>CAWGNQ010000001.1:0-148734 GCA_963823995.1 uncultured Acidobacteriota bacterium
CTGTGGACGTGAACGTCGGTGCGATCTTCTATTTCTATCCGCGGCTGGAGCCGTCCGAGAACTCCACCGAGGAAGCCTACGCCGGACTGAGCTTTCCCTCACTGCCTCTGAGCCCGTCCGTGAGTTACTTTCAGGACTTCGATCTCGGTGACGGTGGCTATCTTCTGGTCGGGGGAACTCACTCGGTCGGCGGACTCACGCTCAGTGCCGACAGCGGTTTCAATTTCAAGCAGTACACCGAGAGGACCGGTTTCACGGATCTCGTACTCGGCGCTTCCTATTATCTCTATCTCGGCACGAGTGGTGCCTACCTGACTCCGTACGTGCGGTTCGCAGTGGTTGACGACAAGGAGCGAAATCCGGACGACACGGAGTTCTGGTTCGGCATTGCGGTGGCGTGGGACCGGTAAGAGGAGGCCGGCGAACTGATGTCCTATCGATCCAAGCTGCTTCTCTCGCTGACGGTTCTGGTGTCCCTGACCAGCATCGTCGCAGGAGCGATCCTCTACTACCACGCCCGTGACGCGCTGTTTGGGGCGCTTCAGAGCAAGGTCCTCTCCATTGCCGCCACGACCGCTTCGTTGATCGATGGTGATCTGCAACGGCAGATCCGAAGCAGGGAGGACGAGGACTCGGAGGCCTATCAGCACATCGTTCGGCAGTTGCGAGAGGCGAGAGACGCCAACCGCAGATCCGATGTCGATGTCGCCTACATCTACACGATGCTGTACAACCCGGAAAGTCCGGGCGAGATCGTGTTCGGCGTCGATGCGGAAGAAAACCCGGAGAAAAAGTCCCACGTCGGGGACGTCTACGAAGGCCGGCCTGGAACGCCTTTGATTGTCACCGAGAATCAGGTGGACGGTGATTTCTCGGTCGATAGGTGGGGGACCTGGCTGAGTGCCAACGCGCCGATCAGGAACCGGGCGGGCGTCGTGGTGGGCGCCCTCGGGGTCGATGTCCGTGCCGAGGACGTTCTCGATCGCCTTGCCGTCATTCGATGGAGTCTACTGACCGCCCTCGGCGCGTCCATCACCCTGGCCGTGCTTTTGTCTTTCGCGCTTTCCGGACGGGTCAGCCGCCCGCTGCTGGCGGTCCGGAACACGGTGGAGCGGATTGGTCAGGGTGATTTCGATGCTCGCGTCCATCTGAAGACGCGGGACGAGTTCGGTCAGGTCGCCCACGCCATCAACCGGATGGCGGTCGAGCTCAAGGAGAGGGACGAGCTCAAGGGAGCCTTTGCCCGATACGTCTCGAAGGATGTCATGAACGAGATTCTCCAGTCTGGAGGGGAGCTTACCCTGCAGGGGATGAGGCGAAAGGTGACGGTTCTTTTCTCGGATATCCGGAACTTCACCACGTTCGCCGAGGGGCATTCGCCCGAGGAAGTGGTGGGCTTCCTCAATGAGTATTTCGAGTCGATGATCGATGTCATCTTCCGAAACAAGGGCATGCTCGACAAGTTCCTCGGCGATGGTCTGATGGTCCTGTTTGGCGCACCACTCGACGACGGAGAGCAGGAAATCAACGCGGTCCGGGCCGCCGTCGAGATGCAACAGGAACTCAGACGCCTCTCCAGTAAGTGGCTTCAGGACCTGCACTCCGAAATCCGGGTCGGCATCGGCGTGCACACGGGCCAGGCGATTGTCGGGAATGTCGGTTCGGACAAGCGGATGGAGTATACGGCGATCGGGGACACGGTCAACGTGGCCTCGCGGCTCGAGACCGCGACCAAGGTGGTGGGAGTGCCCATCCTCGTAAGCGAAACGACCTTTGAATCGGTGCGAGACAAATTCCCCTTCGAGGACCGGGGCGCGATCTCGGTCAAAGGCCGTAACGCTCCGATTGCGGTCTACAGCGTCGCCACCGAAGCCTATGAGGCACTAGCGACTGAGGACGAGGAACTCGGAACTCCGGGCTTCAGATCGGATGGGAAACTCCAGGCGCGAGACCATTCCGACCGGCCCTTCGGGCCCGGGTCGGCGGACCTTTCCGAGTCCGGTGAGAGAGTCCCGGTCAACCCTCCCGATAGGATGCCGGTCGGGAATCGGCTGCAATCCAAGCCTCATCACGGTTGAGCTGCAGATAGAGCCAGATTCCGTAGATTCCCACGCCGGTTCCCAGGGGAATATGAGGCAGATTCAGGATCGAGGCGATCAGCGCCACGATCGGGCCCCAGGAGCGGCGCTTCAGAAGCCCGAAGGCTGCGATCAGGTTTGGGATCGTCGCTACTGCGACAAGGGCCGCGAAGAAGATTCCAAGCGCCATCGGCAGCAGGGTCAAGATTCCCGGAACCGAAGGATCCTGCGCTCTGGCAAAGCCGAGGGCGACGCTTCCGGCGGAAAAGACCAGCAGGAGCACGCCCATTCCGACGACTCCCAGAACACCGAGGCCGATGAAGAGGGCGGCCAGAACGTCCATGTGGGTGCCGAGATTGTTTTTCATGCCCCGAATACGTCACGGGGCGCGGCCCTATTCAGCCGCACCCCGGAAAACGAAGACGGCCGGTCCCGTTCCTACTGGACCGTAAACAGAGTGGAGACCGGTTTGGGCGCACCCAGTTCGACGGCTCGCGCACCCGGGGAGGACCCTCCGACGGTCACCCGGAACTGGCCCGGTTCGAGAACGAGGTTCCCGTCGTTGTCGACCAGTTTCATGGCATCTGCCGGCAGCTCGAAACGAACCTTTCGGCTCTGACCCGGCCAGAGGAAGACCCGCTGGAAGCCTTTCAGATCGTATTGGGGCACCCGGACGGAAGCTTCGAGGTCACTCAGATAGCACTGGACGACCTCTTCGGCCGCACGTCTGCCGGTGTTCGTCACCGTCACCTCGACGGTGACCGGCTGGCCGGCGGCGACCTGCGTCTTTTCGAGTGTGGGATTGGCGTATTCGAAGGTCGTGTAGCTGAGTCCGAATCCGAACGGGAACAGCGGCTCCTCCTTCATGTACTTGTAGGTCCGCCCCACCATGGAATAGTCGTCGTAAGGAGGGAGTTGATCCACGGACTTCGGAAAGGTCACCGGTAGACGTCCCGACGGAATCGTGTCACCGAAAAGCACGTTCGCGACCGCTCGTCCACCCTCCTCACCCGGGTACCAGACATAGAGGATGGCGTTGGCGATTTCCTCGATCTCAGGGATGGCCACCGGGCTCCCTCCGGTCAGGACCACGATGAGCGGAGCATCCCCGCCCTTGCGGAGCTTCTTGAGATACTCGATCTGGTTCTTCGGAAGGCTGATGTCGAATCGGTCGCTTTTAGTCGGTGATGCGGGGGATTCACCCTCCTCGCCTTCCAGGAGCCCCGTGAGTCCCATGACGACCACGACCGCATCGGATCCGCTGGCGGCACCCGCGCTGTAATCGACGGGGTTGACGTTTTCACGGTCGAGCAGAAAGGCATGGGCATACTGGAGCGTCGAGCCCGGGTCCACCTTTTCGGCAATTCCCTCGAGGATCGTGTGCAAATTGCCTGAAACTCCGTAGTAATTGCCCAGCAGAACGTCCGCGTTGGCGGCATTGGGTCCCAGAACCTGGAGGTTTCCGATCGTCTTGGACAACGGCAGCACACCATCGTTCTTGAGCAGGACGATGCTTTCTTCGGCCGCCTTGCGAGCCAACTCGCGATGTTCGGGCGAATTGATGACCTCCGGGCCGATCTGGCTGTAGGGCACCATCTCCTGCGGATCGAACAGCCCCAGTCGAAAACGGGTCTTGATCAGGGTCACCAGGGCATCATCGATCTGCTGCTCGGTGATGAGACCCTGTTCGACGGCGCCCTTCAGGTAGGGTGAGACGCTTCCGCAGTTCACGTCGACGCCGGCTTTGAATGCTGCCGCCGCTGCTTCCTCGGGAGTTTTGACGAAGCCGTGCCCCTCATAGAAATCGACCAGCGCCCAGCAGTCGGAGGTGACGTGACCCTGGAAATTCCATTCCTTGCGAAGGATGTCCTGCAGCAGCAGATTGCTGGCGCAGCAGGGCACGTCGTAGACGCGGTTGTAGGCGCACATGACGATCTCCACCTTTCCCTCGGTGACGACAGTCTGAAAGGCGGGCAGATAGGTCTCGCGAAAGTCCTTCTTCGGAGGTGAGGCGTCGAATTCGTGTCGCAGACCCTCCGGGCCGCTATGGACACCATAGTGCTTGGCGCAGGCCGCGGCTTTGAGGTAGCGGGGATCGTTGCCCTGCAGACCGTGCACGAAGGCGACACCGATTCGCCCCGTCAGAAACGGATCCTCGCCGTAGGTCTCCTGACCACGTCCCCAGCGCGGATCGCGGAAGATGTTGATATTCGGCGACCAGAATGTGAGCCCGGCATACTGGCCCCGATTGCCGATCCGTTGTGAAGCGTTGTATTTGGCGCGCGCCTCGTCCGAGATTGCGGACGCGACCCGGTAGACCAGGTCGTCGTCCCAGGTGGCTCCGAGGGCGATGGCCTGTGGGAAGACGGTAGCGCGGCCGTTTCGGGCGACGCCATGGAGGGCCTCGTTCCACCAGTTGTAGGCGGGTATGTCGAGACGGTCGATCGCCGGCGCCCGGTAGTTCAGCTGGGCGATCTTCTCATCGAGCGTGAGCCTGCCGACCAGGTCGCGGGCCCGCGCGTCGACGCGGAGATCCGCGTCGAGATAGGCAGGTTTTGCCTGTGCCGAAAGCAGTGGCATGGAACTGAAACAGAGCAGCAAGCCCAGACAGAGTCGCTTCATGGTGTTCTCCCTTCGTTTGGTCGAAGGGAATCCTAAACTGGCAGGGCAGAGCGGTCAATGGGTCCCGGTTTCTACGTCAAGCTTCCGGGATCAGTTCGAAAATGCCCGTCGTCGTGTTCTTGCGGGTGCGGTACCAGGGAAAGACTTGTCCGTTCATCACGATATAGACGCCCTGGGGCAGGATCTGAACGGCAGTGACGGCGCCGCCGATGTTGAACAGACCGTCCGAACTCCCGAAGGCGAACGGGATCATCGCACCGGTTAGAACGATCGTCTTCCCGCGGATTTCGGAGGCCAGCAGACGGGCCGTCTCGACCATGGTGTCGGTTCCGTGGGTGATGATGATGCGCTCTTCGGACAGGTTGCGACAGCGCTCGACGATGCTCCGTCGATCCTGCTCGGTCATTTCGAGACTGTCGATGAGCATGACCGTTTCGACGTCGACATTCACCCGACATCTTCCGAGCTTCAGGATCTCGCCGAGATGACTCTCTTTGAAGTAGAGGCGACCGCGGATCTCATCGTACTCTTTATCGAAGGTGCCACCTGTTGCAAGAATTCGGATTTCCAATGCTATCCTCCCTTGTCTCTCCACGATAGGGACGTCCCCTCACGGAGGTCAAGCGGCAGTTGAGCCCGACGTTGCGTGCCGGTACTCGACACCGCGTCGACGCTGATATTCCAGCAGCGCGTCGAAGAGTCGAGGGTCCTCTCCGAGCCGTTCGGGCGGATGAAGGCCGGGGCTCCGGAACTCTCCCTGCGCCAGGAGTTCGACGGCGGCACAGCAGGCGAAACCGGTCGTCCTGGCCATCGAACTGAAACCGCTCGAAGGATCCCGGCGGTCCTCGAGGTTCCAGACATGGACCTCCCGGCCGCCTTCGGCGTTCGTTCCCTCGATCGTCACGCGCATGACCGTCAGTTCCGGATCCGCGTCGTCCAGCATCCACCGATCGAAAAGGAGCCTCGACGTCATATCCCGCGGGCGGACCTGGGCGCCGGACAGGTCGAGGGGATCCGTCGAGAAGAACCCGCACGCGCGCAACATCTGCATCATTCGGGCATGACCCGGATAGCGAAGCGTCTTTTCCCGCATGTCGGGGACGTCATAGCTTTGCAGCAGGCTTCGAAGACCGTCCGTATTGAACGCCTCGAGGGTGCCGATCCCTGGGAACTCGACCCGTTCGATTTCCGACAGGGCCGGACGCACGACCTCGCGGCCTGCTTCGCGGAGCCGCGCGGGACGAGTGTATTCCTCGATGACATCGGCCGGTGAGAAGGGCGCCTTGTATTCGAACGGCCAGGTGCGCTCGACGGGGAGACCACCGACCAGACACTCGAACCGGTCGACGCTTCGCAGCGTCCTGACATGGTGTCCCAGCAGGACGTTGCTCATCCCGGGCGCCAGCCCCATATCCACCACCACGGTCACTCCTCGCGCCTGAGCCGATGCGGCGAGCTCGAGGGGATCCTCCGGAGCGAAAGCGATGTCGACCACCGGTTTTCCCGCGTTGATGGCCGCTTCCAGCGCGCGATGTCCAAGGTGCCCGGGCAGAGCGTCGACGACCAGGTCGAACGACGCCAGTTGGTGGGCGATCTCGGGTGAGCTCGCGAGATCGATCTCACGCGTCGTGCCCTCTCCCCCTGGAAAACAGGCGACGAGCCGCTCCTTATGAGCATCGAGGGCGGTGACACGATATCGATCCGAGAGATCGCGGGCAATCACCCGACCGACGCGACCGGCACCGAGAACTGCAATCTTCTCCATCGTTAGAGCGCTCCTTTCAAGTTCGGCTATTGAAGCGACCGACGGGGCCGGCGTCAAGCCGGTTGCGTCCAATTCGATTCGTCGTCCAGTTGTCATTCTGAGGTCAGAAGTCATACAGTGGAAGAAAACAGGAGGATTCATCATGAGTCTCATAGAGAACGCAGGTCGTTCCGTCGCGCGTGGTCTGACGGTCGACCAGGCCCAGCGGGTCAGCTCGCGGATAGAAGAATCGGCGTCCGGCTTGAAGTCGGAGACCGGCCGCAGGATCGAGAGCCTTGCGGCTCAAATTCGGAACCTCGGCCGGGATTTGGACAGCCCGCTCGAGGCTGGAAGACTTGCCCGTGAACTGGAGCGCACCGCCGACTACGTACGTTATCGTCGGTCGACCGACATTGTCGCCGACACCTGGCGCTTCGTGAGGCGTAGTCGTGCCGTCTGGGTCGCCGGAGGCGTTGCGGCCGGACTCCTGGTCTATTCGCTGACCCGTCGATCACGCTTCTAAGTACCACCTGGACGTGCGATCCCGTTTGCGCTGGAGTCTCGTCCGGATAGGGTTTGCTTCCAATGCCCTCGAAGGCATAAACTCAGCGGAAGTTCTGTCCGTATCTCAACGTTTCGACGAGAGATTCTTCTCTGAGACCTTCGTATAGGGGGATTGCGAGCCATGGCGACCAGCGCACGTACCGTACCCGAGCAGACCGACGGCAACCTCGAGCGTGTTCTGGAGAGCGCCGAGCAGTTTCTTTCCGACGGCCTGGCCCTCAAAAACTGGTTTGAAGTCGCGGAGGCGAAGGGCACGCTCACGACCTTCGACCTCGTCGAAACGTACCATCGTCCGGACCGCAGCCGGGGGTTCTTTGGGGAAGCCCGGCTGGAGAACCGGCCCTTCCCAGCCATGGGCGTGATCGATGAGGTCTTCTACGACCAACCCAAGGCACCCACGGATTCGAGGGAGGAAGCGGCTCTCTGGATGCGCGATCAGGTTCGCGAGTTCGTCCTGCGCTACTTTCTGCGGATCAGTGATTTTCGCAGGCCTCAGGGCGCGGTCGACAGCAGTGGCGGTTCGCTGGCGGGGCTGCTGGGACCCTTCAATCTTCGGCCCGGAACAGAGATCGAGCGCGACGGGATGGGCTTCTCACAGGTCTTTTTGAAGCGATGCGGGATCGAAGAAGCCGAACCGGTTCCTGTCCAGGAGCAGTCCCAGGTCGTCGACCTCAGAGAAATCGGGAAGATCTTCGACTGGGTCATTCTTCGTCTTCAGGTCTATCAATTCAATGTCAATGTCCGTCCGCTCGGAGGGACCTCACCTCAGCTCCAGGTACCACTGAAAGAGGAGAGCTATCTGATCGTGACGCCCGACTTCGTACGGAACGAGGATGCACCCGAGACCGGCGTGCTGGGAGAGTACGGATTCGGCTATGCCTTCATCCGCAACCCCCGGCGCGGTCCGTTTGCATACGGTCCGGGTGAATTCGCCGCCGCGTTCCAGACGATCAATTTCAGGGTGCTCGAGAGCGGCGAGACTCGCGTGCGAATGGTTTTCACGTCAGATCAGCCGGATAAGGTCCTCAACCTGAACCTCGACCCGGTGGAGTGGAGCTTTGCGATGGCTGATTTCATGTCCCTCGGTCAGGCCTCGCGATTTCTGGCTCCATTCAAGAACATGTTCGAGCAGATGCCTTTTCGCGACTTCAACGTCGATCCGACCGTCTCGACGCTGAAGCTGATGAACACGTTGACGGCAGGTCAGGCCGCACAGCAGTTCTCACTGTCCAAGGAAGAGCTCTACAAGGGCTTTCTGCGCCGGCATTCGATGCAGCACTACCAAACCGTTCTGGCGTCGCTGAGGACCTTTCGCCAGGTCGGGGACTGGCTCGACACGGCGTCGATTCCCTCCTGGGTCAGCCGGGGCGAGAGCTCATAGAACCGACACGGACGGATAGGGACGAACCCGGAGAGGCGCGAACCTGCCGACAGAGGCGACATGAAGGTCGATTTTCCGGCGGCTCCCGGCCGGCCTCCCGTTTTCCGGATCCCGAATCGAACATCGAAAATCCGAAACTTCAGATTCTCTTGAATCCCCGCAGGATCTCCTCGAGGGTCAGTCTCAGGACGATGGGGCGGCCGTGGGGACAGGTGTACGGATTTTCGCAGTGGAAGAGCTCCTCGATGAGCCAGCGCATCTTCTCATCCGACAGGGGCGTGTTGATCTTGATGGCCGCCCGGCACGAGAGCGAAATGGCGATCTTCTCCCGGAGTCGCCGCAGACCCCGGTCCGCGTCGGTACCGCTGAAACGCAACTCGTCGAGCTTGTCGAGCTCATCGAACAGCCGGCCCAACAGCCGGGTCGGATCGACATCCCCGGTCACCGCCGGAACACCACGCACGATCAGCGTGCGGTCGCCGAACCATTCCACCTCGAAGCCGTTCTGGTTCAGGTAATCGAGGACCTGACCGGCGACGGCAACCTGCTCGGGATCCAGATCGACCGTCTCAGGAATCAGCAGGCGTTGGACGGGGACGGAGGAGGCGCCCGCCAGAGCGCGCAGGGCTCGATCGTACAGAATGCGTTCGTGGGCGACGTGCTGATCGATCAGCATGACACCCGATCGGTCGGCTGCCACGATGAAGCTCTCGACGAACTGGCCCAGAACGACCGTCGCCGGGCTCAGATCGTCGGTCTGCGGGATTCCACCTTCGTGGGGGTCGTCGGCATCCCTTCGAACGTGCGAGCCCGATCCCCAGACAGCGGCGTCACCTTCGGGCCGGTTCTGGAGATCCGATCCCCGGGCACCCCAACTCCCGAGCCCTCGCCGTTCCTGGAACAGCGGGCTGCTGGAGGTGCGGTGCAGGAAGGCGTCGAGGCTCTGGCGGACGCCGCTCTCGCCTGCGGCCCCGGGGGCGAAGGGGACATCGCGGGCCAGGCTGGACAGGTTCGAGCGGTGCAGCAGCAGGCTTTGCTCGATGGCCCGCAGCACTGCGGAATGAACCTCCGAAGAATTCCGGAAGCGGATTTCCGCCTTGGTCGGATGGACGTTGACATCAACCAGAGCGGGGTCAATCTCGAGAAAGAGGATGACGACGGGGTAAGCCGCGGACGGAATCAGATCCTGGTAAGCCTGGCGGACGGCGTGGGTCAACAGCCGGTCGCGGACCGTCCGTCGATTGACGAACAGGTAAAGCGATTGACTGCTGTTGCGCTGCTCGTGGGGCAGGGAAGTGAAACCGGTAATGCGGATCGATCCTGACGCGTAATCGAGCGGAGCCAGCGCCTCGACCAAACGTTCCCCGAAAACCTGGAAGACTCGCTCGCGGGGCTGTTCGACGGAGAAGGCATCGAGGATGTTGCGCGACTCATGATCGAGACGGAACTTTGTCCCGGGAAAGGCGAGGGCATAGCAGGTCAGCAGGCGGCTGACATGACTCAGTTCGGTGGAAGGTGTCTTGAGGAATTTGCGGCGCGCAGGAACGTTGTAGAAGAGGTCGCAGACCGTGATCTCGGTTCCACCCGGCCAGGCAATCTCCTGTATGGCGCTGCGACGCCCTCCCTGATACTCGATTTCCGTTCCGGGACCGGCGGATTCCTTCAGGCTTTCTGCGTCGATCGTCTTCAGGGTCGTCCGCGAGACGGAGGCAATCGAGGGCAGGGCCTCGCCACGAAAACCGAGTGTGTGGATCTCCTGCAGATCCTCCACGCGCGCAATTTTGCTCGTGGCGTGATGTTCGAAGGCGAGCACGGCGTCGTCGGCCGTCATGCCGTAGCCGTCGTCCGTGACGCGAATGACCCGCTTTCCCCCCTCTTCGAGAAAGACGCGGACCGAGGTGGCATCGGCATCCAGCGCATTCTCGACCAGCTCTTTGACGACGGACGCCGGGCGCTCCACGATTTCACCAGCGGCAATCTGGTGGGCCAAAACCTCCGGGAGTACGCGGACTCTTCCCATTATGGAGCAGCCTGGGACCTGTGGGACAGCCCGAGGCACCGGGTCCCGCAGGTCCTGTACGTCCCATGCGTCCCAGGCCGTCCCATGAACTAGAACTTCCTCAGCTGGATGTGCAGCTCTTTGAGCTGCTTTTCGCTCACCGTCGAAGGGGCGGCGCACATGAGATCGACGCCTTTGGCGGTCTTTGGAAAGGCGATGACTTCGCGGATCGACTTCTCGCCCGCCAGCAGCATGATGATGCGGTCCAGTCCGAGCGCGATACCCCCGTGCGGAGGTGCCCCGAAGCGGAGTGCTTCGAGCAGGAAGCCGAAGCGCTCCTCGGCCTCCTCCCGTTCGATGCGCAGCGCGTCGAAAACCTGGCGCTGGACGTCCTCACGGTGAATACGAATCGATCCACCGCCGATCTCGAGTCCGTTCAACACCACGTCGTAGGCTTTTGCCAGCACATTCGCCGGGTCGGTCGCGAGACGGTCGAGATCTTCATCCCGCGGTGACGTGAACGGATGATGCAGCGCGACATATCGCTGCTCCTCGGCGTCCCACTCGAGCAGCGGAAAATCGTACACCCACAGGAAGTCATACCGGTCCTTGGGGATCAAATCCAGCCGGACCGCCAGATGTTGCCGCAAGGCGGCGAGAGCATCGTGGGCGACGCGTCGGGGACCCGCCACCATCAGGAGGTACTGACCCGCTTCCAGTCCGGCCAAAGCTGCGGCACGCCTGAGTTCGTCCTCGGGGACGACCTTGGGCAGAGAGCACTTGACGCCTCCCTCGGGGAGTAGCCGGATCCAGGAGAGCGCGCCGGCTCCGTACTGCTTGACGAACTCCGTCATATTGTCGATATCTTTGCGCGAATACTCCTGGCCGACCGGAACCGGAATGCCCTTGACGACGCCCCCTTCTTCGAGGATCTGTCGAAAAACCTGGAACGGCGTCTGCTCGAAGGCACCACCGACGTCGCGCAGTGTCAATTCGTAACGGGTATCGGGGCGATCCGTTCCAAAGGTGTCCACCGCATCGGCGTAGCGCATGCGCGCGAAGGGGGTGCGGACCTGAATGCCGGCGGCGGAGAACATGCGGGTGAGCAGCCTTTCGACGAGTTCGAAGACGGTCTCGATCGTCGGAAAGGAGAGCTCGATATCGACCTGCGTGAACTCGGGCTGGCGGTCCGCGCGCAGGTCCTCGTCACGGAAACAGCGCACGATCTGGAAGTAGCGGTCGAATCCGGAGACCATCAGGAGCTGCTTGAAAAGCTGGGGCGACTGGGGCAGCGCGTAGAAGTGGCCCCGATGCACCCGGCTGGGTACCAGGTAGTCACGCGCTCCTTCAGGTGTCGACTTGGTCAGGAACGGAGTCTCGATCTCGAGGAACCCCTGGGCATCCAGTTCCCGGCGGACTTCGAGGCACACGCGATGCCGCAAGAGGACGTTTTCCTGCAACGGTCGGCGACGTAGATCGAGGAAACGATAGCGCAAGCGGGTTTCCTCCGATGCAGTCACATCCTCGTTGATCGGAAAAGGGGGCGTCTGCGCGCGGTTCAACACCCGCAGCTCCTGGACCCTGACTTCGACGGTACCTGTCGGGATTTCCGGGTTCACCGTATCGGAACTTCGTCGAACGACTTCCCCCACGACGGCCAGCACGAACTCGGGTCGCACCTGACGAGCTTTCTCCAGGCAACCGCTTTCGGGATCGCTGACGACCTGCACGATGCCGCTGCGGTCCCGCAGGTCGATGAACACGAGGTTGCCCAGGTCGCGGATGCGATCCACCCACCCCATGACGGTGATGGTCGTACCCACGAGGCTCTCCGTCACAGCCCCGCAGTAACACGTGCGTTCGAGGTCGCCGAGATGTTCCATGCGAGTGTCTCCGGGTGAAATTCGACATTATACGCATAAGTGGCGGCAGCTTCACGGACAGCGCGGTCTTTGCGAGACTGCCGGGCCCTCGCCTCAGACTCCCGCGATCAGCCGCCTAGACGCCCTCTGCGAGGAGTCCCTTCAGTCGCTCGAGCATATGATCGCGGTGGGTCCCTGCCCAGTAGATCCGACCGCAGGCAGGACAGACCCGGAAATGCTGCTGAGTCCGGAAGACATAGGGCGGCACCCGGTCCCGCACGTTCTCTCGGGCCATTTCCTCGAGACGGTGATTGCATTCTACACAACGGGACAGAAACGGGCGATCGAGAGGGTCGTCTCCCGTCAGCGCCAGAACCTCACGGAGTTGACCTCCGAGCCGGGTGCTGTGGATCAGTCGTCCTCTTGCGAGGGCGCGTCTTTCCAGCAGCTTTCGATCCCTCGTAAGGGCGATCCTGTCCTCCTCGACACAGCGACGGACGAGCTCATCGTCGGCCACATCCCGCTCATATTCAGTGTCGTATCCAAGGATGCGGAGCCAGCGGGCGAGCGTGCCCAGCATCGCATCGGCAAAGAATCGAAATTCGGTCGTGGCCACGGGTTCATCGATCCGGCGGAGCCGCAGCCTCAGCTGCCGGCGATTTCGCCGATCCGTCGAAAGCGTTCGTAGCGGTGCTCGATCAGCTCCTCCGGCGACATTCCGGAGAGTTCCTCAAGGTTGCGGATCAGAGCCCGTTTGAGCAGCTCGGCGGCAAGATCCCAGTCGTTTTGAGCGCCACCCGCCGGCTCGGGCACGATCTCGTCGATGACATGAAAGCGATGCAGGTGCTCGGCACTCACCTTCAGTGCTTCCGCAGCCTCGCGCGAATGCTCCTGATCCTTCCACAGAATGGCCGAGCAGCTTTCCGGAGAGATCACCGAGTAGATGGAGTGTTCGAGCATCAGCACCCGGTTCCCCACGCCGATCGCCAGTGCGCCGCCGCTGCCTCCCTCGCCGAGGACGGTTACGACGATGGGCACGCGGATTTGAGCCATGACGAGCAGATTTTCGGCGATCGCCTGGGCCTGGCCGCGTTCCTCGGCTCCGATTCCGGGATAGGCCCCTGGGGTGTCGACGAGACAGAGAATGGGTCGGCCGAATTTCTCGGCCAGTCGCATCAGGCGGAGCGCCTTTCGGTAGCCTTCCGGCCGGGCCATCCCGTAGTTTCGGTAGAGCCGCTCCTTGGTGTTGCGCCCTTTCTGTTGACCGATGACCATCACGGGAGATCCCTCGAGCAGCGCCATCCCTCCAACGATCGCCTTGTCGTCGGAGTAACGCCGATCTCCGTGGATCTCGCGGAAGCCGCTGAAGATGCGGGGCAGGTAGTCCAGCGTGTAGGGCCGCTGCTCGTGCCTCGAAAGCAGCACCTGATCCCAGGCAGTGGAGGCCGGATGGATCCGGTGTTCCAGCTCGCGGATCCGCTCCCGGAGGCGGTTCACCTCTCGGGCGGCCGGCGGGTTGGCAGTCCCCGGGGCGTCCTTTTGTGCCGATTGTTCGAGCTGATCCGAAGGGCTCCCGATTTCCTCGTTCATGAGTCGTCCTACCGTCGGTCCCATAATCCCCAGGGGACCTTCCGGGCTCCTTCCCGGCCCGCGCCTCACGCCGTCCACGACACGGAAAGCCGCACTGAGAGGCTAGCAGGGGATTTCAAGTATACAGGATTTCTCCCCGAAGAGACTCTCCACTTCGGCGACGAAAGCGGGAGCGGGGTTGACGGCAATCTTCTCGGAGGGAATGAGCTGGATCGTGTAGCGCTGTTTGTCGAACAGCTCGAACTCGAGCGCGCAATTCCCCGGATACCGCCGGATCAGGCTCTGGAAGCGATCGAGGCAGCCTACCTCGAGGGACGGGAGGAAGACCCGGATCCTCGCCTTCTCGACTCCCGCCTTCCAGACGGTGGAGAGATCGAGGATTTCATTGCACAGGACCTTGACTTCGCCCCGGGCATCGACGTCGCAGCGGCCCCGGACGCAGATCGGACTGTCGCTCTCCAGGAAGTGCTTGAACCGCTCGAAGATGGTGGGCCACATCAGGACCTCGATCGTTCCGGTCATGTCCTCCAGCTGGAAGACGGCCATGGTGTCTCCCTTCTTGGTCTGCAGCCGCCGGAAGCTTGAAACGACTCCACCCAAAGACACGTCTTGACCGGCCAGGTCCGGATCGACTTCCGCAGCCGAATAGCGACAGAATCCTTTCAGCTCGGCCTGGTACTTCTCCAGAGGATGCCCACTCAGATAGAAGCCCAGAACCTCCTTCTCGAACGCCCATTTCTCGCGGTCCGACCATTCCCCTCGATCCGGGACTTCGATCGGGGCCTCCGGTTCGGAGCCGGCCAGTGCGCCGAAAAGATCCTTCTGTCCGCTCAGGCGATCCTTGTGTTTTTTTTGCGCATGTTCGATGGCCCGGTCCAGTACCTCCAGAAGGGACTTGCGTTGCGGAAACAGTGAGTCGAAAGCGCCCGCCTTGACCAGCGACTCGAGGGCGCGCTTGTTGAGCAGCCTCAGATCCAGCTCCTCACAAAATTCGAAGAAGCCGCGGAATCGGCCTACTTCGCTTCTGCGCTCGATAATGGCCCGGATGGCCGCCTCGCCGACGTTCTTGACTGCCGCCAGACCGAAGCGGATCCGGAGGTCTCCTGCTCCTTTGAATTTCACGTCGCTTTCATTGATGTCCGGCGGAAGGACCGCGATGCCCATTTCCCGGGTTTCGCCGAGATACTGGACGATCTTGTCCGTATTCGACATCTCACTGGTCAGCAGGGCCGCCATGAAATGGACCGGGTAGTGGGCCTTCAGGTAGGCTGTCTGATAGGCGAGCAGGGCATAGGCCGTCGAGTGGCTTTTGTTGAACCCGTATCCGGCGAACCGCTCCATCAGATCGAAGATCTTCCGGGCCTTGGCGGCGTCGATCTGGCGCTGACGGGCCCCTTCGAGGAACTTCTTCCGCTGGGCTTCCATGACCGACTTCTTCTTCTTGCCCATGGCTCGCCGCAGGAGATCCGCTTCACCGAGCGAGAAGCCGGCCAGCCTGCTCGCGATCTGCATCACCTGCTCCTGGTACACGATGACGCCGTAGGTTTCCCTCAGGGTCTCTTCCAGCTCCGGAAGCTCGTAGGCCACCTCGACGCGACCGTGTCTGCGATCGATGAAGTCGTCGATCATCCCTCCCTGGATGGGACCCGGTCGATACAGGGCATTTAAGGCGATCAGGTCCTCGAATCGACTGGGCTGGAGCCGTCGCAGAATATCGCGCATGCCCGCCGACTCGAACTGGAAGATCCCGCTGGTACGGCCGTCGCAAAAGAGCTGAAGTGTCTCGGCATCGTCCAGGGGAATCTCCTGCAGCTGGATCTCTTGTCCCAGCTGAGAGGAGATCTGCTCGAGGGCTTGGTCGATCACGGTCAGGGTGGTCAGACCGAGGAAGTCCATCTTCAGAAGACCGAGCCGCTCGAGATCGGACATCGGGTACTGTGTCGTGATTTCGTCTTTGTTGCTCCGGTAGAGAGGGACCAGCTCGATCAGGGGACGGGGAGCAATGACGACTCCGGCAGCGTGGGTGGAAGCGTGGCGGGCGAGACCCTCGAGTCGACGCGCCACCTGCAGGATCTGGGAATACTGCGGATGGCGGTCGGCCATCTCCTGAAGTTCTTTGACCGACTCGAGACTTTTGTCGAGCGTCACGCCCGGGCCCGCAGGAACCAGCTTGGCGATCTTGTCGACGTCCGCATAGGGAACGCTGAGGCTTCTCCCCACATCGCGAATCGCTGCGCGGGCGGCCATGGTCCCAAAGGTGATGATGTGGCTGACGTTCTCACGCCCGTACCGGTGGGTCACATAGTCGATGACCTCCCCGCGCCTGAGCATGCAGAAGTCGATGTCGATATCGGGCGGCGTCACCCGCTCGGGATTGAGAAAACGCTCGAACAGCAGGTCGTAATCGAGGGGGTCGACGTCGGTGATGCGCAGGGCGTAGGAAACGAGGCTGCCGGCGGCCGAGCCGCGTCCGGGCCCGACCGGTATTCCCGTTTCCCGGGCGTAGCGGATGAAATCCCACACGATCAGGAAATAGGCGGAGAACTGCATTTGTTGGATGACGCGGATCTCATTGTCGAGCCGTGTCCGGTAATGTTCGATTGGATGGCGCAGTCGACCCTCCTTTTCGAGCCGCCGGAGCTTGGCAAGCCGTTCCTCGAATCCGGCCCTCGCCACCTTCTCGAAGTAGGAGTCGACGGTTTCACCGGCCGGAACCTCGAAATCCGGGAAGATATTGTGGGTCGGACCGAAGGCGAAATCGCAGCGATCGGCGATCGCCAAGGTGTTTTCGAGAGCTTCCGGGACGTCCCGGAAGATCGACCGCATCTCGTCGGGAGTCTTGAAGTAGAACTCCTGCGTCTTGTATGCCAGCCGGTCGGTGTCGTCGACCGTCTTTCCGGTCTGGATACAGAGGAGGAGGTCGTGAGCATGGGCGTCCGCCCGGTCGAGGTAATGGCAGTCATTGGTCGCGACCATCGGCAGTCCAAGATCCCGTGCCAGGCGCAGGACGCCCTTGTTGACCGTCTTCTGGTCTTCGATCTGATGGTCCTGCAATTCGAGATAGAAATTGCCCGGCCCGAATATCTCGCTCAATTCTCCGGCTTCCCGGCGTGCGGCCTCGTAGCGGTCCCCCACCAGGTTCGAGGCCACCGAGCCCTGAAGGCAGGCCGACTGACAGATCAAACCCTCCGAGTAGCGCGAAAGCAGCTCCTTGTCGACGCGGGGCCGGTAGTAGAAACCTTCGAGATACCCGAGCGAGACGAGATGAACCAGATTGCGGTAGCCCTGTTCGTTCGAAGCGAGCAGGATCAGGTGGTTGCTTCCGGAGGATCGTCCTTCCTTGTGTTTGCGACCCTGTCGAGCCACATAGACTTCACAGCCGATGATGGGTTTGATGCCGTGCTTGACGGCACTGTCGTGGAACTGCACGGCGCCGAACAGGTTTCCGTGGTCGGTGAGGGCCACAGCGGGCATTTGCAGCTCGACGGCGCGCCGGATCACGTCGTCGATCCGGTTCGCCCCGTCGAGCAGGCTATAGTGGCTGTGCAGGTGAAGATGACAGAAACTCATGGTTCGATCTCTCTCATGGAATCTGCGCAGCAGACTCCGGCTATTCCCACTCGATGGTGCTGGGCGGCTTCGAGCTGATGTCGTACACGACCCGGTTGACCCCGCGAACCTCGTTGACGATCCGATTCGACATCCGGCTCAGAAGTTCGTGGGGCAACGCCACCCAGTCCGCCGTCATTCCGTCCAGACTCTCGACGGCTCGTATGGCTACGACATGTTCGTAGGTGCGGCCGTCGCCCATAACCCCGACGCTCTTGACCGGAAGCAGCACGGCAAAAGCCTGCCAGATTTTCTCGTAAAGTCCCGCTCCTCGAATCTCCTCCTGGACGATGGCATCAGCATCGCGCAGGACCTGGAGGCGCTCCTCGGTGACCTCTCCGACGATTCGAACCGCCAGACCGGGGCCCGGGAAAGGCTGTCGGATCACGAATTCTTCGGGCAGGCCCAACTCGCGGCCGACCTGGCGGACTTCATCCTTGAAAAGCTCCCGCAACGGTTCCACCAGCTGCAGGTGCATCTTCTCCGGCAATCCGCCGACGTTGTGGTGACTCTTGATCACCGCCGAAGGGCCTTTGACCGACACGGATTCGATCACGTCGGGATAAAGCGTACCCTGCACCAGGAAGTCGATGGCTCCGATCTGAGCGGCCTCCGACTCGAATACGCGAATGAACTCCTCGCCGATGATCTTCCGCTTCCGCTCCGGATCGAGGACCCCGACCAGGCGATCCAGGAACCTGCGCGAAGCGGCGGCGCCACGGACATTCAGGTGGAGATGGTTTCGGAAAGTTCCCAGAACCTCCTGGAACTCGTCTTTCCGCAGCAGGCCGTTGTCGACGAAGACGCAGGCGAGGCGATCGCCGATGGCTTCATGGACCAGCATCGCGGCGACGGTCGAATCGACACCTCCCGAGAGGCCGCAGACTGCGCGCCCCCCGCCGATGAGGGTGCGGATGCGGGCAACGGCTTCTTTGACGAAGGAGGCGACCGTCCAATCGCCGCGGCAGCCGCAGACGCGGAACAGAAAATTCGAGAGGATCTCCCGGCCTTTCGGCGTGTGAACTACTTCGGGGTGGAACTGGAGTCCGAAGGTCCGGCTCGTGGAATTCTGGATTGCCGCGACCACGGCCTTCGTGCGGGCCACGACCTCGAACCCGTCGGGCAGAGAGGTGATGTGGTCGCCATGACTCATCCACACGGACATCCGGGGGGCCAGATCGCCAAACAGCGGTGAATCGGCGATCACTTCGATCTCGGCTTTGCCATACTCCCGCGTAGCCGGTTCCACACGCCCTCCGAGATGATGGACGAGCAGCTGCATCCCGTAACAGATTCCGAGCAGCGGGCCGTCGAAATCGTACACATGCGGATCGGGATGGGGAGAACCCGGCTCGAACACGGAGCTGGGCCCACCGGAGAGAATGAGAGCCGTCGGATTGCGCCGGACGATCTCCTCCCAGGGGGTATCGAAGGGTACGATCTCGGAGTAAACGCGAGCCTCCCGGATGCGGCGTGCGATCAGTTGTGTGTATTGCGATCCGAAATCGAGAATCAATGCTGTTTCGCGGTGGTTTGACATCGAGTTTCTCAGGGTTCCGAGGTCCGTCCCGCGGCGGGAGCGCGGTCCGGTCCGGACCGCTCCGGAAGACGAGAGTATAGCACCGCGATCCGACGGGAGGCCGCCTGCGCAGCAGGCCGGGAATTCGCATATGATGTGCCGCATGCTCGATCCAACCTGGCAAGCGGCGGTCCTCGGTGTTTTGCAGGGGTTGACCGAATTCCTGCCCGTCAGCAGCTCGGCCCATCTGATCCTGCTCCCCTGGATGTTGGGATGGCCATCACTCGGAATTCTCTTCGACGTCGTCCTTCACGGCGGCACCCTGCTCGCTGTGCTGATCTATTTTCGCGAGGATTGGAAGGACGTTATCGATGAAATTCTCAACCGCCTTCGAGGACGAGAGCTTTGGCGTGGGTCGGGCTCGCTCGTGGATGCGCTCATCGTGGGTACGATTCCGGCGGTCATCGTCGCGCTGGCGCTCAAGGACTGGATCGAACAATATGCCCGGATCCCGAGGGTGACGATTGTGACGCTGGCCGCCTTCGGCCTGCTTCTATTATGGGCTGACCGGCGTCGGGGCGACCGGGAGGTCGGCGGCGTCACCATGCGCGACGCGCTGCTGGTCGGGACGGCTCAATGCCTGGCCCTCGTTCCAGGTGTCAGCCGTTCCGGCATCACGATCACGGCGGCTCTGCTGCTCGGCTTCTCGAGGCGGGAATCGGCCCGGTTCTCGTTCCTGCTGGCCACTCCGATCATCGCGCTCGGGGCCCTCGACGGCGCACTGCTGCTGGCCCTCGGCGAGGGGACGGGCGATCTGAGCGTCTCGGCGGTGCTGGTCGGTGTGGCCGTCTCTTTCGTGGTGGGTTATCTCTGCATCAAGTACTTCCTGCAATTCCTTCGCAACAGCAGCTTCCTGCCTTTCGTAATCTACCGGCTCGTTCTGGCGGGTGTGATTCTCCTGTTCGTCGTCACGGCCCGGCAGTGATGCCGGACCCGGTCAGCCTGGATTCCCCATTGCGATGCCAACAAACGGGTGATTCTCCTGGTGCCTTCGGAATAGAATAGAACGGCAGAATTCAATAGCAGAACGAGAAGGGGACGCGCAGGTGCTTCAAAAGCGCTCTACCAGGTGCCTCGGGTACTTTCGTCGGATCTGGGTCTGGTCGGTTCTCTGCATTCTGTCGTCTGCGGTGTCGCTGATTCGAGCACAGGCTCCCTCGGATGGCGCGGCCCGGCAGGACCCGGATCGACTGCTGACCTATATGATGGAGAATCCTCTCCTGCGGGAGTTTTTCACTACTCAGTTCATCGGCGGAACCAGTGACCGGGACGCGCTGCACGTGGATGTGGTCGACCGGTACGTCGATATGCAGATCGAGTCGTTCGGCAAGACCGTCAGCCGCGACCTGGAAGAACTTCGCTCGTCCAGTGAAAGCGTCGCGCTCCTCAGAAAGCGTTGGATCGAGGCGCGAAGGGACCCCGAGCGGAAACAGGCGGCCGCGGCTCTGGCCGTCATGCTTCGTCGACTCGCCGATCGTTCGGACAGTTTGGCGGACCTTCTCCAGGCCGTCTTTCCCGACCTGCGACGCAACAAGAAACTCGATCTGAAAGTGGAGAGGACCGATGCGGAGAACGGATACCTGCGTCAGGTGACTTTCCTTCAGGAGCAGGTCACCAAGGCCGAGCAGTTGATCCGGGACTATCTCTTCCGGCCGGCCCAGACGATCCGGGTCACCGACCTGAGCTCGGAGAACATGCTGATGCGACTCGACTGGGTGGAGTCGATCGCCAAACAGGTCGCAGACCGGATTCTCTGAGCCGGCCTGGCTCGCGGAAAGGCCCGGGAAGGATAACCTCCATGCGACCCGACCTTCGAAGAGGTCCGATGGGTCCCGTATGTTTCAGGCCGTCCCCTTCCGTCTAGAATGCGAGGCGAAGGAGGAAGCTGTGACTCAGCGGTCGAAATGCCGGTCCACGGGTCTGAGTCAGCTCATACTCCAGGAACAGTCTGTCGCGAAACCTGCGGCCGACGCTGAATCCGAGCTGGTTGAGGTGGAGGTGCTCGGCGTCGATCGTGAGCGGATCCCGCTCTCGTCCCTGCGCATCCAGGCGAAGCCCCGTGGAATCGATCTGATACTGTCCCCGCAGCGTCTCGGATGCCCAGAACGAGGTGATGCCGCTGCCGACGAAGAGTCCCCAGGGAAGCTGGTGGTACTGGAGCCAGAAGCTGAGCCCATGGTTGTGGCGAACGCCGCGCTCGTCGTCGACCAGAGCGCCGTCCAGGAGGTCCCAACGCCGCGAAGATTCGAGAAGACTCGAGTACTTGTAGTCGAGACTGGCAAACAGACGATCCTGCCAGATGTAGCCGAGGCCGCTGGAGACGGACGGAATCCAGTACCGGACCTGGCGGTCCGAATCGGCCGTACGAAAATTGAAGACCGATTCATCGATGCCGGTACGGCCGAGCGAACCCTTCAACGAAAAATAGAGACTGTCATCGAAGCGCTTGCGCCAATGCGCCCCTGCTTCGTGCATGAATCCACTCGAACCGATCTGGGCGAGGGGGGAGGCCTGCTGGTCGACGAGATGGAAATCCTGAGCGGTTGTGCCGGTGATCCGTCCGAGCCGGTAGGTTAGGCCCAGGGATCCCAGTGCGTCGTTGTCAAGATGGTAACCGAAGGTCACCCGCTGCTGATCCGTCGAATAGACCGTATGGGCCTGTTCGCTCGAAAGAAGCAGGCCGGCAGGTCGAAACTCGTAGAGACTCTGGATGTCCCCTCCCTGATGCGTCCAGTCGAGCGAGACGGCGATCGTTCGCCCTGGTGACCGGCGTGCGGCCAGCAGGAACCCGCGGTGGGAGTGGTTGGACGATTCGAGGTTGGGTGCGAACGGACTGCTTCCGATTTGCTGAATATCGATCTCACCCCCGAAGGCCGAGGGTACCTGGCGGGAGATCTGGAAATCGAAATTCTGATCGAACCCCCGAAATTCGTACATGCCGCCGAGAGTCCAGCCGTCCATCGGATAGATGTAGGAAATGCGACTCGATACGCCTTGGAGGCGACGTTCATCGGTGGCGAATAGTTCATTCAGATCCAGGAACCTCCCGAGCGGACTCAGCAACGACACTTCCGGACTGGTAAATGACTGAGAGCGAGCGGGGAAGAGATATAGGCGCCCCGAAGGCCGGACGATCATCGAGGCGTAGGCCGGATTCTCAACGAGGTCGAGATGCGGATCGGGGAAGGCGGAAAACCTGTCCAGCAGGGGGTGCTCGACAGATGATTCCCGGCTGAAGTTCTCAGCCACGACCTGTTCGAAGGTGACGGGAGGGTCGGGAGGACGCAGTGGGTAGATCGTGACCTCGTGTCCGGGTCCGACGAACACCTCCTGGGCCTTCACCTGGGTAGTGCGCACGGAGACCAGCCCCTCGAAAACCCGGACGGTCGTAACCGAGTTCTTCTGCACGCGGATCTCGAATTCGGTCCCGCGTACCCCGATCGTAGCGATCGGAGACTGCATCTGATAGGGATTCGGAGCGCCGACGAGCTTCCGGATCTTGATCCGGACCCGGCCCAGCCAGATCTTGAAGAGTTCCCGGATGCCGCCTTTGAAATCGAGAATTTCGAGCTCGGTCTCGGGGAGGAGTTCGATCGAACTGCCGTCGACAAGCCCCAGTACGGCGGAGCCTCCTGCTGCCGAACGGAGCCGATCGCCGGCGCTCACTACGCTCCCGGGATACAGACCCGTGTTGGTGCTGACTCCCTGGATCGTCCGGATACGCTCGACTTGTCCCCGGACCTCGAGAACCTCTGCTTCGCCTACGGCAAGGCTGACGCGGCGCACCTGGGTTGCATGCGCGTGGGGCAGGCAGATCAGAGCCAGAACGAGCGCACACCATGTCCAGCGCATGATGTTCATGCTCCTGCGTCTTCCCCCTCGACTGATCATTGGATTTGGTCCAATCACTTCATTTTGCGCCCAACCCCCGACTCCGACAAGCTTTGCGCGGGGCGCCCGGCTCCGAACCGTCGAAGTCGGGCGCCCCACTTGGGGGAGGCCTTTGAGATCAGTCCTTGATTTCAATCTTCTTCGCAAACATGGATCCGTCGGTCCGCTCGACCGCCTCGACCTGCACCGTCTGTCCGATCTCGAGAACGGCGCTGTCCGTCTGGTCCGAGCCGCCGCCTGCGATCACTGTCTTTGCCGTAATGTCGATGACCGATGTTCCGACCGTGATCCTGTCGACGCTCAGGTCTTCGAGTCGGTGGAGCGCTTCGATGGTTCCGGTAATCTCGACGGTTGTCGATTCCTGTGCTCCGGAGTCGCTGCCGGTACCCGAACCTCCGTTATCGACACTGTCTCCTCCGTCATGTTCACCCGGCGGTGTGCCGCCCACATCGCCCGACCCGCCACCATCATCCGGCTGGTTTCCACCGGGAGTCTCCGTGCCGGAGCCCGGACCGTTGCCGGAGCTGGTGTCGGTACCGTCATCGGGCTCATCGCCGGCCGGCCCTTCGCGCCGGATGAGGATTCGATTCGCCTGAACCGTCCGAGCCGGGTCCTGAAGTCGAACTCCGGTGACTTCGACTTCGAGCCCGTCTGCCAGAAGGGCGGCGCCGGCGCCGGTTCCGTCTTCGTAGTTCACCTCGGTTTCGGAAGTCAATCGAACCGGCGTCTCCTGGATGTAGAACTGGAGACCGCCACCCGGTCGCGGTCCCAACGCCCGGATCGTGCCCTCGAGCTCGCAGTCGGCGGGGCCTCCGTCCGTGGAGGAGTCGTCGAAGACATTGTTGTTCCCGTTTGCATCCACCACGATATGAAGAGCCAGCGGCAGCAGCGGGTTCCCCTGCGTGCGGGCGAAGACCCAGTCGATCTGGACGACGCGTCCGGGCCGGAGCTCCCCGTCCACGATGGTGTGCTGATCGCGGGCGACGGGTGTTCCGATGGCCTGGTTCGATTTCGAATCGCGAAGCCCGACATCGATCATCAGGAGATTTGGACTGGTCACACCGTTTCCGAAGTCGTAATAGCCCAGAAACACTCCCTCGAGGCGAAGGGACTCGGAATCGACGGTTCGGGGGCCGTATTCGAGCTCGTAGATTCGCCAGCTTCCGTTATCCTCGCCGGCACGAACGCGGGCCTGCTGGCCCACTGCGGGACCCGCCGACCAGGTCGAGGCAATGCTTCCGGAAGGCCGTATGACCGAATCGTCGTAGACGAGGAAATTCAGGCCGCTGATCTGGAACAGATTGCCGTTGATTGCCTCGATGCGGCCCTGCAGGTCGAGTGCGTCGCGATCTTCGACGTGAATCTGCTGGGCGACGATCTTGCCGGGCGTGGCCGTAAAGAAGCCGGAAACCTCGACGAAATCACCGAGTTTCAGCTGACTCCGGTCGGCGGTAAATCCACGGCCGATGATCACTTCGGTCCAGGCATTCACCATCACATCGACCTGGCCGTTGTTCACGCCGATCGTCAGCTGCACCGTGTGGCCCGACGTGTCCCGCGACAGCGTGAAAACGGGACCGCGAAAGTGGATGTCCCTGCCCCGTTCGGAGTCACTCGGTCCGGCCTGCAACGCACCGCTCAGGAGCATCGCAGGCAGCCACGCTATTAGCAGAGAATGGACAAGTCGCATACTTCGATCCTCTCTCGTCGGAGAGCAATGTTCGTGCCAGTGGCGGCGTACAAAACAGACTGCGTACGTACCGGCTCTCCGGGACGCACGCCGCACCGTCCGTAGGCCGGACGTGTGTCACCGTGACACACCCGTGAGTCAAACCGACCCGTCAATTGACATGTTCGAGATCGATTCCGAGACGCTTGGCTTTGCGATAGAGCGACTTTCTTTCGATCCCCAACCTCCGTGCCGTCTCCGCCTTGTTACCGCTGCACTCCCGCAGGACTTCGACGATCTTCTCACGTTCGACGAGCCCGAGCTCGTTCAATTCGAGCGCCTCCGGCTCCTCCTCGGGACGCAGGAAAGCCAGGTCGTCCAGCCCGATATTGGGATCGGTCTTGAGCACGGCCACCCGTTCGATGACGTTCTCGAGCTCCCTCACATTGCCTGGCCAGTCGTATCTTCGCAGAGCCTCGATCGCTTCGTCACTGATCCTCAAGCGACGGTCCATGTGCGCCGAGCATCGCTGAAGGAAGTGATTGGCCAGCTGGGGCACATCTTCCGTCCGGTCTCGGAGCGGGGGCACCACGAGATGCACAACACTCAACCGGTAGAACAGATCCTTCCGGAACTTCCCGGCATCGAGCAACTCATCGAGATCGCGGTTGCTGGCGGCGACGACGCGGACGTCGACCTGGATCAGCTGGTGTCCCCCGACCGGCCGGATTTCCCCCTCCTGGAGGGCACGCAGGAGACGCACCTGAAATCCGGGGCTGGTTTCGCTGATCTCGTCGAGGAACAAGGTCCCGCCCTGGGCCTGTTCGAACAGCCCCTTGCTCGCACTGACGGCACCCGTGAAGGCGCCGCGCTCGTGACCGAACAACTCCGACTCGAGGAGGGTTTCGGTCAGGGCACCACAGTTGACGGGAACGAACGACCGATCACGCCGAGGGCTGAACTGGTGCAGGCTTCGAGCCACGAGCTCCTTGCCCGTCCCGGTTTCTCCCGTGATCAGGACGGGGGAATCGCTTCGGGCCGCCAGCGCGATCTTCTTGTAAAGCTCTACCATCGGCGGACTGTTGCCGATCAACATGCTCTCCGCAGAGCCCGGAACTCCAGCTGTCTCGCCTCCGTCCGCTTGTCGCGAGGCCTCGAGCGCCCGTTCCACCAGCGACAGAAGGTCCTGGATCTTGAACGGCTTGGCCAGATAGTCGAATGCCCCTTCCCGGATCGCTTCGACGGCCGTCTCGACACTGCCCTGGGCCGTGAACATGACGAGGGGAACGGCATGCTGCTCGGCAGGGCGTTCCCGCAACAGGTCGAGGCCGGTGCCATCCTGGAGATACAGATCGCACAGCAGGAGGTCGAACGGCTGGCGGCGCAAGGCGTTGCGGGCCGCATCACAGCTGCGGGCGGCCTCGACTGCATAACCGGCGGCCCTGAGCGCCATCGCCACCATCCGCGAGGTTGCCGGGTCGTCTTCGATGACCAGGATCTTTGCATTCATGCCGTTGTCTCCGTCCCGCCCGGAGCGCAGCAGGGCAGAGTCACCCGAAAGGTCGAGCCGAATCCAGGCCGACTCGACACTGTCACGGAACCTCCATGTTGTTGTGCCACCGCTTTTACGAATGCAAGTCCGAGGCCAGAACCGGGCACCGCGCCGTCGAGGTCCGCACTGCCCCGGTAGAACTTGTCGAAGATCCGAGTCAGCTCATTTTCCGGTATGCCGCGGCCCTGATCGGAAATTTCGACGGTCGACACACCGTCGTGCGTCCTGAGATCGACGCGCACCTCGCTTCCCTCGGGGCTGAACTTGGCGGCATTCGCGAGCAGGTTCAGAAAGAGCTGGGTCAGCAGGTCACGATCGACCGAAGCGGTCACCACCGGTAGTGAGTCGAGTCCCCGCAGGCGGATCGACCGGTTTCGGTACTCCCTCTCGACGAGGACGCCCGCCCTTACGAGAATGCCCGACAGATCGGCCGGGGCCGGTTGGAGGGGCACCGCATGATATTCGAGGCGGGACAGTTGCAGGTAGTCGGTCACCATCTGCGCCAGGCGGGACGTTTCCTCACGAATCAGGTGTGCCGCTTCCAGTCGGTCTTCGAGGGCCAGGCGTTCGGGGTTCTCCAGCAACTCGGCGAATCCCTGAATCGAGGTCAGGGGTGTCTTGAGTTCATGACTGACGAACGAGGTCATCTCGGCACGCTCCCGTGAAAACCGCAGTGCCGCCTCGGAGGCTTCCCCGAGCAGTTGGAGCTTCCAGTCGAGGCTGTGTCGCCGGTAGACCGCATCGGCTGGAGCAAGTTCCGCTCCTGCCCGCGAGTCCGTCAGCAGTCGCGAGAGATCGCGGTAGCGGCGGTTGAGCTGGCGGTTCAGACGCGAGTAGTGCAGGAACTGGCTGGTGGCACCGGCGAGAAGGACCGCAAAGCCCGTCGAGACGAGCGGGATCCAGTAGCGGGCAATCAGAAACAGGGACAGAGGCACCGCCACGGCGCCCGCCAGCAGGAGAACGAAGGCGGGCAGCGTCCGGGCTCGCGGCCAGGCGGCAAGGAGCCACCACAGTCCCAGGCTCAGGGCGGCGAGCAGGAGGGTCGTCCAGGGCTCGGGCATCGCACCCAGAAATCGCCGGTTGAGGATCGTATCGACGGCATTCGCATGGATTTCGATTCCGGGAGTCTCACTCGGGCCGGAGAAGGCGGTCGAGAGATGGTCTCCGAGGGAGTAGGAGGTAGCCCCGATCAGGACAATCTTCCCTCGCAGTGCGGCGAGGGCGTGCGGATCATCGCTGAGGACCTTCGCCGCGGAAACATAAGGGAACGTCCCCATCCCGCCGCGGCTGTTGATCAGCAGATGGTCGTGACTGATTCTGGGCAGGACACCGAGGGAATCCACCGCCCGGTCGATCGGCGTGGAAAGCCGGGGGATGGAGAGACGGTCGCCGATCTCGAGCCGATTTCCCTCGAACCGCACCCGGCGGGGTTCGACTCCCAGGAAGGTGCGAGCGAGCTCCACCGAGAACGCCCACCGGGACCGACCGGCATGGGAGACCTTCAGGGGCACCGATCGGCAGACACCGTCGGAGTCTTTGCCGGCATGAATATGGCCGAAGGCGATGCCGCGCGATGCCGCATCGAGGGTTGGCTCCTGCCAGACGAGCTCCCTCCCCTCGGGAGTGGTCCGGGCTCCGAGCGCGCTTGCCAGAACGACTCGTCTGGCCTGTCTGAGGAAGGGATACTCGCTGGTCGGGCGGGACAGCAACAGGTCGACTCCGATCGTTGCGGGTCCGGCCTCCGATACCTTGGCAAGCAGTTCCGAGATTTTCTGCGGGGACCAGGGCCAGGAGCCCACGGACGCCAGGCTGCCGTCGTCGATGGCGACGATTTCGATGCGCGGATCGGGGGCCTCGGCTCCGCGAAGGCGCAGGGCGAAATCGAAGGCAAGCACATCCATCTCCTCCAGGAAGGCCCAGTGAAACAGGATGAGGGCAAGGACGAGGAGTGGAGCCACGATCAGGTCGGAGGCGTGGCGCCTCATCCATCCATGTAGAGCGGCGAGCTCTGGCCGGACCGATTTCACAGCAGCAACATTATCAACCATTCGCCCGTCGTCTGTTGGATCGATCGGGACCGACTCGCTGTTCGGTCGGCTTTTCACCATCTCCTTTCTCCTCTAAGCTGAAAGGATGTTCGAACCGAAGAACTCTCTCAGCCGGCTCGGCGTTCTGCTCGTTCTGCTGGCCGGAGCGGCCTGTGCGCGCGGGAATCAGGTGGAGCCCCGGCTGGTGCTCGTGGAATCGGATCCCGCCCCGGTCCTCACGGTCGGCCATCCGGACGCTCAGGACGTCCGATACGGTTTCGAGGGGGGACGGGTGGTCAAGCTCGATGACGAATATCATCTGTTCACGTCGGAAATGGTCGGCGACCCGGTTTGGGTGAAAATGCGCCTGGCCCACTGGTCCAGCCCGGACGGCTTGCAGTGGCATCGTGCCGGAACGCTCTACGAATCGTCGGGAAATTTCGACGGCTCCGATCCCCGGGCCTCGCTTTGGTCCCCGTTGCCGGTATTCGATGCGGCCACGAAGCGATGGAATCTCTTCTACGTTGCCTACCGCTCCGCTCCGAATACGGAGTCGCAGTTCCGGAGCAACCAACAGGGGGAGATCTGGCGCGCGCTCTCCACAACGTCGGGGCTCCAGGGAATCGGCGGGCCTTACGAGGACATCGGGGTTGTCCTGCGCCCGGACGAGGAATCGGAATCCTGGGAGGGCCTGCAGGGAACCGATTCGTTCTATCCCTACCAGGTTGGTGAGCGCTGGTATGCCTTCTACGGA
The DNA here is from genome assembly GCA_963823995.1 of uncultured Acidobacteriota bacterium. Classification (GTDB taxonomy): domain Bacteria; phylum Acidobacteriota; class UBA6911; order RPQK01; family JAPXNP01; genus JARRKC01. The sequence goes on from CAWGNQ010000001.1 coordinate 28,922, forward strand.
AGTGCCCGGACGGAGACACTGCCGATCCGATCCTGGCTGGTCGGTCTCGCCACGGCACCCACGCTGTCCGGTCCTTGGAAGCGCCGTCCCGAGCTGAATCCTTCTCCCCTCGAAGAAACGTTCATCGAGAATCCGATCGTGCTTCACGACCGCTCCGGCGAGTACCTCGTCGTTTACGACAACCAGGGGCAGGGAACCATCGGTTACGGATTTTCCCGCGACGGGAAGACCTGGAGTCCGGGTAAGTCGCTGAAGATCGCGCGTACTGACGGGACGTGGGTCGCGGAGGTGCGGACACCACTCGGCCTGGTGCCGGAGGAACGGAACCTCTTTACCGTCTTCTTCACCGGTTTTGAACAGCCTCCCGACTGGGATCGGATTCTCCGCGGAGAGATGCAAACGACGTGTGCCGTCGGGCGGGCCAAGGTGCGGCTGGTCTGGGAACCGGTCCATCCGTACAAGGGAACGTCGCAGTGAGTTCTTGAGATCCAGTCCCGGATATCCTCATTGGTCCTTCCCGGCCAGCCTCGCAAAGACGCGAGCCAGTTCGTCGACCTCGAACTCCTTCCAGGCCGTTCCATCGGGATCCACGACTCCGGTTCCTGCCTCGACGCTGCCGATTTCAGAGGCTTCGATGCCTGCCTCGCGAAGGGTCTGCAGGAGGGCCGCCGAAGAGCTCGGACGGATCAGGATCAGCAGGCTCCCGGAGCCGATCAGCCCCATCGGATCGATGCCGAGATGTTGGCTGATGCGTTGCGTCTCCGGGAGAATCGGGACCGATCCGGGATCGACGCGGAATCGGCAGCCGCAATCCCCGGCAAGTTCATGCAGGGCGGTCGAGATGCCACCTTCCGTGACGTCGTGCAGGGCGGAAAGCGCTTCGCACGCGGCCGCAATTCGGGCTTCTTCGGCCACACCGATGCCCGGGTCGAAGATCAGGTCCCGGCATCGGCCGATCTGTTCCTCCGAGAGTCCGCTCCCGGCGACGGCGGACGGGAACTCACGGGCCAGGATGGCCGTGCCCTCGAGGCCTGCCCATTTGGTGAGCAGAATCCTGTCACCTTCGCGGACCTTGTCTCGTCCCACCCATCTTCCGGATGGAGCCGTACCCATGGCATGCGCGGAAATGACAGGCCGGGTCACGGCATCGGTGATCTCGGTATGCCCGCCGCAGAGGACGACCCCGAAGTGACGGCAGGCCGATTTCAATTCCTCGAGGACGCCCTGTATGGCAGCGGCCGTGGCACCAACCGGAAAGAGGAGAGAGGCGAGCAGCCAACGGGGTGTCCCTCCGGCCACTGCAATGTCGTTGCAGTTGACGGCAACGGCGAAGTAAGCCGCATTGTTCGAGGCGAAGGTGACGGGATCGGACTTCAACACGACGACCGAGTCGGCAGCCGGCGCGCGGACCACGGCGGCATCCCGGCCTACTCCGGGACCGAAAAGCAGTCCCGGCTCGGTCTGACCGGACGCGGAGAGCATCGATCCGAGGAGGGTATTCGGAAGCTTGCCTGCCCCGAGGGGACGATGCCATTCGATGATGGGCCTGAGGTCGGACATCGAAGGAATGACCCGGTCGGCCTCGTTCGCCCATTCGGGTGCCTCCGGGCCGTTTGTGAGCAGCACCGTGGGTGCTCCCGCACCGCGTCCTGCGTGGATATCGAAAATGAAATCGCCAACGCAGAGCAGTTCCGAGGGAGCGACCCGCAAGCGGGCGGCCGCGGTCCGGACGGAATCGGGGTCGGGCTTCACGGGAATCTCGTCATCCCGAGTCAGGATTGCCTGGAAACTGTCGGTCGGGAAGGGAAGCCGGCGCAGAGCCGCCTCCAGCGATCTCCGGCTGTTTCGACTGAGGATCGCACAAGGAAGGCCGATTTCGCGAAGGAAGCGGACCAGGTCTTCGGCGCCTGGGTTGGCACGGGCCCGGTTTGCTGCCTCGATCTCGAATTCGTCGAGCAGCCCCTCCGCGCAAGCCCGCTGTTCGGCTGGAAGGGAGGCCAGGAATTCCAACACCGGTTTTCCTGCAGGACAGCCGATCTGTTTTCGGAAGTGATCGAAGTCGAGGTCGCCCGGTTCGGTCAGGGTCCCGTCGAAGTCGAACAACACGGCACGAATGGTTCCGATCATCTCCCTAGTGTCGAGGTTCCGAGATCGAGTTTCCAGGGGAACGGACACGGACCTACACGGACTGACACGGACAAACACGGTGGAACAGGAGCAGCTGCGGGCCAGGCCGGCAGTCCCCAAAGGACTGACGTTGCTGATCCGTGATCGTCCGTGTAGGTCCGTGATCGTCCGTGTAGGTCCGTGTCCGTCCGTGTAGGTCCGTGTCCGTCCGTGTAGGTCCGTGTCGGCTTCGGGCGGCAATTGTTCCAGATTCTGCTTTTTTGCTACCCTTAGCCCATGGCAAAGATGGAGATCGTCGGAGAACTGTTCGAGTTTCTCTGGGCGAGGAAACTCTGGTGGATGGTCCCGATCACCCTGTTTTTGCTGTTCATCGGTGTGCTGCTCGTCTTTTCCGAATCTTCTGCCGTAGCCCCGTTCATTTATGCAATCTTCTGATGCGAGGAGCAACCGATAGCGGCCGTTCTGCCCCCCTGCCCGTGGAAGGCTATTGAGAGATCGAGCAAACGATGCCTGGGGAGACGAGAACCAGTCAGAAGAACCCTGCCGGTCGGCTTGACACCGGAACCGAGCAGCCGGTGCCGGCGTCCATCGAAGTGCCCTACCTGCATTTGCTGGCGTGTCCTTATTGCGGGGGACCGATGCTGGCTCGGGAGAACGTGATTCAGTGCCGGGCATGCGACCGGACGTTCGACTTCGAGGAGGACATTCCTCTTTTGTTCGCCCCGAATGATCCCGGCCAGTTCGATCGGGATGTGACGGACCTCGTGCGGGGGTTCTACGAAGAGAACCCGTTTCCCAACTACGAGGAAACCGACGACGTCGGAGCTCTGCTCGACAAGGCGCGACGTGGGGTCTTCGCCCGGCTTCTCGATGAACAGCTCCCTTTCGGTATACGTGTCCTGGAATGCGGATGCGGTACGGGCCAGCTCTCCAATTTTCTCGGGATCGCCCGGCGGGCTGTCTTCGGGACCGACGTTTGCCTGAATTCGCTCCGTCTGGCCAACGGCTTCCGGAGGCGGAACGAGCTGCGCCACGTTCATTTCCTTCAGATGAATCTGTTTCGCCCGGCCTTCCCACCCGGCTCCTTTGACGTCGTGATCAGCAACGGAGTGCTGCACAGCACCTCCGACACCTACCGTGGGTTTCAGACGCTGGCAGGGATGGTCAAACCCGGCGGCTATCTGATCATTGGGCTCTATCACCGTTTCGGTCGCCTGGCGACCGACCTGCGCCGGGTCATTTTCCGCTGGACCGGCGGTCGCATGCTCTTTCTCGACCCCCGACTCCGGCGCGAAGGCCTCGGAAAAGAGCGTCGGGCATCCTGGTATGCCGATCAGTATCTGCACCCGCACGAACGCAAGTACACGGTCGGCGAAGTCCTGCGGTGGCTCGAGCCCAACGGGCTCCGTCTGGTCAAGTCGATCCCCAAGACGCGGTTTCTCGACCGGTTCACGACGGATGAGCAGCTGTTCGAGGCGGAGCCGGCCGGCCGCCCGTTGGAGCGTACCCTGATCGAGCTCGGGCAGACATTTACCGGAGACCGGGAAGGGGGCTTCTTCACGGTCATCGCACAGAGAGAGGCATGAAGAAGAAACTCAAGCTCTACCTGCTCAGTATCGGCCTGTTCGTCTTGATCTTTGCGCTGGTCCTGGTCGCCGCCGAACTCCTGATCCGGCGCAGCGTCCTCAGTTCGACGGACGAGCGTCGGGATCACGTCTACGAACGGTCCTACCTGCCGGTCAAGATCAAGCCGCACTACGAAGGCGTCTTCTGGAAGGTTCCGTTCAAGACCAACAATTTCGGTTTCCGCGACGAGCCGGACATGACGCCGGAAAAACCGCCCGGCAGGTTCCGGATCCTGTCCTTGGGCGATTCCATCGGTTTTGGTCTGGGCATTCCGGCTTCCGATCACTACACCAAGGTCCTTCAACGTCACCTCAATGGCGCGGGAAAAGCGGTCGACTTCCACGTCATCAACGCGGCCGGTCAGGGGTACAGCCCTTCAGGCTACTACGTGTTTATGACTCATGAAGGCCGGGATCTTCAGTTCGACATGATGATCGTGGACATCGAGATGTCCACGGTCGTAACGAACGAAGCGATGCTCTACTGGGATACGGATCCTGCCCATCCGGAGGTTCCCAGCCGGGTGGTGGGCGGCCGCTACGTGGTGGGTTGGGACGGCAACATGCTCGCGACCTGCGCGACAGACGATCATTTCTACGAAAAGACCTATGTCTACACGGATTTTCTGCGGCGCTGGCTGACCTTGATGTTCCGGATCGCACCGTCCGAACCGTTCGCACACGAAAAGCGGGACGGCGTGACTTACTACAACCTCGGCTTCGACAAATACGAACTCGACAATGATCGTCTGGCGGGCGGCTGGCGGAAGGCTTTCGGAGCGCTCAAGGGTCTTCAGGCTCTGTGTGAGGAGCGACACGTTCCGTTTCGCGTCCTCATCATGCCGTCACGCTACATGTTCGAGCCGAAGGGCGGGAAGCGCAAGGAGTTCGCCACGAACTTGATGCGGCGGGGTGTCGCTCGTGCCGCCGAGTTGGGGCTCCCTTACATCGACTTCACGAACCCGGTTGCTGGCGGAGGCGGAACGGATCTCTACTACGATTTCGCGCACATGACGGCCCAGGGCAACCACGTGGTCGGGGACGCTCTGTTCCGGGCGGCGGGTTCGGAGATCCTGGATCGGATACCGGCTTCCGACCAACTTACTGAACGGTAGAAGACAGGTAGGTCATGGCTCGAGTGCTGGGTATTTCCGCCTTCTATCACGACAGCGCCGCCTGCCTTGTCGACGGTGGGCAGGTGACGGCAGCGCTTCAGGAGGAGCGCTTCAGCCGGGTCAAACACGACAGCTCCTTTCCCGCCCGGGCAGTCTCCGCGGCGCTCGAGATCGGCGGTTGCGGTGTTTCGGATCTCGAGGCTGTCGTGTTCTACGAAAAGCCCTTCATGAAGCTCGAGCGGCTCCTCGACACGTACGTACGCAATTGCCCACGGGGGCTCGTGTCCTATCTGAAGGCGATGCCCGTCTGGTTCAAGGAGAAGCTCTGGATCAAGGACATGATCCGGCGGGAGCTGGCTTTTGAAGGGCCGGTCCTTTTTTCGGATCACCATGAATCACACGCCGCATCCGCATTCTATCCGTCTCCGTTCGAGTCGGCCGCTTTGCTGACCCTGGACGGGGTCGGTGAGTGGACGACGACCTCCCTCGGAAGAGGCCGGGGAAACCGGATCGAGCTCCTCTCGGAAGTTCGATTCCCCCACTCGCTGGGTCTCCTCTACACCGCTTTTACCTACTATCTGGGTTTCAGGGTGAATTCCGGTGAATACAAGGTCATGGGCCTGGCGCCGTACGGAGTCCCGCGTTACCAGGATTTAATCCGTGAGCACTTGATTTCCGTGCGCGATGACGGTTCGTTTCGCCTGAATACGCGCTACTTCGCTTACGAAACCGGTCTGCGGATGACCTCCCGCCGGTTCGACGAGCTCTTCGGCGGACCGCCACGCCGCCCGGGCAGCCCGATCACCGAGAAGCACAAGGACATCGCCGCTTCGATCCAGAAGGTGACCGAGGAGGTCATCCTGAAGATCTGCCGCCACCTCCGGCAACAGACAGGTGAACGCGCGCTCTGCATGGCCGGGGGCGTGGCATTGAATTGCGTCGCCAATGGCCGGATCCTTCGGGAGTCGGGTTTCCGGGATCTGTGGGTGCAGCCTGCGGCGGGCGATGCCGGGGGGGCACTCGGAGCGGCTCTGGCGGTTTCCTACGCACACCTGGGTCAGGAGCGGCCGATCGGAACCGGCAATGACAAGGGGCACTGGAACACCCTTCTCGGCACCGTCTATGATGCGGACCAGATCCGGTCGGTTCTGGATTCTCACAATGCCATATACGCGCGGCTTCCGGAGAACGAGCTGTTGTCACGGACGGCCGAAGCACTCGACGGCGGAGCCGTGGTCGGCTGGTTTCAGGGACGCATGGAATTTGGACCGCGAGCGCTTGGAAGCCGCAGCATCCTCGCCGATGCCCGCCGGCCGGATATGAAGGACCGGATCAATGCACGGATCAAATACCGGGAGTCCTTCCGCCCTTTTGCTCCGGCGGTCCTGGAGGAATCGGTCGCTCGGTACTTCGAACTGGACCGGCCGAGCCCCTACATGCTCATCGTGGCCGATATTCGGGCCGACCGAGACGGATCGATTCCGGCGGTCACGCACGTGGACGGAAGTGCGCGGGTGCAGACTGTGAATGCGGCCGACCATCCCCGCTTTCATCGGCTTCTCGAATGCTTTGCCGGCCGGACGGGCTGTCCCGTGCTGCTCAATACCAGTTTCAACGTTCGAAGCGAACCGATCATCGAGTCGCCGGAGCAGGCCTACCAATGTTTCATGCGCACGGGACTCGATCTGTTGGTCATCGGTGATTTCGTGCTCGAGAAGCACCGGCAGCCTTCAGGGCTCGAAGTGCCGGGAAACGAGGTGAACTGAGATGAAGAAGATCTGGCATGCCGTTCGGATACCTCTCCTGGCAGTCGGCAAGGTTCTGGGGCGTATCAACACCACGGTGCTGCTGACGCTCCTTTTCTACATCCTGCTCCTCCCGCTGTCCGTTGTCAGGAAGGTACTCGAACGAGGAGGAGAGGAGGCGGGATGGCTCGAACGCGCCCCGCTCAAGGAAGGCCATTTTAAGAAACAGTACTGAAGAATCTGACGGCCTCGTAGAAAGTCACGCGGCCATCAAATCGAAGATCTCAGAGTACGTCCCGCTCGCCGGTTCTGATGTTGTATCCCTGTTCGACGGGCAGGACGAAAACCCGGCCGTCGCCGATTTCACCGGTACGGCAGGTCTGCATGATAGTCCGAATGACGTCGTCGACCATGTCATCGGGCAGGACGAGCTCGATCTTGATCTTGGGCAGCAGGCTTACGCTGTACTCCTTGCCACGATAGATTGCGGTGTGTCCCTTCTGCCGACCGTGCCCCCTCACTTCGGTGACGGTCAGGCCCGAGATGCTCTGCTTGGCCAGAGCGTCCTTGACGTCCTCGGCCTTGCTGGGACGAACGATCGCCATGACGAGTTTCATCGTTGACATCCAATCTTGCGCCGGTCAATGCTGGTTGATCGCCCGAATGATGCGGTTGTTCAGGTCTTCCTTCAATTCTGTCGACAGTTTACCGCCCCGATGGCGCAAATAGAAGACGTCGACGGCCTTGTCCCCCTCCGTGGAAATCAACGCCAGGTCGATGTCGCATTCGAGCAAAGCGATCTGGCTGCTGATGCGGTAAAGCAGCCCCAGGGCATCCGGGGCGATGATTTCGAGGATGGAATACCGGTCCGAGTGCTCGTCCTCGACGTAGACGGACGGTTCGAAGCGGGGGGTCGTCTTCTTGAACAGGATGCTCTCCTCCTTCCCCCGCAAGAGGGTCTCAACCGAGATCTGATCCGCGACGGCCTGACGAAGCAGCTCGCGAAATCGCTTCCGTTCCTCGGCGTGTCGGAAGTAGCGTCGCTCGTCCGAGAACTGGAAGATGTCGAGGATCGTCTGACGTCGATTGGCAAAGGCAAATCCCCGCAGAATGTTCATTTCGAAGTAGGAAAGGAGACCGACGATCTTGGCGAAAAGCCGCTTTCGGTCCGGAGTCGTCACGCAGAGCTCGTAATAGCCTCGACGTTTCTGGAGGATGCTCTCCACCGGGTTTGAAGCGCCGATCCGGGTCGACATCCGGTAGTGCTCGTAGATGTCGGCCGGAGCCGTCTGACTCAGGTAACGGGTCGGAAAGCCTTCGAGAAAGTGCTCGAAGTCGACAGGGTCGAGGTCCGATTCCAGGCCACGGAGCAGACGTTCGCCGATGTCCTCTTCTTCGATCCGCTCCTCGCCGTACTCGAGGGTCAGCTTCCGATACGTCTCGAGATAAAGTTGCCAGAGCAGGTCCTTCTTCCAATCATTGAGCGTGCCCGGAGCCACCGCCTTGATGTCGGCGTAAGTGAGCAGGGTCAGCAGGCGCAGTCTTTCCGGGTCCTCGACGAGATCGGCGAACCGATGGATCACCTCGTCGTCGTCGATGTCCCGGCGGAAGATGACGGCGGACATCGACAGATGCTGGCGGATCAGGAAGACGATCGTCTCGATCTCGTGTCGATCGAATCGAAAGCGCCGCAATGCGCGGGCAGCCATTCGGGCACTCGCTTCGGTGTGTTTGCCTCCGCGGCCCTTGCCGACATCGTGGAGGAGCAGCGAAAGCGTCAGATGGCAAGGCACGACCGTATCCCGCAGGATCGTGGTAAAACGAGCGTCGGCTGTCTCTTTCCCTGCAGCCATATCCTCGATGCTCTTGATGGCGATCAGCGTATGTTCGTCAACTGTGTACTTGTGGTAGAAGTCCCGGATCACCCTTGCCTTGATGCTTCCGAACTCGGGGAAGAGGAGTTCCAGAACGCCCAGTTCGTACAGGTCGGACAACACGCGATAGAGACCGCTGCGAGGGCGAAACAGATCCTTCAGGGGATCGCGGAGGGAAGGAAAGGAGATGGTCTCCGAAAGCTTCGGCAGCGCCTGCATCACCGCTCGTCGGCTGGCGGCCGACAGAGGACGTTCCTCGTCGAGTGAAATCCGGAACGCCTCCAACAGATTCGTCATCGAGTCGAGTGGGGGAATTTCCTCCGGTTCGAGAGGTCGTTCGGAATCGGAAGGATCGGCGACACGAAGCAGAGCAGAGCAGAGGCCCGAGATGACGCGGGCGTTGAGGAAGTATTCCTTCATCAACGACTCGACCCCGGCCTGGACCTGCATGCCCGCATACCCGAGATGGGGAATGAGCTGTTCCTGAATGGCGTGGGTGAGGCGATTGTCCGTCCTTTGATTCTGCAGGTGGACAAGGATCCTGAGGCGCTTGAGAAAGCGGTGGGCCGCACCGATCTCGGCACTCGAGTAGGGGAGAAAGGGAGGGGCGCCCAGCAGACGCTCGAGCCAACCGGCGGCCAGGTGGTCGCGCAGTCCTCCCGGTGCCTCCTTCAGGTCCGGTTCGAGCTGGTAGATGGTGTTGCTGAACTGCTCGTGGCGTCGTCGGGTCGCGGCGACGATCCTTCGGATCAGCTCCACCCGGTGGTCTTCGATGAACGCAGGCAGGATCCGGTCGAGGACCTTGGCTCCGAGCGATGCGCTGCCGACGACCAGCCGCCCGTTGAAAAGGGCGAGGACGAATTCAAAATCGTCGAACGTCAGTTTCTCGAGTTCCGTCAGACTCCACACCTGGTGCCCGAGTGACAGCCGGGTGTCCCAGAGATTATTGAGAAACGGGGCGATGACCCGTTCGGTCTGGGAGTCGTCCCTGAAGCTGTGCGCCACGAGCAGGTCGACGTCCGACTGAGGGAACTGCTCCTTTCGGCCGTATCCGGCTGTCGCCATGATGCAAATATCGTGTTCTCCGAGGTAGGGCTCATAGAGCGTCCGGATGAGGCCGTCGATGAGCTCCGTATGCTCCTCGAGATACTGATCCACGTCTCCCTGACGCAGGAACTCTCGCTCGAGTCTCTCCCTATCGGATTCATAACCCTGGCGTAGCGCGCTGACCTGGGCAAGCATTGATTCAGCATCATAATAGAATTGCCGGGAGGGTGCAGGACGGCCCGGGCGGGGAAGGGAAGACGGATCCCTGAACCGGCGGTCGTCTTGACTTCGGCGAGGGAACTGCCATAAGCTTTGTAGCCAATATGATCCGGCCAAGCGACCAGCACCGGGTGGAGCGGCTACAGGCACCTCTGTGGCGGTCGGGCTGCGGTACGTCCATTGCGGATCAGATTATCGGTATTAGCATTGACATTCCTTCCGCCGGGTTCTAGCGGAGGGGAAGGCACCCCCACAAGCCCTCCCGACAAACCGCCGCAGCGACCCGGACTCAACGATCCAGGCTTGTATTGGTGTGCGGTTTTGCGACGGGCTTCGGTGCCGGGGCAACGGAACGGATCGGTTTCGAGAGGATCTATTGCACATGGAGAAGAGAAAGGTTCTGATCTACGACTGCACCCTGCGTGACGGCACTCAGGGTGAGAACGTTTCGCTCAGTGTTCCGGACAAGCTGAGAATTGCCGAGAAGCTCGACGAATTCGGAGTCCAGTACATTGAAGGTGGCTGGCCGGGATCGAATCCGAAGGATGCCGAGTTCTTCGATCGGGCGGCCCGGATGACCTGGCAGCAGAGCCGGATCGCCGCCTTCGGCAGCACCCGTCACTGGAAATACCCGGTCGACGAGGATCCGAATCTCAAAGCGCTGCTCGATGCCGCCACACCCACGGTGACGGTCGTCGGCAAGAGCTGGGACTTCCACGTTCACCAGGCTCTGGGCATTGAGCTCGACCAGAATCTGCAGATCATTCGCGAGAGCCTCGAATTCCTGAAGCAGCACGGAAGGGAAGTGATCTTCGATGCCGAACACTTCTTCGACGGTTTTCGTGCAAATCCCGCCTACGCGCAGAAAGTCCTCGAAGCGGCGGCCGAAGCAGGGGCCGACTGGCTGGTGCTGTGTGACACGAACGGAGGGAGCCTCCCATCGGAAATCGGCCGAGTCACAGAGAGCTTCTGTCGGGGCTTCGACCGTATCGGCATTCACACCCACAACGACGGTGAGCTGGCCGTCGCCAATTCGCTGGTGGCTGTCGAGGCCGGCGCAGGAATGGTACAGGGCTGCATGAACGGGTATGGCGAACGTGTGGGAAATGCGAATCTGACCTCCATCATCCCGAACCTCGATCTCAAGATGGGGTGCGAGACCGTAGGTGACGGGAGGCTCGAAGGACTCAGCACCCTGGCCCTGTTCATCAGTGAGACGGCGAACGTGGTCATGCCCAACAATCAGCCCTATGTCGGCAAGAGCGCCTTCGCCCACAAGGGTGGGATCCATGTCAGCGCGATTCTCAAGGATTCCAAGACCTACGAACATATCGAGCCGAAGGCGGTGGGCAACCGTCGCCGGGTGCTGGTCTCGGACCTTTCCGGCAAGAGCAACCTTCTGTACAAGGTCCGCGAATTCGGGGATATCGACCTCGAGAAGCTCGACCTGAATGCCCTGGTCCAGAACATCAAGAATCTCGAGTATGAAGGCTATCAATTCGAAGGTGCCGAGGCGAGTCTGAAGCTGCTGGTCAATCGTCACGTCGGCGGCGCTAAGCGTCCTCCCTTCAATGTCCGCGGCTTCCGCGTGATCGTAGACCAGGATGTCCAGGGCGCATTCCTGAGTGAGGCGACGGTCAAAATCGAGGTGGGCGACCGTCGTGAACACACCGCCTCGGACGGGAATGGCCCGGTTCACGCCTTGGACCGCGCGACCAAGAAGGCCCTGGCCCGGTTCTTCCCCCAGATCGAGAAGATCCATCTGACCGACTACAAGGTCCGCGTTCTGGATGCGAAGGAGGGAACGGCCGCCAAGGTCCGGGTCCTGATCGAGTCGACCGACGGCCGGGAGACCTGGACCACGGTCGGAGTCTCGAGCAACGTCATCGAGGCCAGCTGGTATGCGATCACCGACAGTCTGCTCTACGAACTGATCTTTCGGAAGAATGGAGGAGAGACGTTCCCTATCGGTAAACCTCTCGCCAGTGACCGATCCGAACGATGAGTACTGTGAGAAGCATTGCTGCAGCGGTCAGCCCAAATGCGGGGTTCGTGCGGGTCCGCCAAATCGTAAGTCGAAAATCGTAGATCCCAAATCCTCGCGTCTCCTGTTTGTCAAAGCGAGGCAGAGCGTATATCATCCGCCTATTCCCCTGATTTCCGGAGGTCGCGCATGATCGGGACCCAAGTCTCCCGTTACCGCCTGGTCGGCCTTCTGGCTAAGGGCGGAATGGGGGAAGTCTACGAAGCCGAAGATTCTGTCTTTCCCCGGACCGTGGCGCTCAAGTTCATCAGCGCAGACGCCGTAGCAGACCCCGGCAGCCGGGAGCGCTTTCAGCGCGAGATCCGGGTCCTTTCCACACTCAACCATCGCAACATCTGTGTCGTCTATGACGCCGGTGAGTTCGAAGGGCGACCCTTTCTGGTCATGGAGCGACTTCGGGGACGCACGCTCTCCGAGGAGCTGAGCCGCACCCCCCTGGATGTCGAGGAGCTTCTGACCATCGGGATTCAGGTCTGCGAAGGTCTTGGAGCTGCCCATTCCCATGGGATCATCCACCGTGACATCAAGCCTTCGAACCTCATGCTGACATCGGACGGGCAGGTGAAGATCCTGGACTTTGGACTCGCCAGACTTTGCACACCCGGCGAGCCTGACCGTGAGGACTCGACCGCCTCGACCGAGAAGTCGCTCACCGACCGCAATGCGTTGGTCGGGACAGTGCCCTACATGGCGCCGGAGCAGGCATTGGGCAAGCCGCTCGACCCCCGCTGTGACCTCTTCTCTCTGGGAGTCGTCCTCTATGAGCTCGCCACCGGCGTTCATCCTTTTCGAGGTGAGACGGTGGCGGCCGTCTGTGACGGTCTGCTCCACAGGGCGGCCGTTCCGCCGCTGCGCCTGAACCCGGCCCTGCCCCTCGACTTCGACGGCTTGCTCTCGAAGGCACTCGAAAAGGACCCGCGCCTCCGCTTCCAGAGTGCGGCCGATTTTGCTTCGGAGCTCCGCAGGGTCCGGCACGATCTGGAGGTCGGGTCCGCACCTCGGCCGGCCGACGGCGATGCGCCCACGCAGACCCGAGGCGTAGGGGCTTGGCTCCGATACATCGGATTCTCGTTGGCGGCCATTCTGGCCCTGGTTTTGGGCGTACCCGAGGGAGTGGAATGGGTCGTCGAACAGGTCGGTCAGACTGTCAGCGCCGATACGACGACCGCGGCCGTCATGCCTTTCGAGCTGCTCGGACAGGGAGCCGGGCAGCAGCGAGACTTCTGCGAAGGACTGGCGCGCGACTTGAGCATTGTTCTCCAGCAGTGGCAGGGGCGCCGGCCCCGACTGGTCGTGAGTTCCTACAGGCTGGTGAAGGATCTGGAGGTCCGGGACCTTTACCGCGAGCGGGGGGTCCAACTGGCCGTCTTGGGGAGTCTGAGTCAGGAGGCAGACCACCTCATCGTGCGGCTCGATCTGGTCGACACGCGGACCGAGACGAGTACCGCCACCGAACGGGTCGAGGGGAGCCGGGCCGATCGAAACGACCTCGCCCGAAACGTCGAAGAGGCGGTGCTCAGGATGTTGAAAGTGGAGCTGAGCCCGGGATCGCGAAACGTGCTGGCCGCGGGTCAACTGGTGGCAGCGCCGGATCTTCGGGGTGTCATGCTCGAGGGGCAAGGGCTGTTGGAGCGATATGACGATCGGTCCCACGTCGAGCAGGCCGTCGATAGGTTCAAGGAAGTCATCCGGGAAGCTCCGGAGTACGCTCCCGCGCACTCCGCGCTCGGCCTGGCGTACGCGACGCTCTACCGTCACGATCGCCGGCCGGAACTTGTCGTCCAGGCCGGAGACGCAGCGCGCACCGCGCTGCGTCTCGATCCGGACCAACCCTCTGGACACCTGGCTCTGGGGCTGGTTCTTACCGAGTTCGGGAAGTACGCGGAAGCGCTGACGGAGTTCGATCGAGCGCTCGAGCTTTCGCCGGACCTCTCGGAAGCCTGGCGTCAGAAGGCGGCAGCTCTGGTCGGTCTGAATCGGCCCTCGGAGGCCGAGGCCGCCTACAAAAAGGCAGTCGAGATTCAGCCCGAATACTGGGCTCCGCATCACGAACTGGGCAGCTTCTACCTGAACCTGGGCCGCTATCAAGAGGCACTGCAGGAGTTCGAACGGGTCCAGTCCCTGCTGCCGGAGAGCCAGAATGCACGCAACAGTGTTGCTGCCGTACATCTGCGGCTCCAACAGCCTCGGCTCGCCCAGGCGGTTCTCGAGCGATCACTCGAGCTTCAGAAATCACTCCAGATCCCTCCGACCTTCCATACGTACGATCTTCTGGGAACAAGTTTCTATTACCAGAACGAGTACGGTAAGGCGGCTGAGAGCTATGAAAAGGCGCTCGTATTGGACGATTCTCAGACGTTTGCCTGGGGAAACCTTGGCGGTTGCTACAAGCAGTTGGGCCGGGAAGCGGACGCAGCGCGCTGTTATCGCAGGGCCGCCGAACTGGTGCGGCGGCGCGTGGAAGTCAATCCGAAGGACGCCTACTCCACCCTCGATCTCGCGGACTATCTGATCGAGGCAGGGGATCGTGAGCAGGGTCGCTTCTACCTTGAAAAGGCGCTCGAGTTGCCGGCGCTCGAGACAGACCCCGAACTGATGTTCGTGGCGACTCAGATCTTCGAGGAGCTGGGTGACCGAAAGGGGGCGATCGACTGGGCGCTGCGCGCGCTCGAAGCCGGTTTTCCCCGGACCCGGATGGAGGAGTCCCCCAGCCTGAAGAAGCTGGTCGATGATCCGGAGTTTCGCCGGCGGCTCGGACGGGCCGACGGCTCCGATCGGGATGGTGTCGAATCGGGAGGGAGGAGAATCGATGATTGAGGAAAAGGAGATTTTGAGGCCCGGACAGGATCTGGTTCCGGAGTTCTTCGTGGTAGGTCGACGTCGGTATCATGTCGCTCCACACAAGCTCGAACTCTGGTTCGATGAGGAGCTTGGCTCCAGGGTCGCCGTCGTCAACCAGGCCGACGGCGACATCGTTGTCGAAATCGTCGACCGACAGGTCGAACCGGTTCAGGAGAAGATTCGATCCCGTGAGCGGAAGGAGATCGAAATCAGGCTTCGGTCGCTCGATGTAGACGAGTTTGCCATGCTCGTCTGGGGTCCCCTGGGAACGGGTCGGCGTGCGGAAGCATGCTCCGACCCACGCATCGTAGTAATGCCCCGACCGGTGTGAAACGGAGTGCTCGGTCAAGGTCCGCGAACGTTCGGTGGCAGACAACACTTTTGCTGGCTTTTTCGCGCCGGATACGTTATAAAAGCAGTCATTAATCTTCCGGTTGGTCCACTTCGCCTTGTCTGGGAGTGTGGGCGAGACTTTCTCGGTGAACTCGATGTCTGGGTTACCAGACCGGGGACGTACCGAGGGCACATTCAGACGAGAGGGGAGGGAGGAGAAGATCGGCCTTGCCGGTGTTTGACAGAAGCTCTTTCTTCATATGCAGAAGGGGAGCGAAAGGAGGACGCCCATGGGACCGACACCGAATCCGGAGCACCTCTGGTCGATTGTCCTGGCAGGGGGCGAGGGCACGAGGATGTGCCCTTTCATCGAACAGTGGATGGGCCAGCGTCGCCCCAAGCAGTATTGCGCGTTTTTCGGAGCCCGGACACTCCTTGCCCAGACCGTGGACAGGATGACGCAGCTCGTCGACCCGCGTCGCGTGATGACCGTCATCGGGCGAGGGCATCGCAGTTTCCTGCACGACGAAGATTTCCCGGGGACCGTCATCGAACAACCCTGCAGTCGCGGTACGGGGCCCGGCGTCTTCCTTCCGGCCTCCTACATTCTGGCCGCTGACCCGGAGGCGATCGTCGTCATTTCGCCCTCGGATCACTTCATCAGTCCGGGTGAAGTGTTTGCGGATCGTGTGCGGGAGGCGGTCAGGCTGCTGGGCGGTCATTCCGAACGGCTGGTCCTGATCGGGGCGGTCCCTGACGGCCCGGAGCAGGAGTATGGTTGGATCGAGCCGGACGCCTGCGTTCCCTTTTGCCGGGTGGAGCCGCCTCCCTTGGGAGTCCGACAGGTCAGGACTTTCCGGGAGAAGCCCAACCCGATCGAGGCTAGGCAGTGTTTTCGACGCGGTCATTACTGGAACACGATGATCGTCGTGGCACGTTTGAAGACCCTTTGGGCTGAGGCGCGCCGGCTGCACCCCCGGGCCATGCGACGATTCGAGACCTTGCGGAATCTCATCGAACTGGTCCGTAGCGGCTATCTGTCGGAGGACCTGGAGAAGAGTGCTCTGGAAAAATTGTACGAGACGCTTCCGTCGTTTGATCTGTGCCGCGACCTTCTGACCCCCTGCGCGCCCCGTTGCCTGATTCTTCCCCTGCACGAAGTGATCTGGAACGATTTGGGGAGACCCGATCGGCTGCTCGATGTTCTGCCGCACACGGACCTGCTGCCGAATTTTCCCAGGTCATTGGCAGAAACGTTCAGGCATTCCGATTCGATGCTTGCAACGAGCTGAACCGACCGTATTCTGTGCGACGAGACAGCCGTCTTGTGGCCCTGGACGAATCGGCCGGCCGATCACTCCTGCCCGTGCCCTTCCGGAATGAGGCTGACGGTCGGGCCGGCTGTTTCATCGGGTTCCGGATTCGGTGCAGAATCCCGGCTGCAGACCGTGGCCGGCTCGGAGCCGTCACTCCGACTGAGCCGGAGCGGCCTCGAGCAGTTCCTTCCGAAGACCTTCCATCTGTCGCGAACAGCGGGACAGAATCGATACCGCCTCGGTGTGGTGCGTACGCTCGAGGTCGGGATCGCCCGTAATTCCGCCTTTGAGCCAGTCAGCCACCTCCTCGACCTGGCGGACAGGGACGAACGCGGCCAGCTTGACGTAGGCGTCCATCAAGAAGGAGCGCGCCGAATAATCCTGTTCCTGGGCATAAACCGCCCGGATGCTCTCCTTGACCAGGCTCTTCGGAAAGGGCAGGGCTTCCAGCGGAAAAAGTGGATTGAGGCCGACTTCTGCCGAAGCGCGCTTCAACGCCTCTCCGTAGTCCTTCACGATCCGTTGGGCTTCAGCGATGTCCACCCGAACTTACCTCCATGCTCCCATTATGATCTCCGACGGGTGACATCTCGCTCGTGAGAGTCGGAATAGGGTCAACGCGAAGTCCGGATCGGATCCGTTTCAGGTCGTAGAAGACACCCTGCTCTGCAGTCGAGCGCCTGAGGCAAACCGTTCGGAAAACTCGAGACTCGAAAGTCGGAAGGATTCCGCAGTGTCGTCCGATTCTCTGTTCGCCTTTCCCCGGAGCCGGATGATCTGCTAGTGTGTCGCAATGGAAATCCGACACGTTCAGCTTCCGGAGGTACCGGGGCACCTGTATCTCTCCCACATGCCGGGCAGCCGCGAGACCTTTCCGGAGGCTCGGGCTGCGATTTCAGATCTGGCCGTCGATAAAGTGGTCTGTCTTGCCATGCCGGAGGAAGTGCAGCGTGATGCTCCAGACTACTTCGATGCGATCCAGTCGAATGACATGCCCTGGTCCCAGCTCACCTTCCCGATTCCCGATCGCGGAGTACCGAATGATCTTTCTCAGCTGCTGCGGACGATCGAGGACCTCGTAGCCGATCTCCGTCGGCAAAAGCGGATCCTGCTCCACTGTGTCGGCGGAGTCGGACGAACCGGCACGATGGCCATGTGCGTGCTCATCGGTATCGGACTGGATCCCCTGGACGCCTCGGTGCGACTCGCCGATGCCGAAGCGGGACCGGAAAGCGACAGTCAGGAGACGCTGGTCCACCGGGTGGCGCAACTGCGTCTCTAACTTTACGGAGCCGCTGGAGCCCTCCGGCCTGCAGACCTTCAAGATGCGCGGGGTCCCTATGACGCTTTCGTTTCAGGTGTTTTGGAATTGGCTGGTTCTGCATCCCAACTGCATCCTTCGTGGCGGTACCCCGGATGCGGTCCTTTACGACGATGAAGACCTCCACTGGCACTTCGGGGAATACGAAGAGGTCCGGGTGATCCAGGTGATGCGGGGAAAGCGTGTGCTCGGCGAGGTCTTTCTGGATCCCGAGCGCGTGACCTATGTCCAGGAGGTTCCCCCCGAAACGGAGGATGAGCACATGTTCGAGCTGATTCTCGAAACAGAGCAGGATCGTTATCCGGCCTATGTCTTCGTCCTCGCGCACGCGTACGACGAGGTTCCCGAAGCCGGTCGTCGTCGCGTTCATTGAGCCGCCTCCGCTTGATTCCCAACGGACACTCCGTGGAGAATGGTCGGGAGATGTCCAAGTTTCGTGTGTTCGCTACCTGCAATATCGGAGATGAGGCCCTCGAGCTGGTCCGCAAGGCGGGCGGGGATCTGGAAGTTTTCGGCGGGCCGGAACCAGCCCCCAGGGAACTGATCCTGGCCAGGCTTCGCTCCGGCATCGATGGCCTGATCACGACGCTGCGCGACTCCATCGACGAAGAGATCTTTCGTGTGGGCGCGGGTTCGCTGAAAGTCATCGCTCAGTATGCGGTCGGCTTCGACAACGTCGATCGGGCGGCCGCCAACCGTTACCATATCCCCTTCACGAATACGGCGGACGTCCTGACCCACGCGACTGCAGAATTCGCATTCTTCCTCCTCGGGGACCTGGCGCGACGGCTCTATTCGAGCGAGCGGCTGGTGCGCGAGCATCAATGGAAGACCTGGCATCCCTGGGAGCCGTTTCTCGGGGACGAGGTGACGGGAAAGACGGCGGGTGTGATTGGCGTCGGGCGGATTGGTCGTGCCTTCGCAGGAAAGTGCCTCGGATTCGACATGGACATCTGCTGCTGCGATGAGGCCTTGGACCAGGACTGGCTCGATTCCGTTCAGCACATCATGGACGAACGCGTACGCCTCGGCCTGGCACGCCGCCGCTGTCGCGTTGAGCAGCGCCCTTTCGAGGAAGTCCTCGAGCGAGCAGACTTCGTCAGCCTGCACGTACCCCTGAACGAGGGCACGACGCACCTCATCGACGAACGGGCATTGCAGCGGATGAAGCGTTCAGCCCTGCTGATCAACACCTCCCGTGGCCCCGTTGTCGACGAGGCGGCGCTCATCCGGGCGCTCGAGGAAGGCTGGATCGCAGGGGCGGCGCTCGATGTGTTCGATGTCGAGCCTTTGCCCGATGACTCTCCGCTGCGCGATCCCGCACTGATCGAACGGCTCCGTCTGACCCACCATTTTGCCAGTGGAACCAGGGAGACGCGGCTCTCACCCGATCCGGATGTGGGCATGGCCGGCCGCTGCGTCCGGGGGCTCCTCGATGTGCTGGAGGGGCACTATGGCGGGGATCCGGCGCGAATGCCGTATGTGGTCAACAAGGAAGCGTTTGCGACGGACTGAGCAGTTCAGGATTCGGACAGCTCAGCCTCCATCATGCGGACCTGAACGACCCGTAGAAGGTCTGTCTTGCTGATGATCCCGGAGAGCTTCCCGTCCGAGTCGGTGACGACCAGTCGCCCGGATTCGGCGCGAGAGATCCGCTGAAAGGCGTCGAAAGCGCTTTGATGCTCCCGGATCTTGTCGAACCGGCGTGCCATGATTTCCGAGACCTTCATCTGCCCCTCGTCACGACCGTCAGCCCGGGCCTTACGCACGTCCTGCAGGGTCACCAGACCGGTGAGATCGCCGTTCCCGTCGAGGACCGGGAACGAAAGATAGTGCTCGCTGAACATCTGGTGGACGAGCGCGGCCACCGACATGTCCTCAGCGACCGTGTGGACCTCGTGGGTCATCACGTCGCGCACGCTGATTCCCCGGAGGGCCTCTGTCACGGTTGCCTGTTGAGCTTCGCCCGAAACCGCGATGTAGATGAAGAAGGCAATCAGGATGAGCCAGATGTTGACCGAGAGAAACCCGACCAGTCCCAGCACGATCGCGAGAAACTTGCTGATCGAACTCGCCACCCGCGTCGCTTCGAGATAGGGGAGTTTCAGGGCGAGCAACGACCGAAAAACCCTGCCACCGTCGAGTGGGAGGGCCGGAATGAGATTGAAGCCGGCCAGCAGGAAATTCATGTACATCAGATAGGCGAGCACGAAACGGCTTGCTGGCCAGCCTTCCGGCGTCGAGTGCAGCAGGAGCAGCGAAACGCCTCCGACGACGATGCTGGTCAGAGGCCCGGCGATCGACATCACCGCCTCGGCGCCGCGGGCCCGGGGGATCTTCTCGAACTGCGCCATGCCTCCCAGGATCCAGAGCGTGATGCTGCGGATACGAAAGTGGTAGAGGCGTCCGACCAGCGAGTGGCCGAGCTCATGGATCAGGACGCTCGCAAAGAGTCCTATCGCGGCAACCAGCCCGATCAGGTAGGGGCGAAGGCCCTGGGTCAACCGGCCCGCATCGATCTGCAGGTGAAAGACGTCGACGAATCGACCTACCTGACTCCCGATCAACCAGGCCAGTACGGGGAGGACGAGGATGAAGGTCAGATCGAGGTCAACCGGAATTCCGAAGATTCGAAACGGAAGGCGGTAGACCTTCTTGATCATGGGGCCCGCTCCAGGATTGCGAAGTGAACCACGACCCGTGCCGTGACTTCGACCATGCCGGGAAGGACCGGAGTCGACGCGGCCTCCATCGCCGACATCCGATAGACCGGCGAGGGGGGACCAGAGGTGCCACCCGCCTCGGTTATTTCGAGGATCCGGCCCAAGGAGACGTTGGCGGCAGAGGCCATGGCTTCGGCCTTGCTCCGGGCAGCTCGAATCGCATCGGCCAGCGCCTCCTGACGCAGCCGGCTGTCGTCTCTCAGACTGTACTCGATGCCCTGCAGCTCATTGGCTCCGGCGCCCAGCGCACGATCGATCGCCGCCGCGATCATGTCGAAGTCATCGAGCTCGATCGTCAGGTCATGGCTTGCCTGGTAGCCGGTGATGTGGTTGTGGTCGCGCGGATCCCGGGTCGGAAGCAGCTGCAGCCTCGATGTCCGAATCGCATCCTGATCGATCCCGACTGCGGAAAGCTGAGCCAAAACGGCCTTCATGACCGTGTTGGCGGAAAGTTGAGCCTCCTTGGCACTCACGCCGTCGCGACTGACGCCGAGACGGACCGTCGCATGGTCCGGCGCGACCTTTCGACTGCCCTCGCCATTGGTGACGAGCGCGGGGCTGGTGCTCCCTTGAGCCAGGATACCCGGGGCCGGGAGGAGTCCAAGACATAGAATCAAAAGGATTTCTCTCTTCATTTTCATTCTCCGGATTCGTATCTCGAGTATATCCCATCCTCGCGAGGCCGGTCTTGAAGAATCGAAGGGGCCGAAAAAACGGACACGATCCCGATCGTGCCTGCAGGTCGTTGAAGACCTTGACGCAGACGGGTGCTACTCCGAAGTCTTCCGGCGCAGCTGTTCGATCCACTTCAACCGTTCGGCCCAGGATTTCTCCAATCCGTGCTGCGAAGGGCGATAGTAACGGCGGCCCCGAAGATTGTCCGGCAGACACTCCATCACGGACACACCGTCTTGTTCATCGTGGGCGTAGCGATAGCCCTGTGAGTAGCCGAGGTCCTTCATGAGCCGCGTCGGCGCATTTCGCAAGTGCAGCGGTACCGGATCGTTCCGGGTTGCGGAGACATCCCGGGCGGCGGCGCCGTAGGCCTGATAGACGGCGTTCGACTTGGGAGCCAGCGCCAGATAGACGGCGACCTGAGCCAGGGCCAGCTTCCCTTCCGGAAGGCCGATGAAGCGGAATGCATTCATGGCATCCAGGGTATAGCCGAGCGCCTTCGGGTCGGCCATGCCGATGTCCTCCGACGCGAACCGGACCATCCGGCGGGCTACGTACAGTGGATCCTCACCCGATTCCAGCATGCGGGCGAGCCAGTAGAGAGCCGCGTCGACGTCGCTGTTGCGCAGCGATTTGTGCAGCGCCGAGATGAGGTTGTAGTGCTCCTCACCCGTTTTGTCGTAGAGGAGGCTTCGATGTTGGAGTGCGGACTCCAGCACCTGGAGAGAAATGACCGGAGCATCGGCATCCGTCTGCCGCGCCAGCCGTGCCGCCACCTCCAGCGCATTGAGTGCGGCGCGTGCGTCTCCGTTGGAGAACTGAGCCAACTTCCGAAGCACCTCTGTATCGGCTGCGAGGCCCTCTGTACCCAAGCCGCGTGTTTCGTCTTCGAGCGCGCGCCGGAGAATCTCGAGCACCTGATCGTCCGTCAGGGCATTGAGGACGAGGACCCGAGTCCGCGAAAGGAGGGGTGCGATCACCTCGAAGGAGGGATTCTCGGTCGTCGCGCCAATCAGAACCAGCGTGCCGTCTTCGACATGGGCGAGAAAAGCGTCCTGCTGGGCCTTGTTGAATCGATGGATCTCATCGACGAACAGGATCGTCGGCCGATTTGCGATTCGTCGCTGGACGCGAGCCTCCTCGATGATCCGTTTGACGTCCTTGACCCCCGACAGTACGGCGCTGATCGCGATGAAGTGGGCATGCGTCTCACGGGCAATAATCTGAGCAAGGGTCGTCTTGCCGACGCCCGGGGGACCCCAGAGGATCATGGACGGGATCTGGTCCGAGTAAATGGCCTGGCGCAGGAATTTGTCCGGACCCAGCAGATGTTCCTGTCCGACCACCTCATCGAGAGTCGTCGGCCGCATCCGGTCCGCAAGTGGGCGTGGGGGAGCGTCGACGCGCGCCTGCGACTCAGCCGTCGGAGTTTCGTTCAGGTCCGAAAAGAGATCTTCAGCCATGCTGCTGGTCCGGTCCGATTGTATCGCGTCTCCGATCGATTTGAGCGCGACCTCCGGCCGCGGGGCACGCCGGTTCAGAGGTCGAGGAGTCGGCAACCGCGAAGGAGGCCCTCACTTCGTCGGCCCCCCGAGTCCCGCCCTCCGGTTCTCCCGTTCTCCGTCTCCCTGCAAATCGAAATCAGAAAATCGAAAATCAAATCTCCAATTCCCCTCGCCTGCGGACGACCTCGTACATGATCACGGCGGACGCCACGGCGGCATTGAGACTCTCCACACCGGCTGCCATGGGGATACGCAGTCGCATTGCCCCCTTCGACGCGCTCGACGGTCCGCCACCTTCACGACCGATGACGACGGCAAGTGGGGGGTCCAAGGGCGCCGAGAACAGTTCCGATCCGCCTGCTGCGTCTGCAACGAAGATGGTGTATCCCCTGCGCCTCAGTTCATCGACCTTGCGACCCTCCACGAACGGAACGGAGAACAGGTAGCCGGCCGAAGCCCTCACGACTTTGGCATTGAAGCAGGAGACCGTACCGGGAGCAGTGACCAGGCTGAACAGGCCCGAGGCCGCCGCCGTTCGCAGGATCGTTCCAAGGTTGCCGGGATCCTGGAGACCGTCCGCAAAGACCAGGTGCCGGGTCAGGTCCTGAAAGCCCCAGTCAGGTTTGTCGAAGAAACCGACGATACCCTGGGAGGTCCGCAACGGGCTCAGCTGATCGACCAATCGATCGGGCAGGACAATCATCTCCCGGACGTTGGGGGCCTGCGACGGCCAGTCTCGCCGCCGACTTTCCGAGAGGATCAGGAGGTTCGCTGTCCGGGCCGCCAGGAGTTCGCGAATCTGCTTTTCGCCTTCGACAGGAACGAAGGGACAGTCCGGGTCGGCAGGATCCAGCAACCAGCGGCGCCACCTGCGGAACGAGGGATTCCGGGAGCTGCGAATCTCATGGGTAGGATCAGCTGCCACGAGACGCTATTCTATCTTGACGAGACATGAGGATCGACTTTCGAGACCCCGATTGGGAGACGCTTCGCATTGCCGCTCGGATCGTCGGGCAGGGCGGTCTCGTCCTCTATCCGACGGATACGATCTACGGGCTCGGTTGTGATCCGAGCCGGCCCGACGCGCTTCGACGCCTGCTTTCGGTCAAGGGCCGCCCGGAAGGGAAGGGCATGCTCGTGCTGATCCGCTCCCTCGAACAGCTTTCGGATCTGGTTTCGGAACTTCCCGGAGGATCGCGACCCCTGCTGGAGCGATTCTGGCCCGGTCCACTGACCGTGTTGCTCGAAGCCGCACCGGGTGTACCCGGAGACCTCCTGGGGCCGGGCGGGAAGATCGGGATCCGCCTGCCTGCCTGTCGGTTCCTGGACGCATGGCTCGAACTCCTCGCGGTTCCCCTGGTTTCGACCAGCGCCAATCGCTCCGGGGAGACCTACAGCGGCTCACCCGAGCTTCTTCGCGAGCTCTTCGAAGACCAGGTCGATCTGTTGCTCGATGCCGGCGAACTGCCCTCCAGCCGCCCCTCGACCGTGGTGGATCTCACCGAGCGGCCATTCCGAATCGTACGATCTGGGGAGATGGCCAGCCAAGTGGCCCGTTTTCTGTCGGGTGTCGCTGGTTATTGATGCAGGCTTGCCAGCGGATGACGTGGAGTTCCGCGGATGGGGACCCGGCCCGGGATCCGCAGAATCACCGCGATCGGCTGGCCACACTCCCCGGGATAGCCAGCGGATGACGTGGAACCCCGCGGATGGGGACCCTGCCCGGGGATCCGCAGAATCAGCGCGATCGGCTGGCCACACTCCCGGGGATAGCCAGCGGATGACGTGGAGTTCCGCGGATGGGGGACCCGGTCCGGGATCCGCAGAATCACCGCGATCGGCTGGCCGCACTCCCCGGGATAGCCAGCGGATGACGTGGAACCCCGCGGATGGGGACCCTGCCCGGGGATCCGCAGAATCAGCGCGATCGGCTGGCCACACTCCCGGGGATAGCCAGCGGATGACGTGGAGTTCCGCGGATGGGGACCCTGCCCGGGGATCCGCAGAATCACCGCGATCGGCTGGCCACACTCCCGGGGATAGCCAGCGGATGACGTGGAGTTCCGCGGATGGGGGACCCGGTCCGGGATCCGCAGAATCAGCGCGATCGGCTGGCCGCACTCCCCGGGATAGCCAGCGGATGACGTGGAACCCCGCGGATGGGGACCCTGCCCGGGGATCCGCAGAATCAGCGCGATCGGCTGGCCACACTCCCGGGGATAGCCAGCGGATGACGTGGAACCCCGCGGATGGGGACCCTGCCCGGGGATCCGCAGAATCAGCGCGATCGGCTGGCCACACTCCCGGGGATAGCCAGCGGATGACGTGGAGTTCCGCGGATGGGGGACCCGGTCCGGGATCCGCAGAATCACCGCGATCGGCTGGCCGCACTCCCCGGGATAGCCAGCGGATGACGTGGAGTTCCGCGGATGGGGACCCTGCCCGGGGATCCGCAGAATCAGCGCGATCGGCTGGCCACACTCCCGGGGTTTGCCGGCCGATGACGAGGAATCCCGGCGATCAGACCCTCGTCCCGGATTCGGGCATTGGACGAGATTTGCTCGCCTTCTCTTCGATGAGGCGCTGGATGAAGAGCTGTTTCTCACTTCGCTGGTGCACGCCTTTGCGAACCGCAACCAGCTCCGCCACCACGCTGACCGCGATCTCCTCCGGCGTCTCGGACCCGATGGGCAGGCCGATCGGAGCTACAAGGTTCCTGAAGTGTTCGGGTGTAAGCCCCTTTGCCAGCAGATTCTCCACGATGAGCTTGATCTTCCTGCGGCTTCCCACGAGGCCGATGTAGCGGGCCGGAGTGCGCACGGCCTGTTCTGTGGCGATCTGGTCGTGACTGTGTCCCCGGGTCACGATGAGGATGAAAGTGTTGCGGTCCGCCTTGACCGTGGAAAAGGCATTTCCGAAATCGGTGACCGCAAGGTGATCGGCTTCGGGAAAACGTTCTCGGCTGGCGAAGCGCTCCCGGTCGTCGGCGACGGTGACCTCGAAACCGACCTGTTTGGCCAGCCGGCTGATGGCCTGGCCCAGATGTCCTGCTCCCAGGATGACGAGTCGTTCGTTGCTCATGATGGGCTCGATGAAGATTTGGACGGTCCCTCCGCAGACGAGACCGTCGTTGGCGGCATCGTCGTCATTGAGATCGAATGCGAGGAGATGGGCCCGGCCCGAGCGGATGACCTCCTCCGCCTTCTGCCAGACTTCCGCTTCCACGCAGCCTCCGCCGACGGACCCCAAAGCAGTTCCGTCCTCGCGAATCAGCATTTTCGCACTGTCCTTGCGGGGTGTACTGCCGATGCGTCGGATGATGGTTGCCAGCGCAGCCCTTTCGCCCGCTTCCCGGACCCGCACGATTTCCTTGTAAAGATCCACGCCAGTCATTGTGGCAGTCGAAGACCCACTCTGACAAGGAGTGGAGCTAGCGGACGCCTGCCAGGTCGATCGGCTCTGCGGTTTCCGCCCGTATGTCTCGGGCCCTGTAGGTCGACAAAGTGACGCGGGTTACAGTCCCGGCCAGAACCAGCAGCCCGATCAGATTGGGAAAGGCCATGATGGCGTTGAAGATGTCTCCGATGTTCGTGATGATCGGAGCATAGTGTCCGGTCAGGAGCGAACCGAGGAAGACCAGGATGATGAAGACCACCCGGTAGGGTCGAACCGCTACCACGCCGAACAGATACTCGCAGCAGATCTGCCCGTAGTAGCTCCAACCGAGCAGTGTCGTGAACCCGAAAAGAAGCGACGAGAGGACGACGATCGTTCCACCCCAGCCGGTGAGTGCGCCGGGCATTCCGATATTGAAAGCATTGACGGTGAGGTCGGCGCCCGAGAGTCCGCCCGCAACCATGAGCGTCGAACCTCGGTAGGCACCGGTGATGACGATGACCAGCGCCGTCAGCGTACAGACGACGATGGTGTCGATGAAGACGCCCATCATGGCGATCGATCCCTGACAGACGGGATAGCGGGTGCGGGCGGCTCCGTGGGCGATCGGTGAACTGCCCAGGCCGGCTTCATTGGAAAGGAGGCCCCGAGCCACGCCGAACCGTAGTGCTTGCTGGACGCCGATGCCCACAGCGCCGCCGAAAGCCGCCTGGGGATTCCAGGCGGAATAGAAAATCAGCTCAAAGGCCGCCGGCACCTGGCTCAAGTTCGTCAGGACCACCACCAGGGCGCCCAGAAAGTAGCAGACGATCATGGTCGGCACGAGCTTCTCCGCGACACGACCGATCCGGGTGATGCCGCCGATGATGACGAGCCCGGCGAAAAATGCAATCAGGGCGCCCGTCAACCAGACCGGCAGACCGAACTGCTGGTTGGCGGCCAGCGCCATCGACTGACTCTGGAACATGTTGCCGGTGCCGAGCAGAGTCGCGAGCCCCCCGAAACGGCAAAGACCCCGCCTGCGATCACGGCGACCTTCTGATTGCGGATCCCGTAGCGGCAGTAGTACATCGGACCGCCCGCCATCGAACCGTCCTCCATCCGGACCCTGAAGAGAATGGCCAGCGTGGCCTCCGAATAGGTCGTGGCCATCCCCAAGATTGCGGTAAGCCACATATAGACGACGGCCCCCGGTCCACCCGCTGCGATGGCTGTCGCAACGCCGGCGATGTTTCCGTTGCCGACGGTCGAAGAGAGCGCGGTCATCAGTGCCTGGAAAGGAGTGATGTCTCCGGAGGACTTCGACGACGCCTTTTCGTCGGCGGGCCGGCCGCCGCCGAGGACGAGACCGACGGCCTGCCGGAAGTACCGGATCTGGACGAATCGGGTGAGGAGGGTCAGGACGAGGCCGGTTCCGAACAACAAAACCACCATCGGCAGCCCCCAGATCCACCCGGAGACCATATTGGTTAGTGTCAGCACGAAATCGAGCACATCATTCATGGGCAGTATCCATTTCCACGAGTCGGGGAATCCGGGAACGATACCGGATATTCCCCCGATGTGTCCACATCAGCCGCCCTGCTGCTTCACGAGACCAATCAGGGTGATTCCGACCCCGCTGCATTGCTAACGAGCAATACGTCCCGGGTCCAGTCGGAGGTTTCCGGGTCGTTGAGGATCTTCCAGAGACGGCGGGCGCTGGTCTTGAACTGCGGTTGGGTGGCGACGATTCGGGGTAAGTCGTCTCCCAAGGCGGTGTGCAACTGGTCGAACCCCGTCTGGTCGGTGATGAGATAGACGGCTTCCGGCCGGCGAAGAGCGTCCGCAGCCTCTTGGGAGTCGAAGAGTTCGAGGATGTTCTGGTCCAGGTAGAACCTCAGACTGGGCGCAGTCACGCGATAGTACCCGGCCTCCCATGGACCCGCCCTCCGCGAGGTCTCCCGGCGGATCACATCGGCCAGTGCGTGGACCGGCTTGTAGTCTTCGAAGTCGGGCAGATAGACGGCGGCGCCCAGTGCGAAAACCAGCGAGAGAAGGGCGCTCAACCAGAGGAGGCGTTCCTGCCAGGCCGGCCAGGCACAAAGGATGAGCAGGACCGGCGGCACCCAGAACCACGGTGAGGGAAACAGAACATGACTGAGCAGGGCCAATAGCAGCCCTCCCACGGCCAGCAGGGCGGCGACCGGACCCATCACCCAGGGGGTGGTCGGTTTCACCCTGGCGGCAGTACCGGCCAGCAGCAGTGCAGCAGGGCCGTAGATGGGAAGGATGTAGTACTCCTGCTTGTTCAGAGAAAAGCTGAACACAACGAAGTAAACCATGCACCAGATCAGGAAAAAGCCACTCAGACGGCCGGGCGAAAGCGACTTGCTTCTCTGTCGGAAGTAAGCGATGAGGACGGCCGGCAGGAGGACCGACCAGGGAAAGAAGTCGGCCAGATAGACGCCGACATAGTAGAAGTAGCCCCGCTCAGGACCGAAATCGACATTGAGATATCGGCCCAGGTTTTCCTGCATGAAGAAGTCAATGACGGCTTGCCAGCCACGAGCGAGCCCGAGCACGACGAACCAGGACGCCGAGACGGCCGCCAGGACGATGGCACCCAGGACCCAGGGAGCATCGAAAAGATCACTCAGTCTTCCGTGGAGGGCCAGGAACAGCAGCAGCGCGGCGAGCGGGAACAGGGCTACAGGACCCTTCGTGAGGAATCCCAGTCCGAGGAGAGCGCAAGCGACGATGAAGGCCCCGGGAGATCGATCGATGAGCCAGCGGGCCAGAGCCAGCAACGCTGCCATCAACAGGAAGAGGAGCAGCAGATCGATCAACAGGCGCCGGGAGACCACGACCAGACGGAAGGTCGTCGCGAATATACCGGCCGCCAGCAGGGCGGAGCCGGGCCTCGTCAGACAGAGGCGCCCGATAGAGAAGACGATCAGGATGGAGGCTGCGGCCAGAAAAGCCATGACCATGCGTTCCCAGAGCAGACGGACTCCGAAGAAGCGGTAGAAGGGGGCCACGACCCAGTAGGCGAGCGGAGGCTTGTTGAGACGGGGCTCCCCGTTAAAGGTCGGAAGAACCCAGTTTCCCGATTCGACCATCTCGCGAGGGGTCTCGACGTAGAACGCCTCGTTGGCATCCCAGACCGTTGAGACGCCGGGCCGAATGAAGTAGGGAAGGATGAACAGCGCAAGGATCAGAAGGGTCGTGGCAGAGATTCGATCCTGGGAAGACGCGGCGGATTCCACGGCGTTATTGAAACAGTTCCTTCTGGAGATCGTCCAGCGAGCTTTCCGGGACTGTCGACGAACGGGACCGGCCGGTAACGTTGAGCTGCTTGCGCTCCAGGCGGGTCAGGATCTGGCGGGCCCGTTCGATCACGGCCCCCGGGACCCCGGCCAGGCGCGCCACCTCGATACCGTAGCTCTTGTTGGCCGTGCCGGGCAGCACCTTGTGGAAAAAGATGATCGCCTTACCCCCTTCGCCGACCGTCACGCAGTAGTTGCGGGCGCCATCGTACAGGCTCTCCAGGCGCGTGAGTTCCTGGTAATGGGTAGCAAACAGCGTTCGGGCCCGACGCTCCGGCTCCGTCAGCAGATACTCGGCGACCGACCACGCGATCGACAACCCATCGAAGGTCGCGGTGCCGCGACCCACTTCGTCCAGCAGAATGAAACTGCGAGGCGTCGCCGTGTTGAGGATCTTGGCCGTCTCGATCATTTCCACCATGAAAGTGGACTGCCCGCGGGCCAGGTTGTCGCTGGCCCCCACCCGCGTAAAGATCCGATCGACCAGACCGATCTCCGCTTCCTCGGCGGGTACGAACGAACCCATCTGGGCCATCAGGACGATCAATGCGTTCTGACGGAGGTAGGTGGATTTGCCACCCATGTTGGGTCCAGTCAGCACCAGGAGCTGATCTCCCTCCACATCGCACTTCAGATCGTTGGGGACGAACGGCTCGCCGCCCTGGAGTTCCAGCACCGGATGGCGTCCACTGATGATTTTCAGAGCCTGAGACTCATTCAGCCGGGGACGCACGTAACGGTATTTTCTGGTCGCTTCAGCAAAGGCGACGAGGACGTCGAGGAGAGCGATCGTGCGGGCGACGGTCTGAATTCGGTCGGCCTTCAGGCCCACTCGACCGCGGATCTCGACGAACAACTCCCTGTCCAGAGCCAGGATCTTCTCCTCCGCCCCCAGGACCTTCTCCTCATATTCCTTCAACTCGGGTGTGATGTATCGCTCGGAACCGGTCAGTGTCTGCTTGCGGATGTAATGATCCGGAACCGATTTCAGGTGCGCACGTGTCACCTCGATGAAGTAGCCGAAAACCTTGTTGTACTTCACCTTGAGCGACGAGATCCCGGTCTTCTCCTTTTCCTCGGATTCGATGCGCGCGATGGTCGATTTTCCCGAGGAAGCCACCTCTCTGAGTTCGTCGAGTTCGGCGTGGTACCCGGCGCGAATGATGCGTCCGTCGGACTGGGTGGCCGGAGCATCGTCGCTGATGGAGGCTTCAAGAAGTTCCCGGACATCGCTCATCGGATCGATTTCAGCCCTCAACATCGGGCTGGAGCGAGTCTCGATCAGCCGTGAGACCTCAGGCAATTGCTGCAGGGAATCCCGCAGCGCGAGCAGGTCCCTGGGATTGGCCGTCTCCAGGGTGACGCGTCCGAGCAGGCGTTCGATGTCATGGATTCGGGCAAGGACCTTCGAGAGTCGACCCAGGCCCATGATGTCGCCCGACAACTCTTCGACGGCGTCCAGTCTGGCCTCGATCTCATCGAGCTTCAGGCTGGGGCGAAGAACCCAGCGCCGCAGCATCCGGGCGCCCATGCCGGTGCGAGTGAGATCGAGCGTCGCGAGCAGTGTCCAGCGCCGGTTACCATCCATTCCCTGAACGAGCTCCAGGTTGCGTATCGTGGCATCGTCCATCCGCAGAAAAGGCTCGTCCTCCAGGAATCTCACTGCGGTGATGTGACGCAACGAGCACTTCTGCGTCTCCCTGACGTAATAAAGCAGGCTCCCGGCGGCGGAAAGTGCTTCGGCATGGCCGTTCAGGCCGAGCCCCTCGACAGTGTGTACCTGGAATTGCTGCAGAAGCTGACGACGTGCATAGTCCAGATTGAAAATCCAGTCGGACTGCGAAGTCTGGACGGCGCCGGCGTCAAAGGCGTCGGAGAAGCGTGTACGGTATCGTTCCGCGTCGGATTCAGGAACGACGATCTCCCTGGGCTGAAACTGAAAGAGCTCCTGGGACAGCCGGTCCCGAGCGCCCTCGCCGGAGTGTTCCGCCGCCCAGAATTCACCCGTAGAGACATCCAGAAAGGACACACCGATCCGATCGTCCTCCTCATAGAGGCTGGCGATAAAGTTGTTTTCCCGAGCCTCCAGGATCGACTCCTCGACCGCGGTCCCGGGGGTCAGAATGCGGGTTACTTCGCGTCGGACGATCCCCTTGGCCTGGCGGGGGTCTTCGACCTGATCGCACATAGCCACCTTGAATCCGCGTTTCAGCAGCCGGCTCACATAGTTGGTCGCCGCATGGTGGGGTATGCCGCACATCGGTATCGGTTTGCCTTCTCGATCGGAGTTCCTCGAGGTGAGGGTGATTTCGAGCTCGCGACTTCCCGTCACGGCATCCTCGTAGAACATCTCGTAGAAATCCCCAAGCCGGAAAAAGAGCAGAATGTCGGGGTGCTCGAGCTTGATCCGATGGTACTGGCGCATCATCGGGGTCAGATTGTCCATTGCCGATACATTAGCAGGAACGGCTGAACATTGCTGGATCATGGGACGGCCCGGCACGGGTGGAACAGAGAGGACGGAGGGGGGCGAGCGACCGGAGGCGGCGGTTCCCATCGGACCCATCGGTCCCGGGTCGTCCCGAAGGTTTTTGCAGTAAGCTATTGGGAATGTACTTCCTGGCCGTCGACACAGCGACCAACAGCGGTGGAATCGCCCTGGCGCGCAACGCCGAACTGATCGGAGTCGTTCAGGTGAAACGGCCGCTGCAGTACTCTGAACAGATTCTCTACCAGGTCGAGTTTCTGCTCGGGCAGTTCGGTCTCACACTGAAAGAGATCGATGCGTTCGTCGTGGCGTCGGGCCCCGGATCGTTCACGGGTCTGCGAATCGGCATGGCAACCGTCAAGGGATTCTGCCAGTCGCTCGGCCGACCCGTATCCGGAATCTCGACGCTCGAAGCCCTGGCCTACCGGTTCAGACACGTCAACGGCCGTGTAGCCCCGATGATCGATGCCCGGCGACAACAGATCTTCGGAGCCGTTTACGATGTGGCCGACGGAGGAAAGACCGGGCTGCGACATCCTGAACAGGTGGCACCTCCGGCGCGCTGGCTGACGGATCTTCCGGAAGGGCGGTGCCTCTTCGTGGGGGACGGCGCCCAGATGTTTGCCTCGACGGTGGCATCGCTGCGACCGGACGACCTCCTCGTGCGATCCGACAATACGATCCTGTCCGAACTCTGCCTGCTCGGATACCATCGATTCGTTCAGGGTGAATCGGTCGAAGCCGCGTCCTTGACCGCCAATTACGTTCGTCCATCTGATGCAGAAATTTCCACCGCAGATTCGACCAGCCAGGCGCGCTGAGGCCGTCGCGATCCAGCAGTTGAACGACGACTGCGGATTGGGGCGATGGCCTGCTTCCGACTATGCGGCGGCGACGACTCTCGACGACTTCGCGCTGCATGTGGCAGTTGTCGACGGGCGGCTGGCGGGCTTCTACCTGGCCCGTCTGGCCGGACCGGACGTCGAATTGCTCAAGCTCGCCGTCGACACCTCCTGCCGACGTCGGGGGATCGCGGGCGCACTGATCCAGGCGTGCCTGAACTGGGGAAGGGAGACAGCCTGCGAGTCCTGCTTCCTCGAGGTGCGCCGGAGCAACCTGTCGGCCATCCGGCTTTACGAGCGATTCGGATTCCGACTTTTGAGCATTCGCCATCGTTACTATCAGGACCCGGTCGAAGACGCACTCGTGATGAGCCGCGACCTGTACATGCAGGATTCGTCTCCGGTCGAATCGCAGGGGTCCCGATGACGAAGAAACTGGGCGGCACCGTCTTTGCGACCAGTCTCCTGTTCGGCATTCTCTTCCTCGCTTCGGCCGACAACCAGCTGCTCATTCCCCTGCTGCCAAGGCTGAGCGAGGATCTCGATGTCACAGTGGTTCGTCTCGGAGATCTCTTTTCGATATATGCACTTGCAGCAGCACTTTTCAACTTGATTCTAGGTCCGTTGACCGATCGTCTGGGCCGGGTCCTGTTCCTGCGCATCGGGCTGGGGGCCTTTGCGGTGCTGGCCCTGTTGACGACCCAGACGGACGGATATGGTTCTCTCCTGCTCGTCCGGGCGGGGACCGGAATTGCAGCCGGGCTCCTGTCAACGTGCACGGCCAGCTACGTCGGCGATGCATTTCCATACGAGAGTCGCGGGCGCATCATGGGATTCGTCCTGAGCTCCTACTTTGCGGCGCTCATTCTCGGCGTACCGCTCAGTTCCTGGATCGCCGAGAGCTGGGGATGGAGACGCGTGTTTGGGGTCTCTTCGATCCTGGCGGCCACGCTCCTGTTGGGCGCCTTTCTGCTGACGACGGACCGGCCGGACGTAAGCGGGAGTCCCATCCGGAATCTGGGCGCTTTTCTCCCGCTGGTATCCAGCCGATCGACTGCGGCGGCATTGGCCACATCCTTCCTGATCTCGGGTGGCACGCTGGCGTTCCTTACCTTCATCTCCGGCTTCCTGAATGAGGCCTATGGGCTCGGGCCCACCCGGATCTCGATGGTGTTTCTGGTTTCCGGGACGGCGGCGATCGTAGCGAGTCCGCTTTCGGGCTGGTTATCCGATCGATGGACGAAGCGCCGCGTCTTTTTGGCCGCGAACTCGCTTCTGGTACTCCCCCTGCTGGGACTCGACCGGCTCGGCTATGGTGCGGGGCTGTTTGCCGCGGTCTTCTTGATCGGCCTGTTTATCTCTTTCCGGCAGACCGCACTGCAGACCCTGCAGACGGAACTGATCAGCACGGATCGCCGAGGAGCGTTCATGGCCGTCCGAAATGCGTCCTCACAGTTGGGAATCGCCGTCTGGGTGCTGGTTGCCGGAGTGATCTATACATCGATCGGCTACCGCGGAGTGATCGTGCTGGCCGCCGTATTGACTTTGACCGCAAGTGCTATCCTGTACCTTCTGGTGCCTGATCCAGGAGAAGCGAAGAATGGTTCCACGTCCAGTGTAACCGCTTCCGGGGAAAGGAGCCGTGGGGAATGACCCGTCGTGAACTCGTTCTGAGCGTTCTGATCAGCAGCGTCCTGTCCGCCGGCATTGTTTTATTCTTCCTGCGCTGGCCCTCGCCACCCGTTGCTCAAGCGGAATTCATCCAGCCGAAAACGGTAAGTTTCGACACCTCTCTTTCTCCGGAAGAAGAGACCAACATTAAGATCTACGAGACGTTGAGCAGCTCGGTCGTTAATGTGACCAGCACGCGCAGGACGCTGAATTTCTGGCTGCAGGTCGTACCGGAGCAGGGAACCGGAAGCGGATTCATCATCGATGACCAGGGTCATATCCTGACCAACAACCACGTCATCGAAGACTCCGAGCAGATCGAGGTGACCTTGTTCGATGAGAGCACGGTCGAGGCGGAGATCGTGGGAAGAGATCCGATCAACGACCTGGCCGTGCTGAAGGTTGACTGCCCACCGGAGAAGTGCCGGCCGATTCGTCTTGCCACCGATCCCAGCCTGCGGGTCGGCCAGCGCGTCCTGGCCATTGGCAATCCCTTCGGCCTCGAACGGACCCTGACGACCGGCATCGTTTCCTCTCTCGGCCGCAGCCTCGACACGAAGAACGGCGTCCTCGACAATTTGATTCAGACCGATGCGGCCATCAATCCAGGCAACAGCGGCGGCCCCCTTCTGAACACCCGCGGTGAGGTGATCGGCATCAATACGGCGATCCTGTCACGTACCGGAGAGAGTGTGGGGATCGGATTTGCGGTACCGGTGACCACCGTGAACCGGATCATCCCGGATCTGATCGAACACGGCGAAGTGGTCCGCGCATGGCTCGGTATTGCCGGGAGAACGCTGACCCCCAGTCTTGCACGGGCCCTTGATCTCTCCGTGAAGGAAGGCATTCTGGTCGAGCGCGTGGCCTCCGGAAGTTCGGCCGACGTCGCCGGCATTCAAGGAGGAGACCGGCGAGTCTTTGCCGGCAACGTACCTTTGATCATCGGAGGGGATGTCCTGGTCGAAGTCGGCGGCAAGAAGGTATCGAATATCCGGGACCTGACGCGGATCATGGAAGACAAAAGACCCGGTGATCGCTTGGAATTCGTCTACTTTCGAGACGGCCGCAGAATCTCCCGGACCGTCGAGCTGGTGGGCCGAAGCGGCGGATCCCGTCGGTTCCGGTTCTGACTCCAAGCGGTTCAGCGCTCATGGCTCGCTTGTCCCCTTGGGCCGGTTTCCCTATTCGTCCGCCCCGGCTTGCCCCGGTTCGATTTCGTAGATTTTCGGAGTCGAACGTTATAGTAGGTGAGGACCGCGGATCTCGCAGGGTAGATCGTGAGTCGGAGCGGGAACATCGCAAATCCCGACTCCGGAACCGACAACCTCGAACGGGCCGGCGTCCGCTCCAGGACAGCGGCCGGTCCGCGAACAGCTTGATCGAGAGGAGAGATTGACATGGTAAATCGAGTGTTTTTGATCGGCCGTCTGGGGCGGGACCCCGAGGTTCGCTATACGCAATCCAGAACGGCCGTCGCGAATTTCTCACTGGCGACCAGCGAACGATGGGTCGATTCGGAGGGCAATCGACAGGAACGCACCGAATGGCACCGGATCGTCGCCTTCAACAAGCTGGGTGAAATCTGCGGACAGTATCTGAAGAAGGGTCGCCTGGTTTTCATCGAGGGTCGCCTCCAGACTCGTGAGTGGGACGACCGCGACGGCAACAAGCGTCAGACCACGGAGATCATCGCGTCGAACATGCAGATGCTCGAGTCCCGCAGTGCGGCCGAAAACGCCGACGCGGAGGGATCCGGGCCGCAGCAGCGTGAGACCATGGAAGTCGGGATCACCGACGACGATATCCCGTTCTGAAGCTCACGGGAGCACCACCACGGCACGGCGGACTCGACGTGGCGACCGTTGAGTCGTTGCGGTGACGGAGCTTCGTGGCCGTTGTGTCGTCGTGGTGACGAACGCCTTTTTAACGACCCGGGGCCGCCCCGGTCGGCTGACCGCTGAGCTTCTCGAGCTCCTGGTCGGCCAGGCCCGCCTCCTGTGACTTGGGAAACAGCCGCTTGAGGCGTTTGAAGGTGTCGATCGCCTGGTCGAGGCGCTGCATTTCGGCCAGGATCATGCCCTTCTTGTAGTAGGCCACCGGAGTCTTGTCGCCCTTTGGGTAGAGGTTGATGACCTGATCGAAGGTCTGGATGGCCAGTTCCTGTCGACCCTGCTGCAGATAAGCGTCGCCGAGATAGTAGGCGGCGTTGTCTGCAAGCTCGCTGTCCGGGTAGTTGGCCAGGAAATCCTGGAAGCCGTCGACGGCCAGGGCGTAATTGCCCATGAGATAGTCGTTGTAGGCCGCACTGTAGACCCGATCCGGCTCGACCTGTCCCGTCGTCTCCGAGGGCACGGACCGGAGCGTCTGGACCTGGACCTGGGTGTCCTCCATCTTCCGATGGAGGGCTGCCACACGATTATTGGTCTCGTCGAGCTTCGTGCCCAGGAGTTGGACCTCGTTTCTCAGCGAATCGAGCGCCTTGGCCACACTCTCGGCCTGAGTGCGGTCCGCCGTCAGGGACTGGCGGAGATTGTCGAGGGCGACTTTCCCTTCGGCCGACTGATCGTTCAGCTGCTCGAGCAGGGAGATGATCGATCCGTTCTTCTCATCGATCGTCTTCTGAAGCAGCCGGATCTGATCCTGAAGCTGCAGAACGTCGCTCTGAAGCCGGACGATCTCTTCTTTGGTGCCGGCCATCGCCGGTGCTGCCGCAAGCAGAAACAGGACGCTCCAAATCGATAGCCTCAAACGTCTCATCGAGTTTCTCCGGTTTGGCTAGCGCACCCGAAAGTGCGCGCGCCGGTTCTGAGCCCAGGCGGCTTCATTGCTGCCTTGGACGAAAGGCTTCTCCTCCCCGTAGGAAATCGTTTGCAGCCGATCGGCCGGGATCCCCAGTTGCACGAGATAATCCTTGGCGGCCTGGGCCCTCCGGTCTCCAAGTGCCAGGTTGTACTCCTCCGTGCCTCGTTCGTCGCAGTGTCCTTCGATGATGATCGTCGCATCCGGGTACTGACGGAAGACGCGCGAATCCTGTTCCAGCGTGGCTCGCGACTCCTGCGAAAGATCGGAGCTGTCGTAGGCGAAGAAAACCGGTTTCACGACGCCATCGTCTATGGCTTTCTGAAGCGCGGCCAGATCCGTTTCAGTCATGTCCGGCTTGTTCTCGCCGCGGACCACGGTGATCCTCGTGCTGGCCCTCGTATCGCCTCCCGGGCCTCGGGCAACGGCCGTATAGGTCGTCGACTCGAGCGGAGAGACCGAGATCGAGCCGTTGGCAGGCACGTTTCCGACGCCGCTGTCGATGACGACGCTGTCTGCATCCGAGCTGGTCCACCTTAGTGTCGAGTGATCTCCCCGTTGCAGGGTTGTCGGTGAGGCCTCCAGCTGGATCTGGGGAGCGGGGCGGGTCGACGCCGTGCTCTCCGGCTGACGCGACGTCGGCGCGGGCGGACGGGCCAGGGGCTGGGTCTTCTTCTTGCACGCGGGCGATACGAGAGCGAGCAGGACTGCCAGGATCAGGATGGACCACTTCAGACTCAATCTCATTGTTCGAACCTCCACCAGAATACGACTCACTGCGCCGGTGTCGCAGGCGGATACGGGGCCCACGACGGACTCTCGTTTATACCATAGGCGGACACCTGCTTTAAGTTCTTGCCGTCGACGTTCATGATGAAGATCTGTTTGCTGCCGGAGCGGGTACTTTGAAAGGCAATGTGCCGCCCGTCGGGAGACCAGTGGGGGCTCTCGTAACTGCCGCTTCCCCGGGTCAGCTGGTTGATCCTGCCCGTCGCGATCTCCACGATGTAGATGTCGTGTTTCCACTGGTGCGGCGCCTGCCACGAGTAGAGAATGAAGCGCCCGTCGGGCGACCAGGCGGGACTGTCGCAGTGTCCTCCCTCCATGATGAGTCGCCGCACATTCGAGCCGTCACTGTCCATGATCCAGACCTGTGGCGAACCGCTTCGATCCGAAATGAAGGCGATCTGGGTTCCCGTCGGACTCCAGGAGGGGGACGTATCGATTCCGGCGGCCAGCGTGACGTTGCGCATACCGCGGCCGTCCGAACCGGTGACGAAGATGTCCGCACCCCGGCTGTCGGCCGTGCTCGCGGAAAAGGCAAGACGGCCGGCCGAACTGAAGGCCGGCGAAGATACATAGGACGCGGGGACGTCGATGTCGCGAACCGGCCCGTCCACATCCTGGATCCTCAGTTGCCAGCGATTTTCTGTCGGGAGTTTGGTCACGTAAGTCAGACGCTTATCGTCGTAGGACCATTCGGGAAACTTGTTCAACCCGCCGTTGAAGGAGAGTTGTCTGGCCTCGGCCCCGTCGTAGTCCATGATCCAGATCTCCTTGGCGTCCCCCTTCTGGGAGACGTAGGCGATCTGGGTGCCGGCCACGCCCAGACTGGCTCCGGCAGAAAGTTCATAGACCACCTGGTCGGCGAATTCGTGGGCAACCCTGCGGATCAGCGTGGGATCGGAGATGGTGAATCGCTTGCCCAGGACCTGTTGGTGGGTTTTGACGTCATACAGATAGGCCTCGACGACCGTGGCCGTCGCGTCGACCTGCATGTTCCCGAAGGCGAGGAAATCGACATCGAGCGAGGCGACCTGCCAGTTGCTGAATTCCACGTCCTGCGGCGACCGAATGGGCTTCAGCGGATAAAAGCTCTTGGATGGAATCTCGAAGAACTCGGAGAATTTCAGATCGTCCAGCAGAACCCGATTGAACACGGAGAGCGCCGTCTGGGTCTCGGTACTGGCCGCTGTGCGGGGCGTGAAGTCCGCCACGGCCAGGCGGGTTGCCGTAGGAGTCGGGAAGATGGTGGCTTCTGTCTGCTGGGCGGCCTCCGCCGAGCCTCCAAGCAGGATGCACGTCAGAACGAGCCAGACTTGATTTCTCATCGATGGAGCTAGACCTTTCTTCATCTCGGTGTCGTTGGATATTCGAAAACCGCCCTGAACCGAACCGACCGAGACCGCAGTTCGTAGGGCAGGGGAGGCAGAGGGTTACTGGCCTGGATGGCGCGCATGACAGCCAGATCGACACTCGAGACGCCGCTGCGCCGTTCCAACTCGATATCGGTGATCTGCCCGTTCGGCTGGACCAGGAAAGTAGCAACCGCCTGGACCTTCTGCAGCGAGCCGAGTGAGGTCTGCAGCCAATTCTGGCCAACCCGCTGTTCCACTTGTCGGATGTACCAGGAATCGATCTGCCCCGAATCGCCGCTGCCGGATCCGATCTGAACGCCGCGGCCGGCCGCTCCCCCCGGGGTACCCTTACCCGGGTCGGATTCGCGTGGAATCAGACCGGCCCGCGGCTTCGGCGGTTCCGTCTTCTGTTTCGGAGGTGGACGGCGCGGTTCCGGCTCCTTGGGCTTCGGTTTCGGCTTCTCTTCGGTGAAGACTTCGGGTGCGACCTTGGACTCCTCGGTGGTCGGTTCCGCCTTCTTTGGGGGAGGAGCCGGCGCCGATTCCGCACGGTTGGTCACGGGCGGCTTGTACATGCCGGCGCCGCCGCCCGTATCCGCTGCCAGACCGACCGAGACGAAATCACCCTGACCGCCGCCGGGCCCCATTCCGAGCTCGATCGGAGGCG
This sequence comes from uncultured Acidobacteriota bacterium, assembly GCA_963823995.1. Taxonomy (GTDB): domain Bacteria; phylum Acidobacteriota; class UBA6911; order RPQK01; family JAPXNP01; genus JARRKC01. The sequence continues at coordinate 68,744 of CAWGNQ010000001.1, forward strand.
GCGACGGAAGGAGACTCACGCCTACCGTGAAGAACAGCAGGATCCCGACGTGCAGCAACGCGGAATAGACCGCCGCCCTGCGGTAATCGCCTTCCTGAAGGTGGGACTGGAGAACCGTCTTCAAGGCTCCTTCGTACTCCCTTCGCTCTGATAGGGTCGGGTCACCAGATTGATGCGCTCGTAGCCGCTCTGGCGAATCTCGTCCACGACGGCGACGATCGTCTTCCACCGAACGTCCTCATCGGCCTGCAGGAAGATCGGGCGATCGCTGTCCCCGATGTCCTGCCGCAGGAGGTCGCCGAGGGCGTTGAAATTGATCAGGTCGGAGCGGTAGTAGAGCAGTTCGTCCCGACTGATCGTAATGACGGCACGTTGCTCCGGATCGACCGCTTTGACCGTCCGGGTCTGCGGCAGTTCCACTTCGATACCCGTCTGCAGAATCGGGGCCGTCACCATGAAAATGATCAAAAGCACCAGAACGACGTCGACCAGAGGCGTGACGTTGATATCGGACAGCGTGGGGCGGGTGTCAGTCTGGCCCGTTTGAAAAGCCATACGGCAATCTCCTCGCGGTTCAGCCGAAGCTCCGCTCGACCAGATTGAGAAACTCCGCCGAGAAGTCGTCCATCTCAGCCCCGAACTGGCGCAGGCGATTCAGAAAGTGGTTATAGCCGATGACCGCCGGAATCGCCGCGAACAGTCCGGCTGCCGTCGCTACCAGGGCCTCACTGATGCCCGGTGCCACCGCCTGGATCGTCGTCGGTCCTCCAGCACCGAGTCCCTGGAAGGCATTGATGATTCCCACGACGGTGCCGAAGAGGCCGATGAAGGGCGTAACCGCGCCCGTCGTCGCCAGCCAGCTCAGCGATCGCTCCATGGCCAGCATTTCGGACATCGCTGCTTTCCTGAGGGTTCTCTGGAGGCCGTCGATGCCGTTCATGACGACCTGACGCTCGTCGGTCTTCTCGCGACCGGTGGAGTTTCTGGCGGACTGGACGCGATAGTTGAGCTCGACGTAGCCATTCTTGAAAATCCCGGCCAGGGGCGACATCGGATACTGTTCGCACTCCCGGTAGATCTCCGACAGGCTCGAAAGGCGCTGGAACTCCTCATGAAAGCTCTGCGACTGGTCTTCGACCTGTTTATAGATGCGGTATTTCTTGATCATGATGGCCCAGGACAGAACCGAGAAGCCCACCAGTACCAGCAGCACCATCTTGGCCACGGGTCCGCTGTTCATGACCAGCGACCAGAAACCCGCGAAGCTACTCTGCAGCAAAAGTCCCGTCAACAGCATCTCCTTCATGAACCTGACCGGTGAAACTTCCCGCCGAACCGCACCGTGGGGGCCGCTTCCGTGAGCCCGAGCTCCCGGAGCAGCCCGCTTTTCTCAGCGGACCAGGACATTCCGATTGTAACCGATGCCTCTGCCCGGATACTATTGTCGGGGTTTTCGGGGCTGACCCCCGGGAGAAGCGACCCGCCCCACCGTCGCCTATGCTGTCTTTCGTCCGCATCGAGAACTTTGCATTGATCGAGAGGCTCCGGGTGGAGTTCGGCCCCGGACTCAACCTGATTACGGGGGAGACGGGCTCGGGGAAGTCGATCCTGGTCGACGCTGTGGGCCTGCTGGTGGGAGATCGAGCCTCCCAGGACATGGTTCGTCAAGGGACGGACACCGCGCGGGTCGAAGGGCTCTTCGTGCTCGACCGCGATGATCCCGCCCGCCGGGTCCTGGCAGAAAACGGTCTCGATTCCGACGATGACACGCTCGTCATTCGTCGCGAGATCACAGTCTCGGGCGCCAACCGGGTCTTTATCAACGACCGCCTGACCACTCTCGGTGTGCTGTCCGCCGTCGGCCGGAGCATCGTCGAGATCCACGGTCAGCACAGCCAGCAGCTGCTCCTGGCACCCTCGTCGCACCTCGAGCTCCTGGATTCTTTCGCCGATGCCCGAGAGCTGCTGCAGGCCGTCGAGTCGGTCTTCGCCCGGCTCGAGTCGGTACGCCGCGAGCGAGACTCCCTGCGGCGTTCCGAACAGGACCGGCTGCAACGCGTGGACCTGCTGCAGTATCAGATTGGAGAGATCCGCCGCCTCGAGCTCCAGCCCGGCCAGGATCAGACGCTCGCACAGGAGCGGGATCTGCTGGCAAGCGCGGAGAAACGGTTGCAGGCGGGTGAAGCGGCGTACCAGAGTCTCTACGAAGACGATGAGTCGGTGCTCTCGCGACTCGACCGTGTGGGGCGTCAGGTAGACGAACTGGAGATGCTGGATCCTTCGATCTCGGGACTGTCCGCGCGACTCAAGGAAGCACAGTTTGCCGTGGAAGAGGTCTCGTTTCAGCTTCGCGACTACGTTCGCGACATCGAATTCGAGCCCCATCGCCTCGAGCAGGTCGAGGAACGTCTGGCCGAGATCGATCGGGCGAAGCGCAAATACGGACGCTCTGTTGAAGAAATTCTCGAACATCTCGAGTCGGCCGAAACCGAGTTGGCCGACCTCGAGGACCGGGACGCTTCGGTGGCCCGGCTCGATCAGGAGTATTCGGGGCTGGTGAAGCGTTACGAGGAGGCGGCCCTCGTCCTTTCGGATCGCCGACGCCAGGCCGCGGCGGCTCTCTCGAAGGCCGTTCAGAAGGAGCTCGCCGAACTGGCCATGAAGGACACGCGCTTCGAAGTCGAATTCGGTCCGCCGGCAGCGACGCCCTCGGAGAAGGGAAGCGACACCGTGGAATTCCTGATCAGTGCCAATCCGGGCGAGGAGCCCCGTGCCCTGGCGCGTATTGCTTCCGGTGGGGAGCTCTCCCGCATCATGCTGGCGCTCGAAAACGTGCTGCGTCGGGAGCAGCATGCAAAGACCCTCGTCTTCGATGAAGTCGATGCAGGCATCGGAGGGCGAACGGCGGGAACGCTCGGAGAGAAGCTGCTGCAGGTCGGCCGCCATCACCAGGTTTTCTGCGTTACCCATCTCCCTCAGATCGCCGCCTTCGCCGATCGGCACTTCCATGTCGACAAGACCGTGAAGGGCGGACGGACGTTGATCGATATCCGCGCTCTCGACGAGGAAGCCCGGATCGTTGAGCTCGGTCGGATGCTGGCGGGCGAGAAGGTCTCGGAGACGACGCTGCGTCAGGCCCGGGAACTTCTGGTCGCACACCGCGGTCGCTGACTCGGCTCTCTCGACGGCGGAAACGTGGCGTCTCCGGCGTACCGTTCCGGGACCGGCTGTGCCGGCAAGCTCCTCGTGCCCCGGGTCGCTCGAACCGCGAGGGTGCATCTTTTTCGCTAGAATGGATCCAGCGTGAGACTTCAGACCTACTTCATCGAGACGCATGGTTGTCAGATGAACGAGCACGACTCCGAGAAGATCGGCGGGCTGCTTGCCCGGCGGGGCCTCGTCCCGGTGACGACCGCCGCCGATGCCGACCTCTTTCTGCTCAACACCTGTAGCGTCCGCGAGAAGGCGGTCCAGAAAGTCTACAGCCGTCTCGGTGAGCTCAAAGAGCGCAAGTATGCTGACGAGGGCTTTCTGATCGGCGTCGTGGGCTGTGTTGCGCAACAGGAAGGCGGAACGATCCTCAAGCGGGCCCCCTACGTCGACCTGGTCGTCGGCACGCATCAATACCACGCGATTCCCGACCTGCTCGATGAACTGACCCGGCCCGGGCGGGACAGCACGCGGTCGGGGCGAGTGTCCACGGAATTCCTGGACCATGCCGAGCCGCCTCCGGCCCATGCCGTGGCCAGGAACACGTCATTCCGGGCCGGAGTGACGGTCATGGAAGGGTGCAACAAGCATTGTGCCTTCTGCATCGTGCCTTACACCCGGGGCAGGGAGAGGAATCGCAGTTCCGCCTCCATTCTGGACGAAATCCGCCGGGCGGTCGCCGAGGGATTCATCGAGATCCTGCTCCTCGGTCAGACGGTCAACAGCTATCGGGATCCTTCGAACGTCCGTTACCGCTTCGCCGACCTGCTGTCGGACGTTTCGGAGATCGAAGGACTGCGTCGGTTGCGCTTCACCTCACCGCATCCGAAGCACTTCACGGACGACGTCATCGGGGTGATCGCCGAGCGAGAGAATATTTGCCCCCAGGTCCACCTTCCGCTTCAGTCTGGTTCGAGCCCTATCCTTCGGCGCATGCGCCGCCAGCATGACGCCGGCTGGTATCGTGGGCTCGTCGACAGGTTCAGAAACTGCGGCCGCGAAATTGCCCTGTCGACGGATGTGATCGTCGGGTTCCCCGGTGAGACCGAAGAAGACTTCGAAGAAACCCTTTCAGTAGTGAAGTTTGTGGCCTATGAGCAGATGTTTTCCTTTAAATACTCTCCGCGGCCGATGACCGAGGCCGATCAGTGGACGGATGACGTGCCGGAAACCGAGAAATCTCGGCGACTGACGATCCTGCAGGAGCTTCAGCGCGACATCCAGCTCGACCTCCATCGCCGCCGGTATCTCGGCCGGGAGTTTGAAGTCCTGGTCGAAGGCAAGGCCCGGGACGGACTCCGGAGGTGTGGCAGGACGGCATCCAACAAAATCGTAAATTTCTTCGGCGAAGAAGAGACAGGCGACTTCACTCGGGTTAGGATTACCGAATTCGGTCCCAACAGCTTGATCGGCGAGCCGGTGGTCGATTGTCGCCTCGCCGGCACAGCGTAGAGTCCCTAGCGGAGGCTCTGGGAGGGTCTTATGGAACGCGAATTTAAGATCAAGGGTCTCATGATGGATCCGATTACGAATTCTCCCATCGTCATCCTTCAGGATGTCGAGCGGAACACGCTGCTTCCGATCTGGGTTGGAATCTTCGAGGCCAATGCCATTGCGCTTCAGATCGAGAGGGTCGATACGCCTCGGCCCATGACGCACGACCTCCTGAAGAACGTTCTCAACCACTTCGACGCCGAGGTCGAGCGGATCGTCGTCACCGAACTCAAGGACAACACCTTCTACGCCGTCATCCATCTGCATCGTGGCGGACAGCCGATGATCATCGACAGCCGTCCGAGTGACGCGATCGCGCTGGCGCTTCGCACGGACGCACCGATTTTCGTCACGGAGTCGGTCATCCAGAACAGTCGCAACATCTCGCTCGACAAGGAGAAGCTGGATCCGGAAGAGGTCCGGGAGTGGCTCGAGAATCTCAATCCCGAGGATCTGGGCAAGTACAAGATGTAGAGCGGTCCGCGGGGCTCCGGGATCCGAGTCCCGGGTTTCGACCGCGTGCCGCTAAATCGAAGGACCCGAGCCGTAATTCGGCCGGGCGACCCTGTCCTTCGAGACCCAACCTCCCAACGCCAGGAAGAAGTCCTCCGGCAGTCGCAGGATCACGCAAGCCCGCCAGGGAACCACACTCCGGCTCGAAAGCCCGAACGCCGTTTCGTTTCTCGAACCATTAATTTAACATAATAATACTTATGCGACGTTGCAAAACTACCTGTGGGGCCGCGTTCGGCAGGCGGTAAATCCCCTGCTCGTCTTCGGAAGAGGTCGAGGAGAGCGAATCGGGGTGGTCCGCCGTCCTGTCGGCAGAATGGGACGACTTGAGACTTATGGGACGACTGGGACGTATGGGATCGGTGGACGTCCGGGACAAAGGCCTATCCCACCGGTTCTCCCGCCGCCACGGCCACGTCGACCAGCTGAAGACAAGCAGGATGCATATCCCACCCGTCCTCACGGTCACGTCGACCAGCTGAAGAAGCAGAATGCATATCCCACCCGTTCTCGACCATCTCAGCGTGCGCCTAGGTCTTCGGTTTAGGTGGGGGCAGCTCGCGGGCTTCGATCTGCGACATGAAGCCGCAGTGCTTGTGGGCGCCGTCGCAGAAGGGTTTGTTCTCGGAATTGCCGCATCGGCACAGGCCGATGACGGTGCGCCCCGCCACGTCGAAGGTGCGCCCCTCGGCGTCCTTGATCAGAAAATCGCCTGAAATGATGATGGGACCGTTATCGCGAATGGTGATTTCGCAAGCCATACATTGCCTCCGGAGAAGAATCGACCGGATGCGGTCCGGTCTCGAGGAATCCAGGAAGATCTAAAGGTAGCCTTTTTCCTGCAGGAAGGTCCCGAGCTCTTCGACGCGCTCCTTGAACTCGGCAAAGTTCTCGAGGCTGACGGTCACGCCCTTCTTCGTGGGCTTCCATTCACCTTCATCATCTTCATAGTAAATCCTTATATCTGCGTACTTTTTTCCTTTGAATTCGCTTACGCTGAAAAGGATCTTCTCGTTCCAGCCCTTCTCCATTTCGCCCACGACTTCAGCCATGCATTCCCCTTTCTCGAAAGACCGCCGGACGGTCCCGATGCTTTTCTGATGACCCCGGCTGCGGGCCGTCAACAGCCCGGCCGGGTCGGGCTAGAAGCTTACCTGAAGGCCTCCGGGCGGCTCAAGTCTCCCCCTGGCGAGTTCCAGGTGCCACCCGATCGAAAGTCCTCGATCCGCAATCTCGGACGCTCCCGGTATAGAATGTGCGGATGAATTCTGCCGAGACCGTTCGCCACTTCCTTCAAGCGTATCTGGACGAGACGATCAAGGCAGCCGGCCGCCTGCCGCTGGACAAAGTGGCCAGAGTGGTCGAAATCCTCGAAGGGGCGAACTGCCAGGGACGCCATGTGTTCATCTGCGGCAACGGCGGCAGCGCAGCCACGGCCAGCCATTTCGCCAATGACTTGGGCAAGGGCGCCTGCCTGACCAGGAAACGCCGGTTCCGGGTTATCGCGTTGACCGACAATATTTCGTGGATTACCGCACTGGCCAACGACCTCGACTATTCGCAGATCTTCGTGGAGCAGCTCCGGAACTTCGCCGATCCGGGCGATGTCCTGTTGGCGTTCAGCGGGAGCGGCGCCTCGAAGAACGTCCTCGAAGCGGTCCGCTGGGCTCGAGCGAACGGACTGACCACGGTCGGGTTCTGCAGTAGCCGCGGTGGACAACTGGCCGATCTGGTCGAGCACGCCGTCGTGGTCGATTCCGCTCATATGGGGCGGATCGAGGACTGTCATTTCCTGATACAGCACCTGATCGGCTACTACTTCATGGAGAACTCGGATCCCGGATCTCACTCCACCGACTCGACGAACGGCGCGGCGTGAGGCCTGACGCTTCGGCGTCGAGCCCTGCTTGTGGACCCCTTACCACGGCGCTCAGGGAGCTTTCACCAAGACGGCACGACGAGCAAGCCCTGCCCCTCCCGTTCCATTGTGCCGTTTCGGCGTGGTCGACCTCCGGCGTCGAGCCCATTGGGTTCAGAATCCGGTGCGGTGGTGATTGTGCGGGTCGTGCCCTTCCTTTATGATTGGGGCGATCTGTTGAGAGGGAGGGACAAGGAGTCATGCAACAACAAGACGGCAGCCGACTTACAGCAATTGTGGCTTTGATGGCCGTGTTCAGTCTCGCCATCTGCTTCATCATCCTGGGAGCGATTTCGGAGGAGCTCAAATCCGCAATCGGCATCGACAACGCGCAACTGGGGAGCCTGGTTCTGACGCTGTTTTTGACCAGCATGATCGTGCAGTTGGTCATTGGACCACTGGTCGACAAACTCGGCCACAAACCGGTTGCCATCGTCGGCTTCCTGGTCTTGAGCGGCAGCATGTTCCTCCTTGCCGGCGCCTCCAGCTTCACGAGCGCCGCTGTGGCCTGCGTGCTCCTTGGGGTCGGCGCCATGTGCCTGAACACGGTCGGCAACACGCTGATCCCGGTTGTGCTCTTCGAGGGCAAGGACCCGGCGCGAGCGAGCAATTTCGGGAACGGATTCTTTGGTCTCGGCTATGTGTTGACTCCCCTGCTCTTTGCGCTGTTCGGCCGGCTGGCGATCGGCTACAAGGCCGGCATTTCGATCCTTGGCGTGCTGATGCTGATCTTTCTGGTTGTTTCGCTGCTTCCCCGCTATCCCCAGGTCTCGATCGGCTTCGAGTTCAGGAAGGCTTTCCGGCTGCTCGGCAACAGTTCGGTTCTGATTGCGGCTCTGGCGCTGTTCTGCTACATCGCACTCGAGACCAGCATGGGCACCTGGATCAAACCCTATATGACGAACGTGTTCACGAACGCAGGCTCTTCGGCCGGTGCCGTTTCCAACGCGGGGCTCGTCCTGAGCCTGTTCGGTGTCGCGATTATGGCAGGCCGTTTCCTGACCTCCGCCGTGAAGAACCTGACCGCCATCGGCCCGATGGTGATCCTCGGCGCGTCACTGGTCTCCGTCCTCGCCTTGATCCTCATGATCCTGACTCCCAGCCCTCTGGTCGGGATCGCTGCCGTCCTGGCAACCGGTCTGGCCTTCGCCCCAATTTTTCCGACCGTCGTGGGCGTGACCTTCGCCAAGTTCGAACCGAACCTCTACGGCAGCATCTTCGGGCTCATCTTCGCCGTGGGCCTTCTGGGTGGGACCCTGGTCCCCAAGATCATCGGCAACCTGAGCGCCGGGGCCACTGCAGAGGAATTCGGGGTGTCGAGTCTCTGGATCGCTGTCGGCATGGCCGTGATCCTCTTTCTGATCTCACTGGGCATCGGCCGGAACCGCCGAACCGTCTAGCGCCCGGAACGCATTCCGCCGTTCAGAGCCATACCGGGCCCCCGGGACTGCGGCCGCTGATGCCCGACTGACGTTGCCGCCGGTGGGTTGCTCTTTGCCTGCCTTGGCGGCGGCTTTGCCCCCTCACGTGTGCTGCGGCATTGCCACCCATTCGGCGCCTCGACCGGGGTGTCATTTCGGTCACATTGAGCTCCGAAGCTTCGAGCGGTGAACCGCCTTTTGGCGTCGAACCTCTGAACTCGAGCACTAAACGTGCAAACTGTCACGCGAATTCCTGCAAAATGTCACTCTGATCGTGCACAATTTGCCATCCCAAGATTGACAAGATGACAAAAATGTCGAAAATATGATGGAATCGTATCGGGCATATCGAGCCCAGGGTCTGAGTTAAACGCGGGGAGATCCACCGATCGAACCAAGAGAGGAGAGACAATGGACGCTAAAGAAGTCGTGCAGTTGATCAGGGACCGGGAAATCGAGGCCGTCGACCTTCGGTTCTGTGATCTTCCGGGACTATGGCAACATTTCACGGCCAACCCGAAGCTGGTCGACGAATCCAGTTTCGAGGAAGGTTTCGGATTCGATGGTTCCAGCATCCGAGGGTTCCAGCAGATTCAGGAGAGCGATATGCTGCTCTTTCCGGATCCGAACAGTGCCTTCGAGGATCCCTACGCCGAGCATCGCACCCTGGTCCTGATCTGCAACGTCGGCGATCCGGTGACAGGAGAACCCTACACGAGGGACCCTCGCTTCATCGCCCAGAAGGCCGAGAACTATCTGGCCTCAACCGGCATCGCCGATACGGCGTACTTCGGTCCGGAACCCGAGTTCTTCGTTCTCGATGAAGTCCGGTTCGAGCAGACATACAACCATGGCGCCTATTTCGTCGATTCGGTGGAAGGCTTTTGGAACAGCAACCGCAAGGAAGAGCCGAACCTTGGATACAAGCCGCGTTACAAGGAAGGCTATTTTCCCGTGCCGCCGATGGATACGCTCCAGGACATCCGGACCGAAATGATGCTGACCCTGGAGCAGATTGGAATCGACGTCGAGATCCACCACCATGAAGTGGCCACGGGCGGACAATGTGAAATCGACATGCGCTTCGATTCCCTTCTCCGAATGGCGGATAAGTTCCTGAAGTTCAAGTATGTTGTGAAGAACACCGCCCGCAAACACGGTAAGACGGCCACGCTGATGCCGAAGCCCCTGTTTCAGGACAACGGTTCCGGCATGCACTGCCATCAGAGTCTGTGGAAAGGCGGCAAGAACCTCTTCTACCAGCCCGGAACCTATGCGGACCTGAGTCAGGAGGCGGTCTATTACATCGGTGGCCTGCTCAAACACGCCGGCGCCCTGCTGGCCTTCTGTGCCCCGACGACGAATTCCTACCGGAGGCTGGTACCGGGGTATGAGGCTCCGATCAACCTGATCTATTCGATGCGGAATCGTAGTGCCTGCGTCCGTATCCCTGCCTACAGCCGGAGCGAAAAAGCCAAGCGCCTCGAATTCAGATGCCCGGACCCGTCCTGCAACGGCTATCTTGCGTTCGCGGCGATGTTGATGGCAGGTCTCGACGGCATCCAGAACAAGATCACACCGCCCGATCCGATGGACAAGGATCTGTACGATCTCGAGCCGGAGGATCTTGCACGGGTGCAATCGACGCCCGGTTCGCTCGAGGAAGCGCTGGCAGCACTGGCCGCCGATCACGACTTCCTTCTCAAGGGAGACGTCTTCACGCCGGACGTCATCGACACCTGGATCGAGTACAAGCGCAAGCACGAAGTGGATGCCATTCGCCTTCGGCCGCATCCCTACGAGTTCGCGCTCTACTTCGACATCTAAGTCCGAAGCGCGGCCCGAAGAACAACGGCAGAAGCCGGGAAGGCATGCATGCCCTCCCGGCTTCCGCGCACCAGTTCTCCGGTTCTCCCGTCGTCCGGTCCCCACGATCACGTCGACCAGTCAACGACAAGCAGGATGCATATCCCACGCGTTCTCCCGTCCCCACGATCACGTCGACCAGTCAACGACAAGCAGGATGCATATCCCACCGGCTCTCCCGCTCTCCTCCTTCTCCGCTCGACTTCGGGTACAATCTCGCCGGAATGCATCCTCGCGACCTCTTCCTCGCAGACGAACTCGAGAAACCGGCAATCGAGGCCTTGCTCGCTCCGTACCGGTTCAAGGATCCGCTGCGTGCCGACCAGCATCTGACGGCCATCGCCGAACTGGTGGCTTCACCCGAGAGGCTGGGCGGCTGGGCGGAATCCCTGCTGACGGAGCTTTCGCGCTCGGTCGATCCCGATGCGGCGGTGCGACAGCTCGAAGCCTTCTTCGAGAAAGTCCCCTCCCCCATCCACCTGCTGACCGGCCTCGAAACGAACCCCTCGGCGCTGGAAGTCCTCGTCGGAATCCTGGGCGGTTCTCCCTACCTTGCAGAAACGATGTTGCGCAGCCCCGAGTATTTCTACTGGCTGCTGGAGAAGGGACGGTTGGAGCGAGTCTGCAGCCGCGACTACTTCCAGGCACAGGCCGAGGAAGTGTCCCGGCCCTTTTCGGAAGCGACGCAGGCACTGGGCGCCCTCCGCCGACTACGACGCCGCGAGTCGCTGCGAATCGGAGCGCAGGACATTCTCGGCGTGACCCGAATGCAGGACACGGTCGCCCAGATATCCGACCTGGCCGAGTCCCTGTTGCAGCGGGTTTTCGAACTGCTGGCCCGGGAGCGTCTCGAATCTCCGGTCGGGTTCGCCGTGGTGGCCCTGGGTAAGCTGGGCGGACGGGAATTGAACTTCAGCTCGGATGTCGATTTGTTGTTCCTTTATGCGGACGATACACCCTCGGACCGGATGGTCCGCTTCGCCCGCGATTACACCCGTGCTCTCGCGGAATACACGAGCGAAGGGCATCTGTTTCGCGTCGATCTGCGTTTGAGGCCGAGTGGTCGAACGGGAGAGATCGCCTACTCGGAGGAGGCTTGTCGCCAGTACTATCAGACATGGGCGGACACGATGGACCGTCTTGCCCTGATCAAGTGCCGGTGGGTGGCCGGCGATCGCCGTCTCGGCGAGCGATTCGTCGATTCCATCCAGGATTTCGTCTTCAAGAAATATCTCGACTATGCCGCCCTCGAGGAAATGCGCTGGACGAAGAAACGAACGGACGACCTGCTGCGGCGAAAGCGCCAGACCGACACCCACGTCAAGCTGGGACTGGGAGGAATCCGCGAAATCGAGTTCTTCGTCCAATCCTTCCAGATTCTCTATGGGGGAACCTGTGAGGCGCTGCGCACGCCGTCCACACTGACGGCTCTGGATCGGCTCCTCGATTTCGGATTCATCGGGCAGACTGAGTTCGAGGCCCTTCGTTCGGCCTACGCTTTCCTCCGGGACCTGGAGCACAAGCTCCAACTCGTTCACGATCTTCAAACGCATTCCCTTCCCGACAGTGAAGAGGAACTGGTCCGCTGCGCCAGGCGCATGGGTTATCGAGCGCCGACCGAATCGGGAGAAGACTCCGACTCGGAGATTCTTTCCGGGTTCCAGAAAGACCTTAGGGAACATACTCTAAACGTGCATAGAATATTCGATTCTTTGTTTACGAATTCCGGCGATGAAAGGGGCCTCGGCGAAATCGTCCTGAATCCGTCGCTCTCCGACGAAGAAGCCCTGGAGAGACTCCGCGCCCGCCAGGTGCACCGGGCGGAAGCCGTCCTGGAGGGGATTCGACTGCTGGCGGCGGCGCCGTCGTTTCCCTACTCTCCTTCGAGGATCCGGAATCTGCTCGCCAATCTGCTTCCTACGCTGGTGGAACGGGCGACTCTCCTCGCGGACCCTCGAGAGCTGTTCAGTCGCCTCGATCGATTCTGCGATGCGCTCAGGGCACGGGCCCCGCTTTATGCCGAGCTGAACGAGAATCCCGACTTTGCCGCTCGGATGCTGACGCTGCTGTCTTTAGGGGAGCCCTATGCCGAAACTCTGATCCGCAATCCGGAACTCGTCGACCTGGCGGCGCGTCCCGAGGAACCGGCGGATCCGCGGGGCCTTCTCCCGCTGTTCCTTCGGGAGCACGTCGCGGCCGGAATGTCGCAGCGGGAAGCACTCAGGGTCTTCAAGAGACGGAAGGAATTCAAGATTGCCCTGCGCGAGCTCGACGAGCCGGGGTCTGAAGCGACTCGGCGCCGCCTCTCCGAACTTGCCGAGGCATGTCTGAGCGTCGCTTGGAACACGGGCTTCGAGGCCTGTCCGCAACTGCGGGAAGAGCCGTGCGCGCTGCTGGCCCTGGGAAAGCTGGGAGGCGGCGAACTCGCCTTCCAGTCGGACCTGGATTTGGTCTTCCTGGTGGACGATACCCGCTGCCGCGCTCCGGTCGGCGATTTCTACGACTTCCTGAAGCTGTTTCGCGACGAGCTGACCGAATATACCGCAGGCGGTCGGGCCTACGAGATCGATCTTCGCCTGAGGCCCGAGGGCCGACACGCCGGGGAGGTGGTTCCCTACTCCCAGTTCGAGAAGTACTTCGTGGAGCGACTGGAACCGTGGGAGCGCCTGGCTTGGGTCAAAGCCAGGATCGTTTTGAGCCGGAATTTCACTCCCGACCTGGACAGGCTCGTCTTCGAACGGCCGTTCACCGACGAGGAAGCCGCTTCACTGAGACACATCCGCCTGCGCAAGGAACGGGAGATCGGTCAGGAGGAGAAGTCGGGCAAGCTCGATTTCAAGGTCGGCCGAGGGGGGCTTTTGGATGTCCAGTTCGCGACTCAATATCTTCAGATTCAACATCATATTATAGAACCCAATCTACTTTTGGCATTACATAAACTTGTCGACGTCGGACAGGCCGACGCGACCAAGGTCGAGACACTGGAGCAAGCCTTCACCTTCTTTCTTGCCCTGGAATCGATCCTCGATCTGCAGGGAGGCTCCGAACGGGACCGCCTGCCGACCGACGCGGGCGCAAACCGCCTGACCGCTTCCCTGCTTGGCTTTGCATCGGGCAACGAGTTCCTCGCCCGCTACCGTGAAACCACACAAGGGGTCCGCGACACCTTCGAACACATCCTCGGCCAACTGTAGGACAAGCATCCCTGCTTGTCCCGTTTCCCCGAAAGTCCGGCTTGTCGCTCCCTCAAGCATCCCTGCTTGTCCCGTTTCCCCGAAAATCCGGCTTGTCGCTCCCTCAAGCATCCCTGCTTGTCCCGTTTCCCCGAAAGTCCGGCTTGTCGCTCCCTCAATGAAAGTCCCGCGACAGCGCCCGCAGTCCAAGTGCACGCGACGTTTCAGTCTCTCATTGAACCGAAGGGCCCGCAGTGTCGAGCCCTGCTCAGATCCCGCGAAACCCGAAACCCGAAGACCGCCTCAGTGAACCCCCTTGATCGTCACGCGATCCGTCGGAAAGCCGCCGTTGGAGAAATCCTGATTGACGGCCACGGCGACGACCGGGGCATCGCAAAGAAAGGCCCCTCTTCCCTTGAAGCCTTCCGGAACGGAATCGTTGAAGAACTGAACGACCGATCCCAGGGGACTCAGGTCCAACGTCTGGGTGCCCTCCGATGTTCCGTCGGCGCTGACGAACTCGAGGGAACAGGAGATACTGTTGTCGCCGATGTTCTGGACCGCGATGCCGAGACCATTGCTCTGGCTCGCTTCCGCCGGAAAATGGTGTTCCTGCGCCGCATCCGTGGGATCGGAGAAGAACGCACCGATGTGCAGCGGTTCAAGTTTCGAGGAAACATTCAAGACCCAGGTCAGATAGGGTGCCAGGGAGAGACCGTCCTTGACGGGCGCGTCGATGACCGCCGAACCGGCGTACACCGACGAGTCGGGCGCCTGGAGGACGATGTCCTTGGTCTGTCCCGGTTCCACCGAGTCCTCGATGGAAAACAGCACGGAGCCGTCCCGGTCCCGTACGTCGATGCGGAACGAAGCGGTCGTGCCCAGAGGATGGCCGGCAGAGCCGCCGATGTGGCTGATCGTCACGATGGTCAAGTTCTCATCGTCGACCCAGTAGACGTGCGGTGCGAACCAGCGCCGTCGTGTCACGTCGGAACCCTGTCGTCCGGTGTTCCGGACGTCGCGCTGCTTCTTGGGCCATGCACTGGCCGAAAGGCCGGCCGACGAGGTTCTCAAGGCATACAGATGCCGGTCGTTGGAACCGAAGTAGAGGGTCCCGTTCTCCACGATCGTGGGTGACGACTGGACGTCGCCGTCTGCCGTATAGGTCCAAACGACGCTTCCGTTGGGACTGAGCGCGACCAGTTCTTCCGCGTCACTTCCAAAGTAGATGGTTCCATCGAGCCCCACAGCGGGGGTCGTATGGACCCTTGCCGTCGTGGTGTAGCGCCACTTCTCGCTGCCGTCGGAGGGATCGAGCGCGACGACGGCTCCTTCCGACGCCGAAATTCCCAGAGGCACATAGATGTCACCGTTTGAACCGATGGAGGGAGATTCCCCCACGTTCAGGGACACTTCCCAGAGGAGGCTTCCGTCGCTCGGATCGAGGGCGCCGAATTCGGAATTGGAGCCGTAGTAGATCGTTCCGTCCTCGGCGATGATGGGCGCGTAGTTGATGCCGTTGGTGTAGTCGACGCGCCACTGCTCGTTGCCCTGTGCGTCCAGCGCGTAGACGCCGCCGTTGGCATCGGCAAACACGACCAGACCGTTCTGGCCGACGACGATCCCCTTCGTGGTCGTTTGGGGCTTGTACGACCAGTACTGACTTCCGTCGGGGTTGACCGCATAGACTCCGGCGTCTACCGCTACGCCCAGACTCACGTAAACGGTTCCATCTGCAGCAATGGCGACCGGCCCGCCGATCGCCCCTCCCGTACCGGGGTCGAACGTCCACTTCAACGTTCCGTCGGGATTGGACGCAAACAGTTTTCCGTCGTTGTTGCCGACATAGACGGTCCCGTCATCAGCTACCGCCGGGGCCTTGTCGATGAGAGCACCGGTGTCGTACTGCCACTTCTCGGTCCCGTCCGGTTGGACGGCATAGAGGATCCCGCCGTTGGAACCCACGAAGACGATCCCTTCGTCACCAACGGCCGGTGACGATTCGACGGCATTCGAGGTATCGAAGGTCCACTTCACACTCCCGTCCTGACCGAACAAGGGACACAGCGAAAGCAAGACGACAACAGCGAGGAGGCAAGGACGAGGTGATCTCAGCGTGTCCGCCCCCCTGGATCTGAGAAAGTTCAGCATCCACGGACTCCTTTGTCTGAGGAAAGCCGCAAAAGAAGGTATTTTCCAACAGCTTTCACATTGATAGAAAGGTTAAAATGTGCCTTTCACTTTACAGCACGTAGTCATTGCCACGCAAGGGCGACATGGAAATCGAGTTGGCGTTGGAGAGTGCCCGTGGGTTGGACGTTGCGCGAGCTCTTCGGCTAAAATCGACGACACTTGGCACTAATTGGACTTTTCGCCGACACGCGGAGCGATTCCCTTCGCAAAGAGATGAGAAGACGCGAAGACTGCGGCGCAGCCCCATTGAGGTATGGCAGCTCGCTGTCGCTCGTCTGCGGAAGTTTGTTCGTTTTCGACCATGCCGACGTTGTAGACATAAGAAGGGAGTCATGACACTTGTCGAATTCGTCGAACCTCAGCATGCCCGACCCGCATTTCGATAATGCCGCCAAAACGGCATCGACCCGGGAGCTGCTCGAGCAGGCGCAGAAGGGGGATCGATCCAGCCTCGATCGACTCCTGACGCGGTATCTGCCGCGATTCCGCCGCTGGGCCAGCGGTCGCCTCCCGAAAGCGGCCCGGGATCTCCTCGACACTGAGGATCTGGTTCAGGAAACGCTGCTCCAGACCGTTCGCAATCTCGATCATCTCGAAGACCGGGGCGAGGGCGCCTTCCAGGCTTACGTTCGGGCGTCCCTGCGGAACCGGATCCAGGACCAGCTCCGTCGGCTGGCTAGACGGGGCGTGGGTGATTCCCTGCCCGACGGTCTGATCACGGAGGAATGCTCCCCGATCGAATCGCTCGTCGGCAAGGAAACGCTGGAACGATACGAAGCCGCTTTGGAGAAGTTGAGCCCCGTCGAGCGAGAGGCGGTCGTAGGAAGAGTGGAACTGGGCTTCAGCTACGCCGAGTTGGCCGAAGGGCTGGGCAAACCGTCGGCCGACGCCGCGCGAATGACGGTCAGCCGCGCTCTGATTCGGCTCGCCGAGGAGATGCGTTCATGAAGAAGGAGTCGAATCGGCTGGCCGACCTGGCAGTGCGGGTTTCGGACGGCTTTCAGGTCGATTGGGAGGAAGCCGAATCGGGACTGTCTTCCGCCGAGAAACACCTTGCCGAGAATCTTCGTGCTGTTGCCGGCGTGGCGGGGGGCTACCGGAATCTCCAGGGGCTCGATCCGGAGGAGCACCCCTCGGCCTGGGGACCTCTCGAGATGATCGAGGCCATCGGATCCGGGGCCTTCTCCCGCGTCTATCGAGCACGGGATCCCCAGCTGGACCGCGAAGTCGCCCTGAAGCTCCACCACAACCGCGAGGCTGCCGATGTCGTCATCCAAGAAGCCCGGCGACTGAGCCGGATTCGCCATCCCAATGTCCTGACGATTTACGGCGCAGATCTGGTCGACGGACAGCCCGGGATCTGGACGGAGTTGATCCGTGGGGAGACGCTGGCACAGATCATCAAGAACCAGGGGCCGATGGGTCAGGGAGAGGCCATCCACGTGGGCCTCGAGCTGTGTCGCGCCCTGGCGTCTGTTCACGGTGCCGGCATCCTGCATCGTGACATCAAAGCGCAAAACGTCATGCGGGAGCAGGGCGGACGCTTGGTCTTGATGGATTTCGGTGCCGGCCTTCTGACCGATGAGGACGGCAAGGGCAGGACCTCGGGGACGCCTCTCTACATGGCCCCGGAGCTGTTCCTCGGACACTCGGCTAGCGTTCAATCCGACCTGTATAGCCTCGGGGTGCTCCTCTTTTACCTTTTGACCGGCACTTTTCCCGTAAAGGGCGATTCCATTCAGGAACTCCGCGAAGCTCACGAACAGGGCCCGAGGAGGCTGCTCCGCGATCTTCGCCCAGAAGCCTCGGATCGATTCGTCGAGGTCGTCGAACGGGCCCTCGACCGCGATCCAGCCAAGCGCTTCCCCTCCGCCGGTGCGATGGCGCAGGCTCTGCAAGGGTGCATAGCCGACGGCGAGCGGAAACGTCGCCCAGGCAAACTGCTCCCGTGGCGAATCCTGGCTATCGTCGCCATCCTCTCGGCGCTCGGCGCTGCCGTCGTGCACTGGTGGCCTTCGAGAGCCGGTCCCTATTCGGTCGAGGCTCACCTGCGGAAGGTCACTTCGAGTGGTGCAGAGACTCTGGTGTCGGGCGCTTCAGTTCAGCCGGGAGACCGCCTGTTTCTGGAGTTCCAGTCCTCGCGAACTCTGCACGTGTATGTTCTCGATCGCGACGAGCGTGGTGAAGCGTTTCTTCTCTTTCCTCTTCCGGGAGACGACGTCGCCAATCCCCTTCCCGCTAATCAAACCGTCCGACTTCCAGGCACCCAGAACGGAGAAGAGGTGTTCTGGCAGGTAACGAGTCCCGGTGGTCAAGAGCACTTTCTCCTGATCGCTAGCCCCAACGCCCTGACCGAATTCGAAAGACAGATCGAGCTCCTGGATCGACCCCGGATGGGTCGTCCCGTTCTGGCAACGCCTCTCGGGAATCAGCCCCTCGAAACCTTGCGCGGAATCGGCGGGTTGTCTCCCGCGATCGGGGGGACGGAAACTCCCGGCCCGGACCCCTTCGAAAGTGCCCTCAAACTGATCGGAACGTCGAGCAATGAAACGGGCGTCTGGGTTCGAAAGATCGAGGTCGTCAACCCCTAACCTTCGCGCTTCTCGATTCTCACTTCAATCGTTTCTCAGAGCCTCCATTACAGGCTTCTCCAAAGTCCTACTGCCAAAGTTGGACTCCGTGTAATCTTCTCGTTTATAATTGACAGCAATCGCATCCTTGGGGGTTTCTCTCAAATGAAGATGTTGTCGTCCGTTGGGGCCTTGGTGTTGGCGTTTGCCCTCTCTGTGTCTATTTTCGCCGAAGACGCACCCTTTGACTCTCGACTCGACCCAGTCAGACAGGCCATCGAGAAGTCGGATTTCGCTTCGGCCGAAGCCCTTGGGCGAAGGCTCCTCGACACCTGGCGCAAGGGGGGAGCCCCGTCACCGGACGACGAAGCGGAACTTTACCGTCTGCTTGCCAAGTCCATGTGGGAGGGCGGCAGGGGTGCGGAACCGGAAGCTCTGGAGTTCGCCGGAAAAGGAGTGGAGATCGGCCGTGCTCATCTGGCTCAGGATGATGAACTGATGGGCACTCTGCTGCTGGATTTAGCCTGCGTTTATTCGGCCAGAGGAGAACTCGATCTCGAGGAGAGCGCCCTTACTGAAGGCTGCAACATATACATCCGGTCCGGTTCCACGCAGCTGTCGAATTGTTACAACAATCTGGGCAACTTTTACAGAACAAGGGGAGAAACCGCGAAGGCGGTCGACTACCTGCAGCGTTCGATCGATCTCGAGACAAGCCGTCGCGGGAGAGACTCGCTCGATGTGGCGGGCCGGTTATCAAACCTCGGAAATGCCCTGTCGGATATGGGGAAGTCCACAGAGGCTCGTGCGGCCTTTGATGAGTCTCTTCGAATCCATGAAAGACTCTTGGGCAAAGAGGATCCTGAACTATTCAATATTCTGAACAATTCCGGCTATCAAGATTTCATGGACGGATTCTATCAGGACTCCGAACAGAAGTTCCGACGCGCACTAGCTATTTGCGAGAAGAGTGGAGAAAGCTGTGGGAGCGTCTACGTGAACCTGGGAATTCTTCTGCAGAACATTGGAGATCCGGAGGGAAACGAATTCTTGGATAAGGCCGTCGCCTCTTACCGCGAGGCGAAGGGTCCCCAAAGTCTCGAGTATGCCATGGCACTGGGAAACCGGTGCGTCGGACGCCCCGACTGGGACTCCGCGCGCAAACTCAGCGAGGCGTCGGAGGCGCATCGAATTTTCTTGCGCGAACTGGGGCCCAATGACCCTCACACCGGCTGGACATCCATCCTGATGATTGATCCCCTGATCGAAATCGCTGACCTGGATCGGGCGCAAGCACAAGCCTACGAGGCACTTAGCGTGCTCAGAGCGGGCAATGGTGGGGGGCCACGCGGTATGGAAGCAATTGCACTCCAGGGTCTGGCTCGAATTGCCGTTCTCCGGAAAGATGCTGCAGGGGCAGAGTCAATGCTGAACGAGAGTCTCGAGGCCGCCGTCGATCGAGCGGGTTCCGACTCCGATACCGCCGCAGACGCTCTGAAGAAGAGAGCGGACTTCTTCATCGATCAGCGACGCTACAACGAAGCGCTCACCGATCTCGGCGAGGCAGAGGACATCTTGTCTCATCTCCCCACGAATCAGGCCTGGAAACTCGGTGAGGTTTATCGATTAAAGGCCAGGGTTTATCAAGCTCGAAGCCGCTGGGACAGGGCTGAAGAGAACCTGCGCAAGGCATTGGCCGTGCTCGAAGTCAAGGGGGCACCCGATCGACCGCGGGAAGCGAAAATTGATCTTCAGTTGGCGGATGTTCTGGCCGACGCGGATCGCGTGGTCGATGCGATTCGGCAAGCCCTTCAAGCGGAGCGGATTGCCCGGAATCATCTGCGGCTGACTGTTGGCGGTCTGGACGAGACCCGGGCACTGGCGGCGGCCGCTCAACGAGTGCGTGGACTGGACGCGGCCTTGGGCTGGCTCAAGGAGGACAGCCCACCCGATCTCATAGCGGACGTCTACGATCAGCTGATTCGGTCTCGGGCTCTTGTCTACGAAGAGATGCTCAGCCGGTCTCACATTCTCCAGACAAACTCCGACAAAGAGCTGGGCGGACTCGCTCAGGATCTTGCACGCGTCCGTGGACAGCTCTCCAATCTTCTGCTGCGAGATCTCGGTGACCTTCCCCAAAATGCCTCCTCCTTGATCGATCGCCTGAACCATGAAAAACAACACCTGGAGAAGGAGATTGGTCGGCGAAGTGCGGCGTTCGCCGCCGAGCAGCGAGCACAGGCGGTCGGTTTGAAAGAGATCCAGTCAGCTCTCAATCCCGAAATTGCGCTGCTCAGTTATGTGCGCTATTCGCCACACACAAACGGCCCCGAAGCCTACGCAGGCTTCCTGCTCACCAAACAACGAATTGAGTTTCGGCAGCTGGGCTCTGCCGACGAGATCGACCACGTGGTCAGGCGTTGGAGAGAGGTCGTCTCGACAAGAGAGGCTGGTTGGAGAGAATCCGCCCGGTCGCTGGCATCCAGGGTACTGGCTCCCTGGGCAAGAAATCTGCGGATAGAAAAGCTGCTGATCGTACCCGATGGTTCCCTCGATTTGGTCAACTTCTCGGCCCTGGTGCGGCCCGATGGACGGCTTTGGCTCGAATCCGGCCCCCTGATTCATTACCTGAATGCCGAACGTGAACTTGCATCGCTTGGAAGGAACATCCCGGAGACGATGGGCCTGGTCGTCGTAGGAGCTCCTGACTTCGATCTTGGTGCCGCGGAAAGTGACAAGCCGCCAGCCTCTCGCACCCGCTCGAGCTGCGAGTCGATGCGTGGATCGCATTTTGCTCCCCTAAATGGGGCTCGCCGCGAGGGCGAGCAGATCGTGGAGCTATGGCCCTCGGAACAGTTGGGACGCCCGACACTGCTTGAGGGCGACGAAGCGACTGAGTCGGCTTTTCGTGCCCGCGCGCCAGGTTCGAGGGTGCTGCATCTGGCGACGCATGGATTCTTTCTCAACGGAGAGTGTCCAGCATTCTCGTTGAGGGCTAGGGGCGTCGGGGGGCTGTTGGGAATGGACTCCCAGGGCCGAGTGCGGATTGCCGATCCGCTGGCCTTGTCCGGGCTGGCTCTGGCCGGTGCAAATGAGCGAGGCTGGGTGGCGGACGGGCGCGATGACGGCATCCTGACGGCGGAGGAAGTGGCGGGCCTCGACCTGAACGGGACCGAATGGGCTGTCCTCTCGGCGTGCGATACGGGGGAAGGCGAACTCGAGAATGGTGAAGGAGTGCTCGGTCTTCGGAGAGCGTTCGCCGTCGCGGGCGTCAGAACGACGATCATGAGCCTGTGGAGCGTCGACGACGAGCACACGCGTGGGTGGATGACAACTCTCTACCGAAAACGCTTCAACGAAGGCCGATCGACAGCGGAGGCGATTCGGGAAGCTGACCTCGCCCTGTTCGCCTCGGGACATGACCCTGCGGATTGGGCAGCCTTCATAGGCGTCGGCGACTGGCGCTGACGGATTAATCGGGTTTCCCCACCACCAATTCATCAAACGTATTCTGTTCGTTTTTAGCACGAGAGACGTTTTCACTATCAAGTAACCCGGATTCGCCTGTTGGCGCTTCGGCAGACCGAGCCTTGACTGAGTGATCTGCTGTCCAGCCCATTAACCAAACAGGCGAATGAGACTTCGGTGTTCTTGAAAGGAGTTGTGTGATGTTCAGCAAGGAGTCCATGGCGCGAGGAAGCAACCAACTCGTGAGGTGCTCAGCGCCGCTGCTTTTTGCGGCGCTTCTCATCGCCGCCGCCATCGTTTCTTTTGGGTTCGGGAAGGGCAAGCCCGGACAGCCGTCACCACCACCCCCGCCGCCAAATCCTGAAATCGTCGTTGGCGTGAGGAATCTCGGTTTGACGGTGATGAACGCGGACGGAAGCAACCTCAACGTCATCTTCCCCGACACGACCTATCAGAATCGATACAGCCGCTTCAATCCTGACTGGGCTCCCGATGCATCGCGCATCGTGTTCTTCTCCGATGTTCAGGGCCCGGGGTTGTACCTGATCGATCCAGACGGCTCAAACCTGCAGAAACTGGTCTCGGCAGGAGAATACATCGCAGCGACGGATGAGACCATTCCGACTGCGCCGGCGTGGTCACCTGTGCGATTGTTCGACGAAAGCGGATTGGGAGACTACTGGATCGCCTATAGCGGCCCCGGCGGCGGGACGGACGGTCTGGGCCACGGGGATGTCTACATGGTGCAGGTGAACTGCCCCTATTCGATGGGCGATCCCCGGTGTCGTGTCCAGTTCTATACTGATGTCGTCTCAGAGGAAGAATTCGCCTGGTCTCCGGACGGGACCAGACTGGCCGTGACCAGCCTGATCCCGGATCCGGATAACTTCTACGCTAAGATAATCCAGATCTTTCAAGTCACCGAGGGTACGTCCCCAGATGATGGGCGTCCGGTGCCAGACTTGCAGCACCTGATCGATATTCCCGTTGTGGACGGTTGGGGGCCGGATTGGTCCAAGCAGACCGACCGTTGGCTTGCCTACACCGAAGCTGACGTTTCGCTGTGCCCCGACTCCGGTGGGAATGGCTGCACCTGGGGCGTAGATCTCTGCTCGGTCGGCATCGCCAGCGACTGTCCGGCGTCTGTTCCGACCGATCCCTACTTTCCCCTCTGGACCGAACAATGCAGCCATTCCAGCTTCTCTCCAACGGGCGCTGAAATGGTGTGTCAAGGGTATCAGCAGAATCACGGACACAATAAGGACAATCAGGGACTGCTGTTTCTCGACCTCGACTACAGCGCCGGAAGGCCACAAGCGTTCTCGGGAACCTACCTGCGGCAACCTAGCGAAGGGACCTTCGACCATCCGGTCTGGCGGCGTTAAATGCATGCAGGCTAAGACCCTGACTGCGGATTGACCTTCGCATTTGGAGGAATCATAGTGCAGCGTTATAAGGCCTCAGGGCCCCTGAGCATAATCATTGAATGCCTTGAAGGAGCCCCCAGAAGTTCCAAAGGAGGAGACTCATGTTTCGTCTGAGAATTCTTCTCGGATTGGCGATGCTGTTTTTGCCGTTTAGTCCGCTCTTCTCGAACGTCCCGCAACAGCAGCCTGCAGCTTTTCGGTCGCTTAGTTTACCGCTTTTCTTCGAAGAGAATATGGGCCAGGCACCTCCGGAAGTTCGGTACCTGGACCCAGGTCCCGGGCTGTCGCTTGCCATCTTGAATTCGGGAATTCGGCTCAGCGCGGGCGGAGACACGGTACAGATGAGTTTCCTAGGAGGCAACCCGTCGCCGGAGCTCCGGCCGGAAGGCGAGCTCCCCGGGGTGACGAATTACATCAGGACACGGGACCCTGGGAAATGGGTCATCGGAGCCCGGCATTTCCGACAACTGAGAATCAGGGAGATCTATCCCGGCATCGATCTGGTGTTTCACGGCTCTCCCGATCAACTGGAGTACGATTTCGTCATCGCCCCCGGGGCCGATCCGGGCAGGATAAAGGTGACTTACACAGGCGAAGCCAAACTCCACCTCGACCAAGGCAAGCTGATTCTCGGCCTCGGAGATACCGAGATTCTTCATCACTCGCCCATTGCCTACCAGATGGAAGGTGAAAGCAGAGTACCTGTCGACGTGACCTATAGAACCGACGGGGACTCCTTCGGGTTCAGCGTGGGTGAGTTTTCCCACAGTGAGCCGTTGGTGGTCGACCCGGTTGTCACTTACTCAACCTACTGGGGCGGCTCGGGCGACGAGCAATTGGACGGGAAAGTCGCCGTCGACTCTCTGGGGAACATCATCCTCGCCGGCATCACATCTTCGTCCGATCTCAGCATGGTAGCGCCGCTTCAAGGCCAGCTTAGTGGTACATCGGATGTTTACGTCACGAAACTGGATCCGACCGGACAGACAATCCTCTTCTCCACCTATTTAGGTGGCGATGCTGGTGAAGACCTAAATGGGCTCGCAATCGGTCCAGACGACAGCATCTATTTAGCCGGCGCTACGAGTTCGCTGGATTTCCCACTCAAGAACGCGACTCAGGAAACCTATGCAGGGGGGAGCAGGGACTACTTCGTGACTCGCCTCGCTGGTCAAGGGGACAGGTTGATCTACTCCACCTATCTTGGAGGAAGTGGAGACGAGGGGATCTGCAACGCGAACATCGTCTTGGACGAGCAGGGAAGTCTCGTTTTGGTTGGGGCCGTCCTCAACGGCGACTTTCCCCTCTCCAACCCCTTTCAATCCCAGCGCAGGAGGATGACCGGGATCATTGCTCGCCTCGATCCAGCGGGCCAATTGAGCTATTCCTCCTATTTCGGCGGAGTCGACCGACCCGGCGGCTTGCAGTGTCTAACCGACGTAGCGCTGGACGAAAACGGGAGAGTGATCATCGCCGGTGACACTGAAGCTTCCGACCTCCCTCTCCAGAGTCCTCTTCAGTCCGAGAATGCGGGAAGTAATGACTATTTCGTCTCCATATTGGATACTCAGACAAACCAACTCATCTACTCGACCTACCTTGGGGGAACCGGATATGAGGAAGGTCCTAAGCTGGCTCGTCGCAGCGATGGCGCGATCTGGCTGGTCGGCAGAAGCACCTCCACCGACTTTCCGGTATCCCAGGATGCTCTTGATTCAGTTGGAGGAGACAGCGAAAAGGCGGATTTGACGGTCACCCTCCTGAAACCTGGGACGGGGCTGATCTATTCGAGTTATCTCGGAGGAACCGACGACGATGGGGGGGCTGCCACGGTGTTGGCTGGCCCAAACGGAGAAGGGGTTCTCCTCTCCGCGACTTGGTCGTCGGATTTTCCACAGGTTGACCCGCTGGCCCTTGCACCCGTCCCGGATCCGGAAAAGCGAAGTCGGTTCGGCTCTGTGACAATCTTCGGTTCTCAAGGTGACAAGATACTCTTTTCGACGCTGCTGCCGCTAGCAGAATACACGGGAAATGCGGCTCTGACGTCCTCGGGAGATCTCTGGGTATCCGGCGAGACACGTTCAGAAGATTTCCCCACCGTGGATGCCGTCCAGCCGACGTATGCCGGCGGCGGCTTCTTTGGGGACCACGTTTTCATGCGGATCTCGGATTTGCCGTTTGCCTCAGCGACTTCCGACTCCGACTCGGACGGGATCGAAGATTCGGTTGAAGACGGAGCGCCCAACGGCGGCGACGGCAACAACGACGGAACTCCCGACCGGGAGCAGGCCCTCGTGGCTTCTCTGCCCAGCAACCGGACAGCCGATTACGTGACTCTCGTCGGCGCAGAAGGTTCGACCCTCGGGTCCGTCGCTTTCGTGCAGGATACGATCCTTTCGGATCCACCTCCGGGAATTTCATTTCCCCTGGGCTTTCTGTCCTTTACTGTCACCGGCTTCTCCGGCGACTCGACGACGGTCGAGCTGCTTTTGCCTGCCGGACTGACGATCGACACCTACTACCGGTATGGAGGGACGCCGGACCAGCCCGTCGCCCACTGGTACGACTTCGCTTTCGACGGGACGACGGGTGCGGAGATCCTTTCGGACCGCATCGTCTTGCACTTCACAGACGGAGCCCGCGGCGACGACGACCTTCAGGCGGACGGCACGATCACCGATGCGGGAGGACCCGCTCAGGTCCTCTCCTCCTTCGTCTTTCCCCAGTTTGCCGACGGAGCCTTGGGCTCCCTGCAGTTCCAGTCGACCTTGATCCTGGCCAACACAGGTGCCGGGACTTCCGTCCAGGTCGAGTTCCACGCCACTCCCGACGGCGATCCGATGACCCTGACCCTGGGAGACCAGGGCACGGATTCCCGCTTCGAGTTCTTTCTGAATCGGGGCGAGACGGTGTCGCTCGCCACGCCGGGAACCGGAGATCTCCAGGTCGGATACGCCCGGGTCTTTGCCGGAGACGGAGTGAACGGAGTCGTCGTCTTCACCCGTCGGGATCTGACGGCGGGCATCACGCTCTACGAAGCCGGAGTCCCGGCGACAACCGAGTTAACCGACTTCTCCGTCGTCGTGGACAGCCTCGGTGTGCGGGATACGGGCCTGGCTCTCGTCTATCTCCCTTCAGACTCGAATGCCCCGGCGGCGAATGTGACGCTCAGTCTCTACGATTCGCACTTCACGCCGATCGCGGAGAAGACGCTCGATCCGCTGGCCGCCGGCAGCCACCTGGCGAAGTTCGTCCACGAGCTCTTCGACGACGCCGGAGTGAAGGCCCAGGCCCAGGAGATGCAGGGAATGCTGGTCGTCCACAGCGACCAGCCGCTCTCAGCCGTCACCCTGCGCCAAAACGACGACCCGCAGAAGGCGTTTCCGCAGGAAGTACCAACGTTGACGACGTTTCCGGTGATTGCCGGAGCGCCCTGAGGGGAAGGCCGACGGGCAAATCGCGAGGTGAGAATTTGAGAATCGAGAATCGAGGAGCGAG
The DNA here is from genome assembly GCA_963823995.1 of uncultured Acidobacteriota bacterium. Classification (GTDB taxonomy): domain Bacteria; phylum Acidobacteriota; class UBA6911; order RPQK01; family JAPXNP01; genus JARRKC01. The sequence goes on from CAWGNQ010000001.1 coordinate 95,495, forward strand.
GAGTTTAGAATCGGGAAACGAAAGTCGGGAAGCGGGAAACGATCGGAGATCGGGTTCAGGTGCATCAGAGCCCGAACGAAGTGAGGGACTTCTGGAGGGTCACCGACCGCCGGCGGACTTTGCTCCAGGTGCGACCAGGGAGGACAACTCGCCCTGTCGGGCGGGCGTCCCACTGTCCCGCAAACGCTCGGGCCTCGAATATTGGGCTCTCGGGCAACCCTCACTCCGTTCGGGCTCTGACGCTCCGTGCCGTTGGCAAACCTCCCGGTACTCGACCGGAGGGAGCGTCCCTCCCCGAATGGCAAGAATGGAGGGGTCACACTGACGTCGATGAGGAGGGTCGCGGAGATTCTGTGTGCCGCGGTTTTCGCTCTCCTTTTGACCGGAGCGCGGTACGGGGTGGAGCGTCCTGCGGGGGAAATTTACATCGTCCTGCTGGATTCTCCTTCGGTCGTGCAGTTGACCGCTGCTCCGTCCGGAAACCTGCGCGCGCCTGCGACTGTTCAAAACGCCGAACAGACCACCGCCGCGCTCCAGCAAAGCCTCTTGGCACAGCTGCGTGCCCTTGGCTTCCTCGACGGGATCGAGATCGAATCGGCGTCCAGCTTCCTACTGAGTCGCATCCTCGTAAAGGGACCCCGGGATGCGCTGAACCGACTTCGGCATTCTTCCCGGGTGCGGGGCGTCTATCCCAATCGCCTGCGGAGCCGGCTGCTCGACACCATCCCCCAAGTCGTTCAGGCGGGACCCGTCTGGACGGCGCTGGGAGGTCTTCAGACAGCCGGCCAAGGGATCCGGATCGCGGTCGTCGACGACGGGATCGATGTGGCTCATCCCATGTTCGCCGACACCGGGATCGACTCTCCGGAAGGGTTTCCGCAGGGCGAGGTGGAATCGACCAACGCCAAGGTGATCGTCGCCCGCAGCTACGTCTGCCCCGAATTCGGCTTCGATCTCGAGGCCTGCGAACCGGCCTCGCCGGTCGCCGATCATGGGACCATCGTCGCCTCGATTGCCGCCGGACGGCCCGTCGAGGCTCCGCTGGCTCCGATCCAGGGTCTTGCACCGGCTGCTTATCTCGGCAATTACAATGTCTTCGGAGATTTCCCCGAAGCCACGACGGCCGGCGTCATTGCAGCCATCGAAGACGCCGTGCGTGACGGGATGCAGGTAATCAACCTCAGTCTGGGAGGCAACGACGACGACCCGGCAGAACAGGCCGCCATCGATGCTGCCCAGCAGGCCGGTGTCGTCGTTGTCGCATCGGCGGGAAATGAGGGGCCGGATCTCCAGACCGTCAATGCACCGGGCGACTACGACTCCCCGATCACGGTCGGTGCCGTCCGGAATCCCAGGGTCTTTGCGCCCGCGCTGGACGTGACGTCGTCGGAGGTCAGTGTGCCGGACGCGTTGCACAGGATCCGCTACTGGACGGTGACTCGTCTCCTGCTTGAGCAGGTGCAAGGACCTTTTCCTCTGGTAGATCTCACAGACCGGACGATCGATGGCAGCGCCTGCTCGCCGCTTTCGGGGATCGACCTGCAAGGCCGGGCGCTGCTCCTGCCCAGGGGCGTCTGCGATGATGCGGTCCAGGTCGAATACGCAATCGACGCCGGAGCCGGAGCGATCGTTCTCGCTCCGGCCGATGAACCCGAAAACCCGACGCCAAGCGGGGTCTCCGATAGCCCCATCCCGGTCGTGGGAATCCCGCCAGCGGCGGGCACGGAGTTGTTCCAGCTTCTCGAATCGGGTGCAGTAGAAATCACGTTCGGCGCGGTCGATGATTTGCAGCCCGTTCCGGACGGTGTTCCTTCCCTCTCCCTCTTCAGCTCGCGCGGGCCGGGTTATGAAACAACCGTCAAGCCGGACCTGGTGGCTCCGGGAGAGGGCATCTACGCCGCCGTCCCCGGGTCCGAGTATGCGCCCGGCCTGGCGGGTACGAGCTTCTCCGCTCCCGTCGTGACGGGCGCCGTCGCCCTTCTCCGCCAGCGTCACCCCGGATGGAGCCCGCAGATCCTGAAATCAGCCGTGGTCAATACTGCCGTGTCCGTTCCTTCAGACGAGACTCCTGCCAAGCCCTTCAACGAGGGCGCCGGCCTCCTCGATCTGGCTCGGGCAGCAAATGTCCAGGTGGTCCTCGATCCGGTCAGCCTGAATTTCGGCCTGATCGACGATCCTGCGTCCGATCAGATCGTTCGACAGGTCCGCCTCCGCTCACTCTCGGAGCAGCCCATGACCTTGACGGTCGACATCGAGCACACGGTCTCCCGAGGCAGTGTGGACCTGCAACTGTCCCGAACTGAAATCGACCTCGGACCGGGAGAGGAGCAGACCGTGACGATCACGGCGGATCTCAGGATGCCCGTGACATCGGGCGCCTTCGAGGGTCGCCTCCGATTCGCGTCCCAGGGACAGCTGCTCACGGAAATGGTCTTTTGGGGCGCCGTGACGATTCCCTCTCCCGATGTACTGACCGTCAATCAGAGCGGGGCCGCCGATTTTACATCCGTGGCAGAAGCCGTCGCGGCGGCTGGTCCCGGAAATGTCGTTGAGCTCTCCGATTCGGGGAACTACGAAGAGACGGTGACGATCGGGCTGGATCGGGACGCTGTGCCCCAGAACGGCTTGACGTTGCGAGCGAAGACCGGCCAATCTCCGCAAATGTCCGCGCCTGAAAACGCTTCGGGTCCCGCCGTCGGGATCCATGATGTTGACCAGGTGACGTTGGAAGGCCTGCATGTCCGCGGAGGAAGAAGCGGCATCGAGCTCACGAGAGCCTCCGCGGTCATCCGTGGGAATCTCATCGAGGAGACCCGCCATACGAGTGGCTCACACGGAATCAGCCTGACCAACAGCGGAGCCACGATCCTGGACAACACGATCCGTTCGAGCGGACGGGATGGGATCCACACCCTGGATTCGACCGTTCTCGTCGAGAACAACCAGGTGTCCGGCAACGCGGCCAACGGATTCCTCTCCGACGGAGCGATTTCGGCTCTCTTCAACAACGAATTCAGGGACAATACGGCCAACATCGACGCTCAGAACGCCCGCTTCCTCTGGAGCCTGGGACTGCTGAAGCAGAACGTCTTCGCTGCCGACCAGGGGCCCCTCGGCGACGGACTCCATGTGCAGGACGACGTCACCCTGCTCTCCTTGAATCGGAACCGGTTCGAAGGCAACCGGCAGGCAGGCCTCCGGATCACGCAAGGCGCTCAGGTGCAAAGTCTGGGGGATCAGATCCTGATGAACGGTGATACAGGAGTGGTCGTCCAAAGCGGAGGTTCCTTCCATGCGCACGCCGCCCGCCTCTCGCAGAATCGGGGAGGATTGACCGTCAGTGAGGGCTCCGCTTCGCTCTCCGACAGTCTCATAGACCGCAATTCGGGGAGTACCGCGGTTGTGGGCACCGAAGGCTGCGGCCTCGATCTTCACGACGTGACCGTTGGCGGGAATTCCGAAGGCGGGATCGATGCCGGGGTTTGCGAAGGATCCGTCCAGGATTCGATCCTTGCTCAGAACGGCGGCTTCGATGTCATGGATTCGGGTTCCCTGACGTTCCGGAATAATCTCATCGGCGACGGAACGCTTGACGGCGTTCAGGGCAACTTCAGCGGCGATCCGCGATTCGGCTCAGCTGTGACCGGCGACTTCAGCCTGCTCGGCGATTCACCGGCGATCGACCGAGGCTCGAACCTGACCGGGGATGATTTGCTCTTTCACTTCCGCCCCGAAGATGGTGACGGCGACGGCTCGCCCAGAACGGACCTGGGGGCTCTCGAGTTCGGATCCTACTACTCCACACCCGTCTCGCTTCCGCTGCTTCGTCCCGAGTCCGGCGACTTTCTGGGCATTGCCTGGCTCAATCAGAGCAATGAGCAAGGAAATCTCTTGTTCCGCCATTTCGGTACGAACGGCGGCCTGCTTGGCGAAATCACCCATGAGTTGGAACCCGGCCGGCAGCAGGCCCTGCTTCGCACCGAGTGGCTGCCGGGCTCTCCAGTCGGATCGCTCGAACTGTCCCCGGACAGCCCGTTGCTGCAGGGCATGACGCTGTTCGGACCCTATTCGCTCGAATCCCTGGACGGGGGCACCTTGGAGCCGGGCGGCTCCGACAGACTGGTCCTCACCGAGTTCTGTTCGGGCGATCCGATGAGCGACCTCTACGTGACGAACCGGCTCGACGAGCCGCTCCAGGCCGATGTGCAATGGGCGGTCAATGACTCTGAGACCGACACGGTCTCCGTTAGCGTGCCCGCACGAGGAACTCTTCGGCTGCGTCCGTCCGATATCGATGCGGATTGGTCGGAAGTCTGCGGCGCGCTGACGGTGACCCAGACCCAGCCGTCGGACCGTCCCGGCCTTTCCGCTATGAACGTCCTGTCGGGCAACCACGAAAGTGCCCTTGTGCCCGGGCTTCGAACCGACGGCTCCTCACAGCGGCTCGTCGCACCGCAGATTGCCGCCGGCGCGCAGATCGACACCTGGATCCATCTGGTCAGCCCGAGTGGAGCAAGTGAGGCTCGGATCGAGCTGTTCGACTCGAACGGAAACAGGACGAGCGAACGCCCGATTTCACTTCCGACGGGCGGTCAGTGGCGCATGTCCGTGTCGGCTCTGCTTCCAGCCGAACAACTGCCCTTTGCGGGCTGGGCGGCGGTATCAGTCGATTCGGGACAGGTTGTCGGCACGGTCCGTTTCGAAGGGCTCGATCAAAGCTATCTGGCAGCTCTGCCGCTACAGTCGAGCGGCGCCCGGGAATTCGCTCTGGCCCAGCTGGCCGAGACCGAGGAACTGTTTACGGGAATCGCCCTGCTCAACGACAACCCCTACGCGGCTATTCTGACGGTCGAAGCGTTCTCTCCCGACGGACAACGTCTGGGCATTGCTTTCCTCGGACTTGGCCCGGGCGAACGCCTGGCCCGAACGGCGGGAGAGCTCTTCGAGATGATAGGCATGCTGCCAGGCGGATATCTGAGGGTGCGCTCCACCCTGCCCCTCTCCGGTCTGGGCATCTTCGCCGCCCGCGACCTGCGCTTCTACTCCGCCGTCCCACCCCAGATCCTGGCGCAATGACGGCAGATCCAAACGTTTTTCCTTTCCGGCATCACTTGTTGGTGTCGTGGTAAGCTACCTATGTGGAGGTGGCTATGGAACTCAGCAAAAAGACCACGATTCTGTTCCCTCCCGATCTGCACGATCGCCTGGAGAGATTGGCGAAAGAGCGAGGGACCAGCATGGGACAACTCGTTCGGCAGGCTTGCAGAGAGAGTTATGGGCTGGTTTCCGAATCCGAGCGCCTGGCGGCTGTCCGAAGCCTTGCTGGACTCAATCTTCCGGTCGCGGACCCGAAACAAATGAAGAGGGAAAGCACCGTCGAAGCCTGCGATTTGTTGGATGGCCATGCTTCTCGTTGACTCCAACGTCTTCATGTATGCGGCCGGTGCTGAGCACCCCAATAAGGGACCTGCCGTCCGGTTTCTGGAGCGCGTTGCCAATGGTGAGATCGACGCCGCCGTTGATGCCGAAGTCTTGCAGGAGATTCTACATCGCTACCGTTCGATTGGTCGGTGGTCGAAAGGCAGAGAAGTGTACGATCTGACGCGCCGGATCATGCCCGAAGTGGTGGCCGTGACCGGCCCGATGCTGGATCGAAGTCGGACCCTGATGGACAGCTACCGCAATGTGATGGCGCGAGATGCACTGCACGCTGCTGTCGTTCTGGAGGTCGGCGCTACGGGTCTGTGCTCCTTCGATCGGGATTTCGACAAGATCAAGGAAATCAAGAGAATTCAGCCGGACTGAAGTCTGGAAATGGATTCGCTCAGGGTTGCGTCGGCGTGTTGGCGACCAGTGTCGCCGTCACTGCGCCGACGGCCGGAGGAGGCAGGAACCGGAGTTCGACGAGCCGCCTTTCGTAGGCCGGATCCTGCCTCAGGCAATCGAACCACGGCGTGGCTACGAGGCCCATTTCCTTCATCTCGTACGCCTTCACGAGCCATTCCAGGGCATGTTCCTTGTCGCACAGCCGTCCGTAGAGGGAGGAAATCGCAATCGGGTTCCCGACCGGCAGTGCCCTCGCAAGCAACGCGCTCCAGTATGCGCGGATTCCGCCTCTGCGAAACGCTTCGAGTACGGCTCGCGCCTCGATGTCGTTGAGCCCGGGCTGACCGCCGTACTCCGTCGCCTTCCTCTTCAAGGCGGCGACCTCCGTCCGGACCGCCTCTTGAAAACGCCCTTGCCGCTCGTAGCAGGCGGCAAGGAGGCGCCCGGCCATGGGCAAATCGGGCTCGAGTTCCAGGCCCTTCTTGGCCAGTTCGATGGCGTGATCGAAGTCACCGGCGAAGAAGTACCACCACCCGTGCCCGATGGCATCGGTCACCGACCAGGGATCGGCCATCCCGTACTCGATCTGGATTTGCCGGAGAGCCGACTCGCGCCGGCCGGTCGTCAGCAGAAATGGAATCGTGGGACCAAGATGCGGGTTGAGCTCGTGCGCAATCGTAAAGTCGCGATCGGCGCCCTCCCAGTCGCGGTCATAGGTCCACAGAATCTCTCCCATCCACTGATAGGCTTCCGCTGAGGGCTCCCGCGCCATGATGGACCGCTCCGCCCACTGCCTCGCCTTCAAGAAGTAGCCCTCGTCCTGGAGGGTCCTTCCAAGGTGGTAATAGGTTTTGGAGAGCCAGTGGTAGGCGGGACTGAAGTCCGGCTCGAGGGCAATCGTCCGTTGCAGCAATTCGGCGCTCTTGCGCAGTCCGAACTTCGGGTTCCTGAAAAGGAACTCGTTGTAATAGTACCGACCCTTCAAATAGGCAGACTGAGCGCCTTGATCGTGGGGAAGCGGGTGAGTTAACAGCGAGAGGGTCTCCTGGTCGAGCTTTCCGGTGGTGTGGGAGAGAATGCTGCGGGCCGCCTGTCCCTGCGCGAAGCTCAGGGTCCCGAAGTCGCCTCGATATTGCTCCGCCCATAAGAGGTCCCCGCTTCTTACATCCAGCAGTTCAAGATCCAGCGTGTATCGATCGTCTTCTCCTGAGAGGAGTCCGAAAACCACGGCATCCACACCCAAATCGGCGCCCACCTCGAGAGGATCAATCTTCACTCCGGAATAGCGATGGAGAGCGCTGCTCGGGGCTACCTTCAGATGGCTTGCATGAAACAGAATCGAGCTCAAACCTGCGCTGACGGCTTCAGAAACATAGGAGCCGTCCTGGATCCGATCGGAGCTGTGGAAAGGCAGAACGGCAATGGAAGCCGGTCTGCCTATCGGGAAGGATCCTTCGGTCCAATAAAGAAAGCCGAAGAAGCCGATCACAATAGCGGCAACGGCGACCGACAGAGCAGGCATCAGATCCCTGAGCCGGCTCACGCCTAAACTGGAGATTCGCCCAATGTCCTCAGATTCATGGACGACCGAGACGGGCGCCGTCAGACGGTAGCCCTTGCGCGGAACCGTCTGAATGCAGGAGGACTTGCTGGGGGCGTCCCTAAAGACCCGACGCAGTTCCGAGACTGCATTCCAAAGGACGCCGTCGGTGACGAAGGTGTCGCGCCAAACCTCTTCGATGATGCGTTCCTTGGAGCGGATTTCACCCGGGCGTTCCGCGAGGACAAGGAACACCTGCATCGTCTTCGGCTCGACGTGAATGCGCTTACCGTCTCGACAAAACGCATTCAGCGCGGGCTCGACGCACCACTCTCCGACTTTGAGTTCTCGAGACACGGATGATCGGACTCTCCCCGTGTGATGAAGTTGCCGTTGATTATAACACAGAGGCCGGACTTTCCACTCGTTGGTAACAAGATTTTTCGCGATCAGCACCGCGGAGAGACAATTCTGAGGCAAATCTGAGGCTTTCCTGAGCACAAGAGGCAGCCGCTTCATCTACTTTGGAGCACAAGAACAAGGTGCCCATCGCCCGACTGCGATGCAGCGCGACGATCGCAGAGTGAGTTCGGAATTCTCGCAAAGGGATACACAGGCCCTACGAGCATAGCCGTTTTCGGGCACTGGGACCATCGGAGGCGAGTTGGATGAGACAGTTCATGTATTGCCTTCAATTTCACGGCCGCGTGCGGAAGTCGAGCGATTCGGCCGCCCTTCTGGCGACCGCGGGACGAGCTTCGAGTTGCCAGGTCCGGACGCTCCTCGATCGCCACGGCATTGAATCGCGGCTCGAGCCCCTGCCCGGCGAGAGTGCGGATTTCGAATCGGAATTTCTCTTCGAGCCCGACGGAGGATTCCTGGAGTCCGGCACGATCTCCTTCGGTCGTGACCATCGGCTCCATTTCAGCACCGTAGGCCGCGGTCATTTCGACGGCAGTCCCGACCCCCGGTTCAGGCAGGGGTCCGTGATCTGGAAGATCGACCGCGGAGAGGGCCAGTTCGAAGGCGCACAGGGACTCATCACGTCCAACTTCCTGGTCTGTGAGGACGGCGAAGTCACGGATCATCACTTCGGCTTGATCTTTCTGCAGTGAAAGGAAGGAAAGCGGGAATTCTCTTTCAAGGGGGAGGCAAATGAACGCGGAGTCGCAGTTGCTCGGCCTGATCGGCCTGGTTTATGAGTGCGCCCTGCATGCTCATCGATGGAACGACTTTCTGGCCCGGCTCTCTCAGGAACTGAACAGTCCGGACGCCGTCTACCTCATCCGGAATCCGGCCTCGCGGCAACTTGTCGGGCTCTTTCATACCGGCTTGCCCGATGAGGGGATCGCCGAATATGGCCGGTACGACGTCAATGTCGACCTGCGTTTGGAATCGATGCTCCAAAAGTCCGCCGGGACGGTGGCGATCGAGACCGGCCTGGTCCCGGCCGAGGTCTACCGGCGATCCGAACTGGTGAACGACGTCCTCCTGCGCTACGACCACCTCTACCACGTCCTGGGAGGATTGATTCTCAAGGAGCCGACTGCGGTGGCCGTCATCGGCCTGCAGCGGCAACTCGAACAGGGACCCTTCGAAGCATCGGAAGTCCGGCTCCTTCGTGCGCTCGTTCCCCATCTGAAAAGAGCCAGCCGGCTCATGCTGCAGATGGCCCAAAACGAAGCCTTCGAGAAGGGCCTCACGGAGGCCCTTGACTTTCTGCCCATGGGCATCGCCCTCGTGAACGAAGAATCGCAGGTTCTGGCCGCGAACCGGCAGGCAGCCGGGATCCTGCGACAGGAAGACGGCCTGAGCACCCTCCACGGCAGACTCTGCGGCGCCCGGCCTGCCGAGACCGCCCAGCTCCGCAAGCTGATCTTTGAAGCATCTGAGACGAGCCGAGGTCAAGGGCTTTCGGCCGGCGGAGCCCTTTCCCTGCCCCGCCCGTCGTTGCGGCGGCCCCTGTCGCTCCTCGTCGCGCCCGTGCCTGCATCGGAGTACCGGGACACCACGATCCATCCCACGGCGGTCGTCTTCATCTCCGATCCGGAGGAGGAAACGGAAACCGCCGACGAGATCCTGAGGCGCCTCTACGGGTTAACCCATGCGGAAGCCCGTCTGGCCTCGGTCCTGATCGAGGGGACAAGCTTGCGGGAGGCGGGCGAGCGCCTCTCGGTGACTTATGAAACCTGTCGCAGCCAGCTCAAGAGTGTCTTCCTGAAGACCGAGACCTCGCGTCAGAGTGAATTGATCCGGCTGCTGCTCAGGAGCCCGGTCGGACTGCGAATCGGGGGAGCAGAGTCCAATCACTTTCAGGGAGGAGCGAAGACCATTTGACTCCGATTTCCCAGATCGGACGAAGGAAGAGCTTCCATGCCGTTTTCAGAAAGATCACTTTTGGAAACCGTCGATTCGATTTATGAGTCGGCGCTCGACCCGCGTCGGTTTCCCCACATGCTCGAGCGACTGGATCGGCTGCTGGGTGCCACGGCAGCCGACTTCTACATGGAGAAAGGCGGCCGTCTCCTGTTTTCGGCGGGCACCGGAATCTCGGACGAGCTGATCTCGGACTACCTCTCTTCTTATCATCATCAGAACCCTCGCATGGGCTACGCCCGAAGGGCGACGACGGGGCGGATGTTCACCGATCTCGATTACCTGAGCGAGCGGCGGATGGCTCGTCATCCCTTCTTTCAGGAGTTCTTGCGGAAGGCACGGCTCGGACACAACGTCGGACTGGTTCTGCTCCGCGAGAAACGTGCCGCTGCGATGATCGGTCTCCATCTTCCGGTGAAGGCGGGACCCCCGACCACGCAGTTCTATTCGAACTTCAAGCGGATCGCACCCCACCTGGTCCGCGCCTCCCAGATCCGGCTTCGGCTGAATGAACTGGAACTCGAATGCAGCAGCCTGACGACGGCGGTCGATTTCGTCCCTTTTGGAGTCCTTTTCGTAGACGAACGGGCGCGCCTGCTGGGTCTGAACCGTGCCGCTGAGCAGATCCTGGAGGCCGGTGACGGGCTGTCCGTCCGGAACGGACAACTGGTTGCACACGCGGCGTCGCAGACGCGCCGGCTGCATCACTCCGTCTCCCGGGCGACGGCAAGTGCCCATGGAAACGGCTGCGGTATCGGAGATGTCTTCTCAATTTCACGCCCTTCAGTTCGTCGCTCCCTGTCGCTGCTCGTAGCACCTCTTCCGGGGCAACACCAAATCCTGACGTACCGGGCACCCAGAGTCGCCATCTTCGTCACCGACCCGGAACGGGAGTCCCAATCTCCGACAGATCTTCTGATGTGTCTCTATCGCCTCAGCCCCGCCGAGGCGAGGCTGGCCGGTGTCCTCATGCAGGGGATCAGTCTCCGCGAAGCCGCCGATCAGCTGGAGGTCACCTATGAAACGGCCCGCAGCCAGCTCAAGAGTGTGTTCCTGAAGACCGAGACCTCGCGTCAGGGCGAACTGGTTCGCCTGCTTCTGAGAAGTACGGCGGCATTGGAGTTCGGTCCCGGAACGCCGACCGAGTCTCCGAAAGGAGGGCTGTCTGCCCTCGGACGAGAAGGGGATGAGAAGGAATGATCTATCAGGAATCCCAACTCCTTGATCTCGTTGCTGTGCTTTATGATTGCGCCCTGGATCCATTGGGCTGGAAGCGATTTCTCTCCCGCCTGTCCGCGGAGCTGAACAGCCCCGGGAGCATCTTCTTCATCCTGAATCCCCAGACGCAGAAATCCATTGCCTGCGCCTCGTCCGGTCTCGATCCAACGGGAGTCGAGGAATACAACGATCACTACGTCAAAGTGGACCTGCGGGTGAAGGCCGCCATGACCTGGCCGGAAGGACTCCTTGCCGTGGAGAGGTCTTTCGTCCCGGAAGAGATCTACCGGAAGTCCGAGATTCTGAATGATTTCCTTCTCAAATACGACTTCTACCACATGGTCGGGGGCGTGGTTCTCAAGGATCCCAGCGCGGTGGCCGCCTTCGGAGTCCAACGACATCCAGGACAGGAACCGTTCGGGGAGCCCGAGGTCGAGTTTCTCAACGCGCTTTCACCGCATTTGAAGCGGGCCGGTCAGTTGACCCTGCGTCTGGCGAGAAATGAAGCCCACCGAAAGGGGCTGGAGGCAGCCCTCGACTACTTGCCGATCGGAGTGGCACTGGTCAATGAAGAAGCGACGGTTCTCGCCCTCAACCGGCAGGCCGAAGCGATCATCGCAAAGAACGACGGCCTCGCTACGATGGGAGGCAGGCTCTGCGCTTCCCGTCCCCGCGCGACAGCCGAACTGAGGCGGCTCATCGCCGCGGCATCGAGCACAACCTGCGGCAAAGGGCTCTCGTCGGGCGGCGCCCTGTCCCTGCCCCGACCTTCCCTGCTCCGACCGCTGTCCCTGCTGGTGACCCCGGCACCGGCGAGCGAACACCGCGACGGCCATATGCACCCCACCGCCGTGGTCTTCATCACGGACCCCGAAGAGGAGACGCACAGCGCCCAAGAGATCCTCATGCATCTCTACCGCCTGACTCGAGCGGAAGCCCGCCTCGCCTCGGTCATGATGCAGGGAACCAGCCTCCGTGAAGCGGCCGACCGCCTCCAGCTCAGCTACGAGACCTGCCGAAGCCAGCTGAAGAGCGTCTTCCTGAAGACCGAGACCTCCCGTCAGACGGACCTGGTTCGCATGCTTCTGCGGAGCCCCGCCGGCTTCTACTCCGCCTAAGTGGAACTTCTCCTGTTCAGTTTTGGCTCCCTCGGGGTTAACCCAAACAAAGATCTCTCTCCTGATTTAGCAGAAAAGTGAATTTCTTCACCCAATTGGGGGATGACGGACCGGATTCCCACGGCTATCGTCGAGGAAAATCTGTCAATAACGCGAATTTGTTGACATCTGAGGTCACAGAACAGGTGCAACCGGCACCTACTAACAGGATGGGATTGAATTCGATGACGACACGATCAAGCACGGACGGAGGTGCCCTCCAATCTGGGCGCACAGGTTTCCGCACGATTGACCGCCACGCGTCCTTCGTTTTCCTGGATCGATTGATCTTTTGGCATCAGGAAGTCATCTCGGATTCTTCCCGAAACCGGTTTGGATAAGGAGGCACGAACAGATGAGAAAACCAAGAACTGCACTGACATCGTTTCTGCTGCTCTCCCTGGTGCTTGTGGGAGGCTGCGAGGACACCACCGGAGGAGGTCAACTCGCCTCGGCTGGAGATCCGGATGCTAAGGCCAGCTTCGGTTTCAGCCTCCACTGCGAGGATACGTTGGACGATTCCGGGGACCAACTGGCTCTGCTGACCGGCAATTTCCAGTACCGGGACCACGGCTACTGGATCGTTGATGAGAACGGCAAGGAACGCCAGTTGTCGATTCACGGAAAAGTCGATGCCGGAGTCTTCTTCGCCACCTGTGCCGTCCTCGATGAGGCCGGAATGGAAGCTTTCGGCTCGGAGGGGTACGTCGGCGAATTCTATTTCCAGCCTCGACATTCCGGAGAACCGGGGTCTTTCAGGTCCTGTTCGAAGACAACGGACAACGAGGCCCCAGCAAAGAAGACCTGATCACGATTCGTCTCTACGAGAATGCCGATTCGTTCGGCGGGACCCCTCTCTACGAGAACGCCGGCCTCGTCAGCAACGGACAGATCACCCAGCATTTCGAATAGATGAAGAAAGGCAATGAGCAATGTCGGAAAGAACATCAACTATGAGTGACCGTGGGAAAGCTCCCAGACTTGTGTTCCTGCTCGGATTGGCCTGGCTTGTCGCCGGCGTTTGCGTGTCGGCCGGATTTGCCAAAGGCAAGCCCGGGCCACCACCTCCGCCACCGGATCCAGCCATCGCGTATGCGATGGAATCCAACTTCTCCAACTTCGACATCATGGTGGCCAATGCTGATGGATCCAACCAGACAATTGTCGTCCCCGGCGGTCAAGGAGGACAGAACCTGGCCAACTTCGGCCCTTCCTGGGCCCCGGATGGACAGTGGCTGGCCTTCTGTCGCGGTGATGATGGGGTGAACCCCACGGGGATCTACGTCAGCAGTCTCGACGGAACCGATGTCCAGCTCGTGTCGGAACAGCCGGAGGGATGGAGCCGCGGGCGGTGTACGAGCTGGTCTCCCGACGGCGAGTGGATCGCCTTTGATAACTATGATGGCGTGAGTCACGAACTGTTCGTAACGAAGGTTGACTGGAGCGACGGAACTCCCGAGTTCCAAGATCAACCTGTCCAGCTGACGGACACGCCGGGACGGACCGAGTGGGAACCCTCCTGGGCGCCGGATTCATCTCGGCTTGTCGCGACCGTGTTCCAAGAATACGGGGCAGGAGCTCTCGTGGTTTTCGGCTTGGACCCGCAACCGGCGGATCCACTCACCGATTGCCTTTATCCGGGCCTTCCCGTCCTGGCGCCTTGCGTGACCAGCGAAACTCAGATCACAGATCCATCCTGGATGACCTTCCCGGACGAAGGAAGTTGGGCCAAGCAGCACGACTGGATTGCAGCAGGACGCGTGACCTATCTGGATCCGCAAGACGGCAGTGAGCGCCAGGGAATGTTCATCATCGACATCTCTGACCCTCAGGCTCCGGACGTCAAGGGCCCGCTGGGCTTCGGTGGGACTTATTTCAATTCCATCTCCTGGGACCCTTCCGATCACGTCATTGCATTCCATCTCCAGCCTTTCCAGGAGCCCGGCAAACACGGCAACAAGACCGCGCCGGACGGTATTTACTGGAGTAATCTCCAGATCACCTCGGATGGGGACGGGAAGATTCTCGGGCTGTCACCGACAGCTCCTCAACTGATCGTGGAGGGCGGAGCATGGGCACCCACGTGGAGACCCTGCTATCCGTTTTGTAATAACTGAGGCTTGAGCCGACCGCGGGCGACTTGAGGGCTGGACGAATCCTCTACTCTCAGTCGACTGAACGGCACACTCCCTCTCAACTACTCAACCCACGACGGCCGCGAAGTAGAAATACAACGAGTAAACACTTCGATAGTGAAAGGAAGAGGTCGATGCAGAGCAAGAAATCAACTCCCCTCATTCACACACTGTCCCGATTCGCTTGGCTGGGGATCCTGGCCCTCCTCCTGGGACTTTCAGGGCCGCGGCTCTATGCCGGTAAGGGCGGCAACCACGGGGGAGGCGGCTCGGAACCGCCGACCTTTGGCGAGCCTGAGATCGCATTCACCAACGGCAGCTCGTTGATGCTTCTCGACGCGAATGGGAACATGAAGGAGCTCTTCTCGGCCGGCCGCGAGATTCTCGCCGAACCGACCTGGTCGCCCGACGGAAACTGGATCGCCTTCGTTTCGACCCTGGACAGCACCTGGGGCCTCTATGTCATCGGCGTCGACGGACAAGGATTGACGAGAATCAGCGACGTTGGCGGCTCCCTTTCCGATCCTGCCTGGTCGCCTAATGGAGGCTGGATCGCGTTTTCGGACAACTTCGGAAATGACAGGGACGTCTTCGTGGTGGATGTGGACTGTGCGAACCAAGGGTGGTCGAACTGCCTGTTTCATTTCGAGACCCCGGATTTCCGAGATTACGCCCCGGTATGGTCGCCTTCCGGGGACCAACTGGCCGTCAAAGTCTTGGATTACTCTACGGCAACCAGAGAGATTGTGACTTACCAGTTTGGGGTAGCGGACGGTACTCCGTTCCTCGACTCTCCGCAGCTGCTCACTGCGGCTACGGACCCGGTTCTTTCGGTCCTTGAAGGGGAGGGCAATCTGATCTACCAGAGGTGGTCCAACGAGACTGATCGGTGGATTTCAGTCTCACGCCACGGCCTGGACGGTGTCCAGCATCTTTCGCTGATCGATACATGGAACCTGGGCACATCAAATGCCCAGACTGCCTTTGATCTCCGCAGCTGCCCGGAATGCGACGCCTCGTTTCAGCCCAGCTGGTCTCCCTGTAATTCGGAACTGGTCGTGGCGACTCTTGATCCGAACAACGCAAAGAACGGCAACCGCCACACGCTTGCGTTCCTCGAACTCGGTTACGATCCGACGACAGGGGCTCCCAGTCTCCAGTCCACGACGTATCTGCCGAGGGCGAGCTCCCGAGACAGCTACAACTATCCTGCCTGGAGACCGGGTTCATGCACGCAGTGAGGAGTTGGGCACAGGCCCAAGGACAACCTCACGTTTAACACCAGGAGGATCGTATGTCGGTTAAGACCCCGTATTTTGCTTTGTTCATTCTATTTATGCCCGTCTTTGCCAGAGCGGGGAAGCCGCAGCCGGATGTTCCGGTTCAGGTTGAATTCCGGAATGCCGCCACGGATCGGATTACCAGCGACGGCGATCCGCTCTACGTCAACGGTGACCGTGTCGACACCTATCTCGATGCCTCGGACGGGTTTCTGGTCTTTCGGGGGTGCAGCTCGTCCCGGAAGAACCCTTGTGTTCCGCGTCAACTCCACCTCGATTTCGCGCAATCCGCCGTGGACGTGCTGGGTGACGCCGCCCTTCCCGGGCCGACGGCGCTTGGCCTGCCGTTTGATGCCTCTTCCATCAAGGCCGGTTTCGTTCTCAACCCGATCAATGAAAACGCCACCCCCCTGTCGGGAGGGATGCTCGCGATCACCACGCCGGGAGAGCAGCGGCTCGGTCGCCTGAAGGTGAACTTCCGGGACAGCGCCGACACGCTCTACACCATTCGCTACAAGCCCTTGGCTCCCGAGCAGGCAGCCGGATCAGCGTTGCCGGACAGCGACTGGGTGTTGATCACTTTCCTCGGAGGTAGCTTCGATTGCCAGGGGACCGGAGACTGTGCTGCCTGGACCGTCGAATCGCTGAATGGGACCTTTACCGACCCGTCGTCACTTTGCTGCCCTGAAACCGAGCTGCAAGACATCGGAACTCTCCTCAGTGAAAACGTCAACGACGAGGGGGACTACCATCTTCCCTTCCAGATGACGGTTACCGTGCTGCCCGCGGTGGCCGATTCCGGGAGTGGGACGGGCGGAGGAAAGGGAAAGCACTGAACCAGGGTTTCCGACGCAACCCGCTTCCGAGGCGTCTCTCCCCGACGTCCGATCGGAGAGAGAGCCGGAGGCCTCAAGAGTAATCCAGGCAGCCTGCCTGGATGGTCTGGCCGGCAGCCCTGCCGGCCCCGTCCGACGGATGACTCCGTGAAAGCACCAGCTGTCCACTCAGAGGACAAGACGACGCAGGATTGCGGCGCAGCCGCCTTGGACTGCGGAAGCGGAGGAACGGAGCTTTCGCTTTCCTTGGCGAGACCCGAATTCTCCCATGTCACGACGGATTTCCGAGAGTCCTCGCCTCCAGAGGACGACCCGGTATGATGGACGAACCGGGGCGACATGTTTGCGTGCGTCGAACCCGAGAGCGGCAGCGAGCTGCCGCAGTCCAAAGCGGCTTCGCCGCCCTCTTGAACCGGCCGGTGACCCGAGGTTGGCTGCCATTCTGCTCTGGGGCCAGGCAGGAGCTTAGCCCTCTTTGGATCTGCTCTGAACAGAAGAGGCGAACGGTCGCTACACAAGGGAGGGGACGACGCTTCTGAAGAAGTTCTTGACCTCGTCCCAGGAAAGATCCGCCAGCATGTCGGGCATAGGATCTTCTTCGGCGTCATGGAAGTAGGTCAACGATTTCAGGATGTGGATTTTACTGTAATCAGCCTTCGCAAACTTCCGCCTGAAGAGCTCGAGAAGCGGTTGTAGTCCATGACTTTTCGAGACGAAGTACAGATCAACGAAGTCCCGACGTGTCCCGCGGCCTGCGATGGCGCTGATCTTCATGCAGGCGATGTCTCTGGGATCCGCGACGTTCACGTCGGCGAAAGACAAGAAGGGGAATATGACCGGATATGGGTAACCCAGAAAGCTCGCCTTCACCCGGCCGATTCCCGCGTGTAGTGTCGAGGAATCTTTGCCGACAACAGAGAAACCCGCCAAACCCAGAAGTTTGCGGATCAGCAACTCCTCATCGAACATGTCCGTCGAGAAGAAATCGAGATCCACGGAGCGACGATGACCCAACTGAAGGGCGAGGCCCGTCCCGCCGGCCAGATAGAAGTCGTCAAGGACCGACCGCTCCCGTAAATCACGCAAGGCGCGATCGACTTCCGAAGTGACGACCTCCCTGTGCCACTGTTGCGCTCCACCCTCTTCTCTCACTGGGGCCTCCTGAGCGTCCCGGAACCTCCAAACACTATTGCACGGAGGTTTCGGTCAAAGCAGCAACTTCCTCGATCGGGATGTCATAGACGAGTGCCCAAAAACCCGCGGACCGGGCAGAGAGCCTGGATTCCGAGCGCACGACTTCTTCGATCTGCGCTTTCGTGAATTCCGACCTGAGCCAGGTGATCGCCCTTTCGTCGCCGAATTCGAGCAGCCGAAAAATCGTGTATCGCGGATACTCCTGGGGGTCGAAGTTTTCAAAATCGACATCCCAGAAAAATCGCCGTAAGTAATGTGCATTCACAGGGTTAAGTATAGCAGGAATCCGTGATGATACAGGGAAACACCATCGTGATGGCAAACATCGCCTTGCACGAACGCCTGGAGCGATGTGATGGCGCAAGACGCGTTTCATGCCGCCGTGGTTTCGATGCCGGCAGCGAGCTGCGGCGCAGCCGCCTTGGACTGCGGAAGCGGAGGGACGGAGCTTCCGCTTTCCGCGGCGAGGCCTCGATCTCCTCGGGCCGCCGGGCACTACCGCAAGGCCCCGCACTCGATCCACGGTTGCCGCAATACGGTCGGACGGGAGTAACATGTTCGCCTGCGTCGAATCGAAAGCGGCAGCGAGCTGCCGCACTTCCAAAGCGGCTTCGCCGCCGTTTCCGACTTACTTTCGTTTTCCCCAATCTGGTAGCTTGAAATCATGAAAACACGCAAGCTTGGACGACAGGGTCTGGAGGTATCGGCGCTCGGGCTGGGGTGTATGGGGATGAGTCAGTCCTACGGGCCGGCCGACGAGACGGAGTCGATCGCGACGATTCATCGGGCCATCGAACTCGGTGTCACTTTCTTCGATACGGCCGAGGCCTATGGTCACTTCAAAAACGAAGAGCTGCTGGGGCGGGCTCTCCAGGGGCGCCGCGACAAGGTCGTCATCGCCACCAAGTTCGGTTTTCGGTTCGAAGGAGACGGAATTGCCGGGACCGACAGTCGACCGGAGCACATCAAGGAGGTCGCCGACGCCTGTCTTCGGCGGCTCGATACCGACTACATCGATCTCTTCTACCAGCATCGGGTCGATCCGGACGTGCCCATCGAGGACGTTGCGGGAGCCGTTGCGGATCTCGTGAAGGCCGGAAAAGTGCGATTCTTCGGGCTCTCGGAAGCGGGCGAATCGAACATCCGACGCGCCCACCGGACCCACCCGGTCTCGGCGCTGCAGAGCGAATATTCACTTTGGGAGCGCAACCTCGAACCGAAGATCATCCCCCTGCTCCGGGAACTGGGAATCGGGCTGGTTCCCTTCTCTCCTTTGGGAAGAGGATTTCTGAGCGGTCATGTCAAACGCGCCGAGGAGTATCCGGAGGACGACTTCCGGCGCAACGATCCGAGGTTCCAGGGAGAGAACTTCGATCGGAACATGCGGGCCACCGGGATCGTGCGCGAGACAGCTTCACAGAAAGGTGTGACTGCGGGACAGATTGCGCTGGCCTGGCTCCTGCACAAGGGCGACGACATCGTGCCCATTCCGGGAACGACATCCAGAAAGCATCTCGAGGAAGACGTTGCGGCCGCGGAGGTCGAACTCAGCCCGTCCGAGATGGAACGGCTCGACTCGGCTCTGTCGCCGGATGCCGTCTCGGGCCCACGCTACGGGGAACGACTGATGTCGCTGGTGGATCGGTAGTTGGCTTCACTCCCAGGTTCCGCGCCGTCAGGGCCTGCAAAACCGATTTCACGCAAAGACGCCGGGCTCGCTAAGGGCCTCTAAATCGAAACGAAGGAGTTCTTGGCGTCCGTTGCGCGTGAGGTCGACTCTGACCAGTTCGGCATTTAGGAGAGGTTCCGGTAATCGGAGCTACGGCCATCGGCAACCCGGCCGGCAACGGAGGAGTTTCGGAAAAGGATCGATGGGAGTCCTCCACGCCGTCCATAGTTCAATGTTCCTGTCTGCCGTCGTCTTTCTGGTCGGAATCGGACTGGTCATCTGGAGCGTCGAGAAGTTCGTCGAGCATGTCGCCGCGGCTGCCGTCGGACTCGGTGTGTCGACCTTCTTTCTCAGGCCGGTATATCCTAGGAAACCACTTCAAGGAATCATCTCGAGGAAAACGTTGCGTTCGCGGAAGTCGCGCTTAGCCCTTCCGAGATGGTACGGCTCGACTCGGCTCTGTCGCCGGATGCGATCTCCGGTCCCCGATACCCCGAGCGCCTCATGTCACTGGTAGATCGGTAGCCGCCTCGGTCAGCTTCCGAGGTTCCAGGGCTTCAGTTCGCGCAGGCCCTTGGCGCGCCACCTCGGAGTTGTCTGATAATATGCATATATGGAGGTGGCTATGGAGCTCTCGAAGAAGACTACGATCCTGTTCCCTCCCGATCTACATGATCGCCTGGAGCGATTGGCGAAGGAACGAGGGACGAGCATGGGACAACTCGTGCGTCAGGCCTGCCGAGAAAGCTATGGCTTGGTCTCCAGTTCCGAACGTCTGGAGGCCGTCCGAGACCTGTCGGGACTCAACCTGCCGGTCGGGGATACGAAGCAGATGAAGACCGAAAGCACCATCGACGCCCGGGATTTGCTGGACGAGCATGCTTCTCGTTGACTCCAACGTCTTCATGTATGCGGCAGGCGCGGACCATCCCAGTAAGAGGCCTGCCCTGCGGTTCCTCGAAAGAGTGGCGAACGGTGACGTCGACGCCGCCGTCGATGCCGAAGTGTTGCAGGAGATTCTCCATCGCTACCGGTCAATCGGTCGGTGGGCGAAGGGCAGAAAGGTCTACGATCTGACACGACGGATCATGCCGGAGGTGGTCCCGGTGACCGGCCGGATGCTCGATCGAAGTCGAGCGCTGATGGACGACTATCCCGAAATCATGGCACGGGATGCACTTCACGCCGCAGCCGTCCTGGAGGTCGGTGCTGCAGGTCTGTGTTCCTTTGATCGCGATTTCGACAGAATCCGGGAGATCCAGAGGATTCGGCCGGAATGACGAGAATGCTCTCAGCCCGGCTCCGGCCTGGTCTGAAGCCTCCGTCTACACACGAAACCCCGGCGGCTCGATCTCACGCAAAGCCGCAGAGGACGCAAAGAATGTCTTTGTTTTCGAGCCCTTTGCGCCTTCGCGCGGAGTCGGATCTGCAGGTGCCGACCGGGGGCAAGGGTCAATGCTGAGAAGAGAGAATTTCGGCAACCCCCCGAGCCTTGATTCGCGGAGCGTTTGGCCGGTTGGTTGGTCGAAGCGGAGATTCATCACAAGGGGTCCTCGTCGTTGACTCTCTCGCTGTGGCAACTTAGAGTTCGGTCCCAGGTTCATAGCTTTGTGAACATCTGCGCGGGTTCAAGTCTGTCTGAGGGGGGCAAAGATGAGCAAGAGAATTGGGTTGAGCGTGATCGGCATGGTGCTGGTGTTTTCGTTTTCGGCATGTTCGAAAAGTTCGGAGAGCCCGGCGGAGCAGGAATCCGTCGGCGAAGCGGCTGCCGAGGTCACCTGGTTCACGGCGGAATCGGTGGCCGACGGGGTCTGGCGGATCGACGATCATGGGAGCGACAACATGTACCTGGTCGAAGGCGAGGACAAGGCGCTGTTGATCGATACCGGTACGGGCATCGCCGACCTCGCGGAGTTCGTCCGCTCGATTACGAACAAACCGCTGATCATCGTCAACACTCACGGGCATCCCGATCATGCGGGCGGCAATTTTCAGTTTGTCGAAGTGTCGGCGCATCCGGCCGATTTCGAGATGGCGAAACAGTTCAGTAGCCAGAATTACCGTCAGAACGCCGTTCAGCGCGTTCTGGAGGGCACACCCGAATTCCAGGCCGTCGTGCTTCAGGATGGCCTGAATTTCGATTCCACAGAGCTTCTGCCGATCCGGGACGGCGGCCAGATCGATCTCGGCGGACGAACGCTCGAGGTCATCGAGGTGCCGGGGCACACGCCGGGAAGCATCGTCCTGCTGGATGCGGCGAACCGTCTCCTGTTTGCCGGCGACGACAACAATACGCTCGTGTGGCTGTTCCTCCAGCAGAGTCTTCCACTCGAAGTCTATTTGCAGTCCCTCGAAAAGCTGAATCGGCGAGCGGGAGAATTCGATACGATCTTTCCCGGCCACGGGACGCCTTTGGATGCCGGATTCCTGGAGGAGCAGATCGCCTGTGTCCGAAACATCCTCGACGGCAACTGTGAAGTCAAGCCCTACCAGTCTTTCGCCGGCGACGCTTCGCAGTGTTCCTACGAAAGGGCCACCGTCGCCTTCGACCGCGACAAGCTTCGCGTCAACTGAACCCGAGATCGTCTTCCGACACCTTTTGCCTCGTGCCTCGTTCAGCCGGGTTGGGCCTCTGCCATTACTTTCGGCTGATGCGAATAGCAGCCGCCGAGTGGTAGCATGCGAGGTATGGGCAGAGGTGCATCGTCCAGTGCCGAGTCATCGTCCAGGTTGAGCGCCCTGGAGGCCGCCCTTGCCCAGCTGCGGCGGATACTGCAAGAGGAACTTGACGACCTGCCGACGACAGTTTACCTGTTCGGTTCCGCCGTCAAGGGTCGGATGCATCGCTCCTCAGACATCGACATCGCTATCGAGATCCACGCGGATCCTCCACCTGGCCAGATTGCGGAGCTTCGTGATCGGATTGCGGAGAGCAGAATCCCCTACCATGTGGACGTGATTCTTCTGAACGAGGTCGATCCTCCGTTCAGGAAACTTGTGATCCGGGAAGGGAAACGATGGATCGGCTGAAACAGCGTGTGATGACGGCTGAGCGAGCGCTGGTTTCGCTCGAAGAACTGGCGTCGATTTCCTCGCCAACCAAGATTGAGCGAGACGCTGCGATTCAGCGGTTCGAGTACACATTCGAGGCCTACTGGAAGGCGGCTCAACGCTACTTACTGGTCGTCGAAGGGATCGATTCGGGATCCCCAAAGGACGTTATTCGACAGTGCCGCGCAGTCGGAATCCTTTCCGACAAACTGGCGGTCCGAGGACTGGAGATGGTGGACGACCGTAATCTCACGGTTCACACCTACAACGAAAGCCTCGCACAGCTGGTACTTTCGCGAATTCCAACTCACACGAAGGCTCTGCGCACCTGGATCGATGCGGTCCGGCTGCGTGTCCGAGATGGCTGAGGCGGCTATTCCTGGCGGAGAGCGATGATCGGATCGATCCTGGCGGCCCGGAGGCCGGGCAGCGTGCATACCGCCAGGAGAGTCGGGGACATGCTTCTAGCCTCGGCGACTACCGGTGCTCTGTGAGCCCTGCGGGTGCCGGCCTGTCGTGCTCGAACCGCACGGTTTCCCATGCGTACAACCGTTGTGGTAAATTCACTTCCAAATCACTCGGCAGACGACCATCTGCACCTCGCCAAGGAGGGATACCATGTCTGGATTGCGCGCCCCTGGACTCGGGCCGGTCGTCGGCCATACCACGGCAACGAGTTGCCGGCTCTGGATTCGGGCCGACGATCCGGAGGACGAGGGGGTCGTCCTCGCCTCCGATCGTCGCACGATCGGCATCATCGGCATCGTCGAGAAGGGCCCCGGAAAGCCCGGAAGCCGGGAGATCAAGCAGGCCTGGTACTTCCGACTGCACCGGGAATTCGATCGAACAGGGACTTTCGTGCTCGGCGAAGACGTGTCGCTCGGATTCCACACGAACGACCGCAGGTTCGGCATCGCCGCCGCCGCCGTGGAGAAGGCCAAACCGCTTGCACCCGACACGGAATACACGGTCCGCATGGCCACGCTCTCCGTCGACGATCCGGTTCCGACCGACGAGGCGTTGAACGACGTCGAACTGGCCCAGCGGCTGCCGCCGATCGAAAACATGGCGGGGATGCTCCTGGCCCTGCCGGCGGAGACGTGTGAGGCGACCTTCCGCACTTTTCCGAAAGCGACGAAACCGATCGAGACTCTTTCGTTCATGGTCGGCTCGTGTCGCTATCCCGGTTTTCTGTGGAAGATCAAGGATGCCGACCGTATCTACGACCCCATCCAGCAAATGGTCGATCCGCGCGGGTCGAACCCTGCCCGCTTCACACTGATGGTAGGCGACCAGATCTATGCCGACATGTTGAACCGGGCGATTCCGATCCTGCGCGCCGACACCTACGCGGAGTTTCAGAGCCGATACGCACAGGCCATGGGGTCCCCCAACATGCGCCGTCTCCTGCGCACCTCTCCCGTCTACATGATCCTCGACGACCACGAGATCGAGGACAACTGGACGCAGGACCGCCTCCACGACCAGGGGAAGCACCAGCTCTTCAATATCGCGATCAGCGCGTACATGAGCTATCAATGGAGCCACGGTCCACGGACCTGGGGCCGCCTGCTCTACTACCATTTCGACTGCGGGGGATATCCGTTCTTCGCGCTCGACGCTCGCACGCAGCGCTACAAGGACGACCGCGCCGGGCTCGACGACAACCACCTGCTGGGGCGACCGGCAATCGACCCCACCCATCCGGGCCAGCTCCAGCGTTTCCTCGACTGGCTCGAGGCCCAACCGAAGGAGATTCCGAAGTTCGTCGTCTCGTCGAGCGTCTTTGTGCCGAACGACATGACCGAGCGCATGGATTGCGACGACGCCACCGCCATGACTTCGCCCGGCACCGTCAACCGGGATCGCCGCGACGCGAGCGATTCCTGGCCGGCGTTTCCACGAACGCGACGGGCGATCCTCGACCTCGTCGTCAACCGGAAGATCCAGAATCTCGTGTTTCTCACCGGCGACATCCATTGCTCGAACATCGCCCGGATGCGGTTTCTCGACCGGTCCGGGAAAGATCGTGACCTCTTTGCCTACGACATCACGTCCTCCGCTTTCTACTGGCCCTTCCCGTTTGCGGATGGTGATCCCAACAACTACGTCCACGATTCCACAGCAGCGGACCAGCGTGATCCCTTTCCGGTGGCGGGTGGAGTCATGCATTACCGGGCGTGGGGGTTCACACAGGAAGACAACTTCTGCCGCATCACGGTCGACAAATCGAAGCACGAGCTGAGGGTCGAGTACTTCGACCGTGAGGGCCAGGTCATCCCTGTGGCGGCCGCGGAATCAGCCGGTCGGGGCAAGCGGAAGCTGGTCAAAACGAGCCGGCTGCCCCTCGCGCCGTGGGACTGAGCGGCCCCCTCTTGAAGTCTGAAAGGAGCCGCAGTGGGAGGCCGGTCGCATCGGCAGCCGCGTGCCTGTATCGGCCGCCTGCCTGTGTCGCGGTTCCGGGGTCTGTCGCTCCGGATCGATCCTGCAGCCGATACACGGATCGAATGTTGGCTCCGGCCGTCGACAAAACCTGGCCGTAGTGGAGAATGGGAAGGATGCGGAGGCCATAGGCGCTGAGGTCGATCCCGGCCATGGCTTCACTTTCGGATCGGCCCCTCGTCCGCGCCTCGGCCACTGCTTCCCAGAGATCTTCCAGATAGGAGGCGAATGACTGCAGATCTTCTGCCGTGGCGAGTGGTCCATGGCCGGGGACAAACACCGCGTCCGGAAACCGAGCTGCGAGACGACGAATCGATTGGATCAGACCCTGGAAATCGACGCCTCCCTCTCCCAGGTCCAAAAACGGGTAGTACCCGTGGAAGACCAGGTCTCCGGTGGCGACAATGACCTTGCCGTCCCTGTTCAGATCGACCACCAGATCTCCCCGTGTATGAGCCGGACCATAGTGAACGATCTCGACGGCCTGGTTACCGACGTGAATCTCCTCCCTGTCGCGGACCAGATCTCCAGGTTTCGGCACTCCCTGCGGGTGTCGACGCCACCAGTCGTGGTCGCGCAACTCCATGAGTGCCGGAGCCTGTTCCTGGGCCACGATCCGTGCCTTCGGATAAAGGACATTCCCTTCGGTGTGGTCGAAGTGGAAGTGCGTGTTGACGACGTAATCGACCGATCCGCTAATGTGCTCATGAATCCAGGAGGCGGCCCAGCGCGACATGGGCGGGAACTTCGGATCGACGAGCATCACGTGGCCGCCTTCTTCCACGACCAGGGAATTGCAGCCGCCGTCCAGCAGGGCGTAGACACCGGGCGTCAGCTGCTTGGAAGTGATGTGGAGGAAGGCGTAGTAGAACCAGGCTCCCGCCACTCCGAGGGCCAGCACGAGAACGAGCAGAAGAGCCCCGGGCAGGCGGCCGCGAGCATGCAGGCGCTTCAGCGTCGAGTTGCTCAGGTCCCCTCGAGCCCGGTACGCCTCTTCCAGCCGGCGGGCGCCTTCGAGAGACCGCTCGCAGACGAACCTGAAATGGGCAAGCCAGAAACGCCGGGTCAGACGGAACCCCCAGCCGAAGGCCTTCTCCCAGGACCCGAAGCGGCTTCGCCCATCCCCGAGGTCCTCCACGAAATACGTGTGGTGCGCATAGAACCCGGGCAAAGCCGTGACCTCCCAGGTGACCTTTCGCTCCTCCTCGACTTCGATGATCCGGGCGATGGCCGGCATCTTGTACAAGTACCACCAGCGGATCGGCTGGAAGCACCAGATCAGCTGCTTTCCTTTGACCAGCCTCCGGTTGAAGACCCAGTAAAAGCAGCGGTTCCACCAGGACCAGCGTCGGGATCGGTTGAAGGCCTCCCAGAGAACGGAGACGGGAACATCCAGCTCGACCGAATCGGTCACCGGCGTCATGTCGGTGGCGCGGTCGAGCTGTTCGCTCCGTTTTCTGTCCCGGTGGTCCGGCATCGTTCTCCTTCGAATCTGGCCCGGGCCGGAACCCGCGGGGGAACCGGAGCCGGGTTCGGCGCTGGGCGATCAGAAAGGACCCGAGCTCAGGACTTCGGTCGCATAGACGTCCCACAGCTTGCCAAAGAACAGCCGCCCGAAGTGCGTCATCGCCGACATCCGGTCCGAAAGCGTCGGCCCTTCCGTTCGGAAAGTGGTCAGCTGTTTGAGAAAGTCCATGAAGTGAATGGTGATAATTCCTGATGCTGAAAGCTTTTTGTCGAAGTCCTCCGGTTGAGTTTCGAGAGCCGCCTCCTCCTCCGCGGAGACATGTCCCTGGAGGATTCTCACGAACAGCGTCGTCGTGTCCTTCCAGACATCGAAGCCCGGATCGTCCCGGATGACCTTCTTTCCGCTCAGCGTCAGGGGCCGTCCCTCTCCGTCTTGAAAGAAGAGCCGGTAGAGCATGCGCTTCTCCGCCGGATCCTTCTCGTCGACAAAGAGATTGAACTCTCCCTGATCCACAGGTAGGCGGCCTCCCAGCGCAGCGCATTCGATGTAGCCCTCACAGCCGGCCAGATGCTGCGGGCGCGTTGCGAAACGGTGCACCCCGTCCACGGTGATCGTCAGATGGAACATCAGAGCCGTACCGTCCTGGCGCCCCTGTTTCGCCGCGCGGTCGTAATCGGAGTCTCCAAATGCGATAAACCCTTTCATCTCCTCGGTGAACCAGAGTTTCGTTCGGGCCCGGTGGACCTCCGTCGGGTAGTCCCCGGCCGCGGGCTGAAGTGGAATGCCGTTCTCCCGGCACCATTGCCGGGCCCGCTCGACCCCGAGGTTGACCGTCTCCTCGAGTCGGTCCTGGCTGAAGTTGATCAGATAGTGGAGGGCCACATCCGCCTTCAGTTCCTTGACCTCGATGTGGCGCCCGAATTCCCCCTCCTCCCCCCGCGCCAGGGCGGCATTGTTTGTCTCGATTCGCTTGAGGATGGCCCGGTAATGTCCGACGGCGCTGGTTTCGATGATCTGGAAATAGGTCGCGACGAAGCCGGGATTCCAGACGTCCTTGTCGCTTACCGTCCAGATCACCCAGAGTTCGTCCGCCCCTCGTCGGATCGCTTCTTCGATGTTCGCATCCGTCAGGTAGACGGCGTCGATGTAGGTTTCGCCCTCGATGTGTACGGGAGGAAACCACATCGGCAGTGAGACGGAAGCCACCAGGAAATCCTCCGTCATTTCGCGAGGAGACAGGATGCGGATCTCCTTCCTGCTGAAGTTGAACACGTTGAAGGTCGCCTCCAGATCGGTCTCGCGGATCTTCTGCCAGTCCAGCCCCCAGCCGGTGAAGACGTTCTTGCGATAGTTGTCGAGCGTGAACAGGGATTCCGCGTAGAGGAACTTGAGTAACTCACGGCCGTTGAAGTCGATGCCCGCCCGTGGATTCATCGATCTCCAGTTGTCGGCAATCTGCATCCCCGTCATGCCCTGGCACATCATGGCCAGATTGAAAACACCACCGCTGGCCGCATCCACGTGATCGAAACGGAGACCCGCCTCGTCCAGCCAGACCTGCAGGGCCCCGGCCTGAAAAGCTACCTTGATGCCCCCACCGGCGAGAATCAACGAACGTTTCTTGGGATCGTTCATGGTTCAGTTCCCTTCCCGGCACCGCTCGATC
This sequence comes from uncultured Acidobacteriota bacterium, assembly GCA_963823995.1. Lineage (GTDB taxonomy): Bacteria > Acidobacteriota > UBA6911 > RPQK01 > JAPXNP01 > JARRKC01. The sequence continues at coordinate 123,353 of CAWGNQ010000001.1, forward strand.
GCCCGTTCGGCAAAGCGATCGGCCAGCGCGGCAATCGTCAGCGACGGATTCGGCCCGACCGGACCCGGCATCACGGAGCCGTCGGCGACGAAGAGCCCCGGATAGTGGTAGGCTTCGCCGAAGGCGTCCACCATCCCCTCGTCCTCCGTGGTGCCCATCGGACATCCTCCCAGAGGATGAGCCGTCAGAATCTGTCGAAACCAGTGGTAGGGCAGATTCTCGACGAACTCCGATTCCAGTGCCGAGGCCAGCCGGCGCACCGTCCCGATCAGGCGGTCGTAGTACTCGCGCGACGCCTCGATGCTCCAGTCCGATTCCAGGTATTTCCCGGCCAACCTCATCCGGCCGCTCGGAAGATCGCGCCCCATCGCCAGGATGGGCAGACTGCTCATCGATTCCGACGGCCCGATCAGATCCGAAAGTTCGGCACTGAGATCCGGATCCTCGGTCAGGCCTGCCAGGCCCTTGAGGACGCGCAGGCCGAACCGCAGACTCCGTTCGAGCAACCCGGGCAGCGACGTCCCGGTGTCGAGCAGCCAACTGATCAGCGCCGGATGGCCGCCGTCCTCGATGTAGAAGCCACGCCCCTGGGAAGGCCCCCCATCGAGTGAGTCGCCCACCCGGATGGCGCTCGTGATCACGGGCCCGAAGCTCGGATCGAGGACCCGGTTCGTGGTTCGCCCTTCCTTTGTGATTCGGCTCTTCGAGAGAAATGACAGGAGGTCGCCGTTGACCGAGACCCGGGTGCCCAGGCTTCGGGTCAGGCGGGGGAAGGCCGCCCGGTTTCGGAACAGCAGAAAGGGAGATCCGAAGGCGCCGGCCGCCACGACCAGGACCCTGCACTCCACGGTCTCGACTGGGAGCGTTCCGGTGTCGAATCGCGCTCCCTCCCGCGACAGGTCGTGCCGCACATAGTGAACGCGATACCCCGGGTCCGCAGGTTCGAAGGATCGCACCTCACAAAGCGTCCGAAGCTCGGCACCGAGACGGCCGGCCGCCGAAAGGTAGTTGAAGTCGAGGGTGTTCTTGCTGCCATAGTTGCAGCCGATGTCGCACTCGCCGCAGAGCCGGCAGGTATATCTCGGACTCCCGTGCAGGTTCTCCTCGCCCTCGATGGGCTGGCCCGGCATGGGGTCCCGCCCCGCATTCGCGAATGTGACGGCCAGTTTGGGCAGCTGCCACTCCAGACCCAGCCTGTCGGCGGCCTCCTGCATGGCACGAGTCTTGGGTGTGCCGGTGTAGGGAGGATGGTCGAAGGGATAGCGCTGGGCGTTGAGCATCTCCTCGGCGCGGTCGTAGTGAGGTTCCAGATCAGCCCTCGTGACGGGCCAGCTGCGATAGCCGTCTTCGCTCGCCTCCTCCGTGACAAACCACTTTTCGTCTTTGCGTATGAGGACGTTCGCATAGATCAGGGACCCGCCTCCCAGCCCGCTGGAGACGAGCGCCCCGTAGCCCTTGAATGACCAGACGTCGAAGAGGCCGTAGAGCCCCTCGCTCGGGTCCCAGAAGTTCCGTGCGACCTTGTGGGGCGACCGAGGAAAGGAATTCGGAGGATAACTCTGTCCCCTTTCCAGAAGGCAGACCCTCAAGCCTGCCTCTGCCAGCCGAAAGGCCATGACCGAACCACCGAATCCGGAACCGACGATCACAGCATCGAAACGCGCTTCTGGCACGGGTCACCTCCCTGGGCGGAAAGGCAATTCAGATCGAATCGAGCCTGCATGGGAGCGGGACTCATCGAGAGTACGCCGTCCCAACCTGCTCGTCGAAACCCCTTCCTCGAGTTTCCGGCGCGGATAGTCTCCCCGGGGAAGAACCGATCGACCCCAGAGAAGAGCTCTGCAGGGCGCCGTCAGGTGAATTTGAGGATGAGGATATGCGAAGCAGGGGTCCTTCGGCAAGTGACGACCGGAGAAGGCACGGGCGAGAGGCCGGGGGCACCGCCCGATGCACCGTGGGGAACTGCACTCCTGTTCCTGACGGAGAGCCACGATCGGATCGATCCGGTCGGCCCGCAGGCCCGGAAGCACACAGGCCGCGAGCGCCACGGCAGCCAGGACGGCGCCCCCCGGCGAAGAGCACGGTCGGGTCCAGGGGGCGAACGACGCCGTAGAGCAGGCTCGCCACGTAGCGCTGCAGGGCCAGTGTTCCGACAATCCCGACCAGGAAGTCGATCAGCAAGATCCGAATGCCCTGCCAGAGGATGAGGCGGAAGATCGTCTCCGTACCGCTTCCGAGGGCCAGGTGGATGCCGATCTCCTTCCTGCGCCGGGCCACTGCGTAGGCCAGAACTCCGTAGAATCCGACGGCTGCGAGAAGAAGGGCGATGATCCCGAAACCGATGGCGAGCAGCATGGGCGACTTGAAGGGATCGCGAACTCATCCGGGGGAGCTCCGACCTGGCTTCCCCCACTTATCCTTTCGGCGGATTCGAGCCCCGACGTGAGGTCGCCAAGCCGTCGCTGTCGCATCTTCTCTCTCTCGAGAGCTTTCTCGCGTCGACGTCGCCGTAAACTGAACATTCGCGGTCTCCGCTGCGTCTGTTGATCCAAGGATATACAATGATGTCGCTTTCAGATTTCACGAAAGTCAACCTCGAAAGACGGTTTCACGAATGAAAAAGACGCACATGCTGATGACCGCTCTAACCTGCCTCATGTCTTTCCCCGGCTTCGGTGAGGACGCCGCAACTTTTCGAGGCAATCTCGAACACACGGGCGTCTACGAGGCATCCGGAATCCCGAGTTTGACCGGCATCCGATGGAAGTTCCAGACCGGCGGCCCCGTCGTTTCGTCACCGGCCGTGACCGACGGGCTGGTCTTCGTGGGGAGCATGGACAAGAACCTGTACGCAGTGGATCGGGCCACGGGTGCGCTGCGGTGGAAATTCGCAACCGGCAGCGGCGTCAACAGTTCGCCGGCCGTCGAGGACGGCACCGTATTCTTCGGCAGCTACGCCGGCCGATTCTATGCCGTCGAGTCCGACAACGGCGCGCTGAGGTGGAAGTACGAAACCGGCGGGGAACGCCGCTATGCGGGTACTCACCTGCATGGGCTGCAACCGGCGGCCGAAAGCATGCCCGATCCGTGGGATGTCTATCTCTCGTCTCCTGCCGTCGCGGGCGGCGTGGTCTACTTCGGGAGCGGAGACGGCAATGTCTACGCCCTCGAGACGGCCACCGGCACCTTGAAGTGGAAGTTTCAAACCGGCGATGTGGTCCACTCCTCGCCTGCGCTCTCTGGAGGGACCCTGTTCATCGGCAGCTGGGACCGCTATTTCTACGCGATCGATGCCGAGACAGGTAAACAGAAGTGGCGTTTTCAGACCGGTGATGATCCCAGCCTCCACAATCACATCGGCATTCAGTCCTCTGCGGTGGTGGCCGGCGGGCTGGTCTATTTCGGCTGTCGGGACGGTCATCTCTATGCCGTCGACGCGGAGTCGGGACAACAGCGCTGGGCTTACACCACGGACGGTTCGTGGGTCAACAATTCCCCGACTCTGGCAGAGGGCCAGGTCGCCTTCGGGACCTCCGTACCCAGCCTGCTGCACGTCCTGGATGCAGCGACAGGATCGGAGGTCTTTTCGCTGGAGGTCCGGGCGCCGGTGTTCTCTTCCGTTGCCGTCGCTCGTGGGCTCCTCTACCTCGGGACCTTCGACGGGAGGCTGACCGCTTTCGACCTGAAGACACAGAAGCGTGCCTGGGTCTTTCAGACCGAGGCCTCGCGACAACACCTGCCGGCTCTCACGAAGGACGACGGAACCTTCGATTTCTCACGCATATTCGATGGCAATTTCTACGACGACATGGTCGTCGGAGTGCACCGCCTCTTCTCGGTGGGGGCGATTCTCTCGTCGCCGGTAGTCACGGACGGCGCAGTTTTTGTCGGAAGCACGGACGGAAATCTCTACGCTCTCGAATAGGCCCCGGACTGACTCTTGCCTTGTCCTTTCCGCCGTGGGAGGCGGACAGGGGCTCCCCTACGGGTTACGGTGGTGCCGAAGGAAGGTGTCGATCCAATCGAGGGAGAATCGATTGAGCTGAACGACGGAGGCGCCCTCCCTAAACACGGGAGGAATGATGCTGAGCGCTTCTACCTTGCTGTCGACATGTTCCACCATGATCCACGCTCTGTGATCTCCGTCCAGACAGCCGAAGTCTGCATTGGTCAGATAGTGGGAGCCCGTCTCGAGAAGGACCTTGACGGCCCGTGCACATGCCGTCTCCTCGGCCTCGTGCGGAATCGTAATGAGAAATTTCGCCATCCTGAAACTCTCCTTTCTGGGGATACATGCGGAGAATTCTTCCGTATGGGCTCACGAAGGGGAGGAGAATCGACGAGTGCCCGGGAAGATGACGGATCTGCTTGGAGCCGTTCCTGAGTGGCCCGACACCTGCGTAAGCATCCTTTTTCCCAAAAGAATAACGTCATCCGACCCCACTCTGGCGCCTGGCCTGTGATTGACGGCAGCTTTTCCAGGCACCTATGATGAAAAGCAATCAATTCCAGAGTCTGAGTCAAACAGTCGGAATGCGTCCAGGTATCGACAGTCCGCGGCGTGTGGCGTCGGGGCACCATCGATTCTGGTGCGGCAGCCGCGTTTCATTGCCGGAATCCGCCGATGGCCTCGACGTTCCCGTCTCATCGCGGAGGCAATCATGAAGATCGGTATCCGATCCCTGGCAACCGAGATCACACTTCCAACGATGGCAGCCGTCTTGCTTCTGCTGCCGACCGGCCAAGCGGCCGCCGCGCAGGAGCCTGACGGGGTACCCTTGGCCCGACGTGTCCCTCCGCTGCCGATTGAACATCTGAAGGTCCAGGGACTCCGTCGTGACGTCCGCTTTTACCGGCCCGCCCGGCTTGCCGAGAACCCTTCCCTCGTGATCGTGCTGCATGGGGGCGGGGGCGACGGCGAGCGATTCCGCCGGCTGACCGACGGAGCATTCGATCAGCTGGCCGAGGACGAGGGCATCCTGATCGCCTATCCTGACGCCCTGGGTGGCCAGTGGAATGGATGCAGACGCCGGGCACCCTATCACTCCGCCCTGGAAGGCATCGATGAACTTGCCTTCCTGCGTTCGGTCGTTCGGCGAGCGGAGGAGAGCATCGAAGGGAAGCTCTCCGGGGTCTTTGTAGTGGACTACTCCAATGGAGGCCATCTGGTCTTTCGTCTGGCTTTGGAGGATCCCGGGGAGTTCGATGCCTTTGCGACTATCGGCGCTCATCTGCCGGCAGCTGAAGATCGGGACTGCACTCCATCCGGTGCGCCTGTCCCCATGTTCCTGATCAGTGGTACCGCCGACCCCATCAACCCCTGGGGGGGAGGAGACGTTCGACCGCCCGGCGGCGGCTCGTTGGGCCGGGTCCTGTCGGCCGAGCGTACCGCCACGTATTTCCTCGCATTGGCCGGCTCAGCCGATGGTCCGACCGTCGAACGACACGAAGATCTCGCGATCGACGACGGAGTACGACTCGAAACGTATCGGTGGGCGGCGGGAGAAGGCACCGAGATCCTTCTGATGAAAATGAACGGCGGGGGCCACACTTTACCCTACCCTACAGCCAAATTTCCGGCCGAGGTCGTGGGCCGGACGAGTCGCGATCTCGACGGCGCTCGGGCCATCTGGGACTTTTTCGCGCGTCACCGCCCCGGCGGCTGATGTGCATCACTCATGGTAATCGGGAAACCCTGGCCGTTGATACTGCTTCGGCGGGTTTTTCTCCAGTTGTTCCAGGACGGTTTCTACCGCCCGCTCCAGTTGGGGGTCCTTTCCCTGCCTCCAGGCTGCCGGATTGAATTCCACGTCGATGTCCGGAGGAACACCCACGTTTTCGACTTCCCACTGGCCGTCGAGTCCGTAGATGGCCGCGTCGGGCGCCGTCACGAAACCGCCGTCCAGCAACTGGGGAGCTCGAAACGACGCAATCAAACCGCCCCAGGTTCTCTTCCCGACCAACGGCCCCACCTTCATCTTCCGGAAGTACCAGGGGAGAGCGTCACCCCCCGAGCCGGCCATTTCGTTGATGATCATGGCTTTGGGTCCGTAGATGGCACCCAGCGGAGTCGGTATGTCCCGTCCCTCCCGAAAGTAGATCATGTTGAGAATCGGCCGCGTCAGGTAATCAACAATGTAGTCGGCCAGGGCACCTCCCTGGTTGAACCGTTCGTCGATCACCGCGCCTTCCTTTTGGGTCTGGGAAAAGAAATAGCGATTGAAGCTCTCGTACCCGGCGGTCGAGGTGTTGGGCACATACACATAGGCGAGACGCCCACTACCGAGTTCATCGACTCGGCGACGGTTCCCTTCGATCCAGTCCCGGTTGCGCAAGCCCGATTCGCTCCGCACCGGAACAACGACTACGTCACGGCCCTCGCTGCCATCGGCATTGGGCCCGACGCGGATCAGTACCTGCCTGTCGGCCTTCCCCTCGAAGGAGCTGTAGACATTGTCCGTCGCCCGGACCTCCCTTCCGTCGACGGCCAGTAGATACTCGCCCACCTTGACGTTGACGCCAGGCTGCGTCAGAGGAGCAGCCAGATCGGGGTTCCAGTTTTCCCCACTGAAGATCTTGGCAAAGCGGTACCGGCCTTCAGCCACTTCGTAATCGCAGCCCAGCAATCCGCCGGGAATGAATTCCGGATTGGGAATGTCCCCGCCTCCGATGAACATATGTCCGACCGTCAACTGGTTGAGCATCTCGGTAAACAGGTAGTTGAGATCGTTCCGGTGTGCGACCGACTCGAGATAAGGGGCGTATTCCCTTTCGGTCGCTTCGAGGTCGAGTCCGTGCAGGTTGGGATCATAGAAGAAGTCCCGCTCTCCTCGCCACACTTCCCGATACATCTGTTTCCACTCGGCTACGGGATCCACTTCGATCGAGATCTCCGACATCTTGAGGGCATGGACGCCCTTGCCCCCTCCTCCGTTTCCACCATTCGACAGCGCGGACAAGGCCGCGATGAACCAGTTTTCGGCCGGCCCTCGACCCTTTCGATAGAGCGCGGATTTGCCGTCTGCGGAGATCTCAAAAGAGCGCAGGCCCTCGGTCACCTTGTCCACTTTGCGCTTCTTCAGATCGAACTTGTGAAGCGCAAACCCCTGGGAGCCTGCCGACTCTCCCGGCCCGGAGGGCGGAGTCTCGAGGAGATAGACTTCCTCGTCCTGCCCGACCTGCAGCCCGACGTAGTTCAGCGAGGGAATGGGGAGCGCCAGAATGCGCTGACCAATGCCCTCGAGGTCCACCCGGAGAGGTTCGGTTTCCTTCTTCTCCCCCGATTTGTCGGTGTCGGGCTTCTCGCCGTTCTCAGCTTTGGGATTCTCCTTGTCGTCGTCCTGCTTCGCTTCGGTCTCCTTCTTGTCGTCCGACTTGCCGACGTTTTCGTCATCACTTTCTGGGGCCAGCGGAGACGGAATGTCGTTGCGCAGGACGGCAGCGTAGACGCTGCGCGAAGACTGGAATGGGAATGTGGACATCTCGGCAAAGCTGAAGGAAGGACCGAGGTTGGTGCTCCCGGTAAAGTAGAGATACTTGCCCCCTCGATCGAAAGCTACATAGCGCGTGTCGCTCATTCCGTCGGTCAACTGAGTACTCTGGCCGTCGTCGAGAGAATAAAGAAAGACGGCCCTGAGGCGATTGTCCAGTTGTCGAATGTATCCGATCCAGCGGCTGTCGGGCGACCAGACCGGATCCAGGACGTCACCGCGCAGACCGTATGGGTTCTTGTCCACCCGAACCGGGGCCCCCTCGGCTATCGTCAGGTACCAGATTTCCAGTCTCTTGTTCGTAAAAGCGATCTTCTTGCTGTCGGGCGACCAGACCGGTGCATAGTAGAAGGTCGGGGGCAAGGCGAACTTCTTGACCTCTGCTCTTCCCAGCTGGTCCCGGACGTGAAGTGCGTATTCGCCGCTTTCGTCGCTGAAGTAGGCAATCCACTTTCCGTCGGGCGACCAGGACGGGTCCCGCTCATTGACTCCGGGAGTCCGGGTGATATCCCGCGGGTCACCCTTCTCGGCCGGCACGGTCACAATGTCTCCGCGCGCGTCGAAGACCGCCCGCTTGCCCGTCGGCGAAATAGCGAAGCTGTAGATCCGGTCGGCCACTTTCTCCAGCCGGGGCCGCACCCCGAGAAGGTCGGCGGCTACCCGGATATCCACCTTCCGCGCTTGCTTGTCTGTCAGGTCGTAGAGGTGGATCGTTCCGAACTGTTCGTAGACGATCGTCGGGTGGCTCGAGCCGTCGCCCGGCCAGGCCCGGGCCGACTTGACGTCCATCCCCTCGTCCTTCAGCAATCGTGTAACCCGCTTCGAATTCACGTCGTAGGCGAACAGCGAATAGGGACCTTCGCGGTCGGACACGAAGTAGACCGTGTCTTTGATCCACATGGGGTAGCGGTCGTTGGAGTTCTCCCGCGGAATCATCTCCACGGAGGAGTCACCCAGGCGGGCGATCCAGATCTTGTCGGTTTGCCCTCCCCGGTAGCGTTTCCACTCGGGCTGCCACTGGGCGAGGGGCTCGTAGGCGATGCGCGATCCGTCGGGCGAGTAAGCGCCCCGCTCTCCGGTAGGAAGGGGCAGTGCTTCGGGCGTCCCGCCGTCAAGACGAGCGACGAACAACCTCGGAAAGGGACCATGGCTGGCCCGGGACGACGCGAACAGGACCGAACCGTCCGGAGTCCAGCCCACCGCGGTGTCGGAGCCGGGATGGAAGGTGAGTCGCCTCGGAACGCCTCCTTCGGCGGGCATCACGAAGACGTCCGTGCTCCCGTCGTATTGCCCCGTGAATGCGATCATCGTTCCGTCGGGCGAGAAGACCGGCCCGGATTCGGCACCGGGTCCGGCGGTCAGTCGCACGGCGTCGCCCCCGGCACGAGCGACCCGCCAGAGATCGCCCGCATATTCGAAGGCGATGTCCGTGGCGTTGACGGTCGGCTTCTGAAAAAGCGAGGTAGCCGGCTTCACGTCGGCAGCGGACACCCCGACCAGGAAGCAGGCCGGCACAACGATCAGAAGGACTGGGAAACCGTGGAATCGCTTCATGGCAGGCATCACCCTTTCAATATGAATCCGGACTTGCCGCCCGTCACCTCGGAAACCGACCAAGGCCCGGTCTCTCCCGTCCGGTGGTGGACGACACTCTCCTCACGAAGTGCCCAGTCTAGCCAATCGGCGAGTCGTAGTATACGGTCTTGATCCTCACTCTCTCGCTTTCAGATTCTTGCTGAAGAACGGGATCACGTGATTCTGAAATCGGATCGGCCACGGCGCTGGTGTGGGTCCCGTGATAGATCTCGAAAGCTGTTCGCGATGCCGTAGCTGTCAAGAATCTGCATGGAGCTGCCGGCGCCGACTCGCAGCCGTCCTGGTCGCCCACATCGATGGCGATGGCCGTGATAACGTCGCAGCTCGCCGATGTACTGGTCGACGAAGGCGAGCGGAGCGTTGGCTGCCCATTTCGCGAGAATGTCCGGCTGGACCTCGCCGTTCTTTACCGGCAGGTCGAGATAGAGCGGCGGGTTCTTCGGGTCCGGCGACCACGCCGCCGCCGAGGCGAGCTGGGCGCGCGGAAGAATGGCAGCTTGGCCGAATCGGCCGGCGTCTTCACGGCCTCGAGCGCTTTTCATTCTCCGGATCAATGGAGTCGGCAGTCGCGCGGCGACAGGCAGCACGGGCTCATGATGTACAGGCTGCCGAATACTCCGGGTGCTTCATGCCGATGCGGGTCGCGCCGTACCCGCCCATAGAGTGGCCCGACCAGGCCGCGGCTCATGCGATCCGGAATCGTGCGGTAGTGAGAGTCGATGTAGGCGACGACATCGTGCGCGATGAACTGCTCGAAGTCGCCGGTGGTTACGGAGCTCGAGTACATCGAGCCGTTGTGCACCGTCTTCGAGTCGGGCAGGACGACGATCATCTCCTGTGCCCCTCGCGCGAATGCGCCTTCGAGGTCTGCGGCACATGGATTTCGTGAGTCCATTGCTCGGCGCCGATGGAATAGCCGTGCAGGGCATAGACGACCGGGTAGTGGCGGGTCGGCTCGTTGCCGTAACTCGGCGGCAGGAATACGAAAACGTCGCGGTCGACGGCATTGCCTTCCAGATTGCCTTCCAGAGCCGATAGCCGTGAATCTTGATGTGCTCCACCGTCACCGGCTTCGCACCGGGAACGACCGGAGGCACGTTCGTCTCCACCTGCGCCCCAAGCTGGGGCATCAGAGCCATCGTAAGCATCAGTGTCCAAAGTCCAAACCATCTCGTCGTGATCATCGTTGTCTCCGGTTGCGAAGATTCGCCTTCCCTACCGATTCTCGAACGTGTACAGGTTAACGCTTATGGGCGCGATCTCAAGCGTCCTCGGCACTTCAGTGATCCGTGCTTCCGTAACCTGAACGTCGTGACGGCTCAGGCCCGTCATCGCGTCGAGCCCCGGACCTGTCAGGCGCCAATGCCGGCCGCTTCCCTGGAGAGCCACTCCATGGAGCCTCAAGTCGAGTGTCCGAGTGGACTCGGTCGGATTGACCACCGCGATGGTCAGGGCGTTTCCGTCGCTCGTCAGCGCGGCACTCACATCGAGCGGGTACGTCGGACTGCCGGGGTTCACTCGCGGTTGATCACCGCCGACCGGAAACTGCGGCGGGGGCGGCGGCGAGTTTCCGCCGACTTCCACAGGAACCGTTCCGAAGTGATCGCGATAGAGTTGAAACAGCAGGCCCGTCGCATTCAGCGCGGCATCGGTCGCATTGAACTCGATCGAGGAAGTCGCCATCGTGTGTCCGGCCATGAGGATCAAGCCCGTGTGTCGAAACATCTCGTGGAAGACGAGAGCGTTCGCGAGGGTCTGCTCGAGATTGGCAGGAAGCCGTGTGAAGGCCCATTCGTCGATCGCGATCATCAGATGCTTCTCTTTGAGGGCCGGAAAGCGCCGTGCATATTCCTCATAGGCCTCCACCTTACCGCGCACCCGCTTGGCCGCGCGGTAGACGGCCTCGGGCAGGGGCTCTTCAATGGCGACTCTCTTGTTCTGCTCGAGGTCGAATCGCTGGTTGTAGTAGCTGTAGAAATGCTCCGACATTACGTCAATGTTGTCCAGGCAATGCTCGATCAGCCCGCCGGTGAAGTCGCCTTCCGAACCGTAGTCCGCGATGACTTTTCCAGTGAGACGCATCGAGATCCCGTTTACCGTCATCTCATCCGGCGTGGCACCCGTGCCGAGCAAGGTAATCGTCGGATCCACCGCACGCATCGCCTCGGCGAACATATTGTGCTTGATCACATACTGATCCATCGCCATGTAACCGAACTGCCAGGGCCCGTACATCTCGTTGCCGATGCCCCACCACTTGACGTTGTAGGGAGCAGGATGGCCGTTCGCGGCCCGGAGCCTGCCCATCGGCGTGTCGGCCGAGCCGTTGACGTACTCCACCAGATCGGCGGCCGAGTGCGCATCGCCGAAGCCTGCGTTGACGCTGATGAACGCGTCCACGCCAATCAGTTCGCACATCGTGAGGAACTCGTCGGTGCCGACGTCGTTCGGCTGAAGGGCGGACCAGACATAGTCCCACTTCGGCGGCCTGCGGTCCAAGTCGCCGATGGCGTCGCGCCATTCGTGTGCGGAGAGGAAATTGCCGCCTGGAAAGCGGTACATACCGGAGTGCTGTTGCCTCAACAGGGCAATGATATCGGGGCGAAACCCGCTGATATTATTGGCAGGCATCAGCGATACGGCCCCGACGTGAAATGATCCGTTGCCCGTACCCGTGATTTCAATGCGTCCGTCATCCGTATCGCCGCCGACGATGAAGCGCAAAGGGAATTTGGCGTAGGAACCCCGCAGGCCGACAATCGGAATCGCCCGGCGTTCATCGGGACCCGCCCCCCAGACAAGGCTGACGACGACTATCGCCTCCGGTTCACCTTGCAGCACCACACGCGCCGAGTACTCCTTCGATTTGCGCAGCACGAGACCGCTTTGCCGAATGCCGCGCGGGTCTTCGCCGGCAAGTCGAATCAGAGGCGTCTGCTTGCCGGTGTACGGATGGTCACGATCCATGACCACCGACGAATCGGGGCCGACGGGGCGCCAGCGGTTGGGCTGGCGCCGTCGAAACGATCTTTGCGCCTGGACGGGCGGAGCGGCCTCCGAATTGATGTCGAAATAGAACTTCCGGTCATCGAGCAGCTCGGCCCAGACGCTCCGGTTGACCAGATCGCCGATGTGCTCGATGAACTGGCCGTAGAGGTAAGGAAAGATGGGAGCCTGAGTCTTGTCAGCGTCAATGTTGACGACAATGGGCGTCTCGGAGACACGGGTGTTCTGAGCGTTCGTTCTGCCGATTGCAGCCATGGAGAGCAGGAGCAGCAGAAGCAACGAGAATGGTTTTCTGATCATGAGATTCTGTATCCTGAACTTGCCGGTCGGCGTTGCGGCACGGGCATTAGCAGGAGGGACACAAAACTGCCTTACGCCCCGCCCCGCCGACCGGCAAATTCAACGTCCGCCTACTTGAACAGCCGCGGAGCAAAATCGTTGAGGCACCGGCGCCACGTCAGCCACTCATGGGCCGTGCCGGGCGACTCGAAATAGACGTTCTTGATTCCGGCTTTCGTCAGTGCCTCGCTGAAGTTCCTGGTACGAGGTCCTTCCTCCGTGCCGATTCCCAAGAACAATACCTTGACCTTCCTGTTGAATGCGTCGGCGTCCGCAAACACGCCGCCGTTGGAGGTCTTTGGATCGAATGTGCCGTCGCGCCCGCCTGTGCTGCCGCTGAAACCGCCGATATAGGCGAACTTGTCGAGGTTTGCCAGAGTCGTCAGGAAGGTCTGCATGCCTCCCATTGAAAGCCCGGCCATGGCACGATTCTCCCGCCCGGGAAGCACCCGGTACGTCTTTTCGATCATCGGGATCAGGTCGGTCAACATCATCTCGGTGAATGTCGCCCCGGTGAAACTGCCCAGACTGAAACGCCGGCGACGGGTCGTCGCAGATCCGTTCTCGGCCGACGGGCGGGTGGGGGGCTCTTCCGGCCACAGCCATCGGGCCGTGAAGATCGTCGCATCCTCACCCGGCTTGGCCGCGTTCAGATTGTCCATGACGATGATCATGGGCTTCGCTTTCTTCGCCGCGATGAGGTTATCGAGAATCAGGTCGGCATGGCCCTGCACGTGCCATCCCTGTTCGTTCTCGCCCCAGCCGTGAAGCAGATACAGAACCGGATAGCGCTCCTTTCCGCCGTCATAGTCGGGCGGCGTATAGACAAAACATCTCCGCCACTTGCCCGTGACCTTGGAGAAGTACCACCGTTGGCTCACCTGGCCGTGAGGCACATCTCGAGGGAGATAGTAGTCCACCTCTTCCGGTTCCGGAATCTCGATCCCGCTGTTGTCCCAGCCCGATCCGAAGAAAGTCCGAGTCGACGGATCCGCAACGACGGCACCATCCACCAGGATGCTGTAGTAATGAAAGCCGACGACCTGGGGTGGCAGGGTGACCGTCCAAAGGCCGTCCGCGCCCCGCGTCATGTCGTGAGTTCCGCCCAGCCGAACCTGCACCTGCCGGGCTTCTGGCGCCGAAACTCGGAAGGTTACACTATGGTCCGAGTGGATGCAGGGGAATTGCGCACCGGGGATGTTGAGCGGGGAAGGTTTGCACTCCTCCGTTGGTTGTCCCCAGCACAATCCGCTACCGAGTAGCAACAATGCGAAAAGTCTCCAGAGTCTCACGAGTCCTCCTTAAGAGCGGCGCCAACAGAAAGGGCTTTGACGAGGGATTGTCAATGTGACTCAAAGAATCCTAACAGGAAGCAGCCACGCGGGCTAGGTTTAGTACGGTGTGCGGCGGTCAACCGCAATGAAACCCAACCCTTGGCCGCAGTGGAATGCCTTTGTACTCTGTGCGGTTAACCTGTTAGCCGGGTGGTTAGAAACCCTGTCGGCGCGCGAAAGGCGGTATGATAGTATGCCCGGGACGAAGGGTGGGACAATGGGAGCGACGGGACTCAGCGAGGCGGACGCGCAGGCCGTGAGGGCGGAGCTCGTCCGGCTGCTCGAGAGCCCTGCTTTTCGCACCAGCAAGCGTTGCAGGGAGTTCCTCGAGTACGTCGTCGAGCAGACTATCAGCGGGCAAAGCGACAATCTTAAGGAGCGCTCGATAGGAGTGGAACTCTTCCACCTTCCGCCGGCCTTCGACACAGGGCAGCACACGATTGTACGCGTGACCGCCAACGCTCTGCGGAAGAAGCTCGCTCAGCACTACCTCGCCGAAAATGGTTCGTCTCATCCCGTCAGGATCGATCTACCTCCAGGATCCTACAGCGCCGAGTTCCGGTGGCAGGACCCGACGCAGGAAGAGGAGTGTGTCCCGATCCGTCCGAAGCGGCGCGCCGGCTGGGTGGCTGTCTGCGCAGCGGTCGTTCTGGTCATAGCCGGTTCGTTCTGGGTGTGGCGGTGGCAGCCGTTCCAGGAAACCGTTCCCAATGATGCTGTAGCCCCCGCAGTCGCAGGCCCCGTTTCAGGCTTGCCTTCAAGCGACGGGGAGCTTCGGATCGCCGTGGGCTCGACGAGTCCGTACATGGACCGCGACGGACGGAGGTGGGTCCCGGACCGCTTCTTTTCCGCTGGCTCTGTTTTCGTCCCCCAGACCCAGAGGATCCAGCGGACCCTGGATCCGGACATCTACCGGCAGCACCGCCAGGGTGACTTTCGCTATGACATCCCGCTCAGACCGGGCACCTATGAGCTGCATCTCCATTTTGCCGAGACGGGATTGGCTGATTTCATCAGCGCAGGATCGAGCGGGGAGGGGCAGCGCGTCTTCAGGGTCTTCGCCAACGGAAAACTGATCCTGGACATGTTCGATATCGTGGCGGATGCGGCCGGCGCCGACATCGCAGATGAGCGGGTCTTTCGCAGCATCTCTCCGGCTGAAGACGGCTTCCTCCACTTGAATTTCACTTCCTTAAGAGGTGCGGCGATCCTGAGTGGAATCGAGGTGTTGCCGGTCAGCCCGGGGACGATCAGGGCAGTCCGCATTCGTGCAGGGTGGCCCGCCTCGTGGCAGGATCTTGCAGGACAGCGCTGGCAGGCCGATTCGTATTTCCTGGGAGGGAATGCGCTGGTCCGCACTGCGAATCCGGCTCGGGAGAGCGACTCACCGGACAAGGGGCTCTACTTCAGCGAGCGGTGGGGACATTTTTCCTACGCTCTGCCCGTGCCTGAGGGCCGCTATCAGGTGACGTTGAAATTCTGCGAGGGCCACTACGGATCTCGGAACATGGACGTGGGAGGGGTGGGGAGCCGCGTCTTTGATGTCTACTGTAATGGCGTGGCTCTGTTGAGGGACTTCGACATCTTCAGGGAAGCCGGTGGAGAAGGTCGACCGTTGAATCGAACCTTCTCGGGAATTCGACCCACTGCCCAGGGCAAAATCGTCCTCACTTTTGTTCCGGTTACGGGAATGGCGTGCGTCAACGGCATCGAAGTTGTCGAAGATTCCAACTAGCCGACACCCGGTGAAGCTCAGCCAGGGCAACGGCGGGGAGTGACGGCGAATCGATACTGGATCGTCGTCCCTTCACTGAAGTGCCTTCTCGATTCCCGACTCCGCCAGCGGGGCCACGATCGCGTGACCGGCGGCAACACCGAGCACAACACGACCCGGATGCCGTTGGCCGTGGCGAGTTGGGCCATCGACATCAAGTTGCCTTCAACCTGCTCGAACCTCACGGGGCCGGTGTCCTTGCAAGAGTCCCGTTATTGGTGACACGCACGTATTGGCCTTGGAAGTAGCTATGAGCAAAGACTTTTTATTGAGTCTGGCACGATGTCGGATAGAGAGCAGATCCGCGCGGCCGCCGGATCCGGTCTCGACAACTCGACCAACGGACGGGCGAGATGGACGAGGCACTGTGACAACCATTGGTATCCGGAGCGACTGTCGGGAGCTGTGAGACTGGGGGTCTGGTCTGGCCGAGACGGATCTCAGCGCCGATCAACCGAAGTAACGGAAGGACATCCAGAACTCCGGCCAGGACTGACGAAGCTCCCGACCGTTTGCCTGCCAGACGAGGTTGGGCAGGAACAACATCAGCGAAAGCGCGGCCCCGCCCCAGAGCCAGGGAGTGCGGAGGTAGCGTCGTGCCGGCGTCAAGAGCACTCCGATTACCAGGCCCACCGTCAGGAAGGCCATAGTGTATTTGGTCATCATTCCGAGGCCGACGACGGCCCCGATGGCGAGCCACCAGTGGGAATCGAAGCGTACCCTTCAACGCGACTCAAACCGCGCGCGCCTTCCACTTCGATACGTTGACGCCCTTCACAAGCAGCCAAAGCGCGAGTGATAGCCCGCCAATCAACGCGGGTCCAGCCATGACGAAGTAATAGCGACCCGCAAAGTCTGGAGCGAGAATCAGCGCCAGGCTACTTGATAGATAGCTGACTCCAGGAATCAAATACAGGAATCCGATCGTCTTCGGAATATAGCCGGACCGGATGATCAAGTACGCCGCGATCGGGAAAAAGCAGCCAAACAAAAACAGAGCGATCCCGAAGCCGTCGGCATGCGCCTGCACCGCCATGGCCGACAAAGCCTGTTGCTGCTCAGGCGTAAAAGCGGCCAGATACGACGCGTTCCCCAGCGGATACAGCGCCTCCAACAAGTCAAACGCATACGCCGTCTCCACAGCGCTCGCGATCAGACTAAAAAACGTCGCGAGCAAAGCGAGATTCCTGCTCACGGGCCGCAGCAAAACGTAAAGCGCCCAGGTCAGTGCGATCGTGCAAATTCCAACCGCCAACTCGGCCGCGATTCCCCACCGCCAGAGCGACTCCATCGAGCCGAGATTGGCAGTTGTCGCTGCGGCGTCTCCCGGCACGATGATCTGGCCGCGAATCACCGCCTCGCCCATCGCGCCGAGAACGAACGTGATCAAATAGAAAACGCCGCAGGCTCTCGCGTAAACTTGCGGCGAAGTCGAGATCTTTTCATGTCGGGGCGTCATACAGGTTCTTCTTTACGGCGTTTTGAGTTGGTAGCGTATGTGGCCATTCGTGGTCAAGGCCCAATGCTTTTCCGAGACAGCCAGTGGGCCGATGTACCGGCACAGCCGTTCCAGTGTGTCGGGTTGACGGGCTTCGGCCATGACGCCGGCATGCAATGAGAATCCGGCCTCTGGCGCAAGGTGGGCGGGACGGGTCGGCGCCTCACCAGAGGCCGGCACTGTCTGCAGCGTCTGCCTCTTGGAGGACTTCCTCCAGGGAACCGAGATCCCGACTCGTCTCGAGAAAACCCCAAACGGCAGTTCGGACGTTGTGAGGAATTCGTTCTGGTCTTGGCCGCAGTTCGACAGGTCCAGCTCCGGCACACAGCGGACGAACATCTCCCCTTCCCGAAAGATATGGACCGTCAGGCAATCGCCTTCAATCGGGGGCTGCTCTCGAGCGGACATCCTTCGATTTGGCACGACCGGATTCTAGCATCGTAAACAGGACAGAAGGGCCTATCGGGTTGCTTAGAGTTTTCAACGTCACGAGCAGAGAAAGTCCAACCTCCTGAGCTCCGACCTTCTCCCATCGGCCTGACACGACCTCCGCCAATAGGAGTTCCCCCTCGAGAAGCAGGGCGGCCAGTATGAGCGGGCACCACAGCCCCGGGTGAGGTGCTGGGCATGCAGATGCTCCCGGCTGTGCAGCCGGCTGGGCGTCGGTCGCATCGGCCGGGGGATCCAGCTCGTCCTGCCCTGCCTTCTCGATTTCGGCTGATCGCCTTCGGCGGCCTGCGGGGATAGCTTACGTCCGCCCGGTCATTCCAGGACGAACCGTACTGTCACGTTTGCCAGCACAGGGTAGGGCTCGCCATTCAGGATCGTCGGTGAGTATTTCCATTGCTGGATGGCTGCAACCGCCGCATCCCGCAGCAGTGCCGGGCCGCTGAGTACCTCCACATCGGCCACATTCCCTTCCTCGTCGACGCGGACTTGGAGCATGACTGCGCCTTCGATTCTGGCTTTGCGTGCAAGATCCGGGTAGACGGGCTCAACCCTCCGGATCAGTCTGGCGGCCTGCACCCCGCTGCTGACGTGCTGAGGCTCCTTGATCGGTCGCAGAGGAGGCGGCGGTTCCGTCGGAGTCGGCACCACCCAGTCGCGGGGAATTCCCGGCGCTCCTCCGACGATGCCGGAAGGAGGAGAGGAAAAGCCGTTCGCCTCTCCGAGGTAGGGGATCGTTGCAGGCAAAGGGGCCAGGCCGGGAACTGCGGGAACCAGTGAGGGAGGAGGGACCATCGTGTCGGGGAGTCTCACGACATGCGTCGCAGAAGCGGGTGCGGGACGGGTCGGGACCGGATCGATCGGTACCGGCGGCGGTGATGGAGGCGGAAGATCGGGCAGATGAATCGAGAAGATTCCCGTCACCAGTTCCGTGCCGGGCAGCTTCTGATAGCAGAGGAGGGGAACGGTCAAAAGCGCAAACACTACCGAGCCGTGCAGGGCCAGCGAAACCGCGAGGACCCTGCGGTGACGATGCGGTTGCGCCCCGGAGGAAACGATCAGATTGTCGAACATCGGTCTCTCCTTTCCGTCGGGGAGACCTCTCGAGAGGCCCGGAGGACTTCGTCCTCACTTGCGGCGCCATAGAATTAGAACCTGGGAAGCGGCGCGGGTTCCCGATGACTTCTCCTGCAAACACGCCCTTCCGGATGGGCGGCCGGGGAAGAGAAAGTCTTATCGCCTTGGGTCCTGGCGGAGATGTAGAGACGAGAGCCGAACGGCAGGTCGAGGGATATCCGGGTAACGGCAGGGGGAAAGTCCGCTATTCTGCTGCGTGCTGCGCCAAAGCGGCGTCCAACGACCGGCCGAGACGGCTCACCCGCATGCGGGAGGCCACTGGCCCACGAGCTCGAAGAACCGCTCCCGACTCATCTTGGCCACTCGGAGCAGATTCTTGATGACGAAGACCGGGACTTCGTATCCAGGCTCAAGACGAAATGGTCCCGACTGGAGGCCATGGTTGGGACTGAGAAGCGGCTCGGGCTGGTGGCAGAGGACCTCATCAAGCACTTTGCGCAGCGGCTCGCGGCCAGGACGGGAAGGCCATGATCGTCTGCATGAGCCGCCGGGTCTGCGTGGATCTGTACGACCAGATTGTGGCCCTCAAGCCGGAATGGGCGAGCCCGAACTTCGCCAGCCGTTCCCGAAGATCCTCCAGGAAGGCTCACGCCGTCCGCTCATGCTCAAAGCCCACCACGCTATCGTCGGCGTAGCGAATCACAATGACCTCTCCTCGCCCTGGCTGTTTCCGCCAGTGCTGAACCCAGAGATCGAAGGCGTAGTGCAGGTAGATATTCGCCGACAAGGGCGATACCACCGCGCCTTGCGGAGTCCCCTTGACAGCAGGGACCCGCTTTCCATCTTCGATCACTCCCGCTACGAGCCATTTGCGGATCAATCGAAGGATCCGCTGATCGGCGATCCGGTGTTCGAGAAACCGGAGCATCCACCCATGATCGATTTCTTCGAAGAGGAGCGGATGTCGGCATCTGCAATCCAGTTCACCTTTCGGCTCTTGATTCCCGCCGTGAGCGCGTCCAGCGCATTGTGCTGGCCACGTCCCGGCCGGAAACCGTACGAAAAACCGAGAAAATCCTCTTCGTAGATCGCACTCAGTACCGTGACGATGGCCTGCTGCACAATCTTGTCCTCGAGCGAGGCAATCCCCAGCGGGCGCTGACGGCCATCTGCCTTGGGTATGTACACCCGCCGCGACGGCATCGCCCGATACCCACCGGAATGAAGCCTCCGGTGCAGTGCGGCCACCCGCCGAGGAAGAATCTTCTCGTACTCCCGCCACGTCACTTCATCCACTCCCGCCGCCGCGTTCCGCTGGAGGCTATAGAAGCTGTCCACCAGTAGCTGCGGCCTGATCTGATGCATGAGCGCCGTGAACCGCAGCCGCCGATTCCGGCGCGCTGCCTGACGTACGCCTTCTAGGCCCATCGACGCACAACTGGTCCGGCTCTGGGTCCGGGATACGGGGGCCTGTTCAGCGTTTCCTTTGGCTGCGCTCCTTCCCTCCACCATCTCCGCGGGCTGGACGCCCTTGTTCGACGGCTTCCCCGGTACTATGAGCACATCCGACTTCTCCGCCGCCGATGGCGCAGGCGTGCGGCCTTTGGCCTTCCCTGCGTTGCCCGGCGTCGGCCCGTCGGGCACGGCGGAGATCTCCCAGCTTCCGTGCAGGAAACTTCCCGGCGTGTGCAGGGTCTGCGACCGCGCGGGACCGTCCCAGAACTCGCATCTATCGCTCTGGTCCATGTTGCCTTCCGCATCGCTTAACTGCGTCGGCGTCCCGAAATCCGGATTTCGCGGCTCAATGGCTGACCCGCCGGTTTCCCCTGTCAACGCTTCAGCGGCGCCCTCGCGAGCGCCTCCGCATGACTCAGGTCCGGAATGACTTGCTACGACTTTTCCGCGTTGAACTTTCATCAACTACTTCCTGCCAGCTTGGCTGGCACACTAAGCGTCCGGTAAACCCATCTTCCTCCCGATAGTCCCCCCGACGGATACTCCGCGAACAATGGCACGGGGCGTGGTGCCTGTGCCGACGTGTGTGGAGTGGAACGGAGGTGTCCGATGGCCGGAGCGAAGCGAGATGTGGAGAAGGAGAGATACTGGCGCAAGACGATCCGGGCGGCGGCCCGCAGCGGAGTTTCGATCCGGGAGTTCTGCCGGCGGCACGACCTGAAGGAAAGTCAGTTCCATTGGTGGCAACGCCGACTGAGAGCGAGCGGGCGGACGAGTGCCAAGAGCAAGCCCGCGGGCGAGAGCTCGGCAAGCTTCGCGCTGGTCAGCGAGGAGACCGGTGCGCTGGAGGCCGGGTTGGAACTGGTTCTGGCCGACGGACGCCGGCTGCGCATCGGCCTTGGAGACAAAGATGAGCAAGGCACGACAAGACTTGATCGCGCCGGTTGGCCTCGTTGTCGGCGCAGTCCTTGGACTGGCCGGCACTTTTGTCCCGTCTGCCTCCCTGCGGGGACTAGCCTGGGGCCTTGATGGGATATCCCTCATTGTGGCGAGTGCGTTACTGACTGTGCACTACTTCCGCAGAGGAAACGACCTGGTTGCGGCAGGATTCCTGGTGTTCATGGTGGGTGAGACCCCGGTCGTGTCAGGCGCAGCCATGGATCTTGTGATGAGCGCTCCCGCGTTCGGTGCCGGAGTCGGCCTGTGGGCCGCCTCACTGGCTGTGATCAGCGCAACCGGGCTATGCCTGCTTTTGCCAGAGGCGCCGGGTTTGTCGCAGCAGTCTTATTCACGATCGTGGCGGTACAGATCTTTGCGGGGACCCCGCTGACGCCATTGTCGCAACCACTTCCCTTCTTTGTCTACCCGTTCTTGGTTGCGACACTCCTCAGCTGGGCTTGGGTGGACTATTCGAGGTCCTCCTAGCAGTGCAGAGATAGGACAAGCCGAGCGAGGTCCTCCCCTTCTTTCCCTTGCATCTTCAACTTTTCCGAAAGGGAGTAGCCGCTCACGCCCGTCAGATTGCTCTGGGCCTCTGTGATGATTAGCTAATCTGCAGCGGAGGACGCGGACGGCGATACAACGTCGACAAGCTGAACCCGCATCCCAACGCAACTCGAAGGGCCGCTCTTCGGGGCGGCCTTTTTCCATTCCAGCAAATGCGATTTGTCACCCCAAGCGTTACCCCGAGACCGAAAATAGGCACACTTCGCGCTCTTTCCTTCCTGCAAGTTATTGATTCTATTGGTGGGTCGTGCTGGATTCGAACCAGCGGCCCTCTGATTAAAAGTAACTAGACAAGTGTTGACAATAAATCACTTAGCTGGTTTCAGCTTGGACTGAAGTAGACTCAGCTGGACTTTGACCCGCACTTCCGCACCCTGGGCGCACCCTGGAAGGAACCGGATCAGGCCCAAGCCACAGCTGCAGTGGCGTGACTGTGGGCGAGTTCTTCACTCGGCCCTGAGGCTGATCGGCGGCAGGACTCCGACGGCAGGACCGATGATCGGTGCTGTGAAGCAGGGGCGAGTGTAGCCGGGAGCGTTCCTCATCCCGCCGTTCCTAATCACGCCCAGTTAACCTGACGGTACTGCTGGGGGGCGAGATCAGTGATCGTACGAAGCCGACATCCCCGTCACGATCTGCCAGCTCTTTCCCCGCCGTTGCCACGTGTGGGTGAGGCGTAGCCAGCTGTTTCTTTCGATAACTCCACCCGTCTTCCGATTCCGATAGATATCTCTCTCCAGATAATGCGTCACGACGACGTCGCCAAACGAGCGTACCGCTTCTCGCTTCAGCTCATAGTCGAAAACTCTCGTCGGATCCCGGTGCAGTGGCGGTATCCAGTCCGCAATATTGTCCTTGCTCAAAGGGTGTGGGCTGAAGCTGGGCCAGCCAACAAAGCGCTCGTCCCAGAGCGCACGGTAGGCGTCCAGATCCTGTTCCTTGACATACTTCCAGTAGTCTTCCTCCAATTGCCACACAGCAGCTTCATCCTCGGTGGGGCCCGCGAAGGCTATCCGGGGGACAATCATCAGAAGCAGCAAAGCGCCTACGTGTTTCATGCCTTCCTCCTCGGTGGTGTCTTGGCACCAGGCTCAAGTGGACACCGACAATTTGATTCTCTGTAAGTCGTCACGAAACCGAAGCGCTCTCCTTCTAGACGGACATCGGCTCAGCGACGCGATGATGGGGTGGTTGAGCGAAGCGAGCACCTGGGCTTCCCGCTCGAAGCGCCCCATGCGCTGCGCGTCCTGCGCAAAGATCTCGGTAGCACTTTCAGCGCTACCTGGCGGTTCAACCGGGCATCGGTGGCCCGATAGACTTCGCCCATCCCTCCGGCACCGAGCTTGTCGGTGATCTAGTAATGAGCGACCGATTGTCCAATCATGGGAAGAGAATCTGATCAATATGATAATTCAAAGCAGAAGCTTAATTCAAATGTTAAGGGGTGATCTGGAGGCTTGTGGACGCGCCCGGCCAGAGATGAAGTCCGGCTCAGGGGTTTCGTTCGGCCAGGGGAGACACAGTATACCGCCCGACAACATCAGATTTCGTGATTATCGCCGAGCGGATTGAAGAGGAGAGCCGGCGAACCGTCTGGCTTGGTCTTGCCGACTCTCCAAAAGGCGATGTGGTTTGCTGGAATCACTGGCCGTCCGCCGGCTCCAGATGACCGGTGAAGCAGATCTCCATGTTTTCCGGGGCGTTCCTGCGGGCTACCTTGAAGACCACATCCGTGCCTGGATCGCCGTAGACCTTCATGGTCCGGCCGTCCCGCATGAAGCGGAAATCAGCCCCGTCGATCGAGCCGACAAAGTGCTCGGCAGCCACCGTGCCAACCGTGGTCTCAATCAAGCCGACCACGATTTCGTCCGAGTCGAGCGAAGCCGACACCGTAGCATCCTCTATCACCAGGCGCGAATCAACCGGCACCACGAAGGCCAGGGTCGGGTTGTACACCGTGGCACAGACATTGACCGGCTGTTCACTCGGCGTCTTGGCCTTCTGGGCATAGAGCCCGAAGACTGTCAAAGCATTCACCACCAAGAAAACACATACAGACTTTCTCATGACACACCTCCAGCATCGAACAGTTTGGGTTAGGCAAACGAGCTCCCTGGTATGGGAATCCAGGGAGAGCTGTCCACCGGAGGACCGGGTTCGGCGAAGACGGCCGCGCGAACGCGCAATGCCGAACTTCCAATGCCGACCTGACACGGTCCAAGCTCGTGAGCGGCTGCTTGGGATCGACCGCCTTGTGATCGTTCCCTCAGCGCCCTGTCGATCGTACATGCGGAGGGGGAGAAGGATTCGGCTCAGACACCTGTCGCGTTTCGAGGCAACGGGGTGGCAACTCTGCTTGACAGCCCCCTCATCAGAGGAGTCTCATGCGAATAGGATCGCGGGTTCACAGGGACGTGCTGGATGCTCCTGAACCTGGTGAGAGCTTGGTGGCAGGCCGTGGCGCGTCCGGCCACGGAGACTTTTCGACGCCTGGCAAGCAAACGGAGCCACGTGAAGGCGCTGACCGGCGTTCTGTTTGCCGCCGTCCTGGGCCTTCGGATTTCCTGGATCATCCACAGGTTGTTGCATGATCCCGGAGAGGAGTTCATGGGTCTCGCGTCGATCTGGCTCCCCAGGGGCACCGGCGCCCCGGTTGCCAACTGGGCCATCCTGGTGCCCCTTGGCGTCGTCCATGGCTTTCACACCTTCGAGATCGTGCTCTTACATTTCGCCTGGCTTCTGGGCGGCCCGGAGATTCGACTTCGACGCACAGAGTACGACCTGGCCGAAGCCGCGGAGCGAATTCGGCGCACGAAGCATCTTCAAACCGAGGACTTCGCGGCCCACAGCGTCCTCCGGCCCCTTTCCGAGAAGGCGGCGCTTGAAGTGTACTCCCGCGCCGTACGGGATGAATCCCAGTAGAATGAGACCCAGACTAGACAAAGGATCTCAGACTGCGGAACCGGGCTCGTCTCCACGACCCGGCTGAATCCGATCATCTCCGGTGAAGCGATGGACCTGATCATCTCCAGACTTACGCCCAGGGACGCCGACCGCGCCTTTGCGCATTGTGCCCTGTTTTGGGACATGAAGACTGCGACTGAAGACCTGGCGGCTTATCTTTCCGACCCGAACTGCATCCTCTTGACAGCCGAAATCGCTGGCCATCCCGTCGGCCAAATCCTCGGCTACATCCTGAGACGGTGGGATTCACGGAAGCCGCAGCTCTTCCTTTACTCGATTGACGTAGTGGCCGCACACCGTCGGAAGGGCATCGGTCGACAATTGGTTAACGAGTTTCGCCGCCTCGGCAGAGAAGCCGGATGTGAAAGCGCCTTTGTCATCACGAATGAGTCCAACGCTCCCGCGATGCAATTTTACCGGGCTCTCGGAGGCAATCGACCCAATCCGGACGATGTAATCTTCGAATGGATCTAGGCGCACGAAGAAAGGCTTGCCTGGCTCGTCGCCGGTCCCCCCCAAGGGCGAGGCATGAGCTTGTGCGGATTATGGAGAACGAGTTGACGCCGACGAACCGAGATTGGAGCTGGTCGTGTTTCCAGCGGGATCCCGCCGCAAGGCCGCTGGCTGCCCCGTGAAGTGCCCGTGCCGTTTTGGGCACTGTCTCCTCTCCCCGGCTCATCACCAACGACGCCGCTGAGACCATCCGGCGGCCCTGCGCGGGCTCCCTTGCTCCCCGCGAAGACTAGAAGGCTCAGTTAAACCCTTTTCACTGGGATCACGTGCCGAACGTCCGTCGCCCCGTGGATTCTCGATATCTGAGACCCGCCGTGGGCTCAAGTGGATGTGGCAGTGGAGGATCGTCTGGCGGACGTGCGCAGTCCCCGAGACTGATTGCC
>CAWGNQ010000002.1:0-115969 GCA_963823995.1 uncultured Acidobacteriota bacterium
TGGTGGGTCGTGCTGGATTCGAACCAGCGGCCCTCTGATTAAAAGTCAGATGCTCTGCCAACTGAGCTAACGACCCACCCTGAGGTGCGCTCATTCTAAAAGATGCAGGCGGTGCCTGCAATCGGCTTTGATATGGGACGTCCTGAGACGTAGGGGACATAGGGGCCTGTCGAAAGCCGGCAGCCCGGCAACTCGGATTACTCTGACCGCCTCCGGCCGGGCTTGTGGTCTGACCCGCGTGTCGCATAATAGGGTGGACGGGACAGGAAACCACACTGGAGGCAAGTCGATGGCGAGAGCAAGGGCTTTAGGGATCGGGAGGGCAATCTGTTTCTTCCTGGCGGTCGGGTCCGCGGTCTGGGGACAGGAGCTCCCCGTCGACCGTCATCCCGATACGTCGGGCTGGCAGGACCTGTTTGCACCCGATCTTTCCAACGCCGAATTCGCACCGGGCGAATGGGTCATGGAAGACGGCGTTCTGCACGCGAAGGGGCACGGAACGATCTGGACGAAGGATTCCTACGGCGACTTCGTCCTCGATCTCGAATTCAAGGTGGCCAAGGGGGCCAACAGCGGGGTGTTCCTGCGGGCGGGTAATGTCGACAACATCCTTTCCGCCCTGGAGATTCAGATCCATGAGACGACCGACGGCACCCGCTACGGCATGGTCGGGGCACTTTACGATGCCAAAGCCCCGAGTCGCGACGTCGCCAAGCCGGCCGGAGAATGGAACCACTACACCATTACCTGCCGGGGGAGCCGGCTCTACCTCGTCTTCAACGGCGAGCAGGTCCTCAATCTCGATCTCGACGACTGGACCGAAGCGCACAAGAATCCCGACGGGACGCCCAACAAATTTGCCGTCGCCCTCAAGGACTACTCTCGCAAGGGCCCCATCGGTCTGCAGGGCATCCACGGATCCGAGGGACAGCCGGTGTGGTTTCGAAATTTGAAAATCAAGATTCTCGAGTAGGGCAGCCATCCTTGGTTGTTCCCGTGCCCCGAGTTTTCGTTTGTCGAGCGACTCACAGGGAGCACGGCTTCGGCGACTCGGCAGCACAGCCGGCCGTTGAGAAAGAAGCCCTCGCCAAGGTGCAGATACGCCTTCCGGGTCCTATTCGGGAATACGTTGGGACGTTGGTTCGAGTCTGGACTCGCAGAAGCGGATGTTCTCCTCGATCTTGGCCCGTTCGTCCGGGTCTTTTTCGAGTTCCGACGCCCTCTGCAGGAGCGGCAGGGCGTCCGAGTATTCTTCGTGCTGGATAAAGACGAAGGCGAGCATGTGCAGCGCCCGGCTCGATTCCGGCTTCAGCTGCCGCCAGCGGCGAAGGTAGCCGAGGGCATCATCGAAACGACCCTGGCTGACGTAGATGTCACAGGCATTCTCGAGTGCCGGGAGCATATAAGGCTCCTGGCGAAGAGCCTGTCGGTAGAACTCGAGTGCCTTTTCAGGGTCCGAGTCATGGATGGCATCGCCGGCATCGAAAGCTCTGAGAGCTGACGAATTATAGCCCTCCCGTGCCACAGCCTGGGCCTGACCAAAGACATAGTCCTGCAGATAGCGGAGAGCCCGTTCGTGATTTCCGGACTTCCACGCCTCGAAGGACGGCCGATATTCCTCGGTGAACAGCTCCAGGTAGACGAACGAGTCCAACTGACCGTCGATCGAGACCTGTCTCAGGAAATCGAGGTTGCCATCCTCGCGCGAACTGTCCTCCGATTTGAGTCCGTCCCAGATCGTGACTGCCTTTTGCAGGCAGATCCTCTGCTCTTCGGGGTCGGCCAGGGAACGGGAACCTTCCGTCCGCTTGCGCTCTCTCCACTCGAGCTGACAGTTCAAGTACTCCTTCCAGGCCGGCCTGGTTTTCTCCGGAAGAGAGGCCAGAACGGCTTCCGCCTCGTCCCGTGAACCGGGAATCAGAAGCCGCGGCGGGACGATCGAAGCGTGTCGCTCGAATCCCTGTCCGCTCGTCTCGCCCCAGTTTTCAAGGTCGAGCCAGGTCAGTGGATAGTTGGGATCCGCCAACAGCGATTCCCGGTACGCGCTCCAGGTCAGGCTCGTTCGGTCCAGCCTGCCGAAGGCATCTGCGGCAAGACGAAAGGCAGCCGCATCGTTGGGATTGGCTTTGGTCGCCTTCAAGAACTGCCGCAGTGCAGCCTGAACCTCACCGCGAGAAAGCAGGCAGTCTCCCAGACGCCGTAACGCCTTGCCGAATTCCGGCTCCGCTTCCAAGACCTTGCGGTAGCGCTCCTCGGCTTTCCCGTAGTGCTGACGTGCGAAGTCCTTCTCCGCCTTCTCGAATTCCTTTCGGGCCTTCCGATCGGACGGTTCCGATCGAACCCCGTGGAACGCCTCGGTCAGCCGCAAAGCGGTCTCATAGGTGTCTTCGTCATCCAGGGAAAGCCGGCGGCCGAGTCTCAGCTCGTCGTACGCACGCTCCAGGATCGATCCGGTTTCGGCGCCCGGCGGCGCCTGCTCCTGAAGCCCGAACAGGGCCTCCGCCAGCTGGACGTGAATCCGGCCGTCGTTGGGCCTCATCGAAAGGAGTCGGCGGGCGCCATCCCTCGCTTCCTCAAACTTCTGCTTTTCCAGATCCTCGGCGACCGCCTTCTCCAGCTTCTCCCGCTCCTCCACGCCCCGGCGCAACTCTTTCGGGAGATCGTCGAAGACATCCCGCGCCTCTTTGCGCATCCACTCGTCGGGAGAGTCCAAAAGCGGCAAGACCAGATCGTAGGCTTCCTGATCGCGATCCAACTCGACAAGTGATCGAGCGCGCATCAGCCGAAGCAACGTGTCCTGTCGAGAGGCATCGTCGACTGCATACAGCCGATCGAGTGCATGGAGCGTCTCCTTGAAATCGTGATTTGCGAAACTGGCCTGAACCAGATCGGTAAGCAGCGGCCGGGTCACGTCGACGTTTTGCGGGTCGGCCAGTTCGAGGGCCCGGGTCAGAAAATGCCGGGCCTCCTTGGGATCGCCCCGGCCCGCGGCACGACGCCCGGCAGCCGCCTGAAGCGTCAGATCATTCGGGTGGGCATCCGCCCGTTCATTCAGCTGCTCGACTGAAAGGGGGGTGTCGAAGATCATCTGGAGGTACTTCATCAATGCTTCAGCACCCGGAGAACCTCTCAGGCGGTCGATTTCCTTGCCCTGGGAATCGAGAACCAGCATGGTGGGATAGACCCTGACGTCAAATCCGTCTGCCAGCCACTCGTCCCTCCTGCTCCGGTCCGCCTGAATCTGCACGAAGATATGGCCCTTCGAGAATTCGATGAACTGCGGATCCGTAAAGACATGCTCGGCAAGTCCTCTACAGGCAGGAGCCCAGTCGACACAGACGTCGACGACGATGAATTTTCCCTGGTTCGACGCCAGCTCGACGGCCTCGTCGAGGCTGTGAACCCACTCGACCTGGCCGCCATAGGCCGAAGACGCGGCGAGGAAGATCGCGAAGACGAAAAGCAAGACTCTTCCAGGCACGTTGTTCACCGACAGGCACTTGCGCACGTGGACATTAGATCATAATCATGATATCAACGACGCAAGTAGTATCCAGTTACAAGGTTGCCGTTGCTAAACAAAGAGGTGAGAAAGGCTTTGCCCACGCAAGTGCCACGGCTTCGATGCCCAGTTCAGGTTTCCTGATGGCCACAGCCTCGGCACCTGGACAAGCAAGGATGCTTGTCCTACTCGGGACGGAGGTGGACCTTGAACTCGTAGACCCTCGGCAGCACCTGGTAGGCCGGCAGGGTCTTGATGGCGGTACAACCGACGCCGGTCACCCGGTGATCGATATCCAGGGTAACTCCCTTCCCCTTCTCCAGCTGCCAGGGATACTCCGATCGGTAGAGGTTCTCGGTATCGTACGGACGCGCACTGACGTTCAGGAGGTCGTCCCCCGAGATGCGGAGGCCTCGCCCATCCGCCGAACCAAGAACGGCCCAACGAACGTCGGTCCGGTTGCCGTAATCCTGCGGGATCAGGTAGGGCTCGAACAGGTCGGTCACCTTCGCTGAATAGACGCCGACTCTCGCACCCGTCTTGCGGTCGGGATACGTCTCGAAAGGCCCCCGCCCGTACCACTTCAGCTCATTCAGTGACGGCTCGACCTCGAGTTCCATGCCGAGCTTGCCCAACCAGTGCGGCATCGGCCCCTTCGGTTCCACCCGCAGACCGACTTCGATCGTCCCATCCGCCAGAAAACGGTAGTTCCAGGTTGCGAGGAATTTCGTCCCCGGATGTCTTGTCGTGCTCTCCGTCTCGATACGCACCGCGGCTTCCCGCTCGCCGGCCTCCTCGAGCGCGACTGTTCGAACCGCAGTTTGCAGATCGTCGAGACCGAACTCGAACCACTCCTGTCCCATATTCGGGGAGCCCCAGGAACGCTCGAACTCATTGGCTACAGGCGCCCGAAAGACACTCAGGCGCGGCCCCTGCCGCAGCAGCTCGACGCCTTCGACGGAGAGCGACGAGAGGGTCCCCGATGTTCGATCCAGAACGTAGACGAATCCATCCCCTGCCACCCGAATCGTCTCGTCGTTCTCCTCCGAGCTCAGGTTTCCAACCGGGGAGGTCGAAACCGAACTCGATGGGCGCTGCTGTGCCGACAGGAGAAACTGCTCCCAGGCAACCTCATGTCCGGCCTTCGCCCAGTTCCGGTCCTCACGGAGCCGGAAGGTGACCTCGAGCCAGACGTCCTGGGCGCCGCCCTGCTCCCGGCTCGCCGGCATGAGCGGCAGGGTCACTTCCTGCGACTCTCCGGGAGGTATCCGGAGATCGAGAGAATCCGTCCGGAGGACCTTTCCTTCTGCCTCGACCTGCCAGGTCGCGTCGAGCTCGGCAAGATCCGTGAAGTTGAAACGATTGGTGATCCGGATTCGACCTCGTCCGAGGTCGACCGCCTCGATCCTGACCGGCTGGGGACTCTTCTTCAGCTGCCACAACTCCGGTTGTGGCTTCCGGTCGGGCCAGACCAGCCCGTAACTTCGGGCGCCGATCCCGAGCGAATAGAACTCGCCGGCCTCCTCGGAAGCGTCGAAATCGAGCCAGAGCAATGCTCGTTTCTTCAGATCCGGAGAGGACTTCGAAAGCTCGTCCTCAGTCAGAACCTCAGGGAATATTCGAACCTGATCGAGCACGGCATCGACCAGGTATCCGGCATGTTCCTGGCCGATGAGGTCCGCCTGTCGGCCGACATTGACCGGAAAGGCCGACGGGTCGATCGGCCCGTCGAACGGAATCCTGGACGCGACCGTCCCGTCCACGAACAGACGCAGCTCGGTCCCGTCATAGACGCCTGCGAGGTGATGCCAGCGCTCGACCCAGTCGTTCGGAACGGATGCCGGAGCCGCGAACCTCTCTCCGTCGCTCCGGACGTAGAACTCGAGATGGTCGGCATCACTCTGGATGAGCCCCCACGATCCGCTCCCCTTGTTCACGAACCAGCCATGACCGTTCCAGGGTCGGGGAAAGATCCAGAAGTCGACGGTCAGCGGTGCCGACGTGACGTCGAGCGCCGGGTCGCGATAGACCTCGACGAAATCATCCTGGCCACTCAGACTGACGGCGCTGCCGAATCGGCCGACGACCAGTCGCGAGCGACCGAGGAGCGCCGCATCGTTGTGCTGGGGAGATGCATCGGGACTGAGCCGGACCGGTTCGGTGATCCCGGGGCTGATCCAGTCCCAGATGGCGCCGCCGCTCAGTCGAGGATACCGCCAGATCAGATCCCAGTATTCATCCAACCCGCCCAAACCGTTTCCTGTGACCGCAATGTACTCGTCCATAAAGGAAGGACGTGAATCCACGTCCGCACTCACCTGGGCCACGACCTTCTCCAAGACCGAAGGCGTAGGATAACGCGGCCCGACGATATCTTCGCAACGGGTCGGTTTGAAGGCCTTCGGATCGCCACCCGTGTAGTCGTTGTTGCCTCCGTACATCCACCCCGGCCGGCTCGGGTCGAGGCGCTTCCCTTCCGCGATGATGGCGCAGATGTCGTCGCCGGAGCCGCTTTCGTTGCCTGCGCTCCAGAAGATGATGCTGGGATGATTGCGGTCGCGAAGCACCATCTTCCGCCCCCGGTCCACATAGGCATCCCGCCAGGCCGGATCCTCGGACAGATACGTCGTTGCGTGGGCCTCATCCCCCGTCTCATCGACGATGTACATGCCCAGCTCATCGGCCAGCTCCAGGTATTCGGGCGGTGGCGGGTAATGGGACGTGCGGACCAGGTTGATGTTGAAACGCTTCATGAGCACCAGGTCCCGCCGCAAAGTCTCGAGGTCTACCGTTCGTCCGGTCTTTGGGTGCTGCATGTGGCTGTTGACGCCGTTGAGTTTGAGGGGCACGCCGTTGACCATGATCGCCTGGTCCCGGATTTCTACTTCGCGAAAACCAATGCGGCTTCCCAGCACCTCCAGAATTTGTCCACTCTCGTCGAGGAGTTCCAGGGTCAGACCGTAGAGATTTGGCTTCTCTGCCGACCACTTTTTCGGATCTTCGATCCTTTGCGCCAGGCGCAACGAGTCCTGTCGGCCGGCCGCAACGCTCAAGGGTGACTCCGACCGGATCACAGCCAGCTCGCGCGTTCCGTCCCAGAGTCGAGCCCGAACAGCCAGCCGGCGGTCGGTCGCCGAGTCGTTTCGCACCAGAACGTCGATCGCGAGCTCACTGTTGCGGTACGCGTCGTCAAGATCGGTCGTGACGTAGTAGTCACCGATGTAAGCCGGGGGGCGTGCCACCAGATAGACATCGCGGAAGATCCCGGACAGTCGCCACATGTCCTGGTCCTCCAGATAGGTCCCGTCCGAAAAACGGTAGACCTGAACGGCGATCAAATTTTCCCCCGTCTTCAGGAAGGAAGTGACGTCGTACTCGGCAGGTTCCATGCCGCCCTGGTTGTAGCCGACCTTCCTTCCATTCACCCAGACATAAGAGGCGGATTTGACTCCTTCGAAGTGAAGGAAGATCCGGCTCTCCGACCAGGCCGCAGGAATTTGAAAAAGACGGCGGTAGCTCCCGACCGGATTGAACTCCGAAGGGACCCGCGGCGGATCCGGCTTGAAAGGCTGCGAGACATTCCGGAACTTCGGATAGCCGAAGCCCTGCATCTGCCAGTCCCCAGGAACCTGAATCATGGCCCAACGGCTGTCATCGAAACCGGTTCGATAGAAACTGGCGGGCGACTCTTCCGGAACAGGGGCCCAGTGGAACCTCCATTCCCCGTTCAGCAAGTGACAGTGCGCCGACTGCGTCCGCTTCAGGTTCAGGGCGTCTTCGATGCTCGGAAAGGACATCAGGGTCGTGTGGGGCTCGACCTGGCCCCGTTCGAAGACGGCGGGATTCTCCCAGTCGCGGGGCTGGGAGAAGGCGGTCACACAGAACAGGAACGGCGGCAAAAGGGTGAGCAGTCTTCGAATCATGTCGTAGGGAATTCTATGCGGGAGGACGGAGGGGGGGCAACCTCAGGAGCGCACGGCATTCCCAAAATCCAAAATCACAGATCTCCCCTATCTTCTCCCGCCTGGTTTCGCCCGGCGGAGCATGAAGAAGATCAGGCAACCCATCAGTGAGCCGATCAGCGTCTCGAGGCCCACTCCCAGAGTCAGGTGTCCAAGTATGTGACGCATGTGGCCGGCATCACCCGGAATTGAAAACTCGGGGGCCGTGTAGATGTTCTCCACACTGAAGAGAACGGTCAGCAGAATCGCGCCGACGATCAGGACCTGCCCCCAGAGAACCAGCAGAAATGATGAGAGAACGACGCTGGCATACCCGCCGAAGCGTTTGAGGTGAATCAGGAGAGCCGCCAGGATGACACAGATCGGAACGAACACCCCGACGCTGAAGATCTCGATCGTCCAGAGAGGAGCGCCGACGGCTCCCAGAATGAACCTCAACGCCCACACCGCTCCGATGACGCCGAACAGTGGCGTCAGCAACTTCACATGATCCCGGAAGCCCCGACCCGACACCCTCATCGGATTCCCTCCACAAGCCTGCAGGCTACACCCGTCCGCGGACCCGTGCATTCTCCCCCGAACCGACTCCTGCCTAAGCCGCTCTTCTTCACTCCGTCCTCCCCGAGAGTCGCTCCTCATCCTCCACGCGAACGATCACCAGCGTCATGTCGTCCTGTGGCTCCTGCCGTGTCCAGGTACTCACCTTGTCCAAAACCAGCCGTTGGAGCTCCCGAACCGGCTGTTCGGCATTCTCTTCGATGATGCTTCGCAGCCGCTCTTCACCGAATTCCTCATCCCGGGCGTTCGCGGCTTCCGTAATGCCGTCCGAATAGAGAACGAACAGATCGCCCCGTTCGAGGTCCACCGTTCCGCATTGATACGTCTGGTCCGGGAAGAGTCCGAGAGGTGGGCCGCCGAGGTGTAAACTCACCTGCCGTTTCGCCACCACCGGAGGCTGGTGGCCCGCATTGACGTACTCGAGCCGGCTACTGCCCGGGCGCCACTGTGCCACGAAGAAAGTGGCAAACCGTTCCGGCTCGCTAAAGTCGTGGAGGTGGTCGCTGAGCAGACGACAGACCTCGCTGAGCGAATCGTTGGTCTCGATGACTGCCCGAAAGCGGGCCTGGATATTCGACATAAGAATGGCCGCGGAGACTCCTTTCCCGCTGATGTCCGCAATCGCCAGAGCGACCCGCCCGTCCGGGCACTCGAGAATGTCGTAGTAATCGCCACTGATACCCTGAGCAGGAATGCAGATGGCGGAGAAGCTGAGTCCCCGGTTCGCAGGCAAAGTCCTGGGAAACAGCGCGGCCTGCACCTCCCGTGCGATCTCGAGCTCCACATCCTTGCGGGCCAGCTCGAAGCGGCTCTGTTTCAATTCCTGCTGAACTCGATAAAGTGAAACCAGCAGAACCCCGACCGCCGCCGTCGCTCCAAATGTGAGCGCCCAGGTCCAGATCGTCGATGACGGCAGCTGCCCCCTGCCCACGAACAGCAGAAGGCCGGCCATCACCAGAAATCCCAGCAGATAGAGCCTGTCCCTCAAGTCTCCGTCATCCCCGCTGCATGATCGCAGACCAGATCGCCCGGCTGCGTTTCACCATCCGTCGGATTATAGGTCATACGGGCGCAGCAGAGGTGAGCGACGGCTCGGCGAACTGTTGAAATCGGACGGTGCCTACACTATATTCCCTCCGTGACGAGCCAAGCACAGACCTCGGGTAGTTTCATTGACAGACACGTGGGCCCGCGTGAGGGCGAGATTCGCGACATGCTCGCGCTGCTCGGGTTGTCCTCACTGGATGAGCTCATCGACCAGGCGGTGCCGTCGTCCATTCGCCTTCGAGCCCCCCTGAATCTTCCCGCGCCGCTCAGCGAGTCGGAGGTCCTGGAGGAGCTGCGTCGCCTTGCCTGGCGCAACCAGGCCTGCCGATCCTTCATCGGACAGGGCTATTCAGACTGCATAACGCCGCCGGTCATTCAGCGGAACATCCTTGAAAACCCCGGCTGGTACACCCAGTACACACCCTACCAG
Source organism: uncultured Acidobacteriota bacterium (assembly GCA_963823995.1). Classification (GTDB taxonomy): domain Bacteria; phylum Acidobacteriota; class UBA6911; order RPQK01; family JAPXNP01; genus JARRKC01. The sequence continues at coordinate 9,500 of CAWGNQ010000002.1, forward strand.
GCGGAGATCTCCCAGGGTCGTCTCCAGGCCCTGTTGAATTTTCAGACCATGGTAGCCGACCTGACCGGCATGGAACTCGCGAACGCCTCGCTGCTCGACGAAGGCACGGCTGCCGCCGAGGCCATGACCCTGGCCTACTCCGCCCGTGGCGATCAGGACCGCAATCGCTTCTTTATCGCCGACGACTGCCATCCGCAGACGATCGACGTCGTGCGCACCCGAGCCACGGGTCTCGAAGCAGAGATCGTCGTGGGCGATCTGGACGACTTCATGCCCGATTCCGGCTATTTCGGGGTCCTCCTCCAGTACCCGGCGACCGATGGTCGCATCCGGATCTTCGAGGATCTTGCACAGCGGGTCCACGAGGCAGGAGCCCTGCTCGTCGTCGCGACCGACCTTCTCGCGCTCGCACTGCTCGAAGCACCCGGCCGATGGGGCGCAGACGTCGTCGTCGGGAACAGCCAGCGCTTCGGCGTCTCGCTCGGTTTCGGCGGTCCCCATGCCGCCTTCTTCGCCACGCTCGAACAGTACAAGAGGCTGCTGCCTGGACGGATCGTCGGTGTCTCGAAGGACGTACGCGGGCGGCCTGCGCTGCGCCTGGCCCTGCAGACGCGGGAGCAGCATATCCGCCGTGAGAAGGCCACGAGCAACATCTGCACGGCCCAGGTTCTACTCGCCATCATGGCCTCGATGTATGCCGTCTGGCACGGCCCGGACGGGCTTCGCCGGATCGCTCGGCGCGTCCATGAGCTGACGGCACTGCTCGCCGACACACTCGAGGCCCAGGGCCTCGCCTTGCAGCACTCCGAATTTTTCGACACCCTACGCGTCACCGGTACCGAACCGGATGAAGTCCGCCATCGCTGTCTCGAAAAGGGAATCAACCTTCGATTCTTCGACGACGGCTCGATCGGCATCGCGCTCGACGAGACCACCCGTGAGAGCGACGTCGCCGATCTGGTCTGGACCCTGACCGGCGAAGAAGCGGAGCCGTCCGCCGGTCCCGTCGTCCGCTTTCCGGAAGCGGCCCGTCGAACTTCTGAGTTCCTTCGGCACCCGGTCTTCAACCGCTCGCGCTCCGAGACGGATTTGCTACGCTACATCCACCGGCTGCAGTCGCGCGACCTGTCCCTGACCGCCTCGATGATTCCCCTCGGTTCCTGCACGATGAAGCTGAACGCAACCGTCGAGATGCTGCCGGTCACCTGGCCCGAGTGGAGCGCCATCCATCCCTTCGTCCCGGCAGATCAGTCGGCCGGCTACGTGGAATTGATCGATGATCTGGAGCAGATGCTGGCTGAGATCACCGGTATGGCAGCCGTGTCGGTTCAGCCGAACTCGGGTGCTCAGGGAGAGTACGCCGGACTGTTGACCATCCGCGGGTACCATGAGGCTCGTGGTGAGAGACACCGTCGGATCTGTCTCATTCCCCAGTCCGCGCACGGCACGAACCCGGCCAGCGCCGTCATGGCCGGCCTGAAGGTAGTCACGGTCCGTTGTCTTGAAAATGGCGATATCGACGTGGATCATCTGCGCGAGCTGGCCGAACTCCACCGAAGTGCCCTGGCCGCCCTGATGGTCACCTACCCTTCGACTCACGGCGTCTTCGAGGAGGGAATCCGCGACATCTGCGAAATCATCCACGAGGCCGGGGGCCAGGTCTACATGGATGGGGCCAACATGAATGCGCTCGTGGGCATCTGTCGCCCGGGAGACTTTGGGGTGGACGTCTGCCATCTCAACCTGCACAAGACCTTCTGCATTCCGCACGGAGGTGGCGGCCCGGGCGTAGGTCCTATCGCGGTTCGGGAGCACCTGGTCCCGTTTCTGCCCGGTCACTTCCTGCTGGATCGCAAAGAGGGTGCCGTCAGCGCGGCCCCCTACGGATCGGCAGGAATTCTGGTCATCTCGTGGGCTTACATCCGGCTCATGGGCGCAGAAGGCTTGAAGCGGGCGACACAGATAGCGATTCTCAATGCCAACTACGTGGCCCGCCGCCTCACCCGGGAATTCCCGGTTCTCTACAAGGGCAAGCACGGTCTGGTGGCCCATGAGTGCATTCTCGACTGCCGTGCCTTCAAACGCACGGTCGGCATCACGGTCGCCGATCTGGCGAAGCGGCTCATGGACTACGGCTTTCACGCCCCAACCGTTTCCTGGCCCGTGGTCGAGACCATGATGGTCGAGCCGACCGAGAGCGAGCCGCGCGAAGAGCTCGATCGCTTCTGCGAGGCGATGATCTCGATCCGCGCAGAGATCGAAGAGATCGAGTCTGGTGCGGCCGACCCGACGGACAACGTTCTCAAGAACGCCCCCCATTCGGCCGATCTGGTCACGGCAGACGCCTGGCCCCATTCCTACAGCCGGGAAAAGGCCGCATACCCCGTTCCGTCGCTGCGAGACTACAAGTTCTGGACGTCCTGCGCACGGATCGACGACACCTTCGGGGATCGCCATCTTTTCTGTTCCTGCATTCCGGTCGACCAACCCGTCGAAGAGGTCCTCGAAGGCCGTCCCTGACAGGCTGCCGTCCCGACGCCCGCTCACCGGGATCCAAGATAGAATGAAATATTCCGATGGTTTCATTCGTTTTACCTAGTGTTGGCGTGAACACGAACAACGGGAAAGGAAATGCGGATCGCAGCGTCTCCGCCTGAACCATGAAGATTCGTCTTGGCTTTGTCTGGGAAGCGACCGTGATCGCGGTGCATTCGATCATCGCGCACAAGCTTCGGACCTTCCTCACACTCCTCGGTATCATCATCGGCGTCGCCTCGGTCATGCTGGTCGGCGCCAGCATCGAGGGGCTGCAGACCTATGTCATGGACACGGTCTCCCGCACGCTTGGGAGTGATTCGTTCATCGTCGCAAAGTTCGCCCGCCTCGGAGAAGTCAGCCAGGAGGATTGGGAGGAGATGGTCCGGCGAAATAAGGACATCCATCTGTCGGATGTCCGGTTCGTTCGCGAGCATTGTCCCGATTGCCGAGAGGTCGCAGGCGAGCTATCCTCCAACCGGACGCTCTACCGTGGCTCGGAGGAACTGTACGGCACCAACGTCCAGGGAGTCACGGCCAACTGGATCTTTCTCGGCAGTCAGGAAGTCACCGAAGGCCGCTTCTTCACGAACGAAGAAGTGGAACACTCGCGTTTCGTCGGCGTCATCGGATGGGAAGTCTATCAGAAGTTCTTTCAGGGCATGGACCCCGTCGGACGGGAGATCAAGCTGGGAGCCCAGCCGATCAAGGTCGTCGGCGTCCTCGAAGAACTCGGTTCCAGCTTCGGCCAGAGCCTCGACAACACGCTTTACATCCCGATTTCCGCCTACCAGAAGGTCTACGGAAGCCGTTCCAGCATCACCATTCGAGGGAACGCCATCTCGCGCAGCCGTTTCGACCTAGCCGTCCAGGAGGTCCGGACGGCCATGCGCATTCGACACAAACTGAAACCGAGTGAGGACGATACTTTCGGGATCATCTCCACGGAGGAGATCAATTCCTTCGTCGACGAGTTCGTACAGAGCATCGCCGCCGTGATCATCCCGATCACCGCCATTTCACTGCTCGTCGGCGGCATCGTCGTCATGAACATCATGCTCGTGTCGGTCACCGAACGAACCTTTGAGATCGGTCTCCGGAAATCGCTGGGTGCACGCCGTCGAGACATCCTGAACCAGTTTCTCATCGAGGCCTTTCTGGTTGCCGCGGCGGGAGGATTGATCGGTCTCGGGATAGCAAGCATCTCCGCCAAGATCATTCAGGCCACAACTCCGCTCACGATGACCATCAGCATCGGCTATATCATCCTGTCGATCGGATTCTCGGGCGGGATCGGTATCGTTTTCGGCATCTACCCGGCATTCACTGCCTCCAAACTCAATCCGATCGAGGCACTCAGGGACGATCGATGAATCTCAACCAGTACGTCGAAAACATCCGTATGGGTCTGGACACGCTGCGAACCCACAAGATGCGCAGCTTTCTGACCGTCCTCGGCGTCATCATAGGCGTTCTCACGGTCATCGTGATCTCCTCGATCCTGACCGGGATGCGCCAGAGCATCGTCAGCCTCGTCGAGCAGTATGGGACGCACAACATCTATGCATTCCATTTGACGACCGGTCCTCAGATGGGCCGCCGCGACCGGGAGGAATGGCAGCGCAAGCCCCTGACCGTGGAGGATGCCGAAGCGATCCGAAACGAGTCGACGGTCATCGAGGACGTCAGCTACCAGGGTTTTGCCTTCAACAACCGCCCGATGGTCAAGTATCGGGACAAGAACTACCGGCAAGCACAGCTTCAGGGTGTCTCGCCCAACCACGCCGCGGTCACCAACATTGCGGTGGACGAAGGACGTTTCGTGAGCCGCATCGACAATCTGCGGCGCAACAAGATCGCCATTCTGGGCGTGAACGTCGTCGACGCTCTCTTCCCCAACTATGACCGCGTCGTGGGTCGCGTGATCCAGATTGACGGCAAGCGATTTACGGTGGCCGGCACACTCCAGAAGCGAAAGGCGACGGTCTTCGGGTCGAGCGACGAAGACAACATCATCTACATCCCCTACCGCACCTTTCGGAGTCTCTATCCGAAGAGCGACTTCCTGTTCATCGTCGCCCGCGCACGCGAAGGAGAACTTGCCAAGGGACTCGATCAGATCGAGGCCATCCTGCGCCGCCAGCGGGGCCTGCGGTACGACGAGAAAGACAACTTCGACCTGACCACGGCAGACCGCATGATCAACCAATTCGATTCGATCACTTCGAGTGTGGGGCTGATTGCGATCGCCATCTCCGGAGTCGGTCTCCTGGTCGGCGGGATCGGCGTCATGAACATCATGCTCGTCTCGGTGACCGAGCGAACCCGCGAGATCGGCGTGCGCAAAGCGATCGGAGCCAAGCGCAAGGACATCACCTTCCAGTTCCTGTTCGAAGCCATGACATTGACGACCAGCGGTGGCATCCTGGGCATCATCTTTGCCGTGGGTGTGAGCTATCTGCTGATTTGGCTCATGCCGACGATACCGGCCTCGATCCCCATGTGGGCCGTGACGGTCGCTTTTCTGGTTTCCCTGTCGGTCGGGCTGGTTTTCGGCGTCTGGCCCGCGGTCAAGGCGGCCCGGCTCGATCCCATCGACGCGCTGCGTCACGAATGAGACACCCGGCGAATTCGTGCCGCGCGAATCCAACCGCCAATCAGGCCGGCCGCCGGCGAATCGGGACCAGCAGCTCGCTTCACCCGACTCGAGGGATTCGCCGGCTAACCCAGCAGGGCTTGGAGCTCGGCAACATTGTAGGGCTTCATGAGCACCGCGTTCGCACCTGCCTGCCGGACCTCCTCTTCGCTGTGAGGAACCGCGTCGGCGCTGATTGCCAGGATCCTGGCGGCCTTGCCGACGCTCTTTCGAATGAGTCGGATCAGGGGAAGGCTGACATCGCCCGGCAACAGCATGTCGACGAGAATGATCTCGGCATGGATCTCGATCAGATGGTCGAGCAGATCTTCCCTGGCACCCAGCGAGACAGCATCATAGCCGAGACTCTGCAGAATGAACTGCATCGAGTAGAGATTGTCGGTCGTCTCCTCGATAATGACGATCTTCTTCGAACCGGCAGCCTGCAACTGAGTCATGCTTCGACCCTCAGCTTCTTTTGGAGCAACTCATTGACCAGCTTGGGATTCGCCTGACCCTTCGTTTCCCGCATGATCTGGCCGACAAAAAACCCGATCAAGCCCTCTTTGCCGCCGCGAAACTGCGCCACCTTGTCCGGATTGGCGCTCAGAACCCGATCAACGACGGCGTCCAACTCCCCCTTGCTGCTGATCTGGCGTAACCCTTCGCGCTCGACGATCTCCGCGGGTTCTTCTCCGCTCTGATACATCCGGCTGAAGACATCTTTGGCCGTCTTCCCGCTGATGGAACCGCTTTCGACGAGGTCGATCAATTGTGCCAGATGAGCCGGAGGGACGGGGCAATCGACGATGTCCCGTCCGTCCCGTTTGAGATCCCGGGTCAGATCGCCGATCATCCAGTTGGCCACTTTCACCGGTGATACGCCTCCCGCGGCCGTCTCGAAGTAATCGGCAAAGTCCCGGGTCTGTGTCAGCAGGCCGGCCAGCTCCCGGTCGAAGCCATAAGCGGATACGAATCGGTCCCTTCGGACATCGGGGAGTTCCGGCAGACTTGCCTCGAGCTCAGCCACCCATTCCTCAGAGACGACGAGCGGCAGCAGGTCGGGCTCGGGGAAATAGCGATAGTCGTGCGCCTCCTCCTTGCTGCGCATCGATGCGGTCGACTGCGCCTGCTCATCCCAGAGACGCGTCTCCTGGACAATGCGTCCCCCTTCGAGAAGAACGGCTTTCTGACGCTCGATCTCGTAGTCGAGGGCGCGCCTCAGGAAACGAAACGAGTTCAGGTTCTTGATCTCCGTCTTCGTTCCAAAGGCTTCGGCACCGACCGGGCGAATCGAGACGTTGGCATCGCAGCGAAGACTACCCTCCTCCATGTTGCCGTCACAGACGCTCAAGTAGAGCAGCACCTGGCGGAGGTAGCCCAGGAACTCAAAGGCCTCCGCCGAGGAGCGCAGGTCCGCCTCGGTGACTATTTCTATCAAAGGCGTGCCGGTCCGATTGAGATTGACCTGCGTGGTGCTTCCCTGATCATGGACCGACTTGCCTGCATCATCCTCGAGGTGAATCCGATTGATCCGGAAGACCCGCTTGTTTTCGGAGGAGCCGGGAGCATCGGACGGAATGGGGATCTCCACGCTTCCTTCCGATGCGAGCGGCTGATCGTACTGAGAGATCTGGTAACCCTTCGGCAGGTCCGGATAGAAGTAGTTCTTCCGTGCGAACAGCGATCTCGAATTGATCCGGCAGCCCAACGCCAAAGCCGAGCGCACGGCCATGGCCACGGCCTCGCGATTCAGGACGGGCAGCGCGCCGGGCAGGCCCAGACAGACCGGACAGGTGTTTGAATTCGGTGGAGCGCCGAACCGGGTGCTGCAACTGCAGAAGATCTTGCTGTGAGTGAGAAGCTGGGCATGTATCTCAAGACCGATGACCGGTTCGAACTCCATTGGAAGACCTCACTTCGTCGAGGAGAGACATGAGCTGATCCAAGGCGGAGGGATCGTCGCCGGACACGTGAAGCCAGCGCACATTCTCTTCCCGCCGAAACCAGGTGAGCTGACGCTTGGCATACCGCCGCGTGTCCCGCTGCGTCAGTTCAATCGCGCGCTGCGCAGAAAGCTCCCCCTGGAGAACTGCGACCGCGTATCGGTAGCCGAGAGCCTCGAATGCCTTGGCTGACGGAGAGTAGCCCATCCCGAGTAGGTGCTCGACTTCTTCCACCAGTCCCTCGGCAAACATCCGGCTGACGCGGCTGTCGATTCTACCATAGAGCTCCGCACGCGGGACATGGAGCCCGACCTTGAGGACCTCGAATCCTTCCAGAGGACGCCGTTCGGGTTGCTGCCGACTCATCTCCCGTCCGGTCAGGAGCAAGACCTCCAGGGCCCGAACCACCCGCACCCGGTCCCCGGGCTGGATGACCGCCGCCGCAGCCGGATCGTGACGGTCGAGAATCCGATGCAGCACGGCCGAACCCCGGCGGCGGACGATTCGGTCGAGCCTCCGCCGGACGGCATCCGATCGACCCGGACCTGAGAAGATGCCGTCGAGCAGAACTCTCAGATACAGTCCCGTTCCGCCCACCACCAAAGGGATTCGCCCCCGCGAGGCAATCTCGCGACAGATGTCCCGGGCCTGTTTCATGTAGGCCCCGGCGCTGAAATACTCATCCGGTTCGATGAGATCGAACAGGTGATGAGGAACCCGACTGCGCTCTTCCGGGTTCGGTTTGGCCGTGCCAATCTCCAGGTGCCGCACCATCTGCATGGAATCGCCGTTGACGATCTCGGCGTCGATTTCGGGAGCCACCCGAAGCGCAAGGGTCGTCTTACCGGAACCGGTCGGGCCGAGCAGGACGATCAGCAGAGGCAATCGGGATGACATAGATCGAAGTCGAAGGTACCACAACACAGGACCCTTGGGACCGCGAGGATGGGACCACATCCAGGGGGGGAATGGCCCCGGCACCGGCCCAAGAACTCCACTACTCGGAGAGCTCCGGGGATTGGTTCCCTGGAAGCGGGGACTTGTCGCCGCCGGCATACCAGGAGGTCAGCTGGATTCCCGTGTAGTAGTGTTTGAGGATCTCGGAAAAGGATTGCCCCCGCTGCGCCAGCTCGACCGCGCCGATCTGACACAGTCCCACCCCGTGGCCCCAGCCGCGGCCCCGCACGTGCAGTTTCTCGATGTACCCGTCCCCGCCCTTTTCGAGCTTCATGGAGAGGACCCAGTTGCTGCGCAGACCGAGAGCAAAGCGGATGTCGTTGCCCCGGAGCACTTTGTCTCCGTGCTCACCCTTGAAGCTCATCGTCACCACGCGGCCGTGCTCGCTGACCGACAAGGTCTTCAGATCAGTCAGTCGACCAACGCCGGCATAGCGTTTCAGCTCCCTGGTGCGCTGACGCAGATCGATCCACTCATCCCACTCATGGTACGGGCTTTCCTCGTCCCGGCAGCGGGCACCTCCCTTGAGATAGGCGATCGGACTTCCCTTGAAGACAGCATCGAATCCTTCCGTCACCCCCCCACACGTCGAACAGTACATGGAAACGATCGGGGCACCCTGGTAGGTCGCGACGAGACCACGGGTCTCGTCGACCGCCTGATTGGAGAGCTTTCGCTCGCTGATCACCCCCCGATAGACCTGGGAGCGCACGTCGTTGAAGACATCGAAGCCCCGGTCGGCATTGGCACCCAGCGTGGCAACAGCAAAGGTTCGCGCTGCCACGCTTTGTGCCTTCAACGCCTCGAGTTCAGGATACTTGACGGGACCGAGCTCTCCGGGCACGACGCTCCGCAGATAGTCCTCGAGTGACAGGTCGTTCACGATCACGGCCTCTCCCAGTGGGTTGATGAACACGTCGATCGTCCCACGATAAGCGATCTGATCGAGATAGAGCCACTGCCGCTGCGGAACCAGGCGAAAGCCGGTGCCCCGACCAATGACCTCCCGGCGATCTCCCCGAGGGGCCGTCAGGATGACGTCACCCTCCGACACGCCGATCCAGAGGTGATCCGAACGTTGTTCACCCAGGACTTCACAGTCGATGAAACCGCTCCGCAACAGAACCCGGATGTGCGGTTCATTCCGGACCCCGGGGGCCGCCGCCGGAGGGGTCGCCATCACCTTCGGAGTCTTTCGACAGCCCGGAATCCCCCACAGGAGAAAACCCGAAAGGAGCAGCGCCGCACAGAATGCCGCACCTCTATTTCGCTCGGAACTGATCCACCACATCCGCACGATCTCTATAGTCTAGTGGTCCAGGGTGTCGATTTTCATCTCTCTCCCTTGTAGTCTTGCAGTTCCGCCGCTTATAGTAAAACCGATCTGCATCACTGCAAACCAGGAGCCTTCCAGCGCAATGGGGACTGAGCAACCAGGCGTCGACACTCTCATGGACGGCCTGATGGTTTCTTATCAGAGCGGCTCCTGGAAGGCCTTCGAAGAACTGTATCAGCAGCTCAAGGCCCCCCTGTTCCGATACCTGAACTCGCGTGTCAGGGACCGCTCCCGTACGGAAGACCTCCTCCAACAGACTTTCCTCCAGATCCACCGCTCCAGACACACCTATCAGCCGGGACGGTCCGCCCGGGCCTGGGCTTTCGGTGTGGCCAGGAACGTTCTGTTGATGGATCGCCGACAGCGCACGCTCAAAGCGGATCGGGAGCTACCGCTCGAGCAGGCACCGGCAACGCACAACGCCCCTCCCACGCAGGAAATGGCCGACCGCGACCTTCTCGAGAAGGCGCTTCAGGTGTTGTCGACCGATCAGGCGGAGGCCTTCCTGCTGCACGAGATCCATGGCTTCACCTTTCCGGAAATCGGCGGTATTCTCGGCATCCGATCCGGAACGGCCAAGGTCCGTGCCTTTCGAGCTTCCCGGGCCCTTCAGGCCGAACTCGAGCGTCTCGGGGTAACCACCAAGGCTTTCTCAACAAAGAAGAGTACATAGAGTGCAGAGAGTGCAAAGAGTTCAAGAGGCGTGATGGAAGACAGGCTACTGGCAAGACTGCGGGACGAAATCGGCGAAGATCTTCAGCCGGTGCGCCCCATTGCCCCGTTCTGGCGATGGATTTCCCCGGTCGCAGGGCTTTGGTTGTTGCTCGCCGTCGCAGTGCTTGCCGCTTTCGGCCTGCGCGGGGACCATCAGGAACTGGGCGATTTGGGGACCTGGTTCTTCCCGGCTGTCCAGATTCTCGCCGTGCTTGGGGTGGCTCTTTACCTGTATCAGAGTTCGATGCCGGGTTCCCTTCCCCCGCAGAGCGCTCTCCCGGGGGTGGTGGCGGGGTCGCTGCTGACCCACCTCATCCTGGTCGCCGCCACACAGCATCTGCATCTGAACAGCCCGCCGGACTTCCTGCGAGCGGCATTGGTCTGCTTCGGGTTCGTCCTTCTGCTGGGCGCACCCCTGCTGGCTGGTTTCATTTGGCTGGTGCATTCGGGCCTGTTCGCCCGTCCCGCGCAGATAGGTTTGCTGGCAGGGGTCTCGGGAGGTCTGGCAGCCGAGGCGGCCTGGCGCCTGCACTGTCCTTACACGAACTGGCAGCACATCCTCTTTTCCCACACGCTGGGTGCGCTCGTCATCGCCGCCGTCGGCCTGGTCTGGTTTCACCGAAGCAGACGGAATAGCTGACCGGATTTTCGATTTGGCCCGATTCAAAACCATCAGAGCCGGGACGAAGTGAGGGACTGCACGACCGACGACCCCAAATTATGACCGGCTTCCCGGGATCGGCGCCGGGACCCGCTTCGACTGCTCGACGATCTCCAGGGCCAGCGCCAGGGCCGAGCGGGCCGATTCGCCGGAGCAGGAACTCGGTGCCGGGCGGCCGGAGACAGCGTCGACAAATGCGGACAGTTCGGCCTCGAGCGGCTCCACATCCGTGACGCCGGGCTTTCTCTCGACAATCTGCCGGGTCGCTCCCTGCTCCTCCAGACTGTACATCTCAAGGGTTCGCCCGTGAAAGTCGAGCGAGACATAGTCGTGGGCCTGGAAGAAACGCAGCTTGCGCACCCGCTCGCGGCTGACGCGGCTGGCCGTCAGATTGGCGACGCACCCGTCGTCGAATTCCAGGCGAACATTGGCGATGTCGACCCGAGGCGTCAGAATCGGAATCCCGACGGCCCGAATGTCTCGAACCTCGCGGCCCGTGAGCCAGAGCACCAGATCCAGGTCATGGATCATCAAATCGAGTACGACGTCCACATCCAGGCTGCGCCGAACGAAGACACCGAGGCGATGCGCTTCGAAGAACTGAGGATGCTTCAGGTAGGGCAGGACCGCCTGCAGCACGGGATTGAAGCGTTCGACATGTCCCACCTGGAGGACCATCGACCGACGGGCCGCCTCTTCGATCAGGCTGTCCGCTCCATCCAGGCTCGGGGCGATCGGCTTCTCGACCAACAGGTGGATGCCTCGCTCGAGTACCGCCAGACCGACCTCGACATGTTGTTCCGTCGGCACGGCCAGGCTGACGGCATCGACCCGATCGAGCAGATCCCGATAGTCGACGCAGCCCTCGCATCCGTAAAGCCCGGCAACCTCCGCCGTTCTCTCCGGTCTCAGATCGGCCACACCCACCAGTTCGACGTCCTCCATCTCCGCAAAGACCCTGGCGTGATGTCGCCCCAGTGAACCGACTCCAATGACTCCTGTCTTCAACATCTCACACCCCACGTCTACTGCCGGAAACCTACAATGGTGATCTTCAGGGCGTTCGCCCGCTCGAGGAGAGCCGTCTTGTCGACCATGAGCGTCCGCCCGGCGTCGAGCGCCAGTGCCGTGACATGGCAGGCTTCGAAGACCTCGAGGGTCTGCAGACCGACGACGGGAACGTCGTAGCGCATGTCCTGGTTCGGCCGGCTCGTCTTCACGACCGTCAGCGGCTCGCCGCCGACCAGCCCGGAGGCCCGCCGAATCGTCTCGTCGGTGCCCTCCATCGCCTCGACGGCGACCACTGCCTGATCTTTCACGACGATCGTCTGGCCGAGATCCAGGCGTGCAATCTCGCTTGCGATCGACCGGCCGTAGCTGAAGTCACGTTCCTCCTCCGACGTCGGAGTACGACGAGTCATGACACCCTCCACCGCCAGGAGATCACTCAGAAACAGCGTCGAGTCGATCAGCTCGATTCCTTCCCTCTCGAGTACGTCGATGACGGCTTCGATCAACGAGCCCGTGTTCTTCCGGCCGAGGGAGGCCAGCAGCCGGACCATCCTCAAGTCGGGCAACTGTCTGAGCTGGTCGAGGGGCGAGCGGGAACCGGGGGCAAAGATGCGCACATGTCGCACCTGGCCCACCATCAGACCCTTGTCGACCCCCTCGTTCTTGAAGGTCTTCAGCAGTTTGCCCAGCTGTCCGACACCCATCCAGTGAACGGAAACCGGGGATCCCGACTGGCAGGCGAGCATTTCGATGGCGGGATCCGTTTCCTCGAGGATGGCGGCGACCGTCACCGCAACGCCCCTGCGCCGGGCTTCACGAACGACCTGCAGCGGCAAGGGGCCGTTCCCCGCAATCAAGCCGAGCCTGCGGACCGACGGGAGGGCGTCCATAGGTCAGCGGATGACCCCCCGCTCGGACGCTTCGATGAACCGAATCAATTCCTCGACATCCTCGGAAACGGTTCCGGAAGACCGGATCTCGCCGATGGCTTCCTTCAGTTTCAGTCCGCGATGAAAGAGGATCCGATGCGCGTTTTTCAGGGCACGCAGCCGTTGGGAGGAGAAGCCGAGCCGCTCGAGGCCGATCGTATTCGGCCCATAACTCCGCGCCTCATTGCGCACGCCCACGGTCTTCATGAAGGGCAGTGCGTCCTGTGTGACCACACTGTATCCACCGATGAAGGCATACCGGCCGACACGGCAGAACTGGTGGATTCCGGTGAAGGCTCCGACCGTCGAACGGTCCCCGATGTCGACGTGGCCGGCCAGGGTCGCCGCATTGGCGAGAATCGCGTCGTCTCCCACCCGGCAGTCATGCGCGATATGGACACCGGTCATGAGCAAATTGCGGCTTCCGACTCGCGTGTACGAGGTGGCCGCGCCCGTGCCCCGATTGATCGTGACGAATTCCCGGATCCGGTTCCCGTCGCCGATCACGAGAAAGGTCTCCTCCCCCTTGAACTTCAGGTCCTGCGGATCCGTGCCGACCGACGCATGACCGTAAAAGTGGTTGTCACGGCCGATCGTCGTGGGTCCCTCGAGCAGACAGGAAGGACCCACCACGGTATCCTCCCCGATCGTCACGCGGTCGCCAACGACCGCATAGGGGCCAATGACGACTCCGGCAGCCAACTCGGCCCCGGTCGAGACGATGGCCGTCGGATGAACTTTGGTTGCAGAAGCCTCAGCCATGGCAGATGCGCCTCAGGAGGAGACCGCGGCTTCCCGATCGACGAGAGAGAACATGATCGAAGCCTCGGCCACGACCACGTCGTCGACGTAGGCCTTGCCGGTCAGCTTGCCGACTCGCGACTTGATCCGATCGACCACCATTTCGAGCCGAAGTTGATCCCCGGGACGAACCGGCTTTCGAAAACGGGCCGATTCGATGCCGATGAAATAGACCAGCTTCTCCTCCCGGTTGGGCTGTGTCATGAACACCAGTACGCCGCCGGCCTGCGCCATTGCCTCGATGATCAACACACCGGGCATGATCGGCACGCCGGGGAAGTGTCCCTGAAAGAAAGGCTCATTGATGGTCACGTTCTTGAGCGCCACGATCCGCTGCTTTTCCTCGTAGGCCACGATCCGATCGATCAGGAGGAAGGGGTAGCGGTGAGGGAGATGCTTGAGGATCTCCTGGATGTTCAAGACCTGATCAGCATTGTCCATTTCGTTGTTTCCTGTCCCTCGCTCGAGCTGTTCTCATACGAGTCGATCCTGTCCGCATCTGGGTTCGTCCGGGACGGTCCGCGTCCGTCGTCATATCTGACCCGTCATTAAACACTAGCGAAGAAAAGGAAGGCAAGCGGCCGCAGCCCCGTCGGGCCGCAGCCGCCTGGCTGAAATCAGCGACTTACTGCTGGGGAGGAGTACTCGGTGCCGGTGATGCCGAACCGGCTGCAGGCGTCTGGCCGGCCACCGGGTTCTTCTGGTCGTAGAGCTTGATGATCTCCGCGGTGATATCCAGCTCCTGGGCAAAATAGGGCATCGTCGGTGAATCGAGGAAAACCGCCCCCAGCCCTTGCTGCTGGGCATACTCCGCGATGACGGACTGGATCTTCTGACTCATCCTGCTCAGCAGGTCGTTCCGACGCCGGGTGATGTCCATCTGGTTGTCTTCCTGCATCCGTTTGACCTTGCGATCGGCATCCTGGATCGACTGCTGCATCTCGGCCGCCGTATCCGGATTCAGCATCCTGGCCTGACTCGCATACTGCTTCTGAAGCTCGTCCAGCTTACTCTGCTCGGCCTGAAGCTTCTTCTGAAGACTTTCCTCGTAACTCTGCAGCTCCGAAAGGTTCTTCCGTCCCTCGGCAGTACCCTGGAGCACCGCAGTCGTATTGATGAAGGCGATCTTCGTGCCACTCGATTGGCCTGTTGCGCTCTGCTGAGCTTGCGGCACCGGTGCGGCCCACAGACAGGCGATACTGAACAGTGTCGCTGCCACGATTGCCATGCCATGTCTCATTTTCCAACTCCCGTTGCGGTGCGCGAGCGCTTGACCCCTCGCATCCCGACTCTTCATGATCCTCTGTTTTCTCGGTAACCGTTCCATCTTCACTGACCCGACGGCTGCTGCGTGGCACCTGTTGGAGCGGAGTTCGCGGGATACTTATCGTTGTACCTCGTGATGATATCCGTGGTCACATCGAGTGACGGATCCACCCACGCCTGATTCTGATCCCGCATGAAGATCGCTTCGAAGGACTTCTCCTTCGCATAGTCGGAGATGATCTGCTGCACCTTCTGGCTGATGACCTGCATGAGCCGGTCCTGGCGCTGACTCAGATCGGCCTGAATGTCTTCCTGGAAGCGCTTCAGGGCCACCTGCTTCTGTTCGATCTGGCGCTCGATCTCAGACGCCGCATCATCGCTCAGCGTGCCCTGTTTCAGCTGGTAATCCTGCTGGAGATTGGTCAGTTCCTTGTTCCTCGCATCGAACTCCTGGCGCTTCTCGTTCATGTACTTCTCGAGAGCGGCGAGCCCTTCCTTGCCTTCGTTGGTCTGGTAGAGGATTTCCTGACTGTTGACGAAAGCTATCCGGCTACCTTGCGCCAACACGCTGCCGCCGCCCGAGACGGCGAGCAGTAGCCCCAAAACAGTAAACACATGACCTCGATTTCCCATGGGTCTCTTCAGCTCCTTCGAAACATATAACAAACTCAACAAACTAGAAATTATAACCGACCGTGAACTTCACGTTCGTGGCCGGCTCCCGCAACGGGAGCGGAAGTCCCCGGTAAACCACGTCCGTGCTCAGCCGCAGTGGATTATAGGCAAAAATCAAGCGGAACGGCTGGTTGATCACCGGCAGGTTGAACAGAAGCTCCATGCCGGTCGACATCCGCCAGATGTTGTTCGTCTGATCCAGCAGTTCGACCGACGTCCCTTCCCCAAGCACATTCAGGTTTCCCTTGCGCAGGATCGCCGAGGTTCCAAAATCGACGAAGGCGGAAGCCTGAAGAGGCCCGATGAGGGGGATCCGGTACTCACCGGTCAACAGGGCGCTCGTGTCTCCGCCGACCGGAATCAGCTGTTCCGTGATGATCGGCATTCCCGTCGAAGGATCGATGATCGGATTGCCGCCCCCGTCCAGACCGGGCGTCCGGCTGAAGGCCCAGGGGGTGACCGAGCGGATATCGAACCCTCGCAACGAGAACTCACCGCCCGTGAAGATCCGCTCGAAGAAGGGTGGCGTCATCGGCTGCCCGCTCGGCAGCGTCCCGAACGGAATGATATGGGTGAAGCGCGCACGGAGTGCAAACGTGTTGCGTCCGTGCGATATCCAACTGTCCGGCCGGAAGAACTGGTACTCCACGTAGGGCCGGATCAGGTTGAACTTGCCGCCGAAAGGACCCCCTGCAATCGGCACCTCGACGCTCAACTGAGATCCATCGGTCGCCGTGAAGTAGGCATTCTTGGAGTTGTACACGAAACTCGGCGTGATCTCGCTTCGCAGCAGTCCGTTGCGAGCATCCTCGATGCTGCCGCCAGGCGTGAAGTAGCGGAGTGAATTCAACGCATACGCCGAATAGAAATTGTTCGTGCTTTCGGTATCGATGTTGATGTTCTGCAGAGAGTAGCTGAGGCCGCCCCGCATCCAACGACCGAGCGGATACGACCCGGACAACGTGAAACCGGTCTGCTTCTGGGTGTAGAGGGTCAGGTTGTTGTCCGCCGACACGAGTCCGTAGAAGAGCGAATAGGTATCGATCCGGTAGCGCTGGTTGAAGACCGAAAGCCCCATCGACATCCGCGTATCCAGAAAGTAGGGCTGCGTGTAGGAGAACATGTAATTCGACGAACGGGTGCCGGCCAGGAGCTGAACATCGATCCGGTCACCACGTCCCCTGAAGTTGTTCGTCGAGTAGTTGACACCGAAGAAGCTGCCGCTGAGGCCGCTGACACCGCCGGTGACACCGATCGACTGCTGGCTCTTTTCCTTGACCTTTACGAGTACGTCGACCTCCCCCTCCTGAGGCCGTTTGACGACGTCATAGTCCTTCTCTTCGATCTTGTCGAAGAAGCCGAGCTGGTTGAGACGGCGGATCGAGTATTTCAGGAGATCCCCGTTGAAGTCCTGCTTTTCCTCGAGGAGGAATTCGCGGCGCAGCACCTTGTCGCGCGTCTTGGTGTTGCCCGAGAAGTTGATCTGGTTGACGATGTAGCGCTTTCCCTCGGTGACGTCGATGGTAAGGTCGACCGTTTTGGTGTCGTGATGGGGATCGATCTGCGGACGCGCATCCATGTCGAGGAATCCGAGCGTGGAGTAGAGCTCCTTCAACTTGTCGACGGCGTCCTTCATCTTGGTGTAGTTGAGGACGTCACCCTCCTTGGCCCCGAAACTGCGTTTGACCACTTCCTGGCTGAAGGTCTGGACGCCGCTGACCTCGAACTTGCCCACCCGGTACTGGTCGCCCTCCTCGATCGGAATCGTGATGTAATACTGCTGTTTCGTCTTGCGAAATCCCCAGAGCAGCCCTCTCGGTCCTTCGACGATTTCCACCTTCGGCGTTCCCGCCTTGGCCATCATGTAGCCATGTTCGCGGTACTTGGCCAGAAGGTTGGTATAGACGTCGTACTCCAGCTTGTCCGGAATGTACTTGTCGAGGCCCTTGAACATCACAATCGGTCCGCGTTCCTTGTCGAGCTCGAGCGAGTTGCGCAGCTCTTCGTCAGTGAAAACCGTGTTGCCTTCGAAAGAGATCTTTCCGATGCGAACCTTGGGTCCCTCATCGATCTTGAAGACGAGCCTGACCGAGACTGAACTGATCGGTTCGACGTCGGCTTCGACCGTGCCCAACGGCCTTCCATTCGTCTCGAGAAGCAACCGGATCGCCTGCCTCGCCTTGGGCAGTTTCGCCGGATCGAAACTCGAATCCCGGCTGAGGCCGACCTTCAAGTCGCGGAACTTTTCGAGGACGTCAGACTCCTTGAACGACTTCATCCCCTCGTAGACGATGTCACGGATCAGCGGACGTTCCGTGACTTCGAAGATGACGATGTAGCCGGTGTCTCCCTTCTCCAGGAGCACACGGGCATCCGAGAAGAAATCGGTATTGAGCAGGTTCCGAAAGTCACGCAGGATCTGCTGCTCGTTGTAAGGATCGTTCTCCTTCGACTGGATGTAGAAAAGGATGGAACTCTCGGGAATACGACGATTTCCGACGATGCGGATCTCTTCGATCCGCTGGGGAGGCTCCTGACCCTGATTCGGACTCTGCGCCGCAGCGGGAGCCAGGCTCACCAGGACAGCGAGCACTATCAGGAGAACGGTCCGCCTCCAGCCTAACCGATTGCCGCCGTTGATCGAACATTGCATGGTCACATGTCTCATCGCGCTTCGCTGTTCCGGTTCTTGATCGGGTCACTCAACGGCTCTTTCCCGCAGACTGATTTCTGAAAAGGCAAAGCCCCCATTTACATGACGCGCCCACGTATTTTCAAGGGCCGGGAGAAAAAAGACCTACGGATGCACCGTGCAGGGGACACTCAAACGACGTCGTACGAGAAAAGAGCTCCTTCCACCTGTGACCCATCATTCCGATAATAGAGCGCGTCTTCCTTCCAATAGACGGTCAGAGTCTCGTTGTCTTTCAATTTTCCCTGAATTATCAGTTCGGAAACCGGGTCCTCGATGTACTTCTGGATAGCTCTGCGTAGCGGCCGCGCACCGTACGACCGATCCTTGCACGTCACGTCGATAATCCACTTCTTGGCGTCTTCGGTGAGCTGGATCGTCACCCGCTTGGACTCGAGGTTCTGATTGACCTGGGTCAACAGAAGATCGACAATTTCGCGCAGATCCTCCTCGCCCAGCGAATCGAAGGTGATGATCTCGTCCAGCCGGTTCAGAAACTCGGGGTTGAAGACCCGCCTGACCTCGCTCAAAATGGCCTCCTCCGCTTTGAGATTGCTGTGCTCCATGTCGGCCGTGAATCCCAGCTTGGTCTTGTTGACCAGGTGCCGAGCTCCGATGTTCGAGGTCATGATGATGATCGCGTTCTTGAAGTCGATCGTATTGCCGTGAGAATCGGTCAGCTGGCCGTCCTCGAAGACCTGCAGCAGAAGATTGTACAAATCCTGGTGGGCCTTCTCGATCTCGTCCAGCAGAACCACGGAGTAGGGATTGCGCCGGATCTTCTCGGTCAACTGACCACCTTCCTCGTGACCGACATAGCCGGGCGGAGAACCGATCAGCTTGGAGACCGAATGCTTCTCCATATACTCCGACATGTCGAATCGGACCAGCGCCTTCTCGCTCCCAAAGAGAAAATCGGCCAGCGATTTCGCAAGCTCCGTCTTCCCCACGCCGGTAGGACCCAGAAACAGGAATGATCCAACCGGACGATTGGGGCTCTTCATGCCGGCTCGACTCCGGCGGATCGCACGGGCAAGCGCGGAGACCGCCTTGTCCTGACTGACGATCCTGCTGTGGATATGTTCCTCCATCCGCAGCAGCTTCTGCATTTCCTCTTCCTGCAGCGACTCGACCGGGATTCCCGTCCATCGCGAGATCACCTGTTCGACCTGAGCCTTGTCGACGGCCGGCACCTGCTGTTTGCGCGACCGCCACGACTCCTTGTGCGTCTCCAGGCTCTCCCGTTCGGCCTGTTCCTGCTCCTTGAGCTCAGCCGCCCGCTCGAAGTCCTTGGACGTGATGGCTGCATCCATCTCGTGGACGATCACCTTGATGCGGTTCTGGACTTCGGCGACTTCCTTCGGCAACGATGTATTGTCCAGCTTCACCCTTGCTCCGGCCTCGTCCAGAACATCGATCGCCTTGTCCGGCAGGAAACGATCCGGTATGTAACGGTTCGACTGGTACACGGCGGCGAGAATCGCCTCTTCGGTGTAGGCCACCTGGTGAAAGGCCTCGTAGCGCTCCTTGATTCCCCGAATGATCTCGATCGTCTCCTGCTCGGTCGGCGGCGCCACCTTGATGGTCTGGAAACGCCGTTCGAGGGCCCGGTCCTTTTCAATGGACCGTCGATACTCGTACGGGGTCGTCGCTCCGACACACTGAATCTCACCTCGGGACAGAGCCGGTTTCAGGATGTTGGCGGCATCCAGGGATCCTTCCGCCGATCCCGCTCCCACCAGTGTGTGCAGCTCGTCGACGAAGACGATGAAGTTCGGATTCTCCGCAAGCTCCTTCATGATCGCCTTCAGCCGCTCCTCGAATTGCCCGCGATACTTCGTACCGGCCACGATCAGGGAGATGTCCAGGGCGAGAATCCGTTTGTCGCTCAACATCGAGGGGACCTGGCCGTTGACGATCCGTTGCGACAACCCCTCGACGATCGCCGTCTTCCCGACGCCGGGCTCGCCGATGAGCACGGGATTGTTCTTCGTGCGGCGGCAGAGGATCTGAATGACCCTTTCCACTTCGGACTCCCGGCCGATCAGCGGATCCAGGGCACCATTCATCGCCGCTTCCGTCAGATCGCGGCTGAACTCGGTCAGGACCAGACTCTCCTTCGTCTTCGTCGTGGGTTTCTCCGGAGCTGCACCGGCCAGCTCATCGCGCACACGGCTCAGTCGCAGACCTCGCTGCTGCAGAATGTCGGCAGCCAGCGAATCCTCGGCTCTGAGCAGACCGAGCAGGATGTGTTCGGTCCCGATGTAGTTGTTCAGGAGCCGGTCAGCTTCCTCGCTCGCGTGGGTCAACACCCGCTTGGACTGGTCACTCAACGGCAGCTCGACGGAAGTCGAAACCTTCTCGCGCTTCTGTGTGCGCCCCTCGACCTCCTTGCGAATCGAGTCCAGGGTCGCCTGCGCACGGGGGAAGAAACGGCCCGCCAGGGCCTTGTCCTCCCGGAGCAGGCCCAGCAGTATGTGCTCCGTCTCGATGGACCTCGACCCCAATTGACTCGCTTCGTAACGGGCAAAGAAGATGACCCGCCTTGCCTTCTCGGTGTATCGCTCGAACATCGGCTAAATTTCGGTTGCTTCGGATCTTTATTAAAACAGAATTGACGGACTCAGGGCAAATGGGCACGGCCTCACAAAAGCGCGTTTCGGCAGGGGCTTGGACCTGCTACTCCGCTCGACCCGGGTCCGTCCGGTCTGTATTCAAGTTTATCCGATGGAGGCGACCTTTCTCCATCTTCATACAGACATTGCACATCGCAGCAAGCCGAAGGTTGTGGGTGACGACGATGGACGTCAGGGCATAGCTCTCGTGAATCCGAAGCAGCACTTCATGGATCGATTCGGAGGTCCGTTCGTCGAGGTTTCCGGTCGGCTCATCCGCCAGCAGAAGCCGCGGCCGGCCGGCCAGAGCACGGGCGATGGCAACCCGCTGCTGTTCGCCCCCGGAGAGCTCGCCGGGCTGATGGGTCATCCGCTCCGCCAGACCCATTTCCTCGAGAAGTGCCGCAGCCGTCTCGGACGCCTGCTTGAACGAGACCCGCCGGATCAGGAGAGGAAACATCACATTCTCCAGCGCGCTGAACTCGGGCAGCAAATGGTGGAACTGGAAGATGAATCCGATCGACTCATTCCGGAATCCGGCCAGTTCTTGATCTCCGAGACCGCTCAGATTGCGCCCGTCGAAGAGGATCTTCCCCGAATCCGGCTTCTCCATGGCTCCCACCAGATGCAGGAAAGTACTCTTCCCCGAGCCGCTTTCACCGGTCACCGCCAGCATCTGACCTCGCGGGAGTTCGAGCGAGAGATCGCGGATCACTTCCAGCGCCTCCGCGCCGGAGCGAAACGACTTGCAGAGGTTTTCGACCCGCACCAGCTCACTCATACCGGAGCGCCTCCACCGGATCCAGTCGAGCAGCGGCTCTGGCGGGATAGAGTGTCGCCAGAAAACTGATCAGCAGCGCCGCCGCCGAAATGAGCAGCAGATCCGATGCCGTCCAACGGAAGGGGACATAGGGAATGGCATAGACCTGAGGCTCGAGCCGGAAGATCTTGTACGTGTCGAAATACCAGGCAGCCGCAACACCGAGGACGTCCCCGATCACGGTACCCAGCACTCCGATGATGAGCCCCTGGAGCACGAAGACCCGGGTCAGCGTCCGGGACGTCCCCCCCATCGCGGTGATGATCGCAATGTCCCGACTCTTCTCCATGACCATCAGGGTCAGCGTGCCGATGATGTTGAGTGCCGCCACCAGAATGATCAGTCCGATGGCCACGAACATGGCCAGCTTCTCGAGCCGCAACGCAGAGAACAGCGGGCGGTTCAGCTCGATCCAGGTGCTGGTGGTATAGCCGGACCCTGCCTTCTCCTTGACCTTGTCGGCGATCTGCGGCGCCTGGTAGAGATTGCGGATCCGGAATTCAATCGTCGACACTTCGTCAGAGCGCAGTCCCAGGAACTCCTGGGCGTCCTTGAGCGGCATCAGCGCCCAGTGGGCATCGTAGTCCCACAGGCCCGATTCAAAGATGGCGGCCACCCGGAAGTTCTTTCTGCGGGGCATCCGGCCGAGCGGGGACAATTCACCCGAGAGTCCCAGCGCACGGACATACTCACCCGCCGAGACGGCCAGCGTATCGGCCAGGTCCTTACCCAGGATCACCGACGGAACGTCCTCCGACGACCCGAATTCCTGGAGGCTTCCCTCGATCAGATGAGGGATCAGGTCGGGGGCCGACTCGCTGTCCACACCCTTGATCACGGCAGGTTCCTGACGTCCGGACGCCAGCAGCAGACACTGGCCGTAGACCGTGGGGGTGACCTCGAGAACCCCGGGGATTCCCGATACCCGTTTCAGAACGTCCTGATAATCCTCCAGAGGACCACCGCCCATCCGCAGCAAATTGACGTGCGAGGTCGCTCCCAGAATGCGTCGCTGAAACTCCTCCTGGAATCCGGTGTTGAGCGCCAGTGCAATGACGAGCGCCATCACTCCCGCCGCCACCCCGATGACGGAGATCAATGAAATCACCGACACGACCGCCTGCTTGCGGCGTGCCTTCAGGTAGCGCAGGGCGACGAATAGCTCGAGTTTCACTCTGGATCTGCCTGGGGGCGCAGATGGGGAAACAGGATCACCTCACGAATCGAATCCGAATTCGTGAGAATCATGGTCAGGCGGTCGATGCCGATTCCCTCACCCGCCGTCGGCGGCATGCCATATCGCAGGGCTCGGACATAGTCCGCGTCCATCTCGTGTGCTTCCAGGTCCCCCTTCTCGCGTTCCGATAACTGTGCCTCGAAACGGGCCTTTTGTTCTTCCGGATCGTTGAGCTCACTGTAGGCATTGGCCAGCTCCAGCCCCCCGATGAAGAGCTCGAAACGCTCCACGAATCTCGGATCGGAGTCCTTGCACTTGGCCAGCGGCGACAGCTCGACCGGAAAATCATAAATGAAGGTCGGCTGAATCAATTTCGGCTCCGCCACGGTTTCGAAGAGCCGTCCCAGCAGCTTTCCCCAGCTGTCGCCGTCTTCGGACCCGACTCCGCAGCGTTCGAGGGCCCGCAAAACGCCGTCGGCGTCATGCAAAGCCTCCACCGAGGGAGGCGTACCTTCCGGCCAGAAGTGTCGCACCGCCTCGACCATGGTCAACCGGGCAAACGCTCCGAAGTCGATCGTCTGGCCGCGAAACTCCGTCTGCGACCCCCCGGTCACGGCCGGTACGACCCTTCCCAGGAGTTCCTCCGTCAGGTCCATCAGGTCCTCATAATCGCTGTACGCCTGATAGAACTCCAGCATGGTGAATTCCGGATTGTGCTGCGTCGAGATCCCTTCGTTGCGGAAATTGCGGTTGATCTCGAAAACACGGTCGAATCCACCCACGATCAGGCGCTTCAGATAGAGCTCGGGCGCAATGCGAAGGAACAGTGGAATCCCCAGAGCCTCGTGAAAGGTCCTGAAAGGACGGGCAGCCGCTCCACCGGCGATCGGGTGCATCATCGGAGTCTCCACCTCGAGATACCCCCGCTCCTCCAGAAACCTCCGGACCTCCGAGATCAGTCGCCCGCGCCGTTCGAAGATGGGTCGCACCTCCGGATTGGCAATGAGATCGAGATAGCGCTGCCGATAGCGGGTCTCCACGTCGGCGAGACCATGCCACTTTTCGGGCATCGGCAGGAGAGCCTTGGCCAGAAAGTCGAGGCGGTCGACGAAAACGGTCAGCTCGCCGGTCCGGGTCCGGGCCACCACGCCCTCGATTCCGATCATGTCTCCCAGATCGAGCAGCCGGTAGAGCTCGTACTGGCGTTCACCGACCCGGTCCTGTCGGACATAGATCTGCAGCCGGGCCCCTTCTCCGGATACATGGCCGAAGCTGGCCTTGCCGTGTCCGCGGATGGCCATCAGACGGCCGGCCGTCCGGACCCGGGGAGGTGACTGCTCGAGCTCTTCTGCCGTCGATTCCGCGTAGCGGGCCACGATGCGGGGAATCGGGTCTCGATTGTCGAACTTGTGCGGGTAGACGTCGAATCCGAGCTCCCGGATCGCCTCCAGCTTCTCATAACGTTGTTGAACGAAGTCCGTTCGAGCATTCATACCGTGCTCCGCTTCATGCCTGTCAGTATCCGATCGAGAACACCATTGACGAACTCCGGAGACTTCTCCCCTCCGAATTTCCGGGCGATCTCGACGGCCTCGTCGATGGTCACCGCCGCGGGAGTTCCGGCCGAAAGGTACTCGGCCACGGCCATCCTCAATACGCTTCGGTCCACCGAAGCGAGGCGTTCGAATTTCCAGCGGCGGGTGGCGTCCCGGATCAGAGCATCGATTTCAACCCGCTTCGAGACGGCAGCCCGGAAGAGGGAGGTCGCAAAGGTCCTCGCCTCGTCACCGGCAGCATGACAGCGCCAGAACAGCGCTTCGACCTCCTCCGCCGTCTGGGCACCCTGTTCCTCCTGGAACAGCATCTGCATCGCGAATTCGCGGCCCCGGCGTCGGCTCATTGCTTCGCCAGTTCCCGAAAAAGATTGGCCATCTCGATCGCAGCCATGGTGGCGTCCACGCCCTTGTTGCCATGTTTGATGCCGCTTCGGTTCAGCGCCTGCTCGACCGTGTCGGTCGTCAGCACTCCATAGGTAACCGGGAGCCCATGGCGAAGAGCCACCTCGTCGATCCCCCGAGTCACTTCGCGCGAGAGGTAGTCAAAATGGGGGGTCTCCCCCCGGATCAGGCAACCGATACAGACGACGGCATCCAGTCCGCCGGACTCGGCCAGTCGATGCGCCGCCACCGGAATTTCGAAACTTCCCGGCACACGCAAGACGGTGACGTCTTCTTCCGCGCCGCCGGCCCGGCGAAAGGCATCCAGCCCGGCTTCCAGCAGCCGCTCGGTGATCGCCGAATTGAAGCGGCCGACCACAAAGCCGATCCGGAGACCGGCAGCACCGAGACTCCCTGTGAACTCTCTCACCATGTTACTCACCTTCCCTTGAATGCAGCCTCCCGCTTGTCGATGAAGGCCCCTGTCCCCTCTTTCATGTCCTCGGTCCCGCACACCAGTCCGAACAGCCCGGCTTCGACGGCCAGCGCCTGTTCCAGCGGAAGCCCGCGACCCGTGCACACCGCATCCAGACAGGCGCTCACGGCAAGCGGGCCGTTGTTACTGATTCTAGCAGCCAACGCCCTGCAGTCCTTCAGCAGTTCGTCATCGTCGACTACCCGGTTCACCAGACCGATGCGCAGGGCCTCATCCGCCGATATCATGTCCCCCGTCAGGAGCAGCTCGAGCGCCCTGCCCTGTCCGACCAGCCGGGGCAGACGTTGTGTGCCACCGTAGCCCGGGATGAGGCCCAGCTTGACTTCGGGCTGGCCAAAGCGGGCACTCCGCGCGGCGATCCGCAGGTGACACGCCATAGCCAGCTCGCAACCACCGCCGAGACAGTAGCCATTGACCGCCGCGATGACAGGTCGGTCGAACCGTTCGATTCGATCGAACAGTTGCTGTCCCCTTCTCGAGAAGGCCCATCCGCCGCGGGCATCGAGTTCCCTCAATTCCCGGATGTCGGCGCCTCCCACGAACGCCTTATCGCCACTTCCGGTCAGGATGACGGCGGAGACATCGTCCCGCTCCGTCAGCGCCTCGAACGTTCGGGCGAGCTCGCCGAGAAGAGCACGGTTGAGAGCGTTGAGGGCCTGCGGCCGGTCGACGGTCAGCAGAGCGATGCGCCCTTCGACTTCCAGGATCAGATTCGAGCGATCATGCATAATTCACACTCCCGGGAAACAATGGGACGGCTTGGGACCTCCATGGGACCCTTCGGACCACCGGCAGTCCGACCTCAGCCGGAATCGGGGCTCGGGGTCCCGTCCTTCCGCTATGCCCCACAGGTCCCGGGCCGTCCGATTTCCCATCCCCCTCAGGACTCGGGTGACTCGGCGGATGCCCGGGCGATCAGGCCCATCCCCTGCGCCATGTAATGGAGTCCCGATGCGACCGTCAGGACGAGGGCCAGGTATACCAGCGCCGTAGTCCCCGGCAGACGGAACTGGAGCCAGTTTCCTACGAGCACCGCCATGATGAGCGCCAACTGCGCCACAGTCGTACACTTGCCGAGAACCGACGGAGGAAACGCCCGCCGACCGATCGTCAAATTGAAGATCAGTACGCTCAGGACCAGCAGGAGATCCCGGCTGATCACGGTGATGGTCAACCAGAGGGGGATGCGAATCGTCAGATCGAGCGATCCGAAGGTCAGAATCGTGAACGAACTGACCAGCAACAACTTGTCCGCGATCGGGTCGAGAAAAGTCCCCAGGTGAGTCCGCTGGCTCCAACGCCGGGCGATCAGGCCGTCCAGCATGTCGGTCAGGCCGGCCACCACGAAGGTCACAAGAGCCCAGCCCGTGTAACCATAAACGATGAGGAGAATCAACACCGGCACGACGGCCATCCTGAGAACCGTCAACTGATTCGGAGAGACCAGCACGCCCATTTCGCCACCACGATGCCTGCTCACCCGGCAGGCAATTCGGTTGATAGGGTACCCAACTTCGACACAAGATGCTCGCGAACGAAGGCCTGGATGTCTTCCAGCGATCGGAGGGAGATCAAGTGCGACACCTGTTTTGCGAGCTCGTGCGTCGCGACACCGCGCAGCGTCTCCTTGATCCGGGGAATGGAGAGTGCCGTCATGGAGAGCCGTCGATATCCAAGGCCGACGAGCACCGACGCGTGCAACGGATGGGCGGCCATCTCACCGCAGACCGTTACCGGCAGTCCGAATTCGTTTCCGACCTGGAGAATTCTCTTCAGGCTGTACAGGACGGCAGGATGGAGCGGGTTGTACAGATAGGCGATCTCCTCGTTCAATCGACCCGCCGCCAGCGTGTACTGGATCAGGTCGTTGGTTCCGACAGCCAGAAAGTCGCAGTGCGGAGCAATCGACTCCAGAGTGAAGACCGCCGCCGGAACTTCGACCAGCACTCCGACAGGTATCGCCCGGCCGGAAGAAATCCCGAGCTCTCGTTCCGCTTCGCGGATCAGAGCCCGTCCCTGTATGACTTCATCCGGACTCGTGACCATGGGTAACACGATCCGCAAATCGCCATACTCTCTGGCCCGCAGGATCGCCCGTACCTGCGACCGGAAGACTTCCGGCTTTCTGAGACTGAGTCGGATCCCCCGCAAGCCGAGCGCCGCGACCTCTTCGCCCGCAGCGAACCCGGCACCGTTCCTTTCGGCCAGATCCAGCGTGCGAATGACCACCGGGTGGTCCCCCATCGCTTCGCCGACACTGCGGAACAGATCCATCTCGTCGTCTTCGTTGGGGCTCACACCGCTGCGCTGCATCATATAGACGTACTCGGAACGGAACAGTCCGATGCCCTCGGCACCGAGATGCAGGGCCGGCTCGACCTCACGACTGAATTCAGCGTTTGCGTAAAGGAAGACCCTCTCGCCGTCGAGCGTGAGGCAGGGTTCGCGGTCCGCACGAGGCGAGTCGGAAACCGGCGAAACGCCGGATCGGCTCCGCACCTGCTCGAGAAACTCCGAAGAGACTCCGATCTCGACCCGCCCGGATGCTCCGTCGATGGCAAGATAGTCGCCGGTCGCAATCTGCTCCCGCAACCCGACGACCCCGGAAACGATCGGAATTCGAAGTGAGCGAGCCACGATAGCCAGATGGGAGGTATCCCCCGACTTTCCGACCACCAGCCCCCGGACCAGGTCCAGGGGAAAACGGGCCAGTACACCCAGCCCAAGCTCCGAACCGACCAGGATCAGATCCTCCGTCGGCTGGACCTCACCTTCGGGTCCGAGGGGCAACAGGTTGGCGACGAGGCGTTCGATCACCTCCCGGAAATCGAAACCCCTCTCCTTGAAGAATCGATCATCCAGCGATTCATAGGCGGCCAACAGCTGGTCCGCTACATACCGGACGGCCTTTTCCGAACTGTCGAGCCGCTCGCGGATTCTGCGCTCGACCTCATCCAGCAAAGCGCGATCCTCCAGCATGAGCAGGTGCGCCTCGATGATGTGGGCGTGATCGCTGCCCAGCCTCTCTTCCAGCTTCTCCCGGTCGCGGTGATACTGGCTGCGAGCCCGTTCGACCGCGGAGCGCAGGCGATCGAGTTCAGCCTGAACCTCGTCGGGGGTGATGCGGATGCGATAGAAAGTCGGCTGCTTCGGCTCGACCCGATAGGCGACCCCGCAGCCGACTCCGGGAGCGAGACCGGTTCCCATCAGGACACGGGGAGACTCGCCTTCTCGATGACTCAACGTTCCTCACCAAACCTGGTTTGAAAAAGGCCTACAACTTCATCGGCCGCGGCTTGCTCATCCGAGCCATCGAAAGTGATTTGCAGGCGCGTTCCCTTTCGTGCGGCCAATAGCAGAATACCGAGAATGCTCTTGGCATCGATATGCTGGTCGACACCCACTCGCGACAACTGAATTTTCGACTCGTATTGCGACGTCAGGCGGACGAGTCTGGCTGCCGCCCGGGCATGAAGGCCGAGCTCATTCTCAATCTTGACGACAGTTTGAATCATTCTCCCAAGAGCTCGCTGGCAATGGAAATGTGTCGCTGTCCCTGGTCCCTCACCTTTCGGGCAAGTTCGGCCAGAGACTCGTCGGCACCCTGGTTTGCCAGCTTGATCACCATCGGGAGATTCACACCTGTGACGATCTCGACATGGTCTTTGCGGAGCAGGGGCAGAGACAGGTTCGAAGGCGTGCCTCCAAACATGTCGGTCAGAATGATGACCCCTTTTCCGGAATCCACCGATCGCACGGCTTCCGCGATCTTCGTTCTCGACGCCTCCACCTCGTCGTTCCATCCAATGGACAAAAACGACATGTGCTGGATGTCACCGACGATCGTCCCGGCCGCTTCGAGCAGCTCCTCTCCAAGCCGACCATGCGTGACGAGCAGAACTCCTACCGGCGATTGTCCGTTCATTCCAGATGTAGATCCCGATGTACCAGATTGACTTCGTAGCCTCGTTCAGACAACCGGGCGGCCAGGCCATTGGCAATCATCACCGAGCGGTGCTGTCCTCCCGTGCAGCCGATGCCCACCGTGCAATAGGACTTGCCTTCTCGGGCATACTTCGGAAGCAGGTATTCTAGCATGCCCGCAATCCGGCTGATGATCTCCGAGGACTCCTGGAACCTCTCCAGATATTCGATGACCTCCGGGTCGTTTCCCGTCTTCTCCTTGAGCTCGGGTACGAAGAATGGATTCGGCAAAAAGCGGACGTCGAAGACCAGATCGGAGTTATACGGAAGCCCCCGCTTGAACCCGAAACTGACCAGCGAGAGATTGAAGGGACGTGCCGTCCCGGTACTCCGGAAACGTTCGTAGATGAGGTGTCGCAGGTCGTGTACCGACAGATCTGCGGTGTCGATCACCGTGTCGGCCATCCCTCGGACCTCGCTGAGCGCCTCCCGCTCGGCCCGGAAACCGTCCAGAAGGGATGCGCTGCGGGCCAGCGGGTGCACGCGTCGGGTCTCGCTGTACCGTTGAGCCAGCACCCGGTCGGGAGCGTCGAAGAAGACCACCTGTGACTCGAAGGGAGACCGACGCAGCCTCCGAAAGAGACGGCGAAAATCCTCGACCCGCTCGCCCAGCCGCGCGTCGACGACGACGGCCAGCTTGTCGATCTTGCCGCCCGACGCGATCGTGATGTCGATCAGGCGCGGAACCAGTGCGGTGGGAAGATTGTCGACACAGAAGAATCCGAGATCCTCGAAGGCCTTGAAAGCCGTATGCTTTCCCGACCCGCTCATCCCGGTAATGACCACGACCTGTCTGCGGCCACTTTCGCCTTCAGTCGACTCCGTCATCCTCTACTCCCTGGAGTTGCCGCTCCAGGGCCCCCAGAAAGGCCGCTGCGGGCTGATAACCTTGCTTCTTGAGCAGCTGAAGCCGAACCGCCACTTCGACCAGCGTCGCCACGTTCCGGCCGGACGCCACTGGAACGACGATCTGCGGCACCCAGGCTTCAAGGACCTCGTAGCGCCGCTCATCAAAACTGATTCGGTCGTCTTCCTGCCACTCGCGCCAGTGCACGAGCTCGACCGCCAGATCGAGCTGCTTCTGCGCCATGACCGACGAGATACCGAAGAGATCGCGAATGTTGATGATTCCGAGGCCCCGGACTTCCATGTGGTACTTCATCTGCTCCGGGCCGCAGCCCATCAGCCTGTCCGGTCCGGACTGCCGGATCGTCACCAGGTCGTCACTCACCAGACGATGCCCCCGCATGATGAGTTCGAGGGCGCATTCGCTTTTGCCGATGCCCGATCGGCCGAAGATCAAGACCCCGAGACCGAAGACGTCGACGAGTACCCCGTGAACCGCCGTCGAAGGTGCCAGACGCTCTTCCAGGAACTCCGTAATCTCGTCGATTGCTCGGGCGCTATGGGTCAGGGTCAGGAGCAGGGGGACGGCATACTCACGAGCGAACAGGAGCATTTCCGGCGGAGGTTCGGTTCCTCCTGCAACGACGACGCAGGCGATCGAAAGCTCAAAAACCCGTTTGAGCGCCTCGCGCCGCTCCGACTCGTTCAGAGTCATCAGGAGATGGGCCTCGGTGCGGCCGATGAACTGGACGCGTCCGGGATCGAGATACTCGGTGTAGCCGGCCAGCCCCAGTCCGAGCTTCTGTATCCTCGGCGACGTGATCCGGTTGTCGAGCCCGTTCGCACCCCCCAGGATGCGCAACTCGAGAGGCTTTGCCTTCGCCTGGAATACATGCCGAACCGTTCTGTACGCGTTGGTTTGAGCCATCTTGAATTGTGGGGGTGCCCGCACCCGCCCTCGGAGGTCTCCGGCGGGTTACTGGAGAACCGAAGCCTTGCGCTCTCGGGACCCGGGAATGCTCATCTGGTCCCTGTACTTGGCCACCGTTCGACGCGTGATCTGAATCCCCTGCTGGCTCAGGAGCTTGGAGATACGCTGATCGGACAGAGGCTTATGACTGTCCTCGACCTCGATGATCTTACGGATCTTCTCCTTTACGTGCACCGTGGAGACGTTCTCGCCGTCTGCTCCCTCCACCCCCACGGTGAAGAACTTCCGAAGCTCGATCAGACCCTGCGGGGTGTGCGCATATTTGTTGGCAACGACCCGGGAGATCGTCGACGGATGCACACCGAGCTCACCGGCGATGTCCTTGATCAGCATCGGCTTGAGGTAGAGTCGCCCCTTCTCGAGGAATTCCCTCTGGCGCTCGATGATCGCCCGGCAGACCCGAAATATCGTCTGCTGACGTTGATCGATGCTGCGAATCAGTTCGAGGGCCGAACGGAACCGTTCCTTGACGAAGCTCTTCGTATCTTTCGGGACATTGTCTCCCTTGAGCAGGAGGCGCCGATACGCACGATTGAGCCTCAACTGCGGCAAACCCTCGTCGTTGAGTACGATCTGATACTCGCCGCTGATCTTGTAGAGATAGACATCCGGGCGAATGTAGACCGGTTCTCTGGAGTTGTACTGCTGCCCCGGATTGGGTGACAGCCTCCGGATCAGGTCCAGCGCGGTGCCGATCTCCTTGAGGTCGCAGCCCAAAGCCTTAGCAATTTCCTTGTACTTCTTCTTCTCGAGCAGTGGCAGGTATTCCAGGATGAGTGTTTCGGCGAGACTACCTCCCAGCCCGGCCGCCCGCAGCTGGATCAACAGGGACTCCTTCAGATCACGGGCTCCGACCCCCAGAGGATCGAAGTCCTGCAGGACGCTGAGGGCGCGTTCCACGTCCTCGATCGCGACTCCCAGGCTGGCGGCCGCATCCTCGACCGAGGTCATCAGGTAGCCGTCTTCATTGATGTTCCCGATCAGGTATTCGACGATCGGTTTGACCTCCGGCGAGACCTCGGAGAGATTCAGCTGCCATGTCAGATGATCGCTCAGCGAAGTCGAGGCCGACAGGAACATCTCGAAAGTGGGCCGGTCGTCCGGGATCTCGTACTCCCGGTTGCGATACGGCGTGCTCAGGTACTCCTGAAAGAAGTACTCGTAGTCGAAGTCATCGTCGGCATCGGAGGACTTCTCCTTCTCGGGTTCCTCGGCGGCCGTCTCTCCCCGGGCAGGCTCCGGATCCGCACCGTCGGCCACCTCTTCGAGGAAGGGATTCTTGACCAGCTCCTGGGTCATCAACTCCGACAACTCGAGCTGGTTGAGCGTGAGCAGTTCGATCTTCTGGAGCAACGACGGCGTCATGGCCAGTCGCTGCGTCAAACTCACGTTCAGTGTCGGTCGAAGCTGACTCTTGCTCACAATTGCGTTTCCGTACCGATCTCGGCTCCCCTCTGCGGGGCAGCTCGCTCTCGCTCAGTATAGTTTGAACTGCTCACCCAGATAAACTTTCCTGACTTCCAGGTCCGAGGACAACCGATCCGGCGATCCGGAACGGAAAATCGCCCCTTCCTTGATTATATAGGCCCGGTCGGTGATACGAAGGGTCTCTCTCACATTATGGTCGGTGATCAGCACGCCGATCCGCTTCTCGCGGAGACGCATGATGGTCTTCTGGATCTCGAGGACCGCCAGCGGATCGATGCCCGCGAAGGGTTCGTCGAGCAGAATGAAGGACGGTCGGGTGACGAGCGCCCGAGCAATCTCGAGCCGCCGACGCTCTCCTCCCGACAGCGTATACGCCGGGCTCTTCCTCAGGGTCGCGATCCCGAATTCCTCGAGAAGATCGCTGACCACCTGATCGGCCGCCCCCGAACTCATGCCGAGCACTTCGGCGATGGCGTAGAGGTTGTCCTCGACCGTGAGCTTTCGAAAAGCCGAAGGTTCCTGCGGGAGATAGCTGATGCCTTTTCGTGCCCGCAGATACATGGGCAGATACGTGATCTCCTCCGAGTTGAGGATGACCTGGCCCGAGTCGGGAACGGTCAGACCCACGATCATGTAAAAGGAGGTCGTCTTGCCGGCGCCGTTGGGCCCAAGCAGACCCACGATCTCGCCGCAATGAACGAGAAGATCCACATCGCTGACGATGACTCGACCTCGATAGCTTTTGGTCAGTCTCCGTGCTTCCAGGGTTGGAACAAACTCTCTGATCGTCATAGGTACCGAGTCATCACGTCGCCCAGAAGTCTAGCATTCGGCGTCTGCAACGGTCAAACTAGAAATTCCATAACCCATTGATCTTAATAAAGATACGAACAAACGAGTGTTTACTTCGTCGCCACTACCCGGTCGGATTTCCGAAGGTAGGTAGCCCTTTCGGCCCGCCAGTGACGACCTCGCTCCACGATCTCAACGCCTCCACTGGCCTCCAGTCTGTCCAGGCCAGACGCCGGCGGCGGCAGGAAGAACAGCTCCAGCCGAGGCGCCTTGAGGAGCAAATCCTGCGATTCGAGACGGACGGCTTCCTCGTAGACGGCGTGGTTTTCCTGGGAGTCGAGAACCAGCCGCTGGGACTGGACCTTGAACTCCCGCGGGGCCGTGCCCGACTCGTCCATCCAGACGCTGTCCACATCTTCCGTCGCCTCGAGGTTCCCCGGGCCGCTCTTGATACGAAGGGTCCCGGCGCGGATCAGGTTCGAGCCCTGCACCAACCTGGGTCGGTTTCCCTCGAATTCCATCTCACCCGTTGCGAGGGAGGCGGTCATGCGAGCCGCCGTCACCACGGAGGGACGCCCGCCTGCGTCGAACGTCGTCTCGACGTCGCCTTCGGCCGTCACCTCTTCCTTGATCCGATCCAGATGAACGACCCGGGCGGAAGTTTTCAGTGAACCGGTCGGCGACGTGAACTCCAGTTCGGGTCGGCTGCGGGCGCGGACTTCGAGAAGCCCGGCCTGGAGATCATACCGTCCCTCGTCTCCGGAGAGATGGAGACGGTTTCCATCGGTATTCTGCTGATCGAGGACGAAGGAGCCACTCTCGACGGCCTCCTGCGCGATCCCGTCCACATAGTGCAGGACCAGCGAGTCGCCGCTCGACACAAGGTGGTTTTCGTCCCGCGTGACTTCGAGATGCACGCCCCCGGTCGCCGCAGACTGCCTCGGACCTTCTTCGTCGAGCTCGAGCTCCATTCGGGAGGCTGTGACGAGCGACGTCTCGCCCCCTTCCGAACTGCGCAGCCGGCAGCGTCCCTGTGCGACCAGCCGTCGAAGCAGTCCCTCCCGGTAGGAGGCCGTCAGCCCGTCCTCCGCCTGCAGTCGACGCTCTACATGATCCCCTGTCGAAGTCAAATCGATCGGCCCCTCGGCCTGCATCGATTCGATTTGTGCCGGTCCTCGCATCCGAACGTCCAGGCTGCCACACGTCATCGACTGCCGGCGGACATCTGCCGGCCCGTCCGATGGGCCGAACCGTCCGCGCAACCGCACATGATCGGTAAGCGTGAAGCGGGAAATCTCACCGCTTGCT
The DNA here is from genome assembly GCA_963823995.1 of uncultured Acidobacteriota bacterium. GTDB lineage: Bacteria > Acidobacteriota > UBA6911 > RPQK01 > JAPXNP01 > JARRKC01. The sequence goes on from CAWGNQ010000002.1 coordinate 44,052, forward strand.
GCGTTGAATTCGGCCTCGCCGAAGTCGGCTCTTCCTTCCTCGAGCACATCCGAGCTTCCCCGGATCCGTACGTCACCGTCCGTCGACAGGCTCTCCAGGCGCACACGGGTCGACTCGCTCTCCGTGGCGAGTCGGAAGGGCACCACGATCCGATCGCCCTCCATGAGCTGGTGCCCGGCAGGTCCGCGCTGCACGAACTTTGCACGGACTCCGTTGGACCCGTCGTCGCCGGCGGATGAGACGAGGTGGCCGACCTGGTCCCTGTCGGCCGGAAAGCCGATCCAGATCCGCTGCCCGGAGACGGACTCGGCATCCGAGAGTTGGAGCTCGGCCCCCCCGACGGCGTGCAGAGAATCGATCCGGCGCTCTTCAGATAGCCCGATGGAAACGGCATCGGCTTCGAGGCGGCGCTCACCCGAATCGATCCGCACCCGATCGCGGAGTGCGATGCGGCCGTGGACCAGATCGTACGTGGCGGTACCCGCCCGGGCCCGAATCGGGGCAGAGCCGGAGTGAGAGGAAAGATCCAGACCCTCGTCCGCCGCGAGAACCTTAGTCGAGACGCGATAGCGCAGGCCCTTTCCGGAGCCGGTCAACTCACCGTGCGTGAATCTGAAGTCTTCGCGGATGTTCACGGTTTCCGCACCTAGGTCGGCCGCCGCCCGATCGGCCCGAATTTCGGTCCCGTCCGTCAACCAAATCCGGACGTCCTTGCGAAACTCGATCTGCTTGTCGTCAATCCGATACAGGGCTCCGCGGGCCTCCACACGGTCCGTTACTTTTCCCTGATCGTCCAGCCCGACGAGCCTCACTTCTTCGAGCTCGTGTTCGCCCCCTGCCGTCATCGTGCTCGTCTTCGCGTACACCTTGAACACGACCCTCCCCTGTTTGAGCTGAGAAAACTCGAAGCCCGTGGAGTGCCGGCTGATATCCCGGGGAAGCAGCTCAGCCGGTTGGGGCGGCGGTTCGAGCCGTTCGGTCCGGGAGCGGATGCTGAGAATGATCGCGAGGATTGCAGCCACGAAGATGGCCGCCAGCAGGATTCGAACAAGGTTGGACCGCAACATCAGATGTCTGTATCGCTTATTCTAACCAAACTCGGGTCCTCCGGGCGGGACCTGGTCTCAGGCGCGGAGGTCCTTGACGGTAAGGAGAAGCTTTTCGTCGCCCCGAAACTCTTCCCGACTCAGGGTATAGACGGCCTGTACCGATTGGCCGACCGCAAACTGCCCGGCCCGTTGTCCGTTTCGCCACCAGATGACATCGACGGGAGTCCCGTTGGCTCTCGCCGTGAGCTTGAGATGCTTCTCTTTCAGGACCCAGGGGCCCCCCGAGATCACCAGATCCGAAGAGGCAAAGACCGGAACCGGGTTTCCGATTCCGAAGGGGGCGAGCCGCTCCAGGTCGGAGCACATGGAAAAAGAGAGGGTGTCGACGGGAACGTTGTAGTCGATGAGGATCTCGGGCTGAAGAAGATCAGCGGAGAGCTTCTCCGAGGCATATGCCTTCAAGACCTGTCTCAGCTCCGCCAGGCCCGCCGGATTGCAGTACTCCGGCTTCAGCGTACAGCCGACGGCCTGCGCATGGCCGCCGAAGCGGTCGAAGAAGGATGCTGCATGTTCGAGCGCCTGCAGCAGATGAAACCCGGGAATGCTGCGTCCCGATCCCTGGGCTCCCTGCTTGGTGAGCGAAAGGATCAGTGTCGGCCGGTGATGTCGTTGCACAATCCGGGAGGCAACGTTTCCCAGCACGCCGCGGTGCCAGGCCCAGCCACCGATCACGATGAAGTCGGATCCACCATCCGGCTCGACCGCAGCTTCCGACTCGATTTCAGCCAGGATGCGGTCCTCCTCCAGCCGGCGCTCCACGTTCTTTCGGTTCATTTCCTGGACGATCGCAGCGGCCTCGACCGGGTTCCGAACGGAGAACAGGTCCACGATCTCCTGTCCGCCCCCCATCCGTGTGAATGCATTGATGCGGGGAGCCAGCCGAAAGCTCACATCCACGTGGTTGACCCGTCCTCCGATCCCGGCCCCGGTCAGAAGGGCCTGCAGGCCGACGTTGCAGGTTTCGGAGAGAGCGGAGAGCCCCAGCTTGACGATGATGCGGTTTTCACCGGTCAGGGGCACCATGTCGGCGACCGTGCCGATGGCCACGACCTTCAAAAAATGCGGCACGACCGAGGACCGATCGTAGCGCTCGAACAGGGCCTGGACGATCTTGAGCACGACTCCTACCGCCGCCAGGTTCTTATCCGGGTACGGACAACCGGGCTGGCGCGGATTGAGGATGATCGAGGCGCTCGGAAGCCGGTCCGCAGGAAGATGATGGTCGGTGACGATCAGATCGAGACTGAGCTCGCGGGCGTAGTCGGCGACTTCGAAGTCGCGGGTCCCACAGTCCACACTGATCACGAGACCGACTCCGGCGTCGGCGGCCCGCTTCAACACCTCGGGCTTGATCCCGTACCCATCGTCGAGACGATGGGGGATGTGATAGTCGACGCGGGCTCCGAGCATCTCGAGCGCACGCCGCAGGACGACCGTGGCCGTGATTCCGTCCACGTCGTAATCGCCATGGACCAGGATCTTCTCCCGGCCTTCGATGGCTCTGATCAGTCGTGCCACCGTCTCGACCATACCCTTCATGCGATAGGGATCGTGCAGATCCTCGAAGCGTGGCGAGAGGAAATGTTCGATCTCGCCCGGCTCGGAAAGGTTCCGGTTGATGAGCAGCGACGCGAGCAGTCGGGAAAGACCCAACTCCCTCATCAACACTTCCACCTGCTCCCGGTCGGGGGAGAGAGAACGCCAACGGTAGACCACGGACCCATCCTAGCAACACGGACTGACTGGCGAACTGCGGAATCGTCCCTCCAGACCCGGATCTGAGAGCGGTGTCGAAAGCCGGTCGTCGAGGCGCGTGGGACACGCAGAGTGGGAAAACAAGAGCCACATTCCCGGAGAGTCGGTTTCGTTTTCCGCAGCCAGGCTGTATCTCTGCTCCAACGGCCGTTGAAACCGTCGACAGGAGCCCGTTAGTCCGCAGATCGCCGTCTTGGAATCGGGCACTCTTTGCTTGCCCGAGCCGGCCCGTCCCCATACAATCGCTGCCGGGTTGGTTCGCTCAGGTTCTCATGCAGCGCCGAAGCGCGCTGTGAAGCCGCGGCCGGCGGACGTAGAAACCGGAACGGACCCGTGCTTATCGGGGGTGCCGTGCGGGGTGACCATGACTGAAAATCAAATCTCGCTTCACTTCGTCGACTGGCTGGTGATCGTCCTTTACTTCGTCGCGATCATCGGGATCGGCCTGTATCTGAAGAAGTTCGCGGACTCCAGCTCCGATTTCTTCCTGGCCGGGCGCCGGAACAGTTCCTGGGTCGCCGGGCTGGCTTTCCTCTCGGCCAATCTCGGAGCTCTGGAGATCCTGGGGTGGACGGGGGGGACGGTCAAGTACGGAATGTTCGTGTCCCACTTCTACTGGATCGGCGCCGTCCCGGCCATGATCTTCCTGGCACTCTTCATGATGCCCTTCTATTACAGCAGCCGCATCCATTCGATCCCCGGTTATCTGCTGCTGCGGTTCGATGAGAAGAACCGCCTGCTGAACGCCTTTTCCTTCGCGTTCATGACGGTCCTGATGAGCGGGATCAACCTCTACCTGATGGCCGTCGTCTTCCACATCGTTCTCGGCTGGGACATGCATGTCTCGATCTGGATTTCGGCGGCGGCCGTGGGAGCCTACATCACCCTCGGCGGACTGTTGTCCGCCATCCTCACCGAGATCATCCAGTTCTTCCTGATCTGGTTCGGGCTGTTTCTGGTTGCCTTTCTGGGACTGATCGAAGTGGGCGGGATCGGCAGACTGCTGGGCAGTTTGCCGCCCGAAATGTCCGGCCTCTGGTCGACCGCCGCGGACCCGACAGCCAACGGGATGGGTGTGACCTGGGTCGGGATCGTCCTCGGCCTCGGTTTCGTGCTCTCCTTCGGCTACTGGACGACCGATTTCCTGATCGTGCAGCGGGCTTTCTCCGCCCGCGATCTCCAGGCGGCGCGACAGACCCCGATCGTTGCGGCTTTCTTCAAGATGGCCCTCCCCTTCATCGTCGTCGGGGGCGGACTCGTGGCCTGGAAGCTGGGTCAGACCCCAGGCAGCGGCTTCCAGCTCATGACCCGTGCCAACGGTGAAATCTGGTACGACTCGGCCCTTCCTCTGCTGATCGCGCGCTACTACCCCGAAGGACTGATCGGTCTCGGAATTACGGGGCTTCTGGCGGGCTTCATGGCCGGGCAGGCCGGCAACGTATCGGCCTTCAATACCGTCTGGACCTACGACATCTACCGCTCCATTTTCAAGCGTGATGCGACGGATGCACATCTGGTGTGGGTGGGTCGCGTCACCACAATCGTGGGGATATTCCTCTCCATCCTGACTGCCTACTGGGCCATGGCCTTCGAAACGATCATGGACTACATCCAGGCGATCTTCAGCTGGGTCAATGCCCCACTGTTTGCGACGATGCTCCTGGGCATGTTCTGGAAGCGAACCTCCTCGGCCGGTGCCTTCTGGGGACTCCTGGTCGGCATGTCGACGTCCTTTCTCCTGTTCATCGCACTGCGTTTCGGCTGGGTTTCGGCGAGTCTCATCACCATGTCGAATCACCCGAGCGACATGGCCGAAAACCTGTGGAGAGCATGGTGGGCCTGGCTGCTCACGTTCGGCCTCACGGTCGTCGTCAGCCTTGCAACGAAGCCGAAGCCGGAGGGCGAGCTGGTCGGGCTGGTCCGAGGTCTGACCGACATCAGGGATCTGAGAAGCGTACCGCTGTGGAAGAAGCCGGAGCTGTGGGGCGCAATCGCTCTAGCCATCTGCATCGGGCTGAACATCTATTTCTGGTAAAACCGAAGGCCAATCAGATATGACGAATGAAGTCTCGAAACCCGTTTCGATCTGGACTTGGGTCGGCCTCGTGCTGTTCGTCTACGGTCTCATCATCACCGGCACGGGGATCTACTTTGCCGCGACGGAACTTCCGAAGACGGTCCTCGGCAACCTCAATCCGAACTTGTGGTGGGGAGCCTTCATGACGCTGGCCGGCGTCGTCTTCCTGCTGGTCGGCCGACGCGCCGTATAGATCACCGCTGAACGGCGACAGCGCCAGGTCCGAAGGTCCGAAACGCCGACGGCGCCTCAACCGGAAATTCGACCCCGGAACTTGGGCCCGTCGCTAGCGCGTCAGGTCGCGGGCTTCCTGGCTCAAAGGCTGGATCTCGCCGGAATCGAGGTTGACCTGCCAGATGAGGTGGACCTCCTGGCCGTCGGAAGTCCGTTCGGTCACCAGATCGATCCAGAAGACGGGAGGATCGACTTTGCGGGGCATCCATTCCCTGAACTTGAAATCCTCGCGTCCTCCCCCGATCACGGCCGCTGCAACTTCACTGTTCGACTGCAGCAGGGCATAGGCCTGAGCCGCTTCCTGGGTTTTCGGAGGAGGCACGAACTTCGGCTCCGTCTCGGCATCCTGCTGCCCGGATTCCGAAGCCGCACCCACCGGCGGGGAGTCGGCGAACAGCACCTCGTCCGACCCGCCGGCCGCGAAGGTCGCGGACTCGGTACTGACGCGGGGAGCCTTCGGTGGGGGTGCCGGCAGAGAAAAGACCCGTGCCGATGTATCCGGGTTTCCGGCGACCCGAACGGCGACCGCCCTGACGAGTGACCGGCGAACGGACTGCGAGCCAAGTACGAGGAACGTGCAACCCAGCACCAGGATGAGGGCCAGCGCGTAGAAGATCTTGCGCCCGCGCGGAAAGCGATCCGGCGCCGACGATGATCCACGATTCTGCAGGATCTCCCGACGCAGGGCCGCCGCATCCCGGGCCAGGTTGCGAGATTCAGTCGAATCCGATTTCAGCACATCTTCGGTCATCATTTCCTACCGACCGAGCCTATTGCGACTTCTGCCGCAAGCGGCTCTTTTCCTTGAGATAAGCGGTCATGAAATTGTCGAGGTCCCCGTCCAGGACCCGATCGACGTCGCCCCGCTCCTCCTTGGTGCGATGATCTTTGACCATACGGTACGGATGCAGGACATAGGAGCGGATCTGGCTGCCCCAGGCAATGTCCGCCTTCTGACTCTCGACTTCCTGCAGTTCCTCGCGCCTCTTCTTCATCTCCAGCTCGAACAGCTTCGAACGCAGGATTTTCATGGCCACGTCCCGATTTCGGTGCTGTGACCGTTCATTCTGACACTGCACCACGATTCCAGTCGGCTCGTGGGTAATCCGGACCGCGGAATCGGTCACGTTCACGTGCTGGCCGCCGGCTCCCGACGAGCGGTAGGTGTCGACCCGCAAGTCCTTCTCGTCGATTTCCACCTCGACATCATCCTCGATCTCGGGCGTGACGAACACGGAGGCAAAGGAGGTATGGCGCCGGGCTCCGGCATCGAACGGTGAGATCCTCACGAGTCGGTGAACCCCGATCTCGGTCGACAGATAGCCGTAGGCAAACTCCCCTTCCACGAGAAACGTGACCGACTTGACCCCGGCCTCGTCACCCGACTGAAAGTCGGTGACTTCGCTCCGATACTCGTGATCCTCGGCCCACCGCAGATACATCCGCAGCAGCATCTCCGCCCAGTCCTGGCTTTCCGTGCCCCCGGCTCCCGGGTGGATCGTTACGATTGCATTCAGTGGATCATGCTCTCCCGAGAGCAGCGTCCGCGTCTCGGTCTTGCCGATCTCGGCGTGCAGGCGCTGCAGCTGGGCGTCGATTTCACGCGAGACATCTTCCCCTTCCTCCTGGAGCTCGATCAACGCACCCAGGTCCTCCACGGAGGACCGACACGACTCGGCGAGGGAAACGGCCCGCTGGAGCTGACGGCGACGTCTCATCACGATCTGGGATTGCTCGGGGTCTTCCCAGAAACCGGGATCCGCAATCTGCTTCTCGATCCTGGCCAGCTCGTCCTTCTTGCCTTCGACGTCAAAGATACCCCCAGAGTTGGTCACTCCGTTCTCTGAGGTCCTGGTACTGCAAATCTATGTCTTCGATCACCGTTTCGTCCCCTTCTCGTAGCCGCCGGCGCCGGTCCCGGATAACAGGACCAGAGCCAGAGACACCATTATAGCGAGATAACAGGGCCAGAAGCCGAGTGTGAAGTATGGGGACCGGCTGCCGAAGGCCACGGCACCCGCAACGAGCAGATCTTCCCGAAACAGGCCGGTCCGCATCAGGATCCTCCCCTTGGGGCCGATGACGGCGCTGTAGCCGGTGTTCGCGGCCCGTATGCAGGTCCGCCGGGTCTCGATGGCTCTCATCGCAGTCATCTGAAGGTGCTGGGCCGGCGCCGCCGTCGGCCCGAACCAGCCGTCGTTGGTGATGTTCACCAGGATGCGGGCGCCCTGTCGGACTCCACTGCGAGCCAGTTCGGGGAAAATGCCCTCGTAGCAGATCAGCGTCGTAAACGGAATCGATCCGATGTGTCCCACCGTCAGGCCCGTTCCCGCCGTGAAGCCGCTCACCTCGGCCACCAGGGCCTGGGCATGCCCAAACAGGAAGGCCAGGGGCAGGTATTCGCCGAACGGTACCAGATGGACCTTGTCGTACTCATAGACGACCCGTCCCTCGGGATCGAGCATATAGGCACTGTTGTAGTAGCTCTTCTCCCCGGCCCGGGTGCTGTTGAACAGCAGGAAGACCCGATCCCGCCGGACCCGGTCGACCCAGAACTCCCGGAAGTAGAAGTCCTTCTCGAAGCGGTAGGGATTCTGGGCCTCCGGAAAGATGATCCAGCGCGACCCCGCCTGTACCGCCTCATCGAACTGCGCGGCAAGCGTTTTGAAATACTTCGTGGCGTAATGCTCAGGGGGCCCCTGAAGTGCGATATCGGCCTGGGCAATCCCCACCGTGATCCGGCCCGACTCCTCGGGCGCCCAGAAATAGACACGATACAAACCGTAGAGATTGACCAGACCCAACACGACCATCACGAGTGCGCCGAATCGATACGCCCGCTCCAGGACGACCATCAGGACGGCTGCGTTCACCAGGACGATCAAGTACGAAATCAGGTAGACGCTGCCGACATCGGCAAGCTGCGCGACCCAGCTGTAGGGAAGCTGGGAATAGCCGAGCGTACCCCACGGGAAACCTCCGAATGGAAAGGAGTTGCGGACCAGCTCCGTCATGACCCAGAGTCCGGGAGCCGCCAGCGCCGCCGTCATCGGCGAGCGCACCGCCGTCCAGCGCACCAGCGCAGGGAACGGTGCCAGGATGAGCGCCAGCAGGAGAACCATGACGACGAGTGCCAGACAGCCGACGAACCAGCCCTGCCCGCCGTAGGCGACCAGAACCCGGGGTATCCAGTAGAGCACCACGCCGAAGTAGGCCGCGCAAAAGCAGAGATGCCCCACCGCCAACGCCCGGACCTTCGCTGAAAAGCAGACGTACAGGTATGGGACGAGACCGACCCAGGCCAACGGAAACCAGGCGGCATCCGGGAAGGACAGCGCGAGCAATCCTCCGGCCACTGTGGAGAGCAGAATCGCACGCGTCATCGGGTCTTGCGGATATAGGTGAGAAAGCCGGCGGCTTTGAGTTCCGTCTCCCTGGTCCGCGCGTGCTCAATGGAATCGAATTCGCCGACCCATACCCGATAATAGTGGTCACCCAGCTGTGCGGTCGGTGGCTGGATTCGCGCCTCGAAGCCTTTCGCCTCGAGGCGGATCAGGGTCTGCTGAGCTTCCTCCCGGCTCGAATGGGCGGCCACCTGGATCGTATAGTCCGCACCCCCCGGCTCTTCTGCCTCCCGGGACGGGGATCCTGCAGGTTCGACGGGTTTCGCAGTCGGAGTCTCCCGAGTCACCGAAGTACCGGTCGCGGCGTCCGGCTCCCTCGCGGCTGTCTCCCGTTCGGTCGACAAAGTAGCGGCTTCGTCCGGTTCGGTCGACGAGCTCGCGGCTTCGTCCGGTTCGGTCGACAAGATCGCGGCTTCGTCCGGCTGTGTGGTTCCCTCTGTGGAAGAGAGGTTTCCAAAGACCTCCACCGGGCCCTGTCCTGCCCTCGGCGCATCCTCCGACTCTGCGGCCGCCCGGTCCGGCGTCGTGGCCTCGGCGAGCATTCGATCGCGCCCCAGCTCGAGACCGACCATAAAGAGGACAGCCACGCATGCAAGGAGGATTGCGTAGAGTAAAAAGGCTTCCCGTGGTCTGAAACGCGGCTTCATCTATTCCTTGGGCTCCTTCTTCCCGGTCAGGTGCGACAACAGATCGACGGGAATGGGAAAGACGATCGTTGAATTCTGTTCGGCGGCGATTTCCGCCAGGGTTCCAAGATAGCGCAACTGGAAGGCGATCGGCTGGGCCGCAAGGACGTCGCCGGCCTGCCGCAGACGTTCGGCGGCCTCGAATTCACCCTGCGCATGTATGACCTTGGCCCGGCGTTCCCGCTCCGCCTCGGCCTGGCGCGCCATGGCCCGCTGCATCTCGGCCGGAAGATCGACCGTCTTGATCTCCACCATCGAAACCTTGATTCCCCAGACGTCGGTATGTTCATCGAGGATCGTTTGAAGTCGATTGTTCAGGATCTCGCGCTGGCTGAGCAGATCGTCCAGGTCCACCTCACCGAGAACCGAGCGCAGCGTCGTCTGGGCCAGCTGGGAGGTGGCGTACAGGTAGTTTTCCACCGTCACGATCGCCCGGTTCGCGTCCAGGACACGGAAATAGACGATGGCATTGACCTTCACCGTCACGTTATCGCGAGTGATGACGTCCTGGGCCGGAACGTCCATGGCCACGGTTCGAAGACTCACGCGATCCAGACGATCGATCGGCCAAAACACCAGCACGATCCCGGGTCCTTTCGGCTCGGAGAGCACCCGGCCCAGACGGAAAACGACGCCCCGCTCGTATTCGCGGAGGATGTTGATGACGGAGAAAAGATAAAGCAACAGAACTCCGATAATGATGAAAGTCGGCGTAATCATGACGGATCCCTCCCTCTGCTGGACAACTCCAGCCAGGCCGGCGTTGTCAGATATTCCCCTTCGAACACTTTTCCACGACCAGATCCAGGTTACGGGCGGAGACGACGCGTATGCGATCACCTACCTCGATCGGTTCACCGGACGTCGCACGCCAGATCTCGCCGGCCACGAACACCCTGCCCCCTTGTGGTCCCACTTCGGTCTGGGCCGTTCCGAGCTCTCCCACGAGTCCCGCTTCCCCTGTCGTGACCTGACGCCCATGGGTGCGCAGCACCAGCCGGAGAAGGAAGATGAAGATGAGAGCGAACGGAATGGTGACGGCCGCCGCGATCGTCAGATCGATCCGCATCTCCGGATAAGGGCTCTCGATGAGGAAGATCAACCCCAGCATCATGGCAATGATTCCTCCCAGTCCCAGCACGCCGAAACCCTGGACCTTGACCTCGGCCACGAACAGCCCGATCGCCAGGATGATGAGCAGTACGCCGATCAGGTTGACCGGCAGCAGCGAAAAGCCCAGCAGCGCCAGGAGCAGACAGATACCTCCCACCACTCCCGGAACGATCATCCCCGGATGAGTAAACTCGAAGTAGAGACCGAGCAGGCCGGCCACTCCCAAAATCAGAGCGAAGTTCGGATCGGCGATGTCCGAGAGGACTTTCTGGCGAACACTCATTTCGGCCGTGCGAACCGGGATTCCCTGAGTCTTCAGGACCTGCTGCTCACCGGTAAAACGCGTGATCTCCCGCCCGTCGAGCTGTTCGAGCAGGGCGGCCTGGTCGTCGGCGATCAGATCGATCAGGTGGCCGTCGAGCGCTTCCTGGGCAGTGTAGGACTTGCTCTCCTCTACGGCCTGCGCGGCCAGATCATAGTTCCGTTTCCGTTGCTGAACGATCGATCGCAGACTCGCCAAAGCGTCATTTTTGACTTTCTCCAGCATGGTCTTGTCGCCGGAGCCGAAAGGAAAGACCGGATGAGCCGCACCCGTATTGGTGCCGGGGGCCATGGCCGCCACGTCCGCGGCAAGCAGAACGAAGAATCCGGCCGAGGCGGCATGGGCGCCCTTGGGAGCCACGTAGCAGACGACGGGAATCTTCGAGTTCAGAATGGTCTGCACGATCTTCTGCATCGAGACGCCGAGGCCGCCCGGCGTCGACAGACGGATCAGCAGGAAATCGGCGTCGCCGTCCGCTGCCTTGCGAAGCGTTTCCTCGATGAAATCGGCCGTGATCGGATCGATGATGCCGTCCAGATCGATCTTGACGATTTCGGCCCGAGCCGGCGAGAAGACCGCCCAGACCAGCAGAAGCAGGAGCCAGCGACTCATAAGACTTCCATACTAACCCGGCCGCACAGGGAAGCGAAACCATGAATGCGTCTCCTCACGGGCGTCGGGCCGATCCGCGTCCTTTCGGGTCTCCGATCCCGTATAATCCGGGCATGGTTCGCGTGCTCCTGTTTGCTTCCATCCGGGATCTGTTCGGCCAGGGCGAAATTCAACTCGATCCGGAGGACTCCGGCGAAATCCGGACCGCGGGCGATGTCTTCGAGGTTCTCTGTCGCCGCCGACCCGATCTGGAGGCCTACCGCGGCAAGGTCCGCGTCGCCGTCAACGAAACGTATGCGGCTTTCGACCGACAGGTCGCCGACGGTGACGTTGTCGCCCTTTTTCCGCCGGTCAGCGGGGGGATGCGATGATCCGGATCGACGAATCGCCGATCGATCCGGCCGCCCTGGTCGACTCCGTCAGAAGTCCCCGTGCGGGTGCCGTCGTCACCTTCGACGGACGGGTGCGGGCTCATTCAGAGGGCCGGTCCGTGACTCATCTCGTTTATGAATCATACGTATCTATGGCCTTGCTGGAGTTGGATAAATTGATTGAGAGTGCGCACGACCAATGGCCCCTTCAAAGGATCAGCATCGCCCATCGTCTGGGTCGGCTCGAGATCGAGGAGACGAGCATTTTCATTGCCGTCAGCGCAGCCCATCGCGCCGACGCCTTCGCGGCCTGTCGCTTCCTGATCGATGCGATCAAGCAGGAAGTTCCGATCTGGAAGAAGGAGTACTTCGAAGACGGGGCGGTCTGGATCGAGGGGCCGCGTTAGACGACCCTGTTTCACGTCTCACGTTTCCGGGTTCCATGTTCCTGGCGTGGAACATGGAACGTGAAACGTGGAACCGATTTTGAGGCTAGAATTCACTCCGACTCGACAGCGCCCGGGACAGCGTCAGGCTGTCCGCGTACTCGATGTCACTGCCCATCGGAATCCCTAAGCCAATACGAGAGATCTTGATCTCTAAAGGTTTGATGAGTCTCGATAAATACAGCGCAGTTGCTTCGCCTTCTGCCGTCGGGTTGGTGGCCACGACCACTTCCTCCACCCGGCCGTCGCCCAGGCGAGTGAGCAGATTCCGGACCTTCAGATCCTCGGGACCGACTCCGTTGATGGGCGAAATCACTCCGTGCAGGACATGGTAGAGTCCCCGGTAGCTGCCGCTCTTCTCGATCGAGAGGACGTTGAAGGGTTCTTCGACGACGCAGATCATATGCCGGTCCCGCCCCGGATCCTGACAAATCCTGCATGGGTCGAGGTCGGTAATGTTGTTACAGACACTACACAGCTGCAGGTTCTCCTTGAGGGCTATCAGGGCTTCTGCCAGGGATCTCGCTTCGTCGTCGGGACGTTTCAGCAGGTGAAAAACGAGCCTCTGCGCGGATTTGGGACCGATGCCCGGAAGACGTCGAAACTCGTCCACCAGACGCTGGACGGGATCTTTAGGCCGCGTCCCGGGAGTGCCCACCCGTTCAGAGGCCACCGAGCATTCCCCCGGTCAATCCGCCCAGCTGGGAGTTCATGGCCTCGTCGGCCTTCCGGCAGGCTTCATTGACGGCCGCCAGGATCAGGTCCTGCAGCATCTCCACATCGTCCGGGTCCACGGCCTCGGGCTTGATCGCGATCGATCGAAGGTTCTTGCGACCGTCGACGACCGCCGTCACCATGCCTCCGCCGCTCGAGGCCTCGATGCTCAGGTTGTTCATCTCCTCTTCGAGCTTCTCCTGAACACTCTGGGCCTGCTGCAACATCTTCTGTAACTGCTTCTTGTTCATCGCAACCTCTCGCACTGTCTGAGCCGGCCGGCCAGCCGGAAGGGTCAGTCTTCGAACTCTTTGCGGACGACGATCTTGCCCGGAAACCGTTCCAAAAACGCCCGGACCTTGGGATCCTCGGCCGGATTCCCGACCGGCGCCTTCTTCTCCTGATCCGCTTCGACCTGGATCTCCACCTCGGTCTGCGCACCTACGATGCTCGCAAACGACTCCGACAGACGGCCCCGTTTGTCCTCGAGCATCGAGGCGTGAATGGCCTCACTGGCCGGAAAGCGGATCCTCAGACGCCCATCCGAATAGACGACGTCGGAGGCACAGCGCAGCTGAGTGTAGAGCGAGGTGAAGTTCTGCTGCAGGCCGTCCATGAAACGGCGGACCGTGTCCTGGCTCGGGGCAGCCTCCGGCTCGCGGGCGAAGCCGATCTGCGAGCGGGCCGGCGCGGATTGAAGCGGAGCCGAATCGGGGCTGCTTCGCTGCGCCGCAGGCACGGCCTGGCTGCTTTGGACCTTCAGGTCTCCCGACCGAAGTTCCCGGACAATCTCCTCGATGGAACTCAGCTGGGCCACTTCCACCAGCTTCAGAAGGCTGATCTCCAGGTGAACATTGGGCTGCGTATGCCACTTCAGTTCGTTCGACGTGCGGTTCAGAACATCATAGAAGCGGATCAGATCCAGTTCGGAAAACCGGTCTGCCTGGCGCAGCAGTGCCTCTTTTTCCGAATCTGGGAGCTGCAGCAACTGCTCGTTCCAGCCGGCAACCTTGCACACGAGCAGGCTGCGAACCCGCTCGATCAACTTGGAACAGATCATCTGCGCCGCCACACCGGCGGTCGTCAGTTCCAGGATCCCCCCGATCAATGCGCTTCGATCCCGCTCGCAAACCGCGTCGATCAGTCCGGACACGACGGCATGGTCAACGACTCCCAGCAGGATCTTGACATCCTCGTCCCGGATCGACTTGCCTCCGAAGGCAATCAGTTGATCAAGTGCCGACTGAGCATCTCGCATTGAACCCTGTGCTAGAGTTGCCAAAATTCCCATGGCATATTCGCTGAGCTCAACCCCTTCGGTCTGAGTGATCAGTCGCAGTTGCTCGAGGATGTGCTTGAACGGGATCGGTTTGAATTCATACTTCTGGCAGCGCGAGGCGATCGTCGCCGGGATCTTATGAAACTCCGTCGTGGCCAAAATGAACTTGACGTGGGCCGGAGGCTCCTCGAGAGTCTTCAACAGCGCATTGAAGGCTTCGTTGGTGAGCATGTGGACTTCGTCGACGATATAGATCTTGAACCGGTCGCGGGCCGTACCATATCGCACGCTCTCTCGAAGCTCGCGGATGCTGTCGATCCCCCGGTTGGAAGCCGCGTCGATTTCATGGACATCGACGGAATTCCCCTCGGTGATCTCGAGGCAGGAAGGGCACTCGCCGCAAGGCTCCTCGCCGAGTCCTCGATGGCAGTTCAGGGCCTTGGCCAGGATCCGGGCCGTGGTGGTCTTACCGACGCCGCGGATGCCGGAGAATAGAAAGGCATGGGCGATGCGTCCGGAGCTAAGGGCATTGCGAAGCGTCCGGGTCACCGTTTCCTGTCCGACCGTGTCGGCGAAGGTTTGGGGTCGCCACTTCCGGGCGGTTACCTGATAACTCATAGGCTGCTCAGCTCATCGGGACGGAACCGAAAAAACCGCTCTGGGGGACAGGTTTCGGGTGACCTGCGGCACACGTTCGTAACCTCTTAATGCTGCTTCCTTCCGGACCTGACATGATTCGAGGGGAACGTTGCACAGGGCCCGAAACCTGACACGTTCAGTCCGGCACGAATATACCATGTTTGGCCCGCCGTTTCCCCGCCTCGGACCCGGCCTTCCCGGCTGCTCGAATCCGGGCTACCCGCCACCCTGGGGCCGGGCATTCCGGGTCGGCTCGTCGCGCCTCTCGCGACTTGACTTGGCCCCGACACGAGGGCTCTAATGTTAAGCTTTTACGGCGAGTGCCGAGTGCGGAGGAGTACCGAAGTGGTCGTAACGGGCCCGACTCGAAATCGGGTTGTCTGGTGATGAGCCAGGCACGTGGGTTCGAATCCCACCTCCTCCGTTTCCCGACACCGGGGGAGGCTAGGTTGTCCGCGTGAGCTGTCGAAATGAGCCAAGGCGAGGCGACCGGGAAGCGGGAGAAGTGCGAAGTTCGAAGTTCGACACATGAGACGCTGAAGTGGAGAGGTGTCCGAGTGGCTTAAGGAGCACGCTTGGAAAGCGTGTGTACGGGTAACCGTACCGTGGGTTCGAATCCCACCCTCTCCGCCACTTTTTTTATACCTTTAAAATCAACAACTTAGAGACGCAGAAATAAATCGTTGCCGGATCGTTGCTACGGCATGTTAAGATTCGGCAATGAAGGTCGATCTTTACCTGCGGAAAGACACGGGCTACTACTACGCACTCCTCACCTCCCGCTCCGGGAAGCGCACCTACCGCAGCCTGAAGACGAAGGAGCGGCGAAGCGCCATCAAAGAGCTGGACCACTGGCGACGGGTCGCTGAAAAGAGCGCGGACTGTTCCCTCACCTTCCAGGAGGCCGTGGATAGTTACCTGGAAGCCTACACTCTCCGAGCATCAGAGACTTCGGTCACCCGATACAAGGATGCGCTGGCCCACATCTCCAGCTTCCTGGGCGACGTCCTCCTGGGGGAAGTTACGCTGGAGCTGCTCACCAACTACCAGATCGCCAGGAGCACTTCCGCCAAGAAGAACACCATCGACTACGAGATCGACGTCTGCCGGGCGTTCTTCCGCTGGTGCGTGAATCGAAAGTGGGCGGCTGAGAACCCGGCAACGACGAGAAAGGTGCCCCGTCTCTTGTCCAAGGCTGAGAAGGAAAACACAGGCAAGCGGATATTTACGGATGAAGAACTTAAGTACCTTCTCAACCCTGAGAGTACCCACTACCCGCAGTTTCTGTTCCTCTACTTCACGGGCGTCAGAATCATGGAATTGGGCACCCTCCAGGTGAAGGACGTCGGGGACAAGATCCTGATACGGCCCAAGAGCCTCAGGGTGAACGACCAGGAGATCCACTGGCGCCCGAAAACCTATGAAGAACGGGCGATCCCCATCCTCCCGCAGCTGCAGCCTGTCCTCGCCCAGGCAATCGCGGGGAAGGAACCGGAGGACCTCGTCTTCACGTCGCCTCAGGGAAAGATGGTGACCGATCACCTTGGTCGTGCCATCAAGAAGAGTACAGGCGCAACCGATGTCAGTGCTCACACCTTCCGGCATACCTTCATTTCCCACGCCCTAAATAGATGGGGCCTACCCCTCCCGGTGGTCCAGAAGTGGGTAGGCCACAGGAACCTGAAGACGACGCAAGCTTACATCCACACCTCCGTGGACGATCTCGAGCGCGGCGCTATGAAGATCGCTCAAGCCACGTCGCAAATGCCGAACGTGAAATGAGGATGCGAACGGTGCGCCCCGTCTCCGGAGACTCCACGTAATAGCCCTCCAGCTTGTCGTAATCAAGGGCCGTCTGCAGGAGGGTCCTCCCTAAGCCCGTGCGCCTCTGGAGGGCGGACAGGGAGATGAACTGCTTATTTCCGTACACCGCATCCACATCTTGATGGACTCTGGCGCCTCCTCCGGAGGATGAGTGCCGGTTTTGATCCCTCTCGGCTTTCCTGAGTAAAACCTGATTTGGTCCCGGAGACACCCCCGAGGTCTCGAAGGCGTCGATCTCATCACCGTGGTAGTTCTTGTTGCTCATGTCACCTCTCCTGGCTCGCGTCGGGGCGCGAGCGGTACAGTTTCATCGCTCCGAAGTCGGCAATTGCATGACAGCCGAATGCGGGTCCCTCGCACCTCGGACAGACGGCCCTCCAGGGTGGAGGGAGGAAGCCTCGCGGATATTCCAGCGCTGATTCCCGAACGACGATCTGACAGGATGGACATCTCCCAAACCAGTCGACGAGTGCCCTGAAGGGCTCGTAGAGCTTCAGGAGCTTCTCGATTTCTTCAGCCTCTTTCCATCGCAGTTCCACGTCCTTGTCTCGGTATCCGAGCGCGCTGAGAAGGGAACCCAAGCTGGATGCATTGCCCCACAATCGAGTGCTGAGCCTCTGCCGGAATTCAGAATCTTGGCCCACCCGGCCCAGTCGGAATGTCCCGTTTAGGTAGACCGCGGAGGGGACATCCCAGATCTGGTATGCAATCAGTGTGGTGTCGTACCACCTGGCTGGAATCGTGACGAGATCGGATTGCGGGGGCTCTCCAATGATCTCGACCGGTCCGCAATAATGCCGGATTCGCTTTCCACGGTTTTCTAGATACTTGATGAGTTCTCTCACGGTAGACATCTTTCTTCCTCCTGATG
Source organism: uncultured Acidobacteriota bacterium (assembly GCA_963823995.1). Lineage (GTDB taxonomy): Bacteria > Acidobacteriota > UBA6911 > RPQK01 > JAPXNP01 > JARRKC01. Next base: position 61,508 of record CAWGNQ010000002.1, read on the forward strand.
CTGCTGGCCGAAAGCGATTGGAATCGCGAAGTGTGTTGCGGGGTCGTTTAAGCGACCCCGCTCATTGGGTAACTCAGGCCGTTTGCGGAAACCGCAGAACCCGGGCCGATTGGTCCGGCCGGTCCGATTCTCCTGAGTAGAACGTTGATTTGTGGAAGTGGTACACACTGTGCCTTCTGCGACCGACTGACATCCTTGAGGTGTGACGGTCCTCGCGATCCCGGCTCAGTAACAGTCCCGCTTCGGCCAGTCTCTTTCCGAGGGTCTTGAAAGAGATTGGGATCGGGGCGTTGGATTTGCGCAGGAAGGACTGGACCTCACCGAAGATCACTCCGGCATAGAGGTAGACATCCTCCCCTTTGATCACACCCAATTGCGTGCCGCCCGGAAAGGGCTCGTTCGATCCAGATTTCCATCCCCAAGCCAGACAATCCTCCGGCTGTCGCTCATCTGGAGCAATGAGGTGCCCCGCCTTGCTCTCGAGAAGGGCCCGCACAGTCTCAATGAACTGTGGTACAGGGTCCGACTCATTCTGAATATCTCCCTGGGTCCGGGCAGTCGACAAGAAGGCCTCCCAGGCTTGGGTGTTGTGGTTCTCCTTCTGCTCTACCGTGAAGACGCCCACATCCAGGCAGAACTTGGAGAAGCACTCAGACGCAAAGGCGAGCTGAGCAACCGTTGGGCCAAGCCGAGCGTGTTCACCAGTCAGGTTCCCGGCGTCAACTACATTTCCCTATCGACGACAACTACACTTCCCTACCTGGTTGATGGATGCATCCTGGTCTGACTCCTGATTTTGGTGTTTGGTTTTTCGATGTTCTCGCTCCCTTCTTTACTGCTCCGGATCGGGTGTGGAGCCCGCTCTCGCCCGGAGGGCGAGATGGCCCGAAGGGCCAAGGGCGGAACACCCGATCCGGAGCGGTCACGCGTCCTCTCCCGGGTATCGGCCGGTGCGACCACGACTTAGCGCATTCCTCTCGAGGATCCGGGCAATCGTCCGCTCGGACGGCAAGGGGACCAGGTTGTAGTGCTCGTGCAGCCTCCGCCGAAGCGCCTTGGGGCCACAGGGTCGCCCCAGGTTGTACAGTTCCAGCCGAAGCATACAAACCAACCCTTCAACCTCTTCGGGGCTCGCTTCGGCCACATAGGCACTGCCTTCTCGTTCCAGCTCTTCTAAATCCAGTTCCGACCACATGGTTGTCTCCAAGCTTCTGAGATCACTTGTCTCGGTTTTGTCGATTGCGGGCCGCTTCCGCCCGGTAGCTGGGGTTGTCCAGCTCAAGGATGATCGAATGGTGGATCAGCCGGTCGATGGCCGCGGCGGTCGTCATCGGGTCCTTGAAGATGCGGTCCCATTCGCTGAAGACCAGGTTCGACGTGATCATCAGGCTGCGCCGCTCGTAGCGTTCGGACAGGAAGGTGAACAGGACCTCCATCTCCTCCCGGTTTTGCTGCACGTAGCCGATGTCGTCGAGCAGCACCACGTCGAAGCGATCGAGCTTCTTGAGCAGCTGCTCGAGCTCGAGATCCCGCCGGGCGATCAGCAGCTTTTCCACCAGATGTCGCGTCGTCGTGAACCAGACCGTATAGCCTTCGGTGACGATCAGTTCCTGAGCGATCGCCGACAGCAAATGAGTCTTCCCCCGACCCGGAAGCCCGAAGGCAAGGATGTTTTCGGCCCGTTCGACGAATCCCCCTTCGATCAAGACCGGGATCTGGCGGCGGACCTTCACCGGCAGCCGCTTCTGATCCAGCGTGGCCAGGCTCTTGCCCTGCGGCAGCTGAGAGCGCTTCAGGAGCCGGGAGATCTTGCGCTCCCGCCGTTCGTGGACCTCCAGCTCCACCAAGGTCCGCAGGTACTGTTCGTAGCTCCATTCGCCGGCTTGGGCCGAGGCGGCCACCGTCTGATACTCGCGTCCGACGCTGGGCAGGTGCAGGGTGCGTAGCAGCATCTCGAGTCCTCCTGTCTCGCTCATACCGCCACCCCCTCTTCGAGCAGATCATCGTATTCGGCCAGACTCACCTCAAGCGGGCGGATCCGGGGAAGCTCGGGGATCGGCGGCGGACTCAGGTCGAGCACTCGATCCAGCCGGGGAACGACTCCCTGCCGGCGCAACACGTCCAAAGCAGCCTCCACCGTCGATTCCATGGTCTGGGCCGCATGATGCAGAATCTGCAGATACTCTCGATCGGCCGTCCGCTCACTCAGGGCCGCCGACAAGGCGTCATAGGCCCAGCGAAAGGTCTCGGTCGGGAACAGGGCGCTCTTGAATCGATAGTTTCGAAACGCCCCGGGTTTGCGAACCAGCCGACCAATCAGATGGCGGTAGTTGACGGCATGCCTTTGTTCCCAGGGATCCAAGGGGCCCGAAACTGGAAGACTCCGTTGAAGTAGACTTCCAGATGCTCTTCGTAGCGACGTACCACCAACCGTTCGCCGATCAGACGGCCAGGCACCGAGTAGATCCGCCGATCCACCGTGATGGTTCCCCAGCTCATCACCCGGCAGCGATACTCCACGTAGTCGGCCAAACGCGACGCCTTCAGCTTCGGCATGCAGGCCAGCTCCTCGGCCAGGCGTCGACTGCGTCTGCCGTTGACTTTCTCCAGCACCTGCTCCAAAAAGCGACGGTACGCCGCCACATCCGGGAAGTTGCTCGAACCGCGCAGCAGCAGGTACTGCCGGATGCGCCGCTTCAGGGCCCCATTGAGCGATTCCACGTCTCCGTTCTCGTGAGGTCGCCCACCTGGATGGTCCGAGGCGCCATCCCGAAGTGGTTCATCAGTTTCAGGTAGTTGTCGTTGAATCGACGTCGGGTCGTTCCCTCGTCCGGTCCGGGCCGATGGGTCGCCGCACTGGAGTTGTCCGTCCAATGTTCCCTCGGCACCCGGCCCAAGCGGAACAGCGCCGCTTGAATCCCGCGGCGCAGCGCCAGCAGGCTTTCGCTGCGGCACACCGTCGCCCATTCCCAGTTCGAATAGGTCAACACACAGTGACACAACAGATGAGCGTAGGGTTCGCCGCCGATTGTGATCCCCAGCTCATCCATCCGCGTGCAGTCGGTCGCCATCCGCCTTCCCGGCTCATGGCGCTGGGGGAAGAAGATCTCCTTGTCCGGTCCCTGGAGCGCTCTCCATTCGCGCACCCGCCGCTGAAAGGTCCGCACCTGGCCTTCCTGGTATTCCCCGGGATATTCTTCGCACAGCCACTCGAACAGGAACTTCGCTTCCAGTTCCGGGGCGTCCTCGAGGATCCTCTCGCACTCCTCCCAGTGCGCTTCGAAGGGATCCGGTCGCGTTCTCCAGTCCCGCTCCGCCTTCATCTGGCTCGGCAGTTGGCCCGCTCGCACATACTTGCGCGCCGTCTTCACATCAAGATCCGCCCGCAGTGCCGCCTTCGTCAGCTTTCCCGTCTTCTCGTACTCTGTCATCAGCTTCCTCACTTTCCGGTCCGGCGTTACCATCCGCTAACTCTCCTGTTTTCTGTTCAGAAGAGTCTTCGCCGATTTCCGAAAACCAGGGAAGTCTAATTGTCGTTACCAGGGAGATGTAATTGTCGTTGACCAGTCAGGACGTCTATTGCCTGATCCCGCAGTTCCTCGACTCGATCCCTACTCCCCTCCCCCCAAATCTCCGTGTATCGTTCTGCAACCCACGCGATGAAGGCAGACAGTGTCTGGGAGTACAATCCCTTTCCCGCAGCCTTCTGATGGGGAGTGAGAGAGGTGATCTCGAAATCAGAACGAGACAATTCCAGGATAAGCATCCGGGCCCGAAGGGACTGGCCCGTCGGAGTGTCTTCACCTGTTGAGAAGATCAAGCCTCGAGGAAAGTGGGTCGGTCGAGCCGTAATGTCTGCTCGCAACCGCCCCCGCCCCGAACGATTTCCCTGGCTCCGAAAGACAACATCCGCCTTCCTGTGCCAGGAACGAACCTCGTAGTCTCCTCCTCGAGGATTGAAATCATCGGTGCCCATGGCGACGTTTTTCAAGATGAACGCCATCTCGACCAGGTAGTTCTCTGTCGAGTTCCAGCTCGCAGGTAGATTCCTTGCATCCATGGCCTGCCCGTAGAATCTCTGCACCAGCGAGGCCAATTCGGATTTCCCAGTGCCAGTGCGCCCCGAGAGATGGATCGCGAAGTCAGGATCGAGAACGATCGGAATGAATGGGGCGGTCAGGAGGACGTGGCCCAGCCAACTCGGGAAAGACTCCAGAATCGCCAGAGCTGCCTTCACCGAATCCGACAACTCCTCCCCAGTCGGCGGAGCGGGTAGACAGAAGTGTGTGCACCCATCTCCAAGAGCCACCTTATTGCCGAACTCCGTACCGTTCGGACCAATCGCGCCATGCGCGTGCAAGAAGAAAGGAGTTCCGTCATTCACAGTCCAGCCCGTATGGGTGTAGACCTTTTCTATCGGCGTCTTCCCTGAGAGGGCCTGAATGGCGGCCCGCGCACGGTCCTTCACCATCAGGCCCGGTTCCAGGATGGCCGCGCTCCCAAGCTCGGCAAGAGCCCAGTCCATTCTGAGGAATTCGGGAAGGGTCAGTTGAAAGGTCTTCTCCACTTCCTGGAGTCTGGCCGTCAATTCAAGGGCCCTCTGGGTGTCTTGTCCGTCGTCCAAGTGGATTGTCTTGGTGATCACGGCAGAGAAGTTCATCAGCTTCTCCGGCACAACCGCGCCGCCCTGAACGGGCTTCAAGTAGTACGTTTCAGCATTCTGGATGATGTACTTTCCACATTCGCTGTGCTCGACGACGCTCTTGAGATGTGGGGTCACATACTGTTGGAGATCATCGACCGTTCCACCTGCCGCGAAGAAGTCATCCAAGCCGACCTTGGAACCGTCCGCAGCTGCGGGCAAGTAGAGATACTGCACCTTGGCGTCCCGCCTCTTCAGGAATGCTGCGAGCCGTTGCATTGAATATGCGATGGCAGGGTTCGTGGCCGCATCCGAGTCGAAGGCAATGATGGCGTCCCGCCCGTTGAGTGGAATGGACTCGAAGTCAGGAAGGGCCACCTTGCCGCCAGATGCGTTCTTTCCCCTCCAATTCCACACCCCAGCGAGAACAACACAGCACAGACCCTGGGAAATCGCGGAGTCCCCCTTCCGAATTCCCTCGGTGAAGTAAAGAGGCACCGCCGGATCTTTGAGCCTTTCGCGGATCCTCGGATGCACATCGATTACGGTTTGGCTCTTCGGCGGGAACAAGTACTTGCGAGGTTCCCCGTTGATGACGACCGGCTCATCGGGCCGCATCTGGTAGGTCGCGATCTCACCCCTCGAATTGTAATAGGGGATCGCCAGAGCAGGTACCTTCTGGAGAGTTCGACCGAAGCCCAACTCCTGCAGCCGGGCCTTCTTCTGCACTGAGAAGTAGCCGCGCTCGGCGATCACCTCGGGATCGATGGCGGATTCTTCCTCGAGAAGCTTCCTGTGGAACGGCAAGAGGAGATCATCCATCTCCTTCCGTGCGGATTCACCTTTAGCACCCTTGTCCCCAGGCGAGCTGCCCGACTGGCAGCGGGGATCCAAGTCTGACTCTCGTTCTCGTGCGACGTTGTTGCTCATCTTTGTCCTCCGTTGACATTCAGCAGGACCACCACGGTCCTGCTGTATGCCGCAAGTGTAAGGCGGAGGCACCTGTAACCCGGGCGTGGTGAGAGTGGTATTTCGAGCGTATTCTCGCCTGGTAGCTTTAGTGGGTCGGAGGGAAGAGATTGAGGCGAACAGTTCCTCTGCGGTGACCGGCAGCAATCAGGGCCGCTTCCGCCTCTCGGTTGTTCTGAAAGGCATCGCGGAAGCGACTATCAGGACTGCCGAGCTCAACCATGATCCTGTCTTGACCGACCGCCGGGGTTCCCTGGCGGAATTGATCATAGAGAAACTCAACAATCTGCGCTTGACGACCGGTAAGCTGATATTCCTCGTCGTTGATGACGACCGTTCGAAAGTCCGCCGAGGCGCAAAATCCAGGGAACGACTGGGGCGGGAGAGGGACCCCCCGCGCCACCGCCTCGCCTCGTACTGCGCGTAGATGCTTCTTCAGCCTCTCGAGCTTTTTCGAGCAGCCCGATGGTGGACTCAAGGTCCATCAACAATTCAGCCGTGTCCCCGCGTGACATAGGGAGGGCCTGCTGATAAAGCACCCGCACCCCGGGCCTGCTGGGTTCGTCTCTCTTCTCCAGTTCGGGACTGGGGGAGGGAGACGGGCCCTTCGTGCCCGGGCAAGCTGGCTCACCGTGGCTGACCATTCCTTCGAAGTGACCAGGTACTCGCGCAAAAGCTCATGATTCGACGTCACGTCGGAGATAGTAGTGGAAAAGACGTCGTGCTAGAAGGGTCCAAATGCTGCCAACCTGTTTCTTTGAGAGAAAAATCTGGCGCTCCCCGTACCGCGTGATTCCTCGAGGTGCCACCCCCACCCCCGGACAACTCCCCGACTTTCCCGATCCGAGAACGGGAATCGTTCCCGGGCAACGACTGGACTGCGCCCCTCCGTGTCATGGGGCTGGACAGAACGGCGCGGATCCCTTATCCTACTCTGTGTAGGATTATGAGAGCACAGATCACATGCCCCCACTGCGGTGAGCCGATTCCGCTGAGTGTGTTCACCGCCTTCCTCGGCAGGCAGTCGAAAGGTCGGACAAGTCCGGCTAAGGAGAAGGCCAGTCGGGAGAACGGCAGGAAGGGCGGTCGGCCGCGCCTGACGGCCCGTAGAGGGGCGAACGCAGAAGGGGATGGGTAGTCCCCCGGTCGCAATCTGGAGGTCATGGAGGGCCTCCTGGGAGGTGGCAAATGGCTGGCTCGAATTCAGCCGCAATCTACGCTCGTGTCTCGACTAAGAATCACGGACAGGATCCGAATACCCAGCTGATCCCCCTCAGGGATTACGCAGCCGCCCGTGGCCTGGTCATCACCGAGGAGTATGTGGACGTGGGTGTGTCCGGCGCCAAGGTTTCCAGGCCCGCTCTCGACCGCCTCATGGCCGATGCCAGGAGACGACAGTTCGCTACCGTCCTGGTCGCTCGCTTTGATCGCTTCGCCCGGAGTACGCGGCACCTGGTCCTGGCCCTCGAGGACTTCCAGGCCCTCGGCATCGACTTCATCTCCCTGAGTGAGTCCATCGACACTTCGACGCCGATGGGTAAGATGGTCTTCACGGTCATCTCGGCCGTCGCGGAGCTCGAGCGCTCGCTCATCCGGGAGAGGGTGATGATGGGACTCGAAAGAGCGAAGGGTGAAGGGAAGAAGCTCGGGAGACCCAGCCTGGACATCAAGCCGAAGCAGGTCGCGAAGCTGCTGGACGAGGGCTACTCGATCCGCGGCATCGCCAAGCAGCTCGGCATCTCGAAGAGCAGCGTGGATCGCCTGCGGAAGGAGGCGCTGGGATGAAGGAAGAAGAGCGGGATGACTTCTACAGACGGATCGAGGAACTGTCCCGGAAGTACCACGTGAAAGCGACGGAGATCACCGGCAGCTTCATCATCGTGGGCGGGAAGCCGCGGGGTGAGTTGGGGACGCAGAGTGTCCCGAGTCGTCCATCGGAGAAGATCCCTTCCTCGGCGAGGTGTCCCAAAAACCCCCCCCAAACGGGCTCCTGAAACCCGTATAAACACTGGGCCGATGTGACTGCCAGGCGCTGTCCCGAAAACAGATGATTTTGGGATCCGGTCGGTTCGGAATCTGGAGTTCACGCGAGAATCAATGCACAGCTAGGAGGTCCCGCCGTCGGGACCTCCCCTACATGCTTCACGACCAGTGCACCGCGGCGCTCACTTGATCGCGAACTCCGCCTGGCAGGTCGGGTCTACCTGATACTCGGAGTCATCCCCACTGGCCACCGTGATTTCATAGGTCCCGGGAGCCGTGTAGCCGGAGGTCTTCAGATTGAACTGCCAGAGCATCTCGTCGGTGAACGCGAACTGATTTCCATCCGAACCCTGTCCTGCCGAAAGAGCCTCGTCCGTGACATCGATGGGATCTCCGCCCGTCTCGGGGGTGAAAAGCACCTGGACGACCGGAGGTGCAATTACATCGGCGCTCGTCACTTCAACCGCATCCTGATCGAACAGCTGCATCTTCAGTGGCAGGACGCGGTTCTTCTTGACCGTGACTACACCCTTGTCCATGGGAGATCCGAAGCCGAGACAGCTCAGTTTCGGGGCCGAGTTGACCAGTGGGTAGGTGGTTCCAGAGGCAGCGGACAAGCTCTCGCCCGGATTCAGTTCGAACGCGATCGTGGATGTGTTGAGAAAATCCCCAATCGTTGGTCCCCAAACCGTGTCGGCGAGGTCCATGGTCAATGCAAATGGGACCCCGTACGTGAACGGAATCTCGAAGGTGCCCGATTCGTTTATCGTGGGATTCGGCGGATAACAGACTGAGACACCACAGGGATCCTCGTAGTGAATGTCAAAGAGAGCATGTCCGTTGCCGTAAAGATCCACATTGGCAAACCTCGTAGAGAACGTGTCGTAAGCGTAAAGTCGCCCGTCAAGGGTCCAATGTACTGTGACGGAAGACGTCCCAGAACCACCCGAGATTGTGAGGTAGTCTTGAAACTGAGCAACTCCTTGAATTGCGCTGCCAGAATGGGATTCGGCATAGACTCCAACGTCCCCGTAATTTGCGCGGGTAGTCGTGGTGCTTCCAAAAGCCTCGGTACATGAATCCTCCAACGGTCCGACTGTGCTGTACTGAACACCGCAATTGCCCGTGTTGGTGGAAAGCTGCTGCGAGAGAACGGGCGTTGCGAGAAAGCACATCAAGCACGTCAGGAGGACTGCCAATTTCCCCCGGTTGGTATGATTAGAACCTCTCATTTCACTCCCCTTTTCCATGACTCAAACTCCTTTCTCGGCTTTGGTTGTGGACGCTCGGAACCCTCTGCTAACGGGGTCATCAGTGAGTGCAAATCTCGTCGTCTTTGTGACCGCCATTGGTGACAATGCCTGGCTTATTGACATCTTTGTCCAACCATAGGCTGCGCGAATCCAGCCCGTCATCCCCCAATTGGGTGAAAGACCTGACTTTTCCCCCGGGCTCCGAGGAGGGCCTACTTTGGAGGAACGCCGCGGAGGCAAAGAGCGAACAGGAGCAACCTGGAATCTGGAAGGCGGACACAACATCTCGAGACGGGCTGACGATTACTCCCCCGGCATCTCTGGCTGATGAGCTCTCAGCCATGCCCCCCGACTTCTAACAGCTCCTGCAGATCATCCGTGTCGCCGCACGTGACTTCGAGGCCGTCCACATCGTGCTGGCTGCCCCGGAGGACTTCAAGTTTCTCCAGAACACACCCCAGCTACGGGAGAGACTGCAAGAGGCGCTGCGAGAGGGATACGTGGCTCTGGGTCTACTCGGCTGGGAGATCGCCGAGGGACGGATCCAGGCCCACAAGATGTTCTTCCGGTGGCATGAAGACGCGGAACTGTTCGACACACCTGAAGGCGGATGTAGACTGGATCTGGCCCCCGGCTTCAGCGAGGAACCGCGCAGGCCTCCCGGAGAACGCGGGGGCTTGATGGACCCTTGCCCCTCTCAGGCACCTACGTACTAAACCGCGCAGCTCCCAGCGGGGTGCTGAGCACCACAGTTACTGGATCTCAGCAGTAAGGGCAAGCAGGATCAGCAGGACACTGATCCACAGGTAGTATCGTCTCATCAATCACTCGAGCCGGGCGCCTTTTCGCCTTGCTCCCACGCACGCAGGGCTTGAAGATCAGATCCAGATCCCAGCAACGCTTGCATTTCTGGCACCTTACGCGGTTCCTGAGGATCGGATACCTGCTGAGATTCAGGAAGGAACGGGAGGGACATTGCCAGGTCATCCGGGCAGTGGTAAAAAGAGGGTCACATCTTCCAGTGAAATCACCCCTAACTCTATACTGTGGTATGAGTTACTTCCCATATTTGGCGATCGGCGCTCCCCCTTCGATCCATCGAGGAGCAACTCTGCGGCTACCGACCCGACTGCGAGGCGCTTTGGGACACTGCCCTCCAGTCGCTCCATTCCGTTCGGTGTCCTCCTGCTTCGAACCGTGGAGGACCAGCTCGAGGGAAGCCGGATGCTCTTTCCCTTGCTCAAGGACAGTGCGGAAGTCGTGCGGTTGTTCGACGAGATTTGTGATGGAGCGGCGGAGAGTGTCGCGGCCGAGGCGAGGGTGTGGGAGAGGATCCAGTGAAGAGTGGGGCTCAAGTTTCAGAGACAGTCGTGTCCTTCGTTTAGGAGGAGGAATCGAGTACCGGACTCTCCGTCCTGCACAGAAAGTCTCCCGGATAGTTGTCTGCGAAACTGGATGATTGCGCAAACCTGGGACAGCATCCGCCCCACTCCGGTCGGTCTCCCCCGACAGAATCGGGCCGTTCGCAGTCATGCCGGGACTCTGCCAGCCGAACATGTGAGCCGTAGCCCGGCGGAGGCTCGACAGCAGCCAAACAGACTGCGACAAGAAATGTGATCCAAATCACGAAAACTAAATTGACTCCCCTGTAAAACACACATGCATTGGTCTGGACCTAGAAGCGTTTAAATTGAAGCGGAGCACCCGAAGCGTAGGGAATACTCTTTTGAAGTCCACGAACACAGGAAGAACATCTAGGACCGAGTGCGAGTTTCCCTTCCCCTATCCGTAGACATCTATCCGCGGATCTGACGCCGAGGTAGAACAGTAACTTCGGCGTTCCTTCCTGGTTGTTGACAACTGACCTAGGTCATTTGACTGTCCTTCAAGGAAGTCGGGGACCTTCTGGAGGTGTGCGTGTTTTGCTCTCAATGCGGTACAGAACTCGAGATGGTGGCCAAGTTTTGCTCCACCTGTGGAAACCGGGCGAGTGACGACCTCCCGCCTGTGGGGCCAACGCTTGCGGAGGACAGCAAGCTCCCCGAGAAAGGCAGGTCTGAGAGTGCTGAGTCCTTAAGGACGAAGTGGCTGACCTTTTGGAGCTGCGTTAGCCTTCCGCTTGGCGGTGTGCTGGGTCTCCTTCTGTGCCTAGCTCTTTTCGTTGATTCTCCGATCGCCGGGATGATTCTCATTCCATTACCGGCCTTATACCTAATCGTGGCGTATGGCCTCCAATACCGGCGATCGTGGGGGTGGAAACTGAACTGGGTCATCATCATACTTGCCTGGCTCGTTGCGGCAGTCCCAGACTCTGTGTTGGCAAGCCCTCCGGAGGACGGTGTCGCCTTTCTCGGCGAGTTTGCTGCCAGGGCCTTCGTTGGCCTATTGATCTGGATGTGGCCAAACAATGTTTACTGGACGAAACGGAGAGCCTTGTTCAGCTAAGGACTGGCCGAAGGGGATTAGCAAGGACAGTGAACCATAAGAAGACTCGTCTCATTCATCGCTCGGGCCGGGCGTATGTTCGCGTGCCACTCACGTACCGGAGGTTTGAAGGTCAAGTCCCTAATTCAGCGGCTCCTTCAGTTTCCGCATGCTGCGCGGTTCTCCAAGCTGTGATGCTTGCGGAGATTCAGCGAGCCGCACTTGAGACACTGCCCGGCCATCCGGCCGGTTTTTAGAAGGGTGTCAGAGCATTGGGTTGGATCAATCATTGCTCTATATTTCAGTGCGACACAGGTCTCTATGGCGATGACGACCCCTTTAGCCCGGATTTCTCACCAGTAAGAAGGCCGACGCCGTTTTCGCAGATTTGAGCGAGCCGAGGTGCCTTTGAGCTCGGTCGAGGGGGAGTCGGCCGGTTCCGATGACACCCAAGACCTCAAGAATGGGCGAAACTCGGCCTATTTTCCATTCAAGTCATTTCATTACAGTGGATTAAGGCACACTTCTCCTCGATTCTGCTTGAAGTATCACTGTGTCATCCCTCCGACGGCGTTCTTTCAGCAGCGCAGCACGTTCCAGGCTCGGCGGAACAAGTCCTGATCGGGGCAGCTCGACGTCAGGGCGATGAGGATCCGCCGGGTCGAGATTCGGATCAGGGCTCCGATCTTCAGCAGTCGCAGCCGAATCGTCCCACACTGAGCGCGGGCCATCCGGGTTCCTCCGAGTCCCAGCCGACGCAGGGCTTCCAGCCACTGATACGCAAACGTCGAGAAGTACAGTCGCAGCTGATTGCTCTGCATCTTGCCGGTGCTCGTCCGATCCGCAAACAGCTCCAGCTGCTGCTCCTTGATCCGATTCTCCATCTCCCCTCGCGCACAGTACAGTTCCTCGTACAACGCTCGCTTCTCCCACCGCGCCGCCGAAAACGACGTCACCACGAAGCGGGGATTCTCCCCTCGCTCCAGATATTCCGCCTTGCCCACGACCCGGCGTGCCCGACTCCAGCTTTCGCGCGTCCGGTACTCAAACTCCGCGAACACCCGAGCCGGTTTCCCCGTCTCTTCATGCTGATGACGGGCCTCCTCCATCGCCTCGGCCAGCCTCCGCTTCACACGCTCGTTCTTGGAGAAGCCGAACACATAATCGACCCCGGTGGTGGCTTCCGCCCAGACCATGATCGGTTCCCGGCAAAATCCGCTGTCGGCCCGTAAGGTGATGTGCACTTCAGGCCAGCGCTCCCGCAGTTGCTCCACAATCCGCTGGACCTCCTCCAGGGCGCCCACCGAGGCATCGATGTTCGACGGTCTCAGCCGGGCACACAACGCATGGCGTCCCGCAAAGATATACAACGGCAGGTAGCAGTAGTGGCCGTAGTAGCCCTGGAAGAATCGTCCTTCCTGTTCTCCGTGTACCGGATCATCGGTGGCGTCCAGATCCAGAATCACGTCTTCGGGGACCTCTTCTTGGGCTTCGATGAACAGATCCGGCAGCAGCCGGTCGGCCTTCTCGCTGTCGAAGGAGATCTTCTTATACCGCTCCCCTTCCGCCACCTTCTCCCCGCTCAACTCCATCCGGTTCAGTGTACTCTTGCCGGCCAGCGCCTTCCCTCGGTCCTTCGCCCGCCGCCTCGTTTTCCCTTCCACATCCTTCTTGCCCGCCACCATCGCCAACAGAGGATCCCGGCACAGGTCGTCATGATCATTCAAGTCTTCATAGCCCAGCGCCAGGCCGAGAACCCGCTGGGACGTCATTTCGGCCACCTCGTGCTCGATCAAATCGGGGTCGCGTCGGTCGTCGAAGCACTCGGCCAGTCGAGCCAGCATCCGCGTGCGGCGCTCAACCGCCCGCAGCAACACCGCTCCCCCGTTCGAGGTGATCGTCCCGCCATCGAAGTTGGCCTCGACTCTACGCTGATAATGTTGGTGAAATCCGAAGCTCTTTTGGGTACACTCTGTGGACATAAGGGCTGTTCCTTTTGTTGGCTTTAACTCTTTATGGCTAAAGAATTTATGCCACAAAAAACAGCCCTTTTCCATCCCCATGGTGAGAAATCCGGGTTAGAGACAGAGACCGACCTTGCGAACGTCTCATCGACTGACTTCGATCGTTTACTTTGAGAATCTCCGATGAGCCGAGAAGGTTGAGACACGGTTCCCGGGGGTCCAAGTCGCCTCCTTCAGGCGGCCCGCTGTCCACACCCCGAAAGTGGACGACTCCACTTCAGAGTCACTTGACACCTTTCCCCGGAATCCCTGGACAACTTCGCTCGGAATGGGTAGTCAACTTGCGCGGATTACGCAGGTGACCCCCCGCAGGGTGGTGGGAGCAGATGACGACTGGAGGCTACCTATTTCGAGCCGCGTACCGTTAGCGAACGCCGCCGACGGGGCTACTCCACGCCCAATGCCTTGAACACCGCATCCGCGGGGTCCGAATAAAAACTGGTCTGGAATTTGGCGAACAGTTCTCCGGGGATGGTCGGGATGTCGCCGACGCTGGCCATGGGGAGGAGGATCCGCTTGGCGCCCGCATCGAATGCAACCTGCAAACTCTCTGCCAGATTCTGGACCGGATACTGCTGCCGCCCAGACTCATGCTGCCTAAAACCACCATCTGTGACTGGACCGGTTTGCCCAGGACTGCTGAGCACATGGCTACGAAAGTCGTCAAAGGCAAGGCGGACGTCGGACCTGTGCTCTGCAGCTCGACGATCTGAAGGTGGAAATCGTGCTCCCCCGGCTTCGCCGACACGCTGACGCGATGGGCATTCGCCTTGAAGTAGTCGAATCCTACCTTCACCGCCTCTTTTGCCGAGCTGTTTGTCCCCAACCCCGACATCTTCAGCGACCCGTTTCCCGAGGTAACCTGGGTCTCCAGCCGGTACAGCCCCAGGTGGCCGGAGCTTCCGTGCGAAACCGTGTGTAAAACTCCCGGGTTCAACGGGCCGTCCGGGATCAGCTTGCCGCCCCCCTGTTCAGGCACGCTGACAAACCGCTCTTCCATTGATTCCTGGTCGATGTAGCTGAAGTGGACGTCGTAGAATTCCATCCCCCCGATCTTCTTCAGCTGCTCTTTGACTCGGCGGCGATTTTCCAGGGCATACTCCAAACATCGCTGGACCGCTTCTTTGTCGTAGTCCTCATTCGGATAGAGCAGCTTGAGCAGGCCGGAAACCGTGTGCTTTACCCCGATCGTGTCACGCTGGTTGAGGTCGCGGCCGAGCCGGAAGTGCTTGAAGCAGGCATCGCCAAATGTGTACTTGCGCATCTCGCGCATCCACTCGGCCAGATAATCGACGATGAACCCGTAGTGATTGGTCAGGAACTCCGGCCGCATCTTCGGGATCTCCCATCCGGGGATATAGGCATGAAAGCGGTCAAAGAAAGCCGAGTCGATCATGGCTTCTGGGAATGGCGCCAGCAGGTGACTGGTCTTCACCAGGACTTCCACGTTGTCGATGTTCCCGACAAAGACCATGGAGGCCAGGCCTTCTTTCTGCTCTCTCCCACGCGCGAAGGACCCGGACGCCATGTAGTCCTTCATGATCTGGACGCCGTCTTTGTCCTTGAAAGAGATCCCGGCCACTTCGTCAAAAGCCACAACGTCCCAAAGGCCGACGAGTCCCATCGTGTTGCGGGCAATGTTGTAGAAGAGATTGGCGACCGTAGTTTGTCCGCCCGAAATCAAAATGCTGTTCGGGCTGATCTCCTTATAGATATGGCTTTTCCCGGTGCCCCTAGGGCCGAGCTCGCATGAGTTGTAGTTGTTCTCAACCAACGACACCATACGGCAGAGCAGATGCCACTTGGTCCGGACTTCGAAGTGACTCGGCTCCAAGCCGGTTGACCGCAGCAGCACGTCGATCCACTGTTCCTCGGTAAAGGCCTTACGGCCTTCGAAGATTTCCTCGAGATCCATCCCGGGCATCTGGATCGGCTTCAGCTGGCTCACGATGAACGGGGAACCCTTCTGGCCCTCCTCAAAGAAGTAGTCCATGGTGATGATCGCCCAGATTCCACCGGCCAGGAGCTTCTCGTATTTCTTGACGGTGTCGGTACTGATCTGAGCCGCTTTGGCTCCGAGATTCGACATCCAGGCTTCGTAACAGTCGCGCTTCTCATTCAACCGAACGGTCACCTTGTCGATGATCTTGAAACTGCCCCGCTCACGGATCGTGGACTTCACTTTCTCTGCTTCGTCGGGCCGGACGTAGTTGTCCGCCAGAATGCGCTTTACGTCCCGGAGACCGTCCTGGATGACCGCTTCATCCGCCGAAGCGCAGTAGGTCCCGAGCAAATACTCCAGGACATAGACCGGCACATTGGCGCCTTCCTTCACCAGCTTGGTGAGGTCCTTGCGCACCACCCGACCCGAAAAGTGCTGATTCAGCAGCAGGTCAAGTTCGTCTCCCGTCTTTTCCACTTCAGAAGTCATCGGTAAATGCCCTATCTATGACTACGTCCACGCTTGCCTGTTCCACGCCTGTTTCCGCGTCTCTCAAGACCAGCCTGTAAGCAGTTCTCTTATCGTAGGATCGATTCTGGAGGACCAGCCGGATGGTCCTCTTTCGATCATCCATGTTGCCGGAAGTACTCTCAAACGTTACCGTCTCGATATCGGTCACTGGTTGGTCCCCCTCGAAGATGGCCACTTTCAGCGTAATAGGCTTCACTCGCTCGCTGACCGGCTCCATCTGGAGCAGTTCAAATCGATGCTGGTTCGTCGTGATCTTATGACGCGCCCCGAGCACCTGGACTGAGACCGTCCTGGTCTTCGTCTGCTCGGCGGACTTCCCCTTGATATGCCGCACCGTTATCACGGGCACGACGATCTCCTGGAGCATCGCTCCGCCGTGAAAGTAGAGCCGGCTTCCCTGGAAGCTGAAACGATTGACTCCTCGCGGAATCAGGAACTCCATGTTCCCGGAAGCTCCGGCGGTCGTCAGGGTACTTCCCCGCCAGGCGATTTCATGATCGGGGAGATGGTGTCCCAGCAAATAGCGTCGCTTGGACTTGACCGTTCCCTCCGGCCTTTCTGAAAGTGTGCTCTTTGCCGTTTCATCGGGGTAGGTCTCCGAGAATAAGAAGCCGTGGTCCGACGTGACCACAACGTAGTTGCCATTCAGTGAGTTCACTACGTAATTGACGACCGCGGAGAGTTCCTCGATCGCCTGTCGGACCGCCTCGAAGGTTCGGGCCTCATTCGATTCCCCGCCCGTGTCAATCGTGTTGTGAAAGATGTAGACGACCTTCGCATCCGCGATGAGACTCCGGCCTTCATCCTTTTTCAGGGCAATGAGTTCGTCGGCTCTGCAGGCCATTCCTTTTCGGGATTCCAGGATCTTGTTTCGCTGATCGAGACTCGCTGCGGGCTGCTCATCAACCAGAATTTCACCGTTCTCCTTGAAACTCAGTCTTTCGTGGGGAAGTAAGCTGGCCATCCCGAGAGACGTATAAGACGGGAGTACTCCAAGCTGCGACGTAAGCTCGGCCTCGAAACGGTATTTTCCGTTGAGGGCTTGGGTCAGCTCCTCGGCGGCTTCGAAGCGCAGCCCATCGCTGATAATGACAAAGACCCGGCGCCGGTCCGACTCCTCCAATTGCGGACGGACAAACCGTTCGTAGAATTCATCCTGACGGCTTCGTCCTTCTATCCTCCAGTATTTCAACAAGCCGGTCTTGCCAGCCGGATCCACTTGATCTCCCCATGCCAGGGCTTCCTGAACCAAAAACCAGTTCACGTATACCGCTTCAATCCGCGCTCTAAGCTCCTTCAGGAGATCCCATCCACGGGTTTCGACGACATCAGCCGCTTCACAGAAATGCCGGTAAAGCTGATCGAACCGGAACAGTTCCGTTTCGTAGGCCTCGTAGAACTCCCGTGGTGAATCGAATACCAGCCCGTCCCTGTGCCGGTTTCGAAGCGCAAACAGAGCCGTGGCTGCGGCAGCGGCTTCGTAGGCGGAATGGTAGATCTCTCTTCGCGCGACCTCCGTGGAGGGAATATTGAGTGAGGCCCAGTGCCCATCGTGGCGCCGCTGAATGAGCTGGCAGATCGCTTCCCGGTCAATGGCGTCTGCAGTATGGAGGATGCGGTCCCGCAAGCCTTGCACCACCAACTGCTCGACTACCTGGAACGTGGGGACTGTGGCCAACTCCTCGAACGGCAAGGGACAGAGGGAGTCCTGCAGGTGAAGGATCCGGGCAACTTCGCCAGAGATAATGTCGTAGCTCGAGCCTTTGCTTGAACTGTCTCGCCACTGGGCAAGACAGACAACGGAGTTGGCGCGGCCAGCCGGAGGAAGAACGAGATGTTCGAGCGACGAAGGCAACTGGCCTCGAAGATGGTGGGCTAAATCGGTGACCATCAGTCGAATCAGGAGGTTCTTCAGCGATGGCAACTCCTCGGAATAGCCGAAGCGTTCTTCCATGAATGCCCAAAAGGAAGCCGCCAGGTCGAACTTCTCAACCTGATCCCAGCAATCGGGTGGAGTCCCGAGATCGAGGCCGTTTCCGTTGCCTGGACCAGCCATGGCGTGAAACAGCGCTCGCAAGGTGTTCAACAGTTCGGGTTGCTCCGCCCGGACCAGGACGGCAAGCATCTTCAAGTCGAGGTCTTCCGAGGAATCGGTCGGCGTGACGAGGGCCTTGAGCTTGGCCAGCCGTTCCTTGTTATCGAAGAATTTCCGGCGATCGGCGATGTGCTGCCGGAGGTATTGGCTCTCCAGCCCCAGTTCGTCCAGAATGATCGATGCGCGATCGGCCCGAAAGCTCCGGCTGTAGAGCCGAATGTCGAGCAGCCAGTCCTCATCGAAATCAGGTTCCTCCGTCGGCGCATAGAGCAGGAACCTTTCGCCCGGGCTGCTGCCTTCGAGCCGGATCTTCGTTTCCAATCCGCCCGCCGTATCCATTGGGATGAGTTCAACACCCTCAATCGCCAGCTCTGCGACCACCTCTGCGAACTCAGCTTGCGGGTCGTGCCAAAAAACAATCCGTTCCCTCTCATGGAAGAAGAGCCGGTTCAGAGCATCCTTGAGCTGTTTCGTATCCATCAGTCAGGATTGCTCCCGGTCACAGCCCTTACTTCAGCGAGCAGGTCACCAAACTTGCCGTAATTGACCTTCACGCCGTCGTCGAGGTCCAAGGTGATCCGCATGTCGGCGTAGTGGCGAAGCTTCTCGTCGAACGCTAGAAGCTCTACCAATTGCTTTTCGAGTTTGCCGTGCCTTTTCTCCAGCTTCCTTTGATGGCTACGCGATGTAGCTCCCTGGATGTCGCCCTTGAGCTGTTCGATGCGCGCCGCCATCTTGCCCTGTAGCCGGATGACGTACTCGCTGCGCATCCTCGAGAGTGTGCCCTCGTTGTAGCGGTGCAGGTTGACCAGGCACTGGAAGGCCTTCTGCTTGCCGCTGGAAAAGAGCCAGTAGATAGGGCGCTTCTTGTAGGTTTGCAGATGATCCTTGAAGAAGCTGTCGCAGAGGTAGCGGCGGATGGTCTCACGGCTCGCTTCGTTCTTCTTGGGTGAGAGATTGTCGGCCAGGAAGGTGAGGTTCTCTTCGAGGTGCGCTGAATCCCAGGCCACCGAGATGAACTCCACGAGACGATTTGCCGCGTCATCGGCAAACCAATCGATGTCGGTGATTGGGATGATGCCGTCGCTGTCCGCCGGGAACCTCCTATAGCGACTGGAATCGAAGCCCTGGTTGCCGCTGTGGGCGTATATTAGGCCCGGCTCGTCGAGGCTATAGCGGCCCATCATGCAGCCGATGGCGTAGGAGACCAGCTCCTGCATCGTGTCCTGGCGGAAGCGGGTCCACTGCTCCTCTTCGGTGAGTTTCCCGCCATAGCGGTAGGCGGGGTTCACCGTGAGAGTGATCTGCTCGATGGGGACGTCTGGGGTGAGCTCGCTTGAAAGGCCGTAGGCGTCGATGAAGATACGGTTGTTCTCCTCTTCGAGGTGCTTCATCTCGGCTATGGCGTCGCGGTTCTGGGTGACCCAGGCGGTGTAGCTGTATTCGAGGGTGGGAGCGGACTCGGAGGAAGCCGTCAGGATGGGGAGCGATCGGAAATCCCAGGAGCGCTCGTAGGCGTCCCAGTCGCTCCTTGCGACGTGCACGATTTGACTGGGAACCACCCCGGCCGCATCGGAGATGTTCGTCGCTTTGAATGGAACTAGGGCGAAGTATCCGCTATTGAAATGCAAGCTAGGCGAAATGGCCTCAGCTACCGCAGAGAGCACAATTGAATTGCAGAATCCCAGAATGGTGTGCACAGCGTCGCCGTCATGCACAAACGCAGAATGGGCGTTCGTCGCGAAGATGAAGCCCTCCGGATAAAGGCGAAAGGAAGAGGCACCTATCGTGTAGTCTTGCCAGGAGATTGACTCCCTGAAGTAGAAGCGCTCGTTGCGAATGACTCACTTCGGCCTTCTTCTCTTGATCTCGCGTCCTTCGTCGGCCCAGTTGATCACGAAATCCATGTTTCCGTACCATCTTCTAAAGTCGCCTCCTTTGTTGTACGGGAACCACTTCGGCTTCATTGTCGAACCGCCCGATTTCCCCCAACTAGACGCCTCTATGCTGACTTGACCAAAACCTGACGAATTCAGGGTCGCTCGATGTAGATAGCCCTTGGCACGCGGTCGCTGCCTCCGAAATCGCGGGCATTCTCTTGTAGGCCTTCCGAACGCGATCGCTTACCTTGTAGGAGAGCGGAGCCCCTTCCACCGCTTGAAACTCAAACGGTGACACAGTGTAGTCGCTCGCAGACTTGAATCGTTTCAATGAGCACTTCGTTCCGCATTGACGGCTGACCGCTCTTGTCGAAGAGTTCCCTGGAACGACCACGCAATCTGCCTATTGAGTGATCTTTAGAATTGCGAACACGCATGAGCCGAAACTCAGAATCCAAAGACGCCTCGCCCCCATTGTGTATTAAGACTCAGAATCGCCCCCTGGGGACCCAGCAGCTCAGACCGGAACACTCTGAAGACGGATGAATTCATCCATCCATCCGGGGATATTGATGTTCGCAAGGCGACCGGAAAGGAACGACAAAGGTTCAGACTCCGCGAGCATGAAACAGGGCGTAGATACGGTTTTAGCGGCCGGGTAATTGTGGTCTATAAACTTCGAGAGCGGCTGGCAGATAGTACGTAGCTGCCCATATACGGCGGATTCGCGACGACCGCGTCGTACTGCGCTGCCAAGCATCTCGGCCTGCTGGACCAGCGGCCCCAAGCGCTTGAGCGCATCCGACACAAAGAGGTCCTGGCTGGTCGCCTCGCTCAGCTGCTTCAGCGCCGGTAGTCTCTCTGCCAGTTCCTCCGGCACCTGAATCAACGACCCAAAAGTCGTCGCGTGCTCGAACAGCCGCTTCAGCTCCGTGAGATCACTCGGGCTGCAGCCCGAAGTCGGCCAGCTTGACACCCTGCGCCAGCCGCTCAGCATCAAACCCCGCGCTATCCACCAGCGCCATCACATTGAGCTTCACCCCCCGCTCAAACAGCCGCCGGTCATCCGCCCGCCCCTTCATCATCAGCGCAAAGCCCGTCAGCTGCGCCGCCCGCTCGTCGATGTCGAGGCCGAAGAGGTTCTTTTCGAGGATCAGCTTTGGGATGTCCCGTTGTCGATAGCCGCGCTCCAGGTAGATGGCCTTGAAGAGCTCATATGCCTCCACCAGGATGTGCCCGGAGCCGCAGGCCGGGTCGATGAGGGTCAGCTCCTCGGGGTTGAGTGTGCTGGGGGTGATGGCCGCGAGCTGCGCTTTCACCTCGGTCGGTCTGCTCGGCGGCCTCGATGTAGTACTCCATCTGTTCTCTGAGCGGTGAGTCGGGATAGGTTGCCAGCCACTGCGCTCCCAGCGAGTTCTGCACCATGTACTTCACGATCCAATTCGGCGTGAAAGCTTCGTGGCGGCGGGAATATCCTCACTTCTTGACCACCTTGCCAATCACTTCGTCCTTCTTTTCGGAAATGTAGAACTGGTAAAGCCAGCCGATGATTTCGACCTCTTGCCAGTCTTCCTCATCAATTTCCGTATCCAAATTGTCGAATCAACGAATCGGAGAGAAATCGAGAGGTTCTGGAGGTAGCAGCGATTCGGTTTCGTCATCGATCCGCTCAAACAAAAACGGCATCGCCGTGCTCGAGGGCGTTGCACCTGGGCAATCAGGATCATGCGGTAGAGTTCCGCTTCCTTGGACCGTCAAGCTTCAAGTCGATGACCTTCGATTTAGTCTAAGCCGGACAGTTCGATATGTTCAACGTGTTCCAATATCTCCGGTGAGGTATATTACGTCAGGATGGCTTAAAACTCGGTAGCCGTGTTCCAGATAGCCGTGAAGTTCCATGAACCGAATGGCGACCAGTCGGTTAAACCACGTATAGGCAAATGCCTCCATCGCCTGATCGAATCCTATCCGCTTGACCCCTCCTCCAACCTGCTTCTCTTTCGGACGATGTCTCGGTGAAAAGGCTTTCCCGCGATGAGCGCTGCATCGCCCTGAACTACAGCCGGTTCTATTCCCTTCTTGCTGAGACCGTAGTAAGCGGCGCGCTCCGTTACTGCGGAGATAAAGTCGCGTCTGGCTTTCGGTGCGTAGTCTTTGAGTTGGGAATTATTCATGGGTTACTTGATCTGGATACGCTCGCCCCTGTCGATCGCCCGTTCGAGTTCATCGCGGAGACGGTCCAGGAAATCGCTGACCTCCCGGCGAGTCTCGAGGTACTCACCGGAGAGTAAGGTGCTGGGGCGGACAACCGTTCTCGTTTTCAGCTTGGGCGGCTCTCCCTTACTGGACTCCTTTGACTTGAGGAACTGTTCGAGCTTCTGAATCGCGGTTTCCACGAGACGGTCGGCTTCCCGCTCCAGCTGGCCGATGTGGGCCAGGCTGTGTTCCCTGCTCAGTCGGTGCCGGAGTTCCTCGAAAGGCGGCAAGCATGCAGCCTTCAACCCTTCATGGGCTTCCGCTCGATTAAGATCTAATTCAACGGCCTTTCGTCTGGCGTCGATCACCGCTTCGGCCTTCATCCTCGCTTCTGAGAGATCAGGTGGCAGTCAACCTCCTCCACCCTGCCGACGAGGCCGTCGGCCTCCTTGATGAGGGAGTAAGGGCTATCGGCCTTGAGGATCTCGCCGATTCTCGCCAGGGCAGGGGCAGCTTGGTCCCATCCCGTCTCCAAGTTCAGCTGATTCAGAGTGAACTTCTCCGATGCCTTACGGAGTTTTTCCCAGACCGGCTTCTGGTGCCTGTAGAAGTGGTCCAGGTCGCGATAGTCATCGACCAGATCCCGCAGGGTGGTCTTGTTCTCATTGAAGCGTTGAATGAATTTGCTGCTATCCTCGACTCCCAAGAGTGACTGGATGAGACGAAGGCTTTCGCTGATTTCTTCTGTCCTGGGGTAACTTCCGGTTTCCGCGAGGGTTCGATAACCCAAAAGCTCAGTTTGCCAGGCCCTGAGCTTTTCCTATAAGAACTTGAAGAGTGGCTCCTCTCCGTCCGGGCCCATCTCGGAGAAGACATCCTTCCCCAGGTTTCGAGCATCCTGAATCGTCTTCGGATCGGCGGATTTCTTTTGAAGGATGGTCAGCTTTCGGCGTTTTGCCGGAGTGGTTAAGGGCTCATCAGGCTCTTTCCCGGGAGGACCTGACCCGTCCATCATCAAACTGATTTCGCCAAGAACCACTAGACGGGCAATCAGAAGGGCTACCTCCATCGGGCCAGCCGTAGGGCCGCAATGAATACCGTTTCTCCAACAATCGTGGACAACAAACTGCTGGCTCACCATCGTGGACAGACTCAACGTACTGTCTCGGATCCTCGAGGGCCTCCGGGTTGTTTTCTTCGAACTTGAAGATTATCCTTGCGCAATGTCGTCGCTTCGAAGTACTGCCTGGATTTCCTTCAGTGGTTTTCAGCTGACCTTCTCAAGATAACCCATTTTGTTGAACGTATTCTTGATCAGATATTCCATCGCTTCGTCCAGTGCCGAAAGCGGTGCCGTCGACTTGATGGCTAGCTTCTGGCCCGCCGCAAAGTACTCGGCTTCGGCAACCATCTCATCGAGAAAATGGCCAGTCTCCCTCTCCGCTGGCGGTTTCCCTCAGCCATATCTCGGTGGATCCGCCTCGCCGATTCTGTGAGCGTGCCGTCTTCTTGCGTCGGATATATTTTCTCGTCTTGAGATATGTCCGAATCTCCCGACCGAGGCTTCGTCGTCCTCAAGCCGGATCACGACCTGCCCCTCTCGCTGCTGCTTCCGAGATTGCATTTCTAGTTGTAGTATTCACCGTATTCGTCTGCAAGGGGCGTGAACGCGACAACGTTAAGGCGCCATCAACTTCTGGCCCACTGGAAAACGGTCGCAGATCCGGTTGAAGGTGAAGTCCATCTTGTTCCGGGAAACGGTGCTTTCGGTTCCCTTGAGGACATCCTCGAAAATGAGTTCGCCCAGAGATTCGGCCTCTTCGCCGCTGGAAGGATCGACATTCTTGATCTCCCGGTTGACGTCCCGCTCTTCGTTGGTGAGGAAGAATAGTTGTCGCCGCTCCGGTTGATCAGCGTTTCTTTTTCCAGTCGTTGAAGGCTCTCCTCGATCTGGCGACGAAGGGCAAGTCGGTCGGCATCGATCTCATCGATGCACAGGGTGACCAGGTTGTCGACATTGCCCTTCATCTCATCCACGTATCGAATCAGGAAGAGCACCTGGAGCAGCTTGATATCGAAGGGCTCAAGACTGGGGTTGTCTGCGGCTTGCTCGATGGTCCTCTTGACGGCCGTATCCAGAAAGCTCTCGATGGATGGGTAGAAATCGTACAGCGGAACCAGCACGCCGACTTCCTTAGGGCCACGGCTTGCCCAGCCGACTGGAAGGCATCGAGCATGGACCTTTCACCCCGCGCCAGATGAAACCGGTGGCCCCGGCACGGCGAATGACCTCGAAGATCTTCTGGAGCAGCCGGAACTGATAGGGGGCAAAGGGATAGTTCTTGGCAAAATCCTCGGCATCCCGGAATGGCCTGAAGGTCATGCCGCACCTCTGAAGGTCAGCTGGTTCGCAGGATATCGCCTTTTTCGTTGAACACTCCTTCAGTTCTCTCGACCGACCTCTTCCTTTGCCAGCAGCCGTTTTTGGATGACCTCATCGGCATTGGCGCTGGACAGGGACAGACGTGTCTTAAACCGTCCCTGGATCTTGGAGAAATCGTTCTTGGTGGCTGTTCGAAGTTCCCCGATGAGGAATCGATCTCCTCCTGGGAAGTGACGATCACCCAGGCCTTGCCCTCGCAAAGGTGTCCCAAGATCTTCCGCGACGGTCTGGAGATTGAGCATCAGATGGCCGTCTGTGCCGATGAACTGCCCGATCTCATCCACCAGGAAGACAAGGCGTTGATCGGGACCTCGGAATCCAGGTATTCCTTGACCCACTGGCGAAGTTTTCAACGGAGAGGGAGAAATTGTTCTCGGCATTGTCGATCCATTTTTCGGCGGTCTTCCCGGCTCTGACCCAGGCGTCCTCAAAGGCCTCAATCACCTGATCGCGGTTGAATTCGTAGGCGTCTCGTTCCTTCGGTCCATTCCGTGCCGGTGGCACCCGGTATGCCGCCTCGAAAGTTTCAGCTTGCCCTGGCTGTCCAGGTAACGCTCCAGGTGGGCAATGTGGGGATGATCGCGGCAGTAGCCCTGCATTTCGTTTAGGACTTTCAGGAACACGGCCAGGATGGCATCTCGGCCTGACTTGGTGTCGGCCTTGCTGTCGATGTTGAAGAGGATCACGTCGGTGTCGGAGGCCACGGCACGCTTGATGTCCCCAAGAGCATGGGGATCTTCGATCTTCGTCGAAGAAATCGACGGCCTTTTTCGTCTCACCTTCGTAGGAATGATGCATCGTTGCTTAGAAGGTAAGACAACACCTTCAGGAAATGGGACTTACCGGAGCCGAAGAAGCCGGATATCCACACGCCCATCTTGCCCGTGATGGCGGGATCACGGGATTATCTATGACGTTCAGTAGGCCGACAGGAACTGGCGGAAATGTTTTCCAGTTCCTGTGTGAAACGAACTCATCGAGTTCCTGCCATACGGAGGTGTCCAACTGGTGGGCTTTGACGACACCGTTGATCGAGCGAAAAATGTCTTTCTTGAACAGGTCTTTGAATTCTCATGACGCCCTCTACGGAACCAGCTTGAATGCTCGGTAGTAGTTGTTGCTCTTGATCTTGCCAAACAGCCGAAGGGCCTGACCGTCGTAACTTCCCGGATAGAACATCACCAACGGCGTCTGTCCCATGACGGTTTGCAGGTTATTCAACAGGGTGTGGGTCCGAACAGGGGCCAGACGCTTCCCACACCGGAGATCAGCACCAAGTCCTGTTCTTCCGGTTGGGCGACCTCAGCGAGCAGTTGGGACAGCTTCTCTGACTTAAGTGGACTGCGAAGGCTTTCTCCAAGAGCCTCGTCACCCTTTTCCTTTTCGCATTCTGGAACGCGTTCCAACAGCTTGCGATCTTTCAGGTGATCGATGACAAGATCGAACAGGTTGATGTGCTTCACCCGAAGTCGGGCTTGTGCTTTGGGATGTGTTCGAGGAGAAATCGAATGTGATCTCGGATGCGGAGTTCTTCCTCGGGTGGATAGTCGAAGATGTAGAAGGCAATTTCGTTGCCGAGTCCCTTACCCGACAGGAAATTGTCCGACGTGATCTTCGGCAAAACTTCGTTCAATCGTTCGGTGAGAGAATCGCTCATGGTCCGACCTGAATGCAGCGAAGCACATATTGCTTCATGCTTTTCCAGGTAAGTGAGCACCTGGGCGGCAAATACAGGTTTGCAGTTTTATCGTCTTTGTTACTCTCGATGTAACCGGCTTGGGCAAGGACCCGGAAGATCGAAGGCCGGATTCGGGTGGACTCATTCCACACAGGCATCTCGGGGTCACGGCCTCGGCAGTCATCCAAGTAGTCATCCAAACAATTGGCCGTCAGCGTGGTGCCAAAAATTCGATATTGCTCCCTGCCCACCAAATCGAGAAAGTCGCCCAGCAGTGGACTGCGTTTCACCGTAGCGGCAAGGCAGGCGTGGGTGGCAATGGTGAGAGTCCCATCCGTGCCAGCTCCCAAAGTTCACGCTTCCTAAGTTCAGGTCGCTCCCGAATCAAGCCGCCCACGGCCGAGCCTCTCTTGGCCGTCGCAGGACGTTGGTAACAGTAAGAGCCTCCGTCCAGGCTTTGCCATCGACTCCGTCGAGCAATAAGTCGGCGATGATTCTGCTCTCTGCGACCTTTAGAGAGCCTGCTGTGATGTCTGCCCGATACCTCATGCCAGGCTACTTATCTTGGGTTCTCATCCTCAGGATTTCAAGGTGAGAAGTTCTGAAAGATACCAGCGGAATCCACTATCAGAAGGAGAAGTTGAGCACGATCATCAGTTTCACCCTCTCAAAACTGTTCTGGAATTGATCTATCATGGCCCATATATCTGGCGGATTGGGCCGGAGGGAGGGTAGGAGCGTGGATAACTGGCTTGCCATAGGACCCGCAGAGAACTGGAAGATCGGATGAAGAAAAAGATCTGGGCGGTCTCACCCGCTCAGAGCAAGACCTGGGAGAAGGTAGAGACCGGTGACCGGGTCTTCTTCTACGCCACGGCTCCGGTGAAGGGGATCATCGGATACGGCAATGTGGCCCGGACGAAGGTGAGCGAGACTTCCTTCTGGCCGCAGGAGAAGGAGAAAGGACATACTCTCTGGCCATTCCGAATCGAGTTCTCGGAGGTCACTGTGATTGCAGCAAGCGACTGGGAGAGTACGTGAATCGTCCCCGAGCGCAAGGGGTTCGTGTTCCAGCGGGCATTCCAGCCAGTGGATCAGAAGAGATCAGCCCAGTGGGGGGAAGGCTCTGGAGAAAGTCGTCGTCTGAAATTCCGGTTCCTCAAGCCCCAATCCGCACAAGGGTTCACCTCGGAATCGTCCTGGTTCACCCTTGGACAACAGCTCATCAATGTTCTCCCTCGCACTCTTCTCCAGCTGTTTTTCGCTGGACTATATGAATAGGCGGGTTGAGCGATTGTGTCAACCTGAAGTTGAAAACGGAAGGCTAGGGGACGACCAGGTCACTGAAGAATTGATCCGCCAAGTCTGAGTCCAGCCCCTGTAACTTGCGATAGATTTCAATGATCTTCGATCTTTGATTCAAATGAGCATGGATTCTACCCAAGGCGAATAATACGTGGGGCCATGCACTATTGATCTCCAGCGCTTGGTGCGCTGCTTCGATTCCATTATCCATTTCTCCGAGGTTAAGGAACGACGTCACGAAGTTGGCCCAGGCTGATTCGTTGTCCGGCCTAAGGCGTACGGCTTCTCGAAGGGCCTCATTTGCTTTGCGGTGGTTACGACCATCCCAATAAGCAAGGCCTATCTCTTCCCAAGCTGGATAGAACCTAGGCACAATCTCAATAGCCTGCTGCAACGATTCAATCGCCTCAGGAATCTCCTTTGATTGCCTGTACGTCACCCCCAGTTCGTACCAGGCAACAGGGTTCTCTGCGTCCAGTCGAATGGCTTCCCGGAGAGCTTCAACCGATTTCTCCGATTGATCGAGTTTTCGATATGAAACACCAAGTCGTCTCCATGCCTCCGAGTACTCGGGTGAGAGACGCACTGCTTCAAGCGAGGCCAGGAGAGCCTCCTTCAAGTCGCCGACTAAAGAATAGTTTTCAGCAAGGTTGCCCCACGCAGGTGAGTGGTCGGGCCTGATTCGTATGACCTCCTTGTAGGCAGCTATTGAATCTTCCGGTGTAGTTGCGTTGAAGGCCACACCGAACCAGGAATCGAAATCATTGGTATCAATCCTGGTTGCCTCCTGAAAAGCCTGGAGAGCCTCCAACCGATCTCCCTTCTGTTGCAGGAGATCTCCTAGAGTCTGCCACCCGTATACGCTCTCGGGCAAATCAGCTACAACCTTTCGGAAGCTTGACACAGAGACGAGTGGCTCATTCAGTCGCCAGAAAGCATCCGTCAGAGAAAACCAAATGAATTTCGTCATCTCCGACTCGGGTTTACGAGGCACCTGCAGTGAACGGCGGAGCGCTCTAAGCGCCTGCCCATACTGATTCGAGTCTACATAGTGGATGCCGAGAAGGTACCAGTTCAAGTAAGACTGTGGCTCCAAATCCACAACTCGGAGCCACGCGGTCGTTGCCAGATCTGACAAACCCGCCTCGCTCGCATTGGCAGCAATCATTCGCCAAATGTTCGCGTCTCCTGATGATGGATCCAGGCGAACTGATTCATTCAAGGCTTCAACTGCCTCCGCCGACCGGTGAAGAGCTGCAAAAGCCACGCCAAGCCATTTCCATCCATCCGGCAAATCCGGGTGCAGACGGACAGCCTCACGGCACGCAGCTATCCCCGCATCTGAATTGCCGATTCTAGCCTCTGCAACGCCCAATGCCGACCACGCCGTCTCGAGGTTTGGCTGCATCCTCACAACCTCTCGAAGCGTATCAATTTGGGCTTGACATCCTTTCGTGGTTAGTCCCCCACAATCGTGTTCCTTAAGCATCGCTGCAAGCGGCCGCTGAGACGCAATTCCAGTGGCGATAGTTGAGGAAAGCTTCTTAGCCCTCACTCTCAAGTCGTCGATCCACTCCGACGGCACGGCGAAATTAAGATTCTGACTGTCTCGGAGAAGTAGGGAAGTAATACCAACCAATCTTCCCCGAACATCGACAAGCCCTCCTCCGCTGGAGCCAGCTGAAATGGGGGCCGTTGTCTGAATGAGCCACCCGTCTGGGGCGTCTCTCAATCCAGAGATGATACCCTCTCCGAAAGACAATTCGAGACCTGCAGGAGAGCCAAGGGAGAAAACACGCTCTCCGACCTCTAAGGTCGCCGAGAGCCGCGTCTCAAGCGGCACAGCCTCAAGCCCCTCAACCTTCAGGAGACAGAGATCGCGCTGAGCGTCACGGAATAGCACCCTCGCGCTCCAACTCCTCTTCCCTTGCGCGACTAGGATCTTGAGAGACTCGGAAATGACGTGGTAATTCGTCACAACCTCATCTGGCCTGACTGCGACACCGCTTCCAAAAGTGAGAGGTTGATCGTTTGGCCCGAGTGATCGGACAACGAAGATCGAAGGTGAGATGGTCCGGAACAGCTCTTGTGGCGTGGGAATCGGGCTACTTCGAAAGTCATCCTCCTGGGTGAAACCGGCAGTAGAGACAACCAAGAAGCCGACGATCAAGGAGATAGAAATACCGAAGCCAACCCTATTGCAGATCACGCTTGTGGTCATTCGGTAATCCTATCGGAGAGAATCCGAACGGACAATAGGGGACTTCCCCGAATTACTACTCCCGCGCCTCCTGGACGAGAGGATGAGGGGAAGACAATCGCTCTCCGGTTCGCGAATGTGATTCCATGGGCGTTTCTCCACTGCGATTCGACCTGCGATCCAGGCTTGGGCCTTGGAATCCTGGAGGTCACACTTATCGACCTTCCTGGAAGTCACGATCTGTTGCTTACCTTTCTCTGCGGGTGGCATCGGGACGTGGGCCCACCAGCAACTCAGCGTGAACCTTGGTCCAGTAGCCGGGACCCGGCTTTGGGATGTTCAACTTCTTGCAGGTTTTGGAGAGGGCGACGTCCGAGACCCCGTACTTCGGGGCCAGCTTGCGCATCGGCTCGGACCAGACTTCTTCATACAGCTTCTGGCGGTCGTAGGTGACGGTCTTGTAGGGCATGGAAGGCATCGTAGCCTCCTACTCCAGCAATCGAAATGGACTGCCGACCCTTGTAGGCTACTGAGTCCAGTTCGACATGGCCATTTCATCTGGTTCCAGCAGTGTTAATCTTGGCTGACAATTGCCGAATGCCGTGAATCTTTCGGAACTCAGTTCAACCGGGGGGTCGTCTTTGAGCGCGGGAGTGCTCGTGGACCATTCCAGAAATACAGAGGTGAGGTCAGATGAGCAAAGAGGTGAGGTCAACCGATGTACTAAGGATTGTTCAGCTGTGTCAGGTGGCTCTCAACGACCCTGAGTCGGCTTGGTGGGACGGCTCAGTGGAACCGGCTGCTGGTGGAGTGTAAAGTTCCCAACACAAAGACGATTGTCATTTCTGGAGAACGCCCGGAACAGAAGTAGCATAAGCCTATCTCAGCGAGATCCGTCGGCTCAATCTCCGGGGCGGGGGCGAAAACCCTGCAGTCCGGATGTATCCACCTTGTATCCGCAGGAGTTGGGAAGCGTTGATAAATTTCATGGGTCTGATCTGCCTCATCCCCCGGTAAATAACGTAATCGTCCGGTGAAGCCATCTTGATTTTGGGATCGACGTGTGGAACGAGTGCGACGAACTCAGGAGGGTGGAGTGGACCGATCGGCCTGCCATCGATCGGGCAGCAGCTCTTCGAGCCGGGTGTGCGGATGCTCGCCGATGCGCGCGAAGACGTCTCGCAGATAGCTGAAGGGTTCGATGCCGAGCCGCCGGCAGGTAGTGATGAGACTGGTCAAGACCGCGCCGGTCCGCCCGCCGTTGTCGCTGCCGTAGAACATCCAGTTCCGGCGGCCGATGGCGATGCCGCGCAGACTGCGCTCGGCCGGGTTGTTGTCGATCTCGAGATCCCCGTCGTCCAGGTAGCGGACCAGGGCCTGCCAGTTCGAGAGCGCATAGCCGACGGCCACCCCGATCGGAGACTTCGGCAAGACGTGTTCCCGCTCCTTCTCCAGGTAAGCGTGAATGTCGTCGAGAATCGGCCGGGAACGTCTCCGGCGTAGCCGATAACGTTGCTTTGCGGGCAGCTTTTTTCGCCGGGCCTCCCGTTCGACGTCGTAGAGCAGCCGGATGTAGGCCAGTACGACCGTCGAACGCATGACGTCCGACGACTGCGCCTCGAAGAACTTGCGCCGGGTGTGCGCCCAGCAGGCCACCTCCACGACCTGGCGCTTCGGATCCTGATAGAGCTGATCGTAACCGGCGTAGGCGTCCGCCTGAAGATATCCGGTGAAGTCGTCGAGGAAAGCTTCCGGTCCGGCCCGGCTGCGATTGGGCGTGTAGTCGTAGACCGTGTACGGATGCTCGCCATCTCCCACGTAGGTCCAGATCCGGCCCACCCGGGTGCGGGATCGGGTCCGATCCAGCACGTTGACTGGGGTGTCGTCGGTCCCGACCACCTTCGAGTTCAAGACCTCCTGTTTCATCCGTGCATACAGAGGATGGACAAGGTCGGCACATTGGCGCATCCACCCGCACAGGGTCTGGCGCGACAGCTCGACGCCCTGACGCCGATAGATGCCTTCCTGGCGGTACAGCGGCAGATGGTCGGCGTACTTCGACACCGCGACCTGGGCCAACAGACCCGGCCCGGGCCGTCCCTTGTCGATCGGTGCCCGGGGCTTCTCGGCCGTCACCACCGTGCACCCTTTCCGACAGGCGTACTTTTGACAGGCTTCCTCGATCACATGAAAGGAGGCCGGGACATACTCCAACCGCTCGCTCGTCTCCTCGCCGATGTGCTGCAGGTGATCCCCGCATTCGGGGCAATGCCGCTCCTCCTCACCGAGGTCATAGACCACCCGGCGGCGCTCGAGCGAGGCCGGCAGCGGCCGGCGACCATGGCCTCTCTTCTTGGGTTTCGGTGAGGGGGTCTCGTCTCTCTCCGGCGGTGTCGCCGCCTTCCCGCTTTCGACGATCTCGGCGGCAAACAAGAACAGCTGGTTCTCGTCGACCCGCTCCCGCCTGGCCCCGTAGCGGTGACGCAGTAGCTGCTCCGACAGATGTTGGGCCTGGCGCAGTCGACGTCGACTCGTCTCCAGGTCTTCGACCAGTCCCAGGATGATCTGTTGCAGTGCCGCCGGATCGTCCGGCAGGCGGTCCGGATCAACGTCCATGGCTCGGTTTGGCTTCCTCGCGCTCGGCCCGCTCGAGCTCGACGGCCAGATCCACCCACCGGTTGACCAGCTCCCGCAGCTCTTTATAGTTGGCCACCTTGCGGCGGGTCGCCTCGAGCCGATCCTGTTTGACGAACCGCGAGCTGCTTCGGCCCCGCCAGGTGAAGCTCAGCTGGTAGTAGGGTCCGTGCTTTTGCGGATGATCGGGATCCTTGCAGCGGCAGCCCGGCGTCCCGCACACAGGGCGTCTCCCATATTTCTCCCACCGCGATTCATCATCGATCCCAATTGTTCGGCATTCGGGTTGGCGGAAAACCGATCTTGGCCTGGTTGAGCCCCCCTCGATCGCTTACCTCCGCAGTCCTCGTAACGGCACGCCCGACCCAGATGCTTTTGGAAAACTGGACAAGCGTCACAAGGTAGTGCATCGTCTGGATCGTCATCCTGGGTATCTTGGAGGAGCCATAGCTAGTCTTGAACGGCGGAATGTAAGAACCGCGTGTGACCTGGAGCCCGATTCAGATCGCTTCGTCCACGTTTGGATCCGGCACATTCAGCCCGGCACTGGCGGTCTCGGTAAATGGCGGAGAGCCTTGGCCTCTCCGCAAACTGGTACCTCCAGGCTGATCATTGCTGGGTTCGAAATGGGGTCGAGAAATGGCCTCTCCGCCACGTGCGTTGCGAAATCGTTGCAACGACCCCTTATAATCCAGCAAAATGCAACGATTTCCACGATTTCACTATAAGGCTAGGTCAATTAATATCAACATGTTACAGGAAGCAAATAAGGCTCACAAGAGACTCCCACCCTCTCCGCCACACTTTTTGTCAAGTCCTGGTCAGAAGTTGTCACCCTACGGGTTTCGGGTCGCAGTTTTGGGGTTTCGGGAACTGGCAACCCTGAAACTCGAAACCCGGAACTCGTAACGGTATCTGACCCTCACTTCGCACTTCGGGGACGTGTTGCCGAAGTCTTTTCGCCCCCCGAGCTTGCGGCCATCTCGGCGAGACGTGCAGAACCGATTCCACGTGGGCCGGGAGCGGAGCGGGAGTAATCCAGGCAGCTTTGCCTGTTGGGTCTGGCGGGCGGGCAGCCCTGCCCGCCGACGATCCATGGGAATCGTGCAGCAGGCGCATGAGACCCCCGGCGACTGCGCACGGGGATCGCTCACTGGCCGTTCGCGCACTGACGCTGCGCACTGACGCTGCACACCGACGCTGCACTGACGCTGCACACCGACGCTGCAACCGGAAACTGCAGGCGGATGATCGCGCACCGAGGTTGCGGCCGTCGCTCTTTCCCCACAACGTTCCGCACTTGGGATCCGTGAAGGACAGGGAAAAGGGAATCGGCCTGATCCTCCATGGGACACAGCCTGGGACGAATGGGACTCATGTGACCTATGGGACCCGACAACGGGTCGCGGGTTTCGGGTTTCGGGGGCGTGTTGCCGAAGTCTTTTCGCCCCCCGGAGCTTGCGGCCATCTCGGCGAGACGTGCAGAACCGATTCCACGCAACGCCCGCAACGACCGCCACGGGCTCCGAACCCGGAAGGCCCCGTTGCGTCCGTTGCGGCTTTGCGTGAGATCGAACCGCCGAGGTTTCGCGTGTAGGCCGGAATCCCAAACCAGAAGAGGGCTGAGACGAATTGGGCAGCACGCCCTCGGCTTCCGGTTTCGCGTTCCAAGTTCGACGTTCCGGGGATTCCAGGTTCGAAGTTCCACCTGGGCCGGGAGCGGAGCGGGTGTAATCCAGGCAGCTTTGCCTGTTGGGTCTGGCGGGCAGCCCTGCCCGCCGCCGATCCATGGGAATTGTGCAGCAACCGCATGAGACCCCGGAGAACAGTGCGGAGGCGTGGCCCGGCAGGCCCGAACAGACGCGACGACGCCTGACACCGCGGGGCCCGTCTCAGTCGATCGCCTGGCTCTGGCGGATGTGCCCGTAGTTGAGAACCCCGACGAAAAGGCTCCCGCCCAGCAGATTCCCGGCCACTGCCAGGAGGACGAACCGGAGGACCTGCCCCAGCGTGAACTGATCGCTGATGAAGTAAGCCGTCAGAATCTCGGCCGAACCGGCAATGGAGTGATGCAGCCCACCGAGGCCGATGAGAAAGGTCACGACGTAGATCGAGAGCATCTGACTGACCGTCGGCGGGGTCGCCAGAATCAGCCAGGCCCCGAGCGCCATCAGCCAGCCCGCCAAAAGAGCGCTCACCAGAAGTGGAACGGTGCTGAATTCGACGAGATGATTTCCGATCGCGACATATCCCGCCTCGGCTTGAACGACCTCTTCCGCCGCAACCAGCAGTCGAGCGCTCAGTCCTGCCCCCAGAATATTCCCAGCCAGAACCACGACCCAGAGTTTCAACAGCAGCCCGATCGACGCGCGCCGGTCGAGGACCGGATAGACGGCCATGGCGGTATGTTCGGTGAACAGTTCCGTGCCGCTCATGATGCAGACGACGAACCCGAGAGGATAGACCAGGCCCACCAGCAGCCTTTCGAGAAGGGAATGCTCGAGTGAGCCGACGAGCGAAGTGATCACGCCCACCGACATGGCCGTAAA
Source organism: uncultured Acidobacteriota bacterium (assembly GCA_963823995.1). Taxonomy (GTDB): domain Bacteria; phylum Acidobacteriota; class UBA6911; order RPQK01; family JAPXNP01; genus JARRKC01. The sequence continues at coordinate 96,256 of CAWGNQ010000002.1, forward strand.
GCCGAGTATCAGTCCGGCCGCCACGGACGACAGGGCGAGCGACACGGCCGGTCGCTCCAACTGTTCCAGACCATCCTGGATGGCCGCCTCCAGAATGTCGTCGGGGTGGCGATGGGTCTCATCGGTGCGCTTCAGGATGACCGGCGTGTACTCCGCATCCTCTTCCGCACGGCGCAGTGCCCTCCCGGTCACGGTCGCGGCGGTCTGGTAGGCCGCAGACTGGGCATCCCTGCGTGACTTCTCGTCGGCCATGCTCCTCCTCCCGGCTCTTGGTTGTCTTCGTCAAACGACGGGTGTTTCGCGGACGATCTTATCCCAGAACCGCCGCGGTTGACGCACCTGCCGTCCGCTTCTAGACTTTCGTCTCATGGCCATCACCCGCGTTTTTCTTACGGTCTGTCTCATGTCTCCCCTTTCTCTCATTTTGGGTCGTCCCCTTCCAGCACAGCCCCAACCGGCTGCGGAGGCCACGATTCTGCTCTGGCCGGAAGGCGCACCCGGCGCCGTAGGCAATGAGGATCTGGACAAGCCCACCCTGACACTCTTTCCTGCCGGCGGTCCGAACGCCACCGGGACCGCCGTGGTCATCTGCCCGGGCGGAGGTTACGTACATCTCGCCATGGATCATGAAGGCCTCCAGATCGCTCGGTGGTTCAACTCCATTGGTGTTTCGGCCTTCGTTCTCAAGTATCGTCTGGGGGCACGCTACCACCATCCTGCCCAGCTTCAGGATGTCCAGAGAGCGATTCGGTATGTTCGCGCCCACAGTCACGAATGGAACGTCCGATCACAACGGATCGGCGTGATGGGATTCTCCGCCGGCGGCCATCTGGCCTCGACGGCCGGCACGCACTTCGACGGCGGCGATCCCGACAGCCCGGATCCGATCGAGCAGGCAAGCTCACGACCCGACTTCATGATCCTCGTCTACCCTGTGATTTCATTCACGACCCAGTACACTCATCAGGGCTCCAAAAACTTTCTGCTGGGCGAAAATCCCGATCCTGCACTGGTCGAGCTTCTGTCCAATGAGAAACAGGTCACCCCTCAGACCCCGCCGACCTTCCTGATTCACGCCGACGATGACACGACCGTACCGCCGCAGAATTCCATCCTCTTCTACCTCGCGCTGAAGGATGCCGGCGTGCGGGCCGAGATGCACATCTTCCGTCACGGAGGACACGGCTTCGGCCTCGCGCCCCAGGACGCCATCCTCGGAACCTGGCCCGGCCTGCTGCGGAATTGGCTGCTCGATATGGGACTGCTGCAGTAGTTTGGCGGCCGGCGTTTCACGTTCAACGTTCCTGGTTCCTGGTTTCTGGTTCCTGCAGGCGGAGTCGAGAACGGTTTTCGGCTTCTCCCGGCCAATCGCTCTCCCGTTCTCTCGTTCTCTCGTTCTCCGGTTCTCCGGCGAACCCGTTCTCCGCAGTCCGAACCCGGAGCGGCAACGGCGAGGGGCGAATCCGCGTGCCCAGGATCGAATGTAATACACTGATGGATTCCGGTTTCCCGTTCGCTATGATCGACCAGTCCAAGATTCGGAATTTCTGCATCATCGCCCACATCGACCACGGCAAGTCGACGCTCGCCGACCGCATTCTCGAGGACACGGGCACGATCGAAGCCCGCAAAATGCGCGAGCAACTGCTCGATCAGATGGATCTTGAAAGAGAACGGGGCATCACCATCAAAATGGCGGCGGTCCGACTCTACTATCGCGCACGAGACGGAGAGATGTACGAGCTCAACCTGATCGATACTCCCGGGCACGTCGACTTTACGTACGAGGTCTCACGCAGCCTCGCCGCCTGCGAAGGAGCCGTCGTCGTCGTGGACGCGGCCCAGGGGGTCGAGGCTCAGACACTGGCCAATGTCAATCTGGCCATGGGCCAGAAGCTGACCATGGTGCCGGTCATCAACAAGATCGACCTTCCGAGCGCAAATCCGGACAGGGTCAAGGAGGAGATGGAGGAGAGTCTGCTGATCGATTCGTCCGAGGTGCTGCTGGCTTCCGCCAAACAGGGGATCGGCATCGAGGAGATTCTCGAAGCTGTCATCGCTCGCATCCCGCCGCCCGGAGGAAACCCGAATGCGCCTCTGCGGGCCCTGATTTTCGACAGCCATTTCGATCCTTATCTGGGTATCGTGGCCTATGTGCGCGTGGTCGACGGCCGACTCCAACCGGGGATGCGCATCCGGATGATGGCGTCGCGAACCACCGCCGAGGTGGCCGGCGTCGGCGTTTTCTCTCCGGCCATGAGCGCGTGCGAGCAGCTGGTTGCCGGTCAGGTCGGATTCGTCCATGCGGCGATCAAGGAGATCGGCCTGTGCCGGGTCGGCGACACCATCACCGACCGGGACCACCCCGCGCAGAAACCCCTGCCCGGCTACAAGCAGGTCAAGGCCATGGTCTTCTGCGGCCTCTATCCGGTCGACAGCGACCGTTTCGGTGAGCTGCGCGAAGCTCTGGCCCGGCTCCAACTCAACGACGCCTCTCTGCAATTCGAACCGGAGACCTCGGCGGCTCTCGGATTCGGCTTTCGATGCGGATTCCTCGGCCTGCTGCACAGTGAAATCGTTCAGGAGAGGCTGGAACGGGAATTCGCCCTGGAACTGGTTGCCACCGCGCCTTCGGTCGTCTACAGGATCAAGTTGCGCAACGGCGAGGAGCAAATGGTCGACAACCCTGCCCGTTGGCCGTCGCTCGGCGAGATCGAGACAGTCTCCGAACCGTTTGTCCGGGCGGTCATTTTCACACCCACCGACTACGTAGGATCGGTGATGGATCTGTGCACCGAGCGTCGGGGTGACTTCGTCAACATGGAGTATACGACGACCGAACGGGTGCTGCTGACCTACGAACTTCCCCTGGCCGAGATCCTGATGGATTTCTTCGATACGTTGAAGAGCCGGACCCGTGGCTATGCGTCGTTCGACTATGAATTCTCCGGCTACCGGGAGAACGATCTCGTCAAGATGGATATCCGCATCAACAACGATCCGGTCGATGCACTGAGCTTCATTACCCACCGGGACCGCGCCTTTCACAAGGGAAAGGCTCTGGCCACGCGCCTTCGGGAAGTACTGCCCCGTCAGCTCTTCGAGATCCGCATTCAGGCCTCGATCGGCTCCAAAGTCGTTGCGGCCGAGCGCGTGCAGGCCATGCGCAAAAACGTGCTGGCCAAGTGCTATGGCGGTGACGTTACCCGAAAACGAAAACTCCTCGAGAAACAGAAGGAAGGCAAGCGCCGCATGAAATCGGTCGGCCGCATCGAGATCCCGCAGGAAGCCTTCCTGAGTGTTCTGCGCGTCGGCAATGAGTAGCAGGTCGTGTCCGGGAGGGGTCTCCGCTTACCGAGTAACGGGTTACAGATCTCCTATGAAAATACCCCGAATTTTCGTCCACTGACTAAAGTCGGCGCGCCCCGCGGCAACCGGCCGTACTCAACTCGAACTCCTCAAACTCACTGCGCGCTCCTTCGTCGTCTGCGCTGCCAGGGTCTGCTCGATGAGCAGGTACCCGCCCAGCACGTTCCGAACGTTCGTCCAACCCCGGTTGAGTAGAATGCGCTGTGCCACGTAACTTCGATAGCCGCTGCGGCAGTGTACCGCCAGCGGCGCCTCCCGTGGGATCTCGGCCAGGCGTTCCCTCAGTTCGTCGACCGGAATGTTGAGGGCTCCCTCCAGGTGACCGAGTGCGAACTCCTGGTGCGTCCGAACATCGAGAACCAGTGGGGCTTCGGATTCGGCAAGTTCCTCGATCAACCGGGCCGGGGTCATGGCCGGCATCAGTCCCCGGGCGGTGTTCGCACCGGCGAAACCGAGCAGTATGGCAACATCGCGGGCCGACCCCACCGGAGGGGCGTAGCACAGATCGAGCTGTTCAAGGTCCTCCAGTCGCAGGCCCGCTGTGATGGCCGTTGCCAGGACGTCCATCCGCTTGTCGACACCGTTTCCCCCCACCGCCTGGGCACCCAGAATCCGTCCCGTTTCGGGATCCCACAGCAGCTTGAGCACCATGGACTGAGCATTCGGGTAGTATCCGGCATGATCGGAACCGGACATATACGTCACTCGGTACGGAATTTCGTACTCAGCGGCCACCTTTTCCGAGAGACCCGTCGTCGCAGCCAGGCGACTCAACACTCGCACCACCGCAGTGCCCAGAACACCCTGGAATTCCATCCTTCTCGGGTCATCCGCAGCGGCTCCCATGAGATCCAGCGCGGCATTGGCTCCGGCAATCCGGCCCATCTTGTTGGCCGGGCCGGCCAGGGGGATATTGACGGGCCGATTCAGGACGAGGTGGTGTGCCTCGCAGTTGTCTCCCGCCGCGAAAATCCGCGGGTCGCTCGTCCGTTGCCCCCCGTCGACCGAGATCGCCCCCGTCGTTCCAAGGAGGAGCCCCGTCTGACGAGCGAGTTCGACGTTGGGGCGCACGCCGAGGGCCATAATGCCGAGGTCGAAAGGAAGTTCCCTGCCCTGTTCCGTCACGGCCACGGATCCATCTTTCGTTGCTCGAATCTCGGCGAGACCGTCCCCAATGACGATCTTCACTCCGGCCGATTCCAGTTCGCTCTGCAAAGGCCTGGCCATCTCCGGATCCATGCTCAACATCAACTGGGGCGCCTTTTCGACGAGCGAGACTTCGAAACCGAGGCGAAGCAGCTGCTCGGCAGTCTCGAGGCCGATGTATCCTCCGCCCATAATGAGCGCCCGACCGGGCTGTCCGGGACCGTCCTGTCCTCGGTCGAGCCGATCGACCCACGCGCGAATCGCATCGACATCGGGTACGGTTCGAACCTTGAAGATGCCGCGGTTTTCCAGTCCCGGAATCGGCGGCTCGACAGGGAGCGTCCCGGTCGCGAGAATGAGCCGGTCATAGCCCACTTCGGCTTTTGAGCCGGATCGGGACTGGAGGCGGACGCGCCGTTCGGCCCGATCGACCGCCACGGCTTTCCATCCGGTCCGCACGTCGATGTTGAAGCGCCGGCCAAAGCCGGTCTCATCGGTGACGAAGAGGTGCTCTCGCTGACCGATCTCTCCTCCCACGTAATAGGGAAGGCCGCAGTTGGCAAAGCTGATGTACTGCCCCGCCTCAACCAGAATGATTTCAATGTCTTCGCTCATCCGGCGAGCCTTGGCGGCTGCCGACGCACCGGCCGCGACACCTCCGATGATCACGACTCTTTTTCGCTTCATCTCTTTCGTCACTTTCACTCCCATTCCATGGTCGCGCCCGGGAAGCGGCCTCCAGGTCACGACGGATTTCGGACTGCCACAGGAACCGTTCGGGCGCGCGCTCCGCTCCGGACTATCCTACGCGGCTGCCGTCCCCTGCGTTTCCACAAGCATCCGGTTTTCATGAGAGAATCACTGCTAGTGTGAGGGGCGCAGGCTTCGCGATCTACGTTCACATCCCGATTTGTGCACACAAGTGCTACTACTGCGATTTTCATTCTCGGCCGGTCAAGCCGACGGATCGCAGCCGGTACCTTTGTGCCCTCGAGAAGGAGATCCGGGCGTCGCGCTGGAAGGGGGATTTTGCTCATACCCTGTTTCTGGGTGGCGGCACGCCCTCCGAGCTGACCGGCGACGAGATCGAGAACATCATTCACGCGCTCGAGGACACGTTCGATTTCGCCAATGACTCGGAGTGGACCATTGAGTGCAACCCGGGGACCGTCAGTCCGGCATCCTGTGATCGTCTCCTCGAACTCGGGTTCGACCGCATCAGTCTCGGCGTTCAATCGTTCCACGATCATCATCTCAAGAGACTCGGCCGGATTCACTCATCGGAGGATTCGCTGCGCAGCTACGAATGGTTTCGCGGAGCCGGTTTCGAGAACATCTCCCTCGATCTCATGTTCGGCCTTCCCGATCAGACGCTGAAGGAGTGGCGCACCGACCTGAAACGGGCCCTGCAGCTCGGACCCGAACACCTGTCTCTCTACAGCCTCTCGATCGAACCCGGCACGCCGTTTGGCCACCTTCTCGAAATCGGAGCGCTGCCGGAGACCTCGGACGATCAGGTCGCCGACATGTACGAGATGGCCATGGATCTCACCCAGGCCGCCGGCTACGGTCAGTATGAGATCTCGAACTACGCCCTCCCCGGTTACGAGTGCGTACACAACCTGGCCTACTGGACGAATTCACCTTATCTCGGTTTCGGCCTCAGCGCGGCATCCTATGCCGAAGGCGTGCGCTGGACCAATGTCTGTGACTGGGAGGCCTATTTCGAAGGAGCGGCGCAGGGCACCATTCCGTCGGGAAGCTCGGAACGATTGCAGTGGAACCTCGCGATGGGCGAGGAAATCATGCTCGGTCTACGCATGGGCCAGGGGATTTCGACCGAACGCCTTGCCGGGAAGTATCGCTGTGACTTCGAAGGCCTGTTTCGCCTCTCGATCAACTTTCTGACCGAACAGAATCTACTGGCCCGCGAAGGCGACCGGTTGTGGCTGACTCGGCGCGGAAAGTTGCTGGCCAACGAGGTCTGCAACGAATTCCTGAAGTCTGCCCGATCCATCGCAGCCGAACCAGAATCCACAGACGGCAACAGCACTCAGGGGGCCCCCTTTCGACCCGAATCGAACCCCGGTCTCGGAGCCGCTCCGGCCCCCAAAGCGGGCCGGCAGAGCTCAACCGGCAGGGACCCGGACGATCACCCGATGGAGGCCGGTCGCCCCTGAAGGCCAGGCACCCGAGTCACTCTCGACCTGTCGGTTCCCTGCCCGATCGACCACCCGGACGCTGAGAACATGATCCCCGTTATCGTCGGGCCGCCACCGATATTGCCAGCGAATCCAGGCATTCGGAAGCGCCGGGTCGAGCAATTCGGCTGTGTTCCACCGATCGCCGCCATCGTCGCTGATCTCCACGGCTCCGACTGCCGTGCCACCGCAGAACGCGATTCCGCGAAGCGTCCAGTCCCGACCGGTCGGGTGCGCAGAATCGATACGACTCATCATCCGCACACGGCATTCGCTGCACCATCCCCTGCTTTCCCAGTATCCGCTCCCCTCCTCTTGCACAACGATGCGTTCCAGCCAGCGCGGCTGTTTCATGCCGTATCGATCCGGAATCAGGACCCGCACGGGGAACCCATGTGCCGCGGGGAGCTCCACACCGTTCATCTCGAAAGCCAGGACCGTCCCGGGATCGAGCGCGACCCACAGCGGTACGCTCGAGTAGAATCCGTCCAGGGCGAAGAACGTCACCATGGCGTCCGTGCCGGCTCGGCCGGCGACCGGCCGGAGAAACTCGGCCAGGGGCGTCACCGTCCATTCCGCGGTCCCGATAGCCGTTCCCCCTACCGGATTTCCAACACAGCACAGGGTACGAACATCGATTCGGGTTCGGGGCGTACGCAGTTCATCCGCCCGGTATTCGCGGGTGCCTCCCGGCCCTTCGGTCCGCAGACGCCAGGCTTCCCGCGTTACCTCGGGACGGAAGCCGGGCCGGATCGAGACGGAATAGAAGTCCCGATTCGCGGTGAGGTACGAGGTATCCCGCTGGGAAAGTGCCTGCGGGCGGGACCTCCACCAGCGGTAGCCCACGTATCCGGCGGTCCCTACGAGCAGGAAGCTCAAGAAGCGACGGCGCAGCAGCAGGCGCCGTTGTTGCGTCGACTCTTCGAGTGACTTGAAGATGGTCATGCTGAAAATCGGAGAGCCCGACAGCTCGACGGACTCCTTCGACTCCAAGGCATCGGGCGTCTCAGACGCTCTCTATCCTCTCACGAACCAGCTCGAGAGCTCCCCGAGGGCCTTCTTCTCGACCACGGGAACGGTCGCATCCTGCGCGGGGAATCCGATCGGAAACAGGATGTAGGCCCTCTCATTGGACGGCCGATCGAGGATCTCCCCAAGAAAACTCATGGGACTCGGGGTATGGGTCAGTGTGGCCAGACCCATGTGATGAATCGCCGTGATGAACAGACCGCAGGCAATACCCACACTCTCCTGGACATAGTAGTTCTTCCGTTTCGACCCATCGATGCGAATCCGGTACGATTCTGCGAAGACCGCCACCAGCCAGGGCGCGGTTTCGAGGAAGGGCTTGTTCCAGTCCGTACCGAGCGGTTCGAGCTCCTCGAGCCAATCCTGCGGCATCCGACTCTCATAGCTCCTTCGCTCTTCAGCCTCCGCAGCCTCCCGGATCCGGGTCTTGACAGCCGGATCGGAAACGGCCACGAAATGCCAGGGCTGACAGTTCGCTCCCGACGGAGCGGTCGACGCGGTTCGGATGGCCAATTCGATCCATTCGCGCGGCACCGGTTCCGACGAAAAGGCCCGCACGCTGCGCCGCGAGCGCATGCACTCGAAAAGCTCGCGCGCCCTGCTCGCGGAAACGTCCGGGTCGAGCCGTTGGAACCGAAGAGGGGTAAATTCGGACATGATCTCTCCTCAATCGACGGGCGACTCGAGGAGCCGGATCGTCCCCTTGTCGGCATCGACTTCCGCCTGAATCCCCTCCGGCAGCGTGAACTTGTCCCGAATATGCCCGATCATGGCTCCCTGGTAGGCGGGAATTCCGAGCGGTTTGATGTGATCGTCGAATACCTGCTCGAGCGTCAGCGACCCATACCCTTCGCCCGGGTCGCAGTCCGTGCACTTGCCGAAGACCAGCCCGGAGACTCTTTCCAGGATCCCGGCCAGTTTCAATTGCGTGAGCATGCGGTCGATCCGGTAGATGTTTTCATTGATGTCTTCCAGAAAGAGGATCGCCCCGTCCCAGTCGGGGAGGTACCGCGATCCGACGATGGCGGAAAGCACGCTCAGATTGCCTCCCAGCAGACGGCCTCGCGCCTTCCCGGAAGTGATGGTCTGAATCCGGTCGCTGACCTGAGTCAGATTGTCACCCATGCTGGTCGGGTTGCTGTAGAGCACGGTTTCGCCGTCGAAAAGCACCTTCTTGAAGTAGTCGACGGTAAACCCGTTCCAGGGTCCCAACCCGACGGGACCATGGAACGTGACCAGATGGGTGACCGAGTGAACGGCCAGCAGCAACGCCGTCACATCGCTGTAGCCGATCAGGATTTTGGGGTTGCGGGAGATGGTGTCGAAATCGAGGAGCGGAAGGATCCGCGCGCATCCCCATCCGCCCCGAACAGCCACGACGCCGGCGATCGACCTGTCGGCGAACTGGGCATTGACATCGTCGGCCCGTTCGCGGTCCGTGCCTGCCAGATAGCCGTAGCGGTCCATGAGATGCTCGGCCTGCTTCACCTCCAGGCCGAGGGCCTGAAGACTCTCCACGACGATTTCGACCTCGACATGATGGGCGGTCGCGCCGGCCGGATTGATCAGGGCTACTCGGTCTCCCGGCTGGAGCCGTCGCGGCTTTATGACTGAGATAGCCGCTTCCGCGCTGTTCGTCCTCATTCCGCCCGCCAAGGCGGCTGCCGACAGGCATCCTCCCAGAAAGTTCCGCCTCTTCAAGCTAATCGCCTCCTTCTCCGCTATCGTCCCCTCGCTTTCGCGGCCAGCGCTCCCGCGGCAGTCGTTCGTCGAGCTGCGCCGTGCGATAGGCAAACCAGGCCATCACGACGGCCGCCTGTCGGAGATCGGGGATCGAGACGTGCTCGTAGACATCCATGTTCGAGTGGTGGGTACGCGTCTCATAGTCGAGAGGATCCTGGATGAACTGAAAGCCGGGAAGACCGACAGCATCGAACGGAATGTGATCCGTTCCTCCGGTGTTTCGAATGGTCACTGCAGTCACGCCGAGGTCCCGGATCGGTGCGATGAAATCCTCGAAGATCGGCCGGACGGCGTCATTTCCCTGGAGGTAGATCCCCCGGATCTTCCCCGAGCCGTTGTCCAGGTTGAAATAGGCCGACAGCCGCTCATAATCCTCGAGCTTCCTCGCCGTTTCCGCGTCGGCAAAGTGATTCTTGACGTAAGCCCTTGACCCGAGGAGACCCTGTTCTTCCCCGCTCCAGAGTGCGACACGGAGCGTCCTGCGGAGCGGAATGTCGAGTTCTCGCAACAACCGCACCGCTTCCAGAACAGCCACACAGCCGGCCGCATCGTCCGTCGCACCCGTCCCGGCATGCCACGAGTCGAGATGGGCGCCCAGCATGACAATCTCAGTGGTCAGGGACGGATCGTTGCCGGGAATCTCGGCAAGCACGTTGTAGCCCCGGGACTGAGCATCCAGAGCGCGGGACTCGAGCTCCACGCGGATCTTCAGAGGAGATCCGGCCTCGAGAATCCGTCTCATTCTCCCAAACTGCTCGGATGCGACGACCACGGCAGGAAGACCCAGGGGCGCATCCATGCGCTCCGATCCTCCACTGGTGACAAACACGGTACCGTCGTCCCCCTCACTCTCCTCGACCAGGACGCGGACCCCCTCGTCACGCAGGAACGCCTGGACTTTCCGGGCAAACTCCCGGCGAAGGCGGTACCGCTGATGCCTGGCTCGCATTTCTGCGGCCGAGAGCATGCGCGCACTACACAGTTCTTCGAGTTGGGCGTCGCTGTAGCGCCCGGCGTCCGGTTCGAAGCGGGGAGCGACTTCGCTGTCGCGGGGCCAGAGAACGATCGCTCCTCCGAGCTTGCCCCGGTACTCTGCAATGTCCTCTTCGTCGTTGATCCGAACAACGATCGGGGCACCCTCGACCGGCTCGGCGAGCCCTGCGGTCCACGCCTTCGGATAGGCGATGAGAGGAAAATCATAGGGTTCGATGATTTCGACCCGGCAATTCAACGGTTCCCAGCCTTTGCCAAATTCTCCCCAATCCTCGAAGCGGACATTGGCCAGTCCCCAACCACTCAGGGTGTCCCGAACCCATTCGGCCGCCCGGTCGAACCCGGGCGAACCGGTCAGACGCGGCCCGTTCACATCTGTGAGTTGAACCAGGAGTTTTGCGACATCCGAACTGTGGGCTTCCTCCTGTCGCAAATCGGAAAGTACGGCGAGATCCGAGCCGGACACGACGCGATCCGCAGGAGCAAGTGCCAGGAACAGGAGGGGCAAAATGAACAGCAGTGGTCGTTTCATCGTCTGATAAGAATAGAGCATATCTTAAGGTCCCGTCTGCGGGGATCGGGTGAGGAAGGGAAAGAGGGCGACTGGAAATGGAACCTTTTCACGTTTCGTTCGTTGAAAAGGGAAAACACACCTCTCGCTCACGACGTGTCGAACGGATTGCGGGGAATTCATGAATCACAATCCAAGTTTGTTGGAGAACCTGGACCAGTCTGACCGGGTCTGGCACCTGAGCCGGGCCGCGCTGTTGGCAGGGCTGACCCAGGAGGAACTGAACGCCATCGTCGGTCGCTTGACCGATCGAATCGTGCCCGAAGGTCAGATTATCTTCAACCCTGGTGACAGTGCGGACCACGTCTATTTCGTAAACCGGGGATCCGTGCGCATTTCGTTGGTTCCCGACTCGAGTCGGGAGAAGACGATCGAGATCCTCAAGGGTGGGGATGTCTTCGGGATCGATGCCATCGGCGGGGAGTCGTCGTACCACATGCAGGCTGCGGCCCACGAAGAGACCTGGATTTCCGCGATGAAGCGCGAGGACTTCTTTACACTCGCGCGCGAGCGGCCGGTGGTCTGCAAGAACCTGATTCAGCTCCTGGTCCAGCAGGTGCATGACGCACATGAAGAAGTCAAGGAACTCTGTTTTCTGGACATTCAGCAGCGGCTGATTCAGGCCCTGCTCCGACTCGGCCAAAAACATGGCCATCGTCTGGCAAGCAAGGGCAATCTGGTCCGCCTCAAACTGCGGCTTTCGCATGACTTTCTCGCCAGACTCACGGGAGCGAACCGTCCCTATCTCTCGAACATCATGTCGTCGCTCAAGAAGAAGGGCTGGATCCAGTATCAGCGCAAACATCTGCTGATCGACGTGGACGCACTCGAAAAAGGGGGCTCCCTGGTCGCCTCCCGCAACGGGAGGGGCGTCTCCGCAGCTTCGCGCAGTTGACCTGTCGAAGGTCGATATGGTGCGATTGGGGGCTGTGCGATACGGCCTCACGCTTTGCCTGATCGGATGTCTCCTGCTGTCCGACGCCTGTGTCCGCCGCGCATTGACGTCCGCGGCGCAGGATTATCATCTCGGTGACACCCTGGTCGAGTCGGTGCTCTATCGTGCGCGCGGCTCCGATCTGCTCCTGTTCAATCTCCACGAGAATGAGCGGACCTCGGTCGACGCCGCGACTCACCTGATCCGTCGTCATGGAGGTCAGGTGCTCGTCCTGCACCATTCAGGCGAGCGAGAGATCCGTTTCCTGCTCTCGGGCCGATCCTTCAGTTTCGACCCCAACCGTATCTTCACCGACCCGGGCGCTTTCGCAACCGTCGCGCCCGAGGGTGCAGGGCATTCGGAGGCCGTCAGGGTCGTTCGTGATTTTGCCAAGGACCTCGTCTCCAACTATTCTCTGGATTCCATGTCCGTCATCGTGACTCTCCACAACAACACGGATCAGGGATACTCGGCAGAGAGCTACCTTCCGGACGGTCCCTACGCACTCGACGCCCGCAAGGTCTTCGTTGATCTCAGGCAGGATCCGGACGACTTTTTCTTCGTCACGGATGAAGCCTTCTTCACCCGGCTCAGCCAGGCAGGCTTCAACGTGGTACTGCAGAACAATCGGTTCGTGACCGACGACGGCTCACTCTCGGTCCTGGCCGGCCGCCACGGCATCCCTTACATCAACGTCGAGGCACAACATGGCCACTTGAAGATGCAGGAGAAGATGCTGCGGGCCATGCTGAAGCTACTCTCTTGACGGCCGGGCCCGGGACCTGAGGGAACACGACGGAACAGAATCCCGGATCGCTGCCTGCCCTCACTGAAGCCGGGCGGCCAGATTCTGTTGCTCTTCCAGCATGGCCGGGTCTTCGGGCATGCCGTCTTTGAGTTCGACGAACTTCGGATCGACCACCTCGACCGCGCCATCCTTCTCGATTTTCAGCCGAAGGTCGCCCATGTAGCGACCCCGCTCGACGCCGGAAAGCAGTGTCGCGTTGCCCAGCTTCTGGGGTCGATAGAGAATGTCACGTCGTTCCGTGGTGACGATCAGGCAGATTTCCGGATTCTCCTCGGCCAACTGCCGGATCGGTGAATCCATCGGAATTGCGCCGAGAGGACGAATGAGTTCCCAGAGCACGACCAGGGCATCGGCCTTCTCCATAACCTGCGACTTGACCTTCCGGACGGCTTCGAGCGGATCGAGGGCCGTGAACCCGGAGTTCGGCTTGACGCGCGAGGGGTCGACCAAGCCCAGAAAACCCAGCCGGAACGGCTTTTTCGAGCCGTCGGCAAGGGGAATCTCGAGGACGGCGAAGGGCGCAGGAGCTGTCGCCCCGCTCCTTCGAGGAACGAGGTTGGTGGAAATGATGCGGGTCCGGGACTGGTCGAGATCGGCCAGCTTCCGCCACCAGTAGAGATCGTCGACACCCAGGTTCATGACCGAGATCGGTATCCGATCCAGACTGTCGAGCATGAGGCGGTTGATTGCGTCGGCATTGGGCCCCGGAGCGGCAAAGTAGTCTCCGGCATCGACCTGGATCAGCGGTCCGGTCCAGTCCTTGCGCACCTGGTCGCGGTACCCGAGCCGTCGGGCCAGTCCTCCGGTCGGGCCGCCGGCACACCCACACGGTTCGAACCCCCCCTGGACCTCTCCCGAGAAGAGGATTCGGATCTCGGCTCCCGAATCATCTGTCGCCGTCACCACCCCGATACCGGCCAAGATGAAGAGCAACGCCAGCACGGAAATACCCGCCAGTCGAAAATGCATTTCCCAGTCAAAGATGAGAAAATGCGCCCGGAAGTCGCAAGGATCGACTGCTTATGGCGAAGTTTTCGGACCTCCGAATCAAAGACCGGCTGTTCATGTCCGCTTACCGGTACCGCGGTGTCGACTGGCAGCCCGGCAGCCGTCTGACGAAGCGGCTGGCCGAGACGCGCCTGGCCGTCGTGACGACCGCCGCTCTCTATGCCCCCGACCAGGAGCCCTTCGATGAGCAGTTTCGCGGAGGTGACTTCTCGTATCGGGAGCTCGAGACGGGTGTCGACCTGGCGACGCTGCGCATGGGGCACCGCAGCGCGTCTTTCGATCATGAGGGTGTCGAGCAGGATACCAATCTGGCCTTCCCCATCGATCGACTGCGCGAGCTCGAGAAAGAAGGCGTCATCGGGAAGCTGAACGATCGCCACTTCAGCTTTATGGGCTCGATCACGGCTCCCGGTCGGTTGCTTGCGGATACGGCACCGGAATAGACGTGAAGACACGGCTGTCGTTGATGCCAGTTCCAACCGACAACTCCCGGCAAGCCCGTGTAAATGGTGAAACGCGTACACCAACGATACTCGGGACAATTCGCTTCGACAATAACAGGTGAACCCTGCACGTTATCCTGCATCCAGCGGATGGCACGATAGTCCTCACTCAGATCAAGGCGTTTACCAAAATCATCATAATCAGCATATTCCATAAAGCCCATGGCATCGAGGGAACGCGGCGCTTCGACGATCGACCGTCGCTTATCTTCCCGGAGGCACCCGTCACTGTGAATAATGCAGACCAGAGACCAACACGATCATCCCGCTTTGCCAGATGGCGCGCCAACCCGGAAGCCATTTGAAGAAGGCGGGCAGTGTCCATGCCAGAGCGGCGCCGGCAATTGGCGCAAGCATCAACCAGGCCTGCATATAGAATTTGAATATCGTGTTCTGTCGTCCGATATCACCGACCACGGTAAACACTTCCACAATAATGGTGATGAACATGGCTGTGCCAAACAGGAACAACACAAACCGTTTGGCATCAGTAATGTGCGGGTTCAACACTAAGATACCCGCCCACGCAGCAAGAGGCAATGCGATCCACGCAATGCTCACACCTCCGTAGTCGGTGCTCAATTGGTGAAATTGCAAATACAACAACAAAATCGCAAACGCAATAAACGCACCTTCAATTAACAACTGATATGGCTTGAGCTTTTGCAATGCAGAAAGCGGTGTAAGACGCATCCACTCGCGCGTTTCCCATGTCATCCACGATGCCATGATGAACAGGAAAACCAGCCACATCGTAAGGTATGACGATACGGGTGTAAACGAACCATCCCATGGTGCGAGTTTACTGTATGCCTGGCTGTACCAAATGCGATACGGTTCATACATAAATCGCGAGAGAAAATAAAGCGCGGCCACGCCTCCAACTGCCAACAGGATGCGCTTGATAAGAGGCACATCAACATAGCGCAAAATGGCATATCCCAAAGCGATTACGCAGACCAATAAATAAGTATAGATCGGATAAATTGGTGGGATACGCCGCGCCAACGATCAGACCGCCGATCACGATTCCCAACCCAGCCGCAACCTGATTCGTCCATTTGGCTTTGCCGCCACGACAGACAATGCCCAACTAAGAGCCAGCAGCGCCAGCGGCATGACGATCATGTGTGCATGCAGATCGCTGTATAGGAATGTAAACAGCGGGAATTCAGTGATCGAGTTATCAGGACCGGGGGGGATGACTTCGTTGGGTCCCAGTACCAGTCTCCGGGTCCGATGGGAAGCGTGGCACCTTTGAGAGTCATCGTCAGCCCATGCCATGCCCACGTCAGACGCTGGAAGAATGTCAAATCCCAATTGAATATCCCCTCCGCGCCAAGTTGCTGGAATTTGTTGTAGATCAGTTGAATGGTGCCCAGATTACCAAGCAGGATCGCAAGGAAGGAGGCAGAGATACCTCCTGTAAATTGAAGGTTTGAAGTTGACATATCGGAGTCGCCTTCAACTTTCGACCTCGAACCTGCAATAAATTCCACCCGATTGAGAAAGCATTGATACCGACAATGGCAAACAATGTCGGCAGAATGAAGTTATATGCAATGGACGGGACGATACCAAGCAATTTGACCGGCGTGCCAACCAGCACGAAACCATAATAATAATAGTTGATATATCCGCCCGCGAACCAGGGATCATACGGCGGGAAGGATGTGCTTTTGATGACCGCGTTGAAGTAGGAGAAATCCATCGGGCGTTCGCCGCCCTTGGCAGGATGCCAGAGGTCGGGATTGCCAATGCGAATAAGCAGGTCAATGACAAAGAAGAATAGGAAGATGCCTTCGATCATCAGGAAGTACCTGCGTTTGGTCTTCCATTCTTCTATGAGCTCGTCACGCTGCAAATGACCAAGAATCGCACCCAAAATGAGGATGCCGCCAAAGACAACTGCAATTGTCGTACGCGTGTATGGAACGCCGAGCGAGCCGCCAAGCCATGAGAAGTAACCGAGAATAACTAATCCCAATGCACGGCTGAGAGGGTATCCTTTGTCACCCAGGCCAGGCATGGCAAGTCGAATGATCGGATAGACGGCCAGACCAAGAATGAAGATGAAGATATACCAAAAGATCAATCCAATAACAGGATATTTGTTTTGCAGCCAATCGTAATCAAACAACTGTGACCATGTTCCACCTGCACGTTGTTTGGCTAACGTATCAATCGGCAGTAACAAATTGGAATAATCATCGAATTGACGCGGTGTGAGGCGCACCATCTTAGAAAGGTCAACGGTACTCAACGAAGCGCGCACCTGTTCAATATTGAAACCGGCATTCTTTTTGAAGATCAACACCTTCGGATGGTCATAGAACGTAAAGGCTTCTTCGGCATATTGGTCGTTGATCTCGATCTCGCCAACGAGAGGCAGGTAGATTCAGGAATGACTCGAAAACTGCAATAAGGTCGAAGCCAAGCCTGCCCTGATAATCTCCCGGATTTGCTTCGTAATAACAAGGGATGATCTCTTCATCCAACGGACACCCCATTAACTCACGATAATAGTAGACCGTTAGCGGATACCGTTCGGGAACGCGCGAGATCTGCGCGTATTGATGATTGGTGGGAATGAGAATGTAATCGGTTTGATCAAGCGTGGAAACAAAACGTTCAAGTTTCTCATCGTTATCGTCCCAATAGACCTGAAAATTCAAGTCACCGCGATATAAACCACCAAATGCATCATACCCGTCAACACGCATGGGAATGGGATAGTCAAAGTCCGTTTCATTGGCAACGGATGCACCGGTGATAGCAAGCGATCCCGCATCCACTTCAAAGCGCAGGAAGAACTGCTGTCCTTTTACAGCGGCGACCGGTTTATCAAGTTGTAAGGTATATGTGTCACCGCGGATGTCCTTGCTGATGGCAAAATCTGATGTCAACGATGCAGTGGCAAGAATTTGATCGGGTGTTGGATTAATGCATTGGATAAATCAGGTTGACGGTCGAAGATGAAGGGACAGCGTTCGCCGCATGTGCCAGTGTGATGCTTTCGATCAAGCCATCGCTTTGCGCGGTGAAGATGGTATCGTACGGGCTTCCTGCCTGAATAAATCCGTCGGTTGGGAATGGCAAAGGCTGGTTGTATGTTGAATTATCCGTTTGATATTCTACATTAATGGGGCCGGGTACGTTTTGGAATATCCAACGTGAGGCAGCAATGCGGAACTCGTCCCGAAGATAAATACCTTGAAACGCAAATGCCCACACAGCGGTGAGGACAATGACAATGATTGCAAGGATTGAACGAGTAATATTTGCTGTGTTGCGTAGTTTGGGATTGGTAATTGGCAATTGTTCAAACACGAACCACGCCGCCATCATCGCGAGCAACGGATAAATGGGAAGTTGATAACGCATGGTCGGGTTGAATTGAAGCGACTGCCAGATGAAATACGCAGCCGTCCAACCCCACAGAAGAAGATGACGGCGTTCACCTTTGAAGATACGCCATCCCATATAGAGGAAGCCGATCCATGCGAGAATACCAAGTGGAAGTCCGAGTCCCAAATGGTCAGGTTTTCGAAGGAATAGAGATGTGAACGACGAACCCATTGCAGGTTCCAGGGCATATCAGTTTCGCCAGTTGCCTGAGCACGTTGCTGGGTAATATCCGCCACCCAGCGTGGATCAGGTTTCAAGCCATCAAAGGCATAAGGCTGGAAGATGCGGAAGGAAATAATCGCGGCAAGACCGCCAACAACGAGACAGGAGATGATAAACAACAGATACTTGTTGAAATCGAACGATGGATGATTAACCTCATTTGCACCGAGATCACGGGTCTTTGGCTTGCGATCTATAGTTAAATACCGCACCGCGAACGCGCCCGGCAATAACACTGCCAATGGATAAATATTGAGTTTGGAAGCCAGCGCCATGCCAAACGCGACACCGAACCCAATACTGAGATAAAAAAGTGGTTCCCTGACAAGATACAGTAAATAACTTTTTATCTGAAGTTCTTCGACAGGCACCAGCGCCTCATCGTTTGACGTTGATAACTCCCCATTCCTGATTTCCGGCTTTTGGCCATTAAAGATCGAATACCGGGCATCGAGTATCCTTACTGCAAACCATATGGTAAGAAATCCAAAAGCATTGACGAAAAGATCGATCGTAAAGAAATGTGACTGCTGGATTTGCATCACAGCCAGCGAGGAGAACAGCGCAGCCAATAACGCAACCCGCCGGTCATATAAACGCGAGACAATGAAATATAAAAAGACGATCGAGAACAGATCGGCAAATGCAGAAGCTTGTCGTCCGAACAATCGCAAATCCGTTTGGTTTGTTGCCTCCGCCACGACACGGATCATGACCATTGGCAAGTCGCCGTAGACAAAGGATCCATATCCACGATTGTACGGATTAAGAGTGGATGTCTGGCTATCGAAGTAATCCCCAATGCCAAGCCAGCGTTGCTGGTCAGGAGGACAGCTATCCACAGGAATCTGTTCATCCACACATTTATGAGCACGCATACTGCCCAGTACACCACTAAAGGTATTCTCGTCAGGATGTTGCCCAGCACCATCGCCCCAGTTAATACCCGTTAAACGCATCCAGCCTGCCAGAATAAAAACCAGCAGGAATAGAACATCATAGACCCAGGAATGTTTTTCGCGATAATTCATAAAATATCTTTTTACCGCCAAACACCGAAGATCGCAAAGAAAAAAACAGAAAGCTTCTTCGCGGGTTCAGCGGAACCTTCGGTTAATTATTGATTTGACACAAAATAGATCCAAAAATCATGACCCGGCACGTCCGATCGAACAGGCGCTGCTGACCATTGGGATACAACGCTCTCAAGGCATCCAAAGTTTCCTGATCGTTGAATTCAGGGTTTTCCAAATTTGCCCGCACAAGGAACAGCTTGGGGCCGGTCAATTCTAACGTAGTCGGCAGGTTCTCACGCCACATCGCCATATCGCGGTTCGGGATGCCAGCCCAGACAGCAGGTAGACGCGTATCCACCCAATACGGATACGGCACGATCCAGACCGTATCGGTCCGTCCATAATCGCGTTCAAACTGGCTTATCACACCGCCCATATCGGAGGAATTCCACGATCCCTGTTTGAACGAATCAGTGTATTGATGGAATACCAGATCGTAATTTTGGGATGCGGATATTACCAACAAAAGCCCGGTCATACTCCACATCAGGACGCTTCGCATCCTACCCCGCCCGAAACTGGTGAGGAGACCATCAAGCGCCATCGCCCCGATAAGGAAAGCCAGAATATAGGCACCGCCCGAACGATTGAGCGCAGGATTTTCGCCGGGGAATGCCAACGAAAGTGTGGACGGCATTTGCAAAATCGGGATGGAAACCAGCAGAAACAGATCAAGCCAGTGACGTTTGCGCGCGTATCGCAC
>CAWGNQ010000003.1:0-58421 GCA_963823995.1 uncultured Acidobacteriota bacterium
ACCGGAGTGGTCGAAAGTCAGAACCCCACCCAACTCGTTCACTTCGACACGGAGGATGAGCGCCGAGGTCCTCTGCCAGGCCTGGCGATCATTCCTTCTTCATTCCTTGGGGTCCCTTGGATCCTCCCGCCAACGTGATGAGGCGTTTTGGCAGCTTCTCGTACATAGACCGGCTTCACTTGGACCTTTTGGTCAATGCCGTTCGCGTTCTCGCGGGTAGAAGCGGGAACACAAGGCGGGCACGACGATCATGTTCAGGAAGGGCAACGAGAGGAGACCTCCCAGAACCACGATGGCCGAGGGCGACTGGATCTCATTGCCGGGCCGATCACCGGTCAGGGCCAGGGGAATCAGCGCAAGGCCCGCGGTGAGGGCCGTCATCAGGATCGGGTTGAGGCGGTCCATCGAGCCCTCCAGGATGGCTTCCCGAAGCGTTCGACCGTCTCTGATCAGGTCCTCGTAGCGGGAAACGAGCAGGATCCCGTTGCGCGTTGCTATGCCAAGAGGGTGATGAATCCGACCATCGATGCGGTGCTCGTCCCCAAGCGGCGAGGCACATCAAGGCGACGGCATAGAGAAACAGGACGAGAAGCCCGGAGACCGTCATTGTTTCTTCTCCCTGACCAGCTTTTCCAGTTCCTCCAGCAGCTCCGGTGTCGTCGAAACGAGGTCGACGAAGGTATTCAGGACGGGTCTGGAATCGTCCTTGAGGAGACCGGCCAGAACGTCGCGAGTCAACTCGGCTTCAAGATCTTCCCGAGTCGCCTTCGCGGTGTATGCAAAAGACGCGCAGTGCACGGTAGAGGAACCTGCCTTTAGCTTTCTTCATACGGAGTTCTTGTCCGCACTTGGGTAGAAACCTGTCGCTCGCGGCGAGCACAGAACTGTTCGGCTTGGCCCGCAAACTCGTTCAGTCGCCCCTCCGCGAACTTCCACGACTTCGGGATCGTGTCGGTGGTCCCTGCTGCGTGAGCCCTCAGACCCCAGGTGTGCCGCTCGAACACGATAGTGTCACCTCGATGTATTGAGCATCTCAATCCCCGAGATGGTGCCACTGCTCTTCCGGTAGTGTCCGAAGGAACGAGAACACCTGTTCCAGGCACTCATGAGCCGCAGCCCACTCGATGTGTTCGCGCAGGCGCAGTATCTTCATCAAACCAGGGGTCTCCCACCAAGCGGGCGATATCAGGGGGAGAGGTGGCTCCCACTCTGCTGCCACACGCTTCCTGTCGGGCAGCATCTGGTAAAGCTGTTGCCACTTCTGTGGCTTGGGGCAAATCCGTTTGTTCTTTCGGGCTTCCGCGAGAACTTCTTCGAGGGTGATCATGGTCAATTTCCCTTCAGAGACGCCTCGAAGGCGAAAGACGGCCTTGCCCTTCCATGACGGAGCCGACGTCATTGCGCAGTACTCCTCGAACCGACGCGCCCTTTCGGAGTTCCTCAAGCTTTCCCATGCGACTCGACTAGACATTGTTGGCCCGTGGGGGGAGAAGAATCAAGGGGTAATCAGGGGGGCAATCAGTCTCGGGGACTGCGCACGTCCGCCAGACGATCCTCCACTGCCACATCCACTTGAGCCCACGGCGGGTCTCAGATATCGAGAATCCACGGGGCGACGGACGTTCGGCACGTGATCCCAGTGAAAAGGGTTTAACTGAGCCTTCTAGTCTTCGCGGGGAGCAAGGGAGCCCGCGCAGGGCCGCCGGATGGTCTCAGCGGCGTCGTTGGTGATGAGCCGGGGAGAGGAGACAGTGCCCAAAACGGCACGGGCACTTCACGGGGCAGCCAGCGGCCTTGCGGCGGGATCCCGCTGGAAACACGACCAGCTCCAATCTCGGTTCGTCGGCGTCAACTCGTTCTCCATAATCCGCACAAGCTCATGCCTCGCCCTTGGGGGGGGACCGGCGACGAGCCAGGCAAGCCTTTCTTCGTGCGCCTAGATCCATTCGAAGATTACATCGTCCGGATTGGGTCGATTGCCTCCGAGAGCCCGGTAAAATTGCATCGCGGGAGCGTTGGACTCATTCGTGATGACAAAGGCGCTTTCACATCCGGCTTCTCTGCCGAGGCGGCGAAACTCGTTAACCAATTGTCGACCGATGCCCTTCCGACGGTGTGCGGCCACTACGTCAATCGAGTAAAGGAAGAGCTGCGGCTTCCGTGAATCCCACCGTCTCAGGATGTAGCCGAGGATTTGGCCGACGGGATGGCCAGCGATTTCGGCTGTCAAGAGGATGCAGTTCGGGTCGGAAAGATAAGCCGCCAGGTCTTCAGTCGCAGTCTTCATGTCCCAAAACAGGGCACAATGCGCAAAGGCGCGGTCGGCGTCCCTGGGCGTAAGTCTGGAGATGATCAGGTCCATCGCTTCACCGGAGATGATCGGATTCAGCCGGGTCGTGGAGACGAGCCCGGTTCCGCAGTCTGAGATCCTTTGTCTAGTCTGGGTCTCATTCTACTGGGATTCATCCCGTACGGCGCGGGAGTACACTTCAAGCGCCGCCTTCTCGGAAAGGGGCCGGAGGACGCTGTGGGCCGCGAAGTCCTCGGTTTGAAGATGCTTCGTGCGCCGAATTCGCTCCGCGGCTTCGGCCAGGTCGTACTCTGTGCGTCGAAGTCGAATCTCCGGGCCGCCCAGAAGCCAGGCGAAATGTAAGAGCACGATCTCGAAGGTGTGAAAGCCATGGACGACGCCAAGGGGCACCAGGATGGCCCAGTTGGCAACCGGGGCGCCGGTGCCCCTGGGGAGCCAGATCGACGCGAGACCCATGAACTCCTCTCCGGGATCATGCAACAACCTGTGGATGATCCAGGAAATCCGAAGGCCCAGGACGGCGGCAAACAGAACGCCGGTCAGCGCCTTCACGTGGCTCCGTTTGCTTGCCAGGCGTCGAAAAGTCTCCGTGGCCGGACGCGCCACGGCCTGCCACCAAGCTCTCACCAGGTTCAGGAGCATCCAGCACGTCCCTGTGAACCCGCGATCCTATTCGCATGAGACTCCTCTGATGAGGGGGCTGTCAAGCAGAGTTGCCACCCCGTTGCCTCGAAACGCGACAGGTGTCTGAGCCGAATCCTTCTCCCCCTCCGCATGTACGATCGACAGGGCGCTGAGGGAACGATCACAAGGCGGTCGATCCCAAGCAGCCGCTCACGAGCTTGGACCGTGTCAGGTCGGCATTGGAAGTTCGGCATTGCGCGTTCGCGCGGCCGTCTTCGCCGAACCCGGTCCTCCGGTGGACAGCTCTCCCTGGATTCCCATACCAGGGAGCTCGTTTGCCTAACCCAAACTGTTCGATGCTGGAGGTGTGTCATGAGAAAGTCTGTATGTGTTTTCTTGGTGGTGAATGCTTTGACAGTCTTCGGGCTCTATGCCCAGAAGGCCAAGACGCCGAGTGAACAGCCGGTCAATGTCTGTGCCACGGTGTACAACCCGACCCTGGCCTTCGTGGTGCCGGTTGATTCGCGCCTGGTGATAGAGGATGCTACGGTGTCGGCTTCGCTCGACTCGGACGAAATCGTGGTCGGCTTGATTGAGACCACGGTTGGCACGGTGGCTGCCGAGCACTTTGTCGGCTCGATCGACGGGGCTGATTTCCGCTTCATGCGGGACGGCCGGACCATGAAGGTCTACGGCGATCCAGGCACGGATGTGGTCTTCAAGGTAGCCCGCAGGAACGCCCCGGAAAACATGGAGATCTGCTTCACCGGTCATCTGGAGCCGGCGGACGGCCAGTGATTCCAGCAAACCACATCGCCTTTTGGAGAGTCGGCAAGACCAAGCCAGACGGTTCGCCGGCTCTCCTCTTCAATCCGCTCGGCGATAATCACGAAATCTGATGTTGTCGGGCGGTATACTGTGTCTCCCCTGGCCGAACGAAACCCCTGAGCCGGACTTCATCTCTGGCCGGGCGCGTCCACAAGCCTCCAGATCACCCCTTAACATTTGAATTAAGCTTCTGCTTTGAATTATCATATTGATCAGATTCTCTTCCCATGATTGGACAATCGGTCGCTCATTACTAGATCACCGACAAGCTCGGTGCCGGAGGGATGGGCGAAGTCTATCGGGCCACCGATGCCCGGTTGAACCGCCAGGTAGCGCTGAAAGTGCTACCGAGATCTTTGCGCAGGACGCGCAGCGCATGGGGCGCTTCGAGCGGGAAGCCCAGGTGCTCGCTTCGCTCAACCACCCCATCATCGCGTCGCTGAGCCGATGTCCGTCTAGAAGGAGAGCGCTTCGGTTTCGTGACGACTTACAGAGAATCAAATTGTCGGTGTCCACTTGAGCCTGGTGCCAAGACACCACCGAGGAGGAAGGCATGAAACACGTAGGCGCTTTGCTGCTTCTGATGATTGTCCCCCGGATAGCCTTCGCGGGCCCCACCGAGGATGAAGCTGCTGTGTGGCAATTGGAGGAAGACTACTGGAAGTATGTCAAGGAACAGGATCTGGACGCCTACCGTGCGCTCTGGGACGAGCGCTTTGTTGGCTGGCCCAGCTTCAGCCCACACCCTTTGAGCAAGGACAATATTGCGGACTGGATACCGCCACTGCACCGGGATCCGACGAGAGTTTTCGACTATGAGCTGAAGCGAGAAGCGGTACGCTCGTTTGGCGACGTCGTCGTGACGCATTATCTGGAGAGAGATATCTATCGGAATCGGAAGACGGGTGGAGTTATCGAAAGAAACAGCTGGCTACGCCTCACCCACACGTGGCAACGGCGGGGAAAGAGCTGGCAGATCGTGACGGGGATGTCGGCTTCGTACGATCACTGATCTCGCCCCCCAGCAGTACCGTCAGGTTAACTGGGCGTGATTAGGAACGGCGGGATGAGGAACGCTCCCGGCTACACTCGCCCCTGCTTCACAGCACCGATCATCGGTCCTGCCGTCGGAGTCCTGCCGCCGATCAGCCTCAGGGCCGAGTGAAGAACTCGCCCACAGTCACGCCACTGCAGCTGTGGCTTGGGCCTGATCCGGTTCCTTCCAGGGTGCGCCCAGGGTGCGGAAGTGCGGGTCAAAGTCCAGCTGAGTCTACTTCAGTCCAAGCTGAAACCAGCTAAGTGATTTATTGTCAACACTTGTCTAGTTACTTTTAATCAGAGGGCCGCTGGTTCGAATCCAGCACGACCCACCACGAACATCGACAGACATTGAGCCTCTATGACACGAAAAGGGCTGGGCCCAGGCAGGGGTGCCCAGTATAATGGACTCCGTAACAAGCATCAGGAAGCCCCGCTTGGGCGGGGCGCCAACCGGGGAGGGAGATCCCACGGTGGTGGGTTCCGAGGATTCGGAACCGATGCGCGAAGGACGAGTGACCGACCTTCGAAAGAAGTCTCCCGGGAGATCCTTGAAGAGAGGCTCTCCGGAACACTTCCTGCCGAGTATCTCCCGCCGTCGCCGATGCGACGGCATTTGTTTGTCCGGTTCCCTGATGCGTTTTCACGGAGAGGAGACGCAGCATGGAAAACATCGAACTGGCGGTCCGGATCGACCCGTCGAACCCCAATCACCACCTCTGGAACAACAACGGGACCTGGTGGATCCATTACACCAATTACCCCAACGCATGGTCGGCGGAACGGGTGCGCCGTTCGCTCCGCACCCGCTCCCTCGAAGAAGCCCGCCGCCTCCGAGACCGCCATTTAGGCGAACTCCGGGAATGATTCACTGCGGCCCTGTCGCCCGGCATTGGAATGTAGGGACTGACCGGAAGCCAACGCACTGTTCAGCAGCTTCCGGGTCCTAAGAAAATTCGTACTTCTCAATTCGGAGTTGGAAATGGTTGATCACGGAATCGATACCGTTCGCTATGTCTACGAGATCATGATGATCGACCCGGAGTGGAGCGTCTGGGACGGACGCGGCTTCACCTGGTGGGGCGAGGGGCTGGCCCAGCAGGTCTGGGCGGAACCGTCCTTCACCGACCGCGGGATCAGTCTCTGGCGCCTGAACGCCCGGACCGACATCGTCCGCGGTCTCCAGGACAGCACGGAGCGGCGGCACCGGCTGGCCGCCCTGGCCGCCTTCTCCACGATGAGCGGCTGGATCCTGAACCCGGACGATCCGTCCCGGCTTCAGTCCGCCTCGAGCGTCTTTGTCCACGAGCAGAACTGGGCCTGGCTCGAACGGCTCTTTGCTCTGGTCGTGGCCGTACAGGCGACCGAGGCCCACATCGAGGCGCCGCTGCTCTCGGAAATCCTCGGCGGGGAACCCGACTGCACCGGGCACCCCCTGTCCGGAATGCGGAACGAGCCGGACGACATGCTGAACGTGATCGATCAGCTCGTCCGCCTGCACGGAGGGTTCCCCTGCACCTGGACAGGCGCCGAGATGGAGGTCCTCGCCCGGATGCTCGAGGGAGGTTCCTCGGTTCTGGCTGACAGTGGGCCGACTGGTGCAACTGCCGAGTTCCCCTTCGGACCCGACACCAGCCTGCTGGAGGTGCGCCCCGAGTGCCACAAGCGGCTCGGGAACGGGGTCCTGCTGACCCTGAAGCTGCCGGTACCAGATTCCGGAGAATGCGGCACGGGGCCCGATTTCCTCGAGATGAACCGGCGGGAACTCGGCGCAGTCAACGGAGCGCCCCTGATCGGGTCCTGGTGTCGGTCGCCCGAGGGGCTCCTGGCTCACGTTTGCTTCCTGCCCAACCTGAGCGTCCGACCCGGACTGCTGAGCGTGCTCGCGATGGGCTTCGCCAACCGGGCGGAGTGGGTGGACACGGCATTCTTCGCTCGCGCCACCGTTATCGCTCCGTGTAGCAGAAACGTTTCGTAGGAGGTCGTCATGCAAAAGCCGATCAAGCTCTGTCGGATCTGGTCGAATCTGCGTGAGAACCGGCCCGCCCTGATTCAGCTGGCCTTCGAGTACGAAGCGGACGTCCACGCGTTCTGGGAAGCCCCAAACGGTCCCCAATTCCTTTACCAGGTGAGTGGCTTCGCCGCGGACCCGAACCGGGTGCTGGAGACGTTCGGCCGGCTGGATTCCTGGACCGTTCGTGAGGAGCGGCTCGACCCGCTGGCCCGCGAGATCTACCTTCACGATGCCGAGTTGCAGGCGGCATCGGACGAGAACCCCGGGCCGGTCGAGGGGTGGGGCTTCCTCATCCCCTGGTCACCGGAGCGCCGCCAGGCGGTCCTGACCGCCCGGGAGGAACTGATCGAAAGTCTCAAGCATCTGGCTGGGATCTGGGAACGAAAAACCGGGCGTCGGGCGCCAGCGGAGCAGTGGCTGCTTCAGCACCAGTTGCTCCAGGCGGCGGGATATCCGCGGGTGGTGAGGAAGGTCCCCGAGAATGGGGAACTCGAGAATTGCTGGATCTATCGGGCCGGTTACGAGCCGGATCTGGTTCTCTCCCTCTACCGCGTGAAGGACCCCGACGCCACGACCAGAGTTCTAGTTGCCACATTGGGCCATCTCATACAGTAGAAGGTGAACGAGTACACGCGAAGGACCGTGAACGAAGCACCGAACACAGAGCCCGGGGCAAGGAACGTGCCCCGGGACCCAACGTGAAGTGCCACAGGATCCGGCTTCCCTGGCGAAACCGTGCCAGCCGGAGTCCAGGAATCCGTCCAGTCACGAAACGCGACTGCTGACAGCCGCGGACTTGGGTAGAACGCTTCCGGTTTCGAGAGAGAACGCAATTTGGCCCGGCGATTTTCGATTTCGGCAAGATTCCTCATTCTCCAAGACAGCTGATTCCAGCAATCAGCAACGTTGTTTTTCCGGTCCACGACTCAACGGGCAAGTCAGGATTTTGGGTTTTTCCATTTGAGGACGCTTTGGCGAAAGTCAGCGGTCCGACAGCGTTTCTCGGCTTCGAGGTTTCGGGGGCGTGGGTGGCACATGCATCCTTGCTTGGCCCGGAAGCCTGTCGTCGGTTCCGTGTCCAGATCGATCCGCCGTGTCGTCCCGCCGGGCGGGACTCGGATTCCGTCGTAGCCGACCGACCCAGGAATTCGCCTTCGGCTCGTCCTGGGCTATGTTCCTTCCGCCCCGTGGGGCGGGGCTCCGGACGGACTTCCCGGCGGGCAGCCTGGAATCCTCTCGTCAGTCGGTGGCTTGCTGGCCTTCGATCGTCGAGAGGAACTCTCCGCGGGAGTCTCCGAAGATCGCATAGCTGACGACCTTCCCGTTGCTGTGGATCCGGAGATGACCCTGAATCTGATCGAAGGACGCACCAAAGAAGGTCGGACTTGCCAGCGTATCCACGCGACGGGACTGGGGCGCCAGTTCGAAGATCTTGGTCGCCATGAGATTGCCATCTGGATCGTAAGCCTGCACCTGGACCGAAACCGGGGCGTTTGACGGATTCAGGACGGCCAGGCCGGTGAACATGTCCCTACTGGCACTTTGTGCGATCTGAGCGAAGACCGTTTCGTAGAAGCCCTCAGGCACCATCGGAATCGAGGTGGCTGATTTCCCGGCAAAACCGCTGAAGTCCACACTGGCGACGATGGGTGCCGAACCCGGGACGTCAATCTCGACCCATCCTGCGAGAAGCGAGCTGGGCTTCTGATTCCCCAATCCAAAGACGGTGGAGGCCGAAACCAGTTTCAGTTGGCCCGCACCCAGGGTCACTGGCTGCTCGACGATGACCTCTCCTGAGTCGTCGTAGACCCGCACTGTGGCTTCTCGAGTCTGGGCGCCGGCGTTGAGAATCCGCAAGCTGGAGGTCCCGCCATTGGGGTCGATGAAAAAGTGGGGGGCCACAAGACGGCTCGTCGATGCGGCCTTGCGTCCGGAGCCGGAAGAGAGGTTCTTCTGGCTGGCGACGACTTCGTAGCCGCACAGGGGTATATCCGAAGTCATGTGGATGAATCCTTCGTTCAGGGAACCTTGCGAGCCGAAGATGTCCGTTACCGTACCCATCAAGGACCCTCCCGGTGCGACAACTGCGTAGGTCTTATTGGCCAGCGTGCCGTCTTCACGATGCAAGTCGATCGTCAGGTAGGCAGGAGCCTCGGTCGACGGATTCAGCACCTGGATCAGCGTCGACTCCGTCGGGCATTCATGGATCATAGGGAAATAGAGGGAGTCCGCGACTTCGAGCTGTCCTCCCACGCCGTCCAGACGACGAGCATTCGGATCTCCGACCATGAAGAAACCTTTCAAGTTTCCGCCGTCACCCGCCACCTTCAGCGAGATCGAGTCGGGCATCAGCATCGAGAGCTCACTCGTCTGGAAGGCCGCCTGCCCCTTCGGTGGAAGCGGCTTGGCGAGGTGCTGTTCCGAAAGCTGGCTACCGGAACTGCTGTGACTTTCGACGGTCACATACTCATAGGTTGAGCCCGGATTCAGGAGACCGACGCCGACATAAGTGTTTGACAGGTATTGGGAGGATCCCGTATCCACACTGACCGGGAAGACCAGACCGGTCGTTTGCTGCGACGGGGGTTCGGTCACTTTGACCGTCACCTGGGCGCTAAGCGACTCATGGCCGTCGGAGACTTGATACGTGAACGTGTCCGTCCCGACGAAACCCGTCTCCGGCGTGTAGCGCACCTGATCCGTGCCCTCCACTGCGGTTTGGCCGTGCTGGGCCGCTCCGACCTGGCTGACGCCGAGGGTGTCACCGTCCACGTCCGTGTCGTTGACGAGAACAGGAATGAGAATCGAACTGCCTGCCATGACCGAAGCCTGGTCGTCCGCCGCGACGGGCGGATCATTTACCGGAGTTACGGTGACGCTCACGGTTGCACTCGCACTTCCTCCTCGACCGTCACTGACAAAGTAAGAGAAGGAGTCACTGCCGAAGTAGTCTGCAGCCGGTGTATACAGGATGGTCGTCGAGTTCTGAATGACCGTCGTTCCGTGGCTGGGTTGGGTGACTGAATCGACGGCCAACAGATCCGTATCGGGATCGCTGTCATTGGCGGTCACGTCGACGGTTTCGGCATGATCCTCCGCGGTCACCAGAGTGTCGTTGGATGCCACGGGCGGTGTGTTGACCAATGAGATTACCGAGACTGTGACCTTGGCCGTGGCGGTTCCGCCCTGACCATCGCTCACCGTGTACGTGAAGGAGTCACTCCCCGAGCAGTCTGTGGTCGGAGTGTAACGGACCGCATCGCTGCCCTCGACCGAGACCGTTCCGTTGGCGGATGCCGTCACCGACAAAACCGTCAGTGCGTCTCCATCGACGTCGCTGTCGTTTGAGGTCACGTTGACCAGGACGGTGGAGTTCTCCTGCACTTCGGTGCTGTCGTCGACGGCGACAGGCAGATCGTTGACCGGGGTCACACTGACCGAAACGTTCGCACTTGCAGTCCCGCTCCGGCCGTCACTGATCGTGTAAGAGAACACATCACTTCCCGAGTAGTCGGAGGCCGGCGTGTAACGGATCGAGTCGGTTCCCTCGATGGCAGTCGTTCCATGAGCCGGCTGGGTCACCGAAACGACCGTCAGGACGTCTCCGTCCGGATCGTTGTCGTTGGCCGTCACGTTCACCACGACGCTGGAGTCTTCCTGCACGCCGGCCGTGTCTCCGACGGCCACCGGAGAGGCGTCGTCGACTTCGGCCACCGAGACCATTACGGTGGCCGTCGCCGTGCCACCATGGCTGTCACTGATCGTGTAGTCGAAGGTGTCGGCTCCCGTGTAATCCGTGGCGGGTGTGTAGCGCACTGTGCCGCCGGTTTCGATGGATGCGGAACCATGTGACGGCTGGCTGACGGATACAACGCTCAAGGTATCTCCGTCCGGATCACTGTCGTTGGACAGGACGTCGATCGCCACGTTGGAGTTCTGCTGCACTCCCGCACTGTCTTCCACAGCCACCGGTAAATCGTTGACGGCGGCCACTGTAATCGACACGGCCGCGCTTGCCGTCCCGCCGTGACCGTCACTGACGGTGTAGGAGAAGGAGTCGCCGCCGAAGTAGTCCGCGGCCGGCGTGTACCGAATAGAACTTCCTCCTTCGATGGTCCTTGTGCCGTGTGCCGGTTGGGTCACCGAAACGACAGTGAGCGAATCACCGTCCGCGTCGCTGTCGTTGGCCGTCACGTTGATGAGAACGCTGCTATCCTCCTGGGCTCCGGCACTGTCATCAACGGCGACCGGCGGTTGGTTGACCGCTTTGCCCACCGTAACGGTGACTTTAGCGGTCGCTGTGGCCCCCTCACCGTCACTGACCGTGTAGTTGAAGGATTCGGTGCCGCCCTTGTAGTTCTGCTTGGGAGTGTAGGTGACGGTCTGATCCGACTCGATCCGAAGCGTCCCGTGCGGCGCATTGCCGAGAGATTTGATCGTCAGGGGATCACCATCCGGATCGCTGTCGTTGGACAGGACTTCGATGCCAACCGCCCGACCGATCGTGGTCGATGCGGCATCGTCGACCGCGACAGGCGCCCTATTCGATGAAACGACGGTGACGGTGACGACGGCATTGTTCGTGCCCCCCTGTCCGTCACTGACCGTATAGCTGAAGCTGTCCGATCCGACGTAATCGGCCACCGACGTGTAGACCACGGATGTCGCCGTGAAGCTCGTGGAGCCGTGTGCGGCCCCGAAAACGCCGGTCACCTGCAGGGGATCCCCGTCCGGGTCACTGTCGTTGGCAAGAACATTGACAGAAATGCTGGTGCCCGTCGCGGTCGTGGCGTTGTCGCTGATCGCGACCGGTGGCGTATTCAGAGGACCGGACATGTAGGAGACTTCGTTGGAGTGCCCACTTTCGAGACCAGAGATGTTGACGGCCGTGCAAACGTAGTAATAGGTCACGCCCAAGAGAATGCTGTCGTCGGTAAAGCAGGGCGATGAGATGAGACTCGAATTGACCTTCGAATAGCCGGATCCCGAGCTCGTCGAGCGATACAGGTTGTATCCGGCCAGATCCGATTCCGAGTTCGGATCCCATTGAAGGGTGGCACTCGCTGCATAGTCGGCGCCCTGGAAGAAGAACAGGGACGTAAGGGCGAAGAGAAGATGGGTCAGAGTGAGTTTGTGCAGGCTTCGAAACATGGAACCTCCGTCCGGCCAAGCTTAGGGCGGAGGACCCCGGGTCTCTTGTGGTGTCAGTCACATCGAAGTTCTGGTCGAGTTCACCTCATTCCGGCGCTCCGAGGTTCTGCCTTCAGGGTGTTTGGGGTCACGGTCCCGTTGGCTGCGTACCATTTCGATCCGTCTACCACGATCAACTCTCTCCCGGTTTCACTTGAAATCATGAGTGCCCGCAAATGATGCGCCGCGCCCAAGAAAGAGAGATAGACGACTGATTGACAAAACCGAACAACAGCATCAGACTTGTTGGCAATTCAACACACCGCGGTTCAAGGGGGAGAGAACATGGCGATATTGCTTCGGTCATTTTGTCTGATCATGATTCTGTTCCTGTTACTCGGTCCGGCAGCGGCACAAGGGCAGGCTCCATTCGTGCCGGGAGAGGTGGCCATTTACGCCACTCCTGCACAACTGCCCGGGGAGGCGATCGTGAAGTATCTGCCGCATGCAAGGATCACGGTTGTGGCGACCCAGCCGGGACGGGAGTTCGGCCTCGCGCAGCGCTTGCGGGACAGAGGGTTCGTAGCCGGCGTAAACCTTCGAGCCTATGCCTTCGAGACGGTTCCCGATGATCCGTACTACTCCCCTTATCAGTGGAATCTCACTCGGATTCAGGGCGAGCTGACCTGGGACCTAGCGGCAGGTTCAGGCGTGGAAGTTGCCGTCCTGGATACCGGACTTGCCGTCGCGGGGAATCATGACGGCATCGGTTGCGTGCGCCCGGGAATCGACGTGGTCAACGGAGACAACGATCCATTCGACGGAGATGGCCACGGAACTCATGTCTCCGGCACCATTGGACAAGCGACCAATAATGGAGTTGGAGTTGCCGGCCTAGCGTATGGGGCTTGCGTAGTACCGGTCAAGGTGCTCGACGACTCCGGCTCGGGGTCGTTTGCGGACATCGCTGACGGCATCTACTGGGCGGTCGATCACGGCGCAAAGGTGATCAACATGAGTCTTGGAACCAATTCACGGTATGGCGTCATCAGCGATCCTGTCATGGACGAGGCGCTTGATTACGCCTACAGAAAGAACATCACGGTGGTTTGTGCATCGGGCAACGACGGAAACCGGAGTAACGTCAGCTATCCTGCCATCTACCCGACGACCATCGCTGTCGGTGCCACGGATTACGCCGACGCCGTGACGCGGTACTCCAACCAGGGAATCGGTCTGGATCTGGTCGCTCCGGGAGGAGACAGCCGCAAGGACCTGAACGGCGACGGCTACGCAGACGGGATCCTCCAGGAAACGTACATCAACGGGAGCTGGGCGTACTACTTCTTTACGGGAACCTCGATGGCGTCACCCCATGTGGCGGCGGCTGCCGCTATTCTCATCGGCAAAGATTTGGGCCTTACCCCGGACGAGGTGTTCGATGCCTTGACAACCACTGCCCTCGATCTTGGTAACCCAGGCTATGACTCCGCCTCCGGCTGGGGACTGCTGCAGACCTACAATGCACTCATGAAACTGACACCGGTCAATGATGCCGACGGGGACGGGTACCCGGCGTCAAACGATTGTAACGACTCCGATCCGGCGATCCATCCCGGCGCAGATGAGATCTGCGGTGACGGCATCGACAATAACTGCGACGGTTCGATCGATGAAGGGTGCGGCGGAGGCGGTGCCTGCACGGACTTGGATGGTGACGGCTGGTGCGTCGAGGATGGTGACTGCGATGACAGCAACTCCCAGGTCTATCCCGGCCATCCGGACTCGAGGGGCCGCTGGGGCCGCGACGGCGTCGACAACGACTGCAACGGCGTCACAGATGGGTAGGGATCACACAGTCCCCCGTCTCTGCTCTTGGCTCAAATCCGATTTCAAGCAGTGTGCAATCAAGACGTATGGGCAAGCGCCACGCGGTTCAGATTGCCAATGTCTGACGGGTGGACACTTGACAGTGATGCCCCGAACTCCATCGATCCGGGTGCGCCCACGGTGCGGTAGGGTGGCGCACCCCGGAGTCAGTACGCGAACGCTACCCAGTGAGTCGCGCTCCCTCCGGCCGTCGGCTGACTCCTGTTTCTCCCACCCCCGAAATGAACCGTCCCAGTGACTCACCAGCTCGGTCGGAACGGTAGCCAGGGGAGGTTGTACTTCCCTGGGTAAGGGGACCGAACTTCGTCGCGTCTCTCCCGGGACGCCGGGTCTCGGTGGGCCGGCCCGACCCCTGGGTCACGCCCGGACGGCTTGACCCCGGGGCCGGTCGTCTTCGAACCCGGCGAGATCGCTCTCCACATCATTGCCTTCTCCGGTCCTCGCTACGCCCGACTATTGTCTGGTCATTCGGTGAGCCCAGACTCTCGCCTGGTCAGATGTTCCATCGGATCTGCGATGAAGCGGCGGAGAAG
This sequence comes from uncultured Acidobacteriota bacterium, assembly GCA_963823995.1. Lineage (GTDB taxonomy): Bacteria > Acidobacteriota > UBA6911 > RPQK01 > JAPXNP01 > JARRKC01. The sequence goes on from CAWGNQ010000003.1 coordinate 14,369, forward strand.
GTCGGCGAGGAGGCAGATCGTTGGAGGGGGCCTCAGTGAGCGATCCCCGATCAGCCGCCAGTCACACCGCCCGCAGGCCGTACCCGAGATCGCGATCCGGTTGTTGCTGGACCAGGTACTCCCGGATGTCGATCGGGTCGGTTCCGCCCGTGAAGAAGTGCCGCAGGATATCCCCAAAGTGACGGAGCAGGTCGCCGTTCTCGTCGAGGTCGACATCCATGAGCAATCCTCCGCGCCCGCGTGCGACGGTCACCTGGAGGCCGGCCCTGTCGTGGGTGCTTTTGACCGAAATCAGATCCCGGGCCTCATACTCGGCAGGGAAGTTTCCATGGTGTTGCCCTGAGTCCGCGCTCTTGTAGTCGGGGATCGCATTCTCGCGAATCCTCTCGACGGCATCATAGAGACCCGGAGCCGCAAACGCCACGAACCGTTCGCGGGTCATCACCAGAATCTGTTCCACGAAGGAGAACCAGTTCTTGTTCCCCTCGCCGGGGACGACCAGCTCCGTCATCCTGGAGAACAGGTTCAGGAGCGCGGTCTTCGCCCGAATCTCCGCCGTTCGGTCCAGGACATTGTCGTAGCGGTCGCCGATCAATGGATCCGGAAAGGTCCGTCCACCCCGAATCCAGATCCCCGGTGAGCGTTCGAGGACCGTCTTGAGACGAGTAAACCGGTCGCCCAGGTCGCTCCACCGCGCGAAGTCCGGGATCCACTTATCAGGTTGGCGATACAGGGTGAGGGGTGAAGGATCGTTCTCCTGCTCGGTTTCTGCGTCGATCGAGAAGAAGCTGCTTTTGAATGGCCGATAACGGCTCGGGTTGGCGTCCAGGTAATAGAACGCCACCTCAGGGTAGGCAGGCAGGTCGAAGCGGGCGTCCCCCCGGAAGTCGAAGTCCCTGGCCTGGCGGATGATGCGGTCGTCCTTCGACCTTCGAAACCGGGTATAGATGATCCGATCGCCCAGGGGCTCGCCTTCCACGGTGGTAAGCCTCAGTCTGAAGAAACCTTTCAATATGGGCTCCTTTCCCCCACTCTACAGGCCATTCTTCGAGCAGATTCACGCCAACCGGGGTCCCGATTCCAGTAATGTGATGTACCGTTGTTAGACGACTGGGTTCTTTCGATCCTTCAGCCTAACCCCCCCTTACTAATGGCCGCCGTGATCCTCATCCCGGTCAGTTGCCGGCTTGTCCAGGTTCCTCCGTCATCGCCGGAACCGATCTGGAAGGTCGGCTAGTAGTCGAAGAGATCCCGCAGGAGCGTGTTGCCGAACACTCCGTGAGGATCGAGCTGCTGCCGGATTTGGCGGAATGTATCGTACGAATCGGGATACATCGCCTCGACCTCGCTTCGTGTCAGGGAGAAGTGCTTCCCCCAGTGCGGTCGTCCGCCGAAGTCTTTCATGATCGGCTCGAAACGAGCGTAGACCTCATTTGCGTTCGGCTGCGTGGCGACGCCGATGTAGCAGACATCCTTTCCGCGGGCCGGGCTGAGCAGGCTCGAATCCTGGGCCACGAACCGAACTTCGACCGGTAGCGTCGTGGAAATATCGCACTCCTGGACGACGTGCTTGAATCGCACCAGGGCCTCGGCGGTGTCCTGCACCGGAATGGCGTACTCACATTCGCGGTGAAACACCGGCAGCAGCGGGATGGTGAGGACCTCGTCGTAGCGCCCTGTGTGCCGAATGAGCCGTTGGAATGGTTCACCGGGAAGTAGATGCATGATGAAACTCATGACATCGTTCGTGTCCATCGGTAACGGGTCTCGATCCTCGCCTCCGCCTGCCGGGGCTCCGAGAGCACCGAGAGTGCCGGCGGGGGTTCCAGGAGGGTTGCTCGTCACGACGAGAACGTCCTCCTTCGAACCGAAAGGTGCTACCAGCCACCAGATCAGGAAACGCTCGTTTTCCTGATTGAGGATATCGATTTTGTCAATGACGTCGTCGAACTTACACCAGTAGACTGCGTGTTTCAGGTCGTAGAGGGAAACGCATTCGATCGTAACTTCAGTAATGATGCCGAGGGCTCCGATGCTGACTCTGGCTGCATCGAGAAGGTCGGTATCGGCTTCCGTGATCGTGAGCAGATCCCCGGTTCCCGTCACCAGCTTCATTCCGACAATCGACTGGGACATATTTTGAAGTCGCAGCCCCGTGCCATGCGTCCCGGTACTGATGGCGCCGGCAATCGACTGTTCGGTGATGGAACCGATATTCTTCAATGCCAAGCCGACCTTGGCGAGTTCCTTGATCAGGTCTTTGAGACGGATTCCCGCCTGCACGGTATATCGTCTGTTTGGGATGTCCGCGTGTCCCGCCTTGAGTTTGTCGAGCTGGATCAAGATCCCGTCCGTAACCACGAAATCCGACCAGGAGTGCTTGCCTCCATGCGTTCGCAAGACACGGTGCGAGGCAATGGCATCCTTGACGACCTTGACGACTTCGTCTTCCGTGTCGGGTTCACCAAAGAGTTCCGGTTTGAATTTGAGCGTGTGCGCCCAATTCGTAAAGGTGTGGTTGAGTCTGTAAAGTGGCATCTCACTGATCCCAGCGCCTGCCGGCGGGAGGAAGAGTCGTCCCCCAGTTTCGCGGTTTGGAATTCCGTCTTCCCACCGACAATCGGAGCGTCGGCGTTCGCGAAGGCGAGGCCTTGTTGAGGCTCATTGTAGTTTGGGGTCGTAACCCGGTCAAGAAGAACACAGGACGCCCCGGCTAAGCGATGATGTCGGAACTCGCAAAGATCTCCCGAGCCCGCACGGTCCGCTCAACTTCCAGGGGATTCGCCGTGTCAAGAATCTTCTGAGCCTCGGGTGGCCCAGATACATCCACCTGGCAATCCTTGCCCAGACCGTTCGTGTATCGCGGCGGGAACCGCGACCGGGAAATCCATGCCTTGTGCGTACTTCCGCTTCCGTCCAGGGCAATCAGAGCCCCTTCCCATGCCAACGATCGGCGGAGCACCCCTCCGCCGCCGGCGCACCCGCAACGGTCGTCACTGTGCGGGTGCGTTCGGCGGGATGGGGCCGACGTGGTACGGGCGCATCATCTCGTTGTCTTCGTGATCGACGATGTGGCAATGCCAGACATAAAACCCCGGTTGATCGAACCGCATCTTCACGCGCGTGACCTCTCCCGGATAGGCAATGACCGTGTCCTTGAAGCCGGTCTCCCAGGGCAGCGGACCATTGCTGCCGGCAACGCTGGGCCCCCCACCGATCGCTTCACGACCGAGGACCTCAAACTGGACGAGGTGGATGTGGATCGGGTGGGCGTCCTCCGTCACATTGTAGATGGCCCATTCTTCCACGTCCCCGAGCAGCGGATTCTCGGTGATGGGATCCATCCAGAGCATCGGCGTGGCCTCATCCAGCATTGGATTCCACGTTCCAAGCAGGGCCGCGACGGGACCTTCGAAAGATGGCTCGTCTTGTTCGTACGCTTCTTCGTTCAGGCTGAGGTGTCGTGTCATTCCGGCGGAACCGACCGGGGTGATGGTGGGCAACTGGAGGTACTGAGGCGGTGTGGTCGAGTCGGCTACGGGGCCGGCTGATACCCGAAACTCCATGACCCGGCCGGTCGAGTCCGGGTCTGATGGATCGAAATCGACGCCGATCTCCCCGCCGCCGAATGGCTCGTCGGGGCCCAGGTTGAGCAACCGAAAGGACGTACCTGCCGCGGCGCTGAAATCCACGATGATGTCCGCCCGCTCGGCCAGTGCCAAAAGCACCGTGGCGCCGCCCCCCGTGCTGCCGGGATAGGGATAATCGTTCAGTCTGACCGGCGCAGGCAGAAATCCGCCTTCGGCTCCTATCTGCCAGACTTCGACTCCCGGATGTTCGAACTGGAGGATGAGAAATCGTGAGTTGCAGCCGTTGAGCAGGCGAAAGCGATAACGTCGTGGTTCCACTTCGAGATACGGCCAGGTGAAGCCGTTGACTACCATCATGTTGCCGAAGAATTCGGGGTTCCAGATTGGCGAGACGGGCGTATCGGGGATAAAGGGGCCTGGGAACTCGTCGAAGAATGCCCGAGTGTCGGGGAAAAAGAGCGAGCCGTCGTCGTTGAAGGAGCGGTCCTGAACCACGATCGGGATCTCGCCGTACATGCCGAGGGGATCATCACCCACTGTAGGTGCCGGTCCCGGGAGGATAGCCGTGCTCCCGTCCCGGCTGTCCAGAACGACGTCGTCGGGGCCACCGCGGATCAGATAGAAGCCAGCGGGTCCCGCATAGACATTGAGTCGCGTCATGCCCAGTGTGTGGTCGTGGTACCAGAGGGTCGTGGCCCGCTGATCGTTGGGGTAGCTGAACGAAGCCGTACCGGGATCCCACTTCATTTTGTATCGCTTGTTGAAGTAATCGTAGAAGGTCCCGGTTTCCGCGTAACCATGGGGAATGTTATTGGCGTAGGGAAGGTACCACGCCTCGGCGTAGCCGTCGCTTTCTTCCGTTGTATGGGCGCCGTGCACGTGGGTGACGATCGGAACGGGACCGGCGTAGGGTCCGGGCGTTGCCGTGAATGTGGGCCTTGTGTCGCGACCCTTTCTTCCGCCGGGCGGGTTGGCCCAGTGCAGGGTCGGATCGACGGACAGAAGATGAGGCAGGTAACTGCCGTTGGCATCGACCAGTTCGTTCCGCCACACGGACGTGATCCTTCGATTCCAGTTGGCTTCGATCGTAAACGCCGGGTAGTTGAAGGTACCTCCCTGGGCGGCGGTGCCCGGATAATCGACCGAGCCGTAGCTCCAAACCGTCGTTTCTGGATGGGGGGGAGACAGGATCCGCTGATTGAACTGCCGCACGGCGATCTTGTAGAGAGCCTGGTTGTTGAGTATCTTGCTGGGCGGCATTGCCGGCGGCTTGACCAGTGGCAGGACGAACTTGTCTACGTCCCCGGGCGGTAGTGTCCCCCCCGGGATCTGGGCTCTCAGCGAGCGCCAGAGTTTCAGCTTCGATGCCGCCAGGCTGCCGGCTCCGGCTGCCAGACCGACTTTGACGAACTTTCTTCTGTTGATCATGGTTCCCCCCAATCAGTTTGTTGACGAGTGAAGTTTCGAGGTCTCTCGGACGAGCGCGATCACCCCCTTTCAGGCGGTTCGACGCTCCCATTGATTGGGGTAGGTAATGGTAAACAGAACCGAACCACCCATCTCTGGCAGTTCGGCTATCTCGGAGAAGAGACCCTTGACTTTCCGTCGCCTCCTCACGGAGGGTTCGGCTTTGTCAGAGATTGTCGCCTGTATCAAGGTTCACTATGAAGTTCGTTGATTATCGCAGCGCATTCCGAATCTGTAAATCAAAATGTGGATGAAATGGACATCGCTGATGGCCGGCGGGCGGGGTTGAAGCAATGATGCTCAACGACCGCCTGACTGAACGTTCGCCCTGAGTTCTTCGGCTCCGGCTTGGTCCAGATCGAACCCAAGTCCAGGACGCGGAAGAGGAATCGGGTATGAGATGATGCCCTATAAGGAGGCGATCGTGCGACAAGGTACGAACCGCGTTAATCCATCGGAAGAAACCATCAAACTCGGTCCGCTGGGAATCCGCTTTCTCCTCTCGGGCGAGGACTCCAACGGCAGCGTGTCCGTGTTCGAAGTGTTCGTCCCGGCTGGGGAAAAGCTGGCAGCGCCGGCCCACAAGAACGATGCCTACGAGGAAATGCTTTACGGCATCGAGGGCGTCCTGACTTGGACGGTTGACGGTGTGCCTATCGAGGTTGGCCCCGGGCAGGCTCTGTGCATTCCCCGAGGTATGGTGCACCGCTTCGACAACCTCGGCAGCGAGGATGCCAAGCAGCTTGTCGTCATTACACCTGCGATCATGGGTCCCGCATACTTCCGCGAAGCTGCCGAACTGATCGGTGCCGCCGCCGGCGGCCCGCCCGATCGCGTGAAGATGACGGAGGTCTTCCGGCGGCACGGCATGACGGTCGCCCCGCCGCCCCAAGACCATGCCCAACCGGGCAGTTGAGCCCGTACCACCCGGTCAGATCCCCTGATTTCTCTTGTGCGCACACGAGCGAGCTCTGTGTGCATACGACCAGTTCAGACGCTTTCGGCCGGTCGATCGTATCGGTTGGTCACTCCGGGCTTTCCGCGCAGAGGCCCAGCGCTCTCAGGTGTCTCAGGTGCGCACGGAGTGCCGCCGAGATGCTCGGGAAGGCCAGATAGGAAACTCCGAATTCGTGGCAGGTGGCTTCCACGATCCGGCTGATCTCCCGGTAGTGCACGTGGCAGATCCGCGGAAACAGGTGGTGCTCGATCTGGAAGTTCAAGCCACCGAGACACCAGGACACGATCGGGTTGGAACGGGCAAAGTCGGCCGTCGTCTCGATCTCGTGGACGGCCCATTCGTTGTCCATCTGCAGGGTCTGCGGAGAAGGGGCAGGAAAGCTGTTGCCGTCGACGGTGTGGGCCAGTTGAAAAACGGTTGCAAGCGTGAAACCCAACAGCAGGTGAACCCCCAGAAATGCAGCCACGACCGGCAGGACCGGGTGCAGCAACAGAGGCACGCCCAGTGCCAGACCGTAGTAGAGCGACTTCATGCCCACAAAGAGCGTCAAGTCTCTCCATGACGGCCGGCGCAGGCGGTAGTCGCCGATGCGGCCCAGTATCAACTTGCGAAAGTCTCCGTAGAAGACCCACGAGAGAGTCAGCAGACTGTAGATCGGCAGAGCGTACCAGTGCTGGAAACGGTGCCAGGGGCGCCTGGTCTGATCCGGACTCAACCGCAAGAGTCCCGAAGTATGCAAGTCGTCATCCAAGTCGTCGATGTTCGTATAGGTGTGGTGCAGGATGTTGTGCTTCTGCAGCCAGAGGAAATGGCTCCCGCCGATCAGGTCGATCGTGAGGCCCATGATTCGGTTCACCCGTTTGTTTTTGGAGTAGCTGCCATGATTCGCGTCGTGCTGGATGTTCAGACCGATGAACGCCAGAGCCTGCGACATCACTACAATGCCGAGCAGCACTCCGAGCCAGGAACTCGCAAAAAAGACAAGATACACATAGGCGAGGACTGCACAGGCCAGCGTGATCGCCGTTTTGGCGAAAAGGCGGATGTCCCCCGCCTTGCCGATCCCGCGATCGTTGAAGTAGCGATCGACACGTCGCTTGAGCGTCGTGTGAAATCCTGTTCCATGTGAAAACGTAATCCTGCTTTTCTGTGTTTGTTCCGCTGTGGTCACTCGGTCCTCCGGGCACTGGTTCATAGACTACACGATCCGGCACCCGGCATGTGTGAAACCATCGATCTCCAGAGGCCAGGTGGCACTCCGGACGCTCCGTGGCGAAGCGGCGTCGTGCCCGATCACCGTCAACGTGAAGGATCCGGGAACTCACCCGGCTCTGGCTCTTGACGCCAGACTTCATAATAGGTCTCGATGCGCCGGACAAATCCGGACGGCTTTTCGGTGTAGATCCGGGCTCCCAGACGAAAGGCCTTCTGCTGCAGTTCCCGCCTTCTCCGGTCGATGAGGCCGAGCAGAGCCTGACGCTCCTCGTGAGAAGCGGTGGGCGCGTGCACGAGAGACTTCGTGAACTCGGACAGATCGTGCATATCTCCGAGAATATCGGAGAGATCGTGGCAGGACCTTGCCCATGCCTTGATGACCCTCGACCAGATAGGTTGCAGAACGCGGAGGTGATACCAGAGGTACTTGACCCGCTTTCGCCATTCGTGAAAGTTCTCCGCGGTCGGGTGCTCCTTGCTGTTCCGATAGCCCTTTCTTCCCCGTTTGAAAACGCGTTTCAGCCCTGGGGAGATGACGCGGAAACCGCTTCGCTCGATCGGCCAATTCGATATACGGGAACCTGTTCCGGATCGGAGCCCTGACGCCGTCGCCCTGCGTTTCCTGCCGGGCCGGACGCTGATGTGTGGACGACTTCACTGCCTGCAGGCTGCGGATAAGTGGGAATTTATGGGTGAAAACGTCCGCGCGCCCCGGAAGAGGACGCCGGCACACCCGAAATGGCATCGACGCCAGGGAATTCCAAGGTGTCTGCGCTCAGTCCAGCATGAATGTCAGCTTCAAGTGCACCCTGTAGGAGACAATCGAGTTGCCCTTGACGATGACCTCTTGATCTTTGATCCAAGCGGACCGGATCTGCTTGACCGTCTTTGAGGCCTTGTCGATGCCGGCCTGGGTGGCCTTCTCGAAGCTTTCGTTCGACTCCGCGGTGATTTCAATGATTTTTGCGACGGACATAGTTTGCCTCCTTCTGTATCGGTGTGTATCGGTGCCGTGTCCCGACCAACCCAGCCGGGTTCGTACGCCAGCCTGAGCTGTTGCCGGGACGCACGCTTACCCTGCGGCAGGTGATCGTTGCTCCTGCAAGACGCGTACGGGAACTGCGAGAGATGCGGGTCCGTCAAGCCGTCTCGCCGGGACCCGAACCCCTGATCCTGCCGCTGCAGGGGTGACATGTTCGTGACTTGACCCCTTCTCTCACCATAAGTCACGAGATGGAAGAACATCAACCTTTCGCGCCTCCACCCACCGGAGCCAGGTGGCATGTCCCGCCGGTCACATCGGATCGATCCTGCACCGAGACGTCGGGCTCACTCGAGGGTTTGAATGCGGGCGGGTCTCGGGTTGCTTGTATCCGCACTGGCGCCGGGGCCGCACCTGGACGGCTTGGCCGCCGGCTATGGGAATTCGGCCGCCCTCCTCATTCGGGGGCCGGGGATCGGTGATGAGCCGCGCAATCGGTGCCAGCCCCCGTAGCCCTGCGGGCAAACTAAGGCGATGAAAATGCATGCGTGTACTTTTAGAGAGAGACCGGATGTAGGTCCGCATAGTCCAGGACAGCGACCTCATGGTCGGCAATGGATTCGATGCGGAACTCGATCCAGCCGTTCTTGCGGGCCGGGGTCGGGCGCCGATCTGCGACGGTCAGGTGAACGTCCTCACCACGGATACCTTCCGGAAGCCTCACGCCTACAGTCAGAGGGCCCATGGGTACCAGTTCCTCGACCGGTGATCGCCACGTGCCGGCGCTGGTCAGATTGACGAGATGCAGAATCATTCGGCCCTTCCGACGGTACATGTGGCAATCGATCAGCCCCGGACCGTCGACGCGAAGCGGGATATTGTCGGCGACCGCCCACCGTACGAGGTTCTCCAGAAGATCACCATGATCAGGGGTATTGCCGTGATCGAACCGGCGGTCGATGTCGGCGGGCACGTACACGGTGCGGGCACCGTTCCGGCTGCCTATCACCAGCGCCGGAATGTCGGTCCGGGGCACCCTCATCCAGGAGGTTTCCGGAGGGTAGACGGGGAAGTCGGGAATCAACGTGAGGGGGACCGTGGTCCCGGACTTTGCATTCACTTCCAGAAGCATCCCTCCGAACGCCAGGATGTTGGTCTTCTCGAAGCCGTGCAGCACGGGGTGTCGAGGCACGGACCGGACGGGTTCTTCGCCCGAACGCGGACCGTACACGTCCTGACCGACGTCCGGGCTCAGCCGGAGATAGCTGTGGTCCGATGCGGCAGGATTGCTCGGACCGTGTCGCTTTCCCGTGAAACTTGCCGAAAACAGGTCGGCGAGGGCAAAATCCGATCTCTGTCTTCCATTTTCGTCATACAGACTCGTCTCACCCGTCGAGAGAAGCGATCCGCCGCGGCGCACGAAGTCCCGAACGGACCGAACCTGGGGCTCGGACATGACGGCCAGGTTGGGAAGAATGAGAAGGGAGAACTGATGCGCATCGCGTTCGATATCGTCGGCGTGGACGGGAAGGAAGGGGATGCGGGCACGGATGAGGGCCTGGATCATCCCCCGGTAAGGCACCCAGGCAAGCTCGTGGGCATCATCACGCCCGTAATAGTCCACGTTACGCTGCGACCAGACCACCCCGACCGTGGCGACCGGCCTGCGATCGACCAGATTCGACTGATGCGCGGCATACCAGCGGTAGATGGGCTCGACCACCTCGAACTGGCGCCGGTCCTCCTGGTAGGCGCCGACGTGATGCCACCAGGGCTGGATCGATCCGGCAAAACCCTCCACCATCCACATCCGTACTTCGGGGACGGGCAGGGCCGCTTTCCGAGGACCGTAGGTCGCCATGCTCTCCGGGGCAAGCTTGTCCCAGCCGAGAAGTCCGTGGATCCGCTTTCCGGTTTCACCGTTGATCTGAAATCCCCCGTCGTCGGTCCGTCTCTGCTGGTCGAGCATGACCATGTCCGCCCGCCGGCAGAGTTCTCTCATGTCCCGGAAGCGGCGGGCCGAGGAAACCAGGTCCCCGCTGATCATTCCTGCCCAGATGCAATCGGAGCCTCCTGCCGATTTGGTCGTGTGATTGAACAGGTCCCAGACTTCCAGTCGGCGGCGATAGCCCCACTCGACCCACCGCTGGTAGGTCGGATCGTTCCAGTCCGGCCTGTCCGGCAACTTCAGCCCGCTGTCCTCATGAAATTTCTCGCGGCAGTGAATGCAGTAGCAGATACTGTCCCGCCCGAGCCCGCTCCAGCTGTTGTCGGTGAATCCGTCGGGCTTTTCCCATTCGATGATTTCGCGCAGAATCGCAGGGATATGCTCGTCGTAGTAGGGACCGTTGATACAGCTGATGTAAAGTTCGCCGGCCCGGTAGGGCCTTCCGTCGGCGTCCACAGCGAACCAATCCGGATGGGCTTGGTAAAGCGGTTCGTGGGCCCGGTTGGAATCCATCCGTGCGAACACGACGAGACCGTCTGAGTGGGCCGCCCGGGTCAGTTCTCCGTAGAGGTCGCGGCCATTCAGGAAGCGGGCCTGGTGGTGAAAGGGGATCTTCGTGGGATAGTAGGCGACGATTCCCCCTGCATTCACGACGATTCCCTGGGTCTGGGTTCTTTTCCAGTATTCTCGCCACCACGGAATGTCGTACCGGGTCGGGTCCTTTTCGTTGATGTTGGTTTGTCCCCAGCGGTAAGTGTGCCTGTACCAGGGGAGACTGTCGGTCTGCCCGGCCGCGCTCGGTGTTTGACGTGCCGTCAGGCTGCTCACACTCAAGGCGATGGGGGAGACCGCCGCCCGAGTGAGGAACTCACGCCGGGATTCGCCGGAACTCGAGGAGACGGGATGCTTTTCTTCACTCATGGTCGACCAATAACATTGAAGGGAAAGGCCGGGCATTTCAATAGGCGGTCTTCTGGGATCGCTGGATCTGCTCCTGTCCTCCAATTCGCTATCATGGATCGGATAGCTGCCTGCATGAAGGTCTCGGTCGGTTGATCGGTATCTTCGCGCCATACCATACTCAAGACGCCTTGAGCGGGAGCACTGGAGACGGCATCGGCGAAAATCTGGGAACTACCCGTTCCGCCCGGGCTCATGTTGATCACATCGGCCCGCTCCGGTGGAATCTTCCCGGAATCATTCGGCAGGCCGGCCGCGAATCGAAGTCCCTGCACGACCGACTCGAAGTCTTGCCTGGCAGGCGCATAGAACCGAATTGTATTACTGGGAATCCGGCACACGTTCGATCACTATCAGTGTGAAGGAGCCGGGGACCATCGCCGGACGGGGTCTCGGGTTGTCCGGCGTCGCTTCGGGAACGGGTCCGAATCTCGACGAAACCAGAAACAGTTGATGGGTTGTCGGATCCAGTCCCATGGTCCTTGCGCCCGGCATCGTCTTCACGTTCTCGACGACGTGGTACTCGTCCGGCCCGTCCTGGTGGATCACGGTCAGCGTCCCGTCGGCGTTCGAGGTGAAGACGTCCCCCGCTTCCGGGTCGTAGGCCGCGCCGTCGACACCCTGGCCGATCGGCACGGTGGCGACGACGGTTCCCGCCTGGTAGTCGGAAACGGCCATCACACCGCTTCGGCAGCCGCTGAACAGGCGGTGGTGGGCCACGTCGACCGCCATCGAAACCGGGCGTTCGCAGGGAGCCGTGGACCATCGCCGCGTGACGTTCAGGGCGGATGCGCCGATCTCCGCGATTTCATTCGTACCCTCGATGTTGACGTAGACCTTGCCGTCTCCGGTCGACGCCCCCGACTCGGGCTTGCCGCCGAGCGGGATGTTCGTCACCAGCTTTCCCGCCGCCGGATCGACGACCGTAGCCGAGTGGGCGTCGCCGTTGAACGAGAAGACGCGTTTGGACGCGGAATCGTAGAGGATGGCGTCGGCGTCTTCGGCCGCCGGAATCCGGGCGAGCGATTTGAAGCTTTCGAGATCGAACATGACGATGGTCCCGTCGTTTCCGGAAGTGGCGAAGCCGCGCTGCGTCTGGGGCACGAGGGCGACGCCGTGGGCGCCGTCGATGCCGAGTACCGCACCGAGTAGCTTTCCGTTGCGCTCGTTGACGACCATGACGCGATTCTGCCGGCCGATGAACAGCCGGTGCCGAGGAGGATCCGGGACGACATAGTCCCACCAACCTTCGCCACCCAAAGTGAACTTCCGAGTGACCTGATAGGTGGGCGGTGCAGCAAACAAAGAGGGCATTACCAGAAATGACAAAAGCACAGCTAAACGCCGCATGGCAACTCCTTTGAAAGCGATTGCATTCGAGTCTACGGTCAGACGCATACCGGTAACATCCTTGCCGTCAACGGGTCAGGTAATAGTGGACGGCAGGAGTGACGATCAGGGAGAGGACCATCGAAGCCGCGATGCCGCCGATGACGGCGATGGCCAGCGGCTGCAACATCTGCGAGCCCGCACCGAGCGCGAGAGCCAGCGGTACCATCCCGGCGATCGTCGCCAGGGCCGTCATCAGAATCGGACGCATCCGGCGCTCCCCGGCAGCCATCATGGCATCGTGAGAGGAGAGCCCGTCCCGCCGGTACTTCTCATCGGCATCGAGCAGCAGGATACCGTTCTTGGCCACGATCCCGACGACCATGATCAGCCCCATGAACGACGAGATGTTGAACGACGTGTTGGTGATCAGCAGCGCCAGAAAGACTCCGGAAGTGGAAAGCAGAGCCGACGCGAGAATCGCAAGGGGCGCGGCGAAACCGCCGAACTCGAACAGCAACACGATGAAGACGAGGACGATGGCCAGGACCAGGACCATCACCAGGTCCCGGAACGACCGCTGCTGTTCCGCGTAGCCACCGCCGTACTCGACCCGGATGCCGCCCGGCAGGTGCAGATCCGCGACCGCCTTCTGGACTGCAGCGATGCCGGCTCCGAGGTTCAGACCTTCGAGCCTGGCCGTGACGGCGACGTCGTGCTGAAGGTTGTCCCGCCGGATTTCCATTTGACCGGGAAGCTGCTCGACGTGCGCCAGAGCCCCGAGGGTCGCCGTTTGGCCGGTGCCGCTGCCGAGCAGTGTGCTGCGGATCGCCTCGAGCGAGGCGCGGGTCTCGCTGGGGAACCGGATCCGAACCGTGTAGGCCCGGTCCCCGATGATCACCGGTGTCGTCGCCTCCTCGCCCTGCATGATGGCACTGACGTCCATCTCCACTTCCTCCGGCGTAAAACCGGCCCGCGAAGCAACCGCAGGGTCGACCCGGAAGATCGTCGCCGGGCCGCTGATCGTATTGTCGATGCCGTTCAGGACATCGACCACACCCGGAATCTTTCCGATCGCATCGGCGACCCGGGGAGCCCATTTCCGCAGCAGTACCTCATCTTCACTGAAGAGTTTGATCTCCACCGGCTCGGGTGCGCTCGTCAGGTCTCCGATCATGTCCTGGAGCAGTTGGACGAACTCCACGTCGAGCATGGGAAAGCGTTCGTTGATTTTCTGCCGCAGCTCAGCGGTGACCTCGTCCAGACTGCGGCTGCGTTCCCGCTTCAGCTTCACCGTAAAGTCTCCGGTATTCGCTTCGGTCACGGCGATCAGACCGAGTTCGAGACCCGTGCGCCGGGACGTGCTCTCCACTTCGGGTGTATCTCGGAGCATCTCCTCGACGGAGGTCAGCACGCGATTCGTGTCCTCGAGGGAGGTTCCGGGAGGCATCCAGTAATCGAGAATGAAGCCCCCCTCGTCCATCGCGGGCAGCAGGTCCGTCCCGAGGGATCGGTAACAGACGAAGGAGCCGACCACCAGCGCGAAGCAGGCAAGGCCCATGGACCAGGGATGATCGAGGACACCTCGCAGAACGGTCTTGTAGACGCGAAGGACCCCCGCGAGGAATCCCCGCGCAGCGGTCGCATGGGATACCGGCTCGGAACCGTCCGGATGGGCCCGGTGCTTGCGAATCAGGAAGTGACTGAGAGTCGGCGTCCAGGTCAGAGCGAGCGCCAGAGACGCCAGCAAGGCCATGCCCACTGTCAGAGCCAACGAACGGAAGAAGACGCCGGTCACGCCGGTAATCGAGATGAGAGGCACGAAGACGACGATCGGGGTCAGCGTGGAGCCCAGCAGCGGGAGCCTGATCTCCCGCAGGGCGCTGCGAATGGCCTGGGCCCGGCTCTGTCCGAGATCGCGGTGCATGATGATGTTCTCCACCACCACGATGGCGTCGTCGATGACCAGTCCGACGGCGGCCGCCAGTCCTCCGAGAGTCATCAGGTTGAAACTGAGACCGAGAACGCGCAGGGCGATGAACGTCGTCGCGACTGTGGCCGGGATGACCAGGCCCGCCACCAGCGACGTTCCCCAGTCCCGCAGGAACACGACCAGCACGAGTGAAGCCAGCGCCAGTCCGATCAGAATGGCGTCGCGGACGCTTTTGATCGAGTCGTTGACGAGCTCCGACTGATCGTAGAAGGGAGTCATCACGACACCCGCCGGAAGGGACCTGCGGATGCTCTCGACCTCGTTGTGAACCTCATCGGCGACCGTCACCGTGTTGCCGTCCGGCTGCCGAAAGATGCTCAGCAGCACGGCCGGCTGGGCGTTTGCCGTTACCTGGGTGTACACGGGTTTGTAGGACCTCCGAACCGTGGCGATGTCGCCGATGCGCACGGGGGCCCCGGCCGGGGTGGTTTTGACGACGATCCTGGCAATGTCGTCAGGGCCGTGTGCCTGACCGCTGACGAGTCCGAGAACGAGCTGATGATGGCGCTCCAGCATCCCCGGTGAATCCACCATGTTGGTGGCGCGAAGGGCCTCGAGCAGCCCCGGGACGGTGATCTGCGTCCTGACCAACCTGGCGGGGTCGGGGGTGATCTGGAACTCCGGCTCCTGCCCACCCTGGACGACGACCGTGGAGACGCCGCTTAGTCGGTTCATCCGAGGCTTGAGATCGTAGGTCGCCAGTTCCCAAAGCTGAGTCTGCGGAACCGTCTTCGAGGTCAGGCTGTACCCCATGATCGGGAACGCGGCAAAGGTCAGCCGGTTGCTAGTGATCTGGGCGGTCGAGGGAAGGGAAGAGCGGACTTCGGCCAGCGCCGCATCGACCAGATTGAGCGTCTGGTACATGTCCACTTTCCAGGAGAAGAACAGGTCGATCTGAGCGGTGCCACGGCTGGTCACCGAGCGGACGGCCTCCAGCCCCTGGACCGTATTGACGGCCTCTTCGATGGGCCGGGTGACGGTGACGAGCATCTGGTCGATCGGCGCCACGCCGTTGTCGACACCGATGGTCACGCGTGGAAAGTCGGTGGAAGGAAAAACGGCCACGGGAATGGAGAACGCGAAGTAGATGCCGACGGCGACAGAGGTCAGGATAAGGAAGATGACCGGCTTGGAATGCCGGGTCGTCCAATGCTGCTCTTCATCCGTCGGCTTTTCCGGGGACTGCGCTCCGCTGCGACGCTCAGTCATTCCCGCCGGCTTTCTGGATGCTGACCTGCGCTCCGTCTTCCAGGCCGACTCCTCCCTCTACGACGACCTGGTCCCCTTCCTGGAGACCGTCAAGTACCTGCGTTCTGCCCTCATTCTGAATTCCGATCCGAATCAGGCGCTGATGGGCGACCGAGTGGGAATCGATCACCATCACGCGACCGGCGTCTCCTTCCGACGGCAGAATCGCCACAGTGGGGATGATCAGCGCATCCGTCACCGAATCCGCCACGATCGACGAATCGACGGACATGCCGGGTCTCAAACCGCCGTCGCGATTGACGGCCTCGATCCAGACTTCGGCCGTCGTGCTGTTCGGATCCAGCGCGGGACTCACCACAGTAACGGCGCCCTGCAGCTGATCGGAGGCATCCGCGTCTCGGATCTTCGCTGCGTCACCCTTTTTGAGGAAGACCAACTCGTCCGACGGAACGCTGACGCGAGCGATCAGCCGGGACGTATCCATGATGGTCATGAGCGGGGAACCCGCCGTGGCCATATCGCCCGCATAAGCCGGCCGGTCGGTCACGACGCCGTCGATGGGGCTGTGGATGCGGGAGTAGTCGAGCTGAACCTGGGCGGCGCGATATCGCCCTTCGGCCGCATCCATCTGTGCCTTGGCCTCCCGGGTTTGTTCCTTCTGACCGGCCTTTTGGAGCGATTCGAGACGCTGCTGTGCCACTTCGTGCCGGTTCAGCGCCTGGACGTAGGACGCATTGGCCTCATCTACCAGCCGCTGTGCGATGGCGCCTTGCGCCTGGAGATCCTTGCGGTTCTCGTACAGCTTTCGGGCCACCTTCAGTTCTTCCTCCGAGGAGCGGACATCCGCCTTCGCCTGCGCCAATGTCTCGGGAAGAGAGGCAGCTGTAGTCCGGCGGTAGCTCGCTTCGGCCTGTTCATAGGACCCTCGGGCCTCCGCGAGGGCGGCGGCCAGATCTTCGTGCTCCAGCACGGCGAGCAGCTGACCCCTGTGGACGCGGTCGCCTCGATTGACGTAAAAGGTTTCGATGGGCGCGCTGATCTTGGGTGTGACAGCTGCCTGGTTGACGGGATAGAGGATGCCGCGAGCGGAGATGATGCGTTGAATCGCCCCTCGCTCGGTCCGTGCTATCTGGACGGGGGCTACGGAATCCTCTGCGGGAGGCTGGGTTGTGCTGCAGCCTGCCGTCAGAATGAGGAGCACCGACGCAACGACCCTCCCGACATTCACTTGCACCTGATGGATGATCATGGGTCAAAGCGTTCCGATACGTGACTGGATGTCTGAAAGCGCCGTACGATAGCGCGCAAGGCCGTCGTCGTAGGCGTTGCGTGATTGGAGTAAAGTGCTTTGGGCGTCGACGACCTCGAGTGCCGTCGCTTCTCCGGCCTGGTACCGGAGCCGCGTCAGGCGAAGGCTTTCGGAGGCGGCATCCGCGGAGCTTCGCAGCAGCTCGAGCTGGTCCATGGCGGACTGAGCTTCCGCATACAGCGAATGAAGATTCGAGATCAGCTGCTTCCGGGCGAGCGTCAGCTCCAACTCCGCCTGCTCCCGGCGGATGTCCGCCTGGTTCACCTTGCTTCGGGTGGCCCCCCAGTCGAAAACGGGGATGTTCAACGTGGCTTGGACCGAGGAACCGAGTTGGTCGCGCCCTTCGGCATCGCTCAGGGCGAACTGGTTGGAATTGATGCCGAAGAAGTAGTCGAGGCTGAGCGAAGGCAGGTATCCGCTCCGGGCCACGGAGACACTGTACTCGGCCTGTTGGAGCGTCGCTTGGGCGGCCCTCAATTCGGGGCTCTGGTCGAGCGCCGCAGTCTCGATCTCCCTATACGAGGGAAGTGGCGGTATGGACGCCAGATCGTCGACGAGATTGAAGTCCAGGCGGAAGCCGGGAAACATCAGGACTGCGAGTGCAATCTGTGTCTTTTCGGCCGAGAGCCGTGCCTCTCGAAGATCCCGCTCGCTCTGCTGGGCGACCAGCTGGGCTTTCAGCACGTCGGCATGGGCGACCTCGCCGCCTTTCTCGAGCTGCTCCGTGATCGTCAGGAAACGCCGGGCCTCCTGGAGAGCGCCCTGGGCATTGCCGGTCTTGCGTCTTGCCACGACCGCCGCGAAGTAGTCCCGGGCGACGGTCGATGTGAGTCCCCGCTCGACGATGTCCCGTTTAGCTGCAGCCAGGGCCTGTGAAGCAGCGGTTCGCCGATATTCCGCCAGCCGCTGTGGTGAAAACAGCTCTTCGTGAACGTCCGCCATGCTGCTGTAGACGTGCACGCCGTCGTTGGCGACGAAGATCCCCGAGTCCGTACCGTTTCCCTCGGTATAGATGTATTGATTGAAATAGCCGAGTGAAGGGAGGAGGGCCGCCTTGGCCTGGCGTCGATCTTCATGGGCGAGTGCCACGTCGAGTCCCGCCGACTGAAGTTGCAGGCTGTTGTTGCGAGCGCGCTCCAAAGCGTTTTGAAGGTTGATCGTCAGCGCTTCCTGCTGTTCGACAGACGGAACGGTCTGGGCCAGGGTGGCACCGTTCCCCAGAGAAGGGAGAACCAGGGCCGTCGAGAGAATGAGAAACAGCGCCCTCGAGGGTGAGACTGCCACGCGCACGGGCCGGGAGATCAATGCCATCATGATCTTCTGTCGCATCGGGAACCGGCCAACGGAAATCCAGAGGAGTGTGTCAAGTCGCAGCTTTCGGATGAGTCGCAATAAGCCTACTCGTGGAAGCATGAACAGGATGTGAATTGCAGATGAAAGTCTATTCATGAGTGAGCGCCTGGTCTACAGCTTGAAAAATGCAGGACTCCAGTGTCAATCAGCCTACGCCTCTTCGCTTGCATGCCATTCTTCCTGTGTCGATCTCAGCTACGCAGGACGATTCGAATGTTCCAGTACCCGCCGACACGCAAGATGAAGATTCAATGACCCTCCGATGAATTTCGTTTCATCCGGGTTTCCTCGAACCCGGCTTCAGGTCGGGCTGCAGTATATTGAAGATCGTGAGGATCCTGGTAGTCGAGGACGAGAAGCGGATCGCCAGCTTCATCCAGCGAGGGCTTACCGAACAGGGTTACGCCGTCGACGTTTCCCATGATGGTGAAGATGGTCTGTACCTCGCGGAGATCCATGAGTACGACCTCATTCTCCTCGATATTCTGCTTCCCAGGAAGAGCGGCTTCGAAGTCTGCGCAGAACTGAGACGTCGGGACAATGTTACTCCGATCCTTATGCTCACGGCTCGCGGAGCGGTGTCCGACAAGATCCGCGGTCTCGACAGCGGAGCGGATGACTATTTGGTTAAACCTTTTGCATTCGAGGAGCTCCTGGCCCGCATTCGGGCACTGGGCCGTCGGCCTCGACATATCGCACCTGACGTCATCCGGGTTGGAGATCTCGAGATATCGCGATCTCGTCAGACCGCGTGCCGACAGGGAATGGAATTCAATTTGACCGCAAAGGAGTTCTCCCTTCTCGAGTACCTGATGCAACATCCCAACCAGATCGTGACCCGAACGATGATCTCCGAGCACGTCTGGGATCAGCACTTCGACAGCATGACGAATATCATCGACGTTTACGTCAAGCGGCTTCGGGACAAGCTCGACCGGGGATTTCGGAAGAAGCTCTTCCATACGCGGCGGGGTCGCGGGTACGTCTTTGGTGTCCAGGATGAGGCCTAAGTCGATTCGTGCCAGGCTGGCTCTGGTCAACGGTTTCCTGTTCGTTCTCCTGGTGAGTGTGCTGTCGCTGTCCCTTTACTTCAGCTATTCCCACATTTTGCGGACGGATCTGGACCGCCTGCTCGAGGAGCATGCCGCACTGATCGTCCGGAACCTGGCGGAAGAAATGGAGGAGGATGGCCGGGACCGGAGCCCGACGGAGGCCTCCAGCCTCGGAATCGACGCGGACCCGGCTGCAGGACGCCTCGAGCAGTCCGTGATGGCCGAGTTTACCTCGGGAGAAAGTCTGGCCCAGCTGATAGACGCATCGGGTCATGTCCTGGATGCATCGCCCGCCGTTTCCAGCACTCGTGCGCTCGTGGATCGGGCCGTCGTTCGTCGTGCGCTCGATTCCGGACAGGCCTTCTTCGCAACAATGAAAGTCGATCGTCGGGGAGCATCGCGTCTTTATCTCCAGCCGGTGCGCTGGACGGAGAACGGTCCCGAGGTCGTCCTCCTCGTCGGGGAGCCCCTTGCGAGAATCAAGGAGGCCGTGTCGAGACTTCGCTGGCAGCTGCTGGCAGGTGCACCTCTGATGGTTCTGCTGGCAATTGCAGCGGGATACGTCGTTGCGTTCTGGAATCTGCGGCCGGTCGGGAAGATGATCCAGGGTGTCAAGGATATCGACGACAAGGACCTGGATCGCCGATTGGAGATCGACAATCCCGCTGACGAGTTGGGCCGCCTGGCTTCGACCTTCAACGAGTTCCTGGAACGACGGCAGCGAGCCTTCGAATCGGAGCAGCGGTTTGTTGCCGACGCGTCCCATGAACTGCGGACGCCGCTCAGCGTCATCCGGGGGGAGATCGAGGTGACGCTGACCCGGCGTCGATCGCAGGCTGAATATGAAGAAGCCTTGCGGGTCGTGCACTGCGAAGTCCTGCGACTCAATCGACTTGCCGATTCGCTCCTGCTGCTGGCTCGAGCTCAAACCGGGAAGCGGTCGCTGCCCAAGACTGTCGTGGATCTGGGCGGGCTTGTTTCACAGGTCTGCGAGAAACTCGGGCCTGCCGCCCAGGCAAGATCGATCTGCCTCGAATTGGATTGTCCCCAAGGGGAGATCCTTCTCGACGGCGAGAACGAGAGTCTCGAGCATATGGCGTACAACCTGGTTGAGAATGCAATCTTCTATTCGCTCCAGGGAGGTCGTGTCACAGTGAGCGTCGGCCGGGCCGGAGGAGGCGTCCGTCTGGTCGTTGAAGACGAGGGTGTGGGGATTCCCACTTCCGAACTGGGACGGATCTTTGATCGTTTCTACCGGGTGGATTCTTCCCGCTCCGATGCGCAGGGCCACGTCGGGCTCGGGCTGGCCCTGGTCAAGCTCATCGTGCAGATGCACGGGGGAAAGATCGATGTTGAAAGCGTGCTTGCCGAGGGCACGAGGTTCATCGTCTCATTGCCGCGTTCGATACCATGAACGTCGTTTCATTTGGCTTTCACGCTGCTTTCAACCGGCTCGCGGTACCTTGTGGACTTCCTCGCAAGGGGAATCTGTCTGCCACAGGAGGCTGAACCATGAAGACCTACCAGTTTGTTCTTCTCATCGTCCTTATCCTTGCTGCGACGAGTACGGTTGAGGCCGCCCAGAAATCCCGTCGAACACCCGAATCGAATTCCGGAAACGCTTCTCTTGCGAGAGGGCAGCGACTCGTCGATCAATTCGTTGCCGGCCACCCGGAGCTCGCTGCACTCGAGCTCGCACTGACCTCCGGGCAGGGCTGCAAGACGGTCGCTGCGAGCGCCCGAGAAGACGTCGGTGAAGCGTGTGATGCCGATGAGCTCGGCCCGATGATGACCGGGAAGGCGGAAATCGAAGAGCCTACCGACGAGGATCCTGTCTATGACATCACTCAAGCTCTGCATGATGCCAAAGGGAATCTGATCGGCGCGGCCGGAATGGACCTGAAGCCCACGATTGGGAGCCGCGACCAAGTAGTGGTCCGCGCGAAGGAACTCCTTCAAGAATTGGAGGCACAGATTCCGTCCAAGAGTTGGATTACCGAAGCGATCAGTCGATGACAACCAGGACCGTGCTCTTCGCGGTATCCAGGGTCGGCCATCGTACCTGAGTAGACGCTGTGGTCCCACTCCGCCATTCAGGAGTTCCACGCCGGCGGGCGGGGAAACGGATCACAGGTGCGCAGGCGTTCGGGTATCCTAGATGTACGAAAGGCTGCGCATGGCAGGGATCTTGGCCTGTTTCCTTCTGATTTTTTCTCATCCCGCTCCACCCTCGGAAATCCAGTCGGAATCGGAGCGGCCTAAGGAAGCCGAGTCGAAGACTCCTCCCGTTTCTGTCTCCCAATACCCACGGAAGCAGACGAACAGCTTCATTCAAGTCGTGGATGAGAATGGTCTGGCGGTTTCGGATGCACGAGTCATTCTGATCAATAAAGACAGCGGTGAATCGGTCGAGTGCACGTCGGACTACGCAGGTTTCTGTCACTTTCTGGCGCGGAGACCCGGTCCCTTCCATCTTCGGGTCGAGAAGGAAGGCTTCTACGTGTTCGCGAGCCAGGACCTGACAGCAGCCCAGCTGAGGAATCTGGAGGTCACGCTCAACCACACGCAGGAGTTCTCGGAGAAAGTGGACGTCGTTTCCTCCCAGCATGGACTCAGCTCCCAGAAGACGGCATCGACGGAGACTCTGGACAGAGAGGAAATCCTCAATTTGCCCTATCCGACCACGCGTGACTTTCGAAATGCTCTGCCGTTGATGCCGGGAGTTCTCCAGGACGCGAGTGGTCAGATCCATATTGATGGGTCCGAGACCTCCCAGGTGGTCGACCAGCTGGACGGCTTCAACATTACTCATCCAGGCGACAGGAAGCTGACCCTGCGGATCAGCACCGATGCCCTGCGCTCGGTCGAAGTACTGTCCGGGCGTTACTCGGCCGAGTATGGCAAAGGCTCGGGCGGAGTCGTGGACCTGGAGACGGGCATGGGAGACGATCGGTTTCGCTTTTCCGCCACCAACTTTTTCCCTGCGCTGCAGACGCACGGGGGACTGAGTATCGGGAGCTGGACGCCGAGAGCCACTTTCTCCGGGCCTCTGGCCAAAGGCAGGGCGTGGTTTTTCGATGCCGCCGACGCCGAGTATCGTCTCAGGAATCTGACGGAACTTCCTCCCGAAACCAACCGATCCAGATCATGGCGGGGCAGCAATCTGGCGAAGGTGCAACTGAACTGGACTCCAACCCACGTCCTGACGGCCAGCATGCTCGTCAACCGCCGCAACGCCGACTATCCGGAACTGTCTCGATTTCGGCCGCGGGAAACGACCACCCGACAACGAAGCGATGCCTACTTGTTGACGGCAAGAGAGCAGTTTTTCTTCCAGAATCAGGCTCTGCTGGAGGCGGGTTTCGGCATTTACACCGCGAAGTCGTCAGAAGACCCGCTCGGGGATGCGCCCTACACAAATCAGGTGGGCCAATACTCGGGCAACTACTATCGGAGCCTCGACACACAAACCCGAAGAACACAGGGCCTCGTTCGATTCACACTGCCGCCGATTTTGCGGTACGGTCGACACATCCTTCGGTTGGGAGCGGACCTTGACGGACTCAGCTATCGGCAGAACAACGTTCGCGGACCCATCCGTTTCCTGCGGGCTGACGGCACTCTTTCCCGCGAGGTTGGTTTCACGGCCACTCATCCACGACGTGTGACCAACCTTGAGACGGGCGCCTTCGTCGAGGACCGGTGGTCCCTGACCGATCAGCTTCGAATCGAGACGGGCGTCCGGCTGGACCGAGACCGGATCGTACGCAACCTCCTGGTTTCTCCGCGCCTGGCCTCGAGCTATATGCTGGACGGCGGACGCACGAAAATCAGCGCCGGCGTGGGTGTCTTTTACGATGCAACACCCCTGGACCTGTTGACGGGTGCGGAGGCAGGCGAGCGGATCGATCGTTTCTACGGCCCGAACGGTCAGACTGTCGAGAAGATCGCCCGGACCTCCTTCCGGGCAGACCGTGAGAGTCTGAGAGCACCCCGTTTCCTCAATTGGAGCGCCGAGATTCAGAGGAGGCTATCCAATTCCATTCTCGTCAGTGCTTCCTGGACACAGAAGCGGGGGCGGAACGGATTCGTTCAGGAACGGGCCGACCCGGCTCCGTTTCAGGGTGGCCCTGTCGTTCTGGAGAACCGTCGACGCGACCGTTACCGGGCACTCGAGCTGACCTTTCGTCGCAGTGTTGCGAGCTCCTCAGAGCTGTTCGCCGTGTTCACACATTCCTCGGCTCGTTCGAGCGCGGTGGTCGACTTCGACATCGACAACCCCGTATTTGGTCCGCAGGGCGCAGGACCATTGCCCTGGGACGCTCCAAACCGTCTGCAGCTGTGGGGCTGGCACCCGCTTCCCGTCTTACGGAACTTCCTCGCGGTTTACGCCCTGGACTGGCACACCGGTTTTCCCTTCAGTTACGTAAATGATCGCCAGGAACTCGTGGGTCCCCTGAATTCCCATCGGTTTCCCGCCTACTTCAGTTTGAGCGTGCACCTCGAGAGACGCATCAAGGTCCTGGGCTACCAGTGGGCACTGCGGGCAGGCGTCAACAACCTTACCGATCGACGAAACGCCACGTACATCGACAACAACATCGATTCACCCCAATTTCTTGCACTCGGTGGGGTTCAGGGCCGCGCCTTCACGGGCCGAATCCGCTTGGTGGGTCACAAGTAGGAACTCTCGTCAGGATACACGGGAATCGAGCCAGTCCAGAATGGTGTCATGCACCTTGTCGCGGACGCTCGAGCGTGTCAGATCGTGCGCGTCGAGCCCCTCGAATTCCACCAGACGGCAGCTTCGGGACCCCCGGGTTGTCTCGACCCGCCGGGCAAACCTGAGGGCGCCCTGGACGCTGGTGATGCCGTCATGCTCGGGAAAGAGAAAGAGAGCGTCGACCGGAAACAGGACGGCGTTGCGCTCCACGACGGTCATCAGGCCCTCGATCGAACCGGCATAGGCTGAAGGCATCGCTTTGAAGACGAGCGGGTCGCGACGGTAAAGGTCAACCTCGGCCTTTTGGTCGCTCATATGGGTCGCACTCCACCCAATTTCCAAGCGAAGGTTCAACAGAAGTGTGAGTTTGACCACGAGACGGAGGATGGAGAGAGGGCGATCACGGCCCGCCCAAACCATGTCGACAAACAGTCCTTCCAGCGTCCTCGACGGCCGTCCCCTCGGACGGAGTGCCGGGCTTAATAGGATGACGCCTTTCAGCCGGGCGCCCGACTCCGATTCCTCTCGGGACATCCGTAACGCGGCATCGGCAGCCAGCAATCCGCCCATGCTGAATCCCAGGAGGAACAGCGGAAGGGATGGTTGTCGACTCAGTTCCGGAAGGACTCGATCCACCATGAGGCGGATCTGTTCTTGATGGCGGCTGACTCGAAGGCGCCTCAGGCGGGCGTACTGGCGATCGAAGAAGTTGCTCGGGCCGCTTGGGAAAGCCTGCTGAATGAGGGAAGGGTCATCAGAGGTCGCGTAGCTTTCGTAAATGTTTCGCGACTCCTCCCATGATCCCTGACGACCACCGTGACCGGCCAGGTCGAACAGTGTCACCGCAAACCCCTGGCGAGCGATCAGTCGCGCCGTGGTGAAGCGCCGCCCGGGATGTCCCGCCAGACCGTGGATCAGAAGGACCTCGCCCTTCGACTTGCTCGGCTCGAGCCCCTCGAAGCGGAAGAGTCGTTCATCGCCGGTTTCGATGAGACGGGGTCCCAGCGGGTCGTCGATCAGGCGTCCATGAATCTCTATGTCGATGGGTTTCGAAGTCGTGTCAACGCTCACCTGAGGCCATCATATACGTGGACACGATCGGTTGTGGAGATCCTGCCACCCCGTACCAATTCTTGACGACGGGTTGCGTGATCTTGGTTCACCTTCGTCGTTCCCGGGAAGCAGAGGCACGGCGATGGAGGCTGGCGGAGCTTTCCCGGTGCACCATGCTTCGGCAGGGGGAACGCCCAAATGGTTGTCGTACTTCAGCCGGTGCGTTACACTTCAGTGCACATTTACCAGCAATCTCACATTTAGCGACATGAATCGAATTGAATTGAAGAGGAACGCCGGACAGATCCGGGTCTGGCTGACCTGGTGTCTGTCGTAGCGGCGTCTGCGGACATCGCCGCGCGCGTGCGTTCCGGAAGCATCGGCCGGAACAGGAAGTCGAAGAGAGAAACCCGTCATGCCATTGCGGCTACTCGAGTTGATGGTCTCGGATGAGGAAGCCGGACGACTCCCGCAGCTTCTGGAAGAGCGACCCCCACTCGGAGTCTGGACGTCGAGTTCTGGAGACGGGGGAAGAATGGTTCGAATCCTCCTTGACGCCGAACATGTCGAGTCCCTCTCCGACACTCTGATCGAAAACTTCGGCTCCAACCAGGATTTCCGGATGATTCTGCTCCCGGTCGCAGCCGCTTTGCCCCGGATCGAGGAGCCCGAAGAGAAACAGTCCGCCGAAGAGCCGGGGGACTCCGGCAAAGAGAGGCAGTCAAGGATCAGTCGCGAGGAACTCTATGAAGGCGTGGACCAGGCGGGGCGTCTGACCCTGATCCATGTCGTTATGGTTGGACTATCGACGCTCGTGACCGCCTTCGGGCTGATCGGCAACGATGTGGCGGTGGTCATCGGGGCGATGGTCATCTCGCCGCTGCTCGGTCCCAATGTCGGCTTGTCCCTGGGATGTACGCTCGGGGATCTCGGGCTCGTCAGGCGCTCTCTCCAGGCCATCGGGACGGGGATGGTGCTCGCATTGACCCTTTCCGGGATACTTGGGCTGACTCTGACGGTCGATCCTGCAACCCCCCAAATCGCAAGCAGGACGCAGGCGGGCATCGGAAGCCTCGTCGTGGCACTGGCGACCGGGGCCGCCGGCACGTTGGCGTTCACCACAGCGATCCCGGCTGTGCTCGTCGGAGTCATGGTGGCGGTGGCCTTGCTTCCTCCTCTGGTTTCCGCGGGTTTACTGGCGGGAGCAGGTGAGTGGAGAGATGCGGGAGGCGCTGCGACGCTCTTCGTCATCAACGTGACCTGCATCAATCTCGCCGCCGTCGGGACCTTCCTCATTCAGAAGGTCGGCCCCAGGACCTGGTGGGAAGAAGAGCGAGCGAAGAAGGCCACTCGAATCGCCGCCCTCACATGGATCCTGCTGCTGGCTCTTCTCGTGGCGGCGATGCTGTATCAAGGCGCCGGAGTGCTGTAGCCGCGGAGCCGGAAGCCACCGGAGGGTATGCGTGAGACTGAAGAGGCTCTCGGCCGACGTCGCTTTCGAGTCACCCACCCAGGGCGCGCTGCCCGATCGTTAGAACAACCAGCCTTTTTCCCGACCTTCAGGGGAAGTGAGGTACTTCTCGAAAAAGCGTGTGCGTGCGTCATCGGCCGGGGCATGCGATCCAAACGTGTCTCCGAGATCCATGACGGCAGCTTTCGACGGGCCGACGGGCGACCAGGCGGCGAGCCCCGAAGCGTTGGGGTCCCCGGTCTTGACGAAATGGACCCAGTACGATGACATCGTGCGCGCGATACGGCGATCGTCCTCAGTGAAGGGGCGCTCGGCGACGTCCAGATTGTCGAAGACATAGGGAAGCTCCGAAGAGTGGAAAGACCCATAGCGATCCGAATCGGGGCCCGGTTCGACATGATTCCAGAGATAGATGAAGGTTTTCGAGCGGGCCGTTTTGCTTCGCTCGCGGGCCCACGAGTAGAGTGCCACGCGGTATCGGTCGCGGTTTGCCTGCTTCAGAACGTTTTCAGGCTCTGCGTCGTTGTCCACCGGGTAGAGTTTCAAAAACTCATCGGCGAAGGATCCATAACGCCGCCGGGCCTCCTGTTCGAACTGCTCGACATTGAGGTGACCGTAGTTCGGCATGAAGCTCGCTTCCTCGGCGGCGACTCCGGCGAGCACAGGCACATCGGCCTGCTCGCCGTCGGCCATGGCCTCGGTCGCCGGTTCCGGGAGAAACCAGCCGTCGAGGACCGGACCGAATCGGATCGGAGGGGAACCCGAGGACGGCGGCGCTGCCGGCCGAATCCCGAACGCTTCGACAGGGAGTTCGCGGAGTTCGCGGATCGAATCCACGCCTCTGGACTCGAGGAAGGCGACGCCACTCCTTTCCGCGTGCTCCAGCGATTGGGTCGTGGACAGGGCCCGACCCGGCCCGCTCTCGATAATGGCGCGGCTGAAGAGGCCCCGCGCCAGCGGGGAACTCATCAGGTACTGGACGGACGCAGCACCTGCGGACTGACCGGCGATCGTCACCTGCTCCGGATCTCCTCCCAGAGCACGAATGTTGTCGCGAACCCAGCGCAGCGCAGCGACCTGGTCGAGCAGTCCATAGTTGCCGGAGGAGTCATGGGGAGACTCCTTCGTCAGCTCCGGATGCGCCAGGAACCCGAAGACGTTGACCCGATAGTTGACGCTCACGACGACGATACCCTGAGTTGCCAAGTGTGTTCCGTCGTACAGCGGCACGGAACCGGAGCCGCTGTCGAAACCGCCTCCGTGGATCCAGAAGAAGACCGGGAGTCGAGCCCGGCTTGATTCCGCCGGTGTCCAGACGTTCAGAAACAGGCAGTCTTCGCTGACCGGCCCCGGAATCACATATTCGGTGGTCCACGGGCCAAAACCTCCTGTTTGATCTCGCTGGATGCAGCTGGGGGAGAAGTGGGCGGCCTGCAGGACTTCCGTCCATCCCTTGCCAGGCTGCGGAGGGCGCCAGCGCAGATCGCCGGTTGGAGGAGCGGCGAAGGGTATACCGAGAAAGGCCGACACGGCTTCCTTTTGCACGCCTTCGACCTGCCCTCCCGCCAGCTGAGCCGTCCTGATCGCGGCCTCCGCCGGCAGGATGAAGAAAGACAGGAAGAACGACAGGACGACCAACGCATGTCTGGGTTTCATAACTTTCTCCTCGATACGCCCTTGAGCGGTCCGGACAGCATTCCACGAGGTGGTAGCGAGCGCAAGTCGAACCAGCGGGAATTGCCGAACGTCGCTCTCCGGACGTTCTGGACGGCCGGTCGGACAGGCAGGGAAGTTCTACGCATCCACGGTGGGCCGGAAGAAAGTCTCTCGCGTTCCGCAGTCAGGCTAGACGCGTGGCTCCGCCTTCCAGCCGCTGCTCGGTGAGTCGCCGATGCAGGGGCATTCCAAGATCTGCATAGCGCTGGCGGGCGCTTTTGAGAAGCGCACGTGCGCGGTCGCCCTCGCTCGGAGCTCCTTTCAAAAGGAGGAACTCTGCATGCCACCGCGCAACTTCAGCCTGCTCGATCCGGCAGGGGATGGTCTCAGCCGAACGCGCGGCACGCACGAAGTGCTCCTCCGCCTCGTCCCAGAGACCCGCAGCGCCCGCGGCAACTCCGACGACGGTCTCGACGAGACCGACGGCGTTGAACAGAATGACGCTGTCGAGGTCGAGGGCCGAATGCACGACCGGATAGAAGGCGCCCGCGCGTTCCCATTCTTCGAGCCAGGCCAGGCCCAAGACGGTCAGAAGCAGTCGGCTCCATTCACCGGCGGTCCCGGGCGGAGATGCAGGGCCGCCGATTTCGCCGAGCAGGTGCAGCGCCTCATCACGACGCCCCGAAAAGCCCAGATAGGCGAGGCGGCATCCCCAGTCGGCGCCCCGACTGAAATCGAACGGCTCCCGCTCTACGGCTTCGTCGAAATGCCGGCCGGCGGCGGCCAGATCACCCGACCACCAGTCCGCAAGGCCGAGCCAGGTGTGAGCCTCGGAAATCCACTTGAGACCTGCGTCGCTGCAGAATCTGAGATCCTCGGCAGCGAAAGTCCTGAACGAACCAAGGTCGCCTGATTCAAGGAAATCCGTCATCCCCAGCACTCTGCGAAGCATCCAGAGGCTTGCCACGTGACCGATGCGCGTTCCCGTCGCCATTGAATCCAGAGCAATCTGTCGAACCTGCTCCAACTCTCCGATGCCGAGGAGACCGAGGAGGCGGAAAACGCGACTTTCCAGGTGGTCCCAGAGTGAACCCCGAAGCAAATCACCGGCTTGCCGGCCGGCCTCGGCTGCATCCCTGTAACGCATCTGGTAGAAGGCTTCGCAGGCCTTATGGGTGAGAAGATATCCCGTCAGCCGGGGGTCGCCCAGCCGCCGCGCCTCTTCGAGCGCTTCGTTGGTCAGGGGAGACCCTTCATCGAGCTTCCCTTCCTGGCTCCTGGCGTGCCCCGCCCAGGCGAGCAGCCGTATCCGACGGGCTTCATCTGCCTTGCCCAGCACGGCGATTCCTTTCCGGCTCACTCGGTGGGCCGACTCGAGCTGGCCGAGCCAGATCAGCTGGCTGGACATGAGATCGGAAAGCTCACCGAATCTCGCCCGGCTTCCCGCTGCTTCGAGCAGATCCAGGGCCCGCGTCCAGGCCTCATGAGCCTCCTGCCACTGTGCCAGTCCCGTCATGGCCAGGCCCGTCTTGAAAAGCAGGTCGCCTCTGGTGCCAGGGTCCTTACCGGCATAGCTGATCGCCCGGTCATAGAACACGGCTGCTTCCTGAAAGGCGGTCTTGGCAAGGGCCTCGTCACCCGCCCGCGAAAGATAGGACAGTTTGCGATCGGCCGGTGCCATCGATCCTGCTGCGGTCAGGTGGTGAGCAATCTCGATCGCCATCCCGGTTTCTGTGATTTCTTCGGTGTGCTGCAGGGCATCGGCGACCCGGAGATGGATTGCCTGGCGCCGCGGCGGCGACATCAGATCGATGAGCGTCTGGCGAACGAGTGCGTGGGAGAAAGTGTAGACAATATCCCCATTCTCCGTGGCTGGATGAACGAGACCGAAACTGCCTGCCTCTTCGAGTGCCTCGATCAGCGCGGACGGTGATTCCCCAAGACATTCGGCCAAAAGATCGAAACGGAACGTACGACCCATGACGGCTGCGGTTTGAAGGAGCCGGTGCGTGTCTTCACTCAATCGTTCCAGGCGGCGTCCAAGAACGAGCAGAATCCCCTCAGGCACGCCGAAGTCTTCGAGAGCGAGCCGCTGCTTCCAGTCCCCGTTCTCATCAAAGAGCAACCTCTCATGAGCAAGGTGGTCAAACAGCTCTTCGACGAAGAAAGGGTTGCCTTCCGTGATCTGATAGATGGCATGACTGATGTGGGAAGGCACCGATCGGCCGGCCAGACGACGGAGCTGAAGGCCGACGTCTGCGTCGCCGAGGCGATCGAGCGGCATCCGCTTGACGACGCGATTGCGTAACAAAATGCCGAGTGCGGCGGAGAAACCACTATTTCGCTCGAGAGCGTGGGAGCGATGCGTGCCGACGATCAGAAGGGGCAGCGAGGAGAGATCCTTTGCGATATGTTGCACCAGCGCGGAAGTAGCCCCATCCGCCCAGTGGAGGTCTTCCAGGGCTAGAACCACCGGACGCTCCCGGCACAGTCGCTCGAGAAACTCGACGAAGGCACTGAAGAGAAGGGGACGTTCGCGCTCCGGAGGGACCTCCAGGGGAGCCGGAATGTCGGGAAGGGCCCGGCGGATCCGAGGCGTCAGACGACCGATCTCAGGAGCCATAGGCCCGAGATAATCCAGGAGAATGGACGGTTCGCTTTCACGGGCCAGCCGCTCGAGGATCTCGACGAAGGGGAGAAACGGGGTACTCATTTCCAGCTCGGAGCATCGGCCGACGAGCGTCTTCATCCCGGTTGCTGCGGCCTCGGACAGGACATAGTCGAGTAGTCGGGTCTTTCCGATTCCGGGTTCCCCTTCGATGAGGAC
This sequence comes from uncultured Acidobacteriota bacterium, assembly GCA_963823995.1. Taxonomy (GTDB): domain Bacteria; phylum Acidobacteriota; class UBA6911; order RPQK01; family JAPXNP01; genus JARRKC01. Next base: position 45,464 of record CAWGNQ010000003.1, read on the forward strand.
CATTTTCCCTCGATCGCAACGGGCTTCGGAGAGGAGCACCTGCAGCACTCGACACTCCTCCTGGCGACCGACGAGCGGTTTTTGTGCCGGCTGATCCAGGCTCGAGTCCCGGGCGATCGCCGGGGCTTCCGGCGACGAAACCGAGTCGGAGATCGCATCCGGTCGATACGATCGACTGACCCACTCGAGCATTTCCGTTGCGGACTGGAAGCGTTCCTCGACCGGCTTTCGTGTAGCCCGGAAGATCAGCTCGCTCAACTCGCGCGGGAGATCCGGCCGGCAGTCCGAAGCGAGCGGGGGAGCTTCCGTCAGAACCGCGGTGATTGAGGCCGCGACGGTTCCCTTGCGTGTGGAGATCTTCCCCGTCGCCGCCTCATAGAGCACCATGCCCAGTGAATAGAGATCCGTTCGCTCGTCGACGGGATCACCCCGCAGCTGTTCCGGAGACATGTACGAAACCGTCCCGACAAGAGTGCCCGGCATGGTCAACTCCGTCTTCTCCTGCAGTTCGGGTGCTTCTTCACCGGTGAGCTTTGCGAGTCCGAAGTCGAGCAGCTTCACGCTGCCGCTCGACGTGAGGAAGATGTTCTCGGGTTTGATGTCGCGGTGGACGATGCCCCGCGAGTGAGCGGCCTGAAGTGCCTTGAGGAGAGATGCCGCGACGTGGAACAGTGCGTCGACGCCCAGAGGCCCCCGGCCGATGGCGTCCCGGAGGGTTTCTCCCTCCAGCAGTTCAAGGACGAGGAACGGACGACCGTCGGCCTCGCCAATATCATGAATCGTGCAGATCCCGGGATGATTTAACGCCGAGGCAGCTCGGGCCTCCCGAAGAAAGCGGTCTCCTGCCGCCCTGTTCCGGGAAGCGGTGTCGGGCAGGAACTTCAGGGCGACATCACGCCCGAGTCGCTCGTCGCGAGCCCGATAGAGAACGCCCATTCCGCCCCGGCCGAGCTCGGCGAGAATCCGATAGTGAGAAACGGTATGACCAATCATGCAGCCTCGGCGTGCCGGCCCGCAGCCGGATCGACGACTGTTGGCTCCGCATCGATCTCGTCCGGGCGATCCGACGCCTGACAAGTCCGCAGGCTGCCTGACTTCCGAGATCTCCCGACCCGACTGTGAACACCCACCGCCTGACACGAAATGTAAAGCACTGGTCTGTGATCTACACTTATATCAAGTTACGGGATTTCTGCCAAGCAGCGAGGGCCGGGCCCCTGAGTTCCTAGGAGTCGCCGTCGCCCGGAGGAGGATCCGTGCAGCAATCGGCTGGACTGATCGTCGTTACGGTGGAAATTCCGTCCACTTGTACGCTCTCGGTTCGTCGGGACCCGGTGTCGGCGCCCATGGCGACCAGTGCAGCACAAAAGAATGCCAAGTAATACCATCGATACATACTGAAACCTCCTGCATTGCTGTTGATGGCCGGAGGTTAGGGGGCCCGGGAGGAAGGGGGCACGAACTTTCGGCATTACCGACGAAATCTGCGGGTTTCTTTCGGGATGGCCGAAAGTTCCGTTGCTGTTTCCGCTTGACCCGTGGGTTTGAAGGGCCCTAGTCTCTTAGGTCGTGGGATTCGCATTTCTGACCTGGTTGAATGGAGTTCTGCTGTTTGTCATCGTCTGGCGAGGATGGGAGGAGCAACTCTGGGGCGACTTCAAGGCCTTTTATGTGTGGGCCGCTTTCACCGGGGTTCACTCGATCGCGAGCGGAACCATCTTGGCGACGCTGGGGATCGGCTCTTCGGTCTACTACTATTTCTTCTACTCTGCCAACACACTGACCATCTTCATCGGTGCCTGGTTTTTCTTCGACACTCTCCGCGTCCTGTCGCCTTCCGCCGAAAACGGCGTTCGGCTGGCCCGGCGATTCCTGCTGGCGGCTCTCGCCCTGGTCGTCCCGGTGGCGTGGACCGTGGCACAAATGGACGTGAATCCACTTGATCGACTGCAGGCCGTCTCCCTGGTCTACAAAATGGCCGTTTGCCTGGTCGCCTTCTGCTACGTCGCGGAACATCGCGAGATCGAACTGGGGGCTAATCTCGGAGGACTCCTGACCGGCATGGGACTGCTGACGGGGTGTCAGTCACTGAACTTCATCAGCTACTTCAGCGGGGGTATTCGACACGAACTGTTCCAGATTCTGGTGCCGAGTCTTTTCAACGGCGGACTGCTCATCCTGCTGGTCTCCCTTTGGACGCGCGAACCCGTGCGTTTCAACGCGGCGAGAAGTGAGTTCAATCTCAGCTTCCAGCACGGGTTCCGCCTCCTTCTTCGGGCGCTGCTGACGCGATGACCTTCGCACTCCGTCCCAGGGTTGCACCCGTCTGCCCCTCTTGCCCGGCCGAAGGCGTTTTTCGGCTGTACCGAAGGTTTTGTCAGACAGCATTCGGTAATACCGAATTTTCTTGCCGCGCTATGGGGGTCTTGAGGGACCCTTAGGGGGTCCTGCCGGTGGTAGGCAGTACGAGCCGGAGGGAGACACAACCGAGATTGAAATGGAGACCATGCTCCCGACGATTGAAATATACGTTCTAGCGCTGTTTCTACTCTTGCTGGCATTTCTCGCCTACAGTCGGCTGGCGAGGGTCCGCCTCGAGGACTCGGATCGGCTCAAGTTGGATAGGGCGAATCTGCGACTGCAGACGATCGTTCGACTCCTGGAGGCTCCCGATACGCAGCATTTGCTCAAGAATCGACAGACGCGGCTCTATGTGTTCCGCGAGTACGCCGATGCGCTCAGACACGACGTTTGGGTCCTGGTCCGGAGCGGACAGCTCGGCTTCTTCAGTACGGTTCTGGCGGGTCTCTTCTTCGGAGTGTTCTACCTACTGCAGGTGAAGGCGCTGATTCACTGCGGGTCGACCGATCTTCTCTTGCTCGGCCGGCTCGAGCTTGTCATCGTACGGTCATTGGCCGCTTAGTTCCGACCCAAACACCGCACTCCAGTTGATCATGTAGGTCTCGATCATTGTCTCGACGAACTTCGGGCAGTCGGCTGTCTCGAGGAAGAAGTGGAACGAGATGTCCTGATACTTGCTCTTGTACCAGTGACCGCCGCTGAGTTGCTGTCCCTGTTCCAGATAGAGGATCAAGCGATCCAGGACGACGTCGCTCAGGTGCAGGCTGGTCACCATGGAGCAATGGCCTTCTCGCTCGGCGAGGAGGGCGCAGCCTTCGGCTCCGGAAAGAGACACGATTTCGCCCAGGCGGAACTCCTGTACCCGTTTGAGATAGAGCTTTTCATCCGTGACTCGAATACCTTCCGATTCGACCGGCCATACATCTTCTATGCCGACATCGAGGGCGCCCAGGATGCGGAAGAGATTGTCGAGTGTGAGTCGGTAGGCGCCGCTCTCGAGGGAAGCATAGGAACTGACGGGAATCCCGGCCCGCGCGGCCAGTTCCGTCACGCCGATTCCCCGAGCCGTGCGTAGCCGACGAATACGCGATCGGACGAGATCATTGATGGAACCATGATTCATAAATCCTCACCCCTGCAGACAAACTTCTGCCCAAAACTAGTCGATGAGGCCAATTCTGTCAATGGCGTCAGCGTCATGGTTCCGGTGATCAGCGGACCTCGTCGTAGGCCCACTCCAGCCAGCGCGTGACGATCTCGAGGTCCGACGACTCAACCGTGGCCCCACACCAGAAGCGCAAACCCGGAGGAGCGTCGCGATAGGCACCGCAGTCGTAAGCCACGCCCTCCTCTGCCAGCAGCTTGACCATGTGTTTGACCTTTTCCGCCGGCAGGCGGAGCGTCAGGCAAACGCTCGTGTTCGAACGCGTCTCGGGGACCTCGGCGAGAAAGTCGATCCAGTCGTGTCCTTTCACGAACCGTTCCCAGACGGCCAGGTTGGCATTGCTGCGGTCGATCAATGCCGTGAGCCCTCCCGCGGCCTCCGCCCATCGGAGTGCTCCCAGATAGTCTTCGACCGCAAGCATCGAGGGCGTATTGATCGTGGAGCCCTTGAAGATCCCTTCATTGAGGTCGCCACCCTTCTTCATCCGAAAGATCTTCGGCATCGGCCAGGCGGGATCGTAGGACAGCAACCGCTCCACGGCCCTCGGTGAGAGGATCAGCATGCCGTGGGCCGCTTCTCCTCCGAGCACCTTCTGCCAGGAGTAGGTGATGACGTCGAGCTTGTCATACGGAAGGTCCATGGCGAAGATGGCCGAGGTGGCGTCACAGAGCGTCAGGCCGGTACGATCGTCGGCGATCCAGTCGCCGTTGGGGACCTTGACCCCCGACGTCGTGCCGTTCCACACGAAGACCACATCCTTGTCGAAGTCCACCTGGTCGAGGTCGGGGAGCTTGCCGTAGTCCGCCTCGAGGACCCGGGCATCCTCCAACTGCAACTGCTGGGTGATGTCCGTCGCCCATCCTTTGCTGAACGACTCCCAGACGAGTACGTCGACGCCGCGAGGGCCAAGGAGCGACCACATGGCCATTTCGAACGCCCCGGTGTCGGACGCCGGAACGATCCCGACCCTGTAGTCGGACGGAAGCCCCAACAACTCGTGAGTCCGCCGGATGGCATCGGCGAGTCTCGCTTTGCCCAGATCGCCCCGATGCGAACGGCCCAGCGGTGCATTCTTCAGTTCGTCGATCGAGTATCCAGGATGCTTCGAGCATGGTCCCGAAGAGAAATTGGGATTGTTCGGTTTCACCGTCGGTTTCACAGCCATCCTCTTTCCTCCATTCTAAAGACCCGAATCATAAGACCCGGATCTGACCATCCTGCCAGAGATCGAAGGCGCTCATCTACCCCTGAGGAGGGAAATCTTCCGGGTGTGCTTCGGGACGCTCCGGAAGAGAGGGGAGGTCATTCTCGAGCGGGCGAGGTTGTCGGGCGCTGCTGGGGTCAGGGACGGAGGAGACGCGAGCGATTCGGGAAGCCTCACAATCCGAGGCAGCCCTTCGACTACCGCCTGGCGGAATTGCAGGCCGCCGCCGGTCGACTGAATGCTGCACGCCCAACAGGTCAATGGAGGCGGACGGGAAAGGAAGCGCCGGCTCGGGTAGAATCCCTGTAGAGAAGCCCAGGAGCGGGGCGATGTCTGCCGCGCTGTTGCAGCCTGGATGTGAAGCGAGGTCGGAGTCTTCCGGTCGAAACGAGAGAGGAAGAAGTATGCGTGTACTTTTTATCGGCGGCACGGGCAACATTTCGGCGGCGGTCAGCCGCCGTGCGATCGAGCAGGGGATCGAACTGCACATCCTGACCCGCGGGAGGCATCCGGCCGAGCTGCCGGAGGCCCATTGGATCAGAGCGGATGTCGAGGATCGCCAACGGACGGCCGAGGTGCTGCAGGGCCAGAGCTGGGACGCGGTTGTCAACTGGATTGCCTTCGAGCCCTCGGACATCGAGCGGGATATCGAGATGTTCCGGGACAGAACGGCTCAATACATTTTCATCAGCAGTGCCGCGGTCTATCAGAAGCCCCCGTCGCATCCCGTGATCACGGAATCGACACCCCTGGCCAACCCGTTCTGGCCGTATGCCCGGAACAAGATCGCCTGCGAGGAGCGGCTCCTGGCAGAGTATCGACAGAACGGCTTTCCCGTCACGATCGTGCGCCCGTCGCTCACTTACGACACGGTCATACCCGTTCCAATCGGGGGATGGGACAATTACACGATCGTCGACCGCATGAAGCGGGATGAACCCGTCATTGTGCACGGAGACGGGTCTTCGATCTGGACGATCACTCACGCCGAAGACTTTGCTCGTGGTTTCGTGGGCCTGCTCGGACACCAGCAGGCCGTCGGCCACGCTTTTCATATCACCTCAGACGAACTTTTGACCTGGGACCAGATCTATCAGTCGGTTGCTGCTGCCGCCGGAGTGGAGGCCCGCATTGTACATATCGCCTCGGATTTCATCATCCGGGTGGAACCTTCCCTGGAGGGAACCTTGCGGGGGGACAAGGCTCACAGCGTGCTGTTCGACAATTCGAAGATCAAACGCTTCGTGCCCTCCTTCCGGGCCACGATACCCTTCAAAGTGGGGATCCGGCGAACCGTCGAATGGTTCGAGGCCTCGGCGTCGCGCATGCGGATCCTGCCCGAGAAAAACGCGCAGATCGACCGGATCCTGTCCGCCTACGAGGGGGCCTTGATCGCTGAAGCGTCTCGAGAGCGGAACCACAAAGGCGGAAGGGGAAGCCGTGAGTAACGAGAGCGCCCGAAAGACACGGACCAGCGTCAGCCTGAAGATCGAGTTGCCGCTGGAGCAGGCGGCGGCCTTCGATACGATCGTTGAAGCGCTGACCGATGCCCTGAATCGACGGGGATTTGGATTTCAGCCGGGCCTGGGAGGGTTCATCGATGCAAAGGGATTCGCTACGGGAACGGTACTGGCCTGGAAGCCCGGAGAGCAGATCCTGTGGCGGTGGCATCCGGCGGACTGGCGGCCCGACGTCGAGAGCGAAGTCGAAGTAGGATTCACGCCCAGCCCGGGAGGAACGCAGGTGAGCGTCGAGACTCGCGGCTGGTGCCCGCTGATCGGCAGTCCGGTGGAGCTGGCTGCCTGGTTCGGCGGCGAACTGCTGGCTCGACATTTGGAGGCGATCGGTCCGGCGGCACTCGGGGACTGGCTGACCGACCGCGCCGCTCGGCGCCCCTCCGGAGCCGAGGCGCGTTCGACCTATCGAGATCCTCTGTATCACTATCCCAACTTCGCCGTGATTCTCGAGAAACTCGCTCTGACCGCCGACGATTACCTGCTCGAAGTCGGCTGTGGCGGAGGAGCACTGCTGAAACGTGCGTTAAAGAGCGGCTGTCGGGCGGCGGCCATCGATCACAGCCCGGAGATGGTGCGCCTGGCTCGGATGGAGAACCAGGGCGCCGTGGCGGACGGCCGACTGGACATCCGGCAGGCGGACGCGACCCGGTTGCCATTCTCGGACGGTACCTTCACGTGTGCGACGATGACGGGGGTGCTGGGTTTTCTTCCGGATCCGGTTACAGCTCTGCGAGAGATCCGGAGAGTGCTCAGCAGGGACGGACGCTTCGTCATGCTGGGTTCCGATCCGGAATGGCGGGGAACACCGGCCGCGCCCGAGCCTATGGCTTCCCGCCTGCAATTCTACGAGGAAAGTGATCTGCAGGAATTGGGGCGCGCCGCCGGTTTCCGCGAGATTCAGGTCGTCCGTCGCGAGCTCGAGCGATTTGCCAGGGAAGCGGGGGTTCCCGAGGAGCACCTGCCGCTTTTCCGGGGCCCTGGGGCACGGTTCCTGCTGGCCCGAAAATAGCTGCGTGCGGGTCATTCGGAATCCCCGGGGATAGCAGACCCTTTCAGTGTGACGCCGGCCGCGGACGCAGTGGACACCCCGCCGCCGTTCCCCCGTCCTCCCGTTCTCCTCGTCTCCCGTCTGGGCTGTCCCGGAGAACCGAAAAAGACAAGCAGGATGCATATCCCACTCCAGCTCTCCCGGCCACCCGTCCTCCCGTTCTCCCGTTCTCCGATCGCCGCCGTCGAACCCGAAAGCCCGGAATCAGGTACCCGGATCATTATCGACATTGAGTCCCGTGACGCGCAGGACCGGCTCGTCGCCCTGCAGGCCGGCTGCCGGGAAACTGGCTTTGATGGTCCGGGTCTCGTGCGGCAGGAGCGAGATGTAGTTGTCCTCCCAGAGGATCGGAAGGACGGGCTCGCCGCTGCTCTTGCCCACGACCTGGAGCTCCACGAAGAAGGCCAGCTTGTCGGAAAGGTTCTCGAGCTCGCCCAGGAGCATCTTCCGCCCTTCGGCTTCCGAGACCAAGGAGCTCGTTTTCAACCGGACCGGCGGGAGCTGCCGGAGTGCACGAAAATCGGCGAACGAGCGGTTGGGAGTGACGAACCACTCGGAATGCTCCAAATCGAGAACATCCGGCTTCTTCGACAGCCAGTAGAAATTCCGCGCAACGATCTGTCCCTGACGATCGACGAGACGAAGCGACAGGAAGTACACCGACGAGAAACGTCCGGAAGGGAGCGAGCGGAGAATCGATCGCGACGAGTTTCCGGGAAGCTCGACATTGACTGTCGCTTCATAAGCCTGGCTGGAATCGATGTTCAGGACCTGGATTTCCGCCTTCAGACCGGATCGGACGGCCGGTGTGTCATTGACAGCGTGGACGCTGCCATCTCCGTAGTCGTACACCAGGTTGACCGGCCGGCAGGCAGCCTTGGTGCCGAAGTAGGCACCGTTCGGCATCAGGTACCAGTCGTAGAGCTGCCAGTACAGTTCAGGCCAGGCCGAGTTGAGCATCCATTGGATCACCCCTGTCGAGGTGGGTTTGTTGACGGAGAACGCCTCGAACATGGCGCGAATCGCCTCGTAGTTGGCGACCTGAGCCCACCGCGCGAACTCCTCAACGCTTTCGGCCGCACCGTAGCGATGGTTCAGAGCATTGAGATAGCGGTCGAGGGTGTTGAATTCGTTGCGACCGCAGTGATAGTCCCAGACCGCATCGATTGGCCAGAGATGATCGGGAGGGATCATTTTCCTCAGGCTCGACAGCGGAGGGGGCTGGGGGCCAGGGCCAGTCTCGGTATTGAATCCGTAAGCTCCTCCGTGACTCGTGTCCAGGTACCAGTAGTTCGGGGTGACATAGTCGTAGGGGCCGTTCATCTTGACGGCCGTGGGCCCCGTCACTTCGCTCTTCCTGGTCGAACATGAGGAGAGCGTAGGCCGGGTCCCGTCGATTTCCGACAACCGAGACAGGTAGTTGCGCTCGAGCTCGGCCTTCGGAAGCTTGTCGCTGCCCAGGACCCAGACGAAGATACTCGGATGATTGCGCAGCCAGAGAACCTGATCCACGAGTGAGTCCGTCACGAGCTGCATCTCCTCGGGTGTCTGGATACCTCCGAACTCATCGGTGGGCTTCCCCAGATAGCCCTCCCATTCCCACTGGCAGCTCCATCCCACCATGATCAGAAGTCCATACTCGTCGGCCAGGTCGTAAAGATCCGAGCTGTTGCCCCAGAATCCCTCAAGCCGGATCGTATTCAGGTGCATGTCCCGTGCATACTGCATCTGGGCTTCAAGGCGATCCCGGCCATCGCGCAGCAGAAGGTCGTCAACCCAGCCCCCTCCACGGATCAGAATCTTCCTGCCATTGACGGTATAGCCGCGGTACCCCTCCTCGTTGAGGTAGTCGCCCACCTCGCGGATTCCAAACCTCGTCTCGCGCACATCGAGAACCTTTCCCTGCTGTTCGACGGTGAGGCGAAGGGTATGCAGATGAGGCTCGCCGAGTCCGTTGGGCCACCAGAGTTTCGGGTCGAGGACGTGGAGGTCTGGGAATTTCGGAGGGCTCAGGCTCAGCCTTTGCGTCTCGCCCGGAGCCAGGCTGAAGTCGGCGTGAATCTTCAGCTCATCGATCTCGACCAAAACGCGTCCGCGTGCAGCCGTCTGTTCGTGGTTGACGAGCTCGGCACGGACCGTCAGATCGGCTTCCCCGAGTGTGTCCAGGTTCAGCTTCGTCTCGACGAACGGCTTCTCGACCGACACGGGACCCGTGATGCGCAGCTCGACGCCGCGCCACAGGCCCATGTTCTTGTCGGGTGGCTGCGGGTTCCAGTCGACGAAGCCGATCGTGAAGTCACCCGGACGGGGAGGGAAGACCTGCACCGCGAGGACGTTGTCACCCGATTTCAGGTTCGAGGTGGCGTCGAACTCGAATCGACGGAACGCGCCGAGCGCCTGATCGGCATCCGCAACCCGGGCACCGTTGAGCCAAATGTTTGCACGGTAGTTGATCCCGCCGAAGAGAATCCGCGCGTGGCTCCCGGCCGGGAGAGAGGGAACCTCGAAAACCTTCCGGTACCACCAGGGTTCTTGAAATCGCTGCTGCGGAATCTGCTCGAAGCGGGTTCCCCGAAACGGGTCCGGGTACTCACCGTCCTCGACCAGTGCGGCCAAAACCGTGCTCGGCACGCGGGAAGGAAACCAGCCCTGCGTCGACGTTTCGAGTCCGGACAGTTCGGCGCCGCCCGCCGAGACCTGCGAGGATGCCTGGATGAACCAGCCCTCGGACAGGTCGAGCGACTGCGCCTGCGAGGTCGAGCGGTCCGACGAGCAGGACATGCTCGTCAGGACTGGAGGACAGACGAGGACGAACGCGAGCACCCAGTGAGAAGCATGCTCCCAGCTGATCATGTACCGGACACTAGCACAAGCCGGCGGAATTGTCCCAGTGTGTGAGAGGGGCAGGGTCAAGCAGACAAGGGGGCGCTGGTCAGCAGGATCACTCCGCCGGCAGGTTCCTTGAGAACTCCGGCGAGCTCCTGCATGAGACGATGGTCGTCCATCCCTTGGAGGATCCGAACATAGAGATCCAGCCGTCGGGCCCATTCTCCTTCCAGACTGTGAAGGGTGAGCCCTTGTTCAGCCGTGATCCTGACCTGCCGATGGGCGGCCTCCGCCTGACCGAACCGGTAGGTCCAGACTTCGACATTCGGCTCGGCAGCGTCCCAGAGGACCAGATCCCAGAACTTGAAGTGGAAGATCTCCTGGGCACGTGAGAATCCGGGCTCGCCGATGCGGATCTCCTCCTGAACGAGGGCAAAGGCGGCCGATGCCATTACTGCGGCATCGAATGCGCCGGAGACGAGGAGTCGTCCCATGGCGATGCGAGCCCGGTTGTGTTCCTTCCAGAGGGCAAGAAAGTCACCGTTTCCAGGTCGCCCCAGTCGGATCAGGGATGCGCCGAGTGAACCCAGCCGGGTGTGACCGATCTGCCAGAGAGACTCGGAAAAACAGTCGGCCAGGTCCTCCGGTCGACGAAACTGCTCTCCCTCGATGACGGCCCGCTTCGTCTTCGAAAGGATCTCCTCGAGCAGGCTCGTCATGGTGTTGAACGTGTTGCCGAGATCGTTGAATTCCCTCAGTCGGCTTGGCTGGACCCGCCAGTCGTAACTTCCCGAAGCGACCACCTCCGTTGCCTGGTTCAATTGGCTCGCAGCGCCGGTGACCAGTCGTCCGGCGATCACAGACACGAGGATTCCGCACCCAAGGATCCCAAACAGGAAGGCGAGGCTGTGCATCAAAATCGTTCTCTCGGCCTCCACGGCACGGGTTGCATCGATGTCGAGGATGAGCAGCCCGAACGGGGATCCGGAGTCGTGCAACGGCGCCAGTGCGCGAACGATGTGTTGCCCTCCTGGCTCGATAACCAAGGAAAAGAGAATGTCTCCCTGCGCTTCCAGACCGGCCCGCGAACCGAGGAGGTCTGGCCTTGACTCCAACACCTCGCCGAACTCGGCGGAGGATTGGCGGCGGTCCAGAGGGCGGAGAGCGATGTGCCGGATTGGGTTGTCCTGCATCAGACGCATCAGCGGTTCCTGGAGGAGGCCTCGTGCCGCGGTCGGATCGGAGAGCACCAAGCGCACCCGTTCCGAACTCAGGAACTCCGACAGGGACACCGTCAGAGTGTAGACCTCTTCGCGTAGGGCCAAACGGGTCTCTTCGAGGCCCGTCGTGTAGTTGAGTGCGCCCACGACCAGGCCCAATACGAGAAAGACCGGTGCGACGCCGAGGAGGATCTGCAGTCGGATTCTCACGGGAGGCCTTCCTCCTCGGACGTTTTCGCTCCTGGATCGTCATTCTGAAACCCGAGGGTAAACTCCGGAAACTCGTTGAGAATCCTGTAGAAGTGTCCTTTGGAGATCAACAGGCAGACGGCTCCTTCGTCCCCGGCTGAGAGCTCTTCGTCGATCGGGGTTTCGTCCAGAAGTGACCGCACTCCAAACACTGGAGGGATTTCGATTCCGGAGCCGACCACTCGGCCCTCGACGACGGCGAAAAGACGCTGCGGTATGTGTCCGGCCGCGATGACCCTCTCGCCGGCGGCGTAGCGCTTCGTGTGAGCCACTTCGGCGATGGCCACCAGTTCGGAGTAGCCGAGCCGCTCGAAGGGTGGAATCCTTTTGAGTCCAAAGATCTTCTCGGTCAGTTTCAAGCGGACCTCCAGCCCGACACGAAGAGGAAATCCCTTTCAGGCAACGCAAGGCTCGCGGCAACCCCGGCCAGCAGCTCCGCCGTCTTTGCTCCGTCGGCGAGGAGTTGGGGGGCCACTTCTTTCTCCATCTCGACCAGTCGCCGAATCAGAGCGGGATCGGTGAGGAGAAATCCCTCCTGTTCCTGCAGGGGGAAGCATTCCCCTTCGTCGACGATCCTCAGATGCAGCGTACCTTGTGCCGAAATGACCCCGAGAGGGATCGATCCCCGGAGCGCTCGGCACCGGATTCCCCTGTCGCATTCAATCTGCACGAGGTACGGCACCCGGTCCCGAAACAGGGGCTCAAAGAATTGTCTGGCCGCATTCCATCGATTGCCGCAGCTCCGCAGGAGGTGTTCGAAGATCGTGGCCAGATCGGAACGAAAACGCACGGCCTCGAATGGGTCCTCGGGCGAGGGCGAGACGAGCCAGACGTAGAGTTGGCCCGAGGCCGCCCTCCAGCCGGAGGCGTCACGAAGGCGGGGTCGTATGAAGATCCGACCACAAACAATGGGGTCGGCGGCATCGGGGTGGGTCGAGTCGGTCCGGGCCGCAATAGAAAGCACGAGTTCGGTCCGGCGACGTTCATTCTCGAGCTTGCGGTTGCTCTCGGTCAATCCTGCGAGTGTCGACTCGAGCGCCGCGCTCATTCCGTTGAAGGAGTGAGCCAGTTCCTTGAGCTCGGTCGGGCTGTCGATCCGGACCGTCTCGCCGAACTGGCCGGCCGCGACTTTGAGGGCTTCGCTCTTGAGCTGTTCGATGGGCCGCACCAGGCGATTGCTCACCTTGACCGCAGCCAGGGAGGCGAATCCCAGACAGAGAATCCCGATCAGGCACACCTTGAACAGGGCGGAGCGGGTTTTCTGTTCGATAATCGAGATATTGATGTCGGCTCCGGCGATGGCTCGCACATCACCTTCGTGGTCGTATACGGCGGCGTCCGCCGACTTGATCAGCCCCCACTGCTCCC
>CAWGNQ010000004.1:0-1074175 GCA_963823995.1 uncultured Acidobacteriota bacterium
CTTGAAAATCCCCCACTTGTGGCCGGGTCAAAATCCCCCAGGCGACAGTAGAGGAGTAGGCTACCGACAGTCGGTTTCGGATCCATCCTTATTCCTTTTTTTCATCCGCTGACTTTTCGTTTGCCGGCCAGCCGGACGGCGGCCTCTTGCGGCGGTAGCTGCGGCTTTAGAACTTGAGCAGGTGGCCGCGGTGCAGAGCCGGTCCAGCATCGCCGATGAGGCGGCGTTGTCGCGTAACAGCCCCCCCCATTCCTCCAGGGGGCGGTTTAATGCGGAGCGTATCGTAATGCGGGCTCTCGTCGATGAGAGCCTGGAGTTGCCATTATCTTGAAGGCTCTTCTCTCCGCATAAAAGAGCGGTCTGTGAGAGAAGCAATCAGCTTGTCGCTGGCACGGAAGCGGCCTGACCGCAACTTGCGCGGGTAACCGCCTGGAGCATTTCCAGCTTGATGGAGGAGTCGACACGCGTGTACATCTCGGTGGTCTGCATATTGGCGTGGCCGAGCCACAGGGACACTTTCCGCAAGTCCTTGGTCGCCTGCAGTACGGTCAGCGCACAGCTGTGCCTCAAGACATGGGGGGATATCCGCTTCGTCGCCAGCGATGGGCAAGTCTTAGTCGCGGTCTTGACGTGCTTTTCGAGAATGTATTCGAATCCCGCCCGGTCAAAGGTTCCCGGCGCGTGCTGACGAAGAGCTCAGGGACGGCAACGGTTCCACGTATGGCCAACCACGCTCGCAAGGCGGTGACGGTCTGCTTCCATAAGGGCAAGCAACGTTCGCGACGTCCTTTGCCATGGACCAGGATGCTCGCGTGAGGGTGCAACGACAAGACGTCGAGCCCGAGACTGGTAAGTTCAGATACCCGCAAGCCGGCAGCGAAGCACAGGTGCAGCATGGCTCGATCGCGGATGCCGGACCAGTCGACGGGTTTAGGCGCATCCAGAAGTGCCTGGATTTCTTCCGTGTTGAGGTGCCGCATCAGGCGCGAATCGGTCTTCTTCATCGGAATAGCGAGTGCGCGCTGGATCTGTTCGAGGGCTGACGGCAGGCGATACTCCATGAACTGCATAAAGGACTGGATGGCTGCCAAGCGCACATTGCGCGAGCTGGCGGCATTTGACCGTTGGCTCTCCAGATCATTGACAAAGCCAACCACCAGTGGCGCGTCGATCTGTTCGAAATGGAGCCGGACGGGGCCATTTCAGGCGTTTGCTCGCGTAGTTCAGCAACAACTTGAAAGCGTAGGCGTAGGAGTCGCACGTATTGGCACTCGCTCGCCTTTCGAGGATGAGAAGTTCTTGAAAGAAAGCGGTCAGGTGGGAAGCCAGTGGGGTCATGGCTTGCCTCCTCCTGTGACGTAGGCCTCGCAACGCTCGGCGATGTTCCGCATGAGATCGGGAACGGCTTCGAGGTACCAGTACGTGAGTTCCGCCTTGCTATGCCCCAAATACGTCGAGAGCATCAGCATGTGACGGGTGATGCGATCCCGGCCGTCCGGGCAGTTTTGTAGCGCTCGGACCGCAAAGGCATGCCTTAGGGAATGGGGTGTCGGCCGTCTTCGTCCTCGCCCTTGAGGCAAACCCATCTTCGCGACTACCGTTCGGAAAGCGCGATCCACATCCGCAATAAGAAGGGGCTTTCGCCGCAGTGAGATGAACACGTGATCGTCGAAGGGGGCATACGTACGTCGTTGTTCCAAGTACTGTTCGAGCCCCGCGTGCGCCGTCTCGTGGAGAGGAACCAGGCGGCTCTTCCGGAACTTGGTGGCGCGGATCACGAGCCCGTCCGGGGTGATGTCCTCGTATCGAAGCTGGATGGCCTCGGAAACGCGCAGACCGGTGCAGGCCAGCAGTGCGAAGAAGGTACTGTAAGTCTGTCGGCGCAAGGTGCGATATCCCGACTGGGCGGCCAGCTCAATGATTCGTCGGATCTGATCATCAGAGAGCAGGTAAGGAGTCGGTCGGGGGCGGCGCTCACTACCAAAGACCTCAGGCGGTATCTCGTGACGTGCGTCCTCGGCACGGAGATATAGAGCCAAGCGTCTGACGCTAGCCAGTCGTCGGGCTCGCTGCAATACTGAAGGAGATTGACGCGCCCACTCGATCGCGGTCTCTACAGTTACGTAGTGCTCGGCTTTGGCGTCGGAGTATGCGGCGAAGCTCCTGAGATGCGAGGCAACCTGTTGGAGGGCATAGCCTGCGGCTTGGCGGACCGATAAATAGGATTGAACGGCGTCAGTTAGCATGGGGACACCTCCGGCCAGGGTTGGGCGATCTGCCGCAGGGCCGCGACATCAATCTTCGCGTAGATTTGGGTGGTCTCGATCGAGCGATGCCGAAGCAGAGCGGAAATCTCCTGCAAGGAAGCTCCTTGCCGTAGCATCGAGCTGGCCACGGAATGACGCAACAAATGGGCTGCGCCCCGGCCAGGGGCTTTGATGCCGGCCCGCCGGATGGCGTTCGCGACAATCACCGAGACCGCCGTGTGAGACCCCAGCCCGCGGTAGGGGGCACGGGAGCGGAGAAACAGCGAATCGACGCCTGATCGAGTTCGCCTTTCCTGCAAGTACGAGACGAGGCCGTCGCCGACTTCCTGGGTGAGCGGCAGCCGCGTCTGGCGGTGCCCCTTCCCGCTCACGTGCACCCAAGCCCCTTTCCAGTCGATGTCTTGGAGGCGAAGTTGAACGATATCGCCTGCCCGCAATCCCAGCCGGGCCAGCAGAAGGAGTATGGCGCGGTCGCGCTGACCTACCGGAGAAGACACGTCGCAAGAGGCAATCATACGCTCTACCTCTTCCGGCGGCAGGTATCGTGGCAAAGAGCTCAGCCGCCAGTGGGCCAGCGTCGGAATGGCGCCGAGCAGACCAGCGGGACACTGGCCATCGGCGATCAGAAAGCGCACAAACATCCGCAGGGCTGTCGTGCTTTTCTTGGCCCTGGCCCACCCCGAGTTGCGGCTCTCATTCAGTACGAAACTCCGCAAGGCCTGTGCATTCAGCTTGCTTGGATCTTCACCAAACTGGCAGATCAGCTCTCGAATCGATCGGCCGTAGTTCTCGAGCGTAAGCTCAGAGCTGCCTCTGTGCTCGCGCATCCACCGGCGGAACGAGTCCAACAGCACCGGGGACAAATCCACGGGGGCGCGCATCTTGATCGGCGGAGCGTCGAGGCCTTGAGAGCGGTTCAAGAACAGCCGTGCTCCGGTCAGCGTATCTCGTTGATTCCCCCGGGAGTACCGGCCACAGCTGCAGCGGCTAAGGTGGTGGCCGAAGCGCTTCAGAGCGTCATCGCTCAGCTCTCTTACGGACAGGCCCTCCTTGCCCGCCCACTGGACGATATGCTCCGCTGACCGAATGTGTCGGCGAACTGTGATCTCTGCGTATCCGTTTTCAAACAGGTAGCCGGCAAAATCTTCGAGCAGCTCCCCGCAGGGGCCATTGCGGATCTCGTGGATCCGTGCAGGTGATTCAAAGAAATGGGAAAGCATGACGAACCTCCTTCTCTTGTGGTGTAGGAAAAGGAAGGTGTCATTTTTATGTGGAGTTACCAAATGCTTCGACAGGAAGTCAAACCGCCGGTCACCCGGAACATCCCCAGCTTTCCGTCACCGACACCGCATTACAATACGCTCCGCATTAAACCGCTTATGCGGTGCACCGCATAAGCGGTTGGAGGTGATCAAAGTGCTTTTCCTGGCGGAGTAGCGATTCAGGATCGTCTCCAGGAGGTCGTCGGCGGCCTCGTCCGGCAGCTTCTTGCGCAGGAACAGATCGTCGATGACGAGCAAATCGGTTTCGGAGAAGAGCTTGACCACCTTCTTCCTGCGCCTGAGCTGGGTGGATTCGAAGAGATCCTCGAAAAAGCTGTGAGCTTCTCGATAGACGACCTTGTAGCCGGCCTGGATGGCGGCGTGCGCGACGGTTTTCGCGATGTGGCTTTTTCCGGTTCCGGGCGAACCGATCAGCAGCGCGTCGGCGCCGTCGCGGATGAACTTGCCGGTGACGAGCTCATAGATCTCCTTCTTGGGCAGCTTCGGATTAAAGTTCCAGTCGAACTCCGTCAAAGTGGGACGTTCGAGCAGACCGGACGCTTTCAAGCGGGTTTCGACCAACCGCGAGCTCCGGCAATCCATCTCGTCCTGGACCAGACAGGCAAACACTTCCGCAAAACAAGCGCCTTGATTGGCCTGAACGAGTCGGGTCTCCAGCGTGGCGTTCATGCCATGCAGGCGAAGCGTCCTGAGATTCTTTTGCATTTCCGCCAGGGACATATCCATTCGGTTCGGCTCCTTTCCGGTTCCTTTTGAAAACGGGTTTTAGATCAGACGTTGTCGACGCAGGTCCTGCAGCTGTTCGACGGAGAAGTCGGCCGGGTCGTGGATCGCATCCGGGATCGAGGGGGTTGCGGATCCGGTGCACTCCCAGTCGAACAGGCTGACTTCGAAGTGGTGGCGCCGGAGCCGCTGTTGCGCCTGCCGGGCGCCGTTTCGACCGGCCTCGTCCCGATCCAGGAACAACACAATCCGAGGAAAGTGGAGACGGGATCGGATCCACGTCAAGCACTCGATCTGCTCCGTCGAGAGGGACGCTCCCATCAAGGCGCCGACGTTGCGGCACCCCGCCTCCACCAGCTTGGCCACATCAAAGAAACCTTCGACCAGAACCAGGCCGAAGGCGACCGCTTGGCCGGCGGCCTCCGGATCCAGCAGCAGCCGGTCCTGGTTGTAGATCTCCCATCCTTTCCGGAAGGGGTAGCCCCAGTACTTCCCATCCGACGCTTCCTGCTCCGGCCTCAAGGCCCGTCCGCTGTGGCTGAGGATGATCGGCTGAAGATCCGGGCCGTTTTCTCTCAAGCCCCGGATCTGGAATACCAGGCGGGACTCGAGTGGAGAGCTCGATCTTCCGTTGGTCCGCGGGGGCAGGTAGCCGCAGCCGAGATAACGGCAGGTGGCGGGCGAGATGCCTCGACGGCCCAGTTCGGGATGGTCCCAGCGCAGATACCGGCGCAGATCGACCTCAACAGCGCGGTTGCCGGAGGGCGAGCCGGCCGAGCGGGCGCCCGACACCGGCCGTCTGTGCGCATCGACGCCAGGCCGACTCGGCGGCCCGGCCGTTGAGATGCCTTCGGCGACCATCCATTCGGCCACTTCGAACATGCTCAGGTCGCGGCCCTGCCGATCGAGCATCTCGCGACAGAACTGGATGATTCCGCCCCCCTTTCCGCTGCTGAAGTCCTTGTAGACATTGGCCGACAAACTGACGTGCATCGAAGCCCGCTGTTCCTGCGTAAAGGGGGATCGGATCCAGATCTCGTCATCGCGGCTGCGACGCTCGTGGTCGACGCGGAGTTGGAAGACCTCGATCACTTTCCGCCAGTTCGCATGCTGCCAGACCCGGCGCAGCTGCATCCCATCCATCGTTTGCGACCGCGGGTCGGCCGGCTTTTTGCCGACCGGTTCCGGCACCGGCTCCGCCCGGGCCGCATGCAGATCCCAGAAAGCGGCATAGTCTTGACCTGAGCGGATCAAGGGATGCTCTTGCGTGAGCGCTTCGGGGGGCCCGGCTTTGCGTTGTGCGGCTTCCGCCGCCAGGCTCTCGACCATCCGTCGCAGGGCCCTGGAGCTTCTCAATCCGTTGCGCTTGGCCACCTCGGCAGCCCGCTCGATGTGACGGGCCTCGTGGCGCCGCGCCAGGTTGACGAGGCCGTACATGCGGCGTTGACCGCTGCGGCCTTCTTCCTGGAACCACTTCTCGCACAGCTCGAAGGCGTTCGGGCCGATGCGCTCGGCCTGGGCCAACAGTCGATCGGTTTCCCGGGACGGGTTGAAGATCCGGTCCGCCGGCAGCATCATCAGCGAACCGGACCGCCCGCTCTTGGGATGGCGACGCAGGATCTCCATGCGCAGCGGGTCGAGGATCTCGATTTGATCGTCGTAGATGCGCACCACCACCCGGCTGTTCAGCGCAGCGGGGCCGGCCGCATAGTAGGAATGCGCCACCTGAATCGTCCCGTCGTCGTAAACCGTCCGGTTTTCCTGCTTGAAGTAGCGGAACCCCGTCAAGGGCAAGGCCTGAAGGTAGGGCTTCTCCTCCTGGAACATCTCCTCGACCTGCCGCTTGGACCGGCCGTGGATCCGCCGCGACGCCCACCGCTGTTCCCAATGCCTCAACCAGTCGTTGTGCGCCTCGAGGCTGTCGAACTTCCGTCCCTTCAGGGCGGTGTTCTGCGTGTACTTCACCGCGTTTTCGACCGTCCCCTTGCGGTTGGCGTCGCCCACCCTCGCCGGATCGGCCACCACGTGGTAGTGGGCCAGTACAGCGGCATACAGGGGGTTGAGATCCGGATCGTAGAGGTCGGGCCGGATCACGCCTTCCTTGAGGTTGTCCAGAGTGATGTACTGCGGACAACCTCCAAAATACCGGAAGGCCTCCTCGTGCAGCCGGCACCAGGTTTCCCGGCTCGAGTTCCACTCCACTTTCCGGAAGCTCCGCCCGGAGTACTTCAGCGTCATGACGAACAGCCGAGGTCGCCGGTGCTTCCCACCGCCGCCCAGAGTCGGCGCACCCTTGCCGTAGTCCACTTGAGCCTCTTCACCCATCAGGCACTCGAGCCGATCGTACTGTTCGGGATCCTTCGTCTTGAGCGCCCGCACGAACCGCTTGACGCTGTTGTAGCGGTGAGTGAAGCCGAATCGTTCCACCAGATCCTGGTAGATGGCCATCGCATTGCGGCCCAGCTGTAACTGCTCTTCGATCCACTCGCGGTGATCTTCACAGGCCGAGCGGGCAGGTCGGGATATCTCGGGCTTCGGAGCCGGTGGCCGGGGTGGGGGATTTTGGTTCTCCACCACTTCGGAGCCGGTGGCCACCCCCGGCGGGGTGGGGGATTTTGAGACCCCGCTTTCCCGCGTCTCGTCGCATCCGTACATGCGGGCATAGCGACGAATGGTCTTTCGATCGATGCCCGTCCAGCGCCGGATCTCCCGTTGACTGATCCCCTTCTCCAGCAAGGTCTTGAGTGTGGTCTGTAGTGACGGCTTCAAAACGTTCATCCTTCCTCTCCCATCTGTGAACGGAACAAATGGGAGCTTGCACGTTCTGTCGCCGTTTGCAGCAGATTCCCTCGCGAAATCTATGCTGCAGGGTGGGGGATTTTCAGGTGGCCACAAGTGGGGGATTTTGGGTGGCCATCAGGGCACCGGCCACCGTCACTCGACCATCGACCGCCAGTCCGTTCCGGTTCTCCATCAGCACATGGCCCAGGTAACAGAGCTTCGATTCCGTCCCCTTGCCTTTGCGATACAGTTTCGCCTCCGGGTCCGTCGTCGACCGATGCGTCGTGTTGCTGCGCTTCTCCCCCCGGAAATCCACCGTCGGATTGCGTGGGCCGCCTCGAGAATCGGGATCCTTCGGCTCCTCCGAACCCTCGTTGCGGCGCCGGAAGCTCTTCGTTCCCGCCCAGGCTTCCACCAACGTGCCGTCCACCGTGAAATGCTCGTCCGACAGCAACCGACGCCTCCGTGCCTCCGCCACCACCTCCTCGAAGAACAACCCCGCCACTTCGCCTTGCAGCAGCCGGTCCCGGTTCTTCGTGAACACGGTCGGATCCCAGACCCGATCGTCCATCCCCAAACCCACGAACCAGCGGAACAGCAGGTTGTACTCCAGCTGTTCCATCAGCATCCGCTCACTACGGATGGAATAGAGCACCTGCAGCAGCAGAGCCCGCAGCAGCCGCTCCGGTGCCACCGACGGTCGTCCCGTCGAAGCATACAGCTCCCGCAGTCGAGGCCGCAGCTTCTCCAGCACGCTGTCGACCATCTTCAGCATCGAGCGCAGCGGGTGGTCTTGGGGAATCCGCTTCTCCAGCGGAATGTAACTGAACATGTCCTCTTGGCGGTCGTCTCCACCGATCATAACCATAGATTCTATGACATACCACTGACAATTCTTCCAGGGCAGTTTTTCAGCAGCCTGCTAGACCCTAAGGCGTCGTTTCGCATCACCGGGGAACAAATCGACGGTGCCTTCACATTTGAAGGAACGGATTACCTTCTTGAAGCGAAGTGGCAACGAGAGCCCGTCCGAGCGGCTGATCTCGACTCCCTCGCAGGTAAACTCTCCAGGAAACTGGATAACACCCTGGGCTTGTACCTTGCCATTAATGGGTATTCCGAGGACGGCGTTAGCCAGCATTCCTCGGGTCGGAGACTTATCATCCTGATGGACGGCAGCGATATCATGGCCGTCCTAGAAGGCCGCATTGACCTTCTTCAGCTGCTACTCAGAAAGCGTCGTGCTGCCGCTCAAACCGGAAATATCTATCTAAAGATCCATGAGATTCTATCCGGGGCTTCCTGAGAGAAGATTCCTTGTCTTCTGAAAGAACTCAGATCAAAACGCCAGGCGGAGACGAGAGATAGTCCCGCCGTCTGTCAAGTGGCGATGCGGGTGACTTCCCTCCATTGTCGGTCTAGGATCCCGCTATGCCCTATGAAGAAGTGACCTATGACCGTGAGAAGTTGTACAAGGAAGTCTGGTCGACGCCGATGTCTCAGTTGGCGTCGAGATACGGGCTGTCGGATGTCGGGCTGGCCAAGATCTGCAAGAAGCTCAAAATCCCGAGGCCCGAGAGGGGATACTGGGCTAAGGTGCGCGCCGGGGTTTCTGTGGGTCAGCGGCCGAAGCTCCCCTCGGGTCCAGATGGGATGCAGGAGTTGATCAGGTCAAAGTGGGTCGTCGACGCGGATCCGCTCGACGCGGAGAGCGCAGCCTGGGTGGAAAGCCACCTCAACGCCGAGGAGCATCCGAAGAATCGAATTGCTGTCCGAAAGCGGCTGTCCTCTCCACACCCTCTCGTCGAACAGTCTGAGAAGCTTCTCACTGGAAAGGTGGAGTATCACTGGGATAATCCCCGATCATGGAGATATCTGGCGATCGATGTCAGTAAGCCACTCCTCCCGCGTGCCTTACGAATCATGGATGCTGTGGTCAAGGCCTTGGAGGAACGTGGGTTCACAGTGAAACTGCGTCAACAGGACCGCGAAGGCCGGAAATGGGAGACTAGGGCCGAGGCGCTGGGAGAGAGCATCGAAATCCGGCTTCGCGAGCGATACAAACAAATACGCAACGGCGGGGATGTCTACCCAAGAGTCGAGCTCAGACGCACCGGAATCCTCGAACTGCTGTACGGTTACAGCTACTCGGGGACAGGATGCCGCGATGGGAAGAAGCCGCTCGAGGAGCAACTCAACACCTTCATGATCAAGCTCATCCGGCAAGTCGCAAAGCGACGGGGCCAATCGATTCGATGGAGACGAGAGCGCAAGATGGAAGAAGAGCAACGGCGGATACGAGAGGAGCAGGAAAGGCGCCGCCAGGAGGAACTGAAGCAGCGGGCAGCATTGGAGCAGGACGCGGAGAACTGGCACAAGAGCCAGAAGCTCAGGGCCTACATCAACGCAGTCGAGCATTTCGTTACCGATCAGATGGGCCCGATTAAAGAGGGAGGAGATTACGACCGGTGGCTTACTTGGGCGCGTGCTCACGCCGATCGGCTCGATCCGCTGATGAACGTGGCCGAGTGAAGTCTCGCTCCTCGCGAGACTTTCATCAGAATCTCCATATGGGATGGGAGACCTGGATCATGTCCCAGCCACCCAGTAGAGTGGTTCTCGTGGCCTTGTTTAGATCAGGTTCACTTCGTCAAAGAAAGCGGTCATCGTACGAAGTCTCCTGTACGGCAATTCCACGAACCGTCGCCCCCAAGCGTATGAGCCGACGTCGTACGCGTCGAAGATCAACCTGAGATGGTCGGGGGTAAGAACGAACTTGGGACGTTTCTTGAGAAGTTCCGAGACCCCTGACCGTAGCTTCTCAAGGTCTTCTGCTTCCCGCACGTTGTCGGCTCTGGCTTGCGCCTGGAGATCCAAGGCGCAAAGCCTTGCCAACTCTTCCTCATGTTGAATCTCGGCTGGGAATAGGTCGCCAAGTTCCAACGGAATCGTTGGGAGTAACTGAAAATTGAGGGTATGGCTGCAAGAATATGGGTGAGCCGCGCCAGCATGATATCCAGACTCTATGAGATGAACGCTTATCAGGCGATCTGAGAGAAGCGTGGTCACATAAGTCACCGACAGGTCATTCCGAGCGATGATCGGGCTGAGCCCATACTCTTCGTCGAGCATGCCGACGGCCGCTTTGCGGGAATCCATTAGTAGCGCAATGGCCGTTCCTGCGACCCTGGAGTTGATTTCGATTAGCGCATCCATTTCCGGGCCGACGAACTCGGGGTACTCGACCTCCAGTTGATATGAGATGCGACCCTCCCCTCTGTCGGACCGGGTTTTCGTAGCCATGCTCATCTGTGAATGTTCAGACCAGGGGGAGCGACGTACTTGCTGGGACCTATGCTTTCCCTCTTGGATGGCCTGGAGGAGCTTTGAAAGTCCGTCTTGACTGAAAAGGTCGACCCACTGAAACTTGGCTAAGGTATCGGGCGGCTTACAGGGCTCAAGACGGACGGGAATTACGTAGATGTCGTCGTCGAGCTTCTCTTCCCACTGACGTAACGCTTGCTTAAGCTCTTTCTGAAGGACCCCCCGCTTTGTCACTGAGTTTTGGGAAATGCATACGACAAAGAATGCTGCATCGCGAATTGCTCGCCAAATCGCCTGCTCCCAGCGCTCGCCTGCGTGAATGTCAATCCTGTCCATCCAGGGCCGAAGACCTCCTGCCTGCAACTGGTGGTAGAGGGTTTCCACCCGTTCGACGTCCTCACTCGCATAGCTCAAAAAAACATCAGGTGCCGTCTGATCAAGTGACATTGTGGTAAGGATCATACTGCACGACCGCGACTGTAGCCGACGATTGCCGGGTGGACTCTTAGTTACAGCGTCTGCAGTACTCATCCTCAGATTCTGGCGGGACATTCTCTTCGCTCATAAAAGGGGGAACTCTGAGTGTCGGAGAACGCTGTCCCCAATCCTCGGAGAATCAGAGACCGTGAGCCAGGAGGTCCCGCCTGAGGTATTCCGAAACCGCCTTCTGGGTCCTCCTCCGTCCGGTGGCATCCTTTGCCACCATCACGAGGGCAATCTGGCTGTCGGCGATGGTAACGGGTGCCGGGCAGCCGAGCTCCTCCTGAATCCGGTTGTGGAGATCGGCCAGGTAAGCTTCCCGCTGCACGTGAGCAAGATGCTGATAGAGGACCAGGACGGAGTCCCGGCTCATTCGGTTGAGAAGGTCTCTGGCTTCGGAATACCGGATGTATTTATGGAGGTTTCCGGGGCGTGACGTCTTGACCTCCAGGCCGTTGTCCGGATCGACCAGGATCACTGCTGACTGCAGACTGCTGGGTGGGATCTGCTCGAAGTAGTTGTCACGGCTCGCGTGGCTGAACTCCATTTCCAGGGTGTCCCCGTAAGGGCTGTATTCGAACTGGAGGTTCTGATCCTCGAAGTAATCCCGCAGCCGCACAACCTCTCGGCGACCATCGTCCAGGCACTTCTGCAGGAACCGGAAGAGGGACTCCCGGCCGACTCCCATTGAGTATCTGATCTTCCCACCATCCCGGGATGCATCGTCAGCAGTCAGCATTGGTATGAACGTGAACCGTTTGATGCGGGGGAGGTTCTCGGCGAGGAAGATGCAGAGGTCGTACTTGAAGTAGTCGTTCCGATCGGCAAAGTACTGATTCTTCATTCTGCCTTCAACCGTCCAGAGCGCACGTGGAGGGTTTCCTAATGAGAAAGCTAGGCTCATCGTCAGGATCGGGGAATCGATTGACCCGTGTTCCCATTCTTTCTGTCGACCCCCTATGCTAATCCGCAGCGATTGACTCCCGTGTGAGCCGGACCACAACCGCGAGTGTTCTCAAGGATCGACAATGACAGCGGCGATTCACGGATTCGCTTGTCTTATGAGGAGTCGGCAGGCAATGGAAGATTCGACAGACAAGATCTTCGTCATTCAACCGTACGGCGGCTTTGGGGAGGTTGCCCGGAGTCCCTACGAGAGCGAGGACATCCTGCAGCGGCTCCTTGAAGAGCATCCTGAACTGCTGGCCGGGGAGTCGTTTGAACCCGGAAAGGACGTGCGGTTCCTGCTGGTGGGTCGGGAGTTCGGCGTGCCGGACAGCGAGGGCGGCTCGGACCGATGGGCGCTCGATCACCTCTTCCTGGACCAGGATGCCACCCCGACGTTCGTTGAGGTGAAGCGGTCGAGCGACACCCGGATTCGCCGGGAGGTCGTCGGCCAGATGCTCGACTACGCCGCCAACGGTCAGAAGTACTGGCCGGTCGACCGGATGCGATCGGTTGCCACAGATACACTCGGAGGTGCGGATCAGCTGGCCGAGGCCATCCTCGACCTGATCGGGCCGGATGAAGAAGCGGAACCGGAAGAGCGCATCGAACGGTTCTGGGACGAGGCCGCGAACCGGCTGAGGGACGGCCGGGTGCGCTTGGTCTTCGTCTCCGACAAGATCCCGCCGGAGTTGAGGCGGATCCTGGAGTTCCTGAACGAGCAGATGCCTCGCATCCAGGTCATCGGTCTGGAGTTGGTCCAGTATCAAGGTGAGGGTCTGCCACAGATCCTGGTCCCAAGGGTCGTTGGGCAGACCGAAGCCAGCCGGGCGACCAAGACCGGATCAAGTGGTCCCCGCAGGAAGACCGACGAGGCTTCATTCCTGGCGGCCTGCCCTGAGAACGCTCGGAGCTTCTTTACCGATCTGTTGAGTGAATCGCGGAAGCGCAACCTGGAAATCTACTGGGGACAGGTCGGGTTCAGCGTCCGCCTGCGGAAGGAGGTCCACGGCGATACGACGTCGTTCCTGTACGGTTATCCTCCCACCGACAGCATGTCACCAGAACCGCTCTTCCAGGTTTACCTCAAAGCCGTCTCCGACCCGGTAGAAGCAGAGCACCTGCGTGCAGCGATCCAAAAGGCCGGACCCTTCTACGGAGGTGGACGCTTCACGCTCAGCATCCCCATCACAGGCGAGACGATGGCTGCGGCCCGGGCCGGGCTGGAGATCATGTTCGAGTGGGAGAAGCAGCAGCGGAAGGCCAGGAACGACTCAACATCCACCCTAGAGCCCCCAACCTGATTCCGCTGAAAATCCCCGTCACGTCTGGGTTGTGGGTCGTCACAGGCACAGTGCGGACACACATTTCTCCAGAACACGCGTCCTTGTTGGCTTCCGGGGTGACGCACAGGATTGCTCATCCTGTGGGCTTTGCGCAGAAAAGGGGCTGCGATCGTCCGACCCAGCCGTTAGAATCAAGGTTCATCTTCATGTACAGGATCGGGGACTGGAAGACGGACATGGCGAAGAACGGGCGGAACGGTGGAAACGGTGGCGACCGCTTCGGTCGTTGACGTTCCGGCTCGCGGTGAGCGTTGAGACCTGGGCCACTATTTTGAGAAGGGACAAGCCGAAATAAATGATCACGGGCGACCTCAAGTCGAAGGTTGACCGCATCTGGGACACGATGTGGTCCGGGGGGATTTCCAACCCTCTTTCCGTTATCGAACAACTGACCTACCTGCTCTTCATCAAGCGGCTGGATGAGCTGCACACCCTGAAGGAACGCAAGGCGGCCCGAACGGGCCAGCCGATCGAGGACCCGGTCTTCAAACTGGGCCAGGATCACCTGCGCTGGTCTCGCTTCAAGGAGACGGCGCCGGAGAAGATGTTGGAGACGGTGCGAGACGGAGTCTTCCCCTTTATCAAGACCCTGGGCGGTAATGGAGATGGCGATCCGGAAGATTCGACCTATACCCACCACATGAAGGACGCCCTCTTCATGATGCCGACGCCGAGGGTGCTGGCGAACGTGGTCGATCAGCTCGACAGCATCGACATGGCCGATGCGGACACCAAGGGGGACCTTTATGAATATATGCTCGGCAAGATCGCCACGGCCGGGCAGAACGGCCAGTTCCGGACTCCGCGGCACATTATCAAGTTGATGGTGGAGATGACGGCTCCGACTCCCAGGGACGTCATCTGCGATCCGGCCTGCGGCACGGCGGGATTTCTGATCGCCGCCTCGGAGTACCTGGTCACCCATCATAGCGACGATATCTACCGAGACCAATCCGCCCGGCGCCGCTTCAACGAGGGGACCTTTCACGGCTACGACTTCGACAGCACGATGCTTCGGATCGGCAGCATGAACATGTTGCTGCACGGCGTCGAGAACCCGGACATCCGCTACCGCGACTCGCTGGCGGAGTCGTCCCGGAGCGATGCCGGGAAGTACTCCCTGGTCCTGGCCAATCCGCCTTTTGCCGGGAGCCTGGATTACGAATCGACCGCCAAGGACCTGCAGCAGATCGTCAAAACGAAGAAGACCGAACTGCTTTTCCTGGCCCTCTTCCTGCGGCTCCTTCAGACCGGGGGACGGGCCGTCGTCATCGTGCCGGACGGCGTCCTGTTCGGCTCCAGCAAAGCCCATAGAACCCTGCGCAGGATCCTGGTCGAGGAACAGAAGTTGGACGCCGTCATCTCCATGCCCTCGGGCGTGTTCAAGCCCTACGCGGGGGTCAGCACGGCCATTCTCCTCTTCACGAAAACGAACTCCGGCGGCACCGAGAAGGTCTGGTTCTACGACATGCGGGCCGACGGCTTTTCGCTGGATGACAAGCGCACGCCGCAACCGGACAAGAGTGACTTGCCGGACATCCTCCAGCGTTGGAAGGACAGTGCCGCCGAGGCGGGCCGCAAGCGCACCGACCCAAGTTTCTTCGTTCCGAAATCCGAGATCGCCGAGAACGACTACGACCTTTCCATTAATCGCTACAAGGAAGTGAAGTACGAAGCGCTGGAGTACGACCCGCCGATGGTGATTCTCGAACGATTAGCGCAACTGGATGAGGAGATTGCCGTGGGGCGCAAAGAGTTGGAGATGCTGTTGGGATGAGCCACCGAATGATTCCCTTGGCGAAGATCTGTCTGAAGATCACCGACGGCACCCATCATTCACCTCCGATTGTGGGCGAGGGAGTTCCTTACGTAACCGCAAAACACATCAAGGAAACAGGGATCACATTTTTCGACGATCCCTGGTATGTCTCTGAGGCAAGTCACAAGCAGATCTATTCTCGTTGCGA
Organism: uncultured Acidobacteriota bacterium; assembly: GCA_963823995.1. GTDB lineage: Bacteria > Acidobacteriota > UBA6911 > RPQK01 > JAPXNP01 > JARRKC01. Next base: position 15,117 of record CAWGNQ010000004.1, read on the forward strand.
CCCACAACCTGGGGATGTTCTTTACATTAAAGACGGCGTGACGACAGGAGTAGCGGCAGTCAATGCGTACGATTTCCCCTTCAGCATGCTCTCCAGCGTGGCATTGCTGAGGCCCAACCCTCAAATCTGCGCTTCAAAGTTCCTGGCGTCATGGCTAAACTCCCCGACTGCCAAGAGGAAGTACCTGAATCACATGGGTGGTGCCGCAATCAAGAGGTTGACGCTTGCTAAGATCAAGAGATTCGAGATCCCCCTACCACCCCTCGCCGAGCAGAAGCGGATTGGGCGGATTCTGGATGCGGCGGACGCCTTGCGGGCCAAGCGCCGGGAGTCGCTCGCCCAGCTCGACGCCCTGATCCAATCCACCTTCCTCGAAATGTTTGGTGATCCTGTGACCAATCCGAAGGGTTTCGCGGTCAGGTCCCTTGCCGAGTTCTACGTAGACAAGCGGAACGGGACGAAATGTGGCCCGTTCGGTAGTGCCCTTAAGAAGAATGAACTTGTGAATGCGGGAATCCCTGTCTGGAGCATGGATAATATCGATTCCACTGGGAGGATGGCATTGCCGTTCAGAATGTGGATCAAAGAAGACAAATACCGACAGCTTGAACCGTATTCGGTGCTTGACGGGGACGTAATAATCTCTCGTGCGGGAACCGTGGGCAAGATGTGTGTTGCCAGCTCAGGGAGCCGAAGAAGCATTTTAAGTACCAATCTTATCCGGCTTCGGCTTGGTCCGAGCCTGCTGCCAATTTACTTTGTATCTTTGATGACCTACTGTAAGGCGCGTATCGGACGATTGAAGACCGGCCCTGATGGTGCATTCACTCACATGAGCACCGGGGTTCTCGACAATCTTAAATTTCCATATCCTCCCCTCAGCCTCCAGCGGCACTTCGCCAAAACCGTCGAATCCGCCGAACGACAGAAGGAGCGTCTCGGCTCCCAATTGAATGAGCTGGACACTCTGTTCGCCTCGCTGCAATCCCGAGCCTTCAACGGAGAACTCTGACCATGAGCAATTTCGCCTTCCTGCCAAGCGAGTTCCGCGGCATTGCAGAATCCGCGATCCGGGCGGAGGGCCGGGGTGAGGGACGGGAGCAAGCATGAGATTCGAGGTCTACTGCGACGAAGCTCACCCCGACCTGTTTACGAGCGTAAACCCTCGGGCGCGGTTCCTGATGATTGGGAGCCTTTGGCTGCCGGCGGAACTGCGCGAGGAAATCAAACTAAAGGTTCTGGAGCTGCGAGCACTTCACCAAGCCTGGGGGGAGATCAAGTGGAGCAAAGTCTCGCCCAACCGTCAGGCGTTCTATCTGGACCTCATCGATCTTTTCTTCACCTATGGGGAGAACCTCCGCTTCCGGTGCATCGCCGTGGATCGCCGACAGGTCAATCTGGATTTGCATGACAACGATTGCGAACTCGGCTTCTACAAATTTTATTACCAGCTCCTGCACCACTGGATTCTGGATTTCAACGAGTACTGGATCTATTGCGACACCAAGACCAATCGAGACCCCAAGCGCTTACCCGTCCTACAGCGTTGCCTGACCCGTTCCAACCTGTCTTCGGTGATTCGATCGATTCAGTCACTCCCGTCGAGGGAGGTTGTATTGATCCAGATTTCGGACCTTCTGCTTGGAGCGGTCAGCAGCCGCCTGAATGGCACATTGCAGCAGGGTGTGGCCAAGATGGCCGTGGTGCAACGATTGGAATCCGCCTTGGGCCGAAGGCTCGCTCCGACTCCCAAGGGGGAAGAGAAACTGAACATCTTTCGAATCCAACTTCGAGGGGGCTGGTAGTGGCGCTCCCGCCTCTGGTGTATTACGGGACGGTGGCGGAGTACCGTGGGCACTACGAAGACCACTACTGCCGCCGAGTTATCCGAACCTTTGACAACATAAGAGTCTATTTTTCGCCAGCGAGTTTCGGGCATGCCTTTTATGAGAGCAGCAACCGTAATGGTGTCAAGGATCGCTTCTCCAAGGTCCGGGCTCAACGCATCAATTGGATCAAGGCCACCCTTGAGCATCCCGGAGCGGATCTCTTTCAAGGATGGGACAAGAAGGCGCGCCAATATGACGAAGCACGGCGGGTGGCGGTCGTCTATGAAGACTTCGTCGTGGTGATCAGCATGGGCCTGGGTCGGGACAGGTCGCTCAGAGCGAATTTCGTCACCTGCTTTCAGGCGGAGAACAGCATTGACAAGATTAGACGATCGCCGTTGTGGTCGAAGGTCGGCTGTCTCGAAGCGCTGAAGTCCAGGGCGAGCCGCCGGAAGAAGGCACAAAAAAACCGCTGATTCGCTACGCGGGTTCAGCGGTCGAAACCTCGATAGATTCAAAGCCGATAGGCAATGAACTCGTTGATTAATATAACTCAGTTTTCTATTGTGTCAAGTGCCGATTCACCGGCCTTGAGAGCGTTGGGAGAGCCGCCATGAGCAATTTCGCCTTCCTGCCAAGCGAGTTCCGCGGCATTGCAGAATCCGCGACCCGGGCGGAAGGCCAGATTCTGAGCGATCCTCGGGCCGCCTGCTTCCACGCCCGATTCACCCTGGAGGCGATCGTCCACTGGCTCTATCGGCATGATCCCAGCCTGAGCATGCCCTACGACAACAGCTTGGGGGCGCTCCTGCACGAGCCGACCTTTCAGAATCTCCTGCCCCAGGCGGTGTTCCAGAAAGCGCGGGTGATCCAGAAGGTCGGCAACCAGGCGGTTCACAACCCCCGGCCGATCCGCCAGTACGACGCCCTGCAGACGGTCAAGGAACTCCACCACATCTGCTACTGGCTGGTCCGCACCTACACTCCGGAGGCTTCACGGGAGGGCGTCTCGTGGCGGGATGACCGGGTCCCGAAACCGATACGGGCGGAGCAGGTGGTTCCCCGAAAAGAACTGGAGGCGCTTGAGGCGAGGCTTGAAGAACAAAACCGGGCCACCCTCAAACAGCAGCAGGAACGGGATGCCCTGGATAGCGAGCTGGCGCAGCTCAAACGAGAGTTGGCGGAAGCCCGGGCACGTGCCGAAGCGACCTTGGATACCCACGACTACTCCGAGGCTGAAACTCGCCACTACCTGATCGATGTCGATCTCAGACGGGCGGGCTGGCCGCTCGATCAGAAGCGGGACCGGGCGTACGAAGTCACCGGCATGCCCAATACCCAAGGGATCGGTTATGTCGATTACGTCCTTTGGGGGGACGACGGCAAGCCGTTGGCGGTCGTCGAAGCGAAAAAGACCACGGCGGATCCGGCGGTCGGAAAGCAGCAGGCCAAGCTCTATGCCGATTGCCTGGAGCGGATGCACGGACAGCGACCGCTCATCTTCTTTACCAACGGCTACAAAACCTGGTTTTGGGACGATTGCTTCTACCCCGCCCGCCAGGTCACCGGGTTCTACAAGAAGAGTGAACTGCAGCGGCTGATCGTGCGGCGCGAGCAGCGACAGAAGCTCGACGTCGCCCAGGTCAAGGATGCCATCGTCGAACGCTACTACCAGAAGCGGGCGATCGGCAGTATCTTCGGGCAGCTGACCCAGGCTCGTCGCAAGGCGCTCCTGGTCATGGCCACCGGGACCGGCAAGACCCGGACGGCGATCGCCCTGGTGGATGTCCTCCAGCGGGCCGGATGGGTGAAGCGGGCGCTGTTCCTGGCCGACCGGATTTCGCTGGTCAACCAGGCGGTCGCCGCCTTCAAACGACATTTGCCGGAATCGAGCCCCGTCAACCTGGTGACCGAAAAGGAGACCGAAGGCCGGGTCTTCGTCTCCACCTACCCCACCATGCTCAACCTGATCGACCAGAGTAACGGAGGCGAATCCCGCTTCGGCGTGGGCCATTTCGACCTGGTGATCATCGACGAGGCGCACCGTTCGGTCTATCAGAAGTACGGAGCGATCTTCCGCTACTTCGATTCGATCCTGGTCGGCCTGACCGCTACTCCCCGCGAAGAGGTCGACAAGAACACCTACGACCTCTTCGAGCTGGAACCGGGAGTCCCGACCGATGCCTACGAGCTGTCAACGGCCGTCGCGGACGGATTCCTGGTCCCGCCCCGAGTCCAGCAGGTGGATCTCAAGTTTCCCCGGCAAGGGATCGACTACGACTCCCTGAGCGACGAGGAAAAGGAACAGTGGGAAAGCCTCGACTGGGGGGACGAGGTCGATGAGCGAGGCATGCCTACCCAGGTCAATGCCGCCGCCATCAACAGCTGGCTCTTCAATAGAGATACGGTCGACAAGGTTCTCCAGCACCTGATGGAACATGGCCACAAGGTAGAAGGCGGGGACCGGCTGGCCAAAACGATCATCTTCGCCCGCAACCACGAGCACGCCCAGTTCATCGAGGAGCGCTTCAACCACCACTATCCGAAATACGCCGGACACTTCGCCCGCGTGATCGATCACTATGCCAAGTACCCCCAAAGCCTGATCGACGACTTTTCCCAGAAGGACAAGGCGCCCCACATCGCGATCTCGGTCGACATGCTCGATACCGGGATCGACGTCCCGGAGGTGGCCAACCTGGTCTTCTTCAAGCCGGTCTATTCGAAGATCAAGTTCTGGCAGATGATCGGCCGGGGTACGCGCCTGTGTCCCGACCTGTTCGGGCCTGGGGAGGACAAGCCGGATTTTCGGGTGTTCGACTTCTGCTTCAATTTCGACTTCTTCCGGGAGAACCCGCAAGGGATCGAACCGAGTAGCGGACTGCCGCTCGGGACCCGGCTCTTTCGCGCCCGGGTGCAACTGCTCAGCCACGTCCAGAAGACGCCGGATCTGGATTCAAACGCCAAACTGCGGGAATCCCTGACTGCGAGACTTCACGGTGAAGTGGCGGCGATGAACCGGGAGAACTTCATTGTCCGGATGCACCTGGAGGCCGTCGAACGATTCCAGAACCGCGATGCCTGGGAAAAGCTGAGCGAAGACGACCAGGAAGTGCTGAAGCGAAACGTAGCCGGTCTGCCGAGTGAGATCGAAACGGACGAGATCGAAGCACGCCTGTTCGACCTGACCGCCTTGCGGATGCAGTTGGCGCTGGTCGAGAGCGACCCGGCGACGCTGGAGCGCCACCGCCGGAAGGTGGTTGAGATCGCCATGCTCCTGGAGGAGAAAGCGGCAATTCCTGCAGTCAAGGAGCAACTGGGTTATCTCGCCGAACTCCAGGAGACCACGTTTTGGGAAGGGATGGACCTGCCCCTGCTCGAAGAGATGCGGCTGCGACTGCGGGGCCTGGTCCAGTTTCTCGATGCCAAAAAGCACAAGATCGTCTACACGGATTTTCAGGACGAAATCACCGGGGTGCGGGAGGAAGAAGCGATCTTCATGCCGAAGATGACCGGAGTTCAGTACGAGAAGAAGGTCCGGGACTACCTTCGCTCCCACCTCGACCACCTGGTCATCCATCGCCTGCGAACCAACAGGCCGCTGACCGAAACCGATCTGAAGGGGCTGGAGCAGACGCTGGCCGAGATCGGTGAGAAGGACGGGCCGACGTTGCTCACCAACCTCCTGGCACGAAGCGGAGCACCATCGCTTGCCTGGTTCGTGCGCAGCCTGGTGGGGATGGACCGCAGCGCCGCCCAGGATGCTTTCTCCCAGTTCCTGAACGACCGCAGCCTCACACCGCGGCAGATTCGGTTCGTGGAAATGGTCATCGACCAGTTGACGGCCCGGGGTGTCATGGAACCGTCTGCGCTCTACGAGGCGCCGTTCATGAACCTCGATGCCGGTGGCCCGGATGCGTTGTTTGCCGGAAAGGACAAGGTAGTGGAGGGTATCTTCAACTCTCTGAAGGCTGCCCATGCAGGGCTCGTCGAAAGGGCAGGTTAATGGACATCGACACCGAACTCCAGGATTACGTCATCGTCCACGAACTCCTCCACTTCCACGTCCCCAACCACGGCAAGCTGTGGAAAAGCCTCATGCGAGCCCACCTGGGGGAATATGAGACGGCCGAGACACGCCTCAGAACACACGTTCCGGGAAACCGAGAAGGGGTAGTGGAGGGCATGGTCCGCTGAGCGTACCTTGTGCTATGATCGATCCTTCGGATGGGTAAAGCTGTAAGGTACTCAATCAAGACGGTTTTCAGGATTGACTACAAACCCTCGCTTGACTTCTACGACAGGCTGTACGGTATCGCTCAGAGCTTTTCCAGTGGGTACCCGGACTGGGTTACCGACCGTCTGAAGGTCACACTCAGAGACCTTGCGGCGAGACGGAGCCTCCTGATTAGCCATAAGGCTTCCGTGTACCGACAGGACGCCTTTGACTCTTCGTCGAAGGAAAGTGAGTCAATTAGTCGGCTACTGGCTGAATTGCCCGCTGCTTTGGGCAAGGACAGTTTTCTTCGCGTGGGACTGAGACGGAAATATCTGCTTCCGGCGGAGATGGAGTATTCTGAGCTTGTCGAGCTATTTGGGAAGAAAATGCTGAGTTCGAATTCCGAATTTCATGCCGGGCTGTTCCCACGTTTCAGTGATCTGAGCCTTGTCTTCAATTTTCAACCTCCAGGATTTACAGCGATTACGGTCGCTCCGGTCTTCCGCAGGCAGCTCTCCGAGGTCCCTCAGATTCTTGAACTTCAGCTCGAAGACCATTTTAAGGCAGGCGATGATAAGCTCAGGACAGGACAAATCTTTGAGGAGTATCCGCTGCATAGCGTGTTCTTAGACGTGGATTACGCGGAGACGAACGTCGCCGCCGCTCAATTGACCCCGACGTACGAAGCCGCATGCGACGCACACGACACATTTGTCGAGAACGCCCGAAACTATTTGTTTGGAGTGGGATAAATGGCCAGCCTCTCAAGTCATCTGTTTGCTGCTCAGACAACTCCTTATCCAAGTCTAGTGGACGGGGACAGAGGGGACGGCCAAGAATCTAGACGGGATCTTTTCACGGATCTTGCGTTCCATACCTTGAAGGGAAGTTCAGCCTCAAGTCTCGATGTGACGATAGAAGGGATAGATGAAGCTGATTTCGCAAGGGATGAGTCGGGAACCAGCCGCCTAGGAGAAGTCGGTAGCCGAAGAAATATTGTAAGGCTGCAGCCACCTCGGAGAATTGCCATCGATTTTGAACCCCACCTCAGATCCGAGGTGGTCGCAGACATCCGCAGGGAAATCGCAGCGCTTCGGCAAGTATTGGGGGCGCCGGGCGTGGCCCCAGCGGTATCAGCGGTGAAGCGGAAGCTTTCCGAGGGTTACAGAGCAACCTATAGGCGTCAAGACAGTGAATATTTGGCGACTGTCGTTTCCGCGTTGCAGGACTACTTCCTCCAGCACTGGTCGAAGATGACAGAAGGTGAGCTTGACCAGATAGGCGCCATCTTGGATCAGATTGAGACACAGAAGAGCTCGCTCTCACCCACTTTGGCTGCAAATCTCGTGGGGAAGATAGCCGCCTTAAAGCCCGGCGGGCTCGAGTTGCCCACCTCTGAAGGGTTGTTTTGGGTGGATGAGGAGTGAGCAAAGATAAGCGGTTAGCTGAAGGGGACTTACCCTATCTCGACACCAGCGTCCTCATCAAGATCCGCTACGGCCATCCGAGCGAGAAATCTGAGATTCGGAAGATTCAAGGTCCTCGCTATCTCTCCCGGTATGTTTTGAAGGAGTTCTACCAAAGCGTTATTGCGGTCCTCATTGAGCTGTATTTCGAGTCTGAAGACAGTTTTCACGAAAGCTTTCAAGCCGCGTGTTATTTCGTGGTAAACAACACATTCGGAATACGTTCTGCAAAGGTGCTCGCCTACAGTTTCTTGGATTTATTGAGTCAAGAGTCATTCTCTCCCGAACTTGCGAGCGAGAAAGAAATCTGCCGTGCAAAACTCCGTGATTACATCTTTTTGCTCGCAGAGGATCTCGATCGCAGCTACAAGGATGTCGGTTCCTGTCGGGAGAGGTGCGTCCGATTGGACCATGCTCCCCGATTGAGGGCCAGAGACGATCGTGATCAAGTGCTCTTAACGTTCTCCGAGACCTTCGCGGATCTGTCAGGAAGTCGGGCGAGATGCCGGGTAGCAAAGTTTCTTGAGGATCACCAACTGCAGGCTGCGTTCGACTGCTTCGAGTCAAGTGTCCTTACAAAGGGGACCCCTCCTACATCGAAGAAGTTGTCTCAAACTCTGCGCGCAAGAAGGGATGATCCGGAGGGAACGACCTGCAAATCATGTGCTGCAATAGGTGATGTGATTATTGCGGCCAATGCAACAAGCGGCTGTTGTATTCACTCATTCGATCGATCCTTTGAGCTCGTAGCCCCGTGCTTTGGCCGGTCGCATCAGATCTACAAATCTTCGCAGCAGCTGAAGAAGGAAGCGAAGGCGTCCGGCGATGAAGGGACGCCGCCGAAGGATTCGTGAGGGCAGGGGTTTGGGCACTGTAATCGGCACAGCCTGGGGATGCCCAAAAGGAATGCAGCTCATGAGCCTGTGTGCCCAGATTGTGCCCGCGAGGATCTCGGCTGATCTCACTCAATGCAACTCCAGCCAAAAGTCGATTTCCTGCGTGACGCGGCTTCTCTGTATATTTCAACGCCTTAGGGAATCACGCAACAGCCCTTAAAATCCTGTGGTCCCGCCCCCGGGGCGGGGCGTACGGGTTCTATTCCCGTCCCGGGCAAGGCTTCGGGAATCCCAACCCAGGGACCTGCAAGTCTCTCGATGAGTGGATTCGCGATGCAGTCAAACGGAATCAGGCTTGGCGTTAGGTGGTTGCTGTCATTCCCGATCTTCATTCTCGGTGCCCGGCTGGCTCTTGCCCAGGAGAAGCCAGCCTCGGGAATCAGCTTTGAAGTTCTGTCAGTGAGGGGGCTCAATGATCAGGAGGCAGCGGATCGATCACCGGATTTTCTTCGGCCGAATGTCGCGCTCCGGCTTCGGCTGCAGTGCTCGACCCGAGGCATCAGCTTCTATACCTGGCCGGATTCTGCGATTCCCGCCGCGTACAAAGTCCAGCGAACGGTTCAGGGAACCGATGGGCTGATGTACCAGATACTGTGCATGAACGATCTGTTTTGCACGCAGGGGGTCGTCGGTTCGAGTCCGATTACCTCCACCAACTCAGAGGGCGAAGGGCAACGCGATGTGCGAACTGAAGTTCGACGTTCCCACTCCGCACTTGTTACTTGTTCGTTCGCCCTTCGCACTGCTGACTTCGCGTTTTTGGCCCCGAAAGACTGAGGTAGGGCTACAATGTTCTCGATGAACGGCAAGTACACCGCAGTCGTTAAGAAAGACTCCGGATGGTGGATTGGATGGATCGAGGAGTTGCCCGGGGTAAACTGCCAGGAGGCCACGCGCGAGGAGCTTCTCGAGTCCCTCCAGGTTACGCTGCGTGAGGCGCTGGAGATGAATCGTTCCGAGGCACTGCGCTCAGCGGGGGATGACTACGAGGAACAAGAAATCGCAGTATGAAGCGGCGGGTCTTGATTCGGCATCTCGAATCATCCGGCTGCGAGCTTCTCCGTGAAGGTGCACGCCATTCCTGGTGGCACAACCCCAGCCAACACAAGCGCTCTGCAATTCCCAGCGGAAAATAGGTGACACGCACGGATTAGGCTCGTAAGTAACTATCGATAAAGGCTTTCATGCCCGGTCTGGGACCTGTCTGCAGTCTCGAGCGGCAGGTGGCGCAGGGAGACGCCAACACCGAATCAAGGTTCACCTCCATGGACAGCAGCGGAGACTAGAAGACAGCGCAGGCACTTATGATCGAATTGCGTGCGTGTCCCCTGTTTCCACGCCTTCACTCGCCGCTCCCGCTCGGATACACTCACCCCAGCGGCGAGGGGAAGTGCTTTGCTTTTGACCGGTGACAAGTCAGACGGAAGGGCAGGCGTCAACATGAAGCGAATGATTCAGATGATCTTTGTCGTGGCGCTGGTGGTCGGTCAGTGTCTTGAAGCCGGCCCAGGAAACAATCCTGCCTTTCGCAAGGAAGAAGGCGCCTACCAGAAAGCGAGTTCACCCGAACCGTCGGCTCAACTTTTTCCTTTGAAGGACGTTCGGTTGCTCGAGAGTCCCTTTTCCAATGCCGTCGAAATCAATCGTCGGTATCTCCTGGCCCACAATCTCGACCGATTGCTCGCGCCCTACCGTCGTGAAGCAGGGCTGGAGCCCAAAGCACCGCCTTACGGCAATTGGGAGAGCAGCGGACTCGACGGGCATACCGCCGGACACTACTTGTCGGCGATGTCCCTGATGATCGAATCGGGTGACGACCCGGACGGGGAGTTTCGTCGCCGCCTCGACTACATGATCGATGAACTGGCGCAGGTCCAGAAGGCCAACGCCAATGGCTACCTCGGGGGAATTCCGGGCAGCCGGGACTATTGGAGAGGTGTCGCCGAAGGCCATGTCGAGCTCATGCGGCGGAAGTGGGCCCCCTGGTACAACCTCCACAAGATGTTTGCCGGCCTTCGGGATGCCTACCTCCACGGCGGCAACCCAAAGGCTCGCGATCTGCTCGTTCGCTTCGGAGACTGGTGTCAATCTGTCACCGCGGGCCTTTCCGACGAACAGATGCAGCAGATGCTCGACACGGAATACGGCGGCATGAATGAGGTGCTGGCCGATATCTACGCGATCACCGGAGAGAAGAGGTATATCGATCTGGCCCGGCGCTTCAACCATCGGGCCATTTTCGAGCCTCTCGAGCATCACCAGGACCGGTTGACCGGACTGCATGCCAATACGCAGATTCCCAAGATCGTCGGCATGGAGCGGATCGCGGCTCTGATCGACGATCCGGCGCTGCATACGGGCGCCGCCTTCTTCTGGGAGACGGTGACCGAGCATCGCAGCCTTGCCTTCGGCGGGAACAGCGTCAGCGAGCATTTCAACCCGCCCGACGACTACAGTCGCGTCATCCGACACCGGGAGGGGCCGGAGACCTGCAATACCTACAACATGCTCCGCCTGACGGAGCAGCTGTTCAAGGCCGAACCCAAGGCGGCCTATGCCGATTTCTACGAGCGCGCCCTCTACAATCACATCCTGGCCTCGATTCATCCGGAAAAGCCCGGATATGTCTATTTCACCTCCATCCGACCGGACCATTACCGGGTCTATTCCCAGCCGGAGCATGCGTTCTGGTGCTGCGTCGGAACGGGTATGGAGAACCCCGGTCGATACGGCGAGTTCATCTACGCCCGGGGCGAGGACGGATTGTTCGTGAACCTCTTCATCCCTTCGGAGCTGTCCGTGCCCGAGCGGGGTCTGGTTCTGCGACAGGAGACGAGATTCCCGGATGAGCCGCACACACACCTGACGCTTCGACTCGAAGAGCCGGCCACCTTCACGCTGAACATCCGCCATCCCGCCTGGGTCGGCGCAGGCCAGTTCGCCGTCAAGGTCAACGGCCGATCCGTCGAAGTCGAGTCGACGCCATCCTCCTATGCCGCCCTTCGGCGGGAATGGAAGAACGGCGACACGGTGGACGTGGCGCTTCCCATGCACACGCACCTGGAGCGCCTGCCCGACGGGTCCGACTGGGTGGCCATTCTGTACGGCCCGATCGTGCTGGCCAACCCCGCCGGCACCGAACACCTGGACGGTCTGTTCGCCGACGAGGGCCGCATGTCGCACGTGGCTCAGGGACCGATGATTCCGCTCGCCAAGGTGCCGGCCCTGCTCACGACCGAGACGGAACTGCTGGGCCACGTGGTGGTCGATCGTTTGGCCGGACCTCTGCACTTTCGCATCAAGGACGTGATCGAGCCGGCCGTGTTTGACGGTTTGCCGCTGGTTCCGTTTTTCCGACTCCACGAACAGCGCTATCAGATGTACTGGGAACTCACCGATGCCGAAGCGATTGCGGCGAGGAAAGAAAGTCTCGCCGCCGCGGAGCGTGCCCGTGAGGCCCTCGAGGCCGCAACCATCGACTGGATTGCCGTCGGTGAACAGCAGCCCGAGGTCGAGCACGATCTCACGGGCGAGGAGATGGAGTCGGGCATGTTCAACGGTCGGCGCTGGCGCCATGGCACCCTGATCCAATACACCCTCGACCCGAAAGGTGCCCGGGAAGTCCTGCTCTCGGTCACCTATTCCGGCAACGATCGCGGCCGGGAATTCGACATTTCGGTGAACGATACGGTGATTGCCACACAGGAACTGACCGGCGAACAGCCCGGCGGCTTCATCGAGAAACGCTATCCGATTCCTTCCGAAATCCTCGAAGCCGCCGGTAACGGTCGACTCACCGTCCGGTTCAAGGCGAAACGGCGGCTTGCCGGTGGGCTCTTCGACGTGCGCCTGCTCGAGCCGGGCGCCCCGGAAATCCCTCCTCTCCAATAGGGGTGCAGATGTGAATCGTGCGGTGAAGCTCGCCGTCACACTGATGCCAAGGCGAACACCACGGGGAGGTTCCAGATGAAAAGCGTCTCAGCCACTGCCAGGCTTCTGGCGATACTCTCAGCCATCCTGCTGTTCTCTGTCGGCCTTGCTGCGGCCGCCCCATCCACTCATTACAGCATTGCCGCTCAGCTTTTCCCCGAACGTGGAGAGCTTCGCGCCGAGGTCGCCATGACCTGCGTCGCCCCGGAAGGAGGACTCGACAAGGTGAGCCTCCTGCTCAATCGAGGCCTTCAGGTAGCGTCAGTCAGTTGCGAGGCCGGCGTCAAGAGTTTCACGTTCGATCATAGCCGGCCCAGCCCAAACCGCTATGCGCCCACGTCGTCGCCGCTGATCGTCGAACTGGCAAGACCGGTCGAAGCAGGGAAATCGACTGTGTTGCGCCTGACCTACGCAGGGACGATCGAGCCGGATGTCTACCGCACCAACGTCCTCACCCGGGACTGGGTGGAGTTGGCGTTGTACGCGGGCTGGTATCCGATATACGAGAAGTCGGGCGGGACCACCTCCAGGGTCGAGGTCACAGTCGAGAAGCCCTATGCGGTCACGGGCACGGGAGAGCTGTCCAGGTCGGGGGACGCCTGGATCTTGACGCAATCACAGCCGACCTTCGACATCGTGGTGATTTGACAGGGGGAGTGTCCCCTGGTAGGTGATACATCCGTCACTGTCCGGCGCCGACAGGTCGACCCGTGATCGAACCAGTGTCGTGCTGTAGTGCCGCACCTCGACGACCGCCTCCTTCGGCACATCCTGGGTCGGATAGAGGGAGAAGAAGAAATCCAGCTGCGGGTGTTCCGACTTACGGATCCGGTCGGTCATCATGGGATAGAGCAGGACATCGCCCACTCTCAGCGGCACCGAGCGGTCGCCGGTAATCTGCTCCGCCCGGTCGACCAGGACCAGGCTGCTGATCTCGGGCAGTTTCGGGTTGGGTTCGGGCAGCCCGATCTCGGATCGGCTGATCCCGCCGGCCCCGGCGATCGCATCGAAACCGGCGACCGCCACCGTGTAGCGTCCCGGATCCAGGCGGACTTCGCGATAGAACAGAATGCTGTCGCCCGGAGTCGATGCATCCTTGGCGTGACTGAGCCGATACTGCCGGCTCACCTTTCTCACCAGATTGCCGTCTTCGTCGCGGACCAGGGCCACGAAGGCGAAATCGGAGATCTCCATATCGCCGTCTTCTTTGTACTGCAGGACTCCCGGAGGGAGGGTCGCCAGGATCGAGACGAGACCCGGCTCTTTCGGGTTTGGGAAGCTCAGGGCCGTGGCCGCGACGGGGATGGAGTCGGCGGCCGTGCCTTTTTCGAGCATCGCCAGTGCCGGCTCCTCGTCGAAGAGCGTGTCGGCCGCGTAGTAGCCTTTGCGGAACTGAACGTCGGCATCCGGAACGTCCATCTGGACGCCGATCGTGTAGATGCTCCCGTGCCCCGCTCGATTGCCGCCTTCAGCGCGTCCCGATCCCGACTAAAGAACTGCAGCGTCTGAAGGTTTCGATCCTGCTTGAAGACGCCGAGCCAGGAGTCGGCCGCGGCGTCCGAGACATATTTCCGGGCGGCCTGGCGAACATAGACCCGGTTCTCAGGTTTCAGCACTGAGAAGAGGTTTGAGACGGAGCCCACAAGACATTCAGAAAGAGGAGCGTCACAAAGATCCCGGCTCTCTTCACCTGTTCCTTTCTCCCCTTGATCCTAAGTGATTCGAGACTCCCCGTAAACACTGGATGACGATTGTCGGATAATGGTTCGGTACGCCGCAACTCGGTTTCTCTTGCCGATGGCAGATTGCAGGCTGGGAATCGTCGCGGGCTGGTTCGAATGAGGAGGGCCTGCCTCGCCGTTCCTCGAGGCCCTGCAAGACGTCCGTCGAACTTGCCGGGCTCCCATCACAATTGCTGCAGCGGAGCGATGGTGTCAACCCTCCTGGCGTCGGGTGCTCCATCATCCGTCGGAAGCCCCGACTGGGGTCCCATGAGTCCTGTCGGTCCCAGAAGTCCCAGGCCGTCCCATCCCGACTCGCGCCGGCCCATTCCAGGCAGCTGTCCCATCCGTCGCATCGGTCCCATGGGTCCCAGGGTGTTCCACCTCATTCAAGATGCGTGCGGGGCGTCTTGCGTCGGCTGCATGGAGCCCAGCCGTCAATCCGATTTGCTTAGTTTCGTCCGTTGACTCGGAGTTATTCTTGTTCAGTGAAGGTCCGCGACCTGGTCAAGTTGGTTAATGATGACGGATGGAGGCTGGTTCGGACCCGAGGCAGCCATCGTCAGTTCAAACATGCGGAAAAGCCCGGACTGGTCACGATTTCGGGTAAGATGGGAGATGACTTGGCCCCCGGTACCGTGAACAGCGTCCTGAGGCAGGCACGGCTCAAGAAATGAAGAGATATTTGATCGTTATAGAGCAAACGAAGACCGGTTTCTCGGCCTATTCTCCCGATCTCGACGGTTGCATCGCTTCGGGCAAGACGCGTGAAGAAGTTGAGCGGAGAATGAGGGAAGCCATCGAGTTTCACCTGGAGGGACTCAAAGAGGAGGGTTTTCCAATTCCCGAACCTCATGCCGAGTTCCGCTATGTCGACGTGGCTGTATGAGCCCGTCTTTCCAACGGCCAAACTCGATCGGACGTTCTCGTGATCGGAGATGAAGAGGTCATCTCCGAACAGGTCGAGAGAATTCGGATCTCTTGTTCGCCCGGGTTCAGGCAGCTTCTGCAGGGTGAATATTGCGGGCGCCTGAGGCAATTCAGGGGACGGTCAGGCTCGAGGCGAGAGGAGGACGCTGTCTCCCATTTGTCTCCCGGTACAAATCCCAACGATTCCCAACGATTCGGCAATTTCAGCCGGCGGAAAACCCGATAAGCGACTGCGATTCCTAACGATTCCCAGCGATTCGGCGTGTCGTGCCGAGGACTTAAAATCCTGTGGGGGGGTAACCCCGGTACGGGTTCGATTCCCGTCCCGGGCATTTGTTTTCAACAACTTACTGGCGACTTGACTTTCCTTCGGCTCCTGCGCCCGGGGAGGTGTCTCCCACGAGATGCTGCTGGGCGAAGAGGACGAGCGGAACGCGGCCGGCGACCTCGAGCTTCTCGTAGATCGTCGTCAGATGGTGTCGGACCGTCGTTTCGCTGATGCAGAGAAGAACGGCAATCTGGGGGTTCGACTTGCCCCGCACCACGAGATCGACAACTTCGCGTTCTCGCCTGGTCAGCGTGGCGATCCGGCGGCGGGCTTCGTCTGTTTCCCTGCGGCGCTCGGAGAGCCTTTCCGGTGAAGGCGTTGATCGTGCAGGCGACTCTGCCCGGGCCTCCCCCGCGGCGACTGCGTCGATGGCGTCGAGGAGGACCTCGGCGGCCCGTTCCTTCCGCACGACGCCGGCCGCTCCCCGCCGCGCCGCTTCGGCCAGAGCATCGCGGTCTCTGAGGCCTGTGAGTACGAGGATTCGCGCCTCCGGCGCCGCCTTGAGAAGCTCCCCGATCAAAGGCAACCCGCTCTCGTCCCCCAGATCGAGGTCCAGGAGAACGATGTCCGGCTGGGTGTTGCGTGCCTCAGCCAGCGCCTCCCGACCGGTGGCCGCCTCGCCGACGACCTGGTGCCCGGAACGACTCGAGGCGAGCATCTTGAGCCCCGTCCGCATGATGGCATGGTCGTCGACGATGAGGATGCGGATGAGTCGGCCGGTTTCTCTCATCGAGTCTTTTCCAATCTTTGGTCTTCTTGCTGCCGCTTGGTCCTGATTCTGCAGCCACGACCCAACCGGCTCGCCATGGAAGATCCGAATCGGCTCTCCCCGGTCAGACCGGCACTTCCACGATCAGCGCGGTGCGCTCGCCCAGCACGACGCGGGCCCGTCCTCCAATCGCCTGCGCCCGCTCGATGATCGAGGCGGGTTCGAAGGGGTCCGGCGTTCGGACGTGTTCATTCTCCACCGTCAGACGCACCCGCGCGCCCTCCGAGACCAGTGAAATCCAGGCCCGCGATGCCGGGGTGTGGCGGCGGACGTTGCTCAGAGCTTCGACTGCAATCAGAAAGAGCTCCGAGGCCGTCTCGGGCCTCAAACTCAAGTCGCTCTGCATACGCTGCAGGTCCACTTCGATCCCCGCCACATGCTGCAGCTGTTCGCTGAAGCGGCGGATCGCCGTGACGAGCTCGGCGCCGCCGGTCGCCTGCTCCCGGAGACCTCCTACGTAGCCCCGCAGTTGGGTGATCCCGTCCCCGACCATCTCGAGGAGCTGATCCAGGTCGCTCCCGACCTCGCCCTTCTCGCTGTCGAGTCGGCCGCGGGCCGCCTTCAGGCCCATCTGCAGCGCCAGATAGGGCTGGATGACACCATCGTGGAGGTCCCGCGCGATCCGGCGCCGCTCCTCTCGGGCGGCCTGCGCCACGACCTGATCGGCCAGCAGGATGTTTTCGAAGTGCCGCCTCGCCTGCAACAAGACTTCGGCGAAGAAGTCGAGATGGGAACGCAGAAATCGTTCCGATCCCTCGACTACATAGACCTGCATCTCGAGACGCCCGCGCGTCAGCGGCGCACTCATCCACGAGCGCCCGGCCGGAATCTCCAGCACGGAAGGGCCTGCTTCGCTGAGAATCTGCGTCTCTTCTCCCCGTCCCGGGTGGGATTGCGGCGATTCGCGTGCTGACGAACTCCCGCTGCCCCCTTGAAACAGAACCGGCCTCCAGCCTCGCACCTGCGGAAGAGCCCGTGCCGTCTCGAGCTTCAACGCCTCCCTGTCCGGCGCGCGATCGTCCCGCCCGAGACGGTAGAGCGTTCCCTCGTCACGGCCATCGTCGGCCCGAAGCACCATCGCTGTCTCCGCACGGAAGAAATCCCGCAGCCGAATCATGAGCGCCCCCAGGTTGGCCTCGAGGCCCAGGCGCGGATTCAGGGACGCCACCCGGCGCAGGACGGCGAGCCGCCGGCGCAGATCGCTTTCGGCGCCTCCCCAGTAGGCCATCAGGAATCCCAGGACCAGAAGCCAGACGGGCCGGAGCAGGAAGCGGTTCATCTCGAAGGCCGGATCCCCGATCTCGCCGCGCAGGCCGATCGCGGTGAAGGCCGCGGCCGAGACCACGGTCGTCAGGATGCCGGAGCGGAATCCCCATCGCAGCGAAGCCGTGAGCATGGCGAAATAGAGGCCGGAGAAGAAGATGCTGTCGGCGCCGTTGCTCAGAGCGATCAAGAGCGTGAACCAGGCGACGTCGAGCCAGTGCGCGAGGCGATCGAGCGTCGGCTGGAACGGCAAGCCCAGCCGCTCGGTCGCCAGCACCAGCAGACTGTAAAGAATGTAGGCCGCCAGGACGAGGTAGGTCCACCCGGCATAGTGGACCGGGCGCGAGGGATCGACGAAGACGATGGCCAGCATGGCCGAAACCAGGACCGTTCGCGCCACCCCCATCACGCGGGGCATCGCCGAGGCTTCGGCCCCCGCTTCCGACTCGGACGGATCGGCTCGAGCCGTCTCCAGCGATTCTATCCCGGACTGCTCCATCGACAGACGCTCAGCTTCTCCGAATAGCGACGGAGAACGAATGGCACAAAAGTGCCATAAGAAAGTTCCAAAAATGGGAGCTTCCTCCGATGCGCGAAGCCCCGAACGCGTTTCAGAATAGTCCTACGCAACCCGGAGATCAACGGAGAAATGGACGGGTGCGCGCCACGAGGAGGTCTTATGCGGATTTCATTCCTGTGTCCGGCGTTTCTGGTTCTCTCGGCGTCTTTGGCGATGGCGGGGACGACCGATGTTCGACGTGATTCGGAGGCTGTCGAGATCGTCAAAGCGAGCCTTGCAGCGATGACGAACGGGACGAATCGGTTGCCCGGGGACTTTGAGCTCACGGCTAAAACGATGCTCTCGACCGGGGATCTGGCCGACCTGAAGGTTCAGGGGAAGGGGCGCCATGAACTGCGCAACGAACTGAAACGCTCGGGCCAGGAGTCGGTGGCCGTCTTCAATAGCGGTGCGGGCCGCCGCTATCTGAACGGCAAGGCCGGAGATCTGCCCTTGTGGGTGACCGCCTACGCCTCGGCCGACTACCTGCCCGTGGTCTCGAGGATGGCCGATTTCGAGGACGCCGGAGTGAATGTTGCCTACCTCGGCGTCGAGAAGAGCGAATACGGCGAGGTCTACCACGTTCGTCTCTGGGCGACGCCCGCCGACGGCCGCCCGGCCGAGATCGAGGAGTTGATGTCGGAGTTCCACGTCTTCATCGACACCCAGTCGCTGCTCGTCGCACAGATCCGCAGCTACATCTTCTCGCCCGAGATCGTCGAGAACCGCTCGGCCGTCGACTACTACTTCGGCGACTACCGCGTGGTTGGCGACCTTCTCGTGCCCTTCGAGATCCGGCGCTTCATCTCGGGTCAGTTCGACAGCCGGACGGCAGTCGAAATGGTGCGCCTGGACAGCGGGCTTCGGGACAGTCTGTTCAGCTTCTGACGAGGAGAACATGCGATGCAGACCATAAAGAGAATCCTGAGTGGTGCGGTGCTCTTGGTGTGGGGAACCGGTGTGGCCTTGTCCCAGGAAGAGATCCCGACCCGCGTGACAAGTCTGAACCAAACGGGGGATACTCGGCCTTCGTCCACGATTGGTACTAATATCGAAAGAGTCGATGTCTCGGCGGGAAACCTGATCGTCTCGATTCCCATTGCCTCGGTCCCGGGCCGCGGCATGGACTACAATTACGGGCTGCGCTACAACGCGCTTTTCTGGACGGTAGCCAACCGTATCGACGTTCACGGCAATCCCGTCCAGGAGTGGAAGCCGGAACTCCGGGACTACGTCGAGAACGGTTTGTCGGGCCAGAAAGCTTTGGGCTGGCAAGAGACCCGGGCCAGCTTCACGCGCGGAAGCCAGATCGTTCAGTGCTCGTACGGAGGATCGACGACCTACATGACCAACTTCATCTATACCGATCCGGGCGGGGGCAAGCATCCGTTGGCCGTCCAGAGCTCCTCGGGAGGGACCTGCCAGGCCCAGGATTGGGAAGGTCCTGATTTGAACGGGCAAGGAATGTGGGCCGTGTTGCCGGACGGCGCCTACTATGCTCCCGAGATCTACTTGGCCGATGGCACTCGCGTGAAACCCCTTTATGCCGGAGAATCCGGGACCCGTTACTACCGGGATTCCAACGGCAACGAGATGACCGATCTCACCGACAGGCTGGGCCGCACCATCGTCACCATCGAGAACGGCACCAACCAGCGCTTCTACAAGGTCAGGGACTCCGGTGGGGTTCTACGCACCTATACGGTCAATTTCGGAACGGTAACCGGGTCGACGAATTTCAATGCCTTGGGTAACTGCGTACCTCCGTCGCGGGTGACCGAATACGGCGGCGGGGCGACCGTGATTACCTCGATTCAGCTGCCCAACGGGCGCTCCTACAGCTTCCAGTACGAGTCCGGCTACGGATCGCTCACACGCATCGACCTGCCCACCGGCGGCTCCATTACCTACACGTGGGGGAATGCGGTCCAGGGGAACTCTCCCTTCCCGGCCCGGCGCGTCCTGACGCGGACGGTGACCGAGAATGGACAGAGCAAGACCTGGACGTTCGACCGCAGCCAACGATACAGCACCTTGATGACTGATCCGGACAACCGACAGACTCAGTACGGCAACTGGGGCAATGTGACCGCGGCTTACCAAGGCACCGCGACGGGGGCGGCGCTGCGGACTTGGGCCACCAGCTATGCCTACGACACTGACCCCTTTTACGACGACACGATTTGGCCTGCGTGCCCGGTGACCTCACAGGAAGTCGCCCTCCGGCCGACCCAGATCACGACGACGCTGGATCCCAGCACGGCCAACAAGGTCTCGAAGCGGGAAACCGACTATGAGACCTTTACCTATACGTTCCACCCCTATCACAACATGAGCGGTTACTCGCAGGTCGTGAACTTCACGACCAGCCGCGGCAACATCCTGCAGAGCCGCGAATACGGCTATGGAACCGGGGCACCCGGATCGCTGGTGCGGAAGACGGTCGCGACCTACCTGCACCAGTCGAACGCCAACTACAAGAAGAGCGGCACCAGGGTCGTCAACATCGTCAATAAGGTCGCGGACGAGCAAGTCCAAACCTCGGCCGGCAGCAAGCGCAGCTGGACCGCCTACAAATACGATCAGGCCACGCCCTCCGCAACAACGGGCGTCCCCAATCACGACTACACGAATTACCCTTCGACCTTCAACTACCGAGGAAACCTGAGCGAGATCTGGCGCTACAAGAGCGACGACTACGCAAGCTGGACGGCGCTCAAGACTATCTTCACCTTCAATGATCTCGGCAACGTGCTAACGTCGAAGAATCCCCGCAACTACACGACCACCTACAACTACACCGACAACTGGTACGGCAGCGGCTGCCTGCCTTCGGCCAACAGTCAAGCCTTCGTCAAGGAGATCACGAATCCCCTCGGATATCGAACACGCTACAGCTATTATCCCTGCACCGGTTTGAAGCGCAGCGGTCTCGACGAGAACCAGATCCTGGCAAGCAGTATCGGCTCGGTCTACACCTACGACCTCCTCGGCCGAGTCACCCAGATCGACTTTCCCGACGGGGGCCGAACGACCGACGCCTACACCGACGTTCCGCCGGTCTCGGTCCTGGAAACGACGAAGATCACCTCGTCGCTCAACCGTCAGGTGAAGACGATCTTCGACGGTCTGGGCCGGGTGAGCATGGTCGGGACCAGCAACGGCACCTCCAAGGACTGGGTGCGTACGGAATACGACGGGAAGGGGCGAGTCTCGAGGACCAGCAACCCGGTGACCCGCACGACCGATCCGACGAGTAGCGGCAACTTCAACGGCTGGATCACCTACACCTACGACAATCTGGACCGGGTCAGTCAGACCCAGATGCAGGACGGCCAGCTCTACACGAACCAGTACTCGGGCGACACGACGACCGTCACGGATCCCTTGGGAATCTACCGGATCAACACGGTCGACGCTCTCGGCCGCTTGACTCAGGTGAACGAGGGAGGGCTCTACTCGACGACCTACGGCTACGACGTGCTGGACAACCTGACCCAGGTGAGCCAGGGCTCGCAGACCCGCACGTTTACGTACGACAGCCTGAGCCGGCTGCGCACGGCCGCCAACCCGGAATCCGGCACGACGACCTACACGTATGACAATAACTCCAATCTCTCGACTCGAGCGGATGCTCGCAACGTGACCGCCACGTACGCCTATGACTCCCTGGACCGGAACACGACCACGACCTACTCGGACGGGACACCCACGGTCACGTACACTTATGACTCGGTCTCGGTGACGAACGGCAAGGGGAGACGAACCGGGATGTCCGACGGCGCGGGCAGTTCGACGTTCCATTACGACGTGATGGGGCGGACCTCGAAGATCATTCGAACGATGACCGGCGGGCCGTTGCCGCTGACCGGCGAGTTTGTCTACAATCTGACGGGTGGCGTCTTGGAATCTCGCTGGCCCGGGATCCTGGACGGTTCCACACCGCTGACGATCTACTACGCCTACGACACCCAGGGTCGACAAAAGCAGAGCTACTGGAGCAACGGCGGAAGCGCCTATCAAGCGCTCGTCGACAATTACACGTTCAACTACACGAACACGAGCGCGACCAACTACGCGCAGGAGGTCCTCGATTTCGGCAACAACACGATCGAGATGATCACCTACGACCTGCGCCTGCAGCCGGTCAACCGCCTCGTGACGAATCCCTCGCCCGTCCTGAACCTGGACTATTCGTTCAAGGGGACGGGAGACAACAAGAACAACGGCAACATCTTCGCGATCACGGACAACGTGAATGCTGATCGGAGCCAGACCTTCACGTATGACGGCCTCAACCGTCTCGATTACTATGCGAGCAACGGGTTCGGTACCATGGACTTCACCTACGACCGCTACGGCAACCGGACCGGACAGGTCGGGTCGGGCGGGGCGCCGACGATGAATCTGGCGATCAGCGGGACGACCAACCGAATTACGACTTCGGGTTACAACAGCTACGACGCGGCCGGAAACCAACAGGGAATACCCGGCAAGACGTTCCAATACGACGGTGAAAGCCGGATCAAGACGGTCAACAGCGGCTCGGCGGGAACCTACACCTATGACGGCGACGGACGGCGGGCGAAGAAGGTGGCCGGCGGCGAGACCCGCTACTTCTTCTACGATACGCTGGGAGCGCCTGTCTGGGAGTACGTCCCCGGCATCGGCTACGAGACGTTCAACTTCCAGTTCAACGGCCGGCACCTGGCGACGAACAACACGACGAACCTCCTGCTGTTTCGTCACCTCGACCACCTGGGAAGCCCGCGCCTGCTGACCACGTCGAACGGTTCGATTCACTGCAACATGCTCTTTCATCCCTTCGGAGAAGAGGCGCTCCCCTGCGCCGCGGGCGACAAGCGCCGGTTCACCGGCAAGGAACGGGATGCGGAGTCCAGTCTCGACTACTTCGGCGCGAGGTATTACGGTTGGAACCTTGGTCGTTTTGTGTCGGCTGATCCACTGTACCTGGAATTTCAAAGGCTTGCGGATCCCCAACAGCTAGATCTGTATAGTTATGCGAGGAACAACCCTCTGAAATTCACTGATCCAGCCGGTTTGTTCATTGTGTGCAGTGGAGATCGCTGTAACGATCTGTTAAGGACACTTCAGAAGAGCGTCACGTTCCCGATCAACTTCGGCAAAGACGGAAAGATCGTCATGAGTGGGTCCGTCGACAAGAAGACATTATCCGCAGCCGAGAAGGAGTTGATGAAAGCGATAACGGATCAGAAACACCAAGTCACGATCAACGCGGTGGGTCAGGACACTCGAGTGTTCCTGGGGGCCTCCGACGCAACCAATCCTGGTACACACACGATCGCCTTCGATCAAGCGGTCTTGCTGGATCAGGCCAAGAATGAAGGCGGATTATCCTCGGCCCAGTTGGTGGCACACGAAGTACTTGAAGGGTACTACGAATCCAAAGGCCAGTCCTTCATGGACGCCCACACGAAAACAAATCAGTTCTTCGGAGGTCTGATTGCTGGGGCCTACACATCTATAACAGTACAAAACGGGATACTCGCCATCGGAGTACACAGAGACTACACTGTCGTTGGTTCAGGGGCAGTCGAGGATTTCACTATCAGGTACACTACCCCAATTCCTTTGACCTCGCTCCTAAATCAGACAACAGCGTCTCCGTCAGGCTACGTCGTCGATGTGGAGAAGAGACCGTGATGACCTGTAAACCAGCGCATCTCCGTAATTTGCGAAATGAGGCGAAGGAACGTTACGTTCGCTGCAAGAAAAAAGGTACTGCAGCGAACGATATGCGAGTATGTGCTGGGGTTGTCAGTATACTCCTTTGCCTACTCTCTGGGGCCATAGACCGTGGCGGACTGAAGGGACGCTGGAGGGACAATCCTGTGACGAGACTATTAATCCTAGGTGTTTGTGCGTGCTGCTGCGTGATGGTATGTGTCAGAGCGCAGCAGAGCGGGAGCATTGAGCGCGAATACACCGCTGAGGACCGCGTGTCCGTCGGGACACTCGAAGAGCTGGATTCATCCGACGGCAGGAGGGCTGTGTTCAGAATCGTTCAGCCCAGTCAGGGCGTCAAGAGCGACCAATCCACGGTCTCACTGAGGGTACCGTCGGAAAGTCTCTGCGGCGGATTCACTCAGCTACACCAATACCTCGTCTCTGCGAGGCCGAAGAGTTGGGAACTTTGGGCTGAACCCTGTAGAGCCTCAGAAGAACTAACGTTAATCGAGCAAGATGCTCGGCATATAGAAACCGCCAACCCCCGAGTATCGCCGCGATGCACTCCAGAGCGCCTTCGGAAGCTCGTTCGCGAGTCCGAGGTCATCGTGACCGCCCAGGTTGTGAAGATTAGACCGCGGCCTTGGAACTGTTGGAGCGGAGTTGCCATCTGCACTGAGAACGTGGTCTATGATGTTCAGGACATCCTAAAAGGGGATGTCCCTGCCAGGCAAATCCTCGTCGCACACCTTCTGCTTCGCGGTTCCCTGACCGCCGCTCTGGATCCGGGGCTCTCGCGAGTCCTCTTTCAGCAGGGCAACGTTCTCTTGCTGTTCTTGGAGCCCGCGACGGCGGCTCAGATTTCAGAAGCGTCGGAGATTGCCCAGGAAGGAGTGGACTACGCAGACCTCGACGCAGACTGCGGAACGATTCTCGCAGGCGAGGGAATTGTCGGCTTCGTCAAGAAATACATCCATGAGGATACAACGCCCTAAGGTTGCATTCGGAACTAGCCAATAGGTGAGTCGTCTAGCCGAGCGTGCACCCACGCGTGAACTGCGACGCCTTGGATCGCACCACCGGCGTCACCTACACGCCGTCGGGGACCCCGGCCGTGACCTACTCCTATGACTCGGCGTCGGTGAGCAACGGCAAGGGCCGCCGGACCGGGATGACGGATAGCGCTTCGGGGACGAAGACGTATTACTATGACATCCTGGGACGGGTCACCAGACTGGACTGGCAGACCACCAGCTTCACCCAGCGGGGAGATTTCGTCTGTAACCTGGCGGGCGCCATGACGGAATCGAAGTGGCCGGGCATTTACGACTACAATTCTCAGCCGCTCGGCATCTACTGGACCTACGACTCGGCCGGCCGCCAGCAGACGGCAAAGTGGAGCAACAACGGTGGAGGCGCGGGAGGCACCGCCTATCAGCGCCTGGTGGACAACTACGCGTTCACCTATGCCACAACGAGTCCCTATGGCACGGAAGCGCTGACCAACGACGGGACCACCAACGGGACGATCGAAACGACCACCTACAACATTCGCCTCCAGCCCGTGCAGCGGTACCTCAAATACGGGACCCAGTTTCGCGCGAATTACAATTACATCTACACGCACCCCGTCAATGGCGGCAACAACGGCGACGTGTTCACCATCCAGAACTTCCAGGATCGCACCGAGGACATGGACTACACCTACGACTGGCTGAATCGGATCTGGACGGCGGCAATGGGCGGATCGACGCTGACGTACTATTACGACGTCAACGGCGACGGGTTTGCTTACGGCAACCGCGTCAAGCAATGCGGGACCTCGACCTTCAGCCAATACAGCTCGTGGCTCGCGACGAGCCCCTCCACCAACTGGATTACGGCCGCCCGTTTCGGCACCAATGCCTGCACCATCGCGCCCACCCAGCCCTACACTCACGACTCGGCGGGCAATCTGACGGGAACGGGCACGACGACGTACGAGTACGACCAGGCCGGTCGGATGAAGTCGATCAACGGCGGGCAATCGTCCGGTGAACCCATCTTGATTTGGGGTGCTGACGTGTGGAACGGCTGGGGCAAGCTCAGGAGGGGAGAGTGGCCCGGGCAGCCCGCCATCGATCGGGCAGGAGTTCCTCGAGCCGAGTGCGGGGATGTTCGCCGATGCGCTCGAAGATGTCGCGCAGATAGTCGAAGGGTTCGATGCCGAGTCTCCGGCACGTGGTGATGAGACTGGTCAAGACCGCCCCGGTCCGACCGCCGTTGTCGCTGCCGTAGAACATCCAGTTCTTGCGGCCGATGGCGATCCCGCGCAGACTGCGCTCGGCCGGGTTGTTGTCGATCTCGAGATCCCCGTCCTCCAGGTAGCGGACCAGCGCCTGCCAGTTCGAGAGCGCATAGCCGACGGCGACCCCGATGGGAGACTTCGGCAACACGTGTTGCCGCTCCTTTTCCAGGTAAGCTCGAATGTCGTCGAGAATCAGCCGGCTGCGTTGTCGGCGCAACCGATACCGTTGCTGTGCCGTCAGCTTGGCCTTGCGGGCCTCCCGTTCGATGTCGTAGAGCAGCCGGATATAGGCCAGCATGATGGTCGAGCGCATCACGTCCGACGACTGCGCCTCGAAGAACCAGCGCCGGGCGTGCGCCCAGCAGGCCACCTCCACGACCTGACGCTTCGGATCCTGGTACAAGTGATCGTAACCGGCGTAGGCGTCCGCCTGCAGATATCCGGTGAAGTCGTCGAGGAAAGCTTCCGGTCCGGCCCGGCTGCGATTCGGCGTGTAGTCGTAAACCGTGTAGGGGTGCCGCTCGTCGCCCACATAGGTCCAGATCCGGCCCACCCGGGTGCGCGATCGGCTTCGGTCCAGCACGTTGACCGGCGTGTCGTCGGTCCCGATCACCTTGGAGTTCAGGACCTCGTCGCGCATCCGTGCATACAGAGGATGGACGAGCTCGGCACATTGGCGCATCCAGCCGCACAGAGTCTGGCGCGACAGCTCCACGCCCTGACGCCGGTAGATGCCTTCCTGCCGGTACAGCGGCAGATGGTCGGCGTACTTCGAGACCGCCACCTGAGCCAACAGGCCCGGCCCCGGCCGTCCCTTGTCGATCGGCGATCGGGGCTTGTCGGCCGTCACCACCGTGCAACTCTTCCGACAGGCGTACTTCCGACAGACCTCCTCGATCACATGAAAGGAGGCCGGGACATACTCCAACCGATCGCTCGTCTCCTCGCCGATGGGCTGCAACTCGCCGCGGCATTCGGGGCAGTGTCGTTCGTCCTCCCCGAGGTCATAGACCACTCGGCGCCGCTCGAGCGAGGCCGGAAGCGGCTTGCGGCCGTGGCCTCGTTTCTTCGGCTGAGATGAGGGAGTCTCTTCTCTCTGCGGAGGTGTCGCCGCCTTCCCGCTTTCGACGATCCCGGCCGCAAACAGAAACAGCTGGTTCTCGTCGACCCGCTCCCGCCGTGCGCCGTAGCGCCGGCGCAGCAGCTGCTCGAGCAGGTGTTGGGCCTGGCGCAGTCGACGCTGACTGGTCTCGAGATCGTCAACCAGTCCCAAAATGATCTGCCGCAGCGCCGCCTTATCGCCCGGGAGGTGATCCGGATCAATCTTCATGGCTTCGCTTGGCTTCCTCGCGTTCGGTCCGCTCCAGCTCCACGGCCAGATCCACCCATCGGTTGACCAGTTCCCGCAGCTCCTTGTAGTTGGCCACCTTGCGTCGGGTCGCCTCCAACCGATCCTGTTTGACGAAGCGCGAGCTGCTCTTGCCCCGCCAGGTGAAGCTCAGCTGGTAGTAGGGTCCGTGCTTTTGCGGATCCTCGGGATCCTTGCAGCGGCAGCCCGGCGTCCCGCACACGTTGTACTGTTCCGAGAGGCTGCCCGGGTGGATCGGCCCCAGGGCGGCCAGCTCCTTTTGGACCTGTTCGATCTGTTCGCGTAAGGAAGTGGAGGAAGTCAAAGTGAACACCAGCAGGTGACCCGAGAAGGGATTGCAGCGAATCACGTGTTCGGCCATCATCGACAGTCCGTCGAAGGACCGCCGCATGTCGCAGGCCACCGTGCACAGATAGACCTTGATGGCCGCCGGGAAGCTCAGCAACCGCCGGTCTCCACCGCCGCCAGGACCGTCCTCAGCGTCTCCTCATCGACGCCCCGGCCGATGCGCAGTCGCCGGCCGTCGGCCAGGATCAGCTCCAACCCGGCCTCCAGACCGCCCCCTTCTTCACTGACCAGCGCGAAGCTCGCCGAGCACTCCTCCGTGGGCTTGCTCTTGGCACTCGTCCGGCCGCTCGCTCTCAGTCGACGCTGCCACCAGTGGAACTGGCTTTCCCTCAGCTCGTGCCGCCGGCAAAACTCCCGGATCGGCAGACCGCTGCGTGCCGCCTCCCGGATCGTCTTGCGCCAATATCTTTCCTTCTCCACATCCCGCTTCCCTCCAGCCATCGGTTACCTCCGTTCCAGTCCGCACACGTCGGCACAGACACCACGCCCCGTGCCGATGTCGCGCAGTATCTGCCGGGGGGACTATCGAGAGGAAGATGGGTTCACCGGACGCTTACAGAAATGGAACCTCGCGAGGTCCTCCTCGACCAGGCGTTAACCCACTATCCGGGACACGACTGCGCCCTGGCCAAACACTTATCCAAAGAACATGAACGCGTGGACAGACACTACCTCAGGAAGAGACGCTAGATCACAAACCCGCCGGGTTGGCGGTCGGTCCGCTTCCTTGCCACTCACGTCGGAGACCAAGCTCGCCCTTCTTGGCGTCGGACCGCGTGCACATGGGGGACCCCAGGGAGGGATCGGGCCGGAAGATGACGGCATTCTCCATCAAAGTCTCGGTGTTGGTCGGGGCGAACAACGTGTCTGAAAAGCCGTGTTGAAGCACACAAGCGAGCAAGTAGCTGCTGCGTACTCCCTCACTGTGGCGGAGTCAGTGGCCGTTCGCCAAGAGCGTTTTGCGGCTGGTCGCCGGATTGAGGTGCTTCCTCCAAACCTCGACGAAGGAAACCGTGAGATCCCCTTTTGTCACGGTGGATGCACCCTGCATACTTATGCCGTCTTGTGAGAGGGTCAGGCGTCGTTCGACTAGTGTCGGAATCTCGTTGTCGCGTGAGTCGACTTCATATTCGAGAACCAGCGATTCCCCGTCCCAGTGGGCCGAAGCCGTGCTTCCGGAATCCGACAGCGCATAGATCTGTCCATCGGTAGTCAGTGCGAGGCGAATGATGTGATCTTCCTCTCCCATGCTCTCTTCTTGGACGACGTCCAGGTACGGCTCATTGTGCGCCAGTATTAGCGACAAGGCGTCGAAGGGAAGCGGCTCGCCTCCGCCACTGTGGGATTTGGTCATATCAAGGTCCCAGCGTGCATTGAAGTCAGGCTTGCCCGTCGTCCACGCCTTGCGCATGACCGAATCTTCGAGCGATGTCGCACCGCACTCGACGAGATTGGGCAAGCGCTCCACATGCCATCTCGCCTGCCTAGCGAATTCGCTCCGAGTGACTTCGGCGTACGCGTCGCCCGTATAGAGGTCGGCTTCCGAAGGCTCCTCCTCGCGAATCGACGTAGCGACGGTTTCCCAGCGGCGAACAAATTGACCATCCTCGCCCAGCTCTTCGAAGACTTGCCTGAGCGGGAGGCAGCCGAGCTTCGGAGAGCGATATGCGGTGAGCCGGGCCAACAACTGATTCGCATCGAGGTACTCCCATTGCCAAACCAGCACGGAATACGCCCCAACAGTCTCCTGGCCTACCATGACCTCACCACGACGCCCGCAGTCACCCTTCTCCTCAAAGACCATTTTCTGATGAGCGAGCAAGTCGTCTCCGGTAAGAATCGCCGAGGTCCGGATCTGCTGCGCATCACTGACGGCGTACAGCCTTCCATCAGGCAGGACGACTTGACGTACCACCGGCTCACCGGTGCCGGTCGCCGGTTCCGCTGCTACACACTGGGTGCCGTCGGAAGCGCGGCCCCGAATGTCGGTCCTGATCACCTTCCCTGCAGGATCCTTCAAGAAAGAAAGAAACTCCCTCTCCACGACAAAGGGAAGAACGACTCGGCCTGGACCTGCCGGAGCGGAGGGGGTGAAATTAGTCGGGGTAGCCGAAGATGCCCCCAAACACTCGGCGGATAATCCCGAAAGCACGCCGAACCCGGCTGTAGCGATGAAAAGCAAGGACGCGGTCAAGGCCGGGCAGGCTCTTCCTGAACGTTTTCGTCTCATTGTTCGTTCCATCATTTCGATCACACCCTCGCGAAAAAATGCAATGGAGATCACTTCTCCCCCTGAGCCTCGGCCGGCTCGCAGGGAGGCCCCCAAAAAGCCCAGTAGACGCTTGCCAAAGCCGGATCCTGAGCCAGCAGCTCAGGCTGAGCCACGTGGCCTTTCCGTATGGCGGCCGTATACAATCGGTCTTTGACTCGGTAGTAGACTACGTTATCCTCAATGAGCAAAACCGCACTTTCGATATCACCCGTCCGAATCGTGAAGCTCTCTCCCGACTCAGTGTCGTAGATGAAGATCTCCGCTTTGGGATTGATCTTTAACAGGTCGCTGAACCGATAGTCGTCTTGTCGATTCTCAGACCTAACCCGTGCGGAGAGCTCCGGTGGAAAGCCCTGAATCCGTTTTCCGAGTGGAACCCCGGCAAGCCAGGGGCCGAATGGCTTCAGCTGCGTCAGTCCGCCCGGCTCCTCCCCGGGAACCATGACCTGGCGCCACTCAGCCTTGGATCTATCGAAAAGGTGGTACGTCAGCTCATTGCCTGCACTGCTTTCCCCCCGAGCCATCACCAAATCAAACCGAGAGGTCCCCACCCACCATGTGGCACTACCCATGGCCTGCTTGTTTTTTGCATGGATAGGCCACCTCGCATTCTTCTCTCTCAATGCTCGACTTGCATTTGGGAGTGGGGGCCATCCCAAATCGATCAGGCGCTCGCCGCCTTTATCCCACCAGGGTATCTCCAGGAAGCCTGACGGCTCGATCAGGAACTCCATCTGATATGAGTCCTCATGGCCCAGACCTGACAGACCAGGCAACCGGGCAAACCTGAGATCACTTGAGTCCAAAACCTGCTCTGAGCCGGTATCAAGGCTGATGGTGTGGAGAATCTGCTCATGAGACTCCGCCGCGTAGCCCTTCAGAGCTAGAAACAACCCTTTCTCCGGGATATCAAGCAGAAACGTCTTGAGCGGGAGAAACGCATAACCGCTCACGTCTATGAAACGCGGATGACACGGATCATCCATTCTCTCTAGAATCAGTCGATTGAGTCGGAAGTGCGGGGTGGCAATCAGAAGGAGTCGCAAGTCATGATACGCGCGGATAAAGGCTGTGTCTGTCTCAGTAAGTTCGATAACATGATCCAGAGTGTTGGACTCCTGCGAGAGTCTATAGAGACGCGTGGCCATCGGTGACTCGGAATCAGCCGATGGATAGCCAGACACCATGTAGAGGTTCGATCTGGCCTGTGCCTGTATTTCCTGAAGACTAGCCAAAAATCCAGCGGCAATAGCGATCATGCAGACGATCCATCGTGCATGAAGTGACGCGCGAATCTGCTTCATGATTTCTCCTCTTCCTAGCCAGGGCAGTCGCAGTATTGGTTAATGA
Organism: uncultured Acidobacteriota bacterium; assembly: GCA_963823995.1. Classification (GTDB taxonomy): domain Bacteria; phylum Acidobacteriota; class UBA6911; order RPQK01; family JAPXNP01; genus JARRKC01. The sequence continues at coordinate 46,362 of CAWGNQ010000004.1, forward strand.
CGCGTTCAACGTAATTGAAGCCAAGATTATTGAGTTTGTTCTTTTCCCATTCATGCGCAGTGTCGTTCCAGATTAGATAGTAACCTCCTCCCCTCCCATTGTAGAGCTTGATCCAAACGGCATAGCCAAACGAATATCCACCAACGACGGGCGGTTGAGCAAACGTGAAATTGCAGCTGCCGTAAGTGTCTGGTTCCGGAGGCGGCGAGTCCGGATGAAGATCTCTCCACTCCCACCAGCTTTGTAGGGAGGTGTTCCAGACCGAGGTGGACTCACTATTCTTCTGCTGTAGCAAATCTGCGCCTTTCCATAAGTTTTCCTTCCAGTCCCACAACTGGCGACGAGAATCTGGGGGGGTCAACTGCATAAGGCCCCATCCCTTCCCATCGGAACTCCGGTTCGGACAATGTTTGTAGTCGCCCCAGCCCGGCCCGAGTGTCCCAACATTGTTGAATTGGAGCGCCTCGTTCCCGCAATATGTGCTGCTCTCGTGTCGAATCAGGGCCTTCATGAACCATGGACCAAGCCAGACGGCCGGATCACTCCAAACAGTACTTATTGAAGGGTTTTGCCCTCGGATGTAAAAGACGAAGCTCTTCTGCCCAATTTGATAGTAGTTCAGGAGCACCGTGGCTTTCCCGCCGAGAATGTCCCCGGCAAGTTCTGACGTGATGTTCCATGTCGCGGTCGCCGCCACGGTCTTCACTCCACCGGCCGGAAACACATCCGTATCGTTTCTGTTGGGCCGAAGATACTGCACCAAAAGGCTCCACTGAGCATCTCCAGGTAGATTGTCCGGACGCAGACGGGCGGTAATCTGAGGCATTGCCGGCGTGGTGCTGATGTAGCACTTGTCCGAGTCGAAGTTATCTTCGCTGAGAACATTTCCCCCCGCTTGGATCTCCAGCTTGATGACAGTCAGAGCGCTGGAGGCACCGTTCGGGCAACCGAACGGAGGTGAGAAAGTGACTTGGATGTTTGTTGTTGTCCCGAGTCGCCCGGGCTGAACGTGCACTGACTGCCGTTGGGGGAGAGACTCCCGGCCTGAGGGTTCGAGAGCGACCACTGGAATACCCCGGGTAACGGCGGATAGACGCTCGCACTAAACGTTTCGTCGTTTCCCCCTGCGACGGCGGCCGGAGGCCCGTCTATGCTCACTGAATAGGCCGGACAGTCGGTCACCACCGGCGTCCAGCCCGTGACGTCGGGACAGTATGCGTCGCTCGGGTGGAACGTGGCCTCGACCAGCGTTGCGCTTGGCGGAGCAATTGGGTAAAACGTTGGACTCGAAAAGGCGGGAGATAGAGATCCGGCAAACGGATTAGACAGGGACCACTCCCAGAATCCGGAGCCGAACCCCGGGCTTGGCATCGCCTGATACATGCCGTCCTCACCGCCGATGATGAGGGAGGCGGGACCGCTGACGTCAACGGATTGGACCGGGCACAACTCTACACAGGTACACACGGTATACGCGCAGAACTGGTGGCAAAAGTACTCGTCATGGCGAGCGGCCATACAGCCGCAGTAATCGTACGGCCAGAAAGGTTGACATAGATTCTGAAAGTCAGTGCAGTACTGTCCCCCGTATTGACTGCAGTAGGTGTAGAGCTGCCAGCAGTCTTGTGAGAATACAGGGCTCGAGGCGAGCGAAATCAGCAGAGGCGCAAAGAGTAGAAGACGCGGATTAAAGCAGAGGGATTTACGGATCTCCCTAGTGGCTACGGGGCGAAAGATAAACATAAGGCATTGCTCCTCACGAACAGAGAATGAAAGGCGCAGACGCCGAGCCGATGATTGACTATAACGTCCCTGCCGAGTCATTCACCCTACCTGCAGTGCATCCCCGTGCCCACAAGTTAAGTAACTCGGATACATGTTAGTTCTTCATGACCGTCATTTCAAGAGTTTTCTAAATATGCAGAAAGATTTTCTATGTGAAGCCTGGCGTTATGTGGAATTGTCCCGTCCTCGGCTGATCTTTTGCGTGTGATCTCCCGCCGGATCCAGAGTCGCGGACCAGGGTTACTCCACATAATTTCGTGTGCTATGACGACCTGCTGGACGCCTCAGTAGGTGAGGCGGAGAGAGGAGGTTGTCATGGGATTGGAACGAGTGTTCGAATCGGCCGGCACTCCGTGGCGTCAACGTAATCGTCCGGTGAACCCATCTTGATTCTCGGTGCTGACGTGTGGAACGGCTGGGGCAAGCTCAGGAGGGGAGAGTGGCCCGGGCAGCCCGCCATCGATCGGGCAGGAGTTCCTCGAGCCGAGTGCGGGGATGTTCGCCGATGCGCTCGAAGATGTCGCGCAGATAGTCGAAGGGTTCGATGCCGAGTCTCCGGCACGTGGTGATGAGACTGGTCAAGACCGCCCCGGTCCGACCGCCGTTGTCGCTGCCGTAGAACATCCAGTTCTTGCGGCCGATGGCGATCCCGCGCAGACTGCGCTCGGCCGGGTTGTTGTCGATCTCGAGATCCCCGTCCTCCAGGTAGCGGACCAGCGCCTGCCAGTTCGAGAGCGCATAGCCGACGGCGACCCCGATGGGAGACTTCGGCAACACGTGTTGCCGCTCCTTTTCCAGGTAAGCGTGGATGTCGTCGAGAATCAGCCGGCTGCGTTGTCGGCGCAACCGATACCGTTGCTGTGCCGTCAGCTTGGCCTTGCGGGCCTCCCGTTCGATGTCGTAGAGCAGCCGGATATAGGCCAGCATGATGGTCGAGCGCATCACGTCCGACGACTGCGCCTCGAAGAACCAGCGCCGGGCGTGCGCCCAGCAGGCCACCTCCACGACCTGACGCTTCGGATCCTGGTACAAGTGATCGTAACCGGCGTAGGCGTCCGCCTGCAGATATCCGGTGAAGTCGTCGAGGAAAGCTTCCGGTCCGGCCCGGCTGCGATTCGGCGTGTAGTCGTAAACCGTGTAGGGGTGCCGCTCGTCGCCCACATAGGTCCAGATCCGGCCCACCCGGGTGCGCGATCGGCTTCGGTCCAGCACGTTGACCGGCGTGTCGTCGGTCCCGATCACCTTGGAGTTCAGGACCTCGTCGCGCATCCGTGCATACAGAGGATGGACGAGCTCGGCACATTGGCGCATCCAGCCGCACAGAGTCTGGCGCGACAGCTCCACGCCCTGACGCCGGTAGATGCCTTCCTGCCGGTACAGCGGCAGATGGTCGGCGTACTTCGAGACCGCCACCTGAGCCAACAGGCCCGGCCCCGGCCGTCCCTTGTCGATCGGCGATCGGGGCTTGTCGGCCGTCACCACCGTGCAACCCTTCCGACAGGCGTACTTCCGACAGACCTCCTCGATCACATGAAAGGAGGCCGGGACATACTCCAACCGATCGCTCGTCTCCTCGCCGATGGGCTGCAACTCGCCGCGGCATTCGGGGCAGTGTCGTTCGTCCTCCCCGAGGTCATAGACCACTCGGCGCCGCTCGAGCGAGGCCGGAAGCGGCTTGCGGCCGTGGCCTCGTTTCTTCGGCTGAGATGAGGGAGTCTCTTCTCTCTGCGGAGGTGTCGCCGCCTTCCCGCTTTCGACGATCCCGGCCGCAAACAGAAACAGCTGGTTCTCGTCGACCCGCTCCCGCCGTGCGCCGTAGCGCCGGCGCAGCAGCTGCTCCAACAGATGTTGGGCCTGGCGCAGTCGACGCTGACTGGTCTCGAGATCGTCAACCAGTCCCAAAATGATCTGCCGCAGCGCCGCCTTATCGCCCGGGAGGTGATCCGGATCAATCTTCATGGCTTCGCTTGGCTTCCTCGCGTTCGGTCCGCTCCAGCTCCACGGCCAGATCCACCCATCGGTTGACCAGTTCCCGCAGCTCCTTGTAGTTGGCCACCTTGCGTCGGGTCGCCTCCAACCGATCCTGTTTGACGAAGCGCGAGCTGCTCTTGCCCCGCCAGGTGAAGCTCAGCTGGTAGTAGGGTCCGTGCTTTTGCGGATCCTCGGGATCCTTGCAGCGGCAGCCCGGCGTCCCGCACACGTTGTACTGTTCCGAGAGGCTGCCCGGGTGGATCGGCCCCAGGGCGGCCAGCTCCTTTTGGACCTGTTCGATCTGTTCGCGTAAGGAAGTGGAGGAAGTCAAAGTGAACACCAGCAGGTGACCCGAGAAGGGATTGCAGCGAATCACGTGTTCGGCCATCATCGACAGTCCGTCGAAGGACCGCCGCATGTCGCAGGCCACCGTGCACAGATAGACCTTGATGGCCGCCGGGAAGCTCAGCAACCGCCGGTCTCCACCGCCGCCAGGACCGTCCTCAGCGTCTCCTCATCGACGCCCCGGCCGATGCGCAGTCGCCGGCCGTCGGCCAGGATCAGCTCCAACCCGGCCTCCAGACCGCCCCCTTCTTCACTGACCAGCGCGAAGCTCGCCGAGCACTCCTCCGTGGGCTTGCTCTTGGCACTCGTCCGGCCGCTCGCTCTCAGTCGACGCTGCCACCAGTGGAACTGGCTTTCCCTCAGCTCGTGCCGCCGGCAAAACTCCCGGATCGGCAGACCGCTGCGTGCCGCCTCCCGGATCGTCTTGCGCCAATATCTTTCCTTCTCCACATCCCGCTTCCCTCGGGCCATCGCATCCCTCCGTTTCAGTCCGCACACGTCGGCACACACACCACGCCCCGTGCCGATGTCGCGCAGTATCTGTCGGGAGGACTATCGGGAGGAAGATGGGTTCACCGGACGCTTACACAGTCCGACCGTCCACCAGTCGTACAACGAATTCGTCGGGAGCCATGCGAACCCCTTCAGCCAAGGGTATCAAGTCAGCTGCGAAAGAACTCATGCCGACTTCCCAGACGATACTACTGAGCTGTTTCGACCAACTGTCTCAGCTTCGTCAACTCGTGCGCGGCATAGCCGTCGAGGAAGCCGAATCAACGGGCTCCAACCAGAACTTTGCCAACGTACCTCAGTCCTGGACGCGAATATGAGGCGGTTCGAAGCCCTCAATACTGAAAAAGAAGAAAGCAGAATCGATCAGAATCGATTCGTTTGACCGCTGGAGACACAGCGAAAGAAACTACGTCCGGAACTCGAAAGCTGGCAAGATTTCTACCGCGTTAACGACGAATTGTCATGTGTCGCGACCGGCGACCGTCCTTTTCGTTGTGCCCAAATCGTGCCCGCGTGGATCTCGTCTGATCTCACCAAATGCAGCTCCAGCTCAAAGTCGGATTTCAGGCTGACGCGGCTTCTCGTTATATTTCAACAACTTACGGAATCACGCAACAGCCCTTAAAATCCTGTGGGGGGGAACCCCCGTACGGGTTCGATTCCCGTCCCGGGCATTTGTGTTCAACGACTTACGGGCGCCGGGACGTTTCTTCCGCTTCTGCGTCCGGGCAGGTGTCTCCCACTCGATGATGCTGGACGTAGAGGACGAGCGGAACGCAGCCGGCGACACCGGGATTCTCGTAGATCGTCGTCACGGGGCAGGAGACCACTGGACTGCTACGGCATTTTCAGGAGGTACTCCAGATTGTAGCGCCACAGGGCGTAGGTCTCTTCCAGTAGACGACCGGCTTCGTGATCCTCCTTTACTTTCGCCAGGAGGCCGCGGATCCGTTGGTCGGTGGGATCGGCCTTCAGTTCGGCCGCGCGCGTCTCCCAGAGTTCCTCGCCACCCTTGTCGTACCAGCCCCATTTCCGGGCCTCCCGATGCCAGGCCACGAGCTGATCCACCCACTCCCCGCGAGACGTTCCCTCATCGGGAGTCGGGACTGGGCCAATGGTCTTGCCATGATAGTCCCAGCGGGGAATCTTGTTGCGCCCCAAGGGTGTATGTTCCCAGTTAGGGAAGTAGTGGCCGGGAACGCCGGTACCGGCAGGGGACGATAGACCAATCCGGGGGGCACGCAACCGATGGTCGAGCGATGTCGGCCAGTGTCCCATGTGTCCCATTGAAGTCCCATCAGTCTCAGGCCGTCCCATTTTCCGCCAAGCCTCAGCCCCATACTCTTTACCCGTCCCATCGGTAAGACATCCTGGTCATTCTCATTGTTCGGGTCGGCCACCGTCGTGATGCCTGCAGGTAGCAGGACAGCATCAACCGGAGGCACGGAGAGATGCTGGTCAGGGAAGTCAGTAGCCGATTCGAAGCGGAAGGCTCCAAGTATCCAGCTCGACCGGATCCGCCGGGGCATTGGTGATGGCAGCCGTGTCGACGTTCTGGCGGACGCTCATCATCGAGACACCATACTCGCAGGAGATGGACGCCGATCCCAGGAAGGGCTGCCCAAGGGAGATGTGACCCGCGAAGAACTCGTCGGCGAAACGGCTCTTCTGTTCAAAGCCGCCGAGATCGAGGCTGGAAGATTCCAGAAGAGCTCCCCCCATCCCCTCATACAAGTTGAGTTGACAGTGGTTCAGCTTTGAACTGGCGTTCTGAATCGCCAGGCCCTGGCGGACTTGGTTGCTCTGCTGAATGGGGGTTCTCCAGGTCTTCGAAAAGCGCCCGGGCAGCACGGTCACCTCGGGTCCATCCAGGGACCAGAATCCCGAGACCGAATAAGAGCCCAGCCCCGTGAACCGTGTTGTCGCCGGCACGATATCGTCGAGATCGGACGACACTTCCTTGGTCTCCATCGGATCCACCTGGATGGTCTTCTCCTCCATCAGAACACCTTCCGGCGAATAGAGCGCTACACCGACTTCCATAGGCGTCCGCTCAAAGCTGGAGAGCAAATAGTCGGTTGCGCCGGGCACACTCTGGGCGGCAAATCGAAGGTTTCCCAAGTTGAGATCCGCTGCCTTGAACTCGCCGCCCGCATTACCGAGGATCCATCCCTTACCCAGCTTCTGATCGACATCGAAGCCCAGAATATCGTTGAAATCGGTATCGAACCGACCGAAGAGTCGGATCGGGTTGTCGGCGCCCACATCGCCGTACTCGAGCCCGTACAAGCGGGAACCCCAGGAGATCGCAGCCCGATTCATACCCAGTGGCCCGGCGGAGAAACTGGTGCCGGCGGTTGACGGAAACAGAAACGTCTCTTTGGCGAAAGTCTTGCCGGCAGGGTCGTAGAGGTAGGAAACCAGATGATCCTCTCCGGGCAGCAAGTAGCTCGATCGAGTGCCCAGATTGACGACACCGGACGCTCTCCCATACTCAGCCTCGTAGCCGGGCGCGGATGTGATGTTTCCGAGATCCGTCACGGTGTGGGAAAAATCGGAGTACTTGAGATCGATGGCCTGCAACTTCCAGTCTTTTGTCGTCGCAAAGATCGAGAAGAGACCCAGTTCGTCGTTGGCCACGATGCGAGGGCGAATCCCTCCCGTGGATCTCGACAAATAGGAGGCACTGAGGTTGAGGTCGACCTGATTGTAGAGCGAGTTGGTTCCGCAATAGACCCGCAGTTCCTCTTCGAGCTGGTGAATTCCGATTGCGCAGGTCAGCCCGTCCGCGGACGTGGCGAGGTCCGCATCGGCGAAATTCGCACCGCCCGGGGCTGTGTAGAACTCCTCCCAGTCGCCCGCCACGCTGATCTGGGCCACATGGAGCGAACCCGCTTCCGTGAGAGCGGCCCTGTAAGAGAGAGGACTCGCGCTCGGCGCGGTGCTGATGGAGGAAAAACTGGAGCTTGGCTGAAGGATGACGGCACTGCCATCCCGGTTGAATTGGGTCAGATTGTCGGTACCCGTGGTGACGCCCGGTGTGATGGCCAGTACCGCCGAAAGATCTCGTGCCGGCGCGATGGCCGAAGCCTCCTCTTCAGATACCGTGAAGCTCGAGGACGTCCTCGTTCCATCCACCACGGGAACCCCGGCGTTCAAGCAGGGAATCAGACAGACTGCAAACACGACAACCAGACCTTTTTTTGCACGACTCACGATCTCTCCTTTCACTGATCGCCTGATCTCGAGTCAGGCGGCAGGTTGGGTGGCCGGACATGAGTCAGCCGATGCCGAGGGGGCAGAGTGTTCAGGTCTCTCGTGAGCGATGAAGCTTGGCCGAAACGCCCGGCTTGCCGGATTTGAGAGCGAGTATGCCACCGGGCGATGCGAGGCGCAAGTCGTCCAGCGCTTGCATGGCCCGCGACTTTCAAGAGCGGATCGGGATCCTGACGAGGTTCGAGTTCGCGTGGCGGGGCGAACGGACAGTCTCGAGGCGGCCCTCCGCATCTGTTGGCGACCCAGCGACAAGAGCACGGTGGCGGAGAAGGCTGTCACAGTCACCCTCTCGGTACTCACCGAGCTGCTGACTGCGATCATGAGAGGCGCACTTGGACCAGGATGACGGCAAGACACTCAAGACCGCGCGTGGACTACTTCTTCACAGGCTTGGCTTGCTTAAACGTCAGGGTCGCAGAGCCGCTGAGACATTCCCCCTCCATCAAAGGGCGGCGGCCTCCGATCGGTGTTCGCCCACTGGAGAGAGGTCTCGGCAGCCTGATCTCACGCAAAGGCGCCAAGTACGCCACGCCGCAAGGAGATGCTTTGTGGCTGGCGGCTTTGCGTCCTTCTTTGCGCCGTTGCGTGGAACCAACCCGCCGTGCATTCGCCTGCCTGCCGGCGTCCGATCCGACACAGCACTTGCCATTCGGACAACCCGCCTTCGCCCTTCGCCCTTCGCACTCCACCCTTCGGCATTGGGCCTTCGCCGTTCAGCCCGGAGAACGGGAGGACGGGTCTCGCGAGGGAGGGTGGAAACCGCGTCAGAGCGATTTGGGCAACACGCCCGCGAAGTTCGAATTTTGCCGGCTGGGCTATAATCGATTCATGACCGTTCGCCAGATCCTGGAAGAGGCAAAACGGCTGGACCCGATTGAACGGGCCGAACTGTTGGAGCAACTCTACGCCACCTTCGAGCCCGCGGACCTTTCGGTTGATGCCGCGTGGTCCGTGGAAGTGGAAGAGCGGCTCTCCGCCTATCGAGCGGGCGAGATCGAGGCGGCTCCCTTCGAAGACGTCCTTGATCGCATCAACACGGGCAATCGAGGTTGAAGATTCTCTTCCTGCGGCCTGCGGAAGTTGAACTCAGAGAGGGAATTGACTACTACAATCGACAGTCTCCCGGACTGGGCTACGAGTTTGCCGCCGAGGTGAAGCGGGCCCTTGAGCGAATGAAGTCCCATCCGGAGGCGTGGCATCGCCTATCCGAAAACACCCGACGCTGTCGCCTCAACCGATTCCCATACGCTCTTGTATAAGCCGTTGACGGGAAACAGTTGTTGATTTTGGCTGTCATGCATCTGAGCAGGCATCCAGAGAGTTGGAAAGACCGAATCTGAGCTTCCAGTTGATCCCTGCCAAGCCCATCGGTCAGGAGTCGGAAACCTCTCCCGTTCGGGGACATCCGTGAATTTGGGAAATTCGCACGGACTCGGAATGACCGTGCCTGCACTGTGTCCGCGAGGATCACGGCTAATCTCACTCGATACAACTCCAACTCAAGGTCGGTTTCCAGGCGGACGCGGCTTCTTCTTATATTTCAACGGGTTACAGACTTACACAACAGCCCTTAGAATCCTGTGGGGGGAACCCCCGTACGGGTTCGATTGCTCGCCTTCGGCTCACTGGTTGGGCGGTATGCCGGGATCAGCGCCTTCTGGTGAGACAACGGTTGGGATACAGGGTCTCGGCGTGCAGTTTCCCGTCCCTGGCATTTGCCGAAAACCACCGTCCGACGCGGCTTTCCGGCCTGCACACATACTTCGCACTTCGCCCTTCGCAAATCGCACTTTTCCCCGGTTGTGCCTGTCCTGTGTCCGCGCCAATCCAACTCGTCGTTGTGGAGCGATGCAGCACCGGGAAGAATGGTAAACTTCCGCCGTGAGCCCCACGGTCTTTCGCGCGGCCGGGCTCGATTCTTCTTCTTCTCGAGAGAGGGGCCGCGCCTTCATATCCACGTGATCGGGCCCAGTGGGGAAGCCAAGTTCTGGCTCGAGCCGCAGTTGGAATTGGCCGTCAACTACGGCCTGAGCGATCGGATTCTGGCCAAAGCCTCGAGCCTGATCAAGGAGCACGAAGATGAAATCCACCGGGCGTGGAAGCAGCACTTTGGGCGTTGAGGTGACGAACATCTCCAAGAACGGCCTTTGGCTGCTGGTGGGGGATACCGAGCATTTCCTCCCTTTTGAGGAGTTTCCGTGGTTTCGTGAGGCCACCGTTGGCCAATTGCTCAACGTCGAGCTGCCCCATCCGCACCACCTCTCTTGGCCGGACCTGGATGTGGATTTGGCGATGGAGTCCATAGAGCACCCTGAACGATATCCTCTCGTGAGCCGGAAAGCACCAAAGAGCCGGGCGGCACATCCTCCTGAGGACCGCGAAAGGGGTCTGAAAGACTGAGGTACAGTCCAATGCGATACATGGTGGTGGTCGAACACGGAGAAAAGAGCTGGGGAGCTCATGTTCCTGACCTTCCGGGGTGCGTTGCCGTCGGCGAAACGCGAGACGAGGTGCTGCATTTGATCCGCGAGGCCATCGACCTGCACATAGAAGGTCTGAAGCAGGACGGCATTCCCGTTCCACCTCCCACCTCAGAGAGCGAATTCGTGGAAGTTAACGCGGCCTAGGATAGGGGGCGTGAGCCTCGATCCGTCTCGATCGGGCTCCGGCATCCGAGGACGGCTATCCCTTCCGGCCGAAACTCTAATCCTGTCTCGGACTAAATGTGGTTCGGCCCCAATTCTGCAGCTCCATCTCACTGGAGTCACGATGGCGAGCGAGTGCCCGATTTCTGTTCCAAGGAGCGAGGGACAAGAGCCAAGCGTCTCTTTGCGGCATCCAACAACGGGAAAGGGCCATTGCAACAAGTGTTTACTTGATAGTGATATTTATCCTATTATGTAAACACTCCCCATGATTGGACAATCGGTCGCCCATTACGAGATCACCGACAAGCTCGGTGCCGGAGGCATGGGCGAAGTCTATCGGGCCACCGATACCCGGTTGCATCGCCAGGTAGCGCTGAAAGTGCTACCCCCGATCTTTGCCCAGGACGAGCAGCGCATGGGACGATTCGAAAGAGAAGCCCAGGTGCTCGCTTCCCTCAATCACCCCAACATCGCGTCGATCTACGGATTGGAGGAATCGAACGGGACGCGGGTCCTCGTGATGGAACTGGTGGAGGGGGAGGATCTGTCGGAACGGATCGCCCGAGGTCTCCTTCCCCTGGATGAAGCGCTGCCCATCGCACGCCAGGTCGCCGAAGCGCTGGAAGACGCCCATGAGAAAGGGATCATCCACCGGGACCTGAAACCGGCCAACATCAAGCTGACCCCGGACGGCAAAGTCAAGGTGCTGGACTTCGGCCTGGCCAAAGCCCTGGAAGACCCGGTCTCGAAGACGGAGTCGAACGGAGTCTCTCGATCGCCGACGCTGTCGATGGCGGCAACGCAGGCGGGAGTGATCCTGGGCACGGCGGCCTACATGAGTCCGGAGCAGGCCCGGGCCAAGCCCGTGGACAGGCGGACGGACATCTGGTCGTTCGGGGTGGTGCTTTACGAGATGGTGACCGGCAAGAGGCCGTTCCGGGGTGAGGACCTGACCGAGACCCTCGCCAGCGTGGTGAAGGAGGAGGCAGACCTGAGTGCAGCGCCGGCGAAGGTAAGACGTCTGTTGAGCCGATGCTTAGAGAAGGACCCGAAGAAACGCCTGCGCGACATCGGCGACGTGTGGGAACTGCTGGAGGAGCCTGCTGTGGTCTCGGTGGTTGGTCCAGCACGATCGCGGCTTGGCTGGCTGCCGTGGGCAGCGGCAGCAGTGCTGGCTGTGGCGCTCGGTATCGCTCTGTGGGCGCCCTGGCGAGGACCGCAACCGGTGGAGCGGCCCTTGATGCGCCTCAACCTGGATTTGCCCGGCTTTAGCCAATCGGGCTTAGTCTTCAACGCAGCGATCTCGGCTGACGGCCGGCGCATCGTCTACGTCACGACGGAGCCCGATGGCATCCGCCGGCTGGCCACGCGGCTGCTGTCGGAGCCGAAGGCTCAGGTACTTCCCGGAACCGAAAACGCCTTGGGGCCGACCTTCTCCCCCGACGGACAATGGATCGCCTTCTGGGCCGATTCCCGACTGAAGAAGGTCTCGGTACGGGGAGGCTCTCCATTGGACTTGGCAGGCTCCCCCGGGAATGTTGGTGCCAGTTGGGGCCAGGACGGCTTTCTCATTGCCGGACTGAACGTATATACCGGCCTGGCACGGGTCCCTGAGTCGGGGGGCGAGCCCGAACCGCTCCCAGGCATCAGGAAAGGTGCGACGGCGTATTATCCCCAAATCCTGCCTGGAGGAAAGGCAGTCCTATATGGAGCGGCCGCCCCGGGTGGTGAGCCACAGATCCAACTCTTGACTCTGGCGACGGGCGAGGTGACGACACTCGTTCCCGAGGCGTCATTGGCGCGCTTTCTGCCGACCGGCGGATCAACACGGGGTCACCTGGTCTACCTCAAGAACGGCACGCTGTTCGCGGCGTCGTTTGACGCCACAGCCGGAAAGATAACAGGCCAGACTGTTCCGGTGCTGGAAGACGTGGGGGCATTCGCCGCCTCTCCTTCGGGCAGCCTGCTGTATCGGATCGCCACGATCTCCAACAATTGGCCGGTGCGCTGGCTCGGGCAGGACGGCAAAACGGAGCCGCTGCTCGAAACACGTGGGGATTACAGTATGCCGGCAGTGTCACCTGATGGGCGGCTTCTGGCCTTGACCGTGGACGGGGACCAGGCGGCGACCAGGCGTGTGATCGTCTATGATTGGAACAACGACGTCACCGTACCCCTGACCCAGCCGGGTGAGGGGGCCGACAGGGCCGTCTGGAGTCCGGACAGCAAGCACCTGGCGTTTACCGTCAACACAGGCGGAAGGTCGCGAGCGGTGTGGAAGCGGGCGGACGGCGGTGGTGGGGAAGACACCCTCTTGGAGGGTGACCAACTGGTCGCAGTGACTTCCATCTCTCGGGACGGCGAGCATCTTGCGTTCATGAGATCCGACGCTGAAACCGGCAAGGATCTGTGGGTGGCACCGCTGGACCTCAGCAATCCGGACCAGCCCGTCGTCGGCAAGGCCGTCCCTCTGGTGCGCTCTCCTGGCGTTGATTATGGAGCCAAATTCTCGCCGAATGGCAAGTGGATCGCTTATGCTTCAGACCGTCCGGGCCAGTGGACAGTCTACGTACAGCCCTTTCCCGGTCCCGGCGAGCCGCGCGAGATTGCAGCAGGAAATTGGCCGCAATGGTCGAAAGACGGGAAGCAGCTTCTTTTGCTGGGCGATGCTAGCAGGATTGAGGCTGTTGACTTCCAGGAAAACGGCGACGCCTTCGTGACCAGCCGGCCGCGCCTGTGGAGCAAAACGCCCATCCGCCAACCGCGACTGTTTCGCTGCTTTGCAGTGCATCCGGACGGTAGGCGTATCGCCATGTTCCCGGTGGACGAGATCGGCCCGGACCAGACCGCCAAGCCGCGAATTGGTTTGCTGTTGAACTTCTTCGACGAACTCCGGCGGCGCGCGCCGCTCCATTGATCTCCTTGCAGGCTATCGCCACCATCGGAATTGAGGCGGTTGCGCACTGGCCCCAGCAACTCCAGGCCTGCCGCACCTTGGTGCTGATCCGTCCGAGATGCCCGCATGGTAGCCCTCATCCTGATCGCCGTTACGATCTTGAAACTCTTCTCTTATGATCTTCGGCGTCTCGGCCAACTCTACCGGGTCGCGGCGTTCGTCGGCCTGGACGTTGTGTTGATCCCGGCCTCGATGCTCTACCGGAGGCTGGTTCCGGCGGAGAGTGGAGAGCGATGCTCCGGATAGACGGCAGCGATGAACCACGCTGTCCCCATCCCGTTGCAGTTTTGGGGAGGATTTGCGTTCGTGTTTACATTGTATGATAATCTGCACACTCTATTTTCACATTTCTTACTTTGGGAGGTCGAATGATGTTGAGAAGAACGGTGTTTGTCGGCGTTGCGGTGTGTCTGCTCTGCTTGGGGGGACTGTTTGCGCAAGAGGGGAAGACGTGGCAGACTCAGGAGAAGGTCTGGGACGTGACGACGATCAAGATCTACCCGAACGCCGACAAAGAGTATCTGAATAATCTGAAGCAGACCTGGGCCGCCGCCATGAGCAAGGCCAAGCAAGAAGGCCTGATCAATGACTACAAGATTCTCGGTTCGGTTGCGGGAAACGGCGGAGACTACAATCTGATGCTGATCATCGAGTATCCGAATCTCGCGGCGCTCGATGCAAACAAGGAGAATCTGGCCAAGTGGCAGAAGTTGGACGATGAGATGAAGGCGATCCTCCCCGAGGAGGAAGCCGACAAGATCACCTCCACCGTCTATCCGAAGGTTCGTGACATCACGGGAGAAACCCTGATGCGCGAGATCAAATTCCTTCCGTAACAACCACACCACCTAAACAAGCGCACGACCAAGTGGGGCTTGACGGTTCGTCGGCGCTTCGCGTTCCGGCCGGCTGCGATCCAGCCCACGGATGGAACGCGAAGGGAGTGAGCGTCCCGCCGAGGGTGCCAGGTTGGTCGTGTCAGGACTATTGCGGCTCGGTCCAGGCATGAGAGCGGGAACTCACGACGTTGCCGCGGTGGTCCGGCACGACATCCCCGCCAATAGCCTCTACTGAAATTCGCGGCCGAGATTCTGGCGATGTGCCAGATCCTGCACGATTGGCCCGACGCCGATTGCCGCGCTATTCTCCAGCGGTGCCGTGACGCCATGCGAGAGACGGACCGGCTGCTCGTCATCGAGATGGTCACCGTACCCTGTCAACCGAATCCCGGAGTCGCCATGCTCGACATGATGATGCTGCTGTACTTCGGCGAAGCACGACAGCGCACCGTCGACGAGTACGAAGAGTTGTTTCGCGCGACAGGCCTCGCGCTCACCCGCGTCATCGCCACGCCGAGTGCCTTCAGCATCCTCGAGGCACGACCCGTTTAGGTCGTCAAAAGATGTCCGAGAGCGTACAGCCCAGGCAGGCGATCGCAGCCGTCTACACCGTTCAGAGAGACAAGGAAGCTGTCTCCCATTTGTCTCCTTTCGCGAATCCCAACGATTGCCAACGATTCGGCCTGTCGGGCCGAGGACTTAGAATCCTGGGGTCCCGCCCTCGCGGGCCCTACGGGTTCGACTCCCGTCCCTGGCAAGCCTTCGGAAATCCCAGGATCCAAGGACCCAAATCCCAAGATCGAAGAGGAAGGCCCCGCTGGGGCATATGGGACGGGGAGGTGGGACCAATTCGACCGATGGGACGGGTCGAGAGTGGGGGATTGGCCGGGCGATGGGACCTCCTGGGACGAATGGGACCGAGGGGACGGATCAGACGATCCGAGGGGACTGGTCAACGACCATGAATGAGGTTCCTTCGGGGGTCCAATGACACTTCCCTCGGAGATGTCTGTCGAGGCCGGGAACTGGGCTGAGGAGGTCGGTCGGGAGCGATAGTGCCGAAGCTGCTGGTCTGGAGTGGTGGGATTGGGGGGCGATGAACCAACGTGAAGAGGGCTGTGCGCCACCATCGGCCGGGAATCTCGATCGGGGTCTCATGAGTCCTGGCGGTCCCATAAGTCCCAGGCTGTCACATCCCGACGCGCGCCGCCTCCTTCCAGATAGACGTCGCATGGGGTGCGGAGGTGGAAGTTCGGCTCGCCGCCTTTCGAGCGGGAGAGATCGAGTCGAGTCCTTTTGAGGACGTCATGGATCGGATCAACCGGGGCGAGTGACTTTGAAGATCCTCTTCCTCTGTTCCGCGGAAGTCGAGCTCAGAGGGGCCGGGCCCCTGAGGGACAGTCCAATGCGATACATGGTGGTCGTCGAACACGGAGAGAAGAGCTGGGGAGCCCATGTTCCTGACCTTCCGGGGTGCGTTGCCGTCGGCGAGACGCGAGACGAAGTGCTGCACTTGATCCGCGAGGCCATCGACCTGCACATAGAAGGTCTGAAGCAGGACGGCACTCCCGTTCCACCTCCCACCTCAGAGAGCGAATTCGGAGAAGTCGACGTAGCCTGATGGGAGTCGGTCTGCCACGTATCTTTTCCTCTGTACTCGAGGAAGATTCTGATACAGAACCAAGACAGAAACCCCGGCTCATCCGGCTGGATAACTGCTGACTGCAGAGTGCCGGAGAAGGTGTCCGGCGAGCTTCCTTCGGCGACGCCATCGATTTGAAGAAAGACGCCGATGGCGCAGTCGGAATACTCAGAGAGTTGAGTAATAATACTCAACAATGTGAGCAAAATATCGAACGAGTACCGGCGCCCCCAGGCTGCCGAGTTGGCTCGCCGCCTGGCAGAGCCGCGAAGATTCATCCAGGTCATCGCGGGCGCGCGTCAGGTCGGCAAGACCACGCTGGTCCAGCAGGTGATCGAAGACGCACGGCTACCCGTGCGATTCGCCAGCGCCGACGAACCGACCCTGCGCGGTCCAGAGTGGATCGACCAGCAGTGGGAGGCGGCTCGGCTCGCCGCCGGCAAGGCCGGTGCGATTCTCGTCCTCGACGAGGTGCAGAAGGCATTGGGTTGGTCGGAATCGGTGAAACGGCTGTGGGAGGAAGATACCCGGGCCAAACGCCAGATCCGGGTCGTTCTGCTCGGCTCCGCTCCGTCGCTGGTTCAACAGGGACTGACAGAGAGCCTGGTCGGACGTTTCGAGATCATCCGTCTGCCCCACTGGTCGTTTGCCGAGATGCGTGCGGCCTTTGGTTTCAAGCTGAACCAGTTTCTTTACTTCGGCGGATATCCAGGCGCGGCGCATTTGGTTACGGAGCCGGCGCGCTGGCGTCGGTACATTCTCGACGCCCTGGTGGAAACAACCATCGCCCGCGACGTCCTCCTGATGACCCGGGTCGACAAACCCGCGCTGCTCCGGCGCCTGTTCGAGCTGGGGTGCCGCTATTCCGGACAGGTGGTGTCGTACACCAAGATGCTCGGCCAGCTCCACGATGCCGGGAATACCACGACGCTTGCCCACTACCTCGATTTGCTCGGCGGTGCCGGCCTTCTGACGGGCTTGGGGAAGTACTCCGGCAGCGCCATTCGACAGCGCGGATCGAGCCCGAAGCTCCAGGTGCTCAACACCGCCTTGATGAGCGCGCAATCCGGTGTCCCTTTCGAGGAACTCGACTCCGACCGGGAGTACATGGGACGCCTGGTGGAATCGGCGGTCGGCGCCCACCTCGCCAACGCGGCCGCGGCAGGTGACTGCGAGGTCTACTATTGGCGCGACCGGAATCGCGAGGTGGACTTCGTTGTGCGGTCCCCGCGAACACTGGTGGCGATTGAAGTGAAAAGCGGGTTGCGCCGGGGAACCCTTCTTGGCCTCCCGGCCTTCACAGAGGCGTTCCGGACCACGCGCAACCTCCTCGTGGGAGGGGATGGTATCCCGCTCGGCGAGTTTCTACTTAAGCCGGTGACGCATTGGATCGCTCTCGGCAATGAAGGATAACCGCTGAAGGATTCATGAGCGCAGAGGTTGTTGGCACTGGAATCGCGCAGCCTCGGATACCAAGAGAAGCAACAGCTTGACGAGCATGTATTCCTGCACTGTGCCCGCGTGGATCTTGCCTGATCTCACTCCATGCAACTCCAGCTCGAATTTGGTTGCCAAGGTGACACGACTGTATCCACTCCTACTCAATTTCCAATTTGCGGCGGGCATAAACCTGTGCCGCTCCCCAGTCGCTCACGCAGCGGATTTCGTACTCGCCCGGCTGCTGGGGAAGCCCGCGCAGCTCAGAGTTCATCTCGGTCCCTTGCACGGTGTAGAAAAGTGGATTGTTCTTTTGTGAGTCGGGACTGTCCGCCGGAACGACCGTGACCGTCATCCGCTCACCGATGTTACCCAGGAGTCGGACCTCCAGGCTCCCCCCAGCCTTTGCCGTATCAGGGGCCTCGATGCGGATCTGCGGCCGAGTCGAACGAAAAGCCTTCCGAGCCAGGATCTTTCGCTCACCTCCCGCTTCCCGATAACGCAGCTCATACTCGCCGGGAATCGTGGGTACGACCAGCTTCACCGTCTCCTCGTCACCTCTCAGGATTACATCGCTGTAAGGGTTGCTCGCTTTACCGGCTTTCGTGCTTTCTGCAGGAGCGAACCCGAACCAGGATCCCTTCTCATGCCCTCGGATCCCGACTTCGATGTCATGAGCGGCAATACCCTCCGCCGGGGCACTGATCACAATGGTTTCTTGCTCCTCATCCAGCCTGAACTCTGGCGGCGTCTGTTGCGCAAGTGCCGAGTCAATGAAAGTGATATCTCCGGTCAATCCCACATCAAAGACACACTGCTCCAAAGCTACCGCCTCGACAACACCTGCTTCTCGACACAGTCTCTCGGCATTGGCCCGGGTACCCGGATCGAGATCTGCGAGCGTCATTTTGCGACGGGGTATGTTGCGATTGGTAAACGTCTCGGTACTTTCGCCTTCTGCGTAGTCAAAAAGTGACTCCTCCGGGGTGATTCGCCAGCTCTCCGCGAAAACCTTGTAGAGAGTCTCGAACTCAGGGGGAGCCGCCAGCGCTTCTCCGTCACGGGTTTGGAAATCGTTGCCTCCGTCATCGCCGTCGGCATCTCCTGATAGACCCACCAACCTGCCATCACGTGGCTCCGATGTCAGGAGAAAGAAATCCAGGAGTCGGCCCATCGCCACTTCTACGTGCAGATTCGTACCGTCCGGCCACACCAGGCTATAGCCCGTGCTTCTTTTGATGATCATGGATCCATCAGCGGGGTTCCACAGCAGGCGGTCTTCGGTCAATTCCACTGGTTCACCGTTGACACGAAGCGGAGTGCCCGTCTTGGCGGCGATCATGACGCGAGCATCTCCCATGCGGGCTGCCACGGCCGTGGCGACACTGACGAAGTCGAATGCGCGTTCAAAGGGCTCAAGCCGCACCTGGACTTCCAGATTGTCGTCCAGCGATCTTGCAGCGACAAACTCGCCTGCCGCCTGCAGATCGTAGCGGAAATCATCGAAGGTAGAGAGATGTGGTTCGCCTGTAACCCCGAAGCAGCGGGGATGGCCATTCGGGAAGTAATGTTTATTTACCGTTGGGTCGCCAACCCTACCCTTGTGCAGAATGCAGCCGTTATTGAGTTCATATTCGTCCTCAAAGACGTTGTTCCCGTCCTCGTCGTACATCGAGTACGTACTGTCTTTTGCGGTCATACATGTTGTCTCGAAATCTAAGACATCTCCCGCAGGACCCCTGCAGGAGATAGCACAGGGCGGGCCGAGGATTCCGGGTGCCCCGTATACCGTGACGAAGCAGCCAGGCGGAATTCCTTCCGGACGATCGTCCGGGGTGGTGGGTTGCGGAAACTCAATTCCACCGATTCCTGACGTGGGAACCTTGAGAAACTGCCCTGGTGCTGCCCCGGTCAACATCAGCAGGACAGAGTTCATCACGACCCAATAGAGTGCACGTCGCCTGCCTGCAGGCTTCCAGACTGCGAACGTCTCCAGCCGATTTGTTTTCTTCTCAGCTGTCGTCATGGTCCATTCCTCCCGGTGCGCGGCGCTCGGATGTGAAACGATCCTTCGACCGGCATGGCGCTGTAGTCGGGACAGCCGAGCGTACCAGTGAAACTCCCAGTCAGCCAACCCTCTTCGGAGGGTTCGAAGCGAATCCGAAACGAGTCTTCCTCACCCACGCGTCGGCAGAGCGGCCCGCGCCCTTCGGCAAAGAAGGCCCGGGTTACGATTTGAGCGCCTTTCATTTCGCCATTGATCACCAACCCAACATTGACAGCGTCCTGATTGATCAGCTGGATCATCGAATCGCCTTTCAGCGTAAAGAAGCGCGCGAGTCGTCCCTCATAGATCTTCCCTTCGCTTTCCAGTCGCCAGTTCGGTTTCGATCGGTCGATCGGAACGGACGAGGAACGATTCACTTCGGCTGGCTCAGCCGCTTCTTCGACCACGGTCTCCCGGATGTCGGTCAGTGCCGCCGTCAATTCATCCGCCGTGCCTGCGTCGGCGTAGAGGCCTCCCCCGGCCTCGGCGATACAGTTCAGCTGCTCGCCTTCTTCTTCGGTGACATCGAAGCCGACGACGTGGACCGTGACTTTGACTCCGCGTTCTCGCAGACTCCGCACCAGTGCGCAGGGATCTCCTTCACACGTTTCCTTACCGTCACTGACCAGGATCACTTGAGTGGGAGCATCGAGTCCGTCGGCGACCAGCCGCAGCGCGGCCGTGATCGGTGTCATGCCCTTTGGCTGGACACTCGCGATGGCTGCCTCGAGTTCCGCGCGTGAGTGCTCACCCACGGGCAGCAGCACCTCGATGTCGGCGCAGTCCTTCTCCCGCCGATGCCCATAAGCCGCCAGTCCTACCTGCATGTCGTCGGGGAGCTCGGAGAGCACCTGGTTCAGGACTTTTCTTGCGACCACAATCTTCTCGGTACCGTCAATCCGGCCCCACATGCTGTTGGAGCCATCCAGGACCAGCATGACACGCCCTTCCTGAGCGAAAAGCGTCACGGGAGCTGAGGCGAATACGAAGACGAAAAAACAAATCCAGGTTTTCATCCTGGCGACCTCCGCTGAAAGATGTCGGTGTGGCTACAGGAGTGAAGGAATTGAACAATATTGGTGATAGAGTAGCTTAATATAAAAGATAAGTAAACCTTCCCCTCCCGCTTCAGCATGTTGGAAAGAAGGATGCTCAATGCAACTCCAGCTCAAAATCGAATCCCATCGTGACGCAGCTTCTCTCTATATTTCAGCCCCTTACGAGATCACGCAACAGTCCTTAAAATCCTGTGGTCCCGCCCCCGGGGCGGGGCGTACGGGTTCGATTCCCGTCCCGGGCAAGCCTTCGGAAATCCCAAGATCCAAGGACCTAAATCCCAAGATTGAAGAGGAAAGCCCCGCTGGGGCATATGGGACGGGGGTCCAAACAGATGGGACAGCGAGATTGAACGGGGAGCGGCGGGAAGCTCAATGGGACGAGCCTGGGACTCCGTTGGGGCAGCCTCGGCTTGGTTCCCTTTTCAGAGCGGTGCCAGTTCAGGTCCATCGGCCTGCTGTTCCGCCGAGGCTTCCAGATAGAATTCGTAGTCGCGGTAGGTGTCGACATCCGGATAGCCCGCGGTCGTCGGTGGCAGGGAGAAACGCTCATTGCCCGGTTCGAACAGCGACTCGCCCACCAACCGTTTTCGCAATCCGGCCTCCCGGGGAGGAACCGGCGAAGGGGACATGAAGGGGGGAAGCGTCCCGTCGCCTTCCCTGCGGACGGCCCAGCCACCCAGGTAAGCGTCGTGGGAGTCCCCGAGCGCGGGCGGTGCGTCCACCGAGGCCGTGTTGCGGTTTGCCAGGGTGAAGCCCCGCTCCGGGCTGGGCGTTTCGAAACCGACCACGAACGCGTAGCGGGAACCGGCCTGGAACTCGAGGGCAGCGTCGCCGGTGAAATCCCAGCGGAGATAGCGCAGCACACCCGCGGAGTCGCCGGTCGGACTCCCGTTGACGTCCCGGGTCGGCGGCAGGTCCGGAAAGACGCCCCCTCGCACGGTGCGGATCGGCCGGTAACGGACGCCCGAGAGGTAGTCGTCACATCGGTGGTTGGTCGAAAAGCCGTGGGAAGCATCAGTTCCTGGCGGGGTTCCGTTGTCTTCGACCTCTGGGTTGCCCAGGACTTCAAAGAACTGCACGAAGACCCGGGCTCCTGGGGCCCCAGCCAGCACCGCGCTCGTCGCTGGGCCCGTACGGAGGACGATGGCGTCGAGCATGAAGTCTCTATCGGCGGTGAAAACCTGTCCCAGGTCTCGATTTCGCTGGAAGTAGCCGGCTCCCTTCCATTTCAGATGCCCGGCGTCGACGTTGCGCACGCTCGTGTTCCCGCTCAGATCGACCTGGGATTGACGGACGACGACACGGTGCATGTCCGGGTCGTAGCTCTTCCCCAGGTCGGAGACCACCAGACCGGCGGTTGCCGTCGTGCAGAGACTGACGAGCAGCCCGGCAGCAAGCATTCCGTGTGTCCAATTTTTGATGATTCCCTCCACGGCGTTCAATCATAATGCATCCAGCGGCGCGGGGCCGCACGATTCCAGGCTTCGCGACGTCTCCGGCGGAACTTCGGGATCAGACGCGACTCTCCGAGGTCAGGCCGTATTCCCCGCGCACGGCCCCAATGCGCGAGGGGTCGATCCGAAGTTTGCCACGATTGGAGAGGTCCTGCGGCGCGCAGGGTATGCCACCGCGGTCTTCGGGAAATGGCACATCGGAGATCAGCCGGACGCACGTCCTCCGGCCCGCGGCTTCGACGAATCCAGCGGACTCATGTATTCCAACGACATGTAGAAATACCATCACGAGAATCCGGAGTACTGGGGGAAGTATCCGCTGCGGTATTGGGAGAACGGAAAACCCCGTTTCGGGAAGCCAAGGGTACCTCGTTTGACGGCGGTGTTCGATCGGCGACGATTATGAAATATCCGGGAGAGATCCCGGCAGGCACCGTGTCTGGGTCTGCACTGTGCTCCATCGATATCCTGCCCACGCTTGCCTACTTGGCAGGAGCCGAATTGCCGGACAATCCGATCGATGGGCTCAACGTGTGGAAGCTGATCTCGAATCAGCCCGGGGCGCAGAACCCGCATGCCTATTATGCGTTTTCCACCGGGAAATACTTCGAGGGGATCATCTCGGGCGACGGAAAGTGGAATTTGCATCTTCCTCACCCGTACAGGCACGTGGTCCAGTACGGTGAGGACGGCTTCCCGGGTCAATACGAGCAGAAGGAACGAGAAATAGCGCTCTATGACATGGAAGCCGATCCTTACGAGCGAATGAATGTGATTGAGGATCAGCCCGACATTGCCGAGACGCTCGAGCGACTTGCCGAGCAGCACCGGCAGGAGTTCTACCCCGGAGAATAGCGCCCGGAGCAGTCGTCCAATCCCGAATCCAGCCGTTTGACTCTCACACCAGAACGCATTTTCTCTGGCTAAGTTCCGATGAAACCCGCAAGGGTACGCCTTCCCGGGTGCCGGACCCGGCCTGGTCGCCGGAAGTACGCTACCCTTCCTTCACCACCGCCTCCCAGTCCGATACCGGGAAGCTGGTTGGCGAGATTCCGTGGATGGCTGCTGCGCGCCCGATTCCCGAGGCCGAGTAAAACGAGGCCAGATCGGCCCCGCCCACGATGAGTCTGGAAGAATCGCGTCTGTGCATGTCTATTTCTTCGTTTCACGCTCCGAGGTCGGATCATCCACGTTATCTGGTCGAAATCTTGCGTACTTCCTCAACAGAACATCGTTTAGCCCAAACCGCCCCTACTCCGGCTTCCACCCGAAGGCGATGAGTCTTTAGGCGTCTGCCCCGTAGGGTCCTCCGGACAGGCCGCCGTAGAGTCGCACACGAAAGTCAACCCGCTCCACTCGATTTGGAGCCCCGCTTCCCGTGCTCGCCGACCTGCCTTCTCGAGCAGGAAGGCGCTCAGATCGACACCGGTGACCGAATACCCCTTTTGGGCCATGGGAATCGAAATCCGCCCCGGGCCACAGCAGCTGGTGAAGGGGAGTGGTGAAGGGGAGTGTCGTGAACTTTCCCGCCGCCGCATCCAGCTCCCGTGCAGTCGCAGCAATCGCTCCGCCGCAGGACTCGAGGACGAGGGAGCCCGCTCTACTTCTCACCCAGCTCGGAGAGTGGCTTGTCGAGCAGCGTCGTCACCACCGGCCGGCAAGTCTGCTCGACGGCCGCGCGTACCTCCAGGTTCTCCTGGATCCGGTCGAAGATGGGCTGCAGCCTTGAGTCGGTCAAGTGCTGTTCGATTTGTTTCGGGTCATTGCCCGCGGCGACGAATGGCTCGCGCAAGAAGCCGATCACCATCGTCAGTGCCGTCAGTCCAAGAGTCGACGTGACCTGGGCGTTGGTGTCGTCACGGAACGCCGGGTCTTGAAGCTGGCGGTAGAGTGCCAGATTGCAGACGTTGTAGCGCAACATCAGGTCAAGCTCGCGCTGTCCTGACTGTGGAAGCTCGAGGTCGGAGAAGGTGGGCGCCAGGTCGGCGATTCCTTTCTCGCCCCGATCCTCGAGATCGGCTTGGATGGCGGCGACCATCCGCCGGGTTCCCGCAAGCAGCTTTTCCTGGCCGCCTGCGGGACCGAGGCCTGTCTGCTTCATGCGGTCGGCAAGCTGACGCGCAAGGTTTTCGGCGACATTTGGCGGCAGCCAGGACGAATCCTGGGCAAGGCCAAAGAAGGGCGTCAGGGCGAGTGCCAGCAAGACGGTCGGGATCTTTCTCATTTGGTACCTCCGGACGGGGAGCACCCGATACAATGCAACGCCCGCCGACTCGGCGACCGGTGTCAAGTCCGGATCAATCGATTTGCCGGAGAATGGCAGACGACGCCCGTCGATTCCAGCTGCTTTGAACTTTCGGAAGCATACAACGCTACGATGCAGATACGCCTCCGAACTTGCCTCGGATCGAAATGGGTGAGGGGACTCGGAGAGACCGGTTTTGGACCCGCCTCATCCGTTCCGGGCTCCACCCTCCCAGCGAGGCCTTGCGAGATTCGCCCGAGGCGGTCGTTCGGCCGTGCTCCCGCGGAGAGCCGAAGAGATGGCGAGGAATTCGCCCAGGTTCTCGGGAGTTACCAGGCCCACCAGCCGACCCCGCTCGACCACCGGGAGGATATTGCATTGGCAGGTCTGGAGGCGAGCGAAAGCGCTCTCCAGCATCTCACCAGCCTGAACCGTTTCGATGCGGGAATCCATGATCTCCCCCACGGTCAGCTGCGTGTTCCCGCTCGCCAGCGCGCGAAGAAGCGCCGACTTCGTCAGGATCCCCACGATCGTGTCTCCATCCACGACCGGAAAGTTCTCCTGGTAACCGGAGAGGATCAGTCCGATCACGTCCTGCAGCGTATCGGCGGAAGACAACTGCCGGAAATCGGTCACCATCGCAGCCTGAACGGGGATGCCTCCCAGGGCGGATTTCGCCTGAACCTGGGATGCTTCCTGGGCGGCGCCGATCCAGACGAAGAAGGCGATCAGGATCAGGAACGGATTGAAAAACAGCCCAAGGAATCCGAACAGGAGTGCCATGCCCTGGCCCGTCGTCGCAGCCAGCTGCGTGGCTCTCGGGTAACTGATTCTGGTTGCCAGAAGAGCCCGCAGCACGCGTCCGCCGTCCATGGGAAATGCCGGCAACAGATTGAACAGCAGGAGGAAGAGATTGACCACCATCAGGCGCTCTGCAAAGGAACCGCCGCTCACCGACAGGGTGCCGAAGGGCTCGAAGGTGTGGGAGAGGATCAGCCACACAGCCAGGAACGTGGCGATCCCCAGGTTGACCAGGGGCCCCGCAACAGCCACCCACAGCTCCTGCAGCGGCTTTTCCGGCATGCGCTCGAGACGAGCCACGCCGCCGATCGGCAGAAGCGTAATGTCCCGTGTCCGGATGCCGAACCGGCGGGCGGCCAGAGCGTGGCCGAACTCGTGCATGACGACACACGCGAAGATCGCCAGAACGAAGATTACGCCGCTCAAGACATGAGCCAGGCCGAGGCCGCTCATCCCATGGGTGAGAACCACCCATGCAATGATCAGCAAAAAGGTGGCGTGGATGTAAATAGGGATGCCCGAAAATTCAGCAATCTTCCATGACCACTTCATCGTTTTGAACCTCTTATGGAATCCAGGTCCGGCACGTTCCGGGGTTCGCGACGCAACGTCGCGCCGGCGTCGGATCGCTTCTCCGAACCTGCTTCGTACTTTGCCCATTAAGGAGTGCACTGGAGAGGAAAAGGATTCAAAAAGCGGGCAGGTCACCTGGAACGTGCCGGTTTGAGGGTTCCCATCGTAGCGTCACCTTGGACGCACCCAACTCCGCTCATCGGGATTCTCGGCAGGCCGCACTCCATCGGACGCGTCAAGCCAGGTCTGCGCCGCGCTCCGCCAAAAGCTCGCGCAGGACCGAGCGATGGCAGCGGGCCTCGTCTTCACAGTAGCAGCCGACGGAGAAGTGGGTCTGGTGGGAGAGGGCGGCCAGCAAGTCGAGGAGCCGACGATTGTCGGGTGTGCCCATTTCCTTCCGATAGTGGCGCGCGAATGCCTGCCACTCCTTCTGCGAGCTTGCGGCCTGAGCCTGTTTGACGAGATCCGCAGTCGGCGCGAGCTGGGGGAGCCAGACATCGTACCAGTCATCGGAGGAGAACCGCTGCTTGGGTACCCCGCGCGGGGGTCGCCGAACCGTGCCGATGCGAAGTCCTTCACCGGGCTCGCGCTCGGAGCCCAACCGGACGATTCGAATACTCATGTCTTCGAGCCTAGCCGACCGGATGTCCGGCGGTCAACGATTCCGGTCCGCAGGGGAGAAACCCGGGGGGCAGACGGCGCCGGCCTGAGAGGCCAGACTGCACCCGGGCCTTGCCCCGGGCAATGCCGAGCACCTCGTGGGCCGTGCTGTGGAAGTAGTGATAGGAATAGATCCCGTCGCGCCATCGGGTATTCCAGCGGTTTTGGTTGAACCGGTCTTCGAATGCCGCGGCGGGTCGGAGTCGGGGACACTCTCGTCTCATCCTCGCCGAGAAGTGGCCGCCATTGGACCCTCGCTCGCAAGTCATTTACAATCTCTATCAACTTACCTACCTATATCGATTCAACCATCTGGAGGGAGCCATGAAGAACATCACCTTCGCACGCGCCGCGTGTCTGATTGGGCTTGCATTTCTGACATTCGGTATTGCTCGAGCCGACCAGATCGTCTATCCCCAGGCAGCGGTCGGTCCGATTGAGAACAGCGTGTTCGAGATTCATCTCCGGCTCGGCAATGCCAACCAGGATGAGCCGTGGCAAGGCACCATTCGGCTGCTGCGTCAGGCCGATCTCGCGGGCATGCCGGACCTGGATTTTCGGGATGAGGACAACCAACCGCTCCCAGCGTCGTCGGGAGCCCTGTCGATTCAGATTCCTGCCGGCCAGTCGAGGCTCTATCGGATCTCAGCCAGTACACTTCAAATCGGGGTGCTGCTCATCGAGGCCGAGTCCGGAAGCACAACCACAGATCTCGTGGATTCTTTCTTCTATTTTCTCGTCGGAGCATCCGGGAGAGTCGCCGATGTCATCGCCGTCCAGGGTCAGAGGGGGGCACACGGGGCCTACCGGGTGATGATGTCGAGCGTTCCGACGTTTACGGTCGGGGTGGCCGCGGTCGCGGCCCGAAGCCTTCCCAGCGGGGGCATTCCGTCTCCCAATACGGAACCCACGCCGGTGACCATGACGGTCGTCCTCGAGGACGGACGCACGTTCGTCGGCGATCCCGTGATCCTGGACGCTGGAGCGGGCCATCAACTTCAGCAAGCACTCTTTCCGACCGAGGTCATCCCGGAGCTGCCCCAAGACGCGGCCATCGCCCAACTGAGGATCGAGAGCCCGCAGGACCTCTATGTCACCACTCTCGCGGTGGGCTCTCCTCCAGACTTCGAGGATGTACAGATCGGCGCCGCAGCCGCCGCCCTCGAAGGTGGGGGTCTTGCGAGCGTCGCGGCAGACACTCCGATCACGGGTGACGGCACCCCGGACAATCCGCTCGGCATCGAGGATGCAGGTATCACGGGTGCGCTGCTCGCCGACGACGCCGTATCGACCGCCAAGCTGGCGAATGCGGCCGTGACGGGGGCCAAGATCGCCGATGGGGCCGTCTCGGCGGCGAAGCTGGCGGTCGCAGCGGTGACGGGGGCCAAGATCGCGGGACAAGCCGTATCGACGGCTAAGCTGGAGGACGGAGCGGTGACGGGGCCGAAGCTCGCTGACGGCGCGCTGGTGGCGGGTCAGAACATGACGATCACGCGTCAAGGCAGCGGAGCTCTGGAACTGTCGGCGGCAGGGGGTAGCAGCGGGATCAGCCTGCCCTTTGCCGGTAGCGCGAGCAGCGCCAACGCGGCTTTGAGCGTCGAAAACACGGGCAGTGGGGACGGCGTAAACATCCCCTCGGCCGGTGGCGACGGCGTACAGGTGGATCAGGCCGGTGTGAACGGCATGGTCGTAGCCTCAGCCACTTACGACGGGCTGCAAGTGCAGTCGGCGGGTCGAGACGGCGTGCGGGTCAGTAACGCCGCGCGAGGGGTCGCCATCGGTACCACCTCCAGCGACGGAATCAGCGTGGGCAATGCGGCACGGTTCGGTCTGCTTGTCCAACAGGCAACGGATCACGGCGTACTTGTGGGCCAAGCCAACGATGGCGTGCACATTAATTCGGCCAATGGTGCCGGCATGCTGATTGGCGCAGCCCAACGCGGCGTAGATGTCGTCAATGCCACGACGGACGGCTTGATCGTCCGCCAGGCGTCAACAGGAGTGCATGTGCAGCAGGCTTCAACAGGAGTGAATGTCCAATCGGCCGGCAGCTTCGGCCTGCTCGTAGGTACAACGGGCAGCAACGGCATCCAGATCAATCAGGCCGGTGTCGACGGCATCCAGATCCAGTCGGCGGGACGGGACGGAATCCGAATCGGAGGGGCCACCGAGTACGGCATTCTCGCCGCCGGGGCGACAGGAGCCGCCTTCTTCCAGGGAGACGTCACGGTCACAGGCACCCTCTCGAAAAGCGGCGGCTCTTTCAAGATCGACGACCCACTCGACCCGGCGAACAAGTACCTCCAGCACAGCTTCGTCGAGAGCCCGGACATGATGAACGTCTACAACGGCAACGTCACGCTCAATGCGTCGGGCGAAGCGGTCGTCGAACTGCCCGATTATTTCGAGGCGCTCAACCGCGACTTCCGCTATCAGCTCACGGCCGTCGGCGCACCGGGACCGTATCTATACGTTGCTGAAGAGATCCAGGGCAACCAGTTTCGGATTGCCGGCGGCGCTCCGGGCATGAAGGTCAGCTGGCAGGTGACGGGCGATTCGCCAGGATCCTTGGGCCAACGCGCACCGCATCGTCGTGGAGGAGAACAAGCCCGCCGACGAACGCGGCTACTACCTGCACCCTACCCTCTACGGCCAGCCCGAGACGGAGAGTGTGGCGCGTTTCGACAAGTCGGAAGAGGCTCATCAGTCGTTTCCCGCCGGTGAGCGAAGGAATTAGACGTAGGAGTCTGCGGGAGAGGCCATGGTGCGAATGCCTCTGCCCTCTCCCCGGTGACGATCTCCGCTTTCATCTTGCACCTCTCGGCTTGGGCGTTTCCCCGGGCTTCATTGGATACCGTTCCTCAGGCGTGATCGCCTCTCGCGACAGAATAATGGAGACTGACGACCCCGTCCGAGAAAGGTCGACACGAGAGCAGCGTCAGTGGCAGCGAGCGATGTCGGGGCGAGATCAGGGGAATCCCATCGCCAAGCAAGCATGCCGTAGTCTCCGGCCGACTCCGGACGATCCAGCCATTCCACGTTGCTGTTGAGGCGGGCAATATAGCCGTCCGCGCTGGTGGCAATGTGAACGATGATCTTGCGCAAGGTATCCCTCCCGTCTGAGGAACGGATCGCTGACGGAACGGGCACGCCGGCGCATGCCCGAATGTTGCAGCTATTCTATCGAACTGGACACCGGCCAGCGCTTCGATTTCCACCGGCAGCGACGGGTTGTCGCGAACGACCAGCTGGGCTTCTTTGAACCGGTATTCCTGTACTGCTTCGTGGGTCCGTCGGAGGGCTCGCTCGATCTTCATGGTTTTGTCCTCAAGCGAAAGGGTTTTTGGTTTCTTCACCGCGGCCGGAGATCCCGTATTTCGGCCACCCGCTACCCCGGTCTGCCCGGAGCAACGAGGCAGCACTCGAAAAGTCCAGCCGGTTGTCTGATATGAGCGCACCCGGCCCTTCAACGGCCAAGCCCTGACGGTCGACAGCTCGGGCAGCGGCTGCGCACCATAGGCTCGACCTCAGTGAGTCGGAAGAGCCGTGGTTGCACGCCGGTATACTTTTGCACTATAGTGCAGTCGCCATGAACCCGATTCCGACTCGGGCGCCATCCTGGACGACGACATCAGATCGGATCTACAGGGCCGCGATCTCGTTGTTTCGGCGGAGGGACTTCAGTGAAGTGACGATCGAAGACATCACTTCCGCGGCCAAGACCTGTCGACGCACCTTCTTCAACCATTTCCCCACGAAGGAGCACGTTCTGGCCCGACTCCACCAGGAACTGACGGCAGACTGTCTGGCACGGGCGGAGAAGGCCACACCGCACGACGGCTGGGAGCGCATCGAGGCCGCCTTCGATGCCTTTGCTGCAGCGGTCATGGCCGAACCCACACTGGGCCGGTCACTGCTTCGGTTGGTCTTCGTGAGTGATGTCCTGGCCAGCCAGGACCAGCAGGACGTTCTGATTCTTGCCGACTGGCTGAGACGCGAACTGCACGCGGCCATTGCCGCGGGCACCCTCGGGCAATGGATCGACCTCGAGACTGCGTGCTCACTGCTGATGGGGATCCTCAGTTCCGGCACGACGCAGTGGCTGATCTCCTTTCCGAATGCCTCGGTGCCACTCGATCGGGATTTCCGGTTGAAGCTGCAAGTGATCCGCAAAGGATTGGAGGCCTAAGTGAGATTTCTATACCGACTCGTCTTGGCCCTGGCGATGCTGGTTTCGGTTCTCGGATGGATCCTGTATCTCTCGCGCGATTCGGCCGTGGCCGTCGTCATGGACCTGGTGCCCGCTGCCCTGACGCTCTTT
The DNA here is from genome assembly GCA_963823995.1 of uncultured Acidobacteriota bacterium. GTDB lineage: Bacteria > Acidobacteriota > UBA6911 > RPQK01 > JAPXNP01 > JARRKC01. Next base: position 76,933 of record CAWGNQ010000004.1, read on the forward strand.
GGCTTGAGCGTGTTGCTTTTGCTCGTGATCGTCCTGAGGTCGGCTCGACTGCGTTGGCCGACCATCGTCGTGGCCATCGCATCATTGGCTGGGCTGGGATTCTCGCTTTGGAGTTTCGCCACCGGGGTCCCCAGCGAGGATGTGGCATTCACCAGTGGAGCTGTCGAACTGAGGGGCACAGTCTATTCCGCCAAAGGGGAGAGTCGCTCCCCGGGGGTCGTCCTCGTCCATGGTTCGGGAAGGGAAACCCGGTCGGAACACCGATTCTACGCCCGTTTTCTGGCCGAAAGAGGCATCACCACGCTGGCTTTCGACAAACGCGGAGCCGGGGCATCGAGTGGCAACACGTACGAAGCGGACTACCTCGACTATGCCGATGACGTCGTGGCGGCAGTCGAATGCCTTGCACGGACGCCCAATGTGGATCCAGACCGGATCGGGCTGGTCGGCTTCAGCGAAGCGGAGTGGGTCGCGCCGGTCGCCGAAAACCGATCGGATCTGATCTCGTTCATCGTGATTGTCGGGGCGTCGGGGTTGAGGCCTGTCGACCAGGTCGAGGAAGAAATCCGGCTTCGGCTCGAGAGGAAGGGCTTTGCCGAAGCGGATGTGCGGAAGGCGGCGGCACTTCATCGCCTCTACTCCGACTATCTGCGCGGAAATGCCGATGCTCCCCGAGTCCGGTCCGAGATTGAGAAGGCCGCCCGGACTCCCTGGTTTGCCGCTGCGGAGGATCTCCCCGATCAGGTTTATCCACGGGAAGAGTACGCCTGGTGGCGCCGCGTGATGGATTTTGATCCGGCACCGTATTGGCGCCGGGTCGATGTGCCCGTCCTGCTACTCAAAGGAACGGAGGACGACCGCTCCGCAGCCGAGCCTTCCGCCGAACGCCTCAAAGCCATGATTTCCGCACCATTGGAAGTTCGCCTGCTTCAGGGAGCCGATCACATGCTGCTTCGGTGGCCCATCGCTCCAAGGATTCCCCCTCCCGTATTTGCTGCCGGGTACCCCCAGATCGTTGCGGACTGGATCCAAAGGAAGGTCCGGGTCCCGGCGAAGGCTACTGGGCCATCGCATTCATTGGTACCGTGGCTTCGGGGCGGAGCCTTCAAGTTGGTGGGCCGAGGACGACGCCTACCCATTGAATCGCGTCGGCTGGCCGGGAGGGCTACCGTATCTCCCTCTTTGCTGAAGGCCTACACTCAACACCAGCCCGATTAGGGAGCGACTCGTGGAGATGAACGAACAGATCGCCGCGAACGTCGGCTCATTCAAGACGGCCACGAGTCAACGTGCACGGAGACTCTCTCATCGATAGATTCGGATCAGCGCCGGCAAGCTCATTACCATCCGAGCAGCCTAAGGAGCGAAGGCGGGAGGGGGTGCTCCCCGCATAGCGGAGGGCGAATGATATTGCTCCGGCACGTTCGGGCGAGATGATCGAGCCGGCAACAGGAGCCGCCGGCGCGGAGGAAAGACTCAGACGGATTCGGGCTGCTCCTGCAGCTCGAGGATCCGTCAGTGCCCCGGGGCACGTCAACTTTTCCCGGTCGTGTCGTTTTCACCTCCCATCGGCCTCATCGGTGGAAGATGTCGCATCGGTCTCATCGATCCCACCTGTGGGACTCAGTGTCGCGAATCTGGAACTCGGCCTTGTTCGAGTGCGCAACAGCAGCGGAGTGACCTCAACGGCTGAGGCCACCGCGACAAGGACGAAACCACGCCGTTTCAAGGGGACAATCTGCCGGAGATGAGTGCCGTCCGGAAAAGGTTGTCTTCTGTGTCTGCTTGGTTTTCTTGCTGCGCGGTTCCAGGTTTCTGTTAGAATTTTCGCCCATCGGCATTGGCTTTCCTCTAAGGCGCGCCGCAGACCATGAAGAGAAAGCCCGAGCTATAAGGAATTGGACCGCAACTTGCTTTACCGGCATAGCGATGCTCCTCACAACTCTCTTGAAGGATCTGCGGTACGGCGTCCGCCTTCTCTGGAATAGCCCAGGCTTCACGGCCGTCGCCGTGCTCACCATGGCCATCGGGATTGCCGCGAATACGACGGTGTTCACTTGGGTCGATACGGTCCTGTTCCAGCCGCGCGGTGGAATCGCCGACGGGGGAACCCTGGTAACCCTCGAGTGCGTCGATCCCGATCACGAAGGCTTCAACATCTCCTATCCGGATTACCTCGATTTCCGCAAGCATCTCAAACTCTCCACTCCTGCCATGTCACTGTTTCCGCAAGCCTTCAGGGTGGGCGAAGGGGAGAACTGGAAGCTCGTCTGGGGCGAACTGGTCACCGACAACTACTTCGCGGTTCTGGGCCTAAAACCTCTTCTCGGCAGGCTCCCGACAACCGACGAACTGAGCGACCAGCCCAAACCCGTTCCGGTGGCTGTGATCAGCGAACGCCTGTGGCGCAGCCGTTTTCTTGGCGACCCGGCCGTCATTGGACGCACCGTCAGGGTCAACCAGAAAACACTGACCATCGTGGGGGTGGCCCCGACCGCGTTCAACGGCTTCATGAGAGGAATGGTCTTCGACATGTGGGTGCCGCTCGGGATGGGGCCCGAGTTGAACATCGTCCGCGAATCGATGCTCAGCAACCGAAAGAGTCGACCGTTCAACGCCGTCGCCCGGCTCAAACCCGGCGTGCCGATCGAGAAGGCGCGGGGAGAACTCGCCACGCTTGCCCGCCAATTGGCCGTGGCATATCCGGACACGAATAAGGATTTCGGCGCCACGCTGCTGAGTGAATGGGAGGCGCACAACAACCTGCAGTCCTGGTTGAAGGCTCCACTCGTGATCCTGCTGGCGATGTGTTTCCTGGTGCTTCTGATCGCTTGCGTAAATGTCGCCAATCTCCTGTTGGCCCGATCGATCACCCGGCAAAAGGAGATCAGCGTGAGGCTGGCTCTGGGCGCCGCCCGGGGACGCCTGCTTCGCCAGTTGTTGACGGAAGCCACGCTGTTGCCCGCCTTGGGAGTCGTAGCGGCCATTCCTCTCACCGCGTGGGTGCAGACTTCGATCGCCCAACTGACGCCGCGGATGGGCCTGCCGTTGCATCTCGACACGCAAATGAGCGGCAAGGTGATGGCCTTTGCGATCGTGATCACCGTGGTCGCGGGCTTCTTCGCAGGTCTTTCACCCGCACTGCACGCGATGCGGACCGACGTGAACGAAAGCCTGCGGGAAGTCGGCAGGAGCGGGACTCCCAGCCGGCAATCGCTCCGCATCCGAAGTCTTTTCGTGGTTTCCGAAGTCGCCCTGGCCTTTGTTGCGCTCGTCGGGGCAGGACTCTTTGTGACCAGTTTCCGCTCAGCATCCGCGATCAATCCCGGTTTTGAGGCCGGGGATGTCGTCATTGCACAGATCCCGTTTTCGACCAACGGCTACACCGCCGAGCAACGCAGCGACTTCTGCGAAAGACTGCGCGCCCGCCTTGAATCTCGTCCGGGTATCCTGGCGGTCAGTTACGCCGACACCATTCCCCTTGGATTCGGCACTGGTGGGGAAAGTGACGTTGAGGTCGAGGGCTACGTCCCGGCTCAAAACGAGCTCATGACCTTTGGCCGCAGCCGAGTAGCTCCAGGCTATTTCGAATTGATGCGCATTCCTCTTCTTGCAGGCCGCGATTTTTCAGAACGGGACGCGCTCGATGGGAAGCCGGCAATCATCGTGAGCCAGTCCTTCGCCAGGCGTTTTTACGGCGCTCAGAACCCCATCGGCCGCCGAGTCCGAATTGGCGACGACTGGAGCGAGATTGTCGGCCTGGTCAGGGACACCAAATATTACAGGTTGGATGAAGAACCGCGGCCTTACTTCTTCGAACCACTCAGGCGCAACGCGGTGCCTGCCGGCATCAACGTTTACCTGCGCACCGGCCTCGACCTCGGACAAGCCGGTGCCCTCGTTCGGCGAGAAGTGGCCGCCGTCGACCCGGAGATCTACTCGCAAACGATACTCCTGTCCGACTACATCATGGGGCCGCTTTTCCCTCAGAAAATCGCCGCAGTCATGTTGACGGCGTTGAGCGCAATTGCGCTGATCCTGTCGGCAGTTGGTTTGTATTCGATGATGGCTTTCGCGGTAGGCGAACGAACTCACGAGATTGGGATTCGTGTGGCGCTTGGTGCAGGATCCTCGAGTGTACTGGCTATGGTGATCCGAAGGGCCATGTTGATGGCCGGAGCAGGCGTCCTGACCGGCTTGGTCGCCGCCTACGCGAGTGCGAACCTCGTTGCCGGCCTGTTGACTGGCGTCAGTGCTACCGAGCCGCGGATATTCCTGGGGGCCGCTCTGTTCCTTATCCTGATCGCACTTCTGGCCGCTGCCCTTCCCGCTTACCGTGCGACGCGGGTCAATCCGATGGTCACCTTGCGGCATGAGTAGGACGCCTGACGTCGACATCGTGACCGATGACGGCTCTCGAGTGATCGGGGGCGTGCAGAGATGGCGGAAAACGCGCGGCATGCCGCTTTGCGTATCGTGAACACGGTGAGAGTGGAACGACACAGCGCCGGACTTGGCTCAGGTCGAGATCCCCTTACAGGTTGAAAAGGCGAGGATTTTCGCAAGATCCCAAGGGGCCGGGGCCTGAATCTCAATGGAGACTCTCCCTTCGGATTTTCCCCCTGGAGCTCCCCGGTGATGCCTGCGGGCGAGGCGCCTCAATCTGCGGGATTGGACCGATCGGTCGGATACGTCCGATAATACCCCTCGCCCCCCTGCTTTGTCGCAGAGGGTAGATCGGGCGTTGTCCCTACTATTCGGAGCAGTGATATGCGAAACATCAGAACGTACTTCTTACTGACAACCCTGGCTGTCATGCTTGCGGGAACAGCCTCGGCGGGATCGGTGACGGCGGACATCGACGCCACGCGCACGGCCGAGCCGATCACGAAACTGATCTTCGGCGGCTTCATGGAGCCGGCGACGACCGGAGTCTGGGCCGAGCTGCTGTCGGACCGCAAATTCTTCAACGAGATCAACTCCAAGCCGCAGCCCGCGCCAACTCGCGGGTTCTTCCGATTCCGGCAGCAACCCCGATGGACCCCGATCGGCCCGGACGCGTTCGTGACCATGGACAAAGCCAACGCCTACGTGGGTGAGTGGAGTCCGCAGGTTCGACTGGAGCCCTCCACACCGCACGGTATCCGGCAGTCGGGGTTTTCGCTGCGTGCCGGAAGGGAATACACCGGGCGAGTCCTCCTGTCAGGCAGCCCCAACGCCAAGGTGGAAGTCAGCTTGATCTGGGGACCGAATCCTGGAGATCGCCAGACGATCCGCATTCCCGGATTGAGCGCCGCCTACACCAAGTTTCCCCTGAAGTTCACCGCCGGGGCGGATACCCACGAAGGAGCGATTGAGATCGTCGGGACCGGCAGCGGCTCCTTCCACATCGGCGCCACCTCACTCATGCCCGCCGACAACATCTCGGGTTTCAAGGCCGAGATGATCCGTCTGCTGAAGGAACAGGGCATCGAGCTTGCGCGGTGGCCCGGCGGGAATTTCGTCTCCGCCTACGACTGGCGCGACGGGATCGGCGACGCCGACAAGCGGCCTCCGCGGCGCGAACTGGCGTGGGGCATGCTCGAGTCGAACGACATGGGGATCGACGATTTCATGACGTTCTGCCGCCTGCTGGGGGCGGAACCCTATATCGCCGTGAACACGGGGTTGGGCGACGCCCACTCGGCCGCCGAGCAAGTCGAGTACGTCAACGGTCCCGCCACGAGCCGGCTGGGGCGGCTCCGTGCGGAAAACGGACATCCGGAGCCGTATGGCGTGAAGATCTGGGGCATCGGGAACGAGATGTACGGTCCCTGGCAGTGGGGACACATGGCCCCTAACCAGTACGTGGAGAAGCACAACCGGGTCGTCCGGGCCATGCGCGAGGTCGATCCCACGATCAAGGTGATCGCCTCCAGCGCGACGCCCGAGGAGACATCCTGGTGCTACATCGAGAACCGGCAGTTGGGCACCTTCCCGGAACGCGAGAAGATCGACGAAAAAGTGCCGTTCCCGTTCGGCTCGAAGCGCGACTGGACGGGGGCCTTCCTCGAGCATTCTGCCGACTACATCGACTACCTGGGCGAGCACTTTTACGGCTACCCCAACCTGGCGATCGACCTCGAGGGGCAGAAGTTCGTCGAAGCCAACGACCCGCTTCCTCACAGGGTGCGCCGACTGGCGAACAAGGTGGAGCTGAAGTTCGAAGCCTGGGAGAAATACCTGAAGAAGATGCCTTACCTGAAGGGCAAGGACATCAAGTTCGCCTTCGACGAATGGTCTCCCCGAAACCGGGCGGTCACCTCGGGAGGTACGCCTCCGGCCAGCCATCCGATGCTCAACCCCATGACAAATGCCCTGGTGTACCACGAGTTCTTTCGGCATTCGGACAAGGTGGGTCTGGCGGTGGCCACCGGCGGCATGCATCTGGTTGCGACGGACGCCTACGGCGACCCGGTCGGGTTCCGAATGGAGGGACTGGTCATGAAGGTGCTGCACGACCATTTTGCCGGCGCCCTGCCGGTGGCCGTCACCGGGGATTCTCCCCAGCCCGACATCAAAGGAGCAGTCGGGGTGGACAAGTCGGCGCGACCTTCGGGAAGCCCGACCTACCCGCTGGACGTCTTTGCGGCGCTGAGCTCCGATCGCACGAAGCTCGTCGTCTCGGTGGTCAATCCCAGTGAAGCGTCGCAGGACTGCGAACTGAATCTGACGGGTGTTCGGCTCAGCGGGACGGCCAGGCTGTCGCGCCTGACCGCTCCGGCCGGCGCTGCGCCCGAGCCGACGCCCCGGCGGTTCGGCTTCGGCCCGCCGGCGACGATGGAGCAGATCTCACTGCCCGAGGCTCAGACTACTCTGAAGCTGCCGCCCGCCAGCATCAGCGTCTACGAATTCGAGGTGAGATAGCGGGCAATTGGTGACACGCACGCAATTCAATCGTAACATGCCGCGAATAAAGGATTCCGGAGCCAGTCTGGTACCTATTGACTGCGGATGGAGCGGATAGGAGGCTGGACCAGTCTCGAATCTCTCGATGTCGGCGGCAAGCACGGCCGAGGGTGCGGTTCAGGCCTGCGGCCCGATGTCGATTACGACCTTCCCGCGGGCGTGTCCCTCTTCGAGATACCGGATCGCTTCGGGGACTTCATCCAGGGTATAGCTCCGGTCGATGACCGGCTTGATCTTCCCGGCTTCGAGGTAGGTCCCGAGAGTAACCAGATCCGCCTGGTTCGCCTTCGCCATCATTGTGACCATCCGCTTGTTTCCGATTGCCGAAAGCAAAGGGCCCGCAAGTACGGCTCCAAGCATCTGAAATCCGGAACCGCCGCCGATCTGAACCCAACTGCTGACCGGTTTCATGGCGCGTCGGTATTCGAGCATCGAGCGATTGCCCGCCACCGCCAGGATCAGGTCATAGCGATGCGGACGCCGAACGAAGTCTTCTTTCGTGTAGTCGATCACGTGGTCCGCGCCGATCGAGCGCACCAGATCCAGGTTCTTCGTGCTGCACAGCGCCGTCACCTCGGCACCGAACACCTTGGCCAGTTGCACGGCGAACGTGCCCACGCCTCCCGAAGCACCGTGAATCAGGACCGACTGGCCGGCCTGAACCCGTCCGTGGTCTCGAAGGCCCTGAAGCGCCGTGAGTCCCGCGACGGGGACGGCCGCCGCTTCCTGGAAAGTCAGCGCGGCGGGCTTGGCGGCCAGTTTGTCCTCCGGTGCACAGGCATACTCGGCGAAGGCACCGCGGAAGACGTCTCCGAATACCTCATCCCCCGGTTGAAAGCGCGTGACGCGGCTGCCGATCGATTCGACCCTTCCCGCGATGTCGGCTCCGAGCCTTCCGTCGTTGGGCTTGAAGATCCCGAAACCCATCAACCGGAGCATCCGAGGTTCGCCTCTGAGCAGATGCCAGTCCAGCGGATTGGCGGATGCCGCGCGGATTTGGACCAGGACCTCGTTGGACTTGGGAGTCGGTGCGTCCACGTCGCCCAGCCGGAGAACCTCCGGGGGTCCGTAACGTGTGTAGATGAACGCTTTCATGGCTCCCCTCCTGGATGGGCTGTCTGCAAATTCTAGCGCATCTGGAAGCAAGCAGCGTGACCATGCCTCCCACCAGCATCAGCCTGTTTGAATTCGAGGTGATGCAGCCCGCCGCCACTCGGCAGCTGCGGGGACATGTTCCCGGGGGCCTCACTTGTACAGCCGTCATCCAAACGCTCTAAGCGCGGGGACGCCGTCACAGCGTGCCCTTCACGTGCGGGATGCCCTCCAGGGGCTGTCCGCCCCCCACGCTGATCTGCGTCTCCGTCTTTGGCAGATCCTCGGCACCGAGCACAAAACTCACCGGGCGGCTCTCACCCGCGCGCAGGTGGATCCGCTGGAAGCCTCGCAGATTACGGATCGGTTCATCCTCTCCCGGGCCGCCGGCCACGTACAGCTGGACGACTTCCTCACCGTCACGGTCCGAACTGTTCTTGACCGTCGCCCGAACCTCCGCACCCTGAGGCGTGCGCTTTGCACTCAGATTCGAGTACTGGAACGTCGAATAGCTCAGGCCGAAGCCGAAGCTGTAGAGGGGATCGCCCTTGAAATAGCGATACGTGTGGCCTTTCATGTCGTAATCAGTAAAGGGCGGCAGCTGGTCGACGCTCTTGTAGAAGGTCACCGGCAGGCGACCCGCGGGATTGCTGATGCCCGCCAGCGTCTCCGCAATGGCATTTCCGGCCTCCTCGCCACCGTACCAGGCCGCAACGAGGGCCGTCGCGTGCTGGGCGGCAAAGTTCGCACTGATGGCGCTGCCGCTCGTGAGCACGACGACGACGGGTTTGCCCGTGGCGACCGCAGCCCGCACCAGCTTCTCCTGCGGCTCGGGCAGGTCCAGACTCGTCCGGTCTCCGCCGCGGAATCCCGGGATCTCGAGGCCCCGCATCTCCTCGCCTTCCAGACGCGAATTCAAGCCCACGAAGACGATGGCAACGTCGGAGTCCTTGATGAGGTTGTCGGCTTCGGCAAGCAGGGCGCCGGCCGGTGGAATCCAAACGAACTCAGCGCTGCCCCCGGGCTCGGTCTGACGGTACTCCACCTTCACGGCGTACTTTCGTCCGCCCTCCAGCTGCATCTGGACGTCCCGGCTGTGCCGCGGCCCCGCCGGCTGTCCGGGTCCTCCGCTGGCTTGACCGGCCCGAGTTCCGGTCAGGTCCAGTTCCTTGTCGTCGAGAAACAAGCGCACTCGACCGTAGCGGTTCCAGATCCCAGTACGGGCGGTCAGGGTGTATTCGCCCGTCGCCGGCGCGGTCAGCGTCCCGGTCCAACGGATCGAGTAATCGCGTTGTCCGACCGACGCAGCGACCGCCGGGTCTTCCATGGCCATATCGAAGTAGACCCGAGGCTCCGTTCGGCGGAGCTTCGGCTGCCCCTGGAGATCGGGATTGTCGAAGTACTCGACCTGCACGCCCCGGCCGCTTCCGTCGGGCAGGGTGAGCGCGGATGAGGAGACCAGCGCGTGAGTGGCGGACGTGTAGGTGGCGCCGAGCGCGTGCCGGACGTCGGCCGCGGGAAACTGATGCAGGATGCCTTCCAGGGGAGTCACTTGCTTCGATGAAATACCGTGATAGTTCCCCAGCAGTCCGACCGGATCGTCGGCGGAGGGACCGAGCACGGCGATCTTGTGAAGCGACGGCGCGAGCGGAAGGAGTCCCCCCTGGTTCTTCAGGAGCACGATGGCCTTGCGCTCCGCTTCCCGCGCAAGATCCCTGTGCTTCTGGGAATCGTTCTCCGCAATCGAAATCCTGGAATACGGGATGCGCTTGGGAGGATCGAACATGCCCAGGCGGAATCGCGCCGCGAACAGCCGCTCGGCCGCTCGGTCGATCTCGGCCTCGCTGATCCTGCCGGCCGCGACCTCGTCGACGAGGGTTCTGTACTCGGTCCCACAGGTCAGGTCCGTGCCGGCTTTGACCGCCGCCACGGCCGCTTCTCCCATGGTGGACGCGTACTTGTGGTTGCGGTAGATGTCGCTTACGGCACCGCAATCGCTGACGACGTAGCCCTGAAATCCCCACTGTTCCCGAAGACGCTTTTCGAGCAGGTCCGTGCTGGCGCAGCCGGGCACGCCGTCGACGGAGTTGTAGACACACATGATCGAGTCCGCTTTGCCCTCGACAACGGCGGTGCGGAACGCCGCCAGGTACGTGTTGACCAGGTCATACTCGCTGACTCTGGCGTCGAATGTGTGCCGTTCCGGCTCGGGGCCGCTGTGGACGGCGTAGTGCTTCGGCGTGGAAACGACCTTGAGATAGTGCGGGTCATCCCCTTGCATGCCCGTGACGAAAGCGACCGCCATGCGGCCGGTCAGGTAGGGATCCTCTCCGTAGGTCTCTTGTCCGCGACCCCACCGAGGATCGCGGAAAATATTGATATTGGGCGACCAGTAGGTCAGCCCGGCCGTGCGCCCGGGAAGGGTCATGGTGGCCTCGGGCCCGGAAGGCGCGGGGCGGGTCAGGGCGTCGTTGTACTTGGCCCGCGCTTCGGTGGAGATCACGTCGGCCACCCGGTGCATCAGCGCGGTGTCCCAGGTGGCGGCCAGGCCGATCGCCTGCGGGAAAACGGTCGCCCGTCCCTGGGTGACGCCGTGCAGGGCCTCGTTCCACCAGTTGTAAGCGGGGACGCCCAGGCGCGGGATTGCGGGAGCCGTGCTCTGCATCTGGAGCACCTTCTCCTCCAGCGTCATCCGGGAGACGAGATCTTCCGCTCGCCGCTCCGGCGATAGACCGGGATCGAGGTAGGGAGCATCACTGGCTGGTTGAGCGAACGACATGGTCGCGACTGACAAGAACAAGAGAGCGACTGGGAATAGATGGCGTTTCAACTCTCGTCTCCTTTTTGTTGCCTGTTATGTTCGGTCCCGACAGCTCGGGCTGAAACCTTTTCATCAACCGAGCCGGTCGATTCGAAGCGAGTCCCGGCGCCTGCCGCAGCGCGGCAACGGCGGGAGATGATCGATCCTCCGGCTCCGGCCTTGGTTCACGACGCAGACTGTAGCATGCCTGCTTCGGAGGGCCTAGACTTTGGTCTCCTGGAACGCCCCGGAAAGGGCTCGATTCCGTTAGCCCGGGGTCAAGCGAAACCGGAGACGGAAGTGCGACCCGGGGGTCACGGGCGACCAAACGAAAGCCGGAGCCCCGGGAAGGGGCGCGACCGCGTGCCGTACACCCCGCACCAAGGGGTTCATTCGAGGTCTCGTGCCCGGCGGGCACCTGGGAATGCCGTGCGCTTCTGGGTGGGGGTCCGCTCCGCCGACATCGGCAGACGGACACGACCGATGCGACCTACTGACCGCTTACGATCGAACACATGATCAAAGCCGACAAGGCTCATGGTCATCTGACTATCAGGCCAAACCAGCAGATTCTTCGTCTGGAGCGGGACTTCGTCTCGAAAGGAGGCGTACGGGAGCGGATGCGGAAGGCCAGAATGGACGGGGAGCGTCGGGAAACGCAATGTCCCATCGATGGGACATCGATGGGACATCAGAGCCGGAACGAAGTGAGGGACCCCCGGGCACGCCCGTACCCCGCGCTTCCCACCGCCGGACGAACACCCGCGCCATCCCGCCGGCTCTCGTGGGAACGGGCGGGCGCGACGGTTGGGCTTTGGTGACACCCTCACTTCGTTCCGGCTCTGATGTTGCTGACGCTGCCTTTTGCGGGACGCTGGGGATCGATGTGAGGGACGTGGGCCACTCGTCCTCCGGTTCTCCCGTTCTCCCGCCCGGCCCCGTTGAACCAGGAACCAGGAACGTTGAAACAGGATTCTCGACAGGACCGATCTCTCGTCGAGCCGACCGGAGACGGGAGACCCGTTCTCCGGTCCCCGCCGGGCCGGCCGGCCCGGTGACGGTTACGGCTTCACGAACGAGGTGTAGGCCACGCCTTTCTGAACGCCCTGCTGGGACGGCTGGGCATACACGACGCGCAGCACGACACCCTGTCCGGAGGGTACGGCCGTGACGGCATCCTTGAAGTTCTGCGCCGTCGTGACGGTCTTCCCGTTGACGGAAGTCACGACCATGTCCTGCGCCAGCCCGGCATCGTCCGCCAGGCTCCCCGGCGTCACGTTCAGGATCAGTACGCCTTTTTCGTCGTCCAACTTGCGGTCGGTCGCATCCTTGGCCGTCAACGTCTGGAATTCCAGTCCGATTTCCTTCGGCTTTTCCTGCTCCTGCGGCTCATCCTCGAACGAGAGGCCTTCGTTGTCGGCACGCTGCTTCTCCTCGATCATCCGCTCCGCCAACTGTACGTCGGCATGAATGACCTGTCCCTTCCGAATCACAGTCACCGGGACGGTCTTGCCGGGTGTGGTGTTGGCAACGGCGGTCCGCAGATCCCACAGATCCTCGATCTCATGGTCTCCAAACTTGACGATGACGTCTTCAGGCTTGATGCCCGCTTTGGCAGCCGGCCCGGTATCGCTCGGTTCGCCGCCTTCGCCGATCAACTGGGTGACGATGACTCCGTCGCCGTCCTTGACGCCTTCGCTGTCCTTGCCGCTGACGCCGAAGTAGTCGGCCAGCTCCTGTGTCATGGGAAACGTATTCATCGAGACACCCAGCCAGCCTCGCTGGATCTTCCCTTCCGTAATCAGCTGATTGTAGGAATTCAGGAAGACGACCGAGGGAATGGCGAAACCGATTCCGGCGAACTGACCGGTCCTGGTCGTGATGAAGGAGTTGATCCCGACCACTTCCCCATTCATGTTCACCAGCGGACCGCCGCTATTGCCGGGATTGATCGCGGCATCGGTCTGGATGTAGTCGCCGAAGGAGTTCGTCCCCGGGACGACACGCTTGGTGGCGGACACGATGCCCGCCGTGACCGTCTGTTGGAAGCCGAAGGGGCTTCCGACCGCAATGACCCAGTCCCCAACCTGCAGGGCCGCCGAGTCACCGATCTTGGCGAACGGCAGAGGCTTGTTGGCATCGATCTTGAGGACGGCCAGATCGGACTCGGGATCCACCCCCACGATTCTGGCTTCGTAGGTCGAGCCGTTCTGCAACTGGACGTCGATCCGGTCGGCCAGCCTGCGCGCATTTCCGCTCCGCTCGGGGATCGGTGCCGCCACATGATAGTTGGTCAGGATATAGCCTTTCGCGTCCACGATGACGCCGGAACCGAGACTATCCCGCTTCTGCCGGCTTGGGCCACCATTCGGGCCGCCGAAAAAGCGCTCCCAGAACTCGTCACCAAAGAAATCCCGCAGCGCTTCGGGATGAGGATTCTGCCGGCCCGATGTCTCAATGATCGATTGCGTGCTGATGTTCACGACGGCCGGCTCGATGACCTCGGCCACCTTGCGAAACGTCCGCTGCAGGGTCGTCGCATCCGCCGAAACAAGGGAGGTTTCCCCCTTTTCAAAGGCGAGCTGAGCTGCATTGCTCACCTGCTGTGCCGCACTCTGGACGCGGTCAGATACGATCGATCCGATCGCAATCCCGAGAACCAGTGTGATGAGTAAGGCAATAAATGTCAGTCCCGAGTGGGACTGGAACCAATTCCGATCTTTCATTCAATTCCTCCGTGGTCCGTGCTGACATAGATTATACGCAGATCGGGGGCGCGGGTTCGCACGGACGTGTGTGAGCGTCTTCTCACTGGCCCCGAAAATAGCGTCGTGCGGCTCTCATCACCTTCGGCGACAGGAGAAGCACGGCGACCATGTTGGGGAAGGCCATCAGGGCGAAAGCCGTGTCGATCAGATTGACGACCATGCCGGCGCTCCAGACCGCTCCCGCCCAGAGACTTCCCAGGTAGATCCAGTCATAGAGGCGGGATCGCGATGCGCCGAAAAGATACGAAAAGCACTTCCTTCCGTAGTAGGAGTATCCGAACATTGTCGACACGCCGAACAGCAGAACGATCAGGGTCAGCAGGAGCTTTCCCGTCTCGCCCATGGTTGCCTCGAACACGGACGCCGTCAGCGCGACGCCCTGGACGCCCTCGACACTCTCCCAGTGACCGGCACTCAGAATGATGAAGGCTGTCAGGGAGCAGACGATGATCGTGTCGACGACCGGTTCGATCATCGAGACCAGACCTTCGCGAATCGGCTCATCGTTTCGCGACGCACCATGCGCCATCGGCGAAGTCCCGATTCCCGCCTCGTTCGAGAACGCCGCTCGCTTGATGCCGGTCTGGACCACCGTGAAGAAACCGATCCCGGCAGCCCCGCCGACGGCCGCGGTACCGGTGAAGGCGTCGTGGAAGATCTGCAGGAAGACCTCGGGGACCTGGTGGAGATTCGTCAGCGCGATATACGCCGCACAGACAAGGTAGAGCACGCACATGGCAGGGACGAGCATGCTGGCCACGCGGGCGATCCTGGTGACTCCGCCGAGAATGACCACGGCGACGGCTACGAAGATCACAAGGCCGGTCCAAGACCTCTCTATCCCGTAGCCCGTGGCCATGATCTCCGCCACCTGATTGGACTGAAACATGGCCAAACAGCCGATCATCCCACAGGCCGAAAACATGATCGCCAGCGGCTTGAACGTTTTGCCCAGACCGTACTCGATGTAGTACATGGGTCCGCCCTGAAGAGCGCCCCGACTGTCGGGTCCCCGATACATGATCGAAAGCGTGCAGGAGAAGAACTTCGTGGCCATGCCGACAACTGCTGCGACCCACATCCAGAAGAGCGCCCCGGGTCCACCCTGGGTGATGGCGATGGCGACGCCTCCGATGTTGCCCATCCCGACGGTCGCAGCCAGGGCCGTGCTGACCGCCTGGAACTGACTGATCTCGCCCGGTGCATCGCTCCGCTCGAAGCGGCCCCTCAAAATGTCCAGAGTCTGTCCCAGGCGGAAGAAAGGCAGAAAACGGGAGTAGATCAGAAGGACCATGCCGCCGCCGACCAGGAGCACCAGCAGGGGCGGCCCCCAGGCATAACCGACTGCGACGCGCAGAAACTGAGAGATCGTCTGCAAGAATACCCCCGGAAAGCTCAGGCCGGCTTCAATCTCGCGTAGCTCTGGAGCAGCTTCTTGGTCCCATGCGAAGGGAATCGGACCGTCACCTTCAGATCCTCACCGGCCGGCTCGATCTTCAGGATTTTTCCTTTGCCGAACTTCTCGTGGACGATGATGGACCCCTCGACCAGCCCGCCGCTGCGCCGCTGCGCCGGAATTCGCTCTGCAAGTGCCCGTTTCATGCTCTCGGCCGAATTGTATGTCTTGCCCGCGAAAACCTGCCGGGTCTTCGCTCTCGACGAACCGGAACCGGGCAGCGGGCTTTCGAGTGAGGCCGCACGCAGGAAGACGGGCTCCTCATGGGATCGACCTCCAAAGAAACCGGGTGCATATCGATTCTCGATCAGCTGTGAGGGAATCTCCTGCAGGAACCTGCTCGGCTGATTCAGTTCGTCCGAATCCCTGCCATAGAAACGCCGCCTCCTCGAGTAGCTCAGGTAGAGTCGCTTTTGCGCCCGAGTCAAACCGACGTAGCAGAGTCGCCGTTCCTCTTCGACGTCGTTTTCGGCGACGGATCGGCTATGCGGGAACAGCCCCTCCTCACAGCCGGCCAGGAAGACGACCGGGAACTCGAGACCCTTCGCATTGTGCAGAGTCATGAGCGTCACGTCGGCCTTTTCGTCGACCTCGTCGATCTCGGCATGCAGCGCGGCCTGATCGAGGAACTCCTGCCAGGTCTCACGGCCGCCTGCCTGCTCGCGCGCGACCGTGATCAACTCCTGGATGTTCAGCATCCGATTGCTGCTTTCCTCCGAAGCCTCGCTGCGAAGATGCTCCATGTAGCCGGAGGCTTCGAGGATCTTCTCGAGCGCAACGTGCAGGGGGAATTGAGTCGTCTCACCGCACCGATCGATCAGTTCGACGAAGGCCTTCAGAGCCCGATGCGCCCGTCCTCCCAGCGATCCTTCCTCCAGGATCCTGCCAATCGCGTCCCAGACGCTGATCGTTTCGTCGGAAGCCAGTCGGAGAATCCGGCTGCGGGTCACCTGTCCGATCCCTCGAGGCGGCTCGTTGAGGATTCGCGTCAGCGAGACGTCGTCCGCCCGGTTCAAAGCGAGCCGGAGGTAGGCCAGCGCATCGCGCACCTCCTTCCGACGGTAGAAGCTGACGCTTCCGACGAGCTTGTAGGGGATGTCGAGCCGCCGGAATGCCTCCTCGAATTGACGCGACTGGAAATTGGTACGATACAGCACGGCGATTCCCCGGGTTCCCTCCCTCCGATGCAGGAGAACCTGTTGGGCGACGAAATGGGCCTCCGCCGAGGCGTCTTCGGCCACGAACACGGTAATCGGATCGCCCTTCGGCAGTCGGGTCCAGAGGGTCTTCGCCTTGCGTTTCAGGTTATTGGAGACCAGGGCGGTGGCCGCATCCAGGATGGTCTGGCAGGAGCGGTAATTCTGTTCCAGCTTGATGATGCGGGCGCCGGGGAAGTCGGATTCGAAGCGCAGGATGTTCTGGATGTCGGCGCCTCGAAAGCCGTAGATGGCCTGGTCCTCGTCCCCCACGGCACTGAGATTCTGATGGCGGGATGTGAGCAGGCGAACGAGCTCGTATTGGGGCGGATTGGTGTCCTGGTACTCATCGATCAGCAGATAGCGGTACCGCTCGCTGTAGCGGTGGCACAACTCCGGGTTCTCTCCGAACAGTCGGACGGTGAGCAGGATCAGATCGTCAAAATCGGCGGCGTTGGCTCGGCGCAGCGCCTGCTGGTAGCGGTTGAAGATCTCGTAGATGTCCTGCGCGTCGAAGTCTTCGCTTCTTTGAAGGTACTGATCGGGTGACCAGCCCCGGTTTTTGGCCGCACTGATCACGGCCCGGGCCTTGTCCATCGGGAGGTTCTCGTCCCGCAGTGAGACTTCCTGGTAGACCTGCTTCAGCACCCGCTTCTGATCGTCGACGTCGCATATCGTGAAGTCGGGTCGGTATCCGAGCAACGAAGCATGACGACGAAGGACCCGCACGCCGAACGAATGGAAGGTCGAAAGCAGCGGCGGCGTCGCCAGGCCGCCGAGGAGCACCGAGACGCGGTTGCGCATCTCATTGGCAGCCTTGTTCGTGAAGGTTACGGCCAACACCTGGTCCGGTCTCGCCAGGCCGCGTTCGAGCAGGTGAGCGATCTTGTAGGTTATGGTGCGTGTCTTGCCGCTTCCGGCGCCGGCCAGAATGAGGACGGGCCCTTCCACCGTTCGGACCGCCTGAAGCTGCTGTTCGTTGAGTTCCGATTCGTAGTCAATCGCCATGAGACATGCGGGCCACCGGGGCCGGGAACGGGAGCGTCAGAATAGCATTCGGGCACGACACGGAGGGACGCGCCCATAACGAAAAAGGCGCGCCGGTTTCGGCCGGCACGCCCCACAGATAACCTTCAACAGTCCTCAGGACTGCACGGAATCCGTCATCGGAGTCCTGAGCCTAGCCTTCCCTGGCCCTCTCCAGAAGCTCGTCGAGCCCGGCCAGGGAGCCGTTATGGGTCGCCCGGTAGAGCTTCTCGAGCTGCTTCTGGCA
Organism: uncultured Acidobacteriota bacterium; assembly: GCA_963823995.1. Classification (GTDB taxonomy): domain Bacteria; phylum Acidobacteriota; class UBA6911; order RPQK01; family JAPXNP01; genus JARRKC01. The sequence continues at coordinate 94,466 of CAWGNQ010000004.1, forward strand.
GGTCTCGCGGTAGGGAGTATTCCCCTGGGCGATGCCTTTTGCAAAAGATTCCATGGCAGGATCGATTTCGTCCTGATTCCAGCGCGACATCCCGATGTAATAGTGTGCCTCCGCACTCCGGTCGCGGTTGGCAGGCGTCAGGCGGACCGCCGATGTGTAGCTCTTCTCGCAGACCGCCCACCGTTTGCTCTCGAAAGCGCTGCGGCCGACGATCGTGTGGGCGACGGCAATCTCCTCGTTGGTGTACTTGTTCCACTCGCTTTCGGAAACCTGCGCCGGTTTGGGAGCCTTTTCGAGGGCATCGATCGTGAGCTTGGCGTACTTGTCCGCCGTATTCCAGTTCTTTTTCTCGGCGTAGTAGCGCATGAGCGTCGGCAGAATGTCGAAGCACTCTTCGGGCTTGGCGTCGGCACAGTACTTCTCGCCAAACTTGACGGCGTTGTCGATGTCGCCCGCGTGCTGGTAGGACCTTGCCAGGATCATAACAAGATTCGGGGTATCCGGTTTGGCGGCATACAGCTTCGAGCCGAACGAAGCAGCATCGGCATAGTGCTGGGAATTGTAGGCGGCCCAGGTGGTCATGGCCAGGATCAGCGAACGGTTCTGATTGTCCTCCGGAATGATCGTGGTCTCAACCTGGTCGAGGAACTTCTTGCCCTGCTGGTATGCCTGATCCCACTGAGCTTTCTCCGAGTAGCCGTTGAGCTTCTGGATATAGGCGCCGACGACATACTCGTTGAGGGAGGATTCGGGATGCTCCTTCAGGAAGGCAATCATGGCATCCTCACCATCTTCGACAGCCTTCTGGTAGGCGTTATACTCCTCTATCGTGTAGTCCTGCGCGAACAGTGATGCTGAGGTGAACAGTAGAGCGGCGACAAGGAGAAGAACGCTCCAGTCAAACCTGACTCTGTACCTTTCGACGGACATTGGTTCTACACCCCTCCGTTATTCAAGTTTTGCTTTTGGTCGCTTAGTGGCCCCGCCGTTTCGGATGGAGACAAGCGAGGAAGCCATTGTAAGCAGCCAATTTCATTCTGGCAATACTTCTGATGGCTTCGGAGAGCCAAAGTTGCGCCGCTATAATGGCCTGAACATGCGATATGAGCGGCCCGAAGTCAAGTGGATACCCTTATCCCGCATCGATCCTTCGGACTCCATTTACAGGACGAGAGGGGCCTGGAGTCGGGCGAGTCCGCTCCTCGAGCGGCTCATCCTCGGAGCGGGGATCGTCACGCCGCTCCGCCTGGAAGGTCGCCGGGACGGAGGTCTCCGCATCGTCAGTGGATTCCGGCGCTTTCTGGTCGCCCGCCGGAGCGGGCTCGACGAAGTCCCGGCACTGATCGTCGGTGGGGAGCCGGATCAACTCTTCCTCTCGGCCGTCTGCGAGAACATGTCCCAGACACCCCCTCTCGATCCGGTCGAACGGGCCGACGTCGCGGTCCGGTTCCTGCGGGACTTCGGCTACCCGGAAGACCGTGTCGCGGCCGAGATTCTCCCGCTGCTCGAATTGCCGGGCCAGCCGCACCAGTTGCGTCAGCTGCGGGAACTGGCGGATCTTCCGGAAGCGGTTCGTCACGCCCTGTCCAGGCGGCTGACGATTGAATCGGCACGGGCCCTCGAGGCCTGGAGTCCCGCCGATGCCGATTTCTTCCTCGGGTTGGTGGAGCGGTACCAGCTGGGAACGAACAAGCAGAAGCAGATCCTGGAACTCCTCGAGGATCTTCGCCGGCGCGAACAGCGCCCGGTCCGGGAGATTTGGGAAGAAAGCGGCGCCGCATCGGTCGAGCGACGGGAGGAACTGGCACCGTCCGATCGCTTCCAGCAGTTCCGTCACCTGCTGCGATTGCGCCGTTTTCCGATCCTGGGCGAATATGAAGAACGGGCCGAACGACTGCAACGCGCTCTCGATCTGCCCGGCCCCGTCCAACTCCGGCTTCCGCCCTACTTTGAAGGCGACCATCTGGACGTGGTCCTGAGGGTTTCCTCGACCGCCGAGCTGCGCTCCCTCCTCGAACTGCTGGACGCACTGGTGGATCGTGACGAACTGAAAGAACTGTTCGAACTGTTGTAGCGCGGTCCGGCCGGGGTTCCCGTATACTGGCCCGAAAGGTTGACCCGATGACGCCCTATCGCCCCGACCAAATTCTGCTCGAAGCGGGCTCCGAAGACAGCCCGATCACCCGCAATGTGCTGCGGAACCTGCCCGACGTACCCGTCGAGGTGATCGAGTCGGCCGAAGAAAAGGTCGACGAATTCAGGCGCTCGGGCCTCAGCATCGCCCGAGCCAAGCGGCAGCTCCTTCTGGCGCGACAGAAGGGGCGCTTCTTTCGTGCCTGCCAGGGGCAAAAGAGCCGGACCGGTACCCGCAACGTCTGCTGCGACTACTTCGTGATCAACTTCGCAAGCAACTGCTACCTGGAATGTACCTACTGCTTTCTCCAGTCCTATCTGACCTTTCCTTATCTGATCGTCTATACCAACGTCGACGATCTGCTCCGGGAGCTCGAGAGCGCCTTTGACGGAGAGCCCGACCGGGTCTTCCGGGTCGGTACGGGGGAGTTGTCCGACAGCCTGGCCCTGGACATGCTGACCGGATACAGTCCCCATCTGGTCGAGTTCTTTGCTCTCCGATCGAATGCCGTCCTGGAGCTCAAGACGAAGACCGACTGCGTCGAGCAGCTGCTGGATCTCGATCATCGCGGACACACCGTGGTCGCGTGGTCCGTCAACCCTCCCGGCATTCAGCAGCGGGAGGAACTGAAGACGGCGACCCTGGAGCAGCGGCTGGCCGCGGCAGCACGCTGCAGGGCGGCCGGTTATCCGGTCGCGTTCCATTTCGACCCGATGGTGCACCATGAAGACTGGGAGGAGGCCTATCGGGACGTCGTCGATCGCATCTTTACGGCGGTGCCGCCCGAGGCGGTGGCCTGGATTTCACTCGGTGCCCTCAGGATGCCCTCGGCTCAGCGGGACCTGATGCGCTCGCGCTTCCCTCAGAGCGGACTGACGCAGGGCGAATTGATTCCTGCGGAAGACGGGAAGCTGCGCTACTTCAAGCCGATTCGCGTCGAACTCTATCGCCATCTCCTCGAATGCATCCGCCATCGGGCACCCTCGGTCAAGGTCTACGCCTGCATGGAGCGGCCGGAGGTCTGGCGCAAGGTCTTCGGCCGCGTGCCCCGCGACAATCGGGAGCTGGGAGACGAGCTGGTGGGAAGCTGAGCCTGTTCGCGATGTGTGGCTTCAGATCTCAGATACCCAAGCACTCCACCACCGCGGGGGTAATGTCCTCGAGCGTGGGGTGTGGGGGAAAGTGATCCCGGATCGCTCCCCAGGCAAGCGTCGGCACCGGATTTCGCGTATGCAGACGGTTACTCTTGTCCTCCAGGTTCCCGTGATCGCTGCAGATCACCAGAGACATGGGGCCAAGATCGAGCCGATCGACGACGGCGGACGCGAAGCGATCGACCTCTCGCGCCAGCTCGGTGGCCTCCTCGAGCGTGTCGCGATGTCCCGCCCGGTCCGTCAGGAAGTACTCGTACAGGCAAAGATGATGGGATTCTCCGAGGGAAACGATGATTTCGGCAGCGTCCTCGAGGGTTCGAAGAGGCACGTCGAAGCCCCGCTCGCGCAGATGCCTGTTGCTGAGATCGAAAAAGAGCGCCCGGCCTGCAGACACATCTTCGACCGTACGAAGCGGAACCCCGGCCGTTCGGCACATGGCCGTGGTGGCGGACACCCAGCTGCGGCTGCGCTGGAGGTAGCGCGGCGTAAAGGCGTTGGCGAAGGTGACCGTCCCTCCCCGAGCGAGGAGGCACTTGAAGAGACTTCTCTCCTCGAGCAGTCCCTTCAGAGCCCGGTTCGGGAAGCCCTGAAGGTGGTGGCCGAGAAATCGAGCGGCATTCCGGCCCGTAAAGAGCGTGACTTGTCCGGTTGCGCTTTGGGGCAATCCGTCGACGCCGAGACAGGCATCGGTCGGCAGGCACAGACCCTGCCGCGGCAGTTCCTCACCGCCGTCCTGGAATTCCCGAAAGACATGCCCCTCGAATCGCGCAAAGGGATTGACCTCGGGATCCCGCTTCCCGATACCGACACCGTCAAGGAAGATCATCAGAACAGATCGATGGGTCATGCGGATCAACGCCTGCGAAATCCGGCTGCGGCGGGCGGTTCACTCTCCGGTATAATAGCCGTTCCGGTGGCGGATTCAACCCTCCGCCAGGAAGGCGGGTCGTGACAGCACCGAACTCCGGCCTCCCCAGAATGGCCGGGTACACCATCGTGGCGGCAGCAGTCTACCTGGTCGGCCTCGCCGCATCGACTTTTCTCCCAGGAAACATTCTCGGAGCTCTGGAGGATATCGGCGCTCTGGCCCTCTTGGTCTCTGCCGCTTACTACAGCTACCGGGCTTTCCAGTGGATCCGCAGACGCATTCTCTGGAAGGTTCGAAACAAGATCATCGTCTCGTTCGCCTTCGTCGGAATCATCCCGCTGGTCATCCTGCTGATCATTGCGTCGACCGTTCTCATCGTGATCCTCAAGCGGGTCAGCGGCTTCTATCTGGAGCACGAACTGGGAGTCATCACCGAGACTGTCGAATCGGCGGGACGGGTGACGCTGCTCGACTATCTGCGCCAGAACGAGCGGTCGCTCGCCGCCGCTCGTTCCGCCGCCGAAGACGGTTTGCGGAGTGTTCCGTTCGGACTCAGACACGCGTCCTTCTTTGTTTACAGACAGCAGAACAATTCAGGAGAGTATGAGTGGGCCGAAACGGTCCTGGATCCCGATAATCCCAACTCGCCGGCGCCGCCTCCCATGCCCGATTGGCTCCAGGACGGTTTCTCGGGATTCACCCGAAGCGCCGCAGGTGTCGACTTCACCTACGCGGTCGATCTGGATCGAAGGACCCGCCTGATCATCCAGCTGCCTTTCGACCAGCGCACCGTCGACTACCTGAGACGGCGGACCTCGCTCGAAGTCGTCCTGACACGGGCGCCCCGAGAGAACCCATCCTTCCAGCAGACCTACGCCAGCCTCGGAGACGCCCAGCAGGGCTTATCTATCCACTGGGCGAACCCGTTCAAACCGGTCGCCTGGGATACGGGACAGGCTTCCGAACTCTGGTCGATCGCCCTCTCGGTTCCTCTGCGGACGCTGCTCGAGTACTTCTTCGACCAGGGAACCGGACCGCTGATCGTTCTGCTCGTCCTGCTCGGGATCTTGTTTGTCGCCGTGGAGTTCATCTCCCTCGTCATCGGCTTCACCATCGCTCACGGCATCACCCAGTCGATCCACGATATCTACCTGGCCGCCCAGAACATCCAGTCCGGCAACTTCGACGTGCAGATCCCTTCGCGGCACAAGGATCAGCTCGACAATGTGGCCGAATCGGTCAACGACATGTCGACCAGCATCGTCCGACTCATGGGGGAGGTCGCCAAACGTGAGTCGATCGAGAAGGAACTGGAGATCGCCAAGGAGGTCCAGATCCAGCTCTTTCCCCAACAGCTCCCCGCGCTGGCCCCGCTCGAGATTGCGGCCAGTTGCAGCCCGGCGCGCCAGGTCAGTGGCGACTATTACGACTTCCTCACGCATGGACCCGCACACCTCGACATCGTCGTGGGCGACATCAGCGGGAAAGGGATCTCCGCCGCCCTCCTGATGGCGAGCCTCCAGTCCACGATCCGCAGCGGTCTCAGCGAGTTGAACGGTGACCCCCGGACCCGCATCGCTCAGGTCGTACGCAGCGTGAACCGGCAGCTCTACCGGCGCTCGTCTCCGGAATCGTACTCGACACTCGTGCTGAGCCATTTCGACGCCGAGAAGATGCGACTTTACTATTGCAATGCCGGACACCATCCGCCGCTGCTGTTCTCCGACGGGCGGGTCAGCGGCCTGACGGTCGGCGGCACGGTCGTGGGACTTTTCGAGAACTGGGATTTCGAGTCGGGCGAGGTCTCGCTGAAATCGGGAGATCTGCTTCTCTACTTCACCGACGGCGTCGTCGAGGCGGCCAATGCCGAAGGGGAGCAGTTCGGAACCGACCGGGTCACCGAAATCGTCCGCAGCAACCTCTTTCTCACCGCCGAGGACATCCAGCAACTGCTGCTCGACCAGGTCTTCGAGTGGGCGGGTACGGAAGATCAGGCGGACGACATCACCGTCGTCTGCATGAAAGTGGCGTGAGCAGAGCTTCGGGTTTCGCGTTCCTGGTTCAACGCTCGAGGTGGAAAGGGAGAACGGGTTGCGGGTCGCGGGAGAACGGGTGGCCCGGGAGTAGCGGAGAAGGAAGGCCATCTCCCGCCGTGGCCTGACTCGATGCCCCAACCCCGCAAGAATGGAAAATCAATGGAAAATCAGAGCCGGAACGAAGTGAGGGACCCGCTGCACGACCGTCGAGTACCCCGCTTCCCACCCCGAACGAACACCGGCGGCATCCCGACGGCTCTCGTGGGAACGGGCGGACGCGGTGGTTGGGCTTTGGTGACACCCTCACTTCGTTCCGGCTCTGACGTTGGTGACGCGGCCGTTTGCGGCATGCTGGGGAACGAGGAACCTGATGTCATCCCCGCCGCAGCGACTCGGCCGTTTCGACGATCGTCTCCCAGGCGCGCCGGATGTGCTCGCGGGTCGTCTTGAGGTTGCCGATGGCCATCCGCAGCGTGAAGCGTCCGTGCAGGCGAGTGTGCGAGATGAAGAGCTCCCCCGTGCAGTTGACGCTTTCCAGGAGCCGCTCATTGAAGCGGTCGAGGGCCTCTTCGCCCTGTTCGGCCAGGCCGGGCGGAACGGCACGAAAGCAGACCGTGCTGAACGGGGCTGGAGCCAGCCGTTCGAAGTCGGGGTGATCGTCGATCCAGGACACCAGTTCCTCTGTCCACCGGATGTGCGCGCGCAGCCGCTCTTCGATCCCCCGACGACCGAAATATCGCAGCACCATCCAGAGCTTCAGCGATCGGAACCGACGACCGAGCTGGAGCCCGTAGTCCATGAAATTGGTCGCCGCTTCCTCGGACCTCAGGTATTCGGGGACCAGGGAAAACGCCTCCCGCAACACGTCGGGCCGCCGACAGAAAAGCACGCTGCAGTCGATCGGCGTGAAGAGCCACTTATGGGGATTGACCACCATCGAGTCGGCCCGCTCGCAACCTGCGAGGACCCACCGTTTCTCGGGGAGAATAGCTGCAGTACCACCGTAAGCGGCATCCACGTGCAGCCATAGTTCGTGCTCCCGACAGATCGGCTCGAGTTCGGAGACCGGGTCCACGCTCGTCGTCGAGGTCGTTCCGACCGTCGCCACGACACAGAAGGGCACCCATCCGTCGGCCAGATCCTCTTGGATCGCGCGGCGCAGTCCGTCGGCCTGCATGCGAAACTCCGCATCGACGGGGATCTTCCGAATTCCCTGCAACCCGAGACCCAGCGCCAGGCCTGCTTTCTCGACGGAAGAATGAGCCTGATCCGAACAGTAGAGCCGGAGACGGCCGTGGGACGGATCGGAGCGAAATCCTTCCTCGCGTGGATTCATGCCGGGAACGAGCTGGCGAGCGGCGGCGACGGCATGGAAGGTCGAGATCGACGCCGTGTCGTAGATAATGCCCCAGCATGGTTCCTCGAAACCGAGCAACTGCCGCAACCAGTCGAGAACGAGTTCCTCGAGCTCGGTCGCGGCAGGGGAGGTCCGCCAGAGCATTCCGTTGACGTTGAAGGCGGCGCTCAGCAGCTCCCCCAGGATTCCGGGACCCGAGCCGGTGATCGAGAAATAGGAAAAGAAGGCCGGATGGTTCCAGTGCGTCAGCCCCGGGACGATGACCCTCCGCACATCACCGAGAATCTCTTCCATCGTCTCGCCCTGCTCCGGAGGACTCTGGGGAAGACTCGACCGGATCTCGCCCGGCCGCGTCTGCGCCAGGACCGGATACCGCTCCATGTGGGAGAGGTAGTCGGCGATCCAGTCTACGAGTTCATGACCATACTTCCGGAAGGCTGCGGGGTCCATGTCGCCCAGGGGTCTGTCTTCGGCCATGTCGCCTTTCCTGTCCGGCCTATCCTACGAGACTGTCGTATCCGAGCATCTTTCGGAGATAGGCCATCTGTCCGATGTGGTAGGCCTCATGGTAGACGAGGAACGAGAGTGCGCCGCGCACCGACTTGTCGTCGCCCGGAAGCGATTGAGGCGATTTGGCGAAGAGCTGCTCCGGAGTGATCTTAGGCAGTGCGGTCAGAAGCCGATTCGAAGTCTCGTCCCACGACTCGAGAAGCTTATCCAGGGCCGGATAGTCGCTCGGCGTCTGAATGGCCGAGCCCTTCGAAAAAAGGTCGGTCCAGCGGAAATCAGAATCTCCCCCCGCCAGTTTGAGCATCCGGCATCGGGACAGGGTCAGGTGACCCGTGATCCAGAGCATTGAGTTCGACTGAGGGCCGCCGCGACGATGCAGCTCTTCATCGCTCAGATTCTCGAGTGCGGTCTTCAGCAGGTAGTCTCCCAGTTTCAGGTGGCTTGCAATTTGATCGAGGACGGGCTCCATCGGCAGATCTCCCTTTTCGTCGGTGACATTGCGAATCCCGGCGAGCCGCAATGGCCCGCGGAGGACAATGTATCAATGCCGGCCTTGGCGAAACAAATCGGGATCCGACCCCTTCTGGATCTGTTGCCGCTCCCCGGCAATCATGCTACAGTCCCGGCACATCGGAGAGGACGACAAGCAGCAACCGAGCAGACGCCCGGCATTCCCCGTCGCTGAGAATCTGGTGAGGGACACGGGTTCAGTCTCATACGAGGAGGACCGATGAAGGATTCAGACATTACGCCCGCCAGTGAGTCCGGTGTTTCCTTCAAGCCCTTTATTCCTGCCGAGTCGAACCTGCCGGAGATGACTGTTCGTGCGGTCGCTCTCGGCGTGATCATGGCGGTCGTCCTGGGTGCGGCCAATGCCTACCTGGGCATGAAGGCCGGTCTCACGGTCGCCGCCACCTTCCCGGCAGCCGTCGTCGCCATGGCGGCCCTGCGGATGTTCGGAGGCAGCATCCTGGAAGAGAACATCGCGCGAACGACGGCCTCGGTCGGGGAGGCTCTGGTCGCAGGCGCCATCTTCACCATTCCCGCCTTCGTCATCAGCGGCGTCTGGGAAAATCTGCACTATCTGGAAAGCACGGCCATCATGCTGATCGGTGGCGTGCTCGGCGTCCTGTTCGTCATCATGCTGCGCCGGACCCTGGTCGAGGAAGCGTCACTCCCCTTTCCGGAAAGCGTGGCTGCAGCCGAACTCGTCAAGGCCGGTCAGGGAGGGCAGACCGGAGCCGTCTACGTCTTCGCGTCCATGGGATTTGCGGGGGCGTGGGAACTGTTCAAGAATACCTACGGCATCCACTTCGTCGCAGACCACGCACGGACCTTTCTGCAGCTTGGAACTTCGAAGATCACGCTTCTGCGCAGCGAAGTCAGCTATCGGGGAGGCCTTCTGCTCGAGTCGCCGGCAGCCTCGCCGCTCCTGGTCGGTGTGGGTTTCATCGTCGGGCCGACGATCTCCTCGATCCTGTTCAGCGGCGCGCTGACCGGCTGGCTGCTCCTCGTACCTCTCGGCCTCTTCCTCAACCCGGAGCTTTCCGCCGGCGTCACCTCCACCCAGCAACTCCTCCAGTTGAGCGATGCGATCTGGCTCCGCCAGGTCCGACCGATCGCCGTCGGGACGATGATCGTCGCCGCCTTCTATACACTCTACAAACTCCGCAAGTCGCTGATCGCCGGGATCGTCAAGGCAATCACGGATCTGCAGGCCGCCAAGCGCGGAGCCGGCACGATCAGCCGGCTACAGACGGACCTGAACTTCAAGAAGGTGGGCGTGGCCGTCGCGCTGCTCGCCATTCCGCTCTTTTTTCTGTACTGGTTCTTCAGCGAGTCGATCGAAGGATCGATCATTCTGACGATCGTCATGATCATCCTCGGTTTCCTCTTCGCGGCCGTCGCCGGCTATCTGGTCGGCCTGGTCGGCAGCTCCAACAACCCGATCAGCGGACTGACTCTGAGCACCCTCTTGATCGCAGCGATCTTCATGGTGCTGATCGGGGTCAAGGGCGCCGACGGGATCCTGGGGGTTCTCGGGGTGGCCGGCGTCGTCTGCTGCACGGCGGGCATCGCCGGAGACATGATGCAGGACCTCAAGGTCGGACACATCCTCGGGGGAACCCCGTGGAAAATGGAGGCCGCCGAGATGATCGGGGTCGTCTTCGCCGCCCTTGCGCTGGTCTATCCGATGATCGTCATGGACAAGGTCTACGGCATCGGCAGTGCCGCCCTCCCCGCCCCCCAGGCCGGGCTGATGGCGCTCATGTCCAAAGGGATCGTCGGTGGCGAAATGGCGTGGCCTCTGGTCATTGCCGGCGTGTTCCTCGGGGTGGCGCTCATCCTGATCAACGCACCCGCACCGATGTTGATCGCCGTCGGCATGTACCTGCCCTTCTACTCCACGGCGGCTATCTTCGTCGGCGGCATCTTCCGCTTGATTCTGGACAAGTCCATGGCCAAACGGGGATTCACGGAGGCCCAACAGACGTCCGCCGTCAACACGGGCATCCTGATGTCCTCAGGCTTCATTGCGGGAGAGTCGCTGATGGCCGTGCTGCTCGCATTCTGGGTCCTCGGGATCACCGCCATCAATCTCCCCGAACTGCCTCAGATCCTGGATAGTGCATGGCTCGGCTACCTGATCTTCCCCGTCCTGCTGTTCCTGTTGCTTCGGATTCCGCTGAAGGTCGGATCGAAGGGTGGAGCACCGAGCGTTAAAGTGGATTGATGGCCCTCCGAAAGTGGTTTCTGGATTGCCGCCCGGTCCGCCGCCTGGACTGGCATGAGGAGGATCATCGGGCGATCGTCATCAGACCGCGTCTCGGAGAATCGAAACTGGGGAAGAAGCTGGCGCACCTGCTCGGTTTTTCCGACTATCGAATCCGTCTGGACGACATCGGCACCGCAGTCTGGAAGTGGTGTGACGGCGAGTCGACCGCCGCTGAAATCGCCCGAAAGATGGAGGAGCAGTTCGGCTCCAGGGTGGAGCCTTCCGAGGAGCTGCTGCAGACCTTCATCCTTCAGATGAGCCGGGCCCGTATGATTGAGATCCGGGTCCAGGAATCCTCCGCGTCCGACCCGGATACAGATCGATCGTCGGATGCGGTAATCTAGTACCCACGGCGCGCCGCCGGTCCGTGGCGCGTCCTGACCCCCCGAGGGGATGAAACTATGGCCCTCCGACGAGTTGGAGCTTCAAAACGAATAAGGTTGCAGCCGGTCCGGCGTCCGCTGGCGGCTATGGTCGTCGCCGGCCTCTGTTTGGCGACGGGAGCGCTGGCTCAACTGCCTCCCATTCCACAGGATTCGGGAGCGGCCGGATTCGGCCTCGCGTTGCGAAAGCTTTCGACCACCGGTTCCGTGCTTTGCATTACGGCTCACCCCGACGATGAGAACAATGCATTGATGGCGCTGCTCAGCCGCGGGAACGGCTACCGGGTCGGGCTCCTGACACTCACGCGGGGAGACGGGGGCCAGAACGAGATCGGGCCGGAGCTGTTCCAGGCGCTGGGGGTGCTTCGGAGCGAGGAACTGGCGTCGGTACACCGCTTCGACCACGTGCAGCAGTTTTTCTCGAGGGCTTATGAATTCGGCTATTCATTCAGCGTCGAGGAGACGTTCCAGAAGTGGGGACGCGAGGAAATCCTGTCGGACGTCGTGCGGGTGATCCGGACCTTCCGTCCCACCGTCGTCTTGACTCTGAGCCCGACGGGTGCCGGTGGCGGTCAGCACCATCAGGCTTCCGCACAACTGGCGGCCGAGGCATTTCAGAAGGCGGGCGACCCCACCTGCTTTCCCGAACAGATCGAGTCGGGTCTGCGACCCTGGCGGCCACTGCGCCTCTTCCAGTCGCGCGGTCCAGGCATGGCCGGCCGGCAGAGGGGTGGTGATGTCCGCATCGACCTGGATGGTTTCGATCCCCTCCTGGGAGAAACCTACGCGGAGTTCGGCGCGAAGGCCCGAGGGCAGCATCGGACGCAGGGGATGAACGTGCTTCCCCAGCCGGGCCCCCTGTCGACCTCCTACTATCTGGCGAGCAGCCGGGTCGACTCGTCCCACCTCCAGGGCAGCTTCTTTGACGACATCAATGTCACCCTCGATAGGCTCGCCAAGTATGACACGGGACTGGATTCATCCGTGACGCTGCTCGAAGGCTATGTGAACTGGGCCGCGGAGTCCTTCTCCCGTGCCGATTACGACTCGGCTCTCAAGGCGGTGATGACCGGGCTCGAATCGATCCGAAAAATGGAAAAGGAGACCCGGCAACCCGAGGCCCTCTTCCTTCTCGGACGGGAGGAGCAGGACTTTCTGGAGGCCGCCGAAAAGGGGGCCTTCGCCGACGCCGACGCACTCGTGACCGGCCATACGGACGGCACGGTGACTCCAGGAGGAACGGTCCACGCGCGGGTACGGTTCTATCCGCGCACGAACCTGACCGTACAGGTGCTGGGCGTCGAACTGACCGCTCCGGACGATTGGGCGGTCACGCCGGAGGGTACGGCCGATCACAGCTGGGACTTCAAGATCGACGTTCCGGCCGACGCACATTTGAGCGGCCCCTACTGGTCCCTGGACAACCCCGAAGTGGACCGCTATAGCGTCGAGCCCGGTTTTACCGGAACCGAGCCGTGGCGGCCTCCTTTCGTGAAAGCACTCATCCACTACCGGATCTACGGCGTCGAAGGAGTCTGTTCGCGCGTGCTCCGCTACCGCTGGTTCGATCCCGAATACGGTCGGGAGCGACGCATGGAACTCAAGGTGGTCCCACGCTTCGCCGTGAGCATCACCCCCTCTCTCGCCGTCATTCCGGTGAATCAGCCCAAGAGCCAGGTGTTCGAAGTGACCGTGCGGAAGTCGGGAGCGGGTGTGACGAAGGCCGAGCTCAGACTGAGCGGTGCGGAGGGCTGGACCGTCTCTCCGGTCGTGGCCAGCCTCGAATTCGGCCCGGAGAGCGAAGTCCAGGTCCGGCGGTTCACCGTCTCTCCTCCCGCCCGAGTGCCGGCAGGGAAAGTGGGACTGGAAGCCGTGCTGCAGAGTGATGGCAACGAGTATCACCAGGGCGTCGAGTGGATCTCCTACGCACACATCCAGCCCCGGATCCTGCTGCAGCCGGCCGACGTCACGCTCGATGCGTTCGACGTTCGCCTGCCGGCGCGTCTCAAGGTGGGCTACATCATGGGTGTCGGCGACGACGTCGGAAAGGCCACGGAGCAGCTCGGCGCCGACGTCACCTACCTCACCCGCGAGGACCTGGAATTCGGTGACCTCAGCCAGTATAACGTGATCGTGACGGGAGTTCGGGCCTACCTGAACCGGGACGACCTGATCGCCAACAACCATCGCCTGCTGGACTACGTCAGGCAGGGTGGCCACATGGTCGTGCAGTACAACAAGTACGAGTTCCTGGACAGGCAGTTCTCACCCTACCCGTTGACCATCCATCGTCCGCATGACCGGGTCACGGTCGAAGAGTCACCCGTCAAAATCCTGGAGCCGAATCAACCGATCTTTCAGCGGCCTAACCGGATCGTTGCATCCGACTGGGGCGGCTGGGTACAGGAACGGGGACTCTACTTCCTGGGTGAATGGGACGAACATTACACTCCGCTGCTGGAACTGCGCGATCCCTGGCCCTACAACAACGACGCCAAGCGGGGCTCGCTGGTGGTGGCCGGCTACGGCAAAGGAACCTATATCTACACCGGGCTCGCATTCTTCCGCCAGCTGCCCGCCGGAGTGCCCGGCGCGTACCGGCTGTGGGCGAATCTGATCGCTTACGGCTCCACTCCCTAGCGATCGCGGCACGAAGTTCGAGGGGGAACCGAAGGGGGAATTGGGACGATGCTCGCGATCGGCATTATTGGTCTCCCGAACGTCGGCAAGTCCACGCTGTTCAACGCACTGACCTCGGGACATGCCACGGTCAGCAACTATCCGTTCACGACCATCGACAGCAATGTCGGGATGGTGGCCGTTCCCGATCCCGGTCTGGACGCTCTGACGACGCTCCTGAAGCCGAAGGAGGTCAATCCTACCTTCATTCAGTTCACCGACATTGCCGGACTCGTGCGGGGTGCCAGCCGCGGCGAGGGGCTGGGCAACCAGTTTCTCGCCAACATCCGGGCCGTCGACGCCGTCGCCCATGTGGTGCGCTGTTTTCGGGAGGGGGACGTCGCTCACGTTACGGGTGATGTCGATCCCTCGCGCGACATCGACGTCGTCGAGACCGAACTGCTGCTGGCCGATCTCGAAGTCATGGATCGGGCGATCGAGCGGCGCGTTCGCACCTGGAAGACGAGCCCGCGGCTTTACGCCGGCGAAGAAGAGCGCTTTACGGCCTACCGGGAGGCTCTGGCCTCGGGCACGCCTTTGAGGGATCTCGATCTGGACGAACAGGCCCATCAGGAACTGAAGGGTCTGGGCATCCTCACGAGCAAACGAGTCATCTACGTGGCCAACATCTCGGAACACGACCTGGCCGACCCGTCGGCGTCTCCGGCGGGTCGGATCAAGCTGAGCCGGATCGCTACTTCGCCGCTCGTCGTGCCTTTGTGCGCACAGCTGGAGTGGGAGCTGCAGCAGCTCGAGCCGGAGGAGAGGGGCGAGTTTCTGCGGGAGCTGGGACTCGGCGAGACGGGGCTGAACCGGCTCGTCAAGGCGGCCTACGAGATGCTCGGTTTGATCACCTTCTATACGATCGTCAGCGACAAGCTCTCGGCCTGGGCCATCCCACGGGGCACGACGGCTCCTCAGGCTGCCGGCAAGGTCCACTCCGACATGGAGAAGGGTTTCATACGGGCCCAGGTCACGACGATCGACAAGCTTCGCGAACACACGAACTTCCAGAATCTCCACCGGCTGGGACTGATCCGCACCGAAGGCCGGGACTATGCCGTCCGGGACGGCGACGTCATTGAATTCCTGTTCACGTAGGACCGTCTATAATGGCTCGCCATGTCCGAAGTCGCCGCCGCCTCCGAACGCAGTGTGCTGAGCCGCACGTTTCAGGCTTTCCGATATCGTGACTTCCGACTCCTCTGGTTCGGCGCATTCACCTCCACGACCGGCACCTGGATGCAGCTCGTCGCACAGTCGTGGCTCGTCCTTCAGCTCACCGGTTCCGCCTTCTATCTGGGTCTGGTCAGCTTCCTCGGCCAGCTCCCTCTGATCCTGTTCAGCCTCATCGGCGGGGCTTTCGCCGATCGCATCGACCGCCGCAAGCTGCTCTTGTTCTCCCAGTACGTGCAGATGTCGGTGGCCGTCATCCTGACCATCCTCGTGGCCGCCGGATGGATTCAGATCTGGCACTTTCTGGTCCTCGTCTTCGTTGCGGGCAGCGGACAGGCCTTCGGCGGGCCGGCCTACCAGGCGCTGATCCCGACGTTGGTGGAGCGCAAGGATGTGCCGAATGCCATCGCGCTCAATTCGATCCAGTTCAACCTGGCTCGCATGGTCGGTCCGGTGATTGCCGGTGCGGCCTTCGCTTCCCTGGGCGCGGTGTTCTGTTTTGGTCTTAATGCCTTCTCCTTCTTTGCGGTCGTGATCGCCCTCTTCATGATCCGCACCTCCTTCGTGCCTCGGAAGACGGAAGAGTCGGTCATGGTGCAGATCAAGGGAGGATTCCGGTATATCCGGAGCAAGGGTGCCCTTTGGCAGTTGACCATTCTCGGTTTCGTCAGCACCTTCTGCGGCGTCCCGATCCTGACCCTTCTTCCGGTTTTCGCCAAGGATGTGTTCGGACTCGGGGCGACGGGCTACTCCAACATGATGGCCATCTCGGGCGCCGGTTCGATCACGGGCGCGCTGCTGTACGCGACCTTTGCGAGGAGCACCCGCCAGGGACTCCTGGCGCTCCGAATCCAGGTCGTCTTCGCCTGCCTGCTCGCCGCATTCGCACTTTCCCGAAGCCTGCCGCTGAGCTGCATCGTCCTCTTCTTCGGCGGCGGCTGCCTGATCACGCTTTTTGCCTCGATCACGTCCCTCGTCCAACTGGCGACCTCGGACGAAATGCGCGGCAGGATGATGAGCATCTTCATGCTGGCCTTTCGTGGCGGCATGCCCCTCGGGGACCTGACGGCAGGATTCATCGCTTCCCGCTTTTCTCCGACCATGGCCCTGCTGCTGCTTGCGGGACTGCTGACACTCGTGGCGGGAGGCTTCCTCCTCTCCCGCAGCGGGGTCGAGCACCTCTAACCCGAACCCGGGCGATTTGGCAACCGGGCCCCGGTTCGGTTATCTTTGAAGGATTCGGGTCGCAATCGGAGTCATCCATTCAAAAGACTGGGATTCCTGAGGGCCCCGGTGGTGCCGGTCGGCAGCGGAGCGGCTTCGCATCGAAGCGGGGGTGTCGGCTGCCGGCGTGGGCGATCAAACTTCAGCGTGGAGGAAGAAATGTCCGACAAAGTGTACATCTTTGATACGACCTTGCGAGACGGCGAACAGTCACCAGGTTGCTCGATGAACCTGGAAGAGAAGCTCAAGATGGCCCGTCAGCTAGATCGCCTCAAAGTGGATGTGATCGAGGCCGGCTTCCCAATCGCTTCTGAAGGTGATTTCGAAGCCGTGCGCGCCATTGCCGCGGAGCTCGTGAATCCGGTGATCGCAGGTCTCGCCCGGGCCCACAAGCTCGACATCGAGCGAGCCTGGGAAGCCATCAAGGGGGCCCGCAAACCGCGCATCCATACCTTCATCGCCACTTCCGACATCCACATGAAGCACAAGCTTCGCAAGAGCCCGGAGGAAGTGCTGAAACAGGCCGGGGAAGCGGTCAAGATCGCGCGCGACCTGTGCGACGACGTCGAGTTTTCCGCGGAGGATGCGACCCGCAGCGAAATCGACTTCCTCGTCGAGGTCTTCGAAGCGGCCATCGAGGCGGGCGCCCGCACCATCAACATTCCCGACACGGTCGGCTACACCGTGCCGCAGGAGTTCGGTCCCTTCGTCAAGGAGATCATCAGCCGGGTCTCCAACAAGGATGGCGTCGTCTTTTCGTGCCATTGCCACAACGATCTGGGTTTAGCCGTCGCGAACTCCCTGGCCGCTCTGGACGCCGGTTGTCGTCAGGTCGAATGCACGATCAACGGCATCGGAGAACGGGCCGGTAACGCCTCCCTCGAGGAGATCGTCATGGCGCTCAGGGTACGCAAGGAGCGGCTGCCCTACCACACGGGCGTGGTCACCGAGGAGATTTACCGGTCGAGTCGGCTGCTCATGAACCTGACCGGCACGTTCGTGCAGCCCAACAAGGCCATCGTCGGCAAGAACGCTTTCGCGCACGAGGCCGGCATCCATCAGGACGGCGTCCTGAAGAACACCCTGACCTACGAGATCATGACCCCGCAGTCGGTGGGCATGGTCAGCAGCACCCTCGTATTGGGCAAACACAGCGGACGGCACGCCCTCGCGAAGAAGTTCGAGGAACTGGGGTACAACCTGAGCCGGGAGGAGATCGAGCGGGCCTATTTCTTCTTCACCAAGCTCGCCGACCAGAAGAAAGAGGTCTACGACGAAGATCTGGTGGCGATCATCCAGGACGGCATGAAACTGATCCCCGACACCTGGCGGCTCAAGTACGTTTTTGCCTACGGCGGAAATCAGGAGCTATCGAATTCGGTCGTCAAGCTCGAACGAGGGAATGTCGTCGGGATCGATTCCGCCTTCGGCGACGGACCGGTCGACGCATCCTACAAGGCGATGGATCGGATTACCGGCTTGGAAGGCAGACTGCTCGAGTACAACGTCAGTTCCGTAACACGCGGTAAGGATGCGCTCGGCGAAGTCTTCGTCCACGTCGAGTTCAACGGTAAGACGTATACGGGCAAGGCGGCCAGCGTCGATATCATCGATGCGAGCGCGCGGGCCTATCTGAACGCCGTGAACAAGGCCGTCTACGAACAGAAGCGGGCCGAGGAGCGCACCGTGGCCGACTCCGGCACGCTTCAGGTCTAGGAACTTCCGTTTCAGGTATCTATCCATGGGCAAAACACTTTTCGAGAAGATCTGGGATTCGCACGTCGTCGTGCAGGACCCGGGCCGGCCCGCGATTCTGTACATCGACGCGCATCTCGTGCATGAGGTGACCTCGCCGCAGGCATTCGAGGGACTGCGCCTCGCCAACCGGCCGGTTCGGCGCCCCGACCTGACCTTCGCAACGCTCGATCACAACGTCCCGACGACCGATCGATCACTGCCGATCGTCGACCCGATTTCCAGGAAACAGGTGGAGACGCTCGAGCAGAACTGCCGGGAGTTCGGTGTCCAACTTTTCGGGCTGGGCCATCCCAACCAGGGCATCGTTCACGTGATCGGTCCCGAGCTCGGGATCACCCAGCCGGGCATGACCATCGTCTGCGGCGATTCACACACCTCGACCCACGGCGCCTTCGGGGCGCTGGCCTTCGGCATCGGAACGAGCGAGGTGGAGCACGTGCTGGCGACGCAGTGTCTGCAGCAGTCGAAGCCCAAGACGTTTCGCATTTCCGTTCACGGCCGGCTTCAGCCCGGGGTGACCGCCAAGGACGTCATCCTCTACATCATCCGGAACATCGGAACGGACGGTGCGACGGGCTGCGCCGTCGAGTATGCCGGCGACACCATCCGAGGCATGACGCTCGAAGAGCGGATGACGGTCTGCAACATGTCGATCGAGGCCGGTGCGCGTGCCGGAATGATCGCCCCCGACGAGAAGACCGTCAAGTATCTCGAAGGCCGCTCGTATGCGCCCGAGGGAGCGGCCTGGCAGGAGGCCGTTGATTACTGGATGACCCTGCCCTCGGATCCGGACGCCGTCTTCGACCGGGAACTCGAACTGGAGGTCGATCAGCTTCCACCCCAGGTGAGCTGGGGGACCAGTCCAGGAATGGTCACCGACGTGACGGGCCGGGTCCCCTCGCCCGACGACTTCCAGGATCCGGGTGTCCGGCGGGCGGTCCGGCGAGCACTGGAATACATGGCGCTCCAGCCGGGCACGGCGGTTCGGGAAATCCCGCTCGACCGCGTCTTCATCGGTTCCTGCACGAATTCGCGGATCGCGGATCTTCGGGCTGCGGCACGGACCATCCGCGGCCGGAAGGTCGCCTCTCAGGTCAAAGCCATGGTGGTTCCCGGTTCTCAGACAGTCAAGCAGGAGGCAGAGGCCGAAGGGCTCGATGAGATTTTCCGATCGGCTGGCTTCGAGTGGCGGGAGTCCGGGTGCAGCATGTGTCTGGGCATGAATCCCGACATCCTCTCGCCGGGTGAGCGCTGCGCCTCGACGTCGAACCGTAACTTCGAAGGACGCCAGGGCAAGGGAGGACGAACCCATCTGGTGAGTCCTCAGATGGCTGCTGCGGCCGCCGTCACCGGGCATTTCGTCGACATACGAAACTGGGAAGTGGACTAGGAGTCCGTTCCGGGAGCGAACGAGGGCCTTTCCATTCACGGGAGGGCCGGGACGAGGCATCATGAAACCGTTCAAACGACTCACCGGCGTAGTTGCCGTGCTCGACCGGGTCAACGTCGACACGGACCAGATCATCCCCAAACAGTACCTGAAGCGGATCGAACGGACCGGTTTCGGCCAGTTCCTCTTTGCGGACTGGAGATTCCGGGAGGACGGCTCCCCGAACCCGGAGTTCGAGCTGAACCGGCCCGAATATGCCGAGGCGTCGATTCTGCTGACGGGCGCCAACTTCGGGTGCGGTTCCTCCCGCGAACACGCTCCCTGGGCCCTGCTCGACTTTGGATTCCGCGTGATCATCGCTCCGTCGTTCGCCGACATCTTCTACAACAACTGCTTCAAGAACGGCATGCTGCCGATCAGACTTCCCGATGCGCAGGTCCGCGAGCTCTTCGAATTGGCCGAGCAGCATCCCCGAATACAGCTCACCGTCGATCTCGAGACACAGACAATCTCGGACGGGCAGGATCTTTCGATTCCCTTCGAGGTGGACGCTTTTCGCCGGGAGGCACTCCTGCAGGGCCTCGACGAGATCGGGCTGACTCTCCAGTATGAGGATCAGATCGGAGAATTCGAGGCTCGGCGGCGGGTTTTCCACTAGCGACGGCCGCCATGCTGCACGACTGGGATCTGACCCCTCGTGAAGCCGTTGCCTTGCAGAAACGACTTCGGGCTTCCATCCGCACCGACCTGGGATTGGACGACGTCCGATTCATCGCTGGAGTCGATGTCGCCTACGTGAGGCAGACCGGAGAATCGATCGCCACGATCGCCCTGCTCAGCTTCCCGGACCTGGAGCTTGTCGATCACGCGGCTGCCCGGCTCGCGACGCCGTTCCCCTACATTCCAGGCCTGCTCAGTTTCCGCGAGATTCCTCCCATCCTCGAGGCGGTGCGCCGACTCGATCGTGCTTTCCAGCTCCTGTTCGTGGACGGGCACGGCCAGGCCCATCCGAGGCGGTTCGGCATCGCTTCGCACCTGGGGCTCTGGCTGAATCAGCCGACCATCGGAATCGGCAAGTCGAGACTGGTGGGTGAATACGAGGAGCCGGGGATGGACCGGGGGGCGCGGACCGAGTTGCTGCACCGGGAGGAGGTGATCGGGAAGGTTCTCAGGACCCGCACGGCCGTCAAGCCGATCTTCGTCTCGATCGGCTACGGTCTGCCACTCGAGGTCTGCGTCGACTGGACCCTGCGCGTCACACCGCGCTTCCGCCTGCCGGAGCCGATCCGTCACGCCGACCGTCTGGCCGCACTGAACAAATGACCCTGCGACATCGTGTTCGAGGTCCACGGTGCAACATGAGGGTTGCAGGTTTGGCACATCGGCGCCCACTTCCATCTCCCGTCTCCGAACCTGGAACGGGTTCCGGCTTCAAGGTTCCAGGTTCCCAGTGCCCCGGCGCAATGTCGAAGGCCAGACGTGGAACGTGGGACCGGCTACTCGACCGTAAAATCGGTCGTGACGCCCAGCGTTCCCCAGGAAAGATGGAAGCGTCCCTGGTCGTTCCCCTGGGATTCCAGGTTCATCGTCAGCGTCTCGACCGGGGAGTCGAGTTTGCGCGTGTCGACCGGGACTTCCAGCGCGGAGCCGCTGTTCGGCGTGATCACCAGGTGGAAGGCATCTTCGGACACCCGTTTCAGTGTGAGGGTGTGCGTGCCTGCGGGCACTGCGACATCACCGAATCGAAGGGGGGCCTCGGTGCTGAGAGTCGTGGCCTCATTCATGCCCATGCGCCACGACTGCCCGACCGGCAGGCGACCCAACATGTCGCGACCCTGCAGAGAGGGTCGTCCGTAATCGATGGAGATTTTCCGGCCCTTGATGGTCGTCTCGGCCGTCCCGCGCTGAGCGAATGCCGCCCCGACCAGGACCATAGATACGAGGAGAACGCTGATCCAGATATGTTTCTTCATGGCTTTACCATTTCCTTTCGCTGCACTGGTTGTTGAGTGACGGAAACGTCAAGAGGATCCGACACAGTTTACACGAATCGGCGGCCGTCGGGGTTCCGCGTGCAACGGTTCCACGTAGCCGGGCGGGAGTACGGGTCGCGGGAGAACGGCTGGCTGCGTGGGATAAGCATCCTGCTTGTCATTGCCGGTCCGACGTGACCGCCGGGCCGGGGAGGCGGGAGAACGGGTGGCTGCGTGGGATAAGCATCCTGCTTGTCATTGCCGGTCCGACGTGACCGCCGGGCCGGGGAGGCGGGAGAACGGGTGGCTGCGTGGGATAAGCATCCTGCTTGTCATTGCCGGTTCGACGTGACCGCCGGGCCGGGGGAGGCGGGAGAACGGGTGGCTGCGTGGGATAAGCATCCTGCTTGTCATTGCCGGTTCGACGTGACCGCCGGGCCGGGGGAGGCGGGAGAACGGGTGGCCGGGAGTAGCGGAGAAGGAAGGCCATCTCCCGCCCGTAGCCTGACGCGATGCCCCAACCCTGCAAAAATGGGACATCAGGGACATCGATGGAAAATCAGAGCCGGAACGAAGTGAGGGACCCCCTGCACGACCGTCGAGTACCCCGCTTCCCACCCCGAACGGACACCCGCGCCAACCCGCCGACTTCCGTGGGAACGTACGGGTGCGGCGGTTGGGCTTTGGTGACACCCTCACTTCGTTCCGGCTCTGACGCTGCTGACGCTGCCCTTTGCGGGATGCTGAGGGGATCGGACTCCGGACGAACACCCGCGGCAGCCGGGATTCTCGATTGGCGGTTTCAAGAAGAACACGGCAGAACGGCTGGCTGTGTGGGATAAGCATCCTGCTTGTCATTGCCGGTTCGACGTGACCGCCGGGCCGGGGGAGGCGGGAGAACGGGTGGCCGGGAGTAGCGGAGAAGGAAGGCCATCTCCCGCCCGTAGCCTGACGCGATGCCCCAACCCTGCAAAAATGGGACAACAATCGGAAATCAATGGGAAATCAGAGCCGGAACGAAGTGAGGGACGGCGGTCCTGGTGTGGGGGACTTTTCGGGGAAAGTCGGACGTGCACGGCATGGGCGCGTCGCTTCGCTCGCGTACCGGCTCCGTCGAACCTCGCGCATTGCACCCGAAACCCGCGTGAGGGTTTCGCGGTCCGGCAATGAACGATAGAATGTATGCTAACGCCTATGGAGACCACCCTGGCTGAACAGATGCAGGTATTTGCAGACTATGTCCGTGAGCACGGTCTGCGAATGACCCGACAGCGTGAGCTCATCGTCAGCACATTCCTCCGGAATGAAGGTCATCTCAGCACGGACGAACTCCATGAACTCGTGCGCAGAAAGGACCGGAAGGTCGGCTATGCCACCGTCTTTCGGACGCTCAAGGCGCTGACGGATTGCGGCCTGGCTCGGGAGACCGACCTGGACGACGGGCGTACGAGGTACGAGCATCTCTACCGGCACCCGCAGCACCACCATATCGTCTGCGTGCAGTGCAACCGCACGATCGAGTTCTACAGCCCCGAGTTGGAGAGGCTGCAGGAGCGGATCGTCTCCGAGTATGATTTTCAGCACGTGCGCAGTCGCTTTCAGATCTTCGGGATCTGCCCGGATTGCCGGGAGGAAGAACAGCCCCAGGAAGAGACCGTCCACGCCGACTTGATCTTCGCTCGGGATGCCCTGAAAATCGCCATCGAAACCGAGAAACGGGGCGTGCGCTTCTATCTGACCGCTTCCGAAATCGTCGCCCACGAATCGACCCGTCACACCTTCCTCGAAATGTTGCGCGACGAGGAGAAGCACCTGAGCAGCCTCGAGCGCGAGTGGAATCGTCTGATCACGGAGCACCCCAAGGTGCTCGACGCACCCGTCTTTCTCCACTTCGATTTCGAGGCGCTCCAGAAGATCTTTCCCTCGAAGGAAGAAATCAACCGCCGGTTGCGCTCCGATATGGAAGAGGAAGAGGCCCTGCGGCTGGCGATGGCCATGGAGAAGGATGCCGCCGACTTCTTCACTCGCTACGCGGACAAATTCAACGACACGCAGGGACGAGACATCTTCCTGAAGTTCGCAAGCGAAGAGGTCGATCACTTCAACATCATCAAGAACGCTCTCGAATCGCTCCTCGCCCGGCAATCCGACTGAGACGCTTCGGTCGATCACGACTCCAGGTTCAATCGACGTTCCACGTTCCAGATCCGGGGTGATCGGGGGAGAGAACGGGGCCGCAGGTCGCGGGAGAACGGGTGGCCGCGTGGGACATGCATCCTGCCTGTCATTGCGGGTCCGACGTCACCGCCGGGCCGGGCCGGGTCGCGGGAGAACGGGTGGTCGGGGATAGCGGGGAAGGAAGGCCATCTTCCGCCCGTAGCCCGACGCGATGACCCAACCCCGCAAACATGGGACATCGGGGACATCGAGCCGGAACGAAGTGAGGGACCCGCTGCACGACCGTCGAGTACCCCGCCTCCCACCCCGAACGGACACCCGCGCCAACCCGCCGGCTTTCGCGGGAACGGTCGGGCGCGGCGGTTGGGCTTTGGTGACACCCTCACTTCGTTCCGGCTCTGATTGCCGTGTGCGGGATGCTGGGAGGATCGAACTCCGCGCGTGTCTCCCGCTGCCGCGTCCCGCCCGGCCACGTTGAACCAGGAATCCGGAACGTCGAACGGGCGTCACACGAGCACGTAGCGCAGCACGAACAGTCCCGAGGCGATGGAGACGAGATACGGCACCTCACGGAATTTTCCCTGGACGGTCTTGAGTAGTGTGTAGGAGATGAAGCCGAACGCGATCCCCTCGGTGATGCTGAATGTCAACGGCATGAGGATGATGGTCAGAAAAGCGGGAAAAGCCTCGCTGTAGTCCTTCCAGTCGATGCGGCGGACGCTGCCGATGAGCAGGCAGCCCACGACGACCAACGCTGGGGCGATGACCGGATAGAGGCGCAGCCCTTCGGTCTCGATCCCTCCACCCACCATCTGCAGCAGCGGTGAGAAGAAGAGGGCCCCTAGGAAGAGGAGTCCGGTGACGATGTTGGCCAGACCCGACCGGGCTCCGCTGCCGATCCCTGCCGCGCTCTCCACATAACTGGTCACGGTCGAGGTTCCCAGCAGGCTGCCGGTCACTGTACCGACGGCATCGGCCAGAAGCGCCTGTCGGGCGCGGGGCAGCGTGCCGTCGGGTCTCAGGAAGCCTGCTTCCTGGCTCACCGCCGTCAGAGTTCCGACGGTATCGAAGAGGTCGAGCAGGAAGAAGACGAAGACGACGGGCAGCATGGTCGTGCTCAGAGCACCGGCAATGTCGAGTTGGAAAAGGGTCGGCGCGATGGACGGCACCGTGCCGACAACTCCCGTGTACTGGATCATCCCCGTGGCGAGCGCCACCACCAGGTTGAAGAGAATGCCCACGAGAATGGCCGCCCGGAAACCGAGCGTCATGACCGAGATCGTGAGCGCAATCCCGACGAGCGAGAGCAGGGTCGGAGCCGCACTCAAATTCCCGAGACCGACCAGCGTGGCCGGGTCATCGACGACCACACCGCTCCACTCCAGCCCCACGACGGAAATGAGCAGCCCGATCCCGACGGCGATGGCGTATCGGAGCGTATCGGGAAGCGAGTCGATGATGGCCTCTCGGACACCGAACAGCGACAGAATCAGGAACAGCGAACCCGAAATGAAGGTGGCGCCGAGTGCCTGCTGCCAGCTAAAGCCCATTCCGAGAACGACCGTGTAGGTGAAGAAGACATTCGGGCCGACGCCGGGAGCCAGTGCGATCGGATAATTGGCCAGGAGGGCCATGACGAAACAGGCTAAGGCGCTCGAGACGCAGGTGGCCACCATGACCGCCCCCACGTCCATTCCCGCCGCCCCGAGCATCAGCGGCTGGACGAAGACGATATAGGCCATCGTCATGAAGGTCGTCAGCCCTCCGACGACCTCACGCTTCCAGTTGGTCCCCTCGGCTCGTAATTCGAAGATCCTTTGCAGCATAGGCCCTTCGAGCCCGAGTGTAGCATCGGCGGTTTGCCGGTTCGACCCTCCCGCACGACCACGTTCATGCTGGAAGCTTCAGGATCTGTCTCTCCATTTCTCCCGGCCACCCGTTCTCTCCTGCTCCCGCGACCCGTACTCCCGGCGACCCGCGACCCGGCCTCCGTTCTCCTTGAAATCGGCAATCGAAAATCCCGGCTGCCGCGGGTGTTCGTCCGGGGTGGAACCCCGGGTGGCCGAGGTCCTTCACTTCGTTCCTCAGCATCCCGCAAACGGCACCGTCAGGCACCGTCAGGCACCGTCAGGCACCGTCAGGCACCGTCAGAGCCGGAACGAAGTGAGGGTGTCACCAAACCCCAACCGCCGCGTCTGACCATTCCCGCGAAACCCGCCAGGTTGCCGCGGGTGTTCGTCCGGGGTGGAACCCCGGGGTATTCGACGGTCGTGCAGCGGGTCCCTCACTTCGTTCCGGCTCTGATTTTGCAGTGATTTCCCATTGGTGTCCCCATTGATGTTCCATTTGCGCACGGTTGGGACATCGCGTCAGGCCGCGGGCGGGAGACGGCCTTCCTTCCCCGCTACTCCCGTTCTCCCGTCCTGCCGCGACCCGTTCTCCGCTTCCCCGCCTCAGCCGCTTCTGAGTTTGCCGAGCCGCTCGAAGGCCCTCTGCATGTCGCCTCGGCTTTGGATCGGTCGCCGGCGAATGCGACCCTTTCGGCGATAGGTCAGGACCGGGAAGCGGCGCAGGAAGCCCTCCAGAAGCGCCTCTGAGTAGCTGCCCGCCTCCGGAGCCCCCTGCCGGGCCCGAAGTGCTTCCGCCTGTTTCCTCAATTCGCTCAACTGGCCGAAACCGAGTTGGAAGAAGGAGACGAGAAAGTGGCGCCGAAGGCCCGCCGCCGCCTTGCCGAGTTCGTCCCTGGACCAGACGCTGAGCCCGAGGTTGATGCCCGAGAGGGCCTTGCGGATACCGTGCTTGATGTTCTGAGGCTTCCCCGGCGCGACTCGATCGGCGGAAAGCAGTTTGTTGCAGACGAAGAAAAGCTCCTCGACGAGCAGTTCGAGCGGCTCGCTGTCGAGCGTAGCCATGGCCTGGAACAGCAGCATCGGGCCCTGGTCGCCGAGTCGCTTGACGCCGGCCGGAAGGACCGTCGGTTCACCCCGCCTCTCCCATCGCTTTTCGGGGAGGATGTCGGTCAGCGCCAAAGGAGTGTAGATCTCGATGGCATCGAAGTAATCCTGGAAGCCCAGGTCCTCGATTCTGCGGCGCCGGTTCTGGTAAGCCTCCTCCTCGACTTCGCTCGGCGTTCGCATGTATGCCTGTAGAATCAGCGTCCGAGTCCAGTCCGCATCGAGCTGGTAAAGACGGACCAGCAGCTCCCGGGTGACCCGTGCCATCTCCGGATTCCTGGGGAGACCGATGAGAAAACCTCCGTCCGGGGTGACGACCGCCTCGCGGTCTACGGGCTCTCCCTCGAACTCGTCTTCTTCGGTGCGTGGGAATATCTCCAGAGTCTTCACCAGGAAGGTTTGCCAGAGCTGGCTGTCGGTGGCGCGGATCAGCTTGCGCGCTACCGGATCCTCCGCCTGGATCAGGTGACGCTGCCAGCCGAGGAAGGCGGGTAGATCGACTCGGTCCTTCCTCCACAAGTCCAGATCCAAGACGGTCGTCCACTGCTCCTCGGTCAGATGGAGCAGGAGACGCCCGATTTGTTCGTCGTCCAACGTCTGGAGGGAGAAATAGACCTGGGCGGGCGGCAATCTCCGAATCAGCGAACGCGTGTCTGCGCTCTCGAGCATCTTCTCCAGATCGGCCGGCGCGTAGCAGCTCCGATAGACCAGCTCTTCAGGTCGTCGGATGAGCTCATTGTGCTGACTGTCGATCTTGTTCACGGACAAGATTATACGGGAGTACCGGGGAATCGGAGAACCGGAGAACGGGTCGCGGGAGGACGGGTGTAGCGCAGAACGGGAGAACGGGTGGACGTTCCCCAGCATCGCGCAAACGGCAGCGTCAGCAACGTCAGAGCCGGAACGAAGTGAGGGTGTCACCAAACCCCAACCGCCGCGTCCGCCCGTTCCCGCGAAACCCGCCAGGTTGGCGCGGGTGTTCGTTCGGGGTGGAACCCCGGGGTATTCGACGGTCGTGCAGCGGGTCCCTCACTTCGTTCCGGCTCTGATTTCCCTGATATTCTATTTGCGCACGGTCGGAACATCGCGTCAGGCCACGGGCGAGAGATGGCCTTCCTTCGCCGCTACTCCCGGCCACCGGTTCTCCCGAGCTCCCGGCGACCCGGTCCGGCGGTCACGTCGGACCCGCAATGACAAGCAGGATGCTTATCCCACGCGGCCACCCGTTCTCCCGTCCTCCCGCGCCCCGGCCACGCGGGCTCCCGAGATCCGGCTCCCGCCCTTCGCTCATCGAATCAGGTTAAACTCTTGTTGAAGGCCAACAGCCTGGAGGGGTCTTGATTTCATCGGAACATCGGAGAACATCGCACTTGACCCAATGATCGCATCTTGCGGGTTTTCTCGAATTCAGGGTACCCTTTCACGGTTGTTTTTCGGGTTGCGGCGATGTGAACTTAAACGCTGCCTCGGCAGCAGAGTGTGAGAGATTGTGATGACGATCGCAGAGGTTTGGAAAAAGAGCAGTCTATATGTGGCGGTTTCCCTCTGTCTGGGCCTGTTCGCGCAGGCGGGCGTCTTGAAGGTGACCTGCGAGGATCAAAGTGGAGCTGCAATCTCCGGGGTGCAGGTCCATACGGTCGCTCTTGCAAAGCAGAAGGTTGAGGACGAAAAGGCGAACGGTCAAGGCGTCGCCACATTCAAGGATCTACCCGATGGCTATTATCGGGTCTTCGCCCACGAGGAGGGTTACGCGCCCACCTACGTGGAGTTCGTTGAGCTGAAGGGCAATGAGCAGAAGTCGGTCACGCTGACCTTCAAGCCCGGAGAGGCCGATCAGATGCTCTACTTCGAAGACGACAACAAGCTTGCGACGGCTCAGCAGGCCCTGCAGGCGGGCGGCACAGCACTCCAGAATCAGCAGTTCGACGAGGCGGAGGCACAGCTGAAGACGGCCATCGAGAACAATCCGGCCGAGCCGGCCTCCTATTTCAGCCTCGGCATGCTCTACGTGCAGCAGAAGAAATGGGATCAAGCTGAACCGCAGCTCAAGAAGGCCGAAGAGCTGTTCAAAATCTACCAGGACGTTCAGGGCGAATCGAACCCGGTGATCGGCCAGCAGTTGGACAAGGTCCAGAACGAGCTGAAGTTCCTGCCGATTCGTCGGCTTGCCGATCAGATCGACGCCGCGAGCAAGGCCAAGGACTGGGACAAAGCCCTCGGGTATATCGACCAGCTTCAGAAGCTCCAGCCAAACGATCCGCGCATTTACTACACCAAGGCTTACATGCTGGCCCAGAACCGGAAGATCGATGAGGCGATCACGGCCATCGACAAGGCCATCGAACTGAAACCGGACGAGCAGGATTTTGAGGATTTGAAGAACCAGTTGACCGCAATCCGCAAGCAGCAACAGGCTCGCCAGGAAGCCAATGCGGAGAAGAACAAGGTCGCCGAGGTTCAGCAGCTCAACAAGGACGGGAAGTACCAGGAAGCGATCGACAGGGCGCAACAGGTCCTTCCGGAAGTCTCGAAGGATCTGCAGCCGATCCTGTGGGCGGAAATCACCAACGCGCATATCCGCCTGCATCAGTACGCCGAGGCGGTCGACGCCTATCAGAAGGACCTCGAGCTGAACGAGAAGCCGGTAGCACCGGGCCTCTATGCGCTGGGCGACCAGTTCGTCCACAAAGGACAGCAGGAGGCCGCAAGCGTGGTCTTCAAGAAGGTCCTCGAACTCGACCCGAACTTCGCCGAGGCCTACTACCAGCTCGGCATGTATTACTTCTACGAAAAGCAGGACAAGGCGCAGGCCAAGCAGATGCTCGAGAAGTACCTGAAGATCGGCAAGGACGAGGACAACATCAACAACGCGAAGAACGTCCTGACCGTGATGGAAAAGGGCTGATTCACTTTCACGGAAACCGTGGCAAGGTCCCAATCGAGGGCGGCATCCGAGCTGCCGCCCTCGGCTCGCCCTCATATTCCAACTGAGGCCCCTCTCGACAGGACAAGCGCCGTCGAGGACCGGGTCATGAACCCATCCGAAGTTCTCAGAAACCCATCAGATCCGGGCCTTTCGATACGGACGGCCGCACGGCCACGCTCCAAGGCGGTTTCGCCGCTCGCTTCCCCGAGGGGATCATTTTCTACAAACGGTCAAGAGCTGATTCGGGACGTGGAGAAATCATCGGCCTCAACCGATGACCTTCAGTTCGGGTGTCGACGTGGCGGGCTCGAAACGCAGAAATGAAACAAAGCAGTTGGCGTTTCGAGTAGCAAGAGAGTACAATATGGAATTGGCGCACCACCCACACTAGGTTTGGTTGCGTCCCTCCAACGAAGGGGGCGGGCTTCCGAGCCCGTCCCTTTATTTTTTTGGGCTCTCAACGCCAACTGCTGTGTCATTCTTTGCACGAACAGTGCCAGTACCCCCAAACGGCTCCCCAGAAATCGCTGAAGGCTCACCAGTCGCTGGGTTTACAGCCACCAGGCCGGAAATCCGACCCAGCCTGTAGTTGCCCATTTGATCCAGATTATTGGATCTCCATTCGGCTTTTTGAACGCACCACGGGTCGGGCATCCCGGTGAGGTGCGCTCGGCTCGATTGTGGCCCGCGACGCGAGAGAGTATCTTCTTTCACGGAGGCGGAGAGACGTGGACGACGGGTGGGTCCTGGCCAGCTGTTTTGCCATTGCACTCGGGATCTCCTTCTTCACTTCCATGGCAGGCGTCTCCGGAGCATTCGCGCTCGTACCGGTCCAGGTGAGTCTGTTCGGCATCAGCGGACCGGTGGTGACTGCGACGAACCATCTCTATAACCTGCTGGCGACCCCCGGCGGCATCCTGCGGTATGCGCGGGATGGTCGGATGGCGTGGCCCGTCGCTCTTCTGATCGGATTTGGTGGGATCCCGGGTGCGGTCATCGGCGTCTGGGTTCGCATCCGGTTACTTTCAGGAGGGAGTTCTTTTCGGATCTTTGCAGGTGTAGTCTTGCTCCTACTCGGGGCAAGGCTCGCCTACGAAACGCTCCGCTCTAAGCGGGCGCCACGGCAGACGCGACGGAAATTCGAACAGCTGACCTGCTCGTTCCGGGAGCTGGTACTCAGCGGAACCTCCTACCCCTTTCCTGCGACGGCGGTGGTCGGGATCTCCTTTCTGGTTGGGATCCTGGGTGGCGCCTACGGCGTCGGGGGCGGGGTCTTCATGGCGCCGATCCTGATCGGGGTACTGGGACTGCCCGTTCACGCTCTGGCAGGAGCCTTGCTGGCGGGGACGTTTCTGACCTCGGCGACGGGCGTCGGGATCTTTCAACTCATCGGTCTCCTGCATCCCGCCGAGCAGGTGGCGCCGGACTGGTGGAGAGGCCTTGCATTCGGCTTGGGCGGGCTGGTCGGCAGCTACAGCGGCGGCCGCTGGCAGGCCTCGTTTTCTCCGCGATTCATCCGAGGCGTTCTGGCGGCGGCCGTACTCATCGTAGCCGTCCGCTACCTGCTCGGATGAGTGGCTGAAAGGGGCGAGTCGAAGCGCTCATCTTTTCGCCCGCTTTGGATGATAATAGGCCCGCAGGGGCCGGTGCCGGCTTGACTCGGAGGGAGGCTCAGATGTCTGAGGGTGTCAGGATAGAGCGCCGGGGGGCTGGGGTACGTCAACTCAACCGCCTGACGACGTTCGTACTGGCCGGTGGCCGGGGAGAGCGGCTGTTTCCACTCACCAGGGATCGGGCCAAGCCGGCCGTCACCTTCGGCGGCCACTATCGGATCATCGATTTCACGCTGTCGAACTGCGTAAATTCCGGGATTCGCCGTGTCTACATCCTGACCCAGTACAAATCGATCTCTCTGGCACGCCACATCGGGCTGGGATGGAACATCTTTCCGGCCGAGCTGGAGGAGTTCATGGAGGTCATCCCGGCTCAGCAGCGCTACGGCGATACCTGGTATCGGGGGACGGCCGATGCGATCTATCAGAACATCTATACGATCGCCCGCGACAACCGCGAGTTCATCCTCGTACTGGCGGGCGACCACGTCTACAAGATGGACTACTCGAAGATGCTGCGGTTCCACCTCGAGTCGGACGCCGAGGTGACGGTCAGCGCTGTCGAAATGCCCCGGGAAAGCGGTCCGGAGCTCGGTGTTCTCCAGGTCGACGGCGACCACCGGATCGTCGATTTCCAGGAGAAGCCGGCTCGCCCCGCGACCCTGCCCGGCCGACCCGGCGTCATCTTCGCCTCGATGGGGATCTACCTGTTCAATAGGGAAGTCCTTCTGAGAGAGCTGATCCCGGCCGTCTCCGAGCGGGAGGGAACCGACTTCGGGCTGCACGTCCTGCCGTCGATGATCCGGAGACGCCGCGTGTTTGCCTATGAATTCGAGGATCAAAACCAGCGCACACCTCCCTACTGGCGCGACATCGGAACCCTCGACGCCCTCTACGAAGCGAACATGGATCTGGTCTCGGTCGACCCGCAGTTCAATCTCTATGACACGTACTGGCCGGTTCGGACATATCAGCGCCAGTTTCCGCCGGCCAAGACTGTTTTTGCCGATCCGGGAGAAGGCGCACGGCGCGGAGAAGTGCTCGACTCGCTGGTCTGCAACGGCTGCATCGTCAGCGGAGGCCGGGTGCGGAAGTCGATTCTCTCTCCGCGGGTCCGGGTCAACAGCTACGCTCAGGTCGAGGAGTCGGTGGTCATGGACGAGGTCGAGATCGGCCGTCGAGCCCGGGTTCGGCGCGCCATCATCGACAAGAACTGCAGGATCCTGCCCGACACGGTCATCGGATACGATCCGGAATCGGACCGGCGCCGCTTCGCCGTGACGGAAGGCGGCATCGTTGTCATCCCACGGTCGCGCATCGTCAGTCCGGACGAGGATCGCCCGCTTTGGGTCGACCCGGCCGACGACGGAGCGCGTTAGCACGTCGGTATGTCTGTACGAGTCGGGCTGCGCACGGCACAATAGACAGTGACCCAAAGGCAGAAAGGAATCGATTCATGACCAACACAGCCCGTCTCGTCCATACCGAACCCGTCCAGCGCCTTTGCGGATCCATGCCCAAAGTCGGAGTCCGTCCGGTGATCGACGGTCGGCGCCGCGGAGTCCGCGAATCGCTCGAAAACCAGACCATGGAGATGGCCCGCAGTGCGGCCCGGTTGATCTCGGGCAGCCTCCGTCACCCGAACGGGCTGCCGGTGGAGTGCGTGGTCTCGGACACCTGCATCGGGGGCGTCGTCGAAGCGGCCAGCTCGGCTGAGAAGTTCCTTCGGGCAGGAGTGGGCGTGTCACTGACCGTAACGCCCTGCTGGTGCTACGGCACGGAGGTGATGGATTCAGACCCCTGCATCCCCAAGGCGGTCTGGGGTTTCAACGGGACGGAGCGTCCCGGCGCAGTCTATCTGGCGGCCGCTCTGGCCGGCTACTCCCAGAAGGGTTTGCCTGCCTTCGGCATTTACGGGCGCGATGTCCAGGATCGCGACGACGCCTCGATCCCCGAAGACGTACAGCTCGCACTGTTGCGCTTCGTCAAATCCGGTCTGGCGGTTGCTCAGATGCGCGGCAAATCCTATCTGGCCATCGGCGGGGTCTCGATGGGGATTGCCGGCTCCATCGTCGATCATCCGTTCCTGCAGCGCTACCTCGGGATGCGCACCGAGACCGTCGACATGACCGAGTTGATCCGCCGGATGGAGGAGAAGATCTTCGATCAGGACGAGTTCGAACGTGCGCTCGCATGGGTACGGAGACATTGTCGCGAAGGAGAGGATCCCAATCCCGCCGAACAACGGTCCTCGAGAGAGCGGAAGGACCGGGAATGGGAGATGGTGGTGCAGATGGCCTTGATCGGTCGGGACTTGATGATCGGAAACCCCCGGCTCGACGAGCTCGGTCATGGAGAGGAAGCGCTGGGCCACAACGCAATCGCCGCCGGCTTCCAGGGACAAAGACAATGGACCGATCACTTTCCGAATGGCGATTTCATGGAAGCGATTCTGAATTCCTCCTTCGACTGGAATGGAATCCGGGAGCCTTTCATCGTCGCCACGGAAAATGACTTTCTCAATGGCATCACGATGCTGTTCGGGCACCTGCTGGCGGACAACGCCCAGATTTTCGCCGACGTCCGGACCTACTGGAGCCCGCAGGCCGTACGGAGGGTAACCGGCGTCGAACTCACCGGCTCGGCTGCCCAGGGTTTGATCCACCTGATCAACTCCGGTTCCTGCGCGCTGGACGGTACCGGCCGCCAGACGCGGGACATGCGTCCCGTCATGAAGCCGTTCTGGGAGATCACCTCGCAGGAAGCCGCGGACTGCCTCGGCGCGACCCGCTGGTGTCCCGCCGATCTCGGCTACTTCCGCGCTGGAGGCTTCTCCTCCCAGTTCCTGACCCGAGGGGGAATGCCGGTCACCATGGCCCGACTCAACCTGGTCAGCGGTCTCGGACCGGTGTTGCAGCTGGCCGAAGGGTATACGGTCGAATTGCCCGAGGAAGTGCACGAGGCCCTGAACCGGCGCACCAGTCCGACCTGGCCCACGACCTGGTTTGCACCCAACCTGACCGACTCCGAGCCTTTCCGCGATGCCTACACGGTCATGGCCAACTGGGGAGCCAATCATGGAGCGGTCTCGTATGGGCATATCGGGGACTCTCTCCTGACGCTCGCCTCGATGCTGCGCATCCCGGTCTCGATGCACAATGTGCCGCCCGAGAGGATCCTGCGGCCCAGTGCCTGGAGCGCATTTGGAGCCATGGACCCGCAGGGGGCGGACTACCGGGCCTGTGCCTCGCTCGGCCCGCTCTACGCATAGGTTCCCGCAAACGGAAGCGAAACCCGGAATCGCTCGGCGGCGCTGGGGCTCGGACGGAAGGAAGACGGTGTGAAGCCGGAGTTCATTGCAGGTGACTTTGGAGCAGAGAGCGGTCGCGTCATCGTCGGACGACTGGAGGATCGAAAGCTCGAACTCGAAGAGGTCCACCGGTTCCCCAACCGCCAGGTTCGCGTTTTGGGACACCTCTACTGGGATGTGTTGAGCCTGTTCCAGGAGTTCAAAAGGGGACTGGCCTTCGCGGCGCGTGCCGGCTGTCGGCGACCGGCCGGAATCGGCATCGACACGTGGGGTGTCGACTTTGGGCTGGTCGGCCGCGACGGATCCCTGCAGGGCTTTCCGGTGGCTTACCGGGATCCCCGCACCGACGGGATGATGGAAGCGGCCTTCGAACGGGTGCCCAGAGAGGATCTCTACCGGCTCACGGGAATCCAGCTGATGCAGATCAACACCGTCTTTCAGCTGTTGAGCATGGTCCGGGGCGGATCATCGGGCCTGCCCGCGGCCCGGCGGCTGCTCTTCATGCCGGACCTCTTCAACTACCTGCTGACCGGGGTCGAGTGCTCGGAGGAGACGATTGCATCGACGTCACAGCTGATGGATGCCCGGACCCGGACCTGGTCGAGGGAGCTGTTCGAACGTCTCGGCCTCCCGATCGAGCTCATGCCGGAGATCCGTCCTTCCGGAACCATTCTCGAAGAGATTTTGCCCGAGATTCGCCAGGAGACCGGCGTCCAGGCACCGGTGATCGCGCCGGCCGGTCACGACACCGCCTGTGCCGTGGCGGCCGTCCCGGCTTCGGGCGAGGATTGGGCCTATCTCAGCTCCGGCACCTGGTCGCTTCTGGGGGCTGAGCTCGATCGACCGATTCTCAATGACGCTTCTCTCCAAGCCAACTTCACCAACGAGGGAGGTTTCGCAGGCCGAATCCGGTTCCTGAGGAACAACATGGGGCTGTGGCTGCTCGAGCGCTGTCGGGCGAAATGGGCCGAACGGGGCGAGAAGCTGAACTACGATGAACTGGTGGAGCTCGGAGAATCGGCCGGGCCATTCCGGACCGCCTTCGATCCCGATCACCCCAGCCTGCTGAATCCCGCCGACATGCCGCGGGCCATTGCCGAGTGCTGCCGCGAGAACGGCTGTGTCGTGCCGGAGACCAAGGGAGAATTCGTCCGTGCCATCTTCGAGAGCCTGGCCTTGAAGTACCGATTCCTTCTCGATCGCCTCGGGCACCTGCGCGGTCACCCGATCGAGCGGCTTCACATAGTCGGCGGCGGGTCGCGAAACCGATTGTTGAACCAGCTGACGGCCGATGCGGCGGGCGTCGATGTCATCGCCGGACCGGCGGAGGCGACGGCCACCGGCAACATTCTTATCCAGGCGGTGGCCCGCGGCTTCCTCTCCGGCCTCGACGACCTCCGCGAAGTCGTCCGCAACACGGTGACGCCCGACCACTACTCCCCCCGCGACCGCGAAGCCTGGGACGCCCGCTACGACGAGACCCACCGGCTCTTCTCGTAATCGGGCTGCCGGGAGAACGGGAGGACGGGAGGACGGGAGGACGGGAGAACCGGACTTGACATCTGCAACGTTCCGGGTTCGACGATTCGGGGGCGTGTTGCCGAAGTCTTTTCGCCCCCCGAGCCTGCGGCCATCTCGGCGAGACGTGCAGAACCGATTCCACGCAGCGTTTGCAACGACCGCCACGGGCTCCGAACCCGGAAGGCCCCGTTGCGTGCGCGGCGGCTTGGCGTGAGATCGAACCGCCGAGGTTTCGCGTGAAGGCCGGAATCGCAAACCAGAAGGGGGCTGGAGACGAATTGGGCAACCCGCCCGCGAGACGCGGAACGTGGAACGGGTGAACGGGAGGACGGGAGGACGGGAGAACCGGACTTGACATCTGCAACGTTCCGGGTTCGACGATTCGGGGGCGTGTTGCCGAAGTCTTTTCGCCCCCCGAGCCTGCGGCCATCTCGGCGAGACGTGCAGAACCGATTCCACGCAGCGTCCGCAACGACTCGCCAAGGGCTCCGAACCCGGAAAGCTCCGTTGCGTGCGCTGCGGCTTGGCGTGAGATCGAACCGCCGAGGTTTCGGGGGTGTGTTGCCGAAATCCTTTTGCCCCCCGAGCTTGCTGCCATCGCGAGGAGACGTCAGAACCGATTCCACGCAGCGTCCGCAACGACCGCCACGGGCTCCGAACCCGGAAGGCCCCGTTGCGTGCGCTGCGGCGTGAGATCGAACCGCCGAGGTTTCGCGTGAAGGCCGGAATCGCAAACCAGAAGGGGGCTGGAGACGAATTGGGCAACCCGCCCGCGAGACGCGGAACGTGGAACGGGTGAACGGGAGGACGGGAGGACGGGAGAACCGGACTTGGCAGGGAACTGCACGATCGATCTCCCCCGTTCTCCCGCTCCCATTCTTCCGCCCGTCCACGTTGAACCTGGAAACTCGAACGTGAAACGTGGAACGTCGACACCCCCTGAATTCCGCTCCGTCTTGCCGGTTCCTGTAGAATGGGAGTCAGAAGTTCCTTCAAAACACTGGGTTTACGTCTGGAGAACAACATGCGAACCGTCCATCGATTTGGCTTCGGCACGATCATTTCTCTGAGCCTCGTGCTTGGCGTGCAGACGCTGCTTGCCACCGAGGCCCTCACTCTTCACGCCTTGCGTTTTTCCGAGAAACGGGACGTGGAATTCAATTTGCTGCCGACTCGACGCGTCGGAGAGGCGAAGATGAAGGGCAAGGTGAAGATCGATGAGGGGCAGTCCAAAATCGAGCTCAAGTACGAAGATATGAAACCGGCCGTCCTGTTTGCCGGGGACGTCACCTGCTACGTAGCGTGGGCGGTGAACCGAGACGGCACGGCTCAGAACCTCGGTGAGCTCTGGGTGCGCCCCGGCGAGGAAGACGGTTCGGCGGAGTTCTCGACCGGGTTCCGCAATTTCGCCGTAGTCGTGACCGCAGAAGCGTACTACCAGGTCGACACCCCGTCGGAGATGGTGATCTTCTGGAACGACGAGAAGGCCGATCCGCCCGTCCGAAGCGATTCGATCTTCTTCGATTCCTTTTCCGAAGCACCGACGCATGGCGTTGAATCGGTCGCCGACATCCGGTACGACGGAAAGAAACCGCTCGATCTGGTCCAGGCTGAGCGGGTGATGGACATCGCACGCCGGCTCGATGCACAGAAGTATGCGCCCCAACTCTTCTCACAGGCCCAGCTGGCACTGGTGCAGGCTACGAACAGCTTCGAACGCAATGTAAAAGCCGGCGCCCAGCGATACGCCCGGAGCTCGGTGGCCTCCTCGAACGAGGCGATTCGCCTGACCAAGCGGCGCGTCCAGATGGAAAAGCTGGAAGAGCAGATCGCCGAGCGACAGAAGCAGACCCAGGCTCTCGAGGCACGGGCCGATGAGGCCGAGTCACAGCTCCAGAAGATCAGTCAGGAACGACAAGCTGCGCTGGCCAATCTGAACGAAACCAACCGACAGCTCGAGAGCTTGCGTACCGAGCGGGAACAGCTCGAGAAGGCCATGACGTCGCTGCAGAAGACGACCGCCGATCTTCGCCGGCAGCGACAGCAGCTCGAACAGGACAAGAGTCAGCTCCAGTCGCGGCTGCAGTCGGCCCTCTCACAGGTCGCCGAGACAAAGGAATCGGCCCGGGGATACATCGTGAATCTCCCCGACATCCTGTTCGATGTCGGAAAAGCGGGGCTCAAACAGCAGGCCCAGATAGCGCTGGCCAAGCTGGCCGGCATCCTGCTCGTGATGCCCGACCTCAACCTGAGGATCGAGGGGTACACGGACTCGACCGGTTCGGCCGAATTCAACAAAAAGCTCTCACTCGAGAGGGCGCGCTCGGTTTACGATCTGATGGTGGAACAGGGAATCGAGTCTTCACGAATGGAGACGGCCGGCTACGGCATGGAGCACCCGGTCGCCGACAACTCGACGGCGGCGGGCCGGCAGAAGAACCGGCGCGTCGAGATCGTCGTTGCCGAAGGCCACATCGAAGGCCAGACGGAGGAATAGTTTTCACAGGGGGGCCACGCCCTGTCGGCAAACGCATCGATGTTGTGGCGCAGTCTGGGCGCGGCGGCTCGATATCAGTTGGCGACCAAGTCGTTCGTGCCGTCCGAAGCCGACAGCCCCCCGAAATTTACGCACAGCAGAACCGACCTCTCCTGTCCACTCGTTCTCCCGCGACCAGTCCTCCGCTTTCCCGGCCCGGCGGTCACGACGAACCGGCAATGACAAGCAGGATGCTTATCCCACTCGTTCTCCCGCGACCAGTCCTCCGCTTTCCCGGCCCGGCGGTCACGACGAACCGGCAATGACAAGCAAGATGCTTATCCCACTCGTTCTCCCGCGGCAATGACAAGCAAGATGCTTATCCCACTCGCCCTCCCGTCCTCCCTCTGGCCAGGGGAGCGTTGAGCCGTGAACGATCCCGGCCACGGAGAGGGATCTCAACAATTTCGTCGGGCACTTCCGCATTTCCGACAAAAGAGTAGGCCGACACCGGCGGAGTACCCCGGCGGCCGCTTTTTCGGTCGAATCCGCTTTGGATCGGGATCCAAACTGGTCGGGGCTTGATCTTATTTCCTACATAAATGTGGACCGCCTCGCTCGATCCAACAAAAGCGTCAGCTCGGATGTCGGGCGGCGCCGGTCCTCGGACTGGAGCCAAACGTCTACCCACAAAGGATAACTGCTTCTCCAGCAACGATCTGATCGAGACCGGTATGACTTTGGCATGTGGCTTGCTCTACTGGTGCAACAGACTTCCGAAACAGGCACTATGGACACAAACACGAAGGTGAAGGATGAAGAAAATTGAATGCATTATCCGGCCGCATCTCCTCGAACCGGTCAAAAAGGCTCTACAGGACATCGGCATCATGGGAATGACGGTGGTCGAGGTGAAGGGCTTCGGCCGGCAAAAAGGGCACAAAGAGATCTATCGGGGCGTCGAGTACCAGGTCGAGTTCGTGCCCAAGATCAAGGTCGAGGTGGTCGTGGAAGGCAATCTGCTGAAGGAAGTCCTTCAGGCGATCGTCGACACCGCCCGGACAGGGAAGTTCGGAGACGGGAAGATCTTCGTCAGCGACATCGAGGATGTCATTCGCATCCGGACCGGAGAGCGCGCGGCTCAGGCGCTCTAGGCTCCAGACGGCAGCACCGGTTCGGGAAGAGGGAACGGGAACAAATCAGCCTCTTCGCTTTGGAGCATGGGTCTCCGCAAAACTCGGGCAGTCGGCGGCACCTCCACTGCCACTGCCCGACCCTCCTACCTAGCGATCGGCGACACCCGGTCTCCCAGCCGACATCGCCTCACGTCGACCTTGTCCTTCGGGCACCTTTTGCGGTATAGATCGGACAATTCTTTCCAATCCCGTCCATCTCTCGAGAGGAGACCATCGAATGAGTCAAGACAAGCTTCGAGGGCGATTTGTCTGGTACGAGCTAATGACGACCGACATGAAGGCGGCCGCGACCTTCTACCCCAAGGTCACCGGCTGGTCGGTCGAAGATTGGGAGGACAGCCCGATGCCCTATCAGATTTGGAAAGCGGGAGACACGGGCATCGGAGGGTCCATGGCCCTTCCCGACGAGGCCAAGGCCATGGGCGCCCCACCTCAATGGATGTCGTATGTCACTGTAGCCGACGTGGATGCGTCCTCCCGACAAGCCGACGGACTGGGTGGCCAGGTGCTGAAGGCGCCCGACGATATCCCCAAGGTGGGCCGGTTTTCCGTGATCTCCGACCCACAGGGCGCCATGCTGATTCTGTTCCGGCCGACCGGGGACGGTCCGGGTCCGCAGGGTCCACCTTCCCCCGGGCGGTTCTCCTGGCATGAGCTCATGACCAGCGATCCGGACCGGGCCTGGGAGTTCTACCGGGAGCTCTTCGGCTGGACGAAACACGACGCCGTCGACATGGGCGAAGCTGGAAGCTATCAGATGTTCGGGTATCCCGACATGCCGGTCGGGGGCATCTTCAAACAGCCGGCCAAGGGAACCGGAAAGCCCGCCTGGCTCTACTACGTCATGGTTCCCGACCTCGATGGGGCACTCGACCAGGTCCGGGCCGGCGGAGGCCAGGTCCTGAACGGGCCCATGGAAGTACCGGGAGGCGACCGGGTGGCCCAGTGCATGGACCCCCAGGGAGCCGCTTTCGCACTTCACGCGAAGAAGTAGAAGACCTCCGCTCGATCGGATAGAGTGAGAGTCATCAATCACTTGATCCGATCGAGCAGGAGGTATGTTGTGACGATCCTGACCGAAACCCCGGAGTGGAGAGCACTCGCGCAGCACTGGGAGAGCATGTCGCGCAGGCACATGCGGCAAATGTTCCGGGATGACCCGGATCGCTTTGGGAGATTCTCGGTCCGGTTTCAGGACATCCTCCTCGACTACTCGAAGAATCGGGTCGATGAAGAGACGATGCGGTTGCTCTTCGCCCTGGCGCGGCGCTGTGATGTGGAGGCAATGCGCGACCGCATGTTCCGCGGCGAGAAGATCAATGTCACCGAAGACCGGGCAGTCCTTCACGTCGCCCTTCGCAACCGTTCGAATCGTCCAATCCTCGTGGACGGATCGGACGTCATGCCCGAGGTCAACCGGGTCCTGGCGCACATGCGCGAGTTCTGTTCGTCGGTGCATTCGGGAGAGTGGAAGGGCTACACGGGGCAGCCGATCCGGGACTTCGTCAACATCGGGATCGGTGGATCCGATCTCGGCCCCGTCATGGCCACGGAGGCGCTTCGCCCCTACGCCCGGCCCGGTTTGAACGTCCATTTCGTCTCGAACGTCGACGGCACGCACATCGCGGAGACCCTCGAGCGGGTCGATCCGGAGACGACCCTCTTCATCGTGTCCTCGAAGAGTTTCACGACCCAGGAGACCCTGGCCAACGCTCATACGGCCCGGCGCTGGTTCCTCGAGAAGGCCCGTTCGGAGGAGGCGATTGCGCGGCACTTCGTCGCAGTCTCGACCAACGAGGCGAAAGTGCGCGAGTTCGGCATCGATACGCGTAACATGTTCGAGTTCTGGGACTGGGTCGGCGGCCGCTACTCCCTCTGGTCCGCCATCGGATTGTCGATCGCCCTCTTTGTCGGGATGGACCACTTCGAGGAGCTGCTCGCCGGCGGACATGCGCTGGACGAACACTTCCGAACCACGCGGCTCGAGGAGAACCTTCCGGTCGTCATGGCGTTGCTGGGTATCTGGTACAACGACTTCTTCCACGCCGAGACCCACGCCATCCTGCCGTACGATCAGTATCTGCACCGCTTTCCCGCCTATTTTCAGCAGGGGGACATGGAAAGCAACGGCAAGCACGTGACCCGCGACGGGCGACCGGTCGCCTGCTCGACCGGGCCGATCATCTGGGGGGAACCGGGCACGAACGGGCAGCACGCCTTCTACCAGCTCATCCATCAGGGAACCAAGCTGATCCCGGCCGATTTCCTGGCTCCGGTGGAGACCCACAATCCGGTGGGCAGCCACCACGCCATGCTCCTGTCGAACTTCTTCGCGCAGCCCGAGGCCCTGATGAAGGGAAAGACGCCGGACGAAGTGCGCCGGGAACTCGAGGAGTCGGGCCTTTCGGGCGAAGCGCTCGAGCGGCTTCTGCCGCACAAGGTTTTCGAGGGAAACCGCCCTACCAACTCAATCCTCTTTCGCCGCCTGACGCCCCGGACCCTGGGCTCGCTGATCGCGCTCTACGAACACAAGATCTTCGTGCAGGGGGTCATCTGGAACATCAACTCCTTCGATCAGTGGGGAGTGGAACTGGGCAAGCAGCTGGCCAAGCGGATCCTTCCGGAGCTCGAGGGGCCCGAAACGGTCTCCGGCCACGACGCTTCGACGAACGGCCTGATCAATTACTTCAAGCAGACCCGGGGAACTTAGGGATGTCACCCCCCTCTGCCACAGTAATGCACCGATCATGGCCTTTTTGTGGAATCTGGCAATTGCGTGGGCGGTGGCCCTCCTGGTGCTGGGGTTCGCAATGTGCCGCCTGGCCTCATTGAGTGACGTGGACCGCAAGCGCCGACTTGCCCGAGGGCGCTCGCTGACCGACTTTTCAAGGCGATTGCTTCCCCGCCGTCGACCCGCGGGCTCTTTCGACTGTCCGGCCCGCCTCAGCGAGGACCTGGTCCCAAGTGCCCGCCTGCGCAGCGCCCCAACAATCAAAATCAGAGCCGGAACGAAGTGAGGGACCCTCGGCGCGGCCCGTACCCCGCTTTTCACCCCGGACGAACTCCGGCGCCGGCCCGGCGGCTTTCGTGGGAACGGCTGGGCCACGGTCGACCGTGACGTACCCAACGTCGGGGCCCACCCGCCTCGGCAACCTCCCCGCACAAACCCCACGCGACGACCCTGCGAAATCAAAATCAGAGCCGGAACGAAGTGAGGGACCCCCTGGCACGCCCGTACCTCGCTTCCCACCCCGGACGAACTCCGGCGCCGGCCCGGGGGCTTTCGTGGGAATGGTCGGGTGCGGCGGTTGGGTTTTGGTGACACCCTCACTTCGTTCCGGCTCTGACGTTGCTGACCGCTGCCGTTTGCTGACGCTGCCGTTTGCTGTTTTCTGTCTTCACTTTGGGCAACCGACTTCCCATATACTTTCTTCAAGTTCACAGTGCCGTCGAGCGGGAAGATGTCCGATCGCGCAACAGGACTGCGTCCGTGCCGAATCTGGTGTCTGGTATGCTTGTTGCTTTCCACTCTGAGGTGTTCGGACGAATTCCGGCTCCGGCTGCGCGCACGGAGGTGAATCTCGGGACCTTCGTCGTGCGTCCAGACTCGAGACGAAAGACCGCGTTTCTTTTCCCCGCATGCACGGCTTGCATTGAT
This sequence comes from uncultured Acidobacteriota bacterium, assembly GCA_963823995.1. Classification (GTDB taxonomy): domain Bacteria; phylum Acidobacteriota; class UBA6911; order RPQK01; family JAPXNP01; genus JARRKC01. The sequence goes on from CAWGNQ010000004.1 coordinate 137,716, forward strand.
ATGATCGTATGCGTTCGAAGGTGCCCGTGGAGGCTCGATGATGTTTAAGAGAATGGCAATGTTCGTCGCCCTGTGCGCCCTGTCTGCAGGCAGTGTCCATGCTGTGCAGCCGACGCCCGCCGGCCAGGAACCGCTCTATGTAATCCAGCCGAGCGACGTGCTGGAGGTCTTCGTCTGGAAGGAGCCCGACCTGTCCCGACAGGTCCTGGTCCGTCCTGACGGCCGGATCTCGTTTCCCCTCGTCCAGGATCTGATGGCGGCCGGCCTCACCCCGGGCGAGCTCAAGACGAAGATCGAGGAGCTTCTCAAGGAGTACATCGAGACCCCCAATGTCACGGTCATCGTCACCGAAATCAAGCACTATCGCATCTATGTGACCGGGAAGGTCAACAATCCCTCCAGTTTTGTGCTCGAGAAGCCGATAACAGTCCTGCAGGCCTTGAGCCTGGCAGGAGGATTTGCGGAGTTCGCCGACGAGGGGGACATCAGGATCGTGCGGGCCTACGGCGACCAGTACAACTACCTCGATTTCAACTACAAGGACGTCATCAAGGGCAAAAACACGAATCAGAACATTGTCCTGCGTTCCGGTGATGTCGTGGTGGTGCCGTGAACCCAGGAGGTATCGGATCCATGCAACTCAGGCTGATCCTGTGCTTCATGACGCTCTGCTTTGTGGCGGCGACCGCCCTCGCCGAGCGGGTCAACACCCTCAGTGCGACCGCCGACGTCGTGGCCGGTGCCGATGACCGCCCGACCGCATCGGGGCTCCAGGCCAATCAGCTCGACAAGAGCTATCACCTGACCTCCGGGTTCTATCCCAGCCTTCGCTGGGACTCCCTTGGCGCCCATTCTCAGTTCAATCTCAACTACGCCTTCGGCTACAACCGGATCGAAGACACGTACCTGAACGGCGAGAAGATCAACCTGAATTCCGAGTCTCATTCCGCCGGTCTCGGCTGGACGCTCGATACCCAGAGGCTTTCGGTCTCGCTCAATGAGCGGTTCCGGAAGTCCCCCGACTTCGGCACCTTCCAGCTCTTCCAGGGCATCCTTTTCACGCCGGAGGGGATGTTCTTCGACTACCAGACTGTCGGCCTAAGGCGCAACAGCTATTCGAACAGTGCCGATCTGGGTCTGGACTACCGGATCGGCGAGCGCTCGCACCTGAAGGTCGGCGCGGGTCATTCGTTTCGCGAATACGAGAAGAACGAACTGTTCCGCCGGCGGCTTCCCAATCAGCAGCGCATGTTCGGCAACGCCGGCCTGAGCTGGGACCTGACGGATCGGACTTCGTTCGACACCGACTACCGGGGCACCTATTTCAAATACCAGTCGGACACGTACGGCGACGGCCTGAATCACGATCTGTCGTTCGGCATCACTCACCAGATCACCCCACGGCTTAAGATGTCGTTGAAGGCCGGACCGTCCTACAGCCGCCAGATCGGCTCGACCCTCGATTACTGGGGTTACAACGCGTCGGCGAACATCTCGCAGCAGTTCGAGCGGGAGTTCGTCAGCCTGTACTACCGACATCAGAACGCCGCGAGCATCGGCATCGGTTCGATCTCGAAGACCGATCGCCTCGGCTTCGGTTTCACGCACATCTTCGGCGAGACGCTCTCGGCCAACCTCGGCCTCTCGGTCTTCAAGACCCAGCGGGCCCTCGATAATCCGGTCGATCTGAAAGGGGTCAATGCGTCCTTCAGCGTCGGCTGGCTTTTCAGCCGCCACATCAGTCTGAACGTCGGCGCCAGCTACCGGGATCAGACCGAAAATACCGATCTCGTGGAAATCATTCCGTCCGGCATCTACACGTACGACCGGAGGCGCTTTTTCGCCACCCTGCGGTTCGACCTGCCGGACTTCTGGAGGTTTTGACTCCCATGAAGAAATTGATCATAAAAGAGCCCTCGGACGTCATCGTCCTGCTCAATCGCCGAAAGTGGTGGATCCTCTCGGCCTTCCTGCCGCTGGCGGCCGTCGCGGCCCTGGTGGCGATCCTGCTGCCCAGCGTCTATGTCTCGGAAACGCTGGTCCTGGTTCAGCCCAAGGATGTTCCCAACGACGTCGTCAAGGACTTCATTACGCTGGATACCCAGCAGCGCCTGGTCTCCATTCAGGAGACAGCCCTGAGCCGGACCAATCTGCTGCGGATCCTGAACGATCTTCCCAATGAGTTCTCGGAACTCCGCAAGTTGAGCGAGCCCAAGCAGATCGAGACCCTGCGCAAGCGGATCTCCATCGACTTCACGACGTCGGGCCGCGGGCGGGACAGCGTCGTTCCCTACTTTAAGATCGCCTATCAGGACCGCGACCCGCGTCTGGCCCAGAAGGTCACCGATAAACTGGCGACCTTCTTCATCGAGCGGGACGCCAAGACGAGGGAAGACCAGGTCTACGGCACGGCCGACTTCCTGGACAAGGAGCTGCAGAAGGTCTCAAACCAGCTGAACACCGAGGAACAGCAACTGGCTCAGCTGAAGGAACGCTATCAGTACGAGTTGCCCGACCAGCTGGACGCCAACCTGCGCACGCTCGACCGGCTTCAGAACGACCTCAATGCGAACGCCGAGTCGCGCGACCGCTACCTGACCTTCAAGCTCGACCTGGAACGTCAGCTCTCCGAAACCTCCCCGGTCATCAGCCGCGAGCAGCTGCGCCAGCAGAGCACGGGCCGATCGGCCGCCTCATCTCCGCTGGTCCAGAAATACCGGCAGACCGAGATGGCCCTGGCCGAAGCCCGCAGCCGGTACACCGACAAGCATCCGGATGTGATCCGCCTGCAGGCCGAGCTCGCGCGCCTTCGCGATCAGATCCCGCCCGAAGATCTGGCCGAAGCATCGAGCGACGGTTCCGGTGGAAACAGCCCGACCGAGATCAACGAACCGAACCCGGTCTATCAAAAGCTGAACGCACAGATGAACCAGGTCACGACGGAGCTTCGGATCCTCGACCAGAAGCGGGAGCAGATTCAGAAAGCCATCAGTCAGTATACGCAGCGCGTCGAGAACACACCCCGGCGCGAGCAGGCCATCGCCGCCCATCAGCGCCAGTACGACGCACTTCAGGAGAAGTACAAGGACCTCGAATCGAAGCTTTCCCAGGCACGGTTGGCCAGCAGCCTCGAGAGCACGCAGAAGGGCGAACAGTTCCAGGTGATCGATCCCGCAAGCTTCCCTCTCCAGCCCGCCAAGCCGAACCGCTGGATCGTACTGGCCGGCGGACTGGCGGCCGCTCTGGCGTTGAGCATCGGGCTGGCCATCGGCATCGACTTCCTCGACCAGCGGATCTGGAGCGCCGGTGAGGTGACCGAGCTGCTGCGACTGCCCGTGATCGGCGAGATTCCCGAGATTCTTTCCGATCAGGACTTGAAGAGCCTTCGCCGAAGGGCGATCCTGCAGGGAGTCGCCTATCTGGCGCTGACCCTCCTGACCGGGGCTGCCATTTATGTCGTTTATACAACACCTCGAATTCGGACTCTGGGCGCAGACACCTTTGCCCGTCTGCTTGGCTGGTGATCCCATGACATACAAGCACCGAATTCTGGAGACGGTCGAACGGTTCGAGGCCCGCGGTTCGTCCGGCGTTCTGGAACTGCAACGGGACGAGAGTGGCGAGAAAATCCACCTCTACTTTTATGACGGCACGCTCGAAGCCGCTTCGACTACACGATCGCAGTACCGGCTCGGACAGTACCTGTTTCGCGAGAAGCTTCTGAGCGAGGAAGAGCTCGCGCAGGTACTCAAGCGGGCGGAGAAGCTTCGCAAACCGATCGGTGAAGTGCTGGTAGACGAACGCTACATTCCACCGGCCACGCTCGTGCGGGTCCTGACGCGCCAGCTGGTCGAGCTGGTGGCGCTGGCCATCAAAGACGATTTTGCGACGGGAGCCTTCACCGGCTCGACGAAGGGTTCGATGAAGCACCGCCTCTTCATGTCCTCCTTCCAGTTGAAGCTGGAGCTGCTTCGCCGGCGCCCGCTCGAGCTGGAGCTGAGTTCCACCCAGGCTGTCGCACTGGCCGAAAACGGGATGAAGCCGGCCGGCTGGACTCCGGCCGAAATTTCGGTGATGACGCATCTTCGGTCCCCGCTGACGGTCGACCAACTGGTGCAGGAGACGATGCTCGACCGCCCCGAGGTGCTCGGCACGCTTCAGGTCCTGCTCGACCTCGATCTCATCGAGGTCCTCGAGAAAACGATCAGCGAGGAAACGGCACTCACCGTCCGGGAGCGGCTGCCCCTCGACCTGTTCGTACCGCAGATCACGAATCCGACGCTGACTGAGAAGATCCAGCTCGTCAACGAAGAGTATTCGACGGCCAGCGAGCAGTTTCGGGCCTTGAAGGTACGTCTGATCAACCAGGTGGATCCGCCCGTCAAGGTGTTGAGCGTGACCAGCGCACGGCCCGAGGACGGGAAGTCCCTGATCAGTACGAACCTGGCGATGAACTTCGCCAAGGAGCCCGGTCGGAGGGTCCTGCTGATCGACGGCGACCTGCGCGGGCCCTCGGTCCATGCCAAGCTGGGCATCTCGATGGGCCCCGGGCTCTATCAGTACCTGCTCGAGAGTCTGGAACCCCAGTGCTACCTGCGTCGTGTCGGCGACGTCTTCGTCCTGACCGCAGGCCGCGCCGCCGAGAATGCCGCGGAACTGCTTTCGCTCGGCCGGATGCGGGATCTGCTGGAGTTTGCCCGTCGCGAATTCGACAATGTGATCATCGACGCCCCCCCGCTGCTGCCGATCGCCGATGCCCGGGTCGTGACCGGTCTGACGGATGCCTCGCTGATGGTCGTCTATCAGGGGCAAACGCCCTTCCGGATGATCCGCAAGGCACTTGGGACGATCAATACGGACAAGCTGCTCGGTGTGGTGCTGAACGGGGTGAAGTCGACGGGAGTGGACGGTTACTACTCCTACGGCTACTACTACGGTACCCACTACAAGGCGGAAGGTGAGGAGCAGGTGATCGAGCTCAAGGCCAAGCCTCGAAGAGCCCCGAAACATCGGAGAGGGAGTGGGAGCGTCCTGTTTCGATGAGACCCGGTGGCCTGTCGATCGCCCTGACGCTGCTTGCATCGATGGGTCTCTGTTTCGCCGCCGACCCATCCGATCGTGTGTTGCTCGTGGTCAACGACGCCAGCCCCTCGTCGGTCGCTATCGGTGAGGCCTATGCCGAACTCCGGTCGCTCCCGCCCGAGTGCATCTGCCACATTCGGACCGCGACTTCGGCCGCTGTCGACCGCGACATCTATCTATCCGAGATCCGGGATCCTCTCGGAGAGTGGCTGAGCGCTCACGACCTGCAGGATCGGATCCTCTACATCGTCACGACCGACGGCGTACCACTGTGGGTTCGCGGCGACGGCGGGCCGGTCGGCGATCTCGCCTCGGTCGACTCGGAGCTCACGCTCCTGTACCGCCACCTGCTGGGCCGGGACGACCCGGTGCTCGGCCGTGTGATCAACCCCTACTTCGCCCCTTTCGTCGAGGCAAACCGCTTCTCCTCGTTCCGTCGGGACCAGCAGGACATCTACCTGGTCACGCGGCTGTTTGCCGCCGGGGGTGCTCGGCCCGGACTTCGGGCGACCACCGTCGGATCACAGCCGAGCAATGGTCTTTTCGCGATCGACCTGCCGTCACGGGAGCGGACGTTTCTGCAGGACTGGGCGGACCAGACCAAGAGCCGCCTCGAGGCCCGGAAGCAGAGCGTCGTTTCCTCCGAGGTTGGAGTTCCCCTCCAGGCCAGCGCACCGTTGCTCGGCTACTTCGGACTCCTTCAAGCGGGGGAGAAGCTCACGTGGTCTCCCGGCGCTGTCGCCGTGCTGTATGGAGACAGCTGGACGGGGCTGGATTGTCGTGCGGAAAACGGGAGTCGGGAAACGGGAAACGGGAGTCGGGAGGACGGGAGAACGGGAGGACCGGAGGACGGAGCCTCGGAGCCGCGGAACCCGGAACTCGAAACTCGACACTCAGAACCCGCAACCGAAAACTGCCCCGACAACAAGGCTCTGGGGCTCCTGACCGAAGGAGTGCCGGCCGTCGTCTTCAACGTCGCCGATCCGACGATGGACGGCTACGCCCGTCCTCAGATCTTGTTCCCCGCCTACGTCGCGGGCCACGATCTGGCGGAGAGCGTCTATCTGGCTACGCGATACCTGAGCTGGCGCCAGGTCATCGCCGGTGATCCGCTCGCCGCAATCGCAACGCCCCAATCGTCCGCGCCGGAGTGGAGCGACGTCCGGGATTCGGCGACCGGGGGCCCGAAGCTTTTCGCGGAACGGCGGCGGAAGGAGCTTCAGGACCGCTATTCGACCAGTGACGAAGTGATCACGCTCTTGATGAAGGCCGAATTCGCGGAGGCGCACGATCAGCCCGAACAGGCCCTCACCCTCGTCGAACAGAGTCTCGGGCGCGATCCTTCGGTCTGGGATGCCAACTGGCTTCGCGCCCGCCTGTTGGAGCGGCTCGGTCGCTACGAAGACGCCTACGCAGCCTACCAGAAAGCCCTCGAACTCGCCTCCCAGGGAAAGTTCGGCACGACCTACTCGGTGGACCAGACCACCCTCGAGTGGAAGCTCGCCCGCCTCGCCATGACCGACCTCCAGCGCCCGGATCTGGCGGAGCCACACGTCGAGTGGCTGCTGGATCACCGGGGCATCCAGGATAGCGAGGTGGTCGAGATATGGTCGGAAGTGAAACTGAAGCTCGAGGCCTGGGCCGAGGCGGAATCGGTGCTGTTGCGGCTGGCTCGACAGACGGACGATCCACCGGCGTTCGTGCTCGAAGGGTTGGGCGAGGTCTCGGCGGCGCGAGGCGATCACGAGACGGCGGAGCGTTTCTATCGACGCGCGCTCGACGCGCGAGGAGCCGACAAGGCCGACATCGAGGCCAAACTCCAGTCGCTCTCGAACGCGACGCCCGAGCCGACGGCTCCCAGGGCGCCGCCGGGTGCGGAGTCCGCGGCGACGACTTCGGTCGATGAGACGTCGGCGCCGGGCGTGGGCGACGAGATATCCGAACTGTCCCATCCCGCTCGAATCGTCTCGCGGGCTCCCATCGAGTATCCCGAACAGGCGGTCCGGGAAGGCCTCGAAGGCATCGTGTCCCTTCGGCTGCTGATCGACGAACGGGGTCAGCTGGTCCACGTGGAGCGCGTGCGGGGCAATCCGATTCTGGCCAAAGGCGCCGAACGAGGCGTCCACGACTGGACCTTCGAGCCGAAGCTGGTCAACGGCCGCCCGGAAACCGACTGGATCGAGGTCGCCATCCGGTTCGAGATGAAGAAGAAATAGAGCGGAATCTGAGATGTTCGATTTGGGGAAAGGGAATCCAGAAGAGGCACAATCAGTGCGCGATTGTCAGTGCGCGAACGGCTAGTGAGCGACCCCGTGCACAGTCGCCGATTCCCCGTCATATGGCCCCGAAATGGACAGACCGGGGTGCCGGGTCGGTCGAAAACAGGTCGGTCCGGGGCATTTGGAACGCCGTACAGCACCCGCTGACAAACACGTTCATGCACTGAACTGCACTGCACTGACGTGCACGCCACGCGCGCAGCACGTTTCGCGCACTGGACAGGGCGTTCCATTTTCGCGCTACGTCGTCCGTTGGCAGCGACCGTGTGCAGCGTCCATGCGCGGCGTCAGTGCGCGATTGTCAGTGCGCGGCGTCAGTGCGCGATTGTCAGTGCGCGGCGTCAGTGCGCGAACGGCTAGTGAGCGACCCCGTGCACAGTCACCGATTCCCCGTCATATGGCCCCGAAATGGACAGACCGCGGCGCCGGGTCGGATGAAAACCGGTCGGTCCGGGGCATTTGGAACGCCGTACAACACTCACTGGCGTTCATGCACTGAACGCCTTCTGCCTTCTAAATCGAAAATCTCAAATTCCCGGGCCTAGCTTCGGTCGATGGAGAGTTTGTCGATGAGCTCGTAAAGCGTCGGTCGACTGATGCCGAGCTCCTCGGCGGCGCGGGACATGTTGCCGTCCGAGCGGGCCAGAGCCGCTTCGACCAACTCGCGATCTACCGCATCCCGGGCCTCGCGGAGCGTCATGGAAGAATAACGGGCGTAGCTCGGGGCCAAACCCAGGTCCTCCAGGGAAACCCGGCGCTGCTCGGCCATAATCACGGCACGCCGCACCCGATTCTCCAGTTCGCGGACGTTCCCGGGCCAGTTGTATTCGGCGATGGCCCGCCGCGCTTCCACGGCGAAGCCGGTCACCTTGCGGCTGCTTTCCTCCGCATAGCGCTGCAGAAAGGCGTTGGCGAGCAGAGGAATGTCTTCGCCTCGCTCGCGCAGGGGCGGGATCTCGATCACGACGACGGCCAGCCGGTAGTAGAGATCTTCCCGGAACCTGCCCTGCTTCAGGGCCTCTTCGATGTCGACATTCGTGGCAGCCAGGATCCGGGCGTCGATGTCGATCGGCTGACGACCGCCGACGCGCTGGATCTGCCCATCCTGGAGAAAGCGAAGCAGCTTGACCTGAAGGGGTAGGGGCAGTTCGCCGATCTCGTCAAGAAACAGCGTTCCTCCCTGCGCCGTCTCGAACTGGCCCGGCCGCTGGGAATGGGCACCCGTGAAGGCCCCCTTTTCGTGACCGAACAGTTCGCTCTCGAGCAGATTCTCGGGAATTGCTCCGCAGTTGATCGGCACGAAGGGACCGTCGGCGTGGAGCGAGCGACGGTGGATGGCGCGCGCGGCCAGTTCCTTTCCGGTGCCGCTCTCGCCGATGAGCAGGACAGGCGCCGCGCTGCGGGCCACTTTTCGGATCATCGAGAAGACCGTATCGATGATCGGGCTGGCTCCCATCATTCCCTCGAACTCCTCGGGCAGCCGCTTCGCCCTGAGCCTTTCCTGTTCCTTTTCCAGCGCGTAGACATGGCAGGCCCTTGCAAGGACCACGCGCAGAATGTCGATGTCGATCGGTTTCGAAAAGAAGTCGTAGGCCCCCATTGCGATCGCCCGCAAAGCGTACTCCCGCTCGCCCTGTCCCGTGATGACCACGACCTTGACGTCGGGGTCGACGCCGACGATCTCCTCGAGCGCCTGGAAGCCCTCGACGACATCGGCAGGCTTCGGAGGCAGACCGAGATCCAGACAGACGACCGCCGGTCCCTTGTCCTTGACGGCGGTGACGGCAGCCTCCCGCGAGCCCGCTTCCAGTACGTCGTAGTCTTCCATCAGGGCCCACTTCATCTGGGAGCGGATGTCCTCGTCGTCATCGACGATCAGGATTGTGGATTTCGCCTGCTGTTTGGCCATGTCGTCCAGTCAATCATAGCGGAAGAAGGGAGAAGCGACGAAGGATTTCAGATTTGAGATTTTCGATTTGGAGTCGGAAAACGGGGGAAAAGGAATCCAGAATTCAGAATTCAGAATTCAGAAGGGGCACAAGTGGGAACCGGTTCGATCAGTGCGCGAACGGCCAGTGAGCGACCCCATTCACAGCTGCCGATTCCCTTCCATGGTGCCCCCGATTTTCGAGTTTCGAGAGTTCCGCGTTCCGAGAGTCGGAAATGAGCAGCGGCATCTCCTTCTTCCAGTTACCAGCTTCTCAATCGAAAATCCCTCAATCTCAAATCCTTCTAGGATTCTTCTGCGTTACAATCCGAGTCAACGATGCCACTCGATTTCATCATTGCCGGGGCTTTATCGCTTCTCCTCTCCCTCGCGGTGCTCCTGAGCCGGCAGCTTCGCTACCGAAGGCTGCTCGCCGTGGGTCTCGCCCTGCTGGGTCTGGAGCGGCTCGCCTCAGGATGGACCTTGGGGGCGATTGCTCCCTCGGATGTGCTGTTTCGCGAACACATCCGCTTCCTGCTGACGGCACTGCTTCCGGGCGTGTGGATCCTCTTCAGTCGTCTCTATGGCCGCGTCCAGCTCGACGGAGCCGGAATGAAGGGGCTCCCGACGGCAGTCGGAAGTTCCGCTCTGGCCCTGCTGCTTCTCGAGCTCCCCGTCGGGAACTTTTTCGGCGATACGCCGCTCGTGGACCCCGGCTCCGGGCACTGGCTGATTCCCCTGGGCATCCGCGGATACCTGCTGCACATCCTCCTGATCGTCGCCTTCACCTTCGTCGTCGCCAATTTGGAGCGGACCTTACGCGCATCCATCGGCCGCGTCCGCTGGCAGATCAAATTTGCCGTTCTCGGTCTGGGCGGTTTCTTCGCGGTGCGCATCTACACGGCCAGCCAGGCCGTGCTCTTCCGAGTCTGGTCGACCGACCTCGACCGACTGCAGGCTTGGGTTCTGATCGCCGCCGTCCTGCTGACGGCCTTGGCCTTGCGCCGCGGCGGCCTTTTCGAGGTTGACGTCTATGTTTCGCAGTCCGCATTGCGCGGTTCCATTGCCGTCGTGGTCGTGGGAGCGTATCTCGTCGGAGTCGGCGTCGCCGTCCACTTTCTGCGGTTGATCGGCTGGTCGACGGAGATCGGCAATGCGCTGGTTTTCATCGCCGTCCTGGCGGTTCTGGCCGTCGTTCTGTCGGAGCGCACCAAACAGGATCTTCGGCGCTGGACCCGAACCCACTTCCGTCGCCCCAACCACGAGTATCGCCTGCTCTGGACGCAATTCAACCGGGGAACTGCGGGACATTTCGACGAAGGTTCCATTGCCAGAACGGTGGTCGGGATCGTCGCGGACTCCCTGGCCTGCCTCTCCGTCTCGCTTTGGGCAGTGGACGCAGGCGGCGGGCGCTTGCGACTGCTGGCTTCGACGGGAAAGCGGCATGGAGCACCCCAGCCGCCGGAACTGGGGGAAGAGTTCCGAGTTCCGAGTTCCGGGTTCCGGGTGTTTCTGAGCGCGCCGGGAATCTGGAACCGGGAATCGGGAAGTGCGGAGCGGGGTTCCGGGTTTCAGGTTCCGGGTCCCGAGTTCCGGGTCCCGAGTTCCGGGAGTAGGACAAGCGTCCCCGCTTGTCCAGCTGACGAAGCTGCGGCCACCGGCACGGAAGAAGGATCCGAGGAGCCGGCTCAACGTGCAAGGGTCGAGGTTCAACGTTCCAGGTTCAACGTTCCAGGTTCAACGACCGAGGCTTCGGAACCGCGGAACCACGGAACCACGGAACCCGAAACTCGGGACCCGGAACCCGGAACCTGGAACTCGGAAGTCGAAACTCGGAACTCTTCCGACGGTCCCGAATACTCCATCCCACTCCGAGTCAAGGATGAGCTTCTGGGCGTTTTGACATTGGGCGAGCGGGTCCGCGGAAAGCCTCTCACCTATGAAGACGAGGAGTTGCTGGAGGTCTTGACCGAGCAGACCTCCGCCTTCCTCATGAACATCCGGCTCGGCCGGCGCCTCCAGGAAGCTTCCGAGATGCAGGCCTTTCAGAATATGTCCGCCTTCTTCCTGCACGACTTGAAGAACCTGGCCTCGCGCCTCTCCCTGACGGTCTCCAATTTCCCCAAGTATTACGACAACCCCGAGTTCCGGGAAGAGGCCCTCAAGACGATGTCCCAGAGCGTCGAGAAGATTCGAGGCATGTGCAGCCGTCTCTCGTTGATTCGAGAGAAACCGGAGGTCCAGTTGAAGAAGGAAAGCCTCACCGAGTTCGTCGAGGGCGTCCTGGCCGAACTGCATCCCCAGGTTGGTGACGTTCTCGAAGCGCGGCTCGGGCCTGTGCCCGACGTCCGTCTGGATGCCGGTCAGTTCAAGAAGGTCGTGGTGAATCTAGTGCTCAATGCCGTCGAGTCGAGTAGGACAAGCGTCCCCGCTTGTCCCGCCGACGAAGACTCGGCCATTTCTACGGAAGAAGGAGCGCCCGAGCCGCCGGTTGAACGTTCAACGTTCGAGGTGGCCGAGGGGGAAGAGAAGGCAGAAGGCAGAAGGCAGAAGGCAGAAGAGGGAATACAGGAGCCAGGAGACAGAAGACAGGACCAGAAACTCGGAACTCGTAACTCGAAGCCGGATTCCCGTTTCCCGTTTCCCGACTCCCGACTCCCGACCCGGAACCCGGTCTACGTTTCTACAGCTGTCTCCGGAGAACATGTGGTGCTGGAAGTCCGCGATCAGGGGTGCGGGATGAGCAGGGAGTTCATGGAGGAGCGGCTGTTCCATCCCTTCCAGACGACCAAGAAGGACGGCATGGGCATCGGGCTGTTCCAAACCCGCATGATCGTCGAACAGCACGGCGGCCGCATCGAGGCGGAAAGCCGGGAAGGCGAGGGCAGCACGTTCCGCGTCTACCTCCCCATGGGGGAAGCGTAGGAATTTCCGATTTGAGATTTTCGATTTGAGATTTGGAGGGGGAAGGCGGGGAAGAAGGAATTCAGAATTCAGAATCCAGAATCCAGAAGGGGCACAAGTGGGAACCGGTTCGATCAGTGCGCGAACGGTCAGTGAGCGACCCCCTGCACAGGTGCCGACTCCCCTCCCATGGTGCCGCCGAACGACGCCGTGAGAAGGGGCACAAGTGGGAACCGGTTCGATCAGTGCGCGAACGGTCAGTGAGCGACCCCCTGCACAGTCGTCGACTCCCAGTCAAGTGGCCCCGAAATGGACAGGCCGAGGCGGTGGGCCGGTCGAAAACCGGTCGGTCCGGGACATTTGGAACGCCGTACAGCACTCACTGGCGTTCATGCACTGAACTGCGCGGGCGCCCCGTGCAGGCCCCTCAAAACCCGGAACGTGGAACCTGCAACTCCGAACCCCATTCGGAATTCTGGATTCTGAATTCTTCTTCTCCGTTTCCCTTCCAAATCGTAAATCGTAAATCGTAAATCTCAAATTCCTCCCCCCTTTGCTATACTGGGCAACTGTTCAAAATTGAAAACGTCCGATTCAACCTGGAGTTTCCCTCATGCGGAAGTCTCTTCTCCTTGCCGTCTCTCTCATCCTTTTCGCCGCGGCCTGCGCTTCGGATCCGAAACAGAGCCGCGACGAATATTTCAAAAGTGGTCAGGAATACCTGGAAGCCAAGAAGTTCGAAGAGGCCAGAATCCAGTTTCTGAACGCCTTGAAGCTGGACAACTCCTACGTCCCGGCGCACCTGGGTCTTGCCAGTGCCTATGAAGGTTTGGGCAACCTGCAGAATGCCGTGGCCGAGCTGCGGCGCGTCATCGATCGCGACTCGACGAATATCGAGGCCAAGCTCCGTCTGGGTCGGTACTATCTGGCGGCAGGGATGCAGGATCCCAAGTGGTTCAAGGAGGCCGGAAAGCTGGCCCAGGAGGTGCTGGACGCCGAGCCGGACAATGTTCAGGCAATGATTCTCCTGGGAAACTCCTACGCTGGACAGCAGGATTTCGACAAGTCGATCGAGACCATGGAAAAAGCGCTCACGGTCGATCCCGACAACCTGGATGCGGCTGTGAACATGGGTGCATCGCGGTTTGCGGCCCGGCAGCCCGAGGAGGCGGAGAAGGTCTTTCTCGAGGCCGTCCAGAAGCATCCCGACTCGCTCAAGGCTTTGCTCGCACTAGGCAACTTCTATGCTTTCTCCGGAAGTCTGGACAAGGCCGAAGAGACCTTCCGCAAGGCGCACGAAATGCAGCCCGAAGACAGCCGGGCTTTTCTGGCCCTCGTGCGCGTCTACGTCGCTCAGAAGGAACCGGACAAAGCGATCGGGGTCTTTCAGAACGCCGTCAAGTCGTCAAAGAACCCGGTACCCGTTCAGATGGCCCTGGCCAACTTCTATCTTTCCCAGCAGCGCACCCAAGATGCGCTGGACCTCCTCCAGAAAGTCCACTCGGAGAATCCCGACCGCGAAGATGTAGCGCTACGACTGGCCGAGGTAGAGCAGGGATTGGGGCACACGGCCGACGCCACCAAGACGGTCGATGCGCTCCTCGAGACGAACCAGAACAGCGGCGCCGGCCACCTGCTCAAGGCCCGTCTGGAAGCTTCCCAGAAGAACTACGACGGCGCCCGCGCCCAGGCCGATCGCGCGATCCAGTTGTCGCCCAACCTCGTCGATGCGTACCTCCTCAAAACCGACCTTCAACAGCGCCAGGGAGATCTTCCCGGCGCCGAGCAGACGGTCCGCAAGGCCCTCGAGATCGACGGCGGCAATATCGGGGCACGGGCCCGTCTGGCCAAACTGATGGCGGTCATGAAGCGTTCCAAGACGGACCTTGAGAACGCTCTGACCGAAGCACAGACAATCCTTTCGTTGCAGCCGCAGAACACGGACGCTCTGGCGGCTCAGGCCGAGGCCATGCTGGGCCTGGGCCGGCTGGACGACGCCCGGACCCACTACGAGGATCTTCACGAGGCGTATCCGGACAATCCCTTCTACACGCACCGTCTGGGAAGTATCGCGGCGCTGCAAGGCAAGCCCGATCTTGCGCTGCAGTATTTTCGCCAGGCACTCCAGGGGAATCCGAACCTCACCGACGTCGTCAACGACATCGTGGCCGTCATGATGCAGCAGGGGAAAGCCAAGCAGGCGCTGGCGGAGCTGGACCAGATGCAGGCCAAGGCGGCGGATCAGAAGTGGATGTTCCACCTCTATAAGGGCCGCATCTACATCAGCGAGAAGCAGTTCGACCAGGCGGAGGCGGAGCTGCGCCAGGCCATGCAGCTAAATCCGGACAGTTACCAGTCCTACATGCTGCTGGGCCAGATGCGTCTGCAGCAGAACCGCTACGACGATGCTGTAAAGGAAATCGACGATCTGTTGCAGAAGAAGCCGGATTTTGCCCCGGCCTACCTGATGAAGGCCTATTTCAACGACGCCGCCAAGAACACCCAGGGTGCCATTGCGGACTACCGGAAGTCGATTGACCTGTTCGACGACACCGATCCGGGCTACGGTGCCGCAGCCAACAACCTGGCCTGGCTGCTGGCGACCCAGGGTCAGAGCCTCAGCGAAGCCCGAACCCTGGCGGAAAAGGCCCGCGCCATCGATCCGAACAACCCCCACTACGCAGACACGCTCGGCTGGGTCTACTACCTGATGGGCAACTACACCCTGGCGGTCGATCAGCTCCTGTTCAGCGTCAACCAGGGCAACCACGACGCCCAGCACTACTACCGTCTGGGCATGGCGTACTTCAGGAAAGGCGACACGATCCACGCCAAACAGACGCTGCAGACGGCGCTCTCCATCAACACGAAGTTCGAGGGAGCCGATGAGGCGAGGAAGACGCTCGAGGAGATTGGGAACTAGGGCAGCCAAGCGGGTGACTGCCATCGGTTGCTCGCCTTCTTCGGCGACTTGGCGAGGGTTATACGGTGACCTGCAAGAGCGGCCGAGGCCGAAGGCTGAGATTCCGCAAAGAGGGGAGTGAAGCGGCGTCGCCTTTCCTTACAGTTTGCAGACCGACGTCGAGGTCGAGGTTCTCCGATTTCCAGTCCTGGCCAGTGCTTATCGCGCTCCATCGCTAAGTAAACAAGCGACTTACTGGCTGGTCTTTGTCAGCTCAACAGGGTTGGCACTCCAATTGCGTGCATTGGATTTCACTAAGACACCACGCATTTCGGTGGAGACTAGAGAGGAATCGAAATATGAAACGGCTAACAATTTCTATATTTTTGGAGGCTTTGGCTGTCCTTCTAGTGGGTGGATACGTTTTGGCCGACCCGGTGCCGCTGTCGCTGACAGCACCGGCGCCGGCAAACGAGCAGTATCAGCAGACTGAGAACAGTCCGTGCGTCTTTGGGGATCCGAGCTGCAATCAGCCTGCCGGATTTCTCCTCACATCGATTGCCGGCGGTGGCTCCTTGCAGGACTGGACCAACGTCGTATCCCCGGTTTACACGGGCGCTCAGATCTATAACGCGATTGGTTCTTATGCCTTCGTCGTGGGCATTGACGTGAACCAGGCGAGCCACGCCGGTGCAACAGTGATCCCGACTCTGACGCTTTTTCAGGAATATATCGGCGGCACGTTGGTGGCGGAGTTTTCCGGAAGCAGCCTGTTAGCGCTGGCCAACAACGGCAACGGTTACGCTGACGATTTGCTCAGCGGTTTTGTCGCGCCGTCTCCAACCGATGCGGTTCACTTCGTATTGTCGTACTTGGACGCTAACGACGGCACGGAGCAATTCTTTCTGATCAACACACAGTCCCCTCCGCCCACGGTCCCGGAGCCCGCGAGCCTGCTTCTTCTAGGCACTGGGCTTCTCGGTGTGGGCCTGCTGAGTCGGAAGTCAAGCTAGCTCCCATACTGTAAGGAAAATTGACAAAGGAAAAAGGGGCCGTTAACGGCCCCTTTTTCCTTTGTCAACCTGCCTTGCCGGCTTGCAGGCGATGGGGTTTCCCAGCGCGCCGAAACGGCCGCGGCCGGCGCAGCAAGACACCCGGTCCCCGGAACACAACAGTAGGTGACCGGAGTAAGCGTCCCTCCTCGATGGAAGGGCCGCCGCCGCTGGCCTCCCACCGTACGCTCCTGACGCCGGATCGCCCAGCTTTCCCGGCAGCCACAGTCTCGGCGTCCGGACAAGCAAGGATATCCTACTCCCGTTCTCGACCCTTGCGGCGGAGCCCGGAACTCGCCTCAGCTAGGAAACTTCCCTATCCGAGCTTCAAAAGTCCGACCACCTCGTTACCGGACAAGGCTGGATGGTCCTACGGATTCCCCCTCCGGTAAACTCGGCTGCAAGTAGAACACCTCACCCATCTGCAGATCCCGTGCAGGTGAGGGCACAGGAGGAACAAACCACCGCGATCGGAGTGAATTCCGATCGCGCTTCTTTAAGGAGAAGAGAGAGATGCAACGACCACCCTTGAGGAAATTACTACTCGGTCTTTCGGCCGCAGCATCCCTGACTATACTGACCGCAACCCCCGCCTACGCCGACCTTGTGTATATCGAAACCATCGATAATCTCGGGTCGGGCATCGGCAGCCAGTTCACGATCATCAATGGGAAGCTGACGGGCAATGCATCAGGCACCGCAGAGAGTGCGGACCTGTCGTTCACTTCTACCGGGGCGGACAACATCCTCAACAACAGCGATACTCAAGTCACCGGCGGTGCGAACAACCAATCCTGGAACCTGGGTACCGACCTCGACATCGACAATGCCAGCCAGCTTGCGCTCGTACTCAATATCGACGAGCCAGGGAATGACGGCGCCATCACGCTGAACGATCTCAGGCTCTGGGTCTGGGATGCCACGAACTTGGAGACCCACGAATTTGACCTTGCGACAGTCGATGCGAACAAAGTCTATGGAGGAGCCACCGGAGTAGGAATCGGCGCGCAGGGCTTCGTCTTCGGACTCGACGCCAAGCAACAAGCTGATCTGAACACCATCATCAATGCGGTCGGCGTCGGCCCCGACAACATCCGAATCGGAGCCGGCTTCACCGCGGACAACGTCGCCGCGGGTTTCGAAACGCTCAACGTGGCCAAAGCCGCCACGGTTGCCGTACCCGAGCCGACGTCCCTGCTGCTTCTCGGCGCCGGGCTCCTCGGCTTCGGCATCATCCGTCGGCGGGCCTGAACGCCGGAGAACGGAGTGCATTTCAGTGCAGTGCATTTCAGTGCATGAACGTCAGTGAGTGCTGCACGGCGGCCCAATTGCCCCGGACCGACCGGTGTACGACCGACCCACCGCCTGCGCGGCCAACCGATTTCGGGGCCACATGACCGGCAGTCGACCGCCGCACGCGGGGTCGCTCACTGGCCGTTCGCGCACTGAACTGCCCACCCGCCGCGCACACCAAACGCTACACGCGCCCACGCTGCGGCCGGAAATGAAACCGGCTGTCCCGTGCCCGCAACGTGCGGACCCGTACAGCGCAGTCCAGTGCCAGGCGCAGTTCGGCGCAGTGCTGTTCAGCGCAGTGCATTTCAGTGCATGAACGTCAGTGAGTGCTGCACGGCGTCCCAATTGCCCCGAACCAACCGGTGTTCGACCGACCCGCCGCGCGCACCAAACGATGCGCGCGCCCACGCTGCGGCCGGAAATGAAACCCGCGGTCCAATGCCCGCAACGTGCGGACCCGTGCAGCGCAGTCCAGTGCCAGGCGCAGGTCCGTTCAGTTCAGTGCTGCAGTTCAGTGTCATTGCATTTCAGTTCAGTGCATTTCAGTGCATGAACGTCAGTGAGTGCTGCACGGCGTCCCAACTACCCCGGACCGACCGGTGTACGGCCGACCCACCGCCCGTCCCTTTCGGGACGACATGACCGGCAGTCGACCGCCGCACACGGGGTCGCTCACTGGCCGTTCGCGCACTGAACTGCCCACCCACGCCACCACCCTGCCGCAACCCCGACACCGCTCGCCGACGCCGGATCGGATGCCGGTCGCCGCCCGATTTCGCAGATTCCCAAACTCGAACGTTATTAGTATGTGAGATGAGAAGAAAAGCCGAAGTCGTCGCGCCCGCTTACCTTCTGAGTTTCAGCTGCTACGGAGCTCGTTTGCATGGGGATCCGCGAACGAGTGTCGACCGATTCCACAATGCCTACGGAACTCCGTTCCTTCCTCCCGACAAACACCGGATGGACCTTGCCCAGCAGAAGATGCGCCAGCCTCCGACCGACTCGACAGGCCGCGACGTTGGGCGACTCTCGAAGGGATCATCCTGCGCTGTCAAGAACTCGAATGGGAACTCCATGCCGCCCATGTCCGAACCAAGCATGCCCATTTGGTCGCCTCGTCCGACATCGATCCGGACGATATGATCGTCGAGCTCAAAACTGCCGGGAGCAAACGGATGAACGATCGGAATCTGGATGGTGCAGGGACCAAGCGTTGGGCCCGGGGTGGGAGTAAACCCCGTGTCTGGACCGAAAAGGAGTTCTGGGGCGCTCTGTCGTACGTCGTTTTCGAACAGGGCCGTCCCATGGCGGTGTATGTTGATCCGCGCCTGAACATCGAAATTGCAGCGGAGCCGAACCCATTTGAAGATACATGGTTGTGCAAGTACCGTTGAATAGTTCAGACACGGGTCGGCGCAGTGCAGTTCAGTGCATGAACGTCAGTGAGTGCTGCACGGCGTCCCAATTGCCCCCGAGCGACCGGTGTACGACCGACCCACCGCCCGTCCCTTTCGGGACGACATGACCGGCAGTCGACCGCCGCACACGGGGTCGCTCACTGGCCGTTCGCGCACTGAACTGCCCACCCGCCGCCGCGCGCACCAAACGATGCGCGCGCCCACGCCGCGGCCGGAAATGAAACCGGCTGTCCAGTGCCCGCAACGTGCGGACCCGTTGAGCGCAGTCCTGTGCCAGGCGCAGGTCCGTTCAGTTCAGTGCTGCAGTTCAGTGTCATTGCAGTTCAGTGCAGTGCAGTTCAGTGCATGAACGTCAGTGAGTGCTGCACGGCGGCCCAATTGCCCCGGACCGACCGGTGTACGACCGACCCACCGCCCGTCCAGTTCCGGAGCCGCATGACCGGCAGTCGACCGCCGCACACGGGGTCGCTCACTGGCCGTTCGCGCACTGAACTGCCCACCGCCGCCGCGCACACCAAACGATGCGCGCACCCACGCCGCGGCCGGAAATAAAACCGGCTGTCCAATGCCCGCAACGTGCGGAACCGTGCAGCGCAGTCCAGTGCCGGTGCAGTTCGGCGCAGTGCTGTTCAGCGCAGTGTTGTTCAGCGCATTGCAGTTCAGTGCCAGGCGCATTTCAGTGCAGTGCAGTTCAGTGGCAGTCCAGTGCAGTGGCAGTTCAGTGCATGAACGTCAGTGAGTGCTGCACGGCGTCCCAATTGCCCCCGACCGACCGGTGTACGGCCGCGACCCACCGTCATCCCATATGCCGATAGAACACCCGCCCGAGCAACTCGAGAACCGGCAGCGGGAGGCGGGGGCCGAGTCGAGCCATCGCCTTCTGCCACTTCGGTTCGGAACGGGATGCAGGCGCCGGAGAGCTGTAGTACGTCAGCGGAATGCGTCGGGCGCCCCAGCGCTCCTTGAAGGTCGCCAGGCTTTCCTGGTCGACGTCCGTACGACCCAGGTCGAAGACGGTGCAACCCTCCGCACAGGCTTCCTGGATGGCTTCCCAAAAGAGCATCTGAACGGCCCCCAGTCGATTCCCCTCCGAGCTCGAGGCGCCATATTTGAACGTGCAACGGTCGCGAAAGATCAGGGTCACGATCGCTCCGACCGGCCGTTGCTCCCGGTAGGCGACCCGCAGGCGAAAAGCGGGCCCCAGGCAGGTCTGAAGATTGCGAAACCACGACCGAGGCTGCGGAGGAAGACCATGGCGCTGCCGGCTGCGGACCAATAGAGCATAGAAATCATTGAGCGAGTCATCCTCCCCCGTCGCCGGTAGCCGGGCGGCAGACCAGGCCCTCCCGTTCGGCCTTCCGGATCTTCCTCTGGACGCAATCCTTGTGGAATCCTTCGTAGACCTGCGAGCTTCCCCCGGTCAGGTCCAGCTCGTGAAAGAGGTATCGTCGCGAGACCCCCCTATCCGTGCGTCTCCTCGAACACGCACTCCAGCTCCGGAGTCACGGGTCGGCACTCCGTATAGCGGGACCGACGGGCGAGTCCCGGAGCTGCCGCCGGCAGAGCTTCCAGCAAGTGGCGCAGCTCCCATGGTTCCGACACCAGGGGATCGCAGTGATCGGAGAAGGGCAACGAAACGAGACGGTTCCCGGTCAATCGACTGCTCACGACGCCGAAAACGAAGGCATTGGCCACATCTCCACCCGAGGAGGGAAAACAAAGAGCGACGGCCCGATACCCGTAAGTCCGCTCGAGCGCCTCCAGCCAACCCCGGGAATGAAAGACGGTGGCACGCGGATGCACGGCCACCATGCGATCCCAGGAGGGTTCGTGCAGAACATCCATCAAGACGGAGCTCGTCATGGGTCACATCCCGGTCGGAACTCTACCGCGTTCGCGACCGGCGGTCCAGAGGGTAGGATCCTTGCTTGTCCCGTTGCTCCGAACAAACATCCCCGGCACCACTCACCCGCATGCCGGGGCGTTGCAGCGTGGGACATCCTTCAGACCCCATACTCCGAATGAACGATTGTGAGAGCGGGAACCGGGAAACGGGAGTCGCGAAACGGAAAACGGTCACGTAGGGCGAAGGTTTGGGGTTCTGTCAGGAGATGAGTTCTCGAAACCCGAAACCCGCGACCCGAAGCCCGTAGGGTGACAACTTCTGGCCAGGACTTGGCAATTTGGGATTTGAGATTTGATGGCCTCGTAATAAGTCAGGCGGCCAAACCGGCGCCGAATCGCAGGCTGAGCCGCGGCTCGGCCGTTAAGCGGCCATATCGGCCGAAAATGTCCATCCGGAACCGTCGCAGCCCCATCCGGACGGAGTCGAGAAGCCTCTGAAGCACCTGAATCGGCCGGTTGGGACCCCTTTTCGGTTTCATCGAACGACCTCGGAGCCGACTGGCCCTCAGGATGTTCAGTCCGGCCGCCTTCAAGAACACACACAGGCGAACCGCAGACATGCCTCGCACCCGTAGGTGCTTGATTCCCGTCCTACGGTCCAGCTCCGACATCGTCGCCTCACAGCCGGATCGAAAGCGGTAGCGGTCTCGAAACGCTGCCGTCTCCTGATGGGCTTTCCGCTTCTCCAGTCGCAGTTCCTTGTTGGTGTAGCGAAGATAATGGCCGCGACCTCCCGGCTCGACCGGACACGCCTCCCGCAGCGGGCAGGCTTCGCAGACTGCGGTCTCGAACCGTGCGCTGTGCCGCTGCTTGTTCAGCCGCGTTCTATTCGGGGCGTGTCCCTGCGGACACCTCCGTACTCGATGCCGTTCGTCATAGTCGAAGTCGGCCAACCCGACCGGCGGGGCGGGCTTTCCGGAGAGGACCGGAGCAATCAGCTCCACCCCCTTTTGTCGGCTCTTCGTGCAGTTGTCGTCGCTGCCGTAGGCGCTGTCGGCCAGCACCTGCTTGGGCGAGCGCCCTTCCTTTCGGCTCTTCTCCAGGGCCGGGATCAGCGACTGACTGTCGTTCTTATGTGCCCCTTCGACTTCCACATAGGTGATCAGGTTCAGCGCCGGCTCGGCTTCGTCCTCCTCCTCCTCCTCCCGCTCCGTATACGTCTCCATGACCTGCGCCTGGTAGCCTTTCCCCTTGTGCCCGTAGGTCGCATCCGGATCCGACGGATTCTGCAGCGAGTCGCCCGAAATCTCTTTATTCGCCTTCACCGCAATCCGTGGCGCCCCCGTTTCGCCATCCTCCTCCACCCGGCACTGCTCCGAGAAGACCCGCACCAGCAACTGGTAGCTGTGCATCCCCGTAATCTCTTGATCCTTGCCAAACCGTTCGATCAGATCGAACAGGTCCTCGGCCAGCGTCCGCAGGGTCTGCTCCGACTCCGACGGCTTGACCAGCGCGAAGACGCCCTGTCCCCGCTGCGGCAGATAGCGTTCCCGGACTTCTTCGGACAGCGCCTCGAACCGCTTCGGGTGTTTTCGCTTCAGGTTCTTCAGGAACTTGCGGCTCGTCTGCGCGATCAGACGCAGCCGCCCCAGATACCGCATATTCGAGAAGATCTGCGTCGAGTCCAGTCGCTGCCGGTCCGTATCGACCTCACAGACCTCTTTCAACTTGTCCGTCACCCGATCGAACAACTCCGCGGCCGTCCCCTCCCGCATCACCTTCGTTCGCATCGTCCACAACGTCTTCGCACACAGATAGGCGGCCTGGTCCGACTCCTCGGTAATGTCCAGCGCGTAGTGCCACTGCAGATCGAACGCAAAGCGGTCGATCGTTTCCTCGTCGGTCAGATCCTGCATCTGCTGCAGCAGCACCGCTCCCAGGGTCGCGTACAGTTCCTTGGTGGGTCGCCCCTGGCTCGGGTTGTAGTCCTCCATCAGTTTCTCGACCGGCAGCACCGGCAGAATCTCCTTCCGAAACAAACCCGGCCACGACTCCCGCAATCGCTGGAGTCGCTTCGTGCCCAGGTAGCCGAAGGGGTCGAACAAGTAGCCCGCTTTGTGATCTTTGGCGTGAAGCATCCATTCTCCCGATAAATCGTTGATTCTACAGGAGAAAGTAACACACGACCCTGACATCCCCCGCCCCCACCAACATCACTTTCTTCCATGTTATCAACGACTTATAAGAATGTGACTTATTACGAGGCCATCAGATTTGAGATTTTCGGAAAGGAGGCAGGAGGTCACGTCTTGCTGATCCGATCTCACGCAAAGGCCGCAAGGATCACCAGGGGCTTCAAAACAAAGAAATCCTTGGCGTACTTTGCGTTTTGGCGGCTTCGCGCGGAGTCGCCTCCGGACCTCGAACCTCGAGAGTTGAACGCTGAAAGTGAAAGGAATTCTGAATTCTGAATTCTGGATTCTGAATTCCCTTCTCCCCCCCGCTTCTTCCAAATCGTAAATCGCCAATCTCAAATCTCAAATCTTCGAAAACCGCGTCACCGGCTTCTTCCCGACAGCCGACACGTTGAACCCGATCTCTGCGAGCCGCGCGTGATCGAGCAGATTGCGACCGTCGAAGACCCAGGCCGGCTTCGACATGGAATCGAAGATGCGCTGGTAGTCGATCTCCCTGTAGAGGCTCCAGCCGGTCAGCAGGGCGACGGCGTGCGCCCCTTCAGCCGCCCGATAGGGGTCGTCCTCGAACTCCACGCTCTCGCCCAGATCCGCCAGGTCCCGTCCGGCATTTTCGAGCGCCTCGGGATCGGTCACGACGACCCGGGCGTGCTCGGCGACCAGTTCCCGGCAGACCGTGATCGCCGGGCTCTCCCGTGTGTCCCCCGTATCGGCCTTGAAAGCGAATCCGAACAGGGCGATCCGCTTCTCGGCGACGGTGTTGAACATCGACTGGACCATGTTCTTGACGAAGCGGCACTTCTGGTACTCGTTGATTCGGACGACCTGCTCCCAGTAGTCGGCGACCTCCTGCAGACCGAAGTTCCGGCACAGATAGACGAGATTGAGGACGTCCTTCTTGAAGCAGGATCCGCCGAATCCGACGCCGGCCTGAAGGAACCGCGAGCCGATGCGCCCGTCCATCCCGACGGCTCGGGCGACCTCGGCGATGTCCGCGCCGGTCTTCTCGCAAAACGGGGTGAGTGAATTGATCGAGCTGATACGCTGGGCCAGGAAGGCGTTGGCGGCGAGCTTCGAGAGCTCGCTTGACCAGACGTTGGTCCGCAGGATCCGCTCGTCGGGCAGCCAGCGGCGATAGACGGCGGCGAGCTCCTCGACGGCCCGCCCTCCCCGCTCGGTCGGTGCGCCCCCGATCAGCACCCGGTCGGCGTTCTCGAGATTGCCGATCGCCGTGCCTTCGGCCAGGAACTCGGGGTTCGACAGAACGTCGAAGACCAGGCCCTTCGCGTTCTGGCTGAGGATGTTCTCCATGGCCTGGGCGGTCTGCACGGGCACGGTGCTCTTCTCGACGACGATCTTGTCGCGGCTGGAGTGCTCGAGGATCTGCCGGGCCGTCTTCTCCCAATACTGAAGATCGGCCGCGTACCCGGCTCCGTCGCCGAAGGTCTTAGTCGGCGTGTTGACGCTGACGAAGATGATGTCGGCCTCGGCGATCGCCGTAGGAATGTCCGTCGAGAAGAAGAGATTCCGGTTCAGGGACGCGCGAACGGTCTCCTCGAGGCCCGGCTCGAAGATGGGCGGCTTCCCCGACTGCCAAGCCCGGATCCGCTCCTCGTTGATATCGACGACGACGACCCGCAGATCGGGACAGTTCTTCGCGATCACGGCCATCGTCGGCCCCCCGACGTACCCGGCCCCAATGCATAGGATGTTCTTAATCATCATCTCGTCCTTCGTTCGCCCTTCGCACTTCGCACTTCGCACTTTCACGTTTGATCGGGAGCCAGCGTAGGACAAGCATCCCTGCTTGTCCAGGTGCCCCGAACAAACACCCCCGGCACCACCCACCCGCATGCCGCAGCGTTGCGAGTGTGGGACATCCCTGCTTGTCCCTCTACTCCTGATGAACGTTCTTTGCGCGGGGGAAAAGGGGAATCCCGAATTCAGAATCCAGAATTCAGAAGGTGCAGAAGTGGGAACCGGTTCGACTGCCGGCCGGTCTCGTGCACGGAGCCCCGCCCGGCGGGACGACAAGGGAGCCTCCGGTCGCCCGGCAATCCGAGCCCCTGCGCGACGCCGACGCAGCACCTCGACACCCGCTTGACACGAACCACGATCGACACTTCGGGGCACCTGGACAAGCGTGGACGCTTATCCTACTCGAAACCCGAAACCCGAAACTCGACACTCGACCCGGGGTCCCGCGCGGATCGTCCCAGCAACATCCCGGACCATCGCGCGCCCCTCTTTCCGGAGCCCCGCCCGGCGGGGCGGAATGTACGTTGCCCAGGATGAGCCGAAGGCGAAATCCTGGGTTGCCGGATGAGGAGAAAACCCGAGTCCCGCCCGGCGGGACGACATGGGAGCCCCCGCTCTCCCGGCAACCCGAGCCCCTGCGAAACGCCAACGCTGAAACCCAGGCAACCCGCTCGACACGAACCACGACCGACACTCCGCCCTCCAGTTCGCACTTCGCACCTCGCACTTCGCACTTTCACGTTTGATCGGGATCCGGGAGTCGGGAAACGGGAGAGTTACAGGTTCCACGGTTCCAGGTGGGGAGAAAGGGTGCCGGCGTAATCCAGGCAGCCCTGCCTGCTGTGTCTGGCGGGCTGCTGCCGGCCCGGCGAGAGAACCCTGCCAAACCGCGCGGCCCCCAACTGTCCATCCCCTGCCCACCGCCCAGCCGTCACGTCCGGCGTCCGCTTGTGGGTCTGTTTGCCGGAGCCCCGCCCGGCGGGGCGGAATGTACGTTGCCCAGGATGAGCCGGAGGCGAAATCCTGGGTGGACGGATGAGGGGACAACCCGAGTCCCGCTCCGCGGGACGACATGGGAGCCTCCGGTCGCCCAGCAATCCGAGCCCCTGCGGAACGCCAACGCTGAAACTTAGGCAACCCGCTCGAGACGAACCACGACCGACACTTCGGGGCACCTGGACAAGCGTGGACGCTTATCCTACTCGAAACCCGGAACCTGGAACGTGAAACGTGGAAGTGCGAACGCTACGCGGACCTTCGGGAGACCTGGTAAATGGCGGGTCGAAAACTGGGCCTCGGGACGGGCCTGCCCTCCGCGCGGGCGGCCTCGATCCAGGCGACCTTGGCTTCGAGCACTTCGGCCAGTGCTTCCTGCGGAGTAGCGCCGAAAGCACTGCAGTGCGGCAGATCGGGGATGTCGGCGATGTAGCCTTCGTCCTCGTCGCTATAGAAGACATTGATATGATAGTCCTTCATTCGTCCGCTTCCCCTGAAAACAGATTATATCGCTCGATCAACCGGAGCAACTGACGAACCTGATACGGCTTGGCCTTTCCGTCGACACTCTGTAAATTGACCAACTCCCGCACGCCCGACTGAACGAAGATGTGGTGGCTGCCGCGCACGCGGGCCAGTCGAAACCCGAATGCCTTCGCCAGAGCAGTCGCCTCTTCGAAGTGAAGGCTCGCGGGTGATTCCAGTGCCTTCTGCAACAATTTCGATGGCTTCATCGCCTCTCCGCCCTCGGGTCCGCCCGATCTTGCCGGATTGCTCTCAAATAAAGCTACACCCCTTCGGGGTGCAAAAGTTCCCCCGTGCCGCCCCGCACTGTTCCGCATGGAAACAGGGAGAGCCGTGGAACGAGAGCACCCCGCCGGCCTCGTGTCTGGAGTGCACCCCGCGACCCCGTCTCCGGAGCCCCGCCCGGCGGGGCGGAATGTACGTTGCCCAGGATGAGCCGAAGGCGAAATCCTGGGTTGACGGATGAGGAGAAAACCCGAGTCCCGCCCGGCGGGACGACATGGGAGCCTCCGGCCTGCGGGCAATCCGAGCCCCCGCGGAACGCCAACGCACCTCCCCGACACCCGCCGGGTACGAACCAGGACCGATACTCCGGGGCACCTGGACAAGCGTGGACGCTTATCCTACCCGGAACCGGTTCTCGACGACAATCGCGTCGGCGACTCCCGGCGGACCCGCTTCGATGAGGCTCTGCGCCGTCCACCGGAAGCCACAACCGCCCGGTCCCGACCACCACCAGCAGGGCCGCCGGCAAAAGCCCCACCCGAAAGCAACACGTGGTCCGCGTGACCGTTCGAGTAACGAACATCCGCCGCCCGATCGGGCCTTCACTCCAACGAGACGGAAACATCCGATCGGCGGTTTAACGTTTCAAGTTCCACGTTCAACTTGACCAAACAGCCCTGCGAATCCCCCGCGCCATCACGCGTTGTGCGGTGAATCGTCCAGAGAGGCAATCGGATAGGAGGTGCCCCATTCCACTTCGTTGTTCGACACGAAGGCCGGACAAGGCGCCAAGCCGCGCGCCAAAGGCGCCGCGTCATTGCCGGCCCTGGGCCGCGCCCAGGGACACCCCGACACGCCCCAAAACCCCAGCGCTGAAAGCCCTACTCAATCCCTTCGGGGGACCCTGCTGTGTCGCGCGGGCTGCCGCCCCGGCGGTCTCCCCCTAGGGATATGAAACTGCGGCGAAGCCGCTTCGGAGTGCGCAAGCGGAGCTTGCGCACTCCGCGGGGAGGCCCCCCAATTCTCATGCGCTCCCCAACCCACACAGGGCCCCCGGCCTCGGAATCAGTACGCGAGCGCCAGCGAGTCGACCCTCCCCGAACGCTCACTCCCGGGGAGATCGAGCAGCGGGCGGATCAGCGACTCTCCTTGCCGGCCGTCGGCCGCCTCCTCAAAAGCAGTTTCCAAAGCGGCTCCTGACGAGCCAACCACATCCCGCCGGAGCAAATGACCGGTTTGAGGACGGGACTGTAAAGCCAGTGGGGCCCGGCCGAAGACACCAGAGTCCCGCCGAACCCGAGCTTGAAGAAACCGATTCCGTCGAGGGAGGGCGTGATCGTTTCGCCTCGACGAAGAGCCTCGACAGAGCGGTCCGGAAGCCAAACGCAATCGAAATGCGTAAACTGGTGCTCCTTTGCCCAGCAGATGACTTCCCACCAGATCCGCTCCGGGGAGTACAGCCCCTTGGGACTTCCATCCCACCCGATCTTCCATGCACGGAGAATGGGGCCGAAGGCGAGGCACAACACTCCGGCAGTCGGCTCCCCCTCGTGGTCGAGCAGGAAGAGTCTGGCTCTGCCCGTAGCGCCGAAGTGCCTCCAGACCCGTTCGAAGAAGTCGGGCTGAGGAGGTGCAGGAACGGTCTTCCTGCGCCGACAGATGGCCAGCATCAACTGTCGAAAACACTCCACGTCTGCTTCGCCGCCTACCCGCAACTGCATCGAAGACCGCAAAGAGCGTCGAATGTGTTTTCGAGTGGAGGATCGCATCCCGGCCAGGATCCGATCGAGGCCGGGTCGGAGATCGAGAAGCAGGGTGTTCGCGATCAGACCGGCCGGAGGGAGATGTGGAGGCTGGGCCCGGTACCCGAGTTCGCGGAAGCTCTGCCCGAAATCCGGACCGGGCAGGGGCGGAAGAACGACCAGGTAGGTGAGTCTGCGTCTGCGGAAGTAGCTTCGGACTCCCTGGAGTGCGGCACGGACCGTGGCTGGATCGTCGTGCTGAAGAACGGGACCGAAGGGGATGAACCCGACTGCGAAGGGACCCCAGAGGCGACGGATCAGGACCTGAGCTCCGGCGCGAGCCTTCCCTGCCTCGCCGGTCACCCATCGTTCCGAGGACCAGCCGTAGGCGGCCTTGACACTCGGGCCCAGGCCGAGGTTTGTTCGTGATGGGGGGTTCGGGAGTCCTCGACGAATTCGTCCCACTCCGATTCTGGGATCGACCGGATCGGGGCGTAGCCTCCGGGCCCGGGTCCGTCAGTCATGTCGAAGTGCCGTGAAGTTTGGAGGATCCACGGCCGTCCGGGTGGCGGGGCCGTGGGTGTTGCTTCTGCTCCTGGGGACTGGGGGCGTCCTGACCGGCCTGGTGCGCCGCCGCAGATCAGCGGAGTAGTCCAGGGAGAACCGGAGAACGGGAAGCCGGGAGAACGGGGGACGGGAGAATCGGTGGGTATGCACCGCCCAAGACTGCGGCGAAGCCGCTTTGGAGTGCGGAAGCGGAGGGACGGAGCTTCCGCTTTGCGGCTTCCGAACCCGGAACTCGGAACTTGGAACCAGGAACGTTGAACGTGAAACCGGGAACCGGCTCGATCAGTGCGCGAACGGTCAGTGAGCGACCCCGTGCACAGCCGCCGACTCCCGGTGCATGTCGCCGTCAGTGGGAGATAGCCGTCACAGACGTAATCGGAGGAGTGTGCGGAAGACTCAATTACGCGAAGTGCGGGAGAAGACGGATCCGATCACGGGATTGGGGAAGTAGAGATAGGGGCACGCCAGGACCATCGGGTGCCCGCCGAACCCCAGGTGAAAGAAGTCTCGTGATTGCTCCAGGCCGGACGGTCGTTCACCCCTCAAGAGACCTTCGGCAATATGGGGAGTCATCGCTGCGAAGTCACAAAAGCGAAAGCCCTCCCGCGCGGAGCGTGTCAGGACCTCCCAACGCAGGAGATGGTTCGGACATGTCTCGGGGGCTTCCTCCGACCAACCGACCTTCCAAACGGTCACCGTGTCTCCGAAACTGAAGGTCACCTGGCCGGCGAGCTTCCTCCCCTGCCAAACCGCAAACGTGAGCTCGAGTTGCCCGCGCGGGGCGAATCCGTCCCACATCGCATAAAGCGCGTCGACGGAAGCGGGGTTCGGTTGGGTCCCTTGTCTTCGACATGTCTGTCGCATCAGGCGGAAGAATTCGGGCAGGTCCTCCCGCCTGCCGAATTCGATGGAGACGCCTTCTCGCCCCGCGCGATTGACACCGTAGCGGGTCGACTTCCTCAGGCTCGCCTTGAATCCGTCCGGATCGGTCGAGAGTTCATTGATGAGCGTGTAACGGATGACGCCGAGAAAGTCGGGCGCCCTCAGGAACCCGTCTTCGCCGAAATGCCTACCGGCAAGAAACCCGCGATCGGGAGCCTGGACGACGATTGCGGTCAACCGATGATCTCGGGCCAGTGATTTCAGTTTGCCAATTGCTGTATCCGCCAGACTCGGATCGGTGAGCACGGGCCCCTTGCTCACGTAGCCGATACGGAGCGGCCCTTTCCACCGTTTCGCGAGCAACTGGAATCCGGCGACGATTCGGTCGTCCCGTTCAAAGACCACCCGCAACGGCTCCCAGCCGCTCGTTGCTTTGACACGGCTCCAAGCGCTTGTCTGCTGGAACTGCCCCTCGGGAACAGAGGCCAGAAACGCGTCCCACCGCTCATCCCGATCTTCCGTACTGGAACGAACCTGCGCTTCCGCAGACCCGGTGTGAGCACCGGCGCTGACAACGACGTACGGAGAAGACGCGATCATAGAGAAGTCACCCAAACTCCCTGCAAATGTCGGAAAGGTGCTTCCCGCGTGGACGTTCCAGATCGTATGTCAACCTCTCAGGGGTTCAAAGGGGTGACAGACAGCACGCTAAAGCTTTACGACATTCTCAAACGGCCCCTGGAAGGCATCCCGACTGTCGAAGATCAACTGCGCCGACTGCTGGACTATCTCGTAATCGACCTTGGAGTGATCCGTCACCAAAACGACGATGTCGTATTTCGCCACCGCCTCCGGGCTCAGTTCGACCGAGCGCTTCCGGATATCCACCGGCCCGTGATCGGCACGCAGATCGGGCACGTGAGGATCGTGGTAATCCACCTGCGCGCCGTCGGCTTCCAGAAGACGAATGATGTCCATCGCCGGCGATTCGCGCGTGTCGCTCACGTTTCGTTTGTAGGCCACCCCGCGAACGAGGACCTTCGAACCGTTGACGGCCTTGCGGCGTTTGTTGAGGGCCTTGGCCACCTTGCCGACGCAGACTCGGGCATTTCGGTGTTGATTTCGCTGGCCAGCTCGATGAAGCGGGCGTTGTAATTGAACGTCGGGTTGCCCGGATCGACCCGCTCCGGAGTGAAGGCGCCGAACACGAATCAAAAATGCTCATCCGCTTCGGCTTCGGATCGCGGCAAGCCACTGTTTTAGAAGCTCCGCATGACCGGGCACGCGAGAGAAGATCTGCTGTGCCAGGCCCTCGTTGTAGGTGTGCGCCGTCAGATTCCGATCGTCCGTCATCTCCAGCGCACTCACCGCCTGCTCATTAGACAGCAGGCCGACGGCGCGGCTTTGGCGAACGACTTCCTTGGGAGAGCCGGCGTCGATTCCTTCCACCACGAACAGGTAGCGTTGCGCCGCCTTCCAGCACGCTGCAAGAGTGTACTCGAACTGCTGGATGGCGGCGTCGGGCTCGACCTTCGTCGGAGCAACGATCCCCGACAACTCCTCGAGCGAAGCCAGCGCCCGCTCCGCATCCTCCCCCCGTTGCCTCAGCCGATCCATCGCACCCCTTCTCGCATCACGAGCCCGGCAAATTCCGGGTCGGCCTCGTTCAAGAGCACCACGTCCACGGAATAGGGAACCCGGCTCTCTTCGATCCGCTCCCGAAGCGCGGCCATGCGACCTGCCGGCGGATCGGATTCGGTCCACACGGCAATGTCGATGTCCGACGAACGACGCCTCGCCCCGTTGACGACGGAACCATACAGGTAAACAGAACTCGGCACATCGACAAGCGCCTTCTCGACGACCTGCCGCAGTTCCGCCAGAGAGCGCTCCAGCACGGTCTCGCCGTTATGTACGCGATCCTGCAAGCCCCGCTTTTCCATGAGATTACTATCCTAGCACCGGGCGGGATTCCTGGTTCCTGGTTTCTGGTTTCTGGAAACGTGACAATCTCCGCGCTTCCTCCGCGCCATTGCGCCTCCGCGGTTTTTCCTAGCCGAGAAGGTGACGGGTTCCGGGTTCCGGGTTCAACGTTCCACGTTCAAGGCTTCCACTGCAAATCGTAAATCGAAAATGTTTCTGAACGGCGAACTCGGAGTTCAAAACCGAAGTGCGAAGTGCAAACTAAACCAGGAACCAGAAACCAGAAACATTCACCACACCACGACCCTCAATCCCGGTACCCGTTCGAATTCCCGGACGTTCCGCGTCACCAGCACCAGGTCGTTTGAACGCGCGGTGGCCGCGATCAACAGGTCGTTCGGTCCGATCGGAGTGCCCAGCTGCCCGAGTTCTGCCCGGATCCGGGCCGCTTCGTCCGCCACCCGGTCGGTGAAGGGGAAGCTCTCGAAAGGCTGAAAGAAACGCTCGAGCAACTCGAGATTCTGCTCCTGGCGCCGGCTTCTCCGGGCCCCGTAGAGCAGTTCCGATTTGACGATGGAACAGAGTTTGACTTCTCCGGGAGCCCGCTCTTTCAGCCGGGCCACAACCTCCGGGGTGCCGTTCAGAAGTTCGACGCAGACGCTCGTGTCGAGCAGGAGGTCACTCACCGCGGAAATCGAGTTCCTTCCGGTTTTCCCATTCCCCCGGATCGGGCCGGGTCAACGGCTCTCCGGCCCATCCACCGATCACCTCGTCAAAATATCCCACGGGCCATTCGTGAGCGATCTCCCGGCTGAGTACCTGCGCCAGGTAGCGCGACAGGGAAACCCCCTCGGCCTCGGCCCGGCGCCTGAGCTTTTCGGCCATCTCGCTGGGGACGTAACAGTGCAGTTGGGGCATGAGGCAAATATAGCACATAGTCCAGGTTTCCGTTCCTGGTTCCTGGTTCAACGTTCCACGTTCAAGGCACAGACCAGAGGAAGTCACCCGTCGGCGCGCCGAAGGCGCAGCGTCATTTCGAGCCCTGGGCAACGCCCAGGAGAAAACCGGCACGTCCCCAACCTTAGCGCTGAAAGCGCGATTCATCCGTGGAATCGACGCCCCGCCAATTCGGAGACGATGGATAACCTTTGCTGGCCTGCACCCGAATGAGCGGGCACCTCCCCATGGAAGCGGATGAAGTGGCGCCGATTGAGAGTCAGGACCGCCCTCCCATCAGCCGTGGCCTGCCTGAGAACCGATTCATCCGACCAGGCAATACCGGAATGACCGGACTCGGCAACAGTGAGAACGTCGTGACCCAGCTCGCGCAACCGTTCGGTTGCAGGCAGCGGGAAGTTCTCATCAGCAAAGAAGCGATGTTCCATCGCCTAACTTTCGTTTCGGCGGATCGCCTCTGTTATCTCCTCAGAATGCAAGCGAGCATAACGCCACGCATTGCTCAGATCGTCGGCACGCAGCATCGGGTAAGCCCGCAACAAATCGGCTTCGGAACTCCCGAGTTCTTTGGCGCGCACCAGTAACCAGACCGGAATACGGGTCCGCACCAGCGTGGCCTCCCCGCCGCAGACGTCCGGACTAAAGTCGATCCCGGGAAACGCACCGCCGAGACCCTCAACCAAATGCTCGAGCAGCGTGGCCCGCTCCGGGCGAGACAGCCGTCCAATCGCCTTTTCGATTTCTTCCAGATTGCCCATCAGAATTCCTGCACTTCAAGGATAGCAAAACCCTCTTCGAAATTGAGAATTCCAACCTCTCCGCGCAACCTCCGCGCCATTGCGCCTCAGCGGTTTTTCCTGGCCGAGAAGGTGACGGGTTTCGAGCGGGAAGCGGGAATAGGAATTCAGAATTCAGAATCCAGAATGAACTTCTACTCGATCTTAACTTGCTGACCGAAACTCCTCCTTGCCCAGAAAACCGAATACGTGGAACTTGGAACCTGGAACATTGAACGTGGAACGCGAAGCGTGGAACTACGAGGTCGAAGCCCGAAACCGAAGTGCGAAGTGCAAACTGGATCTTAACGGGGCCAGTGCAGACGTAAAGATGGCAAAACCCTCTTCGCGAATCCTCAGCGGTTTACCGTTTCCCGTTTCCCGTCTCGCTCCAGGAACCAGAACCCCTACCCCAGCCAATTCAGAAAATCCCCGGGCGTCAGGACGCTCGCCCACTCCGGCGACCCACGGATCAACTCCCGATCTCCCGTCACCAATACCGCCCCCGACACCTCGCGGAGCAGCTCAAAGAGGTGACCGTCACCGCGCACGACTTCGAACTCCAACGGTTCGGGCTGCCGCAGGATTCCCTGGCGAATCAGGCGCTCGAGAACCAGGTCCACTTCCGCTTCGCCAAGCCCATGCCGGTGGCGGATCGCCGGTCGCAACAGCACTCGCCGGTACTCGGAGAGCAGTTCGAGAGAAAGGAGATATCGAAAGCGTGCCGCCAGCATCCCGTCGAGGATCCGGGCCGGCGGCGACTGCGGGTCCCGGGTAATCAGGCCGCTGACCACTACGTTGGTATCGACGACGGCAATCAACGTCCCCGCTCGCGAGCCGTCTCCGCAACCGCCAACTGCAGCGCTTCGTCGGCTCCCAGAGTCGAGGCAGCCCGCACCCGGGCGACGATCGCGGCGGCCTCCTCCCGGCCGCGGATGCCGTAGGACTCGAGACTCTCCTCGATCAGTTCCCCAATCGTCCGGTTCCGCTCCACCGACGCCTCCTTGAGGGCTCGGTGAATTCGGTCGGAAAGAGTGATCGTCAATCGCGCCATCACCAACTCACCATAACATCAGCCGGTTTGTGGTTCAAGGTTCCTGGTTTCTGGTTCAGTTTGCACTTCGCACTTCGGTTTCGAACTTCGACTTCGTCGTTCGGTTTCGAGTTTCGGGTTTTCGGGTGGTAAACGGTAAACGGGAGGCCGGAAGCGGCAAGTGGGAATGAGGATTGCCCAATGCCGGCGGGCTCAGCGCTGTTTTCCACTGCAAATCGTAAATCGAATATCGAAGATGTCCCTTACCAAACCCGCCTGACGCCCCAGAGATCGAAGGCCGCATCCCGGGACAGGAAAACCATCTCCTCGCTCAGGGCCTGGGCGCCCAGAATCCGGTCGAAAGGATCCCGGTGGGCGAGGTCAAGCGATAGCGTCCGGTAGATCGCCGATCGGTGTAAATCCAGGATTCGAAGTCCGGCGTCGATACCGGCGTCAACCGCCTTGTCAAGTGGCAACTCCAACTCCAGTTTGCCGATCTTGAGCTTGATCGCCATCTCCCAGATCGAACAGACGCTCAAAAAGAAGGCGGTCTCCGGCTGCTCAATCAGTTCCATTCCCCGGGGCCCGAGCCACCCGACTCCCTGGGAGAGAGCCAGAAAGGCGTGGGTGTCGAGCAAGACGTTCACTGGTAGTCCGCCCATTCGTCGAGAGGCGCGTCGAAATCGTCACTCCAGCGCACCTGTTCCTTGAGAAAGCCGGGCCGGACTCCTCCCGTTTGCCGATAAGGAACGATCCGGACGACCGGCTTGCCGTGGCGGGCGATCACTACCTCTCCCCCCGCAAGCGCCTCTCGAACCAACTCCGACAACCGCGTCTTCGCCTCGTACAGATTGACTTGGGTCATATCTCCAGTATAGGTTGGTGCAGATGGTTGGTCAATCTTGGCTTGACGGGAATCGGGAATTCAGAATCCAGAATTCAGAATTCGGAATTGGGAATTCAGGATGAGCTCCTCCTCGACCTCAGCGCTTCAACTGATCGTTCCCCCGCCAAATCACAAATCGAAAATCGAAGGGCATGTTGCCGAGATTGCGTCGCGCATTCAGTACGCGAGTCCAGCGAGCGCGTCTCCGGATCTTCATCGATTGCCCATCCTGGATCGTGTCTCCATCCGATCGGTTCCGGCCTCCGGCATCACTTCCGGCGGCCTGCGAGCGTCTGCAGTTGCGCTCGCTGGACTCGCGTACTGAATGCGGAGTCACAGCGCTTGCACCGAAAACCAGGAACGGAGAGTTTCCGCGATGGTTCCATTCTCGATGCTCGCTTCCCGATTCCCGATTCCTCCCCCAAACTAGCCGATCCGACGAATGCGTACCCGGTTGGCTTCGGCGGTGACGATTGCCCCGGCTTTCAGGTCCTCATCCCAGTCCCCGGCCCAAACGACGTCATGCCCGGCGGAAGCCAAAGCGTCCCGCACACCTTTCCACACACAGGCATCAAGGAGAATCCTCAAGCAGCCGGCACCTCGCCCAGAGGTTCGACTCTCTCGTGGGCCACCAGTCGGCGGGCGTAAACCAGACAGGCCTGAACATCTTCAGGTTCCAGCCAGGGGTAGCCTGCCAGGATCGTTTCGCTCGTGTCACCGGCCGCCAGCATACCCAGGACGTGTTCCACAGCCAGGCGACGCCCCCGAATGATGGGCTTCCCGCCGAAGATCTGCGGATTGACCGTGATCCTCTTCAAGAGGGCTGTTTCATCCATATTGCTTCCCCTTGCCGACACTCTAGCACTTCATGGGGAAGTGAGGAGTCGAGATTAGAATTGAGAATCGAGAAGTCAGAATCGAGAAGCGAGGAGTTAGGAGTTAGGAGCGAAGAGCGACGAGCGAGAGATTGAACCTGATCCGAGGTCCGGCGCCCCGAAGGGGCAGCTTTATCCCAGAGCCCGGGGTAGCGAAGCACCCCGGGTTTACCGAAAGCAAGGCGAGTTCATGCGGCCTCATACAGGACTCGTCCCCGCTGCAGCGCGAACTCCGAGAAACGACTGGGCGGATCGAGAGGAACGACATCGACGGGCACACCTAGAGCATGCTCCAATTCACCTCCAAGGCGGAAGATGTCCCAGCCGCGAATGTCGCATGCAAGATCGAGATCACGAGCGTGTTCGGGGTCGCCAAGCACACCACCGAACAGGACGACCTTCCGAGCTCCGAAACGCTGCGCCGTCGCCACGATGAGCTCAATTTCCTTCGGTCCAATGCGCATGAGCCGATTTTACCTCAAGGACATTCATGGGTCGCTTCGAATGTGCAGGCCGCCCGTGTCGAACTTCGCGCTTCGCCCTTTATCTTTCGCACTTCGAAGGCCTTCAACCCCGTTAAAGCTTCACCACGTTCTCAAACCGCCCCCTGGAAGGCATCCCGACTGTCGAAAATCAATTGCGCCGACCGCTGGACCATCTCGTAATCAACCTTGGAGTGATCCGTCACCAGAACGACGATGTCGTATTTCGCCGCCGCCTCCGGGGTCAGCTCGACCGAGCGCTCCCGGATGTCCACCGGACCGTGATCGGCATGCAAATCCGGGACGTGAGGGTCATGGTAGTCCACCTGAGCCCCGTCGGCTTCCAGAAGGCGGATGATGTCCATCGCGGGCGATTCGCGCGGTGTCGCTCAGGTTGCGTTTCTAGGCCGCATTTCCCGAACCAACGCCTTCTCGGGAGACGGCGTTGAAGAGGCAAAACTGTCTACCCGCCACAGCACGAATAGCCGGTAATACCAGAGCTTGGCAAACTGCAGACCAACCGCCTGGATGCCGTGCCAGGATTCGGTCCAGTTGTCGACATTCTGGCTTCCGAACACGGGCTCGCAGCGGACTTCGATCCCCATTGGAGGCAGGACACGCTCGTAGATTTCCTGGGCCCGGCGACTTCGAAAGGCGGAGGAGACGACGATCGCGCTGTGCAGACCCCGGTCACGCAATTGACGGCCGACGGCACGGGCTACGTGCAGCGAAATCGGCTCCTGCTCAGGGACGGGGAACAGCTGGTAGCTGTGGAGTCGGGCCATCCTGCACATGAGCTCCGAGACGCCGAGTGCCACCTTACCGGGTCTGCCGTCGTCGCGTGTGCCCAAGACAGGTACGAGCACGAGACCAGCAATGCCGCGTGCCTCGAGGCGCTGGGCACGTTCGAACAGCAGATACTCGTCGTCCACATTCTCGATCACGATGGCGTCGGAAGGTTGCGGATCGGAAGAGCAGACCAAGCCGGCCGCCACGTGCCTCAGGAAAGCTCCGTGCGCGAGGAAGCCGACGGTCGCAACGACGGCGACCACGATGACGATCGAGAGAGCAGCCTTGCGCCTTCGAGAAGCGGTCAACCAAGTGATGAGTAAAATAGAGAGGTCCTCCCAAACCCGAACGGCGTCTTCACCGCGGCTCTTGTGTGGCAGCTGCAGGTGAATTCTCCGCGTCCTTCGACTCGTCGGCATGGGCGAGAGCCTGGAGGAGGACGGCCAGGGCGCGATACGTCACCGCCTGAGACCAGTGGAGCATGGGCGCCTTCGCCTTGATCAGCGGATATTTCCGGTAATAGAAGTACCCGGAGGGATCCTGCATCTCGCGGATCCACCAGGTGGCCACCTTCAGTGCGAGATCGAGTGCCGAAGGTTCATTCTCCGAGAAGGTCGCAAGAGTCTCGATCGCCTGTGCGGCACACTGACTGTCGATCGGCTGGGTTCGGTTGTGGTAGTAACGGGGGCAGCCGTCCGGCTCGAAGAAATGTTCGATGTAGAACCGGAACCCGCGCTCCAAGTTCTCGTCGTAGCTGCGATCGCCGGTGCAGTCGACGTAGCCCTTCAAGCTGTCCAGGTTGTAGCCGGTGTGGAAGTTGTCGATCCAGTGGTATTTCGGGTCCTCGGCATACCACCAGGAACCGTCCGGCCGCTGACGGGTGCAGCTGTAGCGCATGGCATCGGCCGCCACGGCCGTGTATTCACTGGAGCCCGTGCACTTCGCCGCGCGGGCCAGAAAGGCCGCGCCCAGCATGTTGGCATTGTGGATGGAGCTCTGCTCAATCGCGAGGTAGCTGATACACGTCCCGGACTCGGTCTTCTCCCTCGGCAGGGCGAGGATCCACCTGGCCACGCTTTGGACGATTTCCAGGTAGCGTTCTTCCTTTAGGACCTCGAATCCATCGAGGAAGGCCTGACCGATCAGGGCCGTCCAGACGATGATCGATTCGTGTTTGGAGTAACGCCCGCCGCGGCTGGCAAAATCGAAGTGGTTCGCCCAGGAACATTCCTCGAACTTGGGAGACTTGTGATCGATAAGCCAGTCGAGAGAGGTGCGAGCCCTTTCGAGGTAAGAACGATCGCCGGTCACCTGATACATGGTCAGGTAACCCCGGACCATGTATCCCCGCCCCTTCGTGGATTCCAGCGGTTTGATGCCCAGAAGGGGCCTCAGATTCCAGGGCGATTGCCGGACGGCCTGCATCAGAATCCGATCGAGGAAGAGACTCCCGAGTGTCAAAGGCCTGAGGGGCGACGAGAGCCCATCAAAAGGCTCGTAGGCCTTATAGTGATGCTGCTCGACCCAGCTCTCGACGGCCTTCGCGGAGCGGAGAATGAGGTTTTGATCTGTTCCCAACTGTTTCGACAATGCAACCCCCTGGCCTAGGTGCTCAACTCAGTGTCTGCAGTCCAGCGACAATGGGAGCGGTCCCCTGCCGCGAGCGATCTGAGGCACGGGTGCGTGCCCGCGCGAGTCTGAGACGGGCGGATATTGTAGAATGTCCCGGCACGGACCAACGGATTCGGCCTTGCGTTGTCGTCATCGGAGCGGTCCGAGGGTGAAAAATCGATCGAGGGAGGTCTTCCCGCATGACGATCAGAGAAGGGCGGCTACGCTCGGAGTTCCTCGAGCATGAAGCGTTGGCGGCCCAGTGCCGAGAGTCCCTCCAGGAGGATTTCGCGAGATTCGTCGGTGCCTCGCTGGGCAGCCTTCGCGCAGGAGGAAAACTCATCTTCTTTGGAAACGGCGGCAGCGCCGCCGATGCCCAGCACCTTGCCACGGAGATCGTCGTCCGCTTCAAGACGAACCGCCGAGCTCTACCGGCACTCGCGCTGACGACGGATACCTCTGCTCTGACCGCCATCGGCAATGATTTCGGCTTCGAACAGATCTTCGCGCGGCAGATCGAAGGCCTCTGCCGGAAGGACGATTTCGTCATTGGACTCTCCACATCCGGCAACAGCGAGAACGTCTTTCAGGGAGTCGCTGCGGCCAAGGAAAAAGGGGCCGTAACCGGCGCCATGCTGGGAGGGGATGGTGGTCGCATTCGATCCATAGTCGACCACCCGCTAATCGTTCCCTCGAATGTCACGGCGCGGATTCAGGAGATGCACATTCTCCTCGGTCACGTTCTCTGCGGCATCCTCGAGGAAGAACTCGGCTCGTCGTGATCCGACTTCCTTCGTTTTGTCGGGAGAGCCATTTCCGGACTCGGGTGTCCCGTCTACTCGTCAGTCACGACCCTGAGCCTCTGTGGAGCACTGGGCTCCCCCGTGTGATTGCTTTCGTAGGCACCCATGTCCGGCGCTGAGCCTATTGTTCGAGGATTCCCGTCCAAGTCGTAGCTGACGACCCCACCCAGATCCTCTGCCGCATTGACGGCGGCGCTGCCGCCCTGAACGACGATCGAATTGCCCGGCGGCAGGTCGACCGTGTTGAAGTAGATCCTTCGCGTGTAGCCGTCCGACGATGGGTTGTTAACGTAGATTCCATAACCGGGCATGTCATAGATGACGTTGTTGTAGACGAGGCAGCCGGTTCCGGCGCGTATGGCGCTGCCCGCAACGACGTCATGGATCACGTTGTTTCGGATGAGGTGGTTGGGATTCGCAGGCCAGTTCTGGACTCCGGCAGACTGCTGATTCGCCTCGATGAGCCCGGTCGTCGACGCCAGAGCCGTACCTGAATCATAGATCGTGTTTCCCTCGGCGATCCCGTCATGCGTTCCCGGCTTGAATTCGATCGCTTCATCGACGATGTTGTACAGCCGGTTGTTTCTGATGGTCGTAAAGCCGGTTCTGTCCGGTGGACCTGCGGAACCGGTACCAATATAGATCCCCTCGCCGTTGTACTGCCACTTGCGCGTGTCGTAGATCGCACAGTCCTCGATCGTAACGTGGTCGGAGTTCTCCCGGATGTGAACGGCCTCCTGACCGACGTGGTGAACGGTGCAGTTTCGAACGGTGACGTACTCCGACCCGTTTTCGATGAAGATGCCCTGGTTCATGTAGCGCACCTCGAACCCTTCGAGGCGGAGATAACGACAGCCGGTGATCTTCAACCTCCCCGAGGTGATCCCCTGCGCCGGGTCTGCACTGCCTTGGACTGTGACATGGTCCCCCGGATAGACCCGGATCACGGTGGGGTAGGCATCGGAACCGATGAGCCCGGAAATGTAGGGATATTCGGTATAGGTTCCGCCCTTGACGAAGAGGGTGTCTCCGCCGGCCAACCGGCCAATGCCTCCCGCAATCGTCGCCAGAGGTTCGGACTCCGTCCCCGGATTCGTGTTGCTCGCCGCCGGGTGGTTCTGGTTGACGTAGTAGGTCGCGGCGCTCATTGGAGTGCAGATTGTCACCAGGAGCAAGAGTCCCAACCATCTGTGTTGGAAGCTGCACTCTCGGTGTGAGACGGAACGACCTCCGGCCCGGCTCTTGCCCTGCGGGGAAATCGGAGAATTCGCCATGACTACACTGCCTTTCGTCTGTACTGCCTGATTATCAGCACCGACAAGGGCGAAATCGATGATGCCTGTCACACGCCTCGAGACTCGGAAAGCTGGCGGTACACGTCACAGTACTTCTCGGCGACAACCTTCCATGAATGATTTCGATGGACGAAGTCGATGATGTTCTGGCGACGGCTCTCCAGCTCTTGATATAGCGGGCTGTCGAAGTATGCAGAGATTTTCCGGGCAAGGTCGTCCGGATCCTGAGGACGGCACACGAAGCCGGTTTCTCCCTCAACGACACTCTCGGCCAGGTCGCCCACATCGGAAGCGATCACGGGCAGGCCCTGGTTGTACGAAAGAAAGAGCACGCCACTCTGATAGATGTTTCGATAGGGAAGTAACAGTACGTCGGCGGCCTTGAAGTAACAGCCCACCTCATCCTCGGGAACGAACTCGATCCGTGACTTAATCCGCCCATCGAGGCCGAGTTCCTTCCAGAGGCTCGTCATGTTGTTCCAATACTCCGGGCATTCCTTGATCCGCCCAACGATCAGCAAGCTCAGGTCATGAAAGCCGGGCGTTTGGAGTTTGGCTAGCGCGTGGACGGCGTCCTCGACCCCCTTGTAGGGGGCAATGTTGCCGAAGAAGAGTAGTATCCGGCCCGTGGTGTCGAGACCCAGCCGCCTGCGCGACTCCTCCTTGGTCAGAGTGCAACGAGGCGTCACATTGTTTACGGGGAACGATAGGGCGGAGATCCTTTCTGGAGGAGTGCCAAAACGGCGCACCACTTCGTCTTTCATCTTGCGTGTGTGCACGAAGACGCGGTCGACGTGCCGATAGAGATAGCGAAGCGACCATTCGTTGAGAGTACTCCGACGGCTGTCCCGGCTTGCGGTACTCACATTGTGAGCAGTGAAGATCAGTCGCTTCCCAAGAAGGCGGTAGTACAGGATCAAGAGGGTGTTGTCCAAAACCTCGAACTTGTTGAACCAGAGGATATGGAACACCGGCGGTTCGGAGGACGCTGCATAGCGGAGGAGTCGGGCGTAGTAGACAGCAAGCCGCTGAACCTTCTGTGCGAGTGATGCGTCGCGGCTCTGATCCCCTCTGAGATTCAAGTAGTTGACGAGAGGGTCCGATGCCGCCGGAGCGGTCTTCATGTGGTTGTTGCCGATGAAATCCAGCCGAACGCCCTCCTTCACCAGGGCTTCGAGCAGACCGAGAGCGTAGTGGGAGTCCTTGCCGGCGGACAGGATGCTCACATGGAGGGGCGGACTTGGCATTTTCCAGAAGTGAGAAGTGAGAAGTGAGAATCGAGAAGCGTGAGTAGGATAAGCGTCCTCGCTTGTCCAGGTGCCGGGGCCACGGCTACCGGGAAAGTTGAACTGCGCATCGCAGCGGCAGCCGTAGGATCAACGTGGAGGTCGTCTCTTCGGGGCAGCTGGACAACCAGGGATGGATGTCCTACTCACCGAACACCGGCAAGCCGCAGCTGCCTGAACACGGCACCCTCGACCATCTCCACCGAGATCTCATCCATACAGTTCGGCACGAAATCGCACTCCTGCTTGTAGCAAACCAGGCAGTCCATGTCGGGGATGACCTTCTCACCCCGCTCGAAGAGTTCGATCTCGGCACTGCTGGTGGGGCCGAAAAGGACGACGGCTCGCGCCCCGACGGCGAGCGCCACGTGCATGGCGAGCGAGTCGCCGGAGAGCATGACACGGCACTCACTGACCAGAGCCGAGAATTCGCGCAGGCTGTTGTCGCAGCCGGTATCGAAGACGGAACCGTGAAGGCGGCCAGCAATCTCCTCATTCAACGACGCTTCCAGCGGACCGCCGAAGAGGACGATCTGCAGAGACTCCGAGTGCTCGCGAGCCAGACGGGAGATGAGCTCCACGAACCGCTCGGCATGCCACTGCTTGAGACGCCAGCGGCCGCCTCCACCCGTATGGACACCCAGCGTGGGCCGATCGAGATCGACCCCAATTTCACGAAGTCGCTCGCGGGCGGCCTCCTTCTCGGTTTCGGTCAGAACCAGGACATACTCGAGTCCTGCGGTCGGGAAATCCAGGATGGAACACATGACCTCCTGGTAGGTGCGCTGATTGGCCTTCTTGAGATCGTCGAAAACTCCCAGCCGTTGCCACTCTTCCGCCGCCGGATTCGTCGCGAAAACGTGCCCGGCGTCATGCAGGAGATAACCGATCTTCTCATCACTCTGCGCCGCGGACGCCAGGGCGGCCGAGACGCGACCCGCATCCAGGTTGATCACCCGATCGAATCGACGACCCGCCAGTTCCACCAGGGCATCCGCACCGTAGTCGATCACGTCCGTGACGTACGGGTTGTGTTCGAGAAGCGGCGCCGCCTCGGGCCGGGTAATCCAGGACAACCGCTGCCCCGGCCAGGCCCGTTCCATCAAAGGCAGCAGACAGGTCGTCCGCAGGACGTCCCCAACCGCGTCCAGCTTGATAACGAGGGTTGTGGACTTGAACGGATCGTAATGAGTACATTCACAAACATGCCCCTCCCGCTTGTGCCATACACAAGGACGGTCACCCAGGAAGTATCGGCAGTCGTAAGCGATTTTTCTGGTCATTAGGAGTTAGGAGTTAGAATCGAGAAGTGAGGATCGAGGAGCGTGGGTAGGATAAGCTTCCAGCTTGTCTCACACAGCAGTCGTGATCTCCCGAGCGTTCTCCAGAGCAGAATCGGGAAGTGAGAAGTGAGAAGCGAGGAGTTGAACCTGATCCGCAGCCCGGCGCCCTGAAGGGGCAGCTTTATCCCAGAGCCCGGGGTAGCGAAGCACCCCGGGTTTGCGAAGGCGCAAGTAACAGGCCCCAGCCCTGAAAGGGCGCATCCAACCCGACGTCAAAACCCACCGACCACCCGCGCCCCTTCAAAGCTCCACAAATCGCAAATCGAAAATCGTAAATCTCAAATCCTTCTCAATTCTCACTTCTCACTTCTCAATTCTAGAACGTGCCCCCCGTCAGCCGCCGAATCTCCAAATTCCCCGGCTCCTGGACTTCGGCAAGGAAAATCCGCCCCCCATACGCCTCGACGACATCCGCCCCGACAACCTCACCCGGGCTGTAATTCCCCCCCTTGATCAAAATATCC
Source organism: uncultured Acidobacteriota bacterium (assembly GCA_963823995.1). GTDB lineage: Bacteria > Acidobacteriota > UBA6911 > RPQK01 > JAPXNP01 > JARRKC01. Next base: position 181,834 of record CAWGNQ010000004.1, read on the forward strand.
GGCTGGACCGCACGAAGCAGCGGAATCGGCGTTTCCTCCTGAAACACGACGACGAGAGCGACGGCGCTGAGCGAAGCCATGATGTTCGACCGTGTCGCCTCGTGCTGCGCCGGAACCTTCCCCTTGAGGCGCTCCACCGACTGATCTCCATTGACCGCGACGATCAGCCGATCACAGACCTTGCGCGCTTGAGAGATGAGGCCCAGATGCCCTTCGTGGAGCAGATCGAAGACGCCGTTGGTCAGTCCGACCTTGAGCCCCTTGCGTCGCCAGGCCTCGGCCGTCTCGATCGCCGTCTCGAGATCGACGATCTTCGACTCCGAGCCGAGCAGTTCCTGGCTGTGCAGCGCCCGCACGAGCTCCGCCGCCCGCACGACGGCCGTCCCGACCTTGCCGACAACGATCCCCGCCGCCGCGTTGGCCAACTGCGCCGCGTCCCGAGGCGGCGCCCCGGCGGCCAGACCGGCACCCAGTACGGAAATCACGGTGTCTCCCGCACCGGAGACGTCGAACACCTCGCGGGCCTCCGCTTTCAAATGGGTCGCTTCCCCCGAGGACTCGACGAGCGACATCCCCTCCTGGCTCCGCGTCACCAGGACGGCGCCACAGCTACATGTTTCCAGAATCCGTCCCGCCGCCGTGACGACTTCTTCGTCCGAACCCACCGGAAGACCGGTCGCCTCGCGAAGTTCCTTGAGATTGGGCGTGACGATCGAGGCGCCGCCGTAGCGAGTGAAATCGGAGCCCTTCGGATCGACGAGCACCCACTTCCCGGCCGAACGCGCCGCGCCGACGACCTCCCTCAAGAGATCGGGAGTGAGAAGACCCTTGGAGTAGTCCGACATGATGACGACTTCAACCTCGGAAAGGCACCCGCGAATCCGCTCGATGGCCTCCTCGAGGACGGCAGGCGACAGCGTTCCGTCGCTCTCATTGTCCACGCGCAAAACCTGCTGCGGCCCAGCCATGTAGCGGGTCTTCAGGGTCGTCGAGCGTCCCGGCACCGTGACGAGCGAAGCGTCGACGAAGGCGAGCGAAGCGAGCTTTCCACGAATCTCCTCGCCCGCAGGATCTTCCCCAACAACGGAAACGAAGTCGACGCCCACCCCGAGCGCCGCGAGGTTGCGCACGACATTCCCGGCCCCGCCCAACTCGGTCCGCTGCCTCCCGCTCCGAAAAACCGGAACCGGCGCCTCCGGAGAGATCCTCTCAATTTCCCCCTGGACAAAACAGTCCAGCATCACATCCCCAACGACCAAAACACGGGCGGCGTGGAGTTTCTCAACCCAGGTTGCGAGGTGTGATCGGTCTGTCATTCTTATCAGAATTGAGGAGGTAGGAGTTAGGAGCTAGGAGTGAGAAGTGAGAAGTCAGGGAAGCGACAACGGGTCGTCTGTCCTCGTCCGGCTCGAATGATGCGGGGTACGAGAAAAGAAGCACCGATCCTCATTCAGCTCAAGCGTCATCCTCAGTCAGGAGTGAGAGTCTCCAGGAACCGCTCCACCGCTTCGCGGAAGCCGCGGAAGGTGATTCCGAGAGCCAGCACTCCTCCCCGCATCAGATCCCAGTCGATCTGGAATGCGTATCCATGCACGGCAAAGTGCCGGAACTTGCGGATGCCGACCAGGTCTTCCCTCAGCGATCCGGAGAACAGAAGAGGCAGAGGGGCGGAGGGTTCACAAAAGTGCGCGAACAGCTCGGCGTGCCAGGTTTCTCCTTTGGGAAGCGGAACTCTGTAGAAGTGAGAGATCCTCTTCAGTGTGTTCTCGACGCCTGAATAGAAAGAGACCAGGTAGTTGGCGAAGGCGGCTTTCTCATCCTGATTGGGACGGCGTCCCTCGAGTCGGCTCAACAGCGACTCAACCGATTCCGCGACGATTGCCAAGTTGGAGAGTTCGATCTGTAGCTCTTCGGCGAGTTCATGCGGCTTCATATAGGACTCGTCCCCGCTGCAGCACGAACTCCGAGAAACGGCTGGGAGGATCGAGAGGAACGACATCGACGGGCAGACCGAGGGCGTGCTCCAATTCCCCTCCAAGGCGGAAGATGTCCCAACCGCGAATGTCGCATGCAAGGTCGAGGTCGCGAGCGTGCTCGGGATCGCGAAGCACACCACCGAAAAGGACGACTTTCCGGGCTCCGAAGCGGCGGGCCGTCGACACGATGATCTCAATTTGCTTCGGTCCAATACGCATGAGCCGATTCTACCTCAAGGACATTCACCGCTCGCATCGAATGTGCCTGCCGCTCGGGTCCTTCTCACTTCTCACTTCTCAATTCTAACTCCTGACTCCTAGCTCCTCGATTCTCACTTCTCACTTCTCACTTCTCGATTCTTGACCACTCCCAAACAACTCCTCCTCAATCACCCCGCACAGGATGTGCCCGATCAACATATGCATCTCCTGAATCCGCGCCGTGTTGTCGGAAGGAATGACAATCGCATGATCCGCATACTCGACGAGCCGTCCCCCCGTTCCCCCGGTAAACGCCACGGTCACGGCGCCGATCTCCCGAGCCTTCTTCAGCCCCCGGATCACGTTCTCGCTGTTCCCGGACGTCGACAACCCGATCGCCACATCCCCCGGCCGGCAAAGCGCCTCGACCTGCCGCGCAAACAGCTCCTCGAACCCGAAATCATTCCCGATCGCCGTCAGGGCTGAAGTATCCGTCGTCAGAGCAATCGCCGGAATCGCCCGCCGGTTCTTCTCGAACCGAACCGTCAACTCAGTCGCCAAATGCTGCGCATCCGCCGCGCTGCCTCCGTTGCCGAAAAACAGGAGTTTCCCACCACCCGTCAGCGACACTTGGCAAACCCCGAGCAACTCTCCAACAGGCTTTGCCAGTGCCTGCTGCGTTCGGAGCGCTAGTCGAGTATGTCCCTCGATTGAGGAATGGAACCATTCCCGAGCCCTCACGAACCTACTCCCGGCGGCCGAACCAAAAACACGCGCCCAGCCACAGTAATCATCCCTTCAAAGTCCTCGCCCTTGTTTGCGTCGGTTGCGATGCAGTCTGCTCCAAGTTAAGAATATCCGTATCGCTCCAGTAATTCTCCATAATGCATTTGGAAATACGCATCTACCGAGGGTGTGAAATGCTCTTTCCACTGCCCAGATTTTGGGTTGCGAATGTGCTTCGTCCTGTGTGATTGTCTTCTTGCCGATAGCCGATAGGCCAAAAATGCTCCGTAGATTCTTTCCCGCCAAGACATGCCATAGAAGGAAAATAGCTTCAGGAATTCACGAATTTCATTTCCAATAAGCTCTTCGTATCGAAAAAGTCTGATCCTTGGATCCATGAGCGGCCACTGCATCATTGACTGGAAATGATTTTTCCGAAAATCAATTTCTGCAATTAGGCCATCTTCCTTCGGCAGACGCTGGAGATATTCCGAAAAACACTCGGAGCTTCTCATCTCCCTTGGAATAGAGCCGTTCACGATCTTCCAATCCTCAGGTGTGGGCCCCACGAGTTGCACCATCTCTCGGCCCCTCGCTTGTGATAGAAGTAGCCTGAAACAACCAAGTCTTTGGGGTCTCGTACAAAACGACTGATTCGAAAGTCATCTGCAAGATTGGCCAAATCGAGAGGGTGGTTGTTGATCGAGGTTATCCGGTACTTCCCAGATTCCCAATAGAAGATCATCTATCTGACTGTTGAAATGGCGGAATCCCCTGCCGGATGGGGAGTTGCGTTTGCACAGGGCAGAGAATATGCCTGAGAAATAGACGGTGAGGCATTTATGGTACGAGCAATGGACGAGTTTCTTAGCCATTATAGTCGGATCCTCTGAGGAGATATCCCGGAGGGCTCAACGAATAACCAAAGTCTTTCACCGCTCGCCCGAACCGGAATCTTATGTAAGAGGAGTACAAGCGGCCAAGAGCCTCCCGAGTCATGAGTCTCTCCCAACGTGCAAAGTACTTGTCGTTTACCCCTGACCGAACCTCGCGCTGAAGAGGAAAATCCTCGATGCCCAGAAACTCATAGATTTCCTCGAGTGTTTCAGCTGGATGAGAAACGAAGTCCTCGTATTTCAACACAAGCAGCCGTTTAATGAGGGAGCGATCTTCTTGGAAGCGCCGGTGGCACAGCAGCCAGTGCCTGATCAGACTATGAAGGTGGGTTTGGCTCCATTTCCGTGTGGCATACGAAACGGCAATTGGGTGACGCATTACCATCAGGAATCGAGACTCGGGGAACAGGCGTTGCAGAAAGGGCATCCGGACCAGGTTCGGAGGGGACTTTTCGACCAGAATGTCTTTCGAAAGATCCCAATATCTGGACCATGTTACGAAGAGGATATCGGCGTTTTCGGGACTTACCAGATCGCTTCGTTCGGCGAGAAATGAACGGCGATCAAAACCGAACCGACCGGTCCCCCAAAGACAGCGGCCGTGGGATAGACTTCTTGCAGATGCTGTCCCTCGTCTTCCGGTGCGCCTGTGTTCGAGAAGGCGCTTATTCGGGGGTGATCGCCAATGCATCTGTGCAACAGTGAAGTTCCACTCCTGTGAAGACCACCAATGAACAGAATCGTGGGGTGCATTTTGAGACAGGACCTCCCGCAGAATTACGATCGGCCGCCCAAAGAATGGGGGAGGAGAATCCTTGCGTATCCGAAAGCCTGGCGTGCATACCCGGGTGCAACTAGCAACATCACGATGGAATAGGTGATGGCGCCCGTAGCAACTTCGAGCGTCAGAAGCTGCCATCCGAGTTCCAACTGGATCAATGACTTCAACACCGCGATCACGACAGCCATCGCGAGTGAGGCGGCGGCGGCGGGCAGGTATTGGCGAAAATAGGTCCCTAGCTTGAAGTGGACCACTTTGTGAACAAGCCAAAGGGGGATGGGCGACAGAACATAGCCCCGGATGACGTAGGCGGCGGCGACCGCCACGATCCCCCAATGAACCGCTATGGAGAACGCCAAGACGTTGCTGACCGCATTCATCGCGCTCAGCTTGAAACTCCAGCCCGGCTTTCCCTTCGCAAGCAGAATAGATGTGTTGAAATAGTAGACGGAATGGAGGATACCGATGAAGGCCAGGATCTGCATCACAGGGATGCTTGGAGCCCACTTCGCACCGAAGACGGTGACGATCAATTCGGGCGCCAGCATAGCAACTCCAATGAACGCCGGAAAGGCGACCAAAGCGGTGAAGCGCGTAGCCGTCAGGAATGCTCGCCTCAAACGCTCCGGTTCTTGCTGGATCTTGGAGAAGAGTGGAAAGGCGACGCCGCTGCTCACCCCGGTGAGCAAGTCGGTCATGGTCAGAAGCAGCTTGTAGGCGATCGTGTAGTATCCGAGGACCGTCGGTCCGAGGAAGTAGCCGATGAGGAAGTCATCGGATCGCCTGTTAAGGAAACTGAGTACACCGATGCCGATGATATTCCGTCCGAAAGCAAAGAGGTCTCGAAAATGCCTCCAGGAGAATCGCAGATTCGGACGCCAGTTGCTGGCCGTCCAGAGGACGATGATTCCAGCGGCACTTCCTGCCAGGGTCTGAGCGACAAGGCTCCAGACACCAAAACCGAGGTAGGCAAGGGTTATTCCTACTCCGCCACCAAGGCTCACTGAGAGGAGCGTCCGGAGCGCCAGACTCTTGAATGCCAGATTTCGACGCAAGATGGAGGCTTGCGTGTTGCTGAGCGCCTCCAGTATGAGACTGAGAGAGAGCCAGGAGATGACTAGTGCGAGTCGCGGCTCGTGAAAAACGCGCCCGGCGAGCCCCGAGCCTGCCCACACGCCGAGCGCTAGCAGACACGCCAGAGTCAATCCGGTCCAGAAGGCGGTATCCAGGTGCTCCGATTCAAGGTCGGCGCGCTGGATCACGGCCTGACCGAAACCCTCGCTGTGGAAAATTCCGACGAAAGCGGTAAAGACCGAAGCCAAGGCAACCAGACCAAAATCCTCGGGTTTCAGCAAACGTGAGAGGGCCAGAAAGACGAGGAGGGAGACGGCCTTCCCGCTCCACTGCCCTATGGCCGACCAAGCAAAGCCTTTGATGGCCTTGGCTGCGAGGCTCATGGCGGTGATACCTTGCTGGAGCGAATTGATGGAAGATGGGTGGAGCCCCTGAGCATCACACGATCATCATTCGGCTCATTCACTGGAGGTTCAAAAAGGAGAGGCGCTGCCTGCCTGCAGTCATGATGGACCGAGCCACTGGCAACCAGAATCCAGAGCACAGTTGATACCCGCGCAGGACCATGTAATCGCCAACGACTGATTCGACCGCCTGAACCTCCTGGGGCGTCAACTCCTGCCGCCATCGAGCCGTAGGTGCAGCAGAGATCTCCTTCAAATTGTTCTGCTTCCATGGCTCTCTCCGAACATCGAAGCAGCTCTTGGACATCCCTGCTGCGAGCTGCTCGGCCGACACTTTGGCGACCGAGAGGAACTCGAAGACCTTGCTCATGGTCAACTCGGGCTGTGAGACGAGATCTTCGTATTTGATGGAAATCATTCTTGCCCGATAGCGGCGAGCCTGCCTGCGAAGAACTCCCTGTTGATCCCGCCACGCGAGGGCATCTCCTCGGATCGAGCCGGTCGACCAGGGCAGAGAGCGCCACGAACAAGCAACGGCGCGAGGGTCGCGAATGATGTTGACGAATCTGGCGTTCGGAAACCACTCTGCCAGAGTCGGGATAAATCGAAAGTGATCGGGAGTCTTCTCACCGATGATCGGCTTGCCGGACTTCTCACCATACATTTCAAGCAGAGCGCAAAAAACACTTCGGAAAGATCGCTCACCAGCCACTGCTCGCTGGCGGAACTCCTCGGAGGAGATATTAAGATCACCAAATTCCGGCCTTTTCCGAACGTAATCCACTAGTTCGTGAAAACCTGTCTCACTTGTGATATCACCAAACTGTTGCCGGTGGTACCAGATCTCCGGCATGAAGTGGGTTTCTGGGGTGATTGCGATCCTTGGGTGGGCGTCCAGAAGTTGCTGCAGTAGGGTCGTTCCTGACCGTGGGCACCCGACAACGAAGATCGAGGGCTCAAACGTTTTCATCTGTCCCGCCAGATACTCATACCTTCCTAGAACACGAAGCCGCGACCCTGTCCCAGCCGCTTCGTAGTCGCAGACGCGCTCTCGCGGCGGTCATCTGAACCGTTCGCGCCCGCTTCCATCCAACTAAGTTCTTAATCCAGGTGTATTTCCAGCCGAGGTTGGGTGGAAGGGGGCACCCGCCTAGTTCCTGTGCCATCGCTCTCATTTCAGCCAACATCTCCGTCTTTTCGGGGAAGAACCGAAGGTACCACACCTGCAGATAGTCTACTGCGGCAGATCGGGTGCGCTCACTGTCTTCCAGAGAGAGCAAGTACCCAATCGAAAGCTTTAGCGACTGAAGAAGTGATCGACACGCCGACCAAGATGTGGCACGACTCAGGCTCGAAGTGGACCACTGCCGGTAATATGAACGAGCTCCCGAGACAAATCGAACTCCCCTGCACTGCATGACCATACGACAAAAGTACTCGCCATCGTCATCGAGCGACAGCTGTTCGTTCCATGGCCCAGCAGCCTCACAGAGCTGTCGGCTGACAAGCCATACCGCAGGATTCATCCACGCATTCTCAGAAAACTTAGTCGTGATCCAGTCAACTGGTTTCAAATCCGTCCACAATGGGCTGGGGACGAAGCTGGCTTTCTCAGTACCATAAAAGAAGGTGCCAAACTCAGAAGAGAACAGCACAGCTGGACTATCGTCTCTGGCCGCGACGATTTGACGGTCAATCTTGTCTGGAGCAAGCAGATCATCCGCGTCGAGCCATTGGATATAGTCACCCTGAGCCATTGACAAGGCACGATTTCGAGCCGCGCTTGCTCCTGAATTGATTTGTGACTCGACTTTGACTGATCTCGATTCGAACTGTCTCGCCAGATTCAGCGTGTCGTCCGTGGATCCGTCATCGACAATGATTGTTTCGATTCGTGGCCAGGTCTGAGCGACGGCGGATTTGATAGAAGGCTCGATGAACCGCTCGGCGTTATATGCTGGCATCAGAATGGAAACTAAGGGGTCCGCCATTGTCCGGCCTTGGTAGAGCTCTTTGGAAAGCTCAGGACTTGGGAGTCAATTCTATACACGATCGCACTGCGGCCTCTACGTGCTTTCTCTGAGCTTCCCACGACCATTCTGATTGAAATCTCTGGGCAGCACTTTCCGCCAAATTGTCCGCTGTGCCAGGATCTTTCAGGATACGAATGCATGCCCGCGCAAAATCATCGGCGCTGTCGGCCAACAACGCCTCCTTGCCGTTCTGAATCTTGTACCCGAGTGCTCCAATCGACGTTGATACTACAGGACAGTTGCGTGAAAATGCTTCGGCTATCTTGATTCGCGTCCCACCGCCGATTCGAATGGGCACGATCATCGCATTCCAACTGGCAATTTCAGGGCCGGCATCCTGCAAGTACCCAAGTCCTGAGACGTGAGCGTCGCCCCGGGGCACCTCGTCACCACTCCCTGAGCCCACCAGTCGTAATTGTACTGCCGGGACTGCGACCTTTACCTTCGGCCAGATTTCCCGGATAAACCACCGTACGCCATCTTGATTAGGCATCCAGTTGAAGGTCCCAATGAAGCCCAGACGAGGCTCGGGGCTCCGCCGGCGAGGTGGGACTCTATTTTCGGGTTGGAAACCGTTTGGTATCACTTGAACTCGTGGACCCGCTCCAAGATAGTACCGGTCTGCTTCACTGCACACGCTCAGGAGCGAATACCTATCGAGGAGATTTCTTTCACGGCGGCGCCAGATCAGCGACATCCGAAAGTCTAGGATGCGCCTCGGAAGCTGTCCAACTTTTGAAGATGAACGATATAGGCGACTTGGCAAGTCATCGATGTCCAGAATCGAATAGGGCCACCGGTAGATTCCTGCGATGTTTCCAGTTTTAATTGTATGAACCCACACCAGTTTGTGACTGGCAACGAACTCACCGAGCATCCTATTGTCGGCATGCGTCAAAGCCAGGGATTCAGTATCGATGAATGAAGGATCACATTCATGTCTGATCCTTTCTGCGGCAGACCTGCGCCTACGAGCCTGCGGCTGTAGCTGTTTCACTTTGCAGAAGTGGTCTTTCGAGCACGCGAGTGCTTCTTGTCGGGAAGCCGTGAGGAAATAACGACAAGTGAGACATCGCCCATTTCCCGCAGGAACGAGGAGATGTGGAACACGCGCTGGCGGGTTCCAAAGCTTGGCCCGAAAGGCCAGTGGGAAGTAATGAACGCCACCCGGAACACTGGTGGTATCACAGGCAGACCTCGAACCATAAGTCAATAAAGGGCGCGTGGCGAACCAAAGCTACGGTCTGACTGTCATATTCTGTTACTGTGTCCCCGTCTTCACCGCGGTCTGAGTCGGGTTAGACGAGCCGAGGAGCAAACTTAAGAAGTTGGAGACTCCGCTCCACTGGGAGTTGGGATACCTACCCTCATCGCTTTCTCAAAACAAGACCGACCATCGACGCAGGGGGCCAAGATTCACGCCCCCTACCCCACCCGAAGAACACTTTTGTGCAGCGGCCAGAACGCCGATTACTGACCAAGAATTCTCAGCGCGGACGGCGGAGCTCGCACACTGGCAGAATCCCCACTTTGGGAGGTCAGGGGATGCGGATAGACGTAGGGCGTGTATCCAGGCTTTTGTACATGATCGTAGAAATCGCGACCCGCGACAATGTAGTCGCCATTGTTCGCGGCGATTCCCACAGTTTGCCCGTTCAAGCTATTGCCCCACTCGTAAAGCGGTTCCAACTCCTGGTGTGGCCAACCACTCGGAGTTATTGGATTGCTGCCGGAGAGAAGATCCCCAGTGGATCGTCCAACTTGATCAAGGCAAGGATATCCATTCGGCAATTGGTTGCCATCAAATACATTCGTTCCGTCACACTGGCCCCACGGTTTATAGGGTTCGTTACTACGGAAATTGGCCACGGTAATTGCCGCTTTGTAGCCGTTAAATGTATTGTCGAAGATTACGCCCGTTCCACCGCGCAGAAATATAGCAGTAAAGAGATTGCTCGAGGAGCTGAAAGTGTTCCCGTAGATTTCATAGCTACGAGCAGAGCGAACTCGCTGCGTCGATTCTGTACCATGATTTCCAACCGTGCTGTCGACGACAGTATTGTGTCGAAAGACTAATCGTCCACCGCCCATACTATCGACTGCGGCCGCGGTTCCGATATTGCGAAATGTATTATCCTCGATATACACAGCTTGAGGCGTTCCCCACTCCACCGGTGCAGCCCACGAGCCATCCCCGAAGCTAGCACCACCGAATTTATCGTGCCAGATAATAATTCCTTGCTTGAAATCCAAATCGAAGACGCAGTGATCGATTACACCATACGTATAACCATATGTCCTAAGCCCCGAGGCACTCAACTTGTAGAACTTTACATGGTCCACACGCCATCCCTTGGACGTTCCGCCTACCATCACGGCACTGTCCCAATTCATCTCAGTAACCGTTCCACCTCTAAGGGTTAGACCGCTAAGACGCATGGGTTTGCCAGCGGTCGTAAGCAGGTTAAACATCCTCTTTAGTGAATTCGTGCGCGGCACTTCGTCGACCAGGACGGTCTTGTCTATTCCAGCACCGATCACAGCTATCGATTTGTCAATCGCGAGGGTCGCGGTCCAACTGCAGGTACCAGCTGGGATAAGCACCGTATCACCATCCCTCGCTGTATCCACTGCGTCGCCGACGTCGGCCCTCGAACAACTGTGGGCCGATATTGTTGCTGCATGGGCCCAAAGCGTCGAACACAACGCGATGACTGTCAGCCGAACGATGAGATTCCGGCTAAGCGTCAAGACCGCTCGCCTCCGGACAAGGCCGAACGGTAAGTACCCCTGTGAAATACTCCGCAACTGAATCCTCTTTCTTGAAAGCATCTCGACCTTTTCGTTTCCCCTCAGTGCCGAACTCGGCATACATCTCAGGAACGCTTCGACACGTGACATTTCGATTCTAGTAGCTGGTCTCCGGTAGCCTAGTGATCCTACGCACATTACCGCACGCGTCTTGAAACTGTCGCGGTTGGATAGCCCAGAAGGCCCGGGGGCTCCTCACTATTGGCTTGACGCCACGATCTCGCGCCGCGACTTGCGCGCATCCGAGAACCGCACAGCCCTCCCTGCGAAGTTTCCCGCCCCCCTACTCCAGCACATATGCTCTATGCCTCACAGTCCCATGACCGTCAGCAGGCAAGCCCCTCTTGCTCCACACTTCCCGTCCCCTCCTCTCTTTGAAAGCCTGGTCCTCCGCCCGGTTCGACACACCGACATCCACGGCTACGGTCAGAACAGCAAACCAAAGAAGCCCGTTTAGCAGACTTGCCTCCGTGAAATTGTACATCACTAATAAGACTAACAACACCAACCCCATGCCACGACGCTCAAAATCTGACCGAAGCTGTGTCAGCACGGTCCATAGCGATGATAAAAGAAAAACCGCAACTGACACTAAACCCAACATCCCTAAGTTTATGTAGATCTCGATGTATCCATTGTGTGCTTGATTTGGACGCCATGGATGAAGAGCCCACAGCGTCGTCAGTCTGTCCCCAAGCCAAAAACTCTTGTAGCCGGCACCTAGTAGTGCATTCGGCATCAACGTCCAAATGTCTCTCCACAGTTCCGTTCGTCCGGTCAATGTATTGTCTCTTCCCGCCGCCGCCGTAATGGTACTCCACAGGGAACCCGATAGATAGAGAAGCGACACACTTGAAACAAGCACTCCCACTAAGGCAACCATCATAGCAGGCTTTCCTCTAATTACACGAGTATGCTGACAGAGAATCAGTAGCACGCCTAACAGGCAACAGATCGTCGAAGTTGCACTGTGTGACAAGCTTAGAAGCCAGAGTGCACTCACCAATACAACAACACGTGCGGTATAGCTTCTCCAGACGCGCCTCCTCTCTTTCCAGTCGGAGACTAGCTCAACGACCAATGACAGAGAACAGACCATCGCGATAACACCGAGCATATTCTTCGATGTAGCTACTCCTGTATAAAGGGTCTCACCCGTCCAGCCGGAGTATCCCCGTCCTAAGCCTGGAAAGTACTTGACTAAGACGACGGATAATGGAATTACCACATAGGCGTATCGACGCCAGAAACCTCGAGTTGAGTCCCATATCGGGCCGTCGCTCAAGATAACCAGCACCGACAAATACATACCCAGGTCTCGAAACCAGCGCTTCAGAGTAATCATGGGAAAGTCGGACCATATAGCCGAGAACAGACAGTACAACAGCAAAAGTGCTAATGCAAAATTGCTGACAGCGATACCCGACCAATTTACATGACGCCTCCAAAGTACTAGAACGCACAATACGATGAGTAACGTCCACACTAGACGGTCAAGGCCATTACCCTCCATGTACGCTTCAGCGGCACTCGCTGATGATAGATTGAGCCACTGCGATGGCAACCTTGATGTGGCAAAGAAGAGCCAGGCCAAAGGAATCCACATTGCGGCTGATACCCGTGTTAGCTCCTTCCTGTCCAGGTAAAAGAACGTCATAATCGACAGGCCACACACGAATAGGGACAGATGAGGTGGCATTGTGGGGAGTTCCTAGTTGGGTCCTGGCCGCGTCAGTCCCAATCCAGTAATGTCTCGTAGAGTAACTCGATTGTCAGTGCCTTTGCGATCTCCGGGAAGTAGTTGCCTTTACCAGCTATGTGCCCGGTGACCATCCGACTCAGTTCCCGTCCATCGAAGCATGGCCTACTCCGACACTGCTCACTGAGCAGCGTGTCCGCAACGAACTCGGCGAGCTCTCTGCGAAACCAGATCCTATAGTGTTCAAACTTCTGCAATCCGATAAGGCGGCGGTCAAGGCCCAGGCGGGTTATTACAGAGTCTGCCCTAGCAAGAACACTTGGAAACTCGAATAGGTAGAGGTATTCAGCCTTGTGGGTCAACAGAAAAAGGCCCTGGAGCAGCCAGGAAATAGTCCTGCCGTGAGCACCGGCGGTCCCTCTATTCGTTATGAACGGCCTCAATGCAGGAGCGTGCTCCCATATGTATTGATATTGGAGATCGTTGCTCTCTCTGAGGCCCGCTGGAGATTGAAACATCAGCTGGACCAAATGATTGTCCATATAGGGGGTACGCAATTTCAGGACGGTTCTCTCCAGTTTCAGACGGCCGTATTCGTGCCACGGCAGCTCCTTGAAAACCACGTATGAGAGCTGACTGGATCCTTGAGCATCGCGAATCGTATGCCGAGAGTCATTGAGGAATCTTGCGATGTCGGCGGAGAATGGGTGACGTTTTGGCGAATAAGCCGCCATCATACGGCGAGTTCTGAGTACTTCGCTGCCAAACTTTCCTGTGAGTCGCACAGGCGCACTGTCCTTGGCCAAATGATTGAAGAACAAGTCGTGAGCTCCACATACATCATGATGCCCTTCCGTTATGAAAACTGTTTGTCTGGCTAGCTCGGGGAACTCTTTGAAAAAGCTGGCATCGATCCTCAGTGTATCGTGAGTCAGGTTGAGTGCTGCTGCAATCTCTCGGGCAATCTTGATGTCGAGTGTGTCACGTTGGCTCCCGCCAAAAGTGTAGCAGGGGATATGCACATTCTTCTTGGACAGGCAAGCGATGATCATTCGCGTATCTAGACCAGCCGTTAATGACAGCGCAACGGGCTCGTCGCCAGCTAAATAGCGAGGAAGGACCTTATCGAATGTCTCCGTCAGTATCGGATAGAAGGAATCCCTTGGCACTTCGGGGACCTCTTCCCACTCAGCCAGAGAGAAGTAAGTCTCCCGGCGAGGCGACTCGCCCGGCCGCAACCTCCAAGCGGCCCCCGGGGGCAGAACTCCGATTCTGGGGAAGAGTGTGCGGCCCTCCAAGACTGTGTCACAAGTGATCAGCTCAGCGAGCCCCTGAGGGTCTATCTCGCGCAGCTGTGGGTGAAGCGCGAGCAATGCCTTGGCTTCGGAGGCAAAGTAGAATGCGTTTGATCCTTCATAGAAATAGACACGTTCCATACCGAACCTGTCATTGAAGAGCGTGGTCTCGTTTCTGTATGAGTCCACCCAAATGCCACTATACCATCCGTTTAGACGACGAAGGAAAGACTGCCCCAGTTCTTCGCCACAGTCGGCGGACAGTCGGGACTGTTCCTGACTTGGCGTAAGAAGCCCCGAGAATTCCTCGCCGGAAAAGAGGAGGACGTATCTCCCTTTCTTATCTGACAGCGGCGAGGTCGTACAAATCGATTTTGGGTGGTTAAGAGATGCGGCGTAGACACCAATAGCCGAGTCACTGATCCGCGCTGCCTCATACGACCTCTCATGCCTCAGTGTTCGGAGCATTTCCTCCAGCTCTTGCACTGCAACCCGCTTATCATTCTTGGTAACCAGTCCTACGATTCCCGCCATCATCACACTTCCGACTCGTTCCTCACACAACTCAAACGGCGCCCAACATGTTCCTTCGTTGCCACTCTGCCTGGCGCAAGATCTTACATTCCGGACAACTTTTCACTCGGCCTTTTTGAGACTCGCACTTTGATCTTGAGATCCGCTCCATGCCTCGAGAGGAAACCTTGGCGGACCAATCGTTGTCCCGTCCGACTCAGTTCAACCCGTTGGAGCGTCCTCACAATGCCTTTCGGCAGCAATTCCATAACAAGGAGGTTCGCGGATGAGCAGCCGACGAGCATACAGCCCAGCGACTCGAGTTCCCTCATATACCACTTGTATGTTCGGTAGTATTCGATTTTCACGACCCGACCGAGCATTCGCTTAGCCTTTTTCGCGGCCAGTAAAGTTGAGAGATACAGCGAACTCAAGTTCTTGACATGGAGAATCACTTCGCCGCCATTCCTCACTACTCGTACAAGCTCCCCCAAAGCCCTTCTTGCCTGCTCGTCATTCAAATACTGCAGAACGCTCATGCAAATCGCCCGATCAAAGATCGAGGATGCCAAGGGGACGTCAGTCGCCGAAGCTACAAGGCTGGAACCGTTCGTCGTCTCTGAGTCTTCAAGTCGATGTTTGGCGCGGTCAACCATTCCACGTGCGTAGTCGAAGCCCACCACCTTGCGACAGCATCCTGCCAAGCGGAGAAGGTTAAGGCCCGTGCCACACCCGGCATCCAGAATAACGTCGCCATCTCTCGGAGCGATGAATTCCATCAGCTCCTCTTGTGCGAGTCTCTCCAACTCCGTGCCCCAAGGATTCCGTCCTCTGTCAAGCGAATAGTCGTCCGCGACCTCTCTTGAACGAGCCTCCCAGCGATCGCGCCAGAATTCGGGCATGTTCAGGCCTCCCTTTTCAAACTGTGGCTACGTCTGCACATCCGAACTCACGGATGGCCGAGCAGTTCGGAGCCTTAGTATGAAAGCGATACGTCGTTCTCAGTTGTCTCTCATTGAATACAGCCTGTTACGCAGTCGAATAAAGGTTTGTAGAATCCCGGTCGGCAAAGTCTCCAAAACACCTTTATGAAGACCCGACTTCAGGGCAAGGGATCCAAGGATAGTCAATGGAACAAAGTACCGCGGCACCCTGTACATTTCAAAGCCATTGTAGCGCTTAAAGTCTGTAAGGCTATCTTGTCCTTTCTTTCCGTAAATGTACTTGCCGTATATCAAGAAAGGCCGATGGCTCTCTTCGCACACTCTCACTGCTTGAGCGATCAGGGCATTCATCGGAGCTTTGTCTCGATGATCAACCATTGCGAGCGTTCCACTCGTCCTGAAATATCTCCCTGCGTCCAGGAGCTTAATGAAACCAATTAGATCGCCTTCGTAGTAGGCCCCGAGAAATATGCTCTTGTCCAAATCTTCGGACCACTCCTCTCTGACTTTCTCGAAGTCCTCGCCATAGTGTGCGAAAGGCCGACCTTGGCGAATCGGAACCTCGGCGAAGATCTTGACAATCCCTTTGATGAAGTCCTCCGAGAAATCGCTAACTCGGACCACCACTCCTCTTTTGGCTGCTTTCCGAACCTTGTTTCGGGTATTTTGATGGATTTGATTACGGAGCCAGTGTTCATACGTCGAAATAGGAATTGCGGCAACATTATCCCACTCTAAGTAGAAACTAAATCGAGGTTCAACCTCTGGCAGTCGCTGCCAGAAAGTAAAGAGGTCCGCTCTCGGTCGAAGCCGCATAAGATGTTGGATTACTGCCTGAGGTTGGTCAATATCGAAAAAATGCTCCCTGTCCTCAGGAATTCTGGCTGTTCGAACCAGTCTGCCTTCAGCGACAATCGGGAGGTCAGCCATGTCTTGGAAGTCGGAGCTCATAGAGGTTATTTAGTTTAATCCGAGGATAGATACGAACCAGCCGAGCGCCTCGTCCTCAGCCTTGATCAGCATTCGGATCAAGGACGGTACGCTTCAGCTGGCTATACAGTCTCGACAGGTGAGAGTGCCGCACATCCGCCTCAGATACAAGGTGCGCTCTCTCGACCCGAATCGAACCACCGATTGAGAAGGAGGAGGCTGAAGAGGACCTTGTGATAGTCCTCGGCGCCGGTGTTGTGTCCTTCCAGCATGCGCATGCAGCTCCTTTGAGCCACGAAGTCGTACAGAGGGGATTCATCCTGCAAAAACAGCGATGCATTCGTTACCGGATCGCGAAACCAGTCGTCCACCACGTTTACGGCAAACCCGCGCTTTTTCCTCTGCAGGATCGGCGGCGGCAAAAAGCTTCGACAAACTGTGCCGGTGCAGCCATTTTCGCGAGGTCCGGCGGACCTTGAAGCCCGCATTGAGCCGTTCGACGAATTCCACGACCTCCCGATCGAGGTACGGGACCCGAACTTCCAGTGAGTGAGCCATCGAGAGCTTGTCGGCGTACATGAGGAGCTCGTCGGGGAGTGTGGACCTCAGTTCGATGAACTGGAGGCCGCCGAGCTCGTCCGTGTGCTCCATCAGCGGGACGAGATCGGCCCAGCAGTCGAGGATCCGGTCGCCGGCGTCTTTCGGGAGGAGGCCGTCGTGGAAGAGGCCGTCGATCGTCTCGGCCGGGGCGATCGAGAAGACCTGCTGGTAGCGGCGCAGGCGATCCTCGACGTGGAGCGAGTACGTGCCCCGCTTCAGGGTCTCGTTGCGCGGGAGAGACCGGATCCCGGCCGCCAGGGGCTTTCGGAGCCAGGCCGGCAGGCCCGCCCAGAGGCCTCCGTACCGAACGCCGATGTGGCGTTTGTAGCCGCCGAAGAGCTCGTCCGGGCCCTGGCCGTTCAGCGCGACTTTCACATCCTGCCGCGCGCGCTGGCTGACAAAATACATGGGAACGATCGACGAGGCCGCGATCGGTTCCTCGAGGCAGGACACGATGCGCGGCAGCGACTCTTCGAAGATCTTGCGGTCGATTTCGATCGAGGTGTGCTTTGCATCGAAGATCGATGCCGTTTCCGCCGCATCGACGAGCTCGTCGTCCTTGAAGCTCGTCCCGTAGCCGATCGTAAAGGTCGGCCACTCTTTGCCGCGCTCGTTCATCAGCCCGAGCAGCAAGCCCGAGTCGAGACCGCCGCTGAGGAGGAGGCCCACCGGGACGTCGCTCAGGAGATGCCGTTTCACAGCCCTCCGGTAGATGGCCAGCAGTTCCTCCCGGGCTTCTTCGTCCGAGGGCATCGGATCGAAGGGCTCCGGTTTGAATTTGTACCAGCGTTCCACTCTCGTCGAACCGGGTTCGGCGACCAGCATCGTGCCCGAGGCGAGCTTACGGATCCCCTGGTAGATCGTGTAAGGTGACGGCGTAAAGCGGTAGCGCAGAAAGAGGTTCAAAGAGATCGGGTCGACCTCGACCTTTTCCTTCTCCGCCGCACGGATCGCCCGAACCTCCGAGCCGAACAGGAGCGAGCCGTCCTTCAACTTGTAGTAGACAAGCTTGATCCCGAAGGCGTCCCGGGCGAGGATCAGGCGTTTCCGTTTCACATCCCAGATGGCCAGGCCGAACATGCCGTTGAGATGGTTGAAGACGTCCAGGCCCCATTCCTTGTACCCGTGGATGATCACCTCGGTGTCCGACTTCGTGCGGAACACGCAACCTCGCCCCTGGAGCTCTTCTTTCAATTCCGGATAGTTGTAGATCTCGCCGTTGAAGACGATCCAGACCGATTCCTCGGCATCCGACATGGGCTGATGGCCGCCCGCCAGGTCGATGATCGACAGCCGGCGGAAACCGAGACCGAGGGAACCGTCTATGTGGTAGCCCTCGTCGTCGGGTCCCCGGTGTTTGATGGAGTCCGCCATTTTGCGGATCTTTACCGGATCGACGGGGTTGCCTTTGCCGAAGTTATATTGGCCGCAGATTCCGCACATTTTCGTTTAACAGAATCGAGAATATAGAATCGAGAATTGAGAAGTGAGAATCGAGAAGTCAGGGGACAGAATTGAGAATATAGAAGTGAGAATTGAGAATCGAGCATCGAGATGTTCGGAGGCGGAGTTTCTCACTTCTCACTTCTCACTTCTTCATTCTTCGAAAGGCCTGCGGTGTTTGGTTTGATCAACGACCGGGAGGTCACGACCGCTGTGCAAGACAAGCTGGAAGCTTATCCTACTCACGCTCCTCAATTCTCACTTCTATATTCTCAATTCTTGATTCTCTATTCTGGCTTCTACTTCTTTCTTCCTTCAACCAAAGCGCAAGGCTCCTAAACATCTGCGATTGCGCCCAGCGGTGCATGGGGACGTTGTCCCAGCCCAACAGAAGCTCCCGGGAGCGGAAGGAGCCGTCCGGTTTGAGCCAGCGGGTGAGGGCGTCTTCGAGAACCCGATCGAGGACCTTCCCCATTTCGGGCTTTTGCTTCCTCGTCAGGATGCACAGGTTGATCGACTCGGCACAATCGTAGAGCTCGCGTTTGTACACCGTCAGCCTGGGGGCCTTCGAAAAGGGTTTCGGGAGACCCTTTTCGTCGAGGAGATTCTTCAGATAATAGTCGACTCCCCGGTCTATGGCCTCTCGGCATCGTTCGTTTCCGGTCAGACGTTCGATCTTGGCCAGCGCCTTCAGAACGAAACAGGTGTGGAAGTGGTCCACGAAATCCCTCGCTCCGTCCATGGCGTAGTACCAGGAGCCGTCCGGCTGCTGGGACTCGAGGACGAAGTTCAGGTTCTTTGTCGCCGGTTCTCGCGCCGCCTCGGCATCGAACTCCTCGGCGGCGCTGAACAACATCGCCGATCTGTACGCACTGGCGTTGACGACGCCCCCCTCGTCGGTCGGTGTGTAGGAGCAGGTGCTGGCCGTCTCGGAAATGGGAAAGTCGGTGATGTCGTTCACGCCGTGCCGGACGATCGAGTCCAGGATCGTGCGCCAGCGTGTCTGGCCGTCCAGACGGTAGACGTCCCGAAAGGCTTCATAGACGTAGGGTGTGGTCGTGATCAGCGGCGTGTTCTCTTCGATCGTTCCGGCGCGCGTGACCCAATCGAACGGGTAGCCCCAGCAGTATTCCTTGAAGCCCGGACAACGGGAGGTCTCGAGAGCTTCCAGGAAGTGGACCGCGCGATCGTGGTAAGCCTCGCTCTTCTCGGCTTCTGAAAGAAAGGCGAATCCCATGGCGTAGTGCGCGTCGGCAATCGGGAAGCGCATCGGTTTGTGGAAGAGCCGCCGGGCAGACGGGAGGAAGGCTTCACTGAAGACCATCGGGGAGACCGCCGCCGTGCCGAGGAGTCGATGCCGGTAGTAGAGTGCCTTGGCTCGGCCTCCGATCGGACCGGCGTAGTAGCTCTGGTGGTCCCAGGAGGTCTCGCCGTATCGATCCAGCCAGGCGATGAATCGTTCCAACGTGCCTTTGATCGCCGTTTGCATAGGGTTCGTTTTCGCTGGTCTGGAAGCGCTCATCTGTTCGATCGGCTCGGATGTTGAGTCAACGTGCACTGTCAAGTTCCTGGCCAGAAGTTGTCAGCCTACGGGTTTCGGATTTCAAACAACTCGGGCTTTGCGGGACGAAATGTATGTAGTCCAGGTCCCGAGCCCCGGGCCGAGCGGGGCGGCCAGCGTGCCGAGCCCCATTCGGCCCGGCGACGGTCCGAGCCCCGCCCGGCGGGGCGGTATGGAGTAGCCCAGGATGAGCCGTCAGGCGAAATCCTGGGTACCGATCCATTGCCCGCATCTCCGGAGTCCCGCCTTGCGGGACGGCATGGGCGTTGGCATTGCCAGGGTTCCACGTTCCAGGGTCCCAAATCCCAATCACCCCTGCACGGGACCTCGGGGTTCGATGCCGCATTCCGGCATCATGTCGTCCCGCAAGGCGGGACTCGGGTTGTCTCATCATCGGCTGACCCAGGATTTCGGCTTCGCCTCATCCTGGGCTACTTCATGACGTCCCGCCGGGCGGGACTCGTTTCGGGTCAACATTGTGCGACCAGGCCGGGCTCTGTTCTGTGTCAGCGGTGCCTGGCCGGGCGGGACTCGGGCTCCGGGCCCTCGCCGGTCATCAGCGCGAAGTTGTCGGGGCGCTTGAGGCGGACGACGGAAGCGAGGATGCGCTTCAGTTTCCGCATTTCTTCGCGGCGGTGAAACCGCATCAGCTCGGGTGAGACGGGACGGTTGATGCGGCGCACCAACGCCCAGGCATAGCCACCGGCCAGGGCCGCCGAACCCAAGAGATAGGGAGGCCGGACAGCTCGGTAGCTGAAGCGGAAGAACTCCCACAGCGGATGGTTTCCGAGATAGTAGTCCTTCTCTCCATAGGAGAACAACGCTGCCAACTGCCCCCGCTCGGCCGTTCCGAGCGATCGATAGTGAACGAATCGCTTCTCGTCGAAGGATCGCGTCTTCCAGCCTTTCATCCGGGCCGTCGTCACGGCGATCCAGTCGACGCCTCCGGCTTTGTTGGGGACGTAGCCGCCGACTTCTTCGAAACACTCCCGGCGAAAGAGCTGACATCCACCGGCGACATGGATCGCGCCTTCGAAACTGTCCTGGGCCGAGTCGTAGCCGTCTTCCTCGACGAACGGGGTACCCGCGACACCGAGTGTGGGATCCTCTGCGAACTTCGACATCAGGAATTCGAGGTAGTCTTCATCGAAGGAGAGGTCCGCGTCGAGGTTTCCGATCACGTCGTACTCGAGATCCTTCACCCGCTCGAATGCGGCGTTGAAGCAGTGCGCCTTCGCGGCAAAGCTTCGGTCGCGGTGCGCCGGCATGTCGGACCGCTCGAGCCACTCATGCTCCTTCGCATACCGGTCGATGATGTCCGCCGTCCCGTCCGTCGAGCCGTCGTTGACGATGATCCAGCGCAGGGGCCGAAGGGTCTGGGCAACGACGCATCGGATCGTCCTCTCGATGTGCTCTTCTTCGTTCCGGGCGGGGGTGATCAGGATGTAGCGCATCCGTTCGTCGGGTTCCAGGTTCGGCGTTCCAGGTTCAAGGTTCGAGTCCCGCCTTGCGGGACGAGATGGAGTAGCCCAAGGCGTGAACCCTGGGTCGGTCCGATTTTCGATGAGAAGAGTCCCGCCCTGCGGGGACGGCATTGGCGTTGCCAAGGTGCCAAGGTCGAGGGTTCCTGTTCCCAATTTCCAGATCCATCCGAATTCCGAGCCCGCATTTGAAGACTGCCGTATCAGGTCGTCCCGCAAGGCGGGACTCGGGTTCTTCCCTCACATTCCCACCCAGGGTTGCGCCTGAAGGCTCACCCTGGGCTACTTCATGACGCCCCGCAAGGCGGGGCTGGCCTCGTGTCGCCTCCGGCTTGCTTCCTTCTGCCCGGCAAAGCCGGGCTCAGATTTCGGCAGGCCTGTTCGATCATCTGTCTGGCCGGAACCGGCGGGTTTCGTAGATCACATCGTGTCAGACGTTAATAAGAGTTGGAGGTTGAAAATGTCTCACTCTTATACTTGCCTGCTCTACCATTTCGCTTTTGGCACCGAGGGTCGGCTTCGCCTCATTCCGCAATCGTTGATCCCGGAGATCCGTCGCTACACCGCCGGAATTCTGAGAAAACACCGGGGCCGTCTGATCACGGCCGGCGGCATTCCCGACCATCTCCACTTTCTTGCCTCTCTGCATGCCGACATTTCGGTGGCCAAGGCGGCGCAATTGATGAAGAGCAACACATCCCGATGGTTGTCCCGCGACAAGGGTCTACGCCCTTTCGCGTGGCAGGAGGGATATGGTGCCTTCACTGTCAGTCGATCGCAGGTGGATCGGGTACGCCGGTATATCGATCGCCAAGAGGAACATCATCGGAAACAAACGTTCGACGAAGAATTGCGCGAGTTATTCGAGGCCCATGAGATGCGCTATCCCGACGACTGGTGGGCGGGTTGAATGGAGCCCCGTTCGGCGGGGCGAAGGTCCGAAGCCCCGCGCCAAGTGGGGCGGTATGACCGGTGGAGTCCGGAGCCCCGCCCGGCGGGGCGATATGGAGTAGCCCAGGATGAGCCGCCAGGCGAAATCCTGGGTGCGATCCATCCCCACATCTCCGGATTCCCGCCCCGCGGGACGGCATGGGCGTGGCCGTCGCCCAGGTTCCACGGGTTCCGCCGCCCGAGAATCCCACATCTCGCGTTCATTTGATATCCAAACCCGGATGTCGAACTCTGCCCGCCATGTCGTCCCGCAAGGCGGGACTCGGGTTGTCTCATCATCGGCTGACCCAGGATTTCGGCTTCGCCTCATCCTGGGCTACTTCATGACGCCCGGCAGAGCCGGGCTCGGTCCATGCCATTGTCGCGGCAGTCGTGAGATTGTTGTCTTCTCGGTTACCTTCGCCCAGCCAAGCTCAAGCTTCGCCATCCCCGTCCAACCCTCGACCCATCTGCGACGCCGCCCCCAATCGGCAAATTCGATCCAGGGCCGACCGGTCGGGCGACGGCCTCTCAACCCCGTTCGGCGGGGAGCCGGCGTGCCGAGTCCCATTCGGCCCGGCGACGGTCCGAGCCCCGCCCGGCGGGGCGAAGGTCCGAAGCCCCGCGCCAAGTGGGGCGGTATGACCGGTGGAGTCCGGAGCCCCGCCCGGCGGGGCGATATGGAGTAGCCCAGGATGAGCCGCCAGGCGAAATCCTGGGTGCGATCCATCCCCACATCTCCGGATTCCCGCCCCGCGGGACGGCATGGGCGTAGCCGTCGCCCAGGTTCCACGGGTTCCGCCGCCCGAGAATCCCACATCTCGCGTTCATTTGATATCCAAACCCGGATGTCGAACTCTGCCCGCCATGTCGTCCCGCAAGGCGGGACTCGGGTTGTCTCATCATCGGCTGACCCAGGATTTCGGCTTCGCCTCATCCTGGGCTACTTCATATCGCCCGGCAGGGCCGGGCTGGGGTTGTGTCATACCGCCCGGCAAGGTCGGGCTGCGTTTGTACCACCGCCTGCTAACTCTGTATTTGGGCGACGCGTTCATACCGTCCGGCCGGGCCGGGCTTCTGGCTTCGGTCCACCGCGAGCTGTTCGAAGATCTGGTCCATGATTCGGGCCGTCAGGAGGATTTCACGGTACGGGATCGGCGGCGGCGTGTCCTCCGTGATCGACCGGTAGAAGGCTTCGATGAGGGCCTTCATACCCGAATCGTCGTGGAAGCGCGAACGGACGAAGCGCCAGATGTTCCGCCGGGAATTCCTGACCTGTTCTCTCGCCGACTGCAGAGGCGATACGAAATAGTTGAGAAAACTCTTGTACTCGCGGTTCACTTCTCGAACCAGCGTCCGGTGCAGATTGTCGACCCACAGCGAGTTCCCGGGACCGTAGATCCGACATCCGTTGACGGGCGGCCCGAACTGGCTCGAAAAGACGAAGTTGCCGGTCATGTTCCGTCCGTCGGAGATGTGGACCCGGAGCTCGTCGACGATATCGTCGGCACCGATTTCCTGAAGGAGCGGACCGGTGTGGCCGAACGCTCTGACCAAGGCATCGTCGGTCGGCATGAACTCGGCGATCCGCGCGATGCCGTGGCTGATGATGTTGTGAAGGAGCTTCCCGGGAAGCCGACGGACCCAGTGGTTGCGGTCCCCAAGCAAGGCTTTGGCATAGCTGGGGTCGCCGAAGTTGTACGTGTAATAGCTCTCGACATGGACCGGCGGCCCTCCGAGGAATCCCGAGCGGACAAGGTCCCGGGCCTCGATGCTCTCGAGCGCGAACTGGAGGTTATGGCCGGCCGTCAACTTGAGGCCCTTCTGCCTTGCCAGGTCGATCAGCTCTTCCGCCTCGTGGGCGTAGACCGTGAAGGGCTTTTCGATGTAGACGTGGCAGCCCGCCTCCAGGCAGCGGCGTCCCAGGGGATAGTGGCTCTGGGGGGGCGTCGTGATGTGGACGACGTCCGGACGACGAACCGAGAGAAATTCCTCGACGTCCGAGAAATAGGCCGGCGCCCGTAAGCGCTCGGCGAGTTGGGCCGCCATGAGGGGTTCGAGATCGCAGGTCGCGACCAGCTCCACGCCCCGAATCCTCTGGATCTGGGCGGCGTGCTGGTCGGCGATCTTTCCGCAGCCGATGATCCCGACGGTCAGGCTCACAGCGATCCTCCGTCATCCCGCTGGTAAGCGAAATAGCGATCCAGTGCTTCCGCCATGGGAACTCGGGCTTTCCAGCCGAGCAGCTTCTTCATTTTCTCGTTGGTGTAGCGGTTGCCCTTCCATTCGGCCGAACAGCGACTGCGATTGAAGACCGCCGGCAGCTGGCCTTCGGATCGTTCTGAGTACTTCTCCCAGAGACTGCACAGGAGCGAGGTCAGCCGATAGGGAAGACGCACGGATCGGAATTTCCTCACCCTCTTCTTGTACTGCTTGAGCAACGTCCTGCTGCGCGGAAGATCGTCGTCGACGACGTTGAAGACCTCTCCCTCCACGCCGGGAGTGAGCCCGGCCCGAACGATCGCCTCGGCGCAGTTGTCGACGTAGCTGAGCGGGATGCGGATCGATCCGCCCAGATGCAGGTAGATGCCGAAGGTGTCGATGCCCACGCGACCCGTCAGCGCTTTCTTGCCGGGTCCGAAGACGGCGCCGGGCCGGAGGATCACCCACGGTATTCCGTGCCTCCGGCCGTAATCCATCAGCAGCTCGTCCTGCTTGATCTTCCCGTAGGCATAGGCTTCCTGGCGGTTGAAGGGTGGGGTCTCGATCGGACACGTTTCATCGAGAAGCGCACCCCGCCGCATCTGCAAGTTCGAGTAGACGGCGAAGGAGCTCACGTTGACGAATCGCTTCAAGCTGCCGTCTGCGACCAGGGCGTCGAGCAGGTTGCGCGTCGTGACGACGGAGTTCATGAAGGCTCCGGCAAAGCTCTTGTCGACGCCAGCTGCCAGATGGATAACGACCGCGGCGCCTCGGGCGGCCTCCGCGCAGTCCTCACGGGAGAGGAGATTGCCGCGGTACACCTCGACGTCCTTCGCTCCTCTTTCCGCCAGCACGGCCTCCAGGCGCTGCATTCGTCCCGACGGCCGCGCGAAGCAGCAGAGGTTGCGGAAGCCGTACTCGAGCAGGCAGTCGACGACGCGGGCGCCGATGAACCCGTTGGCACCGGTGATTAGTACCCGGTCGGTCGGCTTTATGATCCAAGGTCTTGCGGGGGTTTCAGGCATTTCGGGGTGGTTTGGGTCAGAGGATTTAGAATCTAGAATCTAGAATTTAGAATTTAGAAGCGCGGATTGAAAAGGCGGGAAGTTGCCGATCCTGGCTTCTCGATTCTCACTTCTCGCTTCTATATTCTGCATTCTCAATTCTGAAGCTCTCCAATCTTCTCGACGACGTAACCGATCTGTTCCTCCGTCAGTTCCGGGAACATGGGGAGAGAAACGATCTCCTGAGAGGCTTTCAGGGCTTCCGGGAAGTCGTTTTCCGTGTGACCGAGGTATTTGTAGGCGTTCAGGTAGGGGAGAGCGATCGGGTAGTGGATGCCGGTGCTGATCCCGGCTTCTTTGAGGCTCTCCTGGAATTTCGTGCGGTCCTCTACTCTCACTACGTAGAGGTGGTAGACGGGTTTGCACCAGTCGGGCTCAGTAGGAGTCAGAATCGAGAATTTAGAATTTAGAAGTGAGGAGTGAGAATTGAGAAGGTCGTTGTAGCGTTGGGCGTTTCTTCTGCGCGCGTTCGACCAGTCGTCGAGGTGCTTCAGTTTGGCGTTCAGAATGGCGGCCTGGAGGCCGTCCAGGCGGCTGTTGACGCCCTCGAAGTCGTGGTCGTACTTCTTGGCGCGGCCGTGGTTTGCGATCTTCCGGGCCTGATTGGCCCATTCCTCGTTGTCGGTAACGATCGCCCCGGCATCGCCGTATGCGCCCAGGTTCTTTCCCGGATAGAAGCTGAAGCAGGCCATGTGGCCGAAGGTTCCGATTTTCTTCCAGGTACCTTGGGACTCGGAAGAAGAAGTGAGAAGTGAGGAGCGAGAATTGAGAATCGCCGAGTCCTTCTCGCTTCTCGCTTCTCGCTTCTCGCTTCTACGACCGGTCAGGTACTGCGCCCCATGCGCCTGGGCAGAGTCCTCGACGACGAAGAGGCCATGACGCCCGGCGATATCCAGGATCGGATCCAGGTCGGCGGGCTGGCCGTAGAGGTGGACCGGGACGATCGCCTTCGTTTTCGGGGTGATCTTCTCCTCGATCTTCGTGACGTCGATGTTGTAGGTTCGTGGATCGATGTCGACGAAGACCACCCGGGCGCCCGTCATCGTGATGGCTTCCGAGGTGGCGATGAAGGTGTTGGCCGCCGTGATCACTTCGTCACGGGCGCCGACGCCCAGGGTTTTCAGGGCGACGAAGAGGGCGTCGGTTCCGTTGCCGACCCCCACACAGTGCTTCACGCCGCAGTACTCGGCGAAAGCGGCTTCGAATTCCTTGGCGAAGGGGCCGCCGATGAAGGCGGTCTTGCCGATGACGGCCGCGATGGCCGCGTCGATTTCATCTTTGATCGAGGCGTATTGGGCTTTCAGGTCGACGAAGGGGACGGTCATTGCGGTTACTGGCATTTTGTTGGTCCTTTCGTGCTTCTTCCTGGGCAGAATCTAGAATCTAGAATCTAGAATTTAGAATTTAGAAGCGAGAATTTAGGAGCGAGGGGTGGGGAGTTTCGTAGGTTGAGTGAGTTCGATCGTTATTAGAGAGTATGGGAGACAAATCGCGCCCACCGGCTCGAAGGTTTGAAGACTTGGTGGTTTGGCAGAAGGCGCGGGAACTCGTGCTGATGGTATACAGGCTGACGGCTGGGTTCCCGGCACAGGAGAAATACGGTATGACCGCGCAACTGCGCGACGCCGTCAGTTCGATCCCGACCAACGTCTCGGAAGGTTTCCGTCGGCGCTCCTCGCCCGAGAAGGCCCGCTTTCTGAATATCGCAGAGGGATCCTGCGACGAAGTCCGTAACTGGCTCATCCTGGCTGGAGATCTCAAATATGGGGATGTCGACCCGGCCTTGAAACAACAGGAGGAGGTAGGTCGCCTTCTCACTTCCTACCGCGGCAGCATCGTCCGCGCCATGAAATCCAAACGACGATCCTAAACGGTCCGGCAGCCGCTTCTCAATTCTCGCTTCTAGATTCTAAATTCTAGATTCCATCTACTTCGCTACAGCTCCGTATGGCAATTCAGCGACAGAGCGGATGATGCGCGCCGGATTTCCGGCTACTACGGCGCCGTCCGGGACGTCTTTGACGACTACCGAACCGGCGCCGACCAAGGCGTTTTCGCCGATGACGATGCCCGGGAGGAGGGTGGCGTTGGCGCCGATCTTGGCGCCCTTCTTGATGACCGGACCGGCCAGGCTGTCCTTGACTCCCGGTGAGAGCGGGTACTTGGCGTTGGTCAGTACTACGTTGGGTCCGATCCAGCAGCCTTCTTCCAGGACCGAGTATTCGGGGATGAAAGCCTGGGTGTGGATCCGAACGTTGTTGCCGATCTCGACGTGGTGCTCGATCACCGAGAGCGTTCCCACACTCACGTTGTGGCCGATGTGGTTCGACTCCCGGATGTTCACTTTATTCCCGGTTTGGAATCCTTCGCCGATGATATTGCCCGCGTAGATGACCGTATGCGACCGGATGGTCGCCCCCGCGCCGATCAACGTCGGTAGCTCGCCGGGCTTCTTTCCCCGAGGCGGCGCGCCAATGATGCAAAAATCCTCCACCACCGTGTGTTCGCCCAACTCGACCTTTTCGTAGATCCTGCAGTCGTTCATTTCTGTTTCTTCCTCAGAGATTTGGAACTTGGGAGCTAGGAGCTAGGAGTTAGGAGCTAGGAGCTAGAATTTAGAAGTGAGAAGTGAGGAGCGGGCTTCGGTCGTCCAGTTTTCCCGTTCTGCTTGGGTTTCGGAGACCAGTTTGGAGAACGCTCGGGATGTCTCGGCCGTTGTCGCGAGACAAGCTGGAAGCTTATCCTACCCACGCTCCTCACTCCTAGCTCCTAGCTCCTCGATTCTCAATTCTCAATTCCCAGCCGGCAACGTTTCGGACGAAATCGCAGCTGAACGTCGCCTTGCGTTTCGATCGACTCGTAGAGGGCCGTGATCAGCTCGAGGGAGCGGCGGCCTTCCAGACCGTCCACCAGCGCAGCCTTTTGAGTCTCCAGTGCTTCGACCACGCCCTTCAGATATTCGCCCAGATTGTAGGCGAAGCCCGACGGGTTCCTGCCGAATTTGTCGAAGACCTCCGCGTCGCCCGGCTGTTCGTCTGCGAAATTCCAGGTGACGAGCTCGTTCATGAAGAAGCCTCCTATGACGACCGTTCCCTTTTCTCCCAGAATGCTGATCGATCCTTCGAGGTCTTTGGGCCGCGTCGCCGTCGTGGCCTCCAGCAGACCGAGGGCGCCGTTGCTGAAGTTCATCACGGCGACGCCCGTGTCCTCGGCTTCGATGTCGACCAGGCGGGTGGCCGCCATGCTGCGTACCGACTCCACGTTGCCCATGAACCAGGTCAGCATGTCGATGTGGTGGGCGGCTTGGTTCATGAAGACGCCTCCGTCGTGCGCCCACGTCCCCCGCCAGGACTCCGAGTCGTAGTATTTCTGATCCCGTTTCCATCGGAGTCGCACCGTCCCGAGGACAAGCTTTCCGAAGCGGCCCTGCTCGAGGGCCTCGCGAGCTTTCACGATGGGCGTGTTGTAGCGGTTCTGGTGGACGACGAAGAGACGAGCGCCCGCCTTGTCGCAGGCCTCGATCATGCGATCGGCGTCCTCCAGCCTGAGGGCCAGCGGTTTTTCCACGATCAGGGGCTTTCCGTAGGGTGCCAGTTCGAGGACGCAGGGGCAGTGGGCGCCGCTGGGGGTCAGGACACTGATCACTTCGATCTTGTCGCCGAGAGCATCCATCATGTCGTGGACGCTCGCGAAGGCCGGGGCCGCGTATTGCTCGCCAAACTTCTCGGCCCGGTCCTTTTCCGTGTCGACGAACGCCGCCAGTTTGGCCTTTTCCAGGTAGTTGTGCACGGCGTGGGCGTGCTTTTTGGCGATTTGTCCGCATCCGACCAGGGCGAAGTTGATCTTGCTCATTGGGGTTCCTCTGGGTTGATCGTGAACTCGTTCTCCAAGATACCCGGTCCGCCCACCGCCCAAGCCGGAAGGATGGACCAAAGCCGAAGTTGTGAGCTGCTCGCCTGTCCTGTGCTTTTCTCAGTCCCGCCCCGCGGGACGGCATGTACGTAGCCCAGGACGAGCCGTAAGGCGCGGTCCTGGGTAGACCGTCCAACCCGTCATCTCTGGAGTCCCGCCTGGCGGGACGGCATCGCCGCCCCCGAGTCCCACATGTCAATGTCCATCCCGAATGTGATTTTGTTCGGGCTCCCATTTCGTCCCGCCGAGCGGGACTCGGGTCATCCTGCAACCGGCCAACCCAGGATTTCGCCTTCGGCTCATCCTGGGCTATCTACATCCCGCCCCGCAAGGCGGGGCTCCGGCAGTGGGACGCCTACAACAACTCTCGATAGAACTTGACGAATTCGGGGCCTTGCTTTTCCCAGCCGTGGATGGCCAGGAATCCCTTGGCTCTGAGTGCCTGGCACCTGCGTTTCTCGGCATCCTCGTAAAGTGAATGAATGGCCTCGGCCAGCGACTCTACGTTCTCCGGTTCGAAGTAGCTGACCATCTGATCGTCGAAATAATGCTCGATCGTCCGTAGCCGGGGCGCGACGACCGGAATGCCGAGTGCTACGTACTCCATCAGTTTGACCGGAAGCATCAGCTCGGTCGCCGCGTTCCTTCGATTGCCCACCACTCCGACGTCCATCGCTGCGAGTCGGGGAGGCAACTCCGCCAGAGCAAAACCCTGCGGTGCGAAGTTCGCGATCCCGTTCAGGTTGAGGCGCTCGGCCAACTGCTGGAACTCCGCGACATCGTCTCCCGGTCCCCACAGGTTCAACTCGAGCTCCGGAATCCGGGGACGAAGTTTTGCCACAGCCTGGATGATCAGATCGACACCGAGGCGTCGGGCCATCGTGCCGTGGTAAACGAGCCGGAAAACCCCGCTCCCATTGGTGCCTTCATGGCTCGGTAGACAGGGCTTGAAGATCCGGTGATCCGGAACATTCATCGATATGAAGGTCTTTTCTTTCCGCAGTCCGCGCCCGACGAGAGCGTCTCGCTGCGGGGCGTTGACGCAGACCACCCGATGGGCGAGTGCGGCGCTGACCCGCTCCTCCAAGCAGAGAGCTTTGAACAGGAGGGGCCGGCGGTCGGGAAACTTGCTGATGAAGGTCTCGGGCACAGAATCGTGTACGTCCAGAATGAGCCGCTTTCCCGCGAGCCTCGGCACGAGCGCTGCAAAGACGAGAAAATCAGGCAAATTGTGGACATGGACGACTTGAAAGCCGCGGGAAATCGCCAGTTGCGCGCACTTGTACCCCGCGAAAAGCAGAAACTGAAAGTAGGACGCCATGTACCGGGATGTGCTCTTCCCCTGATACTTCCGCACTGGAACCGTGTGGATCTGGACACCCTCCAGCGTGAACTTCTTCGGAGTACCTTCGACCCTCGGCGTGATGAAATCGACCTGAAACCCCGCCCCGGCCAGTGTCTCGGCCTCCCGCCGCACGCGCGCGTCGAACCGGTAGTCGGTGTAGGCGATCATGCAAACCGCACGTTTACCCTGCGCAGCGCTACCCATGGGTGTTCATCAGATTGCGGCGAAGCCGCTTTCGTGGGGCTGTGTCAAGAATCGCCGCTGTCGCTACTGAAAAGCTTACCCAGGACTGAAGTCCTGGGCTACGCTCGGAATATCCCTCCGGGATTCCGCGGCGTTCAGTTTTTGGGCGGTAGACATTCCCGGCGTCTCGTCCGGCCCGATCACCCGTTCTTCAAATCCTCCACGCAGCGAGGCCGGGCCGGAGCGGAGGAGCGGTCGCGCGGGTGCCGACGGCCAGCGCCGGAGCACCGCTTCGGGGCCTGTCGGACAGGGTCGCGTCGTCCGGACCTTTTCCTGTTCCGAACCCTCGAAACGGAGCGAGCGTCGCCGGCGGTACCACTGAGCGACGTCTCGCATTCGAGCAAACCAGACCTTTTCTCGCTGCAGCTCATCCAGCAGATGTCGGTACGGCCTGTTCCAGAGACGCTCCGGAGCGAGGCTCCGTTCGTGCCAGTTCACGGTCAAGACCCCCCCGAAGCGTCGATGCGTCCCGATGAGCTCATCCATCGCGGCGGTCGCCTGTTTCGGCGTCAGTCCCATTCGGTTCCGATAGAACATCGCGGTGTCCTGGACGACCAGCGGAATTTCCAGGAGGCGCTCGGTTTCCGGCAGGCGAAAGGGCTGTCCCGTTCCGGCGCGAAAGCCGACCGCGCTGTTGTAGCCGAAAGTCGAGTCGTAGTCGAACCCCGCTTCGTCGAGACGCGCCGGACTGTCCTCATCGAAATAGAGCCAGTGCATGCGGATACCCGGGTCGCCATTCGGGGCCAGGCTCTTCATTCGGTTTCGCTCCTGCGTTGCAGACTCGACGTCGTGCCAGGCATCAATACCGTGCAGAGCGAGCTCCACATGCTCACCTGGGGCGTCGTCGCCGCTCGTCGGAATGTCGTCGACGTCGTAGGCGACGGCCCGGTTGCGGGCCTGTCTGCCATTGAAAGGCCGGCCCGGTCGTTTCTTGAATGGGAGGACGAAGAAAGTCGACGGAAGGTCTCCATCCGCACGTCGGTACTGAGCGAAGGGTCTCCACGGATCGGAGGCGATGCCCCCCCAAACCAGCGGCAGCTTCAAGGCGGCGATCCAGTTCGAGCCAACCTCTCCCCAGGTCCGCTTCCCGGAAAACGCGTCGAAGATGGATCCCGCCGTCGCGCGACTGAGGAATCCGACGGCGGTCCGGTCCAGACCGTGTCGTCGGAGACCCAGGAAATCGACGTCGTGGGTCAGACAGCAAGTGTGGTCGAACCCGGCGGGCGACGGCGGAATCTCGGTATGTTCCAGTCCGGCATCCACGATCAGGGTCCGAATGAGGTCGAAGTGCAGCTCCAGAGTCGGCCGGGGGGCATTTTCTTCGGGCTGGCCCTGAGTGAACAAGAATTCCATCTCCTCGAGAGGATCGAACCCCAGCCGGACGATGAGTCGGCCTGCATCAGCCCGGGTGACGAAGCCCGCAGGATATCCGTCCGGGCCCTCGAGAGCTTCCAGCGTGTTGGATCCCGCGAAGGTCGACATTCCTCTGTAGATGGGTATCCGATCCTCCGCCCAGCTCACATCTCCTGCTTCGGCAGTGTCGTGGAACTCGGCGCCGAGGGTCTCGTCGATCGAAAGCCTGTGGGCGCTGAAGACCAACGTCAGCATCGGCTGCCGGTCGGAACGTTCGTCCGGCACGGTTTCGAAGCAGATTTCGACAAGGTAGGTTTCGCCCGCACGAGCGAACTCCCACGGAGTCTTGAAGAGCTGGAAGAACTCTTCCACCCAGAATTGCCGTGCTTCAGGTGCGTGGATGCCGATCATTCTTTTCTTTAGGAGCTAGGAGGAGCTAGGAGGAGCTAGGAGTCAGTATTGAGAATCTAGAAGTGAGAATCTAGAAGCGAGAATTGAGAAGGGGCTCCTAACTGCTACATTCTCACTTCTCGCTTCTGTATTCTCAATTCTTCTTCAGAACTCCATCGTCCGTTGTATGAAGTCGCGGAGGTCGATGGCGCAAATGTCGGAGGAGAGGACAAAACAGGACTTCGCTCCGTTGGGCCACTCTATGGTTTCGGGTTCCGGGTTTCGAGTTTCGGGTTTCGAGGTTCCGGCGTCACTGCCCGGTTCGTCATCAGCAGTGTGAGCGTTGAACTTTGAACCTTGAGCCTTGAACCGTGGACGCTTGCTCCCGGCTCCCGTTGGTCCTTGGCCTGAGGTAGCTTGCGTGGTGAGTGGCTTCGAGTTGCAGGACAAGCTGGAAGCATGTCTTACGCTATTCGGGATTCGGAATTCGGAATTCGGAATTCTGCTCCGCCACCATTCGGCTAGTTCTCCCAGCGTGGGCTTCCAGACCTGGGAACCGAGTTCGTTGACTCTCGTGAGCAGTCGTTCGAGGGCCGGCTCGATGAGGTCGAAGCGTTCGGGGTGGAAGAACTGGTGATGGAGTCCTCCCAGCTGATGATGCCGTTCGAACAGGTTCAGCCAAACTTCTCCCAGGTGCTCCGCATCTCTGACTCGCTCCCGCTCGAAGAGCAGCTCGTCGTCGGGACTCGTGATGGGAATGTGGATCAGCCGGCCGTCGCAGTGCGGCAGGCCCGAGACGCCGCCGTTTTCGATGAAGTGATAGAGACCTTCAAGCCGCTTCGTGCCCTCTCGCACCGGCTGACCGTCCTGCCACCAGATCATCTCGCCGCTCGTCCACATGTACGGACTTTCCTGAAGGATGCGAATCGTCTGGGCGTCGAAGTTGAGATAGGGGCAGCGAAAGCCGGTGACCTGGAATCCCGCCTTCTGAAGCTCGCACCAGCTCTTCTCGATCAGCCGGAGCTGGCCGTCGTAATCGTACTGGTCCATCCGGGTGTGGATGTGACCGTGGGCGGCGATCTCGTGACCTGATTGCTCGAGCCGGCGGATCAGGTCCTTGTGGCGACTGAGGAGTGACGTCGTCACGCAGAACGTGACCGAGACTCCATGGCGCTGGAAAACCCGCTCGAACTCGTCCATCCGCTGCTCGAATTTCGTCCGGCCGTCCCGGAAGCGCCACAGGACTTCTCCCGTCCGCTCCAGGGCGTGGAAGAACCCCTTGGTTCTCAGGAAGTGGCGGAGGTGGTTGGAGAAGGCCATGGGGGAATTTGGGGAATTTGAGATTTACGATTTGGGATTTACGATTTTTGGGAAACGGGGGAAAGGAATTCAGAATCCAGAATCCAGAATTCAGAATGGATCGAGCCGCCGTCCGCGGGGCGGGCCGGCAGCCCGTGCGACACAGCAGGCAGGGCTGCCTGGATTTCTTTGGCGCCTCCGTCGCGCTCGAATCGGAAATCGCAAATGTTTCACTAGCTCGTGTGGCGGTAGCAGAATCGGCCGAGGAGCGGGAAGATCGGTAGCGGCGTCAGGTGACAGGCCAGCTGGACCGCTCTGATCACCGGTCCTTCGGAGTGATCGGCGATTCCGGGCGACGACGGATAGAAGCCGAAGGCCATGTCTCGGACCTGGGTGCCCCAGCGTGCCTTGAAGATCATGAGCGGCTCGTTGTCCGCGGCGGTCCGGCCGAAGTCGAAGTATCGATATCCCTCTTCATGGGCAAGCCGGATGCCCTGCCAGAGCAGCAGATGATTCGCTCGCTCGTCTTCGTATCTGCGATCCCAGCCGCTCGCCTCCGCCGAGACCCTCGAACCGAACTTGAGGAGTACGATGGCGCCCGCCACCCGATCACCGTCTTGGGCGACGATGAGGTCTAGGTTCCGGGGATGGAGATGCCGAAGCATGTTGAGAAAGAAGTCCCTCGGCAGCGGGGGCAGTGAGAGCCGCTTACGGGTCCGGAGGTAGCTCTCATAGAACAGCTTGACATCCTTTTCGCTTGCGGCCCTTCGGCAGACGAGTCGGGACCGCTCGGCGCGATGGATGCAAGGCCGGATCGATCGGCGATGGAATCGCCGTTTGACGTCCGCGAGGGAATCCGAAAGATCGAGCTGATGGTACTTGAAATACCGGTCCATTGTGAAGCCGTTGTCCCCGAAGAACCTGCCTGCCTGGACTGTCCTGACCTCGATGAACTTCGAGTCACTTGCGGCATGAAGGGCTTTTGCGGCTTTCAGCAGGTCATCCAGTTCACTCGCGTTCCGCACGAGCGGGTCGCACAGCGTTGTGAAGGGCAGGCTCACCAGACGGTTTCCCAGGAGCCAGCTTTTGACGCGGAACAGACAGAGGGCCGCCCGGATTTCGTCGCGTTCGACCAGCGACAAATAGTGGGGCGTCAGGTGCCTGAACGACTCCGTCAGGACCCGGGCCCAGGCCGAGGTGTGGGAGAGCCAGCCGAGGGGGTGCCGCTCGACGAACGGGTCCCAGCGGGGGTCGGTCAGCGGGTCGATTCGTTCGACACGGGGCGTCGATTCGACGGGGATGGCTCTTTCAGCGGTGCGAGGCATGTTTGGGGAAAGGAATTCAGAATTCAGAATCCAGAAGGATTTTCGATTGCCGATTGCCGATTTTCGATTTGGGGAAAGGAATTCCGAATCCCGAATCGGGCGAATCGGAAATGGTTCAATCGAGTAATCTCAGGAATTCCTCCGCCGACATTCCGGCCTGTTTGAGGATGCTCTTTAGTGTCCCGGGAGGCAGATCTTTGTTATGAATCGGCAGCGTCACTTTGCGTTCCGGATCAGTCCGATGGAAGAGTCGTGCATGGCTCCCCACTTGGTGGTCGATATAGAAGCCGGCTCTCTCGAGAGCCTTGAGACATTCTCTCGCCTTGACGACTGGAAGCTTGGGAGACATCCGCAAGTTCGCACTACACTGCCACTGCCAGCCTCTCGGCCTTTGGTTGACGATCCTCCGGGATCGGCTCCCCGTGCTCAAGGGCGCTTTCCAGGTAGCATCGTATCGCCTCGGAAGCCATCTCCCTCGCTTCGTCCAATGTCTCTCCGAATGTGCAGATTTCCGGGATCGCCGGCACGATGACGGAGAAACCGTGTTCGTCCGGTTCGAACAGGACCGTGTATTCGTACCGGGTCATCGGGAATTTCCGATTTGCGATTTGCGATTTGCGATTTGGACGGGGGCCGGAGTCCGGATGCCTTCCACCTCCGGCAGAGCGTGGCCGAGGCGGAGACCCAGGACAATCCAGTCTTCCAGCACCTCCTGGAGCTGCTCGCGGCAGTCTTCCAGGTTCTTCGCGTTGGCATAGACACCGGGGAGACCGGGGATCTCGGCGTAGAAAGTCCCGTCCTCCAGGAGCGCATAGGTCGCGTGGTGCATTGCCGTATGGATGTATTGAGTCAGCACGATGCGTTCAGTATACGGAACATTTGAGATTTTCGATTGCCGATTGCCGATTTTCGATTTGCTCGGAGCCGGAAGGCTCAGGGGCGCCTCATTAGCGGTAGAACACGGATACGGGATTTCGTTTCGTCGACCACGATCAGCGATCCTCTTTTGAGGTCACCCTCGAAACGTCGAAGAATCTTCATGGCCGTGTCTTTCAGTTTCGTGGGCGAAACGTCCTGCACCCTAAACTGAATCACGCTCGGCCCGTGCGCCCCGGTCGCGGCAAGAATGGCTCCGAAATCCAGATCGTGGGTGAAGACGATGTAGCCGTTTCTTGCCGCCCATTCGAAAATCTCCTTGTCCGTCGCCCTCGGTGCGCCAATTTCCGACCAGTGAACAACTTCATGCCCCCCCTCCCGAAGCACTCGAACCCAGTCGGGCGAGAGGTTCATGTCGATCAAGACCTTCATGGCTGTTCGAGGGGAGCTTCCGCTTCCTCTGAACGCCATGCCGCGTAGGATAGTGCCTCTCCAATATCCTCCGGTTCCAGGTAAGGATACATTTCGAGGATCTCATCCCTCGAATGACCGGCGGCGATGAGACCGACGATGGTCCCGACCGTCACGCGTAAGCCCCGGAGACAGGGCTTGCCCCCCATTACGGCGGGGTCGAAAGTAATTCTCGTCAGTTTTCCACTTGGTTCGACCATGGGATTCTCTCGATTTTCGATTTCGGGGGAACGTTTCACGTTTCACGTTCCAGGTTTCAGGGCATCTTTGTGGTTGGTGCCGAGGAAGATCAGGTGCCGTGATGCCTCGATCGGGGACCCCATGTCGTCCTGCCGGGCAGGACTCGGCTTCGTCCGTACTCCACCAACCCAGGGTTTCGCCTTCGGCTCACCCTGGGCTACGTACATGCCGCCCCGCAAGACGGGGCTCCGGAGACCCCGGCCTTCGGCGCTCAGGAGGCCCCGGTTCACGGTCTTGGCAGCGGGCGTCCAGTCAAGGACAGGGCTGCGCCTACCCCGGCCTTCGGTGTCCCGGCCGCGAGAGATCATCTGTGGCGATGCCTCGGTCGGGGAGAGGCGATTCACTCGACAATCACCAGCCGCCCCCTTTGGGAGTCGGTGACTGTGCACGGGGTCGCTCACTGGCCGTTCGCGCACTGGCGCTGCACACTGTCGATGCGCATCGTCGTTGCGTACGGCCGTTGCGCACTGGTGATGTGCCCTGGCGATGCGCGCCGGCGACTCCAGACTGCTCATTCGGAGTGACTGGACAACCAGGGATGGTTGTCCTACGAACTCGGAACTCGGAACTTGGAACTTGGGACCGTTCATTCGGAGTGGCTGGACAACCAGGGATGGTTGTCCTACGAACTCGGAACTCGGAACTCGGAACTTGGGACCGTTCATTCGGAGTGGCTGGACAACCAGGGATGGTTGTTCTACCCGGACCCATTCTGAATTCTGAATTCTGAATTCCTTCTTCTCCCCCCCGGCCGCCAATCAAGTGCTCGACACCGTCGTTGTGAATTCCTGAATGCCTTCCGCTACCCGTTCGATCTGAGTCTCCGTCAGATTCGGGAACATGGGCAGGCTGATGATCTCCTTGCGGATCTTTTCCGTCGTCGGGAAGTCCCCCTCCCGGTAGCCCAGATGGGCATAAGCCTTCTGGAGGTGGATCGGGACCGGGTAATGCAGGGCCGTGTAGATCTGCCGGTCTTTCAGGTGCTGCATCACGGCGTCGCGATCGGGGTGTCGGATTACGTAGAGATGGTAGATGGCGCGGCAGTTGTCAGGTTCGTGGGGAACGATCGCGCTGGAATTCAGAATTCCGAATTCAGAATTCAGAATGGATTGGTTGCTTCTGGATTCTGGATTCTGGATTCTGGATTCCTCGAGCAGTCTGCCGTACTTCGTCGCGGCCGCGCGTCGACGGGCGTTCCAATCGTCGGCGAATGCCTTCCGAAAGCGACAGACCGGCCTCAGGATGTGCGAGTATCGCTTCCGAGCACCGCTCCACTTCTGCCAGGAATGCGACACCCAGTTGCCTGCCCTGCCTCTCATAATAGATGGCCGCACTCGTCAGCTCCTGCTCGGCCAACCGATGAAATCGCAGCGTCATTTGGACAGGCGGGAACGGGCATCCCGAAACACGTCGGCGCCGTCGCGTCCGGGATCACCTGATTTCTCCCAATCTGCTGCCCGACGTTCAGCTTCCTGTGTCCAGATCCGAGCGTTCTCTGCGTCCGTCAGGTTCTCGAGGCTCTCCAAAAGGAGCTCGGCCAGGCGCGCGCGCCCTTCCGGACCCAATTTCAACACCTCGGCTTCGAGTTCTTCGATGCTCATGGGTCAATTATGGGGCATTGCCGATTTTCGATTTCGGGGGAAGGAATTCAGAATCCAGAATCCAGAATTCAGAATTCAGAATTCAGAAGGATTTTCGATTTGGGGAACGTTTCACGTTCCATGTTCCAGTCCCGCTTTGCGGGACGATATGTATGTAGCCCAGGATGGAGCCGGCAGGCGGAATCCTGGGTGTCGTCGGTTTTCATCGTTTTTCGGAGTCCCGCTTTGCGGGACGGGATGGGGGTTGCCGAGGGGCCGATTCCCGGGGATCGGGGACGCTATTCGGAACTTGGAACTTTGAACCGTGAACCGTTCGTTCGGAGTGGTGGGACAAGCGGGGACGCTTGTCCTACCCGGAACGTTCCGGATGCAGCTTCGCCCCGTCGGTTACAGGGCACCATTATAAACGGCGGGCGGGTGGGCTTTCATTAGCCCCGAGGGCCACGGGTTTTCAGAAGTTTACACGGATGGTGCGGACGAGTCATGGCGGAGACGTATCTTCAATCTTGTTCATGGGTTGACGGTGACTTGTACGGTCGCTTCGGCCTGCTTCGGGCCATAGGTTGTGTTGACTTGAAATTGCAGTGTCGTCGGTGCGGTCACTTCGGGAGCCGGAAAAGCCAGCTCCTGGTGGGTCCAGGCCGACGGCGTGACGGCGGGTCCGGACTGCTGGGTCCAGCGGTAGGTGACGCCGTCGGTCACGCCCGTGTCGGCGGCCAGGACGACCAGGTCGCCGGCGGTCGCGGTCCGCGGTTGGCCCGCGTCGACGCGGAAGAGGTCGATGCAGATCTCCTCCGACTTCTCGCTCTCCAGGTCGTCGGCGTTGACCGCCGTGACGGCGTAGCAGTAGGTGCCCCCGGGATCGAGGGCCGCGGCGTCGTCGACGTACCAGGTGTCGCCGACGATGGTGGCGTTGATGGGACCCTCGAGCGTGCCGTTCTCCCCCGCGGCCCGATAGACGTTGTAGCCCTTCAGCCAGAGGGAAGGGCTCGGGTCCCAGGCGAGTCTGGGCGATGCTGCCGCGAGCGTTGGAAGAGAAGACAGAAGGCAGAAGACGGAAGGCAGAAGACGGCGGCGAAGGGGTCTAGCGGTCATGGGTTCGTCGGTTGATTGGGAGATGGGGGAGAAGGAATTCAGAATTCAGAATTCAGAATTCAGAAGGATTTTCGATTGCCGATTGCCGATTTTCGATTTGGGGAAGGGAATTCCGAATCCCGAATTCCGAATCCCGAATGGGGTTTGAGTCCCGCCTTGCGGGACGATATGTATGTAGCCCAGGATGGAGCCGGCAGGCGGAATCCTGGGTGTCGTCGGTTTTCATCGTTTTTCGGAGTCCCGCTTTGCGGGACGGCATGGGAGGCATCGGATCGCCGACCTCCCGCCTTGGAATTTGCACCCCCCGGCGGACCCCATGTCGTCCTGCCGGGCAGGACTCGGGTTCTTCCGTACCCGACCAACCCAGGGTTTCGCCTTCGGCTCACCCTGGGCTACGTACATGCCGCCCCGCAAGGCGGGGCTCCGGATGCCCCCGCTTCCCCACTTTTCCGCTCATCCTGGGCAATGTACATCGAGTCCCGTCAGGCGGGGCTCCGGATGTCCCGGTTTCGCCGCCCCGGCCGCTGGAGGTCATCTGTGGCGTCGCCTCGGCCGGGGAGGGGCGGGGGTAGCGTTCGCGTACGGATTGGGACCTCGCACGTTGAACTTGGAACTTGGAACCGTGAACCGTTCATTCGGGGCAGTGGGACAACCGGGGACGGTTGTCCTACTCACCTCCCGTTTCCCGGCGCCCTCCCCAAATCGAAAATCGAAAATCGAAAATCGAAAATGTTCGCGGGCTCCCGT
This sequence comes from uncultured Acidobacteriota bacterium, assembly GCA_963823995.1. Taxonomy (GTDB): domain Bacteria; phylum Acidobacteriota; class UBA6911; order RPQK01; family JAPXNP01; genus JARRKC01. The sequence continues at coordinate 222,295 of CAWGNQ010000004.1, forward strand.
TTCCCCGGGAACCTTGAAACGACGTTGAACGTCGCGCCGCCTTACCTCGGTAAGACTTCGGCTCCTGAGAGGCTGAGGTGTCGATCCGTACTCCAGACGCGGGGGATCTTGTGCCGTTCCATCAGGGTCAGGCTGGAGGCGTCGACGTAGGTCAGCTTCGACCCCCTGAAGCGGTCGAGCGTCTCGAGCACGCCGCGGTGATGCTCACCCGTCGCATCGAACACCGTCAGACCCCGGAGACTCGCCAGAAAATCCCGAAAGATCCGTGCCGGCTCTTCTCCCATCTTGTGAAGAAACCAGGAATAGGTCTCCGAGACGACCAGCCAGGAGGTCGACCAGTCGGGAGGGGATTCCTCGTTGAACAGACTCACCGCCTGCGAGTGCCATCGGTCCCGACGGTTCAGGAAAGCGACGAAAATTCCCGTGTCCAGAAAGACCTTCTTCTTCACGGTTCGACACGACCGTAAACGACCTCGTCCACCGATTCGCTGTCGGCGGCTTCTCCCTCGAGTGTCCCGGAATAGGCCATCCAGGGTTGATCCGTCTGCTCTTTGGAGAGCTCTTCGGCCAGACCCCGGCGGACCAGCTCGGCGAGGGAGATACCCTTGCGCCGAGCCACGGCTTTGGCCTTTTCGTAGGTCTCGGCATCGACGGAGATTTGGGTGCGAATCATGTTATCAGTCTAGCGAGTTATGATAACAGGCGTCAAACGGGTTCACGTTTTACGTTCATTCGGGGCAGATGTCCTACCCGGCCAGGCAAGCTGCCTGGCCGACACAGCAGGCAGGGCTGCCTGGATTACTTCGACGGCGGCACTGCCACGTACATCGTGTCGGCTTGCGTGAAAATCTCTTGCGCGACGATCGGGTGGTCCGAGTCGAGTTGGATGTAGCCTCCGGTCTGTTGGGCCGACTCCGTGACTAGCTCCGAGAGGTTGGCGGAAACTCGCGCGAAAGGGTCCAGGCTCAGATCCTTCCGGCCGGCCAGGACCCCGGCGCTCGTGAAAACCTGCAGGGTCAGATTCGTGGCGGCCTGGCCGGGATTGAAAAGCGCCAGACCGGTGAAGAACCGGCCGATGTTGGCCACCTGGCTGAAGACGGCCCGGGTGGCCGGGGACGTGTCGAGCTGCACGGCGGCCCCGTAGACCAGGTTCGCATTCACAAAAAGAATGTCTCCGATGACGCCCGGCGTGTCGCATTCGACCGCGAGCGAGCCGACCGTCGTCGACGCCAGAGCGAAGACGTCCTGCAGATCCGCACTCCAGGATGCGCCCGGTTCCAGGTTCAGCTGTGAAGAGCCGGTCGCGTGACCCGTCCCGTCGTAGAGAGTCAGCTCGACCCCGGCCTTCGTTTCGGCCCGGTTGACCAGATGCAGGCTGGTCGTGAGGACCTTCGGGATGTAGGCGACCTGGGCCGAATAGAGATGCGTGGCCGTCAGGTCGGTCCAGGGGCTGAGGCCGAGAAGCGTTCCCGGCGGATCGACGCTCATCGTCTCGAACCCGGCGATTCCCGGGCCGCCCGTCACGTCGACGACGAGGTAGGCGCCTCCCTGGGGGTTCGAACCGAGCAGTTCCCCGATCGACCCGCGCAGGGAGCTGAGGGCGTTCAGGTCCTGCCGGGTTTCCGCGATGAGAGTCCCGGTCTCGTCATGCAGCTGAAGGTCGAGTCCGACCGGATCCCCGTTCGGGTTGACCAGGTGAATTCTCGTCTCCACGGCTTGGCCTTCGAGCATCGCAGGAATCGTCGTGAAGACGAGGTGCTGCGCCGGTTGGAGCGTCGGCAGGCCTGCGTCCATCATCGAGGAGCCGTTCGAGAAGAGGAAGAAGCCGCGAACGTCGGGCGAGCCCAGGGTCACCCGGACCCATCCGTCGAGCTGTTGGGCCGCCGCACCCGGCGGGATGCAGTCGGGCCCGGTGCTGCCGGAGCCGCATTGCCAGAACTCTCGCCCCAGCTGCGCCGACTGGGCGCCCGCACCGAGAACTTTCTCGGACTCATGCATCAATACGCCCGCCGGATCGAACTGCTCGACGAGCAGGGCGGATTCCGTCGACGTGTTCGTAAAGCCGAAACTCGTGAACTTCCAGGGAGAGCCGGTGTTCTCCGAGTAGTAGGGGAAGACCCACTCCAGCTTCCAGGCGCCGCCGGATTGCTTGCTGGTGACGAACCGGTCCACGGCGGGATCGCTCGTCTGGATGAGATTCCGCCGGAAGTCCGATGACCCGTCCTGCAGCTGTTGGAGATTCAGAATGCCGGGCGGGATGGGTCCGCGAATCCGGTTGCCCCGAATCGAGAGGATGCGCAACCGGGTGAGCCCCGTCAATTCCTGGGGAAAGGCCTGGTCGATGAGGTTGTCGGCGACGGAAAGGACCTCGAGCAGGACATTCGGCGCCAGGTCCGGAAAACCGGTGAGGCGATTCGATTCGAGATTGAGGATCCGCAGTTTGGGAAGCCGCCCGAAGAGGCCGGAGGCGACGTCCGGTCCGATCCGGTTGTGACCCAGGCTCAGAATCTCCAGACTGTCGGCGGCGGGCAGTTCGGCGGGCAGCGAGTCGAACTGGTTGCCGTCCAGGACCAGCGCCTTCAGATTCGCCTTTTCCAGGAGGTCGGCGGGCACCGGCCCTTCGAAACGGTTGCCCACCAGGTCGACCACCGTGCCTTTCAGGACACCGGCCAGGCCCCCGGGCAGATCTCCCGTGAACTGGTTGCCCTCGAGCCCCAGGCCCCGAAGCTGTGGCAGTGCCGCAAGCTCCGGCGGGACTGCACCGGAGAGGAGATTGCGGGAAACATCGAGTTGCTCGAGATTGGCGAGAGCACCCACCGCCGGCGCAATGCTTCCCGCGAGACGGTTTTTCGAGAGATCGACGTATCGCAGACGGGAAAGATTCCAGAGAGCGGTCGGCAGGTTGCCGCTGAAGCCGGCGCCGCTCGTGTCGGCGTTTTGGCTGAGGTCCAGGAACTCCAGTCGGTCGAGCGATTCGATCGACGCCGGAATGGAACCCGAGAAATGATTGGCCGCCAGGTCGAGGAAACTCAGGGACGTCAGCTTTCCCAGATCCGACGGCAGCTTTCCGCTCAGGCCGTTCTTCCTCAGGGAGAGACGGCGGAGGTTCTGCAGCTTCGTGATCGTACCGGGCAGGGCGCCGCCGAGGTCGTTGTCGTTCAACGACAGGGTGACCAAAGCCGATGCGTTCCCGATCTCGGGAGGAATCGAGCCGCTCAGGCGGTTTCCCCCCAGCGAGCACTGCTGGAGGTTTTCGAGTTGGCCGATGGAAGCCGGGATCGTTCCGCTCAGTACGTTGCCGCTCAGACCGAGGTACTCGAGCTGCTGCAAGGCGCCGAGGTCGGACGGCAGGCTGCCGCTGAGGCGGTTGCCGGAGAGATCCAGCCTGCGGAGTTCCTGCAAGGAAGTCCAGGCATCCGGGATAGGTCCCCAGAAATAGTTGCGGCTCAGATCGAGGGTCTGGAGCCGCGTCATGCCGTCGACCGCGTGCGGCAGCTCCGTGTTGAAGCGATTGCGGGCCAGGCGAAGCTCCCTCAGATTGGTCATGCCGCTCCAGGCGTCGGGAATCGGGCTGCGGAAGAGGTTGCCGCTGAGGTCGAGGAAGTAGAGGCGCGCCAGGTCGCCCAGCTGCGGAGACAGAACGCCCGAGAGCTGGTTGTCGGCAAGCCGCAGGGTTTCCAGCGCCGACAGAGTGCTCAGGCTCGACGGGATCGTGCCCGTGAGTCGGTTGTTCGAGAGAGCCAGGGTCTTCAGATTCACGAGTTGTCCGAGGCCCTCCGGGATCGAGCCCTCGAGCGCGTTGCCGCTGAGGGTCAGGGTCTCGAGAGCGCTGAGCCGACCGAGGGTCGCGGGGATCGGGCCGTTGAGCTGATTACTCTGGATGGAGAAGATCCGCAGCTTCTCGAGATTCCCCGTTTCCGGGGGGAGACTTCCGTCGATCTGATTGTGGTCGAGGTAGAGTTGCTCGAGATTCGCCAGGTCCCCGAGCTCTTTCGGAAGCGGCCCGTCGAGCTGGTTGTAGCTCAGGACCAGCGTCTCGAGAGCGGTCATCGCGCCCCACTCCTTCGGGATGAGACCGGTCAGTTGGTTCTTGTAGGCGTGCAGGATGCGCATTTTCGCGAGGCCGCCCAGCTCGGGCGGGAGGGGGCCTTCCAAGTCGTTGCTGTAGAGATAGAGTTCTTCGAGGTCTTCGAGTTGCCCGAGCTCGCCGGGAAGGCTTCCGGTGAGTTGGTTGACCTCGAGAGAAAGGATCTGGAGATTGAGCAGATTGCCCAGTTGTTTGGGAATCGTTCCTGTGAGCTGGTTCCCGCCGAGACGGAGCGCCCTCAGGTTCTCCAGGTTCTCGAGTTCCGGGGCGATGGTGCCGTTGAGGCCGTTGTTGCTGAGGTTGAGGGCGACCACGTGGCCGCCTTCGACCTGGACGCCGTACCATTGGTCGAGGCTCTTCTCCGGGTCGAGCCAGTTGGTTGGGGTCATCCAGTCGGCCCCGTCGGTGGAGTGGTAGAGGGCGATCAGGGCGGAGCGTTCCGGTTCAGGCACGGTCGGCGTCTGGGCGTGGACGCCTTCGCAAAGTAGAGCGGTTGCCAGCGCGATTGCCGGAATGATGGATGGGAGGAGTCTCACCAGTTTGCTGTTCAAGCTTCGTGCGGTTCAGTGCATGAACGCCAGTGAGTGCTGCTGGTCGTGTTCATTTTGGGGTGGCATGATAGGGAGTCGGCGACTGTATGCACGGGGTCGCTCACTAGCCGTTCGCGCACTGACCTTGCACGCACTGACCCTGTACACGCTGGCACCGCGCACTGGCGTTGCACGCTGTCGATGCGCACTGTGCCGACTCGGAACCCGGAACTCGGGACTGTTCATCCGAGGCAGCTGGACGACCGGGGACGGTCATCCTACTCTGCGGAACTGTTCATCCGGGGCAGCTGGACGGCCGGGGACGGTTGTCCTACTCGGAACTCGGAACTCGAAACTCGACACTTTCCCCCTCGAGCTTCCGTAACACCCGGGCCGGGTTGCCGGCGACGATCGTGCGGGGCGGGACGTCTTTGGTGACCACCGCGCCGGCGCCTACGATGGCCCCCTCTCCGATCGTGACCCTGGAGAGAATCGTCGAGCCGGAACCGATGCTGGCGCCCCGCTTGACCAGGGTCGTCTCGACTTTCCAGTCCTCCTCGGTCTGAAGCCGGCCTTCGGCGGTGGCGCGCGGGTAGGTGTCGTTGATGAAAACCACCCCGTGGCCGACGAAGACGTCGTCTTCGATCGTCACGCCTTCACACACGAAGGTATGGCTGGAGATCTTGCAGTTCTTGCCCACCGTGGCGTTCTTCTGGATCTCGACGAAGGCCCCGATCTTCGAGTTGTCGCCGATCTTGCAGCCGTAGAGATTGATGAATTTGCCGAGGTAGACGTTGGTGCCGAGGGTGACGTTGGTGAGGGATTGTTGCTGTTCGATCATCGCTGTGTTGAAGCAGGGAATTCCGAATCCCGAATTCCGAATCCCGAATTAGGACGACTGCGATCCGCGGATCCGACCCGAGTAGCGCTCTAGAAGCATGGAAGTCTTCTCGAGAAGAACCATTTCCTTGTCCGTATTGGAATACTCAAGATCCTTCGCGAGCAGCAGGTAACAGCGGCACTCTTCGAGAGAACCCTGCGCAATGTTGAGGAAGCGGACTTTGTCCCGTTTTCCTCTCTTCTTGAATCCTTCGGCGATGTTGGCAGGGATGGAGACAGCCGCCCGACGAAGCTGTGAGGTCAGTCCGAACTGCTCGACCTTTGGGAAATCCCGGGTCAATCGATAGACGGAGAGTACGAACTGATAGGCTCTCTGCCAGACGATCAGATCGCGGAAGGTCTTTGCGGTCTTGCGCTGTTTATCGGGTTCTTGATTGTTCATAACGTATTGGTTGAAGCGAGAGCTCGAGCGCCTACAGAGTTTCGGCACTCCGAATCCCGAGTTGAGATGCACATTCCATTCACAGACATCTTTGGTTCATTCATCCGGTCCATCTGGCAGAGAGAGTGTGGGAAGTTTGACGTCGTTTTCGGAATTCGAATTCGGGATCCCAATGCTGGCACCAGATCCCCACCCTGTTCAGAAGCCCGGGAACCCATTCGGGATTCGGAATTCGGAATTCGGGATTCCCCTTCCGGCTCCCGAGCTACAGCTCGACCAGCCTTCCTCGATGACTTAGGGATCGGTCGGCGGCTTCGAGCAGTTGGACTACGCGGAGACCGGCCTGGCCGTCGTTGTGAGGAATGCCCCCGTTCTGGATGCAGTCGAGAAAATAGCGTGTCTCCTGTTTCAATGCTTCGGTCTGTTCGACCTTCGGGGCCAGCATGTCGCCGGTGCGGTAGCTGACCAGCAGGTCGTAGACGTCCCCGCGGGTCTGGACATTGACACCCTTGTCGTAAAGCTTGATCTTCTCGTCCGGCTCCAGGTCGTTCCACACCAGCATGCGCTTTTCGCCCCCGATCAGCGTGGTTCGAACCTTGACCGGCGAGAGCCAGTTGACGTTGAAATGGGCGATCACCGAGTGCGGGTAGTAGATCGTAATGTAGGCGACATTCTCCAGTCCGTTGAAGTGGGTCTGACCGGTCGCCACCAGGGCCTCGGGCTCGCCCGGAATGAGGTGATCCATGATCGAGAGATCGTGCGGCGCCAGGTCCCAGACCACGTTGACGTCGTGCTGGAACAGCCCCAGGTTGACGCGGGTCGAATCGTAATAGTAGAGCCGGCCCAGGCTGTCGTCCTCCACGAGCTGCTTGATCTTCTGGACGGCGCCGGTGAACAGAAACGTGTGGTCCACCATGATCTTCAAATTCTTCTGCTCGGCCAGGTCGATGAGCTCCTTGCCCTCGTCGGAGGTGAGCGTAAAGGGCTTCTCGACGAAAACGTGCTTGCCGTTCTCGAGGGCCTCTTTCGCGAACTCGAAATGGGTCGAGACGGGCGTGATCACCGCGACGGCGTCGATCTTTGGAGAATGGAGGAGCTCGCTCGTGTCGGTACAGATCTCCATGGCGGGGTAAAGTCGGTAGGCCCGGTCCAGGGAGCTGGTGTTCTTATCGCAGATCATGGCCACCTCGCAGTCCGAGTGGCTCATGAAGTTGCGCACGATGTTGGGCCCCCAGTAGCCGTATCCGATAACGCCGATTCTGATCATTGCGTTCTCCTTAGTCATTGATAATCGGAGAGATCGGGGGAGGGGATTAGGAAGGATTTGGGATTTACGATTTGGGGGAGGAATTCAGATTTGAGGGGAGGAATTCAGAATCCAGAATCCAGAATCCAGAAGGGCACATCGGAATTGTCCTTCAGCGGGGAGTGCCGGCACTCTAATAACGCTCCAAGAGAAAGATCCACGAAATCCGCGAGCGAAATCGACAATCTTCCTCAATCGCTCCGAACTTCCGAACCCCATTCTGAATTCTGAATTCTGGATTCTGGATTCCTATCGCCCTCAAATCGCAAATCGAAGATCTTCCGTAGTCGTCCGGCCGGCAACCACTGTGCCCTAACCCGCTCCGTCGCCGCGCAGGACGGCCACCGGGGTCCAGAACAGGAGCTTCAGATCCAGCCAAACCGACCAGTTGCGGGCATACTGAAGATCCATCCTCACCATCTCGTCGAAGGTCGTGCGGCTGCGACCGTAGACCTGCCACAGACCGGTGATCCCGGGTCTGACTTCCAGGATGCGACGACGGTGCCAGACATCGTAGCTCTTCAGCTCGTAGCGGATGGGCGGGCGGGGACCGACGAGCGACATCTCGCCGCGAAAGACGTTGATGAACTGGGGAAGCTCGTCGAGACTCGTCTTGCGGAGAATTCGGCCCACCGGAGTGACCCGGGGATCTTCGACCAGCTTGAACAGCGGCTTGCCGTTGGCGTCCGACCGGGTCGCCTTCCCATTGCCGATGAACTCTTCGATGTATTTCTCATGGATGGAGTCGTCCGTGTTGAGATACATCGAACGGAATTTCAGAAACTGGAACGGCTTGCCGAACTGTCCCAGCCGCTCCTGCCGGAACAGGATGGGTCCCTTCGAGGTCAGCTTGATCGCCAGGGCGATCACGAGCAGCAGGGGCGAAAGAAGGATCAGGAGCACCAGGCTCAGCGCAAAGTCAAGACCGCGTTTCGTAGCGTTCGCCCCCCGGCGGGCCGTCTCTCCGTCGCCCAGATCCGGAAAGAGCACCTCCCGCAGCTCGTCGGGCAGCTCGCCCCGGTGATTGTCCGGGAAGCGAAACGCCGAAAGACTCACCTTGGAGATGATGTCTTCCGGGAGCCGGCAGCTGAGGCAGTGGCGGACCTTCCCGAGGATCAGTTGCACGATGTCCGGGGTGGCGCCGTCCCCAAGCTCGGTCAGGATGGCCGCCGCCGTGTGGTCCCGCCGGTACCAGCCGACGATGTCGGTTTCCCGGAAACTGCAGAGCAGCAGGGAGAAGAGAGAGTCACGAAGGACCGGGTCCACCTGTCCCGTCTCGCCTCGAAGTCGGGACACATCGACGCAGACGAGAATGAACGGGTCCCGGGACCGCTCTGAACGCTTCCGTTCCAAGACGAGTGCCTTCTCGAAAGACTCCTCCGCCAGGATGCCGTCGCGGCGGCGGAGCGGCTCCGAATGCGAAGAGCCCCAGTCCGGTTGGGAAACTGTGGAAGTACTCATGACCTCGTTCCTCCGCTATCCTCTGTTGACATCGCCTGCCAAAGGGTATGTCGTGAACTGCAGATTCGATTCACACTTTCCATCGAAAAGTCCCTGTCCGATGACAGCTTCGCCACCTCACTCCCATCGGCGTCGTGGCGAAATTCGGCTTGGGCGGGAGCGTGCTACATCTCTATGCAACCTATGTGCCATTCTCGATCCGGAGCCGGGGAGCACAGGCTCAACCCGCCTGCCCGCCTCGGCCTTCTGCGTTCTTGCGGGTGGTCCGCTGTGATCCCGGTACCGGGAGGATTAGGTAGCGAAGTTCAGGGGCGACTATGTCCTGAACTACATAATGTGCATATGAAACGGAACACCCTGACTGCCAGCCTCCACCAACGGAGTCTGCAGTCTCTACAATTACTGTAGATTATACGTCAGCGTGTTTGTCGATGGAATCACAGCTTGGTGTGAGGGGTGGATGGAACAATTGGTGGAGCGCGAATTGCATCAGGTGCTCAGGCCATCCAAGCAGGAACAGAGAATCTGAAACAATGCAGACGTCAATGAGACGAGCGGAACTGTCCCGATTCCTCGCGAGCAACCCCTGGCGCTGGTTTGTCCTGAGCACCCTGGTTGCCCTCGTTTTTGTGCGGCCTCTCATCGATCTCGCCCTCCTGACCCTCGATCGAGACCCGCACTACAGCCACATCGGCCTGATCCCGCTCATCTTCCTCTATCTGATCTGGACCGAGCGGAAGCAGGTGTTTTCGAGCAATCGGGAGAAGACCTGGGTCGCGGCCTTTCCGGCGGCCGCCGCGATCCTGCTGGCCGCAGCGGGCATCGCCACCGCCGGAGGGCTGGACGGCTACGACCATCTCTCGTTTATGGTCGGTGCCTTCGTCGCCGCCTACTGGGCCGCCTTCAGCCTGGCGCTGGGATGGGACGGAGTGCGACGGTCGAGTTTCGCACTTCTCTTCCTTCTCTTTATGATCCCCTTTCCGACCCCGATCCTCGACGGAATCGTCCGCCTTCTGCTGTGGGGCTCTGCCTGGACGACCGACTGGATGTTCAAGCTCACCGGCACGCCGGTCTTTCGGGAAGGCTACACCTTCTCGCTGCCCGGGTTGACCATCATGATCGCCGACGAGTGCAGCGGCATCCGCTCCACCCTGGCGCTCGTGATCACCGGGCTGCTGGCCGGACACTTCCTGCTGCGTCGCTGGTGGAGCATGACCATCCTCGTCCTGGCGCTGTTTCCGCTCTCCGTATTCAAGAACGGCCTCCGGATCGTCAGCCTGTCGTTGCTGTCGATCCATGTCGACCCCGGATTCATCTCCGGAGACCTCCATCACGAGGGTGGGATCGTCTGGTTTCTGATCACGCTGGGGATCATGGCGCTGATGATCAAGGGTCTCTCGGCCTGGGAGCGGCGGCGGGCGGCATCGCCGTCCGGGTCGCAGGTCGCGGGTGGCGGGAGAACGGGTGGCCGGGAGGACGGGAGCATCAGTGCCGGAACGAAGTGAGGGAACCCCTGCACGGCCCGCGAGCACCCAGGTTCCCATCCCGAACGAATACCCGCGACAGGCCCGACGGTTTTCGAGGGAACGGTCGGGCCACGGGGTCGCCGGGTCGCGGGAGAACACGCAGCATCAGTGCCGGAACGAAGTGAGGGAACCCCCTGCACGGCCCTCAAGCACCCGGGTTCCCACCCCGGACGAACACCCGCGGCAGCCCCGGCGGTTTTCGAGGGAACGGTCGGGCCGCGGGGTCGCCGGGTCGAGGGAGAACACGCAGCATCAGTGCCGGAACGAAGTGAGGGAACCCCCTGCACGGCCCTCGAGCACCCCGGGTTCCCACCCCGGACGAACACCCGCGGCAGCCCCGGCGGTTTTCGAGGGAACGGTCGGGCCGCGGGGTCGCCGGGTCGAGGGAGAACACGCAGCATCAGTGCCGGAACGAAGTGAGGGAACCCCCTGCACGGCCCGCGAGCACCCGGGTTCCCACCCCGCACCAACACCCGCGGCGCCCCGGCGGTTTTCGAGGGAACGGTCGGGCCACGAGGATCGGGCTTTGGTGACACCCTCACTTCGTTCCGGCTCTGACGATCCCTGACGATCCCTGACGATCGCGATTTTCGATTCCCGATTTCAAAGAGAACGCGGGGTCGCGGGTCGCGGGAGAACCGGTACCCGGGAGGACGGGTCGCGGGACCCCGGCGGCCGGGAGAACACGCAGCATTGCCTATCGTCGATGCCGACGCTGGGGGCGGGCTTCTCTGGAAAGCAGAAGGGGCGCGGCCTTTCGGCTGCGCCCCTTGGTCTTCCCCCGCGGATCGGCTTCGCAGCCTACTCGTTGAAGGGGGCCGCCCGCTCGACCCACTTGTTGATATCCTTCTCGCCCTTGTTTGCGGGCGTTCCGGGATGGATCGCTCCGGACGGACAACGCTCCGCCGCGAGCACGAGATCCTTGAACGTGCCGTTCTTCGGATCGGAGATGCTGGCTTTTCCGCTGCCGTCGTAGACGAACAACTTCGCATTGATCTTCATGCAGTCGTCACAGGCCGTACAGATCTCCTGGTCGATCCAGGGACCCATCCCCAGATCCTCGTCCTCTTCCGCAGCCGGCTCAGCCTCGGGTTCCTCGGCCACCGCGACCGCCGAGGCGGAAGCGGAAGGCTTCTGAGGGCCGTTGCCGCTGGGTTTGGAGGCGGCCGCCGGGACGCTCGAGACCGTCGAGATGAAACTGCTCAGTGAGGAGGACGACTGTCCCATCAGAGCCTCCGCCATTCGGCGAGCGACATCCTGGGGATAGGTCCGCTTCAGCTCGTCGATCCGACCTTCGTAATCGGCCCGGATCTGATCGAGTCTCTGTTCGAATTCGGCTTCCTTCTCCGCTGCGATCCGATCCCGGACGTCCTCCGGAATCCGGTCGCCGGACATCTCTCGGATCTCGTTCCAGAAGTCGAGCCGTTCCCGGCCGAGGGCGACGATCTCGTCGGCAACCGCCAGGCGGTCCAGCCGCTGATCCTTGGTGAGGATGTAGATGAAGGCGGTCTTACCCTTGGCTTCCTCAGCCGACAGCTTGACGCATTCGTGATACGGAATCAGCTCACCCTTGATCTTGGCCGGGTCGATCCGCTTGAAGTGCTTCGAGAAGCGGATCTCGGTGGCCGCCCAGTCGGCGATCGTCATGGGCAGCTCGATCGACTGCTCCTTGCCGTACTCATCCTTGTATTTGAGCTCGTATGTCGGCCAGTCCTCCTCGATCGAAGGGTTGCCCTCGAGGTCGAAGCGGTCCGTGAGCGAATCTCCGGCATCCGGATCATAGATCATGACCGGCACCGCACGGCTTTCCAGGGAGAGCTTGGCATGGTGTTCCGACGCATGGTCGGGGATGCCGTGCTCGGTCTGGCAAGGCGTGTAGATGTTGAAGATCGCCGGTCTTCGCGAAGCCAGACCGCGCAGGATGCCGCCCACCATGTGCGCGGGCAGTGCCTGTGAAGACTGCAGCACGAAGGAGGTCCGGTGCGCCATGGCGATCAGCGCCAGCTCCTTGCGGGCTTCCGCCTTGCCGTGCAGGGCTCGACCGTAAGTGGCCATATCGGAGATCTGTCCCGTAAAGCCGGAGGTACACGCCTGTCCGCCCGTATTGGAGTAGACCTGGGTATCCAGGACGACCACACGAAGCGGCTTGCCGGAAGCCAGCAGCCGGGAGAGGTTCTGGAAGCCGATGTCGTACATGGCTCCGTCACCGCCCATCGACACGATCGGAGGGCAGAGCAGAAATTCTTCATCCGTGAACTTCTCGTAGTTGAAGGCCACGAAGAATTCGTCGTGCACCTCGGGGTTATAGGCATCCTCGATCTCGAGCTCGGCCTTGCGGACCAGCGCGAAGTTGTCGGCCATCTTCCGCATGTGTCCTTCGAAGATCCCGATGGCCAGCGAGGGCGCATCCTGGAACAGGTGGTTGGCCCAAGGGAAAGGATAAGGATTGTACGGATAGGTACTTCCCCAAACCGAGGAACAACCGGTCGAATTGGTCATGCCGAGCGCCGCCCGGCCCTTGCCGCTCGGTCCGCTCTTGTAGCGCCAGCTCAGATCCTTCAGGTCGCGGATCAGTTTCGTCAGATACTCGAGCCGCCGCCGGTTCTCTCCGGCCAGCGGAATTCCGACCTGTTCGGTGGCCGAAAGTCCGTCGAGATCGACGTCCCGGGCCAGCAGAAGACGGGCCTTGGAGTCGAGCTTCTGAATCAGATCGTCGAGCTTCTCGACGAACGCCCGCACGTGAGGCTCCAGCGAGGCTTCAATGGCGGAGACGACCAGATGGGTCGCGGTCTTCTCGCCGCATCCCATGCAGGAACCGTCGCCACCGACCATCATCCGGTAGTTTTCCTTCTTCAGCAGGAGCGTGTGCAGTACGCCGATGCCCTCGTGCAGATTGCGCACCTGGACGAAACGGTCCGGCGTGTCGGGCAGCTGCTCCCAGAACTTCCAGCCCTCCTTGAGTTGGTCGACGATCGCCTCGTCCTGCTTGACGGTGACCAGCGCCTCGTCGGGACAGACCTCCACGCAGAGGTTGCAGCCCTTGCAGGCATACGGATTGATCGTGATCGCCAGCAGACCGCCACTGCCCGGTTCCTTTTTCTCCGGAACATCGAAGAAGGGCAGCGTCTTGGAGACCGGGAACTTGTTCAGGACCGTCGCAACCTTGGCAAACTCCGAGTCGAGGCCGCCCTGCTTCGCCGCGTCCAGACCGAGCTTCTTCGTCACATTGCGATAGGCCAGATCCAGCACGCCGTCGACCGAGGATTTCGGAACCGTCTTGAGCAGCTCACGGATCTCGTCGGCCAGCGGCTCGACGATTTGCGGAAACTGGTTCAACGGTTGCCCGTTGGCCGCCTGACGGGCCGCCGACAGGAGCAGCTGATCGATTTCGATCACCAGACCCGGGATCGCGGCGTCCGGACACTGGGTCCAGCAATGACCGCATCCCGTGCAATTCTCTGCGACGAACTTGGGGACTTCGAAGCGGATATTCGTCATATCGCGGAAGGTACCGGTCGCGGCCGGGATGGCGCTGAGCGCCGCAAACGGATCCGCCAGCGGATCCTGGCCCGTTCGATACATGTCGTAGACCTGATCGAAGAACCGCTCGGGGTCACCGACGCCGGGCTGTGGAGTGGAGGCAATCGGCGACTTGGGCGTTTCCGCGACCATCTCCACCAGTTCTTCGCGCTGGTCGGGGAGTTCCGCGTAGTCGAGCCGTTGCAGCTCCTTGTAGCCTCGGGTGATGACCCGGACGTTCGCCTCGACGACCTGGGGTCCGCGGTGTCCGAATTTCTTGTTCAACTGCTTGTGGATGGCGTCGAACAGCTCCTGTTCCTTGAGGTTCTCACGCTCCATCAGCGGAGATGCGGCAAAGAAGGCACCCTGGAACGCGGCACCCTGCATCCGGTACTGCAGCTCGCTGTCCGGTGCTTCGGATCGAGCGATGGCGAAAGCGTCGATCTGAAAGACCTTGATTTTGTTCTTGCGGACGAACTCCCTCGCCCAGGATGGAAAACTCAACCAGAGACTCTCCGGATCCTGATCGCTCTGGATGATGAAGACGCCTCCCTCACTGAGACCCGACAACGGATTGGAGTGCCGGAACACGTTGGGATCGGGCGACAGCACCACGTCGACGAAGCGAAGATCGCAGTTGAGCCGGATCGGATCGTGCGCGAACGTGGCGTAGAAGGTCGTCGGCTGTCCCTTCTTCTCGGAACCGTACTTGGGGTTGGCTTTGACCTGCATCCCAAGCAGACTGGACAGGGTCAGCGCGAGGTTCTTGCCCGTGGTGATCGCACCCCAACCTCCGACCGAATGGATCCGGACCGCAAGGGAGTTCTTCGGCATCAGATTGACGTTCTGCTCCGGCGCCAGCACCATCTCCCCGATCTTCGGGTAGGCCTTGAGCACCTTGTTCTGATGCTCGTTGATCTTCTCGGATGAACCCTTGCGCAGGAAATCGATGCCCATGTAGAAGAACCGTCTCTGCTCCTTGTCGGGCATCATGTTTTGGACGGCGGCGACCAGGTCGCCCGGCTGCACGTCGCGACTGCCCAGTCCGAAGCAGCCCGAATAGAAGTCCGGGACATCACCGAAGTCGTACGTGCCCACCTGCGGATAGGGCTTGCGGCCGTTCCTGGCCCGGCCGTTTTCGAGCGCCTTCAGGACCGCTCCACGGGTCTCCCGCAGGACGGGCAGGTCGCCGGCCAGCGGCTGGTCGACGCGCTCGAGAACGAGGGCGGCTTTCTTGCCGCGCAACATTTTCGCGACGAGGTCTTCGGGGAAGGGCCGGAACATGGTCAGGTTGACAGCACCCACTTTCACGCCTTTGGCTCGGAGGTGATCGACGACCTCCTCGAGATTCCACACGATCGAACCCTGACCCAACACGACGTATTCAGCATCTTCCACTTGGTAACCGGAGGCTCGGGAATAGCTCCGGCCCGTCAAAGCGGCGAATTCGGCAAACACCTGATCTGCGATCTCTCGGATGTGCTCGAAAAAGAACGGTCGCTGGGCTGCAACTCCTTGTGCGTATGAATCCTGATTTTGAACAACGCCCAGCATCGCAGGATAGTCGAGATCGAACAGCTCGGGTATGCGCCGCCGCTTCTCCCCGAATAGCATGATCTGCGCAGGAGTCGGGCTAGGGATGATGTCCGAGGGATCTCCCAGGAACTCCTTGACGAGCTCCGCCTCCGGCAGACTGAGACTTTCGATGACGTGGCTGGTCAGGAACCCGTCCTGCGCCAGGATGCCGGGATTCAAGGTCAGCTCGGCAATCTTGTGCGCACACAGGTTCAGGTCCGCCACTTCCTGTACATTTTTCGCAAAAATCTGAAAGAAACCGGTGTCATCCACGGCGTGATAGTCATCGTGGCCGCAGTGTATGTTGAGGGCCTGCTTGGTCATGGCCCGGCTGGCGATGTTCAGAACGTAGGTCAGCCTCTTGCCCACCGCCGCATAAAGCGATTCATGCATGTAGGCGATGCCCTGGCCGGCGGAGAAGTTCGAAGATCGCAGGCCGGTCATGCTCATGCCCGCGGTCACTGCCGCCGCCGCATGCTCGCCTTCAGGCTCGAAGAACACCAGCCGCCTGCCGAAGACATTCGGCTTTCCGGCCGCCGACGCCGCTGCAAATCCTTCGCCCATGTTGCTGGCAGGAGTGATCGGATAGACGCCTCCCGCCTCGCTGCCGGTCGTCTCCATGGCAACCGCCGCTGCAGTTCCGTCCATCGCCTGAGGCACACCGGGATATTTGAATTGTGCCTGACTCTTATCCTTTGCCATTAATCCTGTTCTCCCTTCAAAATCTGCACGTCCTACTTCGCAGGAATAACTGTCACGATCCGCCTCTTCTTGGTCCACGAATTGAGCCGCCAAACCTGAGCGGACACATCTGCGGGTTTGCGAGCGGATTCAGAAGTGTTGCCAAGCAAGCTGAGCCTTGAGTCGGTATCAGATGTCATTGTACTGCTCTAGCACGATTCGTGCCGAAGCAGCACAATCGCCGGTTCCTTTGGCCTATACCCGCCCGAGAGCCCACTTCCGTCGTGCGGGGAGCCGGAACGAGATCGGCGAAACTGCGTGATTTCCCCCAACTTCGTTGAGCGAAATCACCGGGAAACGGGCGCATCCGCCGGCTGCTCTTCCCCGATCACGCAGCAGAGGCGGGCGAGAAGTTCCTGAAGCCGGCCCTGGAGTCTCCGGGCGACCCGAAGGACGTCTTCGTGATCGAGCCGGTCGGAGAAGGTCCCGGCCGCCATATTCGTCAGGCAGGCGATCGCGATGAGCTCGCGATCCATTTGGCGCAAGGCCACGGCCTCGGGAACGATGGACATCCCCACGGCATCGGCGCCCAGCATCCGCATCATCCTCACTTCGGCCGGCGTTTCGTAGCTCGGACCCGGGACCGCCAGGTAGACGCCCTGCCGAAGCGTCAGGCCCCCCTGGGATGCACAGCCGAGGGCCCGCTCGTTGAGACGTCGGCTGTAGACTTCCGTCATGTCCGGAAAGCGGGGTCCCAGCTCCGGAAGATCGGGCCCCGTCAGCGGATTGGCGCCCATCAGATTGATGTGATCCCGAACGATCATCAGGTCCCCGGGCGCGTAGTCGACGTTGATGGCTCCGGCAGCACAGGCCAGCACGAAGTTCCGAACGCCCCACAGTGCCAGGGCGCGCACCGGAAAGACGACGCGGTGCAGCGGCAGTCCTTCGTAACAGTGGACGCGTCCCCGCGAGAAGAGCGTCCGCTCTCCCGACACATCGACCTCGGCAAGCCGTCCGGCGTGTCCGGCGACCGAGAGGAGGGGGAAGAACGGGACTTCATCCCAGCCGATTTCCCGCAACAATGGGAGACCGTCGACCACATCCCCCAGACCGCTGCCCAGGATGACGGCGGTCGGAGGCGCGCTTCCGAAGATCTCGGCGAGGTGATCGCGAGCGCTGTTCAGTTCATCGAGATAGTCGGCTCTATTGAACTCTTCCTGCATCGAATCGATCCTACCTCTCCGGGCGGGGGAACCCAAACAAAAAGACCCGGGTGAAGCCACCCGGGTCGTATGGATTCATTATGGAAAGGGCCTCAGCTCTGCTTGGCCATCTTCTTTCGAGCACGCTTGATGGCGAGGGCCCGCTTGAGTCTCCGCTTTTCTCCAGGCTTCAAGAAAAAGGCATGCTTCTTCGATTCGCGGATGATGTCTTCCTGCTGCACCTTTCTCTTGAAGCGGCGCAGAGCGCTCTCGAGGGACTCTCCATCTTGTATGACTACGATCGCCAAGGTCAACCCCCCTTTCGGTTCAGGAATTTACGGAAGAAATCCGTCAGGGTCAAAAAAGGGGAGTTTATAGAAATGGCCTTAGGCTGTCAAGGAATCGAGGTAGCGATCGACCTCGCCGACCACCTCGGAAGGGAGCGCGTGACAGAGCACCTCGTCCATGTAGACGGCGCGCAGAATCGTCATCACCGCCGCGTCCTGG
The DNA here is from genome assembly GCA_963823995.1 of uncultured Acidobacteriota bacterium. Classification (GTDB taxonomy): domain Bacteria; phylum Acidobacteriota; class UBA6911; order RPQK01; family JAPXNP01; genus JARRKC01. The sequence goes on from CAWGNQ010000004.1 coordinate 239,971, forward strand.
CGTCGTGCCTGTTCGGGCTGTCCCGGAAGATCGAACAGTGTCGAGCGGCGGTCCTTCTCACGGGAGCGGCGCTCCGCATCGCGGGTCGCCAGCAGCCTGAGGGCCGCGCGGACATCTCCCCGCTCCTTGAGCTGCTCGACGAGTCCCTGCTCCTGGACGGCCGAAAGGACCTTGAAGAAGCAGGGGTTCCGCTTCCGATAGACATCGAGATCGATGCCCAGATCGACCCGGGGTCGCCGCCTTCGCAGCAGGAGCCAGGCAATGACCGCCAGCAGGATCGCTCCGACGACGATCAACATCAGCACGGTCTGGTCGGCGGTCAGACCCAACCGGTCCTGAAGGCCCTGAAGCCAGTCTAGTGTGCGTTCCATAATCCCGGCTCGTAGTATTTGCGTTTTGCCAGCAGACGGTCGAGCAATTCCTGCCGTCTTTCCGAAGGATAGTCGTTTGCACTGATATTTTTGACCGTCTCGATGGCTTCGGGCAAACGATCGAGGAATTCGTAGCTCTCGATCAAGCCCAGCTGCGCCTGCAGTCGGCAGTCGGAACAGGGTTCGGAGGAGAGAACCTCGTGGAACTTCTCGATCGACCCCGGGTAGTCCTTCCGGAGCTGGAGGATCGCCCCCAGTCGAAGGCGCGCTTCGTTGACGCTGTGGGTGTCGGCCTCGGCGGATTCGGCGATCTTCCGGAAGATCCCGAAGGCGTCTTCGAACTGACCTTCACGGAAGCGGGCATCGGCGACCTTGAACTCGATCTCGCGTCGCGTCTCCTGATCGAGGTCCCCCTTCAGACCTTGCTCCCAGTGGTCGATCGCGCTGCCGACCTCGTTCAGCTCGAGATTGAAGATCTCCGCCAGCTTGAGATGGCTGTCGAGAGCCTGGCGGGAGTCGGGGTACTCTGCGATCAGCCGCTCGAAGTAGTGCATGGCGTTGCTGATGTCGTAGAGATTGTAGTAATAGATCGTGGCCACTTCCCAGAGGCAGTCGGGTGCGAACTCGCTGTCCGGATTCTTTTTCTGGAGAGCGAGATAGGATCCGATCGCCTCTTCGTAGGCCCCGGAACGCCAGGAATCGCGGGCTCGCTCCAGCGCCACCTTCAGATCGGAACGGTCGCTGCGAAAATACCAGGATCCGATGATGAAGGAGAGGATCGGGAGCAGAAGGACCCAGCGCCCCTCAATCCTCTTCAACGATTGGAATGTCATCCTCTTCCTCGGGCGACACCAGGCCGATGTCACTGACCCGATCGTCCTCGCCCAGATCGATGAGCCGGACGCCCTGCGTACCGCGCGAGACCGTCTGGCGGATCTGTTCGACCGGCTGGCGGATGATCTTGCCCTTCTCGGTGACCAGAAGCAGGTCGTTCGGTCCGGTCACGTGCGTGACCCCGACGACTTTCCCCGTCCTGGCGTTGGTCTTGATGTTGATGATGCCCAACCCTCCGCGGCCCTGCACACGATATTCGGTCAGTGGAGTCCGCTTTCCGTAGCCTTTCTCGGTCACCGACAGAATATCGCCCGTGTCGTCGCCGAGGATGCACATGGTCACGAGCGCATCTCCCGACCGCAGCGTCAGACCTCGCACGCCTCGCGCGGTTCGACCCATCGACCGGACATCCGCCTCGGAGAACCGGATGGCTTTGCCGTTGCGGGTACACAGGAGAATGTTGTCGTGGCCGCTGGTCCGTTCGACCTTCAGCAGCTCGTCTCCCTCGTCGACGCCGCAGGCAATGATGCCGACGGCACGGGGATTCGAAAAAGCGGTCAGGGGCGTCTTCTTGACGTGACCGAGGCGGGAGGTGGTCACGACGTATCCTTCCGCCGTGAAGTCATCCACGGCGATGATATCGGCGACCTGTTCCTTCTTCTCGATATTGATCAGGTTGACGATCGGTTTGCCCTTGCCGGCTGCTCCGACATCGGGGATCTCATAGACCTTCACCCAGTAGGCCTGGCCGTTTTTCGTGAAGATCAGGAGGTAGCTGTGGGTGGAGGCGGTAAACAGGTACTGGATCAGGTCCTCGGTCGAAGCGGTCGACATCCCCCGGCGGCCTTTGCCCCCCCGCGCCTGGCTCCGGTAGACATCGAGAGAAGTCCGTTTGATGTAGCCGTTACGCGTCGCCGTGATGATCACCTGTTCTTCGGCGATCAGATCCTCGATGGTCAGCTCGGCCTGGGCATCCACGATGACGGTCCGACGGGGGTTCGCAAAGGTATCCCGAATTTCGACCAGCTCGTCACGAATCACGGCCCGAAGCGCACGCTCATCCGAGAGGATCTCCCGAAGGCGGGCGATCTCTTTGAGGATGTTCTCGTACTCGTCGAGGATCTTGTCCCGCTCGAGGGCGGTCAGTCGCTGCAACCGCATGTCCAGAATGGCCTGGGCCTGGGGCTGGGAGAACTCGAATTGGCTCATCAGGCCCTCGCGCGCCTCGGCCGGCGAGGCGGAGGCCCGGATCAGCGCGATGATCTCGTCCAGGTAGTCGAGTGCCTTGGTCAGTCCTTCCAGAATGTGGGCCCGTTGCTCGGCCTTGTCCAGCTCGAAGGCCGCACGCCGCCGGACGACGTCCCGTCGGTGATCCAAAAACAGCGACAGGATCTCCTTCAGGGACATGACCCTGGGCTGCCCGTCGGCGATGGCCAGAAGATTGATCCCGAAGGAGCTCTGCATGGGCGTGAGCTTGAACAGGTGGTTCAGAACGATTTCGCCGGTCGCGTCCCGCTTCAGCTCGATGACGATCCGCATGCCTTCCCGGCTCGACTCATCCCGCAGGTCGCTGATTCCGTCGATTCGTTTGTCGTGCACGAGCTGGGCGATGCGCTCGATCAGCTTGGCCTTGTTGACCTGGTAAGGGAGCTCCTCCACGATGATGGCGGTCCGGTCGCGCCCGACGTCCTCGAACTCGGCTTTGGCCCGGATGTGGATCACGCCGCGTCCCGTCGCATAGGCCTGGGCGATCCCGTTGCGTCCGTGGATGTAGCCGGCCGTCGGAAAGTCGGGTCCCGGGATCACCTCCAGCAGCTCGCGGAGTCCGACCCTGGGGTTGTCGAGCAGGAGCAGGAGGCCGTCGATGGTTTCGCCCAGGTTGTGCGGCGGAATGTTGGTGGCCATTCCGACCGCGATTCCCGAAGCCCCGTTCAGCAGGAGGTTGGGGACGCGGGTCGGCAGGACGACCGGTTCGCTCATCGATTCGTCGTAGTTGGGCTGGAACTCGACGGTGTCCTTGTCGATGTCGGCCAGCAGCTGTTCGGCCAGCCGGGACATGCGCACCTCGGTGTACCGCATGGCCGCCGCCGAGTCTCCGTCGATCGAGCCGAAATTGCCCTGTCCGTCCACCAGTGGTTCCCGCATGGAGAATTCCTGGGCGAGCCGCACGATCGTGTCGTAAACGGCCGACTCTCCGTGGGGATGGTACTTGCCGATGACGTCGCCGACGACCCGAGCCGATTTCTTGTGGGGTTTGTTGTGGACATTCCCCAGCTCCTGCATGGCAAAAAGCACCCGGCGATGAACCGGTTTCAGGCCGTCCCGCACGTCCGGCAACGCCCGTCCGATGATCACGGACATGGCGTAGTCCAGGTACGAGGCCTTCATTTCCTCTTCGATATTGACGGCGAGTTCTCTTGGGTTATTCTCCATGGCTTCGGCAGGAATCAGATGTCAAGATTCTTCACGTTGAGGGCGTTGTCTTCGATAAAGCGGCGACGCGGCTCTACCTGGTCCCCCATCAGGATGGTGAAGATCTCATCGGTTTCGATCGCATCTTCGATGTTGACCCGCAGCAGCACGCGGGTCTCGGGATTCATGGTGGTCTCCCACAACTGAAGCGGGTTCATCTCGCCCAATCCCTTGTAGCGCTGGATCGAGAGGTTGCGTTTGCCCGCCGCCAGGATGTGATTGACCAGCAGGTCGGGGCTCTGGACCACGGTCTCCCGTTCCTTCTCGCGGATGACCATGCTGCTGTCGGTGAATTCGAGCACCCGGAGGTAGAGCTGCACGAGCTGCTGCCATTCCGCCGAGAGGAGGAGGTCGAGGTTGAAGACGACCGGAATGCCTCCGTCCCGGGAGACCTTGAGCTCCCACAGGGAATGCTCCCGATCCGGGAGGACCTCGCTCCGGTAACCGCGATCCTCGATGGCGGTCGCCAGCTGATCGAGGACGTTCTCTTCGCGCAGCAGCGTCTCACCGACGAGCCGTGAGGCGTCCCGTCCCACCCGGCGAACCAACTCGTCGAGGACGATCTCGAGCAGTCCGTTCGCGCCGATCTTGCGGTTCATCTTCTCGTGGATGCGCGAGTAGTCCATCAGGTCGTGCATGTGCTGGATCAGGCTGTCGCCTTCGTATTCGCGACCGGTCCGTTCCACCCGGACGAGCACGTCGGTCGTGGCACGATCGAGCAGGAATTCGGTCAGTTGCTTCTCCCGGTTCAGGTAGGTTTCCTTCTTTCCGACCTGAACGCGGTACAGGGGAGGCTGCGCGAGGTAGATGTGTCCCCGCCGGATGAGATCGCTCATCTGTCGGTAGAAGAAGGTGAGCAGAAGGGTCCGGATGTGGCTGCCGTCGACATCTGCATCGGTCATGATGATGATCTTGTGGTAGCGCAGCTTCGAGATATTGAAGTCCTCGGGCCCGATACTGGTGCCGAGCGCGGAGATCATGGTGGCGATCTCTTCGTTGCTCAGCATCTTGTCGAAACGCGCCTTCTCCACGTTCAGGATCTTTCCCTTGATCGGCAGCACCGCCTGAAGACGCCGGTCCCGCCCCTGCTTGGCCGAACCTCCGGCCGAATCTCCCTCGACGATGAAGATCTCGGCCAGCGCCGGATCCCGCTCCTGACAGTCCGCCAGCTTGCCCGGAAGCGAGAGGTTCTCGAGCACTCCCTTGCGTCGCGTCAGATCGCGGGCCTTGCGGGCCGCCTCCCGGGCTCGGGCCGCATCGATGGCCTTGTCGATCACGCGCCGGGCCTCTGCCGGGTTCTCGTCGAGATACATGGTCAGGCGGTCATTGCAGACTCCCTCCACCATGCCCTTGATTTCACTGTTGCCCAGCTTGGCCTTGGTCTGGCCTTCGAACTGCGGACTGGGAAGCTTGACGCTGATCACGGCCGTCAGCCCCTCCCGCACATCGTCGCCGCTCAGATTCTGCTTGAGGTCCTTGAGCAGGTTGTTCGATGCGGCCCAGGCGTTCAGGCTTCGGGTCAGCGCCGCCTTGAATCCGACGAGATGGGTGCCCCCCTCGACCGTGTTGATGGTGTTGGCGAAGGAGAACAGGGTCTCGTTGTAGCCGTCGTTGTACTGAAGGGCGACGTCGACCTGGACATTTTCCCGCTCGATCGAGAAGTAGATCGGCGGCTGGTGCAGCACGTTGCGGTTCTTGTTGAGATGCTGCACAAAATCGATGATCCCGCCCTCGTAGTGGAATTCCTGCTGCCGGTCGTTGCGCACATCCTCGACCGTGATCCGCAGGCCGGGATTCAGGTAGGCCAGCTCCCGCATACGCTGCGACAGCGTATCGAAATTGTAATCGGTCGTCTCGAAGATCGTCTCGTCCGCCTTGAACGTGATCTTGGTGCCTCGCCGGTCGGTCCGGCCCGTTTCCCTGAATTCGCTGGCCGGCTTCCCGTGCTGGAAGCTCTGCGTGTAAACGATGCCGTTACGCCAGATTTCGAGATCGAGCTGGCTCGAGAGAGCATTGACCACCGAAACGCCGACGCCATGCAGACCGCCGGAAACCTTGTACGTTTCATTGTCGAACTTCCCGCCGGCATGCAGCGTCGTCATGACCACCTGTGCGGCGGGAACCTTCTTGGTCGGATGCTGGTCGACCGGAATCCCCCGGCCGTCGTCGATCACGGTGATCGAGTTGTCGACGTGCACGATCAGCTGGATGTGCGTGCAGTAGCCGGCCATCGCCTCGTCCACCGAATTGTCGACGACCTCGTAGACGAGATGGTGCAATCCCGCCAGTCCGGTCGAACCGATGTACATCGCTGGACGCTTGCGGACCGCCTCCAGGCCCTCGAGGACCTTGATCTTCTCGGCGTTGTAGGTCTCCGGTCCGGACGCAGCCGGACTTACAGCTCCACTGTTATTGATCGGTTCCAAGCGCGACTCCATCGTTTCAGAATTCCAGCCCCGGTAAACCCGTCCCGTCACGACAGGCGGGGCGCTCGAGGGCGAAACCTAAGTGGGTCTCCGGAACCCTGTCGTCCTCCCCAAAGCCAAGGCCCGACGGGGCTCCGAAACAGCTGAATTATAACATAAGAGCCTGATCTTCAGGGGATTGGACGGCTAGATATAGGGTCGACCAGATCCTCTACCACAACATCTTGCCAAGGGTTTCCTGGACGGCCTGGGGCGTACGGGACGCATGGACCGGATGGGAGGCGGCACGGCCGGGGAAGCGGCCTCAGGCGAGCTGGGGTCTGGGTGCGCAAGGTCCCATGATTCCCCTGCATCCCCCTCGGTCCCAGGCCCTCCCCATCAGCCTAGATCTTCATCGGCATGATCACGTAGCTGTACTCGAAATCTCCCGCCTCGCTCGGCTTGAGAAGTCCCTGCGTCTCCCGGTCCCTCAACCAGAGGTCGACCTTCTCGCAGTCGAGCGTGGTCAGGAAATCGAGCATGTAGTGGGCATTGAAGCCGATCTCCATCGGCTCATCCTCGTACTCGACGGAGACGCTTTCAGAGGCCTCGCCGACGTCCGCACTGGCCGCGGACAGCTCCAGCTGATTCGTCTTGAGGCCGAAGCGCACCGCTCGGGACATCTCGTCCGCCATGATCGCCGCCCTCCTCAGGGCATCGACCAGGTCGAGCGTTACGAGTCGGGCCCTGCGTTCATTGTCCTTCGGGATGACCATCTCGAAATTCGGGAATTGACCGCTCAGGATCCGCGAGACCAGGAGCCGGTCGGCCACCTTGAAGAAGAGATGGTTCTCCGAATGGCCGAAGGTGACGGTCTCGACGTCTTCGGTTACGAGCTTGCTCAGCTCGACGAGCGTCTTCTTGGGCACCAGCACGCGGCTCTCGCCGTCGGCGCCTTCGATGTCACAGGCATGGCTCAGGAAGGCCAGCCGATGACCGTCGGTCGTCACGAGCGTGATGGTGCCGGGCCGCAGGATGAGAAGTGCGCCGTTCAGCGTGTAGCGCGACTCCTCCTGGGTGATCGCGAAGACGCAACGCGGGATCATGTAGCGAAGCGCCTTTCCCGGCACGCTCAGGTGATCTCCCTTGACGGTCGGGATGTCGGGGAAATTCTCTTTGGAAAGGCCGGCGATCTTGAATTTGGAGCGCTGACAGACGACCTGGACCCATTCCGCAGAAGTGGCCTTGAAGTGGATGTCCGCTTCCGGCAGAAGCCGGACGATGTCGAAGAGCTTGCGGGCTGAAACCGTGAATGCTCCGCTGACCTTGATGTCGGCTCGACAGGAACAGCGCAGTGTGACGTCGAGATCGGTGGCAGTAATCTGAAGCGAATTCCCGCTCGTTTCGAGGAGGAGATTGGACAGGATCGGGACCGTCGTCTTGCGCTCGACAACGCCCTGCACATACTGCAATTCCTTCAGCAACTCGCCCTTGCGAATAGTCAGATCCATACCTGGGGCACCCCCTTGTGCTCGGCCCGCCCGAACACGGCTATTGCATCGCTTCCTTCAACCGTTCGATGGTCGCCTTCAATTTCGGGTCCCGCTTCTGGAGGCCGTCCATCTTGCGGATCGCATGCAGCACCGTCGTGTGATGCTTTCCGCCGAACTCTTTGCCGATCTCGGAAAGCGAATTCTGCGTCATCTCCTTGCTCAGGAACATGGCCAGCTGACGAGGTTCGGCGACCCGGCGAGCATTGTTTCTGGCTTTCAGTTCCGAGATCTTCAATGAATAGTGATCAGCCACGCTCTTCTGTATCTGATCAATTGTAATCACTCGGGCCTGATTGTCAGCAATGTTCTTGAGAACCCGCTGCGCCAGGGAGAGATCGATCTTCTCTCCGGTCAGGCTGCTGTAGGCGACCAGCCGGACCAGTGCGCCTTCGAGTTCCCGGATATTCGACCGGATATTGCCCGCGATGAACATCGCGACTTCGTCCGTCAGCTTGACGGCCTGTGCTTCGGCCTTCTTTCGGAGAATGGCGATCTTCGTCTCCAGGTCGGGGGGCTGAATATCCGCAATCAGACCCCACTCGAACCGGCTGTGCAGTCGCTCCTCGAGCGTCGGAATCTCCTTGGGTGGCGAGTCGCTCGAAATGATGATCTGCCGTTGAGAGTCGTACAGGGCATTGAAGGTATGGAAGAATTCCTCCTGGGTCCGCTCCTTGCCCGCCAGGAACTGGATGTCGTCCATCAGCAGCACGTCGATGTTCCGGTACTTCTCCCGAAACTGGATCATGTTGTCGTAGCGGATCGAGTGAATCAGCTCGTTCATGAACCGCTCGGAAGACATATAGCTGAGCCGCACGCCGGAGTGCTCGCGCAGGATCCGGTGCCCGATGGCGTGCATCAGGTGGGTCTTGCCCAGACCGACGCCCCCGTAGATAAACAGGGGATTGTAGGCACACGAGGGCTGATCGGCGACGGCCATGGCTGCCGCATGGGCGAACTGGTTCGATCGGCCAACGACGAAGGTGCCGAACTGGTACTTGCCGTTGAGCGCTGCGTTGTAGCCGCCCCGCAGTTCACCGCCGTTCGTTCCACTTTCACGCCGCTCACGGACCCTCTGTTCCTCGCTGCTCTCTCCCGGCACGATGAAACGCACTTCGAAATCCCCCAATCCGGTCTCGCTTAGGGAAGCGGACAGAACATCCCGATAGTTCTCGGCCAACCAGTACTGAAAGTGACGGTTGGGAACCCAAACCACCAGGCACTTCGCTTCCACGTCGTTTTTGGCCAGTGAAGTCGGGCGGAACCAGACATCGAAATTCTGTCCGCTGACTTTCTCCGAAACGTTGGCGAGTACCTTTTCCCAGACTTGCATATTCGATTCTGATCCCTCCACGTTGACGAAGTGCGACACTTCGAGTCGGCCTCCGCCCAGTCTGGCCTCTGGTCCCCCAGTATCGTTCATGGCTCCGCCGAGTGGTCCGAAAGTATCCACACCTCTTCCACAAATTGTGGAAAACTCTGGCCCTCGCTGCTGGCGTGATCAAGTCGCCTTGACTGACAGGCGACCACGCTAACACGCGATTCGGACCTCCGCAATCGAAGATTTTGATTCATTTGCATTTGCCCTTGTCAACGGTCACTTACGGACTACTCCCTGCGGATCCCGTTAAGGGATGTGGTTGATTTGAGAAAGAGCCCGCGACTTAACGAATTCGGGAAGGGGAACCTTGGGGAGAGGGTCTAGTCGAAGGACGCGTTCGGTCGATTTTGGCGTTTTTGGACGTACGGGAGGAGCTTGTCGAAGGTCGTCTCCAGCTCTTCCGGGATCGTGCGCGTCTGGCCGATCACGGAAACGAAGTTCGCGTCGCCGGTCCAGCGGGGAACGATATGCAGATGGAGATGACCCGCGACGCCGGCCCCGGCGCAGCCGCCGACGTTGAAGCCGATGTTGAACCCCTCGGGTGCGTAGACCTCACGCAGGATGGCCTCGCAGCGGCGGGCCCAGTCGATGGTCTCGTTCAGTTCGGCAGGTTCCGCGTCGACGAGCTTCGCGATGTGCCTGCGCAGCACGACCATGAGGTGTCCCGAGGTATAGGGGAATCGATTGAGGATCAGGAAGGTTCGTGGACCATGGGCAAGGACGAAGTGCGCACGGTCTTTGGCGGGACTCTCGTCGAGAATCCCGCAGAAAACGCACCCCGCCTTGCCAAGGTCAGATTCCAGATATTGAAATCGCCACGGAGTCCAGAGGTAATCCATCCTCAGGAATTGATGAGCTCCTTGAGTTCCTTGCCGGGCTTGAAGTAGGGAACCTTCTTGGCCGGGACATCGACCTTGGCCCCGGTCTTGGGATTCCGCCCCTGGCGGGACGCACGTTCCCGCAAGCGGAAGCTTCCGAATCCCCTCAGTTCCACCTTCTCGCCGCTCCGTAATGAATCGATGATGCTGTCGAGGACCGTCTGCACGATCACCTCAGCATCCTTCTTACTCAATCCGGAACTCCTTGAGACTCCGTCGACGAGCTCAGCTTTCGTCATCTTCTTCCCCGCCTCCCTTAGCGAGTTCTGCCTTCTTCTTCAGCTCTCCAAGCTGGGCGCCGGCGATTTCGCCGATCGAGGTGGTCGCGACCTCGGGAGTGTAGCTCCAGCGGTCTTCGACATATTCATCTTCGGAGAGCGCTCGGATCGACAGGCCGATCTTCCGTTCGAGCAGGTTCAGTTTGATGATCTTGAAGTCCATCACCTGCCCCACCTTGAACTCATCTTCCGGATTCTCGATGCGACGGGTACTCAGCTCGGAAACATGACACAGGCCCTCGATGCCCTCCTCGAGCTCGACAAAGGCGCCAAAGCTGGCCAGCCGAATGATCGTACCCTGCATGACGTCGCCCACCTGGTGGCGCGAGAAGAACTCCTCCCAGAGATCGGGCTGGAGCTGCTTGATGCCCAGAGACAGACGCTGATTTTCCGCATCGACGTTCAGCACGACGGCTTCGACATCCTGTCCCTTCTGGAGAACCTCGGAGGGATGCTTGATCTTTTTCGTCCAGCTGAGATCCGAAACATGGACCAGACCCTCGATCCCTTCCTCCACTTCGACGAAGGCACCGAAATCGGTGATGTTGCGGACGACACCCTGGATGACGGAGTTGATCGCGTAGGTCTCCTCGACCTGATCCCAGGGATTCGGCTCGGTCTGCTTCATGCCGAGGGAAATCCTGCGGTTCTCCACATCGACATCGAGAACCTCGGCTTCCACCTCGTCGCCGACCTCCACCATCTTCGATGGATGTTTCAGTCGCTTGTTCCAGCTCATCTCCGAGATGTGGATCAGGCCTTCGATGCCCTCTTCCAGCTCCACGAAAGCACCATAGTCGGTGACACTGACGACCCGGGTCTGCACCCGCGCGCCCTTCTCGTACCGCTCACCGGCGGTCAGCCAGGGATCGGGGGTCAGCTGTTTGTAGCCGAGTGAGACTTTCTCCTCGAGCCGATCGAACTTGAGAATCTTGACCTCGACCTTGTCACCGATCGCAAACAGATCGGACGGGTGATTGACTCGACCCCAGGACATGTCGGTGATGTGCAGCAGTCCGTCGATGCCGCCCAGGTCGATGAACGCGCCGTAGTCGGTCAGGTTCTTGACGATGCCTTCGAAAATCTTGCCCTCTTCGAGCGATTTGAGGGTCTCCTCCTTCAGGCGGTAGTACTCCTCCTCCAGAACAGCCTTTCGCGACAGGACGATGTTTCCCCGCCGTTTGTTGACCTTGATGACCCGGACTTCGATTTCTTCACCCTTGAAGTTGTCGAGGTTGCGAACCGGATGCATGTCTACCTGGGATCCGGGCAAAAACGCGCGAACACCGATGTCCACGGCCAGCCCTCCCTTGATGCGTTCGATCACCCGTCCATTCAGCACGGACTGGTCGTCGTACGCCTTCTCGATCGTGTCCCAGATCTTCATCCTCTCCGCCTTCTCGCGCGAGAGAATCACCGACCCGTCCGACTCGATGCTCTCGAGGAGCACCTCGACCTCGTCACCGGGACTGAGAGAGACTTCTCCCTCCTCGTCGCGGAACTCCCTCGCCGAGATCACTCCCTCCGATTTGAGGCCCACGTCGACGACGATAGTTTCATCCGAAACCTTGAGAACCTTGCCCCTGATGACTTCGCCCTCGGCGAACTCCTGCAAGCTCTTGTCGTACGCGTCCAGGATCGCACCGAAGTCCAATCCGGGTTCCTGCTCGATGACCGGCTTCGTAGAATCCGGCCCTCCCTCTGCCATCGTCTTGTCTGCCTTCTTTTCAACGGTCTGCGTCATTCACCAAAAACCTCCTAGAAAATTTTGAACGGGCCTCTTGAGGACGGCCCGGATCCTGGCCAAGCATGGGAATCCCTCACGACAATGCAAATAGATGGGGACACTTTGTGGAGGAGAATCCGACTGGTTTCAATGTCATTAACATACGACCCGACGGCCGGTCGGGTCGTCCCGATCGCACCAGAATGCTGAAAGAGTTCTTATACCTTCCGGATCAACAGCTTGTCAAGCGACCATGTCGGCTCGATCGACGAAAAGAGGCTGTTTTTGTTAAACTTGATTCTTTGCGGGTTGTGCCCGGCGCGAACCGGGGCGGCGGCCCGAAGAGAGAAGGAAGAAACTGATGAAATCTGGGATTCACCCCGACTACGAAACCGTCAAAGTAAGTTGTGCCTGTGGCGCCGAGTGGGAAACCCGTTCCACCCGGGGCGGCGAGCTGAGGCTCGAGGTCTGCTCGAACTGTCATCCCTTTTTCACCGGCAAGCAGCGCTTCGTCGACACGGCCGGGCGGGTCGAGCGTTTCCAGCGTAAGTTCGGAAACATCCTGAACCGGAAGAACTGAGCAGGCGGCGACTTCGATGCTGGAGAAGCTGGATTCTCTGGAAAAGAGATTCGACGAGCTGTCTCGACAGCTGGCGGACCCGTCCGTCATCTCCGATCCGAAGCGGTACGAGAAAACTGCGCGCGCCCGGGCCGAACTTGAGGAGATCGTCGAACAGTATCGGAAGTACAAGCAGCTGACCAGGTCGCTCTCCGAAACGCGCCAGCTGCTCTCCGAAGAAAGCGATCCGGAACTGTTGAAGATGGCCCAGGAGGAAGTCGAGCAGCTCGAGAGTCAGCTCGATGAGTGCGAAGAGGCGTTGCGACTGCTTCTGCTGCCGAAGGATCCCAACGACGAGCGGGACGTCATTCTGGAGATCCGGGCCGGGACAGGGGGAGATGAAGCAACCCTGTTTGCCCAGGACATCTTCCGGATGTATTCCCGCTACGCCGAGGAAAAGCGCTGGAAGACCGACATCATCTCGGCCACCAACTCCTCGGTCGGCGGGTTCAAGGAGATCATCGCTTCGATCAGCGGCAAGCGGGTCTACAGCCGGCTGCGCTTCGAGAGCGGGGTGCACCGGGTGCAGCGGGTGCCCGCCACCGAAGCCCAGGGCCGCACCCACACGTCGGCCGTGACGGTGGCGATTCTTCCCGAGGTCGACGAGGTCGAAGTCGATATCGATCCGAACGACCTGCGCATCGACACCTACTGCTCGTCGGGGCCCGGCGGTCAGTCGGTCAACACGACCTACTCCGCCGTGAGGATCACGCACATTCCCACCGGTGAGGTCGTCACCTGCCAGGATGAAAAATCCCAGATCAAGAACAAGGCCAAGGCGATGAAGGTCCTGCGCTCCAGACTGTACGAAAAGGCCTTGAGCGAACAGCAGGAAAGCATCGCCGCGAGTCGGCGCTCCATGGTGGGAAGCGGAGACCGAAGCGAAAAGATCCGAACCTACAACTTCCCCCAGAATCGGGTCACGGACCATCGCATCAATCTGACGCTCCACCGGCTGGAAAATGTCATGGCCGGCGAACTCGACGAGATCCTCGACGCCCTGACCACGCACTACCAGGCCGAAGCACTCAAAGAACAGGACGCCGCCTGACCGGCGCGGCGTCGGCATCCTCATGGAGTCGATCGCGAAACTGCTCCGAGAAGCCACTCGGAAGTTGCAGAGCGAGCACCTGCCCGAGCCTCGACGCGACGCCGAACTGCTGCTCTCGAGCATTCTCGGCCGGGAGCGGTCCTTTCTGCTTTCCCACCCCGAAGACTTTGTATCAGCCTGCGACTCGGCCCTCTTTCGCGAGTGGGTGAACCGGCGCGCAGCACACTATCCGATCCAGTATCTTCTGGGGACCCAGGAGTTCTTCGGACGCCCCTTCCAGGTCGATGCCCGTGTGTTGATCCCCCGACCGGAAACGGAGCTCCTGATCGAAACCGCGCTCGAGCTCACGAGAGACCTCGAGAGTCCGCGCATTGCCGACGTCGGAACGGGTTCCGGCTGCATTGCCGTCACGCTCGCCTGCGAGCGCGCCGACTGCTCGCTGGTCGCAACCGATATCAGTCCCGGGGCTCTCGAAGTCGCCCGCGCGAATGCCCGCCATCTCGGAGTTGACGACCGCATTGATTTCCGCCTCGGATCCCTGCTCGAGCCCGTCCGCGACGATCCCCCCTTCGATCTGATCGCCTCGAACCCGCCTTATGTTGCCGACCATGATCCGCGGGTGACTCCGGAAGTCGCGCTGAACGAACCGGGCGTGGCGGTCTTTGCCGGGACCACCGGCCTGGAACTGCACCGGGAACTGTTCCGGCAGGCGCCCGACGTCCTGAAGTCCGGCGGCTATCTGGTCATCGAGATCGGCGCCGGACAGCACGCGCCGGTCGTTGGTTACGCCGAAGCGGCCGGCTGGAAGCTCCTCGCCGCGCACCGCGACCTGGCCGGCATCGAGCGCTGCCTGGTCTTCGGGAATTGAGGGCGGCCGCGGGTCGCGGGTGGGATAAGCATCCTGCTTGTCATTGCCGGTCCGACGTGACCGTCGGGACAGGTCGCCGGAGAACCGGTGGCCGGGAGACGCGCAGCATCAGAGCCGGAACGAAGTGAGGGACCCCCTGCACGCCCGTCGAGCACCCCGGGTTCCCACCCCCGAACGAACACCGGTGCCAACCCGCCGGCTCGCGTGGGAGAACGGGTCGGCGGGAGAACCGGTGGCCGGGAGACGCGCAGCATCAGAGCCGGAACGAAGTGAGGGACCCCCCTGCACGCCCGTCGGCACCCCGGGTTCCCACCCCCGAAAGAACACCGGTGCCAACCCGCCGGCTCGCGTGGGAGAACGGGTCGGCGGGAGGACCGGTGGCCGGGAGACGCGCAGCATCAGAGCCGGAACGAAGTGAGGGACCCCCTGCACGGCCGTCGAGCACCCCGGGTTCCCACCCCCGAACGAACACCGGTGCCAACCCGCCGGCTCGCGTGGGAACGGCCGGGTGCGGCGGTTGGGCTTTGGTGACACCCTCACTTCGTTCCGGCTCTGACCTGCTGACGATCAAATATGCCGACGGCGTGCGGTAGCCGGTCGCACCGGTGGCAAGTGTCGGGGCGGCGTGGCTGCCCGGACTACTTTTGCGGCCTTCGCCGCGTTCACACTTGGTGTGGCCCGTTGCTCGTCACTTCTGGACCGGCTGGATGCGGACCGGGCGGACGAAGACCGTCATGCGCCAGGTCGGGATCTCCAGCAGGACGAGCTCGAAGCGATAGTCGCCGGGAGGAGCCAGCATGCGGTTGTTGTAGATGATGCTGCGGCCGTCCTTGAGGTCGCTCGAGCTGAGCTGGGCCCGGAAGACCTCCCGGAGCCGCGCCACTTCTTCTCCGTCGAGGTCGGTCAGCAGCCCGATCAGGCCGAACTGCGTATGCACGCCGCCACCCGGCTCACGGGGCAGCGAGAAGGAGCCGACCTTGAGCCGGAAGGGGAGACTCGGCTCGCTCTCTCCACGGGGACGCAAGACGTCGAGGTCCGCCGGAATCTCGGCGAAGCGCTCGCCCCGGTTCCCGAGCTCGGCGGTGGGATCCGGGTCGAACAGCGCCGCAATGTAGCGCCGCTTCGCCTCGACCCGATCGGGCGCCTTCTCGAAGATGCCGTGCACCGCGACGTCGGCACGGTTCACCCGGATCGAGATCTTTCTGTCGTCTCGTTCCAGGTAGGGTTCGTCGGTGTAATAACCGACGGAGTAGAGATTGCCGAACAGCTCGTCGTTGATCTCGGCCAGAACATTGTCGAAGTCGAGGATCGACTCGAATCCGCCATAGTGCTTGCCACCCGTGCCGGTTGCGAGCCTGGCAAATTCCTCTTGCTTGGCGACCCGCTCCTTTTCGGCGTCGGGCTGACTGCCGGATGGACTAAGGTAGAGCTGTGCCGCAGACGGCACCCAGACCGTGTAGATGAGGGTCTTGTGCTCGCGCGCCCGGGCAACCGAGGCGGCGGCCCGCCGGTAGGCGTCGTCCATGCCGTCGGAGACGACGATGATCGCCTTGCGATCTCCGGGAGCAGCCCGCTCGGACATCTGCGAGACGAGGGTGTTCACCGAACCGTAAATCGATGTCTTGCCCAGGTGAGCCCGGGCCGCGCTGAAGGCCTTCAGCGCATCTCCTCGGTTCGACGTGAAGTCCTGAAAGGTCATCAGCCGGTCGGTGAATCCGAAAATCCCGACGCGAGTGAACTGATGGACGTTGTCGAAAAAAGACTGTGCCGCAAGGATCTCCTCGGCGCGAGTCGCAAAGGTACTCCCGCTTACATCCAGAAGAAAGGCCAGCCAAAGCGGACGCGGGTCTCCCGACTGCTCCCGCGGCTGCTCGAAAAAGGAAATCTCCTTGACCTGGCCGTTCTCCGAGACCTGAAAGTCGTCGGCCCGCAGGTCATTGACGAAGGCACCCGAACTGTTCCGGATCGTGAACCGCAGCGTGACCAGATTGACGTTTACCCGGATCGGCTCGAGGGAAGTCTCCTGCGAGGACTGCGGGGATGCATCCTCTGGTTCCGCAGGGGGTTCCGCCGCGGGTTCCTGGGCCCAGAGACCGTTCAGGCCCATGCCGGCCACCAGGACAATCCAGAGCCACCACCGGGCCGCGTCGGACGTACGGGGTCTCGTTTGCTGCATCAGTCCGACTTCGACCTCACCAGATCCAGGAACTCCATGCGCGAGCGCTGGTCTTCACGGAACTTCCCGAGCATCGCAGAGGTAATCATTTTGCTGTTTCGTTTCTGCACTCCCCTCATCATCATACACAGGTGCTGCGCCTCGACGATGACCGCAACGCCTCGAGGATTGATGGCATCCCGGATGGTCTCGGCAATCTGCTGCGTGAGTCGCTCCTGAACCTGCAGCCGGCGGGCCAGCAAATCGACGATGCGGGGAATCTTGCTCAGACCGATGACGTGATTGCGAGGCAAATAGCCCACGTGGCAGCGACCGAAGAATGGAAGCAGGTGATGCTCGCAGAGGCTGTACATCTCGATGTCCCGAACGATGACCATCTCGTCATATTCGACGGTGAACAGCGCGCCGTTGAGTTCCTGGCGGACATCCTGCTGATAACCCTTCGTGAGGAAACGGAGAGCCTGATCCACACGCCGGGGGGTATCCCGGAGGCCCTCCCGGTTGGGATCCTCTCCGAGCTCGACGAGCATCTGCCTGATCAGGTCTTGCATCCGCACAGTATAGACGACTCATTGCCGGGAATCGGGAAACGGGGCGGGAGGGGACAGCAGGTTCAACGTTTCTGGTTCCTCGTTCCTGGCTCGCGCCTCTTAACCGACTGACACGATCTGACTCGAAGCCGACCACCCGAACCCCGACCGTTGAACCAGGAACCAGGAACCAGAAACCAGGAACGAGGAACGTGAAACGTCAACCGATCTCACTCTCCCTCAGCGCACGCAGCTCGTCGTCGATCGCCAGGATCTCGTCGATGAACATTTTCCGACACTCGGCCGCAAAGGGGTTCTCGCGCTCCATGTCGAGGAACAGCTGGCTCGTGTCCTTCTGCACGGTCTTGACCAGCCGATAGAAAGCGTCCGGTCCCGGGGTCGAGATCGGCTTTGCGCCCCAGTCGAGCCGGCCCATGGCCTGGGCGATAAGGTGGAAGACGGCCTGGCTGAGGGCGATCTGGCGATCATGGTCCTCGGGAGTCGTCTCGATGACGACCAGCTCGAGGCTTTCCAGAAAGGCGCAGATCTGACGGTATCGATCCGGGTCGATCCGGACCGGACAGACCGCGATCCGGAGCCCTCCGATGCCGTCTTTGCCACTGTCGGGACCGAACAGGGGATGAGTTCCGAGAATCTCCACACCTGACGGCAGGCTCTCGAGCATCCACTGTACCGGACGGCTTTTGACGCTGCACGTGTCGATCACCACCTGCCCCGGTTCGAGGAGGGTCGCAATGCGGCGGCAGACATTCTGCATGGCGGAGATCGGCACGGAAAGGACCACCGCCTCGGATCGGCAGACATCCTCGAGCGAGGAACGCTCCGGAAAGGTGCTGATCCGCTCGGAATCGGTGTCGAACAGGCGGAGAAGGGTTCGGCTCTGGAGATATCGACGGGCCATTTCTCCAAATCGGCCCACCCCGATCAGACCCACGGATTCGATTTTCACAGACTCAAATTATAATAGGGGTCCGATATGCCTCAAAACGCTCTCTTCAGTTTCGCCGACACACCTTCCGAGGACGACGGCCGGCCGACGGGTTCCCGAGGGGCGGATCCAGGTCGCTACGCCTGGGTCAACCGCCTTTGGAACGGCCATGATCCCGACAATGGCGGGCTGGAGGGCACGCGCGTCTCCTCGAGCTGGGACGCGGACGCGCTCTACTTCGATTTCTCCTGCACCTTTGACGAGCTCAGCTTCGACGAGCGTCTTGGGCCCGACGGACCCACGTCGCGACTGTGGGAATACGATGTCGTCGAGATCTTCCTCCGGCCGCGGGGCTGCTCGGGCTACTTCGAAGTCGAGGTGGGTCCCCTGGGTCAGTGGCTCGACCTGTTCGTCTTCGAACCCCGCACGCATGTCGACTGGAGCTGGAGATCCCGTCTGAACGTCGAGGTCGCACTGGACAAAGATGCCAGACGCTGGGACGTCCACCTTCGCTTGCCCTTCGAGGCCATGCTGACGCGATTTCCCGCACTGAAGACACCCGAGGTCGGAGATGTCTGGCGCTTGAACCTGTTCCGGGTTTCCGGGGTACACCCGGCGCGCCGCTACTTCGCCTGGCGTCCCACCTATACTCCGGAGCCCGATTTCCATGTCCCCTCCGCCTTCGGGAATTTGATCTTCCTCTCCGAGGACTGCTTCGCTTCATGAACTTCGACCGGCCTCACGATGCGCTCGCGGACGATCTCCCCGTTCCTGCCGCAATGAGCCTCACGGCGCTGGAAGCCTGGATCCGGCAGCGCCAAGACCCGCTTCCCGAGGCCTGGCTGGAGCAACTGGGTCGCGACCCGCGGCGCGGCGTCCGCCGGCTCGCCGAACGACTCGATCGATCGAAGCGGCGGGCGGCCGAGGAAGAAGCTCGACTCGAAGCCATGCTCGAGTTTGAACACAATCTGTGGAACCGAGGCAAGGTTCGGGTGGCCGGCGTCGACGAGGCGGGTGTCGGACCGCTGGCCGGACCGGTCGTCGCCGCGGCCGTCGTCTTCCCTCCCGAGATCTGCATCCGAGGCATCCAGGATTCGAAGCAGCTTTCTCCTGAGGTCCGGACGAGGCTGGCCCGCTCGATTCGAGAGTCGGCGGCCCAGGTTTCGATCGGCCTGGCCACGGTCACCGAAATCGATCGTCTGAACATTTATCACGCCGGCCTGCTGGCCATGCGCCGCGCCGTCGCAGGCATCGTCCCTTCGCCCCAGCACCTTCTGGTCGACGGACGGGAAATCCCGGAAGTTTCGATTCCCCAGACCCGACTCTTCCAGGGAGACTGCCGAAGTTACAGTATCGCCGCGGCGTCCATCATCGCCAAGACCGAACGGGATCGCATGATGGTGGAGCTCGATGTGCGATTTCCGGGCTTCGGATTTGCCGAGCACAAGGGTTACCCGACGAGCGACCACCGGGCCGCACTCGAGCGACTGGGTCCCTGTTCCGAACACCGCCGCTCGTTCCCGGCAGTCGCCGAATTCTCAGGCGAGATGTCGGGCCCTTACTACGTACTGCTGGATGCCATCGCGGCGGCTCGCACCGAAGCCGAGTTCGACCGACTTCGACGCCGTGTCCGCGGCCTCCGGTCCCGCCTGGAGCCGGACGCCTACCGCCGTCTTTCCGGGGTACTGCGCCGTGCGTCGCGCCGTTGTCGCACGCAACAGCTCGATCTCCCCGGCTTTACGCGGGAGGTATGATGAAGGAAGGGGGGTCTCGCACGATGGAAAAGGATTTCGAGGCGGCTCGGCGCGCGATGGTCGAAAGCCAGCTCCAGGGTAGAGGTATCGCCAGTCCTCGCGTTCTCGATGCGTTCCTCACGGTGCCGCGTCATGAATTCGTGCAGCCGCGCTACCGCGATCAGGCCTACCGCGATTCTCCGCTACCCATCGGAGAGGCTCAGACCATCAGCCAGCCCTACATGGTCGCCGTCATGACGGAAGCCGTCGATGTCCGGGAAGGGCAGCGGATCCTGGAGATCGGAACCGGTTCGGGATACCAGGCGGCTATTCTCGCGGAGATGGGCGCCCGGGTCTTTTCGGTCGAACGCATTCCCCGCCTGGCCGAGCGGGCGCGAAAGCTTTTCGACGACCTCGGCTACGACGTCGCAATCCACGTTGGGGACGGTACCCGGGGCTGGCCCGAGGAAGCTCCTTTCGACCGAATCCTGGTGACCGCGGGCGCGCCGGATGTCCCCGCACCCCTGATCGAACAGCTCGAACTGGAGGGCCGAATCATCATTCCCGTCGATGACGGTTTCTCCCAGGTGCTGAGCATCTTCCGCAAGACCGAAACCGGCATCGTCGAGGACCGTCGAGAGCGTTGCAGCTTCGTCCCTCTGATCGGCGAATTCGGCTGGAAGGGACAGTAGACGGGGGGGACCTGCGCAACCGGAGTGCGCGGGAGAACCGGCGGCCATGAGAACGCGCATGTCCCAACGCTGCACAAATGCGACATCAATCGGACATCAGACATCAGATCCTTCTGCTCTTCGCTTGAAGAACGGCTCCACCTTCTCCCGAGGCGGGGGTGCGCCCGCCAGAGAGACGAGTACCAGCGTCAGGACCGAGACGGCGATCGCGGGGAGGACGGCGTCGATACTCTCGGCTCCGAACGATTGCCAGAGCAGGGTCGTGGCCGTGCCGGAGACGATCGAGGCCACGGCCCCCCACGCCGTGGCCTTTTTCCAGAAGAACGCCGCCACGAGCGAGGGAGTGATGGCGGCTCCGTAAATGGTGTAGGCCAGCAGCGCCACCGAGAGGAATTCTTCCGACAACGTCGACATGACGTAGGCCGCGATACCCAGAAATACGACGGTCAGCCTCAGCAACAGGACGAGCGAGCGTTCGGAGGCCCCGGGATTGAGGAACCGTTGGTAGACATCCCGCACCACCGCCGTGGCAGGAGCCAGCAGGTAGCTTCCGGCCGTCGAAAGAACGATGGCCATGATCGTCGTCAGCAGCAGCGCACCGAGGGCCCTCGGCAGATGATCCCGGGCGGCGAAGGCGATCACCCGGCCCGGAATCTCGAGATCCGGCTCCAGGGCGCTCGCCGACCAGGCCGAAGCAATAATGGCGAGCTCCATGAACGCCACGCCGCCGAGCGTCCAGATGACGGCCCGCTGGGCGATTCCCGCCGACCGCGCCGAGAAGAACCGCTGGTACATGTTGGCATCACCGAGCACGAGGAGGAACGGCGGCAACACCAGTCCGGCCGCCTCCAGCGGCCCGATCGGGCCGAACAGCTGCATGTGGGACGATCCGAGCGTCTGGCTCATGCCGCCCAGTCCTCCGGCCTCCTCAAAGAAGACCGGCAGTGTGAGCGCGATCCCCACGATCATGGTCACACCCTGGATGAGTCCGATATAGGCGAGCGACAGCATGCCGGCCAGTGCCGTATAGGCGACGATGAACACAGCCGCCACGATCACCGCATGTTCATAGGACAGCTGGGGCAGCGTCAGGTTGAGGACGGCTCCCGCGGCACGATACTGATACGACACGATGGTCGTATAGGCCATCACCAGCGCCACCACACCGCAAAGCCGGGCGGTGGCGTTGTAACGGGCCTCCAGCAGATCCTGGATCGTAATCTGCCTCAGGGAGCGGGCCCGACCGGCCAGTAGACTGAGAACCCAAATCCCCAACAGTGAACCGAGGGGCAATATGAACGCGGCGATTCCGACTCGGTAGGTTTTCTCGGCGTTGCCGAAGATGCTGCCCGTACCGATCCAAGTCGCCAGCATGGTCCCGAACAGCACGAAGGTGTTCAGCCTGCGTCCTGCGACCGAGAAATCTTCCTGAGTGGACACCCCGCGGCTGCTGCGTATGCCCACCCAGACGAGTAGTAGCAGGTAGACTAGAATCGTCCAGAAGTACACCGGCGATACGCTTTCCACGTGACTCCCTTCTGCCGTGCTTCGGGTCGTTGTCGAGTCGGTGCAGATTACTGCACCCGCGACGGACGATGCAACGCGGCGACGATTGACTCGGCCCCGGACCGATCAATAGAATCGGCGCCTGATCTTCAAACGAAGGAATTATCGAAATGTCTGATCGCGTGCAGGAACCTGCGTCGGAACTGGATCCGACGCCCTGGGGGCATAGATGGGGATTCAGGGATACCGAGTTCGTCGTGCACGAAGACGGTTCGGTCGAGCTCACCGGCCACCGCTACCTGCTGTCCGGTTACCGAATGTACCAGCTCATTCCCTATATCGAAGAGGTCCTCGACATCCGCCTCGATCCCAGGGATGTCAACCAGGAGATCGAAAACAAGTACGTCGCGCCTCCGGTTCGCAACGAGGCATTCATCGAGGCGGCAGAGCAGGCGTTCCAGCCCGGACAGATCTCCTGGGAGGACCACGACCGGTTGTTGCACAGCCATGGTCAGACGACGACGGATGAGGTTTACCGCGTTCTGTACGGCCGTCTCGAACGCTATGCCGATCTGGTGGTCTATCCGGAATCCGAGGAGGACGCCCGCCAACTCGTCGAGCTGGCCGTCCGCCACGACGTCTGCCTCGTTCCCTACGGCGGAGGGACCAGCGTCAGCAGCGCCCTGGCGCTTCCCCCGACCGAAACCCGAATGATCGTTTCGGTCGACATGCATCGCATGAACCGCATCGAGTGGATCGATCGCGAGAACATGCGGGCCTGCGTGCAGGCCGGCATCGTCGGAATGGATCTCGAGGAGCAGTTGCGGCGTCAGGATCTGACCTCGGGCCACGAGCCCGACAGTATCGAGCTCTCCACCCTGGGAGGATGGATCGCGACCAACGCGAGCGGGATGAAGAAGAATCGCTACGGGAATATCGAGCGGCTCGTCGAACAGGTCACTCTGGTTTCCCCGAGCGGTGTCGTCGAACACCTCGATTCTCTGCCCCGGGTTTCGATGGGCATGCAGCCGCAGCTGCTGGCCTTCGGGAGTGAAGGGAATCTCGGCTTGATCACGAAGGCCGTGATCAAGATCTTCCCGCGTCCCGAAGAGACCCGCTACGGCTCGCTGGTTTTTCCCAACTTCAAGCTGGGAGTCGAATTCCTGCGCGAGCTCTCGGAAACCGACTACATTCCGGCGAGTATCCGCCTAGTCGACAACATCCAGTTCAAGTTCGGGATGGCCCTCAAAGGTCAGTCTTCCGGTATCGCTGTGCTGAAGGAGAAGCTGGCCAAGCTCTATGTCACACGGATTCGTGGCTTCGACCCCGATGAAATGGTGGCCGCCACGATCGTGATGGAGGGGAGCCGGGCCGAAGTCGAGTATCAGCGTTCGAACCTGAACCGGTTGGCCGCCCGCTACCATGGCGTACCGGCCGGAGCCGACGCGGGCCGGCGCGGGTATATGCTGACCTACGCTATCGCCTATATCCGCGACTTCGTCGCCCGTTACCACGTCATCGGGGAGACGTTCGAGACCTCGGTCCCCTGGTCGAAGATCCACCGGGTGTGTCAGGCAGTCGAGCAGAAGGCCGCCGAGCAGCAGGCGATCTGGCGCCTTCCTGGCAAATTCTACGTCTCCTATCGGGTCACCCAGGTTTATCACACGGGAGTCTGTATCTACTTCATGTACGGCCTCTACACGAAGGGGGTTCCCGAGCCGGAAGTCGTGTTCGGCAAGATCGAGAAGTCGCTGCGACAGACGATTCTCGACAGCGGTGGCTCGATTTCACACCACCACGGGGTCGGAAAGCTCCGCAAGGAGTTCGTTTCCCAGACGATGTCTCCGGCGGCGATCGATCTGTTGAAAGGGGTCAAGCAGTCGGCCGATCCTCAGAACGTCTTCGGCATTCGAAACAACGTCTTCGCGGATTGAGCGAAACGTTCGCACACACCCGTCGAGCCCCGGCGAAACGATGCAGGCTACAATGTCGCGATGATCGATAAGAGCACTTCGGTCGGCATCATCACCGGAGCCGGCTCCGGCCTCGGCCGGCGCGTGGCGATCGACCTCGCGGCCAGGGGCTGTTCGCTGGTGCTCGGGGACCGGGACGCGGAAGGGCTCGAGGAGACCCGCAGACTCGTCACCGGACAGTTTCCCCAGGCCCGCCTGGTGCTGGGCGTGCTCGACGTGACGAAGGCCGAGCAGTGCTCGCAGTTGATCGAGGGCGCGCTCGAGACATTCGGTCGGCTCGACTACCTGGTTCTCTGCGCCGGGATCAGCATGTGGGCGCGTTTCGACGAACTCCGGGATCTGACGCTGTTCGAAAGACTGATGGCGGTCAACTATCTGGGGGCGGTCTACTGCATCCACGCCGCCCTGCCGGCGTTGCGGGAACATCGCGGATGGATCGTGGCCATTTCTTCCCTGCAGGGAGAAGTCGCGCTTCCACACCACACCGGCTACGGTGCTTCCAAGCATGCGCTCAACGGTTTTCTCGACGGCCTGGAGTGCGAACTGGGTGAGGAGATCCGCATTCTGACGGTGATGCCCGGCTGGATTCGGGGTACGAATCTGAGGGCAAACGCCCTCGGCCTCGACCAGTCGGAGAAGCAGGAGCCACGCAAACACAGCAGCGAATCGGTCTCCGTGGAGGAATGTTCCCGGCTGATCCTGAAGGCTTTGGACAAAGGTAAAAGGAAGCTCTACATCCCTTCGAAACTGGGAGCGCTCCCCTGGCTCAAACTGGCGGCGCCCACCCTGGTCCGCCGTCTCATCAACCGGGCCGTCCGAAGCCAGGCCTGACGCCGAGAACCGTGTCAGCCCGGGCAGCCTCCAGCAGGATTCGGGATTCTTGATGACGTCAGGAAGGTGGCGGAGAGGGAGGGATTCGAACCCTCGGTACCGATTTCTCGGTACAACTGCTTAGCAGGCAGCCCTGTTCGACCACTCCAGCACCTCTCCGCGCGGAGCAGATTGAAGTTTAGGCGATTCCGCCCACCCTGCGCAAGCTTCACCGGCTCCGTGGCCCGACCGTCCGGTTCGGGCAGACACCGCCCGGGCTGCCGGTGCACAAGGGGACGGCTGTCACACGAAGGCACGACGCCTGCCGAGACCGGAGGCGACAACGCTCTGCCTTGCGGCGATGTTGCAGGATCGTTGTCCCATATGAAAGCAGACCTTTCTGTTAGAGTCTGGCGATGAACTGACTTTTGGACGGGACCTCCATGAAAGAGTTTCAATTCTCTTTGTCCGAGATCGAGCAGGCACGAACGGAGCTGGCACCCGTTCTTCACCCCACTCCGGTCCTTCAATCCCAATCGCTGGTCGGCGTGTCGTTCAAGCCTGAATGCCTTCAACTCACCGGTTCCTTCAAGCTGCGCCCGGCTTACCTGCAGCTGGCCCGGCTCAGTCGCGATGAAGGGGCGCGGGGCGTCGTCACCTCGAGTTCGGGGAATTTCGCCCTCGGTGTGGCCTACGCGGCCCGGCTGCTCGGCATTTCGGCCAAGATCGTCATGATGAACTCCGCAAGTGCCCTCAAGGCCGGCCGAACCCGAGAACTCGGAGCGGAGATCGTCTACTGCGAGAACCGCTTCGAGGCACGCACCGAAACCGTCGAGCGTATCCGCCGGGACGAAGGACGAACGCCCATCCATCCCTACAACCACCCGCTTGCCATCCTCGGTAACACGACGCTGGGCGCCGAAATCGCCGAGATCGACGGCCTGCTGCGAAACGTGGTCGTCCCGGTCAGCGGAGGCGGCTTGATCGCCGGCATTCTGACCGCTCTCGCCCAGCTCCGGCCGGAGGTCGCGGTCTGGGGGGTCCAGGCCGAAGGCGCCGACGCCACCTGCCGCTCTTTTCAGCAGAAGCGTCGGATTCGGATCGAGAGCGCCCGGACCATTGCAGACGGCCTGATGGTCACCGAGCCCGGGTCACTCACTTTTCCGATCCTGCTCGCGCATGCGGCTAGCGTCGTGACCGTTTCCGAAGACTCGATCCTGGCGGCTACGCGAGAGCTTCTGCACCGGGAGCATCTGGTCGCGGAGCCGTCCGGCGCGGTTACCCTGGCAGCCGTGCGCGAGGGTAAAGTCCCGGCGGAAGGGACGCTCTGCGTCCTGAGCGGCGGCAACATCTCGCCCGAGATCCTCAGCCGGATCCTGGAACCATGAACATTTCAGATCAGATGCTCGCCTCCGCCAGTTGGACGATCGCTTTCCGGAGATCGGCCGCAATCCTTCGATAGACCTCGTCCGGAGATGCGGCGTCCGCCAGTTCCTGGTACGCGGAGACACTGACCCGGTCGCCAAAGCGGACTTCGATCGGGTGCCGCTTCGGCAGGGTCTGACCGGAGGGCAACGCCTTGAATGCCCCTGCTATATAGGCGGGAATGATCGGTGCCTGATACTCCCAGGCAATCAGCCCGACACCGGGCTTGAAGTCCTGCAGGTTCCCGCTGCGGCTGCGGGTTCCTTCAGGAAAGATGAGGACCGGTTCACCCTGCGAAAGGATCGAGCCGACCATCCTCAGGCCGGAGAGGCCGATTTCATCCCGTTCGATCGGAACCACATTCAGACAAGTGCTGAAGATCCAGCCTTTGAGAGGGGAGTCGAAAAAGTAGTCCCGTGCGCCGATGACATGGATCCGCTGCGCATTCTTGATTCCCAGAGCCAGACTCAGCGCCGCAATGACCGCCCCCGAATCGAGGTGGCTGGAGTGATTGGCCGCGATCAGGTAGGCTCCGTTCTTGGGCACGGCTTCTTCGTTCGAGATCGTCAGCTGAAAATACCTCGTAAAGAGCTCGCGCAGGGCGGCAAAGCTGGCCCCCATCACGGCGCGATCGACGACCGGACGGTCGGAGTAGGACAGTCCCGAGCGATAGCCCTGTTGCCGTGAGACCACACTCGTGCTCCCAGCCAGCCCCCGGCGGCGCAGCTCGTCGAGTACATCGCCCACCGTCTGGAAGCCGGCTATGCGTTCGTCCGAAACGGTCAGGCCGAAATTGCGCTCGATAAACAGAAGCAATTCAACAGCCATCAGAGAATCCAGGCCGAGATCGGTGTAGAGGTTCGTGTCCTCGCTGATTTCGTCCGGTTCGACACCGGAGAGCCGGCTCAACTCGCTGTAGAGTGTTTCCCTGCGGCTGGCAATCCGAGCCGCGCGCGGGGCTCCTTCCCCGGAAGGGCCTTCCAGTTGTTCGTGCACCCAGCGCCGGACGGCCTGGCGATCCAGGACCCCGTCGCCGTTTTCCGGGAGCGGCCGAGTCCAGATGTGGATCTGCTGGAGTCGCTGGTAGCTGGGCAACTCCTTGGAGATCTCCTGGATCTCCTTCTGAACGATCTTCTTGAGATCCGGCTCGTCGGAAGTCTCCTTTTCCTCAGGCAGGATGACCGCATGCACATCCTCGGTGAGGCCGCTCTTGATCCCTACGACACAGATCTCCCGGACCGAGGGCAGGCAGCGGTAGATCGCCTCCAGATCCGTAGGATAGACATTCTTGCCGGCGCCGGTCACGATGACATCCTTGCAGCGCCCCGTGATGTAGACATAACCGTCCGCATCGACCCAGCCCAGGTCACCCGTGTGAAACCATCCGTCCCGCAGAACCGCCTCGGTCGCGGACGGGTTTCGATAATACTCGAGCATGAGACTCGGTGACCGGACGATGATCTCGCCGACTCCGTCCTGATCCGGACGGTACAGCCGCAACTCGACACCGGGTAACGGTTTTCCGGCCGATCCTTCCCGGCTGCGATGAAGCGGATTCACCGTCAGAACCGGGGCCGTCTCGGTCAGCCCGTATCCTTCGTAGATCGGCAGCCCCATGGCTTTGAAGTCCCGATAGAGCCCGCGACCGAGCGACGAGCCACCGCTGACGAAAACGCGGACATGGCCTCCGAATTCCCGATAGACCTTGGCAAACAGGCGTTTTCCGATGTTGTGGCCGAAGGTTTCTTCCACCGACTGGCTGAGGCGCTTTGAGGTCCGCAGGAGGTTCCCTTTCAAGGCCGACTTGGAGGCCTTCAGGATGCGGCGCTCTACATCCTCCCGGATCAGTGCAAACAGGGTCGGCACACCGAGCAGGCAGGTCGTGCCCGTCTCCCGCATCGTTTCGAGGATCACACGAGGCTTCAATGACTGCACATAGGTCACGGTCGCGCCGCGGTGAACCGCCATCAGGAAGCCGCAGCTGAATTCCAGCGCATGGTAGAGAGGAAGCACGGACAGAAGTCGATCCCGGTTCGAGACCGACAGGTAGTGATTGACGCCTCGCAGGTTGTTCAGAAACGACCGATGGCTGAGCACGGCGCCTTTCGGGTCGACGGCGGTGCCCGTCGTGAAGATGATCGACGCCGGGGCTTCGGGTTCCAGATCGGGCCATTCGATCTCGTCCGTCGGCTCACCGAGGCTCGCGGCGGCGGTTTTCGGGAAATCAGCAAGATCGAACGGCTGACAGAACCGGTTGACGTTGAGCAGCGAGAGCGGCGGTACCTGCGTCTCGTTCTGGCCGAGCTCCTCCGCGGTCAACCGACCGAGGCACTTCTCGGAAAGGAGCAGCGCCCGGGCCTCCGTAAACTTCGCCACGGACCAGACTTCGCGATGCCAGGTCTGCGCGTCGAGCGGGACGACGACGAGCCCAAGCAGCGAGGCGCCGAAATAGACGATTCCCCACTCCGGCTGATTCTCGGAAAAGAGAATGACGCGATCTCCCTCGCGCAAACCAAGGGAATGGAGCCGCCTGGCGATCTGGCGGGCCGTTTCCTGGATTTCGCGATAGGTATACCGGACCCAACGGTCCTTTCGCTGGATCTGAAGCCCCACATGATCCGGCCATCGCTCGACCGAGCGGGCCAGAAGGTCCGGAATCGTACGGGGAAACTCGGCTCCTCCCCGCACTTCGGGGAGCTCGAGTGTCCCGACCCCTTCCATCTTGAGGATGTACTTCTTGACGCCAGGAATGTGAACGTTCTGCACGTAGTGTCGCCAGTTCAGGCGGGTGACATCGAAATTGAACTCCGCCTTCTCCTCCGGGGTAAGATCGGCGTAGAGTTCGAGTGCCCGGTCCACCGAAAAGGCGCAATCCAGATTCAGATAGGGCTCGTAGAGCTCACCGTAGTAATAGAGCTTTTGATTGGCCACCTTCGTGGCGGAGACCCGGCGTTTGACCCGCTGGGTCGCATCAAAGCTTGGCAGTCGCTCGAGAGTCTTCTCCGCGGTGCGCAAGGGGACCGCCCGCAGGTGATGCTGTAGCCGGAAGGTCATGGGGCTCGGAAAACGCAGTCGTTTCAGCTGAATCGGCTGTCCTTCCCGATCGAGCATCGGATTTCCCCGAAAGTACTGAAAGATCAGCTCATACAGACGCCCAAGGGTGATCGGGTTGCGTGAAGAAGTCGCGACCTGCGCAATCTCGATCTTTTTCGATCCCGCGACTCGGGGAATCAGTGCCAGCAGCGCATTGACGACCATGTCGACCGGCACGAGGTCGAGACTCACGTCGGGATTGAGGGGCAGCGAACGCAGCCGGCCCTTGCCGATCGCGACGATCAGCGGATCGGCCATGCGCAGTCCATCCAGCCAGCCCGGACTCGGTTCCGACAGACTACTCTCGATCACCGATGGACGGAGAATGGCGGTCGGTGTCTCGCCCCGGTGGCGCAGCACCATCTGTTCACCCAAAGCCTTGGTGTAGGTGTAGCTGTCATTCCAGCCCCGTTCCCGCGCCCACCGCATTCCCTCTTCGGAGAGACGGGTCTCCAGCCATTTTCGCCGCAGGTTGGCGATCTCACTGGCCCGTTTGATGCGGCGACGACCTTTCGATTTCCGCTTGAGGAAGGCCTGGGCAAAGCTCCGACGCATCACCGGCGACTCGACTTCCCGGCAGATGTCGTCGATGAGGCGTTGAATCTCGAGAATATCCGCTTCAGGATCGGAAAAGGCCCGGACGGGAAATTTCTCCCCGGCCTGGTCCTTGCCGGCTCTGTGGTGAAGGGTCTCGGGAATGGTCCCGGTGGCGGCACCACAGACATAGGCGGTCGATACATGGACGAGCAACGCCGCGCGGCAGGATGCCGCAAACTCGGCAATGCGCCGCGCACCGAACACATTCAGTGCGAGCGACTGATCGAGAGGAGCATCGAAGGAGACGACCGCGGCACTATTGATGACCACATCGACTTCTTGCCTCAACTGTTCCAGGAGTTCCTCGCTCAATCCCAGGTTGTCCCTGGAAATATCCCCCGGGAGCGCCTGCAGTTTCTCCTCCAGGAATTGACGGAACTGCCCTTGATGGCGCATCTGGAGGCGATCGAAAACGCTGGAGCGGTAGAATTCTTTCTCCAGCCTCTCCTGTGCCGAAATATGACCACCGCCAAAGTGGCGCTTCGGACGGATCAAAAGGTAGATCCGGTTCACCTCCGGAATGGACCAGAGGATCTTCTCCACGAGAGGCTGGCCGAGGAAACCGGTAGCCCCTGTGATAAGAAGGGTCTTTTCTTGAAGAAACTCCTTAATCATTCTTTCCGACTCCGACCACCGGGGCCATGACCGTGAGCGCCTTCGGATGGACCTCCGCCTTGAGAGGAGTCCGGTGAAAGGCATCCCCGTCGAGGGTGCCCTCGAGCGCGACGCTCGAATCGATTTCTACACTTCGGCAACGAAACGTTCGGAAGCGGCGATGCTGCAGATGCCGTCCCCGATAGACCCGGTGGAGATTCCACAACAGGTCGAGCTTTCCGATGTCGTCGACAAGGACGACGTCCAGTTCACCGTCGTCGATTCTGGCAGCCGGCGCGATTCGCAGGCCGCCGCCCGTGAAGGGCGTATTCTGAATCAGGACCGACGTACACAAACACTCGAAAACGCGTCCATCTGCCGTAATCGTCATCGGTACCGCCACCATTTGCGTGATCTGTCGAAAAACTGCGAGGAGGAAAGCTGGGGTTCCTTTTATCATCCGCATCCGGTTGGCACGAGCAGCGACAAGTGCTGGAAAGCCGACTCCCAGCAGTGACACGAAGTACCTCAGACCCGAGCAGCCCAGGTCCACCTGACAGGTCCGATTCTGCTGTATCACCTCGAAGGACCGCCGTACATTTCCCAACGGAAGTCCCAGTGTCCGGGCGAGATCATTTCCCGTTCCGACAGCAATGATGCCGAGTGGGGTCTCCGAGTGGGCAAGGCCCCCGGCAACCTCCGAGATCGTCCCGTCTCCTCCCACAGCCACAACCGAATGTTCACCACCCTGGACTGCGGCTTTGGCCAGCTCTTCCGCATGACCAGGCCCCGTCGTAACTGCAATTGTTCCGTCAATCCCCCGGTCCAGCAACTCCTTACGTATGAGTGGGACACTCCGCGCTCCCGCTCCACGTCCTGACCGAGGATTCACGATAATAAACATTCAAAGGGAGGAGTATATCCAAGGCCATAGGTAGCAGGCTAGACACGGGCCTCGTTCACAGCAAGAAGACCGGTCAAGCTGCAGAGTTGGTTCCGGTTCGCCGCGTCATCCACACCATGCACACCGACCACCTGTGGACACCCTGCGAAGTCACGCATGAAGTCACGGCCGAGGCCATGCCTAAACACCCGACACGCCTGGCTTCCACGATTCCTGCAGCGACTCATCCCCACGGATCGCAGACCTTTAGGCCGGAATCCACAAATTCACAGACAATACTTCTTCTACGAATAGAGAGAACAAAATCAGAATTCTTCAAGAAGAAGGAACTACCGCCACGCTCGATAGTATAATCCGCGCGGAGGTACTTCCCGTCTGGTGACGGGCCTGGTCTTCAAAACCAGTCGAATCGCTGTGTGAGCAGGGATTGGTGGGTTCGATTCCCATGTACCTCCGCCAGATGAACGGGTCGTCAAACGGGAGGAAGCCGGGCGGCGGATCGGATCTCGGGAGCAGGAAGATGAGAGTGGCGATCCAGGGTGAAAGGGGCTCCTTCAGCGATGAAGCAGCGCTGCGTATTCTGGACCAAGAAGTGGAGATTGCAGGATTTCGTCATTTCGACGAGGTCTTCCGGGCTGTCAGCAACCGGGAAGTCGAGGCGGCGGTCGTTCCGCTGGAGAACACGTTGACCGGCTCGATTCATCGGAACTACGATCTTTTGCGACGCCACGGCCTGCAAATCCACCGGGAGCTCTATCTGCCGATCGTGCACAATTTGATCGTCCTTCCGGGAGTCCGGTTCGAGGATCTGACGACGGTGATCTCGCACCCCGTGGCACTCGGTCAATGCGAGAATTTTCTGGAACGCTACCCGGAGTTGAAGGCGGAAGCGACCTACGATACATCGGGCAGCGTGAAGGAGATCGTTGATCGAGGTCTGAGAGATCATGCTGCGATCGCAGGCAGGCGAGCGAGTGAGGTCTTTGGCGGGGAGATTTTGCGAGAGGCGATTCAGGACAGTGATGACAATTTCACGCGTTTCGTCGTTCTTTCGAAGGAGGCGGGGAGCCGGGAGGGAGACAAGACGTCCATCGTCTTCAGCCATCAGAACGTGGCGGGAGCCCTTTTCAAGTCGCTGAGCGTGTTTGCCCTGCGGGATATTGACCTGACGAAGATCGAATCGCGGCCGTTCCCCGGCAAAGCGTGGAGGTACCTGTTTTACATTGACTTCCTGGGTAGTCTGAAGGAGAAGCGCGTCGAGCGGGCATTGGACCACCTGCAGGAGCTGACGGACCTCTTCGAAGTCCTGGGCTGCTATCCATGCGACCCGAATGTCGTGAAGAAGGGAATTTGAGAGAGTAAGGATTTCATGAGCCTGCTTCGCTACCTGGCTGCGGCCATTCAGACTGACTTGCCCAATCCGACTCGGCGGGAAGACATGACGAAGAATACAGCTCGAATTGCCGAGCTGATCGAGCTGGCCGTCGTCGGCTACAAGCCGTTCCTGCCGGTGAAACTCCTGGTGTTTCCTGAATTTGCTCACGCTGCCCCGGTCTACGACTCGCTGAAAGAATTGAGGGAAAAGCTGGGAGTCGAGATCCCGAACCGGCATACCGAGAAGATCTGTGAGAAAGCACGGAGTCTCGGTGTCTACATTCAGATGGGTTCGATGCTCGAGATCGATCGAAAGTATCCCAATGCACTGTTCAATACCTCCTGTCTGGTGGGGCCCGAAGGGATCCTTCATAAATACCGGAAGGTGTATCCCTGGCTGCCCTGGGAAGTGCATACGAGCCCTCACGATATCGAAGGATACGAGGAAGATCTGTTTCCGGTCGCGAAGACGCCGATCGGCAATCTGGGTGCGGCGATCTGCTATGACTGGCTCTTTCCGGAGAGTCTTCGACAGTTGACGGCGAATGGGGCGGAAGTGCTGGTGCGTGTCTCAGCCTACATGGATCCATTTGGTGCGACGCCGCCAAACGACTGGTGGACGGTTGTGAACCGTTGCAGGGCCCTCGAAAACACGGCTTATGTTGTTGCGGCTAATCAAGGAGCGAGTCTGAAGAACTATCCTCCTTTTTCGTGGCCGGGGGGAAGCATGATCGTGGACTATGACGGCCGGATCGTCGCTCAGGCGACGCCGGGCGACGGAGAGAAGATTACGGTTGCTGCCATCGACATAGGATTGCTTCGTGAGGAGCGACGCGTGCGCACGGCTCATCAGATGCTCCTCCATCTCCGAACGGGAGCGCATCCGATGTATCGGAAGGAGTACTTTCCTGGAGATCAGCACGGTGGGCGGGAAGATCTCGGCTTCGACGAGAATGTTCGACGAACGAGAGAGGTACGAGATAAGGTCTGGCCGGAGTTGATTTCGGAGCGATCCGAGGAGCCCGGGGAAGGTTGATCGGCCAACCGTAAAGCTGGTACTATCTGGCTCTTTACCGTGAATGAGGCGAAGTCATGAAAAGGACTTTTCAACCGAATAACCGTCACCGTCGAAAGACCCATGGCTTTCGAGCCAGAATGAAGTCGAAGGCGGGCCGGGTTGTGATCCAGAGAAGGCGTGCCAAAGGACGAAAAAGGCTGTCGGTGAGTGGGTAGAGGCGACCAGCGCTTCCGCCGGGAAGAACGAGTTCGAAAACGTCGAGAGTATCTCGAAGTTTACGAAAAAGGGAAGAAATTCGGAGGCACATTCTTTTACGCCTACTTCCTGCTGAACCAGTTGCAGCACAGTCGGCTGGGTTTGACCGTCTCGCGCAAGGTTGGTCGACCGGTTCAGAGGAACCAGGTTAAGCGGCGGCTGCGGGAGGTGTTCAGACTCAACAAGGATCGGCTGTACCCGCCTTGCGACGTGATTTTGAACGCGCGACGTTCTGCTGTCGAAGCAACGTTTCGAGCATTGGAAGACGAGTTTTTGCGGGTGGCGGGTAAATGGAGTGAAGAATGGGCCGCTGGCTGGCACGAATCGCTGAAATCCTGATTCGGGGTTATCAGCGGTTCATTTCTCCATGGTTGCCGCCCTCGTGCCGTTTTTACCCCACCTGCTCGGAATATACCTGTCAAGCAATAGCGAAGTATGGTCTGCTGGCCGGAGGCTGGCTGGGTGTCAAGCGACTCGTGCGATGCCATCCCTGGAATCCGGGCGGCTTCGATCCCGTACCTTAACCAGCCCAGTAACGGATTTATGAAAAGCCAGGAAGACGCCGAAATCGAGCGCAGGCTATTGATTGCGATCCTTCTCTCGATCGCGATTCTGTTCGGGACGCCCTACCTGTATCAGAAGTTCTTTCCTTCGGAGACCGCCGAGGTTCCGTCAACGACATCGGCTCCCGCACAGACCCGGACGACGGGACCCTCCGGAGCCCAGGAGAATCAGCAACGGACGATCGAGGCGGCACCTTCAGAGACGGCGCGTGAGGCGCCGCCGGAAACCAGCGCTTCCGCCGAGCCCGCCACGCGTGCGCAGGAGCGGGAGATCCGCGTCGAGAACGATGTGCTCGTGCTGCGGTTCAGTACCCGGGGCGGAGTGCTGGTGGGAGCCAGACTGAAGGACTATGTGGGCCACGACCAGGAACCGCTGGAATTGGTGCCGCAGATCCTTCCGGCGGAGTATGCGAGACCCCTGGCCCTGCAATCGGAGAACCGGCGGCTGGAGTCCCGGCTCGAAAGTGCGGTCTATGAGGTCGAGGGCGTGTCCGGGAATCAGATCAGGGCCCCGGCCGAAGTCACCTTCGCGTATCGGAGCGAGGGGCTGGAAATTCGCAAGACCATCTCCATACCGGAGCGTGGTTACGATCTGAACGTTCAGGTGGAAGCCACGGAGAATGGAGACCCGCTGAGTTTGGGTGTCGTCCTTGGAACCGGAATCGGAGAGATTGGGTCTCGCAGCCAGACCGATTTTTCCAACCCTGAAGCGGCCTACATCCAGGCGGGTTCGGTGGAGCGGTATACGGTCGGCGATCTCGAAAAAGGTGCGGTGACCATTTCGGGCAGTGTTCCCTGGGCGGCAGTCGACAGTAAGTATTTCGCCTTCATCGTCGTGGCTCCGGAAGAGATGGAGGAGCTCGAACTGGAGGCGAAGACTTGGGAGTTGCCCCCCGTTGAGAATGAGCAAAGCGGTGAAACACTCAACTTCGTGCAGGGACGGGCACTCCTGGACATGCCCTCGTCGTTCGGCTTCTTCGTCGGTCCGAAGGACCACAAGATTCTCTCCGCCATCGAACCGACACTTCCGAATCTGATCGATTACGGCTGGTTCGGGGTGCTGGTGAAACCACTGCTGGCGGCGCTGAACTGGGTCCATAGTTACGTCAACAACTACGGCTGGGCGATCATCATTCTGACCTTCCTGATCAATCTGGCGCTGTTCCCGATCCGCTACAAGCAGATCACGTCGATGCAGAAGATGTCGGCGTTGCAGCCGAAACTTCGGTCGATCCAGGATCGATACAAGCGGATGAAGCGTGACGATCCGCGAAAGCAGCAGATGAATGCGGAGGTGATGGCCCTCTACAAGGAGAACGGCGTCAATCCGCTGGGAGGTTGCTTGCCGCTGGTAATTCAGATGCCGATTCTTTTCGCCTTCTACCGGATGCTGGCACAGTCGATCGAATTGCGCGGTGCACCGTTCATCTTCTGGATCCATGACCTTTCTCAGTACGATCCTTACTTCATCACGCCGATCGTGATGGGGTTGACCATGGTGGGACAGCAGAAGATGACGCCGGCGACGGGAGATCCCACACAGCGCAAGATGATGATGTTCCTGCCCATCGTCTTTACCTTCTTCTTCCTGCACGTCTCGAGTGGACTGGCGCTTTACTTCTTGTTCAGTAACCTGTTTGCTATGATGTTCCAGGTTGCGCTACAGAAGATGAACCCCGAGGTCGCGGCGAAACGAGGGGCCGGCGCACGAAAGAAAGGCTGAGAAGCAACCGGAGCGGCATGGAGAAGCTTTCAACTCAGGAAATCGCGGATCGGGTCGGGCAATTCGTGGCCGAGGTGATCGAGGAATGCCGGCTCGAACTCGACTGCGACGTGGAGGTCGAGGACGAGACAATCCGGGTCGAATTGAGCGGCGAAGACAGTGGTCTGGTGCTGGGGGACGGCGCACGACTCCTGTATGCCATCAATCACCTGGTGAATCAGATCTTCTATCGCCAGGCGCGCAACGGGTGCAGCTTTATTCTCGATTGCGAACATTACCGGGGAGACCGGAGCGTCGAACTGGAACTGATGGCGCGCAAGGCGGCCGAGCGGGTCCGTCTGACGGGTACGGCGGTGGTCCTGCAGGCGATGCCGTCGAGCGAGCGTCGAATCATCCATCTGGCCCTGGCGGAGGAAGAGGGTATCCGGACAGAAAGCGAAGGCTCGGGCCGCCACCGTCACGTTCAGATCGTACCCGAGTAACCCGCACATTCCGGGAATGCGGGTTAGGCATGCGGGTCAGGACGAATCAGGACACGATCGTTGCGCGGGCGACGCCGGAGGGACGGGGAGCCGTGGCCCTGATTCGGCTCAGTGGACCCCGGGCGAAAGCGATTGTGTTGTCGTCGATGGATTGGCCGGAAGACGGCGTCGCACCAAGACGGCCGCGCCTCGGCACGTTCCATGATGGACGCGGCGCAAAGCTGGATCAGGTTCTGGTCACCTGGTTTCCCGGTCCCCATTCCTACACGGGCGAAGACGTGGTCGAAATCTCGTGCCATGGCAGCCCGTTCATTTGCCGGGCCATTCTGGAGGCCTGTCTCATCTGCGGTGCACGGCCGGCCGAACCGGGTGAGTTCACAAAAAGGTCGTTCCTGGCAGGGAAGCTGGATCTACTGCAGGCCGAGGCGGTTCAGGATCTCGTGGCCAGCCAGACGAAATTCCAGGCTGCACTGGCTCACGAGCAACTGGAAGGGCGTCTTTCGAAGGCACTGGAACCGTTTCGGGAAACTCTGATCGATATCCTCGCACAACTCGAAACGCGGCTGGAATTTGTCGAAGACGATGTCGATCCGGAGTCGAGAGAGGAACTGACCGAGCAGATCCGCGTGGTGGAGGCGGGGTTGTCTCGCCTGGGTCGGGATTATGAGGCCGCCCGAACCGTTCGAGAAGGGGCGAAGGTCGTTTTGGCAGGGCGGCCAAACTCAGGTAAGTCAAGTATTTTCAATAGGTTAGTGAGAGATGAGCGAGCGATCGTGACAAGCGTTCCTGGGACGACGAGAGACTCGCTGAGGGAGTGGCTGGATCTGAGCGGGTTGGCCGTGTGCCTGATCGATACGGCGGGCCTGCGAGAGTCGGAGGACCTCGTCGAAGCAGAGGGGGTGAAGCGTTCGCGGAGACATCTAGACGAGTCGGACCTGGTGCTGTTCGTAGTCGACGCTGAGGTGGGATTCGGTGCCGAGGACGAGGGGCTGCTGGAGTACTTTCGCGAGAGCCCCTTCATCCTGACCATCAACAAGATCGACACCGCAGAGGCTCCGCCGATTCCTGGAAATGTGCTCGGCATGGCTCGTGAGGTCCTCGAGATATCGGCAAAGACGGGAATGGGACTGCCGGATTTGACGGAGGCCGTCCGATCGGAGCTGTTGGGAAAAGATCGTCTGGAGAGGGAGATCCCGATGATCACGAATCTGCGGCAAATGAAATGTATCGAAGAGGCGACGGGTGCATTGCAGGCTGCAGAAAGAGCACTGGCGAAGGGTCTGAGTGAGGAATTCGTCTGTTACGATTTGCGAGGAACCCTCGAATCCCTTGGGGAGTTGACGGGCGAGACGACGACGGACGACATTCTGGGGCGAATCTTCAGCACTTTTTGCATCGGGAAGTGAAGTTGTGTTTCACGTGAAACATCACTGGTCGCCGATCAGCTCTTCAAAAAGGCGATCGAGCTCTTCGGCCGTGTCGAAGTGCAGGACGATCTGCCCTTTGCGGCCGTGCTGACGGATTTCAACACGGGTGTGCCAGCGCTCCTCGAGGCGCTCCTCGGCCGCCCGGAGGTTGGGATCCTTGGTCTGCTTTCGCGGTTTCGTGCGGGCAGTTTCGAGGAGGCGCTGAGCGCGGCGTTCCGTGTCGCGAACGGAAAGGCCCTGGGCGGTGACCAGGCGGGCGAGTTGGAGTTGCTCTCCTGGAGAAAGAGGGATCAGCGCGCGAGCATGGCCCATCGTGAGGTCTCTATTGATCACCATCTCCTGGATGGCTTTGGGCAGTTGGAGGAGGCGCAGCGTGTTGGTGACCGCAGTGCGGCTGCGGGCCACCTTGTCGGCTACCTCTTCCTGAGTCAGGCCGAACTGCTCTACCATGAGCCGATAAGCTTGGGCCTCCTCGATCGGGCTGAGATCGTCGCGCTGGATGTTCTCGATCAGTGCGAGCTCGACCATGTCCTGGTCGGAAACATCATGGACAATGGCGGGAATCTGATGGACGGCCGCACGCTGACAAGCGCGCCAGCGGCGCTCGCCGGCGATAATTTCGTAGCCCGTTTCCGTGGGTCGAACAACGATCGGCTGGAGGACTCCCTTCTCCCGGATGGACGCCGCGAGTTCGTCGAGTTTGTCGAGTTCGAAGCGGAGCCGCGGTTGGAGCGGATTGGGATGGATGCGGTCGATATCGATCAGAATGAGGGCGGTGCTGTCACTGCTCTGAGGGAGCAGCGCATCCAAGCCTTTGCCGAGGGCCTTACGCTTCATGGGGCTGGGTTCTCCTTCACTAACAGGCCTCCTGTGCCGCCGAGCCGAGAGGCGGGATCGTCTTGCGAAGTAATTCCCGGGCCAACTGGAGGTACGAGTTGGCACCGGTCGACCGGGCGTCGTAGAGCAGAATCGGCTTTCCGAAACTGGGAGCTTCGGCGAGGCGGACGTTGCGAGGAATCACGGTCTCGAAGACGCGATGGCCGAGATGACTGCGCACGTTTTCCCCGATCTGACCGGAGAGATTCAGCCGCTCGTCGTACATGGTCAAAAGAATCCCCTCGATCTGGAGGCGGGCGTTGAAATTCTGCCGGACGCGGCTGAGCGTCCCCATCAGATCCGACAGGCCCTCGAGGGCGAAATATTCGCACTGGATGGGAATCAGCAGGGAATCGGCGGCGACGAGGGCGTTCAGCGTCAGGATACCGAGGGACGGCGGGCAATCGATCAAGATGACCTGGTAGTCGTTTCGGATCGGCGCCAGGGCCTTTCGCAGAAAGGACTCACGATGGGGAAGTTCGAGCAGTTCGACCGTCGCGCCGGTCAGGTCCCGATTCGAAGGAAGAATGTCCAGGTTGTCGAGCTCCGAATGCCGAACGGCCTCGGACGGAGGTACTCCGCTCAAAAGGACATCGTAAAGAGATGTTTCGAGGCGGTTCTTGTCCAGGCCGAAGCCGGACGTCGTGTTTCCCTGGGGATCCAGGTCGACCAGGAGCACACGAAGATCGGCCGCGGCCAGCGAGGCGCTCAGATTGATCGCGGTGGTCGTCTTGCCGACCCCGCCTTTCTGATTGGCAATCGCGATCACCTTGGCCATGGAGCGACAAAGATACCACAGGGCTCACAGCGAAGCACACGGGAAGGAGAAGGTTTCACGTGAAACGTTGCCAAACCCGACGAAGTCGCAAAAGGGCGGCCTGGCCGGCTCGCCCGTTGCATGTTTTTCGATGGTTCCTAGACGTCCCCGGCGGGCGCATAAATCGCGACGGTGCGGTGATCGGAGAGAGGGAAGTGCTCTTCTCGAACTAGCCGCCAGCCTCGGGGCGCCGGGGTCCGGGGGCCGCGAAACTGGACGAGGCGCACGTGATGACGCTGCAGCACAGCGCAAATCGAAGGCTCGGGATGCAAGGCTCGCAAGGTGGCCAGCCGGGCTCCGGGCCAGCCGGACCAGTCCTCGGCGACTCCGTGGACGACCGTCACGTCCAGCTCGAGCTCCCGCGTCGCCCGCTCCAGGAAGACGCACTTTTTGAAGCTCCGCTCCAGCAGGGTCACGTTCAGATCGGGGCGGTACAGTTTGGCTGCGAGTCCCGGAAAACCCGCCCCGGACCCAACATCGGCGATCGGGCCGACGTCGAGCAGACGCTCTGCACACCAAAAGGCTTCGACGAAATGGAGGCGAATCAGTGCGCGATCGTCCTCAACGGAGGTCAGGCTGATGTGCTGATTCCACTTTCGAAGCAGCGCAAGGTAGCGTCCGGCCCTGTCGAGTTGTCCATCGGAGAGCGGCAGATCGCATTCCTCACAGGCCTCGAGAAACTGGTTGCGGGCCTTCATGACCGGTGCATCAGTTCGAGGTGGATGTTCAACATGGCGATCGCCGCCGGCGTGACGCCACGAATGCGCGATGCCTGATCGAGGGTCGAGGGCCGAACGCGTCGCAGCCGCTCCGACATCTCCCGCGAGAGCCCCTCAACCCGGGAGTAGTCGAGGTCTTCGGGAATCGACCGCTGGGAGAGGCTGCGAACCCTCTCGAGGTCCCGAGACTGCCGGGCGATGTAGCCCTCGTAGCGCAGGTTGTTGTGCACGGCTTCGAGATCCTCCCCTCCCAGCGCATATCCAGCCTCGCTGAGAATGACGGCCAGTGCTTCGGAAGTGAGCTCGGGTCGCTTTGCCACCTGATCGAGCCGAGTTCCGGGTTCGACTCCGTAGGTATCGACGAGAGTCCGATGATGGGGCCGGTCCGGCGACACATGATGGTGTTTGAGAAACTGCTCTGCCTTGTCCATCCGGTCCCATTTCTGCTCGAAACGACGGTACACCGAATCGTCGACGAGCCCCAGGCGGTGACCCTTGGGCATCAGCCGCCGGTCGGCATTGTCGATCCGCAGGAGGAGCCGGTATTCGGCGCGCGAGGTGAACATTCGATAGGGCTCATCGACACCCTGTGTGATGAGGTCGTCGATGAGGATTCCGATGTACGACTCCCTCCGGTCGAGCGTAAAGGCGGGAAGACCCAGGACCCGCAAGCCGGCATTGATCCCGGCAATCAGACCTTGGGCTGCCGCTTCTTCATAACCGGTCGTGCCGTTGATCTGACCGGCGTGGAACAGGCCGGCGACCTTTCGCGTCATCAGGGTCGGTCCCACTTGGTTCGGCTGGACGTAGTCATATTCGACGGCATAGCCGGGCCGGAGCATGACGGCCTCTTTGAGCCCCTCGATCCGATCCAGCATGGCGCGCTGGACGTCGAGCGGCATGCTCGTCGACAAACCGTTCACGTAGATGGAGTCAGTCTCGAGGCCTTCCGGCTCGAGGAAGAGCTGGTGGCGCTCCCGATCGGCGAAGCGGACGACCTTGTCCTCGATGGAAGGACAATAGCGGGGGCCGATCCCCCGAATCTTCCCACCATACAGTGGACTTCGATCGAGATTCTGCCGGATGGCTTCGTGTACGTCGGCATTGGTATAGGCGAGCCAGCAGGGAACCTGCGGATGCAGGGGCGGACCGTCAGTGAGAAACGAAAAGAAGGTGGGTTCCGGGTCGCCGGACTGCGGAAGAAAGGCACGAAAATCGATGGAACGGCGGTCGAGCCGCGGCGGTGTGCCGGTCTTCAGGCGGCCCATCTCGAAACCGAGCCGCTCGATGCTTCGAGCCAGTTCGAGTGAGGCTTTCTCTCCAGATCGCCCGGCCTGCATGGTGCGCTCGCCGATGTGACAGAGGCCGTTGAGGAAGGTCCCGGTCGTAAGAATGACCGCCCGGCAGGGGAGGGTCTCACCGGACGAGAGCCGAACGCCGCGGATTTGGTCGCCCCGAATCTCGATCTCCGCTACTTCGCCCTCGATCAGCGAGAGGTGCTCGATGGAGCGCAACTGCTGCTGCATCTCCGCCCGATAGAGCACTTTGTCGTTTTGCGTGCGCGGGGCGCGGACGGCCGGACCCCGACTGCGATTGAGCAGCCGGAACTGGATGGCCGTGCGGTCCGCGACCAGGGCCATGAGACCACCCAGGGCATCGATCTCGCGAACGATATGTCCCTTCCCGATTCCACCGATCGAGGGATTGCAGGACATCTGTCCAATCATGGCGAGGTTGATCGTCACGAGAGCCGTACGGGTCCCGAGGCGCGCTGCCGCCGCCGCCGCCTCACAACCGGCATGCCCACCACCGACCACGATGACGTCGAAAGCGTTCACCCGGATATTGTATACGGAGGCGAACGGCTCGCGGTGTGGGATAAGCATCCTGCTTGTCATTGCCGACTCGACGTGACCGCCCGGAGGGGGGAAGCGGAGGGCGGGAGAACGGATGGCCGGGAGGCCGGGAGCATTTTCGATTTGAACGTGGATCCGCGATTTCTCTCGATTCCCGAGGTGGGTTGGAATCTTCAGAGTTCGCGGGTGAACGTCACGGCGACATCAGAGCCGGAA
Organism: uncultured Acidobacteriota bacterium; assembly: GCA_963823995.1. Classification (GTDB taxonomy): domain Bacteria; phylum Acidobacteriota; class UBA6911; order RPQK01; family JAPXNP01; genus JARRKC01. The sequence continues at coordinate 282,712 of CAWGNQ010000004.1, forward strand.
CGAAGTGAGGGACCCCCGGCACGACCATCGAATACCCCGCTTCCCACCCCCGAACGGACACCCGCGCCAACCCGCCGGCTCTCGCGGGAACGGCCGGGCGCGCGGGTTGGACTTTGGTGACACCCTCACTGCGTTCCGGCTCTGACGATCTGACGATCGAGGATGTCGATGGCGGCGCGGGTCGCGGGAGAACGGGTGGCCGGGCGTAGCGGAGAAGGAATGCCGTGTCCCGCCCGTGGCCTAACGCGATTTACGAACCCTGCACAAATGCGACATCAGCGACGGCAGGGAAATCAGGGGCATCAGGAACATCAGAGCCGGAACGAAGTGAGGGACCCCCTGCACGACCATCGAATACCCCGCTTCCCACCCCCGAACGGACACCCGCGCCAACCCGCCGGCTCTCGCGGGAACGGCCGGGCGCGGGGGTTGGACTTTGGTGACACCCTCACTGCGTTCCGGCTCTGACGATCTGACGATCGCGGATGTCGATGGCCCGGCCGCGGGGAGAACGGGTGGCCGGGCGTAGCGGAGAAGGAATGCCGTGTCCTGTCCGTGGGTCAACACGATGTCCCAACCCTGCACAAATGCGACATCAGCGACATCAGGGAAATCAGGGGCATCAGGAACATCAGAGCCGGAACGAAGTGAGGGACCCCCGGCACGACCATCGAATACCCCGCTTCTCACCCCCGAACGGACACCCGCGCCAACCCGCCGGCTCTCGCGGGAACGGCCGGGCGCGCGGGTTGGACTTTGGTGACACCCTCACTGCGTTCCGGCTCTGACGGCTCTGACGTCGTGGACGTCGCGGACGTGGCTGATGTCGTTGATGTCGTGTTTTCCCGTGCTTGCCGTCCTGTGGGCCCCTCCGGAGATATCGGCACCGATTCGAAGGATCGGTATAATGTCCCGATATGCTTTTTAGAAAGAAGCGATTGACCCAAATGGTGAAGTGCGCCGGGTGAGCGTCGAAGCTGGCACCGGAGGTGCTGGTCCCGATCCTCGCTGATCTGCCGGTGTTTGCGGACAGCAATGTCCTGGTCGGCTTCGAAACGGCCGACGACGCCGGAGTGTATCTGCTCGGACCCGATACCGCCATTGTGGAAACGATCGACTTCTTCACTCCCATCGTCGATGATCCTTCGACCTACGGTCAGATTGCGGCCGCCAATGCTCTCAGTGACATCTACGCAATGGGAGCGAGGCCGATTTTCGCGCTCTCGGTCGTGGGATTCCCTTCCGGTAGCGTCGAGTCAGAAGTGCTTCGGGAAATCGTCCATGGCGGGGCCGGGAAGATGGTCGAAGCCGGAGTTCCCGTAATCGGAGGACATTCGATCCAGGATCCGGAGATCAAATTCGGTTACGCCGTCACGGGCCTGGTCCATCCGAAAAGGATCTGGACCAATCGGGGAGCTCAAGCGGGCGACGCGCTCTACCTCACCAAGCCTCTGGGTACGGGCATCATCACGACCGGAGTCAAGTACGGCAAGACGTCGCAGCCCGTTCTGGACGAAGCGGTCGCGAGCATGCTCGAGTTGAACGGCGTCGTCTCGGCGGCGCTGGCCGAGGCCGAGGTGCATGGCGCGACGGATGTCACCGGCTATGGGCTGATAGGCCATGCAATGGAGCTGGCCCGGGGCAGTGAAGTCACCCTCGTTATCCGCTCGGGTGATGTGCCTCTGCTCGGGGGAGTCCGCAAGCTGGCAGAAAAAGGGATGCTGCCGGGCGGAATCCTGACGAATCAGACTTATGCGGGCGATCAGGTGAACTGGGACGGCCTCGACGAGGTGACCCGCCAAGTGTTTCTGGACCCGCAGACGTCGGGAGGACTCCTGTTGAGCCTGCCGGAATCGGCCGCTCAGGTGCTGGAAACGCTCGGGGGCAAAGCCAAGCTCATCGGAAGAGTCGAACCCAGAGAAGAGGACTGCCTGATTCGCTTCGAATGAGCTACTCGGGTCTGATCTTCAGGGAGCGGAGGAAGCGCTCGTCCTGAGTCGTCAGCTCGAGGTGAGCTGCCGGGAGTCCCCGGATTGTCTCCAACTCATCATCATCCCGCTTGCTGAAGCCGACGGTTGCTTCGATGATGAGAAACACATCGTAGCCCTTCTCACGGATGTGCCGGATGATGTGGCCGACCTGTGGGGAATCGGTCAAAGCCTCATTGATCGCGGCTTCGAGCTCCTTGCGGTGATCTTTTAGTTCGTCGTCCAGCATTGAACGTGCTCTCTGCTGTCTGCTAAGATTCGACCGAAGTTGAGCCCGTGCGGCATCCTCGGCCCACGGATCATGATAGCAGAGTCCCTTCGGGAAGTGAAACGACGATGAGCCGTCCAACCAGCAGTGAAAACCCAGGTCGGACCAGGGTCGTCTACCGACCGGAGGACATCCGCGACATCGACTATGCGAGGGACCTGGGAGATCCGGGGGAACCCCCCTTCACTCGCGGCATCCACCCTGAGATGTACCGGAAGCGGCTGTGGACGATGCGGCAGTACGCCGGCTTCGGGACGGCCCGCGAGGCGAACCGTCGCTTTCGGTTCCTGCTCGACCAGGGCTCGAGCGGCCTGTCGGTCGCCTTCGATCTTCCGACCCAAATCGGTCTCGACTCGGATGAAACCATGGCCCAGGGGGAGGTCGGTCGGGTCGGTGTCGCGATCGACTCCATCCGGGATATGCGGGCCCTGTTCGAGGACATTCCGCTCGATCGGGTCTCAACATCGATGACGATCAACGCGACAGCGGCTATTCTCCTCGCTCTCTATTTGTCGGTGGCCCGGGAGCGAAATATCGATTGGACGCAGCTTCGGGGGACCGTCCAGAACGATATTCTCAAGGAATACCTGGCCCGGGGGACCTACATCTATCCGCCCGGTCCGTCCCTGCGAGTCGTCGTCGACCTCTTCGCTTTCTGTCGCGATCGGGTTCCGGAGTGGAATGCCATCTCGGTCAGCGGGTACCACATCCGGGAAGCGGGCTCCACGGCCGTCCAGGAGGTTGCCTTTACGCTCGCCAATGCCGAGACCTATCTCGATGCCGCGGTCCGCGCCGGCATGGAGATCGAGGAGATCGCTCCCCAGATTTCGTTTTTCTTTGCCGCCCAGAACGATCTTTTCGAGGAAGTAGCGAAATTCAGGGCAGCCCGCCGAGTCTGGTCGGATCTTTTACTACGGAACTATGGGGTCAAATCTCCTCGTTGCAGGACTCTGCGCTTTCACACGCAGACCGCAGGCAGCACCCTGGTCACTCGCCAGCCGGAAAACAACGTGGTCCGGGTAGCCGTGCAGGCGCTCGCCGCGGTGCTGGGTGGGACGCAGTCCCTGCACACCAATGCCCTCGATGAAGCACTGGCGCTCCCCTCCGAGCAGTCGGCGACACTGGCGCTTCGAACCCAGCAGATCCTCGCCTATGAAAGCGGCATCACGAAGGTCGCCGACCCGCTGGGGGGCAGCTGGTACGTCGAAAGTCTGACACGCGACCTGACCGGGCAGATCGAAGCGTACCTCGAGCAGATCCGGGATCGTGGTGGAGTCCTCGAAGCCCTCACCCAGGGCTTCCTGCAGCGGGAGATCCAGGATGCTGCCTTTGAAGCGCAGCTCGCCGTGGAACGAGAAGACTGCGTCGTGGTCGGTTTGAATCGCTTCAAGGAGACCGAGACCCCGCCCATCGCGATCGAACGGCTGGACCCCTCTCTCGAAGCGACTCAAATCGCCCGCGTGCGAGAACTTCGCGCGGGCCGGGGCGCGGATTGCGTCGCACGAGCCCTCGATGAGATCCGGCGCACGGCCGACTCCACGGAAAATCTGCTGCCGCCGCTGATCGCCGCCGTGGAAGCAGAGGCCACGTTGGGTGAGATGGCCTCGGCCTTGCGGGACGTCTTCGGCGAGTACTGCCCGTCCGTCGCACTTTAAGACCGTGAACGAGTCCGAGCTGCTGAGCATTCGAGATCTGACGATCGCCTACCGGCAACGGGAGGGGTCGGAGATTGCGACGGCGCCCGTTTCACTGACCGTAGGAGCCTCTCAAATCGTCGGCCTGCAGGGCCCCTCCGGTAGCGGGAAGACATCACTGGCCCTGGCCATTCTGGGAGTCCTGCCTCCGAATGCGAGGGTCCGAAGCGGCCGGATCAGGTTCAAGGGTCTCAACCTGCCGGAGTTAACGGAACAAGAACTGAGACGCATCCGGGGCCGCCAGATTGCACTCGTTTTCCAGGAGCCGCTGGCCGCGCTCAATCCCCTGCTCACGATCGGCGCACAGGTCAGGGAAGGATTGCGGGCACACCAGGCGCTGGACCGTGTGACGACGCACGAGCGGATGCTGGCTCTGCTCGACGAAGTCGGGCTCGACGATTCATCTTCTCTCTGCGAACGATACCCACACCAGATCTCGGGAGGGCAGCGGCAGCGCGTCCTGATCGCCTCGGCACTGGCGGGCGACCCGGACCTCCTTGTCTGTGACGAACCGACGGCGGCGCTCGATCAGCCACATCAACTGAAGGTCCTGGATCTCCTGGCAGATCTCCGCCTTCGGCGACAGCTTTCAATCCTTCTGATCTCCCACAACAGACGGGTGGTCGATTACCTCGCCGACCGCTGCGTGCAGATGCTCCGTGCCAACGGAGGCGTGTCAAGCGAACCATGAGCCTTCTCGAAGTGGTCCACCTTTCCAGACATTTCGAACGCGACGGCCGTATGGTCCCGGCCGTCGACGGCATCTCCTTCTCGGTCGAGGCCGGGGCCTCCTTCGGCATCATCGGGGAGTCCGGCAGCGGGAAAACAACTACGGCCTACTGCCTGGCTCGGCTTCTCGAGCCGAGCGGCGGAACGATCCGTTTCGAGGGAGACGACTGGCTCGCCCTTCGCGGCCGGGCTCTGCGACGCCGGCGACACCGGCTACAGATCGTCTTCCAGGACCCTTACACTTCGCTGAATCCGGCCATGACGGTTCGGGAAAGCGTGGAGGAGCCATTGCGCATACGGCGGGTCGGATCGAGAGATGAGCGGCACCGACGGGTGGACGAGCTTCTTGCACAGGTCGCTCTGGAGAGCAGCCTGTCGGGGAGACGGCCGAACGCACTTTCGGGTGGGCAGCGCCAGCGCGTCGCACTGGCCCGGGCGCTCGCCTGCGACCCGGCACTGCTGATTGCGGACGAACCGGTGTCTGCTCTCGACGAGAATGCGCGCACCGGGATCCTGGAATTACTCGACCAGCTGAGAAGCAAGCGACATCTCGCACTGATTCTGATCGCCCATGACCTGGAGACGGTTGGCTCGATCTGTGAGCGGACGGCCGTGCTCTGGCGGGGCAGGATCGTCGAGCTCGCCGGGACCCGGGCGGTCCTCGACCGGCCACTGCATCCCTATACACGCCACCTGGTCGCTGCGGCGGAAATGCGAAATATCGATCCCCCGCCGCCGGAGACGGCCTTCCCCAAGCTCCGCGAAATGGAGCCCGGTCACTGGGCGGCAATTCCGTGAGCGGCGCCCGGTTGCATTCCTCGATACAGGCTCGTACGCTCCCTTGCGACTGGTCGAGATTCGTCCCTCAGGTTTGCGAGGGCGTGTTGCCCAAACCCTCTGGACCCTCCATTGATCCTTGTCGCCCGGCCGTTGAGACCTGCAGAGCCGATTCCACGCCAAGATGGGGTGTTAAGGTCGCAAAAGACTCAAAAACAAAAAGAGAACTTTTGCGTTTGCTGCGGCTTTGCGTGAGATCGAGCCGCCGAGGTTTCGCGTGTAAACGGAAATTTCAAACCAGACCAGGCGGAGGCCATTTGGGCAACGCGCCCGCGAAACCCGCAACCCGGGCTTCCCCGCTCGAGCAGGCAACCCTCGCTACACAGCGCCCGAGACCATGCGCTGTTCGACGGGCTCGTCGCTGCTGATCCGACCGTCGAGCAGGTGGATGACCCGCTGGGCGTACTGTGCGATCTCGAGCTCGTGCGTTACCAGCACAATCGTGTTCCCTTGGTCGTGCAGCTTCTCGAAGACCCCCATGATTTCGCGACCGGTCTTCGAGTCGAGGTTTCCGGTCGGCTCGTCGGCGAGGATGAGAGACGGATTGTTCACCAGGGCCCGGGCGATGGCAACCCTCTGTCGCTGGCCGCCGGAGAGCTCGCTCGGCTTGTGGTGCATCCGCGGTTCCAGCTCCACTTGCTGAAGGGAGTAGATTGCCTTCTGACGGCGCTCGGAGGCGGGGATGCCGGCGTAGATGAGCGGCAACTCCACATTCTGCAGCGCCGAAGCGCGAGGGAGAAGGTTGAATGTCTGGAAGACGAATCCAATCTCGCGATTCCGGATATAGGCGAGTTCGTCATCGTCCATGTCGCTGACGAGCTTGCCGTTCAGGAAGTAGTTTCCTTTGGAGGGTGTGTCGAGGCAACCGATCAGGTTCATCAGCGTCGACTTCCCCGATCCGGAGGGGCCCATGATCGCCACATACTCATTCCTGAGGATTTCGAAGGAGACGCTGTGCAGAGCATGGATCTTCTCGGAGCCCATCTCATAGGTTTTCCACAAATCGTCGGTCTGAATCAGCACTTCGGCCACGTTTATCCCCTTTCGCTCTGCTCGACTTTCACTCCATCACCGTCAGAGAGCATCCGCAATGTCTTGTAGCTTCCGGTCACGATCTTCTGACCTTCGCTCAGCCCGGTAAGGACTTCGATCTGGGTTTCTCCGACGATCCCCGTTTTGACGGGCGTGAAAACGGCCTTGCCGTTGTTCACCAGGAAAACCCCTTCGAATTCCTTTTTTTCGGGCTCTTTCCCCTCCTGCTTCTGAGCGGCGGAAGCAGTCATTTCGGAACTCTTTTTCTGCTTCTCGGGGCGAATCAGGTTGCCGTTCTCATCCACGGGAAACTCGCGAATCGTCAGCGCCTGGATCGGAATTGCCAGGGTGTCCTGGCGGACGGCGGTGGTGATCTCACCGGTGCAACTCAGGCCCGGCCGCAGGGAGGGCGGCGGCTCGGTGAGTTGAACGGTGACCTTGAAGTCCTTCGCCTCCTGACTCGACGTGCCCGTCTGAATCGCCGAATTTCCGATCTCCGTCACCTTGCCGTTGAGGGGAGTGTCGGGCAAGGCGTCTACCTTGATCACGGCGGGCTGACCAAGCTCGAGGTCGACAATGTCTGTCTCATCGACCTGCAACTCCGCTTCGATAACCGAGAGATCGGCGATGATCATGAGCGTAGCGGAAGGATTGTTCAAGGTGCCGGGCACCGCCCGCTCACCGACCTCCACGTTCATCTGTGTGATCACACCGCTCAGCGGAGCGCGAATCGTCGTCTTCTGAAGCATGTCCTGCTGGCTGTGCAGCATGGCCTCTTGCTGCTGTACCCGGCTCAGGGCGCTCTCGTAGCTGCTCTTGGCCTGTTCGAGCAGCACCTTGCTGACCTCGTACTGCGCCTCGGCCTGTTCCTTCTGGACTTTTGCGGTCTTCAAGGAAGCCTGAGCGATGAGCATGTTGTTTTTCGCCGCGTCATAGTCGTCGCGGGAGATCAGGTTGTCTTCGAACAGTGCCTGCTTCCGCTCGAAGCTGGACTTGGCCAGTTGATAATTCTGTTCGGCCTTTTCGAGTTCGGCTTCGGCGACGCGCACACCGGCCAGATCGCGCTGCGAATTCGTCTTCTGGACTGAAATCTGTGACTGCTGGTTTCGTGCCTCCGATTGCGTCGCGGAGAGAATCGCCTGCTGGGCCTGCATCGCCGTCTCGGTCTGGATAGGATCGATGCGCAGAAGCACATCCCCCTTCTTGACCGAATCGCCCTCCTTCACATAGAGGTGTGTAATGACGCCGGTGATCTCCGCCTGCAACTCGACATACTCCTTCGGATTGATCTCGCCCGTCGCCGAGACCATCTGGACCAGCTTATTCATCCGCGTGACATCACCAACCTCGACCGCGGTCAGTTCCTGACGGCTCCACCTGGCGCTCAAGTAGATGATGACCGCGCCAACGACCAACACTCCGACGCCAATGGCGATCTTCTTCCCTGTACTCATGCCACTCCCACTTTCCTCTTAACGGTCAAAGCCGGCAAAATGTTTCACCTTCGACATTCTAGCTCTACGGCGCCGGCTGCCCTCCTATTCACCTGTGTGGGCTCTCGGAGCAGGCGGTTCCCCAGTCGTTCCCCCCGGACTGATGCTGCGGCGGTCGCACGAAGGCCCTATGATAATAGAACGATGGCGCGGAAGCGTTATTACGTGAAAATTGTCCTTGAAAACGAAATTCGCGAAGCTCCTCCTTCTTTCGGCTGGTTGGGACGTCGTCAGCAGGTATCGCTGCGCGAGCTGTTGCGACGACTCGAAGCCCTGGCCGACCACCGCCGCATCGACGCATTGCTCCTCGTCGTCCGCTCCCTGGCGGCCGGCTGGGCCCAGGTGGAAGAAATCCGCTCGGCCCTGCAAAAGATCCGCAGGACCGGGAAGCGCTGCATCGTCTGCCTCGAGTCGGCGGACAACCGCAGCATCTACCTCGCCACCGCCGCCCGAGAGATCTATCTGTTGCCGGCCGCCACTTTCGAGCTGATAGGCCTGCGCGTGGAAAGTTTCTTCCTGAAGGATCTCTTGGACGAGCTCGGAATCCAGGCCGAGCTCTTTCCGGTGGGCGACTACAAATCGGCCGGTGAGATGTTTACCAGGAGCGGGATGTCGGAGGCGAGCCGGGAAATGATGCGAGCGATTCTCGGGGACATTCAGGGCCGGGTGGTTCGCGCGGTGTCGGAGAGAAGCGGTTTGACCGAAGCGGAGGTCGAAGAGTTGCTCGACCGTGGCCCGCTGACGGCGCCCGAGGCGGTCGATCGCGGCCTGGTGTCCGGCCTTGCATACGAGAGCGATCTCGTGCAACAGCTCGCAGAACCACCGAATGGACAGGGGCTCGCTCGATTTCCGGCCGGGAAGCTCGTGCGCAAGGAAGGATTCGTGCGACGCCGCGTCCTCCATCCGCGCCGCCCTGAAATCGCCTACCTGGTTGCCGACGGGATGATCGTGGAGGGTAGCTCCCGGCGTGGTCGGGGACGCTGGCCTCTGCTCGACTCGCGCAGTCTCATCGAGCAGATTGAGGCGGTGCGTCGCCGTCGCCGCGTCAAGGCCGTGGTGCTGCGGGTCCGGAGTCCGGGCGGCTCCGGAACGGCCTCCGATCTCATCTGGCATGAGCTGCAGCGGCTGAATCAGGCCAAGCCGGTCGTTATTTCGTTCGGAGACGTCGCCGCAAGCGGCGGCTACTATCTGGCCACGGCGGGCTCCTACATCTTCGCCGGTCCGAGCACCTTGACCGGCTCGATCGGCGTCCTCGGCGGGAAGTTCAGTGCCGCTGGACTCCTCGAGCACCTGAAGGTCAGGACCGAAGCCGTCGAGCTCGGCACTCGGGCCGGCTACGCCAGTCCGACTCGTCCCTTCACTGCAGAGGAAGCCGAGCGGACGCGCGTGCATCTGGAGGATTTCTACGAACGGCTGTTCTTGCCGAAGGTGGCCGAGAGTCGCCGGACCGAAATCGAACGGATTCGCAAAGTGGCTGGAGGCAGGGTCTGGACGGGGGCGCAGGCTCGCGAGGTCGGTTTGATCGATGCCCTTGGCGGCCTGACCGAGGCTCTGGAAGAAGCGCGCCGTCGGGCAGGTCTGGTGAGCGGCCGATTTCGGATCGTCACCGTGACCCCGCGACGCTCCCTCCTCGACCTGGTGCGCACTTTGCTGCCGGGGGCCTCGGCTCGGGAACGGTTGATAGCGCTGGGGCCGGAGATCGACATTCGCTGAGACGGGAGGATCGCTGATGGTCGAGTTTTCTCATCTTGACGCGCAGGGACGGGCACGGATGGTGGACGTCGGCGGAAAGCCGGAGTCGGTGCGCACCGCCTTGGCCGAGGGCTGCGTCTTCGTTTCGTCCAAGACGATCGATCGTGTCCGGGCGGCCGAACTGCCGAAAGGCCACCCCTTCGAAGTGGCCCGGATCGCCGGCATCCAAGCCGCCAAGCGGACGGCCGACTTAATCCCCTTGTGCCACACCCTCCACCTCGACTTCGCCGACATCCGGATCGAACTGGCCGCCGACCGATTCGTCATCCGCTCCGAGATTCGCTGTCGACGGTCTACGGGTGTCGAGATGGAGGCGCTCACCGCCGTTGCCGTTGCGGCGCTGACGATTTATGACATGTGCAAGGCGGTGGATAAGGCGATGCACATCGGTGAGATCCGCCTCGTCCGGAAGACGAAGGAATGTTCCTAAGTTCCGAGTTCCCCGATTTCGGGTTCCTGGGGCGTGTTGCCCACATCAGGCTGAGCTCGAAGCACCGCTGAAGCCGTCTCCTCGAAAACGTACGTCACCAAAGCCGGGAACCCCGATTTCACCGTTGTTCCGGGAGCAGCACCACCTCGACCAGCGAGCCGGCCTCGATGGACGCGCAGTCGGCCGGTATCTGGAAGAGGACTTCAGCGCGGCTGAATGCGATCAGGTCGGATGAACCGAGGGTCTGGACCGGTGTGACTTGCGGCCCGCCCGGGCCCTGTGTCAACCGGCCTGGAGCGAAGAAGAGCCGGCCGGGCCGTTGTTTGACGGTCTGGGACAGGGGAAGGCGGAGCGTCGGCGCGATCGGGTGCGGACAGCCCATCCATTTGCGAATGGCGGGACGCACGAACATCTGGAACGTGACCCAGGAAGAAACAGGATTTCCCGGCAGCCCGAAGATGAGCTGGTGACCGCGACGGGCGACGAGCAGGGGTTTGCCGGGTTTGATCGCGACCTTGTGGAACAGGACAGTCGCTCCTCCCCGCTTGAGGACCTGGTGGACATAGTCATGGTCTCCCATGGACAGCCCGCCACTGAAGATCAGGAAGTCTTCGGAATCGCGTGCTTCGAGGAAATCCTCGACCGCCTCAGGGGTATCGGGCAGGTGCTGCAAACGGGGTGGGGCGAGACCGAGCGTTCGGAGCTGGGCTTCGAGGAGCGGCCCGTTTGCGTCTCGGATCTGAGCGGGGCCCGGAATCGAGGCGACATCGACGACTTCGTCGCCGGTCGAAGCGACGGCGACCTGCGGCAGGCAAAAGACCGAGACCAGGGCCTTGCCGAATGTGGCCAGCACTCCGATCCGGGGCGAGTTCAGCGGCGATCCTCGCTCCAGTACCAGACTGCCTTCCCGGACCTCGGCGGCCCTGGAGCGGATATTGGCACCCAACTTGATCTCACCGTGCACGACGAACTCCATCGGTTCGACCAGTTCGGTATCTTCCACGGGGATGACGGTATCGGTCTCGGTCGGCACCGGAGCGCCCGTCATAATGCGCACTCCCTCGGCCGGACCGGCATGCACTTCGCAGGGTGCGCCTGCGGCCGATTCTCCGATGACGCGAAACCGTCGCCATCCCCGCTCGAGGTCGCGGCTACGCACCGCGTAGCCGTCCATCAGCGCCTTGTCGAAGGGTGGGACATCCCGATCGGCGACACAAGGCTCGGCGAGGACCCGTCCCAGAGCCTGGGCCAGAGGAAGGACCTCCGTCCTCGGTTCCGGGATCAGCTGGAGGACCAGAGTGAGCGCTTCGTGATACGAGAGCATGGGGTCACTCTAACGCGAAAGCCTCGAACCGGACAATCGCGTCAGCGAAGGGCCGGACCCGGCGGCTCGACGCTCGAAGCGGGATATAATGGCCGGTGTGTGGCTTTCCCTATTAATGCTCCTGTCGACGTTCTCGCTTCAGCAACCGGCCGAGAAGCCCCCCGAGACACCGCAGACTGCTCAGCAAAGCGGTCAGGATGACTCCGGGGACGACCAGGGGTTCCACATCGGCGTCAACGTCAACCAGGTCTTTCTTTCCGTGAACGCCCGCTCCGTCAGTGGTGGCTTCGTCAAGGATCTCACCAAAGACGATTTTCTGGTCTTCGAAGACGGGCGGTTACAGAAAATCGTGAATTTCTACAGCGAGAAGGTTCCCGTCAAAGTGGTTCTGCTGATCGACGCGAGCGGGAGTACGCGGTTCACGCAGGTCGACATCCGCAATGCTGCGCTCGAATTCGTCAAGAGCCTGGGGCCCGAAGACGAGGTCGCCGTGATCACCTTCAACGACAAGGTGAAGCTGATCCTGGATTTCACGAACAAGCTCGACGATATCAAACTGGCGCTCGAGAGCATCTACGCGAAGGGGAGCACGGTCCTGAACGATGCCGTTTACGTGACCTTCGACGACCTTCTCAAGAACGCCGAGGGAAAGACCGCGGTCATCCTGCTGACGGACGGGATCGATACGGGCAGTATGGTGAGCTTCGAGTCGGCCATGAACCTGGCCCTGCGCTCGGATACCGTAGTCTACGTCGCTTCCAAGGTGGATGAATACCGCCAGGGTGCGATCCAGGCGCGCCGACAGCTGGCTGCCCAGGCGCAGTACATTCCCAAGGAATTGAAGGATGACTACATCGTCGAGCGGAAGGCCATGCTGCAGCGACTGGCCGACCTGACGGGCGGGCGTCTCCTCGACACGTTCGACTTCTACAGCCTGACGAATGTCTACCAGCAGGTCGCCGAGGAGCTCCGCAACCAGTATTACATCTCGTATACGCCTACCAATCAGGCCCGGGATGGCTCCTGGCGCTCCATCGATCTCAAGACGACCCGGGGCGGCCTGGTCGTCAGCACGCGCAAGGGCTACTTCGCCCCCGGCGCCACGGATCAGCCGCCGTCGAACTAGAAGCTCCACGCGGCCGGCTCCTGCGGGAGAGAACGGGTGGGCGGGAGGATGGGTCGCGGGAGAACGTCACGGCGACATCAGAGCCGGAACGAAGTGAGGGTGTCACCAAAGCCCGACCGCCGCGTCCGAGCGTTCCCACGAAAGCCGGCGGGTTGGCGCGGGTGTTCGTTCGGGGTGGAAAGCCGGGTATTCCAGGTTCGTGGAGGGGGGTCCCTCACTTCGTTCCGGCTCTGATGTCGCCGATGTCGCAATTGTGCACGGTTGGGACATCGTGTTGACCCACGGGCGGAAAACGGCCTTCCTTTTCCGCCTCTCCCGTCCACCCGTTCTCCCCGGGACCCGGCCACCGGTTCTCCCGCGACCCGTTCTCCCCGCACCCCGCGCCGTCGGCATCCTCGATCGTCAGCTCGTCAGAGCCGGAACGGAGTGAGGGTGTCACCAAAGCCCAACCGTCGCGCCCGAGCGTTCCCACGAAAGCCGGCGGGTTGGCGCGGGTGTTCGTTCGGGGTGGAAAGCCGGGTATTCCAGGTTCGTGGAGGGGGGTCCCTCACTTCGTTCCGGCTCTGACGTCGCTGCCGCTGATGCCGCTGATGTCGCCGATGTCGCAATTGTGCACGGTTGGGACATCGTGTTGACCCACGGGCGGAAAACGGCCTTCCTTTTCCGCCTCTCCCGTCCACCCGTTCTCCCGCGACCCGCGCCGTCGGCATCCTCGACCGTCAGAGCCGGAACGAAGTGAGGGTGTCACCAAAGCCCAACCGCCGCGTCCGAGCGTTCCCACGGGAGCCGGCGGGTTGGCGCAGGTGTTCGTTCGGGGTGGAAAGCCGGGTATTCCAGGTTCGTGGAGGGGGGTCCCTCACTTCTCACTTCGTTCCGGCTCTGACGTCGCTGCCGCTGATGTCGCTGATGTCGCGGATGTCGCTGGTGTCGCATTTGTGCACGGTCGGGGCATTGCAGCGTGAGATTTCGTCCAATTGACACCACGAAACCCCCCTGCTATTCTTGCATCATCAATTAGGACCGAACAGGTACTATTTCGATTTTTTTGTTGGGGAGGATCCCGAATGATCCGGATGAGCAAATTGGCCGATTACGGGCTGGTTCTGATGACCCAGTTCCTGCGAACCCCGGAGGGGGAGCGGAACTTGAGCGCCCGCCAACTGGCCGATGAAACCCGGCTGCCGCTGCCGATGGTCAGCAAGGTGCTCAAGGCTCTGACGCGCGAAGGGTTGCTCGTCTCCCATCGGGGTGCCAGCGGGGGGTACAGCCTCTCGAAAGAGCCCACCAGGATTTCGGTTGCCGAGGTCCTGGCCGCCGTCGAAGGGCCCATTGCCATGACGGAATGTGTCGACGATGCGGGGGACTGCCGTCAGGAGCTCGTCTGCCCGGTCCGCAGCAACTGGCAGCGGATCAACATTGCGGTCAAGAACGTACTGGCCGCGATCAGCTTGCAGGATATGCTCGAGCCGCTTCCGGAGTCGCTGGTCACACTGATCACTGACGAAGCCATCCGGTCCGAATTCGATCGGAGGCCGGAGCTCGATTCGAGAGAAACCTGCGAGGTGGCCTGAATCACCTTCGTGAGAGAGAGGAAGAATGTCAACCGATACCCAAGAACTCCAGAAACTGGCCGAAGAAGAATATAAATACGGCTTCATCACGGATATCGAGGCGGAAACACTTCCCCCGGGACTGTCCGAGGATGTGATTCGCGTCTTGTCCGCGAAGAAACAGGAGCCGCAGTGGATGCTCGAGTGGCGGCTCAAGGCCTATCGCCAGTGGCTCAAGATGGAAGAGCCGAGGTGGGCGTTCATCGAATACCCCAAGATCGACTATCAGGACATCGTCTACTACTCGGCGCCGAAGAAAAAGACCGGTGGGCCCAAGAGCCTGGACGAGGTCGACCCCGAGCTTCTCGAAACCTACCGGAAGCTGGGGATTCCGTTGGAGGAGCAGGAGATCCTGGCCGGCGTCGCCGTCGACGCAGTCTTCGACAGTGTTTCGGTCGCCACGACCTTCAAGAAGAAGCTGTCCGAACAGGGGATCATCTTCTGCTCCATGAGCGAAGCCATCCGGGAGCATTCGGACCTGGTTCGAAAGTATCTCGGGTCCGTGGTTCCCTACACCGACAACTTCTTCGCGTCCCTGAATTCGGCGGTCTTCAGCGACGGGTCGTTCTGCTACATCCCGAAAGGCGTGCGCTGCCCGATGGAACTGTCGACCTACTTCCGGATCAACTCCGCCAAGACAGGCCAGTTCGAGCGGACGCTGATTGTCGCCGACGAGGGAAGCCACGTCAGTTATCTCGAGGGGTGCACCGCCCCGATGCGGGACGAAAACCAGCTCCATGCCGCGGTCGTCGAGCTGGTGGCTCTGAAAGATGCCACGATCAAGTACTCGACGATTCAGAACTGGTACCCGGGCGATGACGAAGGAAAGGGAGGCATCTACAACTTCGTCACCAAGCGGGGCAAGTGCCAGGGAGAGAATTCGCACATCTCCTGGACACAGGTCGAAACGGGTTCCGCTATCACATGGAAATACCCGAGCTGCATTCTGATGGGGGACAACTCGATTGGTGAGTTCTATTCGGTCGCGTTGACCAAGAAGCGCCAACAGGCGGACACCGGGACGAAGATGATCCACATCGGGAAGAACACGCGCAGCAACATTGTCTCGAAGGGCATTTCGGCCGGCCATGGCCAGAATACCTATCGTGGCCTGGTCAGAATCGGCAAGTCGGCCACCCGTGCTCGCAACTACACGCAGTGCGATTCCATGCTGATCGGAGACAAGTGCGGAGCGCATACGTTTCCGTATATCGAAATTTCCAACAGCACCGCCCACATGGAACATGAGGCCTCCACATCGAAGATCGGCGAGGACCAGATCTTCTATTGCCAGCAGCGGGGGCTCTCGGCCGAGGACGCGGTGTCGATGATTGTGAACGGCTTCTGCAAGGAGGTCTTCAAGGAGCTTCCCATGGAGTTCGCGGTCGAAGCGCAGAAGCTTTTGAGTATCAACCTTGAAGGGAGTGTCGGCTAACCAGTCGAAGGACGGAGAGACAGACCACTATGCTTGAGATAAAGAATCTGCACGTCACTGCGGAAGGTAAGGAGATCCTCAAGGGCATTGACTTGAAAGTCGGTACAGGCGAGGTCCATTCCATCATGGGGCCGAACGGTTCGGGGAAGAGCACCTTGGCCAACGTCCTGGCGGGTCGAGAAGAATACGAGATCACCGAAGGCGAGATCCTCTATGAGGGCCAGAATCTGCTCGATCTGGCACCGGAAGAAAGGGCGCGGGAGGGCATTTTCCTCGCATTCCAGTATCCGGTCGAAATTCCGGGTGTGAGCAATACGTACTTTCTGCGGGCGGCCCTGAACGCCATCCGAAAACACCGGGGCGAACCGGAGGTGGACGCCATCCAGTTCCTGAAGCTCGTCCGAGAAAAGGCGAAACTGTTGAAGGTCGACGACAGTCTGCTCAACCGGCCCGTCAACGAAGGCTTTTCGGGCGGCGAGAAGAAGCGGAACGAGATCTTCCACCTGGCCGTTCTCGAGCCGAAACTGGCACTACTCGACGAGACCGACTCGGGCCTGGACATCGATGCGCTGAAAATCGTGGCCGAAGGCGTGAATTCCCTGCGTGCGTCCGACCGGTCCTTCATCGTCGTGACCCATTATCAAAGACTGCTCAACTACATCGTCCCCGACTTCGTTCACGTCCTGTACCAGGGAAGGATCGTCAAGTCGGGCGGTAAGGAGCTGGCGCTGGAACTCGAGAAACTCGGCTACAGCTGGCTTGAAGCAGAAGCGTCCGTAGCGTCGCGCTGAAGGAGGGGAACCGATGACACAGGCAGTCATGGACAAGTATGAAACGGCGGCCGCCCGGTTCCTCGAACTGGCAACCTCCTCCGAACCTTCGAATGCTCCGGACTGGTTTCTCCGGCTTCGCCGGGAAGCAGCCACGAGCTTTGGGCGCCTCGGTTTTCCATCGAAAAAGGATGAGGCCTGGCGCTATACCAATATTGAGTCGATCCTGACGACCGAGTTTGCGCTGGCCCCGCGGGCAACCGACTCAGGCGTGCTGGAACGGCTTGCGGGATCGAAGTTCATCAAGCTCGGCGGACCCAGGCTGGTCTTCGTCAACGGTCACCTCGACGACGAGCTGTCGGATGTGACCAAGCTGCCTCAGGGTGTGCATTTCAGCAGCCTTTCGCAAGCGCTGGCCGAGAACTCGCCGGTCCTCGAGGAGCATCTGGGTCGCTATGCCTCCTTTCGCGAGGAGCCGTTCACCGCACTCAACCTCGCCCTGGCGGACGAGGGTGCCGTGGTACACGTCGAAGCCGGCACGATCGTAGAGGAGGCCATTGAAGTCGTATTCCTGAACGTGCCCAGCGACGAGGGTGCCGGGACCGTCCACCCTCGCGTGCTCGTGGTGGCGGAGTCCAATTCCCAGGTACAGATCATCGAGACCCATCTCGGTGCCGAACCCTGGGCCTACTTCAGCAATCCGGTCACCGAAATCGTCGGTCGCGACAATGCGATCGTCAGTTACTACAAGGTGCAGCAGGAGGCGGGCTCGGGTTCGCACACGGGGCGGATCGAGGTGAATCAATCCCGTGATTCCAACATCCGAACCAGCGTCATCACCCTGGGTGGCGGATTGGTGCGCAACGACACCGGAACGGTCTTGGCCGGTGAAGGCGGACAGGCCGAACTGGAGGGTCTCTTTCTGGTGGGAGAGGATCACCACGTCGACAACTTCACCCGGATCGAGCATGCTCGTCCTTTCTGCGACAGTCGCGAGCTCTACAAGGGTATTTTGATGGATAAAGCCCGGGGTATCTTTCGTGGACGCATCGTCGTGGCCAAGGGCGCGCAGAAGACCGATTCCAAGCAGACGAACAACAACCTGCTCCTTTCCGACGATGCCCTGATCAACACGAAACCGCAGCTCGAGATCTACGCGGACGATGTCAAGTGCACGCACGGAGCGACGATCGGCCAGCTGGACGCGGACTCGGTATTCTACCTGCGTTCTCGCGGCATCTCGCTGGATGCTGCCCGGAGCATTCTGGTCTACGCATTTGCCAGTGAGGTCGTCAACCGGATCAAGGTCGAAGCGCTCAGAGAGGCGCTCGACCGCTATCTGTTCGAGTGGCTGCCCATGGGGAAGATCGTCAAGGAAGCATTTTGATGCAGGGATGCGGGCACAGCCGGCGCCTCGCACCCCGGATTGTGGATGGAAAGAGATGAAGGCTGACAGCTCGGCGCCGCAAGTGGGAGCAGAATCGACCCGTTTCTCCTCTGGTCTTCGACCGGACAAGGTGATTCGGGACTTTCCAATCCTCGCAACGAAGGTCCATGGTCATCGGCTGGCTTATCTGGACAACGCCGCGACAACGCAGAAGCCCCTCTCCGTGATCGAGCGGATCCGCCGCTACTATCTGGAAGAGAATGCCAACGTCCATCGAGGGGTGCATCACCTGAGCCAGGTCGCAACCCAGGCGCACGAGGAGAGTCGGCGCAAGATCCAGCAATTCATCAACGCCCGCCGAACCGAAGAGATCGTCTTCGTGCGGGGAGCTACGGAGGGAATCAATCTCGTCGCTCAGACGTTCGGCAGACAGCGTCTCGTAGCAGGAGACGAGGTGCTGATCAGCGCCATGGAACACCACTCCAACATCGTGCCGTGGCAGATCCTGTGCGAACAAACGGGCGCGCGTCTGCGGGTGATCCCGATGACGGAGCGGGGCGAGCTGATCGTGGAGGACCTGTATAATCTCATTGGAGCACGGACACGGCTGTTGGCCGTCACCCATGTCTCCAATGCGCTCGGGACCATCAATCCCGTCGAAGAGATCGTCCGCATCGCGCACTCCGCGGAAATCCCGGTGTTGGTCGATGCAGCCCAGTCGGTTCCCCATCTGGGACTCGACGTCGAGGCTCTCGATGCGGATTTCGTCGTCTTCTCGGGGCACAAAATGTACGGTCCCACGGGAATCGGTGTGGTGTACGGAAAGAAGGAACATCTCGAAGCGATGCCGCCCTATCAGGGAGGCGGCGACATGATTGCTTCGGTAACGTTCGAGAAGACGACCTACAACGAGCTCCCCTACAAGTTCGAGGCGGGCACGCCCAATATCGCAGGTGCGATCGGCCTCGGTGCCGCCGTTGATTACCTGGAATCGGTCGGGATGGAGTGCATCCGGGAGCACGAGGAGATGCTGCTCGACTACGCACAATCTGCTCTCTCGGAACTGCCCGACGTGCGGATCATCGGAACGGCCAAGGAGAAGGCGGGTGTCGTGTCGTTCCTGATGGACGGGATCCATCCGCATGATCTGGGTACCGTCCTGGATCAGCTCGGTGTGGCGATTCGAACCGGCCACCACTGTGCGCAGCCCGTCATGGAGTTCTACGGTGTGCCCGCAACGGCCCGTGCGTCATTGGCTTTTTATAACGTCCGCGAGGATATAGACTTGCTCGTTCAAGGTCTGAAAGAAGCGCGCGAGGTGTTTGCATCATGAGCCTGATGAGCGATCTGTACCAGGAAGTCATTCTGGACCACAATCGGCGGCCCAGGAACTTTGGACCGTTGGCCGACTCGACGGGCAAGGCGGAAGGGTACAATCCACTGTGCGGAGACAAGGTGACGGTCTATATCCGCATGAATGGCGATCGCATTTCGGCCGTGACGTTCGAGGGGACCGGATGCGCCATTTCCACCGCGTCCGCCTCGATCATGACCGAGGTGCTTCAGGGAAAGACGCTCGACGAAGCGCGGACTCTGTTCGAGCGATTCCGCAACATGGTCACTGGTAAGGTCGATATCGATGTCGACGGCGACGAGGATCTCGAACGACTGATCGTCTTCCACCGCCTCAGCGAGTACCCGGTTCGGGTCAAGTGCGCCACCTTGGTTTGGCATGCGCTGCTGGCGGCCCTCGAAGATAGCAGCAAAACCGCGACGACAGAGGAGTGAATGAGAATGAGTGCAAGCGACGAACCGACAGTGCATCCCCTCGAGTCGGATGGCGGAGCTTCCCCTTCCTCCAATCAGAAGGAGGATATCCGGGCCGGCGTCGTCGAGGCGCTCCAGTCGGTGTACGACCCCGAAATCCCTGTCAACATCTATGAGTTGGGCCTCGTCTACAACATCGAAGTCTCCGATTCCGGATTCGTAAGTATCGAGATGACCCTGACCTCACCCGGCTGTCCAGTGGCCGGTTCTCTCCCCGGCGAAGTCGAAAGTCGGGCCGCCGCTGTCTCGGGAGTCACGGGTGCTCGGGTGGAGCTGGTCTGGGATCCGCCCTGGTCGATGGAGAAGATGTCGGATGCGGCGAAGCTTCAACTTGGCTTCATGTAACCCGCTTTTCTCGGTCGGGATGTTGTCGTGCGCAGATTCCTGATTCTCCTGATCGGCCTGCTTGTTCTCGGCGGTGCAGCGTACGCCCTTTACCAGAGGCCTGAGATTCGCGCGCTGTTCGAGCCGGCCGAACGAAAGGGCGATGCGCTCGACTTCTTGAAAGACCTCCCCGAGATTTCGCCCCCGCCTCCGAAAGAAAAGGCACCGACGCGGTCGAATCGTAGAACACCGACCCCTTCGGCCTCGCCGTCGGCTTCCCCGGCGAATCAGCCGAGCGCACCGGCCGTCCATAACCAGGTGCCGAACGACGAAGTTGCTCACGTCATGATGGCGATCCTGGCGGCGAAGAAGCTGGGCCGCCACCTGAGCATCTCGGTCACGGACGATCGGATCATCATCTATGGTGAGGTTGGCTCGGAGGAAGAAAAGCAGCAGATCCGCGATATCCTCGAGAAAGGCCGGGAAACCCGCCGGGTCGACACGGAACACCTGGTCGTGCAGTAAGGGGGATGTGGCGAAGGTGTCTCAGGCCCCGTCTCCCGATTCCCGATCCTACTCGATCCAGATCCTCACGTAGCTGTCATCCGAGCGAACCTCCAGAAAGTCTTTGCTCCTGGACAGCTCGTCGAGAATGTTGTCGGGATTGATTCCCCTCTCTCGAAGACTGTCCTGTGCATCCTCAGGCAGCGAGGAGAGCAGCAATCGGGCCAACGACAGGGGCAGGGAGAGGCGCAATGCGTCGCCCCCTTCGCTTCGTACCAGGACATGAAGGCTCGTTCGGCCCGACGTCTTTCCGTTCTTCTCCGATCTCGACGACTTCTTCTCGAGCAGCTTGGGATCGATCCGGAGCAACGCAAGCGATGCCTGGTTCTGCACCTCCGAATCGGGGCTCTCGGCGAGGGCCCTTTGCAGCACGGGGATCGCCTTTCGCTTGATTGCGAGATCCGAAAGATAGCTGATCCGGACCGCCGCCAGGAGGCGCAACTCCGGATCGGATGATTCGAGGGCCGCCAGAGCACGGTCGATGTAGCCCTTTTTCCCCGACTGGTAAAGGTCGACACTCAGTTGGACGATGGAGAAGCGGGCTTCCTGTCGCAGTGCGTTGTCGGTTGAAGGCTGGTCGAGGTAGCGTTCGTACCGGCGGAGTGACTCCTCCGGACGCTTCAGTTTCTGCAAGGCGCGTGCGGCATAGAAATAGGCACGGGTCTGCAGCCCCGGATCGGAAGACTGGGCTTCGACGGCTTCGAGCTTCTCGAGGGCGTCCGCCCACTTGCCGTCGAACATGTTCAGCATGGCCTGCTGGAAGCGGTCCTCGGGCGTCTGCGCCTGGGCGGACCATGACGCCAGGAGCAACGCGAGCGCCAGCAGAGCCGCGCTCAGATACGATCGCGTGATTCCAGCAACTTGAGCTTCATGAGCGTCGATCTCGACTCGATTACCTTTTTCCATAGCTCATAGTCCTTCTTCTTGAAGCAGCCCTGGCCATCCGCTACCGTGAGCAGCAACAGTTCCAGCTCGTCGAATACAGGTCGAATGTCATTGAAATTCTGGGAAGCAAGCTTGGGCTCGAGCAGGCGTTTCTGGTAGATCAGCCGCCGGGCAATCCCTCTCTCTGCCTGCTGATCCGCTTCGCAGTCGCTGCTCTCGTCCGTCAGGGTCAAAAGAAATAGCTGCGCTTGTTCCAGATAGTCGCGCAACTCATGCCGAGCCGATTCCGTGGCCAAGGAGGCGAGATACGTATTTGCGAGGGTGTTCGGTGAAGACGATGGGGCCGAGGGGCTCAGCCAGCGGCCGAGGAGGAAGACCAGCACGAGCGAGGCTGCCAGTGCACCCCAGCGAAGGAAAGGGTTCTGCAGCAATCGTCGCCTCCGGTTGAGCCGGCCGGCTCGCAATGGGTGTGCCTCGAGATAGGATGTCGACTCGGTCTGTATTTCCCGGGAATATTCGAGCAGCAGATTGCGCAGTCGTACGGCTTCCTTCAGTTCGGCGCTGCATTGCGGACACCAGCGCCCATGGATTTCATCGAATTCCTCGAGCGATCCGAGACCGCAAACATAGCGTTCGAGAGCCGCGCGGTTTCGTTCACAGATGGACATAACGATCTCCCTGTAGATCCGCCAGCCTGTCGCGCAGGTTGCGGAGTGCATTGTGCAAAGTGGACTTCACGCCGCCCAGAGTCAGACCGACGGTCTGAGCGATTTCCTCCAGGCTCAGTTCGGCCAACAGGCGCAGCTGGACGACCTCGCGCTGGCGAGGCGGCAACGTATTGATGGCCTCGCGAACCCGCGTCGTGATTTCCCGTCTCATGGTCTTGCGCTCGGGAGAATCGGCGATTGTCCATGTGGCTGCCGGCGGGCCGTCTTCGAGGGGCACGGATGCCGCCGCCATCTTGAAACTGCGGCTTCGTGTCCGGTCGATGAGCAGGTTCCGGGCGACGGTGAAAATCCAGGATGAAAGCGAGGAGCCACCGTTGTAGCTGTGTGCCTTCTGGCAGATCCTGAAGAGAACCTCCTGGGTGATCTCATGAGCTTCCTCGACATCTTTCAGCCAGCCGAGCAGGTAGGCGAAGACCCTCTTGCCGTAGAGAGACACGAGTTCGTCCGCCGCACCTGAATCTCCGGCGACGACGGCGTCCATGAGCTCCTGATCCGTCATCCGTTAATAAGTACGGAAGAGTCGATAGGAAGGTTTAACTCAACACGGTACACCAAGGTCCGGAATCGCAGCAGCCAGTCACTTCCAGTCGGAACTCCAGAGCGTGCTACGGCTGGTCGGACGACTGGGATCCGGAGAAGTGCCAGTAGTGCTCGACACATTCGGGACAGATTCCCCAACGGTCACACTGCTCGGCGAAGCTGATGACGGTTTCCCGGCTTTCGTGCATCCAGCAGTGAACACAGCGGACCGGAAAGAGCTTCTTCGTCGTGCGGACTGCCAGGGTCACGATGATCAGCAAGACGATTCCGGAGACAAAGACACCGGCAACCGCATGCCCGAGTGTGATCGTCATCTCATTCCTCCCGTCGAACCGCCCCGGGGCTCATCGCCCTCCCCCGGACCGAGATGGTAGCAGGGAGCCGGGCGATGGAAAACCCGCTTTTCGGTTCATTCCAGCTTTAGCATCGCCCCACGTCACAAGCTGTGACGAAGTGCACACTCCACGGGAGAATTCGCGCCGTTGCCTCACTCAGGTGCAGCCGACCGGTCGACTCTCAGCCGGCCCGGAAGCAGAACGGCCGTGACCCGGCCCTCGGACAGGTTTCGGGACTGGAGGGCACAGGAGGGCTCCGGCGGCTTCTTCACTGTGGCGGCGGTGAGGGACCCGGACCTTCCTTGAGGTCGTGCAGGGCCGCCGCCTCGTCTTCATAGACCTCCAGTAACGGAAGGATCTGACTGATCGACAGCACATGCTTCACGCGATCGCCCATCCGGAGCAACCGGACCACGACTCCGAAACGCTTCGCCATTTTGATGCTCGCAACGAGTTCGCCTATGCCGGCGCTATCAATCCAGGAGACGCCGGAGAGGTTGAGAAGGATCTTCTTCCATCCCTCGGCCACCAACTGGTTCATCACATCGTGGAGAATGCGTTCTCCGACACCCGCAACCATGCGGCCCTCAAGATCCACGATGATGACATCATCTTCATGTCTCAAATCGACTTGCATTGTTCACTCCATCCGATCATTGATCGACGGAACAATCTTCGCTGAATATCTCAACAAAATCTACGGCTTTTGTCCGGCCGGACTGAAGTTTCGGGTTCCGCGACGCGCGTTGGGGTCTGAAATCCAGGGTTCGAGGGCATGCGGCCTCTTGAAATGCGGAACGTGGAAACCGATCACCCGCCGAGGATCCGCCGCAGGCGGTCGGCTGCCAGATTGCGCCCGGTTAGCACGACCACGACCGGTCCGGTCCAGACGGGTGGAGGTTCGCGCAAGCATGCGGCAAGCCCGGCGGCTCCCGAGGGTTCCACGACGTGGTGATTCGTCTCGAAGAACCAGCGCACGGCATCTTTGAGCTGGGCCTCCGAGACGACCGCCGGTTCGGTGATGTAATGGCGGATGATCTCGAAGGTACGCTGTCCGATGCCTCCCTCGAGACCCCCGGCCAGTGTGGCGGTAGGCGGCATTCGGGTCACGGCGACGCCCCGCTCCAGTGAAAGCCGCAAGGCTGGACAGGCAGCCAACTGGGTTCCCACCAGCGAGAACTCGACCGCGCGCGCGGCCAGATAGAGGCAGAGGCCGGCCGCGAGGCCGCCACCGCCGACCGGGGTCACGAGGGTGCGAGCTTCCGGCAGATCGTCGAGAATCTCGGCCGCCAGCGTCGCGCCGTTGCCGATCATGACGTCGGGGTCGTCGAAAGCCGAGATGTAGGGCAAACCAAGTCGGGTCGATTCCTGGAGAGCGAACTCCTCCGTCTCGTCGAAGCCGCTGAACTCGGTGGAAACGACGCGGGCGCCGAGTTCGGCGATGTTCGTCCTCTTGGACGGATCGACCGTACCGGGAACGAAGACGGTGACCGGGACCCCCAGACTTCGGCCCGCATAGGCGAGGGCCCAGCCGTGGTTTCCGGCCGAACAGGTCGCAACACCCCCCTTCCGGTCCGCTTCGGAAAGTTGCTCCAGGCGGAAGAATGCGCCACGCAGTTTGAAGGAACCGGTCCTCTGGAGCAGCTCGAGTTTCAGATGGACAGGAACGCCGAGACGCTTGCTGAGCACCTCCGATTCCTCGAGAGGCGTGCGGTGAATCCTCCCGCTCAAGCACTCCCGGGCAGCACTGGTTCGACTGAGAATTTCCTCGCGATCCACACTGCAACTATAAAGTACTCATGGGACAGTCCAAAGGTTATGGGACGGCTCGGCACCGAGGGGACCCACGGAACCGATGGGACTGGACATCCGGACTTGACGGGCAAGGTCCGGCAACCTCGCGGTCCCAAAAGTTCAATAAGTCCCACCGGTGCCAGGCCGTCCCACAGGAGCGGCTAGCCGCGGCCGCCGCGGTGTCCTCGGCCGCCGCCCCCCCGGTTTCCGGGGCAAGTCGAGGGATCGCCCCGACCGGCCTTGCTTCCGAAGCCGGTGCCGTCCCGAGGACCAGAACCCCGGTTCCCGGTTCCGTCGCCCGGACCGAACCGCTGTCCTCTCCCTGCCCGAGCACCCGGAGAGGATTGGCGACCGATGCCGGCGGTCCGCCCGCATGGGTCGCAGACACCGTCGCCATCTTGATCGTTGAGACACTGCCGGGCGGCGACGGAGGCCTTTCCGGGCAGCACGTTGGTCGAATCGGTCGGCGCGGCCTCCTGGCCGAACACGCTGAGAGTCGCCACCAGAGCCAGGCCGCCGAGAGCGGCGAAGAAGTGTTTTTTGCTGAAGTTCATTTTGTGTTGTCTCCTTTCTATCAGCGACCAGACGAGTCCGCAGGTTCCATGCCGGTCCGCCTTCCCGACGCCAAACACACTCCAAACGTTGCAGTCACGCGCTTTGTGTCGATGAATGGAGGTATTGGACGGAAACGACTAGCTGCAGTTTCTGCAGGTCCCGGGCGTAGACGCGCAAGATTTGCACTTCATCGGCGGGACAACTGGAGATCGGGTTCAACGCTGCGCGCTCGACGTTCGAGCCTGTTCGAGCAGCGAGTCGGCATGCGGACGGTCGCCGCCTCACGTTCGCGTACCGGTGCCGATCCAACGGCTGAGTTCTGGCAAGAATCCCGCGTCCCCAACTTGGAACCCGGCAACCTTGAATATGAAAGCGGGTTTCCCGCCGCCTACTCCATCGACATCCGAAACTTGACTTCTCCTTCGACCGCTCGTTTGACGGGACAGCGGCCGATGATGTCGAGAAGCCGGCCGCGCTGGTCCGGGCTCAGCTCGCCCTTCATCTGAACCTGCATCGTGAACTCCGCAATCTGGCCTTTCTCGGTTTCACAGTCGGGGCAGTCCGCGGCGTTGATCCTCCGATGCCCGATTTCGATCTCGATTCCCTCCAGAGGCCAGCCCTTGCGACGTGCATACATCTGGGCGGTGATGACGGAGCAGGAGCCGATCGCTCCCACGAACTGTTCGAACGGCGTCGCCGCCTCGTCCTGGCCGTCCGATTCGGCGGGCTCATCAGCCAGCCATTCATGACTGCGCGTGCGGATGCGCGTGACATAGGGGGTTCCTGTGGAGCGAATGACGATCTGTTGCATCGGGTTTCTCCTTCTCCGTCTCCCTGCCTTTATTTACAGAAATTGCGCTCAATTGTTAAACTTGCCAGATGAACAGTGCGGACAGGGAAACGGAAAGCCCGGCTCAATTCACCATTTCATTGACGGATCTCGCTAGAAAGAAGGTGGTCGAAGCTCTGGATAACCAGCCTGCAAAGAACGCGTTGAGACTGGAAGCCAGGGCCAACGGAACCCCTCAATTCAGCTACTCCATGAGACTGATCGGCGACGAGGACAAGCGTGCCGAAGATCTGCGAATCCAATCCGACGGTCTCGAAATCATCATAGACCCAAACAGCGCGGCGAATCTGAACGGCACCTCGATCGACTTCGAAGACCGCGTGGTCCGGAGCGGGTTCAAGTTTGACAATCCGAACAAGCCGGAGACTCCCGAGGTCGGCTCCGGACCAAGGGGCGACTTGAACGGGTCCATGGCCGAACAGGTCCAACAGCTGCTCGACCGCGAGTTGAACCCGGCTGTCGCCGCTCACGGCGGACGCATCAATTTCGTTGGAGTGAAGGACAACAAGGTCTACCTCAGTTTTGGTGGTGGCTGCCACGGTTGCGGGATGGTGGATGTCACTTTGAAGCAGGGCGTCGAGGCTCGGATCAGGGAGTTGATCCCCGACGTCGAAGAGGTGATCGACACGACTGATCACAGCAGCGGAGAAAACCCCTTCTACGCTTGACCCAAGGGGGTCGGGGCAGGTCGTTACTTGACTCCGGAAGTCAATCCGGACGAGGGGCGAGTGTTTGCATTCCTATCTACTTGAATTTATATTTGCTCGAAATCTGACCAAGTGGGGAGCGATGATGACCAGGAAAGTCTTGACGGTTTCGACGATTGTGGTTGCGGCACTCGTTCTGGCTGCATGTAGTTCATGTGGTGGATCGGGTGGTGCGGTGGCCAAGATGCAGCGCGAGAGGCTCGCGTACATCGGAACCGTGCCCTTCGAGCCACCGCTGTTGTACCAGAAAGAGGGTGAAATGGTCGGCCCGGATGCCGAGCTCGCCCATCGGATCGTCCAGAAAGTCAATGAAACTCGTGCAACTGAGGGCGGAACCGACGTGAAGCTGATGTGGATCAATCGGACCTATCCCACCCTGATCGATGCGATCAAGGAGGGGACGGCCGAGTTCGTGGTGGCGGTCTTTGCAATCACGGATGAACGCAAGCAGATAGTCGATTTCTCTGAACCCTACTACACGTCGAAGCTGGTCCTGGTGATCAATCCCGCGTACAAGGACCTTCGCCCCGACAATCTGTCCGGCGCCGGCATCGGAGTTCGTGAGGGAACGGGCGTCGAGAACTTCGTCCGCAACACCTACAAGAACTCCAAGGTCCAGACCTACAAGACGCTGGACGATGCCGTCCTGGCGCTGCGTCATAGTGAGGTCGACTGCATCGTCGACGATCAGTTGATGGCCGCCTACTCGCTGGCAACCACGCCCGGTGCCGGCTACATGGAGATCCTGCCCGAAGTCCTCGGAGAGCTACAGTGCGGTGTGGCCGTCAAGAAGGGCGACCGGCAATTGCTCGAGCTCGTCAACGGTGTCATCGACCAGATGAAAAAGGAAGACATCTACCAGCAGCAGATCGCCTCCAATCAAGGCCAGGAGTATCTGCAGCAGGTCAGTGCCCGCTATACGGAGCGAATGAAGGAAGAGGAGCGGCGAAACCGCTCCCGCGCCGTCTCGATCAGTGTGTCGCGCGACAGCAACGTCAACATCGACATCTACAAGATGGCCAACCTGCACTTTACGTTCGTGCCTCAAGGCGAGGGACGCAATATCACGACGACGGCCATCAACTTCCAGGGTCGCGTCGGGAGATGTTCCGCTCGCGTGCCGCCGGGCAAATACACGCTCAGCCTTCCGGAGTTCAACTTCACGACGCCCGTTGAGATCTCACCGGAGGACAAGGAGAGCGTCGACATCGAGATCCGTCTGACCGCCGCCGGCCCGGTCCTGCGAAAACGCTGATCGGAGAGCCGGACCAATCGGGCTATGCCCGCTGCTTCTCCCAGTCCGCAGCGAGCGAGCGCAGGCGAGCCCAACTCCGATCGACTTCCTCCTGGAACGTCACAAAGTCGCCGGAAGTGAGGTTGTGAAACCGACCCTGTGTCTTCAGGTACTCGCTGACCGGGACCGGGCGTTCCACGGCTGAAAGCGTGTACCGGCTGCCCTCCTCAATTTCGTAGAGAGGAAAGACCCGGGACAGGACGGCCAATCGTGCCAGACGGATCGACATTTCGGCCGGGATCTTCCACCCGGGGGGACAGGGCGTCAGAAGATGAATGAAGCGCGTCCCCCGAATCGATCGAGCTTTCGTCACCTTTCGGAACAGATCGTCTGGATAGGCTACCGAGGCGGTGGCGGCGTAGGGAATCCGGTGCGCCGCCATGATCTGCATAATGTCCTTCTTGGGGTGCTCTTTACGATCCGGCGTCGTAGTCGTCCAGGCCCCCGACGGAGTGGCCGAGCTGCGTTGAATCCCCGTGTTCATGTAGGCTTCATTGTCATAGCAAACATAGAGGATGTTCTCGTTGCGCTCGGCGACCCCCGACAGAGCCTGCAGGCCGATGTCGAATGTCCCTCCGTCTCCCGCCCAAGCCAGTACCGTCGTTTCCCGGTCTCCCTGTACATCGAGGGCGGCTCGTACCCCGCAGGCGGTCGAGGCGGCTGTCTCGAAAGCCGTATGCAGGACCGGAACCCTGACCGCGGAGTAGGGATAGGGGCCTGCGATGATGGACCAGCAGCAGGCCGGCAGCACGATGATCGTTTTCTCTCCAAGCGCCTTCAGGACGTGGCGCATTCCCAGTGCCGCTCCGCAGCCCTGACATCCGAGGTGGCCGGAGGTCATCCACTCTTCTTCGGGCAGGTTCTCGATCGACACCGGGTTCATGGCTTCACTCCGATCCAGGTCGTGTCCGCCGGGTCGTGGGTGTCCGTCCACTCGATGATCTCGCGAATCGTGTCGGGCGTGATATCGCGGCCGCCGAGGCCGGCGATGAAACCGTAGACCGGGACGTCGAGGTGGTAATACAGCGCGGCGCGGACTTCCTGGGCGAAGATCCCTCCCACACCGAATCCGACGTTGCGATCGATGACGGCCAGCTTCGTGGCGCCGGCGGCGAGCCGTCGCACTGCTGCGGCCGGAAAGGGACGGAAGAGCCGGATCTTGAGCAAACCGACAGGTCGACCCGCATCGCGAAACCGATCGACGACCTCCCGCGCCGTGCTGGTGACCGTGCTCGACGTGATCAGGATCAGCTCGGCTTCCTCACAGCGATAGGCTTCCACGATGCCATAGCTGCGCCCGAAGATCCGTGCGAACTCGCTGTCCACCTCGGAGGCGACCTCGATTGCGTCCATCGTTGCCTGCTGCATCCGGAAACGGAACTCCATGTAGCTGTCCGGTGTCGCCAAGCCGTTGAAGGCGTGTGGATCCGACGGGTCCAGGCGAAGCCCGGGACGATAGGGCGGAAGGAACCGGTCAGCGTCTTCGAGTTCCGGAATCTCGACCGGTTCGGCCGTGTGGGAGAGGACGAACGCGTCGAGGATCAGCATCACCGGCAGGCGCACGGTTTCCGCGATCCGAAAAGCCTGGAGCACTGTGTCAAGGACCTCCTGATTGCTTTCGCAGTAGATCTGCAGCCAACCGGTGTCGCGTTGCGCAAGGCTGTCGTTCTGGTCGGTCCAGACGGACCAGGGGGCCCCCATGGCCCGGTTGACGTTGGCCATGACGATCGGGAGTCGGGCGCCGGCAGCCCAGTGAAGCATCTCGTGCATGAGGGCAAGTCCCTGGGCGGAGGTCGCCGTAAAGGTGCGGGCGCCGGTACTGGAGGCTCCGACCAGTGCCGACATGGCGGAATGTTCGGACTCGACTTTGATGAAGCGCGCCTTGAGCAGCCCTTCCTCACAGAACTGGCTGAGCAACTCGACGACCTGAGTCTGCGGCGTGATCGGATAAGCGGAGATCACTTCCGCCCGGGCCAGGCGGACCCCATGCGAGACCGCGTGGTTTCCCGTCGTAACCTCGATACGGGGAGCGGTCTTGACTGTCATGATGGTTCCTCCACGAGGCGAATGACGTCTCTGGGGCATTCCGCGGCACAGATCCCGCAACCTTTGCAGTAATCCAGGTCGATGGCATACCCGCCTTCAACCGGATGAACGGCCCCGTCCGGACAGAACAGCCAACACTGGCCGCAGGAGTTGCACACTCCACAGGAGATGCATCGTGCCGCCTCCCCGATGGCCGATTCCTGGGAAATCGTCGCTATGACCTCCGCGAAACCCGCGAGTCGGCTCCGAACGGGAAGGACCCGCGGATGCACCCGTGGAGCCGTGGGGAAGTAGGCGAACTCGAGGCCTTCCTTGACGAAACCCACCTCGGGCCGCCGCCTTTTCCCGAGGTCGAAGCCGTCGAGGCCCAGGTAGTCGAGAATCTCCACCGCCGCCTGGCGTCCGGCGGCGACGGCGTCGACGACGGTGCCCGAACCTGAGGCCGCGTCCCCTCCCAGAATGACCCCGGGCGCGGGACTGTAGAAGTCGAGGTCGGGCTGCTCCCCGACTGCCACGATCAGGCCGTCGGTATCAACGACATGGTTGGAACCGGGGACGGGTACGGGGCGAGCCCGGCCACTTTCATCGAGGGGACCGAGCTCCATGCTGATGAACTCGACCTCCACTGCCGAGCTTCCGGCCCGGGCCGAAACGGGCGACTGCAGGAACTTGAAGGCGACCCCCTCTGCTTTGGCCTCGTCGATCTCGGAGGGGTGTGCGGGCATCTGATCCCGTCCCCGCCGATAGTAGACGGTCACAGCGGCATCCAGACGCAGTGCTGCCCGGGCTACGTCCAGAGCCGTGTTGCCCCCGCCGATGACGACGACCCGGCGTCCGATCGCCCAGGTCTCGCCCAGGTTGATGCGGCGCAGAAAGGTCAGACCCGACATGATGCGGGGATCGGACTCGAACGGTATGGGGATGCGGCGGCTTCGGTGCGCCCCGGTCGCCACGAAGACGGCGTCCGCCTCCCTGCGGAGAGTTTCCAGGTCCCGATCCTGGCCGATCCGGCTGCCCGCAACGAACTTGACGCCCATCCGTGAAATCCGTTCGATTTCTCCCTCCAGGATCGCGCGGGGCAGGCGATAGGCGGGAATCCCGACGCGAAGCATCCCGCCGAGCACATTCTCGGCTTCATAGACGCTCACGCCGAGTCCGGAGGCGGCCAGGAAGAAGGCACAGGTCAAACCGGCCGGTCCGGAGCCGACGATCGCTACCCGCTCATCGCGACGGTCCGGTGGATCGAATGGTTCGAAGCTGAGAGCCTGCTCGCCGATCAGGCGTTCGATCGACTGTACCGACAGCCCTTCATCGAGCTGAGCGCGCGTGCACTCGCTCTCACAGGGAGCGTAGCAGACGCGGCCGCAGATCGCCGGCAGGGGATTGGTCTCCAAAATGACACGCCAGGCCTCCGGTATCCGGTTTTCAGAGACCAGACGGAGTACCCTGGGGATGTCCGTCCCTGCAGGACACTGTCGGCGACAGGGAGCCAACTTTTCGGTCATCTCGGGGCGAAGGTAGCGCCAGCTGCCAGTATGGTTGAAGGCCATGCTGTCGGTCGAGACGGCTGCCGCCGGCTTGTCCGGCGTTGCTGAATCGGGAGGCTTCGTCACGACCCGACCTCCTCGAGGGAGAATGTTCGCACGGCGGCCGCGGCATCCCGGGCGGCGCAGACATTGTCATTCACTCGGGCCGGCACGATCGTTCGAATCGCTTCGAGGACCGGTTCCACACCGACCAGTCGGCTCACCGCCGCAAAGGCGCCCAGGATCGCCGTATTTACGATGGGGTGGGTCCGATTCCCGAGATGGTACTCGAGGGCGATGGCGGAGGCGTCGACGACCGCCACCCGCCATGCTCCGGCGGTGAACCGACCGAAGTGCTGTGGCGGGCGGTCGCTGTTGATCAAGATCCAGCCCTTCGTCTTCAGGCCCGCCGCGACGTCGACGACAGGAATCAGTGTCGGATCCAGAATGATGACGTGATCGGGCTCCTGGATCTGGCAGCGGAGGCGGATCGGCCGGTCGTCTACGCGGAGGAAAGCGGCCACTGGCGCGCCGCGGCGCTCGACGCCGAAGGTGGGAAAAGCCTGGACGCGGGCGCCTTCCTTGAAGAAGGCGGAAGCCAGAATCTCAGAGGCCACGACGGTCCCCTGTCCGCCTCGTCCGTGGAAACGGATTTCGATCATCGGCGCCTCTCCTTCTTCGAACTGCGGCTGGAAGTTCAGAGCGCCCGAAGGTGCAGCCGAACCACCGCATTCCTGTCCGCACCGGGCTGTCCGCCCCCGGCTCGAATGGGCCGGCACCCGGGATCGTCATCCACGTCTGTCTCCCTTCATATTCGCTCAATTCCGCCGAGAAGGCCACACCGAATAAGGGAGGGGGGAGATCCGGGTAGAAGGTTTCAGTCTGAGCGTCGTGCGGATCGAGTTGGCTGCCACCTTGAAGGTGGAACCCCGAAGGATACGATATACTCCCCGGAGTTCGCAGGCCCAGGCGGGCCGCTGGTGTCGAGTCCCTATGGATATTCGTCGGTTGACCGAAGAACTGGTCCGTATTCCCTCGCCTACAGGTGAGGAGATCGAGGTGGCGCTCGCTCTGGAAGAGAAGCTCCGGGCGCAGGGACTCGACGTTCGGCGCCAGGACGTCGACGGACGACGTTTCAACCTGCTGGCCACGACCGACTCACCGCCGCGGGTCCTCCTGTGCACCCACCTGGACGTAGTGCGTCCCCTCGTTCCCTTCGCGGAAAGGGACGGAGTGCTCTACGGCCGGGGCGTCTGTGACGCCAAGGGAGCCCTCGCCGCGATGGTTGTGGCGGCGCAGAGTCTGCTGGAGTCCGGGGAAAACCGCTTCGGCCTTCTCTTCGTCGTCGGCGAAGAGAAGGGCTCCGACGGAGCCCGTCGCGCAGCCTCGCTCGAGATCGACTCCGAGGCCGTTGTCATCGGGGAACCGACGGAGGGTAAACTGGTGACGGCGCAGAAGGGAGCCCTGGTTTTCAGATTGAGCCTGTCGGGAGTATCCGGTCACTCGGCTCTGCCTGAAAGCGGCGAATCCGCCATCCATGGATTGATTGGCCTGCTCGGCAACTGGCTTGACAAGGAGTGGGGGACGGACACGAGACTCGGGGAGACCACCGTGAATCTGGGCGTGATCGAGGGAGGCACTGGGCCAAATGTGATCGCTCCGCAAGCAGCCGTCGAGGGCGTCTTTCGGATCGCGACTTCAGTGGAGGCGGTTCTCAAGAAGGCGCGTGCCACCTTGCCGGAGAAGGCCTCCCTCGAAGTGATCAGCTCTTCCGAGCCGCTGGGGCTGTCGACGGTCGACGGATTCGACCGCGTGGTGGTGGCGTTCGGCTCGGATGCGCCCTACCTCCAGCCTCTGGGTGACGTCTACATGGTAGGACCCGGCTCGATCCGATATGCTCATCGTGACGATGAGCAGGTCCGCGTGGAGGAACTGGAGCGCGCCGCCCGGGATTACGAGCGCCTCGTACGCGTGCTGAATCGACACGCGGAAGCGGACCATACATAAGATCAGGGTATCGACGAAAATGCTGGTGATGAAATTCGGCGGAACCTCGGTCTCCAATGCCGAGGCGATGCGACGTGTTGCTGAAATCGTCCAGGGCCGCCTCGAGAGGCGGCCCTTCGTGGTGTCGTCCGCCACGGCCAAAACCACTGATGAGCTGGTCACCCTGGCCCGGGCGGCGGTCCGGCGAGATCGTGAAAAGATCGATGCGTTGATCGACTGGCTCGTGGAGAAGCACCTGGCGATCGTCTCCGATCTGGGACTGGGCGGAAATGAGAAGCTGAATACCCTCGTTCGGTCGGTGGCGGACGAACTCCGACGCGTCACCTCCGGCATCTGGGGACATGCGGACGCCGAACTCGAGCGGATCGATGACTGTCTGAGCTGGGGTGAATATCTGTCCTGTAACATCCTGGCTGCCTACCTGAAGAGTCAGGGCCTGCCGGCGGAATGGGTCGACGCACGCCGGGTGTTGCTGACCGACTCTCGCTTCGGCCGAGCCCGTCCCGTGGGTGCGAAGTCGAAGGAGAGAGCCCGGAATGTTCTTCTTTCAAAGCTGGAGGCCGGCAGGATTCCGGTGATGCAGGGGTTCATCGGGGCGGATGCGCAGGGCCGGACGACGACTTTCGGACGGGGCGGGTCCGACTACAGCGCCACCTTGATCGGGTCCTACCTCTCCGCTGAAGCGGTGGAGATCTGGACCGACGTGGACGGGGTCATGACCGCCAACCCTTCGATGGTAAAGAAGGTGCGTCGACTGCGCCGGCTGACCTTCGACGAGGCGGCCGAGCTCGCCTATTTCGGAGCCAAAGTCCTCCATCCCTCGACGATCCTTCCCGCCATGGAATGCGGCATCTCGGTACTGGTGCTGAATTCCATGAGGCCTCATCTACCCGGTACGGAGATCATCCCGCGCCGGAGCAAGGAAAAGCAGCTCGCGCTGATCAAATCCATCGCCTGCAAGGAAGGGCTTTCAGTCATCAATATCAAGTCGACCCGGATGTTGATGGCCTACGGTTTCCTGGCTTCCATCTTCGATATCTTCAACCGCTACGAGACGCCGGTTGACATCGTCTCCACTTCGGAGGTCAGCGTCTCGGTCACCGTAGACAATCTCGATCGCATCGACCAGATCAAGCGCGAGCTGAAGGAGATCGCCGAAGTGGAGATCCGGCACGATCAAGCGATCGTGAGCCTGGTGGGGGAGGAGATCTGTCAGGAACCGGGTGTGACCGCCGACATCTTCGGCGAACTGCAGGGTGTCCAGATCAACCTCATCTCGCAAGGCGCCTCGAAGATCAATATCAGCTTCGTGATCGATCAACGTGAGCTGCCGAAGGTCGTCGAACGGCTCCACGCGAGGTTCTTCAGCGGGGAGCTCGACGAGGAGGTCTTTGACTGATGCGCATTTCCCTGGTCGGTTATGGCAGCATGGGCCGGGAGGTCGAAAGGATCGCCCTGACACGCAGCCATGAAATCGGTCCCGTTTTCGAAGAGAACGCCACGCTCGGAGCGGCGTCCGAACTGCAGGGTGCCGACGTCCTGATCGACTTCTCCCTGGCCGAGGCCGTGGTCGATGTTCTAAAAACGGCCGCCCGTGCCGGCGTTCCGGTCGTGGAGGGGACGACCGGGTGGCATGACGCGATGGATCAGGTTCGACGCATCCCGGCTCTGACGATGATCCACAGCCCCAACTTCTCGGTCGGGGTCTATCAGTTCATGCGGATCGCCCGGCAGGCCGGAAAGCTGCTGGGACCGCTCGGTTATGACTGCTATGTCCACGAGTCGCACCATCGGGGCAAGGCCGACAGCCCGAGCGGGACCGCTCGAAGACTTGCGAGTCTCCTCGTAGAAGCGCTGCCGGAAAAGCGGCGCACCCTGGAAGGAGACTGCAACCGTCGAATCGCTGCCGAGGAGCTCCACGTGAGTTCGACCCGCATCGGCCGTGTGCCGGGGACCCACGAGGTCGGCTTCGACTCGGAAGCGGATACGATCGTCCTGCGGCACGAGGCGCACAGCCGCGCAGGATTCGCGCGTGGAGCAGTCCTGGCGGCTGAGTGGATCGTCGGCCAAACGGGAATTTTCAGCATGGATCAGTTCATGGATTCGCTCATGGGCGAACAGGGAGATACGAGATGAAAGATCTTTCCCTTCGAGGCGCGACGGTGGCGCTGGTCACTCCTTTCGATGCCTCCGGCAGGGTGGACGAGGCCGCTCTGCGCGGACTCGTCGACTGGCAGATCCAGCAGGGGATCGACGCCCTTCTGGCGACCGGAAGCACGGGTGAGGCCGCGACGCTGGCGCCGGACGAACAGGCGCGTGTTATCGAGATCGTCGTGGAACAGGCAGCCGGTCGCTGTCCGGTGGTCGCCGGGACGGGCACGAACTCCACCCGCACGTCGATCGAGATGACCCGAAAGGCTGAGCAGCTGGCCTGCGACGCCGTGATGCTGGTGGGGCCCTACTACAACAAACCGACGCAGGAAGGTTTCTACGAGCATTTCCGCACGGTGGCCGAAGCCACTACCCTGCCGATCATCCTCTATAACGTTCCGGGCAGGACGGCGTCGAACATTGCGGCCGACACGATTCTGAGGCTGGCCCGGATCCCGAACATCGTGGCCGTCAAGGAGGCCAGCGGCAATCTTGCCCAGATCATGCAGATCCTGCGCGACCGGCCCGAGGGGTTCCTCGTTCTCTCCGGCGACGATGCGGTCTGTCTCCCCCTGATCGCTCTCGGCGCGGATGGGGGCATTTCGGTCGTAGCCAACGAGACGCCCGGTCCGTTCTCCCGTATGATCCGGGCCGCACTCGAGGGACGGTTTGACGATGCGCGGGCTTTGCACTACCGGCTGTTGCCGCTGATGGACTTGAACTTCGTCGAGTCGAACCCGATCCCGGTGAAAGCGGCCCTGGCGATGATGGGGAGAATCCAGGAGGAATACCGGCTGCCGCTGATCAGGATGACCGAATCGAACCGCAGCAAGCTGCAGACGGCCCTGACCGACCTCGGCATGCTCTAGACTGCGGGCGCAGCCGCCTCGGGACCGCAGCTTGCCGGCGCATTCGACGGCCGGAGCTTCTCCAATGGAGGACTGAATGGACATCCCCGCACTACGCGAGAGAATTGAGACGCTGTTTACGACATCGACCACCGAGCAGGGTGGCGACGACACCCGCATCCCCGACTTCGACTCCTGGTTCCCTGACTTCATTGTCCTGCTGAACCGCGGCACGATCCGAGCGGCCGAGTTGCGCGACGGCTTCTGGACGGCCAATACCTGGGTCAAAAAGGGGATCTTGCTCGGGTTCCGCTTCGGACGCCTGGTCGACTGCTCGATCGATGACCGGTTTCGCTACTTCGACAAGCACACCTATCCGTTACGAGCCACCCGGCTCTCCGACGGCGTCCGCATCGTCCCGGGCGGGACGTCGGCCAGGCAGGGCTGCTATCTGGCATCGGGTGTCGTCATCATGCCCCCGGCTTACGTCAATGTCGGCGGGTACGTGGATCGGGACACCATGATCGATTCGCACGCGCTGGTCGGATCCTGCGCCCAGATCGGGGCACGCGTGCATCTGAGCGCTGCCGCTCAGATTGGTGGCGTCCTGGAGCCGATCGGTGCTTCGCCGGTGGTGGTCGAAGACGACGTCATGGTCGGGGGCAACGCCGGGATTTACGAAGGAACGGTCGTCCGGCGCCGCGCGGTCATCGGCGCAGGGACGATCCTCACCTCGTCGATTCCGGTCTATGATCTGGTACACGAAACCATCCTCCGGGCGTCTGCCGACGGTCCCCTCACCATCCCCGAGAATGCTGTCGTGATCCCGGGAACCCGTCCCGCCGGTAAGAGCGACTTTGCCCGTCGACTCGGCCTTTCCGCGGCCTGCGC
The DNA here is from genome assembly GCA_963823995.1 of uncultured Acidobacteriota bacterium. Lineage (GTDB taxonomy): Bacteria > Acidobacteriota > UBA6911 > RPQK01 > JAPXNP01 > JARRKC01. Next base: position 320,459 of record CAWGNQ010000004.1, read on the forward strand.
CCTCATCGTCAAATACCGAGACGAACGCACCAACGCCGCCACAGCCCTGGAATCGGCCCTGAGAATTTGAGATTCGGGCAGGCCGGACTCGAAGCCGAGGCCTTGCAGCAGGGCGAACCAAATCTCAAATCTCAAATCCTGTACAATCTGTCTCTAATTTTTGACGGAACCTCCGGATGAACGATCGAAGGCAACAGTTGGAAGAAGCGCTCGGCCGCCGCATCCTCGTCCTGGACGGAGCGATGGGGTCGATGATCCAGACCTTTCGCCTTACCGAGCAGGAGTTCAGAGGTGAGCGGTTTGCCTCCCATCCTCGGGACCTCAAGGGGAACAGCGACGTGCTCTCCCTGACCCGGCCTGCGGTCGTCGGCGAGATCCATCGCCTCTATCTCGAAGCCGGGGCGGACATCATTGAAACGAATACGTTTACCGCGACGGCGATTTCCCAGGCCGACTATGGGCTGGAAGATCTGGCTTACGAGTTGAACAACGCCTCGGCGACGCTGGCTCGGCAGGCAGCCGACGAAATGACCCGACGCACGCCGGATCGGCCCCGTTTCGTGGCGGGATCGCTCGGGCCGACCAATCGGACGGCCTCCCTTTCGCCGGACGTCAACGATCCCGGGTTCCGCAATGTCTCGTTCGAGCAACTCGTAGAGGCCTATCTCGAGGCGGCTCGCGGTCTGATCGACGGGGGTGCCGACCTCCTGCTCGTCGAGACCATCTTCGACACGCTCAACGGGAAAGCGGCCATCTTCGCCATTGAGAGTTGCTTCGAGGAGAAAGACATTCGGTTGCCTGTCATGATCTCGGGAACGGTCACCGACGCCAGCGGACGGACCCTGTCGGGGCAGACGACGGAGGCCTTCTGGAATTCGATCCGCCATGCCCGGCCGCTGGCAGCAGGCTTGAACTGTGCGCTCGGCGCCCGAGATTTGCGGGCCTACATCGAGGAATTCTCCAGGATCGCCGATGTGGCGATCCTGGCCTATCCGAACGCCGGTCTGCCGAACGAATTCGGAGAATATGACCAGAACCCGGAGACGATGGCCGACTTTCTCGAAGACTTCGCCCGAAGTGGATTCGTCAACATCCTGGGTGGCTGCTGCGGAACGACGCCCGATCATATCCGGGCCATTCGGGAACGGGTCGCCGACCTCGAACCCCGTCGAATTCCATCGGTTGAAGCCCGAACGCGACTGAGCGGCCTCGAGCCGCTCAATATCGGGCGGGACAGCATGTTCGTCAACATCGGCGAGCGTACCAACGTCACCGGGTCCCGTCGCTTCGCCCGGTTGATCCTGGAAGGGGACTTTGACACCGCTCTCGACGTCGCGCGCCAGCAGGTCGAAAACGGGGCGCAGATGATCGATGTCAACATGGACGAAGGAATGCTGGACTCACGGGCAGCGATGTCCCGGTTCCTCAGCCTCGTCGTGTCCGAGCCGGATATCTGCCGCGTACCGGTGATGGTGGACTCCTCCAAGTGGAACGTAATCGAAGCGGGTCTCCGGTGTCTGCAGGGCAAATCGGTCGTCAACTCGATCAGCCTCAAGGAGGGCGAGGCGGAGTTCCTTCGCCAGGGGCGTCTCGCACGCAAGTACGGTGCCGCCGTCATCGTGATGGCGTTCGACGAGCAGGGACAGGCCGACACGGTCGAGCGCCGGGTCGCCGTCTGCAGCAGGGCCTATCGACTGCTGACGGAGCGGCTCGGCTTTCCACCGGAGGACATCATCTTCGATCCGAATGTCTTTGCCATCGCCACCGGCATCGAAGAGCACAACAACTACGCGGTTGATTTCATCGAGGCGACCGTGGAAATCAAACGCCGGCTCCCGGGCGTCAAGGTGAGTGGCGGCATCAGCAACCTCTCCTTCTCGTTCCGGGGCAACGATGCCGTCCGGGAGGCCATGCACTCGGTTTTCCTCTACCACGCCATCCGGGCGGGCCTCGACATGGGCATTGTCAATGCGGGCCAGCTTGCAGTCTACGAGGACATTGACCCGGAACTACGGAGCCGAGTCGAGGACGTTATCCTCAACCGGCGGACCGATGCAACGGAACGCCTGCTGGAGATCGCCGAGCAGTTCGCCGGGAGGAAGAAGGATGTCCAGGTCGATCAGGAATGGCGCAACCGACCCATCGCGGATCGGCTCAAGCATGCGCTCGTTCACGGGATCGCCGATTTCGTCGAGGAGGACACCGAAGAGGCTCGATGCAGCTTCGACCGGGCCATCCAGGTCATCGAAGGGCCGCTGATGGACGGTATGAACGTCGTCGGCGACCTGTTCGGCGCAGGCAAGATGTTCCTGCCCCAGGTCGTCAAGAGCGCCCGCGTCATGAAGAAGGCAGTGGCCTATTTGATCCCCTTCATCGAACAGGAACGCGGAGCCGGCGCAGAACCGCAGGCGAAAGGCCGGGTCCTGATGGCAACGGTCAAAGGGGACGTGCACGACATCGGGAAGAACATCGTCGGAGTGGTGTTGCGGTGCAACAACTACGAGGTCACCGACCTTGGCGTGATGGTTCCGGCGAAGAAGATCCTCGAACAGGCGCGTGCCATCGGGGCGGACATCATCGGACTGAGTGGTCTGATCACGCCGTCGCTCGACGAGATGTGTCACGTTGCCGCCGAGCTCGAGCGTGAGGGATTCGCCCTTCCTCTCCTGATCGGTGGTGCCACCACGTCGCTGGCTCACACGGCCGTCAAGATCAGCCCGAACTACCATGGCCCGACGGTCTACGTGACCGACGCGTCACGCAGCGTCCCGGTAGTGAGCAACCTGCTCAGTGCGACCGGGCGGGATGCTTTTGTACAGAAGACGGCCGACGACTATGCCGAGATCCGGCGTCGACACGAAAAGCGGAGCGCCCGGATCGATCTGGCGCCGATCGCCGAGGCGCGGGAGAACCGGTGGAGCTGGGACTGGTCGGACTACGAACCGCCCCGGCCCGCTCGGACAGGGGTCGAGGAACTGCACGAGTACGATCTGGAGGAGCTGAGCGGGTACATCGACTGGTCTCCCTTCTTCAAGACCTGGGAGCTGCCCGGGAAGTACCCGGCGATTTTTGATGACGAAACCGTCGGCACGGAGGCCCGGCGACTTTTCGAGGATGCACGGAAGTTGTTGAGCCGGATCATCGACCAGCGGCTTCTCCGGGCCGAAGCGGTCTTTGGCCTCTTTCCTGCCAATGCCATCGGGGACGACGTAGAGCTCTATCGGGATGAGAACCGGAAAGGGATCCGGGCAGTCATCCACTTTCTGCGCCAGCAGACCCGAAAGTCCGCAGGTCGCCCCAATCGCTGCCTCGCCGATTTCATCGCTCCACGCTCGAGCGGACGCGTGGATCATTTCGGCCTGTTTGTCGTGACGGCCGGCATCGGGATCGATGAGCTGGTGAAGGAGTTCGAGTCGAGCCAGGACGACTACAACGCCATCCTGGCCAAGGCACTGGCCGATCGACTGGCCGAAGCCTTCGCCGAGCGCCTTCACGAATACGTTCGGCGCAAGGTCTGGGGCTACGCAACCGAGGAACCTCTCGACAATGCGGCCCTGATCCAAGAGAAATATGCGGGCATCCGCCCCGCCCCAGGGTACCCGGCCTGTCCCGACCACACGGAGAAGGAGACGCTGTTCCAGCTGCTCGACGTCACTGCCCGAACCGGCATTCGGCTGACCGAAAGTTTCGCCATGTGGCCGGCCGCCTCTGTCTGCGGCTTCTATTTCTCCCACCCCGAGTCGCACTATTTCGGCGTGGGGAAGATCGGGTACGATCAGCTCGAAGACTACGCTCGCCGCAAAGGCCGCGACCAGCGCGAGATGGAAAGATGGCTCGCCCCGGTGCTGGCCTGAATTCTCCGAACAGCGGTGCTTTTGCGGTTCCGCGTGCCGGGTTTCACGTTCCACGGGCGTGTTGCCCAAACCCTCTGGACCCTCCTTTGATCCTTGTCGCCCGGCCGTCGAGACCTGCCGATCCGATTCCACACCCCCCTCGTGCCTGCCGGCACCGTCGATGCCGCCGTCGGAGAATTCAAGTCCGTAACACCCAATTTCCTTCGCAATGTACTGTCCAGAAGTGGCTTACGCGCCTGAACTGACAAAACATCCGGACACCCTGGAACCAGGAACGTGAAATCTGGAACGTGGATCCCGGAAACGAGCTCCCGAGTCCCCCAATTGAAAATCCAACTGATCCCCCCGGATGGATCAGTTTTTCAAAAATGTGACGAGATTGCCATCAACACTGGGTCTCCGCCCTTGACCCGACCCCTGAACATAGCCAATTCTGGAATTGTAGACGCTCTTCCCCAAGTGGGAGGAGCGATCCAGTCCGATAGAGAGCGGGTCCAAGCCAGAAGGAAATAGAAGGCTTCCGGATTCGGGGCTGTGCGGTTGAGATCCAACGCCGCCCGGTTCCAGGGGCCGCGGTAGTTATTGAAGACGAGTTTGAACGGGAGGTTTCTCTCATGCCAAGAAGTGGCACAAGTGCAAAGGTCTGGAAGGCGGTCGACAACGCGGTCTGTCTTACCGCAGGCAAGGCGTTCGACGCCATGAATTTCTTCAACAAGCGACGGCCCAATCCGACGTTCACCCCAAAGTGGTCGGACAAGCCGCTGCTCAAGTCCTGGGAAAAGTCCAAGCCGAAGCTGGGCTGGCCCCGGGAAACCGACTCTCTCTGCCCGAAGTGCGTGCGCGAGGCACGCGAGAAGATCCTGAGTGGAGAAGAGGACTATCGGATCCTGATCGAGGAGAAGGTCGGCGAGATCAAGGCCACCGTCCTCGAGCGGGACAACCAGGTCTGGATGGTCAAGGAATGCCCGATCCATGGCAAGTTCGAAGACATCATGGCCATCGACAAGAACTTCCTGAAGTGGATCGAGAACAACTTCCCGGGCCGCGACCTGCCGGCGCACAATGACGAAGACCTTCACAACCATGGTTCGAGCTCCATTCGACATGGCCGGGGCTCGGTCCTCACGGTCGACTTGACGAACCGCTGCAACATGATGTGCGACCCCTGTTTCATGGACGCGAACCAGGTCGGCTTCGTCCATCAGCTCGAGTGGGAAGAGATCAAGGAGATCCTCGACAACGCACTGAAGATCAAACCACGGCGGCAGATGTCGGTACAGTTTTCGGGTGGAGAGCCGACGCTTTCTCCGCACTTCTTCCGGGCCATCCGCTATTCGCGCAAAGTCGGCTACAACAGCGTGCAGGCGGCTTCGAACGGAATCGAATTCGCCAGGGATTTCAGATTCGCCCAGAAGGCGGCGGAGGCTGGGTTGCGATTCGTTTACTTCCAGTTCGACGGAATCGGCAATGACGCCAACAGCCATCGACACATCGGTAACCTGTTCGACGTCAAGCTGCGGGCCATCGAGAACATCCACAAGGCGGGCACGGAGCTGGTCCTGGTCACGACGCTGGTCAACGGCGTCAACAACGACCAGGTGGGACCGATCATCCGGTTCGCCATGGACAATCCCAAGAAGATCGCCTTCATCTCCTTTCAGCCCGTTTCCTTCACCGGTCGCGACGAGGAGATCACCGACGAGCGGCGGCTGCGCCAGCGTTATACGTTGTCGCACATGGCTCTGGACGTGAAGAAGCAGATCGGATTGACGGAACCCCTGAGGGACTGGTTTCCGCTTTCGCTGATGCAGACCTTCTCCGATTTCGCTGATTTGGCGCACGGACCCGAGGCCGAGTGGGGCCAGGTCAGCTGCGGCTGCCACCCGAACTGCGGCGTAGGCACGGCGCTGATGATCGACAAGGAAACCAAGGACGCCCGTCCGGTGCCCGAATTCCTGAATATTCCGGGTCTGGTCAAGGACATCCGGAGCATTACCGATGCCGCGCGCGGCAAGGTCATCAGTAACGTGATGATGGGCTTGGCCCTGTTGAAACACTACAAGCCCCATAAAGCGCCGACCCGTTTGACGTTATGGGACATTTTGAAGAAGTTCGACAAGAGCTACGGACTGAGCGGGCACGACTACGGCAAGAATTTCGGCGACGAGGCTTTCGAGCGCCGCAAGGATCCCTGGAACTTCCTGTTCATTGCCGGCATGTGGTTCCAGGATCTGTTCAACTATGACTTCCGCCGCACCGAGATGTGCGTGATCCCCTACGGCACACAGGAGGGAGAGATCTCGTTCTGTGCGTATAATACCGGTCACGGCTGGCGCAACATCATCGAGCACATGCACATGAACGCCACCGTAGCGGAGTGGTACAAGGAGCACGGCCGACACGCCATTTACGCGGGCGGCAAGAACTTGAATCTCCACGACTACGAGCATTCCCTCGATCTGCGGGAGGAAGACGTTCACCGGGTCCGCGACCGGACCCAGGATGTTCCGATGACGGCTCGCGACGAGAAACTCATGCGGCAGAAGGCAGCCCGAGAAGCGGCCATGGTCCGCGAGTACTACGAAGAAACGGTTCTGAAGAAGAAAAAGAAGACCGACCTGGTTCAGCTCGGCTAAGTTCGGCCTGATTTGAGGACTGAGATTGACGACGGGCGTTTCGGGAACTTCAGGAGACGGCGTCGCACCCGAAGCGGAGGTACGACGCCCGAATTCCGAGTCTAAGCGACCGACGGTCTCGGCCCCGGACAGATGCCGATAGCCCGGGGTCAAGCGGAGCCGGCGAAGCGCGGCCCCGGGCTATCAGCGAGATGAAAACACGGGGCGTCCCCAAGAACTCACCCACAGCAGAATCGATCTCGCCGGTTCTCCGGTCCTCCCTTAGGAAGCCGCACAACCGGGGCCTGTGCGGGTCGTCAGGTCGAGGCGTGCGGCCGCGCACGGAGGGAACCGCGCTCAAACCTCTACCGGGCCAAGACGATTTTCCCGGGATCGTCCCGGTCCGAGTCGCCCTCATCTTCGAAATAGGACGGCGGTATCTGCCGATGGATGAAATCAAGGTAGGCTCGGCTATTGTCGCTGCTGCGACTCATCAGGTAGCGGATCTCCGCGTGAATGAAATCGAGTGATTCGGCGATCACGAGCGCCGGAAGCGGAGTCATCTCCTTTTCGGCGATTTCTTTGCGGACGCTCTCGATTCTTGCGACCAGATGCCGGAGGAGGCGCTCGGCGGCGGGGTTCGTCGACGAGTGGGTATAGAGGATCCCTTTCTCCTCCGTCCGGTAGTCTTCCAGTGCGAGGCCGACGGCCTCGAGGACTTCGGCATCGGTAAAGGCCGGGAAGCGCCGGGTGTGGCGGACGATCTCCGTCTCCAGGGTCCGAACGAACACGAAAAGATCCTGGAACGTGTTGAGATAGCGTCGGGTCCTCGCCGGATCGCCGACCCAGTCACCGAATCCCGCAAACGTGCGGATCCACTCGTTCTGCAGGCCGGGAGCGAGATAGGAGCAATCCGCCGGACAGGGAATCTCGGTCACGCGTTTCTCGCCGCAGCACTGCGCGCAGATCATCCGGCCCAGCGCAGGGCAGGAACGCTTGCCTTTGCGTGAGTTGCAGACAGGACATTTCACGAACCCAAGTATAGCGGATGGGGCCCCCGCGAGTCGGGCTCGCCGTTCGACGCTCCGCGCCCGAGGTTCAGCGGTCGAGCTGCGAACTTCAGGACCCGATACTCTGGATGAACTGGTCGAAGCTGTCCTTCCAGTGCGCCACCGTCGGGGCAGGTCCGGTCATCTTCACGAACCAGGGGCCCTGTCCGGTCTCGATCACCGCGCCGAGCATCCGGTAGTCCGGATAGGTTTGCGCGGATCCTCCCCCCATCATCGGCCCCATGGCTGCGGTGTAGGTTCCCGAGACGTCAACTTCGGTCACCTCATAATTGCCGATCTGTTTCTTCTCGATCTTTGCGTTTTCGACGGGACTGCCGTCCGGCTTCGAAAACTGGTGGACCCAGCGATCGACATTGGCTTGCGCGGATCCCCCGATTCCGGTAAACACCGCGACCTCGGCATCGCCCGCGCCGTTCTGACCGGCGAGTCGGTACTGGGAATGACGCATGGCGGACGAAGGCTGTTCGGAGACCCAGCCTTCCGGAGCCGTCAACTGAATTTCACCACCCGAGGGTGAGCCCAGGTCATTGGATGACTTGGCGACGGGGACCTCTTCTCCCTGCGGCATCTGGTTCTTCGAACAGGCCCCCAGAGGCAGCAGAACCAACAATCCGGTTATCCAAAGCAAGTGTGTGAGCGTTCTGCTCATATCGTTTCTCCTGCGACAATCCGGTTTTGCGCGGAGCTAATCGTCGTCCCTCAGCTTCATACGACCGGCAAAACCAGCATCCACCTCATGCCAGTACTCGATATCGTCTTCACCGAGCTTCCAGCACAACAAGACTTCTCTTCCCTCCCGTAGGTGAGGGAAGTCCACCAGGCCTTCCTCGAGGCTCTTCACCTGGCATCCGATACCCTGCAGCCGTTCGACGGAGGCGTGCAGGACAATCAAATAGTCGACGTAGACAGTCCCCATGGCACTGCCGGAGTTGAGCGTACCGGCCTCCGCAAGCGACTCGACCGCCGGCTTGAGCATCTGCATGAGCGAGAGCACCTCCGTACAACGTTGCATCAGTTCCCGTACTCGAGGTAAGGCCGCCCTCGCTTCCTCCAAGGTGAAGTAGCGATGGGACATCTAGGGAAGTATATCAGGCGATCGCGGTCCGCGGCTCCCGCCTCTTCCCACGTTCCAGGTTCCAGGTTCCCGGCTCCTGTCTCCTGGATTCTTGGACTCCTCCCCTCCGTTTCTCCCGTCCTCCCGTCGTCCCGTTGTCCCTTCGAACTCCGAACGTCCGCCCATACTTCAACCGTCGCGACCGAAACGGTGATCCCCGTCACCTCTTCCATGTGACTGTGACCACAAGGGAACCGGGGGACTCCACCCTAAGCTTTGCGGGACGGAGGACCCATGTTTCGACGACTGCACAAGTTCAATCCACTCGACGGCTTTCTCTTCCTGATTGTTCTGATCTTCCTTCAGGGTGCAGTCTTCGCGGAAAGCGTCACTCTTCAGTGGGATCCGAATTCGGAAGCGGATCTGGCCGGCTACAATCTCTACCGTTCGAGCAGCTCGGGTTTCGGGTATTCCAAGGTCAATTCCGGCCTGATTCCCTCGACCAGTTACACCGACAACTCCGTTGCTGTGGGAGCCACGTACTACTACGTCTGCACTGCGGTCAATACGTCGGGCCTCGAGAGTGGCTACTCGAACGAAGTCTCCTATTCGGCCGGGCCGTCGAATACTCCGCCGGTCGCCATCAATGACTCCGCTTCGACCCCTCAGAACACCAGTGTCATGGTGAATGTCCTCAGTAACGACCAGGATGCCGATGGGGATCCCCTGCAGGTGACGGCGGTGACGCAGCCCGCTCACGGGTCGGCGGGCTTCAACGCCTCCACGGTGACTTATGTGCCGGCGGCAGGTTATGTGGGCAACGATGTGTTCTCCTATACGATCAGCGACGGCAACGGCGGAACGGATACGGCGGCGGTCTCGGTCGTCGTGACCTTCGTCAATCATTCTCCGACCGCGGTCGACGACGCGGCCACAGCCAACGAAGATGCCTCGGCCTACATCACGGTCACCGCCAACGACAGCGACCCGGACGGGGATTCCATCCAGGTCACCCAGGCCGGTTCAGCTGCGCACGGCACGACCACCATCCTCTCGAGCAGCATCGTCCGCTACACGCCGGCGGCGAACTACCATGGCCCGGACGGCTTCGGTTACACGATCGCCGACTCTCACGGTGCCACCGCCTCGGCGACCGTATCGGTCACCGTGAATTCGGTCAACGACAGCCCGGTGGCCCAGAACGACTCGGCATCAACGATCGACCAGGCGGCGGTCACGGTCTCAGTGCTCGCCAACGACAGCGACGTCGACGGCGACACGCTTTCGGTCACATCCGTGACGCAGCCCTCCCACGGCAGCTCGGTGGTGTCCGGAAGCACGAGCGTGCGCTATACGCCGCAGGTCGGCTACGAGGGTTCGGACAGCTTCACCTACATCGTCGGCGACGGGCACGGCGGGTCGGCGACTGGGACCGTAACGGTGGCCGTGACCAAGACGAGCAACAGCGCCCCGACCGCCGCAGGCGACAACGCATCCGTGCAGGAAGACGGCAGTGTCCTGGTCAACGTGACCGCCAACGACAGCGACCCGGACGGCGACGCACTTTCCGTGACCCTTGTCGGCTCGCCCGCTCACGGGACGGCGAAGGTTGCCTCCGCCTCGAGCGTCCGCTACACGCCGGCGGCGAACTACCACGGTCCGGACAGCTTCACGTATACGATCAGCGACGGGAATGGCGGGACCGCGACGGCCGGCGTCTCGGTCACCGTGGCATCCGTCAACGATGCCCCGACGGCACACAATGATTCGGCGACGACGTCGGAGGATCAGCCGGTCACCGTTTCGGTGTTGGCCAACGACGAAGATGTCGACGGAGATACGCTGCAGGTCACGAGCGTCGGGCATCCCTCGCATGGCACGGCTGTTGCCGATGCCGGAGGCTCGGTGACCTACACGCCGGCCGCCGGCTACCATGGTCCGGACAGCTTCAGCTATGCCATCAACGACGGCCACGGCGGCACGTCCTCGGCGACGGTTTCGGTGACGGTCAATTCGGTCAACGATCCGCCCACGGCTGTCGCCGACTCGGTGACGATCCAGGAGGACACCTCCGCGTCGATCCAGGTGCTGGCCAATGACAGCGACCCGGACGGCGACACGCTCACCCTCGTCTCGGTCACGACACCCCAGCACGGTACGGCGGTGATCCAAAGTGGAGCGATCCGCTACACGTCGCTCGCCGACTATCACGGTTCGGACGCGTTCTCCTACACGATCAGCGACGGCCACGGAGCGACGGCCACGGGCAACGTCTCGGTCACGGTGAGTTCGGTCAATGACCCGCCCGTTGCCGGGGATGACGACGTAACCACGTCCGAAGAGCAGACCGTCACGGTGGCCGTGCTGGCCAACGACAGCGATGCAGACGGCGACACGCTCTCGGTTCTCAATCTGGGTACTCCGTCGCACGGTACGGTCGTCCTCAATGCCAACCAGACGGTCACCTATACCCCGGCGGCCAACGACCAGGGCTCGGACAGCTTCGGCTACACGGTCAGCGACGGACACGGCGGCAGTGACGGCGCCGTCGTCACGGTGACGGTGACGGCCGTCAGCGACGCGCCGCAGGCCAACGACGACCTGGCGACCACGCCCGAGGATACGGCGGCGATCGTCCCGGTGCTGGCCAACGACACGGATCCCGACGGAGATACGCTCACCGTCGCCTCGGTGACGCAGCCGAGCCACGGCACGGCCGCCCTCGAAGGCACGAGCGCCGTGCGCTACACGCCGGCGGCCAACTATCATGGCAGCGACAGCTTCATCTACACCGTCTCGGACGGCTCCCAGACCGACATGGCGTCCGTACTCATCACGGTGAACTCGGTCAACGACACGCCGGTAGCCCAAAACGATACGGCCTCCACCGAGGGGAACCAAGCGGTGTCGATTGCCGTGCTGGCCAACGACAGCGACGTCGACGGGGATGTCCTGACGGTGACGAGTCTGACCCAGCCGTCCCACGGCTCCGCAACGATCGTCGGCGGTGCCACGGTAACCTACACGCCGCAAAGCGGGTTCTCCGGTCCTGACACCTTCTCCTACACCATCCAGGACGGCCAGGGCGGAACGGCCGGCGCCACCGTCACGGTCAATGTGAACTTCGTGAACCGGCCGCCCGTCGCCGTGGACGACAGCGTCTCCACGCCGGAGGACCAGGAACTGATCTTCAATCCGCTGGCCAACGACAGCGACCCGGACGAGGATGCTCTCAGCATCACGTCGGTGGGTTCGGCGTCCCACGGCACGGTCTCGGTTCAGTCGGCGACGAGCGTCCGCTACGCGCCCGCCGCGAATTACCATGGTCCGGACTCGTTCAGCTACACCGTCGCCGACACACACGGCGGCACGGCCACCGGCCAGGTAACGCTCACGGTCACCTCCGTCAACGATGCCCCGACGGCCGTCAACGACGCAGCGGCGACCGGCGTCGGCGAAGCCGTCTCGATTCCGGTCCTGGCCAACGACAGCGACCCGGACGGCGATACGCTGACCGTGACTTCCGTCGGCAACGCTCCACACGGTGACGTCGCGATCCTCTCGGGACAGACCTTGACCTACACGCCGAAACCGAATTTCCAGGGCGGCACGGATACCTTCACCTACACGATCTCCGACGGCCAGGGCGGTACAGCGACGGCGAGTGTGACAGTGACGGTAAACACCCGACAAAACACTGCCCCGGCCGCGGCCGCCGATGCGGCCACGACACCGGAAGACCAGTCGGTGACGATTGCGGTGCTGGCCAACGACAGCGACCCGGACTCCGACACGCTGCGCGTCGAAACGGTGACCGAGCCGGCGCATGGAACTGCCGTGATCCAGAATGCAACGACGGTACTCTACTCGCCGGCCGCGAATTACTTCGGCAAGGACTCCTTTTCCTACGTTGTGGCCGACGGACAGGGAGGAACTGCCGAGGCGACGGTCGACGTCACAGTGACGGCCGTCAACGACGCCCCCGTGCCGGTCGACGACCAGGTCTCCGTGGCCGGCAATGGGTCGGTTCTGGTGCCGGTGCTGGCCAACGACACGGATCCGGACGGAGATACGCTGAACGTCGCCGTCGTCGGGTCGCCCCTACACGGCCAGACCGCTCTCGAAGATTCCGACATGATCCGCTACACTCCGGCCGAGGGATACGTCGGCACCGATTCGTTTACCTACCAGGTCTCCGACGGGCAAGTGACCCGCAATGCCCAAGTCACCGTCCAGGTCATCTTGTCGTCGCAACAGGCCACACCGCTGATCTTTCCGGCTAGCGTGGACACGGGAGCTTCGTCCTATTTTTCGAACACCTACGTCGGAGTCGGCCTCTTCAATCCGGGTGCGAGTTACGAATATGTGTCGGTCAAGAGCCACAATCAGAACGGCGGTCAGCTGGCGCAACAGCGACTTTCAAGTCCACTTCCACCGAAGGGACAGATGGCCTTCCAGACAGGTGAGCTCTCGATGTTGACGCCCGACTCGATCTCGCTGAGTGTGGCGGCCGACAGCGGCAGGCTGCAGGGCTTCTTCATGGTGGGCGACTACAACTCACGACGGCTGGACGGCGTAGGAGCGAAGCTCGACGTGGCCGACTCTCTCTACTTCCCCATGGTCCACGAGGGCCCCACGGAATCGACCCTGATCCAGATGATCAATCCATCGGAAAGTGTGGCTCAACTGGTCTTGCAGCTTCGCGGTAGGGACGGCCACCTGGTCGACCAGGTCACCGCACTGGTGGCGCCTGGGGGCTCCTTCATGGGCACGGCGAAGGAGATCTTCGGTGCGGATGGATCGGTGGGCGAAGGGTACGTCCATGTGTCCGCGGATACGCCGGTCTGCGGCTATGAAGTCGTGGCCAGCCAGAAGAACCTCTCCGCTGCTTCGGGGCGGCGGGCGGTTTCCGCCAGTCGACTCGTCGCACCGCATTTCTTCGTCGACTCGGACGGTGGCAATTCGGTCCTGCGCGTCCTCAATGCGGGCGCTCAGCCAGACGAGGCTACAGTCCGCGTGTACGACGAATCGGGCGGCGTGCTGGCCGAGAAGGTGATCGCGCTTCCCGTGGGACAGCTTCAACTGGTCCCGGCGGCGGAGATCTTCGGCCTGGGGAACCACAAGCCTGCTTCAATCGTTTCCGGCTCGGTCGAGCTCGAAATCGCCGAACCCACGCCAGTCGTGGCCAGCGTCGACTTCAGCGGATTCGCCGGAAAGTCGGCGACTTCGGTTCCCATGGTGGAAGACGGATACACGGAAACGATCTTTCCACAGGTCGCGCAGACGGCCGACGGGTCCATCTTCACTGGTCTGGCCGTCCTCAACCCGTCCAGCGAAGCCGTCTCGGTCACGGTTGAGGCCTACAGTGAAGACGGGTTGCTCGTGGCAGTTCGGGACTTTGATCTTGCGCCACATTCCCGTAAAGTAGATCTGCTGAACAGCGTCCCCCTGTTTGGCCCGGACTTCAATCAGATCAAAGGGCATCTACGGGTCCGGAGCACAGGCAAGGTGGCAAGTTACGCCATTTTCGGTGATGCTCGTGGAGAGTTCCTCTCCACGATCGAAGGTCAGCAGGATGTTCAGTGATGCTTAGGGTGGTCCAGGGGTGCGGCGCACCACCAGGACACTCTTCGCATCCAAATTGTAACCCAGGCTGCCCTGGCTATTGAGTCGGGCGGGTTGCAGGACCAACGACCGGACCCGGACCTCGCCGACTTGCCTCACATCTCAATTGAACGATCCAAAGTCTCAGATCTGTTCAATGTCCTGCTAGGAATTGCCACCCTCTTGTAGTACGCTCTGCGGCGACTTGTTCGTGTTTCGCAGGCGGGGCGCTCCGCCTCGGAATGTCAGGGTTGAACTTTTCCGGGGGAGGAGGAGATGCGGGACCGAGATGCGCCATTCCTTCGCGGCTCGACCTTCAACCTTAGGTCGATTTTTGGTTCGATTCATTGTCGCCTGGGCCGCCCTGGCTCCGGCCTGGGCCCAATCTCTGACGCTGAAATGGGACCCTAGCCCCAGCGCCGATGTGAGCGGTTACAATCTGTATCGATCGACTCACTCCGGAAGCGGTTACGTTCGGGTCAATCAGACTCCGGTTCCGTCGACTTCCTTCACCGATTCGACACTCCGGTACGACACGACCTATTACTATGTCTGTACGGCCGTCAATCACGCGGGTCTCGAAAGCGGATATTCGAACGAAGTCCAGGCGGCGATCAGCCAGTTCACTCCGCCGACCGGAAGTCCGACCGGCGGTTCGGACGGAGTCGGTTCTGCGAGTCCACCCTCCGGTTCCGGCAATTCGGCTCCGGTCGCCCGTGACGACTCACTGGTCCTCGAGAACCGATACGCGTATCGGTTCGATGTGCGGAAGAATGACCTTGATGCCGATGGGGACGAGCTCGAGGTCTATTCTGTAACCCAGCCGGCACACGGCGTCGCTTCGATCACGAGGGGAGGCTGGCTGACCTACCGTCTTCGCGACGACACCTACAAAGGGCTGGATGAGTTCCGATATCGAGTCAGCGACGGGCGGGGCGGACGAGCCACCGCGAAGGTGCGGGTCCAGAGCTTGGGCAGAACCTCGTCTCAGGCGGCTGGCAATTCGATCTCGCTCGACGAGGACACCTCCCGCCGCATCACAACGCTTCCGGACAACGTTCGTCCCGAAGGTGGGACGGTGACCACGACGCTGATCCAGGCTCCGAAGTCGGGAAGCGTGCAGGTTGGGGAGCGGACGATCACTTATCTACCCGATCCGGATTACAGCGGGCCGGACAGCTTCTCCTACGCCGTCAGCGATGAATTCGGAGAAATCGTGGCGGCGACGATCTCGGTCCACGTGCTGCCGGTCAACGACCCGCCGGTGCCTGGGGCCGATACCGCCATCACCGACCCGGAGACGAAGCTGGATCTGGCGGTGTTGCTCAACGACTCCGACACGGACGGCGACAGCCTCCGAATCACCCGAGTCGAACAGCCCCTTCATGGACATGTGACGATCGCGGAGAAGTTGGAGGAGGGGACACTCATCTACGAGCCGGATGCCGATTTCACCGGATTCGATCGATTCTACTACTGGGTCGGCGACGGCGTCGCCGACGCGCCTGCTCTCGTCACGGTGCAGGTCGCCGCGCAGCCGATGAGAACAGCGCTGAGGTATCCGGCATCGATCGACGGGGTGGGGGCACCGTTCGGGGATACGTACGTGGGGCTGGCGCTACTGAACGGAGGTGAGGTGTTCGAGGCGATGCGGATCCGGGGGTTCGAAGGAGACGGGCAGGAGGTGTTGTCGTCGACACGGTCGGAGACGCTGGCGCCACTGGGTCAGCAGGCGCTGCTGACGCGGGACCTGAACGATCCGCGGGGGCAGGCACGATACGTGGAAGCGGAGAGTGTGAGCGGGGATCTGAAGGGCATGATCGTGGTCGGGGACTACAATCGCCGGCGCATGGACGGGATGACGGCGGACGAGGCTTCGGGGCGGCAGCTCTACGTGCCGGAGGTGATGATGTCGTCGGAATCGCAGACGTTTCTGCAGCTGATCAACCACGAGGGGAGCCCCGGGAGAATCGAGCTCGAGCTGTATGACGGTCACAGTCGGCGTCCGGTTCGCTGGAGCGGGACGATTGCAGGAGCGGGGAGCGTCGAGGGGTTGATTTCCGACTTTTTCGGGTACGCGGACGGGTTCGAGGGGTACGTGCGGGTGGTCTCGGAGGTGGAGGTGAGCGGCCTGGCGGTCTCGGCCGGTCAGGAGTGGATCTCGACGGTGCCGACGATGGTGGCACGCCATGGGCGGAGTTGGAGTACCCCGCACGTGTTTGCGGACACGAAGGGAGGAGACACGGTTGTTCGGATCGTGAACACGGGATTGCTGGATGCGTTCGGGGAGGTGACGTTGTACGGCGAGGCGGGGCAGGAGCTGTCGACGCGGCGAGTGTTTCTGGCGGGTGAGGAGGCGACGGTACTGAGAGCCTCGGAGCTGTTCGGGGATCTGGGGGGAGCCGACGGGACGCTGTCGGGCTCGCTGGTGGTGAAGCTGGAAGGAGAGACGCCGCCGGCGGTGCTGGCACTGGTCACGTATGAGACGGCGAAGGCCCGGACGACGCTGACGCTGGTCAGTGAAGGGCAGGTCGAGGCGACCTTTCCACAGGTTGCGCAATCGCGGTCGGAACGGATTTTCACGGGAGTGGCGGTGTTCAATCCGACGACGGCCGCGGCCGAGGTGACGCTGGAGATCTATGACCGAGAGGGTCGGAAGACGGCCGAGACCGGTTTTCGTCTGGAACCGAAAGGGCGGGAGGCAAAGCTGCTGGGAGACCCGTCACTGCTGGGAGCGGACTTCGAGCAGCTGGGAGGTCATCTACGGATCCGCAGCGATCGCCCGGTGGTCAGCTGCCTGACCTTTGGAGACGACGACGGAGAGACGCTGTCGGCGATCGCGCCATAGCGCGTCGGCCGCAGCGGGTTCCGGTCGTGCGGCCGGAGAGTCATCCAGGCTGCCCTGACTATTGAGTCGGGCGGGCCGCCGGACCATCGACCGGACCCGAACCTCTCGATCCGTAAACCTCCAACTCTGAACCCTGCACGGGTGGGGCCGGGGCGCACCTTATCGTTGCAGCAGCAGTTTCAGCGCGTCGGCCGCGGCCTCGGGCGCGACCTGGTCGAGCTTGCCATTTCCGAGCAGCGTGAGCCCGCCGCTTTTCGGCTCGTACTGGTAGATGAATGCTGAAGCCACGATCGGCTGGGGAGAGAGGATCCAGATACTCCCCTGGAAATCCGTTTCCAGCAGATCGATCGTCGCCTTCTGCCAGGTTCCGAAGCCCTTCAACATCGGAGAGAACTGGCGGACGATCTCTCCGTCAAGATCGACGAGATAGACCCGAGGATTGAACCAGAAGGGCGTCGTATTGGTCAGCGTGAAGGAGCTGAAGATCTTGTTCGCATCGATCTCCAGCACGTTGGGTGCGACGTAGACGTAGGACGGCGAGTCCGACGACTGAGGCTCGGCAGCCTGCCCGGCGGGCAGCGCCGGTGAACATAAGAGGACAACCACTGCGACCAGGATCGGCAGCTTCTTTTTCATTCGGGACCCCGCTTGAGCCCAACTGTAGAGATTGACTTTCGTAATGGCAAGCAAATTTTTCACACCTACCGCAATTGCATGGCCCGTACCAAGGACCAAATCGCGGCAAAATCGATCCCGGAGACCCGCACCGAACGCGTATTTGGGCATTTTCGTGTGCTTGGGCTCTCCCGTTGCCTGTGGAGTGGAGTACCCAACCCTTGTTTCCAGTAGTTCACAGGCTGCACGGAAGCCCGCTAATCCGACTGCCCTGGCGCCAACCAGTCGTAAATGTCCTGAGAATGTCAAGAAATCTGTCGGGTCTTCGGCCTGGCAGGGGTTGTCCAGCCTTAATAGAGCGGCCCGAGATGCTCTCTTGTGAACGACTTGCGGCCGGTTCCGGACCTTGGCACGATTTTTGCTGCCACTTTTCGATGAGAAGCTGGAATCTTGTTGATTCGGGGTGGATTAACAAAACCCGTGCAACTCATCGACCTACGGCAGGGGGAAATGGATCGAAACAACGACAAGGGCGTATCAGCGATTCTGGAGCCGGAAATGCCTCCGGGAGTCCAGTGCTTCACCTCGGAGGGTTTCGACTTCTTCCTCACGCGGGAATTGGCCGAAGCACTGCGGTATGCCTATTTCTCGGCGTTCAGCCTGTTTCGTGTCAACGGGCTGGAGGAGGGACAGAAGCTCGAGAAGCTGGTCCGCTGCCTGAGCAGGAATATTCGTAAAACTGATTATCTGGGAAGGCTGAGTGCCGACACGGTCGGTATCATTTTGCAGCACGCCACCGTGGAGAACGCCGTTCAGGTCCTTGACCGTCTCAAGCGCGAACTGAACAACGTCTTCGGGGGGGGCTTGGTCCAGGCGATTCACGGTTCCGTCGCCGTGTTTCCGACTGAGGCCAATACGAGGGAAACCCTGACGCACCTTGCCTGGAGCCGTCTCGAGTCGGATTCGGAAGCGCCCGCCCGAGAGTGCTGAAGCCCCATCCAGGGAACTCCAGGCAGCGCCGATCCGGGCGCTGTCGGAATTTCTTACAATATCCGTCGGGCAACCTCCGCTTGTCAGGACCGCCACATTCACCGTCCCACATTCAGAGACCATCCACGGGGAGAAAGCAACAGCCCAAGCGGCGTACCCGTGCTTCATCTTCAGGGCCCTGGTGAATAGAGTGAGGTTTAGCGGGCCGGCAGCCCGCGCGATTCAGCAGTCAGGACCGGCTGGACTGCTTGCCCGAAGCCGCCGCCCGGAACCACGGATGCCCATCGGTCTACTCCGAGGCGAAATCCGCGACTTTCCTGAAGCCGTCGCTCAGCCAGTGCTTGCCATTGGCATCGATGATGAACGCCTCCACGTGGGGCATCGTGGATATCAGCTTCAGGCCCCGTTCGGGTCCCAGCACGAAGACCGAGGTCGCCAGGACGTCCGCCAGTTCGGCCTGGCCGGCAACGATCGTGACGGAGCGGCAAAGACCGGCCGGCCGACCGGTGCGGGGATCGATGATGTGATGATAGCGGACGCCGTCGACGATGCGAAAGCGCTCGTAGTCCCCCGATGTGACTACGGCGCCGGTCGCCCGAATGCGGGCCACGAGATCCTGGGGACCCCCTCGTGGGGCGCGCACGCCCACGGTCCAGTTTCGATCCCCTTTCATCCCGGCGGCCAGCACGTCACCGCCGCCGTTGACGAGGAAGTCGCGGAAGCCGGCCTCACGGAGCTTCCCGGCGGCTCGGTCGATGGCGTACCCTTTGGCGATCCCGCCGAGTCCGATGGCCCAGCCCTCGGGCAATGACACCCGGTTTCCGTCGATCCGAATCCTGCGGTAGTCCACGCGTGCTTTCGCTTCTTCAACCTGCGCTTCGGAGGGCGGAGAGAAGGATTCATCGAAGTGCCAGAGGTTGCCCATGCCGCGCCAGGTGATGTCAAAAGCGCCATCGGTCAACTCTCCGAAGCGAATGCTTCGGCGTATGATCTCGACAAGCTCGGTCGGTACCTCGGCGCCCTGCGCACCGGCAGCGGTGTTGATCGCGCTGACGGGTGAGTCGGGTTTCCATTCGCTCATGAGCCCCTCGATCCGGTCGACTTCGATGAAGGCGGCATCGAGCGCTTCCTCGGTTGTCTCGCGCGACTGGCCATCGGGCAGAACCTGCAGCGACCAGACGGTGCCCATGAGGATACGGTCCTGTCGGACGGCGACAGGTGTCGCATCGGAGTGTGAGAAGTAGAGCTGCACGAGGAAAGCCACGACCACCAGGGCGAGACCTGCAAGGAGAACGGGACGGCGGCCGCTCGGAGTTCGATTCACCCTGATAATTCTAACCGGGATCGGGAGTTTGAGGCGGAGCGCGGTGAATTTGAGATGAGCCGGAAGCGTCGATCGCGGACCGGGCACACGGTAGGCACCTCGACGCGCGAGGGATCCGTTACCCATTCACGGTCCGGTCGGGGCCAGATCCGGCTTGCGTGTGTCGTCATTGAAATGGCTCCTCTCAGCGGGCCGACTCCTGTTTTGTCGCGACTTCTTCCGTCGATCAGACCGAAGAAGTGTCCGTGCGCACTGGCAAAATGAATGGTTGGGGCTTAGAATCAGGAAATTCGTGCAGACAAGGCCGCCATTGGCGCCCCTCGTGGAAAGGAATTTGGATGGAACTGTCCGGTCGCCGTTTCAAAGTTTGGCCGCTCGCAATTGCTCTGCTCCTGCTCCTCCCGGCCGGATGCAGCAAACGGCAGGCCAGTGTAGAACCGGGAGACACCGCGCCGCCCGCGACGTCAGGCCAACAGGAAGCACCCCAGGTCGTCCTCTCCCGGGAACCCGAATTTGTCGTTCGACAGCATGAGAAAGAGCTCGCGCTCCTCGTCAGGGATGTTCGACTGCTGCGGGAGAAAGCCAGTGACCTGCAGCGGACCGGGCGCGCCGCAGAAGGTCGTCGCTTTCTGCAAGAGGCGCTGAATCTGCTCCTGAACTCCCAGCTCGAGCCCGCTGCGCATCCGACGCTCGAGACCGTGTACGACGAGCTGCTGGCGGAGATTCGCCGATTGGACGTATCCGCAGCCATGACCCCGCAGGAGGCCCCTTTCCCTCTCGCCGACGAAGTGGCCGATTCTCTGTCGCCACTCGACGAGATCGCTTCGCTCGATCTCTACGCCGTGACGGTGGACCCCCGCCTGGAGGACCTGGTCGACGCCGACCTCAAACAGACTCCCTTCGATTTCCCTATCGTGGTCAACCAGGAGGTGCTGAAGTTTCTCGACTACTATCAGGGTCGGGGCCGGAAGGCGACGGAAGCGGCATTGCGCCGGTCGGGCCGTTACGTGGGTGAGTTCCGGAAGATCTTTGCCGAGGAGGGACTGCCCCAGGATCTTGTCTACATGGCCCACGTGGAGAGCCTGTTCAAGACGACCGCCTACTCGCGTGCCCGGGCCCGGGGCATCTGGCAGTTCATGTCGGGCACGGCCAGGCTGTACGGACTGCACGTCGGCTGGTGGCTCGACGAACGACTCGATGTGGAAAAGTCGGCCCGTGTTGCCGCCCGATATTTGAAAGACCTGCATGACGAGTTCGGAGACTGGTATCTGGTTCTGGCAGCCTACAACGTCGGCAAGGGACGAGTCAGTCGGGAGCTCAGGCGCCACGGGGAAATGGATTACTGGCAGATGGTGAAGCGGCGGCTGCTGCCCCGTGAAACCCGAAATTTCGTGCCTTCCATCCTCGCCGCCATGATCATCTATCGCAGCCCGGAACGATACGGTTTCACCGTCGAGCCCGACGCCCCGCTCGAAACTGAAACCGTGCCCGTCGGATTCCAGGCCGACCTGCGTGTCATTGCCGATGCTCTCGGAGTCGACGATGATGTGTTGATTGAGCTGAACCCGGAGTTGTTGAGAGGCATCACTCCGGCCGACAGTACCGACTTCCGGCTCAAGGTTCCCGCCGGACTCGGTGCCGTCGGTGAGCGACTCGCCGCTATTCCGCCGGAGAAGCGCTTGCGGTGGACCCACCACAAGGTGCGCAGCGGTGAGACCCTTTCACACATCGCCGGCCGTTATGGTGTCTCGATCCGGGCCATTTCCGAGATCAACCACATCCGCAACATCAATCGCCTGTCCCTCGGACAGGACCTCGTGATTCCCCTTTCGGACTGGAGGGCGGCGATCGATTCGGGTGGCGGCGGATCCGCGTCGGGAAGCCATATCGTCCGTCGCGGAGACTCTCTTTATAAGATCGCCCGCCATTACGGAGTCCCTCTGAGGGACCTGTTCCGCTGGAATCATCTGAGACCGGGCGACCTCATTCACCCGGGCCAGGAGATCCTGGTGACGGCCGATGATACGGCCGGCAACTGAGGCGTGAAGACGTAGTCCAAGCGAGCCGGAGGCTTAGAAACATGCGAAAGATGCTCTGCCTCGAACTCATGGTGTTCATGGGGTGTTGTTCCGTTCTGCTGTCAGGTGACCCGAAGTCATACGGAGGAGGCGTGACCGGGGGTGCACGGACTCCCATTTCCGACATCCTGGCCAATCCCGAGACGTTCGAGGGGAAGGTGGTTCGAATCGAAGGCCGGGTGGCGGATGTCTGCCGAAAGGCCGGATGCTGGATGGACATTCAGGATGAAGCGGGTCGGCGTATTCAGATCAAGGTCGATGACGGTGTGATCATCTTCCCGGTCGGAGCGATCGGAAACCGGGCCGTCGCCGAGGGACGGATCGAAATCCTGGACATGGCTCGCGAAAGCTACGTGGCCTGGCTTAAACACATGGCAAAGGAAAACGGCCGGGAGTTCGACGATGCCCTGGTCGGTGAGCCGCCTTACCGGATCGTCCGGATCCGTGCTTCCGGCGCAACGATCGACGAATGATCCGTTCCGGATCCGCGTGGGTCGAGAACGTCTCTTCGGCCTTGGGAACCCTGGCGAAAACTGCGGACCAAGCCTAAGCCGTTCCGCGAATCCGTTCGATATCAATCAGGTGACGGACGACAGCAGCACTTCGAGTACCCTGCACGATATTCGTACGCTCATCCTGTCATTCCACCCCCTGATTGTCTTCGAAACGGTGGAAGAAGAGCGGGTCGATTCAATCCTTGAATCGGTGGCCGTCGATCTCGGCCTGACGCTCTTCGAGTGGAGCGTTACGAGCGGCCTCCGTCGGCATGGGCAGGCGGCGCCCTATCATCAAACCAATCAACCGCCCATCCTGTTGAAGTATGTTGCCGGCTTGACCGTCGAAGGACTCTATCATCTCAAGGACTTCGCGCCGTATCTGGAGAATCCCGAGGTGCGCCGGCTGACCCGCGAGCTCGGCCAGGCGTTCTCGGGAACGAAGTCTACGCTGATCATCAGTGGAGACCGTGTAGAGCTCCCGGCCGAAGTGGCCCAGATGTCGGCGCACTGCCGCCTGAACTTGCCGGGCGAAGCGGAATTGAGAACTGCTGTTCGGGACCTCATCCACTCGCTGGGTGAGCGGCAGGCCATCCGGGTCGACATCGGTCCCGAGGATCTGGAGGGACTGCTGCGCGCCCTCGGAGGACTGACGCTCAAACAGGCCAGGCAGACGCTGGCCTACTGTATCCTCGCGGACGGACGGCTCAGCCGAGAAGACATCGCTCGAATCCTGGAGAAGAAGGGAGAGCTGATCCGGGAGGAAGGACTTCTCGAATACTATCCGCTGCGGTCCAACGCATATGAACTTGGGGGATTCGCAGGGTTTCGTCACTGGCTGGAGCTTGCAAAAGTCGGCTTCAGTCCCGAGGCGCGCCAGTACAATCTCGATCCCCCCAAGGGGGTGCTCCTCGTCGGCGTACAGGGCTGCGGAAAGTCACTGGCGGCCAAACATGTTGCGCGTGCCTGGGGCCTTCCTCTGCTCAAACTCGATGCCGGTCGGCTCTTCGACAAATACATCGGCGAATCGGAAAGGAACTTCCGTAAGGCCACCCAGCAGGCCGAGTCGATGGCTCCGGTCGTGCTGTGGATCGACGAGATCGAGAAAACCTTTGCGACATCGGGGGGCAGTGACTCGGACGGGGGACTCGGAAAGCGTATCCTTGGATCGTTCCTGACCTGGCTGCAGGAGAAAAAGCAGGAAGTCTTCGTGGTGGCTACGGCCAACGATATCTCAGCGCTTCCGCCCGAATTGTTGAGGAAAGGCCGCTTTGACGAAGTTTTCTTCGTCGATCTCCCGAACGCCGCCGAACGGCGGCAGATTCTGGAGATCCACTTGAAGCTGCGGAAACAGATCCCCCAGACCTTCGATCTGGATCTCCTGATTGGAGAGACCGAAGGATTCAGCGGAGCGGAAATCGAGCAGGCGGTGATCTCTGCCCTTTTTGCTTCCATTCATGAACGGAAGCCCTTGACCACGGAAGCGATCAACACGGCCATCCACTCCACCCTGCCTTTGTCGGTTTCCCGAAGGGAGGACGTGGATAAGCTTCGTTACTGGGCCCGAGACCGCTTCATCCGTGCCAACTGACACGCCGCAACATGCCTGAAGGCGGGGCGCCTCCGGACCTCTTCCGTGTCCGTAACGCTCAAACGGGCTCCCGCTCGACTATTCCTGCTTATCAGTCGTGCCGATATGCAGCTTGTCGAGATGGTGGCTCTCTCTCTTCCCGGAGCGGAAGATGTACACGATCACGGCCGCGATGACTATGACGGCGATAATGAAGGATGTCGTCATTTGATGCTCCCCTCTCTTACAGGGATTCGATCCCGAACGCCGTTCCCGAGTGATCCATTGTCGCTAGAATTTTCGAAGGTGAACGGGAGCAGACCGGGTACGCATTTCAGGGTCATCCCCGAAGCTAGCGTTGGAATCAGCTTTTCATTGTAGGTGCGCATGTCTGAAAAGGCAATGGAATTCGAACGGCCGAGAAAGGCGTCGACACTTTCAACACCGCTGATGAATTTCTCTGCAGTCACGGCCGGAACGCGCTCTCCGTGAGCCGTTCAACGCGGCCCTCCGTTAGAAGCGTGTCCTCGTGTTGAGATTTTCATCAGTTTGGCCACTGCCGCGCGCAGAGGTTGTATCTGCTGATATATGTTTAGGTTAGGCTCCCCAAGAAGGGAGGTCATTTTTCTGGTACCGGACGTGCTGCAAACCCCCGTGGTGAAACGCCACAAGTTTCCGACTTGCATTTGGATGGACGCGGGAGTGGTGACCTACCGGTTGTGTGATCGGGAGTTCGAGTGCGAATCCTGTCTCCTCGATCAGGCCATCCGCGGTGAGACACCCGGTTCAGTCGTGCAGGATCGGGCCGCGGGCCTGAAGAGGACGCACGGTCCCCGGGGGCTTCCGGACTTCATGATTTCGTCCCAGTGCTTCTACAGTCCCAATCACATGTGGGCGCGTATCGAAGGCTCCGCTCGGGTCCGAGTCGGCTTGGACGACTTCGGGCAGCAACTGATGGGACAAGTCTACGCCGTGCATGCTCCACCT
Organism: uncultured Acidobacteriota bacterium; assembly: GCA_963823995.1. Classification (GTDB taxonomy): domain Bacteria; phylum Acidobacteriota; class UBA6911; order RPQK01; family JAPXNP01; genus JARRKC01. Next base: position 345,562 of record CAWGNQ010000004.1, read on the forward strand.
CTGGGTTCGGTTGTACACGAGGACTCCGTGGAGTTGGTCAACCAGTTGGGAACGCACTGCCTGCGAAGTCCTGTCGAGGGCCTGGTCGTCTGGGTGAACTCAGATCTGCAGCAACGTCCGTCATTGGTCAACAAGGCGCCGTTTACGAGCGGCAGTCTGTTCGTCGTGGAGCCCGAGGATCTCGTGAGCCGGCTCAAGGCGATGCGCTACGGACTGGAGGCCGAAGAGTGGCTCGAATCCGAAGCTGACGCATTGGGATCGGCGGTCTTCGAATTGATGTGGTCGAATCGCCCCCCTGTCGGCATGACAGCGCCGGACGGCGGCGAAATCGTCAGCGACTGGCTGGATACGGCACGACGCCAGGAGAACTTCCGGCCTGTGCTGGAGAGGTTTCTTACTCGGCGATGAAGTGAAGGGATGATTCCCATGGTACCGATTCTGGTTCTTTTGACGTTCGTGGTTTCGATCGTGGGCTACGCGCTCTACTCCTGGCTCCAGAAACGCCGGGAGATCCAGAGGGCCGTTGACGCCTCCACGCATCCTGCACCCGAAGGGTGTATCTGGTTTCCCGGGCACACCTGGATGCTCCCGACAGGAGAGCAGAGCGGCCGTCTTGGAATCGGCGCGTTCGCGGGTAGGCTCCTGGGTCGTATCGACGAGATCCGAATGCCGGATGAAGGCGCGGCGGTCACACTCGGTGAGACCCTCTTCTCGGTTCGTCAGGGGCATCGTTGGGCGGAGCTCAAGTCTCCCGTTGGCGGCACCGTGCGTCGTGTCAACGATGCAGTGCGCAGCATGTCGTTCAACGCAGGAACGGGGATCTCGGCTTACTGGCTCTGCGAGCTCGACCAGATCGATCTGGCGGCCGCACTCGAGCGCGGAATCCGCTCGCAGCAAGTCCGAAGTTGGCTGGCCGGCGAGGTGCAGCGGCTGCTGGATGCACTGAGTCCAACGAGAGGACCGCAGGAGAGGCTCGGGACTCTGCTGCCCGACGGAGGAACCGTCGTCGACGGCTTGCTCGAATCGGCCGACGAGGTGACCTGGCAGCGGGTGACGCGGACGCTGTTCGACAAGCCGCAGTGACATGCCCGCGGACGTTCTGGATCGACGAAAACCTTCCGCAGATGGGGTCGCATCGAGTGCGGACTGGATCGATTTCGGAATGCAAAGCAGACCCCACCTCCGCTCTTTCTATCCGATACTGTTGAGTTAAGCCGCAGATCACTCCTCAGTCGTCTTTCATTTCTCTTCGCACCGCCCGCAAAACTTGTTAAAATTTTAAACAGTCCGTCGCTGAAGCCGACTGGAATGCGGCTCAGAGAGGAAGGCAGGCGAAGTTGACCGGACGCTTGAGTTTTAAACTGGTGGCAAGTCTCGTAGGTTCCCTTGGCGTGATCTTCGCCATGTTCGGCTATCAGCTCACCGAGCAGCACCGCGCCGATCTGGAAGCGGTTACGTTCGAAGCGGCCGACCGCATCTCGGACAGCATCAAACGCAGCATCCTCTACAGCATGCAGCTCAACCACCGCGAGCATATCTACCATACGATCCAGACCATCGGCGGCGAGCCGGGCATCAACAAGATCCGCATCTTCAACGAAGTCGGCCGGATCAGCTACTCGAGCGACGACACCGAGATCAACACGCTCGTCGACAAGAAGGAGGAGGCCTGCTACGCCTGCCATAACCAGGAAGAGCCCCTCCGCCGCCTCCCTCGACCCGATCGGCGGAGAGTCTACTTCGATGCTCAGGGGAATCGCATCCTGGGGCTCATCAATGCGATCGAGAACGAGCCGCGCTGTTACGAAGCGGCGTGCCATGCCCACTCCCCGGACCAGACCGTGCTGGGCGTTCTCGATGTCACGATGCCCCTCTCCAATGTCGACCAGACAATCCGGCAAGGGAGAACGCTCCTGTTGGCCCAGCTGGGACTGGCCGTTCTGGTCGTCTCCATCGTCCTTGGAGGGGTGGTCTTCGTCCTGGTGCACCGCCCCATCCGAGAGCTGATGGCCGGGACCGAGAAGATCGCCGACGGGGACCTCGATTTCCACATCGAGATCGACTCCAATGACGAAATGGGAGCTCTGGGACGGTCCTTCAACCGGATGACGCGCCAGCTGAGCCAGGCGCGATCCGAGTTGACCGCATGGGCGCAGACGCTGGAGAGCCGGGTCGAGGAGAAAACGGCAGCTTTGAAAGCGGCCCATCGCCATATGATCCAGGTGGAACGGATGGCTTCGATGGGCAAGCTGGCGGCGATCGTGGCGCATGAGATCAACAATCCTCTGGCGGGCATTCTGACCTCTACACGGTTGGTACTGAAGCGACTGAAGCGAAACGGCGGGACCGACGACGACACGAACGAGCACCTGGAGCTGATCGCTCACGAAGCGGCCCGCTGTGGGGATATCGTCAAGAGCCTGCTGCAGTTTGCCCGTCCCCGAAGCCAAAGTCGCCAGCCGGAGAACCTGAACCAGCTGGTCCGGGATGCGTTGCGTCTCGTCCAACACAAGATGAACCTGATGAGCGTCGAGACCCGGTTCGAGCTCGACGAGGCGACGCCCCCTGTGGTCTGCGATTCCCAGGGCATCAAACAGGTTCTCGTCGCCGTCCTCATCAACGCGACCGAGGCCGTCGGGACGACGGGTGGGCAGATCGTGCTCGGGACTCGCTACGTAGCCGAGAAGGGGTTCGTGGAAGTCCGGGTCCAGGACAATGGCTGCGGCATGGATGAGCAGACCCGACAACGGATCTTCGAGCCTTTCTTCACGACCAAGGAAGATGCCCATGGAGTGGGACTCGGAATGGCTGTCGTGAGTGGCATCGTCGCCGCTCACGGCGGCGAGATCCGCATCGACTCGGCTCCCGGACAGGGGACGACCGTGACGATCGTGCTGCCGTCGGAAAGCAACGTTGAAATGGGCCTGGATCAGGAAGAAAGGAAGACAGACCGATGAGTGCTGCCAAGTCTACCGCCAGGATTCTGGTGGTCGACGACGAGATGATTGTGAGGAAGTCGCTCGGAGGATGGCTTCGGGAAGAAGGCTTCGAGGTGGACGTGGCCGGTTCGGGCAAAGAGGCTCTCGAGGCCCTGAGCCGGGACGAATGGGACATCTTTCTGATTGACATCAAGATGCCGGGTATTGACGGACTCGAACTGCAGCGTCGTATCCATGAGATTCACCCCGATGCCACGGTCATCATCATGACCGCCTACGCGTCCGTCGATACGGCCGTCGAAGCCATGAAGCAGGGCGCTTACGACTACGTCGTGAAACCCTTCGAACCGGAAGCTCTCGACAACTTGATTCGAAAGGCCGCCGAACGCAAACAGATCCTGGACGAGAATGTCCAGCTTCGCAAGAAGATTGACGAAATGAGTGCCTTTCACGGAATCGTCGGAGACAGCCCGGCCATCAACCGCGTCCTCGAAGAAGTTCGGATGGTGGCCGAGAGCGACACGACGGTGCTGGTCCGCGGAGAAAGCGGTACCGGTAAGGAGCTGATCGCCCGGGCGATCCATGCCTGCAGTCCCCGTCGCTACCTGCCCATCGTGGCGGTCAGTTGCGGGGCGTTGTCGGAGGGTCTGCTCGAAAGCGAGCTGTTTGGGCACGAGAAAGGTGCGTTCACGGGTGCCCAGTACCGCCGCAAGGGCAAGTTTGAAATGGCGGACGGGGGGACGCTGTTCCTCGACGAGATCGGGGACATCTCCCTCAAGACGCAGGTCGATCTGTTGCGGATCCTGGAGGAGAAGCGCATCTGTCGAGTGGGCGGAAACAAGCTGATCCCGGTCGATTTTCGATTGATCGCGGCAACCAACAAGAATCTCGAGAGCATGGTCCGGGAAGACACGTTCCGCGAAGACCTCTACTACCGCCTCAACGTCTTCTCGATCACCTTGCCGCCCCTGCGGGAACGGCGAGAAGATATCCCCATGCTCGTCGAACACTTCCTGCACCGTTTCGCCGAGAGTATGAACAAACACGTCTCACGCATCTCCTCCGACGCGCTGGACCAGCTTTGCCGGTACGACTGGCCGGGTAACATCCGCGAGCTCCAGAACGCGATGGAACGTGCGGTCCTGGTCTGTCGCTCGGATGTTCTCAATCCAGGAGATTTCCCCATTCTCAAGGCAGACAGGCCGAGAGAACCGGGAGAGAAGTCACTGGCTGCGGTCGAGCGCGACCACATTCGGGACATCCTCGATGAAACCGAGTGGAACATCTCCCGCAGCGCCCGGATGCTTCGAATCGACCGCGTGACTCTCTACAACAAGATCAAGAAATACGGCCTCAAGCGGGAATCTTCCGCAGCAAAGAACTGATGACCGCGATTCGGTTGGTCAGGGTCGGGAACCCCGATCAGGACGTCCTCGAGTTTCTGGCACTCACGCTGCCTGAACATCTGGCGGGAACCTGCAAGGTGCTGGTCGATGAAGTGGATGTGGCACCGGTCTACGATGCGGCCCGGGGGCAGTTCTATTCGACCGGCCTGCTGGCCGAGCTCGTCCGCCTGGGTGAGCGGCATCCCTCGACGAAGCTCCTTGGGGTCACCGATGTCGATCTCTTCATACCGATCCTGACCTTTGTCTTCGGTGAGGCACAACTGGGAGGTCCGACGGCGCTGCTGTCAAGTTATCGACTCAGACAGGAGTTCTACGGGTTACCCGCGGACACCGGCCTCCTGTTCGACCGCATCGAAAAGGAGGCTCTGCACGAACTGGGACACACTCTGGGCCTCGTGCACTGCGAGGACCGCGGCTGCGTCATGCACTTCTCCAACTCGGTCGATCAGGTCGATTTGAAGCCCAACAACTACTGTGCCGAATGCCGCCTCAGAATCCGGTAGGCAGACTACACCAGGCTCTTGGCGACGACCCCCTTCAAACGCGACCGCTCGAGTTCCTGGGCGTCGACGACGGCGATGGCGGCCATGTTGACGATGTCCTTTGCCTCGAAGCCGTGCTGCAGAACATGGACCGGCTTGTTCATGCCAACCAGTATGGGTCCGATCGCTTCGGCACCACCCAGGCGCTGGACCAGCTTGTAGGCGATGTTCGCAGACTGGAGATCCGGAAAGATGAGAACGTTGGCCGGGCTCGTCAGCGTGCTGAAAGTATAGTGTTCGGTGATCAGATCGTGCACGACCGCGGTATCGGCCTGCATCTCCCCATCGACCATCAGGTGCGGGGCCTTTTGCTTGACCAGTTCGGTAGCCCGCCGGACCTTCTCGGCCATCGGATGACGGACGCTTCCGAAATTCGAGAATGAAAGCATGGCGACGCGGGGTTCGACGTTGAAGCGCCCCGCCACCTCGGCGGTCAGGATCGCAATGTCGGCCAGTTCTTCGGCCGAGGGATCGATGTTCACGGTCGTGTCGGCAAAGAAATAGGTCCGATCCTTGAGCACCATCATGAACAGGCCGACGACGCGGCTGCAGTCCGGACGCATCTGAATGACCTGAAGCGCGGGCCGGATCGTGTCCGGGTACTGCTGATCGACGCCGCAGACCAGAGCATCGGCGTCTCCGAGGCGCACCATCATCGAGCCGTAGACGGTCTTGTTGCGCATCATCCGGCGTGCGTCGGTCATGGTCAGACCCCGGCGCTGGCGCAATCGGTAGAGTTCCCGCGCATAGGTTTCGAATTTACCGGAGGTTTCCGGGTCCACGATCTCCAGGTCGTCCAGGTGCAGATCCAGTTTCCCGATCAGTTCGTCCACCTTGGTCTTGCGTCCGAGCACGACCGGATGGGCAAAACCTTCGTCAAGGATGGTCTGGCTCGCGCGCAGGACCTTCTCATGCTCGCCTTCTGGAAAGGCGACGCGTTTCGGTTCTCTCCGGGCCTGGTTGATGACCACACGCATGACTTCGCGGGAGCGACCGAGTCGGCGTTCCAGAGATTCCCGGTATTCGTCGATGTCGATCGTCACACGGGCGACACCGGTCTCCATGGCGGCCTGCGCCACGGCGGTCGATTCCCAGAGCAGGACACGATAGTCGAAAGGCTTGGGGATCAAGTAGTTCGGACCGAAGTGCAGCCGATCGACGTCGTAGGCCTTCATGACCGATTCGGGCACGTCCTCTTTCGCCAGCGTGGCCAGGGCTCGGGTCGCCGCCAGCTTCATCTCCTCGTTGATGGCGGTGGCGCGCACGTCGAGGGCACCACGAAAGATGAAGGGGAATCCCAGGACGTTGTTGACCTGGTTCGGGTAGTCGGAACGTCCGGTTGCCATGATCGTATCGGGGCGAGCGGCCATCGCGTCTTCGTACGTGATTTCCGGATCGGGATTGGCCAGGGCGAAGACGATCGGCCGTTCGTTCATGCCCTTGAGCATCTCGCCGGTCACGCAGTTCGCGATCGATAATCCAACGAAAACGTCTGCGCCCCGGAGAGCATCGGTCAGAGTACGGGCATCTGTCTGAGCCGCCAGCGACTGCTTCTGCGGATTCATGCCCTGGGTTCGGCCCTCGAAGATGACCCCCTTGGAGTCACACAGAATCAGATTTTCTCTGCGAGCGCCCAGACTCAGGTAGAAGCGGGCGCACGCGATGCCGCTGGCACCGGAACCGTTGACGACGATTCTGACGTCCGCGATCGCCTTCTCGCAGATTTCCAAGGCATTGAGGAGAGCCGCACCCGAAATGATGGCGGTGCCGTGCTGATCGTCGTGGAAAACCGGAATGTTGAGCTCCTGTTTGAGGCGGTCCTCGATCAGGAAACACTCCGGCGCCTTGATGTCTTCCAGGTTGATTCCGCCGAAAGTGGGTTCCAGCAGCTTCACCGTCCGGATGACGTCCTCAGGGTCCTCACTGTCGATTTCAATATCGAAGACATCGATGTCGGCGAACCGCTTGAAGAGGACTCCCTTCCCCTCCATGACCGGTTTCCCGGCTGCCGCGCCGATGTTGCCCAGACCCAGGACTGCCGTTCCGTTGGAGACCACGGCGACCAGGTTTCCCTTGGCTGTGTAATTGAACACGTCGTCCGGATTCTCCTTGATCTTGAGGCAGGGGACGGCGACTCCGGGTGTATAAGCAAGCGACAAATCCCGTTGAGTGAGACAGGGTTTGCTGGGCGTGACTTCGATCTTACCTTTGCGCCCCTGGCTGTGGTACTCCAGGGCTTCTTTTTCTCTGATCATATGCTACGAACCCCCTCGCGTTGCTGACGGCTGCTGAAACATACACCACGCCCCTGAGCGGTGCAAGCCGGCCCGGTTCGGACGCGGGAGACGGGTCGATCCATATGGTAGTCTCTTGTTTTCGGGTTCTGACAAGGAGACGGGTCAAATGAAAGTGATCGCGGATCTATGTATCGTCCCGGTCGGCGTCGGTGTCAGTCTGTCCCGCTACGTCGCAGCCTGTGAGGAAGTCATTCGGCAAAGTGGCCTCGAGGCTCAGCTGCACGCCTACGGTACAAATGTCGAAGGAGACTGGGATCAGGTGATGGCAGCTTTGAAACGCTGTCATGAAGTCGTCCACGAGCTGGGAGCCCCCCGGATCACGACCACCGTGAAACTTGGGACGCGGACGGACCGAGAGCAGACGATGAAGGAAAAAGTGACCAGCGTCGAGGAGAAGTTGCAGAGTGCGAAGAGCGGTCGTTAGTCGAGTTTCGTTCTCGCTGGCTGTGATCCTGCTGTTGATACCGGCGGTTTCGGCAGGGCCGGCCGCACCGGTCAGGGTTGTGCATGAAGCACGATCGCTCCAGCCCGGCGAGGTCGTCTTGCTGCGGGTCAGCGCGGATGCACCACTCGAAAATCTGAAGGCTACGGCGTTCGATCGCGAATTTCCGATGTTCGAAACAGCCGAAGCCGAGGTTCGGGAGGGGCTGATCGGGCTTGATCTGGACGTCAAGCCGGGAACCTACCGTGTCGAGATTCAAGGTCTGTGCGGAGGGAAATCTTTTCACACGTCGGACGTGTTGGACGTCGCTCCGAAGCAGTTTCCGGTCCGCCGCATTACCGTGGAGAGAAAGTTCGCCAATCCTCCGGCCAGCGTTCAGGAGCGGATCGTGAAGGAGCAGAAGCTGGTGTCGTCGATCTTCCGTAAGGTGAGCCCGACGCGCTTCTGGCGGGCACCCTTCCACCGGCCGGTTCCAGGCGTGGCTTTGAGCAGTTTCGGCAAGCGGAGTATCGTCAACGGCCAGGCGAGAAGCCCTCACAGCGGGACCGATTTTCGGGGTGCCGCCGGGACTCCGGTGGAATCTCCGAATGATGGAAAGGTCGTGCTGGCTCGGGATCTCTATTTCTCGGGCAATACGGTCATCATCGACCACGGAATGGGCCTCTATTCCTATCTGTGCCATCTGTCCGCCTTCAAGGTGAAAGCGGGCCAGGAAGTGCGCAAAGGCACTGTGATCGGATTGGTCGGGGCCACCGGACGCGTGACCGGCCCGCATCTTCACTGGACCACCCGGCTGCTCGGCGCCCGAGTCGATCCGCTCTCTTTGATGAGCGTGCTTGCCGATGTGGCCGACCAGTCTCCCGGAAAGTAGGCCACCGGTCCGGAAGACCACGCGCCCGGACGGACTCACACAGTGCCTTTGACGATGACCAGCGTGAGGTCATCGTACTGGGCGACCTCCCCGACGAAGGACAGGAGTTGGTCGTGGATCGTTTTCAGCAGTTCGGCGGCAGGCAATCGGCTGTGTCTGGCCACGAGTTCCCGAAGGCGCTCCTCTCCAAACATCTCTTCGTTCCGGTTCTGGGCCTCGATTATCCCATCGGTGTACATCACGAGGGTGTGCTGCTCGCCGAGTTCCACCGCACCTCCCACGAAGGGGAGGTCCTTGTGAAATCCAAGGATGGGACCTCCTTCCTCCAGGGTTGCGAATGAGGATCCGTCGAACAGCAACGGCGGATTGTGCCCGGCATTGACATAGTGGAGCCTGCGTTTGCGAACGTCGAGCTCTCCGTAAAAGAGGGTGACGAAGCGGTTGCTCGGGCAGTCGTCGGTCAGGCCGTTGTTGAGCAGACCTATCGTCTCTTCCACGGCGAGACGATTCTTGACCTGGGTCCGAAGGGCGGCCCGCAGGGAGGCCATCAACAGGGCGGCGGAAAGCCCCTTGCCGCTGATGTCGGCAATCACGAGGGCACATCCCCGCTCGCCCAGAGGGAGGATGTCGTAGTAGTCTCCGCCGACCTGTGCTGCGGGTTCGCTGAGCCCGGCGACTTCAAAACCCGGAACTTCAGGGACCGTCTTGGGCAGAAATCCGAGCTGGATCGAGCGGGCCAGGCTGAGGTCCCGCTCCAGCTTCTGCATTTCCAGGGCCTCCCGATGAAGGCGCGCCTTCTCGATGGCAATGGCCGCATGGTCGGATAGGGAGGAAAAGAGGGGCAGATCATCGTCGGTAAAGCAGAGCCCGTTGCGTCGATTGAGAGCCTGGAGGACGCCGATCGTCTTACCGTCCGAATCTCGCATGGGAACGCAGATCAGGTTGCGTGTCCGAAAACCGCTCTTCGAGACTTCGCCGAAGAAACGATCATCCCTCTCGGGGTCGGCCACGACGAGGGGAACGCCGGTGCGGGCCACCCACCCGGCAAAGCCTTTGCCCGCCGGAATCCGCACGCCCGAGATCTCGGCCCGGGCCGGGCCGGTGGGGACTGTGAAGATCAGCTCGCCGGTCTGATCGTCGAGCAGAAGCAGCGAGCTCGCTTCGGCTTCCATGATGACCTTCGCCGACTCCATGATCTCTGCCAGGAGCCGCTCCAGAGTAACCGATGAATTGATGCGCGCCGACACCTGGACGAGCTGACCGAGGCGAATACTGCTGGAAATCCAGAATTCCCAATGTGCGGCCGGGAGCGACCTCGAAAGGTAGAGGCTTCGACAGTGCTCGCGGTCCCGGCCCCTCATAAAAGGGGCCAGCCGCACGGCCAGGGCCTGTGGCGTCTCAGGATGCACGGAGACGACCCGGACGTCGAATTCTGAACGGGATCGTACGTGCTCCACGCAACCACTTCCCGAGGCCAGCAAAATGGGCCCCTCACGGATCCGGAACCTGAGAAGCCGGCCGACTTTCGGACGAAAGGAGAGCTTGAGGCGGATGCGGGAGAAATCCAGGCTGGTCTCGACGAGCGTACCCTGCCGTGGTCCCCTTGCCGGACCATCTTCCCGGTTGACGTCGACTCGGATCCCTCGTTCGAACGAAAAGCTCTCCTCGAGAGGGGCCATCAACGACGATGGTAGCAGATCACAGGTTTTCGCCGAAGACCCATCCGGTCCGGGGAAACCGGCTCAACAGCAATTTGCCGTCCAGCAGGGCATGTCCGATGGACTCGTCGAGAAAGCGAACCAATACCTGCCCGGTCCCCGTCAATCCGGGCTGCAGGTCCTTCCGGTTGGCATAGGCGAACAGCTCTTCCCAGTCGGAGAGTTGACAGACCATTCGACGGGCGTGTGTCCCGAACAGATGGGTGCCCTCCGTCGTTAGCCGCGCGGGGTGCCGTCGCAGATGAGCGACGGGCAGACCGGCCCGCACGGGCACCTCGTGGAACGGAAAAGAGAGGGCTTCTGCCGTGATGCAGCTCAAGGAGGACGACACACTCCAGCAGAAGGAGTGGACTGGATCCGTCGGCAGATCGAAGTGGGTCCAGAGCCGGTGGAGCACAGGAGCCACGCGGTCGTCGACCGATTCCAGAAACGGATGATGGTGGCGCGGCACCCTCCGGAAGCGGGCCTGGCCGAAGGATGCGGTCTTGCGCAGGCGGGCAATGAAAAAGCCCTCGCACGGGTTTTCATGAGGGTAGATTCGGACGGCCCGCTCGAGCTGAGGGGAGTAGCGGTTTTCGCCGAAAGCCGTCAGTCCCGGTCGCACCTTGATCCCGGGAAGGCGGATCGCCTCCATCTCGACGGGAAACCGCTGGAGGGCAAAGTCGAGGACGGCTTCATTCTCCTGGGGTGCCACGGTACAGGTCGAATAGACCAGGACGCCACCCGGCTTCAAGGCCTTGAGCCCGCTCTGGATCAGGCTGCGCTGCTGGACCGAAAGCCGCTCGCTCCGTTTGGGCTCCCACCAGTCGAGCACTTCGGGGGACTTGTGCAGCGTCCCGAGTGCCGAGCACGGGGCATCCAGCAGGACGCGGTCGAAAGACTCGAAATACTGGTTTCCGAAGAGTTCCCCGTACCCTTTCAAAACGCAGACGTTGGAGGCGCCGAGGCGGCGCAGGTTGAAGACCAGACTCCTCAGCCTCCGACTGGATGCGTCGTTGGCGAGAATGATCCCGCGATTCTGCATCAGATCGGCGAGCTGGGTCGTCTTCGAGCCCGGGGCAGCGCACAGATCGAGGATGCACTCACCGGGCCGGGGATCGAGAATGCGTGCCGGCAGCATCGAAGCGAGATCCTGAATGTAAAGGTCGCCTAGACAGTGGGCGAGGCTCTTACCGGGCGAGACGGTCTCGGGGATGCACTCGTATACGTCGCTGGAGCAGGCACAGGGGCGGAAATCGTAGCCCTCCGCTCTCAAGAGGGATTCCTGGAAACCCCGGCTGTGCTTGAGCCCATTGAATCTGAACCGGAGAGGGAGTTTGACGCCGGTCTGGGCCAGAAACGCGCGGTCCTCGCCCTGCGTGACCTGGTCGAGCAGAAAACGAAGAGCCGAGGGTACATCGATTGCCATGTCGATTGCGAAGCCGATATTATCAGTTCAAGCGGCTGCTCATTGTCGACGCGGGAACCCTTTTCGGTTTGGATCGCGTCTGTATGGGTGTCGATCCATTGATTTCCGGAGAAGCGATCCGAAGCGTGAAGAAACTCCTGATGGTCATCTTGCTCGGATTTGGAGGCCTCCTGGCCGCCAAAGGGCTCGGTGCGGAGGATGCGCCGAGTCGCATCGAGAGCGCCAGTCCCGACTTTACTTTCGTTCGCCTCATCTATTCGGGGGGAGGGGGCTGGAGGCGCCGCGGTTCCAGCTGGGATACGGACTACCCCAAGGCAGACCGGCAGCTGCTCTACGCCATCCGGAAGTTGACCGACCTCTCCTTCATCCGCCCCGACGGCAAAGCGCTGCCTCTGACCACCGACGAAGTCTTCGAGTACCCTTTCCTTTACGCCGTCGAAGTCGGGCACATGCATCTGAGCGACGAGGAGGCAGCGCAGCTCAGAGAATACCTGCTTCGCGGAGGGTTTCTCGTGGTAGACGACTTTCACGGCGCCTGGGAGTGGCAGAACTTCTACCACGAGATCAAACGGGTTCTGCCCGAGTACGAACCCCGGGAGCTTCCCCTGTCCCACCCCATCTTCCACTGCTACTTCGACATCGAGGAGCTTTTCCAGGTACCCGGCCTGCAGTTTCTCTACAGTGGGCGCACCTGGGAAAAGGGTGGCCGTCAGGCACACTACATGGGCATTCAGGACGACACGGGCCGCGTCCTCGTCATGATCAATCACAACGTCGACCTTGGGGATGCCTGGGAGTGGGCGGAGCTGGAAGCGTACCCGAGACGATACGCCCATCTGGCTTTCAAGCTCTGCGTCAACTACATCGTTTATGCGATGACGCACTGATCCGAACAGGGAGGTTTGAGGATCGCCGTGGCGTCTCTTCGTGAATCACCCGCCTCCCTCCGTCCCAGAACCTTCCGGCTAGGACCCGTTCCAGACGACGAGAACCCCCGCGCTGATCTGCCAGGTTTGGAGCAAACCATCGGGTTTGAAGGCGGGCCCCGAAACACCCTGAAAGGAAGGAGCAATGTGGGGCAGCCCGTAGTCCGGGATGCCGCTGATCTGGTCCCGGATATCGAACCGCACACCCCATTTGTCCGTGATGAAGTACTTCACTCCGCCTCCCCAGGTTCCCGCGAGCTTCCAGCGGTTTCGAAGTGACACGCTCTGTGACAGGGCGTCGTCCATCGAGGCTCCGTCGATCTGGAAGAAGCAGGCACCGATCCCGGCGAGGGCATAGGGACGAATCCGGGAACTCCTCGGAAGCGGATAGTAGAGGACGTCATAGACCACACTGTGCTCGCGGTGGTCGAGGTCGAGCCGGGGAAGGTTCGGACGAAGGCTCCGGAAGGCCATCGGCTGGTTCGCGAAGGTGTACTCGAGCTCGGCCCCGAAATGCTCTCCCAGGTTCTCCGTGATGCGAAAACCGACCAGATACCCGGAGGCGTACTCCAGTCCCACATTTCTCGTCATTTCCTGGCCACTGATCGGAGTCGGAGCGGTCTGGTCGCCACTGGAACTAACTCCCGCCAAAAACGAGAATTCCCATTTCTTCTGCTGTTGCACATAACCCTGGGAATACTGTGCCAGCAAGGGACACTGCAACAGGATCATTGCGGAAAGGACGAGAGATAGTCGCTTGAACATCGTTGCCCCCGGGTCGAGCCTCTGTGGCGGTCGTGTCGATACTCGGTTCTTCTATCCAGCCGTGTTGACAAGGACTTCTTCCGGCGTCGGGACCGTTGCTTTGTCTCGGCCCCAAGGTTGCCAACCGCCTTTACTATACTGGAGATGCAGCGAAGGCTGCAAAAGTCCGGACCAGGGAAAAGGCGCGCCGTTTCAGCCGGTTGTGTCGGGCGGTGCCTTCGAACCGGACGCTACGAAGTCCGGCTTCATCGTCTCGAAGAGGTTCAGAAGCTTCTTGACGGCTCGCGACATGTAATCCGACTTGAGGTGAACCCAACCGAGCTCACGGAAGATCTTGCGTCCTGCGATTCTGCGATAGACGAGCCCCCGGCCGGTCGGGGCGGAAGCCACGGCGGGATAGGGGATCACGCTGATGCCGAGGCCCCGGGCGACCAGCGGCTTGGTGATCTCCACGTTCTGAAGCTCCATGGTGTTGTGAAACTGAACGTGTTCCTCCCGAAAGATCTGGTCGACGACCTTGCGTGTATTCGAGCCCCGTTCGAAATGGATGAATGTATAGGGCGGAAGGTCGGAAAAGGAGATCTTCGCCTTAGAGGCCAGTGGGTGATGCTCGTCCATGACCAGGACCATCTCTTCGGACAGGGCCGGGATCACTTCCAAATCGGGATCATCGAAGGGAAGGCTCAACAAGGCCAGATCCACCTCGTTCGAGCGCAGCATGCGAAGGATCTCCTCGGTCATGCCGGTGGCAATGCGGATCTCGATATTCGGATGGAGCCGTTTGTATTCCCTGAGCAGAACCGGGAACAGGTAGGTGCAGACCGACATGCCGCCGGCGAGGTGCAGGCTTCCCCGTTTCAGATGAGTCAGGTCGGCGATTTCGGCGTTCAGCAGTCGCAACTCGTTGAAGATCTTCTGGGAATACTGGAGTACGATTTCCCCGGTCGGGGTGAGATGGATCCTTTTGTGGATGCGTTTGAACAGCTGATCGCCCAGTTCATCCTCGAGGAGCTTGATCTGACGACTGATGGCAGACTGCGAGACGAACAACTTTTCACCCGCACGCGTAAAACTACCGGTTTCGACAATGGCTTGAAACATCTCCAACTGGCGCAGGTCCACCCGGAGTATTCTACTCGACCAGGCTGCGAGGCCGGCCGAGCCGCTCCCGGGGAGTCGGAATAGTGCCGGTCGGGAGCGACCCGGGACAATGGGTTTGACCGGAAAGCGGGCGGAAGGATAGATTGCTGCGATGGAAGAACGGCGGTATGCGAGAATCTTTCTCCTCATTGCTGCGCTGATCATCCTCTATTTCGTCTACCGCATCTTCCAACCCTTTCTGCAGCCGATTGCCCTGGCCATCGTCTTTTCGACTCTCTGCCATCCCATCTATCGATGGCTGCTCAGGGCTTTCAAGGAGCGAGCCAATCTGGCCTCACTCGTGATGTGCCTCTTCGTGATGGCTGTGATCATCATCCCCCTGGCCACACTTATCTCGGCCCTGGTTGCCGAGGTAGCACAGGTTTATCAGGTCTTCCAGTCGAAGGTGAGCGACGGCACGCTCGATGGACTCTTCAGCGGGCACGAAAACCAGTATTTGACGGGGTTAGAAAACTGGCTCAGTGCCTATATGCCGTTCAGCAAGGAGGATGTGGTCAAGGGGGTCACGACGGGCCTCCAGCAGCTCAGCGTTTTCCTCGTCCGGCAGAGCACGGTCGTCTTGGGTGGATTTGCCGGCCTCGTCAGTCAGTTCGTGCTCATGGTCCTGACGATGTTCTTTCTGTTCCGGGACGGCCGCCGACTGTTTCGCCAGATTGAGACGCTGACCCCCATTTCGCAGCGCTACGAACAACTGCTGGCTGCGAAATTCCGGGAAGTGACCCAGGCCACGGTCCTTGGAACGCTGGTGACAGCGCTGGCCCAGGGGCTGGCCGGGGGCATCATCTTCTGGATTCTCGGGATTTCCAATTCTCTGTTTTGGGGCACCCTGATGGGATTCTGCTCGATGGTTCCAGTGGTTGGAACGGCCGTCGTCTGGGTGCCGTGGGTCCTCTACTTCATCTTGAGCGGCTCCTATTGGCAGGGAGTGATCCTCGCTGCACTCTCCGCTTTTCTGGTCGGCATGATCGACAACGTGCTCAGACCTCTGTTCATCGAAGGTCAATCGGGCATGCACACCCTGGTGGTCTTCTTCGCCCTGATGGGCGGTGTCGCCTATTTCGGCGTCGTGGGACTCATCTTTGGTCCGATCTTGGTTTCACTGTTTCTGACCTTCCTCGAGTTGTATCGGATCGAATTCCAGTCCGAACTCAGTAAACCGCACGGATGAGCATTTACGGAAAATGGATCCGGGCCTGGGAGCGAAGACTCACCCTGCGCGATCGTCGCCGGCAGGTGTTTCCCTTCGAATGGGGTCTCGAATGGCTCGGTCTCGAACCGCAGAACGGCGACGGACCGCTCACGACCATCCGACAATGGGCCGGTGAAGCAGTCAAACGAAGCGATGACTTCTACCGAATGCCGCCGATCGAGTCTCCCCGGGTCGAGTCCTCCCAGCTGATCTTCGACACTCCGACGCCCGGTCTGGTCGAACGCAACAACCGCGTGCGCTGCCGGATCTGGCCTGGTCACGGATCGCAGGCTGCGGTAGTCGTGCTCCCCCAGTGGAATGCTACCCCCGACAGCCATGCCGGACTGTGCCGCATCCTCTCGAGGCTCGGCCTTACGGCGGTCCGGATGACGCTCCCCTACCATGAGGAACGCTCTCCGGAAGGCATGGAGCGGGCCGACTTCCTGGTCGGCCCCAATATCGGAAGGACGTTGCACGGCACGCGCCAGGCCGTTCTCGAAGCACTGCAGGTTGTTGCGTGGCTGCGGGAACAGGGTTACCAGAAGATCGGAATCATGGGGACCAGTCTCGGCTCCTGTGTCGCCTACCTCGCCTTCGTGCACTGTCGCGACATCGAAACCGGGGTCTTCAATCATGTGTCGGCCCATTTTGCCGACGTCGTCTGGACCGGTCTTTCGACGCGTTACGTTCGCCGTGGCCTGGAAGGACATATCAGCCGGGAAGATCTCCGGGAATGCTGGTCCCCGATGAGCCCCTGGTTCTTCATCGACCAGCTCGCCGTCAATCCCCGACCCCATCTCATGATCACGGCTCGCTACGATCTGACGTTTCTGCCCGAACTTACCGAGCCCGTATTTTCTCGGTATGCTGACCGAGGCCTCGTCTGCGATCGCGTAGAATTACCTTGTGGGCATTACACCACTGCACATTTTCCATTCAACATTTTCGACGGCTGGCACATCTGCCGCTACCTGCGCCACCAGCTCCTGTGAGGCCATGTCGGTCGGGAGCCCGAACCGTTTCTTCCGGGAGAGGACAAGGCTTGCATGACTGAACAGGCGCATCAGCTCTCGCAGGGACTCAAGTTCCTGCTCGGTGCGGCGGCTTTCGTCGCCATTGTCGCGGGTATGAAGGCGGCCGCACCGCTGCTGGTTCCCTTCCTCGTCGCTGTTTACCTCGCAGTCATCGCGGCGCCCGTGGTGTTCTGGCTGCGGGGGAAGGGCGTACCGGCCATGCTGGCGGTTACCTTCGTGATCGTTCTGATGATCGGCCTGCTGATCCTGATGGGCTATTTCGTCGGCAGTTCGATCAACGGATTTCTGAACTCCCTGCCGGCCTATGAGGAAGACCTGAAGAGTAAGGTCATCGATCTGGGAAATTGGCTTGGCCAACATGGGATCGGACTTTCTCAGAAGACGCTGACCGACTCTTTCGATCCCAGTGCTGCCATGGGAATGGCGGCGACACTGATCACTTCGATCGGAGGGCTGATTACGAAGACGTTCCTGATCCTCCTGACAGTGATCTTCATCCTGCTCGAGGCCTCCAGCTTCTCGGCCAAGCTTCGCAGCAGTCTGCGGAACGCCGACGTGCCGTTGCAGGGGTTTGCGGAATTCGCCATCACCCTGAACCGGTATGTGGCGATCAAGACGCTCGTCAGTCTGGCGACGGGCGCTTCGGTGGCCGCGTGGAATGCCGCCGTGGGAGTCGACTACCCTCTGCTTTGGGGACTCCTGGCTTTCCTTCTGAACTACATACCGAACCTGGGATCAATCATTGCGGCGGTTCCGGCAATCGTCCTTGCGCTTCTGCAGTACGGATGGGCGACCGCGCTCGTTCTGACCATCGGCTACCTGGTCATCAACCTCGGGATCAGCAATTTCCTCGAGCCTCGATTCCTCGGGCGCGGCCTGGGCCTGTCCACGCTCATCGTCTTCGTTTCCCTGGTTTCCTGGGCATGGGTACTCGGTCCGGTCGGCATGCTGCTCTCCGTTCCGCTCACCGTGACCCTCAAGATCGCCCTGGCCAGCAGCCCGAGGACTCGATGGATTGCCGTACTTCTGGGACCTCCGATCGCCACACCCAGCGGCATGACCGAGCTGAGACCCGAAGAACTCGAAGTCAGCCGATCCGCGGAGTCGTAGTCCTACTTGAGACTCTCGAGCAGCATCGGACTGCCCAGCTTGTTGTCGTAACGAGGCCGATAACGGTCCGTGTTGTACATCCGCTCAACGTCGACGGTGCGCGCTCCCAGGCCGGGATCCGGGATCTCGGAATGGGTGTAGCTGCCTGATCGGATGCCCACCATGCGGCCCGATACTCCGTCGCTCAACAGATCCACGGCGATGTTGGCGAAGGTGATGGCCACCAGATGGTCGATCGAATCGGGATCGCCGCTGCGGAGGTCGTACGTGAGATCGCTGGCCATGGTGTCCTGGCCGGTCGCTTTCTTGATCACCTGGCTCAGGTCCGTTCCGATGTCGACCTTCTTGCGATGGCCGAAGGCGTCGGGATCACCCCACTCCCGGACCTCGCGTCCGTGCCAGGTCGCCCCTTCCGACACGACGACCAGTGCGTAGCTCGAGGGGTTGTTCTGCTTGTCCTCCATGAGGACCTCGCAAAGATGGTCGAGATCGAACGTGTGTTCGGGAATCAGACAGCGCGTCGAGGTGACATAGCTCGTGTAGAGGGCGGTGAAGCCGGCGTCTCGGCCGAAGATCCGGAAAACGCCGATCCGTTCGTGCGATCCCAGCGTCGTTCGCTGGCGGGTGATCAGTTCCTTGGCCCTCGTGATGGCCGTAGAAAAGCCGATGCAGTACTCCGTGTTCTGCACGTCGTTATCCATCGTCTTCGGAATGGCGATGACCGGGAAACCCTCACGGTCGAGACGAGCCGCATAACTCAGAGTATCGTCGCCTCCGATCGAAATCAGGGTGCCAATGCCCAGCCGCTCGAGATTCGTGAGGACGACGGGCGTCAGATCCCACATCTCCTCGTTCTTCTTGTACTTGGCGGCGTCAGCTTCGGAGAGATGAGGCGGCAGCTTGCCCTTCGAGGTCTTCCAGGGGTTCGTGCGAGACGTGTGCAGGACGGTGCCGCCGCTTCGGTCGATGGCTCGCGTGTTCTCCCGGGTCAAGGGCCGGATGTAACGCGGATCGAGCTCCATACTCGGATCCATGTGGGTCAAGCCCTCCCAGCCGCGACGGATTCCGATGACTTCCTTGCCCATATCCGTCGCCCGATACACCACTGACTTGATGACCGAGTTCAGTCCCGGAACGTCGCCTCCCCCGGTCAGGATTCCAATCTTCTTCTGCTTCATGCTTCTCTCACCTCCGTTGCCACCACATATGAGCTTGAAAAACGCGACCGATTCTATTGAAGGCGGCGCCGATAAACAACTTGTTTCGCTACGCTTCGTTCGCCGCCTCGAGGATCGACCGGAGCTCGTCGGCATCGAGGACGACAGGGTTGGTTTTCATGCTGCTCGCTCGCTGAGCCTTCTCGACCGCTTCGGGATATCGCGCTGCTTCGAGCCCGAGCTCTTCCAGCGTCGGAATCTGCAGTTGTCGTCGGCAGTCCCATAGCCAGGCCACCGCCTCCTGTCGACCCGCCGAACCATCTCCGGTCAGAAGTGCACCCACCTCATCGAAGCGAGGCAGCATCCCGTCAGGGTCGTTCCTTCGCTCGAGGGCTCCGATGTTGGTCTCGAGAACGGGGGCGAGCAGACAGGCACAGATAGCGCCGTGGGGCTCTCCGGTCATTCCTCCGAGCGGGCCCGCGAAGCCGTGAACGGCTCCCAGACCGGCATTGGTCAATGCCATCCCTCCGATCAGGCTGACCAGGCTCATGTGTTCTCGGGCCCGGGCATCGCTGCCGTGCTGAAACGCGGCCGCCAGAGACTCGCCGGCTAAGGCCATGGCCTGCCTGCAGAGACCATCCACCAATGGGGTATGGCGACTGCAGAGAAACGGTTCTATGACCTGGGTCAGCGCGTCGAGACCGGTGAAAGCGGTGATGCTCCGGGGCAGGCTGTGCGTCAGTTCGGGATCGACGATGGCCACTCGAGGAAGGAGCGACGGACTGCGCAGGCTGACTTTGACCTGATGCTCAGGAGAGCCGATCACCGCGTTCTTGGTGACTTCCGCACCGGTTCCGGCCGTTGTAGGAATGGCCACCGAGGGCAGGGCGGGCTCCTGGAGTGGAAGCCCCTCGCCGATAACCTCGAGATATGCGACGATCTCTCCGGGGTTGGGGGCAAGTCCTGCGACGGCTTTGGCGGCGTCGAGGACGCTCCCGCCACCGAACCCGACGATCACATCGCAATGGAGGCGCCGGACCTGCTCGACCATACTGTGGATGAGGAAGACCGTCGGCTCAGCGGTCACGACGCCGTGAGCACAATCGAGCCCGCGACGGTCCAGATCGTCCAGCAGCCAACGATAGCGTTCCACGGTGCCTCCGGTGACCACGAAGGGGCGAGTCCCGAGGGCGTCGACGATGCGACCGGTCTCCGCGGCGGTCCCCGGTCCGAACAGAATGCGTGGGGCGGTCAGGAATTCAAATGTCATCGGCTTCGAGCCAGGGTTCTCCCGTCACTGTATCAAACGCAGCCTCGTCCAGAGATTCTGCCTCCACTTCGGCCGACTGGATCTCCCGCCGGCTGAACCAATAATAGATGACGGCCGAAACGAGGCCGACGGCGACGCCGATGGCGTGGGTCCTGTAGCTGACCTGCCGGTGGAGGACCGTGGGCATCAAAACGATCAGTCCCACACCGACGGCATGGACGATCCGGCGGCCGACCGAGAGTCTCCTTTCGATGAGCATGTACATGGTCAGCCAGAAGCCGACCATCAGATACACCATCCCCGATGCTCCGACCAGCCGGATTTCGGCGGGGCGGTAGGTGAGCAGCGAAAGGTAGTTGACCAGACCCCCAAGGAAAAAGCACAGAACCGGGAAGACCCGAAGACCGAAGTACCCGTAGAGGAGGTACGCGAAGAAGGTGAACAGCAGAGCGTTCGACAGCAGATGGCTCATGTCGGCATGAACCAGCTGCCCGGTCAAGAGCTGCCAATACTCGCCTCGTTCGAAGACGCCGTCCGAGCTCGTCGCGAGGAGCCGGTACCAATCCGAATCGACCCGCCAGCACAGGGCGGCCACGAGAAACAGGACCAGCGTCGAGGCCAGCGCCACCAGGACGCTGTTCTCCTTCGGCTTCCGGGAGAGCAGCGTTCCCTTGATCCTCGGTCCGTCCATACCCTGAACAGTTTATCGGATTCCCGCCTTGGTGTTTGCGTCATCCCGTGGCGAAATGGTAGTTTAAGGTCAAACCCACCTGAATTGGAGGACTCTTTGAATCGTGGCTAAGTTAGACAGACGACGTTTCTTCTCGACGTCCATGGCCGGGGCGGCCGGAGTGATGCTCTCTCCGGCGCTGAGAACGGTTGCAGCAGCCCCGACCGCAACAGACCGGGTGCAGCTTGGTCGTACCGGGATCGAAGTCTCGCGAATCGCGATGGGCACCGGGTTCAACGGATTCGCTCATTCTTCGGCGCAAGTCCGTCTGGGAAAGGGAGGCTTCACGCAGCTGATGCGACACGGCTTCGACTCCGGACTCAATTTCTTCGATATGGCCGACATGTACGGCTCTCACAACTTCATGAAGGGAGTCATCAACCAGATTGGCAGGGACCGAATGGTCCTACTCTCGAAGATCTGGTTTGCCGGTGGAGGTGGTCAACCGCCAACGGATCGGGCCGTCCCGGCAGTCGAACGTTTCCTTGGAGAGTTGGGCACGGATCATCTCGACGTCTGCCTCATCCACTGTGCGACCAGCGCCTCCTGGGCGACTCGGCTCGAACGCATGCGGGACGAGTTGAGCGAATTCCAGCAGAAGGGAGTTATCCGGGCCAAAGGCGTGTCGTGTCACGATCTGGGCGCACTCAAAGTGGCGGCCTCCGATCCCTGGGTCGACGTGATCTTCGCACGGATCAATAATCGGGCCAAAGTCATGGACGCTCCCGATCCGGATACGATTGCTGCGGTTCTCAAACAGGCTCGTTCCAACGGGAAGGCCGTCGTGGGAATGAAGATCTTTGGTGCCGGGCAGCTGGTACAGCCTCAGCAGCGGGAGGAATCCCTGCGCTACGTCTGGGGCAACGACCTCGTCAACGCGATGACGATCGGATTCGAGAAGCCCGGCCAGGTCGACGATACCGTGTCGCGATTGACCGGCGTTCTGCAGGCCTGACCGGGTCGTACCGCTCGACGGACTGTGATGGGTGCGGAGGGCGTAAAGGGTGTCCCCGGCCTGCAGATTACGAACGCTTTCGGTTCTCGATTCGAAACTTGCCAAGTTAGGGGTGCATCTATACACTAATGTATCCTCTCGGGCTTTCGACGGAAGGGCTTTTAAGGGTGCGCTTGGGAACGGGCGGTCTTGGGCTCTTGACCTCCTTCGTTCTCTGCGTTATCTACAGATCCCGAGGTTGCGGGAGGTTGTCTCTGATTCGAGTCAAACTTTGCAAGGACGGTTAATGCCAATGAGTCTGAGAAAACAACTTTTTGCCGTAGCGTTTGTGGGCGGCTTATTGATGACGGCTCCCGCATTTGCTCAGGAGCCATTCTCCGCGGAAGGAATTCCGGCCGGTTCGGACTATGTCTACCGGAAGCAGTATGAGCAGGTCCAGGAGATCATGAAGATTCCTGACCTGACCGAGCGCGAGAAGAAGCTCGAGGACTACTACGGCAAGTTGCAGCCGGAAGCCAAGATCCGCCAGTACATGGAGGCGTTTTTCAGCCAGATCGCTCAGGAGATGGAGAAGAAGGGAATGGGCGCCCAGGCGGATGCGCTGACCCAGAAGATGGCCAAGTGGTTTCCCAAGAGCGACGCACTGATGGGCCAGCAGCTCCAGACCGCCTACGCCTCCAAGAACTGGTCGAAGGTCATCGAGATCGGCGAGAAGATGCGGGCGAAGACACCCAACGACGGGCAGGTCCTTGTGATGCTTGCAGAGGCGTACCAGCAGACGAACAACACGGCCAAGGTCATGGAGCTGGCACCGAAGTTGGTCGACATTCTGGGACCCAAGAAGGCGATCAACTACGTCGTCTTTCTGGCCGACCATTACCGGCAGCAGAACGATGCGTCCGCCGCCTCGAAATACTATGACATGGCGCTTAAAGCCTATCCGACCTCACCGCCGGATGGCTGGCAGGCGAGCCAGTGGAACGCAATCAAGGTCGCGGCACACCTGCTGACGGCCTCGACGGCCTGGCGGGCAGAGAACTACGAAGCGGTGATTCAGGCGGAGAATAAGGTCCTGCAGATCGATCCGAAGAACGATCAGGCCTACCTCTTCATCGGTTTGAGTCACTGGAAACGGCAGGAACTCGACGCCGCGCAGGATGCCTTCGCGAAGGTCGTCGTCCTCGGCAAGTCCAATGCGGCGAAAGGCCGGCAGTATCTGGAACAGCTCTACAAGCCTCTGCACGAGGACTCGCTCGAAGGTCTGGACAAGCTGCTCGACAAGGCCCGAGCCGATCTGAACCTCTAGTCGACCACGGGTTCAGCCTTTCCCGGTTCAGGGGCACCGGTGTCCCCAAGCAGAGTCGACCGGACGCCGGTGCCTTGAACCTTGAATGACGAACCTGAATCAGGGCATTGTTACCCAGCCGTGATCCTTCTGGTTGCTCTCGACGGCGGCGACCAGGAAAGCGATGCCAACTCTGCCGTCTTCGACCGTTGCATAGCGCGATCCGTCATTGCCCTCGTAGGTGCCGTTCTGGTAAGCGCGCACATCTTCCTCGAAGCACCGGTGGAGTCGGGCAAAGGCATCGTGGAAGCCCTCCGGGTGTCCCGATGGAATGGTCGGTTCAGCGAGCAGCGAGGCCGGAACATCGTCGAGGAATCCGTCGTTGGGCTGAACTTCAGCACGCCAGTACGTGCGATCGGGCTGCCCCGGCAAAAAGACGCGCAGCGACTCCGGATCCTCCTGCCTCCAGGACAGTGTCCCCTTCTCGCCGACTACTTCGATGGCCATGTCGTTCTTGTAGCCGATCGTGATCTGTGACGCGCGGACCATGGCCCGCCCGCCGTTGCTTAGCTCGCAATAGGTCGTGAAGTGGTCGTCGAGCCGCCGACCCGGAACGAAGGTCTCCAGAAAGGCTTGGAGACGCGTTACTTCCAATCCGGAGACGTAACGCAACTGCATCAAGGCGTGAGTGCCGATATCACCTCCGCAGCCACTGATGCCGGCCCGCGTCGGGTCGACCCTCCATTCGGCCTGCATGACTCCCTGGTCTTCCGCCCGGGACGCCAGCCAGCCCTGAATGTAGTGCGAGTCAATCCAGCGGATCTCTCCGAGCAGGCCCGATCGAACAATGTGCCGAGAGAGACGACTCGTCCAGTGCCCAAGGTAGGTATGGGCCACACAGAATGGAATTTTGGCCCGGTTCACCGTCTCGACGAGATCATCCGACTCTGCAAGAGTCAGCGTCAGCGGCTTTTCGCAGAACACCGGAATTCCGGCTTCAAGCGCCATCTTGGCGGGTGCATGATGAACATGGTTGGGCGTGACGATCAGCGCGTAGTCGATTCGCTCGCCGACCGGCAGTTTCAGTTCCTGCTCGATCATCTCCTGATAACTTCGGTATCCGCGGACCGGGTAAGGCCAGGACTCAGCCTCCTTGAGGGCAGTCGCCGGGTCCGGGTGCAGGGCCGCGGCTACGACCTGACGGGTGCCGTCGAAGTGAATTGCTTTCTGGTGCGGCTGGACGATGAATGCCCCCCCACCTCCGCCGACCAGACCGACATTCAATTTCCGCTGAGCCATTCGGGATCTCCTTTCGATGTTTCTCGATCGATGCTTTCGGAAAATGGTAATGCCGCATCGGGAGAAAGGCAACGTGTCCCCTGCTTCTAGCTGACTCGAGGATTGTTGTGACAGAATCGACACCAAACAGGTCTTTGCAGGAATCTGAGGGGATGTTAGCCTGAGTCTGCCGTCGAAGTGGGCACTTCGGCGACCCCTCGGCGGTGTTTCGCCTCGAGCGGCGTGGCGAGCCGGTCGACGACGCATCCATCCGGCGTCGAAGAATTCGCTCCGGGGCGGACCGTCTATGACGAATGACCTCATACCCGCAATGGACTCCAATCTTCTGTATGAGATCACCGACGACCGGGCCGAGCCCCTGGAGGCGCCTGGAAATGCGTATCGGCACGAGCGTGAGCCGGCCGCACGATGGAGACTCAGCTATCTCGACTCGTTCGACTGGCGGCTCTATCGAAAGGGGCTCCTGCTTCGGTTCGAACGAATCGGGACGACCCCTCCCCGATCGGAACTCCGGCTGACCAAACGGGACGGGAGCCCCGGCCAGGCAGTCCCGGTGGCAGGGGCCCCGGCATTTGCTCGTAATCTCCCCCAGTCGGCCCTGCGCCAGCGGCTGGAGAAGATCCTGGGTGAGCGGAGGATGCTGGTCATGGTCAAACTCGATCTGACCTGCGTCGAGACCCGGATGGTGGACGACGACCAGAAGACGGTTGCCCGTACCTTCAGGATCGAAGGAACCGCTTCCGAGCCGGAAGGTCAAGCGGCCCGGATTGGGCCCATGCTCGAACTCAGAGCCGTCAGAGGCTATCGCTCTGCCTTCCGGGATCTCCAGGCGAACCTGGAGGCGCAGCCCGGAACCGGGTTGCTGAAGAGGTCCCTGTTCGAGTTTGCGCTGGAGGCGGTAGGCAAGGAAGCGGGCGGCTACTCGTCCTCGATTGCCGTCGATCTGGAGCCCGCCATGCCCGTGGAGGAAGCCACGGCAGCCATGCTCCAGTCACAGTTGGACGTGGTGGAGGCGAACTGGAAGGGCGTTCGCCGGGACCTGGATCCGGAGTTCCTGCACGACCTGCGGGTTGCTACCCGTCGGGTGCGCTCGCTGCTCAGCCAGTTCAAGGAAGTGCTTCCATCGGCAGGTTTCAAGCGACTCCGCAAGGACCTCCGATGGCTCGGAAAGGTCACGGGGCCGAAACGCGACATCGACGTCTACCTGAGCACGTTGGCGACCTACGACCGAATCTTCCCGACTGACGTGATCGCAGGTCTGCAGCCGCTGAAGGATTACCTGACCCGCCGACAGGGCGATGAGCAGGCGCTGCTTGCGAGCGCCCTGGATTCCGGCCGGTTCCGTCGGCTCATCTCCGATTGGCGGGACGCGATTCGGATCTGCGGTCTCTGCAACACGGAAGTGCCCATCGCCAAGCTCGCGGCGACGCGGATCATCGCCGTGGACCGGAAGGCGCTGGTCACCGGCGCGGAGATCGGAGACCGGCTCGATCCGGTACGGTTGCACGGTCTGAGGATCGAATGCAAAAAGCTCCGCTATCTGCTCGAGTTTTTCCATCCGCTTTTCGGGCCCAGGGTCCTGCAACGACTGATCTCGGAACTGAAGCGCCTCCAGGACGTTCTCGGAGCGATCAACGATCTTCAGGTCCAGCAGCAGAATCTCCAGCGATATGCGAAGGCGATGGCTTCCGAAGACGTACGTCAGGCCGACACGCTGCTGACCATGGGACGTTTGCTCGGCCATTTCGAGACTTCCCAAGTGAAGCTCTTTCCCAAGTTCCAGGCAAGCTTCAGAAGCTTCAGCCGAAAGGCTGTACAGGCGAAGTTGCCTGACAGATTAGTGAAGTATCTCGAGGATTCATTGTGAAAGTGATTTCGGTCTACAGCATCAAAGGAGGCGTCGGAAAGACGGCCACAGCCGTCAATCTTGCGTTTCTGTCGGCCCGGGACGGCAATCGGACGTTGCTTTGGGATCTCGACCCTCAGTCGTCGGCCACCTTCTACCTCCGCATTCAACCGAAGGTAAAAGGAGGCGGCAAGAAACTGATCCGAAAGAAGGGAGAACTCGAAGATGCGATCCGGGGAACCGACTACGAAGGGTTCGATCTGTTGCCCGGTGACTTCTCCTATCGAAAATTCGACGTGCTCTTGACCGAGGCCGACAAGGCGGCCAAGCGGCTCCAGCGCATTATCCGCCGACTAAGGAAAGAGTACGATGCCCTGGTGCTCGACTGTTCTCCGGGCTTCTCCCTAATGTCGGAGGCGCTGCTGCATCTGTCCGACCTCGTCCTGATCCCGACCGTGCCCACGCCTCTCTCCCTTCGGTCCCTGGATCTGATTGGCAGCTATTGTGAGAAGAAGAAGCTCGCCGCCAACCGCATCCGCCCCTTCTTCAGCATGGTGGACCGTCGCAAGTCCTTACACCGCTCGGTCTGTGCGGACACGACGGAGCGACCGTTTCCCTTTTTGGAAGCGCAAATTCCGTACTCGACCTTTGTCGAACAAATGGGCGTCTTCCGCGCACCCTTGCCCACCTTCGCCGCCAAGAGCAAGCCGGCCCGGGCCTTCGCCGACCTCTGGAAAGCTGTGCGGACGGGCCTTAGTCTTTGAGGTGCCACGGACCCGGCTGACTGAGACGAAGGAGCTGCGAATCAACCGGTGTTTCATTCGGACCGGGCGTTCCCTTCGCGTAACTTCCATCAGGGAGCAGCTGCCAGCTTCTTTGATTATCGTGCAGATGCAGCTGGAGGATATCGTCGCGGATGGCGCCCTTCAGGCGGGGATCGTCTACCGGAAACAGGACTTCGACCCGGCCTCTCAGGTTGCGCGGCATCAGGTCAGCGCTTCCGAGATAGATCTCTTCATCTCCATTGTTGCGGAAATAGAAGATGCGGGAGTGTTCGAGGAAGCGGCCGACGACGGAGGTCACTCGAATGTTCTCGCTGACCCTGGGAACTCCCGGCCGCAGGCAGCAGATCCCACGGACCTGCAGATCGATCTCGACCCCGGCCTGAGAGGCCTGATAGAGGCTGCGGATACAGGCCTTGTCCACGAGGGCATTCATCTTGAACGCGAGGCGGCCTTTTCCGTGTTCATGGTGACACGCGATTTCGCGATGGATCTTCTTGATGATCGCTTCGCTCATGCCGCCGGGGGCGACCAGGAGCTTGTGATAGCGCTTTTGGCGGGAATAGCCGGTCAATGCGTTGAAGAAGTCGGAGACGTCGGCGGTGATCTTCGGATCACAGGTGAAGTAGCCGAGGTCCGCGTAGATCCGGGCCGTGACCGGATTGTAGTTTCCGGTGGCCAGATGTGCGTAGCGGGCGATCCCGTCCCGTTCCTTGCGGACGACCAGGCAAAGCTTGGCGTGGACCTTTAGGCCGAGGACGCCGTACACGACATGAACGCCGGCCTGCTCGAGCTCGGTGGCCCACTCAATGTTGTTTTCCTCGTCGAAGCGGGCCTTCAGCTCGACGATTGCCGAGACCTGCTTTCCGTTTTCGCGTGCTTCCATCAAGGCGCGCACCACGGGGGAATTCGGGCCAACCCGGTACAAAGTCTGCTTGATCGCCAGGACGTCCGGGTCATGCGCCGCCTGGCGCATGAAATCGACGACGGGACTGAAGCTGTCGTACGGATGATAGAGCAGTGTGTTCTGGCGGCGAAGCACTGAGAAGAGGTTCTTCGCCTTTGCGATGACGGGCGCCGTGACGGGCTGGAAGGGAGGATCCTTCAGACTCGGCCGATCGACATCATGCAGCTGCATCAGATCCGCCAGGCCGACCGGGGTGTCGGTGAAGTAGATTTGGTAGGGGGCCAGGTCGAGATTGCTGGAAAGGATATTCAGAAATTCCTTGGGCATCCGGTGGTCCGCTTCCAGTCGAATGGCAAAGCCGAAGTGGCGTTGTCCCACCATCTCTTTAGTGGCTTCGAGCAGGTCCGAGGCTTCGTCTTCTTCAATCACCACGTCGGCATTGCGCGTCACGCGGAACGGAAACGTGTCGACGATCTCGACGCCGGGAAAGAGCAGATCCAGGTTTGCCGCGACGAGCTCCTCGAGCCATACGAATTCCAGCGAGCCGCTGTCGTCGAGCCCGAGGCTTTGGGTCTCTTCGGAGCTTCCTTCGGTCGGTACGCGAACCAGTCGGGGAAGAATGTGAGGCACCTTGAGTCGGGCAAAGCGCCTCCCATAGCCCGGGTCGTTGATGATCACGGCCAGATTGATGCTCAGATTCGAAATATGGGGGAACGGGTGAGCCGGATCGAATGCGAGAGGGGTCAGGATCGGAAAGACCTCCCGCTCGAAATGGGCCCGCAGCATGCGGATCTGCTTCTTCCTCAGAGAGGCGTGCGGCACGACCCGAATCCCCTCCGCAAGCAGCTTCGGATGCAGATCATCCCGCCAGCACCGGGCGACAGTCTCGAGCATGGGCAACAGCCGCTCGCGGATCTTTCCCAGTTGTTGAGCCGGAGTCAGACCATCCGGAGGCGGCTTGATGACGCCGCTCGTCAACTGCCGCTTGAGCCCCGAGACCCGGATCATGAAGAACTCGTCCAGATTGCTGGAGAAGATGGAGAGAAACTTGACCCGTTCCAGCAGAGGGTTGGCAGCATCGAGAGCCTCGCTTAGAACGCGCTGATTGAACTCGAGCCAACTCAACTCACGATTGACATAGTAGGTCGGGTGATTCAGATTGGGGCTGCCGCCACTCTTGCGCGCGTTGCGGGCTGATTCTCTCACTGCCTTCTCGGTTGTCGTTGCCAAGTCTTTCTCCGTCGCCGGACGGCCCATCGAAACCCCCGCCGATGTCTCGAAGGTTTAACATAGTGTAGCAAATCGTTGATTGCACGCATCCTAACGATCGCCAGATTCGGGGAATGGGGTCTTCCGGGCGCCGCGCTTCGATACGACCCGGGTATCGTCGCGAGGTCTTGCTGCAGATGCGGGGAGTTCAGCAGAGAGGAGCATCAGAGTGAGCAAGGAAATCGGGCTGCTCAGGCATGGGAAATCTGACTGGGCGGCAGGGTCTGCCACGGATCACGAGCGGCCACTCGCGGAGAGAGGTGTCCGGGATGCCCGTGTCATGGGCCGATTCCTCCGGCAGGCGGAGCGGCTCCCGGAGCTCGTCTGCACGAGCAGTGCCGTTCGCGCACGCACCACGGCCGAGCTGGCGGTCGATTCCGGCCGCTGGCAGTGCCGGATCGATGTGACACGGGAGCTCTATGCAACGGAGCCGGAGAAGGTCTTTGATTTCCTGAGGCGCCTCGAGGGCGAATCCCAGCGGGTCGTGCTGGTCGGACACAATCCGACCTGGGAACAGTTTCTGAAGGCGCTCATCGGCGGTGGTCGGTTCAAGCTTTCTACGGCGAGCCTGGCCTGGGTCGACCTCTCACTGGATCGGTGGGAAGATTGCAGGCCGGGATCCGGTATTCTCCGCTGGCTCGTCGCGCCGAAACTGCTCACGGGAAGACCTGGGGAAATTGAGATTTGAGCGCGGACTGTGGCCGCGGAGTTCACCCGGCCGGCCTCGAAAAGCCCCCCACAGCAGGATCTGTCTCTCCCGTTCTCCCGTTCTCCCGTCCCGGCTGTCGCGGCGAACCGAAGAAGGCAAGCAGGATGCATATCCCACTCGTTCTCCCGTCCGTTCCTCCCGTTTCCCGTTCCCGAAATGACAGATTTCAGATCGATTCCGGCACCTCCCAACGTCCGCTCTGATTCGAACGGGCGACGGCGTCGAGAATCGCCATGTTAAGGACGGAGTCGGAGACCGGCACTGCCGGCTCCAAATCGTTGCGGATCGCCTCCGAGAAGTGGTCTCCCTGGATTCGGTATTGATCGACGACGGGAAATTCGACCGTTTCGATGTCGTCGCCGAAGCGATCACCGTGACCGATGAACAGACGGCAGGGCCGGTCCGCCGGGGCATTGAATGGAATCTCGATCTCGATCCGGGCGTCCGTGCCGAAGAAATGCATCCGTTGATAGTGGACCATCTGCGTCGAGAAGACGAAGGAGCCGAGGAACCCACCAAAATCCAGCAGGACCGATCCGAGGCGGTCGGTCTTGAAGCGGGGATCGAATTCCAGTCTCCCGAAGACCCGTTGCGGTTCACGACCGCAAACGAAACGGGAGGTCGTAATGGGATAGCATCCGATGTCCAGCAGCCCTCCACCTCCGTACTCTGCGATGTTGCGGATATTCTCCGGTTCGACGTTATGAAACGAGAACGTCCCCTGGACTGCACGCAGCGTTCCGATCGCTTCCGATTCGACGAACTCCTTCGCTCGAAGCCACTGTGGATGCGTGCGGACCATGAAGGCTTCCCCGATCTTGACGCCCGTTTCCTGGCTGACTCGAAGCAGGTCCCGGGCTTCCAGGAGATTCATGCCCAGGGGTTTTTCGCACAAGACGTGTTTGCCGGCCCGGGCCGCCTGGATCGTGTAGGGCACGTGAAGGTGATTCGGCAGGGGATTGTAGACGGCTTCGATATCGGGATCGTCCAGAAGATCTTCATACGAGCCGTAGGCACGAGGGATTTGCAGCTGCAATGCGGCGTCGCGGGCTCTTTCGAGATCGCGAGAGGCGATGGCGGCGATCGTCGACCACTGACTGCTCTGCATGGCCGGGATGACCTTCTCCACGGCAATCTTTGCGACCCCTATGACACCCCACCGGACCGGTTTCAATTCCATAGCTTGCTCCTCCTGCTTTTCGGCCGGCAGACAACCTCGCAGTGCGGCGATTGAGTCCTGCACGCGATGGGAGCTTCCTGGAGCCCCGCCGGCATTTCCTGTGGTGTCACCACTATAGCCTCTGGCAGGCCATTCCTCCAACCGACCGCTTCCCGTCGGTTTGGGCTGGTATGCTTGCGTCTCGGTCCGCCGACCGGGAGGCGAAATCCAGGCATGACGCAGCGTGACAATGATCAGCGACAGGAACCGTCCGGCGTCTACGGAACGCAGGACGTAGCCAGAATAGTGGCTCTGCCGCCTCAAAGGATCCGACGGATGGTGCGCGCCGGGTTGCTGTGTCCGTGGAGAGACCGTCGCGGAGCATTCCGGTTCAGCTTCCAGGACATCGTCCTCCTGCGCGTCAGCAAGAACCTGGTCGAACGAGGCATCCGCCGAGGGCGCATCCGCCGGACCATGTTGCGGCTGCGTCGGCAGATGCCGCAGGACCGTCCACTCAGTTCGGTTCGAATCTGGACGGAATACGACGTCATTTTTGCGGCTTGCGGCACGGAGACGTGGATGCCGGAGTCGGGTCAGATACTGCTGAACTTTGGTCGTCCCGATTCTCCCCCCAGAATCGAACGGCCGGTATTCCAACTCGTCGGGAAGCCTCTTTGATCGAGCCCCGCCCAACCTCGTACCATAGAGGCGATGAAGAAATTCCTGTTGATCGTCCTGTTGATCCTCCTGCTGGGTACGCTTTCCGTTTCCATTTGGTACTGGGACTCGACTCCCCCGGAGGCGCAACTTGTCGGGAATAGCGTCGTGGGGCAGAAGACGACGCTGCAAATCGAATGCAGCGATACCGGTCGAGGCCTGCGAAACATCCGGGTGCAAATGACTCAGGGAGAAAAGGTCGAGACGCTGGCGACGGAAGATTACCCGTTGGCGCGCTATCCGTGGGAGTCGTCTACGCAGGAGCGCACGATTCAGCTGGGACCCTGGTCGGAGAAGGGGCTCCAGGACGGACCCTTCACGATCACGGTGTTCCTCGAAGACCAGCCCAACCTATGGCTCTTCAACCGATCGGCCCAGGCCGAATTCAAGATGCGATTCGA
This sequence comes from uncultured Acidobacteriota bacterium, assembly GCA_963823995.1. Lineage (GTDB taxonomy): Bacteria > Acidobacteriota > UBA6911 > RPQK01 > JAPXNP01 > JARRKC01. The sequence continues at coordinate 377,856 of CAWGNQ010000004.1, forward strand.
TTCCCGCCCCCCTCGCGTGGAAGCCCTGTCCACGCAACATTATCTGCGACAAGGAGGTTCGGAGGCGGTCCTGTACCGGGTGACCGAGGCGGACTGTCGATCGGGGGTTCGCGTGGGGAATCGGGAGTTCGTCGGTTACCCGGTACCAGGCCAGCCGGCCGGAACATTTCTGTGCCTCTTCGCATTGGCCTACGATCAGTCCCCCGACTCGCCGATCCTCCTCTGGGCGGAGGACCCTGCAGGAAACCGAACTGAGACCCACTTTTCGTGCAAGACCTTTGCGCAGAAGTTCCGCAGCAGGAGCATCGACATCAGTGACCAGTTCATCAACTCCGTGGCGCCGGAGATTCTCTCGCATACCGACAAGGTCGAGCGGGGGAACACTCCACTCGACACGTTTCTGGTGATCAACCGCGACCTGCGGCGCATCAACAACGAGCAGATCAGCCAGTTGACCCGCCAGCTCAGCCCACACCTCTACTGGAGTGATCCCTTCCTGCAGTTGAGCAATTCGAAGGTGGAGTCGATTTTTGCCGATCACCGCACTTATCTCTACGCGGGAAAGAAATGTGACGAACAGGTGCATCTCGGTTTCGATCTCGCTTCACTGGCGCACAGTCAAGTGGAAGCCTCCAACGCGGGCAAGGTCGTTTATGCCGACAACCTGGGTATCTACGGCAATGCCGTGATCATCGATCACGGCTTTGGTCTCTTCTCCCTCTATGGGCATCTCAGCTCACTGGCCGTGCAAGCCGATCAGACCGTCGTGCGAGGTCAGACGCTGGGCATTACGGGCCAGACCGGGCTGGCGGGCGGAGACCATCTGCATTTCTCGATGATCCTGCAAGGGGTTCAAGTCAATCCGATCGAGTGGTGGGATCCGGCCTGGGTCAAGACGCACGTGCTGGGGAAGCTGGCTGGGAAAACGGAATAGCGGTTCCGGATTTCGGAACCGGGGTGAGTGGGAATGAGCCTGTCTCTGGCTGTGGCTATCGGTTGTGTGATGTGTTGAGGGAGAACAGGAGAACGAGTGGGATATGCATCCTGCTTGTCTCCTTCAGTTCGCCGGGACAGCCGGAACGGGAGAGCGGGAGAACGGGAAAACGAGTGGGATATGCATCCTGCTTGTCTCCTTCGGTGCGCCGGGACAGCGGGGACGGGAGTCGGGAACGAGGTCTCTGAGAGACGGGGAGTGGATCGGATCAGTTTGGGCACGGCGAGTTGCCGTCGACCTATTTCACGCGGCGCAGGACGTTCTGGCGGCGCTTCTTGTCAAGCAGCGTGTTGCAGGCCTCTATTTCGTCCAGGACTTCCCGCCTGCGCTGCTCGACCCAGCGCGCATCCGATTCCAGGCGCTCCAGCTCAGATTCGAGAATGAGCAACCTGAGCTCAATCGGCAAGAGTTCTTCGAGAGGGGCTTCCTTGTCACGAGCCATTGTCAGACTTGGGCGCATAATAACCTTTTCGGTGACTTACCTTCAAGCCGGATTGCCGGAGCTTGACGGTAATCTCTCGAAAAGATCCGTCCCGAGCAGGATTCTTTGGGACGTAGGCGATACTGTACTGGTTCTTGACGGCCGCGTTGATTCTGGCGAAGGCGCTTCGAAGTTCGTCGAGACTCGCCTTGGAGTTGAAGAAAAGTCCTCCGGTCTCGCGTGCGAACTGTTTCAGCTTCCCGAAATTCGAATTGAATCGACCTCCCTTGACGCCGATTCCGTAGATGACGACGTCGTAATCCTGGGCGATCTTGATGGCGTCGTCGTCGGTTTTCTGTGAGTGAGTATCATCCCCGTCGCTGAGCACGACGATGACCCGACGGCCGACCTGCTCGCCGAGCAGCTCATCCACTGCGAGCCAGATGGCGTCGTAGAGTTTGGTCGCCCCTCCGGCGCGAATATCCTTGAGAGCGGCATCCAGGAGCGGGAGATCGAACGTGAAGTCCTGATCCAGCATGATCTCGCTGTCGAACTGGAGGATCGCCGCCATGTCCTTGTTCTTCCGCAGGGTCTCCTCGAGGAAGGCCATGGCTGCCTGCTTCTCGAAGTAGAGTTTGTCTTTGACGCTGCCGCTCGTGTCGACGAGCATCATGACGTTCAGGGGCTGGGCATCTTCTCCGGTCTCCCGTGAGAAATAGCGGATGTCCTGCTTGACGCCGTCTTCATAGATCTCGAAATCATCCCTGGTGAGATCGTCCACGTAGCGCCCATGGTTCTGGACCGTGCAGAGGATATTGACCATTTCGACCGTTGCACGGAAGGCCGGCTGATCCTCCGACTCCTGCGCGTGGAGCAGGGTGAATCCCAGTCCTCCACAGAGGGCGACCAGGACGAGTGAGAGCATGCGGTTCGATTTAAGCATAGGAAGACCTTAGTGAGCCACGACGCAGCGCTGCGTTGCGAAGAACGTATAGACCGCAGCGGCCGCGAGATAAATCAGATCGAAATAGCCGATCTCCATCCCTGTCATTCTAACAGCAAGGTCGATCGTAATGGCTGGGACCAGGCTGTAGAGTGCGATCGTGAAGCAGTTCAAAAACTGAAGACGGATCCCGTAGGACAGGCCCACCGAGTAGGCCAGCGGGCTCAGTACGAGCGCAGTCAGCGGCTTGGCCAGAAGCGTGAAGACGAGCAGGAACGAATAAGCCAGCGGGAAGTAGCTCCACTTGAGCAGAGAGGAATACGAACCGAGTTCGGAGGGCTCGAACTTGAAACTCCCGAAGTCATCCCAGGAATAGCTCTGGGAACGCTCCTCGAAACGGAGGGTGAGATCGTGGCGAGCGAACAGGAGGGCCGGCTCCTCGAGGGAGAGCGGTTCGGTGTAGGTTCCGCTCGTATCGAAAATGAATGTCCAGGTTGAACCGTCTGGTCGCTCGAAATGCTCGACGATGGGTTGGTTTGATCCAAGGGTCAGTGTGCCCTGACTGACCTCGAATTCCGGCAGGTTTGTCTTTCCCCATGCGACGAAATCGTCCACGATGGGAAACAGCCACCAGGCATCGATCAGTGTCAGGACGATGGCCACCAGGCCGGCCACGTACAGAAGGAAAACCAGGGTCTGCCGAAGGGGCTGCTGGAAGACCCGCTTGTAGAATTCGAAGTCAGCGATCGCCAGATAGAGCTGACGCGAAAAATTACGCAGCATCAGTCAGGCCGAAGCTGAATAGTAGAGGATCCGACTACAGTTCTCGCACAGGATGATTTCGCGACCCGCTCGGATATCGGCCAGGACCTGGGGCCGGATCCGAACGTGACAGGCCTCGCAGGAATGATCGACGACCGGAGCCACAGCAACCCCTCCGCGGGCGAGGGCGATCCGCTGATACCGCTCCAGGAACTCGCGGGGCAACTCCGACTCGATCGCCCTCAGCTCCTCCTCGAGGCCGGAGAGTCGTTCCCGAGACTCATCGATGAAGGCTTCGATCTCCTTCTTCTGCGAAGCCATCTCCTCCTGCTTCTGTTTGAAGTCCCGGCGTGCGCCCTCCAGACTCTCTTCCAGATCGTCGGCTTCGACCATGCATTCCAGAATCTCGTCTTCCTTCCCGCGGATCTGACTTTCGACGAAGCCGATTTCATGCAGCATCGCCTGATACTCGGTGTTCGTCTTCACCTGCATCAACTGATCCCGATACTTGGAGAGTCTGGCTCGAAGTCCCTCGACATCCCGTTCCAGTTCGCGGCGGCGTTTGGCCACCTCTTCGATGGATTCCTGCGCCGAGTCGACCGACCGCTCATCCGATTGCAGCCGCGTTTCCAGATCCATCAATCGTTGAGGGACACCGTCGACTTCCGCGTGCAGGTGTCCAATCGCAAGGTTGACCTCCTGCATCCGCACCAGCCTTCTCAATAGCTCCCTGTTTCCAATTCCAGCATCTTCCATCCGTTTACCCGATCCATCCCTGTTCCCTTTCCACCTGGCCCTGACGGGCAAACAAGTGGTGGGCCCAGTAGGACTCGAACCTACGACCGTCTGATTATGAGTCAGATGCTCTAACCGACTGAGCTATGGGCCCTGACACACACAAAAAAAGGGGGCGATTGCTCACCCCCTTGGTCGTCTCACAGCGGACCGCCTTCTTTGCCGTTCGCTTCGAGAAATGCCTTGAGTTTGCGGCTTCGCGACGGATGCCGCAACTTCCGCAACGCCTTGGCCTCGATCTGCCGGATCCGTTCCCGCGTGACCGAGAACCGCTGTCCGACTTCTTCGAGGGTGTGCTCGCTTCCGTCTCCGATACCGAACCGCATCCTAATAACCTGTTCCTCGCGGGGAGTCAAGCTCTGCAGCACCGCCGCAGTCTGCTCCTTCAGATTCAGGTTGATGACCGATTCGGAGGGTGACACGACGCCGCGGTCTTCGATGAAGTCTCCGAGATGGCTGTCTTCCTCTTCGCCGATGGGTGTCTCCAGCGAGATCGGTTCCTGCGCGATCTTGAGGATCTTGCGAACCTTGCTGGCCGGCATGTCCATCTTCGTGCCGATTTCTTCGGCAGTCGGTTCCCGCCCGAGCTCCTGAACCAGAGAGCGTGAGGTGCGGATCAGCTTGTTGATCGTCTCGATCATATGGACCGGGATTCGAATGGTCCGGGCCTGATCGGCAATGGCACGCGTGATGGCCTGGCGGATCCACCAGGTGGCATAGGTCGAAAACTTGTATCCTCGTCGATACTCGAACTTGTCGACGGCCTTCATGAGACCGATATTGCCTTCCTGGATCAAATCCAGGAACTGCAGTCCGCGATTCGTGTATTTCTTGGCGATCGAAACCACCAGGCGCAGATTCGCTTCCACGAGCTCCTTCTTGGCAATGTCCGCCTCGAGCTCGCCCTGCTTGATGGTCGCCAGCGTGCGCTTCAATTCCGCCGGTGGAGCAAGCGCAGAGTCCTCGATCTCTTTGAGTTCCTTCTCGATCTCCCGGATGCGCAGTTTGATCTTCTTGGCTTCCTCCAGCTTGAGGGGCGATTCCTGGAGTTTCTTCAGCCGCCTCCCCTCCCGCTCCAGGGACAGGACTCGTTCCACGACGCTCTTGATCTTCCCGACGAGGTGCTCGTGCATCTCGAGAGTCAGATCCAGATCACGAACCAGACGAGCCGTGGGGATCCTGTATCGAGCCAGCTTACTGAGCACGGCCTTGTGCTCGGAAGTACCCTTTCGAACGTGCTTCAGCTGCTCCCGGAGCTTGTTCGATTCGTCCTCGAGCTCCGCGATCTTGTTGATCTGGGTGATGAGATCTTTGCGGCGGCGTTCAATGACCTTCTCAGTGACCTCTTCTTCGGAAAAGTTGACGAAGTTCTTGAGGTTGAACTCGGGATTCTTCAGCGACTCGAGGTACTGTCGAATTTCGGCAACCACCACAGGAGATCGGGAGATAGCCTTGAGAACTGTCTTCTTTCCTCGCTCGATCCGCTTGGCGATCTCCACCTCACCTTCGCGGGTCAGCAACGGAACCGTACCCATTTCCCGCAGGTACATCCGCACCGGATCGTTTGTCTTCTCGAGATCCTCGGGGACGGATTCCGTCTCCTCGGTCTCCTCCTCTTCCGGAGCGTTCCTGGTCTGGGTCCGCTTCTTGATGACGGCGAACTCGTCCTCGGAGTCGATGAGTTCGATTCCGGCGTCCCCGAACAAGTAGAAGATGTTGTCCAGATCTTCGGAAGACTGGATGTCGTCCGGCAACAGGTCGTTCACCTCGTCATACAAGAGGTACCCCTTCTCTTTGCCGGCGGACAAGAGTTCCTTCACGCCGTCATACTTGTCTTCGATTTCAGTAAGCAATTCTTCGTTATCTCGATCCATCACGCAGACCTTTGATTATACAGAATTCGTGACGCCCAAACGGACGGCACAGGTTCAGTGGTCAGTTGCCCGGGACTCCGCTAGCGCCTACGACGACGCTGGATTTCCTCTTTCTTGCGCAGCAGTTCCTCGAGGCGGGGAGAGGGGACTCCAACGCGCTCTTCGCGAGCGATCTCCTCCTGGACTTGGCGGCTGATGCGGTTGCACTGAAGGTCCTGGAGCGCCTCCACGCTGTTCATTATGATCTCGTCAGACAGAACGACCTCTGCGGATTGTAGCGAAATTCGGTCGAACAAGTCGAGGTCGTCATCTTGCAGGACCCCACGAAGGTTAAAGATGCAGAAATCGGGGCTTTGATTCTTAAGCTGGACGATTTGGTCGAATATTCGCTCGCAGACCAGGTCTCGATAGAGCTCTTCCTCGAGAAGCTGCAGAGCCCGTTCCCGGTGCTCATCGCTGATGAGCGCCGCGATCAGGTTGCGTTCGGCCGGGGTTGGTTCGGCCAGGGAAGACCTACCCGTCGTCCCGGAAGGATCCGCTGAAGTACGTTCGCGACGCCGGAACGACCGAGCCTGTTTTCGGAGTTCGGCCATCACGATCTGCTCATCGACCCTCAGTCGCGAGCTGATCTTCGAGATATATTCGGCGCGCTCGATAGGATTGGGCAGTCGCGAGATGTAAGGCAAAACCAGGTCGACGATCTCCTGTTTCCCCTTGGGGCTCCGTGGGTCCTTCTGTTGGCTCGTGAAGTGCTCGAGCAGAAAATCGACGAACGAGGCCGAGCTCCGAAGGGCATCCCGATACCGTTCGACGCCGTTGTTCAGGATGAAGGAATCGGGATCATCTCCCTGCGGGAGACGCAGGACGTTGACCTGAAAGCCCTGGGCCAGAAACAGGTCGATCGACCGAAGCGCCGCCGTGACGCCCGCAGAATCGGGATCGAAGTTTACGATCACCTTGCGAGTGTAACGACCCAGGAGGTGCACCTGCCCTTCGGTGAGGCTGGTCCCCAGAGAAGCCACGATATTGGGGATTCCCTGCTGAAAGGGGACGATGCAGTCGAAGTACCCCTCGACGAGGATCGCAAACCCGGCCTGCCGAATCGCCTCCCGCCCAGTGAACAGTCCATAAAGATTGCGACTCTTGGAATAGAGCGGTGTCTCGGGGGAATTCAGGTACTTCGGATGGCCGTCTCCCAGGATGCGGCCGCCAAATGCGATTGTTTGGCCGCTCAGGTTCTGGATCGGAAAGATGATGCGATTCCGGAACTTGTCATAGGCCGAGCCGGTCTCACCCCGAGCCACCAGGCCGCACTTTTCGAGCTCCGCAAGTGAATAGCCACGACCCTGCAGCTCATCCCGAAGGCGGCTGCCGGGCGGAGCAAATCCGATTCCGAAGCGCTCGATGGTGTCCGACCCGATCTTCCTGCCGTCGAGATACGCGTGGGCCTCGTCGCTGCGTGGGAGTTGGTTGCGGAAGAACTGGTCGGCCTCCCCCATGATTTCGAGCAGGCGGGAACGCTCGGCATTCTCGCCAGTGGAAGTACCACCCGTCGACGGAAGCGGGATCCCCGATCGTTCCGCCAGAAAGGCCACCGCTTCGGGAAAGGTTAGATGTTCGATTTGCTGCACGAAGGCAAAGGCGTCCCCGCCCACGCCACAGCCAAAGCACTTGAAGATCTGTCGGCTCTCGCTGACCGAGAAGGAAGGTGTCTTCTCTTGGTGGAACGGACAGAGTGCCGTGTGATTCTGGCCCTGCTTCCGGAGGCGCACGTAGCCGCCTACCAGCTCAACGATGTTGACGCTCAGGCGAATGCGGTCGATGAAAGTCGTATCGAACTTCATGCGCGATCAGGTCTTGAGTTGGGCCCGGGTCACTCCGCCCTCGACCCGGGAGGATTCCACCTGGGGATGCGTGCTGAGGAACCGGGAAACGAAACCTTTCAGTTTGCCGGTCCCAAAACCGTGGATGATCGTCACCTCGGAAAGTCGCGAAACGAAGGCGCGGTCCAGGAACTTGTCGAGTTCGAATTCAGCTTCCTCGATCGTCTTTCCGATCAGATTCAGCTCGGGATCGGAGTCGCGAATGACCTGAATGGTCACCCGAGGAGTGGGGCGCTCGACGACCTCCTGCTTTTCGATCTTTTTCAGGTCAGCCGCCCGAGTCGTCAGGGTCTTGCCCTCGACGTCGAGCGTCGCCGAACCTCCATCGAGAGTCACGATACGCCCCCGGGCGCGAAAGACCGGATGGTAGACCAGATCGCCGACGTTCAGGACCGACTTCCTGTTCGTATCCGCGACCGCTTCGCCCGTCTGGGCGGAACGGACTTTTCTGCGGAAGGATTCCTTGAGGGCGGCTTCCCGGATCTGAGTGCGCTTCCGGATCTCCCGTGCCGTTTCCTGATCCTCGATGCGCTTGACGAAGCGTCGGCCTTCCTCCCGAAACTCTTTCGAGAGCCGTTCCAGCATCTTCTCCGCTTCCTTTTCGTTGTGCCGGCGCTGGAGGGCGAATTCCTCGCGCCGCGCCCGTTCGGCCGCATCGATTTCCCGGAGGCGACGATCGAGATCGGTCTCCCGCTGCTGAAGTCGGGAGATGTGGTCCCTCAACTCGCCGAGATAACCTTCCACGAGTGATTCACGGTCGTCGAGAAGCGACCGGGCGTGCTCGATGATGTCGGCGGGAAGGCCCAGCTGGGAAGCGATCTCCAGCCCACTGGAACCGCCGGCCACCCCAAACTCGAGCAGGAAGGTCGGCTTCAGGCTGACCGGGTCGAGTCCGACGCTCGCGTTCCGGACCCCCGGAGCCAAAGCCGCCCAGGACTTCACGGCCCGGTGATGGGTTGTCGCTAAAACCAGGTCTCCGAGCTGTCTGAAATGCTCGAGGACTGCAATGGCCAGAGCCGATCCGTAGGTCGGATCTGTCCCTCGACCGATCTCGTCCAGTAAAAGGAGACTGCGCGGGCTGCCAATCCGGATCAGTCCCCGGAGCCGCGCGATGTGGGACGAGAAGGAGCTGAGTTGCTGTGTGATCGACTGGTGATCTCCGATATCGGCGTGGATGCCGTCGAGCAGGGGGATACCGGCTTCGCGGGCCGGCACGGGAAGTCCACAGTGAGCCAGCAGGCAAATGAGCCCAACCGTCTTCAGCGATGCTGTCTTTCCGCCGGTGTTGGGGCCGCTGATGACCAGAACGGCCTCTTCCGGCGAGAGGTCCACATCGATCGGGACGACCCGGGAGTCACCGAGCGCCTGAATCAGGAGCGGATGGCGGGCCTGTACGAGGGACAATGTCTCGGCAGGGTCGACCCTCGCACTGCAGCAGGAAAGTGCTTCGGCAAACAGAGTGCAGACTGAGCGGCATTCCAGTTCACCCGTGGCTGCGACGATCGCGATCAGCGCGTCGGCCTGGCGGCGCGCTTCGTTCGAAAGAGCCTGTAGCAGCCCCTGAACGATCTCTGTCTCCTTTCCCGCGTAGTAGATCACTTGATTGTTCAGCTCGACGACGGAGAAGGGTTCCATGAAGACGGTGGCACCCGAGGAACTGGCTCCGTGCACGATGCCCGGGACTGCCTTCTGGTGCTCGACGCGAACTGGGATGACGTAGCGGTTGGCGCGCTGGGTCACGAACGGGTCGTCGATCAGGAACTTTGCACGGCCGCCCTTGAGGAAGCGATTCAGATGCTCTTGGGCCTGTTGGCGGAACTCGTCCTGGCGGCGTCTCGCTTTGGCCAGTTCCGGGTGGGCGGATCCCTTGATGCGGCCCCGCTCATCGAAGGTGTTGTCGATCTGTTGGAGGAGCGCGACGGGAAACGGCCGTTCGCCGAGGAGCTTGTTCAGGGCCGGGTATTCGTCAGGATCCAGCAATTCCCGGGCCGCCGAAGCGAAACTCAGATAGTCCCGGAGGATCAGGAACTCCTCCGGACCGAGATTGGCGCCGGGGTCCTCGAGAAGGACGAGAGCCGCCGCGGGATCCGGCAGATCGAAGGGCAGTCCTCCTCCGGCATTTCGAAAGCGGTCGGCTTCCTCGACCTCGACCTGGAACTGTCGGATGCGGGAGAGATCGGAGCAGGGTCGAATGCTCAGAACGGCCGCTCGCCCTTGCGGCGTCCGGGCAGGAGCGGCAATCATCTCCAGGACTTGATGGAACTCGAGCAGCTCGAGGGTTTCGGCATCCATTTCGGCACACCGTGCATCACTCACTCCGCACAACGGCGGCGGTTGATCAGACTGGCCACATAACCGGCCCCGAAGCCGTTGTCGATATTGACGACCGTCACATTCGACGAACAGCTGTTGAGCATTCCCAGCAGGGCCGCCAGGCCCCCGAACGAAGCACCGTAGCCCACGCTGGTTGGTACTGCGATCACCGGAACCTCGACCAGGCCCCCGACCACGCTGGGAAGCGCACCCTCCATGCCGGCCACCGAAATCAAGACGTTGCAGGACCGGAGGGCCTCGACCTGGCGCAGCACGCGGTGAATGCCTGCCACGCCGACATCGTGCCAGGTCGTAACTTCGTTTCCCATCACCCGGGCGGTGACGGCGGCCTCTTCCGCGACCGGAATGTCGGCGGTCCCGGCCGCGACGACCCCGATCGTCCCCCTTCCGACCGGCTGTTTGTCCCGGACCACCGCAACCACGCGCGAGAGGGGATGGGACTCGGTCTCAGGAAAACGGGACGACAGGGCGTCGAAGACGCCCTCGGGCGCGTGAGTGATGAGTAGATTCGGATGTTTTGCCAGGATCGAATCGGCAATCGAGAGAATCTGCTCGACCGTCTTGCCCTTCCCGAACACAACCTCGGCGAAACCATGCCGGAGGGCGCGATGGTGATCGACTTTGGCAAATCCGAGGTCTTCATAGGGAAGGTGCTCGAGCAGGCGTTCGATCTCCTCGGTCGACAGCCTGCCCTCTCTGAACTCGGTGAGCGCCCGTCTCAGATGGTCGGGAATCATGAGCGTCGATCACGTCCTCGGTTGTGGGGACGTCCGGATCGACCTGACCGGTCGGACCTCGACCGGTCGGATTCCCCGGTCCTCTCCGCCCGCTCTTCCCCTTCGGCCAGCGCAAAACCTTCCGAGTCGTCGGCCGGCTCAGCCAGGTCGGGGTTGCTTTGACGCTGTTCCTCGAGCACGGCTCTTCGGCTCAGACGGATCTTGTTGTTGTTATCGATCTCGAGCACTTTGACGAGGACCTTGTCGCCCGGATGCACCTCCTGACGAATATCGCGGATCCTGCGATCGGCGATCTCGGAGATGTGCAGGAGTCCTTCGGTACCGGGGAGGATTTCCACAAATGCTCCGAAATCGACGACTTTGACGACCTTGCCGAGGTAGGTCTTCCCGATCTGGGCGGTCGCCGTGAGCTCCTCGATTCGAGCAATCGCCTTCTGCGCCGAGTCCAGGTCGGTCGCTGCAATGCGCACTCTCCCGTCGTCCTCGATGTCGATTTTCGTGCCCGTCTCCTCGACGATACTGCGGATCATCTTCCCGCCGGGACCGATGACCGCACCGATCTTGTCGGTCGGAATGTTGATGGTGTAGATCTGAGGAGCGTACTTGGAGATGGATTCGCGAGATGTCGACAGCGTCTCGGACATCTTGCCGAGGATGAACAGACGCCCCTCCCGGGCCTGCTCGAGGGCTTGGGCCATGATCTCCCGGGTAACGCCGACGATCTTGATGTCCATCTGCAGCGCAGTGATACCGTTTTCGGTCCCGGCGACCTTGAAGTCCATGTCTCCGTAGTGATCCTCGAATCCCGCGATGTCCGAAAGCACGACGTATTTGTCCTCTTCCTTGACCAGACCCATGGCGATGCCGGCGACCGGCTGCCGAATCTGGACACCCGCGTCTTCGAGCGCCAGGATCCCGCCGCAGACCGACGCCATGGACGAGGATCCGTTCGACTCGAGGATGTCCGAGACGACGCGGACGGTGTAGGGGAACTCCTCTTCCGACGGGAGAACCGGGAAAATCGCCCGCTCCGCCAGAGCACCGTGGCCGATCTCCCGTCTTCCCGGACCCCGCAGAAAGCGAACTTCTCCGACGCTGAAGGGAGGGAAGTTGTAGTGCAACATGAACCGCTTGGAAGATTCACCGGTCAGATCGTCGAGCCGCTGAACGTCTTGGCCGGTCCCCAATGTCACCGTCACGAGGGCCTGCGTCTCACCCCGGGTAAAAAGAGCCGAACCATGTGTTCGCGGCAGGAATCCGACTTCCGAACTGATGGGGCGGATTTCGTTGAACTGGCGCAAATCCGGACGAATCCCATCGTTGAGCAATTTGGCCCGGAACAGCTTCTCCATGAGTCGGTCGAAGGTGCGCCCGGCAATGGCGCGTTTCTCCGCTTCCTCTTCGGGAAACAGCGCCAGAATGGCCTCGCGATGCCCTTTCATCGCTTCGTTGCTGGCGATTTTCTCCCTGATGGCCAGAGCTTCCTCGATACCGGACGTTGCCTTGTCCAGGACCAGTTGTTCCACTTGCGGGTCGGAGGGAGGCTCCGGAACCGGCCACTTGGTGCGGTTCAGCTTGTCACCCCACTCGGTGATGGCAGCGACGATGACTTTGATCGACTCATGGGCCAGTTCCAGGGCCTCGAGCAGCCTCTCTTCGGACACTTCATTGGCACCGGCTTCCACCATGACGATGGCGTCGCGGGTGCCGACGACCACGAGATCGAGACGGCTGTTGTCCATCTCGTCGACCGAGGGGTTCAGGACCAGCTGGTCGTCGACCAAGCCGACACGCACAGCCCCGATAGGATTCTGGAATGGGATTTCGGAACTGTACAAGGCTGCCGATGCGCCGTTGATTGCCAGTACGTCCGGGTTGATGTCGGGCTCTGCCGACAGGACGACGGCGATGATCTGGGTTTCGTTGTGATAGTTATCCGGAAAGAGCGGTCGAATCGGTCGATCGATCTGTCGACTGACCAGAATCTCCCGCTCCGTGGGACGGCCCTCCCGCTTGAAGAAACCGCCTGGGATCTTGCCGGCGGCATAGGTATATTCGCGATAGTCACAGGTCAGGGGTAGGAAGTCGAGTTCGGGCTTGGGCTCCCGCTCGCCACATGCCGTGACGAGTACGACGGTTTCCCCGCACTGAACGAAAGCAGACCCGTGAGCCTGCTTCGCCAATCTCCCGGTTTCGATGGTGAGCTCGCGCTCGCCAATCATGACACTCAGTTTCTGAACCATTGGATATTTCCTCCGATTGGGCCAGCGAATCTGGCATTAGCCTTTGTAACGGCAAAGTTTGTCCAATTGGGCGAGGCGACGCCCGAGCCCGGTGTCGCCTCGCCCAATTGGACAAAGATCAGGATTGCAGGAGGGTCGGCTAGATTCCCACTGTCAATTGAAAGGAAGGAATTCAGACAGTTACCCACTTCCAAGGACGATTCTCGGTTAATCGGCGCGCATCCTGACAGGAGACGCGGCCGTCGCGAGCAGAATCAAGCCCGGGAACAGCTACTTGCGGATTCCCAGGCGCTCGATCAGTTCTTTGTAGCGGCTGAAATTCCGCTTCTTCAAGTAGTCGAGCAGACGTCTGCGCTGTCCAACGAGCTTCAACAGGCCGCGACGAGAATGGTAGTCCTTCTTGTGGGTCTTGAAATGTTCCGTCAACTCGCGAATGCGTTCGCTGAGAAGCGCGACCTGGACCTCGGGGGACCCCGTGTCCGTATCGTGCTGTCGAAACTCGCCTACGATCTCAGTCTTTCTATCTTTGGTCAGCATCTCTATCTGCAATTGCTCCTGTCTTCTGGCTCCTGGAAGCCGACAATGTAGCAGATATGATGCCCGAAGTCCAGCCAGGCGAGTTGTTTCGGCTAGCCGGGCTTCGCCCCGCCTACCCCTTGGCAGCGGAACCCGATTCTCCGGCCCGCGGATGGGCCTTGCGGTAGGTACGAAGCAGTTCCTCGACGGCCAGATGCGTGTACTTCTGCGTCGTGGAGAGGCTCTCGTGTCCGAGTAGTTCCTGGATCGTGCGCAGGTCGGCGCCGCGGTTGAGAAGATGGGTGGCAAAGGAGTGTCGAAACAAGTGAGGATGGACCTGGAGCAACAGGGCACTTTTCCGGATGTAGTTCTCCAGGAAGCGCTGAATGGAGCGGGAAGTGAGCCGGTTGCCCCGGGCGTTCAGAAACATGGCCTCCGGCTCCCGCACGGTCCGGGCCCGCTTCAGGATGCGGCTCCGAGCCGTGAGATAGGTCTCGAGCGACTGTCGGGCCCGGTGCCCGAAAGGAACGATCCGCTCCTTGCGTCCCTTTCCCTTGATCTTGACGAGCCGCTCCTTCAGCGAACAATCACCCAGGTTGATCGTGACCAGTTCACCCACGCGCAGGCCTGCTGCATAGAGGAGTTCGAGGATGGCCTGGTCGCGGGCCCCGAGATCGGTCGAATCATCGGGCAGGTCGAGGATCGTCTCGACCTCGGCCTCGGACAGCACGCGCGGATTGAGCCTGGCCTGTTTCGGAGTTCGGACCAGTCGGGCCGGATTCTGCGCGATGCGCCCCTCCCGGTGCAGAAAGCGAAAGAAGGAGCGGACGGCTGCCAGCTTTCTGGCCATGGAACTCCGGCTGTTACCCTTCTCGTGCAGGCTGCCGAGAAAGTCACGGATCGTAATATGGTCGATGTCCGTGGGTCGAATCTCGGAGGGATCGGTCCCGAGGTGGGTCAGAAACTCGTCCAGATCCCTCCCGTAACTCCGGATGGTGTTCAACGAGTAGTTCCTGGAGAAGCGGAGGTGTTCGAGAAAGGTACGCACCAACTCGTCCATCGGACTCCAGCCTATCAGCGGCGGGCTGACTACTTGAGATTGAGGCCTTTGAGCTTGCGATGCAGATGACTGCGCTCCATCCCGATGGCGGCCGCAGTTCTCGAGATATTGCCCTCGTTCTCCTGCAGATTCTTCAGCAGGAATTCGCGCTCCCACTCGTCCCGGGCACGCTGCCAGGTCGAGCGATCATCTTCGGGTGCCTCCGGTCCGGACTTCAGGATCGACGAAGGCAGATCGAGAAGGCGAATTTCCTCCCGGGGCAGCATGATGGCCAGCCGTTCCACCGTGTTTTTGAGTTCTCGAACGTTCCCTGGCCAATAGTAGCGGCGTAGCACATCCATCGCCTCGGGTGTGAACTCCTTCTTTTTTCGGCCGTATCGGCTGCAGAACAGTTCCATGAAGTGCTCGGCCAACAGGGGGATGTCCTCGCTTCGCTGCCGCAAGGGAGGGACCTCGAAGGGGATCACGTTGAGACGGAAGAAGAGGTCTTCCCGGAAGGTGCCCACTTCGATCCTCTGTTCGAGATTCTGGTTGGTTGCGGCAATGACCCGCACGTCGACCTCGATGATCTCGTTGCTGCCGACCGGAGAGAACCGCTGTTCCTCCAGCACCCGCAGCACCTTGGCCTGGGTCTTGAGACTCATGTCTCCCACTTCGTCCAGAAAGAGGGTGCCCTGGTCGGCAAGCTCGAACTTCCCTTTGCGGGTCTCCGAAGCGCCGGTAAAGGCTCCCCTGATGTTGCCGAACAACTCGCTCTCGATGAGCTCTTCCGGAATGGCGGCGCAGTTGACCTCGATGAAGGGCTGATTCCGCCGGTCGCTCTGCAGGTGCAGGAGTCGGGCGACCAGTTCCTTGCCTGTCCCGTTTTCGCCGTAGATCAGGACCCTCCCTTCGGTTGGAGCCGCGAACTGGATCTGTTGCCGCAGGGCTATCATCGGAACCGAAGTGCCGATCATGACATTCTCGCGACGCAGGATCTCCCGAAGATTGCGGTTCTCGGCCTCGAGGTGGCGCTGATTGAGGGCGTGTTCGAGCACGAGCATGATCTTCTCCACCGAGAGCGGTTTCTCGATGAAATCGAAAGCGCCGAGCTTGGTTGCCCGAACGGCTGTCTCGATGGAACCGTGACCGGAGATCATGATGACGTAGATCCCGGGATGCTTGCTCTTGATCTCCTCGAGCACGGAAAGGCCGTCCTTCCCGGGTAGCCAGACGTCGAGGAAGATGGCATCGTAGGAGTACCGGTTGATCGATTCGAGGCACTCCTCTCCGCTCTCGACACCGTCGACGGCGAAGCCTTCATCCTCCAGGATCCCCCCCATCGACGCGCGGACATTCTCCTCGTCGTCAACGATCAGCAATCGGGCTCGCATGCTCAGCCTTCCATTCCAGCGGGAGTTCGACGATAAACCGCGTGCCTTTGGGCAGATTGGGCTCGGCCCGGATAAACCCGTTGTGGTCCGACACGATCTGGCGGACGATTGCCAGACCAAGGCCGGTCCCCTTTCTCTTGGTCGAGAAATAGGGAAGAAACAAGTGTTCGTAATCCTCCGCGGCAATACCGGGGCCGTTGTCCGAAAGCTCGATGGTAACGGAGCGGCGGACGTCGTTCAAAAGCGTTCGGATCTCGATCAGACGATCCGGCTCGTCCACGAGGGCATCCAGGGAATTGTCGAGCAGGTTGGTCAGGACGCGCTGCAGCTGCTCCGGGTCGGCGGTCACCGAGGAGATCTGGGCGTCGTAGCGTTTTCGGATGGTAATCGCTTCGAGACTGCCGTCAAAGCGACGGAGCGTTTCTTCGATCAGTCCGTGGAGATCGATCTGTTCCGGCTTGCACATGGGGAGGCGTGCGAAGCGCGAGAACTCGGAAAGGAGGTTCTTCAGGATCCGGGACTCCGTCTGGATGATGTGCGCGCCCTCATCGAGCACCCGCCGAAACTCCGTCGTCTCCGGAGTGGTCCGAAGCAGCGGTGCAAGCTTCTGGAATCGGCGCTGAATGCGCTCCGTCGAGAGCTGGATGGGCGTCAGCGGATTCTTGATCTCATGGGCAAGGCGCCGGGCGACCTCCTGCCAGGCTGCAAACCGTTCGGCGCGGATGAGTTCGGTCAGATCGTCGAGGACCACGAGGTACTCGAATTCGTCGGCGAGCCGATTCGTGGTCATTGTTGCGGCGACGAACAGCCGTCCTCCCGACGCCCGCTCGAGGGTGAGCTGCTTGCGGTAGGTCCCATAGAGCAGGGCGCGTTTCTTCATCCCCTGAAACTCGGTATTGAGCCGGCCTTCGGAAAGCTCCTTCAACGGTCGCCCGAGGACCTCCGAAGCCGTTCGCTGAAGCATCTTGAGTGCGGACTCGTTGGCGGTGCGCACGGTCTCGTCCTGATCGATCGTGATCACACCCGTGGCAATGTTCTGCAGAATCGTCTCGATATAGCGTCGACGGTCGTCGAGGTGAATGTTTGTTTTGCGCAGCTCCTCGTTGGTCGCCTCGAGCATGCGGCGGTTTTCCTTGAGCTCCTCCGCCATGCGGTTGAAGGAGGAGACGACAATGCCGAGCTCGTCGGGGGCTCGAACACCGATCCGATAGTCGAGATTCCCCGAAGCCAGTTCCCGGGAACCCTCCGCCAATGCCTCGAGGGGCACGGTCAGCCGCCGGGCTATGTAGTTGCCGAGCCAGACGAAGCCGAAGACGACGGCCAGGGTGGTCATGGCCAGCACCAGCACGTAGGTCTGGCGAAGGGAGGCCAACGTTCCCTTGAGTCCCTTGTAGACCTGGTTCGCCTCGGCCACACTCTGGAGCTGGAATGCGACGCTGCCCGGCAGCTCCTTGAACAGAAGAAGCGAACCGGAGACCCCACCGGCCGTGTCCTCCACCGGCACTCCGGTCCAGACCCGATCCACCATGCCGGGAGAAAGATTGACCGAGGGCTCCAGGCGATACAGCGTGCCCCCTTCGAGTAGCCGCTGATTCTCTTCGAGGGGAGGGTGTTCGGGAAACGAGCCGGCCCGCAAAATGACCGATCCGGAGGAATCGCAAAGCAACAGTCCCTGATAGCCGGCTGTCTGAGCCTCCGCCAGCAGTGTGCGGGCAGACAGGTTGCCGCGACGCCAACGGTCGGCGAGCTCGCGGGCCCTGGCAACCGAGTTGTGTTCGAGCTCCCGGTAATAACTCTGGGAGATGCTTATCGACGATTTCAACAGTTGTTCGGAGGGCGCGCTGATCCAGGTCGTGAGATTCTGGTTGATCAACCCGAAAGCGAGAAAGGCCATGATCAGGGCGGGAAAGAGCGAAAAGAGGACGAACGTCAAAATGAGTTTCGTCTTGATTCGAGAGCCTGGATAACCCGACTGATATTCGAACAGCACGCGGATGACGTAGCGAGCCAGGAGGACGACCAACACCAGAACAAGGATGAAGATGAGCGCCCAGACGAACGCCCAGAGGTTGAAATTGCGCAGGAAGTTCTGGTTCCCCACCGACGAAGGATTCAGGAAGATCACGCTGACCAGATAGGTCAGGATGAGCAGGACCAGCAGACCGGACATCCACAGGATTCTTTGGTGGGAGCTGCCTGGTTTCATGGGAGAAGAGCTCGGAACGTCAAACCGGGATGGACTGAGGCTGGTCCGCCCGCGCATCGCGCAACCTGTGATTTGAGGCGGCCCTTCATGTTATTGTCACGTATTCTAACACTCGAAGGGAGAACACGAGAGAGCTATGCTGAGGATTGGGATCGACACAGGCGGCACCTTCACGGATTTTGTGGTCCTCGACGGTGATCAGTTGGCGGTCTTCAAACTCCCTTCGACTCCGGCCGAGCCCGAGAAGGCCGTGCTCGATGGACTTCGTCGATTGACGGAGGGACGAGAGGGTTACGCCCTCCAGCATGGTTCAACGGTGGCGACGAATGCTTTCCTGGAGCGTAAGGGCGCCCGCTGTCTCCTGGTAACCAACCAGAGCTTCGAAGACATTCTCGAGATCGGTCGGCAGAATCGTCCCGAACTGTACCGGCTTGGGAGCTCTCGCCCCGAACCTCTCGTGCCCGAGCGTTATCGGATCGGAATCAAAGAGCGGACGCTCTGGGACGGTACGCCCTGGGTCCCTCTCGAAAGCAAGAGTCTCGACTGGCTTCGGACCAAGGTTCAACAGCTCAAGCCGGAAGCGGTTGCCGTGGTGCTCCTGTACAGCTATCAGAATCCGGAAAACGAGCATCGGATCGGAGAGGCGCTGGCGGAATTCGAGGTTCCCATCTCCCTCTCTCACGAGATCCTGCCCGAATTCCGGGAGTTCGAGCGAACTTCCACGACCGTCATCAATGCCTACGTACAGCCGATCATGGCCCACTACCTGTCGGGGCTGCGATCGAGCGAGGTCGTCCAGGGCAATGCGCTGACGATCATGCAGTCGAACGGCGGGTCGATCTCTTCCGAGGCGGCAGAGCGCGAGCCGGTGCGAACCCTCTTTTCAGGACCGGCCGGCGGGGTCGTGGGCGCGTTCGAGGTCGCCCGGACTGCTGGATTCGACAGGATCATCACCCTCGATATGGGAGGCACTTCGACCGATGTCTGTCTGTGTGATCGCCGTGTCGAGACCACGAACGAGTGCGTGATCGATCATCATCCGGTCTCGATCCAGACTATCGGAATCCACTCGGTCGGTGCGGGAGGAGGCTCGATTGCCTGGATCGATGAAGGCGGACTGCTCAAGGTCGGACCTCGAAGCGCGGGCTCGGAGCCCGGCCCGATCTGCTACGGGACGGGCGAGGAGGTGACGGTTACCGACGCCAACGTCTTTCTGGGGCGGCTCGATCCCGACTTTTTCCTCGGCGGAGACATCAAACTCTATCCGGAGAAGATCCCGCCGGCACTCGATCAACTGGCCGACCGGCTGGCGGTCCACACCGAACGCGACTGGACTCAGGCCGAGATTGCCGAAGGTGTGATCCGCATCGTCAACACTCAGATGGAACGGGCGCTGCGTGTGATCTCGCTGCAGAAAGGCTACGACACCCGGGAGTTCACGCTCGTCACCTTCGGAGGATCGGGAGGTCTGCATGCATGCGAACTGGCAAGAGCACTCCTGATTCCCAGGGTCCTCGTGCCGATGCATCCCGGGGCACTGTCGGCTCTGGGGATCCTGCGGTCCGACGTGGTTCAGGATGCGTCGCAGACACTGCTGGCTTCATCGTCGGACGAGGACCTGAAAGGACGGTTGAGCCAGGCTTTTGCCGATCTCGATGCGAAAGTCCTCGGCCGTCTGGAAGAACAGGGCTTCAAGCGGGAGGAGTTGGAGCTGGAACGCAGTGTGGATGCCCGTTACCTGGGGCAATCGTACGAGCTGAACGTGGCCTTTTCCGACCGGGTCGTCGAGGAGTTCCACGAACGGCACCTGCAGTTCTACGGCTATTCGAATGACGGACTGAACGTCGAAATCGTGAACCTTCGTGTGCGTGGAAGAGCCCGTTACCCCCTCCCGGCGCTCCCCGAGTTTCCGATGGAGGGACCTGAACCCCCGCTGGATACGCTGATTCAGGAGAAGCAGGTCTTTAACGGAGACCGGACGCTGCAGATGAAGTTCTACGTACGCACGAAGCTCCGTCCAGGCAACCGTCTTCCGGGGCCGGCCGTGGTGCTGGAATACAGCGCGACTACCTGGATTCCCGAAGGCTTCACCGCGGAAGTCGACCGCTGGCTGAACCTCGTCATCCAGCCCGAAACCTAATCCTCGCCAAACAGTGAGTAGAGCAGGACGCCGGCCGCCACCGAGAGGTTGAGCGAGCTGACCTTGCCCCGCATCGGCAGGCGGATCAGAAAGTCGCAGTGTTCTCGGACGAGACGTCTCAACCCACGATCTTCTCCGCCGACCACGACGACCAGGCTGGAAGACCGATCGATCCCGCTGACATCTTCACTGCCTCGCATATCCAGGCCGATTCGCCAGTAGCCGGCTTCCTTGAGCCGCTCCAGTGTCTGTACGACGTTACCGATTCTGCCAAACCGCAGGTGAAGAGCTGCGCCGGCGCTCGTCCGGACGACCGTTGGGGTCACTCCGCAAGAGCGGCGCTGTGGAAGCAGGACCGCAGAGACCCCGATAGCCTCGGCGGTTCTGAGGACGGCGCCCAGATTCCGAGGATCCTCCACTCCGTCGAGCAGCAGAACGCGGGCAGGGTTCGATCCCAGGATGTCCTCCAGGTCGACGAGAGTCACTTCGGAGAGTTCGGCAATCACGGATTGATGACCACGAGTACCCGCTTTGCGCGTCAGGGCCTCAGGGGGTTCGAAGTGCACGGGGACGCCTGCCTCCCGCGCCCTGTCGATGATTTCCTGCAACCTCGGGTTACCCCGTTTTCCGGCGACGCTGATGCTCTCGATGTGGGCCGCGGACGACTCCAGTGCCTCCAGGACTGAATTGACGCCAAAGACGATCATGCTGCTTCGTACTATAGGATAGTTCGTGAGTCGGAGCCTAACCGTCTTTCGGGGCTGGCTGTCCTCCACCCGGCAAGAGCCGCAGAACCGCATCGATCCTCTCGCGAACTCCGGCCGGGCGGCCGGGTATGTTCAGGCGGGCTCCCTTTTCGAGAAGTGGGATCAATCGCTCCAGTTCCGGGCCGGAGCTGCGGCCGGTGACGGCCACTCGAATTGGATGAAACAGGGCTTTGCCTTTGACACCGGTGACTTCCTTCACCCGCAGGACGGCATCCCGATAGTCGTCGAAGGTCAGGGCACGATCTTCCCGCGGCAAGGATTCGCGAAAGGCCTCGATCACCGTCTTCGCGGCAGCCTGAGACAAGGTTTCGGCGACGGACGCGTCACGCAGGTCGTCCTCCGGAGAGAAGCGAAGCATCCCGGGAACGGTCGTTTCCAGATCGGAGAGCTTGTCGACATAATTGGCCGCCAAAGCGACCAGTGCTTCGCACCACTCGGCTTGTTCCGTTGAAAGGGAACCGTCGTCGAGCACACCCGCTGCGATCAAGTAGGGACGCGCCATCTCCGCGAGAATCTGTGGCGAAAGTTCCCTCAGGTGGGTTCGATTGACCCAGTTCAGTTTGTCGAAGTCGAAGATCGCAGGGCTCAGCTGCACGCGGCTCAAATCGAAATCGCGCACGATCTCTTCCCGATTCAGGATCTCCCCGGTTCCCTCCGGAGGAGACCAGCCCAGCAGGCTCAGATAGTTCACCAGCGCCTCCGCGAGGTAACCGGCGTCACGGAACTCCGCAATTGACGTCGCACCGTGCCGCTTGCTCAACTTCGTCCCATCGGGTCCAAGGATGGTGGACAGATGGGCGTAGGCTGGTGGTTCCCACCCCAGGCTCTCGTACAGGAGCAACTGGCGGGGCGTGTTGGAGAGGTGGCCTTCACCGCGGATCACGTGGGAGATGCGCATCAGTGCATCGTCGACGACGCAGGCAAAATTGTACTGAGCGGATCCATCGGAGCGGAGCAGGACGAAGTCACCGATCTCGGAGGAATCGACGACGATGTCTCCGAACACGAGATCGTGCTGTCGTACCGGGCCTGGGCGTATCTTCAGCCGGACAGTGGCCGGCTCCCCTGTCTCGACCCGTCGCCGAGCCTCGGAGGGATCGATCGAGCGGCAACGTCCCACATAACGAATGGACTCTCCCGCGGACTGCTGGGCCCGACGGTCGCTCTCGAGCTGTGCCGGAGTGCAGAAGCAGTAGTAGGCTTTCTGTTCCTCGAGCAGGCGCTCGGCGAACTCCTGGTAGAGTCCGAATCGCTCGGTCTGACGATAGGGGCCGAAATCGCCGGCCTTGGCGATGCCTTCGTCCCAGTCGAGTCCTAGCCACTTCAGATCCTCAATCAACTGCCTCTCGAAACGCGCCTCTGAGCGCTCCCGATCGGTATCCTCGACGCGAAGAACGAAGCTGCCGCCACCCTTTCTCGCGACGAACCAGTTGAAAAGAGCGGTCCGGACGTTTCCCACATGTAGCAGGCCGGTCGGACTGGGAGCGAACCTGACTCGAATGTCCATGGGCTCAGTATAAACCGGGGGATTGGCTCCGCCAGGACAGCAGCCCGGGCAGTTCGTTCGCGTCGCCGGTGCCGGGACGTCAGTGTGGGCGCTGCAGAGTCTCTCAGCCGACAGAAGAAGATTGAACCGTCCGTCGGCCGCTGACATCTAATCTGAAGCATGATTCCCTCTGCGCTTCTGAATCGTCCTACTTGCTCGGCCGACGCTACCACCCGCCAAGGGCAGCGCAGGAAGTGCCTGGATCGACAGACTTTACTCTCGGCAAAAAGAGGGCGATTCTATCGGGGGTCTTGGAGTAGTATATGGTGATCGTCCGGTGAGCTGACCGGAAGAGGTCGGGTCGGGCGCGAAATGGAGGCATGGTCGGGATCGATCGAGCCGGTTCGCCGTGGAATTGACGCGCGGCACGGCAAGGCATACAATTCGGGGTTGAAGATCCGGACTTCAAGTCGGCATGACAAGATCACAGATTACATGCAGGTTGTTAGCTGCCTTGGTGTTCGTGGTGGGCCTGACTGCAACTCACGAGTGCCTGGGCGCCCCGGGAGAAGGGAACCTCAATGCTCTTCTCATCAACGAGTCGGGGCAACCTCTGTCCGACGTCTTCGTTTCCCTGCTGAGCCGCTCCGAGCAGACCGCATTCCCGACCCTGACCCGAACGGATGAGAGTGGCCGGATCTACTTGCGCGACTTGGATGCCGGGACCTATCGGCTCAATGTCAAGAGCGCCCGGTACCGTGACCCCGTGAGCCGGTTCATCGAGATTCTGCCGGATCGCACGGCGGTGGTGACCCTCATCCTGCAGCATCTTCTCGACTTTGGAGAGGATGAGGACAATCTCGGATTCAAGGCGCTGTTGCGGACCTCGGGCGACCGTCGGCTCATCTTTCGGTCGCTGCCCGGACCGGACGGGGCGGTGCCTGATGACGACGGCGATCATCGTCCGGTCGAGGAGGCCGTCGTACAGGTCTACACGAACGGAAGTCTGGGCGGAGACTATGTCTCATTTCCGGGCGACGCGGCGAGCGGCACGACGACAAATTTCGCCGCCGTCGTTCAGTCGCTCGGTATGGAGCGTCATGTCGTCGCCGGCCAACTGAATTCGGGAGAAGATTCGCTCTGGCGCATTCGAAACATCGTCGGCTACCAGCTGGACGATGTCCATAGCGTACAGATGTTTCTCGGATACGGACGCCTGAGCTTCGAGCAACCCAGCCTGTCGCTGCTCGCCGATCCGAGCGCGACACCGGATCACGGTGAGTTTGCCGCCCTGTCGGGAACATCGAAGCTCCTCAACGTGGGTTTCGAAGACAACTGGCGGTTCGGGCCCGCCCTGACTTTCACCTGGGGGCTCGAACTCGACCAGGTTCGCGACAGCCGGAGCTCGTCTTTTGTCAGCCCATCGGCTGAGGTGCAGTTCGACGCGACCGATTCCACCAAGGTGCGACTGACACTTGCCTCGAAGCGGAAAACGGTGGCCAACACTGTGGCCCTGCCGGACGGCGAACAGGTGACGCTCTCGACGCCGGTTCACATTGCGCGCCTGGGAGACCACACCCTGTTCAGCACTGGACGCCACTGGCTCGGTTCCGTAACGCAGGATCTCGCGCGCCATTCACAGATCGAGTTTGCAGTGTTCGACAACCTGATGTTCGGCGAAGGCTTCCCGGTGGTGGCCGTGCTCGGTCACCAGCAGGAGAGTTCAATGCTTCCGATCTCGCAGGGGACGACTGAAACTCGGGGGTGTCGCGTATCCTTCCGCCGTACCCTCGGCGAGAATCTGAAAGCCGAGGTCTCCTTCGTCCAGGCGTCGGCACCCGGACTGATGTCCGCGCCGACGGATCTGTCGGAGCTCCAGGCCAACGTCGGTCAGCGCTCTTACCATGCCCTTGCCACGCAGTGGGAGGCTTATATTCCAGCCTCGAAGACGGAGGTGACCGCGCTGATCCGATTCGTCCCCGATGGAAACCCGCTCGCGACGCTCGATTCCTATTCGGACATCTACGACACGGGCAACGAGGGGGTCAATGTCTTCGTCCGCCAGATCATTCCCCTTCCCCAGGACCTGTTGAAGTTCTTCGGACTCGATTTCCTGACACCTCAACGCGTAGAAGCTCTCTTCGATGTCAGGAATGTCTTCAATGACGATTCAGGAACTCTCCAGCTGGCCTCGGGCCCGGTCCACCTGGTGCAGAGCCCCCGCTCGTTTCGCGGTGGCTTTGCCTTCAGATTTTAGTTTGCGCCCGTCCTCGCCTGCCCCCATTCGATGACCCGTCCACCTCGATTCCAAGAAGACAGGCCGGACTGGTGAATCCAAAATTGTGAATGTGTATCCATGTATTTGAATGAGAAAGTAAAATCGGAAGTGGATCGCGAAAGGGAATCTCGAAATGGGCCTCCGGACAGGCAGGGCGTTGGGCATTCCGGGGCGACATCGCGCACCCACTGGCATTCAACGTGCTTGTGTTTGATGCTTAAGGGTGTGTATGCCTGACGTGTCTCGAGGACGAGCTTAAATGGTGAGGTCAGGGCGAGTCAAAACACTGCTGATACTCGTTGCCGCTCCGCTTCTCGTCTATCTGGCTCTCGTCAATATCGCGGACCGGATTCAGTGGAATGTGCCTTCCGACGGGATCCGATGGGGCCAGAGCGATGAAGGGGTCGAAGTGGTGGCCTCCGCCGAGGGTCGGCTCCCCCCGACCGTCGCCCAAAAGGACATCCTGATCGACATCAACGGCATTCGTGTCCGCTCTCTGGATGATTATGCCGAGATTACCGAGGTCCTGACCCGGGATACGACCGGCCCTCTGGTCGCCGACTATACATTTCGTCGGGCGGGGACGACGGAAGAAGTGACCGTTCCGGTCCAGATCTCGGCAGTATCCCAACTTGGTATCACCGACATCCCGCTGATCCTGGTGGCGTTCGTATTCATCTCGGTCGGTGTGCTGACCCTGCTCCGGAATGGACGGGCTGCCGGAGCCTACCATTTTGCCGTGGTCTGCCTGGTGGCGTTTATGCTGCTCGTGTTCAGGTATTCCGGTCGAGCGGACAGCTTTGATCTTCTGATCTATGCACTGTCGGGGGCGGCATTTCTGCTTCTGCCTCCGCTGTTTCTCCATTTTGCACTCTGCTTCCCGGAGCCCGTCGAGATCTTTCGCCGATCACCTGCAAGAAAGATTGTCCTCTATGCACCGGCCGCAGTTCTCGGCGTGATCCACGTCGTCTGGTTCGCGGGTCGACTTCAGGCTTTCGGTCTGGCTCGGACTCCCAGGGTCGCTCACGCTCTCGACAAGGTTGAGCTCGTTCACTTCGTCGTCTATTTCGTCGTGGCGGCATTCGTATTCGTACAGGCCCGACGGTCTGCGGCGACCGTCGTAGAGAGAAAACAGCTGCAATGGATCGGATCCGGTGCGCTGCTCGGGATCCTTCCGTTCGGGCTGCTCTACGTGGTGCCGTACCTGCTGGATCTTCCCGTCGCCCACTGGATGGAGGCTTCGGTACTTTCCCTGGCTTTGATCCCGCTCAGCTTCGGATACGCGGTCTCCAAATTCCGGCTCGAGGATGTCGACCTGATCTTCAAACGTGGTGCGGCCTATGTCGTAGCGAGTTCGGCACTGCTCGCCTTCTACGTGGGCGTGGCGTTGTTGATCGGGCGGACCGTGCAGAACCTCTCGCCGCAATCGAGTTTCCTTTTGCTGGCAGTGTCCGCACTGGCCGTGGCTGCTCTTTTCGCACCCCTTCGGGACCGCATTCAGGAATCGCTCGATCGCTATTTCTACAAGGATCGATACGGATACCGGAGATCGTTTCAGGATTTCTCGCGTTCGTTGGGCTCGGAAATCCAACTCTCCCGGCTGACCGAGAAGATGACCGATCGCATTCAGCGGACCCTCGACGTGTCACCGGTCGCGATCTTCCTTCGCGATGACCGGAGTCCGGGCGAATTCAGGCTCCAGACGGCCGTGGGGATCTCGGGGTCGGACCGGCCGTCGACAGTGCGGATATCGGACGGTCTTCTGAAGGGTCTTGCCGAACAGCGGGACGGACTCAGCCGGGCGGGGGACGGCGAGGACCTCTCCGCGATTCGGCAGTCGCTGGTCCGGTGGGGACTTCACTATGTCGAACCGCTCGTCGTCCGTGGACGTCTGATCGGGATTCTCGCCCTCGGGCTCCGGCCGGCAGGAGATTACCTGAACAGCGAAGACCTCGAAATGGTTTCCGGTCTGGCCGGTTACGCAGCGATCGCCATCGACAACGCCGCGCTGTATCGATCGCTCGAAACGAAAGCCGCCGAGTTGATGCAGCTTCGCATCTATAGCGACAGCGTCATCGAGAGTATCAGCCTCGGAGTGGCGGTCGTGACGGCGGAAGGACAGATCACCGTCTGGAACGGCGCCATGTCGGACTTGACCGCGATATCACGCGACGGGGCTGTCGGTAGGAAGATCGAACAAGTCCTTCCGGCCGATCTGGTCGATGAATTGTCCAGGCTGACCGAGAACCCTGAATGGCTCGTTGAGGAAGTACGGCGCGGCTACAAAGTTCGGCTCAACCTTCCCGATGCGCAACTGAGACTTCTCAATGTGATGCTGGCACCGTTCATCTCGCCGGAAAACTTCAATATGGGGACGCTGCTGATTTTCGACGACATCACTCAAAAGGTCCGCCTGGAAGGTCAGCTTCAGCAGGCCGAGCGGCTCAGCTCGATCGGCTTGTTCGCAGCGGGGATCGCTCACGAGGTCAATACGCCGCTGGCAGGGATTTCCAGCTACGCGCAGATGCTGTTGGACGAGACGGTCGAAGGCGACCCGAACCGCGAACTGCTCGAGAAGATCGAGCAACAGTCGTTTCGGGCTTCGGAGATTCTGAATAATCTGCTCAACTTTGCGAGATTCTCAGACCGAGATTTCGAGGAAGTGAATCTCAACACATTGATGCTCGATACACTCTCGCTGCTCGAACATCAGTTCAGGAAGAGCGCAGTCGAGGTGGATCTCGATTTTGAACCGACGCTTCCGAAAACGCTCGGCAACGGCGGGAAACTGCAACAGGTTTTCATGAACCTCTTCCTGAACGCACGGGACGCGATGCCGAGCGGCGGGAGGCTCAGGCTGAGCAGCCGTCGAGTCAATTCCGAACTCCTGATCCAGATTCAGGATTCGGGTGGGGGCATCTCACGTGAGGATATCCAGCGGATCTACGATCCCTTCTTTACGACCAAAGCGGTCGGAGAGGGAACAGGCCTGGGCCTCTCGGTGACCTATGGTATTATCCAGGAGCACTCCGGCAAGATATCGGTCGATAGTGTGCCGGGAAAGGGAACCACGTTCTCCCTCTACTTCCCGTTGAAGCGAGTGCACTGAGGCGTCCATTCTCGTGGCCAATCCAACCGTTCTCCTCATTGACGACGAGGAAATCATGCGAGAAGTGATTTCGAAGCTTTTCGCCAAGGAGGGGTATCGTGTCTTCACGGCGTCCACAGGGGACGAAGGCCTGCAACGGCTGAAGGAAGAGGCAGTCGATCTGGTTCTCCTCGATTTGATGCTCCCCGGCAAGAGCGGACTCGATGTGCTCACCGAGATCAAGGCCGCCGAGTCCGATATCGAGGTCATCATGATTTCCGCCTATGCGTCGATCGAGAATGCCGTCCAGGCACTCAAGGCGGGGGCCTTCTACTTCGTCACGAAACCTTTCAAGAACGAAGAACTCCTCCACATCGTTCGCAACGGGCTGAGAAAGCGCTTCCTCGAGATCGAGAACCGGCGTCTGAAAGAGTCACTCGAAAAGCGCTACTCTTTTCACAACATCGTGGGAAAGAGCGAGCCGATGCAGAGGGTCTTCGATCTTGTGTCGCACGTCGGCCCGAGCCGCAGCACGGTGCTCATCGTCGGCGAAAGCGGGACGGGCAAGGAGCTGATCGCCAAAGCGATCCATAACAGTAGCCCCCGCAAAGATCATGCGTTCGTGGCGCTCAACAGCGGGAGCATTCCGTCCGACCTTCTTGAAAGCGAGCTCTTCGGTCATGTCAAGGGCGCGTTCACCGGGGCCGTCGCAACCAAGAAGGGGATCTTCGAGATCGCGGACGGAGGAACGATCTTTCTGGACGAGGTCGGCACGGTACCGATGCAGACGCAAGCCAAGCTCCTGCGGGTCATCCAGGAGCGCGAATTCCGTCGTGTCGGGGGTCTTGAAAACATCAAGGTCGACGTGCGCATTCTGGCCGCCACCAATATCGATCTGCGCGAGGCGGTCGACGACGGCCGGTTCCGCGACGACCTCTACTACCGGCTGAATGTCATCACGCTCCAACTTCCGCCTCTTCGCGACAGGAGAGAGGACATTCCGCTGCTCGTCGATCACTTCGTGAAGCGGTTCTGTGAAGCCAACCAGAGGCCGATGTGCACCGTCGAGCAGGACGGTTTGCGCGCGCTGATGGAATACGACTGGCCGGGTAACGTGCGGGAACTCGAGAACGCCATCGAGCGGGCCGTCGTCCTCGCACCCGACGACGGTCTGATCAGCCGCGCCCTTTTACCTCACGAGATCCTCGAGTCCGCACCGACCGGTCACCCTGGCGGGCAACTGTCCCGGAATGGGGGCTCGCTACGCGAGCAGGTCCTCGAGTTCGAAAGAAATCTGATCCTCGAAGCACTTCGCAAAACGGACTGGAACCAGAAGCGTGCGGCCGAGCTGCTGAAAGTCAATCCGACCACACTCAATGAGAAGCTGAAGCGTCTCGACATCGCGATCCCGTGAGTTCCCGTGTTTTGCACTCCTGCGGAGTATTCTGTTAATTTGATCCTTTGAGGCTGCTGCTTTCGTCTAATGGGCGGAATCGATCGACTCATTGAGGCGAAATCTCATTTGCCCGTCTCTTAACGGAGGGTACGAACTTGTTTGTAGCGATAGGAGCTGGACCACTCTGGCAGTACTTCAGTCAAGGTGGTTTGATGATGTGGCCGTTGCTCGCCTGTTCCATTCTGGCCGTGATCTTCATTGTCGAGAGAATCATTGCCTACTATCGGGTCAAGGGTGACACGGCGGAGATTGTCGCGCAGGTACGGGAGTCACTGCTGGAGCGCCAGTTGCGACGGGCCATCGAAATCTGTGAGACCTTCGACCATCCGGTTGCCGTAACCTTGAAGTCCGGTTTGCTTCGCTTCGGGAAGGCGCACGAGGAGATCGACAAGGCGATGGAGAGCGTCGCGTTACACGAGGTCTCCAAGTTGGAGAAGGGCTTGTGGATTCTGGCCACGATCGCCAACGTGGCCCCGCTCTTCGGCTTCCTCGGTACGGTCACCGGAATGATCGCCTCGTTCGAAGCACTCGCCGAGGTCGGTCTGGGTAACCCCGAGGCGGTGGCAGGAGGAATCTCGGAAGCTCTGATCACGACCGCAACGGGACTGATGATCGCTCTGCCGGTCCAGGCAGCCTACAACTATTTCAGCAATCGGGTCTCCCAGTTCGCTCTCGACATGGAGATCAGCTCCTCGGTGTTGCTCGAGACCTTCAACGAGATCGAAGTCGACACGACGGAAGCAGCATGAAGCTCCGCGACCAGGTTCGGACGATCAAGCCCACGGTCCCGACGGCCTCGATGGCAGACATTGCCTTCCTGTTGATCATCTTCTTCATGCTCACGACCTCCTTTTCTCCGGAACGTACGAACGTGAAGCTGCCGGAATCGGTCGTCCGCACGGAAGTTTCCAAGAATGCTGCGATCGTTGCCATTACCGGTGACGGAACGATCATGTTCACGACCGGTGAGGAAGAAGCGGTTCCGTTGGCGGGCCCCGACGAACTGGGTACCCGGGCCAAGGAACTCGTCACGCAGATCCCGGACAAGGAATTCGTCGTCAAGGCGGATCGGGACGCCCGCTATGAGTGGATCGACCAGGTGCTCGACGCGCTCAGGAAGAACGGTGTCCGCAGGATCGGACTCCTCACCCGACCCGAGCCGCCATCCGGGCAGGCGGGGGGCTAGCAGATGGATTTGAGAAGCCGACGCAAATATCGGCGTACAGCCGAAGTCCCCACTTCATCGATGGCCGACATAGCCTTTCTGCTGATCGTCTTCTTCATGTTGACGGCGGTGTTCGCCTCCACGCAGGGACTGCAGTTTCAGTTTCCGAACGACAATCCGAAGGATCTGAACGTGCAACCCGAAGAGGCGATTCACATCAAGATCAGTGGTGAAGGTCAATATCTGGTGGACAAGGTACCGATGACACTGGCTGAACTCGGTGGCTACATTCAGTCGAAGATGCAGCAGAATCCGGCGAAGCCGGTCATCATTCAGACTCTTCCGGATGTCCCGTACCACTCGATGGTCGATGTCTTCGACCTGCTCAAGCAGCTCGATGTGCGGAACATCTCCATTCCAACCGAATCGGAAATTGCCCGCTGGAAGGCGCTTGGATATTTCGAATAGGGCAGACGATGAAACGAACAATTCTGGCACTGTTCCTGGTTATGTCGGCCGTGCCCTTCTCGGGGTGGGCCCAGGGAGACTTCCAGAAGGGAATCTCCTACTACAAGCAGGGTCAGTACGCGAAGGCGGTACAGGAATTCGAACAGCTCGTACAGGCCGATCCGAAGTACGAATCAGGATACCGCGTGCTGGGGAATTCCTACCTGAAACTCCGTCAATATGACAAAGCGGCCAAGGCTTTTCATCAGGCCGTTAAACTGGATCCCGACAACTTTGCTTCGTACCTCGGTGCGGCCGTCGCGGAGTTCAACCTGGAGAAATACGAGGCTGCCGTCTCGACACTGGAGAGTGGAAAGAGATCGGCCAAGACCCCCAAAGAACGCTATCAGCTCCTCCAGTTGCGTGGCTCGAGCTACTACAATCTGGAGGAATACCCTGAGGCTGTCAGCGATCTGGAACAGGCGGTGTCGATCCAGCGAGGGGAATACAATGACGTTTTCCAGCTGGGCCTCTCCTATCTCGAGATGGGAAATTTCGCCAAGGCCCGACAATATCTGGAACAGGCGGCGGCACTGGGCGACAGCGACGGAAAAGCCCGCGAATACCTCCAGCGCGTGGACTATCAGCAGGCCCTCGAGGCAATTCGTCAAGAACAGTACCCCAAAGCGGTCGCCACGTTGAAGACGTTCGTCGACTCTCACCCCGATGATGGGGACGCCTGGTACAATCTCGGCCTCGCGCAGCTGTTCAACAAGCAGCTGGACGCCGCACGTCAGAGCTTCGAGCACAGCACTCAGCTCTCTTCCACGAACTGGGATGCCTATCGTCGGCTCGGCTACGTATACGAGGTTCAAAAGCAGTACGGCGATGCCTTGGATGCCTACCGAAAAGCGGCTGAGCTCAAATCCGACCCCACAGTTCAGGAGAGCATCAAGCGGGTGCGGGAGCGGATCCGCCGTCAAAATCAGTCCTCCGGATAAGGTGCATTCTGTCAATGCTTTGCAGGTTTAGTCCGGAAGTCGAGCGACTGCTTGGCTCTTGTTGACAGTCCCAGACGGCTCTGGCAACATGGCGATCCATGACTGTGCTCGAGAAGTTCCGCGAAAGAGCAAAGAAAGATCCGCAGCGGCTCGTCTTCCCGGAAGGAACCGACCCCCGGATCATCAAGGCAGCGCACCGAATCCATGCCGAGGGAATTGGATTCCCAACCCTGATCGGCAATGCCGAGGAGATCGCGGCGATCGCCCGCACCAACGGCGTGTCTGTTGCGGGGATCGAGATCATCGATCCAGCGTCCTCTCCGGAGTTCGAGCGTCTGGCTCAGCTCTACTTCGAAAGGCGGCGCCACAAGGGTGACACGCTGGAACAGGCCCGGGAGTATATTCGTGACACAGCGGCGTTCGGTGCGATGCTGGTCTCCGACGGTCTGTGCGACGGCTACGTCGCCGGTGCGGTTCGTACGACGGGTGACACCGTGCGTGCCGGTATCCGTTGTATCGGTCTCATGCCGGGCATCTCGGTGGTCTCGAGCTATTTCATCATGGTCCTTCCCGACCCCCGATGGGGCGTTGACGGGACCTTGTTCTATGCGGACTGCGGCGTTGTCCCGGACCCGACCCCCGAACAACTGGCGGATATCGCCGTCTCCACTGCCCAAAACGTTCGCACCTTCCTCGAAACCGAACCTCGTGTCGCTTTCCTCTCGTTTTCGACGAAGGGAAGTGCCGTCCACCCTCGTGTCGATAAGGTGAAGAAGGCCGTAGAGCTTCTGGAGCAGAGGCAGCCCGACTTCATCTTCGATGGGGAACTGCAGGGGGACGCCGCACTCATTCCTACAGTGGCTTCAAGAAAAGCCCCGGGCAGTCCAGTTGAGGGTCGTGCCAACACCCTGATTTTCCCCGACCTCGACGCGGGCAACATCGGCTACAAGCTGACCCAGAGGTTGGCGGGTGCCGAAGCCATCGGGCCGATTCTCCAGGGCCTGGCCAAGCCGCTCAACGACCTCAGCCGCGGCTGCAATGTCGACGATATCGTCAATGTAGCCGCTATTACCGCCCTGCAGGCGGTGGAAGGAAACAAACATGGCAACCATTGAGATCATCACTGCGCGGGAGATTTTTGACTCCAGAGGCAATCCAACCGTCGAGGCGGATGTGATTACGGACGAGGGCATCGTCGGCAGAGCGGCCGTTCCCTCGGGTGCATCGACCGGCGAACATGAGGCGCTCGAGCTGCGCGACGGAGACAAGAAGCGCTTTCTCGGAAAAGGGGTGACCAAGGCGGTCCGGAACATCGAGGAGATCATCGCCCCTGCCGTCGTCGGCAAGTCGGTACTGGAACAGATCGAGCTCGATCAGTCGATGATCAGTCTGGACGGGACCGAGAACAAGAGCAAGCTGGGAGCCAACGCCATGTTGGCCGTCTCGATGGCTGCCGCCCGAGCGGGGGCGGATACGGTGGGTCTGCCGCTGTTCCAGCACATCGGCGGGCTCAATGCCTGCGTTCTGCCCGTGCCGATGATGAACATTCTCAATGGAGGAGCCCACGCGGACAACAACGTGGATTTCCAGGAGTTCATGATCATGCCGGCCAAGGCGGATTCGTTCCGCGAGGCTCTGCGCATGGGTATCGAGACATTCCACAGCCTCAAGAAAGTGCTCTCCGCCAAAGGGTACAACACCTCGGTCGGAGACGAGGGCGGGTTCGCCCCCAACCTGAAATCGAATGACGAGGCAGTGGAGGTCATTCTCGAGGCCATCGGAAAGGCGGGCTACAAGGCCGGTGACGATATCCTCCTTGCCCTCGACGTGGCAGCCAGCGAACTCTACAACGGGAAGAAGTACGTGTTCAAGAAGTCCGGCGGCGCCAAGAAGAGTGCCGAAGACATGATCAAAGTCTACGAAAGCTGGATCAAGCAATACCCCATCTATTCGATCGAGGATGGTCTTGCGGAGGACGACTGGAAGGGCTGGGCGAAGCTAACCAAAGCTCTGGGAGACCGCGTCCAATTGGTCGGTGACGACCTCTTCGTGACCAATCCTGTTCGGCTGCAAAGAGGGATCGACGAATCGATCTGCAATTCGATTCTGATCAAACTCAACCAGATCGGCACTCTGACGGAGACGCTAAGGACGATCGAGCTGGCGAAGATCCACGGCTACACGAACGTGATCTCGCACCGGTCGGGTGAGACGGAAGACAGCTTTATTGCCGATCTGACGGTGGCCACGAACTCCGGGCAGATCAAGACCGGGTCGGCGAGCCGGACCGATCGGATTGCCAAGTACAATCAACTGCTTCGCATCGAAGAGCTGCTGGGTGCGCAGGCTCGGTTCTATGAACTGAAGAACCGGCGCTGAATGCGCCGCCGGCTACGGCCCCGGGGCCTATCCGTGGCCGGGCCGGTTCGAATCGCGGAGTAACCTTGGAGCCCTTTGGCACCGGGCTTTGCAGCGGCAGGAGTGCAGGTGCGCGACATCTCCGGCGTTCTGATCACGTTCAACGAAGAGGAGAAAGTCGGCGCTGCACTCGAGAGCCTCGCTTCTGTCTGTGACGAAATCATCGTCGTCGATTCGCTCAGCACTGATCGTACCCTCGAGATCTCTCGGCAGTTCACCGACCGAGTGGTCCAGCGTCCCTGGCCCGGTTATCGCGAACAGAAACAGTTTGCTGCGGATTTGGCGCGTTGTGACTGGGTCCTCAGCCTGGATGCAGACGAGCGACTGAGCCGGGAGCTGCAGTCATCTTTGAAGGTGTGGAAGCAGGAGGAGACTGATGGCCCGGTCGGCTTCTATCTTCCGCGGATCACCTTCTTCATGGGTCGGTGGATCCGGCACACGACGTGGTATCCGGACTGGCAATTGCGACTGTTTCGCAGATCGTCCGGCTGTTGGATCGGAGGTCACGTGCACGAGCGCGTCGCCGTCGACGGTCCCGTCGGGCGTCTGACGGGACACATCGAGCACTTCACCTACTCTTCGCTTTCAGAATACCTGCGCCAGCTCGAGCGGTTTAGTGATCTCGCGGCACGGGATTACTTCGAGCGTCGTCAAACGGTCGGTCTGCCTCGCCTGCTGGTCTACCCACCTCTCGTTTTCTTCAAGAACTATTGTCTGAAGGCCGGGTTTCTCGACGGGAAGCCTGGGTTGATGGTCTCCGTTCTGGCGGCGATCTCGACCTTCTTCAAGCTGGCCCGACTCTGGGAATTGAGACGCGCGGAAGAACGAAAGACCACCTCGGGAGTGGGGGCTGACCGTCCATGAGTCGCGGGAGGGAGGATTCAACCTGGCAGCCGGAAAGGGCGACCTCGCCCCGAATCCTCTATGTGGACACGGAGACCGTCTGGAGAGGCGGCCAGGAGCAGTTGCTCGGCTTGATGTCCGGAATGCAGGCCAGGGGATGGAGCGTCCTGCTCGCCACCCCGGCCGGATCTCCCCTGACCGGTCGGGCGACCGCGATGAGGATCTCTGTCGAGCCGTACCTGCAACATTCCGAATTCAGTCCGACCGCTTTCTTCCGACTGCTCGGCATCCTGCGCCAAAATCGTGTCGACATTCTCCACTTCAACACTCCGACACCCGTTATGGCCGGGGGCGTCGCCGCGCGTCTGAACGGTGTTTCCGCGGTCGTGGCGTCGAGACGTGTCAATTTCCCACTCAAGACCCGCTTGAGCTCCCTCAAATACAACCTTCTGGTCGATCGCGTCTTTACGGTCTCGACGAGCATTCTCAACACACTCGTGCAGGGTGGTGTTCGCCCCGGCCTGATCGAGACGATCTATGAAGGCGTCGACCTTGACTGGATCGATTCTTTGACGACCGACTTCCGACTTCCGGCTAAGCCGGGGATCGTCCTGGGAACGGTTGCGCATCTCAGCCGCGAGAAGGGGCACGGGACGCTGCTCGAGGCCGCCCGCCTGCTGTCCGGCCGCGGTCTGAGCTTTCATCTGGTCCTGGTCGGAGAAGGGCGCCTTCGGGAGACCCTGCAGACGATGGTGCGACAGTTCGGTCTTTCGGACCGCGTCACTTTCACCGGATTTCGACCGGACAGTGAGGCCCTCATGCGCCAGTTCGATGTCTTCTGCCTTCCCTCGCTGTCGGAGGGGTTGAGCTCCGCCATCCTGGCAGCCATGGCCAGTAGCCAGCCGGTTGTCTCGACGCGCGTCGGCGGAATTCCGGAGTTGGTTCAGGAGGGCGAAACGGGTTACCTCGTGTCTCCCGATGCGCCGGATGAGCTGGCCAACGCACTTGCCCGCCTGATCGGTGATGGAGAACTCCGTCGAAAGCTGGGTGGTGCAGGGAGAAAGCGTATCGAAAGCTGCTTTACGCTCGGCCACAAACTCGATGCGAGTGAAGCCGCTTATCGCCGATTGCTTAGCCGGCCGCCGGTTCGCTAACATGGAGCTTTTACTCACGAAACGAAGCCTCGGAGTTCACTTTGCCGATTCACCTCATAGCCAGCAACAAGAAGGCATTCCATGACTACGAGATCCTCGATCGGTTCGAAGCCGGTATCATGCTGCAGGGGACCGAGGTCAAATCGATCCGTGACCATCGTCTGAATTTCAAGGACAGCTACGCCAAGATCATCGACGGAGAAGTCTGGCTCGAAGGCTGCCACATCAGCCCCTATGTCCACGGCAACATCCACAACCATGAGCCGGAACGCCGGCGGAAACTTCTGCTCAACCGGCGCGAAATCAACAAGCTGGTCGGCGAGGTCACCAAAGGCGGTCTCACCCTGGTTCCCCTGAAGGTCTATTTCAAGGACGGAAAGGTCAAGGTCGAGATCGGTCTGGCCCGGGGAAAGCGACTCTACGACAAACGGGAGACCGCCCGACGCAAGACGATCGAACGTGAGGTCGAAGCCGAACTGAAGCGCCGATAGACGGAGAAATCAATCCTCGTCGGGAAGAAAGCTCACCTGATCTTCGTCACTTTCATGTTCCTTGTGCATGTACTTGATCGAGTGCTTGGGCAGGAGAAGATTGGGTGCGCCTTCTCGGTTGACCTTGATGCAGTGCTTGTCGTACCACTCGATGACGCCGTGGATCGCCTCACCGTCGGTCAGCAAGACGACCATGGGCGTCTTGTTGGCCATCTGCTTGAGGTAGTAGTACTCTTCGGCGCTGGTCTGTTCGGGCGGCACACGCTTGCGCTGGGATCGGGCGTACTTGGACTGTTCCTGCTCACGGAGATCGGACAGGGAAGGGCGGATCAACTTTCGGTTTACCATGAGATGCTATTCCTGATCTTGAACCGGCATCAGCTAGAATAGAGAAACGCAGGGAAGAGTCCCTCAAATTATTCGTATGGTAGCACCGGTCATTCATTTTGACAAGAACAAAAAGGTTAGAATGAGGGAAGGTTGAGATGCGTGTTTACTTCCTTGTGATCTTGGCACTGTTTTTCTTCACTTCCGGTCTCATCGCGCAGCAGACGGAATCCGGGCGGAAGCCTGTCCTCATCCGGGACGAGGTCAACAAGAAGGACGCCGATGAACCGGCAGAAAAAGTGCTCGTTCACGATCCCGCAGAAGCTCGCAAGAGCGTTTCCATAGGCGATTTCTACTATAAGCGGGACAACTTCGACGCCGCGGCCAGTCGCTACCGGGAGGCGATCGACTTCAATCGCCAGTGGCCGGTTCCCTACGAGAAACTCGTCAAAGTCCTGCGGGAACAAGGGAAGCTTTCCGATGCCCTCGAGATCTGCAAGCTTTTCGTACAGGAAAATCCCGACGCCGCACAGGTGAAGAAGTTCAACAGTCTCAGTCGCAAGATCGAAGCGGATCAGGTGCACTGATCGCCACAGCCCCGACCGCAGGCGTTCGGCTCGAGATCGTCCGGTGCGGCATAGTTGAGACAGCACTTCAGTCGTCCGCACATCCCGGAAAGACGGTTGAGGTTCATCCCGAGGCCCTGGCGTTTGACCGTCTTGACGCTCACCGAAGAGAGTTCCTTCAGGAATTTCTTCGAGCAGTTCTCACCCAGTCCGCACGCTCCGAGTCCTCCGATGAGACGGGCTTCGTCGCGGGCACCGATCTGGCGCATTTCGATCCGCGTCCGCAGCTCCCGAGCCAGGTCCTTGACCAGCTCCCTGAAATCGACCCGATGATCCGCCGTGAAATAGAAAATGACCCGGCTACCGTCGAACAGGTACTCGACTTTCGACAGTTTCATCGGCAGCTCGCGCACCGCGATCCGTTTGCGACAGAGTCGAAAGGCGAGCTCTTCCTTTTCCTGTTTCTTCTCGTTCAGGTAAAGATCCCGTTCGGTCGCTTTGCGCAGGACCTTCTGGAGCCGGTTTTCTCCCAGGTTGTCGGTTTGCCGGCCGCGCACCACCATGCCCAGTTCGACGCCCCGTTCCGTGGCGACGATACAGCGATCGCCGACGCGCAGAGCCATATCGTGGGCGAGGAATTCGAGGACTCGTTTGTCCTGCTGAAACTTGACGGTGATGATCTCAATCATGGTCGAACCTGCCGTAGCTCCAGTATAGGGGATTTCAGCCTCTACTTCCGGACGCGACTCCGTTCCCTGCCACTTCACCGCTGTCGGCTTCGGGCAGCCAGCCAGAGCATTTCGAAAGACATCCTCGGATTGACGTTCCGGCTCACATCCCGCTTCGACTCTGAAATCGCCGCGAGCAGGGAGCGAAGGCGGTTCAGGTCGGTTGCCTCGGCCAGTTGTTCCAGAGGGTGGATCCGATCGCGGTTGACGACCCGTTGCGGGGTTCCAACCTGAAGGAAGTAGATGTCGTAGCAGAGCGTCTGCATCATCTCCAGGAGCCGGTCGGTCTGCTCGCGGTTGCGAAGGGTAGACCCGAGCGTCTTGCCCTCGCAGATATCATAGACTTCCTTGAAGCGCTCCGTCTCGAGCCAGCGAGTCAGCAGGTCCAGCAGGATGTCACGGTCACGGACAACACCCTTCAAATCGATTTCCAGGGCAAGGCCAAGGCTGCCGGCACTGAAGCTCGCCCGCAAATCGGGGCGATCCAGCTCGGTGGTCTCTCGGAGATGCGTTTCGATCGCGTCTCTTCCAATCGGCCGGAACGACAGGGTCCGACAACGAGAGCGGATCGTGGACAGGAGACGGTCCGGATAGGCCGTCACGAGGAACAGATGGGACGTGGACGGAGGTTCCTCCAGTGTCTTGAGAATGGCATTTTGGGCTTCGGGAGTCAGCCGTTCGGCATTGTCGACGACGAAAAAGCGCATTCGGCCCTCGAACGGCCGATACTGCACCTCCTGGCTCATCTGGCGCATCTCGTCGATCCTGATATGGGCTCCGGGCTCGGCGGGATAGAGTCGGATGTCCGGGTGGTTGCCCGAGGCCGACTTGACGCAGGACGAGCATCTCCCGCACAGGTCGTCGTCGCAGGGCGCCGCACAATTGATGAAAGCCCCCAGGAGAAGCGCCGCCGTCTTCTTCCCCACCCCCTCCGGACCGGTCAACAGTGCAGCCGGGGGCGGTGTGCCGGCCTTGAGCAGCGGAAGCAGATGCTGATTCCCGACGAGATCCCGCAGTTTTCGAGGCTTATTCGGATTCATGGCAGAATCCTCGGAAGGAGTCGCCGGCGGATTCTCTCAAAGACAGCTTCCGGCGTACCCTGTCCGTCGAACAGCAGAAACCGCTCCGGCTCGCGGTCCGCAAGCATGCGATAGCCCTCTCGTACCCGGCGGTGGAAATCGAGATCCTCGGCCTCGAAGCGACCGAGTGGATCTGCGTTTTCCAGATTTCGCGAGCGGGCCCGATTCAAGCCCAACTCCACGGGAACATCGATCAGGACCGTCAGATCGGGAGGTGGGATCTTCAGGAGAGTCGCGATCCGATCTGCATTCTCGATCCCGACACCACGGGCATAACCCTGGTATGCGAGAGTCGCATCGTGGTACCGATCGCTCAACACCAGCAGGCCCCGGTCGAGAGCCGGAAGGATGACCTGCCGGACGTGCTGGTAGCGATCGGCGAGGTAGAGGAGCAACTCGGCCACCGGTTCCCTCGGCGCCCCCTGGCTGTGCAGGAGGATCTGGCGAAGCTCCTTGCCGAAGTCGGTTCCACCCGGCTCGAGGGTACGAAGGAAAGGGATGTTTCGGCTTTTGAGGAGCCGGCAGAGCAACTCGACCTGTTGCGTCTTGCCGGAGCCCTCCGTGCCTTCGAATGTGACGAATCTGGCCGGCTGAATCATGCTTGGCGTATCGATCGCGCCCATGGTAACACACGATCTGGAAGGTCGATGCCGCGTGGAGCCGGTCTCGAAAAGCTTCGGGTATACTGGCGTCGTGAGCGTTGTGGAAGACAATCTTCAGACTATTCGCAGGGAAGTCGAGGTTGCTGCCGGGCGGACAGGTCGCGATCCTTCCGGCATCCGGATCGTGGCCGTCTCCAAGACCTTTCCGGCGGAGGCAGTCGAGGAGGCCGCCCGTTGCGGGCAGACCCGTTTCGGAGAGAATCGAGTGCAGGAAGCTCAAGGCAAGATTCCCGAGGTCCGCCACGCAGGGCTCGAATGGCATCTGATCGGGCACCTCCAGTCCAACAAGGTCCGCCAGGCCATCGAGCTTTTCGACATCGTGGAAACGGTCGATTCGGAGAAGCTGGCCCGGCGACTGGACCGCGTCTGTGGTGAGACGGGTAGGACACTGCGGATTCTCGTTCAGGCGAACATTGGGGAAGAGGAACAGAAAGCGGGAGCCGACCTGGGTGCTCTCGAGCCGCTGATCCGTGCCGTCGTGCCTCTCGAGCACCTCCAACTGCGGGGATTGATGGCGATTCCCCCTTTCTTCGAGGATCCGGAGCTCAGTCGTCCCTATTTTCGTCGATTGGCATCGCTGAGGGACCAGATGCAGGATCGAGTCGGGATCCCTCTGCCGGAGCTGTCAATGGGAATGTCCTCGGATTTCGCTGTTGCCGTGGAAGAGGGCGCAACGATCGTCCGGATCGGTACGGCCATCTTTGGAAGGCGGGGTTGACAGGTTCGCATGAGCCGTCTACGCGTCTTTACACGTCGGGGGCTGCCCTGCTTTCAGGTGCACCTCCAGCCCAGAGCGTCGAAAGACGAGATTGCGGGGGTTTATGGAGACGCTCTCAAGATCCGGCTGACCTCCCCGCCGCTCGAGAATCGGGCAAACCGTCACCTGATAGAATTCCTGGCAGAGATCTTGGGCGTACCCAATGCCCACATCGAAATCGTCAGCGGGCAGCGAAGTCGGGCGAAAACCGTTGCAGTCACAGGGATTTCGCCCGCGGCGTTGAGAAGCCTCCTGGGTCAATATCTGGTATAATTGAGCTTTCAACGCACAATATGTTGTTGTCCGTATCCATCAGAATGTCAGATGAGCTCTCTAGAATTGGCGCCACGTTTCTCAATCGAGGCGACAATTCAAATCCGGAGGAGCCATGAATAAGCCAGAACAAAAGCCTGAGCCGTCTGAAGGACTCAGATTCGAGAACTACTTCTCGAGGCCGGGAAGACATCCTTTTGACGAGGTCGAATGGGAAATCCGGTCTGCGGAGATCAAGGACTGGAAGACCGGCAAGGTTGCCTTCAGACAGGAGAACATCGAATTCCCCAGGGCGTGGTCGCAACGAGCCACCGACATCGTGGCGAGCAAATACTTCAGGGGGCAGCAGGGTACTCCGGAACGCGAGCACAGTGTCCGACAGATGATCGGTCGGATCGCCGACACGATCACGAAGTGGGGAAGCGAGTCACGTTATTTTGCCTCGAAGAAGGATGCGGAGACGTTCAATCACGAGTTGACCCATCTCCTCGTGAACCAGATGCTGGCCTTCAACTCTCCCGTGCAGTTCAACGTGGGCATTCAGGAACAGCCGCAATGTTCCGCCTGCTTCATCAATTCGGTCGGCGATTCGATGGATTCGATCATGCGTCTGGCGCGCACGGAAGCCATGATCTTCAAGGGGGGCTCCGGTTCCGGGGTCAACCTTTCGAAGATCCGTTCTTCCCGGGAGCCGCTCTCGGTCGGAGGGATCGCCTCCGGGCCGGTTTCCTTCATGCGGGGATTCGACGCGTTTGCCGGAGCCATCAAGTCGGGAGGAGCGACCCGCCGCGCGGCAAAAATGGTGATCCTCAACGTAGATCATCCCGACATCCGCGAGTACATCTGGTGTAAAGCCAAAGAGGAAGAGAAGGCGCACCGGCTGATCGAACTCGGTTATGACGACTCGATCGACGGAGAAGCGTATCAGAGCGTTCAATTTCAGAATGCCAACAACAGCGTCGGCGTTACGGATGACTTCATGCGGGCTGTCGTGGAAGACCGCGATTGGCATACGAAGGCGGTCACGTCCGGTGCCGTCCTCGATACCTACAAGGCCCGCGAAATGATGAACTGGGTCGCGGAGGCAACCTGGATCTGCGGCGATCCGGGCTTCCAGTTTTCCAGCACGATCAACGATTGGCATACCTGCCCGAATTCGGGGCCGATCGACGCCTGCAACCCCTGCTCCGAGTACGTGTTCCTCGACAACTCCGCCTGCAACCTGGCCTCGCTCAATCTCATGAAGTTCGTCGACGGCGACTGCAACTTCGATGTCGAGTCCTTTCGGCATGCAGTGCGGACGGCAATCGTCGCTCAAGAAATCATCATCGATCATTCGAGCTATCCCACTCCCGAGATCACCCGCGTAAGTCACCAGTTTCGTACCCTCGGTCTGGGCTATGCGAACCTCGGGGCCTTTCTGATGGCGCGCGGCCTTCCCTACGACAGCAACCGAGCGCGTCATCTCGCAGCCGTCGTGACCGCCCTGATGACGGGCGAGGCGTATCGGGCTTCCTCGCAGTTGGCCCAGGTGGTGGGACCCTTCGCGGGATTCAATGAGAACCAGATTCCGATGATGCGCGTCATGCACAAACATCGGGACGCACTCTCGAAGATCGATTCCGCGCTGGTCCCGATGGATCTGCTCCATTCGGCCATGGAGTCGTGGGATGACGCCATCGTCAAAGGCTCGGATCACGGGTACCGCAACGCCCAGGTGACGCTTTTGGCTCCCACGGGAACGATTGCCTTCATGATGGACTGCGACACCACCGGAATCGAACCCGAATTCTCCCTGGTCAAGACCAAGAAACTGGTGGGCGGCGGCTCGATGAAGATCGTCAACAACACGGTTCCCTTGGCTTTGCACCGTCTCGGTTACGACGATCCGGCCACGAAGAAGATCCTCCAACATATCGAGGCGAACGAAACGATCGAAGGAGTTTCCGGTCTGAAAGAGGAGCATCTGCCGATCTTCGATTGCGCCGACCGGACGTCGGGGGGAAGCCGCTCGATTCATTATCTGGGTCACATCAGGATGTGCGGTGCCGTTCAGCCCTTCCTCTCCGGGGCTATCTCGAAAACCGTCAACCTCCCCAATGAGGCCACGGTTGAAGAAATCATGGACGCCTACATCGAAGCTTGGCGGTCCGGAATGAAGTCCGTGTCGATCTATCGAGATGGCTGCAAGATGGTTCAGCCCTTGTCCAACAAGGAGCGGAAGGCAAAGACGGCTGCCGGTCCGATCCACCGGAACATGCCCAAGGATCACCCGGCCTTTCAGCACGAGTTTCGCATCAAGGGTTTCAAGGGTTTTCTGACCATGGGGATGTTCCCGGAAAATAGCGAGCTGGGAGAAATCTTCATCAACTTCGCCAAGCAGGGCTCGACTCTACAGGGGCTGGCCATGGCTTGGGCGATCGCCCTTTCGATGGGGCTTCAGCGGGGTGTCCCTCTCGAGGATTACGTGAGGATGTTCGCCCATATGAGCTTCGAGCCGGCCGGGTTCACCGATAACCAGCAGATCCCGTTTGCCAGTTCGATCCCGGACTATGTCGTCCGATATCTGGCATCCAGATATCTACGCGAGGAGGCCCAGGAAGCATTGGGTATCCACAGCGTGAAGCCCAATGGTTCAGTTCAGCAAGGTGTCCAGGTCAAGTTTCCCGATGCAATCGCGACGAAGGA
Organism: uncultured Acidobacteriota bacterium; assembly: GCA_963823995.1. Classification (GTDB taxonomy): domain Bacteria; phylum Acidobacteriota; class UBA6911; order RPQK01; family JAPXNP01; genus JARRKC01. Next base: position 421,811 of record CAWGNQ010000004.1, read on the forward strand.
CAGCGCGACCGAGCGGCTGCTCTCCGATGCCCGAAAGGCGGACTCTCCCACCTGCCTCAGCTGCGGTAACTTGATGCAGCGCAACGGCAGCTGCTACGTGTGCACCGGCTGTGGCAGTACTTCCGGCTGCAGCTAGTCGGAGAAGGATGCATAGGACATAGACGAAGGGTAGAACGCCGAAACCTTCCGGCTCCAAAAACGCTGATACCTATTTCAGGAACGGGAAATTGAAGTCCTTTGAGAGGCCCACGATCAAGCCGGTCGACGGGTCGGTATCGAGGAACCCTACCAGTAGCGCGGCGTCCCAGTAGAGGCCTGCGGCGTTGAACCGAGCGCCCAGTCGGAGCCGGGACTGTTCTTCAGTGCCGTAGCCTCCCGGGCCGGTACGACCATACCAGTCGCCTACCAGCGCGATATCCTGCGTCAGCGGGTACTCGGCCGCCAGACCGTAGGTCAGAAGATCGTCCTGTGCACCGGGGGAAAGCGGGTCCCCGAGGATCGCAAGGCCCAGGTTCCCGATGAGGGTTGCCCGCCGAAAGTGCTTTTGAACCAGTAAGGAGCTGTAGAAGTTCGTCTCGTCATTGCTGAGCCCCAGTTCCGTCGCTCCGTTGGGGAGTTGAACGCCGAACTCGAAGCCGAGGGCCGGACGAATTCCGGATTCGTCGGCAAAGCGTGCCTTCGTCGACATCATCAGGTCGCCGACATCACTTGTGGAGTTCCCCGAAAAATCGAGGAGATTGCTATTCGGAGCATCGAATCGGCGGCTGACGTTGAGGAACTGCTGGGCAGTCCAGAAGAGCTGGATTTCCACCTTCTTTCCTGCTCCTATCCGGAGGCCGACGACGGCGAGCCGGGTCAGATCTCCCTCGAGGCCCGAGAGTCGGAAGACCGCATTCTGGAGGAAGTCGAAGCCGAGCTGCGTCCGTATCTGTCCTACCGGGACCGTGTCGGCCTTCTCTGTGACCAGAGGTCGATCCTGCGCCAGGGACACGGCACAGATCAGGACGCACGTCCAAAAGCAGCACAACCGGCGGTACATGATCGGATGGAGTCTATTGAGTCGGTAGACCGTAGTCAACGGCGAAGCCATCGGGCGACGCCGAAAGATCGCCCAGTCGATACTGGAGAATCGAAAGGGCTGCGACAGCGGCCGTCTCCGTGCGCAGAATCCGGGGACCGAGGCGAACCGAAGCGACACCGAAGGCCGCGAAGAGATCGTGGTCCCGGTCATCCCAGCCTCCTTCCGGCCCGATGAAGACATCACACGCTCGAGGTGTGCACGTTCCGCTCAGATACGTCTCGAATCCCATCCGGCCGCATTCGTCGGGGTAGAAGCGGAAAGCTGTCGGGCGCTCGGCCAGAATGTCCGACAGGTTTCGAGGCTCATGAAGTTCGGGGACTGTGGTCCGGCCACACTGTTTGACGGCTTCGCGCAGAATCCGGGACCATCTCGACAGCTTGTGTTCCCTGCGGCGATCGGTGAGTTCGATCTCGGTCCTGCAGCTGATCATGGGCTGAATTTCGGCCGCTCCGAGCTCGACCGCTTTCTGGATCACCCACTCGAATTTGTCTCCTTTGATCAGTGCCTGGACCAGGCAGATTCGGATCGGCGATTCCCATGTCGTCGAGGACTCCTGGATGACTCGACCGACCCAGTTCCCGGTCTCCCGTTCCAGCCGGCAAAGACAACGCGTTGCCGGCGGGAGGATCGCTTCGAAAGTCTCGCCCTCACGCACCCGGAGTACGCGCGTCAGATGATGGATCTCCCCGTCATCGAGGCAAACGCGATCCTCGTTTCGTTCGTTTGCTAGGATTCTTCGCATCTTCGCAGTAGCCAGCAGGCCCAGCCGTTTTTGGTCCACTGTTCGCTGCAGCACAGGACGCCGCCTTCCTCGAGCACCTCTTTGGTCCGATCCGCTTCGTCGAGTGTGAAGCCGGATGCAATCAGATACCGACCCGTCCGACATCGCAGTTCATCGGACAGGCGCGCGAGAAGGGTGGAGGTCAGATTCGCAACCACGAGATCGAACCGGTCCCGCAGCGAATCAATCGTTCCCGTGTAGAGAGAAAGGCCGTCAAGGTCATTGAGACGGAAGGTCTTTCGGGCGGCTTCCACAGCCAGGGGATCCGTGTCGAAGGCGACAATTCGGACGTCTCCAGGATGCAGCTTTGCTGCGGCGACCGAGAGGATGCCGCTTCCGGTGCCTACGTCGGCAACACTGTGACACCGAGGCATGATCTCCTCCATGGCGGCGAGGGCAAGTTGAGTCGATTCGTGGGTTCCCGTGCCGAATCCGTGTCCCGGCTCCAGACAGATGTTGATCGGATGCTCCTCGGAGGCATTTCCCCAAGGCGGGTAGATCCAGAAGGTCGGAGTCACCTCGAAGGCCGTGAAAATCCGGCTGTACTCCTCGACCCAGCGCCCGCCGTCGAAGCTGATCGGGTGGCTGACGATCGAGACCTCTTCGTCCGACCCGTCGAGAGCAGATGACAGCTGTCCGGCCACCACGTCGGGATCCGATTGCGGGCTGAAATATGCGAGAAAACGAGGTTGGATCTCGCCACCGAGCTCCTCGAACCCGATCGAGTCCAACTCCCACAGAAGCTGCGTCAGCAGTTCGCGCTGCTTCGCGCTGCAGCCAATCTCCAGACACAGGTAACGTTCAGCGGGCATGCTATGCGGTGGTTCGACCTAGCCGAATATATCTCGAACTCGGTCGAAAAAACCTTCGTTCACCTCCCCCTGAGTCGGCTCGGGCAGTTCCTCCGCCAATGCCTCCAGCAACTCTTTTTGTCGGTGGGTGAGCTTGGTCGGGATCTTGACGACAACGCGCACGATCTGGTCCCCTCGCCCCATCCCGTTGACATTGACCACACCCTTGCCTCGCAGCCGGAACTGGGCGCCGGACTGCGTTCCAGCGGCGACTCGGAGTCGGTGGTCGCCTTCGAGCGTCGGCACCTTGATTTCAGCCCCGAGAGCGGCTTGTGTAATCGAGAGGGGAATCTCGCAATAGACATTGTCCCCTTGCCGCTTGAAGAAGGGATGGGCCTTGACCGAGATGACGACATACAGGTCTCCGGAAGGTCCGTTTCCGAAACCTGCCTCGCCTTCACCGGGGACCCGCAATCGCGATCCATGCTCGACTCCGGCCGGGATTCGGAGTTCGAGCACCTTCTCCTTTTGGATCCGCCCGGTACCGTCGCATTCGCTGCAGGGCTTCTTGATGATCCGACCCGTGCCATGACACGTGCTGCAGGTCCGGCTGATGGCAAAGAATCCCTGCTGGAAGCGGACTTGGCCATGTCCTCCGCAGGTCGTACAGACGGCGGTACCCTGATCGGGGTCGGCCCCCGTTCCCTGACACTTCTGGCAGGGGCGGGCTTGAGGAATCTTGATCTTGGCCTTCGTACCGAAGACAGCGTCCTCGAAGTCAACCTCGAGGTCATAGCGCAGGTCGGCACCACGCTGTGCTTGGCCCCGGCGACGCCGGCCCCCGCCGAAGAGGTCACCGAACCCGAAGAAGTCTCCGAGAATGTCGCTGAAATCGGCAAAAATATCTGGATCGAAGCCGCCGAACCCTCCGGCGCCGACCGCCGAATGGCCGTACTGATCGTATTGGGCACGCTTTTGCGGGTCGCTCAAAACGCTGTACGCTTCGGCCGCCTCTTTGAACTTCTCTTCGGCCGCCTTGTCCCCTGAATTGCGGTCGGGATGGAACTGGACGGCCAGCTTCCGGTAGGCGCTCTTTATCTGCTGGGTGGAGGCACTGCGCTCCAACCCGAGGATTTCATAGTAGTCACGTTTCAAGAGGCGGTCTCCATGGATCTCAATTCAGCGCGACGGTCGGTTACGATTCCTTCGACCCTGCAGCAGGCGGTATGGCCACTTTGACCTGGGAAGGGCGAAGCAGCTTCTCACCGATCAGATACCCCTTACGGAACTCTTCCACGACCTGATTGTGGTTCCCTTTCCCGGCAACCTCGCTCACGATAGCCTCGTGGACGTTCGGATCGAATGTTGCGCCGACACCCGGTACTTCCTTGACGTCATGCCTGTCCAGAAAGGAGCGCAGCTGTTTGAGCAGAAGCTCGTAACCGTCGATGAAAACACGACAGGACTCCGGTACGGATTCGGCCCGCATCGCGTGTAGTCCCTTCTCGCATGAATCGACGACCGGCAACAACTCCGCGATGACGTCGGCTCGAGCACTGAGCCGAACCTCTTCCCGCTCCCGCAGAACTCGCTTCCGGTAATTCTCGAACTCGGCCTGTTTGCGCAGCAGCAGGTCGTAATATTCGTCCCGTTCCTGCCTGAGTTTGGTCTCCAACGCCGATTCTGGATCCGGCGTCTGATCCTCCACCGTTTCGGAATTCTCGAGGTCATCCGCCGAAACGGAATCCGCTGGACGATCGAATCCCTTTTCTGACCGTCTCTCGATTCTGGCGGAATTCTTCTTATCAGTCTTTCCCATCGAAATATTATCCTCTGAGGTGCCTCGAATGCCCGGGGCACCGGCTTCCGTTGCATTGACTCTCAACTAGGTTCCTAAGATCCGAAGGCGGGAGATGCAAGGTTGCTTCTGCAGCGGACTCAGTTTCTCTCCATCAGCTGACCGAACAGCTTCGCCACGTAGTCTACCAGACTGATGGCTCGGTCGTACTCCATGCGCGAAGGACCGAGAACGCCGAGCGTCCCGGTCATCTGACGGTCGTACTGATACGGAGAGGCGATCAAGGTCCAGTTGGCCATCTCGGGGATGTGTTCCTCGAGCCCGATGGTCACCGTCGGTCGGTCCGCTTCTGTCGACAAGCAGGCCACGATGATCTTCACGAGGTGGGACCGGCGCTCGAGTGTCTCCATGAGGGAAATCAGCCGGTCAAGGCTGTCGTCCCGAAGTCGGTGGATCACCCGGGACGTGCCGTCGAGAAAGACCTCCGGTTCTTCCTCATCTCCCTCGTCGGCTCGCGAAAGCGTGGCTGAACCAAGAAGGATCACGTTGTGGAGGAGGCGATCGTACAGGGCGCGCTCCTGAGACATGAGGCGGACTAACTCCGCCCGAATCTCGAGCAGGTTTCGCCCCGCGAAATTCTCGTTGAGATAGCGGCCGGCCTTATTGAGCTCCTCCTGCGTCATGACGCCTTCGACCTGGATCAGCCGGTGTCGCACGAAACCTGTACGGCTGACCAGAATCACGAGGATCCGCTCATCGGACAGGCGGACGAACTCGATATGCTTCATGACCGTCCGCGAGATGGGAGGAGCCAGGACGATACCGATATTGTTCGTATAGCTCGAGAGAAGCTGCGATGCCTTGGACATCAGTTCGGCGGGATCCTGTTCTTCCTCGAGGGAGCAGCGGATTGCCTGGCTTTCCGCCGGGGAGAGGTCCTTCGACTGGAGAAGGCACTCGACGTAGAATCGATAACCGGCCGTCGTCGGGACTCTGCCGGCGGAGGCATGGGGATGCGTCAGATACCCGCCCTCCTCGAGATCCGCCATCACGTTGCGGAGGGTAGCCGGGCTGAGCTTCTCCCTGTAGATCCGCGACAAACGCCTCGATCCGACCGGCTGACCGACCCGGATGAACTCCTTGATCAGGGTCTTCAATACATTACAGGAACGCTCATCGAGATCGTGCGGATTCGGTAGATCTGGTTGCTGAACCATGTCCAGTCGACGCTCTGTCAACTTCCTGTTACCTCCGTTACACTATAGCGCATCTGCTCCGCTGTGACACCGCGTGACGAAAAAGATGTCTGCAGGTGGATTCACCGTTGACAGTCCAATTCCGGCGGCTTAGAGTGAGGGGGGTTCGCAGGGGAGTGGACCTTTGGAGCTGGTTTTGTTTTGTTTCCGCACCGAGTTTTTCCTGCCTGTCGAATGATTCCCGAGATGACCATGATGTCCTCAGTGCATCCTTGCGCCACTTCTCTGGGCAACCGGCTGGGCAAGAAATGCACGGAAGGAGGGGAGAATCGATGGGCAACAGAAGAATCTTCGTAGGTGGTCTACCCTACTCAGTCTCCGATCGGCAATTGGAGGAACTTTTCGCCACTCATGGAGCCGTGGAATCCGCCCGGATCGTGACGGATAGGATGACCGGTCGATCCCGGGGGTTTGGGTTCGTGGAAATGAGCTCCGAAGCCGAAGCCGGCGGTGCGATCGAGAAACTGAACGGAACTCAGTTCGGCGGCAGGATGCTGACCGTCAGCGAAGCCCGACCGCGCAACGAGAATCGCTTCAGCGGACCTCCGCGTGGCGGCCGCGAGCGCTGGTAGGTTTGACTACTGGGCGGAAGTGCCGCTGAGAACTTCCTGATATTTGATCACCGTATCGATGATGCCGATCTCGACGCGCCGGTTCTTGGCCCGTGCCTCCTCGCTGTCTCCCTTGACGAGCGGATTCGACTTTCCGAAGCCCTTCGTGGAGATGATGCTCGGATCGATGCCTGCCTTGACCAGGTAGTCACGGACAACTTTGGCACGACGTTCCGAAAGGGTCTGATTGTACTGTGGGGAGCCCACGTCGTCCGTGTGCCCGAATACCTGGACACGATAGCCGCTCGAAGTGAGCAGGATGCCTGCGATCCGGCTGAGGAGTTCGCGTTCTTCTGGTCGGAGTTCCGCCTTATCGAAATCGAAATTGATGGTGTCGCTGCCGAGATTCACCAGGACGCCATCGGACGTCCGTCGGGACTTGGCAATCTTGTTCAGGGCGCGCTGAAGACGGTTCATCTCTTCGTTCCGTTCCCGGCGGACTTTGTCGAGTTCCGCTTGAGCCCGCTGAGCGCGGATCTTGGCGGCAGTAGCGGTATCTTCGGCGTTGAGTGCACGCTTTTCGAAGGCCTTCCGCTCCGCTTCGGCCCGAGCACGCCCTTCTGCGGCAAGGCGAGACAGTTCTTCGGCTTCTTCCGCCTTTCGACGGGCGACATCGGCGGTTGAGCGCGCCTCGGTCGTCTTCTGATCGAGCTCGGAAACCTGGACCCGCACGGCGCCGATTTGTTGGTTGATCCGATTGATCCTTCCCATCAGGACATAGCCGAACCAACCGATCGCTACCACGGCCAGACCCAAAGCCATCCAGAGCAAGATGAGCCGGCCATTTCCTCGAAACATCTGATCTTCTCCTCGTACTCTTACTTTCCTCAGCCTGCGGCGATCTTCTGCCCGGCTTGTTCTATTGTACGCGGCCGGCGACGACAACACGCCGGAAGAAGGAGCGCCGAACTGCCCGACCCGTGTTTGCGATGCCGTCTCCGATCCCTCCAAGCGAGAAGCGGACTATAGACCGAGCATCCATCGGGCGATCCAGAAGTAGATCAGAAGGCCCGTGGCGTCAACCAGCGTGCTCATGACCGGTCCCGACACGACCGCCGGATCGATCTCGAGGCGAGCTGCGATCAGGGGTAAGAGCGCCCCGACGGCGGTGGCCCACATGACCACGCCGACGGTCGCCAGCGCGACCGTCATCGCGAGAGACGGGTTGGGTTCCCAGGTGATGGCCCTCAGAAAAGCAAATGCAGCCATGCCCACGCCGAGGAGGACGCCGATGCGCGCCTCGTGCCACCAGACGCTGAGCACTTTGGAAGGAGTGATTTCACCGACGGCCAGTGCGCGGATCACGGTGGCCGTGGTCTGAGAGCCGGCGTTTCCGCCCGTTCCGATAAGCAAGGGAATGAAGATCACGAGCGCTACCATGGCCTGGAGCTCGGATTCGAAAAGACGCATCACCGATCCGGTCAGCGTGGCGGTGATGAACAGTAGTAGCAGCCAGCCGATCCGCTTGCGCGTGATCGTCAAGGGCGAGGTCTCCAGATAACCTCTTTCCAGAGGTTCAGCACCGCCGAACTTCTGGAAGTCTTCCGTTCCCTCGTCCTCCATGACGTGCATGATGTCGTCGACCGTGATAACGCCGACAAGCCGCCTCTGCTCGTCCACGACGGGGAGACCGAGAAAACCGTAGCGGCTCATGATGCGGGCGACCTCTTCCTGGTCCATACTGTCGCGCACGGCCATCACGTCGTCGTCCATGATGTCCATGATGCGGGTGCTCGGTTCGGAGACGACCAGTTCCCGGAGGCTGACGACACCGCAGAGTCTGGCTTCCCGGTCGATCACATAGAGGTAATAGACGGCTTCCGTGTCGGGACGCCAGCGACGGAGAGTGTTGATGGCTTCCTGGGCCGTCATTCGGCGGCGAAGGGCCAGAAAGTCCGAGGTCATCAAACCTCCGGCGCTTTCGTCCGGATGGACCAGTAATGGTCGGACCTCCTCGGGATCCTCGAGCGAAGCAATGAGCGCCTCGGCCCTGGCAGGGGTCAGCTCCGACAGGACGTCGGCGGCCTCGTCCGGTTCCATCTCCTCCACGATCCGTACGACGGTCTCGTGGGGCAAAGACTCGATGAGCTGGGCGGCCTGTTCGTTGTCGAGTTCCTCCAGGATGTCCGCAGAAGCTTCGGGCGACAGTTCGGGCAAGAGCGCGACCTGCTGATCGTCGTCGAGCTCCGAGAAGACCTCGGCCTGGTCCGGAGGGCGATACATCTGGATGATCTCCGCCGCGCGGGCAAAGTCATTGCGTTCCAACGCCTCCCGGATCTGTTCCAATACCTGGTTCACGAGCTCCATAGCCGAAGTCCTCCGGTCGGGGCAATCTGTCTTCCGATTATAGAATCCAATGTCCGGGGCCGCTCTCAGATACGGCCCTTCAGATCATTCGCTGTGTATGCCGATGTGCGGTCCGGGGCGACTCTACTTGTCGATTTCTGACGATGATGGATAGGCCGAGGCCGACGGTGCCGGGTCCGGGAAGGCGCGAAGCACCGCCTGCCGAGTGGCATTCAGAGTTCGCGTGAGGGATTCCCTCGGCACTCCGGTCACAAACGGCTTAACGATCCAGGAAACCAGCATGGGGACGCCCCGGGTCAGCGTGACGGCGCGGCATTCCACGAGAGTGCCGCCATCGACCGGTTCGAGTAGCCAGTACGCATAGAGGCGCCAGAGGTACCCGCCGTCGTTTCCTTCGGGGAGGAGCGACTCCTCCGGAGTCCCGGCGTTCTCCACCTGGTTGATCTTTGTACTGTGCGAACGGACGTATCGACGCCCGCCGGGGAGCTCCTCGTAGTGGACCTTATTCACGGTGTCGAGCACGACCGTAATGATTTGCGTCTTCTTGAACCGAAGATAGCCCGTCAGTTGGTCCTCGCTGCTCGAAAGCAACTTCGAGGCCGTAATCTCCGGGTAGATCTCCGAGTGGTGGTCATAGTCCCGTTGAATGCTGAGGACCTGATCCGGAGTTCGCGGTATGAAGGCCGTTCCCACCCAGTCATGGATGAGTCCTTTCGGAACATCGAAATCCTCGATCTGCTCCAGTTTCGAAATGACGATCTCGCCGTTGCGCGCCCGCTGGACGTCCTCCGGCGAAGCGTCGATCAGTAGAAACGGCTCCTGTCCCTGCAGGCGTGCATCGATCGAACGTTCCACCGCCTCGATGTAGCGATCGAAGGCGGCCACGGTCTTTGGTTCGAGTTCGGCTGCTCTTGCGCACGGGGCCGAGACGGCCAGGAGCACACTCACGACCGGAAGAAGCCACCCACGGCAGAGAGTTCCTGTTTCCAGCACGACCTGTTCTCCCTCTCTGTGTGTTCCGGGTTCGGTTTCGGCAGTGTCGACTTCGCGTAAACCCTCCGATACATTACCATCTTCGGCTGCATGAGTGGGCAGGCCCCCGGCCCACTGACCCCCTTTCCCCAGTCTGGAGCGGCGCGCCTGCACGGCACTGCATGCAGCTTCACCGTCCCGGCCGTGCCGTGCCGTTGTCTTCTTTCTTGCCAGAGCTCCGTTCCCCTCGCTATAATTGCATTTGAGCGCAGACGCTAACCCTTTATATGGTTTGATTTATACAGATCCCTGAAAAGGGGTCGAATTTTTGCGGGCCGGCCCCGGATGGCGGCATGCGAGAATTTTCGAGAAGCTTTTCGGGTGTGGTGAGCGGGAAGCTCCGTCTCGCCGTCGGAACAAGGTTCCGGAACGGATCGGGACTCCCGGAGAATTGAGGTAGAGATTGCAGGTTTCTTGCCGGTTGTCAATCGGCCGAACCGATGCTCTCCCGAGGGGAGTGGGCCCCCCTGTCGTGCGGTTTTTTTCCGGCTTTCAATAGCGCCGAAGTGTGTCGGCTTCGACAGCGCCGGCAGCCGGGTATTCCGCCACTGAACTGCTGAACAGCTTCTCCAACCGGACGGGCGATTTCTGTCCGTCTCAAGGAGAACGTGATGGCTAAGGAGCTGATAGTCAGTGCGACCAGCCTGGAAAAGAAGATCGCCATCATCGAGGATGACCAGGTCACTCAGATCTTCGTAGAGCGGGAACAGAGCAGGAACATTCTCGGCAACGTCTACAAAGGACGGGTCACGAGAGTTCTTCCCGGGATGCAGGCATCTTTCGTCGACATCGGACTGGAGCGAAATGCCTTCCTCTATGTCACCGATTTCTTCGAAGATTATGAAGAGTATGGCGAACTTCTCAAGACGTCGGGAGCAGGCGTCGAGGACCTGCTCGAAGAGTCGGAACGGACCGAAGAACGCCGCCCCAGTCGTCGGGGTCGGCGCGGCCGTCGCAGCGGCGAACGCCGCGAACGGCCAGCCCCGGAACCTGCGAGAAGCGAGGGAGCAGGCGACGAAGCGAGCGGTCCCGAGCCCTCGCGGGAGACTTCTGCCTTGCCGGCGGCTCCGACGGCTCTCGCGTACGGTCCGGCCACCGATCCGGGACTGTCGGTCGTGCCTAGGATCTTGCCGGCCGAACTGGAACTGCGCGTCTTGCTTCCCGAGACGGATCGGGAGTCGGAGGAGCCGTCTGTCGGGGAATTGACGATTCTTCCGGATCAGCTCGAGATCGTGAGCCGTTCCCCGCGCCGTCCAGCTCGACGGCGGCCTCTCGGACGCAAAGCACGCGTGGACGAAGAACCCGGCATACTCCCCTTCTCTCCCCCAAAGAACGGCACATCCCGGCGTCGTCGAAACAGCCAGCAAGACTTGGGGCCCCGCATTGGTGATCTGCTCAAGGAGGGACAGGAAGTCCTCGTCCAGGTCGCCAAGGAGCCCATTGGGAAGAAAGGGGCGAGGATTACGTCACATATCGTCTTGCCGGGCCGCTTCCTCGTCTTTATGCCGACCGTCAACCATGTCGGAGTCTCGCGGAGGATCGAATCGGCCAAGGAGCGCCAGCGTCTTCGCGAGGTGGTGCTGGAGCTGCGGGGCGAAGTCGAGAAGGGTTTCATCGTGCGCACCGCCGGGGAGGGGAAGACCCGGGCGGAACTCCGTCAGGACATGGTCTATCTGACCCGTCTTTGGGAGCAATTGCGGGGCAAGAGCGAGCAAAAGTCCGCTCCTGCCCTTCTGCACTCCGAACTCGACATGGTGCAGCGGGTGACGAGAGACTACTTTTCCGACGAGTTTCGGGCCATCCGCGTCGACGACGAGGAGGAGTACACGCGCCTCGTCGAGTTCATCAGCAACTTCAATCCGGCCATGGTCCACAAAGTTCGGCTCTACAACAAGCGCACGCCGATCTTTAACGAGTTCAACGTGACCGCCGAAATCGAAAAGGCGTTGAAAAGCAAGGTCTGGCTGAAGAATGGCGGTTACATCGTCATCAACCAGACGGAGGCGCTCGTGGCCATCGACGTCAATACCGGCAAATACGTGGGCCGAACAAATTCCCTCGAGGACACGATAGCCAAGACGAACATGGATGCGGTCCGCGAAGTGGTCCGTCAGATTCGCCTGCGCGATCTCGGTGGCATCATTATCGTCGACTTCATCGACATGGTCGATCCGCGCAATCAGCAGCGTGTCTGGGAGGCCCTGCAGACGGAATTGCGCAAGGACAAGAGCCCTTCGAAAGTACTGCCGTTCAATGAGTTTGGACTCGTGGCCATCACTCGGCGCCGTGTCAGACAGTCCCTGGAACGTACGCTCTGTCAGCCCTGTCCGACCTGCGAAGGAACCGGTATGACCAAATCGGTGAGGACCGTCTGCTATGCCCTGCACGGAGAGATCAGACGGGGTCTGTCGTCTCTCGGACAGGGACGCGAGTTGATCATCCGCTGCAACCCGAACGTCGGCCAGGCTCTGAGAACCACCGAGAGGCGGGTCAAGGACGAACTGGCCGAGATGACCGGGAAGGAGATCACCATCCTGACCGATCCCCTGATGCATATCGAGCACTACGATCTCGTCGAGGCATAGGGACTCCCGGAATCGCGCCCTCGGTGCTTCATGTTAATCTTCCCCTGTGGAAAAAGCGGCAGAAAAGGACACCGAAGTACACTATTTCGACAAGCTCGTCGAGTTGATGGACAGACTGCGGAGCCCCGACGGGTGTCCCTGGGATCGCGAGCAGACGCGTGAGACGCTCAAGCCCATGTTGATCGAGGAGGCCTATGAGGTTCTCGAGGCCCTTGACAGCTCCGAGCCGGACGAACTGTGTGAAGAACTTGGAGACCTGCTCTTCCAGGTGATCTTCCACAGCCGCATTGCCAAGGAGCGGAGTGAGTTCGACGCGTATGACGTCTGTCGAACAGTCTACGAAAAGATGGTCAATCGTCATCCGCACGTCTTCGGCGATCTCTCCTTTGAGAGCTCGGAAGAGCTTCTTCGCAACTGGGAGGACATCAAGGCGAAGGAAAAGGAGGCAGCCGGGAAGAGCCAGTCGAAGGAGTCCCTGCTCGATGGGATGCCGGAAGGACTGCCGACGATGTACCGGACGTACCAGATGACGGCCAAGGCTTCCCGGGTAGGCTTTGACTGGCCGACTCTCGGAGGCCTGCGGGACAAGTTTCTGGAGGAATTCGGCGAGCTGGACGAGGCACTGTCCGACGACGATTCGGAGAGGATCCGGGAAGAAGTTGGGGACCTTGTCTTTGTGGCGCTCAATATTGCACGATATCTGGAAGTGGATCCCGAGACGGCCCTGAAGGGGGCCAACGAGAAGTTCATGCAGCGGTTCCAGGCCATGGAGCGGACCCTCAGGCAGAGGGGACGCCTGCTGAAGGAAGTGTCCCTGGAGGAGATGGAGAACGTCTGGCAGGAACAGAAGGCGAGCTCAAGGGAAGAGGAACAGAGGCCCGAGGACCAACCGCTGTCGGGCGATCTTCCACCGAAGGAGATGGAAGCATGAACGAGGAGAAGGACCGAGACGAGGAACAGCAAGCGTCAGCATTCAAGGTAGAGGATCGGCGCAAGTTCACTTCGAAGGGTGAGCCGGTCGAGCGCGACGCCGAGCAGTCGGCAGAGAGTGTTCCGCCTCCTCGCCAGAAGGAGGCCCGTCCTGCAGGGCAGGAAGCGACGGCACAGCGAGAAGCGGCAGCACAGAGCCCAGCGGAAGGAGAGGACGCGGTCGATTTCTCTTCTTTTGCGCTCTCTCTGGCCACGTCGGCCATGGCCTATCTGGGCGAGGTTCCCGACCCGGCGACCGGGCAGAAAGTAGAGAATGTTGAAGGCGCCAAACAGATGATCGACATCCTCTCGATGCTTCAGCAGAAGACGAAAGGGAACCTCGAGAAGGATGAGGAACGTCTGATCAACAGCCTGCTCTACGAGCTGCGGATGAAGTATCTCAGCAAGGCACGCGTCATCAAACTCTAGTCGCGATCGTAGAACGCCGGACGCGGTCTGACCCGGAGCAGGCGGAATATGCGAGTAACATTTCTCGGGACCGGAACCTCGCGAGGAATCCCGGTCGTCGGTTGCGACTGTGTCGTTTGCCGTTCCTCCGACCCTCACGACAAGCGACTGCGCAGTTCGATCCTGATCGAGGACGATCGGACGATCCTGGTCGACGCCTCGGTCGACTTTCGGCAGCAGATGCTGCGGGCCGGCGTTCGTAATCTCGACGCGGTGATTTTCACGCACCATCACGCCGATCATATTCTGGGACTGGACGACGTCTTTCCCTTCACGGCCCGCTCCGGAAAGGCCCTGCCCATCTTCGCCAACGCCGGCACCCTGCACGAGTTGCGGCTGACGTTTCGTCACCTTTTCACCGCCAAGCCTTCCGGGGGTGTGGCTCGCATCGAGCCACACATCGTGACGGGAGAATTTCGGATCGGCAATCTGACGTTTGAGCCAATCGATGTGCTGCACGGGAGCCTCACCGTGCTGGGGCTCCGTGTGGGGGCGTTCGCCTATTTGACGGATGTGAACCGGATCCCGGAGAAGAGTCTGGCGAAGCTCCAGGGCCTGGATTGTCTCGTTCTAGACGGCTTGAGGTTCCGATCCCATCCGACACACTTCTCGATCCAGGAGGCGGTCGAGGCGGCACTCAGCATCGGGGCACGCAGGACTTATCTGATTCACATGTCTCACGACGTGGAACATGCCGGGACGACCGAGTCGCTGCCGTCGGGGATGGAACTGGCCTATGATGGACTGCTTCTCGAATTCGACGGTGTCGGCGCAGCATCGGTCCCCGATGGTCGACGTGCGGGTGCGGAGCCATGCAGGTAGTTTCCGATCTGGCCCGCATTACTCCTCCTCTGGCTCATCCGGTCATGGCGATCGGGGTCTTCGACGGCGTCCATCGCGGCCATCGGGCGGTCCTCGGTGAAGTCGTCGAAAAGGCCCGGGCCCGCAGGGGAACGGCCGTCGTGCTCTCCTTCTATCCCCATCCCCAGAAGGTGATTGCATCCTCCGAGGCGCCACCATTGCTTCAGACCTTCGATCAACAGGCCGAAATGCTGGAGAATTTGGGGATCGACCTCTTCATTCGCCTCCCTTTTACCCGCCGACTTTCCCTGCTGTCTCCCGAAGAATTCGTTCGGGATGTGCTCGTCCGTACGGGGATTCGCGAGGTGCATGTCGGCGGGAATTTCAGATTCGGCCATCGGCGCGCGGGGGATTTTTCGACGTTGTCACAGCTTGGCGACGAATGGGGCTTTCAGGTTCGCCGAGCACCGATCGTGCTGTTCCGGGGAACCCGGATCAGCAGCACGCTGATCCGCAGTCATCTGAAGGCCGGCCGGGTACAGCTCGCCAGACGGTTATTGTCCCGGCCCTATGAAATTCGGGGGAGCATCGTCAAGGGCGCGATGCGGGGGGAGAAACTCGGATTTCCGACTGCCAACATCAGAACCGACAATGAACTCATCCCTGCAACCGGGGTCTACGCGACACGGGCGACCGTAGATGGAAGACGATTCGTGGGAGCTACGAACATCGGCTTCCGTCCGACTTTGCATGGGTTTTCCGAACGCGAGACCACGATTGAAACCCATCTGCTCGGTTTCTCGGGAGATATCTACGGCAGGGGGATGAGTCTCGAGTTCTGCTACAGGATTCGCGCTGAACGGCGCTTCGAAAACGTCGAGGCTTTGATTCAGCAGATCAGGGAAGATATTCTGTGGATCGAAAAATACGAGCGGCGTATCGAGCGGCAATTATCGGCAGGGGAGCAGGATATTGACCAGGGATGAAGTCAAGGAGATCGCGCAGCTGGCCCGGTTGGAATTCGACGACGACGGACTGGATCTGTTTATACCTCGATTCGAGCAGATCCTGGGCTACTTCGAGAAACTCAAGGGGATCGAAACCGACTCGATCGAACCCACCTACCATGCTGTCTGGGACCAGGAGCTCAGTACGCCGCTGCGAGAGGACGAAGCGGCGCCCTCGCTGACCGTTGAAGAAGCCGTCGGTGGTGCCCCGGATGCCCGGGATGGGGTCTACAGGGTTCCGAAGGTGATCGAATGAAAGAAGCGGCGCGCTGGTCCATTCGCCAGATCCGGGATGCGGTGAAGAGGCGAGACGTCACCATCCGTGAAGTCGTGCAGGCCTGTATCGAACGCATCGAGGAATCGGATGATCGGTTGAAGGCGTTCCTGACTGTCGATGCGGAGGCGGCTCTTTCGCGAGCCGAGGACCTCGATCGCCGTCTGCAGAGCCGCGAGCTGAAGCTGGGCTTTTTGACCGGTATTCCCATCGCCGTCAAGGACAATATGGTCACGCGGGGACTGCGCACGACCTGCGGGTCGAAGATCCTCTCCGACTATGTTCCTCCCTACAGTGCAACGGCCGTAAGGCGGATCCTTGCGGACGGCGCCGTCATCATCGGCAAGACCAATCTCGACGAGTTCGCCATGGGCTCGAGTACGGAGAACTCGGGCTTCTTCCCGACCCGGAATCCGTGGGATCTCGAGCGGGTTCCCGGGGGATCCAGCGGCGGTTCGGCCGCCGCAGTGGCGGCTTTCCAGGTGGCCGCCGCCCTCGGCAGCGACACGGGGGGATCCGTTCGCCAGCCGGCCGCATTTTGTGGCGTGATCGGCCTGAAACCGACCTATGGGAGGGTGTCCCGATACGGGCTGGTGGCCTTCGGTTCCTCGCTGGATCAGATTGGACCGCTGGCGCGGACGGCCCGCGACGCCGCCTCTATTCTTCAGGTCATCTCGGGCAGGGATTCCCGGGATTCCACTTCTTCGGCCCACAAGGTGGACGGCTACGTCAGTCAAATAGGCAAGGACGTGCACAGCCTCCGGGTCGGTGTACCCCGGGAATGGTTCGGAACCGGACTCGCGCCGGAAGTGCGCACCGGCGTGGAGGCAGCCCTTAAACACCTGGAGGTCCTCGGGTGTCGCCTCGAGGACGTCAGCCTCCCGAACACCGAGTATGCCATAGCGACCTACTACATCATCGCTCCAGCCGAAGCCAGCTCCAACCTGGCCCGTTACGACGGCGTCAAGTACGGGTACCGAAGTCCGAACACTGTTGACTTGGGGACCATGTACACGAGGACTCGCTCCGAAGGTTTCGGAGCCGAGGTCCAGCGGCGCATCATGATCGGGACCTACGTCCTGAGTGCCGGCTACTACGACGCTTACTTTTTGAAGGCCGGGAAGGTGCGCACGTTGATCCGTCAGGACTACGCAGCCGCCTTCGAGAAGGTCGACCTGCTGGTGGGGCCCACGACCCCAACCGTGCCTTTCAAGCTGGGAGAGAAGACGTCCGATCCCATGGCCATGTATCTGTCGGACGTCTATACGGTCACGGCCAACCTCGCCGGCATTCCCGCCCTGTCGATGCCATGCGGCTTTTCGGACAACAAGCTGCCGGTGGGCCTGCAGATCCTCGGCCCCCCTTTCTCCGAGGCGCGGATGCTGCGCCTGGCCCACGCCCTGGAAGGCGAGTTGGCCCAGGCGGTTCCCGTCCCGGCGGTCTGAACGGAGAGGCCTCCAGCGGCTGTTCCGAGCTCAACGTGATTCGGGCAACACGCCCGGCAGTCTCGGATTCTCGCCCCGCTCCCGGCCTATCGATGCAACAACGTGCCCGTCTCGCACTCCAGGCAATGGGCCAGGGCACCTTCCCGGAGCCCACTCAACACCTGGAAAGCTCCAACTCCGCGTTCGAGGAGGCGGATCGCATTTTCGACTTTCGGGACCATGCCGTCGATGAAGACTCCGTCCAGCAGCAGGTTCCGGGCTTCCTCCAGCCCGAGTTGGGGGATTCGGGTCTGCGGGTCGGCCGGATCAAGGTAGATCCCGTCGACATCGGAAACTGCGACGAGACGATCCGCACGCAGCGCGAGAGCAAGATCCGCGGCCAGTGTGTCGGCGTTGATGTTCAGGATCTGCCCTTCCGGGGTTCGGCACAGACTGCTGATCACGGGGACGAATCCCGCCAGCCAGAGGGCATCGATCAGATGGGTGTCGACACCCGTGATTTCGCCGACGAACCCGAAATCGACCGTCTCCAGACAGCCGTCGATGCTGAGTGTGAGAGGTGGGCGTCGACGGCTGAGAGTCATCCCGCCGTCGTAGGCAGCCACCCCGACGGCACGGACGCCGGCTGCGAGCAAGCTGGTCGTCAGATCGGTGTTGACCGAGCCGAAGACCATCTTGGCCGCTTCCAGCGTCCGTTCGTCGGTGATCCTTCTTCCCTGCACCTGAAGGACCGGAATTCCCGTCCGGTGGCAGAAGTCGGACAGCTGCTTGCCACCGCCGTGAATCAAGAGCACCCGGTGCCCCTGTCGAGTCAGGACATCGATCTGCCGTCCCAATGAGAATCGCAGGGAATCCCGCTCCAATACCTTGCCGCTCAGCTTCAGTACGAGCTTCATATCGACTGCATCCCTCCAACGAATTCGTCGACTTCGGACCGGCTCAGGATGAGAGCGGGCATCAGCCGGAGGACTTCCGGATCGTAGGAAGTTCCCGCCAGAATGCCCTGTTCGAACAGTCTCTTCTGAATCTGTTTTGCCGTGTGGTCCTGCACGCTGATGCCGATCAGAAAGCCCTCGCCGCGGACCTCCTTGAGCGAAGAAATGCCCGCCAGCTGTTCGCGCAGGTAGCTCGAGACTTCGGTGACGTTCTCAAGAAGTTGTTCCTCCTGAATGACCGTCAGTGTCGCCAGGATGGCCGCACAGGCAGCCGGATTCCCTCCGAAGGTCGAGCCCAGGTCTCCCTTCTTGACTCGACCGGCGAGGTCTCGGGAAACCAGGAGTGCCGCGGCCGGATATCCGGAGGCAATGCCCTTGGCCAAGCTGGTAAGGTCAGGATCGATTCCGAGCTTCTGCGAGTAGAGGAACGTCCCGCCGGTCCGACCGACGCCGGTCTGAATTTCGTCGAAGATCAGCAACGCCCCTTTGCTCCGGCAGGCCTGCTGAATCTCCTGGAGGACCGGTTGCGGGATCACAACCACGCCGCCCATGCTCTGGATCGGCTCCACCAGAACCGCCGCCGTGGAATCTGAGACCCGGTCTGCGATTTCCGCCGCCGGCAAGACCACGTGTCCGGGAACCGGTGTGTTCAGGAACTCGCGGTAGTGTTCGATTCCTGTCGCCGACAAGCTCCCGTAGGTTCGGCCGTGGAAGGAACCACGGCATGAAATGACCTCGGTCCGACCCGTCAACCGACGGGCCAGTTTGATGGCGTTCTCATTGGCCTCGGCGCCGGAGTTGACCAGGAAGGCCTGATGGAAAGGCTGAGAGCACTCGATCAGCTTCTCCGACGCCTCGGCCCGAACGGTGCTGTAAGTCGCATTCGAGTAGAAGATCAGTTCCCGAAGCTGTCGGCTGACGGCTTCGACAACCCTGGGGTGGCAGTGCCCCGTGGAAGTCACGGCGTGTCCGGCATAGAGGTCCAGAAAGCGCCTGCCTTCGTGGTCAAAGACGAAGCAGCCCTCGCCGCGGTCCACGACGAGCGGGAGCTTCGCATAGACATTCAGTTGGTAACGGGTTTCCCGTTCGATGACAGAGGATGGATTGGCTGTTTGCATGGCTCAAGGGAAAAGAGGTGCCTGATCGATGGCGGTAGCTTCATCGAATCCGCACAGAATATTCATGTTTTGAACTGCTTGTCCGGCGGCGCCCTTCTGCAGATTGTCGAGGACCGACCAAACGATCAGGTGGTCGCCGTCGGTTGCGGCGGCCAAATCCACGTAGTTCGAATGTTCGACGCTGCTGCTGTCCGGCATCCCCGGAATCCAGCGGATGAATCGCTCCCGTCCATAGTAGTTGGAGAAGAGCTCCTGGACCTGACGGTCTGTCTTCGGGGCATTCAGTTTCAAGTAGTGACTTGCGAAGATGCCTCGCACCAGCGGTGTCGAGTGTGCCTGGAAGATCAACGGATTTTCCGGATTGCTCAGAATCTGGCGCATCTCCGGAAGGTGCTGGTGCGAGAACGGCTTGTAAGGAAACAAGGCGTGGCTGCGCCGCGGATGATGCGTGCCCGGTGAGGGTGTCCGGCCGGCTCCCGAAGATCCGGTCTTCGAATCGACGAACACACTCCCGTCGATCCAGCCTTCCCGGTAGAGCGGGTAGAGCGCCAGAACCGTCGCAGTAGCGAAACAGCCCGGGTTGGCGACTCTGCGGCTCCCGCGGAGGCTGTCGCGATGGATCTCCGGCAATCCGTAGACGAACGCGGGCAGGCTTTCAAGGGCGGTCATGGGGAACCCATAGAATTGCTCGAATTCTTCTCGATTGTGGAGGCGAAAGTCCCCGCTCAGATCGATCACGATTAGCTCCGCGGGAAGGTCGGGTACCAGGCGCATGGCTTCACCGTGAGGCAGGGCCAGAAACAGAATATCCACCCGGGAGGCGAGGACGTCCTCCAGCGGGGAGAAACGCAGGTCGACGATGCCGTGCAAATGCGGATAAAGCCGAGAGACATCCGTTCCGGCATGGCGCTCGGATGAGACGGCTTCAATACGGACGTGGGGATGGCGCAGCAGCACGCTGATCAATTCCACGCCACCGTAGCCGGAACCGCCGGCGACAGCGACTTTCAACATGGGCGCAGGCTCTTGAGTACGAAGCTGCAAAGTTTCCCGGAGCTGTCGAACGGATTCGCAGCCGTCACGCCCCAATTGTTCTCGATGAACTGCACGCCTTCCCCGCTGTCGGTGACGGGCCCGGAGACGAGGATCGGCTGCCGGGTCGTATCGACGCCGTTTTGTCGCAGCCATTCGATTGCGCCCCAGCTGCCCATGAGGTCGTTGGCACAGATGATCATGCAGACCTGCCGGCTGAGTAGCTCCCGGTCGGTAAACAGGGACGAGACGTGATATCCACCGAGGATTCCGTCCCCCATCTCCAGGACGACGAAGTCCGGTTTCGGCTGAGCAAGGTGGTGCACGATGGAGCGGGCGACCGGGACAAGGGAAGGCACATCCGCGCTCGACGGGAGTCCGAAATCATGGAAACTGAGTACCTTGCCGGACCCGGCGCTCTGCATGACGTTGAGATCGCGCCGACATGCCACGCCTGCCACTTTGCCGGAATGGATATTGAATCCCCGTCGGCTGAAGGCCTCGATGATGGTCCGGCAAACCGTCGTCTTGCCCGAGTTCATACAGGTCCCGAGCACGAAGACCAGGGGAACGTCCTTCGGCAACGGGTCGTCGACAAACGGCAAGGCGGCGTCCATCAGATTGATCGGTCGCTCCTCCTCGATCACCGTGCCAAGGTAGGTCAGCAGCGTCGGCCATTCGAGATTCCGGTGGAATGCCGTGCATTCCCCGATCACACCCCCTTTGTTCAACAGCTGGATCGTCTGTCCCAAGAACAGGGGATTCGGAATCCGACCGGAGAAGCCGTGTAGAGCCCGGCGGGTGCCCAGGGCGCCGACCAGGGTCATTCCCGGCTCCAGGACGACGTCGGTTCCGTCCGGCAGTTCGAGTGCCGGGTAGACGGGGTTGACCTCCTCGACCCGAGTCAACACGACGTCTCCTGCCTTCGGGTTCGCAATTTCTGCAGTTTGTAGTGGGGCACGAAGACTGAGCCGCGCCGCACAGGAGCTGATGTAATCGGGAGGAGCCTCTCCCGCCAGATTGAGGGGTGCCATTGAATTGGGAAAGCTATGTAATTGCATGGAAATACAGAAATTCCTTTCGGGTACGGTTGACTTCGATCCGGCGGACAAACGTGTGGATTCAGCGCCTAACGCGGGGGCGCCTGAGTTGCAGTAGAGGCATCGATGCAACGGAAATGATTTGCATAGATTGCATAATTATACATGGAACTGCCTTCTATGCAAGCCCGAACTGAAATTTCGCGTTATTTCTTCGTTCCCGGCGCAGGATGTGGGGTCCGGGTGAGGGTCCGGTATATCTCCTGGCGGGAGAGGCCCAGCTCGCCGGAGGCCCGTTGAACCGCGTCCTTGCGGGAGAGGCCGAGGACCTCGACTAGGCCTCGGACATAGCAGGCCACATCAATGGTGGGGAAAGTGTCTTCGGGACCCGTAGGCTCGTGCGCGCCTTGAACGGCCAGCGTGTATTCCCCCCGGGGATCGCTTCCGCGAAGTTTCTCCCTTATCTCGGCAAGGGATCCGTACAAAGACTCCTCGTGGACCTTCGTCATTTCACGAATCAGGAAGCCAGGACGGTTTCCGATGATCTCCTCGACCTGTCGCAGCGTCTCCGTGAGTCGATGTGGAGAGAGGTAGAAGACGAGCGTGGCGCGAGAGGTCTTGAGATCCTCCAGCTGTTTCTCGAGGCCGGAGCGCCTCGACGCCAGGAATCCTCCGAAAAGGATCTGATCCGAAGGCAGACCGGACACCGATGCTGCGGCAGCACCGGCAAAGGGTCCAGGAATCGGAACGACCGGAATGCCTGCTTCTCGACAGAGCTTGACGAGGCGGTAGCCCGGATCGGACAGCAGCGGAGTTCCCGCATCCGAGACGAGGGCGACCGATTGGCCGGTCTGAAGATGACGGAGCAGGATCTTGGATTTTGCTTCCTCGTTGTGCTCGTGGTAGCTCGTCGTGGGTGTCGAAACCTGGAAACGGCTCAACAGCTTGCGGGTATGGCGAGTATCCTCACAGGCAATCAGGTCGACTCCCGAGAGTGTCTTCAGCGCTCGCGGACTGAGATCTTCGAGGTTCCCGATCGGTGTGGCAACGACATAAAGGGTTCCGGGCATGATGGAACCTGCTGCGGTGAAGGCCAGTCTCGGTCCTTCACTCTTCGAGATACTCGCCCCGCATCGCTCCGCGCATGTCTCGTACCGCACGTTCCAATCCGACCAGCGTGGCACGGGCGATGATGTTGTGGCCGATGTTGAGCTCTTCGATTTCAGGGATCGAGCTGACCGGGAAAACGTTGCGATAGGTGAGCCCGTGGCCGGCCAAGACACGGAGTCCACGTGCCGCCCCCTCTTCGGCCGCCTCGGTGATTTTCTCGAGCTCGTCCTCGAACAGTGGGTCCCATTCCTTGAGACCCTTGGGTACGGCGCGAGAATACGCGGCCGTATTCAGCTCGATGAGCGTAGCCCCGACTTCGGTCGCCGCTTCGAGCTGGGCGGCGACCGGGTCGATGAAAAGGGAGACGCCGATACCAGCGTCGCGGAGCTCTCGGATCGTCCGGGTGAGCTCGTTGCCATGCTTGAGCAGATCGAGCCCGCCTTCGGTCGTGATTTCCTCGGGTGATTCCGGCACCAGCGTCACCGTGTCCGGTTTCACCTCTCGAGCGAGTCCGACCATCTCCGGGGTGACCGCCATCTCGATGTTCAGCCTCGTCTGAACCGTCTCCCGCAGGAGACGGACGTCGCGGTCCTTGATGTGACGCCGGTCCCCACGCAGGTGGACAGTGATCCCATCGGCTCCGGCGTGCTCCGCCAGGAAAGCAGCTGAGACAGGATCCGGTTCTACAGCCCGTCGAGCTTCCCGGATCGTGGCGACATGGTCGATGTTCACGCCAAGTTTGGTCATGGTGCCGTTCCCCTCTCGTTCGCCCGGTCCCCCCGGAGAGCATCGGGTTCAATCGGTGGACGTGCTGCGATCGTAGAGTCCTTTGGCATTATTCAAGCGAAGGCGGACAAGGTCAACAACCACGGACGGAGCCTGGGTCAACGGCCGGACTTTGCTGTCCGGTGAGTGATGCCAGACGACCGGTAGTTCCGCCATCCTCAGCCCCCACTTCCGGGCAATGAACAGAAGCTCTACGTCGAAGGAGAACCCTTCGAGCTGCTGTCGCTCGAAGAGCGGGCGGCAGGTGGACATTCGAAACAGCTTGAAACCGCACTGGGTGTCCCGGAACGGTAGCCCGGTCAGCAGCCGGACGACGCGGTTGAATCCTTTCCCGAGGCCTTCCCGGTACCAGGGTTGATGAACCCGAATGTCGGAGCCCTCGACCGCACGCGAGCCAAAAGCAATATCCAGCGACGAGCGCTCGAGCGCACACTCGAGCTTCTCCAACTCCGTGACCGGCGTGCTCAGATCGGCATCGGTCATCAGCAGAAGCTCGCCCTCGGCGGCCTGCACTCCCTGCCGTACACTGAAACCCTTGCCCCGGTTCGTCTCGTGGCTCAGGAGCCGGATCATGCCCTCCTCATTGCGAGCTGCACATTCCCGCGTGATCTCCCCGGTACGGTCATCCGAGCCGTCATCGACAACCAGAATCTCAAAGGCCTTCCGTGAGCTCCGGAGGTGGCGAACCAATCGCTCGAGGGTCCGCCGGAGGCGAAGTTCCTCGTTGAAGGCAGGGACGACAACGGAGAGTGATTCAGGCATGGACGAATGTCTCGATCACTCGGTCGAGTCGCTCGACGCTTTTCTTTTGTCCCAGTGTGACCAGTACGTCGAAAAGTCCGGGCGCCTGTGCCCGGCCCGTCGTCGCGACACGAACGGCACCGATCAGCTGTCCGGCCTTCAGTTCCCACTTTGCCGCAACCCGTCGAAGCACCTGCTCGGTCGTTTCGAGGTCGAACCTGTCCAGGTCGACGTATTCGGCTCGAAGATCCTTCAGGGCACTACCGAGTCGAGACCCCACCTCGGGATCGTCGACCCTCAGGTACCGATCCACGGCATCGTCTGCGTAGTCGAAATGGTCCGTGAAGAAGGCCTTCCCATAGACGGCGAAGTCGAGCAGATTTTCGACCCGAGACTTGAGAAGATCGATGACACCGAGCAGGTAGTCCCGTTTCTCAGCCCCCCAGGATTCTCTCCACAGACCCTGCTCCTGGAGAAGCGGCTGCAGCGCAAGTTCGAGATCCGTGGACTCCGCCGAGGAGAGATAACGCTTGTTCATCCACTCGAGTTTGCTGAGATCGAACACTGCGTCGGCCTTGTTCACGCGGGACAGGTCGAAACGCTCGATCAACTGCTCGCTGCCGAGAAGCTCCGAGTCGTCGCCCGGAGACCAGCCGAGCAGCGCCAGGTAGTTGCGTACCGCGGTCGGCAAAAGGCCCTTGTGGCTGTATTCGGTGACCGAGGTCGCTCCGTGCCGCTTGCTCAACCGCTTGCGATCCGGCCCCAGGATCATCGGCAGGTGC
Organism: uncultured Acidobacteriota bacterium; assembly: GCA_963823995.1. GTDB lineage: Bacteria > Acidobacteriota > UBA6911 > RPQK01 > JAPXNP01 > JARRKC01. The sequence goes on from CAWGNQ010000004.1 coordinate 446,561, forward strand.
GCGAAGCGCGGAAGGGGCTTGCTCAGCGCTTGATAGAGTAGAACGTGCTTGCTGGTGTTCGAGAGATGATCCGCGCCCCGGATCACATCGCTGATGCCCATCTCCAAGTCGTCGGCTACGACACTGAGATGGTAGGTCGGATAGCCGTCGGATCGCAGAATGACGAAGTCTTCGATATTGTCCGAATTCACGGTAACTCGGCCGAAGACCTGGTCCAGAAAGGAGATGCTCTTTTCCCTGGGGACTTTGAAGCGAACCGCGTACGCTTCTCCCGCTTCGACCCTGGCCTGGGATGCTTCGTCCGGGAGTTCCCGGAAGGCACGGGCCGCTTCAACAGGCTGGTCGGCGGAACTGAAGTCCCTGTATGCATGCCCACTTTCCAGAAGTCGCTTCGTGACTGCCCGGTAGAGTTCCAGCCGTTCCGACTGGAAATAGGGTCCCTCGTCCCAGTCGATGCCCAGCCACTGGAGACCCTCGAGAATCCCTTCCACCATGGGACGGCTCGACCGCTTTTCGTCCGTGTCTTCGATTCTGAGAATGAACCTGCCGCCCTTCTGCCGGGCAAAGAGCCAGTTGAACAGCGCGGTTCTGGCTCCGCCGATATGCAGGTGTCCGGTGGGGCTGGGTGCAAATCGAACGCGTACCGTCATGGCAACAGGTTTCCTACCATAGCAGAATTCAAGCCATATCGAGGAGCAAGAGCTCGGCGGTCTGAACCGCTGTGATCGGGACCGAGTTTACTCTTCGAATGAGTGCCGTGTCTCGCGGCAGCAGTCGGTCTTCCTCGAGCCGAACTGTTCCCCTGACCGAAAGGAGCAGAAGCCTCCGACTGAGCAGGGTCTCGAAAATCAGATTTTCGCCCGTCCGCAAATACGCGCGGTAAACGGCGCAATCGAGTGAGAGATCGAGGGCGTCGGGATGACCCTGTCCGGAGACGAGACAATCGAGGCCCGGAGGTACGCCCGAAACAGCCACACGGCCCATTCGATTCGATGCAGAGCCGTCCTCCGAAAGGATCTCGAGACCGATCTCGATGAAGGAAGCCTCTTCCGTCCCTGTCCGATAGCTGATCGAGGCTCCCGTTCGTGGCACCGTCACGGCAAAGGTCCGTGGGGTCAGTTGCACGTCCTCCACCGTCTCCGCCTCGACGGTCAGCTCACCCGACAGAAGATAGGTGATCAGAGTCGTATTGCGGAAGGGGCCCCGTTCGACCTCGCAGCCCGGCTGCTGGCGGGTCTCAAGGCAGAAGCCCAGCGGCCCAAACGCTTGAAATTCCCACTCCGAAAGCATAGGCAGATGTGAGTAAGTGAGATAGTCGACGGTTTGGAGCCGTCTTCGCTGACTCTTTCTGTAGACGTCGTACATGGTGCTCTCAGGTCCCCGTCAGCGCCCGGCCATCCGCATCGCGCCATCCAGGCGAATCGTCGTGCCGTTGAGCATTCGGTTCTCGATGATGGAGACGACCAGCGAGGCATATTCGTCCGGGCGTCCGAGGCGCTGCGGGAAGGGCACCTGGGCGGCCAACGCAGCGCGCAGTTCGTCGGGCATTGCGGCCAACATGGCGGTGTCGAACACTCCCGGGGAGATCGCACAAACGCGGATGCCGAACCTGGACAGTTCCCGTGCCGCCGGCAACACGAGACCGCTGACACCGGCTTTCGAAGCGGCATAGGCGGCCTGGCCGACCTGACCTTCGACCGAGGCAATCGAAGAAGTGGCGACGATCACGCCCCGCTCCCCGTCGTCCGATGGAGAGTTCTGTGACATGGTAGACGCCGCCAGCCGAAGGACGTTGAAAGTGCCGACCAGGTTGACCTCGATAACCTGTCGAAACACATCGAGCCGATGGATACTGTTCTTCCCGAGGATCCTCTCTCCCTTGAGGATTCCCGCGCAATTGACAGCCACCTGGATGCCGCCGAAGGCCTCCACGGCCCGGGTGACTGCGGCCTCGACGGACGACTCCGAAGTAACATCGGTTTCGACAAAGAGCGCATCTCCACTCAGCTTTGCCACGTGCGCCTGTCCGACATCCTTGCGGATGTCGCAGAGTACGACGCGGGCGCCCCGCTCAGAAAGAGCATGGGCGGTCGCGGCGCCGAGCCCCGATGCGCCTCCGGTTATCAGTGCCGTACAGTTACGGATATCCATGTCGTTTCACCTCCCTCTCCATGGTCCCCAGGATCCATCTGATAGTATATTGCCGATCCGTTTATTCTTCAGGAACTTCGAGATGTCAGCGACCACGAAGGCCTTCAAGGAAGTTATGAGGTGTTTTGCTGCCGGCGTGACCGTCATCACGACGCGCGGTTCGGGCCCGACCGCCTACGGCGTGACGGCAAGCTCGTTCACGTCGGTTTCCCTCGATCCGAGGCTGGTTCTCGTGTGTCTCGACAATCGCCTGAGCGGGCTCGACCAGTTCCAACGCTCGGGACGATTCGTCGTCAACATCCTCGCTGAAGATCAGGAAGAAGTCTCCGCGCATTTCGCGACGCCCGGAAGTGACCGATCCGAGACGTGTGGCTACTATGCCGAAGATGGTATGAAACTGCCAATGTTGTCGGACAGTCTGGCGTCGATGGAGTGCAGCCTGGAGACCACCTACCCGGGGGGAGACCACACCATTCTGGTCGGATCCGTCGACTCGGTACGCCGGGGAAGCCGATTCGGCCGGCACGGACCCCTGCTCTACTACCGAGGCCGTTATGCCCGCCTCGAGCCGGAACCGATCACCATGATGCAGGAAGCGGATCGCTCCGATCTCTGATTTGCGGATCTCGTGTTGGTTTGCCAGCGGATGACGTAGATGGGGCGGATGGTCTCCGGGTCTCAATCGGCGTGTTGGACGTCATCCGCCGGCATGAATCGAGGGGATTGGCCGGCGGATGACGTGGATGGGGCGGATGGTCTCGGGTTCTCAATCGGTGTGTTGGACGTCATCCGCCGGCATGAATCGAGGGGATTGGCCGGCGGATGACGTAGATGGGGCGGATGGTCTCCGGGTCTCAATCAGCGTGTTGGACGTCATCCGCCGGCATGAATCGAGGGGATTGGCCGGCGGATGACGTAGATGGGGCGGATGGGCTCGGGGTTTCAATCGGTGTGTTGGACGTCATCCGCCGGCATGAATCGAGGGGATTGGCCGGCGGATGACGTGGATGGGGCGGATGGGCTCGGGTTCTCAATCGGCGTGTTGGACGTCATCCGCCGGCATGAATCGAGGGGATTGGCCGGCGGATGACGTGGATGGGGCGGATGGTGTCGGCGGTTCTTATCCGCGTGTTCGAGGTGATCCGCTGGTGATCGACTCTCCCTGGAAGCGGTGCCCCGTCTCCCGGATGAACACATCCTCGAGCGATGCCCTGGTCGCCGTGATGGAGTCGATGTCGGGACTGAGTGCTTCCATGAGCTGACCGACCAGATGGTGACCATTGCTGTACTCGATCCGGATCGTCCCGTCCACCACGACCGGAGAAAGCCCGAATTCCCTCGAGATTCGACTGCAGACAGCGTCAGTCTGAGCCGCTCTGATCAGGATGATTTCGGAGCCGATGCGGCTTTTCAGCGAGGAAGGTGAGCCCTCGGCGACGACTTTCCCCTCGGCAATGATGATGAGGTGGTCGCAGCGCTCGGCCTCCTCCATCGAGTGCGTCGTCAGCAAGACCGTAGTTCCCTCCTCACGATTGAGGCGTTGCAGCAGACTCCAGAAATCCCGGCTGACGGCGGGATCCAGTCCGTTGGTCGGTTCATCCAGCAACAGAATGCGAGGCCGGTGCAGCAGAGCCTTGGCCAGGTCTGCACGCCGCTGGAGTCCGCCGGAGAGCGCCTTGACCGGCTGGGCGAGTCGCTCGGTGATACCGAAACGCTCGGCTAGATCGTGGATGCGTTCGGCGAGCGTCCTGCCTTTCAGCCCGTAGAGATGGCCCTGGTGGAGCAGGTTTTCTCGGACCGTGAGCTCCAGATCCAAACTGCGGCTCTGGAAGACCACACCGATTTGGCGGCGGACCGCGAAGGGATCGGCCGTGACGCCGGAATCCCCGATCCGGGCCGTGCCGGCCTGGGGTCGTAGCAGGGTGCTGAGAATCCGGAAGATGGTCGTCTTCCCACCTCCGTTGGGACCAAGCAGACCGGCAATCTGCCCCTCGGCGACCGAGAATCCGACGCCGCGAAGGGCCGGGCGGTTACCGTACGAAAAGTGGATACCCTCCAGTTCGATCGCTGCCATTAGAGCTTACCGATGGTCAGAAAGAGGAGAAGGAAGGGGAGATAGGCGACGGAACTCTGCAAGAGCCTCCGCGCCGAGAACCGGGTCTGCAGCCGGGCCACGTTCAGGCTGAACCAGAAGAAACCAAGACCCAAAACGGCACTGGCCAGCATATACATCGATCCGTCGAGTCCCAGCCAATAGGGGGCCAGGCTGACCGGCAGCAGGAGAATGCTGAACAGTAGAATAGCAAGGCTCGTCCAAGTTCCGTTCCGCTTACCGCGCGGAAGCATCAGGAAGCCACCCCGCTCGTAGTCTTCGCGATAGACCCAGGCGATCGCGAGGAAATGCGGGAACTGCCAGCAGAAAAGGATGCCGAAGAGGACTGCTGCGTCCACTGTCAGGGTCCCCCTCGCAGCCGTCCAGCCCATGACCGGAGGGATCGCCCCGGGCACGGCGCCGATCAGCGTGCACCAGGGACTGCGAGTCTTCATCGGCGTGTAGACGAGCAGATAGATGACGCTCGTGAGCCAGCCAAGGAAGGCCGTCAGAATGTTGGTTGTGGCCAGCAGGAAGACGGTTCCCAGAGAGACCAGCAACATGCCGTAGTTGAGCGCTTGCCGCGGCGTGATCTTCCCGGATGGGATCGGACGTTGCGCAGTTCGCCGCATGAGTCGATCCGCGTCCCGTTCCATGAACTGATTCAGGACCGCCGTGCCGCCGGCGAGGAGGCCGGTGCCGAGCAGAACGCAGAGGAGTCCGCCGACTGAGATCCGTCCGGGCGATCCGAGATAATATCCGGCTGCCGTGGTGAGAAGCACCATCGAGGTAACCCGGGGTTTGGTCAGCTCGAGATAGGGGGCGAGAATGGCACCTAACCCTTGCCTCGCGGTCGCAGGCTCGGGAGTTGCGGAAACGTCAGCGACGGATGTCCTCATAGATCTATTTCTTGCGGTTAGTTATCCATGCTATCACAGGGCCCGACCGCCATTGCCGATCGGGTAGGATAGAGAGCATGTCTCCCGAAACCGGGTCCCTGACCATTCAATACGAAGCGACCTTCTACACCCTGCTCATGGCACACCATGGATGGTTCGTGGCCGACCTTCTGCAATACCTGGATGATGTTTATGGTGAAGAAGATCCAAGAATTCCGATTTTGAAGCTTCTGGGCTACACCATGACGATCAGTGAGACAGCCCCTCCGCGCTCCGCAGACCACTGGATCGAGGTCAACGTCCACAATCGCACCCTGTCGACCAATTCCGAGGTCATCCGCAAGGCCGTCAGGAAGGAATCGGCGCAGCCCGACGATCCTTTCCATCAGGGAGTCCTCGATCGGATCTATGCCACACTCGACCGACTCGATTTCACCGTCGAGCTCGTGAAGCGCTAACCGCCAGGGATTCGACCTCCGGGGTCGGGTTGCCCAACTGGCCGAAGCGAAGACTCGTACCGGAGCATCCGCAGCGAGCCAAGGCGAGCACGTTGTAATCGCTCGGTGGCCCCTGGAAAGCTCTCCGCTGCAGTATCCGGTCAGACGAAGCGCTAGCAATCAGTCACCGGGGAATCCGAAAGTTCAGCGACGCTTCCGAGGACACGATCCGCCCCCGCTTCGAGGAGGGCCGATCGAGAATGAGAGCCGGTGGCGACGCCGATCGCCAAGACTCCTGCCGCGCGGGCGGCCCGTATGTCGTGGACCGTGTCGCCCACCATGGCGGCCCGATGAGGTTCAACGCCCAGTTCCGCGAGAGCGCGCAATACCGGTTCTGCCGCCGGTTTGCATTCGCGGACTTCGTCGACGCCTATGACCGATCCGAAATATTGCCCGAGTTTGAAGTGGCGCAGCAACAGATGGACTCCACCGGACGTTCGCGAGGTCACGATGCCCAGGCCGTGATCCCGAGCCAGTTTCGGGATCACGGAATCGACTCCCGGAATAAGTCGTGAGCCGGCCAGCGAAAGGCGGGAGAATTCGGTGCGGTAGGCGCCGACTGCCTCTTCCAGCTTCTCGGGGGGCGCATATTCAAGGAAGATCTCCCGCAAAGGACGACCGATCCCGAGACGAATGACGTCGACCGACAACGGCTCGAGCCCAACGAAGTGGAGGGCATGGTTGAAGCTGTGACAGATGGCCTCGGAGGCATCGATCAGCGTTCCGTCGAAATCGAACAGGATGGCTCGGGTGGGCGAGTCTGCGTAGTTCATGAGGATCCGATTTCAAGGAGCACCTTGAGCGTCGCGCTCGCACCCGCCTCGGCAAACGCCGTCAGGGAATTCTCCAGGGGATGTGTTTTCTCGATGAGGCATTCCGGCTCGATCTCACCACCGGCGAGCAGCTCCAGGGCGGGCTCGAACGGACCGCATCGTGAACCGATCATGGAGACCTCGTCGACGACGATCCGGGAGAGGTCGACCGACGCCAAGCCTTCGTACGTGCTCTTCAGAACGATCGTGCCCCGGGGACGGGCGCACCGGCATGCCGTCTCCAGCCCACCAGGGGATCCCGTGGCCTCGATGACCACATCGAAAGCGTCATCCGGAGGTTCGTCCGAGGTACAGTGAATCCCGAGTGATTCCAGAAGCTTCGATTGTCGCGTGTACCGCACCTTGACCAGCAGACGACAACCCTGGCGACAAAGAACCCTGGCGACCAACTGCCCCAGCTTACCGGCACCGATGAGCAAGACATGGTCAGTCGGCCTCACGTGCACCTGTTCGATGACCTGAAGCGCAGCTGCCAACGGTTCGACGAACACGGCCCGTCTGTCCGAAACCCATTCCGGGATCTCGCGGAGGTTTGCCACGGGAAGGACGAGGTACTCCGCCATTGCGCCGTCCCGTCCCACGATTCCCAGGACGGTTCGATTCGGACAGTGGTTCGACAGTCCACGACGGCAAAACTCGCAGTCGTTGCAGACCGCGTTGATTTCGCCGACCACCCGCCGGCCCTCCAGCGCTGGCTCGGATGTAGCCTCGACGACCGTTCCCACGAATTCGTGACCCGGTATTCCGCTGTAGGGATAGTATCCCCTCGCGAGCTCCAGATCGGTTCGGCAGATCCCGGCCAGCCGGACCCGGATCAGGGCCTCCCTCTGACCGGGCGTCGGTACGGGCAGATCGGTGCGCAAGCTGAGATGGCCATTCTCCAACCATAGTCCTCTCATATCGACTCCATCGAGCTTTCGTCCCGGTGCAAGTCGCTATAATATCGCCTACTCTGGAATCAGGTCGCACTTCCGGTTCGACTTTACGTTCGAGCCGGAGCCGGCCGGAAAGTCGGAGGATCCATGGTGGCGCAGGCGCCCGGGGGAGGGAATGATTGACTGAATCATCCCTGTCGCTCGATTTCTTTCATCAATTTCGTGATGTCCTGGCGCGGCTGCCGAACCGCGTCGCTTTCCAAAGTATCGGAAAGACAGGCAGGGAGACGATCACTTACGGCGAGGTGGATCGCGAGGTCCGAGCCGTCAGTTCGTTCCTTAGAGAGCGCGGTGTCGGGCCGGGAAGCTCAGTCGGCTTCATTCTCGAGAATCATCCTCGCTGGGGAATCGCGTTTCTGGCCGTCCAGAGTGCCGGAGCAGTCATTGTTCCGCTCGATGTCCTTCATTCACCGGAGACACTGGCCAACCTGATCCGGCACGCCGAATGTGACCATCTGATTGCCTCGTCAAAGCTCTTTGACACGCTGGAGATGGTCCAAAACGAACTCTCCCGGCCCCTGCCGGCCATCGTGATCGGCGACAGTCGGCAGCGTTATCCCTGCTGGGACCAGATCGTCGAGCGGGGTTGCCGCGAGGATGTCTCGATCCCGCTGGTACCCAGGGACATCGACGATCCGCAAGTCATCCTGTATACGAGCGGGACTACCGGAGACCCGAAGGGGGTGGTCCTGACCGGCCGGAATCTCTACCGGAACGTCGTCGAAGCCTTGAAGCAGATCCGGGTCACATCGGATGACCACTTCCTGGGCGTGCTTCCGCTCTATCACATCTTTGCCCTGATCGTAAATTTCATCGCACCTCTCTACTGTGGGGCGCGCACCACGTTCCTGGATGTGATCGACGCGCAGCAGATCCTCAAGACCTTCCGCGAAGAAGGGATCACGATTTTCGTCTGCGTTCCGCAGTTCTACTATCTGCTCCATCGTCGGATCTTGTCCGGGGTTTCGGAGCGCCCCCGGATTCAGAGGTTTCTTTTCGCCCGCTTGCTCTCGCTTTCCCGCCTCTCCCGGAGGTGTCTGGGAGTGCGTCCCGGCCGGCGCCTGTTCAGGACACTCCATGCGCAATTCGGTGATCACCTGCGATTTTTCGGTGTCGGAGGCGCCCGATTCGACCCGAAAGTGGCGGAAGACCTGACGGACCTTGGCTTTGCGATCGTGCAGGCCTATGGGATGACGGAGACGGCGGCCCTGGCAACACTCACGCCCCCGGGCTCCCGGGGAATCGGATCCGTAGGCAAGCCCCTGCCCCACTGTGAGATCCGGATTCAGGATTCCGACCGCTCCGGGATCGGAGATGTGTTGATCCGTGGCGAGAATGTGATGACCGGGTACTTCCACAATCCCGAGGCGACTCGGGAGGCGATCGACTCGGACGGCTGGCTCCATTCAGGAGATCTCGGCTATGTCGATGCGGATGGATTTCTGCACATCACCGGTCGCGCCAAGGATGTGATCGTATTGAGCTCCGGAAAGAACATCTATCCTGAAGAGCTCGAGCACTTTTACCAGTCGAACTGTGCCCTGATCAAGGAATTGTGCGTCGTTGGCATTCGAGACGAAACGGCACCCGCAGCGGAACGACTGCATGCCGTGGTCGTTCCCGACTTCGATGAAATACGGAAGCAGAAGGTCGTCAACGCCTACAATATGATTCGCTACCTGATCGAGACGCTTTCGCAACAGCTGCCGCCTCACAAGCGGGTTCACAGTCTGGAAATCCGTCAGGAACCGTTGCCCCGTACGACCACCCGGAAAATCAAACGGTTCGAGGTGGAGCAGCAACTGGGCCAGGGTCGCCCCAACGGAGGGGGCGGCGAGGAAGCAACCTGGGAGCCGGTCGATGAGATCGAGGAGAAGATCGTCGCCATGCTCCGGCACGTCAAATCGGTCGAGGTCGTGCACCCCGAAATGAACCTGGAACTCGACCTCGGCCTGGATTCACTGGAGCGGGTCGAGTTCCTCTCAAACCTGCAGCAGTCCTTCCAGTTGAACTTCGCAGATGAGGAGGCGGCTCGACTATTGACTTTCGGCGATGTGGTCGAGGGGGTCAGGGAGAAGCTCGACGAGCCGACAACCGGAACGGTGGCGAGGCGGAGCTGGTCCGACATTTTGGACGAGCCCCTGACTCAGGAGGAGTCCGGGAAATTGCTCCGCGTGCTGACCAGAAGGCCCCTGGTCGAGCTCTGCGTTCTCGTCGTAGCCAAGTCCGTCAAGCTCACCGGTCGACTCCTGTTCCGGACGAAAGCCGAGGGTCTCGAAAACCTGCCAGATGATTATCCGTTCCTGGTCTGCCCCAACCACCTCAGTTTTCTGGATGCCTTCCTTGTCGTCGCAGCCTTGCCCAACCGGGTCGCCCGTCGCTTTTTCTCGCTCGGTTACTCGGACTATTTTGCCGGCGGCTTGACGGACTTTCTGGGCGGTCTGGTGCGGACGATTCCGGTCAATGCGGACCGCAGCCTGGCGCTGACGCTTCGGCTGGCGGCCGAGGGACTGAGGAGAAAGCTCGTCCTCGTGGTATTCCCCGAGGGTGAACGCTCGATCGACGGTCGCCTGAAGCCGTTCCGGAAAGGGCCGGCGATATTGGCGACGAAGCTGGGTGTTCCGGTCGTACCGGTCGGCATCCGTGGTTCGTACGAAGCCTGGCCCAGAGGCTCGAACCGGATTCGAATGCATCCGATCACGATCCGGTTTGGCCGACCGATCCGGCCGGAGCCCGGTGAGTCGATCGAGGCGTTCAACCAGCGACTCCGTCAGGCAGTCGCCGATCTGCTGTAAGGCGGATCGGAGGATGGTCGATTTCGATCCTGGATGGGCCACCGGGGCGAAAGACGGAGAGCGGGAGCCGGGAAACGGGAGGCCGGGAGAACGGGAGAACCGGAGAACGGGAGAACCGGACTTGATATCTGCAACGTTCCGCGTTCGACGATTCTTCGAGTTCTCGAAACCCGAAACCCGTGACTCGAAACCATCAGGGTGACAACTTCTGACCGGGACCTGACACGGCAGTGGGACGTAATTCCAGCTTGTCCGTCGCTCCAGTCGATGACTCCCGAGTGTACAACGGCCGGCGGTTCCGCTGTCTGCTTTCCCGGCTCCGATGAGAATGCCCGAATCTTCCTCCCCTGATTAAACTGCGCGCGCCCTGCGGCCACAGGCCGTGTTCCAACCTGGAATCTTCAGCTCTGTTCTCGATACTCGGCACACGCTCTCGGGGTTTCCCAGAGGCGTACGGCCGTGACCGGAAGTCCGAGGGCCCGCGCCTCGAGGAAGATCAGTCGGGCGATGTTCTCGGCGGTCGGTGGGACATCCATCTTGAACACCGGCTCACCCAGTTCCTCGAGGAGAGCGGTCAAGGGATCGTCCTGCTGCAACAGCATCAGGTGATCCAGCTGCGTGTCGATGAAAGTGGCCAGCCTTCGTGAAATCTCACCGAAGTCAACCAGCATGCCGGTGTCATCGAGTGCTTCCCCCTCGATCTCGAGCTCGACCTCCCCGTTGTGGCCGTGAGGGTGGGCGCACTTGCCTTCGTAGCCAAGAAGGCGATGGCCATAAGAGAAGTGCATCTTCTTAACGACTCGGTACATCGCACCCATCCGTCTGCAGGATCCGATCGTGCCCAACGGCCGATCGGAGCGCCAATCCGTGCGTCTCACAGACTTCAATCTACAGCAGCTTTCTCCCCTCCTCTTTCCGCTTGCCAGGGAAGGAGCACGACATAGAGCGTGCCTGGCCCGTGTACTCCGAGGATCAGCGTTTTCTCGATATCCGCCGTGCGGCTCGGGCCGGTCATCAGGAGCCGCGCACTCCCACCCGACTTCAGATCGAACGTCCGGAACAGTTCCGCCTGGTTCATCAGAAGGTGGCGTTTCGAGAGAAGCACCACGTGACAGGGAGGCAGGATCGGAAGGGCCCGACCCCATCCCGAGGCAGTCGTTTCGACGATCGTGCCGGTTTCGGCAACGCCATGGAGGGCATTCCCCACCGAGACCTGAGCGCGTGCGACTGCGTCGCGCGTGTATTCCTCAACTCGAAGCTCAAGTGGAAAGTCGACTCGCGACTCGGGATGTTCGGAGTAGAGCAGGCCGGACACGTCGGTGCCTGGTGAAGGACGATGTTCGATCCCGTTCGATCGGAGTGTCTCGACCCCCTGCCAGTACAAGCGGCTCGCTCCCTGTTCTGCGAGGATCTTCGAGAGTGTCTCGGGCAGGGGGCGGCCGTCGATGACGCGGACCCCGACCCGCTCCGCTTCGAGCCGAAACGTCGCCACCGGATCGTCGAAGATGGGGAAGGCAGGTGTTTCCGAAGGTAGAGGTGCCGCTTCATCGAGGAGGCCTCGCAATTTCGCCAGCATTTCCGTGCGACTCATGACGGGTGCTCCTCATACCATTGACGGAAGCTCCGCCGTGGGAACTCCGGGAGATCACGCTCCTTTTGCCAGACCGAGAGCGGTGGGAACGGGACGCGTCGCCGGCCGTTGCGGGTCAAAACCGCAAGCAACCGCCGCATCATGCCTCCTGCCCGCCCAAACCGGGACGACGAGGTCATTGTCCAGGCCCAGATCCTCATTGCCCAGCGCTCAAACCGGCCTCCGAGACCTTCCGCCTGCGCGCGCGCCCGGAGCTGCAGCAGAATCTCGGGGATCTCGATCTTGACCGGACAGACCTCCTTGCACGCTCCGCAGAGAGAAGATGCAAAGGGATGATCGGGTGCCTCGCTTGTGGAGAGAAGTTGCGGCATGAGGATGGCCCCGATCGGTCCCTGGTAGACCGAGTCGTAAGCGTATCCTCCGATGCGCTGATAGACGGGGCAGGCGTTCAGACAGGCTCCACAGCGGATACAGGAGAGGGTCTGACGCAGGGCCTTGTCGGCGAGAATTCTGCTTCGCCCGTTATCGACGAGGATCAGGAAGAATTCCTCCGGACCGTCCGGCTCCGACTCCCTCCGGGGTCCCGAGATCAGGTTGACATAGCTCGTGATCCGCTGTCCGGTGGCGCTTCGAGTCAACAGCTTCAGGAAGACGGGAAGGTCGCATGCACGGGGAATCACTTTCTCAATACCCATCAGGGCGATGTGTGTCTTGGGGAGCGACGTCGACAGTCGCGCGTTGCCTTCATTCTCGACCACCACGATCGTACCCGTCTCGGCGACGGCGAAGTTGACTCCCGAGACACCGAGATCGGCGTCCAGAAACTTCTTGCGGAGGACCCTCCGCGCCGTGGCCGTGAGTTCTGCGATGTCGGTTGTCGGCTCCGTCCCGAGTCGGTCTGCAAACAGCTGAGCCACGTCCTCCTTCGACTTGTGAAAGGCGGGCGTCACGATATGGAAGGGACGTTCGTTGCAGAGCTGAACGATGTATTCTCCGAGGTCGGTCTCGACCGGCTCGATCCCTGCCTCCTCGAGAGCGGGATTGAGCTCGATCTCTTCGCCGAGCATCGTTTTGCTCTTGACGACCGAGCGGACGGCGCGCGCCCGGGAGATCTCCAGCACGGCCTCTACGGCCTCGGCTGCCGAATCCGCCCAGATCACCTTCCCGCCGTTCCGGGTCACGTGGCCTTCCAGCTGGACCAGGTAGTCATGAAGGCGGGCGAGTGTGTGCAGCTTGACCTGCCGGGCGTAGCTCCTGAGATCCTCCCAGTTCTCCACTTCGTTGACGGCCGTCTGGCGCGAGTGGAGGGAGTTGGCCAGTGTCGCACGCAGATTGTGCTGCAGTTTCTGGTCGTCGAGGACCGCCTGAATGTGAGGTTTGATACGAATCACGATCGTTGCACCAGAAGTTCAGCCAAATGCATCGTCCGCACAGGGATCCGGTGCCGCCGCAGCAGACCATCGATATGCATCAGACAACTGACATCATTCGAGACGACGACTTCGGCACCCGAGGACCGGATCGCATCGGTCTTGTCGCAGCCGATCGCGGCGGATAGAGCCTCGAACTTGACACCGAACGTACCCCCGAAACCACAGCAGCGGGTCGAGTTCTCCATCTCCACGAACTTCACCTGCCGGACATTTCGGATGAGCGACCGGGGCTGTTCGAAGATCCCCAGTTCCCTCAGCTGATGGCAGGAGTCGTGGAAGGTGACCGTATGAGGAAACGTCGCCTCGACGTCGGTCACACCCAGACACGTCACAAGGAAGTCGGACAGCTCGAAGGTCCGCTCGGCGATGATCTCAGCTTCGTGTCGGCGAGGATCCTCCGGTGCAAAAAGCTCCGGAATGTGTTTCTTCACCATCGTCGCGCACGAACCCGACGGGATGACGATCGATTCGGCGTCGCGGAAAGTCTCGAGAAAACAGGAGGCGACACGGCGCGCTTCGTCGACATAACCGGTATTCAGCGCCGGCTGGCCGCAGCAGGTTTGATCACGCTCGAAGCCCACGTCAACCCCCAGGCCACGCAGAAGTTCCGTGGTTGCTATCCCGACATTCGGATAGAGCTGATCGACCAGGCAGGTGACGAAGAGTGAAACCCTCATATGCGCACCGGTATCATACACTGCCGCCCGAGACTTTACCGAGGCCGTTGGGAAGCGAGAACTGGCGGAGCAAGGAACCGAGCCGCAGGGTCCGATGGGATGTCCGATTCGGCTGTCCGGTTCTCCTCGACATAGGCTGTCTGGTCCTTGGGCTCTTCCTGCAGCGATCTGGCTGCAATGTGGTAATATGACGGCTCTCGCATGGCTGGTTACACAATCCCCCAAAGTTCATCTCCCGCACCGAGATCCTGCATTCCGGCAGGTTTCCGCTGGGCGGGCATTGCTTTGGCGCTTTTCTTGTTTCTGATCGTCGTCCCGATCTCCGGGCCCGCGGCAGCGCAGGACTGGCTCCCCGAAGGGGAGCGGATTCCGCTTGACCTGTCCGGTGAGCTTCTCACAGTCGACGGGAATCCCGTCTATATCTCCGACTATGACGAAGACATCCTCATCGTCAATTTCTGGGCCACCTGGTGTGGGCCATGCCTGGCCGAGATGCCCTCGCTCGAAGAGCTGCAGAAGAGATTCGAAGGGAAGGGCGTACGGATTCTGGCCATTACCGACGAACCATTCGAGACCGTGAGACCTTTCGTCAAGCGATACCCTTCGAGTCTCACGATTGTGATCGACAAAGGGGGGCGGCTGTCCGATCGCCTCCGCATCTGGTCGATTCCCTGGACTCTGGTGCTTGACAGTCATCGTCGACTGATTCACTTTCAAGTGGGGGCGCAGCGGTGGGACAGTCCGGAAATCATCAATCAACTGGAACGACACCTAAGCGGTTGAATGCTCGGTACCGCTTCCGATGCATCAACGCGGAGTGCGGTGAGACGTTTCCGACGAGCGAGAAGCTGTACCGGTGTCCGATCTGCACCGATCTTCTCGATATCGTGTACGATTTCCAGGAGGACGTCGATGCGCAGACCTTGAAGCGGATCTTCGGCGCTCGACGCCTCTCGAACGCTCCCCTCGACATCAGTGGTGTCTGGCGCTACCGGGAGCTGTTGCCCTTCGAAGAGGAGGATTATCCGAGGGTCGTGACGCTCGGCGAAGGGAACACGCCTCTTCTCGAAGCACCCAAGTCCGCGGCCTACGCCGGGATCCGACACCTCAGGATCAAGCACCTGGGCTGGAATCCCACGGGATCCTTCAAGGACTATGGGATGACCGTCGCCATCTGCCAGGCTCAGAAGCTCGGATCGAGGGTCGTAGCCTGTGCTTCCACCGGAAACACCTCAGCGTCGATGGCGGCCTATGCAGCCCGAACCGATCTCAAGCCGGTCGTTTTCATCCCGGAGGGGCAGATCGCCTATGGGAAGCTCTCCCAGACGCTCGACTATGGGGCCCTGACGCTTCATGTCCAGGGTGACTTCGACATCGCCATGAAGCTGGTTCAGGAGATCTCCGAAGAGTCGGATCTGTATCTGATGAACTCCCTGAATCCTTTCCGCCTCGAAGGGCAGAAAGCGGTCATGGTGGGTTTGTTCGAACAGCTGGACTGGAAGATCCCGGACCGGATCGTGGTGCCGGGAGGCAACCTCGGCAACAGCTCCTCGTACGGAAAGGCCCTGATGGAGTTGAAGGAGCTCGGCTTGATCGAGAAGGTCCCGCGGGTCACCATCATTCAGGCCAGTGGTGCCAGCCCCCTGTACCGGACACTCGTCTCCAGCTCTCGAGAACTCGTGCCGGTGGAACCTGCCGTCACGCTCGCCAGTGCGATCAAGATCGGCCGGCCGATCAGCTGGAAAAAGGCCGTTCGCACCCTCGACTTCACCGATGGCTGGTGCGATGTCGTCACGGAGCAGGAGATCGCCGACGCCAAGGCGGTCCTTGGTCGGGACGGGATCGGCTGCGAGCCGGCTTCGGCGACGACCGTTGCGGGTCTCAAGAAGCTCATCGAGATGGCCCGGATCGGCAACGCCGACGTGACCATCGATCCGGAAGAAGAGATCGTTGCGATCCTGACCGGGAACCTGCTCAAGGACCCCGACTACACTATGAATTACCATCTCGACAATCTGTACGAGACGGCCATGTACGAGACGCGACTCGTTCAGAAGTCGGGGAAGCTCGACTCCACCTTCGCGAACCCGCCCAAACGGATCGAAGCCGACAAGGAACAAATCAAAAAACTGATCGGTCTCTGAAAGACCCGAGCTCATCAGACTCCGTGTGGGAACTGACCGGGCCGACGGGTCGGTTCTTGGCTGTGCTAGAATCGCTTTGATGGTTCCTCGTTCGTTGCCGGATGTCGACAAGGGTGAGGAACTCGCCGAAGAGTCCAAGCAGGCGGATTCGGAGAAGCGCGAGCAGCAAGGATCCGGCCCCGAGCCGATCAACGTCGGGCTGATCCCGCGGCCCCAAACGGGCCTTTCGCGCCTGAGTCCTCTCCAGCAGTATCTCGCAGAGATCCGGCAGTTCCAACCACTGACTGCAGATGAGGAGCACCGGCTCGCCGTCCGGTACCAGGAGCATGGAGATCAGGCCGCCGCTTACCGTCTGATCACTGCGAATCTTGGGCTGGTGGTGAAAATTGCTCGCATCTATGCTCGTGCCTATCACAACGTGATCGACCTGATCCAGGAAGGCAATATCGGGCTGATCGAGGCGGTCAAGCGATTCGATCCTTATAAGGGAAATCGTCTGCCTACATATGCCTCCTGGTGGATCAAGGCCTACATCATCAAGTTCGTGCTCGACAATTTCCGCATCGTCCGGGTGGGTACGACCAATGAACGCAGGCGGCTGCTTTTCAACCTGCGGAAGGAAAAGGAGACACTCCGTCAACAGGGCATCGAGCCGACGCACGAGTTACTTGCCGAGCGTCTCAGCGTAAGCGAGGACGATGTGCGAGCCGTAGAAGCCAACATCGAATCGACGGATATGCCGCTCGATGCGCCGGTGGGAGACAGCGAGAGTTTCCACTACTCCGACATGCTCGAAGCCGCGGGAGAGCAGGTCGACGAGCGTCTTGCGCGCGGTGAGCTGCAGCGCCTGTTCAACGAGAAACTGGCCGAGTTCTCCCGGGACCTCAACGAGCGTGAGCTCGTCATCCTCAAGGAGCGCCTGATCTCGGACAATCCGCGGACACTGCAGGAGATCGCGGATCAATTCGGTGTGACCCGCGAGGCCATACGTCTGAACGAGAAGTCCCTGGTCAATCGGATCAAGGAGTATATGGAAGAAGCCTTGCGCGACGTGACGCAGGTCGAGATTGCCCTTCTCGCGTGACGGTGACATCGTCCCCTCAATTGATCCGAATCGAAACCTTTCTTCCTGTCCCCGCATCTGAATCAGCTGAATCGAGAATGTCGCCCATGTGAGGCGCGAATTTCCACCTTGACATCGGAGGATTCGCGAGTAAGATATGCGTCTTTACGCCGTGCCCGATCCGGGTCGGGCACGGCTTTTTGTATATATACGGAAATCTTTGAATCCATAAGGAGAATAAAGACATGGCAGAGAAACTGAGCAAAACGGCGAGGGCCAGCCTTCTTCAGAAGGGCACGGCGGGAAATGCCCACCACTGCCCGCAGTGCGGAACTCCCATGGTGGCGACCAAGGTCGTTCGATCTTCGTTCGCGCCGGGGGGAATGTACTGGGTTTGCCAGAAGGACGATTACCGCGTCAAAGCGCGTTGACCCTCTCAGCTTGCGTCCGGGAAGGACTCTCGGTTCAGATGATCAGCATGGCGTCGCCATAACTGTAGAATCGGTATTCTTCCCGGACCGCCTCCTCATAGGCCCTCCGCACGATCTCTCTCCCTGCGAAGGCGGCCACCAGCATCAGCAGCGTGGAACCCGGCAGGTGGAAGTTGGTGATCAAAGCGTCGACGGCCTGAAACCGAAACCCCGGGTAGATGAAAAGGTCGGTGCTGCCTTCACCGGCTGCGATGTGACCCTTCTCGAGCGCGACATGCTCGAGCGTTCGGGTCGTGGTGGTGCCGACGGCCACGATCCTCCCGCCTGAATCCTTTCGGTTGCGTATCGCTCTCGCACTGCTCTCACCGATCGAATAGTGCTCCGGGTCCATCCGGTGCTCCTCGATCGTCTCGCTTTGCACCGGACGAAAGGTGCCGTAACCGACGTGGAGCGTGATCTGACAATGGTCCAGCTGCGCCAGGAGTTCCGGTGTGAAATGGAGTCCTGCCGTGGGCGCGGCCACGGAACCGGTCTGGCGGGCGTAAACGGTTTGGTATCGTTTTCGGTCGGTCTCGTCCTCGGGTCTCTGAATGTAAGGGGGGAGAGGTACCTTCCCCAGTCGAAACAACCAGTCCTCAAATTCCGCCGACGCCCAGGAGAACTCGAGCCGCCGTTTCTCGGGCTGACCGCCCTCTTGAGCAGTTGCTTCGAAGCGATCTTCCTCGAAGATGAGTCGCGTCCCGGGCGGGCAACGGCGCGCGGGGCGCACGAGAGCCTCCCACCGGCGGTCACCGAGTTGACGGAGGAGCAGCACCTCGATTTGCCCGCCCGTCCGCTTGTGCCCGATCAACCGCGCCGGAAAGACCCGCGTGTCATTGAGCACGACCAGGTCTTCCGGGCCCAGGATCTCCGGCAGTTCCCGGAAGGTCCGGTGGCGGATCAACCCCGTCGAGCGTTCGACGATCATCAGACGCGACTGATCTCGCTCGGCAGACGGATGCTGTGCAATCAACCGGGGCGGCAACTCGTACTGAAACTCTTTCAGTTCCACGACCCCATCAGTCTAAACCCTCTTTGTCAGTGAAAGCGTGTAGGGTGAGCGTGGAGAGCACCTTTGATCGATCTCACGGGACGAACCGCCATTATCACAGGAGGCTCGAGGGGGATCGGCAGGGCCGCCGCGCACGCCCTCGCTCGCGCCGGTGCCAACGTCGCCATCGGCTACCGCTCGAACCATCACGCTGCCGAAGAGCTTCTCGAGGAGCTTCGCCTTGCCGGCCGACGGGCGATCGCGTCGGCCGGCGACCTGTCGCTCCGCGAGTCGGTCGAGCGCCTCTTCGCGGAGGCGGCCTCCGCATTCGGGACGGTCGACATCGTGGTAGCCAATGCCGGGACCTGGAAGAGGGCACCCATCGAATCGATGACGGACGAGCAGTGGCGAGAGACGCTGCGGGACAATCTGGACTCCGCATTCCTGGTCTGCCAGGCGGCGGCTCGGGAGATGGTGCCGCGCAGGGAGGGACGAATCATCCTGGTGAGTTCGACGGCCGGCCAGCGGGGAGAGCCGTATTATGCGCACTACTCGGCTTCGAAAGGAGGCATCATCGCGCTGACCAAATCGCTTGCCGGCGAGCTTGGTCGCCACAATATACGGGTCAACGCGGTAGCTCCCGGATGGGTCGTTACCGATATGACCGCCGAAGTGATGGGGGATCCCCGATTTCGCGAGGCGGTGATTCGGCACATTCCCCTGGGCCGGATCGCCACGCCGGACGATGTGGCTGGGCCGATCCTCTTTCTGGCGTCACACCTCGCCGACCACATCCACGGTGAAGTGCTGAACGTCAACGGAGGTTCGGTGCTGTGCGGCTGAAGCGAGCCGGGATTCGTGGGATCGCGGGGCACAAAGAAGAAGGGCTGGGATCCATGGGACGGATCAGACTCACGGGACCTGAACAGAAGGTGATGCACCTTCCGTGACGAAGGTCCCGATTCCATCCGAGAGGTACCACAATGTCCTATGGGTCCCAGGCCCTCCCATCCTTCTCGACCAGCCTCGGCAGTACTTCACAGGCATCGGCCTCGATCCGAAGATCGGCCACGGCGTCGTGCGCCGTGGGCCCGAGGTTGACGATCGCGTAGAAGGCCCCGCTCCGCTTCGCAGCGAGCGGTACGGAAGCCGCCGGCTCCACTTCGAGCGTCGAACCCACCGAAAAGGACCAGGTCGGCCCGGGTGGCCTCGCTGAAAGCCCGCTCGAGCTTATCCACCGGCATCATCTGGCCGAAGGAAATCGTGGCCGGTTTCAGGAAGACGCCGCACGACTTGCAGGTCGGCGGCTCGTGCGTCTCTGCAAACCGGCGGTAGGCCTCTTCAGGCTCGCTCAACAGACCGCATGAGATGCATTCCACCTGCAGGTTGGTGCCATGCAGCTAGCTTCCTCGCCGGTAGACGGAGGCATAAATGCTGCGAAAGGGTGTCACGCAGTAATTCTCGACGAGCTGTTTCGTTGAAACCGGATGCTCGACGAGCTTCTTGGTGGACTCCGGCTCGAGGCGGAAAGCCAGCCGCATGATGTCGGCCTTGCCTTCCCGGATCTCCAGCTTGAGGGAATGGGAGAAGTCGGACTCCAGCAGGAAGATCTCGGAATAGGAACGGTTCTTCAGCTCGAAAGGCGTGGGCACGAGCTCTTTCCCGATCTTGCGATAGTGGGCTGCCAGACGCTTTCGGAATTCTGCGATATCGAAATTCCGGACCTTGTTGTTGACACTCACTTCGATGGTCAGGTCGCCGTCGGTCTGAAAAGACCTCAGCCCATACGTGAAATCCAGCTCATCCTTGCTGAACTTGATGCGATGTCCGTTCCCGTCGTGGAAACGCTTGAGCTCTTCCTCCTGATCGGGATTGTCGGATCCGGACAGCTGGCCGGTGGTCACGTAGTAGGTTGAGACCTTCTCAAACCAATCGTCAATTATTTCACCTAAGAGCGCGTCGATTGTTTCCAGCGATTGGTTCGAACTCCCCATGCATCTCCTGTCACAGGCATTCTAGCAATTTTTCGCCTGGAGTAAACTCCGCAGTGCACGTGCTAGACTGAATCGAGAGATGGAGTTGATTCGATGAAACATACCGCTGTCGGCATCCTCGTGGCTCTGTTCCTGATCCCGACCATTCAAGCCTCAGATCTTTCGCTGGTCGCGGGAGGAGCGACGCTCGAAGATCTGAACGTGGAAGACAGCGTCGTTCTGTTCCGACATCCCACCCTTTTCGGAGCCCGGTATGAGAAGGATTTCCTGCTCCTGCTCGGTTTCGAAAACAATCTCATGATCTCCCGAAACATGCTCTCACCCAAGCAGGGCGAAGGGGAACAGGCGATCTATTACACGGGGAACTTCGTCGTGAACTTCCCGGTCGATCGAGTCGTACCCAATGTTTCCGTGGGGTTGGGGGTACTCTACCGTTTCGGGAACACGGAGCCCGACGTCGGCGCCTCCTTTTTGACGAATTGGGGTTTCGGAATGAAATTCCGCAATCTCATCGGCCCCGTGGGCGCTCGCGTCGACTATCGGAGAATCGGGATCCGGGGCGTGCAGAACCAGACGGTCACCGAGCAGGAGATCACGGGCGGCCTTCTCCTCTCCTTCTGACGGACCCGCGGACTTCAGTGGACGACGACCGGATTCAATCGCCGGATGAACCCGAGGATCCCCTGCATGTACTTCTTGGGGGCGACCATGTGGATGTCGACATGTCCGGCGCCATCGATCGACAGGAACTCCTTGGGCCCGTCGAGCTGTTGATAGAGCAGTTGCGCCTGTCGCATCGGGATCGTCCGGTCTTTGTCGCCATGGATGATCAGGATCGGAAAGGCATGTCCCTGCAGAAACGAGATCGCGTCCAGTTTGTAGCGGCTGAAGATCTTGACGAAGCGAAACCGGGGGAAGTCCTCCAGGAGTGAAGCTTTACTCGGAAACGCGGTCTCGAGGATCAATCCGTCCGGCTTGGTATGTACCGTCGCGGCGGCCGCGAAACACCCACCGAGCGATCGGCCCCAGTAGACGACGGGGCAGCGAAAGCGTCGGAAGTTCGCGTTGAAGAAATCGACGGTCGCGGCGACGTCTACGAGCACTCCGTCTTCGCTCGGTGTGCCTGTGCTCCAGCCGAAGCCTCGGTAGTCGACGGCGAAAACCTGGAGGCCGTTTCGATAGAGCTCGACCAGAATCTCCGTCCGAATGCCGAGGTTGCCGCCGCTGCCGTGAAAGTAAACGATGCTCGCCAGGGGGTTCGCAGGGCACAGGTGCCAGGCGGACAGCCGAACTCCGTCCGGCGTATCGATGAAACACTGATCGAAAGGAACGCCGAGATCGGACGGCTTGCGAAAGACGTCGCTGGAAGGGCGGAAGACATAGAGCTGTTCCAGCTTTGGGACTGTGAGGCGAAGCAGCAGAACCACACCCAGGATGCTGCCGATGACGAGCCCGGTGACCAGGCCAAGCACGAACTCCATGGCCGACGCATCTTAGCACAGGCGGCGGGACCCGACTGAGGGCGGAATTTGAGGTTTTCGATTCCGGGAGCAGTTAGCGCAGCGTCGAAGCCCGAGCGAACTCGTTCTTCGGTCGTCCGGTTCTCCCGACTCCCGTTTCGCTCGCAAATAGAAATTCTCAAATTCTCGCGAGTTCCTCCAGCTCCAGTCCCCGGAAATCGTCCACGATCAGGTGAGGGCCGAGCTCGGAGAGTTGCTCCCGACGGTGTGTCGTCGTCAGAGCGACGCAGCGGCAACCGGCTCGCAGCGCGGCCTTGACGCCCGAGGGAGAGTCCTCGAATACGACACAGGTCTCCGGCGGCAGGGAAAGGCGCCGTGCCGCTTCGAGGAAGGCCTCAGGATGGGGCTTGCCATGTTCGACATCCGCGCCCGTCACGATTGTCCGGAAGTGAGAACGCAGATCGAGACCATCGAGAACCATGTCGACGTTTTCGATCGGACCGCTCGTCGCCACGGCCATGCGAAGCCCGGCAGCCCTCAGCCGGTCGAGCAGCGCCGGCAGCCCCCGGACGACGTGAGCCCCCAGCGACGAGCGGATGAGGCTCCGGTAAATCTCCTCTTTCCGCCTGCCGTATCGCTCGACCTCCTGGTCGCTGAGTTCTCTTCCGAGGATCGATGCGAGCATCGCATCGTTCTTCTGTCCGAAGGCGGCGTAGATGTCCTCGTTCGAAACCTCTCGTCCCTGCTCCTCGCCGAAGCGGCGAAAGGCCTCCAGATGAGCCGAGACGTTATCCAGAAGAACTCCGTCCATATCGAAAATGACACCCTTGATCATGCCTGTTCACCATCCTGATTGGGTTCGGTTGAGGAGTGAAGTCGAAGCCAGCCGGCCAGGATCCGAGCGATCGACGGGGCGAACGACCTCCTGGATGCAAAGAGGTGATCAGCCTCGGGAACAGCGAGAAACGACTTCGGTTGCGATGCTGCCGCGAACAGCCGTTCTCCTTCTGCCGGCGGGACGATCACATCCGCCGTGCCGTGGATCACCAGGAAGGGGCAGTCCCAGCTGGCAACGGTTCCTTCCAGATCATGCTGTTCGAGATCCTGGAGGAACTCGGCGGTCAGAGGAAAGAGCCGGTCCTGGATGCTGACTGAGGTTTCGCCGGTCAGCTCCAACGTTCGAAGATCCCCGGGGCGAAGAAGCCGGCGAATGCGATCACCCACTCGGCAGGAAGTCCCGAGCACGGCGACCGGAACCGGTTGCGGGCGCCGGCCAGCGGCTTCGATCACGGCAGCTCCTCCCATCGAATGTCCGACGAACCCGATCAGGCGCTCACCCTCCTCGTTCTCGACCCATCTCGCCGCCTCCAGGGCGTCCTCGATGTCGGTCGACAGGTTCGTGTCTCGAAAATCTCCCTCACTCTCGCCCAGTCCCGAGAAATCGAAGCGGAGCACCGTAAAGCTCTCCTCTGCCAAAGCTCGGGAAAGCCAGGCCAGGGACTTGTAGTCCTTGCTGCAAGTGAAGCAGTGACACAACACCAGAGCTCCCCGTGATGGAGCACGCCCGGGCTGGAGAAGGCCCGCGAGTTGGATGCCGGAATGCCCTTTCAGATGGACGCGTCGGGGTCTCTTGACGCCGTGAGTCATGGTCCGTGCTCTCCCTTCTGTGAGTCGCCCGTCTGAACGACCCATCTCGAGCCGGGTTCCGCCAGGCGGGGACAGGGCAGACCATCGGGAAGCCTGCAGGACGATTCGTCGATCGGCGTCGAGGGTTCGAAGTATCGGATCAGGCGGGTCGTCTCACAGAGCGGCAAACCGATGATGTTGTTGTAGCATCCGGACCATTCGGCGATCAGTTCCGACCCACGTCCCTGGATGGCATAGGAGCCGGCCTTGTCCAGCGGCTCGCCGGTCGACACATACCTCCGTGCCTCCTCCCGAGTGAAATCTCGCATCGCGACTTCGGAGGCAACCACGCCGGCGATCGTGCGCCGATGACGAATCTCCATGACACAAACTGCCGTAATGACCCGGTGACGCCGACCCGCCAGGTGCTGCAGCATCTCGACCGCCGCTTCCGGGCCGGATGGCTTGCCGAGCATTCGGCCGTCGAACTCGATAACGGTATCCGCGGCCAGGATGAGTTCGGCCTTCGATCCGTTTCCCGGGGTTCGCATAGCCGAAGCCTGCGCCTTCATCTGTGCCAGACGCAGAGCCGTCTCCGCCGGCCGGGCGCCGGGCCTTTCATCTTCTTCGACCCGGCTGGGCACGACCTCGAATGCAAGACCGAGCCGTTCCAGCAGCTCTTCTCTTCGAGGCGAAGCCGATGCCAGGATCAGGTTGATTCCGTTGACCATCGATCAGTGGATTAGTGTAACCGATCCTGCCTCAAATGATTGCTGTCAGAGCCGGTTGCTAGTTTCCTCGTGAAACCATGTCACTTCGGATTCTCCGCGCACCCTCCTTCCCGATTCTCCTCGACCATCTTATCTCGGGCCTGGAAGCGGACTGTCGAACCGATCCGTTCCGCCCTCGCTGGATCGCGACTCCCACTTCAACCGTGGCGGCCGATCTGCGGATCCGTCTTGCCGAACGAGCCGGATCTTCGGCGATCGCGTCGGTGCGCGTACTGCCGTTGACCCGGCTGGTCAGGCGTCTGATTCCGCAATGCTCCGGAGAACCTCCGCTCAGCCGCCGCACGCTCCTGAATCTCCTCACGCGCGAGATGGTCCGCCGCCTCGAATCGGGTTCGAGGTTGGGATCCCTCAACGAGATCGCCGACGGATTCTCGCTCCTGATGCCGGTCTTCAGGGACCTCGGCGACGCAGGCTTTGCTTCTCATCAATGCCGACTTCTGCTGGAATCTGCCGACCCAGGGTGCCTCAGTGACATGGCGCGAGAAGTTTTGGAGTTCTACGGAACCTGGGCCGAAGCCGTTGAGGCGCTGGGTATCGCCTGGCAGCCGTTTCTCCACAGTCGTCTCAACGACTGGCTGGCCGAGGTGCCCGAAGATCGGCTCCTTCAGGCCATGGCGGCGGAATCGGGCCAGGAGGTCCGGCTCTCCCTCTATGGCTTCTACGATTTCACCGATCTCAATCTCGGGACCATCAGTGCGCTTTCCCGGCGCATCAACGTGGACCTGCTCCTGCCGGGCGGAGTGGATGAGAGCGGACAGAGCTATCCGGTCTTTCATTTTGCCGACGAAGTGCTGGATGAGATTCTGACACGCACTCCTTCGGCGACAGTTGAGGTGCTGGGTCTGGACTGCCGGCTCTCGACCCGGTATTTTCTGGGCAGCTTTCCGGAAGGAAGAATCCGGGAACAACCGGAATTTCTCTCCTTTCGAAGATCGTCGGGGATCGATTCCGAAGCTCTGGCCGCCGCGGTGCAGACGCAGGCCTGGCTGGACGCCGATGCGGCTCTCCAACCCCGGGACATACTCATACTGGCACCGAACGCTGACCGCTATCACATCTCACTCGAACGAATTTTTCGAGACTTCGGCCTGCCCCTGACTGTTTTGGATCTCGAGTCCGAGCAGAACCTAGAACAACGGCCGTTACAGCAGTTGGAGCGTCTCAGCCGCACGGGGGCGTCGAGCGAATGGGTCCTGGCCTACCTGAGGAATTTCCCGGAAATCCCGGAGCAGAAAGGGGTCGACCTGGATGCGTTCGAGGAGAAGGTGCGGGCACTGCGACTTTTCGGGGGGCCGGCTTGGGAGTGGCTCGATCGCCGCCTCGAAGATGAATCGGAGAGCGTCGAGGCGATATCCGGCCCGTTCGTCGAAGCCGAGCGAGAACTGATCAGGGAAATCCGGGATCTCTGGGCTGACCCGGGGATGTCGGCAGGGGAGACCTCTACGACCGAAGCGCTCGAGTGGGCCCGCCGTCTGCAAACCTGGTTGCCCGACCCGAGCGTAATCGAGGGATCCATCGAAGAGGTTGACGACTTCTCTCGCCTTCTACCAGGTGCGGTCCTCAGCAGGGAGACGCTGTTCGCAATATTCCTCGAGGAGACGGAACGAGACTCGAGTTCGGGTTCGCCGACCGATTTCGGCGTGCGTCTGACCTCGTTGATGCGGGCCCGCGGACTGGTCGGCAGGAGGACGATCCTGCTGGGCATGTCGGCTGACTTGTTCCCACAGGCCTTTGCAGGGGAGCCACTCCTTTCGGATGACGACAGGATGTGGGTGTATCAGGCGGCCGCGGCTCTCGGACACAGGTTCCCGGTGAAATCGCAGGTACTCCATGAGATGGCTCTCCTCTTCTTCCTGACCAACAGCGGCTGCGATGCCGTTCACTGGGTGATCCCGGAATGTGACGAGAACGGCAAGGCCGTCGCTCCGAGTCCCTGGCTCTCACGCTACTTGAACGTCTGGTCGAACAAGGATCGGGCGTCGGAGGAAAGGCAAGCCGTCGCCCGGGCGGCCCGAGTTCCCCGCAGTCCTCTCGAACAGGTTGCGTGGTTGCTCGAGCTGGATCCGGTTCGGGGAGGGTTTCTTCCTCCTGCTTATGGGGCATGCCTTCACTCGACTCTTGCCCGCGTCAGCCTGAGTGAGGAGTACGACTACCTCGTCGAAGGTCTTCGAAGTAAAGAAGAGGACGATGGTTGGAACGGCTCGATTGGGACAGCTGCGCTCGATGGACTCACCTCGAGGGAGCGTTTCAGCGTCAGTGAGCTCGAACAGCTCGCGAGATGTCCTTTCCGATTCTGGGCGTCGGCTCTCGCCGGGATCGGCGGGGTCGAGCCGTTGGCCTGGGAAGGGGAACTGTCCCCTCTGGATCGCGGTCAGCTGGTGCATCATTGTCTCGACTGGTTGGTTCGAACCTGTCTGGAGACCGGCGCCGGCTTCGGTCGGATGCCGGAACTCCTGGAACAGGGAGTTCGGGAAGGCGGATTCCTCGACGCGGAAGTTCAGGGTCTCCTCCTCTTTCTGCCGCAGGTGTTCAGGAAAAGCGCTCTCCGAGAAGTCAAGACACTGGTCCACGCTTACCTTCAGTCGATCTCCGAACGTCTCGAGGTGGATTTCGTGCCCACTCGATCCGAGGTGAAGATCCGGCGCCCTTATCCCGGGATGGACGATCGTCTGGTCTCAGGAGTGCTCGATCGCATCGATCGACGTGGAAGCAGCACGTGGGTCATCGACTACAAAACGTCGCGCTCGCCGTTTCGAGGCAAGGCTGAGGAATCCCCGTTGCTGAAGATCGGCTTTATCTCTCAGCCCATCCTGTATCCATGGCTTTGTGAAAGTCTGGAAGACGACTCGAGGCCCTCCGGTTTCTCCTTCGTCTACCTACGGGAAGAACCGCCCAAAGAAGTCGAGCTGCGAGCGCTGCCGTCGGCCCGGGGATTTCTTTCCCAGTTGAAGGAGTTACTCGACGAAGGCACCTATCCCTTGGTTTCTTCTGCGACGTACGAGGGCATCGGACTGAAGGAGGCGACGCCCTGTCTCAGCTGCGAGCTGGGTTCGCTGTGTCGCCGTTTCGATCGCGGTGCCGAGAGCCGGGGGATTCAATTGCTGGCCAAGCGCGCGCCGGCGCGCTATGACGCGCTGAGAGAGGCAGGAGGTGTCTGTGGCGCTGAGTGACTACGAGGATCGCCGAGCCGCCGTTTTCACAAAGGACCACGCCTTCGTCTGGGCCAGTGCAGGGACCGGCAAGACCCATACCCTGACGCTGAGGGCCCTCGTGCTCATCTGGCGATTCGGTGGCGAGAGGATCTTCGCCTCGGACCGCGCAGAACGGATGCGCTCGGCGCGAAAGGCCGCTCGTCGAGTCGTCTTGACAACCTTCACCCGCAAGGCAGCGGCGGAAATGCAGACACGTCTTTACCGCTACCTCGATCTCTTCGTTCAGCACGAGAGTCTGCGGGAGCTTTGCCAGGATCCGTTGGTCCGTGACGACCCGCTCTTTGCGGAGGTCGCCGAGTCCTTTCTGGAATCGACTCCAGAGCGATCGTTCGAACAACTGCACCGTGGGGCGGAAGCTCTCTCGGAAGTCGCCGCCGAGCTGCAAATCTCGACGCTGCACAGTTTCGCTGCGGGGCTCTTGAGTCGGCATCCGGTGGAAGCGGGATTGCCGACGAACTGCCGATTCGCGCGTGAAGACGAAGATCAGCCGTCGGAACTGGAAGAGCAGCTGCTGGAGCGATGGTGGCAGACGGAAGCACTGCAGGACGACGAGGTTCAGCAGTGGCTGGACGACGTCCTCGGTGAAGTGCCCCTGCAGCACGTGAAAGCCTGGTTCCGGCTGGCCTTCGGGCACCGCTGGATCCTCGAGAGCGTGCGCCTCGAGTGCCCCGCCGGTCAGAGCGAAACCGTCGAGCTGCTGCGGGCATTGAAGGCACTGGCCGATCTTTTGCCCACGCTCTCGGGGTCGAAGCTGCAAAAGAGAGGGGCGGAGCTCCGCACGCTGCTCGGGGACGGCGTCCCCCCAGGTTGGACCGCTCTGTGTCGCTTCCTGATTGAGAACGAAGCGTATCTGTTCCATAAGCGCGGCAAGACTCTCGAAGCTTCTCTCCGCTCGCTGCCGTCGGACGTCTTGAAATACCTGGACGACTTCGATGCGGCATACAAAGTGGCGTTGTGCAATGCGCTCGGAATCGATTGCCACATCTGGTGGTCGTCCTGGCAGCGCCTCCTTGGGAGGTTCATCCAATGGGCCGAGAATGCTGGAATACGGGAACTGGGCCTCGTCACGTTCGACGACATGGTCCGGCTCTCCGTACGATTGCTCGCAGGAAGCCCGTCTGTGCGACGCACGGAGCGGGAGCGTCTGGGTGCGCTCCTGGTCGATGAATTCCAGGATACCGATCCGCAGCAGCTCGAACTGTTGCGCCTTCTGCTCGAAAATCCCGGCGATTCGTCTCATGAAGTTCTCGGATTCTTCGTGGGTGACGACAAGCAGTCGATCTACAGATTCCGTGGAGCTGATGTCGACGCCGTCGTCGGGTTTTGTCGCCGATTCGAAGAGCTGGTTCGATCCCGCGCTCCCTGTCACGAGTTCAGGCTTCGGACGAGTTTCCGAAGTGATCCCAGGATCCTGGACTTCGTCAACGCCTTCTTTGCCGATCCGCTGCAGTTGGCGAGTGGTGACGAACTCCTGCAGCCGTTCCGTAAGGCAGCCGTCGACCTGCCCGACTGGTTCGTCGTGGAGGGACCCGGGCCACCCGGCGAAATGAACGCCATGGGGGCTCGCGACGCAGCCGCACGGACTGTACTCCAGGTCATTCAGCGGCACCTGCAGGAAGGCAGATCCTTCCGCGACTTTCTCGTCCTTGCCAGAGACGGCTGGGAGCTGAATGCCTTGCTGCCCGTTTTGAATCGAGCCGGGATTCCTGTCGTTTCCCTGGGGACGAAGACCTTCTTCCGACAGCCGGAAGTGCTGGATACCCTGAATCTCCTGATCGCTCTGCACCATCCGCACGACCGGCTGGCGATTGCCGCCGTTCTGCGAAGCCCGATGATTCTTCTCGACGACCAGACGATTGACGGTCTGGTCCGGGAGTTCGGGGCAGCCGATGTCGTTTTCAGCGACCGGAAGCTGCCCGGATACGTACCGTCGGTACCGGGTCACCGGATCGAAAAACTGCGAGAGCTGGCACGGTGCCGGATGAAGACGGACCTCACACGCTGGCTTTCCGAAGTCCGTCGCCTGGTCCCCACGTTTGCATACCTGGATGCGCAGGATTACGAGGGGCGGGCCATGGCTCGGGTCGATCGTGTGCTGGCAAGATTCAGGCAGGAGTGCCTGGCCGGGGGTTCTCCCCCGCTGACCTGGCTGTGGACGCAGCGAAAACGGGCCGATCGGGCGGATGCCTGGGATTCGCAGTTGGGCGAAGACGTCGCTCTGGCCGACGAGACGATCGATGCGGTGCGGGTCATGACCATCCATAAGGCCAAGGGGCTCGAAGGACGCGTGGTGATCGTTTTCGACTGGGGTGCTCTCTTGCAGTCATGTTTCGCCGGGCGGCAGGGCCGCCACAACGGCGGGCCGTATCTGGAGCAGACGGACGCGGAGGGGCGTCTGGTTCGAGAATTGACGCAGCCCTTCGGACCGATCGAGATTCGCACGCCGAAGTATTGTGACGCGCTGGCCCGGGAACAGGAGGCCTCGTTACGGGAAGCACGCCGGCTTGCATACGTGGCCGCCACCCGGGCTCGTGACCGACTGATTCTGTTGCACCCCCTCAAGGCGAATACTCGTGACCTGGTCGAACACCTCGAAGTTGCCCGGGATGCCGGCCTCGTTCGTGGAGGGCGTCCCCGGCCAGGTCCGTCTGAGCGACCGCCCGGTCCGCCACCCCTTTCGAACCTCGACCCCTTGCAGTATCGCCGCATCTGGGAAACCCGCCTTGTCGAAGCGGGACGTCAAAGGGAGCGGTTGCTCGTGACACCGACCGACCCGACGCTGACCTCCGCCGCGCCGGAGGAAGACGACTCTGCTGAGGTGGCCCCTGGGTGTCGTCGAAGATCGAAGGAGAACGGGCTCATTATCGGACGTCTGGTCCACGCTTACCTTGAGCGGGCAGCGGGCCGGTTCACCGAGCTGGATACGGAACTGGTACGGTCGCTGGCTTTCGAATCGAACCTCGATGTGGATGCGAACGCCTTCCGGGAGGCCGAGAGCACACTCGAGAAGTTCTTCAACGGAGCGCTGGTCGACGCATCGGGTCGATCCCTCGTGGAAAGGGTGCGGAGTGGGCGAATCCTGGGCCGGGAGGTGCCCGTTTACCTTCGAAAAGAAGGACGGCACTGGCACGGTGTCATCGACCTGATTCTCGAGGAGGAAGAGGAGGGGCGGCTTATCGGAGTGGATTACAAGACCGGCCGTCCGACCGATCCACTGCCCGAATCGTACGAGAGACAGCAGGAGATCTATCGAGCGGCACTGGAACGGGTCGCCCCCGGGCGCCCGGTGGCCTTCGAATTCTGGTGGCTGGGCTGGGAATAGGTGGAACGATCGTCCGGGGTCCGCTGTCCGAACCCGCGGACCGCAGCTGTCCCCGGATCGCCACGTCGGGGTGCAGGCGGCCCGGTCTGCCACGGAGACCTGGGTGCAGTACACTGAGCTGCATGCCGCGAGGATCTGCTTCGTTCCTGCTGGGTTTCGCCTTTGGCGTCGTGACGCTTTCCGCCTTTCGCCACGAACTGCATCTGACGGGGGATGCGGAGCTGATCGGGCTCTTTCTCCTCTATGGGATCGGTCTCGTCACCGTCGTCGTCGCCTGGTATCGGAGGGTTCTGGCGAGGGTTGGTGAGAAGCTCGATCCGAAGATATTCGCTCGCGACAGGGAGTGGGCCGTCTTCATCTGGGGCAGCCTCTTCCTCTTCGTCAGCTACTTCGCGCTAGTCCTGATGGTGGCCGACTTTTGACGAGGAGGATTTGGTGGAGCTGACGGGACTCGAACCCGTGACCCCCTGAATGCCATTCGTAGTACAAGTGTTGCAAACACGTTACTTATAGGTCTTCAGCTTGGACTGGAGTGGTCTTTGACCCGCATTTCCGCACCGCCGCCGCGCTTCCACACCAGACGCGACTTTCCGCCTTTGGTGATGATAAACGCCAGGCACTGGCTGCCTGAACTCCAAAATGCCCCATCGACCCCATCACCCGGGCGGGTCAGCGGTATCGTGACGTCATTGTTCGGCTCCGGGTGAGAAAGCCTCTCGTCGGGAGTATCCGTCACTCGGAAGGAGGGTCTTCCCGTTCGAGCCCCGGATCCTGAGAGACTATGCAGACTCTTTCTTCATAATCCCACCGGCCGCCGGCATCGAGGCACGAGTCAATCTTCAGAAAATCCGGATCGCAGTCGTAGGAAACGAAGAGAGCGGTCAGATAGAGGACAATCGGCAAAAGCAGGACACAGACTATTCCGAAGAGCAGCTTCTTCTTCATTTCTCAGATGTTCGAATGGTAGCGTTAACTGCGAGACCGACCAAGAGGAGACATCCTTGGTCGTCGCCCCCTTTGTCCACCGTCGCGAGTAAAGGCGTCTGATCAGTGGCCTGGAGGTTTCCGGATTTTCGCCGGCCGAGAGCGGCAGGGAGATCGTTCGAGCGAGATGCAACAGGAAGCGTGATGAAGACAGCGGAGAAGATCGGCGAGCAGCTCCGGGGGATTCTGACTCCGAACGTCACGATCCATGTCAGGACGATCGACGATAGCATCGAGATCGCTCCGGCGAGCGGTGATCCTGATCGTCGTCTCGAAGTGCGCGTGCGTGGTACGGCCGAGCTGGAGGTCGCATTCATAGCTCCGTCGAAGCCCGGCAGTCCGTTCGAGCAGGTATTCGCCGGACCACCCGAAAAGGAAGCCGCGGTCGCAGCGGAAGTTCTCGGCTTTGTCTGCGATCTCATTGCGGAGCGTATCGTACTGACCTGGGACGTAAGGTGGTTTCGCGGTGGTCGGCGCTTTCTCAGACCAGATGAACTCACTGCTGCTTCCTTGCGACACTTCGCCTGGGTGATCTCATGGGCTCGCTCTTACGACTGGAATGCCCCCGAGCTTTGATATGGCCCTGCCGGGGCCCGAACCGGTCCTGGTCACCGAGTTGTGCTTCTCGACTTTCCGTTCCAGCGAATCGAATCTCCCGTCCTTGTGTCGAGCAGCCGATCGAGATCAGAGGTAGACTTGGGCTCACATAGTACGCTGATACTCGTTACTGGGCAGTTGCTGTCGGCAGTCCAGTTTCTCCGAGTCTCGACACCAGGAAAAGTGTCCGATGCGGGCCGCACCTTGCTACGTCTATGCTATTGAGGGCAAGCTCCCGACACCTGCCCTCGATTCGGCCGCGTAAGAATATCAGGAGCACCGACCATGAGAGTGTTCATCGCGGGAAGCACCGGGGCAATCGGTCGGTTCCTCGTTCCCCTTCTGGTCGAAGCGGGGCACGAGATGGTGGCCCTCGTCCACACACCCGAGAAGGTCCCGTCAGTCGAAGCAATCGGTGCAAAGGCCACGGTTGCCGATGCACTCGACCGGGCCGAACTTACGGCTGCCGTCACGCGAGCCCAGCCCGATGTGATCATCCATCAACTCACCGCCATCACCGGTGTCGGCAACCTGACGAAGTTGGACGAGGAGTTCGCACTGACCAATCGCCTCCGCACGGAGGCGACGGACACGCTGCTTGCTGCGGCACGCGAGGTGGGGACCCGCCGATTCATTGCGCAGAGCTTTTGCGGCTGGCCGTTTGCCCGGGAGGGAGGACCGGTCAAGACCGAGGATGATCCCCTCGATCCGTGCCCCCCGAACGCCTTCAGTCGAACGCTCGCGGCCATTCGGTATCTCGAAAACGCCATCCGACAGACCAGGGATTTGGAGGCACTGGCGTTGCGCTACGGGCCGTTCTATGGGCCCGGCACTGCGATCGCGACCGATGGTTCCATTGTCGATCTCGTTCGGCGGCGGAGACTCCCGATCGTGGGGAATGGAGCCGGCATCTGGTCATTCATCCACATCCGCGATGCGGCCCGGGCGACCGTGGCGGCTGTCTTGTGCGGCGACCCGGGCATCTACAACATCGTCGATGACGACCCGGCCCCGGTCTCAAAGTGGCTGCCGGCGCTGGCCCGGGCCGTCGGAGCCAAACCGCCGTTGAGAGTCCCGGTTTGGCTGGGGAGACTCCTGATCGGCGAAGGGGGCGTTTCCTGGATGACGAACATTCGGGGCGGCTCGAATGTCAAGGCGAAGCGTGAACTGGAGTGGCAGCCGGATTTCCCCACCTGGAGACGCGGTTTTGTCGAGGGACTGGCCTAGGACACCGCGAGGATCGGTCAACGGTGATGTCGAAGCGGGCAAAAGGAGAATGCTCGGCCGGTCTGCCACCTGTGGGATCGAGTGGAGGGACCAGGATGTGCCGCGCTCGGGTTGCATTTCGAGCAGGCTATTGAGCACGGGCTCGTCGATCACAATCTCGCAAAGCGGCTCGGGAAGTTCTACAAACACGCCCCGGTCCGCCATGAGGAGATCCAGCCCCTGTCACCCCCGGAGGTGGAGACCTTGGTCAAGGCTGTCCTGGAGCATGCCCCGCAGCATTACGCGCTGTTTCTGGCCGCGATCCACACGGGGATGCGCTCCGGGGAGCTGGCGGGCCTGAAGTGGGAGGACATCGACTGGAAGGCGAAGTACGTCACGGTGCGCCGAGGCATCGCCAACGGTCGAGTGACCCAGACGAAGACCGCTCGAAGCCGGGGGTGGATCTTTCCGAATGCGGTTCAATTCCCATCATGTCAATACCCACGTAGGACTTGATGTTGCGGTCCGTAAGACATTACGGTGAATCAATCGTAGGCGGGAACCAATGCTTTACTGCGGCGAGTCGGAGACGAGACAGAAATCATCCACCCCGCTTTGTGGGGGATAGGGGGATTTGGGGCTTCTTTTCCGCACCCTATCCACACCCGGCGACTTTCGGTGGGTTGGGGTTGTCGCCGTAAGTTGTTGATTTAATTGGTGGAGCTGACGGGACTCGAACCCGTGGCCCCCTGAATGCCATTCAGGTACTCTTCCAGCTGAGCTACAGCCCCACCTTGGATGAATTCGAAAGTTTAGCAGGAAACGCGTCCACTTTCGAGTCCCCGGAAACCCCATCGTGGATTTGAGCGGACCTCTGGTCACGGCGCGCGCCGCGACCAGAGGACAAAACTCCGGGAAGATACAGAGGAGAGTCTCGATTGCCGATTTTGGATTTCGGTCTCTCGGCGGACCGGGAGCCCCTGCAAATCTTGACCCCGGAACCCGTTCTCCGGTCCTCTGGTTCTCCGGTCCTCTGGTTCTCCCGTCCTCTGTTTCTCCAGTCTCCCGAATCAGCTCGTCATCCGATCGAGCAATTGCTGATTGATCTGGATCTTCTGATCGCGGCGCAGCGACTGGACGATGTTCTGAACGTACGCTCCGAAGAATTGTTGCCTCTTCTGTTCGGCCAGGCGCTCCGTCAGCTGCGCCTTCTGAGACTCGAACGCCTTCTCGTCGATGGGAGTCTTTTCGACCACCTGGAAGACAAAGTACTTCTGCGAAACCTGAACCGGCGTGCTGACGCCGCCGACATCCAGGGCCGCGGCCTGATCATGGACATCGGTCGAGAATTTGAGGTTGTCGTCGATCGTCGCGCCCTTCTTGAACAGGCCGGTTGTCGTAATCGAAAGGTCCTCCTGCTTGGCGAGTTCTTCGAAGGATTCGTTTCCTTTCTGAACGGCCTGGAAGAAGTCCTGAGCCTTCTCTTGAGCCATTTCCTGGCCCATGGTCTGTTGGTACTCCTGCTCGACTTTGGATTTCACTTCTGCGAAATCGGGTAAGCGAGCGGGCTTGATGTCATCGACTCGGGCGATTACATAGCGACGAACCGCTTCGTAGGGTTGTGAGATCTCGCCCTTGGCCAGGGAGAAGACCTGTTCGGTGAATTGCGGCCCGATTCCGAGCCCAGGGACTCCGTTCGACCGGTCGAGAAAGCCGGTGTCCATGGTTTCCAGAGAGTACTTCTTGGCTACCTCCTCCATCGTCGCGCCCGCCTTGAGTTCCTGCTCGATCTTGTCCGCGAGTTCCTTCGCCTGGCGCTCCGACTCCTTCAGCTTGGCATTGAATTCCGCCGCGGGCCGGCGAGCCGCATCACTTCCGCCCGAGAAAGCCAGGGTCTGAATGATGTGGAAACCGAACTGGGATCGGACGATGCCGCTCACCTCGCCCGGCTTGAGTGAAAATGCCGCATTCTCGAACTCAGGTACCATCTGGCCACGCCCGAAAAAGCCCAGATCGCCGCCCTTGGAAGCCGTGCCGGTATCTTCGGAATACTTCCTTGCCATCTCGGCGAAGTCGGCACCTGCCCGGATCTGTTTGAGGATGTTTTCGGCTTTCTTCCGAGCCGCGGCTTCATCGTCCCCAAAACGGATGAGGATGTGGCGGGCATGCACCTGCTCCTCACTGGGCACGTCGGCCATTTCCTGCTGGATCTGGTCCTCGGTGACCTCCGCCTTGCGTGGATCGGCAGGGATATTCAGTATCGTCAGCTTGCGCTCTTCCGGCTCCCGATACTGTTCCTTGTGCTCGTCATAGTACGTACGCAGTTTTTCCTCGCTCACGTCCTCCGTTTTCATTTTGGCCGGATCGAACTCGACGTAGCGGACCTTGACCTGCTGGTTGGCCTCGGCATAGTTCTGCCGGACTTCCGCGGGGGTCACCAGCACGCCGTCGGTCATGATGTTGCGCAGCTTCTGAGCCAGCAGGTCGCGACGCATGGAGTTCTCGAACTCTGTCGCGGTCATGCTGTTGGCACTGAGAATCTGCTTGTAGCGCTCCGCTCCAACGAAAGCCCCGTTCTGTTGGAAAAGCCGGCTGATCTCCGAAACCAGTTCTTCCGGAGGGACGCTCAGGCCCATCTGCTCGGCGGCATAGCTCGTGGCGTACTGCTGAATGAGCTGGTTGAGGGCCTGCTGACCGATGCCGAGCTGTTTGACAAGACTCGGATCCTGCTTGTCGAGGTTGTACATCTGCCGGTACATGTCGTACATGCGCTGGTAATAGCGGCGGAACTCCGCCGCGGTGATCTTCTGACCGGCAACCACTGCGACTTCCTGCTGGCCCATCGTCCCCTGCAGCCCGGCAGGGGTCCGGACGAACAGGAGTACGGTGGTTACACCCATCGCGACGATCGCGAACAGGAGTACCCAGCGGAGCCATTCTTTCTTGTTGCGAAAAAGGTGAAGCATGGGAAGTTGGCCTCCACGTTCAATTCTACAGAAAGCAGGAGTATAGCACGGGGTCCGGCGGAGCCCGCCAGGGTTGGTTGAGGGATTCGAGACCGTGGAAATGCCAAGTCCCGGACAGAAGTTGTCACCCTGCGGGTTTCGGGTTTAGGGGGCGTGTCGCCGAAGTCTCTTCGCCCCCCCCGAGCTTGCGGCCATCTCGAGGAGACGTGCGGAACCGATTCCACGCAGCGTCCGCAACGACCGCCACGGGCTCCGAACCCGGAAGGCCCCGTTGCGTGTGCTGCGGCGTGAGATCGAGCCGCCCAGGTTTGGCGTGTAGGCCGGAATCCCAAACCAGAAGGGGGCTGGAGACGAATTGGGCAACCCGCCCTCGGGTTCGGGTTGCGATCTTCGATTTCGGTCGGCGTTGTCAGGCCGGCGCCATTCCTCCCCGACACCCGACATCCGATACCTGCAACTACTTCCGGTTCTTGCGATTCTGTCGAAGGTCCGACCGGTCGATTCCGTGATCCCGAATCTTCTTGGAGAGGGTGTTACGGTGCACACCCATGGTCTCGGCCGCTTCCTGGATACTCCCGTTACATCGGCGGAGGGCCGACACGATGAACAGCTTCTCGAACTGTGCGCAGACCTCGGGCCAGAGCAGGTGAGCGTCGAGAGCCTCCTCGATGACCCCTTCGAGGACCTCCCTCAGGGTCTGTCCGGAAGAGTCCTTCTTCGAAGCGTAACTTGTCATCAACAGGCTCCCGAAACGATGCTGCATCCGGAGGATTGGAGACTCCGGAGCGGTCCTCGATCATACTACTGCCAGGTCCCGGCCCGTCAGCCTACGATAGGCTTCCAAATACCGTTTCGTTGTAGCTTCGATCACAGCGGGAGGAAGCGACGGCCCAGGGTGTGTTTTGTCCCAGTCGAGTGTCTCCAGATAGTCGCGGATCGGCTGCTTGTCGAATGAGGCCTGCGAACGTCCCGGCTCGTAGGATGAAGCGGGCCAGAATCGCGAGGAGTCGGGAGTGAGTACCTCATCGATCAGGATCAGCTCTTCGCCATCCAGGCCGAATTCGAACTTCGTGTCGCAGATGATGATTCCCCGCGATCGAGCGTACTCCCGGGCCGAACCGTAAATGCGCAGACTGTAGTCGCGCACCCTCACGGCCAACTCTTCACCCAGAATCTCGACCGCCCGCTCGAACGGAATGTTCTCGTCGTGTCCCGAGACCGCCTTGGTGGCCGGCGTAAAGATCGGTTCGGGCAATTCGTCCGATTCCTTCAGCCCCTCGGGCAGCCCGATGCCACACACCTTTCCGGAAGCCCGATACTCTTTCCATCCGGACCCGGCCAGATAGCCGCGAACGACACACTCCACCGGGAGCGGTCGACACTTGCGGGCCAGTGTCGACCGGCGGGCCAACTGATTTCGGAAGGGCTCGAGCACTCCCGGAAACTCGTCGACATTGGCTGAGATCAAATGGTGGGGAACGATCTTCTCCTCAGCGACGCGATCGAACCAGAAAGCGGAGATCTGCGTCAGCACGGCACCCTTGTGTGGGATCGGATTGGGCAGGATGACGTCGAAAGCCGAGATGCGATCGGTGGCGACCAACAGCAACGTGTCATCCAGCTCGAAGATCTCTCGAACCTTCCCGCTGCTGACCTTCCGAATCCCCGGCAGATCGAGTTCCATCAAAATGACAGGCTCGGCGGTTTCCATAGAAAGCTCTCCTCCAGCGTGACTGAACCGGGAGTCGCGGCTGCAATCCCGTGTGATTCCCGAAAGGAACCCGACTGCAGCCCAGGTGTCGGCCCGGGTTCAGAATCTTCGACACAACCCCGCGATGGGCTCACAGTGTAGCCCATGCCAAAAAAGTTGAAAAGGCGCCTTGCCAAGTCGAGGAAGGGGTCTTATAGACGCGTTTGACAGGGTATGGGAGGAGTTGTAGACTAGCACTCGTCTACTCAGAGTGCTAACATTTTCTTCTTAATCAATTAAAAATCAACTACTTACAATGGCATTTCTTAGAAGTCTTTGAAAGGAGACAAAGAAATGAAAATCAAACCTCTGCATGATCGAGTGTTAGTAAAGCGGATCGACGATGAGGAAGAGGTCGTCCGCGGAGGAATCGTCATCCCCGATACGGCGAAGGAAAAACCCCAGGAGGGTGAGGTCGTCGCGGTGGGGGAGGGAAAGATCCTGGACAACGGAACCAAGGTGAAGATGTCGGTCAAGGCCGGCGACCGCGTGCTTTTCGGTAAATACTCCGGCAGCGAGGTCAAACTCGGGGATGAGGAGTTTCTCGTCATGCGCGAGGACGACATCCTCGGTGTCATCACCAAGTAACCAACCACTTTGGACAAAAGGAGAGGTGAACAGATATGGCTGCAAAAGATATTACCCATGGAGAAGAGGCGCGCCGTGCTCTTCTCAGGGGCGTGGACAAATTGGCCAACGCGGTCAAGATTACGCTCGGACCCAAGGGGCGAAATGTCGTACTCGAAAAGAAATTTGGATCTCCGGTGGTCACCAAGGATGGTGTCACGGTGGCCAAGGAGATCGAACTGAGTGGTCTCGAGAAGGTCGGCGCGGCAATGCTGCGTGAGGTGGCCAGCAAGACCAGCGACGTGGCTGGGGATGGGACGACGTCCGCAACGGTCCTCGCCCAGGCGATCGTACGCGA
Organism: uncultured Acidobacteriota bacterium; assembly: GCA_963823995.1. GTDB lineage: Bacteria > Acidobacteriota > UBA6911 > RPQK01 > JAPXNP01 > JARRKC01. Next base: position 485,965 of record CAWGNQ010000004.1, read on the forward strand.
GGGCATCAAGAATGTGGCCGCCGGCGCCAACCCGATGTCACTCAAGCGCGGGATCGACAAGGCCGTAACCCACGCCGTCGAAGAGATCCGTAAGCTTTCGAAGCCGGTCAAGGGCGACATGATCTCCCAGGTCGGTGCGATTTCGGCCAACAACGACCGGACGATCGGCGACATCATCGCCGAGGCCATGAAGAAGGTCGGCAAGGACGGAGTCATCACGGTCGAAGAGGCCAAGTCGATCGAAACTTCACTCGAAGTCGTCGAGGGAATGCAGTTCGACCGCGGCTACCTTTCCCCCTACTTCGTTACGGATCCGGAACGTATGGAATCCGCTCTCGAGGATTGCTACATCCTTTTGCACGAGAAGAAGATCAGCTCGATGAAGGACATGCTTCCGCTGCTGGAGCAGGTCGCGAAGACGGGTCGTCCGCTGGTCGTGATCTCTGAGGATGTGGAGGGCGAAGCTCTGGCCACGCTGGTGGTCAACAAACTGCGGGGAACGCTCCAGGCTGTGGCAGTGAAGGCCCCCGGATTCGGAGATCGTCGCAAGGCGATGCTCAGCGACATCGCGACCCTGACGGGCGGCAAAGTGATCTCCGAAGACCTGGGTATCAAGCTCGAGAACGTTCGGCTGGAGGATCTCGGACGGGCCAAGAAGGTGACGATCGACAAGGACAACACGACGATCGTCGAAGGTGCGGGCTCCCAGGATGATATTGCCGGTCGGGTCAAGCAGATCCGGGTGCAGATCGAAGAGACTACTTCGGACTATGACCGCGAGAAGCTGCAGGAGCGGCTGGCCAAGCTGGTCGGCGGAGTTGCCGTGATCAAAGTCGGAGCCGCCACCGAAACCGAGCTGAAGGAGAAGAAGGCACGTGTCGAGGATGCGATGCATGCGACCAAAGCGGCCGCCGAAGAAGGCATCGTGCCGGGCGGCGGTGTCGCCTATCTGAGAGCTTCCCAGTCACTGGCCAAGTTCTCGCTCGACGATACCGACGAGCAGGTCGGAGTCAACATCGTCCGTCGCGCTCTGGAAGAGCCGGTTCGGCAGATCTCTCAAAATGCCGGATGGGAAGGTGCGGTCGTTGTCGGCAAGATCCTTGATTCGAAAGAAGTCAACTTCGGCTTCAACGCGGATTCGGAGAAGTATGAAGACCTGGTAAAGGCGGGCGTCATCGATCCCACGATGGTCACCCGAACGGCCCTTCAGAATGCCTCTTCGATCGCGAGCCTGCTGCTCACGACCGAAGCACTCGTGACCGAGGTTCCGGAGGAAGACAAAGCTCCGGCGCCCGGAGGCGGTGGTCCTCCCATGGGCGGCATGGACTACTGATCGTTGTGATATGCTGGGTCGTGCCACGAGTGCCGGCCCGGCTCATGTTTCCGAAGAGCAAGAGGACGTGCCTCGAGGCAGGTTCTCTTGCTCTTTTCGTTTTCAGTCGCTGAGGCTCGGTTCATCGGCGGATCACTCCAGAGTATCCTTGGGCAGTCGTGACGGAACGCCTGCAAGTCCTTCTTTTCTGTGGTTTCGTGACCTATCTGGCGCTCTTTTACCAGATCGGGCGCCTTCCCTTTTTCGGTTCGGATGAACCGCGCTATGCGCAGATCGCCGAGGAGATGAATCGAACCGGCGATTTCGTGACTCCCCACCTCGAAGGGCGCCCGTGGCTCGAAAAACCTCCTTTTCTGTTCTGGCTCGAGGCTGGTTCCTTTCGAGCTTTCGGTGTCTCGGAGTCGACCGCCCGCCTGCCGAATGCGGTCCTGGGGGTCCTGGGTGCGCTTGCGGTGGCCTTTCTCGCTTACCGGATCTACGGTGTGCGTCTCGGTCTCATCACCTATCTGATTCTCGTCACCGCGGCGATGTATGACATCTTTGCCCGCGCGGCCTCGACGGATCTTCCTCTCACCGCGACGCTTTCAGCAGCCGTCGTGGCGGCCTATCTGGCCATGCGACAGGAGACCCTCGTCTGGGCCGTCGGGGCGGGTGCCTTGCTGGGTCTTGCGGTTCTGGCCAAGGGGCCGGTAGCGGTCGTCATCTTCCTCGCCATCTTCGGCCTGTTCTTTCTCGCACTGGGTCGCATCGGGTGGTCGCTCGGCCAAATGCTTGTGGGAGGACTGGCACTGCTGGCTGTCGCCGTGCCCTGGTTTTGGCTGGTCTGGCGTGCCAATGGACACGACTTCGTGATGACCTTCTGGGTGAACCATCACCTGGCCCGCTTTGCTACGAACCTGCATCACCATGCCGAGCCGTTCTGGTTCTACATCCCCTTGGTCATCCTCGGTTTCTTTCCCTGGGTCTTCTTCCTGGGTTCAGCTGCCGTAGAATCCTGGAGGGCGCGCACCCAACTGGACGACGAGCAGGTGTCCTTTCAACTGATGCTCTGGATCTGGGCTCTGGTTCCGTTTCTGTTCTTCTCGGTCAGTTCGAGCAAGCTCGCCGGATACATCCTCCCGGTGTTCCCTCCGCTGGCTGTTCTCGCGGCGATCCAGTGGAGACGCTTCATTCGCGGGGAAATTGCCGTCCTGGCACCGATGAAGGTGCAGCTCGCCAGCCTGGGTGCCTTCAGCGCACTACTGGTTCCGGCCTTTGTATTCGGGTTCTACTTCAAGTATGACGCTCTGTCGGTAGGAGCGGTGGTCAGCCTTCCGCTCGTCGCGACCATACTCTGGGGCCAGAGCGAATTTCGCCGCCGCCGTCCCGTAACCCTGTTCCTCACGCTGGTTGCCGGGATGACCCTCACCCTGGCCCTGATTTATCGACTCGCCAGCCCCGTCGTCGCCGAATACCATTCCACGTATGCGGTGGTTCAGGCAGCCAAACCCGAGATCAGCAGCGCCAAGCCTTTGATTTTCTATCGCTTCTTCCACCATTCCGCACGCTATTACGCGGACTACGAGACCACTCGGGAACCCATCAACGATCCGGAGGGACTGCGCGCGTACGCCCGCAAGCATCCCCAGCAACAGTACCTGCTTCTGACCAAGGAGAACGGTTATGAGCAGCTGGCAAGGGTGGCAGGCGCTGCGATCGTCTCCCACAGAGGACCGTTCTATCTCGTCAAGATCGTCGAACCCGTGGACCAATGGAAGAGCACGAAGTGAGGGAAGAGACCTTGCGGGGCCGTCGAGTACTCACGCCGGCACACAGCCGGCTCGGCGCATACGGTCGTCCTGCAAATTGGAGATAAGTCCCAGACCTGACCTAAAATCCTTTCTCCGCAGGTACTTACGATTGAGTTTCGTGCGTGTCACCGATTTGGGAGAATTAGGGGCTTCGCTTCCGCCCTCGATTGTCCGGGTTTCCGCTTTTCGATAAGATCGGCATTTCGGGAGTACACATGGCGCTCAAGCTGTACAACACACTCACGAGGAGAATCGAGGAATTCCAGCCTCTCCATCCACCGGAAGTGAGGATGTATACTTGCGGGCCCACGGTCTACGACTTCGTCCACATCGGCAACTTCCGGACCTTCATGTTTCAGGACATCGTTCGGCGCTATCTTGGCTACAAGAACTTTAAGCTGCGGCATGTCATGAACATCACCGATGTGGAGGACAAGATCATCGCCAATGCACGAAAGCAGGGCGTGCCGATCGGCGAGTATACCCGGAAGTACGAAGAGGGCTTCCTCGAGGACATGGCGACGCTCAGGATACAGCGTCCGGAGATCATGCCCAGAGCAACCGAGCACATCGATGCCATGCTGGAACTCGTGCGTCGCCTCGACGAAAAGGGACTGACCTACCAGGGGGACGGTTCGACCTACTATCGGATCGCCGATTTCCCCGGATACGGACGGCTATCCGGGCTCGATGCTTCGGGCGAGAATGGGGGCCGCGGGGACCGAGTGGACGACGACGAGTACACGAAGGAAAACCCGAGGGACTTCGTACTCTGGAAGGCACAACGCGAAGGCGAGGCCTCCTGGGACTCGGCCTTCGGTCCGGGACGACCTGGCTGGCATCTGGAGTGCTCGGCCATGAGCATGCGGTATCTGGGAGAATCCTTCGACATTCACTGCGGCGGTGTCGACCTGATCTTTCCCCACCATGAGAATGAAATCGCCCAGAGCGAGGGCGCAACCGGAAAACCGTTTGTCCGATACTGGCTCCATGGAGCCCACCTGATCGTCGAAGGACAGAAGATGTCCAAGTCGCTCGGCAACTTCTATACGTTGCGGGACCTTCTGGAGCGGGGGTGCGATCCTCTGGCCCTCCGCTACCTCCTCTTTTCGGTCCACTACCGCAAGCAGCTCAATTTCACCTTCGAGGGCGTCGAACAAGCGGAATCAGCTCTGAGGCGAGTGAACGATTTTCTCCTCAGAGTCCGGGAGATAACCGACGAGACGCCGGCCGACCCTGCTATGACGGATCGCATCGAGGCGGCCCGCACACAATTCGAGGGGGCGATGGACGACGATCTGAATACCTCCGCCGCGCTGGCGGCCCTGTTCGAATTGATTCGTGACGGCAACGTTGCTCTCGAAGAACGACGGATGGGCGCGGCCAATCGGGATCAGATCCTCGAGTTCTTCCGGAAGGTCAACCAGGTCTTCGAGGTGTTCCAGGTCGAAGAGGAACACCTCGAAGATCAGGAGATTGTGCGGCTCATCGAGGAGCGGGAGGCAGCCCGGCGAAATCGGGACTTCCAGAGAGCCGACGACATTCGAGACCAACTGACGGACAGGGGAATCCAATTGGAAGACACCCGGGAGGGAACGCGATGGAAAAGGCTCAGCTAGGGATGGACGCGGATCAGGTTCGATCGGTCATTTCACGGTACATGCTGGCTGACGGGCTGGATCTCGTCATGGATCTTGAACGCAGTCAGGGATCCCGTATCCACGATGCGAAGACTGGGGAAAGCTTTCTCGACTTCTTTGGCTGCTTTGCGACCATTCCCCTCGGCTACAACCATCCGCATCTCGTTTCGCCCGAAACGATCGAAGAACTGGGTCGAGCGGCGGTTCAGAAGCCATCGAATTCCGACGTTTACTCGAGGGAGATGGCCGGCTTCGTCTCCACCTTCGGCCGCGTGGCCAGGCCCGATTTCATGGACCATCTCTTCTTCATCGAAGGAGGAGCTCTGGCCGTCGAGAACGCGCTGAAAGTGGCCTTCGACTGGAAGGTCCGACGCAACATGGCGAAGGGGATCAGCGCCGAGCGGGGCCACAAGGTCATGCACTTGAAACAGGCCTTTCATGGCCGGTCCGGCTACACGCTTTCACTGACCAATACGGTCGATGCGCGCAAGACGGCCTATTTTCCGAAATTCGATTGGCCGAGAATCCTCAATCCGAAGTGCGTCTTTCCGCTCACGGGAGAAAATCTCGAATCGGTCCGGGCTCGCGAGGAAGAGGCGATCGAACAGATTCGCAGGGTTCTCGACGAGGAAGCGGATTCGGTCGCCTGCCTGATTCTGGAGCCCATCCAGGGAGAAGGCGGGGACAACCATTTTCGCGCCGAGTTCCACCGTGCGCTCAGGGAGATCTGCGACCAGTACGGCATCCTTCTGATCTACGACGAGGTCCAGACCGGCTTCGGCGCCACCGGGACGATGTGGGCTTTCGAACACTATGTCAGGCCGGATATCGTCGCTTTCGGCAAGAAGTCGCAGGTGTGCGGAATCATGGCAAGTGCCCGGGTGGATGAGATCGTCGACAACGTCTTTCACACGCCGAGCCGGATCAATTCCACCTGGGGCGGAAATCTGGTGGACATGGTTCGATGCCGCATCTATCTCGAGATTTTCGAAGAAGAGCGGATTCTCGAGACCGTTCGCCGGCGTGGTGAGCTCCTGATCACGGAACTGCAAGCGCTGCAGAATGAGTTTCCCGACCGGGTGGCGAATGTGCGCGGCAAAGGACTCTTTTGCGCCCTCGACCTTCCGGATCGGCAATTCCGTACGGAGTTCCTCAAGGCCTTGTTCGCTCGCAGACTGATCATGCTCGGCTGCGGCGAGCGCTCGGTCCGCTTCCGGACTGCGCTGAACATTCCCGAGGGGGATCTGCTCGAGGGTATCGGGGTCATCCGCCAGGTACTGCGGTCGATGTAGTGCGTTCGCGGACCGTTGCCTTCAGCGGCAATGCGCTTCCCCTCTTACAGCACACCCTGGTAGTGGCGGATTTCGAAGTCGCGGTCGGTCGGGCAGTCGATCGCGATCAGATCGCAGCGGACCGGGTGACCGTCCAGTTCATGGCGCTGCAGGAACCGGTTGGCCAGCTGTTCGAGCTGCTCCTTCTTGTGTTCGGTCAGGGCGTCTTCGGCGCGGTGCAGGCTCGGCGTCCTCCGGGTCTTGACTTCGATGAACACCAGTACGTCCCCATCATAGGCAATCAGATCGAGTTCTCCCTGGGAGACGGTCCAGTTCCGGGCCAGCACGTCGTAACCGAGACGCAGCACGTGGCGCAGTGCAAGCCATTCTCCCCAGGCTCCGAGACTTGCTCCGGTCAGCCGGGACAATCGGTACTGCAGCCGGCCCACGCGCCCCGTCCGAGTGATGAGGTCCGTCATGTGAAAGGCTCCGCAGTTTCGAGTTCCGAATACCCCGATTCCGGATTCTCGTCCCGAAGGTTCCGGAAGAGCGGGAGACCCCGAGTCGGCTGAAGCTTGTACGTCTCGAGAGCTCTGTTGCAGGCGGGACTCCTGTCCATACTTCTCAATAACGTACGAGCTCCACCAATCTGCGAGGAGCGGCAGTTCGTTTTTGGGGAGTTGAAGGAGAAAATGGAGCGGGAAACGGGACTCGAACCCGCGACTTCGACCTTGGCAAGGTCGCGCTCTACCAACTGAGCTATTCCCGCTCGAGCAGAGCGGTATTATGCCTCAAAGCGCGGCGCGGTTCAATATGAGATGCTTAGGCCTCGACGGTCGGAAGACGCCGTCGTTAGAATGGTTTGACCCATGAGTTTCGATTTTGACTCGGTGATCGAACGGCGAGATACGGACAGCACCAAATGGTCCCGCTATGACCCGGATATCCTTCCGCTTTGGGTAGCGGACATGGATTTCCGGTCTCCTGAACCGATCCTCAGCGCGCTGAAGCGGCGGGTCGATCATGGAGTGTTCGGATACGGAGTCGAATTGGAGGCCTTGAAGGAGGTCGTCTGCGACCGGATGGCTCGCCTCCAGAAGTGGCAAGTGACTCCGGAAATGATCCTGTTTCTCCCGGGGCTGGTCTGCGGATTGAACGTCATATGCCGAGCCGTGGGCGAAGAGGGTGACGCCGTGATGGTCAACACGCCGGTGTACCCTCCATTTTTGATGGCGCCCCGAAATCAGGGGAGAGAGCTGCAGGCGGTCGAACTCCCGATCGAGCTGCGGCGCGGTCGGCTGGAGTATCCACTCGATGTCGAGGCACTCGAACGGGAGATTACGCCCAGGACCCGTCTGTTCATTCTGTGTAATCCGCACAATCCGACGGGCCGGGCCTATCGAGCCTCGGAGTTGCGGGTACTGGCGGACTTCTGTCTGGCACACGACCTTATTCTCTGCTCGGATGAGATTCACTGCGATTTGATCACCGGCGAGACTCCTCACCTTTCCATTGCCGCTCTCGTACCTGAAATAGCCGACCGGACGGTCACTTTCCTGGCACCGAGCAAGACGTTCAACATCGCGGGACTCGGATGCGGTTTTGCGATCATCCCCAACTCTGAGCTGCGAAACCGCTTTCAAAAGGCTGCGCGCGGCCTTGTCCCGGAAGTGAACGTCCTGGGAATGTCTGCGAGTCTGTCTGCATACACCGAGTGTCGGGAGTGGCTGACGGCTTTGCTCGAATACCTGCAGGGGAATAGGGACTTCCTTCTCGGATATGCGGACCGGAACTGGCCGGACATCCGGATGACCCAGCCGGAGGCGACCTATCTCGGCTGGCTCGATTGTCGCGACCTCGACCTGGAACGGCGTCCCTACAACTTTTTCCTCGAGCGGGCCAGGGTGGCACTCAACGATGGCCGCTTTTTCGGACCGGGTGGTGACAGCTTCGTACGTCTCAACTTTGGTTGTCCGCGCTCCACACTCGAAACGGCCCTCAAAAGGATGACCGCCGCCCTCGAAGAGGCACGCCGCTGATGGACCGTCGTGATGGATCGGCGGGAACTCCATCCTGCTTGTGCTTCGGGTGCCGTGGCCGCCGATCTGGTCTCCTCTGCAACAAGACCTTGCTATAGGCTCGCCGAGAAGGAGCTATAACATGAGGGAAGGACGAGGACAGTGATGCAGCGATTGGGTCGGGTCTTCATCGTCATCGTCGTCGTCGTCGGGTGGGTGATTGGATCTCTGAACCTGACGGCGCAGACGGCTCAGGACCGTCTCTCTCAACTCGAAGAGCGCATTCATCAGCTCGAGGCCCAGTTGGCGGACCTGAAGGCCGAAGTTCGATCCTTGCGCGCGGAGGCGAAGCCTTCGCCGGCATCGGATAACCCGTCCGTGAACGTCGCCCTGTCCGAACGAGGGCTGGTCGTCGAATCGCCCGATCGGACACTGGGTCTCCGCTTCAGCGGCATGTTTCAGGTCGAGGGACGAACCTACTTCGGAGATGCGAGGCGCCTTGCCGTCGATACCATGGAACCCCGCAGAATTCGGCCGGTGGTGGAGATGACGGCGGGACTCTTCAGCTTTCGAGTTGCGCCGGAGTTGACCGGAACCACACAGGATCTCCGGGATGCTTACGGGACGTTCAACCTTTCTCACGGTCTTCAGCTGAGCTTTGGCAAAATGAAACCACCGATTGGTCTGGAGAGACTGCAGGCGGCGGCGACTCTGCCACTCGCCGAGCGGGGACTTACCGCCGAGTTGATTCCCGTTCGCGACATCGGTTTGATGCTGAAGGGCCTGGCGTTCGACGGTAATCTCGAATATGCGGTCGGGCTCTTCGACGGTGCGTCCGACGGTGCCAACCCGGTGATCGATCTCAATAGCGGCAAAGATATCGATTTCCGTGCCTTTCTCCATCCCTGGAGACCTGCGAGGGCCTCTTCCGGCGGCCTTGGCATCGGACTGGGAGGTAACGTCGGCAATCAGACCGGGCTGCCGCGGGCCTATTCCAGCAGCGCCCATCTCCCCTTTTTCAGCTATTTCCCCGGCACGGTCACGGACGGGAAGAACTGGCGGCTTTCTCCGCAGGCTGATTTCTACCTTGGGTCGCTGGGCCTCATGGCAGAGTATGTCAGGTCCTCGCAGCGCGTGTTCTTTCAAGGGACGGACCGCACGCTGGCCAATTCGGCGTGGAACCTGAGGGGGAGCTACGTTCTGACGGGAGAGCCGGCGGCTTATTCGGGTGTGCGTCCCCGGAGTCTGTTCCGTCCCGGTGAGGGCACCTGGGGGGCTTTCGAGGTGGCGGCCCGGATCAGCCGGTTGAACATCGATCATGCAGCCTTTCCTCTGTTTGCCGACCCGGCGATCAGCGCTCGACAGGCTACGGGCTTCGATCTTGGGCTGAACTGGTACCTGAGTCGTCTCATCCGGTTCACCTTCGACTATGAGACGCTCTCCTTCGACCTTCCCGCAGGTCGGAGGCCCCGGGAGCACGCGCTTACATCGAGGCTTCAGTTTGCCTACTGAACAATCGATGGTGCAGGGTCTCCGATCTCGATACCTGAGTTCCGGCCTGCCGGCTTGACCTTCGCGGGCGGGTCGTGAAGAATTGGGGACAATCTTCCGAATACGTCTATGGCACTCAAAATCTTACTCGTTCTTCCAATCCGAGAAGGGAAGAACTTCCAGATTGCACCCGATCTGGGGCTGCTGTATCTCGGTACGGCATTGCGTTCATCGGGCTTCGACGTCACGATGCTCGATTGCCCCAAGGACGGCCTCACGTTTTCCGAGTTCAGTCAATTCGTTCGGGAAGGAGCCTTCGACGTCGTCGGCTTTCGCTGCTACAGCCGGGACCACAACTACGTCCGCTACCATGCAGAGATCGTCAAGCGGATTCTCCCTTCGACGCTAACGCTGGTGGGCGGTCCCCATCCGTCGGCCTTGCCGGAGTTCGTGCTCGAGGACATGCCGCATATCGATTTTGCCTGGAGGGCGGAAGCGGAGGAGGGCCTTCCACCGTTGCTCGACCTGTTTGAGGAGTATGGATCGGCGATTGCGGCGGAAGAACTGTGCCGCATTCCGGGACTTGTCTGGCGCCATGAGGGCGAGGACAGGATCGTGGTCAACGATCCGAGCTTCGGACTCGACCTGGACCGTTTCGGCATTCCTGCCTGGGATCTGGTCAAGCCCGAGACTTATCCGGGCTTCATCTGGGACGAGTACTACCCGATGGTGACCACGCGGGGATGCCCTTATCCCTGTACTTACTGCAATGCACCGCGGCTTTCGGGAAAGAAGCTGCGCCACCGCAGTCCCGAGCACGTTGTCGAGGAGCTTCGCCTGCTCAAGTCCCGCTATGGCGTCAACCGGTTCAGCGTTCTCGACGACGAGTTCACGCTCAACAAGAAGTACGTCTTCGCCTTGTGCGAAGCACTGATCGACTCAGGTCTGAACCTGAAGTGGGACTGTCCGAACGGAGTCCGGATCGATTCACTTTACCCCGAAATGCTCCAGGTGATGGAGGCGGCCGGTTGCGAAGCACTGGCGGTCGGAATCGAATCGGGAACGGCTCGGGTCCAGAAGATGATCGACAAGCGGGTCACCGTCGAACGGATTCGCGAGAAGGCCGCGGTCGTAACGGGCTGCAGCGGGATCCGTCTGACCGGTTACTTCATGATCGGCTTCCTCGAAGAGACGGAAGAGGAAATTCGCGAGACCATCAGGTTCGCCTGTGAATTGCCTTTGCGCAAGGCGAACTTCAATATCGTCATCCCGATCCCCGGGACCCGGATCTTCACGGAACTGTTGGAAAAGGGACTGCTCGAGCTGAAGTCGATCAACTGGGACACGCTGACCAGCGATCAGGTCGCGTTCCGGCGGGAACATGTCTCCGGGAGGCAGTTGTTGCGCTTTCAGCGCCATGCGTACATGCGCTTTTACGGTCGTCCCCGCATCGTCGGTGATCTTCTCAAGGAGTCATTGCGCAACACCGAGGTCATCAAGGCCAGTCTCCGTAAGGTGAAGATGCTCTCCTGGCGGGATGAGACCTACCGATTCAAGCCGTTGTACCTCAAGGACCGGCCGGTCTGACGAATCTGAGATTTGAGTTCTTGAGATCCTTGATTCAGGGAAAGTCCCGGCGACAGGGCAGCCTCTGCCCTGGCCGAGTTGCCTCGCTCGCCTCCCCGTGCATCGGCGCGCACGTGCAGCCCGGCGAGTTCCCCCGATCACAAATCAAATGCCGACTATCGTCCCGCGTACTCGACCTGCAATTCGCCGTTCGCTACGGCCAGGTTGCTGACGTAGTCCGGAAGCCGGAGTCTCTCCCGGTTCTGGGGTGACTCGAAGAGCCGGCGGACTGCGGCGGTCAGCGTTGAAGCCGGGAGGGGACAGGAGCCGAGGCGCCCGGCGGTCGGGCTGAGTCGCAGGTATCCATCTGCCGCGCCCAGAATGCCTTCGAGCTCGAACGACATGTCCTTTCCATAGAGCTGAAACGCCACATAGGTACGCACGTGGTCGTCTTCGAGGCCGACCCGGAGATCTGTGACAGAGGCACGAGCCTCTTCCAGACCTGTTTCCGACAGATCCGCCCTCGTGGAGAGCCCTGCGGCTGTCGGGATCGAGGCCGCCGTGTCCGCTGCCTCCTCGGCCGCAAAAGGGGTGAACTCGAGGCTGCTGTGCAGCCAGGAATTCAGTTCCGACTCGTTCAGGTTGAGGGTTTTCGGTTTGCCCAGTCGCACGAAGCGTTCGAACTGAGTGATCTTCGCCTCGGCCATTCGCTCCGCCTCCGGAGTCATCCGCACCAACAGCGGCGGCGCGGGACTTAGGATCAAATAGATGAGCATCACCGAGCCGGCCACGGTCAGCCATCGCGCTGCACGCATCACAGGACGGATGGTCTGATACCAGCCGGCAGCTGTCGGCTCTTCCTCCGGCGGCGGCGGTGGCTCTGCATGGTTGGTGGCACGAGCGTAGAATTTCGCGAAGACGATACCGCAGCGGGGGCAGTCTGTTACGGAATCTTCCTGGGCAAATCCACAGGCGGGACACTTGATCATTCTCTTCATTCGCGCAATCCTTCTCATCTCTCATCGGCAGATCGAGTTGAGTTCTTTACCCGGAAATGGGATCCGGACCTCCAAGTTGACCTAATCGATGAAAGTAGAACAAGATACGGGAGAGGACCCGTGGGCGCTCCTCGTGGCCGGGCCACGGCGGCCGGGTTACGGAGGGCCTGAAAGGATTCGATCCATGATTTTTCGACTCCCGTGGACGCTTTGCCTGCTCTCGCTGGTTGTCGTCCCCGCGGTCGGACAGACGACCGATCCAGATGCAGCCCGGATCATCAAGACGATCGACGATCTTTATCGTTCCGATGCCAGTCACGGGAAACTGGAGATGGAAATCGTCACCTCGCACTGGCAGCGGACGCTCACCATGGAGGTCTGGACCGAGAAACTCGAAAAGACCTTCATCCGGATTCTCGATCCCGCCAAGGAGCGAGGGGTGGCGACCCTGCGGATTGGGACCGAGATGTGGAACTATCTGCCCAAGACCAACAAAGTCATCAAGATTCCACCTTCGATGATGATGAGTTCCTGGATGGGTTCCGATTTCACCAACGATGACCTCGTCAAGGAATACACATTTCTGGACGATTACCACTTCAAACTGGTCCGTCCCGACGACGCCGAAGAGAGCGCCCTGTATATCGAATGTATCCCCAAGGAGGGTCGCCCCATCGTCTGGAGTCGGGTGCTCATCGCCGTCGATCGGGAAAGTTACCTGCCCGTCTGGCAGAAGTATTTTGACGAGCGTGGCCAACTGATGAGGACACTGCGTTACGGTGACGTTCGAAAGTTCGGTGCCCGTCGGATTCCTGCCGAGATGGAGATGGTTCCCGAGAAGGAAGCGGACAGCCGGACAGTCATCCGCTACCTGGAGCTGGAATTCGATGTCTCGCTACCGTCCGGGATCTTCTCGCTTCGAAACCTCCGATCGCGCCGATAGGTTCGATTCATGCTCATATTCAAGATCGCCTGGCGGAATATTTTCCGACAACGAAGGCGCACGATCCTGACGGTACTCACCATGTTCGGGGGGTTCACTCTCGCGTCGGTCTCTCTCTCCCTGGCCGACGGCACCTACAATCGCATCATCAATGCCTTTACGAGGAATCGCCTGGGGCATATCCAGATCCACGCGAAGGGCTACACGGATCGTCCCTCGCTGTACGACGCGATCCACGATTACCAGAACATCGGTCGTCGCCTCACCCGAATCTCCGGCGTCGAGGCGTGGGCTCCCCGCGTTCTGGCGGCCGGCCTGGCCTCGGTCGGCGAGAAGGCCGCCGGGACCAGCATCGTCGGTGTGGATCCGGAACGGGAGACCGAGGCGACCAGGTTCGACCGGAAGATCGTCGCAGGCAGAGTGCTCTCTGCCCGGCCGAATCACGAAGCCGTGCTCGGCAGAGGCCTCGCGAAGCGGCTGAACGCCCGGGTAGGAGACTCCCTGGTCATCGTCTCCCAGGCCGCGGACGGTTCTATCGCCAACGACGCCTACTCGATCGTCGGACTGCTGGAGTCGGGAGACGAAACCAGTGATCTGACCAGCTGCTACCTGCACATCGCCGATGCTCAGGACCTCTTCGTCCTGGGAAAGGAAGCTCATGAAATCGTCGTCATCGCGACCAGCCTTGGCGTCGTCTCATCACTGACGGAGCGGATCCGCAGGGCCCTCGATGACCCGAATCTGTCCGTCGAGCCCTGGCAGGAGTTCGCCCGGTCCTTCTATGTCGCCATGCAGGCGGACAAGCGGGGAAACTGGGTACTGCAGCTGATCATCATTCTCATCGTTGCCGTGGGCGTCCTCAACACGATTCTGATGGTCGTTCTGGAGCGGACTCGCGAGTATGGCGTGCTGAGAGCGATGGGAACGCGGCCGGCTCAGATCTTCCGCCTGGTCGTGCTGGAAGCGGCACTGATGGCGGTCCTTTCCGTAGCCGCCGGGACCCTGGTGGCACTGGGGATCAATACGTACCTCTCCCGTCACGGGATCCCGATGCCGGCGCCTTTCACCTATGGAGGCATGGAATTCACTCATTACTATTGCGAGGTCAACCTCTTCAGCTTTGTTGTTCCGGCGTTGACCGTTCTTGTGGCGGCCGGCTTCGTGAGCGCCTTTCCGGCGCTTCGAGCGGCCCGTATTGAGCCGGCGAAGGCACTCCGGACACACTAGCGAGAACGAAGATGCCTTTTTTCCTTCGGCTGGGAGTTCGCAATCTGCTTCGCAACAAGCGGCGCGCCTTCATCGCAGGCACCGCCATCGGAATGGGCCTGGCGGCGCTCATGTTCTCGGATGCTCTGATCAAGGGAATGGAGCAGAACCTGATTGACTCAGCCACGCAGTCCTATCTGGGGGACGGTCAGATCCACCGCGACGGCTACCGTGAACTCCCTGAGGTGGAGAAGACGATCGAGAGGCGCGAGGCACTCGTTGCACGACTCGAATCGGATCCTCGGATCCGTGCATTCACCGAGCGTGTGATGTCCTTCTCCATGATCACGTCGCCGGCCAACCTCTCGGCCATCCAGCTGGTCGGCATCCAGCCGGAGACGGAACGCCTTCTCTCGCAAATCGACGACACGATCGTCCAGGGCGGGTTCTTCCCGGCGGACAGCCGTGACGACCTCGTTCTGGGCGACAAGCTGGCCGATCTGCTCGAGGCGGAGATCGGCAGCCGGATCGTGCTGACGGTCGCCCAGGCTGGGACCGGCGAACTCTCCCAGGCAATGTTCCGGGTGTCGGGGATCTTCCATCTCAATGTCTCCGAAATGGATCGAGGCATGGCCTTCATTCGCCTCGAGCGGGCACAGCAGATGCTGAACCTCGGAGACCGGGTCCACGAGATCGCCATCCGGCTGGAGAACGAGTCCTATACGGCGCAGGAGCGGTCGTCCGTCTGGCAGGATTATTCCACCGGCGGCGACGAGGCAGTGGGTTGGTGGGTCCTCCTGCCGCAGCTGAAAATGGCCCTTGAGCTCTCGCAGTTCTCACTGTTGATCATTGGTGTGATCCTGTTTGCCATCGTCGCCCTCGGCATCCTCAATACCCTTTTCATGTCGATGCACGAGAGGATGTTCGAGTTTGGAGTGCTGCGGGCTCTCGGCACTCGACCGAGGGCCATGGCGTCGATGATCCTGTTCGAAGCTGCGGCGCTGGCCGCCTTGGCCGTCGTTCTCGGCCTGATTCTGGGAGCCGCCGCGATCGGTATCCTCCGTCAGGTCGGCATAGACTACACGGGAATCGAGGCGATGGGCGTCACGTTCCGACGCATTCTCTACCCCCAGTTTCAGCTGCGACAATTCATTTTCTATCCGATCGTGGTATTTGTCCTGACTCTGCTGATCAGTCTCTATCCGGCGGGCCATGCCGCGAGGCTGCAACCTGCCGACGCCATGAGACGCAGCTTCTGAGGAATTCAACATGCCCAATGAGGACGTCATCGTCGCTCGGGAACTCCGCAAGACCTATTCGGACAACGGTGTGCCGGTCGAGGCCCTTCGTGGCGTCGATCTGCGCGTTCGCACGGGAGAATTCACGGCGGTCGTCGGACCCTCGGGTTCCGGTAAGACGACGTTGTTCAATGTGCTGTCCGGTCTCGACACGCCGACTGCCGGAGAAGTCTGGTTGGCCGGGAGACAGATCTCGAACATGAGCGGTGGGGAACTTTCCGATTTTCGTCGCGACCACATCGGATTCGTATTCCAGGCATATAACCTCATTCCGGTTCTGACCGTTTCGGAGAACATCGAGTACATCATGCTGCTACAGGGCGTTCCTGCCGATGAGAGACGCCGCCGCATCGAGCGTGTGCTCGAGGAGCTCGGTCTGGGAGGGATGGCGGACCGCCTGCCGACCAAACTGTCCGGAGGCCAGCAGCAGCGTGTGGCCGTCGGTCGGGCCATCGTTGCGGAGCCCGACCTGATCCTGGCCGATGAACCCACTGCGAATCTGGATTCCAGCACGGGGGCCGGGCTTCTCGACATGATGCGGGACCTCAACGAGAAGAAGGGAATGACCTTTCTGTTTTCGACCCACGACGAAATGATCATGGAGCGAGCGCGTCGTCTCGTCACGTTGAAGGACGGTCGGGTGGAAGAGGATGAGACGAGGGGTTGAGCTGGAGTCGTACTATGTGCCGGGAGTCCCCGGTCCGATCCGTCACGAGAGTGCTTTACAGCCGTCTCCGCTGCACCCTTCGCTGACACCCTGGGCGCTGTGGCGACGGTTGCACGGGAAGCCCACGTCGCCGGCAAAGCGGCCCCAGGCGTTCCCACTCCAAAGCGTTTGCTGCGCGGTCCTGACGGTTTTGGCCTTCATGTGTGCCCCGTTGCGTGCAGCCGATCCTGTCGAAATCGGCGGCTATCTCAAGAACTACACGCTCTTCTATGACTTTCCCCCGTCCGGGCTCTTCATGCCCAAGAGCGGCCTCCTGGCTGGAAACGACACCCGCTTTCGCATCGACGCGACATGGCGCATCAATGATCGAGTATCCCTTACAGGTGCGTATGACGTAGCTCCTCGTTTTCAGAATTCCCGGCTCAACCTCCTCGGTGCCTCCCTGGTGGGTCAGATTCGGAGCGACTACCGGGCCGCGGATCTACACCGGTTCCTCTACCCCGACGAGGATGCCGTACCCTCAGGCGGGCACTTTTCGATACTCCAGAACCTCGACCGGGCCCTGCTGACGCTGCACCTGAGCGTTGCGGATCTCTATGTAGGACGGCAGGCCATCGCCTGGGGCGCGGCCAAGGTGGTCAATCCGACCGATGTCATTGCGCCGTTTGCGTTCAATGAACTGGACGTGGAGGACCGGGTCGGGGTCGATGCGCTCCGGTTGCGAATTCCCCTGGGAAGCCTCTCGGAGCTCGACACCGGATACGTTTTCGGTCGGGATTGCGAGTTCCAGAACAGCGCGTTCTTCGTGCGGGGCCGGTTCTATGCTCTGCGCACCGACGTGTCCGTGCTGACGGTGGGATTTCAGAGGAACCTCCTGGTGGGGTTCGACGTGGCCCGCTCGCTCGGTGGAGCCGGCGTTTGGCTCGAAGCGGGTCAGGTGTACGCCGGTGCCCTCTCCGAAAGTCACCGCCTTCCGGATCAGGACTACTTCCGGCTGAGTGCCGGCAGTGACTACACACTGCGGGACGGTACCTACCTTTTTGCCGAGTATCACTTCAATCAGGCGGGAGGTGGGGATCCGTCCGAATATCTCGAGCGGTTGACCACGACCGGCTATCGCCAGGGAGCCGTCTATCTGCTGGGGCGCCACTATCTTTCGGGAGGGCTCTCGCGAGACCTGACGCCCCTTTTGGCCCTGAATGCCGAACTGCTGGTCAACCTGACAGACGGGTCCCTGTACGTGGTGCCTGCACTCGAATACAACGTGTCGCAGAACATCTACCTGTCGGGAGGAGTCTATCTGGGCGCCGGTGCGACCCCGACAACCACTCCCGGTCAGCCGACGCAGCTGGACTCGGAGTTCGGAAGCTATCCGAATCTGTACTATCTCTCGGTACGGTACTACTTCTAGAGAATTCGGGATGTTCGATTGCACATCGAGCTCAAATCGTAGATCCCAACTCCCCCGGCTTCGCCTATCCTTTTGCGGGTGCCCCGCAGTAGATGTCGAACGCTTCGCGCAGATCCTTGGCAATCGCCTCGGGTGTGCGGCCTTCGATCTGTTGGCGATGCATCATGTAGACCAGCCGTCCATTCTGGAACAGCGCAACGCTGGGAGATGAGGGCGGCTGGGGCCGAAGGTACTCTCGGGCTCGCTCGGTTGCCTGGAGATCCTGGCCGGCGAAGACGCTCGTCAAGACGTTCGGTTTCGGGCCGTTCTGCAATGCTGCAGCAATGGCCGGCCGCGCACTACCGGCCGCGCAGCCGCATATCGAGTTCACGACCACCAGGGTCGTTCCTTCATTTGTCTTCAGCACTTCGTCCACTTCTTCGGCTGTCCTTAGTTCGCGAATTCCGATCTGTTGCAGTTCCTGTCGTGCAGGGGCAACCCATTCCTCTGGGTATGGCATTTCCAGTTCCCTCCTCGATTCAACCAGATTCAATCTGGAATGTCGGTTGGTTGTGTAACCTCACCGTGCCGGGTGACGTTAGATAACTACATATTATATAGGCAGTCGCTGTGAGCTGCGAACCGTCGCCGTCCAACCTCGGCGCCGGGGCTGCATCTGAATACGGGGGCATTGGCGAATTCATCGGGGAAAGTAACTTGAGCTTGAAACATTTGATCGGCCTTGTATTTCTGTTGGGCTTTGTCTCGGCAAGCGACGCCCCACCCGCGAATCTTAGCGTGGAGAGGGGGGAGTTCAAGAGTACGCTCACGTTCACCGGTGAGCTGCGCGCCGTCGAGCGCGTGACCATTTCGGGACCACGAGCCTGGCGGACCCGCAATCTGGTGATCACCTATCTGGCGCCGGAGGGGAGTCAGGTCAAACCCGGAGATGTGCTGGTCGAATTCGACACGACGGAGCTGGAAGCCCGCCGTCTGGAGCTCGAACAGAGCAGAGAAGACGCACGTCTCACGATCGCGCAGACCAAGGCGGATATCGAGTCACAACGCCAGGACCTGCTGTTGAGCCTGGCTCAGAACGAAAAGAATCTGAAGGTCGCCAAGCTCTACATCGGTATTGATCGGCAGTTGATTCCGGCCGCCGATGCCGAACAGTACCAATATGACTACAACACCTCCCAGGTCAACGTGGAGAAGGCCAAAGAGAAGCTGGCAACCCTGGAGAACACGGAAAAGGCGCAGCTTCAGGTCGTGAAGCTCGACTTCGAGCAGGCGGATCTCGACATGCAGCGCATCCAGGCCGCCATCGACAAATTGACCATCCGGGCACCCAGTCCCGGCCTCGTTGTCTACGCCGACAACCGGACGCGCGCCGGGAAGGTGCAGGTCGGGGATTCGATCTTCGCAGGCTCGCCCGTGATCAACCTCCCGAACATGAGCAAGATGGAGATCGATGCGTACATTTACGATGCCGACTTTCCGCTTCTGCAGGGAGGCGAACAGGCCGAGGTCATTCTCGACGCCGTACCCGACCGGGTTTTCAAAGGGCACGTCCGGTCGATTTCAGAAAGTGCTCAACCTCGCGATTTCCGCTCGCAACTTAAAGCGTTCGTTGCGAAGGTCCTACTGGACGATGCCGATCCCAGCGTGATGAAGCCCGGGATGACCGCCCGGGTGCGGATTCCGATTGTTCGGAAAGACGTGACGATCGTTCCTCGTGAGGCGATTCAGCTCGAAGCCGACGGATCCGCCTTCGTGCAGACGGCGGGATCAAAGGTTCGCGTCCCGGTCAAGTTCATCGATGCGAGCGATACCCAGGTGGCCGTCGATGCCGATCTTTCCGCGGGTCAGCAGTTGCAGCCGTCACCGACGGATACGCAGAAAATCGCCAGTGCCAAGACCACCGACTGGATCAAGATCGAGCGCGACGATTTCCGTTTCTTCGTCTCAGGCAGCGGGACCGTTGAGGCCGAACGAGAGGCATCCATCGGTCCTCCTGCGATCTCCCAAGGCCACGGCTGGCATTTCAGGATCGTCAGTCTCGTGCCGGAAGGGACCGAAGTGGAGCCGGGCGATCCGCTGGTCGGATTCGACCCCACGGACACGCTGAACGAACTTCGTGATGAGCGCGCCAGTCTCCAGACCGTCCGTGAGCAGGTGGAGAAGAAAAAGGCGTCGGAGCAACTGACCTTGAAGGATCTCGAGTTGCAGCTCGAGCAATCGAAGGTGCAGAACGAGAAAGCCCAAAACAAGCTGATCGAGGCACGGCAATTCGAATCGAACCTCGAGGTCAAGCAGGCCGAATATGAGGCCGAGTTTGCCAAGACGCAGGTGGAGCTCCTCCAGAAGAAGCTCGACTTCGTCAAGGAGTCCAGCCGCCTCCAGTTCCAGCTGCTGGACGACCAGATCCGGCTGCATGAGAGTCGGATCAAACGGGATGAAACCTCGCTCGAACAGCTGTCGGTGAAAGCTCCGATTGGCGGCGTCGTCATCTACACGACGAACTGGCGCAACGAGAAGAAGGAGGTCGGAAGCGACGTGTTTCGAATGGAGCAGGTCCTCTCAATACCCGACCTTGACACTCTCATGATTCGGGGCCAGGTATCCGAGGTCGATGCCGGACGCGTAGCCGTCGGACAGGCGGTTTCCGTGGAGCTGGATGCTTTGCCTGATCAGGTGTTCGAGGGGCACATCAAGGAAATAGGCACGATCTTCCGCAGGGCATCGTTTGATCGGCCTCTCAAAGTGCTGGATGTGACCGTCAAGCTGGACGACGCCGATCCGCACGCAATGCGTCCCGGGATGGTCGCAAAGCTCGAGATCATTTCGCATGAGTTTCAGGATGTGCTGGCAGTGCCTCTGTCGGCAGTCCGGGTGGAGGATGGGCAGTCGTACGTCTGGGTACGCAAAGGCGAGAGGACCGAAAAGAGGGCCGTCCAGCTCGGCGAAGACAACGGGCTGGTTGCGGTCGTAAAGAAGGGCTTGGAGGAAGGCGAAGAGATCGCCGCCCGTCCGCCGGGAGAGAAGCTGTGAAGAAGGTTGGTTTTGTACTTTTGACCCTCGTCGTCCTGGGTTTCGGGATGTATCTGATGTGGGGCAAGGTCTCGGACCGAGTTCGGGACTGGTTGACGCCTGTCAATCAGGAACCCGTCCCGACGATGACTGCTTCCAAAAGCAGCTATCGAATTGTGATTCCGGCCGAGGGAGAGCTCATTGGACTCAGCACGACTCCCGTGATGACGCCGCGCGTCCGGACCGGCTCCCTGAAAATCAGCTGGCTCGCGGATGAAGGGCGTGTGGTGAATGCCGGACAGGAGATCGTCCAGTTCGATCCCACCGATGCGCAGCTCTCGCTCCAGCAGAGCGAAAACCAGGTTGAATCGTACGACTATCGGATCACTCAGACCGACGAGGGGAGCAGGGGCAACATCACGGCCTTGCAGAAGGATGAGGAGGCCGCCGACCTGGAACTTGCGTTCGCGACGGATCAGATCCGCAAGGATGAAGATATCTTCTCGCGCTGGGACATCGAGGAATCGCTGATGAGTGCCGCCCTTGCCGAGTTCCGCAAGGAGACCGTCAAGAACAAGGTGGGTCTTCAGACGAAGGTTGGCAACGCGGATCTCAAAATCCTCGACATAAGTCAGAAAAAGGCCCAGGTCGAGATGAACATGGCGAAGGAAACGCTCTCAGCCTTGACGCTGACCGCTCCGAGTCAGGGAGTCCTGATCTACGAGCGCCGAGGACTCGATCCACTCGAAGTGGGGAGCGAAGTATGGCCCGGGCAACCGGTCGTGCAGATCGCAAGCCTGGACAAGTTCCGGGCACGAGTTCAGATCCCGGAGAAAGATGTCGTGGGTGTCCGCAAGGGTCAGGACGTCACTGTGACGCTGGAAGCGTTTCCCACGGAGACGTTCCAGGGCACGGTGACCCGGCTTTCCCGGATCGCCAAGCAGACAAATCGGGACGATCCCCGGAAATACTTCGAGTGTGACGTGTTGCTGGACGTTCCGTTGGACGAGATGGAAAAGCTGAAACCGGGTATGTCGGCTCGGGCCAAGATCCTACTCGGAGATTACGACGACGCGTTCGTTCTTCCCCGCAGTTCCCTGATCAAAAAGGAGACGGGGTGGGTGGTTTTTCTGGCTCAAAAGAACGGCCAGTACGTCGAGAAGTCGGTCGACATCCTGGGCAGCGATCACGGCTTCTACCTCGTTCGGGGACTCGATGAGGGTGTTACGGTCTGCTTGCGCCATCCTTTCGAGAGTCAGAAGCTGGCACTGCCCGATTTCAATGCGCCCTCGGCTCCAACCCGCCAGGAACGATTCGTGATCTTTCGTTGAGGAGACCCCATTGCTAGAGGCCATCAAAGACGCACTACTGAATCTCGGTCGCCACAAGCTGCGCACCTCGCTGACCATGCTGGGCATGATCTTCGGTGTGGCGGCGGTGCTGGCCATGTTGTCGATCGGCGCCGGCGCACAGCAGGAAGCACTCTCCGTGATCCAGCAAATGGGTCTGCGCAACATCCTGATTCGAGCCAAGCAATTCGACCCGGACCAGCTTCTGATGATTCGTCAGGATAGCCCGGGGCTCTCCTTGCGAGACGCTCAGGCACTCGAGAGAGCTCTTCCCTCGGGCACGCTCGTGGTGGGCAAGAAGGAGCTGAAAAGCTATCAGATCGCTTCTGCATACGGACGAGCCGATTCGCGCATTCTGGGTGTGCCGGCGACGTACCCTTCTGCGGTGAGTCTCTCCATCGTGGAGGGATCTTTTCTGCTTCCCATCGACGAAGAACTGCGCCATCAGGTCTGCGTACTGGGGACGACCGCCCGGAGAAAGCTCTTTGGGTTGAATCCGGCCATCGGCGAGCAGATCAAGGTCAACCAGGAGTGGTTCACGGTGATCGGCGAGTTGGCCGATCAGCAGATCAGCAACACGGAATTCCAGGGCATCAAGGTCGAGAATTCCAACAACGATATCTTTATCCCCCTCCAGACCATGCTCGACAAGTTCGAGCCCGATCCGGTCGCGGATCAACTGGATGAGATCGTCGTCCAGTTGCCGAACACCGAGGGTATTTCCGAGGCGGCTGCGCTCATCTCCGGAATGATGGGCAGCATGCACAATCAGATCGACGATTTCACGCTGATCGTTCCCGAGAAGCTGCTCGAACAGAGCCGGCAGACCCAGCAGATCTTCAATATCGTCATGGGGGCCATTGCCTCGATCTCTCTGCTCGTCGGCGGCATCGGCATCATGAACATCATGCTGGCGTCGGTACTCGAGCGGACCAATGAAATCGGTCTCCGGCGGGCCCTGGGAGCTCGGCGTCGGGATATCAGCAGGCAGTTCATCCTGGAGGCGATCACGATCAGTCTGAGTGGAGCACTGATGGGTATCGCCTTCGGCTTCGGCATCGCCCGGCTGGTCTCCGCCTACTCGGGCTGGTCCACGATCGTGACGCCGATCTCGGTTATCCTCGGCGTCGGCGTTTCGGTGTCGGTCGGACTCATCTTCGGGATCTTCCCCGCCCGCAAGGCCTCCCTCGTTTCGCCCATCGAGGCGCTACGCTACGAGTAGAGTTCGGGGTTCCCGGGTCAGCCGCGGCGGGAGAACGGGAGAACGGGTGACGGTTCTCCCGTTCTCTGTCGTTGAACCTGGAATTCCACGAACCAGAAACACCGAGACTACAGTTCCCGAACCTCGAGCCTGCGGCAGAGGACTCCGGCCTCCTTGAAGAGATTGAAGGACGTGTCGTTCAGCGGGTAGTCCTGGTTATAGACGACTTCCCGGATGCCCGCATTGATGATCATCTTCGTGCACTGAAGGCAGGGTGCAAACGTCGTGTAGAGCGTGGAATCCTTGACGCTGACCCCGTGATAGGCGGCCTGGGTGATCGCATTTTCCTCACCGTGTGAGCAGAGGCACTCGTCGAGGCGCGTCCCGCTGTCAGCCAAGGCGTTACAGCGGGGGCAACCTCCCTCGTAGCAGTTACGTGTCCCTCGTGGGGTACCGTTGTAACCGGTCGAGATCACCCGCTTGTCCCGCACGATGACGGCCGCCACCTTCCGCTTGACGCAGTTGCTCCGGAGCGAGGCCACCTGGGCGATCCTCATGAAGTACTCGTCCCAGGTCGGTCGGTGCTGATAGGCCATGAGGCTCCGTACGAGCCGGCTGAGCCGATCGTGCAGATCGTCGAGAGAACCGTCGTTGAGAACCTCGAAGTCGGCCAGGGCTTCCGTGGCGTCGAGGTCCTGTCCAGCCTCCGTTCGGCGGTGGGCCTCCTGTTGTTCCAGTTCTTCGAAAGCCTCGAGCGTCGTCGGATCGCCCTCCCGCTGACGTGTCCGAAGGCGTTCGAATCGGATCTCCGGAGAGGACTTGACGGCAACCAGACGGAACTCGCGCCGACACCGGAAGGCGGCCACTTCATCGGGATGACGAAACGAATCGACCACGTAGTTCTTGTCCGGCTCGAGTCGTGCGAGGATCTTCTCCGCCAGCACTCCGTTCCCTTGTTCCGTTCGCAGCCTGCGGCCGGTCCGGATCAGATTCTCCCGCGTCAACT
Organism: uncultured Acidobacteriota bacterium; assembly: GCA_963823995.1. Lineage (GTDB taxonomy): Bacteria > Acidobacteriota > UBA6911 > RPQK01 > JAPXNP01 > JARRKC01. The sequence continues at coordinate 510,162 of CAWGNQ010000004.1, forward strand.
CGAAGCCCTGGCGGGTCACTTCCTCACGTACCACGTCCGAAAGAGAATAGTAATAGAAGCCCTTTGTCTGGAGAAATTTGGCGGCTTCTCCCTTGCCGGCTGCATTGCGCCCGGTGAGACCGAGAATCATGGGTCCTCTTATATCCGGATCAGGCGCAGCCGTTCAAGCACCCTTATTCGACTTCGTCGAAGATCAGTGATCCCCGCGAGTCTCTTGCGGCCTTCCCGCGGACCATCGAATTCGGGGGTACCGAAGCGGGGACCCAGGCGGGCAGGTAGTTGCAGGTGAGCGCCTCCCGCAGGCCGTTCTCCTCTTTCGTCAAGGTCAGCATGGACAGGGTTTCGGCAACCCAGCGCCGACGGAACTCCCGGTTCTTGCGAGCTCCGAGGCGCCGTAACTCGCCTGCCCGGCGCTTGAGGATATCCGGCGGAACTTTGTCCGGCAGGGTGCTGGCCGGAGTACCCGGACGATCGCTGTAGGGAAAGACGTGCAGATAGGTGAAGGGTCCTCTCTCGACCAGCTCGAGTGTGGCCTCGTGATCCCGCTCGGTTTCGCCGGGAAATCCGACAATGAGATCGGTTCCGATGGCCGCATGTGGAATGAGCTCCCGAATCGGTGCGACGAGGCCAAGAAATCGTTGTGTGTCGTAGGGGCGCAGCATCTGTTTCAGAATGCGGTCGGAGCCGCTCTGCAGGCAGATGTGAAAATGGGGTGCGATCCGGTCGGTATCCGCCGCCAGGCGGATGACGCGGCGGGAAAGCTCCATCGGTTCGATCGAGCTGAGCCGAACCTGACCGAGACCCTCGACCCGGACGATATTTTCGAGCAGTCGGTCCAGAGGGTGGCGGGGCTGCAGATGCATTCCATACGTTCCGATGTGAATGCCGGTGAGGACGATCTCCCGAAAACCGGCTGCAACGAGCGTCCGTACCTGATCCAGAATCTGGGCGGGAGGGACGCTGCGGCTCGGTCCGCGCACCGACGGGATGATGCAGTACGTGCACTTGGCGTCGCAGCCGTCCTGAATTTTGACGAACGGACGCGTCCGGCCGCCGATGGGCGTCGAAGGAGCCAGGTCGATCGCACGGACCTTTTCGAAATCATCAAGGTAGACCGCACTCAACTCTCTGCGATAGTCGGAGTCGGGAGAGCCACGCTCGGCGATCCGTACAAGGTCCGACTTTCGCGTGTTTCCCACGACTCCGGCCAGACCACGCAAGCGGGCCAGCGCCTCAGGAGACCGCTGGGCGTAGCAGCCGGTCACCAGGACTCGGGCACTGGGGTTCTGGCGGAGCATGCGCCGCGTCAGCTGGCGAACCTGCTGGTCGGAGCGGTGGGTGACGGTACAGGAGTTGACGACGATGACGTCGGCTTCCTCATGTCGCGTCGTCTCCTCGTAGCCGGCTGTGACGAAGTCTTCGCGGATCGAGGCACTGTCCGCCTGATTCGTGCGGCAGCCGAAGGTGGCGATGTAGACCTTAAGGCTCATGATGGAACGTTGAGAGGCATCCGCTCCTCGGTTTCGGGAGTTTCCGACTGGTCCAGCCAGGCGAGTTGACCGCAGGCTGCAGCCACATCGTCTCCCCGGGTCCTGCGCACGAAGGCTGCGATGTGGTGGGAGGAGAGGATCCCTGCGAACTGAGCGATCCGGTCCGGAAGCGGTCGGCGATGACCCAGTCCGGGGTTGGGATTGTACGGGATGAGATTGACCTTGACCCGGAGCCCCCGGAGCAGCTTGACGAGCCGGAGAGCATCTTCTCTCCGGTCGGTCTCGTCGGCCAGCAGGACGTATTCGATCGTGATCCGCCGCCGCGGTTCGAGTGGAAACTTGCGGAGTACCGCCAGAAGCTCCGCCATGCTCCATTTTCGATTGATCGGCATCACCCGGTTCCGGGTGTCATCGTCCGACGCGTTCAGCGAGATCGCCAGGTTCGGTAACAGCGGTTCCTCGGCCATCCGCTCGAGCACCCTCACCACTCCCGACGTCGAAACGGTGATCTTCCGATAGGACAGGTCCATGCCGCCGGAATCGGTCAGAAGGTGGAAGGCCTTCATGACGTTCCGGTAATTGTACAGAGGTTCTCCCATCCCCATGAACACGATGTTGAAGCCCGTCCCGGCAAGGAGCCCTTCGCGGATCACCCGCAGGACTTGGCCGACGATCTCTCCCGGACGCAGATTCCTGCGGAATCCCATCTGAGCCGTCATGCAGAATGTACACCCGACCGCACATCCGACTTGCGAGGAGATGCAGAGTGTGTCGCGACTTTCTTCGGGGATATAGACGCTCTCGACGTGCTGTCCGTCAGCCAGCTCGAACAGGAACTTGACGGTCCCGTCGGCGGAGTCCGTCCGGCGGCGGACCTCAGGCAGACGGACTGTCCAGGCAGCTCCCAGCTTTGCCCTGAAAGATTTGGACAGATCGGTCATTTCTTCGAGATCGACGGCCTTCCTCCTGTAGAGTTGAACGTACAACTGCCGGCCTCTGAACGGTTTCTCATTCAGCGATTCGGCAATCAGAGTCAGCTCCGACTGATCGAGGCCAAGGAGGTTACGGGATTTCATACCAGGCTGGTACATTCTATCGCACCGTGCGGATCGTGGTTCTGGGCAGTGGAAGTGGTGGTAACTGTACGCTCGTCGAGACGGAGCGGTGTCGTCTGCTCGTCGATGCGGGCTTCGGCATCCGAGGCCTTAACCGGCGGATCGCTACGGCGGGGATCGAACCGGCCTCGATCGACGCCGTGCTGGTGACCCACGGACATCGAGATCATGTCGCGGGCGTGAAATCACTGCTCAGGACGCACCCGAACGCTACGCTGTATGTGAACGACGGGACGAGGCGGGAAACACCGCTTCTGGAAGGCGTGGACCGCTGCGAGGTCTTCGAGGTGGGTCGACCGTTCCAGGTTGGGGACGTGACCGTCGAGGCATTCGAGGTGCCGCACGATGCGGCGGATCCCGTCGGCTTCTGTCTTCGATGCGACGGCATCAAAGGCGTCGTGGCCACCGACATCGGACAGATCACCCCCCGGCTCGTCGAGCAGACGTCCTCGTGTCGGTGGCTCGTGCTGGAAGCCAACCATGACGAGGAGCTGCTCAAGATCGGTCCCTATCCCTGGGAGCTCAAACGACGGGTCCTCGGCAATCGCGGACATCTTTCGAATGGAGCGCTCGCCCATTTCCTGCGGCACCAGTTCGACGGTGCCGCCAGTCATCTCTTTCTGGCACATCTCAGCCGGCAGAACAACCATCCGGAGCTGGCCCTGGAAACGGTGCGTGCAGCGATCGATGCGCGGCCCGGACCGGTCAATGGGCACTGCACCGAGGTTCTCTTGACGGACCAAATCAAACCCTCCATAGTGATAGGCATATGATTGAGCGCTATACGCTTCCGGCCATGGCCGGCGTGTGGTCCGAGGAACGCAAGTTCCGGGCCTGGCTCGAAGTCGAGATTGCCGTCTGTGAAGTGTTGTCCGAACGTGGAGAGATCCCGGCGGAGGCCGTCGAGGTGATCAAGCGCAAGGCGGACTTTTCCGTCGAACGAATCCACGAGATCGAGAAGGTGACCCGACATGACGTGATCGCCTTCACGACGGCGGTTGCGGAAAACGTGGGGCCGGAGTCCCGCTTCATCCACCTTGGGTTGACGTCCACTGATGTTGTCGATACGGCCCAGGCACTTCAGGTCAGGGAAGCATCCAACCTGATTCAGGCCGAACTGGTCAGTCTGCTCGAGACCGTCAAGGAGCAGGCGCTTCGCTACCGGCACACTCCGATGATCGGCCGCACACACGGCGTGCATGCCGAGCCGACTACATTCGGATTGAAACTGGCGGTCTGGTACGCCGAACTCGAGCGACACCTGGAGCGCTTCAGGCACGCCCGAGCCAACCTGGAAGTCGGCAAGATCAGCGGTCCTGTCGGCTCCTATACGCATCTGCCCCCTGAAGTGGAAGAGGCTGCCTGCCGAAAGCTGGGTCTTCCTCATGCCAAGGTCTCCACCCAGACGCTGCAAAGGGACCGACATGCCGAGTACATTTGCTGTCTGGCCATGCTCGGTGCTACCTACGACAAGATGGCCACCGAGATCCGTCATCTGCAGAGAACGGAGGTCCGGGAGGCGGCAGAGTCTTTCGGCAAGGGACAAAAGGGCAGCTCCTCCATGCCCCACAAACGGAATCCGGTCACGTGCGAGCAGATCAGCGGCCTGTCGCGCGTCCTGCGCGCCAATGCAATCGTGGCGCTCGATAACGTACCGCTCTGGCACGAAAGGGACATCTCGCATTCCTCGGCCGAGAGGGTCATCCTGCCTGACAGTACCACGCTGGCACATTACCTGACGGTCAAGGTGAATCGAGTCATCGGAGGGTTGGACGTGGATGCCCGGCAGATGCTCCGAAACCTCGAGCTGATGCGGGGCCTGATCTTCTCGGGTACGCTCCTGCTGGAGCTGGCCCGAAAGGGTGTGCTTCGGGAAACGGCCTACCAGTGGATCCAGCGGAACGCCATGCGTGTGTGGGACGAGGGCGAGGACTTTCGTTCACTGGTCCTGGCCGATCCCGACATCCGGGAGCATCTGACGGAAGACGAGGTGCTAAGGACCTTCGATTACGGGGAGCGCTTGAAACACGTCGATCGAGTTTTTGAGCGTGTGTTTGGTGAAGGATGACGCCTCAATCCCTGCTGCTCGATCGCAACAACCTGGGTCTCTGCACCGACCTGTACGAGCTGACGATGGCCGCCGCCTATCTGCGAGCCGGCGTCCACGAACGTAAGGCGGTTTTCGAACTTCACACCCGAGAGCTGCCCTCTCACAGGAACTTTTTCCTTGCGGCCGGATTGGAGCAGGCACTGGCTTACCTGCTCGAGGTCCGGTTCGACGGTTCTGCAATCGATTATCTGAGAGGGCTCGACGTCTTCCGGAGTGTCGATGAGCCGTTCTTCGAGTACCTGCGCGAATTCAAGTTCGAAGGAGATGTGACGGCCATGCCGGAGGGCACCCCCTTTTTCGGCCATGAGCCGATCCTCCAGGTCGAGGCCAGGATCATCGAGGCTCAGATCGTCGAGACCTTCCTGATCAACACCATCAACGTGCAGAGCATGGTGGCCTCCAAAGCGGCCCGTATCTGCCATGGCGCCGGTGACTTGCCGGTAATCGATTTCGGAAGTCGGCGCGCCCACGGACCGCAGACCTCCGTCCTCACCGCTCGAGCCGCGTACATTGGGGGCTGTGCGGGAACGAGCAATGTCTTGGCCGGTGCGCTTCTGGGAATCCCGGTTCGCGGCACGATGGCGCATTCGTTCGTGCAGTTCTTCGATGTCGAGGACGACGCCTTTCAGGCCTACTATGAGACGTTTCCGGACGCCACGATCCTGCTCGTCGACACCTACGACACGGAAAAGGGCGTCCGAAAGGCTGCGCGAACCGGAACATCGATCGCGGGTATCCGTCTCGACAGCGGAAATCTCGTGGAATGGTCTCGGCGCGCCCGGCAGATCCTCGACGATGCCGGCCGGCCGGAGGTGCGCATTTTGACCAGCGGAGGCCTTCACGAGGAGGATCTCGAGCGGTTCCGATTGCAGCAGGCGCCGGTGGACGGTTACGGCGTGGGGACGGACCTGGTCGTCTCGACCGATGCGCCCGGCTGTGATCTCGTCTACAAGCTGGTCGAGGCCCAGGGTCATCAGGGAGACTCACAGCCCCGATTCAAAGCCAGCGAGGACAAGGTGACCTTTCCTCACCGCAAGCAGGTCTACCGTCTCCAGTCCGAAGGCCGGTTCCAGAAGGACCTGCTCGCTCGGTGGGACGAGCCGCTGCCGGACGAGTTTGTCGACAGCCGGCCCCTGCTCGAGCTCTTTCTCCGAAGAGGAAGACTTTGTCGGGACCTGCCCGACGTGCACGAGATTCGCGAACGAACCAGAGAACAACTGGGCCGGCTGCCACTCACGCTGCTGAACCTGCATGCGACCGAGCCCTATCAGGTCGACATCAGCCGGGAGCTCCGGCGAACACTCGAGACCCTGAGGGCGCGATACGTTCAGGGTGACGAAGATTCGAGGTGATCGATGGACGAAGTAATCGAATATATCGAGAAGAACTCTTCCAGATATCTGGAGGAACTCAACCAGTTTCTCCGTATCCCGAGTGTGAGTACGGATCCGTCGCGCCGACGGGATATACGGAAGGCGGCGGAGTTCGTCTCCGACCAGCTCGAGACTGCGGGGGTCACCAGCGTCGAAATCTGTGAGACCGAGGGGCATCCGATCGTCTTCGGCGAAGTGGTCGTGGATCCATCGAAGCCTACGGTTTTGATCTACGGCCATTACGACGTTCAGCCCGTGGATCCGGTCGACCTCTGGGAGACGGGTCCATTCGAGCCCACCGTCCGGGAAGGGCGTCTTTTCGCCCGTGGGGCCACGGACGACAAGGGTCAGATGATGGTCCATTTCAAGAGCATCGAAGCCTTCAAGGCCGTCCAGGGTGAGCTGCCCCTCAACCTCAAGTTTTTGATCGAGGGAGAGGAGGAGATCGGCAGTCCTCACCTCGACGCGTTCATTCAGGACAATGTCGAACGACTGAACTGTGATGTTGTCCTCATCTCGGACACGGCCATGTTCGCCCCGGGAGTCCCTTCGATCTGCTCCGGACTGCGAGGGCTTGCCTACATGGAAATCCAGTTGCAGGGCCCGAAAGGGGACCTTCACTCGGGTTCATTCGGCGGGCCGGTGGCCAATCCGGCGAACGTCCTCGCACAGATCCTGGCTTCAATGAAGGACGACGAGGGGCGGATCACCATTCCCCACTTCTATGATGATGTGGTGGAGCTGAGTGAACGGGACCGTGAGGAGTGGCGATCTCTGCCGTTCGACGTGGAGGAATACAAAGGCGAGCTTGGCGTCAAGGCGCTCGACGGGGAGAAGGGATATTCGCCCCTCGAGCAAGTCTGGGCTCGACCGACGCTCGACGTCAATGGTCTGCTGAGTGGATTCACGGGTGAAGGAGCCAAGACGGTGTTGCCGTCCAAAGCGATGGCCAAGGTGAGCATGCGGCTGGTGCCCAACCAGAATCCCGCCCGGATCGAGAAGCTGTTCACGCAGTATGTCCAATCCGTTGCTCCGCCCAGTGTGACCGTTCAGATCAAGAGCCTGCACGGGGGTCATCCCTGGGTTGCTTCTCTCGATCACCCGGCGCTGATCGTGGCGGCAGACGCGATCGAAAGAGGGTTCGGCAAACGCCCCATCTTTCAGCGAGAAGGCGGATCGATACCGATCGTCGCAACCTTCAGCGAAGTGCTGAAGGTCCCCTCGGTGCTGATGGGTTTCGGCCTCCCCAACGAGAACGCCCATGCCCCGAACGAGCACTTCGATCTGGTCAACTTCTACGGCGGGATCAAGAGCTCGGCCTATTTCCTGGGTACGCTCGCGGAGAAAATGTGATCACGGGAATTTGAGACTGACGATCCGGGATCCCGGGTTCCATCTCCCGTTTCCCCATCACCTCATTCTGAATTCTGAATTCTGAATTCTGAATTCTGAATTCGAATCGGATTCGGGATTCGGGATTCGGGATTCGGGATTCGGAACCCCTTTCCGAAATCGAAAATCGACAATCGAACATTCCCGATCATTCGTACGCCGGGATGCCGGTGATGCTCTGCCCGATGATCAGGGTGTGGATATCGTGGGTGCCCTCGTAGGTGTAGACCGACTCGAGATTGGCCATGTGGCGGAAGACCGGATAGTCGCTCAGGATTCCGTTGGCCCCCAGGATATCCCGTGCCGTGCGGGCGATGTCCAAGGCGGTTGCGACATTGTTGCGCTTGGCCATGGAGACATGATCGAACCGGAGCTTCCCCTCGTCCTTGAGCCGACCGACACGGTAGGCCAGAAGCTGGGCCTTGGTGAGCTCGGTAAGCATGTCGGCAAGCTTTGCCTGGACGAGTTGATGGGATGCGATCGGTTTTCCGCCGAACTGGACGCGTTCGGAGGCCCAACGACGGGCGACCTCGAAGCAGTTCATCGCGGCCCCTACGGCACCCCAGGCGATTCCGTATCGCGCCTGAGTCAGGCAGGCAAGTGCATGCTTCAGCCCGGAAGTTCCGGGCAAGAGGTTCTCCGCAGAGATGCGACAGTCATCCAGGAAGAGCTCCGAGGTGACCGATGCCCGCAAGGAGTGCTTGTTGTGGTAGTCGCGAGACTCGAAGCCGGGCGTCCCCTTCTCGACCAGGAAGCCCCGTATGGCGTCGTCCTCGCACCGGGCCCAGACAATGGCTATATCGGCGAGCGTGCCGTTGGTAATCCAGGCCTTGCTGCCGTTGAGGATGAAGCTGTCGCCTTCTCGGCGCGCGCGCGTCCGCATCGCGGAAGGATTGGATCCGAAATCGGGTTCGGTGAGACCGAAACAGCCGACGGCCTCGCCAGATTGAAGGCGGGGAAGCCAGCTCGATTTCTGTTCTTCGCTGCCGTAGGTATAAAGGGGATACATGACCAGGGCGCCCTGGACGGAGGCAAAGCTGCGTAGTCCGCTGTCGCCCCGCTCCAGTTCCTGCATGATCAGGCCGTAGGCTACGTTATTGAGTCCGGCACAGCCATACCCTTCCAGGTTGGAGCCGTAGAAGCCGAGCTCTCCCATCTGCGGGATCAGCTCCGTCGGAAAGGTGCCCGCCATGTAATGGGCGTCGATGTCGGGCAGGATGCGTTCTTCGACGAACTCTCGCACGCTGTCACGCACGAGTCTCTCCTCGTCGCTCAGGAGTTCATCCAGGAGCAGGAAGTCAACCGCCTGAAATGCCATGGCGCCACTATAGCATTCTTCGGGAAATAGCTGACGCGAGGGGACTTGAAGGACACGGGTCGACCACGGACGATGGGGTCTCCGTGACAGGTCGCGGGTGGTCGTGCGGCGGGCCGCAAGACCCGGATCAGTCCTGCAAAACCACGGCCGCGACGGCGTACTCGGTGGCGTGAGAGATGGTCAGCAAAGCCGACTGTGCCCCCTGCTTCGCGAGGATCTCGAGGGCTCGCCCGTGGAACCGCAGCTCGGGCTTACCCAGCTCACCGGGCAACACTTCCACATCCTGCCAGCGGATGCCTTCCTGCCAGCCGGTTCCGAGCGCCTTGAGGGCGGCTTCCTTGGCGGCGAACCTGCCCGCGAAGTGCTGGTACTTGTTTTTCCTGGCTTCGCAGTATTCACGCTCCGGTTCGGTGAAGACACGTTGGGCCAGAGCCTGGCCGCCTTCGAGTGCCTTCCGGATACGTGGTACTTCAACGATGTCGATCCCAAATCCGACAACCACGGTTGTGTTAACCTCGCTTCGAGTTCATGCTGGAACAACGGGACATCGATGGAATTCGGTATTTCGTCTTCCCCGATCTGGAACGGAATTCCCATTTTACCCATGCCATCACGGCACGCCAACCTTTCCCCGACCCAGACGGGAAAGAAATGGCCCCTTTCAGGTTGCTCGAGCGCTTCGGCGTCCCCGGAGACCGGCTGGTTCTACTTCAGCAGGTCCATGGACCGGAGTCGATTGTGCTCGGGCAGGAAACGGGTGCGTTACCTCCCGGCCACCGGCCGGAGGCCGACGGCATCATCCTGACTTCGCCCGGCTACTACGGCGTGATCCGGACGGCGGACTGTGTTCCCGTCATCGCCGAGCTTCCGAATCGTCGGGCGGTCGGTCTGTTTCACTCCGGCTGGCGAGGGACCTGCGCGCGCGTCGTCGAACTGGGACTGCGCCGACTGCTCGAGGTCACGGGTGCGGATGCGGCCGAGCTCCTGGTCGCTATCGGACCCGCGATCCGGGCCTGCTGCTACGAAGTTGGGCCGGAAGTGCTCGAGACGTTCGAGGAAGCGGGGCATCCTTTGGATGGTCTTTTCGATGGTGGCAGGCTCGATCTTCCGGAAGCAGTCCGGAGGCAGGCTCTGGCGGTCGGTGCAGTCAATATACTCGATTCCGGGATGTGCACGGTTTGTCGCAACGATCTTTTCTACTCTTATCGAAAGGAAAAGACCGCCCTGCGCACCTGGACGGTCGCGGGTTGGGATTCCAGATCGGCCGACCCGCTCGGCCAGCCTGTCCCAAGATCCTGAGCTCTCGGAAAGTGCACCACCTCTGACCGCGACAACCCGGTCGGCCAATGTCGGCGGCGCCTGCTGACTACAGCTCGATTTTCAGGATGTCCTGACGCATGCGCTCCCGGTAATCGCGGAGCCTGTCGACCAGGACCGGATTCTTGCGGCTGAGGATCTGCACCGCAAAGAGGCCGGCATTCTTGGCGCCCGACTTGCCGATCGTCATCGTCGCTACGGGAATCCCGCTCGGCATCTGGACCGTCGCATAAAGAGCATCGACTCCTGCCAGGGGAGAGGAATCGATCGGGACTCCGATGACGGGAAGCACGGAATGGGCGGCCAGTGCGCCCGCCAGGTGGGCCGCAAATCCCGCGCCGGCAATCAGGACTTCTATGCCGCGAGACTCGGCCTGTTCAACATACTCGCGCGTCTCATTCGGCGTGCGATGGGCGGAAAGGACCCGCATCTCATAGCCTATTCTGAACTCGTCGAGTATCTTCGCCGTCGCTTTCATCACCTCGGCGTCGTTCCGGCTTCCCATCAGTATGGCGACTTGTGCATTGCTCATAGATTCTCCTCGTGGTTGGTTTGTCCTGGAGCCCGGTCTTCTGTCGGCGCGCCGTAGGGGTAGTCGGTCGAGAGCCGACATTGGTTTCGGGCCGGCTGGATCTCATGCAATGCCGAGCTTGCGAAGACCCTTGGCTGCAATGTCCCGGCGGTAGTACATGCCCTCGAAGTGGATCTTGTTGACCGCCTCGTAGACACTGATGATCGCGGATTCGAGCGTCGGCCGCAACGACGTGACGCCGAGCACCCGCCCCCCTGCGGTGACGAGCTTGTCGTCGCGAAAAGTGGTTCCGGCGTGGAAAACGATCGTTCCGGGGTCCTCCTCGGCCATGGGGATGCCCGTGATCTCATAACCACTTTCGTAGGCACCCGGGTATCCCTGTGAGGCCACCACGACACAAACGGCGGCTTGATCGCTCCATTCGAGATCACAGCCCGACAGATCGCCTTCCGCGATCGCAGCGAAGATCTCCAGCAAATCGCCCTCCAGCCTCGGCACGACCGCCTGCGTCTCCGGATCGCCGAACCGTACGTTGTACTCGAGGACCTTCGGTCCATCATCGGTCAGCATCAGCCCGGCGTAGAGGATCCCCTGGAAAGGTTCGCCGAGATCCTCCATTCCCAGCACGGTCGGTTCGATGATTTCCCGGATTATCTCCTCGCGCTGACGCTCGTTCAGCAGAAAGTCGACCGAATACGCCCCCATTCCGCCCGTGTTCGGCCCCTGGTCGCCTTCGTAAGCCGCCTTGTGGTCCTGGGATGGGACCATGGGCAGGATGTTGCGTCCGTCGGTGAAGACCATGAACGAGGTTTCTTCACCCGTCAGGAATTCCTCGATCACGACCCGGTCACCCGAGCTTCCGAACTTGCGCTCGCGCATGACCGTGCCGATGGCGGCGACGGCTTCGGCCTCATCCCGGCAGATGAGAACTCCTTTTCCTGCTGCGAGCCCATCCGCCTTGAGGACGACGGGATATTCGAAGACACCCGATCGGACGGCGGCTTCTGCGGACTCGGCGGTCTCATGAATCTCGAACGCGGCCGTGGGGATGCCCTGCTCGGCCAGGAACTCCTTCGTGAAGACCTTGCTGCTCTCGAGTCGAGCCGCCGCTTTGGTCGGACCGGCAATTTGAAGACCATCGGCCCGAAAACGGTCGACGATGCCTGCCGCCAGAGGAGCCTCGGGGCCGACGACAGTCAGGTCGATTCCCGCAGAGCGGGCAAAGGACGACAAACCGTCCAGGTCATCGGGCTCGACAGGGACATTCTCCCCGAGCGATCGAGTGCCCGAATTGCCCGGAGCACAGTAGAGCTTTGAGAGCCTCGAGCTCCGGCTCAGTTTCCAGGCCAGGGTATGCTCGCGGCCCCCTGATCCGATCAAGAGGACTTTCACGGTGTCTTCAGGCCTTGGTTTCGGTGCTCGAGCCTTTCGATTCGGTCTTCTTCTTCTCGGCGGTTGATTCCGTCGACGAATTGGACGAGGAGTTGCCGCCCGAAGACGCGCCATTTCCGTTCTTGCCGGCATAGTCCGTCACGTACCATCCGCTTCCTTTGAATCGTATGGACGGTGCGGACAACAGTCGTTCCAGGTGGCCTCCACATTCGGAACACTCGGTTAATTCGGAAGCCGAAAAGCTCTGTATGACTTCAAATGTGCGATGACATCGTTCGCAACGATATTCGTAAAGGGGCATAAAAACCCTCCAGTACCAGTCTGGTCTTCCGCGCCGGTGGAATATAAGATCGGGCGAGGAAATTGTCAAGTTTTGGAAGGCGTTGGACCGTTTATTGCACACTTCGCTCACATGGTATGATCCACCACTGCAGCCGCTCGACGGCGAATGTAGGGGTACCCGAAACGATCCCGGCAGAACCGTCGCTGTCGACGGGAACCTCGAAGACCGGACATCGGCATTGGAGTCAGGGGAGTCACCGTATGCTGAGTCGTATTTTCATCCGGGACAATGTCGGCCTCGTCAGGGAGCGTCTGGCACTCAAGGGCTACGACTTCGACGAGCGGACCTTCGTTGAGCTCGATGAGCGCGAACGCTCGCTGCGCACCGAGGCCGAGGAATTGCGTGCTTTGCGCAACCGGACGAGTGATGAGATCGCCCGATTGAAGAAATCCGGCGGCGATGCCGACCGCCAGATCGTGGAGATGCGGGACGTGTCGGCTCGAATCAAGGCCATCGAAGAGGATATGACGGTGCTCGACGCCGAGATGAGTGCGTTCCTGGCTACGATCCCGAATCTGCCGAACGAGACCGTTCCGACCGGCCTCGATGCGAATGCCAACCGTGTAGAACGAACGGTCGGTTCCATTCCGAGCTTCTCCTTCGATATCCAGGACCACGTGGATCTGGGGAGTCGCCTCGGAGTTCTCGACATGGAACGGGCGACGAAGATCGCCGGGGCCCGCTTCGCCCTGTATCGCGGAGCGGGGGCACTGATGGAACGCGCCCTGATCAACTTCATGCTCGACGTCCACACGCGGGAGCATGGCTACCAGGAGGTGCTTCCGCCGTTCATGGCCGGCAGCCGCAGTTTCTTCGGAACCGGAAACCTGCCGAAGTTCGAAGCCGACCTGTTCAAGGTTCAGGGGACCGACTACTACCTCGTCCCCACCGCGGAGGTACCGGTTACCAATGTCCATGCGGGTGAAATCCTCGAGGAGGCGCAGCTTCCCATCTACTACACCGCCTACACTCCCTGCTTTCGAAGCGAAGCGGGTTCCTATGGAAAGGACACGCGGGGGCTGATCCGCCAGCATCAGTTCAACAAAGTGGAACTCGTGAAGTTCACCACTCCCCAGACATCCTACCAGGAGCTGGAAAAGCTGACTTCCGATGCCGAGGACATCCTGAAACGGCTCGAGCTGCCCTACCGTGTGGTCACGCTTTCGTCCGGCGACATGAGCTTCGCCTCGGCCAAGACCTACGATCTCGAGGTCTGGATCCCCAGCCAGGATGCTTACCGCGAAATCTCTTCATGCAGCAATTTCGAGGATTTCCAGGCGCGCCGTGCGGAAATTCGCTACAAGCCGGAGGATGCGAAACGAACCCGTTTCGTCCACACCCTGAACGGTTCGGGGTTGGCGGTCGGCCGGACTTGGGTGGCCATCGTGGAAAACTACCAGCAGGAGGACGGCAGCGTGGTCGTCCCTGAGGTGCTTCGTCCCTATATGCATGGGTTGACCAAGATCGAACCGGATGATCAGGTTTAATCTCGACAAGAACGTCAAGCTGGAGTTCTACGAGCAGGTCAAGGGACAACTGCTCTCGGCGATCTACTGCGGGAAGATCAAGGAGGGTGACCGGCTTCCCTCGATCCGGGAGCTCTCGGAAGCACTGGGCGTCAACTACAAGACCATTCGCCGGATCTACCTGCAGCTTGCCGAAGACGGCCTGGTCGATCTCGTCAAGGGGAGCGGTGTCTTCCTGCGGCGACGGTCCGGGGAAGAGACCTACGAGAACATGCGCCGGCAGGCCATCCTGAGACTTCTCAGGGAAGTCTCTGAGAAGGCTCACGGTCTGGGCATCTCCAGCGAGGAATTTGCCCGCGTTTTCCTCGGTTATTCGACATCGACGAACCTGCGCAAGCTCAAGCTTGCAGTCGTCGATCATGAAGAAGAGGCCTACATCTTCTCGCGTGAATTGCGAATGAGGCTTGGCGTCGACGTGGCGGCGGTGGCGCTCGGTCAAGAGGACGAGTCGGCCGATTCCCTCCAGGCGGCCGAGTACCTGCTGACGACGAGCTACCATCTCGATGAGGTACGGGCGCTGGCCCGTCGCCTCGGCAAGGAAGTGATCGAGATCAAACCCAGCCATCAGATTTACACTGAAGTACTGGATGCAGCCCGGCATCAGAACATCGCCATCGTGATCAAGGATGAGAAGACGATGCACGCATCCTGGGATATCTTCATGAATCTGTACCATCCCTCGACTTCGAAGAAGTTCTGGATTGCTCCCATCGACCGTGAGGATCTGGTCCAGAAGATCATCGAGGAGGCGGATCTGATCTTCGTATCGCCCATGTGCTGGGATGAAATCCGCCGCCGGACACCGGCCGAAAAGGTGCTGAAAACCTACGAGAACTTCATATCCGAGACCACCATCAACGATATTCGGGAAGTCCAGCTCCTGGGCTGAGTTCCCGGAGATCCCGGCAAGAGATGAGCGGCAGACTCGAAGAGCTGATTCGGACACTCCCCAAGACGGAGCTCCACCTTCACCTCGAAGGGTCGGTCACCCCTGAGTTGCTGTACGAATTGGTGCAGGCACAGGGAAGCGAACTCGCCGGTCTGAGCCTCGAGGAACTGGAACGCCAAGTTTACGAATTCGAGGATTTCTACAGCTTTCTGCAGTCGTACCGGGTCATCTGCATGCACCTGATCGGTCCGGAGGAGCATCTTCGGGTGTTGCGCGAGCTCGAAGCCTACCTGGTTCGAGAAAGCATCAGATATGCCGAGCTGATCTACACGCCCTCGATCCCCTGGAAGTTTGGGCGGGACGGAGAGGAGACTCTCGACGCTTTGCTGGCAGAGTCGAACCGATTCGAACGCGAGAGCGGGGTCACGATTCGGTGGATTTTGGACAGCGTCCGACAGTTCGGCGTCGAAGTTGCCCAAAAGACGGCGGAGCTGGCCAGAAGATACGCCGAGCGCGGCATCGTTGCCGTCGGTCTCGGCGGAGACGAGAGAGCGATCCCTGTTGCCGATTTTGCCGAAGTCTTCTCCTGGGCACGGGCACACGGTCTGTTCGTCCACATTCACGCCGGAGAAATCGGCCCCCCGGAAGAGATCTGGGCTGCCCTGAAGGTCCTCGGGGCCAATCGCATCGGCCACGGCATCCAGGCGGCCCGCGATCCGGCGCTGATGGAGTATCTTCGCGAACATGCCATCGGGCTCGACGTCTGCCTGACCAGCAATGTCCGCACACGGGCCTGGCCCATGTTGGCAGAACATCCGCTGCCGCTCTTGCTGAAACGAGGCGTACCGGTCAGCCTGGCGACCGACGATCCGGGTTTGTTCAGGACCGGTCTGTGCGGAGAAATCCAGAAGGCCGTGGAAACCTTCGATCTCGGAGAGGAGGATCTCAGCCGGATGCTGCTGCAGGGCGTCCGCTCGTCGTTCCTGCCGTACGAACAGAAGATGGAGCTCATGCAGACCTTTGGCGACGAGCTCCACAGCGCACTTGGAAGTCCCGGTCCCGCTGGCGGCGACGAGGACAATCGATGAAACTCATTATTCAGATCCCCTGCCGGAATGAGGCCGGGACTCTCCCGAGGACCGTGGAAGAACTGCCCCGTTCCCTCGCCGGTTTCGAGACCGTCGAATTCCTGGTGATCGACGACGGAAGCACAGACGGAACGGCTGAGGTGGCGGCTGGCTGCGGCGTCCATCATGTGGTTCGCCTGAATGTCCACCGGGGTCTGGCCGTGGCCTTTCGGACCGGTCTGGATGCTGCCCTGAAGGCGGGCGCCGATGTGATTGTCAATACGGACGGGGACAATCAGTACTGTGCGAAAGACATCCCCAAGCTCGTGGAACCGCTGTTGAAGGGTGCCGCGGACATGGTCGTAGGAGCGCGTCCCATCGACCAGATCCAGCATTTCTCCTTGCTGAAAAAGCTGCTCCAGCGGGTCGGAAGCTGGGCAGTCCGTGTGGTTTCCCATACCGGCGTCGCCGATGCGACCAGCGGTTTCCGGGCGTTCACACGCAAGGCTGCGCTGCGGCTCAACGTCTTTTCCAGCTACACCTATACGCTCGAGACCCTGATCCAGGCGGGACTGAGCAACATGAGAGTCGTCTCGGTGCCGATCCGGACGAACGCTCCGCTCAGGGAGTCACGTCTGATCCGCAACGTGCCTGCCTATATCCAACGTTCGATCCTGACGATGCTTCGGATCTTCGTCGTCTACAAGCCGATGAGGTTCTTTGCGGCGGTCGGATCCGTCGTCTTCTTTCTGGGAATGGTTATCGGTGTACGTTTTCTGTATTACTTCGTCCTGGGCCTGGGTGAGGGAAAGATCCAGTCTCTGATCCTGGCCGCCGTTTTGCTTCTGATGGGGTTTCAGTTGGCCATTGCCGGCCTGCTCTCGGATCTGATCGCGACCAACCGGAGAATTCTCGAAGAGCTCCAGGTCGAAGCCAGGAGTCGACAACTTGGGCAGGACTGATCCGGTCCCTCCATCAGCGAGGGACGGCATGAACGAACCGATCGTCCTCGGCAACGTCTACAACAAGTACGAGAGCCGCAACCCCGTCGCCCGTCGCCTTCTTCGAGGCTATTTCGATGCACTGAGCGAGTTGACGGCGGAGTTGCAGCCGTCGACCGTACTCGAAGTGGGCTGCGGGGAAGGCTATCTGACACGGACGCTCTGCAGGCGGTGGCCCGAGGCGCAGGTCATCGGGATCGATCTCTCCGCAGAACTCTTCGGTCTTCTCGATCAGCCGGTCGGCGGCGCGGGATTCGCCGCCCAGTCTGCCTACGCACTGGGGTTTGCGGACTCGAGCTTCGACCTGGTCGTTGGCGCGGAAGTGCTCGAGCATCTGGAGGAGCCGGGGTCCGCATTGACCGAGATCGACCGGGTGGCTCGGGGCAGCGTGATCCTGAGTGTTCCCCGCGAACCGATCTGGCGGGTGCTCAATCTGCTCAGGCTGAGCTACCTGCGGGATTTCGGCAACACTCCCGGTCATCTGCAACACTGGTCCACCTCGTCTTTCAGGGATCTCGCGGCGTCGCGATTCGAAGTTGCGGCGGTCCGGACGCCCTTGCCTTGGACCATGATTCTGGCGAAGAAGAAACGCACGGTCGAGTGGTAGCGGGCATCCTCCTTTGGTGGTATTAAGGTGAGGAACGCGCATTCTGGGAGACTGTGAACATGCCATCAAACGCAGCTGTATTCTGGTCGACGGTGGCCAGGAAAGTCCTCTTGGCCATCACCGGACTCGGGTTGTCGCTCTTCGTGCTGGGTCATCTGGCCGGTAACCTGCTTCTGTTCGTGAGCCCCGAGACCTTCAATTCCTATTCGAATCACCTGATCAGCCTCGGACCCTTCCTGATCGTGATCGAGCTCATCCTGCTCGCGGGTTTCCTGATCCACCTCTTCACGGCGGTCTGGACGACCTGGAAGAACTGGAGGTCCCGGAAGGACGGATACGCCGTCTCGGACAGCCGGGGCGGTCCGAGCCGCATGACCTTGGCCTCGAAGACGATGATCTGGTCGGGGCTCGTGATCCTCGTGTTCCTCGTCGTTCATATAGTGACGTTCAAGTACGGGCCGGGGATGGCCGAGGGATACGTCACCACCATCGACGGCGAGCAGGTGAGAGATCTTTACCGGCTCGTAGTGGAGTCCTTTCAGGATCCCCTCTACACGATCTTCTATGTCGTTTCGATGGTCTTCCTTGGCCTCCATCTCAGCCATGGTCTCTGGAGTGCGGTCCAGTCGCTCGGGGGCTTCCATCGTCGGTTGACCCCGATCATCTACGGCGTGGGTTTTGCATCGGCCCTGGCCTTCGGAGTCGGCTTCCTCGTCATCCCGGTCTGGTTCTTCTTTGGTGGAGGGTCGCTATCATGAAGCTCGAGTCGAAAGTTCCCGAGGGCCCCCTGACCCAGAAATGGGATCGCCACAAGGCGGATCTGAAGTTGGTCAATCCGGCCAACAAACGGAAGTTCGAGGTGATCGTAGTCGGTACCGGTCTTGCCGGTGCATCGGCTGCGGCCAGCCTGGCCGAACTCGGTTACAACGTGAGCGCCTTCTGTATCCATGACTCGCCGAGGCGGGCGCACAGCATCGCCGCGCAGGGCGGGATCAATGCGGCAAAGAACTATCCAAACGACGACGACAGCGTCTGGCGCCTCTTCTTCGACACGATCAAAGGAGGCGATTTTCGATCGCGGGAGGCCAACGTCTACAGGCTGGCCCAGGTCTCCAACAACATCATCGACCAGTGCGTGGCCCAGGGAGTCCCTTTCGCCCGCGAGTACGGCGGCTATCTGGCCAACCGATCCTTCGGAGGTGCGCAGGTCTCCCGAACCTTTTATGCCCGCGGTCAGACCGGACAACAACTTCTGCTTGGTGCCTACGGAGCCCTGATGCGACAGGTCGACCGAGGCAAGGTCCGTCTCTTCCCTCGGAGGGAGATGCTGGATCTGGTGCTCGCCGACGGCCAGGCCCGGGGGATCGTCTGTCGGAATCTGGTGACTGGGGAGATCGAATCCCACGTGGGGCATGCCGTGGTTCTGGCGACCGGCGGCTACGGGAATGCCTATTTTCTGTCGACCAATGCGATGAATTCGAACGTCACGGCCGCCTGGCGATGCTATCGTCGCGGCGCACTGTTCGCGAATCCGTGCTTCACCCAGATCCATCCGACCTGCATTCCCGTTTCCGGACACTACCAGTCGAAACTCACACTGATGAGCGAGAGTCTCCGCAACGACGGGCGGGTCTGGGTGCCGAAGAAGAAGGGGGACGACCGGCCGGCCGATCAAATCCCGGAAGAGGATCGGGACTATTATCTCGAGCGGCGCTATCCGAGTTTTGGCAACCTGGTGCCCCGGGACGTCGCCTCGAGAGCGGCCAAACAGGCCTGCGATGAGGGTCGGGGCGTCGGCGAGACCGGACTTGCCGTGTATCTCGACTTCGCCGACGCGATCGAGCGGGAAGGGGTCGGCTACATCGAGGACAAGTACGGCAACCTCTTCGACATGTATGCCCGCATCACCGGTGAAGATCCCTATAAGACGCCGATGCGCATTTTTCCGGCCGTGCACTACACCATGGGCGGACTTTGGGTCGACTACAATCTGATGAGCACGGTTCCCGGTCTGTTCGTGCTCGGTGAAGCCAATTTCTCCGATCACGGCGCCAACCGGTTGGGAGCCAGTGCATTGATGCAGGGACTGGCCGACGGCTACTTCGTCATCCCCTACACGATCGGCAATTACCTCGCACAGGCATCGCTGCCCCAGATGAAGGCCGATGCCGAGGCGTTCACCAGGACGGCCGCCGAGGTGCGCACCCGGCTCGACAAACTGCTTCAGGTTCATGGGGAGAAGTCCCCCCGCCAGTTCCACAGGGAACTGGGCCAGGTGCTTTGGGATGACGTCGGAATGTCGCGGAACGAGGAAGGGCTGAAGAGCGCAGTGGAGAGGATCCGGTCGCTCCGCGAGGAATACTGGCAGAACCTGCGGGTCCCGGGCGGGGGAGGCTATCTGAACAAGTACCTCGAGTTTGCCGGTCGCGTAGCGGATTTCATGGAACTCGGGGAAGTGATGGCTCTGGATGCCCTCCAGCGGGAGGAGTCATGCGGCGCACATTTCCGAGAAGAATATCAGACCGGTGAGGGCGAGGCGCAGCGAAGGGATGAGGAATATTCCTTCGTCGCGGCCTGGGAGTACCAGGGAGAGGACAAGCCGCCGGCTCTCCACAAAGAAGAGCTGGAATTCGAGAACGTGCACCTGGCGACGCGGAGCTACAAGTAGGGAGATCAGCGATGGCGAAGAGCATGACCATTCATTTGCGCGTATGGCGTCAACCCGGAGCCGGTCAGCCGGGCAAGCTCGTTCCCTATACGGTCGAGAACGTCTCGACGGACATGTCGTTCCTCGAACTCCTCGATCTCCTGAACGAGGACCTCGTGGCCAAGGGCGAAGAGCCGATCGAATTCGACAGCGATTGTCGAGAAGGGATCTGCGGTTCCTGCGGAGCGGTGCTCAACGGAATGGCCCACGGCCCCCAGGAAGGCTCGGCGCTGTGTCAGTTGCACATGAGGCACTTCAAGGATGGCGACTCGATCGTCGTGGAGCCCTGGAGAGCCAAGGCCTTCCCCATCGTTCGCGACCTGGTCGTCGACCGCAGTGCATTCGATCGGATCATCGCCTCAGGGGGTTACGTCTCCGTCAACACCGGGCAGGCTCCGGAAGCGAGCGCGGTGGCGGTAGCGCGCAAGAATGCCGAGCTGGCCATGGATGTCGCGGCCTGCATCGGTTGCGGAGCCTGTGTTGCGGCCTGTCCGAATGCATCGGCGGCCTTGTTCACCTCCGCTAAGATCTCCCAGTTCTCACTGCTACCCCAGGGCCATCCGGAGCGTGAAAGACGGGTTCTGCGCATGGTGACCCAGATGGACCTGGAAGGTTTCGGGAACTGTTCGAATCACGGGGAATGTGAAGCCGTGTGTCCCAAGGAGATCTCGATTTCCAGTATTGCCCGAATGCGCCGCGAATACATGAAGGCGCTGCTCAAAGCCGGCTCCGTCGATGCGGCCTGACCCGGGTTGCGGGGTTCAAGGTGCCAGGTTCAGGGCACGGGTGTCCGGGTATAAGCTCCATAGAGTCAATCGGTATGGAACCCGCTGAAGTTGCCCGCAGCTCTCCGTTTCTGCTACCTTCCTGGGAGGAAGCGCGGAGGGGTGGCCGAGTGGTTTAAGGCGGCGGTCTTGAAAATCGTTGTGCCGGCAAAACCGGTACCGTGGGTTCGAATCCCACCCCCTCCGCCAAGAAGTCTTTATTCATAAGTATTTACAGGCGCATTCCGTGCGTGTCACCATTCTGTGTCCGAAGGCCCCGTTGCGGCGCTGCGGACGCTGCGTGGCGTCGACCCATCGACGGCCTGGCATTCCTCCCCCCGGCCGGCCCGGTTCCACGCCACGGCGCCGCGCACGCCACGGGAAGGCTGGATCCAATCTGGATGCCTTCGCGCCTCTCGTCTCGCCTGTTCGCACTTCGCACCTCGCCCTTTCGCGTTCCACGTTCGACGTTCCGGGGGTTCCAGGTTCGAAGTTCCGCGTGGGCCGGGAGCGGAGCGGGAGTAATCCAGGCAGCCCTGCCCGCCGACGATCCATGGGAATCGTGCAGCAGGCGCATGAGACCCCCGGCGACTGCGCACGGGGATCGCTCACTGGCCGTTCGCGCACTGACGCTGCGCACTGACGCTGCGCACTGACGCTGCACTGACGCCGCACTGACGCTGCACACCGACGCTGCACTGACGCTGCACACCGACGCTGCACACTGACGCTGCAACCGGAAACTGCAGGCGGATGATCGCGCACCGAGGTTGCGGCCGTCGCTCTTTCCCCACAACGTTCCGCACTTGGGATCCGTGAAGGACAGGGAAAAGGGAATCGGCCTGATACTCCATGGGACAGCCTGGGACGAATGGGACGCACGTGACCTATGGGACCCGACAATCGTCGCACGGGATGGTTCGGGTCGGCATTCTCTCTCCCATGGTCTCTCCGGTCCCGTCGGTCTCATCGGTCCCGCTTCTCTCCGGTCCCGTCGGTCTCATCGTCGTTCCGAGTTCTTTAACACTCGGTTTGGCGGGAGACCCGGTTCCGGGGGTACATGCCAAGCCTCCTCACTGGCTTCAGAAGCCAGCACCAAGCTGGCGCAGCATTCCGACAGAGTCCATTTGCTCCCACTCAGTTGCGACTTTCTCATCCTCGATTCGGTAAATGTTGATGCCTGATCAACTCTTTTCAAATTCTCCCCAAGGGATATTGAAGGTTGGGATGTCCGGGACCTGTGGGAAACAACACGACGAACAGGAAGAGATCGACCTGCGTCGCCAGATCGAGTGGATGGGCGAGACCCGGGCTGCCGTGGTTGTCAGTGAAGAACAGAGGGAAGTCGAGAAGTTCCGGAACCGGGGTTTGGACATTACCCCTCATCGCCGTCTCATCAAAGGGGGTATCGACCTCTCCTGCAACGGGTGAGAGGAATGGCGCAGGGCGGCAAGCATCGGGAACGATCTACAGAATTCCGCGCAGCTTGCGCATGACGCTGCCGCGGGTTTCGTCGAACTTGACTCCGAACGACATCCGGCCGATGTTGGTGACCCTTCCCTTCAGGACCGTCTCGGAGTCTTGTGGACCGAGCATCAGGGAAACGGATGTCCCCGATTCCGGTACCTCGGCCACGTCTCCGATGCGGGCGCCGTCCCAGGAAATGTTGAGAAGCCGTGCGTCGTGTTCCACGGAGCCGATTCGATAGCGGCAGTCCCGCATCTGCGGGTGGCGAGTCAGGCGTCGTCGTTCCACTCTTTCTCCTCCTACGCCGCCCAGGAATCCGTGCATCTCCGATTCGCCGAATTACGCGTGGTCGGCTGGAGGGGAATGATACTGGCCTCCGGGCAGGCAGACAAGCAGGGCCGACAGCCGGTCATTGCCGGGTGGAATGTGTCGCGTACTCCAGTTTCGTGGGAAAATGCGGGCTCGATGACACTCTGGTCGGCCGCCTTGCTGCTTTTTCTGGTGCTCGATCCGTTCGGAAATATCCCCTTCTTCCTGTCGGCCATGAAGAGCGTGGACGACCGGCGTCACTTTCGGGTGATCAGCCGTGAACTGCTGATCGCTCTCGCCGTATTGATCGCCTTCCTGTTCTTCGGTCGCTACGTCCTGGAGTTGCTCCAGATCTCCGAGCCGTCGCTCTCAGTGGCCGGCGGTCTCATCCTCTTTTTGATCGCCGTGCGCATGATCTTTCCCGGAAGGCGCAACGGTGGAGAGGAGCTCTTCCAGGGGGAGCCCTTCATCGTTCCCCTGGCGATTCCCTACGTGGCGGGCCCCTCAGCCATGGCCACCGTCCTTCTCGTGATGAGCCGGGAACCTGCGCGCTGGCCGGAGTGGCTGGCCGCCGTTCTCCTGGCATGGGCCGGATGCAGCGTCGTCCTGCTCGTTTCGAGCGGCCTGCGGCGCCTCGTTCGGGAACGCGGGCTGGTCGCGCTCGAGCGCCTGATGGGAATGCTGCTGACCACGATCGCGGTGCAGATGTTCCTGAACGGAATTGCCGAATTCATGGCTGCCAGGCTGCGGTAGAAGACGCGAGATTTTGGAATTTCGTTGTGGATGCGAGAACGGGAGAACCGGGGGCCGGGAGAACGGGTGGCCGGGTGGGCGGGAGAGCCGGAGAGTAGATCCTGCTCCGGAAACCTCTGGGGGTGACGAGCGTTTACGGCACGAGCGACCCGCTCCGTTCGCGTACCGATCACCCGTCCTCCCTCGACCCGCGTTCTCCTTGAAATCGGCAATCGAAAGTCCCGATCGTCAGAGCCGGAACGAAGTGAGGGTGTCACCAAAGCCCAACCGCCGCGCCCCGCCGTTCCCACGAAAGCCGGCGGGCTGCCGCGGGTGTTTGTCCGGGGTGGGAAGCGGGGCAGTCGACGGTCGTGCAGGGGGGTCCCTCACTTCGTTCCGGCTCTGATGTCCCGTTTGTGTCCGGCCGGTCACGTCGGACCGGCAATGACAAGCAGGATGCTTATCCCACCCGGCCACCCGGTCTCCGGTTCTCCCGTCCTCCGGTTCTCTCCCGTTCTCCCGCCGACGAATGCCACGCCGTGAACGCCTGGAACGCCGAACGTCCGTCAGCTGTACATGTACCGGCGGAGGCCGACGCTGAGAGCGAGGCCGATGGCAGCGAAGGTGGTCAGGGTCGAAGAGCCGCCGTAGCTGAGGAATGGAAGCGGAATTCCAATCGGAGGAATGATGCCCAGGGCCATGCCGACGTTGATCAGGACGTGGGAGAAGATGAACGCTACGACTCCGGCGATGATCAGCATTCCGGCCCGGTCCCTCGCCTCGAGACCGACGGTCACGAGACGGGAGAGAAGCAGGAAGTAAAGGAGAAGGATGGATGCTGCTCCGAAAAATCCAGTTTCCTCCGCCAAAAGCGCAAAGATGAAATCGGTGTGGCTCTCGGGAACGAAACCGAGCTGGCTCTGAAGTCCCTCACCGATCCCACGACCCATCAGCCCGCCGGATCCAATGGCGATCTGAGCCTGGCGTGTCTGATAGCCGATGCCGAGTGGATCCCGCCCGGGATCCAGTGTGACCAGGACGCGCTGGCGCTGGTAGTCCTTGAGACCGAACCAGATCAGAGGTGCAGATACGAGGCCGAGGATAAGCACACCGACCAGCAGGCGCCGTCGGAGTCCGCCGACCAGCAGGATGCCGCCGACGACAGGAACGAACATGATGGCCGTTCCGAGGTCCCGCTGCAGGATGATCAAAACGATCGGAATCAGGCAGATCATTCCCACGTTGATCAGCCGGCGGTTCGTCAGAAACTCCTCACGGTTTTCCGCGATCAGGTGGACGACGACCAGGATGACCACGATCTTGGTGAATTCGGACGGCTGAAAAGTGACTCCGGCCAGATGGATCCAACTCCTGCTTCCATTGACTTCGGAACCGAAGATCAGCACCCCGGCCAGGACGATGAGTGCCAGGATGTAGAGGACGACGGCGCGCTCGACCAGCTTTCGATAGTCAAAGAGCATCACGACGAAGCAGACCACCAAACCGAGCCCGATCCGAAGGAGCTGCCCCGAGTAAAGCCGCCCGCCGCTCGACAGACCGGCGCTGTAGACGCCGAGCACTCCGAGCAGAGCCAATGCAGCCACCACGAACAGCAGCAGAAAGTCGAACTGGCCCAGGGAACGGTCGACCCTCATTGCTGGATCTCCCGTTCCGGTTCAGTGTGTGATGCGAGTTCCATGCCCGAGACGGGAGGGGAGTTGTACTTGCGGTAGTAGGCATCGAAGATGTGACCCGCAATGGGCGCGGCTTCGCCACCACCCGACCCGCCCCGCTGGACGATGACCGCTATGACGAGTTCCGGGTTTTCGCGGGGAGCGAAGCCGACGAACCACGCGTTCGGCTCGTACTTCGCCTGGTCTTCCTCAGAGAGCGTCTCACGCACCTGACGACTGATCGTCTGTGCCGTCCCGGTTTTTCCACAGACGTCGAAGTTCGCGACCCGGGCCGCGCGTCCGGTGCCATATTCATTGACCACCTTCCACATGGCGTTTCGCACAGCCTGAAGGTTCTCGGAGGAGAATCCGACCGGCATCATGTCATCCTCTTCTCCTTCGGCCCGAACCAGCCGGAGTTTGGGAACGCGCCCGGTCGCCACTGCTCCAATGGCTCGCGCCAATTGAGCGGGGGTCACGTTGAGCGGACCCTGCCCAATCGATACCGAAATCGTTTCTCCCGCAAACCAGGGCTGACCGGTCGTACGCTCCTTCCATTCGCTCGATGGAATCAGCCCCGACACCTCGCCGGTCAGATCGATGCCGGTCGGCTCACCCAGGCCGATACGGTGGCTGAACTCTGCGATGCGATCGACGCCCAATTTCTGGCCGAGGAGGTAGAAATAGACGTTGCAGGAGTGCTGGATGGCCTCCGAGAGGTGTACCAGTCCGTGGCCCCCTGCCTTCCAGCAATGGAAGTAATGACCATAGAGCTCGACGCCTCCCCTGCAGTAGACCGGGGTTTGCGGATCGATCACGCCCACCTCCAGCCCGCCCAGGGCCATCACGACCTTAAAGATCGAGCCGGGAGAGAAGGAGTTCTGGATGGCCCGATCCTGCAGAGGATTGTCGGGGTTCGACGTCAGCTCCTGCCACTGTTTCTGAGTAATGCGTGTCGCAAACCAGTTTGGGTCGAATGCCGGGCGGCTGGCCAGGACGAGCACTTCGCCGTTGCGGGGATCCAACGCGATGACAGCTCCGGGCTGGTCGCCCAGATCGTTTTCCGCGACCCGCTGGAGATCCAGATCGATCGTCAGCTTCAACTCGTCGCCGGGGACCGGCTCCTTTCTGACCAGTTCCTGCAGCGCCTTGCCCGCGCTGTTGACGAGGACCCGCGAGAATCCGTCCCGGCCGGTGAGCTGCCTGTTATAGACGCGTTCGATGCCCGATTTTCCGATCACATCGCCCGGCTTGTGATTGCTGAACTCTTCGAGGTCCAGCTCCGATCGAGAGATCTCCCCCACGAAGCCGAGGACGTGAGCAGCCAACTCGCCGTAGCGATAAAGCCGTCGAGGTTGTTCGAAGATCTTCAACTCGGGATGCTCGGCCTGGTGCGACAGCAATCGGGCCACCTGCTCCATCGTCAGGTTTTCTTTGACGAGCAGAGGGCGAAAATCAGGATAGGAAGACGCCTCATCGAGTCGTTCCTGGAAACGCTGCGGGTCCACGTTCAACTCGTGTACGAGGAAATCCTTGGAGCCCTCGAGATCGGAAACCTCCTCACGATAGAGGAAGAGATTGAAGGAGTTGATGTTCTCGACCAGAACCCGGCCATCGCGGTCCAGCACCGGTCCGCGGGGCGCCATCAAGGGAATGGTCCGGACCTGGTTTTGCTCCGCCAGCTCGCGGTAGTGGTCGAAGCGGATCACCATCAGATGCCAGAGCTTGAGGCAAAGACCGAGAAAGACCACGGCGACGAGTAGGCGCGCGATTCCCAGGCGGCGGGCAATGATACGGTTGTCCTGGAAAATCGGCATGAGCCTCCACCCAAAGCACCCGGACCGTCCTCCCTCTTCCAAGGGTCGGTCGTCAGTCAGGGGCCGGCGCCGGTGACCGTGTCCCGGTCTTCGATCCCTCCAGACGACCACCCAAACCGGTCGCCGGCGCCGCTCAAACTCGGTCCGTTCGGAGGCCCTTCCGATCGCCCGGACACGGCCTCAACGCCGCGTCAGTGGAGCCTCCGGAAGTCCTTCGGCGGAAACCTGATCTTATCATAGAGGCCAAAAAACACCTCGCCGATGATTCCGGTCAAAAAGGCGCTCAAAAGGAGTCCGTCGGCTCTGACCGGGGACACGTTTTGCCCCAGGAGATAAAGGGTGCCCAGGATGATCGAGCGATCCAGCAGGGCCAGGGCTGCAAAGAGCAGGACCCGGAACGGTCCAAGCTCCGTGGACATCCATCGACTCAGGTAGCCGGCGAAAAACCCGATGAATGTCAGGCTCAGACCATTGAGGCCGACCGGAATCCCGACGAGATAATCCTCCAGTATCCCGAAGATCGTTCCCACCACGCCGCCCTTTAGTGGTGTCGTGGACCAGCCGACATAGACGACGAGTACGAGCAGGACTTCGGCACGAAGATAACCCGGGAGAAGGGCACCTTGCACCAGGTCGACGGCCAGACCAACGATCAGGAACACGACGATCTCGAGGGGCGGGATGTGCCGCTGAACTCCATCATTCGGCGTCGTGGGTCTCAAGGTTCGTCGATCACGATCGCGACTTCTTCCAGCCGCGTGAATTGCACGAACGGAACGACCGTGATGCGCTGATAGATGCCGGCCGTCTTTTCCGCACTGACTACTTTCCCGATCGGTACCCCTTTCGGGTAGATTCCGTCCGTTCCGGAAGTGTACACCACCTCACCAGGCTCCACCTGTTCCGTGGCGAGAATGAAGTTGAGTCTCAGGTCGTCACGCCCTGTCCCCTGGACGACTCCTTGCAGTCCTCCCTCCCCGATTTGGGCTCCGGCCGCCGCGTTGACATCGGTCAGGAGCTCCACTTCGGAGGTGAGAGGGGTCGTGGCCTGAACGCGACCGACCACCCCGTCGGGCGTGATCACTGCGGAGTCCTTGTGGACGTACTCGCTCGAGCCGGCATTGACGACGACTTTTTCCGCGTACATCGGGAAGTTGCGCCAAACCACGGCTGCTCGAATCGTTCTGAAATCGTACAGCTCGGCCAGACGCTGGAAGCTCTCGTCTTGTTTGACTTGCCGGCGCAGTGCCTCCAGACGGTTGAGCTCGGTTTTGAGCCGCCAGTTCTGTTCCTCGAGGTAGAGGTTTCGTTCTTCCAGGTGAGTGAAGAACCGATAACGGTCGCCGATCCCATGCATCAAGTCGGAGGCGAAGTCCGCCGTGAGGGCGAAAGGTGTAAATGCCGCCAGTCCCCAGGAGCGCAGAATGAAACGACCATCCTCGCTGCGAACCTGGATTGACAGCAGGAAGAGATTCAGGATCACGAGAGCGAGAAGGCCCAGGAAGGGATTCCTTCGGATCGTCTCCGTCATTGCAGGCTGATGCGCCGCAGCAGCGCCATGTCGTCGAGCATTTTACCCACGCCCAGGACGACCGAAGAAAGAGGATCCTCGGCCAGGAAGACAGGCAGACCGGTCTCCTCGTTCAGTTTCTTGTCCAGGTGCCTCAGCAAAGCACCTCCACCCGTCAGCACGATGCCCTTATCGACAATGTCGGCGGAAAGCTCGGGTGGCGTCCTTTCGAGAGCGACGCGCACGGCGTTCACGATCGTCGAGATCGAGTCGCTCAGAGCTTCCCGGACCTCCTCGTCGTTGATCGTCACGGTTTTGGGAATCCCCTCGATCAGGTTGCGACCCTTGATCTCGATCGTCTGGGGCTCGTCGAGCGGTGCAGCCGAGCCGACCTGGATCTTGATCTGTTCCGAGGTACGCTCGCCGATGAGCAGGTTGTGCTTGCGTTTGACGTACTGGATGACGGCCTCGTCCATCTCATTGCCGGCCACGCGCACCGACCGGCTATAGACGATGCCGGAAAGACTGATCACGGCGATATCCGTCGTTCCGCCGCCGATATCGACGATCATGTTTCCGCTCGGCTCCGTGATGGGCAATCCGGCGCCGATGGCCGCAGCCATCGCTTCCTCCACGAGGAAGACCTCGCTCGCGTTGGCGCGCAGGGCCGACTCGCGAACGGCCCGTTTCTCGACCTGGGTGATCTCCGACGGAATACAGATCACGATACGGGGACTGATCAGGTAGTTGCGATTGTGGGCCTTCTTGATGAAGTACTTGAGCATCTCCTCGGTGACGTCGAAGTCGGCGATGACCCCATCCTTCATCGGTTTGATGGCGACGATGCTCCCCGGTGTACGGCCCAGCATCTCCTTGGCCTCGTGACCGACAGCTTCCACCTTGTTCGTGATCTTGTTGATGGCGACGATGGAGGGCTCGTTCACGACGATTCCCCGTCCCCGCGCGTAGACGAGCGTATTGGCAGTCCCAAGGTCGATCGCCAGGTCATTCGAGAAAATGCTGAAGAGCGAACGGAGATTCATTTTCGTTATCCGTAACTCCCGTGTGCTGTACGCAGCTTGTCAGGAACACGCCAAGACCGCGATGGAGTATGCGATTATCCACCAGGCGACTCTCTCAAGCAAGCTGAGCCCCGTTTCGCGCTGTCCAGCCGGCATCTGTCACCAGACTCCTGCTGCCGCAGCCGATAGACGGGCGTCCGCTCCATGATTGCCCCCGGCCACTCCGGCGTACCGTGACGTGCACCTGCGGGGACTTTCGTCGTGCGCCTTGCAGCCACCTGCCTCTCTGCCGCCTCGCGACGGACCCTGGTGGGAAGCGGGCTAGAACTGCGCAGAAACGACCTTCGAGATGCCCGGATCTTCCATCGTGATTCCGTAGAGTGCATTCGCGCTCTCCATGGTCCGCTTGTTGTGTGTGACGACGATGAACTGGATCTCCTCGGACATCTCAGATATCAGCTTCGTGAACCGGCGAACATTGGCGTCGTCCAGGGGAGCGTCCACCTCGTCCAGCACGCAGAATCGGCTGGGGCGGTACATGAAGATCGCAATCAGCAGTGCGAAGACGGTCAATGCCTTTTCGCCTCCGGACAGAAGCATCACATTCTGGAGGCGTTTCCCGGGAGGCTGTGCGTAGATGTCGATACCCGACTCGAGAACGTCCTCCTCGTCGAGCAGCGTCATTCCGCACTCCCCACCGCCAAACAGCTTCTGGAAGACCTCCTTGAAGTTCGTGTTCACCGTCTCGAAGGTCTCGGCAAAGCGGGTGCGACTGCGACGGTTGAGTTCCTGGATCGTTTTCGTCGTGTCCGCAATCGACTTTTCGATGTCAGTGCGCTGCCCGGTCAGAAAGGTGTGGCGCTCGAGATGCTCCTGGTACTCTTGAAGAGCCGTCATATTGATCGGTCCGAAAGACTCCAGCTTTCGCTTCAGGTGCTCGTAACGGGAGGCCACCTCCTTCAGGTCCACCCCGTCGACTTCGACCCCCTCGACGGCTTCCTCGAGACCGACTCCCAGCTGCTCGCGGCACTGTTCTCCAAGGTTCTGAAGCTGAGTCTCGAGCCGAGCTCGCTCGACCTCCAGCCCTGATCTCTCCTCCTGCAGTGTGTTTCGAAGCTCTCGAAGTCGCTCCACGGCCTCACCCAGCTTTTCGAGCGCCTCTCGGCAAGACTGGACGCGCTGTTGCACCACTGCGACCTGGTTCTCCAGCGCCGTGCCACTCTCCTTCAGGCGATGCGTTTCGGAATCGAGTTGAGTGATCTCCCCCTCGAGCTCCTCCAGTCGCCGCCGACCTTCCCCTTCTCTCTTCGACAGCAATTCGATACGATTCACGGCGTCCGTCTCCTGGGCCCGAATCCGTTCAACGGTTCGGCCCAGAGACGAACGCCGTTCCTCCAACACCCGTCGTTGCGACGAAATCGCGTTTGCCCGCTCTTGCAGGCCGCTCAGCTCGGTCCTCAGATCGAACTGGCTCTCGCGGCCGATTCGCAGTTGGGCCTCCAGTTCCTCACGGGTCTGTTCCTGGGAGCCGAGCGTCACCGAAATACCCTCCAGCTTCGCCTGAATCTCCCGAATTTCTATGCTGAGCTGTTCGGTCTCCGTCTCGATGGTCTGGAGCACGCGCTCGCTTCGGCGCAGTTCCTGCTCTGCCTGCTCCGCCTCGTGGGACAAGACGATCGTTTCCTTCTCCAGTTGATGCCTGTGCGTCTGGATCTGCTCCAATGCGTCGGCCGCAGCCGCGAGCTCTGCCTGCTTCTGCTCTTTCACTTCCAGGGCCTCGACGCGCAGCTTCTGTTGCGCCGCACACTTGCGCTCGACCTCGCGCTTCTGGCGCTTCAGGCCAAGCAGTCCCATCTTTCCCGAGCCGGCGGATCCGGAAACCAGTCCCCGCGGGGTCAACGATTCTCCATCCAGGGTGATGAACGTACTTTCGGGGTAGGAGTGGGCCAGATGGAGCGCCCGGCCCAGATCCGAGACCACAACGGCATCGGCCTGTCTGGGCAGAACGCGGAAGAAGGCCTCCTCGACTTCCGGTCGCATCCGGACAATGTCGGCCAAGGTGCCGAAAACTCCCTCGGCGCGGTCAGGAAGGTCCTTCGGAGACGTCCGCAGGGATCGTTTACCGAATCCGTTCGTGCTGACAAGACTGAGGAAGGTGCACTTCCCGGATTTGAGCGTCCGGATTTCCGAGACCCCGCGAACGGCTTCATCGAGCGAGTTGACCAGGACATACTCGAGCTCCTCATCGAGGAACTCCTCGACGAGTCTTTCGAACTGAGGATCCGTTTCGATCGAGTCCGCCAGCGTCCCCGATGTGTCCACCGTCCCCGACCGGGTCAGATGGCTCAGAACCTTCTTGACCCCTTCGCTGTAGTTCGAACGACTCAACTCGAGTTCCTGCAAAGACTGCAGGCGTTCGTTGAGTGCAACGAGATGGTTGTGGATTTCGGCTTCCCGCTCGGTTCGTTCCTTCAGTTCCGCGGAGAGCCTCTCGGAGTACTCGCGCTGCTCCTGCCGCTTAAGCTCGGCCTCGTTCAGATCACCGCGCCGCTGCTCGAGTCGTGTCCTGAGTTCTTCGGCTCGGACTCGGGAACGCTGCAGAGCCTCCTTAGCTGTCCCCCGTTCCGACTCCAGCCGCGAGCGGTCCGATTCGAGGCGACCGATGCGGTGGTTCAGCTGCTCTTTCAGGTTCCTCAGCGACGCAGCTTCAGCGGTTGCGGCCATGAGCCGGTTGCGGAGCTCCTCCAGCGTGGCTTCCGATGCATCCAGACGAGCGGTGGCCTTCTTGACCTCTTCGAGCGATTGTTTCAATTCCTCGGCAGCCCGCCGTTCTTCTTCCTGAAGGATCCCGGACTGCGACGAAAACCGCTGCAGTTCCTCTCGCAAGGAGTCCAGGGAACTGTTCAAGCCTTTCCGCTCGCCGTCGATGGTCCGCAGTCCCGCCTGGGTCTGTTCGATCTGCTGGCGGGCGTGGACGATGCCGTTTCGGGCCCGGTCCAGCTCCAGGTCGATCTGTGCCTTGCGCGCCTTGACCTGGTCGAGCTCGCTCTCATGGCGCTCGCGCTCGCCGGTCTTCGCACGGAGTTCCGCCTCCCGCCGATGCAACTCCTCGACGGCCGATTCCTCGCGGCTTCGCACATCCTGGAGGCGGACGCCCAGAGCCTCGACCTCGGAGTTCAGCCGGTCACTTTCGACACGCAGCCGAAGTCGCTGGACCCTTCGATACTCGTCCCGGAGCTTTCGATACCTCTTCGTTTTCCCGGCCTGTCGGCGGAGGGAGCGGAGCTGGCGCTCGACTTCGACCACGATATCGTTGACTCGAAGCAGGTTCTGCTGAGCCAGTTCCAGCTTGAGCTCCGCGTTGCGGCGTTTGGACTTGTAACCGGTGATCTGGGCCGCCTCCTCGATCAGGCTTCGTCGGTCGAGCGGTCTGGCCGTGAGGAAAGCATCGATGCGTCCCTGGGCGATGAGAGCATAACTGGCGAAGCCGAGACCGGCTTCCTCCAGAATCTGGTGAATATCCATCAACCGGCAGCGCCGGTGATTGATCAGGAAGATGCTTTCACCCGAACGGTAGAGCTTTCGGGTAATTTCGAACTCGGGACCGTCGATCTCGATCCCGCCGATCTGAAGGGGTTCCGCATCCATCCGTCGCAGGGCCAGGGTGACCTCCGCCAAGCCGGAAGCCTTGCGCGAGCGAGTCCCGCCAAAGATGAAATCCTCCATCTTCTGGCCTCGAAGCGTGCGGGCGGTCTGAGCTCCCAGCACCCAGCCGATGGCATCGGACAGGTTCGATTTCCCGCAGCCGTTCGGCCCAATGACTCCGGTAATGCCATCTGGGAAGGCGACCTTCGTCTTGTCTGCAAAGGACTTGAATCCAGTCAGTTCCAGTGATTTGAGCTTCAACATGATCTGTGCGGTCCGGGGCCGGAAACAACGGACAACATCATGACAGTCTACACTGACAAACCCTTTATTTCGGGAGGCCGAAAACCTCGCGCTGGGAGCTGCATCTAAGATTGCGTGCCGGCGCGAAGATCAGGGAGCTGCGTGCGCAGCACAGAGGTCACCGCACCCCGCAGGCTCTTCCCGACCGGTGTTCACGAATCCGGCATCCTCGCGACGGGCGCGCAGGTGCAGGCAATTGGACTATACTCAAGGACAATCGGAACGGTAGTAAGGTTGGTTTTCAGGATGATGATCAGAAAGATCGGTTTGTTACTGGGCCTGTTGAGCCTCAGTTCGGTGATCGGTGCGGCCCAAACGGTGGATTTTTTCCCTCTCTCGAGCGTCGCGCCGGGCCTCAAGGGTATTGGCAAGACCGTTTTTCGGGGCACCCAGGTCGAGACTTTCGATGTTGAGATTCTCGGCGTCCTGGAGAAGATCGGTCCTAGCCAGAACCTGATCCTTGCCAGGCTCTCCGGAGACAAGCTCGAAAAGTACGGGGTCTTTGCCGGGATGAGCGGCAGTCCCGTCTACATCGACGGCAAGCTGCTTGGCGCGGTTGCCTACGCGTTCTCGTTCGCGACGGAACCGATCGCCGGTATCACTCCAATCGGGGAGATGGTGGACGTCTTCAAGGAACACACGCCCACGTCGTTCCGGTTGGCCCGGAAGGAGATGAATCTTTCCGCGCTCTACCGGGCGAACTCGGTGGGCCTGTTCCAACTCGGCTCAGCCTCTTCGGGGATCGACGCCGGGGCGGTGTTTCCGGCACTGGCGCGATTCGGGAGTCTTCGACCGATCGACACGCCTCTCGGATTGTCCGGAGCGATGCCCGCAGCCATCTCACCCTTTGCCGGGTTGCTCAGCTCGGTCGGTCTCTCGCCCGTTTTCGGTGCCGGTGCCACCGCCAACGACGAGACCAAGGATGCCCCCCTGGAGGCCGGGTCGACCGTGGCCGTCCAACTCGTGCGCGGCGATATGGACGTCTCGGCCAGCGGAACGGTGACGTATGTGGACGGCGATCGTGTGTATGCGTTCGGCCATCCCTTTCTCTCGGTGGGAAATACGGACATGCCGATGACCAAGGCCGCCGTGCTGGGCGTCATCCCCAACCTGATGAACAGTCAGAAGATTTCGGCAACGACCGTCGCCGTAGGATCGATTCGGCAGGACCGGGCGACCGGCATCCTCGGACTGAAGGGCACCGACGCCAAGCTCATTCCGGTCAATGTCAACCTCAAGACAGGTCCTGGCGAGGCGAAGGCGTTTCATTACGAAGTCGTCACCGATAGTCTCCTGAGCCCGCTGCTCGTCGCGCTGACAGTAGAGAACAGCATAACCTCCTCCGAAAGGACGATCGGAGGGCAGACGCTGCAGGTCCGCTGTCGGATTTCCCTGAAGGGGTACCCGGAGGTCCACTTCGCGAACAGCATCTCCAATCTGACCGGCTCTTCAGGAATCGCTGGAATCGCAGCCGCCGCTCCGGTCAATTTCATTCTGACCAGCGGATTCGACAACATCGACATGGAAAAGGTCGATGTCGAAGTTTCGGCCTATGAAAGTACCCGCGAGGCAACGCTCGAGAAGGTCTGGCAGGACGAGACCGAGGCGCGGCCCGGCGATGAAGTGGGCATCACCGTCTTCATGCGTAACAACAATGGAGAAGTGACCTCCGCCAAGTATCCCGTCAAGATCCCCGATGGACTCCCGCCCGGCCCTCTCAAGATCCTCATCGGAGACGGCGTCACGCTGTCGCGCGCCGATGCTGAATCGGAGGATGCCGAGTTCATTCCCCGGGACCTGGACCAACTGGTGCGTGCCATCAACAACCTTAAGAAGAACGATCGTCTCTACATTCGTCTTTTCCGTGACCAGGCGGGCGCCGTGGTCGGCGGCGAAGGCCTGCCCGGCCTGCCTCCGTCGATTCTGGCTCTGTATAGCTCGAAGAAAACCACCGGTGATGTGCAGCCGATCAAGCAGGTGGTATTCGCCGAACACGAACTTCCCGCCACGGACGCGGTCGTCTCCGGACGGAAGATCATCGAAATCAACATCAAAGGTTAGCTCCATGCAGACAATTTGGCGTCTGTCGCTCCTGGCGGTGCTGCTGGCATCCGTGAATCCACTCATTGCCGTGCACCCGGTGTTCGTCACCACTGCCTCGGCCGAAGCATTCCTGGAGGGCGACTTCGACGGGGTCTCGCTGACGAGTGACGGAAAGCTGCTTCCCGCTCCTGCGGTCAGCGAGGTGTTCAACACCGAGCAGGCCTTCATCCACTGTGCTGTCGTCGGTACGGGAGGCACGGTCTACATGGGTACCGGCGCCAACGGCAAGGTGTTTCGACTCGATTCGAGGGGCCAGGGGGCCGAATGGGCCAAACTCGACGAACCGGCCGTCTATACCCTCGCCGTCGATTCCAAAGGGCGCATCTACGCCGGGACTTCCCCCGATGGGAAGGTCTATCGTATGTCGGCGGGAGGAGAGCCCGAGGTCTTCTTCGATCCCGACGAGAAGTTCATCTGGGATCTGCTGTTCGACGAGCAGGACAACCTGTATGTTGCGACCGGACCGCATGGTGTGATCTACAAGGTTGCTCCGAGCGGCGAAGGTAAACCCTTTTTCGACAGTAACGAGACGCACATCGTAAAGCTCGCCTGGGATCTCGAAAAGAACCTGCTTGCGGGCAGCGCGCCGGAAGGTCTCCTTTTCAGGATCGATTCCACCGGAAAAGCATACGTGCTCTACGATTCCTCGCTCGAGGAAATGAAGGGTCTCGCCGTGGACCGGTATGGAAACATCTATGCGGCCGCTCTCTCCGGCGGCAGCGACGCGAAAGCCTCATCGCTGAACACGGAGAAGAAGTCGAGCGAAGAGAAGACCGAAGAGTCGAAGGTCGAACTTCCGGGTATCGCCAAGGGGGCGAAGCTGGAGGTCTACCGGATCAGCAAGGAAGATCTGGTGGAGACACTCTATTCCTCCAGTGATGAGCTCGCCTTCGACCTCCTGGTCCGAAGCGACGGCAGCGTGCTGTTGGGTACGGGAAACAAGGGCCGCATTCTGATGCTGACGCGACAGGGTTTTGTGACACTTCTGGCCGAGACGAAGGAAGAGCAGGTGACACGTCTCGTCGAACGGGGCGACGATCTGCTGCTCATGACGAGCAACCTCGGCAAGGTCTATCGGCTTAGCAGCGATGTTTCGAAGACGGGAACGTTCGAATCGGAAGCCATCGACGCGGGGATGGTCGCCCACTGGGGGACGATCCGCTGGCGCGTTTTGGACCCTGCCGCCTCGAGGACCGTCAAACTTTACACGCGGGTCGGCAACACCGAGTCACCCGATGAAACCTGGTCGAACTGGAGTGCAGCCTACGCCGACGCGGATGGTTCTGCGATCACGAGCGAGCCGGCACGCTTTCTGCAGTGGAAGGTTGAGTTTACGGTCAGCGGGGGTGCCGGAACCGAACCCTTGGGATCGCAACAGGGAGCCGTCGATCTGGTCAGCGTCTCCTACCAGCAAAGCAACATGCCGCCCAAGGTCCAGTCGCTGACCCTGCTCGCGCCCGGCGTGGCCCTGGCCAAGACGCCGGGCAATCCGGCCGGAGGCGTCACCCCCGGCGGACCGGAAGGAGCCCATGCGGAGGCGCTGCCGAAGGCGATTCGGGATCTCGAAACGCCCAGGATCAAGCCTCCGAGCCGACGCATTTACGTGCCCGGCGCCCGGAGTCTCACCTGGGACTCGTCGGACCCAAACGGCGACACGCTGGTGTATTCTCTCTATCTTCGGCGCCAGGACGATGCCGACTGGACTCTGCTCCAGAGTGACCTGGAGGACGAGGAGTACACCCTCGACGGTGCGAGCTTTCCCGACGGCGTCTACTATTTTCGGGTGGTCGTTACCGACCGGGAGAGCAACCCGGTCGACCAGGCCCTTCAGGGTGAACTGGTCAGCAAGCCTTTCATCCTTGCCAATACCATGCCTGCGATCGAGTGGCAGCCGGCCCGCTCCGAAGGATCCGGAATCCGGGTCAGCTTCTCGGTGAAAACCGTCGTCAGCCCGATCTATCAAGCCGAGTACTCACTGGACGGCGTCCACTGGCACGTGGTTTTCCCCGCGGACGGAATCTCGGACAGCACATCCGAAACTTACTCCGTTCAGCTCTCCGGCGTGAGTCCCCAGAGCAGGAACGTCCTCGTTCGGGTGGCCGACGCTGTCGGAAATCTGGGAACATCCGTGCAGTCCCTGCCGGGACGGTAGAAGATGGGATCGGGGCTGCCGCTCCGCCCCCATCCTGCTCAGTTGTTCTCGTAGACGTCGATCTTCTGGAAGGTGAAGATCAGCAGCGGGTTCGAGAGTCCGCAGGCCTGCTCGAGATAGCTGGTATTCAACGCGTCGTGTACTGCGTTCAAGAGAGCATTGCTCTTCGGGTATTCGAGCACGCCTTCCACCTTTAGATGCCCTTCCGGCTGGACTTCGGCGATCAAGGAAAGTGAATCTTCGTAAGGCAATTGCCAGGCCGTCCGGAGCATGGCATCGAATTCCGGCTGTTTCTGCCGCACTTCCACATTCAGGACGCGCGGCAGGCTGTGGTGTGCGATCGGCAGCTCCATCGCCATGAAAGCCAGTCTCTGCGAATCGGCTGGGGCGAACTGCAGCAACAGGACGGCGAAGAGCCCGAGGGCAAACGGGGCCGCAGAGGCGCGAAGGTAGAGCAACCGTCGGTCGAGATCCCGGATCCAGGTCCAGAGCTGGTCTCCCGCCTCGATCAGAAAGGCTCTCCAACTGCCGCGTCGGAGCTTCTTCAGGATCATTCTGGAAGAAGATTCCGGAAGGTAATCCCGCTCAGCGACGAAATCCTGGATCAGCACATACTGTTGATAGGTCTGTCGGCAGCGACTGCAACTCATCATGTGGGCATTCAGTAATGCCATCTCACGGGCCGGCAGGCGAGCGTCGAGAAAATCGTGGATCTGTTCGGCGAAATGACGGCAGGTCATAGGGACTCACCTCCCTGGAAATCGGCCAGAGCGTCCCTGAGCTTGTCACGTCCTCGGCCGATTCTCGATTTGACGGTTCCCAGGGAGGCCCCGGTCACCTCCGCAATCTCTTCGTAACTGAGACCCTCCACGTCGCGCAGTACGACGGCCACGCGCTGATCAAAGGGAAGCGTCCGCAGCTCCTCGTTGAGAGTTTTGCGCAGTTCCGCGGAGAGGAACGTTCTGAGAGCCGACGGAGCCTTGCTAGGAGGGGAGGGGGGAAGGCGATCCGCCGAAGGCTCGGGCAGGTCGAGCGACAAGACCCGGTGATTCCGCCGTCGCTTCCACCAGCGGTTGCGATTGGCCGCCTGATTGACGGCAACACGGTACAGCCAGGTCTTCAACGAACATTCTCCCCGAAAGCTTTGGATCTTTCGAAACAGGGTCAGGAAGACTTCCTGGGTGACGTCAAGAGACTCGGCCTTGTCCGCGAGGAGTTTGACGGCCAGCGTGTAAACCATGTCTCTGTACAAATGGAAGACCTCCGAAAAGGCGCTCTCGTCTCCCTCGCGCAGTCGTTCGAGAATACTGTCCGTCTGTTCGAAAGTCTCTTCAGTTCCGATCGAACGGCTGAAACCGTCCACTTGATTTCCCCCTGTTGTCGGATCCTCAGGGATTCCGGACTCTCAATAGCTTAGATCAATTCGGGGATAAAAAGTTCCCAATCGAGGAATCTGAGAATTGCTGTGGCGGGCGGGCTGTCAGCCCACGAGAGAAGGCGGTTGCGCCCGACGTCGCCTTCTGGTTCTCCAATTCTCGGGTTCTCCCGCTCTCCAGCAGCCAACGACCGGCAGAATGGGTATCCCACAGTCTCTCTCAGGCGCTGCGGCGTGAGAGGATCTCGCGGACCTTCGAGGCCAGGGCCTGCTTGCTGAAGGGTTTCTGGAGAAACGAGACACCCGGCGGTCGCCGAAACGAGCAAGATGAATTTGCCACGATACGTCATTCGTGAACCAGGACGGGGCGGCCGAAGGCCCCCCGCCGGAACGACCAAGCCTGCAATTGTGGCATTCCGGCGCCGGAAAGGAAAGTGCCGGACGGTTTACAGCTCATCCACTTGAGGTGTCCGAGCCGTTCTTTCGGACGAGGATCGGCCGGATCACCTTCCACACGTTTTCCGCGACCAACTCATGGCCGCGCGGCGTGGGATGGATCCCGTCCGGGAGGTTCAGCTCGGGCTTGCCCGCGACCCCCTCGAGCAGGAAGGGGATCAGTGCCGCATCATTCTCCTCTGCCAGTTCCCGGAAAAGATTCCGAAAACTCGTCGAATAGTCCGGACCGAGATTGGGCGGGACCAGCATCCCGGCAATCACGACTTTGACGCCCGGGTATCGCCGGCGCGTCGCATCGATGATGTACTGCAGGTTCTTCCGGGTTGCATCGAGAGGAATGCCACGCAGCCCGTCGTTGGCACCCAGTTCGAGCAGGAGAACATCCACCCGCCTTCTCAACAGCCAGTCGATGCGACTCGCTCCTCCTGCCGAAGTCTCGCCGCTGACACCCGCGTTGACGACGTTGAAGTCAAGTCCGGCGGCATCCACCTTCTCCTGAAGCAGGGCCGGGTAGGCCTGTGAAGGATCGAGCCCATAGCCCGCGGTCAGGCTGTCCCCAAGAACCAGCAGGACAGGACGTTGACCGTCGGTTGAGGCACCGGCCGTGCTGAACAGTAACAACATCAGGGGGATCGTTCGTATCAACAATGTCGCCGTCATCGCTATAGTAGGATAGATGGTACACGACATGGGGGGGTTGAGCACCGCCGCGCATGAAACAGAAGCTGCTCCAGGTTGACCGACTGACCAAGACGTATAACGGCGGTGATCGCAGCCTCACGGTGCTGCGCGATGTGAGTTTCGAAATCGAAGAAGCTTCGAGTTGCGCCATCGTGGGTCCTTCCGGAAGCGGCAAGACGACCCTGCTCGGATTGTGCGCCGGTCTCGATCGTCCCACGGCGGGACGGGTCGTTTTTGGAGGCCAGGACTTGGGCCCCCTTACTGAAGAGCGCCTGGCGGTCCTAAGGAGTCGCTCGGTGGGCTTCGTTTTCCAGACCTTTCAACTGATTCCGACCTTGACCGCCCTCGAGAACGTCATGGTGCCATGCGAGCTGAGAGGTGAGACCGACGTTCGCTCGCGAGCCGCCCACCTGCTCGAGCAGGTGGGTCTCGGAAGTCGCCTCGAGCATTATCCGACCCAACTTTCCGGGGGCGAACAGCAGAGGGTAGCGCTGGCGCGGGCTTTCGTGAATCGTCCGCAGATCCTCTTCGCGGACGAGCCGACCGGCAACCTCGACGCCGAGACGGCCGAAACCGTCGAACGATTGCTCTTCGAGCTCAATGTCCAGAATGGAACGACGCTGGTTCTGGTCACTCACAACCTCGAACTGGCAGCGAGGACCGAGCGCATCATCTCGCTGAGAGGCGGCCGGATCGTCTCCGACCGGCCTGCCGCGGTCAAGGAAGCCGCACCGTTGTGAATCTCGGCTGGATTGCCCGGATGGCGTGGAGGGACGGCCGGCACAGCTGGAGACGGCTGCTTCTCTATATGTCCTCCATCATCATGGGGGTGGCGGCCCTCGTCGCGATCCGTTCCTTTGGCGAAAACCTCCGTCTCGCGGTCGAGGATCAGGCCAAGGTTCTCCTCGGAGCCGACCTGTCCATCCGCGGCGACACCCCCTTTGACGACGAGGCGAAGGATCTCTTCCGCGGACTCGGAGGCACACAGGCCCATCAGACCAGTTTTGCGTCCATGGCCCTGTTCCCCGCCCAGCAGGCGACGCGACTGGTTCAGGT
Source organism: uncultured Acidobacteriota bacterium (assembly GCA_963823995.1). Classification (GTDB taxonomy): domain Bacteria; phylum Acidobacteriota; class UBA6911; order RPQK01; family JAPXNP01; genus JARRKC01. The sequence goes on from CAWGNQ010000004.1 coordinate 551,406, forward strand.
CCGTGCGATCTCCGGTCCGTTTCCCTTCTATGGTGAACTGAAGACCGACCCAGCGGGTGCGGCTTCCGACTATCAGGAGGGACAAAAGGCGCTGGTGGACCAGACCCTGATGCTCCAGTTCGGTGTGGCTGTGGGCGACGAAGTGAAGCTCGGCAATGTCACTTTCAGAATCGCGGGGAAGCTCCTGGAGATTCCGGGCGAGTCGGCCATAGCCTCCGATCTGGCACCGCGTATCTTCATCCCGGAACGCTTTGTCCCCGAGACCGGTCTCGTGCAGGTCGGAAGCCGCGTGCACTATACGGTCTTCTTCAAGTTCAGTCGGACCTTCGACGTGGATGCCAGAATCGAGTCGATGAAGGACCGTTTACGGTCCATGAATCTGAGAGCCGACACTGTCGAGGAGCGGAAGCAGGATTTCCGTCGCGAGTTGCAGAATCTCAATCGGTTCCTGAGTCTGGTCGGCTTCATCGCCGTCATTTTGGGTGGGATCGGAATTGCAAGCTCGATCCACCTCTATGTCCGACAGAGGATCGGGACCATCGCCGTGCTGCGGTGCGTGGGGGCGACTCCCCGTCAGAGCTTCGCGATCTACCTCCTCCAGGCGGGAGCCATGGGCCTGATTGGGGCTCTGGCCGGGGCTGTCGTCGGTCTCGTGGCCCAGCGTGCGCTGCCCTTCGTCCTGGGTCGCTTCATGCCGGTCACCATTCCGTTGAGGGTCTCTCCTTCTGCAGTCATCGAGGGGCTCCTGGTCGGTCTCGTGGCTGCACTCCTGTTTGCCCTGATTCCGCTGGCCCCGGTTCGGAAGATCTCTCCGCTTCGGACGCTCAGAAGCGATCTCGAAGACGGCTCCCTCATCCGCCGGGATCCGCTGGCGCTGTCCCTGCTGGCTCTCGTCGTCGCGTGGCTGCTCGGTTTCTCGCTCTGGTACTCGTCGACATGGCAGATCGGCTTGGGATTCTTTGCAGGTCTTGTGGTGGTCTTCGGCCTGCTCTTTCTGGTGGCCAAGTCGATCATGCTGGCAGCCCGGAGGTTTTTCCCCTCGAGCTGGCGCTACGAGTGGAGGCAGGGACTGGCGAACCTCTATCGGCCACACAATCAGACGGTGGTACTCGTACTGGCCGTCGGTCTGGGCACCTTCTTCATCGTCACGCTTTATCTGAGCCAGACCACCTTGCTCGACGAGGTTGCCAGTGTGGGATCGGAGGACCGCCCGAATCTCGTGCTGTTCGACATTCAGAACGACCAGCTTGCAGGTGTCAGCGACCTGGTTCGGGCACACCACCTGGACATCCTTCAGGAGGTTCCGGTCGTTACCATGCGGATTCAGTCGGTCAATGGCCTCGACGCGGAAGAACTGCAGGAGCAGCGAAAGGGGGAGCAAGGGAGTTGGGCGCTTCGCCGCGAGTACCGCAGCACCTACCGGGATCATCTTTCCGATGCCGAGGAGCTGGTCGAGGGAGAGCTTCAGCCCCGGGCGGGGAAGCAGGTTCGAGTGTCGCTCGAGGAGCGCATTGCCCGGGAGCTTCAGGTCGGAGTTGGAGACCATCTCACGTTCGATGTGCAGGGGCTTCCCGTCTCGGTCACCGTGGGCAGCATCCGCTCGGTGGCCTGGAGGACCTTTCAACCCAACTTCTTCGTCCTCTTCCCGACCGGAGTTCTCGAAGATGCTCCTCAATTCCATGTGATCGTCACCCGCACCGACTCGCGACAGCAATCGGCCGGCCTGCAGCGCGAGTTGATCCGGCAGTACCCGAATGTTTCTGCCATCGACCTTTCACTGGTCCTCGAGACGATCGACTCGGTTCTCGACCGGCTGTCCTTTGTAATTCGCTTCATGGCGATGTTTTCCATCCTCACGGGTATCCTGGTCATGATTACGGCGGTCATCTCGGGTCGGTACCAGCGCTTGCGCGAGTGCGTGTTGTTGCGGACGCTCGGCGCGTCCCGACGCCAGATTCGTCGGATCCTCCTGATCGAGTACTTCTTCATGGGGCTGTTCTCCGCCGTCACGGGCCTCCTCCTTTCCCTGGTCGCCTCCTGGGCGCTCGCCTACTTCGCCTTCGACGCACCCTTCGCGCTTCGGCCCGCCGTTCCTGCCGCCGTGTGCCTCGTGGTGATCCTGCTGACGATCGTCGTGGGCTTGACCAACAGCCGGGGTATTCTGGATCATCCGCCTCTGGCAGTCCTCAGGAGCGAGGAATGAGAGGGAACAGACGTCGGCGATGAGTCGCGAGATCGCGGTTCTCCTGACGCTGCTCGTCTACAATGCCGTCCTCGTACTCATCGGAGTGCTCTGCCGCGGGCGTACCCAGGACAGCGTCGATTTCTACCTCGGGGGCCGCAAGCTCGGTCCTCTGGTAGCGGCGATCAGTGCTTCGGCCAGTTCCTCCTCCGCCTGGACGCTTCTGGGGGTAAGCGGCGCTGCCTATGCCTGGGGGCTCTCCGCATTGTGGCTCTTCCCCGCCTGCGTCGGCGGCTTCATGCTGAACTGGTATGTCCTGGCTCCCACGCTGCAGCGCGTCAGCGGCCGAGAACAGGCCGTAACCGTGACAGACGTTCTCGCGGGCGCACCGGGAAGTCCGTTGCGCAGGAGCGTCAGCGTCGTTTCTTCCCTCGTGATCCTGCTGTCGTTGGCGACTTACGTGGCCTCGCAGTTTCAGGGCGCAGGCAAGACCTTCAGCGAAACCTTCGGGATTTCGATGACCACCAGCATCCTCATCGGATCCGCGATCGTCGTCTCTTACACGTTCCTGGGCGGCTTCTGGGCTGTCAGTATCACGGATACGGTGCAAGGCCTGCTGATGGTCGTCACGGCCGTGCTGCTGCCTGCCTCCGCACTCGCAGCAGTGGGGGGCCCCGGAGGCTTCGTCGACGGAGTCGGTCGCATCGCCGAGCCCGGTTTCCTGAGTCTGACCCGCAATCTCCCGATCTCGGCAGGCGTCGGGTTCATCCTGGGGCTGCTGGGTATCGGCCTCGGTTATCCGGGTCAGCCCCATGTGGTGAATCGCTTCATGGCGTTGGCCGATCGCCCTCGGTCCGTCTTGCAGGCTCGTCGGATTGCCGTGACGTGGGCTGTCGTTGTCTACGCGGGAATGCTGCTGGTCGGGTGGTGCGGGAGGATCATGCTGCCGGACCTCGGCGATCCCGAGGTCGTCTTCATCAGCCTGACGAATCTGCTTTTTCACCCGGTCCTGTCGGGCGTCATGCTGGCGGCAGTCCTGTCCGCAATCATGTCGACGGCGGACAGCCAGCTGCTGGTGGCCTCCTCCTCAGTGACCCATGACCTCCGAATCGGACGCTCGCTCGGTCTTCGAGAGCTGAGTGTTTCGCGGATCGTCGTGCTCCTGTTGAGTGCCGGGGCCGTCGCCGGGGCGCTTCTGGGGTCGCAGCGAATCTTCTCGCAGGTGCTCTTCGCCTGGGCCGCGATGGGTTCGGCTTTCGGGCCGTTGCTTCTCGTGCTGGTTCTGAAGGGAAGCGTGCGCCCCGGCGTTCGATTGGCGGCCATCATTGGAGGGTTTCTTCTCAGCGTGGGGGCGTTCTACCTGGTTCCCTCCGGGCATGCCTGGAAGGGAAGTCTGGAACGGCTGTTTCCGTTCCTGATCGTCCTCGCTCTGGCAGTCTGGGGAGCGAGGAGGGGGGAGGAGCTCAGATCCTAGATTTGGGATTTCGAGAGCCGGGAGTGGGATATGCATCCTTGCTTGTCTTCCTCAACCGCCGGGGACCGGAAGTGGGATAAGCATCCCTGCTTGTCTCCCTCAACCGCCGCGAACGGGAGAGCGGGAGAGCGGGAGTGAGGATTGCTTTGGTGGCTTCCGGCGCAGGTGCCCCAATCACCAATTCCCCGATGGTACGATCGAATCATGAAGAAACAGTTTGGAAGCTTGACGGTTGAAGTCGTCTCCGGTGACATCACGCGCCAGCCGGACGTCGACTGTGTGGTCAATGCGGCCAATGCCCAGTTGCTGCCCGGCGGAGGCGTAGCGGGTGCCATCCATCGGGCTGCGGGAACCGGATTGAAGGAGGAGTGTCGTCCCCTTGCCCCGATCCGTCCGGGACAGGCCGTTATCACCGGGGGTCACCGGCTCCCCAATGCGCACGTGATCCACTGTCTGGGCCCGGTCTACGGGCAGGACGAACCCGCGAAGGACCTGTTGGCCGACTGCTACCGCAATGCTCTGAAACTCGCCGACGACCAGGGTCTTGGTTCGATTGCCTTTCCGTCGATCTCGACCGGGGCCTTCGGGTATCCGATGCAGGAAGCGGCGCGCACCGCCATCGAGACCGTGGCCGGAGAAGCGGAAAACCTCGAGAACGTTCGCCTCGTGCGCTTCGTCCTCTTCGGCCAGGACGCCCTGTCGATTCACGAGGAGGCGCTGGGGGGGGCGTAGTTCCGGGCTTCGGGGTTCCAGGGTTGCACGGGCTTCCGAGACGGTCGGCGACCAGGAGGGACCCCGAGTATTCGGGAAAACTCAACCCGCTTCAATTCACCGCCCTTTCTCTCTGAAACCCATGAGACTCAGCTGGCGATCCTTCTTTGCTCACCACTACGATCGTTTCATGGCCCCGGTCGAACGCCGGGCTCTGGCGTCCGTACGCACTGCTCTTTTGTCGGGCGTGTCTGGCCGGGTCCTGGAGATCGGGGCGGGAACCGGTGCAAACCTCCGATTCTATCCTGCGGATGTCCGGTTGCTGATCTCGGAGCCGGATCGGGAAATGCGGGGGGAGCTTCGTCCCAAGCTCCAGTCCTTCCGAAAAGGAGAGGATATTTCCCGGGTGCTGGCCGCGGAGGCCGAAAGAATTCCGCTCGGAGAAGCAAGTGTCGACTTTGTGGTAGCAACGCTGGTGCTCTGCTCGGTGGAGGACCCGTTGACGACGGCCCGGGAGATCCGAAGGGTGCTTCGACCTGAAGGACGGCTCCTCTTCGTGGAGCATGTCCGTGCAGATGGGAACTGGGGGGCTTGCGCAGGACCGACTGCAGCCACTCTGGTCGAAGATCGGGTGCGGCTGCCATCCGAACCGGGACACGCCGTCCATCCTCCGAGAGGCGGGATTCGAATTCGAGGAACTTCGCGCCTTCGATCCCTTCGAAGGCGTCTCGCGCCCCGTCCACTTTTTGAGTCGAATCGTCCTGCCCTTCGTCCGCGGCATCGCCCGGAAAAGAACGAAAATGTGAGATTCGAACCCATGCTGAATTCTGAATTCTGAATTCCTCTTTCCCGTCTCCCGCCTTCCAAAGCGCAAATCGGAAGTCTCACATTCTCAGCTTTCCCCTGTCATTGCCCTCGGATCGAGGGCCTCGTCCAGTTCATCCTCGGAAAGGCCGGACTTCTCCCGACTGACCTCCCGGATCGTGCGGCCGGTTCGGTAAGCCTCCTTGGCGATTTCCGCGGCGCGGTCGTAACCGATCCGCGGCGCCAGTGACGTGACCATGGCAAGCGACCTCTCCACCATGTCGCGTGTGCGATCGCGGTTGGCCTGGAGGCCGTCGACGCACTTTTCCGCGAGAGCCATGCAGGAGGTGGAGAGCAGTTCGATCGACTGCAGGAGATTGTAGGCGATGACCGGCATCATGACGTTGAGCTCGAAGTTTCCGGCTTGACCGCCCATTGTGATCGTCAGGTCGTTGCCGATGACCTGGGCGGCCACCATGGTCACCGACTCGGCGATCACGGGATTGACCTTTCCCGGCATGATCGAGCTGCCCGGCTGGGTCGGAGGCAGCTGGAGCTCGCCGAGGCCGCAACGGGGACCCGAGCCCAGCCAGCGTAGATCGTTGGCGATCTTCATCAGGCTGACGGCGATCGTACGGAGCATTCCGCTGGTTGCGACCGCGGCATCACGGGCGGCCAGTGCCTCGAAGCGATTCGTTGCCTCCCGGAATTCGATCCCGGTCCAGTCCGCCAGCTTGGCCACGACCTGTTCCGGAAACCCTGCCGGACAGTTCAGGCCCGTTCCGACCGCTGTTCCACCAATGGCGAGTTCGCTCAGCTGGACCTGAATCACCGAAGTGCGGTCGAGGGCGTGATCGATCATCGATGCATACCCGGAGAACTCCTGCCCGAGTCGGATCGGCACCGCATCCTGGAGATGCGTCCGGCCGATTTTGACAACATCGTCGAACTCCTGGGCCTTCGAAGCGAGCGAGGAGCGCAGACGGAGCAGTGACGGGACCAGACGGTTGTGGACCTCTTCGAGAGCCGACACGTGGATCGCTGTCGGGATGACGTCGTTGCTCGACTGGCCCGAGTTGACGTGATCGTTCGGATGGATCTGGCGGCTTCCGACCTCGCCGCCCTGGATCTCGGCGGCCCGATTGGCAATCACCTCATTCGCGTTCATGTTGGTCGAGGTCCCGGAACCGGTCTGGAAAATGTCGACGACGAACTGATCGTCGAGCTTTGCCTCGATGACCTCGTCGGCGGCCTGGATGATCGCTTCCGCCGTCGCCTGATCGAGTCTCTCCAACTCGAGATTCGTCTCCGCAGCGGCCTTCTTGATCAGGCCCAGGGCCCGGATGAAGGCCCGGGGAAAGCGGAGGCTGCTGATCGGGAAGTTGAGCACGGCCCGCTGAGTCTGGGCGCCGTAGTAGGCCCCGGCGGGCACCTTCATTTCTCCCATCGAGTCTCGTTCGGTTCTGTACTCGGCCATGCTTGCTCCTCTCTGATGCTTCTGGGTGGCAATGCGGGTCCGCCACCATTGTCGCGCATCCGCCCGGACGAATTGGTGCGCGCGCCGCTGTGCGTTTCATGGTAATGATACTCACATGGCAGGCAATACCTTCGGCAGCGTATTCCGTGTCACCACCTGGGGGGAGAGTCACGGAGCAGGTGTGGGAGTCGTGATCGATGGCTGTCCTCCCGGCGTCAGGATCAGCCCCGAAAACATCCAGAAACAACTGGACCGACGACGCCCGGGTCAGAGCCGGTTGACGACACAGCGGCGGGAGAAGGACCAGGTGCGCCTGTTGAGTGGAGTTTTCGACGGATACTCCCTGGGCACGCCCATTTCGATGATGGTCGAGAACAAGGATGCGCGCTCTCAGGATTATCGCGACATTCAGACCGTCTACCGTCCTTCCCATGCCGACATGACCTACGATTTCAAGTACGGTCGCCGAGCCTGGGCCGGGGGCGGCCGGGCCAGCGCGCGGGAAACGATTGGGAGGGTCGCCGCGGGAGCCATTGCCGAGCAGTGGCTGGCCGGTGAATTCGGCGTCGAGATCGTGGCCTGGGTGCAGCAGATCTATACGGTGCGCGCCGACGCGGTGGAACCCGGCCATGTGACCCGGGAGGACGTGGAATCCAGCCCGGTCCGGTGCCCGGACCCGTCCGCTTCGACGCGGATGGTCGAGGCCGTCGATCAGGCGCGTCGGGACAGGGACTCGGTGGGCGGGATCATCGCTGTTGTCGCCCGCCACTGTCCGGCCGGGTGGGGCGAACCGGTCTTCGACAAGCTCGAGGCCCTGCTGGGCCATGCCTACCTGTCGATTCCTGCGACCAAGGGTGTCGAGATTGGCAGCGGATTCCAGAGCGTGGCGATGCGCGGCAGTGAGCACAACGACGAGTTCATCCTCGAAGAGGGCGAAGTGCGTACTGTGACCAATCGCAGTGGGGGAATCCAGGGCGGCATTTCGAACGGGATGCCGGTACTCGCACGAGTCGCCTTCAAGCCGACGGCGACGATCAACAAGGAACAGCACACGGTCGATGCGAGTGGGGATGAGGTGACGCTCGCAGCAAAGGGCCGACACGATCCGTGTGTCCTTCCTCGCGCCGTGCCCATCGTCGAAGCCATGACGGCGCTGGTCCTGATCGATTTGGCCCTGCAGGATCGCGGTCAGATGGGGTCGAGGGCGACTTCTCTCCGTCCGCGATCACGCCTGGACCGGGAGTGATCCCGGGCCAGGGTTCCCCGGTGTGGTAAATTCAAGTCATGTCTTTCCTGCGCATCCGAAGGCCCTGGGAGAGGATTCCGGAGTCGCAGGTCACCCCGGAAGCGACTTATCGCGATCGGCGGGCGATCCTGAAGAGTCTGGGCCTGGGAAGTCTGGGCATGGCGGGACTCCTCTCGTTCCGCAGCGTCGATCTGAGAGCCGAGGGAACGGGACCCTACGGCCAGGTCCCGGAATTCTGGACCAAGAAGTGGGCTGACCTCTTTCCGGCGACCCGAAATGAGGCCTTTCAGCGACCTCGCGGGCTCACGGACGAGCATCTGTTTGCCGGGTACAACAATTTCTATGAGTTCTCACTGCAGAAGGGGAGAGTGAAGGATCTGGTCGACCGCTTCGTCACGCATCCCTGGGAAGTCGAAATCTCGGGAGAGGTGGAGAAGAAGGGGAAAATCGACCTCCACGAGATGATTCGGATGGGCCAACTGGAGGAGCGGATCTATCACTTCCGTTGTGTCGAAGCCTGGTCCGCCAATGTCCCCTGGACCGGCTTTCCGCTGTCTCAGCTGATCAAGGTAGTCAAGCCTACCTCCAAGGCCAAGTTCGTTCGCTTCAAGACTCTTCTGCGTCCGTCGCAGATGCCCAATCAGCAGGGAAACGGTGGGGGTTATCCGTGGCCGTACTACGAAGCTTTGACGATGCCGGAAGCCATGAACGAGTTGGCCCTCCTCACGTTCGGCATTTACGGACATCCACTCAACAAGCAGGATGGGGCGCCGGTCCGGATGGTGCTGCCCTGGAAGTATGGCTTCAAGAGCATCAAGTCGATCGTCCGGATCGAGTTCGTGGAGAAACAGCCGGGTACGTTCTGGAGCGACATCTCGCGCGAATACGGATTCTACGCCAACGCAAACCCCGATTTCCCCCACCCTCGGTGGAGTCAGGCGACGGAGACGTTTCTGAACACGCGAGAACGTATCCCGACCCAGATCTATAATGGTTATGCTCAGTATGTCGGCGATCTCTATGATGAAAATGACCGCAAGTTCTTCTTTTAGGTCTCCGTGGCCAGTTGGAATCCGGCCCCCACTCTGGACGGCCCTGATACTCCTGCTCATGACGATCCCGCTCGCCTGCACCACGCCGGAACCTCCGGGACAACCGATCGACATGGAGGCAATGCGGACCTTCAAGCCGTTCGCTCTCGAAGGTCTCGACGGACAGCGGCATGCTCTCGACGAGTATCTGAACAGGATCACTCTGGTCGCGTTCTTCTTTCCGACCTGAGGGACCTGCAATGCGGAGTTGCCGCATCTCCAGAAGCTGTATGAAGACTACTCCGACCAGGGTTTCCGGATGGTGGCAATCAACGTGATTCCGGAGCAGGACTCGATGGTGCCGGAATGGGCGAAGCAGGGCGGATATACCTTCCCCATCCTCGTGGGAGCCGACACGAGCCAGATCGCGTCGACATATCAGATCACGGGGACGCCCGTGACGTTCCTACTGGACTCGGAGGGCAAGATCCTCAAGCGCATCGACGGTTTTACACCGGGCCAAGAGAAGCGGATCGAGCAGCAGATTCAGAGTGCACTCCAGGTTTCCACAGAAACTCGAAACTTGGGACTCGGAACCTGAACCTAAGAACCGTTCAAGGCCGCCAGCACCCCCGGCAGTTCGTCGAACCGGTCGATTTCGAAGTCGACGCCGTGCGGGCTGCTGCGGCAGAATCCATAACGGCAGAAGACACTGCGGGTTCCCGCCTTTCGCGCCATTTCGATGTCGGGTACGTGATCGCCGACAACCAGGATCTCCTCCGTCGCGACGTTGAACTGGGCTTGCAGAAAACGAACCGCGAAGGGGTCGGGCTTTCGGACGGAGAATGTGTCGCCGCCGATGACAAAACTGAACAACGGATCGAGACCGTACTCTTCGAGCAGCCTGTGGATCAGCTGTTCCGGTTTGTTCGATACGATCGTGCGGAGGGTCCCCAGAGCCGGCAGGATTTCGGAGACGCCCGGGTAGGGGATTGTCTTGTCACCCGGATGGGCCCGATAGTATTCCATGAGAACGGGAAGGGCATCATTTGTCTGGATGTTGGTGCCTTCGAAAGCCCGTTCGGTGAGGTACTCGACGCCGTAGCCGACCATCCCGGTCACCGCTTCGACGGAGTATTCCGCGAGCCCGAAATGCCGGCGAGCATGGTTGACAGCGTCGGTGATGTCGGCCCGCGTATCGAACAGCGTGCCGTCGAAATCGAAGATGACTACTTTGATCAAGGATCAGGCCTCCCCATTTCGGGTTACGAGTTCCAGTTTCCAGGTTCAGGGCCGCCCAAGTCCGATTTCCGGAGTCGGCTTTGCGAGCTTCCCCTGGGAGTTCCTCTACGTTCGCACAACTCAAATAGTACTGCCAGACCGCAAAACCTGGGGGCGCGATGCCCCATGCTTTCCGGCTCGGCCTTCATGGGCCGGGGGCGCCGTCGATCGACTGTCATGCCGGTCCGCTCCAAAGACAACTCCGGCTTCTTTGCGGCTCGGCTTGAGACTCGACCCATGGACACCTCCCCTCCGCTCCTGAATTCGGCCCGCAAGGTGGGCGTAAAGGGAGGGAAGAGGTGGGGATGGGTTAAGAATAAGAAAAACACCTACAGAGTCCGATAAACCGATAAGATGCTGGTGCGCCCGGCTGTGTCCATCGGGCAAGAGAGGGGAGATTATGGACAACAAGAACATCTTCGACTTCAACATGCGGGAGTTTCAACCTCCCCGGATTTCCGGAAGGCTGGTCGTCACAGCGGTCCTGGCCTTCTTACTGCTGATCACACTGTTCGGCAGCTTCTATCAGATCGAACCGGAGGAGGTGGGGGTCGTTCTGCGCTTCGGGCGGTACGTGCGCACAACCGACCCGGGCCTGCAGTTCAAGATCCCGTTTGTCGAATCCGTTCTGAAGGTACCCGTGCAACGTCAGTTGAAACAGGAGTTCGGTTTCCGAACGGTTGAGGCCGGAGTCCGGACGCGCTACTCCGAGCAGAAATTTCTGGATGAATCGCTCATGTTGACGGGAGACCTCAACGTGGCGGTCGTCGAATGGATCGTTCAGTATCGGGTTTCGGATCCCTTCAAGTACTTGTTTCGGGTCCGAAACGTCGAGGAGACCTTCCGCAACATGACCGAGGCGATGATGCGTCTCGTGGTCGGAAACCGCACGGTGACCGAGGTCCTCACAGTCGGTCGCCAGGACATCGAGGTTCGAGTACTGGAGTTGCTGCAGGAGCTGTGCGACCAGTATGAAACCGGAATCACCGTGGACCAGGTCGTCCTGCAGGATGTAACGCCACCGGACCCGGTCAAGCCTTCCTGGGACGAGGTCAACCAGGCTCAGCAGCAGCGCGACCGGCTGATCAACGATGCACAAGCCGAGTACAACGAGCTCATTCCACGGGCTCGGGGAGAGGGGCAGCAGTCCGTGCTGCAAGCGCAAGGCTATGCCGTCGAACGGAAGAACCGTGCGGAGGGTGATGCATCGAGGTTCATTGCACTGTACGAAGCCTACCGGCGTGCTCCCGAGGCAACCCGCAAGCGCCTCTACTTCGAGACGATGCAGAGAGTCCTGCCGAAATGGGGCGGGAAACTTCTTTTGGACAGCGAGGCCAAGGGTGTGTTGCCCCTGCTGCCGCTGGGGGCTCTTCAGAAGGCCGGTTTGAAGGATTCGACTGGGGGTGAGCAATGAAAATCAAACCAAGGACAATCGCAATCGCAGTCGTAGCTCTTTTTGTGTTGGTGGCGCTCATCGACGGACTCTACATCGTTGGCGAAACCGATCAGGTGATCATTACCCAATTCGGCGATCCGGTGGGGGGGGCGGTCGACGAGCCGGGCGTCCATTTCAAGATACCCTTCGTTCAGAATGCCAACTTCTTCGACAAACGCTTCCTGGAGTGGGACGGCGATCCCAATCAGGTGCCGACCAAGGACAAGCGGTTCATCTGGGTCAACACCTATGCCCGCTGGCGGATCTCCGACCCACTGAAGTTCTTTCAGCGCCTGCGGGACGAGCGCGGGGCTCAGTCGCGGCTGGACGACATACTCGACGGTGAAACAAGGAATGCCGTCGCACGCCAGAACCTGGTCGAAGTCGTTCGTACGAGCAATCGTGAGGAGGAAGAAGTCCAGCTGGAGTCGGAGGAGGAGCGCGTCATTCTGGAGCCGATCGAAAAGGGGCGAGAGGCCATCACGCGCGAGATTCTCGGCCGTGCCCGAGAGCGAGCAGCGGATCTGGGGATCGAGCTGATCGATCTGCGCCTCAAGCGGATCAATTATGTCGAGGAGGTGCAAAAGGACGTGTTCGATCGGATGATCGCCGAGCGGAACAGGATAGCCCAGCGATTCCGTTCCGAGGGCCAGGGGGAGGCGGCTCGCATCCGGGGAGAGAAAGAGAGGGATCTCGCGGAAATCCAGTCGAAGGCTTACCGAGAGGCCGAAGAGATTCGCGGCAAGGCGGATGCCATTGCGACGGACACCTACACCCGTGCCTACAACCGGGATGTCACGTTCTACACGTTCATGAAAAGCCTCGAGACCTATGAACAAACGGCGGATTCGAACAGTACGCTGATCCTCACGACGAACAGCGATCTGTTGCAGTCCCTCAAGAAAACACCGTAGTTCTCGCGACGACTCTGAGCCGGCTACCAGCCTTCGCGGTCGCGCAGCCCTGTGATGTGCGCCAGGTGGTGGTTTCCGTGCCAGGCGTACATCTGAAGGATGGTGTCGATGTCGATGTCTGCGTATGTTATCCGATGGACGGCTGTTGAAGCACGCGATCCGGCCGATTATCCTTTCGAGAGGCCGGTCCGCACGGGGGGATCCCTGCATCCGGGCTCGGCACTGGGAAAGGAATGATGACCGACTTTGACAAGCAGCAGGCTCAACTTCTGCGAATGCTTTGGATCGGCTTTCTCTTTTCGACCCTCGTCTGGGGAGGCATAGCGTGGGTCCTGACCGGCCCGGCCGCGGCGAGCCCGCCAGGTCCGGCGAGCGAACTCTCGTTTTCCGACCCTTTGTTCGTCGCGCTCTGTCTTGCCGCCATCTGTCTGTTCATCCTGGCCGCCCAGATCGGTCGTTTCTTCCCTTTGGGTTCCGCCGACGATGAAGCCCGAAAGAAGTCCCACCGTTTCCAGATTCCCTTGATCCGATTCGCATTGTTCGAGTCGATTGGACTGCTCGGACTGGTTGGAGCGCTGGTCAAAGTCAGTTTCGAGACCTGCCTGCCCTTTCTCCTGCTGGCCGTTGCCGGGCTTCTCATGTCCCGTCCCCGCAGCCCTGCGACTTAAAGCTGATCTATCCCGGCCCGGATCTCCGCAGTGGGCACTCGAGATCCGGGCACGACAGGAGATTCCCTCGTGACCAAACCCACGGACGATCGCATCCAGGCCATTTTGTCGTCACCCAGTTACCGGCTCGTCGAGGAGGACACCGAGTTTCTGGCGCGCGATGAACTCCGTCCGGTGCGGATGCAACTCGAGTTGCTCAAGCCGGAAGTCTTCTTCTCGGAACAGAACATCCAATCGACGATCGTGGTCTTCGGAGGGACCCAAATCGTGGAAGGGCCCGTCGCTGAAAGACGGTTGCGGCGGGCACAGGAGGCGCTCGAGGCATTCCCGAACAATCCGAGCCTCGCCCGCGAAGTTGAAGTCGCGAAGCGTATTCTGGCAAAGACCCAGTACTACGACAAAGCACGGGAGTTTGCCCACATCGTGTCGACCCACTCGATGTCCGAGCCGGATCACCACTACGTCATCGTGACGGGCGGGGGGCCGGGCATCATGGAAGCAGCCAATCGCGGTGCTTACGAAGCGGGGGCCAAATCGATCGGCCTGAACATTACACTGCCCACCGAGCAGAGACCCAACCCCTACATCACCCCCGGACTCTGCTTTCAATTCCACTATTTCGCCATGCGCAAGATGCACTTTCTGCTGCGCGCCCAGGCTCTCGTCATCTTTCCGGGAGGATTCGGGACGCTTGACGAGCTGCTGGATGCCCTCACGTTGCGGCAGACGGATCGGATGCAGGAGATACCGATCATTCTGTTTGGGCGCGATTACTGGGACCGGGTCGTCGACTTCCATTTTCTGGCCGACGAAGGAGCGATCCAGGATCGGCATCTCGAGTTGATCCAGTACACGGACGATCCGAAGGAGGCCTGGGAATTGATCGGCCGTTTCCACGGACATGGAACCGGCGAGTGACGAAGCTACAGATCGGGCGCCCTGGTCCGGGCCGGGGGAGAGGTCGAGGGTCTACTCGCGGGCGCGGTTGAGCAGGCGCTTCAGCCAGGACACACCGGCTTCTTTCTGCTCCGCTTCGCGCCGTTCGCGGTCCTGTTGCCGGGCGAGCTTCTGGAGGAAAGCATCTCCCTCGGCTTCGTGGCAGTGTTTGTACTTTTTCCCGCTTCCACACGGACAAGGGTCATTGCGGCCTACCCGGAGCACCCGGCGAGGCGCATAGTCCACCGATTTGGGGAGTCGTATCTTCTCGGAGACTCCCGAAGCGGTTCTTCTGAAAAACATGATGAGCCTTCTCTGTTTTCGAGCCCCGTCAAGTGGACGAGGCTGCAGTTGCATAGTAACACGTGGAAAACGGGGAGGTGTACGGGTCAGGGGCGATGCCTCGGGCCGTCGGAAGGGCCATGCTATAGTCCCCGCATGGCCGGGTTGCCCGTCATCTCCGAAGTAGTCATCAGCGAAGCCGAAATCCGACGCCGCGTCGGCGAGCTGGGAGCCCGGATCTCGACCGATTATCGGGACCGGGAACCCCTCGTCGTGGCCGTGCTTAGGGGAGCCGCGATCTTCCATGCAGATCTGATCCGTCGGCTCGAACCGAAGATCCGAATCGACTTCATTGCCGTGTCCAGCTACGGTGCCGAAACCAGGAGTTCAGGCGACGTCAAGTTGGTCAAGGATCTGGAGTCGAGTGTCCATGACACCGATCTGATCCTGGTCGAAGACATCGTCGACACCGGGCTGACGCTCGATTACCTGGTTCGTCAGCTGGAGAGCCGACGTCCCCGCTCGTTGAAGGTCTGCAGCCTGCTCTCGAAGGCGGATCGGCGCGAGGTGCCCGTGCGGATCGACTATCTCGGATTCGAGATCCCCGACCGTTTCGTGGTGGGCTACGGCTTGGATCTCGACCAGCGCTTCCGAAATCTCCCCTACATCGGCGCCGTCGCGGAAATCTGAGATCTTCGATGTGCGATTTTCAATGCTGAAGCAGGACCGGCGCCTTGGCCTGTCACCGACCATCGCCGTCACATCCCGGCTGCTCGGAGCATGGGAACGGGAGAACCGGAGGACTCGAGGAAGGTAAGACTGCGGCCGTGGCGCTTTGGACTTCGGGAGCCTTCTCTGCCGCTCTCCGCGGAGAGTCCCCCTCGGCCCGGGTGGTTCGGGCGGCGCCACAAATCAGGCTGAAAGCATCTCCCTCCCGGCGATCGCCAACTGCAAATTCCAAAACGTCCATCATTGTGTCAACATAGTTGTCAAATTCCGTTTTCTTGTTTCGAATCCGGCTCGCTCGGGCCGGAGGTCCCGCCCACAGGGCAACAGGAAGGATGTTCGATGACGCCGACACGCGAAGCCGCCTGGGATCTGCTGAACGAGTACACCGACAATCCGAATCTGATCAAACATGCACTGGCCGTGGAGTCGGCCATGCGGGCCTACGCGGAACGATTCGTTGAGGACTCCGACCAGTGGGGAATCACAGGGCTCGTGCATGACTTCGACTACGACCGATTTCCCGAGGAACATCCCTGGAAGGGTGTTTCGATTCTCGAGGGGCTCGGTTACCCGGAGGAGGTGATCCACGCCGTGAAATCGCATGCAGATTTCACCGGGGTACCGCGGGACCGCCTCATGGACCGTGCCCTGTTTGCGGTCGACGAGCTTTGCGGATTCATCACGGCCGCGACCCTGGTCCGGCCCGAAAAGCGCGTCGCAGAACTGCCGGTCCGCTCGGTCAAAAAGAAGATGAAGGATAAGGCATTTGCGCGTGCCGTCAGCCGGGACGACCTGCGAAACGGGGCGGAAGCGCTGGGTGTCGAACTGGAAGATCACATCGGATTCGTTATCTCCGCAATGGCTCGGGTCGCAGGCGATCTGGGTCTGGACGGAAGTGAATGAGGAGAGAATCGCATGGCGAAGGAAGTCGGCTCGATCGAAGCACTGCTCAAGGAAGACCGTAAATTCGAACCGTCGGAGGAGTTCCGAGCGCAAGCGAACTGGAAAGACCCGGAAATCTACGCACGGGCGGCCGAGGATCCGGAACGCTTCTGGGCGGACATGGCGGGTGCGGTCGACTGGTTCAAACCATGGGAAACCGTCCTGGAGTGGAAGGCTCCCTCGGCCAAGTGGTTCGTGGGAGGCACCACGAATGTCTGCTACAACTGCGTGGATCGGCACCTCAAGACCTGGCGCAAGAACAAGGCGGCCATCATCTGGGAGGGCGAGCAGATTCATGCCCGCCGGGTCATCACTTACCAGGAACTCTATCGAGAGGTCAACCGCTGTGCGGCGGCGTTGAAGCGTCTGGGCGTGCAGCGAGGCGACCGGGTGGCCATCTATATGGGGATGATCCCGGAACTGGCGATCGCCATGCTGGCCTGCGCGCGCATCGGAGCTCCCCATACGGTGGTTTTCGGGGGTTTCAGCCCCGACGCATTGCAGGATCGGATCAACGACTCCGGCGCCAAGGTGCTGATCACCGCGGATGGAGCCTGGCGCCGGGGAAACCGGGTTCCGCTCAAAGAGAATGCGGATCAGGCCCTCAAGCAGTGTCACACCATCGAGCACGTGCTTGTCGTCAACCATGCGGTGGACGCTCGGGACGTGGACCTCGAGGGCTACCGCGACCATTGGTGGCATCGCGAAATGGACCGCAGCGGTCACGCCGAGGTGCCACCCGAAGAGCTGGATTCCGAACATCCCCTCTACATCCTGTATACCTCCGGCACGACGGGGAAGCCCAAAGGGCTGCTTCACACGACCGGTGGTTACCTGGTCGGGACCCACACCACGACGAAGTATGTCTTCGATCTCAAAGACAACGATACCTACTGGTGTGCGGCAGACGTCGGCTGGGTCACCGGACACAGCTATATCGTCTATGGTCCGCTCTCGAACGGCGCGACCCTGCTCATGTACGAAGGCGCGCCCAATCATCCGAACAAGGGGCGAATGTGGCAGATCGTCGAACGACATCAGGTCAACATCCTCTACACGGCTCCGACCGCGATCCGTTCGTTCATGGCCTGGGGCGATCAGTACCCCGAGAAGTACGATCTCAGCTCACTGCGACTTCTGGGAACCGTCGGGGAGCCGATCAATCCCGAGGCATGGGTCTGGTATCGGGAGAAGATAGGATCGGGCCGCACCCCAATCGTCGATACCTGGTGGCAAACCGAAACCGGAATGATCATGATCACCCCTTTGCCGGGGATCACCGCCACGAAGCCGGGATCGGCAACCCGGCCCTTTCCCGGTATCGATGCCGAGGTGGTCGACGAGGAAGGCAACCCGGTCAAGATCGGAGGGGGCTACCTCGTTTTGAACAAGCCCTGGCCCGCGATGGCGCGTACGATCTGGGGAGACCCGGAACGTTGGAAGGAGACCTACTGGAACCGGTTTCCAGGTCGCTACTTCACCGGTGACAGCGCCAAGCGGGACGAAGATGGGTACTTCTGGGTCCTCGGCCGAGTCGACGATGTCCTGAATGTCTCGGGTCACCGCATCGGTACGATGGAAGTCGAAAGTGCCCTGGTCAGCCATCCGGCGGTAGCCGAAGCAGCTGTCATCGGCATCGCGCATCCGATCAAGGGCCAGGCGATTGCCGGCTTCGTTGTCCTGGTCGAGGACGTTGAAGGCAGCAACAAGTTGATCGAGGAGCTGCGCAACCATGTGGCCGAGAAGATTGGGCCGATCGCACGCCCGGAGAGTCTCTACCTGACCCGCGAGCTCCCCAAGACCCGCAGCGGAAAGATCATGCGTCGGCTGCTGCGCGACATCGCCGAAGGCCGTCTCCTGAGCGATACGACGACCCTTGCCGACGCCGATGTCCTCGGGCAGATCAAGGACATGTACGAGGAACGAGGGGCTTGAACGGGCTGTCCCATCGTCGCCCGCTTACCGGAAGTACCCCAGCGCGGAGTCGATCCGTCGCCGGGCCGCGGCCTCGTCCCCGGCTTCGGCCGTCAGGCGCAGCAGGGGCTCCGTGTTGGAGACCCGGATCAGCAGCCAACTTTCGGGCCCGATGACCTTCACGCCGTCGGTCAGGTCCAGTGTGGCGTCGTGATGGACGCGCTGCATCAGTCGGACGAAGGCAGCGGCCTCTCCGGAACGGCAGGGGACCGATGTATGAACGATCGTATAGCGGGAGAATTCGCCAAGCACCCGTGAAAGAGGGATCTGCCTTGCCGCCAGGTACTCCAGCGCGAGTGCCATCGCGGCAAAACTGTCCCGGCAGCGATTGAGCTCGGGTACGATGACTCCGCCGTTGCCCTCTCCGCCGATCGAAGCCCCGGTTTCGTCCATCTTCTCGAGGACATGCGCCTCCCCGACCCGGCAGCGAAAGACTTCGCTGCCGTGGCTTCGGGCCACGTCTTCGACCATCCGGCTGGTCGCGACGCTGATGACCACCGGTCCGGAGCGCCTTCGGAGGCTCTGCTCGACGGCGACTGCAACCGTGAAGTCCTCACCGGCAGGTCGTCCCCTCTCATCGACGATCGCCAGGCGGTCTCCGTCAGCATCCTGGGCGAAGCCGAGGTCGGCCCCTTTCTCGCAGACCGCCGCGCCGAGTGCTGATAGATGGTCGCCGGTGGGTTCCGGACTCCTCGGAAACGGCTCATCCGGGTTCGTGTGGATTTCGTGGACCTCACAGTTCAGATTGCGAAGGAACTCCGGGGTCATCTTCGAGGCGGCTGCGTTACAGCAGTCCACGACGATTCGAAACCTGCGCTTTCCAATGGCTCCTCGGTCCGCGAATGCAGAGACGGCACGAATGTGTTCGGAGATGGCGGAAGTGTCCTCACCGATCTCCTGAATCTCTTCGGAGCCGACACGCGGAAAGACGCCCTGGTGATAGAGGTCGAGCAGTTCGGCAAACTCGTAGGGACGCAGTGCCTGTCCGGCTGAAGTGCAGAACTTGAGGGCGTTCCATTCCAGTGGATTGTGACTTGCCGTGATACAGATTCCACCGCCCATCGCGTGCCGGGCGACATGGAACTGCAGCGTCGGCGTGGGCACTACTCCAAGGCGGACCGGAGTGCAGCCGACCGAGAGGAGTCCGGCCATCACCGCTGGTGTTACCATCACCCGCGACGGTCGGGTGTCCGTCCCGACAGCGATTGCCTCCCTTCCACAGTAGGTTCCAAATGCCGCAGAAAAGGATGCGACGATCTCCGGTGTCAGCGACTGTCCTGCGATTCCCCGGACACCCGAGACGCCGATCTTCAGTGAGGGATGGTGCTGTCTCATCGTGGAGTCTCTCCGGCGAGTGAGTGACGGACGACGCCAAGGCATCCGTCGAAAATCTCCTGTGTCCGCCGGGGATTGTCCGATTCCGCGATGATGCGAAGGACCGGCTCCGTGTTTGACACCCGCAGGTGAAGCCAGCCGTCCGTCCAATCCGCACGGATCCCATCATCCAGATGAGTCACCCATTCGGCATACACTTGTCGGCACCTTTCCAGGGCCCGGTAGGCGGCGGGTGCCGGGCATCGGACGTAACCCTTCCGCATCTCCGTGCGGGGGATCGAACGGAGGGCGTCCGAGAGACCTTCTTCCCGTCGAGCCAACGCTTCCAGGATCAGCCCGAGAGAAAACAGTGCATCGAACGTCATGGATGCCGGTAGGGCCGCAACGCCTCCTGAGCCCTCTCCTGCGACTACCGCATCCAACTCGAGTCCGCGGTCCACGACAAAGCTCTCCCCCACCGAGGTCCGGACGACCGTCTGCCCGAAATCCTCCGCCACCCGGTCGATCCGCCCCGAGGTCGACAACGTTGTGACGATCGGTCCCGGCCGTCGATGGCAGCGGCTCCGGGCCACGAGAGGCAACGTGTCCTCCTCCGACAGGCAATGACCCTCACCGGATACGAGGGCGAGCCGATCCCCGTCGATATTCAGCGCAGCGCCCAAGTCGAATCCGCCCCCCGAGACGACGGCGGCCAGGTCCCCCATGCTGTCGGGCGTCGGCTCGAGTTGGAGCAGCCCCTCCGGACCTGCAAATGCATTGATGTTCGTGCTCCGAATATTCAACCGACTGAGGAAGCGGTCCGCCAGCGGTGCCAAGGCGCCGAAGCGAAGGTCGAGGGCAATATGGAACCCCCTTTTTCGGATATCGTCGACGGCGAGGTTCGCACAAAGGTGGTCGATGTAGGCGTCCTGGAGGCCTGAAGCGGCCTGCTCGGGCAAATTCGGGGGAACGGTAAATGAATGGAAGGAAGAAGCGTGGAAGAGATCGAGGAACTCCTCGCTCTTGATCGCGTTCAGCAAGGACCCCTCCGGTCCGAGGAACTTCAAGGCGTTCCAGCTCGAGTCGTTGTGGCTCCCCGTAATGGAAATGCCGCCTGCAGCCGCCAGCTCGCGGATGGCGAACGAGACCATCGGCGTGGACGTGGGTCCCAAATCGATCACCCGGCAATTCGAATTGAGCAGTCCGGCAACTACGGCTTCGTGGAACATCAGGGAGGAGCGACGGGTGTCGCGACCGATCACTACCGGACCCGCTTCGGCCCAGGTTCCAAAGGCCCTCGAAAAGCTGATGACCAGTTCAGGGTTCAGGGCATCTCCTACGACTCCCCTGACCCAGCCTGTTCCGATTTTCAGTTCGCGCACCTGCATGTTCCTCGGCTGCCTCGAGAGTCCGGAAGCATCGGCCCCGGGATCCTCGCGAAGGCGCCCGTCAGGGTCTGTACCATCGTTCGATACAGCGCTTCAGCACTTCCGCCTCTTCGGAAATCCGTCGGAAAAGGGTCAGTTGGCCGACGGCGCGAATCCGGTTGAGATCGGGCCGATCGGTCCGTCCCAAACGGAAATAGGTGTCCCCTCTCAGGTAATCGGTCAGGAATCGGACGCCCAGCTCGAGGGCCAAGACACGAACAGCATCGACCATGAGCGCAACTTCGGCCTCGAGAATCGTGGCAGCCGTCTGCAGAAATCCCCGGCAGACCGCTTCGAACACCTCGACATCCACTTGAATCCGATCCGGATCGGGTTCCTTCTCTCCGGCGACATTCGACAGGGAGCGGACCATGTCCCCCCAGTCGCTCAGCCAGGTCTGAGGCATGATCGTATCGAGGTCGATCAGCGCCTTGACGCGTCCGGACTGGAGGCTGAACAGGAAATTGTCGAGCTTGGTATCGCCATGGATCGCGACCCGGCGGATCCGCCCCGATTCGATGGACCCCAGCAGCGTGTTTGAAAACCCCTCGTGGTCGAGAGCCAGCTTGAGCACGTCCTCGACATCGGGAAGACATCTCCTGCGTTCGAACTCTTCCCGGGAAAGATGCTGCAGGAAGTGCATGGTTGTGCTTTCCCGCAGGGCCGGTTCTGCCGGCAGCAACTCCGAGGCCTCCTCGGCGGAGCGGTGGCCGGCCAGAACCGAATGGAGCTGCCGGTAGTAGAGACGGCTGTCGCGGTAGCCCGGAAGAGGACTCTCGAGCCTTGAAACGTCCATGTCCGCAGTCAGATCGGAAAAGAGCGCCAGCCCCCTGCCGGCCTCCGCGGCAACCCGGAGCCGCTGTTGACCGCCCGGGACCTCACCAAGGCTCTTGTAGGTTAGGCAGTCGGGTATCTTCCGCATCAGGCGCCAGTAACTGATTCCTCTCAGGTCTTCGAACTGAAGATAGGGTTCTCCCGACCGGGTGCGGATCAGTTCGATGGTCGTCCACTCCCCGGCCACCGTCGGATCGATCCGCTGGAGATTACGGCGCTGTGCGGAGATGCAGGCCAGCATGGCTGCCATGACGTTTTGCGGCCGATGGAAGACGGCCTGATTGATCTGTTGGAGGAGGTATTCTCCCCGGACATCTCCCATTCCGCTCAGGATCAGGAAGGTGTCCCGATTGATGTTCCCCTTCTCTGGAAAGTCCAGAGCTTCAATGGGTGGAGGAAGGTAGAACTTGGAAGAGATCCGGTTGGCCAACGCACCAGGATGCTCCTCAAATGCTCGTGGAATGGCAACCATGAAGAAATCTGCGATTTGAGATTGATAATTTTCGTTTCATGATCTCAGCCGGCGTCGAAGCTGTTGGACTGCGTTCTACCTTCGCACTCGGATCGTCGGCATCCATCGACCCGCATCAAGATCCTAAATCGAAAACCGCAAATTTCAAATGGTGTGGACAGGGAGCAGCGAGAAACTGGCTTCGGTGCATGATCCGGGCGTCAGTGAAGTGGAAGATCAGCTTGGTCAGAATCGGCTTGAACGTGTACGTGAACCCGCGCATGAGCATTCTTGTCTCGCTGCTCTCCTCTGCTCCCTGTCGGGCCTGCCCCCGCGTTCCGTGCGACAGTTGAACGGAAACGCACGGCAAACCAAGGTTGACGCGTTTTCAAGTGTCCCGGCAGGGCCCGGAGGGCGTTCTACACGGGACGAAAAGGAATACGAACGAGGCGACGGATGTGTTACATCCGGAGTACAGACAAAAGAACACATTGTAGGAAACCATGCCCGAATCCGCGGTTTTGCTTGTAGAAGACCGTAGGCGTCCGTTAGGATTCAATTGGCATCGGTGCTAGAATCGCTGCGGTTTCTCGGTCCGCTCTCTTTCCAGGAGGAATGACTTGAACGGTAGTGTTGAGTATGTTGAAAAAGTCTACAATCGATACTCGCGTTTCTACGATCTGATCTTTGGTCCTTTCTTCCGCAGCGGGCGAGATGTTGCGCCGGTGCTACTGGATCTGCGGCCCGGAATGGAGTTACTCGAGGTAGGTATCGGCACGGGCCTCTCCCTGCCCAGGCTGCCCCGGCACATCAGCATCACTGGAGTCGACCTGTCCGAAAAGATGCTCGAGCAGGCAGCGAAGCGACTCGAGAGGGAGCGGCTGGAAGAGAGTGTCCGGCTGCTCAAAATGGATGCCACGCATCTCGACTTCCCGGACAACTCATTCGATCGCGTGCTGGCGGCCTATTTCATTTCGACGGTTCCCGATCCGGTCAAGGTCGTCTACGAGATGAAGAGGGTTTGTCGACCGGGCGGGTATCTCGTCTTCCTCAACCACTTCAAGCATGAGAACCCGGTCATCTCCACCTTGGAACGTATCGGCTCGCCGATGTTCTACCGGCTGGGTTTCCGCACGGATCTGGACATCCATGAGTTGGTAAAGGAGTGCGATCTCGAAATCGAGATCCTGGAACGTATCGACTTCCTCGGGCACTGGAAGGCGGTTCGCTGCCTCAATCCCGAGTAGGTTCGGGAGCGGTGCCGGATCCGCCCGTGCGGTCAGTCTCCTGCAGTGAGCGTCTCCGGTGAGGTCATCTGTCCGATGACCTCTGACTCGCCCGTCACTTTGGGCGAGTACTTCTGGGAGAGCTCATACCGGTAGGTCAAAGCCTCTTCCAGCGTCTGGAATGCGGCCAATTCGACGTGTTCGACCAGCTTCGGGCCGAAGTCTGTCGGTCCATCGACCTCCTCAACCGCCAGCCAGACTCGGTAATATCTCTTGTTCATTCAGGAAACTCCCGGAATCGTGCACGTCTGCGGCGGATTCCGCTGACGAAATCTGATGGTTTCATCCGCAATTCGCATGCCACCGCACACCAGCTCGAACCGGTGGGATAATAGAGTCGGGCTGAAAAGGTTTCGATGCTCCTGTGGCCACGCTCTCTTGCCATGAGTCCAGGGGAGTTTGGCTCTCGGGAGATGCGTGTATGAACCCAGACTGGGGCAATTGCCCCGATCATTTCGCTGCTTCGTCTCCAGATTCTCCATAACCCGGGGCGGGATGGCCGATTTCGATCGCGACAGATCGGAACAGATGTTGCATAGAGGAAGGACACGACTATTGTTGAAGGTTGAAACGCTTCCGGGAAAGTCCTGAAACTTTACCAAATTCCATGAACTTTCAAACATCAGGGGAAAAGACCGTGCTTGTCTCGGTCCGAAACGATTGCCGATGAAATCCGAGATTCAAACCAGCGCAGAGTCGGGGTCAAACCCGGCGGTTGACAAAGTCAAAACAGTTACTCAACACATCGCCGAGATTGTCAGCGATTCTGGTGAGGGGGCACAAACCTGCGGCCAGATGTTCGGAACCATCTGCGCAAAGATGGGAAACGGCGTCTGGACCGTGGAGATCATCCCCGCTGAGATCGAGCCTCCGCACAGGTCGCGTGCGGGCGCATCCGGCAATCGCATCCGGCTCGGTTCCAAGCCGGTTTCCAACGCCGGGGATACCGCCGATGTGGTGATCTCCTTCAACGAACAGGTGCTCTACAGCCGCATCGATGTGGGAGCTTTGAGGCCGGGGACGCTCGTCTTTCTCGACCGCTGCTGGGCCGACGATCCTTCTTCAGAGGTCCGGGAAGCCTATTCGACCGCCATGCAGGACTTCTCCGATCGAGGTTTCATGGTCGTAGAAATTCCGCTCCAGGCCGAAACGCTCAAGTACACGGATGAACCCCGGCGCGGAAAGAACATGTGGGCGCTCGGACTCCTCTGTGCCCTGTACGAATGCGATATGGAGGTCGCCCGGGCTGAGGTTCGCAAACGATTCGCCCGCAAGGGAGAAGTGGTGACCGAGGTCAATCTGAACCTCCTCGAGGCCGGCCACGAATGGACGACCGCCAATCTCTCGCTTCGATTCAAAGTGCCTTCTGTCGCCAGTTCGGAACCGATGGTGGTCATGAACGGAAATCAGGCAGTCGGGCTTGGGATCATGGCGGCAGGGATGGAAGTCTGCGCCATGTATCCGATCACTCCGGCCACCTCGGCCTCCCACTATCTCTCCAGCGCGTTCCACACTGTCGGCGGATTCGTGCATCAGGCGGAGGATGAGATTGCTGCGATCGGGTTCGCCATCGGCGCGTCCTACGCCGGCAAGACCGCCGTGACGATCACCTCCGGACCCGGCCTGGCGCTCAAGACGGAGTTCCTGGGCCTGGCCGTCATGGCAGAGGTGCCGCTGGTCGTCGTTGTCGTCCAGCGCGGAGGGCCTTCGACCGGGCTTCCGACGAAAATCGAACAGGGAGATCTGCTCGCCGCGCTCTTCGCCTCACCGGGCGACAGTCCGAAGATCGTGATAGCGCCCGCGACGATCGAAGAGTGCTTCCATCTCATGATCACGGCCCGCAAGCTGGCAGAGGAGTTTCGGGGGCCCGTCGTCGTGTTGACCGACGCGAATCTCGCAACGGGGCAGCAACCGTTCAAGCGGCCTGAGGTTCGCGAGGAATGGTTGGCCCCACCTTACGTGCAGTCCGGCTGGGACTCGGACGTGCCACCTTACGCCTGGGATTCCGAAACCGGACTGTCACATCGGCCCATTCCCGGCCAGAAGGGTGGTCAATACGTTCTGACAGGCCTGGCTCACGATGAGAGAAGCAAAGTCGCCTATGAGTCCGCCGTCAATCAGCACGCGATGGCGATGAGGAGCCGCAAGCTGGCCGTTCTGGAGAAGAGTCTGAAGACGGCCGAGGTCTTCGGGCAGGATTCCGGAGAGCTGCTCGTGGTTACTTGGGGCTCGACACTTGGGGCGGCCCGTGAAGCGGTGGAACGCGTGCAGGCCGACGGCGGAAAGGTCTCTCACGTTCATCTTCGCTTTCTCTCACCGCTGGAGAGAGGCTTGAAGGAGATCTTCGGTCGTTTCACAAAGGTGATGACGGTCGAAATCAACTACTCGGACGACCCCGACGATCCCTTCATCGATGAAGGAAACCGTCGGCGTTCGCAGCTCGCTCGGATTCTCCGCGAGCAGACCCTCGTCGATGTGGATTGCTGGTCGGAGGTTCCAGGCAGCCCGCTGCCTCCGGCCGATATCGAGCGCCAGATACGGAAACGCCTGGAGATGCTCTCGAAGGAAGTTCAGTAATGTACGGATTAAAGAAAGACTGGGTGTTGGAAAAGCGACCCCGGGTGTGTGTGCTCGAAGACTACCAGGGCGGAGAGGCCCGCTGGTGTCCAGGCTGCGGTGATCATGCCGTGCTCAATTCGGTCCAGCGTGTCGCCCGGGACATGCAGCTTCCTCCCGAGAGGACGGTGGTCGTATCGGGTATCGGCTGTTCCAGCCGCTTCCCCCATTACATGAAGACTTACGGGTTCCACGGACTCCACGGCCGGGCCCTGCCGGTCGCCTGTGGGGTGCGCAGCCGTCGTCCCGAGCTGGGCATCTTCGTGATCACCGGAGATGGCGACTGCTGCGCCATCGGGACGGCGCATTGGATTCATGCCATCCGCTACAACATGAATCTGACCGTCCTGCTGCTGGACAATAACATTTACGGCCTCACGAAAAAGCAGACTTCACCCACTACCGGGTTGTCGCAACGCTCCAACACGCACCCACGCGGATCGTTCTTTGTGCCCATCGATCCGATTTCGGTGGTTCTGGGCATCTCGAATGCGTCATTCGTGGCTCAGACGGTAGACTGGAATCCGCCCCACCTCTACGAAACGATCAAACGCGCGCATGAGCACGAAGGTACGTCCTTCGTGCGCATCCTGCAGCGGTGTCCGCACTACACGGCTCACGTGTTTGCCGATGCACAACAGGATACTTCGCGGCTCCTGTATATGAAGCACCCTGACGGGATCAGCGTCCCGGACGCCGTCGAGAGGACGTTCAAGAACCAGGCGGATCACGATCCGTCCAACCTCGCCGAAGCCCGGGAAATGGCCAGTCAGACCACAACCGCTCTGCCCATCGGGCTCTTCTATCGGAATCCCCTGGCGGAAAGGTACGATCGGGTGTCCTCTGAGGGTCTGGATATGAGTCCGGCGCAAAAAGTCGACGCGCTCAACAAGGCGCTGGATCGCTTCATGATCTGACAGACCCTTGTCGAATCAGCAAACGAATAAAGAGGAAAAGAGAATGGCAAGGCCACAGGGCCGGGTTGAAAACCGTCCCGTCGATCACGCCTCAGGAACTTCAGCACGCGAGCTGGCCACGGGTCTGGAACTGATCGAGCAGGCGGAACGCCGCTTGGGAAGTCGGCGAAACCAGGGATCACCGGCCCGTGCAGTCGGGCGCACCATGGCCGGCGGTGGCGGGACCGTCGTTCACTGCGGCCCTGCTGCACCTGAAGCCGCAATTCCCGACGATCTTCCTCTCGTGCAGCACACGCTGTTTGCAGACGACGCTCATTCCACCGCCCCGGTTCTACTGGTTGCCGGGAGCCATCAAGAGGCTGTCGATCACTGTATGATTGCGCATCTCGCTGCCGAAAGGATGGCCTGTCGGGTGGAGTCCGGGGTCGCCGGTTCGGTCGCACGACGCCTTGGCATGGCAGAACTTCCCGACGCGAGCACGCTCACACGGGCGCGCGCGTCGCTTCCAAAGTGCCTCTCGTCCTCCGAATCCGACCCGGTGGCGATCCTGGAAGGCTGCGTCGCGGCGGCCGCCGACGGTCTAGGGCGAACGCTTGCCCCAACCGTCTCTTCGAGCCCGGATGGCTGCCCGATCGTGATCGTGACGCTGGGGGCCTTTGCGGACCTGGCCGAGGAGATCGCCGCCCGATCGAAGGGGAAGATCGGCCACCTCGCGATGCGTTTGCTTCGACCGTTTCCTCTTTCCCGGATGCGCCAGCTGTTGTCGACGGCAGAAACCGTCCTACTGGTGGCCCCACGGGATTCCGCTCTTCACTTCGAGGCGTGTTGTAGGATCGGGACGGCGATTCCGGAGAAGGCTGGACTTCGGAT
The DNA here is from genome assembly GCA_963823995.1 of uncultured Acidobacteriota bacterium. Lineage (GTDB taxonomy): Bacteria > Acidobacteriota > UBA6911 > RPQK01 > JAPXNP01 > JARRKC01. Next base: position 579,207 of record CAWGNQ010000004.1, read on the forward strand.
GGTCCGACTGACGGACGAAGCCGATCCGGCTGAGTTCCTTCAGGCACTTTCGGTTTCCCATCCGTCCGACATCTGGGCCGATCTCCAGGAAAACGTCGCCGCGCCGACAGGACCCAACCTCCGGGTGGCGTTGGTGCCATCGGGTGCCGAGGCTGCCGAACTGCTGCGTCGAACCGGAACTCTGCTCGTAGCTTCATCCTCCGGGACCCCCGCAGCGAAACTCGAGAGGCGTGATGCGGCATTGGCTTCGATCGTGGTGGGAAGCCCGGCCGAGGCGGACGGGGCGATCGATCTACTAGTGGTGTTGGACGATCGATTTGCTCCCGCGCACGATGCAATCCGGCTCGTCAAGGAGAAGGGCACCGTCGTGATTCCCTCCTGTGGAGGTTCCTCCGAAGTTGCCTGGACGAGGCTTTCGAGATCGGCGCGCCTGGCGATTCTGGAACGGCAACTGAAATTGCTGATCGTCGATCTGGATCTTCCGGCGAAGGAGTCGAGGGCGGCCTGGGCCCGGGCCATCGCCGACCTGGCCGAGGGAGGTTCGACCGGTTCCGCCACGGAACTGGATCTCTCCATGATGGCGGAGCTGGAATCCTCGTCTTCGAGCGACACTCCGGCGGTACGCTTCCTTCCGGTTGGAGGAACGGAGCATTCTGTTTCCCCGGAGATGCTCGAAGAGGTGCGTAAATTTCATTTGACCGGACGCCTTTCCCCGCGCCACCAGCCTTTCATGGATGTGCCGCTGGAGACCCTCGCCGCATCTGCCGCCGCCGCTCCGTTTCACCGGAGCTTTCCCGTCGTCTTTGCTGACGACGGCGAACCCGAACCACTCTTCTCCGTCGTGCGCCGGGTGATACAGGAGGGCCGGAGTATTCCCGTCGTCTCCGAGCTCCTTCCGGATCTCGCACAGTGGGCGGACCTGTCGGCCGGCTCCTCCGTGGACGGAAAGGGGCTGTCCGAGGCGCTGGAACAGGCTCTGACGGACCTCTCTTCCAGCGTGGAACTGAGCGATGCAGGGAAGCGCGCGTTTTTCGAGGAAGCGGACGCCCTGCGCGCCGCCCTCGCCGGAAACCGGAGACTCGTCGGCTTCCGCGAAGATTCCTGGCTGCACTTTTATCGCTGGGCCAGCCGCAAAGAGCGCCGCCCCCGCATCCGACAGTTCGAGAAGGAGGCTGTCGCCCTGATCAACCGTCTCGAGGCACTTCTGCGCGCCGATGAGACGCTTCACCCTCAATCGCAGTCGGCCGCATCGATGGCGTCGACGCTCGGCATGACCGGAGCCGGCCGGATCGATCTGGACCGCCTGGCGGGAACGGTGTCTGCGAGGCGCGGTTCCAGGACGCTCGAGCCCGAGAGGCTGGGCCGGATCGAGAACGTGCTTGCCACACTGCGTAACTTCGTTCGGGAAACGAGCCAGACCCCCGAACTCTACGTGGTATCGAGCAGCGAAGTGCCCTGGAAGACGTCCGAAATCCGTCTGGTCCGAAGCGACAGTCCTTTCGAAACGGCTCTCGGGCTCGTCGAAGGGCTGGCTGAAAGGACCCTGGAGATCGTCCGGGCGCTTCGGACTGCACGCCTTGAAGCAGACGGCGAGTACGTACCGGAGCTCCATGATGAGGCGGCCCGGGGGTTGAACTGGGATTCTCTCGAATCGGATGAGCTGCTCCTCAGTCCGAGCGTCCTCGTGCTCGAATCGGGTCGCCGCCTTTCCGAGAGAACGCTGGCCGAGTTTCACCGGCTGATCGAAAGCGGCCGGCCGGTTCACATCTGCATCTCCACGAACGAGTCACTTCTGGGTGGGGATGAACCGGCCCGAAATCTGGCCGGTGTGCTCCCGGATCCCGGCTACCTCGGCCTGGCAGAGAGAGAAGCGTTCGTCCTCCAGTCGACCCTGGCCCGGCCCGATCACCTGATGACCGGCTTGCAGCGGATGTGCCGGATTCCGGGGCCTGCCGTCTGTGTGCTCTCCTTCCCAGATCAGGAAGGCAGAGCGCAGTGGTTGTGGAACCGTTGTCAGACAGCGTGGCTGTCCCGCGCCCTTCCACTCTTCGTGTACGATCCGTGGGCCGGGGACTCCTGGGCGGATCGTTTCTCACTCGAGGGGAATCCGGAAGCGGAGCAGGCGCTCGTGAAGGTCGAAGTAGCGGATCTTGGCACACAAGATGCTTCGATTACGGTTGACGAGGCTCTGACTTTTGCCCACGTGTTGGCACAGGATCCTCGATTCCGCGAGCAGTTCTGGGTTATTCCTTCCACAGCTTGGAGCGAAGACCAGAAGCTGGTTGAGGACTTTCTGGGCGATTTCGCACAGCCGGCGCTGGGTGTTGTGCCCTTTATCTGGGTTGTGGACGCCCAGGGGCGCCTGCAGAGGGCGGTCGTAACCCGCGAGGTCGTCAGTGCCTGCCGGGATCGATTGCGTTCGTGGAGAACGCTTCAGGAGCTGGCCGGTGTCAGAAGCGCCTATGTCGACCGAGCGGTCGAGCGGGTTCGGAAGGAAATCTCCGAAGCGAGTCTGGGCGAACTTGAAAAGGCTCGTCGAGAAGCTCGGAGAGCCGGAGCCGAAGAGGCGATCGGCAAGCTGGTCGAAGTCCTCTCCGATGTCGACTCGCTGAGTCGGGAGCGGCCTTCCCGGCGGGCTTCGTCGCGGGATGAAGAGGTAGCCGAAAAAAGGGAGACCCCGACGGAGAAAGTTGGAGAAAGGGAACCGGAGAAGGTTGAGCCTCCGGCAGAGCCCGGGGCAACGGAAGACGATTTCGCCGATGAGGCGTACATCGATTCGTTCCTCTGCACGAGCTGTAACGAATGTATCAACCTCAATCCCCGGATGTTCAGCTACAACGCGGACCGGCAGGCTTTCATTTCGGACGATTCCGCGGGGACCTTCGCGGAGCTCGTCAAGGCGGCTGAGGCGTGTCCCGCCAGGTGTATCCATCCCGGATCGCCGCGATTCGGGGACACCACGGCGACCCCGAATGTTGTCGAGAGAAGCAAGGCTTTTCGATAGAAGAGTGAGGAGACGATAAATCGTGGATTTCGGACCCATCGTAATTGCAGCAGTCATCATGACGGGCCTGGGCGTCATTTTTGCCAGTATCCTGGCCACGGCCGACCACGTCCTGAGGGTGGAGGAAGACCCACGCCAGGAAGAGGTCGAAGGCATGCTGCCAGGCAATAACTGCGGAGCCTGTGGCGAGCCGGGCTGCCAGGCCTTTGCGACCAAACTCGTCAAGGGCGAGACCTCGCCGGGCAAATGCACGGTGAGCACAGAGGAGAGTCTGGTCCAGATCGCCCAGTTCCTCGGCGTCGACGTCGGCGGCGACGAGCAGCGCGTGGCACGCCTCAAGTGTGCAGGCGGAGAAGGCCTGGTGGCCGATCTGGCCGATTACCGTGGCATCTCTTCGTGTCGGGCGGCCGTGCTGGTGGACGGTGGAGGCCGCGCCTGCACGTGGGGTTGCCTCGGTCTCGGCGACTGCGAGCGGGTCTGCACGTTCGATGCGATCTCCATGAACTGGGAAGGGCTCCCCCAGGTCGATGTGAATCTCTGTACGGCCTGTGGTGACTGTGTGGACGTGTGTCCGCTGGATCTGTTCACCATCGTGCCCCTGTCCCAGAAACTGTTCGTGCAGTGCAGTTCACCCCTGACGGGCGAGGCGGCCAGGTCCCGCTGTGCAGTGGCCTGCGACGCCTGTGGTCGCTGTGCAGCCGACGCGCCATCAGGCGTGATCGACATCGTCGATGGTCTACCCGTCATTCACTACGATCGGGACGAACAACCCACACAGCGATCGACCTGGAGATGCCCGACGGGCGCGATCGTCTGGCTCGAGGGAGAGCAGTTCTCCGAGCCCCTGGCTCAAATCAGTAGGGAGCGAATCCGTGCCTAACCTAATTTCGAAACTCCGCTTCGAGCGTTTGCGAAAATTGTTGAGTGGCGCCTCGGCCGAGTCGGGACAGAAACCGGCAAAGACTGAGTTGTGGGAGGTCCAGGAGGCGGTTGCGCTGGCCGAGGCCATGATCTGCGACATGGTCGCCTACTGCGCCGGAGACGAGTCTCCGGGATTCCAGGTGCAGGGTAACGGATTCTCGGCGGTCAACGCCTTCGGCCGTCAGGTGGTCAGTGTCGAACTGCCCAGTGTGGCCGAAGGGATCGCTTCCGGTGCCGGCATGGCGATGAGCGGCCTGAGGTCGTCGGTCTTTCTTCCCGGCGATCATCTCTCGGAAGGCTACGCTCAGCTTCAATCGCTCGCCCAACGACACGTGCCGCTGGTCATTCACGCCGCCTTTCGCGAAGGCTTCGGAGCCGGAAGCAGTCATGCGGGATACCATGGGGCCAGCGACCTGGGTCTGTTTCAGGTCATGCCGGTCTCGGTCCAGCAGGCGATCGATGTGACGATTCTGGCTCGCTGGCTCGCCGAGCAGAGTCTGATCCCGGGCATCGTTGCCTTCGACCGGCGTGTCTGTGAGACGGCGGCCTTCCCCTCGATCGATGCGATTCGCGAATGCGTAGGTGCTTCGGACGGTGAGTTTCCTTCCCCCAGTCCGGCTCAATTGCTGCTGTTTGGTGGGACCCGTCCGATGGTCCCCGCCTGGTTCGATCCGGATCGCCCCGTCTCCTTTGGCTCGCTCCAGGGTACGAACGATGCGGTCAGTGCTGCCGTGGGCAGTCAGGCGTTCTTCGCCGGCCATCTCACAGCTCTGCTGCAGGACGGCATGGCTCGTCTGGGCAAGCTGACGGGCCGACCGCTCTCGCTGATCGAACAGGACGGAGTGGCCGAGTCCGATATCGTCATCGTGACACAGGGCAGTGCCTTTGAGACCGTCCGAGCCGCAGCACGGTATCTGCGGCATGACAAGAAGTGGTCGCTCGGCGTGCTCGGCTTGACCTGGCTGCGACCGTTTCCGACCGCCCTGCTGCGTGAAGCGCTCTCACGGAAACGAGGAATCGCCGTCCTGGAGTGCGCCGCGGGGGGACTCGCGGACGAGGGGACGCTCACGCGGGAGGTTCGGCGGGCCGTTCCCGGGACGGATGCGAACTGGATCTCGGCGAGCTTCGGCCTGCATGGCCAGCCCCTGAATGTGGGGGAGGTGATCGAGTTGGCCGCAGAGCTCAAAGAGAAGAAGCCCCGTTCTCGTGTCTGGCTGGGCATCGTCTCCGGATCTTCCCGCATGGGTGATTTTCCGAAACGCGAAGGGCTCGTGAAGTCCGTCGCCAGTGATTATCCCGATCTGAGTCGGAGCACCCTGACGCGGGCAGCCTCCGAGAAGCTCTCGTCGCCCCAGCTTCGGACCGTGCAGTGGGTGGGAAGCTCGGATCTGGACCCGGCCGAGGTGATGCGGAAGCTGGCCGGTGTCTGCAACACGACCGGTTCGAAGGTTCGTGGCTGCGGATGGTTCCCCGAACCCGGGATCCTGTCCGTGCGCGTCTCCTCGGGGCCGGCAGAGGCTCCGATTGCGGAATCGGGTACGAGCGTCGATGTACTCCTTTTGGGGCGCTACGGTCTCGACCTCATCTACAATCCGCTGGCGGATCTCAAGTCGGGACAGGCCGTCGTCATCGAAAGCGATCGAACGGCGCAGGAGCTGTGGGCTTTGATGCCCGAGTTCTGGCGTTCCGAGGTGCGGCGACTCAACCTCAAGCTGTACCGCGTCGAGCGCGGGTTTGAAGAGCTCGTGGCCGGTGCTGGAGCCCTGTTGACCGGAGGGGATGTTCCCGCCATTGAGATCGACTGGAAAGCACTCGACGAACCGGCGGTCGACCTTGAAGAGGTGCCGCAACTGGTCAGACGCTCCGGCGAAGCTGAAGCCGGCTACGCCAATCTCTCCCGGTTTTGGGGCGAAGTCATGCAGCCCAAGCGTGGTGGGATCAGTGAGAACTTTCCGGATCCTCTCGTGACGGTGGGTGCCGTGCCCTCCTACTCCGCCGCACTGGCTCGCCCGCGCGGGACGGCTTTGCCTTCCATGCCCGTACTCGAAGCCGAGAAGTGCACCGGATGTGGTCATTGCTGGCCGGTCTGTCCCGACTCTGCCATCGGAGCGTCTCTGATCGGGCTCCAGGAGTACCTGGACGCATCGGCCGATGCGGCTGGGGGCGACGGCAAAATCGCGGCGGCCATGAAGCGGGCCCATCGTCCCCTGGCTGCTCGGGCTGCCGCGCTCGTTCAGCAGAAGGGGGCCAGGGTCTTGACCTCGGAGATTCTCGAAGAAGCCTATCAGAGCGTCGTAGACAAGATGTCGGTGTCGGAGGAGGAACGGCCCCAGTACGATGCGCGTTTCAGATCGACCGTGGAAGTGGCCACGAGGTTGAGTCCGGTTCTGTGCGAGACGTTCTTCGGGAAGCCCGAAACGGAGTCCAAGGGAAGCGGCCGGCTCTTACTGCTGGCCTTCAATCCCGACGCCTGCCAGGGTTGCCGGCTTTGCATCAGCAGTTGTCCGGAAGATGCCCTGCTCGCCTATGATCGAGCCGGGACGGTGCGGGAGGATGCCCAGTTGGGCTGGAAGGTCTGGGAACAGCTTCCGGACACGCCGGGAGCCGCCATCGAGAAGGCGGAATCGAATCTCGATCTGGGAAGGCTGGCTGCCCGCATGCTGAGCCGACACAGCTCCCAGGTTCAAGCCGTGGGGAGCTTTGGAGAGCCGGGCTCCGGTGAAAGACTGGCCTGCCGGATGGTGACCGCCCTGGTCGAGGCTCAGTTCCAGCGACGGCTCGCCGACGAGGCCGCGACGGCCGCCGACCTGAGCGGTCAGCTCAACGCAAGGGTCCAGGAGCTTCTGGCCAAAAGCCTCACCGAAGCCGACTCCCGATCCATCCAGGATGCCCTCGAGACGCTGCCGCGCCACCGCGTCAGCCTCGGTGACCTCAGCGAACGGCTCTCGAAGCTCGGGGAATCGGCCTGGCTGGATCCCGTCAAGACTCTGCGTCTTGCCCAGGTCGCTCACGATCTTCAGCACGAGGCCTGGAGTCTCTCGGAAGGCATGAACCGCTTGGGGCGCTCCCGGTTTGGTGTGGTCGTGATGAGCCACCGAATCGCTCGATGGGCGGGACGTTTCCCCAATCATCCCTACCATGCTCCGCTGGTCGTCGAGCCGTCCCCGGAAGGGGCCGGACTCGCCATCGGCCTGGCGGAGGCGCTGGCGCTCAAGCACGTAGAGCGGGTCAGACAGGTACGCAAGGCGCGCTTCCTTCTCGAGCATCCTTCGGACCTGCCCGGGCGGCTGGCGGAGCTCGAAGAACTGACCTGGAGCGGGCTCGGCGCGGAGGAACGTGCGTCATGTCCTCCCCTGCTGTTGCTGGCCGACGAAAGCGCCCTGACTCGACAAGGGCTGGGCGCCCTCACGCGTCTCATGACGGGCGATCTGCCGGTGAAGCTGATCCTCCTGGATTCCCGCGCTCTGGCCCTGGGAAATCCCGAACCGAGTCTGTTCGGACTCGGGCTCGGCCGCTCTTTCGTGTTGAGCGGCTCGCTCGCCTACGCGCGTCATCTGTCGGATGGTCTGGAACGGGCACTTGCATATCCGGGCCCCGCGCTCGTGCACATCCACGTACCGATTCCCCAGGAACAGGGCTTTGAGCCAGTCGATACGCTGGAGCGTGCCAGACTCGCCGTGCAAGGCCGCGTGCAGCCCCTGCTGACCTATGATCCTCGAGAGGAAGGGGTCTTTGGCCTGCGGCTTTCGCTGGAAGGCAATCCGGGACTCGAAGAGGAGTGGGGGGGCAGCGACCCGGTTCAGTGGGCGTTCGGAGAGGAGCGGTTTTCGGCGCTGTTCAAGACCGTGTCGGATGAGGACCGGACGGCGTCCTGGAAAGACTATCTTCGGATGGGAGAAGACGAACGACAGGAGTTGGCTCCCGTCATGTCCGATCCAGCAGGGAAGACCTGGAAGATCGATCGGCGGCTGGCGGAATTCACCCGAAGGCGCCTCGAGGTATGGAACACGCTTCGGGAGATGTCGGGCATTGCCAGCCCATTTGTGGAGCGCATCCGCGAGGAAGTCCGTCAGAATGCCGAGACCGAAAACCAGGAAAAGTTCGAGAGCATGAAGCAGACCTACGAGAGCGAAATCGAACAGGTTCGCCGGGAATCCGACCAGCGGCTGGCGGAGCAGTTGCGCGAGCGGCTGCTCGTGCTGGCCGGCTTCGATTCGCGGGACTCTGAGACAGGTGAGTGAGAATGAGTACAGCAGCTTTCAATGAGCCGGTCACCCGGACCTTTCGGCACGGCGTTCATCCCGTCGAGAACAAGGAAGCGACCGACCACCGGCCGATCGAGCGCGTCCCGTTCGTTCGGGAATACGTGCTGCCATTGTCGCAACACATCGGCGCTCCTTCGGTGGCGATCGTCAAGGCCGGTCAGAAGGTCGTCCGAGGTGAACAAATCGCTGAGCCGGGGGCCTTCGTTTCGACTTCCCTCCATGCCCCGGTGACCGGCACGGTGGTCGCCGTCGAGCCGAGGCTCCATCCCAACGGCAAGATGATGCCTGCAATCGTCATCGAGGCCAACCCTTTTTCGAGTCAGAAGCCTCAGCCACACGAAGTTCCCCGGCCTGACGATGTGAGCAACAAGGAACTCGTGAAGCTGGTTCAAATGGCAGGTCTGGTCGGTTTGGGCGGTGCCGCCTTTCCCAGTCATGTCAAACTGTCGCTACCCGAAAAGAAGCGGATCGAGTTCATCGTCATCAACGGCTGCGAATGCGAGCCTTACTTGACCTGCGATCATCGTCTGATGGTCGAACGGGCCGAAGCCGTGATTCGCGGTGCCGAGATCATGATGCGAAATCTGGGCGCCAAGCGTGCCTACATCGGGATCGAGGCCAACAAGCCCGACGCGGCACAGGCTCTACGCGCCGTCTCGTCTTCGGAGAAGATCGAGGTCGTTGTCGTTCAAGTGAAGTATCCACAGGGCGCCGAGAAAATGCTGATCGACGCCATTCTGAAGCGTGAGGTCCCGAGCGGCGGGATCCCCCTCGATATCGAGATCCTGACCAATAACGTGGGGACCACTGCCGCGCTTGCGGACTGGTTCGACAAGGGCATTCCCTTGATCGAACGAGTCGTGACGGTGACCGGTCCCGGTATCCCCCATCCCCGCAACCTGTTGGTTCCTCTCGGTACGCCCGTTTCGACCATCGTCGACTTTTGTGGCGGACTGAGTCCGGAGACGCGCCAGGTGATCATGGGCGGCCCGATGATGGGAATGCCGCAGAAGACCCTCGATGTGCCGGTCATGAAAGGGACATCGGGAATCCTGGCCCTCACCGACGTTTTTCAGCAGAGGGTTCAGGAATATTCATGCATCCGTTGCGGGCGATGTCTCGAGGCGTGTCCCATGTTCCTCAACCCGACCCGGCTGGCTCATCTGGCCAAGTTCGAGAAGGTCGATCAGCTGAAGGACTACCACGTGCTGGACTGCTTCGAGTGCGCGTCCTGCTCGTTCACATGTCCCTCCAACATTCCTCTCGTGCAGTGGATCCGAATGGGCAAGGCGATGGTTCGTGAGGCGCAGAAAAAATGAGTAGTACCCCTCGAAAGCCGGATCTGACTCTCTCTACATCTCCGTTCCTGCACGCGGACTCGACCACTCCGAAGATCATGGCCGAGGTGCTGCTGGCAACGGTTCCGATCATGCTTGCCGCCTGCTGGATTTTCGGATTCGGTGTGCTATTGGTCGTCGCGGCCGCGACGATTGGAGCCGTGGGGACTGAATGGATCTTCAGCCGCTCGTCGAAGAAGGAAAGCCCACTGCACGACTACAGTGCGCTTCTGACCGGTGTGCTGCTCGGCTTGATCCTGCCTCCGGCATTTCCACTCTGGATGGCGTTTCTTGGAGGTGTGGTCGCAATCAGTCTGGGCAAGTTGATCTGGGGGGGGCTGGGACAGAACGTATTCAATCCGGCATTGGTCGGACGAGCCTTTCTGCAGGCCTCGTTTCCCACCGCCATCACCACCTGGGCGGCGCCGTCCCAGGGCGTCCTTTCGATTTCGGATCGCCTTTTCTCCATCCCCCTGATGCAGGCGGGCGCGGATACCGTCTCTGCGGCAACGCCACTGGGGCTGTTCAAGTTCTCGAATGAATTTACGCGCGTGGCACAGCTGTTCATCGGACAGGTCGGAGGCTCGATCGGGGAGACGAGTGCACTCATCCTGATCCTGTGCGGTCTCTGGCTCGGGTTTCGACGGATCTTCGACTGGAGGCTTCCGGTCAGTACGCTTCTGTCGGTGGCTGTCTTCAGCGGCATCTTCTACCTATTGAACCCAGAGAAGTACCCAAGCCCTCTGTTCATGCTGTTTTCGGGCGGATTGCTGTTCGCCGCGGTCTTCATGGTGACCGACCCGGTCTCCACGCCGACCACGACGCGGGGTTCCTGGGTCTTCGGACTCGGTGTCGGTGTTCTGGTCGTTCTCATCCGTCTCTTCGGGGGCCTGCCGGAAGGTGTGATGTATGCCATTCTTCTCATGAACGCGGTCACGCCCTACATCAACCAGTACACCCAGCCGAGACAATTCGGTGGGGCACGCAGGAAATGGTTCGAAGCGAAAGCCCAGTAGCCGGGTACGGCTAAAGTGTGCACGTTGAGCCTGCCCCAGGCAGGAGGAGAGCCAAGGAGATGTCCTCAGTCAAGAGAGCCGGACCGATACGATTGATAGCGACACTGGGAATTGCCGGCTTCGTTTCCGGCCTGATTCTGGTCACCGCGTATCTGGCGACCCAGCCGATCATACTGCGCAACCAGGCAAGGGCCCTCGAAGCCGCCATCTACCGAGTAGTACCCGGATCGACCACCCGTAAGGCATTCCTCGTCCAGGACGGCAAACTCGTTCCGGAAGAGGGGCAACCCGGAGCGAGTCAACCCGACAACGTCGTTTATGGTGCCTACGATTCGAGCGGAAAGCTGATCGGTTATGCCATCCCGGGCGAGGGCGCCGGTTTTCAGGACACGATCTCACTGATTTACGGCTACGACCCTCACGAGAGGAAGATCATCGGGCTCGAGATTCTGGAAAGCCGGGAGACTCCCGGCCTGGGCGACAAGATCGTGAAAGACCAGACATTCCACGCGAACTTTCAGGATCTGTCGGTCGAACCGAAGGTCGTCGCTGTCAAACATGGCACCAAGAGCGCTGACAACGAGGTCGATTCGATCAGCGGTGCGACGATCTCCTCGAAGGCCGTCGTCAGCATCATTCAAAAAGAGAACGCGCGGTTTCTTCCGGTGTTGAACAGTGCTCGGGGAAGTGAGGGAAATCCGCAATGACGGATCGAGAAAAGCTGACTCAGGAAACACTCAAAGGATTCTGGCGGGAGAACCCGATCTTCGTTCAGATGCTGGGGCTCTGCCCCGCGCTGGCCGTGACGAATTCAGCCATCAACGGAGTCGCGATGGGCGTCGCGGTCATGTTCGTGCTGGTCGGCTCCAGCCTGCTCGTCTCGCTGCTCCGCAACGTCATCCCGAAGCAGATTCGCATCACGACGTTCATCATCATTATCGCTACTTTCGTTACCGTGGCCGACTTCACTCTGCAGGCGATGGCCCCCACGGTCCACAAGGAACTCGGGGCCTTCATCGCGCTGATCGTGGTCAACTGCATCATCCTGGGCCGCCAAGAGGCCTTTGCATCCCGGAACACCGTCTTCAACGCCGTCGGCGATGCGGTCGGCATGTCGGTCGGATTCACGCTGGCCCTGTTGATTCTGGGCAGCATCCGCGAAATCCTCGGATCCGGTTCGCTCTTCGGAGCCCCTCTGTTTGGGAGTTCGTTCGAGCCCTGGGTCATCATGATCCTGCCTCCCGGAGGATTTCTGGCGATGGGGGTCCTGTTGATGATCTTCGCGCAGCTCAAGAAGAGCCGTCAACGGAAGGCTACCATGCAGATGGAAAAGGAGGCCGCATAATGGGCAACTTCTTCTGGATCTTCGTCTCCGCGGCCGTCATCAACAACTTCACGCTCTCCTACTTTCTGGGCCTTTGTCCCTTCTTCGGAGTCAGCAAGAAGATCGATACGGCCTTCCGACTTGGTCTGGCCAACATCTTCGTCATGCTGATCACCTCGGTCTGCGCCTGGTTCCTGAACACCTTCGTACTGCCGTATGCTCCCTATCTTCGCCTGATCACCTTCATCGTGGTCATTGCCAGCGCCGTGCAATTCGTCGAGATGGCGATCAAGAAGCTGAGCCCGGCCCTGTTCAAGGCGCTGGGGCTCTTTTTGCCGCTGATCACCACGAACTGTGCGATCCTCGCGCTTGCCCTGTTCCAGACCAACCGGGACTACGGTTTCTGGGAAGGCATCTTCTTCGCGCTGGGCGCGGGCGTCGGGCTGACCCTTGCGCTTGTCCTGATGGCCGGAGTGCGGGAGGAAAGCGAACTGTCCGACGTGCCGGACATCCTGCAGGGAGCAGCGCTGAGCTTCCTGATCGCGGGCATCCTGTCGATGGCCTTCATGGGATTTGCCGGCCTTTTCAGTGGAGCGGCCTAGTCGCATGGGCTTTCATGTCGTCGTAATTCTGGGCCTTGTCGTGATCTGCATCGTCTTCGGGCTGCTGCGGGCCGAACTGGCCCCGGAGGATTCAGAGGAGAACCCCGTCTGCAAGAGCTGCGACGAATGTGGTGAGGACGAGCACTCCTGCGGTCACTTCTGCTTTCGTCGCCCGGCCACCGACGTGCGCAGGCTGTTGAAACTCGAATAGGACCGGGTGCCCGGGTAAGCCGCCGCGGAGCGGGAACACGCCTGGCATCCCGATTCTCGAAAATCTGGGGTCCACGCCGGTCTCGGCTGGATTCCTGAGTGTCCGTTCTGGTAAATATCCTTTTCAAGCCGTCTGAATGTCCAGTTCATCAGTCCAGCATCCTCGCGCTCGAGAAACGGCCTTGTATTCTGGGAACCTCGCGTCGGCCGGGTGAGCCGTTGCGAACAAGAGGAAGGAAACGAACCCATGATTGAGAGGACATCCGGTATGGGGCGTCTGATTCTATGGCCTGCCGCGATCACGCTGGTCGTTGAATTGGTTCGTCTTGCTGGGGAGTTGAACCAGTGGAGCCCGCTTTACTTCGGCCGAGCCGCGGGAGGCGGCTTCGCACTGGTCGGCATCGTCTGGCTGGTTCCGGTTTTCGGGATCTACTTTGGCTGGAGGCTGGCGCAGGTGGGCCGCGGCGGCAGTGCGGGCCGAATCCTGGGCTTCTCGGGTTTGGCCCTGCTCGTTCTGTTGGTCGGTGCGGTTCTGGCCGAGATGGTTGCTGGAAACGAGGTCCTTTCCATCGTGATCATCGGCGCGATTGCGATCATCTCGATTGTCGTGACGCGTCTGGGTTCGACCGATCTCTTCGCACTGCTCCTCGCGTATGGTTTTGCGGTCCGGATTCCTTTGGTCGTAATCTACTTTCTGGCTTTTGCGCTGGGCTGGGATACGCACTACTCGGCCGTATCCCCGGGCTTTCCGTTCACCGGCTGGTTCACCCAGTGGCTGGTCTTGGGCGTCGTCCCGCAATTGACCTTCTGGATCGCTTTCACCTTGGTGTTCGGGAGCCTCTTCGGTGGTCTCACGCTGTTGGTGGTGGGGAGACGACACCGGCGGCCGGCCTGATTGGGACGGCCCCAGGACCAATGGGAACGATGGGACGTAGGAGACCTCCACCATTGCTGTCCGGGTCTCCATTTCCAGGGTCCTCTACGTCCCAGCCTCTGTAACCCTGCGGGCAAATCTGAGACCGTCAAAATGTATGCCTTTTGGAGAGAGACTGACCCATTTTCCTGCTAAGATCGGGCGGTATGACGACTCTACTGGATTGCCTGCCCTGCTTCACCCGTCAAGCCGTCGACCTGGCTCGCTCCGTAACAGACGATCCTGACGAACAAGAACGTCTGGCGCGAAGGTTCCTCAAGTCCCTGAGCGAACTGGACTGGAGTCCCTCCTCCCCCGCGGTGGCTCAGCGGCTGCACTCGCTCGTGCGGCCGTTACTGACGGATGAGGACCCCTGGGAAACTGCCAAGGCCGAATTCAACCGGATGGCCCTCAATGCTCTGCCGGAAGCTCGCCGCCGCGTCCGGGAATCCCGCGATCCGTTCAGGGCGGCCCTGAGCCTGGCTGCGGCCGGCAATGTGATCGACTTCGGTATCAGCCGGCAGTTGACGACCCGGGAAGCCGAGCAGGAAATCAAACACTGCCTCGAAGTGCCGCTGGAAGGAGATGTGGCCGGTTTCAGGCGCGCGGTCGAGCGGGCCGCGAACCTGCTCTACATTGCCGACAACGCCGGCGAAATCGCTTTCGACAAACTGGTTCTCGAGTATCTTCCGAGAGAACGAGTGACCATGGCGGTGCGAGGCAAACCCGTACTCAACGATGCCACCATGGAGGACGCCGAAGCCGTGGGCATCCAGGACCTCGTCACCGTCATCGATACCGGTTCCGATGCGCCCGGGATCCTGCTGGACGACTGCAGCAGCGAGTTCCGTGAAGCGTTCGAATGTGCGGATCTGGTGCTGGCCAAAGGCCAGGGCAATCTTGAATCTCTGATCGGGGGTCCGAGAGAGGTTTTCTTCCTCCTCAAAGTCAAGTGCGATATCGTCGCTCGTCAGCTCGACTGCCGGTCCGGTGATCTGGTCCTGCACCACTACGTACCGGAGGGGAAACGGTCGTAGGCGGCCGATTTCGTGTTGCGGGCACGTCATCCGAGATCAAGGTCGCAAATCTTACATTTCCCAGGTTTCGGTCTTGAAGACGAGCATCGTAGCATCGTCGTGGTTGTCCCTGGTGCCTCGATGGACTCGGACGGCCTCCTCGACCCGGCTCAGCAGCAGATCCGACTGGGAGGATCGCTCCTGAGTCAGGATGGTCTCCAGCCGTGCGTTCCCGAACTCGTTCCCTTCTGTATCCTCGGCCTCGACGAGCCCATCCGTGTACAGGAAGATCGAGTCTCCATGTTCGAGATCCAACTCCGCCTCCCCGTACCGGCTTCCAGGTAACAGGCCGATGGGCCGTCCGGAGGAGGCCAACTGCTCCAGGCTCCCGTCACTTCTCAGCAGGTATTGCGTATTGTGTCCCGCATTGACCCAGCGAAGCTTGCGGGCGGACGCATCGAGGACTCCTACGAAGAGGGTGAAATAGGTCTCCGGCGGGGTCGTCTCCGCAATTTCGCCATCCAGCGCGGAGAACAGGGTTGCCAGATCTTCTCCCACGGTCAGCCTTGCACGCAAAGTGGCCTGCACGTTGGCCATCAGGAGCGCGGCCGCGACTCCCTTTCCTGAGACGTCACCGATCAGCAGAGCCACCCGACCGTCGGGCAGCGAAAAATAGTTGAAGAAATCGCCGCCCACTTCCCGGGCCGGAATCGATACGCCGCTCACCTCACCGAAGGGGAACCGCAAGGGCTTGCGGGGCAGCATCTCCTTCTGGATCTTCCGGCACATCTCGAGTTCCTTATGGATACGCTCCTGCTCGACGAGACGGGTCTGGTTCTCGGCCAGTTGTCCGGCCATCCGGTTGAAAGCGCGACTCAGCCGCCCGAGCTCATCGGAGGAGCCCACGGGCACTCGTGTCTGCAGTCGCCCCTGCGCCAACTGCTCGACTCCGTCGGTCAACGCCGTCACATCGCGGGTCAGCCGGCGTGAGAGAGGAATGATGCCGATCAGGGCAATGCAGACGAGCCCAAGTCCGATGGCGAGGTTGTAGGCGGCGGCTCGACGGATTTCCCGCAGACCGTCTCCGATCGGTTTGGCAATGCCGAAGAGCACGGAGCTCCCAAGGTCACGCTTCGAAGCCACGATCCAGTCCTCGGGAGGTTTGCCGGAATCGGGGTAGGTGGACCAGTCGATGCCGAGCGACTCCAGGGTCTCGTAGGACGCCGGGTCGAGCGTGTACAGGTTCCCGGAGGGATCAATGGCAAAGGCGATTTCGCCCTTGTCCCGGGGCACCCGCGAAAGGGCGGAACCCAGGATGGCCTTGGCGTTCAGCTGGGTAACGATCCTGGTTTCACCTTCGTTCGGAAGGTCGAGACGAGAAGTTAGATCGAGGCATTCCACACGCTCTCCACCTTCCTTTCTGGTGCGCTTCATGAAGGCGTCGACGGACCCTGCCGTCATTTGATCCAGCAAAGCTTCCGGCCGGGTGCTGAGTTCCTGTGCGACGGCGATCTGTTTGAGGGCGTCTTGCTGAATCCGCCGCGCCTTCTCTTCGATCCATCGAAGATGGACTTCGCTACGCGTTCTGTCGCCTTTCCTGTCCCTCGATTCGAGGCCGGGAGATCCTTCGACGGAGTGCACCATCAAGCTTCCCAGGTCGGGGACCTGGATGACTGCTGAAGATTCACCGGCTTCGCCTCCGGTAGTGGCCGGTGCCGGCGGCGGACCGGGCATCTTGATGAAGAGTTGGGCGGGCATGATCGAATGGGTCGGTGGAGGGCTCGGCGGTCTGGGCGCTGTCGCCGCGGCAGAAGCCGGCTGGGGGGCGGTCGGAGGCTCCACCTCGATTGCCTCGATCATGTCGGCGGCGGTCCCGAGATGCTGGAGAAGCCGACCGTAGGCATCTGCCTTGGGGTGTTTCGGATCCTCGGAGAGCAGGGCATAGAAAGGATCCGGCCCTATCGATCGGAGTCGGCGATCGAGCTCGATCTGCACCCGGTGCACTCGGGATCCCATCGACTCCGCCAACCGGTTGGCCTCCTCGAGAACGGCCTGACAATAGGCGCGCTCGGAGGAATAGAAGGAATAGACGGAGAGGCCGGCCAGAGGAACGACAGCCAGGAGAAAGAAGACCAGGAACAGCTTGTTTCGAAGTCGCATGCTTTACTCCCTGGGACAGCTCTCGGACGTCAGCATCACTCGAGCGGTCAAGATGAGCCCGTTTTCCCGCACCGTTCGGAGTCGGTCGGTCGAGTTACCGGGGCTCTGGCTCGTATAGGTTCTATACGTCCCAGTCATCCAATTGTTTCCGGCGGTCATCAGATCGGTCTCCAGCCGACAGGTATTCCGACCTTGCCTGGTGGAGAAAGCGGAGGGCCGGCTCGGTGCGATAGTCCGGATAGGTCCAGGGGAGAGGATGGAATGCACCATGGCGATAGAGGAGTTCGACCTCGATGAAGACGCCGCGTCCGAGGCAGATCCGGTGCGCCTGGTTCTTGACCGTCGTCAGTGTCACCTGCCAGCCGTTGACATAGCCGGGATCGAGATTGACCGTTCGTTGCGGTCCTTCGGGAGAGGGCCGTGCGAATTCTGCCTGGATCTTTTCGGTTGCCAGCTTGACCTCGACGATACCTTCCGCCGGTCGCTGTCCCGACAGCGTCACGAAATATTTCCACGTTGCCCCGCCCAGTTCTCGATCGTAGTAGGTGCTGAAGTCGCTGAAGCGGTAGATCGGACTGCGCATTCCCAAAGGGCCCAGGTCCGCTGCCAGCCGGTCATGTACGGTTTCCCGGTACGCCTCTTTTGCAGATGCAATGGCGAGGAAGACCAGCGCCCGGGAATCCGTTTTCAGGCGGTCTTTCATCGCCATCTATGCTTCTCCTGCGAGCTTCTGAAGCTCGTCCTCGGTCAAAACAGCGACTCCGAGCCCTTTGGCCCGGTCGAGCTTGGAGCCCGGACTCTCCCCTGCCACCACATAGTCGGTGTTGGACGAGACACTCGAGCGGACGGTGCCGCCCCGGTCTTCGATGAATTTCCTGGCCTCGTCGCGACTCAGGGTCGGAAGCGTCCCGGTGATGACGAAGCTCCGGCCTGCAAATGGCCGAGGGCCCTGTTCTGCCGGCTCCTGCAGCTCGAAGCAAAGCCCGGCCCGACGCAATCGCTCGACCAGAGCGAGGTTTTCCTCCACTCTGAAGAAGCCCGAGAGACTGCCGGCGATCTCCGGGCCGACCCCCGGAACTTCGGCAATCTCCTCTTCGGATGCCTCCCTGAGCCGATCGACATTGATGAAATGGCCGGCAACCAGCCGCGCCACGCTTTCACCCACGTGTCGGACACCTAGCGCCACCAGGACCCGATCGAAAGGCTGGTGTTTGCTTTCCTCGAGGCTGCGCAGCAAATTGTCGGCGGAGGTGTCCTTGAATCCAGGCAGTTCGAGGATCTGTTCGCGAGTCAGGTCGTACAGGTCGGCAGCACTCGAGATCAGGTTCATCTCGACCAGCTTCTCCAGAGTCTGGGGGCCGAGTCCGCGGATATCCATGGCGCCGCGGCTGACGAAGTGCTTGAGGGATTCGAGTCGCTGTGCAGGACACTGCCGGTTGCTGCAGTACGCCATTGCTCCGCCCTCCTCCCGCACGACGGGCGCGCCGCATTCGGGGCAGTGGGTCGGGTAGGAAAAGGGGCGCTCGTCACCCGTTCGACGCTCCACGATCGGACCGACGACCTGGGGGATCACCTCGCCTGCTCGCTTGACGATGACCGTGTCCCCTTCCCGAATGTCCTTGCGTCGGATGTCGTCCTCGTTGTGCAGGGTGGCATTGCGGATTGTTACCCCGCCCACCTCCACCGGCTCCAGGATGGCGTAGGGATTCAGCGTGCCGGTCCTGCCGATGTTGATCCCGATCTGCACAAGGCGGGTCGTGGCGGTCTGGCTCGGGAACTTGTAGGCAATCGCCCAGCGGGGCTCGCGGCTGACGGTACCTAGTTCCAGCTGCTGATCGAAACGGTTGACCTTGACGACGATGCCGTCGATTTCATAGTCGAGGGAACCGCGCTGCTCCTGCCAGCTCCGACAGTAAGCGAGGACCGAATCGATGCTCTCATGGAGCTCGAAGTGCCGGGTCGCCGGGAATCCCCAATGCTGAAGCTGCTGCAAAGCCTCGAGCTGGCTCGAAATTGCGGGCCCGTTCTCGATGTGGCCGATGGCATAGGCGAAGAACGACAGGGACCGCGAGGCCGTCACTCGCGGATCAAGCTGGCGGACCGTGCCTGCGGCGGCATTCCTGGGATTGGCGAATGGGTTCTCGCCCGTCGCGATCCGTTCTTCATTGAGTCGCTCGAAGGCCGAAATTGGGAAGTAGACTTCGCCGCGAACCTCGATCAAACGCGGTGAATCGTCGCTCTGCATGCGGAGAGGAATGGCCCGGATCGTCCTCAGGTTCGACGTGACATCCTCCCCGATCCGTCCGTTGCCACGTGTTGCCCCGCGGACCAGTCGCCCCTGCTCGTAGGTCAGCGCAACCGCCAGGCCGTCGATCTTGAACTCCGTGACGTACTCGACGGCCTCTGTTTTGAGAAGGGCTCCGACGCGCTTATGGAAGGCGCGGAGCTCCTCGTCGTCGAAGGCATTGCCCAGGCTCAGCATGGGCGCCCGATGCTCCACCTTGCCGAAACCCTCAACCGGTTCCACTCCGACGCGCTGAGTCGGAGAATCGGGATCGCGGAACTCGGGGAAGCGTTCTTCCAGGTCCTTCAATTCCCGGAAAAGGCGGTCATAGTCCGTGTCTGAGATCTCGGGATCGTCGAGAACGTAATAACGGTAGTTGTGGTGATCGATCTCGGTCCGAAGCGCTTGAATTCGACGAGCGACAGTTTCCCGATCGGAGAGGTCTTTCACTCCCGCGGAATATAGCACAGCGACCGCGCCGTTGTCCCAGCAGAACCCGGACGTCGCTTCGAAGCGATTGTCCACCATTTCGGATCTGCTCCCCGGTTCCGGGCGCCCTCGGAAGCGCCGTTTCGCCGGTGTGGAATCAGCCCGTCGGGCCGCGTCTGCCGACAGGGTCGCAGTCGTCCAACTTCCTTTGGCGCTTCCGGTTTTGGTATCATTTGGCCACTGATGGACTCTCCGGTTGTTCGCAGACTCATGTTCACGGTGATGTTCCCGCAGCGGGACGGACGGCGGGAACACGTGCCCCGGGTGAAGCTCCATTCTCTGGTCAAGCGACAATTGTCGGATCTTGAAGTCATCGAAACGATCGATCATCTGTTTCGGTGCCAGAGGTGCTTCGAGAATTATCGGCATGTCCGCAAGGCTTACCAGAACAGGGTTCAGCGAGGTGTCCCGACGAGCGCTAGATGACGGTCGACTTTCTCGCCTTCCACTTCCTTCGCCGTCGGGAATTCTGGTCGCGCCTCTGGCGGGAAATCAATGAAGACGACTGCTGGGGGATGGCCGCCCAGCTGAGCTTCTATTTCCTCCTGGCCTCCTTTCCCTTCCTCATTTTTCTGAGTGCGCTGATCGGCTTCATTCCATATATTCCGGACCTGCTCCAGCTGATGCTCTCGGACTTCTCTCACTTTCTTCCCACGGAAACGCATCAGCTGGTCAAGGGAATCCTGGAAGGCGTCGTGGCGACCCGCCGACACGGCGTGCTGACCTTCAGTCTCCTGCTTGCGCTCTGGATCGCCTCCACCGCGTTCAACAGCATGATTGCTCTGTTGAATCGCGCCTACCAGGTCCGGGAAACACGATCCTACTTCCTCACCCGAACACTGGCCGTCCTTGTGACGGTGGTGGTTTCGATCTTTCTCGTCATGTCCGGAATCCTCCTCTTCTTCGGGGACTGGGCGATCGATCTGCTCATCAAGAACGGCCTGTTGAATGCCCTCTACTCGGCGTTCAGGTGGGCGACGATCTTCCTCCTCCTCAACGTTGGAGTTCAAATCATCTTCCACTTCCTGCCGGCTCGCCGTCTACCGTGGACCTTGATCTCACCCGGCGGTCTGGTGGCGGTGGTGGGGGGGCTCGTCGGCTCCCAGTTCTTTCGTTTTTACGTGAACCGGTTTGCGGATTTTCAGCTCCTTTGGGGTTCGCTCGGTGCCTTGATCGCCTTGATGATCTGGTTCTACATCTGCTCATTCTGTCTGTTGCTCGGCGGCGAGATCGATTCCGAAGTGACCAAGATGCGTCAAGAGGACGGCAAAATCGCGTAATATACACTCGGGATGAAGGAAAAAGTCCGCAGGACGACGGTTCTGCTCGTGAGAAGGGGAGATCAGGTGGCACTGGCCGCCGACGGCCAGGTCAGCCTGGGCGACACGATCATTAAGAATCGTGCCCGCAAGATCCGTCAGCTTCACAATGACCAGGTCATCGCCGGTTTCGCCGGATCGACGGCGGATGCGTTTTCTCTGTTCGCCCGTTTCGAGGGGAAGCTCGAGGAATTCCGTGGGAATCTCCGCCGGGCCTCAGTCGAACTGGCGCAGGAGTGGAGAACCGATCGAGCCTTGAGGCACCTGGATGCGGTGCTCATCGTGAGCGATCGGCAGGACTCCTTTCTGATCTCCGGAAATGGAGATGTGATCGAACCGGATGACGGACTGATTGCGGTCGGTTCAGGGGGGGCCTATGCGCTTGCAGCGGCGCGGGCCATGATGCGCTTCACCGACCAGTCGGCGGCCGAAATCGCTACGGAGTCGCTTCGGATCGCCAGCGAGATTTGCGTCTACACCAACTCCGAGATCCTGCTGCAAACGCTGTGATTCGTGATGAAAGCCAAGCATGAAAGAGAAGCGGCCGGGCCCGAAGTGCCCAGCCTGGATCAGCTGACTCCCCGCCAGATCGTCGAGGAACTGGAAAAGTACATCGTCGGTCAGGGCCGTGCCAAGCGCGCTTTGGCCGTCGCCCTGCGCAACCGCGTGAGGCGACAGAAACTCGAGCCGGAGTTCGTCCAGGAGATTCAGCCCCGAAATGTGATCCTGATCGGTCCGACGGGAGTCGGAAAGACGGAGCTCGCACGGCGGATTGCCCGCCTTTCCAAGTCGCCCTTCATCAAGGTGGAGGCGAGCAAATTCACCGAAGTCGGCTACGTCGGCCGAGATGTCGAATCGATCATTCGGGACCTCGTCGAGATCTCGGTCGAGATGGAGCGGCAAGAGAAACTGCTGCAGGTTGAGAAGAAGGCCGAGGAGAACGCCGAGGACCGGTTGGTCGAGATCCTGTCGCGCAATCGCGGCCGACGCCGGAAGACCAAGGACGGGAAGCCGGAGACGCCCAAGCGGGCTTCGCCCAAGCAGGTTCGGGAACGGGTTCGGAAGGAGCTCCGGGACGGTAAGCTCGACTCCCGCGTCGTGGAACTCGAGGTTCAGGAACGGCTCTTCCCTCCTGCCGACATGGCCTCTTCCTACTGGGAGGAGGACTCCGATGTTCCGGTTCGAGATTTTCTCGCGGGCCTGACGGGCCCCCGCACCTTCAAGAAGAAGATGAAGGTGGAGGAGGCGATCGACTATCTGATCAGCGAGGAAGAATCGAAGCTGATCGACCTGGATCAGGTCGCCCGGGATGCCATGCAGCGGGTCGAATCGAGTGGGATCGTCTTCATCGATGAACTCGACAAGGTGGCCGGCCGGGAGTCCAAGTTTGGGCCGGAGGTAAGCCGCGAGGGGGTTCAGCGCGACATCCTTCCGGTCATCGAGGGGACCTCGGTCAGTACCCGTTTCGGGATGGTCCAGACCGACCAGATCCTCTTCATTGCCGCCGGTGCTTTCCATGTGGCAAAACCGGCGGATCTGATCCCGGAACTTCAGGGGCGATTCCCGATCCGGGTCGAGATGGAGCCGCTGTCGGAGGAGGACTTCTGTGAGATCTTGAGCCGGCCCCGAAATGCCCTCACCCGGCAATACAGTGCTTTGCTGGCAACCGAAGGCATCGAGCTGACCTTCGAAGACGAGGCCATCCGTGAAATTGCTCATCTCGCCTGGATGGTCAACGAGACTTCGGAGAATATAGGAGCGCGCCGCCTGCATACAATGATGGAAGCACTGCTGGAGGATGTCTCCTTTGAAGGCTCGGATTTGTCGGAGAAGAAGGTGGTCGTCGATCGGGACTATGTCAGGACCAAGCTGGCCGGCAAGGTCAAGGACGTGGATCTGTCCCGCTATATCCTCTGATCTGCCTCCGCTGCTCCGGCGACTGCGTCATTGGACCCCTTGGTTGGCCGGGCTGGTCCTGCTGGCGGGGTGCGGCAAGGTCGGCAATCCGCTCCCTCCCATTGTTCACGTCCCTGAGACGGTCGACACGATGGACGTGGTCCAGCAGGGAGATGACTCCATCCTGGTGCTGTTCCCCCTCCCCGCAACTGCGGTTCGCGAGGTGGCCGTTCTTCGGCGCTGCGGTCCCCCCGACGAGACCTCCATGGAGCCGATCGCTCGGGTCGACGTTTCCGACCTGCACCGGGTGCCTGGCGGTCAGCTCTTCGCGGTGGAGGATCCGTCGCCCCGCTTCGACCTTTCCTGCGCCTATGCAGTGCAGTTCCGCGACCTCCACGGCCACCGGTCGAAACCGTCGAATCTGGTCGCGACTCAGCCAGGTCCAGTCCCCTCCTCGCCGACCGATCTGAGTGTAGAGGTCCACCAATCCCGGATCGACGTCTTCTGGCAGCCACCACGAAATGCCAAGGGGATCCTTGGCTATCTGGTCGACTTCCGGGAATTCGTCACCGAGTCACATGCGGTCATCCGCGATTTTCACTTCGGTGAGCAGAAGACGGTTGTCGTGCAATCGGTCGGCCGGCTCCAAAAGCCGCTGATCCTGAGCCCTCCGACCGCGGTCTTGAGCTTCGTCCCGAAAGATACCTTCGCGCCGCCCGTACCGTCCGGCTTGACGGCGGTTTCGGTCGGCGGGGGTGTCCAGCTGGTCTGGGATGGAGTCACCGCTTCGGATCTGGGCGGGTACAATGTCTATCGGCATTCGGAGTCACAGCAGGAGTTCAAGAAGATTGCCGGTCCTCTGCTCGTTCCACGCTTTTTCGACCCGGTGGAGGAGGGCGGAAGTGTGCTTTATTATGTGGTGACGGCCGTCGACCGAAACGGCAATGAAAGCGGCGACTCCAACGAGGCGGTGGCAAGATTGAAGCCTTGATCCGCCGGAACCTCTCATCGGGCCGGAGGGGTCGTGCCGAGGTGGCGATCGATCGGCCGGGAATTGCGCATGGACTTCCAGTCGAAACTCGAGGAACTGAAGCAGCGTGAGGCACGGGCGGAACAGGGAGGCGGCCAGGAGCGGATCGAGCGCCAGCACGAAGCCGGGAAACTGACGGCACGGGAGAGGCTCGAAGTTCTTCTGGATCCGGGATCCTTCGAAGAGATCGACAAGCTGGTCACGCACCGATGCCGGGACTTCGGCATGGAGTCGAAGAGGATTCCCGGAGATGGTGTCGTCACCGGATACGGGAAGATCGATGGGCGCCTCGTCTACGTGTTCTCCCAGGATTTTACCGTTTTCGGGGGGAGTCTCTCGGAAACCTATGCAGCCAAGATCTGCAAGGTGATGGACCTGGCGCTCAAGAACGGGGCGCCGATCATCGGGCTGAACGACAGCGGCGGCGCCCGTATCCAGGAGGGAGTCGTCAGTCTGGCGGGCTATGCGGACATCTTCTTTCGTAATACCCGCGCCAGCGGCGTCGTTCCGCAGATCTCCGCGATACTCGGCCCTTCTGCCGGAGGTGCGGTCTATTCCCCGGCGATCACCGATTTCGTGTTCATGGTGCACCATACCAGCTACATGTTCATCACCGGTCCCGACGTGATCCGAACGGTGACCCATGAAGACGTAACCAAGTCTGAACTCGGCGGTGCCACGGTGCACAGCGAAACGAGCGGCGTGGCTCACTTCGCTATGGAGAGCGAAGAGCAGTGCCTGATCGGCATCCGGGAGCTCCTTTCATTTCTTCCCTCCAACAATCTGGAGGACCCTCCGCTCAGGCCGACCGACGATCCCTGGGACCGCGTCGAACCCGGCCTGAACGAACTGATTCCGACGGAACCCAATCAGCCCTATGACATCAAGGAACTGATCAGGGCAATCGTCGACGAGCACTACTTCTTCGAGGTACAGGAGCACTTTGCCCCCAACCTCGTCGTCGGTTTCGGGCGCCTGAAGGGACGCAGCGTGGGCATCGTAGCCAACCAGCCTGCGCACCTGGCGGGTACCCTCGATATCAACTCCTCGGTCAAGGGTGGACGGTTCGTGCGCTTTTGCGACGCCTTCGGCATCCCGCTCGTCGTGTTCGAGGATGTGCCCGGCTTCTTGCCCGGAGTCGGCCAGGAGCATGGCGGAATCATCCGCCATGGAGCCAAGCTCCTGTATGCCTTTGCCGAGGCGACCGTCCCGAAGATCACCGTGATCGTTCGCAAAGCCTACGGCGGCGCCTACTGTGTGATGGCTTCCAAGCAGATCGGTGCCGATCTCAATTATGCGTTTCCCAGTGCCGAAGTGGCGGTCATGGGACCGGAAGGCGCCGTGGAAATTCTCTACCGCCGGCAATTGGCGGCGGCCGATGATCCGGGCGCCTACAAGGACGAGCGCGTGGCGGAGTTCAGGGAGAAGTTTGCCAACCCCTGGGTGGCGGCCGAACGCGGCTACGTCGACGAAGTGATCGAGCCCGGCCAAACGCGGTCCAAGCTGATACGGGCTCTGGAAATGACTGCCGATAAGCGGGAGGCCTTGCCGCCGAAGAAGCACGGCAACATTCCACTGTGATGCGAGGGTAGAAGGAGAACGATGTTCCGTCGCATTCTGATCGCCAACCGGGGTGAGATTGCCGTACGCCTCATCCGTGCCTGTCGCGACCTGGGGATCGGTGCCGTCGCCGTGTACTCGACCGCCGACCGTGAAGCCTTGCACGTAAGGATGGCGGATCAGGCCTGCGATATCGGAGAGGCCCCGGCCACTGAGAGCTACCTGCGGATCGACGGCCTCATCGAAGCAGCGCGTCGAACCAAATGTGACGCCGTTCATCCCGGATACGGTTTTCTCGCGGAGAATGCGGGCTTCGCCAGGGCCTGCAGTGAGGCGGGTCTGGTGTTCATCGGCCCGGATCCGCAGGCCATGGATCTGATGGGGAACAAGGTGGCGGCCCGGCACGCCGTGAGTCGGGTGGGTGTTCCAACCGTGCCCGGCAGCGACGAGCCGGCCGAGTCGCCGGCACAAGCGTTCGAGATAGCCCGTCGAATTGGGTTTCCGGTGCTGGTCAAGGCGAGTGCCGGGGGCGGCGGGAAAGGTATGCGGGTCGTCCGAGACGAGGGCGAGTTGACCGAGGCGCTTGAAATTGCCGCGGCCGAAGCCGCTGCTGCATTTGCCGACCCCTCCGTATACCTCGAGAAATATCTGGACCGACCTCGCCACATCGAGGTTCAGATTCTCGGTGACCAGCATGGAAACCTGCTGCACCTCGGCGAACGCGAGTGTTCGATCCAGCGTCGGCACCAGAAGCTCGTCGAGGAGTGTCCCTCACCGCTCGTCGACGACCGGCTCCGAAGCGCGCTCGGAGAAGCGGCAGTGGCTGTGGCACGGGCCGCCGACTACAGGAACGCCGGAACCGTCGAGTTTCTCGTCGATTCGCCCGCCGACGCGGGAGACGACGCGGCAGACCGTCGCTTCTATTTCCTGGAGATGAATACCCGTCTGCAGGTCGAGCACCCGGTCACGGAACTGGTCACGGGACTCGACCTGGTGTGCGAGCAGATTCGCATCGCCGCGGGGGAAGAGCTCGGGTATGGGCAACGCGAGGTCGAATGGCGAGGTTCTGCGATCGAGTGCCGGGTCTATGCGGAGGACCCGGATCGGGACTTCCTGCCCTCGCCCGGCCGGATTCAGGGCCTTGTCGAGCCCTCGGGTCCGGGAATCCGAAACGACTCCGGAGTCTACGAAGGCTTCGTTATTCCCGTGGACTACGATCCGTTGATTTCCAAGACCATCGCTTACGGCAGAGACCGAACGACAGCCATCCGTCGCCTCCATCGCGCCTTCGACGAATATCGGATCCTTGGCGTAAAGACGACGATCCCGCTGTTTCGCCGTCTCCTCGAGCACCCGGAGTTTCTGGCGGGGCACCTGCACACCGGCTTCCTGACAGAGCACGCTCTGGCCGGGATCGTCGAAGAAGACCAGCGGTCGGAGGTCGTCGCCGTGGCGATGGCGGCACTCGAGCAGTGGGAAGCCCGCGGGGAAACGGCAACGACGGGGGAAGAGCGTCAGCGATGTCGGAGTGCCTGGAAGGACTCGGTACGGAGGCACTGGGCATGAAAGAGATGTTCTCGGTCGGCAGCCGGCGCTACTGGATCGAGGTGGGCGTGGAATCCGACACGGAGCTGCGTCGGATTCGGGTCGAATCGGAGGACGGCTTGCCTCCGTCGGAGTTCGAGGTGCGCCCGCTCGCCCGGTCCGGCCCCTGCCGGACACTCGAGTTCGACGGAAGAATCGAAGTGCTCTTATTGACCAGGGAAGGGCGAAGGACCCTGGTCGAGCGGAAGGGGCAGACCTTCGAGGTCCTGAGGCTGAGCGATAGGGACAAGCTTCGGGCGGCCGGCATCGGAGATCAGGATGCTGGTCTGCTCGTCGTCAGAGCCCATATGGCGGGCAAGATCATCCGCCTGTTGCGGCAGCCGGACGAAGAAGTGGAGGCTGGCGACGGTCTGATGGTGATCGAAGCCATGAAGATGCAGAATCAGATCAAGTCTCCCAAATCGGGCGTGGTCGTGAAGTACCGGGTCCGGTCCGGGGACAACGTCAACGCCGGTGATCCGCTGTGCGAAGTCGAGTCCTGAGCAACAAGAGGTGGACCCGACGTTCGGGGTCCACTTCGCTCGGAACTCTCCTGCTTTTGCGATTGGCCGGCGGCTTGGAATCTCTGTGCGCGGGTACCGGGAAACTGTTGGGTCATGGCTTCACCAAGGTCCTGATCCCGACCGGTCGGGTGTTGGGTGTCGATCGGCGGCTGCAGGCGTGGATTCGTCGCGCCCGGAACACCTGTGCGCGACCTGAACCGGTGTCCAGGACGCCGCGGCCGCACGAGCTGCTGGCGACGGGTAGCTGGGAATACCGGGAATTGCTGAAGTCCATTGCGACGACACCGGTGGTGGGTGGATTGGTCTTTACAGTGATGAAGAAGTGCGGCTGGGAGAGCTATGAGGAGAGCCGCCTTCTGGAAACCGGAGCCGTGAATACGCTCTTGAGGGCCGCGGACAGGACCTGTCTGCATTCGAGCCTGAAGGAACTCCGCGGTGAGATGGCCTATGGTCGGATCGGTAACCTGAAAATCAGTCGGATCTTTCTGGGCGGGAATCTGATCGGTGGCTGGGCGCACGCCGGCGATCTCGTCTACGTCTCGAAGCTGATCAAGTCATATCACAGCGACGAGAAGGTCTTTGACACGCTCAAACTGGCCGAAGCCTGCGGAATCAACACGCTCTTGACCAATCCGATCCTCTGTCGTGTCATCAATGATTACTGGCGGAAGTGCTGCGGTCGGATCCAGTTCATCTCCGACTGCGCGCCGGGTGACGACCTGATGGAGGGCATCCGGGTTTCGATCGACGGAGGCGCTCATGCCTGCTACGTTCAGGGTGCTGTCGCCGACGATCTCGTAAGCCGGAGGAAGGTGGAGCAAATCGGTCGCGGCATCGACCTCATCAGGCGGAACGGCTTGCCGGCAGGAATCGGGGCCCACCAGCTCGAGACCGTCCAGACCTGCGTCGAAGCGGGTCTTCATCCCGATTTCTGGGTCAAAACACTCCATCGCTGCAACGGCTCGTCGACGCGTCCCGCACCGAAGCCCGCCAACACCTGGTGCGTCCGCCCGCAGGAGACGATCGAGTACATGAGCGCCCTGGAGGAGCCCTGGATCGCCTTCAAGATTCTGGGCGCCGGCGCCATCGGGCCCAGAGCGGGATTCCGCTACGCCTTCGAGAACGGCGCCGACTTCATTTGCGTGGGCATGTATGACTTTCAGATCGTCGACGACGTCAATTGGGCCTGTGAAATCCTGGCCGGCGACCTCGCGCGCGCACGGGACTGGCGGGGCTGACGGGTTCCGGGGTTCGGAGGTTCCATGGTCGCGGTGCTGAACCTTGAACTCTACGTCCGCTGCGCCAGGATGGCGCCGGCCAGGAAGAAAGAGCCTGCGACCACGACGGTTGCAGCCCCCGGAAAGGCGGCGCTGTAGGCATCCCTCGGGTCTGGGATCGGGATTCCGGAGGGACACAGGCGGACCAGCTCTTCGAGCGGCGCTGCGCGGGACGAATCGATCTGTGCGAGGAAGATCCGATCGCACAAAGGTTCGACGCTTGCCAGAACGTGGGCGATCTCCTTGTCCCTCATCATCGAAAACACGAGATGCCGGGGATGAGACGTGTGTCTCCGGAGGTATCGTCCGAGCTCCAGTGCCGCGGCCGGATTGTGGCCCCCGTCCACGATGACGGTCGGTTCCTCACCGAAGCGCTGAACGACTCCTTCGAAGGAGGTCGAAGCGATTCCCGAAACCAGATGCTCCCGCTGGGTCGGGAGTCCCATCGATGCCAGCATCTGTGCCGCGCGTGCGGCCAGCAATGCGTTGTCGACCTGGAACCGTCCGCAAACGCGAAGGGCGTAGTCGGTGCCTTCGTGGGAGAATTGGTAGCAGCCTTCGGGACCGGCAGTGCGCGGGATCGCCGTCGAGTCCTGGAATTCGAGAGGGGTTTCGAGCGCCGTCGCATGTTGCTGAAGAGTGGCGGTGACTTCCTCGCTTTGTCCGCTGCTGAGCGCCGGAACTCCTGATCGCATGATCCCGGCCTTTTCGCCTGCGATCTTGGCGAGTGTGTCGCCGAGATATTGCTGGTGATCCCAATCGATCGGCGTGATGATCGAGAGAACCGGTTCGACCACGTTCGTACTGTCGAGCCGTCCACCCATTCCTATCTCCAGCACCGCCAGTTCGATCTGCTGGCGCGCGAAAATCAGGAACGCGGTTGCTGTGACCATCTCGAAGAAGGTGGGATGGGCCGCGAGTTGGAGACGTTGGACCGTCTCCATGACGGCTGTGAAGGATTCGGCGAACGCCTCGCGGTCGATTTCTCGGCCGCCTATCTTGACTCGTTCGGTCAGCCTGATCAGGTGTGGGGAGGTGTAGAGTCCGGTGGATATGCCGGCGGTTCGGGTGATTTCCGACAGGAAGCGGGCGACGGATCCCTTCCCGTTCGTTCCCGCGATCAGCACCGATCGGAAGCTGTCCTGAGGTCTGTCGAGCCCTTCCAGCACGCTGCGGATGGTCTCCAGCCCGAACTTCATCGTCAGGACCTCGTTGCCAAGTCGCTTCAGGTAGTCCAGGCATTCGTCGTAGTTCATGGGGATCGCGGTGGCCCCGCAGTTCGCGGCGTTCAGACGACGCGCATGAAACGATACCAGTCGCCGATGAACTCGCGGTGTGCCGGGCGGTGTACGACGGCGTCGATCATGCCATGTTCCAAGAGAAATTCGCTGCGCTGAAACCCCTCGGGGAGCTTCTGGCGGATCGTCTGTTCGATGACACGAGGGCCTGCGAAGCCGATCAGGGCCTTGGGTTCGGCAATATTGAGGTCTCCGAGCATGGCATAGCTGGCGGTGACTCCGCCCGTCGTCGGGTCGGTCAACAAGGAAACGTAAGGAAGCCGCTTCTCGTGATGACGGGCGAGCGCACCACTGATCTTTGCCATTTGCATCAGTGAGAGGAAGCTCTCCATCATACGCGCCCCGCCGCTGGCTGAAACGACGATCAGCGGTGCCTTCTCGCGGGTGGCCTTCTCGACCGCGCGCGTGATCTTTTCGCCCACGACCGAGCCCATCGAGCCCCCGATGAAACGGTACTCCATCACAGAGCAGACCGTCGGTGCCCCATGAATACGCCCTTCGGCGTTGATGACGGCTTCTTTGACCCCGGTGGAGCGGATGGCCGCGTCCAGGCGCTGTCGGTAGTGCTTCCTGTCGACGAAGTGAAGCGGATCCGTCGATTCGAGATCGGCATCGAACTCGACGTATGCCGCGTCGTCGAACAGGATCTCGAGTCGCTTTCGTGCATCGATCCGGAAGTGGTGCGAACACTTTGGGCAGACGAAGAGATTGGCCTCGAGGTCCTTCTTCCAGATGATGGCCTTGCAGCCCTCACACTTACTGAAAAGACCCTCCGTCCGCACCGTGCGTTCCTCTTCGGCCGGTGACTGCAGCGGTCGCTTCTCGCGCTTGAACCAAGTCATTCGGATCATGATAGTGGAAACCGGGCCGACCGGGCAATTTTGCAGGTTCTGAGATGCTCTCCCGATAAGGCAGACAATTTCATCGTCTCAGGTTTGCCCGGAGGGCTGCGGAGGCTGGTTCCAAATCGAAAACCTCAAATCGTAAACGCGCCGGGCCTCTATAATGGGCGGTTCATGAAGGCCGTCTGGAAGTACCTCCGCTGGGTTCTACTGGTTCTGGCGATCCTGCAGTTGCCGTTTCTCTATCGGCTGTGGGAGACGCAGCAGCTCGCCGGCTACCTCCGCCGCCTTCCCGCACCCGTGAAGCTCGACGACCCCTTTCAGGACATTCGGGGATCCCTGCACGTCCACAGTGCGGCCGGGGGACACAGCCTGGGGACCTATCCCGAGATCATCCAGGCAGCCAAGCAGGCCGGCCATCGCTATGTCTTCATTACCGAGCATCCGAGAGAGCCGGTTCTCTTCAACCGGATCCAGGATCCCGATCTGGTGGTCGTCTATGGAAGCGAGGAGGTGCTGCCGGACGGCAAGCGCGAGCTGGTCGATGCCGACTCGAAGGTTCGGATCCTGCTTCTCTACGAGCGGGGAGAGATCCCACCGAATGTGACCGGGCTCGAGGTGTTCAACATCGCGGAGAGCGCTCGATCGTCGAACAACGCCATGGGCTGGGGTACCTGGCTGTATCATCAAGCCTATCGGCCGGATCTCTTCTTCTTCCATGCCTGGCGTCTGGAACCGGAAAACTTCCGCCTCTGGGACCGTGCCACCGCAACCGGGCGGACCCTCTCTGCTGTGGGTGGCAACGATGCGCATCAGAACATCGGCCTCGTTCTGGCCACCGGCGCCGGCAAGAGGCTTTTCTCGGTGTTCGTCGACCCGTATGTCCGCTCGTTCGAGTTCGTCACGAATCATCTTCAGCTGCCCGCCGGATCGGAACTGAGCCCCTCGACGGTATTGGAAGCGCTCGCTCGTGGAGCGTCTTACATCGCCTTCGAGAAGATCCACGATCCCACGGGCTTTGCCTTTTTCGCTCGAAACGGCGGCAAGGAGCTGCCCATGGGTTCCTTGGTTCCCGCCCGCTCCGAGCTGGTCTTTCAGAGTCCGATTCCGGTGAGATTCCGGCTGATTCGTCCGAGCCAGAAGCCCCTCGAGCTGGAAGGCGTGCAGTTCAGCTATAGGGCCGAGACAAGCGGGCGTTACCGCCTGGAGCTCTATATGATCGATCCCCCGTCGCTTCTGAAAGGGAAACCCTGGATCGTGTCCAACCCGATCTATGTCGAGTAGGCAGGCCGGATTCGACCGGTCCGCTTGACCGGTCGAGCATCTCCGCCAACAATGGGAAGCGGGTTTTAGATCGATACGCCGATGGAACAGCAGGCCTTTCGCTTCGAAGAAAGACAGATCTACGCCGTCTCGGAGATCGTCGGAAAGGTCCGAAAGGACCTCGAGTCGGGCTTTCGGGATATCTGGGTCCAGGGAGAGGTGTCGAATCTTCGCTGTCCTCCCTCGGGCCATCTCTACTTCACGTTGAAGGATGACACGGCCCAAATCTCTGCCGTCTGCTTTCGGATGCGTAGCCGGTTTTTGAAGTTCCGGCCCGAGGATGGGCTCGATGTGCTGGCACGGGGAACGGTGACGGTCTATCCTCCACGCGGCCAGTTGCAGATCATGATCGAGCAGATGGAGCCGGTCGGTCGCGGGGGGCTGCAACTTGCCTTCGAGCAGCTCAAGGCGCGCCTGCAGGCAGAGGGTCTCTTTGACACGGCCCGGAAGCGGAAGCTACCCCTTTTGCCGGTCAAGATCGGTGTGGTCACGTCGCCGACCGGGGCCGCCATCCAGGACATTTTGCGGGTTCTGAAGCGTCGCAACGACCGCGTCAGTGTGCTGATCTATCCGACCCGAGTCCAGGGCAAGTCGGCGGCCCGGGAGATCGCCGAAGGCATCGACTGCCTGAATACGAGGTCGGACCTCGATGTCCTGATCGTCGGCCGCGGCGGGGGATCGCTCGAGGACCTCTGGCCCTTCAACGAGGAGGATGTGGCCAGGGCCATCTACCGGTCAAGGATTCCGGTGATTTCAGCGGTCGGCCACGAGATCGATTTTACGATTTCGGATTTCGTTGCCGATCTGCGTGCCCCGACACCCTCGGCTGCCGCGGAGATCGTGAGCGGTCAGCGAAGCGAACTCCTGTCCCGCCTCGAGCATCTGTCCCGCCGAAGTCTTCAGGCGGTCCGGGCGCAGGTGCAACGACATCAGAGACGATTCGAGCGGATTGAAAGGAGCCGTGGCTTCGTCGATGTCGAAACCCGGCTTCGCTTTCTTCAGCAGCGGCTCGATGAAAACCGCCTGCGCCTTCAAACGAGCTTCGGGCCGCTCCTCGAGCGCTTGACGCAGCGAACCCGGTCGGCGGGTCGGGAGCTGGAACACCAGGTGCGGTACTTCCTGCAGGCCCGTTCGGTTCGACTGACGACCTGCAGTGAGAAACTGCGGGCCTATTCGCCGCTTCAGGTGCTCGATCGAGGGTATGCGATCGTCACGAACGAAAATGGTCAGGTGATCCGGGATCCGGACGCCGTACAACCGGAGGAATTGATACATGTCCGAGTTGCTCGAGGGCGATTCCGCGCCCGAAAAGAAGGTTGAGTTCAAGGATTTCGAGCAGGCTCTCGGTAGGCTCGAAGCGATTGTCGGCCGTCTCGAGGCAGGGGATCTGGCCCTCGAGGAGGCGGTGAATCTCTTCGAAGAGGGCATGCAGATCTCGCGATACTGCGGAGAACGGCTGGACGAAGCGGAACGGAAGGTCGAGATACTGGTGAAGAATGCTCGAGGCGAGGCGACGGAGGAACCCTTCGAAGCCTCTGAGTCGGATGCGGCGGATGAGTAGCATCCCGACCGGAAGCCGGCCTTTCTTTCTCGATGAGTACCTGGCTGATCGGAAACGCCTCGTGGAAGACTATCTGGACCGGTTTCTGCCGGCGGAGAACACGCGTCCCGAGGTCATTCATCAGGCCATGCGCTACAGCGTTTTTGCCGGAGGGAAACGGATCCGCCCGATCTTCGCTCTGGCTGCGGCCGAAGCCCTGGGTAGCACGCTCGAGCGGGTGATCCGATTCGTCTGCGCACTCGAGATGATCCATACCTACTCCATCATCCATGATGATTTACCGGCGATGGACGACGATGACCTGAGGCGCGGCCGTCCGACCTGCCATCGCCAGTTCGATGAAGGGATCGCAATTCTTGCCGGAAATGGCCTGATGACGCGGGCCCTCGACCTGCTTGCGGAGGAAATCGGCAGTCAGCCCGAGGAGGCCGAAATCCAGCTTCGGGTCATCCGGGAGCTGTGCCGGGCCGTCGGAACACGTCAGGGTGTCATCGCGGGTCAGGTCGTCGATTTGACGACGCAGGGGAAGCCTTTCACCGCAGATGAACTGGAGTTCATTCATTCGTGCAAGACGGGGGCTCTCATCGAAGCGTCGGTCTCCTGTCCGGTCCTCCTGTGTCGCGGTGACGAATTCGTCCTTTCGAGGTTTCGAGAATTCGGCATGAAGGTGGGGTTGGCCTTCCAGATCGTGGACGACATTCTCGACCTTACCGGAACCCGGGAGGAAATGGGCAAGGCCGTCGGCAAGGACGATCAGGTACTGAAAGCCACCTACCCGGCACTGTTCGGTCTCGAGAAGAGCCGTTACGAGGCTGAACGGCTGGTGGAAGAGGCAATTCGCGCCATCGACTTTTTGGGTGATGCGGGAAACACACTCGCCGAACTCGCAAAGTTCGTGACCATCCGGAGAGCGTAGGACCACCTTCCAGGTTGTCCCGGTGCCCCGAAAGAACGCCTACGGAGCCACAGTCAGACGCTGGGGGTTCGATGCCCCGTGCGGCTTCCCGGTGGCCGCCGCTTCGATATCCTGACAAGCGACGTCGCTTGTCAGGCTCGGGAAAGCTCGAAGAATGAGCTCGAAGATCCGACTCGATGATCTGTTGATTCGACGCGGACTGGCCGATGATCGCAAGCACGCTCTGGCCTTGATCATGCGGGGCGCCGTTCGGGTCGATGGCCGACCCTCGAACAAGGCGGGAGAACTCATCGACACGAATGCCGCCGTCCGGCTGCAGGGCTTGCCCCGATTCGTATCACGGGGCGGCCTCAAACTGGAGGCCGCCTTGCAGGCGTTCGAGATCGACGTCACCGATCGGGTGTGCGTCGACCTCGGAGCTTCCACCGGAGGCTTTACCGATTGTCTGCTCCAGCGGGGCGCACGGCGCGTTTATGCTTTCGATGTGGGTCGCGGCCAACTCGACTGGAACCTTCGCCGGGATTCCAGGGTCATCGTCCGAGAGGGCATCAACGTTCGGCACCTTGCCCCCTCCGACGTCGGAGAATTCGTAGATTTCATCGTGGCAGATCTCGCCTTCATCTCCCTTACCTTGGTTCTGCCCGCTCTGAAAGCCTTCTCGGGAGCCCAGGCCGTTCTGCTCGTGAAGCCGCAGTTCGAGGCGCGCCCCGAGGAAGTCGGGCAAGGCGGAATCGTGCGCAGCGCGCAGAAGAGAGAAGAAATCGTGGGGCGAGTTCGAAGAGCTGCGGAGGATTTGGGTCTCCAGGTTCGAGGCTCCACGCTCTCACCCGTACCGGGACAGAAAGGTAACCGCGAGTTCTTCCTCTGGCTGGCGCTGTAGCCGCCGGGATGGAACCGTCTCCATGCGGAGTCTCGAGTCGGTCCCGGGTTCAGGGCTGCTATGATGAGGCCACGTCCATGCAACGCCGAGATCGCTACAATGCCTATGGTCGCTGGCTTCGGAACCGGTTCGGCGGCCGGGTCCACAAGGTCTCGGTCGACGGTGGCTTCACCTGTCCCAACCGTGATGGGACCGTGGCGTGGGGAGGCTGTACCTACTGCAACAATGAGAGTTTCCGGGCAGTGGGGACTTCGCCGGAGAAGCCGGATGCCGAACAGGTGCGCGAAGGCATTCGCTTCGTCGAGCGCCGGTACGGACCTGCCAAGTTCCTGGTCTACTGGCAGAACTATACGAATACCTACGCACCTACCTTGAGCCTGAGGAAACGCTATCAGGAGGTCCTGAACGTGGATCCCCGCATCGTCGGCATGACTGTGGGAACGCGACCGGACTGTCTTGAGGACGAGAAGCTCGACATGATCGCCGAAGTTGCCCGCGATCGTTATACCTCGATCGAGATGGGGCTCGAGTCCATCTATGACTCGACGCTTCGCAGAGTCAATCGGGGACATGACTTCCGGTGCTATGAGGAGGCCGTGCGCCGGGCTCGGAGTCGCGGACTGGACGTCTGTGCCCACATCATCCTGGGTTTCCCGGGTGAGTCTCGACAGCAACTGCTCGCTTATCCCTCCGCGCTCAACAATCTCGACGTCCAGTCCGTCAAGATCCATCACCTGCATGTCGTCAGGGGAACTGCGCTGGCACGGGACTATGAAAGACGGCCTTTTGCGGTTTTCTCACTCGAAGAATGGACGGATCTGTTGTGTGACTTTCTTGTACGCCTCGATCCGCGAATCGTCGTTCAACGGCTCTTCGGGTGGACTCCCGAGCGCTATCTGGTTGCCCCGCACTGGAAGGTCAGTCGAGCCTCCATCCTTCGGACGATCGAAACGACGTTCGAAGAACAAGATGTGTGGCAGGGAAAGGCGATCATCTGGAATCTGGAATAGGGAGCAGAAGGCAGAAGGCAGAAGGCAGAAGAGCGTCTCGCCGATGCCGTCCGTGCCCGGTACCCCCCGTCCTCCGGTTCCCGGCAGCCGAGGGAGACAAGCAAGGATGCATATCCCACTCGTTCTCCCGTCCTCCGGTTCCCGGCAGCCGAGGGAGACAAGCAAGGATGCATATCCCACTCGTTCTCCCGTTCTCCGGTTCCCGGCGGCTGAGGGAGACAAGCAAGGATGCATGTCCCACTCGTTCTCCCGTCCTCCGGTTCCCGGCAGCCGAGGGAGACAAGCAAGGATGCATATCCCACTCGTTCTCCCGTTCTCCGGTTCCCGGCGGCTGAGGGAGACAAGCAAGGATGCATGTCCCACTCGTTCTCCCGTTCTCCGGTTCCCGGCGGCTGAGGGAGACAAGCAAGGATGCATGTCCCACTCGTTCTCCCGTCCTCCGGTTCCCGGCAGCCGAGGGAGACAAGCAAGGATGCATGTCCCACTCGTTCTCCCGTCCTCCGGTTCCCGGCGGCTGAGGGAGACAAGCAAGGATGCATGTCCCACTCGTTCTCCCGTCCTCCGGTTCCCGGCGGCTGAGGGAGACAAGCAAGGATGCATGTCCCACTCGTTCTCTCGTTCTCCGGTTCGCGGCCAGGATTTACTCGAAGATCACGATCTGCACTCGCAGGCGCCGAATTTGGGGCTGGGCTTTGCTCCACTGAACCAGGATTGGACTCTGATAGATGCCTTCGATGATCGACCCGCAACCGCTGTCATCCTGATCGTTGACGAGCAGGCTGATGGACCGTTTCATCCGCAGAAACCGGTTGGCAGGATAGGCAAGGAATTTGTGGATGATCTTCTCGAGGAGACTCTCGCTGAGACCGAGGGCGTCGATGAATTCGTTCAGAATCTGGACGAAGTCATACTTGGCGTAGCCCTTTGCTTTGATTGCGATCAACCCGGGGTCGGAGATCATATGGCGGCCTCGTTCCGCGACGAAGCGAAGCGGGTCGCGGAGAATCTCCACAAGATCGTGCTTCATCAGCATCGTCTCGTATTCATTGACGGTCAGCCCGGCTTGTCTCTCACTCCGTTCGAGTGCGATGTCGATCCGGCCCCGTACGATTCCGAAGCGCCGGATGTATTCTTCGAGTTGCTCGAACACGCCGAGCTGTCGGCTCTTCAGGTTCACCGAGTCGATGGGATGACCCGAGACCGGAATCGTCAGGGGGATCTCCAAGGCGATCCGCTCCCTGTCGAAGCCGATGATCGTGGTCTGTCGGCGGCGGGCGGTCTTTCCGTTCACTCCATCCAGATCGATGAAGAACACCGGGACCGGCGGATCGTTGGCGTAGGTCACGCAATTATTGAGCCCGGAGCCGATGTAGGTCAGATGGGCATCGCCGTTTCTGGGCTCTCCCTTCTTTTGCTCGTCCGTGAGCTCCGCCCTCATCTCGATCTCATCATGCCAGTAGGCGGCTCCGGGCGGAAAGAGGCTCTGGAAGGACCTCAGGAATGCGTGGAGATTCTCGGAATCATGATTGAGGCGTGCGCACAGTCGCGGATCCAGATAGCCGGCCGTGGTGTGGTAGGAGTAGTAGACCGCCTTCCGGTACCGGTCGACCAGGTCCGTGACCCGGGAAGACACATCGATCAGATCGAGTCGCGACTCGGGTCTCAAAGACAGTGTAATCTCGGAGGCAGCTGGCGGCATCGAACGCCTAAGTCTAAGTCCGATCCGGACTTCTTGTCAAAACCTCATGTCATCCTGGCAGGCCGTATCCTGCGATCCTATGCTCTCGAAACCATGCACCTGTTCTTATGATAGCCTCGGAGCGGAATGGCTGCGGGAGAAAAAGTGCTCATCGCGTGCGCGCTGAAGAAGGAGGCCAGGGCATTGCGCGAGCACCTGAGTGCTGAACGATCCCTGTTTGCGACGGGATTGGGCACCGACCGAACACTCAGGTCGCTTGAAAGACAGTTCGATCGATCCAGGCCCGACCTGGTCGTTTTCACGGGGATGGCGGGCCAGCTGGATCCGTCCCTCGAGCTCGGCGACCTCGTCATACCCGAACGCTGGCGTTTCGAAAGCGGAGATGAATTTCCGGTCGTCGATCCCCTGATCCGGGGGCTGCGGGAGAGAGGATGGCCGGTTCAGGGGAGCGGCGTCACGGTGCGCGTTCCGATCGTCCGGCAATCGCACCGACTCGAAGTTTTTCAGCAAACCGGCGCTCGGGTTTGCGATATGGAGAGCGCGGCGGTTCTGATGATCTGCAAGTCGTTCGGAATCCAGTGCATTTCGGCGAAAATCATCTCGGATACGGCCGACTCGGGGATGCTCGCCTTCTACCGAAACTTCCAGCGAAACGTCGAGATCCTCGGCGAGAAGATCGAACAGCTCGTCGAAGACGCGGGGAGCCTTCTCGCACAGACGGGAGGAGTGGAGAGAATCTGAGCGCGGCCTTCGGCCGTGCCTCCATCTCAGATCGGAAATTCCCTACATCCACTTGACTTCGACACCGCCGATGCCGGCCTGGACGCGCAGTTTGACGGTCTTCTGGACGTGGTCCCGATTGTCGCTGTAGTAGGTATCTCCCTGTTTCGTGAAGCCATCCGGAGCGGAGAGCTCGGAAAACAGCCCTTCCGACATCCGGATCTCGGCACCGAGGTCACGGGGAAGACGGATCTCGACTCCGCCGACTCCGACCTCGATCTCGATGTCGCCGACTGTTTCCCAGTCTCCTGACAACTCCAGCTCGGAGCCGCCCACGCCGCCACGGAAGCGCATTTGATCGCAGTTGAAGTTCCCCAGTCCGGTCAGCGAAAATGCCCCGACACCTGTCGAAATCTCCATGCGCCGGCACTCGGTTCGATTGGGTTCGAGCATGGACAGCTTGGTCTCACCGACCCCGCTTTGCAGCTCCAGCGATGTGACGCTCATGGCGCTCAGATCGAGAGTGCTTTCCCCGACCCCCGTATCGGCCCGGAGCGAGAGGGGTGTGACCGGGCTCAATCGGAGACGAATCGAGTTATCCCCCACATTGCCCCAGGAATGTCCCGCGCCCTCCAGGCCGACGCGAAGGGAGGCGGTCCCGTTGTCGCCCCGGTCGAAGGAAACGGCAGGTGTGAAAGCCTTCTCGTTATAGTGAAGGTCGACTTCGTAGGCCACGTCGGGCTGGCCCGGCTCGATCCGGAGCTCGCCCACCTTCAGGTCGACTCGCGCCGTCAGCGCCTGCTCGCTGCCCCGATCCTCACTCCGGGTCGTGTCGACATATTGCGCGTCCTCCATGAGACCGTCAAACGACATCGCACAGCCGAGAGATGAAGTCGTCAAGATCAAGATCGCCAGACGTTTTCTCATAATCATCCTCGTTTCTCTATGCGAATACGGGAATAGGTCGTCTGAAGTTCAACCGACGGTCCCCCGCTCCCAATCTTGGATTCGATGAACGAGGCGTCTTCCTCCGGCGCTTCGGCCTGAGTGGACGGTCTGAAATCGGAGACGATCGATCCGCCCACGGCCTGGGCCAGCAGGTTGAAGTTGGACGAGGCCGGGACGGTCAGTGTGATGCTTCCGTTGCGGTTGCTCACCTTGATGGGGGCCGAGAGGTGCCCCTCGGAATTGATCGTGACTCCCTCATACTCGTTCTGGACCGTCACCGGACCCGAAAAAGAGGAGATCTTGACCGGGCGGAGGGATGTCTCGATTTCCAGCGGGCCACGAGCCTGGCTGATGCTCACCTGAGAGCCTCGTCCCTGAAGGTCGAGTCCCTGATCGATTTCTTTTGCGCTCACTTCGGCGTGAATGGCCTTCAGCTCGATCGGACCGCGAATGCGCTGCAGTGAGATACGGGCATAGGAGCTCTCGACGTTGACCTGGCCGTCAACGTCTTCGATCGTGACTTCCTTATGCGAGTTCTTGACCGTCAGCCCTTGATGCAGGTGCGTCGCCGTCACCTTCGATCCGATCGCATCCACCACGACCGGGCCGGCAACCTCGCTGAGACGGACGGAGCCGAAGTGATTCCCGACGTCGAGACTTCCCTGGATGCCATCGGCTGAAACGAAATCGTAGTCCGTGCGGGCCACGACTCTTCCGGTGACCTGGGTCAGCCGGACCGAGCCCCGCTGGTTTTTGACCTCGACGTCACCTTTGATCTCACGAATCTCGACGGGACGGTTCCGGTTGCTGACCTTGAGCGTCCCGTCGATCCGTTCAATCCTCACTTCCCCGAACGTGTTGATGACCTGGCAGGCGGCCGTGCGGTCGGTGATATAGACATCGCCATATCCATTTTCGACCGTGAGCGTCACATCCGCAGGAAGTTCCACTGTCAGATCCGTGGTCAGGTCCTTGCCGGCTTTGCCCAGATCGACCCGGTTCGTACCGATCGATAGTGTGCCGTTGTCGACACCGGAAGTAATGCGGACCCGATTTGCCAGGGATTGGGCGTTTTCCCTCGTGTCCGCTCGAACGACCCTTCCGAGCTGGATCGTCGACTCGGTCCCCTGGATGGGTTCGACCCGCACGCGCCCGTAGAGGTTCTGGATTCGTACCGATTTGGCCTCACCCAAGGCAACGGTCTGCACCACGGGAAACTCGAACTTCGGCTTATCCGGTTCAAAAGGGACCTTCACGGCCAGGTCTCCCCAGTCGCCCCAGTCTCCCAGGAGCCTCCAGTTCGCTCGTTCCGCCAGACTGCAAGTCAATCCGAAGGCCACGATGAAGATGACGCCGAAGATTTCAGCCGGCCGAATATGCAGAGCACCCTTGAACCGGTAGTAATCGAAGACTTTCCCGATTCCATACAGGATCAGCAATAGCGGCCAGTAGAGACCGGCGACCGGAAAGAAGTCGAGCAGCCCGAAGATATCCGCCAGCAGAATCGCTCCCAGCGACGTCCAGAACAACCCGGACAACAGGCTGGCCCTGGCCGGCTGCTGCAGGATCCGCTCCTCCGACCAGGCGACGTGACGCCACAGCTTCAAACCTCCACCCACGACGAACAGGATCGGAAGTACCGTCTCGAGAATGAGCACCCAATCGAGCTCCCAAGTGGTCAGATTGACCGCCAGAAACAGGACTCCCAGCGCAATCAGTACCACACCGGCTATCAGCGTCTTCGCGTTGCGAGCGGACATGCTCGGCACCTCCCTATTTCCGAATTCAGATCGAATCGTTCGTCTCCGTCGGCGACACAGGGTTCGAGCCATGTCGCTCGCTCCGGGGAAGACCGCCGAGATAGCTGAGAAGCAGATAGACACCGAGGAAGATCAGGATCAACGGCCAATACTCGATGGCCCTGCGAATGCTGACCGCGCCAAGGTTGTCAAGCAGAAAGAGAATGCCCATCAGGATCAGAATTCCTCCCCAAAGGGGAAAATTCATCCCGTCCCTTTCGTCGAAATCGGGTCCACCCCGCTCGATGATGGCCTCTGCCGAGCGGTACGCATCGATGACGGTGAAGACGTAGAAGGAGAAGGCGGCCAGACCGAACACCCCCACGCTCTCGGCGATGATGACGAGCCCCGCGAAGACCGCGAAATGTACCACGGCCTTGGTGTATTCTCGGTTGTAGACGGCACCAATCCCCGGAATCAGCGCGCACAGGGCAGCCCGGAACGGCCTGCTGTCGACATAGTTCGGCGAGTTTGGCGGCGGTTGTGGCGGCGGAAGTGCGTTATGCTGCTGATCGTTACTCATGATTGGTTTCCTCTTTGTCCTGGCCTTTCTCTGCGGCTTTCTGCTGTTCCGTCTGTTCCTGCTGCTCGATCGATTCTTCGTAGCTCTCGAAGAGTATGGTGACCAGGTGGTAATCCAGGCGTCCCAGAAGATCCTCCTTGAATAGACGGAGCTCCTCGTTGGCCCGACTCTTGAAATCGTTGAATTCACGCCACTTCTTGTAGATCTCGCTGGAAATCTCGTCCGCCCGGGCGATAATGGCCGAGGGACGCAGGCGTGAATAGCTTGCAGCAGAGAATCCAGGGCCCATGACATTGACTGCAAAAGAGATGAACGCAAAGATCAGGATCGTGGCGAAGGCGTAGCGCTGGGAAAGGAACGGTCGTAGGGCAGGAAGAATGACTCCGCCCCACAGCGTTCGTTCAACCGGTCGTCCGGTCGTCTTCTCGAGCACTTGTGCGATGAGCTCCTCGCGCACCGTGACTTCGGGGAACTCCCGCAACTCATCGCGCAGGCTCCTGACGTCTTCGAGCAGCCCGGCGCACTCCGAGCACTGCCGAAGATGCTGCTCCATGGCGGTCTGCACTGGAGCATCCAGCATGCCGTCCATGTAGTCGGACAGGAGTGTCTCGAATCTTGAACAGTTCATGACGCCTGCTCGCTCTTCATCTGTCGCAGAACTTTCGCAAGTTCGATTCTGCCTCGGTTGATCCTCGATTTGACCGTA
This sequence comes from uncultured Acidobacteriota bacterium, assembly GCA_963823995.1. Taxonomy (GTDB): domain Bacteria; phylum Acidobacteriota; class UBA6911; order RPQK01; family JAPXNP01; genus JARRKC01. The sequence goes on from CAWGNQ010000004.1 coordinate 622,163, forward strand.
CCTTCCGGGATCTCCAGCAGAGCGGCAATCTCCTGGTAGGCCATGCCCTGAATGTCCCGGAGTATCACGGCTTCCTTCAACTCGGTAGAAAGCTGCTCGAGGCCGCTGTAAAGAAACCGGGCCTTTTCCGTCAGATACAAATTCTCGAACGGGTTGGGGGTGTGAGGATCGGCCCCGAAATCGAGTACCTCCAGCTCTTCACTCCCGGCAACGTTCTTCTCGCGCTTATGGGCTCGGTAGTAATCGATGATCAGGTTGCGCCCGACCCGCATTACCCAGTTCTGCAGCGACCCGGCCTGGGGACGGAACGCCGGCAGGTTCTGGTAGACCTTCAGAAAGACCTCCTGGGTCAATTCCTCCGCCACCGAGTAGCTGCCTGTGTACCGGAATGCCATATTGATCAACTTCCCACTATAGGACCTGATGAACCTGTCCCATGCACGACTGTCCCCACTGACACAGCCTTGTACCAGCTTCGCATCTGAATCCTGCAAGGGCCGCTGTCCTCAAGTGCCTTCCTTGTTCCGTCGTAGATACTGAACGGAAACGGGGAAGGAAAAGTTCGTGAACAGGCCGCTCCGTCAGGAGAGCTTCGGCACGAACGTTTGCCAGGAGCCATTTTACGGCAGTCTTGGTAGAATTTGACCTGCCGACGCAGGGTTCGGGATTTCCACTTCTGGAGCGAGGTCGCAGGATCGGCGGAGTGCGATGCGTTGTCCATACTGTGAATATGAGAAAGACCGGGTCGTCGATTCCCGGGAGAGTCGGGACGGAGCGTCGGTCCGCCGCCGCCGCCAGTGCCTTCGATGCAACCGTCGCTTCACGACTTACGAGCAGATCGAGGAAATTCCCTACATGGTCGTCAAGCGCGGGGGCCAGCGGGAGCGGTTCGATCGCATGAAGCTCCTGCGCGGCATCATGAAGGCATGTGAAAAGCGCCCTGTGTCTCCCAAGCAGCTCGAGGAACTCGTCGAAGGGATCGAGCGGCATCTTCAGGATTCACCAAGCCGGGAACTGGCGTCGGTCGAGATCGGTGAAATGGTCATGGAGCGGCTGCGGCAACTCGATAAGGTCGCCTACGTCCGCTTTGCCTCGGTCTATCTCGATTTCAAGAGCGTCCAGGAATTCATGGCCGAGATCAGCCAGCTGGTGAGAACGAGTTGAACCCCTTCTCCGAATTCGACCTCGTTGCCCTACTCCGCCGGCGGTGTCGCTCCGCTCCGAAGCATCTCGGGACCTCCATCGGCGATGATTGTGCCGTCTTCAGCCCGGACTTTGCGCATCGGATGGTCTGCACGACCGACCTGCTCGTCGAAGGGGTGCATTTTCGGCGTCACTGGATTAGTCCACGATTTCTGGGTCGGAAGGCCTGCCTCGTGAACCTGAGTGATCTCGCTGCCATGGGTGCTCGTCCGTATGCATGTCTTTTGAGCCTCGCGCTGCAGCGCGACTGGCTGGGGAAGGGAGTCGAGCAATTCATCGACGGTTTCGTGTCGGAGGCGGAGGCACAGGGCATGCCGCTCGTAGGAGGGGACCTCTCACGGTCCGACCAGCTTTTCATATCGGTGACCGCGCTGGGGTATGTTGAGAAGGGCGAACCGCTGTTGCGATCGACGGCCCGGCCGGGTGACCGGATCTTCGTGATCGGTGACCTGGGCTATTCGCTCAGGGGACTGGCACTGCTCGAGGAGGCCTCGACCCTCGATCTGAGCGGTGTCGAAGATGAAGACGAACTGCGTCGGCTGTCCGGCTCCGAAGATGCTTTTCGCTGCCTGAAAGCTCATCTCCATCCGGATATCCATTTACAGGAAGCGATTTGGCTTCAGGAACACGGCGCGGCCCGGGCGATGATCGATGTCAGCGACGGTCTGGCTTCAGATCTGCAACACATTCTCGAAGAGAGCGGAGTGGGCGGGGAAATCGATGTCGATGCACTTCCGTTGCTCGAAGGTGTCGATTCGCGGGAGACTTCGCTTTCACTTCAGCTCGATGGCGGAGAGGATTATGCTCTGCTCTTCACCGCGGATGCCGAAATGGAGCAGCTGATGGAGAAGGGTTACCCCGTCGAATGGTCCACGCCACGCCCGATCGGGCGAATCGTTGAGGGACCGTGCCGGATCTCGTTGGTGTCCGATGGCCGGCTTCGAACCCACGACCCGAGAGGATTCGACCACTTCAAGTGAACTACCTTCGTCGTCTCATTGCTTCCCTGGCCAGAGTCCCCGATACTCCGGAGAGGATCGCCCTGGCCTTTTCGATCGGCGTCTTTCTCGGTTTCTCCCCTTTCCTTGGGCTGCATACGCTGCTCGGAATTGGGGCGGCCTTCCTGTTCCGTCTCAATCGTCTGGCGATGCTGATCGGGGTCTGGGTGAACGTCCCCTGGATCCTGGTTCCCTACTACAGCTTCGCGACTTGGTTCGGTGTCCTGCTCCTGGGTCACCCTTCGGGCGTCAGATTGCCCCATTTGACTATTTCAGAAGTCCTGTCGGTCGCATTTTGGGAGTGGCTGGCCGATCAGTGGCAGCTCTTGATCCCGGCTTTCGTCGGGTCCCTTCTGCTGGCCCTTGTCCTCAGCCTGCTCGCCTATCCCCTGGCCCGTTCGCTGGTCAGGCGATACCGAACCTACACCAACGGCTCGCCGACCGGCGAATAGGCCCGGCTGCGAGACCGGAGGGCGGCATCCGGAAAGGTGGAACTGGAGCAAGGGTTCCGATAATATAGCGCAGCGTTGAACGACTCACGCGCTTCGTGCTGCTGCTGGAACGCTCTTTCCGTTGCTTTTCTTACCGGAATCCTGATTCTCTGTCTGCCCGCTTCCCTGTCTGCCTCAGTTGCGCATGGACAGGAGAATGGGGAGCAGAGCGGTCAGTCGACCATCGACGCGATTGCCAATATCGACATCCGGACCGATGTCCGTATCTTTACGGTGATGGCCGCGGCGACGGCCGCCGGATTCGGCCTGAACGCGGGTTCCGATCGGCAGGGTGAGCTTGCCGTGTCCCTTCGGCGAGACCTTGCGGATCTGGACCCGGGTTTGCGGGACAGGCTCCAGGCGCTTTTCGACGCGCGCCGGTTCCGTTCGGAGCGCGACCGACACACGGCTTATACTTCGCTGGCGCTGCTGCTGACCGGGCCGCCCGACTTCCGGATCCGGAGCGATGCCCCTGAGATTCCCCCGGACGTTCGCATGATCCTCGGCTTCGAGGAGCTGTTGCCGGAGTTCTATCAGAAGGCGCGGATCGCCATCCTGTGGGAGCGCTACCGGCCGCAGTACGAACGGGAACTGGAAACCTACCGTCCGGTCCTCCTCAACGTGATCCACCGGACCATCGAATATTTCCACATCCCCCCGCGAATCGTGCTCGATCGTTCGATTGTCGTCATGTCGGATCTGCTCGGTCTGCGCAACGTCGTCCATGCCCGGAACCTCGAGCGTACCTATTTCATCGTGCTCGGCCCCGCCAAGGAGCCGGAAGACAACTTCATCCAGCTCCAGCATGAATATCTTCACTTTCTGATCGATCCACTGATCGAGAAGTCCGGCGGACAACTGCTCCGCGAGCGGTCGTTGATGGAACTGGCAGAGGAGCAGCCCCATGTCGAACGTGATTTTCGAGGGCGATTCCTGCTCATCGTGGGTGAGTCGCTCATCGAGGCCGTGCTCCATCGACTGCATCCGGCGTCCTCTGACCAGGGCCATGCCGAAACGGTCACGCAGTTTCGCCGAGGTCTGATCTTTTTCCCCTTCTTCATGCGCGAGCTCGCAAAGTACGAATCGGCAGGCAAGGAGCCCTTTCCGGCGTACCTGGCGGCCACGCTCAGCTCGATCCCCGAGAGGGAAGTGAGAGACGACGCCGCGCAGGTGTTGCAGTGGGAGACGCAACTCGCCGCTCGCGATCAGGCGGAGCAGGCCTCTCGGCAGCAAGAGCAGGTACGGGCAGAGCGACGCGCCCAGGTGAATTCGCTGTTGGAGGAAGCGGGCCGCCTGATCGGGCAGAACGCCTGGTCGGAAGCGACGAGGCGACTCGAGCGGCTGCTCGAGATCGATCCGGACAACGGCAACGCTCTCTTCTATCTCGGCCAGATCGCCGCCCAACAACAGAAGCACGAGGAGGCCGTCGGCTACTATTCGCGAGCAGAAGCATCGAATACAGCAGAGCCTTGGGTCAAGGCTTGGTGTTCGGTCCGACTCGGACGCTATTTTGCGTATCAGCAGAAGTTCGATGAAGCCCGCCGTAAATTCGAAGGAGTGCTGTCACTGGGAGACGACTTCAGAGGCGCGCGCCGTGCTGCGGAAGAATCTCTCGCGCAGTTGCCGCCGGCAAGTGAACCCCGGTGAAGATCACGGAATTTCACCCGTGAATCTCCGCGGAAAGCGATCGCGCCAAGCGAAAGGGCATCAGGGTCGCTCAGGAGGATCAGGAATGTTCAAGAAGATAGGAATCGCGCTGCTGTTCGGCTGTCTCGTATCGACGGCAGGGTTTGCCCGGCAGGATCCGCAACAGGATTCGCAGACAGAATCCCAAAGTACCCCTCAAGTCGGCGAAGAACCGGCCGCAGCTCCGGCTCCGGCCGTACGTGTCCCGGGTCAGGCAGGGAGCCAGCAGGAACTGGACGCCTGGAAAGCCGTTTTGGCGGCCCAAACTCTGACCGAGAAGGCCGCCATGGCCGAGGATTTCTTGAAGCAGTTTCCGGAGAGCGGGCTGACACCGAATGCCCACTATCTGATCGCGATGAATTACTACCAGCAGGGTCAGGTGGAAGACTTTATCCGCCATGCCGAGCTTGCCTTGTCGGAGTTGCCGCGCACTTTCGATCTTTTGAGTCATCTCGCCTTCTACTATGCCGAGATGCATCAGCCGGACAAGGCGATCGACCGGGCCAATTCCGCGCTTGCGGCTCTGGCCGGCCTCGAGAAGCCGGTCGGAGTCTCGGCCGATGAATGGGTGAACGAGATGGCCCAGGTGAAGGCGGAAGTCAACTACGCCTTGGGGCGGGCGTACCTGGAGAGGTCGTTCAAGGGAAAGGAAGAGGAATCGACGGCGAATCTCCAGAAGGCCATCGGATATTTCCAGACGGCCCTGGCGGCCGACCCGCAGCACGACTTTGCGAATTTCCGCATGGCCGCCGCGGTCCGAAACACCGGGGACGTCAAGAAGACGCTTATGTACTATGGGCGTTGCGTGGCCATCGGCGGTGCCGCCGCCGGCCCGGCCCGTCAGCAGATCGAGGAAATTCTTAAAATCGTCAACAAGTCACTGCCCGATTCGGAGTGGGCCGGAAAGTCGGTCGACGACGTTGTCGCAGCCGCCCGGTTGGAACTCCTGGAAAGTGTCGCGAACGCCCAGGCCGAGCGCGATCATCAGATCCAGTTGCTCAGGGATCGCGACGCCGTCGAAACGACAGTGCCGTCGAAGTCCCCCACTCTGGGTGGTCCCGATCCATCGTCGCCGCCACCGGGACCGTGATCGATAGCGAAACGAATGTCGGAATGTTCCGCCGAACCGGGGGCGCGGCAACCCGACTGAACGATCAACAGCGCGAGCGCTGGACCCTGGGAAGAAAGTGAGCGCGATTCCGTGTGGCGCAGGGCACTCTCTTTTATCTGGAGTTTTCGGACGTCGGAAACCCGACCCGATACGCAACCGAGCGGTGATCTGTCGACCGGGCGGCTGGATCGACTGACCCACCTGGAATCGAGGATCGGGTACTGTTTCAAGGACCGCAAACTCCTCGACCAGGCGCTGACCCACCGAAGCTATGCCTATGAAGTGGCTGCGGAGGGGGGCGAGCCGGTGGGAGACTACGAATCCCTCGAGTTCCTTGGTGACGCGATTCTCGGTTTCCTGATCGCCGAGTTCCTCTATCTCACCTATTTCGACCTTACCGAAGGGGAGTTCACGAAGATCCGTGCCTTCCTCGTTTCGACCCGTCAGCTTTCGCTGCTCTCGAAGTCCCTGGACCTTGGCGCGTACATGAATTTCAGTCGTGGTGAGGAGAAAACGGGAGGATCCAACAAGAAAGCCATCCTCGCCGACGTGTTCGAGAGTCTGGTGGCGGCGATCTACCTGGACGGCGAAATGGACGCGGCACGTGACTTCGTTCTGGCTCAGTTCAAGCCAAGACTTGCCGAAGTTGCCCGCGGTGATCTGATTTTTCGGGACTACAAATCGGCTCTCCAGGAGGCACTGCATCGCCTCGGGCACCCAAGTCCACGCTACCGCGTCGTGAAAGAGATCGGACCCGAGCATCGCAAAGAGTTCCATGTATCGGTGAGCTGTGCAAACAGGGAACTGGGTCGCGGAGCGGGCCGAACAAAGAAGGAAGCGGAACAGCAGGCCGCCGAGCGGACTCTGCGTCGACTAGGCGAGAGCGGCGACGAACTTCCAGTACACGATCAGGGTGAGGATGTCGTAGGCGGCGTGAGCCACGATCGGACCGGTCACGCTTCTTCGCCAAATGAAGAGCAGTCCGAAAACTAGGCCGAGGGTTCCCGCGGCCACGGCGTTGTCGATGCCCTGAATGTAGTGTCCGTAGCCGAAGAAGAGACTCCACACGATCAGGCCCACGATCGCCCCTCCCAGGTTCTCCTCGAACCGGGTCAGGACGAAGGCCCGCTGGGTTTCCTCCTTCACTCCCCCAACGTAGAGGCTGCTGAACATCATCAGCAGTAGCTGCGACGGTGTCTTGACGATTTCCAGAAGCGGATTTCGCTGGGTCAGGTACTCGGGCATGACATGCTGGAAAAACTGGCTGATCGCGATCGTCGAGCCGAAAAGGACCGGCAGGAATGCCAACCCGATGACGGATTCCTTGCGGAAAGAGCCTCTCCACCAACCGATGCTGCGCAGGGTCTGCCCTCGCAGCCGAAGCAGAATGTAGATGATCGGCAGCGTTATAGAAGCCTCGGTGAGCATGAGGGAAGCGACGTAGCGGACACTGCTCAGAAGGCGCTCCGGCGGAATGCCCGCCAGCCAGAAGACAACAGGTGTCAGGATCGGTCCGGCCAGGGCGACGACGACGACTTCGATGATGTTGACGACCCTGGCCGCGAGACTGTGTTGAATCCTTCCGTCCGGTTGCGACTCCCTGCCTTCCAATTCATCCATACATCACGAATTCTAGCGAGAAACGGGATGCGATTCTTCGCCTGGAGGAGGAATTGCCCCGATGCGTATAAATTTCGGTGACTGTTGAACTTTCCGGTTACTCCGTTGCATGCTAGATGGTATACTCGCGAGGTTAGAGCGTTTGAGGGACACAGGACGATCAGCACAGAAACATGACTCTGGCGGATGCGGAGAGCGTACAGGTACGTTCTTTCATATCTCGCCTAGCACCTTTTATTTATAGGCATGTGGAGTTTTGGGACTCAGCCTTTAGGCGCTTGGCCCAGGGAACTGCAATTCAGGAGGTAGATCTATGCTTCGGCCGAAACAGAGCTTATGGATTCTGCTTGTTCTTTCCCTCCTGGTGGGCACAACAGCCGCCCAGGATCGTGGGAAGATCAAGTTCCTGATTCCGACACACAGAGGAAGCACGGGTTTGTTCAATCTGCCCGTAGCGGACACATTCCGACAGGGTGAAGTCGCTCTCGGCTTCGCAGCACACAAGTTCAATCGGGATCCAGGCGATATTGACTACACCATCTTCCCGGTCTCATTTACCGTGGGATTGACCGACAGGATCGAACTTTTTGGTTCGATGGAAGCCTACAAGAGAGTCAATGCCGATGATATCGTCGTCAACAAGGTCCTTCCGCGGGGCGCACTGGTACCAGCCGTGCTCAACAACGACCTGCCCGGGGGTACGGTCGGCTTCTACAATGAATCGCCGTACATGGATGTTGGTTTTGGTGACGGTACCGGTGACCTTTATGCCGGTGTCAAATTCAACCTTTTGTCGGAACGGCACGGAGCACCCGTCGGCATAGCGTTCCAACCCGTCGTCAAGTTCCATTTGACTGACGACCGCCAGCATCTGTTGCGCGGTTTGACGTCAGGCGCCACCGATGGCGGCTTCGACTTCATCCTGTCCAAGAATATCGCCGGTGGCGGAACCTTTACGGCCGACGTTGGATACATTTGGGCCGGAGACAGGACCGGAATCGATCGGCAGAACAGCTTGAACTGGGGCGCCGGCTTCGGCCTGCCTCTCGGAACACAGTCCTTCCAGCTGATCGGTGAGATGCTGGGAACCCACTTCATCGGTACCAGCACGACGAGCGAGTGGGTAAACTCGAACGATCCCGCCGATGCTTATCTGGGTCTGAGAGCGTATGCAGGAAAGTCATTCGCTCTGACCGGCGCGGTCAATTACCACATAACCGGAACCGACGTTCCGGGGGTGCAGGATTCCGACTGTGTCGGGTTCTACGTGCAGGCTGCGATCAAGCGGACCATCGATGAGCCTCCCACAGTGGAATGTGCGGCAGAGCCGTCAACTGTCACGGAAGGCGACACGGCAACCGTCAACGCCACGATGTCCGATCCGGACGACGACACACTCACCACGACCTGGAAGGCCAGCGGTGGCAAGCTGACCCAGACCGATGGCTCGGCGACCCTGGATACGACAGGCCTCGAGGCCGGGCGGTACAGCGTGATGGTCGAGGTGAGCGACGGCGAGAAGGTGGCGAGCTGCTCGGCGGATATCACCGTTGAGAAGAACAAGCAGGCTCCCACGATCAACTGCCAGTCGACCACTCAGAGTGTCACCATGGGGCAGTCGATCACGCTGCATTCTTCAGCTTCCGATCCAAACGGCGACACCCTGACCTACTCCTGGACCGTGGATGGTCAGTCGGTCTCGAACAACAGTCCCGATTTCGAATTCGGAACGGCGGGCAAGAGCATCGGCCAGCACCAGGTAAGGGTGACGGTGACCGATGTCGACAATATGAGTGCCAGCTGCGAATTCACCGTGACGGTCAATCGACGGCCGAACAACAACCCGACCTGTTCGCTGAGTCTGGACAAGACCACGGTGGTGGCAGGCGAACCGGTTACGGCCACTGCTCAGGCTTCCGATCCGGACAATGATCCGCTCACCTACCATTGGCAGGTGGACGGGCAGAGCCGGTCCGAAAGCGGGACCACCCTCACCGTCAATACCAGCGGCATCACGGGCGGCTCGCACAGCGTGACGCTGAACGTCAACGATGATCGTGGCGGCTCTTGTACGAGCACTCAGGCCTTTAGCGTGACCGAGAAGGTCATCATTCCGATGACCGGAAACCGTCCCGACAACAAGGCCAAGGCCCAGCTGGATGAAATCGCTCTCAAGATGCAGCAGAATCCGCAGCTGCATGCCCGGCTCACCGGATACACGGACAGCACGGGCAGCGAGGCGAACAACCAGACGGTCGGTATGAGACGAGCTGAGGCCGTGAAAGACTATCTGGTCAAACAGCACAACATCGATGCCGGCCGGATCGAGACGAATTCCGGTGGTGAGAGCAATCCCATCGCCGACAACTCGACTCGCGAAGGCCGCATGCAGAATCGCCGCGTCGAAGTCGAACTCTACGTTCCGTAGACCTCGGCCCCCGTTGGCGGCTATCCAACGGGGCAGGGCATTCTGCTAAAATCTGGGGCGGAGGCCAATTGGCCTCCGCCCTTTTCTTTCTATGCAAGTCAAAAATCTGTTCATTGCATGCTGGCTGGTCGTCGGGTGTGGACTGGTTTCGGTCCGGGCCGAGCCCGACCTGATTCCCCTTGGACCCTTCGGCGGTGACGTGCGTTCGCTGGCGAGCAGTCCCTCACGGCCGGATCGCGTCTACCTCGGCACGGCCGACGGCCAGATCTTCGCTTCCGACGACCGTGGCTCTGCGTGGCACAAGCTCATGCCCGGGATCGGACGGCGGGAGTTGGTCATCGATGCCCTGGTCGTGGATCCGAAACATCCGGACGTCATCTGGGCCGGGGGCTGGGAGTTGAAGAGCGATCGCGGCGGACTGTACCGCAGTTCCGACGCGGGAGATTCCTGGCAGCACATCGATCTCGGCGAGCACCAAAGCAGTATTCGTGCCGTGGCGGTGGCTCCCACCGATCCCAATGTCGTGGCCGTTGGCATCACGGAAGGTGTCTTGCTGAGTCGGGACGGAGGCAGACATTGGGATCGGATCACCCGCGGTTATCGGAGTCTCTACAATGTCCATTCCCTGGCTTTTGATCCGCGTGATTCGAATCTGCTCTACGTCGGGACGTGGCGGCTCGCCTGGAAGACGCCGGATCTGGGCAAGACCTGGATAGCCATTCATGACGGAATGTACTGGGACAGTGACCTGTTCTCATTCCAGATCGACCCCGGCGCGCCGGACCATCTTCTCGTGGGGGCGTGTTCGGGAGTGTATCGCTCATCGAACGCCGGCGAGCGATGGCAGCGCCTCAAGAACGGGATACCGGCCGCCGCCAAGCGAACCCGTGCCGTGCGCTTCGATTCGAGGCATCCGGGTCTCGTCTACGCGGGGACGACAGAAGGTCTGTATCGGTCCAGAAACGGCGGAGACGGCTGGGAGCAGGTACTTCCGGGAGTCGTCATCAATTCGATCCTGATCGATCCGGAGAACAGCGACCGGATGCTCCTCGGCACCGATGATGCCGGCGTGCTGTCGACGCGGGACGGCGGGCGGACCTTCGTGGCCTCGAACGAGGGTTTCTGCCAGCGACAGGTTTCCTACGTGGCCAGTCGCCGCGGCAGTCGTCCGGGGATCTTCGCAGCCGTCACGCGGGACAGCAGCAATGGAGGATTCTTCTGGTCCGAGGACGGAGGTCGGAGCTGGGAGTCCTTCAACGAAGGTCTTGGAGAAATGGTCGGTTCGATTCGCACGATTCTCCCCTCGGCACAGACAGCGGAGGTCTTCCTTGGAACCGGACAGGGCGTCTATCGGGGTGTTCCGGGCAAGAAGCCCTGGACTCGTCTTCCCGGGACGGCTTCAATGAAGGTCAACGGAATTCAGTTTCTGGACGGGGAGGCCGGCCTGCTGATTGGTGCCGATCGGGGAGTCTTCCGCTCCGACGGGGATGACGCCCCGCCCACCCGGCTCAAGATCGACGTGTACGATCGGGACGTTCTGTGCGTATTCACGGACGATCAGACCGGAACTGCTTACATCGGCACTGAGATGGGAGTCTTTCGTTCGGATGACGATGGGCACAGCTGGACGCTCCGCGTCGAAGGGCTCCCCTACCTTGCCGTCAACGACCTGAGCCTGGTGCAGAACCGGCTCTTTGCGGCGACCAAACAGGGGCTCTACTACTCGGACGATCGTGGGGATCACTGGTCCCGGGCGAACGGGGTCTTTCCCATTGAGATTGCGGCGGTCTCGGGTGGAACCGAGTCCGGGGAGGTGGTCGCCGCCGATCCTCTGGTCGGCTACCTGTTCACCAGTCACGACCTCGGTGGCAGCTGGGAAGCGATCAACGTCGGACGCGAACTGTCCCGGATCCGGAGCTTCAGCCGCACTCCATCGGGCGAACTGCTGGCCGGAACATTGGCCGAAGGCGTCTACCGGATCCTGCTCGTACAGCCCTCAGGCGATCATCCGCAGCCGAGTTCCGAGTAGATCCTGGTGGGCCCTCTTCGCCTCGAGACCGTCGAAGCGTGGCGAATCAACCGGCAGCGTAGGGAATGGGATCCCGGGCGCCGGCGGCCGCAAACCCCCGAAGTCGAAGCCGACAACTGTCACAGCGCCCGCAGCCGAGATCCTCATTCTGATAGCAGGACCAGGTGAGGTGAAGCGGGGCCCCCAGCTCGATACCCTGACGGACGATCTCCGCCTTGCTCATATGGATCAGCGGTGTCACGATTTCGATCGCGGTCTCGGGACGGGTTCCCTGCCGGATCACATGATTGAATGCCTGAAAGAAGACTTCCCGGCAGTCGGGATAGCCGGAGCTGTCCTCCTCGACCGCTCCGATATAGACGCGGGAGGCCGACAGCACCTCGGCCCAACTCGTAGCGGCCGCCAGAAGGTTGGCGTTCCGGAAAGGCACATAGGACACGGGAATCCCGGGCCTGTCGACCGAATCTTCCGGGACAACGATGCGGGAGTCCGTCAGCGCCGAGCCGCCGATCGTTTTGAAGTGCGGAAGCTCGATGACCAATCGCTCTGAGACTCCCCAGTGATCGGCGATCTCCGAAAAGGCGCGAAATTCGCGCTCCTGAGTACGCTGGCCATAGCGGACATGCAACAGCGCCGTCTCCAGTCCTTCGGAGCGGGCGATGGCCGCGCTGACACAACTGTCCATGCCTCCACTGACCAGACAAACCGCGCGCTCCATCGGGCCGAATTGTATCAACTTTGATTCCGCTGTCCGTTTTGCCGGACAATGGCTCCATGCGGCGGCGCATGCTTATTGCCATGATCGCAGTCATGGTGTTCGGTCTGGCTGCTCTCGTGGCACTCCGCCATTACTCTCTGGAGATCGTCAACGCGGTGGTTGCCAACGCCGTAGTCCAGAAGGCTCCGGACGGCTATCCGGAGGCGAAGATCGAGGAAGCATTTGCGGAGGGGCTTCAGCGTGCCCGGAACTCCGGAACGAAGGATCGCTATCTCTCCCGGCTCGAGCGCGTCTCCCAGCGCCTCGAGAAAGTCCAATGGCTCGAATCGGACGAAGTCGACCAGCTCCTGGAAGGTCTGAAACACTGACTTTCTTCTGTGCTAACATGACCCCGTGCTGTGTCCCCGCTGCCAAGTCCCGGTGAAGGAAGGTCAGTGTCCGTCCTGTGGCATCGTCTGGGATTCGGAATATGGATCCGAGAGGCCGCCGGTTGTCGAATCTTCAGTGGAGGGCCCCATCACCTTCGAGGTTCTGGATCCTAAGCCGCGTCCGACCGCAAGTACCGGGACGGCCGACTGGCGAAAAGAATTGAGGCGTCGTTTGGACCAGCGTTCCGGCAAGGGCGGGGAATCGCCCGACGAGGAACAGGAGACGGTTACGACTGGCTCTTCCGGGGCCCGGGAATCGGGCGCCTCGGTCGAGGAGGAGTCGCCGCGGCAGGGCGGCGACGCGGCGTCCAAGCTGTTCGACTATCAGCTCAAGCGCCCGGCCAAGGCCCGGCCGCTGGTCAATCCCGTTCGGCCCAGGGAGGAGAAGGTTCGGGCCAAGGAGGAGATAGCCGGGAGACGGAAGAAACCGGCTCTTCGGGAACACTCGCTGTCCGGAGAGGAGAGCGCCGCCAAGGACCGGAGTTCATTCCTTCCTTCTGATTCCGCTTCGGGCCCGCTGCAGCGAAAGCTGAAGCTCGAGGTTGGCGGGTCGTTCCAAGGGACTGAGGAAGCTTCGAAGCGAGCCCCTGAAGTCTCACTCGACACAGGTCCCGTGGCTGCTGACTGGCCGGCTCCTTCGAGGGAGATTCTGTTGTCGCGTTTCCTGGCCGGGATCATCGATGTCACGGTTCCGCTGGCGCTGGGGATGTCCTTTGCGCTGGTGGCCGCCTGGAGAATCGACTTCGATTTCTTCGCATACAGCTCCCTACGAATGGCCTTGCTCTTTTCGCTGGGGTTCTATTTCTTTAATTCGATTTTCTTCCTGCTCCTCTCCGGTCAGACTCCGGGCATGTACGCTGCGCAGTTGAGTCTGGCCGATCCGGAAGGACGGAATGATGTGCCCGTGTCGTCGATCCTACTCCGGGTCGTGCTCTTTCTGCCTTCGTGTCTGAGCATCATCGGTCTCGTCTGGTCGATCTTCGACCCCGAGAGGCGATGCCTGCACGACATACTGTCCGGGAGTGTCGTCATGAGCAGCGGTGCGACCAAGATGGTGACCCGGAAGGCTGTCCGGCGACTGTGACCCCAGTCCTTGACTTGCCCGGCGGCTTCACTATAGAAATGGGACACTAAATCTCGAGGAGAATCCTTAAACTATGTGGAAAAAGACGGATGAAGAGGAGCCGCAACCAATGTCAACGACGCCAAATGCACGGCCGCAGCCTGTGCGGGAGCAAGCCATCATTGGAGCCTCGCTGATTGTAAAGGGCGATGTCGCTGGGGATGAGGATCTGCTCATCCAGGGAAAGATCGAGGGGAAGGTTACGCTTCAGAACAACAGTATTACCATCGGACGCAACGGTCAGGTCAAGGCGGATCTGTACGGAAAGACGATCAGCGTCGAAGGGACTGTCCAAGGCAATCTTTTTGCCGACGAGAAGATCATCATTCGCCAGTCGGGCAGCGTCCGAGGCAATCTGCAGGCGCCCCGCGTGACACTCGAAGAGGGGTCGAAGTTCAAGGGAAGCATCGACATGGAGGACACTGCGTCGGCAAAGACGTCGGGTACAGCGCCCACTGTGATCCCGCCGGCAGGCGTGAACCGAGACAAAGAGCGCGACAAAGAGAAAGACAAAGACACGGATGACCGAAAGAGTTCATCTCAGGGGCAACTGGGAATGAAGCTCAACAATCCATCGAAGGCATGACTATCTGGTTTCGTCGGTGGGAGAGGAAGAGTTCAGCCGACACCGCCGAGGAAGCCCCCGAGTCGTCTGTCCAGAAGTCGCTGGCCCTCAACACACTGTTCCATCAGATCAAGGAGGATCGCAAGTACACGATTCTCGATCTCGGACCCCCGGTGGGCGCCAATGTCGAGTTCTTCTCCCAGTACTCCTGCAAACTTTACATCGAGGACCTGTTCGACACGATCACGTCCTTCGATTTCCTGTCGCCCGAGGACGGGTTTTCTTACGAGAAGGTCTTTTCGTATCTCCTTCCCTACCAGAAGAGCTGTCGATTTGATTTCATCCTCACCTGGGACGTCTTGAATTATCTGGATCGTGAGGCGTTTCGCAGTCTCATGGTTCACCTGAGCCGATTCACGCGCAAGGGAACGCTGATGTTCAGCTTGATCTCGACTAACCGGCATATTCCCGAGACCCCGCACAAGTTCAGGATTCAGGACAAGGAGAATCTGATGTACATCGCGAAGTCGACCGTATTGCGCGACTGTCCCCGATACGAATCGACGGACCTCTCCCACCTGATGCCCGATTTTCGGGTGGCCAACTCCTTCTTTCTGAGAAATGGATATCGGGAGTATCTGTTCCTGCGCGAATGAGTCGCACGGCCGACGGGCCCCGGGGCCGTAGCGTAGGTTAGAATATTGCGCATGAAGCGTTCGAGGTCTCACATTCTCCGATTCGCTCAGCTTTCTTTGGCCGCGCTCGCAGTCCTCGGCCTACTGATCGGGGGGCGAGGCGCATCGGCTCAGAGCGACGATCTGGCCGCACAAATCCTGCAGCTAAACAACGCAGGCGTTGCGTTGCTCGATCAATACAAATTCAAAGAAGCGATTCCGAAGTTTCAGAAGATCCTGGAGTTGGACCCGGATGTGATGCCCGCCCAGGTCAATCTCGCGATCGCCTACTTCTACGATCAAAAGTACCCGGAAGCGCTGGAGGCCGCCCAGAAGGCCTTGGCACTCGACCCGAAGGAGATCCATGCCCTTTTCGTCGTGGGCTTGATTTACCGGAATCAGGACGACGTCCAGAAAGCCATCGATGCCTTCGGTGCCGTGCACGATCAGGATCCGAAAGATCCTTCGACGAACTACTACCTCGGACGCCTCTACATGCAGGAGCGGGATTACTCCAAGGCCTCCGATTACTTCCGCCAGGTCATCGAAGCCGAACCTTACAACGCGTCGGCGCACTATAACCTGGCGATGTCGCTGAATCGCAGGGGGGATCGGGAGGGAAATCGCGCCGAGATGAAGGAGTTCCAGCGCCTGCAGAGCCTGTTCGGCAGCACCACGGTGGGCCTTCAGTACCTCGAGCAGGGCCGATACGCGATTGCCATCGACCGCATTCCCCCACGCTATCTGCCCGGAGGGAAGCTGCCGGACCAGGCGGCCCCGATCCAGGTCCATTTTACCGAATCTGCTGCACAGTCGGGGCTGACCTTTCAGCAGGGTGGGTCGGGGAAGGTTCCCGCTTCCGTTTCCTCGCTGACCGAGTTCGAGCAGGTGCTCGTCCCGGCGGTGGGCTCGGGTGTCGCCTTTGCCGACTACGACATGGACGGCAATCTCGATCTGTTCTTCGCCAACGCGGGACCCCAGAGTGCCCGGGGCGGCCTGTTCCACAATCGTGGGGACGGACATTTCGAGGACCGAACCGAGCTGGCGGGGATCTCCTATGCGGGGCGGACGATGGCGGCCGTGTGGGGCGACTATGACAACGACGGCTACCCGGACCTCTATCTCGTCAATTACGGCCCGAACGTCCTCTATCACAATTTGAAGGACGGACGCTTCGCCGACGTCACGAAGGAGACGTCGACTGGAGATGGGGCCTGGGGAATGAGTGGAGGATTCGTCGACTTCGATCATGACGGCGACCTCGATATCTTCGTGGCGAACTTTTCGCCACGCCCGATCAGTGTCTCGGCGCCGGTCCAGTTCCCGGACGGCCTGACCGGAGCACCCAACGTGCTCTACCGCAACAATGGCAACGGGACCTTCACCGAGGTCGGCGAGACCTCACATCTCGACGGTGGGGCTCTCAGAACCTCCGGCTTCGTGCCCTCCGATTTTGACGATTCTCGCGATGTCGACTTCCTCTTGGTCAACTTTGGGGCACCGAATCAGCTCTTCAGCAACCTGCGCGACGGCACATTCGAACTGATTGAGGGAACGGCCCTGTCCGGCTCCGGACGCGAGCTCTCCGCCGGAATCGGCGATCTGGATCAGGACGGTTTCACGGATGTCGGGCTGCCGTCGCAGACTGCCGGAAAGTCGGTCTATCTGCTCAATCGGGGACATGACCGGTTCGAGTCGGATCCGGCGCTGAACGGACGAGTCTCCCAGCCCGGATTGAGTACCCAGTTCTTCGACTTCGATAACGACGGCGATCTGGATGTACTCGTGGTGACGACTCCTCTGGTGGGCGGGACGAAACAGGACAGGAACCTGTATCTGCTGGAGAATCGTGACGGGAAGTTCGTGGACGTCTCCGCCGATACCGGCCTTGATCGGTTCGTCGGACTGCCCGTGCGGGGTTTGAGCATCGCAGACTACGACAACGACGGCGACCAGGATTTTGCGATCAACGTCAACGGTGGCCGGCCCTTGCTGTTCCGCAACGACGGCGGCAATCAGAACAACTGGATCGAAGTCCGCCTGGTGGGAAACAGTAGCAATCACTACGGCATCGGCGTGAAGGCGGAGGCAAAGGCAGGCGCCTTGTGGCAGCGACACGAGACCGTCGGTGCGCAGGGTTTTCTGTCCCAGAATCCCCCTCTGCTCCACTTCGGGCTCGGACGGCACAAGCAGGCAGACGCCATCCGGCTTCTCTGGCCGAACGGGATTCTGCAGTCGGAGCTCGACCGACCGGCCAACCAGCAGATCGAGATCCAGGAACTCGATCGCAAAGGCACGAGTTGTCCGATTCTCTATGTATGGAACGGGCGATCCTACCAGTTCCAGACCGATTTCCTTGGCGGCAGTGCTTATGGCAGCCTGCTGGCGCCGGGCATCTATGAGCTGCCGGACACCGACGAGTACATCAAGCTCAACCGGTCCGACGTCGCTCTCAAGAATGGTCGCGTCGCGATCACGATGAACAACCAACTGGAGGAGGCGATCCTCTTCGATAAACTCCGCCTCGTTGCCGTCGACCATCCCGCCGACTACGACGTGTTTCCAGACGAGAAGCTCCTGCCGGGACCGCCGTACCAGCCGTTTCGGATCCTGACTGCCATGCAGCCCCGTCCGCCGGTCGCCGCACACGACGGAAACGGACGTGATGTCCTCGCTTCCCTCGTAAAGGTCGACCGTACCTATCCGGAAGTATCCAATCCGCTGCCTTTCAAGGGGTATGCGGAGCAACACGAGTTGATCCTGGATCTTGGTGACACGTCGAACGACTACACGGTGCTCCTGATGAACGCGTGGATCGATTATGCGGACAGTTCCAGCAATCTGGCGGCCTCGCAGGCCGGTGTGACGCTCGTATCTCCCTACCTTCAGGTTCAGGACGAGCAGGGGCAGTGGGTGACCGTCATCGAGCACACGGGATTTCCGGCGGGTCTGCCGAAAACCATGACAGTCGACCTCTCCGGCAAGTTCCTGTCGCAATCGCGCCGGGTCCGAATCGTCACGAACATGAGGATCTACTGGGATCAGATCCTGGTCGAGAGCGGTGCTCGTCGCCGTGACTACCACCTGCATCGGCTGGAGCCGGAGACCGCCGATCTGCACTTCCACGGTTTCCCGAGACCATACAGTCCGGACGGCAGGAACCCCAAAGGGTACCTGTACGATGAGCTGGTGCCGATGGAATGGAAGGTTCACGTCGGTGGCTACACTCGATTCGGCGATGTGGTGCCGTTGCTGAAGGATCGGGACGATATGTTCGTGATCACCCGGTCGGGTGACGAGATCGCAGCCAGTTTCGACGTTCGGGACCTGCCGGCACTTCCGAAGGGCTGGGTCAGGGATTATCTTGTCTATGTGGACGGGTTTGGGAAGGACATGGACCCGAATTCGGCCACACCGGATTTCGTCGGACCGCTTCCGTTTCACGGGATGTCGGCTTATCCCTATCCTGATGGCGAGCACTATCCCGATTCGGCCGCTCATCGGGAATATCTGCACAAGTGGAATACACGTATCGTAGAGAGGGCGATTCCGGAACTGCGAACGAGTCGCTCCGAGGAATGAAGACCACCGGGGCGGGGCCTCGTCGGCCCGCCTGCGGCGGCCCGATTTTGGGTTGGCCGGGTCAATCGGCCCGGTGAGGGGCACGTGTCCGTGATACAGGAGCGGGAACAACTCGAAGTCGATGTCCTGATCGTCGGAGCCGGTCCTGCCGGGCTGAGCACGGCACTCCAGCTTCGCAAGCTCGTTTCCGAACACAATCGGAGCGTGGAGGCGGGCACCCGGTCCGGCGCTCCTCTGAATCCATCGATCCTCGTCGTTGAGAAAGGGAGCGAGGTCGGTGCCCACATTCTGAGCGGAGCAGTCGTCGATCCTTGCGCTTTCACCGAGCTGCTCGACGGTTTGACGGACGAGTCGCCGCCCTATGACGCCCCCGTATCCGAGGACCGTGTCTACTTTCTGAGCCGGAGACACGCATTCCGATTCCCGCTTACGCCGCCTCCTCTCAAGAACCACGGCCATTACGTGGCTTCCGCCGGCCGGTTGGTCCGCTGGCTCGGCGGGCTCTGCGAGCGGAACGGGATCGAGGTGTATCCGGGATTCGCCGCCGTCGAGATCCTCTTCGACGGCACGCGCGTACGAGGTGTCCGGATCGGCGATAGCGGTATCGGCCGGGACGGAGAACCAAAGGCGAATTACGAACCGGGTATCGAGGTGCTGGCCGGGGTCACCGTCCTGGCCGAAGGCGTCCGAGGCACGTTGGCGGAGCAGGCCGTTCGCCGGCTGAACCTGAGTGAGGGGCGGGAGCCGCAGATCTATGCGGTCGGTGTGAAAGAGCTCTGGGAGGCCGGTCGAGAGATCCCTCCCGGACTGGTCATGCACACACTCGGCTTCCCCGTGGATTCACGAGATTTCGGCGGCGGGTTTCTTTATTCGATGCAGGAGAATCGCCTGGCGCTTGGGCTGGTCGTCGGTCTCGACTCGCCCCATCCGTCCAACGATGCTCATGATCTACTTCAGCGATGGAAGACCCATCCTCTGATCCGGTCCTATCTCGATGGAGGGAAGCTTCTTTCATACGGAGCCAAGGCTCTGCCGGAAGGAGGGTTCTGGGCCATACCGCGGACCACGGCAGACGGACTGATCCTGATCGGTGATTCGGCGGGCTTCCTGAATTCCCAGCGTTTGAAGGGGATCCACCTGGCCCTGAAGTCCGGGATGCTGGCGGCCGAGGGGGTCTTCGGTGCTCTGAAGCGGAACGACTTCGGTGCGCACGGCCTGAGTGAGTTCGAGAAAGGCTTCGCCCGGTCCTGGGCCTATCGGGAGCTTCGGCGCGTCAGGAACTTCCGTCAGGGCTTCCAGAAGGGTCTTTGGCGCGGGCTGATGCATGCAATGCTTCAGTTTGTCTCCGGGGGACGGGGCGTTCGGGATCGCCTGCCCATCCGGGCCGGGTACCGGTGCATGAGAAAGATCGACTCCACCGTCGGCACGGGCCCTCACGAGTCTCCGGAGTTCGACAAGATCCTTACGTTCGACAAGCTCACCTCGGTCTACTACTCGGACACTTCACACGAAGAGGATCAGCCCTCTCATCTCAAGGTGCTCGAGCCGTCGATCTGTGATTCCCGCTGCACCAGGGAGTATGGAAACCCCTGCCGGAATTTCTGTCCTGCCGGAGTCTACGAGATTCTCCCGGAGGCCGGGTCGGACCGCCTTCGTATCAACTTCAGCAACTGCGTTCACTGCAAGACCTGTGAGATCGCCGATCCCTACCAGATCATCCTCTGGACCCCCCCTGAGGGCGGCGGCGGCCCGGACTGGAAGCGAATGTAGTCGGCTATCCGACCGCAGAATCCGCAAAGTGTGACGAACCTCCTAATTTCCGCGCTTAATCCGTCGATCGATTAGGAACAGAAAAGTTGGCTGTCCGGTGAAACTTTGCCCGAAATTGAGCTGTCTATATAGATTGGAGTTGGACAATGAATACTCAAAATTGCAGACGAGACACTCTGGTTCGATATCTTCAGAATCGGCTGGAGGAAGACGATACGCTTGATTTTCTGATTCACCTCGACAACTGTCCCACTTGCTGGGAAGCGGTCTACACGGCCACGAAGGCCTCTCACGCCCACTACTACAAGCGGGCCCTCAAGGCTTCCCGCCTCGCAGAAATCGATCTGCGTGGCAGCGAGCAGAACGATGAGGAAAAGGAAGAGGTGTTCGAGGTCGCTTGATTACGGGAGACCGTACAGCATCAGGTAGATGACGACTCCGGTGACGGACACGTACAGCCACACGGGGAACGTGTAGCGGGCGATCTTCCGGTGCCGGGTGAAATCTCCCCGAAGCGCCCTGAAGACGGTGATCACAACCAGCGGAACCAGCACCGCCGCGAGAACCGTGTGCGTGAGGAGAATGCCGAAGTAGACACTCCGCAACGGTCCCTGTCCCGAATAGGGATGGGAGCCGGTGTGGTAGTGATAGACCAGATACGAGGTCAGGAACAGAGTCGAGCAGACGAGTGCGGCGAGCATGAGGTTGCGGTGTCGGTGCACGTGTCGTCGCCGGATAAACAGATATCCGCAACTCATGAGGACGGCTGCACTGCCGTTCAGAATCGCGTTCAGAGTGGGCAGTTGCTGGATTTCCATCACTCGTAGCCGGTCAGCTTGCCCCGTGCCACCAGAAAGACCGAAAGGGCGATCATCGTCAAGCCGAAAACCACGGTGACCACGAAGGCAGGAACCAAGCCTGCCATGTTGCCTTCGATCTGGGCCGCTCCCTGATAGAGCAGATCCTGGAGCGCCGACAGCGAATAATAGAGCGGATTGATCCGCATGATCCAGCGGATCCACGAGAAGGCTCCTTCCGAGGGGAAGACTGCACCCGACAGCAGCCACATCGGAAACAGGAGCACGTTCATGACCGAGTGGAATCCCTCCATCGACTCGGTCTTCCAGGCCGCGGCAAATCCCAGTGCGCTCAAACCGAGGGAGACGACCAGCAGCACGGCTGAGACCAGGATGAACTTCTCGATGCCGAGTTCGATCCCCAGCAGCGGGCAGAGCAGCAAGAGCAGGAGCCCCTGTGCGAACGCCAGCGTCGAAGAGCCGAGGATCTTTCCGAGAACGATCGACTGTCGCGAAATCGGCGCCACGAGTACCGACAAGAGAAATCCCTCCTTGCGATCCTCGATCACGGAAATGCTCGAGAAGATAGCCGTAAACAGGATGACCAGCAGAATCGTGCCGGGGAAGAAGTACTGCAGGTAATTGATCTCGGAGTCGGCACCCGGCAGGTGGAACGAAGACCCCAGGCCGGAGCCGATCAACAGCCAGATTCCCAACGGAGGCGCCAGGGCGCCAAAGACCCGACTTCGCTGACGAAGAAAGCGAACGATTTCACGTTTCCACAATGTCCAGACAGAAAGTATGAATGTCACGAGAGGTGCCTATCTTTGCTCGAAGCCGCCCTCAACTTCAAGGCAGACACCGGCCCCGGGGCATTTGAAAGTTGTGATTTGTGAGACCGGGGAGCAGGAGTCGGGAACCGGGAGACGGGAGGATTCATCCGGCTGCGCAGGTTCTCTTCGTTTGCGTTGTCACGGCGGGATTCCGCAATTCGGGCAGGCCGGGATCCTCAGCATCGATTATCATGGCACCGTATGCAGAAGACAATGAAGGCGCTCGTCAAGCACCAGCGGGGAGAGGGGTTACAGCTTCAGGAAGTCCCGGTTCCCGAGATCGGTATCAACGACGTTCTCATCCAGGTGCACAAGGCGTCGATCTGCGGCACGGATGTCCACATCTGGAACTGGGATGAATGGGCCCAGAAGACGATTCCCGTCCCGATGACCGTTGGACACGAGTTCGTCGGAACGGTGGCGGCTTTTGGAGAGAATGTCACGGACCTGGAAGTCGGCGACATCGTTTCAGGCGAGGGGCATATCGTGTGCGGTCGATGCCGGAATTGCCTTGCCGGCCGGCGTCATCTCTGCCGATCGACGAGCGGTGTCGGGGTGAATCGACCAGGAGCCTTTGCCGAGTATCTGGCCATACCCGTGACCAACGTCTGGCATGCAGATCCCCGGATCCCGATGGAGATCCTCAGCATCTTCGACCCCTTTGGCAACGCGACTCACAGCGCCTTATCCTTTTCCGTGTTGGGAGAAGATGTGCTGATCACGGGAGCCGGCCCGATCGGTCTCATGGCCGTGGCCATCGCCAAGCATGCCGGTGCCCGGTATGTGGTCATTACCGATCTGAACCCGTTTCGACTGGAGCTGGCCCGGAAGATGGGAGCCACTCAGGCCGTCGACATTCGCAAAAAGTCGCTCGTCGAGGTCCAGCAGGAACTCGGAATGAAGGAAGGCTTCGATGTCGGACTCGAAATGTCCGGCAACGGAGAAGCCTTCAAGGATATGCTGGCGAACGTCTGTCACGGCGCCAAGATCGCGCTCCTCGGGATCCCGACCCATGAGCTTGCCATCGACTGGAACACCGTAATCTTCAACGGCTTGACCATTCGGGGCATCTACGGCAGGTTGATGTACGAAACCTGGTACCTGATGCAGTCGATGATCCAGACCGGGCTCGATATCAGCCCGGTCATTACGCATCGGTTCCACTTCACCCGCTTCGAGGAAGCCTTTGAAGTGATGCGGTCCGGTCGCTCGGGGAAGATCATTCTGGATTGGGTCGAACAGTGAAAGGAGTGGGAGCAGTGAGACGGAACATCGTTTCGATGCTGGGACTGGTGCTCGTGGTCGGGGGCGCCTGGGCGCAAGACGCGGGCTCCGGCCCGCAATGGCAAGCCCTGTTCAATGGACGCGACCTGAGCGGGTGGGTCAAGGTCGGACAGGAAGAGTGGAAAGTGGTCGACGGCGTGATCCATGGACAGGGAGTGACGGACCAATATGGCTATCTGAGGACGGAGAAGAAGTACTCCGATTTTCAGCTTTCCCTGCGTTTCAAGTGCCTGGCGGACGGAAACAGCGGAGTCTACTTCCATTCCGATTTCCGGCCGGGCACGGTCGATATCAGCCAGGGAAGGCAGTTCGAGATAGATCGCACAGTGGGTAATCATACGGGTGGCATCTACGGCGACGGTCGAGGCTGGGAGGCATGGCCGGCTCCGGAGTTCGAACCCCTGATTCGGCCGACCGACTGGAACGAGTTCCTCCTCATCGTCGAGGGCAATCGCTACGTCACCTATCTGAACGGTGTCCGGGTTCTCGACTATACGAACCCGGACCCCAAAGTCTCGGATGGCTATATCTCGCTTCAGCTGCACTCGGGGGGAGAAGGAAACATGATGTTCAAGGACATCTACATCCGCGACCTGCGCAGGTAGTCCTGACAACGTGCCTGGAACACACGCCCTGCAGCTGCCGGGCTCGGCGCTTCCCCGGGGCGAACGGGTATCCGATTGTCGGTCTGGATGACCCTCACTGGGCACCGGTTCGCCGATAAGAGACCAGGGACCACCCATCCCGGTGACGGCACAGGATGTAGATGTTTCCATCCTCCGCACGGACCTTGAAGAAGGAGTCATCCGGCCCGTACCACCGATCCACGACTGCCTCGACGGAGTGCCAGTTCTTGCCCAGGCGAAAGCCCGTTGGCCGCTCCTCGGCTTGGTATCCTTCGTAACAAGAGACTTCGAGACGGTCCTCCGGGAGCTTCTCTGGTTGTTCCTTCAGCGTCATGAGGTCTCCAAACCAGGAGAACGAGGCTCTCGACCGGAGGTCAAGACCAGGAGGGTGAGCTCGGGTCTGCAATTGAGTCGGATGGGCGCCGTGACTCCGATGCCCCGATTCGTGTATAGCTGCATCTTTCCGATCCGGTAGAGCCCCATGTCGTATCGGCGACCAAACGGCGGAAGGAAGGGTGATCCGACGAACGGGAAGCGAACCTGCCCTCCGTGACTATGACCCGAGAGCTGAAGCGCGATCCGCTCGTCGCGGGCATAGTCGGACGCCGGATCCGGCTCGTGCGACAGGAGGATCGTAAACGTCCCCGACCGATGACCGGCCATCGCGGCCTCGAGATCCGGTCGGCCGACCCAGCAATCGTCCACGCCCGCCAGATAGAGCGCCTCATTTCCGAACTGAAGTGTCCGCCCTGCGTTCGTCAGCAGGGGAAGCCCCGATTCGCGAAGGCCCAGCTCGACGATCTCCCGGCCCTTCCAGTAGTCGTGGTTTCCTAAAATGCAAAAGCTGCCGAGGGACGAATCCAGGCGGGCCAGTACGGGAGCCAGATCAAAGATTGCATCGGCTTTGGCCTGCACGAAGTCTCCTCCGAAGAGCACGAGATCGGGCCGCAGCCGTTGAGCGGCCGTCACACAGCGTTCAATGTACTCGAGACGTACCGTCGGATACAGGTGGAAGTCGGCGAGCAGGGCGATGCGAAGCCCTTCGAGCCCGGCCGGCAACCGCGGAAAGGTGAGCTTTCGATGGACGACTTCGAGCCATTCCGTCTCGATCCAGCGTCCGTACGAAGCACTGCCGACGGATGCCGTCGTCACACCGAGTCCGGTCCCGACGACCGATTTGAGCAGGCGGCGCCTGGAGAAACGCATCTTCTCAGATTAGCACCAACCCACGCCCTGCCGCGCTCCGCATGAGGGTTCCAGGTGTGGCCGGGTTCCCCAGGTCCTCGGGTTGTCCGGAAGAAGTCTGCGAGCCGGGTCGTCGACTGTTTTCGCAGCGGAGATCAGAATCACAATGTCGGTTCCGGGCAGCTGCTATGCTGCCCGCAAGGACTTGATTATGGAGCCGGTATTTGCCTGTCCCCACTGTGGTTATCAGGGAGTAGAGGCCTTCAGCGAGTGCCCCGACTGCGGGATCGTGGTCGAGAAGTATCTGGCGCTTCGGGCCTTCGGCGAATCGGCCGGGAGGACGCCCACCCGTCCGCCGACCCGGGACGCCGACGCCGATGTTCCCGGGTTCTTCGCGCAGTGGACCCGTTCGCCGGAGGACGTCGGTACGGCAGGGATGGTCCTGCGCGGAGTTCTGCTGGCCATCCTGGCGGTCTGGGGAGCGATTCTCATCCTGGCTCCCTTGGCGTCGAACGGAGCTGGAGCGAGTTTCCTCCATCTGGTCAATCTCCCCTTCCACGAGGCCGGTCACATCATCTTCTCTCCTTTTGGCAGGTTCGTCACGTCTCTGGGCGGCACACTCGGTCAGCTGCTGGTTCCCCTGCTCTGTGGAGCGACGCTTCTCTGGAAGAGCTCCGATCCCTTTGGAGCCTCGGTCTGTCTCTGGTGGTTCGGCGAGAACTTCGTCGATATTGCACCCTACGTCAATGATGCCCGCGCCGGGGTTCTACCACTGATCGGCGGGAATACCGGCCGGGGAGCTCCCTACGGGTTTCACGACTGGGAGTACCTGCTCAACGAGACAGGCCTTCTACGCTACGACCACCAGATCGCCACGGGCTCACATGCGGCGGGCACCTTGTTGATGGTTGCAGCGATCGCTTGGGGCGTCCTGATCTTGATGCGCTACTTCGGAAGGATGCGGACCGAACGGGAATTTGAGATTTGAGTGCGGCCTGCGGCCGCAAGAGTAGTCCAGGCTGCCGGTCCGCCCGAGAGGTCCGGCGACCAGATTAATCATCGGAAACCCCGGACCTCAAATTCCCTGAGCGTCTCGTTGTCGTCAGTGGACCGCGCCCTGGCCTTCGTTGAGGTACTGCCTGAAGAGCGGGAGGAGTTTCTGAGTCCGCTCGTGGAGGGTCCCGTAGAATTCGATTCCGAAGGCCTTCACCTCCTCCTCGGGCTCGACGTAGAAGACGTGTGCTCTGAGACTGACACTGTAGTCCTTGCGATGCAGGATGACTTCCAGATCGATTCCCTCCGGCGGGAAGCTGCTGGGCTGTTCGATTCGGGCTCCCCCGAGGGAGAGATTCGCAATTTCGCCGGTGAACGTGCCCGCTTCACCACGACAAACGCACGAAATTGAAGTCTGCCACCGGTGAAACTTCCTGCGGTCCTTTAGCATGCGCGGCTCCAGTGTCTCCCGCGACCCCGTCAAATTCAAGATTTCAATTTCTCATTGAGTTGCCGCGCTCCCGTTCCTGGGATCGCAGGGCCCTGATCTGCGACATTTCCATCAGCGTCATCGGCATCGAACAGAGCACCTCAACCAACGAGACTACCTCCACTCCGGCGGAGCCGGATAGGGAGGATGCCTAGTCGCTTCCAAAGATCACTTTCCAGCGGCAACTCTGAAAGCCGGAGGGGTTTCGGTAGATGATACTGGTATGGAATCGGAATCGTTACGGACTCTCCATCCACACCGCTGGGACGTGCCTGCACTTGCAATCGCGTCGTTGATCGCGCTCGGCTTTGGTGTCAGCACTCCCATCGTGACCACGGACGAGCTCTTATCTTCGCCGTCCAGCTACTCCGCCCTGGCAGGTGTCAAAGAGCTCCTGCACGCCGGACACATGCCGCTGGCACTGCTGATTCTGGTCTTCTCCATCCTCTTTCCCGCGGCCAAGCTTGCACTGCTCCTCGTCCTCTGGTTCATCCCCATGCAGCGCTCACGTCGTTCTCGTCTGCTGACCTGGCTCGAGTCTCTAGGAAAGTGGTCGATGCTCGACGTGTTCGTTGTCGTGATTCTGGCGGGGTTGCTTCAGTTGGGGATCCTTGCGCACACGAGCCCGCGCTTCGGCGTTTTCATCTTCGGTGGGGCGATCCTCCTGTCGATGGTCGCGACCGTCGATGCGACCCTGCTCGTTCGAGAAGAATCCGCCCACGCCGCTCAGGCGCACAAGCGGATTTTCCATCTTCCCATTGTTGCGGCCACCTCCCTCATCGTCTTCCTGATGGCATTGAGTAATCCACTGATGAAGGTGGAAAAGTGGATCTTCTGGAGTCACGATTTTTCGGTGCTCGGAGCCACGAACGAATTACTCGCCAAGGGGCAGACACTGTTGGGCGTCGGCTTCTTCTTGTTCGTCGTGGCACTTCCGCTGCTGCAACAGGTTGCGCTGGTGGCCGTCACGATTCTGCAGGCGATCGGAAAATCGGCGCCGGGACTGGTCAGGTGGGGGCTCCAGATCGACCACTGGGCGATGATGGACGTCTTCGTGCTGGCGGCCGTTGTGGTGGCGAATCGCATCGACGAACTCGTCAGTGTCACGCCGCAGCGGGGACTGGAACTCTACGCTCTAGCCGCCGTTCTGAGCGTCTATACCTCGATCCAGATTCATCGGGTCTACCCTCGATCGGTGCGTCCGGCTCCCGAAGCCGCTTGACCGCATCTCTGACCGGGGTCCGCCGCCGCCGCCGGAGTCTGGTGAAAAATGAGGGGAGCCACTCGAAACCAGGGGTGCAGTGTCCGAAGTGGGCGAGGCAAATCGTCAATGGAAAATCGCGGATCGAAGTTCACTCCAAGGTGAGAGTGGAGCCGGCGAAGGGACTTGAACCCCCAACCTACGCATTACGAATGCGTCGCTCTACCAGTTGAGCTACGCCGGCTCGGAAGCGCGTATTATAGCATGGCGCTTCGGCCGGCCAAGGGTCTCGGAACGCCTCAGAACCTCTCGGTCAGATTGACTCCCACCGGCGATTCTCCTATCATGGCTCGCCTAGTGTAGGAGCGTCCGAAAACCCATTCCTGTGAAGAACCATCATGAGCGCACCAGACCTTAAGACTCAGACTCTTTCTACGCTGCCCGGAGACGACGTCCGGCAGATCCAATGGAGGTTCGCCGACCGTTTCGATCTGCAGATGCTCGTACAGAGCAGCCGATCGGTGGCCCGCGGCCCCGTGGCCCGCCTGGTGGCCGACGGCGCGCGCAATACGCATGAGTGGACCGACGCGAAGCAGACTCTGCTGACGGCTTTCGACCAGTCGGGCATCACGTCGGTCTTTATGGATCCGGAGCACGGAGGTTTCATCGAAGGACCGAAAAACCTGGCCCTTGCGCTGGTCGCCTTCGAGTTGGCCTGGGTGGACGGAGGAGCGGCGACCTGCAGCCTCGCCGGATGCCTGGCTCTCTCTCCGATCCACGAGCGTGGGACGCCTGAGCAAGTGACGACCTATATGAGCCGCTGCGTTCCGGCTCAGCCCGGCGAAGACCGCGAAGTCTGGAGAGGTGCCTTCTCCCTGACGGAACCGCTCCCCTATGTCGGTGTCGACGCGAGTATGCTCGGCGGCAAGGTCCGCGTTGCGGAATGGGAGGACGGCCAGGAACCCGTTCTGCTAGTCGAAAAACGGGGACGGTTCATCACCAACATGGACTTCGCCAATTTCGTCACGGCTGCCGTCACCAGCAATGACGAGCGCATCAAGACTTCCTGCATGGTCATCCTGGAAGAGGGGGATCCCGGAACCTTCGATCGCGGCGCTCCGACCCGGAAGCTCGTACACCAACTGTCGTCGACTCGCGACCCGGTCTTCAGCCTGAGGGTTCCAGCCGGCCGAATCATTGGCGGCTACTCGATCGAGAACGGCGTGATTGTTCCCAGGTACAGTCATGGTGAGATCATCGAAGCCGTCTTTCGCCGAACCCGCGTGACCGTCGGAGTCATGACCGCGGCAAAGCTGCTGTCGGCCGTGGAGCCGATCATCCGCTACCAGCGGCAACGCTTTCGGGGGGGCGACCTGGCGGCACCGGGAAGCCCGCGATTCGACCTCGGATTGCAGCAGAAGGAGGACGCGCTGCACCGTCTGGTCGATGTCTGGAGCACCGGCGAAGCGGCCGCATCGCTCGGGTTCACTACGGCACGGCTCTTTGATCAGCTCGATCCTCTCGAACGGGAGAAGGACCGCATCTTCGAAAAGCGGGGAATCAAGAGCGGTCGGGACAAGCTGAAACTGACCCGCCAGCTCGAGAAGGACGCCATGGACTATCTCGAACTGCGCGCCCATCCGGAGGGTGAGAGGGACGAGGTCAGAATGGCGGCCCTCGAAGGCGACCCGCTGATCCAGTATCAACTGCTCGACTCGGTAGCCAATGTTTTGTGCCCGGCGTGCAAGCTCTGGAACACCGGTCATGGCGCCAACATGATGCGGGAAGCCGTCAGCCTGATGGGTGGTTACGGTATCACCGAGGACTGCCCGGGATTCCTGGGCCAGAAATGGATGGATGCCCAGCTGGAAGCCACCTACGAAGGACCCGAGGCGGTCCAGCGCCGTCAGTTGTCGATCACGATGACCAACGAGCTCTTCCTGGCCCAGTTCAGCGGCTGGATTCGGGAGATGCGGGCGATCGCCGGACAGCGGCCCGGAACCGGGGCCTGCAACCTGGCTTCCGCCATGGATCTCTGGTTGTGGACCCTGTTGCATCTCCAGCAGGCAAAAGACGCCGAAGGCAATCTCTTGTACCGTGGCCAGCGACAGGGTGTGACTTTCCCTCTCGCCGACGCCCTTTGCTGGCTGCTTGCCAGCCGAGCCCAGATCCTCGATCTGGTCGCTCTGGAAGAACAGGGACGGGAGTCCGTCGTGCTGTCCGAGGCGCTGCCTGGATTGGTTCGTTTCTTCACCGATCTGTGTCACGTGCAGGCGGCCTCCGCAGCCGGAGAGACCGGACGCATCTGTGCGGAACTCGTCTACGGGTACAATCGGCATCCGGCCTGGGACGACGAGGATTGCGGCGGCTGCTTTCGACCGCGTGAACTGGAGGTTCTGGAAGGTCTGATTCCGGGCATCTCCGGGACCGCGGGGGTCTACTCGGACGTCGTCGACGAGAACGTGCGGCCGCAGAAGGCAGGTCCTTGCGTTCGATTCGACGGCTTCGAAGACTTCGCCCGCAAACGGATGAAGGTCGACGGCTGTCTGACAGGAAGTCGACTCGCCAAGGATCGGGCCGCTTCGGCTCTGGCTCGAGTCATGATTCCCGAAGCGCTCGACTACCCGGTATAGAAGAAGATGATTGAAACACTGCCTGAAAAGGACGCCGCCGAGGTGGAGCGGCAGGGTTTCGACGTGGATGTGGTCTGCGTCGGATTCGGACCCGCGACGGGCGGCTTCCTGACGACGCTATCGAAGGCCCTTCTGCACGAGGACGGGACTCCCCGTCTCGAGAGTCGGGTCATGCCCGGCATGCCGCTTCAGATTGCCTGTTACGAGCGGGCCGACGACATCGCCTTCGGCGTTTCGGGAGTCGCGACGCGTGCCCGCGGCATCCGGAAGAGCCTCCCCGACCTCGACACACAAGAGATCTCCATGGCGGCCGAAATCAGACAGGAAAAGCTCCTCTATCTGCTCGACCCTGTGGGTGCAAGCCGCCGTCCCCGGAGTCTCAGGATGGCAGATCGCCTCATCCGTGCGAGTCGAGGCCTTCCCTGGTATGACGAGTGGGCGGTCACGCTGCCCTATGTGCCGCCTTTTCTCCGGAAGGACGGGGGTTACGTCTTTTCCATCGGACAGTTCATGCAGTGGGTGGGAAACCGCCTGATGGCCGGCGGTACGGTGGCGATTTGGCCCGGAAGCCCGGTCAAGGGACCTCTCATCCAGGACGATGCGGTGGTAGGTGTTCGGCTGGTGGATCAGGGTACGGACAAAGCCGGCATCCCGTCGGACGGATTCATGCCAGGCATGGACGTCAAGGCGGGCCTGACCGTGGTTGGAGACGGCCCGGTCGGTGCCGTGGGACGCCAACTCGACGAACACTTCGGTCTGCCCGAAGGGCACGAACAGACCGAATGGGCCGTCGGGGCGAAGATGGTGATCGAACTGCCCGAACCGGTGGGCCTCGAGGCTGGGACCATCTTCCATACGTTCGGTTACCCGGAACCCGAGATCTTCGGATTTCTGTACATGCATACCGAAACCCTGGCTTCGGCAGGCATTTTCGTCCCATCCTGGTTTCACAATCCGGTCCGGACCTCCTATCGTTATCTCCAGTACTGGATTCAGCATCCCTACTTCTGGCGGTACCTCGAGAGTGGAACGCTACGATCATGGGGAGCCAAGTCGCTTCAGGAGTCCGGCCGGCGGGGCGAACCCTTCCTGGTGGGAAACGGATATGCAAGGATCGGAGAGGGGTCCGGAAGCACGAACGTCCTGAGCGGCTCCGGGGTGGATGAGGCTTGGACGACAGGAGAATTACTGGCGGAGAGTGTCATCGAATTAGTCGAGACGGGACAGCCTTTTACTCGTGAGAGCCTGGAGAAGACCTATGTATCGCGCAGGCGAGTCAGTTGGGTGGAAGCGGAGGGGAAAGTGGCCGAACGTTCCCGCGACGGCTTCAACCGCAGCTTCCTCAGCGGGATGCTCGGAATGGCACTCGCAGGCTTTAGCAGCGGCCGCCTTGCGATGCCGGGGCGGCGCATCGAACCCGCCGACCGGTTTCCGGCTGCAGAGGAATATTTTGGAGACAGGATCTCGGCGGAAGACGTCGACGCGATCCGACAGGAGGCGGAGAAAAAGGGCATCCCGGTGCACGAGGCTTTGATGGAGCGCGCGGGCTGGCCCCAGGTCCCGTACGACGGCAAGTTGCTGGTTTCCCAACAGGATGCACTGCTGATGGGAGGCAAGGTGCAGGCGGCGCCTGGTTACGCCGACCACGTCGTCTTCCTCTACCCGGAGCTTTGTGAGATCTGTCGGGAGAAGGTGTGCGTCGAGATGTGCTCGGGCCGTGCCATCGAGCGCGATCCAGAAGGTGGAGTCCGTTTCGACCGCGAAAAGTGCGTCCACTGCGGCGTCTGCCTCTGGAACTGCGGCAGACCTGTCGAAGGAAGACTGTCGAACATCGACTTTCAGGCCGGGTCGGGAGGCCTGCATTCCGCTGAGAACTGAACGTCCGTCGACCTTCCGAGCAGCCAAACAGAACAGGTAGTTGATCATGAGCGGATATCACATAGTTGTCTGTGGCAGCATCGTTCCGGATCCCCTCCAGACTCTCGAGCCGGTGATGGGGCCTGCGGGTCCGGCGCTGAAGAACGAGATGATGCTGCCCTCCGTCCTGGATCCGTGGGCGGCCCACTCGCTGTTCGAGGCCGCGCATCTGGCCAAGTCTCAACCGGGCAGCAAGCTCTGGTGGGTCGCCGCTGCCCCGAAAGGGAAGCTCCAGCAGCTGATGATGAGTGTCGGGCAAAAGGTTTCCTTCGAGCTCGTCGCTGTCGATGCACCCGCCGGGGGATTCACCGAGTCGTGGGAAGTTGCCGCTGTTCTGGCCGAAGCAATCGAAGGCATCCAGGACCTCGACCGAGCGCGAATGTTGCTCTTCGGCGGATGGGAATCGGCCTCGAGAGGCGCGGGTACGACGATCCAGATGGTGGGTGAGCGACTCGGAATCAGGGACCAGTTTCAGGGAGTGGATGAGATCAAGGTCGGTGCCGACGGTTCCCTTCGGCTGCTCGAGAGGATCGAAGGCGGGCGACATCAGGTATCCGTATGTGCCGGACCGCCGATTGCGGTCGGCTGGGCGACCGGAAGGCTCCCCGAACCTCCCAACAACCCGCAGGTCGGGATGATGAACATGCGCACCGTCATGCCGGCACTGCAGCGGGCCCGATCCGTCCAGCTCCGCAGCGAGGGAGTGACCTTTTCGAGCGTGGAACTGCCGGAACAGCGTCGTAACACGCGCATCGTCAAGGACGCCGCGGTAGAGTCGATCGCGCAGGAAATCGTGGATTGGATACGGGAAGGATAGTCAGCAGCTCCGGGTTTCGGGTTGCGGATTAGGGTCTCTTGGCTGCGAATCCCCAGCCCCCGAATCCCAGCGCATTGGCTCCTGGCATTCAGCATCCCGCTTCGAAGGATAGCCGATATGGAACGCATTCTGGTTGTTGGCACGACGCAGACGGATGGAAGATTGGGAAAGGCCGGCCTCGAGGCCGTTTCGGCCGCTGTCGAATTGAAGAGTCGGATTTCGGCTGAACTCGATATCGGACTGGTGGGTGGTCGGGTTCAGGAAGCTGCCGATCAACTCGTCAATTCGGGGACGGGTCGGATCTTCGCGGTCGAAGGCGCCGAATTCGAACAGTCTCGATACTCGACGGATGCCGTCGCACTGGAGGCTCTCTGCAGCAAGGCATCGCCGAGTCTGGTCATCGCCGTCGGGTCGTCTCGTTTGAATCGTGTCCTCCCAGGGGTGGCCTTTCGCATGGGGGGTCGGGTCGACACCCACGTATGTGGCTGGGACGTCGATCGGGACAACATCCGATTGACACGATGGTTCTACCGCCAGCGCATGAAAGGGGTGCTCACGCGCACGAGTCGCCCCTGGTTCATGGTTCTCGATCCTGGGGTCGTCCCGGTATGGGAGGGCACGAGCGGTACTGCCCCGGTCGAGCGCCTGAACGTCTCCGTCTCGCCCGAAATGCAGCGGACCGAAGTACGTGAGGTCATCGAACCGCCTGTCGCCGAACAGACGATTCGTCCCGATGCCGATCTGCTGTTCGTTGCCGGAGCCGGATGGACCAAGCGGCAGGCGGACGGTCAGGTGCATGTCGATCAGGCCGAGGATCTGATTCTCGGATTCCTGAGGGCAGCCCATGCTTCGCTCGGCGGCAGTAAGTCGATGGTCGATTTGGCGGGTGAGGGACAGAAGGTGCTTTCCTTCATGACCCACATGAATCAGATCGGTCAAACGGGTGCGACGCCTCGTCATCCGAAAGGCCTCTCGACCTGTTGCCACGGAGAGGAGCCGCATGTCGTCGGATGGCGGTTCGTCAATGAGCGGCGCGCGATCAACACGGATCCAAACTGCGGCTGGGCACAGGGTAAAGCCGACGTGCTGTACGTTGCCGATGCTTTCGCCGTAATGTCGAGAGTGAATGAACTGCTGTCAAAGGACTGATCAATTATGGGCCTTCTAGCCGGGAAGAAAGGCCTCATTCTCGGGGTCGCCAACGAACGTTCGATTGCCTGGGGGATCGCACGTGCCGCTGCGCAGCAAGGAGCGGCGCTCGGCTTCAATTACCTCGGGGAAGCTCTCGAACGACGCGTTCGCCCCTTGGCCGAATCGATCGGAGGAGAGCTCATCCTGCCCCTGGACGTGACCAGCGATCATCAAATCGACGAGTTCTTTCAGACGGTAAGGAAGCAGTGGGGCGAGCTCGATTTTCTGGTGCACTCGATCGCCTTTGCCAACAAAGAGAGTCTGCGTTGCCGCTTCGTCGAGACGGCGCGGTCGGATTTCCATCTCGCCATGGACATTTCCTGTTACAGCCTCATTACTCTGGCGAGACGCGCCATGCCGCTCCTCAAACCGGGTGCGAGTATCCTGACATTGACCTATATCGGCGCGATGCGGGCGATGCCGAATTACAATGTCATGGGAGTGGCGAAAGCCGCGCTCGAAGCGACGGTGCGCTACCTCGCAGCCGATCTGGGGTCGCAGGGCATCCGAGTCAATGCTATCTCCGCCGGTCCGATCAAGACGCTTGCCGCCTCCGGGGTGAGTGGATTCCGGGATCTGCTCGGCAGCTACGAGAAGTGCACGCCACTGCGCCGCAATGTGACTACGGACGACGTCGGGCGCAGCGCACTCTACCTGATTTCGGAACTGTCGAGCGGCGTGACGGGAGAAGTGCACTACGTCGACGCCGGCTTCAACATCAGCCCGGGATTGAGCCTGCTCGAGGACTGAGAGGGATATCCCCCTCGATCAGACCGCCAGCATGCCCTTCCGACCCTAAGCCCGCTTGGCCGCTTCTGCGCCCATCTCTTCGGCCTTGGCGATGAAACCTTTGGCGTTGTAGAACATGGAGAGACTCGTATAGGCGTGGACGTTGTCCGGCTCGGCGGTCCGCAGACGTTCGCCGAGTTCGATTGCACGGTCCACGTCGCCCTTGTGGTAGTAGGTCATGGCGAGGGCGTGCAGTGCCTCACCATACTTTGGATCCAGCACGAGAGCTTTGGAGAGCAGGTCGACGGCCTCGTCCAGTCGGTCTTCGCTGAACAGTTCTATTCCTTGAAGGTAGAGTGATTCCTTGTCCATAAAATCCTCTCGGTCAGTCGTCCAAGCGCTGTCCTGCAGCATTGAAAACGGAGACCGGGCCGAAGCCGGCCAGTTCTCCCTCCAAAGCCCGCCGATCCCCGACGACGACCAGGAGCGAAGTTTCCTCCGGAAGAAGATACCCGGTTGCCGCCTCGTGGACCTGCTGAACGGTCACGGACTGAATTCTGGGGATGAACTCACGGTAATACTCGGAAGGCAGTCCGGTCAACCGTCGAGTGGCTTCGAGGGCGGCAATCGAGCCGGGGGTCTCGAGACGACGGAGAAAAGACCCGATAAGTTCCGCTTTGCAGCGATCGAGTTCCGCCTCCGACGGCGGCGCTTCCCGCAGCGCGTGTACCTCTTCGAAGATGTCGGTAGCGGCCTCCACGGCTTTTTCCGTGCGGACGCTCGTGCCGGCGACCAGGACACCCGCCTGGGAGAAACTGCTCAACGAGCTGTATGCCCCGTACGTGTAGCCCTTCTGCTCCCTGAGCTTGAGGAACAGTCTTGCGCTGCCGCCTCCTCCGAGAACCTGGTTGGCGAGCTTCAGATCATCATAGTGAGGGTCCGACTGTGGAAGGCCGGGCATACCGACCAAAACCTTGGCCTGGGCCGACCCTGGGCGATCTACCAGGAGCACCTGAATTCCGGCGGGCGTGACCACAGGAGCCTCGAGCCGCGGAGGTGGAGTCGCCTCAACGCGGGGGAACGAACGGTGTACGAGTTCTTCCGCCCTTCCGATTGAAATGGAGCCGGCGAACACGAGAAGCGTACCGTCGAGACGGCAGTGCCGGGCGTAGAAGTCGTCGAGCGTGGAACGGTCGATCAGGGAAAGATCTTCGGGAGGAACGGAAATCCTCGAGTAGGGGTGGCCCGGAAAGAGACTCAGAAAAAGCCGCTCGTTTCCCAGAAATCCCGGATCGGCCCTCTGTGCCACCAGCAGGCTCCGCCATCGCGTGAGCAACTTGTCGAGTTCTTCGCCCGGAAAACTTGGATTCAGGGTGAGGTCGGCCAGGATTTCCAAAGCCGCCGCCAAATGTTCCTTCAAGCAGGTCAGTGTGATTCCCGAGTGCTCCATGTAGACATCGGAATCCAGGTCTGCGGCCAGACGGTCCAGCTGTTCGGCGATCTGACGCGAAGATCGGGACGGCGTGCCTTCCTTGAGCATCTGGAGAGACATCTGCAAAGGTCCCCGGGGTTTTGCGGATTCGTGTGCCCTTCCCACCGGCAACCCGATCGTGACACTGACCCGCGGAAGATGGTCGTCTTCGACGCAGATCAGATGCCTCCCTCCGGGAAGGCGGATCTCCGGAATCGATGGAAATTCGACGTTTCGAGGTGCTTCCGGGAGCGGCTGAATGCTCATGATGTCCTCCCCGGGCGGACGATCAGCAGAGATCGGTTCTCCCGGCGAAAGGTCCGGTCGCCGACCTCACGGAGTTGCGTCTCGGTGACCGCCAGGAATTTCTCGAGCTGGCTATTGGCCAGTTCGGGTTCCCCCAGAAGTACAGTCGTCTC
Organism: uncultured Acidobacteriota bacterium; assembly: GCA_963823995.1. Taxonomy (GTDB): domain Bacteria; phylum Acidobacteriota; class UBA6911; order RPQK01; family JAPXNP01; genus JARRKC01. The sequence goes on from CAWGNQ010000004.1 coordinate 659,175, forward strand.
GCCAAGCAAAGACCCGACCCTCGAGATTGTTGCCAGGCGTGAGACTACCCGGTGCTTGATCTGAGCACGCGCTTTGCCGAGTTCTCCGGAGTCGATACTCTCTCCGGAGAGCCGTCGAAGTTCCTGCTCCAGGGCTTCGAGGATCTGCGCGGGATCGGCGCCCTGTTGTATCTGAAACCAGATTCGGAACAGCCCCGGGCCACGGTGCTGGTTGGGACCCGCATACAGTCCGGTAATCCAGTTGTTGTCGTACACGAACCGTCGGTAAAGCCTCGATGAATCGCCTTCGGCGAGTACGAGCGCGAGCATGGAAAGGGCATAATAGTCAGGCGAGTCGAGTGGCGGCATGTGGAATGCGATCCCCACCGCAGGGAGAATGGCCAACGGATCGTCGATCTCCTCGACCTTTTCCTCCGTCTGGTCCGGTTCGGTCAGATCGGGCTGTTGCGTTGCCGTTCGGTCCTCGATCGGGCCGAAATGGCGTTCGATCATCGTGTGAGCGCTATCGATCCGGAAGTCCCCGGTCACTACCAGGACGGCATTTCCAGGCCCGTAGAAGCGCTGGTGGAAATCCGCTGCATGCTCGATGGTGGCGTTTTCGAGATCTTCCACGGAGCCGATGATCGGATGACCATACGACCAGTTCGCGTAGGCCAGTTCGTCGAAGCGAAGATGCGCGAGTCCGTAGGGCTGGTTATCGTAGCTTTGCTTCTTTTCCTCGATGACGGTCCGCCGCTGATTTTCGAAGTTCTCTTCGGTCACGGCCAGCGACGACATCCGGTCCGCCTCGAGCCAGAGAGCCCTTTCGAGGAAGTGTGAGGGCAGCGTTTCGAAATAGAGCGTCCGGTCCTTGTTGGTCGATGCATTCCACTGGCCACCCGCCTCGTCGATCAGCCGGCCGTGTTCGTTTTTCGTCACGTGGGCCGAGCCCTGGAACATCATGTGTTCGAACAGATGGGCGAAGCCCGACTGGCCCCTTGCTTCGTAACTCGAGCCCACCCCGTAGTGAACGGACACGTGGGTGAGGGGGATGCGCCGGTTCGGCGCCAGGATGACCCTCAGGCCGTTCGGCAGCCGATCTTCAGTGAATTCGATTTGTGGTGTTTCGCTGGATTTCATTCAGCCCCGGCGGTCAGCTACTGGAGCTCAAATTCGAAGAACATGAGCCGGGCATTGTTCGTAATGTTGACAATCTCCGGGAAGTAGAGCCGATAACCCTCGAGCTTGCCTTCCGGGGGGAGTCGAAAGAAGACCACGCCGTGATCGCTGGATCCGGGAGCAATGATCTTCTCGTCGAATGCCTTGTGTTCGAAATCGAGCCACATCTCTTCGCCGACCAGCTTCTGGAGGGCTTTGATATTGGGCAGATTCGATTTGGACTTCTTGGAGTTGATCTCGAGCAGCACATCGGTGAAAGGTATTGATGGATTCCTCTGGCCCGACTGATCGACCAGATAAATTTCGCGGTCATTGATCTGTACCGGAAATTCGCCATCGTTTTCGACGACGACGAGAACCGGCATCAGGCCCTTCTTGTAGAGCTTGTCGGTATCGAACAGTTCGAGCGTCTTATCGGGCGTATTGGCTGGATATGCTCCGATGATCAGATTCTGAAAGGCCTGCCTTGCCGCATAGTCGACCGCCGGGCGGACCTGGAGATCCTTGATCTTGTATTTTGCGGCGACAGAAGGCACGCCGAACACCAGCACGCAGAGAACTACGGCAGGCCGAACCCGATTCAACATCTCACCATCTTACCCTGCGGAGGGCGATCAGGGACGCGGTGTCGCGTCTCCCTCCGTCATCCCCATGGCCCATTTCACGGCTTCCGTCCACATTTCGCGAATATCCTTCCGCTGCCAGACTTCAGGCCGATGGCCGAGTCCACAGTAGAAGACCCGTCCCTTCCCATAGTCGCGGGCCCAGGCGACCGGGATGTTGTCGGTGTGAACCCCCTGCTTCGAAAGGTCGACCTTCGATGTGTCGAGGCTCATCAGGACCCGAACGCGCGATCGGGAAAAGTCCTTGGTCTGATAGATCTCATCCATGATGTGGAACGTCGGGGGAAAGAACTTCATCGCCGGGAAATCCGGATCTTCCACCTTGATGGTCGCATCGAACTGATTCCAGGGATGACCGTCGAAGTAGCCACCGATCATTTCCCCGTACTCGGGCCATTCATAGAAGGTGTCGGTGGCATTGTGAGCCCCGAGAAAACCCTTCCCGTCTTCCTTGACGAAAGAAATCAGATCGGCCTTTTGCTGATCGTCCATGGGAAGCTCGCCGGTCGTCATGAAGAACACTGCATCGAAATAATCGAGGTTCTTCGCGTTCATCGGGAGCTTCTTCTTGGTGATCGTCCGTACGTCCGTGTGGATGAACGTTTCCCAGAGACCGGTTTCCTGCCCCAGTTCGTAGAGTGTGCCCAGTGCATCTGAAACCGATTCGTGATGCCAGCCTTCAGACATTCCCACGGCCAGGAGCCTCTTCTTTTGTGAAGGACTCTCCTGGCCGAGGGCGGAGATCAGCGCAAATGCCAGCAGCGACAACGAGAGAAGAACGTGTACTTTTTTCATTGTGCCTCGCAATGGTCCAAATCTTCGCATCGCAGCCTGGGGGTTGCAAGACCGATCAACAAGAGCGACGGATGAATCGCATCTCTGAAGTGTCGAAGTGTAGACAAAAAAAGTCCCAAGTGATATTCGCTCTGAGGCGGCTAATACTCCCGCAGACATCCACCTTCCGAAGAAGGCTTCCGTCTCGTCTGACACGAGACAGGGTAGGATGCATTCACCGGAGTGAACACATCGTTACTCCCGCCCCTTGAGTGTGCCAGTCCGATTCCTCTCCAGCGGTGCGCAAGAAGGGATGACCTTCCCACGTCCCGGTGGTGCGAACCGAGCGCACGTCTCGGAAGCAACGAACTATCGACCGAAGCCGACCGCTCGCACCAACTCCGATTTCGAGGTCCGGATCTCACGAAGCATCAATGCCTGCCGAACCGACCGGCATGTGCCTCGAAGCCCTTTCAGGAGTCTTTTAGGGACCGCCGAAGCAATCCAAAACTCCCTGCTCCCGGAATCTGCAAACCCGCTCTCCACGAAAAATCGAGAGGCAAGCTACGCAGGCCCGAGGGACCATCGAAGCTGAGCGTCCTCGCCAATCCGTCACCGAATCGACTTGGTTCAACCGAAGACCCGACGAATCGGCTCTCCAAATGTCTCCTCAGCGCGTGCCTGAAAGCGGCTCCCGAAAGAACTGCTCCCAGTGCGTTCCCGCCGAGGTCGCTACCTCCGGGGTTTCCGCCTCGTTTGCGTCTACCCCTTGGGACAGTTGCAAGTCTATACAGACACCTGCTGGAGACGAAGAAGAAAATGACCCCTTTTCGACTGCACAGAGGCTGTGCGGCAGGGGGGTCTGAAGGGAATGTCCACCTGCCGGCGAAGACTCTTGACGATCTCACAGCTCGTCCACAATGGTTATCCACAATTTGTGAAAAATGGTCTATGGGGCTGGATCATTTCAACTTCCCGGAACATTGCGTTTGAACGATTTCGGCGACTCTCGGTGTCGATGCTTTTGACTCACCGAGTTGCTTTGAAGTATTTTGAGGGCTGCCGTTCGACGGGTGAGTATCCTGCGCTGAGACGGCGGAGAGTTGAGCGTTGGATGGGTCCTGCCTGTGTCTTTCTGGGGCCTGCGTGTCCTGATGATTGGCGGACTTTCTGTCCCTGCCACCAAATTGCCTGATTCACAATAACGCATGGAGACGATTTCATGTTGAGGAATCTGTTGATGGGGCTCGGTGTTTGCATCTTCCTGGGTGGCGCGGTTCTGAGGGCACAGGACGAGGTGGTCACGAGGTACTACGAAGACGTGCCCGTCTCGAAGGTGGAGGTTGGCCCCCTTCATGAACTCGGTCGCCTCGTGGACGGGAAGCTGTACCTGACCGAGCGCGAGGCCATCGAGCTCGCACTCGAAAACAACTACAGTCTGAACGTGGAGCGGCACAATCGGCTCCTGAGAGAGTGGGACATCACCCTGGACCGGGCTGCGTACGATCCGACCGGGAACTTCGGCTTCAATTGGAACCGCGCCAAGACCCCCTCCGCCAGTGTCCTTTCGGGCGGAACGAGTGTCACCGACATCGTCACCGACTACACGCTCGGATATCAGCATCCGTTCAGTACCGGTTCGACTTTCGAGGCGACATTCGAGGGAACCCGCAATCGGACGACAAACTTCTTCAGCTCGCTCGTCCCTGCCATCAACACCCACTTCGAGCTCACATTCCGCCAGAAACTGCTCGAAGGCTTCCTGAAGGCCGATGCCGAGTACGATATCGAGATCGCACAGAACAACCTCGATCTTTCGAGTGCACAGTTTCGGGCGGCCGTCATCGATGTCGTCTCTCAGGTCCAGAACAGCTTCTGGGAGTTGAATTACGCCTTTCGGGACATCGATGTGAAACAGAAGTCTCTCGAGTTGGCACAGACGACTTACGAACAGAATCAGGCTCGTCTCGAGGTGGGGACCGCCTCACGCCTGGAGGTCGTCCAGGCCGAAGCGGAAGTTGCCTCCCGAAAAGAGGAACTGATCGGCTCGCAGTCCTCCTACCGCCTGGCACAGGATCAGCTGATCAAGCTGATTACTCCTCTCGAAGATCCGCGGAACTTCTCCGGCCTGGTGGTACCCGACCAGACGGATCGTACCCTCCCGGAACCGGAGCCGTTCGATCAGCTTCTCCAGACCGCGACCAGTCTGCGCCCGGAGATCGAACAATCCGATCTAACGATCTCGAACCAGGAGGTCGAGCTCAACCGCACTCGGGATCGGCTCAAGCCCTCACTCGAGTTCGTAGCCGGATATCAGCAGTTCGGTCTCGGCGGAACCCGGGTCGAACGCGACTTCTCGCAGGGATTCATCAATCCTCCGATCATCGACATCATCCCGGGCGGTGTCGCCGATGCGTTGTCGCAAACGTTCAGTGGCAACTACTACGGCTACATCGTGGGCTTCAACTTCCAGGTGCCGGTCCACAATACCGAGGCCCGGGCACGCAATGCGCAGGCCCAGATCCAACTCAATCAAGCGAGGATGCAGCGAAACTCGATCCAGCAGGATATCGGCACGCAGATCCGCAACACGCTCACGCTCATCGAGAGCAACCGAGCCCGCATCGAAGCCTCACAGACGGCAGTCAGGGCGGCCAGGGAAAGGCTGGACGGCGAGCAGGCCCGATTCGACGTCGGAATGGGCACGACGCGCGATCTGATCGAGGCACAGCGGGATCTGTTGGTAGCTGAGAGCGTTCTCTTGCGTGCACGGATCGATCTGATCGAAAACTACAATGCCCTGGATCAGATTGTCGGAAGAACCCTGCAGCGCCACAACATCGTCCTGAGGGAAGCCGAGGATCGAAACGTCGTCCACGCCCGGTGAATTTGAACCGGGCGCGCCCCCCCCGGGCGACAGCCCGCGCTCGAATCTCAGTTTTCCTGCTCACTCCCGCCAGAGGAAACGGGTGAAAATGGCGTAGAAACTGAAGAACTCCAGGCGCCCCGCAATCATCGTAAAGATGAGTACCCACTTGGCCAACACCGTGAGATGTCCGTAATTGGACGCCGGCCCGACCGAACCCAGTCCGGGGCCGACGTTGAACATACAGGACGTCACACCGGAGACCGCGGAGAGCACGTCCACCCCGGTCGCGCAGAGCAGGAGACTGGCAATGAGGTTCGTGATTACGGCCAGGAAAACGAAAGCCAGCACAGGTTGGACCGCCCGGTCCTCGATCGCATGGCCGTTGAGCCGAACCGGAACGACGGCCCTGGGCCGGGCGGCACGACGCAGTTCACGACCGATGACTTTGAACAGCAGGGCGACCCGCGAGACTTTGAGTCCGCCAGCCGTTGAGCCCGTACATCCCCCGATGAACATCAGCGTCAGAAACAGAAAGTGGGCGAAAGGTGTCCAGGCATTGAAATCCGCCGATGAGAAGCCGGTGGCCGTCATGATGGAGACCACCTGGAAGGACGCCAGCCGCAGCGAGCGGAGCAGGCCTGCGGCCATGATGAAGTGAAGGCTCAGAGTCAGCAAAAACGTCGCTGCCCCCAGAAAGAACAGATAGAACCGGATCTCGGAATCCCGAAAGAACGCTCGCCAGTTCTTCTGCACGAACAGCTGGTAGTGACGTGCGAAGTTGATCCCTCCCGCGACCATCAGGATGATCAGGATGAATTCCACGAGAGGACTGCCGAAAGCCTCGATGCTCGTGTTTCGGGTCGAAAATCCACCTGTCCCGATGGCGCCGAAAGTCTGGCAGCTCGCGTCGAGAGGGCTGAGCCCGATGGCGAGCAGCGCCAGGATTCCCAGGATCGTGAGGACCACGTAGACTTTCCAGAGTGCGGCCGCAGTGTGCGCCAGACGCGGGCGGACTCTTTCGGACTTGGCCCCGGAAAACTCTGCCTTGTAGAGTGCAATTCCGCCCGATCCCACAATGGGGAGCACGGCCAGCATGAAGAGGACGATGCCGAGACCGCCCAGCCAGTGGGTGAAGGACCTCCAGAAAAGCAGGCTGGCGGGCACCGCCTCGATATCCGTGAGAATCGACGCACCGGTCGTCGTAAAGCCCGATACGCACTCGAAGACGGCGTCCGTGAAGGAATGGAAGTTCTGGGAAAAGTAGAAAGGGAGGCCTCCTGCGATACCCGCACCCAGCCAGACCGTCGAGACGAGCAGGAGGGCTTCCCGGCTGTTGAGTTCTTCCCGCCTGCGTCGAAGTGTGAGAGTGGCAATCAGCCCGAAAGCACCCGTAATGAGCGTTCCCCAGAGCAAAGGCATGAGCCCTTGGTCCGAATCGAAGACCGCGATCGCCAATGGAAGGCAGAGACTGAGCGCCAGACCCAGAGCAACGAATCCAAGCAACCGCAGGACAGGCGCCGGCCGGACCGGCCAGGTACGGTCTCGGACCCTTCCCACTGCACGTCGTGCACTGGATGCCGGGTGGAACACCGTCCAGCCGACATCCCGGCCCATTCGGAACGCGGGACCGACCGGGTTCCGCCGGCGTTTCGGATTCACCAGCTCTTTCTCCTTCACCAACATGACGATGGATTCCGTTGTTCGAACCCCCTGGGGAAACCGTTTGGAGAGCCGCTTACGGGATGCGGCACGAAACCAGGTTGGCTACGGGCCCATGGGATCTCGAGTTCAGATACTGCTGCCTACACTCCCCCGGTGACATCTGCCTCCGGCAACGGCCTCAATGTATCAAATCCGCACTCGGCGAAGCCAAAACCTGCTCCGTTCCGAAGGACCATTGGAGAGCGCCGGAGAACCCGTACCTTCCTTTTGTGTCGATGGTCCGCGATAATTGAGCCCCGTTGACCAGGGAAAGGTCGTGCGGATGAACTCAGAAAAGAACGGACGATCGTTATACCGGCGGGTCAGGCCGTTGCTGCCTGGTCTGGGTGCACTGTGTCTCGTCCTCAGTGTCGCACTCGGGATCGGGGGATGGATCGCCTTCAGCGGGCCGCTGTGCATTGCCGGACTCGTCCTGTTCGCCGTTCATCTGGGGGGGAGTTCCACTTACTCGGCCTTTGCCTTCACCGCGTGGGTAGGCGCATTCGTGGCGGCCGCCATGTTCTACCCACTCGCGTTTCGGACCTGGTTCGGCTATGAGCTCAAGGGTCTGATCGTGCCCCTGATTCAGATCATCATGTTCGGCATGGGAACCCAGTTGACAGTTTCCGATTTCCGAAGGGTCTTCACCATGCCGCGGGCGGTCGTCATCGGCATGATTCTGCAGTTTTCGATCATGCCCTTCATCGGCAAAGGGCTGGCCATGATCTTCACGAACGATCCGGAGATCGCCGCGGGGATGGTGCTGATCGGTTCCTGTCCCGGAGGAGTGGCGTCGAACGTGATGACATTTCTGGCCAACGGCAATGTCGCCCTCTCCGTAACGATGACCTCCTGTTCCACCCTCGTTGCTCCATTGATGACACCGACCATGACCAAGCTGCTGGCCGGCACCTACGTCGAGGTCCGGTTCGTTGCCATGATGCTGTCGATCCTCAACATGATCATCATTCCGATCGTAGCCGGTCTGGTCGTCAACGCCCTGCTGACCCGCCTGTCGAGAGTCCATTCGTCAATGAACCGAATCTCGGGTGTGATCATGGGCGCGCTCCCCTTCGTCTCCATGTTTGCCATCTGCTACATCCTTGCCATCATCATTTCGCTGTCCCGTGACCAGTTGCTGGCCGGCGGATTCGTCGTAGCCATTCTGGTGGCGGTGATTCTTCATAACGCCATCGGCTATCTCCTCGGTTACTGGGGTGCGAGATTCCTGAAGTTGAGCGAGACCGATTCCAGGACGGTTGCGATCGAAGTCGGTCTTCAGAACGGTGGGATGGCTTCCGGGCTGGCCATCGAGGTTCTGAAGAGCCCACTGGCGGCGATTCCCCCGGCGATCTTTGGATCGTGGATGAACATGTCGGGCGCCATGCTGGCATCCTACTGGGCGGGGAGATCTCCGAAAGACGCGCCGGAGCGTGTTATGGTCGGAGAAGTGAAAAGGGAGGCCGTGGAGTGAAGCTCGGTTTTGTCAGTGCCATTTTTCCCGATCTGTCACTGGAAGAAGTCGTGCGCTTTGCAGCGGCCGAAGGCTTCGAGACCGTCGAGGTCATGTGCTGGCCGAAGGGGAAGGCTGAACGCCGCTATGCCGGCGTCACCCATGTCGACGTGGTCGGGCTCACGCGCGAGACCGCCCAGGAGCTGAACGGAAAGCTGAAGCAAGCAGGGATCGAGATCAGCGGTCTCGGCTACTATCCGAATCCCCTGACTCCGGACGATGCGGAAGCCGAACTCTATGCCGAGCACATCCGGAAAGTGATCCAGGCGGCGCGACTTCTCGGTGTCCCGCTGGTCAATAGTTTCATTGGACGGGACTGGACTCGGACGATCGACGAGAACTGGCCCCGCTTTCGAGCCGTGTGGGAACCGCTGATCCGATTTGCCGAAGACCAGGACGTCCGAATCGCCATCGAGAACTGCCCGATGTACTTCAGCGGAGACGAATGGCCCGGCGGCAAGAATCTGGCCTTTTCTCCGAAGATCTGGCGACGAATGTTCGACGAGATCCCCAGCGACCATTTCGGACTGAACTTCGACCCGTCCCATCTGGTCTGGCTCCGGATCGACTACCTTTGGGCGCTTCGGGAATTCGGCCCGAAGATTTTCCACGTGCATGCCAAGGACGTGCGAATCGACACCGACCGTCTCAATGAGGTCGGAATACTGGCGACACCGCTCGAGTTCCATACTCCCAAGCTTCCCGGTCTCGGCGAAGTCGACTGGGGGAAGTTCGTCTCCGTTCTGGGGGAGACCGGGTACCGGGGCCCCGTCTGCGTGGAAGTAGAGGACCGTGCCTACGAAGGCTCCCTGGCGGATCGCAAGGCGTCGCTGCGCCAGAGCCACGACTTCCTGAGGCAGTTCATCGCGCGACGAAAGGAGTCCCTGTGATGAGCGTCGGCTACACCTACGATGAAATCGCGGGGATGATCGATCACTCGCTGCTCAATCCCGCACTTTCGGTGTCGCAGCTGGAGGCGGGCTGCCGGCTAGCCGTCGACTACTCGGTCGCCTCCGTCTGTATTCTCCCCTACTTCGTCCGCCGCACGGTGGAACTGCTCGAAGGCTCTGAGGTCCGACCGAGCACGACGGTGGGCTTCCCGCATGGGGGGCACACTTCGGCCGTCAAACTGAGCGAGGCCGAAAGGGCAATCGCCGATGGAGCGCAGGAACTGGATGCGGTCGTAAACATCAGTCAGGTCCTCAGCGAGGAGTGGGACTACGTGAAGACCGAGGTCCGGGAACTGGCCGGCTTGACCCACGAGGCAGGAAGGAAGATCAAAGTCATCTTCGAGAACTGCTATCTCAACACCGACCAGAAGATCCGTCTCTGCGAGATCTGCGGTGACCTGGGGGTGGACTGGGTGAAGACATCCACCGGTTACGGGAAAGGCGGAGCGACGCTGGAGGATCTTCGGCTCATGCGTCTCTATTCGCCGTCCGAGGTGCAGGTCAAAGCGGCGGGAGGAGTCCGAGATCTGGAGAAGCTTCTCGAGGTGCGCGCACTGGGCGTGACGCGGGTCGGAGCGTCGGCGACGCAGACGATCCTCGACGAATGCCGCCGCCGGCTCGGTCTGGCCGCTCTGGGGTAGTCCCGTTCTCCCGATTCCGCCTTGAACCCTATTCCCGATCCACCCCGTGGGCTCCGGAACCGTCGGGGCCGATGCGGGACAGCCCCGCGAGTCCGTCACTGACCGGCGGGTCGAAGTGTACATCGACCTGCGGGAAGGCGATTGTGATGTGCAGCTCTTTGAAAGCCCACCAGATCTTCTCGTTCAGCTCCGATAGGCGCCAGAACGCCCGCCAGGGATGATCGATCCAGACCGAGACTTCATAGTCGACGGACGAACTGCCGAATTGGCGCAGCAGGATCCGGGGCTCGCGACTCTTGAGCCGCCATGGAAGATCGTGGGCGATGCCCTCCAGGGTTTTGCGAACCAGTGCCAGATCGGAAGAGTAGGTGACGCCTACGGTGGCGCGAAGACGATAGATCGAGTCCTGCATCGTGTAGTTCTTGACTGAGTTCTGGACCAGCGTCGAGTTCGGGATGATGATCTCCTCGTCGTTCAACGTGCGGGACACCGTAGACCGGATCCCCATCCGCGACACCCGGACGACTTTACCCTCCACCTCCAGAATATCGCCCGGTTTGATGCTCCGTTCGATCAGCAGAATCACGCCGGAGACGAAGTTCTGGGCGATGTTCTGCATCGCGAAGCCCAGCGCGACGGCGAACAGCGCCCCGGCCGCAAACAGGGCGCTCAAGTCGATGCCGAGATTCTGCAGACCCAGTGCGGTCCCGGTCAGGAGCACGCCATAATGGACGAGCCGTCGCGTCACCCCGACGGTTCCTTCGTCAGCGACACGGCGCAGACTGAAAGCACGGACCACCGCAGCTTCCAGGAGCTTGGAGACCAGGAAGGTGATGAGGATGATCACGATGAAGACGATGATCGAACCCAGGTCGACCGGTTGTCCCCCGATCGAAAACAGAGGTTTGCTCAGGATGCCCTGGGAGAAGATCTTGTCGAGGAGGTTCGTGAAGAATTCCTTCATCGGTGGAGGTTCCTCGCTCGTTTATACATGCATGGGCCGACGGTCCGCTGGCTCGGGGACTCGGCCGGCCGGGTAGCGGAGAGCGTAGCTGCAGGCGGAGCGGACTTTTCAGGCATTCAGCAGTTCGTTTGCCAGTGCCGTGCAATCGAGACCGGAGAACGTCCCCGAGGACATGAACAGGAGCGTGCTGTTTCGCCAGTTCAGGGCCCGTAGATGATCGAGCAGCGGCCCGAGGTTGTCGAAGACCTGCAGGTCGGGCCTGGCGAAGGCTTCCTCTACTTCGCCGGGCTGCAGAGGGGCCAGCCCTTTGTGTCGCACCGAGCGAGGATCGAAATAGACGAGCGCCTCATCGGCTGCGTCCATGCTCCCCCGGTAGTGGGACAGAAAGCCGGAGGTCAGGCTGCTGAAGGTGTGAAGTTCGAGGCAGGCAACGAGGCGCCGCGAAGGGAAGGCCTCCTTCACGGCCCGGGTCGTGGCCGTCACCTTGGATGGGGAGTGTGCGAAGTCGAGGTAGGCCGAGGCCGTTTCGTTCGATGCCACGAGCGTCAGCCGGCGGGCGGCGCCCCGGAAACTCCGGACGGTCCGGTAGAACTCGGGGTCGGGGATTCCGAGCTCCCGGCAAACGGCTCTGGCCGCTCCGAGGTTCTGCATGTTGTGGAGCCCCAGCAGGGAAACCGGAACGGGGCCCTGATCCGTAACGAGCTCCAGCCGGCCTTCTCCCTCACTTCGATAGGGCAGAGCGCCGTACCCGATGCGGCGGTCGGGTCCCGGCACCTCGTTCAGTAGTCGTCGGACCTCTTCGTCCTCCTCGTTGAAGATCAGCGTCGCATCGGAATCGAGGGAGCGCACGAAGTCTTCGAACTGCCGCCGGTAGAGATCCCAGGTCGGGAACACATTGACATGGTCCCAGGCGATGCCGCTGACCACAGCGATTCCGGGCCGGTAGAGGAGGAACTTGGGCCGCGGATCGAGCGCCGACGTCAAGTACTCATCCCCTTCGAGGACGGCCAAAGACGACTCTTCGTAGAGGCCGACCATCGTCGAGAAGCCTTCGAGCTGGGCGCCGACCAGGTAATCGAAACTCCTCCCGCAGCCTCGGAGGACGTGCATGATGAGCGAAGTGATGGTGGTCTTGCCGTGGCTTCCCGCGATGACGGCGCGCAGTTTTTCGCGAGTCTGCTCGTAGATGAACTCGGGGAAGGAGAAGACCCGGATGCCCAGTGACTGCGCTCGCAGCAGTTCCGGATTGTCCGCGCGGGCATGCATGCCCAGAATGGCCGCGTCGACGGCCCGGGTGATGCGTTCCGGATGCCAGCCGGTCTCGGCGGGCAGAAGCCCCGCGGCGGCCAACCGGCTTCGCGACGGTTCGGCGATCTCATCGTCCGAGCCCGTGATCTGGTGTCCTTTGCTCTGCAACGCCAGTGCGAGGTTGTGCATTACGGCTCCGCCGATGGCGATGAAGTGTACCCGCATGGGAGGAGATTACACGGACTGACACGGACTTGCACGGACGAACACGGACTTGCACGGACGAACACGGACTACACGGACCAACACGGACGAACACGGACGAACACGGACGAACATGGAATGGAGACTGAGCAGTTCTTGCTGAAGACCGCCTGACGTCAACATCCGCAGAAAGGTCCGTGCAAGTCCGTGTCAGTCCGTGTCAGTCCGTGTTGGTCCGTGAAGTCCGTGTTGACAATGGGTGAACAAAAGGTGAAAATTGTGTGCATGTCTTCTGCCTTCTCTTCTTTGCCCTTCGATCCCCAGCGCGAGCGGAACAGCGTTGTGAAGGATGCTGCGTCTGAACACCGGGAAGCGCTGAAGTCGCTCCGCTTTCATGTTTCCCGGTATGCATCGACCGAGTTTTTGCCCACCGGGATCGAGGATCTGGACCGGTTTTTGAAGGGAGGCATTCCCCGGGGAAAGTTGATCGAGATCACCGGGGACCTGTCCAGCGGAAAGACCAGTCTGCTGCTCTCCATGCTCGCTCAGGCCACGGAAAGAGAGGAGTTCATCGCCTATGTCGATGCCTTCGACGCGTTGGATCCGGAGGGAGCCGTCCGCCTCGGCATCGATCTGGAACGATTGTTGTGGGTCCGATGTGCATCCGCCGCTGTCGGGGGCGAAGGGGCCGATGCCGCCGTCAATAAGGCTCTCCAGGCTGCGGACATTCTCACGCAGGCGGGAGGCTTCGGACTGATCGCACTGGACCTGCAGGCACCGCCTCCCCAGAGAGGTGTACGGGTTCCCCTGCACGTCTGGTTTCGTCTGCAGAGGGCCGTCAAGGGAAGTCTCACCACGATGCTGGTCGTGGCCCGCTCGAGGACGGTCGGGAGCGCCGCATCGCTGGTTCTGGCTTTGGAGAGGCAGGATAGTTGCTGGACTCATCGCAGTTCCCGCTCCGCGGATGTCAGATTTCGAGTCGACGCATCTGAGATGGAAGGAGAGGCAGACCCCATCGCGAATCCGGAGAGGATCGCGGGCAACCGTTTTCAGGGTCTGCAGAGTCAGGCGCGTCTGCTCAGAGGTGAAGTGCATGGCTCCATCCCGGTTTATTGCCGTTTTTAGCCTGCACTCGAAGCGTCTTTTCGAAGCAGCCGAGATGTTGACCCCACGGGTGGAGGTTTGTCCCCGCGACGGCATTCTTCTGGAGATACCGGCCTGCCAGGAGCAGGAAACCCTTCATCGATTGACCCACCTGCTGGATCGAGATGCCAGGATCGGGGGAGCTTCCACCCGTACCGCCGCCATCCTGGCCGCCCAAACGGCGCCCGGTACGCTGGTTCCCTACAATCGGGAGTCCCGGTTCCTGTCCGCTTTGCCGGTAACGGCCTTGAAATGCTGCATGGAAGTGGAGGATGTCCTCTTCGAGACGTTGGCCAACTGGGGGATCCGGACGCTGGGGGAGGTGGCAGCGTTGCCGAGAGATTCGCTGGTGGCCCGTTTCGGAGAAAAGGGCGCGATGCTGCAGAGGCTTGCTTCCGGAGAAGACGTGGGGATCCTTCCAGGCTATCAGCCGGAGCCGGAATTCAAGGAAGAACAGGATCTGGAGTGGACGCTGAATGTACTGGAGCCCCTGATCTTTCTTCTGGGAGGGATGTTGCAGCGCCTGTGTGGACGATTGCGGGAACGGGGTCTGGCGGCGGAATCCCTGTGTCTCGAGTTTCGACTGGATAATGGAGCCTTCTTCCGACGCGAGTTGCGTCCTGCTCTGCCCATCCAGGATGCCAAGGTCCTCCTTTCGCTGCTCCGCCTGGACCTCCAGACCGAGGCCCCCCGGTCCGGTGTTACCGGTATCTGTATCCAGGCCCGGCCGACACGCCCCAGGACCGTTCAGCATTCACTGCTGCAGCCGACGGCACCGCATCCCGAGAAGCTGGCCCAGACCCTGACCCGTCTGAAGGCCATTCTGGGAGGCGAGAATGTGGGAAGTCCCCGGCTGCGGGATACCCATCGTCCGGATGCTCTGCGTATGGAGGAACTGGAACTGTCTTCTTCCCACTGCCGCGGCAGGGAGTGGCGGAAGAATGGCGACCGGCCGGTGACGGAGCGCCGTCGTCCCCACTCTGAAGGTAGCAGTCGACTGGCCCTGCGCCGGATCCGACCACCGCGACCCACCCGACTGCGCAACGAGGAGATCGTTTCCTGTGCCGGCCCCTGGAGAACGTCCGGCGAGTGGTGGGCGGAAGGTCGGGAGACGGTGTGCTGGTCCAGGGATGAGTGGGATGTGGAGCTGACGGACGGCGTGATCTATCGAGTCTACTGGGACCACGGGGAGCGCCGGTGGTATGTGGAGGGGATGTATGACTGATTTGGAAGGTGTTTCGAGTCCCAGCAAGTCCGTGTCAGTCCGTGTTCGTCCGTGTAAGTCCGTGTCAGTCTTCCAAATCAAATCCCAAATCGAAAGTCGGCAATCGAAAATCGAAAATCGCCATGGGTTACGTCGAACTTCATACCTGTAGCGCTTTCAGTTTTCTCGAGGGAGCGTCGAATCCCGAGGCTCTCGTTCGGGAGGCAGCCCGTCTCGGCTATCCGGCTCTGGGTCTGCTGGATCGTGACGGCGTCTATGGCGCTCCCCGCTTCTATCGCGCTTGCCGTGAAACCGGCGTCCGTTCCATCGTGGGAGCGGAGCTCATGACACCCGACGGGAAGCTTCCTGTATTGGTGGCATCACGGACCGGCTACCAGAATCTCTGCCGTCTCATCACGTCGACCAAGTTGCGATCGGAGAAAGGGGCGGGGGTCACGCTTCTGGACGAAGTCGCCGATGCTGTCACCGGAACGATCTGCCTGACCGGAGGCCAGGACGGGGCCTTGGCCTGTCTGCTGCGCCGGGATCGAGACGAGGCCCGTGCCTGGCTGAGGAGACTGCAGGCGCTGTGGGGTCCGGATCGAGTCTATGTGGAACTGCAAAGGCATTTCGCTCGGGACCAGGAAGCCCTCAACCAGGGTCTGGTCGAACTGGCGCGTGCGCAGAACGCGCCTCTGGTGGCGACCAATGGAGTCTGCCACGCCGTTGCCTCGGGACGGGTGCTGCATGACGTGCTGACCTGCATTCATCACAAGACGACCCTCGACCAGGCAGGGTGCCTGCTCAATCGGAACGCCGAGAGACACCTGAAGTCTCCCGAGGAAATGAAGCGGCGCTTTGCCGATCTCCCGGAGGCGGTCGAGAACACGGTCAGTCTGGCCGATCAGCTCAACTTCACGTTGAGTGATCTGGGTTATCGCTTTCCCGATTATCCGGTGCCGGCCGGAGAAACCATGGCCGGCTATCTGCGCAAGGTCACCCAGGCCGGCGCCCGGCAGCGCTATCGTCCATACCATGCAAAGGCTCGGCGCCAGATCGAATACGAACTGAACATGATCGAGAAGCTCGGTCTGCCCGGTTACTTCCTGATCGTATGGGATATCGTCCGGTTCTGCCGGGAAAACGGCATCCTTGCCCAAGGGCGAGGCTCGGCGGCCAACAGCGCCGTCTGCTACAGCCTCGGGATTACGGCGGTCGATCCGGTCGGCATGGAACTGCTGTTCGAACGCTTTCTGTCGGAGGAACGGGGCGAGTGGCCTGATATCGATCTGGATCTGCCCAGCGGAGATCGCCGGGAGCGGGTCATCCAGTACGTCTATGAGCGCTACGGACGACGGGGAGCCGCCATGACCGCCAATGTCATCACCTACCGGGGTCGCAGTGCCGCCCGGGAAGTAGGCAAAGTCTTCGGCTTTCCTCCGGAAACTCTCGATCGACTGTCCAAGCTGCTGGTGACCTGGGGGGAGACGGGGTTGCACGACGAATCCCTCCTGTTGCACCGGATCCGGGAAGCCGGGCTTCGGATCGGGAGCCGGCGGACGCGTCAGTTCGCCCGCATCTGGCGGGAGATCCAGCACCTCCCCCGTCATCTCGGACAGCACACCGGCGGCATGATCATCTGTCAGGGCAGGCTCGACTCGGTGGTGCCTCTCGAACGCGCCCGCATGCCGGATCGAACGGTCGTCCAGTGGGACAAGGATGATTGCGCCGACCTGGGCATCATCAAGGTGGACTTGCTGGGTCTGGGCATGATGGCCGCCATCCATGAGGCGCTCGAACTGGTCCGGAGTTCGGGACGGAAGATCGATCTCGCCCACCTGCCGCAGGACGACCCCAAAGTCTATGCGATGCTTCAGGCTGCCGACACGGTCGGTGTCTTTCAGGTGGAAAGCCGGGCTCAGATGGCGACGCTGCCACGACTCAAACCCAGCTGTTTCTATGATCTGGTCGTCGAAGTGGCCATCATCCGGCCGGGTCCCATCGTCGGCGAGATGGTGCATCCCTACCTGAGTCGCCGGGCCGGGCTGGAGCCGGTCGCCTACCCCCATCCCTCCCTGGAACCGATTCTGAAGCGCACCCTGGGTGTGCCGCTCTTTCAGGAGCAGCTGCTTCGGATCGCCATGGTGGCGGCCGATTTCACCGGAGGCGAGGCGGAGGAATTACGGCGGGCACTGGGCTTCAAACGGCCCGACGATGCGATGCGAAAGATCGAAACGAAGCTCCGGGAAGGTCTGGCGCGCAACGGCATCGAAGGGAAGACCCATGAGACCATCATCAAGTACATTACCTCTTTCGCCCTGTATGGTTTTCCCGAATCCCATGCCGCCAGTTTTGCCCTCCTGGCCTATGCCAGCGCCTATCTCAAGGCCCACTTTCCGGCGGCTTTCTATACCGCTCTTCTCAACAATCAGCCCATGGGCTTCTACCATCCCGCGACACTGGTCAAGGATGCCCAGCATCATGGACAGCGCGTACGCTGCATCGATGTCCGGCATTCCGACTGGCGCTGCACCGTCGAGCCGGATGAATCGATCCGTCTCGGGATGATGTACGTGCGGAGCCTGCGCCGGGAAACGGGGCTTCGGATCGAGTCGGAACGGCGGCAGAGGAGCTATGCGTCACTGGAAGACTTTCAGCGCCGGGTCCGTCCCAACCGGAATGAAGTGACGGTGCTGGCCCGGATCGGCGCGCTGAACTCTCTGGGGATGAAGAGACGCGAGGCTCTCTGGCAGGTCGAAAAGGCCGGCCGGTTTGCCGGACCGCTGCTCGAACAACTTCCCGTGGAGAAGGAACCCTCTCCGTTGCGGGATATGACGACGGTGGAGCGGATGATCTCGGATTACGAGGGAACCGGAATGACAATCGGACCGCACCCCATGGTGTTGAAGCGTCGCGCTCTGGAAAAACGGGGGGTTATTCCGGCGGAACGTCTGCCTCAGGTTCCAACCGGACGGAGAGTCCGGGTGGCGGGGACGGTGATCGTCCGTCAACGTCCCATGACGGCCAAAGGTTTTCTGTTCGTGAGTCTGGAGGATGAAACCGGGATTGCCAACATCATCGTTCGGCCGAAGATGTTCGATGAACGTCGTCTGCTCCTGATGAGTGCTTCCTTTCTGCTCGTCGAGGGGATCCTTCAAAACCAGGAAGATGTGATCTCGGTCCGGGCGGAGCGGCTCGAGGCGCTGGAGGCCTTCGAGATCGGAGTCGGATCGCATGACTTCGGATAGGGACACGGACGATCACGGACTGACACGGACGAACACGCCTTCTGCCTTCTGTCTTCTCCCTTCTGCCTTCTATACCCCAAATCACAAATCTCACATTTCCCCAATTTCCCGACAGGACTCCGGGAGTTCGGTTACCCTATCAACATGCAGCGCCAGAGGGTGGTCATCGAGGACGTGCGTCCCCAGGTCGAGGCGGGGCTGTTGCCCGTCAAACGAGTAGCAGGAGACACCGTGCGCGTGCGAGCACGCATCTTCGCCGACGGCAGAGAGGCCATCAACGCCTCGTTGTTCTACCGCCGAGTGTCCGGTGACGGCCAATGGAAGGCAACGGCCATGCAACCGGATGGAGAAGATATCTGGTGGGCTTCGTTCTCTGTGCCCGAACTCGGACTCTACGAATTTACGGTGCGGGCCTGGGTCAATATCTTTGAGACCTGGCGGCGTGACCTGCGCAGGAAGCGGGATGCCGGAAGGGATGTTTCCGCGGAGCTCATGACGGGTGCGGACCTGGCGGCCGAAGCGGCCGGCAGAGCGGCCCGCAAGGATCAGGAGCAGCTGGCCGAATTCGCCCACTTCCTTCGGACCGACGAAGCTTCCGAGCTGCGCATTCCACTGGCACTCGACGACGATCTTGCCGAGATCATACGCCGCTATCCGGAACCGGCGCTGGTGACCGAATACCCTTCCGTCCTGACGGTACGGGTCGAACGTCAGCGGGCCCGCTTCTCCAGCTGGTACGAGATGTTCCCCCGCTCGTGCGGGGCCGGAGGAGTCCACGGCACGTTCTCCGATTGTGAGCCTTACCTGGAGCGAATCGGTGAAATGGGCTTCGATGTGGTCTGTTTCACTCCCGTCCATCCCATTGGACAGACCGGGAGGAGAGGTGCCGACGGTCGCTCGGGTGCACTTCCGGGAGAGGTCGGGAGTCCCTACGCCGTGGGGGCGGCCGAGGGCGGGCACAAAGCCATCCATCCCGAACTGGGGACGCTCGAGGACTTTCACCGTCTTCTCGAGAAGGCCGAGGCGCTCGGAATCGAAATCGCTCTCGATCTGGCCTTCCAGTGTTCCCCGGACCATCCCTACCTCGACGAGCACCCGGATTGGTTTCGGACCGACCCGGACGGATCCGTCCGCAGGTTCGAAGCTTCTGCGCACCGCTATGAGGACATCGTTCCGTTCGATTTCGAGACGGCAGCCTCGGATCAGCTGTGGCAGGAGCTTCGCAGCATCGTCGAGTTCTGGATCGAGCAGGGTGTGCGCGTCTTTCGCGCCGATCTGCCCCAGCTCAAGCCTTTCGGATTCTGGGAATGGTTGCTCCGAGAAACGCGAGAGCGGCATCCCGAAGTCGTTTTCCTGGCGGGTGGGTTCTCCCGACCGGCCGTCGTCGAACGCCTCGGAAAGGTTGGGTTCTCTCAGTGCTGCGTGAATTTTCCCTGGCGCAATACCAAAGAGGAGCTGACGGAGTACTTCACGAGTCTGAACGCTCCGGAGGTTCGAGAGTTTCTCCGGCCCAGCGCCTGGCCCAATACCCCGAACGTATTGCCGGATTTTCTCCAGTCCGGGGGCCGCGCAGCCTTTCGGATTCGTCTGTTGCTGGCCGCCACTCTGGCCGCGAGCTACGGAGTCTATGGGCCGGCCTTCGAATTGTGCGAGACTGCTTCGGCGGCCGAGGAAAGCGAGCAGTATGCCGTTCGGGAGCAGTACGGGCTGAAGGAATGGCCGATCGGTGAGGTGCCGGATCTTCGAGAGGATATTTCCCGGGTCAACGCGATTCGACGCCGATGTCGAGCCCTGCAGGACGATCGGAACCTGCTGTTCCATCCCGTCGATAATCGACAGATCCTCTGTTATTCCAGGAGGGATGGGGACGCTGGGGAATTGCTGCTGATCGTCGTCAATCTCGACCCCTTTCATGGCCAGTCGGGCTGGATCGAGCTGCCTCTGGAGAGCCTGGGCTTGCCCCGCGAGCGGGTCTTCGAGGTCCGTGACCTGGTCAGCGACAGCCGCTACCTCTGGTCGGGTCCCCGGAATTTTGTCGAGTTGGACCCGGCGATCTCGCCGGGCTGCATTTTCGAAATCCACATGAAGGTGCCTTCCGAGCGGGATTTCGAGCACTTTGTGTGAAGATCGGCCTCCCACCGATTCGAATCGTTCAAGGGAGTCAACGTGCTGGATGAACTGAAAGAGCTTGCCCGACTCTACGCGTTGGACGCTGAATACCACGACGGGCTCGGGGTGCGTCGGGAGCCGCCGCCGGAGTCCCTTCTGGCCGTTCTGCGCAGTCTGGGTGCGCCGGTCGAGCGGCTCGAAGATGTCCCGTCGGCATTGCAGGCGCGACGAGCTCAGCAGGCAGCCGCGATTGCCGAGCCGGTCATCGTCGCCTGGGGGCATTCCCCGTTTGCTGTCGACCTCAATTTCGTCGAACCGACGTCGCAGGCTCGGATCGAGCTGACCCTAAAGCTGGACGATGGAGATCAGCGAGTCTACTCGGCCGACTGGGAGGCGGGGGAACCGATCGATGCCATGGAGTTCGACGGGCATCATTACGAACGACGCAGATTCCACCTCCCCGCCCCCCACCGGCCCGGCTATCATTCGTTAAGGATCGAGGGTCGCGTAGTTGAGCAGGAGTGTCTTCTCATCGCGGCACCCGACCGGGCGTTTCAGCGATCCGGCCACAGGGAGTGGGGGACCTTTCTGCCCGTCTACGCCCTTCATACCGAGTCGAGTTGGGGTGCAGGCGATCTGAGCGACTTCGAGCGCTTCATGTTATGGACTGCGGAGCTGGGTGGGCGCTTTGTCGGAACCCTTCCACTGTTTGCCTCCTTCCTGCAGGAGCCCTTTGCCCCGAGCCCCTATGCACCGGCAAGCCGTCTGTTCTGGAACGAGTTCTTCGCCGATCCGACCCGCGCACCCAACTGGCAGGCCTGCGATGCGGCACGGCGACTGATGTCGTCCGATGCCTTCAGAGGGTCCCTCTCCGAGCAGCGGGACCTTCAGCTCGTTGACTACCGCGGGCAGATGTCGCTGAAAGCGGCTGTCTTCGAGGAGCTTGCCCGAGGTTTCTGGTCCACCCGCGGGGAAAACGATCCGGATCTGAAGCAGTTCCTCGCCGACCGGCCTGCCGTCCGCGACTATGCAGCTTTCCGTGCCGCCCTGGAGAGTCGCCGCCAGAACTGGCAGGCCTGGCCGGTCAGGATGCGGAATGGCGATCTGCGCAGGGGTGACTGGAAGCCGGAACGCTACCGGTATCACCTCTACGTGCAGTGGCTCATCCAGCGTCAGATGGAATCTCTCATCGCATCGGGGCGCCGGCGGGAGACCGGCCTCTATCTCGATCTCCCGCTCGGCGTCCATCCGGACGGTTTCGACGCCTGGCGTTTTTGCTCGAGCTTTGCGGCCGGAGTCTCAGGCGGTGCCCCTCCCGACGGGTTCTTCACCGCGGGTCAGGAATGGGGATTTCCGCCGCTGCATCCTGAAGCGGAGCGGCGGAACGGCTATCGGTATCTTCGCTCGGTTCTCGCCAACCTCATGCAGCACACGGACATGATCCGGATCGATCACGCCATGAGTCTCCAGCGACTGTTCTGGGTCCCCCATGGCAGGTCGGCGATCGATGGCGCGTATGTCTACTATCGGATGGAGGAACTGTCTGCGCTGGTCGTTCTCGAGTCATCTCGCCATGACTGCGTTGTCGTCGGAGAGGATCTCGGCACGGTGACGCCGGAACTGCGTCGGACGATGGAGGAGCGGGGCCTCTACCGGATGTACGTGGGTCAGTTCGAAGTCGCTCTCGATCGGGAACCCCCCTTCCACAAGCCCCGGTCGAGGATGGTCGCCAGCCTGAACACACACGATACGCCCACGGCTGCCGGCTTCTGGTTTGGCGACGACGTCGAGCTTCGGAAGGACCTGGGCCTGCTGAAGGGGGACGAACTCGTGCGAGAGAGAGCGGGCCGCGAGACCATCCGGCAGTCTCTCCAGGAGCAGCTGGGCGTGGAAACAGAGGTGCCGCCCCATTCTGTGCAGTTCGAAGTCCTCGTGCGCTGGCTCGAATTTCTGGCGTCCAGTGACGCGGAGTTCGTACAGGTCACCGTGGAGGATCTGTTGCAGGAGAGGGCTCCCCAGAACGTGCCGGGCACATACGATGAGTGGCCGAACTGGCAGAAGAAGGCAAAGCTGTCCTTTGAAGCCCTCCGTCGGGATCCGCGGGTCGTCGAAACACTCAAACGGTTGGAGAGCTTGCGCAGAGAAGCGGAGGGGGATGTATCAAGTCGTTGAATTCTGTACAGTAAGAGTATGACGAAGCCTGCCAGACCTGCTGGGAAAAAGAAGTCACTCGACGAGAAATATTCCCTTCTCACCGACCAGGATCTTTATCTCTTCAACGAAGGCACCCACTTTCAGCTCTACGACAAGCTCGGCGCGCACCTGGTGTCGGTCGGGGACAAGGAAGGGACCTACTTTGCCGTCTGGGCTCCTGATGCCGACTCGATCTCGATCATCGGAGACTTCAACGACTGGGACCCGAGCCGGCACAAGCTCTTTCCAAAGGGTCAGTCCGGGATCTGGGAGGGCTTCATCGAAGGCCTCGGCCGGCAAGTCCTCTACAAGTACCTGGTGCACTCCCGCTTCAACGACTATCAGGTCCAGAAGGCGGATCCCTTTGCATTCCACGCCGAGGTCGCTCCGAAGTCCGCTTCGGTCGTCTGGGATCTCGATTATGAATGGCATGACCAGGACTGGATGCGCGAACGCGGAGCCCGGAACGCCCTGGATGCCCCGATAAGTATCTACGAAGTGCATGTCGGATCATGGATGTGGATGCCGGAGGAGGACCGACCGCTGAGCTATCGCGAGATGGCTCCGAAGCTCGCCGAATACATGAAGTCCATGGGCTTTACGCACGTCGAGTTCATGCCCGTGATGGAACATCCTTTCGGTGGCTCATGGGGATATCAGGTCACCGGCTTTTTCGCTCCCACCAGTCGATTCGGCACACCCCAGGATTTCATGTTTTTGATCGACTATCTCCATCAGAACGATCTCGGAGTCATCCTCGACTGGGTCCCGTCGCATTTTACGACCGACGAACATGGCCTCGGCTATTTCGACGGTACCCATCTCTATGAGCACGCCGATCCGAGGCAAGGCTACCACCCCGACTGGGGAAGCTACATCTTCAACTACGGCCGCAGTGAAGTGCGGAGCTTTCTGATCAGTTCGGGCCTGTTCTGGCTTGATCGGTATCACATCGACGGCCTGCGGGTGGATGCCGTTGCCTCGATGCTCTATCTCGACTACTCTCGCCAGGAAGGCCAGTGGGTGTCGAATCAGTATGGGGGCAAGGAGAACGTGGCGGCCATCGACTTCCTTCGCCTGTTCAATCACGAGGTGTTCCGGGCCTTTCCCGAGGTCCAGACCTACGCGGAGGAATCGACGTCTTGGCCGATGGTCTCACGCCCTACCTACGTGGGTGGACTCGGCTTCGGCATGAAGTGGGACATGGGCTGGATGCACGATACGCTGGACTACATGTCCCGCGATTCCATCTTTCGCCGCTTCCACCACAATGACCTGACGTTCCGGATGCTCTACGCCTTCCATGAGAACTTCGTATTGCCCCTTTCCCATGACGAAGTCGTTCACGGCAAGGGTTCTCTCCTCAATAAGATGCCCGGTGACGACTGGCAGAAGTTCGCCAATTTGCGGGTGCTGTTCGGTTACATGTTCGCGCAGGCGGCCAAGAAGCTCCTGTTCATGGGCGGAGAATTCGGCCAATGGAACGAGTGGTCCCATGAGGTGAGCCTCGACTGGCATCTGACGCAGTATCCGCTGCACGCAGGCCTCCAGCGCTGGATCGCGGATTTGAACCATGCCTATCGGACCTATTCGGCGCTTCACGAAAAGGACTTCGATCCGACCGGATTCGAATGGATCGACTGCGGAGACAGCGACCAGAGTGTCATCAGCCTTCTGCGCCACGGACAGCGCACGGATGGCAGGGTGGCGGTCGTGTGCAACTTCACGCCGGTGCCGCGTGCGGCGTATCGGATCGGCGTTCCGGATGCCGGATTCTGGGAAGAGATTCTCAACAGTGATGCCTCGGAATACGGCGGAAGCGGGCTGGGGAATCTCGGGGGTGTCCGGGCAAGCCATGAGCCCTTCCACGGTCGACCGTTCTCACTTCAACTCATGCTGCCGCCTCTCGGCGCAGTCTACCTCCTGCACCGGGAGAGCTAGTTCCGGGAGCAGACCGCCACCGACCAGGTCATGCCGGGCGGATTGTCGGCAACCTGAACGTCGGGCCCTGCGCAACGGACGCGAAACTCTTCCGACCGAAGTGCGCCGTCTTGTATTCAACCTGAAGGCGATGGCATCATCTTCCCCTTATGCGAGCCGACGAGAGGCCCCATCACTCCATCTGCATTCATGGACACTTCTATCAGCCTCCCCGCGAGAACCCATGGACGGGCCGAATCGAACGGCAGGTCAGCGCGACGCCCTATCACGATTGGAACGAACGGATCACGGCCGAATGCTACGAGCCGAACACGAAAGCACGGATTCTCAGAGCGGACGGGGAGGTCGAGCAGTACATCAACAACTTCACGAAGATCAGCTATAACTTCGGGCCGACCCTGCTGCGTTGGATGGAAATGGCCGTACCCAAGACCTACCAGGCGATCGTCGATGCGGATAGACGGAGTCGGGCGCGCTTCTCCGGTCATGGGGGCGCCATTGCCCAAGTCTACCATCACAGCATCCTGCCTTTGGCCGGCCGGCGAGACAAAATCACGGAGGTCCACTGGGGCATTCGGGATTTCGAGCATCGCTTCAAACGGCGGCCGGAAGGAATGTGGCTGGCGGAGACGGCGGTCGATGTCGAATCCCTGGAAATCCTGGCCGACGCAGGAATCCAGTTCACGATCTTGAGCCCTTTTCAGACGCACCGGGTGCGAAGTCCCGGCAATCCTGCCTGGACGGATGTTTCGGACGGCTCGATCGATTCAAAACGAGCCTATCGCGTGCAGCTTCCGTCCGGGCGTCCGTTCACGCTGTTTTTCTACAACGGCGAGCTGGCACGGGGGGTCGCCTTCCAGGGACTGCTTTCGAACGGGGAACGCCTCGCTGAGCTTCTGCAGCTTAGCTTCACCGAGGCGGCCGAAGCTCAGTTGGCTCACATCGCCACCGATGGAGAGTCGTATGGACATCACCATCGCTTTGGGGAGATGGCATTGGCCTTTGCGTTGCGTGAAATCGAGCGCTCGAAGGATGTCCGGTTGACGAACTACGGCGAGTTCATGGAGCAACATCCGGCGACATGGAGCGTTGAGATTCTGGAGAATACCTCATGGAGCTGTGCCCACGGGATCGAACGCTGGCGCAGCGACTGTGGTTGTCATACGGGAGCGCTGCCCGGATGGAACCAACGTTGGCGTCGCCCTTTGCGGGGGAGTCTCGACTGGCTGCGAGACGCCGCCGCACGTTTGTACGAGCGGGAAGCGGAAGTGCTGTTGACGGACCCCTGGGAGGCCCGCAACGACTACGTCGAACTGCTTCTCAACCGGAGCCAGGCGGCCCGCCGGCGGTTTCTTTCCCGCTGGTCGACCCGAAAGCGACTCAGCCGCGAGCAAAAGGCTCGGGTTTTCGACCTCCTCGAAATGCAGCGACACTCTCTGATGATGTTCACGAGTTGCGGCTGGTTCTTCAATGACGTGGCAGGTATCGAGACGATCCAGATCCTCAGATACGCGGGCCGGTTGATCGAGCTGGCCCGACAGGTATCCGGGGTCGATCTGGAACCGGGATTTCTCAACCGGTTGTCCGCGGCGAAGAGCAACCACCCAGAGGAGGGCACCGGCCGCGACGTCTACCTGAGGGAAATCAGGAAGGCCCACGAGGAAGCGCAGGGTAATAAGGAGACGGCATGGGACGTAGGGGCGTCATGAGACCTGTGGGAGTGCCTCAGCGGACCCCACAACCGGGAAGTCTGGTCCGAGTAACCGTTCCATGGAGTTCCACGGATCCCGAGCCGCCCCGTCGTCCCCTCTCCTCCTCTTTTGATTTTCCCGAAGGAACAGCCTAGACTTTCGGCGATATGCAACAGCAGAAATATCTTCTCCCCGAATCCGAGATCCCGCGACAGTGGTACAACCTGGCTCCCGACCTGCCGACTCCGTTACAGCCCCCGCTGGGGCCGGACGGGAAGCCGATCCGCCCGGAGATGCTCGAACCGATCTTTCCGACCAATCTGATCGAGCAGGAGGTCAGTTCCGAGCGCTGGATCGACATTCCCACGGAGATCCTCGAGATTCTCTGCCGGTGGCGTCCGACGCCACTGCGTCGGGCGATTCACCTGGAGCGTCATCTCAGGACGCCGGCGCGCATCTATTACAAGGACGAGAGCGTGAGTCCCGCCGGCAGTCACAAGCCAAACACCGCCGTGGCGCAAGCCTGGTACAACAAGCAGGCCGGGATTCGGAAACTGACCACCGAAACCGGGGCGGGCCAGTGGGGAAGCGCCCTCGCCTTTGCCTGCCGGCTCCTGGGTCTCGAGTGCAAGGTCTACATGGTGCGGATCAGCTTTGAACAGAAACCGTTCCGCCGAATCATGATGCAGACCTGGGGAGCGAACTGCATTCCCAGCCCGAGCGACCAGACGGCGGCAGGTCGGGCCGTTCTCGAACGCAGTCCCGACACGCCGGGAAGTCTCGGTATCGCCATCAGCGAGGCTATCGAAGAAGCGGTCAGCGACCCTGAGAGAAAGACGCGGTACTCTCTGGGGAGCGTACTGAATCACGTCTTGCTGCACCAGACGATCATTGGCCAGGAGGCGAAGAAGCAGCTGGCGCTGGCGGGTGAGAAGACGCCCGACATCATCATCGGATGCGCGGGCGGAGGGAGCAATTTCGCCGGACTTTCCTTTCCCTTCGTGCTCGATAAGATCAATGGGGCGGAGATCGAGATCATCCCGACCGAGCCCACCGCCTGTCCCACGATGACCCGCGGTCCCTTCAGCTACGACTTCGGCGACACGGCCGAAATGACGCCGCTCATGCCGATGCACTCGCTGGGACATACCTTCGTTCCACCCCCGATCCACGCGGGCGGTCTCCGCTACCACGGGATCGCTCCTCTGATCAGTCAGACGATCGTCGAGGGGCTGATGACGCCGCGCTCCTTCGACCAGCTCAAGTGCTACGAATCGGCTGTGACCTGGGCCCGAACCGAGGGGACGATCTGTGCTCCGGAGACGAGCCACGCCCTGGCGGCGGCCATCGACAAGGCCGTCGAGGCTCGGGAAGCCGCCGAGGAGAAGGTCATCCTGGTCTGCTTCAGTGGCCACGGGCTCATGGATCTCGCCGGCTACGAAAAGTTTTTCGCCGGCGAACTGACCGACTTCTCGTTGCCGCAGGAGGAACTCGACACGTTTCTCAAGGCTTTGAAGGATCACCCACAGCCGACGACCCGCAAGACCGGGCGATGGTGAGAGGAAATTGAGATCGGCCATGTACGATGTGGGGGAAACGTCCCCCCGACTCCCAATTCCCGTTCTCCGGCGTCCCGTCCCTCAAGTCCGCATCACGCTCATTTAAGCGCATAACCATCGATTTTACGATTTACATCGATCATAAAATCCGCTATGATCGCCCGGTATGAAGTCGTCCTGGGCGGAAATCAGGGAACGGCGCGATCGTCTGGCGGCCGTGCTGCTGAAGGAAGGATACCTTTCGGTCGCCGATCTTTCGGCTCGGTTCGGGGTTTCTGAAGCGACCGTTCGGCGGGATTTGAGCGCACTCGAAAAGGACAAGCGGATCACGCGGACCCATGGCGGCGCGCTCTCCGAGTTCGATGCATTGTTCGTTCCTTTCCAGCAGCGGAACATGCAGCACCGGGAGGCGAAGCGGAGGATCGGCCGAGCGGCCTTACAGCTCCTGCAGGACCGCCTCGTCGTTTTCCTCGATGCGGGTTCGACCGTCTATGCGGTTGCCGAGGCGATCGTAGAGTCCAACCTCCAGCTGCAGGTGGTGACCAACAGTCTGCCGGTTGCCGAGGTCCTGACGGCGAGTCCCGCAATCGAGACGCACCTGCTCGGCGGCTGTCTGCTGCCGCATCAACTGATCGTGGTTGGGTCGGGCGTCACCTTGAGCCTCAGCGCGTGGCATTTCGACGTTGCGCTGCTGAGTGCCGAGGGCATGAACGAGCAGGGTCTCTGGAACTCGCAAGACGATATCACCGCGTTTCAGCGTCATGTTCACGGTCGAAGCGATAGCTGTGCTTTCTGTCTTGACGTGTCCAAGCTCGGCCGTCTCGCGCCGAGTTTTCTGCTGCCCTGGTCACTGGTTGGGCGAGTTGTCTCGGATGCTCGTCCCGCTCAGATTGCCTCGCTGGGCAGGCAAGCCACCGAAGTCGAGTGGCTCGCCGCCTGACGAGGAGAGGACGTCGGAGTCACGCAATGGAACTGGCAAGAATCGAAGGATCGGTCGTCTCGACGGTCAAAGTGGATCGTCTGCATGGCCACAAGCTTATGCTCGTTCAGCTTCTGAAGCCCGACATGAGTGCCGCGGAAACCTGTCTCGTCGCAGTCGATACGGTCGGCGCCGGCGTCGGGGAAGTGGTGCTCGTCGTTCGGGGAAGCTCGGCGCGGCAGACCGACAAGACGGCCAAGGTTCCGACCGACACGACGATCGTCGGCATCATCGACGGAATCGTCTTCCAGGGGAAAACAGTTTACGAGAAGAGTGCTCCGGAGGCTTCTCAACGTGTTTCTGGGACGGATTGAAGGGAAAGTGTGGGCGACGATCAAGGACGATCGACTCAAAGCGGTTCAGCTGCGTCTGATGCAGCCCGTGGACGAGCGGCTCCAGGATAGTGGGCCCGTGGTCGTCGCAGTCGATACGGTCGGGGTCTCGGAGGGAGATCTGGTCTTCTGGGTGGACAGCACCGAGGCGGGCTTCGTCGATCCGAAGCAGGGTATTCCAACGGAAGTGAGTATCGTCGGTGTGGTCGATCGACTGGATCTGGAAACGTCGTCGGACTGAAGAGGAAAGCATGTTTCTCGGCAAGGTTGTGGGCAGCGTGGTTTCAACGATCAAGCATTCCGCCTATCGGAATCAGAAGCTGATGATCGTGCGATTGACCACCCCCCAGGGAGAGTTGACGGAGCGTTCGATGCTCGCCATTGATGCCGTCGAATCGGGTGTCGGGGACTGGGTCCTGGTGGCTTCCGAGGGTCTTACCGTCGCGGAAGAGCTGGGCTATGAGCGGCTCGTACCGATCCGCGAGATCATCGTCGGAATCGTCGATCGGGTGGATACATGAATCGCGAAGAAATGGAAGCATTGGTACGCACTGTCACCCGCGAGGTTGTCAAGGAGTTGGGCCGGCGTTCGGCGCCCGACTCGGGGGAAGCGGCCGGTTCCGGCTGTAGCTGTGGCGGCAGTTGCAGGGTGACGGCGGTCGGAGAGGATTCGCCGGCAGGTCCGGATCGGTTTCCCGGCCGCGTTCTGACGGAAGCCGGTCTGGAATCAGCCATGCACGTCGGACAAACGGTTCTGACGCTGTCGGCCGGCACGATCGTGACCCCCCTCGCACGAGACCGCGCTGCCGAAATCGGGATCGAGTTGAGACGCAGCCAGGCGGAGCGACCGGAGTCCGAAAAGGAAGCACCGATGCCGCCGATCCAGTGTCCGACGAATACCATCGCGTTCCTCTCGGCTCGACACTCTCTGACGCACGAGAGGGTCATCACCGACGCCGCCGAGCAGGCAGGCTTCGAAACCCACTGCTGCGCCGCCGCCGGGCACGATGGTGGAACTTCCGCGGCTCTCTCCTGCGCCCGGCTCGTCTCGGAGGGTCAGTGTTGTCGGGGCATCATTCTCTCGGACGAGGTCTATTCCGTCCTTCGGCAGGCGAACCGGATGGGCGGTGTTCGGGCTGCGGTCTGTTGGGATGTCGAGCGGGCCAGGGCGATCCGGAGGTCGGACACGAATCTTCTGCTTCTCAGTGACGGTCAGTTGGGGCTGCGGATGCTCGAACGGATTCTGGAGGTCTGGCTTGAGCGGTGAGATCCTCCGTGGGCCAGGTCGCGGATCGAGGATGGGGACACGTCGATGAGCTTGAGCGAGGCCGTCCGCAATGCGGGAGTCGTCGGAGCCGGAGGTGCCGGGTTCCCGACCCACGTCAAGGTCTCCTCTCGTGCTGAGTGGATGCTTGGCAACGGTGCTGAGTGCGAGCCGCTTCTGCACAAGGACCGAGAGTTGCTCCGAAACTTCGCACCGCAGGTCTTCGAAGGCCTGCGTCTGGCAGGAAAGTCGGTCGGAGCTTCGCGACTCTCGCTTGGGGTCAAGTCCAAGAACCGCGAAGCCGTCGCAGCGTTGCAGAAAGCCGGCTGCGGCACGGATGTCGGTCTCTCGGAATTCGGCGATTTCTACCCCTCGGGGGATGAGTATGAGGTCGTTCACACGATCACGGGCCGCTTGATCCCACCGGCCGGCATCCCGCTCGACGTGGGCGCGGTCGTCAACAACGTCGAAACGCTCTACCAGGTTCAACGCGCGGTACAGGGCGAGCCGGTCACGGAGACCTTTCTGACTGTCGGGGGGGTCGTGCGGGAGCCGCTGACGGCGTGGGTTCCGCTCGGCATGCGGATCCGGGAGGTGCTGCAGTTGGCCGGCGGACCCGCGGTCCGGGAGTTTGCCGTGATGGACGGTGGCATCATGATGGGCAAGCGAGTCCACGATTTCGACCAGCCGGTGGCGAAGACCACGGCCGGCCTGATCGTTTTGCCCGAATCTCACAACCTGGTTCGACGTTACGATACCTCGGCCACGGCCCAGGCACGCATCGGGAAGTCGGCCTGCGACCAGTGCAGCTACTGCACCGAACTGTGCCCTCGCTACCTTCTCGGCTACGACGTCCAGCCTCACGCCGTCATGCGCAGCCTCGGATTCAGTGCCACCGGATCGGAGATCTGGAACCAGTACGCTTCGCTGTGCTGCGGCTGTGGGATCTGCACCCTCTATGCGTGTCCGGAGAACCTGTTTCCCCGGGAAGCCTGTCTGCAGGGTATGGCCGATCGGAGGGAGGCAGGGTACCCGAAATGGGAGGGCCCCCGCGAAGTGCGCGTCCACCCGATGAAGGAGTATCGACGCGTACCCATGAAGCTCCTGATGAAAAAACTGGGCATCGACGGGCTTGATGCCGAATCACTCTGGCAGGAAATCGACATTCGTCCCCAAATTGTGCGCATTCCGTTGAAGCAGCATGCCGGCGTCCCGTCGCGTCCGCTCGTCTCCGTGGGCGACCGAGTGCGCAAGGGCCAGCTCATCGGAGAGATTCCGCCCGACGCCCTAGGTGCGCGGGTGCACGCCAGCATCGACGGTCGGGTTACCCGAATCGACGACTTCGTCGAAATCGAAAGGCAATCGTCATGAAAGCGGTCGGGTTGATCGAACTGAACAGCATTGCATCCGGTTTCGAGGTGGCAGACGCCATGCTGAAGGCGGCCGATGTCGACCTGATCCTGTCCAGGACGATCTGTGCGGGCAAATTCATGGTCATCATCGGCGGAGAAGTCGCCGCGGTGTCGGCTGCCGTCGAGGCGGGTCTCCAGGTCTGGGAAGGCGCCGTGATCGATTCGATGGTGATTCCCAATGTCCATCCCGGGGTCTTCCCGGCCATCGCCGGCTCGGTCGAGGTGAAGACGCGGGCGGCTCTCGGCATCCTGGAAGCGTTTTCGGTCGCATCCCTCATCGAGGGCGCCGATGAAGCCGTCAAGACGGCCGACGTGGAACTGATCGAGATCCGGCTCGCCATGGCGCTCGGGGGCAAGGCATTCGTTACGTTGACGGGCGACGTGGCCGCCGTGCAGGCAGCCGTCGAGGCGGGTGCGTCGAGGATCGGTGAAAAGGGGCTTCTGGTCAACAAAGTCGTGATCGCATCGCCGAGCCCACAGCTCTACAGGGAGCACATCTGATGATTCCGAGAAGCTCTTCCTGTCGGGAATGCGGCCTCTGCGAGGTGCCTCGAGAGGAAGCACTGTCCAGCCTTGTCGAATCGGTCGTCCGCGAGGTCATGGGCGCCCTGGACGGGGGTCAGGATCGGATGATTCCGGTCGGCGTTTCGGCGCGACATATGCACGTGAGTCAGGAGGATCTGGAACAGCTGTTTGGAGCGGGACGCAGTCTGACGAAGATGCGCGACCTGAATCAGCCAGGCGAATTCGCGGCCGAGGAAACGGTGACGGTCATCGGTCCGAAACGGCGTTTCTTCGATGTCCGAATCCTCGGGCCCGTCCGCCGGCGGACGCAGGTTGAACTCTCTTACTCCGACGGCATCTATCTCGGACTCGACCTGCCGCATCGACTTTCGGGAGACATCGAGGGATCGGCGCCGATCATCCTGGTCGGGTCGAAAGGCGTGCTGAACCTCTCCGAGGGGGCCATCCGTGCGAAACGGCATATCCATGTCGGACCGCAGGATGCCTCCCGTCTCGGAGTTCGTAATGGTCAGGTGGTCTCGGTGCGTACGACCGGGGACATGAGTGTGACCTTCAACAATGTGGTGATTCGGGAAGGCAAAGGGCTCAACCTGGAGATGCATGTCGATACGGATGAAGCCAATGCGGCTGGCCTGCGCTGCGGCGATCCTGTGGAGTTGATCGCAGACGCCGTTGAGAGGTACCGATGAATCGATTCAAGCCCGATCGAAACCAGAAACCCGGCGACCGGGACTCCGCTGATTTGGGCAAGCTGGAGCCCGAAACTCGAAACCCGTCAACACCATTCGAGGTGCGCTATGGCTCAAATCGATCCTGATCTTGTCCAGTCTATCGTGAGCCGCGTCCTGTCCGAGCTGGACGGGAAGCCGTCCGGCGTCGCGAAGGTGGAGTCCGGCGCCGGAGTCTTCGAGGACGTAGACCAGGCGGTGGCGGCCGCGGTGGAAGCCCAGCGACAATGGGTCCGGTCATCTCGCGCCCACCGTGCCACAGTGATTGCCGCTCTGCGTCGGGCCATGCACGAGCACGCCGAGGAGTTCGCCCGACTGGCCCAGCAGGAGACCGGCATGGGGCGGGTCGAAGACAAGATCGTCAAACATCGTGTCGCCGCCGACGCAACGCCGGGTCTCGAAGACCTCGAGCCACGGATCTTTACCGGCGACAAGGGGCTCTGTGTGGAACAGCACGCTCCCTACGGGGTCGTCGCCGCCATCACGCCGTCTACGCATCCCATTCCGGTGATGCTCAACAGCATCATCATCATCACGGCGCCGGGCAACGCGGTCGTATTCAGCGTTCATCCGGCCGCGAAGCAGGTCTCGGCACGCGCAATGGAGGTCTTTAGCCGCGCCATTCGGGAAGCCGGCGGCCCCCCCAACCTGGCCTGCATGGTTCGGGAGCCGACGATGGAGGCCGTCGGTCGGCTCTTCTCCCATCCGGACGTGGCTCTGATTGCGGCGACCGGCGGGCCTGCACTGGTAGAAGCGGCCTTCCGTTCCGGCAAAAAGGTGATCGCGGCCGGCCCGGGCAACCCCCCCGTTCTGGTGGACGAAACCGCCTGTCCGGATGCGGCCGCCGAGCGGATCATCGAAGGAGCCGCCTTCGACAACAACATCCTTTGTATCGCGGAGAAGGAGGTCTTCGTCGTCGACTCGATCTTCGATCGCTTCGTCGAGGCCCTGCAGCGGGCCGGCGCGGTCGGGTTGAATCGCCTGCAGATCCAGTCCCTGACAGATCGGGTTTTTTCGCACGATGCTTCCGGGCGCCGGCAGGTCAATCGGGAGTTTGTCGGAAGGGACGCGGCGGTCTTGGCACGGGCCGCCGGGCGGTTGAGTCTCTCGGACAGGATTCGACTCCTTTTCGGAGAGACGGAGTTCGACCACCCTTTCGTCCAGGAAGAACAGATGATGCCGTTTCTGCCCCTCGTTCGGGTCCGGGATGCCGAGCAGGGCATCGAACTGGCGGTTCGTGCGGAGCATGGTTATCACCACACAGCGATGATTCATTCCAACAACCTCGCCGTAATTACGGAGTTTTCCCGGGCAGTCGACACGAGCATCGTCGTTGTCAACGGCTCCAGTCTGGCAGGCAACGGTCCGCCGGCCGGCGAAGGATATTTCTCCCACACCATCGCCAGCCCGACCGGAGAAGGGGTTTGTACACCACGAGATTTCAGCCGCATACGGCGGCTCACGACTTTCGGGTCTCTTCACGTCGTGTGATGAGGTCGGAAGCAGAACGGATCAACGAATCGCAACGATTCCAACAGGTCAGCACAAGGAGAATGCGACATGGCAAAAGAAGCACTGGGTCTCATTGAAACGCGGGGTCTCGTCGGCGCAATCGAAGCGGCCGATGCAATGGTCAAGGCGGCGCAAGTGGAACTGCTCGGCAAGGAAGGCGTCGGCGGTGGATTGGTCACCGTGATGGTTCGCGGGGACGTGGGAGCCGTCAAGGCAGCGACCGACGCGGGCGCAGCCGCGGCCGAGAAGGTGGGCGAGCTGATCTCGGTGCACGTCATTCCCCGTCCGCACACCGACGTCGAGGCAATCCTTCCCCAGAAGGGCGCCGCAAAGCCGGCCTCAAAGTAAGTGGGTGAATGATCATGGCTTCCACCCTGTACACGCTCAGACGTGAGATCGTCGAGGCCGGGCGGCGGATCTATAACCGGAACTTCGTCGCGGCCAATGACGGCAACATCAGTGCCCGAGTCGACGGGCGGCGGGTGTTGATTACGCCCACCGGTGTCAGCAAGGGCTTCATGAAGCCGGAGGATCTGATCGTTGTCGACTACGACGGTCAGGTTCTGGAAGGTCGAAAGAAGCCCTCCTCGGAGATGTTCATGCACCTGCGCATCTTCCGTGAGAGGCCGGACATCAATGGTGTGGTCCACGCCCATCCGCCCAAGGCGACGGGTTTTGCCACGGCGGGCATTCCTCTGACCCAATGTGTGTTGCCCGAGGTCGTGGTGACACTCGGGGGGATCCCCCTGGCCGAGTATGGAACGCCGGGTACCGAGGAGTTCTACGAACCGGTCCTCAAGTATCTGCGGGACTACGATGCCTTCCTGCTCGAAAACCATGGCGCCCTGACCATCGGCTCCGACGTCATGAATGCCTACTACCGCATGGAAACGCTGGAACACTTCGCACACATTGCCCTGGTGGCCATCCAGTTGGGCAAGCTTCAGACTCTCAAGCGGGACGACGTTCAGAAGCTGATCGGTCTGCGCGAGAAGTTCGGCATCAAGACGCGTGTCAGCTGCGATTCATGTGAGCGGAGCGATACACCGGCATGCCGCGTGGTCGAAGGATCGCCGAAAAGAGAGGGCCCGCACCGGTCGGCTGGAAAAAGTGAAACCACTGCAGCGGCTCCGGATCAGCGGGCTCTGGTCGAGACGATTACGACTGCGATTCTGAAACAGCTCGCCGCTCGATGAAGATCATCGTCTGTAACATTGGCTCGACGAGCTTCAAGTTCCAGCTCCTCGAGCTGCCCGGGGAGCGGGAATTGGCCCGTGGTGCCGCGGAGCGCGTCGGATCGGGACGGTCCCGGGTCCGTTACTGGGCCGCAGGCGTCGAGGTCCGCTCCGGGGAACCGGCGCTGTCCGGTCAGCGCGAGGCGGTCCGGGACGCCCTCGAATTCCTGGTTCAGGGGAGAGAGCCTCCCCTCGCATCACTGGCCGAACTCGACGGAGTCGGCTTCAAATGCGTTCAGGCGGGAGATCGGAACGGATCGGTACTCATCGATCAGGGCGTGTTGGATGCCATGGAAACCTACCGCGACCTTGCGCCCGCTCACAATCCGCCCTATATCGAGGCCATTCGTATGTTCCGCGACCTGCTGCCGGAGACGCCCCTGGTCGGTGTCTTCGAGCCGGGCTTTCACGTCCAGGCACCTGAATATGCGTGTGTCTACGGGGTTCCGTACGAGTGGTTCGAAGAGTATGGTGTTCGACGTTATGGG
The DNA here is from genome assembly GCA_963823995.1 of uncultured Acidobacteriota bacterium. GTDB lineage: Bacteria > Acidobacteriota > UBA6911 > RPQK01 > JAPXNP01 > JARRKC01. The sequence continues at coordinate 695,383 of CAWGNQ010000004.1, forward strand.
TACCATGGCGCGTCTCACCGCTTCAGCGCGGCAGAGACCGTGCGGGTCCTCGATTTGCCCCCTGAAGATCATAGGATCGTGACCTGCCATCTGGGCGGCTCTTCCTCCCTTTGTGCGATCCGAAACGGTGTTTCCGTCGATACTTCGATGGGATTTTCCCCACAGTCGGGAGTCATTCAGGGAACTCGCACCGGCGATCTCGATCCGTACATCCTTCTCTACATCATGCGCAAGAAGGGCATCACGCTGCAGGAGGCACTGGACGAGTGCTCCCGCTGCGGAGGCTTGGCGGGGATCTCGGGAACGTCGGGGGATATGCGCGACATCAATGATCGGATACTCGAAGGTAGTCGGCGGGCGCAGCTGGCACGCGACAAGTTCATCTACGACGTCAAGCGCTATCTCGGCGCTTACCTGGTTCTGATGGAAGGCCTCGACGCAGTGGCCTTTTCCGGAGGTATCGGCGAGCACGATGCTTCAGTGCGCAGCGAGGTCCTGAAGTCACTCAGCTTCCTTGGACTGTGCCTGGACGAGGCGGCCAACCAGGCGCATGCCGGGATCATCACCCGTCCCGATTCCCGCATCGCGGCTCTGGTCGTCCACGCCAACGAAGAAATCATCGTCGCCCGCGAAACTGCCCGAGTGATCGAAGGGCAGGACGATCGTGTCACGTCCTGATCTTCGAGTTGCGGGTCAGGGACTCTCGTCAAAATAGACCTTCGAGACGTACTCTCCCATCATCCGTCGGGTTGAGAACGCGGCCGCCATCGAGCGGATGCTCTCCTTCACGTATTGAAGCCAGCCGACGGGAATCCCCTGGGGATTGCGGTCATAGAAGAGAGGGACGATCTCCGTTTCCAGAATGCCGTACAACGAAAGCGCGGTCGACACGTCGTCGGCGCCCTCGATGGCCCAGCCGTTTCGCCCGTTGTAACCTTCACACCACCAGCCGTCCAATACGCTGCAGTTCAAGGCCCCGTTGAGGGCTGCTTTCTGGCCGCTGGTGCCGCTCGCTTCCTTGGGAGGCTCGGGAGTGTTCAGCCAGACATCCACCCCTGCGACGAGATTGTGGGCGACCTGTTTGTCATAGTTCTCGAGGAAAGCAATGCGACCTCCAAAACGAGGGCTCGTACACGCCTCGTAGATCTGTCGCAGAACGTACTTTCCCGGCTCGTCCGCTGGATGTGGCTTGCCGGAAAAGATGAACTGAACAGGTCGCCAGGGATTGTGAAGGATCTTCAGAAGTCGCTCGACCTCCTGAAGGATCAACGTGGCGCGCTTGTACGTGGCAAATCGCCTGGCAAAGCCGATCGTCAGGGCTTCCGGGTTCAGGAGCGCTCCGGCTGCCACCAGTTGACCGGAGGAGGCTCCGTCACACATCCAGGCATTTCGGGCGCGGTTCCGGATGAAGGTCAGCAGCTTGGATTTCAACCGGAGGTGGGTCCTCCAGAGTTCGTCATCCGGAATGTCCGCCACCTTCTCCCAGATCGTGGGATCATCATGGTCCTCTCTCCAGTTGGGGCCGATATGGCGATTGAACAGCTGGACCATGCCACCCGAAAGCCAGGTCGGTACATGGACGCCATTCGTGATCGAAGAGATCGGCACCTCCTCTACCGGCCGGTCCGGGTAGAGAAAATGCCACATCTCCCGCGACACTTCACCATGTTTGCGGCTGACGCCGTTGACCTTGCGGGCCGTGTTGAGGGCCAGGATCGTCATGCTGAAGGTCTGCCCCCCGGGAGGAGAGCCGAGCCCCAGAAAGGACTCTCGGGAGACGTCGATCTTCTCCCAGAAGTGACGAAAGTGCTCCTCCATCATGTAATACGGGAACTCGTCGTGGCCGGCCTTGACCGGGGTGTGGGTCGTAAAGACCAGTTTCCGACGGGTTGCTTCGATCGACTGGGAGAACGAAAGTCCCTGGGTCCTGTACTCCCGGATCAGTTCGAGGGCGGCGAAACCGGCGTGCCCTTCATTCAGGTGCAGAACCGTCGGGTCATAGCCGAGCCGCCTCAGCGTTTTGACTCCCCCGAGTCCAAGGACGATTTCCTGGCGAAGCCGGACCTCCGTATCGCCTCCGTAGAGGCGGGCCACGAGATCACGATCCCAGGGTTCGTTCTCGGGAATGTCCGAGTCCATCAGGAAGATCCTTATTCTCCCGACCTGCATGCACCAGAGGGAGACCTTCAGCTGGCGGCCGTCCAGAGGGATACTGACCAGGAGACGGTCGCCGTTGTCGTCGGACACCGGAAGCAGCGGGATGTGCTTCAGTTCGAGGCGTTCGTAGAAGACCTCCTGGCTGCCGTCCGCGGCGACTTTCTGCTTGAAATAGCCTTCGGGATAGAGGGCCCCGATCGCCACGAAGGGCAGGCCGAGATCACTTGCCTCCTTGCACGTGTCGCCCGCCAGGAGGCCCAGACCGCCGGAGTAGATGGGGACGGATGTGTGAACGGCGAACTCGGCGCAGAAATAGGCAATCAGTTCATGGGTCCGGTCCGGGTAGTTTCGAATGAACCACGTGTCCTGGGAGGAAAGATACTCCTGAAAGCTGGTGAGGACGCGGTCATACAATGCGACGAAGCCAAGATCCTGGGCTGCGGCCTCGAGTTGCTCCGGACCCAGCTGCTGAAGCATCAGGACGGGGTTCTGCGATGTCTGCCGCCAGAGAGTCCGGTCCAGCATGCGAAACAGCTGCCTAGCCTCGGCGTTCCAGCACCACCAGAGGTTGTAAGCGAGTTCAGTGAGTTGCCCGATCCGCTCGGGCAGGGAATCATTGACGGGAATCTGAATCTGCATGCTACAACCTCTCCTGATACCTCACGACAGCAACCGAATGCACGTTCGAGAAAAGCGAAATGGCTCTCCCCGATCGACACAAATTCTGACTGATTAGTCGAAATCGAAGGGGCGCGGAGGGGGTTCGTCAAGCTCGTCTTTCGAGCGCAGGGCTTCGTTGAAGCGCTCCTCCAGGCTGCTCTGACGCTTCTTCTCGTCCTGAACGGCGCGAGCGAAGAGTTCCTCGCTCCTGGATTTGCGCTCCTGCTCCTTCTTTACCGCATCGTCGAAGGAGTATGTTGTCTTCTTGGCATCCGCATGCACCACCAACCCGGTCGCCGAGTCAACGATGAGCTTCGCCTGGCAACACGGGCAAGTGACTTCAAGTCGGCTTCTTTTCATGACGTTCAACCGTTCTCTGTCCGCGAGCCAGGGCCGGTCCCGGACCGGTCAAGGCCACCCCCAAAGGATGACTCAATTTCCCACAAACGCATGCGGGCGGTCAAGAATCGTCCGGCATGAGCTAGACTAGCGGGAGACAGGAGAAGGTTATGTGTGGAATCGTTGGTTACGTCGGGGGCCGGCCGGCAGTTGAGATCCTGCTGAACGGGCTCAAGCGGCTCGAGTATCGCGGATATGATTCCGCCGGGATCGCGCTGGTCCGGGATCATGAACTCGCGACCCTGAAGCTCCCCGGCAAGGTGTCCGCACTGATCGCGGCTACCCGGGAGCAATGGAGCGAAGATCTTCGGAACTCCTCACGGATCGGTTTGGCACACACCAGGTGGGCGACGCACGGAGCCCCCTCATGGGTGAATGCCCATCCTCATCTGGACAAGACGGGCCGCCTGGCCCTGGTCCACAATGGGATCATCGAGAACCATGCCGAAATCCGAAAACAGTTGCTGGCCCGCGGACACCAGTTTCGGTCGGAGACGGATACTGAAGTACTCGCTCATCTCGTCGGTGCCTGTTATGAAGGAGACTTGGCCCAGGCGGTCTGCATGGCCCTCAAGCAGGTCCAAGGGGCATTTGGAATCGTCGTGCTGAGTGCCGACGAGCCGGACAAGCTCGTGGTGGCCCGCCGGGGCAGTCCCATCGTCGTCGGAGTGGGCGAAGGCGAAACCATCGTAGCGAGCGACGCGTCGGCGATTTTGGCCCATACGAATCAGGTCATCTATCTGGATGATGACGATGTGGCGGTCGTGCACTCGGACAGCGTCGACATCCACACCCTCGACCGGGTCCCGGTTTCCCGGGAGATCGCCAGACTCGACTGGGACGCTTCAAGGGCGGAGAAGGGTGAGTTCGAGCATTTCATGCTCAAAGAGATCTTCGAGCAGCCGGAAGCGCTCCAGAACACGACTCGGGGGCGAGTCAATCTCAACCTCGGTTCGGCCAAGCTGGCCGGGCTCTCCCTGACGCCCCGTGAACTGGCCCACGTCGGCCGGTTGACGATTCTGGCCTGCGGTACGTCCCTGTATGCCGGCATGGTGGGTGAATACTACTTCGAGGAACTGGCCGATCTTCCCACCGACGTCGAGCAGGCTGCTGAATTCCGCTATCGGAATCCGATCGTCTCTCCGGCCGACATGGTGCTGGCCGTCAGCCAGTCGGGTGAGACGGCCGACACGCTGGCGGCGGTCCGGGAGGCGAAGCAAAAGGGCGCGCTCGTCGCCGGCTTGTGCAACGTCGTCGGCTCGACGATCGCCCGTGAAGCCGGACGAGGCATCTACCTCCACGCCGGCCCCGAAATCGGGGTCGCTTCCACGAAGGCATTTACCTGTCAGGTAGCCGTTCTGCTGATGATGGCCCTGAAATTCGGTCGCGGCCGTCGCCTGTCCCGTCAGGCCGGGCTGGAGATCTGTGAGGAGGTTCTCCGGTTGCCCGAGCTCGTGCAGCAGGTGCTGGATCGCAACGACGAGATAGCGGAGGTGGCCGCGGCTTACAAAGATATGGACGACGCCTTTTTCATCGGCCGCGGCATCCTTTATCCGGTGGCACTCGAGGGAGCATTGAAGCTGAAAGAGATCAGCTACATCCATGCGGAGGGCTACCACGCGGCGGAGTTGAAACACGGTCCGATCGCCCTGCTCGAAGAGAAGGTCCCGGTCGTGGCGCTGGCCAATGATGTACCCGGCAAGGAGAAGACGGTGGGGAACATCGAGGAATGCCGGGCTCGCGGGGCGCCGGTTCTGGCTATCGCCACCGAGGGCGACGACGGTCTCGATTTCCTGGCCAATCACGTTCTCCGAGTCCCAAAGACGTCGAGCCTGGTTGCCCCCATTCCGACGACGGTGGTCCTCCAGCTCTTCGCCTACCATGTCGCACGTCTGCGCGGCCGGGAAATCGACCAGCCCCGCAATCTGGCCAAGAGCGTCACGGTGGAATAGGAAAGAATGCCGGGGGACGGAATCGAACCGCCGACACGCGGATTTTCAGTCCGAAAAATGGCATTTTAGCCGATTTCAGAGATGGCGCGGAATCCAGCCTAACTCGATACAGGTCAACCACTTGTAATTACGGAGGCGCTTGTCCATTATTTCCACTATTTCCAGAATATCGGTACATTTCCCCTACATATTCCCTACGTTATTTTTGCGTAGAAATCTGGAGATCTGGCGCTACAAAATACGCCCGGATCGCGCTTTACATGGGACGCAATCTTCCTTGCCGACCACGAGTTCTCAAGCCCGGGTGCAGCTGCTTCAGTTATCCACGGGGGCAAGCCAACGGCCTGACTGCCTGAAAGGACTCAAAGGGTGTGTCCCTCCAGGAAAAGGAAGAGAAAGATATCCAAGCAACTTCTGGAGACGAAGCCGTTGCGTTCGTTGCGGCCGCTGCGTGGAGTCAAGCCGTCCGGCTCATACTCCCCGCCGAACAGACCCAGTGCTGCCGCTCAAACGGACCGAAAGTACCAGACGTGCTTCGGAATCCTTTGTTCACGGCAAGTTACGATCGAAGTTCGTGCGTGTCACCAATTCACATTTCAAAAAGTCTCCTTCGCGCGAAAGCGGGTGTTCTCCTGTCCTCTTCGGGTGCAACTTTCCTCCCCCAGTTTTCGCTACCCGGTGACAGACTGCAATGGGGTAATGCCAAAGGAAATTCAACGCGAAAGTGGATTTCAGGTTCTTACCGAACTTTACACTTGCGGATACAGATAAGAGTAAGTTATCCTTAGGATCAATATCACGCCATTAACAGGACCCACGCTTTCAAATCTTCGTTGTGAATGGCAGATTCGGCCGACGGAGGGCCACGTAGAAGACTCGGGGAGAAGTATAAGTTGATCGGTAAGACGGTTGCCCACTACCAGGTTGTTGAAAAGATCGGCGAGGGCGGGATGGGAGAAGTTTACAGGGCCCGGGACACCCGACTGAACCGGGATGTCGCTCTGAAGGTCCTGCCGGAGGTCTTCGCCGACGACCGGCAGCGGATGGCGCGCTTCAGCCGGGAGGCCCAGGTGCTCGCGTCGCTCAACCACCCGAACATCGCAGCGATCTACGGGCTCGAAGTGAGCGAAGGTCCTGCCGGCGGGGGTGAAAAGTCCGGGAACACTGAGCAGTACGCCTCCAACCTCGAACCCCGGGACACTCAACTGAGCTGCCTGGTCATGGAGCTGGTCGAAGGCGAAGACCTCTCCGCACGGATCTCGCGCGGCCCGATTCCGATCGATGAAGCATTGCCGATTGCCCTCCAGATCGCCGAAGCTCTGGAAAGTGCCCACGAAAGAGGGATCATTCACCGGGATCTGAAACCCGCCAACATCAAACTGACACCGGACGGCAAGGTCAAAGTGCTCGATTTCGGGTTGGCTAAGGCTTTGGAGAATCCTGTTTTGGGCACTCCGGCATCCGCTCTTTCCCAATCCCCGACGGTCAACATGGCAGCCACTCAGGCCGGAATCATTCTGGGAACAGCAGCCTATATGAGTCCGGAACAGGCCCGCGGGAAGGCGGTGGACAAGAAGGCCGATGTCTGGTCGTTCGGGGTGGTGCTGTGGGAAATGCTGACGGGCCGGGCACTCTTCAGAGGGGACACCGTCACCGACGTCATCGCGTCGGTGGTCACCAAGGACCCGGACCAGGACGCGCTCCCGCCGGACGCTCCCCGGGCCGTACGCCGCCTCTTGAGGCGATGCCTCTGCAAGGAGCCCCGGTTGCGGCTCCCCGATATCGGTGCGGCGCGTCTGGAACTGCAGGAGGCGTTGTCCGGGCTGTCCGGTGACGCTGAGGCCCCCGCCGGCCGGCAAGAGGGGGGAGGTCGCACCCGCGAGAAATTGGCCTGGGCAGCCCTTGCTCTGGTGGCGGTCCTGCTGGTTGCCGTGGCCCTATCCGGGATCCGAGAAAGCCCGGAGCCCAGACCGGCCGTGCGATTCGCCGAGAGCCTGCCGGAAGGCTGGACCCAAGGAGACATGGGCTGGCCCGCCCCTTCGCCGGACGGGCGCCAGGTCGTTTTTGCGGCCTTGTCCTCCGGAGGGTCGGTAGAAGAAGGGAGAGTGCTCTGGAGCCGTCCGCTTGATTCGCTGCAGCCCCGGCAGTTGCCCGGAACCGAGGGGGCTGAGGGAAATCCCATCTGGTCGCCCGACGCCAGGTTCATTGCCTTCTTAGTACCCGGGGAGCTTCGCCGACTCGAACTGGCCACGGGCACGGTTCAACGCATTTGTGCCTTGCCGCGTCCCGGCCCGTTCGGGGGCGACTGGAACGAAGCGGGCACGATCATCTTCTCAACCGGGGCCCAGTCCGGCCAGATCTACTCGGTTGCTGCAACCGGGGGAGAGGCGAAGGTTCTGACGACGCCGGATGCCGAGGCCGGCGAGACCAACCACCACATGCCCCAGTTTCTACCGGATGGCGAGCACTTCCTCTTCCTGGTGGGCAGCAACCGCGAAGACGGACCCCAGGGTCTTTATGTTTCCTCGCTGACTGCTCCGGGGGAGAAACGGCTGGTGGTGCGTGGCTGGACCAGGTCGGTCTATGCCTCGGGGCATCTCTTCTGCGTCCGGGAAGGTACCCTGATCGCGCAACCCTTCGACCCCGAGCGGGTCGAACTGCAGGGTGAACCGGTAGCGATTGCTTCCTCCGTTGGATCGTGGGGAATGGATGCAGGCATCGGTTGGTTTTCCGTCTCACCAGGAGGGACCCTGGCCTACTTCTCCGGGGTAAGCCTCAGCGGCCGGGTCCAACTCGCCTGGTGCGATGCGAAAGGCAACCAGATCGAAACCGTCGGCCCCCCTGGAGCTTACGGACAGATCTCGCTGTCCCCGGACGAGAGGAATGTGGCCCTCGAGATCCTCGATTCGCAACAGGAGTACGACATCTGGGTGATGGATCTGGCGCGAGGGGTTTTGAGCCGGGTGACCACTACGCCCGGTAGCGAGCGGGACCCGGTCTGGGCTCCGGACGGACGTTCGCTGATCTATGTCTCAAGGAGGAAGGACGGAGCCGATCTGCGCCGGAAGGGCTTGCGGGCCAGCGATGCCGAAACGGTGGTCGCGGATTCTCCGGACGAAGACATTCCCGAGAGTTGGTCCCGTGACGGAAAGGTCATCCTGCTCGTTCGAAGAACGGCGGAGGACAAACAGAGCGTCTGGGCTCTGCGACCGGACAAGAAAGGGGACGAAGAGGCGGTTCTGGATACCGGCTTCCGCGTGGACGAGCCCCACCTGTCGCCGGACGGGCGCTGGCTGGCTTACGTCTCCGCCGAGTCCGGGCGTGAGGATGTCTATCTCGAGCCTTTCCATGGAGAGGGCGCACAGGTGAGAGTTTCCGTAAATGGCGGAGGTCAACCCAAATGGCGGGGCGACGGCCGGAAACTCTATTTCACTGATCTGACCGGCAAACTGATGGCGGTCGACGTGAGGGCTTTGGAAGACAGAGTCGAGGTGAGCCTTCCCCAAGAGCTCTTTCAGCTTCGGGGATATGAGGGAGCGGGCTACGACGATTACGCGGTCAGCACGGACGGGCAGCGCTTTCTGGTCAAGCTCCCGGTGGAGCAGGAAGAGGAACAGCGGCTCCAGGTCATCGCAAACTGGCCTTCCCTGCTCCAGTGAGAGTCCCATGGCACCGCCAGCTGACCCGACAGAGAAACGAGACTCCAGTTAGACCCGATCCGGCCAGGGTACTGATGGATCCTGATCTCTCCCACAACTTCAGAGCACAGCGGGTCGGCGGCACCCGTTTTCGGTTTCGATGACCATGGCGGTGGGTTCGATATCGGTGAGTCTTCCGACCAGTCGCTCCCCGGAATTGAGCTCCACGTTCATAACGGTGCCGACTGGTTGGGCCTCCACCTTGTCCCACCTCCCAGGTACGACTCCGGCCTGAACAGAAAGCGACCCCAGGATCAGGGCAACCAGGGATCCGATTCCCTTTGCGAATCTCATGTCATCCTCCTCCTTTTGGTGTGAACCGTGGATTTTGAAGGTCACGGACGCATCCTGCATTCCAGAGAGAGAACGGCATTGAAAACAAAGAATTTACATCCTGAGCCGCCAGCCGGGCGCTGCATTCGTTTGCAGCAGAGGCAATGATTTGCTGCATCGGGACAGAACTCTGGAATGTGGAAGGCGAGGGAGTGGGCGGCGTCCGCAGACCTGGTCCTGCAACCGTCGGCAGGGGAAATCTTCTAATTCATCAGATTCCAGGCGGATTGTAGAGCCTCAGGCAAGCATCCTGCCGGCTCTTCGGCAGGCAGTTGGACATTCCCCTCGCAGCAAAGGACAAAGGTGGCGTTGCCGGATCGTCCACTTTGCCGTGAAGGTTCATCTCAAGGGATTCCAGCAAGATCCACCTCCACTTTTTCATGTTCGGTTTGCAGGGTTGCCTGGCTCTGGACGGACCGAAAACGAAGGCCTGTGATCATGCAAAAAAGTTGCGGTCCGGATCGCTCTGTGGGAGGCACCCGACGGTCTCCGCTGCACCCTCCTCCTGCGAGGAAGCCCTTCGAGTCTCCAAAAGGAGGGAACGGGTGAATAACCGCAACTATGTCAGGTTCGCTCGGTGATCTTCGGAATCCTGCTCCCAGGATCGATTGCCGAGAAGGTGCGGAACTACTACCAGAAGTCTCTGTTCGGAGACAAGACCCTGCAGGACCTGCCCGATGACCCGCCGCGCTTCGTCATCAATGCCACGAACGTCCAGTCGGGCGCGCTGTGGCGGTTCATGAAGCCCTACATGCGGGATTGGCGCGTGGGCGAAGTCAAGCGGCCCCAATTGCCGCTTGCAGCGGCGGTCGCCGCATCTTCGGCCTTTCCCCCGTTTCTTTCGCCCCTGAAGCTGAAGCTCGATCCGGCCGACTACACGCCGGACTCCGGCGCAGATCTCCAGTCGGAACCGTTCATGCGGGAACCCGTTCTGACCGACGGGGGTGTCTACGACAACCTGGGTCTCGAGACCGTCTGGAAACGCTATCGGACGGTGCTCGTGAGCGATGCCGGAGGCTATCTCGAGCCGGAAGCCCATCCAAAAACGGACTGGGCCCGGCACACCATCCGGGTGCTGTTTCTCATCGACAATCAGGTCCGCAGCCTGCGGAAACGCCAGACGATCCAGTCCTTCATCCAGGGGAGCCGTGAAGGGGCCTACTGGGGGATCCGATCGGATATCACGCATTTCGGGCTGACCGATGCCCTGCCGTGCCCGGCTGCCCGGACGCTCGTCCTGGCCAACCTCCCGACACGATTGAAAAGGATCGAGCCGCTCACACAGGAGCGACTGATCAACTGGGGCTACGCCGTCTGCGATGCCGCCCTCCGGCGTCATGTGAACCAGGAGCTTCCCAAACCGGCCGGATTTCCGTTCCCGAACGCTGGCGTTTAGTAGTCGAACAGATCCCGCAGCTTTCCGGCATGGTAGTCAGATTCCAGCGATACACGGACATCCGGCAGGGGTCGAGAGCCGCTGGAGTCTGATGTCGTCCCGTCGGGTCTGCTCAGCCGGAGTTGAGCGCGGTTTCTCAAAGGCAGCGAGAACCGAGCCGCAGACTCAACACCGACAGTCGGCTGGTTCAGATCCCCGTCCGGTCGATTTGAATCGCCACGAGTCGGCCATCCACATCGAGCAGCGCTTTCTCAGCAGCCTCTCCGACGCGAGCCTGGGGGATGCACTGGCGGTCGACGCAGGAGCGAACATTCAACTCGGCTACGATTTCGCCCTGACCGATCGGCTCGCAGCCGGAATCTCGAGGGTGCGCTTCGACCAGTGTCGGTGGCCCTCGAGACGGTGCCGCGGCTGGCCGGGTTCGGAGGATTCGGGGCAAAGAATCCTTCCGTTGCAGGAGCGTTCAAAGTCAGTACCTGGGGCCACGTCTTTACGATCACTGTTTCCTCGAACCGGACCTTCACTCCTGCCAGTACGCCGTCAACACAGAATCCGGCCTGGCACTCGGATTCAACATCTAACGAAGAATCCGGTGACCGGTGAGGGCCATTCCCCGATCAGCCGCCGCAATCTGCAGGGAGAGATCGGCCTCAATGCTTCTTGGGACACTCTCGCGCCTCTCCGTCTGTGGAGTCCTCCCACATTGCGAGCTGGTCTTCGAGCGCAGGTCTCTTTCTGTATCCTGGATTCTCCTCGAGAAAAGAGCGGAGCAGAGCGGAGGCTTCGGCTGTTCTTCCTTCCCTTGCGAGCAAGAGGGCGTCCACGACGGCGAGATCCGCAAAGCGGCCCCCTTCACCGCTGGTATGGACTCGCCGGGAGGCCAGTCGGGCGGCGTCAAAGTCGCCCAGATTGTAGGCGGCAAAAGCCTTGAGGTATTCGGCTTGCGGCCAGTTCGGGTCAATCTCGAGCGCACGCTCGCAGTGCTCCAGGGCTGCTTGCCACTTCTGCTCGCGCATGTCCAATTGGGCCAGGAAGGTGTAGGTCTTGCACGAAGTGTCGTCCAACGCGAGGACTTTCTCGAAGTCGGAACGTGCCGAACCGTCACTCCCTCCGGCAAATTCGACGATGCCCAACAGTTCCCAGGCTTCCGCCATCTCCGGATCCAGGCGAAGCGCTCTCTTGAGGAGCCGTTTGGCGTCTTTCAGGTCGGGTTGGCTCTTGTCCAATTCATATCGCACCTGCTCGAAGGCAGAGAGGGCTTCCGCCGGGGCGGTCAGTGAACTCCAGTGTACGGTCGGCCCGTGTCCCGGGGCCGGGCCCACCTGCGTGGGTACCTCCAGGTCGCCGATGTCGATGGTTTGCGCTCGGGGTGGGATGGCCAGCCTGAATTGCTTCAGGACCACGCCCGAATCGAGAACCTCGAGAGTACATTCCAGGGAGTTTCGCAGGGATTGGAAGGGTAGGGTATCGTTCCTACCTCTTCGGTTCGGAGCGGAAGGAGCCGACATGAAGCCGTCGTCGGAGGGTCGGGTCAGCCGGACTGCGAAATGACCGGATCTGGTGGCGCGGGTCTGGCCTTGGACGCGCGGACAGTGGAGTCGAACCGCCAGCCCTCCTCGGCTGTTGGATTCGGTCAGCAATCGGCCGCTGAGCACCACATCCTGAGACGGAGTCGCCAAGGAAGTCGCCAGACTGAGTCCGAACACGACGAGCGCCGTCACCGCTCCAACGACACTTCTAAGGTAGTTCATTTCCCCCTCCTGAATTCGAGTTTGTCTGATCAGCCGCCCGAAGACGGCTCCTTGGCGCCTCTGTCCCAGCATTCAGTACTCATGGCTGAGGTACTGAAACGTGGAAATCGAAGGGGATCTCCGCGGTTCCGCAGGTCACTTTCTTGTTCCCACTCGGAGCCGGTCCCTTGATCGTGGCGGTATGAGGCTCGACGGTTGTGACGGCTAATTCGTTGTTCCCTGGTAAAGTGACGTCGACCGCGTCCCAGCTCAAATCGAGGATCACGCCATCAGTGTCCCAACCTGCGGTGTCCGACGCCACGAGACCCCACACCTGGCCAAAGGCAGAGTCCGCGTCGAGGTCCACACTCAGGAAGAGACGAACCTCACCACTCCCAGCGAAACCAACCGTACATTCGGGGGGAAGAGCACTGAGATCCAGAGTGAAGTACCTCTCGTAAAAGCAGCAGTCGTTGAAGTTCACACGATCGGGATTCATCGTGAGTTTGTAGGTTCCGCCGTCGATGATGTTCGAGAGTCCTGGGTCTCCTTCCAGAGATTCGTCGACGTAACAAGTCCCGGAGTCCGGACCGATGCCCTGTTCCAGATCAGTGAAGCAACTCATTACCGCCACAGGCGTACCATTGCTTCCGCCATTGCCCCCCTTGCCGTTCCCTTTGCCGGCCAAGGTCAGCGTCGGCACCGCAACCAACATGACGAACAGAAAGAGTGTTTTCCTCAACATGAGAGCCTCCTTGTGACATAAACCAAAGTTCGCTGTGAGATATTGATCGGATTGTAATCTCATCGACGGAGCGGGTTGTCAGGGAAGTGTCAAGCCTGCGTCAGACAACGGCAATGGAACTGGAGGCCTGTTCGAAAACCAGGCGTCAAGGAAGCATGCACGACACCGTAGAATCGTTCCGCGAGCAAACCCGCGCCAAACGCAGCATCGGTACGCGAACGAAGTGAGTCGACCCTGCCCTTACAGGCCGGAGGTCCCGCAAGGTCTCCCGCTGCACGGACCAGTCCTGCCGCTGCCCGACCGCGACAGGATGCTCAGGCGTGGCAATTGACCAGCCGAGGGTCGAGATCCTGCGGCGAGAGCCTTGCCGCGGTCACAGCTCGAGCATAAAGGGACGCTCCCTGCGGTCACGTACTGATTTCGTGGCCATAGCCCGGTCGCGGCGGATGGTCGAAGACCAAGACGGTCGGCTCGGGCATAAGATCGGCGATATGGCCTGAGGAAAAACGGTGAGGTCTACCGGGGCTCTCGAAGATGGGAAAGGTCGTCGGGCCAGAAGTTTTCGAGGATATACAAGCCGTTGAGGATGCGCAGACTTCCGAAGACGATGTACCGTCCGTCGTGGGACCAGTCGACCCACCAGGGATTGAGTCCGCGAGGCAGGTCGAAGGTACTCAGTTCCCCTGTTTCGAGAGACAAGAGCTCCAGGTTCCAGAACTCGTAGCGTGACTCCCCTTTGACGAAATGAGGAAAGGCGAGGAAACGCCCGGTTGGGTCTAGAGCGAAAGTCTGAATGCTCTCGCTCTGGCCGAGAGAAATCAGAGATTCTCGCTCCCCATCGGCGAGGTTGAGTCGAATCAGAGACACTCGACCATTCACCAACTCGGCCGTGATGACGTGATGACCATCGGGTGTCCAGCGGCCGAAGCCTGCCCGGTCCGTGCCCGGGACTCTCTCGGAACGACTGCCGTCGAAAACGTAGAGTCCGGATCGAGCGGTCTCAGGCTGAATGATGTCGAACAGGAGGAGTCCGTCGCGAGAGAAGTCGGGGCGAGGGGGGTGCCGAATCCAATTGGGGGTTTGCGTGAACTCCTCACCTAACGGAAAGTCCACAACTCGGACCTGCTTCCGCTCATTGATGTCGCACTCGAGAAAAGCCCCGCCTTTGGAGTCACCGCCAACCAGCAGCACGGTATGGTCGTCCCTCCAGGTTGGGTTGTAGATCGTCGGCGGCAGATCATCGAAGAAGTACTCTTCGTTGCCTTCGACGGCGGAGATTCCGAGCCGTGGCTTCCCGTCGGCACCGGTCGAGTTGAACGCAACCCATTGGCCGTTGGGCGAGACGGCCGGCTGGACGTTCTGTCCCTGAGTCTTCGTAACGATGAACGCCGGTCCGGCGGCCATCGGTCCGCCATTCTCCATGGGCAGGGCCCAGATATCACGCAAGCGGGCTTCACGCGCCACAACGAGCTGATCCATCTTCCACCAGGAGATCAGCCTGGCATCGGGGCCCAAATCCTTGGTCACCAGGAAAGGGACACTGATCGTACCGTCCGCGCTGATCGAGACCGCCCAGAGGTCGGTGCTCTTCAGCCGATCACTCAGGAAAGCCAGGAACCGGCCGTCGGGAGACCACAGGGGATCCTGATCCTTGGCCGGGTGGGGCGCGACGACGATGGGCGTTCCAGATTCGAGCAACACGATGGACACCTCGGGATTGTCGCCCCACGAGGAATAGGCCAGGTAACGGTTGTCGGGACGCAGTCGATAAGTGAAGGGATCGACCTGCTCGGGAACCTCGACTTCGGTATGGATTTCGCCCGTCGAGGAGTCGACGAGGAGAATCCTGTCGGGATCCCCGTCCGCCCTGCTCAGACAGACGATCACTTTGCCGTCTCGACTCCAATGGACGGGCACGAGTCGAGCACGGTCCAGGCGCACAAGGATCCGAAGCTCGTTCTGCTGCATGCTGTAGATCGCCAGCGCGTTGCCCTTCGAATCGTTGAGATCGAGGCAAACCGCATCGCTTCCCGGCGACCACCGGTATCGCCAACTTTCGAAAGCGGGATCGATTTGTCCCGGGGCTACGCGCGTCACTGTTTCCTGCTTCAGATCCAGCAGGATCAGCCCCCGGCCGTTTTCTCCATCCCAGTACACAAGGTAGCGGCCGTCCGGCGAGAGCGCCGCATGGGGATCCCAGACTGCCGTACCATCGAGTCGTTTCAATTCTCGAAGGCGAAACGTGGATGAGACGTCGTCACGGTGATCCTTAGAGCCTCCGAGTTTTCTCAGCTCCTCTTTTGCTCGTTCAACGAGTTGGCGCTGGTCCGGATAGTCTTCGATCAACCGGGTCAGACGGTCAACCGCTTTGTCCTCTCCCGCCAGCGCGTAGCATAGACCAAGGCGGTACAAAGCCCTGGCAGCATATTCCCTGGCATCCGGGAACTCGCTGACGAGTTCCTCATACAGTTCGATCGCCGCTTTGAGATCACCCGTTCCCTGTTCCAGATAGAAAGCCTGCTGGAACACCTCCGACGCGTCCTTCCGGGTCTGGCTTGCTGATGCCGTTCCTAGGAAGAGAAGCAGCAGTGGCAGAATGCTTTTCATTAAGCTTAGTGGTTCCTAATCCGGAATGAACTTGTAGCCGACGGTCCGAATCGTCACGAAGTACCTTGGGTTCTCGCCGTCATCGCCGACCTTCTTTCGAATGCTCGAGACCTGGTTGTCGACAGATCGGGTGGTGACGTAGACGTCTTCACCCCATACTTGCTGCAGAAACTCATCGCGGGAGATCACTTCGCCCGGTCTGGCTGCAAAGACTTGCAGGATGCGGAATTCTCGCGGCGTCAGATCAATGGGCTTGCCCCGCTTGAGACCCTCGAAACTGACGAAGTCGATGTCCACATCTCCGAACGTGAGTCTGCGTGGCGCCGCGACCCTCTGGTCATCCTCCGCTTCATGGCGATCGATCCGTCTGAGGATCGCTCTGATTCGAGCGACGAGTTCACGGAGGCCGAACGGTTTGGTCACATAATCATCCGCCCCGAACTCGAGACCGACGACTTTGTCCACCTCGTCGCCTTTGGCTGTCAGCATCAGGATCGGCAGGGTGTCATCTTCTTTGCGGATTCGCCGACAGACCTCGTATCCATCCATCCTCGGCATCATGACATCCAGTAAAACGAGGTCGGGCTTCTCGGTGCAGATTGCCTCGAGCCCGCTGATCCCATCGGAACGCACGAGGACGTCGTATCCTTCCATTTCGAGCTGATCGGCAAGGCCCAAGGTGATCCCCGGTTCGTCGTCAACGATCAGAATCTTCGTCTTTCGACTTCTCCGCTCATTCATGCCGATTTCCAGACTCATTGATCTGCAGTGCCCGTCTTCTGTTTCTCATGCACGAGTTTTGGAAACTCGCGGGTGCCGGCAGAAACCTCTTCTTCTCCGACCGGAAGCACGAGGGAAAATCGGCTCCCACCTCCCGGCCTGGGCTCGACTTCCACTCTTCCTCCATGGGCCTCGGCAATATGCCTGACAATGGACAGACCCAGGCCGATGCCGGGGATATCCCGCTCTTCGCTTTCGCGGGATCGGTAAGAAGCTTCGAAGATCCGCTCGCTTTCCTGAACGGGGATGCCCGGACCACGATCTTCGACGGAAATCGCCAGCGTCTCACCTCGATCAAGCACGGAGACGCCGATCGTCTTTACCTCTTCCGAAAACTTGATGGCATTGTCCAACAAGTTCAGCACTGCCTGGGCCAGACTGTCGGGGTCCACGCGGACGACTGGGAGTCCGTGCGGTATCTTCGTCTCCAAGGAGAACCCCATCTGGTACGCACGGGGCTCGAATATCCTCAGTAGATTCTCCAGCAGCTCCGAGACGTCCGTGGCGACCATCCGGTACTGCTTGCCACCGGTTTCGATTCTGCTGAAATCGAGCAAGTTGTTCACGAGACGCGTCAAGCGTTGAAGTTCGGATCCTATGATCGCGAGATATTGATGCTTTCTCTCCGGACGCTCAACCAAACCGTCCTGCAGCCTCTCCACGAGGGTCCGCATCGAGGTGATGGGGCTTTTGAACTCGTGGGAAACGATGGACACCAGCTGTCCCTTGACACGAATCAACGCCGCCTCCTGGGCGACGGTCCTAAACGTCAGAAAGCCCCCAAACAACAGGATCGCGACGAGGATCACGGTCAGAGCAATGTAGAAGTTTCGAGCGGCAAAATGAGGCGCCCAAAGATCCGACTCCCGAGGATGGAAGGAACTCACCGTCCAGGAAGGGATCAGCTCGGACAGGGGAGTCGAAGTTACACCTTCTGACGGTCGCTCCCCGCCATAGCTTGCGAGAAGCCCATCCCTGGCATCGACAATTTCGACTCCGAGCGAGGTCTCGTCCAGATCAAGTGCGTCGAGGATCCTTCCGAGCAGCAAACGGGCGTCCAGGAGCGTGACGGCGAAGAAGGGTTCTCTCTCCGAGGGGCTTCTCGAAGGCGCTCCAATGACCACCAGGGTGGGAGCCTTCGGAATCTTCAGCACCATGTTGCGGGGATCATCGAAGCTCTGAAGGCTCGACACGGTATTGAAGACGCGAGTCAGCACGTCGTCCTGCAATTCGAGAGCTGAGCGGGTCCCCCGGAGTCGCTCTCGTAGATCGGTCATTTCCCGACAGGCTTCGAGGTTCTCGAGACACGCTTCATCGATCAACTGCTCGTACTGCCGAGAATAGAAACTCAGAATTCCGAGGGACCGGATTCGGCCCTCGGCCATATGCTCGTAGACATCGATCAGCTGACCCAATGCATCTCCCGACCGTCCAAGACTCTCTGCCGTAGCATAGAGTCGAAGCCCTGCGATCAAGAGGTAAGGAGCGTCGGTGCTGCTCAGGATCCTCGGCCAGTCGCTGAGACTCTGAGCATAGACCTCCATGGCTTCCAGGTAGTCACCCTTCTTGACAAGCGTTCTACCCAGGTCGTTCAGCGCCGCCAGCCGCAAGGTTCCTTCGCTCGTGGCGGCGACCTGGCGGTAGCCGTCGGCAGCGGCCTGCAAATCTCTGCGTCCGAATTCCTGGACTTTCAGTTGTTCAAGGCGGGACCAGCCTGGATCTTCTTCGGTCTCCTGGTGCTGGACCTCCAGGAAATTCTCCGCTACCCAGAAACGATCTCCTCTTGTTCCGAGAAGGATCACACCGTCATAGCGGGAGTCGTTCTTGAGTGTTCCGGCGTAAGACTTCTGGACCTCCGCGAGCCCGTCGTATGAAGCAGTTTCCGACAGATGCTCCAATTGATCGTGGATCTCCCAGAGTTCGGCTTCAAGGGAGTGCTGCAACTTGTCGTTCAGCGAGCGCTCTTCTCCCCTGAAGACCCGTTCCATTTCAATCCGGTCGGCTTCCAGTGCTCTCAATCCGATCAATCCGAGGGCACCTGCAGGAATCACGACCGTCAGAAAGAACAGCAGCAGCATGCGCCGCTGCCGCTTCAGAGCCCGTCTGATTCGTTCCTGTTTCTCGGGGGACACGTCAACTCCGGGGTAAAGAGATACTTAACAGTGTAGACGCACGACACCGGGAATGTTTCATGGAATCTTCACGCTTTTGTCACGGAACTGCAAGTCCATTGAGCTGAAGCCAGTCCTCTGAGCGTCGCCGACTGACCCGATAAACCCAGAAAAGGCCCGACCTAGAATCGGATTCTCACTGCGAACTGAAGAGAACGTGGCATACCCTGGCCAAAGCTGCCGGAGCCCTGGCCGATGCGGTCGGTTCGTTCGCCAGGCGATGTGCCGTTGGGGTCACCCGCCCGCCCCAGCATTCGTTCTCGCAGGGAGCCGCAATTCGCCACATTGAAGACGTTGAACATTTCCACAGCCGGCTCAATCGAGACACTCTCGCCGACTCGAAATTGCTTCCCGAAGCGGACATCCGTCGTGATGAAACTATCATTCATCACCTGGTCGTCAGGTGCCAAATCCAGCGGCGGGATGACGACACCGAAAGCTCGCAGTTGCTCCTCGCTGAACAGTCCGGCCTCGACCAGGGCAGCTGCTGCCGGAGAGAGAGACCCCGCATAGTGCCGGTTGAACTCGCCGATCAGCTCATTCAGCGACCCCGCACTTTTGACATCCCGACCGAAGCTCCCCTTGCGAGTCCCCGGAAGGAGGTCGAAAGCGGCCCCATCGCCGTTCAGATCGGAGTAAAATAGTGTGTCTGCACCGAAGGAGGAAGCTCCCAGCCGCAGTGAAGTCGGCAGACTGCTTCTCATCCTGTGATTCATGTTCAGGATGAAACCTCCCGGAAGCTCGGTCCGGAGAAAGACGTTGAGTTGGTGGGTTCGGTCGAAACCGGCCGGACCGGACGGCTCAGCCGCGACCACCCGGTTGTCCTCGGGATATCGGCCATAGGCGGAGTCCTGATCGCCTACCGATCCGGAGTATCGGCTGAAAGCGTAGCTGAGGTCGAGATCCAACCCGCGGATGCAACATCCCGCAGAAGCGAGTCTCCCCCGCGCACGAACCTGCAAGCCCTTGTAGGTCGAAAGACCGGCATTCGTCCAGAGATTGATGTTCGTCTCGGGATAGTCGACATCAAGGGGATGGTCCCCCACAAAGAAGTTGCCCATCCTCAGCCTCCAAAACGGAGTCCCGTCGGCGAGCATCTGCTGAAGGAAAGCTTCGACGTCTTCAAAGCCTCCGAAGGAAGCCAATCCATCGAGCCACTCGCGCGCCGCGGCGATATTCAGGGTATCTGCTGCGTAGAAGTTGTTCAGACTCTGGAGAATGGCATGGTGATTTCGGTTGTGGAGGAAATCCACCCCAATCAGCCAATTCGGACCGAACTGATGTTCGATCCCGATGTTGGTTTGGATCGAATAGGGAGTCGAGTAGTCATGCGGGAAGAGGAGGGAATCCCCGGTTCCCTCCAGGTACCAGATCAGAGGTTCGCCACGCGGATCATAGCCCGAGTCCTGCGTCGCCTGCTGAAAGTCACGGAAGGTCTGCCCGACCTCGTCGAGGACCGAGCCGATCGTGGCCCCGCCCCACGTGCGGGTGTCGATCGAGTTGACGGGCTCTCCGAACACGGTAACCCGTCCGTCGGGGTAGAGAATCGGGTTGGGGACGGTGACGCTCCGATTATTGAGTCCAGGGGGTAGACGCAATTGACGGTCCATGGCCGTATTCACGAGAAGCTGCGTCTCGTAGAAGACTCCGGCCCCTGCACGGAGAACCGTCCGCCCGTCGCCGAAGGGCTGCCAGGCGAATCCCAACTGGGGAGCGAAGTTGTTGGTGTCGAGACGTGTCGGCCGGATCCCCTCGGGGCCGAGAACATCGGCCAAGAACTCCGGCAAGCCGAGGTCGTCGTTGACCTGACCCGTATCCAGCTCATATCTCAACCCTAAATTCAGATTTAGGGACCGAGTCCACCGAATGTGATCGGCAACATAGCCCGCCAGCCGGGTATTGTTGATTCCCCCGAGCGGTCTGCCCTGATTGGGGATCTCGGAAAAGTACCCGCGCCCGTTCCCCATTGTGACGGAGGAAAGCGGGTACTCCAGAGGATCCAGAGGGTCGCCTCCCCGGCTCAGAATCTGCTGTCGCTCGCTCTCCGTATACGTGAAGCGGATGACGGGACCCTCTCCGTAGAAGGCCCAGCGGAAGTTGGAGCGGATGTAATTGATCTCCCCACCGAAACGGAGCAGGTGGCGGCCGAGTGCCCAGAGACCGTCATACTTGAATTGATTATTGGTTTGATAACTCTGCTGGGGGGATGTCTCGCTCGGTGCCGTGGCCAGCTGCGTACCTTCGAGAAGACTAACCGCCATTTCAGTGGAATCCGTGACAACAGGCAGCGCGGTCAGGGTCCGGCCCGACACATCGGCATTGAAGTTTCCGTATCCCACACGGATCGAGTGGGATGTCGTCGCATGTGACCAGTCCAGTCCTCCGGCCAAAACGGAGGACATGTTCGTATTCCACTGCGGAGCCATTCCAGATCCTCCCACACCACTCACTCCACGATTGTCGTCGTAGGTCATGCGAAAGAAGGCTCGGGCTGTGGTCGAGACATCCCAATCCAGTCGGCCCATGGCCATATCCGCGTCGAAGGGAATTCTCACGGGGCCGTTCCACTGGGGGAAGGCCTCACTGCGGATGAACTCGGATCCGTCCTGATTCACGTTCTCGTAATTGAGAAAGAAGTAGAGGCGGTCCTCGAGGATCGGGCCTCCCAGACGAAATCCCAGGTGCTGCCGGTCGAATTTCGCATCTTCGAGTCTTTGGTTGGTCGATGGATCCCCGGTTCGGCTCACCGGCAGAGCGGCGAATCGGGAATCTCGACTCAGGAAGAAGGCGCTGCCGTGGTATTCACTCCCACCGCTTCGGGTCACGATATTGACGGCGCCTTGAGACGTCAGGCTGATGGAAGGATCCATCGAAGCATAGGTGACCTGGAGTTCCTGGATGCTGTCCGGCGAAAGGTTCTGGAGGGTCGTACCGACGAATTCATCCGATATGTCCAATCCGTCCACCGTGATCCGCGTCGTCCTTCCTGTCCGTCCGCCGATGGAGAGTCCGGTGAACTGTCTCTTACTCAAGTGCGCCCCGACGGGGTCGAGTAGTTCTGTGGCGTCGATCAAGGTGACGCCGGGAAGCAGTTGCGCGGCATCGAGGAAATTGCGCCCGTTCATAGGCAGTTCGTCGATCTCCTCGTCCGTCAGTATCGACGAAAGCGAATGATGGACGGCGTCGGGTTTGAAAGGTTGAGCTTGGACCTCGATCACTTGAGAGGGACCGCCCGGGGATAAATGCAGAGATACACTCGAGTCTCTTCCTGCGCTGATCAGAAACGTTGTCTGAAGCGGCCCAAAACCCGGCTCATCCAGGCTGATTCGATAACGGCCGGGCGGGAGAAAGCGGAATGAATAGAAACCCTGTTCGTCAGTACCAGCCTGCCGTCGACGACCGGTTCGGAGTTCGGTCAGCGTAACCTCGGTCTCGGGAACGACCGCTCCGGACGTGTCTCGAACGATTCCGCTCACGGATCCAGTCGTTACCTGCCCGGCCGTATTCTGGGTCGAGAATGCAGCCAGGCAGAACAGTGTGAAAACCGTCGCCCAAGCTCTTATGGCCGTCACTGATCTGACGCTCTTTTCTGTTACTAGAAGTTCCTTTGAATATACCTGCGGGAACCTCCCATTCAAAGCCCGCACCTCGATCTGTCTCAATGGGCTTACCAATGTCGGATCATTTGCAGTGTTTCCTGCCGGTGGGCTTCGGTTCGAAAGCCGTCGAGTTTGCGTGTGTAGTCGACCAACTCGTCCATCTTTTCGACGAGGCGGGCGATGTCTTCTCGGACCAGGACCGTTGCTCGTCGACAAGCAGATAGGCGGGGCTGGTATGGGCGAAGACGTTGTCCAGAGGGCATTTCTCGAAGGATCGAAAGGCCACCCAGGAACTCGGGCCGACCTCTCGACTTCTTCCCGCGTGAGTGAGAAGTGCTTCCCCCAGCGCGGCCGTCAGCCGAAGTCCTTCGTGATCGGCTCGAACCGAGCGTAGACCTCGTTGGCATTCGGCTGGGTGGCGACCCCGAACTGACTCATTGAATGCGTTTGCACTCGATCGGACCCAGTGATCGTTCGCAGATTTGTGCTGCTCGGACGTTCTGTTCAGGTGATGGCACAATCTGCGATCTACCGGCCGAGACGTCCTCGGGAAACCGCGTTCTACCAGTGCCTGGAAGATTACTGGGAGGAATTCCGGCAGGCCTACACTCGTCCGGTCGTCGAGAAAAGGTCGAGCGCTTCCTCGAGTGCGGAATCCTCCGCCACGGCTTTGCCCGCATCCGCTGTCGCCTCTCTACAGGGAATCTATCGCTATTTCTGTAGCCTATCAACAGGAAAGTGTGGGAAGGCGGAACGCGATGACGGGACGGCCTGGGACCGATGAGACCGAGGGGACGAACGAAACTGGGTGAGAGACCCAGGCAGGGGCGCGGAGCCCTGCCGAATCATCCTCACAACTTGGGGATTCTCGCCAGCCCTCGGGACATGCAAACCCGATTTCACGCCAGGGTCGCCAGCGGACTCCAATGCGCAGCATGCGCAGTGGTACTGTTTGAGCGCACTCTTCCAAATTACGAAATCAGGATTGAGCGGCTGAGCCGCTCCTCGTACGATTGGGTTGTCTCGTCGCGATCCAATCGGAAGGGAGAGCTCAGCCGTGAATCGATTTTGCAGCATCTTCAGCCAACTTCTCCAGCTTTTTCCGCGTCTCGAGTTCCAGGAACTGGTCCGAGAGACGAAAGCCGAGCGCCACGCCCGGGGCTTTGCCTGCTGGACCCAGTTCGTCTCCATGCTGTTCTGTCAGCTGGGTCGTGCCCAGAGCCTGCGGGAAATCTGCGGCGGGCTGGCCAGTTGCGAAGGCAAGTTGAGCCATCTCGGAATCCGGGTTCCGAAGCGCTCGACCCTGGCTTACGCCAACGAACACCGTCCCTGGGAGCTGTATGAGCAGATGTTCCATCGCCTGCTCGACCGGTGCCGGACCTTGACCGTCGGCCGCCGCCGCAAGCCGTTCCGCTTCAAGAACCCGCTGGTCAGCCTGGACGCCGGCGTCATCGATTTGTGCGCCTCGGTCTTTGATTGGGCCCAGTTCCGCCGCACGAAAGGAGCAGTGAAACTCCACCTCCTTTTGGATCACGCTTCAAGGCCCTCAAGCAGAACCTGAAGATCAAGACCTTCGTCGGCACCAGTCCCAACGCTCTGAAGTCTCAAATTTGGACAGCACTGATCGCCATGCTGATCCTGCGCTATCTGCAACTGAAGTCCGGCTTCGACTGGTCCCTGTCCAATCTGGCGGCGTTGCTGCGCATGAACCTGTTCGTGCATCGAGACTTATGGGCCTGGCTGAATGCACCGTTCAAGTCCCCGCCCGAGTTGCCGCAAGCCGCTCAGGCGGCACTCCCCTTCGCATAATCTGGACAGCAAAATCGGAGGCCTGGACATGGACAACCAGAAAATCGAGTCGGAAAGCCAGTCAGGACGCGGAGGTGGTTCTCAATTCTCCGCTAATTTGGACAGCAGTGATGTGTTCAAGGGCCGTGAGGTCATCAGCACACCCCAGGGTAAGAAGGTCCAACTGGGCTTCGCTGTCCGATGAGGGAGGAATCCGAGGCAAGAGAAAACGGCGGTCATCGAGATCGATGAGCAGGGCAACAGTTCAATGGACCTGGAATGCTTCCAGGGAAAGGGCTGTGCGGGCGTGGCCAGGGACTTCCAGGGCTGCGACGCCGTCACAAAGACCCGTAACAAGCGCGAGGTCTATGTTCAAACTACAAGCAGGAATCTGCGGCAAGAGCGATCGTAGATTTCCAAGCTCAGAGTTCGAATCCCGACATTTGCCACTAACCATCCCTGACCGGCTCCACAGACGCGAACGTCAACGTTCGGCAAGGTAGAACTGCCGCCCGAGATCACATTAAACGCTCGCCAAGGTGCGAGACGGCGACAACTCACTCATGTGATTGATTCCGGCGCACCTGCACTCCGAAACGCGACATCCCTAAGTCTTGAAGCGCGGGCTGGTTCGGAAGGCACCGAACGGTACCAGGCTCTGGAGAAAAAAACAGCGTTGTGAGTGCCAGCGTAAACCGACTACCAGCAATACAATATCTCCAGGCCATGCGCATGCGAACGGTTTGTCGTCCTCCCACAGCCAAAATAGAAGGGGCTGGGGCCTATCGTATTTCCCTCTGTTCGTTATTCCGTTTCCTCCGCCGAGTCAGGGGGACGGCGAGAAGCAAGCCGGTGCCCAGCAGGACATTCGTGGCAGGTTCTGGAACGTTCGAAGGTGGCGGTTCCGCACTGAAGGCATCCAAAAGTACGTTATCGTCGGAGGTGTTGCCTGGGTAATGCACAGCGACACTTAAATACCGATTGTTGAAGGCGTCAGGAACGGAGAGGAAGGCATCGTTGACCGTGGATCCGGTTATCAGTGGAGACCCCAGCAAGCCAGCAAATGCCGACGTGAAGACGTCAAAAGCCTCACCATTCGTCACACTCTGCATCCGCAACATCGGATTCGTCCACCCCGCCATGTAGATCGCCCCCAGGTCGATTTGCATGAAATTGGCGATCCCGCCTGAGGCAAGCGTCAGTTCATAGTCACTTGTGTTCACCAAACCGAGTCCGTGCTCATTGCTCGCAGTTCCGTTGGCGTCTTTGAAATACAGATTATGTGGCGAGCCGTCGACGTCGTAGCCGCATGCTGTCAACAGGACGGAGCCCTCCGTCACACCGTGGCAATTCGTCGCGGGACTCAGAGGACTATTTGCCTCGGAGGTGTCGTCGGTTCCAAAGTCCCAGATTGTGTCTGCTCGCGCGGTTGGCACCCCGATAACCAGCAGGAAAGCGGCCAGAATAAACCCACATCTTTTCACAGGTTCTCCCCCAATTTGTAAACATCGAAGCCATATCTCGTTGGTACGAACGGGGCAAGCGCCTAATGGCAGGGATCACTAGACACAATACCCAAGCCCAAAGGGCCTCTTTAACTAATTGGAAATAACAGTAGCGCTATTTCTCCCACATGTCAATGGACTCTCTGAGCTTTTGATTTGACTCGGTGGCTTCCCATCCAGCATCCAACGTGGCTGGCAGGGAAGAAGATAGATCAATCAGCGAGGCTTGCACCTTCACACCAGTTCCATGTCCAAATTACGAAATCAGGATTGAGCGGCTGAGCCGCTCCTCGTACGATTGGGTTGTCTCGTCGCGATCCAATCGGAAGGGAGAGCTCAGCCGTGAATCGATTTTGCAGCATCTTCAGCCAACTTCTCCAGCTTTTTCCGCGTCTCGAGTTCCAGGAACTGGTCCGAGAGACGAAAGCCGAGCGCCACGCCCGGGGCTTTGCCTGCTGGACCCAGTTCGTCTCCATGCTGTTCTGTCAGCTGGGTCGTGCCCAGAGCCTGCGGGAAATCTGCGGCGGGCTGGCCAGTTGCGAAGGCAAGTTGAGCCATCTCGGAATCCGGGTTCCGAAGCGCTCGACCCTGGCTTACGCCAACGAACACCGTCCCTGGGAGCTGTATGAGCAGATGTTCCATCGCCTGCTCGACCGGTGCCGGACCTTGACCGTCGGCCGCCGCCGCAAGCCGTTCCGCTTCAAGAACCCGCTGGTCAGCCTGGACGCCGGCGTCATCGATTTGTGCGCCTCGGTCTTTGATTGGGCCCAGTTCCGCCGCACGAAAGGAGCAGTGAAACTCCACCTCCTTTTGGATCACGCTTCAAGGCCCTCAAGCAGAACCTGAAGATCAAGACCTTCGTCGGCACCAGTCCCAACGCTCTGAAGTCTCAAATTTGGACAGCACTGATCGCCATGCTGATCCTGCGCTATCTGCAACTGAAGTCCGGCTTCGACTGGTCCCTGTCCAATCTGGCGGCGTTGCTGCGCATGAACCTGTTCGTGCATCGAGACTTATGGGCCTGGCTGAATGCACCGTTCAAGTCCCCGCCCGAGTTGCCGCAAGCCGCTCAGGCGGCACTCCCCTTCGCATAATCTGGACAGCAAAATCGGAGGCCTGGACATGGACAACCAGAAAATCGAGTCGGAAAGCCAGTCAGGACGCGGAGGTGGTTCTCAATTCTCCGCTAATTTGGACAGCAGTGGCGGGATTCAGGCATCTGACATGATCGCCTGGAACTACAACAGACTCCGCTCTGGCGCTAGGTCCAATACTGTTCACTTACATAAGAACCACCTGAATGTTGCGATTCCGAGGGACCGGTTTGGCCCGGCTGCGCACCGTATAATTGCTCATCTTCTTCAGGGCTCGCGGATTGGCATGGACTCGACTTGAGACCACTCGCTGTTCCAGGATTTCGGCCAGCAGCTGTCTATGCAGACTCGTTTTCTGCTGAGGGGGGAAAAGCCACAATCTGTGGCAGCTTCCGCCGGACGACTCGGACCGCATGGGTGAACGAGCGTTGGTCGGGATCCACCCGAACCTGAAGTGCGGCTACATGCATGAGCCCTCGCACGGCGAAGTGGGCCAGCAGGAGGCCGTGGGCTTCTTGTCGGACCAGCGCCGGCTTCTTGCTGCGCAGCACCACGCGGCCCCGCAACTGGGTCTTCAGTTCGTCAAAGGCTCCCTCGATTTCCCAGCGCTCCGGATACAGCGGAACCAGTTCATCGGCTGGCGCCCGCTCGACCTCGAGGACGGTGGTCACCAAGCGGTAGAGAGGCTCGGCGTCTTCGACTCCTTCCAGCCGGTACTCGATGACCCGCACCACCATCCCGTCCCGGTCGTGGCGACGGGCTTTGTCCGAGGGATAGATTTTGCTCAGATAGAATCCGTCCGGCAGTCGTTCAAGACAAGGCAGTTTCAGATTCTTCTTGATCCTCCACAGCAGGGCGGCTCCGGTTGCATCCGCCGCCTTCCACAACGCGTAGCCGAACTAGTGACGATCGGCCAGGCAAAGCATCTCCGGTTGGAGCTGCGGCAGGAGTTGGCGGGCCAGTTCCACCTCGGAGCTGTGAGATTCCCCCAGGGTCGTCCCGAACAACACATGCGTGCCCGTCTCCGACAGAAACTCCAGTCGCATCTGCGGGTATCCGCTTCTCCCTCGGGAGGCTCCGGGTCGTCCGAACTCCCGCTCGTTCTCCTCAGTGTCTCCCATCTCCAGCGTGGTGCCGTCCAAAGCCACCAGGCGCCAATCCCGATATTAAGCTCCCGGGGTGTCCCGCTTGGCGATCGGCGTCACCACCTCTTCGTAGAGCTGCTTGAGGGGTTCCCGGCCCAATCGACTGCGGGCCTGAGAAATCGCCGACCTCGCCGTTTGTCGCAGCCGCCGGACGTCCCACCCGATCCACTCCAGCCCTTCTACCAGACAGCGCAACACCTCGCCGTAGGACACGCCCAGATACAGCCCCAGCGCGATCACGTAATAGACGACCACGTGCGCCGGCAGCTGGCGCTCCCGAACGCCGGCGCGTCCGGTCTCCTGCAGAACCTCGTCGATCTTTGCACGGGGATACTTCCGGGCGATCACGCCCAAGCTGATGAAATCGGTTAGCCGTGCCCCCTTCGGGAGCTCTGCTATGGTTCGCGGCATCGCTTCTCCTCCTTATAGCAGAAAGAGGGCACGATGCCACTGACATTATGAAGTGAACAGTATTGCGCCTGGCGGGTTCAAGATGCTCAAGGAACCGCTGAAGCCGGTCAGGCGGTTTTCAGACGCAGAAGTTCAGGCGGTCATCGATCAACTCAGAGTCGAGGTCAGACCGATCGCGATCTTTATTCGCGAGACGGGTTGCAGAGTCGAAGAGGCGTTGTCGCTGCAACATTGGCAGGTTCAACTTCAATCGCGACTGGTCGTGTTCACTGAGGAAACCAAGTCCGGGAAATTCAGGTACGTGCCGCTTACAGACGACGCAGTTGGTGCGGTCGAGGCGTTGCCCAGACTATCCCGATGCCCGTACGTGTTCTACAACCTCCACTCGAAAACACGCTGGTACAACGTGAGGAAATGCTGGAACCAGGCGCGGGATTCAGCGAACCTGAACGAGGTCAGGATGCAGGATCTCCGATCTCACTATGCCATTCTGCTGGCAGAGAACGGGGCCGACATGCACGACATCCAGCAGGTGCTCGGCCACTCCAGTGTGTCGGTCACTGAGCGGCACTATGCACAGTTCTCTCCAGAGCGGTCAGCGAGACGCATTCTCAGGGTGCTGCAGGGTGGAAAATCGGAGGAACTAACCCGGAACTCCGCTTCGGAGGCGACAGCCAATGGATAGTTCGTTGCCGTGGAAGTTCTTTGTTTTCAGGAGCGAAGGAATGCCGGGGGACGGAATCGAACCGCCGACACGCGGATTTTCAGTCCACTGCTCTACCGACTGAGCTACCCCGGCATCCAGGAAGCGTCAATTCTAGCCGGATTCAAGGGGCGGAGCAAGAGTGGGGCGCTTCCGGTCAGCGGCGGACGCGGCCGCTGCCCGCGCCGGACATCAGGGCGTCGACTTCGGAGACGGTGACGCGGTTGACATCGCCCGGAATCGAGTGTTTCAGACAGGAGGCGGCTACGGCGAACTCGAGCGCCCGCTGGTGATCGTCGCCATAATTCAGGAACCCGTAGATCAGGCCGGCGGCGAAGGAGTCACCACCCCCGACACGATCGACAATGTCGGTGATTGCATACTTGCGACTCTTCCAGAAACCGTCCCTGGATCGGATGACCGCCGACCAGTCGTTGTGATCGGCGCTCCGGCTTTCCCGCAAGGTGATTGCCTGCGTTCGGAGATTGGGGAACTGCCGCATCACTTCCTCGGCCAGCAAACGGTACCGGTCGGCCTCGAGGCGTCCCTCTTCCACGTCGGCATCGAACCGGATCCCGAGGGACTTCTGACAGTCCTCCTCGTTGGCGATGCCCACGTCGACCATTGAAACCAATTCGCGCATCACCTCCGGCGCATTCTTCCCATACTTCCAGAGCTTCTTCCGGAAGTTGTAGTCGCAGGATACAGTGACCTCCAGCCGTCGGGCCGTCTCGAGCGCTCGGCGACAGGATTCGGCTGCCTTGGCGCTGATCGCCGGAGTGATGCCGGTGAAGTGAAACCAGTCGGTGCCGTCGAGGATCTCCGCCCAATCGAATTCGGAGGGATCGGCCTCGGCCATGGACGACTCGGCCCGGTCGTACAGGACCGTCGAAGAGCGCTGATTCGACCCGGCCTCGAGGAAGTAGACCCCCATCCTGCCTGCGCGACGGACGATCCGGGTCGTATCCACTCCCGACCGACGCAGCTCGGCGATGCAGTTGTCGCCGATCGGATTCTCCGGAAGCGCTGTCACGAAGCGGACATCCATTCCAAGATGGGCCAGGGATTGGGCCACATTGGACTCGCCGCCCCCGTAGGTCGCTTCCAGTACGGGGCTTTGCAGCAACCTTTCATGTCCGGGCGATTTGAGGCGGAGCATGATCTCTCCGAAGGTGACGACTCTAGGCACGAGCACCTCCCTGATGCACCCTGTGCACGATCTTCACCGCCTCGGCCGCTTCCTTCTCGACCAGGTCGAACCGCTTCTCCCGCAACCACTCCTTGCGCGCGATCCAGGTGCCGGCGCAGGCTATGACGCGATCGCACGCGAGATACGCCGGGAGGTTTTCGGTGTTGACCCCGCCCGTCGGAATGAAGCGGACCTGCGGAAATGGACCGGCGACCGACCTGAGATACTTCAAGCCGCCAAGTGCTTCCGCCGGAAAGAGCTTGAGTACCTTCAGGCCGAGCCCGACGGCAGTTTGGATCTCGGTAGGAGAGCAGACTCCGGGAAATGGAGTGAGACCCTGGTCGAGACAGAATTCAACGACCCGGACATCGAGTCCGGGTGAGATGATGAAACGGGCTCCCCGATCGCGGGCCTCCCGGGCCTGTTCGACCGTGAGCACCGTTCCCGCCCCGAGAAAGAGGTCGGGGAAGCGACTCCGGATTCTGTCCAGGGCTTCTCCCGCGGCTGCGGTGCGATAGGTGACCTCGAGCCCCGGCAGGCCGGCCCTGAGCAGCGCTTCAGCCAAGGGGACTGCGTCTTCGGGATCCTCGATGACGATAACGGGCACGACACCGAGTTCGCTCAACTGATCTATGATGACGTCGTTCATAATCGATTCAAAGTTGCATCGGTCGTCAGACCGCACGGTGGACGGCCAATCCACGAGGTCAGGTTACGTGAAGGAGGGGGCAAATGAAAGAGCAGATCTTCCCTAAGAACGGACCGAAACCGGTCGGTCCCTACTCACCGGCGATTCGAGCCAACGGCTTCATCTTCGTCTCCGGGCAGGGCCCCATGCGGCTCGATACGGGAGAGATTCTTCGGGGTCCGATCGAAGATCAGGCCGACCGAACGCTTCAGAACCTGAAGCTAATCCTCGAGTCCGCCGGCTCCTCGATGGACAAGATCGTGAAGACGACGATCTTCCTGCGCGACATGGGCGACTTCAAGAAGGTGAACGAGGTCTATGCGGGCTACTTTGGCTCGATCCCGCCGGCGCGAAGC
This sequence comes from uncultured Acidobacteriota bacterium, assembly GCA_963823995.1. Classification (GTDB taxonomy): domain Bacteria; phylum Acidobacteriota; class UBA6911; order RPQK01; family JAPXNP01; genus JARRKC01. Next base: position 726,489 of record CAWGNQ010000004.1, read on the forward strand.
ACGATCCAGGCGGCCGATCTTCCGCTTGGCATCGACTTGGAGATCGAAGCCATCGCACTCGAATAGGCGACAGGCAATAAAAAAGGGCGACCCGCCGGGTCGCCCTTTTCGATCTATGTGAAAGCCGCCGAATGGCGGCGCTGGACAGGGGTCAGGAAATGCTGACCTCGACCTTGCGAGGCTTGGCCTCTTCCCTCTTCTGGACGGTCACGACTAGAACACCGTTCTTGAGGTTCGCGCCGATCTTTTCGGGATCCGCCGACTTCGGAAGCGTGAAGCTCCGGGAGAACTTCCCGTACCAGCGTTCGGACCGCACGCGCTCCCCATTCTGATGCTCCTCCGAGTTCTTCTCGCCGGTGAAGGTCAGGACTCCGTTATCGAACTCGATCGAGATGTCCTTCTGCTCCATACCGGGCACCTCGAGGGTGAAGCGGAACTCGGCCTCGTTTTCGCTGACTTCGACCGCCGGGCTCCACTCCCTGCCTTCCGACGGAAGCGTTTCCAGAAAGCGGAAGAAGGGATCATTCATAACACTATTGATAGTATCAGGCAGGAATCGGCTCCTTCTGACTGGCATTAGATTCAACATTGTTTATTTCTCCTATATGTTAATTGTTTTCAATTATTTCCAAGATCCTCAAAGGGCTCTTTGTGTCTTCGAATCGCCTCTCGCTAAATTCGCTTGACATTCTTTATGTAAGATCCTGGTTCGGTCCTGTCAAGGTTCTTCTCAAAAGGTTGCGTTCCAACATCTTGAAAGCGAGTCCAAATCCTCAGGAGCGACCGCTTTCCCGGCTACGAGGGGTATATAGGATCGGTCGATCACCTTGTCAAGGACAACGGTGATATGATGGCGCGGTCGTGAACACCTATCTTGACAATAATGCCACAACGCCGCTGGATCCGGACGTCTTGGCCGAAATGATGCCATTCTTCCAGGGTGCTTTCGGCAATGCCTCTTCGGTTCACCAGGCCGGGCAACGAGCCCGCAGCGCGGTCGAGGCCGCCCGCGATCGTGTTGCCACCTTGATCGGTGCGGAGGCTCGAGACATCGTCTTCACCTGCGGTGGGACGGAGGCCGACAATGCGGCGCTCGCAGGTGTGGCGCATTCCAGGCAGGCCGAGGGAAGGCACATCGTCACGACCCGGATCGAACACCACGCAGTGCTGAGGATGTGCGAGTCTCTCGAACAGGAGGGATTTTCCGTCACCTACCTGGGTGTGGACTCGTCGGGACTTGTCTCGATCGACGAACTCGAATCTGTCCTCAGGGACGATACGATCCTCGTCTCGATCATGTATGCGAACAACGAGACCGGCGTCATTCAGCCGCTTCGTGATGCCGCACGAGTCGTCAAGGCGCGAGGGATCACCTTTCATACCGATGCCGTGCAGGCAGTCGCCAAAGTTCCTGTCGACGTCGATGAGTTGGGTGTCGACCTTCTCTCCGTCTCCGCGCACAAGCTGCACGGGCCCAAAGGGGTGGGCGCACTCTTCGTACGGGACGGTACTCCCTGGGCCCCCTTCCTGCTCGGCGGCGGGCACGAGCGGAACCGCCGGGGCGGTACGGAAAACGTCCCGGGGATCGTAGGATTCGGGATGGCCTGTGAACTGGCCGGGCGGAAGCTGGGGTTCATGGACACGGAGATCCGTGCCCTGAGGGATCGTCTCGAGTCAAACCTCCTGGAAAAGGTGTCCCGGACCGTGCTCAACGGAGGGAGAGCGACCCGGCTTCCCCATGTCTGCAACATCAGTTTCTGTGGGCTCCAAGGCGAGGCCCTTCTGGTCGCTCTCGACTTCGAGGGCATCTCGGTGTCGACCGGAGCCGCCTGCGCTTCCGGTTCCATTTCTCCGTCGCACGTGCTCGTCGCGATGGGGCTGCCCGAGGAGCAGGTGCAGGGAGCGATCCGTTTCAGCCTGGGACGGTTTACAAGGGAGGAGGAAATTTCCTACACTTTGAGCGTGATCCCGGACATCGCAGCACGGATGAATGAGATGCAAGGAGGCAGGGAGTTCCATGTACAGTGAGAAGGTTCGACAACTCGTCGCAGAGCTCCCCAACCGCGGCCGCCTGGAAGGTGCAACGATATCCTTTCGGGCGGAGAATCCGGTGTGTGGCGACGTCACCGAGCTTCAGTTGCGGGTGGAGTCGGGACGGATCGAGGAGTGCCGCTTTCTGGCGCTGGGTTGTCCCGGAGCCGTGGCATCGGCGGCCGGAGTCACCGAACTGGTGCAAGGGCGATCGGTCGATCGGTGCCTCCAGCTGAGTGTCGACGGACTTCTCGATTATCTGGGTGGACTGCCCTCCCACAAGCGGCACGGTGCGGAACTGGCCGTCGAAGTGCTGCGCAGCGCTTTGGGTTCCTGGGCCTGACCGGTACCCGGTCCGACAATCCATTCCAAAATCATGAAACAAATCGGGGCGGGGCGTCGTCTAATGATCTTGTAGACGGGACGGCTTCCTCCCGGGCTCGTCGCTCGGGTTTTATATAGATGGGGGTAAGTCGTGCGCACGACTTACCCCTTCTTTTCGTTCGGTCCGCATTTCCCCTCTGCCTTACGGGCGGACGGGAGACGCGGACTACTCTCCAAACTGAATTCCCTGGGCAAGGGGTAGCTGGTCGGACCAGTTGACGGTATTGGTCTGTCTGCGCATGTAGGCTTTCCAGGCATCGGATCCTGATTCCCGCCCGCCTCCAGTGTCTTTCTCCCCACCGAAGGCCCCGCCGATTTCTGCACCGCTGGTCCCCAGATTGACGTTGGCGATCCCGCAATCCGAACCGGAGACGGAAAGGAACCGCTCCGATTCCTGCAGATTGGTAGTAAAGATCGCGCTCGAAAGTCCTTGAGGTACACCGTTGTGCAGATCGATCGCTTCGTCGATCGAGTCGTATTCGAGCAGGTAGAGGATCGGTGCAAAGGTCTCCTCGCACACAATGGGTACCTGCCTTGGGACCTTGACGATCGTCGGTTCGACGAAGCAGGCGCCCAGGTCGCGAAGCGGGTTGCCTCCCACGAGGACCTCGCCTCCCTGCTGACGGACCTTCTCGAGGGCTTCCATCATCTGGGAGACAGCACTTTCGTTGACCAGAGGACCCATCAGGGTCTTCTCTTCGATGGGGTCTCCGACCGAAACCTGCCGGTAGGCCGCGATCAGCCGCTGAACGAGTCTCTGAGAGACGCTTCGATGGACAATGATCCTCCGAGTCGTCGTACAGCGTTGTCCGGCCGTGCCGACCGCTCCAAAGAGAATGGCACGAACCGCCAGGTCCAGATCCGCTTCGGGCGTGACGATGATAGCGTTGTTGCCCCCGAGTTCGAGGATGGTGCGCCCCAACCTTTCAGCGACCGTGGAAGCCACATGTTTCCCGACGCGGACGGAGCCGGTGAAGCTGATCAGTGAAAGCCGCGGATCAGCCAGCATCCGGTCCCCGACCTCATGCCGGTTTCCGATCATCAGGTTGAACAGGCCTGTCTGGCCATGATCTCGACAGACCCGATTCGCCGCATGCTGAATGGCCAAAGCCACGAGCGGTGTCGAGTGGGACGGCTTCCAGACCATCGTATCACCGCAAACCGCCGCAATCGCTGCGTTCCAGGACCAGACTGCGGCGGGGAAGTTGAAGGCCGTGATGATCCCGATGGGGCCGAGCGGATGCCACTGTTCGAACATCCGGTGGTCTTCCCGCTCCGACTGGATGGTATTGCCGTACAGTTGCCTCGACAATCCGACGGCAAAGTCGCAGATGTCGATCATCTCCTGGACCTCACCGACTCCCTCGGCGAGAATCTTACCCATCTCGACGGAAACCAGCTCGCCCAGCGGCTCACGGATTTCGCGAAGCGCACCGCCGAGGTCGCGAACGAGCAGTCCCCGTTTGGGCGCGGGCACGCGCCGCCAGGCGGAAAAGGACCCGGCTGCCGACTTCAGGACCTTTTCGTAGCAGGAGGCGGTACACTGGATGATCTTTGCCAGCGGCTGACCGGTGGTCGGGTCGAACGATACAAGTTCCTCGCCGCCCGGATCGGGCCAGTCATCCGGTCCTGAACAGGCCCCTCCGTTGATTTCGCGAATCTGAAGTCTATCGAGTAGTCGTCGGACTCGCTCCTCGCGATTTGTGGCTACGGTCATCGTGTTCCCTCCCTTGCCGGCCCCGTCTCACCGCAATGCTCCGTCACGGGGTCAGAATCCCCGCTCCGGGGACCTCAAACTGGTCGCTCCTCCGCCATCGTGACGATACGTTCGAATTCCTCGGGACTGACCGGCTGGACGGAGAGCCGGCTGTTCTGGACGAGCACCATGTTCTGCAGGATCGGGTCTGCGCGGATCTCGTCCAAGGTGACGAGACGAGGCAGCTTCCTGCGAAACTGGATGTCCACCATGAGCCACAGAGGTTTCTCGGGGGTGGACCGGGCATCATAGTACTCGCTGCTCGGATCCCAGGCCGTGTAGTCGGGATAGGCTTCCCGGACGACCTCGGCAATGCCCGCGACACCGACCGGCCTGGCACTGCTGTGGTAGAAGAGCACCAGGTCGCCCTTCTCCATTTCGTCCCGCATGAAGTTGCGGGCCTGGTAGTTGCGGATTCCGTCCCAGCAGGTCCGGCCCTCTCGCTCTAAGTCACGAATCGAGTAGACTTCCGGTTCGCTCTTCATCAACCAGTGGCGCGGCATGGGGCCATCTTATCAGAGGGCGGACGCTCCTTCATCGGGTGGAGGCCGTCCGGGGGAGCCGAATTCCAGGGTGGCGTTTTGGGGCGATTTGTGCTAGAAAGACAAGTGCTGCATTCAGCTCCTGTAGTTTCGCTGTCGATCGGCAACTCGGCGGGGAGTTGTCACCTGTTCCGAACCGCGGGGCAGATCCCGACTCGACAACCTGATAGTCGAGTTCAAGGTGCACCATCCGGCAGCTTCAGGCAGGCGTAGAACCGGTTCCGCGGCGAGAACTGCCTCGGAACTGTTCCATACGAAACACGAAAAGAAGAGAGGTGCCCCGGATGAAGAGTCCGCAATTTCAGGAGACTGCCTACAAGGCGATCACGCTTTTCAATATTCAATCGATGCCCGAATGGCACTGGCTCTCCCCGGAGTTGCAGGAAGCAGTCGAGGTGGTGGGGCAGGTCCTGCCCTTCCGCACCAATACCTACGTCACTCGGAGGCTGATTGACTGGAACAAGATTCCGGAGGATCCGATCTTTCAGCTGACCTTCCCCCAGCCCAAAATGCTGGATGAGAGCGACTACGAGACGATCTGGAGCCTGCTCCGGCAGGGGGTCCCCAAAACGGAACTGCAGGCGACCATCCGCGAGATCCATCTCAGGATGAATCCTCATCCGGCCGGTCAGCTCTCCCACAATGTTCCGGTTCTGGACGGCAGGGAGCTGCAGGGTCTCCAGCACAAGTACAGGGAGACCGTGCTCTACTTCCCTGGACAGGGCCAGACCTGTCACGCCTATTGCACCTATTGCTTTCGGTGGCCTCAGTTCATGCGGATTCCAGGAATGAAGTTTCAGGCGAGCGACTCCAGGGACCTCGTCGCGTATCTTCGACGCAATAAGGACGTCAGCGACCTTTTGGTCACCGGTGGCGACCCGATGATCATGAAGGCCCGGCTCCTGCGCGCCCATCTCGAGCCGATTCTCGACCCCGCTCTGGAGCATGTTCAGACCATTCGGATCGGGACGAAATCGCTTTCCTACTGGCCCGCTCGGTATGTGACGGATCCGGATGCCGGAGAAATCCTCGAATTCTTCGAACGCGTGGTCGCATCAGGACGTCACCTCGCCGTCATGGCTCATTTCAGTCACGCGAAGGAGCTGAAAACTCCTCTTGTCGAGGAGGCCGTCCGCCGGATTCGGGCGACCGGAGCGGAGATACGGACCCAAGCCCCTCTGATCCGCCATGTCAATGACGATCCGATGGTTTGGAGCGAGATGTGGCGCCTTTCGGTCCGCCTCGGGATGGTGCCCTACTATATGTTCGTGGAGCGGGATACAGGGCCCAAAGAGTACTTCCGGCTGTCTCTACGCAAGGCGCACCGGATCTATCGGGAGGCGGTCCAGCGCGTGTCGGGTCTCAGCCGTACCGTTCGCGGTCCTTCCATGTCGGCTTTTCCCGGAAAGGTCCAGGTTCTCGGGACGGCTCAGCTGGGACGGGAGAAGGTCTTCGTACTTCAGTTCCTTCAGGCCCGTCAGCCGGATTGGGTCGGCAGACCCTTCTTCGCGACATGGGATCCCGAGGCCAGCTGGCTCGACGAACTGCGGCCTGCTTTCGGCCGACAGCACTTCTTCTTCGAGAGCGAGGCCGACTTCTGGGCAGCTTCGACGGTCGCCTGAGATCCGAGGTCGGGGACCCAGACGCCAGGAGCCAATTCCCGGGAAGCAATCGGACGGTTCCGAGACGATCAGCAACTCTGATCGGAATCGGGACCTCGTTCATCCGGATCCGGCTCCCTGGATTTCGGGGGAGCGGTTCCTTGCTCCCTGCCTGGTCGGACCACGAACGAATTCTTGGCGGTCTCGAGCAGTCGGAGCGAATCGAGTTCGAGGTTCGAATCCAGGGCCGACCTGAGGATCCGATAGAACTCCAGAGCAAGGGCCTCGCCGGTGGTGTGCCTGAAATGCTCGCTGAGATTGGTTCCCCGATGGGGCTCGATCAGGTTTTTCGAGACCAGTCGATCCAATGCGTCGCGGTCGGCCAGCAGACCCGAGACGGGGTCGATGCGTCCTGTGACGGTCACCTCGATCTGGTAGTCGTGACCGTGCATGCGACTGCAGGGCCCGAATAACTGGAAGTTCTCCTCCGGAGACAGCTCCGGTGCCGCGAGGATGTGCAGGGCGGGAAGGTGATACCGGCGGGTCAACTTCATCCGGTCCATGGCCCCACCTCCGCATCTCGATCTGCCTCGCACTCCACCCAGAAATCAGGTCCCTCGTAGAGTCGGACCTTCACGATGCGGGCATCCGCCGAATCGAACCGCCGGCGCAGCTCCTTCAGACAATAAAGGGCGATGTTCTCGGCCGTCGGGACGACTTTCGCAAAGTCGGGCACGTCAGTGTTCAGAAAATGATGGTCGAGCGGGGCCGTGACCTCCTTGAGAACCGAGTCAACCTGCTTGAGATTGATGATCATGCCGGTCTGGGGATCGACTTTTCCCTCGAGCAGCGCTTCGAGAACGAAATTGTGGCCGTCTCCTGACGGGGAGTAGCTGGAACCGTAGAGGCGACGGTTCTCCGCCTCCGTGAATTGCGGATTGAAGTAGCGGTGTCCGCTGCTGAACGAAATCCTCCTGCAAATCGTGACCGTCGGCATACCCACTATCCTCGCAATTATGGCATAGAAGAACGATCGCTCCGGTCTGAAGCTGCGTACAGAGGCAGGGGTCTTGAATTCTCAGTTGGGATGGTCGAAAATCATGGCGGTTCCGGAGACGGGCTGGGAGAGAGGGACATCACTGACGGAAGGGAACGGGCCACTTATGAAGAACATCACACGACGCAACTTCCTCGACACATCCACGAAGGTCTCCGCAGTGGCCGCCGCCGCGACTGCCGTGACCGGTGCGACAGCGCGAGCCGCCTCGGTGCGGACGTCGCAAGGGAGTCCGAATGACAAGATCCACGTCGCTCTGATCGGAGCAGGGGGCATGGGATCCGGGGATCTGCGGGATTTCCTGCGGATTCCGGAAATCGAATGCCTGGCTGTGGCCGACGTCGACATGCGCCGTACGGCCGAAGGAGTCAAACTCGTCGAGGGGTCTCGAGACAGGACGCCCGACGGCTACCAGGACTTCAGGAAGATCATCGATCGGAAGGACATCGATGCCGTCATCGTCGGCACGCCGGACCACTGGCATGCTTTGCCGACGATCATGGCCTGCCAGTCGGGCAAGGATGTTTACTGTGAGAAGCCGCTGGCGACCTCGATCGCAGAAGGTCGGGCGATGGTCGACGCGGCCCGGCACAACAATCGCGTGGTCCAGGTCGGAACCCAGCAGCGAAGTGCCGGGCATTTCGCCGACGCGGTCGAGTATGTCCAGTCAGGGAAGCTCGGGAAGATCCGACACATCACAACCTGGGCCTACATCGACTGGAAGGGTGCTGTCGGGAATCCGCCCAACGGGACCCCGCCGCCGGAAGTCGATTACGACTTCTGGCTGGGCCCTGCACCGAAGCGTCCCTTCAATCCTGCACGGTTTCACTTCACTTTCCGCTGGTTCTGGGACTACTCGGGCGGCCTGATGACCGACTGGGGTGCTCACATGATCGACGTGGCAATGTGGGCCATGAAGGAAGACCCGGTGGGGGCGATGGCCATCGGAGGGAAGTACGGGTATCCCAACGACATCATGGAGACGCCCGATACCCAGCAGTCGATCATAGAGTTCCCGAGTTTCTCGATGACCTGGCAACACATGATCGGTTGCGGCCAGGGCCCCTGGCAGAGGGAGCATGGAGCTGCTTTTCACGGACAGAACGGCATCCTGGTCGTGGACCGGGGGGGCTGGGAAGTCCACTCCGAGACCGATTCCGAAGACCACCCGACGGAATTCCGCATAAAGGGCGTACCCAGACAGGGAGCCAGTCGCGACTACCATTTCGCCCATGTGAAGAACTTCGTCGATTGCATGAAGACGAGGCAAAAGCCGGTGGCGGATGTCGAGATCGGCCATAAGTCGGTGATCGCCTGCCATCTCGGGAACATTGCCGCACGCCTGCGAACCCAGGTTCGCTGGGATCCGGCTCAGGAAAAGATCAGCGGCGATGCGCGTGCTGAGAAGCTGGTCGGTCGCGAATACCGAGCCCCTTGGAAGTTGCCGAAGGTCTAGAGTCAACGGGACGGCCTATAACGGATGGGACCCGCAAGACCGCGAGGTTTTTCGCTCGGGTCCCATGGGTCCTGTACGTCCCGAATGTCCCGGGCCGTCCCATGATCAGCTTTCCGGTTGCCCTGTAGCCTGTCAGAGACTGTTGGGAGCTTGCTCTGCCTTCCCCACGCCGTTGGCCGTACCGTACGTCCGAGCGTGCCAGGAATCTTTGAAGGCCTTCACGAACCCTCTTCGCCGCAGTTCGCCGAGTTCCTGCACGAGTGTGTCGAAGACCGGTGTGTCTTCACCCACCTCTCCCTCCTGCACCAGGGTAAAGAAATCGAGGTGGTCAACGGCAGTAATCTCATCCGGAGCTCGGAGATAGAAAACCAGGCTCGTCTCGAGGGCATTCAGGCCGTGTTCGTCCCGCAGCGTCTGCAGCGTGCGCGCAAAACTGTCCATCGAACAGCCCGAGATGCCTTCGGGACAATAGGCGGCAGTGACGAGGAAGCGATTGGAATCGATGATCGAAGCCGCCTGAACCGGGTTCCTGTGCGAGTGCCAGCGACCGAGAAACTCCGAGAGACATGAATGGATCAGACCCTGAGCCGTCGGCGATAGAGGGTTTCGGAAGCCATGGATCCAAAGCCGTGAATCATCGGGCAACTTGCGAAAGTGTTCCAGTTTCATTGTGATGTTCCGTATCTAGATCGTGATCGTTTCGTGTAGACCGAGAGGTCGATCGGATTGTTCGGAATTATACCGGAGTTTGGGTGATTGCGTGCGGGGCTCGTTTCCTTGACCCTGTCTTCACCGGGAACGTAGACTGATTCGGTCGACCTCCGTTGCCCGCCGCAGCGGGGATGTGCATGTGCACATGGATCGGGCGACTCATTGGGGGCGCCCGCCATCAGGGAGAACACAGATGATCGATCCGGAGAGGATACTTGGTGGGTTGGTTCGGCAGGGCCTTCGCTCCGGTCTTCGAGGCCGGCGACGATCCAGACGATCCGGGATGGGCAGCCTGCTGGGTACCGGTTTCAAGGGTGCTGTCGGTCTGGGGATTCTCGGAGTTGCCATTGCTGCCTTTGATCACTACACGCAGTCCCGCAATTCCGGAAGCGCTTCGACGCCGCCTCCCGCTCCGGTTCCCTCGCCGGAGAGCGCGGTCAGAAGCTCTGCGCCTCCGCCTCCGCCCTCACCGAATGCCACGGCAGCGTCGGAAGGAGCAGCCGACGAGGGTGCGGGTCGACAGACGCCACCACCCTCACCGGAGACGGTCAAGCAACAGGCGCTGCTGCTCACCCGAGCCATGGTTGCCGCCGCCAACGCCGATGGGCGCATTGACGCGCAGGAACGGAAGGCTATTCTCGGGCGATTGGCCGAGGCCGGTCTCGGCGACGAGGATCGGAGCTTTGTGTTGAAAGAACTCGAAGCTCCCCCGAGCGTGGAAGACATCCTGTCCTCGGTCGAGACCCCCGAGCTCGCCAGACAGGTCTATGCCGTGTCACTCCTTGCCATCGACGTGGATACCCCGGAGGAGAGGGACTACCTGCACTATCTTCGACTCCGACTCGGCTTGGACGATCGGGTCGCGGCGGAACTTCACCGCCGGCTGGGGCTGAATGAGACACTTTGATCGTATGCATGAAGGGAGACCAAGACGATGGCGCAGTGGTATTTGAGTTATGGGGGCAAGCAGACCGGTCCGATGAGCCTGGAGGACGCCATACAGCAGGCGAATCTCAATCCAGCCGGTTTCGCCTGGAGAGAAGGATTCGCCGAGTGGCTGCCCATCTCGAAGGTTGCTGAACTGACGCCTGCGGCCGCGGCCTCGCCTCCTCCGTCGACAACCGCACCCGGGGCCAGCGACATCGATTTCAAGATCATGGGCAACGACATGCAGTTCGTCGAGATCGAGCTGGATCCCGGTGAAAGCGCAGTCGCGGAAGCCGGGGCCATGATGTACAAGGAGGCCCCGGTGGTCATGGAGACGGTCTTCGGAGACGGCTCCTCGACCGGCTCGGGATCCTTCATGGACAAACTGCTCGGTGCCGGAAAGCGCCTGCTGACCGGAGAGAGTCTGTTCATCACGGTCTTCACGCATCAGGGTGCCGGGAAAGCCCACGTAGCGTTCGGGGCGCCCTATCCGGGCACGATCATCCCCCTTCAGCTGAAGTCGGTCGGCGGCCGGCTTATCTGCCAGAAGGATAGTTTCCTCAGCGCGGCCAAGGGGGTTTCGATCGGGATCTATTTTCAGCGCAAGATCCTGACGGGCCTCTTCGGAGGAGAGGGCTTCATCATGGAGAAGCTCGAAGGGGACGGCTGGGTCTTCGTTCATGCCGGCGGAACCGTGGTGGAGCGGGAGCTGAAGGCCGGTGAGGAGTTGCACGTGGATACGGGCTGCATCGTCGCATTCCAGGACACGCTTGGCTTCGACCTGCAGAGGGTCGGTGGCATCAAGACCGCGCTGTTTGGAGGAGAAGGCGTGTGGTTCGCGCGATTGACCGGTCCCGGAAGGATCTGGCTGCAGTCCCTGCCTTTCTCGCGCCTGGCGGGTCGCATGCTGCAGGCGGCACCCCAGAGGGGAGGAAAGGATGTCGGAGAAGGATCGATCCTGGGCGGTCTGGGCGGTCTCCTCGACGGCGACAACAGTTTTTGATCTGAGCCCGATCCTCAGGCGGTTGCTTCCCTCGGCTGCGGCAGGTACTCTGCGAGCTCGCCCAGGGCGGTCCACTCGCGTGTGGTTTCGTCGAAATCGACCTCGAAGTACTTGCAGTTCGGAACGTGGACCCTCTCTTCGATGGTCGGGAACAGCGCGTGGACGACCAGGCGGAGAATCAGGCTGTGAAAGACGATGACGATCTCCCGATTCTCTGCACAGCGGACAAAGCCTTCGATCGCCGTCAGGCCGCGGATCTGAGCTTCCCGCTTGTGTTCTCCGTTCGGGAAGGGCCAGTCCAGCTCTCTCTCGTCCCGCCAGCGGGCGACATCATCGGAGGCGAATCGCTCGATGACCTCCGGCGTGGTGAAACCCTCGAGGTCTCCAACATGGACCTCCCTGAGACGGTCGGTCGTCTGGACCTCGAGTCCGTGGGGTGCGGCGATCGCGTCAGCGGTCTGGCGTGCCCGTAAGAGGTCGCTCGAGAGGATACCCGTGAGTGGTCGCTCTTTCAGATCCTCTGCGACGCGCGACGCCTGCGCTCGACCTTCCTCATTGAGGGGAATATCAATATGTCCCTGCCAGCGCAACTGGGAATTCCAGTCGGTGGCACCGTGGCGAATGAGCCAGATCTTCTTCTTCTTCATCCTGAAATCCTGTGAGCATTGGAACAGCCGTTTCGAGCCGCTTTGAACCGGCGCCAGATCAGGAACGGGCACAAATCGGGCTCATGAACCTTCCATTATACAAAGTGAGGCCGCGGCGAGGTCGGTCGTGTCCGGCAGATTCCTCTTGACACGGCGCACTCCGAGGCGCAGGTTACATTCCATGGTCGAGCCCCGAGCTATGGCACGCATGATCCGCCTGTTGTCTCGTCACGTTCGCTACGACACGCAACTCGTTGTCCTGGCTTCCCGGAAAACGGGAGCGGCCTCATTCATCGCGGTCGACGATCCGCAACTGTGTCAGCGACTCGAGGACCATCTCTGTCACGGACTCCAAGCGCTCGGGCTGCTCGCCTTCGACCGAGAAGGAAACAGGCTCGACGAGAAGCATTTCAGCTTTCCCTGGCTGCAGAACGATCCGGAGACTCTCGAACTGTTCGAGCGCATTTGCCGCCGGCAAGGCAACGGCTCCCTCGGTCCGGGTGACTCGTCCATCGGGCTCTCCCGAATTTCCTGACCGACCCAACCGGTTCCTACCCACCGCTTGCCAGATTCAGCACCAGGATCTTGCGCTCCGTCATCTCCTCGATGGCATACTTTGCGCCTTCCCGGCCCAGGCCGGAATCCTTCGTGCCGCCGTAGGGCATATGGTCCGCTCGGAACGTCGGGACATCGTTCACGACGACACCGCCAACGTCGAGAGCTTCGTAGGCACGAAAACAGGAATCGAGGTCGCGTGTGAAGATGCCTGCCTGCAGGCCGAAGCGGGAATCATTCAGCCGTGTGAAGGCCTGATCGAGGTCATCATAGGGTTCGATGGTGACGACCGGACCGAAGATCTCCTCGCAGTTCACCTTCATGGCCGGCTTGGTTCCCGTTAGAACGGTCGGTGTCACGATCGACTCCCGACGTTTCCCGCCGGTCAGGATCCGGGCCCCGTTGTGTCGTGCTTCCTCGATCCAGGCTTCGACCCGCTTGGCGTCCTCGAGTGTAATCAGCGGACCGACGTCGGTATCCTCTTCGAGCGGATCTCCGACGTTCAGCCGCTCGACCTCGTCGACAAGATCTCGGGAAAAGGCCTCGAGGACGGGGCGCTCGACGAAGATGCGCTGCACGGCGATACAGCTTTGTCCGGAATAGGAGAAGCCACCCGAAGCGCAACGTCTCGCCGCCTCCTCGAGATCGGCATCGGAGTGGATGATGACCCCCGCGTTACCTCCCAGTTCGAGCGTGACTCTCTTGCGCCCGGCGGCCGCCTTCAAGCCCCAGCCAACCTCCGCACTGCCGGTAAAGGTCAGCAGCGCAAAGCGGTCGTCATCGGCCAACTCTCCTGCGCGAGCGCCGGAGCAGGGCAACACGCTCAGTGCATTTTCGGGAAGCCCGGACTCGTAGGCGCACTCGGCCAGCATCAGGGAGCAGACCGGTGTCTTCGTAGCCGGCTTCTGGACGATCGAATTGCCCGAAGCAATCGCGGGCGCCAGCTTGTGAGCGACGAGATTCAGTGGGAAGTTGAAAGGCGTGATCGCCAGAATGGTCCCCAGTGGAAAGCGTCGGACCAGGGCCCATCGTCCGGCGGCGGCAGGAAACAGGTCGAGAGGGATGTACTCCGATTCGATCCTCTGAGCTTCTTCCGAGGCATTCATCAGATTGAAGATGCATCTTTCGACTTCGACCTTGGCCGACTTGACCGGTTTCCCGGCTTCCAGCGCAAGCATCCGCACAAACGCCTCCTTCCGGGACGAGACGGCCTCGGACATAACGCGCAGGATGCGCGCCCGCTCATACGTGGGCAGCTTCGCGCATCGATCCGCAGCCTCGGCCGCGGCCGAAACGGCCGCTTCCATCGACTCTGCATCGGGTCGAAAAGTCCGGGCGATCAACCGGTTGTCGAAACAGGAGAGAACGTCGAGAACCTGTCCCTCGCGAGATCGTCGGCTTCCGATGAAGTAAGGGAACTCGGGTACCGCATTTGCCGTCATGAGATCCTCCTCTTACGCTGCTATGAGCTCCCGGGCGAATGCCGGCCGGATCAGCGCCACAGCCCGGTGGGCTAAGTCATTGAAAGTGTGGACACTGACTATTCTCCCGTTCGGGGTTGCCCGGGTTCAAGGCACTGCACTGAAGATTTTTCGAGTCGGACGTTAATAGAGAGTGAGGAGCCATGAATGAGAGATGATGAAAGTCCGCATTCAAAACAGACGACGAATCGACTGTTGGCAGTGCTCGTTTCACTGCTCGACGACGACTCCAGACCCCGGGGCGGGCATGGGCGCAAGATACGCAGCTGCCTCTGCTCGCTCCTCGGAAACCTCATGGAGACGCTCTCCCGCCGTGAAGATGCGGAACTTCTCCAATGCCAGGTGTTGGTCAATGACACGAAGAGGCATTGGAGAATCAAGCTGTACATGGTTCCCGAGTCGCTCGACGGCCGATCGCGCACACGCGTCCGCACCGTTGCCGAGCGTTTTCGGGACTGAGCGAATCAGCGCGGATTGCGTTCGCCGAGCAGAGGAATGTTGAGCACTTGGAAAGCGGCGATTGTGTCCGCGGATCCGATTTCGAGGCGGCCGATTTGGCCGACCAGTTTCTCGAATTCGTCACAGTCCATCGGCTGCAGGATGAGCTGATCCTCTCCGACGGCAAGCTCGACTTTGCTCAGGGCCGTGACGTCACTGAAGTCTCCGACGAGATCTACGCCTGCGAACTGTCCGCCACGGATCTCGAGATAGGGCGACTGGTAGGGATTGTCCGGGTCGCCCGAGTCAAAGGAAAAGGTCTCAACCTTGTGAGTCTTCCCCTGGTCGTCGATGAGCTGCAGTTGCCCGGGTTCGATTTCCCAGTTCCCCGACGCGAGGGCGACAACATTGAAAATCGGGGTCACTGCCGTGCGTGTGCGGACCACCTCGAGAGTGGCGATGAAATCGTAGTCGACGAAGGCGTGGCAGAGCGATGCTTCCGCACCGAGGACCGGGTTCAACGAAAGAACGAAAAGCAGCAGGAAGAAAAGCGATTTCATAGTGGCTCGCAAGCCTTGTTCTCCGGGACGGAATTCTATCACGGAGCCTCCTTCCGGCACGCAGAATCCGTCACCGTACCGCGGCAAGGCGTGACGTCGTTCTGTCGATTGCGCCTCGGACAGTCGAGATTGCATAGAATAGGGCAGGCAGTCATGTTCGAACAAGGAGGTTGATCTTGT
This sequence comes from uncultured Acidobacteriota bacterium, assembly GCA_963823995.1. Taxonomy (GTDB): domain Bacteria; phylum Acidobacteriota; class UBA6911; order RPQK01; family JAPXNP01; genus JARRKC01. Next base: position 741,818 of record CAWGNQ010000004.1, read on the forward strand.
CGCGACGGTCCGGTCGGCGATCAGTTGGGAAGGGTCCTGTCCTGACGGCAGGACTCGTTCTGGGAGCGATACTTTGCGCAGCGTCGGGTCTCGGCGCCGATTCCGTGGAGAGACTCGGAGTGAAGATCCTCAAGGACTATCCGCACGATACCTCGTCATTCACGCAGGGCCTGGTCCGTTCGGGCGCCTGTCTCTACGAGAGCACGGGGGAGCGGGGCTACTCCAAGTTGAGAAAGGTGCGCCTGGCCGACGGCAAGGTACTTCGCGAGCGCAGCCTGGAACGCCGCTACTTTGGTGAGGGACTGGCTCTGGCGCAGGGCAGGTTGATTCAGCTGACCTGGACGTCCGGAGTGGCCTTCATCTGGGATCCGGAGACCTTCGAGCCTCTCGGGCAGTTCAGCTACAGCGGTGAGGGGTGGGGCCTCACCTTCGACGGCAGTTGGCTGATCATGAGCGATGGCAGCAGTGTCCTGACACTACGGGATCCGAAGAGTTTCGCTGTCTGGCGTCGACTTCCCGTGACACTGAATGGGCGCCCGGTCGAGAACCTGAACGAGCTCGAATACGTCGAGGGACAGATCTACGCCAATGTATGGCAGTCGACTCAGATCGTTCGGATCGATCCCTCGTCCGGGCACGTCACGGCCGTGATCGATGCCTCGAGCCTCCCGTACACCCCCCGGGTACCCGGAAACGATGTCCTCAACGGCATTGCCTATGATCCCCAAAAGGGCACTTTTCTCCTCACAGGGAAATTATGGCCGAGGCTCTTCGAGGTCCGATTCGAGTGAAGTGCGATTCCGGCTTCGAAATAGGGCCCTCGCCTTGATAGAATTGCGCGAAACGTGGCCTCGCGCTGGTGACTCCGAATCCCGGCCGGTCGTCAGCTCGTTTGCTGGGAGAAGCAGATGAACGTTCTGCTGCTGATGATTCTCTGTGGAGTGGCCTTCCTGGTCGCATACCACACCTATGGGAAGTTTCTTGCCCGCAAGGTCTTCGGTCTGGACAGCAAATCATCCGTCCCTTCTCGTGAATGGGAAGACGGCATCGATTACGTACCGACACGCAAGGGCATTGTCTTCGGCCACCATTTCACTTCCATTGCCGGAACCGGGCCGATCGTCGGTCCTGCTATCGGTGTCATCTGGGGCTGGCTTCCCGCCATTCTTTGGATCGTCTTCGGGTCGATTCTGATGGGAGCGGTCCACGATTTGGGATCACTCGTGGTTTCGCTCCGCAACCGCGGACAGAGCCTCTCGGAAATCGCTGCCGCATTCATCAACACCCGGGTCCGGCTCATCTTTTTTTGTGTCGTGTTTCTCACGATCCTGATCGTCATCGCCGTATTTGGCGTCGTCATTGCCGCCGTGTTCACTCGGTTTCCGAGCGCGGTCGTCCCGGTCTGGCTTCAAATACCGATCGCCATCCTGCTCGGCCGCGCCGTTTACTCCCGCGGATACAACGTCGTGGTCTCCACGGCGGTTGCGGTGCTGGTCATGTATTTGACCATCGGGTTGGGGAGCCGGATCCCGATCGGTTTCGATTCGGTGCTGGGCATGCCCTCCACCGGATTCTGGGTGCTGATCCTGCTGGCCTATTCATGGGTCGCCTCGACCTTGTCGGTCAGGACTCTTCTGCAGCCGCGCGACTATATCAATGCGTGGCAACTGTTCGTCGCCATGGCTCTGTTGGTGGGAGGAACCCTGGTGGCTTCCTTCAGCGCGGATTTGACGATGGCGGCACCGGCCGTGCAGTCGTCCTTACCTGCGCACACACCCGCTATCTGGCCTGCCATGTTCGTCATCATTGCGTGTGGGGCCATCAGCGGCTTCCACTCTCTGGTGGCATCCGGGACGTCTCCGAAACAGCTGGACAACGAGTCGGACAGCCTGTTCGTCGGATATGGTTCGATGCTCCTCGAAGGCTTTCTCGCCGTGCTGGTGATCATTTGTGTCGGAGCGGGGATCGGGCTCGGTCTCAAGCTCGCCGACGGCACGTTGTTGACGGGCACGGGGGCCTGGCAGCACTACTATGGGACCTGGATCGGTGCCAAGGGGCTGTCCGACAAGATCGCCCCGGTCATCGAAGGAGCGGCCAACCTGATGGCGACGCTGGGCATTCCGGCCTTCTTCGGTATCACTCTGATGGGGGTCTTCGTCGCCTCCTTTGCCGGTACGACTCTGGATACCGCAGTTCGTCTCCAGCGGTACGTCATTGGAGAGCTGGCCTCGGATGTCGGCATGCCCCGGTTGTCGAACCGGTGGACCGCCACGACCTTTGCGGTTCTGTCGGCGGCCGTGCTGGCCTTCGCAACCGGTGCGAACGGCACCGGCGCGATGCGTTTGTGGCCCCTGTTCGGCGGAGCCAACCAGTTGCTCGCGGCTCTGGCCCTGCTGGTCGTCTCACTCTACCTTCGGCATCGTGGGGGACTGAAGTACCTCGTTGCCGGCATCCCCTGTCTTGTGATGCTGACCGTCACGAACTGGGCCATGGTGCAGAACGAGCTGACCTACTTCAGGTCGGGAAACTGGCTGCTGTTTTCGATCGGAGGACTCATCTTCGTTCTAGCCCTCTGGATGACCATCGAGGCAGTCATCGCATTCGTCCATATCCCTTCCTTCGCCAAGCGTGCGAGCACGAGCAAGAGTCAGGTACCGGCGTAGAATCGGTTGCGGGTTCCGAGGGCCCGGCGCCCACATCCGGCTGAACCCGGCAGGACCGCTGTGGCTCGTCCTGCCGGCGCCGAAGAACAGCGGAATCGACTGCCGGCGCTGGCGTCGGTGCACCTTCGAGGTTAAACTCCCTTCGAAACTCGAAACCTGAAGACTTCGGAGATCATCTGTGAACCGCAAGCAGTTCCTGGTTGCACTTGTTCTGTCCATCCTTTCGGCTCTGATCGGAATCACGCCGTCGGCCGACGCACACAGCCTCACCGAAGAGGTTTTGCGGCTCCAGTACGAGAAGCGGGAGTATCGGATCCCCATGCGCGATGGGGTGCAGCTGTTTACCGTGGTCTTCACCCCCCGGGATGGGAGTCGGAGATATCCGATTCTTCTGAAGCGTACGCCTTACAGCGTCGCTCCCTACGGGTCGGACAAATATCCGGAGCAGCTCGGACCGAGTCCGCTCTTCGACCGCGAAGGCTATATCTTTGCTTTCCAGGATGTTCGTGGCTGCTACATGTCGGAGGGAACCTTCGTCAACGTCAGGCCGCTTCTGCCGGCAGATCATGCCAAGGATGCGATTGACGAAAGCACGGATACCTTCGACACGATCCAGTGGCTGCTCGACCATGTTGCCGATCACAACGGAAAGGTCGGAATGTGGGGGATCAGCTACCCGGGATTCTATGCGGCTGCCGGCATGATCGATGCGCACCCGGCGCTGGCCGCCGTTTCTCCCCAGGCACCGATCGCCGACTGGTTCTTCGACGATTTTCACCACCATGGGGCTTTCTTTCTCGCGCATGCCTTCAATTTTCTGATCAACTTCGGCCTGCCCCGGCCGCAACCGACGATGGAAGGGCATCGCCGCTTCGATCACGGGACCCCGGACGGCTACCGTTTCTTCCAGGACGCTGGAACGCTTCGACGGCTGGAACAAAAGTACATGCACGGACAGGTGGCGTACTGGGACGAACTTTCGCGTCACCCCAACTATGATCGGTACTGGCAGGAACGGAACCTGCTGCCTCACCTCAACCAGGTCGCACCCGCCGTGATGACGGTCGGGGGATGGTTCGATGCCGAAGATCTGTACGGTCCCTTGAAAATCTACCGGAGCATCGAAGCGGGCAATCCCGGGATCGTCAATGTGCTGGTCATGGGGCCGTGGTATCACGGGGCCTGGGCTCGAGACGAGGGCGAACGTCTGGGCAATATCTCCTTCGGTTCGAAGACCTCGGAGTTCTTTCGCTCGACCATCGAACTGCCCTTTTTCGAGCACTTTCTCAAAGGTGCCCAGGAGGCGGAACTGCCGGAGGCGTACGTCTTCGAAACGGGAACCAACCAGTGGAGGACCTTCGACGCCTGGCCCCCCAGCGGTCTCGAATCGCGAAGCCTCTATCTCCGGGAAGGACACGGTTTGGACTGGAACATCCCGACGCAGGCCGGTGTCGCTTTCGACGAGTACGTCAGCGATCCCCACACGCCCGTTCCGTTCACCCAGAGCATCGCCATCGGCATGACCCGCGAGTACATGACCGACGATCAGCGCTTTGCGGAGCGCCGACCTGATGTCGTGACGTATCGCACGCAACCCCTGACAGAGGATCTGACTCTGGCCGGACCGATCCTCGCCGATCTCTGGGTGTCGACCTCCGGAACCGCCTCGGACTGGATCGTGAAATTGATCGACGTCTTTCCGGACGAGGCAAAAGACTTCCCGATGATGTCACGCGAGGAAGCGCTGGGTGGCTACGAGATGATGGTGCGCAGCGAGGTCATCCGGGGTCGCTTCCGCCGCAGCAACGCCGACCCCGAGCCTTTCGCGCCGAACCAGCCATCCGAGGTCTCACTCGAGTTACTCGATCTGTGCCACACGTTCCGAAAGGGGCACCGGATCATGGTTCAGATTCAGAGTACCTGGTTTCCGCTGGTCGACCTCAATCCGCACCGCTATGTCGCCAATGTTTTCGAGGCCAAGCCTGACGACTTCGTCCCGGCCCGCCAGCGCGTCTTCCATTCGCACGCCTACCCGTCGCACCTCCGAGTGGGCGTCCTGCCGGCAAGATAGTCACTGGCAAGTCCGGGGCAGAAGATGGCGGCTCGCGATTCGCACGCGGGCCCGTCTCGCGAACTCGGAACCCGGAACCCGAAAGCCCGGTCCCGGGACCGGTTGCCGGGCAGGCCGACGCGCGGTCAAATCTGGACGGAAGCGCCCCGGCTTTCCTCCCTCGGCCCGACAGCACTCGGAAACACGACACGGAAGGAGCTGCCTTTACCCGGTGTGCTCTCCAGCTCGAGGTGGGCTCCAAGGCGTTCCACCAGCTTCTTTACGATGGAAAGGCCCAATCCGGTACCGATCTGGCCGGTGGCCTTGGCCTCCTTGGTCCGATAGAAACCCTCGAAGATCCGCTCCTGCTCCTCTTCCGGGATTCCGATGCCCGTGTCGGAAACGGTGGCAGTGATCTCGTCATCCTCCCCCCGCTCTATCGTGAAACGGACCGTCCCTCCGGAGGGAGTGTACTTGACCGCATTGTCCAGAAGGTTCGAAAAGATGCGGTCGAGATCGGCCGCATCTGCGACGACCATGGCCGGATCGTCGACCCGGGTCACCAGCTGGACGTTCCTGGCCTGCGCCGCCGCCGAAATCGACTCGAGTGTCCCTTTCAGTGATTCCCCAAGATCGACGGGATCCTTCCGGCTGAGCTCGCGCGGTCTCTGGGCGGCTGCCAGATCGAGGAAGTCCCGGATCGTTTCGAAGGCATCCTGGATACGACGCTGCGCCCGCTTGACCAACTCCTGCTGCTTGTCGGTCAGCGGCCCTGCAAAGGGAAGGGCATCGAGCGTCCCGTGTACCGCGGCCAGCGGGGAACGGAGTTGATGGTGGGTCATGCGGGCAAACCAGACCTTCTCCTCGTTCAGCGTCTGTAACTCGGCGTAGGAACGGGCGTTTTCGATCGCCACCGCCCCGAGGTTGGCGAGATTCCGCAGGAGATTCTGTTCCTGCTTGTTGAACCGGTGGGGCTGGCCCGAGTAAACCCGAATGATCCCGAGAACCCGACTTTTCGCCTGCACGGCGACGCACAACATCGATCGCAGGCCTTCCTGACGAGCCTCCTCGCGATACTGAAAGCGTGAATCGTTTGCCACCTCGGGGACCTGAACGACTCCGCCGCGCAGTGCTTCCAAATCGACGAGACTCTTTCCGACCTGGACGGGACCCTTGTTGAGATACGCCTGGCTGATTCCAAATGCGCCCCCGATGTACAGCAGGGTACCGCTCTCATCGAGGAGCCGAATGAAGCAGGCCTTCATGCCGAGTATTCGGGTGGTGTGTTCGGCGATCAGCTGCAACACCTCTTTCATGTCGAGGGTCGAGTTGACGAGCTGGCCCAGTTGATAGAGCGAAGCCATGTCATGGTAGGCTCGATCGACCGCCCTTTCCGATTCGAACAAGGCCTGCTCCTTGGAGCGCAGCTTGGCTGTGATCGAACCCGCCAGGTAAGCCGAGACGAACAAAAAGAGCGTCACGGCAAGCCAGAGCCCGAAGCCGCTGAAGATCGTATCCGAGGCGGAAACGTAAAGGAGGTCCAGGTTCGGGGGAGGAAGAAAGCCATGTTCCTCGATCAGCGTGAGCATCCCGAGCATCAGACTGGCCGAACCTGCGAGGAGGTAACAGGCCTGTTGGGACAACAGGATCGCCGCAATGATGAGGTGAAAGGTGAAGACCAGCGTGATCGGACTCCGCAGTCCTCCCGTGAAATGGACCATCGTGACGAGAGCGAACCAGTCGAGTCCGATCTGAGTGAACACGAACCGGCGAAGCCTCCGGGGGCTCGCATCGATACCCGGTCGGCGGAGATAGAAGAAGACGTTGTAGGCAAGAACCAGGCCGCCTACGGCGTACAGTGGAGTGAGTGGCAGCGCCGGGACGAGCAGATGAGCGGTCAGCCAAGTCCCCAGCAGTATGCCGGCTCCGGCCAGCCATCGCATTCGGATGAACCAGGCGAGTCGCTCCTGGAGTTCCCGTTCGAGCGGAATCAGGACAGCATCGTCGTTCCTTGGTGTCATCTGGACCCCTGCGTCCGGAGTCGCGTCACTGCTTCAATTTGGCTCGCAAAAGGGCTAACAGGACCGCCGGATTGATCGGCTTCTGGAACACTCCGGTCAGACCGAGTTCGCCGTAGTCGATCGTTTTCTGCAAGTCATCACCAGTCGAGCTGAGCATGTAGATCGGAGCTTCGTTCCCGAGTGCCTGAAGCTCCTTGACGAAACTCGTCCCGGCGTCGATCTCCTCCATCATCAGATCGACGATGAGCAGATCCGGGCGCGATTCCTTGTATACCTTCAGCCCCTCTTCCGCGCTCGGGGCCGTCACTACGACGTAATCGTTGGCCTCGAGCACGACCTTCAAAGACTCCAGGATATCCGGATCGTCGTCAATGCAGAGAATGACAAATTTTCCGTCTTGCATCTCATACTCCGTCTCGGCAACACTCAGCCGCTGTAGCCAGGCCGGCTCGAGCCGCCTCGTCAAAATCCCTCGCTTGCAGTCGCTCGAGCGCAAACCGGAGCGCTGCATCCAGATTTCTTCTGGCGCCGTCGGAGAGGCGCTCGCCGAAGTCGCCAAACTGATAACCACGAATCCCCAGTGCGTATCCGCGCGTCCGCGCCCCGAAAAGAGTGGAGGCCAGTCCCATCAGATCCTCCGGTTGAAGGCTGTGCGTCGTAAAGGAAGTCTCGAGCCGCGGAACGATCCTGTCGAAAGAAAACGGTGCCGGGCATCCAAGCGAAGCGTCCACGAAGATGACGCACTCATGGTTCGCAACATCCAGTGCGTGTTCGATGCCGAGCTGGTAATCCACGTCGATGTCCGCAACGCCTGACAGCCGCCTCTCCAGCTCGGCCGCAAATGTCGCGCCGAGGGCGTCGTCGAGACGAGCCGGATTTCCGTAGCAAAGGAAGAGGACTTCTGAGCGTGCCTCGGTCATCCCTTCACCCTTCGTTGCAGGGTTTCTCCGTCCGCCGAGATCAATTCGACGATCAACGGCATCTGGCCCATGGCGTGTGTCGCGCAGGAGAGGCACGGATCATAGGCCCGAATGGCCACTTCCACATGGTTCAGAAGCCCGTCGGTGATCTCGGCGACGCCCGAGAGATGGTCCTCGGCGACCCTTTGGACCGCACGATTCATGGGCTCATTGTTGTTGGTGGTCGCAACGACCAGATTCGCTTGGACGATCAGATCGTCGTCATTGACGACGTAGTGATGAAACAGCGTTCCGCGCGGGGCTTCGATGATGCCGACGGCCTCGTTCCGACGCTCGCCCCGGGTCCTCAGGTCGTGGCCCTGCAGGTCGGGGTCGTGAAGGAGTTCGTCGATTTTCTCGACCGAATGCAGGAGCTCGACCATTCTTGCCCAGTGATAGGCCATGGTCACGTTGTTGGGACGGTCGTTGGTCACTGCCTTGAACTCCCGGCGTGCGGCTTCGGCCCCCGGAGTGTCGAACGAGTCGCAGTTGTTGAGCCGCGCCAGCGGCCCGACTCGATACCATCCATCCTGAGGTCCCAACGACTTGATGAATGGAAACTTCATGTACGACCAGGTCCGGACCTCTTCGGCGATGTACTGATGGTACCTCTGATTGTCGACATGATCGAAGATCAGGTTTCCCTGAGCGTCGCGGGCCCGAAGACCTCCGTCATAGATGTCGTAGGCTCCGTCCTCGCGTACGATCGAAAGATGATTCGATTCGAACGATCCGAAGGGAGCGAGCATTTCGAAGTTCTTCAGCGTGTACTCCCGCGCCAGGGCCAACGCGGAGTGAGCCCACTCGTGCATCCGGGGAAGCTCTTTGAGCAGCTCGTCCCGTTCCTCGACGGAGAGGTTCTTGTTGATCCCCCCGGGAATCGCGCCCGTCCCGTGAATCCTCTTTCCCGCGGTGGCTCGAATGATCTCCTGTCCGTACTTGCGCATCAGAATGCCCTGGGTGGCAAGCTCCGGGTACTGGGCTGCTACGGCCAGGACATGCCGTCGGCTGACGTCGGCATCGAACCCGAACAACAGGTCGGGCGATGCGAGGTGGAAGAAGTGGAGGGCGTGAGACTGCAGAAACTGGCCATGGTGCATCAGCAGCCGCATCTTCAGAGCGGTGGGAGGCAGATCTTCGCCTCCCACGATGCGGTCGACGGCCTTCGCGGCTGCCAGGTGATGGCTTACCGGACAGATTCCACAGAGTCTCTGGACGAGGACGGGCACTTCCCAGAAAGGCCTGCCCTGAATGAAACGCTCGAAGCCCCGAAACTCGACGATGTGCAGACGAGCCTGCCGAACCCGGTTTTCCTCATCGAGCAGGATGCTCACCTTGCCGTGTCCCTCGACACGGGTGACCGGCTCGATGACGATCTTCCTGGTCGTTCTGGTTGTATTCACGGTCACTCTCCCGAAGCTCAGTCGTATTTGATAAGCTGATAGGGCAGCTGAATGGGCTGATTGTTCAGCAAAGCCACGAGTGCCTCCCACAGCGTATCCGCCGACGGGGGACAACCGGGCAGAAAATAGTCGATCTTCACGATTTCGTGACAGGGATAGACCTTGTCGAGCAGCAGCGGAATCTCCGGGTCGTTGGGGATCGTCCCGGCCGGATTGTGGACGGTGGTTCCGTTCAGATACGCCTCCTCCAGACATTCCTTCAAGGGAATCATGTTGCGCAGGGCCGGGATCCCGCCCATCGTGGCGCAGTCTCCCACGGAGATCAGAACGTCACAGTGCTCGCGGAAGGAGCGCAGTACCTCGACGTTCTCTTCATTGCAGCAACCGCCCTCGATCAGTCCGACGGCACAATGCGATGTGAAGGTCTTGAAGTCGTTGATCGGGGATTTGTCGAACTCGACCAGTTCGGCCAGTTGGAGGATGCGTTCATCGATGTCGAGCAGGGACATGTGACACCCGAAGCAGCCGGCCAGTGATGTCGTCGCGATTCTGGGTTTTGCCATCTCGGATCTCCTCTAGCTGCCGCAACTCGGTTCCGATTCGACTTCTGAACCGATGGGCTTCCGGTCGTACATTCGGCGTCCCACCGGAACCTCGAAGCCCACGCGCTTCTTGATGATTGCACCGACCGGGCAGATGCCGGCGGCCCGGTCGATGACCTCCAGATCGGTCCCGGCCAGCCCGACTTCGGAATTGACCTCAATCCGCTTGGTCGATCCCCGACCGACGAACTGAAAGACGTTCTTTCCGTCCAGCTCCCGGGACGCTCGAACGCAGCGGGCGCAGAGAATACAGCGGTTGCGGTCGATCATCACATCGGGATGAGAGGCGTCGACGTCGCGAACGGGGAACTGGTAGGGGTAGCGGGGAGCGGTGATCCCGAATCGGTAGGCCAGCGCCTGCAGTTCGCAGTTCCCGCTCTTCTCACAGAACATGCAAAAGTGGTTCCCCTCAACGAACAACATTTCGATCATGCTGCGGCGGAGTTCGAGCACGGTCTCGCCATCGTTCTCGACGAGGATGCCCTCGCTGACCGGCTGGATGCAGGCGGCCTGGGGTTTCCCGTTGACCAGCACGGTACAGACCCGGCAACTCCCGTGCGGTGTGAGGTCCTTGTGGGCACACAATCGGGGGATATAGTGGCCGGCCGCTTCGGCTGCCTCCAGGATCGTCAGTCCCGCATCGGCCTCGACGACTTCACCATCGAGTATGAATGTCACCTTATTGCTCAAGATCGTTCTCCTCAGTGCTGACTTGCTATGCGGCCGGCGATCTCGGAGGCCGGCTGGACGGCTTTCTCCAGGTCGAAGTCGGATTGGAAGTCGTCGGAAGTCGTCGACAGGACCGCCTCATAGATGGTTCGCATATGCAGAAGTGTACTCAACACCGGGTTCGGCGAGGTCTGGCCCAACCCGCAGCGACTCGTGCGCTTCACTGTCTCGGCCAAGTTCTCGAGGTAGTCGAGATCGGCCGAGGTCGCTTTGCCGGAGCGGATCTTGTCGAGACATTGCTTCATCAGGACATTGCCCACCCGACATGGAGTGCAGTAACCACAACTCTCGTCAATGAAGAACTCGAGGAAGGAATCGACTATTTCCAGCAGATCACTCTCTGAACCAAAGACCATGACCGACCCGCCCGTCGCCAGGTCGTCATAGCAGATCGTCCGATCGAATGCCTCGGGGCCGACCATCTGGCCGCTCGGACCGCCAACCTGGACGGCCTGAACATCTCCGGCTCCGGCCAGCTTCAGCACCTCCCGAAGTGAAGTACCGAAGGGAATCTCGTAGACCCCCGGACGCTTGCAGTCTCCCGAAATGCTGAGAAGTTTCGTGCCCGACGAGCCATGCGAACCCATTTCGGAAAACCATGCCGATCCATGCTCGATAATTCTCGCGACGCAACAAAGAGTCTCGACGTTGTTCACCGAAGTGGGGAACCCGAGGTAGCCCCGCTGTGCCGGGAATGGAGGGCGATTCTTCGGGTCGCCGCGCAGACCTTCGCACGAACTGATCAACGCCGTCTCCTCTCCACAGATATAGGCGCCGGCTCCCATCTGAATCCGGATGTCGAAGCTGAAGTCTTCACGACCGCAAATCCGCGGTCCCAGCAGGCCTGCCCGCCGGCGTTCTGCCAGCTCCGCTTCCAGGAATTCCCGCAGGTAGGCATATTCGGCCCGCAGGTACAGGATCCCTTCCTCGGCACCGATCGCATAGCCGCCGATCGTCATCCCCTCGAGGAGCAGCCCGGGGCGTTCGGTCAGGATCACCCGGTCCTTGAATGTTCCCGGCTCACCTTCATCGGCGTTGCAAATGAGGAATCGCCGATCCCCTTTGGCACTGCGAGTGAACTCCCATTTCATGCCGGTCGGGAAACCGGCGCCACCCCGGCCCCGAAGACGCGCCGTCTTGACGTTGCGAATGACCTCGGCAGGCGTCATCGCCAGAGCCTTCCGCAACGCAGCGCCCGCCTCGAAGTCCGCAAAGAGGACGGGGCCGGGGAGCCGGAGATTGTTCTCCACCATCGCCCCGACCAGATCATGGGCATTGTTGCCGTCTCCGAGCTGTTTGACGAGACGGCCCGGGGGCTTCCCCTGCTTGAGCTCCGCCACGATCTCACGTGCCGAATCGGTGGAAAGGTGAGTGATCGGGACATCGTTGACCAGGGCGGCCGGGGCCTGATCCGACATCCCGATGCAGGCTGTCTCCATGAGCGTGACCGAGCCGTCGGGAGTGGTCTCGCCCCGCCGGATCCCGAGCTGCTCTTCGAACACCCGGGCCACCTTCTCGGCGCCTTGCATCTCGTCGATGACGTCGTTGCAGAGCCGGATCACCACTCGGCCGCCCGGCTGGTCGCTCAGGAATGCATAGAAGGAGACGACACTCTCGACCTCCACCCGGTCCGTTCCCAGCTGTCGGGCAACCAGGTCCATCGCCCCGCTTGAGACGCCCCCGAACTGCTGCTGTATCTCCCGTACGACGTCCAGCATCCGGGAACGGTCGTTTCCATGTTTGCGGCAGATCTCGTGAATCGCGCTCTGTTGCTGAGTCATGTTTCTTCCCGTTCTCGCTGCCCCTTTCGGTGCAGGCAACCCGTCAACCTTCATGCAGATAGACGACTGCACACCTGCGGGTTTTTCCCCCGTGCCGGGTTGCACTTTACGTGCCATGACGCAGAAACGTCCCGATGCGACCGGCCCGACTGGATTATCGGGAGGTTCAAGCTGGTCACGGGATAACTTGATGGGTGATTTAACCCAAGGATTCGCGGCTTCACGCAAGTGTCCGGGTCCGTCAAGGCCCACGCGAGGGTCGGGTGTCAGCACTGCAGCCCGTTGCTGTCTGTCAGCAGCCCGTCTCCGTCTTGCTCCCCGCTCCGCCCTCCTGTTAGTCTGGTGCGCGCTGTCCGACCGAGGGCGGCGGGTGTGAATGAACTAAGATGACCATCCTTTTCGGGCTCTTGCTGATCCTGTCGACCACCTGCTCCAGCAGGGAAGCGACGGAATTGAATCTGGCCGGTTGCCATCGTGCCGAGGTCTTCGATTTCGTGCAGGCTGCCGGATTGTTCGCTCAGGCCGTTCAGGCCGATCCGGACTGTCGGCTTTTACGTCTCAACCTCATCAGTGCTCGGCTGCATGCCGGAGAGCTGATCGATGCCCGTCGCGAACTCGAGAAAGTCGATGTGAAGCCCGGGCAGGATCCTTACTTCGAGTACCTCTACGGTATGTTGTTGCTGCGCGAGGGAGAGGAAGCGCAGGCAGCCGCCCGTTTTCGGACGGTCCTGGAGATCGATCCCGCCGACGCCGACAGCTTCTGTCAACTCGGGCTGATCGAGTTTCATCGCGGGAGTCTCGGTCAGGCAGTGGAGTATTTCGAACAGGCACTTCAGCTGGATGCGGAGAATCCGACGGCGCTCTACAACGAAGCCCGGGCTCTGAAGGCTCTCGGCAGGGATGCAAAGTCCCGCGAATTGATGGAGCGTTTCAAAGTACTGAAGGCCGCCCGAAAACCGACGCCGGGAGGCGGGATGGGTGAGCCCTATGTGATTCCGGGCAAGTACGCTTCACTCCGCTGTGAGGGCTGAAACCGGGAAAAGCACTCAGGGCCGGTCGAGCTGATCCAGGACCTTGGCCAGATCCGGAAGGGAACCGAGCACGGGAATGCCCAGGTAGCGGGCGACTTGCCGTTCCGACTTGAAAGACGGGTCAGCCCATTCGAGTGCGCCCAGAACCAGAATCGTCACGCCGAGAGAAACCAGAAAAAGCACTGCCACGGTCCCACCGTGACCCGTCAGGGTTCTCTGTCGGGTAATCAGGATGTCCCCTGTGATTTCGGCGGGAGCCGCATCGATCCGGATGTTGGCATCCTCCAGGCGGCCGGCCGACTCGTTGGCCGCAACCAGACGTCCTTCCCGCGTGCGCGCCAGCAATCGCTGTGCAAAAAAGTCGACGAGGAACTCCCCCAGACGCTGATGGGACCCGCGATAGCGAACCTCCAGCCGGTTACCTTCGGCGAACTGCATGGCCAGGTCGTCATGCAGCAAAGACCAAAGAGGGATGCCCGCGACGAAAGCCTTGGGGAATTCCTGCTCCAGGCGGGACTTCAATGTCCAGTAGGTCTGCTCATCCTCGAACAGGTCTCTCTGTTCGACAAGCCGGCGGACAGGAATCGCCGAGATCGCGCCGGGTGCGCGGGTGACGGGAGACTCCGGGTCGATCTCGACCGTTCGGACGACGATGACTGAATGTGGGTTCGCCAGAACGAAGGCGAGGTAGATCAAGGGAGGGAAGAAGACCACCCACAGCCAGCTCGCCCTCTTGTTGATCCCGTTCCAGTAGCGGCGCAGATGAAATGACATGTCGGTTCTCAGACGGAGTAGAGAGGATTTCTCCACTGGTTGACGAAGGTCCCCATCATGTTGGCGCCGGCAGTTTCGAGGCTCGTCAGCGTGCGTTTGACGTCCTGTCTCGGGGTGATGCCGGCGAGCACGACCAGGACGACTCCTGAGGTTGCCTGAGAGACGATGACTGGATCGATCATGCGTCGATTCGGCGGAATGATCGCGTTGGAGTCGACGAACACCCAATCGTAGTTCGCCTTTGCCTGCTCGAGGATCGTCAGACCGAGATCGAGAGCGTCGAGCGATGCGCTGTGATTCTCCTCCAGCGGAGGCGGAGCGGGAAGAAGATCAAGCCCCTCGATGGAAGTCGGACGAATCTGCGAGCCGATCGTCGGGTCTTGGCGGAACTCATCGATCGCGAATGATCGTTCGAGACCGAAGCAGGAATGCAGGGCAGGCTGGTGCCAATTGAGATCGACGGCCAGCACGCGCCGGTGAGACAGTTGTGCGGCCCCTGCCGCGAGCAAGGCAGTCGTCGTGGTCTTGCCCTCGCCGCGGCGTGAGCTCGTGACCAAGATGCAGGGAACAAGGTGGTTCTCGGAGACGAGGTTGAGGATATTAAAGATCCTCTTCACTTCCGCGAGCCGGGAAAGCCGCGGAATCTGGCGTTGGGTCAACCTCTCCATGGTCTCTCCACCATTGGGGATCCATCCTCGATCGTCACTGCTGTGCCGATCCCTAGATATGACACGTAAGCATCGATCTTTCAAGGAAAAAGCGGGTTCGGCCACGGCTCGACATGAAGGGAGCGCAGAGGACGGGAGGCGCTCTGAATGGCACGGTTCCTTCCGGAGGCGACGAGCCTCCGACATCCCAAACCGTTTGCCGGCCCCCTGCTCCGCTGTCGAGTTTCGAACGTTCAACACCCATTCATCGGCGATGGCCGAACTTTTTGTTAATGGATTGCGTTCCAACACGTTTGAGAGGTGCTGGAACACAGCACGGAGTTGCTTTCGATCCTCGGCTCGATTCATTCGGAGAAGAATATGAGTGTCAGAACAAAGACGTACGGATTTCTGGTCTTCGTCATTGTCTTCGCTGCGGCAGCCTATTTCCTGACGCCGGTGATCACCGGCAGCGGCACGGCCACCCAGGCGGACTCGAGCAAGGAGAGCGCGGCTTCCAAGCAGGACAAGGATGCCACCGTACCCGTGGAGGTGGCGTTGGCTCGGACAGGAGAGATCTCGGCGGCCATCAATTCGACGGCCAATCTGAAGGCCATACGCCAGGTTGCCATCGCCGCCCGGACCGAGGGAGTGGTCAGAAAACTTCTGGCCGAAGAAGGCGCCTATGTCGAAAAAGGACAGCTGTTGTGCCGGCTGGATGACTCCCAACCGATGATCGAGCTTCAGTCCGCCCGCCAGAAGCTGGCGCAGGCCAAACTCCAACTCGAAAAGGCCGGCATCATGCAGGACAAGACGGACGTTCAGGTCGAGAACGCCCGGGAAGACTATGCACGCTACCGGAAGCTCTTCGAGGAGAGTCTCGTCAGTGAACGCGAAGTGAACCAGGCGAAGTATCGACTCGACGAAGTGGAGCACGATATGCGCGCCTCCTCCTCTTCGACCCGAGAGCTGATGCATCGCGTCGACGAGTTGGAGGCCGAGATCAGCCGGATTGAGCTCGAGATCTCCAGGACCCGCATCGAAGCACCGTTCGCCGGTTTCATCACCCACCGCAGCATCGATCTCGGGCAGACCGTGCGAAACATGGACACGCTCTTCACGCTGGCCGATTTTTCTCCACTGCAGGCGGACGTCTTCCTGTCGGAGAAGGATGCGGCCCTGATCAAGTCTGGACAGCCGGCGACGGTCTTCTCCGGAATCGAAACGGATACAGGACTGCACGGGAGAGTCGCACGGATCAGTCCGGTGGTGGACCAGTCGACGGGTACCGTCAAGGTAACCGTGGAGCTGGTGCATGGGGACCGACTGTTCAAGCCCGGGGCTTTCGTCCGCGTGGAGATCCAGACCGATACCCGTGAAGGGAGCGTGCTCATCCCCAAACGGGCCCTTGTGGAAGAAGACGGTGAGTCCTTTGTCTTCGTCGCGCATGACGACGCGGTCAGCCGGATCAAGGTCGAGGTTGGCTACCAGAACGGCGGAGACGTGGAAATCGTCGACGGTGTCACGGCAGGGGATCCCGTGGTGGTTGCCGGCCAGGGTGGCCTGAAAGAAGGCAGCAAGATCCGACTGGTCGAAAAATCTGTCTGATTCGCAACGGTTGACCGCTGTGCCGCCCGAAACATCGCGCGTATGTTCTTCAGTCCCCTGGAGCCCACTATGAGTGTCATCAAAACCGCGATCCAACGACCCGTCACTGTGGCAATGTTCGTCGTTGCGGTCATGCTGTTTGGGCTGGTTTCGCTGGACCGCCTTGCCCTGAATTTGCTTCCGGACATCTCCTACCCGTCGTTGACGATCCAGACCGATTACGAGGACGCGGCGCCCGAAGAGATCGAGGCGCTGATCACCCAGCCGATCGAGGAAGCGGTCGGTGTCGTGCCGGGTCTGACCAAAATGACATCGGTCTCGCGCTCGGGCCAGTCCGAGGTCGTAATGGAGTTTGGGTGGGATACGAAGATGGACATCGCCAGCCTGGAGGTTCGCGAGAAGCTGGATTTCGTCAACCTCCCGCGGGACGCCGAGAAGCCGGTCATCCTCCGTTTCGATCCCTCCTACGATCCGATCATGCGGATCCGCATCTTCGGAGACGCCAACCTCAGCTCGATGCGCTATCTCGCGGAGAAGGAACTCAAGAAGTATCTGGAAGCCACCGACGGGGTTGCCGCCGTCAAGGTCATCGGGGGGCTGGAGGAACAGATCCGGATCGAGGTCGATGAAAAGCGGCTGGCCGAGCTGGGTATACCTATTACTCAGGTGACCGAAGTGCTGCGCCAGGAGAATCTGAACCAGGCGACTGGAAGCCTCTATGACGCGGACGCCAACTATCTCGTGAGGATGCTGAACGAGTTTCGGACGGTCGACGAGATCCGCAGGATCGTGGTCCGCGAAGATCAGGGCCGGCGCATCGTTCTGGGGGACGTCGCGAGCGTCTGGAGAGGCACCAAAGATCGGGAGATCATCGCCCGCCTGGGCGGCAAAGAAAGTGTCGAGATGGGGGTCTATAAGGAAGGCGACGCCAACACGGTCACCGTCGCCCGCGCCGTGATTCGTCAGCTCGACAGTCTCAAACAGAACAAGCGTTTCCCGGAAGGCGTCGATTACGAGATCGTCTCGAATCAGGCCGACTTCATAGAGAATGCCGTCTCCAACGTACTTTCGGCGGCGGTCCTGGGAGGTTTGCTGGCGACTCTGGTCCTCTTCGTCTTTCTCAGAGACCTGCGAAGCACGCTCACGATCGGTTTCTCGATTCCGATCTCGATCATGGCGACTTTTGCCCTGATGTACCAGACCGATATCACGCTGAACATCATGTCACTCGGCGGTGTCGCCCTTGGGGTCGGTATGCTCGTTGACAACTCGATCGTCGTTCTCGAAGCGATCGACCGCCATAGAAAGCGGGGCGTACAGGTGGCCGAGGCCGTTTACCAGGGCACGGTCGAAGTCAGTCGGGCCGTGACCGCTTCCACGCTGACCACCGTGGCGGTCTTCCTGCCTCTGATTTTCGTCGAGGGCATCGCGGGACAGTTGTTCAAAGACCAGGCTCTGACCATCACGTATGCCTTGCTGGCCTCACTGCTGGTCGCTTTGCTGTTCATCCCCATGATTCTCGCGCGGACCACTCGACGCTCACCTCTCGAGCCGGCCATCGCCGCGATTGCCACTGATCCTCCGCTTCCGGCCGGACGCCTTCGAAGGAGCCTCCGGAAGATCCAGGCGTGGTTAGCGAGCCTCGTGCGGTTTCTATTCGTCGACATCACCATGGTTCTCCTGACCGATCTGCGCACCCTGCTCCGCACTTTCGGACGGGGCGTCAACCGGATCATCGCTCCGGCCCTCAATCTCTTCGACCGCGGATTCGGACGCCTGACGGAGACCTATCCGGTCGTCCTGGCCTGGGCTTTGGCCAACAAGGCCCTTGTCTTCGCCTTTGCCGTCATCCTGGGCGTGGCGGCCGTCGGCATGGCGCGTTATCTCGGCGCGGAGCTGATTCCACCGCTGACCCAGGGAGAGTTCGCTTTCGAAATCAAACTGCCGGAGGGTCGCCCTCTGGCCCACACGGATCGGGTCGTCAACGCGATCGAGGAGAAGGTCTCCGGATATCCGGAGGTGGCCACGGTCTTCTCGAGCGTGGGTGGCAGCACGGAGAACCAGTTTGCCCGGAATTCGGCCCGGGAGAACGAGGCACAGCTCTACGTGGTGATGAAGGCCAAGCGGGACCAGGTCGCCGAGGCCGGTGTCATCGAGAGGATCCGTCAGGAACTCCACCGCCAACCCGAGGTGACGTACAAGTTCGAGCGACCGACGCTGTTCAGTTTCCGTACCCCGATAGAAATCGAGATCTACTCCTACAACCTCGATAACCTCCGTGACGTGGCCGACAAAGTGATGGGCGAACTGGAGTCGATTCCGGACCTGAGCGACGTGAAGACGACCACCGAACTCGGAGATCCGGAGATCCATGTCATCTTCGATCGCCAGCGCCTCGCCAGGCTGGGTCTCGAAGAGAATGAGATTGCCGGAATTCTGCGCAACAAAATCCGCGGCGACGTTGCGAGCCGCTTTCGGGAAGACGACAAGCAGATCGACATGCTCGTCAGAGCGGGAGAGGACGATCGTAGAACGGTGCAGGACCTGAAGAGCCTCACCGTGAACCTGAGCTCAATGACCGCAGGCCGCTTCTCGGATCGCTCCGAAGGAGAAGCGAATGGGGCGCAGGCCCAACCGGCCAACATCGTGCCCATCCGTTTGGACTCGATCGCCGATGTTCGCCTGGGCCGTGGACCCAGTGAAATCCGGCGCATTCGAAGCCAGCGCGCGGCCATCGTATCGGCCAATCTGAGCGGCCGCGATCTGAGTTCGGTTTCTGCCGAGATTCGTGAGAGGCTTAGCGCGCTGCGTAGCCAAGTTCCGGCCAACACGCTCGTGGCGCTGGCCGGTCAGAACGAAGAGCTCGAAGCCAGCTACTGGAGTCTCATCTTCGCCTTCGCTCTGGCCGTTTTTCTCGTCTATCTCGTGATGGCGTCCCAGTTCGAGTCGCTTATCCATCCCTTCGTAATCATGTTCTGTGTGCCGTTGGCCGTCATCGGGGTCGTTTTTTCGCTCTGGATCACCGGAACGACCGTCAGCGTGATGGTCTTCCTCGGCGTGATCATCCTGGCCGGGATCGTGGTCAACAACGCCATCGTCCTGATCGACTACACGAACCAGTTGCGGGCCGAAGGGGTCCCGCGGCGGAAGGCACTGCTGGAGGCGGGGAAGGTTCGCCTTCGTCCGATCGTCATGACGACCCTGACCACGGTTCTGGGGCTCGTTCCGATGGCGCTCGGCTGGGGAGAAGGAGCAGAAGTCCGGGCTCCCATGGCAATCACGGTGATGGGCGGGCTGATCTTCTCGACCGTCCTGACACTGGTTTTCATCCCGGTCGTCTACGATCTGATCGACCGGAAGGTCTACGCGGCCGATCCTCTCCGCGAGCCTTCCGCCGACGAACCGATTTCATCCGGACTGCCTGACGGGCTTCAGCCGTCCCTGGGAGAGTAAGCCATGGTGGAATCCAAGCCTCGGAGCGAGCAGGAATCGGGACGCGCCTTTCGCCTTTCGGAGTTCTCGATTCGTTACCCGGTCACCATCTGCATGGTGCTGGTTTCATTCCTCCTGCTGGGGGTCGTCTCGATCTTCAAGATTCCCCTGGTATTGTTTCCAAGCATCAATGCGCCCGAAATCGTCGTGGTGGTTCCCTATCCGAACTCCACACCCGAACAGATCCAGGAAGTGATCACCCGACCCCTCGAGGAGGCGCTCGCCACACTCCCCTACGTCGAGCGCATCACCTCCTGGTCCAACGCCGATCAAGCGGTGGTCCAGATGACCTTTCCCTGGGATAAGGACGTGGACATTCTGCGATCGGAAGCCCGGGAGCTCGTGGAGCGGGCACGAGTGGACCTGCCCGTCGATGTGGACCGCATTCTGGTCCAGAATTTCAATACGAATGATATTCCGATCATCGAGGGTCGCATCGCCTCTCATCAGGACCTGCGGGGTGCGTACGATCTTCTCGAAAACCGCCTCAAGAAGCCACTGGAAAGTGTGCCCGGCGTGGCCGAGGTAGAAATCGGCGGCGTCGATCCGCGGGAGGTGGACATCTTCCTCAAGCTCGACGCCATCAAGCGCTATTCCATCGACGTCAACGCGCTGTTTCGTCGGCTCGACAGCGCAAACCTCAATCTGACGTTGGGCAAGCTCGATGACTCGGACAACCGTTACCGCGTTCTCAGCAAGGGTGCGGTTGCGTCGCTCGACCAGTTGCGGGCCTTTCCGGTCAATGATCGCGGGCTGACGCTGGGCGATATCGCAACGGTGATTCTTCGCGAGCCGGACCCTTCGATGGGACGTCACCTGAACGGGGAGTTCGCCATCGCTCTCCAGATCCGCAAGGGATCCGATGCCAATACGGTCGATACGGTGGAACGGGTGATGGCCCGGATCGAGGAACTCAACGACGATCCGGTCCTGGAGGGCATCGAGGTCCTGGTCTGGCACAATGCCGGGCATGAGATCACGAAGTCGCTTTCCGGCCTCCTGAATGCCGGCCTCGTGGGGGCCGGACTCGCGGTGGTGGTCCTGTTCCTGTTCCTCCGCCGGATCGGTGCCACCCTGCTGATCGGACTGGCCATCCCCTTCTCGGTCATCTCCGCCATTGGGTTTCTCTACCTCCTCGGCTACAACCTGAACGTGCTGTCCATGATGGGGCTCATGCTGGCGACCGGCATGCTCGTCGACAATGCCGTGGTCGTCCTAGAATCGATCTTCCAAAGGCTGGAAAAGGGTGATGACCGGGTCACCGCTTCCTGCACCGGAACGCAGGAGGTGATCCGAGCGGTCGTGGCGGCCACCCTTACGTCAGTCATCATCTTCGTGCCGCTGGTCTTTGGCCAGGAAACGAACCTGACCATTTTCCTGGCTCAGACAGGCGTGGCGATCATGATCACGCTGTTCTGCTCGCTGTTCATCTCACTCACGCTGATCCCGATGGGCGCCGGCAAGGTCCTGAGTGGTCGGTCGGTGCGGCAGGAGGACTGGGCGGCTCGCCGGTTGCGCCGGTTGGCCGTCTGGTGGGACTCGAGGCGAGGCGGCAGGGGACCCGATTCCCAGCGAAGTGTCGTCGAGCGGTATCTCCGCGTGATGACTTGGACTCTCAGTCACCGCTATCTGATCGGTCTGGTTGTGGTCCCCCTGGTCGTGGCGGTCTCCTTTTACGTCCTGATGCAGCTTCCCGACAACTCGTACGACGCCGAGGAAATGACGGATTTGCAGATCCAGTACGAGTTCACGGAGAACTACCATTATGCCAAGATCGAACAGGACTTCGTGAATCCAGTCGAAGCCTATCTCCAACGGAACCGGCAGGCATTCAATATCAAGGACGTCTACAGCTACTACTCCAACAATGAGGCGGGGACTCGTATCTACTTTGACGAAGAGAATATTCGACTCGAGGACCTCAAAGAGATTCGGCGGAAGATCTCCGAGGGTCTGCCCGTGATTCCGGGAGCCCAGATCCGTCTCGGCGGTCAGGAAGGCGGGCAAAACCGAAACTGGATCGGCGTCAGTCTCTATGGAGAGGATCCGAGTAAACTCATGGATCTGGCTCGAGAGGCCCGCCGCCGACTGAAGCAGACCTCCCAGTTTGCCGAAATTCACACGGCGCTCGACAGCGGGCAGCAGGAGGTCCAGCTCGTGCTGGATCGCCAGTTGGCGCGGCACTACGATGTGTCGCCGCAATCCGTGTCCAACATGCTCGGGATCGTCCTGCGAGGACGGGAGATCCGGGGATTCCAGACGGCCGATGGTGAAGTCAACATCTGGGTCAAGCTCCAACCCGATGACCGGGAGAATCTGCAGGATCTGGAATCCATGGTCGTTGGAGGCGGACCCAACGGTGAACAGATTCTCCTGTCCCAGGTTGCCGAACTCCGAGTCGTGAGGACCCCGGGCGTCATTCAGCGGGAGGATCGCAGGACGTACACCGATATGTGGTGCAACTATTCAGGCGATCAGGAGGAAGGCGGCAAGCAACTCGTGAAGGAGACGCTGGACAACATGGAGTTTCCAGACGGTTACAGCTGGAGTTTCGGTTTCTGGACCCTGCGTTCGGGCAAAGAGGACCAGGAGTTCATGTTCAACATTCTGCTTGCGCTGTTCATGGTCTACTTCGTAATGGCCTCGCTCTTCGAGTCCCTGGCACATCCGTTCTCGATCATGATCTCGCT
The DNA here is from genome assembly GCA_963823995.1 of uncultured Acidobacteriota bacterium. Classification (GTDB taxonomy): domain Bacteria; phylum Acidobacteriota; class UBA6911; order RPQK01; family JAPXNP01; genus JARRKC01. The sequence goes on from CAWGNQ010000004.1 coordinate 764,268, forward strand.
CCTGTTCGCCTTCGTCGGTGTTGCCTGGTTTCTGCTTATCACTGGAACGCCGTTCAACATCATGGCGCAGATCGGCATTCTGATTCTCATCGGCATCGTCGTCAACAACGGCATCGTCCTGATCGATCACATCAATAACTTGCGAAGGGCAGGGCTGTCTCGAGCCGAGGCGATCTTATCGGGTTGCCGGGAGCGGTTTCGTCCCATCCTGATGACGGCGGCGACTACCGTGGTCGGTTTGACGCCGCTGGCGGTTGGGGACAGTTCACTGTTTGAATTACGCTACTTCCCGATGGCTCGGACGCTGATGGGCGGATTGATCGCCTCGACCGTCCTCACTCTGGTAGTTTTGCCTACCTACTACACCCTGATGGATGACCTGGCCGAGGGAGCCCGACGGCTCTGGCGCTCCAGTTCCCCGACCGCCGCTGTCGATCTGCATGCACAGCGTGTAGAAGATGTGAGCGCCTGATTGCCCCATTCGCCGGTAATCTCCCAGCTCGAATCCGCCGGCGGCGGCGCCGGCCGGCGTGTACTACCATAGGGCAATGCACTTCAACGCCGATCTGCGACGACAGTATGAGGGGAGTCCCCTGTCTCGAAAGGACCTCCATCCGGATCCGATCGAGCAGTTCCGGCATTGGTTCGAGGAAGCGGCCAGACAGCAGATCGCGGATGCGAATGCCATGGTGTTGGCGACGGCGGACGCGCTCGCACGGCCGTCGGCGAGGTATGTGCTGCTCAAGCTCTTCGATGAGAGGGGATTCGTCTTTTTCACGGATACGCTCAGCGCCAAAGGCATGAATCTGACCGAAAATCCGCGGGCGGCGCTCGCTTTCTACTGGGCGCAGTTCAGCCGCCAGGTTCGCATTGAAGGGCAGGCGGAGGCGGTCGATTCCGAGATGGCCCGAACCTACTTCAATTCCCGGCCGCGAGGCAGCCGTCTGGCGGCCCTCATCTCTCATCAGAGCCGGGTGGTTCCGTCACGCCAGGTCCTCGAGAAGCGCCTGGCCGAGGCGGAGACGCGACTCGCGGATCAGGATGTTCCGATGCCGGACAACTGGGGCGGCTATCGAGTCCGGCCCGACCGGATTGAGTTCTGGCAGGGGCGTGAGAACCGTCTGCACGATCGTTTCGTCTATCGTCGGAAGGACAAGGAAGAGGACGGCTGGATCATCGAACGCCTCTACCCCTGACACACTTCAGATAGTAGATTTCGGATTATCGCCAGTCTCCCAATCGCAAATCTCAGAGTTCGCTCACCCGCGCGAGCTTACGGGCTCGGATGAGAAATCCGGTGTGTCCCACCATGCGATGGTAGGGTCGCATAGCGTTCTCGGCGACCTCCCAGCTGCGCTCGAGCGTCTCCCGCGTCTCGATACCGGACCAAAGTGGGTTCTCCTGGAGTTGACGGACGAGGCCATAAACCTGCGTCACGGTGGGCAGCCACGACAGGAGTGTTCCGCCGGGTCGGAGCGCCTCCCAAGTGGCGTCGACGCATCGGAACGGTTCCGGAACGTCGAGCAGGATGAGATCGAGATCGCGGGCGTCGATCGAGTCGTAAATGTCTCCCTCCACGATCCGATGCTCGGTCCCCGGATGGCCGTACAACGAGTGGAAATCGGCAATGTTGGCGACGGCATTCTCAATGAATTCAGGCCGGCGTTCATAGGAGATCAACTGACCGTCGGGAGCGATGTTGCGCAGCAGGAAGATCGATGCGGATCCCGAACCGATCCCGGCTTCGAGGACACGGGCCCCGGGAAAGAGATCACCCCGAACGACGAGGGTGGCCAGGTCCTTCGGATGGATGATCGAGGTCCTCCGTTTCAGCCCTTTGAAGATGTATTCTTCAAGGGTTGGACGGATGCACACGACCCCCTGGCCCGTCTCGCTCAGGATCAACGCTCCCGGAGGCTGTCCGATGATTCGGTCATGATTCAGGTGTCCGGTGCGTACATGGTGGAACTTATGTCCGCTTCGCAGCTTGAGGAAGTGCTTCTGTCCTTCGGGCTCGATAATGAAGATAGGTTCTCCCTCACGGAAGGGTCGGCGATGCGCTTCGGAAAGGGAAAGTCCCTCGGGCATGATGAGAGCATAGTTTCCGGTTCCCGGAGAGTCAAACCTGGAGGGTGGGCAGATCCGGCCCGGTCGAAGGGCTGATCTGTGGGCCGACAAGGTGGGGTGCCTGAGAGCATCTGTTGTGGATTGCAAGGTTATGGACTTGCTTTTCTCCTAATGTCTTGGGGTTTATTAAAGGGGACGCGAGCCAGACGCAGTCTTGGCCGCGCTCGCTCCGAGCCTATCGAGGAGAGGGCGAACCGTGCGGCGAACGGCTTCTTCGGGAGACTCGTGTAAGTGTGCTCCCGCATTGAAATTTTCCCTTCGGCTTTCGGAGACCCTGTGCTATGATACCGCGGTGGCTTTCAAGGGTTTCTCAAGTGGCTCTTCAATTGTGAAACGGTACCAACCCGACTTCCGCTCCGAACGAAACCTCGCAGTCGCCATCCTGAAGCAAGCTTGGCACGAAGCTGCAATCGACTTGGGGCTCGTCAAAGAGACCTCCAGGAAGGATTACGGTCAGCTAAAGAAGAAGGCGATTGAGTGGATCCGCAGTGATGATGACGGATTCCCGTATTGGTGTCAGTTGGCGGATGTCGACCACACGGCGATACGTCAGAGGCTGAACGATACTCTGCGGACTCAGCGTCGAGTCTCGAGAGTGCTCGTCGAAGCGTCCTGACGGATCTCCGTTGACGACCAGCAGAAAGAGGGGGGACCCATCTCCGGGGGGGACTCGCGAGGTCGGTATTTGTCGACCTGTCCTATTTTCTCCGAGTACGCTGAGCGGATCGAGTTGACGCGACAGACTTCGAAATGTTGAAGCCGGGGCCAGCCGTCTGCGTGCGTGGAAAAGCGCCGCAAAGCGGGGTGCTCTTCGCTGTCTGCTCGTGTGCAGAGGCTCGAGACATTTGCTCCCCGAATTGGCTTTAGACTATAATCGCGCTTTCCGACCGAGCGGGGTCGTAGTTCAGTTTGGTTAGAACGCCGGCCTGTCACGCCGGAGGTCGCGAGTTCGAGTCTCGTCGGCCCCGCCATAACTCGCTGAGAATGCATGCCTTCCAGGAGTCATGCGACCTCCTCTTCTTCTGTGTTCCTTGGTGTGCCGGTAGGTGTGCCAATCAAAGCTTGCGCGATGAGTTCCACGGTCTGTTTGCGGAGTTCCGGGCTGAGGTGTTGGTAGCGTTCGAGTTCGCGGCTCCGGTGCCCCGTCACCTTGCGGACGATGCTGTCCGCGATGCCGAGCTCGAGGAGGATGCTCGGGCCGGCGTGCCGGAGGTCATGGATGCGGAGTCCTTCGACCCCGGCCGCTTTGCGAACGTCGCGGAAGCGGGGCCCGAGGTCCCAGACGTGCGGCGTCCGTGGGTTCGGGTGCCGTCCGGTGGGCGTGCTCGGGAAGAGGTAGTCGCGCCTGTTGTAGCTCGGCAGGAGCTTCAACGCCTCCACGGCCACGCCCGGCAACGGTACGGTCTTTGACCTCCCGTTCTTCGTCTTTGGGATCCTCACGTGCGGCGTGCTGTCGAGGACAACCTCGCTCCATTGTCGCTGGAGGATCTCGCCCTTCCGCAGGGTCGTCGTCGTGGCGACGATGAGAAACACATACACCTCGAGGTCGGTCGCCTTGGCAGTGGCCAGGAGTCGTTGGAACTCGTCCCGGCTCGGGATCCGGTTTCGGCCCGGCGGTTCCTGGAACTGGGGCACACCTCTGACGGGGTTCTCGTCATACTTGTCCCGCCTGATGGCCCAGTTGAAGATGCTGTTCAGAATCGTCCGGTGATGGTTCACCGAGGAGGCTGAAAGCGCCTCGGACAGCCCGTCGAGGAACGACTGGACGTCATCACTCGTAATCGAACGCGCCTTCTTTCCCCCGAACGCCGCATCGATCCGCGGCAACAAGTAAGAGAAGCTGCTTCGAGTCTTCTGCCCGTGGTGCTCCCACCACTCCGCACGGAGCGTAGAGAAGCGGACGCGGGCAAATCGCCTCGTGCGGAAATGCTTGCCGAGTGCCACGTCCGTCTTCCGTTTGGCGAGGATCTTTGCCGCTGCTCGAACGCTGCCCTGGCCAGTGCTTTCCCGCACGTCGCGGCCCTGTTCATCTTCAAGCCTGATGTAGGCGATGCCGTTGCGCAGGTAGACTCCTTTCGTTTTGGTCATTGGTCCTCCTTTCCAGGAGGTGACATGCGACCACGCCATCCTACCGGCTTCTCAGAACGCTTCTCAAGCCACCGGACCAAATGAGAACGAAGAAACCGGACGCTTGCCCACGAACCTCGCTTCGGTAGCCGCACGTACGGCACCTGATTCTCTGCGACCCAACGTTCAAGCGTCCGCTCCGAGACGCGCAGTAACCGAGCAGCCTCCTCATACGTGAGAACGTCCTCGTCAGCCATTCACGCGTAACTCCGCAGACCCATGCCGATCCCGGTATCCCAACAAAACCAAGGGAACCTCACGGCTTCAAGAGACCGTCGGCATTGTCCGGTATCCATCACACTGTCACTTCCTCTCTTGCGAAACCTGCCGGCCTTCCAGAGAGTCCACCAATACATCTCCGGTGGACCTGCACTAGTAATAGAGCCGTTCAGGAACCGAGAACTCAAAATCAGGGAGGAGATCCCGAAGGACTTTTGAGTTTCGGCTTCAGAACGGGCTCTCTATGGATAGAAGGTGAAGACGTGAACGCTACTGACCCGGTTTTGGATTCGCAGCCCTGGCAGCCGAACACCGACGCGGTGCAGGCTTTTGGCTATACGGAGCGTGAAGCCGCTTTTCTGAGCCTGGTGGCCTGGCACGGGGGCCATTTCGTGAGCCGTCAGTTCATCGAGTTTGCGGGCGCATCGCAGGGAAGCGCCGTGATGCGCCTCATCCGCATGGGACGAAAGAATCGTCACCTTCGCACTACGGTCTATCTAGGCAAGACCCAGGTGCATCACCTTTACTCCCGCCCCTTCTACGAGGCGATGGGCGATCCCGACAATCGGAACCGACGGAGACGCTCGCCAGGGCAAATCAGGTGGCGACTGATGTGCCTGGACTATGTTCTGGCCAATCGGCATGTGCCCTTTCTGGTGCGGGAGGAGCAGAAGGTTAGCTATTTCACGGATCTGGGTGTCTGGCGCTCACTATTACCGAAACGAACCTATCACCTGAATGGCGGCAAAGATCGAACCGAGATCTATTTCAGCGACAAGCTGCCCCTCTGTCTTCTGCCTGAGGATCCCCCCTTGGCTTGCTTCTGTTACGTGGAGGCGGGACTTCATCACTCGGTGGGTGGTTTTTCCACCTTTCTCTCCCGATACCGGTATCTCTTCTCCGAGATCCGCCGCTTCCGAGTCGTTTATGCGGCCGAGACAGAAAGGAACTTTGGCAGGGCCAGGCGAGAGTTCTCGAGACTTCTCAAATCCCTGCAGCCGGAAGGCGAAGCTCCGGCCGATCCGGTGACGCTTTCTCTGCTGGAGTTCCTTCGCCTGGAGAGTCTTTACCGGAAGCAAGCATTCGCTCAACTGACTCGAGGGGAAATTACCCGGCTCAGAAGAGCCAGACGGAGGTTTCAGGGTGAAGAGGTGAACCGCTTGCTTCGGCTCTTTCAGCAGGAAGGTGAGCAAGCAGTCTTTGCAGTGAGGGACTCGAGAGGACCAAGCCACTTGCCACTCCGGGCAGAATTCTCTACCCTTCTTCTGGTTCACTCTTACCGATTCTTGGGCCGATGCTAGAGACAATGTCGGGGAACTTGGGGCCTCCAAAGTGAAGACCTGACTGCATGGCGTTTTCCGGCCTGTTTTCCGCCCCCATTTCACTTATCCATAACGCTTAGCCTTTCCCTTTCCGGGACTTGCGCGACAGGAAGGATGGGTTCTGGGCGAGTGGCGGGGTCGTGGGGTGGGCGGGAGCGACCCCGGTCATTGGGCGTCTCGGACGCCCAGACCTTTTCTCCTCCCCCGAAGGTTCGGCCAGGGTCGCTCCCGCCCACCCCACGACAGATCGCTGCCAATCGTAACCGCATGAAGTGCTGGCGGCGCGTGACATCATTCCTTGCGGTGATGACTCGCCCTCGCCTCGGAAGACAACCAGTTCTCAATGGCTGGGGGGACATTCTCGAAATGGAATGGCAATTGCGGAGCTGGGTGTATGCACAACAAGGAGCCCCAGAGACAAGTTTCACGCGAGGCATTGGCACGGATCGTCCTCCTCTTGCTGCTGGTCTTCCCCTTAGCAGTCTACGGACAGTCGGGGGGGCCGAAGTCACCCAGGTTCGACCTGGGAGGTCAAGTTCTGGGACTGAAGCTGGACGCCATGCACGAAGGGCCTGCGGGCATCGGCGGACGCTTTGGTCTGCGCATCTCACCTCGCCTGAGACTCGACACCGAAGTCGACTACTTTCCCCAAAATCCCGCCGGGAACTTCGGCCAGAGCCTCGCACTCGTCGGATTGCGGATCCCATTGCAGCTTGAGGGGAGCGTTTTCTCCCTCCGCGCGCGGTCCGGGTTGATTCATTTCGGCGGTCGATTCTTTCAAGATCGGAACACTTCGGACACATTTCCCGTGATTGATTTAGGCGTAGGTTTCGAGATGCCGCGTTCCCGACACTGGTCATTTCGGGTGGAGGCAGGCGACCTCGTTGTTCTTTTCAATGGAGCCCGAATCGTACAGGGTTCTGGGCCGGTCGTCATGCATACGGAACACAACCTTCTGGTCGGGGCCGGTTTGACGTTTCGTTTCTGAGGTCTCGGGCCCATCCGTGGGATTTACGATTGCCAGGCCCAGGTCCGAAGGTGCGTCGGTGCTGACGGCTCTGATCGCACCCTGGAAGCGGAGCGAATTGAACATTCTGATGGCCTGGCCGTCCTGTTGCTCAACCGCAGCGCTGCCTTTCAACCCCGCCGGTGCCGGAATATCTCAGCCGGTCTTTGAGGTCTTTGGTCTGGTTGAGCTCTTGATAAGTAGAGGATAAGAGCCCGAAGCCTCCGTCTCGGGCCGAGGTGTTCCATCGCGGACATTCCCCGCATAGCCAACCTCACGATGGGAGAGATCAAAGTGGTGATGGTTCCCGCCAGGATCCAGGACTCCGCTTCCGGAGGATCTTCGGGCAAACGAGCCACTCGGTTCCGGGCGTCGGGCCCAAAGCGCCGGTCTGCGGGAAGGTTGGCCGGGCATCTCCGCCTGCACAGCGCGAGCACCCGAAACCATGAGAAGTCTCTGCGAGAGTAAATCGTTCGTGAGCTTCCTCGTCGCCGCGGTGACGGTGGTCGCGGTTCGTTACTGGCTGCCATTCCCGAAGAACGCCCCCGTCCTCGAGCTCATCGGCGCGGAGAGGCCCCACATCTTCTCAGCCTTCAAAACCATCTACGTCGCCCTCTCGTTCACCTCTCCCTACATCGTGACCTCGACGGTCCTCTCCCTGGTCTACATCTTCATCGTTCGCAGAGACGGCGGCGCGATTCGGGGACGGCTTCCGCGCTATGTCGACCCGGCCGAACGCGGCGAGCTCTACCTGGTCGTCGGCGAGATCCACCATCCCAAGAAACCGGTACGCGTCGAGCATCCCCAATGGCTGACCATTCCCCGGCGCGGACTCTTCACCGGCCTCGTGATCTTCGGCGCCACGGGCACGGGTAAGACGAGCTGCGGCATGGTTCCCTTCGCCGAACAGATTCTAGCCTATCAGGCGAGTGATCCGGAGCGGCGAATCAGTGGGTTGGTTCTCGAGGTCAAAGGGGACTTCTGCCACAAGGTGAACGAGATCCTGACTCGATATGGCCGGGCCGAAGACTTCGTCGAGATGAGCCTGGCCTCGGAGTATCGCTACAACCCCCTGCACAACGATCTCGAAGCCTACGCCCTGGCCTACGGCATCGCGTCGCTTTTGAACAACCTCTTCGGAAAGGGCAAGGAGCCCTTCTGGCAGCAGGCCTACACGAACCTCGTCAAGTTCATCATCCTGCTCCACAAGGTCGTCTACGACTACGTCACCCTCTTCGACGTCTATGAATGCGCCATCAATCCCGATCTCTTGGAGAAGCGCATCGAGGAAGGGCGGCGCCTGTTTCGCGAGACGACCTATTTGATGATCCACCCGGATGCGTTTCTCGATCACGAGCATCTCGAAGACCTCCCCTTCGAGATGGATCCGGAAACGAACCGGCTCAAGGCCGTCCTGACCGAGGACCTCGTCCATCGGCTCGAGCGCCGTGGCATCTCGTACGAGATCCAAACCGAGACCGCCGGATCGACCGGGGTCGGCAGGGTGGACAAGCAGGATCAGTTCGCAGCCGTCGAGCGCTGGTTCTACCACGACTGGATGCGCATCGAGCCCAAGCTTCGGACCTCGATCGTCGAGGGGATCTCTGTCTTCCTGTCGCTTTTCGACGACAACCCGGCCGTCAAGCGCACCTTCTGTCCGCCGAAGGAATGCTACGACCCGGAGAAGAACCGCGGCGGAAGGTATGGCAAGCCCCTCCCGCCTTTCTCCGAGCTGATCGAGCAGGGCAGAGTCTGTGCCCTGAATTTCCACGTCTCGGCCAACCCCGGCCTCGCCCGCGCCATCGGCACCTTCCTCAAGCAGGATTTCCAGCGGGCCGTCCTGGATCGAATCCCGAAGATGGAACAGCAGCAGGAGAAGTACTGGCGAGAGGTCCTCTTCCTGTGCGACGAGTATCATTCCTTCGCCACCGTCGGAGAAAGCGATCCGACAGGCGACGAGAAATTCTTCAGCCTCTCCCGGCAGGCCCGCTGCATCCCCATCGTCGCGACCCAGAGCATCAGCTCCCTGCGATCGACCCTGCCCGGTGAATCCTGGCGGACTCTGCTGCAGACCTTCCGGACCAAGATCTTCCTGGCGCTCTCCGACGACTTCAGCACTCGGGTGGCCAGCGAGCTCTGCGGGAAGGAAGAGCAACTGCGGCTGCACTACAACCTCTCCGAGCACGGCCAGGACGCCCGGGTGAGCGTGCTCACGGGACGGACGACGTCCCACAAATCGAGCGTCAGTGCGAGCAAGAGCTACAGCGTCGTCCGGGACGCCGTCTTCGAGCCCAAGATCTTCGCCGAGCTTCGAAACGCCCAGTCCATCGTCCTGGCCTACGACGGCTTCAATCCCCATCCGCCTTCGTACTGCTACCTGAAGCCGTACTTCCGAGATCGAAACATCAGCTACTTCGAGCAGCTGGAAAGGGAAGGGATCGGATGAGCTTCGACGTGATCCTGCCCTTCCTGCGCCCCATCGAGAGTCTGATCCGGGATCCGGAGGTCAGCGAGATCATGATCAACGCTCCGTCGCGCGTTTTCGTAGAGCGACACGGCCTGGTCGAAGCGGTCAAGGGCGTCGAAATCTCGGAGAAGAGCCTCCAAATCGCTGCCCGGAACATCGCCCGCGCGCTGGACGACGAGATTTCCGAAGAAAAGCCGATCCTGGATTCCCGGCTTCCCGACGGATCCCGTGTCGCCGCCGTCTTCCCTCCCTGTTCGGTCGGTGGCACGACCTTGACGATTCGGAAGTTCCACAACAAGCGCTTTACGGCCGAAGAGCTCGTCCGGATCGGCTCGCTGACCCGCGGCGTCCTCGAGACGCTCCAGCAGGCGATCGAGGCCGAGAAGAACATCCTGATCAGCGGAGGCACGGCAAGTGGAAAAACGACGCTCCTCAACGCCCTGGCCGCCTTCATCCCCGGCACATGCCGATTGATCCTCATCGAGGACACGGCCGAGATCCAGATCGACAAGGCCAACCTCGTCCGCCTCGAGGCGCGACGCGATCATCCGGGCCTGCCGGCCGTCACGATCCGGGATCTGCTGCGGGCGGCCCTCCGTCACCGCCCCGATCGCATCATCCTCGGTGAGGTGCGCGGCGGCGAAGCTTTCGATCTCCTCCAGGCGCTGAACACCGGCCACTCCGGAACGCTCTCCACGATCCACGCCAACTCGGCCGAGCAGGCCGTCTCGCGCTTCACCAGTTGTGTCCTTCAAAGCGGCGTCGAGCTGCCCTACACGGCGGTCCGAAGCAGCATCGCCGACTCGATCCACCTGCTTCTGCACATCGAACGCCGCAAGGGAAGGCGTCAAGTCTCGGAGGTCCTCGAGATCAAGCGATATGACCCGGATAAGGATCGCTACCAATTGGAGACCCTTTACCGGCGGAATGGGAGAAACCGATGAACGAAGAGACCGTTACCCAAAACTCCGGAGCAAACGAAACTCAGCCGCCTGAGACGTCGGCGCCATACATTCGCGAAAACTTCGACCCCAACGACCGAGTGGCCCTTGTCCTCGTGAGCCGCCAACACGGGGGCGTCGTCCAGCGCATCACTTCAGCCGACCGGATCGCCGCCGAAGACTTCCAGCGCTGGCTGCGCTTCATGAACGCCCGGCGCTACGAGGTCTATCTCTCCATGAATGCCCTGCGTCCCGAAGCGACGGGCCGGACCAAGGAGGACATCGGCGCCGTCCGCCACATCTACCTCGATCTCGACAGCGGCGGCCCCGAAGCCCTCAACCGACTGCTCGAGCGACCGGACATCCCCACGCCCAACTACGTCGTCCACAGCTCGCCCGGAAAGTACCAGATCATCTGGAAGACGGAAGGCTTCGAGCCAGACCAGGCCGAAGGCATCCAGCGCGCCCTCGTCCGCGAAACCGGAGCAGACCCGGCCGCTACAGATTCCTCGCGGGTCCTCCGGATCCCCGGCTTCCTCAATCACAAATACGACCCGCCCCATCCGGTCACAGTCGAGAAACTCTCCGCCGAGATCTACCGCCCCGACCAGTTCCCCCGTTTCACCCCAGAACAGCTCTCCCCAATCTCCGGAGAGCGCCAACTCCCCGACGGCCACCGCTCCCAATCCTGTGACAGCCTAATCACGATCGATCGAGCATCCGAGCACACGTCCAAAGAGCCGCCGTCGTCCCCGTAGGCGTGCAAGAAGATTATCCCTTCACTTCCAGCCCGAAGTAGATCTCACCCAGCCCCCATTGAATCCATCTTGAACCTGACCGCGTCTAGACTTTAACAGACATGCAGAGCTAGGCCCGTTTCTATGGGCCTACCGAAACCAGGTACCCCGGCGGACCTGCCGTGTGAGAGACACATCCAGGAAACCATGTGCGCGATGGAAGCACTCCAAGACATTCCTGAGAAATCGGCCGCGATGCGATACGAGGCCCTGATTCGCGTCGCCCAAGTTATCAATGAACATCGAGATTGCGAGGAACTCTTTCGGAGTCTCGCTCGAGAACTCCACTCGGTTGTGGACTTTGACTACGTCGCGGTCGTGTTATGCGACGCAGAGGCAAACAGGGCTTGCTTCCATCTTCTGGATCCCGAAGATCTCGAGCGGCCCCTTCCCAAGCCCCAGTTCGAGTCGAGGGAGACTTTCGGCTGGTGGGTGTACGAACACCAACAGCCGCTGGTCATTCCGTTCCTGAGGCAAGAGACCCGTTTTCCTCAGATGGTCCGGTTCCTGCTTGATAACCGTATCGAGTCGACCTGTGCTGTTCCTCTTACGACGGCGCACCGCCGTCTTGGAACGCTGGGCTTCGGGTCCGGCCAGCCTGACGCTTACTCGAATGAGGAGGTGCGTCTGCTTCGCTCGGTGGCCGATGTTGTGGCCCTCGCGATCGACGACGCTCTGAACTTCGAAGCTTCCCGCCGAGCCCAGGAAGAGCTGCAGCGTGAGAAGGATCGGATCGCGGAACTCAAGGATCAAATCGCACAGGAGAAGCTCTACCTCGAGGATGAGATCCGGAGTGAGATGTACTTCGAAGACATCATCGGAGTCAGTCCGGCTCTGAATCGAGTTCTGAAACTGGCGGAAACGGTTGCGCCAACGGACTCGACGGTCCTCATCTCCGGAGAATTCCCGGCGTCAACTACATTTCCCTATCGACGACAACTACACTTCCCTACCTGGTTGATGGATGCATCCTGGTCTGACTCCTGATTTTGGTGTTTGGTTTTTCGATGTTCTCGCTCCCTTCTTTACTGCTCCGGATCGGGTGTGGAGCCCGCTCTCGCCCGGAGGGCGAGATGGCCCGAAGGGCCAAGGGCGGAACACCCGATCCGGAGCGGTCACGCGTCCTCTCCCGGGTATCGGCCGGTGCGACCACGACTTAGCGCATTCCTCTCGAGGATCCGGGCAATCGTCCGCTCGGACGGCAAGGGGACCAGGTTGTAGTGCTCGTGCAGCCTCCGCCGAAGCGCCTTGGGGCCACAGGGTCGCCCCAGGTTGTACAGTTCCAGCCGAAGCATACAAACCAACCCTTCAACCTCTTCGGGGCTCGCTTCGGCCACATAGGCACTGCCTTCTCGTTCCAGCTCTTCTAAATCCAGTTCCGACCACATGGTTGTCTCCAAGCTTCTGAGATCACTTGTCTCGGTTTTGTCGATTGCGGGCCGCTTCCGCCCGGTAGCTGGGGTTGTCCAGCTCGAGGATGATCGAATGGTGGATCAGCCGGTCGATGGCCGCGGCGGTCGTCATCGGGTCCTTGAAGATGCGGTCCCATTCGCTGAAGACCAGGTTCGACGTGATCATCAGGCTGCGCCGCTCGTAGCGTTCGGACAGGAAGGTGAACAGGACCTCCATCTCCTCCCGGTTTTGCTGCACGTAGCCGATGTCGTCGAGCAGCACCACGTCGAAGCGATCGAGCTTCTTGAGCAGCTGCTCGAGCTCGAGATCCCGCCGGGCGATCAGCAGCTTTTCCACCAGATGTCGCGTCGTCGTGAACCAGACCGTATAGCCTTGGGTGACGATTAGTTCCTGAGCGATCGCCGACAGCAAATGAGTCTTCCCCCGACCCGGAAGCCCGAAGGCAAGGATGTTTTCGGCCCGTTCGACGAATCCCCCTTCGATCAAGACCGGGATCTGGCGGCGGACCTTCACCGGCAGCCGCTTCTGATCCAGCGTGGCCAGGCTCTTGCCCTGCGGCAGCTGAGAGCGCTTCAGGAGCCGGGAGATCTTGCGCTCCCGCCGTTCGTGGACCTCCAGCTCCACCAAGGTCCGCAGGTACTGTTCGTAGCTCCATTCGCCGGCTTGGGCCGAGGCGGCCACCGTCTGATACTCGCGTCCGACGCTGGGCAGGTGCAGGGTGCGTAGCAGCATCTCGAGTCCTCCTGTCTCGCTCATACCGCCACCCCCTCTTCGAGCAGATCATCGTATTCGGCCAGACTCACCTCAAGCGGGCGGATCCGGGGAAGCTCGGGGATCGGCGGCGGACTCAGGTCGAGCACTCGATCCAGCCGGGGAACGACTCCCTGCCGGCGCAACACGTCCAAAGCAGCCTCCACCGTCGATTCCATGGTCTGGGCCGCATGATGCAGAATCTGCAGATACTCTCGATCGGCCGTCCGCTCACTCAGGGCCGCCGACAAGGCGTCATAGGCCCAGCGAAAGGTCTCGGTCGGGAACAGGGCGCTCTTGAATCGATAGTTTCGAAACGCCCCGGGTTTGCGAACCAGCCGACCAATCAGATGGCGGTAGTTGACGGCATGCCTTTGTTCCCAGGGGATCCAAGGGGCCCGAAACTGGAAGACTCCGTTGAAGTAGACTTCCAGATGCTCTTCGTAGCGACGTACCACCAACCGTTCGCCGATCAGACGGCCAGGCACCGAGTAGATCCGCCGATCCACCGTGATGGTTCCCCAGCTCATCACCCGGCAGCGATACTCCACGTAGTCGGCCAAACGCGACGCCTTCAGCTTCGGCATGCAGGCCAGCTCCTCGGCCAGGCGTCGACTGCGTCTGCCGTTGACTTTCTCCAGCACCTGCTCCAAAAAGCGACGGTACGCCGCCACATCCGGGAAGTTGCTCGAACCGCGCAGCAGCAGGTACTGCCGGATGCGCCGCTTCAGGGCCCCATTGAGCGATTCCACGTCTCCGTTCTCGTGAGGTGCGCCCACCTGGATGGTCCGAGGCGCCATCCCGAAGTGGTTCATCAGTTTCAGGTAGTTGTCGTTGAATCGACGTCGGGTCGTTCCCTCGTCCGGTCCGGGCCGATGGGTCGCCGCACTGGAGTTGTCCGTCCAATGTTCCCTCGGCACCCGGCCCAAGCGGAACAGCGCCGCTTGAATCCCGCGGCGCAGCGCCAGCAGGCTTTCGCTGCGGCACACCGTCGCCCATTCCCAGTTCGAATAGGTCAACACACAGTGACACAACAGATGAGCGTAGGGTTCGCCGCCGATTGTGATCCCCAGCTCATCCATCCGCGTGCAGTCGGTCGCCATCCGCCTTCCCGGCTCATGGCGCTGGGGGAAGAAGATCTCCTTGTCCGGTCCCTGGAGCGCTCTCCATTCGCGCACCCGCCGCTGAAAGGTCCGCACCTGGCCTTCCTGGTATTCCCCGGGATATTCTTCGCACAGCCACTCGAACAGGAACTTCGCTTCCAGTTCCGGGGCGTCCTCGAGGATCCTCTCGCACTCCTCCCAGTGCGCTTCGAAGGGATCCGGTCGCGTTCTCCAGTCCCGCTCCGCCTTCATCTGGCTCGGCAGTTGGCCCGCTCGCACATACTTGCGCGCCGTCTTCACATCAAGATCCGCCCGCAGTGCCGCCTTCGTCAGCTTTCCCGTCTTCTCGTACTCTGTCATCAGCTTCCTCACTTTCCGGTCCGGCGTTACCATCCGCTAACTCTCCTGTTTTCTGTTCAGAAGAGTCTTCGCCGATTTCCGAAAACCAGGGAAGTCTAATTGTCGTTACCAGGGAGATGTAATTGTCGTTGACCAGGAGAAACCGGCACCGGAAAAGAGCTGATTGCGCGGGCCATCCACAATCTCAGTCCCCGAAGCGCCAATGCGTTCGTGAAACTGAATTGCGCGGCAATACCGACGGGACTATTGGAAAGCGAACTGTTCGGTCATGAGAGAGGCGCCTTTACCGGTGCGATCGCACAACGTGTCGGTCGGTTCGAGCTGGCTCACCATGGAACCGTGTTTCTGGATGAGATCGGTGAGATTCCGCTCGAACTGCAGACTAAACTCCTTCGTGTCCTACAGGAGCGTGAGTTCGAGCGACTGGGGAGCACGAAGACTCAGAAGACGGACGCACGCCTCATCGCAGCTACCAACCGGGACCTCGGCGCTGTCGTTACACAGCAGAAATTCCGCGAGGACCTCTTCTATCGACTCAATGTCTTCCCGATTCACCTGCCCGCCCTGCGCGAGCGACGCGAGGACATCCCTCTGCTCGTCAGACACTTCGCCGACCACTTTGCCCGTCGCATGAACCGGCCGATCGAGAGGATCCACTCGGAGACTCTCCGAGCTTTGGCCGCGTACCATTGGCCGGGAAACGTCCGCGAGCTTCAGAACGTGATCGAGCGAGCGGTCATCCTTTCGACCGGATCGGTACTCAAGGTCCCGGTCTCCGATCTGAAGCCACTCTCGGCTTCGGACGACGCCGACCGGGTTGTTACCCTGGATCAGGCGCAGCGGAAACACATTCTCTCCGTGCTCGAGGAGTCGAACTGGGTCGTCGGCGGAAAGAACGGCGCAGCCGCTCGACTCGGAGTGAAGCGTTCCACCCTGCAGTCCCGCATGGGAAAGCTGGGCATCTCGCGACCGGAGCTTCGATAGGATACCTTGGTCTCGAGGGCCGAGCGAAGTGGACCAAGACCAGAGGGACTCAAATCGAGTGTTTCCCGGTCCCCCTTAGAGAGGTCTTGAATTGGACCTAAACTCGGAGAAGACCCGATGGAATCCGACCACGTCGACCAATCAACTGTCGAGCGCTACCGGAAGCGTCTGTTCGGGCTTGCCTATCGGATGCTGTCTTCGGCAGCGGAAGCGGAGGATATAGTCCAGGAAACCTTCCTCCGATGGCACCAAGCGGACAAGCGCTCCATCCGAAACGCAGAGGGATGGCTTGTATCTGTCGCAACCCGGTTGTCCATCGACCGGCTCCGGGCGTTCAGTAGGACGCGAAAGGATTATGCCGGACCCTGGCTGCCCGAGCCACTCGTCAGCGAACTCCCACCGCCCGACCGGAACGTCGAGATCCGCTCGGATCTCTCCGTGGCCTTCTTGGTTCTGCTCGAGAGGCTCGGAGCGGAAGAGCGGGCAGCCTTCCTCCTTCACGAGGTCTTCGACGTCGGTTACGATGAAACTGCCGAGGTCCTCGGGAAGTCCGAAACTGCGTGCCGTCAGATGGTCCATCGGGCTCGCCAACGGGTGCGGAGCGAACAGAAGCGCTTTACGGCTACCCCCGCCGATCGGGTGACCCTGCTGCGCAAGTTCACGACCGCACTTGAAGCGCGTAATGAAAAGGCTCTGTTAGCTCTGTTCGCGGCGGATGCCACCTGGACGGCCGATGGTGGAGGACGTACGCCCGCCGCTCCGCGGCCTATCGTTGGTGCAGATCGAGTTGTCAAGCTCGTACTTGGTCTGCAGCGAACGTTCGAGCGCAAAGGAGCGATCATCGAACTCGTCGGGGTCAACGACGAAGCCGGGCTTCGTATCAGTCTTGATGGAACCACCACTGCAGTCCTTGCCGTCAAGACCGACGGCGCCCGGATCCTGGATGTGTATGTCGTCGTCAATCCACAGAAGCTCAAGAGTCGGATCGCGCCCATTTGACGACGGCTGTCACAAATTCTCCTTTCCTCCGTCTTCGCTGGTAGAAAGGAGAACACCAAGATGAATGCACGCGTTGAAATCAAAAAGTACCTCGACTATGGTCCTACTCGGGCCCTGCTCGAACTGGGACGCCAGGTCGAATCGAGCGGACTTGATCGCACTCTCGTCAACCTTGTCAACATTCGAGTATCGCAAATCAACGGCTGCGCTTACTGCCTCGACATGCACACCAAGGAGGCTCGGGCTCACGGCGAGACAGAGCAGCGAATCTATGCGCTGGACGCTTGGCAGGAGACACCTTTCTTCAGCGATCGCGAACGCGCAGCCCTCCTGTGGGCCGAAACGGTGACTCGGGTGGCCGAAAGCCACGTTCCGGACGGGGTCTACGAGCAGACTCGTCTGCACTTTGCGGAAGAGGAACTCGTCGCACTCACCTTCGAAGTGACGGCGATCAACTCCTGGAACCGCCTGATGATCTCCTTCCGTGCTCCTCCGGGAACGTACGAACCCGAGGCTGCAGTAGCCTGATTACCTCACGGTTGTCGACATTTCGGCATCGATGCCGAAATGTCGGCAGACACGCTGCCGCAAGCTCGGTCATCGATTCGACCTCCCGAGCCGTATCTTCCTCAGATAGAGGGCGTTGTCCCTGAGAGCACCCTGCGCAGACGTTTCTGGCACACACTTTGCTCCTCTCCGAGGGCAAGAACGTCCCAGTCCTGACGCAGTTTCTCAAGGGATGTCGGATGATCTTGCCGCCTGTCGATTCCAGCGCTGTCCAATCGACAGGGAAACAGAGCGGCAGTGGAGGGACACCCCCTGGGTTTCCCGAAGGAAGTTCAACGAAGCAAAAAAACGCACGCTCCCGGCCAGAACGGCGACCTCTCGGCGAGGATCGAAGAGCCCTGCCGGGCGGCGAAGCGATCTAGAAGGGACAAGATATGAAGAAACGAATGCTGTTGATGCTGGTCGTCATGACCGCGATCATTGTGGCCCTCGGCTTTTTGAAGTTTTGGCAGATTCAGGAAGCCGTCGCCGAAGCCGCATCTTACGAACCACCTCCTGAAGCCGTGACCACGATCGTCGCCAAGAAAGAGAAGTGGGCGACGACTTTGAGTGCCATCGGCACCATCGCTCCCGTCCAGGGAGTCACCGTCAGTGCGGATTTGCCCGGGATTGTCGCGCACATCGCGTTCGAATCCGGCGAATTTGTGCAGGAGGGAGACATCCTTGTTCAGCTGGACACGCGACAGGAACAGTCACAGCTTGCCGCAGCCGAAGCCGACAGGGACCTCGCGCGACTCAACTTCGAGCGCATGAAGACCCTGGTGGCAAAGGGAGCCATTGCTCGTGCGTCCTACGACCAGGCGGCGGCCGAGAAGAAACGGACCGCAGCCAGGGTCGAAGAGATCCGAGCTACCATTGCACGCAAGACGATCCGCGCCCCATTCTCGGGACTCCTGGGAATCCGCCAGGTGAATCTTGGGCAGTACCTGTCCGGTGGAGCCCCGGTCGTGCCCCTGCAGTCCCTGAACCCGATCTACGTGAACTTCGATGTTCCTCAAAAAGATGCGCGTAACGTCCGTCCGGGCCGTACGGTGCGCATCACGAGCGATGATCTGGCCGGCGCCGGCTGCTCGGGAAAGATCACTGCGATCAATTCCGTCGTCGATGAAGAGACCCGAAACGTCCGGATCCAGGCGACCTTGTCCAATCCGCGCGGCCGGCTTCGACCCGGCATGTTCGCCGAAGTCAAGGTTTCGGTCGGCACGAGCCGTTCGGTCGTCGTCGTGCCGGCATCCGCCATCAGCTACGCCCCCTATGGGGATTCCGTCTTCGTGGTCTCCGAGCTCGAGAATGAGAACGGCCAGGCCTACAAGGGAGTGCATCAGAAGTTCGTCAAGCTTGGCAGCACTCGCGGCGATCAGGTCGCGGTTCTCTCCGGTCTCGGACCGCATGAAGAAGTGGTCACGTCGGGGACGTTCAAGCTGCGCAACGGCGTCGCCGTTCTCGTCAACAACACCGTCCAACCGAGCAACCAGCGAACTCCAACTCCGGAGGACAACTAAATGCGCTTTACCGATATATTCGTCAAGAGACCGGTGCTCGCCAGTGTCGTGAGCCTGGTCATCATCATCGCCGGGCTTCAGTCGATCCGCTCGCTGAGCGTCCGACAGTACCCCCGCAGCGACATTGCGGTCATCCGGGTTTCCACGATCTACGTAGGGGCCAACGCCGATCTGGTGCGGGGATTCATCACCACGCCGTTGGAGCGAGTCATCGCGAGCGCCGACGGCATCGACTACATGGAATCGTCCAGTGCCCAGGGGCTCAGCACTATCGACGTTCACCTTCAATTGAACTACGACACGAATGCTGCGCTCACTCAGATTCAGGCCAAGGTCGCTCAGGTCCGCAACGACCTTCCGCCCGAAGCCGAAGAGCCGGTCATCGAGCTCGAAACGGCAGACGATCAGTTTGCCGCGATCTACCTCGGCTTTTCCTCCACCGATCTTGATCAGAACCAGATCTCCGACTACCTGACACGTGTGGTTCAGCCAAGACTGAGTGCAATCTCCGGAGTTCAGCGTGCCGACATTCTCGGCGATCGAACTTTCGCCATGCGAATCTGGCTCGAGCCGGACAGGATGGCGGCCCTCGGGATCTCGCCGTCCGAAGTCCGTCAGGCTCTTGCCCGCAACAACTATCTGTCGGCGCTGGGACGAACGAAGGGTTCGATGGTCTCGGTCAATCTGGTTGCGAACACCGATTTGCGCACAGCGGAAGATTTCCGCCGGCTTATCGTCAAAGAGGAGAAGGGAACCGTTGTGCGGCTCGGAGAGATTGCCGACGTCGTCCTCGGCGCCGAGAACTACGACGAGAACGTCCGCTTCAATGGAGAGACGGCGACCTTCATGGGCATCTGGGTATTGCCAACCGCCAATACACTCGAAGTCGTCGAGCGGGTTCGCGCCGAACTTCCCCAAATTCGAGCTCAGTTGCCCGTCGGCATGAAGCTCGGCGTCCCCTATGACTCGACAGAATACATCCAGCAGGCTATCGACGAGGTACTGACGACTCTGACGGAGACCCTCGTGATCGTCATACTGGTCATCTTTCTCTTTCTGGGCTCCGTGCGGTCCGTCCTCATCCCGGTGGTGGCCATTCCGATCTCGCTCGTGGGAGCGGTCTTCCTGATGCTTGCCGCCGGCTTTACGATCAACCTGCTGACCCTGCTGGCCATCGTTCTTTCGGTGGGGCTGGTCGTCGACGACGCCATCGTCATGGTGGAGAACGTCGAAAGGCACCTGCATTCGGGGAAGACTCCTTTCAAGGCGGCCACCGATGCCGCTCGCGAGCTCGTGGGACCGATCATCGCCATGACCATCACGCTGGCGGCGGTCTACACCCCGATCGGGATCCAGGGGGGGCTGACGGGCGCCCTGTTTCGAGAGTTCGCCTTCACCCTGGCCGGCGCGGTCATCGTGTCCGGTGTCGTCGCCCTGACCTTGTCACCGATGATGGGATCCAAGCTGCTGCGTGCCGGAGACACGGAGCGCGGCTTCGCCGGGTGGATCAACCGCAGGTTTGACGGGGTCCGTCAAGTCTACACGCAAGTCCTCGGCGGAACCTTGCGCTACCGTCCCATCGTGCTCACGTTCTGGGCGCTCGTGGCGGCTCTGATCGTCCCCTTCTACATGTTCTCGCAGCAGGAACTGGCGCCTGAAGAAGATCAGGGCGTGGTCTTTGGAATCGTTCAGGCGGCTCCGAACTCGACTCTCGACCAGACCAAGCTCTTCGCGGATCAGGTTTACGATGTCTACCGTTCCTTCCCGGAGACGGACAGCGTCTTTCAAATCACCTCTCCGTCGGGCGGCTTCGGCGGAATGGTGACGAAGCCCTGGAACAAACGGAACAAAACCACGCAACAACTTCTGATGGAATCGGCCGGTCCTTTGTCGAAGATTCCGGGCATCCGCGTCATTCCGCGGACTCCGGCTCCCCTTCCGGGCGCCGGCGATTTTCCGGTCGATTTCGTTATCGCCTCGGCCGCTGAGCCGCAGGAAGTCGAGGAGATCGCAAATCAGGTTCTGAAGAAGGCGCTCGCAAGCGGACTGTTCATCTATGCCGATATCGACCTCAAGTTCGACCAGCCTCAGGCCGAGGTCGTCTTCGACCGCGACAAGCTCCGTTCTCAAGGAGTCGACTTGAGTCAGGCCGGACAGGATCTGGCCACCATGCTCGGCGGGAATTACGTCAATCGGTTCAGCATCCAGGGGCGCAGCTATAAGGTCATCCCACAGATCAAGCGAGTGGACCGTTTGACACCCGATCAGCTCGAGCAGATCTATGTCACCGGTTCGGCCGGCCGGCTCGTCCCCCTGTCGACCTTTGCCCATCTGGAGACGACCGCGCAACCGCGCGCGCTGAAGAAGTTTCAACAGCTCAATGCGGTCCGAATCCAGGGTGTGATCCCGCCGCCGGTGCCGCTCGACCAGGCGCTGCGTGTCCTCGAAGACGCGGCACGCCCTATTCTGCCGCAGGGATTCACGATCGACTACGCCGGAGAGTCCCGACAGCTCAGGGTCGAAGGGAGCAAGTTTCTCGGTACATTCCTGCTCTCGGCCATTCTGATCTACCTCGTTCTGGCCGCTCAGTTCGAGAGCTTCCGCGACCCGTTCATCATCCTGGCCGGCTCGGTTCCCCTGGCTCTGTCGGGAGCCCTCCTCTTTTCGTTCCTGGGACTCACGACTCTCAATATCTACAGCCAGGTCGGATTGATCACTCTGGTCGGTCTGGTTTCGAAGAACGGGATTCTAATCGTGGAATTCGCAAACCATCTTCAGG
This sequence comes from uncultured Acidobacteriota bacterium, assembly GCA_963823995.1. Taxonomy (GTDB): domain Bacteria; phylum Acidobacteriota; class UBA6911; order RPQK01; family JAPXNP01; genus JARRKC01. The sequence continues at coordinate 785,731 of CAWGNQ010000004.1, forward strand.
CAAGGGGGTTGGACAAGCTCTCTGCCGTCATCGAGGCGGCAGGCACGCGACTGAGGCCGATCCTCATGACGACCGCGGCCACGGTGCTCGGGCACTTTCCGCTGATCCTGGCCGCGGGACCGGGGGCCGGAGCCCGCAACAGCATCGGGATCATGCTGGTGAGCGGCATGATCCTCGGGACCGCGTTCACCCTGTTTGTCGTGCCGTCCATTTACGTGCTGGTCGCTCGGAATCGCGGCGCCGTGCGCACCCTTGAGCCGATTGCCGTCGTACCACAGCCAAATCCCCAACCTCTGCCGTTTCGGTCCCCGGTGATCGAGCCGGCAACACGCCGGGAGGCGCACAACGCATGAAGAATCGACTGATCGTTCTTGGACTGGTGGCGGCCCTGTACTCAGCCTGCAGCACAGGCCCGAATTACCAGAAGCCGAAGGTAGAGATACCAACCGAGTATCGAGGCGCGACTCCGAAGACACCGCCCGACTCTCATTCACTGGCCGCTGCTGAGTGGCCCGAGGTGTTTCCTGACGAACAGCTCCAACAACTCATCGGCACGGCGCTGGCTCAAAACTACGACGTGCAGATCGCGGCGAGTCGGGTGTTACAGGCGAGGGCGCTTGTCGGAATCACGCATGCGGACCAGCTGCCGGCGGTTGGCGGGGAGGTCTCGGCGTCCAACCAGCGGACCCCGGCCTCGGGCCCAATGCCCCCCATTGAGTCCAGCCCCACCCAGGTGGATCTCACGCTCGGCTGGGAGGTCGATTTCTGGGGTAAGTACAGTCGCGCCACTCAGGCGGCCCGGGCTGAACTGCTGACCGCCGAATGGTCGCGCAGGGCGGTGACGACAAGCCTGATTGCGGACGTCGCCTCCGCGTACTTCCAGCTGCGGGAGCTGGATCTGGAGCTCGAGATTGCTCGTCGGACCCTGAGGACACGGCAGAAATCTCTCCAACTCGTTCAACTGCAGGAACAAGCGGGGACGACTTCGATGCTCGAAGTCCACCAGGCCGAGCAACTCGTACATACCGCCGCCGGCCAGATTCCCGACCTCGAGCGACGAATCGAACAGCAGGAGAATTTCATCAGCGTGCTTCTCGGAAAGGACCCGTCGGCAATTCCCCGTGGGCGAAAGCTGACCGACCAACCCAACCGATCCGAAGTCCCACCCGGCCTCCCCTCGGACCTGCTCGAGAGGCGCCCCGACGTCCGTCAGGCCGAGGCTGCATTGGTCGCCGCCAACGCTCGCATCGGTGTCGCCCGTTCCGCCTACTTTCCGAGCGTCACCCTGACCGCGGCCGGAGGTTTTCGAAGTTCGGCTTTGAGCGGCCTGTTCAGTGGACCGGCCGGTCTCTGGAGTTTCGTCGGCGGCTTGACCCGGCCGCTCTTCGACGGAGGCCGGATCCGGTCCGGCGTTGCGTTTTCGGAAGCGCAACGCCAGGAAGCAGTGTCCGTGTACCGGAGGACCATTCAGCAGGCCTTCCGGGAGGTCTCAGACGCCCTCGTTGCACGCCGCAAGGATCGCGAATTCTTGGATCAGGAAGAGATGCTGGCCCAATCGGCGCGGAAAGCCGCCGAATTGTCCGACCTCAGGTACCGGAGGGGCGTTACGAGCTATCTCGAGGTCTTGGACAGCGACACTCGATACTTCGACTCCGAATTGGGTCTGGCGCGGGCCCGGCTCAATGAGCTCCTGTCCCTCGTGGATCTGTACAAGGCGCTGGGAGGCGGCTGGAAGGCAGAGCCTCGAGTCGACGGATCGTCGTCATCAAAGAGATCCGTGGCCGCCAAGACCAGCACCAATCCGCCGAAGGAAAGTCAAGAGCCGAGAGAGCGAGCCGCCGATCTGAAGTGACGTGACGACGGCTCTCGCGGCTCCGCGGTCCAACTTGGGGATAGCGATTGAAGTGACCGGCGACGAACTCGAGCGGGTCGACGACCGCTCGTTACGTCGACTCCGGAGCCGGGTCAGGCCGAACCGGCTCGCACCGCACCTCTGTCCTGCTATTTCGCGGTGGGCTCGAGACGCGTCACGCTGCGGACGCTTCCTTCTTCCTGGGGGAGACCCGGGATCTCCATGACCGGCCGGATTTCGATGGTCCCGAAACGAGCGGCGGGAATCCGTTCAGCGATTCCGATCGCTTCGTCCAGGTTCCCGGCATCAATCAGGAAGTAGCCCCCAAGCTGTTCCCGCGTCTCGGCGAACGGGCCATCGGTCACGAGGCGTGTGCCTTCGCGGATTCGCACGCTGGTCGCCGTAGAGGTGGGATGCAGCGGAGAGGCGCCGCGATAGTGACCGCTCGAGTGGAGTTCATGCGCAAGCCGGGTGGACTCCGCGTAGCACGCTTCCGCTTCCGTTTCATCCAACCTGTTCTCGTCAAGATAGACCAGCAACATATACTTCATTCTCGAACCTCCATTGCTAGAGTCGAATGGGCACCCCCGAGATCGACAGCCTGCTGATAAAACACTTAAGATTGAGTATGCCTGCCGACGTTCCCGGGACGATCGAGTCAGTTTACCGCAACGACTGGGGCCGAATCGTCGCCACTCTGATTCGGCTGGTCGGCGATTTCGATCTGGCCGAGGAATCTGTTCAGGAAGCGTTTACAGCCGCCGCAAACCAGTGGCCCGAATCGGGCATACCGCGCTCGCCCCGCGCATGGCTCATCCAGACGGCCCGCCACAAAGCCATCGACCGCATTCGTCGCCGAACGAGATTCAGCGAGAAATTGGACTCCTTTGCGGCCGAGGGGTCTGTCCCTATCGTCGATACCCCGGATTATGATGTCGAATCGATTCCCGACGACCGCTTGCGCCTGATCTTCACCTGCTGTCACCCTGCTCTGGCACTGGAGGCTCAGGTGGCCTTGACCCTGCGGGCACTATGCGGCCTCCAGACGGCCGAAATCGCGCGAGCCTTCCTCGTGTCTACATCCACCATGGCGCAGCGGCTGGTCCGGGCGAAACGCAAGATTCGTGATGCCGGGATCCCGTATGAAGTTCCGAACACGCGCGACATGGCGACGCGACTCGACGCCGTTTTGACGGTGATCTATCTCATCTTCAATGAGGGGTATGCGGCCACTCGAGGTGAGCCCCTGATCCGCGACGATCTCTGCGCTGAGGCCATCCGTCTCGGCCGATTGGTAAGGGACCTCATGACACCGGATCCTCCCGCAGAGGCGACGGCACTCCTCGCGTTGATGCTTTTGCACGACGCTCGGCGCGAGGCTCGACAGGATGACGCGGGGCATCTCATCGTGCTCGAGGAACAGGACCGCAGTAAATGGAACCGAGCACAAATCGCTGAAGCGACGCCTCTCGTCGAGGAGGCGCTCAGGAGAGGACCGGGGCCGTACGCTCTGCAGAGTGCCATCGCTTCGCTACACTGCCACGCCGTTCGGGCCCAGGAAACAGACTGGCCCCAGATCGTGGGGCTCTACGATCTCCTGATGCAAGCTCAGCCTTCTCCAATCGTATCGTTGAACCGAGCCGTGGCCGTCGCCATGGTCGAAGGTCCCCAGGCCGGGCTCCGGATCATCGACGAAATTGCCGCCGATGGAGAGCTCGAAACGTATCACCTTCTTCACGCGGCGCGGGCCGATTTGCTGCGCCGCCTCAGGTCATACGGCGAAGCGGCAAAGAGTTACCGAAGAGCCCTCCAACTGGTGACCAACGAGAGTGAACGGCGCTATCTCGAACGACGCCTGCAAGAGGCCCAAGCTCAAACCTGACCCGGAACGCCTGGTGACACGGCGTTGCCCTCACTGGTCCGTCCTATCGTTCGTTGCCCGACTCGCTATGGTCACCATCGGGGCAGTCGTCTGAGGGTGATTCTCCCGTTGTTCGACCCTGATATGATTCCCGTAACGCCAACCGCTGTCGAATTCGCAGGATTTCGTTCGACTAATCAAACGAAGGCTGTTCGAACTCGACGACTTCGTACAGACCGACCTGATTGATCGCTTTCGCAAGATGGAAGCCGATCAGGAGAAGAAACCTGCACACCTATACGCGAAAAGGAAGATGCCATGATCCCGAGAATCACTTCGTGTCTCTGGTTTGACGGCAACGCCGAAGACGCTGCCAGATTCTACACATCGATTTTCCCCGACTCGGAAATCGACACGACCGCCCGTGTCACCGAGTCGGTCGCCAAGGCCGCGCGATTACCGGAAGGAAGCGTGCTGACCATCACCTTTCGGCTCGCCGACCATCACTTCATGGGACTCAACGGCGGCCTGGAGTTCAAGTTCACCCCGGCCAACTCGTTCTTTGTCACTTGTCGCTCGTCTGATGAGATCGATGAGCTCTGGAACAAGCTCTCTGAGGGCGGTTCCATACTCATAGCGATCGACAAGTACCCGTGGGCCGAGCGCTACGGCTGGTGCCGGGATAGGTTTGGGCTGACCTGGCAGCTGATCATGGCCGAAAATGAGAAGAAGATCGCACCCTCCCTGCTCTTCGCCGACGATCTCAGCGGCAAGGCCGAGGAGGCGATCAAGTTCTATCTTTCAAAGTTCGATGATTCGCGAATTATCCACATCGAGCGGTATTCCGAGGGGGAGCCGGGCAAGGGGGGAACGGTGAAGTTCGCCAGTTACGCGCTCGATGGCCAGCAGTTCACCGCCATGGATGCGCCCGGCGAGCACGGCTTTACCTTCTCACCCGCCGTCTCCTTCATGGTGAATTGCAGAGATCAAGCCGAGGTCGATCGGTTCTGGGAAAACCTGTCCGATGGCGGCTCCCCAGGGCAGTGTGGTTGGCTGACCGATCGTTTCGGCATCTCCTGGCAGATTGTGCCCTCGCGATTCATGGAGCTCATGAAGAGCCAAGACGGCAAGAAGATCGAGAACATGATGAAGGCCATGATGCCGATGACCAAGCTCGAGATGGACAAACTGCAGGCGGCCTTCGACGAAGCGTAGGGAGAAACCCACTATGAAGATCACTGTTGAAACCAACGTCGCTGCACCCATCGGAGAAGTATGGCGTGCCTACACGACCCCGGAAGACATCATGTGCTGGAATGCTGCGTCCGATGACTGGCATACGACCGCTGCCACAGTGGATTTACGCGCCGGCGGGGCGTTCTCCTCGCGAATGGAGGCCAAGGACGGCAGCATGGGGTTCGATTTCGTAGGCACCTATACGAATATCGTGCCGCGCAAGCTGATCGAATACTCCTTCGGCGATCGTACGGCACGGATCGAGTTCCGGGATGGCCCGAAGGGCGTTCAGGTACGCGTCACCTTCGACAGCGAGCCCACCCATTCGATCGAGCAACAGCGCAACGGGTGGCAGGCCATCCTGGACAACTTCGCTCGCTATGTTGAGGACGGGCGGTGAAGACTCCCGGTCACCCGTGTTCTCTGTGGCTCGTTCGATCGGCGGCAATCGTCAGGTCCGGGAAGGCGATGGCGGAGCTCCCGTGCAACTCCATATCCCCGGTTGCCGGTCTGCAAAAGCGTGGTCGCGCGTCGACGCGAGGCGCTCATCGTAGAGCGGTACTTAGTCGACGAGAAGATTGCCTGAGCGCGAGATCTTCTCAGAATTGTCGCATAGTCGACAGGCAAACCGCTTCCGGCGAAACGTATTAGTCGCGATGTGTCGTTCGTCGACTGGATGGAAATCGGATGTCGAAAACGGAATCCATCGTTCGACGCGCTTGTCGAGAAATCGAAACAGGAGGGTTCAATAGCTGATGCCACTACTCAGGAAATCACTCCCCGCGTATTTTCGCGAAACGTCGTTGGGTCTATGGCTTCTGATCGGAGTCGGTGTCGTCCGATTTTTGCTCAAACCTCTGCTGGGAATTCCGTATGAACAGGCTTCAATGTATGCGAGCGTGACGGTACTTTCGCTCATTTTGATGGCGGTTTATCCTGTGCTGGAGGCTCGGCGTGGAGAAACCTATCGAGACATGCTCGGGATCGCCGCCGCGATCTCGATCACGACCGCTGCGATCAGCATTATCGCGATCGGAGTCGGTGAGTTTAGTGGAATCGACACGTATTTCACCGATCTCGGTCACGGCGGAGAAATGAACCCGTTCCTGCACATGCTCGGCCATGCGCTCGGCGGCCTCTTCGGCACACTGATCGGGTGGGGTCTGGGTGCACTGGTTCTTTTGATCGCCGGCACCGTAAGGAAAGCGAAATCGGGATCGACGGATTCGGTCGCAGGCTAGCGCCCCGAGTCACTCCGAATCGTTCTTCCCTGCCGAACTCGCTGCCGCCACGATCGCGTCCGCGACCTGAGACGCGAACTGCGGCGGAATGTCGTGTCCCAAACCGTCGATAACGCGCAGATCCGCACCATCGATTTTCGTGGCGATTTCGCGAGCCGCGTCGACCGACCTGATGGGATCGTCGGTGCCTTGAAGCACGACGGTGGGAACATGGATGTCTTGCAGGCCCGCGAAGCGGATCGGGTCGTAGTGAGCCAGGAACGCCACGGTTTGCTGGCGTGCCAGCGCTGCCGGGTCGTACGAGCGGGCGACGTCCCTCTCGACCTCCTTGCGCGCCTCCGCTTCGTCCACAGGGTAGCGCGTGCCGCCGAGCACTTGCCTGGTCTTGACCATGTACTCGATGAGAGCCTGCTTGTCGCCCGCGGCCGGCGCCGGCGGCAGTCCGGCGAAAGCATCCGGCTTCGACACCACGGGCAGAGCCGGGTTGCCGGAGTCCGCCATCATAGAGGTGAGCGACAATGTGTGCTCGGGATGATCGATCGCGATGAGCTGCGCGATGGCACCGCCCATCGAGATTCCAGCGACGTGAGCCTTCTCGATTCCCAGCGCATCCAACAGGCCGACGGCGTCGTCCGCCATGTCCCGTATGGTGTAGGGAAGCGGAGGAGGCTGGCCTTCCTGGACGGCCTTGGCGATCGCCGCGGTATCCGGCAGGCCCGCCTCTGTCAGTTTGGTTGAGAGTCCGGAATCGCGGTTGTCGAAGACGACGACGCGATAACCACGCTGCACGAGATCGTTCACGAGTGAAGTCGGCCAGTCGATCAACTGCTGTCCGGTACCGCCGATCAACAGCACGGTTTCGCGATCAGCCGTGCCGAAGCTCTCATAAGCAAGCCGGATGCCGTTCGCATCGACCACGCCTTTCGTAGGCTCGGAGACGGTCGGCTGTCGCTCGTTTCCCGGTCCGGTTGCGCAGGCCGCCGAAGGAAGAACGAGTGCGGCCAGGAAGACGAAAACCCGACAATCGCCCCAGAGCCAAATTCGGTTCTTACGATGAGTCTTGTTCTCCACTTCGTGTCTCCTTGTCGATGCCGGCATGGGCCAAGGCTATGGTGGTTTCAGACCGTGTGATCAGAAGCCTCAGGGCCAGGACGAAGACCACCATTATAGGGTTAGATGTCTCTTCCTGTGCGATACCGCTCATGTCATGCCTCCGACAGGAGCGTTCGGGGGAAGGCCGGAATCCACGATGAGGACAACTTCGCATGATATGTTGAGGGAAGGCGGTCTTTCCCCGGTGCACCGTCGGCTACACCTCGCTCGCGTTGGCCCAGAAACTGAATGTCTGGGTGCAGCGGCGTACTCAGGAGTGCGGCAAGTGGCCCACATTCTGTGCGCACGTATACGGTAGGTGCCCAGACTAACGAGGCGTCCATGAGAGTTGCCATCAACGGGGCCGGCATCGCCGGTCCGACCCTCGCCTACTGGTTGAGGAAATCCGGTCACCATGTGCTGCTCGTCGAGCAGTCGCCGCAACTTCGCAGAGGCGGTTATGCCATCGATTTCTGGGGAGTCGGCTATGACATCGCCGAGAAGATGGGTCTGCTCCCTCGAATCAGAGAGCTCGGTTATCAGGTGAAGGAGATGCGCTACGTGAATCGGCACGGCCGCAAGAGCGGTGGCTTCTCGGTCGACGTGTTTCGCCGCATGACCAGCGGCCGCTTCACCGAGCTGCGGCGCTCCGACCTTTCCGCCACGATATACCGGGCACTGGACAATGAGGTCGAGACGATCTTCGGCGATTCCGTGGCGCGAGTCGAAGATCTGGGAGATCGCGTTCGGGTGGAGTTCGATCACGCCGAATCACGAGAAGTCGACCTCCTGATTGGAGCGGACGGCCTGCATTCGCGGGTCCGGCACTTGGTATTCGGGTCGGAAGCCCGGTTCGAAGTCCCGCTCGGTTACCACGTTGCCGCGGTCCAGATCGAGGGTTATCGACCACGCGATGAGCTCGTTGCTGTCAGCCACGCGGTTCCCGGAAGGCAGGTCCTGCGGTTGTCCTTGCCTGGAGACACGACGCTGGTCCTCTTCGTCTTTCGCGACCAGTATCTGAACGGTGAGAATCCATCGAGCGAGCAAGAATGTAAATCGGTGCTGGCAGACGTCTTCGCTGATGTCGGCTGGGAATGCCCTCGGATTCTCGCTGCCATCAAGGTCGCGGAGGACGTCTACTTCGATGGCGTCAGCCAGATTCAGATGGATTTCTGGACGCAAGGCCGCACGGCACTGGTCGGGGATGCCGCCGCCTGTGTCTCCCTCGTGGCCGGCGAAGGAACCGGACTCGCCATGACCGAGGCTTATGTGCTGGCGGGCGAGCTTGGACACTGTGGGGGCGACCACGTCGCTGCCTTCGAGCGCTATCAAGAGCGATTGATGCCGTTTCTGAAGCGCAAGCAGAAGTCGGCAGCGAATTTCGCCTCCTCATTCGCTCCTAAGAGTGCCATGGGCATTGCGATTCGCAACCAGGTCAGCCGCCTTCTGCGAATTCGTCCCATTGCGAGGTTTGTCGTTGGCCGCGCAGTGCGCGACGAAATTGAGTTGCCCCACTACAAGTTCTAGCTGATGTCTTTCAATGTAGAAGCGGCGGACCCAAAATGCAATCAAGTATGGTTTTCAGGGTATTTGGTAAACGTCGGCGGCGTCTCCGGCAAGGTCTTAGGCCAGATCCGCTGAGTTCGGCGGTGGGCTTGAAATTAGTAGGAGGCTATCATGCCATATATTACGGCTGATACTGATGTCTTGATTGTTGGGGCAGGGCCAGTTGGACTGTTTCTTGCGAACGAATGTGCTCGCCGAGGTCTGAGATGGCGACTCATCGAGACAAAATCATCGCAGTCAGAACACTCTAAAGCTCTGGCGATTTTTCCGCGGACCCTGGAGATCTTTGACATGGCTGGTGTTGTTGATCCGTTCCTTGAAGCTGCGAACCGAGTCACATCGGTTGGCATAATAACCCATGGTCGCACACTCGCGAACATGCCGTTCACGCCCGAGGAGAGCCCTTATCCATTTATTGCCATGGTGCCCCAAGATGTGACGGAGAAGCTACTAGTAGATCAGCTAAGGAGTAAGGACGGCGCCATCGACTATGAGACTTCATTCGTTTCAGCAATCCAACTCGACGATTCTGTAAAAGTAACGCTGTACCAGAAAGGTCAAGCGAGAGATATCCTCGCCTCCATAGTCGTTGGTTGCGACGGCGCTCACAGCGCGATACGGCATCTACTAAACCTGCCGTTCGAGGGTGCGGAGTACCATAACTTGTTTATGCTGGCTGACATAGAGACAAACGAAGCCCTTCCCTCTGACCAGCTCCAGCTTTGCCCCAATGAATTCGGTCCGTTGGCAATCTTCCCGATGAGTGCTACGCGTCGGCGAATTGTCGCAACGATCCAGAACGCAGAAGGTGAGGCCCCGTCATTAGAGCTCGTGCAACAGACCCTGAATCAACGCGCTCCCGCGGAAATAGAGGCTTACACATTGCACTGGAGCAGCTATTTTCATATCCATCACCGGCGCGTCGCGCAGTTGCGACAAGGACGGATCTTTTTAGCCGGAGACGCTGCTCATGTCCACAGCCCCTTTGGCGGCCAGGGGATGAATACCGGATTGCATGACGCTTGGAATTTGGTCTGGAAGCTCGATCTTGTTCTGAATGGTCACGGAAACGATCAGTTGCTCGAGAGCTACAGTACTGAACGTCTTCCTGTTATCAGGAATGTTATCGAGATCACGGACTTCCTAACTAAGGCGATGGCCACGCCAAACAGGTTTGCTCAAGCGCTCCGCGATGCCGTCATCCCGATGGTATCGCGCTTGGCGCCATTCCAGCATGCGTTCGTGCAGAGGCTTTCCGAACTGGGTATTGCCTATCACGGAAGTCCGATTGTCGAAGGGCCAGGTAACCGCTATATAGATGATTCGATACGCGGCGGTAAAGGAATTTTCAGCCGCTTCCTTGTTTTGCTGGATAGCGACGCAGAGCCCTCGATTATGGAGGCTGCGAGACAGCTCATCGGATCATTTCCTGAGATCGTCGAGTTACGCTTAACACGAGATCAAGGCGTGGCACTTGTTCGGCCCGATGGTTACCTCGCATACTCGAGCCCCCGCTCCCATAGCCGGGCAGCATTGAGATCGATATGGTCGCTTCTGGAGCGCCAAACATATTGACCCGGGCGGGTGCCCAGGGGACGACACCATGGGGACGCACTGTTCCATTCCTCCGTTACTGACTCAAGGCTCGGGAGTGGACAATCCCTGTTTCTCGATCGTCCGCCTTGGCGAGCAGACTTCGGGATCGCGAGCCGCCTCGTGGAGAGCGGAAGGATCATCCCGAGACGTCGGTGATTCCACCCGGAACCGGGCGCTTTCGGCCCTGCCGCTTCTCTACCGAACAGGGCAGAAACTCCTGGGGCACAAGGATATGCAGCAAGCAGCTGGGCCGACCCACTGAATAAGGAGAGATGCATCATGACCAAAGTTTTCGTGAACATCGGACTTAGCCTTGACGGCTACATGGCACCGGAGGGGATGACCATTGAGAATTGGGGTAGGCCCGAGTACAAGGACTGGGGCGCGAAGTGGGGTGCGATGATGAGCTGGATTCTTAAACTGCAATACTTCCGCGAGAACCTCAAGTTCGGACCAGGGGGAGAGACCGGCCCGGTTAATGACATGTTTCGTTACACCATGGGGCGTAGCGGCGCCAACATCATGGGCAAGCGAATGTTCGAGCAAGGCGAGGTCTCATGGCCCGAGGAGGCTCCGTTTCACACTCCAGTATACGTTCTTACCCACGAGGAGCGCGAACCTTGGGTCCGGCCGGGCGGGACGACATTCTACTTCGTCAACGACGGACCGGAGATCGCCCTCGAGCAGGCTAGAGAGTCTGCGGGCGGTCGTGATATTCGCATCTCGGGTGGCGCGGACGTGATCCAGCAATACTTGAACCTCCGTGTCATCGATGAACTGGAAATCGCCTTGGCGCCCGTGCTCTTCGGCGGTGGAAGACGCCTCTTTGAGAACCTGCGCGAACCGGCCCCGAGGTTGCGGATCGACAGAGTACTGGATACTCCAGATGCAACACACATGCGGTATGTGCGTGACTAACGGCGGGCCGACAACCGGTTGCAGCGGCCGATCCGCCACGCGGCCCGCCGCTGAATCGGAGCGTTAGACGCCACGAGCGGCAGAAGTGAAGCGCGGAAAGAAAGAATATGACTATCAAACGGATGGACAACGTGCTCATCGTTGTGGATGATCTGGAAGCCGCAAAGGCGTTCTTCATCGAATTGGGCCTCGAGCTCGCGGGTGAGACGACCGTCGAAGGACCGTTGGTCGGCAAACTGATAGGGCTCGAGGATGTCCGAGCCACGCTCGCGATGATGCGGACTCCCGATGGGCAGGGCTTGGAGTTGGACAAGTTTCACACACCCAATGCGATCAGGTTTGGGCCAGTGGACGCACCGGTGAACACTCTAGGCATTCGTCGCGTCATGTTCACCGTCGATGACATCGATGCTGTCGTTGCGCACATTCTCAAACACGGGGCTGAACTCATTGGTGAAATGCAATACGAGGATACATACCGCCTGGCCTACATCCGCGGGCCTGAGGGCATCATTGTCGGACTTGCCGAGCAGCTCGGCTGAGGCATGCTGCCGTCGGGGAGCTGGCCAGTTTTGCTTTCGTTCTTATAAGGCTATGCGCACTGAACACACGAGATAATGATCGATGTTCCGACTGTGAGGATTTAGCCTGCTTTCGTATGAAGCGATTAATGAATATGGGTCACTATCTGCACCGGAATGAATATCTGCCGAATCTCAAAGCAATTCGAGAGATGAGCGTTCAGAAATGGGTCCGAAGTCGATAGGAATTTGCTTTTCCGGGAGTGAGTCACATGGGAGGGGAAATCGTAAATAGAGGCTGCGATGAGCGGTGGTGAGCGCCCGGGTTGGGGGTCCGGACAGAGGCGGACAGGAAGGAAGGGGCGCGGGGGCTGGTTTCGGAGTTGTGGGGAGTGGGTGAGTCGGTCTTTGAGCCGGAATCGGGGGCACAAGCAGACGCAGGGATATCGGCCGGGGCTGAAGAGCCGCGGCTCTTCAGCCGCGATAGATGGGGACGTCGTCCCAGAAGACGGCATCGGTGGAGGCTCGCACCTGTTGAGCCTGGCGGGGAGAGAGGGTGGCCAGGAAAGCCTCGAGTTTGTGGGGCAAGAGGCGGGGCGGGGGTGGAGAGCGCGGCGAGTGCTCCCAGAGATTCAGGTGCTGGAGGATCTTGCGGATGACGGTCCAGTCTTCGCCGACAATCGTTCCAGAGCCGGTTGATCGTCTCGATCAATCGGAGGCCCGCAGTAAACCTGAAAGCCCGATGGGTGCCAGGAGCGCAGCCGGTGGGCGAAGTCCCGGCTGAGGCGACGTTGCGAGGTCAGCATCTGGAGGACGTGGTGCTGGAACAGCCGCGCGAGCACCTCCGAGTCCAGCGGGCCGAAGGAATGAAACCGGCTCGTACAAGGGAGTGTAGGCCTGCCGGAATTCCTCCCAGTAATGTTCCAGGCACTGGTAGAGCGCACTCGCCTCGGGACGTCTTGGCCGGTAGATCGCAGGTCGTGCCATCACCTGAACAGAACGTCCGAGCAGCACAAATCTGCGAACGATCACCGAGCCCGATCGGGCGCAAACGCATTCAACGAGTCAGTTCGGCGCGGCCGCCGCCCGACCGTCATCAGGCGACGTTCCAGGTCGCCCCATCTCCAACCAGCACGAAGCCTGCCCAGTAGATGGGCAGGGCGGTGTCACCGAACTTTCCGAGGAGATCCAGTCTGGCTTGGCGTGGGTGGGAGATTTTTATCCGCGGGGTGTCGTGAACACGGTGACGTGGTTCTCGCGACCGGCCGGAAGTGTGGCGATGGCCGCTCCTGTCTTGGTGATTCTCAGGCAGTAGGACTGCGTCTTTCCGAGGACGTATTCCAGCACCATCTCGTCGGAATGAAGCGATGCCTCGACCGAACTCAGGGGAGAAAGACCCGCCGCCCCTACCAAAGAACAACAAACACTAACAACATCAACCCGTTACGCCGAGCACCGACGGGCCGACCACTACCAACCTTTACCAAACCTTCACCACCAAAATGGGCGGCAAACGGGCGGCCTCCGCTCCCGAACTCGAGGTCGAGTGTCACGTGCGTGGGTATGGCCAATGAATCTCGCTTGTCCCCGCATTCATTTCTCTTGGCTGATCGCCTGGCACTGATGCCTGGTCGCGTGTCTATATCGGTTGTGGTTCTGCCCCCGGGGTTCGTTGCCAACAATATCCGACCTATGGCCATCCCTCAGGATTCCTCGACGATGAACGCAGCGTCTGAAGGATGGCGCTCGCACTGAATCTCAATTCAGACTACAGTGGTTCGCATCGAAGTGACCGAAACGCGGTCACCGTCACAGAGCCCAGCAGTGCGCCACGACTTCCGCTGGAGTAGTCGTAGAGACGAAAGACGTAGTTGCCGCCTTCTTGCGATATCCACGGCGCGTCAGCGTATACGGGACCCCCGCCTCCCGAGGCTGCAAACAGCTGTTCGGCTCCTGAACCCCGGACCCACAACTGGACGTATGAGGCGCCTTGGGTCGACCACGTAATTCGCGCCGTACAGAGGTCTTGCATCAGGTATACCTCACACGGATTTGGGTCTGCCGTGATGGTCCCTGTCTGAGCGAACAGTGGTGTCGAAAACAGTACTGTGACGAATACCAGGATCCAATGCTTCGAGCGCTTCATTAGTAACCCCCGCTTGCTGTTCGGGTCGATCGGGCCTTCAACCTGAGTTCAAGGCCCAAGTCCATCGTGTTTGCCTACTTTGCGGCCAGGTTGATTTCGAGTGTTCTTCGGATCTCGCGATCCAGGGAATCGCTCGCTCGGCCATTCGCAGTCTGAACCGCCGCGCCAAGGTCTGCCGCGGTCTTGGCCAGGCAGCCGTGCGACAAGTCGAGCAGGTCGCTGACATAGGGCGTCCTGCTGATCCTGCCGTCTGCGACCAGGGTCTCGAGGTCTTTGAGGATTGCGCAAACTCGCGCCTCGGGCAGTTGCATCGGATCATAGGAGGGCGCGACGACGGGAAGGGAAACACTGTTCGTCTCTATGAAGTTGAATGCCGGCAGGCGATCACTGAGCACGTCTGGCACCGACGCGGAGGCCCAGACCTTGTAGCGGGGACCTTGAAAGTAGGCGAGTCTCAGTCCGGGGAGAAGGGTGGAGTCCGCGAAGAAGGAGGCGCAGCACTCTCCGGGCTTGATCGCCGCGTCTTCGGTTCGGATCCACCATTTCATCTGCTTCGGCACGAGATTGGCGGCTGTCTTTGGTGGTGTCCCTCCATTCAGGTTCATCACCGCGAGTGTGCCGTTGAACCGTTGTTCCTCTCGCTCCCAGGTATTGAAGCCCCATCCCCGTGGGCCTCTGATTGGTTTGATTTCCGCACCGACTACGGGAATGCTGAGAACCCATTTCCACAGGCTTTGCGCGGCTGACGAGTCGTTCCCCACCTTGAATTCATAGTGAAGAACTCCGTCGGTTCCTACTGTTACTGAGGTGTCGATGGATGGCTGTACCGCGATGGCGAGTGGGACTCTCTCGGTCGATCGCACGTTGTCGTGGGCGTTGTCGAAATTCTCGTATGTCAGATCGGGGGGATACACGAGAACCAAGTCGCCCGCGTTCACGTCCAAGAATATGAAATTGTTCGTCTTCAATTCTTCTGGGATCGATCCGTCGCCTGCGACTTGCGGTAGCTGCGCCAACTCCCTCTTGCTCTCCCTTTCGGCCTGGATCGTGTAGCTGCAGACGATCAGCGCCATGGCCAAAAGCAGGCATCGGTGGAAATGTCTTGAGACTGTCATTTCTTAGTCCTTTCCTTGGAGTGCCAGTGATAGAGCCGAAGAGAGGCGTTGTTCCCTGGCGTCCGCGGGACGACTGCCCCTGTAAACGGGCAGTGAACGCGATTCGTCCAGGGACGGATCGTCGATCACGCTCTGCAGGTAGTCTAGCGTCTGGCGCACGAATGGAGAATCCTGCGCAAGAAGGCCATGCCGTGCCATGCGGGTGATGCCAACGTGGAAATCGGCAGCGATCGCGCGTGGCGGAGCATCCGCTCGAAACTTGGGCCCCAACGTCATCGCGGCGGTGCTATTGAAATGGAGATCTTGCAGGGCCCCCCGCACGCGCTCCTCCAAGTCTTTCGGGAGGTTCTCGGGAAACTGAGCGGGTGCAACCGAGTTTTGAAAGTGCGCGATGACGAATCCCGGTTTCCGATCCGACTCAATGGCATATTCCTCGCCGGCTTGGCCAGGGGAGAGACCGGCTGACTTGCTGTCGTGACTCCAGCGGACCGCCCACCGGCCCGGCTGGAACGTGTAGTGAACGAAGTTCCAGCCGGATGCGGATCTGTCGCGCGGAAAGACCTCTTCCGCACTCTGGGAATCCGGGTCGGATCTCGCTGGCGGCGGGATCTCAAGATACCACGTATCGATCGATCGTTTCGCGGAAGGTCCGTTGCTGACAGTGTAGCGGTAGACCCAGTGACCTGGGTTCTCGCTCGAGACCTGAACCGAGAGCTCTGGGGCCGTCTCATTGGACAGGTCGAAACGCGAGACCTCGATTTTGCCGTCCGCAGAGCTGCGGACCAGAACGAGTTGATGATTCGTAAAATCGACTTGCAGCGGAAATGCAAGGAACCGTGAGGGGTCCTGCTGTATAATCTCGTCCCCCGGGTAGGGTGGGAACTGCGAAATCACTACTCTCGGCTGTGCCGCGATCGTCACCAAGAAAGAACAATAGGCACCAACTATTATCCAGAAGTTCCGTTTCATAATTGCCATCCTCCTCCGCCGGTCTTCAGTTGCCGTTCCACTTGCCGCAGTGGACGTGTTCATTGCTGGTGCCCTGGTCCTCCCGGAGCTGGAACTCCAGGCCCTTCTCATCGCAAATCACCATGAATCGTTCGACGGCTGGATCGACATAGATAATGCTCCAGTATTGCTGAGGTTTGCAGCGGAAGTCGGCCGAGTTTCCGGCTGAGTGGTTGGAGTGTGGGGGGTTCCATCTCCACTGGGCACCCAAGTGCTGTTTGATATCGAAGATACCGCCTCCCTCAAGACTCATATCGTTCAGGCCGACGGCTTGGTAACCCCAGATTCCCTGCTGGGACGTCACACAATAGAATTCCCCGTAGTACTGTTGCAGGACTTGGTCTACTTTCTGCACGAGGAAGTCGGTTCCAAAGTGGTTATAGGGATGCCACTGTGTGTCGCCGATTAAATGCCGGTAAGATGTGTTGCCAGTGACCTCCCACAGTGGCCAGTGTCTCACCCACAGGTCCTCGATCTCGCAACTACCCCACACACAGCTATAAAACCACTCCCACTGCCCAACGTTGTGAGTCGTGTCGATCTGGAACCAGAACCGGTCAGGATATTCATAGTACCCAGAAGTTGGCGAGAACACGCTATTGGGTCTATCCGCGTTGTGAAGATGGCCACCGCTGTTTTCGTAGGCAGCCGGACCGTATAGATCGACCTGGCAGTTGATCAGCGGATTTCCGATGCCATCCAGACATCACTGCTGTCCAAATTAGCTGAGATCTGAGAACCGCCCTCGCGTCCTGACTGGCTTTCCGACTCGATTTTCTCGTTGTCCATGTCCAGGCCTCCGATTCTGCTGTCCAGATTAAGCGAAGGGGAGGACCGCCTGAGCGGCTTCCGGCAACTCAGGCGGGGACTTGAACGGTTCATTCAGCCAGGCCCATAAGTCTCGATGTACGAACAGGTTCATGCGCAGCAACGCCGCCAGATTGGACAGGGACCAGTCGAAGGCGGACTTCAGTTGCAGATAACGCAGGATCAACATGGCGATCAGTGCTGTCCAAATTTGAGACTTCAGAGCGTTGGGACTGGTGCCGACGAAGGTCTTGATCTTGAGGTTCTGCTTGAGGGCCTTGAACATCAGCTCTATCTGCCATCGTTCCTTGTAGATGGCCGCGATGGTCGCCGGGACGAGTTTGAACAGATTGGTCAGGAACTGCAGGCGCCCCTGGACGGGGTCGTCGATCTCGACGAGGCGGAAGCGACAGGGCCGTCCCTTGTGCAGGAGGCCGTAGAGGTGAATGATCTGATCGGAGACGATGGGGGAGCCCTCGGGCACCGGGCGCTGCGTGATGACGCCGTAGTTGGCGTTGTCTTTCAGCCGGGTGACGAAGAACACTGCTTGTTCGGTCAGGTCCGCATACCAGTCATAGTCCGTATAGCCCCGATCGAAGACGACGATGGTCCCCGATTCGAAGTGCAGCTTCCTGCCGGCCGTCAGATCGGAGACGGCGCCTTCGGTGATCAGGGCGAACTTCGGCAGGTAGCCGTCATGATCCAGAAGGAGGTGGAGCTTGACTGCTCCTTTTGTGCGGCGGAACCGGGCCCAATCAAAGACCGACGCGCACAAATCGATGACACTGGCGTCCAGGCTGACCAGCGGGTTCTTGAAGCGGAACGGCTTGCGGCGGCGTCCCACGGTCAACGTCCGGCACCGATCGAGCAGCCGATGGAACACCTGCTCATACAGCTCCCAGGGACGGTGTTCGTTGGCGTAAGCCAGCGTCGAGCGCTTCGGAACCCGCATGCCGAGATGGCTGAGTTTCCCTTCGCAGCTGGCCAGCCCGCCGCAGATTTCCCGCAGGCTCTGGGCACGGCCCAGCTGACAGAACAGCATGGAGACGAACTGGGTCCAGCAGGCAAAACCCCGGGCGTGGCGCGCGGCTTTCGTCTCTCGGACCAGTTCCTGGAACTCGAGGCGCGGAAAAAGCTGGAGAAGTTGGCTGAAGATGCTGCAAAATCGATTCACGGCTGAGCTCTCCCTTCCGATTGGATCGTGGTCTGACAACCCAATCGTACGAGGAGCGGCTCAGCCGCTCAATCCTGAATCGCTAATTTGGACAAGAGTGTCCAGACATATCATCCAGTAATTGGCTGTCTCGCCGGGAGTGGCCTCAAGATAACTGTAGCCGCCCTGACCGTACGCTAAGGAAAGGAACAGGGGCACGATCGCTAGCAGACAGGGACCAACGAACCGCCCAAAAAGTAAATTAACTATTCGATGTTTACTAGAAACGTAAGAGTCCATAGCAGTTCTCCACATTGTAGCAGTTTATATGAACGCGTACGGAGCACGAAAGCGACGATACCCAATGGTGCACCAACGAGTCAAGTTGAAACTTGTCAGCGGTGTAAATCAGGACCGCAGAAATGGGGTTAAGTACAAGGTTCGGTGGGAAATGTGTTTAAATATGGAGGACTGGCGCTCTGTCGGATATATGACAATCCGACGACTGTATGTGAGCAGAGGTGGACCCCATCGATTGGACCAGTTGGCGGCATTTCTAAGGTGGACTCCGTAGTTCTTGTTGCCGCCAGTCTGGGAATTCTTGAAAGGGGGCGAGCCCGAGGGCGAGGTCCCTCTCAAAAATTTTGTCCCGGCCAGTATACACTTCCTCCGGCGTCGCTCCCCGGTGGGTCGAATGAGGCCGTTGATGGTTGTATCGCTCCATCCATTGTCCGATACCCAGCCGAGCTTCAGAACCGGTCTCAAAAGCGTTCAGGTAGACGCATTCGTATTTGAGAGATCGCCAAAGACGCTCGATAAAGATGTTGTCCATCCAGCGCCCCCGCCCGTCCATTGAGATGCGGGCTCCGGCTTCTTGGAGCAGACTCGTAAACGGCAGGCTTGTAAACTGGCTCCCCTGGTCGGTGTTGAAAATCTCGGGTGCATCATAGAGGCTGAGAGCCTGTGTGAGCGCTTCCACGCAAAAGGCCGGTTCCAAAGTGTTTGACAACCTCCAGGACAAAACCATCCGGCTGAACCAGTCCATGACAGCCACCAGGTAGAGAAAGCCCCGCCGCATCGGGATATAGGTGACATCGGCGCACCACACCTGATCGGGCCGAGTCACTGCCAAGCCTCGAAGAAGATACGGATAAACTGGATTCTGCGGGTGCGGTGCCGAAGTCCGGGGTCTTTGATAGATCACCGCCAGGCCCATTTTCGCCATCAGGCGGCGAATCCTCTTGCGGCCGACCCGGTAGCCCTGTCGCCTCAGGTGATAGACCATCTGGCGGGACCCGTAGTAGGGCGTCTCCAAAAACTGCTCGTCTATCTGTCTCATCAGATGCAAGTTCTCCGGATTTTCGCCTCTCGGCTCGTAGTAGTACGTCGAACGGCTCAGACTCATAGAGATAGGAATTTGCTTTCTCCCGGTGTGAGTCGATGTCGGCGGAAATGGCGAGGAAACCCTGAAATGAGGGGCTGGGATGAACGGTTCGAGCAGACTCCGGCAGAAAGGAGGCGCGCAGGACGTGGTTCAGGGATCTCGCAGTGGCAGGGTCGGCCGATCCGCCGGAATCGGGGCAAAAGCAGACGCAGGGATATCGGCCGGGGCTGAAGAGCCGCGGCTCTTCAGCCCCGATAGACGGGGACGTCGTCCCAGAAGACGGCATCGGTGGAGGCTCGCACCTGTTGAGCCTGGCGGGGAGAGAGGGTGGCCAGGAAAGCCTCGAGTTTGTGGGGCAAGAGGCGGGGCGGGGGTGGAGAGCGCGGCGAGTGCTCCCAGAGATTCAGGTGCTGGAGGATCTTGCGGATGACGCTGCACTCCTCAATGAAGGCAATGATCTGCATCCGATGTCCGCAGCGAGGACACGTCAAGGGATCCACCTCGTAGACCTTTTTGAGTAAACGAGCCCAGTTGCGGCGTCGTTGGCGAGCGAAGCGCTCGGCGGGCGAGTCCGGTTGCGGTGCCGAGTCGACTCCCGTGTTCAACGGCGCCGAGACGGTTTGCCTTCGCCTCCAGCCGCGCGAGGCGTTGGAATAGCGGCCGTGGTAGCGGACCATCTGCTGGTGAGGATCGGGGATGTGGGACGTCACCAGAGCAATCCAGTCCAGAGCATCCATCCGTCGGGTCAGCCCCTTGGTGGTCCGGTACTCGATCTGTCCGTTGTCCGCATCGTAGTGGAGTCGCGTTCCGGCGAAACTGGGGCGCAGGATATAGGCCGACAATCGTTCGAGAGCCGGCTGATCGGCTCGATCAATCGGAGGCCCACAGTAAACCTGAAAGCCCGATGGGTGCCAGGAGCGCAGCCGATGGGCGAAGTCCCGGCTGAGGCGGCGCCCGGTGATCAACATCTCCAGGACGTGGTATTGGAACAGCCGCGTGAGCCCCTCCGAGTCCAGCGGGCCGAAGGAATGAAACTGCCCTTGCCGATCCCAAACGCCGGCGCTGACCAGCGAGTGCAGATGCGGGTGCCAGTTGAGCTGATCACCGTAAGTCTGGATGGCGACGATGGCCCCGGCAGCGGCGGCCCGGTCGAGCGACTGGGCCCGGGTGTAGTCCTCGAGCGTCTTCCAGGCGCAACGCGCCGGCTCTCCCAGCAGCCGCCGATCCCGCCGGAAGGTGGGACGCAGGACCCGGGGAATGGTCCACACCAGCTGCCGGTGATCGACCGCTTCCAGGATCTGCTCGCTCACCCATTCCACGAAAGCCGCCACTCGCTTGGCCTGGCAGGAGGGACAGAAGTAGCGGGTTTTGCAGGAGAAGGCGAGCAGATACTCTTCGTGGCAGCTGCCACAGCGGATGCGGGCAAAGCCGTGGCGGAGGATGCCGCACTCGAGGAAGCGCTCGACCGTTCTCTCGACGACCGGACGAAGGGGCCCATAGTCTGGCTCGTACAAGGGAGTGTAGGCCTGCCGGAATTCCTCCCAGTAATGTTCCAGGCACTGGTAGAGCGCAGTTTCCCGAGGACGTCTCGGCCGGTAGATCGCAGGTCGTGCCATCACCTGAACAGAACGTCCGAGCAGCACAAATCTGCGAACGATCACCGGGGCCGATCGGGCGCAAACGCATTCAAAGAGTCAGGTCGGTGCGTCCGCCGTCCGACCATCATCAGGCGACGATCTAGGTCGCTCCATCGCCAACCAGAACAAATCCTGCCCAGTAAGTGGGAAGGGCGGCGCTGCCGAACTTCTGCAGAAGATCGAGCTTAGCTTGGCGGAGGGCGGTGGCTTCGTCGCGTCTCGATGAGCGCCGATCCTTTTTGAACCTGTGTATTCAGAACGAAACAAAGCTGCAAAAAGGGCCGGCATAACCCTTGTGTGCGGGCTCCGAGGCTCGGCAATTTGCGGAGAGCAACCGCCGAAATCAGGGATTCGTGGGAGAAGTCGCCAACAAAATCAAGAGTGCTTGCTGCAAACGGCCGGAGCACCCACACCTGACAACCGAAGCTTCAGATGTGGGCGCGCTTCACTGGCCAACGGTGGTACAGTCTATTCGGAGCTCTACCACAGATCTCTCGTTCGAAACCGGGCCTCAGTTACAGTTCGGTGGAACATCAAAATAGATGCCCTCGGCGCCGAATTGTGGTGCGATCTGCAGAACTCCATCGCTGGTCGGGAATGCCGTCGCCCAAGTGATGATGGCAACTCCCATCCCCGCGTTTGTGAGCGTATGTACCTCGTCGGGCTCCTCGATAAAGGCACTCCCTGCAGAAGACTCCTCGGATACACACTCGCCGGAATTCGGATCGACGCGTGTCTCCGTCAGGGTGCCGTGTTCCAGCACGACATAGCTGAGCGCCTTGTGGTAGTGCCACGGGATTGTGTCGCCCGGCTTCATCGCAAAGGTATGGAACTCGACGGTCGCGGGTTGTTCGCCGCCGAACGTGCTGCCAAAGTCGTAACTCGGCATGGTTCCCAACTGCAGGGAGATGTGATGCTCTGTGTGGCGACGATGGGGATGCAGCGGGCCTGTCGGGAAAGGCTGAAAAACTTCTCGTCGCCCGTCGGATCGCTCTCTCCGACGGTGGCGAACGAGTGATACTCGTCGCACAGGAACAGCACTTCCCGCCAATACTTCTCTTTCTGCTTTTCCATTTTGGGAATTCGATCCAGGACGGCCCGCTGGAAGTCCTGCTTCAGAAACGTGCCGATGGCCCGGGCGAGGCCGGGATTGGCCGAGACGTGGAAGTTCAGAGCACAGACCTTGCCCTGCTCGATCAGCTCCGAGAAAGGCGGCGGGGGCTTGCCATATCGGCCGTCACGGTTCTTTTCCCGGTCGTAGCATTCCTTGGGCGGGCAAAAGGTGCGCTTGACGGCGGGGTTGTCGTCGAAGAGCGAGAGGAAGACCGAGATCCCTTCGACGATCGAGGTCCGTAGCTTGGGCTCGATGCGCATCCAGTCGTGGTAGAACCAGCGCTCGACGGCTGCGAACTGATCCTGCTTGTCCGCCCTGGCGACTTCGGTCGAGCCTGCGGTCTCGGTTTGGATCTCGTACAGGATGCCGCGGCGCTCGAGCTGATGGACGAGATCCTCGGTCAAGACGGCCTTGAGCCGGTTCGTCTCCGGATCCATTTCAAAGGGGAGATCTTCGAGATGCTCGTGATCGAGAAACGCGTCCGGGTGGATCATCAGGTAGGTCGTCTCGCGAAACAGTCGCCGCCCTTCCTCGATGCGCTTCTCGAGGAGATCGGGATTGATGGCGCATTCATAGACGTCGAAGAGGGTGACGTAGTCGTAGACGACCTTGTGGAGCAGGATGATGAACTTGACGAGGTTCGTGTAGGCCTGCTGCCAGAAGGGCTCCTTGCCCTTTCCGAAGAGGTTGTTCAAAAGCGACGCGATGCCGTAGGCCAGGGCGTAGGCTTCGAGATCGTTGTGCAGGGGGTTGTAGCGATACTCCGAGGCCAGGCTCATCTCGACGTAGTCTTCGGCCCGGCCGTGTCGAGTCAGGATCTGGTTCACCTTGTGGCAGAAGTCGCCTTTGACCTCGAGAACGAGACCGCTGATCCGCCGCTCCGGATCGCCTGCCTGGAAGGCCAGAATCTGTTCGGCGAAGGGGACCATGCCGCAGCTCGTCTTACCCGTGCCCGTGGCGCCGAAGATCACGAGGCCGGTGAAGAGTCCGCGCCGGGGAATGGTCAGCCATTGGGGATGCTCGACGCGTACCGGTTTCTTGGGATGGTGGATCTCGCCGACGACCAGGTAGAGCTCGCCGCGTTCGGCCGGGTCGACATAACGCGGAAGCCGTCCCCGAATCGCGCCGCCGTCTCTGCGAACGATGAAGATGTAGACCAGGGAGAGGACCGTCTAGGTCACGATGTAGGGAGAGCTGAACGAGAGGGCAACGTAGAGCGCCTTGAACGCCGAGAAGATGTGGGGTCTCTCCGCGCCGATGAGCTCGAGGATGGGGTCGCTTCTCGGGAACGGTAGGTAGTAGCGAACCGCGACCACCGTCGCCGCGGCGACGAGGAAGCTCACGAAATCCCTGCTCTCACAAATGCGTTTCATACCAATCTCATGAAGTCCGATCTCATCGGTGGATTCTGTGTTCGAGGAAGTTCGACAGTCGTAGGGTGGGCGGGAGCGACCCTGGCCGAACCTTCGGGGGAGGAGAAAAGGTCTGGGCGTCCGAGACGCCCAATGACCGGGGTCGCTCCCGCCCACCCCGCGACCCCGCGGAGCGCCCAAGCAGGCGCGACGCGTTTCCGGAACGTGTTGAAAATCCTTTGGGTTAACCCTGTCTGGAGATCGAAATCCAGGTCGAAATCTGCATCGAAACCCTGCTGCAAACGAGTCTTCGATCTGTTTGGCCCTCCAGACGGCCATTCACCGCCGGCTGAACGTCTCGAGGAAGTCATAGTTGTGCTCCAGGTGGCAGGTTTGAAAGTCCACAGAAATCGGGAAACGGAAAGCTCCGTCATCCTGGATCCTCTCCGACACCGCTCGATCCCCGTCCTTCTTCCAGAGGGTGAAGAGGGATTCCGTGTCGGGGCCGTCGAAGACTCGGCGAGCTCTCTTCAGACGAATCAATCTGTCCCGGGTCAGGGATTGAAACTGACCTGTCTCGTAGAGGTGCTCGAGACGGAAGTACTCGAGCATGCCCGCGGCATAGGTCTCCTGCGCTGCCTCCGAGTCGAGGAACTCGACCAGCGATTTCACTTTCCGTCTCGCCGCCTGAAAATGTCGTTCCGTGTCGGCGATGTAGAAAAGTCGAAGGCGGCCGAGTTTGCGGAACAGTCGGCTGTACTGGTTGAGATAGGTATCGAAGCCCGACACGGAACGAGCCCCGGATCGACGTAGCAGAAGGAGACCACAGCGGGGGAGTCTGCCTCGGCAGGCGACAGGAAGACCGGGAACTTGTCGACGAAGTGGCGAACGGTCTCGTCCTCCGAACGCTTGGAAGAGTAGATCTTCCTCGGCAGAAGTTCCGAGGAGATCTTCCGGTGATTCTCAAAGTAATCGACCTTCTCACGCTCAGTGGCTAGGTAGAATCGGTCCGGGTTGGCCAAAACGAAATCGAGGGCCATCAGTTTGGTCTTGACGGCCGAGGGAGACCGCCGGCGACGATTGCGGTTGTTCGGATCGCCGAGGGCCTCGAAGAGCGGACGGGACGAGAGGTGATAGACACCGGTGTTGTTGGGAAAGACCGTGACATGCGAGTGTCCATTCGACAGTGATCTCTCGACGAGTTGGATGACAGTGGTGCCGTGCCGGCAGCCCACAATGAGTCGCTGAATGCGTTCGCGCCCGATCGCGCCCGGTGATCGTTCGCAGATTTGTGCTGCCCGGACGTTCTGTTCAGGTGATGGCACGACCTGCGATCTACCGGCCGAGACGTCCTCAGGAAACTGCGCTCTACCAGTGCCTGGAACATTACTGGGAGGAATTCCGGCAGGCCTACACTGCGTTGTACGAGCAAGACTACGGGCCCTTTCGTCCGGTGGTCGAGAAAACGGTCGAGCGCTTCTTCGAGTGCGGGATCCTCCGCCACGGCTTTGCCCGCATCCGCTGTGGCAGCTGCCACGAAGAGTATCTGCTCGCTTTTTCCTGCAAAACCCGCTACTTCTGTCCCTCCTGCCAGGCCAAGCGAGTGGCGGCTTTCGTGGAATGGGTGAGCGAGCAGATCCTGGAAGCGGTCGATCACCGGCAACTGGTCTGGACCATTCCCCGCGTCCTGCGTCCCACCTTCCGACGGGATCGGCGGCTGCTCGGAGAGCTGGCGCGTTGCGCCTGGAAGACACTCGAGGACTACACCCAAACCCAGTCGCTCGACCCGAGCGCCGCTGCCGGAGCCATCGTCGCCATCCAGACCTACGGAGACCAGCTCAATTTCCATCCCCACCTGCACTCGCTGGTCAGCAACGGCGTTTGGGATCGGCAGGGACGGTTCCAGCCCTTCGGCCGGCTGGACTCGGAGGGGCTCACGCGGCTGTTCCAACACCACGTCCTGGAGATGTTGATCTCCGGGCGCCGCCTCAGCCGGGAGTTCGGCCATCGGCTGCGCTCTTGGCATCCTTCGGGCTTCCAGGTTTACTGTGGGCCTCCGATTGATCGAGCCGATCAACCCGCTCTGGAACGGTTGTCCGCCTATATCCTGCGCCCCAGTTTCGCTGGGACGCGACTCCGGTACCAGGCCGAAACCGGACAGATCCAGTACCGGACCACGAAGGGTTTGACCCGACGGATGGATGCTCTGGACTGGATCGCTCTGGTGACTTCCCACATCCCCGACCCCCACCAGCAGATGGTCCGCTACTACGGCCGCTATTCCAACGCCTCTCGCGGCTGGAGACACAAACAGACCGTGCCGGCGCCGTTGAACACGGGAGTCGACTCGGCACTGCAACCGGACTCGCCCGCCGAGCGCTTCGCTCGCCAACGACGCCGCAATTGGGCCCGTTTACTCAAGAAGATCTACGAGGTCGATCCCTTGACCTGTCCTCGCTGCGGAAATCGGATGCAGATCATTGCCTTCATTGAAGAGTGGGGCGTCATCCGCAAGATCCTCCAGCATTTGGGACTCTGGGAGCAGCCTCAGCGCGCTCCGCCGCCGCCCTCTCTGTTACCACACAAACTCGAAGCTTTCCTGGCCACCCTCTCTCCCCACCAGCGGCAACAGGTGCGAGCTTCGACCGATTCTGTCTTCTGGGACGACGTCCCCGTCTATCGCGGCTGAAGAGCCCGGGCTCTTCAGCCCCTGTCGATATCCCTGCGTCTGCTTTTGCCCCCGATTCCGGCTGATTTGCCGACCCTGCCACTGCGAGATCCCTGAACCACGTCCTGCGCGCCTCCTTTCTGCCGGACTCTGCTTGAACCGTTCATCCCAGCCCCTCATTTCAGGGTTTCCTCGCCATTTCCGCCGAGATAGACTCACCCCCGGGAAAAGCAAATTCCTATCTCTTAGACTCACCCCCGGGAAAAGCAAATTCCTATCTCTCCGAGGCAGCCATCAGCAGCCCTCGTGATCCGACATCGGCCCGAAGCCAATCCTCTCCGCACCTGGCACACTCCTCCTTTCGATGCGGTACTTGGGACTCCCCTCGATCTTTGATCCTGTCCGACTTCAACTGAGGGCCTGCTGATCGAGACTATCCCAAGGAGGAAGGCTAGACAAGACATTAAGTTCACATTTGGAGACACGGTCTTGTAAATTGGTGACACGCACGTTTCTCGATCGTAAGTTGCCATGAACAAAAGATTTTGGAGCCAGTCTGGCACCTGGCTCAGGCATTGCGGTTGCTGAGCAGCTTTCCAGAAACTCCGTTTCCGAGTTTCTGACTCTCACTTCCCCCGGCCGGCGGTCGGACGCTGTTTACGGAGAAACCTTCGAGCGGCGAGCGGGCCTTCGTTGGTGTCGCGGCAAGAGCGAAATACCCGTGAGCCGCTCGAGTCCCCGGATGAAATCCTCATCAGGTTGTATGCATACAGGCGAACCTCGTAGCGTTCGGAGTAGAGGGCGAGCTTCGAAAGGTAGAATCGCCGGTCGGCGTCGTCCCGAATGATCGGAGCGCGCCGGTTTCCGCGATGGGTTATGTGATGAGGGAATCCGGACAGAATCAGTCGTGGTCGTCTCGACATGAGATCTCCTCCTTTCTAAGATCGGTGCCAGACTCAAGAAAAAGTCCGTTTTCATAGGCGGTTACAGAACCAATTGGTGCGTGTCACCAATTACGGGTCTCCGGTCTGGTTCACCACAACGCGACATCTGGTGGAAAAGCTGCTGGGCGCCCGACGTGAACTCGAACTCGAGCCGCTGCTCAAGAAGCTCGATCGCTTCGACGTGGTTCTGCTTGTTGACAGCAGTCCTTAATGGTGCGCGAACAACAGTGCGTACCAGGGGCATTGTTGCTGGGAGAGTCCGGATATTTCGGTGGAGCGGCCGGACTCGACAGAGGGTAAATGTAAGCTGACCACTCCTACGTGTTCTCCGAGTGATCCTGCCCCGGATCATATCGGTGCGTGCGTCGTGGAATTGAGTTCTCCGGGGACGACTTGCTGCGGGACGGAGCAGGTCGGCTAAGGCCGCGGAAGGAAATCTGTCTGGCGCAGGGCCCGCAGATCAGCACGTATTAGCGGGGCCTCCCCGACCACACGCTGGCTGGTGTCCAAAGTGAGGTGGCTACGTCCCCCATCTCTATTTCCTGATGGAGACTCTCGGCCACTCGACCGCAGTCTCTGACACGATAAACTCGGTACTCGCCGAAATTGCCCACGAGTTCGAACTCCTTACGGACACCTTGAGCCTTGAAGAACTCCCCAAGGAAGGGAGCCTCTGGCAGTTCCCGGAAGAACAAAAAGCGAATCCTCTGCCCGCACATGTCATCTACGAGTGTTTCGATACTGTGAGCTCTCGGATAGAGGATCTTTACGGTAGAGGGAACGTCGGCCCACTCACGGCCATCGTTTGAGCTGGAAATCCCCTCGACAATTGCCGTGGCCGCCGAGAAAGGAGCAGTTCTGGCCCAGAGCTGGATTCGATCAACACGTCTTTCCGCCCCTAAATCAACACACACGGTTAGCTGCCGCTTCGTCACCTGCCTGTGTGCCCGAAACAGATTGACCTCCAATGGTACTCCTTCCTCGAGGAAGAAGAAGCGGGGCCGGTAAAAGTCGTCTCGTTCGCTAAGTAGTTCCTCATCAAGGACTACTCGCCAGAAGCGGCTCCAAACAGCGGAATCAGGCACCAGCTGAAGCGTGCCTAAGCCGGCCGATCGAAGACTTGCTTCCCAGAAGTCATCGCTGACCTTTGTGGCTGGCGTGGAATTCGGAGCCATGTAAATGGGCGAATCGGACAAGGCTTGATAACCCACCGTGAGTGCAAGCACACTCTCATCGTCGGAACCCGAGGAGTTGAGATAACTGTAAAGCTGCAAGACTTCGGGACCTCCAAGATGATGCGCGAGATACCTCTTACGCTGGTTGGAAGAACCGAAGATCTGGAGTTTTTTCGGACTCACTGTTTGAATTTGCGAGTTCATCCAAAAACGTGAAAACATCGGAAGTTGGGCAACCGCGACGCAAGTTGCGACAATGATCAACGTGGAGCCGCCTCGTCGCAGTCCCCGTGTCTTCGGGTCGGGTCGGAGGAGGGCGAAGACAGCACCAGCGATCGCCAGACTCACGAACGGCAACACCGGTACTTGGTAGCGCACGAGTCTTGTCGAGACGATCTGCAGAAGGTACAGACCAGCGCTGATGAGAACGAGATTCCGCACGGATTTTTGACGGATCCCAACCCACAGCGCGACCGGAAACAATGCCAGGAACAAGGGCCCAGGCACTCCCACAAAGATATTCCCGTACCTTGTGAGGAGCCAAGGAGAACGTATATAGTCCCATACCCCTCCAGTGAAGCCTGCCCAGTTGCTGGTCGTCTGAATCCAGGTGTGGTACGCCTCTGGTGTGAAATCCGGATTGTAAATCACATTCGATAGAAGCGGAGCTATCGGGTTTCCCGTGAAAGTAAAATTCTTGACAAGCCACGGGAGGGCAGTAAGTGCAAATACACAGAGGAACTGCGCGCTCTGACCCAGGACTCGTCTCCTAGAGGGTGGACAAGAGAACAGCATTGAAGCCACTATCACAGCGACAATAGGCAAAACCAGAATTCCCGTATACTTTGTGCTGAAGGCCAGGCCCGCCATCAATCCCGAGAGGGACAACCAACCGCGCCGACTCGTCAACGCACACGTCCAGTTCAGCGCGGCGTAGACCGTCAACAGGACGTACAGCGTGAGAGTGAGATCAACATAGGCCGTCTGCATAAGGAAACCGACGATTGGTGAGGCCATGAACAACACTGCCGCCAGCAAACCTGCATCGAGGCAAAAGTAGCGCCGACCAACAACAGCTATCGCGGCGACAGTCAACAGTCCACAAGCCAGATGAAACAGCTTTGCCAGCAGCATTGAGTCAATCAACCAGCCAAAGGTGAAGAGCATCTCACCCAAAAGTGGAAAGTTGGAATAAACAATATGTGGAGTCGGATAGATGGCGTGCCGGTGGATATACAGTCTCGGAAGGCCGAGATGATAATTGAGGGCATCAAAACCCGTTTCGGGCGCTAATGCGGCTAAGAGGTAAACGGCCGCGCTGAAGACCGCGACCACGAGCAACATGGACCCGGGCCACTTCGAAAGACCGAGTCGCATTGCAGAGGAGCGTCCCCTCGGTCGAATGCCTATAGAGAATGCGATCAAAGCGAGGAGCAGGACTCTCACAAGGACTGGGTAGAGAAGGTGAGCGACTCCAAGGAGGAACGTGACCCCCCCTAAGCTGCCAAGCCCAATTCCTGCGGAGAAAAGCCAGGCTTCTAAGGCTTCCGGCTCCGGCTCCAAGTGGAAAAGAGAAAGGAGCCGCCTCCCTATGACTGTGACGGAGGCAAGGATCAGAGCCAAAAGAAGAACCTCCCAGCATCCCGAGAACTTTAGAGCTGCGAGGGCCCCCCGTGCCATGCTCGTCATCCCACTCCTAGGTGTCTTGACTCACCAGCAACGTCGCATTGACCGCGCGCGCCGCCGTCTCAAGATTCATATTTCCGCCCCGTCGCTCGAGGGAAGGCGTCCCCGAAGTGAACGCGGCAAGATGCGAAAGCTCAGCGACGTGCAGTGTAGGGACCTAGCGAGAGCCCCTCTTGCGGACCGATCAACGGGAGTGACACCCACGGCACAACAAACATCCTTTCGCTAGTCTCGATCGGCCAGCTAGTCGCTGGCCAAAGTCTCTGTCTCCGCCCACATACCGGAGGAACATCATCATGAAGAATCATCTCCGTCCTTCTGCCCGATGTAATTCAAATTCGGATGGTCTGCTCTATCCCTTCGCCTGTCAGAGAAGACTCCCCGATGAGAATCCCCTTCGCGGGTGTCATCGTCGAAGCTCAATTGAAGATTATCGCTCCCGTTGATTGGTCTTCGACTGCAAGCCAGCAGTCTATTCAGCTCACTGGTTCGGGATAGCGGCACATAAAGCGGCCCGGGGCCTCGTGACGTACCAGTCGAACAGCCAAAGAAGCATCGAAGGCGGATCATACGATAGCCTATTGACAATTCGGCAGCTGCAACTGAGCACACACCAACATCGCAGGAGTTGCCACTTAGAATTCTGGGTACAACCCAGCGACGACTCATTTCAGTGATATCCAGAATCTACACCTGAGAGTGTCGGCCATGCTCGAACGCGTGTCAAGGCGTTCCGCCTGCTCCTTCACCGGGTCCTCGATTTGTACCGTAGTTCGGAGACCCCCGCCACGCTTTCGAGTAGACCACTCAGCTCCATGCAGGCTATGGTCTGCGTCGCCTGCCGGAGGACATCCAAACCTCGGATGAACAGCGTGCGTCGACTGCCAAAGGAGCGGAATGGAGACGCACAAGTCTGACGTCCCCGAACCGGAGTACTTTCACAGATGCAGAGAGGGCCTCAGCACAATGACCATCGCGATACGGTCGCGGTGGCAGATCTCTTTGCCTTGTTGGACAGCTGCGACTTCGCGATCTTAACTCGTGGACGCTTATTGCACGACCGTCTTCTCCTCTCGCCCACAACGGCTGAGCGGAGCGCCCGAATCTGAGTAGTACTTTGAGGCGAGGGCTTCCCGATCCTCACTGAACAACCGCGAGGCCAGCACGAACCAATGGGAATCCACACATCTCTCAGGGAGACCCAGCAGTCGACGTGGCCCACTCCGCAATCGCGCGGCGGAATCGCCCGAATCATTGGAATGGCCGAGTTCGACAGGGAGAGCCCCTAGAAAACCAATGTTGACATGGAGACCAAGAGGCATATCGACAACACTCGATGGTCGGTGAACTACGAAGACGATCCGTTGGACCTTGACATACATTTGTGGCACACAAGAAACCGATTGCATATCTCTGGATCTCACAGTAAGATACTTCTGTCAGGATTTCAGCCGCCTGCGTTGATCGGAGATGCATCGGCAAGTGGCATTTTGTCCGCAGCGCTGGATTCCCTAATCGAGGTCGTGCTTAGGTGACTGGACGTTTCCAAGTCAGCAGCGGCCAGCTTAGGTGGTCCGATTTGATCGGATCCTTCCAGAAGTCCCTACTTTTATTTCCTCTCTTTTTCAGTATAGCCTCCTGGTCGTGCAGAGGAACCCAGTATTGGCCGCCCAGACGTGGCCCTTGAGAGGGGCTGTTCGCTTTCGGGATTCACGCAATCGTCTATTCTCGATTACTCTCGATGGAGGTGCGTTGTGTTTGTACGGGCGACAAACAGAGTGATAGCTTTTGTGTTCGCATTGATTTGTCCGATGGCTTTCGGGCAGTCTGCGGAAACCATTCTTCTGACTGGGGCGACAGCTCCAGGTTCCAAAGGTGGGATCTTTAAGACATTCGGCCAGGTGGACTCCAATGACTCCGGAGCAATAGTCTTCAATGCCCGAGTTGAAGGCGGTTCAACGAAGGGAGGGGTCTACCTCGAGATCGGTGATAGCATCACTCCCGTGGTTACCGTCGGCCAGCCTGTTCCGGACGTCAAGGGTGCAGTCTTTTCGGGTATGTCGAATCCCCGGATCTCCAATTCTGGATCGATCCTTTTCTGGGGTCGGTACGAAGGGGCCGAGGAAGGGTACCATGGACTCTTTCTCTACTCTGACGGAGAGCTCCTGACTGTGGCGCTGCAAAATAGCTCAGAGACCGAAGAAGGCACGGAGATTCGTGGTATCACTGATTTCGATCTGAATAATCGCGATGAGGTAATCTTCGTAGGCGGTGTCGTTACCAAATCTGGCGACCAGACTGCAGGGTTGTTCCGGTGGTCTCGTGGTATTATTGAGACCATCGTCGTGCCAGGAGAGCAGCCGATTGGAACAATCGATCCTTTCCTGCCTGCCTCTCCATCCATCAATGACCTCGGAGATGTGTTCTTCGTTGATTTGAGGCCCATCAACCTGACCGGGGCCACACAGGGCTCCCGGGTGATCGCGCTTCCCAGCGATGCGACTGCACACTCCGTTCTTGACCGGCGGGTCGCAGCTACTTCCTCAAAAGATGGTGTCTTTCTACGACCCGGGAGCCAGAGTATTTCGGCGGTGAACCAACAGGGCACCATCGTCGCCGTCACGTCATATGCCCCGGGCTCGCCTGCGGGACTTGTTGCGGTCTCCCGCGGAGGTATCGCTCAGAACTTGCGAGTCGATTCTACGGAGTGCAGTGCCGACCCACAATCCATCTGGTCTCCCTCCTTGACCGACACGGGTGAGGTTGCGTTCCTGGGCACATTCGGCTCCGTCAATGACAAAACGCCCTCTGCCGCGGTCTTTCTGATGCACCCGCTTCAGTGCCCTGAGAGGCTTGCCGAAACCGGGCAAGCACTCGCGGATTATCCCGAGTTTCGATTCGAGAAGTTTTACAGCCCCGTTGTGAACAATGCCGGCCTGCTGGTGTACGTGGCGAAGCTCTCTGGAGCCCAGGCAGCTTTCGGTTTGTTTTCTGTGGACCATTCGGGCCGCTAAACAAGAGGGACCAAGGAGGTGCCGTGATGAAATGTTTGAAGTACTCTTTGCTTCTGTTGATTCTTCTCTTCACTTCGGGTCAGGGAAATGCTCAGAGCCTGAGTTCTTGTCCCGCCACATGCTCTTCGGGCACTGGTAAAGACGACTGTTTCGTGTATTCCAATCTCTCCCATCGGATCACGTACTACCCAGGGTTTTCATACTGGTCAATCCAGGATTTTGCGGGCTCGATAGCGTATGTCGACAACGCCTCTGTAACGATAAGGGGTGGTCTCATCGCTGACGATCCGGACTTCGTGTACGAGGCACCCAACAGCTGTCTCAACAAGGAGGCAGATGGAACCGCTATCGGAGAGTGCGTCCTGGGAGTCGCCGGTGGGCAGGAGCAGACCGTCCGACCTTGGAGCGAAAGTGAACAAAAACTTCGTGCTGGCGTGCAGGCCTGGGCGGCTTTCCCCGGATGCGATGGTGTGAATGGGGTTCATCTCTGGACTGGGACGATGAAGGTATGTAGCCTAACGTCCGGAAAGCAATTCTACAGCTACAGCCCATCACTGTTCAATACGGGCGTGGTAAGCAACTATTTTTCGACGTGCAATGCAACGCTCTATGATGCGTGGTCTACCTGGGGGAATTACGTGCCAGCATCGTGGGACAACACCATCGACCGCATCGTTTTGCCCCTTGCGACGTTCTGGCATAACTTTGAGAACTGGTCTGTGGGTTGGCAAACAACTGTCGAATTGACCAATTACTCTCAAACGACCATGGCAATGACGGTATTTAATCCACTGACCGACGGACTTCACGGGCATCAGTCGACTTGCGTTCAGGGGCATGCGAAAGCGGTGAGCTTCACAGATCCAGTTAGTGTCCCCCCTGGCCAAACAAGGGTGATCGATCTATTCCGCGATCTCAATGATGAGATTCGCAACAACGTTGGCGTGAATCATGATTCCGTCGCCTTCATTTCGTCTGACCCACTCGTGGCGGGAATGGGAGCGACTGGGTACGTCACACCGAACTCCAGCGGATCATTGCTCTGCACCACGCTCAGTCAGTAGTGGATGGTTTCAGTGAGTGGGAGGGTCACCGATTTCTGAATATTCGCGGGCGGCCGCTGGCCCTTCCACTATTTCAAGGCACTGCGCCACCAGCGACTCGGCGAGTCATGCTGGCGTTCCTCCGGCGATGGGGTGCCCTCCTATCCAGCCGATCGTAAGCGTCTCCCGTGCAAGACTTCACAGGCGGTGCCGTCGCGTTGAAGAGATGAAAGGAAGCTCAGCGGGCAGACCGGGCCGAGAGGACTGCCGCTCCCACGTCTTCTTCTTATGACACTGCACCGGTCTCGCAGCTGGCAATTCCCTGGGGAAGACGGGCGCTTTGTTGTGTCGAGCGGACTGACTCAGCGGTGAGGAACCTCGCCGAACCTGTCTCCAACGGTCCAGCTGCGCCATGCACATCCAATGTCTCCATCGCGACGGCCCTCGGGCGCGGAGTTCACAAACGTTGTGGGGCACCGAACCGGAGGAGGTGATTCCGTTAATAATTCCTCCGGCTCTTCCGGGCGCTTTTCTGCTCCGCCCAGCTATTCCTCTTTGAGGCGTTTGAGCCAGTGGGAGATATTTTCGGATGGCTGGGAGTCGTTCATGGGTTTCCTGGCCTCGTATAGCGGGTGGATTGGATTCCCAGGAGGCGGGTCCGTTCCAGGGCCTTCTCGTACTCGCAGAGCCATTGACGCAGCTCCCGTTTCAGCGCGGCGAGGTCCTGCCACCGGGTGACCCGTTCACGCCTTTGCTCGGCGCCGAGCTGCTTCCGCTATGCTGCCCTCGACAGCCCACATTCCAAGCGCAGTAAAGCTCCTTGGAATGGAAGTCGCCACTCGGGATCGCTGGTCACCGCTCTGCAGAACGTTAGTCCTCCGACAAATCAGCTAGCCTGGATTTCCACGGAGCAGTTTTGAACTAACATTCTCACCGGTCGTTTCCCCAGGCTCCGAACGTGAGGGTGGCGTTGTTCCACCAGGGGACGACCGTGCGGGTGTCGAGTAGACCGGATGCGAGAACGATGGGCAGATGCGCCCGGCGATGGAAACGAACGTGGACCTCGCTGGGTGTGGTCGTGACTGTAGCGGGCATCTCGATCAGATCGCGAAAGACGCGGCGTGCCTGGGCGTCGGCATAGCCGCGCATCCGTCGGGCCAGGAGCCGATACAACCCACTGGCGATGACCAACAGCGCCATGTCGAAATCGACCTTCATCCCGACGCTCGAGGACAGGGCGTCGCAGTGGAAAAAGCGGACCGAGTCGGAGATGGAGTTCTCGATGAGCATGCGCTGGGCATAGCGCGTGATCAGCCGCTTGGCGGTGACGGTGGGATGGTTGGTGAGCAGAAGGGTCGGCTCGTCGTGTCCAAGATCCTGCACGAAGAATTGACGCAGAGCGCAGCCGCCGAGGGTCACGGCGCTTTCGTGGACCCGAGGGGTGCGAAAACGCCGGGTGACGTTGTCCAACTCGACGGTGCGCCAGGCCGAGCGGGGCAGCGCTTCGATCTCGTCCAGCAGACGGGCGTCCCGGCGCCGCAGGGTGATGAACCGGACTCCCATCTGATCCAGACGCGCCAGCGAGGCATAGGTGGTCAACCTGGAATCGAAGACCAACTCGCGCGGCAGCCGGCCGTGCTGCCTGCTCCAGAACTCGAGAAATCGGAAGACTTCTTCGGACTCGTCCCCTTTGCGCAGGTCGGCATTGGAATAGCAGAAGGTCGGGTTGGCGCTATCCTGCGCCAGAAAGACCAGCACGCTCGGTTGGCGACGCGAGCGCATCGAAACGTAATGGCGCTCGACGGTGGGGTCTTCTCCGTAGTAGGGGACGGAATGGAAGTCCAGGTTGAAGGAGTCACCGTCGGCCCAGCCTTCCCCCAAATGGGCATCCTGCCAGGCCGCCAACAGACGCAGGGTGCGGGCATGATCGACGCCGTGCGAGTACTCCGACAGATAGCTCTTCTTGGGAATCGCATTGAGACCCGTAAACAGGGCCAGTCCCGGGTCGGCGACCAGGGCCATGACATGGCTCTTGCGCTCGATCGACCAGAGCTTCAAGGTGAGTGCCGAGCGCAGGGCATGCCCGCGCGGAATCATCCGGGAACCCGGCAGTCCCGCTTTCCCGGCCACACCCTCCAGGTTCAGGCGGACCAGGTCCGGGATGAACAGAAACAGCCCGCCGCAGACCGTCTCGAAGGAAGTCTCGGTCAGCTCGAAAGCCCGCCCGTCGGCGACCGCTTCCGCCTCGGGCCCCAGTCTCTTCGGGCGCTCCTCGTCCAGACGACGGGGAAGCGGTGCGAATCCCTCTTCCCGCAAGATCTGGCGAATCGCCGTGGGACTCAGGTCCAACCCTCGCTCTTTGAGCGTTTCACTGATCTCGTACACGGAGTAGTTCTTCTTTCGGAGCTCCACGGCCTGCTCGCCCGCCCGGGCCAGGCGGGAGGAGGGGCGGCGAGCGCCGGCCGGCGTCGAAAAGAAGTCCGGGTGGGCCGTGCGGCGGAAGGCGTGGCACAGGACCCGGAAAGAACCCGGTGTGTAGCCGAAACGCTGGGCCACCTCGGCCGACGGCAGATTCTCGACGAAATAGGCTCTCAAGGCTTCATATTGACGCTGGCGGGCTTCCCGGGGCTCGAGGAAATAACGTCGACACTCTGTTAAGTCTTTAACTGCGCCGTCATCCACACATGCACATTAATACATAGCTCCGACAGATCTCACTACGAAAAACGAAAAATCGAATGAAAACCAGGAATACAGGGCATCTTCAACGATGGTGTGAGGGAATGCAGATGCTCTACCTCCGACGACACACTCATTGAATCAGCGTACAGAAGTGAATAACGGCGCAGATACAGGCTAACGCACAAGAGACCCGTCATGACTTCTGATGCCGGTACCACGGGCTCCCGACGCATTGGCGCTCAGGGCCAATGTCAGATCGATACCCCTCTGTGGAAATCCAGGCTAGCACGTTCGCGTGCAACTCCTGTTGTGGGGATAGCTTTGAGACGGGCATGCTCAATCCTGAGCAATTCTGGCTGGCAGCCGGCCATCACGCCGCATTGCTGCCGACACAACAGAACAGAAACTGCTACGGTGACCTCCTATCGCCGTATACTGTCTACGGTGTTTCGTGGGCCAGCGACTTTCCCGACATTGCGGAAGTTACGCAGGGAATGGTCGAAGGAATCTTGCCTGGGATGTCCATGATCCTGGGTGAATGGGATATCTGCTATAACTATTACATTGGTTACCCGATTATGGGATGCCAAGAGTCCTGCTCGGAGCGTCCGTTCTCATCAGACGGAAACATCCTAAGGCTGGTGATGCTTGAACCAGCGATTGGGGGCCTCGGCTATTCGATAAGCGATTACCCGACGATGCCAGTCCTTCAGGCAAGAGCTCGACTCTTGGGGTACAACGGTGGACTTGGAGACATTCATTTTGACTGGACGTATAGAATAGACTGGACCGGGGATAAAGGTGTGCACACGGAGGCTAACTACGGCGGCGAGTCTCTTGCTTCGGGAAATGAGGAGTCGGTATGGAATGTACCTATCGGCCAGATAATCGGTGGGGACATCTCTGCAACGGTGCAAGTCGTTCTTCCCGAAGGGGAGCCCGGTACCTACCGAGTTGAGAATCCACACATCAGAAAGCTCAAGGGCACGAACCCAACATCAGGCGCCGTAAAGGCGTACATCGATCTGCCCTATGTGATGCCATCGTCCACGTATTGGTTCGCCAAAAGGATGGCCAACCATGAGAGCGGCTATCGACAATTCGCTTCAGATGGTATGCCCCTGCCGAACTCGGGAGGAGACGGAGGCTATGGTGTCTTTCAGTTGACGCCACCACGAGACCCCTATCACCAGGTATGGGATTGGAAGGGGAATATTGATGGTGGAAAGGTCATATTGGATGAGAAGAAGACACAAGCGGACGTTTTCTGGTCCAATCAGAAGACACAGTTCAATAGCTGGAAGGCTGAACATCCCGATGATCCAGATGCCGTCCCTCCTCCCGATACACCGGACGGTGGATGTGTCTTTTCCTACGCGCCAGCCGGATCGAAGAAGGACTATCGGGACGCGATTTGGATCAAGAGGTACAACGGAGCGAGTGTTGACTACATCAACTGGAACAACGTAACAAATCCCCAAGACCCGAAATGGAGCATCCCGGGGGGTACCTATGTCACGGCTATCTGCAACACCAGTGAGTAGAATCCAATTGAGCGAACAAACGTTGGCGAATCGCTTGAGACCACGCCGGAGCATCATGGGGCGCCTTGTGCTGGCCGTGCTTCTATCGACAATCGCCGCCTGCAATTCAAAATGGGTCGAAGGCGAAGGTCTTATCTTCTCCCAGAAGGAGGGCATTGGACAATCGACGGAATCGCGCGATGGGGTGCTTTACTTGGTGTCAGGCTGCCCAACAACCAACGTTCCACTGCAGTTTCCTGTCTATTTGTATCAACTGAGGGACGAGTCTCTCGAGCTGGTTAGGACAATCATTCCAAAGGAAGTAGGTGCGGAATACATATTCGCCTACCCCGGCGAAAGGGTGCTGATAGCCGGCGAATATGCGCTTGGGGAGACGGAAAGAAAAATACACTTCTTCTCGATGAACCACCCGTGGGTGGAGGAGAGCGTGAGTCTCACAGTCGGTGCAGGTTTTCTCGGGGATCCCCATTTCTTTCGAAACCGGAATAGGCAGCTCTTTGCTGTGCGGCTGTATAACAGCGCGGAGGCCTTTCCTCCGCGCGGCTTTGATCTCGGCAACTGTGAATCGGTAGACCTGCCTTGGGGAATCTATCGTGACGTCCGCATTTCGGGTGCCCCCGGCCCCTTCTTCCCCGGCGACTGGCTATACCTGGTCCGACAGGAAGACGGGCAGGTAAGGACCCTGCAGAGAACGGGATCAGTGGACATGGGGTGGCCGGATGACAAGCTCCTTAGAGCAAGAAAGGCAGACCTCCTCGCTTGGGTATTGGACGATTCGATGATCGCCGTTGCCGAGATGGGCTCCGCCAAGACTGAATCGAGCAGCCTGTACATTCTGAGCAAGAAAAGCTCCCAGTGGAAGAGGGTCGAGTTCCCAGGGGATCTCACGAAGTTTAAGGCCTTTGGCCCCTGGCTGGTGGGCTATGAAGCGTACAGTCGGAAGGAGATCAGTCCCGGGATGAGCCAGCGAAGGCAGAAACCAGCCGAGACAGGCTATCCCTTGGATTGGCAGCTATCAGCAAACAACGTCTACCTTCCGGGGATACTCTTTCTCTACAATGTTGAAACGCAAGAGCAACTGCGGATCGAGACTGAACAGGGAGATAGCGAGGTCTTGCTCGTAACCGGCTCGAAACTAGTCTACCGTACCAATCGAATCGTCATGTCTGCGACAATTGGTGCTCACGGAGTAGAACAATCTCAGAGAATCGCAGAGTCTGACGAAGTACCAGATATCCACTGGGCATTCTTCGGACCGTCAGGGCCACAGGCAGCACGGTGATATTCTGTCGCTTCACGCCCTGCCAGCCATGACGAGATAGCGAGATAGGAATTTGCTTTTTCCCAGGTGTGAGTCTATGTCGGCGGAAATGGCGAGGAAACCCTGAAATGAGGGGCTGGGATGAACGGTTCGAGCAGACTCCGGCAGAAAGGAGGCGCGCAGGACGTGGTTCAGGGATATCGCAGTGGCAGGGTCGGCCGATCAGCCGGAATCGGGGCAAAAGCAGACGCAGGGATATCGACAGGGGCTGAAGAGCCGCGGCTCTTCAGCCGCGATAGACGGGGACGTCGTCCCAGAAGACGGCATCGGTGGAGGCGCGCACCTGTTGAGCCTGGCGGGGAGAGAGGGTGGCCAGGAAAGCCTCGAGTTTGTGGGGCAAGAGGCGGGGCGGGGGTGGAGAGCGCGGCGAGTGCTCCCAGAGATTCAGGTGCTGGAGGATCTTGCGGATGACGCTCCACTGTTCGCCGACAATCGTTCCAGAGCCGGTTGATCGGCTCGATCCATCGGAGGCCCGCAGTAAACCTGAAAGCCCGAAGGATGCCAGGAGCGCAGCCGATGGGCGAAGTCCCGGCTGAGGCGGCGCCCGCTCACTTGGGCTTTGTCTTCTCCTCAACGTACTGCAACGTCCGGTCGATCTCTCTCAGGATGTCCGGCTCTGTATGGAGACTCCTCAACCAGGAGAGCACGATGAGAGTCACGCGCGGCTGTCTGTCGGATGGATTCTCGACGAACTCGGGATGAGAAAAGAAGTCCCGCATCATCCCGAGCGTCTTGTGCACTTGATCCGGATCACTCCATTTCTCCAACGATGACAGCTTGACCAGGGCGATCGATCCTTTGTCTCCGAGACGCGGTAATTCCGTATCGTCCCATCCCGTCGAGAACGTTCCGTAATGGGACTCGATCGCAGGCACAACTTTCAACGAGTAGGGGTCATTCGACTGCCCTGAAACGGCCGCCGGCATCAGCAGAACGGCTACAAGACCCACACAGATCGTGACTCGAGAAAAGACGTGCACGAGATCCTCACTTTCTCTCTCTGTATCGAGGGGACTTGGCCCCCA
Organism: uncultured Acidobacteriota bacterium; assembly: GCA_963823995.1. Lineage (GTDB taxonomy): Bacteria > Acidobacteriota > UBA6911 > RPQK01 > JAPXNP01 > JARRKC01. The sequence goes on from CAWGNQ010000004.1 coordinate 826,432, forward strand.
AATAGCACGAGCGATGGTGACGGTTGACTCCAACCGTGACTTTCCGGTCTATCTCACCTCAGGTTTCTCTCAGATAAGCGTCTCCGGAGTCTACGCATCCCTTTGGTTCTACGGAACCAGAAAGAACCGCCAGCTGCGGGTAGAGGAGAGTTCCCTTGTACTCCAGAGGCGACTCGGAGCCGCGCTCGTTCTCGGCGATAGGCAATCGTCCCCGAGTCGATCCCGGCAAGTACGGCGACAAGGCCGGGCCGGCCGGGACTCGGGAAGCTCAGGATGGTCGAACGCACGGGCAGATCGTCGCGTGTCTCACCCTTTTGCAGCAAAGCGATCGCAGGTGCCTCGTACTCCACTCATGCCGGGGCCGGTGCCGCAACCGGTTTTCTTGTTGCAGTTGCCGGTCCGGGCAGCTCCCTCTTCATGATGTGGTTTCACGCACCCGTTCACTGCCGGCGCGTTTTCTACCACAGCAACTGCTTTTGGGCCGGCTTCAGAGCGCTGGTCTGGCTGTTGACGTACGACGCTGTCGGGTGACCGGAGGCGTGGTATCCGGACGCCTCATTTCCCTCGGGGGTTTTGGCCGCCTCCATGGCGGAGGCGCCCCAGTACCGGGCCTGTCTGTCCGCGCCCTCCTCGGCACCGTCGATTGATTAGATTGGCGTGGCACCGCATACTGGTCGAAGGGGCACTTGATCTCCCCGCTACCGGCCGAGCGAAAGGACGATCCAAATGGATGCACACCATTTCGCCTCCCTCAGGTTCTTCAGCCTTAGTCTGTCTGTGGCAATGGTCATGGGGCTCACTTCCGCCTCTGCACGCTCACAGGATCTGCAGACGGCCTTTCAACAAGCTGTGGCTACCTCCCACGTGACTGCCCGGGCGCAGGCCCAACTGGATGCGGAAATGCAGAGCAGGCCGCTGGCCCGCGCGGAGTTGCTTCCTCACCTTGAGGCGTTCGCGGACGGGGGGATGAACACCGCTCGCGTCACGGGTTTCAGCAGCACTCCCATTTCCACCGGATATCATTCCGACACCTTCAACATCGGTCTGACGCAATCTCTCTTCGACGGCCAGGCCCTTGTGTCCCTGAAGCAAGCGGACAGCCGCATACAGTCGGGGCGGGCGGCCCTCGCTTTCGCGCAACAGTCCCTTGCCCTGGACGTAACGCGGGCATATTTCGGTGTGTTGCAGGCCCAGGCGAATGAACATGTCGTGCAGCAGCAGATAGAACTGTTTCAGGCGATTGCCGACCAGACCAGATCAGCCTTGCAGGTGGGCACAGGCGACATCATCTCCGTGCAGGAGGCACAGGCGCGCCTGGACGCGGCGAAGGCCGATCAGATCGCCGCGAACAACGACGTGGAGGTCTTGAAGGCTCGATTAGCGCGGTTGACCCACAGCCCGGTCGGAGCACTCCAGGATGTCAAGACGCCGCGGGCGACGGGTCCCGAGCCTGACGCGCTGGATTTCTGGCTCCAGACGGCATTGAAGAACCAGCCCCTCGTGCGGCAGGCCAGGGCATCTCTGCAAACATCGACCGCGCAGGTACAGTATGAAAAGAGAGCGCGCTGGCCGACGTTGACTCTGAGCGGCGGGGGCCAGCATGCGACAGGTACGCTGATCCCGCCTCTGACGATCAACCAGGCGGGCGCATCGCTGAACCTGGCAATTCCCATTTTCGAGGGAGGGACAGTAAGTGCGAAGGTCCGCCAGGCGGAGGCACTGTCGGAGGCGCGCCGGGCTGAGGTCCTCATTCTGGAGGATCAGGTCAGGCTGAACACTCAGACCGCCTTCCTCACTCTGCAGAACAGCGTCGCCAGATTCCAGGCCGCGCAGCAGTCGGCGGCCTCGGCTCGCCTGTCCATGGAAGGAACCCGGAAGGGCTATGAAATCGGCACCCGCTCCATCATCGACCTGCTGACGTCTACTTCCAACTATGCCGCCGCCCAGCGCAATTATTACCTGGCTCTCTATACGCACCTGGTGGCGCGCATTGAGCTCAAGGCGGCGGCGGGCGTTCTCGCGCCTTCTGATATCGAGTCCGTCAATGCCTTGCTTCACTAGTCGCTATTAGGGAGATCCATCGATGAGGGCGAAGAAGACCGTTTTGCTCAGCGCGGCAGTTTTGATCCTGGTGGCCCTGGCGGGCCTGGTCGTCTCACGCCGGTTCCTTGCTGATCCCGATCCCCCGACCAGCATCACACTCTACGGCAACGTCGATATCCGGCAGGTGCAGCTCGCTTTCAACCAAAGTGAACGCATCGATGAGCTGCTGGTCGTCGAAGGCGCCCCTGTCCGTGCGGGACAACCGGTTGCCCGGTTGGTTTCCCGTCGCTTCGAGGACAACGTGGCCCGCTACCAGGCCGATGTGGCCGAGCAGAGACAGGTTGTCGACCGACTGCTGGCCGGCTCCCGTCCCGAAGAAATTGCGCAGGCGAGGGCGGATTTCGCCGCTGCGGAAGCGGATGTTGCCGCGGCCAGAGCAGATCTGGATGTAGCGCGAGCCGAAGTCGACGCAGCACAGGCGAATGTGGCAAATACCGAGGTGTTCTATCGCCGCCAACAGGCTCTGGCGGAAGACCGATACGTTTCCCTGCAGGCCCGGGACGACGCCCATCGTGGCTCCCTGGTCGCGCGGGCCGACCTGGAATCCAGACAGCACACGCAGGACGTCAAGGAGCACGTCCTGGTCGCCAAACAGAGAGCTGCCGCAGCCAGACGGCAAGCCCTGCAGCTTGCTGTAGCCGGTCCGCGAAAAGAAGACATCGCCGCAGCCCAGGCCAGGCTGCAGTCCGAAATCGCCGTGCTCGCCTCGGCCCAAAAGGATCTGGCGGACACAAAGCTGTATGCCCCATCGGACGGCGTCATTCAAGACCGGATTCTGGAACCAGGCGACATGGTCACTCCCCAGACCCCGGTGTTCACCCTCGCATTGGACAATCCCGTCTGGGTTCGGGCGTATCTGCCTGAACCGGAGCTGGGCAAAGTGGCGCTCGGCATGACGGCCTGGATCTCGACCGACAGCTTTCCCGGACAGCGCTTTCGAGGCTGGGTTGGGTTTATTTCACCGGTTGCGGAATTCACTCCAAAGAGCGTCGAAACTACCGAGCTGCGTTCACAGCTCGTCTACCTTGTTCGGGTCTATGCCTGCAACCCCGATCACCGCTTGCGGTTGGGAATGCCCGCCACCGTTGACATTCCACTGGGGGACAATCCACCGCACGCCGTGACGGGCAATCCCTGCGAAGCGGACTGATATGGACGCAGTCGTCGTCACGAACCTGACCAAGTCTTTTGGCTCGGGGCCGGCGCACAGAGCTGCGCTGAAGAACCTTTCCCTGCGACTCCCCTCCGGCAGTATGACAGCGCTCATCGGACCGGATGGCGCAGGCAAGACGACGCTGTTGCGCACTCTGGCGGCCATCCTGACGCCGGACGCCGGAGAAGTCCGCGTTCTAGGGTACTCCCCGACCGAAGAGGCGCTGGAACTGCAAAGCCACGTCGGTTACATGCCGCAGCACTTCGGACTCTACGAAGACCTGTCGGTTCAGGAGAATCTCACGCTGTTCGCGGACCTGCACGAAATACCTTCGAGTGTTCGGGAGCGCCGCTTTGCAGACCTCCTGACCATGACGGCCCTGGGACCGTTCCGTAAGCGGCTGGCCGGAAAGCTGTCAGGGGGCATGAAGCAGAAGCTGGGGTTAGCCTGCACGCTGGTCCACCCGCCGGACCTGCTGCTCCTGGACGAAGCCAGTGTGGGTGTGGATCCGATCTCGCGGCGAGAGATCTGGAAGATCATCCGCCAGCAAGTGACTGATCGTCAGATCACCGTCCTGCTCAGCACCGCGTACATGGACGAGGCGGAGCGCTGCGATCATGTCATTCTCCTGCACGAGGGAGAGATTCTCGCCCAGGGGAGCCCAACTCAGGTCTCTGAGCCTTTGCAGGGGCGATCCTTTCTGCTGGAGTCGCCGGAAAGCACTTCTCGTGCGCCGCGTGACCTGCAGTCCGAGATTGCCGGATTGCCGGGCGTCATTGACGCGGTCATCCAGGCGGACGGATTGCGCATCGTAACAGAACAACCGCAGCCGCCCGCTTTGCCGGACGATGTCGTCGAGCAACGGACCCTCAAGACGGTTCCTGCGAGGCTGGAAGACGCTTTCGTCAGTCTTCTGTTCACGCGGGCCCGCCGCCGTCCGGTCTCCGCCCCGGGCAGCCGCGCGTCAAGCGACGATACGGTGGTCATTGAGGTCTGCGACCTCTACCGCTACTTTGGCTCGTTCGCCGCCGTCAAGGGAATCAGCTTCTCGGTTCGCAAAGGAGAGATCTTCGGTCTGCTGGGCGCGAATGGGGCGGGTAAATCCACAACTTTCCGCATGCTTTGCGGACTGCTGCCCTCCTCGTCCGGAACACTCCGCGTCGCCGGGGTCGATCTGCGAACGGCGCCTGCCGCCGCACGGGCCAGGATCGGCTATGTGTCCCAGCGCTTCTCTCTCTATGCGACTCTGAGCGTAAAGCAGAACATGGACTTCTTTGCGTCCGCGTACGGACTCCGCAACAGGAGACGACGGGAACGTATCGCCTGGGCCCTCGAGGAATTCGAACTGGCGCCCTATGCGGCGATGAACGCGGGGAGCCTGCCCTTGGGTTATAAACAGCGCCTCGCCCTGGCTTGCGCTTTAATGCACGAGCCGAACATCATTTTCCTGGATGAGCCGACCTCCGGTGTCGACCCTCTGGCCCGCCGTGAGTTCTGGGCGCGCATCAACGCATTGGCGCGGAAAGGAACGACCTGCCTGGTAACGACCCACTTCATGGAGGAAGCGGAATACTGCGATCGCCTGGTTCTTATGTCTCTCGGGGAAGTGCTCGCACAGGGAACGCCGGCCGGTATCAAAGACTCGGTAAGGCGGCCCGATGAGCCGAGGCCCGGCATGGAGGACGCCTTCATATCCATCATCGAGGAACACGAGCGTGTCAGCAGGAGAGCGTCATGACTGTGTTGCGTCTGACGGGGCTGATCCGGAAAGAGGCGTATGAGATCGTGCGGGACCCTTCGAGCATCGCCATCGCGTTCGTCCTCCCGTTGGCCCTGCTCCTCATATTCGGATACGGGGTCTCTCTGGATGCCCGCTCCGTATCGGTTGCTGTGGTCGTCGATCGTCCGTCCTCACTTACAGCCTCATTCCTGGCGCAACTGCAGCATTCGCAATGGTTCCATCCGACCTTGTATCCAAACGAAGCGCAGGCGGAGCACGCGGTCATGAACGGAGATGCCGCCGCTATCGTTTGGCTGCGAAGCGATTTTACGCGGTTGACCTACAGTTCGCAGCAAGCGCCCGTGCATGTCATCGTGAACGGTGTCGACGCTAATCAGGCGCGAATCATCCAGAACTATCTCAATGGGGTCTGGCTGTCCTGGCTGGCTCAGTCGGCTGCCGACGGGGGTGTTGGGCTGGCCGCTCCAGTAGCGGCCGAAGCGCGTGTCTGGTTCAATCCCGCCCTGCGTAGTCGCGACTATCTGGTTCCCGGGCTGATCGCAATCATCATGACGCTGATCGGTGCGCTTCTGACGGCCCTTGTGGTGGCGAGGGAATGGGAACGGGGCACCATGGAGGGAATCATGGTGACACCGACCGGGAAGATGGAAATCCTTCTAGGCAAACTGATACCGTACTTTGTGCTCGGTATCGGGGGAATGGCGCTGTCCGCTGCTATGGCGGTCTTTCTCTTTCGCGTCCCCCTGCGCGGCTCGGTACTCGTCCTGTTTGCGGGTTCGGCCTTGTTTCTGCTGACCGCTCTGGGAATGGGCCTGTTGATTTCCATTCTTGCCCGCAGCCAGTTCGTGGCTGGAATGCTGGCCATCGTCACCACGTTTCTGCCTGCTTTCATCCTGTCGGGGTTTCTCTTCGATATCCATTCCATGCCGAGGTCTATCCAAATATTGACCTACGTGATACCCGCGCGATATTTCGTCGGACTTTTGCAGACCACGTTTCTGGCAGGCGATGTGTGGCCGGTCATCGCGTTCAACAGCCTTGGCCTGGCTGTCTTGTGCGTGCTGTTCCTGGGTCTGGCGACGGTTCTCTTTCGGAAACGGTTGGACTGATGCGATCCTCGTTGCAGCGTATCGTGGCACTCGCAATCAAAGAGCTCCTGTCCCTGGTGCGCGATCCCGCCAGCCGGGCGGTCCTCATCGGGCCTCCGATCATTCAGCTTGTGGTGTTCGGGTACGCTGCCACTTTCGACCTGAAGAATGTTCCCTTCGTCGTATATAACCAGGATTCAGGGCGCTTGTCGCGGGACTTCGTTGCCCGTTTTGCGGGCTCTCCCAGCTTCGAGCTGATCGGCGTCGTGCGGGATCAGAACACTCTGCGCCAGGCGATAGACAGACAGTCGGCACTGGCGGCAATCAGCATCGGTCCTCAGTTTACCTCCGATCTGGAACGCGGAAGGACGGCGCACGTGCAGTTCATCTTCGATGGGAGGGATTCGAATACGGCGGCCCTTGCGTTGGGCTATGCGCGATCCATTGTGACGGCTTTCAACAGGGAGCGGGCTGCGCCCAATGGCAGCGCGCCGGCCAGCACGATCGTATTGGATCGGGCATGGTTCAATCCGAATCTCGACTCCCACTGGTTCATCGTCCCCGGAATTGCCGGGATTCTCACGCTACTCGTGAGCATGCTCTCGACAGGACTCTCCGTCGCGCGCGAGCGCGAGATGGGAACCTTCGATCAGCTCCTCGTGACTCCGATGCGCCCGGCGGAGATTCTCATAGGGAAGGCCTTGCCCGGGTTCATCGTGGGGGCGCTGGAAGCGACACTGATCATTGTCGTTGCTATTGTTTGGTTTGAGGTCCCTTTCACGGGCAGTATCGTCGCGTTGTATTTGGGGCTGTTCTGTTTTCTGCTGTCCGCAGTCGGCATAGGCTTGATGATCTCCGCTCTTGCCGTGACCCAACAGCAGGGCCTGCTCGGCTCGTTTCTCTTCATGGTGCCGGCCATCGTTCTTTCGGGCTTCGCTACGCCGATCGCGAACATGCCGACGGCGGTTCAATACATCACATACCTCGATCCGCTGCGATACTTCCTCATCGTTCTGCGCGGCTGTTTCCTGCAAGGGGCCGGCATTTCTCTGCTATGGCCGCAATACTGGCCGCTTGCGGTCATCGGAATCGTCGCCATGGCCGTTGCCGGAAAGCTCTTCCGGAGTCGCCTGTCCTAATCCTGAAGGCGGCTTGATCGACCGTGGATACAACCGTCGATCCGGAAGGTGGGACGCAGGACCCCGGGGAATGTTCCACACCAGTTGACGGTGATCGTCCGCGCGGTGGAGGAGGCACGCAGGGTTTTCGAGCGGATGAACAGCGATGCCATCGACCGCATTGTCGAGACCATCCGCATCATGTTCTTCGTCGCGCCGGCGCGCATCCTTCGCTGCATCTCAGGGTTCGCGCAGATGGGAAAGGACCTGCCCCAACGCTCGGGTGGCGTCGCGGGCGTGATCCAGTGCGGCTCGAGCGTCCGTGCGGTCGTACTCTTCGGTGGGAATGAAGTCGATGTCACCGTCGAAACTGAATTCCCGCTCCTTGCGGAGTTTCTTGGACGCTTTCGCCAAAGCGTCCAGCTCAGCCAGGGAGATACCGGGAATTTTGGCCGCATGCTCGAGAAGGAGACCTCCCACGTCGTGCCACTTCGGCGGATCGATCCCGACCCAGGCACAACGCGCCAGCTCTCCCAGGGACCGCCGAGACTGTCCAATTGCCTTTGCCGGGCCAACAGAGCCATCGCCAGTAGCACAACGGTCAGCAAGGCATATACAGGGAGAGGCGCGGCAGGTGTCATGCCGACGAAATCAAACGGGAACGCTTTCTGCGTCAGCCGATGTGAAAACGGGGCCGGACCACGATAATGGACTGACTGGTCGTAACTTAAGCAGGCTGGGAGGCCCCAGGAAGCCGGTTACGCTGACTTTTGGGCCCCCATTTTGGGCTTGAAGGCAGCCCCGCCGTGAAACCGGTCCTGCGCTGCGCAGGAGATCTCATCTGTCCTCGTCGCCGAACGCAACGCAGCCTACTCGTCTGGGGCGACAGCGTTACAGGACGTTTTTGCGCCCGAAAAATAGACGTAACCCTGTCTCCAAAACCTTATATTCCAGCTACATCGCTGTATTTCATTGAATTAACGTGGTCCGACCCCAAAGCTGCAACCAACAAGTCTGGCGGCAGCGATGACAGTCATTCTGCCTCAGTGAATCGGCAACGGAACCAAGCTACTCGGTCACAAACCCGTTTCTCCGCGGCCTGCTGTTCCGGGCAGCAAAATCGGAGGCCTGGACATGGACAACGCGAAACTCGAGTCGGAACGCCGATCACGATGCGTGGGTGATTCTCAATTCTTCGCTAATCTGGACAGCAGTGACTCATTCATATGGTTATCGTTTCATTTTTATACCAAAATCAAAATTGGTAGAGCATCTCCAAAACCACTCTAATGGACCGTAGTAATGTGTTCTACTCCAACGTGTGCTGATAATTAATTGAACAATGAAGACCGTCGCACCGATTATAATACTCCATGTAGAGCCCAAATATCTATACATTCCGAATCCAAAACCATAAAACAGAATTACTCCGAATACTGCCTGTGATATGTAATTCGTAAGACTCATTTTACCATACGCAGAAAACATTCTGAATATATAGAGATTCTTGAATCCCACGTATACCAAGGTGATCAGGGCAACAACCCCTGAAGTTGCAGCAAGATTGATTATAGACGTTAATAGCGTGTCGAACAAATCTTTCTGTGTATTAGTTAAATCGCTGGCCTTGAAATCATTATTTATGACAGTCAATACGAGGATTAGGATAATACTGGCCAATAAAGTAATTACAAGTCCCTTGACTCTATTTTCGATATTTTCAAAAATACGCTTGCGTCCCAGAATCAAACCAACTATAAATAGGGCAATCAGCTGTAAATATCTCCCATTATTGACTGTCCATGCCCAAACAGTAATTCTCCCCTTCCAAAGGTTATATTTAACTACCTCCCAAAAATCTCCTGTTGAATATACGACATTCCCTTCTCGAAAATATCCTTCTAACGGCTGAACATACTCATAACCAGGTGTTGTAAATGCCTGGAATAGATTGTAGAGGGTAGGGAGTTGAATAACCATTAAGCCAGCAATTATCCAAAGGTATTTGGTCCTGACTTTATAGAGAAAAACAACGGGCAGCGATAATAGAGCATAAATATGAAGAATATCCCCTCTGTAGATTAGTGAATGCAAAAATCCAATTAGTAATAGAACGGTCATTCTCCACAGAAATCGCCAACGATAATCAATCCCGCGTTGTTCCTTGTTATTCATCTGAATGAAGAAACTTAACCCGAACAGCAGCGCGAAAATCGAATACGCCTTACCGCTGATCAATAGAAAAGTTGCGTTCATCACTTCTCTATCTAAAGACTTTGAAAAAAGGAAGTGTACAAGCGGCGGACTGAAGAAATCAAAATGTTCCACATAATGTATCAACACTATGAAGAGCAATGCAAACCCTCGCAGTACATCAACTACTATTATTCTTTCCTTTTTCATTCTTTACACGCCTCTGTTCAAGATGGACGGTATGTCAATATGGAGAGTAGGAGGGTACGGGCTACTTGAGTTCGAAAGCGTACTGTCTCTGGTTATGTGCTGTCGAGAGAAAGTGCCAAGGATTCTTTTGGTGCTCGTTCAGTTCTCTATCCTAATTCTTAATCAGCTGGGTATGAATACCGGAATCCTGCAAATCAGGATATGTTACTGTTGAGGAAACTACTCCGGGATCTGTTGTGCTGTTTATTAGCACCAGTGCTTTTCCCTTCCATGCATTTCCTCGATTCGAAATATAAGGGTCGGGCCGATAGGAACCGGCTTTTTCCGGGGGCGAGTCTATCTCGGCGGAAATGGTGAGTAAACCCTGAAGTGAGAGGCTGGGATGAACGGTTCAAGCCGAGTCTGGCAGAGGGGAGGCCCGCAGTGAACCTAGAAAGCCCGAACAATGCCAGGAGCGTCGCCTCTCGTGCGGATCTTCGAGTCGTGGCGATCCCTATCGCGGGGTCGCCGTGATGGACGGATCAGGCGTTCGCTGTTGCTTCGGCAGAATGGTCACGTGGGGGAACGGGTTGGCTTCCGTCCTGCACATCGGTTGTACGAAAGCGTCGATGAGCGCCACGATTCCGGTCGGTTCGTTGCTTGCGTAGCCGGAGATCACCTTGCCCAGGCGCCAGCCGTCCTCTTCAAGCAGGCTGTTGAAATGGTACAGGGCGTACTTCTGCTTGATGTAGTCGCGGTCGTCTGCGTCCGGAAAGTGCTGGTCGATCATCCGCTCGATCCGAGAGCTGGTGAAGTCGGAGAAGCGGGTACTGGCATCGTGATTCCAGCGATCCAGTTCCGCTTGCAGGTCCCCGACTTTGTCGAACACCTCCAGGACGGAGTCGCCCTTTTTCGCGATTCCTTCGGCAAGCTTGACGGCCTTCAGGAGCGAAACCCACTTGGGCGTGCTGCTCAGCGCCAGGGTGGTAATGCCTTTACTCGCCGCCGCCGCCCCTTCGGTCGCTGCCGAAGCGCCCCCCATGGTCAGGATATTCTCCGCAATATTGATGGGCGCCTTGACCATGTTCAGGAGAACCGATGCGCAGGCGTCGGTATTGCGGGCGCAGCCGACTCCGCAGTCGAGCTTGACGTTCTGTCCGGTGATGGCGACCTGCGATGCGGTTGGGCACTGCTGCCAGCAAACCGGTCCGTCGCCGTACTGGCCCGGCGGACACGCCGGGTAGCACAGCCCGTTGCTTTCCTGCTGCCCTGGCCCGCACGGGTCCGTCGGCAGGTGCCAGATCTGGCCGGCGCTGTTGACGCCCCAGACCTCGCGGTCACTGGCCGACAGCCGCGAGAGCTGACCCGCCACACGCTGCCACGCGACCCCGCCCTCGCAGGGCTTCGCGCAGCGATAGATTTCGCCGGCGCCGTTGACGCCCCAGACCGTGGAACTCGCCGACGCCGAGACCTCGACGAGGCCACCCGGGACTTGGCGCCAGTCGCCGGCGCCGTCGACCGGACGCTTGAAGATCTTGTCGCCGGGTTGCTGAATGGCCCAGACGTAACGAAGGCCGCCCGATACCTGCGACATTCGCCCGGACTGGATTTTCCACGCACCGCTATCGCAAGGCTTGGTACATCGGAAGACCTCGCCGGCGCGGTTGACCCCCCAGACCGCACCTCCGGTCGCGGAGATGTCGACCAGCCCGCCCGGAATCTTCTGCCACGCGCCCCCGGCGCTCGGCCGCCGGAAGATGTTATCCTGCGCGTCGAGCCCCCACACGTAGTCGTTGTCGGCGGAGACCTGGACCAGGCTGCCCTCGACGCGCGTCCAATGGACGCTGGCGTCACCCGAGCCATCCATCGGACGTCGGGCCGTGACAATCTCCTGGTTGCCGTTGACGCCCCAGATGGCATCGCGCCCCGTCGCGCAGACCTGCGACAGACCACCTGGTGCCTGGGTCCAGGTGTTGAGCGGCATCGGCACACCTCCACCTCGAGGCCACGTATTCCGATAGCAGTAATCCACGACCTGGGCGGACGTTTCCGAGCCGATCCACTGCATGATCTTTTCGAGGTCCGCGGCGCTCACCGGGCTCGACAGGTTGCGCCGGAAGTTGGCGGCATAATCATCTTCGTTCTTGGACACGCCCGAGCTCGATCGGCGAGCCGCGGTGTAGATGGCGCCGTTGGCATCCACGCCCCATATCGCTGCGACCCCTGCGGAAAGCTGAACGAGGTTGCCCGGAGCCTGCTTCCAGTCGACGGACAGGTCGGCCGGCCGGTACCAGACCTGTCGGGCGCCGTTGACGCCCCACACCTCGCGGTCGTTGGCCGACACATACGAGAGCGCGCCGTTCACGCGCTGCCATGCGGTGCTGCCCTGGCAGGGCTTCGCGCAGCGCCAGATCTCGCCGGCGCCGTTGACGCCCCAGACCATGCCACTCGCTGATGCAGAGACCTCCCTCAGGCCGCCCGGGACCTGCCGCCAGTCGCCGGAGCCATCGACGGGGCGCTTGTAGATCCTGTCGCCGGGCTGCTGGATGGCCCAGACGTACTGCGGACCGCCCGAGACCTGCGACATTCGCCCGGAGACGAGCTGCCACGCGCCGCCGTCGCAGGGCTTGGCGCACTTGAAAACTTCACCGGTGCCGTTGACCCCCCAGACCCAACCGTTTCCCGTGGCAGATACGTTGACGAGCCCCCCGGGTATCTTCTCCCACGTCCCTCCACTGACGAGGCGGCGGAAGATTTCGCCGCGCTGGTTGACTCCCCAGACATAGTTGTACTCGACGGAGGTCTGCACCAGACCGCCCTCGACATCCGTCCAGTGGATGTCCTGGGCGACGGCGAGCGTGAAGAGTGCAACGAAGACAGCAAAGGCAGGGAAAAGGCTACGTTTCATACTAAGCACCAGCTTTCTTGCTTTCTTGGTGAGCCGTCTGTAAGAGCAGCGTTGTGCGAACCATACCCGACCTTAACGTCTGAGTCAATACACTGCGCAAACTTGCCTCACAAGGGGGGGGCTACTCATGGAGAAGCTGCTCGCATTGGGGAAAAGCCACGGATGCTCGAGTGATCTGCATCCGATTTCCGCAGCGAGGACAGTGCAGCGGGTCCACCTCGTACATCTTTCTGAGCAACGGGGCCCAATTGCGGCGTCGTTGGCGAGCGAAACGCTCGGCGGGAGAGTCCGATTGCGGTGCCGAGTCGACTCCCGTGTTCAACGGCGACGGCACGGTCTGTTTGTGTCTCCAGCCGCGAGAGGCATTGGAATAGCGGCCGTACTAACGGACCATCTGCTGGTGGGGGTCGGGGATGTGGGAAGTCACCAGATCAATCCAGTCCAGAGCATCCATCCGTCGGGTCAAACCCTTGGTGGTCCGGTACTCGATCTGTCCGTTGTCCGCATCGCACTGGAGTCGAGTTCCGGCGAAACTGGGGCGCAGGATATAGGCCGCCAATCGTTCCAGAGCCGGTTGATCGACTCGATCCATCGGAGGCCCACAGTAAACCTGAAAGCCCGAAGGATGCCAGGAGCGCAGCCGATGGGCGAAGTCCCGGCTGAGGCGATGTTGCGAAGTCAGCATCTGGAGGACGTGGTGCTGGAACAGCCGCGCGAGCCCCTCCGAGTCCAGCGGGTCGAAGGGCTGAAACTGCTCCTGCCGATCCCACACGCCGTTGCTGACCAGCGAGTGCAGGTGGGGATGGAAATTGAGTTGGTCGCCGTAGGCCTCGATGGCGACGATGGCCCCGGCAGCGGCGACCCGGTCGAGCGACTGGGTTGACACTTGCGAACACTGTTGTATGCCGATATTCCCAAATGCTCTAGCAGCCGGGGCGACACCTTGAATTCAGAGGTGATCTTCGCCATCGTTGTCTCCTGATTCATCCTGTCTAATCAGTCACGATCTATGGCGGCCCAACGTTGAGCTTCACCTGCAAAGTCGATTGTCACATGCGGCCAAGTATCTCCGCGCGCTTCTTCTTGAGATACTCGAGGTTGTTTGACTTTGTTGACTGAGCCAACTCGATGCTCCTATCCGTAGCGTGAAGGGCATCTTTGATTCTGCCAGCTTCTAGATATGCGTCGGAGAGACTGTCCCAAGCATTGGCGGACCGAGGATAGAGTCGAGTTGCCAACTCAAATGTGCGGATGGCTTCGGGAGTTTTCCTGCCGAGCATGAGGTAGCCAAGTTTGTTGAGTACCTCCTCGGGCACTTTGTCCGGAGCTCCCACACGGCCCAGAATAGCCTCGTAGTGTTTCAGCACCGCATCAAGGCCGGCAAACATCACCGGCTCCGGCGCGAGATAGCCGTCATACAAAGCCCGCAGACCCCGGATGCTTCCAACAAGAGGTATACTGGCGTGGGTCTCGCTCGGCATGGGATCGTAGGTCCAGCGGAGGTTTGAAGGGGCTTTCACCTTCAACACTTTGGCCAGTCCATCGAACCATCGGAGGTCCATGTCGTCGGTGGGAAGCAGATAGCTACTATTGAAATACAGAAACTGCCCAGCCGGCGTCTGGCGGTCGAGAAAATCGCTGATTGAGCGTTCTGTCGCATTACTGTCCCAATCCAAAGTGCCGTCGTCCACCAATCGAGCGTCAAATAGGTCGGGCGCTGCGTACAAAGTATAAAAGGCAAATAAGCCACCAAGCGAGTGCCCCCAAATAATTCTCCGTTCTGAGACGCGAAACTTTCTTTCAATGATTGGCAGAAGCTCCTGTCGCAGGAAATCGAGGAACTTACTCGCCCCTCCATCCCCCTCCCAGTCTGGAGAATCGGTGGGCGTGAAGTCGCGCATACGGTCGTTCGAGTCAATCGCGACAATAAGGTGTTCCGGTATCTCGCCGACTCGGGCAAGAAACGTGGCGTTGCCTGCCACGACGTCCCCGTAACGGCTTCCGTCAAGCAACAGCAGCAGCGGATAGAGTTCTGATGAATTGACAGAGTAGCTTGCCGGGAGCATGACGCGGTAGTTGATCTCTTCATTCAAGACTCTTGACTTGACCGGGGCCGGCAACTGCCAACGGCCCTCAGGGCTCGCGCTCGCTGTCACACTGGCAAAGAGCGCCAAAACAGAAAGCACAAGAACCCACAGACGATTCAACATGGACCTTCCTTCCCAAATGCGATTCGAGCCCTAGTGTCCTGTCATTTCTAAAGTGTCGGATATAGACGCTTCAGTTTGATGCGTGCGTTGTCGCAAGTGAACTGCCAATCGATCTTGGCGTCGGCGTTGTTGCGGCACTGCTGCCACGCGTCGACCTCATTCTGCATTTCATCCAGATTATCGATCCGTCGGGCCAAACATTGTCGTATCAACACGTTGAGTTCGATCTCCGCCATGTTCAGCCAGGATCCGTGCTTGGGGGTGTACACGAAGTCGAAGCGATCCCAAAGTGCCTTGGCTCGATCGGGCGGAAAACTCTCGTAAAGGGACCCAGGGCCGTGCGTGTTGAGGTTGTCCATCACCAGAGTGATCTTTTCTGCTTGGGGATAGAGCTTGGCGATCGTCTCCAGGAAATGAGCCCAATCGACCTTGGTCTTGCGTTGTGTGACCTGGGCCCAGCGCCGCCCGGCCAGCGGTTCGACCGCCAGAAAGACGTTCGAGACCCCACGGCGTTCGTACTCATAGTCGAAGCGGGCCGGCTGTCCGGGGGAGACCGGCGACGGCAAGCGCGTCTCCCGAATCAACTGTCGCGGTGTCTCGTCCATGCAGATCAAGGGATAGCGTGGATCGTAGGGCCTTTTGTAGATGTCGAGCACTTGTTCCATGTGAGCCACGAATTCCCCATTCTGGGCGGGTGGAATCACCCACTGCAGCCGCTTCCAGGGTTTCAGAGCGTTTTTTTTAGAACCCGCCGGACCGTTTCGTGCGAGACCGAATCGACGTACTCCAATTCCACCATCTTGTCGGCCAAAAGGCGCAACGACCACCGCGCATGTCCCGGCGGAGCCTTGCTGCAAGACAAGGCCACCAGATGAGCCTCGAAGTCTCCATCGGCCTTGCGCTGATACTCGCGCTGTGGGGCCCGTTTCTCCAGCGCCACATCCAGGCTTTGTTCGACGAAACGGCGTTTCACCCGTTCGATCTTTCTCGAACTTACCGGCAGCACCTGGGCGATCTCTTCCGTCTTCAGGGTCCGATCTTGATACGGACCCTCATCGCAACCCAGCAGAATCAAGGCATTCAGCACACTCTGGCTGCTGTGCCTGCCGCGCGTCGTCATCTCCTGCAAGCGGGTCCGCTCCTCTGCAGTCAAGGTCACTCGGTAACGGATATTGGCCATGACGCTCCTCCTCGATTGAGGAGAAGCATATTCTAACATACCGACATATTACATGTGACATGACACTAGCCACACGGAGTACGTTCGACGCTGCCACGAGTGCGTTCCTCCGGAGGTGATTCGCCGGACACGCAGAATCCGCCCCTTTTATGAGCAGTGGATAGGGGAATAAGTCAAGACCTGATTGCGGTCTTCTCTTCGTCCTCGGTGACAGAATCGACCTCAGCAAGCCGCTTAAGCCTGTCCACCTGTCTTTGGTCACGAAGCCGTCCTGAGATGATCCCGTACCGCTCAAACCGCTTCTGATTCACCTCAGAGATGCCAGAAACTTCGACTACATGGTCAAAAGCTGCAAGTTTCCTCTCTCGATCATGACAGATGTCTCGTCTAAGGGTTACGTGAACTCTCATCATCGCTACAGATATCCGAAATCGTCTAGAAACGTCAACTGGCGCAGACTCAGATGTGTGCTTTCACACAACAGAGTAGACCCGAGCCGAAGTCTACCGGATCACCAATCGGTTTCGTTGAGTCTTCCAGAAGCGTCCTCAACCTTCGGGCCGGGATTTTCGGCTCGCGGCCAATAAGCAGCGCAGCTACCCCAGAAACATGCGGCGTGGCCATACTTGTGCCGCTCAGCTTCCGATAGCCGCCTCCGGGCCAACACGAGTGGACGTCCACACCAGGAGCGCAAAGACTGAGCTTGCCAACGTCGTCTAGACCCGCACAACTGAATTTGGAGACACGGTGAAACCTATCTATTGCGGCAATTGCCATGATTGAATCACACGCCGCAGGATTCCAAACTGGCGCACGACGGTCTGGTCGATCACTTCCGTTCCCTGCGGCGGCCACAATTAGTACGCCCAGCCCCTCATCCAGCAAAGTCTGAGCGATCGTTTCGTACAGACCAGACGCGGGTTCGTTCAATGCGCGGCACGCGCCGAGGCTAAGTGAAATCACACGTGCACCAGCATCGACGGCCCAGTCTATGCCATCAACAATCGCGTCGTCGCGCCCCTTCCCCTGATCGTCGAGAACCTTTCCCACTGCCAACTCTGTTTCGGGAGCGACTCCGTACCGAAGACCGCCGGAGGAGGAGGCCTGTCCGACTATGATCCCAGCGCAATGAGTGCCATGCCCATGCCCATCGAATACCGGAGAGTGGGGAACGAAACTCGCCACCTGGATAGCCCCGCGGTCCCGGCAATCCGAGAAATCCGGGTGATCCGAGTCGATCCCGGTGTCCAGGATCGCGACCTTGGCACCCTCACCCTCTGTGGGCGCGCCATCGACGCTCCCATCAAGGCCAATAATACTGAGGCACCAACTTCGCAGGGAGGTTGCCGTGGAAGCCAGCATCTCGGTCCTCTGTGGGCCAGGGCAGTTCAGCGCAGCCGCGCGGATCTCGAAGTAGTCTCGCTGGATGGACGATGGAGAATTGTCAGCACCACCGTGCAAGAACACCGTTCCTTCGCGGAGCTCAGGAATTGGGGGAATCTCTCTCACCGCATTCTCTTCGACGGAAATAACATCAGACGATCGCAACAAGACGTCCGCCTGGTGTTCGTTCAGTACTCCAACACCTATATGCAGCCGCCCATAGTATCTGGCAACCTCCTCCGCCTCTCCACCCGCAATCCCAAGGTGTTCGATGTTGCGCCGTGAAAAAGGCCCATCCACCTTGTCCAGATCCAATACCTCAGACAAAATCCGAGGGGCATCTCTTGCCCCCGGCCTGAAAACAACCAATCTCTTTTCGGACATAGTGTTACGGACCTTTCGCCACGCCGGACACGCAAGATAGGCTGAGACTGCATTTCTATCTGCTACCCCAAAAAGACATCTCACTGTCCAACACACCTGAGAAGAACCCAGGTGGCTCAGCCTCCGTCGGGCAATCGTACCTGCCTCGGTACACGGGTTTCTCGCCTATTGTCAGAACTTCATGAAACACGAGCTGTCCGACGAGCAGACCTGGGTAAAGTACAATCGGACTTGTACTGAGGTTCGCCAACTCCAGCGTGAGACTCCCCTTAAAGCCTGGCTGCACCACGGAAGCAGTCGCGATCACCAAACCCAAGCGCCCCCACGAGGAGCGACTGGCAATCGTGCAAAAGAGATCAAATGGTAAAGAGAGATACTCAAATGTTCCGCCGAGGATCAATTCGTCAGGATGTAGGACGAACTTCGAGTGATACTTCAAACGAATCTTCTCATATAGTCGACTCTCCACGAGCCGTACCACGTCCTCATTCGTAACGTCCAGCCTCTCCAAGTAGGTCCTTTGTGGAACAATGATCGAAGACCCCAAGCGCACATCAATCGAAGCCGGACCAATCTGATTACCATCGAGCAACGGCGTAACCATCAGCTTGCTCGAATAGTCTGTATCCTTCATCCTCTTGGTTATCTGGTCACGATTCAGAATTCCCATCTCGACCCATCTTCCTGTCATACTCCTTCTGGATGTACGAGACCTCGAACGCTTTCGCAGAAAGTCGATCGATCTTGTTTAGCTTCTTGACCAACGCCATATCATAACTCCCTGTATCAGGCTTTGGGAGACTCATAAGGGTGTTTATCCTCAGGATCGAAGCTGCATTGAGAATGCCTTGAAAACTGGCTGGTTGACCTCGGAGACTCCCATCAGGGAGGATATTTGGAGGAATGTCATTCTCTATCCGCCGAAGCAGCTCTGCAACCTCATCTCCAGCCAGATCCGCTGAATCTCTGGTCAATTTTCCCGAAAGGAACCTGCTGCATCTGGATAGGAAGTCCCCGTAACATCGCTTCAGTGCGGGCAAGTTCTGAGTGAGAATCCTGGTAAGAATGTTGCGCTCGACTCGGTGGTCTGGCCGAACTCTCACAGAATCCTGCTGGCTGGTCATCCTAATCGATTCAAACGGCGAGACCCAATGGGGGACATCAGCTGCACGATAGGCCTGGAGGGCGCTCTCAAGACCATCCGTTTGTGAGTGCGCTCGAACGCACTCGAGGCGGAAAGCATAGCTCGGATACGCGAACATCTCTTGAGGGACATCAGCCAGAACTATGCGCCATTCTGTTTTGAAGAGACCCCACGACATTTCATAAAGAGACAAGAAAAATGCCGGACCGACCAATAGCGATGCCACCAGGTCTGAGAATAGCTCTTCTCCGCACTTCTGCAGAATCATCGCCAGCGTATCAGCCACATCTTGTGAAGCCTTTTGCGCATCTAGCTGATGAGCTAATGAGGTCAAGATCGAATCGAACGCTTTAGTCTGAAGGTCAACAAGATCATTTATATAATGATCGTGGATCGCATGGCCAAATTCGTGAGGGATATTTGCATAGAGCGGAAGGTTTTGATGCTCGAGTGATGCAAGGGAAAGACAGTATACCGTGGGTCCCTTCAAGAGCATGTCAATTTCTCTATCAGGCAAAAGACTCGATAGCGCTTTGCGTATTCGCTGAGAAAAGGATACGATGAAATAGTTGTGTTCAGCAGTGATAGTATAGAATATTCTGGGCGCTGTAACATCTGGGAAGAAGACCGTCCAGAGTTCATCACAGTAGCTAACGATTGGCCAAGCAATCTTGTCGATATTTGATGCTTCTATCTGATCCACCAAAGCGTTCAGAGTGAACAGCCGATTGTACAAGACTGCGGGGTCTGACCAGGCGAGGTGTTCCGATCGGCCGAGTGTCTGAACAGCGTGTGCCAACAGGCGATGGGCGCTTCGGGACGTCTCTGTCGGAAAGAGATCCGGATCGATCTGTCCTAGACGCGTCTGGATCTTGTGAAGCAAGTCGCGAGATTTTGCTCGGATTGCTCGAAACTCGCTTTGGGCATTTTGCCCATCGTTGTTGCTGCGGGGCGGGTCCGTTTCCATTTCTCAAGCTGGAAGTGCCGACTCTGCCTGCGAGACGAGTTCAGCCAGCAAAGAGCGAAGAGCCTCCAATCCGTCCAGAGGAGCCTTCTGTGGAAAGAGGGGAACGGAACCCTTCAAATAGGCCTCAAGATTCGCCACTGCCGCTTCCAACTGTTCAGGAGATACCCCTGAGGCAGTCGCGGTGCCAAGAACCCGGTCGCGCAATAGGGGAAGCACGAAAAAGCCAGAGGTGGCGTGAGGGCGAAGGAGAAGGCTACGCGAATCAGGGGAAGTCTGTAGATTTACACGAATGAATCGTATTAGAGCGAGAAGGCGATCCTGATCCAGTGGTGAAAGAGACTTGCCTTGTGAGGAAAAGAGCTGTTCCAAAGCGTAGGCCATGGACCTTAGCTCACTCCATATGTCTGCGTAGGCGCCTACGGCTCCCAGACCTCGGTCGACCATATGTTCCCCTCCCTGCATTTTCACATAGAATTGAAATCGGCTGATGCACCTCTTCTCTTTATGCGCCCCAGCGCTGTTAGTGTATCTCCGGGCAGTGACGCGGGAAAGACACATCCCCGAACGAGCTGCAGAACGGTCCCTGTAATGGCCGTTCGGAAGCGTCAGGCTCTCGTCTCTGCACGGGGTCACGCGGCTGTGTTCCGCCACTCGGCATTCGCGGCTTCAGTAGCACGTCAGGTGATTCCTCCAAGGAGAACGGCCATGTGTGAGCTGTTCGCAATTAGGAAGCAGTTCTGCCACTGCAAGAATTGCTCCTCCATCGGCTATCTCGCGCATCTTCACTCATTCCTCCTCGAATCCCAGCGTCTCGAACTTGAGCGTTCGGCAGTTCTCTGTGACCGTGCGGACGACGTGGTCTGGGGCACCGTCCGTGATTTCGGCTTCGATCTCCAGCGTGACCCTCACTTTGGATCCGACAAGGCCGGCCAGGTGGGATATCACCTCTTCCGCGATTTGTCCCGCGTCGCGACCGAGCCGTGCCGCGTCAAGGGTCACGCTTCCGTGGAAGCGCCGCAGCTTCGGTGGCGGGGCAGGTTCTTCGCCGCCTGTCTCCACCCCGGGCACAGTGGCGGGTTCGCCCCCGCCACTCCCTCCTCCGGGTACATCTACGGTTTCCGGCTTCTCCGTCTCCCGCGTCTCCGCCTCGAGCTGCCGGAGAGCAACCTCGGGTTTCACGAGCAGACCGCTCGAGGTGCCATCTCCCAGCGACACCGTCTTGCCGCACCGTAGACCCCGGTATCGGCCCGCCGGTTCGTCGTAGCTCTCGGCATAGGCGAACGAGTCCTTCCGCCAAGTCAGGAGCGTCAGGCCCGCTTCGATCGCCTTAGGGAGGACCGACGCGTTCTGCATCCGGGGTAAATAGAGATATCGGGCAAAGTCTTCGACCAGTTGCCGGACCGGCACGTGGTCACCCCGCCAGAGCGGCACATCGTCCAGGTGTTTGCGCAGGATCGTCCCGCCCAGAGTCGAGATCATGAGCTCGTCCCGCTTCAGCCTCCGGCTCGCTCGGGCTGCGAGCGCCTCCACTCCCATGAGTTTCAGGGCTTCCCACCCCGCCGCGGCCTGGGGATTCGTCTGCACCGGCACGAGCAGCCACTGGTAGGTCTCCGGCAGACGAGCCGCAACGGTCCCGTCGGCGGTCCGGTGCTGGGTCTCGGCCTGCTTGACCTGCTGGGGATCCAGGTTGAGCACTTCCTTTTCAGCGAGGATCGACTCCCATGCCAGAAACTTCCGCAGCGCCTCGTCGAGATCCTGTAGTCGAACTTTGTCCGGAGCCAGGAACACCAGCGTGTTCTGGTAGAGCCGCGGAGAGTTCCCCCGGGTCTCCAGGATGGTCTTGGCCGCGGTCTCGGCGGGATTTCCGGGTTCCTTGCTGTAGGCCTCCTCGGCAGAAAGCACGACCAGTCGGGTATCGAAATCGTCGGGAACATCGCCACTCGAACGGGGCAGTGGGTGGACACGCGAAAAATCGCCCCGCTTGTTCAGGTCGAGCCGCAGGCGGCGATCCAGTTCCTGGGCCACTTTGTCCGGGTCCCGGATGAGCTGTTCCGCCCGGTCCTCGGCCAGCTTGGTGACCGTGGGCTGGGTCGAGTACCAATACCTGTTGCCGTCCTGGTAGAGATAGGTGGCCGCTCCCGCCAGCCGCCTCAGGGCATCTCCAAAAATAGCGGTTGACTCGCCCGGAATGACGCAGCCCAGCCTGACCCGCCGATCCTCGATCCCGCGGTGCGCGGCCGTTGCCGTGGGGGCCGAACCGAGATAGATGGTGCGGGCTACCCGGCGCGTCGCATGAAGCTTGCCCAGGTTGGCTGCTTCCGAGTCGATCCGGAGCGGCAACGAGTCCGGCCCGTCCACGTCCTTTTCGATGATCGGCTTCCAGTTGTCCGACAGGTAGCGGGTCAGCTCGTCCCGGACGCGGGGATCGTCGATCGGGATCATCGAAGGGAGAATCAGCGGGCTGTGGTCCCCCTTCTCCCACAGGCTGTGGATCACGGCCGCCATCAGCCGCAAGACACCGCGGGTGCGCTGGAACTTCACGAGCGTTGACCAGTCCGTGTAGAGCCGGTCGAAGATCTCGGGATGGATCGGGTAGGCGGCCTGAATCCTCCGTTCGTAACCGTCGCGGCATTCCGGCGGGAACTCGGCTCCCTGGGCCCGGTAGAGGTCGGCAAAAGCCCGGGCCGTGACGTCACGGTGCTTGAACGCCTCCTGCCCGCCGAGCGGCTCGAACAACCGTCGCCGGACGATCTCGAACCCTTCCTCGGCAGTCGCAGGAGTCCAGGACGACTCCATCCGCCCGACCACGTTACGAAGGCGAGCCAGCGCAGCCCGGCCCCGCTCACCCCCGACTTCGACATCATCGGCCACGGCGTGTGGCGAGGTTGCCGTATCCGAAGCCGGCAGTGAGATGACCAGCATGCACTTATCGGCCGTCCGGGCCGACTCGGTCAGCGCCTGGGCAAAGGTGAATTGCGTCTCGAAACTCCCCGCAGGAAGATCGCTCTGGTCGTGGAGCTGTCGGGCATAGGCGACCCACTCGTCAATCAGAATGAGACAGGGACCGTACTCGATGAACAGTTCCCGCAGGGCATCCCCGGGGCTTGTGGCCTTCTCATCATCGGCCCGGATTCGTGCGAATGCCTTCGCGCCCCCGAGCTGCCAGGCCAGCTCTCCCCACAGGGTGCGCACTACAGTCCCATCAGGTTTTCTTGCAGGATTGCCGGGGGAAATCCGAGTTCCCACCAGCACGACTCGGCGGGCTGTCGGCAGTGTAGTGACACCGGCTTCCTTGAGAACCGGCTCGACGCCGGCCAAGCTACCGGGCGACACGCCAGAAAAAAGGTGGAACAGTGCCAGCATCGAGTGGGTCTTGCCCCCGCCGAAGTTGGTCTGGAGTTGGACGACGGGGTCGCCGCCCTGGCCGTTCAAGCGCAGCATTCCAGCCGAGAGCAGGCGCTTCAGGCTTTCGGTCAGATAGGTGCGGCGGAAGAACTCGACCGGATCCCGGTACTCTGCCGTTCCTTCCCCCCGGTAGACCTCCCACAGGTCGGCTGCGAACTCCGCCTGCTGGTAGCGACCGCTGGCCACGTCGGCATGCGGCGTGATGACCTCACGCCAGGGGCGGAGGCTACTCGAAGCACCCGTATCAATGAGCGATCCCCCCGCCTTGCGCTTCTCGCCCCGGACCTGCTCCTCGTAGACGAGCCGGCGCAGTTCCAGCTTCATTTGGGTGACTGCTTCGGCCTGGGGGGCTGAGACGGCCGTAAGCAACCGTGCAGCGGAGTCGAGTGCCCGGTCCGTATCGTCGCTGGAAAAGGGATTCTGGTGCGCCCAGCGGTTGCGCACGTCCCGGAGTTCGCTGACGAGAGTGCGCTCAGCCTGACCAAGGGTCTTGCGGAACACCAGGTTCCATTGATTCCACATCACCGCAAGAAGCGACGAGGCATCCCAGGGAGCATGAGCCTCGTCCTGAAACTGCCGCTCCTGTGCCGGCCCGACCGAATCCCGCACATGCCGGAACCACTCTTGGCCGTGATGAGCTTTCATCTCCCGTTCAACAAACGAGATCAATCCTTCCTTCAGGAGATCCAGTGCCTTGGCCACCCGCTCGTGGTTCGTGATCGCCATCGTCTACTCCTCATCCTCGAACATGGTTGTCTGGCGCGCTTGGGGTCTGCCCCCTTCCCGGGCCAATCGAACAATTTCGGGCCAGCTCTGGACGAGCTCGTTGTATGCCAGCGCCTCCGGGGCTCGTTTCTTCCGGTCACAGAGGTTATAGAGCCGATAGGCGAGCTCGCGGGCTACCTCGGCCTGGCTCCCGAGCTTGCGGACCAGATCACCCGCGAGGGTCTCTCCGCCGAGTCCCAGCACCCGGATCAGGTGGTGGACCATCTCCCATACTGTAAGGCGCTGGTCAGTTTCCGGGTCCCAGCCTGCCGGAAGCTCCTCCGGCCTCAAGAGCTGGGCTCTGCCGCCTTTGGCTGTGAAGATCCCGGCCTCCACTAATCCACCCACGCTCGTGTTCTTCGCTCTGGCAAGGTCGTCGGCTCTGCCGAATTCGCCGACTGCGAAGCCGAACTCGTCAAACCAGGCAACGGCAAAGCGGGTGTCGGCATCGAAGTCCCCTTCCTGTTCGGCCAACACCTCGTCGAGCGTCTGGTTGATCAGAGCGAGGGCCTCTCGAACAGACAGTGGCTGGCCTGATGCATCGAGCACCTTTGAGTAGCGCGTGTAGACGGCCATGCCTGGGCCGATGGCCGCCTGGGCCAGATCAACTGGGGCGATATTTCCCCGCTGGAGGTGGCCGAGCGCGACGGGCAGCTCGGCCTTGAGCGCGGTGACGAACTCGCGGCGCGTGGCGGTTTGTGCGGAGGCGGCGCGCGGGCGGCAGACGAGGATGATGCTGGAGGCGAGGGCGTTCGTGCCTGAGGCGATCATTCGGCCAGCACCCTCAGTCCGTAAGGGCCACGTGCCGCTAATCGCGAAACCGGCGCGCATCACTGCATCCAGGAAACTGTCCCACCCGGTGTTGGTGGTGCCTTCTGCGTCGTCGGTTTCGGACTGCTTGAACGCGTAGTAGATGGTGACCGGAAAGGCCGGGTGCGCCTGCTCGGCAAGCCCGTGCATCGCCTGAGTCATTCCTTCGAGGAAAAATCTCTCTGCTTTCTCCTTGCTTCCATGTCGGTAGGGCGTGGCAACCAGCTCTTCGGACTTGGGAACGGCGAGGGTTGCAAACAGGTCTGGGAAGACCGGCTTCAGAGCGCGACGTAGCCAGACATAGAAGAAGTCCGAAAGATCTGCGTAGCCGATGTTGTCGTAGTAGGGTGGGTCCGTACTGATGACAAACCAATGGTCGCTTGACACAACGGATTGTGCCTCGCCCTGCGTAGCGACTGCCGCAGCGAAGGGTGTGGCTACATCAAGGTAGTTGCTCACCGAACCTGAACACGTTATGACATCTCCACTCGACTTCCCTAAAGGGTTGCCCTCAGCGAAGTCCCACACCATTGCCAGCGCTTGTCGGGGCATGCAATCCCGAAGAGCGTTGTCCTTCGGTAGCCATGAGGTCAGGCTCGACCCGTAGTACACCATGCGATCCAACGTGCAGGCCAGATACGTGCAATAGCATCGGCGTAGGCGCCCGAGCCGGTGCCGCCTTCGTGGAGGGGCTTGCCGTCATCGGGCAGGTCCGCAGCTTTGGCATCGCGCTGCACCTGCTTGCGCGCTTCCTGAACCAGGTCAGAGAACGTCGTCAACGCCACCGACTGGCGCGGCGTGAAGGCATCACCCCAAGTTGGCATACCGTACATGGGTAGGCGGTCAACGTCATGGCAAGGTGTAGGGACTTTGAGTTCCGGCTTCCAAGCCGGTTTGGCGGTCTGCGGAACGCCCTCGTGCTCGGGGGTCGGCGCAAGATACACTCGGCCTCGGTCCCCCTCGGCGACTATCGCCATCATTCGTGCACTCATTCGCCCGGCCTGCGCTTCAGTGCGAATATAGTTCGCTGAGATCGGTGCTCCAGACATCAGGCAGCGGAAATTCGCTCCCCGGGACAACTTGGTTCCACACTTTGCAGCTTCGGGATTCTTTGGCTTCCCCACCTTCACCGTGAACCGGTAGCCGCCGTTCTCGAGGACTGGCTCGACGTAGGCCTCCTTGCCCGCCTTCGTGGAGAGCATGAAGGTTGATGCCAACGGCACATCCACCTGCGCGAATGCAGGGTTCGGACTCTTGACTGTGCGTGCCCAGAGCCAGGCGATCACTGTCAGCTTCCTGCCTACATATTGTTTCAGGTCGGGCCGTTCCTTCACCATCTCGACCGTAACTTCGATCTTTGGATACAGGTGTCCGATTCGTTTCTCAGCCTCATCCCGCATCCACTTGCCGTAGTAGCGGACATCCTCGGCCAAGC
Organism: uncultured Acidobacteriota bacterium; assembly: GCA_963823995.1. GTDB lineage: Bacteria > Acidobacteriota > UBA6911 > RPQK01 > JAPXNP01 > JARRKC01. Next base: position 852,608 of record CAWGNQ010000004.1, read on the forward strand.
CCTGGGCACCAGACCACTTCTTCTGGAACAGCGTCCGGTCCTCGCGGGCCTCCGAGTTGACTGGGGGCCTGCCCGCAAACTTGGGCGGGATCTCGATCATGGCCTTGTTGATCAGGACCGCCACCGGGTTCAGATCGCTGGCGTAGCTCTCTAGCCCGAGCCACTGCGCCTAAAGCGGGATGCTGCCACTTCCAGCAAATGGGTCGCAGAAGCGCGGGCAGCTTCTTGCGGTCGAACAGCTCCCTCGCACGCGGATGATCGGCGTGCTCCGCGCACGCACGTCGCCAACTTTGCCAGATCTCGTCACGCGCCGCCTGCAGCGCCATCTCGTTACTCGTGTTCTCCCACAGCACCAGGTCTTCGATGATGCGGAAGAGCCGCTGGCGCTCGATGTCCGCCAGCATCTCGTCCAGCGTCGGCTGCGGTCCGGGCTCCGGCACTGCGAGCTTAGTGCCCTTGCCCTTGCCCTTGCGGGCGAGCTCGCGAGCCTCTTCCCACAGCTTCAGGCGGGCCTTGAGCGCCGTCTGGGCCCTGCGCTGGAGCTTCGGATCCGCGCGCAGCGTGTCCACGTAGGCCGAGGGGTCGTCCACCATCTGCGCGAAGATCACCGCCCGCGCCGCCGCAATCGGTCGCTGCGCCCACCACTTGTGGAACGAGGTTGGCCAGCCCTTTGGTGCCTTTTGCTTTCGACGCAGCGATTCCTTGTTGATCGCATCTAGCGGCAGGGCGACTTCAATCAGTTTCTTGCGGGTCTTGATCTGCATTCTTCTTGCTCGATTTTGATAGGTGTTCGTCTCGTCGAAGATTCACGATTCTGCGCCTTCTTGTCCATCAGCTGCTCCGCGGCCCTCCGCCCGGCTTCGCTCGCGTTCCAGGCACACGTCAACTAACCGGTCGACGTCCGTGAGACCCACAGCCAGGGGCTTCAGTACCGTGGCGACCTTCTCTACCAATTCCCGCCGTCGTTGGCGGGCTTCCTTGACCTGCGCCAGGACACCCGACTGCTCCAGCGCGTCGTCGGTTTCACCTGTTGTCACTCGCAGGATCTGAGCCAGTGAGGCCCCGATGGGGATCTCAAGCTGTGCTGCACCCACTCCCTGCCAGTGACAAGCGACGGACATAGCTCCCACCTTCAGGCGACCCCCATCTACTTGAATCGGAATCAGATCGGTTGCGGAGGACATTCCCTCGGGAAGAGTGAGGACGAACCGGGCCGGCACTCTTGCCTCACCACGCCAGGTACCGCTCGCAGAAGCGGCGATTTCACTGCCTCCGAGGCGAACCCAGCACTGCCCGTCCGCGAAGCCGAGAATGGCTTCACTGCCCCGTGCCTCTTTTGATGCGATAATCCGAGCGAGCTGGCGAAGGCCCTCGAAGAGTTCGCCACGGTCCACTTGTAGGTTGGCTCTGCCCACTTCTCGCCCATCGGTCATGACGGCACCTCGGCCTTGGCAAGCAGCTCACTCAGGCTGTAGTTGACGCTGGTCACGGCAAAGTCGGGTTCTCGTTGAAACGGACGTCGGCGGTATCGAACCCTGAACGCGTCGCCGTCCAGAAACTCGACGATCGCGAGGATGAAGTCCTCCGGCTTGTTTAGGGAATAGAGGATCTCGTTGCGCGTGACCGTGAGCGTTGCGGCATCTACGACCCTGCCTTTGACCTCGATGAATCGCAGTTTTCCGGTTGTCGGATCGAGGCTCTCGATGTCATATCCCAGCTTCTCGGTCTCCCGATCCACCGGCTCGAAACCCAATGACCGCTCGGTTTCCATGACGATCGCCCGCGCCCTGGCTGCAGACCCCTGGGTGTCTCGTGGCTGGGCGATCGATCGTCCGGTCATCCTGGCCAGCAGTCCCAACGGGACGACGACGAGACCACCGAGAACCACCGGTGGTCGGGCAGAAAGCCGGCTCTCCAGATCCAGTTGCTCCATGCGCGACTGCAGCCTTCCCTGGAGATCATCCGCCCGCCGGCGGGCTTCCTGGGAGTTGAGCTTGGCATTCGGTTTACCGGCTCTTTCCTGGAGCTTCAGATCTTCGGCTCTGTGATCCCAGTAGGTGATCTCTTTGGTGAGCCGGTCCTTGACGGCGGCCCGGGTCTTTTCGATCCAGGCAAGTCGGCGCTGCCGAACTTCTCGTAGATGCTCGGGCACGACTCGCGCGATGGCATGGGCTTCCGCTTGAGTCTCCAGGTTGTTCTGGATCCACGTCAGTTCCGGGCGACCCAGGATTTCCTCGATCGTCGGCTCAGTGGACTTGAGCGGCCGGAAGTCGAGGTAGGGTGCGTAGTTCAGGTGACGGGCATGACCGGCCGAATCCAGTTCGACGTAGAGCATTCGGCGAGAGACGGCCCGACGCTCTCCTGTTCGAGTCTTGCCGGCATCGGTGATCTCATGCTCCAGGTAGAAGATGACCCGCGGTTCCAGGCCCATGTCACCGTCATCGACGAGGATGGAACCTCGCTTGAGGAGACCCCGGTTGCGTTCCAGAGTCAGATCCAGCGTCGAGTCCATGAGAGGATGGCCGGGACACAGGAATGCCGCCAGTGGCTGACCCTGGGGTGCCAACAGCGACTTCTCGAAGGCGATGCGCTCGTAACGAGCGAGGACCGGCTCGCCGATTCCGATCAGCCGATCTCGGTTGCGGATGACGGCCGGTACGTGAGTCACTTCATAGCGGCGAGGCTCTCGCTTCCGGATCGTTCCGCCCAGACGCTGAAACGCCTCCAGGAAGAAGGACTCAATGTAGTGAGGCTGTAGACGCCGGGCTTCGGCGCGTTCCATGTCCTCCCGCACCCGGCGCACTCGGCTCGCATCCATGACGTCCCGGGCCAGGGCGCGGTCTTCCAGGAGATCCTGGATCTGTGAGCGGTCGAAAGCACTGGCGACCGACTGAGTCAGCCGGGCCCGGACCTCGGGCAACTCCCCGTAGCGGATGGCTTCGATCAGCAGCTCCCGCAGGGGCTTGGCTTCGAATTGGACCTTGCCCAGGACGTCGAACACTTGCCCACCCAGCGCCTTGCGGGCTTCCTCGAGCTTCTCCAGGAGCTTGCGGTAGACGTCACCCTCGCGGGTTTCCTCGGCGACCAGGTTCCAGAGATGGCAGACCTCGGTCTGGCCGATGCGGTGGATGCGACCGAAGCGCTGCTCGATCCGGTTCGGGTTCCAGGGCAGATCGTAGTTGACCATCAGGTGAGCGCGCTGCAGGTTGATGCCTTCTCCGGCGGCGTCCGTCGCGACGAGCACCTGGACATCGGGATCATGACGGAAAGCCTCCTGTGTCTTCAGTCGTTCCTCGCGGCCCATCCCGCCGTGGATCATGACGACGGACTCCTGTCGGCCTAGCAGCGATGTGATGCGCTGCCAGAGGTACTGGAGCGTATCGCGATGCTCGGTGAAGAGGACGAGCTTTTGTTGGGGCGACGGAACCGGACGGGGGACGCTTGAGTAGGGCTCCTCGTTCTCCGCCACCTCGTTCGCGATGGCGGCCGGCGTGAAGATCTCGGTCAGGAGCGTGGCCAACTCCCGCCACTTTCGATCTTCGCCGCTGCGGCGCACAATCAGGGCGAGGTGTTCCAGGCGTTCGAGCGTCTGGATCTCGGCCTTCAGCTCATCGATCGTTCGAGCGGCCGTAGCCTGATCGAGGAGTTCCTCCTCGGCGGTCTGAACTTCGTCTTCGGGAGCCTCGTCCAGGTCTTCCAGATCTTCAGCGTCCAGGAGACGACCGGTCTCGGTAATCTGCACGGCGGCCCCGCGTCGAATCAGTTCGACTTCTCGGAGTCGTTTCTCCAGACGTTCCCGGCGTCTTCGGAGCGACTGGTAAATGGCCTCGGGCGAGGACGCCAGACGGCGCTGAAGGATGGTCAGGGCGAAGCCGACGGTTCCGGCCCGCTTGTCGTTCTGGAGCGCCTCGGCCCGATTGAATTCCTCCCGAACGTACTCGGTGACCTCCTTGTAGAGGCGCGCTTCGGCATCGGAGAGCCGATAGGGGACCGTGTAGGCAATTCGCTCGGGGAAAAGTGGCGTGCCGTCGAATTTCAGGAGCTTCTCTTTGACCATCCGGCGCATCAGGTCGGAAACGTCGACGGCGTGCACTCCATCTCGGAAGCGCCCCTCGAAGCGGTCGCCATCGATCAGAGACATGAACAGCTGGAAGTCCTCCTCCTTGCCGTTATGCGGTGTCGCCGTGATCAGGAGGAAGTGCCGGGTGAGCGTCGAGAGCAGTTGGCCCAGCTTATGGCGCTTCGTGTACTTGATCTCGCCCCCGAAAAAGCTAGCCGACATCTTGTGGGCTTCGTCGCAGACCACCAGGTCCCAGCGGCAGTCGGGAGCCTGCAGCTTTTGCTGGACATTCTCGTCGCGGGCCAGCTTATCCAGACGGCCGATGACCAGGTTGTTTTCCAGAAACCAGTTGCCGGTGCGGGCCGCCTCCAGCTTGTCGTTGGTCAGGATGTCGAAGGGAAGCTGGAATCGGCGATAGAGTTCGTCCTGCCACTGCTCGGCCAGGCTCCCTGGACAGACGACGAGGCAACGCTGCAGATCACCCCGGACAATCAGTTCCTTGATGAGCAACCCGGCCATGATCGTCTTGCCGGCTCCGGGGTCGTCGGCCAGGAGAAACCGCAGCGGTTGTCGGGGCAGCATCGATTCGTAAACGGCCGTGATCTGGTGGGGCAGGGGCTCGACCAAGGATGTGTGGACCGCCAACACCGGGTCGAACAGGTGAGCCAGTCGAATTCGATGTGCTTCGGATACAAGCCGGAAGAGATCTCCGTCGGCATCGAAGCTCCAGGTTCGGCCCGCCTGGACGATCTCCAGGTCTGCCTCCCGATCACGGTAGAGCAGCTCACTGGCCAGATTCCCCTGGCTGTCCTTGTACATCAACTCGACGCAATCGGTCCCGTACCACTTCGCATCCACGACGGAGACCACGTCCCCGCGCAGTACCCCTCGAACCGACGCGCCTTTTCGGAGTTCCTCAAGCCTGGCCATGCAATACGACTAAACATTGTTGGACGATGGCGGAGAAGAATCAAGGGCGATCAGGGGACAATTGGGTCTCAACCCTGCGCCCGTCCGCCAGACGATCCTCCATTACCACGTTCGCCTGCTTCCCACGGCGGGCTGGTGACGTGGAGAACTCCCGGGCCGGAGTTCGGCATCTCGTCTCAGCCAAGGGGTTCCACTGAGCCTGCTACCGGGGTCAAGCGGAGCCCCGCCCAGAGCCACCAGGCGGCCGCTCCAGGGGGCCTTGAAGAGAGTGTCAGCCGCGGAACCCACAACACCGCCCTTTGCTCAGGGCTCCGAGGCTTGTTCTTCCTGGATCTCCCTCAAGGTGCGCCCGTTCTGACCCTTCCACTCGCTCCGACCATTGGTCCAACGAGGCTCTATGGCCGGATCTGGAGCTGTCGCTTCCTATCTTGCGCCGCCTATCTACCATCGGAGCATCGCTGATGGTGGGGCAGATCTTGCAGCGGCGAGCGTCCGGCGGGCTTCGGCATACGCCTCGTCGGACGGACCGATGATCCTGACACGGACATGCGGAAGGTACATCCTACGTGCAAGTCCTGGAGCCTGCCCGCTGAAGACCGGACCGTTCTTGCCGAAGTTGAGGAAATGATCAAATCCAACCTCGGGTCCGCGCTTGTCATCGGCAGGGAACTTGTGGGGTCCGATTCCGATCCAATTAATCTTGCCCGCAATCCCGTTTCTGACCGCATCAGCTCCTGTACCCCCAATTCCGATTACCGCGTGATACTGCCAGTTTCTGACAGATCCCATGCAATCGTAAGCGCCGAAACAACCAGAGTCGTCAGGGTCGGCGTCATGGGTACGTTTGTAGACGAGGATTCGCATCGTTAGAGCGCCAATCGCAAATACCAAACGCGGGTAAGGACGGTAACGAGAGTGGGGCGAGTTTCTTGATTACATGTCCCACGTATAAGGTCGAGAGTCTTGCCATTTGGCTTGTCGACCAAAGCGTCAGCGTTTCCCAAAAAGACCGGTCACTTCCTTTTTGGCGCTCCAGTCGGGGGACAAGTCGGCGCTCTTTGCCCTGTCGCTACCCGGGGCGGATCCCATGCAACGCGTCTGTCTCCCGGTGCGGCCTTTCCCGCAACAAGATTCTTCGCTCGTCCCCCGAGGCGGTCGACGTGTGCCCACCATTCCCGGCTTTCTTTCGTGGAGTTGTTTCTATAGACTCTGTCGCTCACGTCATCCCTCCTCTTTCTGAACCAACTTGGCAATTTCGGCCGCCGCAGAATTCTCCCGGTCGAATGAAGACCGGTACGGCATCTTGAGCCTCAGTTCGGGCGTCGCCTCGATCAGGCGACCCTCCGCATCCTTCCTTCGAATGCGCCTTCCTTCCGGCGTACGCATCGAGAACAGATCTGCATAACGTCTCGGTGCTACACCCACAAAAGGCCTGAATGTCACACTCTTTGGACTCGTCTCCTCCAAAATCACGGAGTCCGAGTGCAATTCCCAGGCCAAGCTTTTCGGATACGGTTCGATGAAGATGACTTCTGGAATGCCAGCATCTACGATGTGTTTCGTGCAATTGTGGCAAGGGAACGTAGTCGTGTACAGGAGTCGATCCCTGACTGACACTCCGAGCCGGGCAGCCGCCAGGAGCGCCTCCATCTCAGCATGCACAGCTCGCCCGAATTCCGTCAGGTTCATCAGGCGACTGTCCTCCAGTCGCTTCAATGCGGTGGTCAACTTCTCTTCTTTCTCCGGCTCATCAGCATCCGTCGAACTCGGATCAAGTAGCTCTACGACCTCCCGAACGGTCTGGCGAATCATCACATCGTTGGCATCGAAACCACGCAGGTGATCCCGCTGATCATTCTTGTGGTGAGGCCAGTATTGACCACCTAATGCACGCGGGACCTCGTTCGTCCCAACTGAGAGAAGCTCCCCCTCTTTGGTCAGGATGGCTGCTCCGACCTGACGAGAAAGCTGAGCCGATCTCAGTGATGCCCCGTATGCCTGAAACATCCCGAACTCATCCATGGTCGGGCTGTGTATCCTCGAGCCAAATATCAGATCGAGCCATCGAGACAGGGCCGACTCGAACTGGTGGTGCGTGCGCCGAGGATCCAAGTCGAAGAAGACGTCCGCAAGGTGAAAAGTCTCGATCAAGCTCTGCCCCCCCGACTGAGGGTCATGCTCGTCCCGCTCGATCAACTCCTTCGCTTGTTCCTCGGAGAGATGTCCATAGTTGCGGAGGTTTTCGATCCGGATGCTTCTTGGAGTGTAGAGGCCGACGAGGGAGAAACCCTCTCCGTAAACATCTCTGAGCCTGTATACCTCCTCTGGACGTTTCAACTGTCTCAACACGAAAGCAGTTTCCAGAATCGGGCTTTCAGGTTTCGCCCGACGGCTTGCGATCTCCGCAATGGTGCAGAGGGCGAAAATATCGGGCTTTCCCGTTTGCCGGCGCAGCTCATCCCCCCGATCCATCATCATCTTGATCCGCGTCGATTCATCGGCGGTATGTGGAGGGACAGGGGAGGCCAGTTTGAAGTTATCCGTAAAGCGGCTCAGGTGGATGCCTTCCGCCGAATAGCGGAAACGCTTCAGTTCGAGTTCGAGGCTCGCGAGGAACAATTCGAGGTGGGCGCCAACTGGGGCAACAATGCCAATGATCATCTCGGGCCGGGTCAGCCAGGAGTCCTGGCCCGTCGATTCCTCCCTGGACATTTGTCCACTTTTACCACACCGGACTGCCATGAACAGAGCTCCAAGGGCGGCCGGGAGACAGTTCGGCCCTGGCGCACTTTCAGGCAAACCAAGGGAGGGGCCAGTCACGAGCAAAATGCCGGACACGGACCACTGGGCAATCCAGAGTGGATGCCGGACGCTGCCGTTCTCAGCCTGGCAGAAAGGAAGGGACGGGTTCTATTCACGTTGGACAAAGGCTTCTGGAATGATCGGAGATACCCGCTTCACATGATTCGGACTGGAGTGATCTATGTTGCCGAACCACCGGAAGACGCGGACCGCATTCTCCGAGCGGTTGGACTCGCCTACACGTGCTTTGCCAAGAGCTATCCGCTCAACTGGTGGCAGAAGATGAAGGTCAGGGCCCGGGCCGGTGAATTTGAATTGAAGATCTACAGCTGGGAAGGTAAGCCTGCCAGGTACAAGATGCGGCCCCGAAAAGGACGCGTCGAGGCAAAGGAAATCTCGTAGCCATGGCCGAAGCACGAGGTTCCTTCGGGCTCTGGGCGTGCTGTCCTTGTGATGAAGACAAGTTTTCCGGAACGGCTGAAACCCGTCTGTCCCCTTTCGCCCCTACGAGGAAGACCCGAACCGGCAGACAGGTCCCGTATCATTTGTGACAGATGGAAAGCGTCGACGGGGTCGCGCGCCTGAGGGAAGCGCTATCCCTTTTGCACCGTGAAATCGAGGTCTTCACCAACTCCCAGGGGATTGTTCCGGCCCCCGGATCTCAAGCAGATGACGAAGTCGTCTCGTTTGCGGAGCCTGAGGCTGTCCACACAGTTCATTCTCAGGCAGCAATCCTGATCGAGGTGGCGGCAGAACAGTTGACCGCGTTTGTGAAGATGATTACTCCACCGTTCGAGACGATCGCACCGTGGGCTTGTTCACGGGGGCTGTTGGAGGCCACGGCTCTTGCTTCGTGGCTGCTTGATCCCGGGATTAGTGTCCAGATGCGAGTTGGGAGGAGTCTGGCATTGCGTTACGAGGGACTCAGGCAACAAGAGAAGTTCGCCCGCGTAGACGGCAGCCTGGACGAGGCTTTTGCTCGAAAACGGATGGATGAAGTAGAGAGCGGTGCTATCGCGTTGGGCTTTCCACACGTCAAGAATCGCAAGGGAAAGCGCGTTGGGATCGGACAGAAGATGCCCGCGTCAACGGAAATCGTGAGACTCATGCTCAGCGCGGAGTCTCAATTTCGCCTGATGTCGGCGGTAGTGCATGGCCATCACTGGGCCATCCACCAGATTTCCTACAGCCTTGTTGGGCGACCGGCTTGTGAACCTTGGTCCCGAAAGGGGGAAGCGCTTGCCCTGATAAAGTCTGTGAATCCATTGGCGTACCAATACCTTGCGCTATGTTGTGCCGAGTCATTCGCCCGTCCGGTCTGGTACCAGTGTCTTTACTATGGGTGGTCACAAGAGAGTCTCATTGCGAGCCTGGATAGCGTCTTCGACCACCTAGGAACGAAGCGCCAGACTCGCTTCGTAAGCGGTAAGGGGGGTGCATCTTCCGCCTGGTCGAGGGCTGCCGCTATGCTGGGGCGATGAGACGATCGCAAGGAAAGCCCCAAAGGCGAACGAGCAAAGCAGAGCGAAGTCGGATTGTCGAGAGCTTCGAGCGCAGCGGGCTGACCCGCCGGGGGTTCGCGGAGCAGAACGGGCTGGCGCGCTCGACGCTGGATTACTGGCTGAAGCAGGCCCGCCGTGCGGATTCGTCCGGTGTCCCGAAGAAGACGGGCAGCGGTCTGCCGGCACGTTCCCGCTCGATGGGGATGAGCTTTGCGGAGCTGGAACTGGTCTCCTTCGCTGGGGGAAGCTCAGGGGAATGGGCGGTGGAGGTGGTGAGCCCGCAAGGGTTGACGATCCGTTTTCGGGAGGCGCCGCCGCCGGAGGTCGTGGTGCGGTTGTTGGGGGCATGCTGAGTCTGTCGCCCGCCACCCGGGTGTTCGTGGCCCTGGAGCCGGTCGACCTGCGCAAGGGCTTCAACGGCCTGTACGGGTATGTCGAGACGGTGCTCGGGGAGAATCCCCTGAGCGGCCATCTGTTCCTGTTTACGAATCGATCCCGCAACCGCCTGAAGCTTCTATATTGGGACGGCTCCGGACTGTGGGTTTGTGCCAACCAACTATCTTCACACTACACCTCCTTCCGTTCTATGTGAACGAGTTGAGATGGCTTTCCCGGTTTTTGGATAAGTGCCGGCCCGATCGACGAGGCGATCCCATCGACTGCAATGTTTGCTGGGCAGATTCGGCCCGGGAACTTCGTACAGACTGGCACGGCCGCTGTAAGGGTGGGCGTTGACGATGCCATGCTTTGCCCACCGGATCAGCGTGTGCTCGTGAATGCCGAGGCGTTGCGCCATCTCCTTTCTATTGAGCATTCCTCGGTCCCGAAGCCGGTCGTAGCGTGAGCGCAGCCCGTAGCTTTGTACGAGGTAAGCTACCCGCTTGGCAGTAAAGCGATCGGCCTCGCGTCCCCGTCGAGCCGAAGCACCCGGATGCAGTCCTCGCTCGTTGAGTAGGTCGGCAATCTCGGAGTAGATGTGGTTGTCGAGGAGTTGGTCGACGAGCTCTACGATTTTCGGCGATGTCGTGATTTGCTCCGCGCAGGACTTGGGATTCATGGTTGTCAGCGTCTCGGTTTTGCCACCCTTGAAGCGCAAGTGGATCTTGGTGATTCTTTTGCCCCTGAGCTTGATGAGCGTCACGTCCTCTATGATGTGGGCGAGCATCCGCTTGCGCTCGCGGTTGGGCGTCGCCGGGTCAGCCCACAGCTGCTGGAAATCGGTCGTCATGGTAAGCAGGCGTTGGCGGACCGCGTCGTCGAGGAGCGTCTGGTCCTCGTGTCGTGCGCGTTCCCTTTGCTCTCGTGACTGGGCCAACACACGCAGCTTGTTGTTCCAGTCTGCCTCGAGTGTATCGGCAACCAGGCGATTACTCGGATCGACCATCATGAACCGGCGCTGTGCCAGGTCCGCTTCGACTTGAGCTCTCTCGACCGCACGACGCCGCAGTTGATCGGCCTCCTCCTGCCGAGTTTCGATCTCTCTTCGGATCTCCAGCGCCAACTCGACGGCCGAGGGAGTCATCCGCTCGGCAACCAGTCTCCCGACCGCCTCGTCGACGGGACGGCCTGCGATTGACTGGCAGTTGGGCTCGCCAAGAGTGCTGTGCGCACGATCACAGACGTACCAGGAATCCAATCGCCCCCGTCGCGCTGCGTATCTTGCGCGCATGTGTCTGCCGCAGCGCCCACACACGGCACGTCCCTGCAGCAGCGCGCAACCCTCTCGAGGGGGAGAGGCCCGCGCCAGCTCATATCCTCGACCGTTGGCTTCCAGCAGTTGGATATTCTCCTGGTACCGATCCCAGGTGATGTAGCCGGAATGAGCGTTCGGGATGCAAGCGAGCCAATCTCTGCAGTCGCGTATTCGCTGTATTTTCTTGCCTTCGGCAGTGCGGCGGTAGCGTCGCCGTCCGTACACGTAGACACCAGCATATCGTGGATTATGCAGTGTGCGCATCGCTGTCGATGCGGTGAGCGGTCGGAAGATCACTTTGCTACCGTGGTTGCGAAGGCGAGAAGGAAAGCAAAGACCCTCGTCCCGAAACGCCTTGACCGTCTGGTGTGCCGAGCCAACACGGGAAAATGTCTCGAAGAAGTACCCAATCGTCTCGCGCACCTGTGCGTCGGGGTCCAGGACCACGTCGCCGGCCTCATCGTACACGAAACCGGTGGGGAGATTGCAACGATACTCGCCGCGTCGCACCTTGTTGAGGATCCCCCCGCGTAATCTCGCCTTCAGGACATGCAGCTCCGCCTCACTCATGGTGCCTTTGAGACCGAGCAACAGGCGGTCGTTAAAGTGGGCAGGATCGTACACCCCATCCTCGTCCAGGATGAGTGTGTCGGCCAGGGCACAGATCTCCAGCAAGCGGTGCCAGTCGGCGTTGTTTCTCGCCAGACGGGAGACCTCGAGTCCCATGACGATGCCGGCGCGGCCCAGGCCGACGTCCGTGACCAGACGTCGAAAGCCTTCCCTCCAAGCCGCCGACGCCCCCGACTCGCCTTGGTCGCAATCGATCACCACGATCCGTTCGTCAGGCCAACCGAGTGCCGTTGCTCGGGTCCGAAGCGCGTACTGACGCTTTGTGCTTTCGATGTTCTCGACGACCTGTCGCATCGACGATTGCCGGATATAGAGGTAGGCATCACGTGCCAGGTGGTGAGCCTGGACCTTGAGTGACTCGTTCATTGCGCTCTCCTGTGGTTGCTGTTGAGTGCCATTGTTGCCAAGATCTGAATGACGGCTCTGTGTAGGTGTGGTGGGGCCGACTCCGACCGAGGTAAGCCTGTCGGCTGAGCGGGCTCCCCGGCAACGGCCAGCGCCCGAACCCATCCCCACATGCCCCGGCGTAGAAACAGCCCCAGCCCACGGCGCGCTTCAACGGGTAGCGGCTCGCCCATTGCGGCACTGCGCAAGGTCTCGTATTGCGCGGCTATCGAAGCTGGCACCTGCGCCAAGCGCTTCGCTGTGGGGTCGGAGTTCACCGGGGAGTTTTTTTTACCCCCACCGCTCGCTCGATGGTCCTCGGGTGTACCTCGAGACCGAACTCTTGTCGAATCATTGCAGCCAGCTTTCGAGCTCGGATCGGCTCGCCCGCAGTGACCTGGCTTTCGAGAAACGCTAACACTTCGCCTTGGAGTTTGTGGGGGCCGCGAGGACCTCGCTTCTTCGGTACCAGCCCCGCAATCCCTGCCTCTTCGAAGTTCGCTTTGGCCTGATAGTAGGTCGGTCGAGAGACTCCGTACTGTTTGGCCGTCTCCGCCACCGGCGTTTTTTCCGCTGACACGCGGCGCAACATCTCGTACTTGACCTGCACCACGTCGCGGGGATCGAAGAACTCGCTGTCCTGGAACTTCGGATCGCCGACCTTTTCCGGGGCGGAATTCAAAGTACCTTCTTCGGAAAGGGCCTTGGCTTTCAAACTTTTGCTGTCGTTCTTTGAGAACACCCCGATCTCCCCGCAAAGCACCTAACACTAACGTAATGATAAATAAACCGCACGTATTGCCTTTGTCAAGCATATTTTTATATGCAGCCATGACTTTTAAAACGGTAACTATAGATGAACTACATCGGTCCTCAAATGCTACCTGCGGCATTTTTTCATTTACGATAGCGGCGAAATTAACCTTACATCCCCATCTGACGCCTTCCCCGAGTCCCGTCTGACGAGGCGAGCTACAAGTCGTGCCAGCTCGATCAAGTCTGTGACCCGAAAAAGAGCGCGCTGCCCGCCCATGACGACCTCCGGATCCAGGGGAACGACGTCCGTCCACTGCCGGGGAACGGAACACACGGTCTTCTCGTCGACCTGCAGCAAAAGCCTCGTGCCGTAGCGGTTGTACCGATTGCCCACGCATATGAGCCGTTGTCCGCTGAGCGGATGGAACGGATGCGTTACGCGCACAAAACAAGTCGAGGTGACGGAAAGGTCTGCATTTTGAATCGAGTTACAAGCGCCTGGAGAGAGGGAGGTTCGGTTGGCCCGAGGGAGAGGGAGTGAGCCGATCTCTGCGTCCGGAGGAACTGCCGCTGCTCTTGCACGGACTGGAAGGCCGACGCCGGCGGGGCTGGTACCGGACGGCCTGAAAAGATTCCGGCAGCGGCATTTTTCGCTGGACTCCATGAACCCTTTTCGGCATACTGCGGTCGAGGAACGAAGCCGTGCGGGTGCAGGGGCGATGGTTGGAGCCGGAAGCGGTCGAAGCGATTAGGGAACTGATTCGGACGCATCCCGAGTGGAGCCGGCGACGGCTCTCGGAGGTGTTGTGCCGACAGTGGGACTGGCGCAACGGGGCCGGACGGCTCAAGGACATGGCCACGCGCAGTCTGCTCGTGAAGCTGGAGGCGCGGGGGCTGATCGAACTGCCCGCACGCCGGCGCGCGGCGTCGAACCGGATGGCGGCCCAAGGCTTTGCCCGCTTCCGGGGGGATCGGAGTCGGCTGCGGGCCCGGCTGACGGACGTGGGAGCGCTCGAGATCGAGGAGGTGAGCCGTCAGGAGCCGGGCCGCCGGGAGTTGGAAGCGGCGCTGGCGGAGTTCCACTACCTGGGCTACCGGGGGAGCGTGGGCGAGAATCTGCAGTATACGGTGCGGGACGAAGGGGGACGGCTGTTGGCGGGGCTGGTGTTCGGCTCGGCGGCCTGGCAGTGCGCGGTGCGGGACCGGTGGATCGGCTGGAGTGCCGAGGAGCGGACGCGCCGGCTGCATCTGATCACCAACAACATGCGCTTTCTGATCCTGCCCTGGGTGGAGGTGCGCTATCTGGCGGGCCGGGTGTTGAGCCGGGTGTTGCGACGACTTTCGCAGGATTGGGAGGCGAAGTACGGACATCGGATCGTACTGGTGGAAACCTTCGTGGAGTCGGAGCGCTTTCGGGGGACCTGCTATCGGGCGGCCAACTGGAGACGGCTGGGTGAGACTCGGGGGCGCAGCCGCCAGGATCGGGAGCATCGGCTGCGGGTCGCCACGAAGACGGTGTACGTCTACCCGCTGGTGCGGCAGTTTCGCAGAGGGCTCGGCACATGAGCTACGAGGAGCTCCAGGACGCCTACCGACGGCTCGAGGAAACGATGCGCCGGCGCGAGGCGGAGAATGCCCGTTTGCATCGGGACTTGGCGACGGCCGAAGAGCAGCAGGCCGAGAACCTCCGGCTGCGAGGGCAACTCGAGGCTCTCGCGGAGCAGCAGGCCGAAAACCTGCGGCTGCGGCGGCAACTGGAGGAGCTCGACGAGCAGCAGGCTGAGAACCTGCGGCTGCGAGGGCAACTGGAGGCTCTCGAAGAGCAACAGGCTGAGAATGCCCGGCTGCGCCGCCGGCTCGAGGAGACCGAGGAGCAGGAGGCCGAGAACCTGCAGCTGCGACGGCAACTCGAGGAGCTCGAGCAGCGTCTGGCCGAGGCGACGGCGCTGATCGTAGAGTTGAAGCGTCAACTCTACGGGCCGAAGGCGGAGCGGTTGACGGCGGCCCAGCAGGAGGAGCTCGACGAGATGGCGCGGGTGCTCGAAGAACAGGCCCGGCGCCCGGGTGCGGTCGGCGACCAGGTGCTCGAGTCGGAGTCGGGGGACCAGCCTCCCCGGCGCCGGCGGCTGCGTCATCCCCTGCCGATCGAGCTGGAGACCGAGACCGTGACGCTCGAGCCCGAGTTCGGCTGTTGTCCCCGCTGCGGACGCACGCTCGAGAAGATCGGCGAAGAGGTCACCGAGGAGATCGATCGGATCCCGGCCCGACTGGTTCGCCGGCGGATCGTGCGACCGAAGTACGCCTGCCGCTGCGGGGAGGCCGGCGTGGCGATCGCCCCGCTGCCGCCGCGACTGATTCCGCAAAGTCGACTGGGCCTCGGACTGGCCGTCCACATTCTGCTGACCCGCTTCGACGATCACCTCTCCTACTACGCCCTGGAGCGTCAGTTTCGGGAACGCCACGGGCTGGTCGTCGCACGTCAGCAGATGGTGCAGTGGGTCGAGCGCATCGCCTTGGAACTGGTGCCGTTGTACGAAGCTCTGTGGGGGGAGATGGCCGCCGAGGGCTACCTGCAGATCGATGAGACGCCGGTGCGGGTCCTGGATCCGGAGGTCCAGGGCAAAGCGGCCCGCGGCTACCTCTGGTTTTTCGCCGTGCCGCGAGGCGATGTCCTGTTGCGCTTCGATCGCAGTCGGGGGCTGGAGCCGGTGCGCGATCAACTGACCGACTTTGCCGGCACAATCCAGACCGATGCCTACGAGGTGTATCAGGCCCTCGAGCGCAAGGATCGGGCGATCCGCCGCATCGGCTGCCTGGCCCATGCCCGCCGGCGCTTCTACGAGGCCTTGCCCGATCATGGCCGCGAAGCGCTCCGCTTCATCCTCGAGATCGCGCAGTTGTACCGCATCGAAGACCAGGTTCGGGAATGGCCGTCCGGCCGGCGGCGGACCTATCGCCAACAGCAGGCTCCCGAGATCTGGCACGCCCTCAAGCAGCACGCCGAGGAACTGCGAGACCGGCTCCTGCCGAAGAGCTCGCTCGGCAAAGCCGTGCACTACTTTCTGAACGAGTATGACGCCTTGACCGGCTATCTCGAAGACGCCCGCTTCGAAATCGACAACAACCTGATCGAAAACGACATCCGCCCGACAGCCGTGGGCCGACGTCGTTGGCTGTTCATCGGCCACCCCGACGCCGGATGGCGAAGTGCCGTCGTCTACTCCATTCTGGTCAGCTGTCGTCGCCGCGGTCTCAATCCCCAAACCTACTTGAGCGATGTGCTCGGTCGCCTCCCCTCCCTCAAACAGCATCAGCTCCCGATGCTGCTTCCCGCCCACTGGAAGGCTCCCGGCTCGGACACGAGCTAAACTCCGGCAGTCGGCTCGGGATCTGCGCCCGTCGGATCCGCTGGTGCGCGAGCTTTCTCCGCCCTCTCCCTCAGCAGGAGCCCCCGCAGCTGCCGTCCGCCTCCCGGTGGGAGTCCGCTCCTCGACCATCGGCAGCCGGGCTGGGATGCACCCTGCTTACCGCTTACCTTCGAAGCGCTGCCGACAGGTGCGTTGAGCCCAAAACGCTGCAGCGAAAGTGGGAGCCGCGCGGTTAGCCCCCGTCCAAGATTGAAGTAGAGCCACCTCAATAGGTTGCGCACAGTATTCGGCAATACCGAATTTTCTGGACGTAGTAGATAAGCACTTCTAGACTGCGAACCCCGGCACAGAGCTATAGCTGAGGCGAGGAGGCGCAAACGAACGGGGGGTTTCTTGGCGCATGTCTTCGGACTGGAACATGATCGGCCATACACCGCATTCCGAACACACTTCCCGAGCTTCGTGTCTGGGGGGAAAGGTGCGGCTACGAACGGGAGACGATACAGTGCGTATTCAGCATCGAGCTTTTCCTTCAGCTCTCACAGAGCTCTCCGAGCGAACGTGCAGTACATGTCGCGAGTCGTACGGGTCGCAGGTCTGTCTGGACGGGCCGTGCATTCTACGTGAGAAGCTGCAGGTTAATCAGACGAGTGTCCAAGATTCACACACGAGCACGGTAGGCTACTCTACTCCAGACTCCGCACAGCCAGACCCTGGCTCGTGGGGCATCCGACTTTTCGGACGTCCGCTAAAAGACATCAAACAAAACCTCTCACTGGAGCCGAAACTGGCCACGTTCTGGAATCTAATCGAATCGAAATTCGCTGATGACAAGTTATCGCTCAACCGTGCGGCCCGAGTGTGTGGTATGAGTCGTACATCCCTAAACGCACATCTGACCAAACGGATTGGGCTATCCTTTCTCCAAGCGCTCGTGAGGTATCGCCTGCTCAGGGCCGTCGAGTACCTGGGCTATCCGGGTTTTAGCATAGTTGAAATCTCCGAGTTAACAGGTTTTGGCAGCCTAAGCTCGTTCTATCGACACTTTCGGAATCACTTCAGTTGTTCACCGGGGAGGCATCGGAAGTATCTGAGTAGTGCCTCCCCGTGCGGGCTGCGAAAGTCCACACAAGCTCCGTGGCAGGATTGGGAGGACCGCCACAAACCGAACCGCCATGATCAGCGCTAGGGACTGACAGGATGGCATCTGTCAGGTCGCACAACTGAATCATTTCAGCTAGCTCTTCTCGGATCAAGCTGCCGGCCAACGCATTGGACGCTCCGGGAGGTAGTTGTGGAACCTGCAGCGAACGTTGTGAGCATCTGAATCTGGAAAGAGAAGAGCTAGCCATCCAACTGTCAGGAGGACTGGTCGCGCTGAGCGTTTCAACTATCTGCAACGGGTAGCGGAAGGTGTCATCGCACGTGTAAATGATGATGGACTTCTTCCTTGGTTGACCGGTCGGATTCTCACCGGTAGGCTCGGCAACACCCTAGGTCCCAAAGGAGTGCGATCTCGAATCTCCCAACGTCTTCGTCCGCAATTCTCCAGAACTGCCCCGCCACCCTACACGCTGTTTCGCGGTTCGCTGCGAGAGAATCTGCGGACAGAGGGTCCTGATCTCTAGTCAGAACTGCAAAAAATCTTGTCCGAATTGCGAAGACCCTGGCCGTCCGGCAAAGGTACACTCGATCTTTGACTTTTGCAGGGCCAAAGCCAATATCTGGATGCCAAGGCAGCAGAAGTCTAGGAAGAATCCAACATGCAAAGAGGGGGTGACATGTCTCGAAAGGCTGACGGTGCTGGAAAGATATCGATGCGAACGATCATCATGGTCGGAACCATCATGCTGTCTATGATTGCTCCTGTCCTTGGAGGGGCGGCCGAACAGGCCACTGCAAACCACCGCAAGGGGGAGATCCTAGTCAAAATTAGGCCTGAAAAAGGTCGGGAGAAGCAGCAGGCATCCTTGGCTGCATTGGTGTCGGCGGCGTCCGGTGTCGGGGCACGTATCGAAGGAGGCATCAGCGCTCTTCGCTACTACAAGGTGTCGCTGCCGAGCGGCCTGTCTGAGTTGGATACTGCAGCAGCCTTCAAAGCGCTACCAAATGTGGAAAGGGCTGATGTGAATCGCATCGTCAAGTATCCCATCTCGGCTACATTCCCGAGCGAAGACGATTACGGAGCCTTTGAAGATCAATGGCATCTGCACAATGCTGCAGATGTCGATATCGACGCGCCAGAAGCTTGGGATCTACTGACGACCACATCCGTCGTCGTAGCAATGCTCGACACAGGAATCGATATCGACCACAATGATTTGCACGACAACCTGTGGGTCAATCCAGGGGAAATTGCAGGCAATGGAATCGATGATGACCAGAATGGATATGTCGACGACATTCACGGATGGGACTTTGTAGACAATGATTCAATCGTTCAGGATGTACCGACGGAAGCGCATGGGACCTTCTCAAGCGGGCTTCTAGGAGCGGTCGGCAACAACGATTACGATGCCCAAGATGAGACGCGCGATGCCACTGGTAGCCTCTGGGGAGTGAAGATAATGATGCTCCGAATGTTCGCGACTAATCACGACATGGATGAGTACGAGATAATCAGTGCGTATGATTACGCTCGTGCAAAGGGTGTCAAGATTGTCAACAATAGTTGGAACTACTTCACCGACCTCCCTAATGTTGCGGATGCGATCGAGGATCTGCAAGCATACGATATGTTTTTCATCTTCTCTGCGGGTAACGGTCCGGCCCTTGATTTTGACGGTGGAGTTGATGTGGATCAGACGAACTGGGATCCGGATCCTAATGTATTCACCTCCACTCATCTGTTCCCCTGCAAGGATCGGATCGATAACTTGATCTGTGTGGCGGCGATCGCTGAAGGTGGAACGAAACCATCATTCTCTAACTGGGGGAAGGCAGGTGTACACATGTTCGCCCCCGGTGCGGGCATGTTTAGTACAGTCTACTATCAACTAGATGGGCAAGATGCGGTGAGTACAACGGGGTTCGGTGCATATAGGCATCACCGGACTGGTGCTATGTCTGGGGATTCAGGCACATCATGGGCGGCTCCACTTGTCTCCGGCGTTGCGGCCCTAACCAAAGCACTCAATCCCAATTTTGGCTGGCGGCAGCTGAGAGACGCTATTGTCGTCTCAGCCCAACCCATCGCATCGGACTTGGCAAGCCTCACACAGACAGGAAATGTTCTAAACGCTCGTGTTGCAGCCCATGCGTTCGCAGATGGATTTGATGATTCACGCGGAGACCATTTCTTTAGCCAGTATCCGACCAACGCCAGGTGGGTCAGCGACGACCGCTTCATGTCGCAGGTCTGTGACATTCCGATTGTGCCGGTGCCTGGAACTCACGACATGGCGGCTCAAGCGACATTTGTCGGTACTACGGATCGCACAACGGCCATTTGGGGCGGCACCTACGACCCAGGAAATGCCGTCCAGACCGTTCTGATGCGGATCACCACAACCGACGGAACCGATTTTCTATCGAAAGAGGGGCGCGTAGCCGTTGGATTAGTGGATGAGACCGATGCAGAATCGTTTGCGGGCTTCTGCAATGGCATTATCTATGGCGCAGATCCGTATGGTTCGGCTACAGTGGGGGCATCGCTATATGGCGGAATCAACCTCTCAGATCGTACGCCGTTTCTCAGCTTTGGACCCAGCTTTCCTGATGTTGTCTTCAGTGCGCTGAGCACAAGCGTTCTCCAAGACAAACCCCGCTTGTCCATTTCGATTGGTGTGTGGAGCGGATACGTGCAGTTGCGGATCACGGATTCTGACGTCGGAGTCCTCGACTCAGAGCAGGATCGCGAGCCCCTTTTTGAAGGCGGCTGGGTGCAGTGCCCGAGCCCGTGGAACTGGGGAGGGGCTACGAAGATGTCGTTCACCTACTACGGAACAGGAAGCGACAGCGGAACTCATAGTCTCCTGGTTCGCGAGATCGTCTCCGTAAGGTAGAATGTGGTCTGCACAGTGGGTCGTGATGTCCAGGCCGCCGGTGCACGGCGGCCTGGACAAGAGGAGTAACGTATGCGAAAGAGCTTTGCCTTCTTGGCGGCGGTGATTATGCTGTGTTCATCAGGATGGATGCTCCACGGACAAGACCGAGTGAACGATTGTGTGGTCGTTCTCCCGCAGGTCGCCCGAGGAGACTTAATTGAAACGACGGTGGTTTTTCTAAATACTTCCACGACAGCGGTCGATGTCGAAGTCGTGGCGACCGATGATCGATTGCTGGAGCACACGAGCTTCGAGCTTGCACCCTTCGAACGGCGGGATTTGCTGCTGAATGGCGGGGGGGAACTCGTCAAAGGCGCTGTGCGAATCAAGGCTGAGAGTACGGTGTCGGTGGAGGGTCGGATTCGGACACGCCTGGATCCGAATGGTCCAATTATCTCTCAGGTCACTGTCTTGGCCGAGCCGCTTCACTCAGAGGTCATGATTCCGATTTCCTATGGAAGCGATGGCATCGACAACACGGGGATCGCCCTTTACTTTGACACTCCTGGGATGCTTGACTTCTCCCTCTTTGATGCCGACGGGAACCTCGTGAGAGAATGGGAGGCTCCCGGGTGGCTCCGAAGTCCCCGCCAAGTGGCCTGTTTCGTCGACGAATTTCCGGGGGTCAGCCCACTGCTGGGGGTTGAGTTCGAAGGTTCGTTGAAGATCAAGTTTGATGCCATGGGCCTGGCTGCGACGGCACTGTATACGAGAGGAACGGATCTCTGGACTGCGCAGGTCCAGACCGTGAGAGAGGCGGAAAATGAGTTCAGGGTGTACCTAGAAGACGGAGTTGACGGCAGTGTCATTTATGAGCTGTCCGATCAATACGGCTTTCGCGTTTCTTCGCAGGCGGGTTCTCTTTGGGGTATCATGTGTACTGACGAGGTGGCCCAGGCGGTCGAGCGTGATTCCAGAGTGAAGAAGGTGACGGTCGTGGGGCCGGCGCCCATCTACTGACGACACTGCCAAGCTGACACGAAGAGGTTGAGACGACCAGTCGATCACCGTCAACTGGTGTGGACCATTCCCCGGGTCCTGCGTCCCACCTTCCGGCGGGATCGGCGGCTGCTGGGAGAGCTGGCGCGTTGCGCCTGGAAGACACTCGAGGACTATACCCCCGGGCCCAGTCGCTCGACCGGGCCGCCGCTGCCGGGGCCATCGTCGCCATCCAGACCTACGGCGACCCACTCAATTTCCATCCCCACCTGCACTCCCTGGTCAGCAACGGCGTTTGGGATCGGCAGGAACAGTTTCATCCCTTCGACCCGCTGGACTCGGAGGGGCTCACGCGGTTGTTCCAACACCACGTCCTGGAGATGCTGATCACCGGGCGCCGCCTCAGCCGGGACTTCGCCCATCGGCTGCGCTCCTGGCACCCATCGGGCTTTCAGGTTTACTGCGGGCCTCCGATGGATCGGGACGATCAGTCGGCTCTGGAACGATTGTCGGACTATATCCTGCGGCCCAGTTTCGCCGGCACTCGACTCCAGTCCGATGCGGACAACGGACAGATCGAGTACCGGACCATGAGGGGTTTGACCCGACGGATGGATGCTCCGGACTGGTTCGCTCTGGTGACTTCCCACATCCCCGACCCCCACCAGCAGATGGTCCGCTACTACGGCCGCTATTCCAACGCCTCGCGCGGCTGGAGACGCAAACAGCCCGTCTCGGCGCCCTTGAAGACGGGAATCGACTCGGCACGGCAACCGGACTCGCCCGCCGAGCGCTTCGCTCGCCAACGACGCCGCAATTGGGCCCGATCTCATCTTCAGCCCCTGCCGAGATCCCTGCGTCTGCTCCGCGCTCCCATTCCGGCTCAAAGCCTGACTCGCCCGCTCCCCACAACCCCGAGACGTGCGCCCACGCCCCTTCCTTCCGGTCCGCCCTGTCTGAACCCGCAACCCAGGCGCCCATTGCAGGGTCGAATCACCATTTCCGCTCCGATAGACTCACTCCCCGAAAAAGCAAATTCCTATCTCTATCTGTCGAAGCGGGAACTTGAGATCTTCGAGTTGGCCGGTCGGGGGTACGAAACCAGCGCGATTGCTCGCAGACTGGATAACAGCCCGAAGACGGTCTCGACACACTACGAGAGAATCAAGCATAAACTCGGGCTGGACAGCAAGACCGAGCTCGTCCGCCACGCGGTCACCTGGCTGAACGAAGAACACTGACGCCGATCATGATCCCTGGTGAGACACAGGCGTCAGACCCATCCGGGATCCGATGCGGAGATCGATTTCCGTTTCGAGCTGCGCCGATGTACCGATGTTTCTGATCGTGACATCCGCCATGGAAGCGGTCTCACCGATGTGGAAGAGCTCCTCTTCCGCCATATCCTCTTCCAGGAACTCCGCAAATCCCGCCGGATCGCGTTCCGCCCCGCGCTCGCCGATTCGAACAAAGCGGGCGCGCTGATCACCGATCGTTACGTCGACAAGGAGGAACTCCGGATAGCGCTCGCGGAATTTTCGGACGTCCTCCGGCGTCCGTACTCCGACAATCACGGCTTTTTCACATCCGGACCGATCGATTGCCTCGATGACGGTCCTGGCGAGGAAGCCCGATCCATCTTCTTCGATGATCCGGGCCGAGACTTTGTGGAGATTCTCCCGATTCGGGCGAAGTCCCCTTTTCTCTGCGATCTCCCTGACCAAACGGCCGATCGAGAAGACCTCCATACCGTATTTGTCCTTCAAGTAATCTCCCAACTCGTCCTTGCCGCAACCCGTTGGTGCCACTACGCCGATTACCTGCATCGCCGACCTCTTCTTTCTCGGAATTCGGAACCGGTTCCCGGAATCCGGCTCCGCAAGGATCTCCCGCGTCAGGAATCGCCCGGATCCTGCTGACATGCTGGACAGAAATAGGCTGTGCGACCCGAGATCCTCACGCCTTCGATGGATCTCCCACAGCCGGGACAGGACTCTCCCGCCTCTCTTCCGGAGTGAGGTAGGAGTCGGGAAATCGTCCGGGATCCGCCTGACACTGCACCGTCGTCTCCAACACGTCGCGCATGGCGCCAAAGAGTCTCTCGATGTCCTTGCCGCCCCAATCGTCCACACTGTAGAAGACGGGCTGCCAGTGCTTGTCGTGCCAGCCCGAGGTTCCAACGCGAATCTGGTTCCGCCAGTCAGCGCTCACTTAGCCGACAGTTTCTGACGCCACCCGTCGACCTGCTTTTCCACCGCCTCTTTTCCGCGGCCGTACCGTTCCTGAAACTTGCCGACGAGCCTGTCCCGTTTGCCCGAGATCCACTCAATATCGTCGTCAGTCAGGCTTCCCCATTTCTCTCTGGCCTTACCCTTGTACTGTTTCCATTTTCCCTCGATTTGACCCCAGTTCATTTCAGCCATCCTTTCCATACCTCTGTGACTCTTGACCTCCCCCTGCTGGCGCTGCGTCAACTCTTTGAGCTGCCGCTCCATCGCCTTGAACGACTCGATGATGTTCGTTTCGAGACTCTCCTCGAAGGGAACGTTCGGAGGTCCCTTGTCGACGACCAATTCGTGGCCGGGCGGTACGGTGACATCGATCCGGACCCGATACGGGTTTCCCGAAGACGCCGCATGGTGCGGGCGCTCGACCGCCACCCGGCAACTGATAATGTGATCGCAGAAGCGATCCAGCTTCTGTGCCCGTTCTGATATTACGGACTCTATCCTTGATGTTCTTTCAACATCGTCACCACATCTGACTTCTGACGGTATTTGCATAATAGTATATTTCAGAGGTGTTCAGTAAAGACTGTTCATCGTGACGAAGATGCTATGTCTAGTATCATGATACTCCCCGGATTTCATAACTTCAATGCGGCCAACCCGCCCTTTTGAGGAAGTCTCGTGGGGATGGTAATGTAGATAGTGCGACCTCCTCGATACTCGAGCATTGCATCCCGGGAAAGGGGGTTGCTGGCAACGGGATCATCCAGAGCATAATCCAGTTTGAACGCCCCGGGACCGTAACGATACCGCCGCAGGCGCTTCTCGAGGCGGCGGGGCAGACGTCGCCCCCCCATTCCAAGCAATTGTCGCGGCGTGACATCGAGAATCCTCAGTCGGGCAGGTTCAAGCGCCTCCATCGCGTCCACGGTCGTATTCAGCCGGATGCGCCCACCCAAGGCTCCGAGATGACCCGCCAGGGCATCGGAAATCTTCTGTGAGCCGCCGCGTGCCAGCGGCCAGCCCACGGCATGTCCCATCAATCCCAGGGTGACACGCACGGGACGCGCTCGTAAATGCCTGTGGATAAAGAATTCAGGTGCGAGTCTGGCACCGAGGCGGAATTCTTGACACGCTCCTAGCGGCTCCCCTCCTGCAACGGCTCCCTCAGGAAGCCGGTGACATCACGGATCATGCCGGGGCTCATACGGTGGGCGATTCCAGGATACATCTTGAACTCGGCCTGCAGCCCTGCCAGGTCAGAGAGAGCCCTGGCATCCTCCCATCGATCAACCGGCCGGGCGCCCATTTGTCCATGAGAATCAGCTTCGAGGTTGCTCTGTCTGGGATCAAGGACGAATGAGCAGGATGGACAGGCTAGGTAAAACTGAAAGATATGGACGAATTCTCAATCTCCTGTAATAGTTCTCGTGGAGGGGAGTGATGGGGCACAATGCATCCGGCAGGGCATTTCCCAAGGAACTGACAGAGCGGACCTCAGTTCGGACTCGTTTTCCATTCCTGAACTGCCTCGGGATCGCGCTGGCGGCTCTTCTGGTTTGGCCGACGCTTGCTCGGGGACAGCAACCCCACCCACAGTCCGAAGGTGGCAATCCCGGCGAGACGATTCGAGTCCAATCCAACACCGTCCTCGTCGATGTCGTCGTGGAAGACAAGAAAGGCCGCGCGATTCGAAATCTCGCCCGGTCGGACTTCGAGCTTTACGAAGACGGAGTGCTGCAACAGATCACGACCGTCTTCGGGCCGGGAGCGAACAAGTCGGCGGACCGCGGCTCCGAGACCTCGAGATCGAACATCGTCGAAGCGCTCGGCGCCCCCCAGAATTCGAGTCTCCAGAGGTCCTTCGTCGCCATTGTCATCAACAGTCTCAGCAGCAAGACTCGAGGACAACCCCGTTCAGGCCCGTACTCCGATGTCGCCGACGG
Source organism: uncultured Acidobacteriota bacterium (assembly GCA_963823995.1). Lineage (GTDB taxonomy): Bacteria > Acidobacteriota > UBA6911 > RPQK01 > JAPXNP01 > JARRKC01. Next base: position 877,892 of record CAWGNQ010000004.1, read on the forward strand.
TGCGTGGGTCACGGCCTGGGACACGGCGCGTGACTATGTTCGCAACGTCATGTCGGACAATACGCTGGCCGGCATCTTTCTGATTGATCTCGATCTGAAACACCTGAAGACGTTCCAGTTCTTCACACCGGACCGCGGGCGCTTGCTTCAGGCCATTGCCCGCGCGCGAGTCGATCCGGCCGCAGTCCAATCGGATTCCATCGCACAGGTCGGACTGGAAGGCGACTTCAATGCCACGATCGAAGGGCGAACGATGACCGACGCCTTCCTGCAGATCTTGAACGCTCTGCGGATCCTGCCGGGCCGAAAATCAATCCTGTTCATCAGTCGGGAAGGTGTTCCGCTGCCAACCTCCATCGTCCAGAAGTTCTGGAAGGTGCTCCACCTGGCCAGCCAGTCGAACGTCGCCATCTACACCATCGATGCTGCCGGTCTGCGGCTGAGATCCACGGGAAGCGGTGTTGCGGGAATGCGAGAGCCTTCGCTTCTCATCCATGACGAGCCCATGCTGAGGCGGATTGAAAGAGCCGCACCCTCGCTTCGAGACGACCCTCACTACAGCCTCAACGTCATGGCTCGAGAGACGGGGGGCCTCTTCATCCGGGACACGAACGACATCCAATCCAAACTGCCCCAGCTCGAAGAGGACATGCACAGCTACTACCTATTGGCCTACACACCCAGGAATCTCGACTTCGATGGACGCTTCCGTGAGATCGAGGTGAAAGTCGATGCACCGGGCGCAACCGTCCGTGCTCGCCAGGGCTACTATGCTGTCAGCGCTGCCTTCCAGGAGCCGTTACTGGAGTACGAGGCACCTGCGATCGCTTTGCTGCAAAAGGGTGAAACACGCGACGATCTGCCCGTACGTTCGACCATCCTAAGCTTTCCGAGTCCTGGCCGGCCCGGCTTGGTCGCTGTGCTTGTCGGGATCGACTCGGGAGCGATTGCCTATCGGGACGACAAAGACGGACGGGTTAACTCCGATCTGATCGTCGTTACGCTCTTCCGCAATGCCAAGGGTGAGATGGTGAGAAAGGTGAGTCAACAGTACCGGCTGAGTCACGAGGCGGACAAAGAGGTCGACGACTCTATCCTGTTCTACAACGAAGTGCCTGTGCCGCCGGGACGTTACACGGTCGAGATGGCAGCCTTCGACGCAGTCGACGCCAAAGCCGCCACCGAGCACAACACGCTCGTAGTTCCCGAGGCGGACCCCACACTGCCGTCGCTGAGCAGTCTCGTCGTGGTTCAGCGCAGCGAACCGATCGGCGAGAAGGAGCGCGGCTCGCAGTCCCCTCTGGAGTACAAAGGAACGTTCCTCTACCCACTCCTCGGAGATCGCTGGCACCCGTCCGGATCCTCCAAGCTGCCGTTCTACTTCAGCATCCACAGGAACGGGAGCCCAGCCAAACAAGCCATTATCGAGCTGTCCCACTACGCCCAGAGTCTGGGCCGAACGACAGTCGAACTCCCGGCGCCGGACAGCGAAGGAAGAATCCAGTACCTCGGAACGCTGCCCCTGGCCGACCATCCGCCCGGCCTGTACACGCTCCGCGTTGCGATCCCGGCCGGCGACAAGGTTGTTACCCGCAGCCGTCGCTTCTTTCTGGTTCCGTAGGACCAAAGTGATGCGTAGACTCCGGAGACGCTTGTCCGAGAGGAACCTGAGATGAGAAAGACCGCACGGCGAAGTACGTACAGGAGAAGACGAAGCCGAAGTGAGGGGGCGCCGCATCTCCAAGCGGACTCTCAGGCCGCCGAGCTTGTGAAAGACACTCGCGTCGCTCATGCTGCGAAATGCCTTGGCTACGGAGTGGAATTGTCGGGGCATCCTAACCTCTGCCGGGAAGTCTGAGAGGAGAGTTCCGCGACGAGGACCTTTTCTTATTCCGGCTGGAGGAAAAGCTACCAAACCGGGGAGCTTCTGGATTTCACGACCATCGCTGACGTGGTCCATGACGACAGCGAGTTGCTGCTCGAGCAAGATGCCACGGAATCAGCATTCAAGGCAGAGTCGCTGCGGGACTTCCGAATCATCCATCTTGCCGTCCACGGGATCGCCGACAAGCAGTTTCCGGATCGCGCGGCGCTCGTCCTGGGAACCTCCCCCACCTCACCAGAGGACGGCCTGCTCCAGGTCCGCGAAATCCGAGACCTGTCCCTCCGTGCCGACTTGGTCACACTCTCCGCCTGCGACACCGGCAGCCGAAGGCTCCTCGGCCAGGAAGGCATGGCCAGCCTCGAACGGGCTTTCCTCCTCGCAGGCGCCCAACCCTTCCTCACCGTCCTCTGGACCGCCGGCGACATCTTCACGACCGCCCTCATGAAGCACTTCCACCAACACCTGGTCGTTGATGGCGAGGACGCGGGCATAGCCCTGCGCCAAGCCAAACTCGATCTCCTCGACGAGTTCGGCGACACCGCCCTCCCCATCTACTGGGCAGGCTTCGTGCTGGTTGGAGATGGGGCGACCTGCAACGTCGCCTGATGATGGTCGGGCGGCGGCCGCGCCGGACTGACATGTTGAATGCGTTTGCGCCCGATCGGGCCCAGTGATCGTTCGCAGATTTGTGCTGCTCGGACGTTCTGTTCAGGTGATGGCACGACTTGCGATCTACCGCTCGAGACGTCCTCGAGAAACTGCCCTCTACCAGTGCCTGAAACAATACTGGGAGGAATTCCGGCAGGCCTGTACTCCCTTGTACGATCAAGTTTCAGCCCTTCGACCCGCTGGACTCGGAGGGGCTCGCGCGGCTGTTCCAGCACCACGTCCTCCAGATGCTGACCTCGCAACGTCGCCTCAGCCGGGACTTCGCCCACCGGCTGCGCTCCTGGCACCCTTCCGGCTTCCAGGTGTACTGCGGTCCTGCAGTTGATCGGGACGATCAACCCGCTCTGGAACGGTTGTCCGCCGATACCCTGCGCCCCGGTAGAGCGAATAGGTTTCGCTCTCCTTGAACCGCCACATGCGGTTCGCGGAGAGCCCCCGCGTGGAGAAGGTCTCCCAGGCGTCCACCGTCGAGGGATAGTACTTCGCGAAATGGGTACTGATGGAGACGTACTGGATGCCTGCCGTCGTCCGGGTGGCGGGCAGCATCTCCTGGGCCCCCGCCGCAGCGGCCAGGGAGGCCGCGCTGAGGAGCAGAAGGAGGAGCAACGAGGCACGGCGCATGGTCACACTCCTCGTCGGGGTCCATTGACCTGCCGAGGGTAGTGTGGAAGCGGCCGCCGGCTCAAGCCGAGTGACTTGCGTCGAGCGGCCGGTCGGCGGTAGGCTCGCCCCCCATGTCCGATGCTCTTTGGATCGTGGCCGTACTCGGCCTGATGGTAGCCCTCAGCGAGTGGCTCGCCCTCCACACGGCGGCGCGCCACCTGGGGTCGGCGCTCCTCGTGATCCTGCTGACCGCCGTCGTCGCCAACCTGGGGATCATCCCCTCCGTGTCGGATGGCTCGCCCGTCTACGACGCCATCTTCGGTCAGGTCGCCCCGCTCGCCATCTTCTGGCTCCTTCTGAAGGTGGATCTCTCCAGCATCCGCCGGGCAGGCGGCCCCATGCTTGCCATGTTCGCGCTGGGTGCGCTGGGGACCATGCTGGGCGTCTATCTGGGGATGCGGCTGACGGGTGGCGGGAAGGAGTTCGGAGATCTCGCTGCCCCCCTCGCCGGTATGTACACGGGCACCTACATCGGCGGGAGCGTCAACTTCAACGCGGTGGCCCTCTCCTACGGCGTCGCCCGCGAGGGAGTCATCTATGCAGGAGCCGCCGTGGTGGACAACGCAGCCACGACGGTCTGGATGGCCGCCACGGTGGTACTCCCCCGCTTCCTCGCCCCGTTGTGGAGGGCCCGATATGGGCTGCCCCGGCCGGGTGAGGGGGAGGCGGAACACGCGACGGAGACGGTTGGCGAGACAGTGAACGCCACCGACCTTGCCCTGCTGCTCGCCCTGGGAGCGGGTACGGTCTGGGTGAGCGATGCCCTTGCGACCTGGAGCGCCGCCGCGTTCGGGCTTCCAATCCCCTCGATCCTCATCCTGACCACTCTCGCGCTCCTGCTGGCGCAGTCCTCCCTGATCCGACGGATACGCGGGGCCTACCTGGCCGGCTGGTTCGCGGTGATGTACTTCCTGGCTGTCATCGGAGCCCTCTGCGACGTGCATGCACTGGCCGGCGCGGGCCACCTGGGCGTGCACCTGCTCATCCTGGTGGTGACGGCCATCGTGGTGCACGGTGCGGTCACATTCGGTGGGGCTGCGCTGCTGAAGGTGGATCCAGAAGTGGCCGCGGTGGCTTCTCAGGCCAATATCGGCGGAGGTCCTTCAGCGATCGCGCTCGCACGGAGTCTGGAGCGGCCCGACCTCGTCCTGCCCGGAGTCCTCGTGGGGACGCTCGGCTACGCGGCCGGTACCTACCTGGGGTTCCTGATGGCGGCCCTGCTCGGCTGACCGGTGCCGGAGCCCCGGTCAGCGGGCGGGTCCTGTCTACCCTGCGATCGAGTCCCAGTACGCCTCCATACGCTTCCTCATGGCCGGGATCATGACGTCCGTACCCGCGGGGTTGTGGGCACTGAGCAGGTCGAGGTGGTCCGTCTTCAGGCTGGCGAGCGACTCCTCCATCTGGGCGGTAGCCTCCTGCAGATCGCCGGTCCGCGTGGAGGCCTTCGTGGAGAAGAAGAGACGTCCCCGGTTGCCCAGCGAGGCCGTGATCTCACCGATCACGCCTTCCGAGTCGACTCGGCACTGCAACCGGACTCGCCCGCCGAGCGTTTTGCCCGCCAACGACGCCGCAATTGGGCCCGTTTACTCAAGAAGATCTACGGGGTCGATCCCTTGTCTATCGCGGCTGAAGAGCCCGGGCTCTTCAGCCGCTGTCGATATCCCTGCGTCTGCTTTTGCCCCCGATTCCGGCTGATTTGCCGACCCTGCCACTCCGAGATCCCTGAACCACGTCCTGCGGGCCTCCTTTCCGCCAGACTCTGCTTGAACCGTTCATCCCAGCCCCTCATTTCAGGGTTTACTCGCCATTTCCGCCGACATAGACTCACCCCGGGGAAAAAGCAAATTCCTATCGTCAAATTCCTATCGTCGAGACGGGACGGAGGTCCCGGGTACAAAGACCGGGACCGTACACCTGATAGTCGAATGTGACGGGCATGATTTTCACGATCGATCCAAGGACCAGGCATCCCGTGACCGTAGGCGGGACCGTGAGCTGAAGAAGATCGGATATGAGGTATTTCGGTACACGGGTTCAGATATCTGGAAGAGCCCTCTCACTTGCGCGACCGAGGTGATTGAGGTTTTGATGAAGCATGTATGGGATTGAGCCCGGCGCAATTTTCGGGCAGCTGGAGTCCACTGAGGACACACGAGTGACGGGCTTGGAGTGGGCACAGTGAGGGGTACGGATCCGCACTTCGGATAGCTGGCATGTTCAAGTTCCTTAAGAGGCTACTCGGTTCCTCCAAGAACCCACCTGCCGTGATGAAATTGGATCCTGGCTCCCCAGAATCCTCAAGCTTGAGCGACTTGGGGGGAGAGCAGGACGGAGGGACGACGGACGACTACTACGGAACGATGGGTGAATTGCAGCTGGCCGTTTCAAAGCGCGAATATGAACGCGCAGCCAGGCTGGCACGGGTGAACCTGCGGCAACTACCGGCCCTCGTGGAATCCTGGAAACAGGAGTACGGCTCCTTTGACATTAGGTCCATTCCTGCGCTCGAGGTCGGCGGGACGATGCTCGCACTATTCGGAGACGATGAGGGCCTCGCTGAGATGTCGGAGGTCGTCAACTCGCACCGGGATCTTCAACCCTGGATCGAAACGACAAAACGGCATCGAGAGGACCGCAGGCTGTTTGAGGCAATCCTCCAGGCTGTACGGAAGAATCCGGGCTGCCTTCAGACGGACACGAAGTCACTCGTGGGCGCAGACGATGGGCGACGCGTGTCGACGCTGATTAGCTGGCTCGACAAGGCAGGCGAGATCATCCGCGAGAAGCAAGGCAGAACGTATTCAATCTGGGTAACCGAGGCAGAGCGGGCTCCTGTGCCACCACCTAAACGCATTATGGGCTCACACCGGACGGATCGAGACCCTCCGAGAATGCGTGAGATTGACGTCACACGCATCCCCTATGTCCCGCTACCACGATCCCCATCGAAGTGGGAAGAGGCTCAGATGCGGGGGGCGGCAACCGCGATTCCGGACACGACGGGCTACTTTGAGGTCCGCGATGCTGCGGAATGGGAGATTGGCGAGATCGAGTCGATCCCTCCCGATGAAAGGCCTGACACTGCATTCAGACAGCTTTGCCCTGTGGGATCGGGCCTCCTGATGATCGACGATCTGGGCAATGCGCAAGGCTTGGGTCAGATCCCCGCGGCGGCACTCCGCTATGGTCGGGCAGGAGAGCTATCTGCGAAGAAGCCCCTCCTCCACGACGTCTATCGGATCCACGCAAATCCGATGGGCCGGGGACTGATCGCCATGTCCAAAGAATGCGTGGTCCATGCCTACGATGACGCCTTGGACCTGACACTCGAGACAACGCTCTGCGACGCCCCGGAGATTCGCGCGATCAGCAAGCGCTTCCAAATCTCCGGCGACCAACTGAAGAACCACGTCCGGTGCGTCGCGCTCTCGAGAGATGCCAGCCGCTACATCTTTACGGTTGTCGACGAAGCCTGGTGTGTAGGGATGGACGGACGCGGGCTGTGGGGCGCAAAACTGCCCGTCAAGGACGGATGGGCGCAAATTGCTGAGCCGAGTGAGGCGTCGGGAACGAGTGATGAAATCCAGGCAGCACTCTCCCTCATCGGAATGTCCTATCCCTTCGCACCGGAGGACATCAAGAAGCGCTACCGGCAGCTCGCGAAAGACTGGCACCCGGATCTCCACCCGGGTGATCCTACCGCAACAGAAAGGATGAAGGCCCTTACTTTGGCCGTACAGCTGCTCACGGGGATTGACGCGACGTCTCTGCCGGCATACACGGGCGTTCGGTATGGTCGAGAGATCGACCGGAGTGAGGTCGACCTGGGTGGTGGAGTGAAACTCACCATCACGACGTCGCAGACAGTCGATGAGAGCTTTGCCGCTGATTGGATTTACGCCGCGAGCTTCGGCGGCTGGTCGAATTCGGTCTTCCTTGCCGGCTATTCGGGCAGGGTCGTGGTCCTGACCGACGACGGAGACCCAGTCCGAGCGTACGCCATCGGGGCGGTTCCCCGACGGATCGTCGACACGGGCGACTACCTCTACATCCTCACCGATACACGCCTGTACGTCCTGCGCGGTCAGGAGCTCTGTACCATCGTGGACACATTTGATGTCGGGAATATCGTTGTGGCTCAGACCGGATTCGGTCTTCTGGAGAAGAAACGGTTCCGCTGGTTCCGCGAGGATGGCAGGTATTTGGGGGGCATCGTGGCGCATGCTCCGATTCGTCGCGTCTACTCTAAGCCGGGAGGGATGTCGATTGCGACTCGTACACACCGCGCCAACGTTCTTGGTGTTCCGGCATGGTGGGAGGAGTCTGCTTGATCACAGCTATTGAGCACTGTGAAAGATCGGATGGAAACGCTTGAGGAACGGGTAGCCCGCGTGGTGAAGGAAGAAGTGGCCGTTGTAGCCTACGATCCGCGCTGGCCCGAGATGTTCGAACAGGAGCGACTTCATCTGCTCTCCTGCCTGCCCTCAGATCTGATCCGGAGAATCGAGCACTTCGGCAGCACCGCCGTTCCCGGCCGCGCGGCCAAACCGATCGTGGACATGCTGGTGGAAGTGACCAGTCTCGACGAGACCAGACGGAGGATCGCCCCCATCCTCGAAGCGCAGGGGTACGACACCTAGAGGTTCTTCCCTTCTATCTATCAAGAGCGTTCGGGGACGGGAAACCTCAAAAGAATTCTTCTCCCCTTGGTCTCGATTTGAATCGCCAACCACATTCCGGCTGGACGGGAGAGCGATAAGTTGCTATATGGATATGAATAAGTAGGGAGATTATTATCATGATCGGCACAGGATCCGAGCCTGCAGTTTCACGGTTTGAGAAGGCTCGAGCCGTGTTCCGCAGAAACGGTGGAATTCTGCGAACTGCGCAAGCTCTGAGTGAAGGCATCCACCCTGAGACCCTCTATTCCATGCGCGACTCAGGTGAACTCGAGGTCATCAGTCGCGGAGTCTACCGGCTGGCCGATGCCCCCCCGCTGGGCAACCCCGATCTCGTAGCCGTCGCATCTCGGGTCCCGAACGGCGTCATCTGCCTGATCTCCGCGCTGGCGTTCCATGAACTCACGACCCAGATCCCTCACGAGATTCATGTTGCGCTGCCACCTGGCGCCCATCGGCCAAGGCTCAGTCAGCCGCCGATCCGCACCTATCGCTTCAACGGACAGTCCTTCACGGCAGGTGTGGAAACCCACGAACTCGACGGAGTCCCCGTTCGCATCTACAGCCCGGAAAAGACACTGGCCGACTGCTTCAAATTCCGCAACAGAATCGGGCTCGACACGGCCGTCGAAGCCGTCCGCCTCTATCACGAACGTCGTCCGGTCAGGATCGACGAACTGATGCACTACGCCTCCATTTGCCGGGTGAAGAAGATCATCCGCCCCTATCTGGAGGCGCTCCTGTCATGACAAAGAGAAGCAACGTCGCTGCCTCGGTCCACCAGCGGCTTTTGAACAGGGCACGAAAGGAATCCAGGCCCTTCAATGAGCTGCTCCAGCGCTTCGTCAATGAGCGGTTCCTCCACCGTCTCTCCAAGAGTCCGAATGCGGAGACATTCGTCCTCAAGGGCGCGCTCATGTTCGGCATCTGGGGCGGTCCCGTGTCCCGACCCACGATGGACATTGATCTGTTGGGCCGGGGCGTCGAGAACAGCCTGGGTCGAATTGTATCCGCGCTGAAGACCATCTGTGAGGTAGAGGTGGAAGCCGACGGGGTGCTCTTTGATCCGACATCCGTCACGGCCACACGCATCACCGAAGGTGCCGAGTACGAAGGTGTTCGAGCACGCCTTCGGGGAACCTTGGAAAACACCCGTATCACTCTCCAGATCGATATTGCTTTTGGAGACGTCGTCACCCCGGGGCCGGTCCGTATTGTCTACCCCGCCTTGCTCGAGTTTCCCGTCTCGGAGCTGAATGGCTACACGAAGGAGAGCACGATTGCCGAGAAGCTACAGGCGATGGTCAAACTGCGAGAGCTGAACAGTCGTATGAAGGATTTCTACGATCTCGTTGCCCTGTCGCGTGCCTGCGATTTTCGCGGTGCGGTTCTGGCTGAGGCGATTAGAAAGACCTTCACAGCACGGAATACCTCAGTCCCGCCGGACTTCGATTCACTGATTCATGCTCTCGAGTCGGACCTGAACAAACAACGCCAGTGGGAAGCATTCCTGACGAAATCCGAAATCGTCGATGCGCCCTGGGACTTCGCAGACGCCGTCTCGGAAATCCGAAACTTCCTCGAACCGGTCGTGCGCAGTCTGAGCGAGGGAAGGGACTTCCGGGGCATTTGGCAAGCTCCGGGCCCATGGAACGGCTGATTTCGACAACGGCCGCTAGTTGCCGTCGCTGAGTCCCCAGTGAAGATCCTGACGCAGGATCCACTTCACGATTTCCTCTGTGCCTTCACGCGCCGGGCCGCTTTCGAGCAAGGCGAGGGCATCATCTAAACTGCCGTGCCCGCTTGCATCGACGGTGTGGAAGACCAAGCGATCAATGCTCGCAAGGCAGGCTGCCAGAACCTGCAGGATCGTCATTGCGATCCGATTCCCCCCGAAGGCGCCGCAACCCCAGAACCCCGTGTGGACGACCACCGGCCGGCCCGTTACGGAAAACCGCTTCGACTCGAGAACCGCAGCCCGAAACGCCGTATAGGCCGTCGACAGAATATGCTCGATGTCCGATCTCGAGTACGGACCCCAGCCACCTGAAGGCGCCGCCATGGCGATCACATTCGTCAATGTCGGAGGATCAGTCCGAAGAGTTGCTCGCCGGACGACTTCTTCCGAGGCCCTCGCAAACAGATTTCCGTAGAGACCGAGGGGGCGACCTTCTTCGGGATTCACGTCCACCGCAATCCGACATCGACGCTCCGCGCCCGAGACCAGAATCGGAGTCGGATGTCCCTGCTCGACGGTCCGGGTCGAATGCCCGCAGGCCCTCAGGGCCTCCCGCAAACAACCCAGGATCGGATGCTCGGCGACCTGCATCTCGTCCTGCGCAAACAGCGACGAGCTGTAGCCAAAGAACAGGTCCGGATCCGCGAAGTTCACGTGCCATTCCACCGCGGACTCTTGGACCGGGGAGTAGTCGTAGATCCCCCGCCGGACCTCGACCCGCTCCACAGCCTGCGCGGCGTCGATCGATTCCGGCACCGGCATGGCCGCCCAGCGGGTGTACGCCACCTCACCCTGATGCAGCGAGCCCGCCGGGCAGGCGATCTCATACGCCACTTGCTTGTTGCGATTTTGCAGGCGAGGAGGATGTTCGCGGGCCAGCGCCTCGGCTTTGTAGATGAGTCTCTGCATTGGTTGTGGATCTGTCAACTTTTGAGCTCCCCCTCCGTCGACGGTGTCCATTCGCCCGGGCCATTCGGATTCACATGACACACCTTCCGACGACGGAACCCTCCAGTCAACCCTGTCGCATACGACCAAAATACCAGCCATGGGCCCTTGGCCGACTGCCAGAGAACTTGCTTCCACGGCTTTCTTCGGCACAATTGGCCCCCTGGCGGCATCTCTGCAAGCCCGGGAGACTCATCGAGTCGGACCATCGTCTTACGATGGATCGGCATGCATCGGATCTTCGCAGTGGAACTTCGGGGGCCGTTTGCGCAGAAGGATCTGAAGCGCTGGCGGGCGTTGAATCCCAAGACGGGACCCCGACCGAGATACTTCTACGTCGCCATCAAAACCGGCGAACTCCCGGCCATCGAAGGGCTGAGGAAGAGTAGGTACACACGCTGAAGCGGTAAGCCCGCGGCATCCTGCCCACGCACGCCACCCGCACCAAGCGGGCGGGCGCCCTCTACTCGCAGGAGCTGATGATCCGGTCGCTGCCCGGCAAGGGCCATACCGTGGCCAATCCCCCTCCGCCTCGGACCTTCTCCGTCTACGTCTTCGCGCTTGACTCGAGGGTCGGAAAGCGCGCCCCCGTCCGCAGGTTGAATCCCGACGCGGATCCCACCAAACCGGTCGTCTCTGTCGGACAGACCGGAAAGACGCCAGAGGAGAGGTTCCAGGAACACCGAACCGGAATCCGCTCCGGAAAGTACTACAGGCCTGACGACTGCCTCCACCTGCTGCCCGAGCTGTACAAGCGACTCAACCGTATGACCGAGCTTCAATCGTTGCGGATGGAGCGCGGCCTGGCCTATTGGCTACGCAAGGAGGGCTATACGGCGCTCGGTGGTCACTGACTGAATGATTGGGGCCGTCCCTCTCGGCGGATTCCTAGAAGATTCCCTTGGCTCTCGCGAACCCCACTGACCCGCCAACTACTCCGCCAGCGGCTGCACCGAAGACGAATGGGACGATGGAATCCAGGTACGCGATCAGGTGATTCCGTATCTGCTGGTCTTCAGAAAGACCAAACATGATCACGATCGCAGCCAGTACGGCCGCAAAGACAACGACAAATGGCCACTTCCAATCCTGCATTACAGCACCTCCCTCGAAAAGCCACGAAAAGGGGGTCGGGCCACGATAATTGACTGACTGGTCGTAGCTTAGGCAGGCTGTGAGGCCCCAGGAAGCCGGTTACGCTGACTTCTGGGCCCCCATTTTGGGCTTCTAAGAAGCCCTCCGCCGTAAAACCTGGGCTGCGCCGGAGATCTGATCTGTCCTCGTCGCCGAACGCAACGCAGCCCACTCGTCTGGGGCGACAGCGTTACAGGACTTTTTGGGGCCGGAAAAATAGACGTAACCCTGTCTCCAAGGCCGTATATTCTAGCTAAATCGCGATTTCTCATTGAATTAACGTGGTCCGACCCCAAAGTTGCCAATCAATGTTGGCAGAATGATGTCGACCATGATTCTGTTTGGAGGCGCGGCCCCGGAGTTGTAGTCGCCTCCGGTGAAAACCGCGACGAGTTCGTGTTGCGGCACCAGGTAGATCTTCTGCCCGCCGTTGCCTTGGGCGGCGATCAGATCGACGCGTTGGTTGCCGCTGGGAGTCTTGACATTCAACCATGGCCGCCACCAGAAGTATCCGTAGCTGGTGTTGTCGATTTGGCTATGTTCGGCGAGCGACGCCTTGACCCACGAGGCCGATAGGACCTCCCGCCCGTGCCAGCGTCCGCCATCGGCAAACAGCAAACCCAGCTTGAGCATATCCCGCGGGCGGAGGTGGATCTGCGCGAACTCCCGGTCGGCGTTGGTCAGGTCGTAATTCCATGTCCAGTCAGCGCGTCTCATGCCCAGCGGACCAAACAGGCGTTCCTGGGCAAAGTCGGGTAGAGACATGGATACTGCGTTTTCAATCATCCGCCCCACGACCCCGACTCCGCCCGAGCAATAGTAAGCTTTGGTGCCCGGATCATGGACCATCGGCAGGTCGAGCGTCGCCTTTACCCAGTCAGGAGTCTCGTAAATGGCCGTCTCGCGCCCCGGCGAAGACGAACTGTAGTCGTTGCAGTCCAGGCCTGAACTCATACACAGGAAATCACCGAGCGTTATTTGCGACTTCCGCGGGTCCGGATTGGCGTAGGTGTCATAATGCATCCGCGGCAGCACCCGCTCTTTGACTCCGTTGAGGGCGCCGCGGTCGATGGCGATTCCGGCAAGCGCGCTCACAATTGACTTGGTCGCAGAACGCAGTTGATGCGTGCGCCCGACGTTGTAGCCGTAGAAATACTCCTCCAGAACGAGCCGGCCGCGTTGATAGAGCAGGACGCTATGCACGTCCTTATAGGTGCCGTCCAAGATGCCATCCACGATACGTGTCGCCGACCCGAGACCCAGGTCTGATCGGGAGATATCTCCGACGGGGATCCCATCGTGCAGATCAGCCGGCGGATCGTAGTGATAGTCCAAAGGCGAGCGTTCCCCCGCGGGGCGAGGATACGCCAAGGCCGCAGCCTCTACGCTCACCGAATCTGCAAGCCGCGGATAGAATGTCCCTGATTCCTCGAAACCAATGACCTCTCCGGCTGCGTTGCGGCGGAAGGGAACCCGAATCCCGACGGCATTGATAAACACGTCGCCTCCTGCGGGCCGCAGCGGGTACTTGCCTCCGTCAAGAACCGCGAAAAGCTCGTCGCCCGCGACGAGCTCGATGGTCTGCCCATGACGATAGCGGTAGGTGCCGACAAAGTCAGACCAGGGACTGGATGCCGGCGCAGGCGCGGCCAGTCCGCTGCTCACGACGCCGAAGACGATCCACCAGATAAAGTGCTTCATTGGTTAACGGAAGCCGAAGGCCGATATTGAACCAATCTACCACGAGTCATTCGAAAGCCACATGGCGCGAACAAAGTGAGGGACACTGTTCTGTCCGCCCCCCCTCTGTTCCCCTCTGCTCCCTGCGAACTCGACCGTGTAGCGGCCGGGGGCGAGCGCCAGTTCGCGGTAGAAGAGAATGCCGTCCCCTCCCGTCGGGCCATCCGGACGACGCCCCAACCGATACTGCTGACTGACCTTCCGCACAATGTCGCCGGCTGCATCCTTGACCAGAGCGACGATGGTGAAATCGGATTCCTCGAGGTCGTCCTTCGTGCGACGGTAGCTGATCTGTCCCGGGCCGAGAGCCGCGACCACGGTGGTCAGGTCCGTCTCACCCTTCCTGGGAAACGTCAGCGCCGAACCTTCGACCGGCAGAGTCTGCGGGCTACGGCCATCTTCGAGTACGGCCAGGGCCGGCGCTTCATATTCGAGAAGAGGCTGATCGAAGTCCAGATCGACGGCGTAGTACCCTCTGCGATAACGCACGCGTGCATTCGAGTCTTTTATTTGGACTTCGATCGAGCGGTAGCGGCCGTCGAAGTTCAGATTCTTGGGAGTGTAGGCGAGGAGGTAATAGCTGCCCAAGTGCTCCCGGATCCGTCCGAGACCGGCATGCAGATCGTTGGTATCCCGAATGAAGAGCCCCCCGGTCTCTTCCGCCAGAACGTTCATGTTGTAGTGGGGATCCGAGCGTAAATTGTCCTCCTCACGCTCTGAAACGTTCTTCAGCAGAGAAGGACCAAGAGAGCCCGTTCCGTCGCCTTCGAGCGTCGCTGAAGAGCTGCCAGAGACTGCTGTGGGGCCGGTCCTACGTGGGAGTTCAGATCCAAGCGCAGTCGACCGAACTCTCAGACCGGATGCGTCCACCGTGTAGACGGCGGTTTCCAGCCGATCGGCCAGGTGAACGACGTCCCAGAACCGATGAAGGATCGACGAAGGCAGGGGAATCCCTTCCCGCGAGAGGAACAGAATAGACTTCCTTCCGGGAAGAATCTGCATCGAGTGGAGAAGCGTCAGGAAGGCATCGGTCATCGTTTGTGCCTCGAACTGCCGGGCCAACTCCTGGAACGCTTCTGCAAAGGGCCCGGAATAAGGCGTTTCCCGGACCGCCGCCGGATCGATCCGGGCACGGCGAATCGCCTCGAGGAGGCGATCCTTGTCGGCGGTGAAGAATTGAATCAGCTTGAACCGGTGGAGATCGAGATCGATCAGGAATATCCCCACATGGGTTCGAGCCCCCATGAAATCTTCGACGTAGTCGCGGATGGCATCCCAGGCCGAAACCCAGGCGCCATGAGGTCCTTCGGTATCTCCCGCCTGCAGGCTGTTGGTCACGATGGCGATGAAGGAGTCGCGAAGGCCTCCGTTCAGAGGCGATACAACCGGCCGGTTCGAGGCCCCGGCCGTTTCGGGAGTCACTGTGCTTCCGGGACTGGTCCCGTTCCGGGAACGTTCGGCCGTCAGTTCTTCCACGGAGGAAACGGACTGCAGCACTCCGTCCTCGTAGATTTCGAAATCCGGAGCCTTCAATCCGTGAATCGACCTGCCCTTTCCGTCATATACGGTCACATCGACCAGGACCGTCGTCGATTTTGCCGTCACTGTGGCTGCTGGCTGCGGATGCGTCTGAGGCAAAGCCCAGGAAACACATAGAACCAGTAGCGTTACAGCAAACCCGGTCTTCTCCATGTGTTCCTTCCTCCCCTTGCGATCCCAAGTGATTCGAGACTCCCCGTAAATACTGGATTACAATCGTCGGACAGGGGTTCAGCTTACAGCACATCAGTTCGGCGGGCGAGGTTGAGAAAGCGGGGCGAGATGTCAACACACGGAAGCCAGACCTTCTCCATTACCGTATTCTCGCCGGACTTCCACTTGACCCCGGCGTGCTCGTCCAGGCTCTTCCACTCCTACAGCGCTTTCGCTGGACACTTTGGCGCGCCAGCGAGTCATGAGCCCAGCCTGCACTGCCTGAAACCACTCTCGACCTCGGCTGGGGTTCTTGTTCGCCATGCCCGCCGTATGTCCGCTCGGCTTTGGGCGGTCCGGGCAACGGTTACGCCAGGGCGGGCCTGTCATTTCCGTTGCCTGTCCGGACTTTTCGCCCATCGTCGACCGACTGCGGGGTTTCTCCCTTCGAGTTCTGTGGATTTTTCTTCAAGTCCCGGGTGAAAGAAAAATCACACAGAAAGGAGAAACGAATCATGGCAGCCCGGATTCCTCACCAGGGTCCGTAGCGAGTCGGTGGAGAGGCAGGTGGCTGCAAGGCGCGCGACGAAGGCCCCCGCAGGCGTACTGGACGGTACGTCGAGGAGGACGAGGAGCAGCAACGCAGCAGACGCCTGTCTGTCCGACGACGTAGTAGGAGCCTGGCGAGAAATCCGGGCGCGCACAAAACCTTCAGCAACGGTCCGGATCGGATCCAGCAAGGCCGCCATCTGGGCCAACGACAACTCGGGAGGCACAACCTGCCAGTCGGTCACCTTCGAGCGCCTCTATAAGGACGGCGATGCCTGGAAGTCGACACGCAGCTTCAGCCGCGACGACCTGCTCGTCCTCGCCAAGGTCGCCGATCTCGCCTACTCACGGATCCTCGAGCTGCAGGAGCAACCCGAGTCCGCCTGAGTCCTCCCCGCGGGTCGGCAGTTCCTTCGCCGGCCCAACTATCTTGACTCCCTGTTCCGGAGCGAAAGAATTTGGCCCCGCCGGGCCGGACGGAACGCCTTCCGCCTTTGTTCCTCGGACAGGGGGGAAGGTAAGCTTGCCGCCGCTGATTCGAGGCGGCTACGACCCGTGCGCCCGCGGGAGGAAGTGTCGGACCAGGCTGTAGCCCACAGGCAGAACGGTCAGGGGGAGGATGCCGAACAGGACGATTCTCCCGTATGGCGTCGAAAGCTCCGGCCGTATAGCGGCCAGTACGACGAAACTCGAGTAGAGGATGTAGTACAGGAGGAACAGTACCCCCTCCCACCGCGAATTCGTGTGCCCGGTCAGAAAGACTGGAAGGCAGAGGGCCGCAACCGCCACGGTCACGGGAAAGTCGAATTGCATGACGGCCGTCGAAACCGTCACCCCGGAAGGCGCCACGATCGCCGAGACGCCCAAGACGGAGAGCAGGTTGAAGAGATTACTGCCCACGACGTTGCCGACCGCGATGTCCCGTTCCCGTCTTAATGCCGCGACAACGGAGGTGGCGACTTCGGGCACCGAAGTGCCGGCCGCAACGATGGTCAGGCCAATGACGAGCTCACCGACACCGAACCATCTGGCGAGCTCAACGGCCCCCTCTACCAGTCGATCCGCACCGAGAACCAGCATGGCCAGCCCGGTCAGAACGAGTCCGGCGTGGAGTGCGACACCACGAATGCTCCCCACCCGACTCCCGAATTGTTCAGCATACTTCGCCTGGACTTCGGCACGTTCGCGCCGGCCCAGACGGATGGCGAACAGGGTGTAGAGGACGATCCCCGCAAAGAGAAGGGTTCCTTCGAGCCGGGAAACCCCTCCGCCGAGGGCCAGTCCCCAGGCAGCCAGCGTCACTCCCACCATCACCGGGACGTCGATGCGAATCAGCTGCTGGGCGACAGCCAGGGGAGTGATCAACGCCGAGATTCCCAGGATGAAGAGCACGTTGAAGATGTTGCTGCCCAGGACGTTTCCGATGGCGATCTCGCTGCCCCCCAGAGCAGATCTGACGCTGACGGCCATCTCCGGAGCACTCGTACCGAAAGCCACTACGGTCAGACCGATCACGAGAGGCGAAATCCCGACGGCCGCAGCCAGCCGCGAAGCTCCCCGGACCAGCAACTCCGCCCCGCCAAGGGTCAGCAGGAGCCCGACGACGAGCGCCCAGATTGTCGACGCCATACCGGCATTACTCTACTCCGGTTGATGGAGAATCTCGTCCCATCGTCGCGGGAACCTCGGGCTGATTATTCCGGACAAAGGCAGTGCGGCGCGCAGACGGATGGACCTACTACGGCCGAGCTTCTCGAATCCGACCGGCTCAAGAGGACACACGACAAGAGGTTCCCTCCACAAAGCGCGAGACATTCAACCTCATCGCGAAACTCCGTCATTCCACCCACGGCCCCGGGTCTCTCCGACTTTTGGCATGCCTCGGCCGACCTTCTATCGCTCGACCTGCCTTTGCTCACGGCTTGGTCGCTTGCTCGATCTGGTTTGTGTGGACCCTCCGGTGGGTCTCCGCGCAGCATCTTTCGCGCCAGGGCGGGGCCTGTCACTCGGGATGCTCGGCGCTTCGACGGCCGCCGTCCGGGCCCTTCTCTTGGGTCCTCCAGCTCGAGGTTTTTGGTTTCTCAGGGCGCGGTGAAGAAACCGAAAAACCCTTTCACTGGAGGACACAATCATGACGATCGAGCAAACAACCCAACCCGCCCACGAGCGAATCACCGATGCGATCCTCGAGAAGCTGGAACAGGGTGTCGTGCCCTGGCGGAAGCCCTGGAAGACCCTGTGGCCTCAGAACATCGCCGGTTGGCAGTATCGCGGCATCAATGTCCTGACTCTCGCACTGGCCGGGTTCTCCAGCCCCTACTGGCTGACCTTCAACCAGGCCAGGAAGCTCGGCGGTCACGTCCGGCGAGGCCAGAAGTCGACGCCGGTGCTGTTCTGGAAGGTCTACTCGAAGGACCGCGAGGACGACGAGACCGGCGAAGCCGAGACTCATCGTCGCGTCTTTGCCCGCTGCTGGTGGGTCTTCAACCTGGAGCAGACCTCCGGGATCCCTACTGAGAAGGTGCCCGCCTCCGATGGCGCATCGCAGTTCACTCCCATCGAGAAGGCCGCCCGGATCCTCGACTCCATACCGAACCCGCCGGTGATCGAGTACGGCAAACAAGCGGCGTTCTACTCTCCGACTCAGGACCGGATCGGAATGCCGGATCCGGAGCAGTTCGACTCACCGGAGACGTTCTATGGAACGGCCTATCATGAACTGGCTCACGCGACGGGCCACATGACCCGACTCGCGCGATTCGGCCTGGACGATCCGGCCATGTTCGGCAGTGAAAGCTACTCGCAGGAAGAGCTCGTCGCGGAACTCACCTCCGCCTTCCTCTGCGGCGAAGCCGGTATCTCCCCGAGCACGATCGATCAGAGTGCCGCTTACCTGTCCGGCTGGTTGAAAAAATGACGAGCTCGTCATTTGTCGATTAATCACCAGCTGTTCGTAATGTGAAGGAGGGCATCCCGCGACGGATCCTTGCTGTCGCAGCAACGCCGCTTCCTTCACATTATGTTTCTACAGAGTATCCAGCCACGCGAGCACGCTTTCGTCCGCCTTCCATGACGGTCTTTTCGGGGCACCGGATGGACTCGCGAGACCCTCAAGTGCCTTGCGCTTGGTTTCCAGATTGGCTTGGGCATAGTGATTGGTGGTGTCGAGACTGACATGCCCAAGCCAGCTTCTGATGACCGTGATGTCGACCCCTGCTGCGACCAGATGGACGGCCGTTGCGTGGCGGAAGCTGTGCGGCGTGACGTGCTTGGAGGCAAGGCTCGGTACGGTTCTGCTGGCTTCTGCGACGTATTTCGCGAGTTTGAAGCGGATGCCCGATGCACCCAGCGGGGCACCGTAGCGGTTGACGAAGATCGGTTCGTCGTCGGCCCTTGGCCGGCGTCCAAGCAGCGCTCGGAGCAGTGACACCGTTTCCGGCCACAGCGGACATAGCCGCTCTTTGCGCCCCTTCCCGTAAAGACGCACGCAGGTGGGCGGCACGAAGCGGATCGCTTGGGGACAGACATTGAGTGCTTCCTGAATGCGGGCGCCGGTGTTGTAGAGGAAGGAGAGGAGCGCATGATCGCGTTGCCCCTCGAGCGTCGTGCGGTCGGGTTGGGCCAGGATGGCCTTCACTTCCTCCAGCTCCAGATAGCATGGCGCACGGACCGGTGCCTTTTTGGTCGGAACGCAGAGGATCGCGGAACACTGCGGGATTGTTGCCGGCTCTCGATCCGCCACGAAGCTGAAGAAGGCACGCAGCGCAGCCAAACGGCAATTGCGTGTGCCAATCGTATCTCCGCGTTCCATCTCCGTGTATTGCAGGAAGGCACTCACCTCGGTTACGGTCAGATCGGCCAGGGTCAGTCGGGCCACTCTCCGTTTCCGGCGCGTGGCCACGAACCGGAGGAACAGCCGCCAGCTATCGCGATAGGAGCGGACGGTATGCATCGAAGCATTTCGCTGCTGGGTCATCCATTCATAAAAGAAGGTATACAGGAGCCTCGGGAACGGGTCGGTCGACATCATGATGGCCTCTCTTCCGTCATGTTCAGGCAGGACGCCCCGAGTGCGCGGAAGCGCTCGCCGGCTTGTTGCAGGAGGTCTTGTGTGACGGTGATGTAGACCAGCGTCGAATGGATGTCGCGGTGTCCGAGATAGGTCGCCAGAAACGGCAAGCGGTCTTGGGGATTGATGCCGGCTCGGTACCACTCGAGAATGCGGTTCACTACAAACGAGTGCCGGAAGTCATGGACCCGGGGACCGATCTTTCCCTTGGGCGGTTTGATGCCGTCACGCCGCAGAATGTCCACCAGTAACCACCCTATGGCTTTCGATGTGTAGCGATCATTTCCCTGGTCATGCCAGAACAAGCCGGAGTCCGCACTTTGCGGCGCCTTCGCGCCGCGCCTGGCTCCGAGATAATCCTTTAGGACCGACAGCACAGTTTCGGACAACGGCAAGATTCTGGATTTGAAGAATTTCGTTTCTCGAATGGTGATGGTGCCGGTTTGCCGATCGACATCACCCAGATTCAGGCGCGCGATCTCTCCCACGCGTAGTCCCGCACAATAGGCCAACACCAGCATGGTATGGAGGGCGATCGGACGCAGCGGCGCACGCGGAGATGGATAGTTCCGGGCAATCTCCAACAGACGACAGATCTCTTCCGGAGTGTAGATATACGGCTGTCGCCATAGTCGCACGGCTTGCCGACTGGGACGCGAGTCCGGGCGCTTCACCTCGATGTCGGGATCAACATGCCTTTGGGCTTTGGCCAAGACAGAGGCCAGCCGTTCGCATTCGGCTTGGTGGTTCGGGGTCGGACGCGCTGCGGCCCAACGTTGCAGCATGAGCGAGACGGGCCTATCCGCCAACTCCGGGTGCGCCTGCAAGAAGCGATCGAAACGCAGGAAGTGGCGGGCCTCGGTCTGATACCGGAAGCCTCTGCTGCGCATCAATGCGATATGGTTGCGCATCAGGTCCCCGAGGACGCTGCCGAAGGACGGGAACCGGCGCAGCGCTTCGAGCGCTCGATCCGGATCGGGCGCCAGCAATGCGCGAAGGATCGCATGGCTGCTTCTGACGCAATACGCGGCGCGCAAGTCAGCCACCGGATTGCCGGTGAGCCATCCCTCCTTGACCAGGAAGTCAAGGAAGCGGCTGACAATACGGGCTCGGTGCAGAACGGTTGCCTCACGCCAATGCGAGGCACGCTCGCACAGCCAGGCTTCGAGGTCGTTTCGGTTGACCTGCGGAGTTAAGCATTGCCGCTTGTGAATCAGTTCCCGAAAACTCCACAGTACTCGCCGGTAGTAGATCGGAGTGGTCGGATTGCGCAACCGCAGTTGGCTCAGATAGCGATCGATAACGCCGCTGTGGGGATCGGACCAGGTTCTCATCACCGCACCTCCTTCCCCGGAACCTCCAGGGCAATCGCGCGCAGGTCCTCGGTAGCGAGTTTCAGATAGGGGATCGTGGAGTCCGCCGATCGGTGGCCCAGCACGTCGCCGATAACCTTGCGGGGTACTCCCCTGCGCAGCAGGCTGACGGCTCGGCCGTGACGGAAGATGTGGGGCCCGCACTTACCGACCGGTTTCACGCCGGCTGCGGACAGTCGTCGGCGAACCTCGCTGTAGATCGCCGCCAGCGGGCGAAAAGGCGCCCGCGACCGAATGAAGATCTCTCGCGCTTTGGTTTCCGGACGACCGTATCGAAGATAATCGATCAGCGCGTCGCCTACCGGCTCCAACAACGGCAGGAGCGATTGCGTGCCGGTTTTGGAATGACAGATGCGCAAGGTCTCCGCGCGCCAGTTGATATCGTCCAGCCGCAGATGGCTGATCTCTCCGGCTCGCAGTCCGTACGTGGCCAGGAGCTGGAGAATGGCATAGTCCCGCAGCCCCAGCGCTGAGCGGTCTTCCCTTGCAGATCTCAGAACCGTTTCGATCTGTTCCTGGCTCAGGATGGAAGGAATGCCCTCATACGCATAGAGGACCGGCGCAACGATGTGCGGGGCCAGATCGACAGCGATGCGGCCCGTCTTGTACAGATATCGCAGCAGCGAGCGAAGCCGCTCCACCACGTCTTTCAGGGACCTCCGCCTTAGCCCGGCCGCCCGCATTCCAAGATAGACGTCCAAGTCTCGGATGCTCAGATCCACGAATCTCGGAACTCCCGCACGCTGTATGTACCAGGCGCAGAAATGGCGAGCCTCCCACATCAGGGCATCGATTGAAGCCTCGGCGAGCCCGCGCATCACACGGAGCCATTCCTCATACTCTTGGCATACCGCCAGTGCAAACAGTTCACCCGGCTCAGACCGCACAGGCTCAGGTGGCCAGCGCTCCACCGTAAGCCGCAACAGCGCGTGGATTGCTGCCCGGGGGATGGATGTCCAGTGCGGCGCAGGAGAACGGCCGTGACGTTTGCGGAACTGCCGAACGGCAAAACGCAGATAGGTCGAGACGTCCGTCGGCGTCACTGCTTCGAGGGCCGTCCCCTGTTCCTCCAGGCGGCATAGGAACTGCCCCGCGTAGCAACCGTAGTTGTGAACCACCACCGGGTGATACCGCAGTTGCCTCAACGTCCCTTTCAGTCTGGAAATGAGTGTTTCGCGATTACTTGACATATGCACCTCCTCGGCTGAGTTGAACAACAGCCAAAGTGGCACAGCCAAATAATGCGCAGCAAACTAGGCGATCGTTCTCCGCATGCTCTTGAAAAAGCAGCGGTTACAAATCCGCACTTCACATTACGAACAGCTGGTGATTATTGAAGCGCTTGCGCGACGACAAAAAGCTGATCGTCGTAGCCGCAGCTCAGGCGCAGAAGGCTGCTGATCTGATCCTTGGCAGATCGCAGCTCGACGAGATTGATGCAGCCTGATCGTCGCTGACCGGCCAGCCAGCTTCGGTCGGCTGGCCGGTCGTCACCTGGCAAGGCGACTTTTACACCCGGTCAACGTCGACCAACTCCTCGATTTCTTTCTCTGGGAGAGCAACCACAGAGTTGGGTACCGATTAGGGCGAAGGGACAACCGACGGGAGCGTCATGGCACGAAGATCGGACAAGAGACCAATCCTTTCCCTTCGAGTCTTCTTGAAGACCCCCTGCAGCCTGGTCCTTCTCACCCATCGCGATGGAACCCAATCTCCGGAAGAAGTGCGCCTGAGTTGCCAGCTCCAACTTTCACCTTTCCGTGAGCTGTAGACACCCCAACCGAGGTACACATCGCCTCTATACTCTCCCTCCGCCCGCACCAACTGGCCACTCTTCTTGTCGAACCAGAGAGTGCCCTGCAACTTGAGCAGCTTCTTGCGTAGCGTCTCGAGCGCCTCGAGACGCTGCTTTGACGACTCGTCAGGCGTCCTAAAATGAAAGGCGTAGACGGGCACATCGGCGATGGTTTCTTCCCCCGAAAAGCTCAGATTCAGCATCGACCAGATGAGCGCCCGCGCCCTGCCGCATATCTCCAGAAGCCCCTGTCCTCGATCAGGACAACATCGCTGAAAAGCCACTCGCGCCGGCCTCGCTACTTCTCCCTCAAGTTTTCCATCGTCGTCGAACTCACGGATCCCGACAACTGCTTCACCATCTTCTCGCTCAGCCACGATAAGCCGGACTCTCACGCTTTTCCGGACTTTACCTCCTGGATCAACCTCATTCAGAGTCTCCGTCCATCGCCAGGTATACCCCTTCAGGAGCCGGAAGTCCGGACCGTCTACGAAATCAGGCGGAAGATGGTCTCTTGCTCGCGCCACAAACCCAGATAACTGCTCATCCTGGGCACGCAGCGAAACTGAAGAAACCAATAGCAGAGCTCCTAGCACCCCCGC
Source organism: uncultured Acidobacteriota bacterium (assembly GCA_963823995.1). Taxonomy (GTDB): domain Bacteria; phylum Acidobacteriota; class UBA6911; order RPQK01; family JAPXNP01; genus JARRKC01. Next base: position 901,428 of record CAWGNQ010000004.1, read on the forward strand.
CCATCTAGCTTTAGACCCGATCATTTCCCTATCCTACTGAGAGCCTTCACTCGACTGCAAGAAGACATCATAAGCGAACGACTGACGCCCGTCGTCAAACTCGACTTTTGCTCGATACCTGAATTCATTTCCCCAGCGATCGCGATGTCTCGACTCGCTGTAATCCAAGTGAATCACGCTCACACCAGCACGTCCCAGGCCAAGAAGTTCGGACAACTGAGAGAGACCATCATGGTTTTCATCAACCCAGATTCGAAGCCTAGAAAAGACCTCATCCTCATTACTAATGAGCCCATCCCCATTGCCGCCAAGCTCCGGCATATCGTAGCTGGCAAGCGCACGAAAGCCATTTCGATCTCCTGAAGGACCCTGCACAGTGTAGTTTCCAAATAGCTCGCCACCGTCGTCAATCGATCCGTTGCCGTCACCATCTAAACTCAGGAACCCATCATTCTCTGATGGCAACGTCCAGGCGACACGTTCCTTGACTCCATCCGAGTCGAGATCAAATTCCACACCCGCCTCAGCACTTGTCAATCGAATGGAGCCAGGGTCGATTGACAGGACTATTGGGCTTAACTCTTGGCAGTTACAGTCTTTGTCAAAGACACCTCCAGGACAGATAAGCCCTATCTCTGGATCCGCGCAGGGCCCGACGCAATCGGGAAGGCCAAAGTAGCAGCAAGCGTCGTTGACGAACTGGCATGCCGGGCACTGATCATCCTTGAATGCGGCCCACCCCAGCGGTCCCTGCTCAAAACCGTACACGGTCAAAACGGCCGCCTCACAGCCAGGAAGAAACTGCTCCGGATCTAGTCCAGCATCCGTCACGGCCTGCAAGACAGTCGCTCCAGCACACCAACCTGTCATCTCTACAAAGAGTGTGCCATCGCAGAAGTTCTTTGCATCGGTAAATCCAACTCCAAGCGGTGCAATGCAGTTTCTATAACATTGGTCATGGCGGTCACACGCTCCCAAAAACATGGCGTCTAACGCGTTCTGAACAATCCCCTTTCCGTAGAAATCTGGCACAGGAATCGTACATCCATCAGGAGGAGACTGCGCATACGCCCCGGTGATCGCTGTTCCAATCAAAGCGACCCAACTAATCTGCACCCCGACCCCGAGATAATAAGACAGACGGCGTCTCGCTTCACGTTTCTTCATCGGCTCCTCTCCTTTCCTCATAGTGCACTGCCCAGGTAAACTTAGAAAGCATATTGATAGACGCGGTCCTTTCGCGCAAAACCACCTTTTCGTTAGAATCACTGTCTCTCGACTGCTGCCTTGAGGTGGCAGTCTTTTAGGCATTTCCTCCGATTCAGCGCTCGGCCGGCCGAGTCCAATGCGTTTTTGCTTGTGTCTCATCGAGGATTGGATCGTTTGGAACCTCCGAGTCAGGCTTGATGTGAGTTCCATTTGCAGAAGTGCCGGCTGCAGGAGCACCGCAATGATGAAACGGTCCCGCAGCTCTGTCTCCTCTGACTATCCTGAGAGGCGCAGGTACCTTCTGATGCAGCTGACGTACTTGATACAACTGGAGTCATTCGAATGTTAGCTTGGCGTATGGGGCGGCGTGTCTATGAAGTGACTTCAGTATCTCTTTGCTTTCAGTCTTATATTGAGAGCTGCATGGCCCTTCTCGCCGGTAATCTGTACTGGACTCTCAAATGGATCGAATCGGTCATCTGTGATCCGCAAGAGAAACTCTGCTTCGCTAAGCACTCCGAAGTCAAAGCGGCCGAGACTATCGGATGTTACGGACGTTTCTCGTACACATGGAGCCGAAGATAGGAGAAATTCGGTGTCATCTATCCGAGATGATACACAAACCAATTGGATATGAACACCTGAGATGGGATTCCCCAATTCGTTCGTAACGAACCCAAAGAGCGGACTCTTAGGTTGCAGGCCGATCGTCCACACTGGTTCATCGTCGGATTTGCCTGTGAGATGGGAATCGGATACGTACGTCGAGTAATCAGGATGGACGACCTCAATTCTGTATGCCTTGGTCAAATCTACGTTCCGGAGCGCAAAGTTTCCCGATACGTCCGTGCGGACCTCGCCTCGCTCCCACTGAAAGCTGGCTTGGACTCTAGTCCCGACTGAGGCATTTCTCTTGTAGGCAATACTCACGACGGCATTGCTAACGGGATCGTTTTTCGAGTCAACAACGCGTCCCCTAATGGTGTGCCCTCTTGACAAGTAGAGTGTTACTGACCGGTTCTCATCTTCCAGCAAAGACAAGCTTAGGTGCTCTGTGACGTAGCCAGGTAGCTTGGTTGCCAGATGAAGATGTCCAGCGGGAAGCCCCGATATCTCGAAGAGCCCGGTCTCGTTGGCTCGCGCAGTCCGCTGGACGACAGACTGTCCCGTCATCTCAGTCAGACTAACTTCAGCCGAAATGGGCTCCATCGAATGGGTGTCGAAAATAAGCCCACTGAGGGTGCCCCCCCAACAGCTTCCACCGACAACAGCGAGAACCCTGATGGCCACCCAAAATCCCCCACTTGTGGCCACCTGAAAATCCCCCACCCTGCAGCATAGATTTCGCGAGGGAATCTGCTGCAAACGGCGACAGAACGTGCAAGCTCCCATTTGTTCCGTTCACAGATGGGAGAGGAAGGATGAACGTTTTGAAGCCGTCACTACAGACCACACTCAAGACCTTGCTGGAGAAGGGGATCAGTCAACGGGAGATCCGGCGCTGGACGGGCATCGATCGAAAGACCATTCGTCGCTATGCCCGCATGTACGGATGCGACGAGACGCGGGAAAGCGGGGTCTCAAAATCCCCCACCCCGCCGGGGGTGGCCACCGGCTCCGAAGTGGTGGAGAACCAAAATCCCCCACCCCGGCCACCGGCTCCGAAGCCCGAGATATCCCGACCTGCCCGCTCGGCCTGTGAAGATCACCGCGAGTGGATCGAAGAGCAGTTACAGCTGGGCCGCAATGCGATGGCCATCTACCAGGATCTGGTGGAACGATTCGGCTTCACTCACCGCTACAACAGCGTCAAGCGGTTCGTGCGGGCGCTCAAGACGAAGGATCCCGAACAGTACGATCGGCTCGAGTGCCTGATGGGTGAAGAGGCTCAAGTGGACTACGGCAAGGGTGCGCCGACTCTGGGCGGCGGTGGGAAGCACCGGCGACCTCGGCTGTTCGTCATGACGCTGAAGTACTCCGGGCGGAGCTTCCGGAAAGTGGAGTGGAACTCGAGCCGGGAAACCTGGTGCCGGCTGCACGAGGAGGCCTTCCGGTATTTTGGAGGTTGTCCGCAGTACATCACTCTGGACAACCTCAAGGAAGGCGTGATCCGGCCCGACCTCTACGATCCGGATCTCAACCCCCTGTATGCCGCTGTACTGGCCCACTACCACGTGGTGGCCGATCCGGCGAGGGTGGGCGACGCCAACCGCAAGGGGACGGTCGAAAACGCGGTGAAGTACACGCAGAACACCGCCCTGAAGGGACGGAAGTTCGACAGCCTCGAGGCGCACAACGACTGGTTGAGGCATTGGGAACAGCGGTGGGCGTCGCGGCGGATCCACGGCCGGTCCAAGCGGCAGGTCGAGGAGATGTTCCAGGAGGAGAAGCCCTACCTTCAGGCCTTGCCCTTGACGGGGTTCCGCTACTTCAAGCAGGAAAACCGGACGGTTTACGACGACGGGACGATTCAGGTGGCGCATTCCTACTATGCGGCCGGCCCCGCTGCGCTGAACAGCCGGGTGGTGGTGCGCATCTACGACGATCAAATCGAGATCCTCGACCCGCTGCGCATGGAGATCCTGCGTCGCCATCCCAAGAGCGGGCGGTCCGGTTCGCTGATGATGCTGCCGGCGGACCGGATCTTCAACCCGTCCCGGGAAACCGATCGACTGTTGGCCCAGGCCGAGCGCATCGGCCCGAACGCCTTCGAGCTGTGCGAGAAGTGGTTCCAGGAAGAAGGCCGCAGCGGTCAACGCCGCATGTACGGCCTCGTCAACCTGGCGCGGCGCCACGAGGCCCGTCACATCGAGCGGGCTGCCGAGGTGGCCAAGCGCAACGGATTGAGAAGCTCCAGGGCCCTGCGACGGATGGTCGAGAGCCTGGCGGCGGAAGCCGCACAACGCAAAGCCGGGCCCCCCGAAGCGCTCACGCAAGAGCATCCCTTGATCCGCTCAGGTCAAGACTATGCCGCTTTCTGGGATCTGCATGCGGCCCGGGCGGAGCCGGTGCCGGAACCGGTCGGCAAAAAGCCGGCCGACCCGCGGTCGCAAACGATGGATGGGATGCAGCTGCGCCGGGTCTGGCAGCATGCGAACTGGCGGAAAGTGATCGAGGTCTTCCAACTCCGCGTCGACCACGAGCGTCGCAGCCGCGATGACGAGATCTGGATCCGATCCCCCTTTACGCAGGAACAGCGGGCTTCGATGCACGTCAGTTTGTCGGCCAATGTCTACAAGGACTTCAGCAGCGGAAAGGGGGGCGGAATCATCCAGTTCTGTCGCGAGATGCTCGATCGGCAGGGCCGCGACCTGAGCATGTTCGAAGTGGCCGAATGGATGGTCGCCGAAGGCATCTCAACGGCCGGGCCGCCGAGTCGGCCTGGCGTCGATGCGCACAGACGGCCGGTGTCGGGCGCCCGCTCGGCCGGCTCGCCCTCCGGCAACCGCGCTGTTGAGGTCGATCTGCGCCGGTATCTGCGCTGGGACCATCCCGAACTGGGCCGTCGAGGCATCTCGCCCGCCACCTGCCGTTATCTCGGCTGCGGCTACCTGCCCCCGCGGACCAACGGAAGATCGAGCTCTCCACTCGAGTCCCGCCTGGTATTCCAGATCCGGGGCTTGAGAGAAAACGGCCCGGATCTTCAGCCGATCATCCTCAGCCACAGCGGACGGGCCTTGAGGCCGGAGCAGGAAGCGTCGGATGGGAAGTACTGGGGCTACCCCTTCCGGAAAGGATGGGAGATCTACAACCAGGACCGGCTGCTGCTGGATCCGGAGGCCGCCGGCCAAGCGGTCGCCTTCGGCCTGGTTCTGGTCGAAGGTTTCTTTGATGTGGCCAAGCTGGTGGAGGCGGGGTGCCGCAACGTCGGCGCCTTGATGGGAGCGTCCCTCTCGACGGAGCAGATCGAGCGCTTGACGTGGATCCGATCCCGTCTCCACTTTCCTCGGATTGTGTTGTTCCTGGATCGGGACGAGGCCGGTCGAAACGGCGCCCGGCAGGCGCAACAGCGGCTCCGGCGCCACCACTTCGAAGTCAGCCTGTTCGACTGGGAGTGCACCGGATCCGCAACCCCCTCGATCCCGGATGCGATCCACGACCCGGCCGACTTCTCCGTCGAACAGCTGCAGGACCTGCGTCGACAACGTCTGATCTAAAACCCGTTTTCAAAAGGAACCGGAAAGGAGCCGAACCGAATGGATATGTCCCTGGCGGAAATGCAAAAGAATCTCAGGACGCTTCGCCTGCATGGCATGAACGCCACGCTGGAGACCCGACTCGTTCAGGCCAATCAAGGCGCTTGTTTTGCGGAAGTGTTTGCCTGTCTGGTCCAGGACGAGATGGATTGCCGGAGCTCGCGGTTGGTCGAAACCCGCTTGAAAGCGTCCGGTCTGCTCGAACGTCCCACTTTGACGGAGTTCGACTGGAACTTTAATCCGAAGCTGCCCAAGAAGGAGATCTATGAGCTCGTCACCGGCAAGTTCATCCGCGACGGCGCCGACGCGCTGCTGATCGGTTCGCCCGGAACCGGAAAAAGCCACATCGCGAAAACCGTCGCGCACGCCGCCATCCAGGCCGGCTACAAGGTCGTCTATCGAGAAGCTCACAGCTTTTTCGAGGATCTCTTCGAATCCACCCAGCTCAGGCGCAGGAAGAAGGTGGTCAAGCTCTTCTCCGAAACCGATTTGCTCGTCATCGACGATCTGTTCCTGCGCAAGAAGCTGCCGGACGAGGCCGCCGACGACCTCCTGGAGACGATCCTGAATCGCTACTCCGCCAGGAAAAGCACTTTGATCACCTCCAACCGCTTATGCGGTGCACCGCATAAGCGGTTTAATGCGGAGCGTATTGTAATGCGGTGTCGGTGACGGAAAGCTGGGGATGTTCCGGGTGACCGGCGGTTTGACTTCCTGTCGAAGCATTTGGTAACTCCACATAAAAATGACACCTTCCTTTTCCTACACCACAAGAGAAGGAGGTTCGTCATGCTTTCCCATTTCTTTGAATCACCTGCACGGATCCACGAGATCCGCAATGGCCCCTGCGGGGAGCTGCTCGAAGATTTTGCCGGCTACCTGTTTGAAAACGGATACGCAGAGATCACAGTTCGCCGACACATTCGGTCAGCGGAGCATATCGTCCAGTGGGCGGGCAAGGAGGGCCTGTCCGTAAGAGAGCTGAGCGATGACGCTCTGAAGCGCTTCGGCCACCACCTTAGCCGCTGCAGCTGTGGCCGGTACTCCCGGGGGAATCAACGAGATACGCTGACCGGAGCACGGCTGTTCTTGAACCGCTCTCAAGGCCTCGACGCTCCGCCGATCAAGATGCGCGCCCCCGTGGATTTGTCCCCGGTGCTGTTGGACTCGTTCCGCCGGTGGATGCGCGAGCACAGAGGCAGCTCTGAGCTTACGCTCGAGAACTACGGCCGATCGATTCGAGAGCTGATCTGCCAGTTTGGTGAAGATCCAAGCAAGCTGAATGCACAGGCCTTGCGGAGTTTCGTACTGAATGAGAGCCGCAACTCGGGGTGGGCCAGGGCCAAGAAAAGCACGACAGCCCTGCGGATGTTTGTGCGCTTTCTGATCGCCGATGGCCAGTGTCCCGCTGGTCTGCTCGGCGCCATTCCGACGCTGGCCCACTGGCGGCTGAGCTCTTTGCCACGATACCTGCCGCCGGAAGAGGTAGAGCGTATGATTGCCTCTTGCGACGTGTCTTCTCCGGTAGGTCAGCGCGACCGCGCCATACTCCTTCTGCTGGCCCGGCTGGGATTGCGGGCAGGCGATATCGTTCAACTTCGCCTCCAAGACATCGACTGGAAAGGGGCTTGGGTGCACGTGAGCGGGAAGGGGCACCGCCAGACGCGGCTGCCGCTCACCCAGGAAGTCGGCGACGGCCTCGTCTCGTACTTGCAGGAAAGGCGAACTCGATCAGGCGTCGATTCGCTGTTTCTCCGCTCCCGTGCCCCCTACCGCGGGCTGGGGTCTCACACGGCGGTCTCGGTGATTGTCGCGAACGCCATCCGGCGGGCCGGCATCAAAGCCCCTGGCCGGGGCGCAGCCCATTTGTTGCGTCATTCCGTGGCCAGCTCGATGCTACGGCAAGGAGCTTCCTTGCAGGAGATTTCCGCTCTGCTTCGGCATCGCTCGATCGAGACCACCCAAATCTACGCGAAGATTGATGTCGCGGCCCTGCGGCAGATCGCCCAACCCTGGCCGGAGGTGTCCCCATGCTAACTGACGCCGTTCAATCCTATTTATCGGTCCGCCAAGCCGCAGGCTATGCCCTCCAACAGGTTGCCTCGCATCTCAGGAGCTTCGCCGCATACTCCGACGCCAAAGCCGAGCACTACGTAACTGTAGAGACCGCGATCGAGTGGGCGCGTCAATCTCCTTCAGTATTGCAGCGAGCCCGACGACTGGCTAGCGTCAGACGCTTGGCTCTATATCTCCGTGCCGAGGACGCACGTCACGAGATACCGCCTGAGGTCTTTGGTAGTGAGCGCCGCCCCCGACCGACTCCTTACCTGCTCTCTGATGATCAGATCCGACGAATCATTGAGCTGGCCGCCCAGTCGGGATATCGCACCTTGCGCCGACAGACTTACAGTACCTTCTTCGCACTGCTGGCCTGCACCGGTCTGCGCGTTTCCGAGGCCATCCAGCTTCGATACGAGGACATCACCCCGGACGGGCTCGTGATCCGCGCCACCAAGTTCCGGAAGAGCCGCCTGGTTCCTCTCCACGAGACGGCGCACGCGGGGCTCGAACAGTACTTGGAACAACGACGTACGTATGCCCCCTTCGACGATCACGTGTTCATCTCACTGCGGCGAAAGCCCCTTCTTATTGCGGATGTGGATCGCGCTTTCCGAACGGTAGTCGCGAAGATGGGTTTGCCTCAAGGGCGAGGACGAAGACGGCCGACACCCCATTCCCTAAGGCATGCCTTTGCGGTCCGAGCGCTACAAAACTGCCCGGACGGCCGGGATCGCATCACCCGTCACATGCTGATGCTCTCGACGTATTTGGGGCATAGCAAGGCGGAACTCACGTACTGGTACCTCGAAGCCGTTCCCGATCTCATGCGGAACATCGCCGAGCGTTGCGAGGCCTACGTCACAGGAGGAGGCAAGCCATGACCCCACTGGCTCCCCACCTGACCGCTTTCTTTCAAGAACGTCTCATCCTCGAAAGGCGAGCGAGTGCCAATACGTGCGACTCCTACGCCTACGCTTTCAAGTTGTTGCTGAACTACGCGAGCAAACGCCTGAAAATGGCCCCGTCCCGGCTCCATTTCGAACAGATCGACGCGCCACTGGTGGTTGGCTTTCTCAATGATCTGGAGAGCCAACGGTCGAATGCCACCAGCTCGCGCAATGTGCGCTTGGCAGCCGTCCGGTCCTTTATGCGGTTCATGGAGTATCGCCTGCCGTCAGCCCTCGAACAGATCCAGCGCGCACTCGCTATTCCGATGAAGAAGACCGATTCGCGCCTGGTGCGGCACCTCAACACGGAAGAAATCCAGGCACTTCTGGATGCGCCTAAACCCGTCGACTGGTCCGGCATCCGCGATCGAGCCATGCTGCACCTGTGCTTCGCTGCCGGCTTGCGGGTATCTGAACTTACCAGTCTCGGGCTCGACGACTTGTCGTTGCACCCTCACGCGAGCATCCTGGTCCATGGCAAAGGACGTCGCGAACGTTGCTTGCCCTTATGGAAGCAGACCGTCACCGCCTTGCGAGCGTGGTTGGCCGTACGTGGAACCGTTGCCGTCCCTGAGCTCTTCGTCAGCACGCGCCGGGAACCTTTGACCCGGGCGGGATTCGAATACATTCTCGAAAAGCACGTCAAGACCGCGACTAAGACTTGCCCATCGCTGGCGACGAAGCGGATATCCCCCCATGTCTTGAGGCACAGCTGTGCGCTGACCGTACTGCAGGCGACCAAGGACTTGCGGAAAGTGTCCCTGTGGCTCGGCCACGCCAATATGCAGACCACCGAGATGTACACGCGTGTCGACTCCTCCATCAAGCTGGAAATGCTCGAGGCGGCCACCGCGCCCAAGTTGCGGTCAGGCCGCTTCCGTGCCAGCGACAAGCTGATTGCTTCTCTCACAGACCGCTCTTTTATGCGGAGAGAAGAGCCTTCAAGATAATGGCAACTCCAGGCTCTCATCCACGAGAGCCCGCATTACAATACGCTCCGCATTAAACCGCCCCCTGGAGGACTGGGGCAAGCTGTTACGCGACAACGCCGCCTCATCGGCGATGCTGGACCGGCTCCTGCACCGCGGCCACCTGCTCAAGTTTGAAGGCCGCAGCTACCGCCTCAAAGAGGCCGCCGTCCGGCTGGCCGGCAAACAAAAAGTCAGCGGATGAAAAAGGAATAAGGATGGATCTCGAAACCGATTGTCGGTAGCCTATTCCTCTACTGTCGCCTGGGGGATTTTGACCCGGCCACAAGTGGGGGATTTTCAAGTGGCCATCCGGGGAACAAAGACAAGAACCGCGGAAAACCGGTCACGATGTTTCTGCTGCATTTCAGCCTCCTGAAACACGTTGTCAGTCGAAGACGATTGTGATCGTCTTCGAATCGAGGTGCCTACCCAACAAATAACCACCGCAGGCACCTCCCACGACTATGCCCACTTCAGCGACATGAGTACCCGTTCCAGCCGCCTCATCCCGCTCCGCACCGAGGAGCCAACTCACCCCTGTGCCGACCGCGCCCAATGCAACTGCCAAGATTGCCCTCTTGTGTCCTTCACTAACCGTGAAGCTTATTGCGGAGAACCGTGAAATCTCTATGTCTCTCTCGCCCTTGCCCATCTCTGCCCGAGTCTCCGCTCTCCGAATAAGAATGGACAGAGCCTCAGCGCGCACATCCAGCACCTTCCCTTCGAGGACGGTCCCATCCTTGAGCATCCCCACAATGTCACGCCCAATCAGCAGAGATCGCAACTCGTCCGTGCCCGGATTCCTGAGCGTCGTCCCCCTCCCCACGGAGGCGAAAACGAATCCGCAGCTGAGCGACAAAACCAACCAACCGATCGACCATATCACCGCCACGCACTTCCTTCGACGTCGATACTTCAAGATTTCGCTCCTGTCTAGCATAAGGGATTCAAACAGCATGGATCGCAGCTCGGATCACACCATTCGCCAATATAGTCTCCCCTTATGTATCCAATCCTGATCGTCGCATCAATCCGTTTACACGGCACCCAGGGATCCTCTGGGTCACACACAACACCCCAATCATCCTGGTACATTACCGGCCACACGTATGCCGCGCTCGATCCATCATTCACGTCATCGATCCATCCATCGTGATTATTGTCCCCGACAGCGTAGCATGTCGAAACTGTGCAGTCGAGCACAACGGATACGTCAGGGAAATACAGCGTCTGCACAAGATCATCTGTTGCGCCACCCCACAAATCGTCGAGTTCGTAGACTGTCATATAATTGTCGGATATCGTAAAGTGCATTCCATCGAAGTCTTTGCACCCTCCCCAGTCAAAGGATCCATCACAGCCTAAATCAAAGGGATACCCAGCAGAGAGCCATATCCATCCTCCGCCGTACGTATTTCTGCCGTTCGGTGAATACTGATCCACGCATCTATCACTTCCATAGGGTGGAACCTCATTGTTCCAACTGTAGGGATCGGTAAACGGATAGCCGTTTTGTGGATAAGGATAGGTTAAGCTATAGTCTGGAAAATTGAGTCGCTCGCAATCCAGATCAGGCTTTACGTATGCGTCCGTACAACTGTTCCACTGCACGTGCCCTGAGGTGCTATACCACCCCTGAAACCGGTCCCCATTCTGTTTTGATCCCACGTTAGAGCTAACTCCCCAATTTCCCCATGGGATTGAGGGCCTGGGAGGGCACTCCTCATCAGATTCATAGACATATCTGTTATTGTTTACCATTGAGACTTGAAAGCGACAGTCAGCTGCAGCTGCGTAGTGAAGAGAGATAGCGCCGACTAAGAAAGACAGACTAAAAAGACATGCTGACTTAGTTGATAATTTCATCGTCGTTTTTCCGTGATGGTTTATCTGGCGTCGATGTGTGCATCCTAGTGTCGATTATGTTTGTTAATTGTTCTAGTGTTGTAACGTTCTTTACTTGAGTCCCGTTAATAAAGAAGGTAGGCGTGCTGTGAACCTGGACTGTCCTGCCTTCTCTTAAATCGTTTAGTACAGCGGATCGACTCTCATCGGATTTCAGGCATTCTCTAAACTGCTGGAGATTTAAGATGTCTTGGGCGATCCTATCTATGTCACTCGGTTTGAAGTTTCCCCCAAATTTGAACAGTGTGTCATGATATTCCCAAAATTTGTCCTGCTCTCCTGCGCAAACCGCTGCTCTCGCCGCCTGAAATGCGTTTTGGTGAGTTGGAAGAGGAAAGTTCTTAAATACGAGGCGGACCTGATCTCCATACTTCTCGCGAACGGCCTTCAGAGTCGTGTTGGCTCTTGCACAGAAAGGGCACTGATAGTCACCGAATTCGATAATGGACACTGGTGCATCATCAGGCCCGAGGGATGGTCCATCGTCGTCTAGGATTACTGGATTGGCTTGGGTAGGTGACTCAAGCATAAGGCTGATCCGCGCATCCTTTCGAAGGCGGAGGATTTCTTGGTGCAGAGCCTGCAACCGTTTGTCGGTTTCGAGCTTCGCCCGGATCTTCTCTTTCGCTTCCATCTCAGAGATGGGCGGAGCGCCGTACTGAGCGACCGTCCGTTCGTATTCGGATTCCACTTCCTCGTCGGAGACGTTCACGGATGTGATGATTGCCTTGTGTAGGGACCTTGGAGTGGTGTGTTGCTTCTTGGCTTCCCCCTCCAGGAGCATGGCGTCTATATATCCTTCAAGTGCTTTTTGGCGAAGCTCGTACAGTCGTTCCTTCAGGGACGAAGCCTGATTCCCCAAGAGTCCGTCCACTTCGCCTAGGGTGATTTGACGATCCCCGACGATGGCCACCACGGCGTCGGCGTCTTGCCGACCGCACGGTTTGTCTTGGGCCTGGGAGGCCGGGATAAGAGTCCAGAGGAGGAGGAGCGGCAGTTCGAGGTGCTTAAGCATAGGATCCCTCCCTGCGTGTGCACCTCCGAGTAGGTAGCATAGCAGGGGGTGAAATCCGCAGCTATACCCTATCTAGGGTAGATTTGTGGGCTGCCTCCGCCTTGGCGCGGTGCGTTCTCCGCGGTTTCGATGATGTGGTGGCCCGCAGGAAGGAACAACGCGGAGTGCTCCTTTCAGAGTCCGAACCACAGCAAAAGCCTTCTGATGGAGGCCGCTGTTACATCTACAGAGCGGTCTGGTACGCTCGCGGACTTCGGGAGAGGCACTAAGCCCCATGCCGATGTCGGGGAGCTATCGCAGGCAAGATGGGTTCGCCGGACGCTTCGTGCGCCAGCCGAAGCTGACCGGAAGCAGTTGATGGAAGTTCAACATGGAAACGAGCTAGCAAGTCATTCCGGCCCCGAGTCATGCGGAGGCGCTCGCGAGGGTGCCGCTGAAGGGTTGACAGGTGAAACCTGCGGGCCAGCCATTGAGCGGCGAAATCCGGAATTCGGGACGCCGCCGCAGGCTCTGCACACGCCGGGAAGTTTCCTGCACGGAAGCTGGGAGATCTCCGCCGTGCCCGACGGGACGGCGCCTGGCAGCGTAGGGAAGGCCAAGAGCCGCACGCCTACGCCACCGACGGTGGAGAAGTCGGGTGCGCTCATAGTACCGCGGAAGCCGTCGAACAAAGGTGTCCAGCCCACGGAGATGGTGGAGGGAAGGAGTGCGGCCAAGGGAAACGCTGAACAGGTCCCTGCATCCCGGACACAGAGCCGGACGAGTTGTGCTTCGATGGGCCTGGAAGGCGTACGTCGGGCGCGCGCCGGAATCGCCGGCGCTTGAGCTGACCAGATTGAATGCCTTCGGCTGACCGGCATGCCAACCCTATGCCCCTGAACAGGGAACAACGCCTTGTGCCCTCTTGTTCGCGCGCCTGTCTGGTCGCCGGGCTATTGCGGAGTCGACCTAGGAGCCTAGGGAACTGGGAGACCTGATCAGCCTTGTAGATCTTGCTTCAGCCTGTGCGCATGCTCCTTCGAGTCGCATTGATCACCTGATCGTTCCGTCGTTTCGCCCAGGGGCCGGCTTCGCCAGAGATCTGGCCAACTGTTCTTACCTGTGTACAAGAGTGAATATTCTCATTTGACAATCTTGAATCCATGAGGCAGATTTAAACCGGACTTGGGAAAAACCACAGACAGTCACTCTTGTTTCACAGATGCTTGAGCCAGCCTGCAGGATCACTGTCTATGACGACTTTGCACTAATCCGGCACGGTCTGAGAGCCCTACTTCGCAACGAACCCGGTTACACTGTCCGTACATTGCCATCTCTCAAGATACTATCGACTGAGGAACTCGACAAAACCTCGGACTTGGTTATCCTGGGCCCCAATCTCGGACAAACAGACCAAATAGAGATGCTTCGACGTTTGATTTCTGTTTCACCGTCTGTCCCGATCGTCTTGGTCATGTCTCCGTTTTCGGTTCTGGAAGCTGTGAGCGCACTTAAAGCAGGCGCTTACGCCTGCCTCCCGTATTCTGTGGACCACAAGGAACTTCAAAGGGTGGTTGAGCTTACTTCAAGTGGCACGACCTGTTTGACTGGCGAAATGGCAGACCTCCTTCGGGAAACGCGGTCGTCACGGGATCGGCGACATCTCACTCAGAGGGAGATCGACATCTTCCGACTGTCACGTAAAGGGCTCACGGAAAAAGAGATCGCACAGCACCTCGGGATTAGCTTCCACACGGTTCACACTCACAAGAAAAACCTCATGCGAAAGCTCTGTGCCCATAGTCAGGTTGAACTAATTTCTCTCCCTCTGCAAGACTGTGAACTCGCGCAACTCGGCGCTAGTGCGCGTCGGTGGTCAAGTTCGGACGCCACGTGAGGTGGAGCTTCGGAGGCTGCGTCTGGACTGGGGTCTTTCCTGGCGCCTTTCGGCCGCCTGGAGCACACTCTCGCGAGGATAAGAAGCTGATCGTCGCGGCCGCAGCTCAGGCGCAGAAGACTGCCGACCTAATCCTTGGTAGATCGCAGCTCGAGGAGAACGGCGCGACTTGATCGTCGCTGACCGGCCAGCCGGCTTCGGTCGGCTGGTCGAATTTCCTCTCATCCGTCCATGGGCTTTCTCCGGGTATCCGAGGGCTGATTTGTCCATCGGTCTGCACGCTCGTTCTTTTTCTTCCGTGACCTGTCCCGACTGAGCTCTCCGCTTCGCATTTCTCGCGCCAGGGCCGGCGCCTGTCACTCTCTACGCCAGGCGCTCCGACCTCGTCTTCCAGGCCCTTTCCCTCCGTCCTCCAGCGCACGGTTTTTGGTCTCTCCGGCCGCGGTGAAGAAACCAAAAACCCTTTCACTGGAGGACAAAACCATGAAGATCGAGCGAGCCAACCGACGGACCCACAAAGCAGTTCGGGAATACCGGTTCAAAGAAGCCCAGCTGGTCGTTCGCGACAACCCTTCGCTGCCGGTCGAAATCGGACCTCTCGCCGGCGTCCAGTTCAGCTCCTCCCTGGTCGTTGCTCAGCAACTGCGCAACCTGATGCACATGGATCAGGAGACCTTCATCGCGCTGCATCTGAACGGACGGCTCAAGATCTCCGCGATGACTGTGGTCAGCATCGGGACCATCAGCAGCTCTCTCGTCCATCCCCGAGAAGTCTTCCGGGCCGCCATCCTCGCAGGCGCAACCGGCATTATCGGCGTGCACAATCACCCATCCGGTGAGACCTCTCCCAGCCCCGAGGATCGTGCGATCACGACGCGGCTCGTCGAGACCGGAAGGATCATCGGGATTCGCCTTCTCGATCACATCATCATCGGCAGAAACGGTCACTTCAGCTTTGCCGACGAAGGATTGCTTTAGGATAACTGCGACGCTGACCTTCAGGCATGGCGGATCGATCATCCAACTCGAACTTGAGATTCTTTGCGCCTTGTGTACGTCTACGGTGCCTCTCCGATGCAGTAGAAGCCGCTGAGCGGCATCGATTCGCGAGAGGCAGCCCATTCGCGCTTGATCGAGTCGGACGACAGCTGGCGTGCGACAATTACATCTCCCAGGAAATGTAGTTGATGCGGGGAAGACAGCCACACTCTCCTTCCGCGACTGCTCGCCCGCGGCGACCGAACCGAGAAGACGGCGTTTTCTTGCGCCGGGAGAGTCTGGTTGAATTCAACCCCGGACCGTCTCCGAGCCCCGATGTTTGGCTCTCACGGGGCCTCATAGAGGACTTCTGTCTCTTCTGTTCCCTTGTCAACCAACCAGCCGGCAAGGGCCCCGATTCCTCCTCCGAGCATTCCGATAGTGCCACAAAGGCTGAAGCCGGACTCACTGGGTCGATCTCGGGCGACCTTGACACCCTCGCAGAGAAGCACAGCTCCGCCCGCACCGATCGCGGTTCCAAGCAAGAGTCCGTTCCCCACACTGTCGTTGACCCGCCTCGCAACATTCTCCACGGCTTGTTTCGGTACACGGATCTCATTGCCCGCTTCACGGCGCACAGAAAGCGCGGCGGCATCGGACCCGAGATACTCGGCTTCGAAACGTTCGCCGGATTTCAGCGTTACGATCAAGGATGTCCCGCTCTCCTGGGCCTCGACCTTTTCCCATCGGCCCGGCGGGGCTTCGGCACATAGTAGTCTCCCATTGAGAAGAAGCGCAGCCAGTCCGAGAGAACACCAGAGCCCTCGCGGGAGACAAGACAGCGAGATGCCTCTGACCCTCGTCGTCTCTCGCATTCCAGAACGCTGCATCAGGAATCGCTTCATGACGACCTCCCGCCGCGTCTAATGCAATACCGGTACCACGCCCGACCTCTCGCCGCGATTCGGAGTTTCGACTGCGGCGGAGGCGCAATCGCCGCAAGGCACCATGTCGGAAGCCGCAAGAATCCATTGCGGTGCGAGAATCTGCCCATTGGATCAGGGTTCCAGATCCCGAAAGGACAGCCTCATCGCTGAGCCCGAGGGTGCGGAGATCTGTACACTACCTCACGGGAGACTTTTGCAGCATCCGCAATCGTACCGGCCGCCAGACCTACGGCGGCTGAGAGTGCAAAGAGCCCTGCACCGATTCGCCGTGCGTCGTCCTGCTCACCACCGCTATACCTCAGACCCCAGATCAGCCACGGCAAGCCGGCAAGCGCTCCTATTCCGGCACCTTTCGCCATGCCGTCGACCAGACGATCGCCGACTTTCTCAATCAGCAGAACATCGTCGCGCGAGAAGCTCTTTTCTCGTCCGCCCACCATCAGCTCGATCTCCCGGGAGGTCACTTGTCGGAACTTACCGCTGGTCTGCTGCCCTGAAACAAGATGGACGGTGATCTTTTGGCCAAGGGGCAGCAGCTCGACCTTCTCCCATCTTCCAGGTACAACCTCCCCGTGCAGACCAGTCAGTGTGATCACCAGAGCGAGCATGCTCCCCACCAACAGACGCCCTATCCGCTGATTTTCCATGTTGAGGGCACTCTTGCACGATCCCCTCCAGATGGATCAGGAGACCTTCATCACCGTTCATCTCAATGGTGGCTTGAAGATCTCCGCGATGACTGTGGTCAGCATCGGGACCATCAGCAGCTCCCTCGTCCATCCCCGCGAGGTTTTTCGGGCCGCCATCCTTGCAGGCGCGACCGGCATCATCGGCGTGCACAATCACCCCTCGGGCGAGACCTCTCCCAGCCCTGAGGATCGTGCGATCACGACGCGGCTCGTCGAGACCGGAAGGATCATCGGGATTCGCCTTCTCGATCACATCATCATCGGCAGAAACGGCCACTTCAGCTTTGCCGACGAAGGTTTGCTTTAGAATAGCTGCAAACCTCGGGCATGCGCCGTCGTGCCCGTTCCATCAACGACTTCGAAGTGGAGAGCCCATGAGTCTGGTGTATGTCTTCGCCGCTTCGCCCATGGAGGGGAAGCCCGTCGAGAAACTGGCCGTGCCTCCGGCGCCCGGATCGCCCGGACGCTGCGGACCCAATCAAGTGATGCTCGCGATCACCGGGATGGGGCCGAAGAACGCACAGAAGAAAGCGGTGGCGGTCCTGGGATTGGCCCCGGGCGAGTCGCCGGCGGCAAGACCCGCCGCCATGCTCGTCGTCGGACTGTGTGGCGGACTCAACGAGTCGCTGCAGGAAGGCCGATTCGTGACCTACTCCGAATGTCGGTCGACGAAATCCTCGGATCCGGCCCTTTCCTGCTCTCCGACGATCTCTGCTGCCATTCTCGAGCTCCTCGAGGCCTCCGATCTCGGCTGCGAAAGGGTCGTCGGGATCACCTCGTCGCGGATCGCGACGACGAAGCTCGAGAGGCTCGCTCTGGCCGAGCGCGGCGCCGCGGCCGTCGACATGGAGAGCTCTATATGGAGGGTGACCTCCGTTCCGCCACCGATATGCTTCGAGACGCCATCACCTCCCAGTACTTTCGGCTCGACCTCGGTGCGGCGATCTACTACACGGCCATGGTCGGAAACGGCTTCGTCTCGGCGGGCCGACCCGAAACGGGCCTCCAATACTGCAACGCCGCATTGCGGGTGGCGTCAGTGACGAGAGGAGCCGGGTTCCCGTTCCTCGCTTATCAGGGCAAAGCCCGGGCTCTGATCGCATTGAACCGGAAGGACGAGGCAATCGAGCTCCTCGAGAAGGCCATCGCTCGGGCCCGGGAGGACCGGGACGACTTCGCATTGACCCAACTGCTGATCGTGGCGGGCACGGCAGTCGCTTCAGACGATGTGACGAAAGCGATCGAAGACCTCGAGGAGGCCGTCGAGCTGAGCCAGGCGAAGGGCTTCCACCACGTCTTCGCCTGGAGCACCTTCGAGCTGGCCGGCGTCTATCGGGGCGCCGGAAATCTCGACGCCGCAGAATCGCTGGCCACGCGATCCAACCGGATCATGCGCGAGCTCGAGGACCGCTATCACCTGCCCCAGCATTTGACCCTGTTGGCGGATCTGAAGGCCCGCAAGGGTGCGTACCAGCGCGCCGACGAGCTCTACAGCGAAGCGACCGACGTGATCGAAGGACTCCTGGTCAAGGTCAACCAGAGGCAGCTCAAGAGTTCGTTGATCGAGACGTTGAGCGATGCCTACGTCGGCCATTTCGAGCTGGCGGCCACCGTCTTCTCGGATCCGGAGAAAGCCTACGGAATCGTCGAGCGGGCCCGTGGCCGCGTTCTGGCCGACACACTACGCGGCGAAAGGGAGACCTTCTCATCTGCAGGTAGCGAAACTGCGAAAGCGCAGAGCGAAATCAACCAGATTCAGAAGGCGCTCCTGCACGAAACCGATCAAGACGAGCGCGAGCAGCTGCTCGATAAGCTCTTCCGGGTCGAACAGCTGCTTTCGCCGGTCAGAAGAACCGACTCGGCCCTCTCTTCAACCGGCGATCGTTCGAAGCCCGTTCCGCTAAGCTCGGTCGAGACATCGCTCCATTCCGACGAGATGTTGCTGGAGTACGTCCTCGGGAAGACGCAGTCCTACTGCCTGAGAATCACCAAATCAGGAACAGCCATCGCCACACTCAAAGCTGGTCGCGAGCAGATCGGTGACCTGGTCGACGAATATCTCGCCGACGTCCGCTCCCGGAAGGCTCAGATCCCATCCGAGCGGAGTCTCTTCTCGCTCCTTCTGCAGCCGGTCATCGAGCGGGACTCCAAGAGCAGGCTGATCGTCGTTCCCGACGGGAAGCTCAACCTTCTGCCTTCCGACGCGCTGCGGGACGAACAAGGACGGTACGTCCTCGAGTCACACGTCGTCACGTACGCTCCCTCGGCCACGGTGCTCTACCTGCTGAGAACCTTCCAACCGACGGATCGGCCGATGCGTGGCCTTCTTGCCGTCGGAGATGTCGTCTATTCTGGCGCGACACCAGCCCAGGCTCCGGTTGAAACAACTCCGACGAACGATCTCGACGCCGCGTTCGTCAATCTGGGTGAGCTCCCCAACCTGCCCGGCAGCAAGGAGGAAGTCGTGAGCGTCGCCGACATTGTCCGAGACGGCAGCGAGATGCTGCTCGAGCAACAGGCGACGGAGTCCGCGTTCAAAACAGCGCCGCTGCGAAACTTCCGGATGATCCATCTCGCCGTCCACGGCATCGCTGACAAGCAGTTCCCGGATCGCGCAGCGCTCGTTCTGGGAACTTCCCCAACCTCACGGGAAGACGGCCTTCTCCAGGTCCGCGAAATCCGAGACCTCTCCCTCCGTGCGGACCTGGTGACACTCTCAGCCTGCGACACCCGCAATGGAAGGCTCCTCGGCCAGGAAGGCATCGCCAGCCTCGAACGAGCCTTCCTCCTGGCAGGAGCCAAATCCGTCCTCGCCAGCCTCTGGACCGCGGATGACATCTTCACGACCGCCCTCATGAAGCGCCTCTACCAACACCTTGTCGACGGCCAGGACAAAGCCACGGCCCTCCGCAAAGCCAAACTCGAACTCCTCAAGAAATACGGCGACTCGGCCCTCCCCATCTACTGGGCAGGCTTCGTCCTGGTCGGAGAAGCCTCAAGCGAACTTCGCCGATCACGTTTCGCGCGCTCAGGCTGAAGACGGAGCGCCTGTTTGTGCGTGAGGAATGGCTTCCAACTGGGCCTGTCTGGGATCGAGGATCAGCGATAAGACGGCCAGACGAGGACGAAGATCGAAGAGTTGCTCGACGCTCATTCCTGCCACTGGACCCGGTGCTCCGCTCGTTCACCGTTCGTGAACGCGGTGCCGATCCGCTCTCAATCGGTGATCACCGGCAGGGTAGCGAATTCGCCGGGGGCCTCCAATATGGCGACCGCCGCCAGCGGGCCGCTCCCTTCGATCAACAGAGTCCCGGAGAAGTTGGAGAAATCGGGGGGCGTGTCCCACTCCAGCTCGCTGACCGTCCGAGCGAACTGGCCATTTGCCGGAAGCTCCGCCGTGGCTCGGGCGACCGTGGCGCCCTGGTCGTCCCGAAGACTCAGCTCGACCGTCTGGACCCCGCTCAGGTTCATCACGGCCACCCCCGAGTCCATCCGGTCACCGGTCTGCACCAGCACCTTCACCCGACTGGAGGCTGGGCTGCTTCCCACTCCGGCCAGTCCGACCGAGGCTCGATAGAGGATGACGCCGAAGATCTCCCTGGTCGAGTTCACCACCACCGAGCCGACCTTGAGCGCCCCTTGACCGCCACTCTCCAGGGTAACCACCCCGGAGGGAGGGATGGTCAGACTGGTCGTTCCGACGACCGTCTCTCCGTTGAGGTCGACGACGAGCGGTTCGCCGTTGCTCGAGCGCAACGTGATCTCCGCCTCGGCTTCCTGTTCGGCGTCCAAGTTGCTCAGCACGATCCGACTGGAGATTGAGACGCCGGACTGGTTTCCGTTGCCGAACTGAGGGAACAGCAGGCGCGATCCTTCCAGTTGGATCTTGGCAAGAAACCCGTCTTCCGCTCCAGACGGTCTTTCCGGCTGTAGGGCATTGATAGTGGGGAAATTATCCGACTGGGTCTCGCCCGCCAGCAGCACCCCGCCAGTGGCATCGAGTCCGAGACCCATCGGCACATCGTCTCCGTCCCCTCCCAGGTATGTGGAAAAGAGAAGTGACGGCTCCGTCGAGTCGATCTTTGCCAGGAAAACGTCAGAACACGGACGATCTATCAGGAGACCGCGACATCTCCCTTCACCGAATCTTGCTTGAACCGGTTGAAGCAACGGAAAATCCGAAGAGAGCGTGTTGCCGGCAACGATGATTCGCCCGGCTCCGTCCAAAACGATTCGATCCGCGCTGTCCCCCTCACTCCCTCCCAAATAGGTCGAGAAGGTGAGAGCCTCTCCGTCGGGGCTAAACGCGCTTAGAAACGCGTCCCGGCTGCCGGACCGAAGGGCCTGCAGAGGCCTCTCCAGCGGGAAGTCCGTCGACTCGGTGTACCCTGAGACGAACGCTCTGCCCAAGCTGTCGACCGCAACGGAACGGCCCGGCCTGTCCAAGTCATTTCCTCCCAGATAGGTCGAATAGATCAGCTCGGCCCCGGACGAACTCACCTTTGCGACAAAAACGTCAACTCCTCCGTGAAGAGTGTCTTGGAACGGCTGGACAAGGGGGAAATCGCCGGAGCTTGTTCGCCCCACCACGTAGGCATGGTTCGACTTGTCGACTGCCAGCCCCACGGCATGATCCTCGTTGCTGCCTCCCAGGTAGGTCGAGTAAACGAGCTGAGAGCCGTCGGCGCTCAGCTTGGCAATAAAGGCGTCTATGCCAGCGCTTAGAGCGCCCTGCAAGGCGTTCACCGTGGGAAAGTCACTGGAACCTGTAGTGCCCGCGATGTAGGCGTTTCCCTCGTCGTCGATCGCAAGTGCGTCTGCGGATTCGGAGTTGTGGCCTCCGAAGTAGGTGGAGTAATCGAGTATCGTTCCTGAATTGTCGAGCCGGACCAGGAAGGAGTCTGACTCACCTTGAAGGGAATTCTGCAGAGCGTTCTTGACGGGAAAATCGGGCGAAAAAGTCTGTCCGGCTATGTAAACGGCGCCGGACGGCCCGAGGGCGATTCCGTTGCCCGTATCGGCACTGCTACCCCCGAAGAATGTGGAAAACAGGATGGTCGAGCCGTCTTTGCTGAGCTTCGTTACAAACATATCACTTCCGCCTCGAAGCTCTCCCTGCAGCGGATCCTCCAAAGGAAAGTCCATGGACTCGGTCCAACCGGTCAGATAGACATTCCCTTCCGGATCGAGTGCCAGGTCTTCGATCACATCCCTCCCTCCTCCCCCAAAGTAGGTTGAGTAACTCAAGACGGGGTCAAAGACCAGCTTCCTGGTCTTGTCGTAGGCCCCGACCTGGAAGCTCAACGCGTTCTTCCGCAGCACGGTTCGGCAGTCTATCGGTTCCCCGACGCTCTCCTCACCCTGGCCGTAGCAGAGGGGAGCGTGCTGTACAAACTCCCCTGTCGGCAGGGTGAACCGCACATCGCCGCTTTCGACCAAGGTGTTGGAGGCACCCTCGAACGCGATCCGGATCAGAGAGGGGTCGGCTCCGGGCGAGAGGATGAAATCAAACTCCAGCCGATTATCACTGTCGGCATGAAAGACAAGGTCGACCCCGGGATAGATTCCTTCATATCTGAGGCGCGCGAAGGTGGGCACATGGGTTTGCCAGCCTGCCGGATCGCGACCGAAGAAGTAGTTCTCCTGTATCGGCAGTCGGTCTTCCCCAATGAGACGGACCGGGTCGGCGCCTTCGAACCTGAGGCCAAGCTTGGCAGGTAACTCGGTGACCTCGGTGCCGTGTGGAGCGGCAGCGAGGTCTTGCGACCGGAAGAACACGGAATACCCGCCGGCTCGGCAGATGAAGAGGACGTCGGGAGGCGCTTGCCCCCGGTTGGGTACAAAACGGATAGGCGACGGGATCCGGCTGATGGTCGTTCCGGAAGTGGGGTGAAGGATCGATCGCCGCAGGGCGGCGCTCCTCCGCGCGTCGTTCAGTGGCTCTTTCCTGTGCGTTCCCGCAGACGTCGTCCACGCGACCTGAAGCAAAGACACCGACAAAAAGAGAAAAAGGGAGAGACGACGAAATACCCTGTACCTACTTGTTTGAAACATGGCTGCCCTCCAACTGCCCACCTTGATTAGCTGTCAAGGCAAAGCGGACGTTTGCTGGCTACCCACCGAATAGCTGAACCACAGGAAGAACTTATCGCTCTGAACGACGACTCCCAGTACCTTGCGGGCTGCGGGGGCCTCGGTGCTCAGGTCCAACACCTCCACGATCAGCATCCCGTCCGTCAGATTGTTTGGATCCAGATTGTCGGGGTTGCTGAAGGTTTCGCTGGATACGACAATGCCCGTACTTTGGATCGGGCTCAGCGTGTGCAGCGCCGCGGTACTGACTCGCTTGCTGGTCTTGCTCGAAGTGCCAGCAAACCTTGGCTGAAAGGCCAAACGGAATTTCAGAGCTGCTGTATCGATATTCGTAACGCGTACACCCTGATCAAAACCGTTATCGTGTGGACTCGTATCCTCGGGGTTTGGCGGAATTGGAGGACATTTTGGCGCATCTTCGGCCGCTTCCCCCGGACTATTGTCGAGCGCAGTGAAAGTCAAGCCGGAAGCAGATGCCACAGTGGAAGAAGGAACAGCCGGGATGTCGAATCCGAAGCTCTGCCAGCCGAAGAGTTGCGAATCGAACCCCCCACGCACCGCGTGAGCGCTGCAGTAGAAAGGACTGGCGGCGCTCACCCGGACCCATCCCAGAAAGCCGTCGGCTATGGGAAAGTCGTTCATGCGTTTGTAGAGGGCGCCGTTGGCCGCCACGGCAAAAGACGGCGTGCTAGCCACGGAACCGTTTTCGCGAAAAAACGTGAAGGTGACGGTGATTTGGCTGCTCTGCGGATTGAAGACGCTGATGCCGGTGTCGTAGCCGTTTCTCGGCGGTGTGTTGCCCGCTCTGGCCGCGTAGGAAACAATGAACTCGCTGCTCAGATTGGTAATGATGGAAGGGGTTGAGCCGGCACCTTCATTAAACACCACCTGCCCGGTCACCCCGTATCCGAGAAACTGGAATCGGTCATCGCTTTGAGAGGCGAATCCCAGCACCGGAGCCGATCCGCTGGTGACCGTAGCAATCAAGACACCTTTCCCCAGGTTGTTAGGCAGGTCGTTGGCGGCGACGATGCCGATTCTCTGCCCGGCGGCAATAGTATGAGACTGACTGCTCGTGACCGGCGTTGCCGAGCCGTCGGGCACAAACGAGAGCTTCACCGTAACGCTGGAGGTCCCGAGATTGACTAGGCTGACTCCGATGTTCCAACCGTTCGGCGTACCGGTCACCGAAGGCTGAGGACAGTCGTTGTCGACCGTTCTGGGAGTCAGGTTGAGGCCTGGAAAGATGATCTTGCTGGTGGTCTTTCCGGTGTAGACTGAGATGGGAATGGCCGGGACCTGCCAGCTGGCCCGGTTGAAGCCGAAGCTCAGGTTGGCTGAAAGGTCGGCTCCGCCCCGGGCTATCCAGGAAGTGAGATAAAACGGCTGGTTCAGGCCCTGATGCTCCACCGTGGCATAACCGATGAAACTTCTTGTGGTAAGCACGCTCTTGTTTCCGGTAAAAGTGTAGAAAGCGGAGGCGGCCATGGTCTCAGGAGTTTCAAAGAGGTTCTTTTTCGACGGAACTGACGTGCCCCCTGCGCCGGAGGTGGCTTGGGTGATCAGGGTTCCCGAGTCACCAAAATACTTGAAGACGTAATTCTGGGCTTGGGAGCTGGGATTGTAGAGGCCAAAAGCAGACTCCCAGCCGGTTTCAATGTTGGCTCCCTCCTTCAGCGCGATAACGTAAGGCACCAGAAATTTGGTCGAGAGATTGTTGCTGATCGTTTGGGCCATTGCGATAAACCTCCTCAAAGGATGAAGTTTGTCGTCGAAGCTAATCCTTACAGATGCGACCTAGGACTAAAAGTCTCAGTTTGACTTGCTGCTCGCCGAGGCAGGGATGGACGTATCTTCAGCCCGGTGATTCGCAACCTAACCCTGGTCTCGTCCGAGTGCTGTCCAAGTTAGCTGAGATTTGATAACGGCCCGCGCGGCCTGACTGGGTTCCCGACTCGCTTGTCTCGTTGTCCACAGCCAGGCCTCCGATTCTGCTGTCCGAATTAGGCGAACCTGAGAGCCTCCTGAGCGGCTTCCGGCAACTCGGGCGGGGACTTGAATGGCTCGTTCAGCCAGGCCCATAAGTCCCGATGCACGAACAGGTTCATGCGCGGCAACGCCGCCAGATTGGACAGGGACCAGTCGAAGCCAGACTTCAGTTGCAGATAGCGCAGGATCAGCATGGCGATCAGTGCTGTCCAAATTTGAGACTTCAGAGCGTTGGGACTGGTGCCGACGAAGGTCTTGATCTTCAGGTTCTGCTTGAGGGCCTTGAAGCGTGATCCAAAAGGAGGTGGAGTTTCACTGCTCCTTTCGTGCGGCGGAACTGGGCCCAATCAAAGACCGAGGCGCACAAATCGATCACGCTGGCGTCCAGGCTGACCAGCGGGTTCTTGAAGCGGAACGGCTTGCGGCGGCGCCCCACGGTCAACGTGCGGCACCGGTCGAGCAGCCGATGGAACAGCTGTTCATACAGCTCCCAGGGACGGTGTTCGTTGGCATAAGCCAGCGTCGAGCGCTTGGGAACCCGCATGCCGAGATGGCTGAGTTTCCCTTCGCAACTGGCCAGACCGCCGCATATTTCCCGCAGGCTCTGGGCACGACCCAGTTGACAGAACAGCATGGAGACGAACTGGGTCCAACAGGCGAAGCCTCGGGCGTGACGCTCGGCTTTGGTCTCTCGGACCAGTTCCTGGAACTCGAGACGCGGAAAAAGCTGGAGAATTTGGCTGAAGATGCTGCAAAATCGATTCACGGCTGAGCTCTCCCTTCCGATTGGATCGCGACTAGACAACCCAATCGTACGAGGAGCGGCTCAGCCGCTCAATCCTGATTTCCTAATTTGGACAAGAGTGAGTAGCGATGGAAATCAATAGCACGGCCGAAGCTCTATCATATCTGTACGGGCTATCTCTCAATCAGAGCAACCTACGTTTCAGAGGCCAGGCGGATTTTGGTTGGCAAGTTCAGTCCTCAATATATCGCTTTAGCAATTTTCAGCGCTACCAAACGGTACAGTACGAAAAGTTTTTACTCGACCATAGGCCACCAAAGCCATGTCCGCCACTGACACACACTGCATTTGAACTTGAATGGTTGATGATTTCCCAACACTACACGGTACCCACTAGACTGCTTGATTGGACCAGCGATATTCTAATTGCACTATATTTCGAATGCGATGATATAGACAATATGGAGAAGGACGGTGCGGTATTTGTATGCAATCAAGATGACTACCCAATGTTTGCTGCATACAATGAACACGCAATGGAAAATCAGGCTTTATCTTTTGTGAGCACCAATGTGGTGAACCCAAGAATGAGGCTTCAGTCAGGTAGTTTCATGATGTGGGGGCATTCACCTCTGGATGAATCCACTCGGGAAAGTTATGATCTTTGGAAATATCATGAGGTGCAAGAAAAGGAATTTATTCTCGAAAAAATTCTTATCCGATCTTCGAAAAAGAAATCAATACTGCAGGAACTTGATAGAATATATTCAATAAATCACGACAATGTTTATCTAGTAAAGGGCTACCTTGAGCAGAAATATCTCAATCAATTCCAAAAGCTGAAAGATACGCTTCGACTAATGACATTGTATGTTACCGACGCTGACAGGTTGAATAAAAATGAGGAAATGGAAGCGAGGTCTAACTTCAAGATCGAATGCAAAAATATGTTCAGACAATGCACCAATTTACGAAAGATGTAACCCAACAAGCCTCTTGCACCGGACTTCGTACCTCAGCCGGTGAAGAGCACGTTATGCGGCTTCGAGCACCGAGAATGAAGAAGCAACGCATTCTTGACGAGATCAGAAGGACTGCCGCGGAGAACGGCGGCAAACCCCTCGGCCGCCAACGATTCCTCGAAGCGACCGGGATCAGAGAGTCGGATTGGTCCGGCAAGTACTGGGCGCGGTGGAACGATGCAGTCCAGGAGGCCGGTCTCGAGCCGAACCAGATGCAGGACGCCTTCCCGGACGAAGAGCTTTTCGTCCACTACGCTGAGCTGATTCGGGAGTTGGGGCACATCCCTACTTCGCCTGAGGTCAGGTTGAAGTCTCGAAACTCACCTGACTTCCCCAGCCACAACGTCTTCACTCGCTTGGGTTCCAAGCAGGAGCGTGTCGCTCGGACTCATGCGTTCTGCGTCCAGCGAGCTGATTACCAAGACGTGGCAGAGATCTGCGAGCCACATCTACCTCAATACGAGACTGCGAGCGAAGAAGAACCTGATGAGGCTGAGTCTGAACCCGGGTACGTGTACCTGATCAAGTCGGGTCGCTACTTCAAGATCGGTAGAACCAACTCCCTCGTGCGGCGCGAACGGGAACTCGCGATCCAGCTCCCGGAGCCCGCCCAGACCATCCACACGATCGCGACGGATGATCCGTCGGGAATCGAGTCATACTGGCATCGCAGGTTCGAAGGCAAGAGAAAGAACGGAGAGTGGTTTGAACTCACGGCCGCAGACGTGAAGGCGTTCCGGCGACGGAAGTTCATGTCACTGCTGTCCAAATTAGCGGAGATTTGAGAAGCGGTCCCGCGTCCTGACTGGCTTTCCGACTCGATTTTCTCGTTGTCCATGTCCAGGCCTCCGATTTTGCTGTCCAGATTAGGCGAAAGGGAGGACCGCCTGAGCGGCTTCCGGCAACTCAGGCGGGGACTTGAACGGTTCATTCAGCCAGGCCCATAAGTCTCGATGTACGAACAGGTTCATGCGCAGCAACGCCGCCAGATTGGACAGGGACCAGTCGAAGGCGGACTTCAGTTGCAGATAACGCAGGATCAACATGGCGATCAGTGCTGTCCAAATTTGAGACTTCAGAGCGTTCGGGCTGGTGCCGACGAAGGTCTTGATCTTGAGGTTCTGCTTGAGGGCCTTGAACATCAGCTCGATCTGCCAGCGTTCCTTGTAGATGGCCGCGATGGTCGCCGGGACCAGTTTGAACAGATTGGTCAGGAACTGCAGGCGCCCCTGGACGGGGTCGTTGATCTCGACGAGGCGAAAGCGACAGGGTCGTCCCTTGTGCAGGAGGCCGTAGAGGTGAATGATCTGATCGGAGACGATGGGGGAGCCCTCGGGCACCGGGCGCTGCTTGATGACGCCGTAGTTGGCGTTGTCTTTCAGCCGGGTGACGAAGAACACTGCTTGTTCGGTCAGGTCCGCATACCAGTCATAGTCCGTATAGCCCCGATCGAAGACGACGATGGTCCCCGATTCGAAGTGCAGCTTCCTGCCGGCCGTCAGATCGGAGACGGCGCCTTCGGTGATCAGGGCGAACTTCGGCAGGTAGCCGTCATGATCCAGAAGGAGGTGGAGCTTGACTGCTCCTTTTGTGCGGCGGAACCGGGCCCAATCAAAGACCGACGCGCACAAATCGATGACACTGGCGTCCAGGCTGACCAGCGGGTTCTTGAAGCGGAACGGCTTGCGGCGGCGTCCCACGGTCAACGTCCGGCACCGATCGAGCAGCCGATGGAACACCTGCTCATACAGCTCCCAGGGACGGTGTTCGTTGGCATAAGCCAGGGTGGAGCGCTTCGGGATCCGGATGCCGAGGTGGCTCAGTTTCCCTTCGCAGCTGGCCAGCCCGCCGCAGATTTCCCGCAGGCTCTGGGCACGACCCAGTTGGCAGAACAGCATGGAGACGAACTGGGTCCAGCAGGCAAAGCCCCGCGCGTGGCGCTCGGCTTTCGTCTCTCGGACCAGTTCCTGGAACTCGAGACGCGGAAAAAGCTGGAGAAGTTGGCTGAAGATGCTGCAAAATCGATTCACGGCTGAGCTCTCCCTTCCGATTGGATCGCGACTAGACAACCCAATCGTACGAGGAGCGGCTCAGCCGCTCAATCCTGATTTCGTAATTTGGACAAGAGTGAGTTCATGTAGGCGAGTGCTCGGCTCCCGTCTTCGCGAACAGCCGCATAACAGCATGCAGCGGACGGCGCTGCGCGCCGCCGCTGATGCTGAGCGTTAGGCAATTTCGATGAGTCTAATTATTGCGCTGATCAGCTGCAACCTCCAGAAATGGGAACGGTATTATTAATTAAACCTGATTTCAAAGTAACGCCAAAGTTTACAAATAGGGTACGGAAAGCGAACGCTCACTCAAGGGAGATAGGAGAAAATGAAAACGACGACCATAATATTTTGTTTGGTTGCCTTATGTCTTAGTACGGCCGGTTGTGGAGACCAGCAAGCTCAAAATGAACTGTCCAGGCTGAAAGCTGAGAACGATTTGCTCGAAGCGAATAAGGCCCTGGTCCTTCGCGCTCACAAGGAAGTATGGAGCAGCGGAAGCCTAGATGTGGTTGAAGAGATATACTCGGAGGAGTACATCGCCCACTGGGCATATGGGGAAGATACTGACAGGGAAGGACTCAAAAAGATGGTCGCTGAAGCTCGGGCGGCTTTTCCTGATATGATGGAGGATGTCGTTCATATCGTGGCCGAGGGTAACCTTGTCGTCACCCATTTTATTTCCAGCGGCACATTCACGGGAGAGATGAACGGGCTTCAACCGACAGGCAAGAAATTATCTAGGCCAGAGATAGCGGTTCACCGAATTGAAAACGGAGTGATTGCCGAGCAATGGACCGTATCGGACCAGCTGACGCTTATGAGGCAAATGGGGCTTATGTAAATGCTCGAGGTGTAAGTTCCGTAATAGATTGCCTAACAGCATGCATCGGACGGCGCTACCCGCCGCCGCTGATGCTGATCGTTAGAGAGTTTATCCAGCTAAGGGTGCGCCCGTTTGATTGTTTGGGGTGGAGCCCGATGGCGGAACGTGTCGAGATGAGCCTCATCACTATTCGTCGACGTCGATTATCTGGTACCGCCAAGCGAAATTGGGACGACGGATTCCTAGAAGGTATTCGCCCGGATGCACACCCGACAGGTCTAGGTCGACTCCCAGGATCACATCGTGCTTGCTCAACTCTGCGGTCCCTTGTCCGGTGGCCACAGACTCGTTCTCCGTGCGAAACAGACCAACTTCGTACTCACCTTCTTCGCTGCCGATCGGGAGGTAGATCTGGACGGTTGTGGCGGTACGTGCCACGCTCAGGCGAGGTTCCGCCGGTGTTGGTTGTGTTCCGCCCCTAGCCTGGGACGCATTCCTGAGGTCCAGGACTGCGACCGTTTGTGTCGGTTTTGAGGGGCGTTCCGCGATAGTCGAGTTGTCCTTGCCGGGATTCAGAATGCTGGGTGCGAACCAGACTGCAAGCCCGACCAAAGCAATGAGGCCGACGCAGGCGGCTATTGCGCGGAGTCGGCGCATCCTCCGGACTCGGGCGAGGTGCCGGTTGTATTCAGCGAAGCAGGGGGAGCATTGGGTGAGGTGATCGAGGAAGTCGTCTGGGATTGACGAGGGCTTCCGGGAGGCCATCGTTCTCAGGACTTCGGGCCCGGGGCAGCCGATTCTGTCGGGATTCGGGAAGCGGGATCGGAACAGTTTCTCGCGGCTTTCAGGAGTCTTCGCTCCTCTTCTGCGGAGAGCGTCTCGTCAGTGAGTGTTGAGTGTGACATTTCCTTCAGCCTTCCCTTCCGCTTTCGCTTTCCGGCCGATCTGAGGGCCGATTCCGCAACAGGGCCTTTCGGGCTTTCTTCACGCCGTAACTGAACTGGACTTCGGCGTTGTGGGCGGTGATTCCGGACTTGAGGCCGATCTCGGCCCATGAATAGCCGAGGACTCTCAGGACGAACAGCCGCCTCGTCTTCTCGTCCATGTAGCTCGTGAGTTCTTCGAGCAGGAGTTCGTTGTCGAGCCAGGAGATCCCGTCGAGCCGATCGTGTTGGAGCGATTCCAGCGGCTCGAGGCTCCCCAGATACTGGATCCGCCTCTCCCGGCTCTTCTCCTGGGTGTGTTTCCGGAATTTTGTATTCCATGATGCTCATCGGCCCACGTACCTCACTAGAAGCTGACGCGAGCTCCCAGCTGAAAGGCCCGCGGCCCGCCGGAGCCGAAGACCTGATTGACCCGGCTCGAGGGCTGTCCGAAGGCCTCCGGCTGCAGCAGATTGACGCCGTAGCCGGAGAGGTTGGCGACGTTGAGCACGTTGAAGACCTCGCCCATCAGCTCGAACTGCCAGCGCTCGTCGATCGCGAAGCGTTTGCTGAGCCTCAGATCCAGCGAGTAGAGGGAGTCCCCGAACTCGAAGCTCGAGGGGAGGACGATCTGCGGGATCGGCTGGCCGAGAGGCGTCGTGCCCCCGGCCAGGGTCTCGTTGAAGCTGTTGACGAGCCGAACCAGGTCGCTCGCATTCTGGCCACGATTCAGCTCGTTCCAGCCAAGGCCCGGCAGCGGATCGTCGCTGGTCCCGTCCCCATTCAGATCCAGACCGAAGAGTTGGGCTCTGAACGGGGGCTTGCTGGCATACGTCGAAATCACCGAGCCCCGGAGTCCCCAGGGGAGGTCGACGATTCCGGAGACGTTCAGCACATGGCGGCGGTCCCGCGGATCGGGACCGTAGCTCGCAAACCAGTCGTGGTTGTCGATGATCCCGTTGAAGCCCTTGCTGCTCGACAGCGCGTAGGAAGCCTGGAGCTGTAAGCCGCTCGACCATCGACGGGTGAGCCGAGTCAGGAGCCCCACATACCTGGATCGTCCGCCGCTGACCTGGACGCCGATCGGTCCGGTCGAACACTGCGCCTGGGGATCCGTGATCTCCTGCGGAAGACAGGGGCGGATCACCGGACCGTCCACGCTGTTCCACCGATTCAGATCGATGTCCCCCATGTTCTGGTGAACGAACCGGCGCAGCACGAAATCGGCCGATACGACGAACGACGACGAGAGCTGGCGCTGGACTCCGACCGTGAGATGCTCCGCATACTCCGAGGTGAAGTCATGGGCCAACAGTCCGCTGCCCTGTTTGAAGGCGTCGATGTTTCGGACCGACAGATCGGTGTTCTGCGGGGTCTCCCAGCAGCTGCTCGAGATAGGAACGCAGGGGAGGGAGGATGTAGGCCAGCGCCCCGCCCGTGAAGTGGGTCGGTCCGTTCGGGAAGTTCAGGGGATGTCCGAGGGGCACGCCGGGGATCCCCGGAATCGGATTGGGGATGAGCGAGCCGCTGACGGGGAACCGGCCGGTACCCTGCGGTCCGATCACGGAGCGCTCCAGCAGCCGGTCGATCGCCAGCGGCTGCGCGTAGTAGATGCCGAAGCCGGCTCGGACGACCGTCTTGTTGTCCTCGGAGACACTCCAGGCCAGGCCCAGAGCCGGGGCGAAGTTGTTCAGATCCCGCCGGGTGGGCGCGAGCCCCTGGGTGCCGAGGAGCGGCACCAGGTAGTCCGGCTTGCTCAGATCGCCGTTCACACCGTTCGTCTGAAAGGAGTAGGCCAGGCCGTAGCTCAGGGTGAAGCGTGGTTTCAAGCTCCAGCGGTCCTGAAAGTAGAACCGCCAGATATGGTTGCCGCGTGCTTCGGCGAAGTGATAGGCCGGGGGCAGACTGGGATCGCCGATGCCGGTCGAGAAACCGACCAACGGGAGCTGCAGAATGTCGTCCACCGTATCGAAGGACGTCGGCAGAGGGATCTGTAACGCCGGCGGGAGCGTCGGGTTCGCATTGTAGAGCTGGACGAGCTTCCGGCGAGTAGAGGAGCGTGGAGGCCGGTTCCAGGAACGAAGAGAATCCGCCGCCGCGATCGTATTGCCAGTCGAATCCGAAATCGAACTGGTGGCTCCCCCTGGCCCAGGCTACGTTGTCGAAGGTGTGGTAGCGGCGGAAATCGCCTCCTTCGGGCGTCAGCTGATCGTTGCCGATCGTGAAGTCGGTGCCCAGGATGCCGATCTCGGGCAGTCCCAGTCCCAGGCAGGGCGGCGGACAAGTGGCGGACGAAGGAGGCAGGTTTCGCGTGTGCCAGTACCAGTAGGAGAAGCGGAACTCGTTGACCAGCGCGTTCGTGAAGGTCGAGATGAGCGAGGCCACGGCCTGATCGGACCAGTTGCTGGTGTCCGCCCAGTTGGAAGGAAGGCGCCCGGCACCGGTAGGCGGAGCGAAGCCGTCGTTCTGATCGTGGGAGTAGCGGAAGAAGAGGCTGTGGCGGTCGCTCGCCAGCCAGTCCAGTCGCGCGCTGGCCTGGGTGCTGTTGAAGGGGCTCGGGAAGATCCCGCCCAGGTTCGAGAAAGCCGACGATGCCGGCTGGACGCTCACGACGCCGTCCTGGTTGTTGTTCTCGAAGCTGGTGAAGAAGAACAGCCGATCCCGTCGGATCGGGCCGCCCACGGAGAAGCCTACCTGCCGGCGGGCGAAGAAGGGATCCGGATTGGCCGGATCGCGCTCGAGAGCCGGATAGGCCGCCAGGTTGTGGTCGCGAAAGAAGAAGAACCCGCTGCCGTGATACCGGTTGCCTCCGGAGCGCGTGATGACGTTGATGGCGCCCGTATCCGTCAGCCCCGTCGACAGGTCGAAGTTGGCGCTCGAGAGCTGGAACTCCTGGACGACCTCCTGGGAGAAGTTCTGAGGAACGCCTCCGTTCAGGGCGTTGTAGATCGGCCCGCCGTCCATCGTCACCCGCGTCGCGTCGGGAGACCCACCGAGGATGGAGACATCGAACTGGCGGCTGAAGAACCCGGCCGACGGAGCGGCCGTGACTCCCGGCTCGAGCACGGAGAGCTGGAGAAACTCTCGCCCGTTGAGAGGAAGGTTCTCGATCTCGAAGCGAGACACGACGCCGTCGACGCCGTACTTCTCAAGGCTCATCTGGGGAGCGGCGCCGGTGGCCTCCACGGTCTGCTGCAGGACACCCACTGAGAGCTCGAAGCTCCACAGTTGCCGTGCTGCCGACGAGGACGACGACCTGTCGCACGAGCTTCTGAAACCCCTCGGCCTCGGCCGTCACATCATACTCGCCGGCGGGCAGCACACTGATCCGATAGACCCCCGATTCTTCGGTGATGGAACTCCGAACCATCCCCGTCGCCCGACTCCGCACCCCGACCTTCGCCCGCTGAACGACGCCACCCGAGGCATCTCTCACCACCCCAACGATTCCCGCCGGTCGGCACCTGGGCGTAGATCCCGCTCAACGCAACACAACAGGCCGCAACGATGCAGCCGAAAACCCCCTGCTTGAATCCCATTCGAACCCTCCTGTGATCGGATAGAAAGAAAGCGGCGAAAGGGAGCCGACGTGCGAGCAGAGAGGGCGTGAAGACGAGCAAGTACAGCCCGCGGGCAGACGCGAGCCGAAAGGCCGCGAACAAGACACTGCCTGGCACGCGCCGCCAATCAAGAACCAATCCGGCGCAATCCGAAACGTCGATGCAAAAGGACTCACTGCCAAACTCCCCGAAGGGCAGAGAACCCAGTCACACCCATGGCCAGGCCAAGGCCACACCACAGCGCCGCCGTGGCCGCCAAAGCCACCCGGCACAAACCGAATAAAACGAAGCAGGAGACCGAGGTTCTTCCCTTCTACCTATCAAGAGCGTCCGAGGAGAGAAAACTCAAAAGGAATGTTTGATGGCCTCGTAATAAGTCAGGCGGCCAAACCGGCGCCGAATCGCAGGCTGAGCCGCGGCTCGGCCGTTAAGCGGCCATATCGGCCGAAAATGTCCATCCGGAACCGTCGCAGCCCCATCCGGACGGAGTCGAGAAGCCTCTGAAGCACCTGAATCGGCCGGTTGGGACCCCTTTTCGGTTTCATCGAACGACCTCGGAGCCGACTGGCCCTCAGGATGTTCAGTCCGGCCGCCTTCAAGAACACACACAGGCGAACCGCAGACATGCCTCGCACCCGTAGGTGCTTGATTCCCGTCCTACGGTCCAGCTCCGACATCGTCGCCTCACAGCCGGATCGAAAGCGGTAGCGGTCTCGAAACGCTGCCGTCTCCTGATGGGCTTTCCGCTTCTCCAGTCGCAGTTCCTTGTTGGTGTAGCGAAGATAATGGCCGCGACCTCCCGGCTCGACCGGACACGCCTCCCGCAGCGGGCAGGCTTCGCAGACTGCGGTCTCGAACCGTGCGCTGTGCCGCTGCTTGTTCAGCCGCGTTCTATTCGGGGCGTGTCCCTGCGGACACCTCCGTACTCGATGCCGTTCGTCATAGTCGAAGTCGGCCAACCCGACCGGCGGGGCGGGCTTTCCGGAGAGGACCGGAGCAATCAGCTCCACCCCCTTTTGTCGGCTCTTCGTGCAGTTGTCGTCGCTGCCGTAGGCGCTGTCGGCCAGCACCTGCTTGGGCGAGCGCCCTTCCTTTCGGCTCTTCTCCAGGGCCGGGATCAGCGACTGACTGTCGTTCTTATGTGCCCCTTCGACTTCCACATAGGTGATCAGGTTCAGCGCCGGCTCGGCTTCGTCCTCCTCCTCCTCCTCCTCCCGCTCCGTATACGTCTCCATGACCTGCGCCTGGTAGCCTTTCCCCTTGTGCCCGTAGGTCGCATCCGGATCCGACGGATTCTGCAGCGAGTCGCCCGAAATCTCTTTATTCGCCTTCACCGCAATCCGTGGCGCCCCCGTTTCGCCATCCTCCTCCACCCGGCACTGCTCCGAGAAGACCCGCACCAGCAACTGGTAGCTGTGCATCCCCGTAATCTCTTGATCCTTGCCAAACCGTTCGATCAGATCGAACAGGTCCTCGGCCAGCGTCCGCAGGGTCTGCTCCGACTCCGACGGCTTGACCAGCGCGAAGACGCCCTGTCCCCGCTGCGGCAGATAGCGTTCCCGGACTTCTTCGGACAGCGCCTCGAACCGCTTCGGGTGTTTTCGCTTCAGGTTCTTCAGGAACTTGCGGCTCGTCTGCGCGATCAGACGCAGCCGCCCCAGATACCGCATATTCGAGAAGATCTGCGTCGAGTCCAGTCGCTGCCGGTCCGTATCGACCTCACAGACCTCTTTCAACTTGTCCGTCACCCGATCGAACAACTCCGCGGCCGTCCCCTCCCGCATCACCTTCGTTCGCATCGTCCACAACGTCTTCGCACACAGATAGGCGGCCTGGTCCGACTCCTCGGTAATGTCCAGCGCGTAGTGCCACTGCAGATCGAACGCAAAGCGGTCGATCGTTTCCTCGTCGGTCAGATCCTGCATCTGCTGCAGCAGCACCGCTCCCAGGGTCGCGTACAGTTCCTTGGTGGGTCGCCCCTGGCTCGGGTTGTAGTCCTCCATCAGTTTCTCGACCGGCAGCACCGGCAGAATCTCCTTCCGAAACAAACCCGGCCACGACTCCCGCAATCGCTGGAGTCGCTTCGTGCCCAGGTAGCCGAAGGGGTCGAACAAGTAGCCCGCTTTGTGATCTTTGGCGTGAAGCATCCATTCTCCCGATAAATCGTTGATTCTACAGGAGAAAGTAACACACGACCCTGACATCCCCCGCCCCCACCAACATCACTTTCTTCCATGTTATCAACGACTTATAAGAATGTGACTTTTTACGAAGCCATCATGTTTAGCTCTTCCGAAACTCTTGGATCGATTGACGCTATCTCGGTCCCACGCTTGGTCCTTTCACGAACAGATCGACGACCCCGTTGCAGACCTGTCATCGCAGCTTGGCACGAGGGGATCATACGGCTCCATCAGCCGTTGACAGCCGCGAAGACGATATCGACGAAGCGAACGGAAGCTCGGACAGAGTCGACGCAGTCAAGAGTCGCCGGAATCCGAAGGTGCCACGGAATCACCGCTCAGACCCAGCCCTGGACTGAACCACATTCATGAGGCATTGCTTCGGTGTAGAAGCAGACCGACCGGAGTCGTCCCACAGTTGCAGCTCCCGCGGTCGAATCGCCCACGGATGCGAAATGATCCTGCCTCTCGTTCAGCGAAATTGCAGCCGGAAGGGCATTCAAGTTCCAGGAGTTCCACTGCGTACAAGGCAGCATCCAAGTTCGTGATCGGTGCAATAGCTTCAACTCCAAGTGTGAATCAGATTCCCGGCGTGTGCCAATCCGGCAGTAAACTCAGAGCAGGACGAAACCGAGTCCACCGAAAGGACGGCGGCCGAAAGCCCCTTGACTGGTTCGGTAGACACAAACAGACGAGATTGGAAATCAGGCCCTCGGTGCGAATCCGGTTGCTGAGCACCTTGCCTTCTGGAAAGCCCGTTCTCATTCCCTGCATGCTAACCAATTGAAAACCCGCAATTCCGGTCGGTGCCTCACAAAAGCGGTCTCAGAAGTTGTGCAATCGTCCAGGTGATGACCACTCCCGCCCCGAGCAGCAAGATAAAGATCAGGTTCGTCTTGGAGTTCGTTGACGAAACCTCCTCTCGGTTCGCAGCCTTACTGGCCGCCCACCCACGTCCCGTCGCACGGCTGGCCACCTGCACCCCTGACACGATGAGGATAGCAATGAAGACCAGAGTCAAAAGACCCCCAACCTGCGCCGAGGCACTCTGAGCAATCGCCCTTTGGAGTCCGAAGGGATCATTCGTCGGCCGAAAGAAGCGCATCGCCTCTATAACCATGGCGGCCAGTGCCGTGGCACCTGAAAGTATGCTTACTCGGCCGAGGTGTACACTCCGGGTGGCGAACAGCGTGAGAACCAGAAGTGCGGTCAAAGGAACAAGCCAGAGAAGAGGCTCGGCTCTGGCGAGGTCGTAGCCGGACGGCTGCGACCTGACGCCGGCGCCGCAATTCACCGAGATCCAAGGCAGGAGGAAGCAGATCAACATCCCCAGAGCCCCGACAAGCGAGAGCTGGCGCGCTGTGCTTCGACCAGCCACAATCGAAGTCTCGCTGGCGACGAGCTCTTCCGGAAGTGTCCTCTTGCACTCTGGGCACCACTTGAGGTGAGCCGGAACAGAGGCGTGGCAATTCGGACACTCGACACCCACAGCCGATTTCGCTGAGTCAACGCTGACGGACATTGTCTCCCTCCTTGCTGAAATGCTGCTCACTTCACTGGCCGACATCTTCAACGCGAGCCATCTCCGCCTCAGGCTGGGCGTGCCCCCTCGAAATTGATCGGTCTGAAGCGGCACGGTTTTCTAATGCATCCCTGGTATCGCCGCCAGGCATGACAGGGAATTAGTGCCGAACAGCGCATAGGCAAAGACGGCGTCCGAGGCGCTCAACCTGATGTAGCCACCCGCCTGCTCAAGGCCTCCGATGAACTCGTTCACGAGCTTCGCCTCTCGCGCTCCCGGTTCAAGATCGATCGTTCCCTGACCAGTGAGACCTCCTTTTTCATCGAAGACCTGGAGGTCAACTTGCGTTGGCGCTGCGGTCGGATTCAGGACGGCGATTCCGGTGAAGAACCCTGCGAGCTGCGCGACGTGAGGAAACACCAACTCCGTCGCAGGAGCATCCTGCAACGGCAGGGCTGCCTGGTAGTCCGGGTCGCTTCCCCGGAAGACGGCTGCTCCGACGATTCCATCGACATCGGAATCCACTCGCAGCCAACCCGTGAATGTGGTGTTCGAATTGAGGCCGAAGAGCTCGTCGACGGAGCCCGAAACCCGCTGTCCCTCGGCCAGTGTAACCGGCTGCACCTTCTGGAGTTGACCATCTGCATTGAACAGTGAGAGCTGAAGGTTCGCCTTCCGTCCGGTCGGATTCACGACGGCGATCATCGTTTCAATCTGACTTCCGATAGCAGCCTGCGGCGCGTAAAGCGTCTGACCCGTTCCTCCTGTTGGGATTCCGTTGAGGACGGCCAGTCGGTCTCGATTTCCGAAGGATTCATTGACCCACACCGGGGCCGAGGCGGGGGCTTCGGGGACGGTGTTCTGCGAAGGAGAGGTCTGGAAAGCCAGAAGCGTGCGTGGAGAGTCACTTCAGATCGATGACCGGGTTGAACTGGAACAGATCGATTCGATGGTGCTGCTGGTAAAACCGGTTGACCGTGAACTCCGCTGAGAGCCGATCCTGCAAATCCAGGATGGTCTCAGCGGAGCCCATCATCATATTTTGCGGTTGTGTCGGTTCTGCTTAGCGATCGTTCGGCGTACCGCCGGAGTCGGGGGTGTCGGCGCTCTGTGAGGAGGAGCCGTTCGAGGATTGCGTGCCGGAACTCCCCTGCATGTGCCGCGAATGCATCCCGTAACCGTACGGCATCATTCCACCGTTCATCATTCCGTACATCATTCCGCCGTTCATCATTCCGCCGCCGTACATCATCATCGGGACCATTTGGTCGTGCACGTACTTTCTGTCGGTGATCAGGTTCGTGAGCATGTTCTGCATGATCTGAACTTTCTGGTCGTCGGTCTTGGCGGTCTGCAGCTTCTGAAGCTCGCCGGTAAGCTGTTCGTCCGTCTTCTGAACGTGAGACTCGATATTCTGTCGCTGCTGCATCATCTGCCGGTACCAGTTGTTGCCGCTGTTCGAGCCGTTCCGGGTGCCGTTCATCATGCCGGAGCGGCCGTTCTGCATCCCCATTTGACCGGAATGCATGCCCTGGCCGTTCTGCATCGATCCGTTGCCGTACATCATTCGGTTGCCCATCATGCCGCCGTTCATCATCATCGGGAGCACCTGGTCGTGGACGTAGCTTCTCTCGTCGATCAGATTCGTCAGCATGGTCTGCAGGATCTGG
This sequence comes from uncultured Acidobacteriota bacterium, assembly GCA_963823995.1. Lineage (GTDB taxonomy): Bacteria > Acidobacteriota > UBA6911 > RPQK01 > JAPXNP01 > JARRKC01. Next base: position 940,806 of record CAWGNQ010000004.1, read on the forward strand.
ATCTTCCGGTCGGCGGTCTTGGCAGATTGCAGCTGCCGGAGCTCGTCGGCCAGCTGGTTGTCGGTTGTCTGGATCCTGGACTGCAGCTGTTCACGCTGCTGCATCATCTGCTGATACCAGTTGTTGTCGTTGTTGTTCGTTGTGGCATTCTGGGTGCCGTTCATCATCCCTGACTGGCCACTCCCCATCATGCCGCCCTGGGCAAGTGCAAAGACCACGCTCAGCAGGAAGATTCCGGCCAAAGCGGTGAAGATTCGTGTTTTCTTACTCATTTGCTATTCCTTTCTGTGAAAGCGCCGTTGTCATTTTCGAGCTGACCGTCTATGGTCACATGGGTAAAGAGGTGCAATCGGCGTTCCACAAAGAGAAGGTGGACCCCTGGGAGATCTTCGATCTGCGATTCGTGATGTTTCGATTGGGTTCCGCAGGCGGGCAATCAGAGCGCGAACGGACCCCTTGGTCAGAGCGCCACGGGGGGGGTCACGGTGAATCACCTACTGTGGATCGATCTCGGCAGGAGGGCGCGGGCGGCAGATCCTGCCGTAGTAGGCTCTTGCGGAGGCGGACGGAGGAGCGGGACCGGACGACTCGCTGTGCGCGCGTTCTGATCGTGCAGCTCATGCCGCAGGTGTCCGACAAGTCAGACGGCTCGGACACAATCCTGGCGGAACCCCGGCTCTAGTAGACGCCCGGCCGAATCTCCGAAAGGATCTCTGCATGGGTGCGCAGTTCTCCGCCATGCTCCGCCCGGAATCTCACGGCGGCGTCCCTCGATGCGAAGGCGATCACGCTCGGAAGGCACCGGTCCCAGGTTCGCTCGTATTCCATTCCGGCCTGGTCCTTCATGATTTCCTCTTGCGTGCAGCAGGGATGAACGGAACTGCCCTCGACGTAGACGGCGGCTTCCGGGTCCAAGAGCTTTCCCGTCACGTAATCCGTCACCCGCACGGAGCGGACGTCGCCCCCGCTTTGCTGAAAACGCAGGCCACAGCGCGGGCAACACAGCTCGACCGTCTTCCCGGTGCCCAATGTGACGTAGTACGACGTCGCCCGGTGAATCGGCCTCTGGCACACGGGGCACAGCTGCTCCTGGGCGGGCCAGAAATAGTACGCCAGGCCGGCAGCCAGGGTGAGAATGATCGCTCCCGCGATCAACTGTCGGAGCATGGGGTCACCTCGTGGGGATGAGTTCGCGTTTGAGTCGATTGTAGTACGTCTCGTCGAGCGGCTGTTTCAGCTCGAAGCGGTAGCGGCGGGTCCGCAGCAGATCCTCCCCCTCCCTTTCGTAGACCTCGAGTTCGAGGTCGAAGGGTCCCGTCGACCAGATGCTCATCACATCCTTGTCGCGCTTCCAGGTGCGCGCATCCTCCTTGTGGTCGGTCGTGTAGACGATCCAGTCCCGGCTGAACTCGAGGATCCCCTCGCAGCCGCCGAAGGTGTGCAGGTGCTTGACCGGTATCCGGTAGTCGGCCTCGATCTTCCTCGGAACGCGATCTACGAGGGGACGAGGTTCGTTCCGGCGGATGACCGTGAACAGCTGGTCGGTCAGGCCGCCGGCTTCGGGATCGATGACGGTGAAGTCCCAGGGCCGGTCGCGACCGAGCAGCCACTTCTGGTCCTGATAGGTCAGGATGGAGAAGCGATCGGCGGAGAGGCGGTCGACGGTCTGGATGTCGTTCCAGGACCAGTCGCGGCTGTGTTCGTCCTTGTCGTCCGAGTGATACCGGATTCCGTCCGAGGCGATCGTGAGCTCGCCCGTACAGCTGCCCCACGGGTCATGATCGTGTCGCACGTGCAGTGCCTCGGCGGCGAGCGAGGAGCCCGAGAACCCCACCAACGCGATGGACAAAAGCACGAACCTATTCAGTTGCATCCACTTCTGCTTCCACATCTTTGACTTCCCATCCCTTCCACAGGTAGTAAATGACCGGATAGACGCCGAGGGTGAGGATCACCGACGTGATGATGCCGCCGACCATGGGGGCGGCGATGCGCTTCATGACGTCGGCACCCGTGCCGTGACTCCACATGATCGGAATCAAGCCGGCCAGGATCACGCTCGCCGTCATGATCTTGGGCCGCACACGGGTGACGGCGCCCTGGAAGATAGCGTCGATGAGCTCCTTTCGCCTTCGCATCCGTCCGTCTCGGACAGCCTCTTCGTACGCGACATCCAGGTACAGGAGCATCACGACTCCTGTCTCCGCCGCCAGACCTGCCAAAGCGATGATCCCGACCCAGACGGCGATGCTCAGATTGTAGTTCAGCAGGTAGAGCAGCCAGAAGGTCCCGACCATGGAGAAGGGAAGGGCAAACAGCACGATCACGGTCTCCATCACCGACCGGGTGTTCAGGTAGATGATCACGAAGATGATCATCAGAGTCATGGGGACCACATACATGAGCCGCTGCTTGGCGCGCTGCATGTATTCGTACTGACCGCTCCAGACGATGTTGTAGCCGGCCGGCATCTCGACCTGCTCGGCGACGGCCCGACGAGCCATGGCGACATACGTCCCCACGTCCACATCCGAGATGTCGACGTAGATCCAGGCATTGGGCCGCGAGTTTTCCGTCTTGATGGCCGGCGCCCCCTTCTTGATCTGGATGTGCGCGAGGTAGCCGAGAGGCACCTGGGCGCCCATCGGCGTCGCGACGAGGATGTTCTCGAGGTCCTGGATGTTGTCCCGTAGTTCCCGGCTGTAGCGGACATTGACCGGATACCGTTCCAGGCCTTCGACCGTGGTCGTCACGTTCATACCCCCGATGGCGGACTGGATCACGTCCTGCACGTCGCCGACCGTCAGCCCGTAGCGGGCCAGGGCTTTGCGGTCGATATCGAAATCGAGGAAGTTCCCGCCCATGACGCGCTCGGAGTAGACCGAGAGCGTACCGGGCACGTTGCGGACGACCGCTTCGATCTCCTCGCCGAGATCCTGGAGCACGGAGAGCTCCGGGCCCGACAACTTGACGCCGACCGGCGTTTTGATCCCCGTCGAAAGCATGTCGATGCGCGTCTTGATCGGCATCGTCCAGGCGTTGGTGACCCCGGGGAACTGGATGGCCTCGTTCATTTCAGCGATCAGCTTCTTCGAGGTCATCCCGGGGCGCCACTGATCTTCGGGTTTCAACGTGATCGTTGTCTCGATCATGCTCAAGGGCGCCGGGTCCGTGGCGGTGTCCGCACGACCGATCTTCCCGAAGACCCGTTCGACCTCCGGGAAGGTCCGGATGATCTTGTCGGTCTGCTGCAGCAGTTCCCGGGCTTTGGTAATCGAGATGCCGGGAAGCGTCGTCGGCATGTACAGGAGATCCCCTTCCCACAGGGGCGGCATGAACTCCGATCCCAGCCGGGAGTAAGGGATGTACATGGAGCCCAGGGTCAGCACCGTGACCAGCAGGACCGTCCACTTCCACCGGAGCATGAAGTGAAGGATGGGATCGTAGACCCAGATCATGAAGCGGCTGATCGGGTTCCTTTCTTCGGAGCGGATCTTTCCCCGGATCCAGTAACCCATCAGGACCGGGATCAGCGTCACGGCCAGAACGGAAGCCGCCGCCATGGAGTAGGTCTTGGTAAAGGCCAGCGGTTTGAACATCCGTCCTTCCTGTGCCTCGAGCGTAAAGACCGGAGCGAAGGAAACGGTGATCACGAGCAGCGCGAAGAAGAGAGTCGGGCCGACTTCCTTGGCAGAATCCGCGATGATCTGCCAGTGATCCTTCTTCCCCTTGTCGTGTTCGAGATGCTTGTGGGCATTCTCGATCATGATGATCGCAGCATCCACCATGGCACCGATCGCGATGGCAATCCCTCCGAGCGACATGATGTTCGCGTTGATCCCCTGAGTGTGCATGACGATGAAGGCCATCAAGACGGCAATGGGGAGGGTGATGATGGCGACCAGTGCCGAGCGGAGGTGGAGCAGGAAGAGAATGCACACGAGCGCGACGGCGATCCCTTCTTCGAGCAGTTTCCCCCGCAGCGTCTCGACCGAACGCTCGATCAGGGCGGTTCGATCGTAGACGGGCACGATCTCGACATCCGACGGCAAGCCCTGCTTCAGCTCTTCGAGCTTCTGTTTGACTCTCTGGATGACGCCGTAGGCATTGGCGCCGTAGCGGACGACGATGATCCCACCGACGGTTTCGCCTTCTCCGTCCAGTTCTGCGATGCCCCGGCGGATGTCGGGGCCCACCTGGACCGTGGCCACGTCCTTCATCAGGATCGGAACGCCCGATCCGTCGACGCCCAGGACGATCTCCTTGATGTCCTCGGGGTTCTTGATGTAGCCAAGACCCCGGATCATGAACTCGGTCTCGGCCATCTCGAGCACTCTTCCGCCCACGTCGTTGTTGCTGCGCTGGACGGCCATCCGGATCTTGGAAAGGGGAATGTTGTAGGCTCGAAGCTTGTTGGGATCGACCGCGATCTGATACTGCTTGACGAAGCCGCCGACGCTGGCCACCTCCGAGACACCCTCGACCGACGTCAGTTCATACTTCAGAAACCAGTCCTGGAGGCTGCGCAACTGCGACAGGTTTCTGGTTTTCGACTTCAGGGCATACATGTACGCCCACCCGACCCCGGTCGCATCCGGCCCCAGGGTGGGCGTGATGCCCTTGGGAAGCCGGCCGGAGACGTAGTTCAGGTACTCGAGGACGCGGCTGCGGGCCCAGTACATGTCCGTGCCGTCCTCGAAAATGATGTAGACGAACGAGAAACCGAAGAAGGAGTAGCCGCGCACGGCCTTGGCATAGGGAACGGCCAGCATCTGGGTCGAGATCGGGTAAGTCACCTGGTCTTCGACGACCTGGGGCGCCTGACCCGGATACTCCGTGTAGATGATGACCTGCACGTCGGACAGATCCGGAATAGCGTCCAACGGCATATTCTGGAGGGAGTAAACGCCCCAAAGGATCACGAAGACCGTCGCCAGCAGGACGAAGAACTTGTTCTTGATGGACCAGTCGATGATTTTCTCGAGCATGAAGATCAATCCTCAGTCGCCGGTTGCATATCCTGCATGTCTTCGGATTTCTCCAGTTTCTCCGCCGCGGCGCTCTTCTTCGCCACCATCTTCCGAATGGCTTCCTTGAGATTGCTTTCCGAGTCGATCAGGAACTGGGAGGATACGACGATCTCTTCGCCTTCCTTCAACCCCTGTTTGACCTCATAGAGGCCGCTGCCGTTCAGGCCCAGCGTGACGTCCCGGACCTCGAACTCCCCGTTGCCGCGACTCAGAACGATGACGTTGCGCTCGCCGCTGTGGATCACGGCCTCTTCCGGAACCGTGATGACGTTGTGAGCGGAGGGCACGTCGAAGGTCACGTTGACATACATGTCCTTCTTGAACTCGAGCCCCGGGTTCGGAAGGGAGAGGGAGACCCTCATCGTGCGCGTCTTGTCATCGAAATAGGGGTAGATGTACCGGATCCTTCCCCGGAATTTACGGCCTGGCTGATACGGGAATTCGAGCGTTGCAGGCTGACCTGTCTTGAGCCACGGGATCTGGTTCTCGAAGATGTCCGCCTCGACCCAGATCGTCGAAAGATCGACGATCTTGTAGAGATTCATGCCGGCTTTCGCGTGCATCCCTTCCAGCGCCTGATCCATCTTCTCGACCACCATCCCGGTCACCGGCGAGACGACGCTCAGGGTGCGAAGAAGTTTCCGGGTCTTCTCCAGTTCTGCAATCTGATCGTTCGGAATGTCCCAGTAGGCGAGCCGCTGACGGGAGGATTCCAGCAGGGACCGGGCCCGTTCTTTGATGTCGGGATAGGGGCTCGTGCTCAGTTTCTCGGCGTAGTCGAGGGCATCGAGATATTCCTGCTGGGTGGTGACCAGTTGCGGGCTATAAATCTCGAAGAGCTTCTGTCTCTTCTTCACAGGCTGCCCGACGTAGTTGATATAGACCTTCTCGATCCAGCCGTCGTATTTCGTGTTCACCCAGTGGACTTGTTCGTCGTTGTAGGTGACGTTTCCGACCGTTCGGATCGTGAAAGGGATGTCCTGACGCTTGACCGGGGTCGTCTGCACGCCGATGTTCTGGACGAAGGTCGGATCAATCTTGATCGTGTTGGCGGACGACCCCTCTCCGGCGGCTTCGTCGGCATAGACCGGGACCAGATCCATGCCCATCGGCGATTTCCCCGGCTTGTCCGACGTATAGGTCGGATCCATCGGCGCGCGCCAGTAGAGGATCTTTCGCTCACCGTCGCTCCGGCCTTTTCCTTTCTGACCGGCTGCAGTCTCTACGGCTTGTCCTCCGGTCGAGCCTTTCAGCGGAATCAGGTCCATTCCGCAGATGGGGCAAGTTCCCGGATGATCCTCGACGACCTGAGGATGCATCCCGCAGGTCCAAAGCTGTCCCTCGGCAGACTCCGAGGCTGCCTCTTCGGGTCCGTGGTCGAGACCGAGCACGGAACGGTGAAGGCTGTCCGCCCACCCCCAGTGGTAGGGGTTGACCAGAACGATGCCGGTCAGGCCGATGCCGATCATGAAGGACACGAGACTCAGTAAGATTCCCTTTTTCATGGCTTCGTTCCTTGACTATCTCGGGAATTTCGTGCCGACCGCTCGCTCCAGATGAGCCAGCGATTTGAGATAGTCTGCGTGGTATCGTGCGCGCAATAGCCTTGTCTGGAGCAGAACCCGCTCGCTGTCGAGCAGATCGAGCGCGCCGACCTGCCCGGTCTGGTAGGCCGACTCCGTGGAGCGAAGCGCCTGTTCCGCCTGCGGAATCAAAACGCCTCCGTACAGATCGATCTGCTCTCCGAGTGTCTGAAGCCGCAGGACCTGATCCCGAATGTCGAAATGCATCTCGTTGCGTAGGTTCACGTACCGGTCCTTGCTGGCGGACAGCGTTTCGGCGGCTTCGACCACCCCGGCCCGGTACTTGTCCCGATGGATCGGGATGTTGATTCCGATCGAAAAGTTGTAAGCGTTCTTGCCGTTGTCGGGCGGAGGCGCCAACAGACCGGCCGGATCCTCCCGACCCTCCACATTGATCATGCCCGCACTGAGTGTCAGATCCGGCCAGTACTGCTTCCTGGCCAGGTCGATGGCCCGCTCGCTCTTCTCGATCCGGGCCAGCGAGGCCCTCAATTCCTGTCGGTGGTCTTCCCCCAGTGCGTAGAGCTTTGGAAGGTCGAGTGTCACCTTGGGCACTTCGGACTGAGCCGTCACGGCGATCGGCGACTCCGGGGCCAGGTCCCGCAGCGTATTCAGCCGCGCCACGAGTGAGCCCCGCTGCTGATCGAGCATCTTCGTTCGATCGACCAGCCGGGTGAGCTCGGCCTGGATCTTGATGACGGCTTGCTGCAGACCGCCGCCGGTCGAGTAACGCGACTCGGCCAGCCGCTCATAGTGGTCGAGCAGGGATTGTTCCTCCGCCGTGATGGCGAGCGCCCGATCGATGTAGACGAGCTCATAGTAGGTCTGCTTGGTCCGGTCGATCAGTTCCCGCTGCATCGCCCTGTACGTCTCGTACTGGGCCGCGGCTTCCTTGACCGCCATCTGTCCCTGAAGGTCGAGCTTTCCGAACCAGGGCAGCTTCTGGCTGATCATGAAGGTATTGACCTGCGGCCCCACGCGTGTCTCGACGCTGCGCATGAACTGCGTGTAGCCGAGCACCGGGTCCGGAAGAGCCGTGACCTGGGGGACCTTCTGAAGTGACGCCCGGTAGCGCGACAGAGCCTCCCGAAGCTGGGGATTCTGGTCCAACGCCTCCTGGATGTACCGACCGAGCTGTGGGCTGACGGTGAAGTAATCGGTCTGCGTGGCCTCGGCTCGATCCTCGGCCCAAAGTGACGGGGCCAGGGCCAGGCACAATCCGAGAAGCAAAATTCGAGTTCTTCGGCGCTTCAATCCGTGGATCGCGTTTCGCATGTGATGAGCTTTCGTACTTGGCCACTCCGAGGCCACTCGATATTCAGGTACATAATCCTTCTTCTGTCAGCATCTTATGATGATCTTCCGAAGGATGTGGTCGTCGCTGTTGCTGCATTCCCAGCGCCCGGCTGCTTGCAGTCATCACTCATGTGCGGCGGGCGGCACACGAATCTGTTGATCCAGCAGTTGAACGAATTGCTCGCGGACGACCCGCTCGCTGTGCTCGCATCCCGGGTCCTTATGGCGGCATTCCGCAATCGTCATCTCGCAGTCGCAGATACAGGGCGTGTGGTTGAGGTGCGAGACGAACGTGTATCGCACATCAGCCGGCAGTCGCTCCAGATCCAGGCCCGGTATCTCACCGTACTGGGTCGCACGGACTTGCGGCTTCGCTGCTTCATTACTTCCGTCCCGGCTTCCCAGCCAGACGCTGACCGACAAGGCCGCCAGCAGGAGGGCTCCCACAGAGATGAACAGGGTCGTCCTGGAGTTCGTTCGGCTCTCAACGGAACCGTGACAGTCTTTGAACTTCTTTCCACTTCCGCAGGGGCAGGGTGTGTTTCGGTTGCTTCCACCCGACATCGGCATTCTCCGTTCCGTTCCTGATTGCGGTAGATACTGACTCACCTGGGCAGCTGGACCTGCATTCCCCCTCCCATGTGGCCGTCGCTGCTCTGCCACTGGCCGTAATGCCGGGTCGGGATCGAGGTCAGGACGCCGTCCGACATCAGCAGGCCCAGGACGACGACGTCCTGCCCATCGGCAGAGACTTCGATCGAGCCCTGAAAGCCTTCGGGAACCAGGCCTTCGAAGAGCTCGTCCGCGAATTCCGCGATCTGTTCGCCGGGCTCGAGCGTACGATCGGCGTGAGTCATCGAGGTGCCGTCCGGTCCTCTCAGGTTCAGAGTCACCGTGACGGTCTGATCGGAGGTGTTTACGAGCGCCACACCTGTTCTCGTGGCACTTTCATTCAGCACGGGGAGGACCGTATTCATGAACATCCCCTGCTCGAAGAGCGCCGGCAGGACCCCGACTTCGGACACCAGGGTGCCCTGGTCGTTTCTCAGGGTATAGAAGGCCGTAGCCATCAGGCGCCGGCCGCGCTGCATCGAACTTCCATCCATCATCCCCCAGGAGGAGTCCTGTGCCGGGTCGTCGTTGACTTCGATCAGAGCCCAGCCCGGAGTGTCCTCGCCCGTGGCCGTGAGGGTCAGGGAGAGGGTTTCGCCTTCCTGAAGGGTGAAGCCGTACTCGGGGGATGGGGCCGCTCCGTTGACGCCGGCCGCAAACGGCGAACCGTCCTGATGAAAGAAATGGACGGTTCCGGAAGTCTTGAGCGCCTGCTCCGTCGCCCAGGGCATGCTTTGGTCGTTTCCCATATTGAGCAGGAGCACGCGGGTCGTGTAGTGCGAGCCCAAAGCGATCTGCGGAAGGACCAGATTGTGGTCCATGTGATGGCCGTCGAATCCGTGATCGGTCGGGTCGTCCGCCTGAGCCGAAGCTGCGGCCTGAGCGCCGTTCCAGGGGAGGAGCACCACTGCTAGGATCGAAAGAAGAGCGAAGCTGATGGATCGATTCATATTTCACCGTCACCGTTGATCTTTGAAAGTTCGCGATCGGGTCCCGTTGCAGCGCCCATCCGGTGGAAGGGGTGCATTTGACAGGACCCTCATCGCCCCGTTGTCGCCGCCGGGCGAGCAAGCGCCTCGACCAGCGTCACAGACCCTCTAGCAAGAGCGATGCCAATCCTCTCTGCTGCGGGTTCACCGAAGCGGAACCCCCGCGAGAACACCGGAATGAGACGAATCCCCGACGGGAGTGACCTGGGAAGAGCCACAGAACGCGGGCGAACGGATGTCTGAAATGAGACAGGTCGTTGATTGATTTCCAGCAGGCGAGTGATCACTCGAGCACTCGGTCTTTCTGAGTTTCGAGCGGCAGCGGGGTTTTCGGCGACGCGGCGCCGATTGGTCCCGAATTTGCTGAAGAGCAACCAAGGAGCTCGTCGGTCCGACGACGAGCGATTCCGGTAGGCAAATGAAGAAACCAACAATTCTCATGGTCGACGACGATCCGTCCTTCTTGAAGGTCGTCTCGTACCAGGTTCGGGCTATGGGATTCGACGTGGTCACGGATGAATCCGCCGGCCATGCGCTGGAGCGTTTTTCGGAGACGAAGCCCGACCTGGTGGTCACGGATCTTCGGATGCCCGGGATCGACGGTCTTGGGTTCATGGATGCATTGAAGGAACGGGACTCTCGTGTGCCGGTGATTGTCCTGACTGCCCATGGGACCATCGAGAAGGCGGTCGAAGCGACTCGAAGAGGCGCATTCGAGTTTCTAACGAAGCCTTTTGAGAAACAGGAACTCGAACAGGCCATCAACAGTGCCCTTCGACTCTCCAGTCTGACACAGGAAAACGAACGGCTGAACGCCGCCTTGAAGGAGAAGTTCGCCTTCGAGGGGATCATCGGATCGTCTCGAAGCTTTCGCGAAGTCCTCAAGATGGCCCGTCAGCTCGCCGAGGTCGAGACAACCGTTTTGATTCAGGGTGAAAGCGGCACCGGCAAAGAACTCGTCGCCCGTGCCATTCACTTCAACAGCGACCGGAAATCGAAACCTCTGGTCACGGTCAATTGTGGCGCCATTCCCAAAGAGCTGGTCGAGTCGGAGCTCTTCGGTCATCGCAAAGGCGCCTTTACCGGTGCCAATTCGGATCGCAAGGGAAAGTTCGAGGCGGCCGACTCCGGGACGATCTTCCTGGATGAGATCGGGGACCTGCCGATGAACATGCAGGTCAAGCTGCTGCGGGTCCTCCAGCAGAAGGAGATCGACGTCGTCGGCGACCCTCGGCCGCGTCCGGTCGACGTCCGGGTTATCGCGGCGACCAACCGGGACCTCTATGAGATGGTCCAACAGAAGGAATTCCGGGACGATCTCTATTATCGCCTGTCCGTGGCTCCGCTCCGCATTCCGTCGCTGCGCGAGAGACGGGAGGACATTCCCATGCTTGTGCATCACTTCGCCGCCAAGTATCAGGAGCGGCTGAACAAGCAGGTGGAATTCGATCCGGAAGCGATCGAACTCCTGCAAATCCACGACTGGCCGGGCAATATCCGGGAGCTGGAGAACATTGTCGAACGACTCGTGGTGTTCGCCAAAGGCGAGCGAGTGAGGAAATCGGATCTGCCCAGTCATCTATCCCAACACGCCGTCCAGACCTTTGGTGATGTGATCATCCACCTTCCCCAGTCGGGATTCTCGCTCGAGGATCTCGAACGAGATCTGTTGCGCGCGGCCCTGGAAATGAACGACTGGAATCAGACGCAGGCCGCTCGCTACCTGGGCCTCTCCCGCAGCACCTTGATCTATCGGATGCAGAAATACGGCCTCGGGCAGGAAAAGGAAAGCGGCCGATGAGAGAAGGGTGGACACGAAAAGATCTCCTTCGCTGGGCATTCTGCCTCGCCGGTGCCCTACTGGTTTCGGTTTTGCACTTCGGGACGGCCATGGATCAGCTCGAGCTGCACAACCTGTTCGAGCATCTCTACTACATTCCGATCCTGTTCATCGCGTTCTGGTATGGCGTCGGCTACGGCCTGGCCATGGCGCTCTTCGTCAGTGCGGTTTATCTCGTCCACATTGTGACCGGCCTCGGCCAGTATGAGTTGCTCGATCCGTTGGCTCATCTGGCCCTCTACAATCTCATGGCGGTTCTGGTGGGAAGTCTTTCAGGCAGGCTGAAGCGGCATCTTCGACACAGCCAGGCAATCTCGGCGGAGCTCGCCGGGGCTTACGCCGACTTGAAAGAAACGACGGAGAGTCTCCAGCGCGCGGACCGGCTGGCGGCCCTCGGTCAGCTCAGTGCCGGAATTGCCCATGAGATCCGCAATCCCCTGGGTTCGATCAAGGGAGCGGTCGAGATTCTGTGCTCCAATGGTCCAACAGCGGAAGAGAAGCAGGAATTCGCCGCCATCGTTCGCCAGGAAGTGGCCCGCATCAACCGTCTGATCGAGGAGTTCCTTCGTTTTGCCCGTCCTCCGGAGCCCAGGATCGAGGCCAGGAACGTTCACGAGCTCTTGACCTCCACGCTGTGGCTCGTGGAGGGTCTGGCGTCTCGCCGGAAAGTGGAAATCGTCCGATCGTGTGCCTGCGCCACGGGTCGAGTTTCGGTGGACGAGGACCAGATACGGCAGGTATTCTTGAATGTTCTGCTCAACGCCGTCGAGGCGATGGGTGACGGAGGCATCCTAACCCTGGCCTGCTCGGAAGATCCACTTTCGAACAGCGAGATCGTTGAAGTGTCCGACACAGGCCCGGGGGTTGATGATGCAGATCTGGAGCGCATCTTCGATCCCTTCTTCACGACGAAGGCTCAGGGAACGGGACTCGGCCTTTCCATAGCGGATCAGCTCATCCGCAATCATGGGGGCGAGGTGGCGGCGAGGCGGAACGAAACGGGAGGACTCACCGTATCGATCCGCCTTCCCCGCGCAAGCGCCGTCGGAGATCGAACCCCGCTCACCGTGGCCGGGTAAGCGAAATGCCGGCGACGCACTCCCGTCCCGTACCAAGTCCGGCAGCGAGCGTCAGAAAACAAGACTCTTGGGGTCCATGCCCCCGCAACCGTCCTTGGCGAAGGGCAGCTGACAGCGGTCCACATGGCAGGCCTGTCCGCTGAATCCGGAAGGATTGACGAAGGCAATCCAGCCCTTTACGGCATCCTGAAGCCGCTTCTCACCGTATCCCTGATCCACGATCAAGTGGTTGGAGAGCCCCCAGATGCTGCGTGAGAGGTTGCAGACGCAGCAGCAGCTCGACATGGCGAAGTCGTCGCAGCAAACCGCCTTGAGCTCTCCGAGGGCGCGATCTCGGAGCGCCTGCTGCTCGGGGTTGAGGTGGATGTTGAAGAAGTACCCGACGAATTCGCGAGTCTGTGCCTCGACGTCACGGAACACCAGAGGCGCCGCCTTGTCGGCGGCCGTCGCGGGTGCATGTCCCTGGAGGCGTCGCTGAGAGGCCGAAGCCGACGGGGCCAGCAACGTCATCACTCCGATGAACAGCAGGGACAGGTTCAGGGGTCGGAACACAAGAGAACGGGAACGAAGCATTGGTTCTTTGAGCATACAGTATCCTCCGGTAGCGTCCTCAGCACGTTCGGAACCAATCTCGAGGTCGGGATGCGGAATTGGCCTGAATCCTCAATATGCAGCCAAAGGGATTTCGCCGTGCGCCACCCTCGAGCCCCTCTCGAACCCGGCCGGTGCTCCAAATCGATCAGACAAGGTGTCTGAAATCCGTCAGTGGTGCCCCGATCCCTCCAACATGACCCAACCTTACAGACGCCGGTGAGCGTGGAAAACGGAGGCAGCGGTTCCTGCTGAACCCGTTTCAGTGGGTATCTCGCGACGGTCGACTCGTTTCGCCGATTCTGAAGAAACTGATCCTCAAGAGTCGATGCAGACCGCGGAATACGAATTGCCTGTACTACCGCGTTGAGGGACCCGTGACCTGTGTAAGACCGTATCGCAGGCTGTCTCAGTTCGTGGTTGAAACGCAGACGGACGGTCAGTCCTCCAGTCTGCCGAGGAGGTTGTCATGAATGCGCTGACGAACTGGGCCCCGGATCTGCATTCGATCGTGATCCATTTTCCCATCGCACTGCTGGCGACCGCCGTCCTCAGTCACTTTCTTTCCCTCTTCTTCTTGACATCGCGGACCTGGGTCCGGAGGATGACGGTCGTCCTATATCTCTTGGGGGAAGCGCTTGCCGTCGCCGCCTACTTCACGGGACTCGAGGCGGTTGAGGCCGGACTGATCCCGGCTTCGGCAGTCGGGGTACTTCATGATCACGCGGACAGCGCCTTCGTGGCGGTCTGGCTGTTCGGTCTTTTGGCGCCTGCCTGCCTGGTCTCTATTTGGGTCCCGACGCTGCGGCGCCTTCGGTCGGGCGTCATCCTGTTCCTTCTTGCTTTGATCGGCTCACTCTTCTTGCTCGAGACGACAGAACAAGGGGCGGAACTGGTCTATCGGTTTGGAGTCGGGACGGCGCCCGCGCAGAAGGTCGAACAGCTGAGGATCAACCTTGCGCAGGATCGTCCCGGCGTTGATTGAGGAGTTCGCTCCAGTGGTCCCGGCTGGGAAGGAACATGCGCGGGACTCGCTCCTGATAGCGGCGGTATTCATCCCCAAAACGCTCCAGCATCTGGTTCTCCTCCCGCCTCGCCAGCCGGTAATAGACCAGGGCGATCACGGGAAAGAGGACGACGGTCGGGATGGTCGGCCAGTGAATGAGTTGTCCGAAGATGGCGATGAAAATGCCGCTGTATTGAGGGTGGCGAACAATCGCGTACAGACCCGTCTGAGCCAACTCATTCTTCTGGCGTGCCCGGTAGACCTCCCTCCAGCCCTCGGCCAGCAGGGACAGCCCGACGAAGACGAAGAAGTATCCGATGATCATCTCCACCATGGCCCCGACCGGGCCGAGGCCGAACAGGGCAGCCCACAGATGGCCGCTGCCGTGCACCCACGGTATGTCCAACCCAAGAAACCCGCTGAGTAGATAGATCGTCAGAGGAAAACCGTACATCTCGGCGTAGAGAGCGATGACGAAGGCCTGGACCAGGCCGGCGCCGGCCCATTCCCTCCAGCTCTTGGGGACGACGTATCGATACAGAACCCAGGAGGCAAGAACGATCATCAAGATCGACAGCTGCCAGTATCCAATACCTGTTTCTTCATTCATCTATTGAGGTCCTTGCCTTCGGTCGGAAATCTGAGATCGACCGCCACGGACTCTTGAACGCCAGACGCCGTGACAGGAGTCCCCACGGCATGGGCACGGCCTCGCCTGGAATGAGCTTGCCTCCAAGTCCGTGGCGATCAACCTCATGAGCTTTGCAGGATCCATTCCACTTGGAGTTCGCTCGCTGCAGAGGCATTGATCCGCGGTCCTCATCGAATGTTGGCGCATTCAAGATCGAATTTGTGCCGTGGGTTCGTTCCATTTCCTACACCTAAGCTGTTTGAAATGCTGCAACCGGACTGCCGAAAGTCATCGACGACTCCGAGACCTCGAAGGAGGCCGCCGCGAAGAAACGGCGTTCACTCCAACTCGCGACACTGGACTGAGAGTTGCTTACCTCACAGCGGGGACCAATGAGGAGCCACACGCATCAGCGGCGATCGGGACAAACGGTCAGAACCATCCTGGCCTTGGCCGGTGTCGGTTTGGCTTCCGCGCTCCTGATCTCTTTGATGGCCCAATACGCCTATCCCCGAATCGATCGCAACCGGGAGGAAGCCTTGAGACATTCTCTGGACAGGGTGCTGCCGGAGGCGACCCGGTTCAAAGCCATCGGATCACCACAAGAGCCTATCTATCGGGCGTCGAAGGATGGGCAGCTCGTCGGCTACGGAATTGTCGGCGAAGGAGGAGGTTATCAGGGCGTCATCCGAGTTCTCATCGGCGTCGCCCCGGATTGGGAGTCACTCAGTGGTCTGGTGATTTTGGAGCATCTGGAAACCCCGGGTCTCGGTGCCAAAATCACTTCACCAGGATTCCGCGGGCAGTTCAAGGATCTGAGATTGGAACCCGCCATCGAAGGAGTCAAGAACTAGGCTATAAAGGAGCCGAATGAAGTCGACACGATCACGGGCGCAACGATCTCTTCCCGGACCGTGATCCGGATCCTCAATCGATCCATTCGGCTGGCACAAGCCACGGTCGAGCATGGCAGCGGGAAGACAGCCGATGGACGCTGACCCTACCCTCGATGTCGTCGGTGCCGGACGCGAAGCCACCCTCGGCCCATTCCCGTCTTCGATTTCTCCGCGGCGGCTGGCCGTCTTCACGAAGGGACTGTGGAAGGAGAACCCGGTCCTCCGTCAGCTGCTCGGAATGTGTCCGACCCTTGCAGTGACGAACTCCGCAGTCAATGGCCTTTCAATGGGCCTGGCGACGACCTTTACGGTCGTTTCCTCGGGAATCGTGGTCTCGCTGCTGCGGCGCGTCTTTCCCCGCTCGGTTCGGATCGCAGGTTACACGGTGATCATCGCGACGTTCGTCACCATCGCCGATCTGTTTCTCGCCGCGAACTTTCCGGATATCAGCCGGAATCTGGGACCCTACGTCCCCCTCATCGTCGTCAACTGTCTGATCCTGGGCCGGCAGGAAGCATTTGCCTCGAGAAATCCGGTCGGGCTTTCGGTGCTGGATACGGCGGGAATGGGGTTCGGCTTTACCTGGACGCTGGTCCTGCTGGGGACGATTCGCGAGATTCTCGGATCGGGGTCGGTGTTCGGTTACGCCGTTCTGGGGCTGGCGCTCTTCATGGTGCTTCGGGATTACAATTTCCTTGAGGCCATCATCTTCGGAGTGGGAGCGCGGCTGGGATTCACGCTGGCCCTGATCATCATGGCCGGAATCCGTGAGGAACTGGCCCTGGCGGATGTCCCCCGGCCCTTTCAGGGAGGGCCGATCACTCTCATCACTGCAGCGATTCTGGCCCTGGCATTCATGGGCTTCAGTGGGATGATCCCGCAGTAGATGCTGCTCCTCGAACGAACGGAACGTTTGGCGCACCGAGCGATCATGTTGAGGGAAACAGGACAGGTTACGAAGATCGACGGAGACTGGATGGAAGTCGCCTTGTCTCCAACCGAGCTTTGCGAATCGTGCAGGACCAAGGATGAGTGTATCTTCAAGGACCTCAAATGCGAAGAGCGCTCATTGCAGTTGCCCAGGGATGCACGAGTCACGGCCGGCGACCGGGTAACCCTGGAGGTGCCGTCGAGCGTTTACAGCTTCGTAGTGGCCGTCGTCTTCATCGTGCCCGCTTTTCTCGTGATCGCAGGGTATCTCCTCGTCGATGAGGTTCTTGCCCCGAGCCACAGTGAATTGTGGGGCTCCTTGTGGGAGTATCCGCCTCGGCGGTCGTACTGTTGGGTCTGCACGGCCATCTGCGGAAATCGAGTTGGCTGCGACCGACGGTCGACGAGGTGGAGGAACCGGAGGTGACCTGAGGAGATGAAAGTGGGAGGAGCAAGAGAGAAGCTGATTTCTCTCCCCGGAGTGAGAGGTTTCGAGGGCGTGTTGCCGAAATCTCTTCGACACGCCCCCGCCCCTCACCGGCCGTCTGCCAAGACCTTCAGAACCGATGGACGGCCGCCACGATGGCCGGGGCTTTCTAACCCAAAGGGCCCCGCTGCGTTTGTGGCGGCCATTGCATGAGGTCGAACCACCGGGGGCGCACTCAGAAGACGGGAAACAGGTCCGAAGGTGATTTCGTTCCTTTGGGCAACACGCCTCCGGACAGTCCTCTTCCCTCTCCATCCGGGCTCTCGCCCCCATCACATACAGCTGGCGGTATCCTTCGACCCTGCCCCGATTGGCAGGGTGGCCCGGAGAGCTTCCTGATTGTTTCCGTTGTGACTTGAACAGTTGAATGTCAGCGGTTCGATAGTCCGTGTTTCCGGGCTTGGTGAGGCGATGTCGGACTTGAGCGGTCCGCATGCCGACGGAATGTCACAACAACTCAGCTGATTCGAGGTTTGAGCCTCCGCCTGGGCACTTGGATTCGGGCGGCGTACAAAGTTGATCTCCGGTCCCGGTTGGGCCAGAGCCCAACCGAAGGCGCCTGCTTGGGCCAGGCCCCAGGCCGAACTCAAGAACAGGGCCCCGACAAAAAGGACGCTGATTCGAACGAAGTTGGACATGGAAGTTCTCCTCCCTGGTCTCTGTGGATGAACCCGCCAGCTCCGTCGGTTGCGCGGGTGCCTGCGGGTGCGTCCGGTTGCTCTTTGTGGGCTTTACAATGCAGGTCCCGTTCCCGTTTGTCCCATCGTGCGGTCAAACACCTCATTGCCGGGTGTTTTCGGGTCGATTCCGTTCCCAACCGGCACCTCCATCGGGCTGAGTGCCGGATCTCCGACACCCGCTGTGTGGCATATCCATCAAGCGAGTCGCTTTGAAGGCTGTGACGGCCCACGCGGGTCGCTGAGTACGGGTTGGCACGGGCTTTGCTACCAGAAGGAGTGAGTAACCAATAATGAGTCCAACAAACTGTAGTGTAGGGACCGAAAACAATGCAGGATACTTGGGGCCGGCACGGCCGCGAGCCAAGCCGGAAGCTCGTATGAGGGCCCTGTCGCTCACCTCGCAATTGGTGGCCCGTGCGCTCGAGGGTAGTGACGAAGCCTTTGGGCTTCTCTACAGCCTCAACAGGCTGAAGATCGAGGGGACGGTCCGAACGATCATTCGCAATTCAGCCGATGTGGAGGATATCGTTCAAGATGCCTTCGTCAAGGCGTTCACTCGGCTGAGTTCTCTCCGCGACGGCGCCCGATTCGGGTCTTGGGTCGCCCAAATCGCCCGGAACCGTGCCCTCGAACACCTGCGGCGTGAACACCCCGGCCGGCACGTCTCGATCGAGGAACATCCGTTTTCGTCGGCCTCACTGGAAGCGCTCCTGAATGAGAGAGATCAACTCCGTCGTGCAGAGCGGTTCTGCTCGACTCTTCCGGCGTTCAAGCAGCGCCTGGTGAAGCTGATGGCGGAGGGCTACTCGAACAAGGAGATCAGCGACAGGCTGCAGCGGAGCGTGGCTTCGATCAAGTTGCACAAACATCGCCTTCGCAGACAACTGGCTTAGGGAGATACTCGGAATGAAATGGAAGAAACTCACCGCGATCGTACGCAATGAGCATCTGCAGGCCGTTGAGGAGAAGCTCCAGGAAATCGGTGTTCGTGGCCTGACCGTTCAACACGTCAAGGGATTCGGTGAGCATGCGAACTTCTTTCGGCACGACTGGCTCGTCCGCCATGTCCGAATCGAGATCTTCACCCACGAGGACCGAGCCCGTGAGATCGCAGATGCGATCATGACCGCGGCTCACACGGGAACCGCCGGCGACGGGATCGTGGCGATTTCACCGGTCGACGAGGTCCTCAGGATTCGGACGTGTGCCCCCGGCAACCCGGAAGAGGTTTGAGCATCGACTATTTTGGCCGCGCTCGCCGGGCTTGATCGCGGGCCCCCACCACAGAAAGCGGAAGCTCCGCAACTCCGCTTCCGCAGTCCAAAGCGGCTTCGCCGCAGTCCGGCCTAGACGTCTCTGGTCACCCAGATTTGGTGATCGTGTTCCTTCACCCCGTAGGGCTGAAGAGGGCGCGGTGGAGGACCTGAGATGTTCTTTCCGGTCAGATCGTAGTGTCCGTCGTGACAGGCACACCAGATGTGCTCGAGGTCGGAACGATACTGCACCGTGCACTGAAGGTGAGTGCAAACGGCCGTAAACGCTACGTATTCTGCATTCGGCTTGCGCACCAGGATCGCCGGCTCGTTTCCGAAGCGAAAGACTTTGCCCGAGTTCGGCCGTAGTTCGCCTTCCTGTGCAGCCAGCACCGTCGACTGTTCCATTTCCTCCAGATGGGGTGGGGTCATGAACTTGAGTATGGGATAGATGATCGACGCTGCAAGTCCGACGATCGACGATCCGAGCAGAGCGTCGATGAGACGGCGCGAAATGTGTGGAGTCTCGACAGTCCTGTTCTCACTTTCCATGAATTGTTTCTCTCCTTCAATCACTGTCGATCTCGACTGCAAATGTCATTCCAAAACGGAGGACAGTTCCGCCGGTCGATTTTGAGGAACTCCGCTCCATCGGTGAATTCCGGGCCGCAGCGGACTCGTCACCTTGTCCCTTTTGGTGAAGCGTACAGAACCTTCCCTCGGATCCGCCGGCGCGAACGACCCGTGGCACGAACTGTGTCACTTCCTACATTTCTGCTGAGGGATATCCAGCAGTGGCAAAGGCTGTGTTCCGCCAAGGGACAGTGTTGGCCTGCATTGGACGTACGCCGGGAAGCAGGCTTTCTGCCGTCATGGCTGACTCGATGAGGGGGGCGATTGGTCCAAACCCGAGTTGGAACGAAAGGTGCGTATACTCAAGAGTAGAGAGGTAAAAGGCCATGACTGAGATAACAAAACGAAGAACGATCGATCTTGCAGGGATCACCGAGGAAGCCCGGCGATCTGAAATCCAAACCGCGATCCTTCGGCTCGACGGGGTCAAACGCGTGGAGCCTGAAAGCGACGGAAAGTTCTCCGTTGATTACAACCTGATGAAGATCAGTCTTCAGGAGATCGAAGAAGTCATTCAATCGAAGGGTCACCAAATGAACGCCGGCTTCCTCGCTCGACTCAAGAGGGCCTTCATTCACTACACAGAGCAGAATGAGTTTGACAACGCCACAGCACCCGATGCGCCCTGCTGCTCGAATCCAAAGCTCTGCTCATATGACAAACCACCGCAAGCAACGCACACCCATTCCTGACCGGCGATGCAAGTCCCAAAGCACTTGAAGCAAGCTGCGTCTCTCGGCGGTTCGGACCCCCGACCGAATTGTAGTACAAGCTGGACGAATCGTCTCGATCCAGGCGATCGGAGGAAGCCAGTTGGAGGCGCCTTCATTGCCGGCTCGTGCGTCAGAGTTTCCGGCCCGAAGCGACAAATGCGAATCCGCCGAAAAGCTGAGTCACCTGAGTTTCGCTGAACGCATCCCGCATGGCGCCCTCGATCGCTTCCCAGGGACGCATATCTACCAGCTTACGGGACACACCGAAGGGACGTTCAATCGGAAGGATCAAGGGTCTCAGCACAGAGAGCCAGCCCGAAGGCTCTCTGAGGTCGAGCACGACCAGGCTCCCGCCGCTCCTCAATCCTGCGTGTACATTGCGAATCACCCGTCCGATGTCAGGTGCCAACGAAAGTGCAAAGGTCGAGATGACGCCGGCGAGGTCTCCTTTGAACTCGTAGTCGGTCATGTCGCCCCGCACCAGTGTGATGTTACTCCATCCCTTCTTCTGGACACGCTCTCTCGCTCTGTCCAGCATGGAATCCGTCAGGTCGAGCCCAATTACGCTGCCGCTCGATCCAACGGCGTCACGGAGGTACTTGAGATTCAGGCCGGTGCCGCAGCCAAGCTCGAGAACCTTGTTTCCGGGTGACAATTCCAGCCTGCTGACTGCCAGCCGCCGATAATGATATTCCCGAAATCCAAAGAGATAGTAAAGGTTGGCCGTCCAATTGTAGTTGGCGGCACGCCGTCGGTAGATCTCGATGATTTCATCCGTTCCAAACATATTGCCCCCTTATTGTCCATTGGATCCCCGCAGGTCTGCCGGGATTTGCATTCGGTGGCTGGGAAAGCATGATCCGTTCCTATGCTGCTGCGTGCAAACGAAAGGCCGATGATCGGGGGCGCCCAAGAACCGGGTTCTGATTCGATGCGACGGCTAGCTCGGTCGACACTGAAGGTTTCCCGACACGGGCTGTGTCTGAAATCCGCCACGTCGCCTTTCCAACTAGTGGCTCAGGTCTTTTCGGATCGAAGAGGAAGTCAGATAAACTCTGGGTCGAAGCCACTGTGAAACATGGGGAGGGGGTATGTCCCGAGCGGTTCCTCTGGTATTGACTGCGGTGATTGCCTTCGGTTTGAACCTCGTGTGGGAGATACTCCATTCGCCGCTCTACGCAGGGATGCCCCCGCTCCGCGAGCACTTGCCGTTTCTCGTGGTTGCGTCCCTGGGCGATGTGACCATCTCGATGATTCCGGTGGTGACGTTTGGTTTCTGGTCTCGGCGAATCTGGTGGTTCAAAGAACTCTCGCGAAAACAAGTCCTCGTCTTTCTGTTGTTCTCCATTGTTCTCAGCGGGGTGAACGAGGCATTGAACGTTCTGGTTCTGGATCGATGGCACTATACGGCGCGGATGCCCACCCTCCCACTCATCCCGATCGGTATCTCTCCGCTGCTGCAGCTCGCCACGACTCCTCTCTTGTCCCTACTCGCGACGAACCGGATTCTCCGAAGCTTGCGGTTGAGGAAGTGAACATCACAGTGGACTTCTTCTCACCGACAGATCCGCAACTCCCCGGACGCGGCGATGCGTCAGATCGATCGAGTGCCGGGACAACATCAGACGTCGACCTCCAGGCAGCATGGCGACCGCTTCCAGCAGCTTGAGAGGGTAATTGGTCCCAAGCCGGAAAGTCACCGCGCTACTCGGAGTATAATGGGCGAAGCGTCCCCCAGGATGGGATCGAAGCGGTCCGTCCAATGAGAAGTCACCCCCTCAGAACGGCTGTGCGCGACGCATATTCTGCCGCAGCAACTCGACCGTCCCGCAAGCACGCTTTTCCGGTCGGTGAGGACTTCGCGGTGAGTCTAGGCTACCCACGAGAACTCCTCGCTGAGATGCCGAAAGAGGCGAAGGCGTCGTTTGCCGGAGTCTCCAACGTCGCTGTTTTCGCCGAGATCCCGTTGGGATCCGCCGTTCTGGACCTCGGCTGCGGGGCCGGACTGGACAGTTTGATTGCGGCACGAAAGGCTGGTGAATCAGGCCGCATCTTCGGCGTGGATTTCAGCCCGCAGATGCTGGACCGAGCCAGGTGTGCCGCCCGCCGACTCGGGTTGGACACGATCTCATTGGAAAGGGCGGCGGGAGAGGAACTTCCCTTCTGCAATGCGGCCTTCGACCTCGCGGCGGTCAACGGGATCTTCAACCTGAACCCGCAGCGGTCGGAGATCTTTCGAGAACTCGCTCGGGTCCTCAAGCCGGGCGGAAGAGCCTACGGAGCCGAGCTCGTCCTGCGGCCATCGATGCCAAGGACGGAGGAGATCGAGGATCCGGCCCGATGGTTCGCGTGAGTGGCGGGGGCAAGGGACGGCGGGGCCTTCCTGCAAGAATTCCGAGCGGCCGGATTCAGAGACGCGAAAATCACTCGTACCATGAGAAACGCACGGACCAAGGATCCGGCCGTGCTGGCCGCAGAATACGTTGCGTATCGCTAGCTATTCGGAGGATGCAGGTGTGGGTGCTCCAGGTCTGTCTGCGCCTGAGTTCGGTGCATCCTGGATTCTCTCCAGCCCACAGGGCCCTTGCCTGATTCAGCTAACGGTTGCGCTCCGTCATGATCGGCCCATAGCGGGACTGGTTTCGTCGCCGGAACACAGCGGCGGCTTTTCGGACCGTGTGTTCAGCGTAGTAGCGGGGGTTGGATTTGTCGGATCGGTAGGCGGTCATGGCGGCGATGATCTTTTCTTCCGGGACTCCTCGGGCCAGGGCGCGCATCGCGTAGGCCCAGTCCTTTTCGGACTGGGAGCGGTGGCCGTCGGGGAGTTGGCGCTCTCCGGAGATCGGGGAGAGCTGTTCAGGGGTGAAGCGGGGGAACTGGTCGGGGCGGTAGATCTCGTCGGAGAGTTTCTCGACCGTGACCTGATGGGGCGGATCGTATTTGTGGTTGAGGAAGCCGGGGATTCGGAGGACGCGTGAGGAATCGGTGGCGGCGGGCTCGGCGCCGGTTTCGCGGACGAGGGCGCGCTGGATGCCTTCGGCCTGGTCTGGCTCGAAGCCTTCCGCCTTCCAGATGATCTGGTACTTTCCGGGCGAGCTGTGGACGACGTAGCTGGGCGTGGGGATGTCCGGTCGCTCCAGCAGTCGGTTGAGGGCTTCGGGGCCGCCGCTGTCGAGATCGAGGTAGATGTGGCGGACGGCGCCGATGTCCTCCTTGGTCCGGCCCGTCGCTTCGGGACGCAGGGCATTCATGGAGAGATAGACCTCGTAGCGCCGGGCGTTCATGAAGCGCAGCCAGCGCTGGAAGTCTTCGGCGGCGATCCGGTCGGCTGAAGTGATGCGCTGGACGACGCCCCCGTGTTGGCGGCTCACGAGGACAAGGGCCACTCGGTCGTTGGGGTCGAAGTTTTCGCGAATGTATGGCGCCGACGTCTCAGGCGGCTGAGTTTCGTTTGTTCCGGGGCTTTGGGTGACAGTCTCTTCGTTCATCGGTTTCTCCCATTCCGCCGGTAAAGGGTCTCGAGTTGGTACCGGTCGCTTTCCGGGTCATATCGCTTGATCTCGAGGACCTCGGAGACTTGACGCCTTCCTTTTCGCCGTTCGATGTGCAGAAGGAGATGGATCGAATCGGCGATGCTGCTTCGGACGGCCGTATAGGGGAGCTCGACGCCGCTTTGAAGGACACAGCTCGTGAAGCGCGAGACGGCCTGCTCGGCCGAGTTGGCGTGGATCGTGGAGAGCGTCCCGGAGTGGTCCGTGTTGAGCGCCTGAAGAAGATCGAAAGCTTCGCCTCCGCGGACCTCGCCGAGGATGATCCGGTCGGGCCGGCGGCGGAGAGCCGCCCTCAGCAGATCCAGGATCGTGACGGCCGGCAGACCCGGGTGATCGCGTCGTGCCTCGAGACGAACCAGGTTGGCCTTGTCGATCTGGATCTCGGCGGTGTCTTCGATGAGGATCAAGCGACACGTGGCGGGGATGAAGGCGGTCAGGGCGTTGAGGAGCGTCGTCTTGCCGCTGGCCGTGCCTCCGCTGATCAGGATGTTCTTCTCGGCTTCGATCGCCTGCTGGAGCGTCTCGAGGAGGCCGCGGGTCAGCGAGCCGATGCGGACGAGCTCTTCGGCCGTGAATCGCTTGTTGTGGAACTTCCGAATCGTCAGCGTCGTGCCGCCGACCGAACAGGGAGGAAAGACGGCGGCGACCCGCGAGCCGTCGGGAAGCCGGGAATCCAGGATCGGCTTCTCCTCGGAGATCTCGTCGTCCAGAGCGCGAGCGATGTTCCGTGCGGCGATCTGCAGACTCTTCTCCGAGATCTCGACACCCCGGACCGCTTCGACCAGGCCGTGTCTCTCGACGAAGACGCGCGACGGGGCGTTGATCATGATCTCGCTGACTTCCGGATCCCGGATCAGACTCTCGATGGGGCGCAGGAAGGGCAGGATCACGTCGAAGCTCATCCGATCCCTTCCCTTTCCAGCTGCTCGAAGTAGCTGATGTTTCGGTCCCGGAAATACGGCTTCAGGTAGCAGTACGAAGGCGGATGGGGATTGAACCCGTCGTAGGCCAGGACGATCGACTGGGCGTTTCGGAGCTCGGCGAAGATCTTGGGTTCGAAGACGGCGTCCCGGACGACGCTGTAGCTCTTGCTGGCGCTGACGCTCGATTTGTGGGACGTCGTCCGTCCCGTGAGCACGCTGACCCGGGCGTCCTGGCCGTGCTCGGAGAGGTTGTAGTGAAGCCGCAGCTGCTCTTCCTTCCCGCAGAGCTCGCTGGCCACCCGAGTGCTGAAGTCGTCGGAGAGCGCCAGGAAGATCTTGGTCCGGAAGGTCTGCAGCAGGGTCCGCCAGGATTCACCGGGCAGGGTCGATCGCAGGGAGCTGATGCTCTGGGTCGCGACGATGGGGATGCAGCGGGCCTGCCGGGAGAGGCTGAAGAATTTCTCGTCGCCTGTCGGATCGCTTTCTCCGACGGTGGCGAAGGAATGATACTCGTCGCACAGGAAGAGGACCTCTCGCCAGTACTTCTCCTGCTGCTGTTCCATCTTCGGGATTCGATCCAGGACGGCCCGCTGGAAATCCTGCTTGAGGAAGGTGCCGATGGCGCGGGCGAGGCCGGGGTTGGCCGAGACGTGGAAATTCAGGGCACAGACTCTGCCCTGCTCGATCAGCTCGGAGAAAGGCGGGAGGGGCTTGCCATACCTTCCGCCGCGGTTCTTCTCCGGGTCGTAGCATTCCTTCGGCGGACAGAAGGTGCGCTTGACGGCCGGGTTGTCGTCGAAAAGCGACAGGAAGACAGAGATCCCCTCGACGATCGAGGTCCGAAGCTTGGGCTCGATGCGCATCCAGTCGTGGTAGAACCAGCGCTCGACGGCGGCGAACTGATCCTGCTTGTCCACCCTGCCGACCCCGGTCGATCCGGCGGTCTCGGTTTGGATCTCGTACGAGATGCCGCGGCGCTCGAGCCGATGGACGAGGTCCTCGGTCAGGACGGCCTTGAGCCGGTTCGTCTCCGGATCCATCTCGAAGGGGAGATCTTCCAGATGATGGTGATGGAGAAACGCCTCCGGGTGGATCATCAGGTAGGTCGTCTCGCGAAACAGGCGCCGCCCTTCCTCGATGCGCTTCTCGAGGAGATCGGGATTGATGGCGCATTCGTAGACGTCGAAGAGGGTGACGTAGTCGTAGACGACCTTGTGGAGCAGGATGATGAACTTGACGAGATTCGTGTAGGCCTGCTGCCAGAAGGGCTCCTTGCCTTTGCCGAAGAGGTTGTTCAGAAGCGACGCGATCCCGTAAGCCAGGGCATAGGCTTCGAGATCGTTGTGCAGGGGGTTGTAGCGATACTCCGAAGCCAGACTCATCTCCACGTAGTCTTCGGCCCGGCCATGTCGAGTCAGAATCTCGTTGACCTTGTGGCAGAAGTCCCCTTTGACCTCGAGAACCAATCCACTGATTCGCCGCTCCGGATCGCCTGCCTGGTAGGCCAGAATCTGTTCGGCGAAGGGGACCATGCCGCAGCTCGTCTTACCCGTGCCCGTGGCGCCGAAGATCGCGAGGCCGGTGAAGAGTCCCCGCCGGGGAATCGTCAGCCATTGGGGATGCTCGACGCGGTACCGGTTTCTTGGGATGGTGGATCTCGCCGACGACCAGGTAGAGCTCGCCGCGTTCGGCAGGGTCGACATAGCGCGGAAGCCGTCCCCGAATCGCGCCGCCGTCTCTGCGAACGATGAAGATGTAGACCAGGGAGAGGACCGTCGAGGTCACGATGTAGGGAGAGGTGAACGAGAGGGAAACGTAGATCGCCTTGAAGGCCGAGAAGATGTGGGGCCTCTCCGCACCGATGAGCTCGAGGACGGGATCGTCCTTCGGGAATGGCAGGTAGTAGTGGACGACCACCGTCGCCGTCGCGGCGATGAGGAAGCTCACGAAATCCCTGCTCTCACAGAGTCGTCTCATGGCCTCGACCGCTCGCATTCTTGGGACAGTGATGTGCCCGATGAGGAAGTTGGTATCGGGACAGAGTGTTGAGCTTTACCGCTGGGGACAAGCAAGGATGCTTGTCCTACGGTTGTGGGGTGGGCGGGAGCGACCCTGGCCGAACCTTCGGGGGAGGAGAAAAGGTCTGGGCGTCCGAGACGCCCAATGACCGGGGTCGCTCCCGCCCACCCCGCGACCCCGCGGGGCGCCCAAACGGGTGCGACGCGTTTCCGGAACGCGTTGAAAATCCTTTGGGTTAACCCTGTCTGGAGATCGAAATCCGGGTCGAAATCTGCATCGAAACCCTGCTGCAGACGAGTCTTCGATCTGTTTGGCCCTTCAGACGGCCATTCAGCGCCGGCTGAAGGTCTCGAGGAAGTCATAGTTGCGCTCCAGGTGGCAGGTTTGAAAGTCCACAGAAATCGGGAAACGGAAAGCTCCGCAATCCTCGATCCTCTCGGACACCGCTCGATTGCCCTCCTTCTTCCAAAGGGTGAAGAGGGATTCCGTGTCGGGCCCGCTGAAGAGTCGGCGAGCTCTCTTCAGACGGATCAGCTTGTCTCGGGTCAGGGCGTGAAACTGCCCCGTTTCGTAGAGTTGCTCGAGGCGGAAGTACTCGAGGATTCCGGCGGAGTAGGTTTCGTGCGCTGCGTCGGAGTCGAGAAAGGCGACGAGCGATTTCACCTTGCGTCTCGATGCCTGAAAATGTCGTTCCGTGTCCGCGATGTAGAAGAGTCGAAGGCGACCCAGGTGCCGGAACAGTCGGCTGTACTGGTTGAGGAACGTGTCGAAGCCCGCCGGCGTTCGAGCTCCTGGGTCAACGTAGCAGAAGGAGACCACGGGGGGAGAGTCTGCCTCGGCAGACGACACGAAGACCGGAAACTTGTCGACGAAGTAGCGAACCGTCTCGTCATCCGAGCACTTCGAAGAGTAGACCTTCCTCGGCAGAAGATCCGGCGAGATCTTCGGGTGATTGGCGAAGTAGTCGACTTTCTCGCGCTCGGTCGCCAGATAGGTCCGCTCCGGATCAGCCAAGACGAAATCGAGGGCCATCAGTTTGGTCTTGACGGCCGAGGGAGATCGCCGGCGTCGATTGCGGTTGTTCGCGTCACCAAGGGCCTCGAAGAGCGGGCGGGACGAGAGGTGAAAGACGCCGGTGTTGTTGGGAAAGACCGTGACGCTGCAGTGGCTGTTGGCCACCATCCTCTCCACGAGTTGGACCACAGCCTTCCCTTGCCGACAGCGCACGAAACGTCTGTACTGGCGGCGCAGGAAATAGCCGCTGTGAAGCGCGGCCAACATGAGGAATTCGGCTTCGCGCTCGTTGTACCCGAACTCCTGGAGTGCTTTGATCCGTTCCTGGTGGCTCGTCATTTCAGAATCTCCGCACAACACCCGATTCGACATGGGACAGGGCGGCGAGTCTCAGGCGAGGTCCCCCATCCCTCGGCGGTGAACAACAACGCCTGTTTGTTGTTGAAAACGTCTTGAGATTGTTTTGAAAAAGTCTTGTATTTCGCAGAGGCAGCCGTGATGCGGGCTTGCGAGGGATTCTCTTCCCTCGAGGTACGGAGATTCTTCCCCTGAGGTACGGTTTTTCTTCCCTTGAAGTACGGAAATCCTTCCCTCGAAGTACGGTTCTTCCCTTCAGGTACGGTCCGATTTCCCTCAAGGTACGGAGGGGTTTCCCTCCAGGTACGGTGGGCCGTGAAGAGGAGTGAGAAGCGAGAAGTCGATAGGAATTTGCTTTTCCGGGAGTGAGTCACATGGGAGGGGAAATCGTAAATAGAGGCTGCGATGAGCGGTGGTGAGCGCCCGGGTTGGGGGTCCGGACAGAGGCGGACAGGAAGGAAGGGGCGCGGGGGCTGGTTTCGGAGTTGTGGGGAGTGGGTGAGTCGGTCTTTGAGCCGGAATCGGGGGCACAAGCAGACGCAGGGATATCGGCAGGGGCTGAAGAGCCGCGGCTCTTCAGCCGCGATAGATGGGGACGTCGTCCCAGAAGACGGCATCGGTGGAGGCTCGCACCTGTTGAGCCTGGCGGGGAGAGAGGGTGGCCAGGAAAGCCTCGAGTTTGTGGGGCAAGAGGCGGGTCGGGGGTGGAGAGCGCGGCGAGTGCTCCCACAGATTCAGGTGCTGAAGGATCTTGCGGATGACGCTCCAGTCTTCGATGAAGGCAATGATCTGCATCCGACTGCCGCAGCGAGGACAGGACAAGGGATCCACCTCGTAGATCTTCTTGAGTAATCGGGCCCAGTTGCGGCGTCGTTGCCGGGCAAAACGCTCGGCGGGCGAGTCGGTCTGCGGGGAACTGTCGACGTCGGTCGTGCCGGGCGGCGGGAGGGTTTGTTGACGTCGTTTGCCGCGAGAGGCGTTGGAATAGCGGCCGTAGTAGCGGACCATCTGCTGGTGAGGATCGGGGATGTGCGACGTCACCAGAGCAATCCAGTCCAGAGCATCCATCCGTCGGGTCAGCCCCTTGGTGGTCCGGTACTCGATCTGTGCGTTGTCCGCATCGTAGTGGAGTCGAGTTCCGGCGAAACTGGGGCGCAGGATGTAGGCCGACAATCGTTCGAGAGCCGGCTGATCGGCTCGATCAATCGGAGGCCCACAGTAAACCTGAAAGCCCGATGGGTGCCAGGAGCGCAGCCGGTGGGCGAAGTCCCGGCTGAGGCGGCGCCCGGAGATCAACATCTCCAGGAGGTGGTGCTGGAACAGCCGCGCGAGCCCCTCCGAGTCCAGCGGGTCGAAGGGCTGAAACTTGCTCGTACAAGGGAGTGTAGGCGTGCCGGAATTCCTCCCAGTAATGTTCCAGGCACTGGAAGAGCACACTCTCCCGAGGACGTCTCGGCCGGTAGATCGCAGGCCGTGCCATCACCTGAACAGAACGTCCGAGCAGCACAAACCTGCGAACGATCACTGGGCCCGATCGGGCGCAAACGCATTCATGATCGGTTGAAGCCGGCCTTTCGGAGTATATGGTTCGTCGGCGGTGGGGCAGTATCTGGTGGATGCCTTCGGCTTGGATTCGCGGACGATGCCGAAACAGTCGACATAGTGACTGAAGAAAATCGTAAGTCCCTACGAATAAAGGCTCCGATCCCTTCCTCCGGGCAAAGCGGATTACACGTTGCGCATCGGCACGGGATTGGTCGAACTGGCGCCGGACCAGATCATTTCGACCACGACCTGCAACGGTCAGTTCCCAGGTCCGCTGCTGCGGTTCAAGGAAGGGCCATCGGTCACCGCAGACGTCTTCAATGATTTTCCTCGGGGCCGGCGGGTTTCCGCCTGCCTGCCCGCATAATCGCCCGGTTCATTCCAAATTTAGAGAGGCTTGCGTGCGGGCTTGCCGATCTGTGTCGCCACAGATACAAAGAATACCCGCATTGATACATTCCAGCACACACTCTTTTCCAATTGATACGTTATGGGTATGATTTATACCTGTATCAGAACAAAAGGGACAGTCATGAAGCCACTTGATTTCTTCGCCCAACATCCGGTGTTTCGGGCCGAGGAGTTTGTCGCGGCTCATACCGCGTCGGGAGAGCGGAGTCCGCAGACCAGTGCGACGATCCTCAAACAGCACGTTGCGACGGGAAATCTGATTCATGTTCGCCGTGGTATTTATGCGACTGTCCCGAGAGGGGTGGACCCTGCGGATACCGCGGTCGATCCCTACTTGCTTACGACCAAGCTTGCCGCTGATGCGGTCGTGGCCTACCATGCGGCCCTGCAGTTTCACGGCAAGGTCTACTCCGACTGGCGGCGCTTCCAATTCCTGACCGGGAGCCGTTTACGCCGATTCACTTTTCGCGACCTGGAGTTTGTCGGGGTGCAGGCTCCCGCCGTTGTACGCTCCCTTCCGGATTTCGGTGGAGGTGTCCAGGAAAGACCCCATGCCGGAGGTGTAGTGCGGGTCACGACCCAGGAGCGTACTCTCGTTGATGTCCTCGATGCGCCGCATCGCTGTGGAAGTTGGGAGGAAGTCTGGCGTTCCCTCGAGATGATCGAATTCTTCGATCTCGATGCGGTTGTCAGCTACGTCACGAAGCTTGGATCAGGCCTCACGGCTGCACGCCTTGGCTTCTTCCTGGAGCAACATCGGGAGGACCTTATGGTTGAGGAACACGACCTTGACGCGTTACGGGCTCTTGGGCCCTCTCAGCCCAGGTACTTCGACGCCAAGAGGCAGTCCGGAAAGCTGATCAGCCAGTGGAACCTCATCGTACCTTTCTTCCTCCTCTCCCGTAACTGGGAAGAAGTTCCATGATGCTCGGTGAAGCCGATCTGCAGCGACAAGCGGAGACCACAGGTTAGCGGCCGGATCCTTGCTCGACTCGAGACCCGTCGGTTCTTTCGCCGCCACCTCAGTACCGGTGCTCGATCTCCATGAGCTCGCGGCCGGCAAATTGGCGGCGCTGTTCGGGCGAACGGCTTGCCGAGACCTGTTCGACGTCCGCGAGCTTCTCCGGTCGGCCACGATCGACAGAGAGAGGCTCCGCCTCGCGTTCGTCGTATATGGCGGCTTCAACCGACGAGACTGGAGGACTGTCTCGCTTGAGGACGTCCAACTTGACCCTGTTGATGTGGATCGGCAACTCGTACCTATGCTGCGGACGGTCTTTGTTCCGCATCGGAAAGAGCTCGTCCAGTGGAGCAGGCAACTCATTGAAGACGGTCGGAGCCTTCTTTCCGTGGTGCTCCCATTCTCAGAGAACGAAATCGAGTTCCTGGATCGCCTCAACGACCGAGGGCAAATTGCCCCGGAGCTTCTCACCGAGGACCCGGCCCTTCAGGGCAAGATCGACTCCCATCCCGGGCTGCAGTGGAAAGCTTTGAATGTACGCAGGCACCGCGGCTTCGAAAGCGATCGACAACCTTAGCCGATCTTCTGTAGCGCGGGTTTCGACCGTTCATTCGCGCCCAGCCCCCCCAAGACGCCCGGAGATCGAGGTCGGCTTCCCGGTTCCTGGAGTTGAGATAGCGGCTCTCAAGAGAACTCTCCGGACTTTCGCTTCTGGTTCCATTAGCCATGCCCGCTCGTTGCCCGGCAGTTCCGGTCGGTCCGGGCAACGGTCACGCCAGGGCAGACCTGTCATTCCCGCTGCCTGGCCGGACTTTTCGCCTGTCGCCGATCGGATGCGGGGTTTCTCCCTTCGAGTTCTGTGGATTCCTCTTCAAGTCCCGGGCGAAAGAAAAATCAAACAGAAAGGAGAAACGTGTTGCGGTTCAGCAACAGTGGGACATCCAGAAAAGGACCCCTGCTAAGCGGCCGTATAATGCCGAATATCCACTTCAACCCCGGAGGTGGCCGCCTCGGCCGCAGCCTGGAGTAATGACTTGGTGACGGCTTCATCGAGGTAAGCCTCCCCGCAGTTATCACAGACCTCGGCTGGTACACCTCTGAACACGATCACCGTCTCGTCGCGCTCGAGAGTCACCGTCGTCTTTCCTGGAGTCGTATTCCCTTGTTTGCAGATTACGCACTTCATCGACGTCTCCTCTCGAAACCTGCTTCCCACAGGTCGTGTTCCGGTTCGTACGCTGTCACAATTATACAGGTGCCGGTTCCCCAATCTTCGGCGACCACAACATGGAGCGGACGTCGAGCCACATACCCGAGGACCAGCTTGGAAGGGAACGGCTGGTCATCAGGATAGTCCTCGATGACTTTTCCGGTCTCCAGGACCAACCGGACTTCTTCGGCCGATATCCGTCGTCGGAACATTCGTTGAATCGCATGCGTCCGGAAGATGAGTCGTCGACAGTTCATTCGGGGTCAGAATGCCAAGACCAATCACTGAATGCAACGCAAGTAATTGGTTGACCTACACCTCCGCCGCGTCGTTCTCTACACGTGGGTAGATCCGGGATAGCTGAACCGAGGCAAGGGCAGTCTCACCAGTCTCCTGGAGGGATCTTCTCCCAAGTTATCAAAGGCGAGATCCTAGAGGCCGGGGTGTGCCGGTAGGTGTGCCAGTTTTTGTTGCGGGGTTGTGTCGTCGCATGTCACCCCGTGTCGGTCTTGGTCGTTAGTAAGTTGTTTTGATTAAGTCGTTTGCCCCGCTTTTGCGGGCTGTTGCAGCTTGCCTGTCACGCCGGAGGTCGCGAGTTCGAGTCTCGTCGGCCCCGCCATTTCGTCTCGGTTCACGAACGTCGTGAAGCTACTGCGTCTATATACTCCAATCGGAGGCTGACCGCATCTACTACATTGGTGCGACCTCCAATCTCCAGAAGCGGCTGATCCGTCACAATCAAGGACGCAGCCGATACACCTCGAGCCGAAGACCTTGGAAACTCGTGTATACCGAAGAGTACCCAACGCGGGTCGAGGCACTGCGACGTGAGCGGGAGGTCAAGGCCCAACATTCAAGGGCTTACATTGAGGAGTTACTCCGAACCGGCAACGCCTGGATCGCCAGGAACGAAGGCACTCTCGCAGACTTTGGCCGGCTCATCGACGCGCTTCGCGAAGCGGGCTATCGGGTCGGCAATCCCGCGCGACATCGCCCGCAGCGGATGAAGAATGTACGGCTCTCCGGCCTTGTCGACCTGACCGGTGCGGGTACGGACGGCTATCTCAATAGCTCTTTCGAGCATCGAGCAATGTCTCCGTTCTCGCAATGTCGTTGAAACGCAGGTTTTGACGCCGAGCCGGTATTTCGGCCGCTCATGCGTGGAAGGGCAAAGACGGACTGGGACCCCCCTGGTATCCGAGGGGACGGATGAGACGGTCCGAGGGGACTGGTCAACGACCATGAATGAGGTTCTTTCGGGGGTCCAATGACACTTCCCTCGGAGACGTCTGTCGAGGCCGGGAACTGGGCTGAGGAGGTCGGTCGGGAGCGATAGTGCCGAAGCTGCTGGCCCGGCGTGGTGGGATGGGGGGGCGATGAACCAACGTGAAGAGGGCTGTGCGCCACCATCCGCCGGGATCTCGATCGGGGTCCCATGAGTCCTGGCGGTCCTATAAGTCCCAGGCCGTCCCATCGCGACGCACGCCGGCCCCTTTCCAGATAGACGTCGCATCGGTCCCCTCGTCGGTCTTTGGTATCTAGCAGCCACAATGCAGGTTTGGCGAAGTCTTGACTTGTGGTTTCCGCAACCTCGCCAAAGTAATGCTCACGACTTCGAAAACTCTGATTGTCCCTGCAGCAGAGAGGGCTCAGGCTGCGCCCGGAGTTGCCACTCCCTGTAAGATACTCGCTTCATTCGGCAGATGTTGCATGACCCTTCTACCCACCAAATTTGAGACGGTTCACCAGAAATAATGACCTCTTCCTGGCCTCGGACGCCCAGGCTGCCATATCTGTAGCGGCTCAACTCTCTCAGTGCAACGGAAGCCAGAGGAAAAATGCTCACGATACCAGCGACGATCCAGGCGGCGCCCCCGGAGACCTCGACTCTCATTCCGGAAGTCTTCATCGATCCGATCCCGCCCGAAGAATGTTCGACAAGTCAGCCGCAGTAACGTAGAATAGGAGTTGGTCCCAAGTGGTCCAAGAGATACTGGTAACGAGGCTGATCGAAAGGTTAGTTAAGGTTTGATGTCAGCCTTTCTAAAGATCACTTGGGGCCATCTCGTCCTCGGCCTCATCCGTTTTGCTTCCCGTAATCAAATATATTTCTGTCTTGTGGGTTGCTGAGACACCGCGACTCGCTCCTTCTCAGGGTTGTGCCGGCACTGTGCCCGCGCGGATCTCGTCTAATCTCACTCCATGCAACTCCAGCTCAAGGTCGGCTTTCGGGATGACGCTGCTTCTCATCATATTTCAACAGGTCACAGACGCATGTATCGGTCTCGACATTAAGGCCATGAGCCCTTTCGAGATGCTTCGCAAAGAACGTGTGCGCTTCGTCCTCGCAGACAATGTCGGCGCCAACTCGCAGGGGGCTTCGAATTAGCGGCGGTCGACCAATCAGATCTGTGTGAGCGTCAGCGCGGAAGAGAACACCGGTGTGGCCCTCTACAGTCCCGATATAGAGACGAACACACGGGCACGGAACTTATGCGACATGGGATAGCTTGATTTAACCGGGAGCGTCGGGAAACTCAATGGGACGAGCCTGGGCCCCCACGGGACGAATAGGACAGATAAGACCCGGCGAGTACGTCCGGGCTCGTCACCTCCTCCCCGCGGTGTCGTGTGCCCGTCCCATCTGTTTGGAGGTCCCATCGGTCCCCTAAAGTTACTGCGTCAATTTCTTAGCAATTCTGGCGACATGCTCGCCTTGGAATCGAGCACCAGCCAGCTCATTCTTGCTGGGAAGACGACTCCCATCACCACCGGCGATGGTGGAGGCGCCATACGGGGAACAGCCGGTGATTTCATCCATCTTCGTCTGGCCCTCAAACGTGTAAGGCAAGCCGACGATCACCATCCCCTGATGAAGCAATGTGATGTGGAAACT
Organism: uncultured Acidobacteriota bacterium; assembly: GCA_963823995.1. Lineage (GTDB taxonomy): Bacteria > Acidobacteriota > UBA6911 > RPQK01 > JAPXNP01 > JARRKC01. The sequence continues at coordinate 975,942 of CAWGNQ010000004.1, forward strand.
CAGGATGGTCGATTCCTGGCCCCCGTGCTGGGTATTTGAACTGGTCAATACGCTCCCCACCTTTCCCACCAAGGCACTGTTCACCCAGAGCTTTCCGGTGGCGTCGAGGAATTGCCGCATTTGCCCGCACATGTTCCCGAACCGCGTCGGGGTGCCGAAGATAATTGCGTCGGCTTCTTCCAGGTGGTCCACCTCGCAGATGGGAACATCAGCCTGCTGCTTCTGGGCTTCTATTGCACCCATTTTCTGTAGCACGTCATCGGGTAATGTTTCCGGAACACGCCGCAACTCAACATCGGCGCCTGCGACCGATTGAACTCCTTCAGCCGCGGCCTGTGCCATCTGGTAGATGTGGCCATACATCGAGTAATAAGCTACCAGTACCTTCATAAGGGATCCCTTTCGTTGAAAATCGGATGTTCCAATCAGCATGCCATGCCGGGCATCAGCCGTTCAAACGAGGGTACCTCGAGGAAAGCCCCTTCCCTTGGCCCAGTTACCGGGGCGGCGATGAATACGGCCGGGGCTTGCCCGGCTGATTTGAACCGTCGCATTCGACGTTCTTGTTGTCGCGGGGGTGGGTGGGATGCTTCGGTGCGGTTGTTACCAGCTCGCAGCATCTGCGTGAAACCGTCGATCCTGGCCTATCGAGTCGAGTGTTGCCGGAACTTTCACGGAAGGGAAGGCCGGTCGCGACCTGCTCCCTGTTACGGGGTGTGGTCCAGGATAAACGGACCGAATTCGGCCTCACCACTCGCAGTCTGGCCATGGACGCGCAGCGTCCAGAGGGAGCGGGGATAGTTGCGCACTTCTTCTCCCGGAAAGATGAGCAGGATTTCACTCGCTTCGCGATCGACTTCGACCGGCCGGGAGAGGGTCGGCGCCGACTGGTTCGTCTCCAGGTCGCGAAAGTCGACATCGACGGTGACATCTTCGGCGGAGCCGAACTCGGTGGCCAGGCGAACCAGGACGAAGTCCTCCGGACCGGCCTTGCAGGAGACGGTTGCACCCGGGGTCAGTCGATACTCTCTCAACGTCATCCCCGACCGGCGCATTTTCTGGACCATGCTGCGATTGACGACGCCCCCGGCGTAGGCTTGCCTCACCAGGCCTCGAATGCCTTCTCCGATGCTCTCGACCAGTTCCAGGAGCCGCGTGGTCGCTTCACTTTCGAAAAAGACATCTTCGATACGCTCCTCGTCAGCCGGAGAAAGCTCGCCCAGCAGATAGTCCACCAGATCCGAAAGGGGAAGGAGGGAGGGGGCGTGCGGCGTCGTCATCTTTGCGACTCCTCTCCTACGCCGATGCAATCCCGGAGCTGGGCGATGCCTCGGTGGCGGATCACACGCACATTTCCGCTCCCGAGCCCCAGCGATTTGGCGATCGTCTTCGTCGATTGCTCTCCATAGTAGGTCAGAATCAGGATGGCGCGCTCGCGTTCGCGCAGCATTTCCAGGCACTTCTTCAGACGATCGCCGGCCAGGCGGTCCGGCTCGACCGGCTCAAAGACGTGATCAGGCGGCGGGTCGTCCCCCAACAGCTCCTCACGAGACCGGCTGCGATACTGTTCGTGCACGAGCATTCGGGCGACACCCAGTACGAACGAGCTGATTCGTTCGGGCTCACGTACCTCCCCCCGGCGCAATTTCTCCAACGCCAGGACCATAACGTTCTGGGCCAGGTCCCGCGCCGCGTCTTCTCCTCCCAGGTGACGGAGACCATAAAGACGAACCCGCCGCGCAAACCTCCGGTAGAACTCCGCCTCCGCATCCGGGCAACGACCGGGTTCACGGGTGATGGCCCTGGCCAATTCGCCATCAGTGGCACCGTTCCATTTGCTGTGACTGGCTTGGAGTTCCTGCATCGGTCTGGACCGAAGTCTTCCTATTTCGAGGACTCCCTCATCTGGGATTACTTTCGATTCTAGCCCTGGTGTCTCCCCAAATTCCACTGGCAACTCTCGAAACATTTTTCTGTAACGCTTCGTCTCCCGCCGTCACATCCTGACAGAAAAACGGAAGCCGAAGGTCGGCTCCGATAGTCGGACGAAAGGAGAAACATCGATGAGCGAGTTAGTAAAGGAAGTCGGAAGAGCAAGGATGGTGACGCCGAAAGACACGAAGAGCTTCGATTTCGGTGGTCTGGGTGTCCAATGGAAAATCGAGGGGGCAGATACCGATCAGCGCTTCTCGATCGTCCATCATCCGATGGCGCCCCGGGCTCTGGCCGCCCCGCTGCACTATCACCACAACGAGGACGAGCTGTCCTATGTGCTCAAGGGCCGGCTTGGCGCTCTGCTGGGCGACGAGGTCGTGACGGCGGAAGCGGGTTCCTGGGTCTTCAAGCCCCGCCACCAGTGGCACACCTTCTGGAACGCCGGCGACACCGAGTGCGAGATCATCGAGATCATCTCGCCGGCCAGTTTCGAAAACTATTTTCGAGAGGTAGCGGCCAGTTGGGGTGACCTCGGGAAATTCGCGGAGATCAATGACAAATACTCATTGAAGATGGACTTCGAAAGCGTTCCCGGGCTGTGCGAGCGGTTTGGCCTGACCTTTCCGCAACTCTGACAGGGAGCGAAACGAAGGTCGCGAATCGGGCCGACGGTCGAAGATCTTACTGTCGGTCCGCCTGCATCGACCGGCCGAACGCGGATGGCTGCGCCCGAGGGAGGGGATCATCCCTTCCCTCCTGGAATTGCAGAGCTGCTTCAGCGGATGGATGCAGGATTCCTGGTGAGAGAGTGGGGGTTGATCGGAAAGATCCTTCGGCGGCCGCAAACCAAGCACTCCCCGATCACTGGTCGTGAAGCCGGACAATCACGTAAGGTGTCTCGGATTCCAGATCAGGATAGATTCTGCCGTTTCCGAAGCGGTCCAAAGCTTCAATGAAGTACATGAAATCCCACCGGCCGTCGATTTCGCTTTCGGGAATCTCCGTCCGGAAATCGTTCTTAATGCCCGTGGGCAGGAGCCGGACGCAGTTGAAATCCTGATGCTGGTTGACACCCCGGTAGCAGACCCGAACCGCGACGATTGCGGACGCATCCGTTGCGTACGCGCTGATCTCGAGCGGCCTGCCCGGTTCCCATCGCTCCACCGGTTGATGCTCCACCGTGGGTGGCTGGTCATCGTCTGTCACGGAGACCGAAATGGGCTTTTCGGCTCCGCTTCGAGGGAACCAGGCTCGACGGCCGGCGGCGTCGGTCACTTCGAGGAAGTACGTAAGTCCCTGACCGAGCTCGGAACGCGGAACCACGGCCTCGTAGGTGTCGTCGCCCGTCGGATGCATATCGATGTGACTGTACTGCTGCGTGTTTCCATATTTGAGCACGACCGATCGGATGGCGTCAGGTCCGGCCACCGTCGCACGCAGGATGAGATCCTCATGTCCGGTGGTTCTCCTGATCGGGACATGACCGATCATCGGCTCGACCCGGTCGATCTTCAGGCTGTTGATGATCCAGTCTCCGTCGGTGGTCGCGTTGAAAACGACGTCAAGGCGGTTATCCCGGACCGTGGTTCGAAGGATCCTCCGCACGGACTCTCCGGCCGGAACTTCGAACCAGTCGGTCGAATCTCGGCCTTCGGCGACGATCCACATCGGGCCGTGATCCGCTGGTCGCTCCGACTGATCCACCATCGAAAACTCGAGTTCATATTCCCCACTGGGCAGATCGATCCCGAAGGCTGAGTAGGGATAAGCATCCGGCTCCGGTCCGCTGAGGAAGTCCCGATCGCGCTCTTCTTCGGCCGGTCCCTTGCGGAGCCGGGGGGATGACTTCAGATACGCATGATGCCATCCGTATCCCTCCTGACCGGGCACATACCTTGTCTTCGATGAGACGGCCATCGTTCCCGGCTCCTTGGGACCATCGCCGAAGTCCAGGAGAGCGACCTGCTTTCGGTATTCCGGATGGTAGCCGGAAAGCTCCTTGCGCAGTTCCCTCAGGCCCTTTAGCAGTGCTTCGAGTTCCGTCTTCCAGCTTCCCTCCATGTCGGGAGCGCGCCCCATGATGATGTTGTCCGGATAGACGTCCTCCGTGACCGCGACGATCTGTTTCCACTCATCGATCGCGTCTGCTTCGTATCGGATGGCGTCTTCGAGCGCGTTCCGGTCTCCGCTTTCCTCGAAGAGTGCATAGGCCATGCCCGCCTTCAGGCGCCGCGCATGATATCCGGCGAGGTGGGCCAAAGCCCGCATATCTACCATCGTAGCCTCGAACTCGCTCGTCTTCTGTTCTCCGGCCTCTATTTCGGCCTGGCGCACCAGTTCCAGAGTCTTGTCGCAGATTTTCTGGAACCATGCACTGTTCTCACGCGGCCAGATCCGGGCCGATGGTTTGCCCTCCAGACGAAGTCGTGCAGCCTCTCGGATTCCCAGGAACTGGGCGGTGTCGCTGGGACGGACGTCCACATACACCGGCAGATCCTCCCAGCGCCGCTTTTCGGGCCAGCTGTAACCGGCGCTCAGATCCCGGGTTGCGTACGCAACGATTCGGGGAAGCACCTTGCTGGCGGTCCCGTAGGCAGTCGCCACGATGTGGGCGGCCTTCTTTCCAAAACGGTCCTCGAATTCCCTCATCCACACCCAGGCAGGGGTCGCCGGATCGTAGCCGAGGCGGCCGAAAACCAGATAGAAGTACCAGTAGCGCTGAAACTCCCACTCGTAGGACCGATACTGCGGGGCGAGGATCTCATACGGTACCCGATCGTGCAGAGCCCGCTTGTACCCCATCTTCATCGCAAGAGGTTCATGGAGGTCGAAGCCCGCACCATCGTACAGGGACAGACTTTCCGTAAACCGGCGGGCAAAGTCGGGATCACCCCACAGCAGGACCTTCACGGTTCCGTGCGCCCAGAGGCGCCACAGCATTTGATAGCGTTTGGGATACGTCAACAGATCAGCGTAGCTGTGGCGTCTCTTGTACTTGTTGGCCAGACTGTCCTGGGTGGGATGGAAGGGCAGTCCCATCTCCTCGCCCCAGAACTTCGTCGTCAGACGCACGTTGAGAGGAGAGTCGAGAGCCAGCTGGATCAGATCGTCGGTAAAGCCCTTGACCCGCATATCGATGGGGAGATCGGGCCGAGCCGCTTCGATCACATCGAAGATCGTTGTCCAGAAGCTCTTCTGCTCGGGCAGCACGACTGAGGATTCCACGTGAACGCGGAACTGCACCCGGTCGATGCCGGGGAACTCGTCCAGAAGCCTGGCCAGGGCAATCCGGGTATAGGGAATGAAGTTGTCCTCGGTCAGTCCGACCGGAAAACCCTTCCGGGGCGTGAACCCATCGTCGAGATAGTTGTTGTGGCCTGGAACGAACAGATGGGTCCAAAGTGCCACTGTGAACTGAAGCCCGCGAGCGTGAGCCATCGCCATGATCGTGTGCAGCATTTCGAGGTTCCGCTGCTGTTCGTTTTTCGTGATTCCGGCAACGCGAATTTCGGGGAATTCAGGTACATCGAACAGGAAGGGGTAGGGAGGTTCGAAGAATCCTGCGGCGCCATACCCGAACATGAGAGTGAAGGTGTTGTAGCGGTTTCTCGCAAGCATATTGAAGTACGCTTCCCAGTACCGCTTTGAATAGAAGTACTTCTCCACAACGCCTCGGTTCATGAGCATCCGGGTGACTCCGCGCTCTCCGGTTGCGGGACGGTCCTGGCCGCCCTGGATGTGGGCCACCCAGTCCGGTCTCGGATCGCTTCTCTTCACTTGCTCGGCAACTTCGAGCAGCGCATACATCAAGCCCCGATCATCGTGACCGCAGATCAACAGGCCGTCCTTACTGCGCCACTTCACCGGATGGATAAGGAGTGATTCGGGTTCCACCGGTGGTTCCAGATCTGCGGCGCCGAGAAGCTGCGTAACAGAGGAGGGAGCGGAGCAAAGACCTACAACGACGGGAGAGCCGTCGAAGGGTGCGTCCAGTGAGGCGCGGCGAGTGACCTTGAATCCGCTCGATCGCAGCGATTGCGTGAGTTGTGAGAGACCGTGGCTCGCAGGAGCGTCCAGCGCTGAACCGACGATCAGCGTGACTGTCTGAGGCTGACCGAACATGATGGTCCCGACAAGGGCCGAGACGATCAAGAAGAGAGGTATTCGAACTTTCGTCCAACTCGATCGAGGGTCGTTCATTCCTGATCTCACTTCCAAATGCCTGGCCGGCCAAAGCGTCGAGCCTGTCGGGAGTCTCCAAGACTTCCGCAGGGCGCCGCCGTTGCCGTCCGTTCTAATCGAGAGTTTTCCGAGTTCCGCCAGGGTCACTTCGTTCATAACCGATCGCGACCGAGAGTGAAACTGGTACAAGGCGCCCAATCTGCCGAACCCTGTACCGGTCAACAAGGATTTGCCCTATTGCTACGCGAGGCTTTCCCGCCGCGGACAGAGAACCCAGCTCGAACACGGCCCCGTCCCGCTCTGAAATTCCCGGTGGTCCGGCTTCCGATGAGGGCGGGGGGGTGGATGTCGATGATCTGTGCCGTCCTTTGTGCGATTAGGATTCTCAGTTGTTTGGCTGCTTCCTCTTCCGGGACCGCGCGGTGAACGATACAGTGTTCTCGGGAATCGCGTGAAGTAGGCATCGTGAACCAGGTTTCCGGTAACATCAGAATCTCGCATCAGGCAACCCGCACCATCCCCATTCCCGCCAGTGAACTTTCTCCCGGCCGTTTCCGTACGCGCCGATGTGACAAGGATCGATACGAACGCGAGTACCACGAGGAGGTCCCAGATGAAGAGCGCTTCAGCCACGGTCGGGCTTCTGACGATTCTCTCAGCCATGATGCTTTTCCCCGTCGGCGTTGCGGCGGACGCACCATCGACGCATTACGACATTGCCGCCCAACTCTTCCCGGAACGTGGAGAGCTTCGCGTCGAAGTCGCCATGACCTGCGTTGCCACTGAAGGAGGACTCGACAAGGTTGAACTCCTGCTCAATCGAGGCCTTCAGGTGGAGTCGGTCAGTTGCGACGCCGGAGTCAAGAGTTTCACATTCGATCGCAGTCAACCCAGCCCCAACCGCTATGCGCCCACGTCGTCCCCGCTGATCGTCGAGCTGGCCCGACCGGTCGAAGCAGGGAAGTCGACCGTGCTGCATCTGACCTATGCCGGGACGATCGAGCCGGATGCCTATCACACCAACCTCCTCACCAGGGACTGGGTGGAATTGGCGTTGTACGCGGGCTGGTATCCGATATACGGGAAGTTGGGAGGGACGACGTCCAGGGTCGAGGTCACAGTCGAGGAGCCCTATGCCGTCACGGGCACGGGAGAACTGTCCCGGTCGGGGGACGCCTGGGTCTTGACGCAGGCGCAACCGACCTTCGACATCGTGGTGATTTCCGCGCCGAACCTCGGAGTTCGGCGAATCGGCGAAGAACGTGCCGGGATCGACGTCTGGTACCGGAACCTGCCGAAGGACCAGGTCGACCGCATCGCCGCAGACTCGCGGAAGATGATGGCTTCCTACGAGTCATGGCTCGGTCAAGCTTCGGCCCGGACGCTGCGCATCGTCTTCGCAGACAGGGTGAGTGGAGGAGGCTACTATCGGCCGGGCTTCATGAGCCTGATCTGGGACGACGACTATCGCGGGCTGGTGAAATACGCCGCTCACGAAGTCGCTCACTTCTGGTGGGGACGGGGGTCCGCCGCGACCTGGGAGGACTGGCTGAACGAGAGCTTTGCCGAGTATTCCTCACTGATGCTGATGCGTGAATGGTACGGAGAAGAGGTCTTCCAAAAGTACCTCGACGACTGTCGCCAGGGATCCGCCAACACCCCGCCGATCTGGGGCCTCGACCGGAGCGACAAGTCTGCCCAGGCCGTTCTCTACCAGAAAGGCCCGCTACTGTTGAACCGGCTCGAATCGGAAATGGGACGAGAGAATTTCCGCCGTTTCCTGGCCACCCTCGTGGAACGAAAAGTCTCGACCACGGACCAGTTGCGGTCCACGCTCGAGGAACTGACTTCGAAGGAGGTGTGCACCTCTTTCGAGCAGGACCTGAAGCGGTAAAGTCGCCACAGCTCGAAATCGAATCCGGAATCGAATCGTGTTGACTTTCCCCGGCTCGTTGGCCCGTAGATGTGATCCGCTTCGTCCGGATCACCAACATCGAGAGGTTCGCGAGCACCTTACTCTCCAGCTTCGGGGGTGTGAGACGTCGCGCCGTTGGCGACGATCCACTCGGCCATGGCACGGGCACCCAGGAATGCCCGCCAAACCGTCTCGGGTGTCGCACTTCGCCAGGCACACTTTCCGACCGTGTCCTCCATCGGGTTCGCGGCGAACTATTTCAGGAATGTGCCGCGGTCCAGTTCCTCGAACGCCTGGCGCAGTTCCGCCCGCGTGTTCATCACGATGGGGCCGTACCACGCTACCGGCTCCCCGAGCGGTTTGCCGGAGACCAAAAGGAATCGGATCCCCTCCTCGCCGGCCTGCACCGTGACCTCGTCGCCGCGGTCGAACAGAATGAGCGAGCGGTCGGTCGCCTCCGTGGGCGGCTTGGTGTCGGACCACCCGGCGGGCTCGGTCGGGACGGCGAGCGGGCCGGAGGCGTTGCAGAAATTCCCGGACCCCTCGAAGACGTACGCGAAGGCGTGGCGGGTGGTCTCGACCGGGAGCGTCTTCGTCCGAGCGGACGGCACCGACACGTCCAGATAGACAGGATCGGCGGCGATCCCGTCGACGGGTCCGCTGGTCCCCCAGAAATCGCCTGCGACGACACGGACCTGTGTCCCGTCGTCGTCGGTGATCTCGGGGATATCAGGCGCCTTGACTTCCTGGTAGCGCGGTGCGGTCATCTTCAGCCTGGCCGGCAGGTTGCCCCACAATTGGAAGCCGTGCATCCGGCCCTGGGGATCGCCTTTGGGCATTTCCTGGTGGATGATCCCGCTGCCCGCGGTCATCCACTGGATATCGCCGGCGCCGATGGCGCCGCTGTTTCCCATGCTGTCCCCGTGCTCGACGGTGCCGGCCAGCACGTAGGTAATGGTCTCGATCCCGCGGTGCGGATGCCACGGGAACCCGGCCAGATAGTCCTCCGGACGCTCATTGCGAAAGTCGTCGAGAAGGAGGAAAGGGTCGAAATCGGACGTGTCGCCGAAACCGAACGCGCGGCGCAGGTGCACACCGGCGCCTTCGAGGGTAGGCCGTGCGGCGACGATCCTGCGGATAGGTCGAATGGACATGTCGGAACCTCCTGCCTGGTTACCGATAGGATACCTTACTAAAGTAATGACACGGTGGAGACGGGAGAATCCGATGTTCAAGATCACTTTCAAGTATCAGGTTGCCGTGCCCAAGCGGATCGCGGTCAGGTACGACATCCGTCCGGGAGACGACATCACCTGGGTGGCGGTCGGCGAAGTCATTCGCGTTGTTCCTGCGGACAAGACATCACACTTTCACCTCGCACCTCGCACTTCGCCATGGTGTAGGCTTGATTGCTGACCCGGAGCAACGACATGAAAGCCAATCTCATTGCCTCCATTGCAGTCTGTTTTGTCGCCTTGGTGTCGGCCCAACAGAATCCGAGACTCAGCCCCGAGGAGATGCACCGTCTCCATCAGAACTCCAAGGCCTACATCGCGTTCCTGGAGGATCCGCAGCGGGACGAGTACCAGAAGCCCCATGAAGTGATCATGGCGCTGGACCTGAAGGAGGGCGAGCGCATCGCCGACATCGGCGCGGGCTCCGGTTACTTTGCTTTCCGGATCGCCCGGCACCTCGGTTCAACGGGCCGCGTCTACGCAGTCGACATCAACCCCGACATGATCATCCACATGAATCGCGCCATCCGGGACAAGGATATTGCCAACGTCACGACGATCCTCGCTCCTCCGGACGATCCGCTTCTGCCCTACCACTCGATCGATCGCTTCTTCATTTGTGACACCTGGCATCACATCCAGAACCAGACCGAGTATCTGGCGCTCATGAAGAGGATGCTCGAGCCGAACGGACAGATCGTGATGATCGACTTTCAAAAGCGAGAGCTGCCTGTGGGGCCGCCGGCCGAGATGAAGATCGCGAAGCAGGACCTGATCGCGCAGATGCGGGCCAACGGATTCGAGCTCGCCGAGGAGCACACCTTCCTTCCGTACCAGTATTTCCTGGTCTTCCGTCCGACCGCGGACAGCTCGAAGTAGGGATGGTCGCCACGGAATCTAACCAGATAGGCCACGTCCCGCTCCTCGCCGAATTCACGATTGAAGCGAGCGACTTCATTGCGTACGAAGTCCTTCACATTCTTGGGTATCAACTCTCCTCCTGTCGAATCGGCCGAGTTCGCCCTTCGCCCTGCGCACGTCGCGCTTTCCAGAGCGGCTCGCAGCCTATTGACGGCATTCGAAGTTCTCGGCGTCTTGGCTATCCCCCTGGCCCGTGTACTGGGCGTGTTTCGGATAGGGACAGAGTGGGCGGCTGCGATCCGGGTACGCCCGGCCCGTGGCGACGACGGAATCCGGCGCCTGCCCCTGCTCCACCCACTTGACGATGGCGTCGAGCATGTCGAAGCGATCGAGGGTCTGCGCCCCGCCGCCGCAGTGGCCCATGCCCGGAACCAGGAACAGGCGGCTCCAGTCCGTCATCTTCTCGGTCCCGCCGTTATCCCGGGCCAGGTTCTCGTAATACGTCATGGTGTCTCGTGCGGAAAACCATGGGTCGCTCATGCCGTGGTAGAAGATCAGCTTGCCCCCATACCCGGAGAAAGTGCTCAGATTCGTCCACTTGAAGGTATTGCCGACTTCGGCCTGTGCGGTGTCCGCCGCGATCGACGCCTTGTCGATGTCCAAGGTCGTCTCCCGGGTGGGGGGACCGAGAACGCTGCTGGACGTGACCAGAAGCCCCGGTATGAAGCTGGCGGGGGGCTTGGCAATGATGCCGGTATCGTAGGGAAAGCCGGAGTAGACTTGATGGCCTCGTGAGTCGACGGGCCCGGCCATAGCCTGGTGGAGGGCCTTCACCTGTTTGCCTGTCAGACACCGATCGGTCTTCTCGCTTTCACAGGTCAGGGACGCCGGATCGAAATCACAGCCCTCGACGTCGAAGACCATTCCGTCCTTGACGCCGTCCTTCTCGTCGCAGGCGCGGAGGAAGGCATCGACCAGCAGCTTCTGATCGCCCTCGGGCAGGCCGCCTCCCACGACGGGCTTGCCGCTTTCGTCCAGCGGTGCCGCCTGGTTCAGGGAGACATGGACCCATCGCGTGGCGAGGTTGGAGACGTTGGTCCGCATGGCCGGGGCGCCCGCCACGATGCCGTCGTAGTACTCGGGGAAGCGCTGGGACATGATCATCCCTTCGCGGCCGCCCGTCGAGCACCCCACGTAATAGGAGTGTTCGATGGGTTTGGAGTAGTACTCCTTGACGATGGCCCGGGCGACGATCGTGACCTTTCCGATCGCCTTGTACAGAAAGTTCAGCGTGGCCTCCTGGTCGGCGAAGAAGGACCCGTCGAAGGCCATGCCCTCCCGCGCCCTGTGCCCGCTGTCGGTGCTCACGACGGCGAAACCGCGCGCCAAAGCCGGTGCTCCGGCGTTCTGGAGCCCCACGGGATTCTGCACCGTGCCGTTGAGCCCGCCTCCGCCCTGAAACAGGAAGCGGCCGTTCCACTCTTGTCGGCATGGCGACGGCAAAACCGATCGCATAGGGCTTCCCGTCTCTGCCGACCCGTTTGTCGATCTCACCGTCGACGCGGCAGTGTTCGGGAATCAGGCCTGCGATAGCCCGCCCCGAACGGGCTCGGCGGAAGCGGTCCCTCGGGCACGCTCCTGGCCTCATGGACGACGAGGTCATAGCCCGGCAGTGCGAATCCGGCCATCTCCTCGCAGGTGCCGGCCAGGACCTTCCCGCCGAAAGAAAGGGGAACCAACAGGAACACCAACAGGGCTCTGGACGGGGCTGAGTGTCTCACGGGCTCTTCCTCCTCCGGGGCAGGTCAGGCCAACCTCCCCGGCCTTGTCCAGCATTCGAACTTCGAACTTCGCCCCTTGGAAGGCCAGAATGGACTATCGGAGGCGAAGGTGGCGGGAATCGTGATGAGACGGACGGGACGGATGAGACCGATGGGACGCTGTCATTGTGGTGGGAGCGGCGGAAAACGCAATGGGACGGCCTGGGACTCATAGGACGGATAGGACCGATGGGACCCGGCCAACGCGCCCCAGCCACGCCACCTCCTCCCGGCCACCCGTTCTCCTTAAAATCGGCAATCGAAAACCCCGATCGTCAGAGCCGGAACGAAGTGAGGGTGTCACCAAAGTCCGGTCATCGTGGTCCGACCGTTTCCGCGAAAACCGCCGGGCTGCCGCGGATGTTCGTGCGGGGTGGGTGGGTGCTCGACGGCCGAGCAGGGGCTCCCTCACTTCGTTCCGGCTCTGATGCTGCGCGTTTCCCGCGCCCGGTCCTCTCGGCCACCCGTTCTCCGGGCCACCCGTTCTCCCGCGACCGCTCTCCACCCTACGTCCCAGGCTGTCCCATCGGACCAATCAGTCCTTTTCGAGTTCCCCCTTGATTGGGACCTCTTCGCCGGAGGCAACCGTAATCTCCCGCTCCCAGTCCTTAAACCCTTTCTTCTTCAGCTTGATCTTGTACTTGCCGGCCTTCAGCGACTTGTTCCGTGGCGTCGTACCCGCAAATGCTCCGTCGATTTCGATCTCCGCTCCGGTGGGATCCGAGTCGATGCTGAGCACCGCAGCGTCGCTCGCGGTCTTCCCTCCGCCACTCTCCGCCGTGGCCACGGACTCCTTCTCGTCCTTGATCCCCTCCTGATCGAACTCGAGCCGGACTCCCGAAACGGACTCCACCGCGTGCAGAATGCCCCGGTAGTTGCTCTTGTCGAGACGGAATTCGACGGCGCCGACAAGGTCGGCACCACTGTCGAAGGAGATCGTCATGTAGTGCTTCTTGCCCTTGCTGAACAGGAGCAGGGGTGAAACGAAGACCGCCGTTTTGATGCGCCGGCCCGAGACCCGGCTATAGAAAAGGTCCGTCACCGAATCGGAGGGGATGGAAAAGTACTCCGCCTTTCCATCCTTGGTCGCGAAACGGATGCGGTCGGCACTGACCAGCAACCGCCCCTCCTGTCCTTCCTCCGCACCACCAAAGGTCGCCCGGAGCTCCAACTTGTCAAAGCTCATCTCGGGCGCCTGAGCAGCTGTTGCCGCTTTCAGTGGCCCAACCGTGATGAACAGGCAGACGACGAACAAGGTCAGCAAGATCGAGAACGTTCCAAGTTTCAAGGATTCTTCATAAGCAGGATCCCTCCACGTCAATGGACATGCCTACTATAGTCTGATAACTCGTATTGCAGTAGGAATTTTCGCAGACGATAGGAAATAAATCTCTTGGGGTCGGGAGGACCGCAACCCCTGCCTCGGGACGAACAAGGCGAAGGAGCAGCGTTCCGAAGGCGGCGCCGTTCACTTCCGGGTCAAAAGTCGCCGACGCAAAACTGCGCGAAAACCGCCCCAAATCCGCACTTTGATCCGAAATCTACGCAAAGGGCATGAACAGTCAGCGGCAGGTGGGGAATTTTGTTGGCCAGTCGTCGCCAAGCCGGTCCATTCACCGGGCGGGTCATCTCGCCAAATCAATAGAGGCCCCGACTGAAGGGCAACGGAACGCGGCCCTCTGCAGTGGCGCTCAAGGACTCACATTCGGGAAGCCAGGGTGCGGCCAAAGAGCCGACGCAGTCCGAAACAAGTGCCTGCCACGGTTGAGGATAGCGTCCTCGTCCCACCTCTCACGATCGTGCAAATATCCATTCAACATAAGGGTGCTCTCCCGCACGATCTTCCGACGCTTTTGCTCGTACGGACCGTTGCTCACCGAGGAATTCAGTGGCTGAGTCAGTAATGTGAGATTCCCGAACGTGTGGATGAGGCGATTCCGACGAGCCTCCACCGTTTCACCCGTCTGATCGACGACAGCGTTTGGTTCCGAAGGCAAAGGCCAGTGTTGGAGCCACTCCCTCGGCATGATGTGCTCGATCGTCACGGGTTGATCAATACCGCATTTCTCCTGAAGGCTCCGCCTACATAATAGTCGGCCGGGGTGAACTGCGGCATGCCACCGGCCGCGGGCACATCGATAACGACGACGGCGTCGGCCTCAAGTCCCTTGAAGGCCCGGTGTCTTTTTCGGGGGCTGTTCAAACGGATCCTGGCCCTGTCTCCGACGCCCGCCGTGCAGGAACTGGCTCCAGGTATGATCCCGCGAGTCGTACTCGATCGTCCCGCCCTTCACCTCGAGGATCAGGATCCCCCTGCGAGGATCCACCACTACGAAGTTCGCTTCCCCCTCCCGAAGCGTATCCGTCTGATCCCGGTGATTCCGTGATGACCGAGGCACCAATCTTCATCCGAGGAAGCACTCGCTGTTATGCCACTCGAGCGTGCGTCGATCGGGCCAGTCCTGCCTCTCTTGTGGTGGGATGATCAAATGCCCATTAAGTGGGTAGTACGACTTGCCGTTTTCAAAGTCCTCCTTCAGTCGGCGACTGACCTCGAATCGATGGTCAGCGGTGACCGTGACGTATCCCTGATCAAACAATCGATGAATGTCGGAACGCAGAAGAAGTCCGTTCGAGACTCGGTGCTCACCGCCTTCCGCATAGGGTCGGATGTGAGCTGCCTCCAGTGCTGGGAGGGAGTGTTCTCCCGTGACGGCGCAGGCTCGGCGATAGGCTTCGATCACGCTGACACGGAAGATCCCCTGGCCAAGTCGCGGTTGAACCATGAGAGGTTCTCCGAATCTGGAGCCTTCGGCAACGGCAACCTGATCGAGGATTTGGCTTCTCGCGGCAATCTCGAGACAGGCATCCCAGAGACGCTTGCCTTCGCCGACCCGCAAATCGTACGTCTTTCCTTGGACAATATTGCGCTGCCAGTCGCTGGGTTGAGGGATCCACTCTTCCTCTGAGAAGAAGATGGGCTGGGCAACGAGGATGCACCCGATCCGGAGTTGCGGATCCAGATGAGCCTCTGTAGAGGATCGATAGCGTGCGATCCTGGCTCGCATGGTCTGAAAGTCCGCCGCCCCATTTGCCTCCTTGAACGCATCCCAGGCGAGCCATGCCGGCAAAATGGAGTGGCGAACAAAGAACCCGAATCCCGCGACCGCATAGTGCGGCTTCTTCAGCTTGAAGAAGAAAGGCGCGCCGGATTCAATCGCCGAGAATCCTCGGTTTCCGGAGGGCTGCCAGAAGTTGATCTCGTCGAGATCCTTCGACCTGAGGAATCGATACCAGTCGTGATCAGTGTTTCCGAAATAGCCGCGCATCCGGGAGTATCCCCCGTCAAACGTGCATTCTTTACTTTTCCTCTACCTGAAGCAAGAATGCATTTCCGGAAGTCAGAAATTCCGAGCCGCGTAGGCTCAAGGGGCGGAGTTGCGACCAAGGGACAGGGGGCGTGATGTGAAACCGACCGAAGAGTTGATCCAGGGCATGGTCCAGGGTCGTGAATGGGATTTGATGGGCGACCATGACGCCGTTCGTCAGTTGCTGGATCGAGTCTTTGACGAGCGCTGCCACAGCGCGGCTCACTACAAAGATCAGTTTCAGCTGAGGGTGAACCTCCAGAAGAAGGAGGATGCCGCTTCCTATGCAGGTTGGATCACGTCTGAGAATCCGACGTCGGGGCCCCGGATCAAGGCTCGTCCTTTGTCTGGTTTTCTAAAGCTCGTTTAGCGTCCAGATCTTGTCTGCCTGGAGCGGCCCTGGGACGGGTGATCAGAGAGTGGGTCGCTACTTCCGTGATGGGTCTCCTAGCCATTTCGGTGGATCCGGTCGTGGCAGACGATGCATAGGGTGATCAGGTTCTCCCGCACGTTGGGTCCCTTCTTGCGGTGGGGGACGACGTGGTGGATCTCGAGATGTCGGGGGTCATCAGGGTTCCAATCTGAGTGACTCCACCCGCAAGTGCGACAGCGATATCCGTCGCGGCGGAGGACATTGCGGCGAACCGCATCGGGGATGTGCCGATCATGTGCGGGACTTTGGCGCTCCGACTCCGGCAGGTAGGTGCCTATCGGTAGGTCGGGCCGTCCGTTCGTCTTCGTGACGACAGGCCATCCCTCCTCTGTCCTCAATTCCCGGACGCGACGCGCCCATTCGGTCGCCCCTTTAGCAACGTACCGCAACTCCTCTCCGGTCACAGGACGGCCGACATTTGCGCGGAGGAACTTCAATATCCGGCTCTGAACTGACCCCTTTTCTCTCCGAATCGAGTTTGCCAAGTGCCAGCGGTGAGCCGCTTCGCGGTCCGGCTCCTCGGACAGGAGAGCGTAGTCTTCAGGCCTCATTTTCGACGGATCGATCTGCTCGGAAGGGAAATCATCTTCCTTGGCCATCTCCGCTGCCGTGTTGCCCGTGACGATGAACCAGCCGAGCTGACCGCGCAGCTCTCGGACCCGACGCGGCCAATCCTGGATCCCGGCGACGACCATCAGTTCGTCGCCTGCGATTATGGTCGATGGGTACTGCTTCAGGTAGAGAAGAATGCGGTCACGTGCCGCGTGTACACCTTCCGCGGGGATAAGGGAGCTCCCCAAGTCCCGAATCGCGTGAGAGGCCGGTACCAGCTGAAGTACTCGCCCTCTCAAGTCTCCCGAATGAAGCTTCTCCTCGAAGGCCGACAGGATGTCTATGAGTTCTTGTCGCAGCTTTTCCGGATCACCCGGTTGAGAGCGTCGTGCCATCGTCAGCCCTGAAGGAAAACAAGAAGGCGGTCGGTTAGTTCTTCGAGGTCTTTCGTTTCACACTGCCAGACGACCAAGCTCTCCCAGCCCAATTCGCCCAGCTTCGCCTGAGAGTGCCGGTCTCGTCTCCCGTTCTTCTCGATCTTCTCGTTCCAGAATCCCCGGTTCGTCGCCGGCCGTTTGCCGCGGGGGCAGTCGTGGCCGTGCCAGAAACAGCCGTGAACGAAGATGACCTTGCGGTACTTCGGGAGCACGATGTCGGGATGCCCGGGGAGCTTCTTGTGATGGAGGCGGAAGCGGAAGCCGAGCCGATGAAGAAGCGAACGCACGAGCTTTTCGGGCGAGGTGTTGCGGTTCTTCACCCGGGACATGATCCAGCTGCGCTTTTCCGGACTGAAGATATCAGGCATTGACCGCGTCTACGCTACGGTATGAGCGGTGTGCTGTCCAGGCGTGATGGACCATCCTCGCGACAGCTTCCGCCAGGAGTACCGGAACGGCGTTTCCGATCTGTTTGGCGATCTGGATCTTGGATCCCTTGAAGACGAAGTCGTCGGGAAAGGACTGAAAACGGGCCGCCTCGCGGTGGGTGATCGGTCGGTGCCGCTCCGGGTGGAGATAGCGCCCCTTTTCCGGCTTGAAGAACTCGGTCCGAATCGTGAACGCGGGTCGGTCCCACCACAGCCGACCGAAGAGATCCGTTCCTCCCGACTTCTTCCGGATCCAGCACTGGGGGGTCAGCTCGGGTGCTCTCGCCTGAAGATCAAATCGATTCATCCCCTCCTCGGGGATCGCCCGGTAGCGGGCCATGCTCATCGGCGTCGGGTTGCGTCCGAAGTGCAAATCGAGGGGAGGAGCCTCTTTCCGGATCTCGGTTCCCTCGGGTTCAGGCAGATCGCCGATGGCGTCGCGAACCGTCCGCCAGGGTTCAGGGTCGTCGATGAATTCGAAGCCACAAAAACGTCTGGTCACTGCCGGGTTGACTTTTTCTCCATCAAAGTGTGATTTCAATGGAGGGAAGAAGCCTCGCGGATCGGCGAACGAGCAACCGACGATGAAAGCCCGAAAGCGGGTTTGGGGAACGCCGTAGTCGGCGGCGCACACCTTTTCTGAAGCTGTTCGAAATCCCAGTTGATCGGCGGCTTCCAGGATGGCGTCGTGCTCCGGCGTATTCAAAAGTTGCGGGACGTTTTCCATGACGAAGCAATCCGCACCCGACCGGCGAACTACCTCGAGGAAGGGTCTCCACAGATGTCGTCGTTCGTCTCCGTCGCGCTGCTTGTTGAGCAAACTGAACCCTTGACAGGGTGGCCCACCGATCACGACATCGGCCTCGGGGATCTCGATCCTGGGATCCTCCAAGATCTCGACGATGTCGCCGACGACCACGTGATCCCCGAAGTTGGCCCGAAAGGTCTCAGCGGCATAGTTGTTCAGGTCGTTGGCCCAGACGGACTCGAACCGGTCGGGCCCCGACTGGACAAAGCCCTGCGTCATCCCGCCGGCGCCGCAGAAAAGGTCGATCAATCGCAACTGGGGAGAATCCATCGTGTTCACTAACAGTTAACGTTCGTTTCAGCAATTCTACGAGATTGAAGTGACAAGAACGATCGGGTAAGGGCTGGAGGAATGCGAGCGTCCTCCTATATTCACACACGCTCCGCAATTGACTCCGGCACGGATTCCGTCAACCGCCACGTCACCGTGATCGGCTCCTCGCCATCCCACGACTCGAAATCCACGGAGCCGCAGTAGACGAAGGGGGCGGCTCGCCCGCCTCGTTTCTTGGTTTTGCGGACGAAGAGGTGGGCCGTGTCGCCGGTCTGGCGGCGGTTCTTCAGCATTCGGCCGTTCTTGGAGCCTTGCTTGGTCTGGTTCTGGCTCTGCCAGACGAAAGTATCTTGCGATTCGAAGTGGTCCGTGTAGTGGTGGTCGGCCTGCATGTCGTCCTTTTCGAGCGTCACCAGAAGGAAGACGTGGCCTGGGATCGTGACGAAGCCCGAGTTCCATTTGCCTTGGTTGAACTCGAGGCCGAAGATGCCCGGGATTTCTTCTCGGGAGTAAGCTTTCCAGAGCTCCAGCTTCCTTTCGCGCTCTTCTCTGGCCTGCGCCATCTCCCAACCCGCGTCCGTGGGTGAGAACCGCACCGTGTGGTTCGTGCCGGGTGCGCCGGCGTCGGGGCCGAACCAGGTTCTCAGGAGCTGGGGGAGGACGTTGCGGTCGGAGCCCGGGGCGGTGACGCGTGCCGCGGCCTCCTGTCCAGGTGTTGATGGGATTGCGCTCGATGTGGCCGCGCAGCTCGAGGTCGGTCCGGATGGGATCACCGACGTCAGCGCGGGTAGGTGAATCGTCGGCGATCGTATCGCACCCCTCGCCGGGGCGCCCTTTTCATCGTTCGGTCGTGAACCTGGGGTCGCGCCTTCGGCTTGACCCCAGGCTATCGGAATCTGGTCCCTCCGGGACCTCTTACGGGGGTCGCGCGAATTCGCAAGGGTCCAAGGGGGCCAATTCCCAGGCCGGGAGGATCGTTCGTTTGGGGGAGTACTGCGAAGGTAATTGGGGAGCCCCGGAAGGGGCGGGATTCTGTTAGCCCGGGGTCAAGCGAAGCCGCAGGCGGAGCGCGGCCCCGGGTTGAGGTTCGTCTCTCACGTTGGGCGCCCCGGGCAGGGGCGCGATACGGTGCGCAACGTCCTCCCATTCACCTCACAGCCCTCCGTCTTCGCCGGGTGAACCCGGCCGGAGACGTGCGCTAAAGGTACTCCTCCTCGTACTCGATGTCGTATTCCTCCAGAAACTTCATCAGCTCTTCCTTGAACGTCATCGTCCGGTGGTGTTCTTCCTGATTGGCGATATAGCGCTCGACGGCCTCCAGGCGCGACGGACTGACCGAAAAGGCGCCGTAGCCGACCTGCCACTGGAATTTCCGAAGCATTCCGTCGCCTTTGCGCTTGACCCACTTCGAAGAACTCTCCTTGAATCCCTTCAGCAGATCCGCCACGGAGATGGTTCGGGAGAGCTGACAGAGAACGTGGACGTGATCCGCCGTTCCGTTCGCAATCCGCGGTGGGCACCCCATCTTCCTGCAGGCGCCCTGGAGGTAGTCGTGCATTTCCCGCCGCAGGGCCGGGGTCGAGAGGAAGGGATAGCGTTCTTTGGTCGAGAAGATCAGATGGATCCAGATGCAGGAGAATGATTGCGGCATGGGGGTGTAGTTTAGGGGAGGTTAGGGGTAGGGAAAACCCCATCTCGATGAAAAGAGCCATGATTGGGCATCGTCCAAGTTGACACGTCGGGATTGTGTCGAGCGGATCAGTCATGGGGCCCGATTTCAACCGAACGACGGCCACCCTATCCCGCCCCTGCTCGGGGCGGTCTCCCTTCTTCTCTTGAATCGAATCCGCCGATAAGCCTAGACTGACCGCCATGGCGAGGCGCACCAGCTATGATCGGGTCTATCAGTTCCATATTTCGCTGCCGAATCTGGCGCCGCCGATCTGGCATCGGATCCAGGTGCCGGCCAACTACTCTTTCTGGGACCTTCACGTGGCGATTCAGGACGCCATGGGCTGGCTCGACTACCATCTCCACGTATTCCGGATCCTCAACCCCGAGTCGGACAGCGTCGAGGAGATCGGTATCCCGGACGACATGGGGGAACTGGACTTCCTGCCCGGCTGGGACCTGCGGATCGCGGACTGCTTCTCGCTCGAAAATCCCCGCGCCGAATACGAGTACGATTTTGGCGATTGTTGGGGGGAGCACGAGATCGTTCTCGAAGCCGTGCTGCCCAGGGAAGCCGGGAAATACCCGCGCTGCATTGCCGGGGAACGTGCCTGCCCCCCGGAAGACTGCGGCGGCTTGTACGGATACCAGGACCTCTTGGAGGCGCTATCTGACCCGATCCACGAAGAGCATGAGAGCCTGAAAATCTGGGCAGGCGAGAGTTTCCATCCGGAGAAGTTCGATCCGACCGAAGTCCGCTTCGACAATCCCGCAAAACGCTGGAGAAATGCCTTCCTGAAGCCCTGACCGTCGCAGCGGAGAACCCGCAACGTCGGGTTTTCGCGACGTCCGAGAGGGCGGTCGCTGTTCCGCAGTAGATGCTGCCGGGATTGTACACGGTGTCCACCTCGTCGATCCTGGTGCAGAATCCCCTCGGTCGTGTAGAGGTTGTCCGTTCGGACCGAAATGAGGTTAAAATGAAGGGCGAGCGAGTCGTCTTGAACGGACATCCTCGATGTTGCCGAGCTCCTGCGGTCTGGTGCGTCGACCGCCTCCCGTTCTCGATTTCATCCGAGCGAGATGGCTGGAACCGAATATCGAGAAAAAGGAGCGGGGCCCATGAGGCTCAACAGGAGAGTCGCCCTCCTGATCCTGATCATGTCTGCGATCGTTATCGTTGTCGAGTCGGTCACGGTGGGCCTCCTCTACCGGACCGCATTCGAAGAAGAGCGATCACGCCTCGTTGAAACGGCGAAAAGCCAGGCGCGCCTGATCGAAGCGGTTGCCCGGTTCGATCAGATTCACAGCAGCGACTCCCCGCACGGCAGTCTCGCAGCGACCCTCAGTCAGATTCGGGATGCCCACGCCCGTTACGCCGGATTTGGAGGAACGGGAGAGTTCACGCTCTCGAAAAGGGAAGACGATCAAATCGTCTTCCTGCTCAATCATCGTCATTTCGACCTCAACAATCCGCGGCCGGTGCCCTGGAATTCGCGTCTGGCCGAACCGATGCGGTTGGCCCTTTCCGGAAAGTCGGGCACCGTCGTGGGTCTTGACTACCGTGGAGAGAGGGTCCTGGCGGCCTATGAACCGGTGGCCATCGTGAACTGGGGCATCGTCTCGAAAATCGACCTTGCCGAAGTCCGGGCGCCCTTCATCAGAGAGGGCATCGTGAGCGCCTTGATCGCCGTGATCGTGGTCGTCATCGGAGCCGTCGTCTTCGTCAAAATCACCGAACCGATCCTCGATCGACTTCGCGACACGGTGGCGGAGCTCGAAACCACACTGCGTGAAGTCAGGACACTGAGGGGAATCCTCCCAATCTGTTCCTTCTGTAAGAGGATCCGTGACGATCAAGGCTACTGGGCGCAGGTCGATAGCTACCTGAGCCAGCATACCGAAGCGAATCTCAGCCACGGCGTCTGCCCTGACTGCATGGCCGAGCATTACCCCGAGGCGTGACGTTGAGCAGCCTCTCATGGTTTCCTCCGCGGCGTGCAGACGTCGTGCAAAACAGCTCGAGCATTTGACAAGATGAATCGACCCGGGCGAACCTCAAGAGATGGACGGTCCTTTTCCGAAATCGGTCTCGCCCCTGAAGCGATACCGGAACCTTCGAAACACGGTGACGGGCGACGACACACTGGCGATCGTCATAACCGCCGATCCGGACTCGATCGCATCGGCGCTGGCCCTCAGGCGCATCTTCTGGCGTCGGACCAGGCAGACCCATATCGTCCAGAGGAATATCGTTGCTCGACCCGATAACCTCGTGCTCCTCGATACGCTTCGGATACGGATGAAGGCCCTGGATTCGCTCGATCGGACGGAAATCACCAAATGGGCCATCGTGGATTCGCAGGCTCACCATAACCCGGATCTTGCGGAGATCTCCTTCGACATCATCATCGATCACCATGCGCCCGACCCGGAACTCAAGGGAGCCCACATCGATATCCGAGAGGAGTATGGCGCCGCTTCCACGATCATGACGGAGTACCTGAGAGCGGCCCGAATCGAGCCGTCGGGCCGCCTGGCGACTGCACTCTTTCTGGGAATCAAGAACGACACGAACGACTTCGCGCGACCTGCCATCAGCAGTGATCTGGACGCCTTCCGCTACCTGTACGATTTCGCAAACCTCAATGTGGTCAAAAAGATCGAGTCTTCGGTGATGACCGCCAAGACCCTGCAGGATGTCCGTGTGGCCATCGATAATCTGTCGATCTATGGCGAGGTGGCCCACGTTCACATGGGGGAGGTCAAGAGTCCGGACACCCTGGTAATCATCGCCGACTTCTTCTTGAGACTGGCGGAGGCTTCATGGAGCCTTGCCTCGGGAATTTTCGGCGACGATCTGGTCATCATCATGAGAACGGTGAGTTTTCGCGGCCATGCCGGAAAGACAGCCGACAACTCTTTGGCGAGTGGGGTTCCGCAGGAGGCCGGGCAAGCGCCGCACGGGCGGAGATCCCTTTGTCCACTGTCCGTGACCTTCATCCCCGATCGAAACAGCCGGAGAAACACTTCGTTTCGAGCCGAATCCGGAAGGAATGGGCATGAAATCTCGGGGAACTTCCCATTCGTTTTTCATTCCGAAGGAGCAACGGCAAGCGCTTGGTGCTCTTCAGCGAAAGAGGCTGAGGGAATTCCAGAAGACGCCGGTCAGGTAGAAGGCGGTCAGACCGAAGGCCGCCGGTACCAGCCATCGATTCCAGACGGGCTGCAGCACGGGGCGAACCTGACGGGTCCAGTACCGTGCGCTCAGTTCGTCCAGACACCGGGCCCGGATCGAGTCGCGGCGGGCCCGGTCGACGTCATGGGTACTCAGATCGATCCGGGCGATTTCAATCATCTCCGAAGAACCGCGGAAATCCCTCATTCCTCTCACCCTGCTTTCTCCATCCCTTTGGGTTTCCTGTCAGTCACCGGCGCCTCCATCTCCCGGACCAGATTTCTCCCTCGCACGCTGCAAACGTTTGCGCAGCGTCACCGGGGGGAGGCCCAGGCAGGATGCTGCTTCGGACGGCGAGAAGCCCTCGACGGCGACCAGCAGCAGGGTCTCCCGGTAGCGCAAAGGGAGTCGGGCCAGAGCGGTTTCGATCCGTCGTTCGCTTTCGCTTCGGGCCGCGGCTTCGAAAGGAGTTTCGCCGGGAGCCGCCAGCGGCCATGCCGGCGTCAACTCGCTGAGGCGTTCGTCGTCCACTGCGAGGCGGCGGCGCCGGCTTGCGTAGAGGTTGCGGGCGACGGTGAAGAGCCATGCCGCCAGGCAACTGCCATCGGCCAGATCCTGGCAGTGACGGGCCAGCTGCAGCCAGGTTTCCTCCAGAAGATCCTCGGCGACATCACGATGTCGGCTGAGGCGAACCAGAAAACTGAACAGGCGCGGTCGGAACTCTTCGTAGACCGCCTCGAAAGCGGAGGGGTCACGGGCTTTGAGACGAGCCACCAGACGAAGCTCGGTTTCTCGGTCCACAACCTTTACAACGCAGGACCGGCCCGGGTGTGACGATATGTCACGCGGGGCCGCGGCCTGCGTTGTCCTCAATGTAAGGTCATTTTAATGGAGGTGAGTATGCCCGGACCCTTTTTCTTCTTCGCCATGCTGGTCGGTCTCGTCACCCTCGTCACGGCCGTCGTCTTCGTGTTCCGACCCAGCGAGAGGACGCTGGCGATTCTCCGGCCTCTAAGCGCCGCCACGATCTTTTCCTCGCTGGCAGCGTTCCTGCTCGGGATGGCCAACGGCCTGACAGCCTATATCCGCCTACTCGACCGAGCGGCCGCTGAATCATCGGGAGACCCGCCTTGGCGGCTTCTGCTGGAGGCGTCCAGGGAGGCGCCGGCACCCCTCGTGGTTGCTTTCGCCATCGTGTCGGTCTGCTGGATCCTGGTGGCCGTCGGCCTCCGCCGACAAGTCTGACGGAAGCAATGTCGGGGGTACAGATCGACGGCTCAGGGGAACCGCTCACGCACGGCTTCGGCTCAGCTCGCCAGCCGTTTGCCCAGGGCCGTCAGCAGGGCTGCCCCGTCTCCCCGCCAGGCGCTGCCGTGCATGCAGGCCAGAACGGCCGGACGTTCTCCGGCAAGCTTCTCCAACAGGCCTTCGGCTTTTCGGGAATGGGAGAAATAGTCCATGGCCTCACGAAAGGCTTCGCTGGAGTCGAGAATGTCGGTCTCTACGACGGCGGGGAGACCGTTTCCGCCCTGGGTGAAAAGGTCGCCGCACAGCAACGTGCTCGTCTGCAGTTCCATGAGGTAACCCGTTTCCCATCCATGCGGCAAATGCGGCGCGTCGAGCCACTTGACCGTGTGTTTTCCGAGTCGAAGCGTTTCACCCTCCGCCAGGGCAACCGCGGGTCGGTCCGCAACATCGTTCACGGAAACCATCGCGGCAACCTGACCGCAGACAGGTGATGCCTGGGGCGCCGCCGCGAGCCACTCATTGAGCGAGCCGCATTCGTCGGCCTCGAAATGAGAAAAGGCGATGTATCTCAGGGAGTCGACCGGGAGGATGTCGGTGACGGCCTCGAGCACCAGTGGAAACATCCGCCTGGGACCCGTGTGAAACAAGAGTGGCTGTTCATCGGCAACGAGGTACTGGTTGAAGGAGAATCCTCCGGCCAAGTCGACAGGGGTGTTGATGCGGTAGATCCCTTCCGAAAGTTCGAAGACATTGGTGCCCGATTCATTGTTGGTGACCTTCATTCGCAACCTCCTCTGGCCAATGCGGCCGGGAATGCGGGGCGGTGGAGCTTGCCGGAGGGAAGAAATCAGGGCGGCTGCATCTTGCCACTTCGACAGTCTCCGTCGCCTCTTGGAGAGGACCGCTCAGACGCGCTGAGTCGCTCATCAAGAAACCCGAGTGCAGATTACAGCCGATCGGGGCCCAAGTCCATTCGAGTCCGCTCGGTCCAAGCCGTCTGCGAATTTCATCGACCGGGCGTGTATTTCATCGTCCCCTCCCAAGCCGTCCTGGAGCTTCCCGACAGGAATCCGTCCGGGCTCCGCGGGAGCAGGGCCGCAACGCCCCGGACTCGACCATCCCAGTCTGCCCGGTGCCGGCGTCCTGGCCCGCCGCCCCGAGGACGAAGCGGACGCGTCACTTCCTGGCGATGACGGCAAACTCACTGGCATGCGGATCGAACGGCGTTCCCGCAACATCGGAGAACAGCGCCTCGACCTTCAATCCGTGCTCCTGGAGTTCCCTCTCCAGGTCTTTCGGAGAGAAATGCTGGAACCAGTTGTAGACGGTCCTGGTGCGGGTCGCCTCGACGATGGTGTATTTCTCGAGCACGACTTTCTCGGCGATGTACTTAAAGGTGTTCTTGAAGCAGAAGTAGTCGTGCGGCGCCCAGAAGCCGTCGAACATGTTGAGAGCGACCTTCGTCGACTCCTTCACTCGGTCGAAGGCCTCCAGCGAGTAGACATCAAGCAGGACGGCACCTCCGGGCTCGAGAATCCGATGAAATCGCTCGAGCAGCCGGCTCCTCTGACCGGGACTGAGGGCGCAGACGTCGCACATGATCATGAGAATGAGGTCGAACCGCTCGTCGGTCTCGAACTCCAGATAATCCTGAATCACGTAGTGGACGTTCACTCCCTCGCTCGCAGCGACATCCCTGGCGTATTCGATCGATCGCCGCGAAAAATCGATGCCCGTGACAGCGGCTCTCCTCGCCAGCGCATTCGCGTAAAGACCCGGACCACATCCAAAATCGGCGATTTTGGGAGATTCGGCGAGATTGAACTGGGATACGATCCATTTGATCGAGCGCTCGATGAAACACGCGTTCCGGGATGAGATATCGCTTGCAGGGTCGAGGTGGTAGGCCAGCATCCTGGCCGAAATGTGGTCATCGGTCCAGAGCTCGCGGGACGTACAACACGCGAACGGTTCGGGTCGTTCGTGGATCCGGACAAGCTCATCGAACAGCGCCTTTTTCATCGGCGGTTGTACTTTCGGAGGATCTCGCGAAGACGGTCGTGCGGGAGGGCAACCGCTCGATGCCCGTCCCGCCCTTCCATGGTCTCAGCGGCCACGAGCGCATTGACGATGGATTCTTCGGTTGCCTCGACGACCGCCTGGAATATCGGATCCAGCTGATCGTTCGCCAGCATTCGAAGGGACGACACCGTCGTGGAGGCGGCCGCTTCGGTGTTGGCCGTGGAAAAGGCGATGAAGATGTCTCCCGAACCGTTTCCGGAGGTTCCGCCCATGCGGGCGACCCCCATAGTGGCACGCTTGGCCAGGCGACTGAGTTGGTGCGACAGAACGGGAGCGTCCGTAGCCACGATAACAATGATCGAGCCTTCCTCGCGACTCCACACGAGGTTCCCGGGGATTTCCCTTCCAACCGGGACTCCGGCGATTCTCAACTGCCGGCGCAGTCCGTAGTTGGCCTGAACGAGTACGCCGACGGTAAAGGATTCCGAACCAGCGGCAACCGTCCGCGAGGACGTCCCGATACCTCCTTTGAACTCGTGGCAGATCATGCCCGTGCCGCCTCCTACGTTGCCCTCGGGCACAGGTCCGGATCGGGCTCGGTCCAAGGCTTGAAACACATGCTCCGGATGGACGTGAAAGCCGTTGATATCATTGAGGTAGCCATCCCATGTCTCGGCCACGACCGGGAGTGACCACCAGTCTTCTTCCGCTCCGTACGGGTGGTGGCGGACGCGCCACTGGATGACCGCATCTCGGGCTACCCCGACGCTGTGCGTGTTCGTGAGCACGATCGGGCCCTCCAGGATACCCGACTCGTCGACCCACGTCGTCCCCGTCACCTCACCGTTGCCGTTTTGGGAGAACCATCCGGCAAAGACCCGGGACGTTGGGTTCTTTCCTCGAGGAAGAACGACTGTGACCCCCGTTCTCACCGGCCCTTTCCCGACTTTGAGAACCCCATTTCCGGAGATCAGCGTGACGTGACCGACTTCGATCCCGGCGACATCGGTAATGGCATTCAAGGGACCCGGCGTCCCTTCGAACGGTACGCCCAGATCCCGGGCCCTGTCCTTCCCCTGACCATACGCCGTCGTCAGGAAGAACAATCCGACGAACAGCATTCCCCTTCCTCGCCCCAACTTGACCTCCCTCCGACGGCTCCTATCGGTCAGGCCCGCGGCGATCCACCGAGGATCCTCCCTGTTCGGACCGGACAGAGCCAGCCGCGACCCAGAATGGCTCGACATGTCAAAGGTAGCGCTTGCTTCCTCCTCGAGTCCAGCGCCTGGTTCCCGTGACCCCATCTTCGCCCCTCGGTCGCTCTTCGCCGTTGGCAGGGTGCGTCGTAGCCTCGGAAACTTCGACAACGACCCCGAATGAGGACAACAAAGCTATTCGAGTCCGCCCGGCGCCCAGCCCGCCTGCGAATTCCATCGACCATCCCGTATTGGATACTTGCCTCCCGAAGCCGTTGCAGCACCCGCTATAGGTCCCTTCATCTCTGTGTCGGAGTAGAGGGAGAATCTTCGATAGCCCGACCTTCCCCGGCCGGAGGCCCATGGCGGAAGAAGGGACTATCGACCGAGAAACTCCCCGAGCGGGCTCAAGGCGTCAATGTGATCGCAGAGGATCTTGGTGATCACCAGCAGGGGGACCGAGAGCAGGGCGCCTGGAATCCCCCAGACCCAGGTCCACAGGATCAGGCCGATGAAAATGACGACGGGGTTCAGAGTGAGCGCCTTCCCCAGCAGGGTCGGTGTGATGAAGTAGCCTTCGACGGCGGTCAGGGACAGGTAAACCCCTACGACCTCGACGACGTTGATCCATTCTCCGAAGGTGGTCAGGGCGACGCTGGCAAACACGAAGGCGCCGACGATCGCTCCCATGTAGGGGACGAAGTTGAGGGCGGTGGCCACGACTCCCCAGAGCAGCGGATTCGGCATGTCGAGCAGATACATGGCGCCAGCGACGACGGCTCCCAGTCCGAGGTTGATCAGAACGACGGTAAACAGATAAAGCGAAATATCCGTCTTCACTTGATGGGCCGCCGCGACTGCGGCCTTCTTGTCCTCCATGGTCGGGAGCACGTGGATCAGCTTCCTGAGGAAGAGATCGCCCGACGCCAGCATGAAATAGAGAAGCACGGTGATGACCGCCGCCGAGACCAGCACGCTCTTCGTCCCTGAGAGTACGCTGGCCGCCAGACCCGGCTCTTTGACCTGCACCTTGGGCACCTTGTTGTCGGCGCTGTTCATGTCCGCCATCTGCTCGACTTCCTTGGCCGCTTCACCCACCTGTTCCACGGGCTTGCGGACATGTCGAAGCGCACTGTCCAGCTGTCTGAGGTTCGTCGGGGCCTTTTTCAGCCATTCTGCGGCCGGGGTCGACAACTCGTAAAACGATCCGGCCAGGACCCCTCCCATAAAGATGATGACGATACCGGCTGCAATCGGCGTCGGAAGACGAAACCTTTCCAGGAATCGGACCACCGGCGCCAGCAGAAAGCTGAGGAGAAATGCCACCACCAGGGGCAGAATCAGAGAGCGGGCGAAATAGGCCGTGTAGAAGACGGCCAGGACGAGAAGCCCGGTCAGGGCCCAGGAGCGGACACTCCGGCGCTCCGAGACGACCCGCTGCGGGAGAGGAGCCGATTCGTCGACTGGTTTCGAGTGATGTTCGGCTTGGGGTCTCGATTCCAAATTGTCGTCATGATTCGGCATCTCGGAGATCAAAGGATCGACCTGCCCCGATTCAGACTGCTCGCGTTGCGTGTAAGCGCCGAACGCCCGGCAGCCCGCCGGCGAACAACGGCCGGAGCCGGCCGTCCATTTTCAGCCAAAAGGAGCCCCGCGAACCAGTCTGCCAAAAGCCGCAATATCGTCATCCAAAGCATGATCTGCCTCCTGGATCTAATCGATTGAAGTCGTCAACTGAAGCAAACGCACTTTGAGTTCCATACTTCGGAGTGATGCCGCTCTGTTTATGTAAATATTTGAAATGATGAAGCTTAAGTCAGTTCACCGGTGACTCCGATCCGGGATGAGGGCCGATCGGGCGAGAGGAAAATTTCCGTCGTTCCACGTTGAGTGAGCTGTGAACTTCGGAGCAGTGGAAGGTGTCGGATCCGGGCCGGCAGGCGCCCTCATCCGAGCGCGGAGGGACTCCCTTTCGGATTTCTGCCGCTCGCTCGGGGCCGTCTGCTCCGGAGGCGCCACTTCGACGCAGGGCGGACGGACGCGACCCGCCCCACCACTATCCCTGGAGCGACGCGGGCTGATACCATTTCAGAAATTCGGATTGACCATCTTCGATGCGACCCACACAGGTCAGGAGAGGACTCGGATGCTGAATGATCGAGAGCACGCCGTCGTGCTGTCGGGAGGAGGGGCCAAAGGTGCGTATGAAGTCGGCGTCCTGAAGTGCCTCCTCAGTGGTGGTTGCCCGACGACCGAAAAGAAGCCGATCGAGCCCGGGGTTCTCACCGGGACCTCGGTCGGATCCTACAACGCTGCCGTCGTGGCCTGCGGTGGCGACACGCCGTGTCTGGAGGGAGTCGAGAAGCTCGAAACGATCTGGCGGGAGCGGATCGCCGCGCAGCGAAAGGGTGGGGCCAACGGCGTCCTCCGTTTCCGCGGTATTCCCTCCGGACTCCTCGATCTCCGGGATCTCCTGGGAAACCCGCTCGGGCCCATTCTCGAGATGACCGAAGACGCCGCCTTCCTGGCCGGAGATTGGTGGGAGCGCATCACCCACTTTCCCTCGTCCAGGGAGGCCCTGCCGCGACGCATCATCGAGTTGGTCAACCTCAACTCCATGATTTCGCTCCGGCCCTTCCACCGCCTGCTCTACGAAACGATTCCGGTCGAAGCTCTCCTGAGTTCTCCGCGTGCTCTACGGGTTGCGGCCACCGATTGGACGGCCGGCACGCTTCGGGTCTTCCGAAACCGTTGCGGAGGGTGCGACCGCGCCCAAATCGAACTTCGCGCGGACACCGTTTTGTCGGCGATCGCGGCTTCGAGTGCGATTCCCGCGATCTTCCCTCCCGTACTGATCGACGGGCGGCCTCATGTCGACGGCGGGGTGGTCATGAACACCCCTCTTCGTGCAGCCATTCTCGCCGGCGCGGAGGTGATCCACGTCGTTTACGTGGATCCCGACGCACAGAACATCCCCATCGGACGCATGGAAAACACGATGGACACGACGGAGCGGCTAATGGTTCTCATGATGGCGGTGATCATCAACCGGGATATCGCTTCCGCCCGTAGGATCAACGAGATGCTCGCGCGCAACCTGGAGCCCAGAGGAGAGCGCAAGATGCGCCCCGTTAAGATTCATCGCTACCGGCCGGGGAAAGACCTGGGAGGCATTTACGGGCTCCTGGAGTTCAGTCGCGATCGCATCGAGGCACTGATCGACGAAGGCTGCTCCGACACGGCTGAACACGATTGTGCGGCCTGCGAGTGCGTGCTTCCCGATGCCGGATGATCGTCGATCGGGGCCCGACAGTGCGCTCGGGCAGTTCGAACCTCGAGGCGTCAGGGGTGCCAAGATCCGGACCCGGGCCCTACCACTGTTCCTGAGCCCGGGCGTCGTCGTTGACGGAGTCGGCGTAGCGGTAGTGGGCGCAGGGTATCAACGTGGTCTTCGGAAGCTCTTCCCCCGCCAGATACTTCATGAAGGCGTCAACGGTCCCTACGGCCATTCTTCTCGGGAACTGCTGCGGGGTGTCGTACAGCTTCTTTTCGAACACGGCCTGTTTGCCGGCCGGCGAAGCATCGAATCCTATCACCGTAATGTCGTCCTGCCGGCCCGCTTTGACGACGGCGGCGTACGTTCCGAGGGCCGACGGATCGTTCACCGCGAAGATTGCCACGATATCGGGATGAGCCTGCAAAATGTCGGTGGCGGTGGCGTAGCCGTCGTTGCGGTTTCCTTTGCCCGAAAGTTCGGTGACGATCTCGAGTTGGCTGTGGTTCTCCTCGAGATAGTCCCTGAACCCCTGGACGCGGAAGATGCAGGACGAGATCTCAGGGTAGGAAATGATGGCGATCTTACCGCGGTCGCCCGTCACCTCCATCATGCTCTCGCCGGCCAGCCGTCCTCCCTGATAGTTGTCACTTCCGATATGCGACACCACAAGGGCTCTGGCGTTCTCGTCCGCCAGTTGAACGTCGAACGTGAAAACGGGTATCCCGGCGTCATGCGCCTTCTTGACTCCCTCTGCTGCGGCTCTCGAGTCCGCCGGGTTGAGAAAGATGGCCGAATACTTCTGGGCTACGAAATCCGACAGCTGATTGTTTTGCTTGGCCGCGTCGTTGTTGCCGTCCAGGGCGACCAGTTCATATCCGTGTTTGGCCGCCTCCTTCTGCATCACATTGGCGATGAGCTTGAAATAGGGATTGGTCAGATCCATACAGGTCATCCCGATCCGTCCTCGAACGGAATCTGCGGGCTGGTCGCCGCCGCAGCCTGCCAATGCGACCGCGCAAACGATCGCGAGAATCCAGTATCTCAGTCCCTTTCTCAGCGTCCGGGAAAACATCGGCAACTCCTTGTTCCGACCTTGCGTCACCGGGCCGAACCTCTGCTGGTCAGAAACGCGAAGGGTGCTCCGCCCCGAATCCTGTCCAGTAACACGGCCGCCAGGATGACCAGGCCCAACACGACGTTTTGAGTGTAGCTTTCAATGCCCAGCAGGTTCATACCGTTCTGCACGACTGAAATGATAAACGCTCCGATCAATGTACCCGGAATCGTGCCTGAGCCGCCCGATAGACTGGTCCCTCCGACGACGACCGCGGCGATGACGTACAGTTCGTACATCAGTCCGGCGTTGGGCGTACCGGCATTGAGCTGGGAAGCCTGGATGCAGCCCCCCACCCCGGCGGCGAGCGCGCTGACCACATAGACGAACACGATCACGCCGGCGACGGGTACCCCCGAAAGTCGGGCCGCTTCGACATTCCCTCCGACGGCGTAGATGTAGCGGCCCAGCGTGGTACGGGACATGAAAATGTGAGCCCCGGCATAGAGCACGACCAGGAGGATCACGGTGTTCGGAACTCCCAGGCTCCGGCCCTGTCCCAGCCCGGTCAGTGCATCCGGCACCTGATAGATGGAGAATCCCCCGGTGATGGAGAAGGCCAATCCTCTGGCGACCATCATGAGAGCCAGCGTAGTGATGAAGGGAGCGACCTTGAAGCGGGCCACCAGGAATCCGCCCACTGCACCCAGGAGGCCACAGCTCAGAGTGCCGACCAGAAACCCGACCGCGACCGTCCAGGACGGGGCATCCAGCCCGCCCAGCTGTTTCATGACCAGTGTGCCGATGACTCCGGAAAGCGCGATCAGGCTCCCGACCGAGAGATCGATCCCCGCCGTGACGATGACCATGGTCATGCCGATCGCGATAATGGCGATCACCACGATCCGGTCTACGACGGCCAACAGATTGGAGAGCTTCAGGAAATCGGGCCAATAGTAGGTCTCCGGTTCGACGAGCGGAACCTCACCGAATTCCGGGTAGGTTTCGGGAAGCATCTCCCAGACCCGCCATTCGACGGCCTCGGAGGTAACGGCGATGACAGCCGGCCGCTTGTTCTCGTCGCGGAGTTGGTCGAGGGCGACCCGCAGATCGCGGGGTGTCCCATGGACCTCCGTTACCCGATTGTACGATTTCTCCCGCAGCATTCTGCTGACCATCCGTGCCGTTTCCCGGGAAGCCTGCTGCGTTCCTGCGACGACCAACACGAGCTCCCCCGGAGAGGTCTTCTCAGCCACCTCTTCGGCCAGCTGGTCCGCGGCGGCCTGTCCCTGAGGCTGCTGCTGCTTGAGCGTCAGGAGACTGAAGAGCAGACACAGCAACAGCAGGATCGCCAGCATCCCATAGTCACTCAGAAACTTCGTCAATTGGATCCGGGTCTCAGACATGGTCTGCGATCAGGGCTGAATAGGAGGCGTTCTGGAGTCGTTCGGTCTGGGTCATCGGCCTTGTCCCGTTCAGTTCACGATCCTGGACAGGATCTGTTCCTGGCTGGTTCCGCTCACATCTGTGATCTCGGCTCTGACTTCTCCCTCGTGCATGACGATGATCCGATCGCTCATCCCGAGTAACTCCGGCAGCTCACTGCTGATCATGATGATGGCTCTACCTTGCGAAGCCAGTTCATTGATGAGCTGATAGATTTCGTACTTCGCCCCGACGTCGATCCCGCGCGTCGGTTCGTCGAAGATGACGATTCGGGCGTCCCGGGCCAGCCATTTGGCCAGGACGACCTTTTGCTGGTTGCCGCCGGACAGCGTGCGGACCGGCTGTTCCGGGCTGTGAAGCTGGATCCTCAGGGCCCGGACGTACTTCGTGAAGGCTTTCATCTCTTTGTCCCGGTCAATGAACAGGTGAGAAGAGAAGCGATCGAGGTTGGGCAGTCCGAAGTTCTCCCGGGATGAGTGGTCCAGGACCAGTCCCTGCGCCTTGCGATCTTCGTTGAGCAGACCGATCCCGTTGCGGATGGCGTCCCGGGGATTGTCGATTCGACGAACCTGGCCGTCGATGAGGATGGTGCCGTTTTCGAGGCGGTCTGCGCCGAAGATGAGCCGCACCGTGTCGGTCCTTCCGGCCCCGACCAGTCCGGCGAGTCCGAGGACCTCACCTTCGCGGATGCCGAAGCTGACGTCGCACACCGAGTCTCCTCTCCTCAAGCCCACGACCCGCAGAATCTCCCTGCCCAGTGCGACGCTCCGGCCGGGAAATTCGTTTTCGAGCGATCTTCCGACCATCCGCTTGATCAGCTCCTCACGACGTACCTCCGCTGTGCGTTGCTGCGAGACGAGACGCCCGTCGCGAAGGACCATCACCCGTTCTGCGACCTCGAAAATCTCTTCGATCCGATGGCTGATGTAGATTACCCCGATGTCCTCGGCCTTGAGCTCCCGGATGACCTGGAAGAGGCGGCGGGTTTCGGGCTCGGTCAGCGTGGCCGAGGGCTCATCCATCACAATGACCCTGGCCTCCCAGCTGAGTGCCTTGGCAATCTCGACGGCCTGCTGCTCAGCCACGTTCAGTTCGGAGCAGCGCTTTTCGGGATCGACATCGAGACCCATCCGTTCGAAGAGGACCCGAGCCTTCGCCGACTCCTTCCGGCGATCCGGGAACCCGAAACGGCTCTCTTCCCGACCGAGGAAGATGTTCTCTCTCGCCGACAACTCCGGAACGAGGTTGAATTCCTGATAGATGATGGAGATGCCCATCCGCTGCGCGGCGGCCGGAGACCGGATCTCGACGGGATTGCCGAAGAGGTGAATGTCTCCCCCGTCCGCTGGGAAGGCTCCCCCAAGGAGCTTGATCAGCGTACTCTTTCCCGCGCCGTTCTCACCGCAGACGGCGAGGCACTCTCCGGCGTAAAGATCCAGATCGACGTCGCGCAATGCGTCGACGCCGGGAAAGCGTTTGCACATTCCCCTCATTTCGAGGATGGGTGTGCTGATTCTCGGAGCATTCATGGCTAGTCGTCGGCCCTCCGCTCGCCCCGATTCTAACCCGCCCGGCTCGGCAAGTCTCGCCGCCGCCGGGGTCATCCCATCGGTCTCATGAGTACCATCGGTCCCAGGCTGCGCCATGATCGGCAGGTCGCCCCGCGCTCCCGACCTTGTCGCATCTGTCTCCCATCGGTGCCATCGGTCCCAGGCTGTTCCAATGAGTCCCGCCGCTCCCCGTCACCCCTTCACGCGCACGCCGGCAGTCCGCCTCCGCCCCTCGTCGGGGTGGTCGTTTCGCTCTGTGTCCTCGATCCCGGGGCCGCGCCGATAGGGCAGTTTCTCGCCCAAGCCTGGACACGCCAGTACCATGGACGGACCGTGAGGGAGGGGTTTCCTATCAGGGCGGTCCAGGCGTCATTCAATCTGGCCCTGGCGGTTCTGTTCGGACCTCTGCGGGACGCTCGTTTCTTCCTCTGGCTCGGCGTGTTCAACGTGATATCGATGCCATATTGTATTACAGCATTGGTTATGGCATTCTCGAGTCGTGGCAACCGAAAAGAAGATCACCGTTCACGTTCCGGAGGAGCTGCTGCGCAAAGCCAGGAAGCAGACCGGCCAAGGTATTTCCGCGACGGTGCGCCAGGGTCTCGAACTGGTGGCGGCCGGGGAGACGTTCAAACGTCTTCGCGAACTCCGGGGCAAGGTGATGCTCGAGGTCGACATCGACCGACTCCGAGAGGACCGGCAATGATAGCCGTCGACACCAGTTCCTTGATCGCCTATTTCAAGGGAGAGGAGGGGGCCGATGTAGAATGGGTCGACGATGCCTTCCGGCTGCAGCAGGCCTTTCTCCCCCCGGTGGTACTGACCGAAGCCCTGAGTCTCCCCGGGTTGCAGCGGTCGGTCGCAAAGCTCGTCCGGGAGATCCCCGTTCTGGAAGCCGACTCGGGCTTTTGGGAACGGGCGGCCGCTACCCGACGCAGAGTTCTCTCGAAGAACCTCAGGGCTCGGTTGGCCGATACGCTGATCGCTCAATCCTGTCTCGATTATGGGGTGCCTCTGATCACCCGGGACTCCGATTTCCGCCATTTCGAAACCCACGCCGGGCTGAAATTGGTGACACGCACGTAATGCGATCGTAAGTAGCTGTAAATAAAGGCTTCCGGAGTCTGTCTGGCACTTATTGGAGCTGTCGGGGACTGCCCGTGATCGAAGGGGCGAAGTGCAATGGGGTGATTGGAGGGAAGTGATGGCCCACGAATTCGACGGCGAAAAATACGAAACGGCGTCTGCCCATCAGAGAGAGTGGGGCGCCAAGCTCATCTCCGACCTGGCCTTGAAGGGCGACGAGCACATCCTTGACCTGGGATGCGGCGACGGAGCCAATTCGGCGAGGATGGTCGAGCTCGTACCGGGCGGCCGCGTCGTCGGCATCGATGCCTCCCGGGGGATGATCGAAGTCGCCAAGCCGAAAGAGACCCACAATCTGCGCTTCATCTTGATGGATATCAACGCCCTGGAGTTCGTCGACGAGTTTGACATCATCTACTCGAACGCCACCTTGCATTGGGTGAAGGATCATGGGCGGCTTCTGTCGAATGTCCACAGAGCTCTCAAGACCGACGGGGTTCTCCGATTCAACTTCGCCGGGGAGGGGAACTGCTCTCACTTTTTCAGGGTCGTCCGCAAGGCGATGCAATCGGATGCGTTCAGGTCCGACTTTACCGGTTTCTCCTGGCCTTGGTATATGCCCCCAGTCGACGAGTACTCGCATCTGGTGGATGAGAGCGAACTGAGAGACGGCAGA
Source organism: uncultured Acidobacteriota bacterium (assembly GCA_963823995.1). Taxonomy (GTDB): domain Bacteria; phylum Acidobacteriota; class UBA6911; order RPQK01; family JAPXNP01; genus JARRKC01. The sequence goes on from CAWGNQ010000004.1 coordinate 1,012,590, forward strand.
GTGTGGGGCGAAAACGCAGACCGTTTCTTCCCGAACACCGACGCGCTGGTTGCCTGGATCGATCAGCCGAGCCTCGTGCCGTTTCTGTCATTTCTACCCGAATCCCGCAGAACGGACTTCAGAAACCATGTCGTTGAGGAGATGATCGAGGCAACCGGTCGCGATGACGGTCGCTGTTTCGAGACATTCAGACGCATCAACCTGTTTGCCAGGAAGTGAGTCGCCGATGTTCATCGCAGCATGGAGTAGCCCTGAGTCGCACCAGTACATAGGATTTAGTTCCTAATTTGCAGATAGCATTCATGTCTGGCGGTGCTACCCAGCGGTCCAGCGGTGTGGAAGCGAGTCCGGACTCTGCTACCATAGGTTTCACAGAGGGGTCGGCTCTCTCGCGACCCCGGCGACAGCTGATCGGATTAGAGCCGATTCTTGTCGAGATCTTCAACGCGCCGATTGCCGATCGAAGGGGAGTGCCGCTGCCATGGATTTGAACCGAAGAGACTTTGCAAAACTGGGGGCCCTGGGTCTGGCGGTCCCGTTCACCCGTTCCGTTCGGCCACAGAGCGCCGGTCAGAAGACGGGCTATGCCATTATCGGTCTGGGACGGATCGCCGGGCACTTCATGCCCGCCATCCGAGACAGTTCCAATTCGCGCGTTACGGCGCTCGTGAGCGGCCATCGGGACAAGGCTCTTCGAATCGCCGCCGAGTATGGTGTGCCGCAAGAGTCCATCTACAACTACGAGAACTTCGACAAGATCGCACAGAACGAAAATGTGGATGCCGTTTACGTGGCCTTGCCCAACTCGATGCACGCTGAATACACCATCCGTGCCGCAAAGGCGGGCAAGCACGTGCTGTGCGAGAAGCCGATGTGCACGAGTGTCGCCGACGCCGAGGCCATGATTGCGGCGTGCAGGAAGGCGGACGTAAAACTGATGATCGCCTACCGCTGCCAGTACGAGCCCACCAACCTCGAAGCCGTCAAGCTCATTCGCGACGGAGCGCTGGGCCAGGTACAGGCCATCGAAAGCACCTTCGGATTCAACATCTCTCCGGGTGAATGGCGTCTCAACAAGGCCATGGCCGGAGGCGGTCCTCTTCTCGACGTGGGCATCTACTGTCTGAATGCCTGTCGCTATCTCACCGGCGAAGAACCCGAGGACATCAAGGCCTTCGCCTCGGTCATCGATCATGACGGCCGCTTCACCCAGGTCGAGGAGAACGTCTCCTGGACCATGAAGTTCCGCTCGGGCATCGTAACGGCCTGCAACACGACCTACGGCGGTTCGATGGAGGGCATGTTCCGCGTCCACGGGTCCAAGGGCTGGATCGAAGCCGCCCCCGCTTTCATCTACGAGGGGCTCCACCTGCGCGGTGAGTTCTCCGGGACTCATCTGGATGAACCCAATCCCGCCCGTGATCCCTACCAGTTCAAAGCCGAAGCCGAGCACTTCTCTCACTGCGTGCAAACCGACTTGGCGCCCAAGACACCGGGCGAAGAAGGCCTGCGGGACATGCGCTACATCGACCGGATCTTCCGGTCCGCGGGGCTCTCACTCTAGCCTTTCGGCTGCTTTCAGCGTCTCTTCGATCCCGGCGGCGCGGCGGAGCAGCCCGGCGTCCGGATCTGCGTGGCGAAGCTGTTCCAGGGTGCTTCGGGCCCCTGAGAAGTTCTTCGCCCAAATCTGGATCTCCGCCAGGGTCAGGAGATACGACTTCCGCTCCGGAGCGAGCTTGACTGCGCGCCGGACAAGTTGAAGGGAGCGGTCGAGATCTTCCTCGAAGAGAAGATTCACCTTGGCCAAGAGATGTTGAGAGTCGGCGTGGCTGGGGAGCATCCGGACGACCTGCTCGAGATGGGCTTTGACGAGAAGCTTCTTTCCGACTTCGTCACTCGACAGTACGGTCCCTCGGCCGGGCCGGTGCAAGAGCGACAGGACATAATAGTAGTGGGCCAGAGGGGGCGCATCGGCCAGTTCGACGGCGGCTTCGAGTTCGACCTTCGCTTTCTCGAACTGATGCTCCCGAAAGTGGAGGATCCCCAGAGCTGACAGTGCACTGCCGTTGGTAGAATCGGCGCTGAGTGCCTCCGACAGGTATTTCTCCGCTTCGAGCCTCCGCGATTCGAGGAGCAGGCGACCGAGATAGGTATTCAGCCGGGGTTCGCTGATCGCTTCGGCATTGCAGATTTGCTTCGATCCCGAGGTCCGGTCCAGTTCGAGCTTCTTGGGTCGGCTGAGCCCATGTCGCAGATACGCGGAAAGGCCCTTCTCGACTTTTCGATCGTCGACTCCGAGCGCCGAACGGAAGCGCGCCAACTCTTGCTGATCGTCTTCTCTGGAGTCTTCGAGATATCTGAGGAACCCCGGGCGGAAGCGTTCCGTCTCTCCCTGAAGGAGGTAGTGCACCAGGAGCCAGGACTGGACGTAATGCAGATTGCTCTGTTTCTTACCCAAGGAAGCGGAGGATTCATCGTTGAAGAGGCGGGACAGCGGAAGAAGAGCGCTGTGTCGAAGCAATGAGACATGTCCCGGAATGATCCGGCCGATGAGCGCTCTTCGGCCTCGATCGACCAGACGAAACGTGCTGTAGTACTCGGAGAGACCTTCTCCGAGCCATGTCGGAAGTCGGGGCGAGATCCAGTGCAGCAGGTGGTGGACGTACTCATGGAAGACCAGGTCGTCCACTCGCCGGTCGCGCATCCGGCTGACGCAGATGAAGCTGATGCCTTCTCCATCGAGCAAGTAGCCGCCGACTTCGAGGGGATGGCCCTGCTCGTCGAGCGGAGCAAACGGCTCGAAACTGCGCGCGTCTCTGAAGACGAAGACCACCATCGGTTTGAAGGGAAGTTCGGGTGCCGACGACCAAAGGGACTGTATCGTGGCACGGAACTCTTCCAGCTGATTCGCCACCTCGCAAATGGTCCATTCGTCTGCGTTTCCGATCAGGAGGAAGTTCTCGGATCGAGCCTGCAGCCAGTCGTCCGCAAAACATGGGATCGTCACTGCCAGGAGCAGGGATGCCACGACCGGCGGAAACAGGTGGAGATACCGCATGGCCAAAGTGACTGTACTACCTGTGCCGTCGATTCACAACACATTTTCCTTGCAGGGCCGGGATCCGACGAACCCGGCCCTTGGCCCCGAAGTCCTGCAGCAAATGGATGAAGGCGCCCGAGCGCGCGAGCCAGCTCCCTGATGTGGATCGACACGATTGCGGCTTTGTCGGCTCATCATCGCACCTACGCTTTGGACACCATTGGCGATGCCGGGTTCAGCGTGAACAGCCGACCGATGTCGAAGCAGGCCGACTACGACCACTGGCTGGACGAAGTCCTGACGGCGCTGACTTTGAGAGAGCCGCCTGGCCTGGTGGGTGTCTCGCAGGGCGGCGCGATCGCCGCTCATTACGCGCTGCGCTTTCCGGAGCGGGTCCGGAGCGTCGTACTGATCGCGCCCGGCGGAACCGTTCTCCGAACCTCCCTCGGTTTCTTCGTCCGCGCGATGCTCCTCTGCGTCCCGAGGCAGGGCGGAAACGAAGGCGCCCTCGACCGGACGCTTCGCTGGGTGTTCGCGGACGCATTTCGAGGAGACGAGGCCTGCCGCGAGCGTCTCGAGGGCGCGCTGGCGGAGGTGCGTGCGGGGGCGTATCTCTTCGCTTTGCCTCGCCCGCCTTGGCCGGCGACACTCACGGACGAGCAGTGGCGGAACTTCCGAGTGCCCTGCCTGTTCCTGGTGGGCGAGCACGAAAAGATCTACTCGGCCCGGGAGGCCGTGCGCCGGCTGAACCGCGTGGCTCCCCAGGTCAGGACGGAGATCTTTCCCGGCGCCGGACACGAGCTGACGATCGTCCATCCCGAACGGGCGACTACGGCCGTACTCGACTTTCTGGCCGAGGTCGAAGAGCCGTCGCTGCAACCGGCCTGAGCGAGCGGGCTGTGCACCTCATGGGGCGAATCATGGCCCCATCGAGAAAGCTGAGCAGCAAGGAACGCCTTCGTTGCGCTGGATCGAGGAGCCGGACTGGACTTCGATCAGCGACGATGCAATACAATTCCAACATGATCCGGTCGAACTCCGCTGATGGCGGCTTTTCCGAGCTGCTGGACCGCGTGACCCGCTGTCGCCGACTCTTCATTCTCACCGGGGCCGGGTGCAGCACCGAGTCGGGGATCCCTGACTATCGTGACGAGTGCGGGGCCTGGAAGCGACGACGTCCGATGCTGATCTCCGAGTTCCTTCGGACCCCCGAGGCCCGCCGCCGATACTGGTCCCGCAGCTTCGTCGGCTGGCCCATGGTTTCCGCCGCCCAACCGAACTCGACCCACCGGTCTCTGGCCCGGCTCGAATCTCTGATTGGAGTTTCCCGCCTGGTCACGCAGAATGTTGACGGTTTGCACGCAAAGGCTGGTAGCCAACTCGTGATCGATCTGCACGGGCGACTGGATTCCGTTCAGTGCCTTACCTGTCGATACGAAGTCGACCGGACGGTCTTCCAGATGCAGTTGGCCGATCTTAATCCGGATCAGCCAGGAGAGGAATACGGCTCCGCACCCGACGGGGATGCCGACATCGATTCGGGGCCGATCTGGGATTTTGTCGTGCCCGATTGCCCTGTCTGTGGTGGAATCCTGAAGCCGGCGGTCGTGTTCTTCGGCGAGGGGGTGCCTCGGGTTCGGGTGGACGAAGCATTTCAAGCGATCAACGAGTCGAATGGCGTTCTCGTGGTCGGCTCGTCGTTGGCGGTCTGGTCCGGTTATCGCTTTGCCCGGCGGGCGGTGGAACTCGGAGTGCCCCTCCTCATCGTCAACCGCGGCCACACGCGAGCCGACGCCGAGGCTACGCTCAAGGTCTCCGCCGAGTGTGGCGAAACTCTTCAGCGATTAGTCGATACCCTTGCCCGTGGATGCGACTCTGCTTTTGTCGAGAGGGAAAGAGGGCAAAACATTCAATGAACGTGAAAGCGATCGAACCCTTTGGGATGGCTCTCCGTGCGTATTTCGAGGACGGCTCGAACGCTTGCGGAGGCGGCGGGGTAGAGCAAGCCAACGCCGAATTTTGAGGCCCAGAAGGGAGCGACACTCCGACCACCTGCTGGAAGATCTGTTCCTGATTCCGAAATGGAGGACGCCGTCGGTTCAGAGTCTCTTTGCCTTCAGAGTCGCCTGACTCATGAATGCCTCGAGCAGCAACTCGTTCGTGGGTGACCTGGTGCCATCGTACGCTACCGAGATGAATGGCAAGTCGAAGTGCTTCCTGATTGTCTTCATCACTCCAGCAACGATCGTTCCGGGCATGCACCCGAATGGCATGACATTGACGATGCCCGAAACTCCCTGGCTCACGAGAGCAATGCTCTTCCCAATGCTCACAACTGCCTCGCCCTCGAAGGTGTCCTGTGCGAGGTCATCATCGGAAGCGGCTTCTCCGACATTCGCCGAGCGCCGAGACGCTCTTCAACCTCATTCTGGAGGCCCGTCCTTGAGCCGGTCCTGGATACGAAATCACGAGCACAAAAGGGGCCGCCTCTCGCCCGACCAGGGGAGACATCTGCAAGGCTGCCCTGAGCTGGGGAAGGTACAAAATCGTGCTTCCCACCCTGCGGCGCCCGGGGAACCCCAGGTGCTCGACGTCCGTCACTTCCTTCCCCAGCATCCCGCAAACGGCAGCGTCAGAGCCGGAACGAAGTGAGGGTGTCACCAAAGCCCAATCGCCGCGCCCGGCCGTTCCCACGAAAGCCGGCGGGTTGGCGCCGGTGTTCGTTCGGGGTGGGAAGCGGGGGTACTCGAGGGTCGGGCAGGGGGTCCCTCACTTCGTTCCGGCTCTGATGTCCCCGACCGACTCTCCCCCCCCCGACAATCAGGGGCGGGAGCAGGGGCGGAAGCAGGGGACACTGTTTGCGACATCCCTGTTTGCGTCATCCACACTCGACTTCCGGACTTGGGGAGACCCCTTCGGGCCAGGACTGGAATGAAGGGGGACGCCCCCACCAGCCGCATCATTCAGATCGCCGAAAGGTGCGTCGAGACACGTAACGTCTGAGCCTGTTTTCGGTAGTAGGTAGGGGATGTGAGGGGTGAGAGTGTTTGTTGTCGTGCAACGGACGATATCTGTGCCGACTGCGGTTACGCAGCTTGCGCCGAGGTGGCCGCGTTACAGCAGTTGCGGCCCAGTACACTTCTGACTCTGATGAGATATTGGTGAGCCCGTCGGTCGATTTGCCGCCCATGGGCCGATTCTTCGAGTGACTCACCAGACTGAAGTTGGATTTTCCGATTTCTGGGGGCGATCAACATGCTGGCTCACGGAGACTTTGCTTCCACGAACGTGGACATCATGTTTGCTCTCCCCGGGGAGAGTACCGACGATGTGATTTGTGACCTCGCTCGTACCGCCGAGCTGGGAGCAGACCAGATCACCACATGACCTCGATTCCATGTTGGAAGACGATGCATCCAAGGCTCGTCGTTGGCTGAAGTCTGTCGAGTACCTGGGATTGGCAGAGAGGTGCGGCGATTACCTCAAACTCACCGATTCGGGTGCATTCTGGCTCCACCTTGCCCAGAATCACTTTGCCTTGAACTACGTCAACACGCTCTGGACGACGTGCCGTCGTGAGCCCTGGCCATCTAAGGTGGCCATCTAAAGGCATACCGATCGAACGTCGACCTCGGGGGAACAGGCAGACCTCCCACGTAACTTCTGGTTCGATTTTCGTTAGTACAGCAACGAGCGGATCGAAGAGGAAAGCCGATGACTGCATTCTCAATCCAAACAAGGCCTGCAATTCTCGGAGGCTCCCCGGCCGTCACGCTGGACGACAGCGGATGCTACCGCTGGCCTCTGATCACGGATCGCGAGGAACAGGCCGTTCTGGAAGTCCTGCGAAGCGGCGATCTCTCGTTCCATCCGGTGACCCGCCAACTGGAGGACGATTACCGCCGACTCCTCGGCAGAGAGTTCGCGCTGGCCCACTGCAACGGTACGGCCGCCCTGCTCGCCGCTTTCTTCGCCCTCGATCTTCAGCCCGGGGATGAGGTGCTCGTGCCGTCGGCAACCTTCTGGGCATCCGTCGTTCCCATGCTTTGGCTCGGGGCGCTTCCGGTGTTCTGCGACATCGAGAGAGATCGTCTGGGTCTGGATCCGGAGGACGTGGAAAGAAAGATCACGGAGCGGACGCGGGCCATGGTCGTCGTCCACCTCTGGGGGTTGCCTTCGAAGATGACCGAATTGGCGGAGATTTCCCGACGTCACGGTCTCCGGATCATCGAGGACGCTTCGCACGCCCATGGCGCGACCTGGCGGAACCGCCCCTGCGGGACCCTCGGCGACGTCTCCGTCTTCAGCCTCCAATCCTCCAAGCTGGCCCCCGCCGGGGAAGGGGGGATGCTGCTGACAGACGACGAGAAACTCTTTGAGCGCGCGGTCTGTCTGGGCGATATGATGAGGATTCTCGAGTTGCCGGGGGAAGCACGCTCCCTGGCCGGGACGACCTTCGGAATCAAGACCCGGATGGCCTGTCTCTCTGCGGCCGTGGGACGTGTTCAGCTGGGGAGGCTGAAGAAGCTCAACCGAAGGCGGAACGAGAACATACGATACGTCTCCCGGGCTCTCGAGCGGCTCCATTTTGACACCTTCCCCGGACCTTCCCATGTGGAGCGCGTCTATTTCGAATTCATCGTCCGGCTTCCGGCGGACCTTCCGCTGTCCAGGAATCAACTGGTCGCGGCACTGCAGGCCGAGGGCTGTCGGGTCGAGGCTCCACGCTATCCGCTTCTTCACCGGCAGCCCCTCTTCGCAGGCGGGCTTTTCCGGCGGATCGCAAGGCTTCCGAACAACGTCGCGCCGCCCGACTACGGGAACTCGAGGCTCCCGAGAACGGAATATGAGTGTGAACATCTGCTGAGATACCCCACGTTTCCCTCCGCGGAGCGTCCGCTCCTCGACCAGTATGTCGGGGCAATCGAGAAGGTCCTGGCAAGCGGCGATGAGATTGCGGGACGGCTCTCTCCCAATCCATGACAGTCCAGGAAGGAGAAGCACGATCATGTCGGTGAATGTATCCAACGGCCTTGACCACCGAAGGAAGACCTGGTCCGAGATGCCCGACAAGACCTTCGACGCCGTCGTCGTCGGGGGAGGCATCAATGGAGCCGCGGTCTTTCACCACCTGTCGCGGGAGGGCTTTCGGGTCCTGCTTATCGACAAGGGGGATTTCGCCGGTGGGACCAGTCAGGCCTCGGCCATGATGGTGTGGGGAGGGCTCCTTTATCTGTCCACCCTCGATTTGATGACCGTCTGGCGGCTGTGCGGGGCCCGCGAGGAGCTGATTGGGCGGCCAAAGGGGCAGGTCGAAGCACGGTCTTTCCGATGCGTCTGCACCTGCCCTCAGCGCAGCATCGCCTGGCGCGTGCGATTGGCTTTGATCAGTTACTGGCTGCTCGGGAGAATGCAACGAGAGTTGCCGCGGCGCAGCTTGCAGTTTCCCGAACGTGCGTTCCTGCGGGAGTCCTGTGTCGCAGACTCCTTCACTTACCAGGAAGCCTGTGCCGTATCCTCGGACGCCCGCTTCGTCCTGGACTGGATCTTGAGTGCCGGTGCCGAGCGAGGCACGGCGCTCAATTACTGCGAGCTCGTCGATGGCGGATTCGATCGCAGCGCGAAGACGTGGCGGCTGTCTATTCGAAATCAGCTCGACGGCAGCGAGACGGTCGTCCGATCCCGCTGGGTCGTCAACACTGCCGGCGTCTGGACGGATTCCGTGAATAGAGCCTTCCGCATCACTTCTCCGTTTCGCCATGTGTTCAGCAAGGGAGTATTCTTGGGATTCCAGCGTCCAGAGGGACACGCCATGACGCTGATCATGTATACGGGCCGCAATGAAGACTCTCTCGCTCTGATCCCCTGGGGGCCGATTGCGTTGTGGGGCCCGACGGAAACCGTGACCGACTCCGTTACGGAGGGCTTCGAGGTCCGTGCGGCCGACGTGGAATTCCTGCTGGCCGAGCTGAACGCTTACCTCTCCTACTGCACGTCACCCGACGACATCGTGTCAGTTCGGTGCGGAGTTCGAAGCCTCGTGCTGCCGGTGTCGCGTCCAACACCGAAGTCGACGCTTGCCTGCTCCAAGAAATACCGCGTGCAGCTGGACACCGAGCGTCCCTGGGTGACGGTCTATGGAGGGAAGCTCACGAGTGCCGTGGCCGTGGGCCGGCGAGTGGCAGACCTGCTCAGGTGTCGGCTGGATCCGGCGCTCGAAAAACCGCCGGAGGGAAAGGGAAGCCGGCTCGAGGAGGGGCCGGTTGACAAGGAACCGGAACTGATGCACTTCCCCGGATTGGCCCGGAAATTCCCCTCGCCACGCTGGTGTTCGCAAAACGAGATGTGCGTGCAGCTCGATGACTACCTCCGACGGCGGACGAATATCGCGCAGTGGGTCAGGCGCGGTGGATTCGGCAGAAACGACGAAAACCACGGGCACCTCATTGACGTGGCGACTGCGTTGTGTGGCGGCAGTCTGGTCGAGGCACGCCGGATGGTCGATGGATATCGGACACGCGTCGAACGGGAACTCGCATGCCTCGAGCCCGACAGCGATCGCTGTGAGTCGGCCGACTCCGTGGAGACCTCCGCGGCTGGATTCTGACGACCAGGAGGAGAGACTCTCAGAGGAGCGATCATGGCGGAATCCACGCAGAAGCTTCGGGGGCTGCTCGTCTCACAATTCTTCGGGGCATTCAACGACAATGCCTGGAAGCTGGTCGTGACCTTTCTGGCGATCCGATTCCTGCAACTGAGCTACGGAGTTGACCCAGCCGGTTTCCAGGCCAAGTCACAGTCGCAGGCGACCTTGACCTTCTGCGTCTTGACCCTTCCCTTGATCCTATTTTCCATTCCGGCCGGGGTTTTGGCGGATCGCATCAGCAAACGACGGGTCATCATCGGTCTCAAGCTGGCCGAGGTCATACTGATGGGCAGCGCGGCTTTGGTCCTCTGGCTGGATCCCGAAAGGCTTCTCATGCCCCTCGTGATTCTGGGCCTGATGGGAGCTCAGAGTGCGCTGTTCAGCCCTGCAAAGTACGGAATCCTGCCCGAATTGCTGGGCCATGAGCAGCTTTCCCACGGGAATGCCCGACTGGAGATGTGGACGTTTCTCGCGATCATCCTCGGAACGGGAACGGGAGGTCTTCTCTTGGATCTGTCCGCCCACCGGCTCTGGATTCCGGGAGCACTGCTTTTCTGTTTCTCGCTGATCGGGTTCTCGGCCGCATTCGCCGTCCCGAAGGTCCCCGCTGCCCGCACCGAAGGGAATTTCCTGGGCACTCTCCGACAAGCGTGGGACGGCATTCGAGGCCGACGCATCCTCAAGCTGGCCGTCGTCGGATCGGTGTTCTACTGGACGATTGCCAGTCTGCTCGGTCAGGACATTCTGGTCTATGCGAAGACCTCGCTCGGACTTTCCGATACCCTCTCCGGCGTCCCCCTGGCCGTCTTCGGCCTCGGCGTCGGGGCAGGCAGTCTGCTGGCGGGCAGGCTGTCTCGATCGAAGGTCGAGTACGGACTCATTCCCCTCGGAGCCGTGTTGATGACGGCTGCAGGCTTTACGTTGGCGGCCCTCTCGCCCGAATTCCAGGTTCTGTTGATGTTGATGGTCATCATCGGCGTCGCCAGCGGCCTCATCGTGGTCCCCCTCAATGCACTGATCCAATGGCACGCGCCGGCCGACCGAAGGGGCGGCGTCATCGCCTTGGCCAATGTGTTCGTCTTCGGGGGAATCCTGCTCGGTTCCCTGAGTGCCGGGTTCTTCGCCGAGCTGGGATTTTCACCTGGAGGCCTGTTCCTCGTCAGTTCGGTCGCGCTCGCCGCCGGAACGCTCTGGTCGCTGTGGCTCCTCCCCGATGCGCTGCTGAGGGTCTTTCTCCTGTTACTCACCTTGACGTTCTACAGAATCCGGGTCATCGGAGCGGAACGTGTGCCGACACGGGGTCGGGTGCTGCTGGCGCCCAACCATGTTTCACTGGTGGATGCCCTCGTATTGATCTCCAGTCTGGATCGACCGATCCGGTTTCTCGTCGACGAAGCCTATTTCGGGAACCGGCTCTTGAATCCGTTCATGAAATTGCTTCAGGCGATCCCGGTCTCGGCTGCAGCCGGGCCCCGCTCGCTGCTGCGGGCGCTGCGCACGGCTGCCGAATGTCTGGAACAGGATGAAGTCGTCGGTATCTTCCCCGAGGGAGAGATGACGAGAACAGGGGGATTGCTCCCGTTTCGCAGGGGCATCGAGCGGCTGGCGAAAAGAAGCAACGCCGTCATCGTCCCCGTCTATCTGGACGGGCTCTGGGGAAGCGTGTTCAGTTACCGGGGTGGTCGAGTCCTCTTCAAAAGACCCCGCAGAATCCTGCATCAGACCACGGTGTCTTTCGGAGAGCCCCTCCCGCCCGAGACACCTGCCGAAGAGGTCCGCCAAACGGTCCAGAAACTTGGGGCGGAGTCGTGGGCACGCCGCCGCGAAGACACCCGCCCGCTTCATGCCTCGTTTCTCCGGCGGGCACGTTGGCATCCTTTCAGCCTGCTGTTCGCGGAGGTCGATCGGCAACTGAGATCCCTCCAGGCACTTGCAGGGGCCGTTGCGTTGGCCCGGCTTCTCAGCCCCTTCTGGACGGGGCAGCAGCGCGTCGGAATCCTCCTTCCATCGTCGATCGCCGGCGCCCTGGCTAACATCGCGGCTTCGCTCTCCGGTCGCGAGAGCGTGAATCTGAATTTCACTGCGGGTGAGAAGGCACTCACTTCTGCCGCAAGACAGGCGGAATTGAAGACCGTGCTCACCAGTCGGCGCTTCCTACAGCAAAGCGGTGTGCAAGTTCCCGATTCCCTGCAGATCCTGTATCTGGAGGACTTCCTGCCCGAGTTGACGGTCGGCTTCAAGATCTGGTGCGGGGTCTTGGGATTTCTGCTGCCGCTCAAGAAGTTGGAGCGATGGTGTGGCTCGGATCATGCGGCGACCGTAGCCGAAACGGTGACCGTGATCTTCAGCAGCGGAAGCACCGGAGATCCCAAGGGAGTCATGCTGAGCCACTTCAACGTCGCTTCCAACGTCGAAGGTATCAGCCAGGTCCTGGGAGTCAATGCCAATGATCGGGCCCTCGGAATCCTCCCGTTCTTTCATTCTTTTGGCTTCGTCCTCTTCTGGTTTTCCGCAACGCAAGGCGTTCCCTTGGTCCTTCACCCGTCGCCGGTGGATGCGAGGCAGATCGGGAATCTGGTCCATCGTTTCCGAGTCACTCTGATGCTGGCGCCGCCGACGTTTCTGCAGCTCTATACGCGTCGTTGTGCCCCGGGCCAGTTCGGTTCCTTGAGACTCGTCATCGCAGGAGCGGAGAAGTTGACGGCTCAGGTCGCACAAGCCTTCGAACAGCGTTTCGGCCTGATGCCGTTGGAAGGCTATGGATGTACGGAGTGTGCTCCCGTCGTCACGGTGAGCACTCCCGCCTTTCGCTCACCGGGCTATTTCCAGCCGGGCAGCCGGCGGGGATTCGTCGGAAGGCCCCTGCCGGGAATCGCGGTACAGATCGTCGATCCGGAGACCTTCGAGCCTCGACCGCCGGGTGAGGACGGCCTTCTGCTGATCAAGGGACCGAACGTGATGCAGGGATACCTGAACCGACCGGATCTCACCCGTCAGGCGGTGAAGGACGACTGGTATGTGACGGGGGACCTGGCGGCGGTCAATGAAGACGGCTTTCTTCGAATCAGCGATCGGATCTCGCGGTTTTCGAAGATCGGGGGTGAGATGGTACCCCATGGACGCGTGGAAGAAGCCCTGCACCATGCGCTCGGGGGAGACTGGCCGGCGTTTGCCGTTACGGGTCTGGACGATAATCGAAAGGGAGAGAGTCTCGTTGTACTTCACACCTGCCCCGCGGAGCGGATCCCGGAGATTCTGAAGATGCTGAAGGAGATGGGACTGCCCAACCTCTTCATTCCCCGTGCCGACCGATTCATTGCCGTCGACAGGATCCCCCTTTTGGGAACCGGGAAGGTGGCCCTTTCGGAGGTCAAACGGATCGCAAGTGAGCGGCTCTCAGAACGGCAGCACCGAGGTTGAGCCGTGGTGTTGCTTGCCGGAGTGGTCCGCGGCTACGTAGCATCCGTGCGTTCTCTCATCAGCCGGAGACGGAGCGGCGCGTAACGGACGGACGACGGGGGAACGGGACGACGGGAGAGTGCTGGCATGGCGCAGGGGCGAGCAGGGGCGAGCAGGGGACACTGTTCTTTGCGGCGGGAGGAGAACCGGGTGGCACATGTTGGTCGGATGCCGTGCGGGTCGCTCATTCTTGATTCTTGGACACTCCCCTGTTAGGTTTCGCGAATGGCAACCTGGCACCGTTTCCGCGGCTCCCTGTGTCGTTCTTGCCTCTGGCTGGGAATCCTTGGGGTCATGCTTGCCGGTGTGAGTTGTTCGTCCCGACCGGATGCGCCAGAAGCCAGGCCCAATGTCCTGCTGGTGGTCTTCGATGATCTGAACGACTCGGTCGAGGGCATGGGCGGACATCCCCAGGCGCGAACTCCGAACCTCGATCGTTTGATGGAGCGTGGGGTTCAGTTCTCCAATGCCCACTCCAACGCCCCCATCTGTGCGCCTTCCCGTGCCAGTCTCTTCAGCGGGATCTATCCCCACCACTCGGGAGTGATCGGATTTTTTCCTTTCTCTTCCAGTGAAGTCCTCAAGGATTCGGTGACCCTTTTCGAGCACTTCAAAAACAACGGCTACGACATCTTCGGCACCGGAAAGCTGTTTCACTATCACAAGGAGTTCGCCCGCATTTGGGAGAACCCGGACGGTTCGTCGGATTACGGACCCCTGACCGACTATGGACCTTTCCCCTTCGACGGCGAAAAGGCGAGCATGGAAGTGCTCCACCCTTCGCTGAAGTACCTCGAGGATCTGATTCCGGAACATGAAACGAAGCTCTGGAAGACGCGGGGTGAGCACAGTTTTGCACCTCTGTCCGATGTGCCCGACGAACCGGAGTATCCGGGTTGGCACGGGTGGCGGTCCTTCGGCGAACGACAGGACTATCATTCTGAAACCGACCGGGCTCCCATGCCGGATGAGCGCTACACGAAGTGGGCATCGGAGGTGCTTCAAAAGCCGCATGACAAGCCCTTCATTCTGGGAGTGGGCTACATGCGACCGCACACCCCCCTGTATGTGCCGCAGAAGTACTTCGATCTCTTCCCTATCGACTCGATCCAGCTTCCTCCCTATCGGAAAGATGATCTGGACGACTGCAGTGACTTCACCGACTTGATCTTTCAATACGGGTTCGAACGCCACGACTTGTACCTGAAGGCCGGACTGTGGAAACGTTTCATCCAGGCCTATCTTGCGGCGGTGGCGTTTGCCGACGAGCAGTTGGGAGCCTTGCTCGATGCCCTCGACCGGAGCCCTTACCGCGACAACACCCTGGTGGTCGTCACGAGCGACCATGGCTTCCACCTGGGAGAGAAACATTACAATTTCAAGCTTACGAATTGGGAGGAATCGAGTCGCGTCCCCTTTATCGTGGTGCCGCCCGGAGGCAGGAACGCCGGGGCGGTCTGCGACCACCCAGTGTCATTGATCGATATCTATCCGACCCTGGTGGACTATTGCGGGCTCCCTGCGGACCCGAACGCCGGAAGGAGCGATTATCCCCTCGACGGACACAGTGTCCGGCCGTTTGTCGAGGAGCCGGCGACGGGACGGTGGGACGGACCGGATCTCGCCCTAATCGCTGTCTACGGGGAGAGGAAACCGGGAGGCGGGGAATACCACAATTTCTCAGTCCGCGGGCGGCGCTGGCGGTACACGCAATACGAAAACGGGGCGGAGGAGCTGTACGACCACCAGTCCGATCCGAATGAGTGGGTGAATCTGGCAGACGATCTCCAGTATGCAGAAGCCAAGCAGGAACTGAAGCGAAGACTGGAGGGGATGCTGGCAGCCGGTCCGGATTGAACAGGGCACGGTCTGAAGGTTGATACCTCCCGTCGCTTGGATCCGGGAAGAAGCTCGATATTCGGATGCCGGTAGCCGATACACTTCGAGGAGGGGAAGGAAATGGGGTTGCGTCGCCCGGGCTTGGGGGAACTCATTGGGAAGTCGATCGTTACTCACACCGTCACTTACTTCGTCATGGGCGTATTCGCCTACTTCGTGCTGGACTATCGGGAGGCCTTCACGAAGCCGTACATGGCGTGTTGGATGCGCTCTGTCGACGATCCTTTAATCGCCGGCGGACCGCTGTTCCAGCCGATCCGGGGCGTTGTCTTTGCACTGGCGTTCTATCCGCTGAGGGAAGTTCTGTTCGGGCGACGACGGGGCTGGCTGATCATGGGGTGGCTGCTGGTGGCCCTCGGGATCCTGTCGACCTTCGGACCTGCTCCCGGCTCTTTCGAGGGGCTGGTATACACTGTGATCCCGCCGTTCGAGCAGATGAGAGGCTGGATCGAAGTCGTGCCCCAGGCGCTCCTGTTTTCGGCGCTCCTGTGGGTATGGGTAGAGCGTCCCGGACGAAGGTGGTGGTCCGTGCTCCTGATTATCGCCTTCTGCCTGGTGATGGCGATGTCGGTTGTCGGCATGCTCTCCGCCGGCGCCGGAGCTTGATTCGACGCGATTGTCGACCCGTGGGCCTGGAGCAGGTCGGCATCGCCCGGTCGGCCCACCGTGCCTATGGGGAGGGGACCGACCTCTCCGCCGGGCTCAACTTCGGCGACTGCTTCGCGTATGCTCTCGCCAAAATCCGTAGAGAACCGCTCTTGTTCAAGGGAGACGATTTCAGACAGACGGATATCGCGCCTGCAATTCCGTGAGCCTCTTTTGCGATATGGATCCCTGCGAAACAGGCAGGATCCGCCACAACAGCCGACAGCCTCTGCTCGACTGAAATGTCGCCAAAAAGGAAGAATGTGCCGAAACCCGCGGTCCCTGAAAAGGAGACTGTCCCCAGCTCTGCCCCAACTCAGCTCAATTCTGCCGACCGGCATCGAACCGCGATCAAATCGCAGAACAGTGTCCCCGACTTCCCCCGACTTCCCGCCGCCCGACTTCCCGCCCGCCCCGACTGCCTGCCGATTTCCCCTGTTGAGAAGAAGGCTCGACCTTTCGCATGGGCATCTTTCTCACTCCCCCTCGGTTTCATCGTTAAGCCTCTGAGCCCCCGCGATGACGTTTGCGGGGCCGGTGCCGGAAGCAAAGTCGACGGTCAGAGAAGCACCCTCGATGTGATCCTCGGTATCTTGGACCTCGAGCAGGTCGCCCAGATCGTCCTCCAAGGATCGGCGCGGCGAGATCCCGAAGCCTGCGCTCTTGCCGAGTAAGGCGCCGGCCTGTCCGGTCGTCGTGAGCATACCGGTGTGCCGAACATTGCCGCGATTGATCATCTTCAGATTCGTAAAGACCTCGAGCGACCCGGAGGAGCCGGTCATGATGCTGGGTGCGTAGCCGTTCCCGGCCGGCAAGGCCGGATCGCCCGTCGCCGCCATCAGGGTTGAGGGGAACTCGACCAGCGAAGCCCCCACGAGGTCTTCCCCTTGGAGCATCTCGATTCGGACGTCGCCTGATGTCACAATCAGAGCCTGGTGGAACAGCTCCGAGACCGTCCCCGTCAGCATCCCTCCGGGCGGAAGAGAGAAATCTGCAGGGTCGATAAGTACGGCGTCGGGCTGTTCGAACTGTGAATTGGGGACCGGTCCGCGCAGCGTCAGCCGGAAAGATACCGCCTCTGTGGTGGGATTGACCACAGCGAGCCGGGTCCTCTCTCATGGCAGACGCGTCAGGGAGTCCGCGGAATTCGATTTAGGTGTCAGACTCAGGCGAGAAGTCTTTGTTCGTAGGCACTTAGGAAGCTAATCCGTGCGTGTCACCTATTTCGCCTATTTCGTTGAGGGGCTCGACGATGTTGAGACGATAGCGGAATTGGCATGGATCGCGAGGTGGCGGGCGTTTAGGGGCTCGGTGTCCCTTTGCCAGCCGAGGCCGCGCGCGCCATCTCCAGGAGTTTGTTTACCGTGCGCCAGTTTCGAACGGTGACGGGCACGCCGAGGGCGCGCTCGAGCCACGCGCCGGTGAGCTTGCTCCGGCCCACCCCCTCGGGATAGACAAGGAAGATCTCCTCGCCCACCACCTGGAACTCCTCGGGGCCCGGAGGCTGCTCGGGCATATCGTCCCGCTTCGCTTGCGACGGGGTGTCACCGAGGAAGCCGACGTAGAACGTCTTCGGGTCGAGCCCGGTGCCCAGGTACGGGTTCCCTCTCACGACGCGCTCGAGGTGCGAACGGCTGCGCGCCATGACGGCGACATCGAAGCCGAAGCGCTCGCGGACGGCCTCTGCCAGGCGCCCGCCCAGGGCCGAGGCGGTGCCCTCGGCTCGAAACACCACGTTGCCGCTCTGGATGTGCGTCGCCACGAAATGGAAGCCCACGCCCGCGCACAGCGCGCGCAGCTCCGCCATGGGCACCTTCTTGTGTCCTCCCACGTTGATGCCGCGCAAGAGCGCGATCCAGGTGGTCATGACCTCTCCTTGAATGAACCGACGGGGAATGTCCCGTCTGAGTTGAGCAACTCGTTCTCCTCAGTTCCTTTGCTGGACCACTTTGTTGCTCCTTTACGAAGGATCCGCAGAGGTAATCCGCAGGCCTCATCGCGCGCTGAATCCAGTATTGATCTGCATGGAACTCGAACCCGGTGACGGGGACTCGACCCACGCATCTTCTGCAGGCAGCTGGATCCCCAAGACGGCGGTCGTTGCTGCGGTGGCGAGGACCAAAGCTGAGAAGAGCAATCCTGTCATATTGCCTCCTCATCGACGAGCTGTTCCGCCCCGGATACTGGATGAAGATGATGATGCCCGAGACTGGTCCCGGGGACAAGTGTCAGCCGTTAGACCAGACTCGGCGGAACACCATCGCAAGCGAGCTCCGCAATGCCGAATTTTTCAGATTTGACAAT
Organism: uncultured Acidobacteriota bacterium; assembly: GCA_963823995.1. Classification (GTDB taxonomy): domain Bacteria; phylum Acidobacteriota; class UBA6911; order RPQK01; family JAPXNP01; genus JARRKC01. The sequence continues at coordinate 1,030,583 of CAWGNQ010000004.1, forward strand.
CGTACTCGGCGCATATATAGACGTATCGGTAAATGTGGCAGCTTGAGCAGTCCCGGTTGCATTGACACAAAGCCCGCCCATCCGCTCTCACTCCCCAACCGGGTCGATCGATTTCAAGCGGTAGTTCTCGAACAGGAGGAACTTGCGATGTTGCTGCCCAGACACCTCAGTCGTGCCTTGGTACTTGTGTCGGTCACGGTATCGAGTTCTCTGTTTGCCCAGGGGGTCCCTCGGTGGACTCCGGAAGAAAGCGGAGCCGTACGGAGAATCGCTTCCGAAGAACGGATCTTAGAACTTGTGCGAAACGTAGGGTCACAGCAACCCTACGGGCAGGAGAGGGCCGCTTCGGCCTCTTCTGTGCTCCAGTTCACGTTCCAGTCCGCTTCGACCTGCAATCTGGCGGTCACCGTTCTCGATCTGGACCGTTCGACCCGGAGCAATGCGACCGTGAAACGGTTCGGCCAGAAAGGTCTGCTGGACAGTCGGACTACCAACGGCAGCGGACAAGCTGTCTGGGATAACATCGCCACGGGCGCGTATCGGTTCGATGCCTACTTCCAAAGGACGGATCCGTTTGACACGGCAGCGATGTTTTGGGCGCGAGCCACCGCCACTTTAACTCAGGCGGTCCAGGTGCTGAACCTCCCGCGCAATCAGCCCGCCGTGGGGAGCTTTCGCGTATACCGCGATGACGACAACTCGGACGTGACCGGTGGGGTCGTCGATGTGGGAACCGCGGTCCGGCTCGAAGTCGGGGTCTGGAACAATTCGGTCAGTCCCGGAGATACTCGAGTGCGGTTGCGGCTCGATCGAAGCCGGTCGTCTCCCTGGGATTTCGACCAGCTCGCGGACTATGTGACGATCCCCGGCGGCGGACAATTTGTCGCCACCTTCACGCCGGATCAGCCCGGAGTTTACTACGGGGCCTTCAAGGTCGAGGTCACTCAGGAAGGGAAGACCGACTCCCGGGACTGGTTCGTCGCGTTCCAGGCCGCTTCGCTGGAGGGGCGCTTCGAGGCGTCGACGAACTCTCTGGATTTTGGCTCGGTCGAAGTGGGGCTGCGAGAGACCCGCTCGTTTACGGTCAAAAACCTGGGCAGCACCGACATCGAGCTCGAGACGCTGCTTATCGACGGTTCCGGGTTCAGCCTGAGCGATCCTGGGGCTATCGATTTGGCCGGGCACGAAACGGTCGAGATTGCCGTCGTGTTTACACCACCGGACGTCCAGGCATATTCCGACAGTTTGGTTCTTTACCCCGCGTCGGCACCCCTCCGGACTTCTCACATCCAGTTGAACGGGGCTGGGACAACTGCCGGGGATCAGCCCGTTGGCGATTTCGAGTGGAACCCCAACCCGGCGACAGTGAACGACACGATTTCGTTCCAGATGACCGGTAGAGAAGGCAAACAAGGAAAGGTGAGCTGGGACTTCGATAATGACGGGGTCTGCGATGCGACGGGCAAGAGTGCCCAGCACAAATTTCCGGCCCCGGGCTCCTACACGGTCTCCGTCACGGTTGAGAATGCCAACGGAAGGGACGCCACATCGAAGAAGGTGGTGGTCACCGGCGGAGACAGGCCTTATGTGAAAAATGTCAATCGGCAGTACCCCGGATTTTTTCTCGAAGGCGCCGACTTCACCAACCAGTTCTCGGCGGATGTGGACTGGAAAGGAAGTCCGGGAAAGATTGCGTTCTCGATCAATGGAGCTTCGCCGACCTGGCATGACGGAGACACAACGGGCGCCTCCCACCTCTTCAAGATGGACCGGGACTTTTCTGCGGGTTTCCATCCGACTCGAGTATTGATCACACCGCGCAATGCCGCGGGAGTGGAAGGCTCCCCCTGGGCCGAAAATGTCTTCGTCTTTCCGTGGCCTCGGTGGCTGGAGGTCGCCACCGGTGGAAACGGTGTCCAGTTTCAGGTCGGCCAGGGCGAAGTGAAGACGTTGATCGGGTTGCAGTTTCCCAGGGTTCCCTTGGCATCAGGATGCGATCCGGAGCACGGAGCCAACGACTGCTGGATCAACATCCCGGATTGGGTGCCGCTCTTCTCAGGAGAGCTCGGATTGACCAAAACCTACGCCACCCTGGACGGGCAGCTGTCCAGTCGGGGGACAGGAGATTTCCGACTTTATGGGCAGACCGGCTTCACCGCTGCGAAGCGGTCGATCCAGGGCCAGGCCTCCGGGGGCGGCAGTTTCCTCCTCTCGGCCGGCAACGGCTTGGAAGTACTCGACGCAAATCTCGGACTCAGGCTGTCTGGAACGATCGCAAACGAAATCGGGATCCTGGAACTCATTCCGGGCGTCAAGTCGTATGCGAAGAAATACAAGATTCTCAGGAAATTCAACGACATGGTGAAGCTGGGCACCCAGGTATCTCCCCATCTGGATCTCGCCGCTCAGTTTGCTCAGAACGACAGTGGGGACCTCGCCTTTACCCGCGCGGAAGGCGAGTTGGGACTCATGCTGAGGGGATCGATCTACTGCGACTTTTTGGGCTTGGGGATTCTGAGAACCAGATTGTGGCTGGCCGGGGACGGCACGCTTTATCTCGAGTTGCCCGAACCTCTATTGAGGCAGATGATCCTGAAGTTCCAGGCGGGGGCCGTGATCAACATCCGGTGGGTCCTGCGCGAGGAGGTGACCTTCAATGCCTGGTGCAAATGGAGTCGAGACTCCGGTATCCGTTGTGGAACGGGCAACGTTGTTACTCTGAGCTCAGTTGACGCGCCGGACACCGTCCAACTCCGTCTCATCACAACCGACTATGACCGTTTTGGGCCCTACAGCCAAATGAAGCCGAGAAGACTTCTGAGACATAAAAGTGCCGCTACTCCGGTCAACGCCGAGGTGACATCGATGGTGTCCAACCTCTTTCCGGGTGCCTCTCCCTCCCTGACGAACGTCGGCAGCGGGAGCCTGTTGATGTGGGAGCATCAGGATCCTTCAAAGCCGGTTCTTCAGTCGACGGAAATCGCCTTCAGCTGGAACGGAGGTGGCGGTTGGACCACGCCGCTGCTGATCAATGACGACACGCGCGCCGAGTTCGATCCGATCGCCTCCGAGGATGGCTCGGGAGGGGCCGTCGCCGCCTGGCTCCGAAGCAGCGACCCGAACTTCGATCAGGTGCCCGGGACGTTCGACGGGTTGGCGCCCTTCTTCAAGCAGATGGAGATCGTGACCGCGCGGTTCGATCCCGGCAGCCAGTCGTGGACCCAACCTGCACCTCTGACTCAGAACCACGCATCTGAGACGGATCTCCACCTGGCCTTCTCCGGAGACGGCACGGTCTGGCTGACCTGGCTGGAAAATGACGCGGGAGAGCCTCTCTCCACCGCGGACGCACCCTCTCGGCTTCGATACAGCACCTGGAACGGGTCCTCCTGGAGTGTCCCCGCCGACATAATCGGCGGTCTCGTGGGTGTCGATTCCCACGCCCTGGCGGTGTCTCCGTCGGGTATCTTCGTACTCGTGCCGGTAGATCCGGATTTGGATGTCGAGGGTGATGAGCGGATCGACTTCTGCCTGTTTCTGGGATCAGGCTGGAGCCATCGGACCTTCACGGGGGGCGACGGTACGGAGAATCGGCATCCTTCGGTGGCCTTCGACTCTTCCGGTCTCGCGCACATCGTTTGGATCCGAAACGGAGATCTGGTACACGCCACTCTGCAGAACCCGACGCCGTCCATCGTTCGTGAAGGGGGCGGAGCCGGCTTCTTTGACTCCAAGCTGCTGGCCAGCCCGGAGGGTCATCTGATGCTCGCTTTTCAGCGGGAGACGGAGGAAGGACCGGGAGACGTGTTCGCCCTTGTCTATGATGCGTTGACGAACAGTTGGAGCGTAGATCGCCGGCTGACGGAGCAGACCAACGCAAATGCCTATGATCTTACTGGCTATTTCGATCCGGCGGGGAAGGTCCATCTGGCGTACCTCAACAACTATGCGAACTGGGTCACGAAGACCGTTCCCATGGACGGGCAGGACTGGGAGATACCCGGCATCCCTGAAGAAGGACGAACCGATCTCGAAATGCTCGAGCGGTCCCTCATCACCGATTTGGCCATCGCGCAGACGGACGTTTCCCTCGTGCCGGCCGAACCCAAGCCGGGCCAAACGACCGAGGTCCGCGTCAAGGTCCACAACTCTGGGGACTTCCCGATCGGGAATGTCGACGTATCGCTTCTGCAGAGCTCATCCTTCGGTCTCTTGCACCGGGTGGCTTCTACGACGATTCCCGAGATCAAGGCTGGAGACTCCCGGGACGTGACCCTCTCCATTGACTGGCCGCAGCCCGAGGCGAACGTGCGTCGGCTGACTGTCGCTATCGACGACAGGATGCAGATCTCCGAATTCTCGAGAGAGAACAACTCGGTCGCGGTCCCGATAGCCAATCTTCCGCCGGTCGCAGACCCTGTGGCCGGCGTGACGAAGGGCCTGGCACCGCTTGCGGTCGACCTCGACGGTTCGACCAGCCTGGATCCGGACGGCGAGGTCGTCGGCTTCGAATGGAGCATCCCGGACGTTGCGAAACCCATCGCCGCGATGAAGACAACCTTCACCTTCGATCAGCCGGGCACCTATCCCGTCGGCTTGACTGTGACCGACGAGTGGGGACGGCGGTCGACGTCCTATGTGACTATCACGGTGCAACCTTCGAGACACTTTTTCCCCTTCTACCAAGCGAACAGAAGCGCCTTTACGGGCTTTGCGGTCTCGAACTTCTCGAATGAGCAGGCCAAGCTCGAGATGCGCCTCTATGACGCCGCCGGGAACCTCGCCGCGGGCCCCATATCGAAGAGCGTGGAGCCGGGAACTCAGCTGGCGCAACTGGGCAGGGAGCTGTTCGCACTGCCGCCGACCACGACCGAATCCGGCTGGGTCGAGATTCGATCCGATAATCCCGAAGTCGGAAGTTTCTTCCTGTTTGGAGACGGTTCGGGTCTCGACGGCGCGCTCGATTCCCTCCGCTACTCCAAGCGACTCTACTTCACCCGGGTGTTCGAAGGCGCCACAGCATTTCGGGGACACTCCGCGTCCACATATCTGAGCATTGCCAATCCGAGCGGCGAGAAGGCTGTTGTGGATCTGACTCTCTATCTACCCCTTCCCGGGGGAATGGCTCCGGCTGATCAGGTGACCCGGGAAATACCTGCGAGGGGCTTTCTGTACCGGTCGGTGGACAAACTGTTCGAGGACCAGCCGTCAATTTCAGACGGATACGTGGCGCTCGAGGTCCGTGAGGGCGGAGGAGTGGCTGGATTTTCGCTCGTGACCCTGAAGAACCAACAGACGACGATCGGGTTTGGAGGCGCGGCTGCAGACAGTGGCGCAAGCCAATGTTTCTCGGCTCAGCTCGCCTCATGGCCGGGTGTGCTCTATACCAACCTCAGGCTGATCAACGTATCGGACGAGCGCCGCGACATCGAGTTGACGGCGATCGGCGAAGACGGAACCCCCCTGGCCGAGTCTGTGACGAGGACGCTGTGGCCCGGCGTCGGCCTTCAAGCCGATGTTGCCGATCTGTTCGGCTTCGAGGGATCCGGGCTGTTTGTCGGCTCTCTCCGCGTCGAGGCCGACGGAGCCGGGATCCTGGGAGATGTTGTCTTCGGGAGCCCGAACCTGCGCAACGCGGCGGCCATGCCGCTTCAATGCGAGCTGGCCTCGAGGGCGATATTCAGCCAGGTTGCCAATATTCCGGGGTCCTTCTTCACAGGACTGGCCTTCTATAATCCGCAGCGTCGGACGGCCGAACTCGGCATCGAGGTCTTTCGTTCGGACGGGAGCTCGGCGGGCTCGCAGGAGATCGCACTCGAACCAGGTCACCGGATTTCGAAGAGACTGGACGAACTCGTGCCCGCGTCGGCCGGAGTGGTACGCGGCTACGTGCGGATCGAATCGACGGAGCCCCTGGTTCTCCAGGAGATGTTCGGCGATTTCGCACAGAGCATTCTGGCGGCGGTTCCCCCGACCATCGTGGAGTGAGGTGGAGAGCCCGTGGACACGGTCAAGTAGAAAAGAGAAGGGTTGACTCACCATTTCCCCTCCGATGAGCTCAATCCAGGGGAAGGCAGTATCCCTTCCCTTTCGGCAAACCCCGTCATCCATCCGCGACGGCGACGGGGAACCGCCTATTAGTCCTGTTTCCGTGCGTTCACAATCCGCTCCATCTGGCCGAGGTAAGTGAAAAACGCGTCGCGCCCCTTCTCGGTTATGGCGCAGGAGGTCTGCGGCCTCTTCCTCACAAACGACTTCCTGATCGCAATGTATCCCGCTTCTTCCAGTTTCGACAGGTGGGTGCTCAGATTACCGTCCTTCATGCCGGTCGCGTCCTTGAGGTACATGAATGTCGCGCTCTTGACGGTCACGAGAATGGAGAGGATCGCCAGCCGGTTCGGGGCGTGCACCACCGGGTCGAGCTTCATAATGGCCTCAGGCTCCATGGCCGGTCTCCTGTTTACGGTACTGCATATTCAGAATAATCCCCGGCAAAATGAATCCGAAAAATATCGTCACCACCCAGATAAGCAGCCGTATATTGCCCTGAATGAAACCTAAGGAAAGCATGCCAATCCACCAGATAACACCGCTGAGTTGCACCAGCGGCAGTTCATAAATCACACCCGTGACATAAAATCCGATCCCAACAATAAGAAACCATGAGACTGTTGTATACGCCATATGTGGCACCACCATGGCATTCAATACAATGACAAGAGCGCAGGCGGCCCACAGGTGGGCAAAAACCCGTCGCGTATATGTGCGTGCTTTCGTTTTTTCCCGGTTGCCTTCCCATATCCCGATGGATAATGATGCGGCCGCAATAAGAACAAACGGTATCCACTTGTACGACCTGACCACCTGGGCATGACCGGTCATTTCGAGGATGCCCATGACAAGCACGGAAATCAGGAATATTGTGCCGGGAATAATGAAAAGGTACCCCGACTGAAATGTCTCCCGCCGGGTGCGTTCGATCATATTCCTGATAATGGACATTTCCTCGTGAAACTGTTTGCCTTCCATATTCTCCTCCTTGTAAGTCTTTCTAATGTGAAGTACTTTGAAATTCGTAGTAATCATGCAAACAGAGCTGGAGATTGTCAAGAGATATTTCTTCTTTTCCTCAGTTTGATTGAGGCGCGTACCCGCCGGGGATGCCGCCCGGGAGATCGAGCATGTCCGCGGGTGCCGTGTTGTTGATGTCCAGGATGGTCGGCGGCACGAGCGTCGCAGCCGCCACCATGTACGCGCTCAGGGCGCCGTAGATGTTCGTCTTGGAGGCCACCGGCATGCCCTTCAGCGCCAGACGGGAGTTGCCATAGCAGGGAACGAAGCCGAAGAGCTTTTCGAACGCCGGCCGGCACTTGCCGGTGAAAACGCCGTACTCGGACGCACCGAGGCTATCCTCGAGGAGGAAGCCGGGGAAACTGTTCTTTACCAGTGAGAGAGCAGGGGACACTCCCTTGATCTTTGCATCAAGAGAAGCCGGGTGCGGCCGGTTTAGCGGGAGGTGCAGGGTAGGAAGGCAGAGCACGGCGGGTCCCGGGAGGAGTTGCCCGGGTCCCGTCCGTCCCATGAGTCCCAGGCCGCAGCGCCGTTTACAGGCGCAATATGGGCATGTCACCATCGTTAGCGACCGACGCCGGAGGCCTCTTGGGACTGCGGCAGCGTCGCTGCCGCTTTATGTAGGGCGGCCCCCATTCTCGGAGCTGGTAGGTCCAGTGTCCCATGCCCGAAAGCCCCGTGGCGGCGCTGCGGACGCCGCGTGGAGTCGACCCATCGACGACCTCCTATTCCTCCCTCCGGCCGACCCGACTCCACGCCACGCCGCCGCGCACGCAACGGGAAAGCGGGATCCCATATGGATGCCTTCGCACCTCTCCCCTCGCCCTTGCCTGGATCGTCCTTCGCACTTCCGACCTCGCCCCCGACATTCCAATTCACCCCGCCCATCTGCGAAGTGCTCGCCCCCCAGCGCCTCCGCGCTGGGACCCTTCTCGAGCAATTAGGTCCCAGACTCACAACAGAAGTCTTTATCCATAGGAATTTACAAACGCATTCCGTGCGTGTCACCAGTTTGACAGGACGATTCCGCCCCTGTCCGGAGCGGTTCGACGGCGTCGCCTCATCCGAGAGCCCTGAGTGAAATCCACGGGTCGCAGGCAGGCAGGACCGGAGCGCTGAAGGCGCGATCAAATCCGCTGAATGCGAGCGGCCTTTCGTCGTCCCGGCGGAAGAGCAGAGCTTCTTTACTCTCCTAACAACATAATGTCAAGTCTTTTCGTTGACACCGAATAAACTGGCCCATTTCTTTCGGAATTGCCGAAATCGATTGATTCGGATCTGTGAGTCAGATCAGACTGCCTCCGTTTCAGAACACGGCAGGCTGGTTTATCCACCCCCATCCCGGTTGTTCGGCTCCGGTTCACGCCACTTGCCGCGCGAGACCAACAGGCTGTCAATGCGGGGTCGATCTTCGGGAACCCACTCGGAAGACCCTCTCGTCACGGACGATCTTCCGGGGAGTGCGAAGCCCGATCCCTCAACGAACGGGAGAACCGGACCATGAGAGTCAAGCCTTTCGTCTTTCTCTTTCTTGTCAACATTGTCACGACCCCCGTGCTTTGTCAGGACGTTGCCAAGGCCATCCTGGCCGAGTACGGTGGTGCGGCGAGCCTCGGGCAGGTGCAACGCTTCGAGATCACGGGACACATGGGAGGAGCGTCACTCAGAGAGGCGTTCACCCTGAAAGTCAGTGGTGACAACAGTCGATTCGAGACCGCGCATTTTCGCGCCATCCGTAACGGAGGCTTTGCGCAGAGCGGAGCGGCAGACAAGGGCATTTCGAAAGCTCGACGTTCGGCCGTCGGCCTGGACCAGACGCTGATCTTCCCGATTGAGTTGGTGGTGCGCCTGGCCGATCCCTCCTTCGAATACGCCGGAGTCTCCGACGACGTCTACCTATTCAAAGGCACCATCCCCCGCGGCGGCTTCATCGGCTACACGCCTCCGCCGATCACCGTCGAGATGACTTTCGACATCAAAACACTCCTTCTCCGCAGTGTTGTCTACCACTGCGTAGATGACGCCCGGCTGAATCTGGCCATGACCTATGAAGACTACGGCGAGGTCGATGGGATTCCGGTCTCCACCACGGTCACCCGCTGGTCTGGCGATAAGCCCATGTACGTGGTGCGAGTCGAAATGGTCGATTTGAATCCGGGGTTTTCCGACGAGGAAGTTCAGTTGGTCGGGAAAGGAGGCCGGTGATGGGATGTCATCGGACTTTTGTCGCACTCTCTATTGTCACCTCCTGTCTGCTCTGGAATCTTCCGGCCCAAGACGATCCGTACGATCATGAAGCCTCGAAGAACGGCTATTTCCAGACGTCGACCTATGGGGGATTCCTTGCCGGCGGCGGAATGTACTCGCTGAGTGTCAACAAGTACAGTGGCGGCTACAACCTGCACATCCCGATCCTCAGCCTACCGGGCAGAGCCGGCCACGATCTCAACATCTACGCCTCGTATGGCAGCAAGCAGTTCTGGCTGGAGGAAGGCTACGTCTACGATTACGACCTCCGGGCCTTCGTTCCTGGCTTCCTTTCCCACAGCTACTTGCCCGGCCCGCATCAGGGGCGCTGGTTCCTGAACATCTGGCCCTCCCTGACAGAAGAATCCCCGGGGGAGTATCTCTTTTCGACGCCCGACGGAGCAGTGCATCGTCTGCACCAGTACTCCGGGGGTTGGCGCGTCGCGACGGACGGCAGTTACATCGGCTACAATGCCACGTCCAAACATGTGGCCTATCCATCGGGTGAGTACTTCGACTTCAGCGAGTATGATACGAACCACCGCATCCACCATGTCGACCGCAACGGAAATCGGATCACCTATGTATTCGGGTCCTATTCCGGAGCTTGGCGCCCAGTTCAGATCATCGATACGCTCGGAAGAGAAGTAGACTTCACCTACGGTGATTCGTCGTGGAGCTTCGTCACGCAGATCCGGGTACAGAATCACCAGGGCCAAAACCTAACGTTTGGCCTGCAGTACCAGACCATTACTGCAGACCTTTCGGCCTTTGAACGCTATTCCGGTTCCTACCGCCCGTACTATGGGTCATCCGACAACGCCGCTTATCCTGGGCGAGTGCTGACCCAGATTACCCTGCCCAACGGAACCACCTATGGGATGGACTATAGGTTTGACCACATTTATGTGGGTGGATACCCGCCCTACTACGATACCTCCACGTTTCAGCTCTCCGAACTGACGCTTCCTACAGGAGCAAGCTTGGGTTTTGAATACGTCACGCCGCCGACGCCCTACGGCTATTCTCCGGGCACAAACAACTATTGGAAAGATCACGAACAATATGCTGAACGGCTGAGTCGGCGGATCGGATCGATCACGGTCGATTCTCTGGACGGCTATCCGTTTACGACCACGTATACGTATCAGCGGGATACCAATGGCAACGTTACGCAGGCGACGGAGACGAAGCCGGACGGCAGCAAGATCGTGACGACCTTCAATCCGGAGGATACGACCAACGAGTTCCTCCGTGACGCTGAGGACACCTACGACACGGACGGCACAACGCGACTCCAGCACACGCTGTCCTATTGGGCCGACACCAGCTACGGAAAACGGGCCTCCCGGACCGACGTTCAGATGGACAGTCCTCTCGGGGCGGGCCTGATGCGAACCGAGCAGGCCTACGACACCCTGGGCCGGAGGACGCAGGAGCACGTCTACCAGGGCTGGTCTTCGAGTGGGCCGTTTTCGAGCCAGTACTGGGACTACCAGAGTTTTGACTGGACGCATTATCGCAGCCTCGTCACTCGTCACGACCAGACTCGCTGGTTCTACAACTCGGGCTGGAACGAATATGTCGTGTCCCGCACCGACTATGCATACGACCAGTATGCGCTGACGAACCGAGGTACGGTGACCCAGCACGACTCGAACTTCGGCACCTCGTATACCAGTCGCGGCAACGTCACCGAGGTGCGCACGCTCCTGGCGGCGGAGAATCGATTCCTGACCACCAAGAGCTATTACGACACGCTCGGCAACGTCGTCCAGGTGACCGATCCCTTGAACCACTCGACCACGACGAGCTACTCGTCGAGTTTCGCCTATGCCTACCCGACTCAGGTCACCGATCCCCTGGGACACTCGGCCTCGACGAATTACGACTGGGAAACGGGTCTGGTTCTGACGAAGACCGACGCCAACAGCCGGACGACCACGTTCACCTACGACACGTACAACCGGCTCGTCCAGACCGATCTTCCCGACGGCGGGCGAACGACCCAAGCCTATGACGATACCTACAACGTCGGCCAGTACCGGGTGAAGACGGAAACGACCCAGAAGATCGATTCGGTCAACTCGGTGACCAAGAAGGAATACTACGACGGCCTCGGACGGCTCCTGCGAACCGAGGTGGAGCAGGACGACGGCTCGTCCGTCTTTGTCGACCGCCAGTACGAGCTGTGTACCTGTGCGGGGAAGGTGGCGCGCGTCTCGACGCCTTACAGAACGGGGGAGCCGGTCTATTGGACCGAGCGGTACTACGACGGGCTGGGGCGAGTGACCAAGCTCGTGCCTCCCGACGGTTCGGCCCTGTCGAACTTCACCGAATACAAGTACGGCTGGATCTCGAACTACAACATCGGCTGGAATGTGTCGGCGCAGTTCGCCGGCGTGTTCGATCCGACGGGTCGGGGTCGGGTCACGGTCTCCGATGTCGGGGGAGGCGTCCTTGAGGTGCGAGAGGATCCGAACCCGCAGGATCTGAGCTCGTCTCTCGTGACGACCTACCGGCTGAACCGCGATCCGAATGTGCTGAACCTGGGAGAGACGCGCAACGGTCAGTCGATCCTCTATGCCAAGTACCTCGATCAGGTGATCACCCAGGGTGTGCAGACCCGCACGCTGACAAGCGACAACCTGGGCCGGCTCGTCTCCGAGACCCATCCCGAAAACGGGACGACGGCCTACACGTACAACGATGTCGGAGGGCTCCATACCCGCACGGATGCTCGCGGCTGGGTGACGACCTACAGCTACGACAACGTGAATCGGCCGACGGGTAAGACCTACTCGGGAGACGGCGGCGTCACGCCTTCGGTCACGTACACGTACGACAGCGGCACGAACGGGATCGGACGCATGACGGGCTGGTCGTCGACCAACGGGGTCTCCGGAGGGGCCGAATACGACGTCCTGGGCCGCACGACCCGGGAATGGAAGTCGCTGCCTTCGAACCCGCAGCACGAGGTCAACTACGACTACAATCTGGCGGGCCAGAAGACCGAGTTCCAGTATCCGGACGGGCACTCGCTCTTCTACAACTACAACTCGGTCGGTCAGTTGACGGATCTCACCTCGAGCTGGGTGGACGGCCAACATCCGGCAGGTCTCCTCACATCGATCAGCTACAGCTCGGCCGGAGCGGTGGATTACGCGCTTTACGGCAACAACCGGGAGCTTCGCCGAGGCTATCGCCCCTCGACCGGCCAACTCCAGCATCACGAGATACGCAATGTCGACCGTCCGTTTACCAATTCCGGCTTCGAAGAGGGCAGCGGCACGGATGCCTCGGGCTGGGATGAAGTATTGAGCGCTTCGCGCAGCACCGAGCGAGCCTTGACCGGCAAGGCCTCGATGAAGATCGCCGCCGGTTGGATCGGCAATGCCACGACCAGCGGATACATTCCCGTTCAGGGCAGCAGCACCTATACGCTTTCCGGCTACATCTATATCCTCTACCGCCACTCGGGCAACATCTACCTCGACCTCAACGACGGCAACGCCCAGGGACAGAACATCACCGACGTCAACCTCCAGGCGAATACCTCGAAGGTGGGCGTCTGGCAGAGGGTGGCCGGGACGTTTACGACGGCGCCGGCAACCACGGGCGTCAAGGTGCGGGTCGTCTACGACGGCGCCCAGACCGACATGTCGGTGGTCTTCTACGCCGACGAGATCTCGATCACGCCCGGCACGTCACCACCGGCGGCCGCCTGGACCTATGACTACCGAGACCCGAATACCCCGGCCGGCAGCACGATGCTCGGCATCGCCAATGCCGGTTTCGAAAGCGGTTCGGGAACGAATGCTTACGACTGGAACCAGTTTGGAACCAGCCGCACGACGACGCGGGCCCATAGCGGCAGTGCTTCGCTGAAGGTCGATCATGCCGTCGGCTCCGTTCTGAATGCGACTTCCCACTCCTACATCGCAGTGGAAGGCAGTACGTCCTACTGGCTTTCGGCCTGGGTCTATGTTCAATCCTCTTCGGGAGGCAATCTCTACCTCGATCTGGACGACGGCAACGGCCAGGGCGAGAGTTTCACTGACGTCACGATTGCCGCCAAATCATCGCTCATTGGGACTTGGCAGCACATCACGGGAATGTTCCAGACAGCGCCCGGGACAACGGGCGTCAAGGTCCGGGTGGTGCACGGCAGCCCGAATGCGATCGTCGCCTACGTCGACGACATCACGCTCGAAAAGGACACGGGGGACCTCGAATCGCCTCAAAACGGGATGATCCAGGAGATTCGCGACCAGGTGAACCCGAGTTACTCGGAGACCTACAGCTACGACAACCTTTACCGCCTCACCCATGCCGAATCCTCGGTCTGGACGGCATCCTGGACGTACGACCGCTACGGCAATCGGCTCTCGCAGACGACGACGGGCGTCTCGTATTCGGAGACGCTCTCCATCAGTTCGACCTCGAACCGGGTCAACGGTTGGACGTACGACGCCGCAGGAAACGTGACCAACGACGGAAACCACACCTACCAGTACGATGCGGAGAACCGGTTGATCAAGATCGATGGCGGGTCGACGGCCCAGTATGCCTATGGTCCCCAGGGCGAGCGGGTCTCGAAGATCGCAGGAGGGGTCGCGACCTACTTCTACTGGGGCATCGGGGAGAAGGTCGGCGGGCAGTGGACGAAGTTGTACGTGCAGGGGCTCGGGGGTAAGCTGGTCGAGTACAGCGGCGGCACGACGTGGTTCTTTGCCACGAACCACCTCGGCACGATCGCGGCGCGGATGAACGTGAGCGGGACTCTCATGGAAATCTACCGCTACCTCCCCTACGGCGAGCGCTACGCCGGCACCCAGACGCCTCACCAGTACACGGGCAAGGAACGCGACACCGAAAGCGGCCTCGACTACTTCGGCGCTCGGTACCTGGCAAGCGCGCACGGGCGGTGGATGAGCGTGGATCCAGTTCTTCAGGCGGGCGATCCTCAGCTTCTCGACCGCTACGCATACGTTCGAAATGATCCGATCAATCGAATTGATCCTACAGGAGAAAATCCCGTCGACATCACCGCATATCAAATGGCCCTGATGTTGGCTTACATTCAGTCAACAATTACTTTTCACGTCACTGTAACGGCGCCACAACCCATCTTAATTCCAACCCCGCCGCCCGTTCCAAGTTGGTCGGGGGGACCCCTGTCGCCTAATGTGGGCCCTCCGGCTCAGACGGGTGGACCAGGTTCTCAAGCAGGGACATCGGCTGCGAGTACTCAATCCTTTGAGGATGCCGCCTTTCAAGCTAGCCAGACTGCAATGACGACTCTGCTCAATGCTTCCTTCCGATGCGGGCAGCTGCTGGGAAAGCTTAGCGTTAACGCCAATGCAGTTACGCCGACACAAGTGATAGATTTCATTAACTTAGCCACTTTTCTGGATGCGACTGATTCGAATGTAGCTGCGACTCCCATCAACCAGCTGGGAAACGCTCCCGCGTTGCCCGCGTTTGTCCGGAGCCTCGTTCTAAAGGCCAGCAATCAGAACATAAACCTTCCCAACAATCCGAGTGTTGGAGATCTATTCGCCGCTTATCCAGGAATGAACGCGTTTTCAGTGGGTCCGGCACAGACCGCCCTATTTCGAGGAGTGAACACGATGAACCCTGCAACACTAGTTCACGAGGTTCTACATATGCTGGGGGGATCGGATGACAAGGCGATCCAGAAAGCTTGGGGGATCCCTTTGACGAGACCCAGTATTTTCATAACACAGAAGCTTCAAAGCGAATGTGGACTATGAGGTGTGGATCAGTGAAAAGAGCTCTCATCGTGGCTATTCTAAATTCATCTATCATGGTCGTGTTGACTCATTCGGGCCTCGGTCAGGAAATCGAGCCGGCTCGCGTCGAGGGCCATGTGGGATCTTATGTCCAAGGAGAGTACTTCCAGGCAGCGGTCAGATTCTGGTTTCTGGAACCACTGGCTTCCGGGGTCTCTACTGAGAGGAGACTGAAACTGGTTCGAGAAGTCAAGAGCGATTCATCCAACCGCTACCATGCCGAAGGTCTGACGCCGGGCGATTATCTCATCGAGTGCTTTGTTCCTTACATCGGTTCCGATTGGACTTGGCGGGAACTCGATTCTCCCGGGGGAGTCCCAGTGGTGGTCGACTTCCTCCGGCTGAAAGGCCTAACCCCCGACGATGGGCCGCCTTGGAAACTGGGAGGGAAGGTCCTTCTGCCGGACGGCTCTCCGGCCACTCGCGCGACGGTCACACTAACCAATCCCTACAATCCCTCCGATGCAGTCCAGGTCCATACCGATGAAAACGGAGGATTCACATTCGTGATTGGGAGAACTGTGCTCACCTTCTATTCCATCGTTCATGCGTTTGATGACACCCACAAGCCAGCCGCAGTGGTGGCCAACCGGGATGAACTAACCGAGCGATCGGTCGTCCTCAAGTTGGGGGAGTACTAGCCTGGATTTCCACGGAGGGGAATCGGCCTGACACTGGCCTTGAGAGTCGATCGTCCGGGAGCCTGTGATAGCGGCATTCGAGGTCATGTCGAGTCTTGCGTGTGTTAATCTGTATCTGCGCCGTTATGTCATTCTGCACGGTGGTTCACTGAGTGTGTACTCACAGGCAGAGCCTCTGCACTCCCTCAGCAACCCCTCGGAGAGGCCCTTTATTTCTGGTTTTCATGCGAACTTGCGTTTTTCAAGATGAGATCTGTCGGGGCGATGTAGTAATGTGCATATGTGTACGACGGCGCAGTTACTGACTTAACAGAGTGTCGACGTTATTTCCTCGAGCCCCGGGAAGCCCGCCAGCGTCAGTATGAAGCCTTGAGAGCCTATTTCGTCGAAAATCTGCCGTCGGCCGAGGTGGCCCAGCGTTTCGGCTACACACCGGGTTCTTTCCGGGTCCTGTGTCACGCCTTCCGCCGCACGGCCGAACCGGACTTCTTTTCGACGCCGGCCGGCGCTCGCCGCCCCTCCTCCCGCCTGGCCCGGGCGCGCGAGCAGGCCGTGGAGCTCCGAAAGAAGAACTACTCCGTGTACGAGATCAGTGAAACGCTCAAGGAGCGAGGGTTGGACCTGAGTCCCACGGCGATTCGCCAGATCTTGCGGGAAGAGGGATTCGCACCGCTTCCCCGTCGTCTGGACGAGGAGCGCCCGAAGAGACTGGGGCCCGAGGCGGAAGCGGTCGCCGACGTGCGGGCTTTCGAGCTGACCGAGACTTCCTTCGAGACGGTCTGCGGCGGGCTGTTTCTGTTCATCCCGGACCTGGTCCGCCTGGACCTGGAGGGTGTGGCCGGGAAAGCGGGACTGCCGGGTTCCAAGATGATTCCGCGCGGGCATGCCCTGCGCTCGGCACTCACCTTGAAGCTCTGGTCGATCGAGCGCAAGAGCCATGTCATGGCCCTGGTCGCCGACCCGGGACTGGCCCTGTTTACGGGTCTCAATGCGATTCCCAAGAGAAGCTACCTGTCGGAGTACTCGCACGGCGTCGATCATGCCCGCACCCTGCGTCTGTTGGCGGCCTGGCAGGATGCCCTTTTGGGGGAAGGCTGGGCCGACGGTGACTCCTTCAACCTGGACTTCCATTCCGTCCCCTACTACGGAGAAGACCCCACCGTCGAGCGCCATTACGTTTCGATGCGCTCGCGTCGCCAACCGAGCGTGCTGGTCTTTCTGGCGCAGGATAGCGCCAACCGGACCTTCTGCTATTCCAATGCCGACCTGCGCAAAGGGGACGAGTCCGAAGAAGTCTTCCGATTTCTCGAGTTCTGGAGCAAGCAGCACGGCCGGCTGCCGCGCGAGTTGGTCTTCGATTCCAGGTTGACCACCTACGCCTCGCTGGCGCGTCTGGATCAGATGGGAGTCCGGTTCATCACCCTGCGGCGCCGCGACGCCCGACTGCTGGACGAGATCGCCGCCTTGCCCCGCTCGGCCTGGCGCACCATCGAGTTGGACAACGTCACCCGGCGTTTTCGCACCCCTCGGGTCCACGAAAGCGCCGCGACCCTCGGCGGCTGTGCTCTGCGTCAATTCTTCGTCCAGGATCTCGGACACGACGAGCCGACCCTTCTGCTCACCAATCACCCGACCGTCACCGCCAAGCGGTTGATCACGCGCTATGCCCAGCGCATGCTCATTGAGAACTCTATCTCCGATTCGGTCCGCTTCTTCCATTCCGACGCCCTGTCCTCAAGCGTCGGAATGAAGGTCGATTTCGACATGGCGCTGTTGGTCATCGCCAGTGGGTTGTATCGGCTCCTGGCCCGACGGATGCGCGGCTATGCCGACGCCCAGGCACGCCGCGTCTTTCGCGATCTGATCGAGATGCCCGCTTCGGTCACTACCACGCCCGCCGAGGTTCGCGTTCACTTTCATCGCCGGGCGCATCTCCCCATCATCCTGGCCTCGGGCTTACTCGACACCCGCACCGTCGTCCCCTGGTGGAACAACGCCACCCTCTCGTTCGGAGCGTGGGGAAAAGACCGGTGAGAATGTTAGTTCAAAACTGCTCCGTGGAAATCCAGGCTAGCGATCATGAGAATGAGTCAAGCCACCGCGTCGAGTGTGAGAGAGCAAGGTCTCGCTGGATCGGGATCCATGGGCTGAAGCTCGAAGCTGCCCTTCCGGTTCCAGTCCGGCTGTAGGGTCGCGGTAGGGACGGCCAATGCTGACCGCCCCCCGCACAGATCCGTACGTGCGGAGCTACCGCATACGGCTCCTGCCTAAGGTCGTGACGCGAAGAAACGCTCCTCCGGATAGGGATGCAGAACCCGGCATGGCGGGACGTACTTACGGGTGAGGCGATTGAAACGGGACCAGTTGAGCCGGTGCCGTTGACTTCGGCGCAGCAGGGCATACCGCCATGCGCGGCAGACCTCACTGCGAAAGCCTTCCAACCGCAGCAGGTTCGTCGGAACCGCATGGTACGCGAAGTAGCCATTCAGGACCCGTCGAAGCCACGCACCAACCAGCGGCACGGGTTCGTGTCGCCGTTGGTGGAGCTTGGCCCGGATCGCGGTCAGCGTCGCTCGCATGCGCTTTTTGGCCGTCAACCGCACGACCTGGAACTTTCCTTGTCGGTCCGTTCCACAACAGTGGGTAAAGCCCGGGAAGTCGAACGTCTCCGGTCTTCCCTGCCCCCGCCCGCGTCGTCTCTCGACCGCAAAGCGGCCGAACTCGATCAACCGCGTCTTGTCCGGGTGCAGGGCGAGCCCGAACTTCGCCAGCCGTTCCCGAAGATCCTCCAGGAAGGCTCGCGCCGTCCGCACATGCTCAAAGCCCACCACACTATCGTCGGCGTAGCGAATCACAATGACCTCTCCTCGCCCTGGCTGTTTCCGCCAGTGCTGAACCCAGAGATCGAAGGCGTAGTGCAGATAGATGTTCGCCAACAAGGGCGAAACCACCGCGCCTTGCGGAGTTCCCTTTACAGCGGGGACCCGCTTTCCGTCTTCGATCACTCCCGCTTCGAGCCATTTGCGGATCAATCGAATGATCCGCTGATCGGCAATCCGGTGTTCGAGAAACCGGAGCATCCATCCATGATCGATTTCTTCGAAAAAGGAGCGGATGTCGGCATCTACAATCCAGTTCACCTTTCGGCTCTTGATTCCCGCCGTGAGCGCGTCCAGCGCATTGTGCTGGCCACGTCCCGGCCGGAAATCGTACGAGAAACCGAGAAAATCCACTTCGTAGATCGTACTCAGTACCGTGACGACGGCCTGCTGCACAATCTTGTCCTCCAGCGAGGCAATCCCCAGCGGGCGCTGACGGCCATCTGCCTTGGGTATGTACACCCGCCGCGACGGCATCGCCGGATACCCACCGGAATGAAGCCTCCGGTGCAGTTCGGCCACCCGCCGAGGAAGAATCTTCTCGTACTGCCGCCACGTCACTCCATCCACTCCCGCCGCCGCGTTCCGTTGGAGGCTGTAGAAGCTGTCCACCAGTAGCTGCGGCGTGATGTGATGCATGAGCGCCGTGAACCGCAGCCGCCGATTCCGGCGCGCTGCCTGACGTACGCCTTCCAGGCCCATCGACGCACAACTGGTCCGGCTCTGTGTCCGGGATGCGGGGGCCTGTTCAGCGTTTCCTTTGGCTGCGCTCCTTCCCTCCACCGTCTCCGCGGGCTGGACGCCCTTGTTCGACGGCTTCCCCGGTACTATGAGCGCATCCGACTTCTCCGCCTTCGGTGGCGCAGGCGTGCGGCACTTGGCCTTCCCTGCGCTGCCCGGCGTCGTCCCGTCGGGCACGGCGGAGATCTCCCAGCTTCCGTGCAAGAAGCTTCCCGGCGTGTGCAGGGTCTGCGACCGCGCGGGACTGTCCCAGAACTCGCATCTATCGCTCTGGTCCATGTTGCCTTCCGCATCGCTTAACTGCGTCTGCGTCCCGAAATCCGGATTTCGCGGCTCAATGGCTGACCCGCCGGTTTCCCCTGTCAACGCTTCAGCGGCGCCCTCGCGAGCGCCTCCGCATGACTCGGGGCCGGAATGACTCGCTACGTCTTTCCCGTGTTGAACTCTCATCAACTACTTCCTGCCAGCTTTGGCTGGCGCACTAAGCGTCCTGTGAACCCATCTTCTCTGCGGTAGTTCCCCGACGGATACTCCCCGAACATCGGCACGGGGCATGGTGCGAGTGCCGACGTGTGTGCGGATGGGAACGGGAGGTATTCGATGGCCGGAGCACAGCGGGATATGGAGAAGGAGAGATACTGGCGCAAGACGATCCGGGCGGCGGCCCGCAGCGGGCTGTCGATCCGAGAGGTTGCCGAAAGCCGCTCCCGGAGTCGTGGTCTCTGCTCGGAGCTCAGTGTCGGCGTAGCGGACGGCGAGCCATCCGCAGGGCAGAACGCGAACGCAGCGACGTCGAGGAGCGCAGTGAGCGACACCAGGGTCGAACGACTGCCACCGGAATTGCTCGAGCGTCGATCTTTCGGTGGCAAGACGTCCGGGCGCCTGCCAGAGTTGCCTTTTTCGCGGCACAGCCGGGTTGGGTGATGTCTTTCGCTTGCGCTCACGTTCTGTCGTGTCGATCCGGTGTCGCATTGCCTGGGCGCTGCGGCGCACACGCCCCAGAGGGGGCGCAGTGACCGTAGCTCGGCACGCGAGATACATGGCATCAGGTCGTCCCTTCATCGTTCTCCGGTCACGGATTTCGGGCCCGGGTGCCCCGGAAGGGGCACGATTCCCCAAGCCCGGGGTCAAGCTGAGCGCGACCCCGGGGCCAGAGAGCCGAGAAGAACGAAAAAGCGCCCCGGGCAGGGGCGCGATACGGTCCTGTGCGTCCTTCGCTTTCATGCCGGATTTTCCCCACCCGCGACTCAAATGTCCGTTTTGCGCCACACCTACCAGTACGATGCGGAGAACCGGTTGATCAAGATCGACGGCGGGTCGACGGCCCAGTATGCCTATGGTCCCCAGGGCGAGCGGGTCTCGAAGATCGCAGGAGGGGTCACGACCTACTTCTACTGGGGCATCGGGGAGAAGGTCGGCGGGCAGTGGACGAAGTTGTACGTGCAGGGGCTCGGGGGTAAGCTGGTCGAGTACAGCGGCGGCACGACGTGATTCTTTGCCACGAACCACCTCGGCACGATCGCGGCGCGGATGAACGTGAGCGGGACTCTCATGGAAATCTACCGCTACCTCCCCTACGGCGAGCGCTACGCGGGCACGCACACGCCCCATCAGTACACGGGCAAAGAGCGCGGCGCCGAAAGCGGCCTGGACTACTTCGGCGCGCGGTACCTGGCCAGCGGTCACGGCAGGTGGATGAGCGTGGATCCGGTGGTGGGCGATCTGACGGATCCACGCCGTCTCAACAGGTATTCGTACGTTGTCGACAATCCTATAAACCTGCTGGATCCTGACGGGGCGGAGCCGATCGAGTCCGGATGTTGGGAAAACTTTTACCTTGTTATTTACGGCGAAAGAGGTGATCTCACTCTATGGACCTATTTCAAGACGAACTGCGGAAGGCACATTTACTACCGCAAGGCCCAAGAGGAGAGGGGTGGTGGAGGGTCCCACCAACATACGCCGGATGAGGAATATCTGGAAGATTCGATAGCCAAGGCGAAGGAGATGCTCCAGGATGAGGACTGTCGGCAGTTCGTGCAGAGCATTATTGACCAGGTAGCCGAAGAGTCCGCAGCCATCAGCTTCAATTCATTTATAGCAGGCATCGATAATGCGGCCTTCCACTTCGTGAAGGGACCTGGAGATGTATCCGGTGGGGGAACGGACGTCTGGAGATATTTCCAGGACAATCCTGGAGCGGCCGCACTGACCGAGACCGGTTTCGCTGATGTCTGGATTCACTACAGGCGTGGGGTGTTACTGCAGGGCGAGACCGTTACTGGTCAGATCATCGTCCATGAGGGATTACATCTCATATTTGGTTACGGTGAGAACCAGGTCGGTGGTGTCGGAGTCACTGATACGGAAATTGCAGATTTCCTTGGAATCGAATACGGTGGGGATACACCGAAAGAGAGGATGCAGGATGCGTCAAGAAAATGGAACGCCGAGCTTAAGGAGCATTGTCATTAGCACCTTCGTTGTGATGATGACCATTCTTTTTCTTGGAGCCGCGGACTGTTACCTGATTCCGAATTACCCTGAGTTGCTTCGGCGTGCGGCTGTTGAGGGTGAAATAAGGGTGAGCTTCGAACTCATCGAAGGAGTTCCGGAAGACGTTGTGGTTTCGGGCGTGGATATGATGGCTAGGGCACAGCGAGCGAAAGGTACCAAATTCTCGCTGAAGCGATACCCAGCAATTACTCGGGAGCTAACGCAATGCATCAAGCGGTGGCGGTGTGATCGTTCAGCTAACCAGAAGGTCACGGTAACATTCGAGTTTCGTATCAACGTGGGTGAGAGGAACCGGGAAGACGCATGGATCTGGAAGAGGTTCACTGTCTTGCAGGAACACGACGGAATTCCAACCAAGATATTGATCGAAGCTGCTGGAGGCTTCATTTCGGAGTGAGTCGCTGATAGACCGACCGGGCCGTGCGGGTCAACCAATCAGGATTTCCTGGATTTCATTGTTTTTCGCCCAGCGGGTTCGGATCGGCGTGTCCCGGCAGGGGCACGATGCCGCCAGCACGGGGTCAAGCGTAGCGCGACCCCGGGTCAGAGTCGAGAAGAACGCAGACGGCGCCCCGGGAAGGGGCGCGATACGGTTCCGCCCGCCCCTCCGCTGTCGTGTGGGCCCGTGTCCACCCGCTGACGGTCGACAGGACCTGCCTGCCCCTCGTGAGCGCCTGCATGGGCGCAGGCACGCGAAGTCTGCATGATCCGATGATGCCCTCCCGGACGATCCCGTCCCTTCCGGGACGGTTCCGTGGTGTCGCACGCTCAACCCCGGGGTCGCGCTTGCGCTTGCCCCCGGGCTATCGGAATCCGGCCCCTGCCCGGGGCCGATCCAGGCGCTTTGCACGAACGCTTCGGATGCATCGTGCGAGATCCGCCGACGCCTTTGGCGTCTCAAGATGCGGAGAACCGGTTGATCAAGATCGACGGCGGGTCGACGGCCCAGTACGGCTACGGTCCCCAGGGCGAGCGGGTGTGGAAGATCACAGGCGGCACGACGACCTACTTCTACTGGGGCATCGGCGAGAAGGTGAGCGGCCAATGGACGAAGTTGTACGTGCAGGGGCTCGGGGGTAAGCTGGTCGAGTACAGCGGCGGCACGACGTGGTTTTTTGCCACGAACCATCTCGGCACGATCGCGGCGCGGATGAACGTGAGCGGGACTCTCATGGAAACCTACCGCTACCTCCCCTACGGCGAGCGCTACGCGGGCACCCAGACGCCCCACCAGTACACGGGCAAGGAGCGCGACGCCGAGAGCGGCCTCGACTACTTCGGCGCCCGATACCTGGCAAGCGCGCACGGGAGGTGGATGGGGCTGGACCCAAGTCTGGGGTACAGTAGCAACAATCCGCAAAGGTTGAATCTCTACTCATTCGTTCTCAATGATCCTATTAACAAAGTGGATCGAGGTGGCCGCAGCGAGGAACACTGGGCGGGTTGGGAACTCCCAGGCTGGGAGTTTCAGGGGTGCCATTGGGAAGAGGTACTCGATAGAAGCTCTGCCGGGATTTTCGTATGCACATATGGCCGAGGGGCTTCTCGACTGGGGGAAACACGGCAGGCCCAGGAGACGCGGGGGGGAGGCGGAACTCAAGCGCCCATGGTCGGAGCGATAGGGGCCGCTGTCGATCGCACGCTTCAGCTGCTACTTACGAACGAGACGTGCAGAAATGCCCTCGGCGGGAACGATGCTCGCACTCAGTTGGCTCAAGCCTGGAAGGATCATAGGATTGTGAGGAAGGATCTTGGCAAACCGAGCATCAGCAACTACGCAGTGATCGATGCATACAGTACCGATTACGGGAATGGTTACATCATAGAAATAAACACATCGGGAGCGTTCTTCGAACCACACCATGTAGTGACGGTCGAAGGCAATGTGGTTGATCACCTGCTCACTCTTGTCCAAATTAGCGATTCAGGATTGAGCGGCTGAGCCGCTCCTCGTACGATTGGGTTGTCAGACCACGATCCAATCGGAAGGGAGAGCTCAGCCGTGAATCGATTTTGCAGCATCTTCAGCCAACTTCTCCAGCTTTTTCCGCGCCTCGAGTTCCAGGAACTGGTCCGAGAGACGAAAGCCGCGCGCCACGCCCGGGGTTTTGCCTGCTGGACCCAGTTCGTCTCCATGCTGTTCTGTCAGCTGGGCCGTGCCCAGAGCCTGCGGGAAATCTGCGGCGGGCTGGCCAGCTGCGAAGGGAAACTCAGCCATCTCGGCATGCGGGTTCCGAAGCGCTCGACGCTGGCTTACGCCAACGAACACCGTCCCTGGGAGCTGTATGAGCAGGTGTTCCATCGGCTGCTCGATCGGTGCCGGACGTTGACCGTGGGACGCCGCCGCAAGCCGTTCCGCTTCAAGAACCCGCTGGTCAGCCTGGACGCCAGTGTCATCGATTTGTGCGCGTCGGTCTTTGATTGGGCCCGGTTCCGCCGCACAAAAGGAGCAGTCAAGCTCCACCTCCTTCTGGATCATGACGGCTACCTGCCGAAGTTCGCCCTGATCACCGAAGGCGCCGTCTCCGATCTGACGGCCGGCAGGAAGCTGCACTTCGAATCGGGGACCATCGTCGTCTTCGATCGGGGCTATACGGACTATGACTGGTATGCGGACCTGACCGAACAAGCAGTGTTCTTCGTCACCCGGCTGAAAGACAACGCCAACTACGGCGTCATCACGCAGCGCCCGGTGCCCGAGGGCTCCCCCATCGTCTCCGATCAGATCATTCACCTCTACGGCCTCCTGCACAAGGGACGGCCCTGTCGCTTCCGCCTCGTCGAGATCGACGACCCCGTCCAGGGGCGCCTGCAGTTCCTGACCAATCTGTTCAAACTCGTCCCGGCGACCATCGCGGCCATCTACAAGGAACGATGGCAGATAGAGCTGATGTTCAAGGCCCTCAAGCAGAACCTCAAGATCAAGACCTTCGTCGGCACCAGTCCCAACGCTCTGAAGTCTCAAATTTGGACAGCACTGATCGCCATGTTGATCCTGCGTTATCTGCAACTGAAGTCCGCCTTCGACTGGTCCCTGTCCAATCTGGCGGCGTTGCTGCGCATGAACCTGTTCGTACATCGAGACTTATGGGCCTGGCTGAATGAACCGTTCAAGTCCCCGCCTGAGTTGCCGGAAGCCGCTCAGGCGGTCCTCCCCTTCGCTTAATCTGGACAGCAGAATCGGAGGCCTGGACATGGACAACGAGAAAATCGAGTCGGA
This sequence comes from uncultured Acidobacteriota bacterium, assembly GCA_963823995.1. Classification (GTDB taxonomy): domain Bacteria; phylum Acidobacteriota; class UBA6911; order RPQK01; family JAPXNP01; genus JARRKC01. The sequence continues at coordinate 1,055,715 of CAWGNQ010000004.1, forward strand.
AAGCCAGTCAGGACGCGAGGGCGGTTCTCAGATCTCAGCTAATTTGGACAGCAGTGTCACCTGCTACAGTTTAACCATCAACTGAATGTAAATCTAACTGCTGATCAATATCAGGAATTGGTCGTTCTTCACGAGCTTGGCCACATGACCAACTCTCTCGAAAATGACGAGAGCGACGCCGCCACTTCTTTACGCAATATTAGGAGAGTCATAGAACAATGCTTCTAGCAAGGACGATTGTGCTGTTCAGAGCGAGTGCAGCTATTCTTGTAGTTGTGGCCACTCTTTTCGGTCAGGTGAGGCTGGACTTTATGAGCGCGCCTCCTCCTCCTCTGCGCGGCTATCCGGGATTCTGGAGACAAAACAACGTTCAGGGACAGATTCAAATCTCGGCAGTCTTCGGTTCGGATGGCACTGTAGAGGGGGTCACTCTAGCTTCGTCAAGACTCCAAGGCAGGTGGAATAGTAGTTGGGGTTCTCTCGAATCTGAAGTCTTCGAGGCAGTGTCAAGACAAGTGACGAGGTGGAAGACGTCGATCAGCCCGATTCCTCGTCGGCGGATTAAAATTGAATTCGATATTTGCAAGGGTCTCTCAGAACGTCAACAGCAATACACGGTCACCTATGACGAGTACGGAATTCCCACTCACATTATCGTTGCGGCCGGGCCAGAGAGAAGAATAGAACAACAATAACGGGTACTGTCAAGTTAGGTGAATGTGGATATGAGAAGGACCCCGCTGGCTCCCCGCTCAGACGGCGAACGTCTCTTAACGTCAGTCGTGAAAGTCTGGCTCCCGAAGAAGTTGAAGATAGGATGACGGAAGCAAATGGCAGCCAACCCGGGAGAAGTCCTGAATTGCGTCGGGCCCAACCAAAGGACTGGAATCCTTGGATTTGCCGTTCCCGTCGCCGTATTCCTTGGTGAGAAGTGAGAATGCCAGACGCGGTTTCTGTGTACTGTCCTCTGATTCGGGGACTTAGCAGGCTGCTGAAAAACTGCCCTGGAAGAATTGTCAGTGGTATGTCATAGAATCTATGGTTATGATCGGTGGAGACGACCGCCAAGAGGACATGTTCAGTTACATTCCGCTGGAGAAGCGGATTCCCCAAGACCACCCGCTGCGCTCGATGCTGAAGATGGTCGACAGCGTGCTGGAGAAGCTGCGGCCTCGACTGCGGGAGCTGTATGCTTCGACGGGACGACCGTCGGTGGCACCGGAGCGGCTGCTGCGGGCTCTGCTGCTGCAGGTGCTCTATTCCATCCGTAGTGAGCGGATGCTGATGGAACAGCTGGAGTACAACCTGCTGTTCCGCTGGTTCGTGGGTTTGGGGATGGACGATCGGGTCTGGGATCCGACCGTGTTCACGAAGAACCGGGACCGGCTGCTGCAAGGCGAAGTGGCGGGGTTGTTCTTCGAGGAGGTGGTGGCGGAGGCACGGAGGCGTCGGTTGCTGTCGGACGAGCATTTCACGGTGGACGGCACGTTGGTGGAAGCCTGGGCGGGAACGAAGAGCTTCCGGCGCCGCAACGAGGGTTCGGAGGAGCCGAAGGATCCCGATTCTCGAGGCGGCCCACGCAATCCGACGGTGGATTTCCGGGGGGAGAAGCGCAGCAACACGACGCATCGGTCGACGACGGACCCGGAGGCGAAACTGTATCGCAAAGGCAAGGGGACGGAATCGAAGCTCTGTTACCTGGGCCATGTGCTGATGGAGAACCGGAACGGACTGGCGGTCGATGGTCGAGTGACGGTGGCCGGTGGAACGCAGGAGCGAGAGACGGCCGCCCGGATGGTGGCTCGGATTCCAACCGGGAAGCGGATCACGCTGGGAGCCGATCGGGGATACGACACGCGAGAGTTTGTCGAAGAACTCCGAGGAATGGACGTCACACCGCATGTAGCCCAAAACGAATCCGGGCGCCGAAGCGCGATCGACGGACGAACGACGAGGCATGCCGGATATGGGGTCAGTCAACGCAAGCGAAAACGGGTGGAAGAGATCTTCGGCTGGCTGAAGACGATCGGGTTGATGCGCAAGGTGCGAGTCCGGGGTCAGAGGCGAGTAAACTGGATGTTTCAATTTGCGACGGCCGTCTACAACCTGGTCCGGATGCGCAATCTGGAGGCGGCGGCGAATGTTTGAGACTTACCGCAGGACCGAAAAGCGCCGAATTCCGGCGGCGAGCCGACCGAAGTGGAAGCGTCATCCCCAGTTCCTGCTAGCGAAATCAGCCACTTCCCCTGAGTGACTCGGCAACGGAACCAAGCTATGGGTTCACAACTCCGTTTTTCCGCAGCCTGTTAGGGGATCTGTAAGAGTTGTTCTATTCAAGACCTTACGGAAGAAGCGCCTCGCGGCCTTCCGATCCAGTCTTTTCTGGAGCAAGATATCGGTCGTGCCCCATCCTGCGCAGCTTCCTGCCGGAGATAGAATCTAGCCGGGCAGTTCTGGACACGGCGCGGCCATCCTCTAGAGATGGGGCAGTATGCAGATTGCTGTCAAGCGGAGCCTCTGAAAGGGAGCCTCGCAGGGATGAAGATACCGACAGACCTGTGTCTAGCCCGATTCGGATTCATGCGGCCGTGCTGGCCTTCGCCCTGCGGATCCGACTGTAGTCAGATTTGTAGTCGTTCAAAGCCCCTCAGGCCCGCAGAGAGTTACAGACTTCAACAGGCCGGCAATAACTCATTGAAAACAAAAGGCCCGTAAAATGGACGTTTCCGGGTTTGAAGCTGTCCTGCTTTGGGAGCAGGATGTCGGGGGTTCAAATCCCTCTGCCCCGACCAAAAGCCTTGCGAAGCGCCGGTTTCGAGCTGCGAACCCAATTCGCCGTGGGTGCGGAGCGTTTACTTCGCCCTGCGCCCTACTCCCTACGCCCTTCCTGGCGGGCCCATAGGTCCCCTCGGTCCCATCGCATCGTCCCAGGCCGCAGCGCCATTTACAGGCGCAATATGGGCGTGCCACCATCGTTCGCGACCGACGCCGGAGGCGTCCTTGGACTGCGGCAGCGTCGCTGCCGCTTTGTGTACGGCGGTCCCCATTCTCGGAGTTGGTGCCTCCAGTGTCCCGTGCCCGAAAGCCCCGTTGCGGCGCTGCGGACGCTGCGTGGAGTCGACCCATCGACGACCTCGCATTCCTCCTCCCCCCGGCCGACCCGACTCCACGCCACGCCGCCGCGCACGCAACGGGAAAGCTGGATCCCATATGGATGCCTTCACACCTCTCCCCTCGCCCTTGCCGGTCCTTCGCACTTCCGACCTTGCCCTTCCAATTCTCTTCGGCCATCTGCGAAGTCCTCGCGCCCTCAGCGCCTTCGCGGTGGGCCCTTCCCAGGCGAATAGGTCCCAGACTCGCAACAAAAGTCTCTATTGGTAGGTATTTACAAACGCATTCCGTGCGTGTCACCATTTTGGCCGCGGACGCCCGCGGCTGGGTGACGACCTACAGCTACGACAACGTGAATCGCCCGACGGGCAAGAGTTACTCGGGCGACGGGGGCGTGACGCCTCCGGTCACGTACACGTACGACAGCGGCACGAACGGCGTCGGGCGGATGACCGGCTGGTCGTCGACGAACGGGGTCTCCGGCGGCGCCGAGTACGACGTGAGGGGTCGCACACGACTCGGGAATGGAAGTCGCTGCCTTCGAACCCGCAGCACGAGGTCAACTACGACTACAATCTCGCCGGCCAGAAGACCGAGTTCCAGTATCCGGACGGGCACTCGCTCTTCTACAACTACAACTCGGTCGGTCAGTTGACGGATCTCACCTCGAGCTGGGTGGACGGCCGGCACCCGGCAGGTCTCCTCACATCGATCAGCTACAACTCGGCCGGAGCGGTGGACTACGCGATCTACGGCAACAACCGCGAGCTGCGCCGAGGCTATCGACCCTCGACCGGCCAACTCCAGTATCACGAGATCCGCAATGTCGACCGTCCCCTCACCAATGCCGGTTTCGAAGAGGGCAGCGGCACGGATGCCTCGGGCTGGGATGAAGTATTGAGCGCTTCGCGCAGCACCGAGCGAGCGCTCACCGGCAAGGCCTCGATGAAAATCGCCGCCGGTTGGATCGGCAATGCCACGACCAGCGGCTACATTCCCGTTCAGGGCAGCAGCACCTATACGCTCTCCGGCTACATCTATATCCTCTACCGCCACTCGGGCAACATCTACCTCGATCTCAACGACGGCAACGCCCAGGGACAGAACATCACCGACGTCAACCTCCAGGCGAATACCTCGAAGGTGGGCGTCTGGCAGAGGGTGGCCGGGACGTTTACGACGGCGCCGGCAACCACGGGCGTCAAGGTACGGATCGTCTACGACGGCGCCCAGACCGACATGTCGGTGGTCTTCTACGCCGACGAGATCTCGATCACCCCGGGCACGTCACCCCCGGCGGCCGCTTGGACCTATGACTACCGAGACCCGAATACCCCGGCCGGCAGCACGATGATCGGCATCGCCAATGCCGGTTTCGAAAGCGGTTCGGGAACGAATGCTTACGACTGGAACCAGTTCGGAACCAGCCGCTCGACGACGCGGGCCCATAGCGGCAGTGCGTCGCTGAAGGTCGACCACGCCGTCGGCTCCGTCCTGAATGCGGCCACCGCCTCCTATATTGCGGTCGAAGGCAGTACGTCCTACTGGCTTTCGGCCTGGGTCTACGTCCAATCCTCTTCGGGAGGCAATCTCTACCTCGATCTGGACGACGGCCATGGTCAGGGCGAGGATTTCAACGACGTGACGATTGCCGCCAACTCGTCCCTGGTGGGGAGTTGGCAGCACATCACCGGAATGTTCCAGACCGCAGCCGGGACCACCGGCGTCAAGGTCCGGGTGGTCCATGCGAGCGCGGCTTCGATCGTCGCCTATGTGGACGACCTCACCCTCGAAAAGGAGACGGCAGACCTGGAAGCCCCGCAAAACGGGATGATCCAACAGATCCGCGACCAGGTGAACCCGAGCTACTCGGAGACCTACAGCTACGACAACCTGTACCGGCTGGTCCAGGCCGAGACGTCGGTGTGGACAGCGTCGTGGGCCTACGATCGCTACGGCAACCGGCTCTCGCAGACGACGACGGGCGTCTCGTACTCGGAGACGCTCGCGATCAGCTCGACTTCGAACCGGGTCAACGGCTGGACCTACGATGCCGCGGGCAATGTCACCAACGACGGAACCCACACCTACCAGTACGATGCGGAGAACCGCTTGATCAAGATCGACGGAGGCTCGACGGCCCAGTATGCCTACGGCCCCCAGGGTGAGCGGGTGTGGAAGATCACAGGAGGTGTCACGACCTACTTCTACTGGGGTATCGGGGAGAAGGTCGGGGGCCAGTGGACGAAGTTGTACGTCCAGGGGCTCGGGGGTAAGCTGGTCGAGTACAGCGGCGGCACGACCTGGTTCTTTGCCACGAACCATCTCGGCACGATCGCGGCGCGGATGAACGTGAGCGGGACTCTCATGGAAATCTACCGCTACCTCCCCTACGGCGAGCGCTACGCCGGCACCCAGACGCCTCACCAGTACACGGGCAAAGAGCGCGACGCCGAAAGCGGCCTCGACTACTTCGGCGCGCGGTACCTGGCCAGCGGTCACGGCAGGTGGATGAGCGTGGATCCTGTTCTCCAGGCGGGAGACCCTCAGCTTCTCAACCGCTACGGCTACGTTCGAAATGATCCGATCAATCGAGTTGATCCTACAGGTGAAAATCCCGTCGACATCACCGCGTATCAAATGGCCCTGATGTTGGCTTACATTCAGTCAACAATTACTTTTCACGTCACTGTGACGGCGCCACAACCCATCCTGATTCCGACTCCGCCGCCTGTGCCCAGTTGGTCGGGAGGCCCGTTGTCGCCCAATGTGGGGCCACAGCCCCAGGCGGGTGATCCCCAAGGAGGGGGAGTTCACGGGTCAAACCCGCTTCCTGGACCGTTTGGCGCTGTCATCACGCGAACGCTAGACCACCTTACAGAAGGGCCTTGTGGGACGCTTATCGGTGGACTTTTGGGAGTTCAAGGTGCACGGGATTTACTGATGGATATGCTGAGCGGTGGACACATCCGCAGTCCTCGAACTCGCAGCGAGATCGAAAGCCTACGGCAAGGTAATGCGGCGGCTGTATACATCAAGCCCAGGCGAGGGCAAGGGCTAGGCACAATAGTCGTAGACCGGGATCTATTCTTCTCTGATGCCACCGGCTGGGTTGAAGGTCTGGCAAATGAATATGGGCTCCAGAATTTCGATCTGTGGCAGGCCCAGGAACTCGTCGTCCTTCATGAACTTGGACATGCAACGAAAGGCCTCTTGGATGACTCGAAGCTCCCAGACATATCCTTCCTCAATACCAAGCGGGTATTGGAAGACTGTTTCTAGATTGCTCCTTGCTGGGCTACTCGGCACGTTACCTTCATCGTGCCAGCCTGAAGATGGCCCTTGGGTCCGCCAACTCAGACACGTCGCGGCCTTGGATGATGCCGAAACAAGAGTTCCTCTGCTCGTGCTCGAGGCGGGAGATACAGCTCTGCCGGTCTTGAAATGGCAACTCTCTAGGGGAAGCAAGAAGCAGAAGGATCTCGCGGTACTCGGACTTAGCTATCTTCGCGGAGATACTGCAGTGCGTTTGTTGCTGGAAACGTACAATCGACTTATCGAACCGAATGACGCTCAATCGCCGAAAAGCCGCAAACTCTCTAGCGCCTACGTGAGGCAGCAGCTATGCAATGCAATGGCGTCGAGAGGATCAACGGCCGATGTGATTTTTCTGGTTGCCTCTTTAAGAGACCCGGACCCGGATGTTGTTCTGAGCGCCGCATATGCACTAGAGGTCCTACGAGAAACGAAGGGTCTCGAGGCTCTTGATGGTTGCGCTGACCGCGAAGAGGAACGCGGTCCGGCGGTTGCTCAGGCATGTCGTTGGTCTGCAGCGAAGATTCGCAGCGGTCCGGTTTCGTATCGTCAGTTTGCGGATGAGAGGACTGGAGCTATTGCATCCGTGTTCGCGTCTGGCGTTCCGGTAGACGTGGGAGATTGGGCAGACTGGCAAGCCGGACACGACTGGGCGGTCTCGGGACGATGGCATGAAACAACACTTCAATCGCCAGATCACAGGGCGAAGCTCCAGCTGAGAGTCTATCTGACAGAGGATAAGCGTAGCGCTCTTGTAAAGGTCGACTATTACTGTGGTTTTCTGTGTGGAGCTGGCTACGAGTCAGCGCTCTCCAGGAAAGGAGGGGTATGGACAGTCGATTCCGTTAGGCTTATGTGGCTGAGCTGATTAACCGCCTCTGCTGTCTCGTTGATCTTACCCTCGGCGAGGAAGTCGGCCGGGGCGGAGATCTGTGTCTGTTCGGATCAGGATCCATGTGGTGGAGCCGAAGCCGACTTTGCAGATTCGAGGCGGGCTGTAGTCAAATTTGTAGTCGTTCAAAGCCCCTCAGAGCCACACAGAGCCACAGACCTCAACAGGGCGGCCGTAACTCATTGAAACGAAAAGGCCCGTAGAATGGGCCTTTGCGGCTCCGGAGGTATCTTGCTTTGGGAGCAGGAGGCCAACTCAAAGTGCGATGTGCGAAGTCCGAAGTGCGAACTGGAAAGTCGCCGGAGACAATACGCACGGTTCGCACTTCGCACCTTGCATTTCGCCCTTTCCCGCTTCCGCCCTTCCACTTTTTCCATTTACGCTTGGGCTTCAGGTCCGGTCCTGATTCGAAGCGGTCGATTCATGGTCTTGGAGATCACGGGTTTCAAAGGGAGCGTGTGCCCCGGCAGGGGCACGATTCCCGTAGCCCGGGGGCAAGCGCAAGCGCGAACCCGGGAGGAGGAGACGAAAGGAGTGATGGCGTCCCGGGAGGGACGCGATCCGTGCGATGACACGCGGGGGGGGATGGCAGCTGGGGCTTGGCGCTTTGCCGGCACGGGTCCTCGGTCGAGCAGGCGGAGAATCCGCGTGATTCGCCGAGGTTTGTCGCCGGACGATCCCGCCCCTGTCCGGGGCGGCGGTGCAGCGTAGCTTCTTCAACCCCCCGGGGTCGCGCTTGCGCTTGCCCCCGGGCTATCGAAATCCGGCCCCTGCCCGGGGCCGATCCGGAGGCTTCGCCGGAATGCTTCGGATGCATCGTGCGAGATCCGCCGACGCCCTGAGCAGGCGTGCCTGTACTTCAACTCGGTCTTTCAAAGGTCATTACTGATGGCTTCGTAAAAAGTCACATTCTTATAAGTCGTTGATAACATGGAAGAAAGTGATGTTGGTGGGGGCGGGGGATGTCAGGGTCGTGTGTTACTTTCTCCTGTAGAATCAACGATTTATCGGGAGAATGGATGCTTCACGCCAAAGATCACAAAGCGGGCTACTTGTTCGACCCCTTCGGCTACCTGGGCACGAAGCGACTCCAGCGATTGCGGGAGTCGTGGCCGGGTTTGTTTCGGAAGGAGATTCTGCCGGTGCTGCCGGTCGAGAAACTGATGGAGGACTACAACCCGAGCCAGGGGCGACCCACCAAGGAACTGTACGCGACCCTGGGAGCGGTGCTGCTGCAGCAGATGCAGGATCTGACCGACGAGGAAACGATCGACCGCTTTGCGTTCGATCTGCAGTGGCACTACGCGCTGGACATTACCGAGGAGTCGGACCAGGCCGCCTATCTGTGTGCGAAGACGTTGTGGACGATGCGAACGAAGGTGATGCGGGAGGGGACGGCCGCGGAGTTGTTCGATCGGGTGACGGACAAGTTGAAAGAGGTCTGTGAGGTCGATACGGACCGGCAGCGACTGGACTCGACGCAGATCTTCTCGAATATGCGGTATCTGGGGCGGCTGCGTCTGATCGCGCAGACGAGCCGCAAGTTCCTGAAGAACCTGAAGCGAAAACACCCGAAGCGGTTCGAGGCGCTGTCCGAAGAAGTCCGGGAACGCTATCTGCCGCAGCGGGGACAGGGCGTCTTCGCGCTGGTCAAGCCGTCGGAGTCGGAGCAGACCCTGCGGACGCTGGCCGAGGACCTGTTCGATCTGATCGAACGGTTTGGCAAGGATCAAGAGATTACGGGGATGCACAGCTACCAGTTGCTGGTGCGGGTCTTCTCGGAGCAGTGCCGGGTGGAGGAGGATGGCGAAACGGGGGCGCCACGGATTGCGGTGAAGGCGAATAAAGAGATTTCGGGCGACTCGCTGCAGAATCCGTCGGATCCGGATGCGACCTACGGGCACAAGGGGAAAGGCTACCAGGCGCAGGTCATGGAGACGTATACGGAGCGGGAGGAGGAGGAGGAGGACGAAGCCGAGCCGGCGCTGAACCTGATCACCTATGTGGAAGTCGAAGGGGCACATAAGAACGACAGTCAGTCGCTGATCCCGGCCCTGGAGAAGAGCCGAAAGGAAGGGCGCTCGCCCAAGCAGGTGCTGGCCGACAGCGCCTACGGCAGCGACGACAACTGCACGAAGAGCCGACAAAAGGGGGTGGAGCTGATTGCTCCGGTCCTCTCCGGAAAGCCCGCCCCGCCGGTCGGGTTGGCCGACTTCGACTATGACGAACGGCATCGAGTACGGAGGTGTCCGCAGGGACACGCCCCGAATAGAACGCGGCTGAACAAGCAGCGGCACAGCGCACGGTTCGAGACCGCAGTCTGCGAAGCCTGCCCGCTGCGGGAGGCGTGTCCGGTCGAGCCGGGAGGTCGCGGCCATTATCTTCGCTACACCAACAAGGAACTGCGACTGGAGAAGCGGAAAGCCCATCAGGAGACGGCAGCGTTTCGAGACCGCTACCGCTTTCGATCCGGCTGTGAGGCGACGATGTCGGAGCTGGACCGTAGGACGGGAATCAAGCACCTACGGGTGCGAGGCATGTCTGCGGTTCGCCTGTGTGTGTTCTTGAAGGCGGCCGGACTGAACATCCTGAGGGCCAGTCGGCTCCGAGGTCGTTCGATGAAACCGAAAAGGGGTCCCAACCGGCCGATTCAGGTGCTTCAGAGGCTTCTCGACTCCGTCCGGATGGGGCTGCGACGGTTCCGGATGGACATTTTCGGCCGATATGGCCGCTTAACGGCCGAGCCGCGGCTCAGCCTGCGATTCGGCGCCGGTTTGGCCGCCTGACTTATTACGAGGCCATCATTACTTACAATCGGTATTTACGATGATATTGGAACTGCGCTGAGGGATGAGACGAGCATCTATCCGAGTCTCGACCAACTTGGTCGCGTCGAGGTGACGCCCAAAGGCCAAATCGAGCGATTTGCATGGTACATGCGCGACCCCTTTCCGTACCCCAGGCTCCAGGTCTGGCAGCGACATCAACTGATTTACGGGAAGCGCTGGTGAGCGTTCGGTGGCGCGTTTGATCTCGTCTAATCCTCGAACATTGGAGAGTTGGCTGGTACCGAGGGAGAGGGAAGAACGCGCGGGGCTCGGATTGGGGGTTCAAATCCCTCTGCCCCGACCAAGGCCCTTGCGACGCGCGAGTTTTCCAAGTTCGGATCCTCTAAGGTCTACGAGGCGGGCCGCCGAACGCGGATCCGGTCCACTTCGACGATAACGAGCTGGCCGTGCAATTGCTCGAGAAGGTCAGCCTCTGCGAGAAACCTCCGAAAGAGTTCGAGAATCGTTCGGGTAGTTGCGCCTCCAGGGAGTCGCACCACGACGATTCCGGCTCCCAATGAGGCGCCGTAGCGTCGGATGTCGGCGAAATCCATGTCTGCGGTAACCAGTGTCAGGTTGTTGCGAACAGCATGGCTGAGAACGGCCTCGTCCGGAGCGCCCCGAAGTCCTACGTCCCGAACATCCTCGACATGTGCACCCCTCGAACGGAACAGCCCGGCCAGAGCTCGAGGCAGATCCTCGTCGACGAGGACACGCAAGGATTTACCTCCAGTCCAGGGAGAATGGGCGGAACTGTTCGGTCTCGATCAGTTCAGCGGCATAACTCAGTGCTGCATAAATATCCTCGCGCGTGAGGTCGTACTCGACCATCACCTCTTCCTCAGCGGTGCCGCCGGCAAGTTCATTCAAGATCCGGGCGACGGTCACCCGAGTACCTCGGATCACTGGCTTACCGTGCTGAACCTGGGGGTCGATCACCACGCGAGTTTCTTCCTTCATGATCCTGATTCTAATCGAATCTCTTTCATTCAGGGAATCCAGAAAGGTCCAGCCCGGAAATCGAACATCGTGCTTGGTGTGGAGGGGTCTGGTTCTGGCCTGGCTGCTATGATCGCCGCGGGAACCGCTCGGTGGACTCGGGAGCACAGCGCGGAACCATGCCGGCGGTGCTTTCAACCGATCTCGATCCCCCCTGTGAGAGTCCCTGTGAGAAAACCTTCAGGAAATCGCTAAGTACAGCCTCCCTCGCAATTCGCACTTTTCACTTCGCATTTGGGCGTTCCAACTTCTCCGTTGGCCCTTTCTCCCGCTGCCGGTCCTGCCCACAGTGTTCTCTTCTGGTGCATTACCGAAAAGATCAGTGGCCAATGGCCGAAGTTGTACGTCTCGGTCCCCGGGGGTAAGCTGGCCGAGACGAGCGGCGGCACGACCTGGTTCTTTGCGACGAACCATCTCGGGTCGATCGCGGCGCGGATGAACGTGAGCGGGACTCTCATGGAAACCTACCGCTACCTCCCCTACGGCGAACGCTACGCCGGCACCCACACCCCCCATCAGTACACGGGCAAGGAGCGCGACGCCGAAAGCGGCCTCGACTACTTCGGCGCGCGGTACCTGGCCAGTGCGCACGGCAGGTGGATGAGCGTGGATCCTGTTCTCCAGGCGGGAGACCCTCAGCTTCTCAACCGCTACGGCTACGTTCGAAATGATCCGATCAATCGAGTTGATCCTACAGGTGAAAATCCCGTCGACATCACCGCATATCAAATGGCCCTGATGTTGGCTTACATTCAGTCAACAATTACTTTTCACGTCACTGTGACGGCGCCACAACCCATCCTGATTCCAACTCCGCCGCCTGTACCAAGTTGGTCAGGCGGCCCGCTGTCGCCTAATGTGGGCCCTCCGGCTCAGACGGGTGGGCCAGGTTCTCAAGCAGGGACATCGGCTGCGAGTACTCAATCGTTCGAGGATGCCGCCTTTCAAGCAAGCCAGGCGGCAATAATTACCCTCCTCAATGCTTCCTTCCGATGCGGGCAGCTCTTGAGCAAGATTCACGTAGGTCCATTCGCGAGTTCGATCATTCCGAATCAGGTGGTAGATTTGATAAACTCGTTGACGATTCTGTCGTAAAAGGTGACACGCACCAATTGGTTCTGTAACCGCCTATGAGAAAAGACTTTTTCTTGAGTCTGGTACCAATTTAGGAAGGGAGATGGTCACATGTCGAGACGACCCCGATTGATTCTGCCCGGATTCCCTCGTCACGTCACCCACCGCGGGAATCGGCATGCTCCGATCTTTCGGGATGACGCCGACCGCTGATTCTACCTTTCAAAGCTCGCCCTCTACGCCGAGCGTTAGGAGGTCCGCCTGTATGTATACAGCCTGATGAAGATTTCGTCCGGGGACTCGAGCGGCTCACGGGTATTTCGCTCTTGTCGCGACATCGGCGAAAGCCCGCTCGCCGCTCGAAGGATTCTCCGTAGAAGGCTGCTCAGTGACCGCAATGCTCGGGAAGGTGCCAGACTGGCTTCAAAATCTTTTGTTCATGGCAGCTTACGATCGAAAAACGTGCGTATCACCGATTTGTCAGACGTTTCGATTTCGGATACGCCCGATGAGATAGGGCGGGACCGATGCCTTGAGGGAGACCGCCGGAACTCGCGTAGCGAGCTTTGATTAACGATCACGGCTTCTCTTTGCCGCTTCGACCGCACGTTGAACTTCGATCTTGCATGAGAACGACGATGCTAAGGTTCCTTCCGCGGGCGACGTCCACTTGATCCTCGGTAATAACTTCACGCACAGCCAACAGAAAGTCCGTCTCTGGTTTGTCCGCCGATCCCGCTTTCACGATCCCCTGATGCGGGGTCTGACGTTTCAGAACGACCTTGCTTATCTGGTTGATGCCGCTGGCTGCGCTCAGTGAATCCTGTCTGTAGTCAAATCTGTAGTCGCTCAGAGCCCCTCAGAGCCACACAGAGCAACAAGTTTCAACAAGCCGGCCGTAACTCTTTGAAAAGAAAAGGCCCGTAAAATGGGCGTTTCCGGCTCCGGAGGTATCCTGCTTTGGGAGCAGGATGTCGGGGGTTCAAATCCCTCTGCCCCGACCAAAAGCCTTGCGAAGCGCCGGTTTCGAGCTGCGAACCCAATTCGCCGTGGGTGCGGAGGGTTTACTTCGCCCTGCGCCCTACTCCCTACGCCCTTCCTGGCGGGCCCATAGGTCCCCTCGGTCCCATCGCATCGTCCCAGGCCGCAGCGCCATGTACAGGCGCAATATGGGCGTGTCACCATCGTTCGCGATTGACGCCGGAGGCGTCTTTGGACTGCGGCAGCGTCGCTGCCGCTTTGTGTAGGGCGGCCCCCATTCTCGGAGCAGGGGCCTCCAGCTTCCCGTGCCCGAAAGCCCCGTTGCGGCACTGCGGACGCTGCGTGGAGTCGAAGCATCGACGACCTCGCATTCCTCCCTCCGGCCGGCCCGGTTCCACGCCACGCCGCCGCGCACGCAACGGGAAAGCTGGATCCCATCTGGATCCCATCTGGATGCCTTCGCCCCTCTCCCCTCGTCCTCGCCGGTCCTTCGCACTTCCGACCTTGCCCTTCCAATTCTCTTCGGCCATCTGCGAAGTCCTCGCGCCCTCAGAGCCTTCGCGGTGGGTCCTTCCCAGGCAAATAGGTCCCAGACTCTCAACAAAAGTCTCTATTCGTAGGTATTTACAAACGCATTCCGTGCGTGTCACCATTCTGGACACCACGAGATCCGCAACATCGATCGGCCGTTTACGAACTTCAGCTTCGAAGAGGGCAGTGGGACGGACGCTTCCGGCTGGAGTGAGGTGCTGAACGCGTCGCGCAGCACGGAGCGGGCGCTGACGGGCGAGGCCTCGATGAAGATCGCGGCCGGCTGGATCGGCACTGCGACCACCAGCGGCTTTATTCCCGTCCAGGGAAGCACCGCCTATACCCTTTCGGGCTACATCTACATCCGCTATCGGCACTCGGGCAACATCTACCTGGATCTCAACGACGGCAACGGACAGGGGCAGAGTTTTACAGACGTCAATGTTCTCGCCGACCCGACGAAGGTGGGCGTCTGGCAGCGCGTCGCGGGAACCTTCACGACCGCCGCGGCGACCACCGGCGTCAAGGTGCGCGTCGTCTACGATAGCGCGCAGACGGATATGTCGGTCGTCTTCTATGCCGACGAGATCTCGATCACGCAAGGGACGACGGGCCCGGCGGCCGCCTGGACCTACGATTATCGCGATCCCAGCTCTGCAGGAGGCAGCTTCGGCGTCGGCGTCGCCAATCCGGGCTTCGAGAACGGCTCGGGAACCAACGCCTATGACTGGGACCAGTTCGGAACCAGCCGCACGACGACGCGGGCCCATAGCGGCAGTGCCTCGCTGAAGGTCGATCATGCCGTCGGCTCCGTTCTGAATGCGACTTCCCACTCCTACATCGCGGTGGAGGGCAGTACGTCCTACTGGCTTTCGGCATGGGTCTATGTCGAATCCTCCTCCGGAGGAAATCTCTACCTGGATGCCAATGACGGCAACGGCCAGGGCGAGAGTTTCACTGACGTCACGATTGCCGCCAAATCATCGCTCATTGGGACTTGGCAGCACATCACGGGAATGTTCCAGACAGCGCCCGGGACCACGGGCGTCAAGGTCCGGGTGGTGCACGGCAGCCCGAATGCGATCGTCGCCTACGTCGACGACATCACGCTCGAAAAGGACACGGGGGATCTCGAAGCGCCGCAAAACGGGATGATCCAAGAGATTCGCGACCAGGTGAATCCAAATTACTCGGAAACCTACAGCTACGACAACCTTTACCGCCTCACCCATGCCGAATCCTCGGTCTGGACGGCTTCCTGGTCGTACGACCGCTACGGCAATCGGCTCTCACAGACGACGACGGGCGTCTCGTATTCGGAGACGCTCTCCATCAGTTCGACGACGAACCGGGTCAGCGGGTGGACGTACGATGCGGCGGGGAATGTGACCAACGATGGAACGCACACCTACCAGTACGACGCGGAGAACCGGTTGATCAAGATCGACAATGGCTCGACGGCCCAGTATGCCTACGGCCCCCAGGGCGAACGGGCTTCGAAGATCGCCGGAGGGGTCACGACCTACTTCTACTGGGGCATTGGGGAAAAGGTCGGTGGGCAATGGACGAAGTTGTACGTGCAGGGGCTCGGGGGTAAGCTGGTCGAGTACAGCGGCGGCACGACGTGGTTTTTTGCCACGAACCACCTCGGCACGATCGCAGCACGCATGAACGTGAGCGGACAACTCATGGAAACCTACCGCTATCTCCCCTATGGCGAGCGCTACGCGGGCACGCAGACGCCCCACCAGTACACGGGCAAGGAGCGCGACGCCGAGAGTGGCCTCGATTACTTTGGGGCACGGTACTACGCATCGGCCCATGCCAGGTGGAGGAAGGAGGATCCCGAGAACGGCAGAACCACCGGGCCAGCATGCCCTTGGTCCGAAGGAGGAGCGGGTCTGTACGTCATCCTCCAGGCTTCTGCCGGATCACCTCCTCCATGACCCTCCTTGCCGTAGCGAGTGCTTCCTGGGCGTCCTCCCGTGAAGGAAGCCCGTCTGGAAGAGATCCCGGAATAGCGTCCGGATAGCGCACCGGTATGTAGAAGCGGTCTAAAAGCTGAATCTCCTCTAACTCCGTCAACGAGGTAGATCCCAGTAGCGTGAGTAAATCGCCCAGCAGGTGCGTCCGCGGAGGGGAAATTCCATGGCGCACGAGCAAAGCCTTGACCGACTTCTCGGCGCACTGTTGGCTGTGGAAACAGACTTGGTTGTGAATGCCGGCCTCCAAGGCGAGTTCGGCCATTTCCAAGTCCTCTCGGGCGAAGTGGAGCCAGCGGTCACTTTCCTCGCTCATAGAGAATCCTCCCCTTACCCAAGATCTCCCTTCGGAAGAACGGTCGCTCCCGGCATAGCTGATCGAACTCCGAGGGGGTGTAGACCAGAATGTCCATGCCGACGCGGGGACGCAGCAACTGCAGCACCTCTTTGGTCCGATCCAGAAACCGGACATCGGTTTCCTTGACGATCAGCAGGTCGATGTCGGACCAATCCGTCGTTTCTCCGAACGCCAAGGATCCAAAGATCCAGATCTGCTCAGGTCGATACTCCCTTACCAGCCGCTCCCGGTAGGTTTCCAGTTCGCTCTGCAAAAGAGCCCTGCGACGCCGGACGGCTTCGTTCTCGCTCATCATCACCACGCCACACCATTCAACACCTTCATGCCCCTCCTGGGAAAGCCTCAACTCCACAGGCATACTAGACCCGCCTTCTGACATCTGTGTTTTGAACTTGTAGCAGCCGAGAGCCCTCGAAGAAAACCTCCCCTACGGCGAGCGCTACGCCGGCACCCACACGCCCCACCAGTACACGGGCAAGGAGCGCGACGCCGAAAGCGGCCTCGACTACTTCGGCGCCCGGTATCTGGCCAGCGCGCACGGCAGGTGGATGAGCGTCGATCCGGTTGTGCAGAATTGCTATGATCCACAGAGTCTAAACAGGTACGCCTATGCTGACCCAAATTGACGACGCGCGCCTGCTTCAAAGGCAGGACGTCGCCTGACCTCAGACCTGGCCGCCACAGGGAACGCTTCTCGCTTGCTTAGCGTCGGCCGTCAGACTCTTGGCGAACGGCCTCCCAGCTCTTCGCCCGTCGGCGGAAGGCTTCCTCGTAGTCGGGCCAGTCGTGCAGGGTGGCCGGGTCGAAATCCGCGCCGTTGGGCCAGACCAGAGTGTGGACTTCCGGATCGATCCTGACGGCTTCGAAGAGGGCAGGGTCGCGAAGCGGACCGTAGAGTTCACCCACCAGAACCGGGCCAAGGTCGATCCGGCGTTCGGTGCCGTCGGCGAATTGCACCTCGACTGTGTAGGGTGCAATCACCCGCACACGAGTGACCTTGTGGATGGCGTGATGCATACGACTATCTTAACGGTTCGATCGGTTCTGGTGCCCGCCCTTCCTGCAAAACGGTCCAATCAGCCTGAAGCGCATCCTGAAGTAATTCCGCCCAAGCTTCGACCAATCGGCGCTGACGCCTCGGAAGTTCGCCTGCGATCAGCTCGACGGGGTCAATACTGAATATTCCGACGGCCTCCTGGTAGTAAGCGTGGAAATGAGGTGTGTCGTGCGGCTGTCCGACTTCCGCGAACATGCGGATAATAATTCCGAAGAACCGGCTGATCTCAGTTACGCAGCGAATTCTACCGCCTGGTATTGCGGCCGACCAGTGGCTTCAATTAGGGATGCCGCGAGGTTTCTCTTGAAACGGAAGCGACGACCTGCATTTCGAATTGCGTTCGACTGTAGTCGATTTTGTAGTCGTTCAAAGCCCCTCAGGTCCACACAGAGCCACAGACTTCAACAAGCCAGCCGTAACTCATTGAAAAGAAAAGGCCCGCAAAATGGGCGTTTTCGCATTGGGAGCGTTCCTGCTTTGGGAGCAGGATGTCGGGGGTTCAAATCCCTCTGCCCCGACCACGGCCCTTGCGAAGCGCAAATTCCGCAGTGTGAACCGAATCGACGTCGGTAATTCTGGCCTCCTTCGCCCCTCGCACCTCGCACCTTCAAGTTCGCCCTTCGGCCTTCGCCCTTCGCACTTGCCCACTCGTGCTTGGCGGCTCGATCTCACGCCGCGGCCGCTACGACCGCAACGGGTTTTTGGGGTTCAAAGCCCGGGCGTCCGCTGCGACCCTGGCGTGGAGTGGGTGGGGTACTTGCCCTTCCCCCTCCCACCACCCAACCGCGAAGTCAGAGCCCGAGCGAAGCGAGTGGTCAGACGTTCGATCGCAGGAGGACGCCGGTGCACGATGGGACGGGCTCGGCGCCCCGAAGAGGCCGCCTTATCCGAGAGCCCGGGGTAGCGAAGCACCCCGGGGTTTCCGTTCCGACCGAACGAGACCCTGCCCCGAAAGGGCGCAGCTCGAAACCCGTTTATCCTTGGTGCTCGGAGTCCCTGTCAGATCCGGACTCAAAGCGGTCACTGCATCCATTGGGGTGGTGGGCGACAGGGGGCCCGTGCCCCGGCAGGGGCACCATTCCAGTAGCCCGGGGTCAAGCCGAGCGCGACCCCGGGGAGGATCAGCGCGGGACGAACCCGGGCGTCCCGGGAGGGACGCGATCGGGCCGGCGGCGTCTTCGGCGGATGTCGGCCGTGACCTCGGCGTTTCCGGATCAGGATCCTGGTCGGTCAACGGGGGAATGGGCATGATTCGACGAGCTGGTCGCAGGACGATCCCGCCCCTGTCCGGGGCGGGGGTGCAGCGCAGGATCTTCGCCCCCCGGGGTCGCGC
>CAWGNQ010000005.1:0-2152364 GCA_963823995.1 uncultured Acidobacteriota bacterium
AGTCGCACGATCGCTGAGTGAGGACGGGGTCGACGCCGTCTTATTGACGCCGGTCTGACCGATCTGCAATCAGTCGGTCGGGCTGATCCAGAGCATCCTCGAAAGATCCGGCATGGCTACCGTTTCGATCACCCTCCTGCGTGAAGTAACCGAGAAGGTCAAGCCCCCGCGAGCCCTGTTCGTTCCCTTTCCTCTTGGATATCCTCTGGGCAAACCCCATGATCCCGCGCTGCAACGCCGGGTCATTCTGGCGGCTTTGTCTCTCCTCGAGCGGGATTCCCTTCCCCTGATCGAAGAATTCCGTCCTTGAGTTTAGATCAAGGTGCAGGACATCGAGATCGCCAAACAGGAGGTGGACCGTCAAAAGCTCGAGCTCAATGCGACGATCCGCGAGAAGGCGGATGCCCAGAAATATGAGGCCGAGCGCCTGGCCGACGCCGATCAGTATCGCATCGAGCGCAAGGCTGCAGCCGACCGAAAGCAGCGAGAGGAAGCGGCCGAAGCGGTGAAGGCGGAAGGATCTCTTCGACCAGGCCGTAGAACTTGCGCCTTCGCAAAACGCGGCTCGACTCCTGTCGCGACGCCTTCCGCGGCTGGCCCGCGAATCGCACCGATGACGCGCATCGAAACCCGGGGCCCGATTCCTGTGATTCGTCGGCGGACCCGACGAAACTCGACAATCCGGCCCGGAATGAGCGAAACTTGACCGGTCTTGACTCATTCAACACGACCGCGACGGCTCCGGTTTCGCGCCGAGGACGTTTCGCCCGATCGAGCGTCGATCTTGAAACTCCAGGGAGTACCCCCCAGGCATCGGCTGTCTGACTTCGCGGAAACCCTGCTGGCAGACGCCATGAAGGAGGTCGTCGAACTGGCGCGGCCGGCGGCCGTCTATGAGGAAATCACTCCGGACCAGTTTTCGTGGGTGCTGGAGGGTGAGTCTCTCAATGCGACCCCGAACCCGGTCGAGGCGGTAGCCGCGGAGGCGCGCCGTTCGGTACTGTTTGGGCTGACCCTCGGTCCCGCCGTCAGCGCACGGATTCAGTCGCTTTTCGCCGACGCCGACCCGGCCCTCGGCTACACGCTGGACTCGGCCGCCTCGGTGATGGCGGAACGGGTCGCCGATCTGGTACAGGAGGCGTTCGAGGACGAACTTTCGGCCGAGAACCGGCCGAATCCGGAAGCGGTGATGCGCTACAGCCCGGGGTACTGCGGCTGGCATCTGAGCGGTCAGCGCCGGCTCTTCGCTGCGCTCGACCCTTCGGTGATCGGGATTTCGATCAATGAGAGCTGCCTGATGGATCCGATCAAGTCGATTTCCGGAGTCATGCTGGCGGGCGAGCCCCGCATCCACTACTTCAAGAACGACTTCGCTTTCTGCGAGGAATGTCAGTCAAAGACCTGCCGCGCCCGAATCCGCGAGCTCAGCCGGAAAATGAGAAAGCTCCGGTAGAATGGGCAGAAAGAAGGCGGGCGGAGTGAAGCGACTCAAACCGTCCGATGCGGTCGAGTCTGACCGGTCAGAAGGCATCCCCCCAGTGAGCGTCCACCCGCTCGACTCGCACTTTTCCCCAGGCGCTTGAGCATCCGGCTCACATGCCGAATCTTCCGGGCCGCTTCACTCACCGCCCAAGACGTAACCTTACACGATTGAAAACCCAGGCACCAGACCCCTACCAGATTTTTCCTGAGAAAATGCCGCCGCGGACCGCGGAAAGTGGCGTCCCCAGGGGGATTTGAACCCCCGTCGCCGCCGTGAAAGGGCGGTGTCCTAGGCCAGGCTAGACGATGGGGACGCTCTCGGCGAAGGCGGCATTCTAGCAGCAATGCGGCGGGCAAGTCCAGCCTCCAAGCCCTTTTGCCCGCTTGTCTTTTGAGTCCCTTTCCCTTTGAAATTGAGCAGGTTTCCGGCACAATACGGGGCAGATGAACGAGCCCAGGATCGTTTCCATTGGACCACTGCCCGAATCGGTGATCGAGGCCCTGTCTCCTCACGGTCGGGTGGTCTGTATCGACGACAATGGTTCCCGCGCAGATGTTCTCGCCGCCGTCGGCTCCGACGTCATTCTCATTGTGGTCCGCGGCTCCGTCATCGTCGACGCCGAGATACTCGACCAGGCCCCGCGCCTGAAGGCGGTGTCCAGAACGGGCGTCGGTTTCGACTCCGTCAATATTCCGGACGCAACCGCGCGACACATTCCCGTCCTCTACACACCTGGCGCCATGACCCGCGCGGTGGCCGAACAGACGCTGGCCTTCATCCTGGCGGCGGCCAAGAAGTTCTCGTTCTGGCGGGAAGCGCTCATGACGGGCGACTGGAACGCGCGCTATGCAACCCGCAGCCTCGACCTGGAGGGTGCCACGCTGGGCATCGTCGGATACGGCAGAATCGGCCGGCAGGTTCGCAGACTGGCCCGCCCGTTCGAGATGTCGATCCTCGCCGACGATCCCTATATCGATCACAGCCTCTACCGCGAGGACGACGTGGAATTTACGGGCCTCGACGAGCTTCTTGGGCGCGCCTCGATCATCACTCTGCACGTTCCGCTGAACGAAGAGACGACGGCGCTCATCAACCGCAAGAACATTCAGCATGTCCGGGAAGGCAGCATCCTGATCAATACCGCTCGAGGACCCGTGATCGAGAGCCTGGATCTCCTGGTCGACGAGCTCGAAAGCGGTCGACTGCTGGCTGTCGGCATCGACGTGTTTCCCGAGGAGCCGCCCCCTGCGAATCATCCGATCTTTCGACACCCTCGCGCATTGCTGACGGGGCACGTGTCGGCGCGGACACCCAAAGCTCAGAGGCAGATTCTGGAGACCATGCTCCACGATACGCTCGCCGTTCTCGAGGGAAGAACGCCGCGGATTGAAAACGTCGTCAACCCTGAGGTCTTCGGGGGACGCGACTGATTCCCGGTCACCGGACGGATCATTCTCCTGTCTTGTGCGCCCGGACGATCTCCGCCATCTCGGCCAGACGCGTCTGGACGAGATGATGGATCGTGGCCTCGGGATAGCTGCCGTCGGCCTGTTCCTCGCCGGCGGCGACGCCGGTCAGGATTTCCATGCCTTCGTCTGCAGTCTCAATCGGATAGATATGGAACCGGCCCTCGCGGACGGCCTCTCGCACGTCCTCATTGAGCATCAGGTTTTGGACGTTCTGATGGGGAATGATGACTCCCTGATCCCCGGTCAATCCGGCGGACCGGCAGGCGGCAAAGAAACCTTCGATCTTCTCGTTCACACCCCCGATCGGCTGGATCATCCCCTTCTGGTTGATCGACCCGGTGACTGCGATCGACTGTCGGAGCGGGACTCCCGACAGAGCCGACAAGATTGCATAGAGTTCGGTGGAGCTGGCGCTGTCCCCGTCGACCCCTGAGTAGGACTGCTCGAAACAGAGGCTGGCGTGCAGGCTCAACGGGTGTCTTTGCCCATACTTTCCATGCAGGAATCCGCCCAGGATCAGGACGCCTTTGTCGTGCACACTGCCGCTCAGGTGGGCTTCCCGTTCGATGTTGACGATGCCCTCGTCGCCCACGCTGACCTGAGCCGTGATCCGGGTCGGTTTCCCGAAAGCATAGTCTCCGATCTGGTACACGGACAGACCGTTGATCTGACCCACGGCCTCCCCCGATGCCTGGATCATGATCGATCCCTCGTCGATCATCTCCTGGATCTTCTCTTCGAAGAGATTCGAGCGGTAGATCCTCTCGCCGATTGCTTTTCGCACATCCTCCGCGGTCACCAACTCCCGATTCGATTGCAGCGCCCAGTAGTGCGACTCCCGGATCAGGTCCGCCACATCGCTGAAGCGCAGCGTCAGGCGAGTCTGATCCGAGACCATTCGCGAGCTGTGTTCGATCAAGGCCGCGACGGCATCTCCTTCGAAGTGATGCAGGCCCTCTTTGTCGCACAGCGTCCGGACGAAGCGCGCATACCGTTCGAGATGACCGTCGTTCTTCTTCATCACGGTGTCGAACTCCGCCCGCACCTTGAAGAGCTTCTGGAAGCTCTCGTCAGCCGCGTAAAGAAGTCCGTACAGCTCCGCACTTCCCAGTACGATGACTTTGAGGTCGACAGGGACGGGTTCGGGCCGCAACCCTATGGTTCCGGCCAGCCCGAACTGGTCCGCCGGCTCCTGTATGGTGACCGACCCATCCTGCAACGCCCGTTTGAGCGAATCCCAGGCGAGCGGCGTGGTCAACAGATCGACCAGATCCAATATCAGGAATCCGTTGTTCGCCTGCAGGATCGAGCCGGCGCGAATCATCGTGAAATCGGTGTAAAGCGTTCCCATGCGTACTTCCCGTTCGGCATAGCCGATCAGGTTGCGAAAGGTGGCGTGTGTCTCCTCGATGACCGGAGCGCCCTCCTGCCTGGAGTTGTCGACGATCACGTTGACCCTATAGCGCCTGAGCGGGTCGGGACCGCCCTTCGACGGCACACCGTCCACTTCCTCCTCGTCTTCGTCGCGGAGAAAATTGGAGATGTTGGCAACGACATCGTGCTGCACCCCCTCGAGGTACTCCAGGATCTTCGGATACTCGCTGTAATCGGTCCGGATGTCGTCCAGGTAGTAGCCGCTCGAGATCAGTGCAACGGAGCGGTCCAACTCCTTGAGCCGTTGCTGGGTCTGCTGCTGAAGCCCCCGGACTTCCCGGTACACCTCCTGAATGGTCTCGGAGAACGCACGCTGGCGAACCTGAATTTCCTCCTTCTCCTGGTCCGTCAGACTTTCGTATTCCTCACGGGTCAGCTCATGGCCATCCACGATCGGGAGAGCGACGATCTGCGCGCCCCCGGATTTCACCGACAGGTTCCGTTCCCTGGCCTCCTTCTGCAGCCGCTCGTTCAGATCCGCCTGCTCGCTCTGAAATGACTGCAGGATCTGGTTCTTGCGCGTTTCATAATCCTCGCTCTTGAAGGCCTTCGGCACCTCCTCCTCGAGCGATTGCACGAGGTGTTCCATATCGGCACGAAACGCGGCAGCCACGCCCGGAGGCACGACGATCGCACGGGGACGCTCGGGACGGTCGAAGTTGTACACATAAAAGACGTCATTGGGTGTCTCTTGCGTCCGGGCAATCTCTTCGACCAGGAGTCGAATCAGCGTCTTCTTGCCCGTCCCCGGTGTTCCCGCGACATAGAGGTTGTAGCCGAAGCTCTTCATTCCGAGGCCGAAGCGGATCGCCTGCAGGGCCCGCTCCTGCCCGATGATCCCTTCCAGCGGCTCGAGCTCGGCGGTCGTGTTGAAGTCGAGTTGCGCCCGATCACAGAGCGCACAGAGTTCGGATGCTTCCAGGCGGCGATGAGGTTTCTTGGGTTTTTCCAGCATCATCGCCTGCAAGTCTCTTCTGTCCAGCGGAACTTTTCAACGGGTCGGCCGACGAATCACATTGATTCCTGCGAATCAAATCGGGGCCCTGTTCGCCCCATCATCGACGTGGTTCACTGGATGAAGGTCATTCGGCGGAGGGCGGCGGGTCGATTGCCACCGACAGATTCGTTATCCGAAACTGAACAACGCCCGATCCATCTCGATTTTCTCGAGAAAATCGACTTGGGACTGCTCGAGATCGCCGGCTGTAACACCCAGTATGGCCGCCGCCGCAACGTCGATGATCTCGAGATCCGGCTTGCTGATCGGTCCGATCCCCATTCGCAGGCAGGATCGATCGGCCAGACAAACAATGGCGGCGAGATGAGGCTTGTCCGGAGACGCCGACGGCTCATGATGGAAGCGGATGGCACCGGCGATCGATTCCGGAAGGTTCCATGCATCCGCGACTCTCCCACCGATCTCCACGTGGTCGACTCCAAGAACCTGACGCTCGGCCTCGATCGTCGTCAGGTCAGGGTCTGCACTGGCCAGTGACGCGGCCTGGACGAACAGTTCAGGATGCTGATAGTCGAACAGGCCTTTCCCTATATCGTGCAACAGGCCTGCCACGAATGCTTCTTCGGCGTCGACCGTTACCGGAAGTCGGCCGCACAGCTCTCGGGCTGCAAGTCCAACACCGAGGGCATGTTGCCACAGGAGGCGACCCTGAGGAGACCGGTACAGGATCCCACCGAGGGATGCCGCAATGACGATTCCCCGGATCTTGCGGTTTCCCAGGACGGTCGATGCATGCTTGACGGTCTTGATTTCACACAAGCGTTGAAAGAATGCGGAATTCGCAATCCTTAGAATGCGCGCCGTCAGTGTCTGATCGCGCGAGATGACCTCGGCCAGCCTATCGACACCCAGGTAGAGGTCGGAGGTGAGCTCGAGCACCTTCCAGGCAACCTCCGGCAAGGGTGGGAAGTGGTCCAACTCCAGCGAAACACTCACCTTCCGAGGATTGGGAGGTGGATAAACATAGGGACTCGCTTGTGCCATATAGGTACCTCGGTCCCGTATTAGACACGCTGGAAAGCGGAAAGACCGTGACGGCTCTCACCAAAGTGGCGACCGATGGTCGCCTCGGGGCACCCAGCTTCAGTGGCTGCGGGCGAATTCCGCCATGGTCTCGAGATTCTCGGCCGGTGTGCCCCGGGGGATCTCGCACCCGGCACCGACGATGTATCGCGGACACGCTCCTTTCCAGCACTCCTCCAGTGCGCTCTGAATCTGTTTCGGCGTACCGTTGAGCAAGAGCCGGACAGGATGCAGGTTGCCCAGCAGTACCTGCCGGTCGCCCATCTCTCGCCGCCCGGCCTCGAGAGAGGAGAAGTAGTCGAGATCCACGATCTCGCAGGACAGCTGTCCCATTTTCGCAAGCAACGGTCGGGTGTCTCCACAGATATGCAGGCGCACCTGTGCCCCGATCTGCTGGATGGCCCGCACGATCCGCTTTTGAGCCGGCCAGATGAACTCCTCGTAGATGCGGGGTCCGACCAGCGATGCCGCCGCATCGCCGATCCCGATCAGATCGGCACCGGATTCCACCTGCGCTCGGGCGAAGGCGACTTCCATCCCGGTCACGAACTCGATCAGTCTTCGGGCAAAGTCCGGGTCATCGTAGAAGTCCAGCATCACGTTGTTGATCCCGCGCAAGTCCGCCGCCTCCGCACACGGTCCCTCGATCCAGCCTTCGATCAACTTCTGACCGCCGACACGCCTCCGAAACTCGCGTAGGCCTTCCAGCCGATCTCGCATCCGAGGGGCACGGGCGGGGTCGGGAACTTCCAGATGGTCCAGGCGGCTCTTGTCCGAGAGGAGTGCTTTCGACTCGTCGATCGCCGGCGGCTGTTGCTCGAAGAAATCAACCTCGGCCCCGCAGTCGCAAGCCTCCCTGGCCGGATCGGAGATGACGGACACGTAGTCGATGTCGAAGCGCTCGGCCGTGCGTATCTGAGCCTCGGTGAGCACCCGAAAATCGGTCACGTAGTCTCGATAGGCGGCACCCACCAGATCGGAGGCGAACATCATGGTGATCGGCATAAAGGGAATATGGTCGACCGGCTCGTCCTTCAGAAAAGCCAGGATACGCTCGCGACCGTTCATGCACCGCTTCTATCACGAATTCCGCCGCCTCGAAAGTACGTGCCTGCCTGGTCCGGATCGTCAGACTCCTCTGCGGAACGAGCGCATCGGCTCCGGAGTTTCTCGAGATTCCGGGAAAATGGAACGCGGCGCGCTTCGAATCGTTCGATGTTGCCGAAATTGAGGATCAGCCCCAGCGGTCGCTCGATCGCGGCGAGGTACTGGATGACCTGAGACACGTGGCGGGGATGGATCGTCGATGCCGCCTTCAACTCGACCACGATCTCGTCGTCGACCAGCAGATCGATCTCCCCCGAGCCGACGACGCTCCCGCGGTACCGGATCGCGACGGGCCACTTGAATTCGAACGGGATGCCGAGATGACGCAGCTCAATTTCCATCGATCTCTGATAGACCGACTCCTGCATGAACGGACCGATCCGGTTGTAGACCTCCATGGCCGCGCCCCGGATCTGATAGGTGAGCTTTTCAAATAGTAGTTTTGTCATTTCACCCTACATAAACGCTCGACCCTCGTGAATCTGCGAAAGCTCCCCAGCGGATATCGACGATCAGGCGGATGGAAGACTAGGACCCCACTCCGCGTGGATCCACGTCATCCGCCGGCCAAACCCTCCAGAAGCTCCCCAGCGGATATCGACGATCAGGCGGATGAAAGACCAGGACCCCAATCCGCGTCGATCCACGTCATCCGCCGGCCAAACCCTCCCGAAGCTCCCCAGCGGATATCGACGATCAGGCGGATGAAAGACCAGGACCCCAATCCGCGTCGATCCACGTCATCCGCCGGCCGAACCCTCCAGAAGCTCCCCAGCGGATATCGACGATCAGGCGGATGAAAGACCAGGACCCCACTCCGCGTGGATCCACGTCATCCGCCGGCCAAACCCTCCAGAAGCTCCCCAGTGGATATCGACGATCAGGCGGATGAAAGACCAGGACCCCACTCCGCGTGGATCCACGTCATCCGCCGGCCAAACCCTCCCGAAGCTCCCCAGTGGATATCGACGATCAGGCGGATGAAAGACCAGGACCCCACTCCGCGTGGATCCACGTCATCCGCCGGCCAAACCCTCCCGAAGCTCCCCAGTGGATATCGACGATCAGGCGGATGAAAGACCATGACCCCAATCCGCGTGGATCCACGTCATCCGCCGGCCACACCATCCCGAGGTTCCCCAGTGGATCTCGACGATCAGGCGGATGAAAGACCAGGACCCCAATCCGCGTCGATCCACGTCATCCGCCGGCCAAACCCTCCAGAAGCTCCCCAGTGGATCTCGACGATCAGGCGGATGAAAGACCAGGACCCCAATCCGCGTCGATCCACGTCATCCGCCGGCCAAACCCTCCAGAAGCTCCCCAGCGGATATCGACGATCAGGCGGATGAAAGACCAGGACCCCAATCCGCGTCGATCCACGTCATCCGCCGGCCGAACCCTCCAGAAGCTCCCCAGCGGATATCGACGATCAGGCGGATGAAAGACCAGGACCCCACTCCGCGTGGATCCACGTCATCCGCTGGCCCGACGCGATCCCCTGGCTCAACACCGGGATTCACCCGGCGATTCGGATCGGCTGGCGGCGGCTCCCCCATTGTCCCGGATCTGCTGCGAAGTGCCCTGCACAACGCGCCCCACATTCGGGGCAGGCTCCGTCCGCCGTAAGATTCCATGCGCCGAGCCTGTACCAGTCCCGCTCGATGAGGACGGACCCGCACTCATGGCAGTACGTGCTTTGCCCCGCGGCGTCGAAGACGTTGCCGGTATAGACGTAGTGCAGACCGTTCCGCTGGCCGACCGACCGGGCCCGCGACAGGGTGGCGGGTGGCGTATTCGCGTGGTCCTTCATTTTCCAGTCGGGATGAAACGCCGTGAAATGGAGCGGGACGTCGGGACCGAGCTCCGACCGGATCCAGCCGGTCATCTCATCGATCTCGGTCTCCGAGTCGTTCTCGCCCGGGATGAGCAGTGTCGTGATCTCGAACCAGACATCGGTCTCGTGCTTCAGATAGAGGAGCGTGTCGAGCACGGGCTGGAGATGCGCCTTCGTCAGACGCCAGTAGAAAGATTCCGTGAATGCCTTCAGATCGACATTGGCGGCGTCCATGGCCCCGAAGAACTCCCGCCGCGCCTCCTCACCCACATAGCCTGCCGTGACCGCCACGTTGGCCAAGCCCTCCTCCCGACAGGCCTCGGCCACATCCACGGCGTATTCGAGGAAAATGACCGGATCATTGTAAGTATAGGCCACGCTCCGACAACCGTATCGCGAGGCAGCTCGGGCGATCGCTTGCGGAGCCGCGGCATCCGCCAGGGTATCGATCTCCCGGGATTTGCTGATATCCCAGTTCTGGCAGAACTTGCAAGCCAGATTGCAGCCTGCCGTCCCGAAGGACAGGACCGACGTTCCGGGGTAGAAGTGATTCAGAGGTTTCTTCTCGATGGGGTCGATACAGAATCCGCTCGATCGGCCGTAGGTCGTGAGCACCATCTGCCCCTGCTCATGGGCCCGCACGAAACAGAGGCCTCGCTGGCCTTCGCGGAGCTTGCAGAAGCGGGGACACAGATCGCACTGAACCCGGCCGTCCTCGAGTCGGCGCCAATACCGGCCCGGGACTGTGTCGTTCATACGCGTTCCGGCCCATTATACTGCCGGCCGTGTGGGAACTCCGGATGACCTGTGCGCGGTCTCATTTCAATCCCGGGGCCGATCCTTCGCTCGGTGATGCCATCGTTCCGGCGTCCGGCACGCCGTAGGAAAGGTGGATCAGGGAGGCCTTCCCGTCTCCGATCTCAGTCACGACGAACAGATCGTCGTAGCGAGGACTCACGGACGATTCTTCCGGACTCACGCCCAGCAGGCGGAGGACTTCCCCGATCCGGTCTCCATGATCGGCCACGACGACGAGCTGGCCTTGATAGTCCTCGAGAATAGCGTCGGCCAGATGTTTCGGTTCGGCGGCAGGAATGACCTGGACCTTGAGCTGGAACCGGTCCGCCAGGGGCTGGACCATTTCCTGCGTCCTGCGAAATTCAGTGGCGAACAGTGCCTTCACATCAGCCTGTCGGAGCAGATCCGCAAGGTCCTGCGCCCGGGCCAGCCCAAGCGGGCTCAGCGCGGCATCCTCCGACTCGTCGACTTTTTCGCCGTGTCGGACGAGAATCACGGTCGTCCCTCGACCCGGCTCCAACGCGGACTCACAGGACACGGCTCCCAGGGTGACCAGGAGGAGCACCAGCCACGCAATGTTCTGTTTCTTCATCGATTCTCCTGTCGTTCTTGCTCGAGCCGGATCCGAGAAACCGGATACAAGCTCTCTATACCTTTAACTGTAATTGTGCCATGCCGGGACGGCTCATGACATCCACTCATTCCTCACAGGACATTCCCCACAGGACCATGGATCAAAAGCTGGGGATCGGGTCCGGCTCTCGTGTAAGCTGGTCGACCATGGGTCTCGTGCTGGCCATTGTTGCTTCATCGTGTTTCGTGGCGCTGGACGTCTTGCGGAAGATCCTGGGACAGCGCCTGGACGCGGTGCGCATCGTGATCGGCATCAACCTGGGAGCGGCCGCGGTCCTGGCCGCAGTGCTCTGGGCGGAGGGCCTGCCATCCTTCGACCAAACCTTCGTCCTGCTGAGTGTGTTCGAGTCGGTGTTATTTGCCCTGACCTCTCTACTCTACGTGCGGGCCGTCTCTCTGTCTCCCCTTTCCCTGACGATTCCGTACCTGGGTTTCACCCCGCTCGTCTCGGCCCTGGTCGCCTACCTTCTGTTGTCGGAACATCCATCCCTGAGGGGCTGGATCGGCATCCTCTGTGTCGTCGCGGGAGCCGTGCTTCTACACGGCGATCAGCGCACGCGACTGGGAAGACTCCTGGCTGCTCCGTTCAAGGAACCGGGGAGCTGGCGGATGCTCCTCGTCGCGGCAATTTGGGGTGGAGCCACTTCCATCGACAAGATGGCCATCGCCCACGGTTCGGAAGCACTGCTCGGCTTCCTGATGAGCACACTCAGTGCGATCCTGCTGATCGGGGCGAGAATGGTCCGGCGCAGACGCCCTCGCCCGCAAGCAACCCCGATTGCCACCCGCACGGCCTTGCTCCTTACTGCGGCCTCCGTTGTAGCGGGAATCGCAGTGCTTGCCCAGTTCTACGCGTACCGGGAGCTCTTCGTCTCCTACGTCGAGGCGGTCAAGCGGGCCGGCGGAATCGGATCCGCGGTCATCGGGGTCCTGGTCTTTCACGAAGGCGGATTCGCGCATCGCATTCCCGCCGCCTGCCTGATGTTCGCGGGCATGCTTTTGATCATCCTCTGACAATTTCCGGTGGACGCCGTGCGGGACACGTTCCTATGATGGGTTTCCCATGAGCGATCCGGAGCCGCACATTTTGCTCATCGACTGTGCCGATGAGAAAGGCCTGGTCCACAGGATCACCGGCGTTCTTCTCGGTCACGGTCTCAATATCATCAGCAACGGCGAATTCGTCGATCCGGTGAAAGGACACTTCTTCATGCGGACCGAGTTCTCGGGCTCTTTCGACGAAGCGACCATGCTCGACGAACTCCGCCGGGTGCTGCCGCTCGAGTCGACGATCCGCCTGCCCCAGCGAACCAGGAAGCGAATCGTCGTCCTGGTGACGCGGGAACCCCACTGCCTGGGGGATCTTCTGCTCCGCCACACTTATGGAGAGCTGAATGCCGAGATCCTGGCCGTGATCGGCAACCACGCCACACTCGAACCTCTGGCCCGGCGCTTCCGCGTTTCCTTCCAGTCTATTCCCCACGAAGGCCTGACGCGGGAGGAGCACGAACAGCGCCTCCTTGAAGCGGTTTCGGTCCATACGCCCGATCTCATCGTTCTCGCCAAGTACATGCGCATTCTCACCCCGTTCTTCGTCGACCGCTACGCCAGTCGAATCCTGAACATCCACCACTCCTTCCTGCCTGCTTTTGCCGGGGCCAATCCCTACCGCCAGGCTGCCGAGCGGGGTGTGAAGATCATCGGAGCGACCGCCCACTTCGTCACGAGCGATCTCGACGAGGGACCGATCATTGCGCAGGACGTGATCCCGGTCGACCACACCCACAGTGCTGCAGCGATGGCTCAGGCGGGCCGGGACGTCGAAAAAGTCGTATTGGCCCGGGCCCTCAGGCTGGTCCTGGAAGACCGCGTCTTCGTCTACGGAAATCGGACCGTGCTGTTTCCCTGACGCTTCCCCGAACCGATCCGTCCCCAGGACCTCACACCGGAGCGAATCGAAGACAAGCCACCCGACCAAGCAATAAAGGTCATCCGGACACCGTTTTTCTTTGGCGCACACATGTAACGGCCCGACGTCCTCGACCGTAGGTATACAGGTGCCGCGACAACGGCACACGAGAACTCGGGCAGGAAGAACCAGAACCCTAACCAGAAGAAGACTATGATATCGAGAGGCCGGAGGAGTGACCGGAAATTCCAGAAGCCGGGTCTCGGCCCCGGGGAGCGGTGTGCTGAGCGCCCTTCTCTCCGGCAACATTGCATTGGCACGGGCTTGAAACTTTAACGAGGTCGATTGCGTCGTAAACATAGACCTTCCGGGCCACACATCCATACCTTTAAGGAACTGCAGTGAAAAAACTGTTTCTGCCGCTCATATTGCTGATCATTCTGGGCTTAGTCGGCTTTCGTCTCTACCAGAAGCTGAATACCGCAGATGCAGCCGGTCCTGGACCGGGCCCGGGCGTCATGGCGCAATCGCCTTCCATGCTCGTGGAGACGGCCGCAGTTCAACCCCAATTGTTCGATTCCAAACTCGAAGTTCTCGGCGAACTGCAACCCCAGCAGTCCGTCGACGTGATGTCCCGCATCAGCGGTCGACTGAAGGAGGTGCTCGCCCAGCGCGGAGATCCGGTCGCAAAGGGGGACCTGCTGGCCGTCGTCGACGACGAGGATCTGCAGCAGCAGATCAGCCGGGCGGAGGCTTCGATCGCGGTGGCCCGGGCGGGCGTGAGCCGAGAGCAAGCGAATTACGACAACCTGGTCATTCAAGTCGAACGTTATCAGGCGCTTCACTCCGAACAGCTAATCTCGAATCAGGATCTTCAGAACGTGGAGAGCCAGCTGAGGGCTTCCAAGGCTCAGCTCGAACTGGCCAAGGCTCAGGTTCAGCAAGCGGAGGCGAGCCTTCGTGAGCTCAAGATCCAGCAGGACCAGACACGCGTCTATTCACCGTTGACCGGATTCGTCGGGACTCGCTACCTCGATCCGGGTGCCCTGGTCAGCGCCAGTGTGCCGATCCTGCGCGTTCTCGACGTCAGCAGGCTCAAGACCGTGGTCCCGGTGACGGAACAGATGATCAGCAAGGTCCATGTCGGGCTTCCGGCCAAGGTCTCGATCGACGGAGTTGCGGGACGGGAGTATCAGGGGCGGATCACCCGTATCAGTCCCTTCCTCGATCCGGAAACCCGGAGCGCCGACGTCGAGATCGAAATTTCCAACAACCAGGGACTTCTGAAGCCAGGCATGTTCGCTCGGGTGTCCATCGCGGCAGGTGCGCCGACCAAAGTTCTCGCGATCCCCCGCGACGCCTTGTTGACTCGTGGGGATGAGAAGGGGGTCTTTCTTCTGACGGCAGACCAGACAACCGAATACCGCCGCATTGAGATCGGCCGGATTCAGGGTGATTTTGTCGAGGTTCTGGACGGCCTGGGTGAGGGCACTCAGGTGGTCACTGCCGGAGCGCAGAAACTGAATGAAGGGGATAAGGTGAGAATCGGATGAAGCTTCCTGATCTGGCAATTCGCCGACCTGTTTTCGCGACGGTTATCTTTCTGATCCTGTCTCTCCTCGGGGCCATCTCGTTTCTTCGGCTTCCGGTCGATCTGATGCCGGACATGACCCTGCCGACGATTACCGTGACGACCGGGTATGCGGGTGTCGGTCCGGAAGAGATGGAGGAACTCGTCACGATTCCGCTGGAACGGGCGCTGTCCTCGACGCCTTCCGTCAAGGAGATGACCTCGACCTCCTCCGAGGGCTCCAGTCAGGTACGCCTCTCCTTCGAATGGGGCACGGACATCGACTCGGCGACCGATGAAGTCCGCACACGGGTCGATCGAGCCCGCAGTTCCCTGCCTGATGATGCGGATCCCCCGAGCATCTTCAAGTTCGACGTAGGCGTCTTCCCGATCGTGTTTCTCGGGGTGTCGAGCGACATGCCGCCCCGCGATCTGCGTCACTTTGCGGAGAAGCAGCTGCAATATCGCTTCGAGCGCATTCCCGGTGTCGCCCAGGCGGATATCTGGGGCGGCCTGCAGCGAGAGATCCATGTCAACCTCGACAGGGAGAAGATGCACGCGCTGCGCCTGAGTCCGAATCAGGTCATCGCCGCGCTCAGGCGGGAGAATCTGAACGAGCCGGCCGGCCAGGTCAACGAAGGCGATTTCGAGCTCCTGATGCGGACCGAGGGCGAATACGCGAGCCTGGACGAGATCCGCAAGACCATGGTTACCCGACGGCAGGGTAGACCGATCTACATTGGTGACATAGCCAATGTCGAAGACAGCCATCAGGAGGTCCGTAATCTGGTGCGCATCAACGGCGTGCCCGGACTGCGCATGGCGATCCGCAAGCAATCGGGGTCGAACACGGTCGACGTGGCAAAGGCGGTCATTGCGGAGATCGACCGCATCAACCGAGACTTCCCGAACGTGCATGTCACCACCATTTTCGACAACTCGAAGTTCATCGAACGCGCCGTCTCGAACGTCCGTGATGCCGCCCTCTACGGATCGATCCTGGCCATCATCATTCTGTTGTTGTTCCTGCGCAATCTGCGCAGCACGCTGGTCGTAGCGATCTCCATCCCGATCTCGATCGTGTCGACCTTCGGACTGATGTACTTCTACGGATTCACACTCAACACGATCACGTTTGGTGGCCTCGCCCTGGGGGTGGGCGTTCTCGTCGACAATGCCATCGTCGTACTCGAGAACATCTTCAGGCACCGTCAGGACGGCGAAGAGAAGATCAAGGCGGCTCGCAACGGCGCTTCCGAAGTGGCGATGGCCATTACCGCCTCCACCTTGACAACGGTCGTCGTCTTCATTCCGGTCGTCTTCATGCAGGGGATTTCGGGCGTCCTGTTCCAGCAGTTGGCCTGGGTCGTGTCGTTCTCCCTGTTCAGTTCCCTTCTTGTCGCGCTGACCCTGGTCCCCCTTCTGGCAAGCCGCTTCGTTCGCGTCAGAGAGCCGAAGATGGGGACGTTCCGTCAGAAGGTGATCCATTCGATGGCCTCGGCCCTCGATGGTCTCGACCAGAGCTATTCGGAAGGCATCCGCTGGGCTCTTCGCCATCGCTGGATCGTCATCGGCTCGAGTCTCGCCGTCGTCGTGGGTTCACTCTTTCTGATCCAGTTCATCGGATTCGAATTCCAGCCGGAGACTGACGAAGGGGAGGTCCGGATCAACCTCGAGCTACCCGAAGGAACCCGGTTGGAAGTGACAGACGCAGTGACCCGACAGGTCGAGGCGATGGTCAAGAAGGAAGTGCCCGAGGTCGTCAACATCTTGACCGAAGTCGGTGAAGCCGGAGGATGGCACGCAGCGAATACGAACACGGCCGATATCCGGATGAACATGGTGCCCCAGTCCGAGCGCACCCGGAGCACGCAGCAGATTGCCATGGATCTTCGGCCGAAGCTCGACCAGCTTGCGGGCGTCCTATCGAGAACCCGCGCCACGGGCGGCAACTTCATCATGCGCATTGCGCAGGGCGACGCCGGTCAGTTGAGCCTGGACGTAAGAGGCTATGACCTGAGCGCGTCCTACCAGGTGGCCGTCGAACTGAAGCGCATGCTCGAATCCACCGACGGAATCTCCGATGCCCGCATCACTCGAACCGCGGGCCGACCCGAGAGCCGGATCTTCATCGATAGGGAGAAGGCGGCCACGATGGGTCTCTCGGTCACGGAAATCGCGACCACGATTCGCACCGCGCTGGGTGGAACGACGGCCAGCTATTTCCGGCAGCAGGGCGACGAGTACGACATCAACGTCCGCTACGAAGAGAGCGACCGGATGAGCGCAGCCGACGTCCTGGCCATTCCGGTACAAACTCCCGACGGACAGATCGTGCCGTTGAGCTCGCTTGTCTCGTTCAAGCGGAGTGAAGGTCCCACCGCCATTTCAAGACGGGACCAGCAGCGCGTCATCACCGTGACGGGCAACGTTTCGGGTGCGCGGGACATGGGCTCCATCGTCGAAGACATGCAGGGCAAGATCGCGACCCTGCGGCTCCCACCCGAGACGGCCGTCATCTTCTCCGGCGACTGGGAAGACCAGCAGGAGGCCTTCTTCTATCTCAAGCTCGGTTTCATACTGGCCGTCGCCCTGGTCTACCTGGTGATGGCAGCGGAGTTCGAGTCCTTCCGCTACCCCTTCCTGATCATGTTCTCGCTGCCGCTGGCGTCCCTTGGCGTGATTTTGGCGCTGTTCCTGACGAACACCACCTTCAACATGCAGGCCTTTATCGGAATCATCATGCTGGTCGGCATCGTGGTCAACAACGCCATCGTCCTGGTGGACTATGTGCTCCAGTTGATACGGGATCACGGCCTCTCGGTGACCGACGCGCTCATCACCGGCGGCCGACGTCGGTTGCGCCCGATCCTGATGACCACGCTGACGACCGTCCTCGGCTTGATCCCGATGGGGATCGGCATCGGCGAGGGCGCGGAACTGCAGGCTCCCATGGCGCGAGTATTGATCGGCGGCATGATCTCGTCGACGTTCATCACGCTCTTCCTGATACCGACCCTCTTCTACACCATGGAGACGTTCCGCGTGCGCAAGCCGAGCGAGGAGCTGGAGCAGCAGCCCGCGGACGCCGAGCCGGCGCTCGGCTGAGCGATGCCGGCGAAACCTGTAGCAGTCGTCCGGGACCGAGACCGTCCGGCCCGGGCGACTTCCTGCTTAGGACTGAAGCCGACAACGCCGGCTTCCCCCTGGTCCGAAAGAGAGTTGGATGACCTTCGGTGAGCGCGCCCTCCGTTACTATCGCTCTCTCGACAGCGACTGGCCCGTCCCCGAGGGCATCGAGATCTTACGGGCCTACGACGACGACCAGGTACTCACTCTCCTCACCCGGTTCTTCCAGATCTACTTCGACGACGACTCGACCCGGGTCGGCGTGTTCGGCATCAATCCGGGCCGATTCGGTGCGGGACGCACCGGCGTAGCCTTTACGGATCCCATCCGTCTCCAGGAGGATCTGGGCATCGACAACGATCTCTCGAAGAAGCCCGAGCTGTCGAGCGTTTTCGTCTACCAGGTGATTCGTGCGTTCGGAGGGCCCCGCGAGTTTTTCCGGAAGTTCTACATCACGGCGGTCAGTCCGTTGGGCTTCCTGAAGGACGGCAAGAACTTCAACTATTACGACAGCCGGGAACTGCTCGACAGGGTCGCACCGCGCATCGTCGAGAGCGTTCGGGAGCAGATCGGCTTCGGTCTCACGCGGCGCGTGGCTCTGTGCCTCGGCAAAGGGAAAAACCTCGATCACTTCCAGGATCTGAGTGACCGTTCCGAGCTGTTCGATCGGATCGAGCCGCTCCCCCATCCGCGTTGGATCATGCAATACCGTCGACCTCGAAAGGAACATTACCTAAACCAGTACCTGCGGTGTCTCCGGAAAGCGGCGGAAGAGCGGTGAGGGGATTCTCGATCCGATGGACCATGCCGCCGGGGAAACCGCCACCATCATCACCGTCAGAGCCGGAACGCAGTGAGGGTGTCACCAAACCCCAACCGTCGAAGCCCGCCATTCCCGTGAGGGCCGCGGCCTGCCGCGGAGGAACCGCCACCATGAGTGCCGGAACGCAGTGAGGGTGTCACCAAACCCCAACCGTCGAAGCCCGCCATTCCCGTGAAAGCCTCCTACCTGCCGCGGGTGTTCGTCCAGGGGTAAAAAGCGGGGGGACTCGACATCCGTGAATTGGGGTCCCTCACTTCGTTCCGGCTCTGATTCGCATGTTCGCATGACGGTCGTGCAGCATGTTTTGATTCGCACGTCGGTCGTGCACGGGTGGGGGATGATGATCGGGCACGAATGCCGCGGGGGGACCGGCGGGCTGCCCGCCGGTTCCCCGGTTGCGTTTATCCGAGTTTCGCTGCGATGTCCTTGAGAAAGGGTCTCGCAGTGACGTAGGTTCCACCGGAAAAGAAAGCCTGCCCGTGGGTCTGGTCGGACAGGTAGTTCAAGGCTCCTTGTCCGGAAAAGGCCAACTGCTGGTTCTCGTGCATCCCGCCGGAACCCGGTGCATAGATCGAATAGATCGTCACATCGTGCTGCCGGGCGAGGTTGATCGCCTGTCGCAGATAGGGATTTGCGCTCGGGAGCGTCTGGGTACCACCGCCATAGTTCGGGTCGAGTCCGTCCGATACGAGGAGCAGAGCCTTACGGATGCCCGCCTGGTCATTGGGATATTCCTTCAGGAACTGCTTGACCGAGACGTATGGGCTGCCCGGTGCAGTGGAGCTGAAACCGGTCGGCGGACGAAGCGAATCGGCCGCCTTCGAGAGGTCGGTCGTAAACGGCTGGACCATCGCGTTCGCACCGGCGCGGGCATAGGCCACCGCCACATGGGTGCCGGAAGGCAACTGCTCAATGAAGTCCCGGTAAGCGGTCAGATCATTACCGACATGGGACACGTTGTCCTGAATGAGTATTCCGAGATAGAGAGGCTGACTCTGAGAGGCGCTGTTCTGCCGGCTCGACGGATTCACGGCCAACGCCATGGGGACGAGCAGCATCATCGCCGCCAAGAGGATAAGTGCTTTCTTCATCGTATTTCTTCTCCTATACATAAAAGAGGTATTTTGTTTCCACGTATTTAGATGCCGGCCGGGTGAGCATGTTTCATGTCCAGATGTGACTCCGGAACTCCGTCATCCAGAACCAGCCGTTGCCAAGTCGCATGATCGGAGCGAGAATGGTCCGTCTCGTCGGGAGGCGCGGATCAGGACCTTGCAGGGGTCGACGTCGCGCATGAATGGCGGCCAGATCCGGCCTGGCCCGCAAGCAGAGGAACACATGGAAGATTTTGAAAGACTTCGACTCGAAGACCTCATTCTGGCACCCTATATTCAGAAGGCCACGGCCCTGATCGGATTGGCCCGCCGCGTGGGAGGAAACCAGTTTCGTCACGCCATGGCGACTTTTGCGATCCTGGTGGACTATCACTACACCGACCACGTGCTGCTGAAAGCCTCCGTGATCCACGATCTCTTCGAAGACTTCCCTGCCTCCCGCCCGTCCGACATCGCCTCCATCGACCCGGATGGCCCGGCGGTCGTCCGGCTCGTTCACGAAGTCTCCAGGCGCGGAGAGGAGTCACGACCCGAATATTTCTCGAAGCTCCGCGACCATGGCAGCCACCTGAGCAAGGTTCTCAAGGTCGCAGATCGAATCAGCAACCTGACAGACTTGAACGGCGACGTGTTCGATCACGCCAAGGTGGAGCACATGCTCGATGAGACCGAAGAGTACGTTCTCCCTATGGCGGAAGAAGTCAACCCGGAGATGGCTCGGGAAATTCAAGACCTGATGCGCCGAAAGCGCGATTCCCTCCTTCGTGAGGGCTCCCAGTCCCCCTCGATCAGCCCGTCCTCCGCCTCAACAGAATCGATCGAAACGATGTAAATTGCAGCGGAATCCGGGCAAGGTGCAAGACCGCGCAACTCGCTGTGCAAAAGTTCCTTGAGGCCATCTCCCGTTGCGGCATAAGATGGATGCTCGACCGGCAGATCGCGCCGGCATGTTCACCGGAAGACCGCTCCGTTTCCATGTCTGAACTGATTCGTTCCATTCACTGGAAGGACCTCTCCGGCTATCGAATCCTGCTCGATCGCTGTTTCTCGCAGGGACCGGGCAGGGAGGAAACCCGGACCGCACTGTTGCGGATGGCCCGGCTCTACTCGCGCGCCTTTCCCCTGATCAGGCTGCTGACTCTCCTGCGGCTGCTGCCCTGGTCGGTGCCTCGGGTCTATGTCTGTCTCCGCGACGGGAGGGTCGCCGGTGCGATCTGCATCCGTCGAAAGGCTCCGGGAGCCTACTATGTCGTGCACCTTGCCGTCGATGCTGAATTCAGGCGGATGGGCATCGGCTCACGCCTGCGGGCCCACGCCGTTGGGCGGCTACCCAGGGAAGAAGGGCTGAGACTGCTCGCCCGTCACCGACGACAAAATGAGCCGCAAGTCAAAAACGCCGCCAAGTTCGGCTA
The DNA here is from genome assembly GCA_963823995.1 of uncultured Acidobacteriota bacterium. GTDB lineage: Bacteria > Acidobacteriota > UBA6911 > RPQK01 > JAPXNP01 > JARRKC01. Next base: position 20,761 of record CAWGNQ010000005.1, read on the forward strand.
TCAGCCTTATCTGCGTGAATACACGCTGAGCCTCGCGGGGGACGCCCTTGTCCGACTTTGCGATCGGCTTGGCCCGAAGGGTGCCGACGAACTCGGCGAACCCGTCGAGGGAGAGATCAGGGAACTCAAGCTGCGCGCATTTCCCCCGATAGCACTCGAACTCGATCCGTCCCTCGGCGAGCCCCACGACGAGGGCTCGAGAATCATGCAGCTGTTCAATCTCCTCGCCGTCCGCAGTCGACGCAGCGAACAGGTACTCAGGCGGAAAGGACGCGTGATCGGAGCCTGCCGAATCTTCTATCATCGGCTCCAGAATACGCACGAGGCTGAATTCATCCTGGACGACGAAGCGGACTCGGAGGCAATATCCGCATTGTTTGGAGGCATGGCCAGAGCGTTGCGGACGGCCGGGGCCGGGGAAATCCGGGTACGAGTCTGGGACTTTCAGCCTCGTCTCCGACGATTCCTCCTGGAACAGGGATTCCGGGAGTTGGTCGAGCGCATCCTGGTCTACTGCTGTCTCGAGTAGGACGGGCCGTCCATTGTAGGAAAGCAGACAAGAGCGGCCGAACGTCGGATATCCACCAGAAATCTTCCGGAATGTCACCCCCTGAATTCATACTCGCGAAGGGTTGGGAGCGCGGCAGCCCGGCTGGATTTCAGCCTGGAGGCAGATCCCCAGCAAACCCGGATTTTATTTGGCGAAAGGCACAGTTTGCTGTTGACAATTTCATAGATCCGGTACACAGTGATGTGCTTAGCAGGAGAGTTCTGTACCCATTCGATTGGAGGTGTTTGCATGTTTCGCAACAGAACTGCTACAAAGATTCTGTTTTTGCTTTTGTCCACGATTTTCCTTTTACTAGTCGCCGTCCCCGCCTTCGGGCAGGGGTCGGAGGGAACCATCACCGGGTACGTCCGAGACGCGACCGGCGGTGTCATTCCCGGCGTCGAGGTCACGATCAGGAATCTCGACACCGGCTCAACCCGTACGGTGGTCACCGACGACTCGGGGCGTTATAGCGCAGTCGCGTTGCCCATCGGTCGATACGAGGTCAGTGCTTCCCAGGCCGGCTTCAAGCGCCAGGTTGAGACAGGTCTTCAGCTGAACGTCGCCCAGACGTTGCGCGTCGACCTGAACCTTCAACTCGGCGAAATCAGCGAGTCGGTCACGGTCACCGGCGGAGGTCAGCTTCTGCAGACCGAAACCAGTGACATGAGCGACGTCATCGAAGGTAAGCAGATTACCGACCTGGCCATCAACGGCCGGAATTTCGTTTCCCTCGCCACGCTGACCACCGGAATCAGCAATCAGACCGGTGATGAGATAAGCGTCGGCGTCACGGGTGGAACCGGCGGTATCAGCATCAACGGGCTGCGTTCCAATTATGCGAACTGGCTCGTCGACGGCGCCCAGAACACGGACGTCGGCAACCAGGCATCGCTGTCCACCTATCCGGCGGTCGAGTCGATCGGTGAGTTCCGAATCCTGACCAGCAACTACAGCGCGGAATACGGCACGGCCGGTTCGGGCGTGGTCGCCGCGGCGACCCGGTCGGGCGGCCAGGAATTCCACGGCAGCGCCTACGAATTCCACCGCAACGACGTGCTGGATGCCGCTCCCTTCTTTGCCGGCTACGACGCCAACGGAGAGAAGATCAAAGAGCCGCTGATCCGGAACAACTTCGGTTATACCTTCGGCGGACCTTTCTTCATCCCCGGTCACTACAACGAGGACAAGACGAAGGACTTCTTCTTCTGGTCGCAGGAGTGGAAGTATCGCCGCGCCGGTTCGGTCATCAACGCCACGACGTTGAGCGATGCCATGCGCGCCGGCGACTTCTCGCACAACCCGGGTGGGGCTGCACTTCCGCAGCTCAAGAACCCAGCAACGGGGGAAGAATTTCCGGATAACCAGATTCCCACGGAGCTGTTCGATCCTCAAGCGGTCCTTCTCTCACAGTACTTTCCGATGGAGAACCGGCCCAACCAGTTCCAGAACTACAACTTTGCGCCCACCGTGCCGCAGGACTTCCACCAGGAACTCATCCGTTGGGATCACCACTTCAACGAGAACATCATCCTGATGGGCCGTTTCATTCACGACCAGCCGAAGGACACGTCGGCAACGACTCTCTGGACGGGTTCGTCCTTTCCGAACATCCACACGGTCACGGCCTCGCCGGGCTTCAACTACATCTTCAAGCTGACCCACGTCATGAGCCCGACGCTGGTGCACGAGTTCAACTACAATCAGGTGGGTAACAACCTGTCTCTGGATCCCGAAGGGGATTATGCCCGTTCGGCCAACATGAACATCCCCGAGCTCTTTCCGGAGAACCGCCTGGACCGGATTCCCAACATTTCTCCGAGCGGCTACGGCAACATCAATAACGGTTCCTGGCCCTGGGTCAACCTGAACGATGTCTGGACCTGGGACGACAAGTGGACCTGGACCAGGGGCAACCACGGTCTGAAGTTCGGCGGCATGTGGCAGTGGCAGCGCAAGAACCAGGAAGCCTTCGGAGCGACCAACGGCGCGTTCAACTTCAATGGCAGCTTCTCCGGCAATTCCTTTGCCGACTTCCTGCTCGGCTATGCGAACTCGTACAACGAACAGGACACACTGCGCAACGGTCTCTATCGCTATTGGCAGCTCGAAACCTTCTTCCAGGACGACTGGAAGGTGACGCCCAACTTCACACTGAACCTTGGTTTGCGCTACTTCATCATTCCGCACCTTTATGAGAAGAACAACGAGGTGACGGCCTTCGTGCCCTCGCAGTACGACCCCGCCAACGCGCCGGAAATCAATCCGAACAGCGGCGCCATCATCCCCGGAACCGGCCTGAATCCCTACGAGATCGGCGCCCTCGGCGTCGTGCAGGCCGGAACGGGCAGCGTGCCCCATTACCTGACCGATACGTCCTACAGCGACTTCGGTCCCCGGGTCGGCTTTGCCTGGGACATGGGCGGTGACGGCGACATCATCATGCGGGGCGGCTACGGAGTCGGCTATTACCGGACGGAAGGGAACGACACCTACAACTTCATCAACAACCCACCGTTCGCGCAGAACGTCACCATCAACGCCGTGCGCGTGAGCGATCCCACCAGCGGTACGGTCGGAGCGGCCTTCCCGCCCACCATGTCGCTGTTCGAGGAGACCTATGATCCTCCGCGGATCCATCAGTGGAGCTTCGGCTTCCAGTTCGACACGAGCTCGATGGTGAAGGACAGCATGGCCCAGATCTCCTACGTGGGATCCCACACGCAGCATCTGCCCTACAACATCAACATCAACCAGCCCGAGCCGGTCACAGTGGACGGGGTCAATTACGATTTCAACCCGCTGATCAACACGGGGCAGTACTCGACGAACTACTTCCGGCCATACGCCGGCTTCGGCAACATCGACATGCGCGTGACGGGTGGACCGGGCGACGTCGGCAGATCGAACTACAATTCGCTGCAGGCGATGTTCAACAAACGCTACTCGGGCGGACTGAAGTTCCAGGTGGCCTACACCTTCTCGAAGGCGATGAACACCCTGAACGACTTCGGCACGAACCCGCAGAATGCGTACAACCCGGGCGCCGACTACGCGCTTGCCTCTTGGGATGTCACCCACTCGACCTCGATCAACTACATCTGGCAGATTCCGGCCTTCCAGACGCAGGAAGGCTTCGTGGGACACATCCTCGGCGGATGGGAAGTCTCCGGCATTACGCTGCTGCAATCCGGTGTTCCCAACAACATCGGCATGAGCGGCTACACCGGTCTGGCAAGTCGTCCGGACGCTACGGGCGGCATCACCTATCCCAAGACGATCCAACAGTGGTTCGCCGGCAGTTGGGCCTACCCGGCTGACGGATACTTCGGGAATTCGGGTCGGAACACGGTGCGTCTGCCCTTCATCAACAAGTGGGACTTCTCGATGTTCAAGAACACGAGTGTTCCCTGGTTCGGTGGAGAGAGCTCGACACTGCAGTTCCGCGCCGAGTTCTTCAACTTCTTCAACCACGCGATCTTCAGCGGAATGTCCACTAGCTTCAATTCCGGGAATTTCGGGGCGTTGACCAACACGAGAGCACCGCGCATCATCCAGTTCGGTCTCAAGCTCGACTTCTAGTTCCGGGCTCTCTGTTGCTGTAGAACCTGGCCCGCCCGAGTCACTTGACTCGGGCGGGCTTTTTTACGTATGTTCTGAAGTACGCCCGGTCTTCTTTCACGCTCCGAGAGCGGGAGACTTGGGCCGAAACTCCGGTTCATGCTGTCGGGATGAAGATCATGAGAGGATTCAAACGCTACCTTCCACTACTGCTTCTCCTCTGTGTCCACCCGGCCGCTTTGGCCTTCCAGTCCGACCAGGTGGCCGCCGAAGAGGCCCAGGATTACTACAAGAAGTGGCTCGAAGAAGACGTCAAGTACATCATCACGGATCAGGAACGGGACGTCTTCCAGAAGCTCCAGACCGATGCCGAGAAGGACGCGTTCATCGAGCAGTTTTGGCGCCGGAGGGACCCCGATCCCTCGACGAGCGCCAACGAGTACAAAGAGGAGTACTACCGGCGGATTGCGTACGCCAACGAACATTTCACGTCCGGTCTGGCCGGGTGGAAGACCGATCGGGGGATGATCTACATCAAGTATGGTAAGCCCGACGAGATCGACGACCATCCAGGCGGTTCGAACTATGTCCGTCCCAGCTGGGAGGGCGGGGGTACGACCATGGTCTATCCCTTCCAGATCTGGCGCTACAACTACATCGAAGGCGTCGGGACGAACGTCGAGATCGAGTTCGTCGATACGTACGGCGGAAACCTGTACCGGTTCGCAAACGACCCCCTGGAGAAGGATGCCCTGCTCTACATTCCCGGCGCGGGACTCACCCGTTCGGAGGAGATGCTGGGAGGAGACAAGACCGAGCGGATCGTCACGCGTACCTTTGCGGATCAGGACGCCCAGACCGAGCACGAGATTGCTCCGATCCGACGAGCCAAGGATGCGGCATTCGAGCGGATGCGCGTCTTGAAGGAGCTCCAGTCTCCCGTGCAGATCAAGTTCAACGACCTCAAGCACCTGGTGACGACAAAGGTCCGCTACGACGACCTGTCCTTCCGCACCCAGATTTCGCTCTTCAACGAAAGCCAGGAAGTGGGGATGCTCCCCATCAGCATCACCGTGCCAGATTCGGAGCTGACCTTCAAACCGGTCCCGCCCACCGGCGTAATGCGGGCGACGGTCGAGATCTACGGGAACGTCACGACGCTGACCAACCAGATCGTTCACGAATTCGAGGACACCCTGGTCCGCGACAAAGCCGGCGATGTCTCGACCGGAAAATCGGTGGCCCAGAAGAAGCTCTTCCTTCCCCCGGGGCGATACAAACTCAGCATCGTCGTCCATGACGTCAACGGCGACAAGATGGGTACGCGAGACTTCGGGCTGTTCGTGCCTTCGGAATCGAGCCGGCTCACGGCGAGCTCGCTCGTGCTGGCCGACAGCATCGTCAAGGCGCCGGCCGGCAGCTCGGATGATCCCCTGGTTCTGAATGCCGACTTCAAGGTCGTCCCGAACATTCAAAGGACCTTTCAACGCGGACAGGACGTCAAGACCTACCTGGAACTCTACAACTTTGAGGAGGACCAGGCCTCCCAGCAGCCCGACCTCAAGGTGAACAGCCGCATCCTCAAGGATGGAACAGCCTGGGCACAGTCCGATGCCGTGATCGAGCAGTCGCTCAACCATATCGAGCGACTGCGAGACCGTCTGCTCCTGCTCCAGAAGCTGTCTACCAACCGGATGGATCCCGGCAATTATCGGCTCGTTCTGACCTTCGAGGACAAGTTGAGCGGCGAATCGACGGAGGCGGCGGCGGACTTCAAGGTCGTGCAATGAAGTCACTCCTGTTTCTCGCGCTTCTGACCTTTCAGGTGAACGCGGACACGCTCGGGGACCAGTTCCAGCGTGCGGTCGAATTCCAGAACCAGGGAAAGCTGGCGGCCGCCGAACAAGCCTACCAGGCCGTGCTCGGTCTCAACCCGAACTTTGTCGAAGCCTGGAACAACCTCGGTTCGGTCCAGATGCGTCAGGGTCGCTTCGAACAGGCCGTCGAGAGCTACTCTACCGCTTTGAAACTGGCTCCTCGAGAAATCAACATCCAGGCCAATCTGGGGCTGGCCTATTTTCAGTGGCAGAAGTTCGACAAAGCTGCCTTGTCGTTCGGCAAGGTCGTCGCTGCGGCACCCGACAACCTCGAGGTCGCGCAGCTTCTGGCCGCCTGTGACATCGTCCTCGAAGACTACGAGCCGGCCCTGGAGCTGCTCCAGAAGCTTCACAAGGCCAAACCGGACGACCCATCCATCTTCTATTCCCTCGCCGTGGCCCAGACCCGCCTGGGAAAGTTCGAGGAGGCCGAAGAATCGCTGGGCGAGATGCTGAGACTACTGGGTGATTCCGCGGAGACCCATCTGCTTCTGGGAGAGGCACTCGAGGGTCAAAGCCGTCTTGACGAAGCGCGCCAGCATCTCGAACAGGCTATCCGGATGAATCAGAAGCTTCCCATGGCCCATTTCCTGCTGGGCCGCGTCGACTGGCGCGACGGCAGGGCGGAGGAAGCCGAGAAGGCCTTCACCGCAGAGCTGGCACTCAATCCCCAGCATGCCGAGTCGCTCTACTACCGGGGCACGGTCTATGCCTACCTGGAACGTCCCGACGACGCGATCCGCGACCTCAAAGCGTGCCTCCGAATCCAGTCCGACCTGGGTGACGCCTACTATCAGCTGGGACGAATCCTGCACCAGGAAGGCCGGGCGGAGGAAGCGATACCCTGGCTCGAGCAAGATATCGTCCGCGAGCCCGAGAACGCCGAGGCCTTTTATCTCCTGGGACGGATCCTGATCCAGAAGGGGGACCGTGAGCGGGGTCGGAAGCTGTTACTGCAAGCACGAGAACTGCAGAACAAGGAACGGGAACGGCTCGAGAAGGTCTCCAGCGGGACCGAGGCTCAGCCGAAGCAGCCGTAGGCGCGAGTCAATTTCCCGGCATCGATGCCATGGAGCCGATTGAATCGCGCCTTCAGCGCTGGGATCCGCGTTGTGCCCGGTTAACCTGGGCCGAATGGCCCAGGCTCTGGGATGATGCGACGCCTTTGGCGTCTTCAATCCCGACCTGAAGGAGCAACGAAGACGCCAACGGCGACGGGGCACATCCGAGACGCCAACGGAATCGCCTCATCCGCGCATCTCGCACCGCGTTTCGAATTCCAACGGCACGGCCTCCGGGACGCCAACGCCAAAGGCGCACATCCGAGACGCCAACGGCGTCGTATCATCCGCGAGCTTTGGGCAACGCCCAAAGTTTCGAACGACAACCGAGAAGAAAGCGCTGTAGGCGCGATTCAATTCCCGGCCGAGCATCAGTCCCAGACCCATCGTTCATCGAAGTCGACCTCGTGCAGGCGGAGCAGGCGCCGGTATTCGTCCTGGAAAGTCTCGTGCCGGTGGTGCTCTTCCTGATTGTCGATGTAGTCGACCAACTTTCCGAGTTGACTGGGACTGACAGAGAATCCAGCATATCCCCTCTGCCATTTGAACTTCTTCAGCATCGGATGTGGTTCCAGATGTACCCAACCGGACGACTTCTTCTTGACTTCCTCGATCAAATCGGCTTGTGAGAGGGTACGAGGGAGTGTGACGGCCAGGTGGACATGATCCGCAGTGCCGCCAACACGATAACAATCGGCACCAATGTTGCGACTTAGTGTCGCCAGATCACCGTGCATGCGCAGCCGGAGATCTCCTTTAAGAAATGGAAAGCGTTCTTTGGTGCTGAAGACGAACTGGATAATGACAAGGCTGAGAGATTGTGGCATAACGTTCGGATCTTATACGCTCAACCTTGAAATGTGAATGGACATCGGAGATTGAATCGCGCCTTCAGCGCTGGGATCCGCGTTGTGCCCGGTTAACCTGGGCCGAATGGCCCAGGCTCTGGGATGATGCGACGCCTTTGGCGTCTTCAATCCCGACCTGCAGGAGCAACGAAGACGCCAACGGCAACGGGGCACATCCGAGACGCCAACGGAATCGCCTCATCCGCGCATCTCGCACCGCGTTTCGAATTCCAACGGCACGGCCTCCGGGACGCCAACGCCAAAGGCGCACATCCGAGACGCCTTTGGCGTCTCCCGGCCGGCGGCTACTTGCTCGTAATCTCCGTCGGCTTCCCTGCCGCGCCGAACTCCTCCTTTGACAACCCCTCGTTCTCGTCGATCACATAGTGCACGTCGGCCGGAACGTCTTTGAACTCCTGCGTCTTGCCGCTGGGCCAGCGAATCGTGACGAGATCGACTTTGGCGGCCGTCCCGAGGCCGAAGTGGGCCCGAGGGTCACTCGACGCGTAGATTCCGACGGTGCGCTTGATCTCCCAGATCTGCTTCAGTTCCCCGGTCTGGACGGTGATCCTGGCACCGATGCCGTCGCAATTACTTGCCCGTCCGACTGTCTTGAACATGATCCAGTGGCGATCGGTCTTGAAGTCGTTGCGAAACAGCTGGGGCGAACCGTTCAGGTTGACGCTGACGAAGTCCATGTCACCGTCGTTGTCCCAGTCGGCGAAGGCCACGCCCCGCCCCACGGTTCCCCGCTCCATGTCGGGGCCGGTCTGCTCGCTCACATCCCGGAATGTCCCATCCTGCTGGTTCAGATAGAGGCTTTTCGGCTGGGTGTAGCTCTCCGAGAGGCCCGAGCCGATCAAGAACGGATAGACGTGCCCGCTCGCGTAGAGGATGTCCTTCCACCCGTCAAGATTGAAGTCCGCAAACCGGGTACCCCAGCTTACCTTGTTCCATTCATTGCGCTGGAATCCGCTCTGATCCGAGATCTCGACGAACAACCCGCTGCCCTCATTGTGGTAGAGCGTATTGTAGTCTTTGGAAAAGTGCGTCAGAAAGACATCCAGTCGACCGTCGTTGTCGTAGTCGGCCACGTCGACGCCCATGCTGGCCTGCTCCTTGCCGTCTCCGCTGACGGCAAGCCCGGAGAAATAGCCCTCTTCGTCGAAAGTTCCGTCGCCCTGATTGATGAAGAGGAGGTTCGGCGTCGCATCATTCGCGACGTAGATGTCGAGATCTCCGTCATTGTCGATGTCGGCCCAGATGACGCCGAGACCGAAGTAGCGATCCTTGTCTTCGGCGCCGCTTTTCTTCGTCACGTCGGTGAAAGTCCCGTCGCCGTTGTTGTGATAGAGGACATCGGGCGCACCTGGGAGACCTCTCGGGCCGCACATGACGGCATGATCGAGATGGAGGCACTTCATGCTCTTGGGAGGTGGGAGCTTGTCCGGACCGACGTCCAGATATCCGGCCACGTACAGATCAACGAAACCGTCCGCATCGTAATCCCCGAAAGATGCCGACGTACTCCAGTGCGCATCACCGACACCTGCCTTGTCGGTGACGTCGGTAAAGGTTCCGTCGCCGTTGTTGCGATAGAGGACATTCGGTCCCAGCCTGGTCAGGTAGACATCGGCCCAGCCGTCATTGTTGTAGTCGCCGACGGCCACCCCCATGCCCCAACCACGACTCGTCAGTCCGGCCGCTTCCGTGACGTCGACGAAGGTGCCGTCTCCCCGGTTCCGAAACAGCCGGCTGAACGGATCCTTGCCCGCGTGGTTCAGTTCGAGCGTGGATCCCTGCACGAACAGGATGTCCTCCCAGCCGTCGTTGTCATAATCGAAGAAGGCGACCCCGCCTCCTTTCGCTTCGAAGATATAGTCCTTGTGGTCGGGGGAACCGTTGATATGGCTGAACACGATGCCGGAGGCTTTCGTCACCTCCGTAAACTGCGGCACCGGTTCCTGGGCGAAGGTCCAGGATTGAAGGAGTGGGAAGCCCGCGAAAAGCAGGATTGCCGCAAGCCGTCCGGAGCCGGCCCGACCAAAGAATCTGAAGCAACTGCGCCTGTTCGTCGAGATCATGAGCACCTGCAAAAAACCAGTATACCGATTTCCCGACCGGGGAGAATGGTGGGAGGTCTGTTCGTTAGAATCGCGCCCCTGCCCGGGGTGTCGTCTTCGTTCTTCTCGACTCTGACCACTGACTCGAAAGGCCGTTACGTCGGCACGAGCAAAGAGATACGATAATCGAGAGGAGATCAAGAGAGCCATGGATGCATCAGGTAACAGGATAGCGCTGGTCACCGGAGCGAGCCGCGGGATCGGTCGCGCGGCCGCTCGCGCCCTCGCTCAGGCCGGATTCCCTGTCGGCGTCAATTACCGGTCTCACCAGTATGGGGCGGAACAGCTCCGGCGCGAGATCGAAGAGTCGGGGGGAAGGGCCTGCGTGGTTCAGGCGGACGTCTCAATCCGAGAGGACGTGGAACGGCTCGTCGAGACCGTCCGGGGTGAGCTGGGCGAAGTCGATATTCTAGTTAACAACGCCGGCATGACGCGACCACAGCCTCTGGAGGAAATCACCGAGCAGGACTGGGACGAGGTCCTCGATGTGAACCTGAAATCGGTCTTCCTTGTGACCCGGGCTGTGCTTCCAGCAATGCGCCGCGCCGGCTGGGGGCGGATCATCAACCTCTCCTCGGTGGCCGCCCAGACAGGAGGCGTGGTTGGACCCCATTACGCCGCTTCGAAGGCGGGAATTCTCGGCCTCACCCGTGCCTATGCCCACCTGCTGGCCGGAGAGGGAATCACCGTCAACGCCATCGCCCCGGCGCTGGTGGAAACGGATATGGTTCGGAACAACCCCAGGGCCCGTGCCGAATTGATACCGGTGGGACGATTTGGACGGGTCGAAGAGGTTTCCGACGTGATCCTCATGCTGGCGGCCAACGGCTACGTCACCGGTCAAACCATCAACGTAAACGGCGGATGGTACATGAACTAACCCGATCGGAAGTGCGGCTTTCACCGCCTATGCCCCCCGGCTGTTGCTCCACGTGACGGCATCTCGCACGAGTTCCGTCATAGTCGGAAACCCCAGCTTCTGCTTCAGGCGTTCGATATGCGAGTAGACCGTCTTCGAACTAATGAAGAGCCTCTCGGCGATTTCGGCAACCTTGTAGCCACGACCAATCAGTCCGAAGATCTCCAGTTCCCTTGCCGACAGGGACGATAGCGCCGGGCCGGAGCTTTCGATCTGAAGCGGGCCGCCCGCGCGCCTCAAGAGGACCTGCTCGGTTGCCTCCTGGCTCAGGTAGACGTGTCCTTCCGCGACCCGACGAACCGCACACAGTACCTGTTCGAGAGGTTCGCGCTTGTTGACGTAGCCGTCGGCACCCGCCGCCAGCGCTTTCTCGGCAAATAGCTTCTCATCATGCAGGGAGACGACCAGAAATCGTGTGCGTGGTGATTGGGCCTTCAAGTCCCGTACCAGCTCCAGACCGCTTCTCCCGTCCAGTGAGATGTCCACGATGACGAGATCGGGAAACAGACGTTGGAATGCTTCCTGGGCTCCGCGGAAATCGTTTGCCTGACCGCAGATCTGGAAATCGGACTGCTGCGAGAAGAGTTTCTCCAGTCCGTACCGGATCACAGGATGATCGTCAACGATCAGAATCCTGAAAATTGAATTCGGCACATCCACCACGCTCACTGTCTTCGCTCCATTCGATTGGACGGGTTGTCCGCACTCGAGAACGAACGCCAGACTTTTCGTGGACTGCTTCCTGCCGCGTGTTGCGCGCCCGCCTCTGTGCATCCCTGAATGATCGACCGAATTCATAGCACATACTGCACCAATTCCGCAAACCTATTGACAATCAATGACTTCTCTAAAATACCTCGGACTAACACTCACTTGCTCAGGATGAAACTCCATGGAATCTTTCCCTGATTCTCCCGATCACGTCCGCTCGAATCTTGATTCTCACTTTGGCATCCTCCCGCGGAAGGCATTTCCGCCTGCTGTCGGCCCCAGACCACCTGGAAGCGCCCATCCACTGCCGAGAACAGCGAGAGGGCGGCGACTTCGAGCCTGACGGCTCTTCCGCCCTCTTGGCCCCGCGGCTGTAGAAGGCCGTTCGCGGTGACTCCCGCCCTCGGAAACACGGTCAGCCGGTCGGTGTTCCCCCCCGTGTTCCAGGCCCAGGGAATCCGCGTACCGCCTCTGATTCGCTCGTACATGGTCCAAGTCTCCCGGACCACGGCGAAGGTGTGGGCGCAGTCGAACTCGGGGCTCCCCGCACTGAACAGGAAGTCGCCGTTTGCATTACGGTTCTGTATACGATAGAGATCTTCTGGAATCGTTCAACATCCGCTGGTAGTGCATCGGGTGGGCCGGCTCGAATCCGCCGCCAGGTTACTCGGGCCGGCCGGACCGAATCGAGAGAACCCGACCGGTCTCAGCGGCCTGCGTCGCAACGATGCACACCCTGGTCACTTCGATGGCGTCGGAAGGTCCAATCAAGTGAGTCCCCTCCCCCCTCAGTTCGGAGACCAGGTCGGCGAACAGGGAGGCGGGAGGCGCCTCCGGCTCGAGCTCGCGGGGGGCCTTCTGCTTGCGCAGCAACCGCACCCGTCCGTCCGGATCCATGGTTTCTACGATCCCTTCGCTTCCTGCGATGCGCAGGCGGTCGTCGCCGTGCGTCGGGGCTCCCGACGGCCTGAGAAAGTCCATCGTGACGGCCGCCGTAGCACCTCCGTCGAGCTCCAGGCTGATCACCGCGTTGTCCTGAACACCCGCGTAGTCCGGGTGGGTCAGGTTGGAATGAAATCCGCTGACCTTCCGGACTTCGAGCCCCGTCGCCCAGCAGAGATAGTCCACGGCATGAATCCCGACCCAGAGTATCGTGCTCCCATAGATCTCCCGATGGCGGTAGTACCAGGGCCGTTCGTCGCCCCACTGATAGGACTTCTGGGCCCGGGCAAGAATGGGTCGGCCGATGTCTCCCCGTTCTACAGCGTTGCGGACGGTGTAGATATTTGGTAAGTAGCGCATGGCGAACATGGCACTCAGCCGGATTCCGCTGCGGCGGACCGCCTTCTCGACCATATCGAGATCGGAAATGGTCACGGCCACAGGCTTCTCCGTCAGAACGTGCCGGCCGGCCCCGGCAGCCGCTGCGATCGCATATGCGTTGCGAACGAAGGGCAGACACACGACCACCAGATCGAGCGATTCCTTCTCCAGCATTTCCTGGTAGGTTTCGTACAGGCGGAGTCTCGACCTCGACCACGACTGGCTCTCCACCCAGCGGCGATGGACACTCATATCGTAGGTCCCGCCCCGCCGGGAGCCGTCGCAGTTGAACGTCCAGTCTCCGTCTTCGAATGCATAGGCCGCCACACGCGCCCCTCGAACCGAGTCCAACTCGTCCAATACATAACCGATGTGGCCTTCCCGACCGATCATCCCGATGCGTAGCGGTGCTTGGGGGTCCAGCATCATGGACCGGCGCTGCGGCACGACCGAGGAGGCCGGGCCGCCCACTGCGAGCCCCGCCAGCGAAGCCCGTCCCACCTCCCCGAGAAACCTCCTCCGGCCCAGGCGGCCGCCGGCCGCCATCTCGCTCTGACCGGCTGCTCGATGGAAGAGAGTATCGGTGTTCGGCACAACATGAATCGACTCGTCCATATCCCGCTTCTAACCTCACCCGCAAGCGCCTGTCAACGGCGCGCACATCATTCAGAACCTGAAGTCGGACAGAACACGATCGGTCAGCTTGCAGCCAAGACCCGGGGCTTGGGGCAGTGAGTAGTAACCCGCATCGACGGTGACCGGATCCTCCCAGATGTCGTTCAGGGATTCGTAGCAGTACTCGACCATGGGAACGTTTTCCGATGCTGCGGCCAGTTGCACGTGCAGCTTCTGCTGCACGTTCGTGTGGGGCACGACTTCGAGGTCGTACGCCCGCGCCAGAGCCGCCACATCCAGCCACTCGTCGATTCCGGACAGCTTCGTGCAGTCGGCCTGCACGACGTCGACGGCACCCATCTGGATGTAGTCGCGGAAGTCATATTTCGTGTAGATCGTTTCCCCGACGGCGATGGGAATGTGAATGGAACGGGCAAGTCGTGCATGACCGCGCTTGTCGAAGGGATTGAGCGGCTCCTCGAGCCAGGTCACGTCCCAGTCCTCCAGTCGACGCCCCCACACCAATGCCGTCTTCAGATCCCAGATCGTATTCACGTCGACCATCAGCTTGATATCGGGACCGAGCGCCTTCCTGACCGCCTTGACACGCTCGTAGTCTTCCTGCGGCTCGGGCAGTCCGATCTTCATCTTGACGGAATCGAATCCCCGATTCGCCAGGGCCGACATATCGCGAATCAGGTCCTCCACGGACCAGTCCAGCCAGCCCCCGTCGGTGTTGTATGCCCTGACCTTCTCCCGGCAGGCGCCCAGGTATTTCCACAGGGGAAGACCTGCGAGCTTCAGGCGAATGTCCCATAGAGCCATATTGACGGCACACAGAGCGACCCGGGTAATTCCTACCCGACCGATGAAGTGGTTCTCTCTGTACAACTGATGCGTAAGGGTTTTGTGAAGCAGCGGATCGCTTCCCAAAAGGACGGGCGCATAGGTTTCGTCGATGATGACCTGAACGGCCCTCATGCCTTTCGTGTAGTTCCAGTTGAACCCCCACCCCGTGATCCCTTCATCTGTGTCCAGGCGGACCTGGACGAACTCGACGGCTTCGACGCGCGACTGGGAATCCGTGATGGTGCGCTGCCGCAGGGGAACCCGGACCAGATAGGTATCGACTTTGACGATCTTCATGGGAAACCTCTCAAGCAATCAGGGAAATAGTCGTATGAACCGCCATGAAGGCAATGGACACGATGCTGGCCCAGAGCGCCACATCGTAGAGAACGCCGGGCCTCAGTCTGGAATCGGTGAATCGATATCGGAAGATGATCGCCTGATACGCCACGACGAGCAGAAACAGAGCGTTGCAGATCCCCATGAAGACGATCAGGAGAAGCGGCTTCTGGACATACAGGTAGACCATCCCGCAAATTGCCGGAAAAACACAGGTCATGATCTTGATGCTTCTTCTCCGTTGATCCTCCCGATACCAGTCGACCCACCCGCAGAGCCCGAAAAAATCGGTCCAGAGCCGGGAGAATGCCGCCGTGTTCGCGAAAATCGTCGAGAAGAGCACGGTGAATGCGCAGAGCATGAATACTCCGCGGGTTCCCTCCCCCAGGATATCGGTGAACAAGGCCGATAGTTGGTAAATGAATGCGTTGCCGTCCGCAAGTACGGGTCTGGCGCGAAGCACGGTGGCACCCAGGATGTAGAATCCGGCGGTCGCGGATGTGTAGATCAGCATTGAAAGCACTGCGTCCAGCGTCATCACCCGGATCCATCCACGTGCCCGCCGTGCCCAGTCGGCCGAACCGTCACGGGGTCCCGTCCAGGATGCGTAGCCTTTCTCCAGACACCAGTAGGGGTACATTGAGATCTCGCCCGATGCGATGCCGATGATGCCGAAAGCCGCGACCGCCAGGGGAACCGCCGCTTTGGGCAGCTCAAAGGAAAATCCGGAGAGAAGATCCCCGAGCGTGAACGCATACCCGGACTCCTGAACCGCGACCACGCAGTAAATGATGGTACCCACGAAGAGGACATTCAGAACGGTTGCCACGACCTCCACCGGACCATACCGACCCCGGATCTGGAGGCCCACGATCAACAGCACCACGAGAGCGACTGAAACGGCGACCGACAGCGCCGGGACCACATAGCTGCCGACCTGTGCCGCTCCGCCAAGAACGCCGGCCTGCCCTCCAAACGTCGAGATCATGTAGAGCACGCCCGCCCAGACGCTCCAGTGGGCGGGGCCGAGCCTGAACTTGCCGACATGGTTCCATGCCTGGTAAGTGGGCAAACCATAGACGATCGCAAAGCGCCCGAATTCGAGTTGTACTGCGACCTTGACGAGGCAGCCGAAGAGGATGACCCAGAGCAATGCGAAACCCGCCCGGGCTCCCAACGAGGTCGTGGCGATCAACTCCCCCGATCCGACGATCGCCGCCGAGAGGATCAATCCGGGTCCGATGAATCGAACGCCGGAAAGAATGCCGGACGGCGGTTCACGGGTCGCAGCGGCAGCCTCCCTTCTTGGGCCGGTTTCGGCACTGATGACCATAGGCAGAATTCGAATCCTCCCGATCTGGAATCAGCATTGGACTGCCCGCATGATGGCGCATTCGCCACACGATTGCCAGTCTCTGCGCCTTGAGAGGACCTACTGTACAGGTCACAAGGAATCGGCGATAGTTGGGGCAGCATGCCGGCGACGCACGAACGATCGGCGGGAGGTGCTATTTCGCAGCGGAGAACAGCTCCATGAGCCCAGACAACGATCGCACCCACTGGAACCGGGTTTCCCGACATTGGGCCTTCCTCGGCCCCCCGCTCAAGCCGTCTCACCAAGATACCGACACTTTGTTGAGGGCGATCGAGCGATACCGGGCTCGAGACGGTGGGCCGTATCGAGCCATTCTATGGGGAGTTACCCCCGAACTGGCAACGATGGATTGGCCGGCCAGCACCCAGCTTCTGGCAATCGATCGTGCCGAAAAGATGATCGAATTCGTCTGGCCGGGCGATGTACCGGGATTGAGACGAGCTGTAGCGGGAGAATGGACGGAGACGCTGCAGATTGCCGGAGGCCCCTGCGACCTTATCCTCGGCGACGGGAGTCTGAACGACTCCCGTTATCCGTCTGAATATAAGGAACTGATGCAAGCCGCCTGGAACGGTCTCCGGAACAGCGGCCTTGTCATCATGCGGCTTCACGTCCGACCGGAAACCGATGAAACACCGGCCGATGTGGCCGAAGATCTGACCAACCGGAAGATCGAAAGTTTCCACGTCTTTAAGTTCAGACTCGCCATGGCGCTCCAGGAGAGTCCGGAAACAGGCATCGAGCTTGCTGAAATCTGGAAGGGATGGCGATCACTCGGCATCGATGAAACGGAACTCGCTGCGCGTACGGGGTGGGACCTTCGCGTAATTCAAACCATCGACCTTTACCGGGACAACCCGAACCGGTATTCGTTCCCGACTCTCCGTCAGCAAATCGAGATCTTCCGGGAGAATTTCAAAGTGCGGGAAGTGATTGTTCCTCGTTACGAGATGGGCGACCGCCGTCCAATCGTGGTGCTTGCCAGGCGCGGTTGAGCTTGCCGACAGATGCAGGAATTCGGGAAGGAATTCGGGAATGCCCCTTGGAACACGACTTGAACCTCTTCACCGGTTGACTGCAAAAGGATTCCGCGACCGCGAGGCCGTGTTGCGCTATCAGTCGCGCCGTCTGCGGAGTCTAGTGCGGCATGCCGCCGAGAATGTTCTCTACTATCAGCGCCTGTTCGAGCAGGCGGGAGTGGATCCCAACGATTTCCGCGGCCTTCCTGATCTAGACCGCCTCCCGCTCAGCTCGAAGGACGATCTCTTGGCGTGCCAACCGAATGAGCTGGTCAGTAGGGAGCTGGGCCGTGGCGCACTGTTCGAACGAACGACCTCAGGGTCAACGGGACGCCCGTTGAAGGTCCGATGCACCTGGTTCGAGGAGCGATTCCTGAGTGCTCTTCGCTTCAAGGTCTACCGGAACATGGGGATCGACTTTCTCGACAGGATCGCCCACATCCGCTTCGTCGGACGCGGTGCCGGGAGTGACCGCTGGCTGCATCGGTTCCAGAAACTGGGACTGTTGCGAATCGCGCGCCTCGACTCCTCCCTCAGCCCTCAAGAGATTGCGCGTCAGCTCGCCGCACTCCAGCCTGACGTCATCCGGGGCTACTCCAACCTTACTTCACTGGTCGCCGACGCGGTGCTCGAAGAGTGCATGACCGTACAGCCGAAGATCGTGACGATCGGCGGCGACATCCTCACCGAACACATGCGGTCGAGGATTTCGGCAGCCTTTCGGGCGCCGATCTGGGAAACCTACGGCAGCCATGAATGCAACCTGATCGCCTGGGAATGTCCGAAATCGAGAGCACTCCACGTGTGTGAGGAAGGGGTCGTCCTGGAGGTCATTCGGGACGGACGGACAGTTGCTGTCGGGGAGCGGGGCGAAGTCGTGGCCACTGCGCTCCATTCGTTCGCTCAGCCTTTCATTCGATATCGCCTCGGTGACATCGCGACCCGGGGGGCGGAGGTCTGCAGCTGCGGACTCCCCTATTCGACCATCGAATCGATCGACGGACGCATTTACGACCGGATCATTCTCCCCGACGGGCGCGCGGCCTCGGCCGGTGACGTCCTGGCGAAACTCGAGCGAGGTTTCGACTGGCTCGAGCAATACCAGATGATCCAGGAAAGTAGAGAGCTCGTGATCCTCCGTCTCGTGCCGGCAAAAGAGCCGGCATCGGAGGACCTCGAGCTCATACATCGGATGATGGAGCAGTTCCTGGGCCCTCGGGTTCGACACCGAGTTGATCTGCTCCCATCGATCCCTTTGGCACCGGGCGAGAAGTTCCGGGCGTCGATGTCGAAGGTCTTCTCGAACTACGACGGATCGACCTGATGGTCGGCGCGAGCGCTAAGTCGACATTCCGGTTATGAGGACCAGTCGTCCCCCGGTGAGATTGAAGGATAGCGAGAAGCCGTCGGTGCCGTCGGACTTCGGCAAGCTTGCACCGGATCGTCCCCGCTGCTGCTTGTCCTTCCTGCCCCGAATCCGTACACTACAATTGGTTTCCGGGGATGGAGTCCCCCGTTTCAACCGCCCCCTGGGCTGATGACTCCTATCGCCTGAGCCCTTGCGGCGGTGGAGTTGTCGGTGCGTGACCTCTCCTCGCTGCATGGCGGGCTTTGTTATAGAAAGGGAGCGGTGATCATCGACGAGGCGGGATTCCACCATAGCCCGATAGCCCTCTCACGACAGTGTCATTCCACTGTCTAACCCGTCACCTCGTCACCTGAGAGAGAATTCAACTTCGGCTCGAGCAATCTTGGAACTCAAGGCGAGCCAGTCGGAATCACCGATCTAAAAGGAGCGTGCAATGATGACGACCACGATCACGAGTCTGAGAGCGATGGAAATCGAGACTTCCGTTTAGCCGTTGTTGAGGTATTTCACCGTGACGGAGTCCGCGACAATTCGCCGACCGAGGCTCGTGACTCCGGGGTTTTAGAAAGGAGAGAGCTTGATGCTCCAGAAGCTCTGCTGGCTGGCAGTGGCCGGCGCGTGCGGAACGCTCGCGCGCTACGGCCTTGCCGGTGCGGTTCACCGTTGGTTGGGAGGCGTCTTTCCCTGGGGGACAGCATCGGTCAATATTCTGGGCTGTCTGCTTTTTGGTCTGATTTGGGCCGCGACCGGCGAACGAACGACCATCAGTCCGGAGGTTCGAAGTGTCGTTCTGATCGGATTCATGGGTGCATTTACGACCTTTTCCACGTTCGTATCGGAAACCGGCCAGCTGTTCTCCGACGCGGAATTGCTGATTGGGTTCGCCAACATCACTTTTCAGTTGGTTACCGGGCTCGGAGTATTCTACTTGGGCCTGGCCATCGGACGTGCAATCTAGGAAAGGAGCGCATTGTGAGTCTACCGAAGGAAGCCGAGCTGCTCCGCATCTTCATCGGAGAGTCCGATCACTACGGACATCGTCCACTCTATGAAGTGATCGTGGAAGAGGCCCGCAGGCGAGGGCTGGCGGGGGCAACCGTTGTACGCGGGTTGATGGGTTTCGGAAAGGCCAGCCTCATCCACACGGCAAAGATCCTGCGCCTCTCGGAGGATTTGCCCCTGATCGTCGAAATCGTGGATACGATCGAACGCATCGAGGCTTTCCTTCCCGATCTCGACCGCATGATCGGCGACGGGCTGGTCACGCTGGAAAAAGTCCGGGTTATCACTTACCGCCACAATGAAAAGAAAACAGCCGCTCAGTCTGGAGCCGAGCAGGCCCCGGACACGGACCGCAGGGAATGACATAATTACGGGGCCTGGCGCTGCCTCCGGCGCTCTTCTTCGACTCCGATCCCGAGCGTTTTTCGACCATCTCGAAATGTGTCCTGGCCTCAGGCTCCGCGAGCCACGATCCTTAATCCCACGCCCACGCCCGCCGCCCGCGGGCCCCGTGGGACAAAGCCCTCTTATCCGCAACCACGCTGTGACGAGGTGATTGTCGATCAGCTTTGTGTCACCATGGGATCAACGTCCACTTCGCCGCCCGACGGCCTCGAGAGAACGTATCCGTGTGGGATGAGCCACAAAGTCCGTTCGCCGGAATGAAGCACATACTCGCGCCGAGAAAACAGCGGGGAGAGGGGCTGGACCGCGATCTCAGCTCCCGGCTCAAACGCCCGACAGGCCTCTTCGGAATCCTTCTGATCCTGGCCGTCGGGGTCGGCTCGCTCATCCTGCTCGTCCGCGGCATCCTTCCCAGTCTGAAGGCACCCGATGGGGACTTTGCGAACTACTACACGGCTTCCAGGCTGCTGGCCGGGGGGACGTCTCTCGCACCAGCCTATCGAAGCTTCCCCTGGTTTCAGGAGCAAATCGACCGCGTTGGAATCAGCAACCAGGTAGGCGGATTGATCCCGCATCCGCCGACGGTCGGACTGGTCATGTTGCCGCTGGTCCGATTCGAGCCCTTGGACGCCAAAAGAATCTGGATCGGAATCAATGTCGTTCTCCTCCTGCTCAACATCTTCCTGCTCGCCCGGATCAGCCGCTCGAGCCCGCTGGTCGCGGCCATGCTCTTTCTCGCGACCGGTTACGGCCTGATCAACAACTTTACGCTGGGACAGCTCTATCTGCTGCTCCAGACCTCGATCCTGCTGGCTATCTTCTTCTATCAAAGCAATCGACCGATTCTGGCCGGTTTGGCCCTGGGTCTGCTAATTCCGATCAAGTATTTCGGCGTCCTCTTCCTGCTCTATTTCTTCTGGAAGAGACAGTGGAAGCTGGTCGGCTCCGGTCTTTTGGTGAGCGCTGTCGTCTTTCTGACCGTTGCATTCCTGGATCCCGGCGCTGTCGCAACCTTCGTCCTCGACGCGCTCCCCCGTCACCTTTCCGGACAGATCCAGGACCCCTACGCCGTGGCATTCCAGAGTTGGAACAGTCTGTTTCGTCGTCTGCTCATTCCGGAACCGGATCTGAACCCGCATCCGCCGGCCAATCTCCCCTTCCTGTTCCCCATCCTGAAGAACCTCGTCGTCTGGTCCATTGCCGCCTCGGCCTTGTTTGCCGTCTCGCGCATCAGACTCCGGCCGCGCGGAGACGAGTTTCTGGTGCAGATGAGTCTGATTTGCATGGCGGCCCTTCTCCTGTCTCCCGGAGGGGCAACCTACCACTTTCTTCTGCTGACCCCCGGGGTCGTCTTCACCTTCAGCGTGCTCGTCCGTCAAGACCGGCCGAGGGCAGCCGTGCTGGTTGCGGTTCTATTCTTTCTGGTGAATCTGCCTCATTACATCTGGCTCAGACCGTTTGCCCAAGACCTTTGGACCCCTATTGCCTATACACGACTCTGGCTGCTGCTGGCGTTGTTCCTCCTCGTGATCTGGATGTTCAGACGCGCGCTCGTCTTTTCCCGTTCCGGATTCACGGTTCTGCTTCTGGGATGCCTGGTTGGCTTCAGTGCCACCGCTTTCCGAGACTCCTGGTCTGCGGCAAAGGGTCTTCCCCGAGGCATACGGCGCATCAAGATTTCGCGCCCTTCATTCCAGAGGAATTTCGGCCTCATCCTGGATTCCGCGGATCTCGGGTCCCGAAGACTGGTCTTTTCCTACTGCGAACTCCTGGAAAACCGCTACCGCATCTACTCGCTGGATGGGAGTCCCTGGGAGCTGGATAGCCGACAAAATCAATATGAGCCCAGTCTGAGAGAGGACGATCGATCGCTTCTCTATGTGACCGTATCCGACCGTCGGTTCGAGATTTGGTACACACCCGGCCCGGGGCTGCGGCCCGAACATGTCGTCGAAGGGAGACGCCCGGACTGGCGGCCCGGCACCAACTCATTCGCTTTTGAGCGGGACGGTTCGATCTACCTGTACGAACTGGGCTCATCGGTCGAGAGACTGCTGGTCTCCGGAACGAAGTGCAGCCGGCCTCGCTTTGTGCCCTCGGGGAATCGTCTGGTCTACGTTCTCAGCAATGCGGGCAGCGAAACCCTTGTGCTCCGCGACCTGGAATCGGGCCGCGAGCGTAGCTTGGGTCGGTTCGACAGAGTCGACGGCTTGAGCTTCTCGCCGGACGGCAGCCGGCTACTGGTCGGTGCCGGGGGAGGAGTCCTGGCACTCGGACTGAACCAGCCATCGAGAATTCGCATCGAACCGGATAGCGTGAATGCCGTCTCGCCGATCTGGGACGACGAGAACAACCGAATCGTCTTTCTCTCGGATCGAGGCCGGGGACTGGCGTGCCGAACTCTCTTTTCGCTTCCCATTCCAGGGGGACTGCGTTGAACTGGCGACGTATTCAAATTGTCCTGGCCAAGAAACTGGATGCCCTCGTGGGATACCTGCTTGTCTTCGGCTTCCCACGACGAGACCGGTGCTCCCGAAGCGCTCCGGAAGAGGTGAAGCGCATTCTCTTCATCAAGTTCTGGGGGCTGGGAAGTATCGTGCTGTCGGAGCCGGCCTTGAGGTTTCTGAAGCACCGATATCCTTCGGCACGTCTCGATTATCTGACGTTCCAGCAGAATCGAGGCTTATTCGATCTGATTCCGGCAGTCGACAAGGTCTACACTCTTCCATATTTGGACCCCGTCCGCTTTGTGCTGTTCGCGGTTGCTCTGATCGTCCGACTTCGACGGGAACGATATGATCTGGTGTTCGATGCGGAATTCTTCGTCAACTCTTCCGCCATCCTTGCACGACTGCTCCGGCCCGGCCATCTCGTGGGATTCGGCTCGTCCCCGGGGACGAAGACCCGGCTGATGGATTCGATCGTTCGCTTCTCGGAGGAGCACACGGCGGGGCTCTTCCTGAAACTCGCCAGGATGGGAAGCGCAGGTTCCTTGCTTCTCAGACCTTCCATAACCGTCCCGGATGCGGTCTCACCAGTGAACCTGCCCCGTCAGTTCATCGCCGTCAATATCAATGCCGGTCCCCTCGCCTACGAGAGGAGATGGCCGGTCAACCACTTCCTCGGGCTCTGCTCAGGTCTCCTCGAACGCTATCCGTTCCATCTCGTGCTGACCGGATCGTCTTCAGAAGTTCGCTACGTGACCAGGTTCGAGCATTCGCTGTCTCAACCGGACAGGGTTCTCAACCTCGCCGGCAGAATCTCGTTGGCGCGGTTGTGCAGGGTCCTGGAATCCGCACTCTTGCTGATCTCCAACGACTCCGGCCCGGTTCACCTGGCATCGGCCCTCGACATTCCCGTCGTCGCCCTGTACGGGCCTGAGACACCCGCTCGCTACGGGCCTCTCAGTACACGGAAGCTGGTGTTTTACAGGCGACTGTGGTGCAGCCCCTGTATGAGCCTGGCCAATTCGAAGACGGTCGACTGCATCAACGCACTCGCCTGTCTGAGGGAACTGTCGGCCGAAGAAGTGCTTCAGCAGACCGCGACGTTCATCGAATCCCTCTGCTCGGCAGACGAGGCAAGTCTGGACACGGAAATGGCGCTGTGAGCAATTCAAACCGAAGACGCCTGCTCCTGCTCAATCCTCCCGGGAAACAGGTCTATCTGCGAGACTACTACTGCAGCAAGGTCACCCAGGCCGACTATGTGAACCATCCCGTCGATCTCGTGATGCTCAGCGGTCGCTTGCGAGAGCATTTCGATCTCCACCTGATCGACGCCATCGTGGATCGACTTCCGCCCCCACGATGCCTCGAGCAGATCGACGACCTGGATCCGGACATCATCGTCGGCCTGACCGGATCCGTTTCTTTTCCGGAGGATGCAGACTTCTACCGAACCCTTCAGCAGACCCGTCGGCGCAAGCTCTACCTGGGTGGTGACCTCGTGATCGAGAACCGCGTCGATCGACTGGGGAGCCTGCCTTTCGTCGACGGCTTCGTCCATGATTTCATCAGCGACGACCTGCCGGCGCTGCTCACCGGTATCGCTCCGGATGCTCTCCATAACTTGACGGTTCGTCTCGGGGACGGTTCGATCCTGGCACGACCCATTGAACGGAGCCGGGGTGATCGCTTCGAGTTGCCCGTTCCCGATCACAGGCTTTTTCTCGACAAGCCCTATCGATACCCGTTCGTAGGGGACTCGTTCGCTACCATACTGACACTGTTCGGCTGCCCGTATCGCTGTGATTTCTGCGTCATGGCGGGTCTCGGCTGGAAGTCCAGGTCGATCCCCAATGTGATCGAGGAGCTCTCGGAACTGGCTCGACTGAACGTCAGGGAACTCTTCTTCCTCGATCAGACCTTCGGCGTTCCCCGTCCGCGTTACGTCGAACTGTTGCACGCCATGACCAACTCCGGTTTCCGATTCGGGTGGGTCTGCTTCAGCCGCGCCGACATCCTGGATCCTGCACTGCTCGGTCTGATGAAGTCGGCCGGCTGCCATACCCTGATCCTGGGACTGGAAAGTGGGAGTCAACGGATCCTCGACGCGGCCCGGAAAGACATGACCCTCGAAGACATCGGCAGGGGCTTTCAGCTGTGCAGGGAGATCGGACTCAAAACCGTCGCTACGGTCTTGATCGGCCTTCCGGAGGAAACGGAGTCGACGTTCCGGGACACACTGGCTTTCCTGAAGCAGATCGATCCCGATTTTGCGTCGTTCAACGTTGCCGTGCCACGGATGGGAACCGGCTTGCGAGAAAAGGCCATGCAACTCGGCCTGATCAGTGAGGAGTTGGAAATCATGGACCAGTCCGGCTCATTCGTAGCCATGCCGTCCCAGGTCCTCTCGAGAGCGGAGATTGCCCGGATGCGTCGGAGAGCCGTTCGAGAGTTCTACTTCCGACCCCGCTACGTCGCGAGGAGGCTCAAGCCGTCCACCACTCCGTCGATTCGCTGGTGGAGGGAAGTCAAGCATCAGGCTCGACAGGGTCTCGCTGTGGCGAGGAAATACTGGAACTGAGTTTGGAATGGACAGGGAAAACGGATCGCGCTTCCGTTTGCGGGCGGGCCTCGGCTTTGGGTGTTGCCCAGAGCTCTTGGAACGAAACGACACCATTGACGTCTCCCGCTCGATCAGTCCCCCTTTGACACGACTGCCTGGTGTGGCGCCTCCGGTTCCCGCAGCCGATAGATCTCGACCCAATCCTGTCCGGGTCTGAAGGGTGCGACCGACAATGGAAGCCGGTCCAGGACCCGAGGGTCGATCCCCTGGAAGTAAACGGGCGCGAAGAACTTCAGCGGTACGCGATCGACCAGAACGAGTCGAGGCCGGAGATCGTTGAACCACTTCTGTTCTTCGGACAACCTGTGGATGATGGGGTCGATCGCGAAGCGGATATCGAGTGAGGTCCGAATCAGCCGGTCAAGCTCGCCGGTCGGGGTATTCCGCATTTCGGCCGACACCTCACAACGGCTCAAGTAGAAGTACGCGCATTTGCTCATCTGTGAGATCACCGTGACCCGGGGACGGCAGAGGAGTCTGCAGGCCTGGCGATATCCGTCGGTCTTCAGCTCGAGGATCGGGGCACTCCGCGCCGCACTCCAAATCAGGACGAGCACGAGGACGCTGCCCCAGACAGCCGGCCGCCACGGTCGGTGGACCCGCCACACCACAGACTCGAGAGCCCATCCCGCTGAAAGGCAAACAGCCGGTATCAAGGGCAACAGCAGGCGGGGAAAAGCAAAATAGAAAGAACACGCCGCAGGAAGAACAATCAGGATCACCGCCACCATCAGCCCCATGGGATTCCTGCGCCGGACGCCGAACCAGAATCCGATGCCCCCCAACACGAGGACGGGCGGCGCGACCCAGTGGCTCAGGTAATAGGCAAGGACCATCGGCGTGCCGGTCGAAAACGGGGCGAGGCGACCGACATGATCGAGCTGTCCTTCGAGTACGGATGCATACCCGACCGTCCGCTGGACATAAACGACCCAGGGCAGGTAGAGGACGGCCGCCGTTAGACACGCCAGGAGATAGGGCGGAATGAGGCGGCGAAGGCTCGACAACATCCCCTCTTCTGCCCTGACCGACCAAACCAGCAGCCAGGCTGACGCTGCGACAAGAGGAAGAAACCCGTCGTATTTCACGTTCCAGCAGAGGCCCGTGGCGATGCCGGCCAGGATTGCGCCTCCGACGCTCGGAGTGGTCAGACTCCGCACGATGAGAGCCACAGCCAGCCAGAAGAAGAAAGTGAATGTGGCATCCGTCAAAGCCATTCGGGAGTAGACGAGGTGGTATTCCGAAAGCAAGAGAAGGAGGGCCGCCGCAACACCTGCCTTTTCCCCGAACCAGCGATACCCGATCCAGTAAACAAGCCCGACTGTGGCGGCTCCTGCCAGCGCGGAAACGCCGATGGCGACGGCATCGCTGAAGCCGAACAGGAAAAAGCCCGCCGCGACGAGGAAGGGGTACAGGGGCGGAGAGTGACCGGCTTCCAACGGATGGCCAAAAGCGCCCCCACTGGCAATCCACTCCCCAGAGAGGGCGTAGGAGCCCTCGTCGAAATGAGTCAGTCCGAGGTCGCCTATATTCCATATCCGGAGGACAAAGCCCGCCAGAACAAAGCCTCCCAGTAGTATTGCGGATCTCCTAGTAATGCCCCTCATCAGCCCTTCGTATGTCCGCCGTCGGACGACACGGCCATTTGTCGATTCGAAAGACCCGGGCCGTCTCGGTCTCGAAGACCAGTTCCGCACGATCGAGCGCGACCTTCGAATAGAAACGGTCGGATTCCAGCCAGGGATCGAATCGAAACAGGACCAGGTACCTCACTTGCTTTCGACGGGCGAAGTCGAGCAGCTCCGAGTCGTCGCTCGATTCGAGGTTGCCGGACGAGAACACCGTCTCCGTCGCACCCTCCGTCTGAGCCACGATTCGCTGATACTGAATCGGAGCGGCATCGCTGAAGTCTCGGGCACGGTCGGCGACGACCAGTGCGGTCTGGTGGCGATCGAGACCGGGAGCCAGAAACCGGGCGACTCGATACGGATCCCTGTAGATCGAGTCTTGATTGAGCCGTGCAATCGGGACGGTTGAGTAGACTGCGAGCAAACCGAAGACCGGAATTGTGGCCGCCAGGGCACCCCGGAAATCTGCGAGCACCGGGAGCTTCTTCCTAAATGCTTCGAAGCCAACGGCGGAAAGGGTGATCGCAGCGGCAATCGGCAGAGCTGAGAAGCGGAAGACCGTATCCTGGTCACGCCCCAACACGACAACATAGAAGATCAGCGCGAGAGCCGTCTGCCCAAGTCCGAGAAGAAGAGGCGCGGGTATTCGCCAGGGCCTTCTCGAGATCCGCCAGGCGCCCAGCAGGCTTAAAGCGACCAGAGGCGAGCCGAACAGACCCACCCAGTATAGGATCCGAACTGAGTAGCGGATCATCCAGACGGGTTCCGGCCAGGACCGGGCGGCATAAAAGGCGGAGTCGGCGGTCTGGAAAAGAAAGCCGTCCCAGGAACCGAAAGCGAGTCGACTCACGAGGAGCCAAAACATGGGGGACCACCCCCAGAGAATTCCCGAACGGATCAGCCGGGCGCCGAGGCTGACATCTCTTGATCGGAAGGTGGTCCACACAAAGAGAAATGGGATCAGAAACCAGCTCTCGTATCGCGTCAGGCACGCCAGTCCGAAGAGGATCGACGCCGCAACGATCCGCCGGCTGCGTAAACCTGGTTCTCTTCCCGCCAGACCCAAAGCGGCGAACAACAAGCCAAGGAACGGGAGTTCCTGATAGGGCATCAGCGAAAGGATTGTATACAGCGGAGACAACGTAAAAAGGAGGGCCCCGAACAGAGCAGCGGGTCGGCTCAAGAATTGATGGAGGTAGAAGCCGAAGGCTCCTCCCGCAAGCGCGGCGATCACTGCGAATAGGAGTCTGATCTCGAAGATGCCGGCACCGAAACGCGACAATAGGACAATGATCCCCTGCGTCAATGGGAGCCAATGACTCAGAAACAGGTGATCCTTGAAGAACAGACGGCCGAAGGCATCCTCACCGTAGGGTACAGGGTAAAGACCAAGCAGCAGCAACCGGAAGGCCAACCCGACTCCGATGATGATCAGAAGATCCCGGAGCAGGCCGCGCGACGATCCGCCGTTTCGTGCACCGGAGTCTCTGTGCATTGCTCCACCGAATGTCCAGGGGCTGTAACGGTTCCAAGATACCGCTGCCAATTGTAATGAAATCGTGCCAGAGAAAATCGCTCGGCGCCACCCCTCACCGCTTCCCAGTGGAACTTCCGGCGTTCGAAGCGCTCCAACGCCCGAATGAGCGAGTCGACTTCGGGCTCAGGGAAGAGAATTCCACCGATGCCGTCCTGAACCGTTTCCGCAGCACCGCCCTGTCCCAGTGCAATCACCGGGCAGCCGCAGGACTGCGCTTCCACCGGGACGAGACCGAAGTCCTCGAGTCCCGGAAAGACCAGAGCTCTGGCTTCCTGGTACAGGTCTCGAACCTTCGCATCCGAAACCTGCCCGAGAAAGGTAACGGTCTGCCCGCTTCGCTTCTGAAGACTCTGTCTGAGTGGACCGTCCCCGGCGACGATGAGGGGCTTGTTGAGCCGTGAAAACGCATCGACGGCCAGCTCGATTCGCTTCTGGGGAACGAGGGCCGAAACGATTAGATAGAAGGTCCCTCTATTGCGAGAATCCGGTCGAAAGAAGTCCGTGTCGACCCCGGGATAGATGACTTCGGAGCTGCGACCATAAAACTTCCTGATGCGTTCCTGAACGGTATGGGAGATGGCCACGAAATGAGTTACGCCCTCGTTGGACCGCAGATCCCATCGTTTCAGATACCGAACTTAACATCCGCAGCATCCGTCCCCTGCCATGATGCATCGACTTGCGGTCCATATACCGACGGCTCCCACAGATATCTCATCGGAGTCAGGCAATAGCAGATATGGGGGATCCCTCTCCGATGTGGAATTCCTTTCGCAACTGAATGATGGATGCTGATCAAGAGATCGGCGTCCTTTACACTCAACGTCCCGGCGGCGGAAGGAAGAAGTGGAAGCAGATAGCGATAGTATCTTTCCACGTATGGCAACTTACTAAACCAGGACGTGTTGACCGCAAGGTTACGAAGATCTGGGTGTGTGGACTTTGGACGAAAGAAAAGAGTGTAAACGGAGCATTTCGGAAGCAGACGGCTGAATGCCAGCAGGAGATGCTCGGCACCTCTCCAGTTCAAAATCCAGTCGTGCAGTACTGCAATTTTCAGCCGGCTCAATCTCGAGCAGCCTTTCCGGATGAGATTTTGAGCGTCCGCCCCGGACCGCCATCGAGGTCGAGTCGGAGCTATGAAAGCGACCGGAGGCCTTCCCCGTATCATGAGGTGAGTCAGTCAAACCGATGCCGGTGATCCCCCCAACGGATACGTCTTCCAAGAGACCGATTCTGACGCTATTGCGATCATAGATTGGCATTCTATTGGATAAGGTTCAGCCCGGCAATCAAACTTGTCGGCTGGTGAACAGAACACAGGAGCGCAGGATTTCTCGTTGGGTATCGAGTCATCCTGATTTGATGCGATTTTCGAAGCTTCTTCGATGTTGGAAGTGACTGTCTTTCCGGCGGTTCCAACCTTGCTTTTCAACCTGCCGACGAGCTAAGCTCGATGTTAATCATGAAAACTCTTCTCACGTTTCTTTCGTTGGTGGTAGTGTGTCTGACTCCGGCATTTGGACAACAGGTCTTTTACTTTCCCCAGGTCGGCGACGGTGCTTCCGGGGATCTGAGTATTTTGACGGAAATAGTCCTCGTCCAGACCGGTGCCGACACCAGTGTAACGATCGAATTCTTCGACTCGAGCGGCGCACCGATGACGGTGACTCTGGGAGATCTTGGAGCGAATTCAGAATTTACGTTCAACATGATCAGCGGAGAATCGAGATCGCTGAAGACTTCCGGAACCGGAGCGTTGCAGGTCGGCTATGCCAGGATCACGAGCTCGGTGGAAGGTCTTGGAGGCACGGCCGTCTTTACGGGAACGGATGTTCCCTCGGGAGTCACTCTGTTCGAGGCGGGAGTTCCGGCGTCGGTCGCCGTCGGTGATTTCACCGTTTCCGTGGATTCTCTGGGCCGAACAGACACGGGTCTGGCCATGCTGCGCCCTCCCACCGGTCAGAGCGGAATGGAGGATGTCGTCCTGACGCTGTACGACACGAGTTTCAACCAGATCGCGACCACGGACGTCCCCCTCGCCTCCGGCGAGAAGCAGGCCAAATTCGTCAACCAGTTTTTCGGGGGAGACCCGCAGGTCGTCAGCATGGCGCAGGAAATGCAGGGGGTTCTGACGGTGCATAGCTCGGACGTCGCGGCGGTGACGCTGAGGCAGAAGGCCCCCGTGCAACCGTTCCCCGACGGAGTGACGACTCTGACGACCTTTCCGGTGACCGCGGGTATTCCGACCGCCGCTGTCGCCACGAGCAGTCTGTCGCTCCTCTCGAGCGGGGCCTTGCAGATTGCATTGGTGACCGAAGGAATGACTCCTCGGCCGGGCAGTGTTGACTATCGAGTGTGGGATGGAGACAGCCTGATCGGTGAATATCACAAGCAACTGAATCCGAGGCAGAGTATCTTCGTCCACCGGATTGCAGCCGGGCTGGGAGCTTCCTCAACGCGGATCGATGTCCGCCTGGCCGATTCGTCCGGTCAGGAGATCAGAAGCTTCTCCATGAATCGGTGAGCTCGACCTGGTAATCCAGGCTGCCGGCCTGCTGAGTCGGACGGGCTGCCGGCCCGTCCACGGTGGCAAACCAAAGGTCGCGAGACCACTACAGGACAGGCCCCGATTGAAAAGTGCGACTGTCTCCATTACTTCGAAACGATCGTTGTTCTGACGGATTCGACGGTCAACCGACCTCGGAGGAAGCCTCCGGATCGATGAGCCGGACCGTCGGTGCCCCGTTGCGAGGTTCGGAAGGCGGGTCGCCCACAATTCGGACAAAACGGCTTCTTTCACTGGAACACCTCACAATAGCGGGCTTTTCACTCGTATTCGTTGCCGCCGTACTCGTGCACTTCGGTGCTGTTCATCTGCCGTTTCAGTGGGACGATGCCCTGATTCTCCGGGACGACAACGTTCGCCTGGGCCGTCCTCGGGCCTTCCTCTTCCCGCCGGTGCCGCGGTTCCTGACCTGGCTCAGCTTCATGATTCAGTCCCGTCTCAGCGGACATGATCCCATGCCATGGCATGCGGCGAACGTCTTCATTCACGCCCTCAACGCCGGCCTCGTCTTCCTCTTGCTTACCCGTCTTCTCGATCGTCGAGATCCGACGAAGGCACCGCGATGGAACCGCCTTGGAGCGATGCTGGGTGCGACCGTATTCGCACTCCATCCGGTACAAAGCGAAGCGGTCTTCTATATCTACCAGCGCAGCACGCTCATGTCGGTCGGATTCGGGGTGCTTGCCTGGATTCTCTATCTGCAGGAACGACGCGGCTTATCGGCGGTAGCCTGGGTCGCTGCGATAGCCTGCAAAGAGTCTGCACTCGTGTTCCCCCTGGTTTTCTGGCTGAGCGAGGGCGTGACCCGGGGGAAATGGAAACTCGATCGGTTCCTGAAGGCGTGTCTCGGTGGAATGGGACTGGGACTCGCTCTCCATCTCCTCTACTGGGGCTGGGTGGGAGAAACGACCCTGAGTGGATCACCGACGAAAGCTTTTCTATACCTCGTTAACGAGGTCGATGTCTGGTGGCGGTATGCGGCGCTCGTCTTCCATCTGGTTCCATTGAATCTGGATCATACCGTTCCCGCGGTCACCTCATGGCCGGGCGCGGCCTGGTGGTGTGCCGCCGGTGGCAGCCTTCTCTTCGTCTCGATCCTGCTGACACTCCGAAGGCGAACTCCGCTCGCCGTGTTCTTTTGTGGGGTCTTCGTCATCCTGTTGCTTCCGACATCGAGCATCGTACCGAGTCAGGATCTCATGTTCGAGCACCGTCT
Source organism: uncultured Acidobacteriota bacterium (assembly GCA_963823995.1). GTDB lineage: Bacteria > Acidobacteriota > UBA6911 > RPQK01 > JAPXNP01 > JARRKC01. Next base: position 52,727 of record CAWGNQ010000005.1, read on the forward strand.
CTATGGTTCGATGGTCGGTTGGGCCGGTCTGGTCGCACTGGTCTTCCGCCATGCCTCCGAACGCCTGTCGCGCCTGACGTCACCCTTCAGGCCGGCACTCAGCGCAGTACTGACCGTCGCCGTGCTGAGCCCGATCGGCTATGACGTTTGGGCGACGCAGGTCCGACTCCGGGATTGGGCGTCGCCCGAAACACTTTGGCGCGATACGGCCAGGAAGTCTCCCCTGAAGTACCGACCGAATTTCAATCTGGGCGTTCTCCTGATGAAGCAATCACCCTCCGAGTCTGCTGCCTATCTCGAGCGGGCCGTCGAGCTGGATGGGTCCCAGCCGATGGCCTACCGGTCCCTCGGTGCGGTCTATTTTGCCGCAGGGCGTATCGAGCGGGCACGCGACCTCTGGAGGCGTGCTCTCGCCCTCGACCCCGACGACGCGGACACACTCGTGGCACTGGGCAGGCTGCGGGCCGCGAAGCGGGATTACTTCGGAGCCCTTCGCTTCTTCCGGAGGGCGCAATCGATTCAGCCGAACGATTGGCGCGCATACTACCTGGAAGCTCGTCTCGACCTGGACTTCGGCTTCGTCGAGCGCGCCGTTCGTCTCTGTAAAGAAGGCATTCGTCAAGATCCTGCTGCGTCGGAATTGCACCGGCTCCTTGTTGAATGCGGATCACGGGCCAAGCCCCACCCGGTCGATGCGGAGAAACGATGATGAAGAATGGACAAAAACGGATCCTGTTGGGACAGGCGTACTTTCTTCGCTTCGACCCCAAGTTGTGGGACGCCATGAGACCCTACCCTCCGCTCGGGTCGTTGTATGCTGCGAGTTACCTTCGCGAACACGGCTTTGGCGTCTCTTTGTTCGATGCCATGCTCGCCGAATCGACCCGCGACTGGGAACGGAAGCTGCGCGACGAAAGACCCGATGCAGCGGTCCTCTTCGAAGACAGCTTCAACTACCTCAGCAAGATGTGTCTGTCGAGGATGCGTCAGGCCGCCTTTGAGATGATCGGGGCTGCAAGAGCGGCAGGGTGTCCGGTGGTCGTAGCCGGATCGGATGCCAGCGACCGTTACCAAAGCTATCTCGACGCCGGAGCCGATGCGGTCTTAATCGGGGAGGGAGAGGCCTCACTCCTCGAGCTTTTGAATTCCGGTTTCCCGGACGGCCTGCCCAACGAACCCATCGACGGAGTCATTACCCGTTCGCATCCTACACTTGCCCACAGCAGGCCTCCTATGCGCGACTTGGATCAAATGCCCTTCCCTGCCTGGGACCTCGTCGACATGGACCGCTACCGGCGGATCTGGCGGTCCCGACACGGATCCTTCTCCATGAACATGGCGACGACACGAGGCTGCCCCTATCACTGCAACTGGTGCGCGAAACCGATCTGGGGACAGCGCTACTTCTCGCGCAGCCCGGAGAATGTCGTCGAGGAACTGGCCGAGTTGAAGCGGCGCTTCGAGCCGGATCACATCTGGTTCGCGGACGACATTTTCGGGCTGAAAAAGGGCTGGATCGAGCGCTTTTCGAAACTCGTCTGCGCACGCCGGCTCCAGACGCCATTCAAGTGTCTGCTGCGCGCCGATCTCGTCGATGCCTCGAGAGCGCAGTCACTCGCCCGTGCCGGATGCGAAACCGTTTGGATCGGCGCGGAGTCCGGCTCTCAAAAGATCCTCGATGCCATGGAGAAGGGGACGAAAGTCGAGGACACTTACCGTGCCACCACCTATCTCAGGCGCGAAGGAATCAAGGTCGGCTACTTCATTCAGTTCGGCTATCCTGGTGAGGACTGGAGCGACATACGACGAACCATGCGCATGATCTGGGACAACCTGCCGGATGACGTCGGAGTCTCGGTCTCCTATCCCCTTCCCGGGACTCCGTTTTATGAGCGAGTGAAAGCCGAGCTCGGCGCCAAGCAGAACTGGGTCGACAGCGATGATCTGGCCCCGCTCTATCGGGCCCCCTATCCACAGGAGTTTTACCGCCAGCTGCACACGGTTCTGCACCGGGAATTTCGTGCCAGAAAGGCCTGGAGGCGATCAAAGTTGCAGTCTCCCGACAGCTGGCGCCACATGATGCGCGCGGTAACGCTTCCTTTCGACCGACTGAAGCTACGTCGGCTCCGAAGTGCCTGAACGCCCCGTGGCCGTCCGGACTCTTCGAATGAGCCTCCAACAGTCCGGCTCGCCCACCTCTCGGATCAGTACTTCCTCGAATTTCCGAAGGATCCGGTGTCGATGGCTCTGGCTGTGGAGCTTCAGACGATCCCTTTCCAGCGTGACCTGTTCGGCGGTCTTCCACTTCGGCGACCGTGACAGAAGGTATCGCGAATACGCCTGCCGGCAAATCCACTCCACGAGCTGTCCGGGGCCCGGCTTGAAGATGATCTCGAGGCCGCGTTTGAGGAGTTTCGGCAAGAGCCTCCGGTTCATCACCAGTACAGGGTCCTGCTCCCGAGCCTCGGGAAAGAATTCCCGGATGAAGGGATTGGCTTCCAGGAACCGCTCGAGGAAGCCCGAATCGATGAGAGGACGAAGATGGATCATCTGGCTCGCGCTGAACAGATCTCGATCCCTGACCTTCAGTCTGTCCCCGCTCGAGAGATAGTTGACGCAGATCGTCCTTCTCTGCTGAAAGCCACGAGCCAGGAGAATGGCCGCGACGGCGACGCTCCAGACATGGTTGCCTTCGGTGATGATCATCAGGTCGAGATCTCCGCCGGGTGCGGCGTTCAGGTGAGAAATGCTGCCCGAAAGCGCTACGAGCCGAGTAAAAGGGAGCGAGCAGATCGCCCCCAGGAGCCTCCGGTGACTCGCAAGCAGATCAAGACTGGACCGGCGACGCTGTTCTCGCAGTCGGATCCAGTCCTCGCGGCCGATCGGGACGTAGAACCCCTCCCGAAGCGAGAACCTCTCCTGGAGCCATGGGCTGCCGGCGTAAGTTTCGGCGACGGAAACCCCATTCGTTGGGAAAAAGAGCAGGTTCTGCCGGATCTCTTTCTCCGAGAGAGGATAGTCGAAAAGAGACGAATAGAGGATGGCCGCCGCCACCGCCAGTTCCCGATCGGAAGGAGCCGATATCGGCTTCGAGACGCTACGTACCGACATGACCCACTTCCGCCGTCGAACTGGCCGCATCGAGCCCGATCTGACACCGGACCAGGATCACGACCCAAGCTGCTGCCAGAAACAGCTCGGTCAAGACGGTCGACCAGGCTGCCCCTGTCATACCCAGGGCTGGAATCAGCCACAGGTTGAGCAGGAGATTCATCATGAGACCCAGACCGCAATTGACGGCAAAGTTCCATTGCCGTCCCCATGCAATCAACTGGTGGGTCAACAGGTAGTTCATATAGAGCAGGGGAACAGCGAGGAGAAGGATTCGAAAGGCGGGTACCGCCGCGAGATAGCGGGAGCCGAAGGTCAGACGTACGACCGTCTCGGCCTGCCACTCGAGCAGCAACAGCAGTCCCGCGGCTGCCACCAGAAGCGGAACGGCCACCCGTACGAGCGTTCGGGTCGACGTTTCTCTACACAAACGCGGAAAGACGACGGCCAGAACGGCGGCGGGCACGAGTCGCAGAGCGTCCACCAGCCGATAGACCGCGTTATAGAGTCCGACCGCCTGGAGCCCCACCCAGGCTTCGACCAGGTACAGGTCAACCCGAAAATAGAGACCGGAGAACAGGATTCCGAAGCCGATCGGAGCAATTTCCCGAAAGGAATCGCCAAGCCGCGGCGGCTGTACCTCCGGCGCACTACGGGCGGACCCGAGGTCCAGTCCGCGACTTACGATCAGCGTCGCGACCAGACCCAGCGTCGATACGGTGCAGAGGATCAGCCCGACAGTGAGCAATCCCGGATGAATGATCAGTCCGGCCCCCACGGCGGCAACCGTGGTCGGCCGAATCGCGAGCTGAAGGGACGACTCCACTTCGCTTCGCTCCAGGCCGCGGAAATAGTGGAAGACGAACTCCGTGACCGCCGCCTCGAGCTGAGCCGCGGTCACCAGAAGGAATGCAGCGGTTTCGCCGGGCCAGTCGAACAGGATCGAGCAGGCAGAGAGGATGCCCAGACCGAGAAGGGCCGCGCCGAGGCGCCATCGAAAGAGAGGCCAGAATAGAGACGGGCCCGCTCCCTGAAGGTGAGACACTTCCCGGGCCAGGTAGATCTGCAAGCCAAAGTCACTGGCAACGCCGAGCAGCCAACCACTGAGAAAGCCCAGGGAAAGAATTCCAAAAGCCTCGGCCGGAAGAAATCTGGCGGCGAGCAGCAGGATGAAGAACGTTGCCAGCTTGGAGACGCACTCCGACAAGGCCTTGTAGGCAACCAGTCCTCCAACCTTCCAGAGTCGTGACATCAGTTGAATCGGGAGTCATCGAAACAGGTTCGATGCGCCGTGCGTTACACTCAGCATATTCTATCGATTCGACGCTTGGCAATGTTGGAGACGCCACATCACGCGGGTCTGTGACTTAACGTACAGGTCGGGAACAGGTAACCTGTTAGGCACAACGCTTCCACCTTGAAATATGCGATCTCCCGATCTGGCCGAATCGAGATCTGTGGCTGTTCGATGGACGAACTCCATTCGTCTCGGCGGACTCCTTTTACTCGCAGCCGCGGCTCCTTTCGAACAGATCGATCCGCCCTCCTTTCTCATATTCCGAGTGAGTTCGGTCGAAATCCTGATCCTTTTCGTATTGGCATGCGTACTGCTGGGATTCATTTTGAACGGGTCTTCCTGGCGCTTCCGATCGAAAGTCACATGGCCGGCCGTACTTCTGGCGGGAGCCTTTGTCCTCGCCTCGCTATTCGCCCCTCTGAAGGGTGAAGCATTGCGTCAGTCGGCACGGGTGGCCGTTGGGGTGATCCTGTTCATCGTCGCCTTCAACGACCTGAAGGAAAGCAGCCGCCAAAGGCGATTCGTGTTCGCCGTGTTCCTTGGAGGCATCGTCGTGGCCTGCCTCGGGGTTCTGGAGTTCTTCGGCGTCGGATTTGTCGATTCCCTTCTCGGCCCTTTCAAGAAGGCGCCGTTTCAGGTCGGCGGCTGGATCCGAGCGAGTTCCACCCTGCAATATCCGACCATTGCTGCGATGTACCTCGAGATGGTCTTTGCGTTGGGAATCGGTCTGCTGATCGATCTCGTGTCTCGAAAAAGGCACGTGTCTTCCGTCCTCACGTTTCTTGCCCTCATGATTGTTGCAGAGGGACTCCTCGGCACCTTGACCCGTTCCGGCCTCGTATTGCTCTTCCTCCTCGCGGCAGGAGGACTGATCTACATTTGGACAAAGCAGGGCTTCAGTCGACCGTTTGCCTGGTTGGGGGCCGTTCTCTGCATGGTCGGCCTGCTCGCGTTCGTCAACCTCGGAGCCAGCCCGGGCCTTACGATGAGGCTCAAGGACTCGGATCAGCGCCAGTGGTATCGGGCCAGATTGACGGTCCTGAGTCAGCCCGGCTTTCGAACGAACGGCGAAGCGACGGTTGAAGTTCTTGCCGAGAACCGGGGTGTAGCCACGTGGGACTCGAACGAGGGCTTCTACGTTTCCTATCACTGGCTGGCGCCCAACGAGGACGTTGTCGAACAGCTGGACGGCCTGAGAACCTCCTTTCCCGGACCGGTCGCCCCGGGGGAAAGTGTTCGCCTCCCGGTTCACGTGCGGGCTCCGTCCGAGCCCGGCCAGTATCGCCTTGCTTTCGACGTCCTCAAAGAGCATCAGTTCTGGTTCAGTGCAATGGGATCCGAACTGCCGACCAGACTCGTGACGGTGGCGGGTGACGGCGCCGCCGCCTCCCACGTCGAGAAGACATCATTACCGGACCCGATCTTCAAAGTAAGCCGGATATCCCTCTGGAAAGTCGCCTCGCGAATCATCCTTTCTCACCCGATCCTCGGCATCGGCCCCGGGAATTTCCAGCATGTCTACGGCCAGTACCTTGGTTTCGAGCGATGGGACGAACACACCCACACGAACAGCCTGTACTTCGAGATTCTGGTCAGCATGGGGATCGTCGGTGCCGTCCCCTTTGCCCTTTTCGTGTGGTCTTGTCTGAGCCTCTGCTTCGACTTGCTGCTGCCTGGGCGGAAATCGGGCGACGGACTCTCCCTCGGAGTCAGTCTGGCGGTACTGGCTTTCCTGGTGCATGGGCTGGTGGACTACTTCCTCCCGTTCACCCCGACCTATGTCATCTTCTGGTTGACCCTGGGCCTGCTGGCGGCGTGTGCTCAGGGCGAAAGCAACGCGAATGCGAATCGCATTTGACGGCTCGACTCTCACCTCTGAGAAGACCGGAGTCGGCTTCTACACGGAGAATCTCCTCCTGTCGCTGGCCGACGACTTTTGCCGGGATCTCGATGTGATTTCACATCGAGAAATCGTCACCTCTCGTCCGCTGCCGGGAGATCTCCGGACTCGGGTCAGAGGCCGGGGATGTCCCCGCACCTTGTGGTTGCAGCTGGTCGCACCGACGATGATGAGGCGATTGGTCCCCAGCGTCGCACACTTTACCAACTCAGTGACGCCGATTCGGAAGGTCGCACCGTACGTGATCACGATCCATGACATGACACTGCGACTGTACCCAAGGATGCATCCTCTGCGTCGCGTGCTGTTGCGACCGTTGACCGAGCTTGCCGCGCGGAGGGCGGACGCCGTCATCACGGTCTCGGAATCGTCCCGCGCCGACACCGAGCGGCTCCTCGGCATTCCCAGGGAGAAGATACGGGTGATTCACAACGGCGCCGCTCCAGCGTTCCGAAAGCTCGAACCGGGACCGTTGTCCGAGGAGGTTCGCCGACGCTATGGGCTGGCCGAGCGCTTCCTCCTGACTGTGGGGACCATCGAGCCGCGCAAGAACCTGAGGCGCCTGATCGAGGCATGCCTGAGGCTCGGTCGGGACCGCAGATTGAAACGTCAACTCGTGTGTGTCGGCAGACTGGGATGGCACTTCAAGGAGATCCTTCGATTCATCGAAGAACGGCACCTTCAGGAACAGGTCGTGTTGACCGGATACGTGCCGTCTTCCGACCTCCCCGTGTTGTACAACCTTTGCGAATTCTTCGTCTATCCTTCCCTGTACGAGGGCTTCGGATTGCCCGTCGTCGAGGCGATGGCCTGCGGCGCTCCGGTCGTCGTCGCGAACTGCCCCGCTCTGGTCGAAGTCGCCGGCGATGCGGCGGAGGTCGTCGATCCGCACAGCATCGATTCGATCGAAGAAGCGCTCCGGAGGTTGATGGAATCGGAAGGCCTGCGATGCGAGCTATCCCGTCGCTCGCTCGAGCAGGCACGACGGTTTTCCTGGAAGAAGGCGGCCCTCGAAACCATGGAGTTGTATCGAGAGCTAGCGGGTTAGCTGTCAAGCCCTGGTCCGAAGTTGTCACGCCACTGGTTTCGGGCTTCGGGAACTCGTAACCGAAACGAGAGAGTCGAGCGCTGAAAGCGCGATTCAATTTCCGGCGAGCGTCAGTCCCAGACCCATCGTTCATCGAAGTCGACTTCGTGCAGGCGGAGCAGACGCCGGTATTCGTCCTCGAAAATCTCGTGCCGGTGGTACTCTACCTGATTGTCGATGTAGGCGACCAGCTTTCCGAGTTGACTGGGACTGACAGAGAATCCGGCTTATCCCCTCTGCCATTTGAAATGTAAATGGACATCGGGAAATGAATCGCGCCTACAGCGCTTTCTCGTCGGTTTGTCGTTCGATACTTTGGCCGTTGCCCAAAGCTCACGGATGATACGACGCCGTTGGCGTCTCGGATGCGCGCCGTTGCCGTTGGCGTCTCCGTTTCTGTGCAGGTCGGGATTGAAGACGCCAAAGGCGTCGCATCATCCCAGAGCCTGGGCCATTCGGCCCAGGTTAACCGGGCACAAGGCGGATCCCAGCGCTGAAGGCGCGATTCAATTCCTGCGATCTTGCTCGTTATTGAATCCCCGTTCCCGTTCGTTCCTCGTCCACCACATCCCGAGCCTGCCCAAGCCGCTGCTCCCCCAGGCCTGCAGATACTTCAGCCCTCCTCGAAGTCGTCTCTGTTCCAGCCGGACGCGGCGATGCTCGGAGACGAGCCATCGATTGGCGAAGTCGTAGTAGCGTCGCGATGCTCGTCCTCGGACCGTAAGTCTTCGGTCGCTCGTCCGATGCCAGGGCGCCGGGGAGCTGATCCGCCTCTGCACTGCCTCATAGTACGGTGTCCCTTTGATCGGATAAGCGATCGTCGTCAAGAGATCGTCGGGAGCGGCTCTTTTGACGTGGTCTACGGTCGCCTGGATGTCCTCGGGCTGCTCTCCTTCATAGCCGAGCATGATAAACATACCGGCCCGGATGCCGTGGCGCTGAAGACAGGCGACCATCTCTCGGACCCGGACGGCGCTCGTGCGCCGGTCCATGGCGTCGAGCACGGCTTGCGAGCCGCTTTCGGACCCGATCCAGAGCCTGTAACAGCCCATCGATGACAACGTCTCGACGATCTCCTCATCGAGACGATCCTCCCGACTGATTGTCTCGAAAGGCACTTGGATCCCTCGACGCTGAAGCTCACGGTGGAAGGAAAGGAGCCACCGTCGATGAATCGTGAAGACGTCATCGGCGTACCAGAGCATGTCGGGCTTGTACCGACCGAGAACCGACTCGATTTCATCCGCGACGTTCTCGGGCGAACGGGTTCGGTAGCTGTAGCCGAAAACACTGTGACTGCACCATCGGCACGTATAGGGACATCCTCGTGCCGTGATCAGAGAAAGAGCGCCCCGACCATGGTGATCCTTCCAAGCCTTCAGGTATCGGCTGATCGGGATCGCGTCCCGATCGGGAAAAGGCAGGGAGTCGAGATCGCGGATGTGCGGCCGCGATTCCGTACGGTTCATGCCGCCATCAGCGGCAAAGGCGATGCCGCGGACATCGGCGAGATCCTCCGATCCGCGGCCCAGCTTCGGAAGCAGTTCGAGCAGGGTGTCCTCTCCCTCGCCGATCACGACCACATCGGCACCGAATTCGAGATACTTTTCCGCATAGTTCGCCGGGTCCGGTCCACCGACGACGACGGGGATGCCCAGCCCCCCACAGACCCGGATCAATTCAAGAACGCTCACCCGGGTCAGCATGTTGGCGTAGATCCCGACGGCACCGGGTCGCTCCTTTCGAAGCAGGCTCTCGAAATCGGAACGATCAGCGAAGGTCGAATCGAAGATTTCAACATCGACGCCGTGCCGCTTCAGGAAGGCGGAGATATAGAGAATCCCCAAAGGCGGGTAAGGCTTCATCACCTTCTGCTCGACCGGGTCTTCTCCGAGAAAGAAACCGTGCGTCAGGAGCAGATCCATTCGAACCTGCTCCTCTCGACGGCCGCGGACCTGGAATGCAGTGCGGTTGCGGCACCGATCGTCCGCTGCAGCGTCCTAGAACCTCTCACTGATTTCGAACCCTTTCTTGATGCGCTGCAGGCCCCAGTAACCTTCAACCTCCCAGGGCAGCCCGAACCAGCGATGCCGGATTCTGAGTCGGGACGAGGGCTTGAGCGCATGCAGGATCGCTCGGTGCCGGCGGGAATAGCGCTTTTCTCCGACGTTGACCTGATGGTAACCAAAGCGCAGATATTGTCGGATGATCTGCAGTCTCCGATGTTCGGAGTCACTCAGCCAGGTCAACCGCGTTACACGGGGATAGAAGTCCGCCCACGCTTCAAAGCTTTCCGGAGGCTTGAACCCTTTCTTTATGGCGACGGGCCACAGCGGTGATCCAGGGTAGGGCGTGAAGATATTCGTGTAGCAATCGGCCTTCGGGTACCGCCGGTACAGGGTATCGATCAGTCCGATCGTCTCGAACAACTCCGCCTCGTCTTCGGACGGCAGTCCAAGGATGAAGCCCAGGGAGGCTCGAATGTCCGACGCAGTACAGCGCTCGACGGCAAGGAGGGTCTTCTCGACGTTGGATCGCTTCTCGATGGACTTGAGCACCGTATCCGATCCGGACTCCGCTCCGAAATGCACACGCACCAAGCCGGACCTGCGGTACAGGCGTGCCTGCTCGGGCGTCAGACGGGCCCACGAATCCGCCCGATCCTGAATGTACCATTCGAACGAAAGCCCGGATCGGAGAAATCCCTCCGCCATTTCCAGACAGCGGTCCATAAAGGCGAAGAAGATGTCGTCGATGATGCCGAGCAGCCGGATTCCGTGTCGGCGGACCAGATAGGTCACTTCGTCGATCACCTGTTCGACCGGAAGCGCATCCAGATTCCGCCCATAGACCGACGCGTTCGAGCAGTAGGCGCAGTTGAAGGGACACCCGTGACTGGTGCTGTACATGACCCACCGCAAACCGGTCCGGGACTCATAGAGATCGTAGTCGACAAGATCGTAACCCGGCAGACGGCTCGGCAGTTCGGCCACCTTCGGATACTGACGTGGCCGGCTCCAGCGCGGTTCACCCTCGCTTTCCCACAATATTCCGGGGATATTCTCGAGTTCCGTACCGGTCTCGAAGGCTCGCACGAGATCGAGCAGCGTCATCTCCCCCTGTTTGAGGGCAACGATGTCCACGAAGTCCGCGGCCAGGGTCTGCTCGGGCAGAATCGACGGATGCCATCCGCCGAGGACGATCGGGAGGTGAGGAAAGGCCGCCTTGACGGCTCGGCCAACCTCCACCGCACCCCGGATCATCGGCCCGGTGATGATCGAGATTCCGAGACACAGCGCGTCACGAGCTTCCCGAAGGACCGCACCTACGTAGTCGTCCTCGACCGTCTGATCGATGATCTTTACGTCGAATCCTTGCTGGACGAGGGGTGCGGCAATTGAGATCAGGGCCAGGGGAGGCGAAGCCTCCTTGCTGGAATAGGAGGGGAAGAAAAGGACGACTTTCCGTTTTCTATGACGCATCTCTTTCCAATGCAGGACATTCACTCTTCATGACCGGATCAAAACGGCCCAAAGGCTCAAGGACGGGCCGGCAGCCTGGCTTACTCTCTCGGTCAGAAGCCGCTCGTTTCGGGCCGCTGATAGTGGAAGAGTCGCTGCAGCAGACTCAATTCCACCGGTGCATTCAGAATATTCAGGCGGTACCTCCAGGCGCTCGCCGCCCTCAGCGCCAGGCGCCGCACCCCGGTCAGCCTTGGATCCGTGCTGGTGGGGTAATACGCATTCATCACTCTTTCGAAATTCCGGATGCGACGGGTCAGACGCTGCTCGACCCACGGCAGCCGGTGGCTCCGTCGCAGGGCGAATTCCATCCATTCCGGGTTCAGCCATTCGTCGAGCGTCTCGGGAAAGCGAAATCCGCGAGATCGGACTTCCTCGAAGAGACCGCCACTGAAAGGAACGGGTGTATAGAGATAGAAGATGATTTCGCTCATTGGGTTCACCTGTTTGATCCTGCGAACGAATCGAAGCGTCTTCTCGCTGTCGCCTTCGGGGTCCGGGGGACTGCCCAGAATGAACGAGAACTCCGGGACGATTCCGTAGCGAGCCGTCTTCTCGGCGATCTGGAGCGTCTGGTCCGTCGTGGCCCGCCCGCCTTTGTGCATTCTTCCGAGCGTCTCGTCGGATCCCGATTCGGCGCCCATGAATACCATCCTGAGACCGCCGGCCGCCATGGCGGCCCAGGTGTCGTCGGAGAACCGAAGCAGGGTATCGATGCGGGCTTCTCCCCACCATTGGATGTTCAGCGGACGAACCCTCTCCGAAAACTCCCTGACCCGCCCCTCATCGACAAAGAAGTTGTTGTCGAAGAACTCAACGGCCTGGGCGCCCCATTCGCGCGCCAGCCTCCTGACCGTTCCTGCGGTCCGTTCGGCAGACTGGGCCTTCCACCTCCCCTTGCTCAGGTTGACGACCGCACAGAAATTGCAGAGAAAGGGGCAACCGTAGCTGCTGTGATGAGAGAGCGTCCGACCCATGAACGTTCTTCGGACATACCGTTCCATCGGCAACTTCTCGTAGGGGAAATCGGGAAGTTCCTCGGGATCCGGCGGCGTGATGGGCGGGCCGGCAACGATCTCGGCAGGATCCGGACGGCGGTAAGCCAGCCCGGGCAGATCCTCCGGATTCTCTGCACGGCTGAGTTGTGCGGCAACTTCCGGAAAGACGGTCTCCCCGTGACCTCGGAGGACGAGGTCGACCAGCCCGCTGCGGAGTACGGCCTCGAAGTGCTGGGTGGGAAAGTACCCTCCCCAGACGATCTTCAACGCCGGGTGCCGGCGCTTCAGCTCCCTGCATACAGGCACGGCATCGGCGAGTTGAGGCCCCGGCATCACCGTGACGCCGAGGATCGGTCGTTTATGTCCGTCGAGCAGCGAGGTGAGAGCGGAGACCGGATCATCCACCAGGTTCCCGTCGACGATCTCGTAATTCTCGCGCCCTTCGAGCATGGTACCCAGCGCCAGCAGGGAGAGAGGGAGAACGGGCTTTCGACCTGCAGAGCTCACCGGGTTGTAGAGCGCAATCATGGTCCACCTCCCACCACGGTGACTTTCGGTGCCTCGAGTTCAGAGCTGCGACGAACCGAGTAGAGGCGGATACGTTCGACGAGGAGATCCTCTTCCACGACGCGCTCGGTCATGAAATCGGCTGAACGAAGGTACTGCAGAAATTCGACCTCCTCTCCGTTCGTAGATAGAACCAGGTAGGCCGTTCCTTGCGGCGCCAGATGAGCGGGGAGGCCGTCGGCGAACCTGCGGGCGACGTCGGGCGAATAGAGAGATCGTTCGAAGTCGCTGTGGGGTTCGCCCTTGAGATAGGGCGGGTTAAAAACGATCTTTTCGAACCGATCTTCGGCCACCGGCTCGAAGAGGTCCCCTTCGCGGACGTCGACTCGGTTTTCCAGACCGTGCAGCAGAAGGTTGATGCGCGTGCAGCGAACCGCCCTCGGACTGATGTCCGAAGCGACCACGGAACGGACCCAGGGACTGGTGACGAGCGACACGAGGCCGGTTCCGCTGCCGAGATCGAGCAGATGATCGGTTTGCGAGAACCAGGCCGGCTTCAGAGCCCGGGCCAGAAAAGCGCCCGTTTTGAAGAGGACCGGATTCATCACACTGGGAAGGACCAGAAGTCTGTAGTTCCCGACCTGCTCGAAGACGGCCTGCCGCTGGCGTCGCACTCCGAAGAGGAGGTAATGCCAACGCAGCCGCCAGTATTCCAGTCTGCCCAGTAGCCGCCGGGCATGAGTGCCCCAGCCGGAAGTATCTGATAGTGAGAACGTCACATTGCGAGGAGCTTCCTTCGTTTCGCTTCGGTCGAGAGGGCGGATCCTGAATCGATCCGACCCTCCTCGAACGTGGTGCTGCAGGTCGTCTGCCGGTAGCTTCATCGGTGTCCCAGGATCTTGCGGCGCCAGGAGAAAGGAAGAACGGATTTCTCCCAGAGCACCGCGGAAAAGACCGCAATCATGACGGTGACGTTCTGCCAGAGCAGAATGTCGAAGGTCAGACCCTCCAACAGGAGAGCGAGCAGACCCAAGCGGATCCCACCCAACTCTTCGTCCTCTCTTACCACTGGAGGGATGATCAGCAGGAGGAGCAGTGCGAGACCACACACGCCGTACTGAACACCGATCGTCAAATAAATGTTGTCGACGACTTTGAGGCCATCGGCGGGCGGCTCCTTCCACAGAAGCGTCGTGAAGACATCCTCACGGCGTCCAAACAGCCATCTGCCGGGTCCGTCGAGTCTTTCGAGGGCCCATCCGTACATGAGGGCCCGGTGCGAGATCGACCTGGAGTCACGAAGAGCCCTCATCCGGCTGAAGAGCGGACCGGAGGTAAGTATCATCACTATGAAACCGACGGCCATCATTCCCGCTCCGAGTCGTGGCCTTTCCCTCAGGATTTGGAATGTCAGGACCAGGAAAAACCCCCCAAAGAAGATCAAGGCACTTCGAGAGTAACTCAGAAACAGGGCTGCAAAGCACAGCAGTAGGGGCGGCAAGTAGATCCACCTCGTTCCGCGCAGCAACTTCCACAGGAACAGGAGCGAGAAGACCAGCATGAAGGCGCCCAAAACCCCCGGGTGGATTTGCAGTCCGCCCAGCCGGCCCGTCCGACCGTACGCCGTGTCCATTTCGAATCTCCAGGGGACATAAGGCACGAAATCCAGAAGCCTTGGATTGAAGTGCAAAGCGATGCCTACACAAGCATCGATCGACCCGAGCACTGCGAGAAGCGGAACAAGCATCTGTTTCATCCATTGCCCGGCATGCCGATCTTCGGCCAGCAAACGGACTGCAGCGAATGGCAGAACGAAATTCACCGAAATGAAGGTCGAACTTCGAATGGGCAGACGAGACATCACTAAGGTCGCGAAGACCGAAAGAACGAGCAGGACGAAGGGAATTGTGCGCTTTTCCACCAGCAGCCAGTGACACAAACTCGAGGCAAAGAGAATCGAAATAACCACCTGACTGATTCGAACCGGGTCCAGAGTCCCCCAAACAGTTGGAATCTGAACCCGATAAATGTCGAACGGAGGGAGAAGAATGACTACAGCCAGCAACGTGGAGAGGGCGCCCAGGGACACATTCCGGGTCGCGGACGCAATCCACGTTCCTGGGGCCGGGCTTACTTGGTCCCACATAAGGCGATTAACCGAGCGTGTCATCCTTCTCTCTCCGTAGCCGCAACAACGGGCGGCCGAACGGATTGTTCAGGGCCTTGCCTGCGAACACGAGCCGCGGTCGTGGCAGCCGACGATCAGGGCGAACGTGGCAGGCTCTCTTTGCCGCCGGAGCCGAGCAATCAAGGGCCTCAGCCGCCATTTCCAGTCGTACTTCGGGTGCAGGAACCCCCATCGGATCCCCAGCCTCGTCGAGAGCTCATCAAGACGATCGTAGGTCAGGAAGCTTTCACAGGGAATGGAGTCCGATGCGAAGCCGTAGAGGCGTTGAAAAGAATCCCGGCGCTCTTCGACCATTCGATGACCGCTGCGGGGATCCCGATAAAGTGGAGAATCCATCAGAATCACGGTGCCACCAGCGTCGAGGGCACGAAGCGCCGAGGAGAGCGTGCGAACGTAGTCACTGGAGTAATGCAGGGAAGCGTTGAAGATGGCGACGTCGAACTGGCGCTCTTCGAAAGGAAGCGCGTCGAATTCCGCCCTCACAGCGATGAACGTAGCGTCGTAGTGCCGGCAGGCGCCCAGGCCGTCGAGCTCGTCGTCGAGCAGATCGACGGCGACGACCTGATGCCCCATTCGACTCAAGCGATGCGACAACCAACCGTTGCCGGCGCCGAGGTCGAGGATTCGCAGGGACCGGCCAACGGTCAGACTAAGCGCCGGGAGACACTCCTTCATCAGACATTCGTAGCTTCGCGCACGAATCTGCCACTGCCGGCCGATCTCACCCGTTTCCTGCGAGTAGGGAAGGTGCCGGTAGTATTCCTCCGACAGACTCCCCCGACCTTCGGCATGACGAATCCAAAGATACTCATGCTCGAACCGCTCGTAGAAGGCACGCCGGCTTTCAATGAGAAAATCCCAGATGAGACCGTCACGCTGAAACGAGAGGGAGTCGACCGGACAAATCAGAACGTCCTCAGCCGCTCGCACGAGGGGAGTCCTGCACACCGGACAGCACCAGCGAAGCATCTGCTGATCTCGAGCCTGCGCAGAGTCTCGCTTCATCTTTCGGGCGTATGCCATCCGAGCCCCCGGCCTCTTCCAGCTAAGTTCCCGCCGACGAGGAAGTTCATCGGCTTGGTTTCCTCCATTAGGTCCACGCCAGGGTCCCACCCTACGTACCTTCCGGCCTCTCCTCGGCTACCGACTCTGGACCTTCAGCGACCATAACCTGCCGCCATTCGGTCAGGCGGGCGAGCGCAAAAGCGGCCAGAGCCATTTCGATCTTCGGATTCGCCGGAAGTTCCTGCGACCGCATCGTCGATAAAGTCCTTCCTCGGATGCAACGCTGCGATCGATTGCGTCAGAATCCGGAGTTCGGGTTTCGCCTCATTTGGGCGCCCGAACCCCGAAGGCCGCAAGGTGCTCTTACTGACGGTTCCCGAAGTTTTGCACGCAGAAGTTCTCCACGTCTCCGGCGTTCTCCGATGAGAAGTCCGAGCTCTGGAATTGACCGAGAAAGTCCCAATCGGGCGTGTAGTACCCGCAGACGGTGAGATCCGAATGATCGACGCTCTTTGATCCTGCCTCGATGATTCCATCCGTCACGGCCGTTGTGCCGTCATCCAGGCTCACTCCCGTGAACTCGAATTTCTCGTTGAACTTATCCGTATTCTTCGCGGTCACTGCCGCGGGAATGATGAACAAGAGAAAGCAGACCACAAGTAAGGCTGCAAGTTTTTTCATTGTTCAAATCCTCCAAAGATTAAATCTGAGTGTTCCGATATGTTTTGAATTTACCAAATCCATTCATGTAGTTCAGTCGGTCGAAGAGCTCGGACTTTTGACTGTTTGACATCCGACTTTCGGTTCGTCATGGCGTTTACCTACCTCATCCTGCGATAGATGTTGAACCCGAGAGACAAGCCGGGCTCCGTGTTGACGGCGTACTGCGCCGGAGTGAACGTCCGATTCGACGACACGATGATCGTAAAGACGTGTCCCCAGGTACGGATCTTGAAAGCTCCGGCAACCGAGGGATACCGTGGCCCGAATCCACCGAAGCCGGCCAGTCGGGGCACCGCCTCGAGGGCCAGAGAGAGTCTCCGATTCAATGCGACGTCCACCCCGGCTCCGAGCGAAAAGGTGTTGTTGGAATCCGGATTGACCGGTTCGGGGAAGAGGGTGAGATCCTGCTCGTTTCTCGAATTGAAGACCAGGAGGGGAGCACTGAAAAGCCGCAAGCGGTCCAAATCGACCGAGATCGGCAGCTCAATGAACGGCGAGTACTGCCGATGGAAATTCCCTTCCCCCTGGACGCCCCCGACCACGGACATATGCCAGGGCGAAGCTTCGTCGGTTTCGACTTCGAAGGTCCCGGACATGGTCACGATCTGATCGAAGCGGGCCCTCGCGATTCCCGCAGACACACGATCCGTCAGCGCGAAATCGTATTCGAGCTGAATGTTCGCCCCCTGGTCGATGCCGAACGCATCCCCGAAACTCGCGTCGGACAGGCTCCGCAGGAATCGATGCTCGATATGGATTTCCGACTCGTGGCGATTCAGATCCAGGGGAACATGCATCTGAACCAGGCGGCTGTCCGTGTCGAGTCGGCGGCTCCGTTGCGGTTGTCTTTCGGGCGCTTTGCTCAGCTCGGGCTGCACCGAACCGGCGGGCCGGCTGAAACCTCCGGCGGTATAAATGTAGTCCCCTTTGGGATCCCAGCTGTCGTCGGCGGCATTGCCGGCGGCATTGAAGATCACGCTTCCCGCCGTCACGTCGGGGGCGGTCCAGTCCACGTGGAATTCGACCGGACCGTCAGTCGAACCTTCGCGCGTCCCGTCCTCGGTGTGCTCGATGTACTGGACGGTGTCGGCGACTTTCACCTGCGTGAAATCGTCGACCGGCTCGAGGCTGCCGGCTTGTTCACCTGTTTGCTGGGAACGTGACGACAACTCGAACCCCCAGCGGGTCTGTCCCGGCTGAGAGATCCGGACGGTCAGCCGATAGGTTTGACCGGCTTCGTAATGGGCCGGCACACCGTCGAGCTCGAATTTCCCACCCATGAGCCTTCCGGCATTGAGCTCGAAAGTCTTGTGGCACTCGATGCAGGTATTCTCACCGAAACCTCCCGTCCGCTGCGGCTTGGGACCGTCGGCATATCCAAGCAGGAGTGCAGTGACGAAAGGCAGAAGGAGACTCAGTGCAGCAATGGATCGAATCACGCCGGCTCGCGATCTGAGCCGGCCCGGCTTTAAGCGCATGGTTATCCTCCAACGATAAACAAGCAACTAATTGGCGGCCTGGAAGGACCGCCGTGACTTTGAACGATTGGATGTCGCAGAAGGTCCGCTGGTTCACTTCGCGCGGCTAATCCTCACTACGAAACCGATTATGACCTTCCTTTTTCAGTTCGTTGAGCTTGAGAATGAGTTCCCTGGCAGACGGGAAGTCACCCTTCTTCTCGGCGTCTTCGAGCTGAACGAGAGTATCCAGAACTTCATCGAGCTTCGCTCGAAAGGCTTTCAGGAAGGCCTCTTTCTGATCTGCTGGAATCTTGGGAGTTTTCAGGGGCTGCAGCTTCTGAGCGGCTTTGACATGCGTCCGAATCGTTTCGACGAGTTCGACGTTCTCCGACTTCTTGTCGGGCTGATCGTACTGACTGCGCAGCTTGCGGAGATTCTCATTGATCTTCCGCATGTGCGCGACGATCGCCGGAACATCCTCGTCGCTTGTGGCGCCGAGAATCGGGACGGTCAGACAGAACAGGATCAACACCGGCCAGATGTTGCGATGATGTCGAATTCTTCTCATTCACTTATTCCTCTCAGAAGGTTGCGGGTTCGGCCGCAGCTCGATGCCGTCGGGCCAGGTGAGGCCTCCATCGATCCAGCGGCGCAAGATCTCGATTTCCGACGGGGTGAGACGTGGATTCCCGTCGGGGGGCATCGGGTGGATCTCCTCGAAGGGATCCTCTTCGGTCGCAGTGACATACTGGATGACGAGGCTCTGCGCTGCGTCTCCAGCCTTGATCGTGGTTTTGCCAGTCGCTTCCGCGATTTCGCCGCCCCGCAAGGCCAGTTCCCTGCGATCCAGACGGAAATGGCTCTTCTGCCTGCTTGGACCGTGGCACTTCACGCAGTTCTGCTCGAGAACCGCTCGCGCCGCGAGAAACGTCAGCGGCATCTCCCCGACCGGCGGACCCGATCCGGTCTCCCGCGCCGTTCGATCCGCTTCCGACCTCTCCTCGGTCACCGCGTGGGAGCGGAGAGGTCGAAATGCGAGCAGGGACTTCGCGTCCAGAGGGCCACGATCATTCAGTTCGAGCAGATGATCGGTCAGTGGTCCGATCTCCTCTTCCGAGATGTAGTCTCGGAACGCCGGCATCTGGATCGCCTGCCGATTCGAGAAGTAACGACCCGGATTCAGTCCGGCGATACCAAGGTTCCAGAAGTACTGGGAGTGACCATCCAAGATCCACTCTCGGATATCCTGCCGGTTTCCGTTCCGGGTCAGGGCCCGGAAGTCGTTGCCAAAAAAGCCGGGGACGTATCCCTTGAGCGAATCCTGGTTTTCGACCCCTCCCTGGCCCAGTTCACCATGACAGGTATAGCAGGCGTGACGGCGGGCGATTGCCTCGCCTTCGGGCAGGTCGCTCGAACGACTGGCGACCTGCCCATATTGGCTCAGTGCTACGAAGGACACGACATCCTCAATCTGATCGTCCGTCAGTCTGTCGCCGAAGGCAGGCATGGCCAGTGCTTCATCCCACTGCTTGCCGCTCGCCGCCCGACGCCGTTGCGCTGCATCGCTGATACCGTTTCGAATCCACTGGCGGATCCAGTCGATTTCGTGACGCTCGTTGAAAAAGTTGGGGATCTGATCCATCCCTCCTCCCTTGACGGGATTGGTGGATCCCCGCCCGTCGAGCCGAACATGGCAGTCGAAACAGCCCGAATCTTGGGCCACCGACAGACCTCGATGAGCGGGCGAATATTCGGGAAGAAGTTCGTCCTTGAACAAAAAGAAGACGAGGATCCCTCCCGCCAGGATAAGCAGCAGAGACCCGACAACAAGGCGTCGTTTCTTGGCCATACCTTCGAGCTGATCAATTGATAATGTGCAGTTGAGTCCGTGCGATAGGACTGCGTTTGCCTTCTTCGATGTCCTTTAGGGTGAATAAGGTTCATTTTACGTTAGCCCTGGGGCGGGTCTGTGCCACTCACCTCAGAACTGACCGACATGCCCCGCCATGCGTTGGTAGCGCGGATCTCGACCGTGCCGTCTCCTTTGGGGATCAGGAAGCAGGCGGACAGGCTTCGCCGCTCCGCCCAGGCGAGACCCTTCTCGGGACCCATCACGTACAGGGCCGTGGACACGATGTCGGCGACCAAACCAGACTCGTGCCGTACGGCAACCGAGCCGTCGAATGAGGCAGGTTTGCCCGTTACTGGATTCAGTATGTGGGAAATTCGCCGTCCATCCACCGATTGGTCTCGAACCGTCCCGCTGACGGCGAGCGAGCCTCTTCTCATCTCCACTTCGAGGACGGGCTCATCCCGCCGCTGAGGATGTGCGAGCGCGATCCGCCACGGGGGCGAACCTTCCGGTTTCCAGACCATGAATTGCCCGCCCATGCTCACCAGCCACGGGCTTGATTCACGGACCAGGGTTTCCCGAAGCCGGTCCAGTGCCTCGCCTTTTCCGAAGCCGCCGCAGTCGATCCCGACGTCGCGATGTCGAACCGCCCGACAGGTCCCCGAGTCGAGCACAATTCCGGCCAGTCCCGTACGGCGAAGCGCCTCGTCGAGCGAGGTCGAAGAAGGGATGGACGGATGGTCTGGAAGACCCCAGACCTCTTCGAGGCGGCCGACGGCGGGATCGAAGGCGCCACCTGTCTCGTGCTGCCACCAAAACAGCTGCTCGAACAGCCGGCAGTCTTCGGGGTCGAGCGATACCGGCTCTCCGATCGGCGCAGCATTGACCCGGCTGAGGTGACTATCGGTCCGCCAGGTACTCAGGCGGTGTTCCTCGGACTCGAGCACTTCGATCATCTTCTCCAGCCGGCGAAAAGCTCTTGGGCGATCGGGGTCTTGAACCTCGAGGTAGACTTCGGTTCCCATCAGGGTCACCTTGCGACTGAACGACCGGGCCGGGACGCCGACTGTCGATCCTTCTCCCGGGACGCCTGGCGGCGACGACCCCGACACCGGGAGAAACACCAAGAGAGACAGCGAAAGACAGAGTCGCCGTATCATGCAGCTTCCCGCTCCGTCCGTTCTGAGACCTGCCTCTCCGAACGCCGCGATCGGTCGCGGGCCCCTCTCAGAAAGTGCCCAAGATAAAGCGGGAGGAAGACCAGACCAGTGATGAGGTGAACGTAGAAGACGGCGTTCCGCAGCCAGTCACTCACCACCACCTGCAGAAGATAGCCCGATCCGCCCATCAGGACGAACACAGCAATCAACCAGAGCCCCGAGGTCCGCCGCGGCCGGCAACCGCTGCTCAGCTTTCCAACGACGTGGGAACGAAACAGGATTCCCGCCAGAAACAGCATCACGGGCGCGGCCAGTACGTGGATGTCCAGCGCGACGGGCTGTAGAGGATGGTTGATCACGCTGAACGGGTCATCGTTGACCAGACCATAGGCAAGATACCAGTACGCGATACCTGAGAGGCCGACAGTGAGCGAGGCGACCGTGAACGACCACTTTTCGAGGCGGCTCACCGCAGCCCTCCTTCAGGCGCCGCGGCCGCGTCGACGGCTTCCTTGCGCAAGAGTCGATCGAGAGCCAGAATCCGACGAACGGCGTGCGTGGCGGCCCGACTGGTCAGAGTGGCGCCGGCGATCGGACGGATGTCCCGACCCAGACGGGTGTCGTCTTCGACCGTCTTTCCTTCGTACTGTTCCAGCCAGCGGTCCGAAGCCTGATATTCGGGCGGCTCCCGGAAGGCGGTTGCTTCGACCCTTCGCACGGATCCCTGCGCATCGAGACAAATGAGGAGACTTTCCTTCTTGGTCCGAACGACGTGGGTGTCCACGTAAGCTCTCCCGATGATCCGACCGCCGGCAACCATCGTGTACTGCGCGACCAGAGGCGAAGGCGGCTTCGAACCCGCCTCTCGATCCACTGCTGCCATCTGCGATTCGGTCAGGAACAGACGGCGGGGCCGAGCAGTCGCATTCGGATAGACTTGAGCGAGCACCTCTTCCCGAGTCGGCAGGATTCCGGCAAAGGCCATCGCGGGGAGTGTGACCGCAAACAGGATGGCGATAAGGGGGCCAACTACGCAGTTGAACATTTCCACGCCAACGGGCGATCGGTCGCCTTCCTCTAGAAGCTGTAGCCGAGCCCGAGGTTGAACTGGTCGAGTCCCGTTCGGCCTTCGTTGCGCGTCCACTGATAATCTCCCTTGATGACAACGTTGTAGATCGGTTTGAATTCCAGGCCAAAGGTGTGGAAGCGGGAATCACTCGAGGGCTCCGCTGTAAATCCTGCCGGCATTTGGCTTTGAGTGTCGAGCGATTCGAAGCGGTAGTAGGGTGTGAGCGACATGGACTCGCTGAATCCATTCAGGAGATTGAAGCCGGCCTGGACGTAACCGCCCTGCATCCTTTCCGCCACGGCCTCGGCTCCGCTCAAGCCTCGAACCAGGTTGAGGGCTCCGGCGTCTCCGACGTGGGAACGGGCAAAGAGTGCCCTCAAGTCCCAGCCTCGCAGCTGTGCCAGACCGTGGAATTCGAAAATCCGGGTGTCGACGCTGAGCCGACGTCCCTGGAAGATAAACTGATTTTGACCGGCGTCCCCTTCGTACAGTGAGCCGCCGACCAGAATTCCCGGCGCCGGTGTCACATCGAGGCGGCCGACGAAAGCAAAGTCCTCCGCCTTTGCCTCGGCCCCGCCCTGCCTCCCTTCTCGAAGACCTTCCTCTCCGTTGAA
Source organism: uncultured Acidobacteriota bacterium (assembly GCA_963823995.1). GTDB lineage: Bacteria > Acidobacteriota > UBA6911 > RPQK01 > JAPXNP01 > JARRKC01. Next base: position 75,219 of record CAWGNQ010000005.1, read on the forward strand.
GCCCGTTGCATCGAATCCGTTGACGACGTAGGCCCTGAAATCCATCGGTCCGAAATGACCCGTCGCACCGAATCCTGCCTCGCTCCACGTTGTCGGAATGATGAACCGCTCCGTCTGTGGACGAAGCGCTCCGAGATAGACATTGGGCTCATGATATTCGTTGATCAGGCCCATCGGCATCAGAAGGAGGCCTCCCCGCAGGCTGAAATTCGGATGGACCAGAAAATCGAGATACGCGAATTCGACCGCGACCTCGCCACCGTCTTCGGTCGAAGCGTGTTCGAATTCGATCTCGGAATTGAGCAGGATCCGGTCGTTGAACCGATATCCGGCATAGAGGACGGCGCGCAGGAAATCGAGCTGCGAAGATTTATCGACCTGGGCGCCTGCCTGATCGGCATTCGCGTAGTTGTTGTAGAGCATCTCCCCGTAGCCGGCGAGCGAGACGCCATGATCCTTTTCGTACACGCGTGTGGCGGAAGGTCCCAGTCCGAGGGCGCGTGCTCGCTCTGGTGAAAGAGGCTCTGAACGCTCCCCGCTTCGAACCCGCTCGACTTCCTCCGACAGAATTTCGACCTGGCGGCGCAGCTCCTGCAATTCGACCGTGGCTTCAGGCGTTTCTCCTCCGGCTTCATCCTGCTGGTGCGAGGAACCGGCCGACCCGGCTGCTGACTCGAGTTCTTCCAGGCGACGTTCGATGTTCTTGATTCTTTTCTCGAGATCACTGCTCTGCGCGAGGGCCGGTAAGGTTGACACAAGTACAAAGACACAAATCCACCCTGGCTTCATGATCATCTTTCCCCTTGAATGACGCCGAAAAAGCTTCGGCATGGCTCGACCGGATCCGACGCTGCAGCAGACGGGATAACGGGTCAGCGCTATTCCTTACTGAAAACGATATTCAATAAGGGAAAGCTTAGGCGCCCTGCATGGGGTTGTCAAGAGGAATCTCGATCGCCTGCCCGAGGAAGTGTGCGCCTCAACGAGAGCACAGCATACAGCAACTCTCCGGAACCCCAAGGCCGGCCGGGATCCGTTCAGGCCCAAACGTTCGGACTGCCGGACGTCCGGGAAGTCTCACTCCTCACGAAGGCGGGAAAGAGCCAGGAGAGGTCCACTGCCAATGGCTGTGACGCATTCAGTCCTTGTGTCCTGTTGAGCCCTGCTCCGGGTGGTGAGCGCCGGTCGAAATGATGGCGCCGTGAATGCCTTCGACAAAGTGCGTGTAACTGACGTAGGCTTCCACAAATTCTCGGCCGGCATCGACACTCTTGCCCTTGCTCTTCTTTGCTTCCACGGCCCTTTTGAGCTTCTCTCTGATGGCATCCGCCATGTGGCTGCTGAGATTTTTGATCAGCTCATCTGCGGAACCATCGGCCAGAGCGCTGTCGCTCATGAGGACAATCGGCGCGATTGGCTCGTCTTTCAGGCCGTTATAGGGCGCACCTTCACTAGCCCGATGGATCCTGACGAGCGTCTCGAGAAAGTAATTGTCGGCGAGTTCTCTGGCTTCGGGTCCCTTATCGCGAACGACGATCGCCTTGGCGAACGCTGCCTGGATTTCTGCTTCCTTCTCCTTCGGAACCCACTTAAGCACCGGGGTTACATCGCCCTTTTCCAAGGCCACTTTAGCTTCGGTAACGACTGGCCCCCTCATCGTGTCGCAATGGGCCATCACTTTCGCAGGCCACGCCAACCAGGCGGCGAGACCAAGAACGCCGGCCAACACCAAGATTTCAATCGCTGTCTTCGCGTTGCGCATTTCGACTCTCCCTCTTTGAAATCAAACTTTCTCTGCGAGGAACTCATCGCTCCGGGTACATTCTCTCAAGTTGATGGAGCAGGGTGTGAAATTCCTCATGCTTTTCCGCGCCGATTCGTTCACGCCCCGGTTCCTCAAACGCCTTGAATCCACCCTCTCCACTCGGGTATCAGCCAAAGACGATGGCCTTGGCGATTTCCCCGATCTCAGGGACGGCCTCACGGTTTCGCCTGGCGTCAACGGATCGTGTGGAAGGGCGGACACTTCGACTCACAAACTCCCGGACCGGCCGAGACTCCTCCGGTACTGAGCCGGTGGGCAACCATAGGTCTCGGCGAAACGTCGCGTCATGTGCTGCACCGATTTGAATCCTGCCCGCGCGGCGATCTGCTTGAGGGGCAGTCTTGTGCTGGAGGTCAGCCGGAAGGTCAGGTCCATCTGGTGTTTGCGGATCGCGGCGCTGACCGTCAGGCCGAGGGCGCGCTTGAAGTGCGCATCGAGACCGGAGCGGGAGACACCGACCGCGGCCGCGACATCTTCCGTTCGGATCGTGCCCGACGTCCTCTCGGCGATGAACCGCAACGCTTCGGCGACGTCGGGATCCTCAACCGCCAGAATGTCGGTGGAACCCCGCACCACGACCCCCACCGGGTCGATCACGAGATTCGAAGGTGGCTCGCCGGCACCCGACATGAGACGGTCCAGAAGTTCGGCGGCCTCATACCCGATCCTCTTCGAGCCCTGCTCGACACTGCTGAGCAGCGGCGTCGTCAACTGGCAGAGCAGTTCGTCGTTGTCGACGCCCAGGATCGCCAGTTCGTCGGGAACCCGGAGACCGGCAGACCGGCAGGCCTCGAGGACCAGGCGGGCACGCCGATCATTCTCGGCGAGCAGTCCCACCGGTTTCGGGAGGGACGCGAGCCAACCTTCGAGAGCGGACTGCGAACGCGTCCAGCCGCGTCCCTCCGGGTGTCGATCGCGATACACCAGGCAGTGGTACCCACGCCGGCCAACCCGTTCGGAGAATGACGACTCGCGTTCGATGGACCATCCGTTGATCCGGCTGCGGACTCCCCCGTAGTAGGCAAACCGACGGAATCCCCGATCCAGCAGGTGGTCCGCCGCGAGTCGGGCGATGGCGCCGTTGTTCGTGAAGATATACGGAATTTGGAATCCGGGTTTGTACCATCCGTAACCGCTGCCGAAGGCGACGACGGGCAGACTCGAGGCCCGCACTGCGCGAACCACCCGAGGGTCGTCGAAGTTGGCGATGATCCCGTCCCCCCTCCAGGAAGCCAGATCGGGAAGTCGTTGTTCCTGGAGCGCCGACTCCTCGATATAGATGCTCCAGGTGATTCCTTCCTGCAGATAAGTCGCGACACCGGTCATGACTTTCAGGTCATAGGCTCTCGTGGCGTCATAGATCAGAGCGACGCGCTTCGAGGCGGACGACGAAGGCCGTTTGGTGGTCATGGGGCGTAGTTTAGCAGAGCGCGTAAATTCTTTATGCAATTCTGTAAATCAAGTCGATTGTTCGAGACCGTCACCGATGCTAAAAAGGATTGACCGTCCTGAGCAACTGGCTACCGAGGGGGTGCAATTCCTGAGACAGATCCACGAGGAGGTGGGCGCGAGGCACACCTTGACGATCCAAAAGGCCGGGGAAAACCGCTTCCCAGGCCACGTCGAGGCTTGATCGTCTTCCCCGTCGGCCCAGTGAGGAGATCGTGAGGGATGATGTTCTTTCACACCGCAAGTCGCAGAACCCGCTGGACGGAGATCGCCCTCGTGGCGATTCTTGCGGGACCCTGGTGCCTCGCTCAGTCTGCACCAACAGCCCAGGGTCCCGCCGAGGCGTGGATGAACAGAGACTTGAGCCCGGACCGCCGGGCCGATCTCGTCATTGCACGGATGACCCTGGACGAGAAGATCCAGCTCGTGCACGGCGCCGGATTCCCCGGGCTCGGTCCGACCGACCCGCTCCTCGAACGGTCGAATGGGGGCTTCGGTCTGTCCTATTCCTCCTTTACCTATTCACAGCTCCGGGTCACCGGCGGTTCGGCGCTTCAGGTCAGTTTCACGGTTCGAAACACGAGTGGGCGAGCCGGAAAGGAGATCGCCCAGGTCTACCTCGGCTTTCCCAGAGCCGCCAATGAACCCCCGAAGCGGCTGATCGGCTGGGAGAAGATCGCGCTCGATCCCGGCGAAAGCAAGACCGTTTCACTCAAGGTCGACCCGCTCTATCTATCGATTTTCGACGCTTCGGCAGACCGCTGGGAGATCGTTCCCGGCGAGTACGAGGTCAGAGTCGGACCGTCATCGGCGAAACTGCCCCTGTCTGCCGCAGTACAGCTCAATGGCACTGCGGCCGCCACACCGTAGTTTGCCGAAGATCTGCGGCAACGGATGCGCCGCTCGACAAGCCAGGTTCCCTGAATCCCGCGACGTCGTGAGACGACGCCTGCCAAGATTTCAAGGCATGAGCCGATTCGAAGCCCACCCGCGCATGTCTGGACAGTACCCTTCAGGGAGAGCAGAGGAACAGACGATGACCCCTTATTGCAATCGCTGCCAGAGAGCGTTTTCAGGAGCGAACCTTCCGACCTGCGACGGCTGCGGTCAGATGAGGCCGGCGGGAGGCTGGCCCACCGATCCCCTCCTGGACCGGGAAGTAGCGGGGCGCCAGTACCGGGTCCTGCGGCGACTTGGCGCCGGAGGATTCGGGGTCGTATACGAAGTCGAAACGAGGATCGGGAGTCTTCGCCGGGCGCTCAAGGTCCTCAGAGAGTCGTGGACCGAAAACACCAGCTTCCGAAGCCGCTTCATCAACGAGGCACTCGTCCTCGAACGGATCAATCACCCCAACGTGGCACGATGCTATGCAGCGGGCACCCTCGATGAAGGCGGTGACCCGTATCTTCTTTTCGAACTGATCGAGGGTGTCACCGTATCCGATCTGCTGCAACTCGGGCGCTCCGAGGATCCCCAGCCGCTTCCGATACTGCGGGCCGTCCGGCTGGCAAGACAGGTTGCGTCGGGGCTGGTGGCCGCACACTCCGTCAAGGTGCTTCATCGGGACCTCAAGCCCGGAAACATCATGGTGATCGGGGCCGGAACCTCCGAGGAGCGGGTGAAACTTCTGGACTTCGGCATCGCCAAATTGATCGAAAGCGATCAGACGTCGATCGGGGGGCTTGTGGGAACACCTGCTTTCATGGCACCAGAGCAGTTCTCTCCGACGTCCGATGTCGACGCCCGGCTCGATCTCTGGCAACTCGGCGCAACCCTGTTCATCATGCTCACCGGTCTGCCTCCCTACCGCAATGCAGACGGCACCTGGGAAGGTCTCCGAGCCCAGCACCGGCCTGCAGGAGAACCGGGTCCGAGCCCGAGCGAGATCATTCCACAGCTTGCCGATCACCCCGCTCTCGACCAGCTGATCGCGCGCCTGCTGGCCACCGATCCGGCCAACCGTCCGCGCACCGCCAGCGAGGTCTGTGCGACCCTGGCCCGGATCGAACAGGCCCTTTCGCCGGCCGAGGCAAACGCCAGACCTGCACTCCTGGACGTTCTGTGTGCCAACCCGACGCCCACTTCCTGGTCTGCCTTGTGCCGGTTTCTCGAGGGGCGGGACGCCGATACCATTCGAGCCGCCGAGGAGAAGTTGAGCCACTGGCCATCCGAACTCCGGCGTGCGCCGGTAGGCTGGTGGGAAAGGACGAAGGCCGGGACAACCTCTCTCCTGTGGCCGCTGACCCGGGCGCTGGACCTCTCCCGGCGTGGATTGACCGACGAGGATATCGTCCAGCTTGCCGACGTCCCGGGACTCTCCGTCGTCCGACGACTGAACCTGGCAGGCAATCAGATCGGCCCGGAGGGCGCTGCGGCCCTGGCCCAAAGCCCCTATCTGGCAGATCTCGAATCCCTGGACATCGGTGAGAACCGTATTGGTTCCGAAGGCCTCGAAAGGCTGGTCCATTCCCATCGACTGGGAAACCTCGAGGAATTGCGCCTGGCGCGGAATTCGATCGGCACGACCGGCATCAAAGCTCTGACCCAATCGAAACTGGCGCTGCGCCGTCTGGACCTCAGCACGAACCGGCTGGGTTCGGAGGATACCGAGTTGCTGGGAAAGGCCCTTTTCGGCCGGCTGCAGTATCTCAACCTGAGCGGCAATCTTCTGGGTCCGGACGGTGTAGCGCTTCTGGCCGTATCCACGCTCCTCGGCAGCCTCCGCGAACTCGATGTGACCGGCAACGGCATCGGACCCAGCGGTGCCGCTTCTCTGGCCCTGTCCGGAAACTGCAGGCAGCTGCGTCGGCTGCGGCTCGGCGCCAACCACCTGGGCCGCCAGGGGCTCGAATTGCTCCTGGTCTCCTCCGGCTTCGAGGTCCTGGAAGTGCTGAACCTCTCGTCGAACGGGGTCGGCCCGAACGGGGCCATGGTCCTGGCGTCATCGAGTCTGGCTCGACGCCTCCGCCACCTGGACCTTCGCGACAACGACATCGGTGACGCCGGATTCGCCTCGCTGCTGGGCAGCCCCCAGTTAATGGGGCTCACCTTTCTCGGAGTGGCCCAGAACAAGCTGTCCTCCTCCGGAGTGGCCATGCTCGACGGCGCGGCCCTACAGCTCGAGGCCCTCGACCTTTCGGACAATCCGATTTCGAGTACCGGGACTGCGAGCCTCAGGAAGGCCATCGGCCAACTGGGCATCCGACGGCTGCAGTTGAGCCGCGCCGGACTGAGCGGAAGCGACGCAGCCTCCCTGATCGAGGGGTCCGAGCACTGTCTCGAGGCGCTTCATCTCAGCGACAATGATCTGGATCCGGAGGGAACGGCCCGGCTGGCCCAGACCCCTGAGCTTTCCTCACTCGCATCGTTACATCTGGACAGGGTTTGGCAGGGTCCGGAATCGCTGACCCGGCTCTTGACTTCCCCCTTCCTGGGAAATCTGAGCAGCCTCTCAATGGCATCCAACGCACTCGGTGATCAGGGCGTCGAGAAGATCGTTTCCGTCACGAGCCTTCCCCGCCTCGAGGCTCTCGATCTGCAGGACAATGGAATCGGTCCTCAGGGAGCCTCCCGGCTGTCCCGTTCCTCACTCGCCACACGACTGCGCCTTCTGGACCTCTCGTTCAACGACCTTGGGGATTCGGGCGTCGACCACCTGCTGTCCGGAGCTGCCTGGCACCGACTCGAGGAGCTGAGGCTGCGCTCGAATGACGTCGGGTTCGGAGGCGCAGCCGGGATCGGCGCCGCATTGGGGGTCGAAATGCTGCAGGTGGTCGACCTGTCCGAGAACCCTCTGCTCAACCTGACGGATATCCACAGCCTTGCCCGCACCAAGGCCGAACTGATGGAGTCGAGTTTCGCCGGCATCATGGAGATGGGACCCGGGTTTGCGGTGAGATTCTACGAAAAGCTTTTTGACGCCTACCCGGGTCTGAAACCGCTGTTCGCCGACGTCAGCATGAAGCGTCAGCAGAACCACCTCTTTTCGGCCCTCGTCATGGTCATCGAGAATCTGAGACAGCCGGACAAGGTCCAGACCGCACTGGAGGCACTGGGGACACGTCATATCGACTATGGCGTCTCCCCTTCCCATTACTTCGCGGTCTCGTCCACTCTGCTCGAGACCATTCGCGAATGTCTTCGTCCGGAGTGGACGTCCGAGCTCGAAGAGGCCTGGGCCGAAGGTCTGGAAGCGGTCTCTCGAACGATGATGACCGCCCACCGACACCAGCAACGGGATCGAAGCCTCGTGCCGGCACTCCGAAATGATGACCTGAGCCCGGAGCCCGAGGCCGGGGACCACCCTGCGTCAGCGACTCCGAGAAACGTCACTCCGGCCTTGTGAGGGCGACTCCGATCCAGGGGACCAGACCGCACTGGATGCTCCGCTGCTTCCTTTTGCCTTTCGAATCCGTCGCGAAGCGGCCCCGTCTATTTCGGACTGGTAAACCGATAGTCCTGTTCCTGGCGGTGGCAGTCGATGCAGCTGCCGACCTTTCCGGCCGCCATCACGCTTCCCGTGGGACTGTACTTGCCCCAGAACCAGTCGCCGGCATCCGGATTGTATCCCTGCACTTTGTACATGGGGGTGACGGACATCAAGGTCGTCTTGTCTTTCCCGTAGTTCTCCTTGACCAGAATGGCTCCATACGGCATATCCTCGCCCGCTTTGGCAGCCTTGATGGCGACGTCGTTGGCATAGAGTTCGAGGAAGGCTCCGTGGGGGCTCTTGCCCGGATATTTCCCGGGATAGCCGGGCCAGTGCTGCCAGTCTTTGTAGGCGTTGGTTTTCGAAATATAGGTCCAGAAATCGCCTGGATTCGTCGAGGGAGGCTGCTGGGCAGCCAGGAGCAGACAGACGGCTCCTACGGCGACGCCCGAAAAAAGTGCGATGCGTGCGATTCGTTGTTTCATGGTCCGATCTCCGTTTCGGCGTTTGGAGGGTGCGGAAGGGGTCGAGTCATCTCGAGTCACTCTCGTCCTGATTGTTCTTCTCGTGCCGGGCCGCGTTCACCATGGATCGATAATCCTGGGGATAGATCTGGGGCAGAGCTCTTGCGAACGCCACGATGGACCCCCGTCCAGACAAAGGCAGCCCCGATAAGGAAGGCCAAACAACCGAATAGAGCCAGGGACCAGCAGAAATCGTCTCAATTCTGGCCGTCGTTTCTGAATCGTCGAGTGCCCCCTGCGGGAGAACCGTAAGCCGTACCCCTAGGTTTCGATATTGAACCGGGAAGATCCCGATCCGCTGAAACCAGTATTCCACAATTCCGTAAACGAATTGAGCAGCCCGAAGATGGCGTCCCTCTGCCTCCAAATCTCGTTGAGGCACAGGCTTGGGAAGGCGGTCTCCTCCGTACTCTGGAGTGCCGGCTCTGCAAGCAGCTTTCGAAGTCAATGCAGACTCAGGCTCTCCTCAGCCGACTCAAACATCATTTCAGGACCTCGGCGACGTCAAGAACTGTCCTCGGTTGAGATGTGCCGCCGTCTACTGGGTCACACCGGAATTCATCGACGGGGCTTCTTCCGATTTGAGGGCCCGAACGTCCCGCATCGGTGGTTGGCCGAAGAATCGGCGATACTCGCGGTTGAACTGGCTGGCGCTTTCGTATCCGACCTCGAAGGCCGAACTGGCAGCATCCAGACCCTCCACCAACATGAGTTCCCGTGCCGCCTGCAACCGAAGACGCTTCTGATACTGGACAGGGCTCATCGCGGTCAGTGCACGAAAGTGATGGTGCAGCGTCGACACGCCCATGCCCGCGACGCCTGCCAGCTCATCCACCCGCAGCGGTTTCGTATAGTTCGCTCGGATCCAGGAGATGGCCTTGGCCGTTCTCTGGCTCTGATCTCCTTGCGTCGCTATCGCCCGAAGGCGTCCTCCCTCAGGTCCCCGGAGTATACGGTAAACGATCTCTCGTTCGATCAGGCCGCTGACGAATGGGATATCGTCAGCGGTTTCGAGGAGGTCTAGTAGACGGCAGAAGGCATTCAACAACTCGACGGTGGTCTCCAGAGTGGCCATCGCCGGCTTGTCCGACGAGGCTCTCGGCAGCTGAACGGACTCCTGAACGTCCTCGCGAGTGAGGAGCTCCCGCACGACCGACATGTCCAACCTGAGTTTCAAGGCGAGGCAGGGAACCTCCTCACTCGCCTCGATCACACAACTGACGGTCGGTAGGTCGATAGACGTCAACAGGTATCGAGAGGCGTCGTAGTTGTATGTGTTCCGACCGAGGGTGACCTGCTTTCGCCCCTGGGGGACGAGGATGACGCTCGGCTCGTAGATGCACGAACAGGGAGCCGTCGGGGCAGTCCGCCGGTGGAGCGTGACGCGAGGGATACTCGTTGCCCATTTCTCCTTTGATCCGATATAAAAGGCAACTCTGCGAGCCAACTCGGAGCGCAAGGAAGGCAATTCGCCCCGTGCGGAAATGGTCTGTCCGTCCTTTTTCTTCATGCATCCGACTCCTGAATTTTCGACAGGATATCCTCCGGAGCGAAGTCTTGTCGATAGCAGGCTTCACAGATCGACAGGAACAGGCAAAAGATCGAGAGGATCAGGCTACCACCTCGGCGAGTCTCGATGTTAGCTTCACGGGCACAGCGAATTCGGCTCTCAGGAAACAGTCCCTTTGGAGGAACAATGAAGAAGCGGAAATCGGGAAGATGTTCCTGATTTGGACCGCGATCGGCACCCTGGCATCAGTGCGTCACTTCTTCTTCATGCCGGAAGAAGCGGGAATGGGGCAGCTGACTCTGTTGCTCGTGAGCATCGCGCTGTACTATCCGTGGATCTTCCTCACGCCCGTCGTGTTCCGCATCGAAGCAAGATTCCCATTGGGGACCGCGAGGCGAGCCAGGAACCTGGCATTCCTGGCGATGTTCAGCGTGCCGATCTTCCTGCTCGCTTCCGCATTGATGTTGGGTACATTCCTGGTGGCCTGGTCCGCCCTGCGGGCCCCGTTAGGGAAGCCTCTCAGTGAGATCCCCTGGTACAAAGAGCTTCCGGTCGCACGATTCATCTATTGGGGCAGCGCCGCAGGCGGCTACTTCACCCGAACCGTCTTCCAGCTCCGGGAACAGGAACGGAAGGCCGCCCGGCTCGACCTGGAGAAATCGCAGCTCGAAGCCGGCCTCAACCAGGCACAACTTGAAGTCCTGCGCGCTCGTCTCAACCCGCATTTCCTCTTCAACAGCCTCCAGAACATCTCCGTCATGACCAAGCGGGACCCGCAATCCCGCTTCGATTCCCGGACAACGAGGACAGACTGCGGGAGAGCATCGAACCGGCGCCTGCACCGCTAATACAGGATGATTCGCAGTTCACCTCCGGCCAGCATCAGGATTCTCAGATTTGTATCCAGTTCGGTCGTACCTGTGACGTTCTTGCCGTCGGCGAGTGTCACGTGCAATTCCAGGGCGCCTCTCGGGAGGCCTTTCATTTCAAAAGCTCCGCTCGATCCTTCAATCGAGACCGATCGGAGTGCATCGACCTGCCCGGGCAGGGAATCGGAGAGCTCGCCGCCGGCGAGCGGCATTCCGTGGCTGTCGTTCACGACTCCTCCGAGTGTCAGACCCTCCTTGAGCACGAGCTCTAGGAATTCGTGAGGGATCGTTATCTCGGTCCGAGACTCACCCCGGTCGATAGGAATTTGCTTTTTCCGAGGATGAGTCTATCTCGGCGGAAATGGCGAGTAAACCCTGAAATGAGGGGCTGGGATGAACGGTTCAAGCAGAGTCCGGCGGAAAGGAGGCCCGCAGGACGTGGTTCAGGGATCTCGCATTGGCAGGGTCGGTAGATCAGCCGGAATGGGAGCATGGTGCAGACGCAGGGATATCGGCAGGGGCTGAAGAGCCGCGGCTCTTCAGCCGCGATAGATGGGGACGTCGTCCCAGAAGACGGAATCGGTGGAGGCTCGCACCTGTTGAGCCTGGCGGGGAGAGAGGGTGGCCAGGAAAGCCTCGAGTTTGTGGGGCAAGAGGCGGGTCGGGGGTGGAGAGCGCGACGAGTGCTCCCACAGATTCAGATGCTGGAGGATCTTGCGGATGACGGTCCAGTCTTCGCCGACAATCGTTCCAGAGCCGGTTGATCGTCCCGATCCATCGGAGGCCCGCAGTAAACCTGAAAGCCCGATGGGTGCCAAGAGCGCGGCCGATGGGCGAAGTCCCGGCTGAGACGGCGTTGCGAGGTCAGCATCTGGAGGACGTGGTGCTGGAACAGCCGCGCGAGCCCCTCCGAGTCCAGCGGGCCGAAGGGCTGAAATTTGATCGTACAAGGGAGTGTAGGCCTGCCGGAATTCCTCCCAGTAATGTTCCAGGCACGGGTAGAGCGCGGTCTCTGGAGGACGTCTCGGCCGGTAGATCGCAGGTCGTGCCATCACCTGAACTGAACATCCGAGCAGCACAAATCTGCGAACGATCACCGGGGCCGATCGGGCGCAAACGCATTCAACGAGTCAGTTCGGTGGGGCCGCCGCCCGACCATCATCAGGCGACGTTCCAGGTCGCCCCATCTCCAACCAGCACGAAACCCGCCCAGTCGATGGGAAGGGCAGCATCACCGAACTTGCGATCATCTCTTCGTCAACCCTCGCCGACTCAGACGGTGGAGGGACCCCCGGGGCCCTTTCGATGCGGCAAAGCAGAAGATTGGTTTGGACTGGGTCAAAGGGTCAGCGGCACTTGCGGGTCGATTTGGCTCTTTCCGTGTGCTGTATGCTCCCTTGAGCGCGTTTGTGTTGAGTCTTCTGTTTACTGCGGCTACTTTCGCCGCTCCGCCACGTCCCGATCGTTGGATAACGACCTGGCAGGGCAACCCGACACCGGGTGGTACCTTCTACTCGGCGGGATGTCCGTCGAATGTAGGATTATCGGACCAAACAGTGCGGAACATCGTTCACGTTGCGATCGGGGGCGACTCGGTGCGGGCGTGGATTTCCAATGCCGGGGGCAGCACGCCCCTTACGGTCGGCTCCGCTTCGATTACGCTTGCCGGCGACGGGGTTGCAGTATCCGCAGACTCTCTGCATCCACTTCTCTGCGGGCGTGTCAGGTGTGGCGAGCGTGCATTCGGTCGATCGCCACGGCGGCCAGGATAACGAATCCCTTGATCACCTGCTGCCAAAAAGGGGAGACATTCAGCAGGAACAGGCCGTTGTTCAGAACGCCGATGATCAGGCAGCCCAGCACGGTGCCCAGCACGGTACCTCGGCCACCGGAAAGGGAAGTGCCGCCAATGACGACGGCGGCAATGGAATCCAACTCATAACCCAGGCCCGCGTTGGGTTGTGCCGAATCGAGTCGTGCGGTCACGATTAATCCCGCCACTCCCGCCAGTCCCCCGCCAAGGGTGTAGACCCAGAGCTTGATGCGGTCCACCCGGAGGCCCGTGAGCAAAGCCGCCCGTTCGTTTCCACCAACGGCGTAGAGGTAACGGCCGAATCTGGCTCGTCGGGTCACCAGCGCGAAAACGCCCACCAGGACTGCGCAGATCCAGACAGGCATGGGTACGCCCAGAAAGATTCCCGTGCCGATGAAGCCGAAACCTCCACCGAGTCCGGTGATGGGAAAACCACCGGTCCAAAGCATGGTCAGGCCTCGGGCAATGCTGAACATCCCGAGCGTGGCCACGAACGGCGGTAGTCTGAACCGCGTGATGACAAACCCATTGAACCACCCCAGGCACAGACCGACGGCGATGCCGGCCACAATGGCGCCCAACACGGTAAATTGCAGGAGCACGTCGAACGGGGACAGCGGAATGCCGCTCTTGAGTACCCCGGCCGCAACTGCGCCGGAGAACGCCAGGATTGCGCCGACCGACAGATCGATGCCCCCCGACAGAATGATCAGCGTCATGCCGATGGAGAGACACAGGTTCACCGAGATCTGGCGCAGGATGTTCCATCCATTCTCCGCCGTCAGGAACTTGTCCGACATCAGGCTCATCGCCACCACCATCAGCAGCAGGGCGATCAAGGATTGAAGCCGGGCCAGACGTTGTTTGTTAGCTTCTAACATAAGGAAAGCGGCTCATTCGGGAGGAATGCATTGCCAGGCCTCATCCAGTCAAAAGCGTCTTCTCTCGGTTCTCTCCGGTTCGCGTCGCGTGGGACTTCGGCAACGCGGCCCTCATGAGTCCCTCCTCCGTTGCGTCGCTCCGGCGGAACTCGGCGGTCTTGCGTCCTTCGCACAGGACCGCGATGCGGTCGGATACGGTCAGGATTTCGGGCAATTCGGATGAGACCACGATCACGGCCAGTCCTTCGCGAGCCAGTTCATCGATCACCTGGTAGATTCCCCGCTTGGCATTGATGTCGATCCCCCGAGTCGGCTCGTCGAGCAGCAGCACCTTGGGACCCGTAGCCAGCCATTTGGCGAGTATCACCTTTTGCTGGTTGCCGCCGCTGAGGTTGCGGATGATCTGGCGGACGGATGGGGTTTTGACTTGGAACCGTTCGATGAAGCGTTCCACCAGGCGGCGTTCCGCTGTTTCGTTGACCAACCCGAATCGTGTGACCTGGGCCAGGCTGGCCAGGCTGGCGTTCTCGGCTACGCTCATTTCCAACACCAGCCCCTCGGCCTTGCGATCCTCAGGAGCCAGCGCCAATCCGCGGGCAATGGCATCCGCCGGCGAGGCGATTCTGACCGCCTTGCCGTCGATGAAGATCGCTCCGGTCGTGCTTCCCGGATGCAAGCCGAAGAGGCTTTCCAACAACTCCGTGCGACCCGCACCCATCAGTCCAAACAGGCCCAGCACCTCGCCGCGGCTGACTTCAAGGGAGATGTCTTTCAGAAGAAAATCCCCAGGCCGATCCGGATGACGCAAGGAAAGACCCTCCACCCGCAGGACTTCTGCCCCGGCCGTCGCTCGCGTTCTGCTGACCGTCTCCGTCCTCGGGCGCCCGACCATCATGCGGATGATCTCATCATGACCCAGTTCTGCACGCGGGCCGCATCCGATGATCCTGCCGTCACGCATGACCGCAACCTCATCGGCAATGTGCTCCAGTTCCTCCAGCTTGTGCGTGATATAAGCGATCGCAACGCCCTGCCGCTTCAAATCGGCAATAATGCGGTAGAGCACCTCGATTTCGTGTTGGCTGATGGCCGATGTAGGCTCATCCATGATGATGACCCGGGCATTCGTGGAGAGGGCCTTGGCGATTTCCACAATCTGCTGCTGACCGACGCGCAGCCGACTGAGCGAGTCGACGGGCGAAGCCGTCAATTGGAGTTGCTGAAGCAGACGGGCGGCTTCCCGGTTCATGGCCTCATAATCGATCAACCCCAGCCGGTTCAGCGGTTCCCGCCCGAGGAAGATGTTCTCGGCTACGGTGAGTTGAGACACCAGGTTGAGTTCCTGGAAGATCATGGTGATCCCGGCCAGTTGGGCTTCGCGCGGGTTCGCGAAATGAACCGGGCGACCCGCCAGAGTAATCTCGCCCTCATCGGGCGGGAACACGCCGGCCAGGATGTTCATCAACGTGGACTTGCCCGCGCCATTCTCTCCCAGCAGTGCGGTGAGCCGCCCCTGCCGAAGGGCCAAAGTCACACCATCCAACGCCTTCACACCCGGGAAGGACTTGGTGATTCCTCTGGCTTCGAGAACGATATCCGTCATCCTGTTCATGGAAGCTGGATCATGAAAGGGACCGGCCGCAAGGGGTCCGTATCGGTCTTTGGATCCCTGATGTCCACGCAGCCTGCAAACTCGATCGCGGCTCCGGGGGCGGCTCTCGCTTTGAGCAACGGAAAGACACGCCCCTCCACCCGCCGGTTGATCTCGGCGGATATGGCGTTGAAATCCCGCGAATTGGGAAAATCGTTGACATCCAGCAATCCCGATCCGTCGCGAATCGTGTTGCCAAACACCGGTCCGGTTTCGATGACCACATCGGTTCGGCCGCTCTGATTCAAGGCGATTGAGACAGACCGCTCGTCCACCGCCACGATTCTCCCTTTCCCCGCGACCAGGAAACCGGTCGTACTGCTGAGCCCCAGACGGTGCCCGTATCGCGCCATCGCGTCCTCAGGATCTTCCCGCAAGGCTGCCGTCAGCTCATTGATATCCACTGCCTGTACCGCGGACAGAAGCAACTTTGTGTTCCAGAATTCCTCCACGAAGGCATCCGCGTCGAAGACGGCTGAAACCGATTGCTGACGGGACGGCTGTAGCGGGACGATGTGGAACAAGGGGAGAAAATAGAACACCACGCACAGCCCGACCAGCACCCCGGCCCAGATGAGCAGACGATGTTTCTTATTGCTGCTTCCGTCCATAGTCACCGTACTGATCGATATTGTTCTGCGTGACCAGTTCCACGGGCACAGGCATCTTTTGCGGGAAGTCGCGCTTGCCCTTGATGTATTCGTCCGCATATTCAGCAGCGGTTTTGGCCATGAGCTTCGGAAATTGCATGCCGGTGGCAGTGATCTTGCCTTCCCCAATCAGTTTCACGACGTCGGCCGCTCCGTCGAATCCGAACACCTTGACCTTGTCCACTTTGCCGGCGGCGACCAACGCCTGGTAGGCGCCCATGGCCATGGCATCGTTTCCGCAGAAAACCGCGTCGATGTCGGGATGCGCCTGAAGAACGGCATCCATGACTTCAAGGGCCTTGGAACGGTCGAAATCGGCGCTTTGCTGAGCCACCATTTTCAATCCGGGAAATCGGTCCACGACGCTGTGAAAACCTTTGGACCGGTTCCACGTATTGTTGTCGCCCACCAGGCCCAGCAGCTCGGCATACTTGCCCTGCTCGCCGATCTGCCTGACGAAATACTCTCCCACGGCCACGGCTCCGGAGTAGTTGTCCGACAGAATCTGCGAGGTGGCTGCGTCTGTGGCATTGATCTCGCGGTCCATGCAGAAGACGGGGATGCCGGCCGCCTTGGCCCGGCGCACGTTGGCGATGGAGCCGTCGGCGTCCGTCGGATTGAAGAGAATCGCGTCGTAGCCCGAGGCCACGATGTTGTCGAAATTCGACGCCTCCTTCGCCGGATCGTTCTGGGAATCAAAGATCGTTGCCTCGTAGCCCAGTTCCGTCAGCCGGTCGCGGGCCGTTTCCGCCAGCACGACGAACCATGGATTGTTCAGAGTGGAGACGACCACGGCGACCCGCTTCGGACCCTGGGCCGTGGGCCGCACTGTTCCATCGCTTGAGGTTGATTCAGAGTTGCAGGCTGAGAGCCCGAAGACCAAGGCACTGACGGCGATGACCACTGCAGCTTTTCGCATTGTTGTTTTCATAGCATTAAAGCACTCTCTTCACGGCCGCTTGCCATCCGGCCACATGGCGTTTCACGGTCTCAGTATCCATGCGCGGCGAATACCGTCTCGCGTTACTCGGTAGCGCCGCCAGTTCACTCAGGCTGCCGTGCAGTCCGGTTCCCAGCATACCGGCCATGGCCGCGCCCAGGGCGGAGCAATCCGGCACCTCGGACACCTGAAGGTCCAAGCCCAACATGTCGGCGGTGAATTGCATGAGGAATCCGTCCCGGGTCGGCCCGCCGTCGGCCTGGATGGTGCGCAGGGGCACGGCGGCGTCCTCGTTCATCATCTCGAGCACGTCGCGGATCTGATAGGCGATCGACTCCTCGGCCGCGCGCACGACGTGGTTGCGCGTGGAATGCGCGGTGAGCCCGACGATGGCCGCCCGGGCATCCGGCCGCCAATGGGGCGCGCTCAGCCCCGCAAATGCCGGGCACAAGGTAAACGCCGCCGTTGTCCGGTACGCCGAGGGCGAGGGCTTCCGCTTCGCGCGATCGCTGGATGAGGCCCAGCTGGTCTTTCAGCCAGGCGATCGTCGCCGCCGAGAAATTGATGATGCCTTCGAAGCAATAGGTCGGGCGGCCATCGCAGCACCCAGGCGATGGTGGAAACCGAGCCGCTCTTCGATAACTGAAGCCTCGTCGCCGATGTTGAGCAGGACCGACGAGCCGGTGCCGAAGGTGATCTTGGCCATGCCCGGCTCGTAGCAGCGCTGGGCAAACAGCGACGCCTGGGAATCTCCCATCACGCCGCAGATCGGGACTGTCCGCGGCAGGATCCCCTCGAAAGTCGGTTTCGCCGAAATGCGCGCTGCTCTCGCGCACTTCCGGCAAGCGCACCGAGGGGCACGTCGAAGAGGCTCACACAGCCAGTCGTCCCACCGCAGCCTGCCGATGTCGTAGAGCAGCGTGCGGCTGGCATTGGTGTGGTCGGTGGCAAAGACTCGGCCGCCGGTCAGCCGGTGGATCAGAATGTATCGATCGTGCCGACCACGCGCCTCGCCGTTTTGGAGCTTCGACCTCACATCGGCATTCTCCCGCACCAGCCATTCGAACTTGGAGGCGGAGAAATAGGTGTCGAGGTTGAGCCCGGTCAATTCCGTGACCACGCCGACCGTGCCCGGCTTCCTCCAACTCTCGGCAGATGCCGCTCCCGCGCCGGCACTGCCAGACGATGGCGTGCTCGAGCGGACGGCTTGTCCCCCGTTCGAAGACCGCGACGGTCTCCCGCTGGTTCGTCAGGCTGACACAAGCGAGCGAATCCGGCTTTTCCGCATGACGACCGGCCAATTCCCGGACGACCGCCAGCAGGTTCCCCCAGATCTCCTCCGGGTCGTGCTCGACCCAGCCCGGTTGCGGATAGATCTGGCGATGCTCGCGCGAGGCTCGATCCAGGCAATGGCCCTGGGCGTCGTAGAGCAACGCCTTGGTCGCGGACGTGCTCTGGTCGATGGCGAGGATGTAGTTCATGCTCTTGGATCAACGTCCTGGCGGTTTCACTCAAGCCCTCCATGCTGATGCCGTAGTGGCGGAAGATGTCCGCCTGGGCGCCGGTGACGGTTTCTTCGTCGGGAATGCCGACGATGCGGAACGGCTTGGCCACGCCGGCCTGCATCAGCACGGCGGCGCAGGCTTCGCCCAGGCCGCCGTGGACCATGTGTTCTTCCACCGTGACGACGGCGCGGCATTCGCGTCCGGCTTCGAGAATGGCTTCCGTGTCCAGCGGCTTGACCGTGTGCATGGAAAGCACCCGGGCGTGGATGCCGCATTCCGCCAGTTGCGCGGCGGCGAGCAGGGCGTGGATCACCGTTTCGCCGGTGGCGATGAAGGCGACGATCGTTGCCTTCGCGCAGCGTGATGGCCTTGCCGACTTCGAATCTGCGTTGCCGGCTGAGTGCAGGTCATACATCGCCGCCTTGCCGAAGCGGACGAAGACGGGCTTCGTCGCCTGGGCGGCGCAGCGAATGGCCTCGCGCGTCTCGAAGTTGTCGGCCGGGACGATGATGGTGAGGTTGTTGATCGCGCGCAGGACGGCGAGGTCGTGCAGCGAATGATGCGTCGTGCCCAGCGCGCCGTAGCTCACGCCGGCGCTGATGCCGACGAGCACGGCCGGCACGTCCGAGTAGCAGACGTCGTTCTTGATCTGCTCCAGCGAACGTGCGGTGAGAAAGCAGCCCGGCGAAACGCCGAACGGCTTCTTGCCGCAGGCCGCCAGGCCGGCGGTGATGCCGACCAGGTTCTGCTCCGCGATGCCGACTTCGACGATCTGCTTCGGGCAACGCCTTGCCGAACGGCCCGAGCTTGCCCGAGCCGCGCGAATCGCTGGTGACGGCGATGATGTTCGGATCCGCCTTGGCGAGTTCCTCGCAGCGTGGCGGCAAACTCCTCGAGATTGGCGCGGCCCATCTTCAGGCCGAGCTTTTCGGCCATCGCCTTGGCGGCGGGGGTGAACATGGAAGGTGCGGGCGCGCTCATGCGGTTGAACCCGTGCCTTTCGACAAATCGCTGTCCGCCGCTTCGAGCTCGGCCAGTGCCTGCTTCGAATTCCGCTCGCTCGGCACGCCGTGGTGCCATTTGACGACGTTTTCCATGAAGCTCACGCCTTTGCCTTTGACGGTGTTGGCGATGATGAAGGTCGGCTTGCCCGGCTCGGGCGTGAGTCGGTCAGCGCCTTGGTAAGTTCGGCGTAGTCGTGGCCGTTCACGGTGCGAACCGTCCAGCCGAACGCGCGCCATTTTTCGTCCAGCGGTTCGTTGCTACATCACGTCGCGGGTGTGGCCGGTGATCTGGAGCGTGTTGTGGTCGAGAATGGCGGTGAGGTTGTCGAGCTTGTAGTGGGCCGCGGCCAGGGCGGCTTCCCAGTTCGAGCCTTCGGCCAGTTCGCCGTCGCCGAGCAGGGTGAACACGCGATAGGGCGCGTCGTCCATCTTCCCGGCAAGCGCCATGCCGACGCAAATCGGCAGGCCATGCCCGAGCGCGCCGGTGTTCATCTCGATGCCGCGGAATGTGCCGCGTGGGATGGCCGACGTAGTGCGATTGATAGCGGCAAACGGTCTCCAGATCCGACGCCGGGAAAAAGCCGCGGTCGGCGAGCACGCAGTACAGCGCCTCGACCCAATGGCCCTTGCTCTGCACGTAGCGGTCGCGGTGCGGTCGTCGAGAGTTTCCGGCGAGACGTTCAGCACGCGGTTGTAGAGGACGTTCAGAATGTCCATGCAGGACAGCCCGCCGCCGGTGTGGCCGGCGCCGGCGCTGAAAATGCCCTGCAGCATCGTACGGCGCAGCGCGATGGCTTTGCGCTCGAGTTCATGGTCAGTCATTTGTGTACTTTGCGGCAATCTACTTCGGCAAGATGTTCACGATCACTCGTCGATACCGACTCAAAGGCGGCGTTCCTTTGTCCGTGACTTTCAAGATGAAGTGCGCGGTCTCCTGCTTTTCCACAACGGGAGCTTTTACCCAGACTCCGCGCGTATTCTCAGCCGAGTCGATTCTTATCGGCTCTTTGTATGAACCCGCCTCCGGATAGTTGAACCACAGAAAACTCAGACTGTCGCCGTCGGGATCCGTCGTGCCGCCGGCATCCAGGCCGAAGCCTTCACCCGACTTCACAGTGATCACCTCGGGCTGACTCAGCTTCGGGACGGGAGGATGGTTGGCTTCCGAGAATGACTTCGTGCACCACTCCATTCGGGCGGCAAAGTCATTCTGAAAATCATCGCGCCAACGCCAAAGCGACGCCTTGTTGCTCTTAAACGTCTTCTTCTCCGGCTTGACCGCGCGTCCGTACTCACTCGACACATACGGGGTGTAATCGTCGACGGCGTCGGTCCAGATTTCGCGGGTCTCGGGTTCGTGGGGAACCCCCGATCCACCTTTCTTCATCGAGGCGAAATCCGGCTTGTAGAGCTCGTAGCGTCCGCCCCAACCGCCCCAGTCGGGATGCTCCGGAGAACTCAACCCGTTCGGAATCAGATTCAACCAGGACGGCGTATCGCCTTCCATTCCATAAGCCACGTCAGGATAGGCTGCGCCGAGAGGTCCGTGGTTCTGTTGAATATTGTCCGCCAGCCAGCGATTGCTGATCTCTTCATTGTCGATGCCGTCCACGACAGTGTTGATCGCACTCCAGGTGGCGCCGCCGTAATCATCGCCCGGGCTGACGATGTAAAAGAGCTTCGGGAATTTCCGTCTGATCCAGATGCCGCTGTCGTCCTGATCCGAGATGGTGTACACCCTGAGCTTGGCAATGAGCTTGTCGGCCTCCGCCGCGGGCTTGGTCTTTTCTATCTGGTACAACGCCTGCGCCAGGGTGTTGGCCCCGCCCCAGACCGAAATCCACAGTGGGCGGTCATCCTCTTCCTCCAGCACCTTGATGATCCAGTCCGAACCTTCGGAATCTTTGCCGGCACCCACCCCTTCCATTCCATATTTGGCGATGCCGTGCTTGACCTTCGCCATGAGCGATTCAGCCTCAGGGAAGCCGGCGTCATGCTTTTTCAGGTTGGGCTGCACTTGGCCATAGGCCTCGATGACGTGCCGGATGGACTCGGGGGCAACGCTCGACTTCTTCCAGCACGACGTGGTGGCGATCAATCCCTCGATATCAATGTCGTTCGCATACAACATCAAACGCACCATGGATTGCGTGTCGTCCGGGTCCGCCTCAATGTCGGACAACACAATCAAACGACTCTCTTGCGGTGTGTCCGCAAAAAGAGGGAGTGACTGAAGGAGCAGACAGAAGACAATCGACGTGAGCCACAACGTGCTGCGAAGCGGCGTGACGGTCTTGAGTTGGAGTCTTTGGTCGATCACAGAATCAAGCTTCATGCTGGTACACCTCCCAGCCAAAGTAGTTGCCCAACGCCTCGGCCAGAATCGCTGCGGAGTGCGACTGCGTCATGACCACATGATGCTCGAAGCCCTGCTTGCAGACGTGGCGCATGAGCTTCTGCAGCTTCGGCACTTTGGCCACGGCGCGGTTGCCGAAGGTTTTGAGTTCGTCGTTCGTCAGTTCGCCTTCGCCGACGTAACAGCGGATCTTGCCCTCGGCATCGGCGGTGGTGATGCGGCCGTAGGTCAGCGGGCCGGCGGGCGTGCGGCCGTCGAGCGCGCCGTAGGTGTTTTCCACGCCGAGCGATGCTGCCGAGGATCGGCGCGTTGGCGATCTTGATGTCGGGCAGAAAACTCTTCGCCCAGTTGCCGCAGTGGAAGAGGACGCACTTGTCGTCGTCGTCCGCGTAATTGTTGTTCCAGTCCACCAGCGCGGCGGGCGTGCCGCCGGCGAGTTGCATGGCATACATCGTGAGCACGCCGGTGACGTCCACTTCGCAGGCGCTGGGCATGAACTTCTCGCTCATCATGCTCATCAGCGTGCAGACGTTGCAGCCGAAGTTCTGCTGCACGGAGGTCCAGCACTGGATGGCGGTGGCGTCGAGGTGGTTGGCGTCCATCCAATCGGTGAGCACCACGCCCATTCTGGCCATCTGGACGAGCTTCTCATCCGGCACACCAGGAGCGGGCGCGTAGCCGGTGATTTCGTCGAGCTTGGCCTTCACGGCCGCGGCGCCGGCGTCGAGCTTGCTTGGCTGCGCCGATGATCTCGGAGAGGTCCACGGTCGTGACGCTGATGCCGTGGCGTTCGAGGAGCTTCTCCGAGTAGCGCACGGTGTTGAACGCGCCGGGGCGCGCGCCGACCGCGCCGAGGCGCACGCCGCGCAAGCCCGTTCACCACGCGGCAAACGCCGAGGAACTGTCTGCAGGTCGCGCTCGAAAGCTGTCGGAGGCCGGATGGCGAAACGTGCTTGCGTGGTCAGCGTGAACTTGATGCCGGCCTGCACCAGGTTGTTGCAGACGGAAATCTTGCCGCAGAAGGCATCGCGGCGGCGGGCGGGCGACAAGCTGCGTTGGGATCGTCCGGATAGCCCTGGATCGAGCACGGGCACGTCGAGTCGGCGAGCTTGAGCGTGTCGGCCACGCCCTTCTCGTCGCCGAAGTTCGGCAGGCAGACGAGGATGCCGTCAGATTTCGTCCGCGTGGCTTCCTGAACAGCTCGGCGCATTTGCGGGCGTCGTCGTGGGTCTCGACGCCGCCCAGCTTGGACTCGTCTTCACCGAGCTGGATGGCGCTGGATGCCGAGTCTGGCGAAAAGCTTGGCCATGTCCGCCCGCGCCTCGGTGACGAGTTGGTCGGGAAAGAAATCGCGGTTGCCGTAAATGCACGCCCAGCACCGGCTGGGTTGGTTTGTGAAGGTTGAAAGAGGTCTTTTTCATAGCGGACATCTCATGGAGCAACGGTGATGACGACCCGCTGGTAGCGCGTCAGCGGCGGCGTGCCGGAATCCGTCACCTCACAGATCACGTGGATGGTCTTCCCCGGCCCGGCATCCGCGGGGACGGACATCGAGGCATCCGGGCGGCCGGCATTCTCTATCGTAACGGTGCCCTCAAAGCTGCCGGCGTCGCGATACTGCCACCACCGGCAGGTCCAGGCGTCGCCGTCGGGATCGGCGGTCCCTCTTGCGCTGAGCGATACGCTGGCCCCGGGCCGGGCCTTCAGGTCCAAAGCATTCGCGAGCTTGACGACCGGCGGGTGGTTGGCTTGGCCGTATGGCTTCACGCACCAGTCGGCGCGTGCCGCGAAGTCGTTCTGAAGCGCATCGATCCAGCGCCAGACGGGCTCGAGATAGTCGATCAGTTCCTCATCGTTCGGGATTCCCTTTGCCAGGCGGGTGCGCCCCCAGGCCGAGTCCGTGTACCATCGGCCCTCGGGGTACCGGTAACCCGGTTCGGACACCGGATCGAGCCAGGTATTGTCGCGGACTCCGACATAGCGGCCGCCCCACCCGCCCCAATCGGGCGACTCCATGCTGCGCAGTCCGTTCGGTATCGTGTGCAGAAAGGCGGGCGAGTCGCCTTCGGACCGGAAATCTCCCTGGTCGAATCCCTCGTCACCCTTCTCATGCGCCTGATACAGCGCACACAGGGGACCGTGATTCTCGAGGATGTTCGCGTTCATCCAGGATCCGACCAGATAGGCCTGCTGGTCTGCAGGCACGTACTCCTTCCAGTGGTAGAAGATGGCGATGAACTGGTCGGAGATGATGGTCGGGATGCCGTACTTCCCCCAGTGCGGGCGGATGTAGCGCTGGTAGGTGTTGTCCTGTTCCCAGATGAAGAAGAGTCGGATCTTCTTCGCAACCTCGGCCATTCTCTCCGGGTGTTCTTCCTCAATGGTCTTCAAGGCCCGGGCGATGGTGTTGGGCCCGCCCCAGGCCTGAACCCAGATGGGCCGCGGGTCCGAGCCGTCTAGCAGAACTTCGACGATGCGTTGAGAGCCCGGAGTGACCTCGTCCATTTCCCCTTCCGCCTTCACGTTTCCGAGCAGCTTGCGCTCTCGCAGGAATTCCGGCGTGGGATAGCCACGGTCGTGTTTGATCAGGTTCGGATAGACCTGGGCGTAAGCCTCCAAAAAGGGCTGGGTCCAGTCGTCGCCCGCCCATCTGTGCCCCTGCCAGTGGTATTGGGAACTGGACGTGATGATGCCTTCGATGTCCCACTCATTGGCATAGAGGAGGAAGCGAACCAGGGAACACTGGTCGTCGATTTCGCCGTCCGTCGTCACCAGAACGCGCGGTTTTTCGGCAGCGATCAACGAACCGGCACCCGCCGCGACGACAGCCAGCAACAAGAGGATCCATTTCCTTTTCATACTCTCCCCCCGGCCGGTTCTCGGAACGGGTCGACGGCTGAAGCGCCGCTACCTGTTCAGCCCCTGAGGCAGCGCCTTCGAAGATTCCGTGATTCTCCATAGAGTGTCTCTGAATATTCCGCGATTCCACCTTGATGCGAGCGAAAACTTGCAGGATTCTAAGGTGGATGAAGCACTTCGACAGTACGCGGCCGGATTTCTCCCCCTACGGGCTCACCTGTGAAGTGTGGACCCCAGCGCGCATGCCCCGTCCGGACCGTCACAACGAAATCGAGTTCAACCTGCTTCGACGCGGGTCGTTGACCTATCTTTTCGGCGGACAGCGGATCGTCATCCCGGCAGGGAGGCTGGCGGTATTTTGGGCGGCCATCCCGCATCAGATCGTGGGGGCGGAAGGTGAACATCCCTATTTCGTGGTGACGCTACCCCTGAGCGAGTTTCTCGGCGCAGGGCTGTCCCCGGGCTTGGTGAACCGGGTTTTGCAGGGAGACGTCGTGGTCGACTCGGCCCCGGATGCCTGCGATGTATTGAAGTTTCAGCAATGGGAAGCGGAACTGAATCAGGCCACGCCTGAATGCGAGCGTGCGATTCGCCTGGAGATTCAGGCCCGGTTGTTGCGGCTGGGCCGGGCCGAATCGGACTCGCCGGCGCCCGCGTATCCCGATCCTGCCCTGTCACGAGCGGACAAACTCGCCTGCTACATCGCCCGGCACTATCAGGAGCCGCTGACGACAGCGATCATCGCCGAGGCCAACGGCCTGCATCCCAACTACGCCATGGGCCTCTTTCGTCGTGCGTTCGGCACGACGATGACCACATTCATCACGCAACATCGAATTTCACACGCCCAAAGACTCCTGGTCACAACAGGTGACTCGATCCTGGATGTGGCGCTGGCCGCCGGGTTTCAAAGCCTCAGCCGCTTCAACGAGGCATTTAGATCCGCGTGCGGCTGTTCGCCGCGAGATTACCGGAAGAAACATCGCTGAGCGGACGATTGAGGCACAGCCCAGCAGAGTTCGATGCGACGAGCAGGACGTGGTTCAGGGATCTCGGAGTGGCAGGGTCGGCAAATCAGCCGGAATCGGGGGCAAAAGCAGACGCAGGGATATCGACAGGGGCTGAAGAGCCCGGGCTCTTCAGCCGCGATAGACGGGGACGTCGTCCCAGAAGACAGAATCTGTCGAAGCTCGCACCTGTTGCCGCTGGTGGGGAGAGAGGGTGGCCAGGAAAGCTTCGAGTTTGTGTGGTAACAGAGAGGGCGGCGGCGGAGCGCGCTGAGGCTGCTCCCAGAGTCCCAAATGCTGGAGGATCTTGCGGATGACGCCCCACTCTTCGATGAAGGCAATGATCTGCATCCGATTTCCGCAGCGAGGACAGGTCAAGGGATCGACCTCGTAGATCTTCTTGAGTAAACGGGCCCAATTGCGGCGTCGTTGGCGAGCGAAGCGTTCGGCGGGCGAGTCCGGTTGCGGGGCCGAGTCGACTCCCGTGTTCAACGGCGCCTGTACGGTCTGTTTGTGTCTCCAGCCGCGAGAGGCGTTGGAATAGCGGCCGTAGTAACGGACCATCTGTTGGTGAGGGTCGGGGATGTGGGAGGTCACCAGAGCGATCCAGTCCAGAGCATCCATCCGTCGGGTCAAACCCTTGGTGGTCCGGTACTCGATCTGTCCGTTGTCCGCATCGTACCGGAGTCGCGTGCCGGCGAAACTGGGGCGCAGGATATAGGCCGACAATCGTTCCAGAGCCGATTGATCGGCTCGATCAATCGGAGGCCCACAGTAAACCTGAAAGCCCGCCGGAGATTAGCATCTCCAGGACATGGTCTTGGAACAGCCGCGTGAGCCCCTCCGAGTCCAGCTGGCCGAAGGGCTGAAATGTGCTCGTACAACGAAGTGTAGGCCTGCCGGAATTCCTCCCAGTAATGTTCCAGGCACTGGTAGAGCGCAGTTTCCTGAGGACGTCTCGGCCGGTAGATCGCAGGTCGTGCCATCACCTGAACAGAACGTCCGGGCAGCACAAATCTGCGAACGATCACCGGGCCCGATCGGGCGCAAACGAATTCAACGAGTCAGTTCGGTGCGGCCGCCGCCCGACCATCATCAGGAGGCGTTCTAGGTCGCCCCATCTCCAACCAGCACGCAGCCTGCCCAGTAGATGGGCAGGGCGGTGTCACCGAACTTTCCGAGGAGATCCAGTTTGGCTTGGCGTAGGGCGCTGGCTTGGTCCCGGCCGTCGACCAGGTGTTGGTAGAAGCGCTTCATGAGGGCGGTCGTGAAGATGTCGTCGGCCGTCCAGAGGCTGGCGAGGACGGATTTGGCGCCGGCGAGGAGAAAGAAATGGGTCGATCCCCAAGACCCGTGCGAGTATTTTCGTCAACCCCTGACGCTACAATCAGCAACGGTAGTTCAACCATGCAAGACCGGTATCCTCAAGAACCCGATTCTTTCGAAGATTTCTCGAACCAGTACATCGGAGTCCTGCTCGAGCTCTATTTCGTTCAGGAGGAGAATCGCATCGGCAGCCCCCTGTCCCGCTCCCGGGTCCGGTACTGGAAGAGCGTGGCTGGCAAATTCGAACAGCTCTTTCCGGAAGCGGTGCAGCGCAAGACTCGTTACCGCGCGCGCCGGGCCGAGTCCTCCGGGCTGACATCGGTCCAGGTAGCCCTGGTCCGCTACGCGTGGTCGGCCCACCTGGCCTTCGACGAAACGCCCGAGGAGGTGCTGAAGCGCTGGAAGGACTACCTTCTGTCCCCCTTCCGTGAAAAGCAGGACCCGATTGTCTCCTACGAGTACTTTCGGGCTCGGCGCAACTTTCGGGAACGGGTCCGGGAGATTCGTTCCGCGGGCCTCTGGCCCTGGGACTAAGCGCCTTCCAGACTCGATGAGACCTCCGCCGTCGGGGCGTTTTCCCTCGTCGACTCCTCGGGCAGCGGCTCGTCCTTCGTTTCCGGCGCCCAGATCAGGGCGATCATTCCCAGGAGGTAGATGAAGGACATCAGCAGCGCCGCCGTACGGATTCCCAAACTCGTGCTCAGGTAGCCGAGTACGATGGGTGCCGGCGCGGCGAGGTAGCGGACCGTGTTGTAGCAGAAACCGACCCCCGTTCCGCGCAACCGCGTGGGGTAGAGTTCCGGGAAGTAGATCGAGTATCCGGCAAACACGGCCAGCTGGGCAAAACCCATCATGGGGAGCATCCAGTAGGCATCGGTCGCGGAGTGGAGCGAGTTGAACACGAAGATGGTCAGACCCAGGCACAGGATGAAGGAGAGCAGGAAGGCCAGTCGACGACTCAAGTAAGTGGCGACGAAAGTGAAGGCGAACATGCCGAAGAAGGCGCCCACGTCCTGCAGAGCGGTGGCCTTGGCCCGCACCTGATCGATGATGACCTGCGGCTGACCGGCCAGAGCCGTGGAGATGAGTTCGGGCGAGAAGAAACCGATGCCCCAGAGTCCGATCATGCCGGACAGCCCGAGACAGAGTCCGACCAGCGTGTTGCGCCGCCAACGGGACTGCCGGAAAAGGTCGCTGGGGGACCCGACACGGCTGCCGATCCCCTGGGCCGACATGGACTTGGCGAGT
Organism: uncultured Acidobacteriota bacterium; assembly: GCA_963823995.1. Taxonomy (GTDB): domain Bacteria; phylum Acidobacteriota; class UBA6911; order RPQK01; family JAPXNP01; genus JARRKC01. The sequence continues at coordinate 103,065 of CAWGNQ010000005.1, forward strand.
TTCCAGGACTCGGGTTCCCGGAGCACGCCCACGATGGGAATCACCAGGATCGCCGGCAGGATCCCGACGAAGAACAGGGACCGCCAACCCGCATAGCCGAACAGGACATCCGAGGCGCCGGGCTGGATCCAGTAGCTGATGGTCGAGCCCAGGATGTTGCCCGTCGCCGAGAGGGCCTGCAGCACTCCCAGTGCCATGGATCGAAACCCGGTCGGTACGCTCTCTGCCACCAGCGTTGTCGCTGCTCCAAACATCCCCCCGACACCGAGCCCCACCAGGAATCGATAGATGGTGAAGTCCAGCCAGCCGTGGGCCAGTCCGGACAGACCGGTGAAACCCGAGTAGATCAGCAGCGTGATGAGCATCGTCCGGACGCGCCCGAGCTTGTCGCTCATGATCCCGAAGATGATGCCCCCCGTTGCCCAACCGACGATCAGGGACGTCGTCGCGTATCCGAGATATTCCTTGATGGCCGCCTGGGCCGCCGCATCGCTGCCCAGCAGGTCGCGAAGTGCGGACTCCCGAGCCAGGATGAAGATGCGCTGGTCCATACAGTCGAAAAGCCATCCGCAGGACGCAATGATGACCACGAGCCAGTGGTAGGCGGTGACGCCTTCGAATATGCTTGATCGTCGGGCTGAAACTTCCTGATGCAACTCACACGCCTCCGCAAGACCATGAGCACCGATCGGGACGTTCGAGCGGCGCTCGCCCATGATCACACGGAGGAATTGGAATGTCGAAGCGAGAAGACGTCGTCCGGAGCCGCCGGCGCCCACTCGAGTCATTTAACGACTCTTTGCTCTTGATTTTTAGACTGAGCATTCTGATATAACCTATGACACAGACTTGGAGGTGAAGCATGAAACTAGTCAGGTTCTGCGTCCTCGTTGGTTTCTTTTGCCTGACGGCAGCTTCGGCTCAGATCCCTTGCGAATATGGCTGTTCACCGAGCTGTCCGATGGACTACAGTTATCCCGTCTACTATCCGGGTTGCGACTGTCCCTGGTACTACGACTGCGTTCCGGTGGGGACGTGCGACTACTGCATGTACGACGGAGTGGGCTACTGCTCCGGTTGGTGGTGTTGGACCTATTACGGGATCACCTTCAACTGGCCGACGGGTTGCTGCGCGGGATCACCGGGCACTTGACTTTCAGCGAACGTTCGCAACCTTACCATCCGATTTTCACACAGGAGGTCGTATGAGAAGAACTACTGTATTGACGAGTCTCTTCTTGTTGATGGTATCGGGAGTGGGGGGCCCGGTTCAGGACTCCGGACAGGAGGTTGCCGAGCTCGAGCTACCGTCAAACTCCCAGATCTCGCGAATCAAGATCTTTCCGGGACAAAAGATCTATGCCCTCTCCTATTCGACGGCTCGGCTCCTTGTTTTCGATGTCGCAGGCCACCCGGTGCGCACGATCGATCTTCAGGAGAACCGCCCGGTCGACGTCAAGTTCTACTTCTTCGACTTCTACGTGGACGCGGCCGGAACAGCCTATGTGCTGGCTGTCTGGAGGCCTCGGGGAAGCGAGATTCGTTCCGGGGTGTTCGAATACGGAGCCGGCGGAGAATTCGTCCGGCTGGTTCCGTTCGGCAAGCATGTGGACGGACGACGACTGGCCGTCGACGCCGAAGGGAACCTGCTGGTTTTGGGACTGGATTCGGACCTATACTTCGGCCGGGCCCGTCGGATCGGCCTGGCACACCGGTACGATTCGGAGGGACGATACCTCGAGGCGTTCCTGACCCTCGACTGGGAGGACTATGCCCCACCGGCTGCGTCGAGCATCCAGGCAGCATATCACAACCTGAGACCCCTGGTCGATCGCCTGCCCCTTTCCATCGATCAGACCGGACAGGTGGCCACGGTTTTGCCGGGAACGACGACCGTGGTGTTCTTTAGAGGGAAGACGCTCGAATCACGGTCGTCGGTCAGGCTGCCCGTGTCGCCGATCGATCTGACCCAACCGGCTCCACCCCGAAGCCGATTCACAGGTGAGACGCAGCAGATCATCAAGCTCCAGGTCAACAGCGACCGGATCATCGCCGAGGTGTCGGAAGATCGGCGATTCCAGGGTCCGCCGACCATCCACACCGGCCGGGCTCTCCAATTCTTCGAACGTTCAGAATCCAATCGCCTTCTCCAAGAGGAGCCCTCGACTCCGGAGTTCGGGACACTGGTCGAGCAGGTCGGCGCGCCCACCGACGATGTCTATTTCTTCAGCATCCGCGATGGCAAGACCAGGATTCTGCGGCGCTAGCCCGCCGGTCCCATCGCGCGGACAGAATGTGAGCGTCGGAGTTCGGATGCCCTCTCGAGACCCCGGGGCGACCGTCACGTTCGGGACCTTCCCACATAAAGCGGCAGCAAGGTCTGCTCTTTAGCCGGAAGTCAGTCATGGCGCATGCTTCCGGTGGCGAGTCGGTAGCCCTCGACCATGCCCATGAGGCGGATCAGACCGAGCCAGAGGACTTGATGACCGGGCGGTCCGTCGGATTTGCGTCCCATGTATCCGCCCAGTTTGGCGATCATGAGGATGGCCTCACCAAGTGTGGGAGGCCGCTCCGACCGTTTTTTTTTAGCTGCCGGCGTCAGGACCTGCCATTCCTCGGGTTCGAGGAATTGATCGCAGGGACGGTCGGGGAACTTTCGTCCCAGCAGGTTCAGATGCATCAGCCGCCAGGCAATGACCATGAGGACGCCCAAGGCTCGCTCCAACCGCTCCCGACTCATCAGTTGCAGCTGTTCCACCCGGCAGCCGGTTTTCAGCACCCGGTGATACTCTTCGATTCTCCAGCGCCGTCGATAGGCCGCCAGCATCCGAACCGTCCGCCGGCGACCGTTGACCGTGTGCGTCGTCAGCAGGATCCACTCGATCGGCTTGGTCCCGGCCGGAGGATGGATTTCCCGTGCATACACCGCGTACAGGTCCAGGGGGGGCCAGTGCTTCTTGCCCGGCGTGTTCGGTGCTGCAATCCGGACCGCCTCGTAATGGACCGCCAGCGTCGCCGTGCGCGCCGCTTTGCCGTGGCGCACTTTGCGGCCCTTCTGATAGCCGACCCGCTGACGGGGAATCCTCACCTGCGCCTCGAAGTCGGCCTCCGCCGACCGCAGACGGTCGATCAGATTCTCGTCGCTCTGCTCCAGGCAACGGTTGTGCTGGACCCGCACCAGCAGATGTACTCGGCGCTGACAGGCGGCAGCCTCCCGAAACAGTTCGAAGATATCGGCTTCCCGATCCATGATGGCCGTCACGGCGAGCCCCGGCAGTTGTCGAGCCGCCTGCACGGTTTGCCGGTACAGCTGGATCCATCGCCAACTTTCCTTCTCTTCGATCGGCACCCGGTCCCGATGCGCACCCCGGCGCGCTTGCAGAGCCTTCCCCGGGGCAAAGCATTGGGCGCCCAAAAGCCCCACGGTCGCTCCCGACTCGTCCACGACCAGGTTCGAATGCAGGCTCAGACCCAAACTCTTCGAGCGGGTCTGATTGGCCCCGATCACCCCCAGACCGCTCGTCTCCGGCCGCTGGGCAAAGTTCAAATCCGAGGTGTCCTGGATCGCGTAGACTTCACGACAACCCCGCATGCGCCGCTTCGTCTGCTCCACATGGGGCGCCAGAATGCTCTGCAGATTCACTCTCGGATCCTCGTTTTCCATGAACCGATAATAACCGTGAATCGCTGCCCCCTCACCCCCGCAGGCCTTCAGATAGGAATTACCCGGATGCTGCGCCTGATCCTTGGCAATCCGGATCAACCGTTCGGTGCGCCGCGGATCCCCCAACTCCGCCCCTCCCAACTCCTGTCGCGCCCACTCCTCCTGCTGCAGTCCGCTGTCGAGCCCCAATCGCTCCGGCTGCTTCCCCGCTTCCGGCTCCAAATCCCACCGCCGACGAAAATCCTTCTCCAGCACATACAGATAGACGTCTTTCTCCCCGCACGACTTCCGGTGTTCCCGGTCATTGCGGCCTCGTCCCTGCGTGCGGCCCACCTTCACCCAGTTCGCCGCTTCGAAGCTCGTCCCCCGATGGTAGCGGGGGTTCACAAAGGTTTCCACCAGCCACGGCCGCACCCCATAGCGACTCTCGAAATCCCCCGCCACACGATCCATCGCCCGACCGAGCGCCGCGGAAGCCAGATTCCGGCACTCGACACAGGGCCGGATCAAGAATCGGCTCAGATTGATCACCCGTTCCCGTCCCTGTCGACGCTGCTCTCGATTCCAGCCCATCCACCGGTCTCGAGCCCTCAGCTTCAGGGCCGCCGAGCCGAATCCCATCGCTCCCAGCCAGCCGTGCTCACTGACGATCAGGTAGCGGAACTGTCGCCCCACCAGCCGGCTGCTCTTCAGATCGTGCTCCTCGCAGATCAGCTCGTTCCAGATCCGCATCTGCTCCGAACCGCTCTCCACCTCGATCAGTTCCAGACACCGGATCTTCTCGACGCTCTTTGGCACCCCCTGCGGCTTCTCGACCGACCGCCCCAGCCGCCGGGCACTCCATCCCTTCGGCTTCCTCGGCCCAGCCGGCAATCGAATCACCCCCTCCCGCTCCATCTCCCGCAGCACTTTCAAACACCCGCTCAACTGCAGCCGTCCTCCCCAGTCCCGCAGATCCAACCCTTCACAAACCTGCCGCGCCAGCGCCACCCTTCCGCCTTCGTGCTCGGCCAAGATCCTTCGCACCAGCATCACCCCTTCTTCACTCGTCACTGCCTGCTTCACTGTGCTAACCGATAGGAATTTGCTTTTTCCGGGGGTGAGTCTATGTGGGCGGAAATGGCGAGTAAACCCTGAAATGAGGGGCTGGGATGAACGGCTCAAGCAGAGTCTGGCAGAGAGGAAGCCCGCAGGACGTGGTTCAGGGATCTCGGAGTGGCAGGGTCGGCAAATCAGCCGGAATCGGGGGCAAAAGCAGACGCAGGGATATCGACAGGGGCTGAAGAGCCCGGGCTCTTCAGCCGCGATAGACGGGGACGTCGTCCCAGAAGACAGAATCTGTCGAAGCTCGCACCTGTTGCCGCTGGTGGGGAGAGAGGGTGGCCAGGAAAGCTTCGAGTTTGTGTGGTAACAGAGAGGGCGGCGGCGGAGCGCGCTGAGGCTGCTCCCAGAGTCCCAAATGCTGGAGGATCTTGCGGATGACGCCCCACTCTTCGATGAAGGCAATGATCTGCATCCGATTTCCGCAGCGAGGACAGGTCAAGGGATCGACCTCGTAGATCTTCTTGAGTAAACGGGCCCAATTGCGGCGTCGTTGGCGGGCAAAATGCTCGGCGGGCGAGTCCGGTTGCAGTGCCGAGTCGACTCCCGTGTTCAACGGCGCCGGCACGGTCTGTTTGTGTCTCCAGCCGCGAGAGGCGTTGGAGCGGCCGTAGTAACGGACCATCTGTTGGTGAGGGTCGGGGATGTGGGAGGTCACCAGAGCGATCCAGTCCAGAGCATCCATGGAGCGGGTGAGTCCTTTGTGGGTGCGGTACTGGATCTGTCCGGTTTCGGCCTGGTACCGGAGTCGCGTCCCGGCGAAACTGGGGCGCAGGATATAGGCGGACAATCGTTCCAGAGCCGGCTGATCGTCTCGGTCAACCGGAGGCCCACAGTAAACCTGAAAGCCCGAAGGATGCCAGGAGCGCAGCCGATCGGCGAAGTCCCGGCTGAGACGACGTTGGGAGGTCAACATCTCCAGGACGTGGTGTTGGAACAGCCGCGTGAGCCCCTCCGAGTCCAGCGGGCCGAAGGGCTGAAACTTGCTCGTACAAGCGAGTGTAGGCCTGCCGGAATTCCTCCCAGTAATGTTCCAGGCACTGGTAGAGCGCAGTTTTCCGAGGACGTCTCGGCCGGTAGATCGCAGGTCGTGCCATCGCCTGAACAGAACGTCCGAGCAGCACAAATCTGCGAACGATCACCGGGCCCGATCGGGCGTGAACGCATTCAACGACTCAGTTCGCTGTGGCCGCCGCCCGACCATCATCAGGCGACGTTCCAGGTCGCCCCATCTCCAACCAGCACGAATCCTGCCCAGTAGACGGGTAAGGCTGGCGGCCTCGCCGGTTGGACAAACTGATACTCAAGGCTCTTCTTGAACAGGACGCTGTCCGACAAAACACAGGGGTGAACATTCTGACCTCGCGCATTACCGAATCGGTTCACGTAACCTCTCAGGAGGTGGAGGCGGCGTATAGGGAGGCGGTGGCACAGCACCGACGTCCACCTCAGGGTGAGGCACGAGCCAGGAATGGACTCAGGTCGATACTCGAGAGAATAGCATGGGATCGGGCCGTGCGTAATTAGACCAGAGTACTGCGGGCAGATTCTCAGATTGAGATCTGGCTCGACCCGCCACGCGAGATCATGCTGGATATCGATGGAGGGGGACCGACGGGTCGCGGTAGGGACGGCCATTGCTGACCGCCCCCCGCACAGATCCGTACGTGCGGAGCTACCGCATACGGCTCCTGCCTAAGGTCGTGACGCGAAGAAACGCTCCTCCGGATAGGGATGCAGAACCCGGCATGGCGGGACGTACTTACGGGTGAGGCGATTGAAACGGGACCAGTTGAGCCGGTGCCGTTGACTTCGGCGCAGCAGGGCATGCCGCCATGCGCGGCAGACCTCACTGCGAAAGCCTTCCAACCGCAGCAGGTTCGTCGGAACTGCATGGTACGCGAAGTAGCCATTCAGGACCCGTCGAAGCCACGCACCAACCAGCGGCACGGGTTCGTGTCGCCGTTGGTGGAGCTTGGCCCGGATCGCGGTCAGCGTCGCTCGCATGCGCTTTTTGGCCGTCAGCCGCACGACCTGGAACTTTCCTTGTCGGTCCGTTCCACAACAGTGGGTAAAGCCCAGGAAGTCGAACGTCTCCGGTCTTCCCTGCCCCCGCCCGCGTCGTCTCTCGACCGCAAAGCGGCCGAACTCGATCAACCGCGTCTTGTCCGGGTGCAGGGCGAGCCCGAACTTCGCCAGCCGTTCCCGAAGATCCTCCAGGAAGGCTCGCGCCGTCCGCACATGCTCAAAGCCCACCACACTATCGTCGGCGTAGCGAATCACAATGACCTCTCCTCGCCCTGGCTGTTTCCGCCAGTGCTGAACCCAGAGATCGAAGGCGTAGTGCAGATAGATGTTCGCCAACAAGGGCGAAACCACCGCGCCTTGCGGAGTTCCCTTTACAGCGGGGACCCGCTTTCCGTCTTCGATCACTCCCGCTTCGAGCCATTTGCGGATCCATCGAATGATCCGCTGATCGGCAATCCGGTGTTCGAGAAACCGGAGCATCCATCCATGATCGATTTCTTCGAAGAACTTTTCGATGTCGATATCGACCACCCAGCTCTTCCCCGAGACCGCATAGTCCCGGACCTGTCGCACCGCATCGTGCGCGCTGCGTCTCGGCCGAAACCCATAGCTTCGATCGCTGAATCGAGGTTCCCAGATCGGCCCCAACACCTGCAGCAGCAGTTGCTGGATGAAGCGGTCCAGGACGGTCGGGATCCCCAGCTTCCGGCTTTCGCCGTTCGGCTTCGGTATCTCGACTTCCCGGCACGGCGTCGCCGCGTAGGTCCCCCCGAGTAACTTGGCTCGGATCCTCGGCCAATGTTTCTGAAGGTGTCCCTCCAGTTGCGAGGTCGTCATGCCGTCAATGCCCGGCTTCCCCTTGTTGCGTTGGACCGCCTTCAGGGCCACCTTCGCGTTGGCGTCACTCACCACCTCTTCCATCAGTTCTTCGTACATGCCCTTTCTTTCCGGTTCTCGCCACGTGATGCGACTCGCTGGATCACCCGTCCGGTCCGACGGGCTGCACCCTTCGACCTTCCGTGCCGTCCGACTTTACCGCACACGTCTTGATGGACTTCGGGTTTCGCCCTTGCTCGCAGGCTAACCGCCCGTGCCCGGCCTCTCTGTCGGTTCGTGTTCCTACGGCCGTCGGTTTGCCTCCCGCTTCCTTCAGCTTCGCCTTACGGCTACGCCTTGCGGTTCGGCTAAGGTTGGTTCCATCACCTCCTTCAAGTACCTTTCAACTTGTTAGACACAGCCCATGTCGGGCACACGAGCCGCGGCTCTTCAGCCGCGATAGACGGGCACATCGTCCCAGAAGACGGAATCGACGGAGGCTCGCACCTGTTGCACCTGGCGGGGAGAGAGGGTTTTTGATCCAGTCCAGAGCATCCATCCGTCGGGTCAGCCCCTTGGTGGTCCGGTACTCGATCCGTCAGCTGCAACGCTTCGTTAGCGCTCTGAACCTTGGGCGCCTGCAATACCAAGGCGAGCGGCGGCCGAAGCTAACGCCTTGTCCAGGCTCCAGAGCCCTACATTCTGCAACCGCGCTGAAGCCAGCAGATGCACGTCGATCCACCCCAGCCCACTCCCCTGGAGGTTTTCGCTCTCGAGGAACTCAAGCGCCTCGTCGTGCTCGACCAGCGGCGCCGATGGCAGCGCCTGGAGCAACGCGAAGATCTCCGCGCGGTTTCTGAGATTCCCACACGCGAGCTCCCCTAGCACGAAGGGATGGACGACCACTACGCCCTGATTGAGTAGCTCCGCGAGTTCGCGACTACCTCGGCGCAGATGGTCGATCCACACCGACGTGTCTACCAGAACGCTCACGAAGCGCTCCTGCGACGCGGGACTCGACGGAGTCCCTTTTCTGTCCCTCCCAGCCGTGCCAGCCGGCGAGCACTCTCGAGTGCGATCAACGCTTCAAGTCCGAGCCGCACGAGAGAGGTCTTTTCCCGCACGCCGGTCAACTTGGCTGCGCGGTCCAGTAGTTCGTCGCTTATGTTCAGCGTCGTTCTCATGCACATCAGTATGCACTGATCGTGCATACGGGTCAAGTCGTGACTCCGCGCTAACGCTCAGCATCAGCGGCGGCGCGCAGCACCGTCCGCTGCATGGTCGATAGGAATTTGCTTTTTCCAGGGGTGAGTCTATGTGGGCGGAAATGGCGAGTAAACCCTGAAATGAGGGGCTGGGATGAACGGCTGATCGGCTCGATCAATCGGAGGCCCACAGTAAACCTGAAAGCCCGATGGGTGCCAGGAGCGCAGCCGATGGGCGAAGTCCCGGCTGAGACGACGTTGGGAGGTCAACATCTCCAGGACGTGGTGTTGGAACAGCCGCGTGAGCCCCTCCGAGTCCAGCTGGCCGAAGGGCTGAAATGTGCTCGTACAAGGGAGTGTAGGCCTGCCGGAATTCCTCCCAGTAATGTTCCAGGCACTGGTAGAGCGCAGTCTCCCGAGGACGTCTCGGCCGGTAGATCGCAGGGCGTGCCATCACCTGAACAGAACGTCCGAGCAGCACAAACCTGCGAACGATCACTGGGCCCGATCGGGCGCAAACGCATTAATGATCGGTTGAAGCCGGCCTTTCGGAGTATAATGGTTCGTCGGCGGTGGGGCTGACGGATGCCTTCGGCGTGGATTCGCGGACGATGCCGAAACAGCCGACATAGTGACTGAAGAAACCAGCGAAGCACCGAGAACGGTCAGATCGCCCTCCATATCGGGCCCGCCCGTCAGATCGTTGCCCCGGGCCAGTTCGTCCAGGCTCATCTCCTGCGAACCGAGCCGATTCGTAAACCAGCTCGAGTCAGGAACTTCCCCCAGCGTGTTCACGTTCTGAGCCCGCAACAAGGGCCCGTCGGCCTCGTGGCCAAACGTGTTGATCGCCAGATCCCAAGTCGGGCCCAGCTGGACGAAAGTCGGCCGGGGAATGCTCAGGTTGTCGGGATCTTTCTGTATCGGATCGTCGGGCAGAAATTCTGCGCGGCGACCGGCGCCCAATGCAGAAGTACAACCAACAGGGGTTGGAGTGTCGGGATTGACACGGGTTCCGATGCTAAGCGAAATGGATGTGAAGTGGGGCTCACGGAAGGCTATGCTTTAGAACTAGACTCACTCCCGGAAAAAGTAATTTCCTATCCTTATCCCTTATCCCTTATCCCTATCTGCTGGATTGCGGCTGCCGGGTTCAGGCAACTGTGCGGACCACTCCTGATCGGACGATTCGCTCGTCGCGGGTCATCAGATGGGCACCCAGGACGAGTGCCGTCGCCGCCAGGATGCGGTCCGCCGGATCCCGATGGAATGTCTCGGGAAGGGCGGCAACCTCGGCGGCAACCGCCGGCGTGATTCCGAAGCGCCTGACCAGCGGCGGCGCAGTGGCCTTTTCGAGCCACTCTCTCAGGGGAAGGTGCAGGCGAATCCGGCCGAGTTCGAGAAGAGTCGCGATTTCCCAAAGCGTGATATCCGAAACATAGACGGGCGATCCAGGGGAGACCGTTTCGAGAGCGTCCTTTTGCGGACGGCTCAGACGCCCGCCCCGTGTGCACCACCAGAGGAGGACATGCGTGTCAAGCAGGATTCTCACGTCTCATCTCCGCCTCCCAGGCTTCCGGAGCAAGCGGCGGCTCAATGACATCGCCCAGGATCTCCACCGAACCCGCCAGCTCGGACTGAGGGTACCGGGAGGTCCCCTCGCCGGCGGGACTGAGTCGAGCCACCGGGCGCCCCCGTTTGGTAATCATCAACGTCTCTCCCGAGCGATTGATTTCGTCCAGCATCGCCAGGCACTTTGCCTTGAATTCCGAGGCACTGACCGTCTTCATATATGACCAGTATAAATGACTAGTCACAGAAATCCAATCGACGAGCTTCCAGGGTTTCGTGAAGCCAACGGTCGGAGCTCACAAGCAGTGAACCCAGAACCTCATGGCGTCGACGACCCATCCCTCGGCACTGGTGCCGGTACCGAGCCCGAAACCGTGGCCAACACCGCCATACTTGTGATACTCCACCTCGACGCCGGCGTTGCGCAAGGCGGCAACCCGTCGTTCCATGGCGAAGGGAGGAGCGATTCCATCCCGATCGCCGACCACGACGAAAGTCGGTGGGTCATCCGCCGAATACTGGGAGTGGGCCGTATAGGCCATGACGATGACCGACGGCTTGGGAAGGCGGTCTCCCCCGTACTCTGCAGTGCCGTGTGTGCCGATTGCGGCCGCCATCCTGGCGCCGGCGGAGCTGCCCCACAAGGAATAATCGTCGGTCCCGACAGCCAGCTCTTCCGCGTTTCTAAAGATGTACGAGACGGCGACAGCGAGGTCCCGGGTGGCCACCGTGCCGCCATATCCGGCCCGGTATTTCAGGACGAACGCATTGTATCCGTGGCGGCTGATCTCCAAGGCGTACGGAAAACCTTCATGCACCGATCCCACATAGGAAAACCCGCCTCCGGCGCAGATGACCGCAAAGGGGGCGCCGGGTCCTCCGCGGAAGAAGAACAAGCCGGTATGCTCTCTTGCCGGCTGCTCCCGTTTCTGAGCCGGTGTGTAGAAATCGTAGAAGACCGGCTTGCCGTCGCCCACGTCATCGATCATGTGGTTCAAAGAGCTCACCACGACTTCGGGCTCGACATGACTGTGATACGGCAGGAGTGAACCGATCCCATTCAGCCGCAGACTCTCATCATAGGTGCGATCATCCCACGGTAAGATCAAGTGAGCGAATCCCGCAAATGCGGGATGATGCAGGATGTCACCGATGGTGTCGTTCGTTCTTAAATGACCCGTGCTATTTCTTGGCTGTGCCTTCACCATTCCACCGGCACTGTTTTCGGATTGGACAATACGGTCGTCCTGGGCCCGCGCGCAAGAGGATAAAATGAGTAGCGATAGTGCCAGGCAAGCAGCTTTCGAAGTCAAAGCAGGTTCAGACTCCTCAGCCGACTCAAACATCAACTCAGGGCCCCAGCGGTGGCTTCGCCCTCGGTCTTCATGTGTCCGAATCCTGTCCTGCTCGTTTGACAGCGAATCAATCCAGCTTCTTTTCTGACAGGAACTTCGACATTTGATCCGCAATTTGAAGGTTGTTGGTATCCGACATCGGGAAGTGGGTGTTGCCGAGGATTCCGATTTCCGGGAGATGCACGACGGTGACATCACCACCCCGGTTGTTCACGGCATCTCTCCACAGCTTCGCCATAGCCAGACGGACACGCCAACCGTCCTGGCCCGGATTCTCCGTCGGTTGCTCCGGAATGTTGTCGCCGTAGTAGATGATGATCGGAATCTTCGTCAGCTCCGTGAATTCCGACAACGGAACGCCGACCGCCTCCAGCGTACCGCCGGCACTGGGCATCGGAGGAGGCACTTCACCTTCCGGAAAGATGAAGCCGCTTCCGGGCTCGTAGGAGACAATGGCGCGCACGTTCGAGCTCTTCGCCGCGACACGCCAGCCCATGCCTCCGCTATGTGAATGGGTCACGAGAATGCCGGGACCGATCTTCTCGAAGAGTTCGGTGACTGCCTCCGAGTTCAGGGCGGGATCGAGGGGGCCGGTGTCGGGTGTCATCTGGCGGAAGTACTGGTTCAGCGCCTCCGGGTCACGCGAGAACTGGACGCCCGGGAAGAAGTCCGGCCAGATGCCGAGGCGAAACGTTCCGAACCAATCCTGCTCGTCGGGCGTCGGGGTGATCGTCGCCGGCAGCGTGCTGCGACCCGCACGGCCGCGACGCGGCTGGTCGATCAGATAAACCGCGAACCCGCGACGCAAGAAGAGGTTCTGAAAACCCTCTCGCCCATCCGGCGTCGTTTCCCAGGTCTTCGAGAACTGCCCGAAGCCGTGCCAGAGCACGAGCGGAAGTCTCCGAGCGCCTGCCGGGACCTGGTAGAAGACGTAGGCGTGATCGCCGTGCAACGTCTGCCCGGCAGGACTTCGGTTGATGAAGTCGTAGGTGCCGGGTCTGGAGATCACCGAACCGCCGACCGCGAAGCTCCCTTGTTCCTGAACGACGATCGGACCGAGTTTCCCGCTGCGATCGGCGGTTGCGCAGCCGGAGAGACTCACGCAGACGAGGGCCAGCGCGAGCACAACTATCGACTTCCTGGGATCCATATTCATCTCGTGTCCCCTTACTTCAGCGTATCGCCGAAGAACGGGGCCACTCTACCGATAGCCTGATTCACATATGGCGACTTCCAATAGGTTTCGACGTGGGTTGCACCGTCAATCAGAAGAAGTTCCTTCTCTCTCGCATTGATGGCCTTCTTAAACGCATCCTCGGTCATATACTTCGAATCGGCCTTGCTGCCTGCCCTGATCAATAATCGCTGGTTGATCAGGTCCATGATTCGTGTAACGAAGCTGCCTTAGTGCGGCATCATAATCTGCACAGCCTGCTCGATCACGTCCAGTCTCGCTTTCTTGGGATCGGGTTTGCCGACCGGCGTACCATCGGATTGGATCTCGAGAATCTCGTCCTTTTTGGGATCGTAAACGGGCCATTGCGGCAGTCCCGGACCATTGGGATCACCGGTCTTGGCGAAGTTTGCCCAATAGGTGTTCATCATCCTGGCGACCTCTTGGTCCTTGGGTGCCACTGTGGCTCCATTGCGGGACCTAAGGTTGTTGAACACATAGGGGATTTCGGATCCGTGCGCTGCGCCGTACCGCATCCTCTCCCGCATGGAGGGGGAGACGTAGGAGAAAAGGTAGACGTAAGCCGGTGCGCCTTTGGCCACAAAGGCCCTCGCAGTGAACCGGGCCGGCTCCGCCCATACCTTGTCCGTGTTGACCATCGTGCGCATCTCGGCGAAATCAGTGGTGCCGTCCGGATCGTAGACCGCCTTCGCTTTGTCCCTGAGGCTCCCGAACAGAGAGAGCAGTTCTTCCTTCGAATCGGCGTTGACGAAGCCGGCCGGCACTTCCGCACTATTCGACCCGATGATGAGCGGAACGCGTGGCTGCCGACCGGCCTTGTATGCGCTCTCAGCCGTTTCTACAACCAGCTTACCGTCGAGAATCGGACCTGAGTAAATAGGCGGACCGTTGGGACCATCGCTCTCCTGCCCTCCATCCACAATCTCGTACACGCTCAGGGCGCGCAACTTGGCCAGTGCGGCCGCATCCGTGCCCTCGATCCCATGTTTGCGGGCGAAGTTGACTCCGATCGTTTCCGCCGAAACGGGGTAGAACGGAATGGAATTCTCTTCACGTATCGGTCTGCCGGTCAGCACGCCGTCCCGGCCACCGCCGGACTCGATGATTGCCTTTTGGAAAAGTCCTTGCGCAGACGGTATGGTCAAAAGCGAATGGACCGAGACGCCACCCGCCGACTCGCCGAAAATAGCTACATTCTGAGGATCGCCTCCGAAAGCGGCGATATTCTGCTGCACCCACCTGAGGGCGGCGATCTGGTCCATGTAGGCGTAATTGCCCTTGGGCTCTTCCGGATGCTCTTCGCTCAACGCGGGGAATGCGAAGAAGCCGAGGCGCCCGAGACGGTAGTTGAAGCTGACCAGGATGACGCCTTGCCCGGCGAAATGGTTGCCCGAGAATTCCGGACCGGAACCGCTGCCGAACACGAAAGCGCCGCCGTGGATCCACACCATGACCGGCAGCTTTGCTCCCGGCTCGGCCCCGGCAGGTTGCCATAGATTGAGAAACAGGCAATCTTCCGACGAGTTCGGCTGAATTGACGCAGAGCCGCGGGGAAACCCTGCCTGCGCACAATTTGCGCCAAACTTGCTCGCATCACGCACTCCCTGCCATGCGGGCATGGGTTGCGGCGGGCGCCAGCGATAGGCGCCGACTGGAGCCGCAGTGTAGGGGATCCCCTTGAAACTGGAGACATCCCCTTCGGTCACACCGCGCACGATTCCGGACTTGGTACGAACCGTCGGCGCCTCGGCAGGTTTGACACCTGTTTGCTGAGCCGATGATGCAAAGCCAAAGACCATGGCCAACACTATCGAAACGGGTACCATTCTTCTGTTCACCCCTATAATTGAACCCCGAAGATCAGGGATAGCTATTCTCCACCACGGGTCATGAGCCTCGTGAAAGAGAGCGAGCCTAACTTCCAGTTACCGTTTTGTTCCACATAGACTTCTGTTACCTCAAAGGGATTGGTGACCTCGCGCCCCCCAACCTCAGCCAGCAACGTGATTCTGTTCAAAAGGATGGCTGTATTGTCGATAATATTCACCGATACATCATGGATATCGGCTTTCTTGTACCAAATTCCTCCACTTTTGATGACGTTGAGTTCCCGTTCTTTCCCCCAGGACCCTCCCATGTGGACAAATACAGCCTTTTCGTCAAAGAGATTGGCGAGTTTATCTACATTCTTGTCCGCCATCCACTGCCACTTCTCTTTAGAGAGCTGGATGATTTCTTGTTCTTTTGTGGATTCTTGTGCGCAAGTCCATTGGACACTCATGATGACTATAAACAGTCCTAGAATTGTTCTTTTCATCTGGTTTCTCCTGGGATATGTCCTTCGCAGTTCATCTCTGTGCGAAAACCTCTCGGGCCACGGCGACGGCGGTCACCGCGTTCGGCCACCCGGCGTAGAACGCCAGGTGGGTGATGGTTGCGATCAACTCCTCCTTCGTCACGCCGTTGGCACGCGCTCGGGCGAGGTGGGACCGAAGCTGGTCGGGACGGTTCAGTGCGATGAGCGCGCTGACGGTGACCAGGCTCCGGTCGCGCTGGGAAAGCTCGGGGCTCGCCCACACCTGGCCGTAGAGGACGTCGTCGGTGAGGTCGGCCAGCTCGGGGGCGATGTCGCCCATCAACTGCTGGGCCCGTGAGGGCTGATCGACTTCACCGGCGGAATCGGCAGGAGCGGCCGCCGGCCGTAGCGGCTCTTCGGCATACTGCTCCTCGCTGACCGCCTCCATCCACCTGGTGGAAGGCCCGGATTCGGGGCGCTCCGCAAGGGCAACGTGAGTCATCGGGGCGTCCGGGGAGGCCCCGTGCCAGTGCTTGACGCCGGGCGGGATCTGCACCACATCACCCGGCCGGATCTCCCGGACCGGCCCGCCCCATTGCTGCAACCGTCCGGTGCCGACCGTGACGACGAGGGTCTGGCCGCGGGGGTGGACGTGCCAGTAGGTCCGGGCCCCGGGGTCGAAAGCGACCGTTGCGCCGTAGGTCCGGGCGGGGGCCTCCGCCTCGAACCAGCCTTCCACCCGCACGGTGCCGGTGAAGTGCTCGGCCGACGCCGGCCGGGCAGGTTGCGAGCTACGTCGCGTGATTCTTATCGTTTCCTGATCCGTGGATGTTTGGCTTAGCGCGCCCGACGCGAGGGCGAAAAGCGAGATCCCAATCGCCGTCCAAATTCTCATTTTGGTCCCTTCTGCCGTGGTGTTCATCGAGCCCGCTTCTCGATACGCTCAATCGTAGCGTTCGATCCCCTGTGCGCCCGCTGATGCCTGCAAGCCGGGCCTGGAACCGAACGATGCATGACACGGCCGGCCGGTCAGCGATTCGAGTACCTGAGGATCTCTTCAGGAAGCCGGGCGCCTTCCACGGCGATGCCTGCGAACGATGTCTCAATGTCACGGAGATCGTCCGGCGTCAGTTCGACCGCAACGGCTCCAACGTTTTCCTCCAAACGATGGACTTTCGTGGTACCGGGAATCGGCACGATCCAGGGCTTCTGCGCGAGCAGCCATGCGAGTGCGACCTGGGCGGGTGTCGCCTTCTTTCGCTCGGCCATCTGTTTCAGAAGATCTACGAGGGCCAGGTTTGCCCTGCGAGCTTCCTCGGTAAATCGAGGAAACGATGCTCGGAAGTCCGTGCTTTCGAATTCCGTTGAGGCATCGATCTTCCCCGTCAGAAATCCTTGTCCAAGTGGGCTCCAGGGAACAAAACCGATTCCCAATTCCTCACAAGTCGGCAGCACCTCCGGTTCAGGATCTCTCGTCCATATCGAATACTCGCTCTGCACTGCGGTGATCGACTGGACCGCGTGTGCGCGGCGAATCGTGTCGGCTCCGGCCTCCGAAAGACCGAAATGCTTCACCTTGCCCGCCTGCACGAGATCCTTCACTGTGCCCGCGACTTCCTCGATCGGCACCTCCGGGTCGACCCGATGCTGGTAGAGCAGGTCGATGTGATCGGTTTTGAGCCGCTTGAGCATTCCTTCCGCTGCAACCTTGATGTGGTCCGGACGACTGTTCAGGCCCTCGCGACGCTCTCCCGTCTGCGGATCGATATTCCAGCCGAACTTGGTCGCGATGACGACCCGGTCGCGGATCGGAGCCAGAGCTTCGCCCACGAGCTCCTCATTCGTGAAGGGGCCGTAAGCTTCCGCCGTGTCGAAAAGCGTCACACCGCGCTCGGCGGCGATGCGAATGATCCTGATGCCTTCCGCCCGATCCGTTGCCGGACCATAGCCGTAGTCCAAGCCCATGCAACCGTATCCGACGGCGGAGACTTCCAGCCCGCTCTTTCCCAGTGTTCGCTTCTTCATGTGCTTCCCTTTGTCCAGTTGCTCCACCCACCTTAACCATATAACTAAAACACCATGAAGCGGTTGCCCGATCCTCCAGACTTATTGCCTATTCCTCTTGTCAGCTGGAGTTCTCGGGGAACCAGGTCGCCAGGCAAGGAGCCATCATGGTCACCTTCGACTGCCGTCTGGGGCACCTCGGCTTCTTCGAATTCCCCGCGTGAAGGAAGTCGATCTGAATCCGAGCGTCCGCAACCGGCCCCCGTCCCGTAAGGGAAGTTACGAAGGAAGCCCGGCACGGCAGTGCCGGGATGGTGGCGCACAAAGATAATCGGTGAACTCCCGGCAGGGACGACTGATCAAGGGGCCGGACCCGGTGACAAGGATCGTTCGGAAACTGCGAAATCACTCATGCGCTGGAACGTTGGCCGGCACGATCGCACCCCCGGCGGGGCATAAGCGCTTAGATAAGTGATAGGATAATGTCGCCGGTTGGGTCTACACTCGATTATCGATGGAGACCTACACGGCGGACGAGAATTGGCAGACTCTGAAGTGTTTCTTCCCGGCCGGTTGGGAAGCGATGGCGGTCAGACTGGGGGCGTTGCGACGCAAAAGAAAATTTCCGTCGGCGGAGGTCCTGTTGCGCGTGTTGTTGATTCACCTGGCCGACGGGAAGTCGTTGCGCACCACGGCGGCCTATGCCGCCGAGTGCGGACTGTGCGAGGTGAATGACGCCGCCCTGTTGCATCGGCTGAAAGCCTCCGGGGAATGGTTTCGATGGATGTGCATGGAACTGCTCGAAAGCCTGCGATATCCCTCCCTGCCGGTGAATCGGAAGTTTCGTGTTCGGGTGGTGGACGCCTCGGTGGTCAGCGAGCCGGGCAGTACGGGGACGGACTGGCGCTTGCACTACAGCTTTCGACTGTGCACGTTTCGGTGCGACACTTTCCGGATCACGTCGCCGCAGGAGACCGAAGGGTTCCGACAATATCCCGTGCGGGAGGGGGACCTGTTGGTCGGCGATCGAGCTTACTGCCAACGCCAGGGCATCGTCCACGTGCTGGAGCAAGGGGGCCAGGTGTTGGTTCGCTTTCACTCGACCAACCTGCCTCTGTGCAGCCGGAGCAAGAACCCGTGGCCGGTCTTGGATCATCTCCAGACGCTTTCGGAGACCGAGATCGGGGATTGGGACGTTTGGTTCCCCCATCCCCAAGAGCAGGACCGGTACGAGAAGGGCCGACTGTGCTCCATCCGCAAGACCCCCGAGGCTTTCGAGATCGCCCGGCAGAAGATCCTCCGCGAGGCCAAGAAGAAGGGACGGACCGTTCGCCCGCAGACTCTGGAGCACGCTCGCTATGTGACGGTGTTCTGTACGGCGAACCGACGGCAGCTCACGGCGGCCGATGTGATGAGCCTGTACCGGGGGCGATGGCAAATCGAACTGGTCTTCAAGCGATTGAAGGGCATTATCGGGCTCGGTCATCTTCCCAAGCAGAACCTGGAGAGTTGCGTCGCCTGGCTCTACGGCAAGATGTTCGTGGCTTTGCTGGCCGAACGACTCCATCACGAGGCGGAGTTTTTTTCCCCCTGGGGGTATCCCCTTTCCACCGCCCTCGGCCGGCGGAAATAAGCCAGTGCGCAGTCCGTGGCGCGAGTTCGAGTTCTGGTTCATGCTAGTCCAACACGCCATCGTGCCCCGGCTTTCGATCACCCAAGTACGACGCGATTGGCCAAGGATTCGCCGTCGTCTCATGGAGGGCCCCAGGAAGCGCAGGCTCCAGATTGAGTCGCTGCCCCTGTCATAGAGAAATTCTTATTTAAGCGCTTATGCCCCTCCGGGGTGCCCATCTCGGCGGGGGCTCAAAACCCGGGGCCAACTGCAGGTGTGCAAAAGTGATCAGACGTGTGTTCAATTCTGCACTGACGTCAAACTCCACGGCATCTAAGCTTATTCCCAGACTGCCCGGCGGACTCATACCGGTCTGGGCGCCGGAGATGCCATGAAATCGAAAATCCAGCTCTATTTGATCAAACCATCCAGTTACGACGACGACGGCTACATCGTCCGCTATTTTCGCGGCGTGCTTCCGAGCAACACCCTCGCGTGTCTGGCTTCGCTGACGAGGGCCGCCTGCGAGCAGGAACCCCTGGACCGGTTCGAAGTCGACATTCACGAGATTGACGAAGCGGTGATGAAGGTCGACACCCGCCGGATCTGTCGATCCTCCAGGGAGGCTGGGCGGGTGATTGTCTGCCTGGTCGGAGTGCAGACCCATCAGTATCCTCGAGCGTCGGACCTGGCGAAGGAATTCCGGCGAGCAGGCCTGACCGTCCTGATTGGCGGATTTCACGTCAGCGGACAGTTGGCAATGACTCCCGGGATTGCGCCTGAAATCCAGGAACTGCTTGATCTGGGTGTGACGGTGGTCAAGGGAGAAGTGGAGGAAACCTGGACCGGACTATTGGCCGATGCCGTTCATGGAAGGCTCGCTCCTCTGTACGATTACGCCGAAAGCAAGCCCGACCTGGGAAACGCACCGATTCCTCTTCAGGGCGGAGCGACCATGAAACGGTTCGTGGCTTCGAAGCACGGAACCATCGATTGCGGACGAGGCTGTCCCTTCGAGTGCAGCTTCTGCACCATCATCAACGTCCAGGGCCGCAAGATGAGGTTTCGGTCTCCGGACCTGATTGCTGAAGCCATCCGGGAGAACTATCGCCGCAAGGAGATGACTTTCTACTTTTTCACCGACGACAACTTCGCCAGGAATCAAGCCTGGAGTGAGATCTTCGATGCCCTGATCGATCTGAGGGAGAACGAACGGATACCGGTGGAGTTCATGATGCAGGTGGATGTCCTTTCTTACAAGATCAAGGGCTTCGTCGAGAAGGCCCGTCGGGCGGGCTGCACCAACGTCTTCATCGGCATGGAAAGCATCAACGACGACAATTTGAAGGCTGCGAGAAAGCGGCAAAACCATGTCGAGGATTACCGCAACCTGATCGACGCCTATCGAAGTGCCGAGATCGCCACCCACGTCGGCTACATTCTGGGCTTCCCCTTCGACACCCCCGAATCGATCGATCGGGACCTCCACAGGCTGACTCACGAAGTTCGCCCCGACATGGCTTCCTTCTTCATCCTGACACCCCTTCCGGGCTCGCGCGATCATTCGGAGATGCATCGCGAGAAACGGTACATGGATCCCGACTACAACAAGTATGACTCGCAGCACGAAACCATGAACCACCCTCACTTTCCGGAGGAGGGGAGCCTGCTGGCCGCCTACCGGAACGCATGGATGACTTTTTACAGCTTCGAGAACATGAGCCGGATCCTGCGCCGGGCGCCTCAGCGCAATTACTGGAATCTCTTCGGCAATTTCTTCTGGTACAAGAGTGCTGCGGTGATCGAGCAGCGACATCCGATGATGGCCGGTTTGCTCCGTCTGAAGGGTCGCCGAAGGATCAGGGCAGGCATCGCACCGCAGCCGAGGCGCGTCTATTGCGTCAACCGGGTGCGGGAGTTGGGCCGTCTGGCTGCCGGCAGTGTTCGACTGTTGCTCGAAATGCAACTGCTTTGGCTGGAGACCCGCTCGAAATCACCCACCGAACAGCGGGTGCTGGAGGAGTTGAGGCAGCTGCGCAGCGGCGAGGCCTTCAAATCGAGTGTGGCGGAGATCCAGACTGCGTATCGCAGAGCCCGTGCCACATTGCCTGAACTGCAGGTGCCTTCCCGGGTTCGGCTCTTCTGCAGAAAGTGGAACCCCTTCTCCTCGTTCAGCGGATTCTATCTTTCGCAGGACGTTCTGGGATTTTGGGAGGATTGTCTGCAAACCTTGAGGAGGAGGCGGTTTACCGATCTGCCGTTTCGGACGATGACGAGTCGGCTCCTGCTGGACTTCCGACTCTCGATCCATTTCGCCACTGCCTGGGTGAGAAGACTCGACGCCTGACAGAGAATCGGTCGGGTGTCTTGGTCTGCCCGCAGCCACAGGTCGCTCTCATCGCCGGAGCGATTGGACCGTATTTGAGCAATGCCGAACTGAGACGCAGAACACGACAGCGTAATACGAGAAGAGCTTGATCACCGGCCGCTGATTCCCTGTCGTAACGCGGCCCAACGAAATGATCGCGAGAAACTCTATGGAACAACGGGAGTTCATCAGAAAGTTCTACTCGAGCCTTTCCGATTCGGAACTGATCTCGGTCCGGGCTATAGGTAAAGCCAGGGCTGACGCTGGGGTGGTGGCCGAAGCTGAAACCGAACTGGTCAGGCGGGGAAACCTGAGCTATGAACCTGAGGTTCGGTTACGGATTCAGCGGGAATCAATCGGCGGGAAAAGGGACAGCAACGGTGGGATCCAAGCGGGCCGCGAAGCCGGTCGCCAAGACCGGAATCCAGAGGAGCCGGCTCCTTTCGAAATGCTATGAGGATTTGAAGAACCGGATGGCGGAGAGGCAGGGCTGCACGGTCAAAGATATGCTGGTTTTGGCCCGGGTTGGCACTCCGGGCCAAGGCCGGTAGGGGAACCTGGCTATGGCCACTAAGAAAAGTTCGGCTGTCGATTGGGAATCCTTCCTTTCTGGAATCCCCAAGGTGAGGACGCTGGGATACGGCGCGGGCCGCAAGATTTATAGGGAAGGAGACGCTGCGGATTCCCTGTTCCTTCTCCGGCACGGCAGGGTTAAGCTTTCGGTGACCTCAAAACAGGGCAAAGAGGCCATTATCGCGATTCTGGACAACAATGATTTTTTCGGCGAGGGTTGCCTGGCCGGTCAACCGTTTCGCATGGCAACGGCGACCGCTCTCACCGATTGCGGCCTGACCCGGCTGGATAAGACCCTGATGGTGCAACTTCTCCACGATCGGCATGAGATCTCGGAGATGTTCGTGACCCATCTGCTGTCGCGCAACATACGGTACGAAGCAGATCTCGTCGATCAGCTCTTCAACTCGAGCGAGAAGCGTCTGGCGCGGATCCTGCTGCTCCTGTCCCATTTCGGCAAGGACAGCAGATCCGAACCCGTGCTTCCTACGATCAATCAGGAAAATCTGGCCGAGATGGTGGGCACGACCCGCTCGAGGGTCAGCCATTTCATGAACAAGTTCAGAAGGCTCGGATTTATCGATTACGGAGACGGGGGAGGCTTGACGGTCAACAGCAGCCTCTTGAGCGTGGTTCTTCACGATTAGAGAGATCTTGTGAGTATGCGGCAAAGAAACTTCTGGATTCTCTTCTCCTTCCTTGTTGTTGTGTTGATACACGACGCATCGGCTCAAGCGGGCAGCGCACTCCCGACCGTCGACACCATCATCGCCCGGATGGCGGAAGCTCGGGCTGCGAACCAGGCCTGTTTTCGCCCGTATGTCGTCACGCGTGATTACCGGCTGTTTGGCAAGGACAGAGAGAAGACCAAAGCCCGGGTTCTGGCCGATATCACCTTCACTCCCCCGGATACGAAGAAGTACGCCATCCAGCAGGCCACTGGCTCGGGCCTGGGGAAAAGAATCGTTCGCCGGACGCTCGCAGGTGAGGTGGATATCGCCAAGGACTACGCTTTAACCGACTTCTCGGCAGCCAATTATAATTTCCGTTTCACGCGCGTGGAGACTATAGGCGGCCGGCGCCTCTACGAGGTCGAGTTGCTGCCACGACGAGAGGATAAGCATCTCCTCCGCGGGCGCATCTGGATCGACGCCGGTACTTACCTGCCTCGTCGCTTCCAAGGCGAGCCTGCGAAGTCTCCTTCATGGTGGCTCCGAGACGTGCGCATCACGCTTCTCTACGGCGATGTGAACGGCATGTGGCTGCAGACGAATCTAACAGCGACGGCCACGGTCCGTATACTCGGCCCCTACACACTCGTTTCACGGGATGTGGAATATCAGATCACTCAACCCGTGGTTGCCTCGTGCCCGCAGCGGGATTCAGAAGCCCATACCGCAACCGGCCCGTCGGCGCCTCTTCATCCGTCAGCGAGCCACCGGAAGAGACAAGACGAGTAGATCTGCTGCAAAGTGGTCAGTATGAGCGACTGGCGAATCCCCTGGGTCTGAAAAGCAATCCGAAGGTGCCGCTGGAACTCTACCTGGTGTGCATCCTCGTCCATTCCCCCTGTATTCTCCCGGGTGGTCGAGAGGTCCACTAATCGTGAAGCACGACGCTCAGGAGGCCGCGATTGACCGTCAAACCGCCTTCGTCGCCGTAGTCGATAAATCCGAGTTCTCTGAACTTGTTCATGAGATGACTGACTCTCGAACGAGTGGTGCCCACCATTTTGGCCAAATCTTCGTCACTGGTCATGGGAAGCACAGGCTGAGCTCCGGTGTCCCTGCCGAAATGGGAGAGCACCAAAAAGATCCGAGCCAGACGCTTCTCGCTCGAGCTAAGGAGCTGATCGACGAGATCAGATTCATACCGAATGCTGCGGGACAGCAATTGGGCAGCGAACATCTCCGAGATCTCGTGCTGCTCGTGGAGAAGCCGCACCATTTCACTCTTTGGCAACCTGGCCACGCTGCAGTCGGCGAGGGCCATCGCCGTCGTTATTCGCAAAGGCTGACCGGCCAGACAACCCTCGCCAAAGAAATCGCCGCTGTCCAGAACAGCGGTAATGGCTTCTCTGCCCTGTTTGGAGGTAACCGAGAGCTTCACCTTGCCGTGCAGTAGAAAGAGCACGGAATCGGCCGAGTCTCCTTCCAAATAGATGTTTCGGCTCGCGCCGTATTCCAGAGCTCTTGCCTCGGCCATTCCTGAAAGCAATTCACCCCAATCGAACCTACGTTTCTTCGTCGCCATAGCAGGCTCCCATCGAGGCCATTTTCCCTTGGAGGCAAGCGAGGTGTCTGTTCAGTAGCGCTCAGAGATCCGGTCAAGAGTGCACAGCCTACGTAGGGGGAAGCGCGCACCATGGCATGAGACTCGCCAGACCCTGGATGAGCCCGGAACTCCCCGACCAGGAGGCGCGGCCTCGGCCGGACCTGGGCGGCATCATCGCCTTCGGCGTCGTTCAGACGACCCGCGGCAGTCCGCTGAACGGTGGCTTCTGCAGCGTGACGACGTTCCAGGGCGCGCGTTACCGGCAGCGGCCGATTGCGAATGTCGTGCGGGAATTTCGGTCGATCCGCGAGAAAGACTTTCCGATTGTCGACGATAACTGGAACAGGCAGTGAAAGTTGCCGTCAGTACGGCGGCCCGGACACCAAGGCCCGAACAGCCGCGACGTCTTGCCCCGTTCGCATGTCCGACCGATCTTTCTAGTCGTGAAGTACCACGCTCAGGAGACCGCTATTGACCGTCAAGCTTCCTCCGTCCCCGTAATCGATAAAGCCGAGTCTTCTGAACTTGTTCATGAAGTGACTGACCCTCGATCGGGTCGTGCCCACCATCTCGGCCAGATCTTCCTGGCTCATCGTAGGAAGCACGGGTTCGGATCGGCCGTCCTTGCCGAAATGGGACAGGAGTAACAGGATCCTCGCCAGGCGCTTCTCGCTCGAGTTGAAGAGCTGATCGACGAGATCCGCTTCATATCGGATGTTGCGCGACAGCAAATGCTTAACGAAGACTTCCGAGATCTCGTGCTGCTCGTGAAGGAGGGTCACCATCTGGCTCTTCTCGAGCCGCACAAGGCTGCAATCGGACAGGGCCGACGCCGTTGCCATGCGCAGGGGCTGACCTGCCAGGCAGCCCTCGCCAAAAAACTCATCTCTGCCCAGAACCCCGATAATCGCTTCTTTGCCCTGTCGCGAGATGACCGAGAGCTTCACCTGGCCTTGCCGGAGAAAAAACACCGAATCTGCAGGGTCCCCTGCCCAGAAGATATTGCGGTCCGCGCCATATTCCAAGGTTCTCGCATTGGGGAGTCCAGAAAAGAAAGCTTCCCAATCGGTAGTCTGCCTGTTACTTTGCGCCATAGCGGTTCCCTCCCCGGCCTCGGCGAGCCGCTCCGCTCAACCTCCCTTTCCGGACGGTCCGCGGCCGAGCCTCACCGCGCGCCCTTATCCCAGTGTCTACTACAGTTTAAGCCACACCCTCCGTTTCGTCAAACCTGCTACTCGGAAGGCCGGTGCGGTGGACGACGAATTTGCACGAACCATTCGGTGAGCGGTTTTGACCGAAGCGGTGAGCCGTTCTGAACGGACACCCCAGATGCCTTCGGGTAGTATCGGAATCAGCAAATAAGGAGATTTCACCATGTTGTACACTATCGTCTTGGTTTTATTGGCGCTATGGCTTCTGGGTTTTACCATGTCAGTGGGGGGCGGTTTGATTCACCTCCTGCTGGTGATTGCGGCTGTGGTCCTTCTCTTCAACCTCTTCAGCAGTCGTCGCCGGTTCAACTAGCGTCCAGGGCCGTGTCTTACGGAAGGGGGACCCGACCAGCCTACCTCGAGAATACGGTAGTCGGCTCTTGCGTCGCAGTTGTCGATGTGAGCAGTTTTGACGAGAGCCCTGTGTCGAACAGAGCGGAAGAAAGAATCTCCTCGGCGTAGTATGCGACTCGGGCAACCCTCTCCGGACCAAAAGCGGCGGCAGACAATCCTAATAACGAGAACATGTTGACCCTGGCAGACGTCATCAGTCTCTTGCGGACCTTGCGAAAGCTTGGGGGCTCGGCAGATGCGACCTCAACGATTGGGCTGACGAACTGGCGCACCGAGGGAGGTCATCAGAGAGTATAACCAACACAGCATGCACATTTTTTCGCGGCGCCGGCAGGCCCGGATCGCCAGTAAGAAGCGGTCTCAACCGCGGACGAGCGAAGCGCCTTTGCGGGCCGAGTTGTTCAGCGTCGAGCAACTTGCACGCCACGCCCGGGCCATTGCTGCGGACCACGAGATCATCACGCAAAGGAGCTCCAACCACCTGCTGGCTCGGTTGGACGCAAACGGGCAGAGTCTCAGGGACTTCAATCGTGCGACTCTCGCCGTCGATCCCAGCCGGCGCATCACTCCCGCGGCCGAATGGCTTCTCGACAACTCTTACCTGATCGAAGAGCAAATCCAACTGGCCAGGCGCCATCTGCCCCGAGGCTACAGCCGGGAGTTGCCGCGCCTCCTGAACAGCACTTCCATCGGACTTCCCCGCGTTTACGGCATCGTGCTCGAGTTGATCTCGCATGTGGATGCACAGATCGATTCGGGACCCCTCAGCGCCTTCATTGCCGCCTATCAGAAGGTGGCTCCCTTGAAGCTCGGCGAGTTATGGGCCATACCCATCATGTTGCGATTGGGGTTGATTGAAAACCTGAGGCGTATATCCACCCGACTGACCCTCGCCCGGGAGGATCGCGACCTGGCGGACCTGTGGGCAGATCGTCTGCAGGATATGGTGGAAAAGAACCCGTCTCACCTCGTAGTGGTGGTGGCGGGCATGGCGAAGTCCGACGTTCCCGTATCCAGCTCGTTCGTGGCGGAATTCTACCAACGTTTGTCCCGACAGCGTCCGGCCTTGCATCTGGCTCGCAACTGGCTCGAACAACGGCTCGATGAACAGGGCCTGTCTATAGATCAGCTTGTCCAGCTCGAGAGCCGGACTCAGGCTGCCGATCAGGTTTCCGTAAGCCACTGTATCGCCAGCCTCCGATTCCTGAGCGCCATGGACTGGAAAGAGTTCGTGGAGACCTTGAGTCTGGTCGAGCAGACGTTGCGCTCCGACCCTGGCGGCGTTTACGGCGGGATGGACTTCTCGACCCGCGATCGCTATCGCCATTCAGTCGAATTCCTTGCCCGGCATAGCAGGATTTCGGAAGTGGACGTTGCGCAGCGGGCTATTCGGCTGGCGGCAGACAGCGCCCGGGAAAAGGGCCGCGAAGACCGGACGGCCCACGTGGGCTATTATCTGGTCGACAAAGGCCAGTCCCTGCTGGGGCGGTTGCTGAAGGTGCGGTGGCCCTGGCGCACGATCGTCGAACGAAGCCTTCACCGGTTTCCGCTGGCGATCTATTCGGGTGGCATTGGAGTCCTCACTCTGCTCGCCGCCTTCGGTTTCATGCGGTATGCGCAGACGCGGGACTTGCAGGGATGGGAACTCGTTCTTTTTACCCTTCTATCCCTTCTTTGTGCCAGCCAGCTGGCTGTCGCGCTGATGAACTGGCTGTCGACACTGCTGGTGAAACCCCGCCTGCTCCCGCGAATGGACTATTCCTCCGGTATCGCTTCGGATTGCCGCACGATCGTGGTTGTTCCGACGATGCTCACGAGCCTCGAAGGCGTCGATCGCCTCATCGAGACGTTGGAGGTTCATCACCTCTCCAATCGGGATCCACATCTTCACTTCGCGTTGTTGACCGATTTCCGCGACGCGCAGAACGAGGTTCTGCAGGGGGATGAACTGCTGTTGCAGCGGACTCGGGCAGGGATCGGGATGCTGAACCGAAAGTATCCTTCCGAGAACCAGTCCCTGTTTTTCTGGTTTCATCGACCGCGCCGCTGGAACCCTGAAGAGGGACTGTGGATGGGTTACGAGCGCAAGCGCGGAAAGCTTGAAGAGTTCAACGCCTTTCTGCGCGGCGGTGCTCGCGATTCCTTTTCCGAGATCGTTGGGGAGACGGCCGTCTTGCCGGCCATCAGGTATGTCATCACGCTCGATACCGACACCCAGCTGGCGCGCGATGCCGCCCGTCAACTCGTCGGAACGATGGCCCATCGTCTGAACCGGCCGAAATTCGATTCGGTGCGCGGAATTGTCAACGAAGGCTATGGCATTCTGCAGCCACGCGTGGGGGTGAGTTTGCCGAGCGCCGGTCGATCCTGGTTTGTCCGGCTCCATTCCGGTGATGCGGGAATCGATCCTTACACGCGGACGGTTTCGGACGTGTACCAGGATCTGTTCGAGGAAGGATCGTTTACCGGAAAGGGGATCTACGATGTGGACGCCTTCGAACGAGCGCTGGCAGGGCGCTTCCCCGAGAACACCGTTCTCAGCCACGACCTCTTGGAAGCCTGTCATGCCCGCTCCGCCCTGGTCAGCGACGTGGAATTCTACGAAGTGCATCCTTCCCGCTACAATGTGGACATCGACCGCCGTCATCGCTGGATTCGCGGCGATTGGCAGATCGCACAATGGCTTTTGCCGTGGGTTCCCGGTTCGGATGGCCGCCGCGTGGCAAATCCGATTTCCGCGCTGTCCCGGTGGAAGATCTTCGACAACCTGCGGCGCAGTCTCGTTCCCATTGGCCTGTTGCTCCTGCTGTTGGGAAGCTGGCTGCTCGTTCCACAGCTCAGTGGCGTGGGGTCGCTGCTGGTCCTCGGGATTATCACGCTCCCCTGGCTATTGTCGGCACTGGCCACCCTGGTTCGCAAGCCGGCTGATTTGCCGTGGGCGATGCATCTGAGAGCAGCGGCCGGCTCCTACGGCCAACAACTCGGCCAGATCTTTCTTGAGCTGGCGTTTCTGCCCTACGAAGCCTTTATCAGCGCTGATGCAATCGCCAGAACAGTGCTGCGTCTGCTGGTGACGCACAGGCGACTTCTCGAATGGCAAACGTCGAGTGAATCCGAACGGGGGACCCGCGCGAACCTCAAGGGCTTCTACACCACCATGTGGATCGCGCCGATTGTTGCCCTGGCGAGCGGATCCTTGCTGGCTGTGCGGCAGCCGACTTTACTGCCCTGGGCCCTGCCGATCATCGCTCTCTGGCTGGCCGCTCCCTGGATCGCCTGGTGGATCAGTCAACCCATCCGGTCACCGGCTCCGGATTTGACCGCCGAGCAACTGAGCTTCTTACGCTCCGTCGCCCGGAAGACCTGGTATTTTTTCGAAACCTTTGTGACCGCGGAGGAGAACTGGCTGCCTCCGGACAATTTCCAGGAAATTCCGTCAGTCAGGATCGCGTCGCGAACCTCCCCCACGAACATGGGCCTGGCACTGCTCGCCAATCTGGCCGCCCGGGATTTTGGGTATCTCTCGCTGGGCGGATTGATTCGACGCACCCGGAACACCCTGTCTACAATGCAGCGACTCGAGCGGACTCGGGGCCATTTCTACAACTGGTATGAAACCCGCACGCTCCAACCCCTCCAGCCTCTCTATGTATCGAGCGTGGATAGCGGCAACCTTGCCGGGCATTTGCTGACGCTCGGCTCGGGGCTGAGAGAACAGGCCGACGAAAGAATCGTCACGCCCCAGGTTTTCGCCGGTCTGAAGGACACGGTCAAAGTGCTTCGAGATTTGGCCCGCGAAAGTACCGCACTGGCTAAACTGGAAACTGATCTGGAGACAGCGACACCATCCGATCTTCGCGCTGCGATTGCTTTGCTGGAAAGAGCCGCAGAGCAGGCGACGATGATCGCTGCCTCACCGGAGCGCCGACAGGGAGAGCTCGAGGGGTGGGCGCGGGCGTTGAAGAGGAATTGCCAGGAGCATTTGGAGGACATTCGATCTCTCGCGCCTTGGTTGGTCTTGCGAGCCCCAGGTCACGGCCACCCGCAAGATGGTTCTCCAGGCCTGCCCTCCGCTGCCTCAAAAACGGCAGAGAGTCCCCTGTCGCCGGCAGCTTGGAGGCTGGAGGAGAAGCTCGCTCAACTCGACCGATCTCCAACCCTGCGAGAGGTTGCAGCGATTGAGCAATCGCTTTCACCGCTGATCGAAGCCGCATTGCAGGAGGTCTCAGAGGCATCCCCCCCGTCCCCAAAAGAAGAAGAATATCTCATGGAGCTCTCACGCTGCCTCGGCGAAGCGAGCTCCCATGCCCGCCGGCAGATGCTCGCGCTGGAAAGCCTGGCGAAGCAGAGCGATGAGCTGGCCGTGATGGACTTTACCTTTC
The DNA here is from genome assembly GCA_963823995.1 of uncultured Acidobacteriota bacterium. Taxonomy (GTDB): domain Bacteria; phylum Acidobacteriota; class UBA6911; order RPQK01; family JAPXNP01; genus JARRKC01. The sequence goes on from CAWGNQ010000005.1 coordinate 133,072, forward strand.
TGTTTGACCCAACCAGGGATCTGTTTTCCACCGGGTGTGACGCCGCTGAACGGCGGCTCGACAACAGCTTCTACGATCTGCTCGCCTCCGAGGCACGACTGTGCAGCTACGTCGCCATCGCTTCCGGGCAAATCCCGCAGGACCACTGGTTCTCGATGGGGCGTCTGCTCGTCGCTTCGCGGGGAGACCCGATACTCGTTTCGTGGAGCGGCTCGATGTTCGAATATCTGATGCCGCTGCTGGTTATGCCCAACTATGAAAACACGCTGCTCGATCACACCTGTAAAGCGGCGGTGCAACGACAAATCGACTATGGAAGATTACGTGGCGTGCCTTGGGGCATTTCCGAATCGGGCTACAACTGGACCGACGTTCATCTGAACTACCAATATCGCGCCTTCGGCGTTCCGGGTCTGGGATTGAAGCGAAGGTTGTCCGAGGACCTAGTGATCGCTCCGTACGCGACCGCTCTGGCGCTGATGATCGCTCCGCGGAAGGCGTGTGAAAACCTGCAGCGGCTTGCCGCCGAGGGGTCCGCGGGCCCATACGGTTTCTACGAATCAATCGACTACACGCCGTCGCGTCTTCCGCCGGGTGAGACGAGCGCCGTCATCCGATCGTTCATGGCGCATCATCAAGGCATGAGTCTGCTGGCAGCGGTCAATCTGCTGAGAGACAACCCCATGCAGCGGCGCTTCATGGCCTGCCCGCAGCTCAAGGCGGCTGACTTGCTCCTTCAGGAGCGTGTGCCCAAGGCCGTCGCGAGTGTGTTCAAGGAGGATCTGGCACTGGAGAGGGCGCGGACGCCTTCAGGCGCAGCCGATGGCGGGACTCGCGTAATTAAGGATCCCTCTCCACCGGTACCGGAGGTGCAACTTCTGTCCAACGGTCGCTATCATGTCGTCATCAGCAGCGCCGGCGGCGGCTACAGTCGCTGGCGCGATCTGGCCGTCACCCGCTGGCGGGAAGATGCTACCCGCGACTGTTGGGGAACGTTCATTTATCTCCGCGATCTGTCGACGGGGGAGTTCTGGTCCACCACCCATCAACCGACCCTGTGCGTAACGGAAGGCTACGAAGCCATCTTCACGCAGTCGCGCGCCGAGTTTCGCCAACGCCGGAGGGAACTCGAAATCCACACCCAGATCAGTGTGTCGCCGGAAGACGACGTGGAGTTGCGCCGCATCAAGATCACCAATCGTTCACTCGTAAAACGCGCCATTGAACTGACCAGTTTTGCGGAAGTGGTCCTCGCCGTTCCGGCCTCGGACGAGGCGCATCCCGCATTCAGCAATCTCTTCGTGCAGACGGAGTTCATGCGAGATTCTGCCTCCATTCTCTGCACCCGCCGTCCCCGCTCCCTGGAGGAAAAGCCGCCGTGGTTGCTGCATCTCATCGTGGGGCAAGGGGGCGACCAGGGAGCGACCTCCTGCGAAACCGATCGCTGCAGGTTTGTCGGACGTGGCGGAACCCTGGCCAATCCTGCCGCAATGCAGAGCATGGGTCCATTGTCCGACACCGTCGGCTCCGTGCTCGATCCCATCATTTCGCTGCGGCGCACAGTTTCTCTGGAGCCCCATGAAACAGCCGTGATTGACCTGATTTTGGGCGTGACAGAAACTCGGGAAGCTGCGCTGACGCACGTGGAGAAGTACCAGAGCGCCCGCATGGTCGACCGAGCCTTCGATTTGGCGTGGACTCATAATCAGGTGACATTGCACCAAATCAACGCCACGGAGGGTGAAGCTCGTCTCTACAGTCGCCTGGCAGGGGCATTGATTTACGCAGACCCCGCCCGCCGCGCCAATCCCGGCGTGCTGGTCAACAACCGGCGCGGCCAAAACGGTCTCTGGAGCTACGGCATTTCAGGCGATGCGCCCATCGTCCTTCTGCGCATCAGCGACCTGGCGAAGATCGAAATCGTTCGGCAGATTATCCAGGCCCACTCTTACTGGCGCATGAAAGGATTGACTGCCGAACTGGTCATTTTGAACGAGGATGTTTCGGTTTACCGCCAGTCATTGCACGATCAGATCATCAATCTGATTTCGTCGGGGATTGAAGCGCAGATGCTGGACAAGCCCGGCGGAATCTTCGTGCGACGCCTCGAACAGATTCCCGACGATGACCGCGTGCTGCTCCAATCTGCGGCGCGCATTGTCTTGGACGATGAGCTGGGCACTTTGACGGAGCAGGTGGACCATCGAATCGTCCAGGAGCCCGCAATCCCGGCACTGGCACCCACCCGTTCCGGCTCAACCGAACTGCCGGCACCGCTCCCTCATCGTGAGCTGATTTTTCCGAATGGTTATGGCGGTTTTACCCGCGACGGCCACGAGTATGTGATCACCCTTCAGCGCGACCAGATGACGCCCGCACCCTGGGTCAATGTGCTGGCCAATCCCTATTTTGGCACGGTAGTCTCCGAGAGCGGCGCTGCCTACACCTGGGTTGAAAATGCCCATGAATTTCGACTGACGCCTTGGAGCAACGATCCCGTCCAGGACACGACAGGTGAGGCTTTCTACATCCGTGATGAGCAGACCGGACAGTTTTGGTCTCCCACGCCGTTGCCCGCACGCGGCACGACACCCTATGTCATTCGTCATGGTTTTGGCTACACCGTTTTCGAGCACACCGAAAACGGAATCGCCTCCGAGTTGTGGGTCTATGTAGCGATGGATGCCCCGGTGAAATTCGCGGTCCTGAAACTCCGTAACGCTTCGGGGCGTCCGCGCCGAGTATCGGTCACCGGCTACTGTGAATGGGTACTGGGCGACCTGCGGCAGAAGAGCCTTTTGCACGTGCAGACTGAAGTGGACCGCAAGACCGGCGCACTGCTGGCGCGAAACTATTACAACACCGAATTTGCTGAACGTATTGCCTTCATCGACCTTGACGGTGAATCGCGAACGCTCACTGGAGATAGAAAGAGCTTTCTGGGAAGAAACGGAAGCTTGTCGCAGCCGGCGGCGCTGAGACAAATGCGGCTTTCCGGCAAGGTCGGTGCGGGACTGGATCCGTGCGGCGCAGTGCAAGTCACAATCGACTTGCCCGACGGGGAGGAGCGAGACGCCCGATTTCGCCTCGGTGTCGGCCGCAGCTTATCCGACGTTCAGAACCTGATTCAACGTTTTCGAGGCGGGGACGCAAGCCGCACAGCACTCGAAGGGGTCTGGTCCTACTGGAACCGCACCCTCGGTGCAGTAAACGTGGATACACCCGATCCTGCCGTGAATGTGATGGCCAACGGCTGGCTCCTGTACCAGACCTTGAGCTGTCGACTCTGGGGCCGGACGGGATTCTATCAGTCGGGCGGCGCCTACGGATTCCGTGACCAGTTGCAGGATGTGATGGCCCTCGTGCATACCGAACCGGCCCTCACCCGTGAGCATCTGCTCCGCGCCGCCTCCCATCAATTCCGCGAAGGAGATGTGCAGCACTGGTGGCACCCACCGGCGGGACGAGGCGTGCGGACGCATTTTTCCGACGACTATCTGTGGCTTCCATATGTCACCTGTCGCTACGTTTCCTCTGTTGCGGATACCGGCGTCCTCGACGAGAAGGTTTCCTTCCTTGAAGGCCGACCAGTCAAGCCTGAGGAGGAAGCTTACTTTGAGTTGCCGAATCGCTCTGAAGAGTCGGCCACGCTTTACCAGCATTGCGTGCGCGCCATCGAGCACGCACTGAAATTCGGTGAACATGGCTTGCCCCTGATCGGTTGCGGCGATTGGAATGACGGCATGAATCGAGTGGGCAACCTGGGACGTGGCGAAAGTGTCTGGCTGGCTTTTTTTCTGTACGACGTGCTGACCCGGTTTGCCCGCCTGGCGGACACACAGAAAGATCCCGCCTTCGCCGAACGCTGCCTCGCCCAGGCGCGAACACTGCAAGAGAACATCGAGCGGCACGCCTGGGACGGCGAGTGGTATCGCCGCGCCTACTTCGACAGCGGCGAACCGCTCGGCTCCCGGGACAATCCGGAATGCCAGATCGATTCCCTGCCCCAAAGCTGGTCGGTGATCAGCGGCGCCGGCGATCCGTCCCGCTCCCGTCAAGCGATGCAATCCGTGGATCAGCGACTAGTGCGCCGCGACGACGGTCTGATTCAATTGTTTGATCCGCCCTTCGACCGATCTCCGCTCAACCCCGGTTATATCAAAGGTTACATTCCCGGTATCCGTGAGAACGGCGGCCAATATACCCACGGCGCGATCTGGACCGACATGGCCTTCGGGCACATGGGAGAAAGCGAACACGCCTGGGAACTGTTCGCACTGCTCAATCCTGTCCATCACGGTGGAACGCCCCGGCAAATTGCAGTCTACAAGGTCGAGCCTTACGTCGTGGCGGCGGACGTTTATGCGGTCACGCCGCATGCGGGTCGGGGCGGCTGGACCTGGTACACCGGTTCAGCCGGCTGGATGTATCAGCTGCTCATTGAAACCCTGCTGGGCGTACATCTGGAGGGCGATCAGTTGCGCCTGACGCCTCGCCTGCCAAAAGAGTGGAGCACCTTCAAGATCCACTACCGCTTCCGGCACACTGTTTACCACATCACGATCACTCGGCTTGCCCCGGATTCGCCCGACAAGAATCTGCTCTCCCTCGATGGACGGGAAATATCCGGAGAGACGATCCCGCTCCGGGACGATCGGCGTGAACATGCCGTCGAAATGAGGGTCTGCGTTACGTGAGCGGTTTTGAACAGACGCATGAGCAATGCGGAACTGACACGCAGATCGTCAAAAGGTACAAAGAAGAAGACGGCAATACGACTTGCCAGGATCTGGCAAACAGCGGATGTCGGGAAGAAACCTCCCCAGGTCAAGGACCCCCCTCTCTCGTTGAGGGATGATTAGAAAGAGGCGACAAGGTAATGTCTGCAAAAGATATCAGTCATGGCGAATCTGCCAGAAGAGCTCTTCAATCGGGCGTCGATACACTGGCAAACACGGTCAAGATGACGCTTGGCCCAAAAGGCCGCAATGTGGTCTTGGAGAAGAGCTTTGGGCCCCCGGTGGTAACCAAGGACGGTGTGACCGTCGCCAAAGAAATCGAGCTGTCCGGTCTGATCAAGGTGGGCGCGTCGATGATGCGGGAAGTGGCATCGAAGACCAGTGACACCGCCGGGGACGGAACGACCTCGGCTACCGTACTCGCGCAGGCGATCGTCAAGGAGGGCTTGAGAAACGTAACCGCCGGCGCCAATCCCATGGCATTGAAGCGGGGGATTGACAAGGCTGTCGAGCGAGCGATCGATGAGATACGGAGGCTCGCCAAACCGGTCAAGGGCGACATGATCGCGCAGGTCGGAACGATTTCGGCCAATAACGACCGGACGATCGGCGAGATCATCGCCGAGGCGATGAAGAAGGTAGGCAAGGACGGGGTAATTACGGTCGAGGAAGCGAAATCGATCGAGACCTCACTCGAGGTCGTTGAAGGGATGCAGCTCGACCGTGGGTATCTTTCCCCCTACTTCGTCACCGATGCCGAGAGAATGGAAGTAGAGCTGGAGGAATGCTACGTTCTGCTGCACGAGAAGAAGATCAACTCGTTGAACGACCTGCTGCCGCTCCTCGAGCAGGTGGCCAAGGTGGGTAAACCTCTCCTGATCATCGCCGAGGATGTGGAAGGGGAGGCCTTGGCGGCTTTGGTGGTGAACAAGTTGAGGGGGACGCTTCAATCGGCTGCGATCAAGGCACCCGGGTTCGGCGATCGACGCAAGGCCATGCTCGAAGACATCGCCATCCTGACCGGGGGCAAGTTCATTTCCGAGGACCTGGGAACCAAATTGGAGAAGGTCCGGCTCGAAGACCTGGGCCGAGCCAGAAGGGTCACGATCGAAAAGGACACCACGACCATCGTGGAAGGTGGCGGAAACCCGCAGAACATTGCGGGTCGCGTGCAACAACTCCGGGTTCAGATTGAAGAGACCACGTCCGACTACGATCGGGAGAAACTGCAGGAGCGCCTGGCCAAGCTGGTCGGCGGTGTGGCGGTCATCCAGGTGGGGGCCGCGACCGAGACGGAACTCAAAGAGAGAAAAGCTCGGGTCGAGGATGCCATGCATGCCACCAAAGCGGCCGTTGAAGAAGGAATCGTGACGGGCGGCGGGGTTGCTTTTCTGTGGGCGGCCAAGGCTCTGGCGGGGCTCAAACTGGAGGATGCCGACGAGCAGATTGGCGTCAACATTGTGAGGCGCGCACTGGAAGAGCCGTTGCGCCAGATCGCTCAGAATGCCGGACACGAGGGTTCCGTCGTGATGGCGCAGGTCAAGAAATCGAAAGATGTCCGTTTCGGGTTCAATGCCGAAACCGAGACGTTCGAGGATCTCGTCGCGGCGGGCGTGATCGATCCTGCGATGGTGACCCGAACAGCTCTGCAAAATGCCGCCTCTATTGCCGGCTTACTCCTGACGACCCAAGTTCTGGTCACGGAGAAGCCGGAGAAGAGAAGGAACGGCGCCGCGACCGGCCACCCGGATATGTATGGAGACTACTAAACTGAGGAGTGCCTTCAATGACTAAAGTACACATGCTGGCAGCGTCCCTATCCTGGTCCCTGCTTGCGTTGCCCATGCTGGGCGCAGGCGATCTATCCCGATACCGGGAGTTTGACCTCGATTCCAATCTGACCGAGATAGCCGAGCAGTCCGGCACGAATACGGACGGTGCAAAAACCCTTTTCGAGCGGCCGGCCCTCATACAGGAACTGGCCTGGCGGGCCGATTCCAACGATTCTGTGAAAGAGATCGAGTTCCACTTCCTCGACGGTGAACTTTACCGGATGGTCGTTCACTATAGTCGTTACAGCACCGAAGGCCTCACGGAGCAGGACGTGATCGACGCGACATCGGCGATCTACGGGGAAGCACTGAGACCGACAGACCAGATCACCCTCTCCACAGCCTATGGAAGAGACCAGGCCGTCGAGGTGCTTGCCCGCTGGGAAGATGCGGACTGGTCATTCAATCTCGTCCGACTCCAATACGAGCCCAACTTCACGCTCGCTGTACTTTCGAAGGGCCTCGACGGCCCGGCTCGATCGGCCGTCGATGAGGCGATCGAACTGAACAAGCAGGAGGCGCCCCAAAGGGAGATCGACCAGAGGAAGAAAGACGATCTGGCCAAGGCCACTGAACTGGAGGAGGCCAGGTTGACGAACAAACCTAAGTTCCGACCCTGAGCCATTCGAGTGAAAATCCGCTGAATGCGGTGCAATGTGAGGGATCAGGTTGACAAAACGCACACAGAGCCGGCTGCTCCTGGCCGGCATTCTCGGAGCCATATTCGGGCTTTGGACCCTCTCGAATAAATGGGGGAAAGAACAGGCCGATTCGATCAACTACTCGGAGGTGGTCAGATTGTCGAGCGAAGCCAGGCTCAGGAGCACGGCTTCGATGCCTCTCATCCTCACCCGTAACAGGCTGAAGGGAAGATACTTCGACACGAGTCTACAGACCGAGAAGAGCTTTGAAGGGATCATTCCCGGCGGATCCCAGAAGGAGCTGGCTGACACGCTGGTTGCTCAAGGGCTCGTCGTCGAGGTTCAGAACAGTGATCAGCGTTCTTGGACCTCCCTGCTCTTCACCCTCGGCCTGCCCATTCTTCTCATCGGAGGTGCCTTCTATTTCTTGGCGACCCGGGTGCGCGGTCGAAGAGGCGGAAACGACCTCCGCTCATTGGGGCAAAGCCGAGCGAAGCTGTGGATGACGACACCGAAAAAGGTGACGTTTCAGGACGTCGCCGGGGCGGATGAAGCCAAGGACGAATTGCAGGAGATCGTTGAATTCCTGAAAGACCCGGATCGGTATCGCAAACTCGGAGGAAGGATTCCCAGAGGCGTCCTGTTGATGGGTTCACCGGGAACCGGAAAGACTCTGCTGGCAAGGGCAGTGGCCGGTGAGGCCAATATCCCCTTCTTCAGTGTCAGCGGTTCAGAGTTTGTCGAAATGTTCGTCGGCGTGGGTGCGAGTCGCGTCAGGAATCTCTTCGAGGTCGGAAAACGACATGCTCCGTGCATCGTTTTCATCGACGAGATTGATGCCATCGGGCGGCGCCGCGGAGCGGGCCTCGGCAGCGGACACGATGAGCGAGAGCAGGCACTGAACCAATTGCTCTCGGAGATGGACGGTTTCGCGTCCGGCGACGGTGTCATCGTGCTCGGCGCGACGAACCGGCCGGATATCCTGGATCCTGCCCTGCTTCGCCCGGGCCGCTTTGATCGACATGTGGTGGTCGGGCTGCCGGACAGTAAGGGTCGGGAAGGGATCCTGAGAGTCCATCTGCGCAATATCCCGGTGTCCGATGATTTCGAGGTCTCCCTTCTGGCGCGCAGTACACCGGGGTTTTCGGGAGCTCAATTGGAGAGCCTGGTCAATGAGGCGGCATTGAGAGGCGCCCGCTTCAACCGAGACGCGGTGACCATGGACGACTTCCTCGAGGAGAAGGACAGAAGCGTGATGGGCAGGGAGCGGAGGTCCCGGGCTGTCAGTGCAAAAGAGAGGGAGAGTGCAGCCTATCGTGAGGCCGGGCACACCCTGGTCGCCTGGCTGCTGCCCGAAACGGACCCCGTGCACAAGGTCACCATCATTCCTCGCGCCAACGATATCGGCACAACGGTGCAAGTCCCCGAAGATGGCCGGCTCAGACCGACAAAGCAGCATCTGGAGTCGGCGATCGCCGTACTCATGGCACGGAGATGCACCGAATCGATATTCCTGCGCAACATCACCTCGGCAGTAGCCAGGGACTTGAGCGAAGCGACGGAGTTGGCGCGCAGAATGGTCTGCGAATGGGGCATGGCCGAGGAGTTTGGCCCGCTGACTATGGGGGGACGCGATGAAAGCGTCTTCCTGGGGGCAGAAATCACCCGCCACCGGCATTACAGTGAAGCGACCTCCGCCAGAATTGATCAAGCAGTCAGGAGAATCGTGCTCGAAGGGGCCCGGAAAGCTAAGAACGTCCTGGAGTCTGGACGTGGCACCGTCGTGCGCCTGGCCAATGCCCTGCAAGAATCCGGAACTCTCGACTCGCGCCAGCTCAAGACCCTCATCGGAGCTGAAGAGGACTCACCGCAAGTGGCATAGTCATTGTAGAGGCGTGAGCTGATGGCGGCCACGATGACTGTACTGATTCGGCTCGCCTCAGTGAGCATCGAGTCGGGCGGCCTGCTGACTCTGCGGGCGGGGCCCCACCGTCAGGAATGAAGTCAGCAGATTGCCGAACTTGTTCCCGATGCCGGGTAGATTCCCCAACTCTCCGCCCGTCACAATTCCGAGGAACGGCGCCCCTTCGTGCGAGTAGTCCAGGAGGACCGGGATTTTCGGACGTTCGAGCTCGGGAATCGCCCCGAGGACACCGCTGCAGACGATGCCGATTCCGAAAACGGACCGCTCTCTCGCGTCCATCCCGGCCTGCACCTTGGCTTTGACCGGCAGGTTTCCGATCCGGTTCAGCAGAGTCTCCCAGCTGCCGCGGGCAAGGTAAACCCGCTCGCCTTTCTCGACGCGCGCTCCCAGCTGCAGGGAGCGCTGGGAAAAGGTGGGGTCCGTTGGCCAGACGTGAGTAAAGATCGTGTAAACGCGCCCGTCTTTCGAGCGGAACTTGCGGTAGCAGGGAAGGAGCGTGAGCCGGTCGATCGCCTCGCCGGGGCTCATGGCGGCAAACAGGGTTCGTAGCTGCCCGTCGGTCCATTCGTCATAGACGTCGGCGGCCGGACGGCCGTCGATCTCATCGACCTGACGGCCGTCCGCGGAGACGGCGGTGACTTCTCCACTGTGTGCATCCGAGACGTCGAAGCCTCCTTCGTACGTCCACCCGATGGGAAGCTCGGTATACAGGACAAGAACGGCGACCCCGGTACTTCGGGCCTGCTTTCCGATCACGCCGTTGCTCGTTCCGGCCACGCACCCGCCCACCATCGGGACGGCTTTCCCCAAGGCATCTTCGAGCCCGAGGGCCACATCCTCACCCTGCGTATAACTGGACAGAACGATGACCGCCGAGGGGCGGCCTGAAGGAGAACCCGCAGCGACCAGCGCCGCCTCGACCGCCCTCCGGGTCGCTTCCCTGACGGAGTTGCTCGCCGAGTAGTCCGCCGATCCGACGCCGAAGCGGATGTCAGACGACTTGAGCAGCATCACAGCAAGCCCGGCGTGGTTCGATTCGCCCGGCCCGGCATCCAGCAGACCTCGCTGCGTCATGACAGCCCGGCTGCTCGACAATGCGCCGAATATCTGCGTATCCGAACCGAGAATCTGCCGGGCCTGGGAGTCTATTTCATCCAGGCGAAGGAAATTGTTGGCGAAGAAAATCGCGACATCGGGTGTCTCATTCTCGATCTCGGCCAGCGCCGACTTCAACGCTTCCCGGCAGGCGAGCGTGGGATCGGCGTTTTGGCTCGAACCCGTGCCGACCAAATCGGATGCGGAGGCCGCCGGGAGATCCGAGGACGTCCTGATCTCCGCAACCAGAGGTTGAGGAGATTTCTTCGATTGCCGAAAGAGAAATTGAAAAGACAGACCTGCAATCACGAGACAGATTGCCAGCAGCAGAATCATCCGGAACTTCGTGGTCATGTAACGTCTCCAAGGTCGGGGTAAAATTTCTGTGCACAAGGGGGACAGAGGCCATGCGTGAATTCGGCACCGGAATGGCGGCTGATGTAGTCTTCCACGCCTTCCCAGTAGCCCTGATCGTCGCGGATTCTTTTGCACCCGGCGCAGATCGGAATCAGCCCCGTGAGAGTCTTCACCTGTGCAAGTGCTTCCTGAAGCTCTTGGATCAGCTGCTCACGGACCCTTTCCGCCTCCTTCCGTTCGCTGATGTCCCGGGCAACACACACGGACTGCCGGTCCGACCGGGTGCCCGGACTCATGCGGGAACACGCCAGCAGGACGGGAATGAGCCTGCTGTCGCGCGCACGGAACTGGGCCTCCGTGTGGATGGAGTCCGTCCCTTCCTCATTCCCCTTCCCCATGGCGGACGCGAATGCCGGCATATCCCCCTGCGGGAACAAGGAAGCAAGCGGCTGCCCCACCAACTCCGATTCCTCACGGCCGAGAAGCCTCGAGGTCGCGGGATTGGCCTTCCGGATGATCTGCTCACCGTCGACGACGATCAGAGGATCGATCATGCTGTTGACGATCTGATCCATGTAATCCCTGGAGACGGTGGTTTGTCGCAGTTGAGCGGCCATGTGATTGAAAGCGCCCGCAAGCCGGCCCACCTCGTCATCCGAGACATCGCGGACCCTCACGTCCAGGTCGCCCTGCCCGATCCGATCGATGGCGGTCATCAGTGCAGGCATCGGCCTCAGGAAGTAGCTGACGATGCCGTAGACGGCCAGAGCAAGGACGAGGATCAGGATGAGGGCTGTCCCTGCGACATCCCGAAGCGACTTCATTCGTGCCTCGTCGATGGAACGACTCGAGAATCCCAGCCAGAGGGTAAGTCCCCGAGATGGTGTTGCCAGGGGCCGGATCACGACTCCCATCTGTTCTTCATCGTCAACGAAGCTTCCGTTCCGCAGTCCAAGCGGCGCTGAAAGATAGTCGGTCACACGGGTACCCGTGAAGGAGGTGTCGTGGGAGAGGTGGATGCGCCCATCCTCCTCGACGATCCACCAGAAGAGGAATCCCTCTCTCTGGGAGGAATCATGCAGGCTCTCGAAGGGCCACTGTTGCTCCATCTGGCTGGTTTCGATTTCCCGCCCGAGCAAGTCCGCGATGGCTTCCCAGGTTTCGAGCAGATGGGCCTTGCTCTGTTCGATCTGATAGGAGATCACGGTGTACGCACTCCAGGTAGTGGCCAGGACGAACGAAAACACCACCGCGAGGAAGATCTTCCAAAAAAGTCGCAACGCTGCCGCTCCGCAATGCAGTCAACCGGACGAAGTCCGAATCGGCCGGCCCCCGGAATAGCGAGAGTCTCCGGGCCGTGCTTGGCCGGACGACACTCTACGTCTATTTCGGCAGGATCGCCCCGTAGGATCAGGCCGAAGTCAGAAAGAGCCACGATTGGACAGAAAACCTGAGGCTGGAGATGGTCCGCTCCTACGGTCCTGTTGCCGCACAAACCGGAGGCCCTCCCGACCACCCTCTCCCCCCCGCCAGGCGCAACAGGTGCGAGCCTCCACCGATTCCGTCTTCCGGGACGATGTCCCCGTCTATCGCGGCTGGGCAGTCGCGGCTCTCTGCGGTCAGAAGGATCGTTTGAAGTGAATCAGCGTGAGATCGTCGAAGAGAGGTGACCCGGCCCGGAACGCGTCAAGGCTATCCAGGGCGGCTCCGATCAATGCTTTGGGGGAAAGATGGGCGCACCGACGAAGCAGGGTGGCCAGTCGTTCGGGGCCGTATTCTCCTCCCGATTCGTCCTGTACCTCGGAGAGACCGTCCGTGTACAGCAGCAGGCCGTCCCCGGGCTCGAGCGTCGTAGAGTAGTGGTGAGTTGTTCTCGAAAGACGCCGGGCTCTTCCATGGATCCCTCCCAGAGATCGATCAGTTTCCGGAGGATTATATGCCTTGCAGAGCGGTTTGGTGTCACGGGAGGGAACAGGGGGACGCAAGGAGTTATCCGGTCCACTATCCGGGTTCACAGGCGAAAGGCAGCAGCCATCTTCCGCCAACGCACCCAGCCCCGCGACGGGCCTCTCACACCGGAGCGCGACCGTTGACCTGCTCGAGGTCATGTTGCGGGTCTGGTTGCCGCAAGCTCGCTCCCATTCGCCTAATCCCGCCGGGTGTCCTATACTTGCGTCCTGGTGAACCGGACGCTGGCAAGGTTCGTAGCGCTGTTCTTTCTGTGCTCGGCGGCCTTCGACATCTGTCACCCTTGCGCCGAGAAGCTGGAGGCCGTGGGCCTCCTCCCCGACCATGCCGGCTTCGACTGGGACCATCCGCCCAACGAGACCGATTCGAGCGTCGCGGTCCGGCCGAATGAGGCCCCACCTCAACAGCCGAAGTCACAGAGTCCGCCCGTCGACGACGACTGCTTCTGCTGCAGCGGCCGCCTCCTGGTCCTCGCTCCGTTCCTCCCAGCCAAGCCCCTGGATACGTGGAGCCCTGTCCGGAGCCGGGTGCCGAGCCGGGGCCTGGCGGGCTTCCTCCGCCACCATAACTACCATCCCCCTCCCACGCGGCTCGACCCCACTCTCCTCGCCGTCCAGGTTTCGGAGAGGGATTCCGGACGACTGGAGATCCTTCTGTCGGCAGATCTGCTGTCACCGCCGGTCTGTCGCCGTGCCGCGTACGCCTGAGGCGCTCCTTCTCGCCGCGACGGAGTTGCGTCGCAGCCCTACGGACCGCCTGCGGTCGCTCCGTATTCCCAATGAAACGACTCGAGGAGACCACGCCTATGTGGAAGAGGAAACTCAATCAGATGTGGGTTTCGATCGTTTTGCCGATTCTGCTGATATCGATCCCGTACCTCTATCCGGCAGGGAGCCCGCAAGGGACGGTTCAGAACCCTGCGAACTCACCTGCCGCTCGCGACGGGGCCGGCGATCAGGCCGGTCCTGGTGGTTTCGATTTTCCGGCCGCGCTGTTACCGGTCGACGACACGGCTCGCAATGCATGGGTGCAGCTGTTGACGACGGCCATGGCACGAAACCCGGAGATTCGGTCGCAGCAGCAGCGAATCGAACAGGCCCGGGGTCTTCAGACTCAGGCGCGACTTCATCCCAATCCGAGCCTGGATCTGGAAGCCGGCACCGCGGCGGATCGTGCTTTCAGCGCGGCCTACTCTCATGTCTTCGAAACCGCCGGAAAACGGGAACGGCGTCTGGCCGTCGCGGACGCCGTCTTGCTGATCTCGGGGTACGAGCTGGAGGAGACGAAACACAGGATTGCCGGACAACTGCGCTCCCTTTTCCTGCAGGCTCTCGTCCTGAATCGAGAGCTCTCCACGCGGCGGGATCTTCTCCGAATCGCCACCGATCTCGTCAGCCTGGTCAAACGGCAGGTTGAGGTAGGTGAAGTTCGCGCCCTCACTCTGGATCAGGCCCAGGTCGAGGCCGCTCGAGTCCGATCCGAGCTCGAGCTCCTGAGGAGTCAACAGAACGCTTTGCTGGTGCAACTGGGGACCCTTTCGGGCCAGGAGCCGACGCAGAGCGTCGAAGTCCGAGGAGAACTCGAACCGCGTGAAGCGGGATTCCCCGTCGAACAGATGTCCCGGGAAGCGCTGGCCGCCCGACCCGATCTGAAGGCGGCGCAGACCGAAATCGACCGGATCAGCGCTCGCATCGATCTACTCAAAGCCGAGGCGGTCCCCAATATCGTGGGGTCGGCCACCTATTCCCTCGACCGATCGGCTTTCGATCTCTTTGGATTGACGCCGGCCGGACAGTCGGCTCCGATTCGAGAGCTCTCTCATGAAGTCAGCGTCGGGGTCAGTTTCGAACTGCCCGTCCGAAACCGCAACGAGGGAAACGTCGCGGCGGCAGCCGCCGAGTTGAGCGCCCAGCGGCTTTCCGTCCGCTCTCTGGAAGCGAACATTCGCCGTGAGGTCTCGGTGGCTTACGAGCGCTACCTCTCGAGCTGTCGAAGTCTGAAGGTAATGCAATCCGACGTGCTGGACCGCTCGAAGACGGCTCTCGAGGCCCTTCGGAAAGCCTACGAGCTAGGCGAGATATCCTTCAGCGACGTCTTAACCGAACAGCGCAGACTGAACGACCTGCAGGGGGCCTACGACACCATTTTACAGGCCTATGCGACGGCCGCCTCCGACCTGGCTCAGGCCGTTGCCGTTCCGGTTCCCTGACGGAGAAGAACATGGACCTCCCAACATCGAAGATCGCACACGTCCCTCTGGGGCTCCTGCTCGGCCTGGGAGCGGTTTTGCTCCTTTCGACCTGTACGACCGCGCCCGAGCGCGGGCAGCAGAGCACTCCCGTGAGCACACAGGAGGAAAGCCCCGACCGCATCGAGCTCCCGGTGGAGACGCAGCATGCGCTGGGCCTTCAGTTTGCTCAGGCCGGACGACGGAATCTGGAGCGCACGATCCGGCTGACCGGGACCGTTCGTCCGGACGCCAGGAAGATGGCCGAAATCCGGCCCCTGACCCGGGGGCGCCTCAGTGTCGTCTCTGCCACGACAGGAGACAGAGTCCGGAAGGGACAGACCCTGGCCGTCTACGACGACATCGAGCTGGGGGACCTCATTGCTCAACGAGCGTCCGCCCTTGCTCGTTTGCAGCAGGCGGAGAGTGAAGCCGAAGTGGCGCGTCAGGCGCTCGACCGAGCTCGACAGCTCGTCGAAATCGGCGCCCTTTCCCGGGCGGAAAGAGAGCGCCGGCAGGCCGACTACGACCAGGCGCTTTCCCAAATCGACGAAACGAAAACCGCCGTCGGGCAGCTGGATCAGAAGATGGCACGCCTCGGGACAGCGCCAGGCGCCGTCGAACCTTCCAACTCCGAGAAACCCGGGTCCTCCCCGACCCCGGTTTCACCGCTGGTGGCTCCCCTCTCCGGCGTCGTTATCGAAGCCGATGCGTCGGAGGGAGAGGTCATCGATTCTTCCGACGTGCTGTTTCGCATCGCCGACATCTCCACCGTCTGGGTCGAGGGGAATCTGCACGAAGAAGACATCAGCCTGGTCCACCCGGGCATGCAGGCGAGCGTCACCGTCGTGGCCTACCCGGACCGCCCCTTCCAAGGGAGGGTCACCTACGTCAGCGATCTCCTCGACCGGGATTCACGGACCGCTCCGGTCCGTTGCGAAGTCCCGAACCCGGACTGGGCCTTGAAGCTGGGAATGTTCGCGACTGTAGAGATAGGCGTCGACGAAGGCCGGCCGATGCTGATCGTACCGGCGGCGGCACTCCAGACGGTCGACGGGGAATCGGTGGTCTTCGTCCGCCGGTCGCCTACCGAGTTCGAGAAACGAGTGGTCCGTACGGGCGAGGAGGGAGACGGCCGGGTCGAGATTCTGGACGGTCTCTCCGAAGGAGACGAGGTGGTCGGAGCGGGCAGCTTCCAGATCAAGGCCGCGCTGCTGCGCGGTTCGCTTGCTGAGGAGGACGACTGATGGAACGGCTGGTCGCCTTCTCCCTGAACAACCGCTTCCTCATCCTGGCACTGACGGCGATCCTCATGGCCGTCGGCGTCTACTCCCTGACGCATCTCAAGATCGGGACGGTTCCCGACATTACTCCCAACATGGTCCAGATCATCACGCGTTCCCCGGGCCTGAGCGCCGTCGAGGTCGAGCGGTTCGTGACGTTTCCCGTCGAACGGGCCATGTCGGGCCTGCCCGGAATCGCGAGGATGCGCTCCGTCTCCCGCTTCGGCCTGTCCAACATCTCCGTCTTCTTCGAGGAAGGAACGGACATTTACTTCGCCCGACGCCTCGTCATGGAGCGACTCCCCGACGCTCGCGCCGAGATTCCCCAGGGTTTCGGCAGTCCTGAGATGGCGCCGATCAGCACGGGCCTCGGGGAGATCTTCCAGTTCGAAGTCAAGGGAACGGGCCACTCCCTTCAGGAGCTCCGGACGATCCTCGACTGGGAGATCGCACCCCGCCTGATGACCGTCCCCGGTGTCGTGGAAGTCAACGGCTGGGGTGGAGAGTTGAAAAGCTACCAGGTGGAGCTCGACATCGACAAGCTGACCGCCTATCACCTCTCGCTGGAACAGGTTTTCCAGGCACTCGAGGACAACAACATGGACGCCGGGGGCGCCTACATCGAGCACAACGGGGAGGCCTACGCCATCCGGGGAGAGGGGTTGATTCAGAATCTCGGAGACATCGAAGAGACCGTGGTTGCGGCGACGGCCGACGGAACGCCGGTCCGAATCCATGAACTGGCTCGCGTCCGGATCGCTCCGATGGTCCGCTACGGTGCCGTGACCCGGGACGGGCATGAAATCGTGGCCGGCATCGTCATGATGCTCATGGGCGAGAATCCGCAGACCGTCGTCACCCGGGTCAAAGAACGCCTGGAGGAAATCGCGCCGTCCCTTCCTCCGGGGGTTTCCGTCGATCCCTACTACGACCGCTCCTACCTGATTCGAAATACGATCGAGACCGCCGCCCACAACCTCATCCTGGGAGGCATCCTGGTCATCGCCGTCCTGCTGGTGATCTTGGGCGACATCCGAGGAGGGCTGATCGTGGCCTCGGCGATTCCGCTTTCCATGCTGTTTGCCTTTGCAGCCATGGTTCAGCTCGGCATCCCGGGAAACCTGATGAGCCTCGGCGCGCTCGACTTCGGGTTGATCGTCGACGGATCGGTCGTGATGGTCGAGAACTTCGTCCGCAAGCTCGGGGAGCAGCCGGAGATGAGCGGGAACGGACGCCTGTCCCGGATGATGGAGGCGGCGCGGGAGGTGGCCCGCCCCATCTTCTTCGGCGTCGGGATCATCATCGTGGTCTACGTACCCATCCTGGCGCTTCGGGGAACGGAGGGAAAGATGTTCCGGCCCATGGCCGAAACCGTGCTCCTGGCCCTGATCGCGTCTCTCATCCTTGCGTTCACGCTGATTCCCGTTCTCTCCTACTACGTACTCGGAAGGCGCGTGAAGGAAGGACACACCTGGCTCTTCAGAGCCGTGCGTCGTCTCTATCGGCCGGTCCTCGACCGCACGCTCGCCTGGCCCAAGACGACCTTCTCGCTGGCGGCAATCATCTTCGCAGTGAGCCTGATGCTGGCGCCCCGACTGGGTGCCGTCTTCATTCCGCGGCTCAACGAAGGGGCCTTCTCTTTATTGGACCTGCGACTGCCCAGCGTTTCACTGACCGAGGCCGTCGCCAATACCACTCGAGTCGAGAATCTTCTGCGCAAGAACTTTCCCGACGAAATCGAGACCGTCGTCTCGAGGACGGGGCAAGCGGAAGTGCCGACCGACCCGGAGGGGTTCGAGACCAGCGACGTCTATGTGATGCTCACCCCACGGTACCTGTGGACGAAGGCTCGTTCCCAAGAGGAGCTCGCCTCGCGAATGTCCGAACTGCTGAAAAAGGAGGTGCCCGGTTCGTTCCTGTCCTTCGGGCAGCCTATCAGTGAACGGTTCGACGAGTTGATCGGAGGCTCCCGAGCGGATGTGGCCATCAAGCTGTTCGGGAGCGACCTCGACACGCTGCAGCAGACCGCGCAGCGGGTTGCCGCAGTTGTTGCCGACGTGCCGGGGGCCGCCGACGTCCGGGCCGAGCAGACGGCCGGACAGCCCTTCCTCCGCGTCCGGGTGAATCGGGAGGCCGCCTCGCGCTACGGCATCAGCGTCCGACAGGTCCTCGACGTCCTGGAAACGGTCGCGGGCAAGACGGTGGGCCAGATTTTCGAAGGGGAACAGCGCTTCGACCTGCAGGTCCGCTTCGCTTTGAAGGACCGGTCGGACCTCCGGTCCATCCGCAACCTGACGCTCGCGGATTCACACGGCCGGCGGGTCCCGCTCGACCGGGTGGCCGACATCCGGGTCGAACCCGGGCCGGCTCAGATCAGCCGCGAGGACAATCAGCGCGTGTTGATCATCTCGGCCAATGTAAGAGGACGCGACCTGGCCGGTTTCGTTCTCGAGGCTCAGCGCGAAGCAGGTGCTCGGGTCAAGCTTCCGGTGGGCTACTGGCTGGAGTGGTCGGGACAATATGAGGAGCTGCAGTCCGCCTCTCGGCGACTGGCGCTGGTCGTTCCCCTGGCGCTCCTTCTGATCTTCGTACTTCTCTACTACACGTTTGGCTCGGCCAAGATCACGTTTCTGATCCTGATCAATGTTCCGATGGCGATCACCGGCGGCATTTTCGCCTTGTATCTCCGGGGACTGCCTTTCAGTATTTCGGCCGGCGTGGGATTCATCGCCCTGTTCGGGATCGCCACACTCAACGGAGTGGTCCTTCTCAGCTATGTCCTGCAGTTGCGCGAGGAGGGGGGCGGCCCGACGGAGGCGGTGCGACGGGCGGCCGAGGTCCGGCTCCGGCCCGTTCTGATGACCGCGCTCGTCGCCAGCCTCGGCTTCATCCCCATGGCACTGTCCACGAGCCCCGGAGCGGAGGTCCAGCGACCGCTGGCGACGGTCGTCATCGGGGGGCTGATCACTTCGACCGCCCTCACCCTGCTGGTTCTTCCAGCACTGTATCGGTGGACTGAGATGCGGTCACTTTCCAGGAGAGAAGGCCGAATCAACAAAACGCCGTTCGATCGATGATCCCGCAGACCGAAGAAGAGAGAGAGCGGCTTCTCCTCGTCGTGCAGGGATTGCCGGCGACCCGGTGATTGTGGACTTGAACGGACGGTTTGGATTCTCAACACCTTCCGGAAACGCGTCGCGTGCGTTTGGGCGCTCTGCGGAGTCGCCCTTTTGCCGGTTGAATACAAAGGCCCGCGCCACGTTCATCTCTTGCGACACTTCCCTCCAGCCTGCTTTGCCTGAACATGCAAACGCCGATCTTTGAACGGTTTACTCACAATTTCCGCTCAAGTAGAATCACGCCCGGAGAAAGGTAATTCCTATCCGGCATGATCCTACTCTTTCAGGGCCAAACCCAAGGCGGTGATTCAAGATGAAGGAAAACCTCATCGCCCCCTGCGGCATGAACTGCGCTGTGTGCATGAGTTTCCTGGCGAGGGAAACAGATTTGAACAGCAAGGGCTTCAACAGGACAAACTGCGAGGGCTGCCTGCCTCGCGGTAAGAACTGCCTTTTCATGGCAGGCAAGTGCGAAATGCTGGGGGAAGGGCGCATCCGGTTCTGCTTTGAATGCGACGACTTCCCGTGCAAACGCCTTCGTGCTCTCGATAAGCGCTACCGCACTAAATACCATTTGAGCATGCTTGAAAACCTGCGCGCCATTCAAGAGAACGGCATGGAAAGCTTTCTCGAAAGAGAAGAGGCGAAATGGGCCTGCCCCGACTGCGGAGGCACCGTATGCTGCCATAACGGCCTTTGCCTCGATTGCAGAGCCGAATTCTTCCGTCAAAACAGAAAGTACCGCTGGGGCGAACGCTGAGCTCTCCGGACGAAATCGAAAGGAAGATCTCAGCCGGCGACGACCCGAATGACCTTCAACGCGAAAGGAGGAATCCCGCAGGTTCTCGAGAAACAACGTGGGCATGTCGCGCAATCGATCGCCAGAGGCCGTCCGTCAGTTGCCAGATGTTGGTGTAGCGCCGCCGGGAGATTGCGCCGTCCGGCGGATCTGACACCCAGTCACGTCCCATGACGACAACCACGTCACCATGCCGGGACACCTGTTCGATCTCAAACTCATAGCTCTGGTGACGAATCCTGCCCGAGCGCAGCAGTTCCAGCACCTGATTCTTGTCGATTACCTGCTGGAGTGGAGAGTTCACAATGAATCCGTCGGCCCAGAGCCGTTCGAGTGTGGGTAAATCGGCGTTCAGGAAGGCGGTTCGGGCCTCTTCCTCACAAGCACGGATCTTCTGCTCCCACGCTGCTGAATCACTGAAGATCAAGGATTCCTTGTTCATTAAGATGCAACTCCTTGGCAATGAAAGCGCCACCGCTGACGGTGCGCTCCGCTGAATTCGAAGCACCACGGACGCCGGAAACACACCTGACTGGACAGTATGCGACTGGTGCCGTGGCCGGAACAACTGGGCATTTGTTTCTCAGCCAGCTCCTCATAGATACCCCGGAACTGTTCCGGTGCGGCTTCGAGGTTCTCCACGGCGAGGACCGCAGATCACACCGCACTGGCGCAGGCGGGTCGAGCAGATGGGGACAACACCGAGTGTCGACCCGGATGGTCCCCTGATCGTTCAGCGGAGGCCTTGACTTCTTCCTCCAGGCTCTGCCGTAACGCCCAGAATGCTCACCCGGCCGCTGGAGACTCAGCCGCCACGATTCTTCCGTGCCCTCAAGACCTCTGACGGGAACGTGTTCTGGCTGATTTCCGGACTGACCGGTATAGTCTCCTACCGCCCAAAAGCAGCCATTGGCACGTTGTGAGGGTGGGGTACTCTGTGGCGCAAGAGACCGTCGGCTACAGGGGAATGCACCGGCCGGGTACCGGGCTCCGGATGCTCTCCCAGAAAGAGTGTCAACTGAAACTGAACCCCCCAGTCATCGCTGGATTCAGTCATCCCAATGGGGACTGCGAGTTTCAGCTCTGACCGATCGCTCAGACCAACGATCATCTCCGGGGTTGAATACAGCTCGGTCTCATTACTCGTCAGATTGGATTCACCGAAGAGTTCGAGCGTCGGGTGAAGAACCCGGTTGATATTGAAGACAGCCGCGGTCGCGTACTCAAGGAGATTCTCGTGACCTTCTTCATCCTTCGGATATTCTGCTGCATAGCTGAAGTTCCCAAAGAAGATGCCGCGATTCGTTTCCTGGCTGGCAAAGAACCCCGCAGCAATCTCCGTCGCCTCTTCGGCAAGGCCCTGCCGGCTATCTCCGGTCGGCGCAACTACTTCAAAATTGGTCGCCAGCTTTGGGCCACCCTTTGGAGCCGGGAGAGCGGCACGAAAACCCAGCTGGAGGTCGCCAAAGCCATTTGACGAATCGGCGTTTTTCGGATCGAACAGCAGGTACGGTACGGACAGTTCCATCTGGGACCATGTCGTCAGCGGCATTTCCAAGCCGACTTCAGGGAGAAGAAAGAAATTGGCACCATTCGGTCGCCGGAAGACCTGAGGAGTCAGGTCCAGCGTGAACACCTCGACCGGGGGAGCATATTCGGTATTGATCGGCTCGAACTTGTGAGCCTGCAATATGCTTGGAACAAGGAAGAGCACCGCTGCCAAAAGAAGCTTACGCATAAATGTCCTGGCTTTGTCGCGAGTTGCATGTTTCAAGAGAGAAAACCCTCGGCCGAGCGCGAGATCGTAGTCCCAACTCGGAAAATAGAGGGCCGACTGCCTAGAAGGTTATCTGAACGGCATCCGAAGATCGAGCAAGGCACACCACGGCGCCGCCGCTCAATCGTCTGTTTGCAGGGCAGCATGGAAACTGCGGCCTCTCCCGCCAGCACCCACTTGGCGGCCCCCAGATTGCGGCCCGTTCCATTCCCGTGATGCTGACGTTCAGGGGATTGAAGCGAAAGCCCGAGGTTACCATCAGGGATTACATGAAGAGACCCAACCGGTAGCTCATTGCAGGGTTGACTCACCATTTCCGCTCAAACAGACTCACTCCCGGAAAAAGCAAATTCCTATCGATCAGAGAGCCTGTCACCAGATCGTTCGAGTGGGGTACTGGATGATCGCTCGATCTGGGGTCAGGATGCTCAGTCCCTCCGCAATGGACTGGCAGATGAGCATTCGGTCGAAGGGATCACGGTGCAGGTCGGGCAGGCGCGGAAGCTGAAGGGCGGCCGTCTCGTCCAGAGGGAGCGGATCGATGGCGTGGAGCTTTCTCTGCTCCGGTATGAATCGATCCGGATCGTCGGGAAGTGGAAGTCGGCCGAGTACAAACTTGACGGAGATCTCCCAGGCCGAAACCGAGGACAAGTACACCTCGTTCGATGGGTCTGCATGAAGCGCGCGGGCACGATCCGACAAGGCGGCGGCGTCCAGGATGATCCAGAGGAAGGTGCAGGTATCCAGCAGGAGCTTCACCGGTCTCCACCTTGAAAGGACTGCAGGATCTCCTCGGAGAGCGGTGCAAAGAATGCGTCCGGAACCTCGAACTTGCCTTTCGCCAGACCGATCGGACGGTTCGAACTTCGTGGAGCGTGGAGAGAGCGGATCTCGGCAATCGGGACGTTCCTCTTGCAGAGAACGATCGTCTCGCCTTCTGCAAGTCGATCGAGATAAGCCGAGAGGTGCGTCTTCGCCTCGTGAATATTAAGTTTGATCACGAACTGTATAGTGAATCATGAAGTGAACTAGGTCAATCCGGAACGATCTCGAGAGACTTTTTTCTATTGGTCGTGCCAAGACCTTTGCGCTTACGCGAGAGGAACTGGCATGGATTTTCGGAGCCGATGAGTAAGGTGAGCATTCCCCGGGTCCTGCGTCCCACCTTCCGGCGGGATCGGCGGCTGCTCGGAGAGAAGGTTGCGCGAATCCGTTAGAATGCGGGCAAAGACACCCGACATACTCTGATGATGACGTTTCTTGAAGGATTTCATCCTCTGGTCCAGGCGCTCATGGCGACCTGCTTCACCTGGTTTCTCACTGCGGCCGGTGCGGGCGTCGTCTTTCTGGCCGCGGACTGTGGACGCAAGCTCCTCGACGGCATGCTGGGTTTTGCTCCGGGGGCCATGATCTTCGTGGTCGTCGAAGAGGTGATCCCGGAATCGCAACGCGCCGGCGACACCGACCTGCCGACCATGGGAGCCATTTCCGGCTTCCTTGTGATGATGATTCTGGATGTGGCCCTCGGATAGGAGGAAGTGGATGCAAAACGGCGGGAGTGGCAGGAGGCCCATGAGGCAGGCCGGACTCAAGGTCGTCGGCACGCGACAAGGGCGCCGAGGGGATCGAGTGAAGAAAGCCTTCTGCATAGTTCTTCCATCTGAAAACTCGAATCGAATCTCTCGTTGACAATGTGGAACTCTTGCCGTAGTCTCAACCTGCCCTGAGGACGCGTTGGGGGTTCGCCCACACGGCGTGCGGAGCTCGTTCGTCCCACCCCCGATGAAGGTTAGGATGACCACCGGGAAGATCCCGTACCCGATTCCGGCTTTCGGCAGACATCCGTTCGTGCCGCTCCGGCAGTCCCCGATCCGTTGGTGGTCGCTCGTGCGGCGCATTGGAGCGGACGGCGCCGAAGGGACTCTCCCACCGAGGAGTCCCTTTTCAGTGAGGATCCAACATGAAAAGGCTCGTCTGTTTCTGCACGGTTTCGCTGCTGTTCGGCATGTCGCTGTTCGGTCAAGGGAACTCCCGGCTCGATCCGACCAACTTCGTCGTGGTAGGAGGAGGCTGGGCGGCCGGATACGCCGACTTTCAATTGCTGGAGCAGTACCAGAAAGACGCCTTTCCCCGCCTCATGGCACGACAGATGAACACCATATCGCCGATGCCCCTCTTTCGGCCGCTCGGCCCTCCGACCGTGGTCGCCGTGGATCCGCTTCCCAGCGTTCTGCCGGCACAGGGTCAAACGGTTCTCAGAACCCTGCCCTTTCCGCTCTTTGCCTTCAACCTGTCGGTGCCATACATCAAGGCCGGAGAGTCACTGCGGGACGTGCCCTCATTGCCGCTCGTGCATGAAGGCGATCTGAAACAGACTTTGCTCAACCTGGTTCTCGGTTACCCCCTGTTGATCCTGGATGAACCTCCGCGCTGGACACAGATCCAGTACGCCGAGCTCATGGCCCCGACGCTCGTCCTGCTTCAGCTCGGCATGGGTGATGTCCTGGAAGCCGCCCTCACCGGAGACGTCGCGCTGATCACTCCGCCCGCGAGCTTTTCGGCCGATTTCGAAGAAATCGCAGGGCGGATGGAGAGGACGTACGCTCAGGTCGTCGTCCTGAACGTACCCGACCCTGTCGACATGCCCTTCTTCTGGGGTCGGACGCGGGTGGCGGAAACCTATCAGACAACTCCGGAGGAACTTCAGGCGCTTTTCGGCCTGGGAGATGCCGATCGGGTGACGCTCGCCGGAATGGTGCAGATCGGCGATACTCTCCGGGGCCGCCGGTCGGGCGGACTCACCACGGATGCCGTTCTCCGCGGAGACGTTGCTGCAGCCATCTCGTCCGCTGTCGAGTCGTACAACCAAACCATCCAGTCGGCTGCCTCGCTTCGCGGGTTCCCGGTTTACGATCTCCACGCACTGGTCCGGCAAGTCCAGCGAGACGGCATTGAAGCCGGCTCACGGCATCTGGGTGGGGGCTACATGGAGGGTTTTTATTCACCGGACGGACTGTTCCCGACCGCAACGGCTCACGGTGTTCTGGTCAATGAGCTGCTGGGATTGCTGAATTCCCGGTACGGAACGAATTTCCCGCTGGTCGATATCGGGGAGATCACTGCCGGAGAATCGGCGCTCGCACCGCGGTCAGCCTCGACGGCGCCGGATTTCGGGCCGCTGCGATCGCGGCGTCCCGGTGCTCCGTCGATTCGCCGCCCTGGAGGGACAAATCGATGAGGGGCGCACTGGGCACGTTCATCCTGATGGTTCTCCTGTTTCCTGCGCATGCCGAACTGAGACTGCCCGACTCGAGACATCTGGCAGGACCTCTGGACTCCGTCCACAGCAACTTCGGCGACGAGTTCTACAACTTCCCACCCATTTTCGGCGGACGCGCGGAACCCGGCAGTACGTTTCTGAGCGGATGGATCCACTTCGAATTCCAGGAACCGGAGGATGGATACGCCGACTTCCGGATGACCCTGAATTCCGTAGGGACTCCCGATGCGATCGCGTTTCCCGGTGGTCAGACATACACCCTGAACGACAACCGGGCTGCCACCAACCCGGCCTTTGTTTCGCGTGCACGAGTCAATCTCCAAACCGGAGAAGTGGACCAACTGGAGCTGCATGCCCTCTTCCAAAACAGCGTCATTGCGCGGGTCACCAAGAACATCCGCATCCCCTTCGGATTCATCAACGACTATCCTCCCACGCAGCTCCCCATCCCGCTGCCCTTCGACGATGAACCCAGAATATTCCATGAGGCAAGGTTTAGTTCCGCGGCCGACGGCACGATCACAGGCTTCGAGTTCCATGGAGAAACCATCGCACCCGTGACCCTCTTTCCCAGGCTGGGGATCTTCCCTCCCTATTCATTTGGCGACAACGAAACGTTCTACTTCGCCAACCCCACCGGCTGCCTGCCCGACGCGCCTCCCGCAAACTGCATCAACGATGAGAATAATCCGGACGGAGTCGCTCTCGATCAAAGTGCGTTCTTCCATCCCCATCTCGACCTGATCACGAATGAACTGACCGAGGCGCCTGCCAACGATTTTTCTCGCGATTGTGCGTCCTACAGTGTGTCCGATGCGAACGGGCTGGTCGCAGTCGAAGGCCGTCTCTATCTGTTGGGTGGCGTCGCGGAGAGGCGCAGGGCAGGGTTGGTCCAAGTCTTCGACGGTGTGACCGGGACCTGGGGAACGTCGGGTTCGATGCCGGTCCCGGTAGCGGATGGACAGGCTGCGGCTTTCGGTTCCCGAATCTACCTCATGGGAGGAACGCCGGTTGGGGACACAATGCCGGCCGGTGAGGCTCCTGCCGGTTTGCTCCAGGTATTGGATACATCGACCGGCGAGTGGTCTCAGCTGGATCCGGCGCCTTCGCCCGTCAGCTCTGGTGTCACCGCAACCTTGGGGAACCGGATCTACTTCATTGGAGGGGTGGAGAGCGGCCCCGGAGGGATTCAGCGGCTCACCGGGAAAGTGCAGATCTACGATCCGATGACCGATGGTTGGTCGCTGGGGTCGGACGCACCGGTCCCGGTGGCGGATGCCGCAATCGCCGTATCGGGCAGCCGCATCTACCTGATCAATGGGCGGGTCTCCGCGGACGACGCGACCAACGAGGTTTGGATCTATGAGACATCGGAAGATCGGTGGTCCCCAGGTCCTAGAACAGTCAGGGGCGTATGGGATGGTGTCGCCACCCGAATCGGTGACCGGATCTACCTGGCCGGCGGCCGAACCTCGGACGAAGGGGCTGCGGAACCGCTGCTTCAGATCCTGGTGATGGAAACGAATACGTGGAGAAGGGGGCTCGACCTGCCGATTCCGGTCACCCAATCCGCCGGCACCCAATGGGAGGGCAAGTTTTATCTCGCCGGAGGCCGTGTTCAGACCGGACTCGATCCATTTCCCGGCGCTGCCACGGACGTCCTTCAGGCTTACGATCCTGCAGGCGGCTGGTCGGTTTGCGCCTCGAGGCCGGTATTTACCTCATCGAGCGTCCTGAACGCCGCCTGTGGGGTCGCTGGTCCGCCCGACCTCAGTCCTGGGACGCGGGCCGTCATCCTCGGATACAACCTGGCCGGTTCGGAGCGGACAGCGGCTCAGGTCCGCTGGGAGGGCGGGTTCTACACCACCGACCTTCCGACCGAGTTGAATGGAGTTCGGGTTACAGTGGATGGGAGGCCTGCCCCTTTGGTGGCCGTGGCCCCTGAGTCGGTTGAATTCCAGATTCCCTACGGCGTGGAGGCAAGCAGCCGACTTCGTCGAATGGTGAATCTGGAGCTCAGTCGAGCCGACATCCCAAAACAGCAGGCCCCTCTGCGAATTCCCTTACTCGCGGCTGCGCCGGACCTTTATGTGTATTCGAACGACGAGTATCGTGCCGCCGATTATCTGCAGAAAGCATCGGTTCAAGCCCGGAACGCCGATGGTTTCATCAACCATCCGGATCGACCCGCGTCTCCAGGTGAGCGCGTGACTCTCTATGCAACCGGCCTCGGTCTCGTCAGCCCGGCCCTGGAGGAGGGTCAGCGGGCCCGGGACGAACCCGCGAACCGACCTCACTTTGCACCCGATGTCACTATCGGAGGTTTCGCCGCTGAAGTGGTGTCCGTCAGACTGGCTCCTCACGATGTGGGGATCTACCTGATCGAAGTGCTCGTACCGGAAAACGTTGCCCTGTCGAACAATGTCCCTGTCCGGGTCATGGTCAACGGGGTGAAGTCGAACGTTGCTCGCCTCAGTATCCGGTAGCCGCCTCGGAGCCGTCCCCGATGCGGGCCCCAGAGCCGGCTTGACAGCCTGTCGGATGGAAAGCAGGGGGACACACCGGGAAAAGGAAACCCGCCAGGCTCCTCTTCCACCATTCCGCATCGGGGCTGCGCTGCGCTTTAGTCCACGAAGATCTCGAACGGGACACCGGCAATGAAGGCGCAGTGGATCTGCACCGTGGCCCGTCCCGACGGGGCACTTTCGGGGACCACGAACTCCACTTCGTAGACGTTGGTGGCCGCGGGTTCGCCGCCGGCGAACGACACGGTGGCCGGCTCCCCGTTCACCAGGACCTCGACCGGAGAGTTGACGACGTTCAGCGGATCGCGCGGAAATGGTTCACCCGGATCCACTCCCGGTCGCGTGGGCCCGAGGTTCTTCATGAGGGCCGTGAGGACCTCCCCCGGGATGGCAGGGTCCTGCTGGGTCACGAGTGCCTGATCGGACGCGTGGAATACCGCGCCAAGGTCCCCGGTCAGGTAGAGCAACTGGGGTACGAACCTTGGAAGAAGGTAGGCGACGAGGCCCGTCGTTCCCCCTCCGTTGACACGCCGCACTGCGGGATTCTCCGCCGCCGACGCGAAACGGACGCCGGGAGGATCGGCAAACGGCGACGTCTCCAGGTCCGTCTGCAGCTGGCCCTGCATCGCGATATAGGGACCGCTTCCGCCAACGATGGCCATGGAGTTGCCTCCGGACCCGGAAGGCGCTCCCGGGGCGGGTTCACCGAAGGCGAGGCCCAGCGAGAAGATGCCCCCGATCTGTGTCCCGTCCTCCGTTTGAATGTCCAGGCTCTGATCGAACTGCGCGATTCGGGTCGAATCGGCGATGGCGATCCCGGTCTCCGGGCTGGGAGTCGGGGTACTGAACAACGCCGCCGGACGAGCCACATACATGCCCTTGACCGCTCGGCCGTTGATCTCCCGAATATCGCCGATGGCATAGATCGACGTGCCCGGCTTCGGCACGGTCAAAGTGCGCTCCATTGTCGACTGCAGCTGATCGTAAGGTACGTCGGCCACGTAAGCCACGACATCGGTGACCTTGATAGTCCAAACAGTCGGCTCGACAGCATCCGAAGAACGCGTGGCAAGGCGCGCGAGGTTCAACTGGTATTTGAAGATCGTCGGTTCGGAACCCGATCGGCTCGGCGCCCGGCGCTCTGCAGCGATGCCGGCCGTGAAAAGCACGAACAATGCCGCGACGACCAAAGAACAACTTCTCATCGAGGGCTTAACCCACATCTTCGATCTCCTCCCCGTTTGTTGAATTCGAGTTCAACTAAAGGCCTGTAGACCGAGACTATCCCAAGCAGGAAAGCCAGGCAAGACGTCAAGTTCAAATTTGGACACAGGGTCGTGGGCGGATGCCGCCGTTCCGTAACCTCGAAGGCACTTTCCGGTAGTAGTTGTTGAAAAGAAATGACAGGTACTCCGAAAGAGAGCCTTATGAACAAGATCACATGGTGTTCGCTCCTTTTGCTCTCATGTCTCACCAACCTGGATGGCGCCGTCGTCAAAGGACGGTGGGCGAAGATCGATGCTTTGGCCAACGGCACCTTGGTGAAGGTTTCCACCCGATCGGGGGAAGAGTTTTCAGCGGTGTTCCGCTCTGCCGACGCACTCTCGCTGATCTTCGCCGTCGACGACAGGGAGAAGACGATGCCCAAGTCGGAAATCCGAAGAGTCGTCCTCGAAGAGGAAAAAGAGGATCCGACGTGGGATGGTCTGGTCTGGGGCGCCGCCATCGGCGGGGGCGCCGGAGCGGCAGTCGGGGCGATCGGAGCCGGCAACGACAACGACCAACCGTGGCAGTTCGGCCTCGTATCCCGGGGCGAAGGGGCGGCGATTGGAGGCATTCTCGGGGCCGGGGTGGGAGCTCTGTTGGGATTCGTTCTGGACAAGACGCATGAACAGCCCGAGGTCCTCTACGAAGCTCGCTGACCTCGCACTCCCAGAGATCCGCGACCGCCGGTGGCTTTAGAGCTCGTCGTTGCCCCCCAAAGGATCGCCACCCAGGATTTCGCCTGGCGGCTCATCCTGGGCTACTCCATTTCGGCCCGCCGGACTCGATCGTCCGGCACAAAGTGAACGACATCATCGACGCGTTTTGCTCGGCAACGACGCCGCAACCGGGCCCGATTACTCAAGAAGATTTACGAAGCGGACCCGGGTCGATGACAAAGGCTGGCCTCTGCCGGTAGACTCGGAGCATGCAATATGACCCCCTGCGAAAAGTCCCTTATCGAAAATGGCTGGCAGCCGACGAAATCGACAGAATGCGAGCTGTGCGAGCTTATCACAGGGCCAATCACATCGAAATCCCGAACCTCGAGGCACATGTCGCCCTCCACACCGCCATCGAAACACAGGTGGCTATGGATGTCTTTCCCACTCGCTCAACCCTGTCCCGACTCATGGGAGAAGGATTGGACCGCCATGAAGCCATCCATGCCATGGCAGCCGTTCTCGCCGGACACATGAATCGTGTGATGGCGACAGGAGGTTCGGTCGCCGGTGTTGACAATCTCCAGAGAGAGTACGAAGCGGATTTGTTGAAACTGACTGCCGATTCGTGGATGGAGGTGGGCCACGAGGATCCTGTTGACCGATCGGAGTCCGAAGAGAATTGCTCAGAGGACCGTCCGGATTTGGGAAACCTGCCCTCTCCAGTATCGACCGAAAAGCTGCTTCGCGACGTTTCGTCTGCCCTGAGAGATCGTCACTTTGGGTCCGAAGAGGAGGTTCAGGCGGCACTTGATGAGCTGTTACGATCGGGAGAAGTACCCCCAAGAGAGCCCAAAGGAGATCTCGAAAGGGCCCAGGACCTGGTGTATCAGGCCTGGGAAAAGCAAGATCATGATGAGCGCATCAGGATGGCCCACAAGGCGCTGCGCATCTCGGCAGATTGCACGGATGCTTATGTGATTCTGGCCGAAAACGAAGCACGTACTTTCGAGGAAATGGAAAACCTCTACCGACAAGGGCTCCAGGCTGGCGAGCGCTCGCTCGGTGAAAGATTTTTCGAGAAAAATCAGGGGCATTTCTGGGGCCTTTTGGAAACTCGCCCTTACATGAGAGCTCTCATAGGATTGGCAGATGTTCTGGACAGGCAGGGAGAAGAAGAGGAGGCGATCGATTGCTACAAGAAGATGCTCAACCTCAATCCCAATGACAATCAAGGTGTGCGCAGTATCCTGGCCGAGATGCTCTATCGAGCAGGCCGATTCGAGGAGCTCAAGGAGCTTTTCGACGAGTATGAAGGGGATGCCTTGGGGGACATGGCCTACACGAGGGCCCTCTGGCTCTTTACTGAGTTCGGCGCCTGCGAGGAATCGAGGAAGGCGCTCGAAAAGGCGATCGAGCTGAACCGTTACGTTCCGGATTTTCTCCTCGGAAAGAAGAAGATGCCCCTCGAATTCCCCGAGTACGTGAGGAAGGGAGGCCCTGAAGAGGCCGCTTATTATGCAAGGACTGCGATATCGGACTGGAAGTCCGCAACGGGCGCGCTTTTCTGGCTTCGCAAGAACACTCGTCCGAAAAAACGGCGGCTCTAGACGTGAAGTTCGATCGCTTCTCCGAGCCGCAACGCCTTTCATACGGGACGCGCAGGTTCTTCAACTCCGAGAAGGTATCGGATGAGGTGCTCACCGGGCGGGTTCCGGCCCGCAGGCGTAACTTCGTCTCCCATCCCGGTGCAATCGAAGCGGTCGGTACTGAAACGGAAAGAGGGGACCGCATGAGCTCCCGCAGGACACAAACGGGAAAGTGGGGCCATTTGCACTTACACTTACCGTTTTGGGCGATCGGCTGAAAGTGGCGCGCCCGGCCCGACTTGAACGGGCGACCTTCGGTTTCGTAGACCGGCGCTCTATCCAACTGAGCTACGGGCGCGCATATCCGTTCTGAGGAAGCCGGATTATAACACGAAAATGGGCGAAGACCGGCTCAACGTTCCGCGGCGTTCCACGGCGTTCACGGTTCGAAAGAGCTCGAGGTTCGAGGGCGTGTCGCCCAAACCCTCTGGACCCTCCTTTGGTCCCTGTCGCCCGGTCGTCAAGACCTGCAGATCCGATTCCACGCCAAGGCGCAACGGCCGCAAACGACTCAAGAACAAAGAAGACCTTTGCGTTCGCTGCGGCTTTGCGTGAGATCGAGCCGCCGAGGCTTCGCGTGTAGACGCAGATTTCAAACCAGACCAGGCGGAGGCCATTTGGGCAACACACCCGCAAGGTTCGAAGCCTCAATGGAAACGGGAGTCGGAAAGTGAGTAGCGGCAGGTCACGCGATCAGTTTTCCGTTGAACCTTGGGCTTCGAGCTTCTGAACCGTTGAGACGTTGAGGCGGTCGTTACGCGACTCGCCCTCTGCTGATGCCAGCGACGCCAGGGCGACATAGTCGGGTCGGTCGGCAATCGTCCGGTGCCGGTATTCCTCCACGATTGCTCCGTTCCTCAGCAAGAAGACGCCCGGCATCTGGCGTTCGTCGCCTTTGGGTCTCCCCACGCCATAGCCCCGCAGAATCGCCGCCTGGATGAACCGCGGCCAGATCCGAAGCCCGAAGATCTGACGGAAAGTTCCCCGACCGAGAGCGAACGCCCGGTAGAGCCGACGTGAAGGGTCGCTGATCACCTGGGTATCCTGCAATCCGAAACGTCGGGCCAACTCCTGTCCTTCTCGCGGACTGCCCATCTGGACCACCACGAGTTCGGTCCCCGACCCTTCGATCCGTCCCTGGACCGAGGACAGGTCGCCCAAGGCCTCCCGGCAGAAGGTGCAACCTCCATGTCGGAGAAATACAACCATGAGCTGGGATCGGAAACTCAGATCGTAGAGCGAATCAACGCCCGCCCGATAACGCTTCAACGCCTCACTGAGGGAAGTAAAGGTCATCCACCGCGACTCCCTCGCCTGTTTCTTCATGAGATCGGCACTTGCCCTTCTTGTATGCTCGCCGGTTCAGAATGGTTTCGGCACCAGATAACGTCCTTGAATAAATCCTGCTCGGCGTTGCTTCTTTGCGTGAACCTACCCCGGCGCCTCTCCGCCATCACGAGCTCGTTCGAGATCGATCCGCTTCCCTTTGAGCGATCCCCGATCTTGCCCTCAACTGATGGGACTCACCCCAAGGCCGGCTGGCAGCCGACTCACCCCAGGGCTGGCGGGCAGCCTGGATTACTTTGGCTTCCTGCCCTCCGGTCTCGAGTAAATGGTACACCGAATGCCCACCTCTCACTGCAGCCAAACCGGGGCTGGCGGTCCTCAACTGGCACTGGGCCTTGCCCTGCGAGAGAATGTTGGCTTGCAGACGCCGACAACCAACTCAATCTTCTGTCCAATTCCGGAGGAACATGCACATGAGACCCATCCTTGGAATCCTGCTCGCGGCGGCGTTTCTGGCCGTCCCGATACAGGCCGCGGATATCTTTCCCTACCCGTACCGCAAGCTGGAGTTCGACAACGGTTTCAAAGCCTATCTCATCCACTCCGGCGCACCCGATCAGATTGCCTACGTCACGGTCGTGCGAACGGGCAGCCGCGAAGAATGGGAGCCGGGCCGGACCGGCTACGCCCACTTCTTCGAGCACATGATGTTTCGAGGCACGAAGAAGTATCCGGACTATAGTTCGGTACTCACCCGTCTCGGAGCCGACAACAACGCCTTTACCAGTGACGATATGACCGTCTTCTACAGCGTGGCGTCCTCGGACTCCCTCGAAAAGATCATCGACATCGAGTCGGACCGCTTCATGCACCTCGACTATTCGGAGCCCGATTTCCGGATCGAAGCCGGGGCCATTCTCGGAGAGTTCAACCAGGGACGCGCCAATCCGTACCTCTACCTGTTCGAAAAAGTCCGCGACACCGCTTTCGACCGACATACCTACAAGCACCTGACCATTGGTCTGGAAGCCGATGTGAGGGCGATGCCGGAAGGCTACGATTACAGCCGCAGCTTCTTTCAGCACTACTACCGCCCGGAGAACTGCGTACTTCTGCTGGTCGGCGACTTCGACTTCGATCAGGCAGAGTCTCTGGTTCGCCAGTACTACGGGGCCTGGAAACCGGGCTACGTGGCGCCCAGGATCGAGCCGGAACCGAAACAGACGAGTCTACGCGAGGCTTCCGTCGAATTCCCGGGCAGCAGCCTGCCCATGCTCTCGATCAACTACAAAGGCCCTGCCTGGAACGCGACCGACCGCAAAGCCGTTGCCACCGGTTTGCTCGGAGAGCTCGCCTTCGGGGAGAACTCGGCGATCTATCGCAAGCTGGTCCTCGATGAGCAGAAAGTCCAGAACATATCGGCCGACTTCGGGCTCCAGCGCGACCCCTCGCTGCTGTCCGTGACCTGCATGGTGCCGAAGCCCGAGGACCTCCAACAGGTGAGAGACGAGATCGAGAAGACCTCTGCCTTCTTTCGGGACACACCGTGTGACCGACAGCACCTGGAGGACACCAAAAAGGCGATGCGCTACGGCTTTCTCATGGGCCTCGAGACGGCGCGCGGGGTCGCCTTCTCGCTCATCGATGTGGTCGTTCCAACCGGGGGGATCGAGGGCGTCAACGACTACTACGCGACCCTGCAATCGCTCACACCTCAGGACATCCAGGCTGCCGCCCGTGAGTATCTGGAGCCCAGCCGCCGAACGATCGTAACGCTGACTTCGAAACAGGAGGGCCGGTGATGAAAACGACTCTGCCCCTATTCTTCCTATTGTTCACGCTGGTTTGCTGCCTTCCGGGCCTTGCCCTGGCCGGAACGGTCCGCACGATCACGCTGCCCGAACAGGGCTCTCCGTTCGTCGCCTTCAACATCTGGATCCAGGCCGGATCACAGGA
The DNA here is from genome assembly GCA_963823995.1 of uncultured Acidobacteriota bacterium. Classification (GTDB taxonomy): domain Bacteria; phylum Acidobacteriota; class UBA6911; order RPQK01; family JAPXNP01; genus JARRKC01. The sequence goes on from CAWGNQ010000005.1 coordinate 167,455, forward strand.
TGACCCAACCGATAAGGAGGGGCTCGCTTCTCTGACCGCCCAGGTGCTCTCCGAAAGCGGTACGACGGAGGATTCCTACCAGGAGATCCTGGCCAAACTCTATCCGCTCGCCGCCCGGTTCGACGCCAGCGTCGACAAGGAAATGACCGTCTTCTCAGGGGAAGTGCACAAGGACAACCTGGAGGCGTTCTACAGCCTACTTCGCAACTCCCTGCTCTCCCCGGCCTTCCGTGACGAAGACTTCAACCGGATCCAATCGGAGCGGGTCAATTTCGTGCGGCGCACTCGCCGATTCTCGAGCGACGAGGAGTTGGGAAAAGAGCTGCTCTTTTGGAAAATCTTCCAGGGAACGCACTATGCCCACCCGGAAGAAGGCTACGTTCACTCCGTGGAGAATCTCACCCTCGACGACGTGAAGCGATTCTACAAGCAGCACTATGCCAGTAATCGGATCGTCGTCGGCATCGGTGGGGGATACCCCCCCGACTTCCCTGCTCGCGTCGCGTCCGATTTCGGAGTCCTTCCCGAGTCGGAGGTCTCCTCCCCCGCGAAGCCCGTACCCCAGGAGATCCACGAACTCCATGTGCTGATCGTCGAGAAGAACACCAAGGCGACCGCGATCAGTTTCGGCTACCCGATCTCCGTGCTGCGCTCCGACGAAGACTTCTACCCTTTGATGCTGGCCAACTCCTGGCTGGGCCAGCACCGGAACTCTTCCAGCCATCTCTATCAGGTCATCCGGGAGACCCGTGGCATGAACTACGGAGACTACAGCTACATCGAGGCCTACCCGATGGGTCATCGGCGCAGCATGCCTCCCACCAATGTCGGCCGTCGCCAGCAGATCTTCCAGATCTGGATCCGACCGATCTCGATGCAGAAGGAAGGGGACATGCACGACCGGGCGCTGTTCGCGATGCGTGCGGCCCTGCGGGAGCTCAAACGACTGGTCGATCGCGGAATCACCGACGAGGAGTTCAACGTCTCCAAGAGCTTCCTCTGGAACTACACCGTCAATTATGGTTCGACCCTCGGCCGAAGACTCGGTTACCGGATCGATGACGATTTTTACGGCATCCAGGCTCCCGGTTACCTGGCGAAGATCCGCCCGGAGCTCCAGGCGATGACACGCCAGGATGTCAACAAGGCCGTCGACAAGTATCTCGAGTATTCCAATATGTGGATGGTCTTCATCACTCAGGACGCTGAGGGGCTCAAGGAGAAGCTGGTCAGCGGCGCCGACAGCCCGATCAGCTACCCGACACAGAAGCCGGCTTCCGTGCTGGAGGAAGACAAGCTGATCCAACAGTACCCGCTGCCGGTCAAGGCCGGAAACGTGGAGATCGTGAAGATCGGAGAGGTCTTCGATTAGCGAATTCCGCTTGGAGGCCAGCGGATGGGACTGGGGTTGATTGGCCTGGTTCCGCCTCATTTCATTCGCTGGCTGCTCTGGTGGGTTTACGCCAGCGGATTACGTTGATCTGGCGGATGAGGCGGGGTTAGTTGGCTCGATTCTGCTTCATTCGCCGGCTGTCCCTGGTGGGTTTGGTGCCAGCGGATCGCGTTGATTTGGCGGATGAGGCGGGGTTGATCGGCCTGGTTCAGCCTCATTTCATTCTCTGGCTGCTCTGGTGAGTTTACGCCAGCGGATTACGTTGATCTGGCGGATGAAGCGGGGTTGGTTGGCTCGATTCTGCTTCATTCGCCGGCTGTCCCTGGTGGGTTTGGTGCCAGCGGATCGCGTTGATTTGGCGGATGGGCTGGGGTTGGTTGGCCTGGCTCAGCCTCATTTCATTCGCTGGCTGCTCTGGTGGGTTTACGCCAGCGGATTACGTTGATCTGGCGGATGAGGGGGGTGGTTGGCTCGATTCTGCTTCATTCGCCGGCTCATGACGGGAGGCGTTCGATCACCGCGTCGGCGAACTCGTCCGTCCCCAGTTCACCCCCCAGATCGCGAGTCTTGCGCCCGTCCGCAAGGGCCTGGTTGTAGGCGGATTTGATCCGCCCTCCCAGGTCCCTGAGCTGCGGAACTTCCTCACGATCCGAAAGATGGTTCAACATCATCACGGCCGACATCAACAGCGCCAGCGGATTCGCGATGCCCTTGCCGGCGATGTCCGGGGCCGAACCGTGCACGGCTTCGAAGACCGCTTCGCGATCTCCGATATTCGCTCCGGGCACGACACCCAATCCTCCGACCAGTCCGGCGCAGAGGTCGCTGACGACGTCCCCATAGAGATTTTCGAGGAGCAGGATGTCGAACTGTGCCGGATTCTGAACGAGCCTCATCGAACCTGCATCGATGATGACCTCTTCATACTCGATGTTCGGGTAGTCGACCCGATGGACATCCTGGGCACAACGAATGAACAGTCCGTCGGTCATCTTCATGATGTTGGCCTTGTGAAACACGCTGATTCGCCGACGCCGACGCTGCGTCGCGTAGCGGAAGGCCCAGTGGGCAATCCGACGACAGGCATGCTCCGTGGCGACTTTCATGCTCATGACCACTCCGGGTGTCACTTCGTTCTCGACGCCACTGTAGAGCCCTTCGGTATTCTCTCGAATGATGATCAAATCGATGTCCCGGAAATAGGTCTCGATACCCGGGAGATTCCGCACGGGGCGCACGGCGGCATAGAGGTCCAGCTTCTTTCGCAGCTGGACATTGACCGATGTGAAGCCCTTCCCTACCGGCGTCGTGCAGGGTCCCTTCAACGCGACCCGATGCTGACGTACCGCCTCGACCGTCGCATCCGGCAACACTTCTTCACCTGCAGCCAGAGCCGTCAGCCCGGCATGGTGCTCGACCCAGCGGACCGGCGCGCCGGCGGCCTCAAAGATCTTCTTGACGGCATGTGTAATCTCGGGGCCGATTCCATCTCCCGGTATCAATACGACGTCGTAGCTATCCATTGAGCCTCCCCATACCGCCACAAAACGGCACTATCCACGAACAGGGGCTTTTCTCCGGACGGGGCCGCAGTGCCGGGTCCGGACAAGCACCCGTAACGAACTCGCAGACATTATATCGAGGCGTTCGCTCGGTGTCCGTCCCGCAGGAATTGCAGCAGAAAAGACCAGCCGAGGCTTGATGGAAGCGGGCAGCCCGACCTATCCCGATCGATCGGGTTGACGCAGAAGGTTCACAATCTTATGGGGTAGAGTAGCAATGAAGATCAATAAACGGCGAACCGGCGCGCGTCAGCCGACCGTACCCTGTCGTTTTCGACAGGAATCCGGAAGGACCCTGGTCCGGCGCACGACGGATCCAAAGGAATCGACAGAATAGTATGAAGAACGACGAACCGAACGAACAGTCCGCAGCAGCCGCAGTCGAACCCGAACCGGCCGACGCAGCCGCAGAATCTTCCGAGTCCGGCGAAGGTCTGGTTCTTGCCGGCGAGATCCTGCCGGAGACCATCGGCGTGCTGCCGATGAGGCCACGCCCCTTCTTTCCCGGGATCCAGTTCCCCCTCCAGGTGCCCGAAGAACATGTCGCGACCGTCGAGTGGACGGTGGGATCGGCTCACCGAACCATCGGGCTGGTCCTGGTCAAGGATCCGGAAGAGCCCGATTCTTCCGAGAACCTCCACGACGTCGGGGTGGCCGCCAAGATCCTCAAGGCGGTTCCCCAGGATGACGGCACGGTCACGATCCTGATCGGCGCGCTCCAACGCTTTCGAATACTGGAAGTGCGAAAACCCGATGAGCGGATTCTGGCGCGGGTCGAGTACCACCCCGCGACGACACATTCCGTCAACCCGGAGCTCAAGGCCTACTCGATGGCCATCATCGCGACGCTGAAGGAGCTCATGAAGCTCAATCCGCTCCAGTCGGAAGCCATCCGGATGTTCCTGAGTCGTTCTTCCTTCGACGATCCGGGGCAGCTGGCTGATTTCGCGGCCAACCTGACCACCGCGGAGGGATCGGAACTGCAGGAAATCCTGGCCGAGTTCGACGTCCGCCACCGCATCGACAAGACACTGCTGCTGCTTCGCAAGGAAGTGGAGCTCTCGAAGATCCAGCAGAAGATCACCAAGCAGATCGAAGAGAGGATGTCCAAACAGCAGCGGGAGTTCTTTCTGAAGGAGCAACTTCGGGCCATCAAACAGGAACTGGGCCTCGAAAAGGATGGGAAGACGGCAGAGATCGAGAGGTTCCAGGAGAGGATTGAGAAGCTGACACTCACGGGAGAAGCCAAACAAACGGTTCAGGAGGAGCTCGAGAAGCTTCAGGTCCTCGAACCGAATTCACCCGAATACACCGTCAGCCGAACTTATCTCGACTGGCTGACCGTGCTGCCCTGGGGTAAATACAGTCGGGATCGCTATGGCCTGAAACGGGCCCGCAACATCCTCGATCGCGACCACTACGGTCTGGAGGACGTCAAGGAGCGCATTCTCGAATTCATCGCCGTCGGGAAGATGAAGGGCGACATCGCCGGCTCCATCCTCTGTCTCGTCGGTCCTCCCGGAGTCGGCAAAACGTCCGTCGGAAAAAGCATCGCGAGCGCTTTGTCCCGCGAATTCTATCGCTTCTCTCTCGGCGGCATGAGAGATGAGGCGGAAATCAAGGGTCATCGCCGAACCTACATTGGAGCCATGCCCGGCAAGTTCATCCAGGCCATCAAAGTCGCCGGAACTTCGAACCCCGTCATCATGCTCGACGAGATCGACAAGGTCGGCGCCTCGTTCCGCGGTGATCCCGCCTCCGCGCTCCTGGAGGTCCTCGATCCGGAGCAGAATACCGCGTTTAGGGATCATTATCTCGATGTGCCCTTCGACCTCTCGAACGTCCTCTTCGTGACCACTGCCAACCAGCTCGACACCATCCCCGGTCCACTGCTGGACCGGATGGAGGTCATTCGCCTCTCCGGCTACATCCGTGAGGAAAAGGTCGAGATCGCCCGACGCTACCTGATCCCCAAGGCTTTGGTCCACCATGGACTCCAGACCAACCAGGTGGCCATCCGGAAGCCGACGCTCGTAGAGATCATCGAGGGCTGGGCCCGCGAGGCGGGAGTGCGTAGTCTGGAGAAGATGATCCGCAAGATCATGCGCAAGGCGGCTCTGGAAATTGCCGAGGATCACGAACAGAAGGTGACGGTCGGCAAGCGGGATCTCGAACGCTTTCTCGGAAAACCGATCTTTACCGACGAAGAGCGGATCGAGGCTCGTCCCGGTGTCGTGACCGGTCTTGCCTGGACCAGCCTCGGCGGTGCCACGATGCAGATCGAAGCCACGTCCATCGCGAGCAAGCGCAAGGGCTTCAAACAGACCGGCCAGCTGGGGAACGTCATGGTGGAGAGCTCCGAGATCGCGTACTCCTACATCATGGCCCACCTGCCGGAGTACGGCGTCAAGTCCGACTTCTTCGACGAACACTTCATCCATCTCCACGTCCCTGCCGGAGCGACTCCCAAGGACGGTCCGTCGGCCGGAATCACGATGGCCACAGCGTTGGTTTCACTCGTCACCGAAAAGGCCGTGTCGAAGGAACTCGGCATGACCGGCGAACTGACGCTCACCGGTCGGGTACTGCCGATCGGGGGAGTCAAGGAGAAGGTCATCGCTGCTCGGCGCGCCGGCCTCGATACGCTCATCTTCCCTGCGGGAAACCGAAAGGACGTCGAGGAGCTCCCCGACTATCTCAAGGAGAAGCTGACGTTTCATTACGCCCGGGATTTCTCGGATGTCCAACAGTGGGCGCTTGCAAGTTCACGATAGTCCGGCCTTCAGAGGATTCGGTGCGGGACCCGTCTCGGAGCCGCACAACGCTGAACTCGAGGAGGAAACCGAGAGGGCAATGCGTCGGCAGCATGGAGGCCGTCCGCTGAGCTTTGTGCACTGGTGAACTCTGTCGACGGACTTGATCTCTACCCTGATGCACTCTTCGACGAACAGAAGGTATCCGAGGGGCGCAGGTGACCGTTGTCGCGCGCTTTCCACACGGTGGCCGCGACGGCCACGGCGTTGTGTTCGCTGTGTCGTCGTGGTGAAATGACGGGTCCATGCCGGAGCTTCTTGATCGAGCCGTCGAGTTTCTATCCAGCGGGTCCCTGAAGATCGGGGTAGTGACCGGGGACAACAAGGGGAAACTTCAGGTCACCGACCAGAATGGCCGCCGTCACAGCGTGCCGGAGCGCAATGTCCTGGTCCGGCACGAGGAGACTGCCCAGGGACGCATCAGTGAAACGGTGGAGGCGGTCCAGGAGCGAATCGATCGGATCCTTGCCGACGTCGATACCGAACTGCTCTGGGAATCCATTCGAGAGCAGCAGAGGGAATTCCAGCCCGACGAACTGGCCGAGATCTACTTTGGCTCGACAGATTGCTGCAGTCTGTCCGCCTCCCTGCGTGCGGTCCTTCAGGACACGGTTCATTTCAAGATCAGAGGCACCCACATTTCTCCCCGTCCGCCGGACCAGGTGGCTGCGCAGCAGATTGCAGCACAGCGCCAGGAGGAGAAAGAGGATCTGCGGCGCCGAACCCGGGCCTGGCTGGCCGAAGTGCTCGCGGGCGAGCTGGCTCCCTCCAGCCTGTCGGAGGACGAAAAAGAGATCGTGTCGAGGCGTTTGGAGGACTTCCTGGCCCAGCGACAGAGCGACGAGGAAGTCGTCGTCTGGCTCCAGGGTCTCGACCCGGACCTCGCCCCCCGCATGGCAGCCTACGACATTCTGGCGACTCTTGGCCGGCTGCCCGCGTCGGCGGATCCACTACTGGCGGCGGCCGGCATCGACCCGCGCTTCGCGCGTGAAGCACTGGATCTGGCGTCGAACCTCTCCCCATATACCGAATCGCCCTCGCGCGCATCGCAAACCGCCCTGTTTACGCTGGCCATCGACGACGAGGACACGCGTGAAATCGATGATGCCTTCAGTGTCGAGGTGGACCGGGAAGGCCTGACCCTCTTCGTCCATATTGCCGACATCACCTGCTTTGTCACGAAGTCGGATTCCCTCGACCTGGAAGCCCGGCGCCGGATCTCCACGGTCTACCTGCCTCAGACGACCGTCCGCATGCTGCCCGAGCCGCTCTCCTGCGACCTCGGAAGCCTCCGGGAAGGAGCGCTTCGCCCGGCCTTGACGCTGAGCGCACGGTTCGACACCGGTCACCGCCTGGTGGATTGGTCGTTCGACCGCACGGAGATTCGGGTCGACCGGCACCTCAGCTATGACGATGCCAACGCGATCCTCGACGGGGAACAGGGGGACCGCCTCTCGGACTCGCTTTCGCCCCTGAGGGCACTCAGTCGCTCCCTGTCCGAGGAGCGCTCGGCACAGGGTGCGTTGATGCTCAACAAACCGGAACTGAAGATCGTGGCCAAAAAGGATTCCGTCACGCTCAAGCTGGTCGACTCGGGTTCGCCGAGCAGGCGGCTGGTCGGCGAACTGATGATCCTGATGAACGCCCTTGCCGCTCGATTCGCGATCGAGAAGAGGGTTCCCCTGATCTTTCGAAGCCAGCCTCCGCCGGCCGAGCCCTTCGAGGTTCCGGAGACCTACGACCCTCTCCGTTTCAATGCGATCTTCATGCAGCTCGAGAAAAGCCGCCTCTCTCTCGAGCCGGCCCCGCACGCCGGCCTTGGGCTCGAGGCGTATACCCAAATGACCTCGCCGATCCGCCGATACTGTGACCTGATCGTGCAGCGCCAGCTGATCTCCGCGCTCCAGGGCGATCCGCCCCCTTACACGAAAGAAGAACTGGCCGAAGCACTGGAGCTCGTTCAGGCTTCGGACGGCGATATTCGCGCTGCCGAGCGCAACGCCAACAGGTTCTACGTGCTCACCTACCTGGCGGAACATTGCCAGGACGCCATCTTCGATGCCGTCGTACTCCGACCCGTGGGCCGGGGATTTCTCGTCGAAACCAGAGAATACCTCATCCGCGGACTGGTTCGGTCCGCGGCAGAGCTCCAGCCCGGACAGCAACTCCGCCTTCGGATCGACCAGGTGAATCCGGTTCGAAACATTCTGACCTTCTCCGTCATCGAATAGTTGTCGGCATCTTTGCAACGATGTCATGTTTTTGTCCATCCTATGTACATGAAGGTTTTGAAATGCAGTGGGTGCTGAGTTAGTATTCACAGAAGATCCTCGCATGGGACGGGGTCGAACCCCCAAGGAGCATCGAGAATGGCGGCTAAACCAGCAATACTGACATCCGAGGGCCTGCACCCTCGTGACCGGAGACCCGAGAGATCCATGGTGAACCTGGCCATGGGGATCATGACTCAGGCCATCCGGGATCTGATCAGCCCCCAGAAGAAACTGGATAAGGACTGGCAGACGTGGCAGGAGGATGCCCAGGCCTGGTTCGATTCGGAAGAGAACCATACGGGGAGCTTCCAGTGGGTCTGTGAAGTCCTGGACATCAACCCGGAACGCCTCCGTGCATGGGTCGACGGCCTCAAGCGCCTGGACCGCAAGCAGAAGAAGGCGACGATCCTCAGTCTGATCCGTCTCACATACCTTCGGCCAAACCGGAATCTCGACCAGGCCCGTTGACCTTTCGGGACGTGGCATCTGCCCGGGGCCTCTGCAATAATCGTCGTCCATGTGGAGAACCGGACTTTTCCTTTTGCTCGTGCTGTTCGCCGATTCATGCGTCGACGCCCCGACGGTGCAGATCTCGGGTGATCTCCTCGTTTGGCATCCCCTCTCGCTGACCGTTCGGGGTCCCGAATCTTCCGAGACGGCGGATCCGAACCCGTTTCTCGACTACCGGTTGAACGTCGTCTTTACGAGTGAATCCGGACGCCGGTTCGAGGTTCCGGGTTTCTTCGCAGCCGACGGCGATGCGGGTGAAACGGGTGCCGAGGCGGGACGAAGCTGGAGGGTCCTGTGGACTCCGGACGAATCCGGGGTATGGCATTATCGGGTCTCCCTGCTGGCGGGCCCACACATTGCGTTGGATCCCGATCTGTCGGGAACCTCGGCGGCTGGAGACGGTCTCGAAGGTGACCTTATCATTACCGATCCCACCGATCGGCAGGGTGGACCGTCGGAGAGCGGCAAACTCCAATACACCGAACAACGCTATCTGCAGTGGGGGGGCAACCGCCGCTACTTCCTGAAAGCCGGGACCGACAGTCCTGAGAACTTCCTGGCCTACGATGAATTCGACTCGAACCGGGCCGAGGACCCCGCAGACACCGGCACACCCAGACAAGGGGAGGCCGCAAGAGGCGGACTCCACCACTATGCCCCCCACGTGGCCGACTGGAAGCCGGGGGACCCGGTCTGGAAGGGTGGGCAGGGCAAGGGCATCATCGGCGCTCTCAACTACCTGGCCGAACAGGGGGTCAACAGCGTCTACTTCCTGACCATGAACATCGAAGGCGACGGAGACGACGTCTGGCCTTACCGGACCCACGCCGATCGATACCGCTTCGATTGTTCGAAGCTCGACCAGTGGAACCGGGTCTTCAACCACATGGATCGGCTTGGAATGGTGCTGCACGTGGTCCTGACCGAGACCGAGAATGAGAGTCTCTTCGAGGCTGAGGAAGGAGGGGACTTCGCCGACTCCCGGAAATTGTACTATCGCGAGCTGGTAGCCCGATTTGCGCATCACGGCGGCGTCGTCTGGAATCTCGGGGAAGAGAACGGATGGAACAACGACGGCTGGGATTCGGACGCACCCCAGACGCGAGGCAATTCGACGCCGCAGCGCGAGGCATTCGCCCGATACCTACGGCGGCTCGATCCCTACGACAACCCGATCGTCGTCCACACGCTCCCCGGCGACTACGACAGGATCTATGAACCACTGCTCGGCTTCCCGTCCCTCGACGGGCCTTCGCTGCAGATGGGGGATATGCACGAGACGCACGCCGAGACGCTCGAGTGGATCCGCAGATCCGCAGAATCGGGACATCCCTGGTTCGTCTGTCTCGATGAAATCGGTCCGGCGGATACGGGCGTCCTCCCCGACTCCGACGATCCCCGACACGACGAAGTTCGTCGATTTGGCCTCTGGGGCAACCTCATGGCGGGCGGAGCTGGATGCGAGTGGTACTTCGGATACAAATATCCGAACAACGATCTCAATCTCGAGGACTTCCGCAGCCGCCAGAACATGTGGAGCCAGACCCGGATCGCGGTCCGTTTCTTCCAGGACTACCTGCCGTTTTTCCGAATGGAATCGGCCGACGAGCTGATTCAGGGTGGCGACGGCTATTGCTTTGCCGAGCCGGGACGCGTCTATGCGGTCTACCTGCCCGGCGGAGCATCGAGCCGTCTCTGGCTGCCGGCTGCACATTATCGCGTGCGATGGTTCGACCCGGTCAAGGGTGGCGAACTCCAGACGGGTGCCCGGCCTTCGATCGACGGACCGGGGTTCCGAACGCTCGGTGCGCCCCCGGAGAACGAGCAGCAGGATTGGGTCGTCCTCGTGGAATTGGATGGGCCGGCACCGGAGAAGATCGCCGATCCTCCGGCGGGCTAATCCTCGAGACCGATCATCTGGGCCGTAAACGCATAGACCGACGTCGCCGGGTCTCGCCACGCAGTCGGCTCCAGGCCGGCTTTCAGGCAAGTCTGCTCCAGAAAGATCTCCGGGTTCCAGCCCTGTTCGCCGGCGACCTGCGGCAGCAGGAGTCCGCGCTGGCCTCCCCGCTCGACCAGCAATCCATGTCGACCGATCTCAATCTTCAACGGATGTCGGAGAAGCCGAAAGGGCGCCAGCACCGAGATGTGACAATCGATCTGATCAAGTTCCGCTGCAGAGACGGGCGAGAAGCGAGGATCCCGCAGGGCTGCCGCAGCGGCGGCGGCGGCGACGGCTCTTCCGAGCGGCTCCCGGGCCACCACGCTTCCGATGCACCCGCGCAGTCGTCCCTCGCGGCGCAGGGTCACGAACGCAGCGCCGGGCAGCTCCAAAGGTGAGTCCACATCGAGAAGATCCACCGGATCGTCGCCGTGGACAGCACGGCGGACCGATTCCCGGGCAATCTCGAGCAAACGCCCCCGGTTGCGGTCCGAGAGTGGTGCCGACCCGTCTTCGCGATTCTGCCCGCTGAGCGCGAAGACCGCAGAGAGATATCCGACCACACCGTCGCGGCGAAAGGGCGCCACGTCCCCGGAGTTGGCCGAATGCAAAATCTCGACCAAGTCACCCCCGTATTCCTGCGCAGCTATCATGGCGGTAATGATCGGTCCGCTCCCACACGCCTCGCATTCGCCCGCGTCGAGGCTGCCGCGAAGGCTGAAATAGTCCCAGGTGCAAAGATAGTCGGAGACCCTCCGGTCCAGGATCTGCGCTTGCTCGTAGGGATGATAGTGGGACAGGTCGGAACTTGCCACAATGACGGTCTCCTCATCCATCCGTTCGGCAAGAGCATGACCGAGACGACGGGATGTCGTCATGTTCCGGTCCCCCTGAACTATGGGAACGACACTGAAATCGCCGAGAACGCGCTGCAGAAACGGAAGCTGGACTTCCAGTGCGTGCTCTCCGCGTCCGCCTGCCGGAACCCCATGACCCGACTCCGAAAACCGGATCGCATCCATTCGAACCAGCTGTTCCGCAAACTCGCGATCGACCGGAACTTCCCCGAGCGGCGTAGCGTACGCTCTGCCCGAGAACGCCGCCGCACCCTGAAAGGCTTCCACATGGGACGGCGCGATCACGACGACCCGTTTCGGCTGCTGTTGACGAAGCGACGAAAATCCGTGGGCCGCCACGTGTCCCGAATAGGGGTAACCGGCATGGGGAGAGATCAGGGCCAGGATCCGACCTTCGATCGAACGGGGCTCGACGGCCGAGAGCAATGCATCGACCGTCAGCGCCAGTTCCTCCGGCGCTCCGGGATAGAAAAGTCCCGCCACCGCCGGGCGACGAACCTGGGATTGACTCTCCTTGAAGAATCCAAACGACACGGGCACGACCTCTTCCTTCGTCTGCTGAACCGAACTGAATCGTATCCCCATTTTACGCAGGTTTCGCCGCCTGGAAAATCCCGGTGAAGCCTGCACGTTTGCGCCGGGCCGTGCTAGAATGGTGAAACAAAGGTGAACATACACCATGGGGAGACGCGGCACGCCTCAGAATCCGGGAAATCGTTTCGAGCGCCTGCACATGACCCTGGAACCTGGTGAGGCGCCCAACCCCTCGACCGAGGTCCTGATAGACCGGACCGAATCCATCATCACGACCAACCAGAGCCCGGACATCGGCTTCGACCGGAGTATCAACCCCTACCGGGGTTGCGAGCACGGTTGCATCTACTGCTACGCACGTCCGACGCACGAGTATCTCGGATTCTCAGCCGGCCTGGACTTCGAGTCCCGGATCCTCGTGAAAACCGAAGCTCCCGCGCTCCTGCGCCGGGAGCTCCGGTCGGAGAATTGGCAGCCTCAGGTCGTCGCCCTCTCCGGTGTGACCGATCCGTACCAGCCACTGGAACGGAAGCTGTGCCTGACGCGACGCTGTCTCGAGGTCCTCGTCGAAGCACGCAACCCGGTGGCGATCATCACCAAGAACCACCTCGTGACTCGGGACATCGACCTGCTTCGCGAACTGGCCGGAGTCGACGCCGTTACTGTCTCCATCTCGGTGACGAGCCTCGATCTTCAGCTGCAGCGGGTCATGGAGCCTCGCACGTCGGTTCCCGACAGACGACTGGCCGCCGTCGAGGAACTGTCGCGCAGCGGCATTCCCGTCGCCGTCCTGATAGCACCCGTGATCCCCGGCCTGACCGACCATGAGATCCCGGCCATTCTCCAGGCCGCACGAAAACACGGAGCCTGGTGCTGTCGGTATCAACTGGTGCGTTTGCCGCACGGTGTCCGGGACCTCTTCGAAGACTGGCTGCGACGATGCTTTCCCCTGCGGGCCGAGCGGGTTCTGCAGCGGATCCGCGAAATCCGCTCCGGCAGGCTCAATGATTCACGCTTCCACCACCGCATGCGCGGAGAGGGCACGTATGCCCGCCAGATCGAACAACTCTTTCGCAAGACGCACCGGAAACTTGGTTTCCGGGCATCCCTCCCTTCCCTCTCCTGCGCGTCCTTTCGTCGCAGCGGCCAGCTGCGCCTCCCCTTCGGCTAGAGACACCTGCAGGGAGTCAAACAGCGGATTTGCGGCTGACGCCCCTTTCCTGTTTAATGCCGTTGCGAGCACTGAAATCTGAAGTCAACACTCGAGGGGACCGCCATGGGTTTTCTGGACGAACATTACCTTCTGACGAGCCCTGCGGCTCGCGAGCTCTTTCCACTGGTTCGTTACCTGCCGATCATCGATGCCCACAATCATGCCGATGCGGCCGAGATCGTTGCCAACGACAACTGGGCCGATATCTGGCAGGTCGAGGGCGCCACAGACCACTATGTCTGGGAGCTGATGCGCCGCTGCGGCGTCTCGGAAGACAGGATCACGGGTTCGGCATCGAATTCCGAGAAGTGGAAGAGCCTCGCTGCAGTCATGCCGGACTTCGTGGGCAATCCGACCTACGAATGGATCCACCTCGACCTTCGCCGTCAGTTCGCAATCGAGGAGACGCTGAGCCGCGAAACCGCCGAATCGATCTGGGAACGTACTCGCGAAGCTCTGGCGGGATCCGAGATGAAACCTCAGGCCGTCCTCGAACGGATGCGAGTCGAGGTGATGTGCACGACCGATGACCCGACCCGCCGGCTGCCGCACCACGAACAAGCCAGGACCGCATGCAGCGGTCTGCGCATCCTGCCGACCTGGCGTCCCGACAAGGCCATGAATGTCGAGGCGGCCGTCTGGCACGACATTGCGGAGCGCCTGTGCGGGGAGTTCGGGGAGAACCCGGCCACACTGACCGGGCTGACGGCGGCCCTCGCCGCGAGCCATGACTATTTTCGCAGTCTCGGCTGTGTCGCCAGCGATCATGGCCTGTCCATACCAACTTCCCGACTGGTCCCGGAATCCCGTGCAGCCGACCTCTATCGGCGCCGCTGGGACGGGGAGGTCCTGAGAATCGACGAGATCGGCGACCTCAAAGCCTATCTGCTGCATACCTTCGGCCAGTTGAATCGTGATGCCGGCTGGGTCATGCAGCTGCATATCGGAGCGGTGAGGGATTATCGCCTGCGGCTCCTCGAACAGATTGGTCCCGACTCGGGTGGGGACATCTCCTCCCAGAATGTCGAATTCATCGAGAATCTCCATGCCTTCCTCAACCAGTTCGACGGGACGCTGAAGATCCTGCTCTATTGTGTCGACCCGACCCACTGGCCTACCCTGGCGACCCTCGCCCGGGCCTTTCCGAATGTCTTCGTTGGAGCGGCCTGGTGGTGGAACGACAGTCCGTACGGGATGGAGACTCAGCTCAAGTACATGGCGACCGTCGACTTGCTCTCGAAACATGCCGGCATGGTCACTGACTCACGCAAACTGATTTCGTTCGGATCCCGAACCGAGATGTTTCGTCGCGTCCTCTGCCAGGTCATGGGAGAGATGATCGAAAAAGGACAGGTACCCGAGGCCCCGGCGGAAAGACTGGTCCGCAGGCTCTGCTTCGAACGCCCCAGGGAGCTCTTTCTCGCATGACGGTCCCGTTGACACGCGCATTCGTCGAGAGGGTCGCTCAGACCGGAGACGGCTTCTGCCTGCCGCCCGAGGGTGAAGCGATCCGCATCTATCCCTCCTCGCCGCAGCCCTGCGGTGACTCCCTCCTCTTCCTGTTCCGAACCGGTGAGGGTCGTCAACTGGGCTGTGTGACACCATCCCGGTCGAAGGCACCGGAGGGCATGGAGAGGCGCACCGAGGTGGGTCTCGCCGATGGCTCCCTGTTCCTTGCCGGCCCTCTCTCACATGAAAACGCCGGTTTTCTGCGCTCGGCGATCCCCTCCACCTCAGCGATTCGGATCGGTTCCGGGCCGTCATTCGGCCTGGGAGACCGATTGGGTCTGGCCGGCCCGGCCCACCTGCGAGCGATTCGAGGCACCGGACTGTTTCCGGTTCTCGCGCAGCAGTCCATTCGCGAGTTGGAGCGGACTGCCCGATCACCCGAGGAGGTGATGGACTGCGCCTCATTTGCCGCTTTCGCGGAGGGCTACGCCGACGGCTTTGCCGCCGACGGCGACCACCTCAAGACCACGGCTGACATTGACCGGGTTCTGGCTGCAGGGTTCACCTTCTTCACCTTCGATCCGGGCGATCACGTTGACAACGACGCCGACCATCTGGAGGTCACCGAACTCTCTCGACGTCTGAACGGCCTTCCCTGGGACCGGCTGGAAACAACTCGTGATTCTCTTCTGAGGAAATATGCGGACCGACCTTTCCGGCTCGCCGACGGTTCGAGCCTGCAGGGCACCCGGACCGACGTCCAGCGTGCCACAGTGAAGTACGGACGAGTCGTGGCGCAGCTTCGATCCATGTTCGAACATCTCTCCCGTCACGCCGCGCCGGACTCTTATGACGTCGAGATCTCGGTCGACGAAACAGAAGCCGTGACGACTCCTTTCGAGCACTTCTTGCTGATCAGCGAGTTCGGTCGGCTCGGCATCCGGGTCGACAGTCTGGCGCCCCGTTTCGTCGGGCGGTTCGAAAAGGGGGTCGACTTCCGCGGTGACCTCAATGAGTTCGGATCGCAGTTCGCCCGGCACGTCGCCGTGCGGGACACTTTCGGCGGCTACCGGCTGAGCCTGCACTCGGGCAGCGACAAGTTCAGCATCTACCCGCTGTTTGCCCGTCTGGGCGGCGAGAGGATCCACGTCAAAACGGCCGGGACGAGCTACCTCGAGGCACTGAGAGCGCTCATTCAAATCGATTCCACATTGTTCAGAGAGATCTTCGAGTTCTCGCGGGGCTGCTACGCCGAGGCCCGTGCCAGCTACCACGTCTCCGCCGACCTGTCACGGGTTCCAGCGACTCCGGCAGAAGACCCACAGGCCTGTGACGAAGAGCTTCGTACCAACGAAGATGTGAGGCAGGTCCTGCATGTCGCTTTCGGCGACGTCTTGACGAACCGGTGCCCTGACGGCACGACGCGGTTCAGGAAGCGCCTTCTGGCCGCTCTCGAGTCACAGGAAGAAACTCATTTCAGATGCCTCGAAGAGCACTTCGAACGCCACTTCGAAGCATTGCGCACATAGCGTTGGAGAACCGGATGGCGCAATGCGACGGATCCACCCGCCTTGCTGCCTGGCGTTTGCCCGGCTCCGGTACGACGTGAGATTGCCCCTGTTTCAAGGGGACGAGTCAGCTTTTGCAGCCACAGCCGTTGTTCGATTTCAGGACCCGTTCCCGGACATTCTGGCTGAGCATCGTCCAGTAGTCCTCACTCAGATAGGCCCGGATCGAAACGTAGCAGGCGTCGCAGGAGTTGTTCCGTACGAAATCACGCCTCATCTCGTGCACGGACTTGAATTTGAGATCGTACATGGAACAGGGCCGGAACGTCCCGTCGGGGTTGACGACCATGTAGCGCTCACCCGCCTTGCAGCCCGGCGCACCCTGATTCTTGTAGAACTCGTAGGTTCCGGTCAGCGTCCAGTCCGAGTTTTCGATCCGGGCGCCGCCCTGCTTGAGCTCCAGCAATCGTGCGATGGTCGTGCGAAGCAGCTCCAGGTCTTCGGGCGACTGGATCCGATACTCCTCATCGCCCGTTCTCTGCCAGGTATAGGCACTATAGGAGATGCTTGCCCCCCAGCTCGCCGCCGTACGATAGCACTCCTCGAGGTGGGAGAGGTTCCAACGCGTGATGGCCGTATTCATCACGATGTTGCCGTAGCCGTGCGCGGTCAGTGTCGGAATCAGCTCGGACAACCGCTTGAACAGACCCCGATAGCGCCGAAAATCATCGTGGCGTTCGTCGGGAAAATCAAGGGAAATGGAAAACTGATTCACGCCGGCGTCGAGACACTGCAGGTAGAGTGATTCGGTCAGCTCACTTCCGTTCGTCACGACAATCAGATAGGGCAGGCCGGACCGTTCCTTCACGGCCCGAACGATCTCGAGCAGGTCGTCCCGCAGCGTCGGCTCGCCTCCCGACAGTTGCAGGAGCGCCGGGCGGAGCTTTCGTTCCAACTTCCGATAGTCCCCGGCAGAGAGTCGGGGTTCCTTTTTCAGGCGGCCCCCATGATCACAATGCCGGCAGTTGCAGCTACAGGAATGCGTCAGCTCGAAGGAGACGGCGATCGGCCTCCTGACACCAAAGTGATAGGTGCCCCTCAGAGCCATCCGAGCGGCCAACGAACCATCCAGTTTCTTCATCTAAGTGCTCTCCCCCGACTGAGACCGACTGCCTCTGAAGTGCTCTCCCCGAAAACGAGACAGATTGTAGATCCGGGCAGCTCGAGCGTCAAGAACGGGGAAAACGGGACGGTCTCCGCCTTGACCTCGCTTGCGAGTCGGCCTAGGATCATCGGCCAGGGATGAACAGCTCGATCGAACCTCAGGCGTCGTTGCCGTCGGTGAAGGCCGTCGCCCCGATTCGTGTCTGCGACGTGGGCGGTTGGACCGACACCTGGTTCGCCCGCACGGGCGCCGTATTCAACATCGCGATCTATCCGTACGTCGAGGTGCAGATTCGTCCCGTTCCGGCTTCACCCGGTCAACGCTCCTTTACACTCGCCGTCGAAAACTACGGCGACGGTTATGCCGTCGCCCCTGCACAATCCACCCTGCTTGGTAAACATCCGCTTCTGGAGGCTGCCCTGGAAGCCATGGTCCTGCCGGAGGACGTCTCGCTCGAGATCAACATCTTCTCGGAAGCTCCGCCTGGAGCGGCGACCGGGACGTCGGCAGCCGTCTCCGTAGCCCTCATCGGAGCGCTGGATCGACTGACGAGGGGACGGCTCTGCCCGCACGAGGTCGCCACACTGGCCCATTCCATCGAAACCGAGAAGCTGGGCCTCCAATCGGGCATCCAGGACCAGCTTGCGAGTGCGTATGGAGGCATCAACTTCATCGAGATGCATGCTTACCCGCACGCATCGGTTTCCGGCATTCAGCTGCCCAATTCCGTCTGGTGGGAACTGGAGCATCGTCTCGCAGTGGTCTATATCGGAAGTCCCCACAATTCGAGCGAAATCCACCGCCGGGTCATCGAAAAGCTCGGCGATCAGGCGCATGAATCTCCGATCCTCAAGGAACTCGCCGGTTTGGCCCGCAGCGCCAAAGATGCCCTCTACGAAGCTTCGTTTCCGGCGCTCGGGGATGTCATGAATCGAAACACCGAACTGCAGCGGGACCTGCATCCCGAGCTCGTCTGCACCCGATTCGAAGAGATCATCTCGATCGCCCGGGAATTCGGAGCGCTGGGCTGCAAGGTCAACGGAGCCGGCGGAGACGGCGGGTCCGTGACGATCCTCTCGAACGGAGACATGGCCACGAAACGTCGAATGCTGAAAGCCATTGCCGCCGCTTCCTATTCTGTACTGCCCTTCTATCTCTCGCGGCAGGGCCTGAGGGTTTGGGAGGGGCGTGGGTAGGCGTTCGGCCGGGACTTTGGGCCGGAGCCTGGGTCCTCCGGGACACCGGGCGCGTGGAACGGCCGACCGGGGTTGACTCGGAAGCCTGGCCCCGTTGCCCCATCGGTCCAGGACCGTTCGACGGCGAGAAGCCGCCGCTCACTCCGCCGGAAGCCCCGGGGGCTCCGGAATGAGTTCGGCGACGCGCCCGCCCCGGATCGATTCGATTTCCCTCACCCCGGAGTCGACGCCGGGGGCTCCCTCCAGGAGCCGACATTGGATCGAAAAGCCCCTGCTTTCGCCACTGCCGAGCTTCGGAACACGACCGAACCCTCTCTCGATACGCCGCGTGAAGGGAAATCCCGTTCCCGGCTCGAAGCCGGTCACATACCCTTCCTCGAGCGCCGTCGTGTTCTTCCAGAGCGTAAAGCAGGGTAACTCCCGCGTGGAGAAACGCATTAGAAATCCGCGGTCGCCGGGTCGGTTGCGCAGCAGCATTGCCGTCTGTCCCTTAGAATCGGCCAGGGGAGTGACACAGTACACCTGTTCCACGAAACCGACCTCCGGACCCCGAAAGGTCTCGAAGCCTGCCAGGTCCGTTGCAGCGTGAGCATTCATGGGAAAGACCCGGTCCACGGCTCCCACGAAACGGCTTCCCTCCTCGAGTAACGGCGGACCGAAGTTGGTGTGATAAATGAGCTGAAATTCCTGATCGGCGGCTCCCCGGTTGGTGACCCGATCGCTCAGCGTGAACTCCGTGGCGCCCGGATCGACGGCGACTTCCGACCAGAGCTCGAGCTTGGGACCGTAGAACATCCGCTCATCCACTCTTCCCCGGAGCCGGAGTGTGTAGGGGGGTGTCGTCGAGACGAGGACCTCCACCTCGCCGGCGGGGATGTTCGCAATCTTGCCGTGCAGTGTCAGTTCCATCTCCGCTTCTGCGCCCACGTTGTTGACGAATCGGTCGAGACCAGGTTGTCCGGCCGATTCCAGGCCGCAACGGACCATCCACTCGTTGAAGCCCGCAAGCCAACCAAGACCGCCCCGACTCGCCAGATCGACGAATGAAGGATGCACGACCTGCTGGACCGGGGAGTCCCAGCCGAGCCTAAAAGCGCCCATCCGCACATCCAGGATGCCCATTCCACGTGTCGGCACGACACGAATCTCGAAGTCGTCCGTTGTTCAGGATGACGAGATCCACGCCCTCCTGCTTGCCCCCGTGCAGGGCGAGCTTCCGAATGCTCCAGGGCACGGAACAACCGGGCGTCACCGCCCGGGACTCAATGGCCCAGTCATCAAGCCGGATGCCGTCACGTGCGCTGAGCAGGGTCTGTCGATAGATTTCTGCCGTCTCCAGTTCGTTCATTCCCATAGCCGCCAATTCTCCCATCAAGGATCGCAGTGCGCCCGAATCACCTTAAACCACGCCGGCGATGGAAATGCAACGCTCGAAAGGTCGCAACCGACCTGGAAGCATGCCCCACCGTCGTTTCCGGACTCCCGTTCTCCCGTCGCGCAGCCTCACATTCCCAACCCCGTGCAATTCCGAGCAGCGTGCTGATCCGCCGGCCTGAGTTATGATGGGCCAAGGAGGAGTCTATGACGGATGAACTCAAATCCGCAGTCGAGTTGGCGCTGGAGAAGCTGGATCGTGAAATCGGTGAGCGGGTGCCTCAGCTGAGCGAGAAGCAGAAGGAACGGATCTCAGAAGTGAGGAGTCGCTACCAGGCGAAGATCGCCGAGCTGGAGATCGCTAACCAGTCGAAGATCCGCAAGGCCGGCCAGGAGGGAGACTACTCCTCGATCGAAGAATCTCGGGCTCGATTGACCTCGGAGAAACAGCGTCTCGAGAGGGCACGCGACCGGGAGATCGAACGGATCCGGAAAGAAGAGGCTTCTTAGAGCTTTACTTGAGGGGGGTCCGGCTTCCGGTGCGTCCATCGGCCTTCGAACATATCCGCTTCGGGCCGCATCAGATGGATGTGGCCGAAACGAGCCAAGGAACCCTCAGAAGCCGGGAAAGGCGGTTGGTAATGTTCCGATATTTGACGATTTTCGTTGCGCTGGTCGGCGGGCTGATCCCATCGGCTTCTGCCCAGTACCTTCTCCAGCAGAAAGATCTGAGTTTCGCCCAGGCAGCGGCCGGGCCCACGATCGAGACGGTCCTGACATTCACCAACCGGGGCGACTTTACCTACAAGGGCGTACTTCGCCTCACTCGGGGTCCGGATGGACTGAGCTGGAATCCTCTGATCAACGGCGAGCGGATCACGGGAGGAGAATACACGGTCGAAGTCGGAGTGGATGCGATCGTCACGCTCCACATCACCGACGACCCGCTGCGGGTGGGGCAGGCAGTCCTGGTCGCCGACGATACGGTCCTCGACAACTTCGTCGAGGGCACCCTCACCTACTATGTCCGTTCCGGCGAGACGATCAAGGACAGCGTTGGGCTTCCTCCGGGTCTGGAATTCTATCTCGCCAGCCTTCCCTTCGAGCATTTTCATGACATCGGGCTGGCCCTGGCGAACCCGGGTGCCACCGAATCCGATCAGACGGCTCCCACTGCTACCGCCTCCGTCACTCTCATCAATCCGGCGGGAGAGGTCATGGACACGCAACAGATCACGCTGGTTCCCGGCGCCCACGTCGCCCAGTTCCTCTACCAACTCTTCGAGGGTGTCGAAGGCATTGGAGAGCTGACGGCGGGAAAAATTGAGATCGCCTCGGCAACGCCGATCGTAGGGACGGCCCTGACCCAGGTGAGTAGCGGACAGATCTCGAGCCTTCCGCTCAACGCGGCTCCGGTCGAGTACACGCTCCAGATGACGAGCGACGGCGGCGACACCTTCGACGGCACGATGGCCCTCTGGGTCGAAGGCTTCTTCGTCAAGGGTTATCTCCTCGTACTCAACTATAACGATCAGGCTTTGGAGAGCCCGCGACTGACTCTCGTCCACGGACAACTGCTGGATCGCTACCTCGACCTCTCCTTCTTCGCGCTCTCCCAGAACTTTTTCGGCACCACTTTGCAGAATGTTGAGATGTCGATATACTTCGGATTGACGGACTTTGGGCTCGAGAGTTCCGCCCCGACAGGACGTTGGGTTCTTGTCTACACGGCCGACCAGACTACCGAGGCGGGGACTCTGTCCCTGAGTCGTGTGAGTCCCTGAAATGAAACATTCGTGCCTTTTCTGAATCTGAATCATTGAGATGAAAGACAAACCCGCCGAGCCCAAACGTCTCTGGATCCTCTCTTTCGCTTCGGTGTTCGTGCTGCTTCTGTCGCTGGGCTTCACGAACGGTCCGCTGCTGGCGTCGGATTACTATCCGCCCAGGATCAGCAAGATCGACGGAAGCGCGGCTTACGAGCCGGCAGGCGAAGTAGACTGGGAAGAGCTCACCATCAACCTTCCGCTGCTGAGCGGAGACCGGATCTTCTCTCACGTCGACTCCCGGATCGAGGTGGATCTCGGTCAAGCCAATTTCCTGCGCCTCGGTGAGCAGACCGATGTCTCCTTCGCGAGGCTCGAGGAGAAGGAATCTACGCTTGAACTGCACTCGGGAAGCATGATCCTTCGGATCAACCGCGACCACCGGTTCCGGATCCAGACGCCCGACGGGGTCGTCTCGGTCAAGCGGGATGGCCTCTATCGCATCGACACGAGCGAAGACCGGCCTACCGAAGTCGTGGTGCGCAAGGGTTCAGCGGATATCGACAGTGCCTCCGGACGTGCCAGGGTCGACTCGGGTGAGCGAATGGTCCTCGCAGCCGGCCCCTCCGGCAAGCTCGAAGTGACGTACGGCTATTATGAAGACGGACTGGACAACTGGAGTGACCGCCGTGACGCCTCGTACGTGAGCAGCGCATCGGTCGCCTATGTGGGCAACACCTACTACCCAGGCGTGTGGGACCTCGATTACTATGGAACTTGGGATTATTACCCGGGTTACGGCCGGGTCTGGATTCCGCGTGTCTCGGTCGGCTGGGTGCCGTTCCGTCACGGTCGCTGGACCTATCTGCCCCATTACGGATACACCTGGGTGAGCTACGATCCCTGGGGCTGGTTGCCTTACCATTACGGCAACTGGATGTACTGGGGCTCCCGCTGGTGCTGGCTCCCGGGTCAATTCAGCGTCTGGGCCGCGGCACCGGTCAATTTCTTCTTTGGGGGCGGTTACGTGGGCTGGTACCCGAGGGGCTACTACGGCCATGGTCGAGGCGGGACGACGATCATCAACAACAACACTGTGATCGTCAACAACGGGCATACGCCTGGGCCGGGAAGACGGGGATTGACGCTCGTCCGACAGAATGATTTCCGCTACGGCCGCTCGGTCAGTCGGGTCGCCGAAACCGCTCGAAACGAGTCGGGCATCCAGTGGCGTTCAGGATTGCCGTCGGGAGCGTCGAGCTCCTTCCGCGAAGGTCGCCAGTCGGTTGCCCGCAGTGACCGTTCGGCCCTGGTTTCCCTCGACAACGGAGTTCCGCGCGTCAACGGTCGTCGGGCCGACCTCGGGAGTCGAGGTCAGACGTCGCGCGCCGGTCGCTTGAACGAGAGCCGTCCCATGTCGACGCCGGCTCGATCGAGCCGTAGCGTCGAGCGGGCCGGGCCATCTGTATCGCCGGCGGTGTCGCGTGACAGAAGTCGGACGTCGGTTTCCGGTGGTCGTGCTGTCGGCAGCAGCGACGTCCGGACCTATTCGGTAGGAGAGAGAGCTTCGTCGCCGACGCGTCAGAGCCAGGAGCGAGCCGTTGAGCGGGCACGCAGCGAAGCGCGGTCCGGGACCAGCGTTCGTACGGCACCTGCGACACCGGTCGCACCCTCCAGCCGAGTCAACCCTCCGGTGAGCAGTGGCCGAGAGCGAACAGCACCGTCTCGGGACTCCTTCAGGGCTCCGGCACCACGGACCGGACAGCGGACGGTGCCACAACGGCCAACGATCACGCCGAACCGGGAGAACCGCGCGCCGAGTTCCTTCCGCTCGATTCCGTCGAGGTCGTCGCGTCCGGCAATCTCCCGGCCGGCATTCCAGCGGCCTTCAACAGCGCGACCGTCGTTCTCGCGGCCGTCGATGTCGCGCCCGTCGTTCTCGCGGCCGGCAGCTCCGAGACCCTCATCCCAGGGTCGACCGGCCTCTTCGAGCCGACCGAGCGGCAGCAGCCAGCGCACCCGCCCGAACCGGCACTGAGCCGTCCCGGGGGTGCGAGAGCGCAGGTCTATTGCAGCTGATCCGGATTCAGTCCCTTCAGCTCGTCGATGACGAAGAGTCCGTCCTTGCGGATCAGCTTTCCGTCAAAGTGAATCTCGCCGCCCCCACTTTGGCGATCCATCATCAGGACCAGATCCCAGTGGATCTGGCTCTGGTTCCCATTGTTCGCCTCCTTGTAGGCGTTTCCCGGCGTCAAGTGGATGCTGCCGGAGATCTTCTCGTCGAAGAGGATGTCTTTCATCGGTCGCGTGATGAACGGATTGAAGCCGATGGCGAACTCACCGACATAGCGCGCGCCCTCGTCCGTATCGAGGACCTGCGTTAAATGATCGGCGGCGCTGCTCGATCCCTCGATGATCCGTCCCTTCCGGAATCGAAACTGGATCCTTTCATGCGTGACGCCCCGGTACAGGCTCGGAACGTTGTAGCGGATCGTGCCCTCGATGCTCTCGCGCACCGGCGCCGTATAGACTTCCCCGTCCGGGATATTCCGATGACCGTCGCAAAGCACGGCGGGAATGCCGCGGACGCTGAAGGTCAGATCCGTCTCGGGAGCGACGAGGCGTACCTGGTCGGTCGTCTCCAGCAGTTCCTTCAGCGGCTCCATGGCCCTTGACATGCGCGCGTAATCCATCGTGCACACGTCGAAGTAGAATTGTTCAAACGCCTCCGTCGACATCTGTGAGAGCTGGGCCATCGACCCGCTCGGCCAGCGCAGCACGACCCACTTCGTATTCGGCACCCGGCGATCGATGTGCACCGGCTTCCAGACGTTCCGTTCGTAGATCTGCATCTTCTCGGCCGGCACATCGCCCAGTTCGGAAACGTTCGAACTGCCCCGGACCCCAATATAGCCCTGGACGTCCTCGATATAGGCTGTCTCGGACTTTCCGATCAGGCACATCTGCTCCTCCGAGGCACAGCGCAAAAGCTCCCGCTGGACCCTCAGATCTTTGAGCAGCACGACGGGAATACCGCCGGCTTCGTACACGGTTCTGATCAGGACCGAGGTGAATGCCTGGGGAATCTCCGTGGCCTCGATGAGCACCTTCTCCCCGGGTGCCACCTCGATCGAATACTCGACCAGGGTCCTGGCCAGCTTCAAGAATCGATCGTCCATGGTTCACTCCTCTCTCTTCCACGAACTCTATCAGAGAAGAATGGCACTCATCACCTCGAACAGCACCACGGCGAGCAATGCGCCCGCGGGAATCGTGATCAGCCAGGAGGCGACGATATCGCGAATGGTGTTGAGGTTGATGGCTCCGATCCCGCGTGCCAGGCCGACACCCAGGACCGCGCCCACGAGTGTGTGGGTCGTGGAAATGGGCAGCCCGAGTAGAGAGGCCAACAGAATCGTGATCGCTGCGGAGAACTCTGCGGCGAAACCACGGGTTGGGGTCAGTTCCGTGATCCGCCTGCCAATGGTCTGCATCACCCGCCATCCCCAGGTGGCCAAACCCGCCACGATGCCGATCCCACCGATGCCCAGCGCCCAGGCGGGCACCGAGGAGCGTACCGCAACAACACCATGCTGCAGGACCTGCACGGCTGCCGACAGAGGGCCGATAGCATTGGCAACATCGTTGGCCCCGTGGGCGAAGGCCACGAAACAGGCGCTCAGGACCTGCAGGTAGGAGAAGACGCGCTCCACCTTCTGGTATGCAGCATGGGTGACCTTGTGGTCCGCCTGCTGCTCGACGACGCCGGAAAGATCTCGAATCTCGGTTCCGAGTCGCCGTGCCTCGTCTCGGATCTCACCGCGCGTGATGTGCTCGATCCGCCGAAGGTGTTTGAGTGCCTTGTCCAGACTTCGATTGACGAAGACGGCCTGATACTGGTGGAGTTCTTTAACGGGCTCCTCTTTGAGCCGTTTCACGAGCTTGTGCGCAGTCAGCGCCCCCAAGGTCCCACCAACGACCGCAAGGAGCAGCGTAATGGTCAGCGGCCAGTGTGTATCGGCCAGATGATGGTCTCGCCAGAAGGGCTGGAGCGCCTTGGCCCCGGTCACGCCCGCCAGAACAACGGCCACGGAACCGGCCAGAAAAGGTGTAATCCGCTTGGCAGCGGCGACCGGATCGGGTTGGTAGAAGATATGCCTGAGAAGGAAACGAAAGACCAGGAAGGCCGTCGCCCCGGCGAGGATAGGCGACAAGACCCAGCTGCCCGCAATCCCGGCCACTTCCCTCCAGTGCACCTGACCGAATCCCAGTGCCACGACCCCGAACCCGACAACCGAACCGACGATCGAATGGGTTGTCGAGACGGGCCAGCCGAAGTAGGTCGCTATCTGCAGCCAGATGCCCGCAGCCAGCAGGGCGGCGATCATTCCGACCGCCAGGGTCAATGGCTTGTCCTGAAAAAGCATCGGGTCGAAGATGCCCTTCCGCACCGTATCGGCCACGGTGGAACCGACCAGGAAGGCACCCAGGAATTCGAAGATCGCTGCCAGTACAATGGCCCGTTTCAGTGTGAGGGCCCCGGATCCCACCGAGGTGCCCATGGCGTTGGCCACATCGTTGGCTCCGATGTTCCAGGCCATGTAGAAGCCGAACACCAGAGCCAGAATCAGCAGCACGCTCTGCAAATCCATCCGTCATCCCCTATCCACATTCCTCAACAGACTGGCGGCATCGGACCGGCCAACCGGAACGAGGATCGAGCACATGCCTTCACTTCAGATCCAGGGTTCGGTGCATCCGGTGGGCGAGCCGCTCCGAGAGATTCGACAGCTCGCTGACCTGTTTGAAGATCTTGTCCCAGAGGAAGAAGTCCGCCACGGAGAGGTTGTCTTCGTTGGCAAAGAGAATCTTCAGAAGTCCATGCTGGAGCTGATCGGCTTCGTACTCGAGCTGGGCCACACTCATAACCATTTGGCGGACCCGCTCCGCTTCCGCTCCGCCAAAACCGGTTGAGACCAGCTGATCCAGTTCATCGACGATTTTCCGAACTCCGTCGAAGGCTTCGAGGTTCTTCCCCAGGAAGGTCCGAAAGGGCGCTTCCATGGCCGGAGGAATGGCCGTCTGCTTCAAAGTCAGGAGAACTCCGATGTTCTCCGACTTGTCGGCGATATTGTCCTGGATTGCCAGAATCTCGAGCAGACGGTCCCGCTCGACAGGGAGAAACATTCCCCGAGGCAGCTGGCTCTGGATGTCGTGTTTCAAGAGATCCGCCTCGTGTTCGAGTCGGCTGATGTCCCCGGCTATTCTCTGCACGTCTTCGCTCTGATGGGTCGCATAGGCTTCGAACAGCTCGACCAACAGCGACACACAGCCGGCTACCTTCTCCATGTGAGCCTGAAGCGGAACGAAAGGACTGCGGCCGAAGAGTTTGGCAATGGTTCTCATGATTCACCCCCACAGACAGGGCAGGTAGCATACCATCCGAGCCGGTCAATTTCCGGGCCGCCGGTATTTCGAATTTCAGGTTTCCTGTTTTTCCCGAAGAAGCACGGATCAGCCGTCCACCTCGTAAAAAGGGTTCCTGGCAGGCGTTTCGCGACCAAGATACAGTGCGCTGTACCGCCGGTAGTTGGAGGCGTACTCATGAATCGAGGCGATCTCGGACTCGCTCAACCGGCGGACCACGCGGGCGGGTCGGCCGAGAACCATGCAGCGGGACGGTATCCTGGTTCTCTGTGTCACGAGTGACCCCGCACCAACGATCGATTCCGAGCCGATCACGGCTCCGTCGAGAAGGATCGCCCCGATTCCGACGAGAACACAGTCATCGACCGTGCATCCGTGCACGACCGCGCTGTGACCGACGGTGACCGAATCACCGATGTGAACGGGCCCGGTCCCGTGAGTGACATGGACGACAGCGTTGTCCTGGATGTTGCTCCCCCGCCCGATCCGGATCCTGTTCACGTCCGCACGAACCGTCGCATTGAACCAGACACTCGATTCCTCACCGAGTACGACATCGCCGATCAGATCGGCGGACGGTGCGACGAAGCAATGCTCAGCCAGTTCGGGCGCCAGATTCAGGAAAGGTCGGATCATCATCGCACCCGTGCGACGACCAGTGCCTGATCGTCGTGTTGAATCGTTCCGCCCGTAAAGAGGGAGATCGACTCGAGGATCGACTCGAGGAGTTCGCCAATGGGCAGATGGCTCTGCTGTCGCACGAGTTCCTCGAGCCGCTCCTCTCCGAACATCTCAGTATCGAGCCTCTCCGCCTCGGTCACGCCGTCGGTGTAAACGATCAGAGTGTCGCCCGTCAGAAGCTCGACCTCGCTGATCCCGAAGGTGATCTCCCGGAACAGGCCAACCGGAGGCGCGGTGGCCGACAGACGCTGCACGGATCCGTCTCGGACCAGCAAGGCGGGCGGATGTCCGGCATTGACATAGCGCAGCGATCTGGTCTCCCCATCGAACCTGGCGTAGAACAGTGATGCGAACTGGCTTCCGTCGCTGGTCCCGCACATTCGGTCGTTGAGTCGAACGAAAAGGTGATCGAGCTCCTCCGGATACAGAGGCGCGTGGCTCCGCAGCAGCCCCTGCAGGTTGGCCATCAACAGAGCTGCCGAAATTCCCTTGCCTGAAATATCGCCGACGGCGAACCAGAGTTTGCCGGGCTGCAGTTCGAGGAAATCATAGTAATCGCCCCCAACTGAACGGGCCAGTCTGCAGACGCCGGCATACTCCAGATGGGGCACCATCGGCCAGCGATTCGGAAACAGCTGAGCCTGGACCTGGGCTGCAATGCGGAGTTGTTCGGTCAGTGCCCTGTTCTCTTCCCGCAGGCGCTGCAGTTCGAGATCCTGCAGCACCGTGCGGCGCAGCGAGAAAGGATCCCACGGCTTGACGATGTAGCGGTGGACCTGGCCTTCGTTGATGGCGGCCATCAGGTCTTCCACTTCGGTGTAGCCGGTCAGGATGATGCGCACGGCCTGGGGACTGAGCGCCAGCGACTCGCGCAACAGCTCGACGCCGCTCATGCCGGGCATCCGCTGGTCCGTGATGATGGCTGCGAAAGGCTCGGTGCGCAGGAAATTCAGAGCTTCCTCGCCGGTGCCGGCCTCCCGGACCGAGAAATCCGAAACGAAAGTCCGCTTGAGCTTCTGCAGGTTGGCCGGTTCGTCGTCGACCACCAGCAAACCCGGTTTGCCCGTGATGTTATCCATGGCACTCTCGCAGTCCCGGCTGCGTCTGTCGATTACAGCCGGTCGCGGTGTACGGTCTCCGGAGAGAAAGCCGGCAGACAGACAGCGACATACTCCGCTCCTTCGGGCGTGCTGTAGCGGACCCATTTTCCGGCGGGGACGATCACCGCCTGTCCGGGGCCCACTTCGAGGGATCCTTCCCGACTCGTCACCACGAGACGGCCCGCCAGCACCAGTGTGTACTCGTCGAATTCCGGAGTCTGACCCGGTTCCTGCCAGCCCGGAGGACTTTGCATCTTCGCGATGCTGACTTCCGAATGGCCGGTGTTGACCCGCCCGACGAACTCCTCGATTCGCTTCGGTTTGTTACCGGCGGATTCCACCACCGTCGGCGCTTCGATCAGTCTGGGCATACGCCACTTCCCTTCTGAATTGCATCAGTCGAGTTGCCTCAGTTCGACCTTCCGAAACTGAATCCTCCCTCCCTCCGACTGAAGCCCGATCGGACCCGCGACGACGTCGCAGTCCCGGGCCTCGTTGATGAGCTTTCCGTTGACCATCACACGGAGATGGGGGCCGTCGAGCCGAATCTCATAGACATTCCACTCACCGGGAGGCTT
This sequence comes from uncultured Acidobacteriota bacterium, assembly GCA_963823995.1. GTDB lineage: Bacteria > Acidobacteriota > UBA6911 > RPQK01 > JAPXNP01 > JARRKC01. The sequence goes on from CAWGNQ010000005.1 coordinate 196,796, forward strand.
CTCGTTTCCTTCGATCTTCTTGACGGAGACAAAGTCTCCCAGGGCCTCGTGCCCCTCCGTCCGGGACGTTCGCTCCGGCGGACCGTCGATCTTCATGCCGTGGAAGCCGTAGAGGTCACCGGCATCACCGCTTTTCAGCTGTGCCTCGATGGCTCGCGGGATCGGCTTGAAGTCTCCGTTGATTCGCATCAGCACACCGCTGTTTCCCGGTTCGGTCCCCGGCTCCCAGCGCCACTCCACCCTGAGCTCGAAACTCGTAAAATCCCGCGTCGTGTGGAGAAAACCAAGCGGTTCGCCCCGGCCGACCAAAAGGCCGTCGCGGACACTCCAAACCTGGTCCCGACTCACGCCCGACTCTGCCAGGAACACCTCCCAGCCGTCCAGGTTCTCGCCGTTGAAGAGCTGGATCGGTGCCGGCTCGATTGCTGCGAGCGTCAGGATCATGCCTATCCCGATGAACATCGCCACGACCGCCCATTCTCGTTTCACAGTAACCCTCCTCCATTTGCCTCAATCGGCACGATCCTGCGGACCGGCCCAGGTTCGATTTCAGGTCCTGGCCGATGATAGCAGGGAGCGAACCGGTTTCCGAGAGCCCGGGCCCGAGATAGCTGCCCTTCTCGCAGAGAGAATCTAGCATGTCTTTGGTGGGCGGCCCGTGGAATCTGTGCAATGACGACCCTTTTCGTGGAGGCCACCGCCGCAATATCCTTGGCCGCTGCTCCGGTGTTCCCGCCCAAATCGAAAATCGCAGGTCTCAAATGTCCTCGACCGTCTTTCGGAAGCGGGGCGGACGGCGCAGACGGGTCTCCTGCTCGAAGGCAAAGGCGAATCCAAGCAGTCGACTCTCGCTCCACGCCCGGCCGAAAAAGGAGATGCCGACAGGCAGGCCGTGGACGAAACCGGCCGGGACGGTGATATTCGGATATCCGGCGATGGCCGCGGGGCTCGAGCTGCCCCCGAGGAAGTGATCCCCGTTCACCAGATCCGTGGTCCAGGCCGGACCGCCCGTCGGAGCCACCAGCGCATCCAGCCGGTTCTCGTCCATGGCTTTGTCGATCCCCTGCTTGCCGGCCAGACTGCGGGCGGTTTCCAGAGCCTTCAGGTATTCGGGCGAGCTCAACGGTCCCTTCTTCTGCGCCTCGATGAAGATCTCCTGCCCGAAGAACGGCATTTCGGTCTCGGCGTGCTCCTCGTTGTAACGGATGATTTCCTCCAGAGAGTGGACCGGCGCCCGCTCGCCAAGGCTGCTCAGATACGCGTTGAGGTCCGCCTTGAATTCGTAGAGCAGCACCTGATAGGAGGGCTCTCCAAACTTTCCGTGCGTGGGAATTTCGACCGGGTCGATGATCTCGGCACCCAGGCGCTTCATGGCATCCAGCGCCTCCGCCATCCGCGCGTCGACCTGCTCGTGAAAACCGAAGTAATGCCGGACGACACCGATGCGTGCTCCGGCCAGCGACTTCGGGTCCAGTGCGGAGCGATAATCGCTTTCGCTCTTGCCGGCTGATTGTCGGGTCGCCGGATCGGCCGCATCGACGCCCGCGAGCAGACCCAGGATCACCGCCGCGTCCGTCACCGTCCGGGTGATTGGCCCGGCCGTGTCCTGGCTGTGGGCAATCGGAATGATCCCGCTGCGACTCCAGAGGCCGAGCGTCGGCTTCAGCCCGACTACGCCGTTCGCATTCGAAGGACAGACGATGGAGCCGTTGGTCTCCGTCCCGATCGAAGCCGCACACAGGTTGGCCGACGCGGCAACGGCCGAACCTGAACTGGACCCACACGGATTGCGATCCAGAACGTAAGGGTTGCGGCACTGGCCTCCCCGGCCGCTCCAGCCGCTCGAGGAACGTTCCGAGCGGAAATTCGCCCATTCGCTCAAATTCGCCTTCCCCAGAAGGATCGCTCCGGCCGCCCGAAGTTTGCCGGCGATAAAGGCATCCCGGGGCGCGATCGACCCCTCGAGCGCATAGGATCCGGCCGTCGTGGTCATCCGATCGGCCGTGTCGATGTTGTCTTTCAGAACGATCGGCAGACCGTGCAGGGGGCCTCGGCTTCCCTTCTCGCGGCGCTCGCGATCCAACTCCCGGGCGATTGCCGACGCCTCCGGGTTCACCTCGATCATTGTGCGAAGCGTGGGTCCCTGCCGGTTGACGGCCTCGATCCGCTCGAGGTAGAGCCGGGTGATCTCCTCGCTGCTCAAACGCCCCGTCTCCATCGACTGCTGGAGTGAGGCGATATCCATCTCTTCCAGCTCGAAGGACCCTCGCCCCTTGTCCCCGACAGCCCGCTCCGACGGCGGCGCTGTCGAACAGGCCGAAACGACCGCGAGTCCTCCCGCGACCGATCCGGCCAGAATGAAGTCCCTCCGGTTCCACCCTCTCTCGTCGTTGCTCATACGGCTCCTCCCTTCAGCTCTACGGACCACCCGATGCGGTCGGCAGCTCCGATTCGACATTGGCCGCTTCGAACAAATCGCTCAGCTGACGCTGTTCCATTCCGCCCCGAACGAGCAGCATGGGGCGATCGATCCGCACTGCCACATCCTCCGCCAGCGATCCGAAGAAGACCCGGCGCAGCCCCCGCTGGTCGGTGGCGCTCATGACGACGATGTCATACCCGCTCGAATTGTCAATGATCGCATGCACGCGTGAATCGGTCCCCACTGCACGGCAGGTCGATCGGGCAAGTGAACCTCCCAGTGCCTTCCTGACATGTTCGGCCCGTGTTTCCAACTCCTTCGCGGAGGTCTCGTGAGGCATGAGGCGCAGAAACGTGATCTCGTTGCCCGGCACGATGCCGAGTGCCTTGACGATCGGCAGGACGATCGGCAATTCCGTCATTGCGCTGAGGGGAACCAGGATCCGCTTCATTCGGACCCGTTCGGTCAGCTTCGCAACCACCACCGGGCAGGACGAATCACGGGCGACCGAATCGACGATCCGCGCGAACTCGGGTGCGCGCCTTGCCAGCGGATGCCCCAGGATGATGGTCTGAGCCCGGACCGCCTCGGCAGCCCCCAGGATGCCCTCCGCGGTTTCTTCGGCAAATTCCGAGTAGGTCTTCAGCGGATACCCGAGTCCCTTGGCCTCCGTCCGAGCCAGTTGAAAGAGGTTCAACGTGGCGGGATCGGCGTTGGAGTTCCAGAAGTCTTCCTGATGCTCGCCGACGACGACCCGCACCGCCAGAGGAAGAGCCCGATACTGGTGGCTCAGTAGTGTAGCCAGGCGCGTCATGGCGACCGCCCGTCCCGGGTGTGACAAGCCGAACAGCACGTAGCCGTCCGGATGCGCCGGCGGCTCGAGCGACGGTCCGTCCCACGGTCCCACATCGGAAGTGGTCACCACGATGGCCGGTGACTCCTTCTCGCCTGCCGGCCTGACCGGAACCTCTCCGGCACGCCGGGCCATCAGGCTGACCAGCGGGGGCCCCAGGAGCTCGTTGAAGACGACGCTGGCCACCACGATGTTGAGCAGTACGGAGCGGATCGGGTCCATGCTCGTCTCCTGCCGGATGACGTAGGCCAGGGCGATGGCCAGACCGGCCTGCGGCAGCAGCCCGAGACCGATCGAATCGGCCCGCTTCGGCTCCAGACCGGCCGAACGGCCTCCCCAGGTGGCTCCCAGGTATTTGCCGCCTGCCCTCGTCAGGATGTACACCACCGCCAGAACGCCGGCCGACGCCATTTCCGCGAGATGGAGCTGCGCTCCGGCGAGCGCGAAGAAGACGCCGTAAACCGGAGGTTCGAAATCGTTCAGAGCCCGGAATGCCCGCACATCACGGCGATCGCGGTTCACGACGGCGAATCCGGCCGCCACTGCGGCGAGGAGGGATGAGAGTCCGAGATGGCTGGCCAGCCCCCCGCTGAAGAAGACGGCGGCCAGAGCCACGACGAGCACCTCTTCGCGGCGCGTCAGCCGGTGAACCACGAGGTCGGTCAAGAATCCGATGAAGACGCCCAGGAGCAACGAACTTGCCGTTTTGAAGAGTGGAACGACGGCATGGGCCCAGGGGTTCCCCGAGCTCGTTTCCAGCAGTGTGCCGGAAACGGTCAGGGCAATACCGAACAGCGTCACGGAAAGGGCATTGTTGACCACCACGCTCGACAGGAGCAGGCGGGAGATCGGACCGGATGCCTCGATCTCGCGCAGGACCGCGACGGTCGAGGCGGGAGCGGTCGCGATGGCAATAGAAGCGGCCACGAGGCCAAGCGAGAGGATCCAGCCCCAGTCCCCCTCGACACCTCCCGAGCCGAGCAGCCAAGCGCCTCCGCCGACCCCCACCAACACGAAGAGGAAAGTGGCCCCGCACTCGCCCAGGCTGACCCTCAGGAGTGCCCTGCGCGAGCGACGCAGCTGCTGCAGATCGAATCGTTCTCCGATTCCGAAGGCCACGAGCATCATGGCAATGTTCGTAAAGATCACGAGTCGACCCTGGGCGATCTCGGGCCCGATGATGCCGAGGCCGCTCGGCCCAAGGCTGAGCCCCGCCAGGATATAGCCGGTGACAGCCGGCAGCCGGAGCAATTTCACCAGGCTGGCCATCGCGAAACCGGCCGCAAGCAACAGACTGAGAGCGAAGATGATGTCCATAGACGAGGCATCATCGTACCATTCGGAATTTGAGCTTTACGATGTTCGACTTTCGGCCGGGCGAAGGGAGGCGGGAGAGAGGAGACCGTATCGCCAATGCTTCGATTCCTCGATGGTACGATAGACGAGTCGGATAACCTGTGCTGAATGAAAGAGAAAGGACGGCTGAATGGAGCAGCGCGAAATAGGACAGAGTGGAATCAAGGGCTCGGTGGTTGTGCTGGGCTCATGGGCGATCGGCGGCTGGATGTGGGGAGGACAGGACGACCGCGAGTCGATCCGAGCCATTCACAGTGCGCTCGACCATGGAATCAACTTCATCGACACGGCACCCATGTACGGTTTCGGACGGTCCGAGGAAATCGTCGGCAAAGCCATTGCAGGGCGACGCGACGGGTTAGTGATCGCCACCAAATGCGGCCTCCACTGGGAGGGTCCTGAGCCCCGGAAGGGCGAATTCCACTTTGCTTCGGACGAGCACGGCATGCAGGATCCCGAGAACGCACGCTACCAGGTCTACAAATACCTGGGAGCCGACGGGATCCGGCAGGAGGTCGAGCAGAGCCTCCGGCGGCTCGGGATCCACTGCATCGACCTCTATCAGACCCACTGGCAGGACAGTACGACTCCGATCTCCGAGACGATGGAGACCCTGATCCGGCTGCGTGACGAGGGTAAGATCCGTGCCATCGGCGTCAGTAACGCCAAGGTCCATCAGATTCAATCCTATCTCGACGGTGGGCGGCTCGACAGCGACCAGGAACGCTACAGCATGCTCGACCGGAAACTCGAATCGAGCAATCTTCCCTTCTGTCGGAAACACAAGCTCGGTTTCCTCGCCTACTCTCCGCTGGCCAACGGACTGCTGACCGGGAAGATCGGACCCGATCGTCAGTTCGGAGAAGGCGATTTACGCCGTGACAATCCCCGATTCAGCGTCGAGAACCGCCGGCGTGTCGCCGATCTTCTGCAGGAGTTCGAACCCGTCGCACGAAAGCACGACCTCACACTCGCCCAGCTCGTGATTGCTTGGACCCTGGCCCAGCCCGGCGTCACCCACGCCCTGGTGGGCATCCGAACGGAGCAGCAGGCGAAGGACAACGCCCGAGCCGGCGAAGCCCGGTTGAGCGGCGAGGACCTCGAACGGATCGACTCGGCTCTCGAGGCCTTCCGGAGTCGACCCGACTGATTGCCGACCGATCACAACGGGGACGACGGCAGGGATCGTTGATACCGGCGATCCAGCGACTACCTCCCCGGATTCGGAGACCCGGAAGTGACCAAGGAAGCTTTCGATCTTGCGGTTCAGCAATTGACCCGGAAACATGCGACGTTGATCACCCGCCCCAATCATCGGCTCGACTCGGAGGGCGGACTCTTCCACCGTTATCGGTATCCGGTCGTCACGGCCGCGCATGCTCCCCTGTTCTGGCGGTACGATCTCGACTACGAGGCCAATCCCCATCTGCTCGAGCGGTTCGGAATCAATGCGGCGTTCAACGCCGGGGCCCTGAAATGGGACGACCGCTACCTGCTCATGCTGCGAATGGAGGGAAAGGACCGCAAATCATTCTTTGCCGTGGCCGAGAGTCCCAACGGCGTGGACAACTTCCGGTTCTGGGACTATCCGGTTTCGATGCCGCAGACCGATGCGCCGGATACGAATGTCTACGATATGCGCCTGACGGCCCACGAAGACGGCTGGATCTACGGACTGTTCTGCGCCGAACGTCCGGCATCCGAGCGGGAGCCGTGGGACACGTCGGCGGCCGAAGCCCAGTGTGGCATCGCCCGGACCCGGGATCTCGTCCGCTGGGAGCGACTCGCCGACCTGGTCACCCGAGGCGGCCAGCAGCGAAACGTCGTGCTTCATCCGGAATTCGTCCAAGGACGCTACGCTCTGTACACTCGACCCCAGGAGGGATTCATCGAGACCGGAAAGGGGGGAGGCATCGGCTTCGGCCTGACCGAGAGCATGGAGGCGGCCCGCATTGATGAGGAAGTCATCATCGATGAGCGCATCTACCATACGGTCAAGGAGGTCAAGAACGGGCTCGGTCCGCCACCTCTCAAGACAGACGCCGGTTGGCTCCAGCTCGCGCACGGCGTGCGGAACACGGCCGCCGGCCTGCGCTACGTCCTCTACCTGTTCATGACGGACCTCGATGATCCGTCACGGGTCATCTGCCGGCCTGGCGGCTACTTCCTCGCCCCCAAAGGGGAGGAACGGGTCGGCGACGTGTCGAACGTCGTCTTTTCCAACGGCTGGATTGAGGACCCCGACGGCACCGTCTTCGTCTACTACGGCTCGTCGGACACACGGACCCACGTCGCCGTCTCGACGGTCGAGAAGCTCGTCGACTATTGCCGTAACACTCCCGAGGACGGTTTGCGCTCGGCCACCCAGGTGGAAACGCTCGAGAGGATCATCGACCGCAACCTGAAACTGCTGAAGTAGCCCGGCTCCCCGGGACCGCAGAGAACGGGAGAACCGGAAGACACGTCTCCCCCAGATGGCCGCAAGCTCGGCGGGCGAAAAGATTTCGGCCTGCACGCGAAACCTCGGCGGTTCGATCTCACGCAACGCCGCAGCGCACGCAACGGGGCCTTCCGGGTGCGGAGCCCGTTGCGGTCGTTGCGGACGCTGCGTGGAATCGGTCCTGCACGTCTCGCCAAGACGGCCGCAAGCTCGGGAGGGGCGAAGAGATTTCGGCAACCCGCCAGAAGCCAGAAACCAGGAACCAGAAACCCGAACCCGAGGGCGTGTTACCCAATTCGCCCCCTTCCGGTTTGGGATCCCGGCCTGCACGCGAAACCTCGGCGGTTCGACCCCACGCGGCGGACGCAGCGCACGCAACGGGGCCTTCCGGGTTCGGAGCCCGCGGCGGTCGTTGAGGACGCTGCGTGGGGTCGCTTCTGCACGTCTCCTCGAGATGGCAGTCAGCTCGGCGGGCAAAAAGTCTTCGGCAACACGCCAGGAACCAGGAACCAGGAACCCGAAACCCGAACCCGAGGGCGTGCCCAAATCGCCCCCCGGTTTGGGATTCCGGCCTGCATGCGAAACCTCGGCGGTTCGACCCCACGCGGCGGACGCAGCGCACGCAGCGGGGCCTTTCGGGTTCGCAGCCCGTGGCGGTCGTTGCGGACGCTGCGTGGGGTCGGTTCTGCACGTCCCGCCGAGATGGCCGAAAGCTCGGGGGGCGAAGAGATTTCGGCAACACGTCCCCGAAACCCGCGACGATCGCTACGGAACGGCATCCTCGAAGGGCCAATTCTTCGTCCGGTAGGAGGCGACCAGGTACGCCACCGCACCGATTGCGAGCGTCAGCAGGCCGAAAAGAATGTATCTCAGACCCAGCGACGAGAACACGAAGATGTAGCCCCCCAACGAGATCAGAGCCGGCAGGGGAAAGAGCCACATCCTGAAGGGACGCTCGATATCGGGGCGCCTGGACCGGATCAGGAAGAGGGCAATCGTATGTCCGATGAACTGGATCAGAATTCGAGCCGCCATCAGGGCCAGGATGACCTGTTCGAGGCTGAAGAAGCTCGCGATGATCGCGGCGATTCCGATCAACAGAAGCGATCGGTGGGGAAATTCCTTGGTGGGATGAAGCTCCCCGAGCCAGCGAAAGAAGACTCCGTCTTTGGCGGCGGCATAGGGCACCCGTGAATACCCGAGGAGCAAGGCGAAGATGGAGGCAAACGCGGTCACCACGATCAGACCGGCCAGGAGGAACTGTGCCCAGGGCCCGTAGATCTGGCGCATGAACTCCGCACCGACCGATTCCGAGACCATTGCGTCCTGCCATGGCAGGACCCCGATGAAACCGAAGGAGATCGTCACGTCTATGATGGTGACTCCAACGATCGAAAGAACGACGGCCCAGGGGATCGTCCGGGCGGGATTCTTGACCTCCGCCCCCAGGTAGCAGACCTGGTAGTAGCCGAGAAAGAGGTAGAGCACGTTGGCTGTGCCTTCGCCGAGCCCCTGAAAGAAGTGCAGATCCAGTGTCAAGGCGTTCGGAGGAAGGTTGAAGGCCAGTGCCGGATCGAAATGCAGCAGTCCGGTCACGATCACCCAACCGGTCGTGACGATCATGGTGATCCACAGGCCGAGCATGATCTTGGCGATGTCGGTGATCTTTCGGTACAGAGCGAAGATGAGGATCACGCCGATCAGAGCCGCCGTGAGCTGCATCTGGCGATTCGTCATCGACGGCCAGAAGACCTTCAGGTACTGAACCAGTCCGATATTACCGCTGGCAATCTCCAGAGGGCCCGCAAACAGGATCTGCCAGACGAAGAGAAATGCCAGCAACCGGCCCCAGCGCCGCCCGCCGAAGCCCTCGCGGAGGAAGACGTAGGTCCCCCCGGAAGCCGGGAGTGCGGCTCCGAGCTCGGAGACGACCAGCCCGTCGGCCAGTGCGATCACGACCCCTACCAACCAGGCCAGGTACGAATGGGGCCCGCCGAGCGTGGCCAGGATCAGGGGGATCGCGATAAACGGACCGATCCCGACCATGTTCGACATGTTGATCGAGGTGGCGTTCAGGAGATTGAGTCGACGATGCAGAGTCGGTGCAGACGACATGCCGGGGAGGCTATCACAGGGCTCCGGCAGGAGAAATCGGGAGGAAAGTGCGAAGGGCGAAATGGGAACAGAGTGAGAAGTGCCGGGGGGACCGGAGAACGGGAAGACCGGAGAACGGGAGAACCGGACTTGACATCTGAAACGTTCCGGGTTCGACGATTCGGATCTTCGAGTTCTCGAAACCCGAGGGCGTGTTGCCCAAACCCTCTCGAACCTGCCCTAACCCTGGTCGCCCGGCCGTCGAGACCTGCAGATCCGATTCCTCGTCAAGACGATAAGCTGGCAAAGGAGTTAAAAACAAAGAGAACCTTTGCGTCCGCTGCGCCTTTGCGTGAGATCGAACCGCCGAGGTTTCGCGTGTAGGCCGGAATCCCGAAGCAGAAGGGGGCTGAGACGAATTGGGCAACACGCCCCCGAAACCCGTAACTCGAAACCATCCGGGTGACAACTTCTGACCAGGACTTGACAGGCTACGAGGTCCGCGTTCCGAGCTTCGAAGTCACGGATGGGGTTGCGACAAGCCGATACCCCCACTCCGTAACCACCGATACGACCGCCTCCCATCAGGACTTGCCGAGCCGACCCGGGACGGGAACGGATTTCTTCATCTCGACCGGTCCGAGGACATACTCGGTGGGGCCCAGCCGCATGTCGGACTCCATCAGCTCGTCCCAGGCGACCTCGAGGCCGGAGTAGGCCGATTCCCGAGCCATAATGGCGGCCAGGGTCGACCTGGCAGTTGCCGGCGCGTCGTTGACCGGCGTCCCGTTCCGAATGGCCGTGACGAGATCGATGTGTTCCTGGACGTAGGGCGAGTTGTCGTCCTCCCCCTCATATTTCCAAACGACCTTTCCCGCAGGGTCGAAAATCGTGTCCTGGCAGTTCGTCGACCCCCGGGTACCGACGACGAATCGCGAGATGTTGTTGGCGCATCCGTCGATCTGCCGGCAGCAGCTGGCGACGTGGATGCCGTCGGGGTAGGTGTAGTCGACGCTGAAGAAGTCGTACTGGTCCCCGGTCACACGTCGAGCGCGCCCGCCCATTCCCATCGCCTTCGCGGGGTACTGCCCCGTGAACCAGAACAGCACGTCCAGACCGTGAATGTGCTGCTCGACGATGTGGTCTCCCGACAGCCAGCACCAGTTCACCCAGTCCCGGACCATCGACTCCATCTCGGACCATTCTTCCCGCGGCTCCTTGTACCAGAGCTGGCTGCGCAGGCTGTACCCTCGCGCGGTGACGATATCGCCGATGGCTCCGTCCTGAATTCGGTTGTATGTTTCGATGAAGCTCTTTTGATGACGATACTGCGTTCCGGTAACGACGCAAAGACCGAGTGCACCGGCCCGTTCGGCCGTAGCCAGGACGGAACGGACACCGGTCGGATCCACGGCGAGCGGCTTTTCCATGAAAATGTGCTTTCGGGCCTGTACCGCCCCCTCGAAATGCTGCGGCCGAAAGTGGGGCGGGGTCGCCTGGATCATGATGTCGATGTCGGTGTCGAGAAGTTGCTGATAGGCGTCGAAGCCCACGAAACGCCGGTTTTCGGCAATTTCGACGTTTTTCTTTTCCTTCAGCTGCTGCAGACAGGTCTCCAGGCGATCCTGGAAAAGATCCGCCAGCGCCACGATCTCCAGGTGCGGGCCGGCGTCGAGAAAGTCGAGAGCCGCACCGGTCCCCCGGCCCCCGCATCCGACCAGGCCTGCACGAAGCTTCGGCCCGTCCGGGGCCGTCCGGGGACCCACCTCGAGATGCGCCCCTCCCGCCCGGTTGCTTTCACCTGCAGAGCACCCGGCCAGCAGCAGTCCTCCGGCAGCGGCGGCGCCGATGAACGTCCTGCGATCCACTCGTCTTGTATCGGACATCAGGATCCTCCCTCAACGATCTCGAAATCATCTGTCGCCCGGACCTTCTGACCGCTCAAACCATCCTCGATCTCGACTTCGAGTTCATAACGGCCATTCTCCAGACCGTCGAGGGCCATCTGGCTGACCAGGACGACCCGTTCAGCCGAAAAGAACTGGGTCGTTTCGCCGCTTCGATCAACAAATTCCTGGAGCTTGCGCCCCTTCCGACTGAGCCGATAGGTGACCGTCAGGGACGGCTTCAACGAAGCCTGATCCAGTACGGCATTGTAGACTTGCAGGTAGATCCAGAAGGGGTCCTTCGTTGAGAAGGTCTTGCGGAGATTCGGCCTGACCTTGACATCGCCGATCAGGAACATCTCGTCCGCCTCGGGCAGGTCTTTCACCTGGTCCAGCCGATCCGCCAGGATCAACGAACTTGTTTCCAGCTCGTCACCGGTCGTTCGCGGCGGAATCAATCCGAGCCTCCGGTGACCGACCTTGTCCGAGTTCAGATCTTTGACGACCAGGTCGAGCCGGTAGCGAAGCTTGCTGTCGAGCAGGAGCGTCTTCTGGTAGACGGACCGCCCCTTCCGTCCCGCCTCGAGCTGCTCCGGCGGATACGACACGACGAGATCGTCGTCGAACTCCGAGACCACCGAGTTGGAAATACTCGTCACGATGCCGTAGACAGCCACCCGGGCGACTTCCATTCCGTTTTCCGGCTTGAAGGAGAGCTCCTGATTTTTCACATCGAAGCTCAGCGAAGCCAGGACCTTCTGTGGCTCCAGCCGGAAGAAATCGCTTCGGGTTTCAAACGGCAACGTGTCGTAGGAAATATCGACCCGAACCAGTTCCTTCAGGTCCTTGTACTTGATCGGCATCGCCTGCTGCAGTCGGGTCAGCCGCTCGTAGCGGATGAAGGGGTCGTCCTGAGCCCGGGGACGCATGCCCGGATAGTCGTTGACCATGTAGGGCTTGAAGTAGGGATGATCCTGCCGGCCGACGAGGCCCAACTCCTCACCTCTCGTCCGTCCCTCGCCCGGGATCATCAATAGAGCATCCTTCTCCCAGGGTGTCGTGGCGAGCTTGAACGTATTCGTCCCATCCGGATCGACGAATTCGATCTCGACATCGTCGCCGATGCCGTCGATATGCCGGTATCGCCATACCTCGAAGGGATAGGTCGCCGTCAAGCCTCCTCCCTCCTCGGTCGGCCGAACATAGCTCTGACCCATCTTGTGGGAATCGATCTCGACCGGTGGCCCGTGGATGATGTAGATGCGACCGCGATCCGTCTTCCAGCCCGCGACCCCGGCCTGGAAGTGCTCGTTGGCGTAAGCGATCCGGCGGTAATGTTCTTCTTTGAACTCGTTGTCAGGCGTGCGGAGATCCGGATCCCGTCTCAGCCAGAACTGCTCGATGAAGCGTTCCTTCTCTTCGGGCGTCGACAGCTTCTCGAAGACACTCCGCTCTTCGGGAGTGATGATGTACACCACATCTTCATTGAGCCACTTGCCGTAGTAGTCTTCGCTCTCTTCCTGCTTCAGCGCTCTGGAATCTTCCTGCTTCTCGGGCGGCGCGGAAGACATGGACCCTGTCACAGCGACGACCGAGAGGACGAAGGCGGGGAGGAAGATCAAAAAACCGGCAATCCGACGAGTACCCATCATTCCCATTCAACCCTTCGGACCATACCCTACGTCGGCGGAGTCAAACCTCTCTCGAGCGACGCTGTGGCCCGGCAGTTTCCAAAGTATACCAGCCGACGCCCCGAATACACTCCGATCCAGCGTTTTGAATCCAGACATCCGTGTTTTTGGATCTTTACCCAGACGGGTCGCCCGGCACTCGACCGATGGATCGAGCTAAACCGCTGAAAAAACAGAGCCTGTTCGAAAGTGCACCTTTTTTTGGCATTGGAATTGCGAATTGCGTTCTCAGGGATTATCCTGATTTTTCCTGGGTGAACTTCCTAGGGGGTATCCAATGGGGTTTCACCGTTTCTCAATGGACCCGGAGGAGGGGGCGTTATGCACTCCACCTTTTCCGGGAGACCGTCACATTCAGGAGTGGGGAGTGTGATCATGCATCGTTTCAGACGAATCCAGTTTCTATTGTGGAGCATCCTGCTGGTTGTCGCCTTTGCCGGGACATCGGCGCTGGCACAAACGACCGAGCTGAGCGGCGTCGTTCAGGATCCGCAGGGGGCCGTCGTTCCGGGCGCCGACGTGACGCTGATCAATCAGGGGACCCAGAATCAGCGCTCGACTATCACCGACGATCAGGGCCGATTCCGGTTCCTGCTCCTGCAACCGGGCACCTTCTCACTTCGAGTCGAAATGCCTGGCTTCAAGACCCTCGAGCAGCATGACATTCGCCTGCTCGTGGACACTCCCGTAGCCTTGACCCTGAAACTCGAGCTGGGGGCGGTCTCGGAGATCATCACCGTGGCCAGCACCACGCAGAAGCTCAAGAATGAAATCGACGGATCGATCGGAAATGCCTTCAACACACAGCAGATCGAGGAGCTGCCGCTGAACGAGCGCAACGTTTACCAGTTGCTCAGTGTTCAACCGGGCGTAACGCGCAACGGTTACGTCTCGGGTGCCCGATCCGATCAACAGAACCTGACGCTCGACGGTATCGACGTCAACGAACAGCAGACGGGCGCGTACTACGGCTCGGAGACGGCCGATGATGTCGCTTTCAAATCGGTGCTCCGAGTTACGCCGGACTCGATCCAGGAGTTTCGAGTCACGACGTCCAGCCCGACGGCTTCCCAGGGCCGTTCTTCAGGAGCTCAAGTGTCGCTGGTCACGAAGAGCGGGACGAACGAATTTCACGGCAGTCTTTACGAATACCATCGAAACACGAAGACTGCGGCCAACGACTTCTTCAACAACCGCGTCGGCCTGGATCGGCCAAGACTGATTCGAAACCTGTTCGGCGGTTCCATCGGGGGACCGGTCAAGAAGGACAGAGCGTTCTTCTTCTTTAACTACGAAGGCAGAAAAGATCGCAAGGAACGCACTCAGCTCAACGTCGTGCCCCTTGCCCATATGGGGCAGGGGATACTACGCTACCGCACTGCCGACCATCAGCCCGCCGAGGTAGGCCCCGATGAGATTGCACAGCTCTTCCCTGTGCTCGGCGGAGTCAATCCGCTGGCCACCGCGGCCCTTGCGGATGCTGCCGCTCGCTATCCCTCGAACGACACCGGAGACGGTGATCTTCTCAACACAGCCGGCTTTCGCTTCAACGCGCCGACCCCGCTGGACTGGAACACGTACACGACCCGGATCGATCTGGTGCCGAGCGACACCCAGTCGATCTTCCTCAGAGCAAACTACCAATGGGATCACGAGACCCTGAACAAGTACTGGCCGGACACGCTCGAGCGAACCTACTGGAGCCATCCTTACGGTTTCGGAGTGGGTCATACGTGGAATATCCGACCAACCCTCATCAACAATTTCCGTTATGGCCTGACCCGTGAGGCATTCACAGACCAGGGAGATTCGAACGCGAACTTCATGACCTTCCGATTCGTCTTCCAACCCAATGGAGGCGTGGATACGCTCACTCGGACCACCCCGGTCCACAACATCACCAACGACGTGTCCTGGGTAAAGGGCGATCACACTTTCCAGTTCGGGACGAACATCCGAGTTGTCAAGAACGACCGCCTGAGCTACGGATCGGCTTTCGACTTCGCCACGATGAACCCCTCGTACTATGCCGCCTCTGGTGATGCGATGGACGTCCTCACGGATTTCGAAGGTGGCCTCCGGGACCCGATTCGAAACGGCTTCACGGCTCTCCTCGGTCGCTACACGCAGTACAATGCCAACGGCACTTATGACTTGTCAGGCGGTCTAGAGCCCAGCGGGACCCCCACTTTCCGCCAGTTTGCCTCCAACGAGTACGAGGTCTACTTCGAGGACACCTGGCAAACGACCCCTAACCTGACCCTGAACCTCGGTCTGCGGTGGAGCATCAACACGCCGGTCGAGGAAACTAGCGGTTTCGAAGTCGCGCCGACGATCCCCTTGGGCACCTATTTTGACCGTCGCGTGACAGGAATGCAGACAGGCATCCCCTACAACGAGAATCTCGCGATCGATCTGGCTGGTCCGAAGTACGGAAAGCCCGGTCTATACGATACGGACTGGAACAACCTCTCCCCGCGTTTCTCCTTTGCCTACTCGCCACACGTAGAAGACGGTTTTCTGCATGCCATATTCGGAGACCCCGAGCAATCGGTCATCCGGGGCGGTTTTGCCATGATGTACGACCGAGTCGGCAGCGCGCTGGCCGTGTCTTGGGACCTCAACTCGACACTCGGCTTCGTCCTCTCCGATGAGATCTCGGCGAACTTTTTCGACGCGACAGACAATCCGGGGCCTCTTTTCACAGGCTTCGACCAGTCCATTCGCGACTTGCCGGAAATGGACATTTCCGACAGCATCAGCTTCCCGTTGACCCAGCCTGCGGACTACCAGCGTCGCATCGAGTCCGCACTCGACTCGACCATCACGACACCGGTCAACTACAATTGGAATCTCACCTTCGGCCGTGAACTGCCCGGAGGAGTCTACGTGGAAGCTTCCTACATCGGTCGCAAGGCCCGGAACCTCCTGGCTCAGCGCGACGTCATGCAGCCCAACAATCTCGTGGATCCGATCTCCGGCACCGACTGGTATACGGCCGCAGGTGAGCTCTATAAGAACCGTCAGCTTCACACGCCCGTCGATCAGATACCTGAAATCCCCTACTTCGAGAACCTCTTCCCCGGGGCGGGCGATCCAAACGACTATCTCTTCGAATCGTCATGGACGGCTACCCAGAACATCTACTGCTTCGTGTCGGCCGAATGCTACGACGCTCCGGACTACACGTATCTCATGGATGTCCTAGATTACTACTACAGTCCCGGAATCTTCTATCAGCCTCAATACGGTGCAATGCAGGCTTGGAGCACGGTGGCTCAATCGGACTATCATGCCCTCGCCGTCACGCTCCGCGAGCGCTTCAAAAACTCGTTGAGTTTCGACTTGAACTACACCTGGAGCAAGTCGATGGATGATGCTTCCGGCTTGCAGAGCGCGGCGTCGTATGATGCCCTCATCGTTAACGCCCTGCGGCCCGAGGATTCTTACTCAGTTTCGGATTTTGACACCCGCCACATCCTCAACGCCAACTGGTTGTGGAATCTGCCTTTCGGCAGGGGACATGCTTTCGGCGCCGACATGCCTGGAGTAGCCGAAGCGATCCTGGGCGGCTGGGCCTTCAACGGGATCTTTCGCTGGAACTCCGGTCTGCCGATTATGAGCCCCTTCGAAGGCAGCGTCTGGGCCACGAACTGGAACGTTCAGAGCTGGGCATCCCGTATCCGCGATCCAAATGCGGATCCACACAAAGGCGGCGATCACCCGAACTTCTGGGCGGATTCTCAGTATGCCTACAACAGTTTTCGCGAGGACTCGGCGGGAGAGACGGGCGACCGAAACGTGTTCAACCTCCCCAGCTACTTCAGTTTCGATTTTGGGCTCCACAAGTCGTTCATCATGCCGTACAACGAAAACCACAGCATCACCTTTCGGTGGGAGGTCTTCAACGCGACCAATACTCAGCGGCTGGGCGGACCATCGAACTTCTCGAGAGACAACTGGGGAACCGCACCCCTCCCGAACGAGGGGACTCCGGCACCCTCCTTTGGAAACCTGACTACGATTCAGGGAGCACCCAGAGTCATGCAGTTCGGACTTCGGTACGACTTCTAGATCATCCCGGGCAGTCAGGTCCAGGACGCTCCCCGGGCCTGCCGCCCCCTTGTTGAGGGCGCAACCAGAAATGGGTGCCGATCATCGGCACCCATTTTCCTTTGCCGGCGTTACAGCTCGGTCAACGACTCTCTGGATTCTTCCGGGGTGCAAGGGTAGTCACTTCAGGCTCGAGCTCCCCGCCCTGCTGAAGCCGGTAGTGCCGGTCGGCGGAAACCTTTCTGAATTCCTGTTTCGTTCCATCCGACCACCGCACTTCGACCCGTTCGATGACGGTGCATGATCCCAGGCCGAAATGGGCCCGTGGATCGCTGGCGGAGTAGATTCCGACTGTCCGCTTGACCTCCCAGATCTGGGTTAAGCCCGAGCACTCCACCGTGACGCGGCTGCCCAGGGCGTGCCGATTCCCCGACTTTGCGGCGAGCCGGAACATCACCCAGTGGTTCGTGTCCCGGCGGTCTGCCCGGAGCAGGCGTGGCCTGCCATTCAGATTCGCAATCAGCAGATCGATGTCCCCGTCGTTGTCGTAGTCACCGAACGCCACACCCCGACCCACCAGCGGTGCCTGGAAGTCGGCTCCGGCTTGCGCGGAGGCGTTGACGAATGTGCCGTCGCCCCGGTTGATATAGAGGGAACAGGGCTCGCGAAACTGCTCCGGTTTGTCCGAATGCTCGAGGTAGGGATACACATGGCCGTTCGCATGGACAATGTCCTTCCATCCGTCATCGTCGACGTCCATGAAGCGCGTTCCCCAGGCGACCAGGTTCCATTCCGGGTCCTTGAGTCCCGCCCGACCCGAAACATCCGTGAACATCAGTCCGCCCTCGTTGTGATAGAGCGTGCTGTAGTCATTGGCGAAGTGGGTCAGGAAGAGATCGAGCTTGCCGTCATTGTCGTAGTCGCCGGAGTCGACGCCCATGCTTGCCTGTTCGTTACCGTCGCCGCTGACGGCCACGCCGCTGACGAAACCGACATCCTCGAAGGTGCCGTCGCCCCGGTTCTCGAACAGATAGTTCGGCGTGGCATCGTTGCCCACGAAGAGGTCCAGGTCCCCATCGTCGTCGAGGTCGGACCAGAGGACACCGAGTCCGAAATAACGGTTCCGGTCTTCGGCGCCCGAGCTCCGGCTGACCTCTTCAAAGGCTCCTCCGCCCCGATTGCGGTAGAGATAGTCCCGGGCGCCCTGGAGCCCGCGCGGTCCGCACAGGACCGGGACTCCCAGATAGGTGCAGCTCGACGTGCGGGGCGGCAGATGGGAGGGGCCGTAGTCGAGATAGCCTACAACATAGAGATCGAGGAGCCCGTCCCTATCGTAGTCCCCGAAGGCCGCCGAAGTGCTCCAGCCGTCGGCGTGAATGCCGGACTCCTCCGTCACGTCCGTGAACGTCCCGTCTGCGTTGTTACGGTAAAGCAGGTCGGGGCCGAGCTGAGTCAGGTAAACGTCCGCGTCCCCGTCGTTGTCGTAGTCGCCGAAGGTCACGCCCATGCCCCACACGCCGCCGTCCAGCCCCGAACCGGCCGAGACATCCTCGAAAGTGCCGTCCCCCCGGTTGTGGTACAACGCCGGCCTCGCCTTCTTCCCGGCCAGCGCCTGTTCGACCGTCGATCCCTGGACCAGGAGGATGTCGAGCCAACCGTCGTTGTCGTAGTCGAAGAATCCGACGCCGCCCCCCTTAGTTTCGAAGATGTAGTCCTTGTGGTCGACGGGACCGCTGACGTGCCGGAAATCGATGCCGGCCTGGCGTGTGACGTCGACATAGGTCGGCACGGCTTCCGTCACCTCGCGTGGAAACCCGGCCGTGCACAGAACCGTCATACCAGCCAGAAGAAGAGCACCGAGCGATTTCATGACTCCCATTCTGGAGGACGCGCCTCGGCTTTGGCAATCTGGAGGAGGACCGCTCGAGAAAGTCGAGCCGGACCTCTTGATCTTCGACTTTCGAAGGAGTGTTGGCGAGATCTCGGCGGCTCGTCTCCATGCAACGGCGCAACGGTCGCAGCGGGTTCCTCGGCTTTGCGGCCCGTGGCGGACGCGGCGGTGTGGCGTGGGGGCGGTTTGCCCGGGTCGGCAGGGTGGCGGGATCTCGGCGGCTCGTCTCCACGCGGCGGCGCAGCGGACGCGGCGGGGCTCCTCGGTTTTGCTGCCCTTGGTGGTCGCTGCGGCGTAGCGTGGGGGGGCGGTTTGCCCCGGTCCGTCAGACCAGCGAGATCTTGGCGGCTCGTCTCCACGCGGCGGCGCAGCGGTCGCAGCGGGTCGCTCCGGCTTTGCTGCCCGTGGCGGGTGCTGCGGCGTGGCGTGGGGACGCTTCGCCCGGGGCGGCAGGGTGGCAAGATCTTGGCGGCCCGACTCCACGCGGCGGCGCGGCGGACGCGGCGGGGCTCCTCGGTTTTGCTGCCCTTGGTGGTCGCTGCGGCGTAGCGTGGGGGGGCGGTTTGCCCCGGTCCGTCAGACCAGCGAGATCTTGGCGGCTCGACTCCACGCAACGGCGCAACGGTCGCAGCGGGCTCCTCGGCTTTGCAGCCCGTGGCGGGCGCTGCGGCGTGGCATGGGGTCACTTCGCCCGGGGCGGCAGGGTGGCAAGATCTTGGCGGCCCGACTCCACGCGGCGGCGCGGCGGACGCGGCGGGGCTCCTCGGTTTTGCTGCCCTTGGTGGTCGCTGCGGCGTAGCGTGGGGGGGCGGTTTGCCCCGGTCCGTCAGACCAGCGAGATCTTGGCGGCTCGTCTCCACGCAACGGCGCAACGGTCGCAGCGGGCTCCTCGGCTTTGCAGCCCGTGGCGGGCGCTGCGGCGTGGCATGGGGTCACTTCGCCCGGGTCGGCAGGGTGGCAAGATCTCGGCGGCTCGACTCCACGCAACGGCGCGGCGGACGCAGCGGGGCTTTCATTGTGGTCCGTCGAGAAGCCTTACTCCGGAAGCCGATTCACAACGCGCGAAATGCTGTCTCTGAGACGTGCACCTCCAAAATTGATGACGAGTCCGAGGCGCTTGTCGGTGAGACGGAGGTAGGTGAGAAGTTGTTTCTTGTGGACAGGATGAAGTCTTTCGACCGACTTGACCTCGACGATTACTTTGTCTTCGACGATGAGGTCAGCGAAAAAGCCCTTCTCGAAGGAGAATCCGTCGATGACGACTGGAATCGGTACCTCCATCAGCGCGTGGAGACCGCGGCGAGTCAACCGATCTGCCATGACCGGTCTATAGACACTCTCGAGAAGTCCCGGACCAATTCCGATGTGGATCTCGAACGCAACGTCGAGAATGATCGTCGCAATTTCGTTTTCGGTCATAGGTACCCTCCATTGACTACTAACGTTCGACCTCGAGAATCTACGAAAAAGAGTCACTGAGGGTCGGCAGGGTGGCGAGATCTCGGGGGCTCGTCTCCACGCGGCGGCGCAACGGTCGCAGCGGGTTCCTCGGCTTTGCGGCCCGTGGCGGACGCGGCGGTGTGGCGTGGGGGCGGTTTGCCCGGGTCGGCAGGGTGGCGGGATCTCGGCGGCTCGTCTCCACGCGGCGGCGCAGCGGACGCAGCGGGTTCCTCGGCTTTGCAGCCCGTGGCGCGCGCGGCGGCGTGGCGGGGGGTCGGTTTGCCCCGGTTGGTCAGACCAGCGAGATCTTGGCGGCTCGACTCCACGCGGCGGCGCGGCGGTCGCAGCGGGTCGCTCCGGCTTTGCTGCCCTTGGCGGGTGCTGCGGCGTGGCGGGGGGACGCTTCGCCCGGGGCGGCAGGGTGGCAAGATCTTGGCGGCCCGACTCCACGCGGCGGCGCGGCGGACGCGGCGGGGCTCCTCGGTTTTGCTGCCCTTGGTGGTCGCTGCGGCGTAGCGTGGGGGGGCGGTTTGCCCCGGTCCGTCAGACCAGCGAGATCTTGGCGGCTCGACTCCACGCAACGGCGCAACGGTCGCAGCGGGCTCCTCGGCTTTGCAGCCCGTGGCGGGCGCTGCGGCGTGGCATGGGGTCACTTCGCCCGGGTCGGCAGGGTGGCAAGATCTCGGCGGCTCGACTCCACGCAACGGCGCGGCGGACGCAGCGGGGCTTTCATTGTGGTCCGTCGAGAAGCCTTACTCCGGAAGCCGATTCACAACGCGCGAAATGCTGTCTCTGAGACGTGCACCTCCAAAATTGATGACGAGTCCGAGGCGCTTGTCGGTGAGACGGAGGTAGGTGAGAAGTTGTTTCTTGTGGACAGGATGAAGTCTTTCGACCGACTTGACCTCGACGATTACTTTGTCTTCGACGATGAGGTCAGCGAAAAAGCCCTTCTCGAAGGAGAATCCGTCGATGACGACTGGAATCGGTACCTCCATCAGCGCGTGGAGACCGCGGCGAGTCAACCGATCTGCCATGACCGGTCTATAGACACTCTCGAGAAGTCCCGGACCAATTCCGATGTGGATCTCGAACGCAACGTCGAGAATGATCGTCGCAATTTCGTTTTCGGTCATAGGTACCCTCCATTGACTACTAACGTTCGACCTCGAGAATCTACGAAAAAGAGTCACTGAGGGTCGGCAGGGTGGCGAGATCTCGGGGGCTCGTCTCCACGCGGCGGCGCAACGGTCGCAGCGGGTTCCTCGGCTTTGCGGCCCGTGGCGGACGCGGCGGTGTGGCGTGGGGGCGGTTTGCCCGGGTCGGCAGGGTGGCGGGATCTCGGCGGCTCGTCTCCACGCGGCGGCGCAGCGGACGCAGCGGGTTCCTCGGCTTTGCAGCCCGTGGCGCGCGCGGCGGCGTGGCGGGGGGTCGGTTTGCCCCGGTTGGTCAGACCAGCGAGATCTTGGCGGCTCGACTCCACGCGGCGGCGCGGCGGTCGCAGCGGGTCGCTCCGGCTTTGCTGCCCTTGGCGGGTGCTGCGGCGTGGCGGGGGGTCGGTCCCCCGTTTGGTATCATCCGAACATCGGCACCCAGGACGTTCGCCTCGACAAATGGCTTCAGGTGGCACGGGTTTTCAAGACCCGCACGCAGGCGACGCGGGCCTGCAATCTGGGCCGGGTGTCCATCGACGGACAGGCCTCGAAGCCCCATCGTTCGGTCCAGCCGGGGGATCGTCTGGAGATCCGGTTCGGTGACTGGACCCGGATTCTGATCGTACGGGAACTCCACGACAGACCGGTTTCGAAGGCGCGCGCACGCGAGATGTACGAGGATCTGAGCCCACCCCGTCCCCGCCTCGATCCGATCGACCGGATCATGCGCGAGGGGGCGTCCCCGTCGTGAATCGGGAAGCGGACGCCCCACCAAACGGGAACGGCGGCAGCTGGACCGGCTGAGAGGAGACGAGGAGTGAATGGATCTTCGATTTTCGATTTATCGGCGGAACGGGAGAACGGGAGAACCGGAGGACGGGTTCAAGGACATCAGAGCCGGAACGAAGTGAGGGAATCCCCTGTGCGGACCTCGAATTCTCAGCGTTCCATTCCGGACGGGCGTCGGCCGTAGTTTAGCGGCCCGTGGGCGGCTTCCGCAAATGGTCGGGCTTCGACGGTTGGGCTTCTGCAACTGTCACTCCGTTCCGGTTCTGACGCGGCGGGCTGCGAGTGACTTAGACAACACACCCTCGGGATTCCCGTCCTCCCGTTCTCCCGACCAGTTCTCCTGCAGCTCAGGGGAGATCGCCCAGCCGACGACGGGCCGACTCGAAGGTTGGCCCGGAACGCGGCATTCGACGGATCGAGGGCCGAGGCGGCAGCATATTCGTCCGCCGCCAGACGCCAGTCGCCCCGCTTGAAGTAGAGGTTTCCGAGGAGATTCCGCAGGGGCGGATTTCCGGGTCGGAGGCGTCGCGATTCCAGTGCACTGCGCAGAGCAGCCTCCTCCTCACCGGTGACACTTCGATAGAGCGCCGCCAAAAAGTGGGCTTCCGAGCTGGATGCATCGAGTTCGAGCATTCTTTGGATCTCGGACCAGGCCTCCGGCATGTTTCCCGCGGAGAGATAGAGCTTGGCCAGATGCTCGTGGCCCGTCCAGCTGTCGGGAGCGCGTTCTACGAGCCGGCGGAAGGTCTCGACCGCGCCGGAGGGTTCGCCCTTCTCGAGCCGCTCTCTTCCTTCCTGTTCCAGCTGTTGAACGGCCTGGTCGTTGCGCCGCTGCTCGAGCAGTTCCTGGTAACGGGTCAACGCCGCCCGTGCGCGATCCATCTGACCGGTGCGTCGAAAGGCGTCCCCCAGTTCGAAACGGATACCGAAAGCATCCGCACCCTTGGCCTCCGCCTCCTCCAGTCGACGGATCGCTTCGTCGTTCTGTCCAAGAGTCTTTAGGACGACACCCAACTGGAAAAGATAGATGCCGCTGTCCGGTGCCAGCCGAACCGCTTCGCGCGACATTTTCAGCGCCGCTTCCGGATTGTGCCCGAGGAGACAGACCTTGGAGAGTCCGTGATATCCGGCGGCCAGTGACGAATCCTTGCCGACCGCCTCTTCGAAGGCTTCCATCGAGCGATCGAGCACCCCCTGCTCGAGAAGCACCATGCCCCGGCGAAGGGCCGCCTGCTCGAGGTCAGCACCACGCAGACCTTCGTACCGTCCCAGCATGTCCAGCGCCTCGTCGAAGCGGCGCTCCTGATAGTAGAGGTCGGCCAGCAACCAGGTTCCCGCGAGATCGAGCGGCGCCTTCTCCCGCGCGGACTCGAGCACCTCCGAGGCAATGCGGACGTTGCCGGTCTCGGCGACGTCGCGGGCCAGCTCGATGGACTCGGACTGCGTTGCGGGCGGGTGGGACAGCGCGTCGCGAAGTTCTACGCTCGCATCGTGGAGACGGCCGGCATCGAGCAACGCGCGTGCGGTTCGCAGATAGGCCTCGAGTCGATCCGGATGCTGCTGTTTGTATCGGTCCCAGGCTACCAGAGCGTCGTCGACGCGACCGCCCTCGAGCAGACGGTCTCCCTTTTGGAGAAGGTCGGCCTCCCGGCCCGAGGCCAGGCCGCAGAGGCACCCGGTCATAAGAACCAGCAGTATTCGCAAGGACGGCTTCATGAGACGCTCACATGTTAAATCAAGCCGCCGGATCGAAGCAAAATCAGGGCATGATGACGAAGTGCACAACCAGCCAGGCGCTCAGCACGGCGCCGGGGACCAAAAAGGAGAGACGGATTCTTCGCTTCGGAAAATGACTGTCCCCCCCGGTCCACTGGAGGGGGGACTTCTGGTAGTAGCGGTTGTAGTTCTCGAGAATCTGGAGCACCACCGACCAGGCCACAGCGTAAAAGACGCCGAAAACGAGGGTGAAAAACGCCACGGCACCCAGGTAAAAGCCCCAGGACATGTGCTTCATTATAGCGGTGCCCCGGCCGCTGGGATTCTCGATATGACGGGAGAACGGGAGAACGGGAGAACGGGAGAACCGGTTCCCGGTTCAAGGTTCGAGGTTCGAGGCTCAAAGTGTCTCTTTTGTGGGGAGCGGCTTTGCTTAGTCGGCGGCTTGGCGTGGAACTGGATTTACGGGTCCCGACGACGCGTCGGAAAGGTGCTGCGGTTCCCAAGTGATTTCGGCAACACGCCCCCAAATTCCGAATCCCGAATGAGCTACCGCCGATCCCAGTGGGGGCGCAAGTCCCATTCCGGAATCCCGTTCTCCCGTCCTCCGGTTCTCCCGTTCTCCCGTTCTCCGGCGACAATCGGCGATCGAAACTCGAAAGTCTCAAATCTCGAGGCGGGCAATGTATGGGAGATTTCGATATCGCTCGCGAAAATCGAGGCCGTAGCCGACCAGAAACTCCTCGGAAATTTCGAAGCCGACGTACTCGAGCTCGGTGCCGGTCAGGCGAAGATCGGGACGGTCCAGCAGGCTGCAGAGCGCGATGGACCGTGGCTTGCGACGGCCGAACTCCTGAGCCAGATAATGCAGGGTGAGTCCCGTGTCGACGATGTCCTCGACGATGAGGACGTCCCGCCCCTTCAGGTCGACTTCCACGTCGTGCGTGATCCGAACCTCCTTCGAATTCGGGCTGCGCCGATATCGGCTGATAGAGGCGAATTCCAAAACGGCGGGGACCGACAGAGCCCGGGCAAGGTCGCACGCGAAAAGCTCGGCTCCTTTCAGGATACCGATCAGAACGGGCTCCCGCCCTGCATAGTCGGCCGAAACCGCAGCGGCCAACTCGGCGACTCGCCTGCGAATGCTGTGCTCGTCGAAGACGATCTCCGTCTCGTCCACCGCCGAACGATGGTGAATCTGGAGCGCACTGCTCACGGAAGCACTCCGAACTTGAACAGAAGCCCCCGGAAATCCCTTCGATAGAGGATTTTGACCCGGATTTCAGGATAGATCTGACGCATCAGCCGCAGCTTGCGATTCTTCCGTGTCACGAGGCTCTGCTTCATCGTCGTCAATTCCACAAAGAGGTCGAACCCGGGCAGATAGAAATCAGGCGTGAAACAGCCGGCGACCTTCCCCTCCTCGTCCCACTCGATCGGAAAACAGATCGGCTCGTATCGCCAGTCGACCTGGTAGAAATCGAGGTAGGCCGCAAATTCCGCTTCGCTTTCATGAGCGAAGCTCGGTTCTTCCACTGTTGCTGTCTGCACCATGCCCTACCGTCAGATTAATAGCAGACCGGCCTGACAGCCGGGGGCCTCGGCCCTCTGCCGGATGGGTCAGAGCCGACGCCTCGCAAAGGCGCAAAAAGGCAACGGAAGCAAAGGATTTCTTTGCCTTGGAGTTTGGCTTTGGGCGACTGCCCAAAGCGCTGGGATGAAACGACGTCGTTGGCGTCTCACTCCCCATTCAGCTGCGCGGCGCAGAATCGGTCCGGTGAATGAGGGCGACCGGATGTGCGGTACGCGGCGAAGCTGGGAAGTCGACAGCCGCCCAGGGGGTCGCTCATTTCATTCACGCACCGATCTGCCCGCCAGCCTTCGTTTCAGTCGTGTGCCTTCTGCCTTCTGCCTTCTGTCTTCTACTGGATCACGGCAGGCACTACCGCCGAGAGGTAATCGAGATCGTTGTTGCCGAAGAGCTCCTGCGAAACAATGGGCTGATTCGACGTGATCACGACGTAGCCGCGCACGAGCCCGGCGCTGGACGGCACGAAGTCGCTCTCGCCGAGCACCCTGGAAATCCGCTCATTCGGCCCCAACGTCACGATCTCTTCGCCGACCTTCACGCCGTCCCGATCGAAGACCTCAACCGTTACCTGGGCCTGGACTACATTCGGGTTGAACAGTGCGATGCCGGTGAACGAGTTCAAAGCCGGATTCGCAGGGTACCGGCCGTTCGACACCTGGCCGTTCACCGCTTTTCGGAACAACCGCGTCTGCAGGGGCAGTGCCGCCACGAATCGGGCGGATTGGGGATCACCGAAGACGACGTCTCCGATCACTCCGTTGACGGTCGACTGAACCTTGATCGAGCCCACGATCGACGTCGTGCCTCCTGGCCCGAGTGCAAACAGATTCTCCACGTTTTGCTGCAGCGTCTGGTGCGGCCCGAGCGGGAACTGGACGGGACGCACGTCGACCCTTCCGTCAGACTGGCGCAGGTATGCGGTCAGAGTAAGGTTGGCGGCCGACGTCGTCGGGTTGACGACCTTGATGCTCGTGAAGATGTCCTGACCATGCCCCAGTTGGGCAGAATAGACCACGTTCGAAGGATTGTCGACCGCCGCGTTCAGCCCCAGCAGGGCGTCGGGCAACTGGATCAGCTCGAAACCAATCACCCCGGGATCCTCAGGGCCGACCGTGACTTCCACGTATCCGTCATTCACCGGGGTCTGCAGGCTGAACAACGAGGCGAGCGTCTCGTAGATTCGCCCATCGGCCGGGATCGAACGGGTCACGTCGTTGACCACCGGCTGCCCCATGTTGCCGTAAAGCCGCAGGGTGATCGTGATCGCCGTATCGTTCGGGTTGACGATTGCCAGCAACGTCGCGGCCTGCTTGAAACCGGAGTAACTGGGAAAGACGGCGGGTCCCTGGTAGAGCCGCGTGAAGTACAGTTTCTCCGACGGCGAGGTGAACGCCGTCGAGCCGTCCATCTGCGTGACCGGACCGCCCGACAAACCGTTTCCGAATTGAAAGAAGCTCGCAACTTCGGGGTGGTCGGACCGGATCCTGGCCCATCCCTGGAACTGCTGTCCACCGCCAAGTCCGAAGATCTCCTGGCCAAGAGCTGCGTACTGCGTCTCGGCGAGGAGATCGATCGTCGTCGGGTTGCTCCCTCCGACCAGCAGATTGCCGTCGTTGCCCCGCGCTTCCGAAGCCAGCAACTCATCCTCCGTACCGTAGTTCGAAACCGCGATGCCCGTGAATTCCTGGGCATTGCCACTCAGAAAGGGAAACAGGAGTTCGGTCGAGCTGGCCGTGAAGGTTACGGCCCTACTGGAAAGATTGAAGCTGGTGTTCAGGAAGACCTGGTAGACCGCCTCGTGATCCATCGCAAACTCCTGGCTGCTCGACAGACCGACGGTCCTACCCGTGTCCACGTGTCCCGGCGAGACACCCACGATCGCCTGCGGGTCCGGAGCGCTGCCCGGGATCTGGTCGGGCGTCACCAAAATCTGGCCGTACTCGAACCGGACGTCGCCGTTCGAGTAGAGCGTGACGATGAAGGAGTTGCCCGGAGCCTGGCCCGTACTGCTGTACTCGGGCACACCCTGCCAGGTCACCTTGACGAATCCTGCACCGACGGAGGCATCGACCTCGCCCCGGGCCGAGGGGTCCAGATCCGTGAACAGCGCTGCGATCCGGGGAGGCCCGGACAGGAAGCGGGTTTCGTCCCTGGCCTGGGACGATGAATCGCCGCCCCCGAACGTGAGATTCCCGTCACTGTTCACATAAAACTCGTGGTACGCCCGGCCATAGAAGGGGAACACGAAATTTCCCGGAAACACGACCAGTCTGGAGTCGTCGTCTCCCATCATGAGTCGGACGCCTCCCGTGTCGGCAGCGGTCAACTGCACGATGCCGGCAGTATCGTTGGGTACCAGATCGATATTGGTGACTGTTTGTCCGGCGGACACTTGGATGACGGTCTTCAGTGTCGGATCTTCGGTGAGCGACTCCTCCGGATCGAAGTAGTCGCGGGGAAACGAAGTGGACCGGCTGTCGAAAGGTCCGATGCCGCTTCCCATGTCGATCGAAACGCCCGAGATGTTCAGGGGTATCGGCTCGATCCGGACGTAGTAATAACCCGGATTCAGATTGGGCAGGACGTACTCGCCCGTACCGGTGGCGAGGAAGTCGGAGACGCAGGTCACCACATTCGAGTGGGACTCGGTGAATCCGCCGTGGCCGTCCGGTATGGCCGGAATGGCTTCGACATTCGCCCCCTGGAAGATGGGCCCGTCCTGTCGCAGCCAGTGGACCGACCCCTTGATGCTCCCTGTCTGCTGGGACAACCCGGGCATCGGATACAGCCAGGAGATCCAGGCAATATCGTCCGCGATGGGTTGGGACGGAAGAGCCGGCGATCCCCCGAGCGGAAACATGATTGGCACGTCTTGATAGCGCCCCTGCTGCCAGTTCTCGTAGAGCCCGAGCGTATGATCGAGGCCGATGAAGTGCCCCAGTTCGTGCAGAACGGTTTGCCGGAACTCCGTGCCGGACGGACCCGTGTTCGAGGCGTTTTGGCCGTTCAACACCGCCCAGCCGCTCAAGATCTCGTCGTTGACGATACTCAGAACACTTGAGAATCCGAGAACGTCACTGCTCGATCCGGTACCGAGCAGATCGTTCGTGATCTCACCGTCGGCATCGAACACGATCGGGTTCAGTGGCGCCAGTTGGGCCCCCGGAGCAAGGATCAGCGCATCGTAGTTGGAGGAGTTGACGTCCGTATTCAGGAATCCGTTGTCCCGGAACGTGAACGTCGACGTCGCGACATCGGTCCACCGCGCGGTCACTTCATCGACGATCTGCCGCCCGACGTCACGCGAGAGAAGAACGGTGTTGCCCACCTTTTTCAGGGGACCGTTGTCCACCGTGAAGGGGATCGACTGCGACGTGTCCCACTTCGCATACCCGCCTCTGGAGTCGAGGTAGTTGGGCCCGCCGGCCCAGAGGGTCGGCGACAGAGCGAGCGCCGCCGAAGCGGTCAGAAGGAATCTCAATCCATGGCTCTGCATTACTGCACCCTCCCCTGCGTCTGCGCGTTATAGCGATCCAGCTTCGTGACCACGTCGCGAAGAACCGACAACGGGATTGGCCGGCCGCTCTGGAGGGCCCGTACTTCACTCGATCGAAGGCCGGCCTGGGCCTGAGCCTGGGTGTCCAACTGGTGGTCGAGATTCCGGTTGGCGTAGCCATTTTCGAACACGACCTCTCCGGTCGGAAGCTGCTCCGCCCGGAAGACTCCCTGCTGGAATCCGACCGGACTGGTCAGACCACGCTTCGACTCTGCATGCATGAACAGAAGGAGCTCCTGCCCTTTGTGAAACTGGGGAATACCCGGTATCGTGACCCCCTTGCCGATCGAGGCCACTTGGCGGAACTCAACAACCTGACCTGCCTCGGCGTTCTTGAGAGCATCGAGAACCAGGAAGCGATAGGTCCGGATCCCGAGTCCCGACTCCGCGACCGAATCCACGGCGGAAAGGCAGCGACCATAGAAGATCGTGGCGGAGATATCCACCATCTCCCGGATATTGACGGTTCGGACCGAAGCGGCCCAGATCGGCGCCGCAAGCAACAGGTACACGGCTCCGAATAATGCAAAGCCCGTCTTTCTTGTCATAGAATCCTCGTCTCAAATGTACGAAACAGGCGAATCGCCAGAAAAGATCAGAACGATATCTCCCAGTTTACAGGATGTTCAATCACCATAGAGAAGATGCATCTTATCCTGTTTCGGTTGAACGAGATGCGAGACTGGTCACACTTTGCGGACGGGAGTGCGCCCGCTTTCAGACTGAAATGAAAGTAGATCCGCTCAAGACATCCGAGCGTCGCAGCCTGGAAAAGGTGGCCGAGCAGGATCTTCGGGGCGCGATCGACGCCCGCCTGTCAGCGCTGGCTCGAATACTGGCAGCAGAGTCGCCTGCGAAACCGGCAACTCCTGTCCGACTTCGAAGCGTCCACCCTGATCGAACTGCGCGACCGAACAGTCCTGGACATCGGCTGTGGAACGGGAGGTCTCGGAGGCATCGTGGGAAACCGGGGCGCGCAGTATGTCGGAGGCGATTTCCACCGCCATGTGCTCCAGTTCGCCATCCCGGGTGACCGCTCGTCGTACGTCCAGTGCAGTGGTCTGGACCTTCCCTTTCCCGACGGCAGCTTCGACCTGATCGCGGCCTTCGATGTGATCGAACACCTCGTCGGAGGGCGACCTTGGCAGAGGCGGTTCCTCGAGGAACTTCGTCGCGTACTCACACCCACGGGCATGATCCTGCTCACGACCCCCAACTTCTGGTACCCCTACGACGCGCATACCGAGTTGTACGGACCGCAGTTCCTCCCCGTCCCGCTGGCCGACTGGTATGCCGGTCGGTTCAATCCCGGTTTTCTCGACGAACATCGAAGCTTCCGAAATATCCGTCTCCTCAAACCCACGGTACTCCGCTCGCTGATCGACGATACCGGGCTCGCGCCGCTGCATGACCTGCCCTGCGGCCTGGACCGGACCGATTTTCGCCGGCTTCACCCACGGTACGGATGGTTGACATTTCTCGGCCTGGGCTGGCATCTTCATGCGGAGTTCTGGAGCATCCTGGTGCACTCCGGCCAGAGAGAACGCTTGCGACGGAAGCTCAGGAAGAACTGGGAGTATGAAAGGACCGATCCCAAGGCCTCTGCCAGCTTGGAGTTCCGCCCCCACATTGACTTCGAGGAAGGACCCTGCAGTCATCAACTCGGACCGGGCTGGTACTGGTACGAACACCACGAGCGCGCCTGCCGCTGGACGGGTCCCCACGCCGACTGTTACCTCGAAACGCGGCGACCGGTCCGGTATCTTCGCGTCGCAGGCTATACGCCCTGGGCCAACCGGATTGATTGGTTCGTCGATGGCGTCCGGGTCGGAGAGAAGTATCTGGACCGGGAGGAGGCATTCGATGTCGAGTACCTGGTCCCGTTTCAGGATACGAAACGTCGCCTGTTCGAAGTGGGGCTTGCCTGCAGCAAGACCGTGGTTCCCTCCGGCGTCCAGGATCGCCGGGAACTTGGTGTCATGATGTTTCGGATCGAGTTGAAGTGATGATCCTCCGCTGGCTGTCTTGGATCGTTCTCCTTCCCGTCCAGATTCTGCTGACCCTGATCTTCGTGCTGGCCGAAGCAGCACGCTCGCTGCCGGGCGTCGTGAAACGATCCGAACCGAAGCCGGCTCCTGCGCTCGAGGCCCTCTGTACGATCATCATCCTGAACTGGAACGGTCGTTATCTGCTCGAGGAAAGTATCCCTCCGCTGGTGCGGGCGGTTCACCGAGCCGGTGGACGGCACCAGGTGCTGGTGGTCGACAACGGGTCGACCGACGACAGCGTCGAATGGCTGCGGAGAAAGCATCCCGAGGTGGATGTCCTGATACTTTCGGAGAACCTCGGTTTCTCGGAGGGCAACAACCGGGGTGTGGCAGAAGCCCGCCACGACATCGTCCTGCTGCTGAACAACGACATGATCGTCGCAGAGGACTTTCTCGGCCCACTCCTCGAGGGTTTCGGCGATCCCGAGGTCTTCGCAGTCACGGCACAGGTCGAATTCCCCGCGGGTCGGCGCCGCGAAGAAACGGGGCATACCCGTGGGTCCTTCCGGGCCGGGTACCTCCACCTCGAACACGCCCCGATCCGACCCTTCCATTCGGCTCGCCGCTACGTCCCCGTGCTCTGGGCCGGTGGCGGCTCTTCCGCCTTCCGGCGCGACCGGTTTCTCGAGCTCGGGGGCTTCGATCCGATCTTCTCACCCTGCTATTTCGAGGACACGGACCTCAGCTACCGGGCCTGGCGACGGGGCTGGCGCGTGCTCCTGGCGGCGGACAGCCGAGTTCTGCACAAGCATCGCAGCTCGACGGCGAAGCGATTCTCGGCCGACGAACTGACCACGACCGTGGAGGAACGGCGTCTCTGGTACATCTGGCGCAATTATCAGCTCCGGACCCTTGGTTCCCACCTTCTCCTTTTGCCCTTGAGTCTGACCAAGTGGCTGCCTCCGAGAGCCTACGCGAGGGCTCTGTGGCGCCTGCCCCGGGTACTCGCGTCGCGGATCCGGGAACCGCGGCGGGTTTTCACCGATGCGGAGATCCTGGGCTGGGCTCGTCGTCCCTATGGCTACTTCCGGCGGTTCCATCCTCGTTTGACGCCGCTGCGGACGCGTGCCGAGCAACGTCTTCGTGTCCTGATCGTCAGCGCCTACCTGCCTCACCTTGGAACCCACGGGGGTGCCGGACGTGTGTTCCAACTGCTGCGCCGCATCGCCGCCGAACACGAGGTATCGCTGCTCTGTTTCGTGGAAACCGAACGGGAACTGGCCTTTGCCGAACAGGCCCGCGCAGTCTGCGTCGATGTTCGAACCGTCTTCCGATCCAGTTACTCCCCGATCTCCTGGTTTCCCTACGAACCGTTCGAGGAGTTCAATGTCCCGGAGTTCAGCGAAGCTCTCGAGGAACTGCTTTGCGAACGGGATTTCGATCTGGTCCATTTCGAATGGACCCAGATGGCGCTCTACAGCCACTATTTCGAAGGGATTCCGAGGCTCCTGACCGAAGTCGAGGTCAACTACGCCGCCCACCGAACCCAGATCCATGTGACCCCCGGTCCATGGAAGAAGGCACGAGTCTTCTACAATACCCTCCAGACCCTTTACCGGGAGCTCGAGATGTGCCGGAAGGTCGACCGGGTCATCTGCGTGACCGATGAAGACCGGGGGTACCTGGAGGGCTATCTTCCACCGGAAAGCCTCGCCGTCGTGAACACGGGTGTGGATTCCAGGTACTTTCAATTCGAGCACGACGGATCGGAGCCGAACGCGCTCGTTTTCGTCGGGGCGTTCCGCCACACTCCGAACCTGGATGCCATGCAGTATTTCACGCGGCAGATCTTTCCTCGCATCCTGGAGGAAGAGCCGGATACGCATCTCTATGTCGTCGGTTCGTCTCCGCCGTCCGAGATCGTCCGAATGGGCCGCCATCCCAATGTCACCGTCACGGGCTTCGTCGAAGACATCCGCGACTATTACCGACGAGCCCAGGTGGTGATCGTACCTCTCCGCACCGGCGTAGGGATCCGGGGAAAGATCCTCGAGTCCTGGGCTGCGGGTCGCGCCACGATCGCCACACCCCTGGCCTGTCAGGGCCTTCGGGCCGTGCACGGTGAGAACATCATCGTCGCCTCCGATCCGGATGCCTTCACCCTCTGGACCCTCGCGCTGCTGAGAAACCCCGACTATTGCCTCCGCCTCGGGGCCGCGGGCCGCAGGACGGTTGAAGCACACTATGAGTGGGACCTTCTGGGTCGGGAACTGATTGAATTCTACGGTGAGTCGGTCCGGGCTTTCCATGGAGGCGGGAATGCCTGATCCCGGGCAAAACCAAATACCGTTGCGCGTCCTGCTGGTACAGTGCTGCAATCTGCCGCAGTGGATCTTCGTCTGGCGGCGGCTGGCCGAACGCCATCCCGACTGGCAGATCGAGGGGCTTGCTCTGGACCACCCACGGGTCCACTACTACGTTCAGCGGATGCTTGCCGGCGAAACGGTCCACTTCGGAACGGTGAGCGAGGGGACTCCTGACTTTCAGCGAATCCTGTTTCCGCTCCTCAACCGCGGATACGGCCGGATCAAACAGAAAGCCTGGAACCTTGCCGGTGCCCGTTTCGGAGTCGATTATTCGGGATTGCTGGAGGACCTTTCGGGGAGCGATCTACTCCGGTCGATCTGGGCGGCGCGGCATCAGCCCACCGGCGAATTCGAGTCGTTTCTGCAGGGATTTCCGCATGTTCCGCTCGGAGACCTCACTCTCTTCGTCGAATCCGCCGCTCGCCGGGATCTCGCCCGAGCCGAAGCCCGGCTGGACGAACTCCGACACGAAACCACCGAAGTCGTACGGGTCCGAGACGGCCGGCTCGTGGGAAACTGGTGGCGGCTCCGGCGGCGGCGATTCGACAGTGCCGTCGTCTTCTTCACGGGAGAACAAGGTCGTTTCGGTCTGAAACTCCTTCCCTTCCTCCTCGGCATCTCGAGGATCCTGATCTTCAATGAGCACGCCAGCCACTTCAACGCCGGACTGCGGAGCTTGACCGGTTTCTGGCTGCAACGCATTCGGCATGGAATCGATCTCCGGGCACAGTGTCGGAGGGTCCTTTTCATCCAGACCGAGGGCCGCGCCTATGCCCGGGCTGCCCTCGAGAAGCTGGCCGAACCCAAGCTGTTCCCCGATTCGCAGATTCTCGTGTTCTGCCGTGAGCAGGACCGGGATGCACTCTCCGGTGTACCCGGCGTCACTCAGTGCATCCCCTACTCGAGAGGCTTCAGGATCTCCGACCTGTGGCTCCTGTGGCGGGGAATCCGACGATTCGATCCTCAGATGCACTGCGCAGTCTTCACCGGACGTCCGACTTTCTGGAAGCAGAAGCTCCTCTATTTCGCACTGGCTGGACGGCGAAACTTCATCCTGAATGCCCGCCTCGACGGATATTGGCTGAGGCCCACGACATTCCGACGAATCTTTCGCCGCGAACCTCTCCTCCTCGGCGGCCCGGCTATTTCGGAGCCCGTACTCCTGATCCAAACCGAGACCCCGATCTACACGAGAGAAGCCGCGCTTCGAGTGCGCAAGCCCGAACTGGCGCCACACGCCGAGCTTTCCCTCCTGTGCCGTGAACAGGATCGCGCCGCCTTCGAGGATCTGGTCCCTCCCGAGCGGCTCTTCACCTACCGCCGGGGCCAGTCCCTGAAATCGGTGTGGCAGCTCTGGCGCCGACTCCGAGCGCGACGGTTCACGGTCAAGGCGGCGGTCTTTACCGGGCATCCGACTTTTCGACCGGGCAAACTCCTTTTCTTCCTGATACCCGCTCCGACCCGTCTGGTCTTCAACGCCGGCCTGGACGCCTACTGGCTCGGCCTGCGGAACCTCCCCAGGCTGTTCCGCCGGGAGCCCCTGCTCTTCGGAGACAAAACCGAAATCACCCGGCTCGTGCTCTATCAGACCGAGGTACCCGATTACATGCGGGCCGCCCATGCCCGGCTGGTCCGACAAGAGCTCTATCCCGACGCCCGGATCCTGCTGTTCTGTCGCGAGGCCGATCGTCCACACCTGAGCAGTCTGAAAGGAGTGGAGATCGTCCGCTCCTTCGGTGGCCGCTCCCTCCGGGAGCTCCTCCGTCATTGGAGGGAAATCCGGCGCTTCAAACCGCACCTCCACTGCGCCGTTTTCACCGGCCGCGCGGCGTTTCGTCCGGCCAAGCTCTTCGCCTTGGCCACCGGCTTTCGCCGGCTGTTGATCCTGAACGCCGGCCTGGACGCCTACTGGTTCCGCCCGACGACGTTCCGGCGGCTGTTCAGAAGCGAACCGCTGCTGTACGGAGACAAGGAGCGTCCGGCCGGAACCCAGAAGGTGCTCCTGCTCGAGACCGAAGCGATCGAAGAGATGGAGAAGGCGGCCGAGATCCTTACCCGCCCGAACGTCGTCCCAGGCGCGCGCATCACGGTCTTCTGTCACCAGAGCCGGTCCGCAGCATTTGCCGCCCTGCCCGCCGTGACACGCGTTCTGACCTACGGTGAGGCGCCGCTCGAGAACCTGCGCACGGTGATGCGACTCCTCAGGGAGCGTCAGGATGTCGTGGCGGGAGTCTTCTCGGGACGCCGAATCTTCGTCAAGCAGAAGCTCCTGTTCTGGTTGGTCAGAACGCGCAGTCGGCTCGCCTTCAACCGTGGTCTGGACTGTCGCTATCTCGGCTGGCGGGACATGTCCGTCATGTTCAACCACCGGGGTTCGCGCCCGGGACCGGCGCTACGGGCGGCCCGACAGCTTGTCAAGGCTCTGCTCTTCCTGCCCCGTTTCGCTTACCTGCTGATCTGGGCATTCGTCGCGGGGCGCACCCGAACCCGGAGACGAACGGCGGGCTACAGCCCGGGGAGACCTGGATCCCGGGAAGCATGAAAGTGCACGAGCTGCCACTTGCCGTCACGCTCGAGATAGATCTCGGTCCATCGGCCCGTTTCGCGGACTTCGTCGCCGTTCAGACGATAAATCCACAGGTAGAGTGAAGTGACCCAGGCAACCGGATCATAGACCTCGATCTGGATGTTCGACGTCATGAACGAAACGTCACTCATCTGTGAAAAATACTGCTGCAGCGTGTTCTCGAAGGTCCTGAAGTCACTGAATTTCGAAGGAGGCTCGGTGCCGAAGACGACCGCTTCATCGGCAAAGACGGCCCGCATTTCCTCGAAATTCCGGTTCTCCCAGCTACGAACATGCAGCCGGTGGAGGTCCAGTAGGGTCTCTCGCGCGTTGTTCCGCATTAAGCCGCTCATTTTAGCAGAAAGGGGTGTAAGGATGGGGAGATCTAGGAGTTATGGGTGGCCCGGGGCCCATCGGACCGACCGATCGCTGCCCGGTAAATCGATCGGCTTCATGCCGCGTTCCTGCGCCCCCGGGCCGGCCGGCTGCTATAGGCGGGCCAGAATGCAGTCGGTCATCTCAGCGGTTCCCACGACCTGACTCGTTGAGCCGGCGATGTCGGCCGTTCTGACTCCGTCTTCGAGAACCCGCGCAATGGCCGACTCGATCGATCGCCCGATATCGTCGCGTTCCAGGGAGTAACGAAACAGCAGTGCTACCGAGGCGATGGTCGCAAGAGGATTGGCCTTGTCCTGACCGGCGATATCGGGCGCTGAACCGTGAACCGGTTCGTACATACCCACGCGTCCGGCTTCCGTCTCGGCACCCAGACTGGCGGAGGGAAGCATCCCAATGGAGCCTGTCAGCATCGCGGCTTCATCGCTCAGAATGTCGCCGAACAGATTGCTCGCGAGGAGCACGTCGAAGGAACGAGGTCGAGCAACGAGCTGCATGGCACAGTTGTCGATCAGAATGTGATTCAGCTGCACATCCCGGTAGGATTCGGCCGTTTGCTCGACGACGGCCCGCCAGAGCTGCGAGCTCTCCAGGACATTCGACTTGTCGACACTGGTCAGTTTGCGCTTCCTCAGGCGGGCCGCGGCGAACGCCACGTTCGCAATCCTCTCGATCTCGTAGTCGTGGTAGATCTCGGTGTTGAAGCCCACTCGTCCGTCGGGACGCGTTTCCAGGCCGCGCGGATCGCCGAAGTAGATGCCTCCGGTCAACTCGCGGACGATCAGGATGTCGGTCCCCTCGATCACCTCGCGCTTGAGCGTTGAGGCATCGAGCAGCTCGGGATAGGTCGTAATCGGCCTCAGGTTGGCAAACAGCTCCAGCTCTTTGCGCAATCCGAGCAATGCCTTTTCGGGTCGCCGATGGGGCGGAGCCTTATCGAAGCGGGGATCCCCGACCGCCCCGAGAAGAACGATCCGACTTTCGATACAGGCTTCCAGAACTTCCTTCGGCAGCGGCTCGCCGTCCGCATCGATGGCAGCGCCGCCGACCCTGTACTCCTCCACATCCAGATCGAGCTGATTTCGGCGGGCACATTCCTGCAGGACGGCCACCCCGGCCGCCGTGACCTCAGGACCGATACCATCCCCCGGCAATACGACGATGCGCGACATACGATTTCCCTCCCCTGAGCTGCGGGCTAGGACTGCAATTCGACGGTGGGCCGGTCTTCCAGATTGACGGTTGAGACGCGGGCGGCAAGGGCCTGGGCCATCTCCAAAAAAGCCTTTGCAGCGGGACTGTCCGGATCTGAAGCCACGATCGGGTGACCCGTATCCCCACCCTCTCGAATCTGTGTCTCGAGCGGCACACGGCCCAGGAAGGGCACGTTGTAGGCTTCCGAAGTCCGCTCGCCTCCACCGAAGCTGAAGATCTCCGATCGCTCACCGCAGTGCGGACAGATGAAGTAGCTCATGTTCTCGATCACACCGAGCACGTCGACCTCCACCTGCTTGAACATCATGATCCCCTTGCGCGCATCCGACAGTGCCACATCCTGCGGAGTCGTTACCACGACCCCGCCCGCCAGGGCAACGGACTGGATCATGGTGAGCTGAACGTCGCCGGTGCCGGGAGGCAGATCGGCAATGAGATAGTCGAGTTGTCCCCACTTGACCTGAAACAGGAACTGCTGAATGACGTTGTGCAGCATCGGCCCCCGCCAGATGAGCGGCGTGTCACCTTCTGCCAGCAGGCCCATCGACATCACCTTCAGCCCATACGCCTCGAGCGGGAGGATAGTCTTCCCCTCTGCCATGGGCTGCCCTTTGAGTCCCAGCATCATCGGTACGTTCGGACCATAGACATCGCAGTCGAGCAGTCCCACGCGAGCACCGAGATGGGCCAGCGC
Source organism: uncultured Acidobacteriota bacterium (assembly GCA_963823995.1). Lineage (GTDB taxonomy): Bacteria > Acidobacteriota > UBA6911 > RPQK01 > JAPXNP01 > JARRKC01. Next base: position 234,953 of record CAWGNQ010000005.1, read on the forward strand.
ACAGGCCAGATTCACCGACACGGTCGACTTCCCGACGCCCCCCTTGCCCGAAGTCACCGCCACAATGTTCGACACGCCCTCGATGGGACGCCGGTTCTGGCCCACGGACGAACGTTGAGAGGGTACGCTGGCGTCCATGCGGACATCGACGGACGCGACTCCCGGCAATGCGGCAACAACGTCCCGGGCCTGACCCTCGAGCTGATCGCGCACCGGACAGGCCGGGGTTGTCAAGACGAACCGAAAGGAGACACGGTCCCCTTCGATCTGCAGATCCCGGATCATACCGAGCGATACGATATCCCGCTTCAGATCGGGATCCTGAACCTGTTTGAGGGCGGATAAGACCTGTTCCGCCGTGACAGGATTTGGACGACTCTCAGTCATGGATTCGACACCGCTTTCCTTGGATGAAACGCCGGTATTCAATGGTGTTGGAAACCGGTTCGATCTTAACAGGAGCATCCGGCCCGATTCAAACCTCGAGCTCGGGTGACCCAAGGGACGGAACCTCTCTTCCGGACAACGGTTTTCCCCGGTTCGCACGCATCATACGTGGGTCGTCCGGGCTGTCGCCGGTCTTGCCGGTGGGCTCCAGGGACCGGTTTCCGCATGCTATACTTCCGCCCGCAGGTGTTCTCAGGGAAAGGGATCGACTCTCCATGATCATCGTAATGAAAGCCAAGGCGACACAGGAGCAGATCGACCACGTCACCTTGCGCATCACGGAGCTCGGCTACGTCCCGCATCCGATCGTGGGGGTGGAAAGGACCGTGATCGGAGCCATCGGAGACGAGCGCGGCAAGCATGTCCTCGAGTCCCTCATTCAAGCTCCCGGCGTGGAAAAGGTCATCCCTATTCTCAAGCCGTTCAAACTCGCATCGAAGGAATTTCGACCGGCTCCCGATTCCGTGGACGTCTCGGGGGTCAGTGTCGGGAACGGAGGATTCGCTCTGATCGCCGGTCCCTGTTCGGTCGAGAGTCGGGAACAGATCCTGGCCACGGCCCATGAAGTCCGCGCGGTCGGGGCCAATCTCCTGAGGGGCGGAGCCTTCAAGCCCCGCACCTCCCCCTACAGCTTTCAGGGTCTCGAACTGGAAGGACTGAAGCTGCTGAGCGAAGCTCGCGCGGCAACCGGTCTCCCCGTTGTGACCGAGGTGCTTTCTTCGGAAGATGTCGACATGGTCGCCGAACACGCCGACATGATGCAGGTCGGCGCGCGCAACATGCAGAACTACCGCCTTTTGAAGACCTTGGGCTCCTGCGGCCGGCCGGTTCTCCTGAAACGGGGCATGATGGCCACGGTCACGGAACTCCTGATGTCCGCCGAGTACATTCTCAGCAGCGGAAACCCGCATGTGATTCTGTGCGAGCGGGGCATCCGTACCTTTGAAGACTCCACGCGCAACACGCTCGACCTTTCGGCGGTGGCCCTGATCAAGCAGTGGACGCACCTCCCCGTCATTGTGGATCCGACCCACGGCACGGGCGTCCGGAGTCTGGTCGGCCCGATGACCAAGGCCGCTATCGCCGCGGGGGCGGACGGCGTCATGATCGAAGTACATCCGGAGCCGGAGAAGGCACTGTCCGACGGATTTCAGGCTCTGCTGCCGGAGGAACTGCAGGCTCTGGCCAGGGAGATCGAGCCGTACCTCGAGATTGAGAACAAGAGTCTGCGTCCCGCGTAGTCATCGCTGCAACTACTTAACAAGGAGCACGACAGTGACCTTCTATCCTGGCTTGATCGACAGTCTCGCAACGGAGCATGATTCCAAGATCGTCTTCTTCATCATGGACGGACTGGGCGGTCTGCCCATGGCGGGCCGGACCAGCACTGAACTCCAGACAGCCCGGACCCCCGCTCTGGATGCACTGGCGAAGCGCTCGTCCTGCGGGCTGATCGTCCCGATTACCCACGGCGTCACGACGGGCAGTGGGCCGGGGCATCTGGCGCTCTTCGGCTACGACCCGGTCGACTACAACGTGGGCCGCGGCGTACTCGAGGCTGCCGGCATCGGCTTCGAACTGACCGATCGAGACGTGGCGGTCAGAGGCAACTTCGCAACGGTCGACTCGGATGGGAACATCACCGACCGGCGGGCCGGCCGGCTTCCTACCGAAGAGAACGAACGGATATGCCGGAAGATACTCGACAACATCAGGCTTCCCGGGGTCGAGTTATTCGTCAAACCCGTCAAGGAGCATCGCGTGCTGGTTGTATTCCGGGGAGACGGGCTGTCGGGAGAGATCGAGGATACCGACCCTCAGGAAACGGGTGTGCCTCCGCTTCCTCCTCGCGCGACGACCGACGACGCTGCAAAGATGGCTTCCATCGCCCAGGATTTCATCCGACAGACGGCTCGGGCCCTGGCCGATGAGCCGAAGGCCAACATGGTGACCCTGCGCGGCTTCGCCAAACATCGGCCTTACCCGAGAATGCTGGACCGATACAAGCTCCGCTCGCTTTGTCTGGCCAACTACCCGATGTACCGTGGGGTTTCCTATCTGGTCGGCATGGACATCCATCCGGTCCTGCCCGACGTCCCGGCGCAGATCGAGGCGATGCGTGAGGCCTGGGACCGCTACGATTTCTTCTTTATCCACGCTAAGACGACCGACAAGACGGGCGAAGACGGCGACTACGATGCCAAGGTCGCGGCGATCGAAAAGCTCGATCCCCATGTCACCGAGATCCTTGACGCCAAACCGGACGTCCTCGTCGTGACCGGCGATCACTCGACTCCCTCGGCGCTGAAGAGCCACAGCTGGCATCCCGTTCCGGTTCTGCTGAATTCGGAGTTCGCGCGGCTGAGTCCCGTCGAGGGCTTCGACGAGGTGGAGTGCCTGAAAGGCGCGCTCGGCCAGTTCCCGGCCAAAGACCTGATCGGGCTGGCCCTGGCCCATGCCGGGCGACTCAAGAAATTCGGCGCCTAGCGCTTGAAGACGACGTTGAGCTTCATCTCGGCTTCCGCGGGTTTGTTGTCGGAGATCGCCGGAAGGAAGACCCAGGAGTTGCGAACCGTCTGGACGGCGATCTCCTCGAGCTTCTCATTGGGACCCTCCAGGGCCGTCACGTCCCGGAGACCACCCGACCGGGTCACGAACACTCCGACCCTGACCACGACCGGATCAGCCAGTGCGTTGTCCGAGGACGGAAGTCGCGGTGCCGGAGTCGAAATCGGGACGGGCGGCAGGATCTTTGCGTCCGGAAAATAGCTTTCGAACGGCTCCGCTTCGGCAGTACCGGTCAGGGCCAGACTTCCGTAGCCGCGCGTGAATCCCGCCAGCCGGATGGCGGCGCTTCGGTCGGGGTTCGACAGATCCAGCTCTCCGATTCGCGCGGCTATCAGTTCGAACTGCTTCGGCGTCAGGGGTTCCATCTCCAGGATTCGTCCGCTGACCTTCATGAGGGCCCCCGTGATGGGTCCGTCTCGAACATGTCGGCCGACCACTTCGTAGCCTGAATACTCTCCCGGTCGGGCCAGTTTGGAAACACTGAAGGGCTCCGCAGGATCCTTGGGCGTCTCCTCGCGAAACAGGTGTCCCCGGAAGATCTCTCCGTCCGGCCCGAGCAGGACGATCTGATAGCCGTTCAGCACTTCGAAGGTCTTGCTGAGATTGAAGTAGTTCAGGAGGACATGGTGCTCGTCGACGACTTCGAGGGCCGCGATCCGCTCGGCCGAAAGATAAAAGAACTGTGAGGTCTGGGCGCAAAGAGATTGCGGAGCACCCAGGAGCAACAGGAGCAGCAGCCAACCGATCTTCATTCCGTCATCCAGGTTCGAATTCTATACCAGCGGGACGTTTCACCTGAACGGGGAGCTCCGAGGCAAGCTTGAAGCGTCCCCTGGAACACGAGCGACATCGACGGCATCCGTCGCTCACTCGAGCGCGAGTACCTCGACATTGAGCTCCAGTTCGGCGGCTACCTGAGCGTCCCGAAGTCGTGAGTGGCCCCCCTCAATTCTCCAGCAGTCCGTTGACAAGCTTCGGGCGCCTTTCTATGCTTCGCTCAGGGGTTGATCCAGTCGCCCCCGGGGGAGCCGGGAGGCACAGCGAGCCCCGTGGAGGAGACGGTGAACCTCAAGAAAACTCCCCTGAACTCAATTCACCACCGGCTCGGCGCCCGGATGATCGATTTTGCCGGCTGGGAAATGCCCGTTCAGTATCAAGGCGCACTCGACGAGCACCACAGCGTGCGGAAAGCGGTCGGCGTCTTCGATGTCAGCCACATGGGTCGTTTCGAGCTCATCGGGCCGGATGCGCTCTCCTTCGTTCAGCACCTGACCTGCAACGACGTCTCCCGGCTGTCCGACAGTCAGGCGCAGTATTCGGCGCTGCTTACGCCGGAAGGCACCTTCATCGATGATGTCGTCGTCTATCGATTTCACGCCCGGAAATTCCTCATCTGCGTCAATGCCGCCACGACCGCCAAAGACCGCACATGGCTCGAGGACCATGAAATCGGGGATTTCGACTTCGTTGATCGAAGCAGCGAGCTCGCTCAACTGGCCGTGCAGGGACCCAGGGCCATCGAAGTCCTGCAGAAACTGACCGCCGTGGATCTTTCCGCTGTGAAGTTCTACTGGTTCACAGAGGGTGAGATCGCCGGCGTCAAAGCCATTCTGTCGCGAACCGGCTATACCGGGGAACCGGGTTACGAACTCTATGTGCCCGCACAGGCAGCCGAGAAGGTCTGGGCGGCAGTTTTCGATGCCGGCGAGACGGCCGGCATCTCCCCCGCGGGTCTGGCCTGCCGGAACAGCCTCCGGCTGGAAATGCGCTTTCCGCTCTACGGAAACGACATCGACGAGACCACGACTCCCTACGAGGCGGGGCTCGGCTGGATCGTCAAGCTGGGGACCGGTTTCGTCGGTGAGCCAGTTCTCCGGCGGCAAAAGTCGGAAGGGGTCTCCCGCCGCCTGGTCGGATTCAGGATGGAGGAACCGGGAATCGCACGTGACGGATTTCCCATCTACCTCGAGGGGGAGATGGTCGCCCATGCAACGAGCGCGGGTTTTTCGCCATCCCTTGGAAAGAGCATCGGTCTTGCTTATTTGCCGGCAGACCGGAGCCGGCCGGACACGGAGATCGAGGTGGAGATCAGAGGCCGGCGGCGAAAGGCAAAAGTGGTTGAGACCCCCTTTTATCAGCCACACTGAGTGGAGATGTAGTGTCCGGAGTCGGGCGGTTCCCGACTCTTCACCCCAGGTCGCACACGGAGGAATTTGGAGATGAATGTTCCGCCAGACTTGCTTTACACGAAGGAACACGAGTGGGTCCTCATCGAAAAAGAGACGGCAACCGTCGGGATTACCGACTATGCCCAACAGGAGCTCGGCGACGTCGTCTATGTCGAACTGCCCGACGAGGGGGCAAGCTTCGAGAGCGAGGACAGTTTCGGCTCTGTCGAATCCGTCAAAGCCGTGTCGGAAATCTACATGCCGTTGTCGGGCAAGGTGCTCGAAGTCAATGCCGATCTGACGGAAGCACCCGAGGTCATCAACGAGGATCCCTACGGCGAGGGCTGGATGATTCGAATCGCAGTCGACGATCCCGACCAGACCGACGAGCTGATGTCCGCTGACGACTACGTCGCCTATCTGGAAGAAGAGACCGACTGAGGCCTTCCGCCCGGGAGATCTTCTCGATTCCCGGAGGTGTCCGAAGAGGGGTGCCTGGCCGGGCAGGCTCCCCTTTTTCTCTCCCAACGAAACAATTACGGCGGTGTATCGTCCTTTTCTCTATAGTGACGCTCATTCGACCTGCCGAGCATCGTGCACGTGAATTCGGACCGGATACGGCGGGTCGCCGGTTCTTCACGCGCATGTATCGGGCAGGATTGCCGGCTTGTCTGGCCATCCTGGTGGCCTCCGTCTCCTTCCTTTCGGCGCAGACGAACATCCGGGTCGATGCGTCCTACATCAAGGTGCCCGTGACGGTCCTGGACAAGAACGGCCGAGGCATCCTCGGAATGCGGGCGTCGGATTTTCGCCTCTACGACGAAGGAGAAGAACGTCCGATTACCAACTTCATCCTCGATCAGGAGAGGGTCAACGTCGTTTTTCTTCTGGACACGAGCGGCAGCGTCAAGGAGGAACTGGACCAGATTCGCTGGGCAACGCTCCGATTCGCCCAACATTTCTCCGAAGATGACCGCATCGCGGTCGTCTCCTTTGCTGACGACATCAAGACCCTCCAGGACTGGACGAACAACATCGGCCATCTCCGCAAGTCCCTCCGGAAACTCGAGACCGGCTACAAGACCGCGCTGTACGACGCCCTCGTCCAGACCGCTCGTAAGAAACTGGCGGAGGTCACCGGCAGGCGCGTCATCATTCTGCTCACCGACGGTCTCGACAACTGGAGCGAGACGACCTACGAGACCGCCATGAACGAACTGACCCGACTCAACGTCGTCCTCTACATCGTCAGCCGGAGTCGGATGGTCCAGTCCAAGGTAGAACAAAGCGACCGGGTCGAGTTTCTGGACCGAGTCATGAAGAACGTGCTGGATGACGATGCCAATTTCGTCGACATCTATTTCAAGGAGAAGGAGATCGCCCTCAACCAGCTTGCCGAGGTCAACGCGGGCCAGGTCTTTTATCCAAAGGAACTCGCGGCTCTCGGTCAGACCTACGTCCGCATCGCCGAAGAGCTGAAGATCCAGTATCTCATGACCTTCCTTCCCCCCTCCGATGCATCGACCGGACCCGCGTTTCGTAAGATCAAGGTCGAATGCCTGCGCGACGTCGGGCACATCTACAATCGGCAACTCTACCGGGCCCACTGAGCCGGTCTTCCCCGTTTTTCGCAGATTTTCAGAACTCACACGTTCTTGTATTTGAGACATGTGGGTTCAACGGCAGTCCTGGATCATCATCCGGCACCTTGGCCGGGCAATGACGCTTCAGCCGGCTCTTGCCGGGGCATTTCTGTGGAGTCTGCTCCTGGCTCTGGTCTGGAACCCCACCCTGCCCTCGGAGGGGCTCGATCTCGATCGTCCCTTCCGGATCACGGGTCGGATCGCAGATGCGCCTCGTATTGAACGAAATCCAGACCAGCTCGTCTTCGAACTCGAGCCGACCCATATCGATCAGAATGGAACTCCACCGCCGGGGCAATTCGAGGAACGGCTCACCGTTTATCTCTCCTCCACCTCGGGAGGTCCGCAGCAGTGGTTCGATCCACCCCTGCGTTTCGGTGAGACGGTCCGCTTCCGAACACGTCTGAAGGAACCCACATCGTATCGAGTCCCAGGGGTTCCCGATCTGCGCTGGATCCGCTGGGCCCGGGGTGTTTACTTTTCCGCGAGCCTGAAATCGCCTCTCCAGCTCGAGCGTCTCGAGCAGGACAGCTCAGCCCGTGTCGTTCTTGTCCGGCCTTTCGTCGAGTATCTGAGTTCTTTTCGGTCGGCGTGTCGGCGGATGCTGAGTCGGCCGACCGGCGAGCTGCTCGCTGCAGCGATGACGGGGGACCGCCACGGCGTGCCCGCCGATGAATGGGACCGGCTCGAACGGCTGAGCCTGGTGCATCTGCTCGTCGTGTCGGGCTTCCATATCGGCCTCCTCGCCTGGTCGATCGGTCTCGTGACCCTCCGATGGGGCAGGCCCGGACGGCTGGTCCGGCTGATCGCCCTCTGGGCCTTTGCCCTGGCTTGCGGCGCAGCGACGCCCGTCACACGCGCCGCGCTCGTTGTCTCTCTTCTCGAAACCGGCAACCTTCTCGGTTTGCGCAATCGCCTCTTCAATATTCTGGGGGCCGCGGCTCTGATCCTCCTCATCCATTCTCCCCGGTCCCTTTACTCGGTCAGCTTTCAGTACACCTTCCTGAGCGTACTGGCCATTTTGGCCGTCGCTCCTGCACTGAGAATCCTGGACTCGGCGTCCCGGGGGCCGGGCGACTTGGGGAACCCCGTGGTTCTGGTGGTCCGGAGACCGGACCAGAGATATCGCAGAGCGATTCGTTTTCGACTGGAAGCATGGTGCCGCTTCATTCCCGGCTGGCTCGTTGGCGGCCCCCTGCATTTCATGGGTCGCGGAGTCGGCTGGCTGGCGGCGGCCGGTACCGTGACCGCCGCGATCCAGCTGGTTCTCCTGCCGCTGTTCCTCCGAAACACGAACCAGTGGACCCTGTCGGCCGTGATCAACAACGTTGTGGCACTGCCTTTGTTCACTCTCTTCTTCCTGACCGGGTTCCTTCTCTTTCTGGTCCATACGACCCCGCTGGCGGTGCCGGTCGCTCCGGCCGTCGATCTGTTCGGTCGTCTCTTCGTTGCACTGCTCGGCACTCTGGAGTCGATCAACCAGATCGTCTACCTGCCGCCCCCGGGTCCCGCCCTTCTGGTCTGCTGCTTCGTTCTTCTGACAACTGCGCTCCTGCCCGGGCGGATCCGGTTCTGGGCCGTACCGGCCTGCCCGATTCTCCTGGCACTCGTGCTGGGACTGCGAGCACCGGCTGCCTCCCCCGGTTTGATCGTGACGCTTCTCGACGTTGGCCAGGCCGAGTCAATCCATCTCCGGTACCCGGACGGAACGGATGCGCTTGTCGACACCGGCGGCTCCCACTTTGCCCGCGGCAGCCGGTTCCTGGGAAGAAGGGTACTGGCCCGATATCTCCTCTCAGAGCGGAGCCGGCACCTCCGGTTCGTCCTGATCACGCACCCGGAGGCGGATCACTTCGGAGCATTCCCTTCACTTTCCCGCGTCTTTCCGCCCGGCGTGGTCTACTCGTCCACCCCTTTGCCTTCTGCGGGTTCGGAGGATCGGAAGGAACAGATCCTGAAGCGAGGCGACGAATTCGAGATCGGGGGCGTGCGGCATGTGATCCACCATCCCCCGGGAAACCCTTGGTCTCCGGAGGCCAACGCCAACTCGATCGTCCTGGAACTACGAATCGGCTGCTGTTCGATCTTGCTCACCGGCGACATCGATCATCGGGTGGAGAGGAGCATGAGTCGCCGACTGTCTCCGGTGGACATCCTCAAAGTTGCTCACCACGGAAGCAGATCGGGGACCTCGACACTCTTTCTGGAGAAAGTCAGGCCCCGGTTGGCCGTCGTCTCCGCAGGCCGGGGCAACCTCTTCGGTCATCCCAGCGAAGAGGTGCGTGTCCGACTCGACCGCGTCACCTGCCCTCTTTATTCGACGCTTCTCCATGGTTCACTGCGGATCGAAGCCGACGGCGTTCGGTGGACGCTCGCTCATTACGATCGAGAAACCGACCGATTTGTCCCACTGTCCGAGGGAGTCTGCAACCCGGCGCCAAGCGCCGCCCGGACGACGATTACTCGAGATGGATCAAACTGAATTCCGGGAGCTCGAACAGTTCGGCAAGTTTTGCCTCCAGGTGTTTTTCGAGCAGACGCTCGTACATCTCGGAGGCAAGCCGCTTCTTGTAGGATCGGGTCTCGCGACGGGCTTCCTTCCGGAGCTCTGCGAGGCGCTCGGAGCTGAGGGTCTGGCTCAACTCCGAAATGAGGGCGCGTCGGATCTCGCCAAGCTCTCCGTCCACGGTCTCGAGCTTCACGACATGGGCCGCTCGAATCTCGGCCTTCACGGCCTCGAGCCGCTTTACCGCCCGGTCGGATACCCCTGAGTCGTGTTCGGCCAGGCGACGGCACAGGCTGTCGAGAAACTCGACGAGGCGCTCCCGGGGCACTTCCGGTTCCGCCGCCGGCTCCTCCTCTTCCCCGTGAGAACCGACCCTGGCTTCCTGGTATTCGTCGAACGCCTCCATGACCGCCGGATGACAATAGTGCAGGGTACGGGGACTCTTTCTGGCGTGGCGGGATGCAGATTCGAAACTCCGGTCGATCCCGCGGAGCACGACGTGCAAGGGCACGCCGTTTTCCTTCCAGAGCTCGATCAGACACCAGTCCAGAGGAGAGACGAGCAGGTTCCTGCCCCGCTTCCGCACGAAGTACTCTTCGATTTCCGTAAAGTAATTGAAGTAGTTCCGCGACATGCGATCCTGCTATGAAGCAATCTTCGCATGATAGAGCCTCAAGCCGAGAAGCGTCAGATCAGGCTCGATGCGATGGAAGCTGTCCAGACCCTGCCCGATCAGCGGTGCAAAACCGCCCGTCGCGATGACCACCGGGTCCCCGCCCAGCTCACCGCGCATCCGGCCCAGAATCCCCTCGACCAGCCCGACATAACCGTAAAAGATGCCGGCCTGCATGCTCTCGACCGTCGAACGGCCGATCGATCGGGAGGGCCTCTTGATCTCGATTCGCGGCAGCCTCGCCGCCCGTTGAAACAGAGCTTCCGAGGACACGCCGATGCCGGGCGCGATGTTCCCGCCGAGATAGGCGCCCTCCGGCGACACGGCATCGAAGGTGGTGGCGGTACCGAAGTCGACGATGATCGCGGGCGCGCCGAACAGCTCCCGCGCAGCCAGCGCGTTGACCAGTCGATCGGCCCCGACATCGGTCGGATGGTCGTAGAGGATCGGCATCAGATCCTGTCGCCCCGGATCGACGAAAAGGGGACGGACGTGGAAGAACTCCCGGCACAGCGTCTCAAAAGCATCGTTGAGGGGAGGAACGACGGAGCAGATCATGGATGCGGTGATCACGTCCGCGGACAACTCTGCCAGCGAGAAGAGATTGCGGCACAGCACCGCGTACTCGTGACTGGTCTGCTCACGCCGGGTCGACACCCGCCACGAACGGAGCAGGCGGTCCCCCTCGAAGACCCCCAGAACGATGTTGGAGTTGCCGATGTCGAAAACGAGCAACATGGCTTTAGTGTTTGAAATGACGAATCCCCGTAAACACCATGGCAATGTCATGTTCGTCGGCCGCCCGGATCACCTCTTCGTCCCGCACCGAGCCGCCCGGCTCGATCACGGCTCGGATCCCTCTCGAGGCCGCTTCATCCAGACCGTCCCGGAACGGGAAGAAGGCATCACTGGCCATCACGGCGCCTTCGAGCGGTGTCCGGGCCTTTTCGGCCGCGATCCGGGCCGAATCGACCCGGCTCATTTGGCCCGCACCGACGCCGATGGTCCGCCGGTCTTTCGTGTACACGATCGCGTTCGACTTGACGTGCTTGCAGACAGTCCAGGCGAACAACATCTCTGCGATCTCCTCGTCGGCCGGCTGTCTCCGCGTGACGAATTTCAGGTCATCCGCCTTGATGTAGTACTGGTCCTTGTCCTGAGCCAGGATGCCTCCTGCGATCCGCTTCAGATCGAATGGACCCACGGCGTCGCGGGCGGCGACCTCGAGCGGCATCAACATGATGCGGATGTTCTTCTTCCTCGACAGCCGCTCCAGGGCTTCATCCGTAAAGGCCGGGGCGATGACAGCTTCGACGAAGAGCTGGCTCATGGCTTCTGCCGTCTCCAGATCGACCTCGCGGTTGAAGGATACGACGGAGCCGAAAGCCGAAACAGGATCGCACTCGAGCGCGCGCTCGTAAGCTTCTCTCGGAGTCGAACCAAGGGCGGCCCCGCAGGGATTCGTGTGTTTGATAATGGCGCAGGCGGTCTCCGAAAAGTCGCTGATCAATCCCCATGCGCCCTGGAGATCGATGTAATTGTTGAAGGAGAGCTGTTTGCCGTGCAGCTGGCGGCTCCCGATCAGCCCGCTCTCGGGCAGGAACTGGGGCCGGTAGAGGGCGGCGCGTTGATGTGGGTTCTCCCCGTACCGTAGAGCGGCGACCCGCGCCAGGCTCAGATTGATCACCGGCGGCAGGCCTTCCTCCTGATCACTGATTCCTTCGAAGTAGGCGGAAATCGCCGCGTCATACGCGGCAGTATGATGAAAGGCTCGACGGGCCAGCTCCCGGCGGGTATCCGGTCGAACCTGCAAATCATTCGCCTGGAGTTCCGCCAGCACACCGGCGTAGTCGGATGGGTCGACCACCACGGAGAGGTGGGCGAAGTTCTTAGCCGCAGCCCGGATCAGCGTCGGACCCCCGATGTCGATGTTTTCGACGGCCTCCTCGATCGTGACCCCATCCCGACTGATGGTCTGCACGAAGGGGTAGAGATTGACGACCACGAGGCCGATCGGCGGGATCTCGTGCTCCTCCAGCGTCGCCCGGTGGTCCGGATCATCGTGCCGGGCCAGGATACCGGCGTGGACCCTCGGATGCAGGGTCTTGACCCGACCATCGAGAATCTCCGGAAACCCCGTGTGTTCGGAGACCTTGGTGAATGCGATTCCGGCCTCGGCAAGCGCCTTGCCGGTGCCGCCGGTCGAAAGAAGCCGGATGCCCAGTTCGGAGAGACCTCGGGCAAAATCGACCAGACCCTGCTTGTCCGAAACACTGAGGAGAGCGTACTCAACCTTCATCGATTTCCCTTCCTGTGTGCTGATTGACCCCGGAAAACGCCTATCTTATTGCCGAGCCAGAGCCGTGTCCACTTTGGGAGGACTCTTGTCTCGTGTCTCCTTTCCAGAAGCTCCTTTTCGGGTTCCTGACTCGCACCTCCCCCGGAGAGCGGGAGACGCCGTCTCCGGTCCCCCGTCTCGGGTCCTCCCAAATACCAAATCTCAAATTTCCGCAACCTGGTCTATGATTACGGTGTGCCGAAACTGGAACGACACGAGCTCTATCGTCGAATTCCGTCGATCACCGCGTTACTCGAGGTCGACGAGGTTCGGAAACTGATCGAACATTACTCCCGACATCTCGTCATTGCCGAGGCCACGTCGCTGCTCGACGAGTTGCGGGAGTCGATTCGTTCGGAAAGGACGGACCCGGCGGAAATCGACCGATCGATCGGCGACCTGCCCGCAGCACTCGGGCAACGACTGGAGGCGCGCCTGGCCCCTTCGCTTCGCCCGATCGTCAATGCCACCGGAGTGATCGTTTTCACGAATGCGGGGCGGGCACCCATTGCGCCGACCGCTCTGGAAGGGCTTCGTGAAGCCGGCGGTCTCTACACCAATCTCGAGTACGATCTCGAACGTGGCGGCCGGGGTCATCGCGACCTCCACTTCGAACATCGCATCACCCGCCTGCTCGGCTGTGAGGCCGCCTCCGTCTGCAACAACGCCGCCGCGGCCCTTCTGCTGATCCTGAATACGCTGGCCCTGGGCAAGCGGGTCCTCGTCTCGCGGGGCGAACTGATCGAGATCGGCGGCTCGTTTCGTCTTCCTTCCATCATGCAGAAGAGTGGCGCCCTGCTGACGGAGGTCGGGACGACCAACAAGACGCGTGCGCGGGACTACGCCGAAGCCATCGATGAGGAAACGGCCCTGATTCTTCGCGTCCACCCTTCCAACTACACCGTCGTCGGCTTTACCGAGCGGCCGGACCTGTCGGATCTGATCGACGTGGCTCACCGGCACTCGATTCCTCTGGTCCACGACGTGGGCAGCGGCTGCCTGTTCCCAAACCTTCATCCTGCGCTGTCACACGAACCCACCGTCAGCGATTCTCTCGAGAAGGGATCGGATCTCGTCTGTTTTAGTGGTGACAAGCTCTTCGCCGGTCCCCAGGCCGGCCTGATCCTCGGCCGCAAGGAATGGGTGGACCGGGTCCGTCGCAATCCGTTGATGCGTGCGGTCCGCGTCGATAAGCTCAGCTACGCCGTTTTGGAGCGTACGTTGATCGAGTACGAAACGGGACGTTTCGAAGAGAGCTTGCCGGTCTGGCGCTTCCTTCGGCTTTCGGTGGAGGAGATCTCCCGTCGTGCCCACCTCGTCGCCGACCGGCTTCCGGACGGACCCCTGCGGGCCGAGCTCAGGGAAGGATTTTCACTTACGGGCGGCGGCTCCGCACCCGAAGAACGCATTCCGACGGTGCTTCTGGGTCTGACTTCGGAAGTTCACAGTCCCAATGAACTCGAGCAGGCCCTCCGCCGTTTTCGGGTACCGATTCTGGCGAGGATCGAGGACGATCGCGTTCTCATCGATCTTCGGACGGTCTTTCCCGAACAGGATGCACTGATCGTGGAAGCCCTCGGACAGGTCAGCCGCACCCCGCCCGAACCAGGCCGCGCAGGTTGAGACCGCCGGGTACAACGCTGCGGATTTCGTAACCCTTCGCCGAGCGCTTTTCGTGTATAATCCGTCGCGTAATTCCGAGTGCCGGAGTGGCGGAACTGGCAGACGCGCTGCGTTCAGGGCGCAGTGAGCTTTATGCTCGTGGGGGTTCGAATCCCCCCTTCGGCACCAACACCGGTTGCACCCGGTGCCCGCCTCGAATTATCATCTCGCAACGACAAACGCTCGCGTGACGCCCGCTGATTTTGTGAGTTCGTATAGAAAGGGGTCAGAGACCTGATGGCGGAATGGAAGGATTTTCTCGCCAGCATTCCGATCTTCTCGTTCCTCAACCGGGACGAGCTCAAAAGCATCCAGGACCATTTCGTCGAGGTGACGTTTCAAAAGGGGGAAACGGTCTGCCGGATTGGGGAGCCGGGCGATGTCTTCTATGTCATCCTCAGCGGGGAGCTCGAGGTCTGGGGAGGAGACGAGGAACTGCGCCGAACCGGAACACTGACCTCGCGCGACTACTTCGGTGAGATGGCACTCCTGCAGGGCGGGAAGCGCACGGCCACCGTCATCGCGGGAAGACGGACCCGCGCCCTGGCGCTCGACAAATCCTCGTTCGACCGCTTTTTCGTCAAGAATCCACGTGCTCTCGAGTATTTTGCCCGGGTACTCTGCAAGCGCCTGGCCAGCGTCACGCGCGGAGACACGGGGGAACTGGAGAATCTGGTCGTCAGTATCGGCGCAAAGCCGGGCCTGAAGGGAAAAAGTATCGTCGCTCGGACCCTGGGCTGTCTCCTGAAGGATTTCACCGGGCTGAACGTCCTGGTCGTCGAGGTCTTTCCCCGCGAGGACGAACAGCGGGAACTCGTGGATGAATTGCTTCACAGCGACCTCGAGGAGATTCCGAGTGAACTGATGCCGCAGATCGAACCCAATCGCCGCGATCCGACCTTTCTCTCGATCGGTGCCCGAGCTGGTAAGGAAAGCCGTTTCTATGCGGACCGCGTATCGAACTTCATCGGCAAGTTGAGCCGGATCTACAACTTCATCATCCTGGATCTTGGCTGCGACATGCCCGAGCTGCTTCAATCGGCGGGTCAGTTTTCGGACGTCTTCATCGAGATCGCCGACAATCCGAACGGGAACCTCGCGACCGAGTTCGATTCGTCCACCCGAGTCTACCGGGTCATCAACCGATTCAATCCGTCGGGCACCGCCATTTCGATCTCTCACTGCGAGCCGTTCGTACTCCCCGATTCACCGACGCTGGCAAAGGCCGAGGGGATCGCGGACGTCCGAACCAATGGTCGCCAACCCGCTGCCGTTTCGCTGCATCGGCTGGCACGCAAACTGGTCGGCGCTACGGTCGGTGTCGCGCTCGGGGGCGGCGCTGCATTCGGGATTTCTCACCTCGGGGTCCTGAAGGTCCTGGAAGAGAACAATGTTCCCATCGACCTTTTGGCCGGCTGCAGTCAGGGTTCCATCATCGGAGTGGGTTATGCGGCCGGGTTGTCGCTCGACGAGATGATCGCCATTGCCGGCCAGCTGGGGCGCCGACGAAATTTCTTCATGGCGATGGACTTCACTCTCCTCGGACCGGGCTTTCTGACGGGCGACCGCATGATCGAGATCTTCACACCCTATCTGTCAGGAAAGTTGACCTTTGCGGATCTTGTCTATCCCTTCCGTGCGATCGCCACGGACATCGAAAGCGGTGAGCGGATTGCTATTTGTTCCGGCCAACTCACGAGTGCTTTCCGGGCCAGCGCCTCGGTGCCGATGGTTTTCTCACCAGCCAAGCACGACGGACGGGCGCTGGTCGACGGCGGCGTCAGCGATCCCGTACCCGCCGAGACGATACAGGACATGGGCGCCGATCTCTGTATCGCCGTCAACGTTGTCCCTCCACTCAAGAAAGGGATCACGACGGTCATGAACCGGGCCTACAAGCAGATCAACCGCCTCAATCCGCTCTCCTACGTCGGAGCCCGCGAAGATCTGCCGAACATGTTCGACATCGTCATGAATTCCCTGCAGATCCTGCAATACGAACTGGGCAACTTCAAGGCCATCTCCGCGGATGTCCTCATCAATCCGGATCTCTCGGATTTCACCTGGATCGAGTACTACCGGTCTCATGAACTGATCGACCGGGGCGTGGAGGCCGCCGAGAAGGCGCTGCCGGCCATCGAGAAGGCTCTCAAGGGGAAGACGATGACGCTGCGGGACCCGGCTCGGTAGCCCGGAAGAGAAGGGGGATCACCGGCTCCTTCCGGAGCCCGGACATTTCAACCATGCAACCGACCGGACGCTGGAAGCTGGGACTCTTCCTGGCCTCCTTGACGGCACTGATGTGGGGAGTGTTGCCGGTGGCGCTCAAGGCGCTGCTCGAAGGCATGGACCCGTACACGATCACCTGGTACCGATTCCTCGTGGCGGCAGTCGTGCTGGGGGGCTTCCTCCTGCAGAAGGGGCGGTTTCCGACGTTGTCCAGACTCAGCTGGAAGGGACGCGGCCTGCTGCTGATCTCGATCCTCGGCCTGATCGGCAATTACGTTCTCTATCTCGTCGGGCTGAACTGGGTCACACCGGCAACCTCCCAGATGGTGATCCAGCTGGCACCCATGTTTCTCCTTCTGGGAGGGCTCCTCTTCTTCCACGAATCGTTTCAAATCGGTCAGTGGATCGGCTTTTTCGTACTCCTCGGGGGGCTCGTTCTCTTCTTCAACAATCGGTTCTTCGACCTCGTTTCCGGGGGAGGCGCCTACTATGCCGGTGTCCTCATCACGATGGTCGCGGCGGTCATGTGGGCTGCCTATGCACTGATTCAGAAGCAGCTCCTGCAGGTCTACGACTCGGAACAGATTCTGGCGCTGATCTACACGGCGTCGGTTTTCCTCATCTTCCCGCTGACCGACGTCCGGCAAGTCTTTTCCCTCGACATGTTCCAGCTGGCACTCCTGCTTTTCTGTTGCCTCAACACGTTGGTCGCTTACGGAGCATTCGCCGAAGCCCTGGCCCATTGGGAGGCGTCGCGCGTCAGCGCCGTGCTGGCGGTCACACCGCTGGTCACCCTGCTGATCGTCTGGCTGATCAGCCGACGATTTCCCGAATACGCGATTCCTGAAGATCTGAACAAGCTCAGCATCGTCGGCGCCGCTCTGGTCGTCGCCGGCTCGATGGCGGCGGCCCTGGCCCGCCGGCGGACGCGTCCTCCGGTGCCCCGGCCCATGGAATAGCAAATCGAAAAGGAACGCCGATCCATGCCTCAATTCACGACTCTCATCGACGCCCCGACCCTGGCCGACCACCTCGACGATCCCGACTGGATGGTTTTCGACTGCCGGTTCTCGCTGGCCGATCCGGACCGAGGGCATCGGGACTACCTTGCAGGGCACATTCGGGGAGCCCAGTACCTCGATCTCAATCGGGACCTCTCGGCGCCGGTTGTTCCCGGGAAGACCGGCCGGCACCCTCTTCCGACCGTGCAGGAGGCGGCGCGCCTCTTTGGGGGCCGCGGCGTCGGCCCGGATGCACAGGTGATCGCTTACGACGACCGCGCCGGATCGATTGCCGCCCGACTCTGGTGGATGCTCAAATGGCTGGGTCACGATGCCGTGGCCGTTCTCGACGGGGGCTGGTCGTCGTGGGTCGCACGGCGAGGCCCGACGGCCACCGGGGAAGAACGACGGGCTCCGGAGCCGTTTCAGGCCAGGCCCCGACCCGATTTCGAAGTGACGGTCGATGAAATCAGGCAGCGAGGCGGTCGCTCCGATTTCGTGCTGTTCGATGCCCGTGCCTCCGAACGCTTTCGAGGAGAAACCGAACCAATCGATCCGGTGGCCGGCCACATCCCGGGAGCCCGATCGCTGCCCTTTCAGGAGAACCTCGGCCCGGAAGGTCGGTTCCTTCCTCCTGCCGAGCTGAAACGGCGGCTCGAAGCTGCACTGGGAGATTCCCCCGCCTCCGAGGCCGTCGTCTACTGTGGGTCGGGCGTCACCGCCGCCCATGACCTCCTCGCCTTCGAAGTAGCCGGACTGGAACGACCCAGGCTCTATGCCGGTTCCTGGAGTGAGTGGATCACCGATCCGGACCGTCCGGTGGCCCTCGGCGACGAGGATCGAAGCCAGGCATGACCATTTGCCGTACCTGACGGCACCCAGGACCCCGGGGGCAGAAATGCAAGCCGCCTGCCCGTATAATTGGGATGAGGACAGACCATGAAACGAATCTACGTCGCCGCCTACCATCAGTCGGAATTTGGAAAACTCTTTGACATGGGCGTTCCCGAAATCGTCCAACGCGCCGTCGAGGGCGTCTGCAGCGAAGCCGGCGTGGCTCCGTCGATCGTGGATGTGGCAAGCATCGGCGCCACGTGCAACATCTCGCTCAATCGCCAGGGATTGCTCGCCGGCCTGGTGGCGGAAGTCCCGGGGCTCGAGGGAAAGCCGATCGAATCCGTCGAAAACGCCTGCTCTTCGGGGGGACAGGCGATTCTGTCTGTGGTTCAGAAGCTCCATTCCGGACTTGGGGAGGTCGGACTGGCCGTCGGCTACGAGAAGATGCGAAACGATGACGGTAAGGTCGACGGCAGGATGATCGGCGAGGCGCTGGGGTACTTTTCTCACCCCGGGGAACGTGCCGGCAAGGTCTATGTCTTCCCCCACATCTTCGCCGAGGTGATGAAGGAGTATATCGAGCGCCATCATTCGAGTGAGCGCGAACTCGCGCATGTCGCCGTCCAGGAATATGCCAACGCCCGACACAACCCCTACGCCCAGATGCGCAACGTCTCCGTGTCGGTCGACCAGGTATTGACCATCGAAGGGATCAATCGATACATCGTCGACGGTCTTCCGCTGAAGACATACGACTGCTCGCAGATCACCGACGGCTATGCCGCCATGATCCTGGCGACCGACGAAGGGCTGAACAGGCTCCAGATCGCCCGCTCCGACTGCGTCGAACTGGCCGGCTATGCGCAGGCCACCGACCAGCTCGGCCGCTCCCGTCGGGATGTTCTGCGACCTTCGGGCGCACTGCGGGCCATGAACAACGCATATTCGATGGCGGGCATCGGTCCGTCGGACATCCAGCTCGCCGAAGTGCACGACTGCTTCTCGGTGATGGGGGCCCTCGGAGCCGAGGTCCTGGGTGTGGCTCCGACCGGCCACGGGGCCCGGTACTGGGTCGATGGCAAAGCGGCGCCGGGTGCGACCTGCCCCATCAACACATCGGGAGGTCTGATCGCCAAGGGCCATCCCATCGGAGCGACCGGTGTGGCCATGGTGGGCTGGTGCTACTGGCAACTTCTGGACAAGGCACCGGAACCATTGCAGGTCCGCAATGCTGAGCGGGCAGCCACCTTCAACATCGGCGGTCCGATCTGCTCGTCCGTGTGCACCGTGCTGAAGCGGGTCTCTTGACCGCTGACCCGTCAGACCCGAGTCCCTGAGATCAACACTCAAGTCACTGACGATCCCAGCCGATATGGACTCTGTACGGCCAGGTGACGCACGCCTGTCTGGCAGAGATTGGCCGGGGGCTTCGGCCCGAGACTTGCGGAAGTCGATGAACAATCCGCGGATTCTGATCGTTGATGACAGCGCGGTCATGCGAACGTCGCTGGCGCGCATGGTGGCACCGCTGAGCGCAGTGGTGCAGCTGGCATCCAATGGCGAAGAAGCACTTGCGGCAGCCCTGCGCGATGAGATCGACCTGATCATCAGCGACGTTGTCATGCCGAAGGTCGACGGAATCGAACTCTGCCGGCAGCTGAAGAATCATCCCTCGGTCCGGACCAAACCAGTCATTCTTCTGAGTTCCTTCGATTCCGACTCCGACATCGAGCGCGGATTCCGAGCCGGTGCCACCGCCTATCTCAGCAAATCAGAGGGCGCGCAGCGCATCCTCGAGACCGTGCAGCAGGTGCTCGCCACTTCAAGGCGACAGCGAGACCAGTCCATTCTGGTCGTCGACGACTCGAACGCGATCCGAAAGCTCGTCGTGTCGAGTCTGGAGGAGGAAGGTTTCTTCGTCCACCAGGCCGCCGACGGAGTGGAGGCCCTTCAGCTTCTCGAGAAGCTCCGTCCCGATCTCATCATCAGCGATATCGAGATGCCCGGTGTCAACGGATTCGAGCTCTGCCGTGCCGTGAGGCAACGCCAGGAGCTCCATGACACGCCCTTCATCGTCATGAGCTCTCTTACCGACCGCGGATCGATGAAGCGAATGCTGCAGGACGGGGCCTCGGCCTATCTCTGCAAGCCGTTCAACAACGACGAGCTGGTGATTCTCGTCGAGAAGATCCTGGCCGATCGACTGCGCCTCCTGCTCAAGGACCGGGAACGCCTGGACACTGAGCGGAGACTGATGATCGAAGGGATATCCGGCCTGGTCTCGGCACTGGAAGCTCGTGATGCCTACACACGCGGCCATTCCGAAGCCGTCGGACAGATGGTGGCGGGAATGGTTGAGCTGACCGGCGCGGATACGGAAGCGGTCGAGCGGGCCCGCCTGGGAGGACGGCTCCACGATATCGGCAAGATCGGAATTCCCGACGGCGTCCTCCTGAAACCGGGCAAGCTGACCTCCAGCGAATTCGAGAAGGTCAAGGAGCACCCCTTGATTGGAGCTCAGATTCTCAAGGACATCGAGAGCCTCCGCGACATCCGCCAGATCGTTCTCTATCATCACGAACGGATCGACGGCCGAGGCTATCCTGAGGGTCTCGCCGGCGACATGATACCTCGCCTGGCCCGCTTCACGGCGGTCGCCGACACCTACCACTCGCTGACCAGCGACCGGCCCTACCGGCGGGGGATGTCCAGCGAAAAGGCTCTCGACATCATTCGAACCGTCAGCGGCACGCAACTCTGTCCCGATGCGATCGAGGTCTTCCTTCGTCTCATCGATCTCCACCTCAACGGAAAGTAGGTTCGTCCACTCGACGACCAACCCGCCGAGAGGCCCGGCGGGTGTCCCGAGATGCCCCCGATCCGCCGGCACCTGAGTTTCCAGCGCTCCCGACTGCGCGTTCCGCACGTGTGGCCGCTCCGACGCCCGGACTGAGTTATGATGAGCTTTTTGTTACCGATAGAGGGATCAAGAGTTTGGGAGAAGCTGTGGGAATTGTCGGGGCCGGCCGGATAGCTCAGGCACTCGGCTGTTTGCTGAGACGAGAGGGCGAGTCCATTGCCGGAGTGGTCAGCCGCAAGCGAGCCCACTCGGAGGAAGCTGCCCGATTCATCGGACCGGGAACACCGGTCCTCGACTTCGAGCAACTGGTTCTCGGTTCCCCGATCGTGTTGATCGCCGTTTCCGACGACGCAATCGGCTCCGTGGCCGACCGGCTGGCGAAAGCCGGAATGTCGCGTGGCGTCGCCATCCACACGGCCGGCGTCTACGGCCCCGAGGCTCTGCAGATCCTGGCGGACAAGGGGGTCTCGTGTGGCTCGCTCCATCCGCTCCAGACCGTATCCGGTCCTGAACAGGGCGTAACTGCCCTGCCCGGTTCTCCGTTCGGTCTTTCCGCTTCAGGCGTGGCACAGGAAGTGGGGCGGCGCTGGGTCCGGCTGCTCCGGGGCCGGGTCCTGACATTGAAGCCCGGCGGAAAACCTCTTTACCATGCGGCAGCGGTGATGGCGAGCAATTGTACGACGGCCCTGCTGGACGCCGCCCTGGCCTTGATGAGCGAGGCCGGGATTTCGGACGAAGAGGCCAGGCTCGCCTTGGGCCCACTGATGAGGACCAGCCTCGAAAATGCGCTCGCTCAGGGTCCCGTCGAAGCTCTGACCGGTCCGCTTCAGCGAGGAGATCTGGAGACGATCCGGTGCCATCTCGAGGCCATGAACGATGCCCGGTTGGCTGAGTCCGTCCGGGAATTCTACCGTGCTGCCGGCTTACAGACCCTGGATCTGGCCAGGCGAAGAGGGCTGCACCCCTCCCTGGTCGAGACTGTCCGGAAGACGTTGAAAGGAGACACGCATGAAACGGGTTCGAGTCCCCGACCTGAAAGCCATGAAGGCCAGAAGTGAGAGAATCTCCGTTCTGACGGCCTACGATTTCACAATGGCCCGGTTGCTCGACCGCGCGGGTATCGATGTGCTCCTGGTGGGCGATTCTCTCGGGATGGTCGTGCTCGGTCATGAAACCACCATTCCGGTCACTCTCGAGGACATGATCCATCACACTCGGGCTGTCGCTCGCGGTGTCAGTCGGGCGCTCGTGGTCGCCGACATGCCGTTTCTAACCTACCAGACCGGCCTCTCCGAGGCGCTCCGCAATGCCGGGCGACTGATTCAGGAGGGGGAGCGTCCGCAGTCAAGATCGAAGGCGGCAGACCGGTCCTGGAGGTAGCCCGACGCCTCGTTGAAATCGGCATTCCGGTGATGGGACATCTGGGACTCACACCCCAGTCGGTTCACCAACTCGGGGGATTCCGGCAGCAGGCGCGAACCGAGGAGGCCGCCGACCAGTTGCTGGCCGATGCCCGCGACCTGGAAAAGGCCGGTGTCTTCTCGCTCGTTTTGGAGTCCATTCCGCCCGATGTCGCCCGGGTCGTCAGCTCGTCGCTTGGCATCCCGACGATCGGGATCGGAGCCGGGCCGCACTGCGACGGCCAGGTCCTGGTCAGTCACGACGTTCTGGGACTCTTCGAGGAATTCGTGCCCTCGTTCGTCAAGCAGTATGCGCACCTCGCCGGGACGATCGTCTCTGCGGCGGAGGCTTACCGCAAGGATGTCCGGGAAGGTCGGTTTCCCGACTCCGCTCACACGCCGGCCGCCTCCGGGGGCCTGGAGGAATCAGGTTCGTGAGCGTTCGGCTGGTGGAAGAAATTCCGAACTTGCGCGAGCAGCTGGCGTCGGTGCGGAAGCAGGATGACACGATCGGGCTGGTACCTACCATGGGAGCGCTGCACGCCGGCCATGCGAAACTGATCGAACGTGCCCGAGACGAGTGTGACTGGGTCGTCGTCAGCATCTTCGTCAACCCGCTTCAGTTCGGACCCGGCGAAGACTACCAGAGCTATCCGCGGAACCGGCAGTCCGATCTCGAACTCTGCAGTCGACTGGGCGTCCAGACCGTCTTCGCCCCGTCCCCCGCCATCATGTATCCGGAGAAGCAGCGAACCTTCGTCGAAGTCGAGGGAGTGCGTCAGTATCTGTGTGGCCCCCGGCGGCCCGGACATTTCAGGGGTGTGGCGACGGTGGTGTTGAAACTGTTCAACATCGTTCAGCCCGATCGGGCCTATTTCGGCGAGAAGGATGCCCAGCAGCTGAAGATGATCGAGAGGATGAGCCGCGACCTGAACCTTCCGATCCGGATCGTCTCCGTTCCTACGGTGCGAGAGGATGACGGCCTGGCCGTCAGCTCGCGAAATCGCTATCTCAGACCGGAGCACCGGCGGGCGGCCGGGATTTTGTACAAAGCCCTGTGCGCCGCGCGGGCCCGCATGGAAAACGGTGACACCGATCCGGCGGGGGTCCGGGAATCGGCACTGAAGGTGCTGGCCGGTGAGCCCGAAGTCGAAGTCGAGTATTTGGAGATCGTCGATCCGGAAGAGATGTGTCCGGTCGAGAGGATCCGCGGTCCCGTCCGTGTGGCGGCAGCGATTCGGATCGGCTCCACCCGTTTGATTGATAACATGATGTGGGGAGGCTGATCAGCAGCATGTGGCGTACGATGTGCAAATCGAAGATCCACCGGGCAACCGTGACGGCCGCAGAGCTCCACTACCGCGGCAGTCTGACTATCGATGCCGAACTGATGGACGCAGCGGACATTCTGCCTCATGAACGGGTCCAGGTGGTCAATATCAGCAACGGTGCTCGCCTGGAGACGTATGCGATTCCCGGAGAAAGGGGCCGCGGAGAGATTTGTCTGAACGGGGCTGCCGCCCGATTGGGGCAGGCCGGGGACCTCATCATCATCATCTCCTATGCAGTCCTGGAGGATGAGGAGGCCCGCCGCCATCAACCCCGTGTCGTCCATGTCGACGGCCGGAACAGGATCAAGAAATAGGACAAGGATCGAAGCCTGCCCTGCCTCCGTCCCGTTCCTTCCGGAACAGGGGACAAGACGAAAGAGCCGTCCTGCCTACTTCAGTCGTTTGGAAACTTCAGCCCAGTTGACGACATTCCACCAGGCCTTGATGTAGTCGGCACGGCGATTCTGGTACTTGAGGTAGTAAGCATGTTCCCAGACATCGAGTCCCACGATCGGCGTCTTGCCCTCCATCAGGGGACTGTCCTGATTGGCGGTCGAGTAGACCTCCAGCTTGTCTCCGGCTCCGCGGACCAGCCACGCCCAGCCGGAACCGAATCGTCCCGTCGCCGCCGCAGTGAATTTCTCCTTGAAATTGGCAAAGCTCCCGAAGGTTGAGTTGATCGCCTGGCTCAGCTCGCCAGTCGGCTCGCCGCCGCCTTTCGGCGCCATGCTCGTCCAAAACAGCGAGTGGTTCGAATGGCCTCCACCATTGTTCCGCACCGCGGTGCGGAT
The DNA here is from genome assembly GCA_963823995.1 of uncultured Acidobacteriota bacterium. Classification (GTDB taxonomy): domain Bacteria; phylum Acidobacteriota; class UBA6911; order RPQK01; family JAPXNP01; genus JARRKC01. The sequence goes on from CAWGNQ010000005.1 coordinate 259,407, forward strand.
CGATTCGGGCACGGCCGCGCAGTTGTTGGCCAGGAGTTCTTTGAGGCTCTTGCCGCTCAACCCGGAGCTCGACTCGACGGCGTTGACAAGTTTGGTCACATAGCCTCCATGGTGTTTGTCGTGGTGGATCTCCATGGTCTTTTGATCGATATAGGGTTCCAGCGCATCCGACGGATAGGGCAAATCTGGCAATGTGAAGCTCATTGGGACCTCCTTTCAGTCCTTTGAATTCGATTGACAATCAAGAATGGCGGGAAGTTGACCGTCGCGCGGCAGACAAGAAGACATACCGCCCGAGACAACCCCGCGGGTCATAGAAAAGAGTATGCCCCTATAGTACAGGAAAGTTTCACCGGATTGCTAAACGGGATGGCCGGTTACCAGATGTGTGCACGATCCCGGGACGATCGTGGGACGTATGGAACCAATGAGGCGCGCGGACGACGGACTGGGGCAGGACGATTGCCGGAGACCTCGATCCATCAGATGCCCGGGGCGTCGGTCGGTCGGTGCGAATCGGGCACGTCTTCAACCGAAGAAAAGAGCCCGCTTCGAACTGTGCGGCACCGGAATCGTCTCGCTTCGATCGGGCCCGGTCGAAACCACGCAGATGTCGGTCTCGACCAGTTCCGAGAGGCGCCCCAGGTAGGATCGCGCCTGCTCGGGCAGATCCGCATAGGCAGTGATGCCGGAGGTCTGGCTTTGCCACCCGGGATGGGTCTCATAGACCGGCTCGACCATGTCCAGGATTTCGATGCTCGGAGGAAATCCTTCGAGCCGTTTCCCCCGGCTGCGATAACCGACGCAGATCCGGATTTCATCCAGATCGTCGAGCACATCGAGCTTGGTGATCACCAATGAATCGACCCGGTTCACGAGGCAGGAGTAGCGAACCACGACGGCGTCGAACCAACCGCACCGACGAGGCCGGCCTGTCGAGGCTCCGAATTCCGCACCCTTTGCTCGAACCGCATCTCCGATCGCATCGGTAAACTCCGTCGGGAAGGGGCCGCCGCCCACCCGGGTCGTGTAGGCTTTGCTGATTCCGATCACACCGTCGACCGCCGTAGGTCCGACCCCCGTTCCCGTACAGGCACCGCCGGCCGTCGAATTCGACGAGGTCACAAAGGGGTAGGTCCCATGATCGATGTCCAGCAGCGTCCCCTGGGCGCCTTCGAACAGGACGCTCTTCCCTTCCCGGATCGAACGGTTGAGGAACTCCGCCGTATCGGCCACAAAGGGCAGGACCGTCACCGCCGCTTCACGATACCGCTGGATGATTTCCTCTGCGACGAGCGGTTTCACTCCGTAGACTTTCTCCAGGATCCGGTTCTTGATCGCGACGTTGTCAGTCACGCGCTGGGCGAACAGCTCCGGATACGCCAACTCCCCGATCCTGATTCCCCGTCGTGCGATCTTGTCCTCATAGCAGGGTCCGATGCCCCGGCTCGTCGTCCCGATCTTCCGGGCGCCGAGACGGGATTCCTCGGCGGCCTCGATAGCATGGTGATAGGGCATGATCAGGTGGCAGCGGTTACTGACCATCAGACGCCCGTCGACCCCGAATTCCCCGAGGGTCTTCAACTCCTCGATCAAGGCAAAGGGGTCGACGACGACACCGTTGCCGACGACGCAGAACTTGTGCGGATGAAGGATGCCGGAGGGGATCAGGTGCAAGATGTACTTGCGCCCGTCGATGATCACCGTGTGACCGGCATTGTGGCCGCCCTGACACCGCGCGACGACGTCGAATCGCTCTGAGAGCAGATCGACGATCTTCCCCTTCCCCTCGTCTCCCCATTGCGTACCGACGACGACTGCATTGGACATATGGACTTCCGTTGAACGGGGATGGAGTTTAGCCGGAAACCGACCTAAAGGAAAGCAGTGGGCGCCATTCAGCCTGCTTTTCTCGACGAATCGTCCGGTCCGGCCCCAACGGCTGCTGGAGCCGGCTCCGGACGAACGCATTGACACGACTTACAGCTGGGCGTCGATCACGCGCTGGATGTGGTCCTTCGACGTTGCTCCGACGATCTGGTCCCGGATCTCGCCTTCCTTGAAGAGAAGCAAGGTAGGGATACCGCGGATGTTATAGCGTGCCGAAGTCTCGGCATTGTCATCCACATTCAGCTTCACGACCTTGGCCCGTCCCTGATACTCCTGGGCTACCTGATCGACCGTGGGGGACAACATCCGGCACGGCGCGCACCACGCGGCCCAAAAATCGACCAGTACCGGAACCTGGGCCTTCAGGACTTCCTGGTCAAAGCTCTGATCCGTCACTTCTTTCACGTACTCGCTCATCATTTCCTCCGTGAAGCAGCCTAAACCTCATGAAATCATAATTTATGATACCATCCGCCTATCTTGGACAAGACCATCCGGGCCAAGAAGGCGCTCGGGCAGCACTTTCTCATCGATCCTCGCTACTGCCGGCGCATCGTCGAATTCGCTGCGCCACAGACCACCGAATGGGTCATCGAGATAGGCCCCGGCACCGGCCGACTGACTCACCTTCTTCTCGATCGAGCCGCCCGCGTCATCGGAATCGAGTACGACTCCTGTCTCGTCGATCATCTGAGGACCCACTTCGAGGCCTGTCTCCAGACCGGACAATTCACAGTGCTGGAGCAGGACGTACTCGACATCGACTGGGCCAGACCGTTGCCGACCCTGGCCGGTGTCACCGACGTCCCATTGTCGCGGGCAGGTCCGACAGTCAAGCTGGTCGGGAACCTGCCTTACAACATTGCGACCCGCATTATCAGAAGGACGTGCGAATCGACGGTGGGGTTTCAATCGGCCACGTTCACGACCCAGAAGGAAGTCGCCGAGCGCATCCTGGCCGGGCCCGGAAACGGTGACTATGGGTACCTCACGGTCCTTGTCGAGTACCGCTACCATCGAACCCGGGGGTTCGATATCCCGGCGGGAGCTTTTCGCCCGCGCCCCAAGGTCGTTTCGCACGTTTTTCAACTGGAACCTCGTCAAGCGGATGTCGATCGAGGCGAGTTCGAGCGCCTGGACAGCCTCGTGCAGCGGGCATTCGGCCACCGCCGGAAGACCCTGTGGAACAACCTCCTGCCTTCGGTTCGGGATTCCGACCTCCTCGATGCGGCCCTCCATCGGGCTGGCGTCGGTCGGCGAGACCGACCGGAGACAGTTTCGCTGGAACAGTTTCTCTGCATGAGCAGCATGCTATCCTTAACGCCATGAATGACTTCGTGGATGTGATCCCCCTCGGCGGGTTCGGCGAATTCGGCATGAACTGCACCGCCGTCCGCTGCGGTTCCGATATCGTACTCATCGACGCCGGCATGGCCTTCCCACGCGGTGAGAGAGGCCTCGACCTGGGAGTAGAGGTTATCGTACCCGACCTCTCGTTCATCCGGGAAAATCGGGATCAGGTTCGCGCCCTGATCCTCACCCATGGTCATGAGGACCATGTCGGAGCCGTCTCGTTTCTGCTCGAAGAATTCGACGTTCCGATCTATGGCAGCGCCCTGACGCTCGGCCTCGTGGAAGGGCGACTCAAAGAGCGGAAACTCGCACATCTGGCACGACTGCATACCGTCCGAAGCCGCGAAATACTCGAGTTCGGCCCCCTGCGGATCGAACCGCTCCACGTGACCCACTCGTTTCCGGACAGCTTCTGTCTGGCCATCAATACTCCGGTCGGGACGCTGATCTGGAGCGGAGACTTCAAGTTCGATCCGACGCCGATCGACGGCAAGATCACGGACCTGCACCGGCTGGCGGCCTATGGAGAGGACGGAGTTCTCGTCCTTTTTGCCGACAGCACGAACAGCTTGAGGTCGGGGCTGGCGCCCTCGGAATTCTCGGTCTACGAACCGCTGCGGGACCTCTTTCGACGCTCCAACCGTCGCATCATCGCTTCCACCTTCGCTTCCAGTATTCACCGCGTCCAGATCTTCCTCGACCTGGCCCGGGAATTCGATCGACAGGTCGTGCCGATCGGTCGGAGCATGGTCAACAACATCCGGATCGCCCGCGAACTCGGCTATCTGTCCGTCCCTTCGGAATTGCTGATCACCCCCGGAGAAGCATCCGGCCTGCCCCCCGAGCGGGTGCTGCTCCTGGCTTCCGGCAGCCAGGGGGAGCCGATGTCGGCGCTCAGTCGGCTGGCTGTCGACCAGGTCAAGGGACTCCGGGTGGAGCCGGAGGACACCGTTATCCTGTCGACCCGGATCATCCCCGGAAACGAGATGTCGATTGCCCGCCTGATCAACCATTTCTTCCGGCGGGGGGCCCGGGTCTACGATTCGAGTCACTCTCTTGTCCACGTGTCGGGACACGGCTATCGGGACGACGTCAAGCTGCTCATCAACCTCGTTCGGCCGAAGTTCTTCGTCCCGATTCATGGCGAATACCGCCAGCTCAAGAGCAACTTCTGGATTGCTCAGGATCAGGGAATCCCGGCCGAATCGTGCGCCATTATTGAGAATGGCGACGTCCTTCGGATCGGTCCCGAGTCGATGGAAGTGGCCGACAAGGTCCCTGTCGGCCGGCGGTTCATCGATGAGGGGGCCCTCGAAGAAGTCCACGAGAACGTCCTGCGGGAGCGGCGCTATCTATCGGAGGATGGTTTCGTCATGGTGATCCTCCAGATGGACCGAGCGAGTGGCCGGCTCATGGAGGAACCGGAAATCGTCTCGCGCGGCTTTGTCCACATGGAGGAATCGGAAGCGTTGTTGGAGGAGACCCGGAGTCGCATTGCGTCGCTGGTTGCCGAAACCCCGCTCGAGCAGAAGCAGGACGAGGAGATCTTCAACGAGATCCTCCGCAAGGACCTGCGCCGGCTGCTCCGAAAACGAACCGGGAAACGTCCGGTGATCCTCTCGCTGACCTTCGAAGTCTGACTCGACGTTCCTGCGGCTACGTCCGTCCTTTCTGGTATTCTGGCCCCCCGGTCGTCCGCCGGCGCGAGAACGAGAGAAGACGAGCATGTCGGTCCATCCCAAGAAAAAAGCCCGTGAAATGGGCGGACTGGTCTACCTGGCCCTGACGTTTCTGCTGTATCTGTCGATGTTCAGCTACCGCAGTCTCGATCCCTCTTTCGACGTTTCTTCACCCTGGAAGGGAGTCCAGAACCTGGCCGGTCCGGTCGGAGCCTGGGTGGCCGACGTCCTCTTCCAGACACTGGGGCTGAGCGCGATCATTCTCCCGCTCCCACTTCTGCTCGTCGGAGCAAAGAAACTGCTTGGCCGAAATATCGAGTATCCGTGGCTGAAGACACTCGGATTCGTCGGCGTCGTTTTCAGCCTCTGCTGCGGTCTGGCTCTGATCGAGCCGGCCATACCGGAATGGCTCGATTTTCGAGCGGGCGGTGTCCTGGGCATCCTCGGTTCCCGCCTCGTGGTCGGCTGGTTCAACCGCTCCGGTGCGATCGTGGTCCTCGCCGCCCTGCTCCTGCTCTCTCTGATGCTGACGACGCGGTTCTCGATCGAAGGGATTCTGAACTGGCTGAGCGGGAGAAGGATACCGGGCTGGCTAAATCTGAGGAGCCGATGGAGGAACTGGCGGGAACGGCGCAGGGACCGCCGGGCTTTCAAAGAGAAGCGCAAAGAAGAGCGTCAACTCGTGGCCCAGACCGTCCCTCGCCAGGTCGGCTTCGGAGGATCTCCCGCTACGAAGATTGGAAGATCCCGCGGTCCCCTGGCGCAGGACACCACGGACACCGGGCCGACCGACAATTTTCACACACCGGTCCTGCGCACGCCTCCTTCCACGCCGGAGGCACCGCCGGAGGACGCGGAATCACGCACCGCGCGGGTACCGACCGAAAGAAACTATCAGTTCCCGTCGCTCGACTTTCTCCAGGACCCCCCGGACAGCCTGGAGTACGACGAAAAGGAATTGGTCGAGCGGGCCCATAAGCTGACGACCAAAAGCGCAGAGTTCGGAGTCCTCGGCCAGGTGCATCAGATCCAACCCGGCCCGGTCGTGACGACCTTCGAATTCAAGCCCGATCCCGGTGTGAAATACAGCCGCGTCACCAATCTGTCGGATGATCTCTGTCTCGCCCTGCGTGCAGAGTCGATACGGATCGATCGGATTCCCGGCAAGAACACCGTGGGCATCGAGGTGCCCAACATCAAGCGGCGCATTATCTATCTCAAAGAGATCCTGGCATCCGGTGAATTCCAGCGAGCCCAGTCTTCGCTGACCCTCGCGCTCGGTCAGTTCATCAATGGTGCCACTTCCGTGGTCGATCTGGCCCGTATGCCGCACCTGTTGATCGCCGGCTCGACCGGTTCTGGAAAGAGTGTGGGCTTGAACTGCATGGTCTGCTCCATCCTCTTCAAGGCGGGACCCAACGACGTCCGGTTCATCATGGTTGACCCGAAGCGCCTCGAGCTGGGCCTGTATGAAGATATCCCTCATCTGTTGACGCCCATCGTCACCGACCCGAAGAAGGCGGCGAATGCCCTGAACTGGGCTGTGCGCGAGATGGAAAACCGCTATAAGATTTTGGCCCAGCAGGGTGTGCGCAACATCGCCCAGTACAATGCCTTCGTCCGTGAGGGTACCGGCACCTCCGACGAGGACGAAGAGGAGATGAGGCCCCTGCCGAATATCGTCATCCTCGTCGACGAACTGGCCGACCTGATGATGACGGCAGGAAAGGACGTGGAGATCGCCGTGACACGTCTTGCACAGATGGCGCGGGCCGTTGGAATTCACCTGATTCTGGCCACTCAGCGCCCCTCGGTCGACGTGATCACGGGTTTGATCAAGGCGAACTTCCCTTCCCGGATCTCCTTCCGGGTTTCATCGAAAATCGATAGCCGCACCATTCTCGACGCCAACGGAGCGGAACAGCTGCTCGGGATGGGTGACATGTTGTTCCTGTCGCCTGAGACGGCTCGCCTCGTCCGCGTCCACGGAGCCTACATCAGCGAGAAGGAAATCGGCCGCGTGGTCCGATTCCTCCGCGAACAGGGGGAGCCCGACTATCAGGAGGAGATCCTCATCGGAGAAGAGGAGGAGTCGGACAGTGCGCTTGTCGATATCGGCGATCTCGAGGACGCGCTCTATCAGGAGGCCTCACATTTCGTCGTCGAGACCCGCAAGGCGTCCACCTCCCTGCTCCAGCGTCGTTTCCGCATCGGTTACGGCCGGGCGGCCCGCCTCCTCGACATGATGGAGCATGAAGGGTTGATCGGCCCTTCGGAGGGCAGCAAGGCCCGCGACGTACTGGTTCCACCCGGCTATTTCCAGGAGGTCGAAGACCGGGATTGATCGGTCGACGTCGATCCCTGGAGAGCCCGCTCCGACCGGCTCCTGAGTTCTTACCGGAGATTTCGAGGTTCCCGATTCCAACTCGTCCCATTGAACCTCCCATTCCTGAGGTACAATGGAATTTACTGATGGGAAGACTTCATACTCCCTCGCTCATCACCCTGGTTCTCTTTTGCGGATTCTCTTTCGCCCAGGATCGGCCGCAACTGCCGCCCCGTTTCACCGTCGAGGTCCCGACCGTTCTGGTGCGGGTCACGGTCACCGATCCGCTCAATCGGTATGTGGTCGGGCTCGAACAGCAGTACTTCAAGGTTTACGAGAACAAGGTGGAACAGACGATCACACACTTTTCAAACGAGAAGGCTCCGATCAGCGTCGGGATCATCCTCGATACGAGCGGTTCGATGGGAGACAACATCCTGAGCGCCCGGACTTCAGTCGCACGATTTCTCGACCAGGGTGATCCGGCCGACGAATATTTTCTTGTTGGTTTCAATGAACAAAGTACCCTGCTGCAGGATTTCACATCCGAGAGCGGCAACTTGCGCAACGACATATCGATCGCCAATCCAAAAGGGCGAACGGCGCTGTTCGACGCCATCTATCTCGGCCTCGAGAAGATGGGACAGGCCAGAAACGACAAGAAGGCTCTCATCGTCATCACCGATGGTGAAGACAACACGAGCCGTTACACGTACGGCGAAGTCAAGGATTACGTCAAGGAGTCGGACACGCAGATCTATGTCATCGGAGAGCGGGGAGAGCTCGGGTATGGGCGGCAGATCATCAATGACATCGTGCGACTCACGGGCGGTCGTGCTTTCTTCCCCCATAATTTCAAACAGCTGGACTACTTCGTGGATCTGATTCATACCGAGCTGCGCAATCAGTACGTGCTCGGATACGTGCCGCTCGATCGAAACTTCAACGGCGAATGGCGCAAACTGCAGGTGAAGCTCGATCCGCCGGAGGGTCTCCCCAAACTGTCCGTGCGGGCACGTGAGGGGTATTACGCACCCCGACAGTAGTCCGTGCGAAAGGTGCGGAGATTTCCTTGAAGAAGCTTTTGGTTATCCTGGCGGCGCTGGCTGCTTTCGCCGCTGTCCTCGCCGGCCAGGATTCACAGACTTCCAAGTCCCCCCGATTCAGTGCCGAAGTCGAACAGGTCGTCGTCTACGCCGCCGTCTATGACGAGCAGGGCCAGCTCGTTCCTGGCCTGACCAAGGACGACTTCACGGTGCTCGAGGACCGCATTCCCCAGACCCTGACGAGCTTCCAGCGGACCGAGGTTCCTTCCACGATCGGCATCGTCCTCGATTCCAGCGGCAGCATGCGCAGCAAGATGCCGACCGTCGAGAAGGCGATCGATCTGTTCCTGTCGCACAACAACCCGGAAAACGAGCTCTTCTTCATCCGTTTCGACGATGAGGCCGTCCTGGAGGAAGACTTCACCAAGGACGTTGAGGACATTCGGGATGCCATCTCCAACGTCGTCGTGCGGGGGGGCACCGCTTTGTACGATGCCGTTTACCTCGCCGTCGACAAGGCGCGCAGGGGAAACGAACCGAAGAAGGTCGTCCTCGTCTTCACCGACGGGGAAGACAAAGACAGCTTCTACAAACAGAAGGAGCTGCTCCAAAAGGTCCAGGAAATGGACACGCAGGTCTTCATCGTGGCTTTTCTGGACAAGGATCTCAGCGACGACCAGGGCTTCTTCGGATTGTTCAAATCCCAACGCGCCAAGGTCGAGCGGGAGATCCAGCAGATTGCAGAGGTCACGGGCGGCAAGGCTTTCTTCCCTCAGTCGGTCGAGGAGCTCAATCCGGCCTTCGAGTCGATCGCCTTCGAGCTCAAGAACCAGTATCAGCTGGCCTACATCTCCACCCAGACGACCCACGACGGCGCCTGGCGACGCATCGACGTCAAGATCAAGGATGCCGAGAAGCGGGGTCTCAAGGTCCGCTACAAGAAGGGCTACTACGCTCCCAAAGACTCGTAGTCATTGACTTCCGTGGACCCCCGAGCCTATTCTGACCGCATGGTCAAAGCGAGCGTAATCTGGCACAACGGCAAGATGATCGCATGGGAAGATGCGACGGTTCATGTTCTCGCCCATGCCCTGCATTATGGAACGAGTGTTTTCGAGGGGATTCGCTGCTACAAGACACGGCGTGGTTCGGAAGTCCTTCGACTGCAGGATCACATGCGGCGCCTGCACGACTCGGCCAAGATCTATCGTATGGCGATCCCCTACGATGTCGACGAGCTTCAGGCCGCGAGCCTCGAGACGATTCGAGCCAACAACCTCGAGCACTGCTATATCCGACCGTTGGCCTTTCGCGGCGTCGGGCCCGCCGGCGTCAATCCGCTGAAGAACCCGGTCGAGTGCTACGTGATGACTTGGGAATGGGGCAAGTACCTCGGTGACGAGGCGATCGAGAGCGGTGTCGACGTCTGCATCTCGAGCTGGCGACGGTCCGCGCCCGACACGTTTCCGACGATGGCGAAGGCGGGAGGCAACTACCTGAGCAGCAGCCTCGTCAAGATGGAAGCCGTGATCGATGGCTACTCGGAAGGCATCGCCCTCGACACGCAGGGTTTCCTCAGCGAGGGTAGCGGAGAGAATGTCTTCATCTACTGGCGGGACAAGCTGTGGACGCCCCCCGTCGCGAATGCCATTCTGCCCGGCATTACGCGGGACATCGTCTTGACTTTCGCGCGGGAGATCGGGCTCGAAGTCGTCGAACAGCAGATTCCCAGGGAAATGCTCTACCTCGCTGATGAGGTTTTCATGACCGGCACCGCCGCCGAGATCACTCCGGTGCGTTCCATCGATCACGTCCCGGTCGGCTCTGGTACGCGTGGACCCGTCACCGCCAGGCTGCAACAGATTTTCTTCGAATATGTCGAAGGGTCCGTCGACGACCGCTTCAACTGGATGACGCCGGTCTATTCCGAGCGTCCCGTGGGGCGCGAGGTCTGACGGACACTCTTCAAATCGTGAACCCAGGCTTCGGACAGCCGCAACTGCAGGCAGGCACAGCGTTCCCATGATCGATCTCGGCAAACTGATTCGGCATGCCGTCAAGGTGGGCGCCTCGGACGTCCATCTGAAAGTCGGCAATTATCCTCACCTTCGGATCGAGGGGCGGCTGACTCCTTACACCGCCTTCGAGCCCTTGCGCAAGGACGATCCGGTCCAGCTCGTCAAGGAGATCCTGACTGCCCGCCAGAGGGAAATTCTTGCCGAGCGGTCCGAAGTTGATCTTTCTTTCGGCCTGGAAGGACTCGGACGCTTTCGTCTGGCGGTCTTTCAGCAGCGGGGTACGCTGGCGATGGCACTACGACTCATCCCCACGGAAATCCCGAAGATCGACGGACTGAATTTGCCCCCGGTCCTCAAGGACATCGCCGACAGCCAGCGCGGTCTTGTCCTGATCACGGGGATCACCGGCAGCGGCAAGTCCACGACCCTGGCGGCCATGATCCGGTACATCAATGAAACGACCGCCGCGAACATCATCACGATCGAGGATCCGATCGAGTTCCTGATGGAGGACATCAAATCGATCATCTCCCAGCGAGAGACGTCGAACGACACGACCTCGTTCGCCGCGGCTCTTCGGGCCGCGATGCGCCAGGATCCGGATGTGATCATGGTCGGTGAGATGCGCGACCAGGAGACTGTGCTGATCGCGCTGCAAGCGGCCCAGACGGGCCATCTCGTCTTGAGCACTCTGCATACGACCGACGCCATCGCGACCGTCGACCGCGTCATCGCGCTCTTCCCCGTCGCCCAGCAGCAGGACATCCGACTCCAGCTGGCTGCGTCTCTCAATGCCGTCGTCTCGATGCGTCTGATTCGCAGTTCGGTCAATCAGAAGCGGCTACCGGCCGTCGAAGTGCTGCGCAATACGGACCTGGTCTCCTCACTGATACTACAGCCCGAGCGGATCAAGGAAATTCGCCAGGCCATGCAGACCGGTTTCACCCAATACAAAATGCAGACCTTCGATCAGTCGATCTTCCAGCATTACAAAGACGGGCTGATCACCAAGGAAGATGCGCTGCGCTACGCGACCCAACCCGAGGACCTGCGGCTGCGGATCCAGGGCATCGTCAGTTCCTCCGAACTCGTGTGAATCGTACGCTGTACCACCGCGCTCTGCGCATGCTCGGGCACCGCGCCCACAGCCGCGAAGAGCTGCGCCGCAAGCTGACACGGTCCGGTGACCGTTCCGCGGTCGACGAAGTCCTGCAACACCTGGAAGACCAGGGATATCTCAACGATCAGGATTACGCGGTCCAGCGCGCCGGTTCGTGCAGGCGGCTCAAACACTGGGGCAACCTCCGCATTGCCCGCGACTTAAAGAGGGTTGGGCTGGGTGCTAGAATGATCGAGCTTGCGCTTCGTCGTCTCGACGAAGAGTCGGCCGAAGAAGAGAGTTTGCGTCTGGTGACGGCCTCCTGGATGAAGGTGAGGGGAACCCCCCAGAACGCTTCGGATCTGAAGAAGCTGTACGACCATTGTCTGCGGATGGGTTATCCCCCCGCCATGGTGCGAACGGAACTGTCCGGCTGCTTCAGACAGATCGAGTGGTAGTGAATGAAGACTGCAAACGAAATCAGAGAGACCTTCCTGCAGTTTTTCGAGCAGCAGGGCCATAAGCGCGTCAAGAGCGGATCGCTGGTGCCCAAGAACGATCCGACGCTGCTGTTCGCCAACGCAGGCATGAACCAGTTCAAGGACGTGTTCCTGGGCCGCGAGAAGCGGGAATACCGACGAGCGACGAGCAGCCAGAAGTGCATGCGCGTCAGCGGCAAACACAACGACCTCGAGAGCGTCGGCCGCACGCCCCGGCACCATACCTTCTTCGAAATGCTCGGCAATTTTTCCTTCGGCGACTACTTCAAGAAGGATGCCATCGGATTTGCCTGGCAGCTTTGCACCGAAGTCTACGGAATTGCGGCCGAGGATCTGATCGTGACGGTCTTCGAAGAGGACGACGAGGCCTACGATATCTGGCACGACGATATCGGAATTGGGGCAGAACGTCTGTTCCGCTGTGGGGAGAAGGAGAATTTCTGGGCGATGGGCGACACGGGACCCTGTGGCCCCTGCTCGGAACTTCATTTCGACCTGGGCGAGAGGATCGGGGACACGTCGACACCGTTCGGTGAGGAGTCGGATCGATTCGTCGAGATTTGGAATCTGGTCTTCATGCAGTTCAATCGCGACAGCTCGGGCAAGATGACTCCCCTTCCCTCTCCTTCCATCGACACGGGAATGGGCCTGGAGCGGATCTGTGCTGTGCTGCAGGGTGTCGCGAGCAACTATGAGACCGACCTGTTTCGCCCCATCATCGAGGAGGCCTCGCGCCTGACCTGCATCACGTATGGCCTCGATCCGGAGCAGGACACGGGCCTCCGCATCCTGGCCGACCACAGCCGTGCCGCGATGTTCCTGATCGACGACGGGATCGTACCCGGCAACGAGGGCCGCGGTTACGTGCTGCGCAAGATCCTTCGTCGGGCCATCCGGCACGCGAAGATGCTCGGACAGGAGAAGCCTTTCATCTTCACGCTGACTTCGCTGGTCGGCGAACTCATGGCGACGGCCTATCCCGAATTGCTGCAGAGTCGTGAATACGCAGCGCGGATCGTCAAAAACGAAGAGGAAAAGTTCAGTGCCACACTGAGTCATGGCCTTCGCCTGCTCGAGGAACTGTTCCGGGAAGTTGGATCGACCGGTGATCGAAAGGTTCCCGGCGGCGAACTTTTCCGGCTGTACGACACCTACGGCTTCCCCTTCGACCTTGCAGCGGAAATCGCCGAGGAAAAGGGCTTTTCGGTAGACCGAGAAGGTTTCGAGGCGGAGCTCGAAAAACAGCGTCAACGCGCCCGGGCCAGCTGGAAGGGAGGCGAGAGCCAGGTGCGTCCCGTCGATCGTGCCCTGGCCGATCGGGACCTCCATACCGAGTTCACCGGCTATGCGGATTTCACGGAGGTTTGCGGTTTGGTCATCGGACTGGTTCGAGATGAGCACGAGGTCGACCGATTGAAGGAAGGAGAGGAGGGTGAGGTCGTGCTGGACCGCTCCCCTTTCTATGCGGAAGCCGGTGGGCAGATCGGCGATCGCGGCATCATCGAGACGGAGACCGCTCGAGCCGAGGTACTCGACACCTATCGGCCGCTCGGGAGCCTGCGCCTCCATCGCGTCCGGGTGCAGCATGGAGATCTGAACGTCGGCGACAAGGTCGCCGCCACGATCGATGTCCGGCGGCGCCTCTCCACGATGAACAATCACACGGCGACCCATCTCCTGCAGGCGGCGCTTCGCGAGGTGCTCGGCGATCACGTCAAACAGGCCGGTTCCCTGGTCGCGCCCGATCGACTTCGCTTCGACTTCACCCACTACAAGGCCCTCTCTCCCTGGGAAATCGAACAAATCGAAACCCGGGTCAATGAGAAGATCCGTGAGAACCTCGGCGTGCACACGGAGGTCAAGGACCTGGACGAAGCCATCAAGGCCGGCGCCACCGCACTGTTCGGCGAGAAGTACGATCAGCACGTCCGTGTCGTGTCGGTACCCGGTTACAGCAAGGAACTCTGCGGAGGTACACACGTCGACCGCACGGGGGACATCTCCCTGTTCAAAATCGTGTCTGAGAGCAGCATCTCGGCCGGCGTCCGGAGGATCGAGGCCATCACGGGCGAAGCGGCCGTGCAGCGCTTCCTTCGCGACGAACGGACGCTTGACCAGATCCAGGAGCGTCTCAACGTCCGCCGGGAGAACTTGACGGAAACCGTGGGCAGGCTGGCCTCCGAGCTCAAGGACTCGAACCGGGAAATCGAACGACTTCGCCTCCAGCTTGCGCACAGGGCGACCACGTCCGACGAACAGTCCGTCCGGGAGATCGACGGCATCAAGGTCCTTGCGCGGCAGGTCGAACATCTCGACCGCAACGGCCTTCGACAGCTGGCCGACCAGCTCCTGAACAAGCTCCGCAGTGGAGTGGTGGTCCTGGGAACGCCGGACGGGGAGAAGGTCAACCTGGTGGTCATGGTCAGTCCCGACATCACCGACCGGCTCCGGGCGAACGAATTGATCCGGCCCGTCGCCCGCATGCTTGGTGGCGGCGGAGGCGGCAAGTCGGAGATCGCGGAAGCGGGCGGCCGCAAACCGGAGGCTCTCTCCGAGGCGCTCGAGTCGGTTTACAGCTTAGTGGAGGAGGCACTCCAATAGGGGCGATGAGCATTCTCGATCGAGCGGGACGATCGGCCGGCGGCATCGCCGCCAAGTCCGGTCCGGACCCGTCGCCGTGGATTCGACGTCCGTGTGTTCCCGGTCACTCAGACTTTCCGGGTACTCGCCGCATCATAGCATCGAGAATGAAGGCGCTGGTCCTGGTCTTGGCGATACTCAGTAGCAGTTCACTGCGTGCAGGCGGCTTCTACTCGTACGTCGACGAGCGCGGCGTCAAGGTGCTGACCAACCTCGGTACGAGCCGACGGGCGACTGCCGACCCCGAACCTTCCGCCGGGGGCGCCGGACATGCCAACTTCGCTCCGCTGATCACGAGCTATGCGAAGCAGTATGGCGTCGATCCGGATCTGGTCAGCGCCATCATCCGCGTGGAGAGCAACTTCGACCCGAAAGCCGTCTCGTCCAAGAACTGTAAAGGGCTCATGCAGCTTCACCCCGACACGGTACGACGCTACGGCGTCCTGGACGTCTTCGATCCAGCAGAGAACATCGAAGGTGGAGTCAAGTTCCTCAGCCACCTGACCGACTCGTTCGATCGGAACCTGGATCTCGTCCTGGCCGCCTACAATGCCGGTGAGAACGCCGTTCGGAGGCACGACGGGATTCCGCCCTATTCGGAAACCCGGGAGTACGTGTCGCGCGTAAAATCCATCTTCGGACACGATACCCTGGATCCCAAGCCGGTGCGCCGGCCCCAACGAATCGTCCGGATGGTGACCCCGGACGGCCAGGTCATCCTGACCAATACGCCCGTTGCCGAGCGTGAAAAGACGGCCGCGCAGACCCGTGCGTCGATGCGTTGACCGGCTCCTGCGGGCATCGCGCAGGGTGCCGTTGCGAGTCTCCCAGCCTCATGACACCCTCTTCCCTTATACTGAGAGGGGTCGATTTTGGCGTCAGTTCAAGCTTGTGCTCGCATGCAGAAAGTGAAAATCCGCCTCGGGAGTCGTGCGCTGGTCCTGTATGGGCTGATCGCATTTCTGATCGTCCCTGTTCTGGCCAGGGACCGGGAGGCCGCCCGCGAAGCTTTCCGCAAGGCCACCGAGTATCACGAGTGGCTGACGGAGCAGCCGCGAAGATCGCGGACGCTTAAGCAGTACCAGCAGAGTATTCGACTCTATCGTGCCGTCATCGATCGAGATCCTACCTACGGCGGTGCGGACGACTCTCTTTACACGATAGCAACCCTTTATGACGAGATGGCCGATCGTTTCGGCCGATCGCTCTATCGGGATCGTGCCGTCTACTACTACTTGTTCGTCGCGCGGGAATACCCAACGACCCACTACCGGAAGGCGTCACTCGATCGCGCGGCGGCGCTGCAGGCGTCCGTGCCGGCCACGTCCGCCCCGACGACGTCGCCGGTCGCACCGGCACACCGGGATACCACGTCCGACGCCGACGAGGATCTGGCCACGCTTACCGAGGTCCGTTACTGGTCGAATGAAGACTACACGAGGGTGGTGCTGCAGCTCGACCGTGAGGTGACCTTCGAAAAACAGGTTCTCTCCAATCCGGACCGACTCTACTTCGACCTGAACAACGCCGTCGTCGACTCCCACATCTCGAACCAGTCTTACGATGTCAACGGGCTGTTCATCCGGAAGATCCGCGTCGCCGAGAACCGCCCGAATGTGGTACGCGTCGTACTCGATTTCGACCAGATCAGCCAGCACACCGTCTTTGCCCTCTACGATCCGTACAGGATCGTGATCGACACGCAGGGCAAACCGAAGCCGTCGCCGAACGCCGCCGGACAGGCGGCCCAAACAGAGCCGCCGGCTTCCGAGCCCGCTCCGCTGGACGACGTGGACGACACACTACCCGCCGGTCCGGAGCCGGGACAGGTTGCCGCTGCCTCTCCGACGATTCAGGGGAACTGGACCCTCACGCGAACGCTCGGCCTGAAGGTGGGTCGGGTCGTCATCGATCCGGGTCACGGAGGAAAGGACACGGGAACGATCGGTCCGAGCGGACTGCGCGAGAAGGACGTGGTGCTGAAAGTGGCACTGGCGCTACGGAATCTCCTCGTGGAGAAACTCGGGACCGACGTGATCCTGACGCGTGACACGGACCGCTTCATCCCTCTCGAGGAGCGTACCGCGATTGCCAACGAGAAGGGTGCGGATCTTTTCATCTCGATCCACGCCAACGCGAGTCGAAACCGCCGGGCTTCGGGAGTCGAAACCTACGTGCTCGACTTTGCCACCGACGCCTCCGAGATCGAGGTCGCCAGCCGTGAAAATGCGACGGCACAGCGCAATATCCGGGATCTCGAGGATCTGTTGCGGAAGATTGCTTTGGGGGACTACAACCAGGAATCCCGAGATCTCGCCCAGGCAGTCCAGCACCAGCTGATCACGGGTCTTTCCCTGAACGGTCACAAGCAGAAAGACCGGGGCATCCGGCAAGCCCCCTTCATCGTCCTGATTGGATCCAACATGCCCAGTATCTTGACCGAGATCGGCTTTATCAGTAATCCTGTGGATGAAAGATTCTATAAAACGGATGCCGCCTACCGCGAGGTTGCGGAGGCGATTTACAAAGGCATTGAAGCCTATTTTCGGTCCCTCGGAAATCCCGCCGACACGCAGCAGGCTGCTTCGGTTTCGGGGCGATAGCCGCCCCAGGTATCGCACGATCATGAAAACAAGCGCATTAGCCTTCCTGTCCTCCTTGCTGTTCTCTCTTGGCGCCCCGAGCGGGCTCGTTTCAGCGCAGGCGGCCTTCGAGCGATACGCCTCCGAACTCCCCGGATTCCAACTCGAGCTGCAGCAGCGCGTGAAGGAACCATCGGAGGCGCCCCACGGCCTCTTTTCCGCGGACCTGCTCGAAGAATCCGGTTTGACGTCGTTCTCATCCTGGAAGCTCCGACGCTCCGGCAAGGCGACGATGGTCGGCCGGGTGTTCGAGACGAACTCTTCGATCGGCGCCTATGCGCTCTTCAACGATGCGGCCCACTCCCCACAGGCCGGAGACTGGTCTTCTCTCGAGCTTCCCCTCGGCAACCGGTTCTCGCCGAGCGAGGCCGTCTTCTGGAGGGGAAACTTCCTGTTCCACGTCCTCCCGGCAGAGGGAACGCTCGAAGAGCCTGTCTTCTCCGACTTCGTGAAGGATGTCGCCAAGGCGATCGATCTGGAGAACCTCCTGCCGGTTTCCGTGTCCCACCTTCCCGAGCAGGACCGCCTGCCGGGAAGCGTCCGTTTCTACCTTGGCGCCGGGTCCCTTTCACAGGATCCGGCATTTCCCGACCCCCTTCTCAAAGAGATCGGGCTCTCGGATCGGATCGAGATCGCCACGGCGCGTTACCTGCCCGACGATCATCCGCTGTTCGTGGTCGGTTATCCGACGACGTCGCTGGCCGACCAGTACCTGATTCGGATGCAGGACCGCCTGACGTCCTATTTCTCCGACGAAGGCATCTACATGAAACGTGCCGGTGTCCTCATCGGCATTTTCATTGGCCCGGAAGAACAGGCCCGAAAGGTCCTCGGGGACCTCCAATACAAACCCACGATCAAATGGATCAAGAAGAAAGGACCGCCGTCGGACGATCATGGCGTGATGGCCTACGTGGGAACTGTCACGAGCGCCATTCTGGGAACGGGAACCCTGCTGATTCTGATCATCGGGGGTGGTCTGCTCGCGGGCCTGGCACGCTACGGACTCTTCAAGGCATTCCCGAGTATCTTGCACCGCAAAGACACGGTTCGGCTCAAGCTGCGCTGAGCGGCGTTCGGGCTTCGGTGCCTCGGGGGGGGGGTAGAAGAGGAGGACGGGGGACGGGAGAACGGGGGGTGCAAGATCCCGGAAACCGGGAGCGCGCGCTCAGGGTCCATCGGGCGGTCTCCAGAGCGTTCTCCTTTCGGCCGGATCCCGGAGTTCGAGACGCGTCAGACCGCATCTCTCCCTCGCCTTCCCTACTCCGAAATCCAGATTCGGAAATCTAAAATCGAAGATCTCACCCGCCTCCTCTCAAACTAATGGTTTTCCCGATACCCGGGCATGCGCCTCCTGCGATAACCTGTCTCGAAGCCTGCATCAAACTGCAGGAAACCGTCTTGTGAAAGGAGGCCTTTATGGCATTGACTCTGACCAGCAGCGCGTTCGAAGATCAGGAGAGAATTCCACGCGAATACACAGGCGACGGTGAAGATCTTTCTCCTCCGCTGAGCTGGGAAGGAGTACCGGAAGGTACGCAGGGCCTCGTGTTGATCTGTGATGACCCGGACGCACCATCGGGGACCTGGGATCACTGGATCCTCTACGACGTTTCTCCTCAGAACACAAACCTTGAAGAGGGGATGCCCGCCGAAGACGTTGTGGCGGGTGTCGGCAAGCAGGGTCGCAATGATTTTGGCAATATCGGGTACGGAGGACCGGCGCCGCCACGGGGTAAGCCTCACCACTATTCGTTCCGACTCTACGCAGTCGGGGCTCCCACCGGCCTGGATCCGGGCGCGTCCAAGCAAGCTGTCTTAGACGCCATCCGGGATCACACGCTGGCTCAGGCAGAACTCGTCGGACTCTACGGACGCTAGCCCGTTACCCCGGCGCCAGGCGGATCCGCAGGAACAGGACTTACCCATGCCAAGAAATCAGGTCGACACTCCAGACCCCGTCGAGCACGTATCGATCCTCGATGAGAACGGGCAGGTCGACAAGGACCTCGAACCCGATCTTCCGGATGATCTGCTGCGCGACTTTCACCGCAAGATGGTGCTCAGCCGGCGTTTCGACGAACGCCTGCTGCGATTGCAGCGGGAGGGGAAAATCGGGACCTTCGCCCCGGTACGTGGCCAGGAGGCCGCCCAGATCGGGTCCGTTTCCTGCCTGGAGGAAGATGACTGGATGGTGCCGGCTTTCCGCGAGACGGCCGCGATGATCTGGCGTGGAGCCTCACTGACCAGCATTCTTCTGTTCAACGCGGGCTACGACGAGGGGGGAAGGATCCCGGAAGGACAAAACGACCTCCCCATCGCCATCCCGGTCGCCACACAGATCCTTCACGCGGTCGGCATCGCCTACGGAATCAAGTACCGCGAAAAAGAGCGGGTCGTCCTGACCTATTTCGGTGATGGAGCGACCTCGGAAGGCGACTTCCACGAAGCTCTGAATTTCGCCGGGGTCGTCGGACTGCCCGTGATCTTCGTCTGCCAGAACAACCAGTATGCGATCTCGTTGCCGAGGGAGAAGCAGACGAAATCGAAAACGCTCGCCCAGAAGGCCATCGCCTATGGTTTTCCGGGCATTCAGGTCGACGGCAACGATATCCTGGCCGTCCGCGCAGTCACGCGCGAGGCAGTCGAGCGCGCACGCTCCGGCGGTGGGCCGACGCTCATCGAGTGCGTGACATACCGCCTCTCGGTCCATACGACGGCCGACGACCCGACGAAGTACCGATCCCAGGAGGAAGTGGACCAATGGGAGGAACGGGAGCCGCTCACCCGGCTCCGGAAATATCTTCGGGCACGCGAAGTGATCGACGATGAGGCCATCCAGTCCGACGAGGAAGAGGCGGCTCAGCAAATCGATCAGGCCTGGGAGAAGGCCCGAGAAGAGATGAAGGAGCTGACGGACCCGCTGGCGATGTTCAATCATCTTCTGGAGGAACTTCCTCCCTACGTGCAGGAGCAGCAAGACGCCTTCGCACGCTTTCTACAAAGAACGGAGGGAGACTGAGTATGGCCGAGTTGACGATGATCGAGGCGATTCGGCTGGCCCTTCGGCAGGAGATGCGCAATGATGACGGCGTCATCGTTCTCGGCGAGGATGTCGGCGTCGACGGCGGCGTCTTTCGTGTCACGGAAGGTCTGATCGACGAGTTCGGTCCGGAGAGGGTTATCGACACGCCGCTCGCCGAGTCCCTGATCGCCGGCTGCTCGGTCGGAATGGCCGTCTTTGGTCTGCGTCCGGTCTGCGAGATGCAGTTTTCAGGCTTCAGCTACCTCGGATTCCATCAGATCGAGTCGCACGCCTCGCGTCTTCGCCGCCGAAGCCAAGGCCGGTTCCAGGTTCCCATGGTCGTCCGAATGCCGTACGGTGCCGGCGTCCGGGCCCTCGAACATCACTCCGAGAGCAAGGAGGTCTACTACGCCCATACTCCCGGCCTGAAGATGGTGATACCGTCGGGTCCGAGGAAAGCGCGGGCACTGTTGGTCGCTGCGATTCGCGATCCCGACCCGGTGGTTTTCTTCGAACCGAAAGCCGTCTACCGCGCCTTTCGGGAGGAAGTCCCCGACGACGAAGAGACCTATCCAATCGGCCAATCGGAAACCGTCCGTGAGGGTGACGACCTGACGATGATCAGTTACGGCGCGATGCTTCATCGCACACTGGAAGCCGCCGAGTTCCTGGCAGAACAGGACGGCGTCAGCGCTGAAGTCATCGATCTTCTGACCATTGCGCCGATGGACGACCGGAATTTCTGCGAGTCCGCCAGGAAGACCGGCCGCGTCGTCATTGTGCATGAAGCCCACCGCAGTTTTGGTGCCGGGGCCGAGATCATGGCCCGCCTCATCGAAAAGTCCTTCTATTACCTGGAGGCTCCCATCGAGCGGGTCACCGGCTTCGATGTCCATGTCCCCTA
Organism: uncultured Acidobacteriota bacterium; assembly: GCA_963823995.1. Taxonomy (GTDB): domain Bacteria; phylum Acidobacteriota; class UBA6911; order RPQK01; family JAPXNP01; genus JARRKC01. Next base: position 280,529 of record CAWGNQ010000005.1, read on the forward strand.
CTTCGCACGGGAGCAGAGCTATCTCCCCGGCCGGGATCGCATCGTGGATGCCGCCCGACGGGCCCTCGAGAGTTGAGAGTTAGGAATACCATGTCGCAAGAGTTCAGACTGGAAGATCCGGGTGAAGGGATTCACGAAGCAGAGATCCTCGAGGTCATGGTCTCCGAGGGAGACACCGTTTCGGAGGGCGATCCGGTCCTGGAAATCGAGACCGACAAGGCCTCGATCGAGATTCCGTCCCCATTCGACGGCACGATCGAGTCCATCAAGGTCGCGGACGGAGACCAGGTGCGCGTCGGCGATGTCCTGATGACGTACGTGGCCGAGGGAGGTGCGGAAGCAGGGGAGGAGCAGGACCGGAAGGAGGAGACGAGTCGGGAGGAACCCGGAGAATCGAGCGAAGGAGAAGAGCCTTCCGGCAGGCGAACCGCCGAGCGTAAGCCCACGCGGAAAGAACGGACGCAGGGTCGGGCAAAGCATGAGGAAGGGCGACCGGTGCCCGCCTCCCCGGCGACCCGAAGAGTTGCGCGTGAAAAGGGTGTCGACCTCCACGAGGTCTCCGGCTCGGGACCCGAGGGACGTGTGACAACCGAGGAGGTACTCCGGGCCGGCGACGAGTCCCGCCCCTCCGAGGAGGGGACACCGAAGCAAAAGGGTCGAGCACTTTCTACGGACGTTCCCCGGCTGCCCGACTTCAGTCGATGGGGCGAGGTGGAGACCGTGCCGCTTCGCAGCATCCGCCGGTCGACGGCCCGCCACATGTCGATCGCGTGGAGAGAGATTCCCCACGTGATGCACCAGGACGCGGTGGATGTCACCCAACTCGAGAAACTGCGCCGACATCAGAAGGAGAAGGTCGCAAAGGCGGGAGGCAAACTGACTCTGACCGTTCTGGTCGCCAAGGCGGTGGTTCGGTCTCTGCAGGAGTTTCCCCGCTTCAACTCGAGCATCGATCCCGAAGGCGGCCGCATCATCCTCAAGCGCTACTATCACATCGGCATCGCCGTCGCCTCGGAGTCGGGTCTCTTCGTCCCGGTACTCCGGAACGTCAACCAGAAGAGCGTTCTCGAAGTGGCGGTCGAACTGAGCGAACTCGTCGACCGGGTGCGAAGTGGAGACCTGCGTCGGGAGGAGATGCAGGGAGGCACCTTTACCGTCACCAACGCCGGAGCCATTGGCGGCACCTCATTCACACCGCTGGTGAACTTTCCGGAGGTGGCCATCCTCGGATTGTCCCGCGCCAAACTCGAGCCCGTCGTCGAGGGAGATCTCGAGAACTCCCGGATCACCACCCGCCTGATGCTGCCGCTGCAGCTCGCCTTCGATCATCGGGTCAATGACGGCGCCGATTCCGGCCGCTTCATCAACCACCTCAAAGGCCTGCTGAGCAATCCCGAGAGTCTGCTGATGGAGCTCTGACCGGCGGCACGTTTGGTGACACGTTTGGTGACACGCACGTATTGCGTTCGTAAGTTCCCATGAACAAAGGATTCCGACCCACGTCTGGTACTTTTTCTCCGAACGGTGGCATAAACTGATGCCGGGAACGCTCGATTTTTCCGTCGAGATCCTGACCTTGGCGAGAGTCAAAAACTCGGAAACGGAGTGTCCGAAAAACGGCTCAGCGAACGCAATGCTCGAGACAGGTGCCAGACTGGCTTCAAAATCCTGTGTTCATGGGAACTTACGATCGAGATCGGTGCGTGTCACCAATTTATCACCAATTTACACCTCGTACTTCTCGTACTTCGCACTTCTCTTCAGGGTCCTCCGGTGAACAGACGGATGACGGAGAGTAGTGATCCCGGGTATACGCCCAGCCAGATGAGGGCCGTAAACAGGCCTGCCAGTGCCAGGCCCCCGCTGACGGGGACCGAGACCTTCCAGGTCACCATCTGCTTCCCTTCACTGTCGTCCTCGGGCTGCGCCGCCATCGCCACAATGATCCGCAGGTAGTAAAAGAGCCCGATGGCGCTCGTTACGATGAGGAAGATGACCAGCCAGTAGACGGCTTGCTCCACACCCGCCGCTGCCAGATAGAACTTCCCGATAAAGCCGGCCGTCAGAGGGATTCCGGCCAGGGAGAGCAGACTCACGGTAAAGACAACGGCCAGCAGCGGCCGCTTCCAGTACAGTGCCCGGAAGTCGGAGATATCATCCGCCTCGCGTTCGGGCGAGGACAGAACGGAGACAACCCCGAAGGCAGCCAGGATCGTGGCGAAGTAGGCCGCCAGATAGTAACTCGTGGCCGTGACCGCCAGCGAACCGCCTGCCAGCAGCGCGACGAACAGATAACCCAGATGGGCGATCGACGAATAGGCCAGGATCCTCTTGACGCTGTTCTGCAGCAGAGCGAGCAGATTCCCGCCGACCATGGACGCCGCCGCGATCACGCTCAGGATCAAAAAGAAGGGATGATGGAACGTCGGCCCATCCGGTATGAAGTATCGGAGAAGAAAGGCAAAAACGCCCCCTTTCGAAACGGTGGCGACGAAAGCGCTCACTGGAGCCGCGGCACCCTGGTAGATGTCCGGGGTCCACATGTGAAACGGCACCAGTGCCATCTTGAAGCCCACGCCGACGACGACCAGGGCAAGCCCGGCCAGAAGCAACGGGTTGTCCGCCCCGACCGTCTGGATCCGGCCCATCACCTCGTCGAGCATCATGGTGCCCAGACGAGCGTACATCAGAGCAAAGCCGAACAGCAGAAAGGCCGAAGAAACCGCAGCCAGAATCAGATATTTGATCCCCGCCTCGAGTCGCTCCGCTTGTGACCGCTCATAGGCAATCAGGGTGTACAGAGAGATCGTCAGCGTCTCCAGTCCCAGGAAAAAGGAAACGAAGTGCGTGCCGGCGACCAGCACCGCCGAACCGAGCGTCCCGGTCAGGAGAAGAAGATAGATCTCCTCGCGCTGCCCGCCGCGCCGTTGCAGGTAGCCGAACAGCAGCAGGGTCACGATGAACGCCGCCGCGAACAACAGAGCCATGAAATAGCCGCCGAAGCGGTCCAGGGTCAGCAAGGGTGTGACCTGTCGGGGCCAGACCGTCCGCGACCCGATCACCGAGAGGAACGCAGCGGCAAATCCGATCAATGTCAGCCCGAAGACTGCCGCATGGTTTCTCGCAAACGCGATCAGAAGGAGGACCAGCACCGAACAGATGCCGACAGCGAGCAAGGGGAGCAGGGCCAGCAGATCCAGACTATTCACGGACTTCCCCCCCTCCCTGGCCGCTCCGCACCGACCCTGGGACGACCCAGGCGATGGCGGAGCGGTGCGGGATCCTCTCGATGACTGGTGCGACAGTCCGCAGAACCGGCTGGGGATAGAGTCCCAGCCAGCCGATGGCAATCATCAGAACCACCATGATCAGCCACTCTCGGCCGTTCAGGTCGTGGACAGAGAACGTCCCTTCGAGTCTCCCCTGGAAGACTTTCTGGATGAACCAGAGCGCGTACACGGTGGCCAGGATCAGCCCGATCACCGCGGCGCCCGTCACACCCGGTGCCGCCGGCCAGGTACCGATCAACACCAGAAACTCGCCGACGAAGTTGCCCAGACCGGGCAGCCCGAGCGAAGCAACGGCAAAGACCAGGCCTGCGCCACCCATTGCCGGCAGCACGCCCCAGAGTCCGCCCATCTTGCGCATGTCCCGGGTACCCAGCCTTTCCTGCAGGAGGCCGGCCACGACGAACAACGCGCCGGTACTGATGCCGTGGGCGAGCATCTGCACCAGCACCCCCTCCATGGCCAGAGGGCTGAACGAGAAGACTCCGAGAAGAACGAATCCCATGTGGCTGACGCTCGTGTAGGCGACGAGCCGCTTCAGATCGGTTTGTGCGAAGGCCAGGATGGCGCCGTAAAGAATGCCCACTACCCCGATGATCATCAACGGCGTAGCCATTTCCCGGGCGGCATCCGGAAACAGCGGCAGCACGAAGCGCATCAGACCGTAGGCCCCGGTTTTCAGCAGAAGCCCGGCGAGAATGACGCTGCCCGCGGTCGAGGCCTGGGTGTGCGCATCGGGAAGCCAGGTATGCAGCGGCACCGCCGGCAGCTTGACCAGGAAGGCCGCCAGAAAGCCCATGGCGAGAAGCCGTGCCGTTGAGGGATCCAGCGACGTTCCGAGCAGCTCGGGGTAGCTGAATGTGTAGACCCCCGTCTGGGCGTGATGGGCAAAATAGAGCCCCAGGATCGCGATCAGCAGGAACAGACCGCTCAGCTGCGTGAAGATGAAGAACTTCATCGCGGCAAAGGTCCGACGCTCGTGTCCCCAGATGGCGATCAGGAAATACATCGGGACCAGCATCAGCTCCCACAGGAAATAGAACAGGAAGAGATCCAGCGCAATAAAGACTCCCAGGATGCCGGCAAGGATCCAGAGCAGGTTGAAGTGAAAGAAGCCGACCCGCTGTTCGATCTCGGACCATGAGGTCAGTACCGAGACAACACCCAGACAGAGGGTCAACACGACCAGCCAGAAACTGAGACCATCCAGACCCAACTCGATCTGTATGCCGAACTGCGGAACCCATGGCCAGGATACGCGCGCAAGCCAAGTGGTTCCCGCACTCAGTCCGGACAGGCCTCCCCGGAAACCCGCCAAGAGGAGGATGAGGTCCAGGATCAGCGCTCCCAGGGAAACGTATCGGGACGCTGACGGACTCGCCCTGCCGATCAGCCAGGCGGCAGACCCTCCGATAATCAGTATCAGAAACAGCCATGCAAGGATCATAGAAGCACCAGCAGAAGGACTCCGGACACGGCCCCGATGACGATTCCGGTGGTGTACCAGCGCAGTCGTCCCGATTGCGTGCGACGGACGACCCGGTGGAGTGTTTCATTCAATCTGGCAATCCCCATAGGCCATCGGTCCACGATGTCCTCCCGGTTGGCGTGGGCCAACATCATGTAGGGTCTGACCAGAACGCGATCGTAAAGCCAATCGAAACCCCATCCCGAGAACCAGAACCTCTGCAGAGCGCGACCAAACCCGGAGGTCGTCAGCGAGTCGGGGACGCTTGGAGCCCGAACGTAGAGGATGTACACCATGAGAATCCCCAGCAGGGAGAGTGCTGCCGCGATGACCTGGAGAAGGACTTCGGTCGAGCCCGCGTGCACCGTCTCGACGGTAGGAAGCACCTGTCCTAGAAACCCCGACAGAAGCCGGATCCCTCCCAGTGACTCGGGCGTCTCGAGGTACCCGGTCAGGATCGACAGCGCCCCGAGGACGATCAAGGGGATCAAGACCGGCATCGAGGTCCGCTTCTCGAAGGGAGACTTGAGCTCGCCGAAGAAGGCGACGAACACCATCCGAAACGTATACATCCCGGTCAGAAGCGCTCCCAGAGCACCGGCCGCCCAGAGGAACGGCCCTCCCATGGGCGATGCCCATGCCTTCCACAAGATCAGGTCCTTGCTGTAGAAGCCACCGGTCACGAGCGGGACCGCCGACAGCGAGGCGGATGCGATAAGAAAGGTCCAGAAGGTGACCGGAAGACGCTTGCGCAACCCTCCCATCTTGAAGATGTCGTGCTCCTCGTGCAGGGAGGCAATGACGACACCGGCTCCAAGGAAAAGCAGCGCCTTGAAGCAGGCATGCGTCACGAAGTGAAACAGTGCGGCGGTCCAGGACCCGACACCCAACGCCAGGAACATGTATCCGATCTGGCTGATCGTCGAATACGCGAGGATTCGCTTGATGTCGCGCTGCGCCAGCGCGGCGAAGCCCGCGACGAGCAGGGTCAGCGCTCCGACGACAGCCACCGCACCCATTGCGGCCGGAGCCAGCTCAAACAGCACGTGGGTTCGGGCGATCAAATAGACACCGGCCGTCACCATCGTGGCAGCGTGGATCAGCGCGCTGACCGGAGTCGGGCCCGCCATGGCATCGGGCAGCCAGGTTTGCAGAGGCAGCTGTGCACTCTTTCCCATCGCCCCAACCAAGAGGAGGAAGGCCACACCAGTGGCTACCGATGATCCCGTCGTCCAGCTCTGGGAGGCCCGGTCCATCAACTGCTGGATGTTGAGGGTCCCCAGGTTTTGAAAGATCAGGAAGAGCCCGAGTGCCATGGCAGCGTCGCCGACACGGGTCACCACGAAGGCCTTTCGGGCTGCATGTCCATTCGCCGGGTCCATGTACCAGAATCCGATCAACAGGTAGCTGCAAAGACCGACACCCTCCCAGCCGAGATACAGCAGCACGAGGTTGTCTGCCAGAACGAGCATCAGCATCGAACCGACGAAGAGCTCCATATAGGCAAAAAACCGGCTGTAGCCCTCATCCTCTTCCATGAAACGAGTCGAGTAGAGAAGGATCAGAAAGCCCACGACGGTGACGACCAGCGACATCACCGACGACACCGGATCGAAATAGAGCCCTATGTCGACCTGGAATCCGAACGCGCTCATCCACTGCCAGACGGTCTGCGTGAGGACGGGGGGACCGGACGAGGGCAGCCCGAGGAAAGACAGAATCGTCAGGATCGCCGAGATGCCACAGGCTGCGCAGCTGATCAAGGCAACGGCCGCCTTCGACAGACGGCCGCCCGCGAGCGCCAGGAGCAGAAACGCCGCATACGGGGCAGCCGGTATCAACCACAACCATTCAGACATGTCTATCCCTGCAGATCACGGGCGCGGTCCGTGTCCAGATTCCGATAACGTTGGTAAAACTGAAGAACCATGGCCAGGCCCACAGCGACTTCCGCTGCAGCGACGCTCAGAATGAAGATGAACATGACCTGTCCATCGGCCTCTCCCCATCGATAGCCGCCCGAGATGAAGGCCAGACCCGCCGCATTCAGCATGATCTCGACCGACATGAGCATGAACAGGATGTTCCTTCGGACGAGTACACCGACGACGCCGAGTGCAAACAGGAAGCCCGCCAGCAACAGTCCGTATTCGGCCGGTATCCCGGTCATCGGGCGCCCCCCTCCCTTCGTCCAAGGTGGTAGGCACCGACCAGTCCCGCCAGCAGTAGGAATGACGCGAGCTCGACCGCGATGATGTAGGGACCATACAGCGCAGCGCCGACAGCCCACGGAGACACGGAGGCCTCCGGAACGGGAATGCCGATCCCGGAGAACAGAACGTAGCCGAGCTCCGCCAGAAGGATCAGGGCGAGAATGCCAGGCCCCCGCCACAGCTCGGGCTCGAGCAGCCGTCGTTCCTGTCGGGTCGCCTCCGGTCCGAGGTTGAGCATCATGACAACGAAGATAAACAGGACCATGATCGCTCCGGCATAGACGATGACCTCGAGGGCCGCGGCAAACGGCGAGCCGAGCAGGTAGAAGATCAATGCGACGGAAAGAAGCGAGACGACCAGATAGAGCAACGCGTGCACGGCGTTGACCCGCGTAATCACCAGCAGGGTCGACACGATCGCGACCAGCGACGCCAGATAAAAGACAATCAGCATGTCCGTTCTTCCCTATTCATGGTTCTTCGATGTCTCACGGCATCAGAGACCTCACATCGACCGGCGGCTTCTCGTTCTCCGCCTCACCCTTTCCTTTGCCCCCGATCGCAAGCCCTGCGACCCGATAGAAGTTGTAGCCCGGGTACTTCCCGGGGCCCGCGATCGTGAGGTCTTCCTTTTCGTAGACCAGATTCGGGCGTTCGTATTCGCACATTTCCGGATCGGGTGTCAGCTGGATGGCATAGGTCGGACAGGCTTCCTCGCACAAACCGCAGAAGATGCAGCGGGAAAAGTTGATGCGAAAAAACTCGGGATAGCGCCGGCCATGCTTGTCTTCGGTGGCCTGCAGGGAGATGCAGTCGACCGGACAGGCCACTGCACACAGGTAGCAGGCCACGCATCGCTCTTCCCCATCCGGGTCCCTCGAGAGAATGATCCGACCCCGCCACCGAGGCGCAAAACGGTTCTTTTCTTCGGGATATTGAACAGTCACCCGTCTGCGGAAGGCGTGCCTGAAAATAACCCATATCGTCTTGACAAGGTGCAGTGCTTTTCTCATGACAGATAGAGAACGATCCCTCCGGTAATAATCAGGTTCAGTAGGGCGATGGGCAGCAGGACCTTCCACCCGAAAACCATCAGCTGGTCGAATCGGGGGCGCGGGAAGGTGGCCCGAAGCAGAAAGAAACTGGCCATGAAGACGCACATCTTGCCGAAGAACCAGACCACCGGAGGAAAGAAGGGACCAAGCCATCCTCCGAAGAACAGCGTCGTAATCAGAGCCGAGATCAGAATGATCCCCATGTATTCGCCGACGAAGAACATGCCGAACTTCATCGACGAGTATTCGGTGTGATAACCGGCAACCAGTTCACTCTCCGCTTCGGGCAGATCGAACGGGAGCCGATGAGTCTCCGCGAGACCGGCCATGTAAAAGACGATGAGGCCCGGCAGCTGTGGAATGCAAAACCACATTCCCCGTTGCGCTTCGACGATGTCCCGGAGGTTGAAGGACCCGGCCAGCAGCACGACGCCCATCAGCGACAGCCCCATGAAAACTTCGTAGCTGATCATCTGGGCGGCGCTCCGCATGCCGCCGAGCAGCGAGTATTTGCTGGCCGATGCCCAGCCGGCCAAAACGACGCTGTAGGCACCCAGCGACGACATGCCGAGGAAAAAGAGCAGACCGATGTTCAGATCGACAAGCGATATCCGGGGCGAAAAGGGGATCACGGCGAAGGACATCAGAACCGTCACTACGACGATCGAGGGGGCCAGAATGAAGACTCCGCGATCGGCAAAGGGAGGGATCCAGTCCTCCTTGAAAAAGAGCTTGATCGCATCGGCAAGTCCCTGCAGGACACCGAACGGCCCTACCCGATTGGGCCCATAACGATCCTGCCACAGACCGAGCAAACGCCGCTCGGTCCAGGTCAGCAAACCGGCCAGATTCAACACGAACAGGAGGACTCCGGCAATGATCAGAAGTCGGAAGATGGTCTCGCTCATTTGCCGCCCCCCTTCCGCCGAATCACGACCCAGGTGTCCGAAATGACCCTTTGCCCTTCCAGCACGGGAATACCGACCACCCCGGCGGGAAGCGATGTCACGATCCGCAGCGGCAACTCCCACTCAAACCCGTCCGCTTCCAGGCGTGCGGGATCTCCTTCGCTGAGGCCGAGCTTCTCGGCGTCCCCGCCGCCGAGGGCCAGATAGGGCTTTGGAGCGAGCTCCGCGACCCCGGGCGATAGGACGCTGAAGCGTTCCGAACCATGGATGTGATAGAGCGGAACTGCCAGCCAAGCTCCCTGTCTCGCTTCAAAGGCCTCGGGGACATCCGAGTCGAGACGGGCGATGCGGCCGCTTTCCGGGGTGATGAGACGCAGGCCCGGGTCTCCGCCGCGCAGAGCACCCCCGACTTCCTCCTGGAACTTGTTCAGTGATTGCACGGAATTCCAGCCGGGCGACCAGTACTCACGGATCAACGGTGCCGGAGGCATCCCCTCGTAACCTTCCATCGAGAATGAGAGGGGCGAGTCCACGTCGGCGGGTGGCTTCGGCTCGTGGACGGTCCTGTCCGCGTGCATGGCCGTCCGACCGCTGTAGCGATGTGACTGGCGGGGAATGCGTTGGCCTGCGATCCGGAAATCAGGTGCCGGAGCGATCGACCCGATGCCGCGAAAGACCGGAAGCTCTGCCTCGATCGCTTCGTCGATCTCAGCGAGGCACTGCGGCCCCGGAGGTTCGCCCTCCCGCTTCGACCGGAGCCTGGCGAGCGTGCGCCAGCTCTCCTGGATGTCCGGCTTCGGATCGAAGACCTGGTAGAAGCGTTGGGCCCGTCCTTCGAAGTTGATGAGTGTTCCGTCCGATTCGGCAAAGCTCCCGGCCGGCAGGACCACGTCGGCCAGGGCGGTGGTTCCGGTTACGGTGTGATCGATCAGGATGATCCGGTCCGCCGCCTTCAGGGCGCGCTCGACGAGGTCGGCGTCGAATCGCTCGAGCAGATCGTTCTCCAGGATCACCAGGACTCCACCTTCCCGACCCAGGCGCTCCAGCGCTTCACGGCCGGAACGGCCTCCCATCAGCGCCAGCCCCATGCTGTTGCACTCCGGAACTGTCAAAGCGAGTCCGGCCGGTCGATCGGGTGTCGAGAGAGCGGCCGCCACATCCCAGGCCGCACGCAGGATGGGACGACTGCGTAAGCTCAGCCCGCTGATCACAACCGGGTTTTCGGCTCCCTCAAGGGCACGGGCAATGACACCGGCCCGGCGACCGAGCTCACCATCCGGCTTCTCGAAACCGGCATCGGGTGCGAGTTCCGCCGCCACCGCATAGCCCAGGCGGGCAATGTCCTCCGGGCTCCCTCGAAACGTATCGGTCGCGATCTCGTCGAGTTTCGTGGCGCACGGCACCGCAAGGTAGAGGGGTCCCTTCGCCTGCTGGATGGCCTCCCGAACCGCGGCATCGTGCCAGTCCGGGATCTTCAGGGGTCGGGCGATCTGCTTGATCGGCTGTCGCAGCACGGACAGGCGAAGCGCCAGATCCAGCCGCGGCGCCGTGTTGGTCAGATCCTCTCCGAGCACCAGAACGGCGTCGGCCTGTTCGATCTCCCGAACGGAGGCGGCGTGGGCCGGGCCCCTGCCGAGCAGATCGACGGCTTCCTCCAGTAACTCCTGTTCCGCTTCCGAAACACCCAGATGGTACCGTTCGGCTCCCACCAGCGATCGAAGCTCGAAATTCGACTCCAGGGAGGCCCTTGGGGATCCGATCCCGATCAAAGGAGTCCCGGGAGGAAGCTCCCCGGCCAACCGGTCGAGCGCCGACTCCAGGTCAAGCGATTCCTCGTTCTGCCTCCCCCCTTCCTTCCAGATCACCCGGCGGATCCGGGTATCGCCGTTGACGAATTCATAGCCGTATCGCCCGCGGTCGCAGAGGAAATAGCCGTTGACCCTGGAATTGAAGCGGTTCCGGATCCTTCGCAGCGTGCCGTACCGTTCGCCCGGAATCGTATTGCAGCCCACGCCGCAGTGGGCGCAGATCGACGGCGCGGTCTGGAGATCCCATTTCCGGGTGTAGTGGCGTTTCAGGGTCTTGTCGGTAAAGACACCCGTGGGGCAGATCTCGACGAGGTTCCCGCTGAATTCGTTCTCCAGTACACCGTCCGCGTGGCGACCGAAGTAGACATGATCGTGGGCGCCGAAGACCTGAAGGTCCTTTCCCCCCGCCAGATCTCGATAAAAGCGGACGCACCGATAGCATTGGATGCAGCGGTTCATCTCGTGATTGACGAAGGGGCCGAGATACTGGTTCGTATAGGTCCGCTTGCCGAACCGGTACTCGCGATAGCAGTGCCCCGTCATGAGCGTCATGTCCTGGAGGTGACATTCCCCGCCTTCATCGCAGACCGGACAATCATGGGGATGATTGACCATCAACCATTCCGTCACCGATTTGCGGAATTCCAGGACTTCCGGATCCTCGATCGAAGCGATCAGACCGTCCTGGACCCCCGTCATGCAGGACATGACGATCTGACCCTTCTTGTCGTCTTCGTCCTTGTACTGTTTGACGGCACACAGCCGGCAGGCTCCCACGGACCCCATCGCCGGATGCCAGCAGAAGTAGGGGATGTCCAGGCCGAGCGAAAGTCCGGCATGGAGCAGGTTATGACCTTCCTCCACTTCGTAGACTTGCCCGTCGATCGTGATTTTGACCCGTTTCATTTCCAGGGGCACCCCTTCTCCTCGACATGCCGACGGAAGTCCTCCTCGAAATGTTCGAGGGCCGATTCGAGCGGCTCGACAGCCCCCGGTGCGAGGGCGCAGAACGTATGTCCGGGGCCCAACAGCCTGGCGTGCCTTCGCAGCAGCTCGATGTCCTCCATCCGACCGTTGCCCTGTTCGAGCGCGGTCAGCGTCCGCTCCGTCCAAGGGAGTCCCTCGCGACAGGGCGTACACCAGCCGCACGACTCCTGGGCAAAGAAATGCTCGAGATTCTCGAGCATGGCCACAGGACAGCGTCCATCGTCGAGCACGATGGCCGTACCGGTGCCGAGACGCTTACCCGCCTTCTGGGTCGCGCTGAAATCGAGCGGCAGGTCCAGGTGCTCGTCCACGAGAAAGTAGGTCGAGGCTCCACCGGGCAAGGCTCCCCGGAACTTCAACCCGTCCCGCAGTCCTCCGGCATGTTCTTCCACGAGTTCCCGCAACGTCGTGCCCATGGGGAGCTCCCAGGCACCCGGGTGGTTGACCCGGCCACTGACGCCGTAGATCTTCGAACCTCCGTCCTCGGTGCGGCTCAGATCCTTGAACCACTCGGCACCTTGACTGAGAATGTGGGGCACGTTGCAGAGCGTTTCGACATTGTTGACGACGGTCGGCTTTCCGAACAGGCCGCTCACGCCGGGGTAAGGAGGCTTGGAACGAGGTGTTGCCGGTCGCCCCTCCAGGGCGTTCAGGAGTCCCGTCTCCTCACCGCACATGTACCGCCCCGCACTGAGATGCAGATGAAGATCCAGGCTGTAGTCGCTCCCGAGTATGTTCTCGCCGAGGTAACCGGCTTCATAGGCATCGGCGAGAGCCCTCTCCAACGTATGCTGGCTGGTCTTGTAGGCCCATCTCAGGAAGATGAACCCGGTCCTGGCCTGGATCGCATAGGCGCACAGGATGCAGCCTTCCACCAGCTGGTGCGGATCTCTCTCCATGAGCAGCCGGTCCTTGAAGGTACCGGGTTCCATTTCATCCGCGTTGGCCACCATGTACTTGGGCTGGGGCGCGCGCTCCCCCATCGGGACGAAGCCCCATTTCATGCCCGTCGGAAAACCGGCTCCGCCCCGCCCCCGCAAATTCGATTTCTTGACCTCTTCGGTCACATCCTGCGGTGACATCCGGCCGAGTGCTTTCCGCACGGCCTGGTATCCGCCGGCTGCCTCGTATTCCTTCAGGCCCACCGGTTCTCGATCCTTCCGCATACGACCGGTGAGCGGTTTGTCCTTCTGATTACTCATGGCTTCTCGGTGCGATCACTCATAGCTTCCCAGAATTTCGTCCACCTTCTCCGGCGTCAGGTCGCCGTGGAAATCGGCGTCGACCATCATCGCCGGGGCACGGTCACAGGCACCCAGACACGGGATCGGCAGCAGCGTGAACCGTTCGTCCGAAGTCGTCTCACCGAATCCGATCCCGAGCGTCCGATTCAGATGGGCGACGATGCTCTGGTAGTCGAGCAGCCAGCAGCTGACGCTGTCGCAGACGAGAATCACGTGCCTCCCCACCGGCTTGCGGAAGATCAGGTTGTAGAAGGTGGCCACCGAATCGACCTCGTCCTGCGACATCCCGAGCAAATTGGAAATGTCCTCGACCGCATCGTCCGAGACCCACCCCTGGTGTCGATTCACGATGCTCAAGGCCTCGAGACAGACATTCCGCTTGGCCGGGTACCGCTCGAAGGCCTCCGTGATTTCCCTGACTTCATCCTCTGACAACATCTCGATGATCTCGCTCCTCAACGGTCCACATCGGCAAGCACGAAGTCCAAGCTGCCGAGAATGGCCAGCAGATCGGGCACCATGAAGCCGCGTGAAATCTTCGGCACCATCTGAATATGGGGGAACGACGGAGTCCGTATGCGCGTTCGATAGGAAACGGTGCTCCCGTCGCTGATCAGGTAATAGCCGTTACTGCCCTTGGTCCCCTCGACGGCGAAGAACGCCTCTCCCGCCGGAATTACGGGACCCCAGCTCACATTGAGAAAATGGTCGATCAATGTCTCGATGTGGTGCATCGTTCCCGGCTCCTTGAGCGGCGGCGTTGTCCTGGGGTGCTTCGACTTGTAGAGCCCTTCCGGCATGTTGTCCACACACTGGCGGATGATACGGAGACTCTGCCTCATCTCCTCCACCCGGACCAGGGCGCGGTCGAAGCAGTCACCACGTCGGCCCGTCGGGATATCGAACTCGAACTGATCGTAATCGGAGTAGGGACGGGTTTTCCTGAAGTCCCACTCGAACCCTGTCGCACGCAGGCCGGGGCCGGTGACCCCCCACTCGATCGCGTCCTCGGTCGTGTAGGCCCCGATCCCCCTGGTTCGAGCCTCGAACATCGGGTTGCGCATCACGAGATCATCGTACTCACGCAACCGTTCGGGCATGTAATCGAGAAATTCGCGAACCAGCCGGTCCCAACCCTTGGGCAGATCCTGCGCCACGCCACCGATCCGAAACCAGTTGGGATGCATTCGGCCCCCGCAGATCGCTTCGATGACGTCAAAGGCTCGTTCCCGATCGTAGAACATGAAGAAGACCGGAGAGAGGGCACCGACATCCTGTGCAAACGTCCCGTACCAGACCAGGTGGCTGATGATCCGGAACAGTTCCGCCAGCATGATCCGAATGACCCGGGCTCGCTCCGGCACCTCGATCCCGGCCAGCATTTCGACCGCCAGGACGTAGGGGAAGTTGTTCATCACGCCGCCCAGGTAGTCGACGCGATCGGTATACGGAATGTAGGTATGCCAGGACTGCCTCTCCCCCATCTTCTCGGCACCCCTGTGGTGGAATCCGATCTCCGGAACGGCATCGAGAATCACCTCGCCGTCCAGTTGGAGGACGATTCGAAGGACGCCATGCGTACCGGGATGCTGCGGACCAAGATTGAGAAACATGAAATCCGTGTCTTCGCTGCGTCGCTCGAGACCCCAATGCTCCGGATGAAAGGTCAGCGCATCCAGTTCCTTCCTCCGCTTCTCCGGCGGCAGTTGGAACACGCCCATCTCTGTTGCACGCGCGGGGTGCTCCTTCCGAAGCGGATGGCCCTCCCAGGTGGGAGGCATCAGAATCCGTTCCAGGTGGGGATGATTGTCGATCCGGACGCCGAACATGTCCCAGACTTCCCGTTCGTACCAGTCGGCGTTCGGCCAGAGACCGACGACCGAATCGACCGACTCACCGTCGGCGAGAGGAACCTTGATCCGCACGTCCTGGTTGCGGCCGAACGAAAGCAGGTGGTAAACGATCGTGAAATCACTCGCCGGCTGTCCGTCCCGGTGGCTTCTGGCCCGTTCATCGATCGCGGTCAGGTCGTACAGCATCGAAAAGGGGTCGGAGAGATCTTCCTTCAGAAATCTGAGCAGCCCGGGCGCTGCCGATCGCCCGACCCAGAAGGTCGGGATCCGATCCTGCGTCACCTGACTAGCAAGGATTGACTTGCTGAACTGTGTTTCCAGTTCGCGAACCACCGAGTTGGACATACTCTGAACCGCTCGATCTATTCCGTTCTCAGACCTCGTCCGGAGTTCTGAGTTCACTGACCGTCGTTCTCTCGACGCGTTTGAGATCCCGCTGGCACGGCCTGGGACCCCGCTCGATCCCCTGGGGGCCAAGGAACCAGCTCAGAGGGCGCTTTTCATTCCCCACGGCCTCTCTGAGAAGCAACAGACCTTCCATGAAGGCGTCGGGCCTCGGCGGACAGCCCGGCACGTAGACATCCACGGGAAGGAAGCTGTCGACCCCCTGAACGACACTGTAAATGTCGTACATCCCGCCGGAGTTGGCGCAGGACCCCATGGAGATCACCCACCGTGGTTCCATCATCTGGTCGTACAGGCGCTGAATGATGGGGGCCATCTTCACGAACACGGTCCCCGCAATGACAATCAGGTCCGCCTCTCGAGGAGTCCCTCGAAGCACCTCCGAACCGAATCTCGAAATGTCGTACTTGCTCGTGACGCTCGTCGCCATCTCGACGTAGCAGCACGAGAGACCGAAATTGAAGGGCCACAGAGAGTTCTTCCGCGCCCAGGCCAGCAGATCATCCAGTCGGGCCAGCGCCACAAGACGGCTGATCGTCTCCTTGAATGCGGCTCCCTGCTGTTCCGGATCGGCCGCCATTGTCAGCGAATCACCCGGCCCGGGGCGGTCCGGCCGCCTCATCCACCATTTCATCGAACTGCCCTCCCGGTCTGCGGCCGTCCCTCGACCGTCACCGGATCCATCGGTTTCGGGCCCCAGTCAAGCGCTCCCACCTTCGACAAATAGACGAGCGCAGCGAGCAACACGGTGACGAAAACGGTCACCTCGAGGTAGCCAAGCCAACCGACCTCCCGCAGAACCACGGCCCAGGAGAAGATGAAGACCGCCTCGAGGTCGAAGATGAGGAAGAACATCGCCGTCAGATAGAATTTGGCCGAGAAGCGCAAGCGCGCGGTTCCCGCCGAAGTGAGGCCCGACTCGTAGGGGATCAGACTCTCCTGGTCCTTGTGTCGTTCGCCCAGGAAGTGGGACACGACAATCATTCCCAGAACAATCCCCACAACCGCAAAACAGTAGACGACGAACGGCCAGAGTGGCGTATCCCTCATGATCGATCTCTCCTCAGATCCCGGATGCCGATCCGAGATTCATGACCCTTCTATCAGGGAAGAATAAACACCTCACTACGAGCTAAGCTGTTTACTAAAGGTCGGTTATCAACAAACGGCTATACTCAACCTATCTCACACTCGATAAGGATCTTCAAGCGATCGACGTCCACGTGAGCCAGACGCACTCCGGGACGGCCATGATAGAATCCCTCTTACGTGAAACCGGCCGAAAAAGAGCAGCAACTGGTCCAATTCCTGGGAGGTTTCCGTGGCGCGATCGTCGCGTTCAGCGGAGGCGTGGACAGTTCTTACCTGGCCTTTCTGAGCCACAGAACTCTCGGCTCGGCAGCCCGGATCATAACCGCTCTCTCACCCTCGGTGTCCCGGTCCCAGGAAGAAATGGTGCGCCGGTTCGTCGCCCGCTACGGGGTCAATCACCAGTTCATCCGAACCGACGAGATGAACGACCCCGATTACGCGGCCAACCCTGACAATCGATGCTATTTCTGCAAGTCGGAGCTCTTCGACAGACTCCGGAATCTGCAGAAGGAGTGGGCGGTAGATGCCATCTTCGATGGTACGAACGCCGATGACCTTGGAGATTACCGGCCCGGCAGCAAGGCTGCCGCAGAGAAAGCGATCGTCAGCCCGCTTGCCGAGGTCGGGATGACCAAATCGGACATCCGGGCCCGATCGCAGGAATGGGGGCTCGAGACCTGGGACATGCCGGCCACTCCCTGTCTGGCCTCCCGCCTCCCGTACGGAGTCCAGGTCACACCTGAAAAGCTTCGTCAGGTCGAGGCGGCCGAAAGCTTTCTCCGCAGCCTCGGATTCACGGAGTTCCGGGTCCGCCATCACGAGAGTCTGGCACGCCTGGAGATCGCGCCGGCCGAAATGCCGAAGATCCTCGACCCGACTGTCTTCGACCACGTCAATCGCGAACTGAAGGCCCTGGGCTATCAGTACGTGACCCTCGACCTGCAGGGCTTCCGCTCCGGTTCTCTCAACGAACTGCTGAAGCTCGAATAGTCCGGGAGCCGGAAACCGGATTCAACTCGCAGATCGCGACCACCGTTCTCTCCTTCTCGCGGCTGCAGGGGCGCTACCCCGGGTTCGGTTCAGAGTCGAAAACGGGGTACACTGAGTGGAGCACCATGAACAGTATCGAGCTAACTGCGAAGAAGCTGGCAATCGTCTTCTTTCTTCTGCTCGTGACGCCTGGGCCTCTTTGGGCCCAGGACAAGCCGTTGGAAGAAGAGAAACCGAAGGCGGCCGGCGATGCGACCATCCGGCTCTCGGTCGAGCAGATCCGGGTCGATGTCACGGTCCGTACCCGGGACGACAACCTGATTACGGGCCTGAAGAAGGACAACTTCGAAGTCTACGAAGACGGTGTCAGGCAGGAGATCACCTACTTCGAGCCGGTGGAGGCACCCATGACGGCCGTACTCGTCACCGAATACAGCAAGCGGCTGCCCTGGGAGCTCCTCTATGACGCCATCATGGCCTCCTACACCTTCGTCGACCAGATGCGGCCCGGCGACTGGGTCGCGGTGAGGGCGTACGATCTGCGACCCGAGACGCTCGTCGACTTCACCCAGGACAAGGGGGAAGTCCTCGGGGCGCTGCAAAGGCTCAATTATCCCGGCTACAACGAGAGCAATCTCTATGACACTGTCTGCGACACCCTGGATCGAATCGAGGAGGTCGACCAGAAGACCGCCGTCGTCATCCTGTCGTCCGGTCTGAACACGTTCAGTCACAAGAATCTGGGTGACGTGCTCGACCGCGCCAAGCGCACCAACGCCGTCATTTATGCCGTGAGTCTTGGGCAGTCTCTTCGGATCAGAACCGAAGCGTATCAGTCGGCAATTCAGCGTCTGGACTTCCTCCAGGGCGACACGACGCTCCGGACCATCTCCAAGTCCACCGGCGGCGTTGCGTTCTTTCCGCGCTTCGAAGCGGAGTACCAGGGGATCTTCAGCTCCATCGCCGCCATGCTGCGCAGTCAGTACGCACTGGGCTATGTCTCGACCAACTCCAAAAAGGACGGGAAATTCCACAAGATCAAGGTCGAGGTCAAGTTGGATCTCGACGGCGACGGAAAACCCGACAAGCTGAAGATCAACCATCGAGAAGGCTATATCGCCGACAAGTCGAATTAGGGCTTGCTTACCGAGAGCTTGCCGCGCCGTCATACGTTGCGCCGCGGCCGGCCTCTTCGTTGTCGCGCGAAATCGGGATCTGCTCGACGATTTCGATTCCGAATCCTTCGAGTCCTGCCAGTTTCTTGGGATGATTGGTCAGCAGGCGCACACGGTGCAATCCGAGATCGGCGATGATCTGAGCGCCGACACCGTAGTCCCTGAAGCTTCCATGCTCACTGCGTTCCGCGCCGCCTTGCCGCTCTCCTATCTCCCGTAGCAGGCGCGCGTCGCGGTCTCCGGGCCGCAGATAGACGAGCGCTCCCCTGCCCTCGGATCCGATCATCTGCAGGCTCCGGCGTAGCTCGTTGGAGCGTCCCGACCGAAGGCCGCCGAAGACATCGCAGAGCACCGCCTCGGTGTGAACGCGCAGAAGCGGCGGAGGATCGGCCTGCAGATTTCCCTTCACCAGGGCCAGGTGAATATGTCCGTCATGCTCGTTCTCGTAGACGATCAACTCGAAATTCCCAAACTCGGTTTCGAAATCCAGCCCGGCGACCCGTTTGAGAAAACGCTCGGTACCGAGGCGGAACTTGATCAGATCCACGACTGAGATCACGCGCATGTCGTGCCGGATCGCAAACTCCTCGAGTTCCTTCGTGCGGGCCATCGAACCGTCCTCGTTCATGATCTCGCAGATCACCCCGGCCGGTTTCAGTCCGGCCAGCCGGGCCAGATCGACGGCTGCTTCGGTCTGCCCGGCGCGCTGCAGCACACCGCCTTTGCGGGCGCGCAGGGGGAAGACATGTCCGGGCCGAACCAGGTCGCTCGGCTTCGTGGAGGAATCGATGGCCGTCAGAATCGTCACGGCGCGATCCGCTGCCGAGATCCCGGTCGATACGTTGCGGCGGGCCTCGATACTCACGCAGAACGCCGTTCCGTGGACCGACTCATTGTTGGAGACCATGGACGGGATCTGGAGCTCGTCGAGCCGGCTTCCCGTCATTGGCATGCAGATCAGTCCACGGCCGTAAGTGGCCATGAAATTGACCGCCTCGGGCGTGACCTTCTCAGCCGCCATGGTCAGGTCTCCCTCGTTTTCACGATCCTCCTCATCAACCACGATCACCATTTTCCCCGCCCGGATATCTTCGATGGCGGCCTCAACCGTTGTAAAGGACATGGGAAAACACACTCCTATCCGCAACTCGCAAGAATGCGGATTATACCGGAATCGGTGAAGCGCGACTTCACTTGACCGGAGGCAGCCGCTTGATCCATCGCAGGGCACCCTTCTGATCCGTGGCCACACGCTGCAGAACTTCCGTGTAGTAAGGCGTCTCGTACCCGAGTTGGATCGGATTTCTGGGATCGTCGAGAAAGGTCCAACTGCCCCGGCGGTCGTCCGTGACACGGAACGCCTGGACTTTGACCTCCTGTCCATTCAGCGTGACGCCGAACTCACACTTGCCGCTGACTTTGAAGCGCGAAGGAGCGTTGTTGAGGGAGATCTTGGCCTCACCTTCGCGAGTCAGGTCTTCGTAGAGCGCACGGGAGAGCCATTTCACGGTCCAATCCTCGGCGTCCATATCCACCCCGGGATCGAATACTCCGCCCGTCGTGATCTTCCGTGCGCCTCTCACGGCGGCACGGAACATGTGTGTCGTTCCCTGATAGCTGACCGTTTCCCATTCGAGCACGATGTCGGGCTGGAACCGAGCGATCCTCATGACGAAAGGCGTTGGTTCGTTCGACGCTGACCGGGTTTCGTACACGAGTATCGTGCCCGGTCCGAATTCAAGACCGGAGGTCTGCGCCCATGTCGGCGTCAGGAGGCCGAACATCACGCAAATAGTTCTGAATATGGCTTTCCACATACTTGCTGATCACATCCGCTTCGAGATTGACACTATCACCCGCATCCAGCTTCGATAGATTGGTGACCTCCCAGGTGTGGGGAATGATCGCCACTTCGAAATAGTCAAGTCCAAGGCCTGAGATCGTCAGACTGATACCGTTGACGGTGATGCTTCCCTTGAGAACACAATACCGCAGAATCTCCGCGGACGCCGCGAATCGGAAGATCCATGAGTTACCCTCTTCCCGGATGGATTCGACCCGCCCGGTCGCATCGACGTGTCCCTGAACCAGGTGACCACCCAGAAAATCGGAGAGCCGGAGCGGGGGCTCGAGATTGACGAGATCGCCCTTTCCCTTCGCCCCGAGGTTGGATCTGCGCAGGGTTTCGGGCGTCGCGTCGACCTCGACCCAGTCCGCGCCTTTCCGCGTCACCGTCAGGCAGACTCCGTCCACACTCACACTGTGTCCGACCTCGAGCAGCGTCCCAAGCCGACCTGCCTGGAGGCGGAAGGTCACGCCTTCTGCCGAAGAGTGCAGGGATGCGATTCTCCCCGTCTCCTGAACGATTCCGGTGAACATGGGAATTCTCACTTTCTACGAGAGCGCTTCGTCCGGCCGGCCGCGGCGCTCCGAAGCCTGGTCAGCTCGAGTTCGGTCAGCGATCGCCAAGCCCCGGGAGCGAGATTTCCGAGCTCGATCGGTCCGATACGGATTCGTCGAAGGCGCATCACGAAGTGCCCCGTCGCCTCGAACATGCGTCGAATCTGGCGATTTCGCCCCTGCTTCAGAACGACCCGATACCAGCAGTTGTTGCCCGATTTCAGCAACTGGATATCACACGGGGCGAATGTCTCTCCGCCCGGCAGCCGGAGTCCCTTCCGGAGTCGGTTGAGCTTCGCCTCATCCGGCTGGCCGGCGACCTTCACCCGGTAGACTTTGGAGAGGCGACCCGCCTGGGTGATCATGCGGACGAACTCACCGTCGTTTGTCAGGATGACCAGTCCGTCACTTGCATAGTCGAGTCGACCGGCGGGATAGATGCGAGACGGGGAGCGGACGAAATCGGTCACGACCTTCCGCCCCTCGGGATCCGAGACCGAACTGACCACGCCCGCCGGCTTGTTCAGAACGAAATAGACCGGCGTCTCGGGCTGAAGAAGACGATCGTTGACCTTGATGTGATCGCGCTCGGGATCGGCTTTCGTTCCCAGTTCCGTCACCGTGCGACCGTTGACGGTCACTCGGCCTTCCCGGATCAGCTGTTCGGCCTTCCGCCGGGACGCAACTCCGGCGCGGGCGACGATCTTCTGGACACGCTCCTCCATAGTAGTCGCCGCCATTCTAGCACCCGAGCGGAGCGGTCGCACGGGGCGGAACCGGGGAGTGCTCAAATGGAAAATCTCAATCTCCTGCTCAGCCCTGAGCCGCAGAAGCGCCTTCGGCAGCGATCAGCTCCTCGAATTCCTCCAGCGTGGGGAGCTCGGAGAGATCGTTCAGCCCGAAATTGACGAGGAACTGCTGCGTCGTCCCGTAGAGGATCGGCCGGCCGACGACCTTCTTCCGGCCCCGGATTTCGATCAACTTCTTCTCGAGCAGCGTCTTGATCGTCGAGGAACCCTTGATGCCCCGGATCTCCATGATTTCCGGGAGCGTCACCGGCTGCCTGTAGGCGATCACGGCCAACGTCTCCAGGGCTGCGTGGGAAAGCTTCGCCGACGGCTTCGTTCGCAGGTACGCCCGGATCAACTCATGACGCTCAGGACGGGTCGTGATCCGATATCCCCCGGCGACGCGCCGGATCTCGACCGCCGTCTGCAACTTGTTGAACCGGTCCGCAAGCTTGTCCATAGCGGACTCGAGCACTTCACGTCCCAGGTCCGGAAAGACCTCTTCGAGCTCTCGAATGGTCACCGGATCGGACGCGGAGAACAGGATCGCCAGTAGATGATTCGGAAGCTCACCCTTCAGCATGCAACGATCCTGATGTCCTCAAAGAGAGCCTCCTGCAGGAGACGGACTTCGTGGAGGCGGGCCATCTCGAGCAACGCAAAGAAGGTGACGATCAGTTGGATCCTCGAAATCGGACGCTCGAGGAAGAACGAGAACAACAGGCTCTTCTGGACGGCCATCAAAGCCCGCAGCTCATCGAGCTTGCCTTCGAGCGTCACGTTCTCATGTTGGACCTGGATGACGACCTGATCCTTGAAACGCTCGACGATCCGATGAAACGCCTTCACGAGGTCGAACAGCGAGACCGAGACCGCCTCCTGTTCGTCGTCCTCGAATTCCTTCTCACCGCGCGTCCAGACCGAGTCTTCGATCACTTGGCGATCGTGCAGCAGTCCGGCTGCCTTTTTGAATCGCTCGTGCTCGAGAAGACGTTCGACGAGTTCCTGGCGCGGATCTTCCGGCTCCTCCCCTTCTGAGGAGACCGGATCGGGCGGAAGCAGCATCTTCGACTTGATATGGATCAGCGTGGCGGCCATCAGGACAAATTCACCGGCCACGGTGATGCTCAGATCCCGCATCATCTGGAGATACTCCAGGTACTGTTCCGTGATGCGGGAGATCGGGATGTCGGAGATGTCGATCTCCTGCGTCCGGATCAGATGCAGAAGCAGATCGAGAGGTCCTTCGAAGAACTCCAGATGAACTCGATAATCGGGCGAATCTGAGGCGACCGACGACATGAACTAATACTCTAGACGCATGGCCTGACGCACTTCGGCCATGGTCGCACGAGCCACTTCACGGGCGCTGCGGCTTCCCTGCTTGAGGATTTCCATGACTCCGCCCCGATCCTTCTCGAGGGCGGACCGCTTCTCATAAAGCGGTTCCATGACCGGCAGGAGGTTATCGAGCAGCCGGTTCTTACAGTCGACACAGCCGATGCCGGCCGTCGTGCACCCCTCAACGACCCACTCCTGGTCTTCGGCAGAAGAGAAGACCTTGTGAAGGTCGTAGACCGGACACTTGTTCGGATCTCCCGGATCGCTGCGCCTCACCCTTGCGGGGTCGGTCACCATCGTGAGGATCTTCTTGCGGATCGTGGCCGGGTCCTCGCCGAGCTGGATTTCGTTGCCATACGACTTGCTCATCTTCCGGCCGTCGGTTCCAGGCAGTCTCGGCGATGCCGTCAGTTTCGGCTGGGGTTCCGGAAAGACCGGCTCATAGAGGTTGTTGAAACGGCGGGCGATCTCGCGACAGAGCTCGATGTGGGAGACCTGATCTTCCCCGACCGGTACGACCTCCCCCTTGTAGATCAGGATGTCGGCGGCCTGAAGCACCGGATAGCCAAGAAAGCCGTAGGTCGAGAGGTCCTTTTCCCTGAGCTGGCGGATCTGCTCCTTGTAGGTGGGCACGCGCTCCAGCCAGGGCAGCGGTGTAATCATCGAAAAGAGCAGCTGCAGCTCAGCGTGCTCCGGGACGAGCGACTGCACCATGAGCCGACTTCGCTTCGGATCGAGCCCGGACGCCATCCAGTCGATGGCGATCTCGACGACACTCTCGCTGACGAGCCCGACGTTCTGATATTCGGACGTCAAGGCATGCCAGTCGACTATGCCGAAGATGCAGTCGAACTCGTCCTGCATCGGAACCCAGTTGGTGAGCGCGCCGACCAAATGACCCAGATGAAGTCGTCCGGTCGGCCTCATTCCACTAAAGACTCGCTTCTTCATCATGATTTCTATCAGGAGACAATTCTGACGATCTCGAGGACCGGACCGAGTACCCAGTTGAAGGCACCCGAGTAGAGAAGCAGGATCAAGAGGAGAAAACCATAGGGTCGGACGGCATCCATGACCCTCCCCAGACTCCGCGGGAGAATCCCCTCCAGAACCCAACTGCCGTCCAGCGGCGGAATCGGGATGAGGTTGAAGACGGCAAGAATAACATTGAGCAAGATCCCGACCCTGCACAACCCGACCATCGGTTCGACGAGCCACGGGAGCGTCCCGGACGATTCCAGGCCAGAAAAAACACGCAGCAGGACGACGAACAGGGCGGCGGCCGCCAGGTTGCTCAAGGGTCCTGAGGCGGAGATGAAGATGTTGTCCTTCTTCGGATCCTTGAGATTGGCACTGTTGATGGGCACGGGCTTGGCCCATCCGAAGATCACGCCTCCGACCAGAAAGCTGAGCAAAGGAAACAGAATCGTGCCGAACGGATCGATATGGACGATCGGATTCAGGCTGACCCGTCCCAGCATCTGCCCCGTCGGATCTCCGAAGCGACTGGCAACCCAGGCATGCGCCGACTCGTGCAGGCTGAGGGAGAACAGCAGCACGACCAGGTTGATCACCAGAGACAGAAGATCAATCGATCCAAGGGTCACGAGCGATGATCATACCACGCTGCCCGACACGTCCCCGGCGATTTGGGACCGGAGCTATTCGATTCTCGATTTCGGCTGTGCCGACAAAATCGAGACGACTCACACCCTCCCGTCCTCCCCCGTTCTCCCGTCCTCCCGTCCTCAGGACCCCCCAGGACGTGGAACTCTGAACGACTTCCACGCCGCCTCATCCGGCCCCGAATCGGTGGCTTCTATATAATGTTCACCATCATGGGCGGATTATTGTTCAATGCGGCGTTCGGCTTCTATGTCGTCGGTCTTTTCCACAGCGGAATCGCCTTTCTCTCAAAGAAAGACCTCTTCGTCCGAGTCGCCCTCTATTCGGTCACGGCCGGCTTCGTATTTCACAGTGGATTCCTGATCTACCAGGGTTTCGAAAAGGCCTTTTTTCCGATGATCGGTCTGCGGGAATCGCTGGCATTCTTCGCCTGGACGGTGACCCTCTGCTTCCTGATTGCGCAATTCAGATACCGGGTTCGAGCCATGGGACTGTTCCTGCTTCCTCTGGTGGCCGCCTCGATGCTGAGCACGGTCTTCATCAAAGCGTCCCCCATACCGGACATCCTGCGAAGTTCCTGGGTCTACTTTCATTCGACTTTCCTCTTCCTCGCCTACGGCATGTTTTTCGTGACCTTTCTCGCGGCAGTCTTCTATCTGTTGCAGGAGCGCGAACTCAAGCGGAAGAAGCCCCGCACCTTCTACTACCAGCTCCCTTCACTCAGTACGCTCGATGATCTTTTTCTCAAATTCCTGATCTGGGGGTTCGTCTTCATGACGGCCGGAATCGTGGTGGGGATCATCTGGGCGGAGCAGGACTGGGTCCAGGGTTGGCACAGAGACCCCAAGGTGCTCGCCACGATGGCCACCTGGATCATCTACCTGACGCTCATCTACCTCCGGCTGACTGCGGGATGGCGTGGCCGGAGGACCGCGCTCTTGAGTATGATCGGGTTCCTGTCGATCCTGTTCACATTTCTCGGCGTGAGTTTCTTTGGGGGGCAACACAGTTTTTAGTGATGGATCTCGTTCTGGTAGGGCTGAATCACAAGACAGCACCGATCGAAGTTCGTGAGAAGGTCGCCTTCCGCGAGGAGTCGATCCCGCTCGCTCTGGAGACGCTTCTGAGGGAGTTCGACTGCGACGAAGCCATGATCGTCTCGACCTGCAACCGGGTCGAACTCCTCGTGAGCGGTCGCGACAATGGAGCTCCTCTGGAGGGTCGGCTGCAAGAGTTTCTGTGCCGCTATCACACACTCGAGTCTTCTCTGCTGAACGGATATCTGTACACGTACAGCAACGAAGATCTGGTTCGTCACGTCTTTCGGGTCGCCTCCAGTCTCGACTCCATGATCCTGGGCGAGGCTCAGATCCTCGGGCAGCTGAAACAGGCCTACAACTGTGCGGAGGGGAGCGGCGCCGTCGGCGAGAGGCTGCGGCGACTCATTCCGCACGCATTCTTCGTCGCGAAAAGAGTCCGTCACGAGACAAAGATCGGCCGGTCCGCCGTCTCGGTCAGTTCGGTCGCCGTCGAACTGGCCATCAAGATCTTTGGCGAGCTGAAGGGCAAAACGGTGCTGCTGATCGGTGCCGGAAAGATGAGTGAGCTGGCGGCACGCAGTCTGCTGGCCTCGGGAGCGAGCAAGATCCGCGTCGCCAATCGGACACCGGAGCGGGCCCGTTCGATCGCCGCTGCCTTCGATGGTGAGCTCGCCGATTTTTCACGGCTGGAAGATGAACTCGTCTCCTCGGATATCGTCATCGTGTCGACGGGTTCGAACGAATTCGTGATTCACAAAGAAGACGTCAGCCGAGCCATCCACCGGCGGAAATACAATCCTCTGTTTCTCATCGACATCTCCGTCCCGCGCAATATCGAACCCGCCGTCAATGAGGTCGAGACCGCGTTCTGCTACGACATCGACGACCTCCAGGCTGTGGTCGACGCCAACCTCGAAGAACGGCAGAACGAGGCCGAACTGGCGGAGTCGATCATCCACGACGAGGTCCGGAACTTCGCTCTCGGAGATCACCACCGCAACGTCGGGGCCGTGGTGAGTTCCTTCCGACAGACCCTGGAAGCGATCTGCCTCGAAGAGCTCTCCAAGATTCGGGACAGCCTTCCCGAGGCCGAATATCAGAAACTCGAGCAAATGATGCTGAGAACGGCACACCGGATCGCCCATCCCTTCATGATCGAAATCAAAAAGGGAGGGCAGGCCGCCGCCGGCGCGGAAGCCGCCGCCCTGATCAAGAGGGTCTTTCGACTCAAGGACCCGGAATGAGACAGATGACGATCGGCTCGCGCGGCAGCAAACTCGCTCTTGCCCAGACACATCTGATCCGAAACCTCCTGCAGGACGCTATCCCCGGCCTCGAAGTCGCGGTGAGGACGATTCGAACAACCGGGGACAAACTGACCTCGACGCCTCTCTCCCGACTGGACGGCGATACGAAGGGGCTGTTCGTCAAGGAGATCGAAGAGGCTCTGCTCGACGAATCGATCGATCTGGCCGTGCACAGCCTGAAGGACCTGCCGACCGACCTTCCCGACGGACTCACACTCGGCGCCATTCCAGAACGGGAGGATCCCCGGGACGCGCTGGTGGCTAGACGGCCCCTGTCTTCGCTCGATGACCTTCCTTCAGGATCCAAGATCGGCACGAGTTCACTGCGCCGGGAGACCCAACTGCGCCATCTCCGCCCCGATCTCGAGGTCGTCCCGATCCGGGGCAACGTCGACACCCGTATCCGCAAGCTCGAGACAGAGGGCCTCGCGGCCGTCGTTCTGGCCGTTGCAGGACTCCGGCGGCTGGGTCTCGACCGGTCCATCTCCTTGATCCTGCCGGCTGACCAGATGATTCCAGCCATCGGTCAGGGGGCGCTCGGGCTGGAGGTTCGGGAAGGTGACGAGACTGTTCTCGGCTTCGTGGAGCGCCTGGACGACCGGAGGACGCGGCTGGCGGTCGAGGCTGAACGGGCGTTTCTACACGTCATGGGTGGAGGCTGCCAGGTTCCGATGGGAGCCTATGCCCGGTTCGCGGACGGCCGTGCGCAGTTGGCGGCGTTCGTGGCGAGTCCGAAAGGCGGACGGATGATCCGCGATACTCTCGAAGTTTCCGAAGGTGAACTCACGAACATGGCTGCCCGGCTCGCGCAGAAGTTTCGTTCGCTCGGTGCCGATGAAATCCTCGCGGAGGTGGGACTGGGATGACGGGACCGCTCGAAGATCTTACTATCCTGGTCACGCGGACTCGCAAGCAGTCGGGATCCTTTGCAGCCCTGTTGCGGGAACGGGGCGCACGTGTGGTCGAGGTACCGACCATCGAGGTCCGGCCTCTGGATTCCGGACCTCTGGATTCGGCTCTGGAGTGCCTCGATCGCTACGACTGGCTCTTCTTCACCAGCGCCAACGCCGTCGAGATCTTTTTCCGGCGTTACAGGGCGTCGACCGACCCCTTCCCCCTTCCGAAGATCTGCTGCATCGGTCCGGCCACCGCGGATCGGGTTCGCAGTTTCGGCGCGGAGGTTGCCCTGCTCCCCGGCGTCTACCAGGCCGAGGGGATCATCGATGAGTTTTCCGCACTGCACGGCCAGAACCTCGAGGGGATCCGCATTTTGCTGCCACGCGCACTGGTGGCCCGAGAAATCCTCCCCCGGCAGCTCATGAAGCGAGGGGCGAAGGTCGATCTGATCCCGGTGTACGAGACCGTTGCACCCACCGAGAGCCGTGACCTGCTCGAGCGGATACTGGACGAATCCGGTCCCGATCTGGTGACGTTCACCAGCTCCTCGACCGTGCGTAATTTCATGGAATTAGCCGGTGAGCGCAAGGACCTCGAAAAGATCCGCTGCGCCGTCATCGGCCCCATCACGGCGGAAGTGGCGGCCGACGCCGGACTCGAGATCGCCTGCATGCCGGAGAACTCGACGGTACCGGACCTCGTCGATGCCATCGTCGACTATGCGCGCACCTTGTCCCGCGGATCTTCGTCCGGGAGGAACCCGACTCCCGAAACCCGAAACCCGGAACGCCAGTAGCCTTACCGGCCGATCCGCGCTACTCTTCCAGCCATGATTCGTCTCATCGGATGCGCTTTTCTGCTCCTCGTTCCGGCTTTGGGCCTCAGTTGTCGGGAAAGCCGCGTCGCACCCGCGGATCTTCTGCTGCTGAACGGCCGGGTCGTCACGCTCGATCCTGAACATCCGGAGAGTGAGGCCGTGGCCGTATCGAACGGCGTCATACTGGCAATGGGTACGACCGAGGCGATCCGGAGGTTCCGAGGCGAGAGTACGAGGGTCATCGATCTGGGCGGCCGACTGGCGACGCCGGGATTCATCGAGAGTCACGCTCACCTGGCGGGTATCGGAGAGGCACAACAGTCGCTCGATCTGAGCCGAGCGCGGAACTGGGATGAAATCGTCCGGCTGGTGGGTCAGGCAGCTTCCAGAAACGGCCCCGGAACATGGATTCTTGGGCGCGGCTGGCACCAGGAGAAATGGGACTCCCCTCCCTCGCCAGCCTATCAGGGGATGCCCCTTCACGAGACGCTGAGTCGAGCGACGCCGGACAACCCGGTACTCCTGACCCACGCCAGCGGCCATGCCTGTATCGCCAATCAACGCGCTATCGAACTTGCCGGCATCTCCCTTTCGACACCGGATCCGGAGGGCGGACGGATCCTCCGGGACGACTCGGGCCAGCTCACCGGAGTGTTCGAGGAGTCGGCGCAGGAACTGATCGGCAAAGCCTATGACCGTGCCCTGTCCGAGCGCACTCCGCGGGAGGCCGCCGCACACCGTCGACAGATCGTCGAGCTCGCGGTCCGTGAATGTCTTTCCAAGGGCATCTGCACGTTCCATGATGCCGGGACTAGCCTGGAATACCTGGAAGTCCTCCGAGACATGGCAACGGAGAGGAAGCTTCCGATCCGGCTTTATTGCATGCTTCGCGGGTCGAATGCGCAGTTATCCGGAAGACTTGCGGAGCTGAAGATGATCGGCTTCGGGGAAGACCATCTGACCGTCCGGGCAATCAAACGATACGCCGATGGAGCTCTGGGCTCGCGTGGAGCCTGGCTGCTGGATCCCTACTCGGATCTCCCGTCCTCGACGGGGCTGCCGGCGGACGAGTTCGATGAGCTCCGAGCAACGGCGGAGTTGGCGGCGCTTCATGGGTTTCAGCTCTGTACGCACGCGATCGGAGACCGGGCGAATCGGGAGGTACTCGATGTTTACGAAGAGGCCGAGGCCCGGCACCCTTCCGTAGCCGGCGGACGATGGCGCATCGAGCACGCCCAGCATCTGAGCCCTGCGGACATCCCCCGGTTTCGTGCTCTCGGTGTCCTCGCGGCCATGCAGGCCATCCATGCGACCTCGGACGGTCCCTGGGTGATCCGTCGGCTCGGTGAGGAACGCGCTCGCGAGGGCGCCTACGTCTGGAGGACTCTCCTGGACTCGGGTGCCGTCATCAGCAACGGAACGGATGCTCCCGTGGAAGACGTCGACCCGATCCCCAGCTTTTATGCCAGCGTGACGAGACGGATGAACCAGGGCGACAGGTTCTTTCCGGAACAGTGCATGACCCGCGAAGAAGCGCTTCGTTCCTACACCCTGGCTGGTGCGTACGCCGGCTTCGAGGAGGATCGCAAGGGCAGCCTCGTACCAGGAAAGTTGGCGGACATCACCGTTCTCTCGCAGGATTTCCTGACCGTCCCGGAAGGCGAGATCCTGTCCACCCGCGTCGACTACACGATCGTCGGCGGCGAGGTCTTGTATGAACGGTAGAGCGAAATGAGTATCGGGTTCCGGGATTCCGGGTTCCAGGGGTGGGTCCGCCAAATTTGCGGGATCGACCGCCATGTGGGCCGGACGAACAGGAATGACGACGTGACACACGAAAGGAACGTGACCGTCATGAGGAAGACACTTTGGAAAGCACCGGCGGCACTGCTGCTGCTACTCGCAGCGTGTGCCCAGAACACCCAGACGGTGGAGCGGACCGCCACGCCCGAACCTGCACGCCCCCACGCAGTGCCGGTGATTCTCGACACCGACATCGGCACCGACATCGATGACACTTGGGCACTCGCGCTTCTGCTGAACCGTCCCGACCTCGATCTCAGACTCGTGGTGACCGACAGTGGGAACACGCGTGAGCGGGCCCGCATCGCGGCCAAGTATCTGGAGCAGGCCGGGCGCGCCGGCATTCCGCTCGGCATCGGCCTTTCGTTTGATGAAAACTCCCTGCCCCAGAGTCCCTGGGCCGGAGACTACGAGCTGAGCTCCTATCGCGGCACCGTGTACGAGAACGGCGTCACGGCCCTCATCGACACGATCATGGGGAGCTCCGAACCGGTGGTTCTGGTCGTCATCGGACCCGCACCGAACATCGCCGAGGCATTGAAGCGGGAGCCGGCCATCGCACAGAAAGCGCGCGTCGTCGCCATGAGCGGGAGCGTCGATGTCGGCTACGGCGACAAACCCCAGCCCGATGCGGAGTACAACGTCAAAGCCGACCCCGCCGCCACCCGGGCCATGTACGCGGCCGGATGGGATGTCCTGCTGGCCCCCCTGGACACTTGCGGTACGATCCAGTTGACCGGGGATCTGTTCCAGCGGGTCAACACGTCACCGCAACCCGAGCTCGTGGCGCTGATGGAGAACTATCGCATCTGGAGCAAGCGCATCGACTGGACGAAGGTCGACCCGACCGTCGAGTCGTCGGTCCTGTTCGACACCCTGGCCGTAGCGCTGGTCGTCGATCAGAGTTGGGTCGATGTCGAGAGTCTCAAGCTCGAGGTCAGCGCCGACGGCTACACCCGCCGGTCAGCTCAGGGATCGAGCGTGCGGGCGGCGCTGCGCTGGAAGGATCGGAACGCCTACGAACAGTGGCTGGTCGACCAGCTGACACGCCCTTAGAATACACATTCGAGGCCCAGGGTACCCTGGAGGCGAACAAACGACTCAAGTATAAGTTTGTCTAGAATTTAGCGTGATCAAGACCCCGGACCATCCAGGTCAGCTCAGGTCCTTTCGGAGGGTCAGACCGCCGTCGACGGTGACGATCTGGCCGGTGATGTAGTTGTCCGGCTCGACCAGCAGGCGGACGACTTTGGCGATGTCTTCGGGCCGCCCGAAACGGGGAATGATGCCGTCTTCGACGAAGTGATCGTACTTGCCGGATTCAATCGAGGCGAGTGCCATACCCGCACGATTCACACCCGGTGCGACGACGTTGACACGGATTCCGGAAGGTCCGCCCCACTGCTTGGCCAGGATTCGAGCCGCGTGGTTCAACGCGGCTTTGGGACCCGCATAGTTCACGCTGGAAGGAAAACAGTCCACGGCCTGCATCGTGGAAAACAGGACCATCGCACCCGACTTTCCCCTCTCACGAAGTTGCGCCGCGAAGTCCCGGCCCAGTAGGAGCGGTCCATAGTAGTTGGCCCGCATTGAGCGGTCGAGTTCCTCCAGGCCGGCATCATCGAAGCGCACCCTGGCCGGATCGCCGACCAGGCAGACCATTCCGTAGAGGGCGTCTCCGGTCCGTTGCGCCGCCTCCAGGAGACGGTTCCGCGTATCCGAGTCGGCGATGTCTCCCGAGACCAGCTCGATGGCGCGGCCATACCTTCCCAGATGCGATTTCAGCTGTGCAGCCCGATCCGTGTTCCCGCGGTAGCCAATCACGAGTGACGCCCCGTCACGGGCCAGCAGGGCGGAGACTGCACTTCCCAGACCGCCTGAACCGCCGGCCAGAATGACGGACCTGCCCTGAAGGCCTTCGTCATTGAAATCGAACTCGAAAGTGGCCTCGGACATCGTCACTTCACTGCGGCCTCCAGGTCGCCGACATACCGCTCGCATTCGATTGCGGCGCGGCAACCGGCTCCGGCTGCCGTCACAGCCTGACGGTAGACATGGTCGTGAACATCCCCTGCCGCAAAGATCCCTTCCACCCGGGTGCGTCCATCTTTTCCGACTTCGAGGTACCCGTTTTCGTCCCGCTCCAGGATTCCTTCGAAGATATCGGTATTCGGTTGATGGCCGATCGCCACGAAGACGCCGTCGGTCTCGAGAAGCGACTCCTCGCCCGTCTTGACGTTCTTCAGCCGGACCGCCTCGACCCGCTTCTTTTCCGGGTCCAGGATCTCGGTCACGACCGTGTCCCATACGAACGAGATCTTCGGACTGGCGAATGCCCGGTCCGCCATGATCTTCGAGGCGCGCAGCTCGTCCCGTCGGTGGATGACCGTGACGTGCTCGGCATGTTTGGTCAGATAGAGCGAATCTTCCATGGCGGTGTCCCCTCCCCCCACCACGACGACCCGCTGATCCCGAAAGAAATAGCCGTCGCAGGTGGCACACGTGGACACGCCGTATCCCAAGAGCCTGCGCTCTCCTTCGAGTCCCAACATGCGGGCCGATGCGCCCGATGCCACGATAATGGTCTGTGTTTCGTATCGATCTTCGTCGGTTTCGACGACGAAGGGCCGTCGGTCGACCTCGACCCATCGAGCTCGCTCCATGCGGTATTCGGCACCGAAGCGCTGGGCCTGCTTCTTCATGTTCTCGACCAGTTCCGGCCCCAGGATCCCATCGGGAAAGCCGGGATAGTTCTCGACCAGGGTCGTCAGCGAGAGTTGGCCTCCCGGCTCATGGCCTTCCAGCACCAACGGCTCGAGATCCGCCCGCGCAGCGTAGATGGCGGCCGTGGAACCGGCACAACCCGAACCGAGAATGATCGTCTTTCGCACCATCGGCGCCCCCCTTTTCTGACGTTGGAAAGAAGGTAGAATACCAGTCAGCCCGGCCCAGTTCCATCCGGCGCGAACCATTCGGCGGTAAGGAGTTTCGGGGCTGCCGGACCGACTACGGGTATCACTCGATGGAAACGGAAAACCAGGTCATTCAGAGCACCGTGGAGCAGATTCAAAGCGCGGCCGCCTTCGTCGGCCAAAACGTCTACCTGCAGGCTCTGCTGGTCGTGCTCGTCTTCTTCCTGGCAGCCTGGCTCGTCGATCTCCTGATAACGAGGGGAATCGTCCGACTGGTGCGGCGGACCCGTTCCGAAATCGACGATCGCATCGTCACGTTGCTGCACCGTCCCGTCTACCTCACCGTCAGCCTGCTGGGAATCCTCTTTGCGACTCTGATCATCATCCCGACCGCAAACGACTATCTGAGGAGGATTGCGGGAAGCCTGTTCGCTACGATCGCCGTCCTGATCTGGGTCACTTTTGGGCTTCGGGTCGTCAACACCGTTCTTTCGGCGGTCACCGTCGCCTCGGAGAGTCGGCGGATCGTCCAGCCCGCCACTCGTCCGCTCTTCGAAGTCGCATCGAAGCTGATCATTCTGGCTCTCGCGATCTATTTCGTTCTCGTGTCCTGGAACGTGGATCCGCTCGGCTGGCTGGCGACGGCCGGTATCGCTGCCGTGGCTGTCGGGCTGGCTGCCCAGGAAACGCTGGGAAATCTGTTTGCCGGAATCTCTATCCTGGCCGATGCTCCCTACAAGATCGGAGACTTCATCGTTTTGAATCGGGAAGAGCGCGGGAGAGTCACGAAGATCGGCCTGAGGAGCACACGCATTCTGACCCGGGACGATCTCGAGATCACGGTCCCCAACGCGGTTATCGCGCGCTCGATGATCATCAACGAATCGTCGGGACGGTGGGTCAAGCAGCGGCTGCGCATACCGGTGGGTGTGGCTTACGGATCGGACGTCGACCTGGTCAAGCGGGTCCTGGTCGAGGCGGCGAAGGCGGAGCCGCTGGTCTGCGAAACTCCCGAGCCCTGGGTCCAGTTCCGTGCTTTCGGCGATTCTTCGCTCGATTTCGAGGTCCGTTGCTGGATCGACGACCCGGCCGGGCGTGGTCGCGCCCTCGACGCCGTCAACACACTGATCTACAGAAAGCTCGCCGAGCACGGCCTCGAGATTCCCTTCCCTCAACGCGACCTTCACATCAAGGAACTGCCGCCGCGGCGGCGGGATTGAACAAACTGGACCGCCCCTTCGTTCAGTCTCTCGGAAACCTGGCAACGGCCGTGAGGCCGCCCGCGGGACGTCGCCGCTCAGCAGCCGAAACCGACCGTTCATCGGAGATTCGTTCTCGCGTGACCGGAGTTTTGCGATGATGCCATCGGAACAATGCAAAGGAGACATCGACCCATGAAATCAACGCGTGCCGTCCTCATTCTTCTCGCCCTGGTGGGCGCAATCACACTGGCGATCCTGCCGGGCCTCGCGCAGAGTCCGACCAAGGAGCTTCGCGTCAAGGTCACCTACTCGGGTCCGGGTAGTGTGGATGCGACTCACGGCATCCATCTGTACGTGTTCGACACTCCCGATATCGGTGCCGGCAGCATGCCGATCGCAGCGGACTCCATCTATGAAAACGGAGGGGAATTCGTCTTCGGTTCCGTCACCCAGCCCACAGTCTATCTGGCCGCCGCCTATGGGGACTATGACGCGATGATGGGTCCGCCACCTTCCGGAACACCCGTCGCGCTCTACAAGCCGGGCGACATGAACATGCCGACCCCAATCAAGATGGACACAGACAAGGTCCAGGTCGAATTCAAGTTCGACGACAGCATGAAAATGCCGTAGGTTCAGACTCCGACAATTTCGGCGTCGCGGTCGGACAGCCATCCGCCGTCGGATCGCTGTCTGACCGTTTCGTCGCGCTTCCAGGATCGCTGGCAGCGTGGTTGATCTCTCAAGTCGACGACGGCGACGCTGAACTTGGTGCCAGTCCGCAATGACAAGCGGCTGACACCGCACAGATCCACCAGTTCCGGTCGATACGGCTCCAGCCGTTCCATCATGGCCGCCGGCACCGTGGCGTCCAATCCTGCGTCGAGAGGATTCTTGAGCGCATTCTCTCCCGTCTTGGCCTGCTCCAATGCCTTCAGGGCCTGCGAACGGAATTCGATGGCGCTCTCCCAACCCTCTCCCGCCCGATACTGGAACGACTGCGGCAGCGACTCGAGGTGGACCGAGATATCCGAATCCATCTCCCTGCCTTCCAGGGCCAGCCAGGCTTCTTCGGCTGTGTGGACGAGAATCGGTGCCATGGCCCGGATCAGATCGCGCGCAATCCGATACAGCACGGTCTGGGTACGACGTCGCCGCGGACTGTCCACGCGGTCGCAGTAGAGCCTGTCTTTTACGGCAGCCAGATAGACGGCACTGAGATCGTCGTTACAGAAATTGAAGATCGCCTCGGCCACACGCTTGAACTGAAATTCGCGGTAGCCTTCGTTCAGAGTCTCGACAAACCCGGCGAGCCGCTCGAGCGCCCAACCGTCGACACTCAGCCCGTCCTCGTCTGCGAACCGGTATTCGTTCCGCCGGGGATCATAGTCGTTCAGATTGCCGAGAAGAAACCGCACCGTGTTGCGGACCTTGCGATATTCGTCGCCGGCGATCTTGAAGAATTCCCAGTCGACCTTAATGTCGTTCGTGTAGTTG
Organism: uncultured Acidobacteriota bacterium; assembly: GCA_963823995.1. GTDB lineage: Bacteria > Acidobacteriota > UBA6911 > RPQK01 > JAPXNP01 > JARRKC01. The sequence continues at coordinate 316,644 of CAWGNQ010000005.1, forward strand.
AGTGTGCTGACCCACCATCGGCAGATGTCTGCACCGTGCGTCTGGAGGATGTCTTCGACCTCGATCGCGTTGCCCAGCGATTTGCTCATCTTGCGGCCGTCGGCATCGACCATGAAACCGTGTGTCAGGACGGCTTTGAACGGTGAGACGCCGGTCGCTCCAAGCGCCGGCAGCAGCGACAGCTGAAACCATCCCCGGTGCTGGTCCGATCCTTCCAGGTAGAGATCGGCCGGATAGCCGATCCGACGCTCGCGCAGGACCGCATTCCAGGAGGAACCCGATTCGAACCAGACATCGAAGATGTCTTCGCTCTTGCTCAGAGCCTTCAGCCCGGCCTTTCCTTCCCTCCGGATCCAGTCGGGAGCCTGCGCATCCCCGCGCGGATCGTAGCCTTCGAGCAGTTCTTCGGCCGTTGATTCAAACCAGTAATTCGAACCTCTCCTGCGAACCGTGGCGGCCACCGCCCGAACCGACTGCTCCGTCAGCAATGCCTGCCCCTGGCCGTTGAGGAACGCCGGAATCGGCAAGCCCCAGGCCCGCTGGCGACTGATGCACCAGTCGGGTCGCGCTTCGAGCATGCCCTGCAGCCGACTCCGTCCCCATTCCGGGACAAACCGGATTTCATCGGCAGCCGCCTTCATGGCTCTTTCTCTCAGTGACCGGGCTCCTTCGCCGAACGGTTTGTCGACCGCGATGAACCACTGCTCGGTGGCCCGAAAGATGGTCGGCGTCTTGCTCCGCCAGTCGTGCGGATAGCTGTGCAGAAACGGGTGATCGTAGAACAGATGGCCGCTCTTGCGCAGATGTTCGACAATGACCCCGTTCGCCTTCCAGACATCGATCCCGACGAGCCAGTCGGGAACCGTCTCGTCGAAGGTGCCGTCACCCTGTACCGGACAGTAGATCGGAAGGCCTGCCTGAATTCCGGTGAAATAGTCCTCGGCTCCATGACCGGGAGCGGTGTGGACCAGTCCGGTCCCGTCTTCCAGAGTCACATAGTCCGCGGTCACGAGCACTCCCGAGCGCTCGGTGAACGGATGCCGGTACGTCAGCTCGCTGTCCGCCAGTTCCGCGCCGCTGCAGCTGCCCAGCGATTCGAACTGCAGACCTTCGCGGAGACCGAGCGTCCGGGAGGCAAGATCCTCCGCTACGATGACCCATCTTGCCGACTCCGTTCCCCGCACCTGATACAACCCGTAGCGGGCCTGCGGGGACACTGCGACGGCCAGGTTCGCGGGCAGTGTCCAGGGTGTCGTTGTCCAGATCATCAGCGAGGCGCTCTGTCCTTTGGGAAGACCCATCGATTCCGGCAGTCTGCCGGCATCCTCCAGTTCGAACAGGACGTAGACGCTGGTATCGGTCCGATCGTAGTACTCGAGCTCCGCTTCGGCCAGTGCCGTTTGATTGGCGATCGACCAGTGAACCGGTTTGACGTCCCGATACACGATCCCTTCGGCAACCAGGGTCGCAAAGACCTCCAGCACCGCGCCCTCATAGGTGGGAAGCATCGTCAGATACGGATGTTCGTAGTCGGCCTGCGTCCCGAGCCGTTTCATCTGTTCCGACTGCAACCGGACATACTTGTCGGCATACTCCTGGCATTTGCGTCGGATCTCAAGCGTCCCGAGAGCCCGGCCCTGGTCGCCTAGCTCCTTGAGAACCTTGTGCTCGATCGGCAGTCCGTGGCAGTCCCACCCCGGCACGTAATAGACCGAATATCCTTCCATCTGCCGGGACCTTACGACCAGGTCCTTCAGGATCTTGTTCAGAAGGTGCCCCATGTGAATCGGTCCGTTGGCATAGGGCGGACCATCGTGGAAGACATAAGGTCCGGCGACCCTGGATTCCTGTTGAATGCGTGGATAGAGCCGGATGCGCTCCCAGCGTTCCTGGTGCTTCGGCTCAGCCTGCAGCAGATTGGCCCGCATCGAGAAGGAGGTCCTCGGCAGCTGCAGGGTCGAACTGTAGTCTTTCTTACCTTCTTCGCTCATCGCGAACCTCTCGGTTTGACGGAAGATGTTGAGTGTAGCGCAAATGGAAGCAGGGCTGCGAGCCACACGCTCCTCCACGCAGGACCCTCTGCCGGGTCACGATTCGCCGGGACCGGCCAGCCTCGATTCGGCACCGCTACCGGTTGCGCAGGGCGATTTTCTGCCCGTCATAGTCGAAGCTCAGTCCTTCCGATCCGACCTTGAAGCTCCCGACGGACTCGGATTCGAAGTCCCTGGGCAACGTCAACTGGCGCGCCCCGTCCAGATCCTTCTCCGTTTGCAGTTCCTCCACCCTCGATTTGCGGATGTCCAGAAGGAGCGGCTTCGGCAGAGAAGCGGACATCAGAATGAACTGCAGGGTCTCCGGACATTCGAGGATCCGGCCGTCCGGTACCGGCTCACCCGCCACCAGGAGCTCGAACTGGTCACTGGGGCGGAATGTGAGGACCTGGCTCGCTTCGCTCGTTCCCGTTCCAGGCAGAGGCGCCGTGGGCAGGCCCACACCATAAACGGTATACGCAAGAATGGCCGCTGTCCCGGCGAGTGAGACCGAGATCTTCCAGCGCGCGACGGGCGCCCGCACGGCCTTCCGATCGAGAAGAATCAGGAGGAGGGGCAGGGTCAGCATCGGCAGATCCTGCCAAAATGCCTGGACGGCGTTGCGGTGCATGAACACTCCGAAGCAACCGCAGTCGTAGGACACATCCCGCTGCCCGCTCAGAACGAGATAGTAGTTCCAGGCGGTCAGAGCGATGAAGAAACCGACCAGCGCTGCCGTCGGCCCAAGAATCCGGAGGTTTCGGACCCCCAGGACGAGAGCCAGGCCCAGAAACGTCTCGAGAGCCAGTGCGATCAGGGCAACCGTATTGGCAGAGAGGAGGAAATCCAGACCCTCGTTGTGGATGAGCTCGACAAAGACGATCGGATCTCCCAATTTGCCCAGGGTCGCGATGATCAGGATGGCGCCGAGTACGAATGCACCGATGAGGCTGAGGATCCGTCGAGCAGAGTTGGGAGCGATCTGTTCATCCGACATATCCCCAAGATCCTATCCTTTCCGGGCGGCCATTTGCCAGCATGCCCCCACGTCAATTCACTTCACCTTTGTTCCGTTTTCCCGCAGGATATTAGGTATGACGATCTTCAAAAAGATCATTGACGGTGAGGTGCCTGCCGACATTGTCTACCAGGACGATCTCTGCGTGGCATTTCGGGACATCGACCCACAAGCCCCGACCCACATCCTGGTGGTCCCCAGAAAAGAGATCGCCTCATTGGCCGAGGCCGATCCGGACGATCACCGCCTGCTTGGTCATCTCCTGATGAAAGCAGCCGAAGTTGCGCACGCGGAGGGCTTGGACGAAAATGGGTACCGCGTGGTGGTCAACGTGGGCCGCGACGGCGGTCAGGCAGTCGACCATCTGCATCTCCACGTTTTGGGCGGCCGCCGCATGCAGTGGCCTCCCGGTTAGCCGTCAGGATGAACACGACATGACTGAATCGAAGACTTCCCCGATCAATCCCGAGCTTCTCGAGATCCTGCGCTGCCCGGTTGCGGTGCGCTCCAAGGAGTATGGAGACGATCCGGGTCGGCTCACATTGGTCCACGACTGCTGGCTGGTTTGTGAAGACAACGGCTACAAGTACCCGATTCGCGACGGAATTCCGGTCATGCTGGTCGAGGAAGGCGAGAAATGGAAGGACACACCGGTGGACCGCCTTCCCGTTCCGCCGCCGACCGAGTGAGCGGAGCAGGCGTGGAACGAACCCATCAACAGCACCGGGCGGAGGCCGATCGACTGGGCCCCCTCCGTGTGGCCGTCGTGACGGTGAGCGACAGTCGGGATGCAGCCAGCGACCGGAGCGGGACATACCTTCAGGACCAGCTTCGGTCGGCGGGCCACGAGGTGGTCGCCTACCGTCTGATACCGGATGAACCGTCTGAAATCGATGAGACGCTGACCGATCTGCTCCGCGGTTCCGTACAGGTGATCCTGTTCAATGGCGGCACGGGCATCGCAAGCCGAGACGGCACCTTCGAGGTGATCAGCCGTCGCCTCGACAAAGCATTGCCCGGTTTCGGGGAGCTCTTTCGGATGCTGAGCTTCGAGGAAATCGGCGCGGCTGCCATGCTTTCCCGAGCGATCGCAGGGATCTGTGCCGACTGCGTCCTCGTTTCCCTGCCCGGCTCTCCCGCCGCTGTCCGCCTGGCCTGGGAGAAGCTCCTTGGGCCGGAACTCCGGCATCTCGTGCGAGAAGCGGCTCGTTGACGGAGTCGGACGCGGCGGTTGGAATCTGCGCGCGAACCGAGCATGGTCTGCCTCGCCTCCCGCGCAGACTTGCTACTTACCCGTGGGAACGCTGGCCCAAGGCGTGATCCATCATCAGAAGGCCGTTGGTCGAGTCTCCGACCAACTTGAGCTTCTCCACGATCCGTCCCACCGAGTCTTCCTCTTCGACCTGCTCTGCCACGAACCACATCAGGAACTGGTGGGAAGCATGGTCGCTTTCCTTATTTGCCAGGGCCACCAGATCGTTGATTCGGCCTGTGACCATCTTCTCGTGGTCGAGAGCCGTCTTGAAGCCATCCAGAGGCGATGCCCAATCGGTCTTCGGACCGTCCAGCTTGGTGAGTAGAACCCGGCCGCCCCGACTATTGACGAAGCTGAAGAACTTCATGGCGTGCTCGACTTCTTCACGTGCCTGGACCTTCATCCAATGGGCGAAACCTCCGAGGTTCTTCTCCTCGAAGTAGGCCGCCAGTGAGAGATAGACATAGGCCGAATTCAGCTCGGCGTTCAACTGGTCATTGAAGGCTTTCTCTATTTTCTTGCTCAGCATCTTGATTCCTTCCGTCTCGAGTGAGTCGTCGTTAAGGTTTTTCCGATCAACGGTTTAATTAGAGACTATTCTATCCATTTTCGGCTCGGCTTCCAAAGGCCTCGACGATTCGCCAGACCCGAAGCAGATTGCCGGAGCAGATCTTTCGGAGGTCGTCCGCGGAGTAACCCCGCGACATCAGCTCCCGAATGAGCGCCGGATACCGGGACACATCCTTCAGGCCTTCGGGCAGATGGCCGTCCACACCGTCAAAGTCCGATCCGATTCCGACATGATCGATTCCGACCAGCTGTACGACGTGGTCGATGTGGTCGGCCACATCGGAGACCGTCACCGGCGGCAGGGGGTGGATCTTTTCCCACGCCCGCCGAGCAGCTCGGACCTGCGGGGAGTTCAAGGTGAAACCCCTCCGTTCCAGCATTTGCCCGAGGTACCCGAACAATGCCCCGCTGGCCCGTTGATAGGCCCCGTTGATGAACATCGAGCCGAAGTTGATCTGAATGACGCCGCCGCGCTCCGACATTCGGCGAATCATATCGTCGCTCATGTTGCGTTCCCAACCCGGCGTAAAGCTCCGGCACGACGAATGGGAGGCGATGACCGGCACCCGGCTGATCGCGAGGATCTGGTCGAAGGCCTCGTCGGAGACGTGCGATACATCCACCATCATACCCAGTCGGTTCATCTCCTCGACCACCCTCCTGCCGAAGGGACTGAGGCCGTGCCAGCGACGCTTCGAATCAAACGACGAATCGCAGATCTGGTTGTTCACGGAATGGGTCAGCGTGATGTACCGGATGCCCCGGTCGTAGAAGTAGGCGATCGCCCCAAGATCTTCCTCGATCGGCGAGCCGTTCTCCATCCCCAGCGCCAGCACGAGCTTTCCATTCCGAAACCCGGTCTCGATATCCTCTGCAGTTCTCCCGATCAGGCACTCATCCGGATGATCGGCGACGATACGCTCGATCATCCCTATCATCCCGTCGGCCAGCTCGCGGGCCTTCGGGCCCGCATACGCCGCCGGCGTATAGATCGCCAGGAAGGCCCCGTTCAAGCCTCCCTCTCGCGCCCTGACGAAGTCGAAGTCCCCGCCCCGGGTGCGCTTCGTGACATCTTCCCAGTGCTCGTGAAGGCGGTACGGAAGATCAATATGCGTATCGAGCAGGAGGGTTTCACGACAAAAGCGCCGGGCCTCTGCCTCCGCCGTCTGCACCGGCCCGCCCGCGTCGGAACCTCCACAGCCGATCTGGTAGAGCAGCATCATCATAAGGATCCGCTTCATGGCTCTGACCTGCCACCCATCCCACCGGTCCGCTGGACTAAGGGTTTCGGCGGTGGCGAAGCTTGTCCAGCGCGACAGCCAGAATGATGATCCCGCCGGTGACGATCTCCTGGACCCAGTTGTCCAGACCCAGCTTCGTACAACCGTTGGCGACGACCGTCATGATCAGGGCTCCGATCATCGAGCCGGGCACCGACCCCTCTCCGCCGGAAAGGCTTCCGCCGCCGATGACGACGGCTGCAATGACGTCGAGTTCGAGCCCGATCGCCGTCGTGGGATCTCCGAGCGTCAAATAGGAGAATTGAAGAACGCCCCCGATTCCGGCCAGCGCTCCTCCCAGTCCGTAGATGAACAGCTTGGTGCGGTCGACGCGGATTCCGCACAGGCGGGCCGTCTGTTCGTTGGAACCGATCGCGTAGACATGCCTCCCAAAGCGCGTATAGCGAAGCACGCCCGAGATCAGGAGTGCGAGTGCGAGAGTCAGCCAGACACCGCTCGGCATGAGCATCCAACGGCGGTCCGCTCCGACCGTGGTCAGCAGCGTATTCAGCCAGGTATCGGGAGCCAGGACCATTTGCTCGCCTGCCAGGCCCTTCGCCAGCCCTCGAACGGCTCCCCACATACCCAGCGTCACGATGAACGGGCTCAGACGCAGCCGGGTGATCACCCCCCCGATCAGGAAGCCGACGGCCGATCCGGAGGCGACCCCACCGAGCGCGGCAACGAGTGGAGAAGCTCCCGCCTGCAGAAACAGGGCGATAGCGACCGTACACAAGGCAATATTCGAGCCGACCGACAGATCGATCCCCCCGGAGATGATGATCAGCGTCATGCCGAGGGCCGCCGCACCGACCACCGTCGTCTGCAGGAGCATCACCTCAAGATTGCCCCAGGACAGAAAGGTCTGCGGACGGGCCACGGCGAAGATGAGGAAGACGAAGGCCAGTCCGATCAGAGGGCCGAATCTGTTCAGCCATTGCCCGATCCTCCCTCCCCGACTGGTCACGATCGCCCTCCGGATCCCGTGGCTTCCAACATGATGTCATGCTCGGTCAGTTCGGCCGCCCGGCGGGCTGGAAGCAATTCACCCCGGCACATGACAGCGATCCGGTCGCACACCCCGAGCAATTCGGGCAGATAGCTGCTGACCATCAGAATGGCCCGACCCTGGGCTCCGGTCTTCGGCTCTCCGGTTGCGAGTCGGTCGATCAGACGATAGATTTCGGCCTTCGACCCGACATCGATTCCCCGCGTCGGCTCATCGAGAAGCAGGACGTCCACGTCGTGGCAGAGGAGACGGGCCAGTGCAATCTTCTGCTGATTGCCCCCCGAGAGCTCCTCGACTTTCTGCCTCGGGTGCCGGCACTTGACCGAAAGCCGTTCGATCCACTTCCGGGATTCTTCGTCCTGACGGCCCGGCAGCACCAGTCCGGCGGGACCATACCTCCCGAGACTCGTGAGCGTGATGTTGTCCGACAACGTAAGATTCGTTGCGAGTCCCTCCTGTTTCCGGTCTTCACTCAGATAGCCCACCCCCTGCGACCAGCGCCGGACCGGAGAAGCGGGACCGGCGTAGGCACCCACGCGGACCCTTCCGCTGCGCACGGGTTCAAGCCCGAAGATCGTCCGGAGCATCTCCGTACGGCCGGCTCCGATCAGACCCGCAATGCCCAGGACCTCGCCCCTGCAAAGTTCCAGGGAAGTGGACCGAGGATAACGCGGGCCTGCCAGATCGTGGATTTCCAGGACGACGTCTCCCGCTTCCCGTTGCGTCTTCGGATAAAGATCGGAGACCGGTCGACCCACCATCATCGAGGCAAGGCGGTCCGGGGTGACATCACAGGTGTCACCGGAACCGACGACCTTTCCGTCCCTCAGCACCGTGACCCGATCGCTGACCTCAGCAACTTCCTCCAGAAAATGGGAGATGTAGATGATCGCGTATCCCCGCTCGCGCAGCGTGTGGATGAGATCGAACAGCCGCGCGATGTCCTCCTGGGTCAGCGTGCTGGTCGGCTCGTCCAGAACCAGAACCCTGCAGCCCACCGCGACGGCCCGTGCGAGCTCCACGAGCTGCTGTTCCGCGATCGAGAGGGAGGAGACCGGGGCCTCGGGGTCGCGGTGTTCCAGGCCCAGTTGCCGCATGGCTTCGAGCGCGGCACGCCGTCGCGCGGCACGCCGAATCCAGGGTCCGCGTGTGGGTTCAACGCCCAGGAGGATATTCTCCTCGATCGAGAGGTGGGGGGCCAAGGAGAGTTCCTGATAGATCATGGCAATACCGGCCTGTCGTCCCTCCAGAGGGCCGACGGGCCGGTAGGGCTCGCCGTCCAGGCGGATCGAGCCGGAGTCGGCTTGATAGGCGCCCGAGAGGATCTTCATGAGCGTGCTCTTACCGGCACCGTTCTCACCGACCAGAGCATGAACCTGCCCCTGAATCGCTGACAGGCTCACGTCTTCGAGCGCGATGGTCGCACCGAACCGCTTCGAGATCCTCTCCATCTGCAGGCGCAGCCGCTCGGAAGGCAAGGGTTTAATCTCCGATCGGCTTCACCAGTTCCTGAATGGTAGGCTCCCGGAGGTTGGCTTTGGTCACCAGTTGGACTCCGGTGTCGATCCGCTCGGGGACCTTCTCTCCGTGGAGGTAGTCGACCAGAGTCCGGACGGCCAGATTTCCCATCTTCCGTGGATTCTGCACGACCAGGGCGTCAATCTCCCCATTTTCGAGCCCGCGGATCAACTCTGCCGAGGAGTCGAATCCAACAAATCGGACCTTTCCCGCCAGGTTGTGCTTGCGCAGCGCCACCAGCATCCCGTACGTCGTCGATTCATTGGGGCAGAAGATCCCGTCGGCCTCGCGGAGGGTGTCGAGCATTTCTTCGGCCTTTTGAAGGGACTCGCCGGAGGTGGCACCTCCGAACTGGTTCTCCACCAGAATCTGCATGTCGGGGTGTTCGGCCAGGACATCGAGGAACCCCTGCTCGCGTTGCTCGGTGCTGGCCGAGCCGACCTGGTAGCGCAGCAGGGCGATCTTGCCTTTCCCCCCGAGTAGCTCGACCATTTCGTTGCCGGCCAGCTTCCCGCCGGCGTAGTTGTCCGTGGCGACGAAGCTGATGAAGTCCCTGCCCACTTCTCCGTCGAGATCCGAATCGAAGATCACCACCGGGATATTGCGGGCTGCTGCCTCGCGGACAGGCCTCAGCAGGGCCGTCTCGTCGAGCGGGGCCAGCACGATACCGTCGACTCGCTCGGTCGCGAACTGCTCCACGAGGGCAATCTGCATGGCGCGATCGTTCTCCTTCAGCGGACCCTTCCAGATGATCTGAACCGACAGATCCTGACCTGCCTCTTTGGCCCCGGCCTCGACCGAACGCCAGTAGGTGTGGGTGGTTCCCTTCGGAATAACGGCGACGGTGGGACCCCTCTCGCCTGACTCGTTGCCCCCTCCGGTACAGCCGGCAACAAGCAACAGGAGTCCTGACAGTAATCCGAAAGCCCAGTATCGGCGCATCAAAACCTCTCTCTCGTCTGCGTCCCGGGGGAGCCCCGGAACTCGGGACGATTATAATGACGCACCCTGGAAATTGTAAGGGAGGCGGGAGCGGGCGATCCGGCTTAAGTCTGATCCGAAGTTAATGCGCTTCCACCGTCGCGAGGAAATGCGAAACCAAAGCGGATCCTGGGCTCCGTCGTCCGCCTCAAACGCCCCGACAACTTCGGGCTCAGGACCGGCAGCGACGGCGAAGTAAGGCTGGGGGTGTGCAGCGTTCAAGGTTCACAGTTCAAGAACGTCCCCTCGGGAAATCCGACGCCGGAGGCGCCTTTGGAATGGGGAGCTCACTTCCGCTTTCGGTCCGACGCGGCTCCAGCCCGGCTCTGCCGGGCGGCATGAACGTAGCCCAGGATGAGGCGAAGCCGAAATCCTGGGTTGGTCGGTGACGAGAAACCCGAGTCCCGCGTTGCGGGACGACATGGCGGACGGTCTGATGCCCGGAGGGAGTTGGAAGTTCGACCTGGAAAGACACAGACCTGCCTGTCGGGTCGAATTCGGCGCCCCCGGGTCGTAGGATGAACCTGGTGGGTTGAAGGAGAGCGGTTCGATTCTGTGAGCGGTTTGGGAAAGGAGTCGTCGTGAAAGGGAAGGGCTTTCTTCAGGAGTCGCTGATTCTTTGTGGCTTGACCCTCGTCTTGCTGGCTGTTCCGGGCGTGGGTCTTGCTGGAGACAACGATGCGTTGACGGTGCATGAACTCGTTCAGCGTCATCTCGAGTCGATCGCTTCTCTCGATCAGTTGACGAAGCGGCATACTTTTGCCGTACAGGGCGACTGTGAGTATCGGATTCTGGCAGGAGGCGCTCTGACGGCCCGGGGAATGGCTCAGATCCTCTCCAACGGCAAGGGCTACAACATCCTCTTCGACTTTTCCTCGGGCGAATATGGCGGTACTCAGTACATTACCGATGGGAAAGAGAGCACGACCAAGTACAGCTCCGGAGGTCAGGTGAATCCTATGCGTGTCTTCCTCCAAGGTCAGGGTGTTCTCTTGACGGAGGGTCTGCTCGGGGGCGAGTTGACCACGGCGTGGGCCCTGCTGGATGTCAAGGGTCGAAAGCCGACTCTCAAGTATCAGGGTATGCAGGAAGTCGACGGACGCCGGCTGCACCGCCTCGACTACCGGATCCGAAAGGGAAGCGGGGATCTGGACACCCGACTCTATTTCGATCCGGAGAATTACCACCATGTTCTGAGCACGTATGAGGTCACGGAATCCTCGAGCATGGGGGCCACTCCGGAATTGTCGGCGCAGAATCGAGTCTCTCGCCAGCGGGTGGAGGAAAGGTTCTCCGATTTCAAGGACTTCAACGGCTATACGTTACCGTCGACTTGGGCCCTCGAGTATTTCAAAAATACCGACGAAGGTACGATTCTGCTCCAGTGGACGACCACGATCCAGCACAGTGCTCTGAATGAACAGATCCCGACGTCGATGGTGAGGAGCCTGCTGAAGATGGAGTAAGCGGATAGGGGGCGGCAGCTTGAGAGGCCTCCCTTACACGGCAAGAAGAGAAATCTCACGCGGAAAGACTTCTTCGACTACTTCGGTCGTGAGCGACTCGGCTTGACGGACAAGGCCGTTGCAGAAGCCGTGCAGGGGTTTGCAGAAGCGCGCTCCTCCTGGCTGGAGCTGATCGATCGCAGCTTCTTGTCCGCTGACTGAAGCAGCAATACCAGGATTTATTCTCCGAGCGATTTGACAGCCTCCAGATCCCTGGAGCTCTGTAGGTGCTGCCAACAGAGGGTTGGTCGGTGACGAGAAACCCGAGTCCCGCAGGGCGGAGCGCGAAACGAAACGCGGGGATTCTCGGCTCGGGAAGCCGCAGAGGTCCTAGATCTTGCTTTCCTTGAAGATCACATGCTTGCGCACGACCGGATCATATTTCTTGATCTCCAGCTTCTTGGTCGTGTTGCGCTTGTTCTTCGTGGTGGTATAGAAGAACCCGGTCTTGGCCGTGGAAACGAGTCGGATCTTATCTCTCATGACGAGCTCCTAACCGATCACCTGCTCGAGGGTCAACCCTTCGTCGCGGAGGAAGCGCAGCAACCCCTTTCGCGTCACGGTCCTCAAGGCCCGGGTCGAGAGTTTCACTCTCACCCAGCGGTCTTCCTCGGGAATATAGATCCGCTTCTTCTGAATATTCGGCAACTGCCGCATCTTGGTACGTCGGTTCGAGTGGGACACATTATTGCCCGTCAAAGGGCCTTTACCGGTCAACCGGCATCTGCGAGCCATGGCTATCCTCCTTACACACTTCCGGAAGTGCGCCAGTATACATGAAAGTGCCCGGCGGTGCACCTCGGCAGAATTTGAGATTTTGGATTTACAGTCTACGATATCAGTACATGGTTGAGTCCAAATCGCAAATCTCAACTCGTACATCCTAAATCGCATGGAGGGGGATCCAATGTCCTTCAAAGGGAAAGTCCTGATCGGTGCCGGGATCGTCCTGATCGTCATCGTGGCCGGCCTCTTCTACCTCGGGTCGCGCCTCGATTCGTTCGTCAAAGCCGGAATCGAGCGATACGGAACCGAGATCACGGGAACCCAGGTCACCGTCGGCTCCGTTGAACTCTCTCTGAAGGACGGGCGCGGGACGCTGCACGGTCTGACCGTAGCCAATCCGGAGGGCTTCTCCGGGGGAGACGCGATTCGGTTCGGAGAGATCACGCTGGTCTTCGATCTGGAAAGCCTTCGTGGCGGAAGCCCCATCGTCATCACGGATGCGACCATCCAGAATCCCTACATCAGCTACGAGAGAAATGAGGTGGGAAAGGGCAACCTCGAGACCATCCAGGCCAATATCGATCGCTACCGGGGATCCGGGTCGACCGAACCTTCCGGAACCGTCCCGGCAGAGGAGCAGAAGAAGTTCCGCATCCAGCAGTTCGTCTTCGAAGACGGGAAGATCCACATCAGCGCTCCGCAACTGAAGGAACCGGTCGATGCCGATCTCCCGGCAGTCAGAATGACCGACGTCGGAGGCGCCCAGGGGGCAACACCGCCGGAGATCGGCAAACAAATCCTCTCCGCATTCGCCAACTCGGCCGGCAAGATGCTGGCCCAGGAGGGCTTACAGCGGTTCCTGGATAAGCAGCTGGGAGACAAGACAGGCGAGAAGGCCCGCGGACTCATCGAGTCGATCCTGAAGTAGCCCGGCCGGACCGATCAGAGGATCAAGGCGTCCATGAAAAGGATCGCCGTGCAGCCCAGGAGTAGTCCGACGACGACATCGGTCACGAAGTGATATCGGCCATAGATCGCCCCCAGGCACATCCCGGCGGTCACGAGCAGCGCGACGACGGACGCTTCCGTCCCGCCGACGCGCCAGCTCCAGACTAGAAAGACGAGAGCCGTGGAGCTGTGGCTGCTCGGCATCGCTCCCCCTTTCATAGCCGGACCGTCGAACATCAGCCAGTTCGTGGCAGCGGTCACGGCATAGCCACGCATCCGACGCTCCGACGCCCTCATCAGGCCGGCTTCTTCGAGACTCCAGCGTGGCCCGACGGCCGGGATGAGTGCAAACCCGACATAGGACACCAGGTATCCGAAACAGACAGCCGCCGACATGGCCTGAAACTGAGCCGTCCGTCCGCTCAGATCGAGATAGAGGCCCAGAACCGGCGTGTAGAGATAATAGGTGGCGTACAGGATGATCAGGAATTCCGTGATCCAGCGATTGCCGTGACGGGCCCAGTTGAGACTGGGTTGCCCGAAACGGTCCTCGATCCGGATCAGCCATCCGTCGATCCAGACCCCCGGAGGATGCACCGCGGTGAGGGTATGACGGCTCCACAGATAGGCCCACCAGAAGAAGACGACCGGCCCCCAGAGCAAGAGAACCCGCTTCCAGCCGTGCGGAGCTCCGGACAGAGGCGCGGCAAGCGTCAGCAGGATCACGAAAAAGACCGCGAGAGCGGCATTGATCAAAAGGATTCTGATCTTGTCGGGTCGGCGGGTTCGTTTCGAGACCCCTGTCAACAGGGAGTGGATCACCAGATAGACGATCGGCAGCACGAGTGGGACGAGGCTCATGGCTGTGCGACATTGTAAGGGAGAACGAGAGAACGAGTGGGATAAGCATCCTGCTTGTCTTTCGGCTCGCCGTGACGGCCGGGATGGGAGAACCCGAGAACGGGAGAACGCGCAGCGTCAGAGCCGGAACGAAGTGAGGGACCCCCTGCCCGGCCGTCGAACACCCGGCTTTCCACCCCGGACGAACCCCCGCGGAAGCCCGGATCTTCGATTGCCGATTCGAGAACCCAAGAACGGGGGGTTTCGGTGTCCCGTCAGGCCGGGAGCCACCGGTACTTCTCGAGCGGAAGGTAACCCGCTTCGCTGAACTCGATGCCCTCCCGTTCCAGCAGCGACCGCTGCAGGCCGGTCGGAATGTGGGGCATGCGGTCCGTGGAGCAGCCTCCTCGCGAGTTCACGACGCGATGCCAGGGAACGCCCTCCGGACAGCAGTTCAGGGCCCAGCCGACGGCACGAGCGGAGAGAGGCTCGATTTCGAGGGCGATCTGGCCATAGGTCATGACCCGGCCTTCCGGGATTCGGCGCACCAGCGCGTAGACCGCCTCCCAGGCGCTTGGACGGGAAGACTCCACTGTCACGACCCCGAGTATACGGCCCTCCGTGGGAGTCGGGCTACTCCTCGGCGTAGCTGATTTCCATCTGTCGGATCCTGAGTCCGGCAACGAACAAGATGGCGGCACTGACGAGGAGCAGACCGGGAATCGCCAGCCAGGCGGGTGCCGGTTCGGCCAAAATCGTAATGGACCCCTGCGGGACCGGAACCGGACACAGCGACTCGAGATAATAGATCACGCTGAATTTCTTCAGCAGGGGTGGCAGCAGGAAATTGATGTATTCCCAGCCCAGGATCAGGGCCGCCGGAATGATCGGATTCCGGAAATAGAGTCCGATCAGGAGAAAGACCGCTCCGTATCCGATGCAGGCCAGGAGCGTCAGCCCCACATAGGCCAGAAGGTGTCCGAAACCGGGTCCCTTGATCACGAATTCTTCGAAAGCCACCCAGCCCCCGGGGGCATACAACAGCACATAGGAAAGCACGGTACTGACGCCGAAGATGATCCCCGTGCTCAAGACACCCGCCAGATACTTGCCGGCGATCAGGACTTCACGACGGACAGGAGCGAGCAGGTAATAGTGAAGGATCCGCTCCAGCATGTCTCCGCGAATCAGGCGCGTGAAGATCCCCACGCAACCGAAGAAGACCGCCAGGCGGAGCACGAAGGTCCGGAAAATGACGGCATACATGACGCTGACTCCACCGATGCTCTCGATCGCCCGCTGCGGAACCGGGACGATCAGCCTCAGCGCCAGCAGAGCCACGGGTGCGAACGCCAGCAAGTAGACGAAAAGTGCGCGGCGACCGATCAGGTTGCGCTTCGCCTCGATCGCCAGGATGCCCACGATCTGGCGCCGCCAGAGAGCCCAGTTCCCTTTCCCGGTTGCCGTTGTCACCGCCGCGTTCTCCATCTACGAACTTCCCTCCGTCCCGATCAGGTACTGGTAGACCGAAAGCACGTCCTCATCTGCAGGCGTCACCATTTCGATGCGGGAACGCGTTTCGAGAACGGCCTGATTGAGGCGCGTGTAGAACTGCTCGGCGTCACGTGTCCGGATCAGCAACCCCTGATGATCGTCCTGAATCTTGACCTCCACGACATGATCCATCTCGAAGAGTCTCGACGCCAACACCGAGGGACGATCACAGCGGATCAGAACCTGGATCGGATGTTCCGGCAGCTCACTGCGGACCTCCGAGATGTCCCCTTCGGCGACGACATACCCGCCGCTGAGGAGAATGACCTGATCGGAGATCATGTCGACCTCGTGCAAAATGTGGCTGGAGACGATGACGAACCGCCCTTCCGAGGCATATTCGCGAAACAGGGCAATCACTTCGGCCCGGGCCATCGGATCCAGCCCGTTGAGAGGCTCATCCAGCACCAGCACGTCCGGCTCGTGGCAGAGGGCCTGGGCGAGCTTGATCCTCTGTCGCATTCCTTTGCTGTACCCGGCGACCTTGCGACGGGCGGCATCCACCAGTTTGACCCTCTCGAGGGCCTGCCATGCCATATCGTGCGCCTGGCGCCCACGGTATCCATGGACTCGCAGGAACGAAGCGATGAACTGGAAGCCGGACATCCCCCGCGGAAAGCTGTCGTACTGTGTGCAGTAACCCAGATGAGGGAACAGATGCTCCGGATCGTACGGACTCATTCCCAGGATGCGGACCCTTCCCCGTGTGGGCCGCAGCAGGCCCGTCATCAGGTTCATCAACGTGGTCTTTCCGCTGCCGTTCGGACCCACCAGTCCGGTAATACCGGGCGGAATGCTCATGGAGACGCGATTCACGCCGAGCACGTCCCCATAGAACTTGGAGACATTCTCGAAAACGATCGAACGATCCATCGCCATCACCGTACCACCTCGTAGGCGCGAATCCGGCGGGACAACAACCAGAGGCAGAAGACGGCCACCAGCGCCAGCATGAGCCAGGCGCTCCAGACCGGAATAGTGCCCAAATCTGAGTTGGGCTGACCGGCCACCGACCTCGACACATCACCGAGGAAGAGCCAGTCCCAAACGGTTCGGATCAGCTGATTGAGATTGAACAGTCCGCCCCAGCGCGTCCACAGGATCCCCTTGACCGCTTCCCCGAATCCGGCGCTGACGAAGAAGACTCCGAACAGGAGGGCCGCCGCCACCGATCGCCACCGTACCCACGCCGAAAGGGCCAGGGCGAGCAGCGTCAGAATGACCATCCAGATCCAGGATCCCAAGAATACGGCGACCAGAATCCGGGAGTGTCCAATCATCCAGTCACCGCCGGCCAAACTCGACTGTAGCAGGTAAAGAATCGTCAGCGGTACCCAGGTGACACACGACTGCAGGATCAGCAGCACCGATGCCTTCCCGAGCAGGTACTCGGATCTCGAGAAGGGCCGGCTCAAATAGAGGGCCAAACCGTTGTTGGTCAGATCGGGGGAAATCAGCCCCGGGCCTACCAGCGCCGTAAGGATGAACGCAAAAACGCCCTGGATGGCCAGCAGGGTGGAGAAGAAGCCCGTGTCGATCGCGAAGATCGAGTCGGAGGGAATCCTCAGCAGGTCGAGGGCGCTCAGATTGTTCCTGAGGTAGATCATGACCGCCGCCCCCAGGGGTACGATGAAGCAGAGCACGAAGAAGATCGTAAAGAGTTTCGACTGGAAGACCTTCCGGTAGGCAAACCGGGGCAGCACCAGAAAACGCTGCCACTGGGCGGTCACCTCCCCGGCATAGCGGCTGTATCGGTGCTTATAAACTGCCATTATCCGTCCCCATCGCCTTCAGGAAGATGTCCTCGAGCGAATCGCGCTTGTAGCTGAGGCGTCTCAACTGAGTTTCAGTCTCCGCGGCGGCCTCATAGATGTGGGAGACTTCCAGCCCCTCGGGCAGGACCATCTTCAGCCGTCGAGTCCCCGACCGGGCCCACTCGCAGCCCAGAGCCTCGAGACGTCGGACGAACTGTTCGGAATCTCCGCGGGGTTCCACTTCGACGAACTTCCGGTTGGCCCTGCGTTCCTCCTCCAGATTGCAGTAGACGGCGATTTCACCCTGCTTGAGGATTAACACTTCCTCACAGCACTGTTCGACGTCCCGAAGCAAATGGGAAGAGAGCATCAGGTGGATCTCTCCTCCGGCAACGATTTCGCGAATGAGGCGGAGCATGCGCAACCGGGCTGGAGGGTCGAGGCCGTTCGTCGGTTCGTCCAGGAAAAGGAGACTCGGCCCGTGGACGATGGCCTGGGCCAGCTTCACCGCCTGCTTCATTCCCTGGGAAAAGGTCTCGACATTCCGGTATCGTGCCTCACCGAGCCCTACGTAAAACAGTGCCTCGTGGGCGCGCTCGAGTGCCGCTCCCGAAGGGATCCCGGTCAACTCGGCCATCATGGCTACGAATCGAACCGCACTCATCCCGGAGACAAAAGAGTCGTTCTCGGGCATGTATCCGACCATCGAGCGGATTTGCCGCGCATCTTTGACGATGTCGCGGCCAAAGATCCGAGCGGTTCCCGAACTCGGCGGATGAAAGCCGAGCAGGGTATGGATCATCGTCGTCTTGCCCGCGCCGTTGGGTCCGAGGAGGCCGATGGCACGGCCGCGCAGTTGTCCGCAGACTCCCTTCAAAGCCTCGAGCTTGCCGAAACGAACCGTCAGACGGTCCAGATCAATGACGGGATCCACAGAAGTCCGTCCTGAGAATTCTCTTCGTTCCACTTCTGCTTCCAACGAAGCCACACACCTGTCGGTGGGGTCGCCCTCGCGAACGTCTCACGGCCGGGAAAGGACCCGGCCGTGAGACGGAGACAGTGTACTCTACTACTGCGTCCGACCGCTCAGAATTCGAGCGATCCCATCGGGCCCTCCCAACGAACCGAGCGCGGCGAGGTTGCCCCACAGGCTCTGGAAGTCACCCGATCCGGTGACGATGATTCGCCCCGGCTCACTATAGAGCCCCGCCACAACCGGAGGCGTATTCTGGAGCATGGCCTGCAGATTGGCCCGATCTTCCTCGGAGCCGGGCAGCGACTGGGCGAGACCGCTCGACAGCAGGGGCTCCAGCAGAGGCGAGAGATTGTGGTAGTAGAGCCCCGACATGTTGACGCTCGTCTCCTGAGGCAGCATCGAGATGAAGGCCGGTGAATTGGCCAGGTTCGCACCGCTGGCCCGGCACTGCATCGCCTGCTGGATGAGCGCCGGATCGGGTGCAGCCACCAGATAGCCGTTCAGAAACTGATAGTAGACCGTGGAGCCGAGCTTCTCGGAATGGATCTGGTAGAGTGCCGTCCCCCCGGCGTTTCCGACCTGCAGTGTGAGACCCGGTTCGCCCTGCTCGGCTGCCAGCCGGTTCGCCTCTTCCACGAGGCGTTCGATCGTGTGCTCGAGTACGTCCGGCTGATAGACCTCGAGGATCAGCTTCCAGGAAGGCGTCGGCAGAATCGGTCCGTCCACCGCCATGACGACCTCTCCACCGAGTGGCGCGGCGATGTCCTGCCGGACGCTCAGTCCGTGCTCCGACTCGAAGTTGAGCAGGTCGTTCAGTGCTCCGGAATCCGTTTCTCCCAACCAGCCGAAAACATCGTCCACCATCTTGACCGGATCCTTGACGACGAAGGCGGTCACGAGGTTGGCGTTCGGGGACACGAAGTCGAGGCCCCCCATCGGTCCCGGCTGGGCGATCCACGAGATCATTCCCTGAGCCGATCCGTCGTAGGTCAGAACGGCGCGACTCTCAGGCACCCCGAGGTTCTGCTTGCGCTCCATCACGAGGTCCCGAACGTCGGCCAATCCGAGCTTCTGGAGACCCTGATCGGCCTGAACTCCGCCGTCGGGCTTCGTCGCCATACCCGAAGCGAACAGCCGCTGCAGATCGACGGCAAACAACCAGTCCACACCCTGCGCATAGCTGTTGGCCACCGTCTGAAAGAAGCGGGTGTCGACGAATTCGCCGCCCGTCGCAGTCGCCGCCTCGTCCGCCATCTGGCGCACCAGATCTGTCGATGGAGTGGCCACCACGAGTCCCGAACCCACATAGAGGAACATCGCCTTCTGGTCACCTGCCGGCAGGCTTGCCGGATCACTAACCACCATGAGGACCGGGCCCTGATCGGACTTGGCGTTGATCTCCCGCACTTCTGCATCCAGAAGCGACGAGAAGTTCTCTTCGTCCAGGACATGGGCGATCAGCATCGGCATCGGCTGGCCCTGTTCGGAGGCTCCGGTGGTCAGGGCGATCACAACCTCGTCACCGATCAACGAACCGAACTGCTGTGCCTTCTGGACGAAGGCATCGAGCTTTCCAAGACCTTCGGCAGAGCCCTGATTCTGACTCATCCACTCGGAAACCGCTGCATTCGCTTCGAGGCGCTGGCGGAATTGCTCATAGACGGCGCTCAGCTGACCGGACACGTTCGGGAAAGCACCATAGGCGACGGTACCGGCAGGCAGATAGCCGACCAGATCGCTCGTGTATCGGAGTTGTTCACTCAGCGTCGCCTTCGACACCTGGCGCTGCAGCTCGGAAATTTCGCGCATGATGGTCAGGTGGTCATCCGAGTTGCGGCTCCATGAGAACTCGCTCTCCAGGGAAACCTTGGACAGCTGCGGGCGTGAAGCGTACTGTTCTCCTGGTGTCAGTACGGTATTCGCGCCACCCTTCTCTACCCAGACCTCGCCCTTGATCACCGCCACTCTCGAACCGCTCATGCCGTGAGCGACGGAAAATACGGTCCCTTTGACCGCCACCCGACAGTCGTTCGTCGACACGTACAGGTGGCCGCTTCCCTGCTTGGCCGCCTCGACGATGATCTTTCCGCGACCCAGGCGGATCGTCGTATCCCGCCAGCCTTCTCGCACGCCGAGCTCGGTGCGGTTGCCCAGTTCCACCTTCGAGCCATCGCTCAGACGCAGGATCGCATCGGAGTCCTTGCCCGTGCGGACGAGATCGCTCGCATCCACGCTCGCCCCGGTCTCGAGCGGCACGACCGCCCGATCGGACACGACGAAGACGACGCCCTGACTGCTTTCCAGCGTTGCGACGGACGGTGAGTAGCCGGGTACGAGCCCGTTCCAGGCGGCCACCTGAACCAGCAGGGCGGCGAGCACCAGTCCGGCCGCCAGACCGCCCCAGCGCAGCCATCGACGGGTGGAGTATTCCGGTACCTCACTCGGACGGACCGTCTGCCGGGTCCGGGCAGCCGTCAAGGCCTTGCGGCAAGAAAGACAACTTCCCACGTGGTCCTCGAACAACAGACGCCGACCCGATGAGAGATTCCCGGCCAGGTAGTCGGGAATCAGGGACTGAAAGTCCTCGCAACCCCGGATACCAGTCGAGTCGGTGGTCTCGAAGTCCAGTTGACCGCGGATCCGACCGGCGATTTCATCCATCTGATCCATATCCAGTTTCTCCTGCTTCAGGGATTCCACTGCCTGATCCAGAATCTCTTCGGGAGTACGCTTGTTTTCCATCTCAATTACCTCCAAAAACCGCCGAAATTTCGCGCTGAAGCCGACTGCGGGTCCGGTGCACGACGACGGCCACCGTTCCCACGCTCGTACCCAGGAGTTCCGCGATTTCCTGATTGCTATAACCTTCGACGAATCGGAGTACGAAGACCTCCGCCGACCTCGGCCTGAGTTGCCCGATCGCCTGTCGAAGCCACTTTCCGAGTTCCGTGGAGGAGCCGATTCGGTCCGGCCGATCGACAGGTCGGGTCTCGAGCACCGCGTCGACAACCTCCAGCGGAATCGCCTTTGCCGTCTTGCGCGCCCTGAGGACATCCAGGGCGGCGTTGACTGCGGCACGCTGCAAGTAGGCCCGCGCACCCGATCCGAGGTCGGGCGGAGAGTCCTTGCGTAGCAGCCGCATGAAGACCGTCTGGAGAATGTCCTCGGCGTCTTCGGCACTGCCGGTGATTCGGTATGCAGATTGCAGGACGAGGCAGTGATAATCCTCGAACAACGCCTGGATCGATTTTCGTTCGTCCGTTTCGATCATCTGAATGCTCGTTGCCGGCACGTTCCGCTCCTCTCGTTACACCTATAAGAACGTTACGGGCGGCGGCTTATTAACAGTTGCGTGATTCGGGTTCCGAGTTTCTGCCCCTTCTCGCTCCGATGCAACCGGTGGGGCCGCATGCCGAACGTCTGGTTCGGATTCCGCAGTCCTTCCGGGATCGAGCAGTTGAATGCGCCCGGATGTACGACGCAGGTACGAGACGACGAGCAAGAAGCAAGATTCCTTTCCCACCGCCGCCCGGAACCCCGAAACTCCGCGCGAGACTCAGATCCTGCCACTCAGGCCAGCAAACTCAGGAGCCAGGCACAGAGAAGCCCGGCGTAGTTGCCGACGAGATAGCCGAGCACCGCCATCAGAACACCGACGGGAGCCAACCCTTCGTAGTAGGCGGCAGCCACGATCGGAGCAGTGGCCACTCCGCCGATGTTCGCCTGGCTTCCGACTGCGACCAGGAACAGCGGCGCTCGCAGGAGACGAGCTCCCAGAAACAGGATCCCGATGTGCACGAGGATCCAGAGAGCTCCCACCAGCAGCAGGATCGGAGCCGCCGCCAGTCCAGCCGGGTTGGCTTTCGCTCCGATCGATGTCAGAAAGAGATAGAGCGCGGCATAGCCGATCCGGGAGGCTCCTCCCTGCTCGATCCGCTGAAGCGGCGTCAGTGAGAGGAGAATGCCGATGGTCGTAATGAGGATGACCATCCAGGTGAATTCCGAGAAGATCGGGGCCAGCGAAGGTGCATGGACCTGCATCGACGGGCCGACCAGCCGGTCGATCACTCGGGCCAGTGCACCCGCGCCCACGGCCCCGGCGAAACCGATCGCGATCGTCCCGGTCACATCCAGCAGCGTGGACGGGCGGAGTTTCTCTTCCCGTGCTCTGCGCATGCGCCGGTCGAGATCTGCAAACAACTCCGACCCGACGCGGTTCCAGCGGTCGAATCGATCCTGATACTTGACGAGAAAGAGCAGGATCCCGGTCCAGGTGTATCCGACCGCCGTATCGACAACGATGATGGGACCGATCAGACGGTCCGGCGCCCCGACGGCCTCCTTGATGGCGGCGAAGTTCCCTCCGCCGCCGATCCAGCTGCCCGACAACGAGGCGAGGGCCTTCCAGGAATCGGGCGGAAGGCTGGAATGGAGAAGGGCAAAGGCCAGCGGACCTCCCAGGATCACACCGACAGTCCCGACCAGCATCATCGCAATGGCACGAGGTCCGATACGGAGAATGGCCCGGACATCGGTCGTCACCATGAGAATGAAGAGGCAAGCGGGGAGAAGAAAGTCCCTCATCCAGTCATAGGTCACGGATTGCGTCGGGAGAATTCCGGCAGAGGAAAGTGCGGTGGGGATGTAATAGATCAGGACCACGGAGGGGACGATCCTGAAGATCCTGCGCCCCCAGCTTTGTGCTGCGCTCCAGAACACGACCGCGCAGACCGCAGCGCACACGGCGAAGACGCCCATGGGATCCCTGATCAAGCTTGTTCCCTTCCGATGGCGGGCTCGACACCCAATTCCCCATCATGCTCCTTGAGCGGATCGAGCCGAAGATAGCGCGACAGCCAGCGTACGCCGACGTAGAAAGGAATGGTATCGAGCAGCGCTGCGACGAACTTGAAGGCATATCCGGAGGCAATGAAGAAGAGCAGCTGTGGCCACAGGTCCCGGCCCGGATCAACGGGCAGCGCCCGCGCGTAAAAGTGCGTGATGAGAATGACGGCCACGGTATCGACCATCTGGCTGACCATGGTGGATCCATTGTTTCGCAACCAGAGGTGCCGACCGCCGGTGAGTCGCTTCCAGAAATGAAACAGGAAGACATCGCAGAACTGCGCCGACAGATAGGCGATCATCGAAGCCGCCACGGCGCCGAAGGTCAGCGCCTTGATCTCGAAGAAGACCGGGAGTCGACCCGCCGCATCGCGCAGAATCTCCCCGGTCGCGGGGTCGGTCGCCTCGAAACCCGGGAGGACGCTGCCGAACCAGAGGATGAACACGATCCAAAGATTGACGACAAATCCCATCCAGACCAGGAAGTTCGCCCGCTTCCTGCCGTAGAGCTCGCTGATGAAATCGGTGCAGAGAAACGTGAGCGGATAGGGGATGACCCCGATGGCGACCGAGAATGGAATTTCGAGGCTGCCGATGTGGAACGTGAAGTCCACGAACCGGGAGATGCCGAGGATGTTGAGCATGGCGAGAGAGCCGATGAACAGTGCGGCGAAAAGCAGAAAGACCCGTTCGCGCCGTTCATGGATCTCGTCATTGATGTACTCGTAGGGCAAAGACATCGATGGGACCGTCCGTTGAACTCGGTATTCTACAGGGTTTCCGGTGACGGGAGGCCGGAAACGGGGTCCGGCTCAAAGTCCAAGAGCGTTGAACGTTGACTGTGAATCGTGAGGTCTCCCGTCGCCGATTTCGTGTGCTAGATTTGAGGGGATGGCTGTTCAGACGGAAATTCCGTTCCCAGAGGCACTTCGAGGGAAGATCGAAGGCGAGGTTCTGGCCGACCCGATGTCCCGCGCTCTCTACAGCACCGATGCCAGTCTGTACCAGATCGATCCTTCGGTCGTGGTCGTCCCGAGGCATGATGGCGACGTCATCGCGGCGGTCACCCTGGCAGCCGAGTACGCCGTTCCCGTCCTCCCGCGGGGAGGAGGGACGAGCCTTGCGGGTCAGACCGTTTCGGCGGGGATGGTCCTGGATTTCTCGAAGTACATGAACCGTGTCCTCGACGTGGATCCGGAGCGCCGGATCGTCCGGGTCCAGCCGGGCGTCATCCTGGACAATCTGAACCAACACCTCGCCCCCCACGAGCTCTTCTTTGCGCCCGACGTTGCGACCAGCACCCGTGCCAATATCGGCGGAATGCTGGGCAATAACTCCAGCGGCACCCGTTCGGTTCGATACGGGAAGACTGTCGATCACATTCGCTGCATCCGGTCACTCCTGGCGACCGGGGAAACGCTTCGAGTTCGAACGCCTGGACAGAACAGGACTCGAACGAAAGAGCGCACAGTCGAATCGCGAGGGAGACATCTACCGG
Source organism: uncultured Acidobacteriota bacterium (assembly GCA_963823995.1). GTDB lineage: Bacteria > Acidobacteriota > UBA6911 > RPQK01 > JAPXNP01 > JARRKC01. The sequence goes on from CAWGNQ010000005.1 coordinate 340,951, forward strand.
CGGATGCGGGAGCTTGTCGGCGCCAAGCGCGAGGCCATCCGCGAACACTTCCCGCGTGTGATGCGGCGGGTCAGCGGCTACAACCTCGACGAACTGCTCGATGAAGAAGAGTTCAATCTGGCTCGACTGCTGGTCGGATCGGAAGGAACCCTGGCCGCCACGCTCGAGGCCACGCTGAACCTCGAGCCGATTCCGGGCGCCCGCCTGGTTGCCGTTCTCCATTTCGAGGAATTGATGCGCGCCATCCGGACGGTCCCGGCAATCCTGAAGTATTCACCTTCGGCCGTCGAGCTGCTCGATCATTACGGCATGAACATGGCGAAGCAGAGCCCGTCCTTCGCCCGCCTTTGCCGGGAGTTCATCGAAGGCGACCCCGACGCCGTTCTCATCGTCGAGTTCAGCGACGGAACCGAGCAGGCGGTGCGCAGCCAGTTCGAGTCAATGGTCCGTGACGACGACGTACGGAATCATATCTACGCGATTCACGAAGCCCGCACCCCGGCCGAGCAGGCCGACGTCTGGAAGGTGCGCAAGAGTACGCTCGGTGTCATGATGGGCATCCGGGGCGATTTCAAGCCCGTGGCCTTCATTGAAGACTCCTGTGTACCCGTTGAACATCTTGCCGACTACGTCCGGCAGATTCAGGATATTTGCCGTCGCTTCGACCGCCAGCTCTCCCTGTACGCCCACGCCAGCGTCGGCGTCATCCACCTTCGGCCGGTACTCAATCTCAAGCAGGCCGAGGACCTTCGAATCCTCGCCCGCATTTCGGAACAGGCATTCGAACTGGTCAGGAAGTACGGAGGCTCCTGGAGCGGTGAACATGGCGACGGACTGGTCCGCAGCTATAAATTGCGCGAGTTCTTCGGCGATGAGATCTATGAGGCCTTCCGAGAGGTGAAGCGGATCTTTGATCCTCTCGGCCTGATGAATCCCGGTAAGATCGTGGACGCCGAGCCTCCGACCGAGCATCTTCGGATCCATCCCGACTATCGAGTCAGCCACCCACCCACCTACTACCGCTTCGAGCGCGAGATGGGCTTCGGGCGAGCTGTCGAGATGTGTACGGGCGTCGGTCACTGCCGCAAGACGATCAGCGGTACGATGTGCCCGTCCTACATCGCAACCCTCGATGAGGAACACAGCACTCGCGGACGAGCGAATGCCCTGCGGTCCGCTATTTCTGGGCGTCTCGGCCCCGACGGGTTCACCAGCGAGCGTCTCTATCAGGTCCTCGACCTCTGCCTGGAATGCAAGGCCTGCAAGTCGGAGTGCCCGTCCAATGTCGACATGGCAAAGATGAAGGCGGAATTCCTGTCTCACTACTATGAGCGCCACGGCCTCCCGCTTCAGAAGCGACTGGTCGCCGGTTCGCGGCGTTCTGCCGAAATTGCGTCCCGCTGGCCGGCGGTCGCGAACCTGATCGCCGGCTCGGGAATCGCGCGCTACCTGCTCGAGCGCTTTGCCGGATTCGATGGCCGACGCCGATTACCGAAGTACGCCGACTCTACGCTGGTGCACTGGTACAGACATCGCAAATCGAGTTCAGCTGCGGAACCGAGGCCGGTCGTCTCGCTGTTTGCCGATACCTTTACGAATTTCTACGAACCAGTCGTCGGACGATCTGCATGCGAGTTGCTCGAGACGCTCGGTTTCAGCGTGCGCCTCATCGCACCGGGCTGCTGCGGTCGTCCCCTGATCTCGGCAGGCCTCCTGAGAAAGGCCAGGCTCAATGGTGCGAAGCTGATCCGAAACCTGGAGGGGATTCCGGGTCCGCTTCTGGTCCTCGAGCCGAGCTGCTATTCGACCCTAAAGGATGACTACCTCGATCTGATGGAGGACATGCAACGTACTCGGAGAGTGGTGGATCGGATCTTTACGCTCGAGGAGTTCCTCTCCGCGCCCGAAAACGAAGAACGGCTGGAGTCGGCATTCGAAACAGAGGTGCGCCGTCTACTGTTTCACGGCCACTGCCAGCAGAAGGCGCTGATCGGTGCCGAGCCGACCCTCCGTCTCCTGCACCGGATGCCGGGTGTCGAGATCGAGGAAGTCCCGGCCGGCTGCTGCGGTATGGCCGGCTCATTCGGCTATGAGAAAGATCATTACGAACTTTCGGAGAAGATCGGATCGCGCCACCTTCTTCCCGCAGTACGGGCGGCGGCGCCCGACACGAGAATCGTAGTTTCGGGCTTCAGCTGCCGCTGTCAGATCGAACACTTTACAGGTCGCAAAGCCATGCACCCGGTCGAAGTCCTGGCCGAGGCGATCAGGAAACGGTGATCCGCCTGGTTCGAGGATCAAGACTCGAGATTCCACGTGTAACGTTCCTGCCTCGAGAGTGAGGGCGGGGAGGACGGGGGTGGACCGGGAGAACGAGAGGACGGGAGGACGGGAGAGCGGAACCTTGAATCGACTTCAGTCGTCGACCGGTACTTCCTTCAACTCGTAGGGCTGGTGGCAGCACCAGCAGTCGCCGGCCTCGTAGGACTTGATGTTGCAGGTGGAGCAGTAGAAGTAGATGTCGTAGAGTTTGCCGTCCTTGATCGAGTGGATCTTGACAATGTCGACATAGCGATCGTCTCGGGTCCAGACCTTGATCTGAAACCGGCGCCGGCGCACCCGCTCGTCTTTGAAGAGGTTGACGAGAGGGTCGTGCGGGGAAAACAGGTACAGGTCACCGCCATCGCTCCGTAGCGCAAACCGCTCGGAGTCTGCTCCGCATTTTACTGGAGACCCCTGGGCATCCACGCACAGGACCGTGCCTTCGATCGTCAACTTTTCATGCTCGGGCGCCGCGAAGGAGAGCACGGCCTCACTCGAAGCGGCGAGAGCAAGCAGCATGAGGCCGATCCGCAACGATCTGCGACGAAGCTCACCCCGACTGCTCATTCAGGTACTCCAGAATCGGTTCGATCGGTTCGAGGGCATCCACGAGCAGATCCGGGGCGAAAGACGAAAGCTCCGTCGATGAATAGCCTCCGCTGGCCACTGCGATCACGCGTGCACCAGCCCGGCGGCCGTGCAGAATGTCGGACGGCGTATCTCCGATGACGACGACGTGTCGGGGAACAAGACCCTGGTTATAGGGGCGTGAGCGTTCGATCGCCACCCTTATCAAATCGCAACGTTCGCGGGCATCCGACCCGAATCCACCAAAGAGAAAATGTCGATCCAGCGTTCCGGGGCGAAGCTTGGCCCACGCCCCTTCTTCGAGGTTGCCCGTCGCCAGACCGACCAGCCAGCCACCTCGGACCAGTGCCTCAATGAGCTCGGGAACACCACCCAGAACCCGGTACTCGGCCGCGCCTTCCACGAGCTCTTCCTCCAGACACTCGACATAACGCCGATAGAGGCGCTTCGTCAATCGACTATCCGGTGGGTCCGTCCGGCCCGCATTTCGCAGTGCGGCCTCGAGTATCAGGTAGTCGGTCTGGCCGTCGAGGCGCACATTCGCCAAACCTTCGGAGATCTGGAAAACCTCGCTCAGCGCCCGACTGAATGCGCGCAGGCCTGCTCCCCCGGTCGTGATCAGCGTGCCGTCGATGTCGAAAAGGACGAGTTTCACGGATTCTTCTAGCTCTCTTTACTCGGGACCGGACCCGCGAGTTCAGGGAAAGGACTTCTCGAGGTTCAAACCCGGCTTTCAGCAGGGCGCGTCAGAACCAGACCGTCGCCGTGTTCGAGTCGCCGCTTTTGCCCGCATCGTTGAAAGCACGGACCTTGTAGCTGAAGACACCGGTGACGTACTTGCCCACCTCGTCCCGATACTGGGTGGTATTGGCACCGACCATCCCGACGACCCGGAAGTCGCCGTTGTTGTCGCTGCGAAGAACTTCAAAGCCCAGTTCGTTGGAGGACATGTCACGCCAGGAGAGTACGGCGAACGCTGTAGCTCCGTCAAAATCGCTGCTGACCTTGAGCTGCAGCGGCGCAGCTGGAACTCCATCGGCGCTGCCGGCACCCAGCAGAGGCAGAGCCGCCAGCGTCGTAAGGATCAGCAGCGTGCACAGTCGTTTGATGGATCGTCTCATGGTACGAGCTCCTCTCGAACAAAGATGGGAATCGCGGGGAATGGTTTCAGAACACCTGCCTGCATCACCGGCCGCCAACCCACGGTTTGACCGACTTTTCAGCCGGGCCTGCGAAGCATCGATGATCCGCGGGATCAGCCGCTGAAGACCAGTTCCCGCGCCCGCTCGGTGGCCTTGACGACAGCCTTGATCAGCGTCACTCGAAGTTTGCCTTCCTCGAGTTCGAGGATACCGTCGATGGTACAGCCGGCCGGCGTCGTCACCGCGTCTTTGAGCAGCGCAGGGTGGCTTCCCGTCTCCAGGATGACCCGGGAGGCTCCCAGGGCCGTCTGTGCGGCCAGCAGCGTAGCCACGGCCCTCGGCAATCCGACCTTGACACCGGCTTCTGCCAGCGATTCGAGAATGATGTAGATGAAGGCCGGTCCACTGGCCGAGAGACCGGTGACCGCGTCGAAATGGACTTCGTCGATGGTCACGGTCCGCCCGACGGCGTCGAAGAGCTGCCGGGTCATCGCCAGCTGTCCCTCGCTGGCATGCTTGCCCCGGCATAGCGCGGTCATGCCGCTCCCCACCGAACAGGGAGTATTCGGCATGGCGCGGATGACCGGCACCGGCTGCTCGAGATGCTTCTCGATGAACTGCGTCGTGACCGAAGCCGCCACCGAAACGATGAGCTTCGAACTGTTCAGCACGGGTGCGATCGAGGAAACCACCTCCCCTACCCCGGCCGGTTTCACGCACAGGAGAATGACGTCCGCCCACTCGGCAACCGCAACATTGTCCGTGCCGACCGCTACGCCGAAGTCTTCCTGCCTGGACTCGGTCCGACCTTCGTGTCGCACCGTAGCCCGGACCTGATCGCGGCTGACGAGGCCCCGCTCGAGGAACGCCCGTAGCAGAATGCCTCCCAGCTTGCCCAATCCGATGACCGCCAGCTTTTTCCCTTCCAACGAATCCATGGCTTCCTTACCTCGCTCTTTCGAATTACTGGACTTTGTCGGTCTGAACCCGGACCTCTCCCATCACGATCGAAGCGTCCTTGGCGTGCTGCTGCAGCTGATGGCTCAGCTTCTCGTTCATCAGAACGATCGTGCGGATGCTCTGATAGTTGAGCTCTTCCTTTTCGCCTTTCTGTCCTCGAACGATCGCCGGATTCTCCTGCACGACGAAGGCCAGCAACTGGATCAGAAAATTGCATTCTCCGGCCGTCAGCTTGAAGCCGAACTCCTGGCTCATGAATTCCTGGATCCTGCGATTCTGCTCGGCATCACTCATGAAAGTCCTCCTCCGGACGGCTGCGTCCCGGTGTTGGATCATCGATTGTACACGGGAAGGTCGGCAACTGCTGGCTACTGCTCGCGGTAGGACTCCGCGTAGATTCGCTTGAGGGGGCTCAGGCAGTAGTTTTCGATCAGGTCCGTCAGGAGATCACCGTTGTCGAGCAGCAGTTGCTCATGGTCCGGATCGATCTGAAACGCGAGGCGAATGATGTCGGCTTTGTCCTTGCGAATGTCCAGAAAGATAGAATGCCCCATGCGAGGTTCGAAATGAAACAGGTCACCGTAGGCAAAATGATCGATCTCCGGCGTGGTCCAGGGCTTCTCGTGCCGACTTCTCCAGTAATGCCACTTGAGCCGTTCGACGAATCCGTCGTAATCGAAGCCCTTCGACTTGTTGTTGACGCTCGCAACGATGAACAGATCAGCATTGCGCTGCTCGGCCGCCAGACCGTACGTGACGTTGAGTTCGTTCTTCCGCGAGAACTTTACCCGGTGGCTACCGAACTCGCCGAAGTACTTGATCTCCGGCTCGACTCCGAGCTGGCGGCTGTCTTCCTCCGTCACGTAGTGTTCGCGCACCCGTCGATACCAGCCGGAGAGGACTTTTCCAATCACCGCATCGATCTTTTCGAGTCTTCCCTTATGATCGGACATAATAGAGCGAGACCCCGGCCGACCGAGGTTTCATCAGTGTAAACGGATCGGGTAAATTAATAAAGAAGATGCGGAAGTTCACAATCATCCTCGTTGCAGTGTTGCTCCTGGTCCTCATGGCGGCCTTTCAGGATCCTCAGATCCGGGTCGAGGTCGAGGCCGTCAACGTCTTCGTCACCGTCCTGGACAAGCAGGGTCACTTCGTCCGGAATCTGCCCCGAGATCGATTCGTCGTGTATGAAGACAGCATCCCGCAGGAGATCACCCATTTCTCCAGTGAGATGAACCGACCCTTGCGAATCGGACTCCTCATGGACACGAGTGGCAGCGTGCGGCTGAAGCTCGGTTTCGAGAAGGAGTCCGCCATTCGATTTCTCCGTGGCGTCATGCGCCGGCCCGACGAGGCTTTGCTGGTCGAGTTCGATCAGGGGGTCACGCTGCTGCATGATTTCACTCCGCGCACGGCGGCCATCGAACAGGAAATCAAGGGGCTGCGCTCCGGAGGCGGCACCGCCCTTTGGGACGCCATCTATCAGGTCTCTCGCGACAAGATGACCGATCGAGACGCCCGCAAGACGGTCATCGTCGTTTCCGACGGGGACGACCGCAACAGCCGGCGCACCCTGGACGAAGCGGTCGAGATGGCACAAATCTCGGAAGTGACGACCTACGCGATCGGTACCAACAATTTCGGCGCCAGTTCGAGCAAGCGAGGCGAAAAGAATCTCGAATCCATGGCGGAGGAGACAGGAGGAACCGCCTTCTTTCCTTTCACGCCGGAGAGACTGGACGACGCTTTCGAACAGATCAATGCCGAACTGCGAAGCCAGTACAGCATCACCTATGTTCCCCGCGACAAAACGCGGAATGGCCGTTTTCGCAGGATCGAGGTTCGGATCATCGACGGGAAAGACCTGAAGCTCCGCCACCGTCGAGGCTATCGGCTGCCCGAGTTCTAGCCTGCCTGTCGGGCTTCGGGGACCCTCTTCATTTCGAGTATGATCTGAGCTTTGAGCAGCTCGATCGCCTTCTGCTCGTCACGTCCTATCGAGGAGAACGGTCGAACCCGGACGAACATTCCCTCTTTAGGGGTTCGCGCAGATGCCATGACCAGCGGGCCCAGCTTTTCGGTTGTGATCGTGAAGCGAATTCCCTTGTGTTCCCACTCCATAAAAATCGCGCGGAGTATAACACGAAGCGACGGAATCAGGAGATCCGAGAGTCGAAACTTCGGATTTTCGATCGGAGCCTGGCAGGAGGCCGTCAGCCTGATCCGCGCTGCGCGGCTGATTTGTCCGACGGGCTGCCGGCTCCCGGACTGCAGGTCAAATTCCGTCGTGCATCCGACAGCAGACCTTCGTGGAGCGCGGCCCGATGAACTTTTCCGACTCCCGAAACGTATCCATAAGCATGACACACGAAAGATTCATCACTCGTTACCATCCGGGCATTCGAATCAACAGCATTCCGGCGGAGGGATTTGCGGGTCTCCTTTTCACGATTGCCACTCTGGTCATCTTTCTGGGCGTTCCGGTGGTCCGGGAGTTCCTTCTGATCGCCCTGATCGGCGCGATTCCCCTCTCTGCGCTCATCTATTTCTGGCACAATCAGACTCGATGGTAGAGAAGAGGAACCACATGACTGCGTCGCTCAGTTACGATGATTCACACCGGTTGCGCCGTCAGAACGGAATCGTTGCCGGGGTTTGTGGTGGTCTCGGAGCCTTCTTCGGAATCCGCCCCCTCTGGTTTCGGATTCTCTTTCTCATCCTGCTGCTCCCTGGAGGGCTGCCGGGATTCATCCCTTACCTCATTCTCTGGCTGGTCGTCCCGAAGAAGTAGCATCGAGGTTCCTGTCACGCTTCGCGTTGCACGCTCGCAGTTCGCCCCAGGCCCCAGAAACCAGGAACCGCCAACCCGGCCCCGACAAGCCCGGCCTGTCCTATAATACCGACCGATGTCCTACTACCGACCCGTGGCCAAACGGAGTGATCTGATCGAAGGGGACGCCCGTATCGTGACGGTGGATGGGCGGGAAATCGCACTGTTCCAGATCGACGGGGAGGTCCATGCGCTGGAAAACGTGTGCCCTCATCGCGGCGGTCCCATCGGCGAGGGCCTCGTGAGGGACGGGCATGTCACGTGCCCTTGGCATGAGTGGACCTTCGAGATCCGATCGGGAACCTGTACGCTGAATGCCGCCGCGTTCGTTCAGCGCTTTCCGGTCAAGATCGACGGAGACGATGTCCTCCTGCTCCCCGAACCCGAGCCTCGTGAGTAGGCCCTCGGCCCAGGAGCGTTGCTCAGATCAGTTCGACCAGCGGTGAGGAGCGCTCAGCGTGGGACCGACGAGTCCCCAGGGCCGAAAGCTGGCGATCGGCGAGGTAGCTGGAACGTACCAGGGGTCCGCTTTCGACGTGGTCGAATCCCATCTCCTCTCCGACCTCTTTCCAGTAGACGAACTCCTCGGGACGATAGTACCGCGCGACCGGAAGGTGCCAGCCGGTCGGACGCAGATATTGACCCAGCGTAAGGATATTGACGCCGCAAGCCACGATATCGGCCATCACCGCCTGAATCTCGTCGGGCTCTTCACCGAGCCCCAGCATGATCCCGGTCTTGATGATGCCCTCCGGATCGATCCTGCGGACACACCTGAGAACCTCCAGCGAAACATCGTACTTCCCGCCGCCGCGGGCTTTCCTATACAGACGCGGCACGGTCTCGATGTTGTGGCCGAACACCTCGGGCCCTTCTTCGACGACCGCTCGCAGGGCGTCTTCGTTGCCCTGAAAGTCAGGAGTCAGGACCTCGACGGCGCAACCCGGCCGGCGCAGACGGATTTCACGTATCGTGGATGCAAAGATGCCCGCACCGCCATCCTCGAGATCATCCCGGTCGACGGAGGTGATCACCACATGATTGAGACCCATCTCCGACACGGCCTTCGCCACGCGCCCCGGTTCCTCGAGGTCGAGCCCCGCGGGTCTGCCCTTGTCCACCGCGCAGTACCGGCATCCCCGGGTGCAGATATCCCCGAGAATCATGAACGTGGCCACTCCGTGCGCCCAGCACTCTCCCATGTTGGGACACATCGCCTCCTGGCACACCGTGTTCAGGTGCAGTCCTCCGAGAAGCGACTTCAGTCGATGAACCTGCTCCCCGAAAGGTGCGCGTACCTTCAACCAGGAAGGATGGCGTTGAGGTCGTCCGCGATCAGTTTCTTGCATCATCTACACATTAGCAGATTCGGGCCGAGACGAGCACCACGACGGGGTTCCATCTTCTTTGAGGGGCGGTTTCGCCGCCGTCGGCGCAGGCGAAGCCGAATCCGTTCCTTTGATATAATCCAAAGCCTTGTCGGAGGTTTCCCGCTCCTGTAGCATGGGGGCTTCGTACTGACACCGGGTGGAAACGAGAGAAACTCGAAATGCAGGACTACTTTGGCTTATTGGTGATGGTGGTGGTGGCAGTCGGGACAGCAGTCGCCATGATGGCCGTGCACCACTGGCTGGGACCTCGACTCAAGGGGAAAGTGCACGACCAGCCCTTCGAGTGCGGCAACGCCCCGAGGCGGATCGTCCGGGGACACTTCTCAGTGATGTTTTTTCTGGTGGCGATCCTCTTCGTGCTCTTCGACATTGAAATGATCTTCCTGTTCCCTTGGGCGGTGGTCTATCGCAAGCTGGGTCTGTTCGGATTTGTCGAAATGATGGTCTTCCTGCTCGTGGTCATCGCCGGCCTCTTCTACTCGATCAAGAGAGGAGCACTTGAATGGCGCTAGATGCCATCACTGCAGGCGCCGAGAGCGGCTTCTTCACATCCAGGCTCGATGAGGCGATCGGCTGGGTCCGAAAGTATTCGCTCTTCCTGTATCCCTTTGTGACAGCCTGTTGCGGGATGGAGTACATGTCCGTCGCATGCGCTCACTACGATATCGACCGCTTCGGCGCAGGCCTTCCCCGGTTCTCGCCTCGCCAGGCCGACGTGCTGTTCGTCGTCGGGACGATCAACCAGAAGATCGCACCGGTGCTCCGGCAGATCTATGATCAGATGTGCGCCCCGAAGTGGGTCGTCGCGTTCGGTGTCTGCACCTGTACGGGAGGGTTTTACGACAACTACGCGGTCGTCCGCGGAATCGACCACATCCTTCCGGTCGACCTCTATATCCCAGGGTGCCCGCCCCGTCCGGAAACGGTTCTGCAGGGATTGATGATGCTCCAGGAGCGTATTCAAAAGCAGAAACAGGCCCTTTGAACCCCGGAACCGGACCAGCACGTTGATTGAGAGAATGGAGCGGCCTTGAGCATGGCAGAGAGTACTTTACTCGCGAAGATCCAGGAACGTTTTGCTGATGCCGTCCTGAGTACCCATTCCCACCTTGGCGAGAACACGATCGTGGTCGCCCGTTCCCGTCTCGTCGAACTGGCAAAGTTCCTCAAGGAGGATCCCGAGCTTCAGTTCGATGTGCTGATGGATCTCACGGCGGTCGACTACTTGAAGCGGAAGCCCCGATTCGAAGTGGTCTATCACTTCCTCTCGCTTCCGCTGCTGCACCGCCTGCGCGTCAAGGTTCCGGTCGGAGAGCCAAACCCTGAGGTCGACACGCTCAGTGGGTTGTGGCGAGGAGCGAACTGGTACGAGCGCGAGGTTTACGATATGTTCGGAATCCGTTTCAGGGGCCATCCCGATCTGCGGCGAATTCTGATGTATCCGGAATTTGAAGGCCACCCGCTGCGCAAGGACTACCCGATCAACAAGCGACAGCCGCTGATCGGACCGAGGGATTGAAAGAGAAGCTATGTCGACACCCAGCGATGTGACGAAACCCGAAGTCAGCCGATTCGGCGCTCACCTCGAAGAACAGGAGTTGTTCCTCAACGTCGGCCCCTCGCATCCGGCGATGCACGGCGTCATCCGGATCCGGGCGATCGTCGACGGCGAATTCGTCAAGGATGCCGAGATCGACATCGGGTACCTGCATCGAGGCTTCGAGAAACATTGTGAAACCGGAACGTACACCCAGTGCTTTCCGTACACAGACCGGCTCAACTACGTCTCCCCCCTGATCAACAATTTCGGCTTTGCCATGGCGGTCGAGAAGCTGATGGGCCTGCAGGTACCGGAGCGGTGCGAGTACATCCGGGTCATCATGAGCGAGCTCTCCCGGATCGGGGATCACCTGACCTGCATCGGCGCCTCGGCAATGGAACTGGGTGCCTTCACGGTTTTTCTCTACATGATGAAGGCGCGAGAATGGCTCTACGAACTCGTGGAGAGCGTCACCGGAGCACGGTTGACCATCTCCTATGCCCGGGTCGGAGGCGTCAAAGGCGATCTCCCGGCGGGTTTCGAGGATCGCTGCCGCGTCCTGATCGACAAGGTGGCCGGCGTCCTTGACGAGGTCGATACGCTGGTGACGCGCAATCGGATCTTCTACGACCGGATGCGGGACGTCGGTGTGGTGACCCAGGAGCAGATTCGGACCTATGGAATTTCAGGTCCCTTCATGCGCTCGACCGGCATCGACTATGACGTCCGAAAGGCCTTTCCCTACCACGTCTATGACCGTTTCGAGTTCGATATTCCCATCGGAGAACGGGGAGACAACTACGACAGGTACCTCGTCCGCATGGAAGAAATGCGACAGGCGATCCGGATCGTCCATCAGGCGCTCGACACGCTTCCTGGCGGCCCGACGAATGTCGACGCCGAGGGGAAAGTCATTTCACCCGACCTCATGGCGGATCTCGGCAAATTCGGAAAGACGTCGGGCCTGCTCCAGAACGAGGTCCTGATCGAGCCGACCCTGTCCGGATCGGAAAAGAAGTTCCATAGTGCCGTCTATGCCGACGACCGAGAGGCCTGGCTTCCGTCCAAGGAGCAGGTCTATTCGAACATTGAAGCGCTCATGAATCACTTCAAGATCGTCATGCTCGGACACGGGCTACGCCCCCCCAAGGGTGAGGTCTACAGTTGCGTCGAGGGCGGCAATGGCGAACTGGGCTTCTATGTCGTCAGCAACGGCACGGATTGCGCCTGGCGCGTCCGCTGTCACCCGCCCTGCTTCCCCATCATGGCCGGGCTGCACGAGTTCTTGCGTGGCGGACAGATTGCCGACGTCATTGCTACGTTTGGTTCCGTCAATATGATCGCCGGAGAATTGGACCGATGAGCGCGGCTTTCGAATTCACACCCGAGAACCAGCAGAAGTTCCAGCAGCTGCTCGATTGTTACCCCCGGAAGCGGGCAGCCATGCTGCCGACGCTGCACCTCGCACAAGAGCAGAACGGCCACATCTCGCCGGAAGTGGAGGCTTACGTAGCCGAACTGCTGGAGGTCCCGGTCGTGGACGTCCACGAGGTGCTCAGTTTCTACACCTTGTTTTCGGACAAGCCGATGGGACGCCACCACATACGCGTCTGCTGCAGCCTGTCCTGCTGGATTCGCGGCAGCGACCGTGTCAGCCAATCGTTGCTCGAGAAGCTGGGCGTCGAAGACGGGGAAATGACCGAGGACGGTCGAGTCAGCTGGGAGACGGTGCCGGATTGCCTCGGAGCCTGCGAAATGGCTCCGATGTTGCAGGTCGACGGCTACTTCGAGGGCAACCTGACCGAGGAGAGGATCGAGCAGGTCGTCGAGAAGATCAAGGACTGAGCTCTTCAGGCGGGATCGGGAATGTCATGCCAATTGTGAAGGTAGTATCGGAGTTTTTTGGAGTCGAGGAGGCACGCGACCTCCGCTGGCGTCTCGAGCACGGAGGCTATCAAGCCGCCCGCAAGGCACTCACCGGGATGACGCCGGACGAAGTGACCGAGGAAGTCATGAAGTCCAACCTCCGCGGCCTGGGTGGCGCCGGCTTTCCGACCGGCAGGAAATGGAGCTTCGTTCCCAAGGACACCGGCAAGCCGAAGTATCTGACGGTCAACTGCGACGAGGCCGAGCCGGGAACGTTCAAGGACCGCTACATCGTCGAGTGGGACCCGCACAGGCTCCTCGAGGGAATCATCATCTGCTGCTATGCGGTGGGAATTCATACAGCCTACATCTACATCCGGGGAGAGTACGTCCGGCCGTACGAGCGGCTGCGCAAAGCCCTCGACGACGCCTGCGCGGCCGGACTTTTGGGAGCCCGAACCCTCGACACCGATTTTTCGCTGAACATTCATATCCATCGGGGAGCGGGCGCGTACATCTGCGGCGAGGAGACCGGACTGCTCGAGTCGCTGGAAGGAAAAAAGGGCTGGCCCCGCCTGAAGCCGCCTTTCCCGGCCGTCGTCGGGCTTTTCGACTGCCCGACCGTCATCAACAACGTGGAGACCCTGTCCCACCTTCCGAAGATCATCGCCAACGGCGGCGCCTGGTTCGACGAGCTGGGCTGCGAACGGAACGGCGGTACTCGGCTGTTCGCCCTCTCGGGCTGCGTCGAGAAGCCCGGAGTCTACGAACTCCCAATGGGCACGCTTTTGCGCGAGCTGATCTACGAGCACGGAGGGGGCATCTGGAGAGGAAAGAAGCTCAAGGCCGTGATTCCGGGCGGGACTTCGTCGGCTGTCCTTTCGGCCGATGAGATCGACATCCCCATGACCTTCGACGCCCTTGCCCAAGCCCGGTCCATGCTCGGCTCGGGCGCCGTTGTCGTGATGGACGAGGACGTGTGCATGGTTCGCGCCCTGCAAAATATCGAACATTTCTTCTCTCACGAATCGTGCGGCCAGTGCACGCCCTGCCGCGAGGGGACAGGCTGGGTTTACCGCTGCCTGACCCGGATCACGAGCGGCCAGGGGACGGAGGCCGACCTCGAAACGCTCCGACATTTGAGCGCCAACATGAGCGGCACCAGCATCTGCGCCCTCTGCGACGGTGCGCAGATGCCGCTGCGGAGTTTCCTGGAGAAGTTCTCCGACGAATTCGAGTATTTCGTCAAGCACAAACGATCGATGGTCGATGACGCCAAAGGCGCGGCCGCGATCGCTTGAGAGCGGGTCTGTTATGCCGACAATTACGATCGATGGACAAAGTGTCACGGTAGAACCGGGAACCACCGTCATTCAGGCGGCGGAGAAGTGCGGCATCTACATTCCCCGTTACTGTTACCACCCGGGGTTGCCGATTGCCGGAAGCTGCCGTATGTGTTTGGTCGAGGTGGCCAAGCTTCCGAAGCTCCAGGTGGCCTGCTACACGCGGGTCCAGGACGGAATGGAAGTCATCACGAACTCCGAGCAGGTCAAGACGGCACGCCAGGCGATGCTGGAGTTCCTGCTTTCGAACCATCCGCTCGACTGCCCGGTCTGTGACCAGTCGGGCGAATGCGACCTCCAAAACTTCTATATGGAGCACGGCCGCTACCTGAGCCGGTTCCTCGAGAACAAGATCAAGCGGCGCAAGGCCTTTCCCATCGGTCCTCACGTCGTACTCGACCAGGAGCGCTGCATTCTCTGCACGCGATGCGTCCGTTTCACGGAACAGGTCAGCAAATCCAACGAGCTGGGAGTATTCAACCGCGGCAATCGATCGGTGATCGATCTGGTTCCGGGCGCGACGCTCGATAATCGTTACTCCGGAAACGTGATCGACATTTGTCCCGTCGGAGCCCTGACCGAGCGTGAATTCCGATTCCAGTGCCGAGTCTGGTATCTGTCGACGCAAGAGTCGATCTGCAACGGCTGCTCTCGGGGCTGCAACATCACGGTCAGCTTCAACCAGAACCGCCCCTACAAAGCCCAGGGACGCCGCGTGATGCGCCTCCAGCCGCGGTTCAACCCGGATGTGAACAAGTGGTGGATTTGTGACATCGGTCGCTTCGGATATGATTTCGTCGACCAGAACCGGATCGAGTACCATCATGTCCGTGAGGCATCCCGCCTCGAGCCGACCGGAATCGATGCCGCCGTTCGGGCTGCCGCCGGGATGCTCCGTGACGCCGTCGAGACGCATGGTCAGAAGGCGGTGGGCGTCCTCGTTTCTCCGCAGCTCTCGAATGAAGAACTGCTCTACTGCAGGCACCTGTTCGTCGAAGGGTTGGGTCTGAAGCAGATCGCTCTCGAGAATCCATGGGAGGAAGCGCTACCCGAAGACGACCTGCTGATCCGCTCGGATCCGAACCCGAATACGACCGGAGCCGGCCGGGTCGGCTTCCGGGGTAATGTCAAGGCTCTCCTCGAACGTGCCGAATCAGGTGAGCTCAAGGTGTTGTTCATCTTCCGCCATGATCTGCGGGATCCCGCGGCGGCAGAACTGCTGAAGAAGGTCGACCGGGTCATCTACCAGGGGACCAACTGGAACGGGACAGCGGAGGACGCGGATGTAGTCCTCGCCGCCGCTACCCATTTCGAGAAGACCGGAACCTTTACCAACTTCGAAGGGAGAGTGCAACGTTTCCATCAGGCGCTGCTGCCTCTCGAAGAGAGCCTGCCGGACACTGAGATCCTCGCGCGGCTGGCAACCGAGCTCGAGGTGGCGATGCCGGTAGACCCGGACGAGGCTTTGGAGGGATGGCTCGGACTCAGCGCGGAGATGATCGGCTCGGTGGGCCAGGTGCTCGATTCCGCTTCGACTTCCGGGAGCTAGCGCGACAACAGCGAGGCAACGATGGCAACCTACTTGATCGACGTCGGCAAAGTCCTGTTCCTCTTTTCAGTGGTCATGGGCTTTGCTTCCATTCTGACCTGGATGGAGCGCAAGCAGAGCGCCGTGATGCAGGATCGCATCGGCGCCAATCGCGCCTCCCTGTTCGGCTTCAGGGCGCTGGGATTGTTCCACATCCTGGCCGACGGGGGGAAGATGTTCCTGAAGGAAGACTTCGTCCCGGCTCAGGGGAACCGGTTCCTGCATACGATTGCACCGCTGATCGCGTTCACGTTCGCTCTGCTGAGCTTCGCTGCCATTCCGTTCGGCGGAGTCTATCGATTCGGCGACACGACCGTCTCTCTGCAGGTCTTCGACATCAACGTCGGAATCCTGTTCGTCTTCGCCATGATGAGCCTCGGGATCTACGGCTTCGTCCTCGCCGGCTGGGCGTCGGCGAACAACTATGCGCTGCTGGGAGGCTTGCGGGCGTCGGGACAGATGATCTCGTACGAAATCACCATGGGTGCGACCGTGATCGGCGTGCTGATGATTTACGGCACCTTGAATCTTCAGGAGATCAACCAGCTGCAGGGACAGCTCGCCTGGGGCTGGCTCCCGTTGTGGGGCGGTCTCATGCAGCCCCTGGGATGCATCCTCTTCATGACCGCAGCCATGGCCGAAACCAAGCGCGTCCCCTTCGACATTCCAGAAGGAGAGTCGGAAATCATCGGCTACTTCGTCGAGTACAGCGGGATGCGATTTGGCCTGTTCTTCCTGAGCGATTTCGTCGAAACGGTGCTGGCCTCGGTCCTCACGGTGACGCTCTTTTTCGGGGGCTGGCAGATTCCCTACTTGACCAGCGCCGGCTTCGTCTTTCCGTGGGGTGGCACGATCGACCTGTCGACCGTTCCCGTCATGCTGCTGCAGGTCGGGGCATTCCTGGGAAAGGTTTTCTTCTTCTGCTTCTTCTTCCTGCTGGTCCGGTGGACACTCCCGCGGTTCCGCTGGGATCAGCTGATGAAACTGGGCTGGACGATCATGTTGCCCTTGTCGATCGCCAACATCATCATCACCGGCGCAGTGCTACTCTGGATTGTGGGATAGTGGTCTATGGCTCTCAAGGTTGTCGAAAAAGAACTCACTCTGATCGAGAAACTCTACGTCGGCGAAGTCGTCCGCGGTCTCTGGCTTACGTTTCACCATTTCGCCCGAAACATGACGGTGCACATCGCAAAGCTGTTCGGCTTGTCCAGGGGGCTGCGGGGAGCGGAGACCTATCAGTACCCGGAAGAGCGGCGGCCTGTCGCGCCTCGTCTTCGCAGCCTGCATCGATTGACCAAGCGTCCCGATGGTGCTCCGCGCTGTGTCGCCTGCATGATGTGCGAGACGGTCTGCCCCGCCAAATGTATCTTCATCGTAGCCGGTGAGCATCCGAATCCCAACATCGAGAAGTACCCGGTTCGCTTCGACATCGATCTCGGCCTCTGCGTTTTCTGCGGCTACTGTGTGGAGGCCTGTCCCGAGGATGCCATCCGAATGGACACTGGCGTGCTGGAATTCAGTTCCTACTCGCGTGAGGGGATGGTCTTCGATCTCAAAGAACTGCTGTCCCGCTCGGAGGTGCCCGCTCAGCCCGAAGAGACCGAAGCGGTCTACGCGCTCACCGCGGACCGTCGGTCATTGAACGCTCCGCGGGTTTGAGAAGCGCTTCGAGACGTGCGGTGAGGTCCCGATAGCCGCTTCGGCAGGTCTCCGGCGTCTCCCCGGAGATCAGGTCCTGTTGCCAAAACCAGTCGAAGCCCTCCGGTTCAGTTCCGGCGAACCAGCAGAAGACCCGTCCGACGCGAGCCGGCTGCAGACAGGCATCCGGAGAACCCGCAGTCGCGGTCGTTCCTTCAAGTCGGAGGATCTCGGCGAGCGATTCGACAGCGATATCGCGACAGTCGAGTACGTTCGCGATGAGATAGACAGCGAGCGCATCCGCCGTTTCTTCCTCCTCGGTCGCCGTCTGCACGGGCCAGTGGTACTGCTGGATGAGCGCATGGCCGATCTCGTGGCAGACGGCGAAAGCCACGATCCCCGGATAGAGCAAGCGCCGCTCGACCATATCCAGACGTCGATCAGACGGCGAAGGCACGAGACTCAAATCATAGGGAATCCGGATTGTCCGGCTCGCTACGTCGTACAAAGGCCCATCCTCGGTCCCCACGCGAAGCACGACTTCACTCGGGAAACGAAAACGCATCGTCAACCGGCGGACGATCTCGTTGAGGCTTCCGGAGTCGCGCAGGTAGTCCTCGAACTCCCTTCCCTTGCCGGTTGCGTGTCCGACCATCTCGACACGGATTCCGGCTGCGGCACCGGCTTCACAGACCAGGCAAAGGACACACAGGGCAGGCCATTTCCAGTAAACGCTACACATGCGACTTCCGGACGTTCACCCTCGTCAGTCCATGACCTGTCCACCACACAGATTGTAGGCCTGCCCCGTGATGTTGCGGGCTTCCGCTGACACGAGATAGGCCGCCAGGCCCGCCACCTCTTCGGGCTGGATGATCTCGCCCAGAGGGACCTGTCGGAGAAGAAGGTCCCGGGTGTCGGCATAATCTCGATCGAGCTTGACGGAGACCCTCCGCATGACGGTTTGTGCCAAGTCGGTCTCCACCCAACCCGGACAGATCGCATTGACCGTGATCCTCCGCGACGCCAGTTCCAGGGCAGCACTTCGAACCAGACCCAGGAGGCCGTGCTTCGCGGCGCAGTATCCGGACGAACCTGCAACGCCGAACTTCGCCGTTATCGAGGCGATGTAGAGGAGTCGTCCGCCGTCGGGCATATGCGGAAGCACGCGGGTCGTGCAGTAGTAGGCTCCGTCGAGTCCGGTACGAATGTTCCGCTGCCAGGCCGCATCGTCCGGTTCCTGAAGCGGTGTCGGCTGGTTCTCCCCGGCGTTGTTCACGAGGATGTCCACCGGCCCGAACCGTTCGACGACCTGAGCGACGAAGGTTTCGATCTGGTGAGGATCCTGTACGTCGCAACGTTGTGCGAGGATCGAAATACCCCGGGTGGCGAGACCGTCGGCGGCTTGCTCCAGTGTCTCCCGCGATCGCGCACAGATGGCCACGTTGGCACCCTCATCACCCAGCCGCAGCGCGATCGCCCTGCCGATTCCAGCGCTGCCTCCCGTGACGATCGCCGTCTTTCCCTTGAGCTTCATCCGAACCAGTATACCGGAGCCGCAATCCGAGTTTACCGATTCCTCAATCGTCTCTGGACTGGTAGAATGCCGGACTTGTCAATGCGCAGAACACTCTGGTTCCTCTTGCTCACGTTGTGCTCGTTCGCGATCGCCCTCACCGCGCTTCTTGGCGCTCCGCCCGAGCGAAACGATCCCGAACCGCCCGGCCCGCTGACGCCCGGAGGAAGGCGCTATTACATGACACAGCGCCTGAAGGGTTCTCCTCCGAAGATCGACGGGAAGCTGGACGACGAAGCCTGGAACGAGGGCTACTGGGCCGGAGACTACCGCCAGTACGTCCCCCGTAACGGGGCAATTCCGTCCGAGGACACCAATCTCAAGATCCTGTATGACGATCGGAACATCTACGTCGCGATCCGCGCCTATGACAAAGAGCCGGACAAGATCGATCGCAAGCTGGGTCGTAGGGATATATTCATCGGCGACATCGTCGGAGTCTGTTTCGACAGCTACTTCGACCACCGGACCGGATTCGAATTCGACCTGACTGCGGGCGGGGCCAAGATCGACTTGATCCTGTTCAATGGAGGTTGGGATACGACCTGGGATGCCATCTGGGAGGGGAAGGTAGGGAGCGAGCCGAACGCCTGGACCGCCGAGATGCGCATTCCCCTGAACCAGCTGCGCTACGGAAACCAGGACGAACAGGTTTGGGGATTCCATTCCTGGCGCTGGATCAACCGCCACGGAGAGGAGGCGCAGTTCGCCCTCGTTCCACGTGACAGCCCCGGACAACTCTATTCGATCGGAGAGCTCCATGGGATCGAGGGAATCGGGAAAAGCCGCCATATCGAGCTGCTGCCATACACGGTAGGTCGCTATGCGTCCTTCGGCCATGACCCCGCCGCGGTCTTTAACAGGGATAACAAGACCGATGGGGACCTCGGTCTGGATGGAAAGTTGGGGGTGACGAGCGCTTTCACGCTCGACTTTACGGTCAATCCAGACTTCGGGCAGGTCGAGGCCGACCCCTCGGTACTGAACATCAGCGCTTTCGAGACGTTCTATGAGGAGAAGCGCCCTTTCTTTCTCGAGGGAAAGCGCATTTTCGAATTCGGTCTCGACGACGAACTGCTCTTCTATTCCCGCCGAATCGGTCACGCCCCAAGCTATTCACCGGTCCTGCGGGAGGGAGACAATCCCTATTTCGATGCACCGTCCAGCACCTCCATTCTGGGGGCCCTGAAGTTGACGGGTAAGACCGAAAAGGGACTGTCGGTCGGTGTGATCGAGAGCGTCACCGCAAGAGAAACCGCCCGGATCCATTCCATCCAGGGGAGTTCCCGATCCGAAGCCGTCGAACCACTTTCGAACTACGCTGTCGCCCGCGTCCAGAGGGACTTCAATCAGAGCAACACGATACTCGGTGCGATGCTAACCTCGGTGCACCGGAACATCCAGGATCCGCAACTCGATTTTCTTCCGAACAACGCGACGACCGCGGGCCTCGATTTCCTGAACTACTGGAAGAACAAGACCTATTACCTCGACGTCAAGGCGGTCTTCAGCGACGTCCGGGGATCGCAGGACGCGATCCTCGGCCTCCAGCAGTCCTCCGCCCGCTATTTCCAGCGTCCGGACGCGGACTATGTCCAACTCGATCCGAACAGAACTCGACTCGGAGGACATGGTGGCGTCGTGGAATTCGGAAAAGGGGCGAATGGAAACTGGAGGTTTGCGGAGAGCCTGAGCTGGCGTTCTCCCGGTCTCGAGCTCAATGATCTCGGATACTTGCGCACCGCCGACATCATCACGCAGAGCAGCCACCTCAGCTACGTCGTCAACGAACCTGGCTGGATCTTCCGCGACTGGTCCGTAGGGGTGGAGCAATCGAACAACTGGGATTTCGGCGGGGAGTACCTCTCACCGGAAATCGGTGCCGAGGCGGAATGCTCGTTCTCGAACAAGTGGGGTGCGTCGGTTGATGTCAACCGATTCGGACGGCAGCTCGACACCCGGCTGCTGCGGGGTGGTCCAGCCGTCAGCCTCAAAGGGTTCTGGTCGACGAACCTCGCCCTCTCGTCGGACAGCGCACGGCGGCTCTCCTTCAACATGCGCTATCACACACACAGCTACGACGATCGAAAATCGAACTTCCGGGGCATCTACCCCGGCCTCAGCTTCCGGATCACGAATCCGCTGGTTTTCTCGACCAACGTCGAATATTCGAAGAACACGGATATCTTTCAATACGTGACGCGGACGCATTTTGAGGATCAGTCCCTTGATCTGGTAGGAAGGCTCCACCAGCGGACGCTCGGGCTCACCTTCCGTGTGGATTATGCGGTGACTCCGGAGCTGACGATCCAGTACTACGGCAATCCCTACGTCTCCAACGGTCTTTACGACCGCTTCAAGCACTTTACGGATCCGCGAGCCAAGGATTACACGGACCTCTACCACACCTTCTCGGGCAACGAGATTCAGCTGGACCCGGTGCAGAACCTTTATCGCGTCGACGAATCCGGGGATGGCTCCTTCGATTACAGCTTTCAGGATCCCAACTTCAATTTCCGGGAATTTCGATCCAACCTCGTCGCACGCTGGGAGTACAAACCGGGTTCGGTTCTCTATCTCGTCTGGACCCAGGGTCGTTCGGTCTTCGAGCCGGTGACGAGGACGTCCCTTCAGGAGAACCTTGGTGATCTGTTCTCGACGCCCGCCGACAACGTCTTTCTGGTGAAATTCAGCTATTGGCTCCCCTGGTAGGATAGCGTCAGCAGCTTCTTGTTCGCCGGGAAGTGTTCCAACCCCAGGCGCACGCACTCACGGGCCTTGCCCGGTTCTTTAACGGAGCGGTAGGCCTGGGCAGCCCAGTAGTAGGCCTCGGGAAACTCGGCCTTCAGTGCGATGGACTGCTCGAAGGACTCCACAGCCTCGCGGGCATCCCCTCGAAAGAAGTGGCAAAGCCCGACATAGTAGTGAAGCAGCGGATTCTTCGGATGCTCTGCCAGCAGATCCGAGAACCGTTTCAGCGCAAAATCGTAGTCTCCGGCGGTTGCCGACCGGATCGCGGCTCGCACGTCCGGGGAATCGGACAGAGCGTCTCCCGCCGTGCCCTGGAAGGTCGCCGGTACCAGCAGCAAACCCAGCAGGATGCCCCTACGAAAAACTTTCCACAACCTCACCTTCGATTCGCTCCTTCGCCTCCATCTCGACATGTTGTTTCGTCCCCGGGTCCGCAGCCGCCCGCTTGACACTGGCAAAACCGATCACCCCCTGCAGGCGCGGCGAGTAGACGGCACTCGTTATGCGCCCGATCTCCCGTCCGTCCTCCGCAAACACCTTCGCACCCGCCTTCGGAATATTCTTGCCGACCAGCCGGAGCTTGACGAGCAATCGGGCCACACCGCCGATGTTAGTGGCTTTGGCGATGACCTCCTGGCCTGGATAGCAGCCCTTGGTGAGGCTGTATGCTTCGGAGAGTCCAACCTCGATCGGATTGTTCCTTTCGGAGAAATCGACCCCGTACCGTGGAATGCCCCGTTCCAGTCGCAAAATGTCGAATGCGTCCGGCCCGATCTCGATGAGACCCGAAGCCTCGCCGCTCTCCTTCATTCTCCGACGGAGCTCGGGGAGAAGGCCCGACGGAAGGATGATTTCGAAACCATACTCACTCAACTGGTTCTTTCGAATCAGCCAAAGCTGCGACTCTCCCCAAGGGACCACGACGATACGGCGCAGAGCCTCGGGCAGTGGTCCGCCCAGAAGGCTCACCAGGAACTCGGGGGCCTGCCCACCCTCGATCTGGAGGTGGCTGAACCCGGCGGTCTCATCCTCGAGAGTCACGTCGTCCATGATGATATAGCCGTTTAGCGCCTCGGTGAGACGGAGCGCCCTCCGGCCATCGACGTCCAACAAGAAGAACTCCGAAAACCGGTAGTAGTCGAAATCCGCGACGATCTTGCCGGTCGCCGTCAACAGTGCCCCGTAGCATCCGGCGAAGTCGGGCAGCGCACGAACTTCGTTGCTGAGGACGGCGTGCAGAAACTCCACCCGATCAGGCCCCGTGACCCTGATCTTGGTCCGATCGGACAGGTCGCGCCAAGCGACGCCCGATCGTGCAGCCCTCTGTTGTTCGAGTGCGGACGTCGAAGCCATCGGCTTAGTCAAGGACCTCTCCCGGCTTCATGACAATGATCTCCGTACTCAGCTCCCGGGTCAGTTCGGCCAGCTGTTCCGGCGTACCCGTCAGGGCGGGGAAAGTGCCGTAATGCATGGGGATCACTTTTCTGGCATTCATCAGGCGACAGGCATGGGCGGCCTGAAGCGGGTCCATGGTGTATAAGCCCCCGATAGGCAGCAACAGCAGCTCCGGCTCGTACAGATCGGCGATGAGCTTCATATCGCCGAACACGCAGGTATCTCCGGCGTGGTAGATCCGGAATCCGTTCTCGAATTCGACCACGAAACCGGCCGCCTCACCCGCATAGACGATGGTGCCACCGTCGTCGACGATTCCGCTGCTGTGAAAGGCGTTGACCATGGTGGCCCGGATGTCTCCCAGTTGCACCGTCCCCCCTTTGTTCATACCCGTCACGTTCTCGACGCCCTTCTGGCCCAGCCAGACCGAGATTTCGAAGATGCACGCCACCTTCGAGTCGAACTTCCTGGCGATCTCCACGGCCTCCTGCACATGATCGAAGTGTCCGTGGGTGATGAGGATCGCGTCGATCGGATCGAGATCCTTGTCGGCGTCGGGACAGGCCGGGTTCTCCTTGACCCAGGGGTCGATCAGAAGACGGCGACCTCCGGGCGTCGTAAAAACAAAGGTCGAGTGCCCCAGATACTTGATCGTCACTCCTCGATTTAGTGCCATAGGCCTATGTTAGCAAAGCTGCTTCCCCGCTCTCAGCCCTGCCGACGCAATTCATCAATCCGACCTCTGACACTTTCCCGATGAGACATCTCGGGCCATTACGGCTAGAATCATCTCCTCAACACTGCGCGGGCCGGAGGGAGCCCGGCTCACCGAGATGAAGGAACCTCTACCGCATGGGCAGGATCGACATCGTTGGAGTGATATGCAAGGTAAGGATCGGTGTACCCGATAACGAGCGACAATTTCCCCAGGACGTGGTCGTCGATGTCGGGTACGAATTCGATTTTGGCGGAGCCGTCGCGTCCGACGACTTCTCGCGAACCGTCGACTATGAGGCAATTGCCGATATCGTCCGCAGGGTCGCCGCATCCCGTCGCTGGTCGCTGCTCGAAACGTTGGCCGAGCATCTTTGCACGGCCGTTCTCGAGGTCCCGCGCATCCGCGTCGCCGAAGTTCGCGTTCGGAAATACCCGGTCAGTCTGCACGGGATCGCCGAGTTCGTCAGCGCGACGGTTCGGCACCGGAAGTGAAGAAAAGGGAGAGTCGAGGAACACCTACACCGTGAAGGAGATCCCGCAACTGCAGGTTTTCTTGGCATTGGGGTTCTTGAAAGTGAATCCCTCCTGCATGAGGTTGCCCTCCCAGTCGAGCGTCGTTCCCTTGAGGTAGAGCAGGCTCTTGAAGTCGACGAAAACGCGGGCACCTTCGGATTCGAAGACCTTGTCCCCCGCCTTCATCGAGGAATCGAACCGGATGACGTAGTTCAGTCCGGAGCATCCCCCGCCTTTAACGCCCAGCCGGAGGCCTCCCTCGGGAATGCCCTCGCGTTCGAGAACCTCGCGGATCTTCAGTGCTGCTGCTTCGGTCACCTGTATCGCCATCTGCACGTTCGTCCTTCTGTTGCTGCTATTGTAGCCCGGATCGGCCGAGAGGTCATTTCAGGGAATTTGAGATTTCGTGCGCCCCCAAGTTGAGACTCTACTCCGATTATAGATGCCGGAATTTTCGTCCTCTGATGAGACTGGGCGTGTTCCGCGGCCATAGGCCCCGCTCAAATCTCAAATTCTTCAGGATCTCCCCGACTTGAACTCGAGCGGCCGGACTTGGAAGAATTGGCGCAATGGACTCCTTGGGGCCGCAGATCGAGCAACGCGCCGTTCCTCCGATGATGAAGAACGGATACCTGCTTGCCTGCCCCGAAACGCAAGAGGCCGTCTACATCGACCCGGGAGACGAAGCGGGCGAGTTGCTGGAATTCGTCAAGACCCGGGGACTGCAGCTGGTTTCGATCCTGAACACTCATGGCCACATGGATCACATCTGCGGCAATCGCGTCGTCAAGGAACTGTTTGACATTCCCATCTACCTGCACCAGGACGACGAGTTTCTCTATTCCGCTCTTCGCAAGCAGGCACAATGGTTTGGCTTGCAGTACGACGCGGCCCCGCCGATCGACCGCTACCTCGAAGACGACCAGCGGCTTCAGGTCGGAAACCTCGAGGTCCGCGTGCACCACACGCCGGGGCATTCACCGGGCAGTGTGTCCCTGGAAGTCAGCAATCATGTTTTCTGCGGTGATCTTCTATTCGCAGGATCGGTGGGACGTACGGACCTGCCCGGCGGTGCTCCACGACTCCTGCTCCGAATGATTAGGGAAAAGATCCTCCCTCTCGGCGAAGACAAGGTGTTGCATCCCGGCCACGGTCCGTCGACGACGATCGGACGCGAAAGGCTGACGAATCCCTTCCTGAACGGCGAACTCTGAGCTCCGGCTTCGACTGGCCTCCGCACGAACCCTCCCACCGAACGGGCATCGGTGCCAGGGTTGTGCCACAATGGTCATTCGATGAGTAAAAGAACGATTCAAGTGGCACACAGCCCTGATTCCGACGATGCGTTCATGTTCTACGCGCTGGCGGAGGGGAAGGTACCCACGGGGAAGTATAAGTTCGTCCATCACCTGGACGATATCGAGACGTTGAACGCCTGTGCCGAAGATGGCCTTTATGAAGTCACCGCACTGAGCATCCACGCCTTTGCCGGACTCGCAGACCGATACGCACTGATGCATTGCGGCGCCAGTATGGGTGAGGGATACGGACCGATCCTCGTTGCCCGCGAGCCCCTGGATGTCGCGCTCCTGAAGGGCAAACGAATTGCCGTTCCCGGCCTCCGGACCTCGGCCTATCTCGCGTTGAAATTGTTCGAACCGGACTTCGAGCCGGTCGTCGTCCCGTTCGACCGCATCACCTCAGCCGTAGTGCGTGGAGACGTGCCGGCGGGACTCCTGATCCATGAGGGCCAGCTTTTCTATCCGGAACAGGGCCTGCACAAGGTCCTGGACCTCGGTGAATGGTGGAAGGGCGAGACGGGACTGCCGCTGCCTCTCGGCGGAAACGGCATTCGGCGCGACCTGTCTGCGAAAGAGATCCGGGAGATTTCTGCGCTGGTGGAGGAGAGCATCCGTTATGCCCTCGGTCACCGCCAGGATGCCCTGACGCACGCGCTGGAGTATGGAAGAGGACTGGATTGGGCTCAAGGTGAGCGTTTCGTCTCCATGTACGTCAACCAGCGTACGCTCGATTATGGAGAAGAAGGTCGGCGCGCGGTCCAACTTTTTCTCGACCGGGGCCATGAGGCTGGGCTTCTGCCTCGGCGCGTCGTCGTAGAATTCGTCTAGTCCGCATTTCTCAATCGGAGGGTCTGTTTGCTAGACTTCCGGTAAGTAACCGGAGAGCACCGAGCCGGCATCGCTTATCCCGCTGAGATTTGCGGACAACTCTCTAAGGACGTCATGAAGATCACCGCACGAGCAGAATATGCCAGTCTGGCGGTACTCGAGCTCGCCCTGCACTTTCAGTCGGGACACGTGCAGGCACGGGAAATCGCCGAGAAACGACAGATCCCACTCAAGTTTCTCGAACAGATCCTCATCCAGCTTCGCAATGCAGGGCTGGTGAAAAGTGTCCGAGGGGCATCTGGAGGATACCTGCTGGCGAGGCCGCCGGAGAAGATTTCACTGAAGGAAGTCGTCGAGGCGGTGGAAGGCGCACTCAACATCGTCGATGCAAAACTCGAAGACCGCACCCTCCTGGCCGTCTGGTCGGAAATCCAGGAAGCCTTCCTCGGCCTTCTCGACTCGATTACGATCCAGAACCTGGTGAACCGCAAACTCAAAGAGAACCGGATCATGGATTTCCAGATCTAGGCCGAACAGGCTCGACCCAGGGCGAGCCCGATGGCAAGTCATCCGGACCGCACCCACCGATCATAATCCTCCGGCGTGTCTATATTACGGAGAACGCCTGCATCCTCTGTGTCCAGTCGGACGATTCGAGCAGAATCGGCGAGAACGACCGATCGGGCGCCCTCCTCGAGCGGGGCCTCGCGAAGTTCGCGGAAGAGTCGGGATGGAAAGAGAGTCGGATGGCCGGGAGTGCCCACGAAAACGGGTATCAGAATCTTCCCCGGCTGCTCGATGTGAGCCTGCACGAGTCTTCTGATCGTTTCCTCTGCGACCAAGGGATGATCGACCGGATGCAGCAGGATACCGCTCGTGTCCGGGGAGAGCGCTTCGAGGGCGATCCGGAGACTGGACAATGGGCCCATTTCCGGCCGGCGATTGACGAGCAGCGCCTGTTCGGGAACGGGCTGTTGATCGACCATTGCCTCCCAGTCGGGACCCAGGACGACTCGCAACGGCAATGCAAGTCGGTCGTAGACCCGCATCAGGCGGCCGAGGAAGGTGGTCCCCGCAAGCGGCAGCAGCGCTTTCGGCGAGCCCATCCGGGTCGATCTTCCCGCAGCCAGAATGACCGCCGTGACGGAGGTCTGAAATTTGAGATTTGAGATTCTCAATGTTCTCGACTCAATCGTAGATTAAAGGTCATAAAAATCAAATTTCGCGGTGCCGCTGCCTATAATGGACGGCCATGACCGGTCGCCGAGGGTATCTGATCGTCAGCGATCTGCACCTTAGCCTCGGGCGCAGCCCGAAAACCGGGTATTTGTCCCGGACCGAGGACTTCCTTTTCTCGAGCGAGTTCTGCGCCTTTCTGGACCACCACATGCGGGACTCCGAATGGCAGGACGTTTCCTGGACGCTGGCCGTCAACGGGGACTTCATGGATTTCCTGCAGGTCAGTGAAATCCCCGACTCGGCCGAGGATCTGCGTGTGGACCCAAGCTACGGACTGAAAACCGGTCCCCGCGAGTCTGCCTGGAAAGTCCGTCGGATCGTTCTGGGGCATGAGCGTTTCTTCGAGAAGCTCGCCGAGTTCCTCGAACTGCATCGGCTGATCATCGTTTCGGGAAACCATGACGCCGAGTTCAATTACCCGCAGGTTCAGGACACCTTCGTCGAATCGGTGGCCCGGATCGCGGAAATTGATCCGACCCGCCTGCGGGAGCGGATCGAATTTCGCCGCTGGTTCTACTTCGACGGGGACGTCTATTTCGAACACGGCCACCAGTACGACCGGCTCAATTCCTTCCGAACGATCCTCGAGACTCGACTTCCGAGTGGCCCCCGTCTGCCGGAGGAGGAACGGGACGATCTCGAGCTACCCCTGGGGTCGCTGTTCGTCCGCTACCTGTTCAATCGCGTCGAGACGGTTTCCCCGATCGCCGACAACATCAAACCACCCACACGGTTTCTGAGCTGGTTCGTCGTGCACCAGCCTCTCTCGGCTCTGTACTTCGCAGTCTCGGACGGTCGTGAGGTTCTGCGGCGGATCCGACGAAAATGGCGCCATAACCCCCCGGAAGCCTATGCCGATCGCGACCGCTCCCAAAAGGCCGCCCTCGCCGATCTGGCCGAATCACTGGCGACTGCCTCGCACGCAGCGGGTAAAGAGGAATGGCTCGAACGACTCGTCCGGCTCCAGGCCCTGCGCGAGTCGCCTCTTCTGGTGCCCGGCGACGGCCGGCCATGGCGCCTCCTCCGATCGTCCATTGGACCGTTCCGGACACCCCTGCTCCTGGGCGTCTTCTTCTTCGTGCTCATCTCGGGGGTCTTTCTCGCCCTGTACCCTCTGATCGTGGCGGCTCTGCCCTCTTCCGTCTCACGGATCCTCGCAGGATGGCTCGCATCGCTCCCGCATCCTCTCCTCGAGACCTTCCGTTGGCTCTTCCTGGCCGAGATCGCGGGTTGGGTTCTGGTACGGCTCCTGAAGCGCGACCCACAGCGGACCATCCGGCAGCGCTTGCGACAAAGGGCCCTCGAGATCCAGCAACTGACCGGCGCCCGGTTCATTCTCATGGGTCATACCCACGATCCCGATCTGCTCCATCTTCCGAACGGCGGCCTCTATCTCAACTCGGGTACGTGGACGAAGGTCTTCAGCGACGAGGATCGAGTCTTTCGTGAGGAGAAGGAACTGACCTTCGCTCGAATCGTGGAGTCTCACAAGGGCCTCAAAGCGAAGCTTCTCAAATGGGAGGGCCGTCTCGGCGAGGCTCGTCTGGCCTACGTCTTCGCAGATCCGGGCGGCAATCCTCGAGGACCTTCGGGCGGATCGGGAGTCGCTCACCGGTCGATCGGAGATATTCCGGAGCCGCCTTTCCACTCACCGAACCGCATGCTATGATCCGTTGTTTTACGACATTGGCAATCCCATGGCTGGCGACCGGACGTACTCAACTCGTGAAGTAGCGCAGATGTGGAACGTCAGCGAGT
Source organism: uncultured Acidobacteriota bacterium (assembly GCA_963823995.1). Lineage (GTDB taxonomy): Bacteria > Acidobacteriota > UBA6911 > RPQK01 > JAPXNP01 > JARRKC01. The sequence goes on from CAWGNQ010000005.1 coordinate 370,243, forward strand.
CGACCGTGAAGCGCTGGGCCGATTGCTTCGGCCTGCAATGCTGTCGCACACCGGGCGGCCACCGACGGTTCCGTCTCGAAGACATCTGCGAGTTCCAGGAAAAGCGGTCCTTCGAAGCCACCGGCATGCTGACGACCGAGGACTGGGAAGACCCGGAACTCGAAGTCTGGCTGAACACACGAAACTTCGAGAAGGTCCGGGATCTTCTTCTCTATCTCGCCAGCCATAATCAGCGCCTGAAGGTCAAATGGCTCCTCGAACGTCTCTACATCCGGGGCATCCGTCTCGAGGACATCTATGAGGAGATCCTTCTTCCCCTGCAAGATCGGGTCACGGACTCGATCAGGCGTTCCCAACTCTCGTCCGGCCAGGCTCTCCTGGTGCGCAACAACATCGAAGATGCGCTGCTTCACCTTTCGCCCAAGATGATACGGCGCCAACCCAACGGAAAGACGGCCCTCTGCGCAGCACCGACGGCCCACTCGCGGGTGGCCGTATCGATCGTGGGGCGTCTGCTCGAAATCGAAGGCTGGGAGGCACTCAACCTGGGCGACGAGGTTTCCTTCAGAATCATGTCCGAGGTGGTGGTCATCGAACCGGTCAACCTCGTCTGTGTCTTTGCAGGCAACGACCGCAACGGCATCGCATGGGAAGGGACCGAGGAACTCAATCGAGTCGCTCGAGCTTATCGGATCCCCGTCGTCCTCGCCGTACGGGATTCCGCCTGGCCGGACGATTCAGGCGGGCTTGCCACGGACAAGAAGTTCACCGACTTCCGGACACTGCGCAAGTACGTCAGCCGTCTTGTCAGTTGATCGGGGAACCAAGCGGTAAGCCTGGCTCAGCGATGGATCGGCAGGTTTGCAGGACCCCTCACCTCCGGAGGAAGTTCCGCATAAGGAACAGTATATTGGCCGGTCTCTCCGCCAACCGGCGCATGAAATAGGGAGCCCACTGGGTTCCAAACGGTACGTAGACCCGCATCCCGTAGCCTTGTGAGCACAGGGCAGTCTGTTTCTCGCGGCGAACGCCGTAAAGCATCTGGAACTCGAAGCGATCACCAGCGATCTGCCGCTTGTGAACGGCGTCGCGTGTATGTTCGATCATACGGTCGTCGTGGGTCGCGACGGCGGCAAAGCAGGGCGACTCCAGCAACAGGTCGACCAGTCGGCAAAAGTTGCGGTCGACATCCTCCTTGCTGGGAAAGGCGACCTCGGCCGGTTCCATGTAGGCTCCTTTGCAGAGCCGGATGTTGCAGCCGAGACCCGACAAATTGCGGATATCCTGCTCGCTTCGGTAAAGGTAGGCCTGAATGACAATGCCGACGCGCCGGGGACCGAACAGATCCAGGCTCCTGCGAAAGACTGCGATGGTGGCCTCCGTGTGGTCCGAGTTCTCCATATCGATGCGCACGAAGTTGTCGAGACGTTCAGCCTCCTCGAGGATCCTGCGTAGATTTCGGAAGCAGAGCTCGCTGGAAATCTCCTGGCCGAGCTGAGTGAGCTTGATCGAAATCGTCGACCCGACTCCTTGGTCGCGAATACCATGGAGGAGACCGCAGTAGGCTTCGGCGGCCTGCTCCGACTCCTTTTCGTGCGTGATGTTTTCGCCCAGAAGATCCAGAGTCGTCCGCAGCTTCGACGCCTCGAGGTCGCGGACGACCTCGATCGTCTTCTCCAGGTCCTCTCCCGCGATGAACCTCCGGGAAAGCCCCGAGCGACGCCCCAGCGAGGCAAACGCGGCCATCAGGCGAGGGCTGGCCGCAGCCCGCAACATCAGATTCCTGAGCATACCCAAAGCCTTTCTCGAGCAGACTCATCTACTGCCGCATTGACCGGGCGCGACCGTGCAGCGTTCAGGTACGGCGCAAACAGGAGGTCAGTCGGAGGGCCGTTCGTACCGGGCCCGCACGACCGTCTTGATTCCGCCCCTCAGGTTGAAATCACCGACGATCTCACACCGGACAGGATCGCAGGCCGCCACGATATCGTCGAGAATCTTGTTCGTGACATGCTCGTGGAAGATCCCCTGGTCCCTGAACGAAAACATGTACAGTTTCAGCGACTTCAGTTCGATGACACGCTCCCCGGGAACGTAGTTGATGTGGATCGTCGCAAAGTCCGGCTGGCCGGTCCGCGGACAGACCGCCGTGAACTCCGGACAGGTGATATTCACTTCGTATTCCCTTCCCGCATACTGGTTGGGAAAGGTCTCCAGCTTCGATTTTGGTTGACTCATCGTGTTTCTCGATTCACTGAGGCGGCTGCCATGCCGGGTCCTGTCGAGGCGTGCATCGCGGTCAGCCTCGCTTTCGCAAAGGCTTGGACTTGGCGGTATAAAGATACCGCTTGACCTTCCTGGTCGTGGTCTTCTCGAACTCCTCGCGGCGAACCACGAATTTCTTGATCCTCTTATAGCCGGCCAGTCGTTGGTTGCAGGAACGGACCTGTTCCGAAATCACCGAGAGGACACGCTCGTCGTCCCAGCCCTCCGCTTCGAAGGCACGATCGAACGCCTCGGGATCGGGCACGATGATGGCCTGAACCTCGGTCAGGGACGGGTCTTCCTCCGCTCCTCCCCAGACGAGGGATTCCAGGACGAACTCGCTCTGATTGAGCACCGCCTCCACCTCTTCGGGATAGACATTCTTTCCGTTGGGCGTCACGATGACGCTTTTGCGCCTGCCGCTGATGAACAGGAAACCGTCCCGATCGAAATGGCCCAGATCTCCGGTTCTCAGCCACCCGTCGTCCAGAGCTTCCCGGGTGGCGGCCTCATTCCGGTAATAACCTTGCATGACGCAGGGCCCCTTCACCAGGATTTCCTCGTCCTCGATCCGGACCTCCGCATTCGGAAGGGGCAACCCGACCGAACCATCCTTGAAATGGTCCACCCGATTGACGCTGATGATCGGCGCGAACTCGGTCATCCCGTAACCCTGAATGAAGTGGATGCCGAGCGTCCTGAAACCACGGCTCACCTCGGGATTGATCGCGGCGCCTCCCGAAATGAGCAGTCGAAGCCTCCCGCCCAGGCGGTCGTGAAGCCGGCGATAGAGACGCCGACGGAACGGGTCTCCCGCCACTGCGCTCCCGATGCCGGCGATGCTTCGAGCAATCGACACCTTGAAGCGCCCTTCCTGCTGCATGCCCGCCTCCATCCGACGATACATCGCCTCGAACAGGGCCGGAACACCCAGCATCACCGATGCACCGGTCTCCCGGAGGTTCTCTACGATCCGTCGGAGCCCCTCGGCATAACAGATCGAGGCACCCTGGTAGAGTGCCGTCAGGAATCCGGCCGTCGATTCATAGGTATGGTGCAACGGCAGAACCGAAAGCAGGACGTCATCCTGGTCGATGGCGACGTGCCAGGACGTGCCCATGATGTTCGAGACGATGTTATGGTGACTGAGCATCACGCCCTTGGGAGCGCCCGTCGTTCCGGACGTGAAGATCAATACGGCGACATCGTCCGGGGCCACCGTGGCATCGGCAAACCGATGATCGCCGTCCTTGAGCCGCTCGGCACCTTCCTCGAGCGCGTCCTCGAAGGACAGATCCGCTTCCGGTGTCTTCTCGTCCATGGCGAGGACGAACTCGACCTGGGTCTCTCCGGCATCCAACTCCGCCAGCACCCGAATGTAGTCCCGTGCACCGACGAGCACGCGCGCCCCCGAAAAGTTGAGGATGTGGCGGATTTCGTGGTCGCGCAAATCCTTGTCGATCGGCACGACCACCAAACCGGAACACGCGGTCGCGAGATAGGTAATGACCCACTCGGGTCGATTTTCGGAGATCACCGCGATCCGGTCGCCTTTGCTCAGGCCCAGATGAGCGAAATGGGTGCCCAGAGCCTCGACCCGCCGCCTCAGCTCCCGATACGAAAACATGGCATAGGCGCCTTCCCGCTTTGCCCCCACCGCCGGAGCGTCTCCGTAGCGATCGGCCGCCTTGAACAGCAGGTCGCGAACCGTTTCGATCGGGTAGAGTTTGAAGGCTGCCGGGTATTTCACTTCGCGGATTGTATGCAGGGGGCCAGTCGAGGGTCAATCAGTCGCTTCCTGCCGACATGATTCACCCGAGGGTGGATCTCAAGAAGGATGACCTGCACTCTGAGGTCGACCGCCCGTCCGCAACTCGACCGGCAGGGCAAACTGCACCGATTCCTCCCGGGTCACGAGGGGATCGACCGTCGCACCCCGGCATTTGAAGAACTCGACGACCTCCTGGACGAGCTGTTCTGGTGCCGAAGCTCCCGAGGTCACACCGATCGAACGGACACCTTCCAGCCACTCCTCGCGAACCGATTCGACGTCGTCGATCAGGTAAGCGTGCGTCCCCCGCATCCGGGCTTCTTCGACCAACCGGTTGGAATTGCTGCTGTTCCGCGCTCCCACCACGAGAATCAGATCGGCCTCCTCAGCCAGGCGCCCGACCGCCTCCTGCCTGTTCTGGGTTGCATAACAGATATCGGCGGACGGGGGTCCTTCGATGGAGGGAAACCGCTTCTTCAGGGCCTCGATGATCAGCCGCGTATCATTCAGGCTCAGTGTCGTCTGCGTCAGATACGCAACCTTCCCGGGATCTTCGACGACCAGTTGTTCGACCTCTTCGGGTGTACTGACGAGCAGCATCCGTTCCGGGGCCTCGCCCATCGTCCCTTCGACCTCTTCGTGGCCACGATGGCCGATCAAGACAATCGTGTAGCCCCTTGAGGCGAAGCGCTTCGCCTCTCCATGCACCTTTGTCACCAGAGGACAGGTGGCATCGATGACCGTCAGATTGCGTTCGCGGGCACGCCTCCAAACTTCGGGCGAGACTCCATGAGCGCTGAAGATCACCCGCTGTCCGTCCGGCACGTCATCGAGTTCGTTGACGAAGATGACGCCTCTTTCTCGTAGTTCCTGGACAACGTGCGGATTGTGGACGATTTCCTTGCGGACATAAAGCGGCCCGTCGTAGGTCTCGACCGCAATACGAACGATGTCGACCGCCCGCACCACACCGGCGCAGAAGCCCCGCGGACTCGCCAAAACCACGCGCTGAACCATGTGGCCATGGTAGCACAGGCCCCGATCGCAGTTGTCGCCGTTGCCGGGCTTCGGGTTCACCCCAGTTCCCCGACCGTGTGCTCCCATTCTGCATAGAGCCGTGCCAGTTCTTCCTCGATATCCTGGAACTGGCAGGAGATGCGGTGAAGATGGGTGTGGTCCTGCGAACCCGACTGGAGTTCCTCCTCGATCCGGGCCCGATTCTGCTCCAAAACATCAATACGTGACTCGATCTGTGTAATGCGTCGCTCGAGGCGCACCCGCTCGTTCTTCGACAGGCCCGCTCTCGGCTCCGGGCCCGGGACTTCCGGCTCCGGCCGGGCGACCGGTTTCGGCCGAGAGACCGTCAGTTGTTGCGCGAGATCGTCCAGCCTTTCGAGCGGTTCAACGCGTCGGTCCCGAATCAGGAGGAACCTCTCGACGGTGTGCTCCAGAAAGAACAGATCGTGCGAGACCACGACCAGAGCTCCTCCGAACTCTGACAGCGCGTCCTCGAGGGCTTCCCGGCTGGCGATATCGAGGTGATTCGTCGGCTCGTCCAGGAACAGAGCGTTGCAGGGCCGGGAGAAGAGACGGGCGAGACTGAGGCGACTTCGCTCACCCCCGCTCAGTTCGTCGACGCTCTGGAAGACCTCCTCGCCTCGAAATCCGAACCGCGCCGCGAAACCGCGCAGTTGCTCATCCGTCCAGCTCGGGTTGAGCTGCCCGAGTACGTCGTAGGCACGTTGATCCGATACGGCGAAGCGCCCTTCCTGGGCGAAGTAGCCCGAGACATAATGGGCCCCCCACCGGATCTGGCCGCCGAGCAGGGGAATCTCGCCGAGAATGGCCTTCAGGAGTGTCGATTTTCCGCTGCCGTTGCCGCCCAGGATGCCGATTCGCCCGCCCCGTTCGAGGACCAGATCCACCGGGTCGATCAACACCTTCTCGCCATATCCCACCCGACCCTCTCGGACTTCGAAAACGACGCTGCCGCCGCGACCCGTCTCCGGAATGCGGATGTGAACCGGCTGAGTGGATTCAACCGGCGCCTCGAGCCAGTCCGTCTTCTCGAGCTGACGGCGCCGAGACTGCGCCTGGCGGGTCTTCTGACCGGCGAGGTTGCGGCGGACGAAGTCCTCCGTGCGCCGCTTCCACTCGAGTTGACGTTCGTAGTCCTGCGAGGCAAGCCGTACCCGCTCCTCACGCAGCCGGCGAGACCGGGAGAAGGAGGCCGGGTAGTCGGCCAGCTTGCCTCCCTCTATCTCCCAGGTCCGCTCGGTGACTTTGTCCAGGAAGTGCCGGTCGTGGCTGATGACGATGAGCGCCCCTTTGACTTCCTTTAGGTACTGTTCGAGCCAGAGGATGCCTTGGAGGTCGACATGATTGGTCGGCTCATCCAGAAGGAGCAGGTTTGCAGGCCGCAACAGCGCCTTGGACAGCGCCATCCGGCTCCGCTGACCTCCGCTCATGTGCTCGCAGGGCGCCTCCAGGTCCTCGGCACCGAATCCGAGTCCGAACAGCACCGCCTCAGTCCGGGCCCGATAGTCATATCCTCCCTGCATTTCGAAGGTCGTGAGCAGCTCTTCATAACGGCTCCCGAGTGGTTCTTTCAAACCCTGTTCAGAGATGGCGTGCTCGAGTTCCCGCAGCTCATCCTCCATGCGGTGAAGTCCCGCGAAAACCTGAAGCGTTTCATCGCGCAGCGTCCTCGAAGGCTCGAAGCGCGGGATCTGCTCGACCCTGGAGGTCTCCAGACGGCGGCTGCGGACAATTCGTCCCCCATCGGGCACCCGCTGTCCCTCGATCAGGTCGAACAACGTCGTCTTGCCGGAGCCGTTCGATCCGATCAAACCGATGCGGTCGTTGTCGTTACACTGGACGGTGAATCCCGCAAACAGCCACCGGCCAGAGTACTCCTTGCCCACATCTTCGAATCTGAAAAGCATCGTCTTCGCCCACGTCTACGTCTCTGCCTCGCGGCCGAGTCGGGTGGTAGTTCGAGGTTCGAGTTTCACGGGGGAATCATGGACCGTCGTTCAAGTTCGAAGGCTCATCCGCTCAATTTCCGACGGACTTTCCACGATTCGCCGTGCCCTTCAGGCCGGAGACCTGGAGCTGCACTTCAAACCATGGACCTCGAACCCTGAACTTCTGAACGTGCACGTCCCCCGTCAACGCGCCGAGGGCTGAGCGGTCCGGGCAGCGGACTGCGCAAACGGGTCGCCCTGATTCCACTGCGGTCGATTCTGCTGGCCGGCGAGGCGTTCCGCCGTCTGCACCACGACCCGGCCCATCTGGACCGAACCTTCGAGAGACCACGCCGGATCATACTCATCACTCGGCTGGTGGTAGCGCTCCTCGACATACCCTTCCATCAGCTTCTCCCCCAGTCGGCGGGCTTGCCCCTAAAACGCATTCCGAAATCGTAGTACACGGCCGGAACTCCGGCCTTGACGAAGCTGAACTGGTCCGAGCGGAAAAAGTAGCCTTTCTCCGGAAATGGGTCGGCAGTCCGGGTGATGTCCAGATTCGAGAAGACATCCTGGACGACGTTCCGAATCGTCGAACGCTCGGCGCCCATCGCGACCATCGTTTCGGTCTCGCCCCACACGTTGATACCGTCGAAATTGATATTGGCGACCGTCTTATCGAGCGGAAAGACCGGATGCTCGACGTAGAATTCGGACCCGAGCAGACCCTGCTCTTCCCCGGTCACGGCCAGGAAGACCAGGGATCGGCCCAACTTCGATCGCTCTGCCGCCAGGACTCTGCCGACCTCGATCAGCAGCGCAGTACCGGAAGCATTGTCGAGCGCTCCATTATAGATCCCGTCTCCGTCGACCGCCGGTCCGACTCCAAGATGATCGTAGTGACTCGTCAGCACGATGTACTCATCCTTGAGCTCGGGATCGGCGCCTTCTATCAAGCCGACCACGTTCGGGGAGTCGATCTCCCGGACATCGACCCGCGCATGGTAGGAGACACGTGTCGAGAGCGGAATGGGCTCGAATCCGGACCTGCCCGCCCGGTCCACTGCCTCCCGGAACCCAAAGCCGTCCTTCTCAAACAGCCCATCGGCCGCATCCTGGGAGAGCCAGCCCTCGATCACGGTCGATTTCTCGCCTTCCCGCGGTAAATCGAACTGTTCCCCGCTCCAGGACGTCTGCACAACGGACCATGGATAGCCGGCCATTCCCGTATTGTGCACGAGCAGGATCCCGGCAGCTCCCTGCCGCGCCGCCTCCTCGAGCTTGTAGGTCCATCGACCGTAATAGGTCAAAGCCCTGCCTCCGAAAACCGAAGGGTCATCGGAGGGTGGATCGTTGACCAAGGCTACGACAACTTTGCCGTGGACGTCGAGGTCCCGATAATCGTTCCAGGGGACCTCCGGAGCCACGATTCCGTAACCGACAAAGACCATCGGCACATCCTCGAGCCCGACCTCGTCCTCCGGCACTCCCGGATTCACTACGCACTGGACGGGTGATTCGAGCGGGGTGCGCCGGCCGTCCCGGCTCCATTCGAGGAGGCCCCCTTCCCGGGCCGTCACTCCCACCATGCGAACGGGCTGCAGGTAGCCCCCGTCGGCTGCGGGCTGCAATCCCACCCTCGCGAAGGCACCGGCAATGTACTCTGCCGCCCGGTCGCCCCCCGGCGTCCCGGGTGCTCTCCCTTCCATCCGGTCGGAAGCCAGAGTCGAAAGATGTTCCCGTATGTTCTCACTCCGCACGTCGACCGTGTCCTGCGCACAGCCGAACAAAGCCAGTCCGGCAACCAACGTGCTGGTCCAGAGGACCGTCTTGTTTTCGCGGTGCATGCCTTCTCCTTCGCCTCATTCAGTGTATTGAAGAAAGTCGGGATTCAGAATCCCGTTGGGATCGAAGAACTTCTTCCATTCCAGAACGCGCGGCCAGTGAGCCCCGAAGTGGGATTTCCAGCGGGTGTGATCGAACTCGACCCAGCCCGAGAGATACCGCTTGCCGCCCACCTGGATCGCGAGGTCACTGGCCTTGCGCAACAGCGTCAGCACCATGTCCAGCTCCCGGCGAGGCACGACCGGCTGGATCCCGAATCCCATCACAAACTCCCCATCCGGGCGCGCGAGCATGGGAGTCTCGGAGACCGTCCCCCTGCACGGCCACCACAGCAGATGGCCGTCACCCACCAGATTTGCAGGCAGACTGCGCACTACACCCTCCAGATAGTCGACCACCCGGTCCCAGGGCAGCAGCACTTCCATCCAGGGATGGGGCAGCTTCCAGCCTCCAGTTTCAAACCACCGTTCGAAAACGGGGTCCATCCGCGCCAGAAAGGCCCTCAGCGTCGAGTCCTCGGTATGCACACGCCGATAGTGTCCGAGGTTCGAGAGCACGGAATCGCCGGGAGCTCCTCCGGCATATTCCACGCTGACCTGAACCGGGAAGAACCACTCAGCAAACGGCACCCGGGTGCCGCCCAGAGCCTTCATTCCCTGCAGGCATGGAGAGCACCATCCTTCGATGAAATCGAAGCGCTGATCGTGCAGGACGAGGCCCTGGTCTCGCAGCAGGCGTTGCGGATCGTCATACAGAAGGTAGTAGGTCCGGACGTTTTCCGAAAATGTCCGGAGACGGAGCTTGGCCCGTGTGATGATTCCGAACTGGCCCAGGCCCGCCCGGACGGCATTGAAAAGATCGGGGTTCTCAGTTGGCGAACAGACGGCGACGTCGCCCGTTCCCGTCACGACCTCGAGGGCCTCGACATTGTCCGCCTGCGTGCCGAAGCGATGGGAGGCGATGCCGAGTCCCCCTACCGACAGGCTCCCTCCGACCGTCACGCTCAGATTGTTCGTGACAACGGGGGGAAGCAGCCCTTTGGGGGCCAGCCGATCCACGAGCTCGCGCCAGGTAATGCCGGCATCGACCCACGCAGCGTCTCCCTTGACCCGGTAGACCCGGTTCAACGGCATCATGTCGACAAGCAGGCCGCCCCGGCTCAACGACTGGGCGCCCTGTGAATGGCCGGCTCCACGGATGGCAATCGAACACTCGGTCCGATTGGCAAACTCGACGGCGCGCTGAATGTCCTGCGACGAAGCGGGGACCACGATCGCCAGGGGCTTGGAACGCACCAATCGTCCGAAGTCGGTGCTGACATCTTCGAGTGCGTCCTCGTCCGTCACGAGCTGACCGCGAAGCACGGAACGAAGCTTGGCTAAGTCCATCGGCAGTTCCCGAAGCCCATAGAGTTCACGGAAGGCAGCATTCTATCAGCCCCTCTGCCCCACTGTCCTCCATGTGGTCTGCGAGGACTCCGCCCAGTCTCCGTCGGGTGAATTCGCGAGCAGCTTCTCGGCCGATTCGAGCAGCGTTTCGAGCCCGATTCGTCTCGCCGCACTGACCGGCACAGCCCCCCAGAGTCGGGCCAGCCCAGCGGTCGTTTCCGGATCGAGCGCGTCGCACTTGTTCAGCACCCTCAAACAGGGAACGTGTTGCAGCTTCATGTCGGCAACGACTCGCTCGACCGCTTTCAGCTTCAATTCCAGCCGCTGATCCGTGGCATCGATGACATGAATCAGCAGGTCGGCATTCTCGAGCTCTTCGAGCGTAGCCCTGAAGGCGGTCACGAGATCCTCCGGCAGATCCCGGATGAATCCGACCGTGTCCGACAAGACGACTTCCCCTTCCCGGGGAAAACGGAGGCGCCGGGTCGTCGGATCGAGCGTGACGAACAGTTTGTCGGCCGCCTCGACCGAGCTTTCGGTCAACGCATTGAGCAGCGTCGTCTTGCCGGCGTTCGTATATCCAATAATGGAAATCTCGGGCAGCCCGGCTCGCCGGCGGCGGCTCCGACGCAAATGGCGCCGGCGAGACAGACGTTCGACTTCCTTTTCGAGTCGCCTGATCCGCTCATGGATTCGACGCCGACCGACTTCGAGAACTGTCTCGCCCGGTCCTCGTCCCCCGATTCCACCCGAGAGTCTGGAGAGTCGAGCGTCCTTTTCGGCCAGTCTCGGCAGCGAATACTTGAGGCGCGCCAACTCGACCTGGAGGCGTCCGTCGCGGCTCCGGGCACGCTGGGCGAAAATGTCGAGAACCAACTGGGTCCGGTCAATGATCTTCATGCCGGTCTCGTCCTCGAAAGCCCGGCTCTGAGCCGGCTTTACGTCGACGTCGAAAATGGCCACGTCGGCCTGACGCCGCATGCTCTGCAACACGATCTCCCGGATCTTCCCGCCGCCGACAATGGTCTTCGGATGCAGTCGTGCTCGCTTCTGACGAACGGTGCCCGCCAACTCCACGTCGGCGGAGCGGGCCAACTCGAGCGTCTCGTTGAACTGATCGTCGTCCGGGCTGACGCCTATGATCAGGGCCCGTTCGCGGTCCGTGCGGCGGCCTCGGCCGACAATCGACGAGAACTCCTCTTCGAGTGCGCGCACGGTCGAGACGAAATCGAAATCGAGCCGCCCGAGATCGGGTGCCATGATGCGATGGAACGGCTCTCCCTGATCACCGTCCAGATCCCTCAGGGGAATGACATGAGCCACCTCGACGCGGCCCGCCAAACCGTCTTCGGTCGCCTCCACCATGGCCACCAGATCGAGCCGAAGTAGTGCCAGATCGTTCAAGTCGTCGTCGGTCAGGGACTCTCCCTTGAGGTGGGTGTGCACCAGACGGAGACCTCTCAGTCGGCCCAGGCGGCCACGCAACCGGCCGATCTCGGGTATTTCGAGCGAACGGGCGTCACCGACGATGACGTTGCGGACCTGACCCTCGCGGGTCAGGATCACGCCCACCTGACGATCCAGTTCCCTTGATACGGCGGCCAGGTGGCTCGCCAACTCGGTCGTCACGACTTCCTGCGGCGGGACACGGCGACGAAACGTGCGTTCCAGCGTCTTCAACTGCGACGGCTTGATGCCGAGTGTATTGCCGTCAATACTTCGGATGTTCGTTCTGCTCCCCGGGCGGTCGAACCGGAATCGGATCCCTTGCGACCGTCCTTTTCAGATCTTATAAGTTGATCGTACACGCACAATCGCGGCGACCAGTCGGGTTTCTGAGAACCACGAGCCAGTTTAGCGCATCTATGAGACTGGGGCTGCCACAAGGTGACTCCGGAACTGGTGGCTGCCAGGGAGTACAGACGTTATGTTTTACTTTGACTATTTGATCTTTCTCGCTCCGGCTCTGCTGCTCTCTCTTTGGGCGAGCTGGCGCGTCAAGAAGAATTTCAACAAGTACTCGCGGATCGGCACGGCGCGCGGCATCACCGGTGCGCAGGCGGCGGGCGAAGTCCTGCGCGATGCCGGAATTACGGATGTTCAGATCGTGCGTGCCCGCGGTTTCCTGTCGGATCACTACAATCCGACCAACAAGACGCTGGCCCTGTCCGACAACGTCTATGATTCGAAGTCGATCGCGGCAGTCGGTGTGGCGGCTCACGAGGCCGGGCACGCCATCCAGCATGCGCAGCACTATGCCCCGCTCTGGATTCGATCTTTGCTCGTCCCGACAGCGAACATCGGTTCCTCGGTGGGCTATATGGTCATGTTGTTCGGCCTGATGCTGAATTGGGCCAACATGATCCTGGTCGGGGCGGTCCTCTTCGCAGCCGTCCTGGCGTTTCAAGTCGTGACGCTGCCCGTCGAATTCGACGCCTCGCATCGGGCCAAGAAACTGCTCGTCAACCGCGGAATCATCATGGAGCGCGAGCGCGTCGGTGTGGACAAGGTCCTGAATGCAGCCGCCATGACCTACGTGGCCGCCGCCATTACGACGCTGCTGACGCTGCTCTACTTCCTGATCCGAGCCAGAGACTAGCCGCGCGAGGGCCCGCAGCCCGAAAATCGTATCCGTGCCGCGATCGCTCGTTGACAGCGGCCGCGGGCACCTATAGCTTTTGAGTCAGATTCCGGTACCCTCCGCCACGCAGAGGAGAAACAGATGCAAAGAACGAAAAGCTTCCGTTGGCTCGGCACCGTCGGTCTCATACTGAGCGTGTCGTTGCTGGCCGCCTGTTCATCAGAAAACAGTTCGACCTTTCAGGACAAGATCGTGACCAAGGAGAATTCCGCGCAGCTTGCCGAGCAGGCGCGGACCGAGCTCTCGTATGAGAACTACGAGCTGCTTCAGGGTTTCGTCAAACGAGTCTATCCGGACCAGCCCCAAGGTACACTCCCGGTGGGCATGCCCGTCAAGACCATGATCGAAAGCCAGAAGGCCTACCTCGAAGCCCAGGCTGCCCGGACGGGGGAACCCCAGCCGACTGGCGCGGCTGCGGGAGCCGAGGACCTTGCCCCCTCGCCGGCCAATGCCGCCACGACCGAGGAACCGGCACCAACCAGGCCTCCGGCAGCGAAGTCCGTCAAGAATCGTCCGGCTCCAGGGCCTGAGAAACCACAACCGGCCGGGACCGCTTCCACACCAAGCGAGTCAGCTCAAGCGGCTACGCCGTCCGGTCAATCCGCCCCCGAGCAATCGGAACCTCCGCTTGCCGAGCCGGTCGAGCAGGCCTCCGGCAGCGCTCCCACGGCGCCGGCCCCGGCCGCACCGCCCCCTCCTCCGGCACCGCGGAGCGAGATCGTCCCCGCCGGAGAGACGTTGACCATTCGCCTGGACCAGGCATTGAGCAGCAAGACGAACCAGGCCGGACAGAAGTTCGAGGGCACGCTCGACGCGGATCTTCGTGTCAACGATACTTTGGTGGCACCGGCCGGAAGCCGCGTGATCGGACGGATCACCGAAGCCGTCCCGTCGGGCAAGGTCAAGGGTAAGGCCAAGATGGCACTGGAACTGACCGGACTCGAGGTCGCAGGAAATGTCTACGACATCTCGACCCGCACACTCGCCTTCGAAGCCCAGGGCACCGGCAAGGAAGACGCCAAGAAGGTCGGCATCGCATCAGGGATCGGCGCGATCATCGGTGCCATTGCAGGAGGTGGCAAAGGTGCGGCCATCGGCGCCACGATCGGAGCCGGAGCGGGAACCGGCGTCGTGCTGGCAACCCCCGGAGACGAAGTCGAGTTCCCGAACGAGCAGCGGATGGTCTTCAAGCTCGACCAGAGCGTCGAACTGCCGGCACTCTGAAGATTCGGGTCAAGGATCGCAGATTTTGGCTTAGGATCGAAGATATCCTTCTTTGACCAGCAGTTCCGCGTTGAACAGTGACCCGCCGGCTGCTCCGCGAATCGTATTGTGCGAGAGCACGATCAAGCGGAGATCGAGAACGGTGTCGGCGCGGACGCGCCCGACGACCGTCGTCATTCCCTTGCCGGTCATCCGGTCGAGCCGGGGCTGCGGCCGGCTCGGTTCCTCCCGAACGACAATGGCCGGTTCCGGGCAATAGGGCAGGTCCCGACAGACCTCGGGAACCCGAAAGGAGGCGAAGGCCGCCTTGGCCTCCTCAGCAGTTGCGCTGCGATCGAGCTTTACGGTCAGACAGACGACGTGACCGTCACTGACGGCAACGCGGTTCGTGTGCGCCGAAATCCGAAAGTCGGCCAGCTCGATCTCCCCGTTCTTCAATGTGCCCATCATCTTCCGGGGCTCCCATTCGACCTTCTCCTCCTCGCCTCCGATGTAGGGAATGACGTTGTCGAGGATGTCGAGAGAGGGCACGCCTGGATATCCTGCTCCCGACACTGCCTGAAGCGACACCGCCATGACGGTGTCCAGGCCGAAGGCGTCCAACAGTACCTTCAGAGCGATCGTCATGCCCGTCGAAGTGCAGTTGGGGTTGGTCGCGATGAAACCGGACCAGCCGCGCTCCGCCCGCTGGCGCTCGATCAGCTGGATGTGGTCCGGGTTGACCTCCGGCAGCAGGACAGGAACGTCCGACTCCCGTCGATAGGCGCCTGCATTCGTGCAGACCCCCAGCCCCGCGTTTGCGAACAGCGGCTCGATCTCCCGCGCGATGGCCGAAGGGAGGGCTGAGAACACCAATCGGGCCTCCACCTGATCCGGCGTCGTCGCTACGACCTTCATGTCGCGTACCTTCTCCGGCATTGGTTCCGGGAGGATCCAGTGACAGGTCTCGGCATAGGTTTTGCCGACGCGGTGCTGCGAGCCGGTGACGGCCCTGAGTTCGAACCAGGGATGTCCGGCGACCAGTTGGACGAAACGTTGTCCAACGCTACCGGTGGATCCCAGAACGGCTACAGGTATCTTCTCGTTCATCTCCACATTCCCCAAAAAAGGCGTTCAATTCCTTCGAATCAGTTCCCGATCAAACCATGCAGCACGCGGACTGCGGAATCGGACGAGGTCGCCTCCACGACCAGGCTGATGGCGACTTCCGACGAGCCCTGAGCAATGGCCACGACATTGACCTGCCGGTCGCCCAGCGAGCTGAAAATACGCCCCGCCACTCCGGGCGTGTGCCGCATTCCCGAACCGACGACGGTCACTATGACCAACTCGTCGGATGCCCAGATCCGATCGATATCGCGGTTCTGGATCTCGGAGGCAAACGCCTGGTCGAGTGCGCGTACGACCGCAGCGCTCTTCGAACTCGACACGGCGAAGCAGATACTCTGCTCCGACGAAGCCTGGCTGATCAGGATCACGTTCGTGCCGGTCGCCGCGACGGCACCAAAGGCCCGCGCGGCGACACCGGGTACGCCCAGCATACCGCGACCCTCGATCGTGATCATGCTCTGCCCGCGGATCGAGGTGACAGCTTTGATCACTTCAGAAGAGTGCCGGTTGGTGGAAACCAGTCGTGTACCTGGGTGGTCGGCGTTGAACGTATTCCGGATCGCCAGACCAATTCCCGCCTCCACTACGGGACGCATCGTCATTGGATGCAGGACCTTCGCTCCAAAATAGGCGAGCTCCGCGAGTTCACGGTAGGAGAGCGTAGGGATCGTTTTCGCCTCGGCAACGATGCGCGGATCCGCCGTCATCACTCCATCCACATCGGTCCAGATCCAAACCTCGTCGGCATCCAGCGAGGCAGCGAGCAGAGCCGCCGAGTAGTCACTGCCTCCGCGGCCCAAGGTCGTCGCGATCCCGTCCGCGTTGGCGGCCAGGAAGCCGGTGACCACCGGAACCGTCCCGACCTCCAGAAGCGGCAGGAGCACTGCACGGGCCCGTTCACGGGTCGCGTCCATGTCGGGATGGGCAGCCTGAAACGTGGAATCGGTCAGGATGAGCCGCGTTGACTCGACATACTTCGCCGCCACCCCCTCTTCCTCCAGAACGAGCGCAAAAAGACGCACGGAGAGGCGCTCGCCGATCGAAGCGACGGCGTCCAGGGCTCGAGTCGTAGCCTCCCCGAGCACCGAAATGGCACTACACAGATGGCTGAATTCATCGCACAGTTCATGCACCTCGGTCGTAAACTGCCGAAGCCGATCGGCATCCGTGAGCACTCCGACGGCGGTTTCGAGATGCCTCGTGCGCAGCGTCTCAGCCGACTCGGGCCCGATGTCGCGGTTGCCTCGAGCGGCCACCGCCGCGGTTTCCAGCAGAAGATTCGTCACACCCGACAGAGCCGACAGAACGACCACGCTGCGAGGCCAGGCATCCAGGTTGGCCGCGACGATTCCGACGGCTCTCCGGATGGCCTCGACACTGCCCACCGAAGTGCCGCCGAACTTCATCACCAGCAACGGTGTGCGACTCGATTCCCTCTGCTTTTCGCTCATGCCCTCTCCCTCGATCGGCGACCGGCCCCCGTCGGGAAACGCTGCTCTGTAACTGTTCAGCAAGGCGGAAATGTTAGAGTATAAGGTAACACTGCGGGCCTACTGCAAGCTCTTCGCGCCCGGACCGAACCGAACCAGGCTATTGACAAGGCCGGTCAAGTCAGGTAACGTACCGCCCATTCGCCGTAAAGGCTTGGAAGGTGATTGATCGAATGTTGGCTAATCTGAACCTGCTCGTCCTGGTCGTGGTAGTACTCATTACCGCCCACAGCGGCCGGCGGGTGTCGGGGGTCCATTCGCACATCGCAATCTGAGGCCGCGAAGAACCGAGAGGAAGCAGAAAGGCCCCCGGAACCCGGGGGCTTTTTTTTTGGCTCCGAGACTGTGAAAGTTCCGAGACTGTGAAAGTCATGAGGCAGGAGACTGATGATGAGATCCGATCGAATCAAGAAGGGATTTGAGCGCTCCCCGCACCGCTCGTTGTTGAAAGCCACCGGGGTCACCGACGAGGACATGGCCAAGCCGTTCATCGCCATCTGCAACAGCTACATCGATATCATTCCGGGCCACGTACATCTCCAGCGTTTCGGGGCGTTCATCAAGGAAGCGGTCCGGGAGGCAGGCGGTGTCCCGTTCGAGTTCAACACGATCGGTGTGGACGACGGCATCGCCATGGGCCACATCGGGATGAACTACTCGTTGCCGAGTCGCGAGTTGATCGCCGACTCGGTCGAGACGGTCATCGACGCCCACGCGTTCGACGGAATGATCTGCATCCCCAACTGCGACAAGATCGTCCCGGGAATGCTCATGGGAGCCCTTCGCGTCGATATCCCGACCATCTTCGTCAGCGGGGGCCCGATGCCCGCCGGCCACACTCCCGACGGTCGGACGGTCGATCTGATCAGCGTTTTCGAGGGAGTCGGCGCTTACCAGGCAGGCACCATCGATGAGGACGAGCTCAAGACGCTCGAAGATTACGGGTGCCCCTCCTGTGGGTCCTGCTCGGGAATGTTCACGGCCAACAGCATGAACTGCCTGCTCGAGGCAATCGGATTGGCTCTCCCGTTCAACGGTTCCGCACTGGCGGAAACCGAAGAGCGGTACGCCCTGGCCCGACAGGCCGCCGGCGTCCTTCTTCATCTGATCGAGGAGGATCTCACGCCACGGAAGATCGTGACCCGGGAGGCGATCGACGACGCCTTTGCTCTGGATATGGCCATGGGCGGGAGTACCAATACCGTACTGCACACCCTGGCCGCCGCCTTTGAGGCGGGTCTGACGTATCCGTTGGAGCGCATCAACGAAGTAGCCACGCGCGTCCCCCATATCTGCAAAGTGAGCCCCTCGAGCCATTGGCACATGGAAGACGTCCACCGGGCAGGGGGCGTACCCGCCATCCTGAAGGAGATCAGCGCCCACGACGGCGCCCTGCATCTGGACCGACCCACCTCGTCGGGCCGAACCCTGGGGGAAAACATCGCGGCCGCCGAGATCCGGGACACGGACGTGATCCGGAGCCGCGAAACCGCTTACTCATCCACGGGCGGTCTGGCCGTCCTCTTCGGCAGCCTCGCTCCGGAGGGTGCGGTCATCAAAACGGCCGGGGTCGCAGGAGCCCGGCAGCACCGCGGTCCCGCTCGAGTCTACGAGAGCGAAGAAGCGGCGACGCAGGGCATCCTCGGTGGCGAGGTCAAGGCGGGCGAGGTCGTCGTCATCCGCTACGAAGGTCCGCGGGGAGGACCCGGCATGCAGGAGATGCTCGGCCCGACGGCCCAACTCCAGGGCATGGGCCTCGGCGAGAAGGTGGCCCTCATTACCGACGGCCGGTTCTCGGGAGGCAGTCGAGGCATGTCGATCGGTCATGTCAGTCCGGAGGCCGCCGCGCGGGGACCGATCGCCGCCATTCGAAATGGAGATATGATCCGGATCGACCTGGATCGGCGAAGCCTGGACCTGGAACTGACGGACGCGGAAATTGCGGCACGGCTCGAGGCGCTGCCGCCCTTCCGGACCGAGATCGAAAGCCGCTGGCTGCGACGCTATTCGAAGCTCGTCAGCAGCGCCAGCACGGGAGCCGTTTTCCTGGACTGACGGAAAGCAACGATGCCCGGCTTCACGTCTGCCGACGGAGCCGGTCGAGATTGAGGAGAGCAAACGAAGATGATACTGACAGGAGCAGAAATCCTTTGGGAATGTTTGATTCGTGAGGGAGTCGATCTGGTCTTCGGTTATCCGGGCGGCGCAATTTTACCGGCCTACGATGCCATGACCAAGTACCCACAGATCCATCACGTCCTGGTCCGCCACGAACAGGGAGCTGCCCACATGGCCGACGGCTATGCGAGGGCAACCGGCAAGGTCGGTGTAGCCGTTGCCACGAGCGGTCCGGGAGCAACGAACCTGGTGACCGGCATTGCCACGGCCATGCTGGATTCCTCGCCCATCGTCTGCGTTACGGGACAGGTCGCAACCGGCGTGATCGGATCGGATGCCTTTCAGGAGATCGACATCACGGGTATCACGCTTCCGATTACGAAACACAACTATCTGATCACCGACGCCGACGAAGTCGCGGCCACGGTGCGAGAGGCGTTCTACATCGCCCGCAGCGGTCGACCCGGCCCGGTTCTGATCGATATCCCCAAGGATGTCCAGATTGCGAAAACCGAGTTCGTCTATCCGGAGGATCCGATCGATCTTCCGAATGAACGGCCGCTCGGCGAATCTCTGACGGAGGATGTTCAGGCCGCCCTGGCGCTCATTCAGGAATCCCACCGGCCCCTGATACTGGCGGGACACGGCATCACGCTGTCCGGCGCCGAGTCCGAGCTCCTCGCCTTCGCGGAGCGCGCCCACATCCCGATCGCCCTTACGTTGCTCGGCAAGGGGACCGTCCCGGAGCGGCATCCTCTCTGTCTCGGCATGATGGGCATGCACGGCGAAGCCCATGTCAACATGGCCATTCAGGAGGCGGATCTGCTGCTCGCCTTCGGCATGCGCTTCGACGATCGGGTCACCGGGGACCTCAAGACGTATGCTCCGAAATCGCGCAAGATCCACGTCGATATCGACGCGTCGGAAATCAACAAGAACGTCCGGGTCGACGTCGGAGTCGTCGGGGACCTGAAACAGGTTCTCCAGCGCCTGGTCCCGCTGGTCGAACCGGTTGACAGCCTGGCTTGGCTGGAGGTCATCAAAAGCTGGCAAGAGGACCGACAGACCCGGGACATCTACGGCCGGCCGGAAGACCAGAAACTCTACGCAGCCCACGTGATCCAGGATCTCTGGCGCCATACGGGAGGCGACTGTGTGATCGTCACCGATGTGGGCCAGCACCAGATGTGGGAGGCGCAATACTATCAGCATCAGCGACCGCGGACTCTGTTGACCAGCGGCGGTCTCGGCACCATGGGTTTCGGCTTCCCGGCCGCGCTGGGGGCCAAAATGGGTCTCCCGGACGAGGAAGTCTGGGCCATCGTCGGCGACGGTGGCTTTCAGATGACCATGTCGGAACTCGCAACCGCCGTCGAACAGAAGGTGGGCGTAAACATCGCGATCATCAACAACAACTACCTGGGTATGGTCCGGCAATGGCAGGAGTTTTTCTACGAAGAGCGCTATCACGCCACACCGATGGGCAGTCCGGACTTCTGCAAGCTGGCCGATGCCTATGGCATCCCCAACATGAAGGTGACCCGGCGCAATCAGATCCAGGAATCGGTGGAGTTTGCCCATTCCCAGAAACAGACTCCGGTCTTGATCGAGTATGTGGTCGAGAAACACGACATCGTCTATCCGATGGTTCCAGCCGGCGCGGCGCTGCACAACATGATCCGTCGTCCTGCAATCACGGCCGCCACGAAGAAGGAGTAACCACCCATGAAATACTCAATGAGCGCTCTGGTCGAAAACAAGCCGGGAGTCCTGAACCGGGTGGTCAGCCTGTTCCGCAGGCGAAATTTCAACATCGACAGCCTCACGGTCGGTCGAACGGAGAATCCGGAACTGTCGCGCATGACCATTCTGATCGAAGGGACCGAAGCCGAGGCACGCAAGGTCGAAAAGTGCCTCTATAAGCTCCCGAACGTCGTCCATGTCGAGCATCTGCACGACAAACCGGCAGTCTCACGTGACTTGGCCCTGATCAAAGTGCGTGTCGACAGTCAGTCCCGCCCGGAGGTCATGCAGCTCTGCAGCATTTTCCGGGCCCGTGTCGTCGATGTGGGGAGGACCTCGATCATTGTGGAGATCACAGGAGAGGAAGACAAGATCGAGAGCTTCAGTGAACTGCTTCGCAGCATCGGGATCATCGAAATGGTCCGCACCGGCATCGTGGCCATGGGTCGCGGCGAGCACAGTGCCACTCCGACGAACGGATACCGTCGGACGGCCTCGAAGGGCAGCCGCAGCGTCCTCTGAGTCTCAGACGATGCGCTCCGTGCCCTCACCACGACACGACGCACACCATGGCGCATCCGACAGGATGATTTCGGCCACAGGGGTGCGGGTATACTGACCCGCGATGTCCGTTCGAACCGGAAACGCCGACCTGCCCCTGCATGGTGGTCATGTCCCTGCCTGGCTGGCCACGCGCATGGCCTCCCTGGCCCGGGTGCTGACGGAGGCCATCGTGCACCATTACGGATGCGACGAGTATCTGGCCCGACTGGCGGACCCGTTCTGGTTTCAGTCGTTCGGCAGCATCATGGGCATGGATTGGCATTCGTCCGGAATCACGACGAGCGTCATCGGTGCGCTCAAACATGGTCTGGCACCCGTCCAGTGGGAACTGGGAGTACACGTCTGCGGCGGTCGCGGGCGTCATTCCCGCAAGACGCCGGACGAACTCGTAGCGGTCGGCGACCGAGTCGGTGTCGACGGCGAACAGCTCGCCGAGACCAGCCGCCTGGTCGCCAAGATCGACAGCGCCGCCGTTCAGGACGGCTTTCAACTCTATCTGCATGGCTTCGTGGTCAGCGACAGTGGCGCCTGGGTTGTCGTCCAGCAGGGCATGAATACGCGCCGGCGTGAAGCCCGTCGCTATCACTGGCAAAGCAGCCATGTCCGGAGCTTCGTCGAAGAGCCTCACAATGCTGTGGAGGGCCCGAACCAGGGCGTGATCTTGAACCTGACCGATCGCCGGGCGGGCGCGGCTCGCTCACTTCAGGTGGAGCTCGCCGCGGCGCCCGAGAAAGTGCTCCAGACTCTCAAGATGCCCCACCACCATGAAGTTCGGGCGTCGGACATCAATCTGCGACACCTTCGCTCGGCTCTTCTGGCCGCCGCGAACCGGGGACCTCGCGACTTCCAGGACCTGCTCATGACGCCCGGCCTGGGGGCTCGCACGGTCGAAGCTCTCGCTCTGGTGTCCGAGCTGATCCATGGAGTTCCCAGTCGATTCCAGGACCCGGCCCGTTTTTCGTTCGCTCACGGCGGCAAGGACGGTCACCCGTTTCCGGTTCCGGTCGACGTCTACGATGAAACCCTGCGGGTCCTGCGTCGCGCAGTCGATCACGCCCGACTCGGAAACGATGAGAAGTTGAGCGCAATCCGTCGCCTCGACCGTGAAGCCCGCCGCCTCGAGTCCTGGACGGCGACCGGCCCGCCATTCGAACAACTGCGAAGGGAGCGTCACGAGCAGAGCGCTGGTTTGGGAGGAAGAACGGTGTTCGAAAGAAAGAAGCGTAAGGGTCGGGGAACCGGGCAGCTCTCACTCCTTCCGAAATAGCGGGAAACAGGAGAGGTGGGACGGCCCTGGGACCTACGGGACGAATGCGTACCGGCAATTCAAGCAGAGAGTCCAGTTCCCTGGGTCCATGGGGTCCCAGGCTGTCCCGTTGGTCACTCTACGACTTCGAACCCGGTCTGGACGCCTGACCTGGAATCTCCACCGACCCAGAGATCGAACCGCCCGGGTTCGACGACGTACTTCATTTCCGGGTTGTGGAAGCCGAGCGATTGAGCGGGCAGGTCAAAGAAGACGGTACGCACTTCGCCCTGCTTCAGGTGCACCTTCTGGAAGCCTTTCAGCTCCCTGACCGGCCGGGTTCGACTCCCGACCAGGTCCCGCACGTACAACTGCACGATCTCGACGCCCTCCATCGGTCCGATGTTGGCCACGTTCACCGAAACCCGAAGCCGACCGTCCGCCTTCATCTCGCTTGACGAGAGCTTGAGGTCCGAGTACGCGAATTTCGTGTACGAGAGACCGAAACCGAAAGGATAGAGAGGTTCGTAACCGATGTCCAAATAGCGCGCTGCGTCGCCGACCGAGCCTTGATAGGCGCCGACCGGGATGTCGTCGATCATGATCAGATGGCGGGTTTCCGGAGGGCGACCGGTATTCTTGTGGGCATAGTAGACCGGAATCTGTCCCTCCGTCTTGGGAAAGGTCACCGGCAGCTTACCGGATGGTGACTCGACTCCGAAGATCAGATCAGCCAGCGCCGGCCCTCCCATGGTCCCAGGGTGCCAGGCATACAGTACGGCACGCGCCTGCTCGATCACACCTCCGATCGTCAGAGGACGCCCTGCCAGGACGACCAGAACGATGGGCTTCGCGGTTGCGGCGATGCGAGCAATCAACTCATTCTGTGCACCCGGCAAATCGAGATGAGCACGGCTGTGTGCCTCACCGGAAAGGATGGCTTCCTCACCCACGAACATCAGGACGACATCGGAGTTGCGGGCCTGCTCGACGGCCGCATCGAACCCACTCGTATCCCGACTCCGTGAGTAGGGCAGACCCGCAGCATAATGGATTTCCGATCGATCTCCGATCATCGAACGAAGGGCGCCGAGAGGCGTCACGGTATCCTCGGGGTCGCCGTCCCGGTTCCAGGTCCCCAGTATCTCGTATGGAGCGTCCGCCAGGGGACCGATGACCGCCAGTGAGCGATATTCGCGGGAAAGGGGCAGCAGCTGCCGTTCGTTCTTCAGGAGCACGACACTCTCGCGTGCCGCGCGGCGGGCCAGTGCCAGCGATGCCTCCGCAGGAGGTTCGGCCCGGCGCGCCGAGTAGGGAAAAGGCTTCTCGAACAGACCCAATCGGAATTTGATTCGGAGGATTCCCCGCACCGCATCATCGATCAACGGTTCGGGGACCACGCCGTTCCGTACCAGTTCGGCCAGGTGGTCGGCATAGGCCGAGCTCTGCATTTCCATGTCGACACCTGCCTCGATCGATTTTTGCGCGACATCCTCCAGATCCCGGCAGAAACCATGGTCGATCATTTCCGCCATGGAGCGCCAGTCGCTGACGACGAACCCACGAAAGTTCCACTCATCGCGCAGAACCTCGCGAAGAAGGAACGGATTTCCGGATGAAGGGATCCCGTTAAGCTCGTTGAAGGAGGTCATGACGGTCGCGACACCCGCTCGGACCGCGGATTCGAACGGAGGCAGGTAGACATCCCGAAGGCGATTTTGCGAAAGATTGACTGTATTGTAGTCACGTCCTCCCTCCGCGGCGCCGTAGGCGGCAAAGTGCTTGGCACACGCGGCAATCGTGTCGGGGGCCGACAGATCCTCCCCCTGAAAGCCTCGTACCATCGCCGCAGCCAATACACCGGCGAGATATGGATCCTCGCCGAAACCCTCCGCAATCCGTCCCCAGCGGGGGTCGCGTGCGATATCCATCATGGGAGCGAAGGTCCACTGAAACCCGGCACCGGAGGCCTCAACGGCCGCCACGCGCGCGCAGGCCTCGATCAGTTCGGGGTCCCAGGCTGCCGCCTGTCCGAGAGGGATCGGAAAGATCGTCCGAAACCCGTGGATGACGTCGCGTCCCATGATCAGCGGGATTCCGAGCCGGCTCTCTTCCATGGCAATTCGCTGGATCTCCCGGCTGGTTTCGGGCACGACCTCGTTCAACATCGAGCCGATCCGGCCTTCGCGCAATTGTTGCCGGAGGGTGTCCGGGATCTTGCCGTCGAAGTCGTTGATCTGGATCATCTGGCCGATCTTCTCTTCCAGCGTCATTTGCCCGATCAGGGCCTCGACGCGCGCTTCGACATCCTGCGGTCGTGACAAGGCGACCGCACCCGCCAAACAGAACATGGTGCCGAGTACTCCGGCAAAAACGACCCAAGAATGCATCCGATACCCCTTCGCTGTCTGCATCGCCACTCCTTCTGTCGTGCCGACAGTTACGGTAGACGACCGGCTCCCTCCGGTCAACGTCGTTCGGCGAAGCGTCAAGTCTGTCTCCGTGTCATACTGTTCTCCTGCAGATTTGTGCCCATGAAAGACACTCGAATGTCCAAGATCCTGACCGAACGGACCCGGAGAGCGGAAGACAGCGCCTTCGGAGGCTCAAATACCGCTCGACGGAGTGAGCCGCGCCCGAACGGCAACTCAGAAAGATCAGGCGGAATAGACCTCGATGCGGCCCGCGCTTCGCTCTATGATGACACCCTCAGCAGAAAAGCGAAATCGCCCTGGCGCTCGGTCACCCTCATCGTGGTCGTCCTCCTTGCCGCAGCAGGGCTGGTCGCATTCTTCGCCGGCCGCTCCGCTGAGACAAAACCGCTCATCAGCCTCCCGGATATGGCTCAGAGTGACACGGCGAAGGCCGAGACATCCTCGCCCCGGAGCCCCGACGCGATTGATGCGACGGCACCTGATGTGAGCGCAGCCGGTCAGTCTGCCGAGGCCCCGTCCGCGAAGCCGGAAGCGAGCCGGGCCGAGGGCGACCGAACTCCACCAGGGGGGAGCCGGGCATCTTCTTCCCGCGCCCAGGTGGAGTCGCCTCAGGAGGCGGAAGCGAAGACCGCACCGGCCGACGCCGCTCCGGCCCGCCATCCGCAAAGCGTTTCCGCAAAGCCTTCGTCTCCACCGGCCAAACCGAAGCCCGTCCAGGCCGATACCGAGATCGCTTCCAATACCGCACCGACGCCCCCAACGGATTCCCCCCGGCCGTCCGCCGACAGCCGGTCTTCAGACCAGATCGTAGGTTCGGAACAGGCCGCGGATCGAGCCGAGTCGAGCGACGGGAGCGACGAAACCGAGGACGGGTTGGTTCGCCGGGGATCGGACGACTACCAGCAACTCCTGCAAGGTTCCGTTGTGGCGGCAAAGCTGGCCGGTGGCCAGATCTCGACGATCTCTTTCCAAGACTGGCGCGTCGTTCAGCAAACGAACACGGAGACCTGGATCGATTTGATCGGCCGCTGGAACAGCTCAGGCGATGAGGTTCACTTCATCTGGTCGGTCAACCGCCAGTCCGGCAGCATCCGGGCACTGAGCGAGGCAGCCCGCAATCTCGAGCACTCCGATTCTTAGTGGCTCTCGAGATTCCTCATCCAGGCGGCCGCGAAATGGATCGAGACCCGCGAATCCATCAGAAACCGCCGTATGAGCGTCCGCATCCGAACGCTAGTGACTCGGCCTCTCTGTAGCTCGCCGAGAGTCCGCTTCCAGAAATCGAGGACGTCATGGGTGCTATAGAAACCCTCGAACAGGGAGAAGGGATTCCACTTGCGCAAAAAGAGCTGGAACCGGGAGGGAACCCTGAGATCGGGAAGATGCTCGCAGGCCCTGGCGTAGGCGGCCTGGATTTCCCTCAGACCGACGCGCAGGGACGTCCCGTCACTGAGCTGTCGGAGCTCTTCCAGGACCTTTTGCTCAGTCTGTGACTTCTCTCGCGTTTCGAGCCAGAGCAGCTGCATTTCCACAAGCAACTGCACCGTGGCGAAGGTCAGCGCCTTGAACTCCTTGAACCGCTTGACGAAATAGGACGTCCGCGACAGGGGTTCGATCCCCGGACGCAGACTCTTCCTGCCTTTCAGGCGGATGAGACCGGTCATCATCGGATGTCTCTTCTCGATTAGCGCCGCGCTCTTGTACCAGAGGAAATTCCGGAACAGGTTCCAGTAGCTGCGCTTCGGTGCCCGTTTGAGGATCCGCTTCATGTTCGCGAAACCATAAAAGGTCTCCCAGGCTTCCTGGTAGCTCTCCTGCAGCTGCTGAGGGTCTTCGAAATTCGGAAACTCCATCGTTACGTGTTGGGAGTCGTAGCGGTTGTAGTCGGGGTCCATATAGGCGCCCCGTTGATGGAGCTCGAAATGGTCGCGCGAGCCAGGCAGCGGCGTCATGATGAAAAACGACGCCATCTCCACCTTGACTTCGTTCATGAGACGGTCGAGGTCGGCCCGGATCGACTCAGGTGTGTCAAAGGGGAGGCCGAAGATGTAGCCGACATGTGTGGCGATCCCGGCATCCCGGTAGGTCTGGATCAGGTCGCGATAGTTCTCGAAGTGGTTCTGCCGTTTGCCCGCAGCCTTGAGATTCTGATCGTTGACGCTCTCCATGCCGATGAAGACGTTGCTGCAGCCGCCTCTTTTCGCCTTGTCAATGAAATTCGGAATCCGGTAGGACAAGACATCCACCTGCATCATGAACTCGATCGGAAGGTGCTCCTCCTCCCGCAGTTTGATCATCTGGTCGAGGATTCCTTCCCAATGCTTGTTCCGGGCAAAATTGTCATCCGTGAAGAAATAGAAAAAGATCCCGTGCTTCTCGTAGTTCTCCCGGATGGCTGCTGCGATGCCCTCCGGAGAGCGAAATCGCATCTTGCGACCCTGGACATTGATAATGGTGCAGAAGCTGCAGTTGAAAGGACAACCGCGACCGCAGTCGATCGTTCCGCTTTTCCGGGAGACGAACTTGCGAAGCACCTTCCGCTCGACACTTGGAATCGGAGCCTCATTCAGGTCCGGTTTGCAGTCGGTGAAATCGTACAGAGGCTGCAACCTCCCTTGGATGGCGTCTTCCAGCAGGTCGTGCCAGCTCTCTTCCACCTCCCCTTTCACGACGGTGACGCCAAGGTCGAGCAATTCCTGGATATGAACCGGCGTCTCCGAAATCATGCTGAGGTACCCACTGACGTGGAACCCTCCCAGCATCACCGTAAGCCCCGCTTCGCGAAACGTTCGAGCCAGATCGGCGGCCCGAGGAAACTGGTGCGTCTGCACTCCAACCAGACAGACGATGGTCGATGCTCCTCCCGACTGTGAGCGACAGATCTTACGGGTGCTGACCTTGTTGACCGTCTCGTCGAGCAGTTCGATCCGAAAGTCGAAATCGGAGAATCGTTCGCTCTTCGCGGCATGCCGAGTCAGCGAGGCCAGGCAGAAGAGCGTATTCGAAGGGAGAACGCCTCTGAAATGACGAACAACGTAGCCCTCGTCGTCATAATGGGAGGGCTTGATAAGATATAGATTTATACGTCGGCTTGCTTTCTTCTTCATGAGTCCCATATGCCCCCTAAACCATCACCAACAGAGGAAGAAACGAGACGACTAAGGTCCTGAATCCAGCCCATCTGTGATCATCCAGCCAACTCCGGGAAGGCCGAGGAGCCGACATGCTTACGGCTCGTAGTCTGACCGTAACGCCTCTAAGGTAACCTCAAGCCGGGCGGGCGTCAAGCTGTCAGGATCAATCTGCCACCAAGCCCACCCGCCTGCTTTCGTCCTCGGGAGCGAGGAAGAGTCGGGAACAGGCGTCACAGCGAATCGACAACCGGCACATCCGGATCCGGCACTTCACATCTCCGCCCATCAAAGTGAGAGCGATCCTCTCCAGTTTCTGGGTGTCCCGCCCTTTGAGGAGAACGACATCACCGGGTCCGAGCAGCCCCTCCAGGATTCGTACTGCCCCCTCGAATCGGGGACCCGCAGCGATGAAGCTGTCGGGCTCCCGTACCTTTCGCGCTCCGCTCGCATAGCGACGAGACTCCCGAGTAACGAGGACCGCCAGATCGGCGACCTGGACGACACGGGCGCCGATCTCACGGTAGACGTGTCCCATTCCCCCGGGCGGCTCGGAGACGTCCCCGAGGACGACGATGCGACGACGCGCCGGAACTTCCAGCAATGCATCCAGCGCGGCGTAGATCGTCTCCGGAGCACTCTTGAACTCGTCACGGATCAGCGTGGCACCCGACGGCAAACTGACCGGCTGGAACCGGCCCGGAAGGGCTTCGAAGCGGGCAATCCGCTCGAGAACGATCTCGGGCTGAATCTCCGCACCGAATCGGGCCACTGCAAAAGCTGAGAGCAGTGAACGAGCCTGCTGTCGAGACGGAAGCCGTGTTTCGACACAATGAGCCGACTCCGGGGAAACGATCGTGAAGGAAGCCCGGTCCGGGCCATGGACTCGAAAGTCCTCGGCGCGAATGTCATTTTCCGCTCCGAAACCACAGGTGATGACCCGGGCCTTCGTGCGTTCGCGCATCCAGAGAACGTTCGGATCATCTCCATTGAGAATGGCCAGTCCGCCCGTACCGAGCCCGGTCAGAATTTTGGATTTCTCGTAGCGTGTGACGCTCAGGCTGAACATCGACCGGTTGTGCTCACTGCCCACACCGGTCACGATCACGACCCGGGGAGAAATCATGCCCGCGAGTCGTCCCATTTGACCGGGTCCGTCGATTCCCACCTCAATCACGGCCCAGGGGGCTCCCGGAGTAATTCTTAAGACGGCATCCGCAACGAAGCTCCGAGCGTTTCCGATCGCCTTCGAGCTGCACTCGGATCCGAGCGCTGCGGCCACCGCACGAGTTGTCGTGGACTTCCCGAACGACCCGACGACGGCGATGACCCCGGTTCCCCGCAACACGGTGCGTCGGTACAGCCAGGCGACTCTCCGAATCAGGGGCCAGGAGGCCCGATGCAATGCGATCTTGAGTTGCCTTCGCCCGGCCCTGCTGCTGAGGGATGGGAAAATCCCGATCGGCACGCGCGCACCCTTCATCAACTCAGATTAAGACACGTCAACTCCCTGTCGACAAGAACCGTGAGGGAAAACAGGGCGAGTCTTTACCGCGGGAAACGCAGACGACAGAATGGGCAGGAACTCGAAACTTCCATCTGAGGCAGAGAAAAGGGAACAAGTCTATGTGTGGTATCGCCGGTATCTGGAATCGGGATAACCGTCCGGTCGATGAGGCGCTCCTCAGGATCATGCGGGTGGTTCTCGAACACCGCGGACCAG
The DNA here is from genome assembly GCA_963823995.1 of uncultured Acidobacteriota bacterium. Taxonomy (GTDB): domain Bacteria; phylum Acidobacteriota; class UBA6911; order RPQK01; family JAPXNP01; genus JARRKC01. The sequence continues at coordinate 399,906 of CAWGNQ010000005.1, forward strand.
ATGCCCGGCGACTCATGACCGAGGGCAGCCTGGGCATGGCCCATTGTCGGCTCAGCATCCTGGATCCGTCGGCCCGGGCAGAGCAGCCGCTGTCGACCGAGGACGGCGAACTCACCCTTTCCTTCAACGGCGAGATCCACAATTATGTCGAAATACGCTCCGAACTCGAACAGTGCGGCAGTCGTTTCCGTTCGACCGGAGACACGGAAGTCGTGCTCGAGGCCTTCCGCCGCTGGGGCTGCGACTGCTTTTCCCGGTTCAACGGGATGTGGGCGCTCTCCCTCTGGGACCGGAACCGGCGCCGACTCGTGCTCTCGAGGGATCGATTCGGTCTCAAGCCGCTCTACTACTCGATGCGCGGACCGAGGCTGGCATTCGCGTCCGAGATCAAAGCCATTCTCGCCGCCTTCCCCGAAGAAGCCGTTATCGACGAGTCTGAACTGGCCGGATTCCTGCTCGGTGCGAACCCGGACTCGGACGCCGCCACCTGCTACCGGAACATCCGCGCAGTACGACCCGCGACGTTCCAGGTCTTTTCCCAGGACGAGGAAGAAGCTCCTCGAGACTACTGGGGTTTCGAACCGGGCGTGCTCGAGAACACGATGGATGCCGCTGAGGTGCTCGGCGATCTTCTGGAGGATGCTGTCCGCATCCGACTCCGGAGTGACACTCCGGTTGGTGTCTGTGTCAGCGGCGGCCTCGACTCGAGTTCCATCGCGGTCATGGCCCGGGACCTGACCAGTGAGCCCCTTCATTGTTTCTCTCTCGAGTTCCGCGATTATCCGGAGATCGACGAGAGCCGCTACGCCGCCGACGTGCTGGGAACTTCAGAACGGTTTCTCACACACTGGGTCCGACCCAAACCGACCGGGCTCCTCGAAACCATGGGGCGGATCGTTCGTGCCCATGACGGACCTTGTCCCATGCGGGGCCGACTCGGAATGTGGGAGATCTTTCGCGAGGCCCACCGACAGGTCAAGGTCGTCCTCATCGGCGAAGGCAGCGATGAACTGCTGGCCGGCTATCGCAGATTTGCCCTGCCCTACGTGATGGATCTCCTGCGCCTCGGTGCCGGGAACGGTGCACGGTCCGACTCCAGATTGGCTCACTTCCGTCCGTTTCTCGCTTCACTGCGCCCGCTGAGTCGAGGCGCAGTGCTGGACCTGGTGCGTCCGCTACTGAGATGCCACCGCCTGTACAGTCGTGCCGACGAGACGGCGTTGGGAAGAGAGTTCCTGCACGGGGCTCGAGCCCCGGTTCCCGCCAGGTTTTTTCATGCCTTCCTCCGACCCGATGTGCCCCATCCCTTTACGGGATCCTTGAACAACGCACTGTGGCAGGAGTTTCGCCATTGCGGCATCCCCGAACTGGTCCGTGCCGAAGACGCCCTGGCCATGGCTTTCTCGCTTGAGACGCGTGCCCCCTTTCTCGACCACAGACTGGTGGAATTCTGTTTTGGTCTTCCCCACTTCGAGAAAATCGCCGGAGGTTGGACCAAGCACGTACTCCGCACCGCCATGGAGGGACAGCTTCCGGAGACGGTCCGGCTTCGCCGACAGAAGGTCGGTCTGCCTACCCCTTATCTCAGCTACTTTCGAGACCCGGTCGCCCTGAAGCAACTCCAGGAGATGCTCCTCGATGGCCGGGCGGTTCGACAGGGCATCCTTGCCCGCCCGGCGCTGGAACGCCAGTTGCGGCGACTTCAGAATCCGGATCGAGGACATGGCCTCCGGCTCGGGGCACTCTGGCGCTATGCCTGTACGGAGATCTGGCTCCATCATCTCGCCGAGTATCGGGCCGAAACCCGACCGGGCCGCAGCGAAGCGCCAGCCGGCTGAAAGGTTCCGGAGGTGTCAATATGGAAGTCCGAGTCATATTTTGAGATAATATTCCAATTGACCAATGCACCGGGGCGGATACGATTCGGATTCCGTCGGACCGGGAGACCCTGAACCGGCCCTCGTCCGGTCCCCTTCACCGCCCGCCGAGCGATCTCGGCGCCCGATGAACGGCAGTTCAGCCGGGGCCTCCACCGGCGGTTTCGCCTCGGAAACCAAGGAGAGAGAATCGTGAAGACAACGACTCTGTGCATCGCTATTGTGACCCTCTTACTCGTTCTTTCCACGCCCCTGTTTGGCGCCACGTGGAATAATGTCCCCTTGACCGACGCCAACTGCGCCGCCAAGGTCAAAGACAACCCGGATGCTCATTCCCGCAGCTGCATCATCAACTGCGCGGACAGCGGATACGGCATTCTGACTGCAGACGGCAGCTTCCTCAAATTCAACGATTCGGGGAACAAGACGGCGCTGACTCTGTTGAAGTCCTCCGATAAGCCGGATCACATCCGAGTCACCGTCGAGGGAACCCTCAAAGGAGACACCATCGAGGTCCAGTCGCTCAAACTCGAGTAGTCGTTTCCGCCCGTCGCGTTTGCTCCGGCCGCTCTTGACTGCCGCCCTCCACCGCACTAGATTGGCCCCGGGGCAGGAATTCCGGCAGCCGGCTCTCCCTGACCGGTTGCCCGGTTTCACCTCCCGAACAAGCGGGTCAGCCTGGCACGCGGAAGGAGCGGACTCACCATGGAGCAGACACGACGCGATTTCCTTAAAACCACAGGTGTCGCCGCGGGGACCCTGGCGGCCTCGAGCCGCGCGCGGGTCCTCGGGGCGAACGACCAGATCAACGTCGGCATCATCGGTGTCGGGGGCATGGGCTCGGCGCACCTGGCCGCGTTGCTCGAGAAGAAGGACGAATACGACTGCCGCATCGCCGCCGTGTGCGATGTGTATCAGCGCCGCCTGAATCGTGCCCGTGAGAAGACCGGCGCCGACGCTTATACCGATTATCGCGAGCTCCTCCGGCGCGACGACATCGACGCAGTCTTCGTCGTCACGCCCGATCACTGGCATTCCAAGATCAGCATTGAAGCCCTGGCGTCCGGAAAGCACGTCTATTGCGAAAAGCCGATGACGCTGACGATCGACCAGGCATTCGAAGTTCGGGACGCCGTGCGCCAGTACGGAAAGGTGTTCCAGGTCGGACCCAATCGGACCGCTGAAGACCGGTTCTGGAAGGCCCAGGAAGTGATCCAGGCAGGCAAGGTCGGCAAGGTCACGTGGGCACAGGGAGGGTACAACCGCAATATCCGAGACGGTGCTTTCAACGTCTGGTTTCCGATCGACGAAACCGCCGGCCCTGACAAGACGGGAGAGGATCACGTCGACTGGGATATGTGGCTGGGATGGGAGTGGCACCGAGCTCCCCGGATCGCCTGGAACCCGGAGCATTTCTTCCGCTTTCGCAAGTATTGGCCATACAATGGCGGAGTAGCCACGGATCTCCTCTACCACATCCTGGCTCCGCTTCAGATCTCCATCACCAGCGACAAGGGGGAGTTTCCCCGGCGCGTCAACGCGAGCGGGGGCCTCTATCTCCTGAAGGACGGCCGGGACATCCCGGATGTCTTCTTCATGAACGTGGACTATCCCAGTGAATTCACGGTGAGCCTCACCAGCGTTCTGACCAACGACACACCCGTCCCGACACGCATCTATGGTCAATATGGCACCATCGAGCTCGATCAGGAATTGACGCTGGTCGGGAACGGGGACTTCGTCAAGGAGTTCAAGGAGCGCAACGGCGGTTACACGCGGGTCTCCCTGCCACTCGAGGAGAGACCGGACCTGCGGGGAAACTTCTTCGACTGCATCCGCCATGGCGGCACCCCCTACTGCAATGTGGATCTTGGAACGACGACGATGGTCGCGATCAAGCTGGCTGTCGATTCATACCGTGAGAGCAGGAGCATGGTGTGGGATCCGAAGAGAACCTAGACGGAGGACCCTCCCGCGATCTTCATTGGACCCTCGAGATTCTGAACGAGCTGTTCGAGGCGGAAGAGCGCGAACCTTGCCTCCCCTACCGCTCGCCGGGGGACGTGGCCGACGAGATCGACCTCTCGATCCCCGAACGGGGCAGGAGTGACGCCGAACTGTATGAGCTGACCCGTCAGGTCGTGCTGGCCACGCCACGAACCGCCGGTCGCCGCTTCTTCAACCAGCTCTTCGGAGGCCGGCTTCCGTCGGCGCTTGCCGGAGACATCCTCGCTTCGGCGCTCAACACGAGTGTCCACACCTACAAGGCTGCGGGTGTCCAGGTCTTGATCGAGCGAGCATTGCTCCGGGAACTGTGCCGGCAGACCGGTTATTCGAGGGGCGAGGGAATCTTGACGCCCGGGGGTTCGCTCTCGAACCTCGTCGCCATGCTGATCGCCCGTAACGAGGCTGTGCCGCAGGCCCGGGACGAGGGCCTGACCGGAGAGCGTCTGACCGCCTACACCTCGGATCAGAGCCACTATTCGGTGGTCAAGAATGCCGGCATCCTCGGCACGGGCCGGGATCGGCTGCGGATCGTCGAGACCGACGAGTTCGGTCACCTTCGACCGGATCGTCTCGAGCTTCAGATCCGTCGCGACCTGGATTCCGGTTGCCGGCCTTTCTTTTTGAATGCGACCGCCGGGACGACCGTCCTCGGCGCCTTCGACCCGATTCCACCTCTGGTCGAACTCCGGGACCGTTACGGCCTCTGGCTGCACGTGGACGCCGCCCTCGGCGGCAGTGTGCTGCTTTCCTCACGATTCCGCACACTGCTGGCGGGCTGCGAGCAGGCGGACTCCCTGGCCTGGGATCTTCACAAGATGATGGGTGTCCCGGTCAGCGCTTCGGCCATTCTGCTGAGGCAGGAAGGCCTGTTGGCCAAGCACTTCTCCGAGTCGGCGGACTATTTGTTCCAGTCGGAAGAGGACGCGTTCAATCCGGGCCTGAGGTCCCTGCAATGCGGTCGACGCAATGACGCCTTCAAGTGCTGGACGGCGTTCCAGTCGCTCGGCAGACAGGGATACGCGCGCCGTATCGAGCGCCAGCTCGAACTGGCACGCTGGGTGGCGGAGTACGTGACACGGAACGAGGGGCTGGAGCTCGTCCTTGAACCTGAATCGATCAACGTCTGCTTCCGCATGCCGCAACGATCCTCTCGGCAGATCTGCTCCGAATTGAACCGAAGGGGTATTGCCAAGATAGCGTGGGGCTCCTTCCGGAACGAGGAATTCATCCGTCTCGTCTGCGTCAATCCGGACATCACCGAAAGCGACCTGGAAGCGCTTCTCGAGGACATCGTCGAGGTCGGAGGGCAACTGCCCGCCTAGGCGGAACTCGACGTTTTAATCCCCTGTGTCGTTGCGGTGCACCCGCGGCAAGGTGGCGTCGTGTTGTCCTCCTCGATCGAACGGATTATCGTGGGGCCATGCCACGAAATATGATCCCCGCACTCTCGCTGATGCTTCTCTTGCCGGGACTGATATCGGCCGGTACTGCCCAGGACGTCAATCCGGAGATCCTCAACCGCTTCTGGACAGCCTCCTGGATCGCCCCGCCGCACGCACCGCTGCGCGAGTACGGTGTGTACCACTTCCGCAAGTCCTTCGATCTTGGCCGGAAACCGGACTCCTTCGTCATCCACGTTTCCGCCGACAACCGCTACCGGCTCTTCGTTAACGGAACGCCGGTCTCGATCGGTCCAGCCCGTGGGGATCTCATGCACTGGCGATTCGAAACAGTCGACATCGCTCCTCAACTTGTTCCGGGGCGCAACGTCCTGGCGGCCGTGGTCTGGAATTTCGGCGAGCACATTCCATTCGCGCAGATGACCGACCGGACTGCGTTCATCGTCCAGGGAGACCAGTCGCCGCAACAGATCGTGAACACCGACGATTCATGGCGGGTTCTCGTCGACCAGGCGTACGCGCCTTTGCCGCCGACTCTGCTGCATACCTTTGTCGTGGTCGGGCCGGGAGACCAGGTCCGGGGAGACCGCTACCCCTGGGGCTGGCAGGACCCCGAGTATGACGACTCGGCCTGGACGGCACCCCGCGTCCTCGGTATCGGGACACCCCGAGGGCTCGGTACCGATCTCGACAGACTCCTGGTGCCGCGCCGGATTCCTGCTCTCGAGGAAAAGCCCCTTCGACTTCAGCACCTGGTCCGTGCCGACGGACTCGACGCCGACGATCGGTTCGTCGAAGGCGACGCTACCCTGACAATCCCTGCTTCGTCACGGGTTTCGCTTCTCCTTGACCAAACGTACCTGACGACGGCCTATCCGGAACTTCGTGTCGCAGGAGGAGCCGGGACACGCATCACGCTCACCTACGCCGAAGCCCTGGTCGACGAGCAGGGACAGAAAGGAAACCGCAACGAGACCGCCGGCCGCCACATCGTCGGACTGAAGGACCAGTTCTTCCCGGACGGAGGGAAGGACCGGCTGTTCCGCCCCCTCTGGTTCCGGACCTATCGGTACGTCCAGCTGGACATCGAAACGGCCGGCGAGCCCCTTCGGCTCCTCGATTTTCAGGGCCGGTTCACGGCCTATCCCTTCGAGCAGCGGGGCCGATTCGAGGGCAGTGATACTACCCTGTCGAAGATCTGGCAGGTCGGATGGAGAACCGCCCGACTCTGCGCCGGGGAAACCTACTTCGACTGCCCTTACTACGAGCAGCTGCAGTATGTAGGGGATACACGCATCCAGGCGCTCATTTCGCTCTACGTGGCGGGGGATGACCGTCTGATGCGCAAAGCCATTCAGCTGTTGGACGACTCCCGACTGCCGAGCGGACTGACCCAGAGTCGTTACCCGTCGGCCGTCGCGCAGATCATCCCGCCCTACTCCCTGTTCTGGATCTCGATGGTGCACGACTACTGGATGCATCGAGACGATCCGCCCTTCGTCGAATCCTTCCTGCCCGGAATCCGGGATGTCCTGGGCTGGTACGAGTCCCACGTGGCACCGGACGCCATGCTCGGGCCCGTCCCCTGGTGGAACTTCGTCGACTGGACCGAAGAGTGGCCCTGGCGGGAGCGTGACCGGATCGGCGGCATGCCGGAAGGCGTTCATGAGGGGACATCCTCGATTCTGACACTGCACCTTGCCTACACCGCGCTCCAGGCTTCCGAGCTCTTTGACGCCTTTGGAGACCGTGCCGCCGGGGCGCACTACCGGCGCCTTGCCGAGCGTCTCAAACAGGCCGTCTTCGGCAGCTGTTGGGATGAGAGCCGGGGCCTGCTCGCCGATACGAGCCGCAAGCAGGTTTTCAGCCAGCATGCCAACATCTTCGGGGTCCTGTCCGACCTCTTTTCGCCGGACCAAAGCCGCAGCGTCATGAAGCGCGTGCTCGAGGATCCATCGTTGATCCAAGCGACCTTCTACTTCCGCTTCTATCTGACCCGAGCCCTGGTGCAGACAGGAATGGCCGATGACTATATCGAGACCCTGAGGCCCTGGCGGAAGATGCTCGACATCGGCTTGACCACGTTCGCCGAAAAGCCCGAACCGACCCGCTCCGATTGCCACGCCTGGAGCGCCAGCCCAAACTACGAGCTACTTGCGACGGTCTGCGGCATCAACCCGGCCGAACCCGGGTTCGGCGCGGTCCGGATCACCCCCCACCTCGGTCCGCTGCAATGGGCAGAGGGTCGGGTCCCCCATCCCAGCGGACCGATCGACGTTTCATTCAAACGACGGGGGCCAAACGGCTTGACGGCGGACATCGAGCTGCCGTCTCCCCTCGATGGTTTTGTCGAGTGGAACGGCACGACGATCGCACTGCACGGCGGCAAACAGCACATCGAGATCGATTGAGCGGTTCGACATTCGAACGCCATGTCCAGTCCTGGACAGAAGTTGACGCCCTGCGGGTTTCGGGTCGACGGGTTTCGAGTACTGGTAACCCGGGGGCGTGTTGCCGAAATCTTTTCGCCCCCGAGCTTGCGGCCACCTCGAGGAGTCGTGCAGAACCGATTCCACACAGCGTCCGCAACGACCGCCACGGGCTCCGAACCCGAAAGGCCCCGTTGCGTCCGCTGCGGCGTGAGATCGAACCGCCGAGGTTTCGCCTGTAGTCCGGAATCCCAAACCAGACGGAGGGCTGGAGACGAATTGGGCAAACACGCCCTCGAAACCCGGAACTCGTAACCGTATCTGACGCCAGGGTCGATGTCCGACGGTCGCCTACAGCCCGATATAGGCTGCCTGAAGGACCGCTTTCGTCTCCCGGTTCTCGACCCAGACCACGACGGCGAGATGCTCACGGTCGAGTGATACCGGTTTGGCACGAAAACCTCCGAAACCCTTGTAGCGCTCCGGCGGGTCCTGCTCGAATTCATCGAGATACGTCCGCAGGTTCTTCTCCAAGGCATCGAGATGAAAGGTATGGTTGAGGAAGGCACTGCCGTCGGCGAGAGTCGTGCCGGGCTCGTCGACCCTGTTCAGGTCCCTGACGACGAAGGCCTGATGGTCGATTCCGTTCCCTCCCGTGTATTCGACCGACGTCTCGACCAGGGCGATCCGGATGACGCCTTGCGGCGTAACCGTTTCCGACCGGGTCGAGGGCGTCACGCGGACCATGACGTTGACCTCATCTTGCTGTCGCTGGGCGGAAGCCTCGAGACTCACCTCGGAGGGCTGGGTCCAGAGCTGCTCGACGGTCGTCCGATAGGTTTCGAACAACGACTTCTTCAGGATCCGCGGCCCGCCTCCCGACCGGTCCTCCGTTCCATTGAACTTCACGGTGGGGGTACCCCCACCTCCGTAGTATCGGTAGCGGGCCTCGGAATCGGGCGTCGTCAGCGGATCCGCTCCCGGAATGTGCACATGGTACTCGAGGATTGCCACGGCCTTCCTCGGAAAATATTCCGAGAGCAGATCGACGGCGAGGTCGGCCGACTGGCAGGGGTTGCACTCCGCTCCCGTGAACAACTCGAGGAGGACCGTTCGACCTTCGGCGGGGATTTTTCCGTCGTAAGTCCCCGGGTCGAAGTTCTCGAGAGCCTCCCGCTTCGCCTCCACGCGAGTCTCGATTGCTGCATCGGAAAGGCCGAGCTCGTGCAGGTCCGTCATGACGAGTGGAGTCTCCTCGATCAAGAGCGGTTCGAGCAGCGCCGAGGTGGCCTGATCGGGTCGACCGGACAGACGATAGGCTCTTCCAATCGTGTACCAGTAGAGTCCGTCCCAAGGATTCCGGTGCGGCTTCTGCGGTTCGAGCAGATCGACGGCGCCCGCGTAATCGCCACGAGCACAGAGGACTTGGGCGCGGTCGACCTCGATGTCCCTCCGGTCATACGGAGAGTCCTGCGCCTGGAGCTCTTTCAGTGCGTCCTCCACCAGGTCCTCCGCCCGTCCCAGATCGATGTTCCCAAGTGCCAGCAGGAGCGCTGCCCGGCCCTGGGCGATGGGCGTGTCGTGGGCGAGAAGGTAGTCCGATACGGCCGGTTCGATGATCTGTCTGGCCGTCTCCTCGGCATCGCCATCGTCGTTGAGCCAGGTCGGGAATTGTGCCAGGATCTCTCCCTGATCTCCCATCAGGATGGCTGAGGCCGCGGTTTGCAGTGCTTCCAGATGTTCGCCGACGGCATGTTGGTAGAGTGCCAGACGGGCGATCATCCCGGGATCCTTGGTCTCAGCGGTGACCGCCTCCTCCTGCAACTCCACGGCTTCCTCAGCATTTCCCTGGCGGTAGAGGACGTAGGCCAGGGTGTCGAGATAGCTCGGAAGTTCATCCGACGTCTCCTTCCTCGCCTCCTCGACCATGGTTCTGCCGTATCTTTCGGCCAGATCGAGCGCCAAACCCTTCTCCGCAAGGGTCCAGGCGACGAAGTTCCGCATGGCGTTCAGACGGGCTCCTGAGCGCCCCTTCAGCAGGACCGGGGCGGCCATGGACACGGCATCCGCATCGCCGGTCTCGACGGCCGCCCGGAAGAGCGCGCGGGCGACTTCGTCCCGCTGCGCGCCGTCCGGGAACTCGCCGAGGTACTGCTTGGCGACAATGATCTTCTCGGCTGCAGTTTGGGACTCCCTGACCTGTTGGGCCAGCTCATCCTCCGACACCGTCTGACATCCCGAGGCCGCAAGCAACAGGGCAACCAGCACCCATCCGGGCCGGAAGCACAGGGTTCTCTTCATCTACTTCTCCAGTGGGCGTCATCCCTTGACCGGGGCCGGGAGCGGGAGAACCGCCGTGGGGGCGACCGACCGGAAGCCAAGCGCGGGAAGGCGCGCGAATAGTCTGTGAAGGGAAAGAATACGAGGCCGGGCCGCTGAACTCAAGACGTCGCCTTGCTGCCGGTCGGTACGACGAGCACAGGAACGTTCACCCGATGTCGCAGCGCATCGACAGTCGTGCCGTGGACCAGATCGCCCACGCCCTTGTGTCCATGACTGCCGATGATCACGAGATCCGGTCGGTATCGTTCGATCAGACTGGCCAGTTGTTCAACTGGCTCGCCGAAACCGAGATCGAACATTGTGTCCACGCCGAGTTCGGTCAACTCGCTGTTGTAGAGCTCGAGCCGTTCCTGGTCGGATTGGGCTTCCGCATCCGAAAGCTCGGCGCCGAGCATCCGGGCCCCCGTCGATTCGACGACGTGGAGCAGGATCACCTTGGCACTGCGGCCGCTGGCGCGTGCCATCATTACCGCCTGGGACAGGACCGCCGTGTCGGTCTCCGTAAAATCCAGCGTCACGGCGATCCGACGGGGCGACCGCGGCGGTATGATCTCGGGCATCGCGGCGGAGCCGTGCACCCCCTGACTTGCCGGTATCGGAATGCGTCGGGAACGCTGCACGGCCGGCACGATGCTGACATAGGCGAGAAGAGCAACCAGGCCCAGGCAACAGGGCAGGACCGTCGCCCAGATCAACCATTGCCAGGCGCCGCCCAGCTGCAGCCAGGCACCGACCTCGTCCCAGGCCAATTTGAGGTTGAGGGCGGCGATGACGATGGCCACCAGCCAGGAGGCTCCCGCCGTCCAGGGACCGATGGCATACTGGCCCATCCAGCGACGATCGGATACCAGGTGGATCAAGGGAACCACCGCAAAGGAAAGCTGCAGCGAAAGAACCACCTGGGAGAGGACGAGCAGTTCGCCGGTTCCCTGCTCGCCATACAACGCGATGGCGAAAACGGCGGGGACGATGGCAAGCGCACGGGTCAGCAGGCGTCTCACCAGAGGGCGCAGACGAATCTGTACGAACCCCTCCATGACGATCTGACCGGCCAGAGTTCCGGTGATCGTCGACGACTGCCCCGAGGCGATCAAGGCAACAGCGAAAGCGATCGGAGCGATCTGTGCACCCAGAATCGGCTCCAGCAGCCTGTGGGCATCCTGGATGTCGGCTACATCGAAAAGACCGGCCTCATAGAAGGTGGCAGCGGCCATAACGAGCAGAGCGGCGTTGACGAAGAAGGCGCCGTTCAATGCCACTACCGAATCGAGGACGTTGAAACGCATGCCCGAACGAATGCCGGTCGGCGTATGGGTGATGCGCCGGGACTGCACGAGCGCCGAGTGGAGGTAAAGGTTGTGCGGCATCACGGTGGCACCCAGGATCCCGATCGCCAGATAGAGGGCTCCTTCACCGGGAAGATCGGGCACGAATCCGGTCATGATCGGCCCGAGAGCGGGCTTTGAGAGAAGGATCTCGATGCCCAGGCAGACACCGATGGTCGTGATCAGGGCGACGATGAAGGCCTCCATCATCCGCACTCCACGACTGTGCAGCAGCAACAGCACGAAGGTGTCGAGAGCCGTCACGAAGACACCGATGAGAATGGGAATTCCAAAGAGCAGCTGAAGACCGATCGCCGAACCGAGAACCTCGGCAACATCACAGGCCGCAATAGCGATCTCGGCGAGCACCCAAAGCACACCCGAAATCCGACGGTTGAACATGGTTCGGCAGGCCTGGGCCAGATCCATCCGGGTCGCGATCCCGAGACGGGCCGAGAGGCTCTGCAGAAGCACGGCCATGATGTTGGACATCAGGAGAACCCAGATCAGGGCATACCCGAACTTCGAGCCGGCCGCGATATCGGTCGCCCAGTTCCCCGGATCCATGTAGCCGACGCTGACGAGATAAGCCGGGCCCGCGAAGGCAAACAATCGCCGCCAAAATGACGGATGCTTCGGGATGGGGACGCTCTCGTGCACTTCCGCCAGGGAAGCCCGGAGTTCATCGGATCTCGAATCGCTCTTCTTCATCTGTCGCTCTCGAGGGGTGCAGCTCCCCCAACCCGTTGTCCGCGAGTCAGCCGAGGCACCTGAACATGGGGCACCATAATAGACGAAGCAGCTGAAAAAGGCTGCTGCGGAACGGTGACGGGGTGAAGGAATTCGGGTTCAGGGGCGCTTCCCAGATCAGTCTGAGCTCGCAGGATTTTCGCCAAGACCGATCGACCGGTACCAACCGGCGAGCGCAGCGCCGGGATCAACGACCAGGCCCACGAGCTTAGCGGGAGACATGGTCGGAGAACAGCATCTATGTTGTTCGTCATGAAAAGCTTCTCGCTTGCGAAGAGGTCTCCCTTCACGTACAATTCGCATCCGGCAGCGCGCCAAGCCTTTCCTGGTTAACGTCTTTTGTCAGTAGTGGGAGAAGGGGAAAGATGAGTATCAGCCAGATTGCACGCAGCATCTCTCAGTCGGCGACTCTCAAGCTCAACGAGACGGCCGCCATTCTCCGCGCCAAAGGTGACCCTGTCATCCACCTGGGCGGTGGAGAACCCAAGAGCAAGGCCCCGATCGATGCCTTGATCACCGCGTCGTCAAAGTTGACGACGGGTGAGATCAGGTACACGCCCACCGACGGCATCCCCGAGCTGAAGAAGGCGATCATCCGTTACACGGAGGAGTTTTACGGAAGGGTCGTTCCTCCCGAGAGCGTCATCGCCTCCGGCGGAGCCAAGCAGGCCATCATGGTGGCACTTCAGGCCGTCCTCAATCCGCAGGATGAGGTAGTTTTCCCGACGCCCTACTGGGTGAGCTACCCGGAGATGGTCAAGCTGTGCGGCGCGGTGCCGGTGGGGGTCGAATCGGAAGACGGCACCTTCTATCCTCGCATCGAGGACATCGAACAGAAAGTCGGTTCAAGGACCAGGGCCGTCATCATCAACAGCCCGAACAATCCCAGCGGTGCCATGTACTCGGCCGAATTCATCTCCGATATCGTCCAGTTCTGCGAGAAGCGGGATATCTACCTGATCATGGACGATATCTATCACCGTCTGATTTTCGATGGACGCAAGCCCATCAACTGCTACGAGTTCGCGAAGAAGAAAGGTGAGAACTCGAAGTTGATCATAGTCAACGGCGTCTCCAAGCAGTACGCCATGACCGGATTCCGGATCGGCTGGGCCGTCGCCAACCGCAAACTCGTCGAAGTCATGTCCAATATTCAGGGCCATCAGACCTCGGGGCCGTCCTCCCTGCTTCAATGGGCCGCTGTCGGCGCGCTCAACGGCCTGCAATCGAGTGTCGAGAGCCTCCGCCTCACCCTCGAGAACAACCGCAACGTTCTCGTCTCGCGTTTGCGCACACTCGACGGGGTCAAGATCTCCAACCCGGATGGCACGTTTTACTCGTTCGCGGATTTCCGCGCCTATGAGAAGAACTCGACGAAGCTGGCCGAGCGGCTGTTGGCGAAGGTCATGGTCGTGACCGTCCCCGGCGTGGAATTCGGCATGGACGGGCATCTGAGGATCAGCTTCTGTGGAACGATCAAAGACATCACGGAGGGAGTCGAGCGCATCAAATGGGTGCTCGACCCCAATGCCCCCAACGAACTGTTCATTGGTGATCGTAAGCTCGTGAGGGATTGGTCATGAAGGTGCTGAACGTTGAAAGCCCGGCCGCCAAGCAGGCAGGAGATCTCGCCAGTGACTTCGGTCTGCACAACCATGGTCTCAGCTATCCGAACCGGGTCTACTGGAACTTGCCCGCCTCGGCTCTTTATGAAGAGGCCATCTGGCGGCGTGAGGGGCTGCTGACCGCGGGTGGCCCGCTACTGGTCAATACGAAACCGCATACCGCCCGGGCCGCAGCGGACAAATTCGTCGTGCAGGAGGAGTCGACCGCCTCCAAAATCTGGTGGGGCGAGCATAACCGCCCCTTCAGCACGGAGAAGTTCAACGGGCTGCACAACCGCCTGAGTGCCTTCCTCCAGGGCCGGGACCTGTTCGTGCAGGACTGTTTCGTCGGCGCCGACCCCGATTACCGGATGCCCATCCGGATCATCACGGAGCACGCCTGGCACAGCCTGTTTGCGCGGAACATGTTCATCACGACGGACGATCCGGATCAGTTGAAGCGTCATGTCCCCGAGTTCACCGTGATCTCGATCCCGTCGTTCAAGGCCGACCCGCGTATCGACGGAACCCGCACGGAGACGTCCATCCTGCTCAACTTCGCGCAGCGGATGGCCATCGTGACCAACTCCTTGTACGGGGGTGAGATCAAGAAATCGATCTTCACGGTCCAGAATTTCCTGCTGCCCCTGGAAGGGGTCATGGCGATGCACTGTTCCGCCAATGTCGGTCCGGAAGGAGACCCGGCACTGTTCTTCGGCCTGTCGGGGACCGGAAAGACGACGCTTTCGGCGGATCCGAACCGAAGTCTGATCGGCGACGACGAACACGGCTGGAGTGAATCGGGCGTGTTCAACTTCGAGGCCGGCTGCTACGCCAAAGTCATCCGCCTTTCAGCCGAAAACGAACCGGAGATCTACGCGTGTACGAATCGGTTCGGGACCATCCTCGAGAACGTGGTCTACGATCCGACCAGCCGAAACATCGACCTGGACGACGACCTCGTCACGGAAAACACGCGGGCGTCCTACCCGCTCGACTTCATTCCGAATGCCGTCGCCGAGCGGATGTCCAGGGCGCATCCCCGCAACGTCGTCTTTCTGACCTGCGACGCGTCCGGCGTGTTGCCGCCGATCTCCCGCCTGTCACCGAATCAGGCCATGTACCACTTCATCAGTGGCTACACCTCGAAGATCGCAGGCACCGAGATCGGACTGGGCATCGAGCCCAAAATCACGTTCAGCGCCTGCTTCGGAGCACCCTTCATGGTCCATCACCCGTTCGAGTACGCCCGCATCCTCAAAGACAAGATCGCGGCCCACAAGGTGAACTGCTGGCTTGTCAACACCGGTTGGACCGGCGGATCCTTCGGCATCGGCAAGCGCATCAGCATTCGCCACACCCGTGCCATCCTGAACGCGGCGTTGCAGGGCAAGCTCGACAAGGTGAAATACCGCCGGGACAAACTGTTCGGTTTCGAGATTCCGACTACCTGTCCGGATGTCCCTGCAGACATCCTCGACCCCTCGACGAGTTGGGGAAGTCAGGACGACTACTGGAAGAAGTACGACGCTCTGGCAGCCCTTTACATCGAGAACTTCAAGCTCTTCAAGAACGGCTGCCCGGATGAAGTCCTGAAGGCGGGCCCGCGACGATTGGAAGCCGCGCGCTGATTTGAGATTGCCGGTTTTCGTTTTCGATTCTCGAGCAGCGTTTGACGGGTTCACGGTTTAACGCGAATCCCGTCCCCGCGCATCCATCCACGCCATCCTCTATGCATGCCGAACCCAAACGTACGTGCAGATGTGCCTCGTGGGTCATGGAAGATCAGGGCCAACACGGCAACGTATAATCGACATTCTTGCCTCGAACGGTGAACCTCGAACCGCCTCGAACCGGAAACCGTCAAAACCGGCAACTCCGATTCCGAGTCGAAGATCGAGAATTGTAGATTCAGGATCCCGTCTGGAACCGTCCGGGGTCCATGGGATAATGGCGTTTTCGTCCGGCCAGCAAGGGAGCGGCACGATGAAAGTGGTCCACTACTTCCGAAGTCCCGGTTATTCGCCGGAGCAGGTCCGAGCACTCATCGAGCGGATCCGCCGTGAGATCTCCTCGCGGATCGAATCCGTCGAAACCGAGTACTGCTTTAATGTGGAGCTCACCAATCCGCTGGACGACCGGGAGGCAGGTCTGGTTCGCTGGCTGCTGGCAGAGACCTTCGAACCGGAGCATTTCGGGCCTCGGAGCTTCCTGCAGTCGGACTCACCGATTATCGAGGTGGGACCGCGTCTCAGCTTCAACACGGCCTGGTGCACCAATGCCGTCTCGATCTTTCACAATTGCGGGATTCACAAGATACGGCGTATCGAGCGTTCCCGTCGCTATCGCCTCACAGGGCCCGCTGCCGAAGACCCGGCGATCCGGAAGCGGTTCACGGCCCTGGTCCACGATCGGATGACGGAGTGTCCCTACCCCGAGCCGCTCGAGTCGTTCGACGGTGGCGGTCAACCCGAACCGACCGTCGAGATTCCGGTGCTCGAACGGGGCCGCGCCGCCCTGGAGACGATCAATCGTGAAGCCGGCCTGGCCTTCGACGACTGGGACCTCGATTACTACACCCGGCTGTTCCGGGAGGTGATCCAACGCAATCCGACCAACGTCGAGTGCTTCGATATCGCCCAGTCGAACAGCGAACACTCCCGCCATTGGTTCTTCAAGGGCAGGCTCGTCATCGACGGACAGGAGAAGCCGGGCCACCTGATCGCCTTGATCAGAGAGCCGCTCGAAGCCCATCCCAACAACAGTACGATTGCCTTCTGTGACAACTCATCGGCCATCCGGGGCTATCCTGTTCGAACGCTGATCGCGGAGAGCCCCTCCGCCTCCTCCTGCTATCGGGAAGACGAGCGTGACTACGACATTATCTTCACGGCCGAAACTCACAACTTCCCTTCGGGCGTCGCTCCATTTCCCGGTGCCGAAACCGGAACCGGCGGCCGGATCCGTGATGTCCATGCAACCGGTCGGGGCTCTCTCGCCGTCGCCGGCACAGCCGCCTACTGCGTTGGAAACCTCCGCATCCCGCACTATCCCCTGCCCTGGGAGGATGAGACATTCGGATACCCCGACAGCCTCGCCTCTCCGCTCCGGATTGAGATCGAAGCCAGCAATGGTGCTTCCGACTACGGCAACAAGTTCGGCGAACCGGTGATCCTCGGATTCACACGCGCCCTGGGGCTCCGCCTGCCCGACGGCGAGCGTCGGGAGTGGATCAAGCCGATCATGTTTTCCGGGGGCATTGGCCAGATCGACGCCCAACACCGGCGCAAACGAGAGCCGGAGGCCGGGATGTGGGTCGTCAAAATCGGCGGACCTGCGTACCGGATAGGTCTCGGCGGAGGGGCCGCCTCGAGCATGGTCCAGGGGGAAAACGTCGCCGAGCTCGATTTCAATGCCGTCCAGCGAGGCGACGCCGAGATGGAGCAGAAGGTCAACCGGGTCATCCGTGCTTGCGTGGAGCTCGGCGACCGCAACCCGATCGTCAGCATCCATGATCAGGGAGCCGGCGGAAACTGCAACGTGCTCAAGGAAATCGTCAGTCCCGCGGGCGCCCGAATCGAGGTCCGGGAGATCCCGGTCGGCGACGAAACGCTGTCGGTCCTCGAAATCTGGGTTGCCGAATACCAGGAGCAGGATGCGCTGCTGCTGCGGGACGAGCACGCCGCACTTTTCGAGTCGCTTTGTGCCCGGGAGAAGGTGCCGGTGGCGAAGGTCGGCCGGATCACCGGCGACGGCCGCATCGTGCTGCACGACGAGCGGGACGACTCGACACCGGTGGATCTCGACCTGGACCATGTCCTCGGATCCATGCCCCAGAAAGTGTTCCGGGATGAGCACCGATCTCCCTCGACCCGCCCTCTTGAACTCCCTCCGGCTCTCACGGTCCGCGATGCGCTCGGCCGCGTGCTGCGTCTCCTGTCGGTCGGATCGAAGCGGTTTCTGACGAACAAGGTGGATCGCAGTGTCACCGGGTTGGTGGCCCGCCAGCAGTGCGCCGGCCCCCTGCAGTTGACGGTCTCCGACGTAGCGGTCATCGCCCAGAGTCACCTGGCCGTCACGGGGGCCGCGACGTCGGTCGGAGAACAGCCGATTCTGGGACTGCTCGATCCGGCGGCCATGGCACGCATGACCGTGGGAGAAGCCTTGACCAACCTGGTCTGGGCGAAAATCAGCGCTCTCGACGACGTGAAGTGCTCGGCCAACTGGATGTGGGCCGCGAAGCTGCCCGGCGAAGCCGCGGCTCTCACCGATGCGGCGCAGGCCTTGCGGGACGTGATGATCCCGCTCCGGATCGCCATCGACGGAGGCAAGGACAGTCTCTCGATGGCAGCCCTGGCACCTCGACCCGACGGACCCGACGAAACGGTCAAGGCGCCCGGATCGCTGGTCATCTCCACCTACGTGACCTGTCCCGATGTCCGCAAGGTCGTCACGCCGGACTTCAAACGGCCGGGCTCGAGCGAATTGCTCTTCATCGACTTGGGTGGAGGACGAGACAGGCTGGGTGGTTCGGCACTGGCCCAGGTCTTCGGCCGGATCGGCGACACCCCGCCCGATCTCGAAGACACCGATCTGTTCAAACGCGTCTTTCACACCGTTCAGATGCTGATCGAAAGGGACGTCATCCTTGCCGGGCACGACCGCAGTGACGGAGGACTGATCACGACGCTGCTCGAAATGGCCTTCGCGGGCAACTGCGGACTCGACGTCGATGTCGCATCCACTTCGGATGATCCGGTCGCCACGCTGTTTAACGAAGAGCTCGGCCTGGTCATGGAAGTTCCTTCCGAGACGGTCGGCGACGTCGAGACAGTCCTGACCGAGGCCTCGATTCCATTCTCCCGGATCGGGAAGACGAGTCGGGACCGCCACGTTCTGGTCAAAGTCGAGGGTCGCAAGGTGATCGACGAGGCGATGCCGCAACTCCGCGATCTGTGGGAAGAGACCAGCTATCGCCTGGATCTGCTTCAGGCGAATCCCGAATGCGTCGAGCAGGAACGGGACGGTCTGAAGGAACGAACGGCTCCAGCATTCCGGCTGAGTTTCCGGCCCGGACTGACCCCCGACTCCCGGTCCGCCGAGCGCCATCGCTTCAAGGTAGCCGTACTCAGGGAAGAGGGGAGCAACGGCGACCGGGAAATGGCGTCTGCCTTCTACCTGGCGGGCTTCGAAACCTGGGACATCACCATGACCGATCTGGTCCGTGGACAGGTCAATCTGGACGAGTTCCGGGGACTCGTCTTTCCCGGCGGATTCAGTTATGCAGACGTTCTGGATTCCGCCAAGGGCTGGGCCGGAGTGATCCGTTTCAATACCCGCATTTGGAAACAGATCCAGCGGTTCTACCATCGGTCCGAGACGTTTAGCCTGGGGGTCTGCAACGGCTGCCAGCTGATGGCATTGATCGGCTGGGTCCCTTGGCTCGAGATCCCCGACACCCGCCGTCCCCGCTTCATCCACAACCGTTCCGGCCGGTTCGAATCCCGGTTCGCCACCGTCTCCATCGAGCCGACTCCTGCCATCATGCTGGAGGGCATGGCCGGGTCCGTGCTGGGCATCTGGGTAGCCCATGGGGAAGGGCAGGCCTACTTCCCGGATCGGGCAATCCTCGAGGAAGTCGAACGGGAGCACCTCGTTCCCCTGCGTTTTGTGGATGACGGCGGTCAACCAACCGAGACCTATCCCTTCAACCCGAACGGATCGCCACTCGGCATCGCCGGCCTCTGCTCACGTGACGGGCGACACCTGGTCATGATGCCCCATCCCGAACGGGCCTTCCTGAAATGGCAGTGGGGGTGGATGCCCGAGCCGTGGAAGAAGGAACTCAAGGCTTCTCCCTGGCTGCAGATGTTCCAGAACGCCCGGATCTGGTGCGAACAAAATGAAACTTGAAGCCCCCAACGATCATCCTCAGGAGAAATCCGGTTGCGCCGGGACACGCTGAGCGAAGCAAAATCAACACGATCGAACGAAAGTATGGTCAAGAAGCTGCCCCTCGTTATCGGCTCGCTGCTGGTTCTCGTGGCGGCGGTTCTGCTGATCCTGGCTCTGTTCAAAACCGAACTCTTCCCGGAGTACTCGCCTGCCCACCGAGGTTTCATGGTCGCCGAGCGAGCCGGTTGCTTCAGCTGTCACGCAGGACTGGACGGCCGGGGATCCACCAATCCCTCCAAGAGTGGGGAAACCGAGCGGGTTCCCAATTTCTTTACTGAGCGGCACGGAACCGACTGGATTCGTCAGTGGGTTCGAAACGGCATCAGTGAAGCCCGGCGGAGCCGTCAGGCGGCCGCAGGAGGGAAACCGGACGAGGTCCTGGTCATGCCGGCCTTCGCCGATCGGCTCTCCGACCAAGAGATCGAGGACGTCGTCAGCTTCGTCGCCCTGGCCCAGTACGGGCAGATCGCGAGCCGTTCGGAGGATCTTCCCGAGGGAGAAGCGATCGCACGCCGGTATGCCTGCTATACCTGCCACGGAGAGCTTGGCCAGGGAGGGGTCGGGAATCCCCGCTCGCTCAAGGGATATATCCCCGGTTTCTTTGGCGAGGACTTCCGCGCCCTGACACAAAACGGCGATCGGCAGGACATTCGGGAATGGATTCTCGACGGGCACTCGGAATTCTTCTGGAACCGGGGTCTCGTCGGTTTCTTTCCGGGCCGGTTCTTCACAGATCGGCAGGCCATCCGAATGCCCGCCTTTCGCTCTTTCATTCGGGACGAGGAGATCGATCCTCTGGTGGACCATCTCGTCGACCTGATGAACCGCGGGCCTCTCGAGGCGGAGGCACTGCTCGACTTTCGTCCGCTTCCCGAACATCCGAGTCGGGCATCCGAAATCAGCCGGGAAGGAGACCAAAGAGATCCGACGGTGTCGCTGCGGGAGACCCCGGCCACCTTCCTCGCGGCCCGGACCGTCCTCGAACAGCATTGTCTGAAGTGCCATGGCCCCGCGAAACAGAAGAGTCACTTCCGAATCGATCGTCGGGAGGCGGCGCTGCGCGGAGGCGAGTTGGTCGAGGCAACCGGCGTCGCAGCGATCGAGCCGGGCAATGCGCGGGAAAGCCTGGTGTACCGGTATGTCACGGCAACCGAGGAGGACCCTTTCAAGGAGATCCACCCGATGCCCCCCGACGGAAATCCCCGTCTCAGCCCGACCGAAATCGAGATTCTGCGCCGCTGGATCGACGCGGGCGCCCCCTGGCCCAACGGCGTGGAACTCCAAGCCCCCTTCCAGAGTCCCGAGTGACGACAGGGCCGGAGGGTAAACTGGTGGTTCTCGTATGATGGAGAACCTTCCCTGGCTGGCCGAGCTCAATGCGGAACAGCGCCGGGCTGTTTGTCACGGCGACGGTCCGCTTTTGGTCGTGGCCGGGGCAGGCAGCGGAAAAACCCGGACTTTGGCCTACCGCGCTGCCTATCTGATCGCCACCGGTGTTCCGCCGGAAGAGATCCTGCTCTTGACCTTCACGCGGCGCGCCGCACAGGAAATGATCCACCGCGCCCGGTCGATCGTCTCCCGGGAGAAGGCGGCGAGCGGCGGAATCTGGGGCGGGACGTTCCACTCGGTGTCGAATCGGCTGCTTCGCCTCTACGGGAAGCCGGCGGGTATCTCGCCTCAGTTCACGGTGCTCGATCAAGGGGATGCCCAGGACCTCATGGACGTGCTTCGGCACGAGCTTGGCCTGCATCAGAAGGACAAACGCTTCCCACGCAAACAGACCTGCCTGGCCATCTACTCGCGTCGTGTCAACGGAGCGGAACAGCTCAACGAAGTCCTCGATCGCTACTTTCCCTGGTGTTCAGACTGGAAGGACGAGCTGAAGCAGCTGTTCCGAGCCTATGTCGACCGCAAGCAACGTCAGCAGGTCCTCGACTATGACGATCTGCTGCTCTATCTGGCTCATCTCGTCACCGACCCCGCGATTGGCGATCAAATCGGAAAGCGCTTTCGACACGTTTTGGTCGATGAATTCCAGGACACGAACAAGCTCCAGGCGGCAATCCTCAAGGGCCTGCGGCGCGAGAATCCCAATATCATGGTCGTGGGTGACGACGCCCAGAGCATCTACAGCTTTCGTGCGGCCGCGATCGACAACATGTTCAGCTTCCCGGAGGACTTTCCGGGGACGACGGTCATCACGCTCGAAACCAACTACCGTTCGGTTTTTCCCATCCTGGAGACGACCAATCGCCTGATCCGTCAGGCGCGACGCCGCTACACCAAGGATCTGAGATCTTCACGCGGCGAAGGCCGACGGCCTCTGCTCGTCACCTGTAGGGACGAAACCGATCAGGATGCTTTCGTGGTTTCCCGGATCCTCGAGCACTACGAGGAAGGCATCCCTCTGAAGCGCCAGGCCGTGCTGTTTCGATCGGCCTTTCTCTCGAATTCGTTGGAGATCGAGTTGACGCGCCGCAACATCCCCTATCACAAGTACGGCGGCCTCCGCTTTCTCGAGGCCGCCCATATCAAGGATCTACTCGGATTCCTGCGAGTCGCCGAAAACCCTCGGGACGAGATCGCCTGGTTCCGGATCCTGCAGCTGCTCGAGGGGGTGGGACCGGCCACGGCGGCGAAGATCGTCGCGCATGTGGGCGAACACGCCTTCGATCCGGCCAGCATTACTTCGTTCAAGTCTCCCGATGCCGGCAGAAAAGGACTGCGTACGTATGCCCGGCTCTTCGGGCGCATGGGGCTTCCCGACGCCGCTTCGCCGGCACAGCAGGTGGAGCTCGTCCGCCATGTCTACGACAGGATGATCGACAAGCTCCACGAGAATGCCGATGCCCGGCGGCGAGACCTGGAGAACCTGCAGCAGATCGCCACGCGCTACCGGACCCGGAGGAGCTTCCTGCTCGACCTCCATCTGGACCCGCCGACGTCGACCTCGGATCTGGCCGGTCCTCCCTCCCGGGACGAGGACTGGCTCGTTCTGTCGACGATCCATTCGGCCAAAGGCGGCGAATGGGATGCCGTCTATCTGATCCATGCGGCCGACGGCTGCCTGCCTTCCGATATGGGAACCGGCTCCGATGACGAGATCGAAGAGGAGCTGCGTCTCGCGTATGTCGCCATGACCCGTGCCCGCGACTTTCTCTATGTCAGCTGGCCGCTGCGCTATTACCACGCCTGGCATTCCTTCACCGACCGTCACACCTACGCCCAGCGCTGCCGGTTCCTGAATCCGGATGTGCTGGCTTCGATGGAGGTCCGTGTCACGGCGCAGGAGCCTGCGGACGACGAACCGGAATCGGGTGGCGCGCACACGGATCTCCAGGCGAGTATTCGCTCAATGTGGGATTGATGCGCTTTCGGCCCTTTCCCGTACCGGATGCTTCACGTAGAATCGCAAACAGCAGTGTCTCGGGACGAACCGCCCGGCTCGAACTCGACCCAAGAGGGAAACCAGCTTTGAGTTTCGTTCGAGCCGGCACCGAAAAACGAGACCCCGACCAACACGTTGCCCGGATTCGAAACCGAGGTGAACCTGATGTCGACAAAGAGCGTTTACCGAACGATTGCTCTGATCCTGGTGTGGCTGGGACTGTGTCCCTACGCCCTCTCATCCAGCACGCTGAATTTTCCGCGTATCTCTTACGATCTCGGGACGTTTACGGGCCTTGCCTTCGTCAATCCCAACACCACGCAGGCCACCATCACGCTGACCGCCTACGGAACCGACGGCGCTGTGATCGACCGCCCCGGCTTTCGCAATCCCGTCACCCTGACGGTTCCTGCAGGTCGCCAGATCGCCCGGGTCCTCAACGATCCGGACATGTTCGGCAGTCTGCCCGCCGATCAGGTCGCCTGGGTCCAGGCCACCTCGACCCTGGACGGCATTACCGGTTTCTTTCTCTTTTTGAACAACTCCATCACGACCTTCGACGGCGCCGACCTTCCGGGCCTGGGCCGGAAGATCGTTTTTCATGAGATCCAGGACGACGACGAGGCAACGACGGAGCTCAATATCATCAACCCCTCGGGCAACCCCATCGCTCCGAACCTGACGCTGTTCATGCCGGGAGAATCCCCCATACTGCCCACGGCCCCAACCCTGAACGGCCATGGCGTCATGCGCATCTCTCCTCGCGAATACTTCGATGTGGATCAGGTTCCGGCCGGCAGCTACGTGACCGTCACGGCGAACGCCAATGTCGGCGGCTTCGAATTCATCCGGATCCCGGGCCACGATCTGCTGGGAATGAACGCGGTGCCCTCTGCCGATGTCCAGCAGATCCTCTACTTCCCGCAGATGGCCGTACGCGACGGCTGGACCACGACACTCGGCCTGGTCAACTACTCCAACGAGTCGGTGGTCGTCACAATCTCCGCCTTTACACCGGACGGCGTCCTCTATTCCGGCTCCCAGATTCAGGGGGACAATCCGAAAACCGTCGGTCTGGGGCCGAACGGCGCCCTGTACCAGGATGTGGAGCAGCTGTTCGGCTTCACCGGCAACGACACGATTCTGGGCTGGATCAAGGTCGAAGCCACCAGCGCTTCGCTGAACGGCTTTATCAGTTACGGTTACGACCGGAGCGGTGCGAAGAAAGGATCGCTGGCGGCGGTGACCAGTCAGGCCACGGCCCTCGATCACGGCCTGTTCTCGCACATCGCCACCACTTCAGGCTACTTCACGGGCGTGGCCCTGCTGAATCCGGGTCAGGTCGCCAATCCTTACCGGGTCGCCGCCTTCCGCGTGGACGGATCGCTGATCGGGACCTTTGACGGCGTGCTGCGCCCCGGTCAGAGGATCAGCCAGGTCATCGACGAGTTCGTACCGGGCGCCCTGGGTCAAAGCGGTGGCTTTATTCTGGTCCGGAGCACGCAGCCGATCTACATGACGTCGCTGTTCGGGACGGCCAAGGTGCTGGCCAACATCCCTCCGCAGCCTTCGCCGCCCGGCTTTACGCCCGACAGCAGCCAGCCGTCGGTCAAGGTCAACCCGCCCCTGGCGGTGGTCCAGCCGAGTAAGGCGACACAGTTTTCCGTGACCGGCGCGACGGGAAGCACGACCTGGAAGGTCAACGGCGTTACGGGCGGCAACACGACGATCGGCATGATCACGAGCGCCGGAAAGTATACGGCCCCGGCCAATATCCCCGACCCGCTTCCGGTCACGGTCTCTGCCGAAATCGCGCGGACGTCGGCGACCCCGCTGGCGGGCGGCGCCACGGTCGACGTCCTGAGTCGGGAGACGCTCCTCTCCGGGACCGGCCAGGTCCTCTCCGTGGCCTATCTTCAGGGACTGCAGCGGCTCTATACGGCCGAACTGGAGGGGGCGGGCGTCTCGGCGGCTTCGTCCCAAGCCCCGGCCGCGACGGGAGACTCCCAGATCTTCGAAGCTTTGCCCGACCGCCGGCTGCTGTTGACACGCCCGGGTGTGGAAATCGCCAAGATCCTCGGCTTCCAGGTGATCACCAACGCTCAGACCGGAGCCGTCAAGGACTACCTCCTGCTGCTGGACAAGACCAACGGCGAGGTTCTCCGTTACGATCCCACCGCGGACAATTCGTCCACGAACCCGACGACCGTCGTGTTTGCGCTGGACAACCCGAACTCGATGGTGTTCGATCCGTCGACCGGGAACCTTCTGGTTGCCGAACAACAGAGAATCTCGAGCTTCTCGCGGTCGACGCTGACGAGTGGTATTGCGTCGCTGCGGGTCAATGGTGGGCGCACGGAGGTTTCGACGTTGATCGCCGAAAACCTCGAGAGCCCCCCGCAGGGTATCTCGGTCGATGCGTGCACCGGCCGCATCTTCGCTTCGCTCCAGAACGGTCGGATCCTTCAGATCGACCGCCTGACGGGAGCGGCGACGCCGCTGAGCGGGACCGAACTCCAGATCCCGGGAGAGATGCTCGGTCTGTACCGCCGGGAGATCCCCTGCCCGGCTGCCTTTCAGCTTCTCGTCTCGGATGCGACCCGGATCCAGCTGGTCAACCCTTCCTCACAGACTCTCGAATCGACAACCTGGTTTTCCAATCTTCAGACCCGCGACATTTCGTACCTTCCCATCGGGAACGAAATCACGGGCAATGCCGGCATCCTCCTCGGTGATCAGGTCGACGGGGGAGGCGAGGTGTCCCTGGTGCGGACGCCGGGTCTGTACACGAGCAAACAGGCCAATGTCGGACCACCCGTGATTGGTAACAGCGTCTCGGATCCGCGGGGCGACACCTTCGGGACCGGCACGACTCAGATCGACATCCTCAACGTTCAGCTCGATCGCAATTCCGAGACTCCGAACTCGGTCATCATCTACCTGGAATTCACCGAGCCGGTCGCGCCTCCCAGCCCCTCCGGCAGCGAGAACGAGCTCTACGGATACATCGACTTCGACACCGATCAGAACGAGACCACGGGGGCATCTTCCTATATCGATTTTTACTCGTCCTATGCGTCGAATCTCGGGGTCGACTACCAGCTCGATTTCTTTGGCTACGAGCCCAACTACGGCGTGCCGCTGTACGAATACAATTCCCAGAACGACGAATGGATCCCGACTGGCACTTATGCCATTGCGGAATTCGGGGGCAGTTCGGTGATGCTGTTCCTGGACACCTCGGACATGGATCCGGACGGAGCTTTCAATTTCGCGGCCGTCTTCGGGCCGTCATTCGAGCCAACCGACGTGGCGCCCAACGGAGGCCATATGACCGCCGGACAACCGGGAAACTGACCCGGGAATCGTCGATTTACGGTTTTCGATTTGGCGGTGACACGGACGAACACGGATCGACACGACGGGCCATCCAGGGTTCCGGCCTCTGGATTCTCACTCCAGATCGATTGCGCGACGCGAAATCGCAGATCTCAAATCACCCCCGGGTGTCCTTTGGCCACGGCCAGGTCGCGGGCTGTCTTGCCCTCATCACTGCGAACGTCCGGGTCGGCTCCCCGGTCGAGCAGAAACCGAACCATTCGCTTCTGTCCGTTGGCAGCCGCACCCATCAACGGCGTGTATCCACCTTGCTGGCGCACCTCCAGGTCGGCCCCGGCTGCCACCAGAATCTCAACGATTTCGGGTGTTCGGCCTGCGACGGCGCTATGCAGCGGCGTCACCCTTGACGGATTCTCGGCAGGACGATCGAGGGAAGCGCCCCGCTCGACGAGCCGGCCGACCAGATCGGTCCGCCCGAAGAACGCGGCCAGATGCAGCACGGTGAAACCGTCCGGTGACAACTGATCGAGGAGCCCCGGGTCCTCATCCAGCTTCCGTACAACTTCGTCGATCCGCCCGAGGGCGCCGGCTTCGAAGAACGTCACGTCCTCTCTTCGACCCACCAATACTTCTGCGAGCTCGAACTGACGATAGTAGAGCGCGGTCATCAGGGCCGAGATGCCCTGTTCGTTGACGGCCTCTCCGGCCCCGGGCTCCCGATCCAGAATCGAGAGCAGTGCCTGTTTGTCGCCTTTTTGAATCGCCTGAAAGACGGCTTGACTCATTTCCGACCCTCCTTAATTTTTTGATTAGGTAGGCTAACTAAATTGTAGTATGCTCGAAGATGCATGGAAGATCAACTCGCCGATCAACAAATCCGCCAGACAGCCAATCGGCTCCATTCGATCGCGATCCACTTGTTGAGGGGGCTTCAGGAGGCCGATGCGGAGTCGGGCTTGAGCCGCGCAAGATTGTCGGCCCTTTCTGTCGTCGTCTTTGCAGGGCCTTTGCGGGTCTCACGGTTGGCAGAGCTCGAGGGGGTCAAGCCCCCCACCATGACTCTGCTGGTCCGAGGCCTGGAGAAGGAAGGATTCGTACGACGGTACTCCGATCCGACCGACGCTCGGGCATCCCTCGTGTCGGCTACAGACGAGGGACGGCAGGTGCTGCGGGAGACGAGGACACGCCGGCTCACAGCCGTCGAAGAGAAGCTCCGGGAGTTGACACGCCGCGAGCGGGTGGTCGTCGAAGAGGCCGCTTCGATCCTCGCCGTTATCTACGTTCCGGAGGGTCCGCCCCCGCTGGGCGACCCCGCGCAGCCCGTGGTCCCGGATCGATCACCAGGCAAGTCCGAGCGTGTCTGCCAGGAATCGCAGAAAAGGCGCACCGAGTGAGCAGTCGGAGGCAAACGCATCGATGAATCCCGACTGCTGCACTTCGTCGTCGCTCAGGTTTCGAAAAACCACGTAATCTTTCCATTTCAGATCTTCGATCAGCGGGTGTTCCGGTGGAAACCCTTTCGGGGGACGCTTCAGCCGGTCCCCCGAAAGGGTGAACCGAGCGCGAAATTCCGGAGCACTCGTGATGCTCTTCCAGCGGTCGGCCTGACGAACGATGCCTCGGCGGATCCGGTTCAAGGTCGGAAGATCAGGCCTCCAGATTCCCATTCCGAGGAAGCACCCGTCCGGCTCGAGATGCAGGTAGAACCCCGGGGCGTGGACATCCTTCCCCCGCCGGTGCCGGAACTGGATCCCGGCAGCCGTCTTGTAGGGACTCTTGTCCTTCGAAAACCGAACGTCCCGGTAGATCCGAAACAACGAACCGCCGCTTTTGCGCGCGTCGGCCACGAATTCCGGGCTGATCGCTCGCAGACGGAAGTCGAACTCGCGAATGAACTGCAGCAGCGGATCCTGGACGTGCGCTTCGTATCGGTGACGGTTCTGCTTGAACCAGTCTCGATCGTTGTTGAGCTTGAGATCACGGAAGAATGCAAAGAGCTCGGGACCAATGTGTTGCTGTGCCATAGTCCAATGCAGGAACGGCGACGCCGTTTGGTTGGGAATTCGACGCCGCCGTTCCAATCAGGAGGAGTGGAGTTTGCTTCTCACACGCTTAGATGCGCCCCACCCGAAACAGTTTCGCTGCTCCTGTCAAAACTTGCTCACAGAACTCGCAACCCGACAATTCGGAGCCGAGACACCTTCTTCTACAGCGTGAGCAACACGACTTCATAGGCCACGATCAGGCTGTAGGTCACGATCAGGGTCCAAATCAGCCAGGCCACCCGAACCTTCCGCCTGGCGATCACGAAATTGGCATGAAGGAGCAGGACCAGTGCCGCGCACAGGGTCAGCGTCAGCTTCACGCCCAAAAAGACACCGCTGCCCTGTTGAAGACCGACGTGCAGAAGCGGGTTCAATTCATGGAACCGTCCGTCGGAGAAGAGGCGCAGCGAGAGCAGAGCATCCGTGCCCGAAAGGACGATCAGGAAGAACGCGCTCTGCCAGGCCCAACGGGCAGGTCGGTCGACATAGTAGTTTTCCTTGACTCCCGGCGAGGGGTGCCGGCGTCGACCCCAGAAGAGGTAGCGGGAGACGGGAGGAGTCGGAGCCTTTCGTCGATCCCGAAATGGTAGTCGATGTGACATGCTCACGGCCGGGTCAGCCTAAATCGTACCAGGAGACCGGTCTGTGATCATGATCACAAGATTCAGTTGTTTGCGCCCGAATCGAGTGGAGGCGAACTCGCGTCCGCCGGAGCTCCCCGAACCCAGCGAATTACACCGGTCTGGTCGATGAAGAAGTGGCGGTCGCCGGTCACCCCCGGTTCCGCCGGTGCGGCCGTCCCCGCCCAGTTTCGCGCATCTCCGGATCCGTCGAGCGCGAAAGTGTAGCCGAGACGAGACGGATCCGCCGCCGTGACGAGGCCGTCCCCAACCAACTGATCATTGCTGGTGGCATAGGTCTGGTGCAACGTGAGGTAGATCTCCTGGGCCGACGACCAGTTGCGGATGTAGGCAATCGCGGCCGCCTCATTGGCGGCCTTCTTCGCGGTCAGCAGATTGGGTACGGCAATCGCAGCGATGATCGAAATGACGGCCATGACGATCAAAAGCTCGATGAGAGAGAAGCCCCACTCGATGGAAGGCCTTACTCGTTTTCCCACAATATCGGGAGTTTAGCGACCGGAGAGGCCGAAGATTGGTGATTTGACTCACACGGAACCCACTTCGATCAAATCCTCGCCTGATAGGTGTAGAGCTGATAGTAGCGACCCTCCTGCCGCATCAGGATCTCGTGATTTCCGCGCTCCACGATCCGTCCGTCTTCGATCACCAGAATCTGGTCGGCTCGCCGAATCGTACTCAGCCGGTGTGCGATGACCAGGGTCGTCCGTCCCTGCATCAGGATGTTGAGGCTTTCCTGGATGTATCGCTCGCTTTCAGTGTCCAGATTGGACGTCGCTTCATCGAGGATCAGGATCCTCGGATCCGCGAGAAGAGCGCGCGCGATCGCCAGACGTTGACGCTGCCCGCCCGACAACTTGACGCCCCGCTCGCCGATGATCGTATCCAGCCCCTTCTCCAACCGGTCGACGAACTCGCTGACATGGGCTGCACGGATTGCCCGCTGAACATCCTCCTCGGTTGCCCCGGGATGACTCAAAAGCAGATTCTCTCGAACGGTGCCGTCGTAGAGAAATTCGTCCTGCAGTACGACGCCGAGGCGTTTTCGGTAGCTGTCCAGTGTGACCGTCGCAAGATCGATTCCGTCGATCGTCACCAGTCCGCAACGCGGCTTGCGGAAGGAGGCTGCCAGACCCGCAATGGTCGTCTTCCCTGAGCCGGAGCTGCCCACCAGAGCGGTGACGGTACCTGCAGGGGCTTCAAACGTGATGTCATGCAGGACGTCCTTCCCCTCCTCATAGGCGAACGTGACCTCCTGAAAGCGGATGTCGCCGCGTATCTCCTCGAGCTCCACTGTCCGTAGCGGATCGTCCGTTTCGCGGTGCTCGGCCAAAAGTTCCTGGGTTCGATCCAGCCCCGCAAATGCCTCCGTCATCTGGCTCCCGATGTTGCTCATCTGCACAACCGGAGAAATGAGGAAACCGAGATAGAGCGTGAAGGCAAAGAAATCACCAATGGTCATCTGGTCGGCCATGATCAACCGGCCACCAATCCCCATGATGGCGACGGCCGTCAGACCGAGGATCAGCGTCGCCAGGCTGGTGACCAGACTGGTCGCTGTCAGGGACCGTCTGACGTTCTGAAAGAGCCGGTCGACGCCCTCGAGGAAGACGTTGACTTCCTGGTTTTCGGCGTTGAAGCCCTTGATGACGCGGATACCGTTCAGCGACTCCGTCAGGCGTCCGGTGACTTCTGCGTTGATTTTGCCCCGTTCCCGGAATACCGGCCGGATGAATCCGAAGGCCTTCATGGAAATCAGACCGAAGGCTGTGAGCGGGATCAGAACGACGAACGTCATCAGTGCGTTCAGTGTCAGCAGCAGCGCCAGTGCGGCTACGGCCGTCAGGATGCCGCCGAACAGCTGGACCAGTCCGGTCCCGACCAGGTTCCGAACGCCTTCGACGTCCGTCATGATTCGCGAGACGAGGACGCCGGTCTTGGTATTGTCGAAATAGCCGAGCGGCAGCTGGATGACGTGGCGATGGACTTGCAGTCGGAGTCGGGAGATGACGAACTGTGCCTCCACACTCAACAGCCGAGTTAGAAAGTAGGAGGTGGTTGCCTGAACGACGATCGCTACTGCGATGATTATCAACAGAAGCTTGAGCATCGAAAGGTCGCCCTTGTTGATCGCATTGTCGATCACGTATTTGCTGGATCCGGGCAGGACCAGACCGGCTGCACGGTTAATGATGATCAACCCAAGACCGAGCGAGACGAGCTTGCGCCGAGGCCAAATGATGGTCCGGACGGCATAGCGCAGAGTCGCCCAGGACGGCTTTCCCGTTTTGCTTTTCTCCATGTGTAATTTCCCGTTGAGAACCCCGATCCGGTTCTGGATGTACCGGTCTTCGACTCTCTTGCATTTGACCGGCGTCGTGCTGAAACATTATTTTGTCACTCAGACAGCGGCAAGTTCGAACAAACAGAAAGGATAGCCATGTCCGGATTCATCGATACGCTGTTACAGGTATGGGCCGCCAATGACCTCACGGAGTGGGTCACCGCCGCCGTCACATTTTTCGTGACGCTGTTCGTCCTCACCGTCGCCAAGCGGATCCTCGTCAGCCGCCTCTCCGCGCTGGCCGCCCGTTCCAAGACCCAGGTCGATGACGTCCTGGCTGGAGCAATTTCCAGGACCAGCTACCTCTTTCTTCTCTCGGTCGCTATCTGGCTCAGCACGCATTCGCTGGCACTACCGGAAACCTGGAATGCCGTGATCAACGGGATTGCCCTCCTGGTGACCTTTGTCCAGGCGGGCGTCTGGGCCAACAGCATCCTCATGTTCATTGTCCGGCACTTCGTCCGCATGGAGATCCACGAGGAAGCCTCCCAGGTCGCAACGGCGACCGCCCTGACCTTCCTGGGCAAGTTGATTCTCTGGTCTCTGGTGCTCATTCTCGCTCTGTCCAACCTCGGAATCGATGTCACCTCGCTCATCACCGGATTGGGTGTCGGCGGCATCGCGATCGCTCTGGCGGCCCAGAAAATCCTCGGCGATCTGTTTGCTTCCCTCTCGATCATGTTCGACAAGCCTTTCGTGGTCGGTGACTTCATCATCGTCGACTCGTTGCTCGGCACGGTCGAGAAGATCGGCCTCAAGACGACCCGTGTGAAGAGTCTCTCCGGCGAACAACTCATCTTCTCGAACAATGACCTGCTCTCTAGCCGGATCAAGAACTACAAGCGCATGGCGGAACGGCGGATCGTATTCTCCATCGGCGTAACCTATCAGACCCCGTCCGAAAAGCTGCGCCTGATCCCGCAAATCATCAAGGAGTTCGTCGATGCCGAGGAGGAGGCTCGCCTGGATCGATGCCACTTCGCAGCCTATGGTGATTTTTCCCTCAACTTCGAAACCGTCTACTACGTTACCAAGCCGGACTACAACACCTACATGGACGTCCAGCAGAAGATTAATCTGGGCCTATACGAGCGATTCGAGAAGGAAGGGATCGAGTTCGCCTATCCGACCCGCACGATCTACATCGAGCGGGGGGAAGTGCCGGAGACGAACCTCGAACCGGCTGCGGACGCGTCCGAGCGGAAAGAAAAGCAGGCGTCGACTTCGGAGAGCAAATCGAAATCGAAGACCGCGCACGACTCCGAGGCCGACTCCAAGCCGAACATCACCAGCGAAAAGCACGGCAAGGACGGCGGACGAAAGTCCGGCAAGTAGGAGGCCTGCCAAGCATGACGGTGGCTCCCGGGAATCATGTTCCCGGATCCCGGTTTCTTCGATGAGCGGCACTCGCCGGCTGGATCAGCCGCGCTTTCGCTTCTCGGCGAACCGCTTGCGAAATTTCGCCAGCTTCGGAGCGACCACCGCCTGGCAGTAAGGCTGACTCGGATTCTCGTCGAAGTAGTTCTGATGGTAGTCCTCGGCCCGATAGAACACTTCGAACGGCACGAGCTCGGTGACGACAGGATCTTTCCAGACACCTTCCTCGCCGAGCTCGCGGATGATCGCTTCAGCGGTCTCCCGCTGCACATCGTCGTGCCAGAAGATCACGGACCGGTACTGAGTCCCGATGTCGGCACCCTGACGATTGGGCGTCGTCGGGTCATGGATCGCGAAGAAGATCTCGAGCAGTTCGCGGTAGGTGATCACCTCGGGATCGAAGGTCAGCTGGACGACTTCAGCGTGACCCGTCCGGCCGGAGCAGACCTCCCGGTAAGTCGGGGCCTTCGTGGTTCCACCGGCGTAACCCGAAACCACACCGAGCACACCCTCGAGTTCCTTGAACACGGCCTCCAGGCACCAAAAGCATCCGCCCCCCAGAGTAGCAATCTGGTTGGAATTCGCCATCATGTTGCACGCACCTCACGATTTCAACGGAATGATCGAGCATGGTATCAGCAAATCGTCGTTTGCAGGGCTCCCCGCTCGCCGGCATTGGCAAAAAAGCCTGTTGCGACGAAAGAAAGTGAATTTCCCCTCTGAAACTCGGAAGGGCCTGCGTATAATGCCGGACGATCTGCGGCGGGAACGCAGATCTGAGGAGGGGACATACGCATGAGCTCATTTAGTGCACTGGATTGGCTCGTCATCGCGCTCTATTTCGTTGCCATCGGCGGAATCGCCTGGTGGGTGATGCGAAAAGGGCAGAAAGACACTGCCGACTACTTTCTGGCCAGTCGGCACGTCGGCTGGTACGTCATTGGGGCGTCGATTTTCGCATCCAACATCGGTTCCGAACACATCGTGGGCCTTGCCAGTACGGGCGCACGCACCGGAATAGCGCTCGGTCACTATGAACTGCACTCCTGGTGCGTGCTGCTGCTCGGCTGGGTCTTCGTTCCCTTCTATCTGCGCAGCCGGGTCTTTACGATGCCTGAGTTTCTGGAACTGCGCTTTTCTCCGCAGGCCCGGTGGTTCCTGTCGGTGATCTCCCTGGTTGCCTATGTTCTGACCAAGGTCTCCGTCACCGTGTATGCAGGTGCGGTGGTCTTCGAGACTCTGATGGGCATCGAATTCTGGACGGGCGCATTGATCGTGGTTGTCGTGACCGGCCTTTACACCGCGCTCGGCGGGCTGCGCGCCGTCGTCTACACCGACACCATGCACTCGGCAGTCTTGCTGATCGGGTCGCTGACCGTCGCCGGGGTCGGTCTGGTCAAGGTCGGTGGCTGGAGTAACGTCATCTCCATTGTGGGACCGGAACGTCTCAACATGTTTCCCCCTCTTGATTCGGCCTACCCCTGGATCGGGTTGCTCCTGGCGTCTCCGATCGTAGGCATCTGGTACTGGTGTACGGACCAGTGCATCGTGCAGAGAACGCTTGCGGCCAAGGATGAAACGAATGCCAGGCAGGGAGCCATCTGGGCAGCCTACCTCAAGCTGTTTCCTTTCTTCATCTTCCTGATCCCGGGGATCATCGCCTTCGCACTGAAGCAGTCCGGAAAGCTGGAATATGAAGTGGCCGACCAGGTTTTTCCGACCATGGTCAGAACACTGCTTCCAGTCGGCATTCGGGGCCTTGTCGCCGGTGGGTTGCTCGCTGCGCTGATGAGCTCGCTGGCCGCAGTCTTCAACGGCTGTTCCACGCTGTTCACGATGGACATCTACCGCAAGCTCCATCCGAGAGCTTCCGAGCGGACCCTCGTGAATGTGGGCCGTGTCGCGACGGTCGTAGTGGTCGGGCTCGGGATCCTGTGGATTCCGATCCTGCGCCACCTCTCGTCCTCGCTGTATGAATATCTCCAGAACGTTCAGGCCTATATTGCACCGCCCATTACCGCGACCTTCCTGCTGGGCATCTTCTGGAAGAGGATTAATGGGAAAGGTGCCATCAGCGCTTTGGTCGGCGGGTTCGTGATTGGAATGATCAAGCTGACGACGGAGGTCTATGCCGCAAGTCTGACCGGTTTCTTCGGATGGCTGGCCGGTATCAACTTTCTCTATTTTGCACCGACGCTCTTTCTGATTTCGGTTTTCATCCTGGTGGTCGTGAGCCTCCTCACGGCCGAACCGACCCCCGAGAGGCTCGTCGGGCTGACCTATTCGACGGTCCTCGCCGAAGACAAGGCCAAGTCCCGCGCCAGCTGGGGCATGGCCGAGGTGGTGCACACGCTGATCATCCTCGGGATCATCGCCGCGGTCTTGATCTACTTCTCGCCCCTGGGCGTGGGGTAGAGCGGATTTCGGGAAACGGGTTTCGGGTCTTCGGGCGGACCCGTGCCGTGCACGAACGACAGTCCGCCGAAAGGCTCCTCCCGTACGAAGCGGGACCCGGAACTCGAAGAACGGACACCAGTTTCCGACTCCGAGGGGAAGCGCTAGACTGGGCGCGGAGAGAGGTCTGGCCGCGAGGATTCGAACAGCACGATGAACGACGCGCTGACGGGGAAGAACGGTTTCGGGACCTTGGGGGGAGTTTTCACGCCCAGCATCCTCACGATCCTGGGCGTCATCCTCTACCTGCGCCTGGGCTGGGTCGTCGGCAACGTGGGTCTCCTGGGAGCGCTGCTGATCGTCGGTCTGTCGCACCTGATTTCACTGACGACCGGACTTTCCGTCGCCAGTATCGCCACGAATCGGACAGTCCGGACCGGCGGAGCCTACTTCATGATCAGCCGCTCCCTCGGCCCGGCCGCCGGGGCGGCACTCGGTATCCCGCTCTATCTCGCCCAGGCGATCAGCGTGACCTTCTACATCATCGGATTCACCGAGTCTCTGAGTCAGCTTGCGCCCACACTCGATCCGCGTATCTCGGGTTCGGCGACCTGCATCGGCCTGGCCCTGATTTCCAACCGGAGTGCCGAGACGGCCATCCGGGTCCAATACTTCGTGATGGTCGCCATCGGTCTTTCACTGATTTCGGTCTTCGCAGGAGGTTCCCCCGACCCACCCGCCTCGGTCACCTGGTGGAATGGAGGCGGAGCTTCCTTTTCCGCCGTCTTCGCCGTCTTCTTTCCGGCTGTGACCGGCATCATGGCCGGCGTGAGTCTGTCGGGCGACCTGAAGAATCCACGCCGCGCGCTTCCAATCGGAACTATCAGCGCCATCCTGGTCGGCCTGGTGATCTATGTCTCGGTTCCCATCTGGTTGGCCGTCAATTACGACTCCGTGACCCTGACCTCCCGTCTCGACGTCGTCTGGCTCGTATCCCGAATCCCGGCCCTGGTCTACGTGGGAATCTGGGGCGCAACACTTTCCAGCGCACTCGGCAGTTTCCTCGCCGCCCCGCGGACGCTCCAAGCTCTCTCACTGGACAGGATCGGTTTCTCCCTCTTTGCCCGCGGACATGGACCGAACAAGGAGCCTCGACTCGGACTCGGCCTGACGTTCGTGCTGGCGGAGATCGGGATACTTCTCGGCGATCTCGATCTGATTGCGCCCATCCTGACGATGTTCTTCCTGGCCACTTACGGCGTCACGAATCTCGCTTTCGGGCTGGAAAAGTGGGCCTCCAGCCCGAATTTTCGCCCGGGCTTCCGCGTACCTTCCTGGGTCGGCCTGGTCGGCGCGTTCGCCTGCTTCTATGTGATGAGCATCATCAATCTGCCCGCCATGCTGGTTGCCGTCCTGATCTGCGCGATTATCTATGTGACCGCCAAACGCAGGCTCCTCGACACGACCTATGGTGATGCAAGACACGGCATCTGGTCGGCGCTGGTGCTGACTTCACTGCAGCAGTTGCGTCGCGCACGCTATCACGGACTGAACTGGCGTCCGCACCTCGTCGTGCTGGCGGGCAACCTTGCCAAACGCTCCTATCTGCTCGAACTGGGATCGGCCATCGTGCAGGACCGGGGAATGGTGACCTACCTCCATCTGCTCAAAGGCACGGTCGCCGAGGAAGCCGCGCGCCGCCGGGAGATCCTCTGTGCTCTGGAGCATCAGTTCACCGAGGACTATCCCAACGTCTTGTGTCGCGTGGACATCGTCGACGACGTTTATCGGGGAGCCGTCTCCAGCGTTATGGCCCAGGGCCTCGGCATTCTGGAACCGAACACGGTCATCCTGGGCTGGCTGACCAAACCCGAGCGGGCGGAAGCTTATTCCCGGATGCTGGGTGACCTTTTGAAGCTCGATCGCTCCCTGCTCGTCGTCCACTTCGACCCTGAGAAGGGCTATGGCCTGGGCCGGAGGATCGACATCTGGTGGCGAGGACTCCGAAGCAACGGTGCGCTGATGTTGATGCTCGCGTTCCTGTTGAACTCGCACGACCGCTTTCGCAACGCGTCGATCCGCGTGATCACCGCGGTCGACGAGGTGGACCAGCAGCAAGAGGCGAAGGCCCGGCTCGACGAGATCCTGATGAAGAGCCGGCTCGACATCACCAGCCGGGTCCTCTTGCGCAACGACCGCCCGATTCAGGAGATCATGCGCGAAGAGAGTCGGGACTCGGATCTGGCCCTGGTCGGTCTCCAACTCCCCCGCA
Source organism: uncultured Acidobacteriota bacterium (assembly GCA_963823995.1). Taxonomy (GTDB): domain Bacteria; phylum Acidobacteriota; class UBA6911; order RPQK01; family JAPXNP01; genus JARRKC01. The sequence continues at coordinate 437,396 of CAWGNQ010000005.1, forward strand.
ATCCGGACGAAGCACCCTCTTTCGTGGAACAGTATGCTCGCATCCTGAGGGCCCTGCCTACGACCATCCTGGTCGGCAGCGCCCCCAGCTTCGTGGGCACGCCGGTCCTTTTCGACGAGGAGTAGCGCTACCCCGCTACTCCGGCCCCTTCTTCTGACTTGCCGTTACCCTCTTCAGCGACTGGAGCAGGACCCGGCCCGGCCCGGTCAAGCGGGTCATGAACAGGCCCTCACCTCCAAAGAAGATCCGGCGCAATCCCCCGACCGTCTTGACATCGTAGTCGACGGTGTCGCTGAAGGCGGCCAGATTTCCGGTGCTGACCAGCATCGATTGACCGGCCGCGAGCCGCTGTTCGATGAAGTCCCCGGCGCCATGGATGAACGCCAATCCCTGACCGGAGAGTCGCTGCAGAAACAGACCCGCACCTCCAAACAACGCAGCTCCGGCCCGCCGGGCGACTCGCACGTCGATGTCGACGGAGGGTCCAAAGGCTCCGATGAAGGATCCACGGGTCGCCAGAGCCGGCGATTCGTCCAGATTCCACGCGATCACCTTGCCCGGCTGGTGCGAAGAGAGAATGACCTCTCCGCCTCCTGCCTGGCCTTCGATCAGAATCAGACTGATGCCCTCTCCCGACAACATCCTTCGACCCGCACCGCCGATGCCGCCCGGGACCTTCAGATTCCACTGGATCCCCTCGTCGAGAGCCATCAGTGAACCTCGGCTCGCCCAGCAGGTTTCCCCCTCTTTCAGTTCGAGCCGGACGGTCTGTGCCAGCTTGCCTTCGATCGTGTATTCCATGACTCTCCTTCTCGCTGTTCGTCCGCGAAATCAGACCGGCCGGCTTCCCTGGCGCCCGGCCATCGGCGGGACACCAGGTCCGCCGTCCCGATAGAAGTGATCGAAACGGCTTTCGAGCTGTACCAGGTATCCCCGTTGGCCCGCCAGCAGATCGGCCAGTCGGTTTACGACGTCATCCAGAAAACGTCGTTCCTGTCGCAGATATTCATCGACACTGGCTTCCTCAACTTCCGGCGCGGTCCGCGCCCGAGCCTGCTTGCCGATCCGTGAAACCCGCGAAGCGACGGTGCGGAGCAACGAGCGGTTCAACCGGATGATCCCATAGAAGACGTTCCAGACCGGGGAGGTATTCAGGCCGCGGAGCGTGAGTCGGATCGAATAGCGCATCCGACGTGCATCACTGCGTCCGAGATTGTCGCCCGGGGCCAGCTTCGCAGCGGCATGCTGAAGCAGATAACCCTCGTGGAAGGCGGCCGAGGCCCAGTCCGAAGCCTGCTTTACGGCAAGGAAGATGAGGATCTTCCGGAACAGGTCGCGCACGAAACGGCTCACGATCCGGAGGGGAACGATGACGAGCGTAAAGAGTACCTTGTAAAGACAGCCGCCCGGACGATCCTCGTCATACTGGCCCAGAGCGATCTTGAGTGTGATCCGCTGCGTCGCAATGCCGCGCCGCCTGAAGATCTCGCGGGCCATACGCCGGCGGGTGACCCCGTAGCTCCAGTCGTCCAGCAGCGGGATCGGAATCAGCGCGGTCGCCGCGGCCAGCAGGCTGTAGAAGACGAGCCCGGACAATTCGTCATTCTTTCGGACCGGGCTCGAAACGAATTCATCCATCAATGATCCTGGATTTCCACCAACCCGGCCAGGCTCTCCGCAATCCCGGCCTGAATCCGCTCCCAGTCCGCTTGCGCTCCCAGCACGAAGCGCTGGTTGACTTCCAGCTCGAGCCCGAGATAGGAACGCCCTTCGAACCGGGATCTCAGGAGTGTCACGTGACCGTCCGCCGTGCCACGATAGGGGTAATTGAAGCGGACCCGGAGGCTGGGATCCACGTCTTCGAGCCTTTGCTTCCAGCTGCGCGCCAGTTCCCGCTCCCCCTCTCTGGAAGGATCATACAGCAGTCCGATGTCGGCGTCTCGGACGACACCGTCGAGTTCTGGTGTGAAGCTGTGAACGGATAGATGGACGACTTGACCGAAATTGCGGATGCCGGCCTCCACGAGGGCCGCAACCCGCTCGCGGAACGGTCTGTAGTACTTGTCCAGAAGCGCCTGTCTCGTCTCAGGATGAAGGCCATGGGTGAATTTCGAGAAGAGTCGAGGATGATATTCGGATCGATTGAGGTCGACGATCAGTCGCGTGACCTTTGAACACTCGAGGGGGACGCCGAAGCGATGCGCCAGATTTCCGGCGAGCTCTGCGGCCCCGGGATCGTACCCCCGATGACTTCCGAGCAGCGCCTCCTCTCCCGTGAAAATCGATCCGAGAAATCGCGGAACGTCGTTCGAAGCATGCTCACAACTGAGAATCAACGGTCGATCCGACACTGTAGAGCCTTCCCTCTTCCAGACAGTCCGAGAGTCTTCGATAAACCGCTTCCAGTTGGGCTCGGGATTCCCCACCCCTGAGATCCTCGCGAATCCGTTCGGAAAGTGTCCCGGCCCGAAGCAGCTCGGCCAGGGTCCGGCTCTGACTGAGTCTCCCCTCTCGCTCGAGCCTCCCGGCCAGCCGACGCCAGAGATCCCGTGCTGCGATCTGCGAGATTTCCGGCAGTCCGAAGATCTCGAGGTAGGCGGAATCCTCGACCACGGCCGCACCTCCGCTGACGATCGAGTCCTCCAGAATCCGGGCAAGCGGTTCGACCGGCCATCGCCGCTGAGACTCATACGTGCTCCACCGCTCCTCGACGAGCGAACGGAGGACGGCCACGACCAAGGTGTAGAGAGCCAGGTCCGCAGCCGGCGCCTCCTGGATGTCGAGCACCCGGACCTCGAAGGTGTGCCGGTCGAATCGGGCGATGGCGCCCCGGGAGTTCAACCATTCGTGCTGAAGAATCCCCTCGGGATCGAAAGGAGCGATTTCGCGATAGATCGCGCCCAGGATTCGTTCTCGATATTCGTCGGGAGCGAAGACCGGCTCCGGAATCACGGCGCCCGCGATGACCGGAATCCGTTTCTGATTCAAACGGTACATCGACAGCCGGCTGTCGGCCATTCCTGTGACCCGGCCGTCGACGACGGGAGAACTGGCCGCGAGTGCCGGCAGAATCGGGAGTACGAGCCGAATCGCGGCGTGCAGACGACCGAACTCGTCGGCGTCCTTCCAGGGGAGGTTCATATGCAGACTCTGAAGGTTCGACCAGCCATGGCCCTGACAGCCGAAGATCCGGTCATAGGAGTCATAGACGGCACTGTGTTCATGGGGCCAGAGACGGGTTTCCCGGTGAGGGTCCATCCAGGGATGCATGGCAGTCGGCAGTAACCGGCAGTCGAAGTCTTCCAGGATACGATTCACGTGGTGGACACCGGATTGGAATTCCCGATCCAGGCCCTCCAGCGACGGAGCCGGACCGTTCGTCTTCAGCTCGATCACGTGCAGAGCCAGCTCGTTGCACCAGGCGAGGACACCCAGTTCCACCTCAGAGGTCACTTCACCGGCAACGGCCTCGAGCACTTTGTCGGCCAGCGGAGCCACGGAAAGGTCCGAGCGCCGGACGATCATGTATTCGAGCTCGACACCGAATCCTTCGAACAATCCCAGCACGCGCGTCACTTCTGGTTCCCCTTCACGCGATCGAGGCGACTGCGGAAGACCGACATGATCTCGACATAGAGTCGGTCCTTCAAGAGCCCATCCTCGTAGCCGGCGTCCACGCTCGGATTGTCGTTGATCTCGATGACGACGGTCCGATCTTCCGTCTGCTTGAGGTCGACGCCATAGAACGAGTCCCCGATCAGGTTGGCGGCCTTGAGAGCCAGACTGACCACCGGCTCGGGAACCTCCTGAATCGGAACGACATCCACCTTCCCGTACAGGCTGTTTCCGTCACCGACCCGCTTGACGATCTGCCAGTGGCGCCGTGCCATGTGGTACTTGCAGACATACAGCGGTTGGCGGTTGATTATGCCGACTCTCCAGTCGAAAGGGGTGGGCAGGAATTCCTGGGCGATCACGAGCTCCGATCGTTCGAGCAGACGGCCCAGCTGCAGGGTCAACTCCTCACGCGATTCGACCTTGGTGACCCCCTGTGAAAAGGAGCTGTCCGGCTGTTTGAGAATGCAGGGCAAACCCAGTCGATCGACGATGTCTTCCTGGCTCTCCCTCCCCAGGACGAGCGTCTTCGGCGTCGGAATGCGATGTCGCTCGAGCAACTCGGCCAGGAAAACCTTGTTCGTGCAGCGCAGAATCGAGTCCGGATCGTCGATGACGACAAGCCCTTCCGCGCTGGCCCGACGCGAGAAGCGGTAGGTGTAGTGATCCACATTCGTGGTATCCCGGACGAACAGCGCATCGAATTCGGCGAGGCGTCCATAGTCTTCCCGCCCGATGATCTCGGGTGCCATCCCGAGCGATTCGGCAGCGGCGCAGAAGCGCCGAATGGCCTTCTCGTTCGATGCCTGAGGCGCTCCCTGCGACGCGTCCCAGAGGATCGCCAGGTCGTAAGGGAGGTTTTTCCTGCGCGGAGCCCGAACGGCCGGGCGTGCCAGATACTCCTGCGACGCTTCGATCACGAAGCCGCGATGTTCCTGCGGGATCTCGCTGGTGCCCGGCAGACTGATGTCCCGAACCTCCCACTGATCCTCCGACAGTCGGAAACTGACGCGGAGCAACGGAGCCTCGAACAGCCGGAAGAAGGCCCAGCTCAACCGTTCGTAGCGTTTGGCCAGATTGCGGCCGAAATAGATGCTGAGAGTGAACTCATCCGATCTGAGGGGAGCCAGACTCTTCTGGATCAGTTCGTCCAGCTCATCCGAGATCGTGCGGAAGATCGTCGGTGTCTTGAGATCCTGGATGGTCGTGACACTTGGGATCGTCTTCTGACCTCGCGCCTGTGCGAGGAGAGAGACATAGTATCCGAGGCTCTGGTATCGGTAGGATCGACACAGATTGAACACCCGGAGCTGACGCGGAAGGCTGAAACTGCGATCGGTCAGATAGGTTCGGGCACCCACGACCTCCACACCGGGTATCTGGAGCGGCCAGTGGGACGGAGTCTCGACGACGACGATGGTCTTCCTCACGACTGCGGCGTCGACTCCCTCGGGCGAATGATCAGAAGATTGGCGTCGTAAGTCAGGATACCCAGAAGGATCGACGCGATCACCCGGTCGACATCGATCTCATATTGCTGACGTGGAAACAGGGGATTCGGGTGCAGCGGGTCCGCAATCCAGACCCTGTGCTGCAGCGGATCGTAGCGGCAAAGCACGACGAAGTGACCGGTTGGCAGGCCACGGATGTCGTCATATTCGGAGTCGAGCTCCCGGGCGCAGTTATACAGGAAGGTGGCGCTGAGGCCGGTCAGCAGAGGCGTTCCCCGGGCCAGCAATCGGCTCAGAAGAGCTTCGGTCAAGTTCTCGAAGCGGACTTCTCCACCCGCCCTCAGAAACTCGATGTAGTCAGTGCTGACGCGGCGCAGCTTCCTACTGCGCTTTTCGCGAACCTGAAGGCGAAGCCTCTCGATGAGCTCCTCCCGACCGGACTCGAACCAGGTTGGATCGAAGACCTGCAGATTGTACGTGAAGATCTTGGCGTCGAAACCGTGCTGGAGGGCGTGATTGGCCAGGCTGACAGCAACCGTGCCGCCCCCTTCCAGTTGTTCGATATCGGCGATGAGCTGTTCGAGAGGAAAATCGTAGCCGTAGTAACCATACAACGCGTGCAGGCAGGTCGGGCCGCAAGTCTGGTCATCCGGCTGTGCCTGAATTTCAAGCTCGATCGACTGCATACTCGACGCGCGACCGCTCGGCTGGCCGGCCGCCTCCTTCCCGCGAATTATACCGGAACCTCACTCGACCACCGCAGTTCCGCTTCATGCCGACTTCCCTTCGGGCGTCGCCCTTGCAGGCTTGCATGTCTTCGGAACGAAACCTATCTTATGCACTCCGGCACACAGCCCGAACCGGGACTGAAGGGCGCTGCAACATGAGATTTCATATCGTACGGTCGATCCTGACGATCCTGCTTCCGGTCCTGATCGGAGTCGCGCTGTTCGAGCTGGCCTGCCGGATCGCCGACATCGACTTCAATCCCAATCCCAATTGGCGGTTCAATCCGATCCTGGGCTGGACCCAGGACCCCGGAAAGACCTACGATATCGTCATCGATGGAGCATCCGTGCGAGTGGAATTCAACCGGATGGGCTTTCGAGACGACGAGCATCCCCGACCCAAGCCCCCGGGAACCCGTCGGATCGTCGTCATCGGCGACTCCTTCAGCGAGGCCGTCCAGGTCAATCTCGAAGAAACCTATTTCCGCCGACTGGAAGCTCTACTGAACCGGAGCGGTCCGGACCGGTGGGAGATCATCAATCTCGGCGTCGGCGATTTCGGCACGGCCCAGGAATGGCTGGCACTCCAGAATTTCGGCTATCAGTTCGACCCCGACTTCGTTCTCCTCGAGATCTATCCCTTGAACGACATCTGCAACAATTCAATCCGGCTTGCGGGGCTCTGCAAGAGTCAGAATGACGAGTACCGACCCTATTACGTCTCCGGCGACGATCGTCTCCGTCTGACCTGGGTCGATCCCGGCCGGGAGTGGCTCCGAAGTCATCTGGTCGCCTTTGGGGCATTGGAGAAGGCCTGGCTGATCGGCCGCAAACACTATTGCGAGGCGGATCCCGATCAGCTGCATCGGGACCGTTACACCGCGTTGGGACTTCCGGACGATCCGTTGCTGCTGACGTATGCCGCCGATGACGATCAGCCGCCCCAGGTCGCCCAGGGCTGGCGGATCACCGAATCGATCCTGCGGGCCATGGATCGGGAACTGGATGCCCGGGGAATCCGCTGGATGGCGTTCACCATCCCCTTCGAGTGGTTCGTCGCGGATCGCTGGCACAGATTCAGCCGCTCCCATCGTCCCATTCCCCTGCGTCGCGACTATGCCGACGAGCGAATCCGCCGTCTGTGCGACAGCCTCGGCACCCCCTTCCTTTCTCTTCTCCCCGTTTTCGATGCGCATCCGGACATCTTCTTTCCTGCTCGCGGCGGGCATCTCAATCCACCCTCGCACGAGCTCGTCGCCGAAGCCCTGCTGAAGAAGATGCACGAAGCGGGGTGGTAGCCCGGCGACCGGGAAAAGACAGAAGACAGAGAACAGAAGGCAGAAGGCTGTAGGCAGAAGTCGGAAGGCGTCGCCCCTTCGGGGGGGAGGTCAGAAAGAGCCCGAAACTCGAAAATGGCTCCAGGAAAGGAGACCGGAGACCAAATCGGCTCTCCCCGCCTCTTCTGTTCGTCGGCGGTCGAATGTACCATAGGGGCCGCAGACCGTGGTTCTCGAGAAATGCAGTTTAGGGTCGGATCATGGCGCATTTCAAATCTGATGCCGACGACAGACCGGATCGTTTCGATGCCCAAGTGCAGAACGACGGGCCCCTCAAGGACGAAATCCGGCTGCTCCGGGAACAGCACGAACATCTTCTCGACGAATTCGGGAGGATCCAGGAACAGGAACTGCGGGTCCGCGAAGAGCTGCTGCAAAAGAGTCTCTACCTCGATGCTGTCCTCAACAGTGAGATCGACTTCTACTTCAAGGATCGACACGGCCGCTTCCTGATGGTCAGCCGTGGAACCGCTCGAAAGGTCGAAGGTCCGAACATCCGTCTGTCGGGCCTGACCGGAAAGACCGATCGGGACTTTCTGACCGCCGACTGTGCGGAGCGGTTCCGCGAGCAGGAACTGATCAGCATTCGTGACAGGCGCGTCGTTCAGAGAGAGGACCTCGAAGTCTACCATGACGGCCGTCGGCGCCAGGTCATCGTGACGACGGGTCCCGTGTGCGACCCGGGCGGCCGCGTCATCGGCACCTATGGGATCACCCGCGATATCACCGATCTCATGTCCTTGCGCCGTCAGATCGAGGCCATCCTCCAAACCTCGAACGACGCTATCGTGATGACCGACGACGAGGGGAGGATCGTACTCGCCAACCCGGCGGTGAAGACCCTGTTCGGCCATCCAGCCGATGCGCTGCTCGGCGAGAGATTTGCCCAGCTGATCGATCCCGATGACATTCTCACCCGATTCACATCGGAACCGGGTGTCTCCCAGGCCGAACCCGCTTCCCTGTTCGGTCTCGCCATCGAGGCATCCGGACTCCGACGCGACGGTTCCCGCTTTCCCGTCGAACTCTCCCTGAGCAAGGTGGAGCTGGAGTCGCACTGGTTCACGGTGGCCATCGTACGCGATATCACCGAGCGCAAGGAGGCCGAGCGCCGGCTGCAGGAGATGGCCGAGCGGGATGGCCTGACCGGCCTCTACAATCAGAGCGTCTTCCCCCGAAAGCTGGATGAAGCCATTCGCCAGGCGGAAGTCGGCAAGTTCGTCGTCGTACTGGCCGATCTGGACCACTTCAAGCCGGTCAACGATCAGTATGGACACAGCATCGGCGACCAGGTCCTGGCAGCCGTCGCAGAGAGACTCAAAGACTGCGTGAAACGGCACGATCTGATCGGACGTCTCGGCGGCGATGAGTTCGCTGTTGCCATGGATATGCGGAATCTGGGATCGGTGACGGAAATCGGGCCCATCATGGGTCGCCGCCTCGGGGAGATCAAAAGGCGTGTCAGCCGTCCCTACCGCGTCCATGACCCTGCGGACGACTCACCGATTCTCATCGACGAGCTCGGCATCAGCCTCGGCTACGCGGTCCTGACGACGGAGCGGCGCACGGCCAAGGATCTTCTGCGAGCCGCCGATCGTCACATGTACGAGGATAAAGTCAACAGCCGGGGCGAGACCCCTGAGGCGCGCCGACCCTCGTCGGATTGACGACCATCGTCCGCTTCGCTATGCTCGTCCCTGGCTGAAATTCGGGACGTTCGGCCAGTGAGAACGGCCAGTGATGTTGCCACGTACGACCAGCACTATTCCTCCCAGGTCAACGGCCGGGACCCGCCGCCAGTTCCTCGTTCGCGGTTCGAGCGTGTTGACTGCGCTCGGTGTCGGCTCGCTCTGTCCCACGAGCTGGGCCGGACTGCTGACTTCCGCCGGCCGAGACGGCCGTCTGGCGGAGTTTCTCGAAACGGCGGCCGACGCACGCTACTGGGTTTCCGCGAATGGAACGGATGTGTCTTGCGGGAGCTGCCATGCGCCCACCGACTCGATCGGCAGTGCAACGTCGTTCGACCATCCGGGCAAGCACGTCCGCTGCCTCCTTTGCGCCCGGGAATGTCTGCTCGCAGACGGGGAACGAGGCATGTGCCGGGCCCGGATCAACCACGGCGGCCGCCTGAAGAGTCTGGTCTACGGTCGACCCGGTGCGGTTCACCTCGACCCGATCGAAAAGAAGCCCTTCTTTCACTTCCTGCCCGGATCGACGGCCTTCTCGCTCGGAACGACCGGTTGTCCCCTGCGCTGCAAGTTTTGCCAGAACTGGGAGTTGTCACAGGCCCGACCGGAGGACTACGACGTCGCCTTCACATCCCCCGAGCGCATCGTCCAGGCGGCTTCCGAACGGTCCGCACCCATCGTGGCCTTCACTTACAACGAGCCGAGCGTCTTCATCGAATACCTGACCGACATCGCCCGGCGCGCCCACGATCGCAAGACCGCCTGCGTCCTCGTGAGCTGCGGTTTCATGCAGGAGAAGCCGTTGAGGGAGATGTGCGACGGCCTGCTCGATGGAGTCAAGATCGATCTCAAGGGGTTCAGCCCCGACTTCTACCGGGACGTCTGCCAAGCCGAGCTTGCACCCGTGCTTCGCAGCATCCGGCAAGTGCACCTGAGCGGCGTACATCTGGAAATCGTAAACCTCGTCGTGCCCAGTCTGAACGACTCCGAAACGATGTTGAAGGAACTGGCAAAGTGGATCTTCGGAGAACTGGGCCCTGACGTTCCCGTCCACTTCACGCGGTTCCATCCCGACTTCCGGCTGCTCAACCTCCCGCCCACACCTGTCTCCACTCTCGAGCGTGCCTACGAGATCGCGCGGGAGGTGGGACTGCATTTCCCCTTCGTCGGCAATGTACCCGGCCACCCCGGCAATCATACCTTTTGCCCCCGCTGCGGCAAGATCGTCATCGCCCGAAGCGGCTTTTTCGTGACCGATGTCCATCTGCGCAACGGCCTCTGCGAGTTCTGTGATGAACCCATTGCCGGGGTTTGGAAGTCTGTTTTCTAGGAGCCCATGATGTCGTTCTCGCCCGCACCCTCCAGCTCCGAAGCCTGGACCCGGCTCTCGACGCCGGGTGACTCGCGCGCCTGTATCTGCCGGTACCGGATGGCCTGGGTCGGGCTGGCTCTGCTCGTGCTCGGGCCGATACGCGAGCTGCGGGCTGCGGACGGGATCCGCGAGCCGGCCGTGGCGGGAAGCTTCTACCCGGCCTCGGCAGACGATCTCCGGAGCGAGGTCCGGTCCTTTCTCGATCGCGCCCCCCAGGTCGTCCAGGATGCTCCCGTCGCACTCATCGCTCCTCACGCAGGCTATGTCTATTCCGGGCAGGTTGCCGCCGATGCCTTCCGCCAGGCTCAGGGACACGACTACGACCTGGTCGTCGTCCTGGGAACGAATCACACCGTTCCGCCTTTCGAGCATGCGTCCGTCTACGTCGGGGACGGGTATCGGACGCCTCTCGGCATCATCCCCATCGACCGAAGGCTTGCGGAATCGCTGGTCGCCGAATCGGACGATTTCACGTTCGATGCGAGCGCACATCGGCGGGAACACTCGATCGAAGTGCAGCTTCCCTTCGTCCAGGTTCTGTTCCCGAAGGCTGAGATCCTGCCCATGATCATTGGGTCGCCCGATCCGGACCTGTGCAGGCGGATTGCCGGCCGGCTCGTTTCCAGTCTCGCAGAACGAAGCGTCCTCTTCGTGGCCAGTTCCGATCTGTCCCACTATCCTCCCTACGACGTGGCCAGACAGGTCGATCAGACGCTTCTTGAGAAGATCGTCTCGCTCGATCCGTCGGCCTTTCGGAAAGAAGCACTCCGAGAGGTGGGCCGCAGACCGGGTCTGGTAACTCGAGCCTGTGGTGAGGCACCCATCCTGGTCGCCATGGAAGTGGCGAGGAAGCTCGGCGTCGAGCGTGGAACGCTGATCAAATATGCCAACTCCGGCGATGCGCCGACCGGCGACCGGAGCCGTGTCGTCGGATACGGTGCGGTGGCGATGGTTGCAGATCGGGGGGATCCCGGCGGCGTCGGCTCGACGGGGCACGAGTCGGAGGCGGCTTCAAATCCTCTCACAGAAGCACAGAAGCACTACCTGCTCGAGGTCGCCCGAAACTCGATCCGCCGGTATCTGCAAACTCAGTCCGCCCCGGTTCCCGAGGATCCGAACGGGACGCTCTCCTTTCCCTCGGGTGTATTCGTTACGCTGCGAGAGCACGGACACCTTCGCGGCTGCATCGGCAGACTCGAAGCTGAGTCCCCCCTGCTCGAGGCCGTCGTGCGCAACGCCCTCTACGCGGCCTTCGGCGACCCCCGATTTCAGCCGGTCCAGGCTTCGGAGGTCGGGGATCTGGACATCGAGATCTCGATCCTCACTCCGCTCCAATTGGTCGACGATGTCGCCCAGATCGAGCTCGGCCGGGATGGTGTCGTCCTGGCCAAGAACGGGAGATCGGCCACCTTTCTCCCCCAGGTTGCCATAGAGCAGCACTGGAACCGGGAGCAGATGCTGGACCGACTCTGTGTGAAAGCCGGGCTGCCCGATCGCTGCTGGAAGGAGGGTGCGAAGTTCGAGACCTACCGGGCAGTCGTCTTCGGTGAATCCGAACAGAACAGCGATCGTCAACCGTGAGGCTGGAGCTCGTCGTCATCGGCCTGGTGTCCATCCTCGGTCAGGTGACGATCCTGCGCGAACTGAGCGTCGCCTTCTACGGCATCGAGCTGGTCTACATCCTGGCCATCGGACTCTGGCTGCTCGGAACCGCTGCAGGCGCCATGATCGGCTACCGCCGCGAGCAGCCTCCCGCTCTTGGCGTCGATTTCCTGTTCCTTCTGCTGGTCCTCATGCTCCCCGGTGATGTGGCCTTGATCCGTTTGTCCAGGGTGCTGCTCGGAGGGGTGCCCGGAGCTTTTCTGTCCTTGCCGCAACAGCTGCTGGTTCTGATGGTTGCCGTCGTTCCTCTCGGATTGGCACTCGGACTCCTGTTCCAGTGGGCCGCCAAGACCTATTCCAGCCGGGCGGGCAGCCTGGCGGCGGCCTACGCCTGGGAGAGCCTGGGCGGAGCGGCCGGAGGAGCCTGTTCGGTCGTGCTCTTCAGGCTCGGGCTTCAGAACTTCGGTCTCGCCGTCCTCTGCGTACTTCCCCTGGTTCTGCTTCCCTTCTTTCGCAAACGCTCCAGAATGCTGAGGGGCCTGTCCCTGATCGGCATCCTGCTGCTGGCCTTACTGGCGGTTCTCTCGCCCCGGATCGACTGGTGGCTTACCGAACAGAACCACCCGCTTCTCCAGGCGACGCGCGACACCCCATACGGCCGCATCACCATCACCGGCGGAGGAGGACAGATCAGCCTGTTCGAGAATGATGCCCTGGTTTTCGAGTCCCAGGGTACGAGTGCTGAAGAACTCGTGCATCTGGCAGCTCTGCAGGTCGGAGACCCGGCACGCATTCTCATTCTGGGAGGAGGACTGTACGGGCTGCTGGCCGAGATCAGCAAATACGCTCCCCGCCGCGTCGACTACGTCGAACTCGATCCGGGCATCGTGGAGCTTTCCCGAGCCCATCTTCCTCCTTCCATGACCGCGCCGCTCGACGCCACTTCTGTTCACCTGTCTGTGACCGACCCGCGTCGATTCATCTTGACCTCGGATACCTACGACCTGGTACTGCTGGCCATGCCGGAACCCGATTCCGGTCAATCGAATCGTTTCTATACCCAGGAGTTCTTCGGACAGATCGCGGCCCATCTGGCTCCCGGAGGGGCTCTGGCCCTTCGACTGGCCTCTCCGGAGAATGTCTGGACCGAGATCCTGACGCGTCGCAACAGCACCATCTACCGTGCGCTGCGGGCAAGTTTCGAGGACGTGGTCGTCCTTCCCGCCCAGGGCAGCATCATGATCGCGGCCGACTTCCCTCTCACACGGGATCCGTCCGTTCTGGCCGATCGTCTCGAGCGACGTTCCCTGAATACCAGGCTCATATCCGCCGCCTACCTCGACTACCTGTTCACGAATGACCGTTTCGAATCGTTCGGTGAGCGACTGGCGTCTGCACCGGTTCCTGCGAATTCCGATCTCCGACCGGTTTGCTACCGGTACTCCATTCTGTTGTGGCTCTCGAAGCTCTTCCCTTCCCTGATCAACTGGAGCCCGGAATGGAACGACGTCGTGCGTGTGGGTGTCAACCTCAGGACCATCCTCGGGTTGTGCGCCGGAGCTTTGGTTTTCGGACTGCTCCGGCGCAAGCGGCGTTGGCAGGGTCCCGTACTGGTCGGAGTGGTGGCTTTCATCGGAATGGTGCTCGAGACCGTCCTCCTGCTCCACTACCAGATCAAGAGCGGCGTCCTCTACCAGGATATCGGCCTGCTTCTGACGCTCTTCATGGGAGGCCTCGGGCTCGGTGCCGTGGCAGTCGGGCGTCTGGCCCCGACGAACGGTACCGTCTCCCGGAAGGTCGGGCTCCTGTTGGTGCTGGGGCTGGTGGGCGAGGCTCTCGGCTATTTCCTGCTGCTCGAATTCCGGATCACGCCCAATCTGCCCGCAGTTGCAGCCCTGCTCCTTCTGGTCGGCTTCCTGGTAGCGGGTATGTTTGCCTTCGCCAGCCGACAAGGTCGCGGGAGCGAGCAGGGGCTTGTCTCCGCCCTTTACGCGGGAGATCTGATGGGAGGCTGTCTCGCGTCGCTGGTCGCCAGCCTCGTTCTGGTACCCTTCGTCGGTTTCGATCACACGGTATTGGCCGCGCTCCTACTCTCGCTCCTGACGCTGATCCTGGTGTAGCCCAACGGGCGGGCCATGCGACGAGCCCCTTGGCACCGAGCTCAGTTTCCTCCATTTGAGATCCGGAGGTCATGGTCGGTGCAGGGTCCGATGAATGTGGACCAGACCTTCGTCAAGCGTGATTCGAACCTCACGGAGAATTCTCTCAACCCGCAGTACGCACCCGGCGGAGCAGCCCGCGGCTGACCGCACGCGACTCGACGAGCCCGAGGATCGACCGGGCGATCGTTTCCATGGGGACCCGCGAAGTGTTCCAGACGGCATCGTACATCGACTGGTCGGTGATGTCGCGGCGAAAGTAGGTCTGCATCAGGCGCGCCCGATCCCGGTCGCGGCGGTGCAGCTCACGCCGGGCTTCGTTCTCCCCCAACTCCTTCAGACCCGCTTTCTGGATGCGGTACTCTTCAGGGGCCACCAGCCGGACGTGAACGCCCAGGGGAAGCGAGGCGGTCACGCAGCAACCCGAGCGGCCGATGATGATCACCTTGCCACAGGTCGCGATCTTGCGGATGGCCTGGAACATCAGGCTGAAGGCCGCCGGCTGGGAGGATTTTGCCCCGAGCAGCGTGCGGACCACCGCCTCGATCTCCGAGTGGCACCGCTCCGAGAAGACGGCATCGAAATTCTCTCTGAAGGTTTCGTCATGGATCATTCCCTCGCACATTTCGCGGTCGAAAATACGCCAGCCCTGAAAGAGACCCGAAGGGTGACGGTCCATGACTTCGAGGAGAGCGCGGGCGAGCTCGCGGCCGCCGGCCCCATGCTCGCGCGAGATCGTGACAAAAGGGTACAGCCCCGAGTGGATGTCACCTTGGCCCTGCTCTTCTTCGTGATAACAGGTAACGTCGAGAAAACTCTTGATCTCTTTCAGACTGCTGCCCATGACGACTCTCCTGTCCGGGCTCGCTTCATTTCCGCTGGATCTCGTGAAGATTCAATCGTGGAATGGGATCAGCCCGGGCCGTTTTTTCTTATCTTGTTATTTTATTCCCGATTTATCCGTCCATCAACTTAATATGCGATATTGACAATCCTGGTTCCATAGCCCGCGCCTCAACGTGCCCGGAAACCGTTGGCGGCGCGGCACAGGCGGAGACCAAACGCGTCGTTCTGGCCTCCAGTCGTAGAAAGATTCCTGGTGCGTCTGAACTCCCTTTTCTGGTACCTTCTAGCGCAACCGCTTTTCATTCGGTCTTTCGAGGAGGAAGTCGATGCTCAAGGAATTCAAGGAGTTTGCGATTCGGGGCAATATGGTCGACATGGCCGTCGGCATCATCGTGGGCGCCGCCTTCGGAACGGTGGTCAAGTCGCTCGTGGCCGACATCATCATGCCCCCGGTCGGCTTGCTGTTGGGCAAGGTGGATTTCTCGAATCTCTTCATGACGCTGAGAGATGGTGCGACGACAGCCGGCCCTTACACTACCCTCGAAGCAGCCCGAAACGCAGGTGCCGTGACTCTCAATTACGGGCTCTTCATCAACGAGTTGATCGCGCTGCTGATCGTGGCGCTGGCCGTCTTTGTTCTGGTCAAGAACATGAACCGCGTTCGCCTACAGTTCGAAGCCGAGCAGGCCGCGCCTGCTCCGGCACAGCCGACCACCAAGGACTGTCCGCAGTGCTACACGCCCATTCCGATCAAGGCCCATCGCTGCCCCAACTGCACCTCCGAGCTCGCGCTTTAGGCTGATCCGGGCATCGGCAGATCGACAGGGTTGACGAGGTTCTTTCCTTCCGGCTCGAGTCCGAAGGGGACGCCGCATTCGGCAAAAAGACGGTCGCGGGTCTGTAATGATAGGATGGGTTTATCCAAGGAGGCTCTCCTGCAGATCTTATCGACGCACCGTCCACTCCTCCTGCTCTCGAGAACCGTCGCGGCCGGGTTGCTGCTCAGTTGTGTCGTGTGTGCGCGGCTCGCCTCATCGGCCGAGCAATCGTCCGATCCTTATCAGGGCAAGCTGCTCGTGGCGCAACCCCAGGTCCGTGACCCGCGCTTTGCGAAGGCGGTCGTATTTGTGGTGGCGCATGACTCCACCGGAACGATGGGCCTGGTCATCAACAAGGTGATGGGGGAGGTCGATTCGCAGAAGATCCTCGATTCACTGGGACTCGAGCCCACCGAACAGCAGACGGAGCTCGAACTGCGCTTCGGGGGACCCGTAGAGCTGAACCGTGGCTTCGTCCTGC
This sequence comes from uncultured Acidobacteriota bacterium, assembly GCA_963823995.1. GTDB lineage: Bacteria > Acidobacteriota > UBA6911 > RPQK01 > JAPXNP01 > JARRKC01. The sequence continues at coordinate 453,493 of CAWGNQ010000005.1, forward strand.
ACTCCCAGGACTTTCTACCCAAGACAAGCCGCCCGGTCGGCAGCGGCGTAGCGTTCACGGCGGATGCCGAGACGGTCCGGGCCATCATCGAACACCGCGGCCCTCAGCTCTACCTGATCGCATTCGGCTATGCGGGCTGGGGTCAGGGGCAACTGGAGGCGGAGATCGCGAGGGGAGACTGGGTCGTGATACCGTCGAAGAAGTCCGCGGTCTTCACCACCAAGCCAGCCGAGTTGTGGGACGAATTGACAAAGAACCGGATCATGCGGATGTAGCTTCCCCGATTCTGTCAGTAGCCCCCGATTCTTGCACGCCCCAGGCCTTTTCCGTATACTTACGACTTCACAAAACCGAGTGCTCCTCAGTAGCTCAATTGGCAGAGCATCCGGCTGTTAACCGGAGGGTTGTAGGTTCGAGTCCTACCTGAGGAGCCAAATCAAAGTGCGATCTCCGAAGTACAAAGCGCGAACACGCACTTTGATTTGGCTCCTCAGACGTTCGCACTTCGCCCTTGGCCCTTCGAACTTTCCCGGTTCGCCCTTCCCCAGTTTCAAGTTTGAACTTTGAACTTCGTGGGCGTGTTGCCCAATTCGTCTCAGCCCCCTGGTTTGGGATTCCGGCCTACACGCGAAACCTCGGCGGTTCGATCTCACGCCGCAGCGGACGCAAAGGTTCTCTTTGTTTTTAACTCTTTTGCGAGCTCATCGTGCGTGGAATCGGATCTGCAGGTCTCGACGGCCGGGCGACCAGAGTTAGGGCAGGTTCGAGAGGGTTTGGGCAACCCGCCCTCGCCCTTCGCTCCCAGAAATTCGAACTTCAAACTTCCCCCTTTAGACCGCAGCACGAAAGTCCAAGGTGCGAACTCCGAAATGCGAAGCGAACGCCCGTTTCGCAGATCCCAGCCCCACGAACGTTATTAAAGAGGTATGGAAAGAAAGAAGCCCTACAACCTCCTCCAACGAACCTTCAACTTCTCCGCGGCCATCCTCCGCCTCTGCCGCACTCTTCCGCCCGGCGCCGAAATCGGAATGATCAAACGCCAGCTCCTTCGCGCTGGAACCTCCGTCGGCTCCAACTACCGCGCCGCGCAAAGAGCCAAATCCCTCCGAGACTTCATCCACAAACTGGGCACGGTCGAAGAAGAAGCCGACGAATGCCTCTTCTGGCTGGACCTCCTCACCGAAACGAACTTGGCTCAGACAGAGGAAATCGCCCCGCTCCGCCAGGAAGCCGGCGAGCTCCTGGCGATCATTGTGGCCTCGAGGAAAACAGCTCGGGAGAAAAGTGAGAAGGGAGTATAGGCGACGGACAAACTGAAAAGGGAAACGTGCGAGGTCCGAAGTGCGAACGCCAGCTACGGGCCCGCTACCAATTCCCGCTCACAGCAACTCGAGGAACTCAGCCCGCGGAACACCACTTTGCCGGATGATCTCCTGAAGCGTTCCTCGATCCAGTTCTGAATGCAGGGGAACAACGACTCCCCGGCGCCCTGCCAAGTCCTCCCGCACGAGAATGACGTGGCTGCCACGCTGCCGGCGCTTCTCAAAGCCGGTACGCTCGAGTGCTCGGACCACCTGTCTGCCACTCACCCTAGGAAGCTTTGGCATCTTCCAGTGCAAACCGCGTAACGAAGGTGCTTCCCGCGGTGCGTTCGGGGGGCCCCATCTCCTCGAGGTAGAGAGCGACGGCCTCTTTGAGGTTTTCCAGCGCTTCTTCGACAGAAGGTCCCTGGGAAACAACATCCACCTCTGGACAGAGAGCTACGTAAAACCTCTCGCCCTTGCGGATCACCGCGGTGAATTCCATCGATTCCGTTGCCTTGACCATAAACTATCCTCCATTGTCCCACAGCTGCCGGCTGGCGGAAACTTCCGATCTCCATCGGGTTGGGGCCGGTTCCCCCTTCCCCCAACGCCGAGCGCCCAACGCGGGACCTGCAACTTGCAAGAAGCCGCAGCGTCAGAACCCGAACGAAGTGAGGGTCGCGCACAAGCAGCTCCGCCGAAGCCCGACTGATACCACGAATGCCGTGCTTCCTTCGTTCCCGCCTGGCTGCGGCTGGTGTTGGTCCACGATGGGACGCCGGGGAGTCGGCGACCGGGCAGGGGGTCCCTCACTTCGTTCGGGCTCTGACGCTGCGCCGCCGTCCTCCGCCTCTGCCGCTCCCTACCACCCGGCGCCGAAATCGGAATGATCCAACGCCGGCTCCTCCGAGCCGGAACCTCTGTCGGCTCCAACTATCGAGCCGCCCAGAGAGCCAAAACCCGAAGAGACTTCATCCACAAACTGGGCACGGTCAAAGAAGAAGCCGACGAATGCCTCTTCTGGCTGGACCTCCTCAACGAGACCGGCCTGGCCGCGGCCGAGGAAATCGTCCCGCTCCGGCAGAAAGCCGGTGAGCTCCTGGCATTCATTGTGGCCTCGAGGAAAACAGCTCGGGAGAGAAGTAGGAAGGAAGAAATGCCACGACCAAACTGAAAAGGGAAAAAGTGCGTGGTCCGAAGTGCGAACTGAAGCCCACCTTGACACTCGGCCTGGGTAAGTTCGATGAAGGTCGATCATACCCTCTTTGGTATATATACTATTTAGTATATGTGGGAAATCCTGGAGCATCGCCGCGTCGATCGGCAGTTGAAGAAGGCTCCCATGGAAATCCTGAAACGCTACGAGAAATGGAAGGACATCGTCGCGATTTCGGCACCTCGTGGCCTCAAATTGATCCGGGGGTTCTGCGACGAGGCTTTGAAGGGACAGTGGCAAGGTCATCGATCCTCACGCCTGGGCCAGAAGTATCGAGTCCTGTACCGGGTGGAGAGTGAGAGGGTATTCGTGGAGGTCGTCAGTATTACGGCCCACGATTACGGAAAGAGGTAGGCATGAGCGAATATCGAAAGGCCAGGAAGCGCGCAGACGTTACGGTCGGAGAATCGGTCCGGATCATCCGTCAGCTTCAGGAACTGAGCCAGAACCAACTGGCGGAACTGACGGGCATTCCTCAATCGACGATTTCCGCCATCGAGCGGGACAGGGTGAACCTGGGAGTCGAACGCGCAAAGGTCCTCGCACGGGCACTGAAGGTACATCCAGCCGTGCTCGTCTTTCCGAATTGGGATGTCGAACGCGAGTCGGCGGCGTAGTCTCTTGGACAGCCTGTCTGCCGCTCACCCTAGGAAGCTAAGGCATTCTCCAGTGCATGCCGCGCAACGAAGGTGCCTCCCGCCTTTCGGGATCGCCGAATCCTGTTGCAGATGCGCGGCTCCCCTCCTAGACTGCGGACAGCCTTGCGAGCGACGGGCGGCCGCAGAAGCGAAGACGAATCTCTACTGGGGCGGTCCGAGTCCGTTGAGGCGATATTGACCGGGGTAATGCCATGCGACGCAGACGGTTTGTCCGGACTGTCCTCTTTCTCACCTTACTGCTCGAATCTCTCTTCGATTCCAAAGGTTCGGTCCCCCGCGGCGGATGACCGGATTCCTGGTCCCTCCGCTCCTGGTACTGACTTCCTTTTGTGGCCACACCACCCCGATCTGACCTATCATGGAGAATGATGAAGGAAATCATCTTCCTGGTCGAAGAAGCCCCGGAGGGGGGATACGTGGCCCGGGCGCTCGGAGCCTCGATCTTCACCGAAGCCGACCGTCTCGAGGATCTTCCCGAACAGCTCCGAGACGCAGTTCGGTGCCATTTCGAGGAAGAGGAACTTCCGTCCATCATCCGGCTGCACTTCGTTCGGGAAGAGATCATCGCCGTATGAGACTTCCACGCGACCTCTCCGGGGAGGAGCTCGCCAATCGGTTGCGGGCACTCGGTTACGAAGTTACGCGCCAGACCGGAAGTCACTTGCGGCTCACAACTCAGGTCGAGGGCCAGCATCACGTCACGGTTCCTCCCACTCCTCAGATCTTCACACTCGCGTTCCGGACGAGCTGATACCGCCACGCAAGCAGGGCACACCGGATCCGCCACCAGCGTCGCGGGTAGTTCGCACGGTCGAAGCTCGCGAAGAGCCTCAAAACGTCCCAGTAGGCGATGACATGCGGGATCGTCTCCAAAGGGATTTCGCACCTGCCGAGAATGTGCGCGACGATGCTCTTCGCCTCGACCGCGGCGAAGAACGGCGTCGACGACGTGCTGTCGATCAGACCCATCCCGATGAAGAAGAGATTCGGGTAGTCGACCGAGCGCACGAACGACCCCAGCCTGGGCCGAAGCTTCTTGGGGGTGCCGACCTCGCGGTACTCGGGTAGACCCAGATAACCCAGGTTCATCCGGTAGCCGGTGCCCCACAGCAGCACGTCGGTCTCCAGGCGCTCCCCGTTCCCGAGTACGACGTCGTGACTTTCGATGGCACGGACCTCGCTCTGGTGGCGGGAGATGGAGTCGAAGCCGCGAATCATCCGGCGCCGCCCCGGGATCAGCTGATGTTTGGCGAAGTCGAAGGGCTCGTCGGGCTCGATCTCCGTCAGTCCATGCCACTTGAACTGGAGGTGCAGCAGCCGGCGGGTGAAACGGTTCACCCTTTCGGACGACCTGAGCACCGTCTGCATGATGCCCAACTCGCGAAGATTCGGCCAGCTCTCCTGCTTCGTCCTGCCGGTCGGCTGGAACCAGCGAATGCTGCGGTACACCCAGTGAAGGTCTGCCGCGCCGTTGGCAATGGCGAGCTCGAGCAAGTCGAGACTCGACGCCCCTCCGCCGACGACGGTCACCCGTCGGCCCGCGAGATCCTCGGGGCGGTGCAGACGGCACGAGTGCATCTCGACGATCTCCGGGCTCGACCGCCGGACACTCGGGATCCAGGGCTCGTTCTGGACACCGGAGGCGACGATGAGGTATCGGGCGCGTTCCGTGCCCCGGGTCGTTTCAACCCTCCAATCTCCCTCCTCCCACGACACGGAGGTGACTTCACATCCGAACCGGATGAAGGGTGCGAGGTCGTAGCGTCGGACCCACTCGCCAACGTGCCGATGGATGTCGGGCTGGGCCGGTCCCTGGAGCGGCACGCCGTTGACGGCATAGTCCTGCCTGCGATTCTGGATGTCCTGCCAGGCCGGCAGCCATGCCCAAAGGCCGCCGACGTCGTCCTGCTTCTCCAGAGCCAAACAGCAGAGTCCCTGGTCGCGGGCGTACTTCAGGAAGATGACCCCGCAGATCCCGGCGCCCACGACGATGGCATCAAGAGGGGTCGCGGGCTCCTGATCGGCGGCCTCCGCTTCGGCGGATGCGGCTGCAGAGGCTCGATCGCCCATATCATCAATGTAATAACAGCCTCGTGGGAGGATTCAAGCGGGCGCATCGCTCCTTGGTGTCGTTGGGCGGTATCCCGCCGGCGCGCTCTCCCCGGGCCCCGAGACATTTTGGCACGCATTTTCCCCCTTCCCCATCGTCGAACCCCCAACGCGAAAGTCCGGGCTGCGAAGGAAGAAGTGAAAAGGGGAAGGTGCGAGGTCCGAAGTGCGAACTGCAGACCGAACCGGCGCTGACGTGTGAGGCGCGGGAATCATGGGACGGCTTGGGACCGTTGGGACCGATGAGACTTCAACGCGCCGCCCCGAGCTCCCTATTGTCCAGTCTCTTCTCGTATTCAATGACGTTCAAGAACGGGTTGCCCTCCCACGGGTGGCGTCTCGTTTCCCGGAATCCGCAGGCAGCGTACATTTGCTGTGCCGGCGTGAAGAATGAGTGGTCGCCTGTCGTGGCCTTTGCCACCCTGATCCCGATTTCCTGGAACCGGCGGAGTATCTCGCCGAGCTGTTGCCTCCCAAATCCCCGGCCCCGGAACCCCGGGAGGACACAATTGTGGCCGACGATGCCGAATTCCGGCTGCTGCCGCGGATCGTAGGACCCGAATCCAACAAGATAATCGTCGCACCAGCTCAGGAACACGCAGGATCCAACCGTTTCGGGATGCTCAAACACTTCTCGATCGAATTGCTCCCATTTGCAGACTTCGAGGGACATTATGTCCGGACCCCATTCGAGAAGTTCCGCATAGCTCTGCTCGAGTAGCGATGCGATCCTACCGGGCTTCTGATCGTGCGGCGGTGTGAATCGCAGTTTCACATGCCCTGACAGGAGGACCTTTTTCACTGGCCTATCTTTGCATCTTCCGGACAGAAAGGGTATGGGAAGGATTCAAGTTCGAACTGCGTACCTCGCACGTTACCCTTCCTCGGTTCATCCTTCCTCCCTCCCAACGATCAACTCGAAAGGTGCCCGGGTCGCATCCGTCCTGTCCGTCCCAAGAATCCCAGGCCGTCCCACTGAGCTCCCCGGCGCTCCTACATCGATGGAACTGTTTTATCCGTCTGATGGAAGTCCCCTCTTGAGGAAGAGCTCGAGGAATCGGGCGATGGCGTCGACAAGAGGAAAAGGCGGTTCCACCGACGTCCATCCTCATTCATCGCTGCAACTCGTCCGCTCCCACAGGTTGTTGGGTTGCCAATCCGAGCGAAGCAGAGCGTAGACGTAGAAGTCGTGGGGTTGCGCAGTCAACTCCGTGACGGCGGGGTCCCGCAGGTCAGCGTACAGCTCGTCGGCGTCGGCTACACGGAGCGGGCGCAGGCGGGCGATTGATCGAGAGGATCAGCCGCCTCTGGAACGATTGTCCGCCAATATCCTGCGCCCCAGTTTCGCCCGAACGCGACTCCTGTACCGGGTCGAAACCGGATAGATCCAGTACCGCATGAACAAGGGGGTCACGCGCTGCCTGGATGCTCTGGACTGGATCTCTCCGGTGACTTCCCACACCCCCGACCCTCACCAGCAGATGGTCCGCTACTACGACCGCTATTCCAATGCCTTGTCACGTCCCGTCCCCCTTGCGGCGCCCCTTGTCTGCCGCGCCCAACTTAAGATAGTGTAGTTCCTCGGCCGCCCCGAACGTCGCGGCCGATTCCCGGGGACGCCCGTGAACTTCCAAGAGCACGAGAAGTGACGAAGGAGCAATCGATGCGTAGATCTCTGCTGGTTCTCTGTTGTGCGGTTCTCTTCGCACCGCTCTCGGCGCGGGCGGCGGAGCCCATTCGCGCCATGATTCTCACGGGCGAACAGGGCGGACCGTACCACGCCTGGAAGCAAACCACGCCGTATCTGTGGAGGATGCTCGAGGAGACCGGTCTCTTCAAGGTCGACGTGGTCGTCGCGCCGCCGGCCGGCGGCGACTTTGCCAACTTCAAGCCCGTATGGGAGAACTACCAGGTCATCGTCTCGAACTACGACGTTCCCGACGAACGCTGGTCCGACGAGCTGAAAGCGTCGTTCGACGAGTACATGCGGAACGGCGGCGGCCTTGTCTCCTATCACGCCGCCGACAATGCCTTTCCGCACTGGAAAGAATACAACCTCATGATCGGCATCGGAGGCTGGCGCGGCCGCGACGAGACGTCCGGCCCCATGTGGTACTTCAAGGACGGTAAGTTGATCTCCGACGATAGCCCCGGACGCGCGGGCAGCCACGGAGCTCGCAAACTCATTAAGATGGTGAACCGCGCGCCGGAACACCCCATCATGAAGGGCCTGCCCGAAGTCTTCATGCATGTCGCCGACGAGCTCTATGCCACCCTCCGCGGCCCCGGCAAGAACATGGAGGTTCTCGCCACCGCCTGGTCCGATCCGTCCAACCGCGGCACCAATCACGATGAACCCCTGCTGATGGCGCTCCACTACGGCAAGGGCCGCATCTTCCACACCGCGCTCGGGCACGACCTGGCGGCGATGAACTGTGTGGCTTTCATCACGACGCTGCAACGCGGCACCGAATGGGCCGCCACCGGCAAGGTGACTCAGAAAGTGCCGGCCGATTTCCCCACGGCCGACAAGACCAGTACGCGCCAGGAATACGAGCCTCATCCGGGCTGGGTCTCACCCACCGGAAGACCCGCTCCGCCGCCCGGGACGGCGCAATAGCGGCATCGGCGCAGGCCGGCCGCAACCCGGGGAATCATGGACACCTGGACACTCTACGACCTCACTCACCATGGACACGTGGTATGCAATCCCACTCTTCGAATGCAGAGGCCGGAGAGCGGCGAGGAACGGAGTTCGGTCACGCCTTCGTGAGCAGCAAGGACGACTGGGACAGGTATGAGGGACTCCAGTGGTTCGCAACAGCCGAGTATGCTCGCGTCCATCCAGACGATCCGGACCTGGCGGAGCTGGTTGAGCGCGTGAGCAGGGCGAAGGCGGCATACCTGCGTTGGGGGCGCGACACGCTTGGTTGGGCAATCTACATGTTCAGGTTGCGCTCTGCAGCCTAACAAACAATAACGCGAGCCAGAACGTGACGGGAACTTTGAGTTCGGACCCAATTTCGCGCTCCTTAAAGCGCCGGAACCTAACCGGCCACTTGCTTGAGTACGGCGAGGAGAACCACGAATCCCAGAACGGCCCAGCAGTCCCACCAGTACCTTGATGACCCGGTCCTGCCTTTGTTGTGCCTCGATGCCGGCGGAAACCACGGCCAGGACGTTCTCGTTCAGATCCGACAGACAGACGCGTAAGTGCTTTGCCAGGTATCTGACCTGACCCTTTGTGACGGCGAGGTTCATCACGACACCAATCAGACAGAGGACTCCGAATACGAGGATGTCGACACCGTCGAGCGGGCGAACTCTCCCGTAGACAAGACGGAAGTACACCAATAGACCGGATGTAAAAAGGAAAAATTTGCGCGTCAACCACAAGGGAACCCTGATGGATTCGCTCAGGGGCGACGCTCAGGAAACCGGTGACGTGGACGAAGTGGTGCGGCATATGCTTGCGATCCACAGCCAGGGAACCGGTGTCATCGGTATGAAGCTGATGAGGGAGGGACGATTTACGACGGCTGAAGACCGCCAGGCTTCTCTCCGCTTCGTGTTCGGTCTGGGAACGGTGGACGCCGTCACGATCGGCTTCAAATCCACGGGCGAGATCGACGAAGCCATCGGACGGATCGACGGGATTCTGAGCGCCTGAGAAAATGGGCCGGAGACGCTTGCCCCTCTTCGAGAGCTTCAATTGACCGTGGGCTCTGCCACGTCGGCATCGACGTCTTTGACGAACTGGATGACTCCCTCCATATAGGTCTTCTGGTCGTCATACAGGGCGAGATGGCTGCCCTCGGGACAGTAGAGAAATCTCCCGTGCTGTACCTGCTCGGCCATCGACTCCATGTACGCGGGATCCATGGTGCCGTAACGGGCGCCGATGGTCAGGGTGGGGACCGAAATGTCAGGAAGGTCTTGGCTGCGGTCCCAATCGATCAATCGTCCGCTCAAACCCATCTCACTGGGCCCCTGCATCAGCACGTAAATGTGCTCGTTGACGTGATTCATGGCGCGCATGACCGGATCAGGCCACTCGTCGGGCGGCATCCGCAGAATGTGCTCGACATAGAAGTTAGGCATCAGAAGCTCCATATAGCGGGGATGGTCGGTCTTGCCTTCCTGCTCGAGTTTGAGAATCTCGGGGAGAACGGTCTGATCCATCTGGGGCATCAGGACCTTCTTGGCATAATCGTTGTACGCCGGGATGCTGGCCATCATATTTGAGATGATGAGTCCCCTGAGGTACTGTTGGTATCTGAGCGCACTCTTGTCCAAATTAGCGATTCAGGATTGAGCGGCTGAGCCGCTCCTCGTACGATTGGGTTGTCAGACCACGATCCAATCGGAAGGGAGAGCTCAGCCGTGAATCGATTTTGCAGCATCTTCAGCCAACTTCTCCAGCTTTTTCCGCGCCTCGAGTTCCAGGAACTGGTCCGAGAGACGAAAGCCGCGCGCCACGCCCGGGGTTTTGCCTGCTGGACCCAGTTCGTCTCCATGCTGTTCTGTCAGCTGGGCCGTGCCCAGAGCCTGCGGGAAATCTGCGGCGGGCTGGCCAGCTGCGAAGGGAAACTCAGCCATCTCGGCATGCGGGTTCCGAAGCGCTCGACGCTGGCTTACGCCAACGAACACCGTCCCTGGGAGCTGTATGAGCAGGTGTTCCATCGGCTGCTCGATCGGTGCCGGACGTTGACCGTGGGACGCCGCCGCAAGCCGTTCCGCTTCAAGAACCCGCTGGTCAGCCTGGACGCCAGTGTCATCGATTTGTGCGCGTCGGTCTTTGATTGGGCCCGGTTCCGCCGCACAAAAGGAGCAGTCAAGCTCCACCTCCTTCTGGATCATGACGGCTACCTGCCGAAGTTCGCCCTGATCACCGAAGGCGCCGTCTCCGATCTGACGGCCGGCAGGAAGCTGCACTTCGAATCGGGGACCATCGTCGTCTTCGATCGGGGCTATACGGACTATGACTGGTATGCGGACCTGACCGAACAAGCAGTGTTCTTCGTCACCCGGCTGAAAGACAACGCCAACTACGGCGTCATCACGCAGCGCCCGGTGCCCGAGGGCTCCCCCATCGTCTCCGATCAGATCATTCACCTCTACGGCCTCCTGCACAAGGGACGGCCCTGTCGCTTCCGCCTCGTCGAGATCGACGACCCCGTCCAGGGGCGCCTGCAGTTCCTGACCAATCTGTTCAAACTCGTCCCGGCGACCATCGCGGCCATCTACAAGGAACGATGGCAGATAGAGCTGATGTTCAAGGCCCTCAAGCAGAACCTCAAGATCAAGACCTTCGTCGGCACCAGTCCCAACGCTCTGAAGTCTCAAATTTGGACAGCACTGATCGCCATGTTGATCCTGCGTTATCTGCAACTGAAGTCCGCCTTCGACTGGTCCCTGTCCAATCTGGCGGCGTTGCTGCGCATGAACCTGTTCGTACATCGAGACTTATGGGCCTGGCTGAATGAACCGTTCAAGTCCCCGCCTGAGTTGCCGGAAGCCGCTCAGGCGGTCCTCCCCCTTCGCTTAATCTGGACAGCAGAATCGGAGGCCTGGACATGGACAACGAGAAAATCGAGTCGGAAAGCCAGTCAGGACGCGAGGGCGGTTCTCAGATCTCAGCTAATTTGGACAGCAGTGATCTGAGCGCGTATTCAATAGCCAGGATTCCTCCCCAAGAGTGGCCATAGAGATAGAAATTGTCCTTGTCGAGTCCAAGCGATCGGCGTACCTGCTCGACCTCGTCGACGAATCGTGGGAGGGTCCACAGCGCGTCATCATCGGGCTGATCGCTATAAAAGGAGCCGAGCTGGTCATAGTAGTAGTACTGGATGCCGGCACCTGGAAAATAGCTGTCAAAGGCCTCGAGATATTCATGGCTCATCCCCGGACCGCCGTGGAGGAGCAGCACCTTGATCCGAGGGTTGTTGCCGATCCTTTTCGTCCAGACGCGAAACGTCCTGACGTCGGTCTGGATCGGGATCATACTGACGCCGCCGCTCAATGCGTCCTGGTAACCGGAATTGTCGAAATAGCTCGCTGGTACAGACGATCCGTTCTCGCTGGATCCCGGCAGGGACGCTCGGGAGGGCTCCGTCGATTGGCCGCATGAGAATGCGAGCAGAGGGAAGATACAGACGAGAAGTGATAGATAGCGATTGATCTTCATGAACTCCGTCTCCCTGGGTTGTCTTCTTGGGAAATGCTGCCGGACCCGATGGACCCCGGCATAGAGAATGAGCCGGCCGTCAGGTTCCGGGCTCCTTCCGGACCCGTGACGACCGTCGCGCCTTGTCGTAATCGAGGATCATTCCTCCAGATCCTTCGAGCATGACGGATATCTGCGCGATCCCGCCCCAAGACTTTTCAATATTGTCGCTGATTCTGTCCGGAGACAGCAACGACATGGGCACACGGCCTGCGTTTCGGCTAACCACTCTTGGGTTTCCAGCGGTGAAGAGAAAGGACAACCGAAAAGGGACACTCTTTTTCAATTCTCTTTTCCATTTCACGGAAAGGACCGGGATTTGTCGGATGGCGGGGTATTCTGATACCGTGACTTCCCCGCGCCCAGAAAGAGGTAGAAGATCATCATGAAGAAGCTTTTGGCCCTGCTGTTGGGTCCCGTCCTTGGAATGCTCGTCTATTCTCAGGAAAGCGCACCGGAGGTCCGGACGCTTCCCTCCGAGTTTCAGCGGATCGAGCTCGTTCGACTCCGATCCGGAACGGATCTTCTCGATGGTCTGAACAAGGCAATCGCGGAACGACACATCCAGAACGGGGTGATCCTCTCCGGCATCGGCTCGGTCACGGACTATCATTATCACGTCGTGAGCGACAAGAATCTGCCGCCGGCCGAAGAATATCCGAAGGCTTCGGTGCCGATGGACCTGACGTCGGTGCAGGGCTATATCCTGAACGGGAGGATTCATGCCCACATGACGCTGGCCGATGAAAACAGCGTCGTCGGGGGGCATGTGGAGTTCGGCACGAAAGCTCTGACTTTCATGATCTTCACGATCGGTGTCTTACCGGATTCTCTCGACATTGCCAGGTTCGACGATTACAGGTACTGACGCAACTGTCCTTTCCCTAGCCCGACGGAGACGCATGCACGAACGCGGTTGAAGACCGACAAGATGCATTTTCAGGGGCACTTTGAATTCCGATCGTGCCGAACGGCTTTACAGGAACCGGTTCCCCAAGAGACGCTATGGCCAGTGTCTCGATGACGACATGCTTAAATTCCGGATCCCATAGAAGGGTGTAAGCCATGCGTTTCTTCAGTCCCCGGCTCCTTGCATTGTCGGTCCCGATTCTCTTCCTCTCGAACGTCTGGGGACAGGAGGAACGGGGATGGTGGATGCGAGAGCCTCTCCGGTTGATTCAGACGAACCTGCGCGAAACCGACTCCGATTTGGATCCCGTGAAGCTTGCCGAGCAACTGAAGTCATTCCCGGCCAACACGCTGCTCTTCAGCGTGGGAGGCATCGTGGCTCACTACGCTCTGAGCCACAATGCCGCGTGTCACGGAGGGGCGAGCCGCACCCCCAGGGTTCAGGAATCACGAAAGAGGCCGGATTTGCCAAGTGTGGTGCCTGCACCTGCGCTTTCGGGCGGCATCCTGCTCCGGCAGACCTCGTTCAGGGTTGCACTCAAGGTTCGTGGAATTGATCGAGTGACACTCTGAATTTCGTAGATGTGAGCATCTGTTTTGCCTGCCCCGCAATCCTGTTTTCCCCTTGGCCGGACATCCGCAAAATGACCTATCATGGGACTGCCGGAAAGAGACCGGCATCCGGAAGGATCATCGAAGATGAACATGCGAAGCGCGAAGGATGGCAACGAACTTGGCGCATTGGACGAGTTGATCGAGGAGATCACCATTGACGCGTATGGTGATGATGAGCAGCTATGGGCTTTTCGGCAGGCCTTCGAGGATGAGGTTGTCCTGCCGGCCGACGGCTTCATCATCGGGGAGCCGGTTTCGGTGATCGCCGTAGACTACGATGGCAATGAAAGGCGCGGTTTGACGGCAAGATGCCGTCGCCAGGACGGGTCCGAATATGTGGTTGCGGCCACCGATGTCGTGTTGTCGCCACCGTCGAAAGGGTCCCGTTATATTGCAGCCTACCGGAAGTGGCTCAACCTCGATCCTTATCCTGCAGAAACCAAGCAACTCTCCCGACGCGTGCGCCAACACAAGGTTACAGACGATGACATCGACCTGACCAAACCGGTCGAACTGGTGGCGCTTTCGGTTAAGCAGCGGTCTGCCCGCTGCCGTTTGCTCGGAAGTGACCGGATCATTACCCTGCGCGCGAGCCGCCTTTGGGAGCTGGTGCCGGGGATGATCGCCACGGTCATGCCCCGAAAGCAGTGGCGTTACGCCGGTCACCCCTATCTCTCAGCCGAGATTCAGTCGACTCGTATCGACATAAAGGCCCTCGATCTGGTCCCTCTGGGACTTGAAGATTTGGGCATGTGGGACCCTGAGGAAGAGTATTGGGGAGAAGAAGACGAACCCGTCGCCGAATGGGCCCTGCCGATCATCGCTCACGGCCCCCGCCCAGTGTTCGAAATGGAGCAGGTGCTGCCCGGCGAGGATCCCGACGATCCCTACAACGACCCGATTACACAGTCCACCGACCTCAGAGATTCCGGCAATCGAGCCGCAGCACTCAAGATCTTGATGGAGCTGTGCCAAGCGGACCTGCGTTGTCTCGATGCCCATTCTCATCTCGGCAATTTCGTCTTTGATTTCGATCCCGCGGATGCCATCCGCCACTACGAAGTGGGCTTCCGCATCGGCGAGCTGTCTCTGGGTGACAACTTCGCCGGCGTGCTGCCCTGGGGGCTTATCGACAACCGACCGTTCCTGCGCTGCATGCACGGCTACGGATTGTGTCTCTGGCGTCTCGGGCGCTTTGACGAGGCCGAGCGGATTTTCCGGCGACTTCTTTGGTTGAACCCGTCGGACAATCAGGGCGTGCGATTTCTCCTGGATGATTTAATGGGAAGAACGCCCTGGGAGAACATCCATGGACATCACCCACAGCTTTGACGCCGTCATTCAAGCGGCGGGGCGAGGCGGCGCATTCGTCTTCGTTCCGTTCGATGTCGAAAAGGTCTTCGGTAAGAAGCGCGTCCCGATTCGGGCCACCATCGATGGAGAACCGTACCGGGGAACCCTCGTTCGCATGGGCTCGCCGCAGCACATGTTGCCCGTCCTCAAAAGCATCCGCGAGAAGATAGCGAAGGAGCCCGGTGATACCGTCCGGGTCACACTCGAGGAAGACACCCAACCGCGCGCCGTTGAAGTCCCGAGCGATCTGGCCGAAGCCTTGCGGGCGTCGCCGCAGGCCGGGTCCGCGTTTCGGGCACTCTCCTACACTCACCAGAAGGAGTATGTCCGCTGGATCACAGAAGCCAAGCGGGAGGAGACCCGTCGACGACGTATTTCAAAAACCCTCGAAACACTCCGAAACTGAAATGTTTTGACAAGAAGCGGCACACTCCTGTTGCATTTGCAGGCACTCCAATGATCGGTCCCTGCGCTGAGGCGGTACGTATGCTCACTCTGGCAAGAGGGGGCACCCAGAAGGCAGTTTTTTCCTGCTCACCTCCTCTTGAAGGGCCGCCTCCTCGAGCTCCGGTTTCGAGGGGACTGAACCGATCGGATTCCGGCGAATTCTGGATTTGCACCTTTCTGGCCGGCGAGGACCGGGGTCAGGAAGCGGGAGCCTCGTTCTCGTTCTCACACTCGTAAACACGGCGAAGAGTGGGGGCTTCCGAATCCTTCTTTTCCATTTCCTTCAGAATTCCGGACAAACGCTCCTTCATCTCGTGGAACGCCTCGGAATCCTCACGGGGATCATCGAGATCGGGAAGATACAGCATTTCCTCGTAGGTCCGCTTCATCCGTTCCGCGAACGGCGGATGGGTTCGGAACCAGCTCAATCCGGTGATGTAGCCTTCCTCCTCGGCCATCCTCTGGAAAAAGTCGATAAAACCGGTCAGCTCGTAGTTGGCACTCCACATGTACTGGGTGCCGAGAATGTCCGCCTCGATCTCGTAGTCTCGGTTCACCCCGAGCAACGCCAGGTTCATGGCCAGACCGAGGCCATAGAAGCCATACTGCAGCAGATAGTAAGTGGCCACCGACGTGGCCCCTCCCGTCAGGATCATGGCAGCGACCCGGGCGGCCTGGAAGATGATCTGGCTGATATTGGCCTTGCCCATCAATCGGTCGGCGTGGCGTGCCGTGATGTGAGCGAGCTCATGGGCCATCACACCTGCAAGCTCACTCTCCGTCTGGGCCTTTTCGATCAGGCCGGTGTTGATGAAGAAGAATCCGCCCGGCAAAGCGAATGCGTTGATCTCCTTCGAGCGAAGCACGCTCACTTTGAGCGGAACGCGCAGATCCGAGTGGCGGCCGATCCGCATCGCAACCTTGTCGATGTAGTCGTTGATCTGCTGATCCTCGATTTCCGGAGGCAGCATGTCGCGGCGCTTCAGTTGGTCGACCGCCTCACGTCCGTCCTTCACGTCTTCTTCCTGACCCTCGAACACTCCGCCTCGGAATCCGATGTCGCGAAAGTCTCCGAACTTCAAATCGGAAGGCGTACCCGTTTGGATCTTGTGCATCACCTGGTGATACTCTTCGGGCCAGTCCTTGAGAATATCGAGTTTGGCTTCGAGAAGGTCGTACTTGGTTTCCAGCCCGTGTTCCAGGGTCAGTTCGGTGTCCTTCAGCCGCTTTCGGGCGTCCTGGATCGTACAGTGCAGCTGATGCCTCTGCAGCTCTACCTCTTTCGAGTCTTGGGAACCTTCGTTGAGTTCCTTCAGCCGCTCCTGCGCCCGGTCGATTTCCTCCTCGATGGAGTCCTTCCTGGCTTCGAGTTTCTCCTTCTCCAGATCCCTTCGTTCCTCGAGCCGGTCCTTCTTCTGTTCGAGCGGATCGTCGGGAAGGGCGAGCTCCGGTGCAATCTTCAACAGCTGAAGAAAGCTCTCATTCAGGAGTTCATCAATCGTCGGGCTGTTCTGCTGATTGTTGCTGAGGACCGCCGCTTCTGCGAGGACCGGCACCGGATAGAGTCCCATCGTCAGTAATAGAGCGAGACTCAGTACCTTCTTGATCATTCTTCTTTCCTCCACTCGTCCTCACTGTCGGGAATGTAGTAAAAGCGCCTGTAATTCAGGTCCAGGCGATCGTTGTCGTTCCGACCATCACCATCCAGATCCACCAGGACCTTGATGGTGCGCTTCTCTCCCGGTACCGGCTTCCTCCCCGGTCGGTATCCGAGAGTGAACTGGTGACTGAGCATCGCATGGATAGATTCGAGGACATCGTCCAGCGCACCCTGAAAGCGGACGCTGTAGAATCGGCCGCCGGATTCCTTGGAGAGCGTGTCCAGATTGGTCCGGGCTCTCAGATAGTCGAGCCGTTGAGAACCGGACAGATAGGGTTCCGCACGAATATGGGCCAGTTCTCCGATGCCGATCGAGTAAATCGGCACGCCCGCTGCCGCTACCAGATTGCGAATCTCGTCCAGAGTGTAATCACTGAACGTGTCGATTCCGGAGGCGACGAGCAGGACCCCCGTTCGGCCCTCAACGGCGGAAATTCCCTTGTATTCGACTTCGTCGAGCATTCCGCCGACGAGCGTAAACGCAACCGCATCGAATAGATTGCTCTCACTGAAGCCGGGAGGGCTCTTGGAGAGATTGTTGATCGAGTTGATCAGCTGCTGGCGGTTTCGGGTAAAGTCGGACAGGATTCGCGGATTCGCATCGAACGCGATGATCGATGCAAAGTCACCCCTCTGCAGAATCTGTGTCACGAAAATGCCGGCAGGCCGCAGCACTTCTCCGAGCAGGCACTGGATGATCCGACTGTGCTCGAGAAGGAGCACGAGCGTCAGGGATGCCTCTCCGCCGGAAAGAGTCTCTATCTGCTGGGGCTTTCCGTCTTCGAGAATGGTGAAGTTGCCTTTCTTCAGGCCCCCGTAAAGGTTACCGTTCTTGTCCACAACGACAAGGGGGACTCTGACGATGTCGCTCTCCACACGGAATCGCGGTTGATCCTGGCCGACCCCGGGTCCGCGAGCGGCAAGTGCCGCGAGACCTCCCAGGACGAGAATGGCTGCCAGCAAGGCGGGCATGTTTGTTTTCATCGATTTTCTCACGAATGGAGCCGCACCGACCCGAGGGCCGGGGCGGCTCATGGGATTCGAAGGTACGTTTCGTTCGCTCGAAAATGTACGAGAACCGGATTAGCTCATGGACTGTGCAGCTTCGCCTTCGAGAGAGAGTCGGGACTGCATGTAATCGATCATGTCGTCGATGCTGTTGGAGAATCGCGTCATGGCTGCCAGAGCGGATCTCCTTAGTATCAATGGATTCAGTCGAGTCAGGAATCGTCACTCGCCTCGAGTATTTCTGCGGATGTGAGTTTTGGTGTTTTGTAAGCTGACATTGATCATCATACGTTTGCCTTGAGACAACCCAAGATCGACGCGAGTACGTTAATTTTCTCTTTGAATTATCTTTGAATTCTCATGTCTTGGCTAGTGGATGTACTATCAACATATTGTGGCCATTCCTGGTAATGGGTAATAGCAATGACCTGGAGACGTCGCCATGACGATGACTCCCGCCGTTAATGCTCAGGGGCGACCCTGACGATTAACTTCCCCACCTTCTCGCCGTCGAAAAGCATGTTGACGGCGGAGGGGGCCTGTTCGAGGCCGTCCACGATCGTCTCGTGGTGCCGTATTTTGCCCGCGGCCACCCACTGGACGAGTTGATTGGTGCCCTCGGTGAATCGGTCGGCAAAGTCCAGAACGATGAAGCCGCGAACGCTGATCCGCTTGATTAAGACTAGCGAGAAATCACCCGGCATGGGCTCGGAAGAATTGTAGCCTGAGATCAATCCACACAGGGGCATCCGGCTGAAGAGGTTCATCCTCGCCATGACGGCGTGCATGATCTCTCCGCCGACATTCTCGAAATTGACATCGACTCCATCCGGAGTTGCCTCGCTCAGTTGCGCTTCCCAGTCGGGCGCCTTACGGTCGACCGCGGCATCGAAGCCCAGATCTTCGAGCAGATAGCGGCATTTGTCCGGCCCGCCCGCGATGCCGACGGTGCGACATCCCTTCAGCGCTGCGATCTGGCCCGCGACCGAACCCACTGCGCCAGCCGCCGCAGACACGACCACCGTCTCTCCGGCTTCCGGACATCCGAGGTCCAGGAGTCCGAAGTAGGCCGTCAGTCCAGTCATGCCGCAGGCCCCAAGCATCGTCGGAAGAGGCACGGGCAATCCCGGGGGAAGGACCCTCATGGCGCGCGTATCCTCGTCGGCGAGACAGTAGTCCTGCCACCCCGTCATTCCAACGACGTGATCGCCCGCCCTGTAGCGCGACGAATTCGACTCGATCACCACACCGATGCCGCCGCCTCGCATCACGTCTCCGATTTGGACGGGCGGCATGTATTGCTCCCGGTCGCTCATCCAGATTCGGTTGGTGGGATCGAGACTCAGGTAGAGAGCCCGAACAAGAGCCTCTCTGGGTCCCGGTGTGGGAATCTCAGTCTTGACGAAGTCGAAGTTTGAAGTTTCGATCCGCTCCGTCGGTCGTGACCGGAGCCTGAATTGACGGTTCACTTTGTCCTTCATTGTTCCTCCGTTTTTGAACGCCGGACTGAAAGTCTATCCTAGAGTGATGTCGGCGACCGCCGGCCGTCGATTGACAGCCCTGATTCCCGCTGAAAGCTCCGACTCAGTCCTGCCGGGCCACACGAGCGGTGTCAAGTCGCGAGGATCCCCCCGGCATGGAATCAACGGTCTCTATCCCTTCCCCGGCGGCGCGTTGTGTCTCGAAACCCGGAGCCCGCGACCCGAAACCCGTAGTGTGACAACTTCTGGCCAGGACCTGACAGTCCGGGGACGGACGAGCCGCCTGATTTACCGAGACTTACGCAGACATTTTGCTCGGGTAATCTCCGTGGCCTTGCGCTAGAATCCCCCTCCATGGATGTCACGACTGTCAAGCCCAAGTCGACGCTGGAACGGATCGGGATCTATCCGCCCCTTGCCCCCGGCTTCTTCGCGGTGCTGTTGCTGATGTGTGCGTGCGGCATCGAATCGGGGTTTCTGTCGGCCTATCTCGTCGGCCAGGGGATTTCGGAATCGGCCGTCGCACTGGTGTTCACGGTTTACGGGGCTACGGCGGCATTCGGGTCCTGGCTCTCGGGAGCCCTGTCGGACGTTTGGGGACCGAAGCGGGTCATGACCTTCGGCCTGGTCATCTGGGTGGTCTTCCACGCCGCGTTCCTCTGGCTTGGAGTTGCGACCGACAATTATCCCCTCCTGCTGCTCTTCTACGGCGTCCGAGGATTCGGCTACCCGCTGTTCGCCTACGGTTTCCTGGTCTGGATTACCGTCGCCACGCCGGCGCGGAGTCTCGGAACCTCGCTCGGTTGGTTCTGGTTTGCCTTCGCCGCCGGCTTCCCGACGCTCGGCTCGCTGATTGCGACTTACACGATCCCTGTGGTCGGTCAGTACCAGACGCTCTGGTGGGCGATGGTTTTCGTCGCAGCAGCGGGGCTGGCCCTGTTCCTGGTCCGAGAACCGATCGGATCACGGCGCCTGGCCCCCGAAGGTGAAAACCCGATCAAGACAATGCTCTCGAGTGCGACGATCGCTTGGCAGATTCCAAAGATCGGAATCGGCGGCATCGTCCGTACCATCAACACGGCCTCCCAGATCGGCTTCTTCGTCTTCATGCCGGTCTGGTGCACGACCGCCCTGGGCTTCACGCTCGGTCAGTGGCTTCGCATCTTGACCATGCTGGCGGTGACCAATGTGATCTTCAATCTCCTGTTCGGCATCATCGGCGACAAGTTCGGCTGGCGTCGAACAGTCGTGCTGTTCGGCGGCTTTGGGTGCGCCGTCACCACGCTCATGCTCTACTATTCGCTGCGGGTCGGTCCGGCCAACTACACGCTGGCGATCATCGCCGGTATGTTCTATGGCGCCATGCTGTCGGCCTACACTCCGCTCGGCGCCATCATGGCGGCCCTCGCTCCTCGACGTAAGGGCGCGGCGATGGCGATCCTGAACCTGGGCGCCGGGGCCAGCGCCTGGGTCGGTCCCGCCATTGTGGGCCTGTTCCTGCCGCTACTGGGCGTAGGCGGCGTCATGTGGATCTTCGCGATCCTCCATGCCGTCAGCGCGGTGCTTACGATGTCGATGAAGGTCGAGGAAGACCCGGGTGACCTGAGAGCCGCCCGCCTCAGTCGGACGCCGTGAATCGGCTGAGCTTTGCGAACGTCTCACGAAGCTGCGGGTAAATGCCACGGTAGATGCCCAGCAGCTCCCGGTAGCGCGCCGCCTGCGCCGGAATCGGTTCGGTTTCGCGGGTGATCTCTCCGCTCATCGCCTCGGCCGCCTCCGTTGCGGTTCTGAACCAGCCCGCGCCAACCGCCGCGCAGATGCCGGCTCCCAGACTCGACGCCTCGACGGTCCTCGATCGGCGGACGCTCTTCCCAGAAGCGTCCGCGAAGATCCGGCACCAGAGGTCGCTCGAGGCGCCGCCGCCGATCGCGATGAACTCGGTGATCCGTACGCCGGTCTGTTCCTCGATCATGGCAGTGACGAGCGCCTGTTCCAGCGCGATACCCTCGAGCAGAGAGCGATACATGTGCCCCAGGCGGTGAGGCTCCTTCAGACCCACGAAACATCCCCGGGCATCCGAATCCCAGTAGGGCGTCATCACCGCACCCCAGTAGGGCACTGCGAGGAGACCGTTGCTGCCGATGGGCAGACGAGCCGCCTCGCTCTCCAGTTTCCCGTAAATGGCGGTATCTCCTTCGGGCGCCCGGCAAACCTGGCGGGTGAACCAATCGATCAGGAAGGTCCCCGCTCTCAGGCTCGTCTCGTAGTAGTAGCCCTCTCCCGAACAGCTCCCCATCGTGCGCCAAGCCGTGCCGGTGCGGTACTCGCCCGAGTAGGTTCCTGAAACGACCGCAGTTCCCAGATTCAGATAGGCCCGCCAAGGCTCGAGAGCGTTGACGCCCAGACCGGCGGCCTGCCCGTCCCCTCCGCCGGCCACCACCGGTGTCCCCTGCTCGAGTCCGGTTTCGGCCGCTGCCGTCGCGCCGACAGCGCCGACGACGGTCGTAGGCCCAGCCGGCTCCGGCAGCTGTTCGGGCCGCAGTTCCAGCGCTTCGAGGATCTCCGGGGACCAGACCTTCTTCTCCAAGTCGAACAAACCGAGCGGGTCCGCGCTCGCCCAGCTCGTCCGGAACGCGCCGGTGAGCCGCCACACGAGATAGGCGTGAACGTCCGCGAACATCGCCGTCGCCCGAAAGAGCTCCGGCTCGTGCCTCAGCATCCAGGCGATTCGGTAGGCCACGGGCGCCATGTCGGGAGGCTTTCCCGAGATCTGATGCATCCTCTCGCCGCCCACCTTGCCCGTCAGCCACCCGACTTCTTCGCCGCAGCGCTGATCCAGCCAGATGATAGCCGGCCGGACGGCGGCGCCCTCGGCTCCCAAGGGAACGAAGGTCTCCCGCTGGTTGGCGATCGCCAGACCGGCAACGCGGTCGGCCGCTACGTGATGGAGCAGCTCGCGCAACGCCTTCGCCGTCGCCGCCCACCAGTCGGTCGGGTCCTGCTCGTAGCGGTCGTTTCCCGGGCTTGCCAGCGGGATCGGGCCGCGTCCCACCCCGGCGACCGAGCCGTCTTTAGTCCACGCGATCGCCTTCGTTGCCGTCGTGCTGCTGTCGATGCCGATCACCACGTCCTTTGGGGTTGTCATGAGGGATACAAGACACCAATTCCGCGATGCTGTCCAGCAGCGCCGGCCCAACCTGGCGCAGAAGAACAGTCGGGGGAGTCCAGTGGTGTGGAAAGCGCGAAGTCCGAATTTCGAGGGCAAACCGAGAAGCTCGACCTGTGAAGTGTGACACCGAGTCGAGCCGAAGATCAGTGGAGCACCCGGGCCAGGCGTGAGGAGACGCGGACGGCGGCGCCTTACGAAGACACACGAAGCGCTCCGAAAACGATCCGGGCCGTGATCTCTTGACGCTTCGGGTTCAGTGAGATACGGTCGTTTCAATAACTCTACACATCAATCAAATACCTTCGTGCTTTTAGAAAGGATAGAGTCCTCGCATTGCTTCAAATTCGCACTCCATCCGTTTCTAAACGACGACCTTCCATTAGCTCCGCTATTTTGTTTTTGATGTTACTCCTTCCCGTATCGGCGCTCGGCCAGGAGGGAACACAGAAATGGTCCTTCGAAGCAGGATCGTTCGTGGATACCTCCCCGGCCCTGAGTGGGGTAAGGAATCATCTATGTCGGATCGTGGGACGACAACGTCTACGCCGTTCAGCCCGACGGAACCGAGCAGTGGCACTTCGACACCGGCTCCGATGTCAGGCGGCCGATCGTGGTTGCCGCCGACGGGACCCTGTACGCCGCAAACGAAGACGGCCAGGTGTTCGCCCTCGATCCGGAAGGCCAGCTCGTGTGGACGTTCGATCCGGGGACCGGTCGTCCCGTCGACGGGGACATGGCCCTCGGCGCCGACGGGACTCTCTACGTCGGAATCGGCGCCATCGTGCACGCCATCCTGCCCAACGGCAACGAATTCTGGTCTAAGGAGATGGACAATACGGTCAAGGGGCTCGCGATCGGCATCGACGGGAATATCTATGTCTCGAATGGCTCGTCGACCTTCGTGGCGCTGGACCCATCGGGCAATGAGCAGTGGACCTTTAATCCGGGCCGGGGCGTCGACTATCCTGCCACCGTTGCGGCCGACGGAACCGTCTATTTCGGGACGCCCGACAAGAACCATGACAATTTCTTCGCTCTCGATCCGGACGGCTCCCTGAAATGGTCCGCCAACATCGGCGACAACCGTAACAGCCCCGCGCTCGCACCGGACGGCTCCGTGTACCTTCCGATCGAAGTCGCCTTTACTCCTCAGGGATTCCTGGTGAAGCTCGATCCGGACGACGGCAGCGAAATCTGGCGCCACGAAGTGGATGGCAGCGTCACCACGAGCCCGGCGGTCGGAGCGGACGGCGTCGTCTATCTTGGAACCGACAGCGAGAAGCTGTTTGCCGTCAATGCCGACGGGAGTGAAAGATGGACCTTCGACCTCGGCCACGACACGGTCTGTTCCCCGGCGATCGCACCCGACGGCTCGCTTTACATCGGCTCGAGGGAGAGCCTCCTCTACGCCGTCAGGACCACCTCTCACGGCCTTGCTGCGAGCGCCTGGCCCAAGAAGCGTCAGGGCGACGTGCGCAACACCGGGCAAGCCGGTTCGGATGTCAGTCGCGGACGGTGGTTTGCACCCCACGTCTTCTGGCTGGATGAGCAGAACCAGGCGGTCATCACAGCCCGACACATTGGCGGATCGACCGGAAGTTCCGCAGGTGCTCCCGCGAGTTTCCGGGTCCACCTGCTGAATCGCGACGGATCGGAAGCCTACACCCTGGACGAGACCATCAACCCAGGCGAATCGAAGGACGTGCAGATCGCGCCCCCGGGAGGCGGTACCTTCATCGGCTCTGCCGTCGTCGATGCTCCCGCCGTCGATACCTCCTTCCTGGCCTTTTTCCTGACCTGGAATATCGAGGTCTCGGCCGGGAATGCGTTCAGGGTGGGAGCCTTCTTCTCCCGACCGGATGAAGCGGCGCTGATCCATCACTTCCCGGCCGAATCGAGCGCCCGAAACGGGCTCGGCATCGCCATGCAGAACATTGGAGACAACCAGATCAGCTGTACGCTCGAGTTCTTCACGCCTGCCGGTGCGCTGCAGAGTCAGGAAACCCTCGAGATGGAGCCGCTGGGCTCGGTAGTGCAGTTCTTCGATGATCGGCTTCCGGACAATTTCAACGGCGGAGCGACCCTGGCCTGTGACGCCCCCGTGGTTGCCGTGGCCGTGACGCAGGATCTGGACAACGGCTTCCCGACCGACCGACTGACCGCCAAGGGTGGCAGCCAGTAGGGGCGGGGCCGAGGGCGGGAACGCGAGCGGACTGCGCAAACGCCACAGTGTGGTGCCGATAAGCGGCTTCGAGAGTCGGCGGATGATCGCTCCGGACCCATTGCTTCAGCACGAAGCGATCACCCGTCGACTCTCTTGGTGAAATCTCTTTTCCGGCATATTAGGAATTGCCGAAAGGTGCGGGCATGGCTGGGTTTCCGATTCCTCCGACGCGGAAATGTCTTGACAAGGAGCGGCACACTCCTGTTTCATTTGGAGATACTCCAAGGATCGGTCCCTGCGCTGAGGCGGTACGCATGTTCACTCTGGCAACCGGGGTCACCCAGGAAGCAGTTGTCCTGCTCATCCCCGATGACTTCTTCACACCGAGTTGTTAGGCCGGCTTCCATCAGCGATACGGGACCCGAACTGGCGCCGACGTAATCAATGAATCGAAGTGGGGCCCAGGCGGAGGCACCGGAGAGACACGGTGACACTGGTTCGCGTTCTGCTTGTCAGCATGCCGGGGGCGACCGATTGGTCCCACGAAATCAGAGGGGTACTGCATGGACAGGAGAACCCGGGGTTTCGCCTGTTCGAATATGCAGTGAAGGATCTGGACCCTTCGGTGCTGGATTCGGAGCTGGAGACCCTTTCGCGGGCGAAGCCGGCGGATGCAGTCATTCTGCAACTCCCCACGGGCGCCCGGGATCTGGGGGAACGTGCCCTGAAGACCTGGTCTACCACACCGGTACTGCTCGCTTCCGATACTCCGAGGCCGGAGGAAGTGCTGCACCTGCTGAAGGCGGGCATCCTCGATTTCATCGCCCCCCCGTTTCGGCCGGTAAACGTCCTGCCCCGTCTGTTGCGCTGCGTCCCCCAGTCCCCCTCGACCGATCTGGAGTTCGAAGAGTTGAAACAGGGACTGGGCTTGAAGCAACTCATCGGTGACAGCGAGGTCTTCCAGAAACTGGTCAAGACGCTGCCTCTCATCGCCTCATGCGATTCCGGCATTCTGATCGAGGGGGAAACCGGGACCGGAAAGGAGCTGTTCGCCCGGGCGGCCCACTATCTGAGTCCGCGCGCCTCCAAGCCCTTCGTGCCCGTTTCCTGCGGCGCCATCCCCGCGGATCTGGTCGAGAATGAGTTCTTCGGCCATGAACGTGGCGCTTACACAGGCGCCTTCTCCGAACAGGGTGGCCTGCTCAGACTGGCGCACGGGGGCACCCTGTTCCTGGACGACGTGGACTGCCTTCCGGATTTCGTCCAGCCCAAGCTGCTCCGGTTCCTGGAACTGGGAGAGTATCGCCCTCTCGGTTCGTGCCATTTCATGACGGGCGACGTCCGGGTGATCGCAGCGGCGAACACCTCTCTCGCCGAGCTTGTTCAGCGAAAGCAGTTTCGGGTCGATCTCTTCTACCGACTCAATGTCCTGCCGCTCTGCATTCCTCCGTTGAGGGAACGTGTCGAGGACATCCTCGTCCTGGCCACGCACTTCATCCGCAAATTTGCGGAGAAATCGGGAAAACACGTCGTCGGTCTGACCGAGAATGCCCGCGAGAAGCTGGTCCGCCACCTTTGGCCCGGGAATGTCCGGGAACTCGAGCACGTCATCGAGCGGGGCGTCGTTCTGAGCAGGCAACCCCTCTTGGACGCCCCCGACATCACCCTCCGCGCACGCGAACGACCGGCTCATCACGAGTCCTTCAACGAGGCCAAGAAGAGAATCATCATGGAGTTCGAGCGTTCGTACATCCAGAAGAGTCTGATCGCCCATGACGGGAACATCACCAGGGCCGCAGTGGGAGCGGGCAAGGACCGGCGAACGTTCTGGGAATTGATCCGCAAACACGGCATCGACGCCCAGCAGTACCGCGTCGACCCAGGATAGAGGTCGCGTCCTTGCCGAAACGGCGGTGTCGAACGAGTGCGGCATACCCGTTCACTCGAGGCGAATCGCCGAGTGAGTTCCGACCCGGTTCCCGGTGGTCGACACTCCGCCCCCGCTCGGCTACTCCATGCCCGATTCCCGGTTAACTTCACGATCCAGCAGGGCAAATCCACCCATCCGCGAAGCTTTGCTCCCTATCAAGGATCTTCGCCGGCAGGCGGCTCAATGCCCTTCCCCGACCTGGGCAGGAATGCCCGGCTCCGACCATGCTGGACCCCGTGAGGACGCGGGACCTGTGCTGGAATCGGTCTTGCTTGGAGGGGTTGAGGAAGTTAGAGTCATGACCAAGTTCAGATCGCCACTCGCCGCGGAAATCCTCTCCTACCTCAAGGACCACCCCGATGCTCAGGACACGAAGGAAGGCATCGTCGAATGGTGGTTGCTCCACCAGCGCGCGGAATCGGTTGACAGCGCCCTCACCGAACTCGTGGACCAGCACTTTCTCGTACAGTTCAAAGGAGCCGACGCAAAAATGCACTACCGCATCGCCCCAGGCATACGCGACCAGCTCCAAAACCGTCACGACCCGCGCCACCGGCGGTGCCAGTCCTGACCCGGCGAACCTCTGGAGGACACGACTCACAGCGGGTCTGTAAGTGAGAGGGCGAAGCTGTGCGCTGTGCGGAATCGAGGACGATTCCCCGCTCTCTTCCTGAAGGAAAGGAGAGAATTTCATGGCAGACGGTGACGAGAAAAAGAAAAGAGCGAAACCAACCAAGGACGAAACCGAACCTCGTGAGGGCGAACTGAGTGGTGACGAGAAGGAGGAGATCCACAGCGAGGATTTCCAGTTTGTCCTGAA
Organism: uncultured Acidobacteriota bacterium; assembly: GCA_963823995.1. Classification (GTDB taxonomy): domain Bacteria; phylum Acidobacteriota; class UBA6911; order RPQK01; family JAPXNP01; genus JARRKC01. The sequence goes on from CAWGNQ010000005.1 coordinate 480,563, forward strand.
AGCACTGCTGGATGCCTATCGCCCCATCCTGGAGGAGGAGCTCAAGCTCTCCAAGGATCCGGAGAGGCTCAAGAAAGAGACAGAGGAGAAGCCCCCGAACTGCGATGACGAGATTGCGCTGGCCGAGCGGATCTTCGAGCCGTTCCTCAACGAAAAGGTGGTGGCACGCCTGCTGTCGAAAGAAGCCCTCCAGCAGCTCGGGCCCGTCGACCGCTGGCGGTGGTGCCTGCTCCACTTGCGCTGCTGTGTCATCTTCGGCTGGCTCGTCTGCCGCCGGCAGCGGACCTTCCGGAGCTTCATCTACTACGTCTACCGCTATTGGCTGTGCGTCCGCCAAGTGCTGGGGATCGCGCCGGAGGGCCGTCCGCTCACGGACGAGGAGAAGCAGGACTTCGCCGTACTGGTCCGGGCTTTTGCAGACGGCTACAAGCCCTACCTGACCGATCAACTCGCCACGGTCACCTACCCCGAGGGGCTCCCCGACGAAGTCTTCGAGGGCAAAGTCGACTGTTTCGAGGGCGAGGACGACGACGACGCCGTCTTTCAGCGGGCTCTGACTCTGGAATCGGTTGCCGCACTGCTGGGGAAGACGGCCTTCGATCAGTACAGCAAAGAGCCCTATTTCTGGTTCTGTCGCTGCCTCTGTCTGTGCGGCATCCGGTTCGGCTGCTGCCTGGCCCGCGTCAACAATCTGATCGACGTTTTGCGGTGCCTGCTCTACTTTCGACGCTGCATCCGCGACTGCTTCCGACCCCTGGTCTGTGAAGTGACCGATCCCGAGGGGTGCGTGGAGGAGGACATCATACAAAGTCCGCCCGTCCTCCTCTTTCGAGGCGTGGAGATCCGCGGAACGGCCACCGGCGCCTTCTGCAGCCACTACACACTGGAGTGGCGGGAGGCCGGCACAGTGCCCTGGCAATCCTCCGGGATCCACTACTCGGGCAGTCCGGAACCGCCTCAGGGTCATTGCGGGGTCGTCAACGACACTCTCGGCTATCTCGACACGCTGCTGGTTCCCCCCGGACCGGTGGAGATTCGCCTCTGCGTCTATTCCACACAGTCCGGCGTCTCACCGAATTGCTGCACGACCCAGTTCGAACACAAGCGAAACCAGGTCTGGATCCGAGGGATCGAAGGCGTCGATGCGGCCGAACCGCCCGGAGTGCTGGATACTTCCGCCCATCTGGTGGATTCGTCCGGGAACATCCGCTCCTTCGGAACCTGCCTGACGGTCTTCGGTACGGCCCTGGTGGGCGGCTGTACCGGGAAGGAGATCAAACGGTACACCCTGAGCTACAAGCCCGGTTTCGAAACCAATCCGCTCGCCGCGGGCTTCGTCCAGTTCTGGCAGGTCGACTACCTCAATCCACACCAGATCGCCGACGGACAATCCAATCCGGTGGACGAAGGCGCGCTGACCAGTTTCTGGAAACGGAAGCGGGTCTGTCTGCCTCCGCCTTTTCCGCCGGGCTGTTTCACGATCTGCAACACCCTGTGGGAGACCTGCTGGGACACGCAAAACGCCCGATCGTATCGGGTCGAGCCGGTGGATCCTCCGGGGACTCCGAACCCGCCGATCTGGAACTCGACTCCTCTGCCGCTGACCAACTGCCAGAGCGGGCGCTTCACGCTGCGCCTGACCGTCGAGGATCTGGGAGCAAACATCAAGCATGACCTCCAGTGGGTCTGGATGGACAACAAGACCGACGGCATCAATGCCAGCAAGATCATCCAGATTGCGGGGGTCTCACCCTGTGCGACGGTCGACATCAGTCACTTTGCGGTGGACCTGGGCAGCTGTGTCGATCCGTGGAAGGCACCGATTCTGGGCATCGCCTACGACGAGTACATCGATGCCACCGACCTCTCGGCGCCCAGCGACAACTTCGGCGGCTACAGGCTCTGGATCAAGAAAGACGGGGCTCCCGACCCCGGCGTCCCCATTCCTATTCCTGGACCCGGTGCGCCGCCCTGGCCGGGCCCGTTTGTGGGAACCTCGAGAGTGGGAGATCCGGCGGCCCGGTGCGCCGGCGCCTCTCCTCCGGATCCGGGACCGCCCAACGACGTCCCCGGCGTGCTGGCGACTTTCGATATGCGCCGGCTCGACGCGGTCTGCAATCCCGCAGAGCCCGGCCTGACCTTGAAGCGCGGCGAATGTTGCGGCTACGTCCTCGCGCTGTTGGTTTGGGACAACTCCATCTGTCCCTCGCTCGGCGGTAACCGGCATCAGCAGTGGCATCACTTCCCGGTCTGTATCTGCAACGATCTGCCGCCGGTCGCCGTACCCTGAGGCTTGGGAGCACCTCATGGAACCGACACGAGCGATAACAGCAGCGAACCGGTGAGCGAGGGATTGTACTGGCTGAAGTTCGTGCTGGCCGTTCTCGCGACCTGGCGTCTCACACATCTGCTGGCTCGAGAGGACGGCCCCGGCGATCTGGTCTATCGCCTGCGACTGCGACTCGGACAGGGACTCGTCGGAAGGCTGATGGACTGCTTCAACTGCCTGAGCCTCTGGGTCGCGGCTCCGATTTCGCTGCTGCTGAGCCACGATCCGGTCGAGCTGATACTGATCTGGCCGGCACTCTCCGGAGGCGCCTGTCTCCTCGAGCGGGTGGGCCGGACGCCGACGGTCGCTGAGATCGAGCCGCAGGTCACCGAAAGGGAATCGAGTCATGGGATGTTGTGGTCAGAAGAGAGCAACCCTCACCGGGGAATCGAAAACCAGGCGAGTCGTCCCCCAGCCGTCCCACATTCCTGAGGCCCGTCCCTCCTCACGCGGTTCGGAGAGTACCGTTCCGTTGCAGGCCCCAGTCCGCCTCCAATACCTCGAAAGGTCCCCGATCATCGTGCGCGGTCCCGCGACGGGACGCCGATACGCGTTTTCGGGGACCGCCCCGGTTCAGACCGTGGACGGACGAGACGCCAGAGCCATTCTGCAAACACGTTTCTTCCGTCGCCTCGTCTAAACTCTCCTGATTCCTCCAGCCCCCGGGTCCGGGGACCCGCGACCCCGGGGATCCCTTCCACAAAAGAAGAACGTAAGCGCCCCGCGTAGCGGCGCGATGCATTCTCCTCCCCTCCCCCATCCCTCTCCGCCATAATCGACATCCGCCGGCACAACCTTCGATCCGGACACCCGTTCACACCGCAATTCGGAAATACGCCCCAGACCTGACCTGAAATCCTTTTTCTGTAGGTATTTACGGTCGAATTGCGTGCGTGTCACCTATCTGGTAGACCGTTTCGACAACCCGGATCACCCTCCGAGGCAGCTGCCCTTTGACAGCCCGTGCGGCGTGTTCCAGGGCGGCAACTTTGCCGGGATCCGTCGTCGGCTGGACTACCTGAAGGAACTGGGCGTCGGAGCGATATGGCTTTCGCCCGTTGTCAAGAACTGTCAGTACGAAGACACGACCTACCACGGCTACGGATTTCAGAACTTCCTTCGGGTCGACCCGCGGTTCGCTTCCGATCCCCTGGCCGCCCGTTCGAATCCGTCACTCGTCGAAGACGAGCTCAGGGCTCTGATCGACGCGAGCCACGCCCGCGGCATCTATGTGATCTTCGACATCGTTTTGAACCACGTGGGGAACGTCTTCGACTACGACAGATTCGGGGCCACCTCTCCCTTCCGGGATCATCCTTACCCCGTCCACTGGCGGGACGAGAACGGCAATCCGAGCTTTGCCGATCTCAGCCAGGCGCCACCCGACCTGTCCGGGGATGCCGCGGTCTGGCCAGAAGAACTGAACGACAACGTCTTCTTCCGTCGCCAGGGAAAAGGCGGAGAGGTTGGAGGAGATTTTGAGTCCCTCAAGGAGTTCGTCACCGAACTTCGTCGGGAGACGCCGTTCGGCACACTTCGTCCCGTCCGGCAGACGCTGATCCGCGCCTATCAGTATCTGATCGCCCGCTTCGACGTGGACGGGTTTCGTATCGACACGCTCAAATTCATCGAACCCGAATTCGCCCGGACATTCGGCAACGCCGTGCGGGAGTTCGCCCTGAGCATCGGGAAACGGAATTTCTTTACGTTCGGAGAGGTTTACGACAACGAAGAGAAGATTGCCCAGTTCATCGGCCGCAATGCGGGCCAGACAGGAGAACCCATCGGCGTCGACGCAGCCCTCGATTTTCCGCTGTTCTTTCGACTTCCCAGCGTCGTCAAGGGCTTCGTCTCTCCTGACGAGATTGCGCAGATGTATCAACACCGGAAAGACGTCGAGCGCGGCATCATCACGTCGCACGGAGAGGCTTCCGGAGACTTCGTCACCTTCCTCGACAATCACGACCAGCACGAACGGTTCCGGTTCAGCAAACCGGACGATCCCGAGCGGTTCGACGACCAACTCACTTTGGGCGTCGCCTGCCTGTTCTCGCTCCAGGGAATCCCCTGTCTTTACTACGGAACGGAACAGGGGCTGCACGGGAGAGGGGACAGTGACCAGTCCGTGCGCGAAGCTCTTTGGGGTAAGGACCATGCGTTCGATCCGGATCATGCGCTCTTCGAAGCCGTGAGGGAGATTGCGAGGGTGCGAAGTGAACAGCCCGCCCTGCGCTACGGGCGGCAGTATTTCAGGGCGATATCCGGCGACGGAGTGCAGTTCGGTATCTCTCCGTTCCCCGGGGGCGTCCTCGCCTACTCACGAATCCTGAACGAGACGGAGGTCGTTGTGGCGGCGAACACGAGCAGCACGCAATCGTATCAGGGCGAGATTATCATCGACGCGTTCCTGAACCAGGAAAACACGACCTACCAGATCCTCTACAGCAACAAATCGAATCCGACGCAACCCGGCACGGTCATCACGAAGCCGGGTGGAAGTGTCGAGATCCGCGAGCTGGACGGGGCCTCGACGGAGGGACCCACGAGGGTTTTGAAGGTGGATCTGATGCCGATGGAGGTACAGGTTCTGGGCAGGCGGAACGGATGATCGGGGCCTTTGCCCTCTCCTCGATCTACTCAACCCTCTGTGGGCTATGTGAGAGAATTACCAGAGGCGCCACCGGGTTTGAGCGCCTGGGGCCCTCGCCGCAAGAGCGACGGGGCAGGGAACAACGGGAGAGAGATTGATGCCGCAGACCTTGTCGGAACTTTCGACGACTCAACTGAAGACACGACTGGAAACCGGAAACGTACAGCTGGTCGACGTGCGCTCGGCCGACGCTTTCAACGGTTGGAGGATGAAGGGAGAGCGACGGGGCGGTCACATCCCGGGCGCCCTCAGCCTTCCGGCCAAGTGGGGTACCTATCTCGACTGGCTCGACATCGTCCGATCGAAGAACATCCGCCCGGAAGTGCCGATCGTCGTCTACGGCAGTCACGAAAAAGAAACGGAAACGGTCGCCCGCCTCTTCGAGCGAGCAGGGTACGAGAAGGTCGACCTCTATCACCGCTTCGTCGACGAATGGAGCTCCGACTCCGACCTGGCCATGACACACCTGGAGCGCTACCGCCATCTCGTTCCGGCACAATGGCTGAACGAACTGCTCACGACGGGCCAGGCCGCTGAATATGACAACTCGAAGTACGTGGTCTGCCACGCGCACTACCAGAACCGTGGCGCGTACGAGGAAGGACATATTCCCGGTGCCGTTGACGTCGATACCAACTCACTGGAATCGACCGAGACCTGGAACCGGCGATCGCCGGATGAGTTGAGGCAAGCTCTGCAGGATCTGGGGATCACCCACGATACGACCGTCATCCTCTACGGCCGCTTCTCGTTTCCCGACAACGACGATCCCTTCCCGGGCAGCAGCGCCGGACAGCTCGCCGCCTTCCGCTGCGCATTCCTCATGCTGTATGCCGGGGTCGGGGACGTGCGCGTCCTGAACGGCGGCCTCCAGTCCTGGACCGACGAAGGATTACCGATCAGCACCGAAGAGGCTCCGAGACTTCCGGTGAGGGACTTCGGGGCGACGATCCCGGGTCGTCCGGAGATTGCCGTGGATCTTTCGGAGGCTCGGGAGATCCTTCGTTCCGCCGACAAGAACCTGGTCAGTGTCCGGAGCTGGCGGGAGTTCATCGGTGAAGTGAGTGGCTATAACTACATTGAGAAAAAGGGCCGCATCCCGGGTGCCGTATTCGGAAACTGCGGAAGCGATGCCTATCATATGGAGAACTACCGCAACCGTGACCACACCACCCGGGCCTACCCGGAAGTCGCCGCACTCTGGGAGGAGGTCGGGGTCACACCGGATAAGTTCAATGCCTTCTACTGCGGTACGGGCTGGCGGGCAAGTGAGGCTTTCTTCAACGCCTGGCTGATGGGATGGCCGCGTGTCGCCGTTTATGACGGCGGATGGTTCGAATGGAGCAATGACGAGACCAACCCGATCGAGACGGGAGTTCCCGAGTGAAAGCGGCCTCGATGACAGTCAACGAGATTCAGGACGAGATCATTGCGGATTTCGGCCGATTCGAAAGCGGAATGGAGAAGTACGAGTACATCATCGGTCTCGGCAGGGAGCACCCCGGCATGGACGATCGATGGAAGACCGACGATCATTCCGTACCGGGATGCCAGGCGACGGTCTGGTTGCGCAGTGAGTGTCGGGACGGAAGGCTGCATTTCTGGGCCGACAGTGATTCGCTGATCAACAAGGGCATTCTCGCTCTGCTGCTGCGCGTTTACAGCGATCAGCCTCCTCGCGAAATCGCCCGGGCCGATCTCTATTTCATCCGCGAGGTCGGCTTGAGCACCCAGCTTTCTCCAACCCGCAAGAACGGGCTCGCGATCATCGTCAGGGAGATCAAGAAGCAGGGCAGGAAGTGGGCGAAGAAGAACTGAGAATTTGAGATTTTCAATTTGAGGCATCCCAGACCATCGTACGCGCACGCCCAGTCAACATCAGGGCAGCATCAGAGCCGGAACGAAGTGAGGGACCCGCCGTTCCGACCTCGAAAACCCGGTGTCGCGCTCCGGAGGAATCCCGACCGTTCCCGCGAAAGCCGCCGGGCTGCCGCGGGCGTTCGTTCCGGGACCGGAGAGCGGGGTATTCGGCGACCGTGCAGTGGGTTCCCTCACTTCGTTCCGGCTCTGATTTGGCGCGATGTTGGCGCGATGTTTGCGTGATGTTTCCGTGTGACGGCGGCCGGGGCGGGCGGCTGGCGTCGGCCGCTTGGGGTTTTGTCGCTTGTAGTGGTTCCCGCTCTTGGTACTCGATCTGCCGCTGCTTCTGGTTCTCCTTGCCCTCTCCAGGCAGCGATGCACGATCGAGGGCATTTTCCGCTACATCCGCGAGTTGAAGGTCAGTATACTTACAGCGCACTCGATAACTGAACAGACAACTGTAAGCTCCGTGTCCAAGAGTAAAGCATCCGACAGCCTGGTCAGCATCATCGTCGTTAACTGGAACGGGGAGCGGTTCCTGGCGGACTGCCTCCATTCGATCGACGAACAGACCTGGGTCAACCGGGAACACATCATCGTCGACAATGGGTCGAAGGACGGCTCGCCGGAGATCATTCGGCAGTGGGCGGCAGACCGGGCGCGGACGCAGGTCCTCTGGCTGGATGAAAATACGGGCTTCACACGAGCCAACAACCTTGCCTTCGAACGAGCGCGCGGCGACTGGTTCGCGCTGTTGAACAACGACGCCGTGGCCGGGACTGACTGGCTCGAGCGACTGCTTCGCAGGGGAGACCGAGATCGACGCATCGGCATGGTGGGAAGCAAAATCCTCCTCTCCGATCCACCCGGGGTCATCGACAAAGCCGGCCATCTCATTTACCGCGATGGCCAGAACCGCGGAAGAGGGACGATGGAACCCGACCGGGGCCAGTACGACCAGGAATCTGAGATCCTGTGGCCGGACGCGTGCGCGGCTCTGTACCATCGCGATCTGATCCATGAGACGGGGGGATTCGATGAGTCCTTCTTTGCCTACGGAGATGATGCCGACCTCGGCATGCGCGCCCGGCTCCTGGGATGGCGCGCATGGTTCGCTCCGGACGCCGTCGTGGTCCACCGGCATTCGGCGACGGCCGGGCCCTACTCGCCACTCAAGATCATGTTGGTAGAACGTAACCGTATCCTGCTGGCACTCAAGAACTTTCCGCTTTCGATTCTGCTGCAGAACCCCTATTGGACGCTTCGCCGCTATGGCTGGCACACCTATGCGGCCGTCACTCGTACGGGTGCGGCGGGACGATTTGCCGGCGAGCACGGCGCGTTTCGATTGCTGGCCAACCTTTTGTGGTCCTATGGCAGCGCGGCCCGACTCCTTCGTCAAACGCTGCGCAGCCGGAGGATGATCCAACGCAGCCGTCTGCTGACGACACGAGAGGTGGGGGACTTGCTCCGCCGTTTCGAGATCGATGTCCGGGAACTCGCTTTGAGGGATTGAGACGGCGGGGGTACATCGATTCAAAGCTTCCACGTTCAAGTTTCATGTCTCAACGCGCGTGCCTCTTCGTCAAATTGTCCGTATCGGACGCTGCAACCTCATTATGAAACGGTGAAAAACCTGATGGGCCTCACCAACTCCGGCTCCGGCTCCGGCGGGGCCAATCGAAACCGCGATCCGTTGTCGGCTCTGCGTCGAAATATGAGAAATCGGCTCTTCGATCGGCTTGAGGCGGCCGATGTCGTGCTCGTGCCGGTGCACCAATTCGACTGGCAGACGAACGAGGAGGAGCTTCGGGCCTGACCCTTTCTTCTGTTCATCTTTCTGGCAAGCCTCGACCAACAATACCTTGAGCGCAATGTGCACGCGGTATAGCATAGGTGCACCAGATCCTGGGTGCGTCTAGGCGTGGACAATGTTCAAGAGAAATCGAGTCGCCTGGAAGCTGAGCGGGCTGTTTTCCGCCCTCATCGTGCTCGTTTGGGCTGTCACCGCCTATGTGAACAGTCTCGACGACCGGCGCGAAGCGCTCGCATCGGCCCGGGATATCTCCCGGATGGACTCCCAGACCCTGATTCTGAGCCTCCACCGATTCATGGGTACCCGTGACCTGGACGGCATCGGAGAACTGGTCAACGGCCTCGCCAAAGACAACCCTGTCTACGAAGACATCCAGCTGGCGGCCCACGAAGGTCAGATCGTCGTCTCGTTCCGTGGAGCGGATGAGCGGCGTCTCAAACAGGACGCCTGGCCCTGTATCGGCTGTCATCAGAACAGCGGGAGTCCGGCGCGGAGCGACCTGGCCAGTCTGGATCGCGTCTGGCAAGCCCGGGACGGAAGGAACCTCCTCTCCGTTGTCACTCCGATCGCCAACGAACCGGGCTGTACCAGCCTGGAGTGCCACGTTCATGCCGGCATCGCCCGACCCCTGGGCTACCTGAAGGTCGATTATTCACTGCAGAGAGTGGATGAGCTCGTTGCTCAACACCGATTGAAGACCGGAATCGGTGTCATCGTCGCGATTCTGTTGTGCACCATTGCTTCCTGGTGGGCAGTACAGCATCTGGTGGGAAGACGTGTTCAGGCGTTGACCGAAGGTGTCCGCCGCGTCACGCATTCCGATTTCGATTTCCGCTTCGAGGAAACCGGCAACGATGAGTTTGCCGAGTTGGCCTCTGCCTTCAACGAGATGACTTCCCAACTGTCCGGGACCCTTCGCACGCTCAAGCGGACGCGGGAGTACATGGAGGGGATCGTCGAGAACTCGGCGGACATCATCATCACCGTCGACCCGGAGGGGCGGATCCGGACCTTCAACGCCGGGGCCGAGAAGACATTGGGATACCAGCGGGACGAGGTGATCGGCGAGCATGTAGAGACCCTCTTTGCCGACCCTACCGAGCGGGACGTGGCGATCGCGCAGCTTCAGCATACGGACCACGTGGTCAACTACGAGACCCATTTCCTGACCAAGGACGGCCGGGTCAGGGACGTCATCCTGACCCTTTCGAGACTGCGCAGAAGCGACGGCACGCCCATCGGGACGTACGGGATCAGCAAGGATGTGACTCGGGAGAAGCGCCTCCAGCGCCAGCTCCTGCAGTCCGAGAAGATGGCCGCCCTCGGCCAGGCGATTACCGGCATCCAGCATTCGGTCAAGAACCTGCTCAACGTTCTGAAGGGAGGCTCGTATGTCGTCAAGACCGGTCTGGCAAAGGACGATAAACAGCTCTTCAGCGAAGGCTGGGAGATGGTCCAGGAAGGCATCGAACACATGACCCGACTGTCGACGACAATGTTGCAGTTTGCCCGAGAACGGAGGCTCGATCTGAAACCGACCGACCTGGGCGAGCTCGCCCGGCGAATCCACGGACTGAGCCATACCCGGTTTCGTGAGAAGGGTGTGGAACTTGCCCTCGATGTCGAGGATGATTTGCCTGACGTCCGGTGCGATCGAGAACTGATCCACTCGGTGATCATGGATCTTCTGTCGAACGCATTGGACGCGTGCGAGTGGCGTGAGTATGGGCCGACCGAGGCGGCTCGTGTCGAGCTGATAGTGCATCGGGCGGATGCCCGATCGGTCTCGGTGGCAGTGGTGGATAACGGAGAAGGAATGACCGAACAGGTGCGCTCCAAACTGTTCACTCCGTTTTTCAGCACCAGGAAAGGCACCGGAACCGGGATGGGGCTCTCTGTCGCAGCCCGGGCGGTGAGTTCCCACGGTGGGACGATCACCGTCGAGACACAACGAGGACAAGGTTCGAGCTTTCGGGTCCGGCTGCCGATCGACGGTCCCGCGGCGGGAGAGGAGGAGAGAGATGTCGAAGAGAGTATTGGTCGTCGATGACGATGTGAATACCGTGAAATTCCTGTCGGTTGCCCTCCGGGAAGGAGGCTACGAGCCGGTCCAGGCGTATGACGGAGAAGAGGGATTCAGGCGGGTCGAGGAATCCAGCCCGGACCTGATCCTGCTCGACGTCATGATGCCGAAACGAAGCGGCTTCGTGCTCTTCAAACAGCTTCGAAAGGACGATCGATACAAGCAGATTCCGGTCATCATGCTGACCGCTGTTGCCGACGCCCTGGTGGAGGATGAGAGCGACTCGGAGCAGGGGAAGTTTGAGCATCCTTATGACAGCCTGCGCGAGAGTCTGAGAAAGACGGTCCGGCAGATGAAGGAGGAGGGTCTTGTACGGCCCGACATGTTCATCGAAAAGCCGATCGATCCGGAGGCGCTGGTCGAAGCCGTTCGAAGACTGATTGGGACGTGAGCGGGGCCTCCGGCCGGGGGAAGCGGAAGGGACAGAACGGGAGAACGGGTGCCGGGAGAACGGGAGAGGAGTGGAAGGAACCCGTCACCGGAGTGGGATATGCATCCTTGCTTGTCTCCCTCGTCCGCTCTCTATTTTCGTTCGTCGTCCAGCTTCCTCAGCTGACGCAGGATCGAAAGCAGCGTCGGCCTCTCCTTCATCTGCTCCCGCAGACGCCCCATGAGCTTTGCCGGCTCCCATTGGTCGGCAGCTTCCATGATCTGCTCCATCCTCTTCTCATCCGAGCTGAACTTCTTACGAAGACGGGCTTCATAGGCGTCCTTGAGCACCTCGAGCAACTTGTCGAGCTCGTAGGGCTTGGAGAGATAGCCGAACGCACCGAGCTTCGTGCATTCGACCGCTGAATCGATGGAGCCGTGACCGGTCAGGATGATCACCTCCAGGAACTGGTGCTCCTGCTTCAGGATCCTGAGTACCTCACGCCCGTCCATCCCGGGCATCTTGAGGTCCAGAAGCGCCAAATCGAACTTGCCCGGGCGCGCCGCCGCCACGGCCTCGTCTCCGCTCGAAGCCTTGGTCACTTCGAAGTCCCTCAGCTCGAGACGCCTGCTTATCGAATTGAGGAACTTGACCTCGTCATCGACGATCAGCAATTTGATCTTTTCTGTCATCGCGAAGGTCCTTCCGGTTTAGAAGCCAATCCACTGCCAATAACCGAGAAACACCCACAGCCACAGAACCGTGAATGAAAGGACGAGCATGACGGCTCCATGTTTGAGAAAGTCGCTCAATGTTACCAATTGTTCTCCGGTCACCGGATCCTTGCAGAGAGCGTAGGCGATAGCGTTGTTGGGTGTTCCAATGATCAACATATGTGCAAAGGAGGAGGCAAACGCCGTCGCCAGTCCCACCATCCAGGGGTGAGTCTGCGTGATCGTGGCCATCGGGACGGTGATCGGACCGATGGCAGAGACGGTCGCTCCATCGCTCATGAAATTCGTAGCCAGACCCGTGAACAGGCTCGTGGCCATGGCCAGGCCTGTACCGCTTTGCATCGACACCGGGAGAATGCCAACGAAGGCGTCGGCAAGGTAGAGGGCGGCACCGGTGACCGCAAGGCCTTTACCCAGTGCGGCGGCGCTGGCATAAAGGAAGACGACGTCCCACGGAATGGAGGCAATGTCCCTCCATCGCAGGACCCGCAGGATGTTCAGCAACACGATGCAGAGAATCACCGGACCGCCCATCCCGTAGCGGTCACTGACCGTCACCCAGAGAACCACAAGCAGTACCAGCACTGGTGCCGCCCGAAGCTCCAGGCTGTTCATAGGTCCCAGTCTCCTTGCGGCCTCATGTACGATCACCGAGACATTCAGGTTGCGTACTTTGAGGCGCTTGCGGAAGACGACGTAGAAATAGGCGCCTGCCACGAGCGCCATCACGGGCACAAAAGGCAGGCCGTAAACGACCCATTGTCCGAAAGTGGGAGCGACATCGTAGTCGCTGAGGATGGCAAGCATCACGGCATTACGGCCTCCGGCAGCGGGCGAGCCAGGCCCTCCGGAGTTCCCTACGTAGCAGAGCGAAAGTGCGAACATCACGGCAAGCGCCCGATCTTCCGAGACCCGGGAATGCCGTAGCGACGAAGCATAGATCATCATGAACAGGGGCATCAGAAAGGCCACCAGGGCGTGCTCGGAGATAAACGAGCAGGCGATGGCGAACATCGGGAGAAACAGAAAGAGCACCATCTTGAGCGATTTCACCGGCCCCAGAAGCAGGACCCCGATTCGCCGGTCGAGCCCGGTCTTGGTCATGGCCCGCGCAATGGCCAGGACACCGAAAATGAAGATCACGGCATCCTTCGCGTAGGACGCCGCCACGTCGTCCGGCTGCAGGACACCGAGGAAGTACATGGTGACGCCGACCAGCAGTGCGGTGATGCCGATCGGCACGGCTCCGGTCGCCCAGAACAAGGCAGCCACCATCAACGTGGCCAGCATTGCCTGGGCGCGGAACGCAGCCTGTGCCGGAGTCATGGAGTATGTGCTTCCCTTGCCGCTGCTGGATGGGGTCGCGGTCCCCACCTTGTACTTTCTACTGTAGTAATCGGATATGGACTGTCCCGGTGACATGCTGCGATAGTCTGCATAGCCGTGATTGGCATCGGTAACGATACCGGCCTTCGGAACTCCCACGAGGACCAGGAGGCGTTCCGGAGCCGGTGCCAGAAGAATGGCGGAAAACAGCAGTGCCCCCAGGAGGATCACGCCCGGCCGACTGTTGTGCGAACCGATGAACCAGGTGCGCCACGTCCCGGCCGGCTTCGGTATCTCGTGTCGCGCCATGGCATGCGTCTTGGCTTCCCGGGCCGAATCGATTGTCTGGACGAGCGTTCCGATGTCGCAGGGCTTCTCCAGATAGGCGAAGGCATCTTCGCGGCCTGTCTCCATGGCCGACTCGAGACTTCCATGCCCCGTCAGCATGATGACCTGGACGGCGGGTCGGTAGGTCTTCATCTCCTTGAGCACCTCGTCGCCGCTCATGCCCGGCATCTTGAGGTCGAGGATCACGACTTCGACCTGGGGATCGCTCCGGGCCAGCTTGATCGCCTCCTCTCCGCTTCCCACGTCCAGGACTTCGAAATTTCGCAGTGCGAGCCGCCTGGCCAGAGATTTTCGAAAGTCCGTCTCGTCATCGACCAGAAGTACTTTGCCCATAGAATTGCTTTCCGTCGCGCTCGTACCGTCGGTTGCACAAAGCGTGGAGCCGCCTCCGGGACTGCGCTCAGTCCTCTATTTGCTCCGTCCGATTGGAAGTATGATCGTGAAGGTGCTGCCTTCTCCCGGTGAGCTTTCGACCTCGATCGAGCCACCGAGGTCCTTGATGATTCCGTAACTGACAGACAGTCCCAATCCCGTTCCCTTACCCACCTCCTTGGTCGTGTAAAAGGGGAGGAAGATCTTTCCCAGTTGCTCCGGGCTCATTCCCCGGCCCGTATCGGCGATCGAGACCCGAACGTCCGATTCGACTCTGCGAAGAGCAATCGTAATCGTCCCGGTCCGGCCCTCGAGGGCGTCTATGGCGTTGTTGAGGAAATTCAGCAACACCTGCTGAAGTTGGTTCGAGTCCGTCATGATAGGAGGAACGTCGGGCGCATAGTCTCGAACAAGAACGATGTTCGACACGGCCAATTCCGGGCCGAGAAGACCGTCCAGAACTTCCTCGATCACCGTCTGCAGATCGTGCGCCAGAAGTTCGACGTTCGACTTCCGAACGAATCCGAGGAGCTTGTGGGTGATCTTCCGGCAGCGTTGGACCGATTCCTCGATGTTGTCGAGGTGCGGAAGCAGTTCCTCGGTAGATGTCGTCTCGCCGAAGCACGGGTTCATCAGGTCCTTGACCAGCCCGGCCTCTTCGTTGATCACGGCGAGTGGATTGTTGATCTCATGGGCGATTCCCGCGGCCAGTTCCCCTACGGACGCCAGCTTCGAGGCATGGGCAAGCTGAGTCTGCGCCCGATCGCTTGATTTCTGGATCTCGACCAGCTTGTTGGCCCGGAAGAACACAAGGACCGTGATCAAGACGACCAGAGGCGTTGAAATCAACAGCAGTACCTTGGCCGGACCGGCCAGGAGACTCGAAGCATCCGCGTCCTCCGGTTGAACGATCAGGGCCCAGTCGGCCAGCCTGAGCCAGGAGTAGGCATAGAAGACGCGATCGCTGCCGATCCGGACCCACTCCGCGCCCAGCCTGGGCTCGCCGGGTGGAACGATCGCCGAAGTCTCGAGGAGCGTCCCCATGTGAGGCGTTACCAGCTGGTAGTAGCCCTCCTTATTGACGATCGACAAAAAGACCTCATTTGCACCTTCAAGCGTGCGAATGTAGTCGTAAATTCTCTCGGGATCGAGCGTGGCCCGCAGGATCGGTCTTTCCGAGTTCGAAGGCTGTCCTTTGACGGCGATCGTGAAGTGGGGTCTCTGCCGGAAACCCAGGTAAATGTCGGTGATGATGAAGTCCTGATCCGTGCCCGTCAGCGTTCGAAACCATGGCTCCGTCGCGTAGCTCCGGTCCTGGAGCGATCGATGGGGACCCGCGTAAGAGGTCTGGATACCCGAAGGGTCGAAGAAGCCCACATCGACGAACGTCTCGCTGGCGCGCCCAAGGTCCTGCAGGAATCCCTCCATCGCCTCCGGCGAGTGATCCGAGAGAAAGCGGGGGTTGTTCACGAGATTTCTCAGGTTGACGACCCGTTCGGTCAGAAACAGGTTCAGGGTGTTCGCCTGATTCTCCGCAACAGCCGTCAGATGCAGGCGGCGGCTTTCGGAGAGGAGGGAGTTGTACTCCATCGTGAAATACAGAACGAGGACGACCAGGGGGGCAACGTACGAAAAGAGGAGACGCAGAAACTGCCGGCGCCGATAGTCTCGGTAATGGGCCTCCTCGAAAGGCAGGACATCACCCAGTGATGTTCTGGCAGGTGACACTTTGCCCATTTCCTAGCCCCTTCCACTAGCGAAAAGGACGGCAGCGCCCACCGCCCCAATCCGTGTACACCGAATGGTCCAGCATGTCAACGGCCGGCGGTCAACGACTTCCGGGGTCGCTCCACGTTCAATGTGGAACGTGGAACCTTGAACTTCCTTGACCACCCCAGAGGCCGGCCATAGAATCCGGGCTGAAACGCTGCCGATCGAAAGGCTTTGAAATGGCTATGTTCAAGTATCAGGAACCCTTTCCAGTAGAAGTCGATAAGACTCAATACAAATTCCTCACCGACCAGTTCGTGTCGACCCTGCAGGCCGCCGGGGAGGACTTCCTGCGCATCGAGCCGGAAGGACTGACTTTTCTTGCCGCAGAAGCATTCCGTTACGTGGCGTTCTTCCTCCGACCGAGCCACAACGAAAAGGTCGCCGCAGTTCTTTCGGACTCGGAAGCCTCGGACAACGATCGTTTCGTGGCCCGGACCCTCCTCAAGAACGCAGTCGTGTCGGCCGGCCGACAGCTTCCTTTTTGTCAGGACACGGGAACGGCGACGATCTGGGCCAAGAAGGGCCAACTCGTCCTGACCGGCGGAGACGACAGCGAAGCCCTGAGTCGCGGTGTCTACGAGGCGTATACCGGCGAGAACCTCCGCTACTCCCAGACGGTTCCCCTCAGCATGTACGACGAGAAGAACTCGGGTACCAATCTTCCGGCCCAGATCGACATCCATGCGACGACGGGAGACGAGTTCCGGTTCCTGTTCATCGCCAAGGGGGGCGGTTCCGCCAACAAGACCTGTCTGTTTCAGCAGACCAAGGCCCTACTCAATCCCGAGAGCCTGGAGACGTTCCTGGTGGAGAAGATGAAGTCGCTGGGGACGGCCGCCTGTCCGCCCTATCACGTGGCCTTTGCCATCGGAGGAACGAGCGCTGAAGCCTGTTTGAAGACCGTCAAGCTGGCCTCTACCGGCTATCTGGACGGGCTGCCGTCGAGCGGCAACGAGCTGGGCCGCGCTTTTCGCGACCGGGAGTTGGAAGCACGGCTGCTGGAGGCTGCTCGGCAAAGCGGTATCGGCGCACAATTCGGGGGGAGGTACTTCGCGCACGACGTGCGGGTCGTCCGCCTCCCTCGGCATGGTGCGTCCTGCCCGGTCGGCATCGGTGTTTCCTGCTCGGCAGACCGCAATGTCAAGGCCAAGATCGATCGGCGCGGCCTCTGGATCGAACAACTGGACGAGAACCCGGAGCGCTGGCTCCTCGACGCGGACCATGAAGAAGGAGAAAAGGCGGTCCCCATTGACCTGAACCGGCCCATGGCGGAGATTCTCGCCGAACTGACCCTCCATCCGGTCGAAACACGGCTTTCCCTCAGCGGCACGATGGTCGTGGCTCGCGATATCGCACATGCCCGCTTGAAGGAATGCCTGGACCGGGGAGAAGACCTCCCCGATTACTTCAAACGGCATCCGGTCTACTATGCAGGTCCGGCGAAGACACCCCCGGGTATGCCTTCCGGCTCGTTCGGCCCCACCACGGCGGGTCGCATGGACCCCTACGTCGACCTCTTCCAGTCGCACGGCGGGTCGATGGTGATGATCGCCAAGGGCAACCGCTCCCGGGCCGTGACCGAGGCCTGTCAGCGGCATGGCGGGTTCTATCTGGGCAGTATCGGTGGCCCGGCAGCCATCCTGGCACGCGACTCGATCCGAAGGGTCCAAGTGCTCGACTATCCGGAACTCGGCATGGAGGCCATCTGGGAGATCGAGGTCGACAATTTTCCCGCCTTCATTCTCGTCGACGACAAGGGCAACGACTTTTTCGCAAACCTCTAGCCCGCTAGGTGGTGCGGCGAGGCAGTCGGCCGGGTGGTCGCTCTCAGGAGTACCAATCCGACTGCCGCCGAAATACCGGAACCCAGTAGAATGCCGACCTTCGCCGCTGAAAGCAGTTCCCCTTCCAGTGCCAACCCTGCGATGAACAGCGCCATCGTGAACCCGATTCCGGCCAGCGTCGCCCCTGCCAGAAGGATGCCCCAGCCGACTCCGGACGGCAGCGCAGCAATGCCCAGGCGAACGGCTAGACCGCTGAAGAGGACGATGCCGACCGGCTTCCCGATAAACAGTCCCAGGGCCACCGCCAGTGCCAGGGGGTTCCCAAGATCAGACCACGTAAAGGCGACGCCTGCATTCGCCAGTGCGAACACCGGCATAACGACGAAGCTTACCCACGGATGCAGCGCATTCTCGAGATAACTCAAGGGCGAGACCGCCTCACGGCTCAGCTGCTGAAAGGCTCGAACACGGCCGGCCTTGTTCTCGACCTTTTCCC
This sequence comes from uncultured Acidobacteriota bacterium, assembly GCA_963823995.1. Classification (GTDB taxonomy): domain Bacteria; phylum Acidobacteriota; class UBA6911; order RPQK01; family JAPXNP01; genus JARRKC01. Next base: position 498,504 of record CAWGNQ010000005.1, read on the forward strand.
AGTCACCGTGCAGGAGGTCGCCGGCCCGATGGAGCAACTTTCCGACGACGGACGTGTCCAGGTAGGCGCTGGTCGGCGTCAAGAGCCCCAGAGCCACGCCCGCAATCGTGGCATGGATTCCCGACTCGTGGAAGAAGTACCAGACCGCGCAACCCACGACCGCGTAGACCCCGAAGCTTCGGATTCCGGTTCGCTGGAAGAGCACCACCAGTCCCAGCAACAGCAGTCCGACGAACAGGCTCGCGAGATAGAGCTCCTCCGTGTAGCCGAGAGCGATCACGAGAATCGCACCGATGTCGTCGGCGATTGCCAGCGAGAGGATCAGGACACGGAGTCCATGTGGGATCCGGGAGCCGAACAGGGCCATGCATCCGACAACGAAGGCGATATCGGTCGCCATCGGAATGCCCCATCCGGCCGCAGCCGGAGTACCGGACTGCAGCAACAGGAAGATGCCCGCCGGAACGACCATGCCGCCAAGCGCCGCAATCAGCGGCAACGAAGCCCGGCGAGCCCCTTTCAGCTCTCCATGAACCAGTTCGCGCTTCACCTCGAGACCGATAACGAAAAAGAAGATGACCATCAGCCCGTCGTTGATCCAGTGACGAAGCTTGTGCATCATTTCGAAGCCGCCGAACTGGAAACCGACCTTCGTCTGCCAGACGGCCTCGTAGCTGTCCGCGAGGGGAGAATTGGCGAGAGCGAGTGCCACTATCGTGCAGACCAGCAGAATGATTCCGCTCGCCGCCTCGATGTGAAGAAAACGGTTCAGAGGCAGGAGAAACTTGTCGATCGGTTTCTTCGGCAGAGCAGGTTCGGAGTCGAATGCGTGTCCCGTCATCTTCTCCCCCAGTATGCCAACACTCCGCGCCGAGTTTCAGTGATCCCCAGGCAGGGCAGCCCGCTGATCCCGGTTCCACAGCCGTGACGCCCTGCTGAGCGTAACCTTTGCGGGAGGTCACGGAGTCAGAACAATCTGGAAGGCCCTCCTACCGGATGGCCAACTGGTCGGGAACCGGCTCCACACTTTTTCGCTGCTCCTCGGCGGCTCTGCGGATTCGCTGGATGACATCCAGATGCTCTCCAGCGACATCGTACTTCTCAGAGGGATCGTGGTCCAGCTGATAGAGGAGTGGAGGATCGTGAACGACGGCCGCATCCGAACCGAATCCGGATTTGGTCGTAAAGTGCGCCTTGAATGCACCCTGGCGGACCGCATAGATTTCGGTTCCTCGATAGTAGAAGACCGTCTCCCGTGGGGAGGGAGAACCGTCGCGAAGCGTCGCACTCAGATCGAACCCGTCGAGCACGCGATCCGAGGGCGCGTCAATACCGGCGAGCCGGAGGAAGGTGGGGAGGACGTCCATGGTGGCACCCAGATCCATGACGACGCCCGGCTTGACCAGATCGGGCCCCCAGAAGATGGTCGGCTCCCGCATGCCGCCTTCCCATGTGCTTCCCTTCCCGCCCCGCAGCAGTCCGGCGGACCCACCCTGCTGGTCGTAGGTGAGCCAGGGTCCGTTGTCGCTCGTGAAGAGGACGAGTGTCTTACGATCCAGGCCGGCCTGCTTCAGCGTATCCAGGACCTGTCCTACACTCCAGTCGATCTCCTGAACGACATCGCCGTAGAGTCCGCGCAGGCTCGTCTCGTCGAAGTCCCTGGAAGCAAAGAGCGGTACGTGGGGCATGTTGTGGGCAAGGTAGACGAAGAACGGCTGGTCTGCGTGTTCGCGTATGAACCTGCAGGCCTCCTCCGTGTACCTCTTGGTAATCGTATTCTGGTTGGCCGGCCGCTCGATGATCTCCTCGTTTCGCATCAGCGGCACATTCCAGTACTCGATTTTCGGATCGAGAAAGGCTGCCATCCCTTTCGGGGAGTCATCAGTCCGATCCATGTCGTTGGAATAGGGGATCCCGAAATAGTAGTCGAAACCGTTATGAGTCGGAAGGAACTGCCGGTGATGCCCCAGATGCCACTTGCCGATGCAGGCGGTCGCGTAGTCTTTCTCTTTCAGCGCCTCAGCCAGAGTGATCTCGTCGGCCGGCAGGCCTCCACTCGAATCGGGAAACAAGACTCCCCGCTTGTCCGAGCACATGCCGCTGCGGATTGGCAGGCGTCCGGTCAGCAGAGCCGCCCGGGACGGCGTGCAAAGGGGCGCCCCGACATAGAACTGGGTCCACTTCTGCCCCTCCTCCGCCATCCGGTCCAGTCTGGGGGTACGGATGGTCGAATGACCGAAGATATCGAGGTCCCCGTAGCCCAGGTCATCGGCAAAGATGATGACGAAATTCGGGGCCGATGTCTCGACAGACCGTTCCTCGACTCTCTGGCAGGCTGTCAGCCCCACGGCACACACAATCAGGAAAACCACTCGAAAGCGCAACTTACGCCCCCCTCCCCACTGGAACGCCCAATGCAGTGAAACGGCACGGTTCCACGGTCGGAGCCTAGGCGGAGGCCGCTTCGACTGTCAAGGACAATTTGGGGTAATGTGCTGCATTTTCGCCGGGTCACCCCAAGCCCTCGAATCCTCGAATCCTGACATCCTCTTGTGTTCTGGGGCGAACAATGAAAATGTCCGGAGACTCCATGTGCTGGAACAAGTACTAGAATATGGATGAACGGTGACGCGTCGCACGGGCCGGCCGAAGACAAGAGCGAAGGAATCGGTTGACATGCATGAGGTGGAACTGGTGACGATCTTCGAAGCGGACAACCTGACGGCCCTGTCTCTTGCCGAGTCTGTCCTCCAGGATGCCGAGATCGAATATGTAACGATCGGACAGCGACTGTATGCTGCCGGTTTTCCGATCAACCGCCCGGTCTGGATCCAGGTAAGCCAGGAAGACGAGGCTCGTGCCCAGGAGGCCCTGGCACACCTTCAGTCTTCCGTTGACGATCTGGCGGAAGAACCCGATGAAGAGGAGGACTCCCCTCCGAGTTGATGCCGGGTTCCGCCCCGTAAAACCGCAGGATCCGGGCTACGGTCGCCCTTTTTCCGCGCCCGGCAGGAGTTCCAGCACCGCTTTGTTCCAGCCTTCGGGGCCTACCCGATCGACCCGATACAGTCCCGGCACATCCGCGCCCGGAGCATATCCTCCCTCCGGGTTCTGCACGAGCACAGGGTGATCGACGTTGCTCAACATGGGAAAGTCCAGTGGCGTGTCTCCCAGACCTACTGTGAAGATGGAACCGTATCTCCTTCGATAGAGCCTCGCGAGGATCTCGACGGCCTTGCCCTTGTCGTTGTCTCCCGTGATGTGGTGCAGTCTGCCCATCGACCAGCGGAAGCCCTTGCGGCGGATCGACTCCCGCAAGCCTTCGAGCCGAGCAGGGTCGCCGTCTCCGGAGAAGAGAAAGGGCTCATCGAAATGACGTTGTTTCGCCAGCCGGGCCTGCTCCAGGGTGAGACCCGTCACCTCAGCCACTTCGACGGCACCCATGTCTCCGAGCCCTCTCACCTCGAATCCTTCATTGCGGAGCTCACAGAGCGCTCTCCGGAGGGTCGCATAGGGCGTCCCCAGGATGAGGAGCTTCCCTCCGTCGACTCTTGTGACGTCAGGTCTCTCGGCCGATACCTCGTCGGCCGGGAAATGGGAATCGGGAATGAAGATCCCTCCACCGCTTTCGAGAATGTAGGGGTCATGGATCTCCAGGCGCCTTTGCCAGAGCTCGATTTCCGCACCCGTCTTGCTCGTGCAGAAGATGAGCGGGATGCCCAGCGCTCGGACCCGTTCGAGCGCAGGCAACGCCGGGCCAAACGTGTAGTCCCGGGCATCGAGAAGCGTTCCGTCGAGATCGCTGAAAATGATGATCCGTCCACGCGGTGGCCATTCTCCCTCGTTCACACTCAGTCCCTACCCTTGTCTCCGGTCAATCCAACGGTTCGATTCTTCCACAGGGCTCTTGGCGTGTCCAACCGCCACCAACTCCCTCACCGCGCAAATGACGGGCGAAGAATACGGGTCTCCGTCGCGCATTCGACTGGCGGCGGAGAGCCAGGGACACCCTCTTCCTCTCGACGGTTGTCCACAATCGAGCGGGAGTGTGGCATCTTTTCACACCGTGCGGATCTGTCACACTCACACCGTATCTCCGGGATCCCGACGAACCTCACAGAATTCTATAAACCTATCTTATAGAAGGACTTGTGCCCAGATAGGGATATTGGCATGCCTCTTGCGAACAAACTAAGCAGAATGACGAAAGTGGAGGAAGGCCCGCATCTTCGCGGGCATATCCAAAGCCACTCAAAGATTAGAAAAGGAGTGTAAAAATGTTAAAACGCAGCTCAATGATCATGGCTTTGCTTCTTGCCTTTGCGACTCTGCCTCTGTTTGCTCAGAACGGTGTCCATATGACCACCAATGTTCCCTTTCCCTTCATCGTCCAGGGGAAGACTCTCCCGGCCGGTCAGTATGAGTTCTATCAGAACAGCGCGAACAACGAGAGCGACTGGATGATCCGAAATGAGAAGTCGGGCGCAGCGAAAGCCGTTTTCGAGACAGAGAATGAACATGCCGAGCAGCCGAAAGCGGATACGTCTCTTTACTTCGTCCAGGTCGGTGACACCTACTATCTTTCCGATCTCTGGACTGCCGGAGGAATCTACGGATGGCACGTTCCGGTCAAACTGGAACGCTCGGACATGAACGCGAAGCCGACCATGAGAAAGGTCGAGGCCACGCTCGAAAGCGAAGCCAGCAGCTAAGAATCTCAACCACTAGACACCTCCAGGGCGGCGGGCCAATCCGACCGCCCTTTTTTTCTGTCCGACGTTCATCTTGATCGTGCATGGAAATCCTGGGCGTCCTGAGATCGCGATTCGAATCAAACGATTGAATCTAATTCGTTAAACTAGGGAAAGAAGGTAGCGAGCGAGCACCTGGCGCGAGTGACGCGACGACAGACGACCGAGTTCCTTTCCACCAGGCCAGGTGCCAGATTGCGGTGGGAGTTCGACTCCGGTTCAAAGGATACACACTATGAAGATCTGGCCTGGTGCACCCTATCCACTCGGGGCCGTCTACAACGGTGCCGGCACCAACTTCTCCGTCTTCTCCGAAATCGCCGAGCGCGTAGAACTCTGCCTCTTCAGTGAGAGAGGCCGTGAAACACGACTCGACCTGGTCGAAGTGACCGGGTACTGCTGGCACGGCTATCTTCCGAAGATCGAACCGGGTCAGCGTTATGGATATCGCATCCACGGCCCCTGGGATCCCGAGAACGGCCATCGCTGTAACCCCGCCAAACTGCTGCTCGATCCCTACTCCAAAGCCGTCGATGGGCAGGTCAAATGGAACCCTGCCTTGTTCCCTTACGACTTCGGCGGCGACCCTGAAGAGCCGAGCAAGGTCGATAACGCCCGTTTCATGCCGAAAAGCGTCGTCCACCAGCCCCATTTCGACTGGGCCGGCGACCGGCGCCTCCAGCTTCCCTGGCACGAGACCATCATTTATGAGACCCACGTCAAAGGCCTGACAGCGCGTCATCCCGACGTGCCCCAGGAGTTACAGGGAACCTACGCAGGCCTCTCGCATCCCGCCATCATCGACTACTTCAAAGACCTTGGCATCACGGCCGTCGAACTGATGCCGGTCCACCAGTTTATCCACGACAAGAGGCTGCTCGATGAAGGGTTACGAAACTACTGGGGATACAATTCGATCGGCTATTTCGCTCCGCACCTCGAGTACGCGTCCGACAAGCGGCCGGGCGCCGCGGTCGCTGAATTCAAGCAGATGGTCCGAGCCCTTCACCAGGCGGGCATCGAGGTGATCCTGGACGTCGTCTACAACCACACCGCCGAGGGAAACCACCTGGGTCCCATGTTGAGTTTCAAGGGGCTCGACAACGCCTATTACTACCGCCTGACCGAGGATCGACGGTATTACATGGACTACACGGGGACCGGCAACAGCTTGAACATGCGCCATCCCTTCGTCCTGCAGCTGATCATGGATTCGCTCCGCTACTGGGTCCTGGAGATGCACGTCGACGGTTTTCGCTTCGACCTGGCCTCGACCCTGGCCCGCGAGCTCCACGACGTCAATCGCCTCTCCGCATTCTTCGATATCATCCAGCAGGATCCGGTGATCAGCCAGGTCAAGCTCATTGCAGAGCCTTGGGACGTCGGCGAGGGAGGGTACCAGGTGGGCAATTTTCCGCCCGTCTGGACCGAGTGGAACGGCAAGTACCGGGACTGCGTCCGGGACTTCTGGCGCGGGCAGGACCAGACACTCGGCGAGCTGGCCTCCCGTTTCACGGGCAGCTCCGATCTCTACGAAAATACCTCCCGCCTGCCGTACGCGAGCATCAACTTCATCACCTGCCACGACGGCTTCACGCTCAACGATCTGGTCTCCTATAACGAAAAGCATAACGAAGCCAACAAGGAGAACAACAACGACGGGGAGAATCACAATCGCTCCTGGAACTGCGGCGTCGAAGGCCCGACTGACCATTCGGGGGTACTGGAACTGCGCGCCCGCCAAAGGAGGAACTTCCTCGCCACGCTCTTCCTCTCCCAGGGAGTCCCGATGCTCCTCGGCGGAGATGAGATCGGGCGCACCCAGCGGGGCAACAACAACGCCTACTGCCAGGACAATGAGATCTCCTGGTACAACTGGCGGGAGCCGGACGAGGAGCTGCTCGAGTTTTGCCGGCGACTGATCCACTTCCGGCTGGACCACCCGGTCTTCCGTCGCCGGCGCTGGTTTCAGGGCCGCCCGATCCACGGCAGCGACGTTCGGGATATTGCCTGGTTCACGATGGGAGGTGAGCAGATGGAAGAGGAAAACTGGGGCGAGTTCTTTTCGAAGTCCCTCGGCATCTTCCTGAATGGCGAGACGATCCCCAATCCGAATCCGAGGCGAGGACCCGCCACCGACGACAGCTTCTATGTCATTCTGAACGCCCACTTCGAATCGCTGACGTTCACCCTCCCCGGAAAGGAGTGGGGAGAAAGGTGGGTCAAGGAACTCGACACCCGGGTCGGCTGGATCGTCGGTGGAGATACGCTCAAAGCAGGCGACGAGCTCGAAACCGCCCCCCGTTCATTGATGGTGCTGCGCCGTGAAACCTGATCCTGTCGCCACCTACCGACTACAGCTTCGGCCCGGCTTCGGATTCGACCACGCCGCCTCGATCGTTTCCTATCTTCGGGCTCTCGGCATCAGCCATGTCTATCTTTCCCCCTACCTCCAGGCTGCGGAAGGAAGCACTCACGGTTACGACGTCGTCGACCCTACCCGGGTCAACGAGGAACTCGGCGGCTCCGCCGGGCAGATCCGTCTTTACGAAGTCCTGGCACACAATGACCTGGGCCAGATGATCGATATCGTTCCCAATCATATGGCCATCGCGGGCCGTCAGAATCCCTGGTGGTGGGATGTTCTCGAGAACGGCCCGTCGAGCCGGTTCGCGACCTATTTCGATGTGGACTGGGAGGCGTCCGAAGACCGCTGGCCCAATAAGGTACTCCTCCCGGTCCTCGGCGACCACTACGGCCGCATCCTCGAAGACGGCCTGCTGCACCTTTCCCGCAGGGAAGGTGTTCTGACGCTGCACTATTACGAACATGTCTTTCCCGTGGACCCCTCGAGCCTGTTCGAGCTCCTGAGCCGGGCAGCCGACCTCTGCCGTTCGGAATTCCTCGGCTTTCTGGCGGACAGTCATGCCCGACTGCCGCGGCCGACCGTCACGGCTCGTCAGGAGGTGGAGCGTCGTCACCGCGACAAGGCGGTTCTGACACGACTGCTGGGTCGACTCTGTCGGGACGAGGTCCGCGTCGCGGAGGCACTCGATGCCGAAATTGCCCGAGTCAGTGCCGATGCGGATGAGCTGGATGCGCTGATCGACAAGCAGAACTATCGGCTGGCTTACTGGCGAACGGCCGGACGGGATCTCGGTTACCGTCGATTCTTCGATATCAATGACCTGGCAGGCCTCAGAGCCGAAGATCCTGAGGTCTTTGAGGCCACGCACGACCTTCCGATCACTTGGGTGCGCGAGGGGCTGGTCGACGGACTGAGGGTCGATCACCCGGACGGATTGCGGAACCCTGCGGAGTACTTCTGGCGCCTGCGCGAAGCATGTCCTCGCAGCTGGATCGTCGCGGAAAAGATCCTCTCCCGCGGCGAGCGGCTGCCCGCAGACTGGCCGGTGGAGGGCACAACAGGGTACGACTTTCTGAATCTGGTGGGTGGACTGTTCGTCGATCCCCGGGGCGAGGACGCGATGACCCGGTTCTATGCGGATTTCACGGGCGAGTCGACCGATTTCCCTGCCCTCCGGCGCAGCTGCAAGCGCCTCGTGCTGAACGAGCTGCTGGGAAGCGAGCTCAACCGTCTGACCGCACTTTTCATCGACATCTGCGAGCGGCACCGACGTCACCGGGATTACACACGATACGCCCTTCGCGAAGCACTGCTCGAAACCGCCGCCTGCTTTCCGGTCTATCGCTCCTACGTTCGGGCCCAGGCCGGGCTCGTTTCCGAGACGGACCGGCGTTACGTTACGGATGCCGTCGAGCTGGCGACCTCCGAGAGACCGGATCTGGATCCCGAACTGTTTCACTTCCTTCGACGTCTTCTGCTCCTCGAAGTGACCGGCTCACAGGAAGGAGAACTGGCCATGCGCTTTCAGCAGCTCACGGGCGCCGCTATGGCCAAGGGCCTCGAAGACACGGCATTCTACCGATTTCACAGACTCATATGCCTGAACGAGGTGGGAGGCGATCCGGCTCAGTTTGGTACTCCCGTCAACGAATTCCACGACGGCTGCACGCGGACACTCGACGAGCATCCTCGTTCGCTACTGGCGACGTCGACTCACGACACGAAACGGAGCGAAGACGTCCGGGCCCGACTCGCCCTGCTCTCCGAGATTCCGGACGACTGGTCGCAGACCGTCCGCCGCTGGTCGGAAATCACGGAGGGTCATCGAACGAACGGGGCTCCTGATCGCAATCTGGAGTACCTCTTCTACCAGACTCTCGTCGGCGCCTGGCCGATCGGCGAGGAGCGCCTGGCCGCCTACCTGGAGAAGGCCGCGCGGGAAGCCAAACAGCACACGTCCTGGACCCAGCAGAACGAGACCTATGAGCGGGATCTCCGACAATTCGTCGGTTCGGTGCTTGCCGATAAAGCATTCCGGCATGAGTTGGAGGAGTTCGTGGAACCTCTCAGGGCTCCGGGGCGGGTGAATAGTCTGGCTCAGCTTCTGCTCAAGCTCACGGCTCCCGGGATCCCCGATCTTTACCAGGGATCGGAGATCTGGGATCTCAGCCTCGTCGATCCTGATAATCGGAGACCGGTCGATTTCGAACTGCGTCGGCACCGGCTTGCACAACTGTCCGATCTCGCCGTCGACGAGATCCTCGGCGGCATGGATGCCGGGTTGCCCAAGCTCTGGATCATTCGACAGACGCTCCAGTTTCGAAAAGCGCACCCGGAGGTCTTCGGCTCCGAGGGGAGCTATGCTCCTCTCATCGCCCGAGGAACGAAGTCGGACCATGTCGTTGCCTTCCTGCGTGGTGATGGCGCCGTCACGATAGTGCCGCGACTCGTGCTGGGTCTCGCCGACGACTGGACCGACACGATCCTCGAGCTCCCCCGGGGATCGTGGACAGATCTGCTGGGTGGCGAGGAATGGAGGGGAGACGAGGTTCGAATGGATCGACTCCTGTCCCGATTTCCCGTGGCTCTCCTGGTTCGAAAGGAATGGATGGAATGACTGAAGTACGCGTCTGGGCACCCCGGGCCGAAACCGTGGAGATCGAGGGAAACGGTCGCATCCCCCTGCGAGAGGACGCGAACGGGTGGTATGCCGTCGATGTTCCCTGGCTTTCCCACGGTGCGGACTATGCCTTCCGGCTCGACGGGGACGGTCCCTTTCCGGACCCCCGCTCGGCCTGGCAGCCGGAGGGTGTCCACGGACCTTCTCGATGGCTGGAACATGCACGCTTCGACTGGAATGACGCCGGTTGGCAGGCTCCTCCCCTCTCCTCCGCGATCGTCTACGAGCTGCACGTCGGGACGTTCACGAGGGAAGGCACTTTCGATGCGGCGATCGAGCACCTCGATCACCTCGTCGAGCTCGGAGTCACCCATGTCGAGCTCATGCCGGTCAACGAGTTCCCCGGTTCGCGAGGATGGGGCTACGACGGAGTCGACCTGTTTGCGGCTCATCACGCCTACGGAGGTCCCGAAGGACTCAAACGGCTCGTGGACGCCTGTCACTCGAAGCATCTCGCCGTGCTCCTCGATGTCGTTTACAACCACCTGGGACCGTCCGGAAACTACCTCGACAAATTCGGACCCTATTTCACCGAGCGCTACTCAACTCCCTGGGGCGATGCCGTCAATCTGGACGGAGCCGAAAGCAACGAAGTCCGACGCTTCTTCATCGACAATGCTCTCACCTGGCTCCTTGACTTTCACATGGACGGGCTGCGGATCGACGCCGTTCACGCCATCCTGGACCGCTCGGCGGTCCACTTTCTCGAACAGCTCTCAGAGGAGGTCCGCGAGCTCGAAGCCCACGTGGGCCGTCAGCTGGTCCTCGTTGCCGAGAGCGATCTGAATGATCCGAGAATCGTCCGCTCTGTAGAGGCAGGCGGCTACGGCATCGACGCCCAGTGGAACGAAGACTTCCATCATGCATTGCACGCCGCGCTGACGGGCGAGTGCCGGGGTTATTACAGCGATTTCGGATCGCTCGCCGACATCGCCAAAGTCCTGTCGGAGGGACTGGTCCTCGACGGCGGCTATTCGGGCTACCGCCGACGTTGTCACGGCAGGCCGTTCGAGGGACTCTCAGCACACCGCTTCCTGGGTTGCCTGCAGAATCACGATCAGGTCGGCAACCGCGCCGTCGGGGAGCGTGTCGGCCATCTGGTCGAGCCGGGCCGGCTCAAGATCGGGGTAGCCCTGGTGTTGACCTCTCCCTTCGTCCCGCTCCTGTTCCAGGGCGAGGAATGGGCGGCCTCATCGCCCTTCCAGTATTTTACGGATCACCAGGAGCCGGAGCTCGCCGAAGCAGTCCGGAAAGGAAGGCGGCGCGAGTTCGTTTCGTTCGGCTGGGATCCGAAGGATGTCCCGGATCCCCAGTCTCCGGAGACCTTCGAGCGTTCGATTCTGCGCTGGAGCGAGCGGACCGAGCGCCCACATTCTGAACTGTTGGACTGGTATCGCGCTCTGATCCGCCTGCGAAGGCGCTTTCCGGAGCTGACCGACGGTCAACTCCAGGCAGTCCACGTCGAGTTCGACGAAGAGGCGGCATGGCTCGTCATGACGCGCGGCCGAATCACAGTTGTCTGTAACTTCGGGGCCTCGGCTCAGCCCATTTCCTGGCCGGGAGGAGTCAGAAGGGAGATTGAACTCGCTTCGGATCCCGACACCCGGACCGATGCAGCGGGAATCCTGCTCCCATCGAGCTCCGTTGCGGCCCTGGTTTCCCGTTGACGGCTGGCGATTGCCCGTCGTTTCGGGTTCCGAAGAGAGTCAAGGTCCTGGAGCTTTGCACACCCTGCTCCCCGGAACCCCTGGGCCCGGAACCCGACCCGCAGAACCTCCGACCCCGTCTCTACTGCGTTTCGTGTGTTGCGCTACAGTAAAATCCAGGAGGTCACCACCGTTGGCTAATTTCGAAGGCAAGACAATTCTCGCTGTTACCGCTCATCCCGATGACGATATGGGCCTGGGAGCCGTGTTGACACACTACGCCGTGCGGGGTGCGGCGGTTCATCTCGTCTGCGCGACACCCGGCCAGAAAGGGTTCCGATCACATACCGGGATCACGGATGCCTCGGTGCTTGCGAATGTCCGCCGGGAGGAATTACGGCGTTCCTGCGAGATCCTCGAGATCGAAGCCCCCACGATCCTCGATTTCGTCGACAAGGAGATCCTGGGACCGAAGCAGGCCGAGCTGAAGGTTCGTCTCCACGACATCCTCCAGGCCCGAAGGCCGGACATCGTCCTCACCTTTGGACCCGACGGTATCACCGGACATCCGGATCACCGCGGTATGAGCTGCCTGGTCACCGAGCTGCTTCAGAAGGAAAAGGATTCGAACATCCGTCTCTACTACCTGGTCTTCACAGAGGAACGGGCACGGAGACTCCTCGAGGCTTCGGGGCGCGAGCTCGCCTGGGTTGCCGACCGTTTCGTGAACACGATCGTCGAGGTCAGTGAAGAGGAGCTCGATCGGTCCATCCAGGCGATTTCGCAGTATCGGTCACAGTTTGCCCCCGATGCGATGGAGCAGATGCTCGACTTTCACCGGCACTCGGGCCGCAGAATCTCGTTCCGGCGCGCACTGCGAACGGTCGATCCCGAGGCTCCCGTCAATTCGTGTCTTTTCGCTGATTAGACCGCCGCCCCGGGCGGAGGCGGTCAAAGTAAGCGCCCCCAGCCGTCGACGACACGTCGGTCCGGTTCCCGTCTGTCCAGCCGCAGCCCCAGAATGTCGGCCAACTCGCGGATGGCTCGGCGACCGGCGGAGACATCGATTCGCTCCGCACCTCCTTCTAGGACTTTCTCAGCGACTGCTTCCAGGCGCGTGATCACAGCCGGAACCTGAAGATCGTCCTCGAGCATCCGGTAGCAGAACGACCTGTCCTCAGCCGGATCGTACACACTCTCACCGGATGTGTCGGTCTCGGCGCTCACAGCCGATGCGAGCTTCTCCGCCAGCTTCTGCGCCCGGTCCAACTCGGTAACGTCGTGTTCCCAGGACTCCCGATAGTGATGTCGAGCGAGATACAGTCGGACCGCATCCGGCGAATGGCTCTCGAGCAGATCGCGCACCATGACGAGGTTCCCGACCGACTTGCTCATCTTCTCTCCTTCGTGACGCAGCATCCCCGTGTGAAACCAGAATCGAGCGAAAGGCTTGCCGGACGCACAGGTCGATTGCGCAATTTCGCTCTCGTGGTGAGGAAACTGCAGATCGGATCCACCCCCGTGGATGTCCACCGTGGAGCCGAGGTAGGTGCTCGCCATGGTGGAGCATTCGATGTGCCATCCAGGTCGTCCCGGCCCCCAGGGACTCTCCCAGGACGGTTCGCCCGGCTTCTCCGCCTTCCAGAGTGCGAAATCGAGAGGATCCCGTTTTCTCGGATCGTCGGGATCGTTGCCGTGTTCATTGGCCACCGGCAACATCTGAGACCGGTCGAGCCGGCTCAGCTTGCCATACTCCTTCCAGGCGTCCACCGAAAAGTAGACCGCCCCTTCGGATTCGTACGCGACCTTCTGTTCGAGCAGACCTGCAATCACCTCCTGCATCTGAGGAATGTGCTCGGTGGCGCGTGGGAAGTGGTCCGGTGGAAGCACGTTCAAGGTCTGCATGTCTTCGATGTAGTATTCGGACCATCGCTCACCCAGTGCCCGCCAGTCATCTTTCCGTTCGGACGCGGCCCGCAAAATAGCATCATCGATGTCGGTCAGGTTCTGGACGTAGGTCACGTCGTAACCGAGCCTCTCGAGAAGCCGAATCAGAACGTCGGAGGCACAATAGGTGACCGCATGCCCGAGATGAGTACTGTCATAGGGCGTGATCCCGCAAACGTAGACGCTGACCCCGTGATCGCCGACCGTCAACGGCCGCTTGGACCTCGAAAGTGTGTCATAAAGAACCATTTGGAGGGCTCCATTCCTCATGCCTTCAGGTCGAGACAGCGGCTTCGAGCATTGGTCGAGCCCAGGCTGAACCGTCCGATCCGTCGAGAGGGTATGATGCCATTATAACAACCGCCGGCCTTCCCTTCCGTCCCTCAACAGTCGTCGGCGTCAGATCTCCCAGGCAGCTTCGGCGGACACGTGGGGTTCCTAGTACACACGATTCTCCGACTGTGTTAGGCTGGCAGCGTGGCCGAAAAGGAGCAAACACTGGCAGTATTCCTTGATTTCGAAAACCTTGCCATCGGATTCGAGAAGAGCCGGTCCCGAGCGAAATTTCAGGTCGACCTGGTACTCGAACGCCTGGTCGAAAAGGGCAAAATCGTCGTCAAGAAAGCCTATTGTGACTGGAGTCGGTTCGCCGATCAGAAGCAGGAACTGCACAACGCGGCTTTCGAGATCATTGATATCCCTAAACGGTCTCAGACGGGCAAGAACTCGGCGGACATTCGGATGTGTGTCGATGCAATGGACTTGTGCTACAACAAATCACACATCAGCATCTTCGCGCTGGTCTCCGGTGACAGCGATTTTTCACCGCTTGTGTCGAAACTCAAGGAGAACGGCAAGTACGTCATCGGACTGGCCACGAAGGACTCGGCCTCTGCTCTTCTGATCGAAAACTGCGATGAATTCATTTTCTATGACGATCTGGCCGGAGGTGCCAGCAAGCCCCCTCGTCTGACCGCCAAGATCCCGAAGGAAAGCCGACCCGCCTTTCAGCTCCTGATCGATACCGTAAATGCGCTGATGAGAGAGAACATCGACGTTCTGCACTCCTCGCTGGTCAAACAGACGATGAAGCGTAAGAATCCGGCGTTCACAGAGTCCCGTTATGGATTCCGCACCTTCTCGGAGCTCCTGGAAACCGCAGAAAAGCAGCATCTCATCGGCCTCCGGGAAGATTCCCGCAGCGGAACGTACGTGGTCACGGGATTTGGACCCGCCCGACCCTGACACCCGCGTCCTTCTCAGGACCCCTACGGTCCCCACGAGCCATGGAACAGGAGAGGGCGTATCATCAGAATTCTAGAACGAATATTTCACGGCGATCTCGATCTCCCGTGCCCGGCGGGCTCCCGAGATGACTCCGAAGGAGACCGTTCCAAAGGTAGGATCGGGATTCTCGAAGTTGGGGTGGTTGAAGGCGTTGAAGAAGGCAAACCGGAACTCGACCCGCTGATCGTTCGAGACCTGGATATCCTTGATCAGACTCAGGTCCCAGTTGTGGTAGCCCGGCCCGAGCACCGTATTGCGACCCAGGTTTCCGAAAGTGTAGGGTTCGGGAGCGGCGAAAGCACCCGTATCGAACCAGTGATCGATGCTGCGATCCGAGGCAGACAGCCGGGCCGGGCCCAGGCCGTCCGGCCGGTCGTTGAACAACCCGTCGTTGTTGGGATCGCCCGGCAGTACCACCGTGAACGGGTCTCCGCTCTCGATCTGTCCGATACCTGAGAGTCTCCATCCGCCGAGAACCGCGTCCACGAAGGGATTTCCACCGAAACGACGGCCTGGGCCGAAGGGCAGATCGACGATGAAGTGCACGTTCAAACGCTTTTCTTCATACCAGCCGGTCGGAGCCCATTCGGCGCGGAGGTTGCGGGGATTCGACGGATCGCCCTCGAAGTCGTCGTCAAAGCGGCGGCCCCAGTCGAACTCGGCCTGGAAGGAAAGCCCTCGGGCAAACCGCCGCCGGATCTCGGCGCCCAAGCGGTGCTGAATCGACGAACCGCCACCGGATACGATCGAAAACTGACCGTAGTCCGTATTCGGTCTGCGGGGCTGAATCGGACCCGGATCGGGCAGGGGAACGTTGCCCGGTATGATCCGAAGTTCGTGGACCCCGCGCCGCCCGAAATACTCGATGTTGAAACTCCAATCATTCGACAGCGAGTGCTCCAGTTCGAGGCGCCAGCGTTGGCTGTAAGGCGTGCGTAGTCGGGGCGAGATGTCCTGGATCGCAAGCTCCGTGGCGGTTGTCGTGTTGAACGGAGTCGACAGGTTGAGTCCCGCGCTGTCGACCGATGCCTGCGACTCCTGGTGGTAGTAGTAGGGATAATTGCGCCCCATGAAATTCTCGAAGATCCAGGAAGGAAACGGATCATAGTGGAGGCCGTAGGAAGCCCGCACGATGGCCCTCCCACTCTCTAACGGCCGATAGGCCAGCCCGATCTCCGGCGAGAAATCATTGCGGTCCGGTTGCACGACGGTCTGCGCCGATGCCGCTCCGTCCTTTTCCAGATCGATCAGTTCTCCGCTCGGTGGAGTCTCCACGCGCAGGGGCCGAAAGACCGAGAGGTTGTTCCGTATGCTGTGGTAAGGCTGAAAGTACAGATAATCGAGACCGAGTCGGAGACTGAGCCTCCGATCGATCCTCCACTCATCGACCATACCGACCCGAAAGTGCTTTCTTCTCAAGTCCTGCCGCGAGGATCCGATCGCCCGCAATGCGCGGTCGGCCCGACCCAGCAGAAAGTCCGCAAAAGCGTCTCCTGTGTAAGTCCCGCTGAAGCCAAACGAACCCCGTTCCAGGCTGGAGGAACGGCTGTCATTGATCTGTCGCAGCCCTGCCTCGGCGTCGAAATGCAGAACGTGATCGCCACGTACGACCGTCAGATTCGACTCCACGGAACCCCGGTTGCGCACTTCGTTCTGTGGCAACTCGGCATCCCCAAACTCCGGATAGCCGGCCAGATCGAAGACCGGATACCCCTCGTCTTCCGGTGTGGTGACACCTACCCCTGCAATCCCAAGTGATTCGACCAGCCCCGCCGCGCGGTCCTGCCGGGGAACGATGCTATCCAGATTGCGTCGGTATCGAAACCGCCACTGAGCGGTCGTGGTCTCACTGAAGACCCGCGTGTAGGCGGCCGAAGCGTCGTAGTCGTCTTCCGTCGCTCGGGAGCCGAACGAGGGCAGCGCATGGACCGCCGTCTCCTCTCCCAGGTCCATCGCGTACTGGGCGGTCAACTGGCTGATGTCGTTCAACGCGAGGTCCGCACGCAGGTTGATCGCATCGTGATTGACCAGCACGGGTTGGCCGTTGACGAAATTGCGCACCTCCTCCGCGCGGTTCGGATCGGGAAGCAGGGGAAGCAGCCGGGCCGCTACCGGGTCGATCCGATCGGCCGGGATCCGGTTTTCCGGAAAGGGAACTCCCGTGTCGGGATCTCGGATGACGACCGGTACAGCGAGATCGAGGAGTCGGCCGAAATCGCCTCGCTTCATCGCCTCGCTCGGAACGTGAGACACGAGGGTCGACCCCTGATTGATCCGCAGACCGTCATACGACCCAAACAGGCTGAAATTCGGTCCGAGGTTCAGATTCATGCTCAACCCGAACTGATTTCGCTTGTACTCGGGCAACGGCTTCCCAACCGGATCGAAGAAATTCCGGGCATCGAAATTGTCGTTCCGGTGGAACTCGTAGAGCGAGCCATGGAAGATCCTGGTCGTCGACTGCTGAGGAAACTGGTTCGTCAGAGCCGCCAGTCGGCTCGATTCGAGATCAAGGGAGCCGGCATTCCCACCCGCTCTGACCCGGAATTCGGAGATCTTGCCTCCGCCCTTAGAGGTCGACGAGGCCGCCGGGCGGTTCCCTGCCAGAATCTCGGGCGTGACCGGAAACGTGACCCTCAGATCAGGTCCACGCGTCGGCAGATTGAACTCGAAGGTAAAGCTGTCGTCCGCCTCGGAGATCACCTCGACGCCATCGATAAACCGGGGAAAGATGAACTCGGCGCCGACGGCGGGCTCGATTGGCGGAAAGTAGGCGACGGGCCGAAGCTGAGGGAAGGCCGACGTGGACAGGTAGGCCCTGTTGCGCAGCGTATCAAGAGTCTGGGAGCGCATCGTCCTGTCGACATTTCGCTGCATCTCCGGCTCATTCGAGCGGAAGGCCACGGCGATGACGATGAAGCCGGGGTCGATGCTGCTCCAGACCCTCCGGGCCGCCTGCGTTTGGCCTTCCGAGGCCGTGGACTCCTGCCGCATGAGGCTCCACATTCGTTCGAATGCCTGCCTCACCGGCGCTGCGGAGAGGATGCGAACGTAGTAGCGACTGAAGATCTCCTTTTCACCGTACTCACCGCTGCCGACTCCCTCAATGAGCCGCGTGGAGGTCTGCTGACGGGCCCAGGGAGAATCGTTCAGAATGGTCAGGGCCCTCGCCTCGCTCATCGGCTTCGGCTTCGACTCGGACGCATCCTGCGCCCGTGTCGAAACAACGCAGGTGCAGGCCACAATGACTCCCCAGAAAAGCAGGACTCGAAGCATCGTCTGTTCGTTTCCGAACGCCCGTATTCCCGATAGGTTACACGGACGTAAAGCGGCGCACATCCTCCGATCCGAAGACCACATTTTGCTGCCATGCCGCAGTAAGCAATTGGATGTCGAGGCGGCCGTGAAGCCACGACCGGCGGGACTCACAAACCAGCGCTCCCGCTGCACACCCGAAGCGGCTCCCAACGTTGGCAGGTTATGACCTGTCAACGTCCAGAGACCTGGACCTGTTACAGGAGAGCCGTCCGTCGTCCGTCCCTATGAGATTCGCCCGAGACAGCCGACGCGCTCATTCTCTCACATCGCCGCAAAACCTGCCTCCATCGGAGAGGAGACCCCAAGCAAATGTTAGGATTGTCAGCAGGAGCATCCCTATGTTCAGCGATGACGCGGTTTTCCCCTGTGAGGTTTCTATGTGTATTGACAGTCTGCGAAATCGACCCGGGCGGCGGCTCGGTCTCTGGTCAGCCATATTGCTGCCGACCGTATTCATTTCAGTGATGCTTTCGGCGGCCTTGGGCGCCGACTCGGATATTCGCTTCAATTCTCTCGGGTTCCTCCCTGATATGCCGAAAAAGGCTTCCATTGCCGCCCAAGCCTCTGGCTTCACGCTGCGGAAGGTTTCCGATGACTCGACGGTCTTCGCAGGTGCCGCGACGGGACCGACGCATAGCTCCGACACGAACGAGGATCTGTGGACGGCCGACTTTTCTTCGGTCACCGAGCCGGGACAGTACTATCTTTCGGTGGAGGGCGTCGGTCGGACACCCACGTTCCCGATCGGCGAAGATGCCTATGACTTCGCCTTCTACACGGTGATGCGCGGCTTTTACCTCTGGCGCTGCGGCACGGCGGTCAGCGGCTGGTTTGGGCCGGACCACTATGAGACGCAGGCTTGCCATCTCAACGACGGGTGGCAGGACTACACGACGGGCGAGCACACCCGGCGCGACGGCACGCAGGGATGGCACGACGCCGGCGACTACGGGAAATACGTGGTCAATGCGGGCGTGACGATGGGCCTGCTGTTCAAGGCCTGGGAGCACTACCAGAGCAGAATCGAAGCAGTCCGACTGGATCTGCCGGAAACGGCCCCGGGCCTTCCCGACTTTCTCGAGGAACTCGAGTGGGAACTGGACTGGCTGCTGAAGATGCAACTCGCGGACGGCAGCGGCAAGGTCTCGCACAAGCTGACGGCCCACGGTTTCTCGGCTTTCATCATGCCTCAGAACGATCACTCGGAGCGATTCTTCACCGACTGGAGCTCGGCCGCCACGGCGGACTTCGTGGCCATCATGTCCACCGCCGCCCGCTTGTTCCGTCCCTACGACCCGGCCTATGCCGATCGCTGCCTGGCCGCGGCCCGGACGAGTTACGACTTCCTCAAGGAGCATCCCGCCAACAAGGATCCGGACCTTTCGGATTTCAGCACGGGCGGCTATACGACGGGTGATTCGGACGACCGCCTCTGGGCGGCTGCCGAGCTTTGGGAGACGACCGGAGACGCCGAGGTGCTGGCCGATTTCGAAAGCCGCACGGCCGCCGGTCGCAACTTCAACGTCGACTTCGACTGGGGAAACGTCCGAAACCTGGGATTCCTGACCTATCTGGAATCGAGCCGCCCCGGCCGCAACCAAACGATCGTCAGCACCCTCAGGGCCACCCTCACGTCGGCCGCCGACCAGATCGTCCAGACCGCCCAGTCCAATGCCTATGCCCGCCCTCTCGGCAGCTCGTACTATTGGGGCTGCAACGGCGGCGTGGCGCGTCAGACACTGCTGTTGCAAAGCGCCTACCGGATCGATCCCAAGCCGGAGTACCGAACCACGGCCCTGGACGCTATCGCGCATCTGTTCGGACGTAACTACTATCGAAGGTCCTTCGTGACCGGCCTCGGCGTCGAACCTCCGCTTCATCCCCATGACCGGCGCTCGGGAGCGGACGGGATTGACAATCCCTGGCCCGGGTATCTAGTGGGGGGTGCTCAACAAAATGCGCTCGATTGGCACGACGTCGAGGCGAGCTATCAGACCAACGAGATCGCCATCAACTGGCAGGCGGCCCTGGTCTACGCGCTGGCCGGGTTCCTGTCCGGCAATGCGGAGCCTGCCGTTTTTTCCCCAGCTCGCTCTGGGAGGAGGCTACCGATGCATCATGCTGGTCAGCAACAAGGCCGATACGCCCTGGACCGGCAGCATGCGGACCTTCCAGCACAACCAGGAACCCTGGAACGTGACCGTCCTCGAAAGTGGAGACTCGAGGGGGCAGGATTCCAGGTTCGCGATTGAGCTGCCCGCGAATTCGACGCGCAAGTTCATTCTGACCAGCGAGGAACCCCTCGCCGCAGGCTATCTGGAATTGTCAGGCGCCGGCGAATCGGTGCCGGGAGACCTGGCCGTCTCATTCTTCTACAACTACGTGGTCAATGGTCGACTGGTGGACTCGGTAGGTGTCCCCGCGATCGAAGGCCGAACGAATTTCCAGTTGCCCATCAGGTGAAATTGGTGACACGCACGTATCTCGATCGTAAGGTACTGAGAAGACAGGATTCTGACCCGAGTCTGGGACCAATTCCGGGAAGTCGCAGGTGGCCAGCTATTCGAGGGGAATGACCGGCAGGGTCGCGAACTGCCCAAGCCGGCTCTGAAGGACGGTGGCTGAGATCCTGCCGGACACCGTTACCTTCACGAGACCGGTCATATCGATGAGATTGACGGTGCCGTTCCATTGAACTTCGTCGGCGAAAAGATAACATGAGCGTTGAGCATTCTTTTCATCGTTCTGTCGCCTGAGTCGGCCATGTCCTCATCCCTTCGCTGGAGTATATTCGGCACGTCGTTCTTGATCCCGGCGGGGCCTCCTTCTAGAATCTCCCGCAGTGACAGCCGTTCGTGCCACACGGTCCCCCAACCTCCGAATACCGAAGGAGCGTTCGATGCGAGCCTTGATTCTAGCCGTTGCCACCCTCGTTGTGCAGTCCCCCGCCCTTCTCTCCCAGGGGCTTCCCAGGACCAGTCCGGAGATGGAGGGCCTCTCCACCCACCGCCTCGAGCGAATCGAACCGGTCATGGAGGACTATATCAAACGGGGCATCTTCCCCGGCATGACCGTCGCAGTCGCCAGGGGTGGCCAGCTCGTCTACTTCGAGTCTTTCGGGTATGCGGACATACAGACCCGAAAACCGGTCGCCCAGGATTCGATCTTCCGTATCTACTCGATGACGAAACCGGTCACGGCAACGGCTGTCATGATCCTCTTCGAAGAAGGGAAGTTCATGCTCGACGAGCCGGTGTCGAAGTACATTCCATCGTTCAAGAACGTCAAGGTCTACCGCCCCGAGGGTTCCGCCGAGTCGACCGAACCCTCCCGAGAGATCACCATCCGTGACCTTTTGCGACAGACCTCGGGTCTGGGCTACGGCTGGGAAGATGATCCTGTCAGTCAGGCTTACCGGGAAGCCAATCTCTTCGACCCGGACACGACGCTCGAGCAAATGGTCGACAAGTTGACCAGGCTTCCGCTTTACTTCGATCCGGGCGCTCAATGGAAATACAGCGTGGCCATCGACGTTCTCGGCCGTCTGGTGGAGATCTGGTCCGGACAGACCCTGGCCGACTTCTTCCGGCAGCGGATCTTTGAACCGCTGGATATGCGGGACACTGCGTTTTCAGTTCCAGCCGACAAGGTGAATCGGTTCACCAACTGCTACCGCTTTACGGAGGAGGGCCGGCTGGAACCCCTTCCGAACGCCTTTTCGTCCTACTCACCCGAAAACAAGCACCTCTACTCGGGAGGAGGTGGTCTCGTCTCGACTGCCTCCGACTATCTCCGATTCGCCCAGATGCTGGCCAATGGTGGCGAACTTGAAGGAGTCCGGATCCTCGGCCCGAAGACGATCGAGCTGATGAGCATGAATCAGCTGCCGGACGGTGTGACGGCCCCCTGGGAGAAGCTCCAGGGCCACGGTTACGGCTTTGCCATGAGCGTGCTGACCGACATCGCGAAGAGTCTGACCGTCGGCTCGGTCGGAGACTTCGGCTGGGACGGTGCCGCCTCGACTTACTTCCGGATTGATCCGAGTGAGAATCTCGTCATCCTCCTGATGACGCACCGCCAGCCCTGTGACACGGAGATTCAGGTCAAACTCAAGACTCTGGTCTACCAGGCCCTGACCGACTAGGTCGCCCCCATTCGATTTCAGCAGGGGTATAGCCCCAACGGGATTCGAACCCGTGTTACCGGCGTGAGAGGCCGGCGTCCTAGTCCTCTAGACGATGGGGCCTTGCGCGAAGTGAAGGCGCTATTCTCCGGTAGCCGAGCCATCGTTGTCAAATGTCCGAAGCATGGCGGTGCTTCCTCCGACGTCGTGGCGGGTCCCCGGGCCGAGCGAGTTGACAAACCGGCGGCGAATGCCTGGAATGATAGGAGTTGCGCTTCGCTTTCCGGTTGTCTCCCTCGAGAGTGAGGCACCGACCAAATCAACTTGGAGGTTGCGTATGATCGCCTTGACCTGGGTCCCATTGCTTCTCACCGCCCTGACGGCTCCTGCGGATACGGCCGGGGACATTGAAATCGTTCCGATCACCCATGCGTCCCTGATCCTCGAATGGGAGGGTCATGTCGTCTACGTGGATCCCTGGGGCCGCGGAGATTTCTCAGGTCAGCCCAAAGCCGACCTGATTCTGATCACTCACACACATGGTGATCATCTTGATTTAGGCCAAATCGCAGAATCGAGCAAGGAGAATACCATCCTCATCGGTCCAATGGCTGTCCAGGAACAGGTGACTCAGGCCCGGATTCTGCGAAATGGTGAAAAGACCGAGGTTCTAGGCATCGGGATCGAGGCCGTGCCGGCCTATAACATCCAGCGCGGGCCGTCTCCAGGCCGACTGTATCACCCCAAAGGGGAAGGCAACGGCTACGTGCTGACAATGGGCTCACAGCGAGTCTACATTTCCGGCGACACCGAATGCACCCCGGAGATGCAAGCCCTCCACGACATCGACGTCGCGTTCCTCTGCATGAACCTCCCCTACACGATGACAGCCGATGAGGCAGCGGGATGCGTCAATGCGTTCCACCCCAAGGTGGTCTATCCGTATCACTACCGGGGAACCGACCTGCAGGCGTTCAAGGCGAAGGTGAGCCCGGATACCGAGGTACGGATCGCAAACTGGTATCCGGGGCAATGAATGGCAATCCAGGCAGCATTACCTGAACTGTCCGACTGGGAGCCGGGCCGGGCCCGGCGGCCCGGCCGAACCGGCAGGCCGACAGCCTGGATTGACTTGACCCTGCCTTACCTGGATTCGAAGCAGCTGCGGCCTGCTTTGCAACCTTGCTTGTCGGCGACTTTGCCGTCAGGTCCCAGGCAGTTCATGGTGTGTGTACACCAGTAGATACCGTCGCTCATGTTCGGGATGCGCGGATCCGGCTCGGCCTCGATGAACATTCCCTTGGATCGCAGGCGCCGGCAGATGTCCCGGCCGACTCTCTCCATGACCATTACGTTACCTCCATTCCTGCGGCCCTCAGGACGGCCCGCTTGACCGCCACCCTTGCGAGGGTCACTTTATAGCCGTTCTTGCTCAGCGGCTTCGCGCCCTGAACAGCCGCGGCGCCGGCCGCCTCGGCGGTCTGAACGCTGACGGACTGGCCCGTCAGCGCCTGGCCCGCCGCCGGAACCGGCCACGGCTTGGGAGCCACCTGGCCGAGCACTACTTCGGCCGACTGGACGTTATTGCCGTTCATCTCCAGCACGGCCACTGCCACGACCAACGGCCAGTCCATGGCTTCCCGCTCGCGGACCTCGTAGACGGCCGCCTTTCGGTTGGCTGCTGGAGGGATCAGGATCCCGGTAACGATCTCATCGTCGGCCAGATCATATTCCTTCTGGCCTTCTGCTGTCGGGATCTTGAAGAAATCGGCGACAGCCACCTGGCGGCTGCCACCGGTTCCCTGGATACCGACCTTGGCCCCGTAGGCAATCAGAGCAGGCGCCAGGGTGGAAGGGTTCACAAAGTAGGCAGGACCGGAGTTGCCGAGGATGGCATGGTATCGGTTGTCCCCGTTCACCACCATCGACTTGCCATCCTGCATCGCCAGGAGTCCATAGCCGTGACGGTAGTACCAGCAGCGCGGACGCTGGCACAGGTCACCGCCCACCGTTCCCATGCTCTCCAGCTGCGGGCTGCGTACTCCGTCGGCTGCCTGAACGAGCGCCGGATAGCGCTCGCCGATGAGGGAGTTGCTCATCAGCTCATCCAGCGTTACCAGCGCGCCGATCCGGACTCCCTGGTCGCCATTGTCCTGGATCCCCTCGAGATCCGCGATCGACTTGATATTGACGAGGCGCTTCGGAGCGGCAACCCCCTGCTTCATGAGGCTGAGCAGATCCGTGCCACCGGCCAGGACCGCGGCATCCAACCCAAGTAGCTTGACCGCAGTTTCGACCGTGTTCGGGCTCGCATATTCGAATGTGTTCATCAGGCTGCTCCTCCTTTCTCGAGCGCCTGCAGGACCCGGTCCGGGGTCAATGGCAGGTGGGGAACACGAACGCCGACGGCATTCGCCACGGCGTTGGAGATCGCCGCACCGGGCGAAATGACGGGCGGCTCTCCCAGGCCGATGACACCGCGTTCGTCGTAGCCCGGACCCGTCATCATGTGGACGACGAGATCGCCGATGTCCCCGATGCCGGCGAGCTTGTAGAACTCCATGTCGTCATTGAGAAGACGTCCGGTAATGGGATCCATAACCCGTTCTTCCATCAGCGAGTAGGTGATGCCCATTATCATGGCCCCGTAGACCTGGCTACGCGCCGTCAGGATATCGATGATCAGCCCGCAATCCTGGACGGCCACCATCTTGTTGATGCGGACTCGTCCGGTTTCGGTGTCGACGCTGACGTCGGCCATCTGGATCCCTCCGACACCGCTGTCGATCAGGTTACCTGGGCCGGGGTTGCGGCCCACCACACTGATCGGAGTCGCACCCAGAAGGCCGGTGGCCGTCTTCCAGCTCATTGACCGGCTCGGGTCGCTCCTGACCTGGACCCGGTAATTGACGAGTTCGAGCTCCTCCGGCTTGGCATCCAGTTCCTCGCCGATTCTGAGCAGCAGAGCATCAAGCGCCATCAGGGCCGCGCGGCGTGAGGAAGAACTGACACCACCGACGGTTGTGCTTCCGCCGGAGGCCCCGGAAGCGGGGAACCGGCTGTCGCCGATGCGAACCGTAATATCCTTTGGCTGCAATCCAAATGCGTCTGCCACGACCGTGGCGATGACCGTTCTCGTTCCCGTCCCGAGATCCTGGCTGCCGAGCCGGATCTCGACCGACGAATCAGGGTTGATCACGAGCTCACAGTTGCTCTGATGCCCACGACCGCCCCAGGTATGAAGCGACAGACCAAGCCCGCGTTTGACGGGGCCGTCTCCATTCTGGCCCCGGGGCTTCCAGGCATTCTTCCACCCGATCAGATCCGCACCCAGCTTCAACTCTTCCGCGTAGGAGTCTGCGAGCTGTCCCGTCATCTGGATGTTCTTGAGGAAGAAATCGAGCGGGTCCATGTCGATGGCCGCCGCGGCATCCTCGAGCGCAGCCATCGTGATGAGGCAGGCCTGAGGATGGTTGGGAGCTCTCCAGGCCCGCGAGGGTCCGGTATTGGTCGGAACCGAGGTGTGCTGGTGCCTGCGGTTCGGGACCTCGAAGACATACGGTAGTGGTGGACTGCCGGCACCGCCGGGTCCACCCGTCCCCCAGGACTCGGACGTCCAGGCTGCGATCTCGCCGGTCGATTTGACTCCGACCTTGACGTTCGCGTAGGCGGACGGACGTCCGCCCGCCACCTGCAACTCGGCATCCCGATCCAGCATCAGCTTGACCGGACGCTTGGTCAACTTGGCAAGTCGCGCACACTCGATGCCCCAGCGATCGGCGCTGAACTTGCTGCCGAATCCACCCCCCATGTGGTGGCACAGGACACGGACATTGGCTGCCGGAATCTCCAGGGCTTCGGCGAACTGGCCGGGGATGACACTGACGCCCTGAGTCGACTCATACACCACAAGGTGCTGGTCGTCTTCCCAGTAGGCAGTCGTGCCGTGGGCCTCCATGCAGCAGTGAGAGATCAATGCGAGGCCGTAGTCGCCGTCCGAGACTTTGTCGGCTCCGGTCATTCCGGCGTCCGGCTCGCCGACCGTCTCCGCCTGGGCTGCCTGGGCGTTCGGCGCAGCATCCTTCTTTTCGGCATCGAGAAAATGAGACAGTACTTCGTACTCCACCTTGATCGCCGCCAGGGCATCACGGGCAAGCTCTTCGGTGTCGGCAGCCACGGAGGCGATCTCGTCGGCGGCCCACTGAATCTCCGTGCCCGCACCCTGGATCACGTGCACTGCCCTGACGCCGTCCATCTGCTCGGCCGCCGAGGTGTCGATGCTCACGATCCGAGCGTGCGCGTGAGGGCAGGTCAGCATCTTGGCGTGCAGGAGCCCGTAGAGATTGACGTCGTACGTATATTGAGCCGCGCCCGTAGACTTGACCGGCCCATCGATACGTCGGGTTTCGCGCCCTATCCACCAGCGTTGGTCTTCTGAAGGCCAGCTGTACTCAGGCATGGTGCCCTCCTTTCCCCGCCGCCTCCAGAATGGCATCCCGGATCCCCATATAGGTCCCGCAGCGGCAGAAGTTACCCCCCAGCCCCTTCTCGATCTCTTCGAGCGAGGGGTTGGGATTTCGATCGAGAAACGCTTTGGAGGCCACGACGAATCCTGGCGTGCAAAAACCGCACTGCTGGGCGTCGTTGTCGACGAACGCCCGCTGCATGGGATGCATGTCCTCCGGTGTTCCGAGCCCTTCGATCGTGACGATCTGATGTCCCATGGCTTCGATGGCCAGTACCGAGCAAGCATAGACCGGTTTATCGTCCATCAAAACCGTGCAGGCCCCACAGGTCCCACGGTCGCACACCTTTTTGGTTCCGGTCAGATCCAGAACGTCTCGAAGGGTGTCGAGCAACGTGACCCGAGGCTCCACTTCAAGCTGGTGGACCTTTCCGTTGATGCTGAGCTGGATCGGGACCTTGCCGGGTCCCAAAATCTGCGTTCCTGCCTCACTTTTCGCGAGTCCGGCTTGCTGCGAGATGAGTGCGGCAGAGACGGCACCGGCCGTGCCGCTCCTGAAAAAGTCTCGGCGAGACAGGCCGGAGCCATTCTGCTCAGGTTTCTTGTCCTTGGGCATTGGACTCCTCCTTAGCTGGCTGAAATAAATGCGTTAGATCGGAGATTCTCTATGATATCGATCGAGAGATCCTGCGACAAGTCATTCCGTCGAGCACGCGACAACATTCAGGTTCCCTGGATCTCAGCGGGGTCCGATTCACATCAATGGTTACCTTTGTATTGACACAAATATTACGTATTACCGTTGGTGTCTATACCCCTTTCGGACCCGAGCGCCTATCACTCTCATTTCGTTTGCTTTACGGAGAGGATAGGACCAAGCCAACCGGCGGAAACGGGCGAATTCCGTCGCTTCACCGACTTCATAGAGATTACGATTCAAATTTCGACCGGTTTTCGAAGGGCCCTGGCAGATCCTATCTAACCAACTTGTTTTCAGATACTTTCATCTATTACATCAAGGCGGCTTCGGCGTGGCACCCATCGTGCTCTCGGGAATGGCGGGTGGGAACTTACAGTTTTTTGGATCGTTGGAGGAAAACTCGGTTCCTGATTAAGGGGAATTGCAGGATCTTCCTTCGCGAGGGACCGGGCGAGCCATCCCTCACTACTTCCACTGCTTCAAACACCATCTGTTCTAGGGGACTCGACACGGTCCGTCACAGTCGCCCCGACGACATTTGAGGAGGGTCAGTTCATGAGTACTTTGGTAAGCGTACGAGACAACGTTCTGGGAGATTTCGAAGATTTGTCGAAGGCCGAGCGACAGGAATTGATGGCACTTGGACTGCTTTCAACAGCGGGCTCGGTCCGGCCGTTTCGCGAGGCGCCTCACGAACCCGGGTTTTCATCGGTCGAACGCCAGGCTGTCTGCGCCCCGTCGGTGCTCAACGAGGCCTCTGAATACGGGTCCGCCTTTTCGCGGGGGCTTCGTCTGGAGCTTGACTCCTATGCGCTGATCTTCATCTCGGGCACGGCCAGTGTCGATGAGGTCGGCAATACGGTGCACAAGGGAGATCTCCGAGCGCAGTGCTGGAGGACTTACCGGAACATTACGGAACTCCTGGCAGCCCAGGGGGCGACTTGGCGGGACGTGGTCAAGTGCACCTGCTACCTCCGCGACATCGAGCGTGATTACGACGAATTCAATCGAGTGCGCACCACCTTCTTCGATTACCTCCAACTGAATCCCCTTCCCGCCAGCGTCGGCATCCAGGCGCGGCTCTGTCGGGAAGACCTGCTGGTGGAAATCGAAGCGATCGCCATTCTCAAGAAAGAAAAGTAGTCGGATTACCGGGAGTGAACTCGGGTCATCGATGTGCTCGACTTTGTCCCGCGGTTTTCTACAGTAAAAGATGTCGATTTGGTGGCTGCATGACCTCGATTCTGCAGCGACCGTCGCTCGTTCCGATGGCTGCTGAGACTTCTCCCTCGTGCCTGAACGGAGTACCCGAATGAAGCGTCACGATCGCCTGCTCTTCCGGTTCCTTCTGATCCTGGCGATCGGAGCCTGTCCGTCTGTGCTCGGCTCGGACAAGGGACGGCAAGATTCGCTGGTCTTCGTCGAAGTTTCCCCAACCTCGCTTTCGGGCCTCCGACCCGAGCGGACTGCGACCCTGCGGTCCGACGTGTGCTCGGGCGCCCATCTGGTCCGCTGGAACCCAACCGGAGAGAAGAAGGTCCTGAGCGCCGGCTTTGAGAGCGCCTGCGAACCGGATGTCTCATTCGACGCCCGCCATATTCTGTTCGCCGGCCGGCGTCATGCCGGAGACGCCTGGAACATCTTCGAGATCGACGTCGATGGTCGGAATCTGCGGCAGATCACCCGCGAGGCCGGGAATTGCCGTCAGCCTCGATATCTATCGAACTACTATGTCATTACGGCGGACGAGCCCTGGCTGCAGATCCTGTTTGTCAGCGATGCGGCGGGCGAGTTGAATGAGAAAGGAGACTGCCCCGCGACCGACCTCTACTCCTGCCGGATCGACGGATCCGAGATCCGGCGTGTCACCTACAATCCGTCCGCGGACCTCGATCCTTTCCTGATGTGGGACGGACGGATCCTCTTTTCGAGCTGGCAAAGCTCCCTGCCCCGTTTCGGAAGCCGGGGGCGGATGCGGATCTTCGCCATGAACGTCGATGGGACCGACCTCACCGCCTTCACCGCGGAACAGGGGCTTCGGGTGCAGCGGATGCCCGCGGTGACTTCAGAGGGGCTGGCAGTGTTCGTCGAGTCGAACGAGACGGTGCCGGATGGCGGGGGGCAACTAGGCCGCGTCGAACTGCGCAGGAACCTCCACAGCTACCGCTCGCTGACCGGACCCTCCGACGGCCTGTTCCACACTCCGTCGCCACTTCCCGACGGCTCGCTACTGGTCTCCTGGCGCGCAAACAACGCCTCGCAGCCGTATGCCCTGTTCCGGTTCGACCCTGAAACCTCGAAGCTCGAGCCGCTCTACAGTGACCCGTCACGACACCTCCTACAGGGTCATGTACTCCGCCCCCGACCGCGACCGGATGGCCGCTCGAGCGTGGTCAACGACGCTCACCCTTACGGTCAGTTCTATGCCCTCAATATCGGAATCAACGACTTGACCGACCCATCCTGGCTCGCACCGCCGACGGCCCGGCGGATTCGGGTCATCGAAGGGCTTCCCCGGCATGTGTCCGATCCACCCCCGTCGGTGGGATCCCCCTACCTTCCCGGACGGATCCTGGGGGAAGCTCCGATCCACGAAGACGGATCGTTCTTCTTCGAGGTTCCGGCCAATCTGCCGATTCAGCTCCAACTGCTGGATCAGAGCGGAATGGCCCTGCGCAGCTGCGGCTGGATCTGGGTACGCAACAAGGAACCCCGCGGGTGTATCGGATGTCACGAGGACGGCGAGCGCACGCCTCCCAATCGTCTCGTCGAAGCCGTCGAGACGCCCCCGGTGCGACTCACGCTTCCCGCACCGCAGAGACGTTTCGTGGATTTCGACCGGGACGTCCTTCCGGTCATCGCCTCCGGCTGTGCAACGGAAGCCTGTCACGGAAACGAATCGAACCGGCTCGACCTGAAGCCGACCGCCTCCGGTCCGCGCACGCCCGGATATTCGGCCCGGGTCTATACAAAGCTCGCCGAGGGTCTGGGTGCAGACGATGATCCGACGCGCGGTCGCTGGATCCATCCCGGCGAAGCGCGGACAAGTCCCCTGATCTGGCATCTGCTCGGTCGGAGCGTCTCGCGACCGTGGGATCCCGTTCCGGCCCATCCCGAGAGGATTCCTGTCGGAGGGTCCCCCCTGTTGCAGCCCGCACAGCTTCGCGTGTTCGTCGAGTGGATCGACCTCGGAGCGCAGGGAAGTTCCCGCGTCGCAGATGCCGCCCGGCGTGCAGTTGCGCCCGCCCCTTCAGGAGCAAACGAATGAGCCTTCCATGCAACAGAGTCCTGCTCCCGGTGGTCCTGGTCCTGACCATGTCCGGACCGGCAACAGCAGCCGATCAGGCGGAACCACTCCCCGTATTCACCGACATCACGGAACCGTCCGGAATCCGCTTCAAACACAGCTATGGCGACTTCGACCTCACGAACATTGTCGAGGGGACCGGGGCCGGCGCCTGTCTGTTCGACTATGACGCAGACGGCTGGCTGGACATCTACTTCCCCAACGGCGCCTGGGAGAAAGCCATCAACGACAACCGCGGTCGAAAGCTGCGAGGGAAGCTCTTCAATGCCCTCTACCGAAACAACCATGACGGGACCTTCTCGGACGTCACGGATCGGGCCGGCGTTGGTGACCCGAGTCCGAGTTTCGGCTGCTCGACCGCGGACTTCGATGCGGACGGGGATCTGGATCTGTATGTCCTCAATTACGGACCGAACGTCCTCTACCGCAATAACGGAGACGGCACCTTTGCCGACGTGTCCGCCGCCAGCGGTCTTGCAGATGCCCGCTGGAGCCTTTCCGCACCCTGGTTCGACTATGACAACGACGGCCATCTGGACGTCTACGTAGCAAACTACCTTAAATACGATGACGGCAAGTTCCGTGCATACTATGCGGCGTCCGGTTATCCGGGTCCGCTCAGTTATAGTGCCGAACCGGACGCGCTTTACCGCAACAACGGGGACGGGACGTTCACGGACGTCACGAAAGAGGC
Source organism: uncultured Acidobacteriota bacterium (assembly GCA_963823995.1). GTDB lineage: Bacteria > Acidobacteriota > UBA6911 > RPQK01 > JAPXNP01 > JARRKC01. The sequence goes on from CAWGNQ010000005.1 coordinate 529,790, forward strand.
CGGCCTCTACAAAGACAACGGTCGCGCCATGAGCGCTACCGTGGCCGATCTCAATGGCGACGGCTACCTCGACATCTACGTGGCCAACGACGCCACCGAGAACTACTACTTCGAAAACACGGGCAAAGCCACATTCGTCGAAAAGGGACTCAACCTCGGACTCGCCTTCGGCGAACACGGGCAGGGCGTCTCCTCCATGGGCCCCTTCGCAGGAGACATCGATCGTAACAATCTTCTGGACATCTATATTCCGGACATGGGGTACAGCAGTCTCCTGATGAATCAGGGAGAGTTCTTCGAAGACTGGACCACTCACTCGAAGGTTGCCGTCTCCTGCGGGCAGTACACGGGCTGGGGTGGACTCCTGCTCGACTACGACAACGACGGCTATCTCGACCTGTTCGTGTCGAACGGCAACGCCCATCACGAGTACACCGAGGAGGACGTCCTCCTGCGCAATGAGGGGGCCGGAGTCTTTGCCGACGTCTCCGACCGCTCGGGTGACTATTTTCGTGTCAAGAAGGTGGGCCGGGGCTCGACGTTCGGGGATATCGACAATGACGGGGACCTGGACATCCTGGTCGTCAATCTGAACAATACGCCCAATCTCCTTCGCAATGACGGAGGAAATCGCAACCACTGGCTCGCCGTGCTGCCCCGCCTGACCGGCCCGTCACGGGATGCAATCGGTGCCCGCGTCACTGTGACCGCCGGCTCGCTGACCATGATCGAAGACCTGATTCCGGTCCGCGGGTACCTGTCGCAGATGGACCCACGGCTCCATTTCGGCCTGGGCCAGGCCGAGCAGGCCGATTCGGTGGAGATCCGCTGGCCCGGTGGTGAGGTACAACGGCTCGAAAACGTGAAGGCGAATCAGTTCCTCGAGGTGGTTCGCGGCGCTCAGTGAGCCAGGGAGATCAAGACTCATGCGACTCAGATTGCTGCAGTTGATGCTTGGCGGCGCACTTCTGTTGACCGGCTTGGCACTGGGCCAGAGCCAGAAGGAACCGATCTATGTAGGAGCTCGGGCCTGCGGTCAGTGTCACGACGGCCCGGGAATGGGGCATCAGTTCAGCCAGTGGATCGTCTCGAAGCACGCCCGCGCCTACGCCGTCCTGTCCAAGCCCGAAGCCAAAGAGATCGCCCGTCTGAGCGGAATTCCGCAGGAGCCGCAGGAGTCCGCGATGTGCCTCGGGTGTCACGCCACGGGAGCCGAGGTCGAGGATTGGGAACGCGAAGACGGGTTCCGGATCGAAGACGGTGTCCAATGCGAGAAATGTCACGGGGCCGGCAGCGAATATATGGACGCTGAGGTGATGAAGAATCCCGACGCGGCCATGCGTGCCGGTCTGCGCAAGATCCGGCTGTCCGATTGTCAGATGTGTCACAACGAGAAGGGTTCTCACGTAGCCGTGCACAAGCTCCCGAAGCTGGATATGGAGGAAGCCTGGAAACGCCTGGCCCATCCGATGCCGGAGAATCCCACCACGGCCACCGTCGAGATCCCGACGGGTCAGGCCAGTGAGGGGTCCGCCGGACACAAGTTCGTAGGAGCCCACGCCTGCGGGTCCTGCCACCGCTCCGCCTCGATGGGATTTCAATGGAGCCGTTGGCGCTTGTCTGCGCATTCTGGAGCCTTTGGGCGCCTTGCGACCGAACAGGCCTATGCTGTTGCCCGCGAAGCAGGAGTCGAGGGTAATCCCCAGGAGAGCCCACAGTGTCTCCGATGTCATACGACCGGAGGAGGCGATCTTTCCGGCGCGCTGCCCTCCTTCACGCTCGACGAGGGCGTCGGATGCGAGGCTTGTCACGGCCCTGGGAGCGACTATCAAGCAGAAGCCGTGATGCGGGACGGGACCGCCGCCACCCAGGCCGGTCTTCAGATTGCCGATCGGGAGAAATGCCTCACCTGCCACGACGAGGCCCACGGGAAGCCCTTCGATTACGCCGCAGCCTGGAAGAAGATCGCGCATCCCAACGCCCCGCCGGAAGTGGTCCGGGAGGTCCGCTACAAGAATCCGCTGAACCTGGCCCTGTCACCCGACGGGAAGGAGCTCTACGTGACCTGCGAGGCTTCCGATTCCGTCATCGTGATCGATGCCGTGGCACATCGCAAGGTGGCCGAAATCCCGGTAGGAGGACAGCCTCATGATGTCGCGTTCAGCCCCGACGGTCGGTTCGCGTATGTCACGAACCGGCTCGACGACAGCCTTTCGGAGATCGACACCACGACTCGTACCGTGACACGGACGGCACCGGTCGGCGACGAACCTCATGCACTCCTCACCAATCGGGAGGGGAACCGGATCTACGTGCTCAACTCGTCGGAAGACAGCATCTCCATTCTCGACTCTTCGACGCTTCAGGAAGTCAAACGGCTGACCGCCAGCCGTTATCCCTGGTCGATGGCGCTCTCGCCCGACGGAGAACAGCTCCTGGTCACCAATTCCCTCTCGCGGTTCGTCCCGTTCCGGACATCCTCAGTTTCGGAACTGACCGTGGTCGGTACAGAGCGGAACCTCGTCGATGATCGCTACGCCGTCGACGGCACCAACCTGCTGCAGGGCGTGACCTGGCACCCGAGTGGAGACTACGCCCTCTTTACGCTGCTTCGTACCAAGAACCTGGTACCCATGACCCGGTTGGCGCAGGGCTGGACGATCACGAACGGGCTGGGTATCGCCTGGAAGGACGGCCGGATCGACCAGGTTCTGCTCGACGAGCCGGACATGTGCTTCCCGGATCCGGCCGGCGTCGCCATTTCTCCCGATGGCCGGTATGCTTTCGTGACCAGTGCGAGTCTCGACCGTGTCGCGGTCGTCGACCTCGCAAAGCTGGTCGGCATTCTGCAGTCCGTGTCGGATGCAGAGCGGAAACAAGTGATCCCCAACCACCTTGGATTTCCGACCGAGTTCATCGTCAAGAGGATACCGACCCGCCACAGCCCGCGGGGGGTGGTCTTCAGTGCGGACGGCCGGACCGCGTTCGTCGCCAACTGCCTTGACGATTCGATCACCACGATCGACGTCGCGTCACTCGAAGCCACCGAGCGGATCGATCTGGGTGGACCGAAGAAGATCACGAAGGCCCGACTGGGTGAACAGCTTTTCCACAATGCCAAGATCACGTTCCACCGCGAGTTCTCTTGCCACTCCTGTCATCCCGACGGCCATGTGGACGGAATCACGTATGACATCGAACCGGACGGCGTCGGCGTCAGCCCGGTCGACAACCGGACGCTGCGGGGCATTCTCGATACGGCTCCCTTCAAATGGGAAGGTACCAACCCCAGCCTGCAACGCCAGTGCGGTCCGCGCCTCGCTGTCTTCTTCACCCGGATTCAGCCTTTTACACCGGAAGAACTGTCGGCACTCGATCTCTACATTTCCACCATCACCCGACCACCCAACCGATACCGGCCCCTGGGAGCCGAACTCACTCCCGCCCAGCGCCGCGGACGGGCGGTCTTCGAAAGAACCGTGACGAACGACGGTCGGCTTCTGCTTCCGGAGCAGCAGTGCGTTTTCTGTCATCCGCCACCGCTCTATACGAACCGACGGAAGTTCGACGTCGGAACGCGGATGCAGTACGACCGCGAGGTCCGGTTCGATGTTCCGCACCTCAACAACATCTACGACTCCGCGCCCTATCTACACAACGGAATCGCTCCGACCCTCGAGGAAATCTGGACGGTACACAATCCGAACGACAGCCACGGTGTGACCAACGATCTGACCAAGGATCAGCTCAACGATTTGATCGAGTACATCAAGACGTTCTGAAGCGTATGCAGCGGACAGGAAAGGACATCCAACATGCAACCAACACTGAGGCAATCCACGCGGTGGTTCCTCGGCTTGATCTCCGCCGGCGCGCTTAGCTGTTCCGGTCTTTCGGCTGGAGTCGAGGATACCCCGGCAGTCGATGCACCTGAACTACCCTACGTCTATACCGATTGGGTTCAATACACGACGAAGGAGGGTCTTCCGAACGATCACATCTTCTCGGTGGCGGCGGCCTCGACGGAAATCTGGGTCGGCACCGAGGATGGCCTGGCGGTGATCGACAAACAGACCGGGAAGGTCAAGAAGACCTGGAAGATGGAAGACGGCCTGCCCTGGAAGGTCGTCGCGGGCATTGCCGTCAACGAAAAGACCGGTGAAGTCTGGCTGGCCCTTTTCGGCGGAGGTCTGGCCCGCTACTCGGCGGGACGATTCGACCACTGGCATCAGTTGAACAGCGGACTCGTCAACGACGTCGTCTATGGGGTCGCGCTCGAAGGGGACAACGTCTGGTGCGCCACGACGGCCGGAGCCAGCCGCTATAACACCGTCTCCGGAGAATGGACCATCTTCAACGAGAAGAATGCTCCGATGGAGGAGATCTGGAACTACGGCGTCTCCTACAACGACGGCAAGGTCTACCTCGGCGTCTGGGGCAGCGGTGTGCTCGAATACGACGTCGCTCGCGGAACCTGGAAAGATTACCTCGACCCGGACGGCGAGATGGAAATCGATCTCTACCGCGACGACGGGATCGTCCACGTGATCACGACCGGAACCAGCTATATCGACGGAATCCTCTGGGTTTCCACTTACTTCGGAGGAAACCGCTACGACGGCCGCCACTGGCGGGGCTACTATTCGCAGGAGACCGGCCTGCCGAGTGACTTCATCAACGCCGTCAAAGGCCGTAGCGCCGACGAGGCCTGGTTCTGTACGGACAAGGGGGTCGGGGTCGTCACCGATTTCACATCGGATACCTGGGTTACTTATACGATGGATCCCGAAACTCACGAAGGCATCGCCGTCGTCTCGCGGGGAACTGACGTGCTCAAGACGCTGAGGACACCCTCGGGCATTCCCCACAACTACACACTGTGTGCAGACGTCGATGGCAAGGACGTCTGGGTGGGGACGTCCAAAGGCCTGGCTCGAGGTGTCGGCCGCGATTACTTTGCCGGCCTGCGCGCCTTCCAGAGCCAGCCGGAGAGTCCGAACGGAACGCAAGCCGGTGACCCTGCGAAGAGCACTGCTCGTTCGAACAGAAAGTAGGTTGCCATGAAAACGAAAGACCTGATAGACAGCCGGAAAATCGTAGCCCGGCCGCCGCAGGCTGCCGGACTCGACGGCGGCTCCGCCGCGCGCATCCTTTTCGGAGCTGCGCTCCTCCTGATGGTATTGGGCGCAGTAGATGTTGTCGGACTTGCACAGGTCGCGCCCGAGAGTGAGAAGATCGACATTCTTCCGCCCGAGGAACTGCTTCCCCCGCTCGGAGTTGACGATCCGGCGGTTGCCAAGGTACTCGAAAAGCTGAACGCCCTCACCCCTTACGAGGTGCCGGATCTCGGATTGAAGCAGGAGAGCAACTACGCCAACACGGCCGTGGACGTCGAGCCGTTTCGGGGAGTCAAACCATTCAAGGAACACTTCCTCCTTCAGATGGAGTACACCGGCCCCGGCCGTACGATCCCGGAGCCGGAAAATCTCGGCTCGGTCAAGCTCGGCTTTATCGGGCCGATCATGTCCACCGTCAGCGTGGCGACCGGCGGCAAGAGCCACGAAGAACCGCTGGGGATCCAGATGCTGCGCGGCTGCCGACTGGCGATCGAACAGGCCAATGCCCGCGGCGGCTACCTCAAGCGGCACCTTCCTTTCGAACTCGTGATCAGCAACGACAACGGTTTGTGGGGTGCCTCGGGGAACGAAATCATCAAGATGGCCTACGATCAACACGTCTGGGCCATCCTCGGGACGATCGACGGAGCCAACAGCCACATCGCAATCCGGGTCGCACTGAAGGCCGAGGTCGCGATGATGAACTCGGGCGATACGGACCCAACGTTCATCGAAACGAATATCCCGTGGGTATTTCGCTGCATCAGTGACGACCGCCAGATGGGCTATCTCCTGGTCGACTTCCTGTACCGCAAGCTGGGGTTCGAACGGGTGGGGATCATTCGGGCCTCCAACCGATACGGCCGCTTTGGAGTGCGCGAGGTGCGTGACGGCAGTCGTCGCATGGAGAAACCGATCACGCTGGAGATGGCCTACCGTCTCGGTGAAGATGACTTCTCGCTCCAGTTGGAACGTCTCAATGCCACGCACCCCGATGCGATCGTGCACTGGGGTGACGCAGCCGAAGGAGCACTGATCCTCAATCAGATGCGCAAGATGGGCATGAACCAGCCGTTCTTTGGCTGCGATCGGCATGTCTCCCCAGAGTTCGTCGAGAATGCCGGCAAGAATGCCGAGGGCGTCTGGGCAGTCTACCCCTGGAACCCTGAGCGACCGGATCCGAAACTGGCCGCCTTCCGGGAAATCTTTCACAGGCGGTTCGGAGTCGATGCGGATACCTACGCCGCGCATGCCTATGACGGTATGAACATGCTCATCTGGGCCACCCAGGTTGCCGGTCTGAATCGGGCGCGCGTCCGCGATGTCCTGGCCTACCGTGCCAAACCCTGGCCGGGTGTCACCGGAAACATCGCCATGAGCGCCGCGCTCGACGACGTGGGCGAGGTCTCTCTGGCCCACTTCGAAGACGGGCACTGGAAGTACTACACACGCGAGGAGCTCGAAATCCCTCGTGGCCATATTCCAGCCCGGGATCGGGTCAGTCGTGAAACCTCCGATACGGAAAACCGCTAACGTTCCCGCTTGGGCAACCTGTCTTGCGGCGGCCCTGGTAGTCATGGCCGGTCCGGCCGGTCGGTCCGGTCCGCTCTGGGGACAGGATGACCCGGCCCCGTTTTTCGACGGGCGAAAGGCCGTACACGACTATGCGGGACCGGGCCGGGACGATCCGATCCCGGACGACCTGAGTGAGATCCGCATCGGCTACTTCGGACCGGACGACCCGGACGATCCCAACCACGGCGATCTGTGGTTGGCGGCCTGCATGGCGGTCGACGAGATCAACGCCGCCGGGGGATATCACGGCATGCCCTTTCGACTGTTGCCGGCCTGGTCGGAAAATCCCTGGGGCAGCGGAGTCAGCAGGATGGCGCGCATGGTCTTCGGTGAGCGGATCCTGGCCGTGATCGGAGGAGCCGACGGGGCCACCGCCCATCTGGCCGAACAGATCGTCGCCAAAGCTCTCCTGCCGCTCCTGAATCCGGGGTCGACCGATCGCACGGCGAACCTCGCACATGTGCCCTGGATCTTCTCCTGCCTTCCCGGGGGCCGGGCGGAAGCTGTCGTCGTCGCCGACAGTCTGCTCGACGACGTCGGCGCCAAGCCCTTCCTGCTGATCTCCGCGACGGACCACGATTCCCGGGCCCTGACGGAAGAAGTGCGCGATGAACTCGCCGGGCGGGGCATGGCACCGGCACGTCATCTCGAGGTTGACTCCGCTGAAGGGCGCGATCTGACGATTCTCTCGTCCGGACTTCTTTCGGAGATCGGTCCGGCGGCTGTCGTATTGATCGCCGGACCTGCGGTCTCGGCCCGCGTTCTGGCGCGAATCCGACCCTACTTCGACGGCCCGGTCTACGGCTCCTCATCCCTGGCACGGACTGCTTTTCGACGGCTGGTCGGAGACGACCACGGGATACTTCGCTTTGCTTTCCCCGCCGATTTCGCAGGCGTCGAGACGTTCTCCCGACATTTCCATGACGTCTACGGGCGCGACGCCGATTTTGCAGCGGCCCAGACCTACGATGCCCTTCATCTGTTCGCGGCGGCTCTCGAACGGTCGGGGCCGAATCGTGCGCGTCTGGGAGACGCACTGCGGAGCCTCTCGCCCTGGCATGGTGCAGCCGGGCCGATCGAGTGGGACAAGACCGGACAAAACACACGCCCTATGACGATGGCAACGCTCGAGAATGGCCGGATTCGACCATTGAACGGAACGGGCAGGTGAGGGGCTAGTGTCGTTTCCTCACTTCATTCGGGCTCTGATTCTCGCTTCGTGCGTAACGCGTAACACGGACGCCAGGATCAGCATTTTCACCGCTTCGGCGTTGGATCCTCTTCAGTCAACACCCGTTTCAGCACTTTTCCCAGAGCACTCTTGGGCAGCTCATCCACGAATTCGACCTGCCGCGGTATCTTGAACTTCGAGAGCTTGTCCCGACAGAAGTCGACAACCTCCGACTTGGTCAAATCCTGTCCCTTTTCCAAAACGACATAGGCTTTGACGACTTCCTCCCGAACCCTGCTCGGTTTTCCGACGACGGCCACCTCCACGATCTTTGGGTGCTGATGCAAAACCTCCTCGACTTCCCTAGGGTAGACATTCATCCCGGCGCTGATGATCACATCCTTCTTCCGGTCGACGACGCGGAAGTAGCCATCCTCGTCCATGACCGCCATGTCGCCGGTGTACAGCCAGCCTTCGCGCAGCGCGCCGGCTGTCTCATCGGGGCGCTGCCAGTAACCCTTCATGACCTGCGGTCCCTTGAGTGCCAACTCCCCCACCTCCCCCGGAGGAACCGTCGCCCCACTGTCGAGATCCACGATCCGGGCATCTGTGTCGGAAATCGGAATACCGATCGTGCCGTTCTTGCGATGGCCCATCAGCGGATTGACGATGACGACCGGCGACGTCTCCGTCAGTCCGTACCCTTCGACCAGGCGACCGCCGGTCCTCTCTTCGAAGCGAGCTTGCACGTCCGCCGGAAGCGCCGCGCCACCACTGACGCACAGTTTGATCGAGGACACATCCTCGGCCGTCAGGCCCGGATACCGGTTCAGTGCGTTGTACATGGACGGAACGGCGCAGAAGATCGTGGGCCGGTGTTTCTTGACGGCTTTGGCAACATCGGCCAGATCGAACCGGGGCAGCAGGACCATTGCAGATTGAGCGATCACAGACAGGTGCATTCCCGTCGTCATTCCGTAGCTGTGGAAGAACGGCAGGACGCACAACAGGACTTCCCGCTTGTCCTCCATGCTCCAGAGCCAGTTTCGGGTCTGTTGAACATTGGTGATAACGTTGCGGTGTGTGAGCTCGGCCCCTTTTGAAAGGCCGGTCGTCCCACCTGTGTAGAGCAGCATGGCCGTGTCGGCGGTCGCCACGTGCGTACCCGGGTGACGTGGCCAGCCTCTTTTGATCAGGTTGCGGTAGAGATAGATCCCGGATTCCGGCGCTCCTTGCACAGCCGGCTTGTTCTTCAGCCCATAGAGAAACCCGAGCAGAAAGGGGAGGAAATCACGGACCGACATCACCACGACAGTCCGGACGCCGGTCCGCGAGACGACTTTCCGTAGCGTGGGAAAGAGCTTGTCGAGGACGACGACCGTCTCGGCTCCAGAATCGTTCAGCTGATGTGCGAGCTCGCGCTCGACATACAGAGGATTCGTCGGCACCAGAATCCCGCCCAGTTTGGCTACAGCGAAATGAGCAATCGGATAACCGGGAAAATTGGGAAGGATCAGGGCAACCCGATCGCCTTTGTGGACACCCAGCCCCGCCAATGCATCCGCCAGCGCGTCGACCCGTCGGTTCAGTTCGAGGTAGGTGAGCCTGGCGCCCACGAAGTGGGTCGCCACGCCTTGAGGGTTCTCCTCGGACGCCATTTGAAGCATCTGATAGAGGTTCAGATCCGAGTACTCTCCAGAGACGGGAACCTCCGGCTCATAGAATCGGTGCCAAGGTCGGGACTCCAATACCACTCCCCTCCTTCGGACAATCGGCGCCAGAAGCGCTCTTGGACTGAATTTCGACTGGTCCGAGCGACCGCGCGGGCATCGTGGTGCGGGAAAGCTCCGGCGGCCGACTCCAAACCGTTGATTCAGGATACTCTATACTGAATCATCGCATGACCATTCTAGTCATTTCCGCGCTCCTGGGCCTGGTGATCGCACTCGTCAGCGGATTGGTGTGGCTCCTCAGCCGCCTGATCGCCGGAAAAGCGATCCGGGGCAGCCGGATTCTCAAATGGGATGGGCTCTGCTTCGTGGTCGGCTTGCCCGTCATTCTTTTCCTGGTGCTGCCGATCCTGATGTCCTATCTGATCGCACACGCGTCGACGCGTCCCATGGATCAGAAACTCACCGAGAATCCCGCGACCTTCGGACGTACTTATCGAGACGTGGAGTTCCAGGCCGATGACGGGGTGCACTTGAAGGGGTGGTTCCTGGCGGGCGACGGAGCCCGAACGCCGATCGTCCTTGCTCACGGGCTGTTTCGTGACCGTCACGAAGTACTGGCCCGGGCCTGTGAACTCAATTTCATCGGCTTCCCGACTCTACTTTTCGATTTTCGGAGTCACGGGCTCAGTCAGAAGGCACCGATTACGCTCGGGTACGCCGAACGGCTCGACGTGCTGGCCGCCGCCGAGTTCACAATGGACGAGACCGGCATGCGACATGTCGCTTTGCTCGGCGTGTCGATGGGCGCGACGGCCTGTGCGCTAGCGGCCGCTGAGCGGCCCTCGACGGTGACGGCCCTGGTGGCCGACAGCGCCTTCGCGACACTCGAGACAACCGTGCGTCGTCATGTACATCTCCTCCTCGGACTCCCAAGCTTCCCCTTCTCGGATATCTTCATCTGGAATCTTTGCCGCATCGGCCACTTCAAACCTCGCGAACTGGATGTGCCGGCCGCGATGAAGAAAATTCCCTCGGTTCCGGTCCTGCTTATCTACGGCAGGGAGGACCACCGCATGACTCCAGAGGTAGCCGAAACGATTTTTGCAGCGGTCCCGAATCCGGACCGGGAACTCTGGTTCGTCGACGGTGCCGGACATGGGGCGGCCTATCGCGTCGCGCCTCGGAAGTATCTCAAACACGTCGTCGATTTTCTGAGCATCGCTACCGGAGAGAAGCCACCCATAGACAACGGCTCTACACCAGCCCCGGGTCTCCCCACACGACCTCGAGCCCACCCGTAAGCACGACCGCGGAACGCCGGTGCTCCGGCGGACAAAGGAGATGGACGAACAGGAAGATGGGCGTATTCAGCCCTTGGCGGACGAGTTCGGTCGGATCGCCCTCTTCGTCACCAGCCCAGGCCGAGAAGAGCCTCAGGAACCGGCGGCGACGGCGGTACTCACCCAGCACGTGGAGGCGTTGGGCATCGCTGCGGCCCCCCACAGGATAGAGTGACTGGAGATGGCTCTGGACCGGATCTCGATCGAAAAGGTTCCGAAGCTCTTCGCTGTCGATCCAGTCCCTCCAGAACGAACCGGGACGATAGCGTTGCGGTTCCGCAAGTTCCATCGATCGCACCAGAGCGCCCCATCGCTCCTCCTGGGTGCTCGCACGCAGGGTCTCGATCCCCTTCCGATCGATTTCCGTCACCCATGTCATCTTCAGCGTCAGAGGAAAGGCCGACGAATTCGGAATCGATGCCGTCGGAATCGCACCGACGTGCAGAGCGGGCTTCAAAAGCCGCAGGAATTCGCTGTGGGATACGCGCCCCTCCTCTTGCCGGAACCAGTTCAAACCGGAAGCCGCGCCCTGCCTTCTTTCGGCGAGAAGTCTGAAGAACTGCCGTTCATCCCACCGGTAGCGCGTCTCCTCGACCTGCCATCCTTCCTCGACGAGCAGGTGTCCGAGCGGATCGACCCGACAGCTGGTCCGATGTTCCTCGGTCCGCTCGGTGCCGAGGGTGAACCAGTTCAGGAAATTCACCTTGAGAGTCGTTCGGCGGCCGCGCAGCGCTTCCATCCGAGAAGAGATCTTGCAGCCCGGCACCGCCGAAGGAAGGTTTCCCGACAAGATATTCTGGTAGGTTCGCGAAAATTCCCGCTGCTTGGGATTCGACCATTCCACCTCGATCAACGACTTGCGGCGCGTCCACCGTGCGAAGTCAACCGACATCAGGAGTTCGAGGCGCCTCTTCAGAGCATCATCGAGCCGGTCCCGGACGGGCTCGAGAACCGGGTCGACGAGCTTTGGCGCAAGACGCAGCCCAGCCCGCGAGGTGCCGAAAGCGCTGACCTCGATCCCGACCATCCGATCCCGAGAGTCTTGTCGACGAAGAGTCAAGAGAATCCGTTCCCCTTTTCTCTGTACGCGGAGGGCATACGTCCCTTCCCTCTCCAGGCGCGCCTGAACCGCAAGGTCCAGCCCCGCCCGAAGACGAGCTTCGAGTTCGAGAGGGCCGAACTGCGTGCCGACCTGCCATCCACGCACGAGGTCCAGATCGAGACGGACACCCAGACGGAAACGACCTGACCAGGTCAGCTGACAGATCTGGCGGGAACCGGCCAGAAGAATCTCCTCCGGATCGAAGAGGTCCCGAAATCCGGCCCAGGTCGACAACAGGGCCTCCCGCGGTGAAAAGTCCCCGGTTGCCATGTCCACCCAGGTGTAGTTGATCCAGCTGCCGGCCCTGGCTTGGAGGATCGCCGGCCCAATTTCGCGATTCGAGGCTGAGGACACCCGTCCGACGACCGTCCACTGGACACCATAGTGTGCCTTGGGAACACGAAAATTGCCCAGAAAGGCGGATCCGGCACACAGGAGTCTGGCCTCCACTCTTCCTTCAGGACTCAGCTCCCATTTCAGTCCTTCCGGTCCCTTGGCACGCCAGGTTCTGGCGACTCGAAATGTGAAGTCGACCGTGCCGCGCCCCTTCAACAGTTCCATGGGGACAGTCTCGAGCGTGCTGCGGGTGTGCCGAGAATCGAGCAGAAGCTCGACGTGGGAGCCCTCGAGCAGCTGCGAGAATCCTCCCTGCAAGCGCCAACGCATTTCGGCTTCGAGCATGGGACGGAATTATCGCAGGCAGGGCTGGCGATCCCATCGAGATGGGGCGAACAGTCTCAAATACGATTCAAAGAGAAACACCTAGCTCCAACCAACGAAGTCACGGATCATCCGAGCGGTCAGCCCCCAGATCGTCTCTCCCCGGTAGTCGTAGTAGTAGACTTCCGCCCGCTCACCTCGAACGATCCGCTCGCGCACCAGGGGCGAGGTCTCGCGGAAAAAGGCGAGCGGAACCTGCAGGACATAGGCCACTTCGGGCTCGAACGGGAGGAAGCGCGGCTGCCCGCGGATCACTCCGACGACGGGGCGCACGACGAAACCCGTAATCGCCTGGTATTCATGGAACTCACCGAGCACGTCGACGGCATCGACGGGAATCCCGATCTCTTCTTCGGTTTCCCGTAGAGCCGTCTCGACCAGGTTCTGGTCCTGCGCTTCCCGTACGCCCCCGGGAAACGAGATCTGCCCCTTGTGCGTCGCCACGGTTTCCGTTCGGCGGGTCAGGACGAATTGGGGTTCTCCGTCGGCCATTTGGATTGCCATCAGCACGGCGGCCTCTCCGCCGGTGCGGTCATGGAAGCGTCGTGCCTCCAGCGTGCCCAGCCGGTCGCGGATCTCGGACGAAAACGACATAATCAGATGGGTCCAGGATCTTCTTTCGGAATCTCGACCGGGTCGACGTGCCAGATTCGTTCGTTGTACTCGCGGATGGTCCGGTCACTCGAGAACCGCCCGATCCGAGCAACGGTCCGAATCGACCTCCGGGTCCACTCCTCGGGATCCCGATACAGTCGAGCGACTTCATCCTGCTTCGCGATGTAGTCCTCATAGTCGGCCAGGACGCAGTAGAAATCCCGGTTGAGCAGTTCGTCGATCAGGCCCTCGAAAATGCCGGGCTCCTCCGGACAAAAGTAGCTGCTGCGGACCATGTCGACGACCTCTTGCAGATCCCCGTTCCGCTCGTAGTAGTCGCGCGGACGCAACCCGTGCTCGTGGGCCGACTCCACTTCGTCGGCGTTCATTCCGAAGATGAACATGTTCTCGCGGCCGACTTCCTCGAGAATCTCGACATTCGCTCCGTCGAGGGTTCCAATGGTCAGCGCGCCGTTTAGGGCGAACTTCATATTCCCCGTGCCCGATGCTTCGTACCCGGCCGTCGAGATCTGTTCCGAGAGCTCCGTGGCCGGGATGATCTTCTCCGCCAGTGAGACCGAGTAGTTGGCCAGGAAAACGACGCGAAGCAGGCGATGAACCTCCGGCTCGACGTTGATCCGCTCGGCGACACTGTTGATCAGTTTGATCACCATTTTGGCGTCGTGATAGGCGGGCGCGGCCTTCCCAGCAAAGATCACGGTGCGGGGAAGGTGGTCACCGTCCGGATTTCGCCGGATCCGGTTGTAGAGGGTAATGACGTGAAGGATATTGAGCAGCTGGCGTTTGTACTGATGGAAGCGCTTGACCTGCGCGTCGAACAGTGAGTCCAGCCGGACCGAGATCCCGGCGGCCCGTTCGATATAGCGCTGAAGAAGCAGTTTCTGTGTCTGCTTCACGTTCCTCCAGCTTGCTCGGAATTCCTGATCCTCGACCTTCTCCTCGAGTCCGCGGAGTCGATCGAGATCGGTGACCCAGCTGCCGCCGATCGTCTCCGTAATGAAGCCTGCCAGCAGAGGATTGGCCACTTTGAGCCATCGACGAGGCGTGATTCCGTTGGTGACGGCCTGGATCTTGCCGGGGAAGATCTGGTCGAAGTGGAAGAAGAGGCGGCGGCGCAGGATCCGGGCGTGCAGTTTGGCGACGCCGTTCACGACAGCACTGGCGACGACGGCCAGGTTCGCCATACGCACCGATTTCACCGGTGACTCGCGAATGATCGAGACCTCGGCGACAACAGCGGGATCCTCGCTGTATTCGCGACGCACCTGTTCCAGGAATCGGTGGTTGATCTCATAGATGATCTCAAGATGCCGGGGGAGCAGTTCTTCGAGCATGGCCACGGGCCACTCTTCGAGTGCTTCGGGAACCACGGTATGGTTGGTGTATCCGAAACAGCGGTGCGTGATCGACCAGGCGTCATCCCAGGCCAGTCGAAATTCGTCCATCAGCAGGCGCATCAACTCAGGGATGGCAATACTCGGATGCGTGTCGTTGAGCTGGATGAAGACCCGGTCGGCGAATGCCTCGAAATCGTCGTGCTTCTCCAGGTAGCTGACGATAATATCCTGCAGCGATGCCGAGACGAAGAAATACTCCTGCCTGAGCCGGAGGATCTTTCCCTGCATCGACGAATCGTTCGGGTAGAGGACCTTGGAGATGTTCTCCGAGGCATTCTTGTCCTCGACAGCGGCGGGGTAGTTGCCTCGATCGAACTCCCGGAAGCTGAACTCGTTGTCCGATTTGGCCTGCCAAAGCCGCAGATTGTTGACCGTGTTCGACTTGTATCCGGGAACCGGAACGTCCCAGGCGACAGCCTGGACATCCTCCGTGTCCTGCCAGAGGTAGTAGGTGTGTCCGTCGGAGGTGGTCTGGGTCTCCACGCGGCCGTTGAAGCGGATCCGGTAGCTCAGGTCGCGGCGCAGGGTCTCCCACGAATTGCCGTAGCTCAGCCAGTGATCGGGCTGCTCCACCTGGTAGCCGTCGCGGATCTCCTGTCGGAAGATGCCGTACTCATATCGGATTCCATAGCCGCAGGAAGGGATCCGCAGAGTCGCCAGCGAATCGAGAAAACAGGCCGCCAGCCGTCCCAGCCCCCCGTTGCCCAGACCCATGTCGAACTCGAGCTCCATGATCTCCTCCAGGATCAGATCGTCCTGGCGGATGATGTCCCGGCACTGATCATAGAAATCCATATTGATCAGCGTGTTGGCCAGCAACCGGCCCATCAGGAATTCGAGAGAAAGATAATAGACGCGGCGCGCATCCCGCTCCCGATAAACGGCCTGGGTCCTCAGCCATCTTCGGACGAGGCGGTCTCGAACGGCCAGCGACAGGGCCTCGTAGAAGTCGTATTCCGTCGCCGTTTCCTTGGTCTTCGCGAGGCTGAACTCCATGTGCTCGGCAAACTGGTTGGTGAGCGAGAAGCCCGACTGACGCACGGAATCGGTGAAGAAGATGGAGGAATTGGCTTTCTGCATAGACCTACTAAGTGTATGCGAAGGCCCGCGAATTTTCGATTTCCGATTGTCGATTTGGCGGCGACGGAGCCCTTAATCGAAAATCGGCAATCAAAATCGAAAGTCTACTCGAAACTCGAGACTCGAAACACGTAACTCGACAAGCCAAAACCTCACTCCCCCAGCAGAGGATCGACGGCGTCGTTGAGCTGTTGCCGCGTGATCTCGCCGAACTGCCGGAACCTCAGTTTCCCCGACCGGTCGAAGACGAAGGTTGCCGGCAGCGTGCCCATCCAGGTCGGATCGATGGAGTTGACGAACTTCTCGAAGTCGTCGAAGCCCCGGATATAGGAGGGGAACTCCGCACCCTGCTTTTCGAGAAAGGCCTCCGCCTTGGCTGCATCTTCCGGCTCGTCCATGGAAATCGACAAGACGATGAGACCCTCATCGCGCTTCGCCCGATCGAGAGCGACGAGGTAGGGGAATTCTTCGCGGCACGGGCCGCACCAGGTTGCCCAGAAGTTCAGAACCACCACCTGACCCTCGTGGTCCTGGATCAGCCGGGGCAGACCGCTCTCGTTCACCGACGGCAGAGCGACTGCCGGCGTCAACATCAGCCAGGCAAGCGCCAGAATACTCATCGTTTGATCGTACATCCGAACATCTTGGTAATGGGGGTCTCGACAGCTTGTCCGGTGAGAAAGGCATCCAGGGCTGCGCTCAGTTCCTTGCCATTGGTCTTGGACGTGTTCGTGGTGGGCTGATGACTGTTTCCGAGAGCCCCGTGGTAGACAACGTTCCAGGATGAGGAAGGATCGAGGAGAAAGACCTCCGGCGTGACCATGGCGCCGAAGCGATCGGCCACCGTGCTGCCGTCGTCCTTCAGAACCGTGAAATCCAGACCATGCTGCTCGGCATGAGTTCGAACCTGTTCGAGCGGTTCGGTCTTGTTGGCATTGATCCCGAGAAAGACGACACCCTTAGATCCGTATTTCCGGGCCAGATCCGCCATGACGTGGTTGAACGCGTTCGAATAGGGACACTGCGTTGCGATGAAAATGACCGCCACGGCCCGGGCGTCACGGTAGTCGGACAAGGACACGGACTGCCCGGTGTGCACGTTCTTCAAGGTGAACTCCTGGGCCCGGTCGCCGACCGTGATTCCGTCCGGCGAGGCGGAACAAGCCAGCCCCAGGGTGCTGAAAATCGCAATAAAGAGAACAAACTTCCGCATAGAGAAACCTCCTCCCCGCCTAGATGAAGAACTCGCCGGAAGAGTTTCCACGATGTCTCGGCGAAGTTTGGTGTCCAACCGGGTGCCGGTGACAGACTGTCCCATCCCACTTGACCCCGTCCCATCCCACTTGGCCCCGTCCCATGCCACTTGGCCCCGTCCCATGCCACTTGGCCCCGTCCCACACGTCCCATACGTCCCATCCGTCTCAGGCTGTCCCATTGATTGGCAGGGCGAGTCTTCTTCTCCTTCTCCTTCACAGATCCCAGGTGCGGAACGCGAATAAGAGTCAGAGGTGCGGGAATCGTCCTGAGACCTGGGTATGGGACAGACTTGATCATGGTGGAGGCGCTGCGACTTCAACGCTGAGAAAGATGCTCCACCTTCTTCACGTAGGCCTGGATATCGCACTTGCGCTCGAGTCCACGGGCGTTCATGTACCGTACCTTCCCGAAAACCGGTCGTTCTTTCCAGGGGCGATCGTGCAGCCCGAAAATCCACGCTACGTTGGCATAGGAACTGGCGTCTCGCCCGTCCAGAAAATAGCGGTTGTTGAGAGAGAGCGTCGTGGAAAAGGCCTCGTCCGGCGATGCCGACCATTCCAGGATCTTCTTGCCCCAGTACATGCGCATGTAATTGTGCATGTAGCCGGTTGTCCGCATCTCCCGCATGGCGGCGTTCCAGTAGGGGTCATGCGTTTCCGCCGCTGCGAGCTGCTCCCGGTTGTAGACGTGGTTACGGCGATCTTCGCGGTGATCGCCCAGAGTCCGAGCCGCCCAGTCCGGCAGGCAGGAGTAATCGTCATATGCCGGTTGATGTTCGACGAAATTCACGGCCAGCTCACGACGTACGATCACCTCTTCGAGGAAGACTTCGACATCATGCGGGGCTGCCGCCATCCGGCGTCGTGCTTCCAGCGCCAGATAGAGGGGCGAAATCTGACCAAAATGAAGGTAGGGGCTCATGGCGGAGACATGGTCCGTCTGTGGCTGGTTTCGGTTGGCAGCGTACCGGATCAACGAATCCGCCAAGAACCGGTCGAACCGCTGCTCGGCAGCCGTCGTCCCACCTGTCCAGGAATCTGAAACCGGCTCGACCGAGCGGTCGAGTTTCAGCTGAGACAGTATGGCATCGAGATTCGAGAGGTCTTCCCCTCGGATGCCCGGATCCACCGTTTGCCCAGCCCTTCGGCTGGAAGTGGAACCAGATAGTCTCCAATACGCCGGTGAATCTTCGGCCGAATCGTGCGGGCGGCGTACTCGGATTTGTCGGAGACCACGTCCACCGGAACCACGACGTCGCTCTCGACCTGCACGACCCGACAGCGGGCCTTCTCTGCGACGGTCCTCCGCCACGCAGTCTGAGGGCGCAGGTATCCTCGATCGCAGACCACCAGAGCGGCCTTCTGCGCCAGTTCGAGAGCCACGCGACTGGGATCACCGAAACGCAGCACCAGGGGGATTCCCCGACGGGCCAGGCGATCTTCCGTGTCCCGCAAACCCTCGAGCATGAATCGGTAGTGCCGGAGATTCGCCTCGGGATAGGACCCGGTCAGTCCGAATCCGACCAGCACGGGCAAGCGTCGAGAAATTGGCCTCGACAATGGCATACTCGAGAGCATGGTTGAAGACGGCCCGCTGCGATTGCTGCATCCAATACAGAACGTAGCGCCCGGACCTCTCGGGCGGATCGTTGAGCCGACGGATGCGTGCGGGTTGGATCGGGGCGCTCATCTTCGTGTCTCTCAGGTGCCGAGGTTTCACATCCCAGGTTCCGGGGTCTCCGAACGTGAAACGTGAAACGTGGAACGTGGAACGCGGAACGTGGAACCTGAAACGTGGAACCCTTCTAAACCCCCACTCGAAATGTGCTCAGCGACTTCGCCGGGAGGTCGACCGTGAACGAGCCGGAGCCCGTCTCGAACCGGCGCCGGACGGGCTCGTCCGCCTCGTTGTAGTAGATCACGACCAGTTGCCCATCGGGATTCAGGAAGGACAGACAGTTCTCGTCGGTCTCCGACTGCAAGTAGCGGGCACCCGGCCTGACGAAGGCACTGAAGTGCTTCATGAGGTAGAACTCGGGATTATAGGAGACCTCTCCGTCCTCGCCGATCGTGATCATGGAGTTCTGCTTCCAGCCCCACTGGCTCTTGCCGGTCTGGTCGAGCACCATGTTCCAGTACATATACGACTCGACACCGTTGTTGAAGTAGTGCTTCATCAGCGAGAAGGTGTGTTCCATCGCCTTCCAGTCGTTGGTTCCTCTTCCGCACTCGGTCTCGGTCTGCATGAGCTTCAACTGCGGATAGGTCTCGTGCACATGGCCGATGACGCCTTTGCCTGCCCACTGGAACCCAACGCCGGTCACATACTCCGCGGCATCCTCGTCCCGCAGGACGGCATCGACGCGTTCCGGCTGCGGCCGTTCGATCGTTCCCAACCAGATTTCGGTGTTCAGCTGATCCTTTTCGAACCGGGGACCCAGGTACTGCCCGATGAAACGAGCCAGGCTTTCAGGGGTCCAGATGCAGGACGGAAAGTTCTGGCAGGAATTCGGCTCGTTCTGGACGTGGACCGCATAGATGTCGATCCCCTCGCCCCGGTAGGCTTGGACGAACCGGGAAAAGTAGAGGGCATACGCCGACAGGGTCCGGTCGTCCATGACGAACTGATCCTGCATTTCCTTTCCCTGCTTGTCAGGAGAAAGATCATTGACCTTGTCATCCGCCCGGCAGGCATAGTGCTCGTTGACCTTCATCCAGGTGGGCGGACTCCAGGGAGACGCCCAGATCTCGAGGTCGGGATCGATCGCCAGTGCGGCCTTGATGTAGGGAATGAGCCGTTGCCGGTCGCGGTCGATGGAGAAATGCTCCATCGCGTAATCACCGGGCGTTTCGTCCAGGCTGTACCAGTCGACGGAATAGTCGTTGGCCCCCAACGGCATCCGGCAGATGTTGAACCTGCAACCGGTGTCGGGATTGAAGAGATTCCCCAGGATCTCCTCTCGCTTTTCCGCTGACACCCGTTGCAGCGCCTCCCATCCCAGTTCGTTGAAGCAGCCGCCGAACCCGTCGACGGTCTGCAGAGTCCGGGTGGGATCGACGACGATAGCCCTTGCCGCTTCGGCGTCCGGCCGGACGCCGACCTCCGCGGTCCGGTCCTTCCAAAGCTCGGCATCCCGACTGATGATCCACTCTTCGACCACTGGACCGCTGGACCGCGAACACGCAGCCAGCCCGACCACAGCCAGACTGATGAGAACTCCTGCCAATCGTTTCTTCATGTACTTGACTCCGCCCTTCGAACCGATGATGTGTCGGGTTAAAGCTCTGGGATGTCCGCGCTGAGAGGGATGGGTCTCTTCATGATTCATCTCCCCCGTGTTGCTGATTCTACCGACCAGTGAAGAGATGCGAAAGGCCGAGTGAAGGGGCTCGCCTACCCGACGGCATTCAGTCCCAGGGCCCGGATGTAGTCCCGATTGACCGTACCGTTTTCCAGCAGGATGTTCTTCAGCAGCCCGTCGAACGCCCGAGCGGCCAGATCGAGCGGTGGACGGGCTTCCTGGAGGGCCTTGTAACCCCGGGCCTCCCGGTTGGCGAAGCTGACGATCTGATCCCAGCCCTCGGGCGGTGCGAAGGAGACGACGCCCCGGGTCGAATCCATCTTCTTGTAGGGCCAGAACGACCAGCCGATGTCCTCTTTCTCCAGCAACTCGCGGAACCAGCGGATCCAGTCGTTGTCGTTCTCTCCCGACTCCGACATGTAGATCGGAACGTCGTATCGCTTTCTGAAGTCGAGATAGCTCTGGATGACGGCCGGGTCCTGCTCGGTCCAGTAGCGGTGGAAGGCGTAGACGAGTTTGTCGTCGAAGGGCCGGCCGAAGACGCTGAAGTCGGTATTCCACTGGGCGCCGCCCAGGATGATAATGTGGTTCGGATCGACTTCCCGGATGGCGGCCGTCATCCGCTTGTACAGCGGCTCCAGCTTCGAATCGAGCTCACGGTAGGCGTCGAAGTTCGGAATCGGCTCGTTTAGCAGTTCATAGCCGAGGACCGCCGGCTCGTCTCGGTAACGCTCCGCCAGCTTCCTCCAGACCTCAATGGCCCGCTTTTGGCTACGCTCGCTGGTGAAGAGAAACGGGTAGCCCCAGCCGTTGTCGATGTTCTCTCCGGTCTGCCCACCCGGAGCGCCGTGCATGTCGAGGACGACCCAGAGGCCAGCCTCCCGGCACCAGTCGACGAGCCGATCGATCCGCTTGAAGCCCTCCTCCAGCCAGATCTCGAGATGCGCCTCCGGGGAAAGGATCCGGTAGTCGATCGCCGGACGTACGGAGTTGAAGCCGACGCTTTTCAAAAGACGGATGTCGACCTGGGTGACATACTCATCCCGGAAACGGCGCCAGAACTCGACGGCGTCTTCGGGACCGATGAGCTCATTGACGACGGCTTCGATCATTCGCGGAGAAGCGGCCCGGTTGAATTTCCACATGTACCCCTCGGGCAGCAGCCAGTCGCCGAGACCGATCCCCTTCAGGATCAGCTCCTTCCCGTCAGGGGTGACGATCCGTGAGCCGCGGACCGAAACAAACCCTTCGGGCGCCGCTGTCACCCTGGAGACCGCAGCACCGGCAGACACAGCAACAGTAGAGGCAAGAAAGCGACGTCTGTTCATGGGGGCAATTCTGGCGGACCCGAGCCTCGGGGGCAAGCGGCTTTCCTCGTAAGCGGCGACAGCGGGGGCCACCTCGCTGCTACTGCGCGGGTGAGAGGACGGGAGTACCGGAGAACGGGAGAACGGGAGTACGAGAGAACCGGAGAGCGGGAGAACCGGAGGACGGGAGGACCGGAGGACGGGGAGGACCGGAGAACGGGAGGACGGGTGGGACATCTTGGCTATTTGGTGTCCCGACGGAAGTCGGGCAAGTTCGGCGATTCGGGTGCCCCGGCAGGGGCACGATTCTTCCAGCCGGGGGTCAAGCGCAGCGCGACCCCTGGGTTGAGGCCCGAGAAGAAATCAGGGCGTCCCGGAAGGGACGCGATCGGCGGCCGGGGGCGTCATTCGTGCCCTTGCCCCTCGCACTCGGCACCTTCGTGTTCAAAGGTGAGAGAGAACCCGATGATCCGCGGTAGCGCGATTCGGCCCGCTGCAGCGGCGGAGAACCTAACCTCCAGAAAGTCCCTTCGGCCTGCAGGCCGCCTGAATTGGGCGAGCGCAGCATCCGTAATCGGAACCAAGCTTGCTTGCCGACGTATCTCAAGGTATTTTATGTGTCTAGCCGATACTTGTGGGACGACTCATTCCCTTGAGGAGGTTTGATGATGACTTTCCTTCCGCTGCTTGCCCGACCTTCGTGAAGCCGTAGGTCCCGAGGATTCTCCCCCCGGTGGGACAGCAGTCAGCATCCCCTCGCTCGCCTACCAGGAAGATGAAACTCGCTTTGTCCTCTTCGAAGGTGTAGGTGAGATCGACGGCCGCCGAGTATCGGTACCTGTCCGTGGCTGGAAGATCGGACGTGATCTTTTCTCTGGAATAGACGGATCCCACAACGAACTTCGTGCTCGCTGTCGTTTCAGCGGCCTCTGCCGATCGGGAAACTTCGCGGACGCTCGGGACGCCTTCATTCCGGCCCGGATGGGAGCGATGAACTTCCACCTTGGCGATTCTTTTACTATCTGGGGCTGATCACGGTCGTATGGTCTCTGTTGACGTGGATCTCCTACCTTGCAGTGCGATGGGTCATTCGGGGATTTCAGCAGTGGTATCGGTTCGGCTTTTCGGGCTATCCGCCCTGTATCGCCGTAGGGGAGGTAGGGGTAGGTTTCCATGAGTCGTCCGCTCACGTTCAACCGCGCCGTGATCGTGCCGAAGTGGTTCGTCGCAAAGAGCCTGGTCATGCCGCCGCCGTATTCGACGAGCTTAGCCCCCGAGATCCTCTGCGCGTACAAATGCAGGGTCCGAGACGCCAAGGGCGTCGCCTCATCCGAGAGCTTTGGGCAACGCCCAAAGCAAGGCTTTCTTTACCGTGCCGTTCCGCAGGCTCCGGGTGTCGATCATGGAAAAGTGGTATCAACACACGACAGTCGGGAAAGCCGACGATGAATCTACTCTTTTCGCGACTGACACCAACCTGACTCATGTCTTGTCTACGGCCCAGCCTGGGACTACCATAACCTCCTGACGGGCAAGGAGTTCATGAACTCCGCGGCTACCAGGATCAATCGCAAAAAGGAAGCAAGCAACAAAAGGAGCGGGTCGTCATCCTGCGCCTGACCGAGACGTTTCCCGATTTTCTGGAGGTGCTTCCCCGGGCTCTGAGGGAGGATCTCAGGAGAGTCTAAGGCTCGCAAAGTCACATTGAGTTGTTCCTGTCGCCGTTGGGAGAGAGCGATGAAGAAATTCGATGATCTTACGGAGCAGGAGATCCTGGCACTTGCCATTTCTCTGGAGGAAGAGGACGAGCGGGTCTACGCGGACTATGCGGAGGGGCTTCGCTCGCAGTTTCCCGCCTCGGCCGCGGTCTTCGACGGCATGCGGAAAGAAGAGTCCGTTCATCGTCGACGGCTGACCGAGCTTTACATGCAGAAGTTCGGAGCGCACATTCCGTTGATTCGCCGCCAAGACGTCCGAGGGTTCGTTCAGCGTACGCCTTCCTGGCTGATCCGACCGCTGGGTCTGGACACGGTACGCAAGCAGGCCAGTGCCATCGAGGCCGAGACTCGCCGTTTCTATGAGAAGGCCGCACGCCGGACCGAAGACGCGAGCCTTCGCCAACTCCTCGACGACCTGGCTGTCGAAGAACGGGCACACGAGAGACATGCCCATGAATTGGAGAAGAAGGCTCTGCCCGAGGACGTGAGGGAGTCCGAGGACCAGGCCAACCGTCGGCTCTTCGTCCTTCAGGTAGTTCAGCCGGGTCTGGCCGGGCTGATGGATGGCTCCGTCTCGACGCTGGCCCCGGTCTTCGCGGCGGCGATGGCTACCCGCGACAGCTGGGACGTCTTCGTCATCGGTCTGGCCGCCTCGGTGGGAGCCGGAATCAGCATGGGTTTCGCCGAAGCCCTTTCGGATGACGGCAGCCTGACGGGCCGCGGGCACCCCTGGGTCCGCGGTCTGATCTGCGGCGGCATGACGACGCTCGGCGGAATCGGCCACACCCTTCCCTTCCTCACCCCCGCGTTCCAGCTGGCGATGACGATCGCTTTCCTGGTCGTCCTCGTCGAACTCGGCGTCATCACCTGGATCCGCCATCGCTACATGGACTCTCCGACCCTGACGGCGGCACTACAAGTCGGTCTGGGCGGCGCGCTGGTCTTCATCAGCGGACTCCTGATCGGGAGCTCGTGATACAGGGGAGTCGGGAGAACCGGAGGACGGGAGAACGGGAGAATGGGAGAACGGGAGGACCGAGGGCGGGATGGGGGATTTGAGTGGGTCCTGCGGTCGCGGGGCTCCTTCGGACTCATCGAGAGAGGAGACTTTGGAGGTTGTGAGACTGCGCCGTAGCCGCCTTGGAAGTGCGGCAGCCTGATGCCGCTTTTCACGGGGCGGGCCCGGATTCGCCAGAAAACCGACGCTGAGCAAGCAGCGGCGGATCCTCGAGTCTTTCGTCGGCCGGCGAAGGGGCGACAAGATTGGGAATCCGCGTTGAGCCGATAGCGGAAGCGAACTTCCGCACTTCCAAAGAGGCTTCGCCGCAGCTCCGGTTTCCCATTCTCCCTTTCTCCGGTTCTCCCGTCCTCCCGCTTCACCGTGCGGGTGCAGCGTCAGGCCTGTGCTCGACCACGTAATTCGCCACGGTTCCGACCGGTGCGATCCAGATGCCGTTGGCGGGATCGTTGGCGTATCGGCAGAGGGCATCGAGCGTGGATGAGTAGGTCGTCTGCGCATCCGAATCGCCGATTTCGTGGCCGGCGAGGATTAGCCATCGGCCGTGTGTCACCGCATCCTCGATCAGCGGCCGGATCCGGTCGAAGTCCTTATTGTCGCTCTCCATGGCCAGCAGCTGGGCCATGTCGCAAAACCACGGGTCGTTCGAGTTTTCGTCCAGCCAGCCCCGGCCCGACGAAAACAGCTCCGCAACCAAAGGCACATAGCTCTGGACATGCTTTCCCCGACCGACGAACTTCTGACCACAGGGGTAGGCGAAGGATGTCGGCGTGACACCCAGCTTTTCATGGATGAGCCGGTCGGCCTCCTCGAGTTGGGTGCGCATCTTCCCCAGCGAGTAGCCCTCGAGGGCGTTCCGACGCGACCAGACGAAATTGCCGGTGCAGGGATGGCTGACCGAGTGATTGCCGATCTCTTGGCCGTCGGCCACGGCCTTCTTCCAGGCTTCCAACCTCTGATCCAGGGGCCCCGGCTGGACATAAAAGGTGGCCTTGACCCCGTACCGGTCGAGCAGCGGGATTCCCTCATCCGGCTGGCTGAGTCGGGCGTCGTCGAAGCTCAGGCTCAGCGCCGCTCTCTTCCCATCGGGCCATGGAAAAGGCTCGGAGGAGGTCTCGGAGCCTTCATATTGCGCAAAGGCCAGAGTCGAGACGGCCAGGACAAGAAAGATGCTTCCCGTGGATTTCGACAACATCAGCAGTCTCCTTCGTCGATCGTTGCCCTTCGGTCGTCACCAACGATAACGCTGCGACCACAATCTGACCAGCAGCTGGTCTTCCGGGCGGGTTCGGGCCAGAATGAAGACCTCGGCGAGGCGGTGTCGACAGTCTCCCGGAGCACGTCTGCTCCACCTGCGGCATCTTGCGGATGCCGGGCCAAGGCGATCCATGACGAAGAAAGAAGGCGAACGAAGTTGAGAAAGTCCGTGGTTCTGACTCTGGCAACCCTCTTCATCGTTTCCACTCGGTTCGAATTCTCCCAAACCGGCGGTGATCGTCCCCTCTATCGGGATCCGAACCAGCCGATCGCGCGCAGAGTCGAGGACCTCCTGAACCGCATGACGCTCGAAGAGAAGATCGGCCAGATGAATATGCCGTGCGTTTATGAAGACGGGCTGGGACGCAGCATCGAGGCCAAGACCTCGAGTGTGAAAGCGTGGGCCGCCGGAACCTTGATCGAAAACTTGGGCCCGAGCGGCGGGTACTTCACCCTGCCCAACACGATCCTGCGCGAGGGGACCCGGCAACAGGTTCTGTTCCTGAACGAACTGCAACGAATCGCCGCCGGGACCCGACTCGGGATTCCGCTGCTCGAAACCGAAGAAGGCACCCACGGTCTGATGTGTTCCGGAACGACGATCTTCCCGGAAGGGCCGGCCCTGGGCAGCACCTGGGACCTGGACCTCATTTCGCGCATCTACGCCGCCGTCGCCCGGGAGGCCCGCTCGATCGGCATCCACCAGATTTTCACACTCGTCGTCGAGCCGATCCGGGATCCGAGGCTGGGCCGGAACCAGGAAGCGTACAGTGAAGATCCGTACCTGTGTTCACGCTTGGCCGAAACGATCGTGCGAGCCGCCCAAGGGAACGATGTCTCGTCTCCCGATCACGTCGTGGCCGGCCTGTGCCACTATCCGGGACAGAGCCAGCCGGTCAGCGGACTCGAACGGGGTGCCATGGAGATCTCGGAGCGGACCCTCCGGGAGACCTTTCTTCCCTCCTGGGAAGCCGGAATCAAAAAGGCGGGGGGCCTCGGCGTCATGGCGACCTATCCGGCCGTCAACGGGGTACCCACGCACGCGTCCGAATGGCTTCTAACACAGATCCTGCGGAAAGAGTTGGGCTTTCGCGGGCTCGTCTTGAGCGAAGGCGGGGGCATCGGCACGCTGGTCTATGAAGGTTTGGCTCCGAACCAGAAGATCGCCGGTCGGCTGGCGCTCCGGGCCGGGGTGGATGTGGGCATCTCCTTTGAATCGGGCTATATGCAGGACCTGGTCCACTCCGTTGAGGAGGGCGCAGTGCCCATGGAACTGATTGATCGGGCTGTCGGACGCATCCTGGAGCAGAAGTTCCGCCTCGGACTGTTCGAGAATGCGCAGTCAGACCTGGACAGGGCCGTCGAGGTCGTCCACAGCGGAAATCATCAGGATCTTGCCCTCGAGGCGGCTCGTGAGGGTGTCGTCCTCTTGAAGAACCAGGATGAGCTGCTGCCTCTGAGCGACAACATCCGCTCCCTCGCGGTCATCGGGCCCAACGCGGACAACGAGCGGAACCAGCTGGGAGACTACGTCGCCCACACCGTTCTTCAGGACGTGGTCACCGTGCTCGACGGCATCCGACAGGCCGTCTCTCCAACGACCGGCGTGACCTACGTCAAGGGATGTGACGTCACCCTGACGCCGTACGACGAGATTGCCAGGGCCAGGGTCGGCCGCAGCCGGAGCCGACTGCGCCGTCGTCGTCCTCGGTGAGAACGAATGGCAGGCCCGGGACGAGGACGGCAAGCGGGTCGGGACCGACGGAGAGGGCTTCGATTCCGCCACTCTCGAGTTGACCGGAAGGCAGCGGGAGCTGGTCCAGGCAGTCGTCGACACCGGAACGCCCACCGTCGTCGTTCTGATCAACGGGCGTCCGCTGGCGACGCGTTGGATCGACGCCCACGTTCCGGCCGTCGTCGAGGCCTGGATCCCCGGCGAGAAGGGGGGCCAGGCCGTCGCGGAAGTCCTCCTCGGAAAGGTCGATCCGAGCGGAAAGTTGAGCGTGACCGTACCCCGGCACGTCGGCCAGTTGCCTGTCTACTACGACCACAAGAAGTCGAAGCGCTACTGGATCCGGCATGGCTGGGGCAGGCCCTACGTGGACATGGATCCCGCACCCCTCTATCCGTTCGGTCACGGCCTGAGCTATACGTCCTTCGAATACGAGAATCTCAGGATCACGCCGGAACAAATCGGACCAGGTGGAACGGTGACGGTTCAGATGGATTTGCGCAACAGGGGATCACGCTACGGGAAAGAGGTCGTTCAGCTCTACATCGAAGACCTCGTGGCGACGGTGGCGACGCCGGTCAAGGAACTGCGCGGCTTCGAGAAGATCGGTCTGCGGCCCGGAGAGACGAAAACGGTGACCTTCGAGCTGACACCGGACCTCCTGGCCCTCTACGACCGCCACATGCAGAGGGTCGTCGAGCCCGGCCGCTTCAAGGTCAAGCTCGGCAGTTCCTCCCAGGACATCCGCCTCACCGGCACCTTCACGGTCCAAAATCGGTGACACGCACGTAACGGCGTCGTAAGGTCCTGCCAACAAAGACTTTTGGTGCCGGTCTGGTACTTCTTTGGAAACCAGCTGCGCATACGATGGTGAGGATGCGTGGCCGGAACCGCCTCCGATGGGAGCTGGTGAGGCACTTCGAGCAGGGCATCATCCAGCCGATTCGGAGCAAGGCGCGCCCGCGTCGAAATTGGAGAAAAGTACCAGACTCGGACCAGAAGCCTTTATTAGTAACCACTTACGAGGCAATTACGTGCGTGTCACCAATCTCCCTGGAATCGCCGTCGCTCGTGGGCGTCCGGGGGCGCTGTTTTCCACCGCAAAACTGGGGAAAGGTGCCAGACGTAGCACGAAAGTCTTTGTTGATGATGGTTTACAAGTCTAATCCGTGCGTGTCACCAATTTCGTCCAGTCACACATCGAGACGGAGGATGTTCACCGAATGCGGACCGAGCGCGATCGTTCCGTCGAAACCGTCCAGCCGGCGGGTCTCGGGCTTCACTCTCTCCGGGTGATTCACGTCGTTGTACGCGTCGGGGGAGGGTCCTGCCAGGATCGTGACCGTGGGGCGGGAGTTCCCGGACGCATTCGCGAGCATCGGCCGGCAGACCACGGTCGCGTCGGGGTGCCGATTCACGATGGCCATCGAAACGGCTCGACGATCGTCGCTGCAGGTGACGACGGCGTCCAGGACGGGCACGCTCTCGCCGCTGTGCGCGAAGGCGTCACACCGAACCGAGGACGCGACCATGTTCGGCTGCAGGAACTCGCCGTACATCTTCAGGACATGGAAAGTCGTGCGCTTGACGATGCCTTTCGGGTGGACGAACAGAGGCCCCCGGGTGTTGACGACAGGCGCCATGTTGGCCATGTAGATATGCTTCGCCTGCCGGATGCACGCGTTCAGGAAGCACCCCGAAAAACAGGCATCGGCCATCGTGTACGTGTCGTTCAAATCGTTCTTGTCCCGCTCCTTCAGGAGTTCCTCGCTCTTCCTGATCGGATAATTGCCGGGATGATGCCAACCCCTCAGATTCCATTCATCGAAGGCGATCCGGACTCGGTCGGAGAGTTCCGCCTCTTCGAGAATCGCAATCGTGTCGAAAATCTGTGCTTCGGGCTTGACGGATCGCATCATGCAGTCCGCATAGCCGCTGACATTGTTGACCTGCCAGAGCGGATCCCAGTAACCGTGGATCGAGATGTAGTCCAGATAGTCTCCGGCACGCTCGAGCAGGGGCATCGTCCACTCACGATTGGACTGGGCGGCGGCGAACAGTTTGATCGAGGGATCGACCATCCGCATCATCTTGGCCGATTCGCGAACGAAATAGCCCCACTCTTCGTCGGTCTTCGCTCCGATTTCCCAGCCGCCGTAGTTCTCGTTCCCAATGCTCCAGTAACGGACATTGTGGGGTTCCGCGAAGCCGTTTCCCTGTCGCATCTTCGCGTACTGTCCTTCGTGTTCCAGATTGCAGTACTCGACCCAGTCGCTCATTTCCTCAGGCGTGCCGGAACCCGCATTCGTGCAGATATAGGGTTCGGCCCCGATCTCCCGGCACCAGGTCACGAACTCGTCGGTGCCGAAGGTATTCGGATCCTCGACCTTCCAGGCTTTGTCATAGGCGGCGACGCGCGGCGTGGCGACACCGTTCTTCCAGTGGTATCCGGAGACGAAGCAGCCACCGGGCCAACGGACGACCGGCACCTTCAGCTCGCGCAACGCCGCGATGACGTCCTTGCGAAAGCCCCGCCTGTCCGAAAGCGGAGATCCGGGCGCGAAGATTCCTCCGTACACCTGACGGTGGAAGTGCTCGATGAACTGGCCGAAGATCATCCGGCTGACGGGCGTCAAATCGGACTGCAGGTCGACTTCGATCTCTGCAGATGTAGACTGAGCGAACATTCCACGCAGCGAGTGGGAAAAAGCGGCGGCACCAAGCGTCGTCTTTGTCGTCACGCCGAAGAAATTGCGTCGATTCATCTCATTCATCGCTTTGATACTCATCAAAACCTCCCCGCCTGCGAAGAAATCTCCCACCTATTACACGCTTCGGACTCATCATTAGCTATGGCTTTGAATCGGAGAAATGTCAAGGATTGATTGGCTCGAGGGATTCGCGGACCCTTCTCCCGTGTACCGCCGCGAGTGTCCGTATCTGTCGCCGATGCCGTATTGTCGGCTCACGGAGGAGGCCGATTGAGGGTCTCAGCTCCGCAATTGAGGACCGGGCGGCTGGCCGGCTGCGGTGGCGGATAGACCCTTGCGATTCTGTTCCCGCACGGTACTCGCAAGGTAGGACACTTTGACGAAGATCAGCGACAAAAGCATGATCACCATGCCGAAGAACGGGTCCGTCTCGAAGAAGCCGGACATGGCACCCATCAGGATCACCAAAACGACTCCGACCAGGATTCCGGTGAGATCGACCTTCAGGTTCTCTTTGTTGATAGACATGATCAGAATTCTCCTTTCGCCGCCCGGCTCCAGAACGATCCAAGCCGGCTTGCGCCGAGAACGAGGAGAGTCGCCGACGTGGAGACGAACACGATCACCGTCATCTGAACTGCTCCCCAACTGTTCGCGACGGCATTTGCCAGTCGCAACTTGTCGGTCCGAGTGTCCCAGTCCATCAGGACCATGACGCCCACCGCCACCACACTGGCGACCAGAGGGACGACGACGTTGAACGCCGCTGCCCAAGTGCCACGCGTAGACGGGGCGGAACTCGTCGCTTCGATCGCTGCAATCGCCCCGAACGTCTCCGACTCCAAAGCTTCCAGTTTCGCCTCCGCAAGATCGGGAGATGCCAGCGCCGTAACAAGATCCTCACGCTCCCGCTGGAGCCGTTCGAGGGTGGAGGTGCAGTGTGGGCACGCGGCCAGGTGAGTCCGAAGCGCGTGTTCGGCCCGCGAGGAGAGCTCCCCCTCAACCAGCAGCTCCAGTTGTGAAAACATCTCTTCACAGCTCACTTGCATTCCTCCTTCGCCACCATCCTTCGCCGCAGCAGCTCTTTGCCTCTCTTCAGACGCAGACCGACGGCGGAGACCGTCAACTGCAGGGCTGCTGCGATCTCCGCATAAGACATGTCGTGGGCGTACTTCAACGTCAGTACCGCCCGATATCCGGCTGGAAGCGTGCGTAGCGTCTGTCTCAGACGTTCGTGTCGATCCACTTCTTTCGACCGTTGGTCCACCCAGGTGTCAGCCCGATATTCCGGGTCCTCGGGATCCTCCTCCATGGGTGCCTCCCTGTCCCGATGACGAGCCCGCAAAGCATCGATGGAGCAGTTGGCTGCGACGCGGAGTATCAGAGGTTGAAAGGGCCTGGCAGCATCGATCCGGCTGCGCATCCTGTAGACCCTCAAGAAAGTCTCCTGAACCACATCATCGGCCGCAGCTTCATTCTCCAGGATTCTCACCGCCAGCCAGTAGACCTCACGACAGGCGGCACGAAAGATTTCGCGAAAGGCCCCGTCATCTCCCGCCACCCATCGCTCGATCGTGGTTCGACTCAACTCCATCGCGCTCCCACCCCGTCTCATATTACGAATGAAGGACCGGGAAAACTTACATCAATTACCTGAGCTGCGGGCAGCCAGTGAGTCGATTCGCGACATCAGTGCAGTTCGCCGGCTCTCTGATTCGCACTGCGCAAGTCCACGATAAGTCCGCCTTCTTTACGCTCTGGCCCGTCTGGGTTAAGCTCGGCCGAAAAGGAGAGTTTCGATGAAAGCCAAGGACCGCGTTCGAATCCTGGCATGGCTCGCCCTGCTGTTCCTCATCGCATCCGGAAGCGCACTCTTTGCCCAGGATCAGCCTTGGACCGCCCCGGTACGAGGCTCTTGGGTCCAGACCGGACCTGCCGGCGCCGGAGACATCGTACTGGCCGACCAGGGTGACGGCTGTGAAATCGTTCTCGGCGGCGGCGAGAACTCGATCGTCCGACAGGCCGCGGAATTCCTGGCAGGCGACATCGAAAGGATCAGCGGATACCGTCCACGGATCGTCGGCCAAGCCGGCGGGGATCGCGTCGCCATCCGGCTCGTCACACTGGGACAGGGGCCGACACCTGAAGGAATCGACGCCGATTCAATGCAGGGGCAGTGGGAGGCCTACCGGGTCCTGACCGACGGCAAAACGGTCTGGCTCGTCGGATCGGATTCCCGCGGTACCGCCTATGCTGCGTATACGCTCGCCGAGCGGCTGGGCATCGACCCGCTCTATCACTGGACCGGGTATACACCGGAGCACCATGACCCTCTCGTGCTCAAGGCGACGCAACTCTCTCAGGGCCCGCCGACCTTCCGTTTCCGCGGGTTCTTCCATGACGACGAGGACATTCTGCCGCGGCCTTTCGATGAAAACGACTACCCACTGCAGACCGGCGATGTGGCGCTCGACTGGTACAAGCGGTTCTTTGAGACGGCGTTGCGGCTTCGCATGAACATGGTCGCCCCCTACACGCGAGTGCACCGGCGTTTCGAGATCCAGAAACTGGGAAGCGACTGGGGCCTTTACTATACGTCGCACCACTACGACATCCTGGTCTCCAACCCCTGGGGCCTGGAGCGCTTCGACCTGGCTGCGGAGCGGGGCGTCCGCCCGGAGTGGAATTGGTTCACCAATAGGGACGGCATGCTCAGGTTCTGGCGCGGAGGAGTCGAGGAGAACCGCAGCATCGACGTGATCTGGCCCGTGGGTATGCGGGGCACAGCCGACCGCCCCTACATCTTTCCTCCGGGCATCACGGACGCCGACAAGGCCCGGGTCTTCCGCCAGGCCATCCAGGATCAGGTCAACATGGTCAAGGAGCTGCTGCCCGAGGGAAAGACCCCTTTGTTCCATTTCACGATGTATACCGAGATGCTCGATCAGTACCTGCGCAATCCGGATGCCTTTGACCTTCCCGACGACGTGATCATCGTCTGGCCGGACGACAACAACGGGCACATGCGGGCGCTGCCGAAGACGCTCGGCAGGTGGAAGCACGGAGTCTACTACCACCTCGCTTACCTCGGCGGAAACCTGAGCAAGCAGAACACGCACATCGTCGCCCCGGCGACGATCGCCGACGAGTTCGACAAGATCGTCCAGGCCGGCGCGACCGAGTTCATGCTGGTCAACGTCTCGGAGCTGCGCGAATACGTCATGGGTGCGCGTATGCTCTCCGACATCACCTGGAACGCCTCCACGGCACTTGCAGCGACCCATCCGCCCGACCGATTCGTCGGCTGGTGGAGCCGGGAGTATTTCGGCGCCCCGGCCGCCGATGCGACGAAGGCCGTCTACCAGCAGTACTACACGCTTCTCGACACTCCGGACAAACTGTGGCTGGCCTCGGATGCGATTCAGGAATCGCTGGATCAGCTCTACGGCAGGGTCGCAGGGCAGACATACGGTCCGCTCAACGCGGAACTCCTCGATCTCCTGCAATCGAGAGGCCCCAAGCTGGCGGAATCCCTGGCCGCAGCCGAGCAGGCAAAACGGCAGATGTCTCCCGAACAGCAGCAGTACTTCACGGAAAACGCCGAGCTTGGCCTGCGTCTGGCCGAGCGACAGAACCGGGCGGCGCGCAAGCTGGCTGAAGCCCTTCAGGCTCGCGACGATGCCGAGATGTGGCGGCTGGTCGAAGAAGCCCGCACACCTCTCGAACAGCTCGAAATGGAATTGCACTGGGCCGAACATCCCCCATTCGACACCTGGTACCGCGAAAGCTGGATCCGCTCGGAATTCTCGCGCAACAATCCGCACCGGTCCTACAACGAACTGCGAGCTTTCCTGACCAGTCAAGGCCGCAGCCGTCCGGTCCGGCCTGCGCGACGGTGATACCGTGCAGTCTCGAATTGTGTGTGTCGTTAATCTCTCAGAGGCCTCACTGGCATGCTGGCCAGTTGACTGGGACGGGTCTGGAGAACCGTCGCCGCCGTTCGTCCGGTGGCCGTGACCTTCAGGATGCCCTGGAACTTCGTGAAGTCGACCTCGGTGTCCCATTCGAACTGGTCGACGTAGATCGCCTTCTGACCGAGGGGCGCCAGATCGACCGGGGCGGCGGTCGAGACCAACTCGCCGGTTGTGGAGTAGAGCTCGGCGGTCAGGGTCGTTCCGGATTGTGCGAGATTCTGGACCGCGACCCCCGTGTTCAGTCCGCGGGACCGGTCGGTCTGCATCGGCGCCGTGAAGCCTTCGGAGAGCGCGACACTGTTGCCCACGCCGGCCAGTCCGAAGGCCCCTCCGAAAGCGATGACTGCGGAGATATTCGACGACGCCTCGATTCGGGCAGAACCGACCACGACCTCGCCGGCCCCGTCGGTTCGGAGAGTTCGAACGCCGTAGGGCGGGATCGTGATTTCATAACGTCCCGTGTGAGCCGTGCCGGGGATGGTGATTTCATCGCCGGTCACATCGAAGGTGAGGTCGACTCCCTCGGTATCTCTGAGCAGCAAGCCGACGGTCTCTTCTTCAGCGCCCGTGTTCGTCGCCGTGACCTCGCTCGACAGTCCCTGCCCGTCGGCGAACTGGGCAAAATTGAGGTAGCTGCCGAGGGTGATCAGCTCGACGGTCAGAGTGGCACCGCCTCCGACCTGATTGCTTCCTGCCAGACGACGCTGCGAGCCCATGGCGTCTGTCGGGAGCGACACGGCCACCAGGTACTGGCTGGGATTCACGATCGCCATGCCGGTCCAGGGTGTCTGATCCCACTGCTGACGAATCCTGGAAGTCGAAGCGTTTCCGTCCGGGGACACCCGGGTCAACGTGAAGCGGTTGTCCTGGGTCGGGAGGATGACGTTGTTGACGGCTCCCCAACGGCTCTCGGTGGCAAACAGATTGAGGGAAGGAACGGCGGAAAAGGACCCACTGAACTGCTGGATGAGCTTCTTGTAGTTCAGCGTGGCGTCCGTTCCATTGACGCTGTATGCCGTGGCGCCCGGACCGATCTGTCCGGGCGGGATGAAGAAAGCACCGATTACGTCATCGCCCGATTCCTCGATCTTGCTTCGGAAGTAGCCGTTGAACCCGCTCGGAACCGCGCCGCTGTAGAGGTTCACGCTCGCCTTCAGACTCCCGGAAAAGTCGAACTGGTGCAGGTTGTAGTCCAGCCGATTCGTGAAGACTTCATCGGCCGCCAGCCAAAGATCGTCGTCACTCGCACAGAGGGCGGCCTCGATCGACCCGAACTGGGCGTCCCAGTGCGTTCCCGTCCCGGAATAGTTGAACTCCAGATTCCAGTTCAGCGAATCTCGCTTCCAGATGTCGTAGTTGCCTGCGGTCGGATCATAGAGGGCACCCCAGATGGCGTTCGTGTTCGCCGCGAAGGTCGCGTTGGCGTAACCGTCGGAGGGCACTTCGCTCGTCGTCCACTGACTGTTCAGGTAGCATGCAAGGTTCGCCCTGGAGCCCTTCATGAAGCTGAAACAGGGGGCATTCATGACCGTGTGGAGCCCATAGCAGGATCCTTCGCACAGGGTCTGGCTCTGGGGATTGCTCAGGAGTCCGTCGTCGCTGTCGCTCCAGAAGACCTTCAGTCGGTTCTGTCCGGTGCCTCCGGCGATGTTGGCCAGGGCCCGAAGGACTCCCATCGATATGATTTCGGTTTCGTAGGGAGATGGATCATCCAGCGTCAGATAGCCTCTCTGGACCGACTCGATTCCCTCGGGATCATCGCAGGGACAATGACTGTAGCCGCCGAGACAAATCAAGGAAAGCACACCTACCAATGAGAAACCGCGCCGTGACATCGAACCCTCCCCTCTTAAGGACGAATGCAGGCGCATCCGTCGAAGAAACCGGTAAGAAATTGGGGTGATTCTACTCCTCTCGAATGCAATGTCAATATGTTCCCCATATTTCCATTTCAAAGAACCAGCAGGACACAGCGAAGGCGCGGGTTGGAGGACTCTTTGGGTTCTGAGGAGTGCTCTTTGTCCGTAGAAACGACGGGGAATCCTCTTGCAGCTTGCCCAATACGTGCCAGACATGACCAAAAATCGCGTGTTGGCAACACGTTACGATCGACTTACGTGCGTGTCACCGATTTCCTCACCGATTTCCGAGTCGCCGGAGGCGTCGCTTCGCGGTCAGTCAGCTCTTCTCTTGGTAGCGTTGTGTCGAACCCAGGACGCGATTAGATGACCGAGCAGAGCCATGAATGCAGCATAAACGAAAGTAGGGAGTAGCCAGCTCGTCAGGGTTTCGAGGAGGAACCACCAGTGGGTTCCCTCAGGACCGTGGAAGACGCCACTTGGGTTCTCAAGCCAATTCCACAGGGTCATGCCGATCGAGATCAGAGCGGATACCGACACTCCAACCTTGAGACCAAATCGGACGGACTTCATCGGGTTCATGGGCAGACTATGATCGCACCCTTGTTCCGGAGATGAGAAGAGCTCGAGTGACGCCGAACGCTGGACGGCTTTCGCCGAGGTGTTCGATTCGGCGCGGCTCGGGCCCGGATGGCTTGGCGATTCGCGGAAAAGCGGGATCGGACTCTGCCCCACGACTGCCTGCACGCCCTGCCCGGCTCCGCCGGCTACGAGATGGACGCCGGCATCTTCAAGAAATGACAGTACCGTCCGCCCCCCGCTCCGTGTCCGCCGTGGGGCGGGAAGCCCGAATGAGTCGATTGGACTTGAAATTAGGAATAATCCTAATTAGGATAGTTCCTATGAACTTGATCTTCAAAGCCCTCAGCCATCCGGCGCGGCGGCGGATCATCGCCATGCTGCAGAAGGGCCCACTCACTTCCGGTGAGATCGCGGCCGAGTTCGACATGGCGTGGCCTTCCGTCACCGGCCACCTGGCGGCGCTCAAAGAGGCGGACCTGGTCGAGACGGAGCGTC
The DNA here is from genome assembly GCA_963823995.1 of uncultured Acidobacteriota bacterium. Lineage (GTDB taxonomy): Bacteria > Acidobacteriota > UBA6911 > RPQK01 > JAPXNP01 > JARRKC01. Next base: position 566,791 of record CAWGNQ010000005.1, read on the forward strand.
GCGGCAACACCGTACGCTATCGTCTCAACATCTCGGCCGCCGAGGAAGCAGTCGGCTTCCTGCTCGGCCTGATGCAGGCGGCAAGACCGGCGCGGCGGCCCGGCGAAACGCCTTCGCACGAACCTTTGAGGACTAAACCGGCATGACCGACAACGAAAAGGGCGACTTCGATTTCCTGGAGAGAGCCGGCTTTGTACTGATGGCGCTCCAAATCGCCATTTTCGGCTACATGTGGGTGGCGGAAGGTCTCGAGCGAGCCTCGGACGGTTTTCCCATCTTCGTCGTGTGCACCGGAGTCTTCCTCGCGGGCCAGCGAAGGCTGGTCGTCAGGCCTCCCAATCGCGGTGCGGCGCGGTGGATCCTCGCCTCGCGCGCGACGGTGCTGGCGTTCCTCACGCTCGGCACCCTGGCAGTCGGTTTCCATCGCATCGTGCCCAGCACAGCCCCCGCGCCACAGTTTATACTCCGCGTCCTGTTCGCCCTGCTCTGGGTTGTCATCGCGCTCAAAGGGGCGGCCGTGGGCAAGCTGAAGCCGGGCAGCGCCATGGGCCTGTGCGTCTCCTGGACAAGACACAGCCGACTCGCCTGGGACCGGGCACATCGCACATTGGGGCGCATCTTGTTCTGGGGCGGGCTCATTGGATTGGCGACGAGTCTCATCGTCGCCCCGCTCACCTCGATGGCGATGTGGGCCGCCACGGTCGCCGTCGCCGTCGCGGCGGCGCTGATCGAAAGCTGGCGCACCTGGCGCCTCGATCCCGACCGTTCCAGCGGGCGCCCCGCTTGAGCTCCACCGGCGGGGCCGGTCCCTGCGAGGCTGTAAGTAATCGAAAGGGGACGGAATGGAAGTCCAGGGCCACCGTTCAAAAACCAGGAAGGCCTGGCAGCTGCCAGGCCTTCCTGGTTTCAAACGTTTGGTGCCGGAGGCGGGATTTGAACCCGCACACCCTTTCGGGCGCCACCCCCTCAAGATGGTGTGTCTGCCAAGTTCCACCACTCCGGCACACAAGGCCAGTTACTGCCCGGAACCGCCCTCTTGTGGAGGATTCGCTTGCTGGGAACCGCCTCCGGTAGAAGGGCTCGACTGCTGGGTACCGCCGCTGGCGGGGGGATTCGCCTGCTGCGAGCCGCCGCCTTCGGAAGCAGGCGGCTGAGCGGGCTGTGCAGGCGTCGTCGACGGCTGCTCGGCCGGCGTTTGGGGCTGCGTCGCTGCCGGTGACTGCTCCATGATGCTCGTTTCAGTCGCCCGCGAATAGAAGATCGCCAGGCCCAGCGAGGTCAACATGAAGACGATCGCTGCCGTCGCCGTCGCTTTCGTCAGCACCGTGGCCGCACTCCGGACGCCGAAAGCCGTCTGGCTCGACGTTCCGCCAAAGGCGGAAGCCAGGTCGCCGGCCTTGCCGGACTGCAGCAGGACTACCATGATCAGCACCAACGCTGAAATAACATGCAGGATCGTCAACACAATGAACATTGCTTCAGTACTTCACAATTTGTGCAAAGGACTCGGCTTTAAGACTTGCTCCGCCGACCAATGCACCGTCAATATCGGGTTGAGCCATCAGTTCCGCGATGTTGCCGGGCTTGACGCTTCCTCCGTACAGGATGCGCACCCCTTCAGAGAGTTTCTCCGAATAGGTATCCCGAAGCCAGCCTCGAATCATGGCGTGAACTTCTTCAGCGATCTCGGGGGTCGCCGTACGGCCGGTGCCGATTGCCCACACCGGTTCGTAAGCGACGATGATACGGGATACCTCATCTTCTGTCAACGCGTCAAGACCCCGCCGCATCTGGCCCAGGACCACATCCTCCACGCGGTCGGCTTCCCTCTCATCCAGTGTTTCACCGACGCAGAGAATCGGCGTCAAGGGAGTCCCGAGAGCCGCAGTCAGCTTGCGCGCAATCGTCTCGTCCGCTTCGTTGAAAATATGCCGGCGTTCCGAATGGCCCAGGATGACGAACCGACAACCACAATCCTGCAGCATGCCCAGGGAGATCTCTCCCGTAAAGGCCCCTTCGGCCTCCCAGTGCACATTCTGCGCGCCCAATTGGATCGTCGAGCCCTCCAGCGCCTTCGCCGCCGCGGCCAGGCTGGTGAAGGCAGGGCAAACCACCACCTCCACCGCCTGATAACCGTCCACTTTCTGGCGAAGCCCCTGAATGGTGCTGACCACCTCGGACTGCGTCTTATACATCTTCCAGTTACCGGCAATCACAGGCTTTCGCGCCATCAGTCCACCTTTACTTGTCCGTTAGGATCGCGATTCCGGGAAGCTGCTTGCCCGAGAGGAACTCGAGCGAAGCACCACCACCCGTCGAGATATGTGAGATCTTGTCCGTGACACCGGCCTTCTTCACGGCGGACACCGAATCGCCGCCACCGATCAGGCTGAAGGCCCCACTGGCGGCGACCGCCTCGGCGATCGCGAGCGTCCCCTTGGCAAACTGCTCGATTTCGAACACGCCGAGAGGCCCGTTCCAGATGACCGTCCCCGCTCCTGTGAGCTTCGATTTGAAGTCGGCGATGGTCTTGGGGCCGATGTCCAGTCCCATCCAGTCGGAAGGGATACCGCCAGCAGCCACGACGCGGGATTCGACACCGACCTCGAGGCGAGGCGCAGCCACCACATCGACCGGGAGCGCAAAGTCGGTCCCTTTCTTTCCGGCTTCGGCCAGGAAGCTGCGGGCCACGTCCAGCTTGTCCTCCTCGAGCAGCGACTTGCCGATCTCCTTCCCCTGTGCTTTGAAGAAGGTGAATGCCATGCCACCACCGAGCAGAATGCGATCAGCCAGGCCGAGAAAGTTCTCGATCACCTCGATCTTGTCCGAGACCTTGGCTCCACCAAAGATGGCCACGACGGGCTTTTCCGCATGGTAGAGGACCCGCGAAAGCGCTTCCAGCTCTTTGTCGATCAACAGCCCGGCAGCACCCTTCCCGAGTGCTCGAGGCACGCCGACCGTGGACGCGTGAGCCCGATGGGCGGTGCCGAAAGCGTCGTTGACGTACTCGTCGGCCAGACTCGCAAGGCTCTTCGCGAAATCGGGGTCATTTTTGGTCTCACCGTTGTAGAACCGGACATTTTCGAGCACAAGAACCTTTCCGCGCTCCAGTTTGTCCACCGCCGCCGTGACCTTGTCTCCGATACAGTCGTCAACGAAGGACACGTCTTCACCGAGCAGTTCCCCGAGGCGACGGGCGACCGGTTCCAGTGAGAACTCAGGCTTCCGCTCGCCCTTGGGACGGCCCAGGTGGGAGGCCAGGATCACCCGGCCGCCCTTCTCCTTGACCAATCGAATCGTGGGCAGAGCGGCCCGGATCCGCGTGTCGTCGCCGACCTCGCCGTCGCTGACGGGTACATTGAAGTCAACACGGATGAAGACTCTCTTTCCTTCGAGATCGAGGTCACGAACCGACTTTTTGGGCTTCGTCTGTTCAGCCATGGAATTACAGCCTCGCTCCCACGAACTTCACGAGGTCGACAATGCGCGAGGAATAGCCCCACTCGTTGTCGTACCAGGAGAGGATTTTGACCAGATTCGGTTCGGCCACCTTCGTAAACAGCGCGTCGAAGATCGACGAATGCGGATTCTTGACGAAATCGACCGAAACCAGATCCTCGTCGGAATACTGCAGGATGCCCTTCAGCGGTCCCTCGGCAGCCTTCTTCATCGCCGCATTCACCGCCTCGACCGAAGCCGGCTTCTCCACGATCACCGAAAGGTCGACCACCGAGACGGTCGGCGTCGGGACGCGGATCGCAAATCCGTCCAGCCGGCCGTTCAGCTCGGGCAGTACGAGGCCGACGGCCGCCGCAGCGCCGGTCGTCGTCGGAATCATCGAGAGCGCCGCCGCCCGCGCCCGCCGCAGATCCTTGTGCGGCAGATCCAGGATCTTCTGATCGTTGGTATAGCTGTGAATGGTCGTCATCAGCCCCTTCTGGATTCCAAAGGTCTCGTGGAGCACCTTGGCCACCGGCGCGAGACAGTTCGTCGTACAACTGGCATTCGAAATGACGACATGCTTGGCCGGATCGTACTCTCCTTCATTGACACCCATGCAGACCGTCACGTCCGGGCCTTTGGCCGGCGCAGTGATGATGACCTTCTTGACCGATCCCCTCACGTGCTTCTGAGCGTCATCCTTCTTACGGAACAGGCCGGTTCCTTCGATGACGATGTCCGCACCTACCTCGGGCCAGGGAATCTGCCCGGGATCGCGCTCCGCAAATACCCGAATCCTGTCACCGTTGACGGTAATCGAATTCCCTTCGACCACCACTTCTCCGGCAAAATGCCCGTATAGGGAATCATGCCTGAACAGATGCGCCAGAGTCTTGGCGTCCGTAATATCGTTGATCGCGACGAAATCCAGGTCTGCTTTGGACTCCACCGCGGCCCGGAGGACATTTCGTCCGATTCTCCCAAATCCGTTGATCGCGACTTTTGTTGCCATTTCAGTTCTCCTCCTGATTCGGCTTACCTTATCGTTTGTGTACAGCGCTCGAGCAGCCGATCCTTCTTCGAGCACACGCGTGTTCTCTCGCTAAAGCAGGTGCAATTCTATCGGGAAGCCTCTTTGTGAACAACATTTTCGGGAAGTGGCCGGATATGAGGTATGGAAGATCTGTGATTTTCCTAAATCCCATACGGGTCGTGTCCGTCGGGTTGGGTTCGGAAGCGTCGGTGACCCCAGAGCCAGCAGTGTGGAAATTCCCGGATGACTTCTTCGATGCACGCATTGAAACGGGCCGTGTTGTGGACCACATCGTCGGCTCGGGATCCGATCGACTCGGCGTGCAACGGAGGATAAAACCGGATTCGGTGCCGGCCACGGCGGCCGGCAGGTACGATGAAACCGGCTACGACGGGGACTCCTGTCTTCATGGCCAGCAGCGCAGCTGAAGCCGTCGTACAGGCGGGTCGACCAAAGAAGGAGGCGTAGACGCCATCTTTCTCCTGAACATTCTGGTCGATCAGCAGACCCACATCACCCTGCTGTCGCAATGCGCGCAGTGTCTCCCGAAGAGAGCCCTGCTTGGGTACCGCACGATTGCCGAAGCGAGTCCGGATACCTGCCAACCATCGGTCCAAAAGAGGGTTTTCGAGAGGACGGACCACGAAGCTCAGGGGATGCTCGAGGACCGCGTGCGCCAGGGGCAGCAACTCCCAACTGCCGACATGGGCCGTCAGGAAAAGAACACCGGTTCCCTCCTGTCGGGCTCGTCGATAGTGCTCGACTCCCATGCCTTCCTGATAGGTGACCCGCCGGCGAATTCCAGTTTCGCTCACACGGTGAAGCCGGCTCAGCTCGGCGACATGGGCGCCGATCTGGGCATAGCTGCGCTCGAGGATCCGTGCTCGCCACTGCTCCGACTTGTCCGGAAAGGCCATCTGAAGGTTGATCATCCCGATGCGGCGGTGCCTTGCGTCGAATCGATAGAAGATCCGGCCCAGACCCTCGCAAAGTCGAATGGCTGCGGGCAGGGGAAGCAGCGACAGCGGTCCGAGCGTTCCTCGGGCGAAGAGGTACCAGAGAAGGTCCGCAGGATCCGACCTCGGCTCAGTCACCGGACGTCCAACCCATCGATGCGTTCATATCCGACGAAAGAGTAACAGAGAAAACGCTCGTTCCGGGTCTGTGTACTCGGTCACCAACTCGACCCCAAAGGCGGCAATCTGCTCGGCAAGACGCCCCGCTTCGAATTTCCGACTCACCTCGACGAGGATTCTGTCTCCTTTGTCCCAGACCAGTTTCCGGCCGATGGATCGGAACCTTGCACGACCCGGTCGGAGTGCACGTACCCACATCTCCATCTGCTGCCACGCTTCGTTGAAGACCGGCTCATATGCGAAATCGGAGGGATCGAAATCACTCTCCACGATTCCGTTGAGGGCATGAAAGACATTCAGGATGAACGAACGAGTCACACCCGCCGAGTCATTGTAGGCCCGTTCGATCAACTCCCGCTCCTTCAGACCGTCGACACCCAGCAGAAACAGATCATCCGGACCCAGAGCGGCAGTTACCGACGAGAGAAATTGAACCAGCTCGGTCCGGGGGAAGTTTCCAATGCTGCTGCCCAGGAAGATGACCAGCTTGGGCAGGCTCGGATCCAGATCGGGCAGCGCCTGCTCCAGAGCGGCATGCAGTCCCAGGACTCGCAGTTCGGTGAAGTCCCGCTGCAGAGCGTCCCGGGCTTCCCGCAGGGCGCTCCGACTCACGTCGATAGGCACGAAGGTCCCCCGCCCCCTGCCGTCCATCATGCTTCGAATGAGGTGACGCGTTTTGACGGAGGCTCCCGCGCCAATCTCCACCAGATGATCGGTCCGTGCCTGCTTCATAATGGTGCGGGCATTCGCTTCGAGAAGAGCGTTCTCCGTGCGCGTCAGGTAGTACTCCGGAAGGCTGCAGATCGCCTCGAACAGTTCGGAACCCCGCTTGTCATAGAGGAAGCGAGCCTCCAGCCAACGCGGCTGGTCGGTCAGAGTTCGATAGATCCGCAGTGCCAGAATCTCCTCCCGGGCCGGCGGCTGGTGCCAAAGGCCATCTTCCACGAAATTCCAGCGATGACAGGCATCGGCTCTCAGAATGCTGCAGACACGGCGAGCGTCATCCACGCCACACCCCCGTCGGATTGGATCTCCGGCCGGATCTCATCCCCGGTTCGGATGCCAGAAACCCACGATAGGCTTCGGGGAATACCTTGGGGCGGCCGTCCTCTCCGGTGAAGAGATGGCGGGTGAAACCCGCGGCGACGAGTCGACCCTCCGTGTCGATCACCTGATAATCGAAAGTCATTGCACGGCTCCGGAATTCCGTGACACGGGTCCGCACCACGAGGTGAGTCGCCCGGGGGAGTCTCACCCCCAGGCGCTCGCAGAACCGTACTTGAACCTCTCAGCTCATACGGCTCCCATCATCCAGTCGCAGGCCGCAGCCCCAACAGGTACCAATGGGCAAACAGTCTGGGCTCACGACGGGCAAGGCCGCCCAGCCAATGCTCGGCCCGGCGCCGATGTCCGCGCAGCCTTTTGTACTTCCGCATGGCCCACCGGACCAGCAGACCATTAAAGTGCCGGAAGACCGCATACAGGGCGGACGGGTAGAATCGGCCGTAGTACTGAATCCAGCCCCGAAGAACCGGGTTCCACATGCGCGCAAGATCGTCGATGTCCTTGTTGCTCCGCAGGTGAATTCGCCAGCTCCGCATGGCCTGACGCATCTTCTTCGCCGCTTCGTTGCTGACTGCCGGTGAGAAGTTGATGAAGCATTTGCCCGATCGGTTCTTCGACCGTCGCGGCTGAAACGTGTACCCCAGGAAGCTGAACTTCTCTTCAGGATACCGCCCACGACGGTCTTCATCCTTGCAATAGACGATCTTCGTCTTGCTGGGATGCACCTCCAGTTTGCACCTCCGAAGCCGTTCGACGATACGGCTCAGCATTTGCCTCGCGTGCTCCTCCGTCTTGCAGTGCGCCACGATATCATCCGCGTACCTCGCAAACGGCACCTCCGGATGCTCACAAGCCATCCAGGTATCGAACGCGAGATGCAGGAAGATGTTGGCTATCAAAGGACTAATCACCCCACCCTGTGGGGTTCGCCGATCTCGTTTGACCAGCGTTCCATCATCGAGCTGTAATGGGGCTTTGAGCCACCGCCCGATGTACAGCAGGATCCACCGGCAATCGGTGTACTTCCGCACGGCCCGAAGTACGAGCTCATGATCGAGGTTGTCGAAGAAGCCGCGGATGTCGAGATCGATCACCCAGTCGTTTTGCCAGCACCGCTTGCGCGTCGTTGCCAACGCCTGATGGGCCGACTTGCCCGCACGATACCCATAGGAGTCCGGATGGAACTGCGGTTCCACCTTGGGCTCCAGATACATCCGGGCCACCGCCTGCGCGATTCGATCCCCGACCGTGGGGATCCCCAACCTCCTCTCGCCGCCATCCTTCTTTGGTATCGCTACCGATCGAACGGGCGGCGGGAAGTACGTTCCCGACGACATGCGATTCCAGATCTTGTAGAGGTTGTTCTTGAGATCCCTCTCGAACTCCTCCAAGGATTCGGAATCCACTCCAGCCGCTCCTTGGTTCGCCTTGACGCGTTGGTACGCCTCCCAGACGACCTTCTTGGAAATATCAAACGACTTCGCTTGGCTGATGAGCTCCTCCCACTGCGTGGTTGGCCCATGATCTCCGCTGGATAACACGACCCCTTCGCTCCATCCCGTTTCCGGGACTTCTCCGCTACTACGGGCCATTCCGCCCCTTCGCCTCGCCTCGGTACTCTCATCCTTGTGGGACCTCCACTTGGATTTCTCCCTTCGCATCGAGGCGGAAGGTTCCCACGTTCCGCACAACCGCCTGATCCAGGCTCACGCCACCTCTATGCCGGGCGCCGCACGGGCAGTAACAGGTCTCTCCCGTACTGGTCCCAGAGTAACGACTCGCTCTGGTTTTGACGCCGTCCCTACGCTTTCGACACGTTTCCGGTGGTTCATTCGCTTCGTCTTCCTGGACCTCACCTGACACAGTCATGCTGCGCCTTTTCCGTCACGCTCACCACCATGGCTTTTGTCCACAGCAGCTGACGGCGGTTTGAAGCCTGCTCCTGCAAGCCGGCTCCAAGAGCCTCCCTCATCAGTTGTGCAGCAAAGCTGCATTCAGTTGGCTGTTACAGCCTCCTTCCTGCGCCATCGTGGCGCACAGTCGTCGTCATAACTGAGCGACCGATGGTAGCGGCAAACCGTTTCGATCACGGGCAGGAAAGTCTTCGTCTCCCGTTCCAGATCGGCATAGCTGAAGCCGTGCGCGCGGCAGAAGTCCGTGCGCGCCACTTCGAACCAGACGAAGTAGTTCGCGTAGTAGGCTCGACCCATCTGATCCGTTTCCGCGTACCGGACGCGCAACCTAACGTCCACAAAGTCACAGGAGTCCATGAATGCCGATGGTATCGAATCAGACCCCGATTCGAACAGGGTCCAGACGAACTCCGATCCCCGGATTCGGGAGACGATCCGGGTCTGTGGTACAAAGCGGACTGAGCTTGAGAGAATCACTCCAGCCCTCTCCTCGCCGGGAGCATATCCCATTCGGAACTGCTATCGTGTCACGAGGACACCACGCGTCATGAAGATTCTCCTGGTCAACCCTCCCATCTATGACTTTTCCGCCTACGACTTCTGGCTGAAACCGTACGGATTGCTCCGCGTTGGTGGGGCTCTTCGCAGGCAGGCCGACCTGCGATTGTTCGATTTCCTCGACCGGCTCCACCCGGAGGCACAAAAACGACCGCACGATGGATGGGGACGAGGCAAGTTCATGAGTCAGGTTATCGACAAGCCGCATGTGCTTCGTGACATTCCCCGCCACTATCGCCGCTACGGGTTGCGGAACGACGCTTTCCGGGAGTATCTGGCCGAACAGGGCCCATTCGACGTGGCTCTCATCCAGACATCGATGACGTACTGGTACCCGGGAGTCGCCGAGGTCCTCAAGACGCTCAGAGCCGAGTCTCCCCGCACACGCACCGTGCTCGGGGGAGTCTATGCATCGATCTGTCCGGATCATGCCCGCACGGTCGGTGCCGATCTCGTGATCGAGGGCACCCGACTGGAGCCGCTGTGGGACCTGCTCGGGGTCACGGGAGACGTTCGTGAACTCCCTCTCTGGGAGCAGTATCCCGCTCTCGAGACCGGAGTCATGAAGTTGGCCGAGGGCTGCCCTTTCCGTTGCACCTACTGCTCAGTTCCGCGTCTGCAGCCGAGGTTCCGGCCCGGTTCGGTCGACGATGCCCTCCAGGGAACCAAGTTTCTGGCCCGGCTCGGGGCCCGCCAGATCGTCTTTTACGATGATGCCCTGCTGTTCAAGCCCGAACGCCTCTTGCTCCCTTTTCTCGAAGGGGTGACGAAGCAGGGCTTGGACGTCTACTTCCATACGCCCAACGCCGTGAATGCCCGTTTCGTCACTGATCCGATCGCGGAGCGGATGCGTGAGGCTCGGTTCCGTTTCCTTTATCTGGGCTTCGAAAGCGACTCGCGGGTCTGGCAGAAGAAGACAGGCGGCAAAGTCTATCCGAACGAACTGGAGCGGGCCGTCAACTGTCTGGCTCGTACCGGATTCGACCTGGATCGGGTCACCTGCTATCTGATCGTCGGCCACCCTCGCGCAGCAGACCAGGAGGTCGAGCGCTCACTACGGTTTGCCCACGCTCTTGGCCTGCGGACCATGCTTTCCGAATTCTCACCCATTCCCGGAACGCCGGACGGAGAACTCTGCCGGGGAATCGTCGATCTCGGCGAACCGCTGAACCATAACAAGACGGCCTTTACCCACCGTTTCTTGGGTCGAGGACGGCTGCAGGACCTGAAAGACCTCGCAGTGCAACTGAACGCCGGCCGAGATCTGGCGGGGCAACGACTGGACACCGAATCGTCGCTCACGCAGGCACTGGCGCGGGACGCGATTGCAAATCACCCATCATAGAGCTCAGGTCTAGAAGTTCTCGTCCAGCCGGAGGACGGACTTCTTCTCCCCACCGAAGGAAATGGCCGGCCTCTTCGATCCCCAACTCGGCTTTGGGTTTGCAGCCGGCTGCGGCTTTCCCGCTCTGGGGGCCAGCCGGTTTCGGGGGGACGCCGCCTGGGTGATCCTCTTCTGGAGTTGGAACTGCGAGGCGAGGCTCGCCATGTGTGCGGCCTGACCGCTCAGTTCCTCGGCTGCACTGGCGGACTCCTCCGCGTTGGCAGCAGCCTGCTGGGTCACCTGACTGATCTGATCGACCGCCACATTGAGCTGAGCGATCCCGTCGCTCTGCTGTTGCGACGCCGTTGCGATCTCAAGCACACCCTCGCGGACCTTCTCGACCTGCCGATTGATCTCCTCGAGGTTGCTGAGAACCTCCCCATTGATCTCGACACCCTCATCGGCATTCTTCACCGAGCCCTCGATCAAGTCGGCCGTACTCTTCGCGGCTTCGGCACTGCGCATCGCCAGATTCCGTACCTCTTCGGCTACGACGGCAAACCCCTTCCCGGCTTCACCGGCCCGAGCCGCCTCGACAGCTGCGTTCAGTGCCAGGAGATTCGTCTGGAAGGCAATCTCATCGATGGTCTTCACGATCTTTGCGGTTTCGTCGGAGGACGTCTTGATGCGAGAGATGGCTTCCGAAAGCCGGCGCATACTGTCGACTCCTTCTCGAGCGACCCTTTCGGCAGAGTCGGCCAGAGTGCGGGCCTCCTGGGCGTTGGCTACGTTCTGGCCCGCCATGGAGGCGACCTCCTGGAGGCTCAGCGAAACTTCCTGGAGGCCGCTGGCCTGTTCGGAGGCACCCTGGGCCATGGCCTGGCTTCCGGTTCCAATCTGATCGGCGGCGGCAGCCACCTGCTCGGCTCCGGCTGAAACCTGCGTCAGGCTCTGGCCGAGGTTGTCCAGTGCCCGGTTGAGAACCTCCTTGATGCGACCGAAGTCTCCCCGATACTCTCCGTTGACCCGTTCCGTCAGATCCTGGGCTGCCAGCTTCTCGAGCACGACTGCGGCCTCATGAACCGGGGTCAGGATCAGATCCAAGAGCCCGTTGACCGTCTCGAACAGATCCCGAAAGTCCCCGGTTACGCGGGATGTATTCAGGCGGACATCGGTTCTCCCGTCGCGGGCGGCCGTCGCCAGCTTGCGGATCTCTTCGACGGCCAGCGTCTGCTGTCCGCGTTCCGAAAGGACTTCGACCCCCCCGACGACCTTCCCGGCAGCATTTCGGACGACGCTGCAGCGCACCCGCACCGGCAGCTTCTGTCCGTCCCGGCGTGCGGCCTCCGTCTCGACCTTGACTGGCTGTCCCGTTCGGTAGCATTGTTTCATGGAGCATACGTCGGTGCCGCAAAGGGGTGTTCGACACAACTCGGCGCAGAGCATCTTCCCGACCACTTCCGATCGCCTGTACCCGAGAATCTCGAGCATCTCGTCGCTGATCATCCGGATCTTCAGATCGGGATCCACAACGAACATGCTGGCGGCTGCAGAGCCGACGATCAGATTGGCCAGGGTCTCTTCACCGAAGTCGTTCTTACCTCTGCCTAAAAAGCCCACGTTTCACCCCCTGCTTGTGGTCGAACCGCTACCGGACGAGCTCAAACCGACTCGCACATCTCACAGATCGGCGGAAGGCTCTGAATTCTTTAGGCTTCGAACAGGTCAGGAAAACCGGAAGCCGGGAAACGGAAAAGGGAGCTGCGTGACCCGCCCTGGAGCGACTTCTGGGAGCGTATCGTTCCGGGTTTCGGGAGCGGGCAACCGGGGCCCGCTCGCCGATTCTCTTCTCGTTCCCGCCTTATTTCGAGCTTCCAGCCTCCGTTTCGCGCTTTTCCCTTCACACTACCCTCCCCTCTCCTCTATCCTCGGATCATCCGTGCCTGATCCGGACTCCCGCCGAATCGAGCATCCTCCTCGATTTAGGTCATAGGACTCCGATATTCTTGCCAGGAGGGCGTTTTGTGCGGGCAGCCATGGAGGGTGAGGCCGATGGCATCACAGGGATGGCCCGAAGCCGCCTGAACGGGGGTGTTTTGGCCATCCGGCAGGTTGTATCCTGCCGGGGTGAAGGGAATGTATCCGAGTTTCTCGAGTGACTCGAGTTCCAGATTCGAAGACGAAATCCGAACCTACGTTCATCAGTTGCGCGAGTTGGACTCACTACCTTCGGTCGCGTTACGTGTCATCGAGCTCGCCGATATGGAGGGGACGGATCGACGGGAACTCGTCCAGCTCATCGAATCCGACCAGAGCCTGGCGGCTCGCGTTCTTCGCGTCGCCAATTCGGCCTGGCTTGGCTATCCCGGCCGTATCTCGTCGCTCGATCGCGCCATGGCCGTGCTCGGATTCGACATGGTCCGCAACCTGGCTCTCTCCGTCGTCGTCTCTCACCTCTTTCTGAAAGAGGAGCGGGGCGATCACTTGAGGGCCCGGGATCTTTGGAACCACAGCCTGGCCTGCGCCGTGACCTGCGAGCGGATGGCCCGGCGCATGGGATATGTCCAGCCTGCAACCGCCTTCGTCGCCGGCCTCCTCCATGACCTGGGCAAGGTCCTGCTTCTGGGCTGGAATCGAGACGTCTACGAGAAACTGGTCGAACTGAGCCACCAGAAGCGTCTCCCCCTGCATCTCGCCGAAAAGGATGCGCTCGGACTCGATCACGCCGAGATCGGTCAGCTCCTGCTCGAGGACTGGAACCTCCCGGCCGAACTCGCCTGCACAGTGGGTCACCATCATTCCGACCCCGAACAAACCGGATCGGCGCCGAAATTGAGGGTCGTCCTTCAACTGAGCAATTGTCTTTGCCACCATCAGCGTTTCGGATTCAGCGGCAACTCCCTGCCGGAGCTTCGGCTCTCCGAGATCGAGCGCCTGGCAGCTCTCCCCAAGGATGCGGCCAGGGAGATCTCAGTCGAAGTCGTCCGTCGGTTCGACGAGGTGGCCGGCCTCTTCAGCGAGGGCTCATCGACACCCGAGCTCTATCTCTCTGCGGTCTCCCGCGCAAACCAGGAGCTTTCGGAGATGTACCACCGGTTGCTCGAGCGCACCCGGGAGCACGAGCAGGTGGAGAACGAGCTTCGCCAGAAGGAGGAGCAGCTCAATCGAGCCCAGCGGCTCGAGGCAGTCGGTCAGTTGGCGGGCGGAATCGCACATGACTTCAATAACTTCCTGACCGTCATCATGGGCTTTGGCGACCTGCTGCGTGAAGGTATCCCCGCCGACCAACCGCTGCGACAGCATGTGGACACGATCATGAGCGTGGCCGAACGTGCGGCCACGCTGACCCGTCAGCTCCTGGCGTTCAGCCGGCGACAGGTCCTCAAGCCGAAGGTCGTCGTCCTGAACTCGATCATCATGGACGTTCAAAAGCTCCTGGTTCGTCTCATCGGTGAGAACATCAAGCTGGTGACCAATCTGGAACCTTCGCTACGCGCCGTCCGCGTCGATCCCGGAGGAATCGAGCAGGTGATCGTGAACCTGGCAGTCAACGCCCGCGACGCGATGATCGACGGAGGCATCCTGACCATCGAGACCTCGAATGTCGAACTGACCCGTGAGATAGGGGACGCTCTGGGACATCTCAATCCCGGAAACTATGTCCGAATCGCGGTCCGGGATACGGGTCACGGGATGAGCAGGGAGACGCAGGAGCGGATTTTCGAACCCTTCTTCACGACCAAGAAGCGTGGGACCGGGATGGGTCTCGCTACCGTGTACGGCATCGTCAAACAGAGTGGGGGGTACATCTTCGTCGACAGTGAATTGGATCAGGGGAGCAGTTTCCGGGTCTATTTCTCCCCCGTCGATCAGGCGGTAGAACCGGAGATCGTCCGCCCCGTGGCCGACCTGTTCGAAAACGGCACCGAGACGATCCTCATTGCGGAGGACGAAAAGGAGATCCTCCATCTCGTCGAGAAAATCCTCGACAATGCCGGCTATCACGTCCTGACAGCCCGTAACGGACAGGAGGCACTCGAGGCGGCGGCCGACTTCGAAGGCCAGATCCATCTCCTCCTCACCGATGCCGTCATGCCCGTCGTCAACGGCCGGGAACTGGTCGAGCGACTGCGGCCCCAGCGTCCCAGCATGAAAGTCCTGTTCATGTCCGGATACACGGGAACGGGCATCCTCCATCGGGCCGTCGCCGGACAGGACATCGGGTTCATCGCCAAGCCCTTCACTCCTCACGAACTGGTCCGCAAAGTCCAGGATGTTCTGGAAGGACCCTAGGAAAAACCAAGGGTCCCAGCGAGGCGTCCAGAAGCCCAATTCCCGCGCACCCTGTTGCAGGGCCGCCGCGGCCTCACAGTTTCCAGCGCTCGGCAGTAAGGAAGAGGCGGATTCGACAAACCGTCCGTGTGCGGACGCGTTCGGCTCACTCGCCGGCAAACGACATCACCCGGTCGATGTATGTGGAGATCGCAGCGACGACCTCCGGGGCTAGGTCCTGCCACTGGATGCCCAGCGACGTCTTGGCGGAGTCTTCACGCACGCTTCGCACCAGGCAACTCAACCGCGACGGCTCGTCGTTCGTATCGAAACGGGTGAGCAACGTCACAGCACACTGGGGACCCGGAGGCTCGCTCTTGATCTGGTCGGACTCGAAGAGCACGCGGGCACCGGTTGCGCTCAGATCGACGATCATGCCCTCGAGGGTCTCGTCCTCCGCCACCAGCCTGGCCGGAATCCGCGCTTCTACCCGCTTTGCCGAACGAAGGTCATAATTCTCGACTTCGGCTGGGTATTCCGCGAAGAAGACTCCCAGTCTGCCCGTCAGCGTCTGGATGACACTCGACCGGAAGCCCCAGACCGTTCCATGGTGCAGATAGCGGATAATCAGGCCAGTGCCTGGGTTCATGGTCGATCGCATCAGGCCCGCGGCAATGCTGATCGGCGTTCTGAAGATCAGAAAACGGTCACCATCCACCCCGATCAAGCGGCTTTTGAAGCGCTCTTCCACGCCTTGCAGTTCGATCGTGACTTCGGTCCCCAGAGAAATGAATCCGAGGTTGTTCATCGTGGCTGCCCTCCCACGTCTTCCCAAAATGCCCGCCTCCCGACCCACTCTCCATGCCGGCCCGCCCGAAGCACGCTAGCCTAACTCCGGGAAGAGGATACGCCACATGAGTTGCGTCGGAGGCAACGACGCCAGAGCTCTCCGAACTGTCTGGTGTTCGAAGTCCAGCCGCGCTCCTACCGGCATTTCCAGCCATATCCTTCCACAAGGCGTCTCGCCCGTCATGCAGTCGAGGCTCGACATCCAGAGCCCGCCGGAGACGGCCGCACCGGGCTCGAATCGCAGGCCGCCTCCTCCGAGGTGAACGAGGTACCCGCTCAAACGGGTTCCCGTACGCAAGACCACGTCTCCGCGCACCAGAAACAGACCGGAAAGCTCACCTTCCAGAGTTGCCCCGTTCGGCAGGATGTGCACTCCCCCATTCGTCCGGCGGTCGCCCCTCTCTGTTGCGAGACGCGACCAGCGCTCTTCGAATCCCGCCCAGAAAGCCGGATCGAGGAGACGGCCGAAAGCCGGATCGGTCATCCGCTCCCGGGTGACGTTCCGGTAACCCCGGCCCGGCATACCGAGACCTTCGATCGCCTCTTCGACATCGGCGGCCAATCCAGAGTCCGGGACTTCCACGATATCAATGGGGGGATCCTGCGCCCCTGCCATGATACTGTCCGACCCTGTCAGAAGCAGCCGTGCACTCTTCCCAACCAGCGTCAGCGCCGTCTCGACAGCAAAGGCCCGTTCTCGCCGGAGCCGTGCTTCGATGATCGTCACGTTGTTTCGGCCCGCGAAACGTGCGGTTCGTCTCAACCGTGACGGAACGACACCCATGGAGCGGACTACAATTGTGTCGTTGTGATCTTCATCCGGGGCTTCGACGGGATCGTTCGAAAAGCGGATCAGCGTCCACCCCTCATCGGCACTTCCGAGAGCAGGCGAGTCCGGCGTCTCGCCGAGCATCCAGGCCAGCCCGTCGTCGCAGTCCGATCTCACTCGTGAGAGATCCTCCTGCCAGGCAGTCTCGAGGGGGATCGGATCCCGCCAGCCGGACAGACCGGCACAATCGGGAACACCGTTGTTCCCGACCAGGAGGTCCTGGACATCCGCGGCGGCGACCAAAGAGCGCGCCAGCTCGATCCCGTTCTCAGCAAGAACCTGGCTTCGCATCTGCGTTTCCGCTTCCGTGACCACGGTCGCCGTCAGGAGGAGCTCGAGTTGAAGCAACCCTCCGATCAGAGCGACCAGAACAATGGCCAGAATCACGGTAATGAGGACGAAGCCATGACAGTCCGTTTGATTCTTCACGGCTCACTCCTTGAAAAGCTGAGGACGACGATTCCAGAGGTAAACGGCGATCCGGCGGTGGATGGAGGGAGGGTCCGGTCCCAGCCGGGCGTGGGCCGCCGCCGACCAGCGGATTTGCACGAGTTCGGGTGTGTTGAGTTCGAAGTCGATTTCGGGTACGAAGTCCATCACCGGCTGAAAACTCCCGGCACCCGAGCGGAGCTGGAGGGTGTCCCCGGCGGACCGGATCGCGATCGATTCGAACGGATCGTCGAGACTCCCGTCGGGCAGACCCGCGGGTCCGTCGAAATCGGCCTGCACCTGCAGAACCGTCCCATCGGAGGCGAGCCCCTGCCCGGTACCGGCGAGACCGCAGCCGGCTGCGGCAATCCAACGCTCGAAAAGGAGGGGAGCCACAACCAGGCTTCGATCCCTGTCGAGCATGGCCGTCCATTGATCGGCGGCGCTCTCGAATTGCCGAATGCACAGGAACGCGCTGCCGGCCACGATCGTGCCGACCAGCAGCGCCACCAGGAGTTCGAGGAGACTACTCCCCCGCTGGTGCCGAGCCGTCATATCGCAAGACCTCCAAGTTTCTGCCGCTCTGATCGACCAGCCGATAGCGGCGGAGCGGCGGAAAACCTTCGGCAGGCATGAACCACTCGACCTCCTCGGGACCTGCTTCGATCCCGCAGCGCAATTCCTGGACCCGATTCCATCTTTCCAGACTGGATTCGGCGCTGTCGCGCAGCCGGGAGGTGAATCGGATGCAGTCGGCAAGCAGACCAAGAGCCGCGATCAAAGCGATGCCGGCGACCACCATTGCGACGAGCACCTCGAGGAGCGTGAAACCTGTCTGCGTCGAAACGGACGTGCGCTCTGCCTTCATGGCCGCCACTCCCAGCGCACGCGGCCGAATGGCGCAACAACAATCCGGACGGCCATTCCCCGGCGCGAGGTCAGAACCAGGCTTCCGGCGGGAGCTGCATTGCCCCTGGAGTAGAACGTCACCGGAACGGAAGGAGCGGACGTAAACCGGATCCCCTCGGGAAGCTCGACCCAACGGCCCGGTTCGGTCGCGCGCACGGCCAGACCATATTTTGTTCTGTCTTCCGCAACCTTGATCCAGAGGGGCTGGTTCAGGCTGATGGCGCGAATCCTCAGTGTCGTGAGGTCCGCGACCAGAACTCGGGCTGTTGCCTGCAGAGAATGCATTTCTCGGGCCTCGACCAACCGGCTGATCCCCATGCCCGCACAGAGGCAGATGATCATCGAAACACACAGAAGCTCCAGGATCGACCATCCACGATTTGTCATCTCTCTATCTATTAACGTCCGAGTTGGAAAATCTACGAAAACTCACCCTCACGAAAGCGCCTTCAGCGCCGTTTGAGATAGAATCCGCACTATGATCACCGAGTTGGGCTACAAGGTGCTCCACCTTTCGGGCGTGTTTCTCGTGCTGTTGTCACTGGGCAGCCTGATCGTGATGGCAACGGTAGGCGACCGGACCATGAAGTGGAAGGGGCTGTTTTCCGCCCTGAACGGGATCGGGCTCCTGCTGATCGTCGTCGCCGGCTTTGGTCTGCTGGCGCGTCTCGGAGTCTCCTGGCCCTGGCAGGGCTGGGTTTTCCTGAAGATGCTGATCTGGCTCTTCTTCGGCGCTTCGTTGACGCTGGTGGACCGCCTCAGGGAGCGCGCACTCCTGCTGTGGTGGATCGCCCTTGCCGCCGTGATCTTCGCCGCTTATCTCGGAGTGTTCAAGCCGTTCTGATTTCCAGAGCCAAACCCAATACCCCAATCACACCCCTGAGCTACAATGCAGCCTCCGAGGGTGGGCAACCCGAATCCGCCGGAGCAGGAGACAGCACTGCGATGGAAGAAAGACAGTGGCGTTATCAAACCGATCCCTTCGCTGAGATCGAGAATCTGGAGCAGATCGTCGCGCATGTCGTCCCTTCACCGGGAGACATCCCCGCTCTGGATGGAATTGATATCTACGGCGCGACCCAGCCTCTGAACGGCATCATCGGCGGCGATCACATCATCTATCTCGACTTCAACAAGCGCTATGACATGGACGCCCGAATCACGGACGCCGTCTCGAGGGGAAAAGAGGATGTGGCCGCGCGGCTGGCAGCCTGCAAAGGACGGGCCGGTATCGTCGTCGCCGACGTTTCCGGCCATCGCATTACCGACGCTCTCCTGGCTCTCATGCTCCACCAGGCTTTCCTGCTCGGCGTCATTTACGAACTGGACATCGGCGGCGAAATCTCGACACGACTGTTCGAGAACCTGAACGCCAGGTTCTTCAAGTCGTCGAGCATCAGCAAGTTCCTGACGTTGATCTACGGTGAGATCTTCCATGACGGCAAGTTCCGGTTCATTTCCGCAGGGCATCCGATTCCGGTCGTTTTCTCCCGAAAATTCGATCGGATCGTCGATATCAATCCCGAGTCGCTGACGACGTTTCCGCCCATTGGGACGATGCCGTCTTCCACCGACATCGACCGACGGATCATGAAGCCTCCCCTGGGATTCAAGGGCCAGTACGAAGTCAACGAGATCAACCTGATAGGCAGCGGCGACATACTCCTGCTCTATACGGACGGTCTCTCCGAACATTCGAACGGAACCGAAGACTACTTCCCCGGCCATCTCGAAGCGGTCCTCCGCACTGTCAAGGACCTCACTGCCCGGGACATCTATGCAGCCATCTGGAGTGACCTGACTGCATTCAGTCTGCCCGCCGATGACGTCAGTTTCGTCGTCATCAAACGTCACTGACCCTCGAGGTCATCGCCCCTGCCTCGCGGCCGAAGGAGGACAGCCCGGCCATCATCGGCAGCTCTGGCTGACCCTCACAGCGCCTCGAAGACGCGGCGGATCCGTTCCTCCGCCTCATCGGCCAAAGGCTGCACATCCGGATTGTTGACGGTTTCGAAGATGGCTCGGGGCCGGGCCAGCGCTACCTCGGCGTCACCATCCTTCTGGGCGACTACCACATTGCAGGGCAGCAGGAGCCCCACCGAGTCGTCCTGAGAAAGGGCACGATGGGCCAACCGTGGATTGCAGGCACCCAGAATCAGGTAGGGATGGAAATCGACGTCGATCTTCTGCTTGAGCGTGTCCTTGACATCGATCCGGGTCAAAACGCCGAAACCCTCCTGTTTGAGGGCCTTGGTGACCTTTTCTTCGGCTTCGGCAAGGGTCGTCCCGGGCAGAACTTTGTAGAGACTATAGTTGGTCTTCTTCACAATCCACCCTCTTTCACTGGTTCAATTCGCGGGCTCAATGTCCCTTGTTTCTGGAGATGTACTCTTCCAGTTCCTTTTTCCGGGATGTATCCGGCTTCTTCTGCAGGTATTGCTCGTATTCGCCGGCCGCCCGGCCCTTCATCCCGGCTAAATCGTAGAGCCGCGCCAGACGGAGATGCACGTCGGCCATCCCGATCGGATCGAGACGAATCGCTTCGTTCAGGTACCCGACGGCGACCGAGCCTTTGCGGATCCCCAAATAGGCCTCGCCGAGCAGGTAGTGCGACTCGGCCCGTTGCGGGTCCAGCTCCACCGCCTTCGTAAGCGGTCCGATCGCATCGCTGAACTTCTCCTGCGTCAGCCTCAGCTTCCCCAGGTTGACGAGTGCGGGCAGAAACTCGGGGCGAAGGTCGAGAGCCTTCGCATAGGCGTCGCCGGCCTCGTCGAGCTTCTTCCGTTGGAACTGAGCCGTTCCGAGTTCCGTCCAGGCCTCGAAGTCTTCACGATCCGACTTCAACAGCCTCTCGAGCAGCTCGACCGCCTTCCCCTGGTCGCCCGCCGACGCAGCACCGCGCGCCTCGTCGAGAAGCTGACTCTGGGCGGAGGAGCGCGCATAGAGGAGTCCGGACCCGGGCGCCGTATCCGCCGTCTTCCAGGCGAGCTCGATATCCTTGCGCAGATCGGTCGTTGACGGTTCCCGGATGATGAACTGCTCCTGGTAGACTACTCGGGTCTCCACCTGCACGGTCAAAAAGTACTCACCATTATCGATGTCCTGAAAGCGATACCGTCCGTTCGGCGCCACCGAGTC
Organism: uncultured Acidobacteriota bacterium; assembly: GCA_963823995.1. Lineage (GTDB taxonomy): Bacteria > Acidobacteriota > UBA6911 > RPQK01 > JAPXNP01 > JARRKC01. Next base: position 587,687 of record CAWGNQ010000005.1, read on the forward strand.
ACGACCGATTTCCCTCCCCGAGGTGTTCTTCAGGAGAAGGATAAAGGACTGAGGCACCTTTACCCCTTCCGGCTCGTGCACCTTCAGATCACCCCAGAGCGTGACATGGACATTCCCCTGGCGATTTTCTCGCTGCGCATCGACACCTGCTGCCAGGGTGAGGAGGACAGCGGTGAGGAGGAACGATACACGAACCAACGTGCGGTGTGACATATTGAAATAGTAGCAGGCATGTCACGATGCGAGAAGTAGTGAAACGGACCGGAGGAAGAGCGCCATGAAAAGCCTGACCGAGCACCTTGTTTTCAACGTCGATCAGCGTCGGGAGTACATCAACATCACCCCCAAAGTGGAGGAACTGGTCCGCAACAGCGGCGTCCAGGAAGGGCTCTGCCTGGTCAACGCGATGCACATCACCGCCAGTGTCTACATCAATGACGACGAATCGGGTTTGCTCCAGGACTATGACGACTGGCTGGAGGGACTGGCGCCGCATGCGCCAACCTCCCGGTATCGTCACAACCGGACGGGTGAGGACAATGGCGACGCCCACCTGAAACGCCAGATCATGGGACGAGAGGTCGTGGTCGCCATTACCCAGGGAAGGCTCGACTTCGGCCCCTGGGAGCAGATCTTCTACGGAGAATTCGATGGAAGACGACCCAAACGCGTCATGGTAAAGATCATCGGGGAATAGGCGGTCAAACGGGAATTGGGGACTCGTTCCCTGACCCGCAGCATGGGCACGCAGGGCGCAGGGGGTGCGAACAAAACCCTTCCGGCCTCCGTACTGTAGAACGATGGACATTTCACAGCTGGCACTGGCTCTCGGCTCGAGCCTCGCGGCCGGACTCAACCTCTACATCACGGTCCTGACGCTTGGTCTGGCCCAGCGCTTCGAGATCCTGCACCTGCCCCCGGAGATGCAGATTCTGGCCAACTCCTGGGTCCTGGCAACGGCCGGGTTGCTGTTCGTCATCGAGTTCGTCGCGGACAAGATACCCTATCTCGACAACACCTGGGACGCCGTCCACACCTTCATCCGCGTACCGGCAGGGGCACTGCTCGCAGCCGGGGCGTTCAGCGACTTGCCGCAACAATGGATCTGGACGGCAGGACTCCTGGGAGGCTTTGTCAGCTTCTCCTCGCATGGAGCCAAGGCTTCGACGCGTCTCGCCGTCAACGCCAGTCCCGAGCCGTTCAGCAACTGGATACTGAGTTTTGGTGAAGACATCCTCAGTCTCGGCGTGTTGTGGCTGGCTTCGAGCCACCCCTACCTGGCGGTCGGTGCCGTCTTGGCGGCAGTCGCCGTTTGCCTGGCCATCCTCTTCATCTTCTTCCGCTTTCTGAAAATGCTCTTCCGAAGGAGGCGCCCTCAACCCTCGGACTATCGGACGGAACTGAACGGCTGAGCAGTTGGAACGGACGGCTTAGTCCGGGCTGCCGACAACCGTGACGGCGGGCCGCGGCCGACGCACCGCATGCAGCAGTCGATACCGGAAGCTCTCCAGGAAGAAGCGGGTGACGAAAGTGGGTCCGTTGGGTCGGGATACGGCTCGGACCTCGCCTTCGCGCACGGCATCGAGCACCGAGCGAATCTCGGGGTCGGCATGGACCATCGTGTAGGTCCGGCCCAATTGGTACATGAAATGAGTATCGCTGTTGCCGACGAGAGGAAGGCCGTGGAGCTTCGCCTCCCGAGTCGCCCTCCGGTTGTAATCGAGACCCCTCATCGACAGGGAGCTCAGTTCGACGGCATCGAAGAGGTGGATCCACCGGTAGAAAAGTTCCCGCAAGGCCTCCGCGACCGGGAAGAAGGGATGGGGTGCGATGACCAGCTGGTCGGGTCCCTTCGAGCTCTGAACCGCTTCAGGCGAGTTCCATGTCGGCCGATAGTTGAGAAAGTTGTAGAGGAGCACGTGCCGGCCGCACAGCGTGGCTTCGACCCCCGGAATCAGAAGGACTCCCAACCGCTCGGCAAATTCTGCGAGCTCCCGATCATAGCGCAGCTGGTTGTGATTCGTGATCGAAAGGACCTGGAATCCCCTGTCGGCTGCAGACTGGATCAGTTCCTCGGCAGAATGCACGACCATGCGCCGACCGTCATTCGGGTCGTCCCGTGTGTGCAGATGAAAATCAGCCTTGAGCCAACCGGACATCGTGGATTCACAGAATACCTGCTCGGCTGCCGTCTCTTCAAATTGGGGCGCTCGCCCGCACCGATGCGACCGGCGCTCCGCGCAATTGGAGGCGACCACGACGAATAGGGCGATGGCCGTTTCCCCTTCCGGTCGATTGCTGCATACTGGGGCACCATGAAACGTCTGCTCAAGTACACGCTGTTCGGGATCTTGGCGGTGATTGTCATCGCGGTTCTCCTTGCGGGAGGATGGCTGGGATACTACACGTTGACGTCGGGCCCGCCCGTCGCACCCGGGGCCTATCCGTGGCCGAAAGACCCGACAGAGGCCGAAGTCGACAGCATGGCCCGTGATCTTCTCTCGAAGATGACCCTGGAAGAGAAGGTTGACCAGAAGGTCGGTGAAGGCCTGAGCCGCTTCATCGCAAACACCCTGGTGCGAGGTCATTTCGGAATTGGATACTCGGGCTACAACGCCCGCCTTCACATTCCTCCCATGGCGTTTACGGACGGTCCCCGTGGGGTCACGGTGGCCAATGCCACGTCCTTCCCGGTGGCCATGGGGCGAGCGGCGAGTTGGGACGTAGCGCTGGAACGCCGAGTCGGCGAGGTTTTCGGCCAGGAAGCCCGGGCTGCCGGAGCCAACACCTTCGGGGGCATCTGTATCAACCTGCTGCGCCATCCGTCCTGGGGCCGGGCCCAGGAGACCTACGGCGAGGATCCCTGGCTGCTCGGGGAGATGGGTCTGGCAGTCATGGAAGGGGTCCAGTCGCACAATGTCATGGGCTGTGCCAAACACTTCGCCCTGAACAGCATCGAGAACTCGCGCTTCCAGGTGAATGTCGAGATCGACGAGCGTACTTTGCGGGAAGTCTATCTTCCACACTTCAAAAAGCTCGTCGACCATGGACTCGCATCCCTCATGAGCTCGTACAACCGTGTGCGGGGAGAGTATGCCGGACAAAACCACCATCTTCTGACCGACATCCTGCGTCACGACTGGGGATTTCGAGGTTGTGTCTCCTCGGACTGGATCTATGGCCTTCGCGACGGCCTCAAGGGTCTCCAGGCGGGGCTCGATATCGAGATGCCCGGGTCGGAGCAGTTCGGCCGGCTCCCCGAGCTGATCCGGGAGGGCAAGGCCAGCGAAGAGGACGTTGACGAGAGCGTGCTGAGGATCCTCCGGACCAAACTGGACTTCGTGACGCGCCCCGACCCGATGGACTATGACGAGAGTCTGATCGCGTCTCCCGAACACGTCGACCTGTCGCGGGAAGTCGCGGAGCAGGGCATGGTCCTTTTGAAGAACGAATCGGGGGCCCTCCCTCTCGAAAGGGAAGGTCTCCGAAAACTGGCCCTGATCGGTCGGCTGGTCGAAGAGGACAACACAGGAGATCGAGGCAGCAGTTGGGTCCGCGCGCCGTACGTCGTGACGCCACTCGACGGCATGGCCGAATATCTCGGAGACGGAGTCAGCGTCGTTCACTGTGACGGCAGCGATCCGGACGAAGTGCGGCGGTTGTCGTCCGAGGCGGACGCAGTCGTCCTGCTGGCCGGCTTCCGGTACGACGACGAGGGGGAGTATGTCAACTCCGATGGCGGCATGCCCCGCAACGAGTCGGAAAAGGAGGCTCCCTTCGGGATGAAGGGAGGGGACCGTTATCCCCTGGCCCTCCAGGACGCCGACATCCGCATGATCCAAACGGCCGCCGCGGTCAATCGACGGGTCGTCGTGGCACTGATAGGCGGAAGCGCCATCACCATGGAGGAATGGAAAGACGAGGTCCCGGCGATCCTGATGGCCTGGTACTACGGCATGGAGGGCGCTCGCGCTCTGCCGAGAGTCCTGTTCGGGGACGTCAATCCGTCCGGCAAGCTGCCCTTCACGATCCCTACGGGCGTCGATCAGTTGCCGCCTTTCGATCCGTACGCTCCGGAAGTGGGGTACGGCTACTACCACGGATACGCGCTGATCGAAAAGCAGGCTTCGACTCCCGCGTTCCGCTTCGGCTACGGGCTGAGCTATACCGATTTTTCCTACGGCAATCTGACCGTACTGACTCCGGAACCGGCTCCAAATGAACGGCTTCGGGTCTCCGTGGACGTGACGAACACGGGGCAGCGGGCGGGACGTGAAGTGGTCGAACTCTATATCGGCTTCGAAAACTCGCGGGTCGATCGTCCCGTCAAACTCCTGAGGGACTTCGCAAAAATAGAGCTGTCTCCGGGCGAAACGAAGACCGTGAGGCTCTCGGTTCCGGTCGAGGATCTCGCCTGGTACAACCCCGAAAGCGGAAGCTGGGAAACCGAGCTTATGCAATACCAGGCCCTCGTCGGTCCGTCCTCCGATCCCGACACGCTGCTTTCTGCACCTTTCGTGGTGCGGGACCGAGCGAACCGATCCGGAGGCAATGCTCCGATGTGACCCGTTTATGGCTCGCAAGCGAAAATCGAGGAATGAAACGAAGATGAGAACATCGGACCGATTCGCACACCATCTGACTTTGTCGCTTCTTGTCGGCGTTCTGATGACGGGCACCCTCGCCGCGCCTCTTTTGGCGGCTGCGGAGAGCCCCTGGACGCCCGACGACATTCTGCTCGCCGAAGACGCAGGCGGTTTCGAAATCTCTCCCGATGCCACTCGCGTCGTCTGGGTGAAGACGCAGATGGACAAGGACAAGGGACGCCGCTTCTCCAATCTCTATCTGAGCTCGCTGCAAGAGGAGAAGGAAGTCCAGCTCACCCGGGGTACGTTCAACCAAAGGAGCCCGCGCTGGTCCCCCGACGGCAGCCGGATCGCCTTCTTGAGCTCGCGCCCGTCGCCGGACAAGTCGGACGGGGAGGAGGGAAGCAACAACGTCAGCGGCCTCTGGCTGCTCGACATGAGCGGCGGCGAACCGTGGCCAATCGTGGACATGAAACGGTCCGTCCGTGATTTCGCCTGGAAGGACGATGGGACGATCGTCTTCGCGGCTCAGGAAGATCCGTCTCTGTACGAGCAGCAAAAGAAAAAGGAAAAGGACGATTCCGAAGTCGTCGAAGACGCCGCCCATGAACCGCCGGTGCGCATCTTCGTCCTCGACACCGTCAAAAAGTCGATCCGTCGTCTGACAGAGAACGACGACTGGATCCGAGACATTGCCGTGTCCCCCGATGGACAGTGGGTCGTCTCGATTCACCAGCGCAGCTTGAGCTTCGCGTTCGACCACAAGGTGACGCCGGCCATCTTCCTGACGCGGATCGAGACAGGCGAATCGACTCCGATCGAACCGGACCAGCGCATGTCGCCCCGCGGCGCCGTCTGGGCGAAGGACTCATCCGGCTTCTACTTCGCCACCGAGTACTCGAGTGACCCCTTCTACTTCACGGCAACGATCACGCGGCTTCACTACTACGATGTCGCCTCCCGGCAGACGATGCTGGTCAACCTCGACTGGCCCAACGGGCTCGGCGGCTATTCGCTTTCGGTCAAACCCGTCGACGGCGGCTTCCTGGCCCTGCTTGCCGACGGCGTCCGATTCCACCCCGCCCTGTATCGTCGTCAGGGGTCTTCCTGGACGCGCGAGGACCTGACCGGAGATCAGGCCCGCAACATCTGGGACTGGAGCCTCGCCGAGAACGGCAGGACAATCGTCTATGCCTATTCGACGGCTTCGACCCCCGAACAGTGGTACCAGGCCAGTCTCGACGGGACCAGTCTCCGGGAGGAGTCCCAGTTCACGAACCTGAACCCGTCATACAAGGAGAAAAAGAAATTCCGCGTCGAGGTGATTTCCTGGAAAGGAGCGAACGACGACACGGTCGAGGGGCTTCTCTATTATCCTCTCGACTACCAGGAAGGCCGGCGCTATCCGCTCATGCTTTCGATTCATGGCGGACCGTCGGGTACCGACTTCGATGCCTGGAGTGAGTCCTGGGGCTCGCCGAAGATCCTCCTCTCACAGCGCGGGGCCTTCGTTTTGAAGGTGAATTACCATGGCAGCGGCAACTACGGACTGGACTGGGTCGAGTCGATCTGTTGCGGGAAGTACTATGATCTCGAACGGATCGATATCGAGAACGGCGTCGACTACGTCATTGCGCAGGGTCTGGCTGATCCCGATCGACTCGGCACCATGGGATGGTCGAACGGCGCCATCCTGACGACGGAGTTAGTGACGCGCAGCCACCGTTTCAAGGTCGCTTCCGCGGGCGCGGGCGACGTGGAGTGGATCAGCGACTGGGCGAACGTCATGTTCGGCGCCTCTTTCGACAACTACTATTTCGGCAAGCCGCCTTACGAGGCGCCCGATCTGTACGTGCGGAAATCCCCCTATTTCCGACTCAAGGACGACACCACGCCGACGATCCTGTTTACGGGAACCGACGACGTCAACGTTCCGCCCAGTCAGAGCTGGTCCCACTTCCGGGTACTGCAACAGGCCACCGATACCCCGGTCCGGTTCGTCGTCTTTCCCGGTGAGCCGCACGGTCTGCGCAGCTATCAGCACCAGAAGCGCAAGGTCGAGGAAGAAATGGCGTGGATCGACCGGTACCTGTTCGAGAAGCCGGATCGGGAAAACGAAGCCGTCAAGGAAGATTCTCCTCTCGAATCTGCTCTCGCACTCAGCAAGGCGTCGAAGACTGACGCCGGCGCCTACGGCACACTGCAGGGTGGAGTCGTCACACCGGAGATCGTTTCCTATCGAGGCCTTGCGGTGTCCCGCTTTGAAATCACCCGGGCACAGTTCCAAGCCTTCGACTCGAGCTACGCCTACGAGCCGGGCACGGACAATTATCCGGCCAACGGCGTCACTTTCGACCAAGCCCAAAGCTACTGTCGCTGGCTTTCCACCAAAACCGGAGATTCGTACCACCTGCCCGGACCGGACGAAGCATCGGTCCTCTACTCCGGCAATCGCTCCTCCGCGAACACCCTCGATTACTGGGCCGGCTACTCACCGAACCTCGACGATCGGGAGCAACTGCAGAAAGCCATTTCCGGCCTGCCGGGCAGCGCGCCTCTCCTGAGGCCCGTCGGCGAATTCCGGGGACAGGGAGGGGACGAACCGGTTTTCGATTTGGCCGGCAATGTCGCCGAATGGACTCTGGACAAGGACGGCAAACCCGAGTTGAAGGGAGGCAGTGCGGACCTCCCGATCAAGGCCAAGGAGGACCTGACGGCCTCCGGGCCCTACCGAGGCTTTCGCGTCGTCCGGGGAGGATAGTGTCAAGCCCTGGATAGAGGTTGTCACCCTACGGGTTTCGGGTCGCGAGTTTCGGGTTTCGAGGACTGGTAACCCCCCGCAAACTCGAACCCCGAAACAGCTACCGGCAGCCGCCGCGGTGCTCGCCGTGGCCGCCGCAGGAGTCGTCGGGGCCGAATCTCGGGAGGTGACTCTGTCTGAAGCGGTCGATCGCCTCCCCAACGGTTCCGCCGTCGAAGCGCAGCACGTCGACACCGGCAGCCTGGAGGGCCATGAGCGCGCGGCGTCCGATCCCTCCGACGATGATGGCATCGACCGAATGGCCGGCGATCATGCCGACCGGATTGCAGGCGCCATGCTGGTGTTCTTGGTTCGAGTTCTCGATCCGCTGAATTTCCAGGTTTTCACTGTCGACAAGCAGAAAACAGGGCGCCGAGCCGAAGTGACCGTACGTGCTGCTTTCCAGACCAAAATCCTGAGAGACGGGAATACAGATCTTCATGGTTCCTCCACGGGAGATTCATCCTGATCAACACTATCTGCTTCTTCTTCGAACCTTTGAGGGGCCGGCCCCTTTGTGCCGGGAGAGCCAAACCGTCGGCGGCGGCACCCCGAGCGACGACGTTCTCGACCGCATTCCTCGGACACGTGGCGTTCCGCTCGCTCCGCGACCCTGACTTCGCCCCCCTCAATACGAACGGCCTTGCCCTCAACCAATGCTTCGGAAACTTTCCGCCTGCCCTCGGCCAGGATACGCGAGAGAGTCGGACGTGAAATCCGCATACTCTCTGCGGCGAATTCCTGATAGCGACCCTCCAGATCGACGAGCCGAAGAGCCTCCAACTCATCCATGCTGAGAGTCAATTCTTCGAGGTACCTGGCCGGAGTCCCTGCCGGCTTGAAGAGCCGGACGTCGGGAGAAAAGCAGATCCTTCGACAACGGACGGGTCTCGGCATGACGCTGTCAGTCTATTATGAACATATGTTCATAATCAAGCAGTCTGACAAACTTCTAGAAATCGGGGGCTCGATGACACGAGCAGGCGAGGTGGTGAAACGGAGTTCCGGCCAACTATTCCCAACGGACCGGATCGTTCACCCGGATCGTCGCGTCGTCGAGAATGACACCGTAGACGCCTCCCCGCCAGTCAGGACGGAGTGCCCGGCGCAGACCGGGAAGTGCCTGATCCATGCGCTCGCAGGGTCTCGTTTCTCCGCGAACTTCGAGTCTCAGTTCTCCGATTCTGAGAACGCGTCCGCGACTGTTCTGTAAGGCCAGCCCGCTCACCATCAGATTGGCCCTCCGGAATCGTGGGTCCACAACGGAGCCGAGCTCCTCGCCGGCTGCTTCGATGGACTCCCGTTCAATGACGGTGATCTGTCGGTGTCCGCCCTGGTCGGCGTTGCCTGTCAGCCCGCGGTTCTCGAGCGCGCGAACCTCCGTGACCGGGTCCATGGGACCGCCTTTTGAACGCTTGATCCAGATTGCCTCGAGGGTTCCTTTCGCCACCGACCTATCGTTCATCGATCCTAAAATCCAAATCGCAGTTGATGGATGAGAATGAATCCGCCCGACAGGGCATTGCCTCGTTTCTTGCTCTCCAGGTACAGATAGCCCTCGGTCTCCTCCTCCGGCTCGAGATGCACCGCCTCGAGACGGTACGACTCCAGCAGGGAACGGAGCGCCTCTCCCGTTCCCGCATCCACCTGCCCCGCGTGCCCCGGTATGCCGACACCGGGACGTTGCGCCTCATAGCGGGCCCTGTTCGGATCGGGAGGGTACGGATATCCGCTGCGGGCCTCCCCAAATACGGTGGGATGGACGCCGCCGCTGCGTACGTAGTATTTGACGAGCCGCGGGGCCACGTCCGTGGCCTCGGCCTGCTGCAACGGCTTCTTTTTCCCGGGACCGAAAACTTGGATTTCCGCCGGATCGAGCAGGAGACTGGCCCCGGACTGGTTCCTACAGCGGATTCGAAGAACGGCAAACCCCGCTTCGAAAATCTGAAACGGAAACTCGTCCGGAAGATCCTGCCGCCGCAGGGAGGTGACCTCGCAGCTCAGGTCCTTCCCGGCCTCCACCCGGGCCGAGACGACTGCAGTGAATTGCAGAAGGGCGGCCAGGAGCACACCGATGCCGCGAGCGCGTCGCATGAAGTCACTATAGCAGAGACCGACTCGACGGCGGGCTGGCGACAGGATGCACGACACGCTAGACTGGTGGCGAAGACCATTCAATACGGGGCCCACCGGCAATCGGGCCCGATCAAGGGAGGGATTCACGCCATGATGCATCGACGGAGATTTCTCAAATCGTCTGCGACGACGGCCCTTCTGAGCTGCTTCCCCGGTGGACTTGCGGGCATTGTTCGTGCGAAGGAGGCGGGCAGAATTGAAAAGCGTGCGCTCGGTAAAACAGGTGAGATGCTTTCGATGATCGGCTTCGGAGGTGTGGTCGTGATGGATGCCACGTCGGCCCAAGCGACCGAGCGCGTTTCCCGGGCCATCGATTATGGCATCAATTACTTCGACGTTGCCCCGACATACGGCAACGCAGAGCAGATGCTCGGAGCGGCGCTCGGACCGTTCCGAAAGTCGGTCTTCCTCTCCTGTAAGACGCAAGCTCGCGACCGTGAGGGGGCTCTCGCCGAGTTGGAAGGCTCTTTGAATCGGCTGCGGACCGACCATTTCGACCTCTATCAAATGCATGCCGTGACCAAGGTCGAAGATGCCCGACAGATCCTTGGTCCGGGGGGCGCGCTGGAAGCCTTCCAGCAGGCACGCAGGGACGGCAAAATTCGATTCATCGGCTTCTCGGCCCACTCCGTAGAGGCGGCCCTGACCCTGCTCGATGGATTCGAGTTCGATACGATTCTGTTTCCCGTGAACTTCAAGACCTGGAATGCAGGGAACTTTGGACCGCAGGTTCTCGACAAGGCGAAGCAGCGGGGAACAGCCGTGCTGGCCATCAAGTCGCTGGCCCGGGGACCCTGGCCCGAGGGAGTCGAGCGGATTCCTAAATGCTGGTATCAACCGCTGACCAATCCGGATGAGGCCGAGCTGGCGCTTCGCTTCACGCTGTCCCATCCGGTGACGGCCGCCATACCTCCGGGTAACGAGGACCTGTTCCTCAGCACCCTCGAACTGGCGCTCCGCTTCGAGCCACTCGACGAAACGGAAATTTCGGCCATCAAGCGTTTGGCGTCCGAGGGTCCGCCGCTGTTTCGCTACCCGTCGGCAGAGGCCTGATCCCGGCACCGCTCCGGCGGCGCAGCCAAGCCGACGCACCCGCCGCAGTGAGTACGCACCAGGTCGCGAACAACGCACCCGGCAGTGCCGTCTCTGCCTGGAAGTGACGGAGTGCGAGCGCGACTCCCAGTCCCGCATTCTGCATGCCGATCTCGACCATCAGCGCGAGCTGGTACCGACGCCGAAATCCGTACAGCCGAGCCAGGTACCAGCCCGCCAGATATCCGAGGCCGTTGACTATGACCACCCAGACAAACACCCTCGGACCGACGGACATCAGCGCCGAATGGTTGGCGGCGACCGCATAGCCGATGATGACGACGATCGAAAGGACCGCCACCGCAGGCGCCGCCTCCCTGATCGCCTTTTCGAAGCCGTGCAGTCGCTGCCTCAGCAGCATCCCGCCCACGAGGGGCAACAGAACCGTCAGGAGAATGGTCTGCATCATCGGCCAGAAGGGGATCGGCAGGAACACACCTCCCAGCCATTCGACCAGGGCCGGCGTGAGCACCGGGGAGAGAAACGTGGCAAAACTGGTCAGCGTCACCGAATAGGCCACGGCTCCGCCTGCCAGAAAAACGATCACGTTGCTCGCCATCGCTCCCGGCGCGCAACCGACGATCACGAACCCCAGCGCGATTCGCGGATCGAGTCCGCTCCAGTAGGCGGCCAGGAAGCCAAGCAGCGGCATCACCGTGAACTGTGTGGCAAGGCCCAGCGCGATCTCCCGCGGTCGTCGCAGCGTGTCGGCGAATTCTCCAGGATCGAGGACCAGACCGAGGGCCAGCATCGTAACGGCGAAAAACCAGAGAAACCAGTCCGCGAAGACGAGAAAGGAGGGCGGGTAGACCAGCGCTGCCATCGCCCCGAGAAACGTCAGCGGCGCAAGTCCGGCGGCGATCCATCGCAGCACTCTGCTCATGAGACGGTCATGGATTACCCGAGACGTGCGAATGCGAGGGTCAACAGTGTCTTCTGTTCCACCTGGTGGGCTTTCGCGGAGCCGGTGGCGGGAGTCCCGGTCGCACTTCGCTTGACAGACCGAAAATGCAGGTGAGCGGCCAGCCGTCGGATCCGAGGCTCGACGAAGAACAGCGCCCCCATGTTGGCCGGCTCCTCCTGGACCCAGACCACCTCTGTGGCCTTCGGATGCCGCTCGAAGATCTCCCGCAACTCCTGTTCCGGAAAAGGAAACAGCTGCTCGATGAAGATGATGTCGACCGAGGAGTCCCCGCGATCCTGCCGTTCCCTCTCGAGCTCGTGGCCGATCTTCCCGGTGCAGACGAGTATGCGGCGGGCATCTTCGACATTGGTCGCGCTCCGCACCGTTCGAAAACGTGCAAACTCCAGCTCATTCAGGTCCGAGGAGGCACTGGGATGGCGCAACATGCTCTTGGGCGTAAAGGCAATCAGCGGCTTTCGCCACTGCCTGAGCGCCTGACGCCGCAAAAGGTGGAAGTACTGTCCCGCGGTCGACGGCTGGGCGACCTGGATGTTGTCGCGAGCCGCCAATTGCAGAAACCTCTCGATCCTGGCACTGGAATGCTCAGGGCCCTGCCCTTCATACCCGTGGGGCAGGAGCACGACCAGACCGCTGAGCAGTTCCCACTTGTCTTCCGCTGCCGTGATGAACTGGTCGATGATGACCTGCGCACCATTTGCGAAATCGCCGAACTGAGCCTCCCAAAGTACAAGAGCCTCGGGGAAGTCCCGACTGTAGCCGTATTCGAAGCCGAGCACCGCAGCCTCCGAGAGCATGGAGTCGAGCGCGGCGAACTCGCCCTGCCCCTTGGAGATGTGCTGAAGCGAGCAGTACTCGTCGCCATTCTCCACGTCGATCAGATAGCTGTGCCGCTGGTTGAACGTGCCGCGCCTGCTGTCCTGGCCGGTCAGACGGACAGGCTGTCCCCCATCGACGATCGACGCAAACGCGAGTGCTTCGGCCATCCCGAAGTCGACGGGACGTTCGCCCTGGGCCATTTCGAGACGCTGGTCGAGCAGCCGCTGAACTTTGGGATGCACATGGAATCCGTCCGGCAGGCGCAGCAACCTCTGGCCCAGATCGAGGATCTTCTCACGATCGAGTCCGGTGTCCACCTCCACATCTGCCCGGTATCGCCCACCGAAGTAGTCCTCCCAGTAGGGGGGTAGCTGGCGCATGATCGGGCGTCGGGTCCGCTCCTTGGCCTGACCGATAGCAGATTCGAGCTCGCTCTTGATTTCGGATATCCGCGGCTCGAGATCCTCCTCCGGAACGCCTGCACGCTCGGCGAACGACTCCCAGAGTGGCGGCCGATCCTTGATCTTCCGGTACAGCAGGGGCTGGGTAATCGTCGGGTCGTCTACCTCGCTGTGACCGTACATGCGATACCCAATCAGGTCGATCACGACATCCGTGCCGAACTCATAGCGGTACTGGATCGCCAAACGGCCGGCCCGCATGACGGCCGCGAGGTCTTCTCCGTTGACGTGGATGATCGGTATCGGCAGACGCTTTGCGACATCGGACGCAAAGCGGGAAGAATGCAGCTCGTCCGGCGTTGCCGTGAACCCGATCAGGTTGTTGACGATGATGTGGACGGCACCGCCGACCGAGAAACCGGAGAGGCTGGACATATTCAAGATCTCGGCGACCATGCCCTGTCCTGCAAAGGCCGCATCACCGTGCATCAGAATGGGCAGTATGGCGCGTGTCCCTGCGTCCCCGCGCCGCACTTGCCGGGCCTTGACCCGACCCAGTGCGACCGGATCGACCGCCTCGAGGTGACTCGGATTCGAGACCAGATGGATGGCCAGTTCCTTGCCGTTTCGAGCCGCGAATGTACCGGTGGCGCCGAGATGGTATTTGACATCTCCGCCGCCAAGCGTGCTTTTCGGATCGACGTCTTCGAAACCCGCGAAGATCTCCTCCGCCGGCCGGCCGACGATGTGGATCATCACATTCAGGCGGCCCCGGTGGCTCATGGCCAGGATCGCCCGCTCAGCGTCGAACCCGGCAGCCTGCTCGAGCAACTCGGACAGGAGCGGTACCAGCGCATCGACACCCTTGATCGAGAAGCGCTTGGTGCCCAGATAGCGGGTCTGGAGCAACTGCTCGAGCAGATCGACACGCATCAGTTGATCGAGGACCGTGTCGGTATCGACCTGCTCGGAGTCGCCCTCCATCCTTTCCTGGATCCAACGTCGTCGCTGCGGGTCGGAAATATGCATGAATTCGACGCCAAGGGACCCGCAGTAGACCCGTCGATAGCGTTCGGCCTCTCGGCCCTCCCGTGGGAGTTCGGCTTGCCGCTCGGGGATGACCCTTCCGAGAGGATCCAGTTCCGCTTCGAGGTAACCCCACCGCCGGAAGGCATCCGCAATCTCTCCGGTCGTGCGATCTTTGAGAACTTCAGTTGCCATTCGTGTCACTTTCGTTTGCGCTCTCGTGTGTCCCGTAGCCCAGTATAGTATGAAAAGATGCGGCCTTTTCCCGATCGATTCGCACGGATCTGTTGTATAGTTTCGCGGGTATGAACAAGAAGATCATTCTGGGCTGTCTTGGTGTTGCTGCTGTTGTACTGATCGCCGGCTCGATCGCAGGCTATTTCTTTCTGGTCCGTCCTGGGATGGAGTATGTGCGAAGCTTCTCCGACGTAGCCAAGATCAGCGATATGGATTCGCAGGTTCAAAACACTTCCACTTTTGAGCCGCCCCAAGACTCCCTCCTCACGGCGGATCAGGTGACGCGGTTCGTCGAGGTCCAGCGCGCCATCACGAGCCGGCTCGGAGCCCATCTGGCCAGTCTCAAAGAGAAGTACGCTTCGGTATCGGAAGAAAGCGGCGGAAAGCCGGGGATCACCGATTTCATTAACTTCTGGAAGGACTTCAGCGGGACGATCCTGACAGCCAAGGAGATTCAGGTTCAGGCACTCAATGACGCCGATTTCTCGCTCGCCGAGTATCGCTGGGTCCGATCCAGCTTCTATCAGGCGCTGGGGGCGAACTTCGTGTCTTTGAACCTCGACCGGGCGGTCGACGCCATTAAGAAACAGAACCCGGAACTGCTCAAGGGAGACGGACCTCAGGCCGACGAAATCGCCCCCGACCAGAACCGGGAGCTCGTCGCCGCCTACTCGGACGAATCGGAGAGCTGGATCGCCTACGCCTGGCTCGGACTCTGAAAGGGTTTCGAGTGCGGAAGTCCGGAGTGCGCGGTCGCAGCGGGCCGGCTAGACGCTGAGGCGTTCGTAGAGCTCCCGGATCACGGGTTGTCCATAGATCCGCTCGAGGCGGCGAATCGCAAAATGCCCTCGGGCGACAGCCTGGAAATGCGAAATGAAGATCGTGTTGACCACCGCACCTCCGGCCGCCCCGATCACTGGAACGGCCATGGCTGCGATCTTCTCGGAGACGACGACACCGAAGCGGCTGCCGATGGCGGCCATGAACCTGACCAGAACCGGAGCACCTTTCTCCTGGATGCCCCGTTGGGCGATATAGCGGGCCGCATCGCTGACGGTTCCGGCCAGTGCCGAACGAACGGCAAAATAGCCCGCTTCGGCAGCGTCATCCGCAGGTGAACGCCCGCCCAGGGCGAAAACCTCGAGACAGGCGAGCTGTGTTTCGACTGAGCGAACATCCTCTCCCTGGCTGCGCGCGGTGTCTGCGATGGCCCGAAGCATGAGCGTGGTCGATACCGGAAGCTCCACGACGAGCCCGGCGAGGCCGAATGCCCCCCCGCCGGCGCCGGTCGCCGCAACCGCCAGTTTGTGTAAGCGATCTCTGGCCAGTCGGGGCCTGCGTCCGAGAGAACGGACCGCCATGGAGAGCGCGCGCTCCAGTGATACCCGAACGGCGCTGTGGACTGTCTGCGCCCACTTGGCGGGCAGGAGATCGAAGCCCCGTTCGATCGGCGCACCGACGACATCGGTCAGTCGTGCAGCCAGACTCGGGTTTTCCAGCGCCCGCTTGGCTTCACGGAGCTCCGCAAGATGTTCCCGAGAGACGGCGTCGAACTCGGTCCGGGCCTCTGTTCGTCCGTTCAGCGATGATTCGTCGGTCAAGGTTCCTTCACTCCCGTCCGAGAACCCGGCCCGCGTCGATCGCGGGCGAGTGCAATGGAATCAATAGTCGTCGGCCTCGCTCTTTCCAAGCCGAGGCCTGCCCCGGCTTGCCAGGCGATCAAACCTCTCCGGTTCGTCCTCAGCTGATGCAAGGTCCTCCAATTCCCGATCGCTCCATTGCTCGCCGCAGCGCAGGACGCGAAACGGCTGGTCCAGCCGCGCGCAGGCCCGACCTAATTCTTCGGCGGCGGATGCGTCCGTATCGAACATCTCAAAGTGGCAGGGAATGACCATCCGAGCATCGATGGTCTTGGCCAGCTCCGCCGCCTCGGCGGCAGAGAGCGTGGGGGGGAGTCCTGTTTCGGGATGTCTCCCACCGATCGGTAGCAGCGCAACATCGATGGCGAATGCCTGCAGCTGTTCCTCGAGTCCTTCGAACGTTACGACGTCGCCGCTATGGTAGATCATCCAGGGCCCGAGTTGGAGAACATATCCGAGACGCCGGCAGCGCCCCTCGGGATCCCGTCCTTCCTCGCCGGTCGCAGCAACCCCCACGACAGTGACCCCTTCCAGCGTCTCGTTGAGGCCGTCATCCAGCCCCGTCACCAGATCGGCATCACAGCCGAGTTGTTCTGCCGCTTCCCCTCGGACCGCCTCCGGGACGACGATGTCCATGCCCGAATTGACATCGAGCAGTGGCTTCACGGTCTCAGGGTCGAAGTGATCCCGTTGCAGATCGCTCGCCGTCACCAGGTCGATGAAGTCGAGTGCACGTGGTTCGATGGCGACCTCCGTCATCCTAACCAGCGATGCCTCGGACTCCGAGGTTCCTGCGATCGGCGAATTGGTCAGGAACGGGTCGCACAGAAGATGGGTCCCTTGATACTGAATTAGAAAACCACTCTGCCCCAGCCACCAGATACGCAGATGGTCCCCCGCACTGGCGGAAGCATGGATGTTTTTCAGCAGCGCCTCGCCCTTAAGCACCGGCTTGATCATATGCGCTAAGAATACAAGCTGCACCCCGACAGCGGCAAACGTCCTCCCTGCCCTTTCCGGGTCCGGGTGCTAAGCTAGGGTCATGAATCCGACGACCCTGAGGAGCCAGACTTACCTCGATGACTTGGCGGGAGGGTACCGCGCAGCACAGATCCTGTTCACCGCTTGCCGACTGGATATCTTCGAACTGATCGGTGAGAAAGGGAAATCGCTCGATCAAATCACCGAACACCTCAGGAGCGATTCGCGAGGCACGAGGATTCTGCTCGATGCGCTGGCCGGCCTCGGTTTGCTCGCGACGCGAAACGGTTGCTATTACAATTCGGAGCTGGCCCTCGAGAGGCTGACTCTTTCTTCTCCCGGTTCCCGGCTATCCCACCTCCTGCACAGCGCCCGTCTCTACGAACGCTGGGCGGGGCTGTATGACGCCGTGATGACGGGCCGGCCGACGCCGGAAGAACGGATCGACTCGCGCATTGCCAGTGGCAAGGCAGCGTTTGCCAAAGCCATGGCCGACTCGGCCCGGCAGACGGCCGCGCTGACGGCCGCCTGCTTCGACCTGGAGGGTGTATCGACGCTCCTCGATATCGGAGGCGGCCCGGGGCTTTACGGCATTGAATTCGCCCGGCGCCGGCCCGAGCTGAAGGTTTCGATTCTCGACGACGCCGAGACCCTTCGCGTGGCCGAACGCAACCTGGCAGCATCCGGCTTGGGCGAGCGCGTCCGTCTATTGCCCGGAAACGCTCACACCGATGACCTGTGCGGACCCTACGATTTCATTTTCATCTCGAATGTCGTTCACATCTACTCCGCCGACCGCAACCGGGACCTGGTCCTCCGGTGCGCCACGTCCCTCAACCCGGGAGGTCGGCTGGCCCTCAAAGATTTCTTCCTTCGGGAGAACGAGGGTACCGGAAAGTCGGGACCGCTCTGGAATCTCCTCTTCGCCGCCAACATGCTGGTGGGCACCGAGGAGGGCGACTGCTACACCGAAGAAGAAGTGGGCACCTGGTGTCTGGACGCGGACCTCCGGTTCGCACAACGGATTCCACTGACCGAGAAGACCTCGATCCTGGTCTTCCGACGGTGATCGACGCTACGGGGCAATGGCCGGCGCCGCTCTGTGGTCACGAGCCGAGGATTTCTTCGTAGAGGGCCTCGTAACGTGGAATGATCGATTCCCGCTTGAAGTGCTCGACTGCGAGCGCCCGCGCCTGATTCCTGAAGCGCTGCAACATCTCTTCATCCGAGAGCAGCAGCGCGGCCTTCTCCACCATGGCCCCGATCTCCCCGACGGGAAGCAGGAATCCCGTCTCTCCGTCACGGACCAGCTCGGGGACGCCACCGACGCGCGTGCCGATGACGGGTACTCCGCTCGAGTGAGCTTCCAGCGCGGCCAGTCCGAAACTTTCCTGTTCGCTGGGGAGCAAGAAGAGATCGGCGCAACTCATCAGCTCTTCAAGATAATCCTGTTGTCCAAGAAAATGTACGTGAGCGCTCAGTTTCAGCTCTTTGACCAGCTGCTGGACGAAGAGTCGTTCCGGCCCTTCACCGACCAGGATCAATTTGGCCGGGATCCGCTCTCGCAGACGAGCCAGCAGCCGCACGGTATCGCCGGGTCGTTTGACCGGCCTGAAGTTGGACGCGTGCAGGAGGATCTTCTCTCCCTCGGGGGCAAAATGGCCTCGGAAACAGCGTTTCGCATCCGGCTTGTAGCGTTCCGTGTCCACGAAGTTGTAGATCACACGAATTTCGCGATGGATGTCGAACTCTTCGATCGTCCGGTTTCGTAAATACTCGGAAACGGCAGTGACCCCATCCGATTCTTCGATGGCGAACTTGATGACCTGATAGAAGGAACTGTCCAGCCCGACCAGCGTGATGTCCGTTCCGTGCAGCGTCGTGATCGTCTTGAGCGGCTGCGAGACGAGGATCTTCTTGGCCAAATACGCGCTGGCGGCATGTGGAATCGCGTAATGAGAGTGAATCAGCTCGAGATGGTACTCGCGCGTGACGTCAACCAGCTTGGTCGCCAGAGACAGAGCATAGGGCGGGTAGCGAAACAGGGGGTACGAAGCCGCCTCGACCTCGTGCACGTAAATGTTCTCGTAAAACGACCCCAACCGAAAGGGCGTCGCATAGCTGACGATGTGGATTTCATGCCCCTTCTCGGCGAGCCCGATGGCCAGCTCCGATGCGACCACACCGCTCCCGCCGTGGGTGGGGTAACAGGCTATTCCGATCTTCAATCATGCCTCCAGTCTTCGCCCGAGTGACTCTTCGCCGCCGGTGCCCTCGAGGGCCTTTCCGGCGCCCGTTCAGGCTGCCTCTCTCCCATTCCTATGTTCGAACTCAAAGGAAAGATTCAAGGTATTCGGGTCCGAAGAAGGCCACCGGATCATCGAGTCGCAATGGCTCCCGGACCAGGAAGGGCTCGCCGTACTCGACGCCGACGTAGGACCCGTACTGGCGGCCCCGCGCGATGATCGCCTTCAGGAAGCCGGGGCGACTGACGTTCGTACGTAGGGCCTCCGATGGGCTTTCCGGCGATTCGAAGAACTGCGATTGATAGGCATGAATCGCCTGGAGTTTCTGCTCGTGCGTCTCCGATACATCGACGATGAAGCTGGGACGAAACTCATAGCGGGACGGATAAAAGAGGATCCGATGCGGACGAAAAGCCTCCCGCTCCGTTTTGATCTTCCTGAGACCGGACAGGAACCCGGCTTCACGGACCAGACGACCGCCATTGGCATGATCGGGGTGCCGATCCTCCCAGAAGGGAGCCAGCACAATCCGCGGACGCAGCCTGCGAATCAATTCGATGACGGCGAGCTTCTGGTCGGTCGTCAAACGGAGGTCGCCGTCGGGCAGGCCGACAATCCCATGGTAGTGAACCTGCATGATCCGAGCTGCAGCCTCGAATTCGCGCGCCCGCAGGGCGGCATCTCCACGGGTTCCCAACTCGCCGGCCGTCAGAGCAGCGACTCCCGTCCGGTAACCGTGTCGCGCCAGCTTGATCAGGGTACCCGCACAGGTCAATTCCACGTCGTCGGGGTGCGCTCCAAACGCCAGGGCATCGAGCGGTCCCTCTTCAACGTTCTGGTTCATGACACATCCCCGACCTTTCCGGGCCGGTGTCCCCGCCCATGGCTCGTCAACGTGCTCCCCGACCGGTGAACACGGCAGGTATCGTCTTGAGCATGATCCGCAGGTCGAGCCAGAACGACCAGCTGTCGATGTACTGCAGGTCCATCTCCATCCATTGCTGGAAACTGATATCGCTGCGGCCCGACACCTGCCACAGACAAGTGATCCCGGGCTTGACGCTCAACCGCCGGCGTTGCTTGAGAGAATAGTGCCCGACCTCTTCCGGAAGGGGAGCGCGGGGCCCCACGATGCTCATCTCTCCCTTGATCACGTTCCAGAGTTGAGGCAACTCATCGATACTGAACTTCCGCAAGAACTTCCCCAGAGGAGTGACCCGAGGGTCATTCCGCATCTTGAACACGGGTCCGTCCATCTCGTTCAGATGCCGGATCTCCCAGAGCCGGTCCTCGGCACCGTAAATCATCGTACGAAACTTGACCAGCTTGAATCGTCGTCCATGCAGCCCGCAGCGGACCTGACGATAAAAAACCGGACCTTCGGAAGTGAACTTGATCGCGGCGGCGAACAGGGCCAGGACCGGAGCCAGGAGAAGCAGTCCGGGCGCGGCCACGAGAAAATCTAAGGCCCGTTTGGCAACGATCTCGAGACTGTGCTCCGGCACGGTCGAAAACGTGATCAGGGGCAGGTTATCGAAGTATTCGAGGGACACCGCCGATGCCGAAACCGGGAGAAAATCCGCAGCGATCCGAGTTCGAATCCCAATTTCCTCACACAGCCGCATGATGTCTTCGTAGTCCTCGAGGTCCTTCTTCGAGGTGCCACAAAAGACGAGTTCGTCGGCCGGCGGCTCCTCCTGAAGCAGACTCGGCAAATCCTCGACCCGAGCAACGATCTCCGAGTCGTCCACGACCTCCGGGTGCCCGTTGGATCGAACGTACCCGACCACGTGGTAGCCCCATTTGCGGGCCGATTCCAGGATCTCGCCGACCCTCATCGCATTCTGGTCCGTACCGACGATCAGAATGCGAATCTGGTTGTGTTCATTGAGGTTGCGACTCCTCAGGACAAGGTAGAGGATCAACCTGTTGAGGAGGAGCAGACACAGAACGACGACGAAAAAACTGAAGAAGATGGGGCGGCTCACCTCGAGCTTGAGCGAGAAGGTCGCCAGACCCATCAAACTGCCCGCGAGAACGATGAAATACAGGACCCGTTCGAACTGGCAGCTGAGCGACCGCCTCAGGACGGTCTCATATCGCTGGGTCAGGAACAGTGCGACAAGCCAGACCGGCAATGAGAGCAGCAGGAAAACGAGATAGTCCTGAATCGGGAGCAGTACCGGATTGAAATGCCCGCTGAACTCTCCCGGTGCCAGCCGTACCAGGATGGAGCGCCCGTAGTAGGCGAGGAAGACGGCAGGCAGGACACTGAAAGCGTCCGCGGTAAGAAGAATCCTGGAATAGAGGCGGTAATGTCGGTCGAACATGAGCTAGCCTCGGTCGACCTCGACCGGTGAATCCCCCCGTCGAGACAAGCCTTCCACGATCATAAGTATAGAACCTTGTGAGCGAAACATTCCGAACCGACGGCCCGAATCAGCTCGCCGATGAAACCCGGACCTCCTTCATTCAGAAAGTAATTGAAGTTGATACTACGTTCCTGGAGTTTCTGCCGGGGCGTCAGATGATGAGTGAGGTGCGACAGGTGGCCGCGAACGACGGTGTCACGTTGGGCGCGGTTGGCCACGAACCGATCCTTCACCCTGTCGATCTGGTAACGGATCCTGGATTCGGCTTTCCTCGTCATGTCGATTTCCGGGTTCTCCAAGCTCTCGCTGAGAGGGCCGTCGTAGATGAGACGCAGGCCTCCCGTCATGGAGTCACGGAGTTCTTCCAGCTTCTCGAGCACCGGCTGCCGGCCGTTGCCCCGCAAGAGCAGTTCGGCTAATTCATACTCGCTCATCTGCAGGAATCGGGCAACCGGAAGCTGATATTTTTCCAACAGGCGGCGGCTCTTGCGGTCGACGATCGTGAAGGCCGACCGTGGATAAACCAAGGGTTCAGAACCGAATGCGGAAGCGATCGCATCGACCTGAGCGAAGTAGGCCACTTCCGCCGGTCCGCCGACCGCGGCGACGGTCGGAAACAGGTAGTCCTGAACGAGAGGGCGAAGCAAGACGTTCGGAGCGAGCTTCACATCTCCGGAGGACAGAGCCTGCAACAGGGCCTCGGGCGTATAGCGAATTCCTGGCCGCTCCTTGACCCGGTACTCGCCTCCGCTCGCCTCCAGTTTATAGCGGGCCTCGTCTTCGATCAGAAAGAGAAAGGTCTCCGACTCATCGACCATGACCTGCGGTTCGAACCCCTCCTGTCGCAGTCGGCTCCGGCATTCGAGGGAGGCACGCACCAAATCCGCCCGCCGCGAAATCGCGGTCTCGAAGAGGCGAAGAAGTCCCGACCGGTAGCCTTCGATCAATGGGTCGAAGAGAATCAGACCTTCATCGCGAAACACGCTGGAAATCCACCGTGCGAATGCTTCTCGGAACGTCCGGTGGGGAGCGTAGGCGTTGAGCAATCCTTCCCGGATTCGCTCCGATGGAAGGCCGCTTTCGAGCGCTCCGGTGACCGGACCGAGCCAGAAATCCCACTCTGCAATGGGGGTTGTCCCGGCCATCTGCTGATCCCGGCTCCTGACATCCGGATGACGGACGGAGAACAACTGGCCCTCGCCATCGACGAACTGTGTGCTGCAGACCTCATCGAAATCGGAATCATCGGCCGCCAGCCAGAACACGGGGACTGCCGGGATTCCCCATCCACGAAGGCGCCGGGCCAGGTCGACCGCCGTGGCCGCCTTGTAGGCCGTGTAGCAGGGTCCACCGAGCAGTCCCACCTGCTGGCCGGTCACCACCGCCACGGTCGACGGATCGGAGAGGAGCTCGAGGTTGTCCACAGCCGCCCCCGAAACACCGAGATCGCGATTGTACTGCTCCAGGAGAACAATCAGGCGTTGCCGGGGGAAGTGCTCGAGCTCGAGCACCGCATCAGCTCTGGCGCGCCACTGCTCCGAAGTCTCGGGAAGCGGACGGTAGAATCCGGAAACCCTTCCAAAGTCGTAGAGATAGTCCAGGAAGAGAGGGTTCTGACCCGGCAGGTCCCGATAGTCGATACACTCCACTTTCATGGCTGATCGATCTGCTCCAGCCCTTCCCTGACCCGTTCCTGCTCTGCCTCGGTCAACGGTTCCAATGGACGACGGCAGTAGAGTCCCTCATAACCTCGCAAATCCATGGCGGCCTTGATCCCGGCCACGCCCAGGCCTCGAACCACCCATGAAGAAAATCTGGCGATCTTCCTCTGGAGGACCCTGAATGTGGCATCGGGCTCTGCGGATCCTTCTCCGTGCTCCGCCAAGAGGTCGGGAATCACGCAACTGGCTCCCAGGATCGCGGCCTCCACGCCGAGCTGCCCCGCAAAGGCAAAGGTCTCGGCCGACCCGCTCATCACCTGAAAATCCTCATTCCCGGTCACACTCAGGATCTCCTGCAGGTAGATCAGATTGCCCGAACTCTCCTTCATGCCGGCGATCCTGGGATGTGCCGCCAACTCCTGTACGACAGACGGGGGCAGTTCGATTCCCGTCAGTTGGGGAATATTGTAGAGATAAATCGGGAAGGGAGTGCGGTCCGCAAGGGACTCAAAGTAATTCAAGAGGGCCGCCTGCGTCATCCGCGAGCGATAGTAGGAGGGAACTGTGACGAGCAGGCCGTCAATCGGGAAGTCTTGCAGTCGATCGCTGAACACGAGCGCCTGTCGGAGACTCGGGGCCGGCACACCGACCAGGAAGTGGCGTTCTCGCGGAAGTAGTTGAGACGTCTGCTCCACGAGCTGGATCTTCTCGGAATCCAACAGGTGGAGCCCCTCTCCCGTCGTGCCGGCAACCACGAAGCCGATCAGTCGGGTTTCAAGATAGCGATTCAGATTCCGACAGAAAGCATCCAACTGCAACGCGCCTGTACGGTCGAACGGTGTGGCCAGTGGGGCGATCACGCCGTGAAACATCACACTCCTCCGATCTTGAATCTTGCGATCTGCCGGTATTTTGCCTTCAGGTTCCCGTTTTCGAGAGGCCGGCCGGGCATCTTCGACAACGTGGACTACGCGCGCTCATCAGGTCGACGACCCGGTTTCGAAGGCCCTACTCTATCGAATTCGAATCGCCTCTGCTACTGAACCAGACGGGCGAGCCACCGACGATCGAGGTCCGCAGCGGCGGCAACGGCGAGTGATTCGGCTCAGAGAAACAGGGCCGTCTCGATCGTCAGCCCGGGACCGAACCCGAGAGCGAGACAGGGCCGCTCCGCTCCCTGCCGGATCAGCCGGTCAAGCAGGAAGATCATCGTCGATGACGACATATTGCCATGCTCGGCCAGCACCTCACGGGGGATTCGGAGTGCGTCGCGAGAAAGTCCCAGGGACTTCTCGGTCGCAGTCAGGATCCTCGGGCCACCGGGATGGACCGCCCAGGACCTGATCTGCCGCCGCGACAGACCCTGTTTTGTCAGCCATGAGTCCAGCCAGGGTGCCAGGTGGCGCTCGATCAACTCGGGCACGCGTGCGGACAGAGTCATCTCGAAGCCGGCATCCCCAATTCGCCAGGTCATGGCATCGGCCGAGTTTGGGACCAGCACCGATCCGTTGGAAACACAGGTCCAGGCTCCCTCACCCGCCTCATCCCCGTCGCCGAAATCGGCGACCATCGCTCCGGCTCCGTCGGCGAACAGCGAATTCGAGACGACCCGGTCGGCATCCCAACCATACTGAAAGTGGAGGGAACAGAGCTCGACCGACGCAATCAGCACCCGGGCATCATGGTTCGACGCGACGAAAGCGCCGGCGACGCCGAGCGCATTGAGGATGGCGTGGCAACCCATGAACCCGATCTGAACGCGCTTGACATCCAGAGGCAGACCGAGTCCGCTCACCACGTCAAAGTCGATGCCCGGAGCGTAGAATCCGGTGCAGGTGACCACGATCAGATGCGTGATATCCTCCGCCGACACACCCGACCGACCGAGCGCCTCAGCGCCGGCTCTACACGCCAGCTCACCGGCATGCTGTTGGAATTTCCCCATCCGTTCGCCGGTCGTCGGACCCCGATCGGAAGCATCCTGTCGGCACCGGAAGAAAGTATGTACGATGCGCCCGTCGCTCTCCTCGAGGAGAGCGCTGCCCCTCCGCTGGATGCGTGTGCGGCGATAGAGCACCGACAGCAGCCGGTTCTGCTCCGGCGAGTCACAACAGAGAGTCGAGGCGAATTGGGCGGAGTCGGACTGCGGAACGGCAAAACGCGGAGGCATCGCCGTTGCTGTCAGGAGTCTCAGGGGCATGGATCGTTACCTTTCCGTTACGGTCCTGTTGAGCCTCGTCACGAAAGGTCGTGCCGAACCGGGCAGAAACTGAATTGCCCCCAGAAGCGAGCGACTGAGGGTCGGCCTCTTCAGAACCGATGCAAGACATCGGATGATCGACTGCCGTCTGCCGATGCTTCGCTGATACAGAGTATCCCAATCGTGCGCCAGATCCGGATGCCAGTCCCGGGAGGCATGTGCCACGAGGGGAGCCGCAAGCACCGCCGAGGAGACGGCCCAGGCGATCCCTTCGCCGGTGAAGGGCTCGACATATCCGGCGGCGTCCCCGAGGAGGAAGAGTCGGGTACCCGCCCGAACCTTATGGCGACGGGTCAGTGCCGGGGTTCCATGAATCGACCCTTCGAGCTTCGTACGATAAAGGCCGCCGTTTCTGGCCAGGATCCCGGTAAGCAGCTCAGACGGGCCCGCCGTGCGGAGTGCATCCCGGTCGACGGCGGCCGCCACGTCGAGTCGCCCGTCTTCGAGCCGTACCATCCCTACATAGCCTTCGGGATCCACAACCATCCTGATTTGACCCTCTTCGAGCTCGGAACCTTCACCATCCACGACCAGTCCCAGACCGATACGCGAGCCCGGGGCGATTTCGGGAGCAAACATCGGGTGCCGTTTCAGAAACCTCCCGTCCAGGCCGTCGGCACAGACGACGGCTCGGGCGGCAACTTTCCACGCCGCATCTTCAGTACGAAGGCGTAACCCGACTTCCCATCCGTCGCCGGTTTCTCCGAGCAATGTTGCCACGCTGTTCTGCAGGAATCGAGCTCCGGCACGCCGGGCGTTCCGGATCAACCCCGCATCGAGACGACCCCTTGACAGGACCCTTCCGACCGGCAGCGCAATTCGAACGCGGCGGCCGTAGCCGCGCAGTTCGAGTGAGTTCAGGGGTACGGCACCCAGGTTTCGAAGCGTCCCTCCGATCCCGGTGCCATTCAATGCCCTGAGAGCCGCCCCATTGAGACAGCAACCGCAGACCTTGTTCCGCGGAAACTTCGCGCGATCGACGAGAAGGACACCCAGGCCCCGCTCCGCAAGGAGACGGGCTGCAGTCGAACCTGCAGGGCCTGCTCCCACAACGACCACATCCCATTCAACGTTCGCCACGTCGACGGCCTCACCGCCCATCCGCCACGCCCTTCCGCCAGGAGAGGAGGAACCGACAGGGAAAACACCTTCGAAGCGAGAAACCGGACAGTCCGGCCCGGTCGAGCAGCCGCCGCATCTCCTCGATCGTAAATGCGGCGCGAACCGAGCATGGTCCATCGTGATGTACCACCGGCGACCGGGAGACGACTCGACCGACGACCTCGGCCAACAGGTATCCTCCGACTGATCTGTGCAGATCGTCGATCACGAATCCGCGATTCGACGCGGCGACCATCTTGGCGAGCAGGGCCAAGACCTCATCCTCGCTCAGGTGATGAAGGAACAGACTGCAGATGAAGGCATCGTATCCGTGAGGAAGAGGTTCGGCGACAACATCGAGTGGAAAGAACCGACACGGCACACCCCAGCGTGCCGCTTCCCCGGCTGCAAAGCGAATAGCCCGCGTACTGATGTCACAACCGTCGATGGAAACCTCGATGGGTGAACGGCGAGCGATTCGGGCGAGTCGAATCGCGATATCGCCGCCGCCGCAGGCCACATCCAGGACCCGCAGCGGCGACCTCGACGTTTCGGGCGTCAGTCGGACGAGCTGCCGCCAGAAGGTTCGCGCAGTCCGACTGAGCCAATTCAGACGTGCAAGCCCCCGTAGGGCCTCGTGGTGAGCCCTCTCATCGAGTTCGGGGGCGTCCATCCGTTCCGGCGTTCTGTGACGATGCAACAGACTACCGCGGTCCCAGGCGCCTTCCGGTTCAGACACGAAGATCCCCGATCCTCGACGCGGGGCGGCGGCCAACGAAGACGGCGTAGCGCAGTGAACCAGTCCGAAAAGCCAGCGGGATCCGAAGAACGCTGAACAGAAATCTCCGATTGAGCTTGTCTCCGTCCAGCAGGTAGCGCCACGAACGAGAGGTTCTGAGTTCCCTGAGAACGGCGCCGAGCACAAGATCCCAGGTTCTTCGAACCTGCCTCGAGATCTCGTATGAGCGAATCCGTTCGAATCCGGCCTCACCCATCCAGGACAGGTATTCCTTTCGGGTTCCGAGACCGGGCAGACGACCTTCACGACAGATCGGGTCGAGCAATAGCGAGATCTCCCACGGTTTGGGCTGTGGGCCGGCCAACCAGGCACAGACGGCCATATCACTCCCCGGCCGGAGAGCGGCCAGGGCTCTTCGGAAGAACCCGGGCTTATCGGCAAAGTGTTCGCTGCTCTCGATCGCCAGCAGTGCATCGTTCGATTGTTCGTCAAGTGGCCCACGCATCCAATCTCCGAGTACGTACCGGCAGGTCCCGGCCGCCGGCGTTCGAGCACGGGCGTACTCATATTGTGACTCCGAAACAGTGTAGCCAGTGACGCGACAGTCGAATCGTTCCGCGAGGTAACGGGCCGTGGCGCCGTATCCGCAACCCACATCACAAACATGGTCGCCGCGGCGAATCGTCAGATGAGCAGTCACGAATTGCAGGAGGCGAATCACGGCCTCTTCCCGGCCTTCCCGCCCCGTCCGCCAGAAACCGTGGTGGAGGTGTTCTCCCCACAGTCTTCGGTAAAAGGGATCGATCTCGTCGTAATGCCTGGCAACGTCGTCAACGTCCGCGGGAGAGCTGGGCGAGATCATCGTGACTGCAGCGCTAGCGTCGCCCCGAGGCGGATCGATCTTTGTCCGGCTCGAACAGCGACTCGATCAGCCCCTGGCGGAAATCCGAGCCCTTGACGAAGTATCCCCCCAGCACAGCCTGGCAGGACCCGTCGCCATCGTTGATCTGGTCCACATAGACCTTTCCGTCGCGGTCGACATAGAGCGTGTGGAGCTCATTCCCGTCGATTCGATAACATATCCGGTCTCCCTCCTTGATCCCGCGACTTTTCAGAGAGGAGTACCAGAAGGGCAGCAGTTGGCGGATCCGGTCGTAGCCCTTACGGGGGATCAAACCGGCCTTCCAGACTCGCTCGGTGCTCCTGGTCACTTCGTCGATGAACCGCTTCAGTGTGATATCCCGCTGGAAGGTGAGCTCGATCACGGCATCCCTGGCATCCATTGCCGCACCGGCGACCTCGTCACCGACCTTCCCGGAAGTGGATTGTCCGTCCACGAGTCGGCGCAGAACCTCCGCGGTGGTTTCGCCGAATCGAACGACGACATCCACGACGTCAACCTGGACGAAGAGAACCCCCCTACGAAGCATCGTCGACATCACAGCGTAGCGCTGGTCGGCGGTCGACGGTGGGTGGACCAGCTCCTGACAGCAGGTGGAGCCCGGCGGCTCTGCGGCCGACGCGGTAAATGATCGAAGCAGCACGAAACCGCAGATCAGAACACCTGTCGCCGACGCGAGCAAACGGGTGCGCGGCCTCCGCCGCCCCGTCACCGTCGTCAGTCTGTTTCCGGCATTGAGACAATTCATCGGGTTGTTGACGGGAGACGCCCTCATCTCTCCCGTACGGTCCTCTCATCATACTCCAGCCGCCTCCCTGCACCAAACCTCTCCCGGCCGGGTTCCAAGCGCCTGGACCCACCCTGTCGAACACGCTCTGGTTGACTTGACGGAGCGCATCGCTCACCATCAGGTCACTTCGGTCCGGTCGGTCCGGTCCGTCGACCCGTGGACTCGAGAAAGGACTCACGAATGCTCGACGCACGCGTTGTTCTGATCACGGGCGCCTCTTCGGGAATTGGAGCGGCACTGGCGCGCATCTACGGCAGGCAGGGGGCGCGACTCGTGCTGGCGGCGCGACGACTGCCCCGGATCCAGGAACTCGCCTCGAAGATCGGAGAGGACTCAGGCGAGGCGACGGCGGTCGAGTGCGATGTCAATCGCGAGGGCGAGATCGAGCGAGCCGTCGCGATTGCCGTCGATCGGTGGGGACATCTGGACACGGTTGTTGCCAACGCCGGATTCGGTGTGACAGGGATGGTGAAGGAACTTTCGCTCGATGACTATCGACGTCAGTTCGAGACCAACGTATTCGGACTGATCCGAACCGTCAAGGCCGGTCTGGGCCCGGTCAGCATGTGCGGTGGTCGGATCGCTCTGGTCGGCAGTGTGGCCGGGTTCATTGCTTCCCCCGGTGCCTCTCCCTATTGCATGAGCAAATTCGCCGTCCGGGCGCTGGCGCAGTCGCTCCGCCTCGAGCTCAAGCCGGCGGGTGTCTCGGTCACCCATCTGGCACCCGGATTCGTGGACAGCGAGATCCGGCTCAAGAAGAACGACGAAAGCCTGCCGGTCGAGGCAAAAGACCCGGTTCCGGCGTGGCTCGTCATGGATACCGACAAAGCTGCCCGTCAAATGTTCGACGCCATCGAGAAACGGCGAAAGCAGCGCATCATCACGGGACACGGGAAGACCATCGTCTTCCTGGCCCGTCACGCCCCCTGGCTCCTCGAAGCTGCCTCCGGCAAACGGCGGGGACTCGGCAGCCGAAAAGGTTGAATGTCCGCTGCGGCAGCCGTGTCGGACCGCCATCCTCGTCGCCGAACTCTCTCTTTCGGCTGAAGATCGAGTTGATTTTCGTCGAAAGAAGTAGGGAGAACTTCGGAAGCCCATGTTGAACGAGGAACGATCCGATATCTGCGAACTGCTGAGAAGTGAGATCCTTCGGCGCTGCCTCGACCGACCGGATACGCTCCGCGGAAAGAAGGGACTGGATCTTCTCTGGTCCGCGATCTCGTCCGGCTGCTCGGAGCTGCTCACACTGCTGAAGGAGACGGGCTGCAACCTGAACGCACCTCACGTCATGGAGCGCACTGCGCTCATGCACGCGGTGGAAATGAATCAGCCGGACTGCGTGCGCAAGCTGCTCGAACTCGGGGCCGAACCGCAAGCCGGAGATTATCCGCCGGCCAAACTGGCGATCACGCTGGGAGACGAGGAGATCGCCATCCTTCTCCTCGAGGAAAT
This sequence comes from uncultured Acidobacteriota bacterium, assembly GCA_963823995.1. Taxonomy (GTDB): domain Bacteria; phylum Acidobacteriota; class UBA6911; order RPQK01; family JAPXNP01; genus JARRKC01. The sequence continues at coordinate 617,849 of CAWGNQ010000005.1, forward strand.
ACCGTCCCAGAACGATTCCCAGCGCGAGGAGTTCTTCTATGAGGCCCTGTACAAGGGTCGTGAACGAGTGGCCCGCTACTTCCTCGATCGAGGATATCCGCCCAACCGGCCCGGGACCTGGGACATCACTCCTCTTTTGGCTGCCGTCATGGGGGGCTCACGGAAGGTCGTCGAGGCGCTCGTCGCGGCGGGAGCCGATGTCAACCTCCCGGGTTCCGGCGGGGTGACACCCCTGATGAAGGCAATCGAGTTCGGCCAAAACGACATCGCCAAGTGGCTGCTCGATCATGGTGCGGATCCTGCCTATACGTCCCCCCAGGGAGCGTCAGCGCTCACAATGCTCTCGTCTTCGTTGTCGAGTGAGGACGTCGAGCTGGCCCGCCGACTGATCGACGGAACCCACGAACGGTCGGAACGCCTCGAACTCACCCCGTTGATGGCGGCGGCCGCCGGCCGGAAGCCCGCGACCCTTTCACTGCTGCTCGAACATCCTCAGGACCTCGAGCATCGCGACCTCTTCGGACAGACGGCTCTCCACCATGCCTGTCAGTCCGGAGATGTGGGATGCATCCGCCTGCTCGTCGAACGAGGGGCTGACTGCAATGCCCGGACTCATTCCGGAGACACTCCCCTGACGCTGCTCTTGAAGAACAACTCAAGATGTGACTCGGCGCTGGAGGCATTGATCGAGCACGGTGCTGATCCGGTTCTGCGGGGCGGTGACGGACTCCTTCCTTCTCAGCTTGCGGCAGCTGCAGGGGAACCGGAACTCGTTGAGATTCTGACACATTCCAGCCCTGACGCGTCTTGCGGGGGTTCGATCCCCGGGGTGGTGTTCGCTCAGGCTGCCGAAGTGGTGCGGGCCGTGCGCCAGGGAGACGGACAGGGGGCAACAGCGGCTTTGAACAGTCCTCTACTCACGCCTGCGGACCTCGTCCGATCCATCGAATCCGGTTTGGTCCCGGTGATGTTCGAGGCCGTTCGCTGCGGCATGCTGGATGTGGTTCGCCACCTGCTGGACGGCGGAGCACCCGTCGGCATGATGGATGGCGACCGAAATACTCCGCTGGCGATGGCCGCCCGCTACTCCAGACTCGAGATTGCCCGGCTGCTGCTGGAAAGGGGCGCCAACCTGGAAGCCATGACCGAGCGCGGCGTCACACCGATCCAGCTGGCCGTCACGGAGGAAATGGAACGGTTGCTCTTCAGTCACGGAGCCCGCCCCAAGACTTGACGATCTCCCGCAGGATGGACGCGCGGGAACAATGACCAAGGGGGCACCATCGTCTGAGGGCGCTGCTGTACCCTCGCCATCGAAGCCGGTATGATGGTGATGGTGGAGGACTCACGGAGGGCCTTTCTGCGGAATGCTGCTCTCGGAACGCTGGGGTTGGGACTCGCGTCCTGCTCCGCGGATGAGATTGCGCGGCCCCTGCAGATCATGACCGTTCAGGGGCCGATGGCGGCCGACCGGATGGGGATTACGCTTCCACATGAACATCTGGTCGTCGACTTCCTCGGATCGGCCGGCGACACTTCCGGGCACTACGACAGGGAATTTGCATTCCAGGAAATCCTTCCTCACCTGACCAGGCTGAAAGCCACCGGCTGTGCCACCCTGATCGAGAGTACGCCCGCCTTCATCGGGCGCGACGCGGACCTGCTCCGGCGACTCTCGGACGCCTCCGGGCTCCACATCATGACCAATACAGGCCTCTATGGAGCTGCCGACGACAAGTACGTCCCTTCGTTCGTGCGTGACGAGACACCCCGGCAGCTCGCCGAGCGCTGGCTTTCGGAATGGGAGCATGGAATCGGCAAGACGGGTGTTCGGCCGGGCTTTGTCAAATCGGGCGCAGACAGCGGACCGCTCAGCAAGGTCGATGAGAAACTGGTGAGAGCGGCAGCCCTGACGCACAGGCAAAGCGGACTGGCCGTGGCCATCCACACCGGAGACGGGGTGGCCGCCCGAGACGAGTTGCGTATCCTGAAGGAGGAAGGTGTCGCCCCGGAGGCCTTCATCTGGATCCATGCTCAGAATGCCGACGGACGGGATCATATCGAGCTGGCGAGCCAGGGTGTGTGGGTAAGTCTTGACGGGATCAATGAGGACCGTCTCGAACGCTATCGCGACTGGGTCGTCGACCTGTGGCATCGGGACCTGCTCGGCCGTGTGCTGCTCTCGCATGATGACGGCTGGTCCGTCGACGGCTCAGGCCCAGCCGGTCGATTCACACGACTCGGCAAGAACGGCACGCTGCCATTTGACACCATCTTCACCAAGTTCCTTCCGCTGCTGAGAGAAGCGGGGATGGGCGCGGCCGAGATTCGTCGGCTGACCGTTGAGAATCCGAGTGAAGCATTCGCAATCTGGCTGCGACTCCTCTAATGCTTCAGCCATGGTGTTTTTATGAAAGCCCGCTTATAATCCCCAGGACGAGGCGCTGCCACGATGACCGGTGATGAAGAGATGCCTCGCCCCAGAACCATCGCCGGAACGGAGTATTGGGAAGGAGCTGTGTCATGGGCGAAGCCAAAGACAGCAGATCACGTCGCGGATTTCTCCAGCAAACAGGCAAGATCGCCACGAGTTCGGCCTTGGCGACCGGGCTTTTCTCGCGCGCCTATGCCGCGGAAAACAACACGATCAAAGTTGCCCTCGTCGGTTGCGGCGGACGTGGCACCGGTGCTGCGGTCAATGCTCTTTCCGTCAAGAACGGACCGATCAAGCTGGTTTCGATGGCCGACATTTTCCCGGAGCGCCTTTCCGGAAGCTACGGAGAATTGACGAAGCTGCAGAACAAGGCGAGCGGTGATTCGGACTCGCAGCAGCCCGTCATCGCTGCCGACCAGATCGATGTTCCCGAAGACCGACGCTTTCTCGGATTCGACGCCTACAAACAGGCGATCGATTGCCTCCAGCCAGGTGACGTGGCCATTTTCGCCACACCTCCTGCGTTTCGATGGGTGCATTTTCAGTACGCCATCGACAAGGGCGTGAACGTCTTCATGGAAAAGCCGGTCACGGTCGATGGACCGACCACCCGCCGAATGTTGAAGCTCGGGGAGTTGTCGGAGGCCAAGAACCTCAAGGTCGGTGTCGGCCTGATGTGCCGTCATTGCGTCGCGCGGGCCGAACTGTTCGACCGCATCCAGAATGGTGAAATCGGAGACATCGTCAGCCTCCGTGCGTATCGAATGCATGGACCTGTCGGCTACTTCTCTTCCGGTCCCGTTCCGAAGGGAATGAGCGAGTTGATGTATCAGGTTCAGCGCTTCCACAGCTTCATCTGGGCCAGTGGTGGCTGCTACAGCGATTTCTACATCCACAACATCGACGAATGCTGCTGGATGAAGAACGCCTGGCCGGTCAAGGCTCAGGGACTCGGTGGCCGTCACAATCGAGGAGACGCCATCGACCAGAATTTCGACGAGTACTCGGTCGAATACACATTTCCCGACGATTCGACCCTTTTGCTCAGCGGACGCTGCATAGACAACTGCTACAACGAATTCGCCAGCTACGCTCATGGAACCAAGGGGTCGGCCGTGATTTCGACGTCCGCTCACACTCCCGCTCGTTGCCGCACCTTCAAAGGACAAGACACGACCAGGGAAGAAGATTTGGCGTGGTCGTACCCTCAACCGGAGCCGAATCCCTATCAGACCGAGTGGGATCACCTCATCGACGCAATCCGCAACGACCGGCCCTACAATGAGGTCAAACGTGGGGCCGAGGCCAGTCTGGTCACTTCGATGGGGCGGATGGCCACACACACGGGGCAGGTGATCACCTACGAACAGATCCTCAACGATGAGCATGAGCTCGCACCGGGGCTGGACAAGCTGACGATGAACTCGCCCGCTCCCCTGCAGGCAGGGCCGGACGGCCGCTATCCGATCCCGCAGCCCGGAATCGTAACGGACCGGGAGTACTGATTCAGCCTCGCTCGCAGACCTGTCCAAGTGATGCAGCACTGCCGGCCGTGGGGTTGGCGAGCGCAGTCCGTCCGAAGCCTGCCGTCAGGATTCTTACGCAAGCTTCCGCAGGAGTCTGGCCGGAAATGTGATGAGACTCGAGAGCAGTTCGAAAGCTGCGCCCACGGTGACACCGACGAGGCGAAACGGCAAGAGGAGCAGCCAGACGAGCGGGTAGAGAATCAATGCGAGCAAAGCCACCGGCCAGGAAATCACGAGCAGAATGCACCAGAGCAGAAATTTGATCATCTCAGCCTTCCTGTGAGTCTCTCTCCCGATATTCCCCTGTGACCCGGCCCTCTGCCGGATCTGGAATCATCTACGAAACTGCCACCGGAATTGTTCAGGCGGAGCCCCCTTCTCGACATGGAGGATAACCTCCCCGACGTCAACTACATTTCCCGGGGAAATGTAATTGTCGTTGACCAGTAACCGGCCGATTCGTTTCGCAATCAGTGCTAACGTGGATGGGAATGGGGGCCGCATACTTGCGCGCCTCGCACGGCACCGGCACAGATGGCTGACGCAATCGCTTGAGGGTGGAAATTCGACCTCCCGATCGCTCAGCCAAGACCGTCGATCCGATACGCTTTCTCGCCTCGTCAGGAAAGGAGCCGGCAACCGGTCCCCAATCATGGCTGTTTTCAGGAGGTAACCAATGAATAGAAAAGGCTTTTCCGTCGCAATCGCAATCCTGTCGGGATTTCTGCTTTGTGTCGGCCTCGCGTCTGCAGAGGACGACCAGGTTGCAGCACACTACAGTGCTGTGGCCGTGCCCACTACGGGACTGGCGGGAGGACAATCGACCACGATCGATATCCACATCTCGGGACAGACTTCGGATCAGGAGGCCCAGCGCCTGGTCCAGGTGCTCAACCAGCAAGGTCAGGACGCCCTCGTCAATGAATTGAGGAACAAGGATCTCGGTAAGATCGGCGCGACCGGCAGCGTGGGAATCGACCTCGCAGTCGTACGCGTTCACCCGACGGAGAAGGGCAAGACGATCCGCCTGGTCGCGGTTCGCGACATCCCCTTCGTCGAGCGCTTTCTCGGGGGCCGGTCGACGAACTATCCGTTCACCATGGCCGAGTTCACCGTCAACGACGAAGGAAAGGGCGAAGGGAGACTGATCGTGGGCGCCAAAGTCAAAGTCAACGACGCGGAAGACGTCATCATCGAGAGCTACAGTGAGCAGTCTTTCGTGCGATTGTTGAACATCCGCAGGCTTGACTGAGTCTGACTGTCAGACCTTGTCGACGATCTTCTTGAATTCGGCTTCGGTGAATGCGCGCAACGTTTCGGTCGTGACATTGCCCTCGGCCGCCTGTTTGAGGACAAACGCCGCGCCCGCTTCGTCGCTCGGCCATTCACTGATCGCGACCAAATCGAATCGGCCCATGGTCACGTAGACAGCCTTGAGCTGGCCGCCGGCCTGCTCGATAGCTCTTCGGGCCTTCTCGATCCTCGAGGGGGATTCTTTGACATTCGTAATTCCCTGACGGGTGTAACGATACAGCGTCACATAGGTGTACATGGAAGGACCTCCTTTTAGTGAGTGAGATCCTACCGCAGGTCGTCTCGAAGAAGAAGCCCAAGTCGCAAGGAGCCAAGCCCAAAAGTGGAAATTCCAGCCCCGGGGGCTCGAAACCCCCCGGCCTTTTGCGGGTTACAGTGCAGCCTTCACTCGCGCCGGTACCATCGGAAGCTGCAGCATTCGGGCGCCCGTCGCATCGAAGACGGCGTTGGCAATGACAGCCCCCATGCTGACGATCGCCGGCTCTCCGCCGCCCTGCGCAGGCTCATGCTTCTTATCGAGGATGACCGTTTCGATTTCAGGCAGCCAGGAGAAGCGCGGCAGCTTGTAGGTGTCGAAGTTCGTGTCGAGGATCTGCCCTTCCTTGAACCGGATTTCTTCCATCAAGGCATATCCCAGGCCCATCGTGATGCATCCCTCCATCTGGAGCGTTGCCCCCTCCGGATTGATGCACAACCCCATGTCCTGGGCGCAAACAATGCGTTTGACCCGGATCTTCCCCGTCTTCTTGTCGACCTCGACTTCGGCAATGTGGGCGATGTAGGTGCCCGCATCGATACCGAGTGAGACGCCGAGGCCCCGGCCGCTCGGTGAAGGGGCCGGTTTCCAGCCATATTTATCGGCCACCGCGCGAAGTACGCCGATCATCTTCTCGTCCGTCAGGTTCTTGAGTCGGAATTCAACCGGGTCGATCTTCAGTTTCGAGGCGAGTACGTCGATGTGGCATTCTCGAGCGAAGGTGTTCGTATTGTTGGCCGGTGCCCGCCAGGCCCCGGTTGCGAAGGCATGTTTGTTGTCGGAGCCCATCCAACCGGAACCGTATACGACGGTGCGGTGGTTGGGCACTGAATAAAACTGTTGAGCGCCCCGCTCTCCGCAGGCGTAAGCTCCATAGTCCCAGAAGGTCATCTTCCCGTCGCGTGTCGCTCCCGCGTTGATTTTGACGACCGCGGCCGGGCGGAACGTGTCGAGAAAGAACTCCTCGCGCCGGTCCCAGGCGACTTGGACCGGTCTCCCAGCCCGCCTGGCAAGCCGGGCTGCCTCAATGGCCTGTAGGTTGAAGGTTTTGCCTCCGAAGCCGCCTCCGACGTATGGTGGAATCACGCGGACTTTCTCCGCAGGCATGTTCAGCGCCTGGGCGGCTTCATCTTTCAGGCGAAAGGGCGTCTGAGTGGAAGCCCAGATCGTCAGCCGGTCTCCGTCGAACCTGGCCACTGCCGTGTGAGGTTCAATGGCAGCGTGAGCGACGTAACTGTTCAGATAGCTCTCCTCCGCTTGGACTTCGGCGTCGGATTGTCCGGCCGCCAGGTCTCCCCCTTCGGCTGCGGTCCGGCCGGCCGGGGCCGCCTTCAGGAGATGATCGAAGATATTCTCGTCGTTCAGGCCGGTCTCGACTTCCTTCCACTGAGCCTTGATCAGATCTCGACCCTGTACCGCGATATCGGGATGTTCGTGGAGCACCGCGATCAGATCACCGTCGGTGACGACCTGTGCTCCTTCGATAGCCTTCGCCTGCGAATCATCGGTACTCACCAGGCTTGCACCGTGCGAGGGTGGCCTCAGGACGGCCGCGTACAGCATGCCCGGGTGTACGATGTCTCCCGAATACCGGGCTTCACCGGTGACCTTCTTGCGAGCATCCACACGCAGTGCGGACTCTCCGACAACCGTGAATGCGCTCGGGTCCTCAACGGGCGCCTTTCCTTCAAGACGCCGAACGATCTTCTGACCTTTGGCCAACTCCTCGTAGGTGACCTTCCGCCCCGATGTCGGATCGATAACATGCCCGTCCCGTGTCTGCAGTCGATCCTTCGGCGCTCCGAGACGCTCGGAGGCGAGTTCGACCAGCACGGCTTTGGCCTCAGCAGCCGCTGCACGCAGCGGGGGGCCAAAGAAGCGCGTCGTCATGGAACCAAACGTTCCCATGTCCCAGGGACAGAGGTCGGTGTCGCCCATGACCATCGTGACGTCTGCGAGCGCGACATCGAGTTCTTCCGCGAGCATCTGGGCGAGCGAAGTGTTGACGCCCTGGCCCATTTCGATCTTCCCGGTGAACCCGGTGACCTTGCCATCCTCGCCGATTCGCAAAAAAGCATTGAAGTCGTCGGGCAGTCCGGGCCGGCGCATTCGGCCTCCGCCCACCTCATCCTGTTGTGCAAGCGACTCGGTCGGCAGCAGCAGGAAGATCAGGATCCCGGCTCCCATCGTGCGGATGAAGTCGCGGCGATCGGGGCTGAAATCGAGTAGTCCCCGATCCGTGAAATTCAGTTCAAGGTATCGATCATAGATTTCGAGCGTCCGGTTCTTGTCTTCTGCCATTGGCCTACGCCCCTCTCATTTCTTCCGCTGCGGTTTCGACGGCGGCAATAATGCGCTTGTAGGTACCGCACCGGCAGAGGTTTCCCTCCATTCCCCTGACGATCTGATCGCGGGTGGGTTTGGGGTTCCTCTGGAGCAGCGCGTATGCATTCATGACCATTCCGGGAATGCAGATGCCGCACTGAAGGGCATCGTGCTGAATGAAGGCCTTCTGAACCGGATGGAGATCTCCGTTCCGGGCCAGTCCCTCGACCGTGGTCACCTCTTTGCCCGCCACCCGCCGCACGGGAGTCAGGCAAGAACGAATCGCGCGGTTGTCGACCACCACCGTGCAGGCGCCGCACTGACCTGCACCGCAGCCGAACTTGGTTCCGGTCAGGGCCAGATCGGATCTGAGAACCCAGAGTAGGCGCCTGTCGGGATCCACAGTGAACTCCCGCTCTTTTCCGTTGAGCGTCAATCGAATGCTTTCCTTCATGTCACCCCCTGCGGCATGGACGATTATGAGGCGTGCACGCCATCCTGCGATGGAACCATCGCCGTGCAGACCTCAGAAATGGCAGGCAATTCATCAAACTCCTTAACATTACGGCACGGAGCGATCTGCGTTACAAGCCCCAGCCGGGCATCACGATTTCGAACGCCGACTCGCACGTGGAGCAACCCGGTTTCCGGTTTCCTCCACGTCCGGCCCACTACATCTGACCCGATTTCCTGCTATGCTTCACTACATCAGATATTTCCCATCGAATCAGGTGTTATCGGAAGGAGGAGACCCCTCATGAAAAGAATGCTTGGATGGACTGCATGTCTACTGTCGATCGTCGCCCTGATCGTTCCGACATTTGCCCAGGGAAACCGTGGCAAGGCCGAACTCAAGCTCTCGGGAGGCACCATCACCGTCGATTATGGACGCCCTTCGCTGCAGGGACGCGATATGTTGTCGAAACTGCAGAATGGCCAGTTCTGGCGCATGGGCATGAACCAGTCGACCACCTTTACCACCCCCGTTGATCTCAACTTCGGGTCGACCAAGATTTCCAAAGGCAGCTACAGTCTCTGGTTGCTCAAATCAGGTAGCGACTTCCAGTTGGTCTTCAACTCCCAGACCGGCCAATGGGGAACTCAGCACGATCCATCCAAGGACGTGGCCAAGGTCACCATGAAGCAGGAGTCCATTCCGAGCTCGGTCGAAACCTTCACGATCAATCTCGAAAACGCATCAGGAGGCGGTACGTTCCAAATGGAGTGGGGCAAGACCCGGCTGTCCGCTTCATTCACGACCGGAATGTAGGATATCGAACTTTCAGGACTCTCGCCGGACCGGTCGTCTGTCGGACGGCCTGGACGGCATCGCCCAGACCTGCTGCCGCATATGGGAAAGGCCTGTCCGGCGAGAAGCGCAATCATTCCTGATCCGATATCCAGCGCAGGACCTCTTGCGGAAGGTTGCACTCCTGCCCGGCCGCGGTCAGAGTCTCGAGCATACGTCGTGGCCGTCCGAGATCACTCCATGCCACTTCCCTCAGCGGCAGAACAAGACATTGGTCGCAGGCTCGAGTCAGAATCGTGTCCGAGAAGTTGAATGGATCGAGAGTCTCGTAGATCTGCGAGATGAATCTTCGCTCACTCCGGGCGGGATGGGCGCCACGCCGGATTCGCACCAGAAGCTCGCACAGGAGATCGTATTTCCTCATCGTCTCGGGAACGAGCCGAAGCCCCAGTCGCCACAACGTCTCCACCTTGACTACCGTGATCAGCGTGTTCCAATGGAACCCGGCCTGGAGATACATCTCCGCCAGTTCACGGGTCGGCTTTTCGCGAAAGCACACGACTTCCCTGACCGTCTGTCCTTCAATCGGGAGGCTGCCGCCAGGCTGGATCCAACCGTAGTCGGGCTCCGGATAGTGCGCCTCCGCACTGAGCAGCAGGAGACGATCAGGATACCGATTCACGATCTCGAATGCTGCCAATACCTGCTCATTGAAGTTCTCTTCCGGATACACGAAATGGTCGGACGGAAGGATGACAAGTGTGGCCTGCGGGTCTCTCGCTCGAAGATAGCACAGTGGAAGAAAAACGCCCGGTCCCGTATCCTTCGCGCTCGGCTGCTCGATGAGCAGTCCCGGGAATTGCGCCTGGTGTTCCTGACACATGAACTCCCGGTGTCCCGCGCCGATGATGGTGATAATGTTCTTGTCGGGGACAAGCTTTGTGGCTCGTCGTAGTGTGTGACCGAGCAGAGTCTGCTTCCCAAAGAACTCACAATACTGCTTCGGGATTCGCCGCCCCAGCCAGCGGTCGATCAGGGGACACAGACGGGTTCCCTCGCCTCCTGCGAGCACGATAACTGCACCGTCCGGCACAGGTAGTGTCGGACTCTGCGATGCCATCGTAGAGCTCCTTTCCCCGAGCTCATGACCGAAAAGTCAATCCTCTTCGACAGAGATGGGAGCTATTCCTAATTGGACCATGGAATGAATGGTCCGTCAAGACCCAAATCCGCCAGCTGCACCCATACAAAGTCCGACACATGGAGTCCAGTTGCACCGGCGCGAGCAAAATTGACATCGACGGCCCATCCTGTAAGTCTATTAAGTAAAGAAGTTCGAGCGATGCATTGGATCCGGGCGCACCGGATCGAACCCAGCATCACGGGCTAATTCCAAAGTCAGCTCGAACCCGGCATAGAAAGCATTCTTCCATGAGACCTGACACATTGAAACGTGTGGTGATCGAAAGTGTGCGTCCCGAAATCGATGGTGGCCGGTATCGTGCCAAACGGGTACTCGGCGAGCGAGTGATCGTTGAGGCCGACGTATTTTGCGACGGGCATGACCAACCGAGCGCGTCTGTGCACTATCGAGTCAAAGGCGCTAAGAAATGGACCGTGGTGCGAATGGATCCGGTGGTCAACGACCGCTGGAGAGCCGTCTTCCGCGTCCATGAACTCGGGATCTACGAGTACACGATCCGCGGGTGGGTCGATCACTTCAAGACCTGGCATCAGGATCTGCAGAAACGACTGATGGCCGGCCAAGATGTCTCCGTTGAGATGTTGATCGCCGCCGAGCTCATCGAACAGGCCGCCCGGCGCGCCGAATCGCGCGACAAGGAGCGCATGGTTCAATGGGCGGAGCTGCTTCGGGACACGACGAGTACGATTGGCGAGAAGATTGCGCTGGTCAACGATGCAGACGTGGTCTCGACGACCACGGCCTATCCCGATCCACGTTTCGTCGAGGAGTATCGCCACATTCTGGAGGTCCAGGTCGACCCGGTACGAGCCCGATTCAGCTCATGGTACGAGATGTTCGCCCGTTCCGCTGCTCCCGAAGCGGACCGACACGGCACCTTCAAAGATGTCGAGAGTCAACTGCCCCGTATTGCGGCAATGGGCTTCGACGTACTCTACCTCCCCCCGATCCATCCGATCGGAACGACGAACCGAAAGGGAGCCAACAACACGCTCAACGCCGGCCCGGATGACGTCGGCAGTCCCTGGGCGATCGGCAACGAGAAGGGGGGCCACAAGGCGATCCATCCAGATCTCGGCACGCTCAAGGACTTCCGGCGACTTGTTGAAAAGGCTCGGAGCAAATACGGGATCGACGTCGCACTCGATATCGCCTTCCAGTGCTCTCCCGACCATCCCTATGTCAAGGAGCACCCGGAGTGGTTTCGACATCGACCCGACGGAACCATCCAGTATGCCGAGAACCCGCCCAAAAAGTACGAGGACATCTACCCGTTCGATTTTGAGATCGAGCAGTGGGAACCGCTCTGGACGGAACTGCTCGACGTCTTCCTCTACTGGTGTAAACAGGGCGTCCGTGTGTTCCGTGTCGACAACCCCCACACCAAACCGTTCCGTCTCTGGGACTACATCATTGAGGAAGTCAAAAAGAGACATCCCGAGACGGTCTTCCTTGCCGAGGCCTTTACTCGACCCAAGGTCATGTATCGCCTTGCCAAGGGAGGCTTCACCCAGTCCTACACCTATTTTGCCTGGCGGAATGAGAAGTGGAATCTGACCCGTTACATGGAGGAACTCACCAGCCCACCGGTCAGCGATTTCTTTCGGCCCAACTTTTGGCCCAATACACCCGACATCCTCAATGAGTACCTGCAGAGGGGTGGTCGGCAGGCTTTCGTGATCCGGCTCATTTTGGCTGCTACGCTGGCCTCCAGCTACGGGATCTACGGTCCTGCTTTTGAGCTCCTCGACAACACACCTCGCGAGCCCGGAAGCGAAGAGTACTTGAACTCGGAAAAATACCAGATTCGACGCTGGACACTCGATGAACCGGGGAACCTCGGTGAGCTGATTTCGATCGTCAACGAGATTCGGCGGGAGAATCCTTCGCTCCAGACCAATGAGTTCCTGCAGTTTCACGACACTTCGAATGATCAGCTGATCTGCTACAGCAAGACCGACGAGGAGGGTGAGAACCCGGTACTCGTGGCAGTGAATCTGGATCCATTCAACACACAGTCGTGTTGGGTCGACCTGAACGGAGCCACTCTGGGTCTCGAACCCGATCAGGACTTTCAGGCCCACGATCTTCTCAGCGACGAGCGCTATCGCTGGCACGGCTTCCGCAACTATATCCAGTTGAACCCCTGGGTCATGCCGGCCCATGTCTTCCGCCTCCGTCTCCGGCGGCGAAGCGAACGGGATTTCGACTATTTTCTCTAGACAATGAAAGGACGCACGATCGTCCATGGCAGACAAGAGCTCAAAGTTTCAGGTCCAATTCGACCCTCTCTGGTACAAGGATGCCATCATCTATGAAGCGCACGTCCGCGCATTCTACGACAGCAACGATGACGGGTACGGTGACTTCCGGGGTCTGACCGACAAGCTCGACTACCTCCAGGAACTCGGCGTGACGGCCCTCTGGCTGCTCCCCTTCTTCCCCTCCCCGCTGCGCGATGACGGTTACGACATCGCCGACTACAAGGACATTCATCCGCTCTATGGAAACCTGCACGACTTTCGAACGATGTTGAGGGCTGCACACCGGCGCGGCATCAAGGTCATCTGCGAACTCGTCGTCAATCACACCAGCGATCAACACCCCTGGTTTCAGCGCGCCCGGAAGGCAAGACCGGGCACGAGCGCCCGCGACTACTATGTCTGGAGCGAAACGACCGATCGTTACAAAGACGCCCGGATCATCTTCAAGGACTACGAACCGAGCAACTGGACGTGGGACGACGCAGCACAGGCGTATTACTGGCATCGATTCTTTTCTCACCAACCCGATCTGAACTTCGAGAATCCCCGGGTCCGGCGTTCCATCTTCCAGACGCTCGACTTCTGGCTCGATATGGGAGTCGCCGGGATGCGTCTGGACGCCGTTCCGTATCTTTATGAGGAGGAAGGCACGATCTGCGAGAACCTGCCCCAGACGCATGCCTTTCTGGCCGAGCTTCGCCGACACATCGACCGAAAGTACGGTGATCGCATGCTGCTGGCGGAGGCCAACCAGTGGCCCGAGGATGCCGCCGAGTATCTGGGAGAGAGCTCCGGATGTCACATGGCCTTCCACTTTCCTCTCATGCCGCGCATGTTCATGGCAGTGCAACTGGAGGACCGATTTCCGGTGATCGACATCCTGCAGCAGACACCGGGAATTCCCGACCCCTGCCAGTGGGCATTGTTCCTCCGAAATCATGACGAACTGACGCTCGAAATGGTCACGGATGAAGAGCGGGACTACATGTACCGGGCTTACGCGCAGGATGCAGAGGCCCGCATCAATCTCGGCATTCGTCGGAGGCTGGCGCCTCTACTCGGCAACAGCCGTCGCAAGATCGAGTTGATGTACGGACTTCTTTTCAGCCTGCCCGGAACTCCGGTCATCTACTATGGTGACGAGATCGGGATGGGCGACAACTTCTATCTGGGCGATCGCGATGCCGTTCGCACCCCCATGCAGTGGAGCGCCGACCGCAACGCCGGCTTCTCGCGGGCGAATCCTCAACAGCTCTATTTGCCGGTAAACATGGATCCCGAGTATCGGTACGAATCGATCAACGTCGAGACGCAGCAGCGCAATCCACACTCGATGCTGTGGTGGATGCGCCGGATCATCGGACTGCGCAAGCAGCACAAAGCCTTCAGCCGAGGGACCATGGAGATCCTGCATCCGGAGAACCGGAAGGTCCTGGCGTTCATCCGTCACTACGAGGAGGAGACGATCCTGGTCGTGGCCAACCTCTCCCGATTCGTGCAATACGTCGAGTTGGACCTTGGCGAGTACAGAGGCATGACACCGGTCGAAATCTTCGGCCGTACCGAGTTCCCGCGCATTGGGGACCTGCGTTACTTCGTCACGCTCGGGCCCCACAACTTCTTCTGGTTTCGCCTGGAGCGCGAGACCGTGCGAGCCGAGGTACAACCCAGCGACCGCCCCCTGACGACGATCAGTGTCGAAGGAACCTGGGAGTCGGTGCTCGGCGTCGAGGCCCGGGCGACGCTCGAGGCGCAGTTGCCGCCGTTCCTCGAGAACTGCCGCTGGTTCGGCGGAAAAGCGCGAAAAATCAAGGGAGCCTCTATCCGACAGCTGGTCCCCGTGCAGTCGGGGGAATTCAAGAGCATCCTGACTCTGGTCGATGTGGACTATACGGATGCGGATGCGGAAAGCTATGTCCTTCCGCTGACGTTCAGCGTCGGAGAGCGGGCCGAGATCATCCTCAACCATCACCGTTCGATGGCATTGGCCCGTCTGGTCGTCCGTGATCGACACGGAGACGAACATCCCGGAGTGCTGCATGACGCCATGGGCGAGCGTGAGTTTGCCCTGGCGCTGCTCGACGCCATCAAGCGCCGCCGCCAGTTTCGGGGCAGCCAGGGAACTCTACAGTGCCGCCCCGGTCGTGGACTGCGCCGGATTCTCAGCAACGAGGAAGCCCATTTCGAGCCCGCACCCATGAAGGGCGAACAGAGCAACAGCTCGATAATGTTCTCCGATCAGCTGATTCTGAAGGTGTTCCGTAAGCTCGAGAGCGGCCTCAACCCCGATCTCGAGATCGGTCGGTTTCTCACCGAAAAGAAGAAGTTCCCTCACGTTCCACCCGTGCTCGGTTCGATCGAGTACGAGCAACGCCGGAAGGAACCCACGAGCATCGGCATCCTGCAGGGATTCGTAGTCAACGAGGGGGACGCATGGTCCTATACCCTCGACGTGCTCGGTCATTTTTTCGAGCACCTTCTCGCAGAGCGGAAATGGTTCGAGCGGGTACCCCAAACCTCCCGCCACTTCCTCGATCAGATGGCTCCCGAGGAGGACCGGGAGAGGACCGAGATCATCGGGCCCTACCTCGACCAGGCACGTCTCCTTGGGCGGAGAACGGCAGAACTGCACACGGTGCTGGCTTCCGAAGCGGATGATCCGGCCTTCGCTCCGGAAAATTTCACCCCCCACTATCAGCGATCGCTCTATCAATCCATGCGGAATCTGAGCGGACAGATCTTTCAGCTGCTGAAGCAGAAACTCCCCGACCTGGCCGAGCCGCTTCAGCCGCTGGCCCAGCATGTCGCCAAACGGGAGGATGACGTGCTGGCCGATTTCAAGAAGGTCCTGGACCGCCGCATTACGGCCAAACGCATCCGGACACACGGCGACTATCACCTTGGACAAGTCCTCTTCACCGGACGAGACTTCGTCATTCTGGATTTCGAAGGCGAGCCGGCACGATCACTCTCGGAGCGACGGCTGAAGCGAACCGCGCTGCGAGACGTCGCGGGGATGTTGCGCTCTTTCCACTATGCCGTCTGGACGGCCAGCCGGAATTTCATCGCCGGCGGGATGGTCTCGGACGACCGGCGCGAGGGTTTCGAGCAATGGGCTCGCTTTTGGCACGACCAGGTCTCGGCCCTCTTCCTCGAAGAGTACCTCGAAGTCGCATCAGGAGGCGGCTTCTTGCCGCGCTCCCGTGAAGAGCTCCGAATCCTGCTCGAAGCCTACCTTCTCGACAAGGCCATCTACGAGCTGGGCTATGAGCTCAACAATCGACCGAAGTGGGTGAACATTCCTCTGCAGGGGATCTTGAGTCTGCTCGGAGAAGCCGAGAATGGAGCCTGAATCGTTCAGGCTGAACACGAAAGGACAGGAGTCAAATGACGACAAAGCCCCAACTGGTCCGTCACGACGTCACGCGACTGAGCGACGACGACCTCTACTGGTTCAACGAGGGCACACACTACCGCCTCTTCGAAAAACTCGGCTCCCATCCGATGCAGAACGAAGACGAACAGGGAGTGTACTTTGCAGTCTGGGCGCCCAATGCCGAATCCGTCAGTGTCATGGGAGAGTTCAACAACTGGGAGAAGAACACTCATCGCCTGGCACCGCGCGGCCAGAGCGGCATTTGGGAAGGCTTCATCGCAGGGCTCGGCAAAGCGACTCACTACAAATACCACATCGTTTCCCGGCTGCATGGTTTCCAGGTCGACAAGGCCGATCCATACGCGGTCCATCATGAGACTCCTCCCAAGACGGCTTCGATCGTCTGGGACCTCGATTACAGCTGGAACGACGAAGAGTGGATGCGAACACGCAACGAGCGCAACGGCCTGAACTCGCCGATATCGGTGTATGAAGTCCACCTCGGCTCCTGGAGACGCAAACCTGAAGAGGGTAATCGCTTCCTGAGCTACAGAGAAATCGCCCCGCAGCTCGCGGAATACTGTCGAGAGCTGAACTACACCCACGTAGAGCTGATGCCGATCATGGAGCACCCCTTCTACGGATCCTGGGGGTATCAATGCACGGGCTTTTTCGCTCCGTCGAGCCGTTACGGCACACCCCAGGACTTCATGTACCTAATCGATTACCTGCACCAAAATGGAATCGGGGTCATCCTCGACTGGGTTCCCTCCCACTTTCCGACCGACGAACACGGCCTCGCCTATTTCGACGGCACCCATCTCTATGAGCACGCCGATCCCCGTCAGGGCATCCACCGGGACTGGAACAGCTACATTTTCAACTACGGCCGCAGTGAGGTCCGCAACTTTCTGATGTCGAGCGCCCTGTACTGGCTCGAGAAGTACCACGCGGACGGCCTGCGCGTGGACGCCGTGGCCTCCATGCTCTATCTCGACTACTCGAGAAAGGAAGGTGAATGGATCCCGAACAGCCAGGGGGGTCGGGAAAACCTGGAAGCCATCGGCTTCCTGCGGACCATGAACAGCGAGATCTTCAGATACTTTCCGGACGTCCAGACATTCGCGGAGGAATCAACGGCCTGGCCGATGGTCTCCCGGCCCACCTATATCGGAGGACTGGGCTTCGGCCTGAAGTGGGATATGGGCTGGATGCACGATACTCTCATGTTCTTCTCAAAGGACCCGGTCTACCGGCATTATCATCTCGGCAATCTCTCCTTCCGCACGATCTATGCCTTCTCCGAGAACTTCATCCTGCCGCTCAGCCACGACGAAGTCGTCTACGGTAAAGGTTCTCTGCTCGCCAAAATGCCCGGCGACCCCTGGCGGCAGTTTGCCAATCTGAGGCTTCTGTTCGGGTACATGTTCGCTCAGCCGGGCAAAAAGCTCACCTTCATGGGTGGCGAGATCGGTCAATGGTCCGAATGGGCTCATGAACGCAGCTTGGACTGGCACCTGCTCAATGACTCGAACCATCATGGAATCCAGCGATGGGTTCAGGATCTCAACCGTCTCTATCGCGATGAGCCGGCGCTGCACGAACATGATCTGGGCCCGGAGGGTTTCGAGTGGATCGATTGCAACGACACCCAGAACAGTGTCATCAGCCTCCTTCGAAAGGGACGCTCCGGTGATCGAGGTGCCGTCGCCGTCGTTCTCAATTTCACACCCTTGCCTCGTCACAACTACCGTATCGGCGTTCCGGCCGCAGGGTACTGGACCGAGGTGCTCAACAGCGATGCCAAGGAATACGGAGGAAGCGGCCAGGGCAATATGGGAGGCGTCAAAAGCCGACCGATCCCGTTCCATGGCCGCCGCGACTCGGTGAGCCTGGTCTTGCCACCTCTCGGCGCAGTCTTCCTCAAACACGAGGGCTGAGGAGCGGTCGCCGGCGTTGGCGCTTCGGCAAATACTCTTTTGCCTCGGTACCGTCCTTCGCGTGCTGCCTTCCCGCGGCTTCAGCCGACATGATGGAGGGCTACGCGCCGTTTCGGGTACGCCGTTCGAAGGAGGCGATGGCTTTCCGGATCACTGTCCCCGACGCGAGCAAAGCCACGAGATTGGGGATCGCCATGAGCCCGTTGAGCGTGTCGGAGATACTCCATATCAGGCCGAGTGATCCGGTCGCGCCGAGGAAAGTGAAAACGAGCCAAAGGATCCGATAGGGAAGAATGACCCTCGTCCCGAACAGGTAGCTGGCCGCGGTCTCTCCGTAATAGGACCAGCCCAGAATCGTCGAATAGGCAAAGAGGACCAGCCCGAGTGTGACGATCAAATCTCCCCAGACTCCTGGCAGGCCGGTTTCGAAGGCTTTCGCCGAGAGCGCCGCTCCGGTCGCCCCGGAAGTCCATGTGCCCGTCAACAGGATCACCAATCCGGTCGCCGTGCAGACCAGTATTGTGTCGACGAAGACCTCGAAGATCCCGTAGAAGCCCTGCCGGACCGGATCATCGGTCCGCGCTGCAGCATGTACGATGGGGGCGCTACCCAGTCCGGCTTCGTTACTGAACAGTCCGCGGGCCACACCGTACCGGATCGTCTGCAGAACTCCGGCGCCGACGAAACCGCCGACGGCGGCATGACCCGTGAAAGCCGATTCGAGGACTACGCCGACAACCGCGGGGATCTGGTCGGCGAAACGGAGGAGAATCAGGGCGGCGCCCACGAGATAACTGGCGCACATGAAGGGAACCAGAAACTGAGTGACCTCGGCAATGCGCCGGATCCCGCCCAGAATCACGGCGCCCGTCAGGATGACGATCAAAAGCCCCGTCCAGTGCGGTTCGAGGCCAAACGTCACCTCCAGCGACGCAGCCACACTGTTCGCTTGAACCATATTCCCGATGCCCAGACCCGCCAGAGCCGTGAACAGGGCGAACAGCACACCCAACCAGGGCAGACCGATGCTGCGCAGAACGTACATCGGCCCGCCCCGGTAGGTTCCGGAATCGTCCGAGACCCGGTAGGCGATCGCGAGCACGATCTCCGAGAACTTGGTAGCCATTCCCAGAAGTCCGGAGACAACCAGCCAGAACAGTGCGCCCGGCCCACCCAGTGTGATTGCGGTCGCGACCCCGGCGATGTTCCCCACGCCGACGGTCGACGCGAGCGCCGTTGATACGGCCTGGAACGAGCTGACCGTACCCTGCTGTCCCTGCATCGACGGACCGCCTCCGAGCACTTCGCGCATGGCACGCAGGAGCTTGCGGAACTGGATGCCCCGGGTCAGGATGGTCAGAAAGAGCCCGGTTCCCATCAACAGGACCATCGTGTACGGGCCCCAGACCCACGCGTTCAGAGTGGAGTGCCATTCGACAAGTCGATCGAGCATCTGAGAGTCCCCCGGGCAGTCCGGATTCGATTTTCCCTGAACGAGGCACTCTACACTCCCGGGACGCCGAAGTGAAGGTCAGGTGGTTCGTGACGCAGCTCGGATTTGTCGGATCTCACCGGCGGGAATCCCGAGAAGCTGAAGGAACCGATCGTGCTGTCGGGGCGCCGCAACCTCGAATTCCCGATGCCATCGCTGCATGTCCTCCGGGCTGAAACCGGCCTTTTCCAGAATCGAAATCCAGCGATCCTTTGAAGTCACGTTCGTTGTGAGTCGTTTTCATCTCCATTTGATGTTCTCCTGTTGATTCATGGGATGAGCCCAAAGTGTGAAGTTCCAGAAAGACCCGGAAGGAACGTGCGCAGGGCGAAGTGCGAAGGCAGGGGTCCAAAGGGTTTTGGGCCACGCGCCCAAACTCACGAAGTTCCGTGTCCGTCCGTGTTAGTCCGTGTTAGTCCGTGTCCGTCCGTGTCCGTCCGTGTGAGGAATTGGGCATCTCGCCCTAATGGCCGGAGCGGAGGTGCATGCCCCGGCCCAGCGTCTCCATCAGCTTTCCGACATCCCACGAGAGGCGGCCACGGTCGAGTTCTTTCACCAGCCCGCGAACCCACTCCAGTTCGCTTCGACGCATGGCACGCAGGTACTCGACCTCGATCAGATGGAGGCGCCCGATCGCCGGTCCCAGATGTGTGAGAAGACCGTCCAGTTCAGAGAGCGATGATTCGAGGTGTTCGATTCTCTCCCCCAGTGCTCGCCGGGCGTCCTCCGGGGTGAGATGGACAAGATGGCTCAGAGCCGTCATGAAGTCGGACGGCTCCACGACGGGCTTCCTGATCAATTCCCGAAGCCAGGCCAGAGCAGCCTCCTCTCCCGCAGGAGTGAGACGATAGATGGTACGGGCCGGTCGCGAACCCTGACTGCCGGTCTCGACAGATTCGATGAGCCCACCCTTTTCCAGTCTTCTGATCGAGTGGTAGATCGAACCGGGCTTCAGAGCCAACAGCTCTTCTTTATGCCGTTCTCTGAGGGTCCGGAGCATTTCATAGGGGTGCATCGGACGCTCGCGAAGCAGACACAGTACGGCCAGCCCCCACAGACTCGGATCCGCTTTCTTCTTTCGATCCATATTCGCCAAGTAGTTCATTTGCAATATCCCACGAGCCAACCATGCGGTCAATCCGCCGGCTCCCTCCGGATTGCCTCTCAAAGTGAACTTTCCCTCCCGGGCGTTCGTATCACTTACAAGAATGGAAGCCTGGGAGAATCACTGATGGCTAAGAAGCGCCGCCGCAAATGGCTGTTCGTCCTGTTTACACTCATCATCATCGCCGTCGTGGGCACATTCGTCTACAGTCGAATGGACTCCGCTCCGGCGACTATAGACTCGTCTCTGCTGGCCGCCGTCGAACGGGGCGACATCGCCCGTTCGGTCGTGGCCACCGGATTCGTGGAGCCGATTTCCAACAAGATCGAGATCCGCAGCAAGGCCAGCGGACTCGTCAAACATCTGCACGTCGACGTCGGTGACGTCGTGACCGAGGGTCAACTTCTCGTCGAACTGGACCGGGACCAGCTCGAAGCCCAACTGCGCGAGGCCGAAGCGAACCTACAGGCCGCCGAAGCGGACGTCGAGGCGGCGGAGGCGGAACTGCACCGCTCCAGCATTTTGGCCGAGGATTACGATGTCGAGTTGGCGCGCTCCAACCACAAGCGCAGCATCGAGCTTTTCGAGCAGCATCTGATTTCTCAGTCGGCCTTCGATGAAACCGCCGGCAAGCTACAGGAAGCACTCAACCGTCAGCGGGCGGCCGCCGCGGCGATCAGCGTCGCCAGGGCGACGATCACGCAAAAGAAGGCTCAGGTCGCGCAGGTTCAGGCCAGCGTCGATCGGATCCGTGAGGAGTTGAGCTATACCGACATCCGGTCGCCCATCCGGGGCATCGTCCTTTCCCGGCTCGTCGAAGTCGGCAGCGCCGTCTCGTCGATCCAGACGATGGGAGCGGGAGCCACGACGGTCCTCACGCTGGGCGACATGAACCAGGTCTACGTGAAGGGCAAAGTGGCCGAGAACGACATCGGCAAGGTTAGGGTGGGACTTCCGGCAAGGATTTCCGTCGAAGCCTTCAAGAACCGGACCTTCGACGGCAAGGTCTATAAGATTTCTCCTCTGGGCGTCGAGCAGGACAACGTGACTTCATTCGAGGTTCGCGTCTCCGTAGAGAACCCCGAAGGCCTTTTGCTGGCCAATATGTCGGCCAATGCCGAGATCATCCTGGAAGAGCACAAGAATGTCCTGACCATACCCGAATCTGCTTTGATCTATGACAAGGACCGC
The DNA here is from genome assembly GCA_963823995.1 of uncultured Acidobacteriota bacterium. Lineage (GTDB taxonomy): Bacteria > Acidobacteriota > UBA6911 > RPQK01 > JAPXNP01 > JARRKC01. The sequence goes on from CAWGNQ010000005.1 coordinate 639,525, forward strand.
AATGTCTTCGTCGAGGTACCCGACCCCACGAAGCCTTCGGGCCGCAGTAAGAAGCCCATAAAAGTCGACATCACCACCGGGACCCGTGCGGAAGTCACCGAGGGTCTTTCCGAAGGCGACCAGGTGATTCTCCAGTAGACGACGAATCCGGAGACTCCCATGCGTATTGCATCACGACTCCTGACACCGATCCAGCAGGCCGTCGGGGCGCTCTGGCGACACAAACTGCGCAGCTTCCTCACCATGTTCGGTATCGGCTGGGGCATCTGCTGCCTGGCCTTGATCGGATCCACCGGCGAGGGCTTCCGCGAGGGCCAACGCAAGAACTGGGCCCAACTCGGCGACGGCATCGTGATGGTCTTTCCGGGCCGCACGGAAATGCAGACCGGGGGCCGACGCGCGGGTCGCAACATTCATCTGTTTCAAAGCGATGTCGAGGCGATCAACGAGCAATGCCCGCTGGTGCTGGTCGCCGCCGGGGAGATCAAGAACTGGTCGGTTCCCGTGGAGAGCCCCCACAACTCCGGTCAGTTCCTGGTCCTGGGGGTCGATCCCGACTACCTGCGCATTCGCAACCTCCCTGCGTCGTCGGGGCGCGACATCAACTGGTCCGATGTCGAAAACCGCTCCCGCGTCTGCGTCCTGGGTGATTCGGTACGCAAGCAGTTGTTCCCCAAGAACAGCGACGCTCTCGGCGCCAAGGTCCGCATTCGCGGCTATCAGTATGACGTCGTCGGACTGATGAGCGAAAAGAATCAGAACAGCAGCTACGACGGCTGGGATAACGACAAGATCCTGATCCCCAACACGACGCTTCGTGCCGACTGTCCGCTGACCCGCCCCATTTCGGTCGAAGGGCGCGTTCAGAATATCGTGTACCGCCCGCGCTCACTGGACCAGTGGAAACAGGCTCAGGTGCAGGTGAGAGAGACCCTGGCCCGCATCCACGGCTTCGACCCTCGCGACAAGGCCGCCGTCCCCATGTGGGACACCGTCGAAACGGCCGCCATGTTCGACGACATCTTCAGCTCGCTTCGGTTCTTCCTGGGCGCCGTCGGACTCATCACGCTCAGCCTCGGTGGAATGGGCGTGATGAACACGATGATGACGTCCGTCCTGGAACGGACCGCCGAAATCGGTCTCAAGAAAGCCCTGGGCGCGACGAAAAAGCGCGTCCTCCTGGAGATCCTCACCGAGGGGATCCTTCTGTCGGCGGTCAGCGGAGCGATCGGTTTGCTGCTCGTGGCGGGCCTGGCGGCGATCGTGAACTCACTTCCCCTGCCGGCTTTCTTTTCGGGTCTGCCGATCGACGAGAAGCTCATTCTGCATCTGATCGGTTTCCTTGGAGCCGTCGCCGTGCTTTCGGCATTGCCTCCGGCTTGGCGGGCCGCCCGGATGACTCCCATCGAAGCGCTACGGTTCGAACAATGAAATCTCGAGTACTGCTCGGCAATGCATGGTCCTCGATTCTCGCCAACCGCCGGCGCTCTCTGATCACCGTCGTCAGTCTGGCCTGGGCCGTCGCGTCTTTCCTGATTCTGATGAGTTACGGCAGCGGATTCGACGAAGCGCTGCGCAAGGCCTTTTGGGCGCTTGGTCAAGACGTCGTGATCATGGGATCCGGACAGACGAGCGAGCAGGCCGGCGGAATGCGCTCGGGCCGGCGCGTCGCTCTCGAAGAGTCGGATGCCGATGCGATTCGCGAAAACGTTCCCTTCGTGGCGGCCATCTCCCCCGAGAAGATGGTCAGTGTCCAGGTCGTCTACGAAAATCGGCAGAAGGAGTACATGATCCGGGGTGTCGTTCCTGAATACCGGAGAATCCGCAACATGAATCTGGTCGCCGGCCGCTGGATCAATGCCGACGACGATCGCTATGCGCGGCGGGTGGCCGTCATCGGCGCCACCGTCGGACGAGAACTCTTCGGAGCCCGACCCGTCATCGGCGAGGAAGTCGACGTACGGGGCCTCAAGTTCACCATCATCGGTCAGCTGGAGACGAAGGTCCAGCTCGCCAACTACAACCGGCCCGACAATGAGTGCCTGTTCATCCCCTACCAGACGATTCGGCTCTTCTCGTCGATCCGTTATCCGGATCTGATCGTGTGGTCTCCGACGGCGCCCGAGGTCAGGGATCGAGCGATCAAGCAGGTTCGAGCGACCCTGGCCGGGATTCATCGCTTCTCCCCGACCGACGAGAAGGCGGTCTTCATTCTGGCCTTCAGTCAGTTCACCAGCATCGTCGACGGGATGTCCCTGGCGCTCAATGCCCTGCTGATCTTCATCGGTGTCGTCACGCTTGGGATCGGCGCCGTCGGACTGGCCAACATCATGTTCACGGCAGTCCTGGAACGCACCCGTGAGATCGGACTGCGCAAGGCGCTGGGGGCCAAACGCCGCACCATCCTCGCGCAGTTCTTGTGGGAGGCGATCTTCGTCGTTCTCCTCGGCGGTGCCGCCGGCTGTCTCCTCGGCGCCGCCATCGCCCAGGCAATCGGTTCCCTTCCCTTCATGGGGGTCATGCTCGGCCAGGAGCTCTCCAAACACTATGGTCGCATCCACTTCCTGATTTCGCCCGATTCCGTCGCCGTCTCACTGGCCGTCCTCTTTACCGTCGGGTTGATTGCCGGCATCCTGCCGGCGGTCCGCGCCTCCCGCCTCGACCCCGTCGAGTCGCTGCGCTACGAGTAGGTAGGACAACCGTCCCGATTGTCCAGTTGCCCCGCACGAACGGTTTTGCCGCGGCAGTTCGCGCGCCGAGGTTGCAGGTTCCTGGTTTCAACCTCGAAATCCGGAACACGTCGACCATCGATTGAACATCTGCCGCAATCTCGACGTATGGAAAGCCATGGAAGGCTACTCAAAGTGGCTTGCAGGCTGCGGAATCGGCTGTGTTGTCGTGATAGCCCTCTTCCTGGCCGGCGGAATCGGTACGTACTTCTTCGTCCGCGATACGTTCCAGGACTTTGCGGGCGCCAAGCAAGCCACGGTTGAACTGGCGGGTCGGTACGGAGACATCCGGGACTTTACGCCCCCCTTGAGCGGGAGGATCCCCGCAGATCGGATGGAGTCCTTTCTTAAGGTGCGCGCTGCGACTGAACCGGCGCGAACTGCGACGCGCGAGGCGATTGAAGATATCGAGTCCCGCATTGCAGGTTTCGAAAGCGGGGAGATCGGGGGTGTCTGGGCCGTTCTGTCTATGATCCGTCAAGGTATCAGTGCTCTTCCCAACCTGGCCCGACTCCATCGGGAGCGCTCAAACGCCCTGCTCGATCAGCAGATGGGGCTCGGTGAGTACGAGTACATCTATGTTCTCGCCTACTACTCCTGGTTGGAAAAGTCTCCCGGTGACGGGCCGAAGTTCCTCAAAATCGGAAGCAACAACGACGTGAACTGGGATCCCGACAACGACGTCGACGGGGCACGGGAAACGCGTGCACGTGAGATTGTGCGTCGAGTGCGCTCCGACTTCCGCGCCATGTTCAAGAATGCCTTGGCGGCGGGTCGAAAGGGCGCTCCGACTGCCGACCAGCAGTGGCTGTCGGCTGTCGAGCAGGAACTGGCCGCTCTCGACGCGAGTTGGGATCGCATCCCCTGGGCGGACGGTCTCCCTGAAATGACGAAGGACTCACTCACCCCGTTCCGACAGGAGCTCGACATGTCCTATGATGAGTTGAATAATGCGCTCGAACTGATCCCCCTCAACGCCCACTGAAAAGGAGACCGCAATGGCCGGTTACCTGATCGCTCGCGTCAATGTGACGGACCCCGAGCAGTACCGAAAGTACACCCAGGTCACACCTGGCGTCATCGCGAAATACGACGGACGATTCATCGTGCGCGGAGGTCCTGCGGTGACCCTGGAAGGACCGGAAGAAACCCACCGAATCGTCGTCATCGAATTTCCCAGTCGGGAGCGCGCGATCGAGTTCTATAACTCCCCCGAATACACCGAGGCCAGAAGGCTGCGTCGCGATGCCTCGGAAGGGTCCTTCATCGCCGTCGAAGGCGTGTGAGCTACGGCACCAGAAAAGGGGGATGAGTCCGGCTGAGGGCCTTATCACCTGAAAGCACCGTAACCCTCAGCATGTAGAACCCTGAAAGCACCGTAACCCTCAGCATGTAGAACCCCTTGGCGTAAGAACTGATGGGAAGTAACCCGGCATATTGGATGCGGCCGGCAGCATCGGCGTCCGGCAATTCGATCCGGTCTCGGTGGACGATGACGATGCTGCTCAACCCCGGGAGTTCCGGGCTTGCCGCCTGCACTTCGAGCTGAGTCCGGGCGGTTCCTCCCTTTCCGCTCAGGGATTCCAGAAGAGGTTGATCGAATTCCTCTCACATGTGGCCTGTCACCTCCCTTCTCCTTTGATCTCGGTAGCGAGCCCGCCGTTTGAAATTCGCACTGTGCATCTTCCCCTCATTCCCGCCATGGAACTGCGAAAATCAGAGCAGGGTCCCGCCCAGGATGATTCCGGCGACCGTAAAGTAGATCAGCAGCCCCGAGACGTCGACCAGCGTCGCGACGAATGGTGCGGAGGCGCTGGCCGGGTCGAAACCGATCCCGCTCAGAACGAACGGAAGCATGGCTCCCGACAGCGTCCCCCAGCAGACCACGCCGACGAGACTCAGAGCCACGGTCATGGCCACCAGAACATAGTGTTCGCCGTAGGAGTGGAACAGCCCCTGCCAGACCAGGATCCGGACCAGTCCGATCGACGCCAGAATCGTTCCCAGGGAGAGACCGGCGAGGAGTTCTCGATAGACGATCCGCCACCAGTCCCGAAGTCGGACCTGTCCGAGGGCCATGGCTCGGATGACCAGCGTGGAGGCCTGCGAGCCCGAGTTGCCGCCGCTGGAAATGATCAGCGGTACGAAAAGAGCCAGAACGACCGCACGGGCGATCTCGGCCTCGAAGTGCCCCATGGCGGTCGCCGTGAGCATCTCGCCGACGAAGAGGATGGACAGCCATCCCGCCCGCTTCTGCACCATGGTCAAAAAGGGAGTGCGCAGGTAGGGCGCCTCGAGAGCCTCCAGGCCGCCGAACTTGTGGATGTCCTCGGTCGCCTCCGAATCGACGACGTCGATCACGTCGTCGACCGTGACGATGCCCTTCATCCTGCCCTCAACATCGACGACCGGAAGCGCCAGCACGTTATGGCGTGCGATCAGCCGGGCCACCGTCTCCTGATCGGTGTCTTCCCGAATAGCGACAACGTCCCGGTTCATGACGTCCCTTACGAGACGATTCCCTTCCGCACTGAACAGCTCCCGAAACGAAACCACGCCGAGAAGCTCCTGATGGGAATCCAAAACATAGATGTAGTAGATCAACTCCAATTGGTTCTGCGTCTGGCGGCGCACATACTGGATCGCCTCGTTGATCGTGATATCCGGCCGTACTCTGGCAAAACGCGGGCTCATCAGGCCGCCGGCCTGGTCTTCCGAATAGGCGAGCAGACCCGTGACTTCCTGGCGGGTGGCCGCTTCGAGCTGATCGAGGAGTCTGGGCCGCTCTTCCGGCGAGACCTCCTGCAGGACATCGGCCAGCTCATCCGGAGCCAGTTGCCGCAGCCAGAACCGTCCCTCGACGGAGGGAAGTCTCAGGATGATCTCGGACTGGCTGTGTCGCGACAGCGAGTGGTAGAAGCTGTCGGCGTCGTCGGCCGAGAGTTGTTTGAAGAGACGGACCCGCTCCTCGGTGGAGAGCACCGGCCACGACTCATGAAGCTGTTCTGCGGTAGGTCTCGCCTGTTCGGCGGTCTCGTTCATCCGGTACACTCCCCTCTCGAAATCGATTTCCGATTAGTCTACTGTGTTCGAAAGCCGCACGACTACAGAACCGACGCCACCTGTGACGGCGGTGCCTCGAGTCAGGCAGAGCAGGCCGCCCATGGTTGGATTCAGAAGTTGACCTGAAGGGTGTCGCGCTCAGTCGGAAGCGGTAAGGAGGTTCAGGATCGCGGTATACGCGGGTTTGGGCTGGTAGGAACGGTCGAAAAGCAGAGCGTCGTCATAGGGCGGGAAAGTGCCGGGTACCCAGGAGTGGAGGTCCGATATCCCCCATACGACGAAGGACTTGCAGCTGCCGCTGTCGAGGCAGGCCTGCATCGCGCGCCGATAGACATCGGCCTGCTGCTGGTATTGGGCGTCGGTGATCGGCGACGATGCGTCGGGCTGGTGGGGCAAGCGGACATCCATTTCGGTGATGTTCGTTTCCAAGCCCAGGGCCCCGAACCTCACGAAGTTCTGCCTCACCGATTCGGCGGAAGGGGCCCAGGCCGGCGCGGTATGGAACTGGAATCCCACCCCGTCGATCGGAACGCCGCGTGCGATCATTCCCTGCACATACTCGTAGATCGCGTTCGACTGCGAATTGATCGTCTCGTTGTTGTAGTCGTTGTAGAAGAGCTTGGCGCCCGGATCCGCTTCATGGGCCCACTCGAAGGCCATGTCGATGTAGTCGGGACCGATGCCCTCCTGCCAGATCGTATCGCGAAAGCTGCCGTCGCCGTTGAACGCTTCGTTGACGACGTCCCATTCCAGGATCTTGCCTCGATAGTGCCCGACCACCGTGAAGATGTGGTCCTTCAGGATCTGGATCAGCTGCTCCCGATTGAAGTTGCCGGCCCTCAGCCAGGAAGGGTTCTGCTGGTGCCAGACCAGGACATGACCACGGACCTTCATGCCGTTGGCCTCGGCGAAGGCGACCAGCTTGTCTCCCGGACAGAAATTGTAGCGATCCCGCTCGGGATGGATCGTCTGCCATTTCATCTCGTTTTCCGGGGTCAATTCGTTGAATTCTCCTCCGAGCGTGCTCCGGTAGGCCTCCTCGTTCTCGATGTACTGCGACGCCGCCGCGGCGCCGATGTGCAGTCCCTTGGACGCCGCCGCAGCCCGAAGCGACGGGTCACGCACAGAAACCCGGGTCCGAAAGACCGACGGAACGGCCTGCACTTGTCCGGGGCTCCCGGTCGGCTCTTCGGCGGCGATTCCGTAGATCGTCAACCGGCGGTTGGGCGGAACGTTTGTCCCCACAATGAGCCGTCCTTCCTCGGTGAGATTGAAATCTGCAAAGGTCCCGGCCGGCTGCCCATTGGCATAGACGATAAAAGTACCGCCCGTCCTGGCCAGTTCGAGCGTCGTCCGCCCTCGAAGGGAGTCCACGTCCGGCAGCGTCTGGACCACCGGGGTCGAGCTTTCATCGTACTCCTGGACGACGACGCGCCCGTCGACGACACCCAGGCCAATCCGGCGCAGTCCCTGAGACTCCGAACCACCGGCAGGAGAACGACCGTCGGCAATGAGGAAACCACTCTCACCACTCGCCGGCACGTTGAGCGAGACGAACAGACCGAAGTCGCCGGAAACCTGCAGAGCCGTCGCCTCCGTGTTCAGTCGGGTTTCGTACGCCGTTCCTGCGGAGCTGACGATACCGCCTCGAACATCTTCGATCCTGGGCCCGGCGCAGCCCCAAAAGCAGGGGTTCACGAGATCCTGCGCATCCGGAACGAAAGACCATCCTTCCCGGAGCGGAAAGATCGGGGCCTGAGCAACTTCGGCAGGTGCCGCCCCGATCTGGGGATCCTGGAAGACGGGCGGAGTGCCCTGTCCCAGCAGAGTCAGGTAGACGGGAGCGGCCGCTGCGACGTGGAGATGCGCCGCTTCGAAACTGTCGGGAAGATCGGTGATCAGCTGAAAGGGGAAGACGGCCCGCTGAGCGTCCTCTTCTTCTCCACCGATCTGAATGACTGCTTGATACCTGCGTTCCGTGTCCAGCGTGACGGTGAAGGTCACGTCGGTGGGAGTAATCGCTCCGCCGCTCTCGCCGATGGCGGAATCGGCCACCAGGGCGAGCGGCACATTGAACGTAGGACTTCGGACGATGACGGCATCGTACGCCAGAGCAGGCTCCCGTGACGGTTGCACGGCGATGAGATCGGTCACAACGTCGTCGCTCTGATTGTGCAGCCGGTAGAAGAAAGACGGAACAAGCGTCGTGGTTTCCAGATCGCCTTCGATGACCAGGATTCCGACCTGAATTTCGTCGCTCGTGACGCGATAGGTCGCGGATCCGTCGGCCTGGATCGAAACCTGCCAGCCGCCGTCCTGGATAAGAACCGCACCGGACGAGTCTGTCACTCTGAGCGACGTCATGCCGGAGAGGTTTTGCTTCTCCAGGAGCCGAACGGTCCCCGTCCACGCTTCATTCGGGCTCCGATTCGACAGACGAAGCTCGATCTCGAACCACTGCCCTTGAATGGGGCCGACGGCAGCCTGCGGATAGACGATCCTGTTCGCCGCCGGCAGAAGGGTCGGGAGAAGACATCCCAGGCAGAACATGAGGAAGAAGGCTTTGCGCATCGCGTTTCCTTTCCAAAGCCATTGCCCCGAACTCCGGACTGGTTACCGGAAGGGACGGTGCCGATGCAACGTTAGCAGATGCCGCCGGAAGATCCAAGTCCGTACAGAATGCTCATGTTCCTGCCAAACATGCCCGGTTTCCCGGAGAACCTGGAAGGCCCGCGTACCCGCGTAATGGAAAAGTCATTTCCATTCAAGGCCCTTCAGAGTAGGATAGGGAAGATAGGAGGCTTACCGTGAACGAATCGAAGTCCTCCCCACAGCGGATCCAACCGAGGATTCTGATTCTTTTCCTGATCCTGGGGATCCCACCCCTGATCTTGGCTCACCTGCTGCTCGTGACACGCGCCGAAAACCGCTTCCGCGATGTCGTGGGGACCTACTTCGGCCAGACTGCTCAGCAACTACAGGCGGGGCTCATCCACTACATCGAAGGTCTCGAGGTGCAGATCGCAAACCTCACGACAGTCGCCGAGATCCAGCAGATCGTCCACCGCTCCAATCAATCCGTTCCCAGTGAACAGACCTTTCAAGCTCAGATGGAGCAAATCGACCGGGATTGGCCGAGCCTCTCCCCGGAAACCTCCCAACTGATGACTCAGGTGCTGGATAATCCAGCCTCCGCATTCATTCGTGAGCACAATCGTGTGACGGCGGCCTTTCGCGAAATCCTCGTCTCAGACCGCTTTGGCCGGCTCGTTGCCGCAAGCGGTAAGACGAGCGACTACTTCCAGGCCGACGAGCCCTGGTGGAGGGCAGCCTATCTGGAGGGGAAGGGTCAGCGTTACATCAGCGATATCACGTACGACGAGAGTGCCGGTGTCTACTCGATAGAAATCGCCGAGCCGATACGGGACAGCATGTCCGGAGACGTGGTCGGAATCGTCAAGGGGATCGTGGACAGTCACGAGATGTTCGGGATGCTCGACAACCTCCGGTTCGGGCGGGAATCCACGGCGGTCGTCATTCGTCCGGACGGAACGATGGTCACGAGTCCGGGCTCCACGGATCCGTATCCCTATGCGAGGCAGGTGCTGGCGAACCTGGACGACAGTCGCCGATGGGCAGAGGTGCCTGCGCCACGACCGGGCTTCTTTATCGGACTTCCCCGCGCTGGGGTCAACACGGAAATCCCGGAGCTGAACTGGGTGCTTTTCATTGAAGCTCCGTACGGCGAAGTGTTCTCTCCGTTTCAGGATCTGCGCAGTTGGTTCCTCTATATCGCACTCATCTCGGTGGGACTGGTTATCGTGCTGGCCCTGATCTTTACCTGGATCCTGTCGAAACCGATCATTCAGACCGACCCTCATCTCGAGCGAATCTAGCGGCTTCGTTTCGGTTCATCCTTCGTCGCCGCCCGGCTCCTGTTTCGAGTCCTCTTTGTGACGTCGGTGATGTCGCCTGCGAATCTCTTCGAGCTTCGCTTTCTGCTCGGGAGTCAGGACCGGGACAAGCTTGTCCTGGGCTCCCCGGATAATGGCACGCACACGGGGGTGTACCTCCCGGTTCAGATGCTCCAGTTCCTGTCTGGCCTGGACAACCGCCTGGGCGAAAACGGCCTGCTGTTCGGGGGTCAAGCTCAGCTCGCGGATGGTATTCTCCTGGACGAACGAGAGAAACTCATCGGGACGCGGCGGACCGGAAGCCCCTTTTTCCAGGTAGGAGCTCACTGTGAAGCCTAATAGAAATCCGGCTCCAAAGATCAGCAAGACTCCGACGATCGATTTCCAGCGATTCAATGTCGATTACCTTCCGTCATTCAGCGTCAGGATAGCCTGTAAAACCTCGTTATTGGTCAACTGCGCCTCCTCCTGCGTTGTCACCGTCTGGACCAGTTCCTCAGACGGACCGATTTGCGGAGCGAGTTGAGGAGTGGTCCCGACGAGCGACCGCAGCACGATCAGAAGCAGAATGCACACCGGCGCCAGAAGGGGAGAGGCTCTCCATCCCAACTGACCGACCGTGAATGTCACGACCTGCGTCGCGCGGTGGCGGCGAAGCTTGTCCCGGAACCCGGCCAGGAAGACCGCATCCGGACTCTCCTCCTCCGCATCCCACGACTCCAGCCGAAACAATCTACGGGCAAGCCGTTCGAATTCTTCGGAGTCCAGCCTGCGTTTCATGATTCAACCCTCCTCTTTGCCATCGATGAGAGTTTCCAGCTCTCGCTTCAGGGTTCGTCTTGCACGAAAGGCCCTCACCCTGACGTTGACCTCCGTCCAGCCGAGCATCTCGGCCACCTCGGAGACATCCAGACCTTCACCGTAGAGCAACCGCAGTATGGCCTGGTCCTTGGGAGCGATCTTCGGGAGGACCTTCTTCAATAACTCACGGGCATCTCTGGCATCGGTCCGCCGTCGCTCCGCTTCCCGTGAGTGATCACTCATCATCCGTTCCAGCCAGGTCGAATCCTCCATCTTCATCTGCGAAGCGGATTCTTCGGGGTGGCGCTTCAGCTTCCTCAGCCGGTCCAGGCAGAGATTCACTGTTATCCGGATGATCCAGTTCTTGAACGGAACCCCGGACTTCAGCTTGGACAGCTTCTGGTACGCGCGCACGAAAGCGTCCTGTGACAGATCCTCAGCATCCGCAAGGCTCGAAACGTAGCGTCGTGCCACCCGCGTCAGCAATGAACGATAGCGGAGGATCAGCTCCTCGAAAGCCTCATCCGAGCCGGCGCGAGCCCTCTCGACCAGAAGCTCGTCGGACAGCTCTGAAGGATCCCGATTGTCTGGACGTTCCAAAGACATTGTCTTAGGTCCGACTGTTTCCAATCGTCTTCCGGTCCAGATCTGATCTAGGGTCGCAACTTGCAATGCTGTACACCGTTTTCGAACTGGTCAACTGTCTTACGTCCTCATTCTTCCGGTTGTTACAGATGGCTTCGGAACCGGCCAAGCAATCGGCTTGCCGGACGCGTGCGGGGATCCCGACACCCCGTAACAGCGCTCTTCCACCCATCGTATGAAGAGTGTCGCTCAAGCCGGGTCAAAGTCCACCACTGAGCTTCCCGCCACCTTGAGAGAACGAAGAACGAGGTAACGTCATGCATATCAAGCGTAGCCACAAGATCATCGGAGGAAGCCTGCTCCTGCTCGTCGGCTTGCTGGCTCTCCTTTTCTACCCGAGTACGAATGCCAAAGGCAAGTCGCCGAACTTCCTCACGAGCACCGTCAAGAAAGGGAATGTCCACCGGACGGTCAGTTCGACCGGAACGCTCGAGGCTGTCGTCACGGTTCAGGTCGGCAGCCAGGTTTCGGGTCGGATCCTGGAACTCGATGCCGATTACAACAGTGTCGTCAAAAAGGGACAAGTCCTCGCCATCCTGGATCCCGCCAATTACGAGGCACAGAGGGATCGCAGCCAGGCGGCCCTGACGACGGCGAAGGCCAACCTCCGGAACGCTGAGGCAACCATCCTGAACCGCGAGGCGGAACTGAAGTCAACTCGGGCCAACGTGGATGCAGCCAAGGTCGACGCCGATCTGACAGCACGGCAGTTCCGCAGACAGCAGGAGCTTTTCCAGGAGAAGCTGATCACCGAGCAGGACGTCGAAGACGCCCGTGCCGCCATGGAACAGAGCCAGGCCCGGCTGAAACAGGCCGATGCCCAGGTGGATCAAAGCAGGGCCGCCATGGCCTCGGCACAGGCCCAGAAGGAACAGGCTGCGGCCAGTATTCAGCAGTCGGAGGCCGAGCTCAAGATCGCCGAAGTAAATCTCCAGTACACCACGATTACTTCTCCGATCAATGGCGTCGTGATCGAGCGCAATGTGGACATCGGTCAAACGGTCGCGGCGACGCTGCAGGCCCCGACCCTTTTCCTCATTGCCAACGATCTGAGCCGCATGCGTCTGATCGCCCAGGTCGATGAGGCGGACATCGGAGGAATCTCCGAACAGGCGGCCGTCCGATTTACGGTGGATGCCTTCCCGGACGAGACCTTCAAGGGAACGATCTCCGAAATCCGCCTCGGCAGCTCGAAATCGACGGCCGGTACCGCGTCGAACGTCGTCGTTTACAACGTCATCGTGGACGTCGCCAATCCGTCGCTTAAACTGCGGCCGGGCATGACGGCAACCGTGGAATTTACCGTCGCCAACGCCGATAACGTCCTGACGATTCCCAATACGGCCCTCCGTTTCAAGCCAAGCGGATTCCAAAACACCGGGCCCCAGGAGACCGTGCGGGCCGATCCTCCACAGAATTCCTCGGAGGAGATCGTCGACTCAGGCCCGGTCGTAACGTCGTCCGGAACCGAGCAGTATGGCATCAAACCGGGCCCAAAGGTCCATTTCCCCTCGGCTCGTTCATCCCAGCCCGCCTGGGGTGAGGTCTGGGTTCTGGGAAAGGACTCCGACACGGTGCCCCAGCCGCGCCGCGTACAACTGGGCATCACCGACGGCGTCGAGACGGCCGTCCTGGACGGGCAGCTTTCGGAGGGTGACCAGGTCATTCTTCGTGAATTGAGCGGCGAACAGGGATCCCGGATTTCATTCTCGCCGTTTGGTGGGCCGCCGAGACGGAGAGGCTGATCATGAACACGCAACGAGAATCATCGACGATATCCGGTCTCGATACGATGGCCATCACGAGCGTGGGGCCTGAAACGACCGCCGAAAAGGTGATTCAGCTGGATCAGATCTGGAAGATCTACCGGACCGGGGATGTCGAGTTGGCGGCTCTGCGCAGCGTCTCTCTCGAGATCCGTCGCGGGGAATTCGTGGCCGTCATGGGCAGCTCGGGATCCGGCAAGTCGACTCTTCTGAACATCCTGGGCTGCCTGGATCACCCCACGAGAGGCACCTACAAACTGGCGGGCACCGATGTATCGACCTATTCCGCCGCTGAACGGGCCGATGTCCGCAACCGTGCCATCGGATTCATCTTCCAGAACTTCAACCTTCTTCCACGGACCTCCGTTTGGGAGAATGTGGAGGCCCCGATGCTCTATGCGGGCATCCGAAAGGTGGAGCGTTCACGACGGATCGAGGCGGCGCTGCAGACGGTCGGGATCTCCGAAAAGGCCGCGTCCCTGCCGAATCAGCTTTCCGGAGGGCAACAACAGCGTGTGGCCATTGCACGATCCCTCATCAACCGGCCTTCCATCGTGCTGGCCGATGAACCGACCGGGAACCTCGACAGTCACACCTCGGAGGAGATCCTGACCTTCCTTCAGGAACTGAACCGGTCCGAGCATATTACGCTCGTGATGGTCACCCATGACATCGAGGCCGCGGAGTATGCATCGCGACGGATCGTGATGAGGGACGGACAGATTGAAAGTGACGTTTGACGGCAGAGATCCGCGCCAATGCCGCACGGCTGCGCGGACGGACGCCTGGAGATAAGCGATGAGTATCTGGATGATCATGAAGGTGTCTGCCAAGGCGCTGACCCGAAACAAGTTTCGCGCCTTTCTGACTATGCTCGGCATCATCATCGGCGTGGCGGCCGTGATTGCGATGATCTCCCTGGGCCGAGGTGCCCAGGAGCAGGTCAAGGAGCGGATTTCCTCAATGGGAACCGACATCATTTGGGTTCGTGCCGGGAGCCGGAACGAGGGTGGCATGATGGGCGGCTCCGGGACGAACAATACTCTGACGGTCGAGGACTTCGAGGCCATGGAGCGGGAATGCCCGTCGATCAAGATTGCCAGTCCGACAGCCAACACCGCGCAACAGGTGGTCTTCGGCGGACAGAACTGGAACACCCGGATCGAGGGCTACAACGAGAGGTTCCCGGTCCTGCGCAACTGGACGATTGCGGCAGGCACGAGCTTTACCTCTCAGCAGGTCCGCAGCGCGGCGCGGGTGGCCGTACTCGGCCAGACCGTGGTGGATCAGCTGTTCCCGAACTCGAACCCCATCGGCCAGACGATTCGTGTCGGCGCGTTGCCGTTCACGGTCCTGGGAGTCTTGGGCAAGAAAGGGGCCGACCCTCGCGGCTTCGACCAGGACGACACGATCATCGTTCCCTACTCGACGGTCCAGAAAAAATTCCAGGGCGGTGTGCTCTACGTCCAGTCGGGCATCGTCAAGGCCGTTGAGGGCCAGGCGGGATATGCGGAGGATGAACTGACCGACCTGCTGCGGCAGCGACACAACATTCGACCCGGACAGCCCGACGACTTCGAAATCCGGAATTTCAGCGAATTCGCCCAGGCGCTCGAACAGACCCAGGGTGTCATGACGACCTTACTGGCCAGTATCGCCTCGGTATCGCTTCTGGTCGGCGGCATCGGGATCATGAACATCATGCTGGTCTCCGTGTCGGAGCGCACTCGTGAAATCGGGATCCACATGAGCATCGGCGCCCGCCCCAATCAGGTGCGGGTCCAGTTCCTGTTCGAATCGATCGCCCTCTGCCTGCTCGGTGGACTCGTGGGACTCGGTTTGGGCGTCGGCGGGTCCTACGCTTTCTCGACATTCCTGAACTGGTCGACGTCGCTCTCTCCGGACGCCGTGGCGGCAGCGATCATCTTCCCGGTGATGATCGGGGTCTTCTTCGGCTACTATCCGGCCCACAAGGCGGCAGCGCTCGATCCGATCGAAGCCCTGCGGTATGAGTAAGCGGCGGTGCCGGGATTTCGAGTTTTCGTCGTTCGGCGGTGCAAAGCGCGCGTCTTACGCAGTCCCTTCTGCGGCGATGCCTTGGGTAACAGCGGTACTGAGGAGTGCAACCCGTTCGGAATGAGCCATTCGCGCCACCTCACCGACGACGAGCAAGGCCGGAGACGAGAGTGCTTCCCGTTCGACCTCGGCAGCGATGTCCCGTAAGGTTCCGACGACGGTCCTTTGCTGTGCGGTCGTAGCGGATTGGATCACAGCGGCGGGAGTCGTCAGCGATCGTCCATTGACGACCAGCTGGTTGATGATCGACCGAAGGTTGGAGAGCGGCATCAATACGACCAGGGTGTCCGTTGCGCCGGCCAGGCAACGCCAGTTCACCGGGTTCCCGGGATCCTGTACCTGATGTCCGGAGACGATCGCGACCGTCGAAGCGGTGCCGCGTCGCGTGACGGAAATCCCGGCTGCGGCCGGCGCGGCCAGCGCGGAACTGACCCCGGGGATGACCTCGCAGGGGATCCCGTGATCCTTCAGATAGCTCACTTCCTCGCCGCCCCGACCGAACAGAAAGGGGTCGCCTCCCTTCAGGCGAACGACGTTCAGCCCTCTTCGGGCACGCTCGACGAGGAGCCGATTGATCTGCTCCTGGGGGAAGCAATAATGTCCGCCGCGCTTGCCGACGTAGACTCGTTCCGCATCCGTTGGAGCTTCCTCCAGCAGACAGGGGGCGATGAGGCGATCATACACGACGACCTCCGCCGTCTGCAGAGCGCGCAATCCCTTGAGTGTCAGCAGTTCCGGATCTCCCGGCCCCGCGCCCACCAGGGTCACCCGGCCGCAACGGCCCCGCAGCATCCTCATGGCTCGAACTCCTCGACCGCGCGCTCGAGCCGCTCCCGGACCGCTGCCTCACCCCCGGTGCGGGCACTGTCCAGGATACCGTTCTCAAACAAACCATAGTAGAAGCTTTTACGATCGGAATAGCGGGCGAATCGGCGACGGATCGAGTGCCGCGTCCGGCCCAGCTCCGCAAGCAGAACGGCGAACTCCGAGCCGAAGTCCTGCTCGAGCCGCCTCCGGATCCAGCCGGCCAGCGCAGGGCTGGCGCCACCCGTCGAAACCGCGATCTGCAGATCGCCTCGGTGCAGAACAGCGGGAAGGATGAAGGAGCAGAACTGCGGCTTGTCGACAATGTTGACGAAGATGCGGTGACGGCCTCCAAATTCCTGAATCGTCCGGGCCAGCTCTTCATCGACATCGGCAACAATGAGGAAGTGGTCACGGGCTGTCTCTTCGTGGAATCCGACACTTCTGCTGACGCGGGCTCCGGCTCGTTCGAGCGCCGAGGCTTTCTCTTCGCACAGATCGCCGGTCCCGACGACGAGACAGGGTTTGTCGCGAAGGTCGAGGAAGGCGGGATAGTAGCGGTTCAAACGGCGACCTCCTCCGAAAGGCTGCCCCGCAACGATTCCACACCGACACGATGACAGAAATCCCCGAAATGCTCGTCCGCTCTCCGACTCCGTCTGAAAAGTGCGATCAGGCGTCCGATCTCGGTCGCCAGATGCTCAGCCTGAACATCTTCGAAGAGGAGTTTCGCCAGTCGAGTCCCCGACCGATTTCCTCCCACCAGAAGGTTGTAGCCGTTGACCGATTTGCCGATCAGACCGATCTCCGCAACCGGAGGCCTGGAGCATGAGTTCGGGCACCCGGACATACGGATCTTGATCGGTTCATCGCCGAAACCGGCATCCTCGAGCTCGTCGATCAACGAAGGCAGTCTTCTTTCGGCCTCGGTGATCGCGAGTCCGCACGTCGGCAAGGCCGGGCACGCCAGACTGTTGGTCCGAAGCGGCGAATCTCCCTGGACGACGATCCCATACATCTCGGCGAGACGCCGGACCTCGGCGACCGATTCTTCCGGAATGTCGGCGAGGATCAGATCCTGATTCGGCGTGAGTATGATGGTGGGTCCGACGAGATCGACGAGTGCACGCAGTGCCGTCTTCAGCTTCCAGTCGTGTCGGTCCTCGATGCGTCCGTTTTCGACGAAGATTCCCAGGAAGTGACGGCCTTCGTTTTGCTGCTCGTGCCAGCCAAAATGGTAACCGGTCGGTCCGATCACCCAGGGTCGGACGTCCGAGAGGGTCTGTCCGAAGCGAGTCTCGACCTCCCTGCGAAAGTCCTCGATGCCGAGCTTCTCGACCAGATATTTCATGCGCGCCTGGCGCCGGTCCTCGCGGTTTCCCAGGTCCCGCTGAGTGAGCACGATCGCCTCGAGCAGGTCCAGAAGCCGATCGGGCGGAACGAACGCCAGCGGCGTGGCCAGCCTGGGATAGGTTTCCTCCTTGAGATGCGTGCTGCCCATCCCGCCTCCGACGAAGATGTTGAATCCCTCCAGCCCACCGTTTCGAAGGATGGGAAGGACTCCGACATCGTTGGTCAGGAGGTCGACGCAATTGTCGTCGGGATCGGCCACGGCAATCTTGAACTTGCGCGGCAGGTAGGTTTTGCCGTAGAGCGGTTCCGATTCCGTCTGCTTCAGTTTCTCGCCGTCGAGCCAAATATCGAAGTAGGCAGAGGACTGAAAGGCGAACTTCGCGGCGATCCGAGCAGCCCAGTCACGGCCATCGAACGTCGACCCTTTCAAAAGTCCCGAGACCGGACAGGCCATGGTGTTGCGGTTCCCGTCCCCGCACGCACCGAAGGTGGAGATCAGACGTTCGCTCAGATGCCGGATCGTCCGTTTGAGACTGTCCTTACCGACCCCGTGGAACTGAATTCCCTGGCGGGTCGTAATGCGCAGGGTCCCTTCACCGTAGAGATCGGCGATTTCATCGAGAGCCCTCCACTGTTCCGAGCTCAGACGGCCTCCTCCCGGGTTTTTGATGCGGACCATGAACTGATAGGCTTTTTCGCGTCCTCCCTTTCGCCGGACCTTGCGCTGGTCCCGGTCATCCTGCTGATAGATGCCATGGAACTTCAGCAACTGGACGCTTTCCTTCGAGAAATGGCTGGCATCTTCGGCGAGTTCGTGAGCGATCGAACCACGAAGACCCCGGCTGGCCTCTTTGATGCGTTCTATCTTGGATCGTTTGGGCTGGTCATTCATACTAGAGTAATCCTATAGGAATTATGCTATCGAGATAGCTTACCCGTTATGCCGTACGGGCGTCAACCATCGGTACGCAAATGAAATGGATCGAGGCAGAGTCTTGCGGACTTCAGTGACCGCTCCAGGCTCGCTGCAAACAATACGGGAACGACTTCCCATTCGGGCGATTGGAGCTCGGAACCCCGGAATCTGCACCGCGAACTCAGCCGGAGGCGAGCAACTGGTTGGCCCATGCCACGGCCGACTGGTAGGCTTGTCGGACTCCGTCCCCTTCCAGTCCCAGGCGACCGATCATCGCATCGGCCAGGGCCGTATTCCCGTCCTCCAGTGCTTCCGCCAGTTCGAGCAGCGGAAGGTATTCGTTGTTGGTCTCCCGGCGAAGTGCACCCTTGAGCTTCTCTTCGACGGGAAGATAGCGGACCGCCTCCGACATGGGCATGGCCAACATGGCATCGAGAAGCGAGAACAGGCCGAGCATTTGGAGGCTCTCCGGATCGAAGCCCCAGTAATCGAATCGCTGTCCGAGGAGTTCCAGGAATCGTCCGCGCTGAGCCGCCAGGTAAACCAACTCGGACGCGTGGGTCGTCTGTCCCATATCACTGAGGATGGCCACTCTCAGCCATTGGCGCATCCGGGTCCAGCCGAGCAGAGTGATCGCCTGACGAATCGACTTGATGTTCTGTCGGAAGCCGAAGGCCGCGGAATTGAGATATCCGAGCAGGCGGAAACTCAGAGCCGCATCCGACTGAATCGCTTCGGCGAGCTTCGGGAAATCCGGATCTCCCTCCTCGATCAGCCCCATGAGGCGAAGGCGCGCTACCTCGTTGGAGGTGATTCGTCGTACCGGAACATCTTCGGGAGACTTGAAATATCCTCCCTGGAAGAGCTGAAAGCCCGCTTCCTGACATGCTGACAGCTGGGCGCGATCGCTAATACCCCGCGCCAGCAGTTGCCCCGGATAACTGCGCAGCCTCCGCGCGGTTTCAGCCGGACGCTGGGTCCCCGCGATCCGCACACAGAGGATGTCGGCAATTCCATAGATCTTCTCCCATCGTGAATCTCCGCTGAAGCCTGCCAGGGCCAACAGGTACCCACTGCTCTTCAGCTCCTCGAGCGCCGACTGAACTTCGCGGGGATGGATCGCTCCCTCCGAGATCTCGACGGCCGCCAGCGCCGGAGGAAGCGCGTATGGAATCTGATCGAGAACAGCCTTTTCCCCAAAAGGAACGACCAGCCGCTTGCCTCGGTCGGAGACCTCCTGCAGGCCGATGTATGCGCTCGAGGCAAGGCAGGACAAGGCCTGGTCCGCCTCTTCGGATCCCTCCGCGGTCTTTCCTCCATACAGACACCGGATCTCATAGCCCCAGAGCTTCTGCTGGTCATCGAAGATCGGACGTCGCACCAGCACGTGTGAGGTATTCTGTTCCATGATCCAATCCGGGTCCTTTGCCGCCATTTCTGCACCCGACGGCTTCGGTTACTCGAGGTCGAGCGCCGACACTCTCCAGATATTCCGGGCATATTCGAGCACTGAACGGTCGCTTGAGAATCGTCCCATTCTGGCACTGTTGAGGATCGAGCGTCGAGCCCACTCGCCAGTTTCTCGATACAGGCTACTGACGCGATTCTGCGCCTCGACATATGCACGAAAGTCCGCCAGTACCTGGAAGAAGTCCCCCCACTCGAGCAATGACTGCACGATCGGCCGGAACAGACCCGGTTCATCCGGCGAGAAGCTGCCCTCGTCAATCATGTTCAGAGCCTGTTGCAGTTCAGGGTCGCTTTGATAGAACTCGCGAGAATCCCGCCCCTCCGCCCGGCGCGCTGCAACCTCATCGACGCTCAGGCCGAAGGTGAAGGTATTCTCCTTTCCGACTGCCTCCATGATCTCGATGTTGGCCCCATCAAGGGTACCGATCGTGAGGGCTCCATTGAGGGCGAACTTCATGTTGCCGGTCCCGGACGCCTCCATGCCCGCGGTCGAGATCTGCTCCGAGAGGTCCGCAGCGGGAATCACTTTCTCCGCCTGGGAGACACAGTAGTTCGGAAGGAAGAGTACCCGCAGGCGTCCTCCCACTTCCGGGTCGCGGTTGACGGCCTCGGCTACGGAGTTGATCAGCTTGATGATGAGCTTCGCCTGACGATAGGCAGGAGCAGCCTTACCTGCGAAAACCACGGTGCGAGGCACGAAGGAGCCCCGGGGCTGGGCCTTGATCCGGTTGAACAATGTGACGACATGGAGCACGTTGAGCAGCTGTCGCTTGTATTCGTGGATCCGTTTGACCTGGACGTCGAACAGCGTGTCCGGATTGACTCCAAGTCCCGATTTGCGCAGGACGTAGCGAGCCAGTCGCTTTTTGTTCTGTCGTTTGGCTTCCATCCATTCGTCACGAAAGCCTGCGTCCTCGGCCAGAGGAACCAGATTCTCCAGAAGCTCCAGTTCCGTGACCCAGTCGGGACCGATTGCGCGGGTGATCAACTGGGAGAGCTCCGGGTTCGCCTGAAAGAGCCAGCGGCGCGGCGTTATTCCGTTGGTGACGTTGCGGATCCTTCCGGGAAACAGCTCTTCGAAATCCCTGAACAGGTTCCGCTTGAGAATCTCGGTGTGCAGGGCCGCCACACCGTTGACCGCGTGACCTCCGGCGATGGCCAGGTTGGCCATGCGAACGCGCTTCGGGTCGCTCTCCTCGATCAGTGAAACGCGCGCCAATCTGTCCGTATCGGTCGGAAACGTCTTCCCCACCCGTTCAAGGAGTCGACGGTTGATCTCATAGATGATCTCCAGGTGCCGAGGCAGTATCCTGCCCATCAAATCGACGGACCAGGTTTCGAGCGCCTCCGGCAACACCGTGTGGTTCGTGTAGCTGAACGTCGCTCCGCAGATTCTCCAGGCCGCATCCCACTCGAGACCTTCCAGGTCCATCAGGAGCCTCATCAGCTCCGGGACGGCCAGCGAAGGGTGGGTATCGTTGAGCTGGATGGCCACGAATTCGGGGAGGGTCGACCAGTCGTGGTGCTGCTTCTTGAACCGTCGGAGAATATCCTGCAGGGTTGCCGAAACAAAGAAGTGCTGCTGTTTGAGACGCAGCTCCCGGCCCTGAACGAGTTCGTCGTTCGGATACAGAACCTTGGAAATGTTTTCGCTGAGGACCTTCTCCTCGACGGCTCCGGCATAGTCTCCGAGGTTGAACTGGGTCAGGTTGAATTCGGAGCTCGAGCGTGCCACCCAGAGCCTCATGTGGGTGACGTATTTGCCCCCGAATCCGGGAATCAGAATATCGGAGGCCATGGCCATCACCGAATCGGTTGCGACCCAGCGGAAGCAGAGCCGCCCTGCGGAATCGCGATAAGGCTCGGAACGCCCGCCGAATTGAACACGATAAAGAATCTCGGGGCGCTGGATCTCCCACGGGGTTCCCTGTCGCATCCAGTTATCGCATTCCTCACGCTGGTACCCATCGACGAGCTTCTGATGGAAGATCCCAAAATCGTATCGGATGCCGTAGCCGTAACCGGGCAGTTTCAACGTCGCAAAGGAGTCGAGAAAGCAGGAAGCCAGACGGCCCAGACCACCATTTCCCAGCCCGGCATCCCATTCCTCTTCCTCGATGTCTTCCAGATCCCAGCTGAGACCGGCCAGAGCTCCCCGTGCTTCATCCTCCATCCGGAGGCAAAGGAGGTAGTTACGGAGGAACCGGCCCGGCAGAAATTCAAGGGAGAGATAGTAGGCCCGCTTGGCCAGCAGCTCGTAGCAGCTTCTTTGGGTATCGAGCCAGCGCTCCAACAGGCGGTCGCGCACGGCATAGGCAAGCCCCTGGAAGATTCCCGCTCGTTCTGCAACCGCCGGATCGACGCCGAGCGTGAACTGCAGATGTCGAACGATGCTTTCGCGGAGCTCATGCCCCGGGTCCACCTTGGATCTCAACTGCTCCGTCATACAACAGCCTTTATTATCGGTGAGCCGGCCACGACCGGTTAGGGTTGCGGGGATTCCACAAGGACCGACAAGAACTTACCCGGGCACAAACGACTCCACCCAATCACGAATTGAAAAGCGCCTATGAAGATGCCCGGACTTTCGTCCCCTGAACAGACTGGGCGCGCCCCCAGGGCCACCGACCTTGCGCAAAGCTCGAATCTCCTAAAGGTTCTTCTGTACAAAGTTCGTCATCAACGTCCTCAAATGGAGCAGTTGACGAGAGTCCCTGACCCCATGGCGGGATCCCGGGTAGAGCATCATGTCAAAGGCCTTGTCCGCTTGCTGAAGCCGGTCGATCAGCTGAATGGAGTTCTGCGGGTGGACGTTGTCGTCCGTGGTTCCATGCAGCAGCAGGAGCCGACCATCCAAGCGGCTCGCGGCCCGAACCACCGAGCTGTTCAGATAACCTTCGGGATTGTCCTCCGGCAGCCCCATGTACCGTTCGGTATAGATGCTGTCGTAAAGATGCCAGTCTGTGACCGGGGCTCCGGCGATGCCGATCCTGAACAGCGAGCTGTGCGTCAAGGCGTAGGAGGTCATGAAGCCGCCATAGCTCCAGCCCCAGAGTCCGATTCGATCCGGATCGACGAACGCCTGCTGCTTCAGCCAGCCGACGGCATCTTCCAGGTCCCGCAGTTCGACCTTACCCAGATCTCGATAGATGCTCCAGGCCGGACGGACCCCTTTCCCCGACGCGGACCGATTGTCGCAGAGGAAGATCAGATAGCCTTTTTCGGCCAACATCTGATGCCACAAATAGGTCTTGCTGCCCCAGCGATTCCTGACCGTCGGAGACTGGGGACCGCCATAGACGTAGATGAGCACGGGATAGCGGCGCGATGGATCGAAGTCGGGCGGCTTGATCCACATCGCCTCCATCTGGAACCCGTCTCTGGCAGGCACTTCGAAGAACTCGACCGGACCCAGCTCGTAGTCGGCCAGAGGTGACGCCGGAGGTGTCTGGACCTGACGGATGACCGCACCATCGACATCATGGACAGAAACGCGAGGTGGGCTCGAAACGTCGCTCCACGTATCCAGGAACAACGAATAACGGGGGTCCAGACTGACCGAGTGCGTTCCCGGGTCCGGCGTCAGAGACTCCAGCCCGGAGCCGTCGATGCGCACCCGGTACAACTTCAGATCGACGATCCGATCCTTTCCCGAGCTGAAAAAGACAAGGCCACGCTCATCATCGACGCCCTTGACAGCCGAGACGTCCCACTCACCGGAAGTCAGGCGACCGAGCAAGTTCCCCTTGGAATCGTAATGATAAAGGTGTCGGTACCCGTCCCGCTCGCTTTCCCAAATGAATGACCCGTCGGCTAGCCAGTGCGGGGGGCCGAGAGGACTGACCCAGGCAGGAGTCGTCTCGCGAAACAAACGTCGTGAGCTCCCGTCGTCGGCCCGGACCTCGACGAGATCGAGCCAGGTCTGCTCCCGATTCTGGACTTGAACGAGCAGGCGATCCGAAGAGGGCGCCCAAGTCACGTTGACGATCAGGATGCCATCCGGCGGATACCCCGTGAGGTCGGCCCAGCGAATCTCCCCTCCGGCGACTGTAGCGACACCCAGGCGCACGACAGGATTGGGGTCACCGGCCTTGGGATACAGCTGCGATTCCACCTTCTGCTCGTCCCTTTGGTTGTTGACGATCACCGACCGGGGGACGTCCGACTCGTCGAGCTGGAGGAAGGCGATTCGGCGTGAGTCGGAACTCCACCAGTGTCCGACAAAGTCACCCCGACCGTAGACCTCTTCCTGGTAGACCCAGTCGAGAATGCCGTTCAGGCGAAGCGGGCTGCCGTCACGGGTCAGGCGGCGGGTGAAGGCGCCGTCCGCAGAGACCACCCAAAGGTCGGCGTCCCGCACGAACGAGACGAGGCGGCCGGAAGGGGCAAGCATCGGCACTTGTTCTTCGTCCCCGTCGGAGGTCAGCCGGTGGGCGTCGGGCCCTGCCAGATCGAAAGAGTACAGATCCTCTCTCCAGCGGATGAGAAAGCGCTTCTCATCGGGACTGAACGAGAATTTTCCCTGGGAGAGAAGTGCGGAAGCATCTGCATCCGTAAAGCCGGGCAGTGCCGCAAACGCCTTCTCGAACTGTGAGTTATGGAAAAGCGGCCTTGCCTCACCGGACCGGGCCTCGACCTCGAGGTAGTGACCGTTGCCCGTCTTTTCGAGATAGTGCATTCCGTCCTTCATCCAGTGCCGCTCTCGGAGCGGAGGTCCGTCGAAGTCGACCTCCGAGTCGGGATTGTAGAGATCGTCCAGGGTCAGTCGTCGTCCCTGCGCGGGCAGAGGCGTCCAGCTCAGGGCACCGATCAGAAGGATCAAAACGAGAGCAGGAGCGGATCTTGACATGGCCGTAATCATAGCAGGGCTGACCCGGGGTCGCGCTCCGCTTGACCCCGGGCTGGCCGAATCGTGCCTCTCCCGGGCGGGGCACACCGAGCCGGCGAGACCCGCAACTCGAAGCCGGTACGCACGTGAAGTGAAGACTCCAAACCAGGGTTTGGGGCCGAAGTCCAAGAGCCAAGGGTGAAATAGCAAGCGCGAAGGGCGAACGAAAACGTGCGAACGGCGATGTGCGAAGTTCTTGGGTTTTTGTCGGGAGGCCGAGTTCTCGAAACTCGAAACCCGTAGGGCGACAACTTCCGGCCAGGACCTGACACGCGTTCTCCACTTTGCCGTAGGACGCGCTCAAGCCTAGAACTCCCGGTTTTTCTGGTTTCTTCCGGCCGGACGGCGTAGACTCCGCCAGAACGGCGAATAAACCCGCAATGGGACTCGTAGCATTACCCGAAGGGAGGACAGTGAATGGAAAGTGAATCTGCCGTCATCCAGGAAACACCCCAGCCCAAAGGAGCTCTCTGGCGACTTCAAGGTATCTTTTTCGAACCTTCGGAAACCTTCAAGGACATCAACCTCAAGCCGGGCTTCATCGTTCCGTTGATCGTGGCCATGCTGGTTACTCTCGCCGCCTGGCAGGCGATTGCCCACCTCGTCGATCTGCACGAGCTTTTGATGGCGCAGGTCAAAAGCGCCCCACAGGCTGCCGGACTGTCAGAGGACCAGTTGGCAAGCAGCGTGAATTTCCAGGTGATCATCCTCCAGTATTTGGTCCCGCTCTTCATCCCGCTGATGGCGCTGATCTACTCCGGCGTATTCATGCTCATGGTCTGGATTTCAGGGAGCGAGACGACCTTCTCTCGACTCTTCAGTGTGGTCACGCACACCATCTTCTTCCAGAGCCTGGTCGGCGCGGTGCTGCTCGTCATCGTTTTCGCGCTCGCCTCGGATCCCTACGCGGTCAACCTCCAGAATCCCATCTTCACGAACCTGGGTCCCCTGGTCGATCCCAAGGCGTCACCGGTTCTATACAAACTGGCCTCGTCGGTCGACATCATCAGTATCTATGTGATCTACCTCTTCGGACTTGGGATCTCGAAGGTCTCCAAGCGACTCTCGGTTGGAAAAGGCGTGACGCTCGTCGTCATCCCCTACCTCGTCTACCTCGCGATCTCGGTCGGCATCACGGCTCTGACCTCGGGATAGGCCCCTTCAACCGGATGGGGTCTGGGGTCAAGGGACGACCTGGGACGTACGGAGAATCCGGGCACAACCTGCGACCACCGGAACATCGTCGGGAGGGCGTGCGGCCCCTGCATCCCCTCCCTCCGTCCGAGGCCGTCCGATTGAGTGCCTAGTCTTCCGACTTCTCGTCTTCGGCCTTCTTCTTGCGCGTGGAAGGCTTCCGGGTCTTCTTTTCGGCAGGCTTAGCCTCGGGGGTCTTCTTCCGCGAGGCACGCTTCGGCTTTTTCTCTTCGGCCTCCGGTGCAGCCGCAGAGGGTTCCGTCGTCTCCTTCTTCTTCGACCGCCTCGAAGGCTTCTTCTTGGCGGCTGCGGCCTTTTTCGCCGCCTCAGCCCGCTCCTCGGCATCGACGAACTCGAGCAGAGCGACTTCGGCAGCATCACCGGGACGTATGCCCAGGCGAAGAATGCGCGTATATCCGCCGTTGCGGTCGGCAAAACGTGGCGCCAGCGAATCGAAGAGCTTGAAGACCACCGCCTTCTTTCGAATAAAGGAGAGTGCCTGTCGACGCGCGTGGAGCGTATCTCGCTTACCGAGCGTGATCATCTTCTCGGCGACCGGCCGCAACTCCTTCGCCTTGGAGATGGTCGTAATGATCTTCTCGTTCTCGAAAAACTCCGTGACCATCGTCCGCATCAGCGCTTTGCGATGACTCGACGTTCTTCCCAGTCTGCGTCCGGCCCTGCGATGTCGCATGATTTCCTCCGCCTATCGTCTCGCTGCCCGATTCCGGGCCTGCTCTTTGTCTCTCCGGGCCTTCCGGCGGCCCGAGACTCGCTGTTCCCGAACTCCCTACGCATCTGCGCGCTGACCGACGATTCGTCCCTTGTCGTCCAGCTTCATGCCGAAGGACAAGCCCATGTCCGCCAGGATCTCCTTGATCTCATTGAGCGATTTTCTGCCGAAGTTCTTTGTCTTCAACATCTCGGCTTCTGTTCGGGTGACCAGCTCACCGATCGTCTGAATGTTCGCATTTTTCAGACAGTTGTACGAGCGCACGGAGAGCTCGAGTTCCTCGATCGATTTGTTGAGGTTCTCGTTGACCGCGCCCGATTCGTCTCCGCCGCCCTTATCTCCTTCTTCGGAATCTTCTTCGAAGTTGATGAAGATGTAGAGATGATCCTTGAGGATCTTGGAGGCTTTGGCGACGGCGTCCTGCGGTCGAATGCTCCCATCCGTCCAGAGTTCCAGGTTCAGGCGGTCATAATCGGTCGAGTGCCCCAGGCGGGCAGCCTCCACCCAGAAGTTGACCCGCTTGACCGGTGAGTGGACGGAGTCGACCGGAATGTAACCGATCCCGAGGTCTTCGTCGAAGTTCTCATCTGCGGAAATGTATCCTCGACCCGGTTTGACCCGGATTTCCAGACGGAAATCGACCGGTTCGTTGATGGTCGCGATATGGATGTCCTTGTTGAGGATCTCGATGTCGGGATCCGGCTTGATGTCGCCGGATTTCACATCGCCGGCTTTGCCGATTCTCTCGAGGTACAAGGTCTTCGGATGATCGACATGAAGTTTGAGCGGAATCTGCTTGAGGCTCATAATGATGTCGGTCACATCCTCGCGGACCCCCTGGATCGATGAGAATTCGTGGAGTACGCCGTCGATCTTGACGGCGGTGATCGCCGCGCCTTCGATCGAGGACAGCAGGATTCGGCGAAGAGCATTACCGATCGTCGTTCCGAAACCCCGCTCGAAGGGATGGGCAAAGAAATGCCCATAGCTAGGGGTCAGAGTCTCCGTCTCACACGCCAGTCTCTTCGGTTTCTGAAAACCTTTCATAGGAGCAATCTCCGTTTTCTCTTATCTAGGAGCCGATGGTCGATGCCCACGGCCGACCGGTCCGACCGGTCGGGGACCGCTACTTCGAGTAGAGCTCGACGATGAGCTGTTCCTCGATGGGAATCTTGATTTCTTCGCGGTTCGGCAGTTCCAGGACCTGGCCGGCGAAGTTCTCCCGGTCCAAGCTCAACCATGCCGGGACACCCCGTCCGGCGACGTCTTCCATCGCCGCGATGATCAGGGGGTTCTTGCGGCTCTTCTGCCGGACAGTGATCTCATCACCGGGCTTGAGCAGGTAGGAAGGGATCGTGACCTTTCGCCCGTTGACGCGGATATGACCGTGGCGCACGAACTGGCGCGCCTGGTTGCGAGACGCCCCAAAACCCAGTCGATAGACGACGCTGTCGAGGCGGCGTTCGAGCATCTGAAGCAGCATCTGACCCGTGACGCCCTTGCGCCGGGCCGCCCTCTGGAAGTAGCGGTGAAACTGCCTTTCCTGGACGCCGTAACTCCGCTTGGTCTTCTGCTTCTCTCGCAACTGTTGACCATAGCCGAGCACCCGGCGGCGGCGAAAAAAACTGCGGCCATGTTCTCCCGGCGCATAGTTCCGCTTTTCGATGGCGCACTTGTCGGTATAGCAGCGCTGCCCCTTGAGGAACAGCTTCATACCCTCACGCCTGCACAAACGACAAACTGGACCCGTGTACCTAGCCAATCCTTATCCTCCTGGCGGCGATGCGAAATCGCCGATTCGATTCTCTTCCAATTTCCGTGGACCGCATGGTTGCTCCACCCCGGTTCCGCCGGTCAGACCCTGCGCCGTTTCGGGGGCCGACAACCGTTGTGAGGGATCGGAGTCACGTCCTTGATCGACTTCACATCGAGACCCGCCGCCTGCAGCGACCGGATCGCCGCCTCACGGCCCGCACCCGGTCCTTTCACCCGGACGTCGCAATACTTCATCCCGTAGGTATCCCGCGCTGCCGCCGCTGCGGAATGCGCCGCCTGGGAGGCCGCAAAGGGAGTACTCTTTCGACTCCCCTTGAATCCCTGCCCTCCTGCGCTCGCCTGCGACAAGACGTTCCCTTCGAGATCGCTGATCGTGATCAGCGTGTTGTTGAACGTCGCCTGAATGTGGGCGATCCCGTGGGAAATGACCTTGCGCTCGCGCCGCTTGGTCGTGGTCTTCTTCTTCGAACCCTTCGCACCTTTAGCCATGTTTACCTCTTCAGAAAGTCATCCTCAGCGCTTTTTCCGGCCGATGCGCCCCTTCTTCGGGCCCTTTCGGGTCCGCGCATTGGTGTGCGTTCTCTGTCCGCGGACCGGCAGTCCCCGACGGTGGCGGAGCCCACGATAGCATCCAATGTCCATCAGCCGTTTGATGTTCAGCTGGACCTCCTTGCGGAGATCTCCTTCGACCCGGCCCTCTTCCTGGATGACCTGGCGGACCCGTCCAGCTTCCTCTTCGGTCAGGTCTCGGACCTTCGCGTTGACACTGACTCCGGACTTCTCACAAATCGTCGCAGCGCGGGACTTTCCGATTCCGTAGATATAGGTCAGTGAGATCTGGACCCTCTTATTGTCGGGAACGTTGACTCCTGCGATTCGCATTCTTCGCCTCCAGCGCCGGGATTAACCCTGCCTCTGCTTATGCTTGGGGTTCTCGCAGATGACGCGAACAACTCCCCGTCTCTTGATCACCTTGCATTTGATACAGATCTTTTTAACCGATGACCTTACTTTCATGTCTCAAACTCCCCACGTCCGCGTTGACCCTTTTCACTTATACCGGTAGACAATCCGACCGCGCGTGAGGTCGTACGGCGACAGCTCCACTTTCACCTTGTCACCCGGCAGAATCCGGATGAAGAACTTCCGCATTTTCCCGGAAACGTGGGCCAGCACCTCGTGCTTGTTTTCGAGTTCCACCCGAAACATGGCGTTGGGAAGCGTCTCCACGACGGTCCCCATGACTTCGATGGCCTCTTCCTTTTTCGACACGCCGTTCGCCCCTCAGTCTAGTTCAATTCACTCAAAATCCACGGCCCGTTATCCGTGACCGCAACCGAATGTTCAAAATGAGCGCTATAGCCGCCGTCCGTCGTGACGGCGGTCCAGCGATCTTCCAGTATCCGGGCTCCGGGGCCCTTGCTGTTCACCATCGGCTCGATGGCCAGCACCATCCCCTCGACCAGGCGAGGGCCGCGGCCCGGGACGCCAAAATTCGGCACCTGCGGATCCTCGTGCAGTGCCCGCCCGATCCCGTGCCCGACGAAGTCCCGGACCACCGAGAAGCCATGCGCTTCGACGTGGCGCTGAATCGCCGACGAAATATCCGAAACGCGATTGCCGGGACGCGCCTTGCCGATGCCGACGTACAAGGCATCCCTGGTCACGTCGAGCAACTGCTGCAACGAGTCCGATATCTGCCCTACCGGGAAAGTCCAGGCGGCGTCTCCGTAAAAACCTTCCCAGCGAGCGCCAACGTCGACCGCCAGGATGTCCCCCTCCCGGAGAACCTTCTCCGGGCTCGGGATGCCGTGGACGATCTCATTGTTGACCGAGGCACAGACCGTCGCCGGATACCCTCGATAACCCTTGAAGGCAGGCTCTGCACCAGCCTCCCGGATCATCGTTTCTGCGACCTCGTCCAACTCCTGCGTCGAAACGCCGGGACGGACGAGACTGCGCACCCGCTCAAGAACGCGCGCCACCACGAGGTTCGCGTTCCGCATTCTCTCCAGTTCGGACTTCCCCTTGCGGATGATCATCGGGCGCGAGTCCCGACGATCCGGCAAACCTCATCGAACACCACAGCCGGTTCCTGATTGCCGTCGACTTCGAAATAGGTCGGCCAATCCTGATAAAAGTCCACTACCGGACGGGTCTGCTCGTCATAGACGCGCAAACGCTCCCGGATCACATCCTCATGGTCATCCTTGCGTCGCTGCAGTTCAGCCCCGCACCGATCGCAATGTTCCGCCCTCTTCGGGGGGGAAAAGTAAATATTATAAATGTTTCCGCAGTTTGGGCAAAATCGCCGCCCAGACAGCCGTTTGACAATCTGTTCCTCGTCGACCGTGATGTTGATCACGATCAAGGGGTGACCGTCACGGATCTGCTCCAGGAAACGCGCCTGGGCCAACGTTCTCGGATAGCCGTCCAAGATGCAGCCCTGCCCATTCGCAAGGTCCGCAAGCCGACCCCGGACGATCTCTCCGAGCACGTCGTCGGGGACGAGCTCACCCGATTCCATGATGGCTTTCGCTCGCTGCCCGACGGGGCTGCCCCGACGGACTTCCTCCCGCAGGATATCACCTGTCGAGAAATGAACCAGCCGGAACTCTTCGACGAGCCGCTTGGCCTGGGTCCCCTTGCCGCTTCCCGGAGGTCCCAGCAACACCACGATCGTCGAATCTTCATCTGTCGGCGCCATCGTCTTCTCCGCTTCCTATCTACGCCCCCGCACGCGGCCCTTCTTAAGGAAGCCCTCATAGTGACGCATGATCAACTGCGATTCGATCTGCTGCACGGTATCCATCGCGACGGCAACGACGATCAGCAACGATGTACCGCCGAAGTAGAAGTTGACGCCGATGCCGGTCGTAATGAAGTCCAGATCGTACCGGGTCAAAAAGTTGTCCAACGGTGGACCGATCCAGGGAATCGGCTGAATCTTGAAGCCCGTGATCAGAAATTCCGGGATCAGACAGACGACGACAAGATAAATGGCACCGACGGTCGTCAGACGGCTCAAAACTGTGTCGATGTACTCGGCGGTCTTGCGCCCCGGACGGATGCCCGGGATGTATCCGCCATATTTCCGGATGTTGTCCGCCACCTCGTCGGGATTGAAGATGATGCTCACATAAAAGAAGGTGAAAAACAGAATCCCGGCGATGTAGAGCACATTGTACAGCGGATATCCCTGGGCAAGCTGCTGCGTAAACGACTTGACCCAGTTCGCCTCGAAGACCAGCCCCAGCGTCGAAGGAAAAGCGACGATCGAGGCCGCAAAAATGACGGGGATGACGCCGCCCGAGTTGATGCGCAGCGGCAGGTGGGTGGCCTGTCCGCCATACATGCGACGTCCGACGACCCGCTTCGCATACTGAACCGGTATTCGCCGCTGTGCCCGCTCGACGGCGACGATCCCGGCCGTGACGGCCACCATGACCACAAGCAGAAAGAGGATGGTGAAGACCGTTCGCTCACCCGAAGTCCAGGACTCGATCAGCGAGTAGGTCGCACGGGGCAATCCCACGACGATCCCGGCGAAGATGATCAGCGAAATACCGTTGCCGATTCCCCTCTCGGTGATCTGCTCGCCGATCCACATGACCAGGATCGTTCCGGCGGTCAGGGTCATCATCGTCATAATGCGGAACGTCCAACCCGGATTCGGCACGATGGCCACATTGCCGGCCGGTCCTGCATGCTCGAGCGCGGCCGCCGTAAAGAACCCTTGGAACGCACTCAGGCCGACGGTCAGATACCGCGTGTACTGGTTGATCTTCTTCCGACCCAGTTCGCCTTCCTTCGAAAGTCTCTCGAGGTACGGCCAGACGACGGTCAGCAGCTGGAGGATGATCGATGCGGTGATGTACGGCATGATCCCCAGCGCAAAGATCGACAGACGGCTCAGGTTGCCGCCCACGAACATGTTGAACATGCCGAAGATCGTGCCGCCCTGGGCGTTGAAGAAACTCTGCAGGGCCTGGGTGTTGATTCCGGGGGTCGGTATGAAGCTGCCCACACGATAGATGGCAAGCATCGCCAGCATGAACAGGATCCGATACCTCAGATCCGGAATCTTGACGATGTTGCGAATCCCGGCTTGCAGGGAGGAGGTACTCTCAGGCATCAGCTCAAGACCTCGACGCTACCGCCGGCTGCTTCGATCTTCGCCTTGGCGGAAGCACTGAAATGATGGGCACGAACGGTCAATTTCCGTTCCAGTTCGCCCTGACCGAGGATGCGCAGCCCATCACGGGTATGCTTGACGAAACCCTGCTCGACGAGCAATTGAGGCGAGACTTCAGTCCCCTCCTCGAATCGGTTCAGATCACCGACGTTCAGTACGATCCACTGCTTGCGGAACTTGTTCGTGAATCCACGCTTCGGGAGGCGACGATACAGGGGCATCTGCCCGCCTTCGAAACCGGGCCGCGAAGAGTAGCCGGACCTCGACTTCTGACCCTTCTGGCCGCGTCCCGCCCGGACGCCGTTCCCGGATCCCGGGCCTCTTCCCACTCGCTTCTTCGCCTTGTTCGCTCCACGGGAGCGCTCCAGCTCGTGTAACTGAAAGCTCACGATTCTTCTCCCTCGAGAACTTGCACCAGGTGACTCACCTTGTGGACCATTCCCCATGTCTCGGGTGTGTCGGGACGCACAACAATCTGGTTCAGCTTTCTGAATCCGAGACCTTCGATGATCTTGCGCTGCGTTCCCGGACGTCCGAGAACACTGCGTACGTATTTGACCTTGACCGTCCCCGCGCCTTTCTTTGCCATCGCTTCCTCGCGCTCTTCTACTGCTGTTCGACCGGTTTTCCGCGTCGCTTCGAGACTTCGTCAGCGTTTCGGAGCTGTACCAGCCCCTCGAACGTCGCCTTCACCATATTGTGCGGGTTGGCGGAACCGAGCGACTTTGTCACCACGTTGCGGATCCCGGCCGATTCCATGACCGCACGGACAGGCCCGCCGGCGATCACACCGGTTCCTTCCGCGGCCGGCTTCAGCAAAACCTGACCGGCCCCAAACCGGCCCAGCACGGCATGAGGAATCGTCGAACCGATCAGCGGCACGGCGATCATGCTCTTTTTGGCCTTCTCCAGCCCCTTGCGAATGGCCGATGGGACCTCCTTGGCCTTTCCCATGCCGAAGCCGACCCGTCCAGCCTGATCGCCCACCACCACGAGTGCGCTGAAACTCAGGTTCTTTCCGCCTTTGACGACCTTGGTGACTCGTCGAATGGAAACCACCTGGTCTTTCAGTTCCTGATCCGTCGTCTGTGTAATTGCCATCAGCGCACCTCATTCAGAACTCGAGTCCGGCCTTTCTCGCCGCCTCGGCGAGGGCCCTCACCCGTCCGGTGTAGAGATTTCCGTTCCGGTCAAAGACTACCTGGTTGATCCCGAGTTCCTTGGCTTTGACTGCGAGTTCCTTGCCTACGTCCCGGGCCGCGGCAACATTTCCGCCGTTCGGGAGTTTCTTGCCGTCGAGCTTCAGAGAAGAGACGGTCGTCAACGTCCGGTTGGCACTGTCGTCTATGACCTGGACGTAGATATGTTTCAAGCTCTTGAAAACGCAGACTCGAGGCCGTTCCGGCGTCCCGAGAACCTTGCTCCGGCCTCTCAAATGTACTCGTCTGCGGCGTTGCGCCCTGCTCATGTGCCTAGCCATGGTAGCTCCCTACGCCCCCTTCTTTCCGACCTTGGTCTTGACCGTCTCGGTCGAGTAGCGCACGCCCTTGCCCTTGTAGGGATCCGGCGGTCGAAGCGCTCGGATCTCCGCAGCGATCTGTCCGACCATGTGGCGATCCGCGCCCGAAACCTTGACCGTGGCGACATAGTTCGGAATGCCTCGCTGTTCACGTTCCACCGCAATCTGCAGACCCTGCGGAATCGGGAACTCCACGGGATGCGAATGACCGAGGGAGAAATTGACGTACTTGCCCCGGACTTCGGCTCGGTAACCGATACCGATCACATCGAGCTTCTTGACCCAGCCCTCTCCAACTCCCTTGACCGCGTTGGCCAGCAAGGCTCTCGTCAGACCGTGCTTGGCGCGCAGATCCTTGGCATCACTGGACCGCTTCACCGTCACGGTGGAATCGGCTTGATCGATGCTGATCCCCGCAGGCAGTGGAACGGTCAACTTGCCGTTCGGGCCTTCGACACGTGCCTGGCCCTTCTCCACCGAAAGCTTCACGCCCGAAGGCAACTTGATGATTTTTCTTCCAATTCGAGACATGGTGTCCTGCCGTCTCTATTAGTAGATCTCCATGAGCAGTTCGCCACCGACACCTTCGCTCTGCGCGCGCTGTCCGGTCAGAACTCCTCGGGAGGTCGAGAGGATGTTGATCCCCAGTCCGCCCAGGACTGTCGGAATTTCGTCCTTGCTCACATATACTCGGCGCCCCGGCTTGCTGACCCGCCGAAGCTTCCGGATGGCCGGATCACGGTCGCCCAAATACTTCAGAGTGACGGAGATCGCCTTAAAGCCACCCCGCTGCTCGAGCGTGTAGCCGGAGACATACCCTTCCTCCTTCAGAATCCGGGTGACTTCTTCCTTGATTTTCGAGTGGGGAATACTCACCGACTCGTGCATTGCACTCTGAGCATTCCGAACCCGAGTCAGATAATCTGCGATGGGATCCATCACTGACATTGCTCACCAATCTCCTTCAAAACTGCGGCTGTTCCAACTCTCCCCGAGTCCACAGAGAGCATGGCTACCAGCTCGCTTTCGTCACTCCTGGGACCTCACCGCGCAAGGCCAGTTCCCGGAAACAGATGCGGCACAATTTGAATTTGCGCAGGTATCCCCGCGAGCGCCCGCAGCGCAGACAGCGCGTATAAGCCCGCGTCGAGAACTTGGGCTTTCTCTGTTGCTTCGCAATCCACGATTTCTTTGCCATCGTCTAATCCACCTAACCGGCTGCGCCTACGCGCGCCGTTTCCTCTCTCCGTTGAAAGGGCATGCCCAGACGCCCCAGCAGAAAGCGAGCTTCCTCGTCCGTCCCGGCCGTCGTCACGATCGTGATGTTCATTCCGTAGACCCGCTCGACCTTTCCGGCATCGAGCTCCGGGAAGATCATCTGATCTCGAATACCCAGCGTATAGTTCCCGCGTCCGTCGAAGGCGTTGATCGCAACACCCCGGAAATCGCGAACCCGGGGCAAAGCAATGTTGATCAATCGATCCAGGAACTCGAACATCCGCTCCCGACGAAGCGTGACCATCACACCGATCGGCATCCCGGCCCTCAGCTTGAAGCTGGCGATGGCCCGTCGAGCCTTCTTGATGATCGCTTTCTGCCCGGTGATGGCCGCCAGCTCGTCGGCGACGGAATCCAGCAACCTTGGATTGGCAATCGCCTCGCCGAGGCCCACGTTCACGACGATCTTTTCGAGCCGGGGCACCGCCATCCGGTTCGTGTAGTGAAACTGCTCCACCATCGCCGGGACGATTTCCTTTTCGTAACTTTCCTGCAGTCTCGCCATGGCTCTTCCTACCTATCCAGGGTGGCGTCGCACTTCTTGCAGACCCGCACCCGCTTGCCGTCCGAGAGTTCCTGGTAGCCGACCCGCGAAGCCTGGCCGCAGTCCGGACAGATCACCTGCAGATTGGACAGATGAATCGGTGACTCCCGCTCCACGATGCCGCCCTGCACGTTGCGCTGAGGGTTCGGACGGGTATGGCGCCGCACCGTATTGATGTTCTCGACAATGGCCCGGTTCCGCTGGGGTAAGACGCGCAGAACCCGCCCCGTGCGTCCCGCGTCCTTGCCTGCCAGCACCTTCACCTGGTCGTTCTTCTTGACGTGTAACATTGCTTCACCCTAGAGTACTTCGGGAGCCAGGGAGACGATCCGCATGAAACGCTTGTCGCGCAATTCCCGGGCCACGGGCCCGAACACGCGGGTTCCGATCGGCTCATTCTGGTTGTTGATCAGGACCGCAGCATTCTCGTCGAAACGGATATAGGAACCGTCCGAGCGCCGGGTCTCCTTGCTCATCCGGACAATCACGGCCTTGACGACTTCCCCCTTCTTCACCGTCCCGTCGGGGGAGGCTTCTTTAACGGAAGCCGTGATCACGTCACCCAGACCGGCATGCCGGCCCGAGTCGCCGCCGACCGGCGCGATACACCGAATCCTCCTCGCCCCGGAGTTGTCTGCCACGTTTAACAGCGTCTGCATCTGGATCATGGCTTATTCCTTCGCTTTCTCCAGAACTTCGGTGACAATCCAGCGCTTCCGCTTGCTCAGGGGCCGTGTTTCCTGAATCCGCACCTGATCGCCCACGCCACACTGGTTGGTCTCGTCATGCGCCATGAACCTGCTGGTGCGGCGGATGGTCTTCTTGTACAGCGGGTGCGTCATCAATCGATCCACCGCCACGACCACGGACTTGTTCATGGAGTTGGACACAACGCGACCCACTTTGGTCTGTCTTACAGTTGCAGTTGCACCTGCCTCACGCTCCATGGTCATCCGCCTTTTCTTTGATCACGGTCTTCACCCGGGCCAGATCCTTGCGGATCGTCCCGATCTTGTTCACGTTGTCCAGCTGACCCGTGGCCTTCTGCAGACGCAACTGGAACAGCTGCTTGAAAAGCTCCTGTTCCTCGTTGACCAGCTCGTCGGGCGACATCTCTCGAAGTTTCGATGCTTTCATCACTCACCAAACCGGGTTACGAACTTGGTACGAATCGGAAGCTTGTGAGCCGCCAGCCGCATGGCTTCCCGGGCCACATCGATCGGAAGCCCCTCCATCTCATAGAGCACCCGGCCCGGCTTGACCACGGCCACCCAGCCTTCCGGAGCACCCTTGCCTTTGCCCATGCGTGTTTCTGCAGGCTTCTTCGTGATCGGCTTGTCCGGAAAGATGCGAATCCAGATCTTGCCGCCCCTTTTGGTGTAACGGGTCATGGCAATACGGGCCGCTTCGATCTGTCGGTTCGTGATCCAGCCCGGCTCGAGGGCTTTCAGTCCAAATTCGCCGAAGTCGACGGTCGCCCCGGAGGTTGCCAGCCCCCGCATGCGCCCTTTCTGCCTTCTTCGGTACTTGACTTTCTTCGGCATCAACATGGCAGTATCACTCCATCAACGCTGTGTCTTGCGTTCCGTAAAAATCTCACCCTTGTAGATCCACACCTTGACGCCGATCACTCCGTAGGTCGTGAAGGCCTCCGCCGTACCATAGTCGATATCGCCCCGAAGCGTATGCAGCGGCAGTCGACCGTGGAGATACCATTCGGAACGTGCGATCTCGGCGCCGTTCAGCCGACCCGCCGTGTAGACACGGATTCCCTGGGCGCCGAAGCGCAGGGCCGTGTCGACAGCACGACGCATGGCACGTCGGAAAGCCACGCGCTTCTCCAACTGCTGGGCGATATTCTCAGCCACCAGCTGCGCATCCAGTTCCGGCTTGTGCACCTCCTGGATGTTGATGAAGACTTCCCGGCCCGACTCCCGCTGGAGATCCACCTTCAGCCTTTCGATTTCACTTCCCTTGCGTCCGATGATGATTCCGGGACGGGACGTGTAGATCACTACCGTCAGCTTGTTCGCCGCTCGTTCCGTTTCGATCCGGGAGATACCGGCGTGATAGAAACGCTTCTTGAGCAACTTCTTCAGCCGCAGATCCTCGTGCAGAAGATCCCCGTAGTTCTTCTTGGCAAACCATCGCGACTTCCACGTCCGGTTCACACCGAGACGAAAACCGTAAGGATGCGTTTTCTGACCCAAGCTGCTGTCCTCCTACTTCCCGTCCGAAATCCGGACCGTTATGTGGCTCTGGCGCCGGCGTTGCCGGTAAGCACGCCCCATGGGCGCAGGCCGCAGCCGGAACCGCGACTTCGTGGGGCCGACGTCGACAAAGGCCTCCTCGACGACAAAGTCCTCCATCGAAGCCGTCGGATCAGCCTGTTCCGCATTGGCAATCGCCGAGTGAAGGACCTTCGAGATCAGGCGTGCCGAGCGCCGCGGCGAGAAACGCAGGACGCTCAAGGCCTCCTCCACCTGTTTTCCCCGAATGAGATCGATCACGAGGCGAGCCTTCTGCGGCGATCCCTTGACGTATTTTGCCGTCGCTTTCGCTTCCATGATTCCGCCTTGTTACCTTAACCGGGAGGCCCGCTCCGTCCGGCTCGTATGCCCTTTGAAGGTCCGGCTTGGAGCAAACTCACCGAGCTTGTGGCCTACCATATTCTCGGTTACGTAAATCGGGATGAACTTCTTGCCGTTATGCACGGCAATCGTCAGACCCACCATTTCCGGGATGACCGTGGAACGCCTGGACCAAGTACGGATGACGGTTCGATCCTTCACGTCCAGTGCGCGAGCCACTTTCCTCAATAGGTGGTCATCGACAAAAGGTCCCTTTTTCAGTGATCGCGGCATACTATCTCCTCTTGGCACGCCGGCGGACGATGAACGACTCGGTCCGCTTGTTCTTCCTGGTCTTCTTGCCCTTGGTCTTCCATCCCCAGGGAGAACAGGGATGGCGTCCTCCGGACGTCTTCCCTTCACCACCTCCCATGGGGTGATCGACGGGATTCATCGCAACGCCCCGGACCTTCGGACGCCGACCACGCCAGCGGCTGGCTCCCGCCTTGCCCAGGGACACGTTCTCATGTTCCGCATTGCCGACCTGACCGATCGTCGCACGGCAGAGAATGTGAACGCGCCGCACTTCGCCGGAGGGTAGCTTGATCTGCGCGTAGTCGCTTTCCTTGGCCACGAGCTGCGCCGACGTCCCGGCGCCTCGTGCGAGCTGACCACCCCGACCGAGGCTCAGCTCGACGTTGTGGATGGTGGTGCCCATCGGAATATTGACCAGCGGGAGACAGTTGCCCACGACGATGTCCGCTGAAGGACCCGACGTGACCTGATCGCCCACCTTCAAACCCTCGGGATGGAGAATGTACCGCTTTTCCCCGTCGACGTAATGCAGGCGGGCGATGTGCGCACCCCGGTTGGGGTCGTATTCCACACCCGCCACCGTGGCAGGGATTCCATCCTTGTTCCGCTTGAAATCGACGATCCGATAGCGTCGCTTGGCTCCGCCGCCTCGCCGGCGCACCGTGATCTGACCCTTCGGCCCACGACCGCTGATGCGCTTCTTGCCTTCCGTCAGGCGCTTCAGCGGCTTCTCCGCACTGAGCTCGGGCGAGACCCTCACCGTTCGGAAGCGCCTTCCGGGCGACGTCGGTTTGTAACTCTTAATGGCCATGACTACACACCTTCGAAGAATTCGATCCTATGTCCGGGCTTGAGCGTGACGTAGGCCTTTTTCCAGTCCGCCCTTCGCCCCTCGAACCTTCCCTGACGCTTCAGCTTTCCCTGGAAGCGCGCGGTTCGAATCCGATCGACTTTAACATTGAAAATCTGTTCGACGGCTTCCTTGACCTGATGCTTGCTGGCATCCACACGGACCTGAAGAGCCACCATCTGGCAATCACCCTGTCCGGACAGCGCCGTGCTTTTCTCGGTAATGTGCGGGAAGCGGATGATTTCGTACACGCTCATCGCTGCAGCACCTCCTGCAACTTCTCGATCGCCTGCTTGCTGATCATCAGGACCTCATGATTGACCAGGTCGTAAATGTTGACACCTTCGGTCGTGATCGTCTTGATCGAGGGCACGTTTCGCGATCCCAGAAACAGGTTACGATTCTCCCGGCCATCAACCAGCAGCACCTTGTTCCCGACTTCCAGGGTTCCGAGCCAGCTCACGAATGCCTTGGTTTTCGGTGTCTCGAAGTTGAAATCCTCGAAAACCAGCAGCTTTTCGTTCTTCAGCTTGTCGGTCAGGACGAGCCGCACGGCCCCACGCCGCTTCTTCTTGGAGAGGGCCGTGGTATAGTCACGCGGTTGAGGACCGTGGACCGATCCACCCCCCTTCCACAGCGGGCTGCGGATCGAGCCGACGCGTGCGCGCCCCGTTCCCTTCTGACGCCACAGCTTCCTTCCGCTGCCCCGGACCCGGGCACGCGTCTTCGTGGCATGCGTACCCTTTCGCTGCGCCGCCTGGTACGCCGTCACCGCTTCCCACACCAGGGTGGGACTCGCTTCGTAGTTGAAAACGGTGTCGGAGAGCTCGAGCGTGCCGACGACCTTGTTCTCCAAATTCCTTACTTGCACTTCAGCCATGATCGGCTTCTTCCCATCAGTATGAATGCGTGATCAGAAGGTAGCTGCCGCGTGCACCCGGGACCGATCCCTTCACCAGCAGCAGATTGTTCTCACCATCGATATCCACGACCCGCAGCTTCCGAATCTTGGTCCGCCGATCTCCCATATGTCCGGCCCCCCTCATTCCCGGCAGCACGCGGCTGGGATAGGCACTGGCACCAATCGACCCGGGAGCCCGGTGAAACATCGAACCATGGGTCTTCCGGCCACCATGGAAACCGTGTCGCTTCACGACTCCCTGGAAGCCACGCCCCTTACTTCGACCCGAGACGTCGACGAACTCGTCGACCTTGAAGACATCTTCGACCAGGACCTGATCCCCGACATCGACGTCCGCACCCTCCTCGGCCACGTAGTCGAATTCCTTCAGCGGCAGCGCCGGCGGGACACCGGCCCGTTTGAAGTGGCCGGCCAGCGGCTTGTTCGCCCGGACCTTCCGGCCCACGCCGACCAGTCCGAGCTGCAGGCGAACGGCATCCTCATGCGCGCGCTTGTCAACGACCACACAGGGACCGGCTTCGATCACGGTCACGGGAACCGCATTGCCCGCCCCGTCGAAGATCTGGGTCATCCCGACTTTCTTTCCGATCAGCCCTCCGATCATGGTCTAGTCCTTCTCCGCTCCAAAAGCCTTGATCTCGACATCGATCGCCGCCGGCAGATCCAGCTTCATCAAGGCGTCCACCGTTTGCGGCGTCGGCTCGAGGATGTCCACGAGACGCTTGTGCGTCCGCATTTCGAACTGCTCCCGCGACTTCTTGTCGACGTGGGGCGAGCGCAGCACCGTGTAGCGGCTGATCCGCGTGGGCAGTGGGATCGGTCCCGATACCCTGGCACCCGTGCGGCGGGCGATTTCGACGATCTCCCGAGTCGACTGGTCGAGCACCTGGTGATCGTAGGCCTTGAGCCGAATTCTAATTTTTTCGTCGATCATCGGATTCCCTACTCAAAGATTTCGGTAATGGTTCCGGCGCCGACCGTCCGACCGCCTTCACGGATGGCGAAGCGCAAACCCTTCTCCATCGCGATCGGCGTGATCAGTTCGACCGACATCGTCACCTTGTCGCCCGGCATCACCATCTCGGTGCCTTCCGGCAA
The DNA here is from genome assembly GCA_963823995.1 of uncultured Acidobacteriota bacterium. Lineage (GTDB taxonomy): Bacteria > Acidobacteriota > UBA6911 > RPQK01 > JAPXNP01 > JARRKC01. The sequence continues at coordinate 680,944 of CAWGNQ010000005.1, forward strand.
CGCCACATTCCCCGTCACATCCGTCGTCCGAAAGTAGAACTGCGGCCGGTACCCCGTGAAAAACGGCGTGTGCCTCCCGCCCTCTTCCTTCGTCAACACGTACGCTTCCGCCTGAAACTTCGTGTGCGGCGTGATCGATCCCGCCTGGGCCACCACCTGTCCCCGCTCCACGTCCTTCTTGTCCGTGCCCCGCAGCAGCAATCCGACGTTGTCTCCCGCCTGCCCTTCGTCCAGCAGCTTGCGGAACATCTCCACGCCCGTCACCACCCGCTTGACCGTCGGCCGGATCCCCACGATCTCCATCTCGTCGCCCGTGTGCACCTTCCCGCGCTCGATCCGGCCCGTCACCACCGTCCCGCGCCCGCTGATCGAGAATATGTCTTCGATCGGCATCAAAAACGGCTTGTCCACGTCCCGCTCCGGCAACGGAATGTACTTGTCCGCCGCTTCCATCAGATCCAGCACCGACTGCTGTTCCTTCTCGTCCCCTTCCATCGCCCGCAGCGCGCTGCCCCGGATCACCGGTACGTCGTCTCCAGGAAACTCGTACGTCGACAACAGCTCCCGTACCTCCAGCTCCACCAGATCCAACAGCTCCGGATCGTCCACCATGTCCGTCTTGTTCAAATACACCAGAATGTACGGAACCCCCACCTGCCTCGCCAGCAGTATGTGCTCGCGCGTCTGCGGCATCGGCCCGTCCGCCGCGCTGACCACCAGGATCGCCCCATCCATCTGTGCCGCCCCCGTGATCATGTTCTTCACGTAGTCCGCGTGCCCCGGGCAATCCACGTGCGCGTAGTGTCGGTTCGCCGTCTCGTATTCCACGTGCGCCGTCGCGATCGTGATCCCCCGCTCCCTCTCTTCCGGCGCGTTGTCTATCGAATCGAACGACCGCACCTGGATCTTCGGGTTCCCCTTCGCCAGCACCATCGTGATCGCCGACGTCAGCGTCGTCTTCCCGTGGTCCACATGCCCGATCGTCCCCACGTTGATGTGCGGCTTCGTCCGTTCAAACTTCTCCCTTGCCATGTCAGTCCGTCTCCCGAAAATTCAGGTTTTGGTTTGGTCTCGAGACCCTTCGGCCTCACTCCGACCGGCACCCCAGCGAGCGGGCACCCTACTTCACGAGCAGTTTTCCATGCGCCTTCGCAATCAGTTCTTCGGCCGTCGAGGCGGGGACCGGATCGTACTGCCCGAAATGCATCGAATACGTCGCGCGCCCCTGGGTCAGCGAACGCAGATCCGTGGCGTAACCGAACATCTCCGAAAGCGGCACGAAGGCCTGTACCACCTGCGAGGTACCCCTCGGCTCCATCTGGCCGATACGTCCTCGACGACTGTTGAGATCGCCGATCACGGCGCCCATATACTCCTCCGGCACGACCACCTCCACACGCATGACCGGCTCCAGCAGCCGCGGACCGGCCCTCTTCGCCGCATCCTTGAAGGCCATGGAACCCGCGATCTTGAAGGCCATCTCCGACGAGTCTACTTCATGGTAGGAACCGTCATAGAGCTCGACCTTGATGTCCTCGACCGGGTATCCGGCCAGGATGCCGCCTTCCATCGCCTCTCCGATTCCGACACGGATGGGATCGATGAACTCACGGGGAATCGTGCCGCCCACGATGACATTTTCAAATACGTAGCCGGTGCCCGGCTCGCCGGGTTCGATTCGGATCTTGGCATGACCGTATTGACCACGGCCACCCGTCTGGCGCACGTATCGGCCTTCACCCTGGGATGGCTTCGTTATCGACTCTTTGTACGCCACCTGGGGCTTCCCGACGTTGGCACCCACGTTGAACTCGCGAAGCAGCCGATCGATGATGATCTCGAGGTGCAGCTCCCCCATTCCGGAGATGATCGTCTGCCCCGTGTCCTTGTCCGTATGGACCTTGAACGTCGGATCCTCCTGCATCAGCTTGTTCAATGAGAATCCAAGCTTGTCCTGATCCTGGCGCGTCTTCGGCTCGATCGCAACCGCGATGACCGGCTCCGGGAAGTCCATCGCTTCCAAAACGATCGGGAACTTCTTGTCGCAGATCGTATCTCCCGTCGCGACATTCTTCAGCCCAACCGCGGCGGCGATATCCCCGCAGTAGACGGCGTCGATCTCCTCCCGCTTGTTGGCGTGCATCTTGAGGAGTCTCCCGATCCGCTCGTCCCGCTCCTTGGCGGCATTGAAGACAGTCGAACCCGCCTTCAGCCAGCCCGAGTAGACCCTCATGAAGGCTAACTGACCGACGAACGGGTCGGTCATGATCTTGAAGATCAGAGCCGAAAATGGTTCGTCATCACCGGCCTTTCGAATCGAGGTCTCTTCCAGGCCGGGCTTGAGCCCCTCCATCGGTGGAACGTCCAGCGGCGATGGCAGATAGTTCACCACCGCATCGAGCAGCGGCTGCACACCCTTGTTCTTGAAGGCCGATCCACACAGACAGGGAACGAACAACAGATGGATCGTGGCGTTCCGGATCGCCTTGACCAGTTCCTCTTCACCGATCTCCTCCTCGGCAAGGTACTTCTCGAGGAGATCGTTGTCGGTCTCGGCCGCCGCTTCGATCATTTTTTCGCGCCATTCCCGGGCCTGTTCCTGATATTTCTCGGGGATGTCGATCATGTCGTACTGGGCCCCGAGCGTCTCCACGCGGTAGACGTACGCCTTCATCTTGACGAGATCGATGACGCCTTCCAGATTCTCTTCGCTGCCCAGAGGAATCTGCAGAGCCACCGGCTTGGCCTTCAACTTCTTGGTGATCGAATCCAGAGACTTGAAGAAATCCGCACCTGCCCGATCCATCTTGTTCATGAACGCGATGCGGGGCACGCGATACCTGTCGGCCTGCCTCCAGACCGTCTCCGACTGGGGCTCGACGCCGGCCACGGCATCGAACACGGCGACCGCACCGTCGAGCACGCGCAAAGATCGTTCCACTTCCGCCGTGAAATCCACGTGCCCGGGCGTGTCGATGATGTTGATCCGATGATCCTTCCAGAAACACGTCGTCGCTGCGGACGTGATGGTGATGCCGCGCTCCTGCTCCTGGACCATCCAGTCCATCGTCGCGGTCCCCTCATGCACTTCACCAATTTTGTAATTAATACCGGTATAGAAGAGGACCCGCTCGGTCGTGGTCGTCTTCCCGGCATCGATGTGGGCCATGATGCCGATGTTCCGGGTTCTTTCTAAAGGCACTCTTCTCGCCACGTTACTTTTACACTCCCTAAAAAGGCTCGATCTCTATTTCAAATCCCCGCCATAGGGCGACCGATTCGGGGCCCCGGCGAGGCATGGATCCTGAAACATTACACTGCGAGGTCCGTCCGGACACCCGCTGCTACCAGCGGTAGTGAGCAAAGGCCCGGTTGGCGTCCGCCATCCGGTGGACGTCCTCCCGCTTCTTGACCGCTCCGCCGCGGTTGTTCGCGGCATCGATCAGTTCGTTGGCCAGGCGATCGGCCATCACCTTCTCTCCGCGGCTGCGAGAAGAGAGGACGATCCAGCGCAGGCCGAGGGCCGTACGCCTTCGCGGACTGACCTCCACGGGCACCTGGTAGGTCGAGCCCCCCACGCGCCGTGACTTGGTCTCCATAAACGGCCGTGCGTTCTCGACCGCCTGCCTGAACACCTTCTGCGGATCCTCGCCGGTCCGTTCCTCGATCTTCTTCATGGCGTCGTAGAAAAGGCGGGTCGCCACCGTCTTCTTGCCGCCCCACATCAGCTTGTTGATCAGTCGGCTGACGAGTTCATTGTCATAGACCGCATCAGGAAGAATCTCACGTTTCGGAACTTCTCTCCGCCTTGGCATTCTTTCACTCCAGAAACAAAACAAGCTGCAGGGAAGAAGAACAGAAACCCATGCAGCTTGGACAAAAAAACAGTTAACCGATGCCGCCTATCCCTTCGGCCTTTTGGCGCCGTACTTCGAGCGGCTGTTCTCTCGGCCTTCCACACCGACCGCGTCGAGCGTCCCCCGAATGACGTGGTAACGCACGCCAGGGAGATCCTTCACACGACCGCCGCGAATGAGCACGATGGAGTGCTCCTGCAGATTGTGGCCGATTCCGGGAATGTAGGTCGTAACCTCAATCCCGTTTGTCAACCGCACACGGGCAACCTTTCTCAAGGCCGAGTTCGGCTTCTTGGGAGTCTGGGTATAGACGCGGACGCAGACCCCCCGCTTCTGGGGACTGCCCCCCAGCGCGGGACTCTTGGTCTTCGACCGAATCGCCTTTCTCCCTTTTCGGACTAACTGGTTAAACGTTGGCACTCTTTAGTTCTCCCGCTAAAAAGAAAAAAGTGATGCCGAGGCACCACACCACCATTCGACGGCAAGTCGGAAATGGACTTCAAATGCTAGCTTGACGCAACAGTACGTGTCAAGCTGACCCTGCGGAAGAGACAATCTTACCAAAAGGACCCGGCATCTACAAACACAAATCACTGAACTGGTGCCGGTTCCAGGGTCTCGATCCAGGACCTTGCGGCAGCGCCCGGTCGCACACTATGATGACGCTTTTCGGATGGGTGTTTCAATCGGTCATCGACTTCTCCTCAACCTCTATTCTCTGGTTTACGGCACCGGTCTCCTCATCTATTCCGGGGGCGTCGCCGTTCGACGCCTTGCCGGCGGGCGGGCGAGCCCGTTGCTCCCCCGCCTGAGACCACCCTCCGGGCCCGTCCGCAAAGAGGAGACCGGGAGCGGGCCGCGGATCTGGATCCACGCCGTCTCGGTCGGGGAGCTCAACGCCATGAGACCGGTCATCGACACGCTGCTCGGGCTGCCCGGCGTCACCCTGCTCCTTTCGACGACGACCAGCACCGGCCAGTCGCTGGCTCGAAGGGACTTCGCGGAACAGGCGACAGTCTTCTATTTCCCGCTCGATCTCCGTCGGGTCTGCAGGCGCTATCTGCGTTGCCTCAGACCGACGCTCATCGTCCTGGCCGAAACCGAACTTTGGCCCAACTTCCTGCGCGCATCCGAACTCGAGAACGTTCCCGTCGTCCTGGTCAACGGGCGCCTCTCCGACACGTCTTTCCGCCGCTACCGAAAGTTCGCCGGCTTCTTTCGCCCTCTGATTCAGTCGGTTTCTCACTTTTGCATGCAAACGAAGGAGGACAAGCAGAGAGTCCTCGAACTGGGAGCCGCACCCGAGCACGTGAACTGGGTGGGCAATCTCAAGTTCGACTACCATCACGCCATCTCGCCCCTCCAGTCCCGCCTGAACAGAGCTCTCGACGGCATGCTGCGCCGTCGGCCGGGAGACCTCCTGCTCGTGTGCGGAAGTACGAAGCCCGGCGAGGAAGAGCAGCTGGCGCGGATCGCCTCCCGGCTGAGGGCGGACGGCTCGTCCTTGAAGCTGATCCTTGCCCCTCGCCATCCTCATCGGGGCAGCGAAGTCGCCGAACTCCTCGGGCGCGCCGGGTTCACGACCGTGCGGCGCAGCGCGATCGAGATCGATTCAACCCCGCTTCCGGCCGCCGATGCCGTGGTCCTCGATACCATCGGGGAACTGGCCGGACTCTATGAGATTGCCGATCTGGTCTTCGTGGGAGGAAGCCTGTTCCCGCAAGGCGGCCAGAACGTCATCGAACCCGCGGCCTTCGGCAAGCCGATCCTGTTCGGCCCTCATATGGACAATTTCCGTGAAATCGCCGCCCTGTTCACATCGAGCTACGCCGCCCTGCAGGTCCAGTCCCCGGAGGAGCTGGAAGCCCGCCTTTCGGATCTCCTGAAGGACGAGCATGCGCGCGAGTGGCTCGGGCGCAACGCCCGGAAGGTGATTCGCAACAACCAGGGTGCCGTCGACCGAACGCTGGAGATTCTCAAGAAATTTCTTTAAGGGTTCCTCTTGTCAACGTTCCTGGTTCCCTGTTCCTGGTTCAGACTCCGACGGATCTCGGATCGCGGTGCGAAGGCGTGTTGTTCGTGTGAAGATTCCCGTATTTTGGTGGGCGGATGGAACCTGGAACGTGGAACCTCGGAACTGGAAAGTCGGAACTCGGGACACGGCCGGGCTAGAATAGCCCCGTGAAGTACGGACGATGGGCAGAACTGGCGGAACCGCTCTTCCGCACGGGAGTGCGGATCCGACACGGGCTGTATCGCCGGCACCTCCTCAGAACACGGCGGCTGAATCACCCGGTCATCAGCATCGGGAACCTGTCCGTCGGAGGCACTGGAAAGAGCCCGCTCGTGCTCTACTTCGCCGAGTTCCTGTGCGAGGCCGGCCTGGCCCCCGCCGTCCTGAGTCGGGGCTACCGGGGGACCTCGGAGTCCAAGAACCGGCTCGTATCGGACGGCAGCGAACTGCTCGCGACGCCGGCCGAAGCCGGAGACGAGGCCTGCATGCTGGCTCGGAATCTTCGCGGGGTCCCGGTTGCAATGGGAAAGCGACGCTGGGTGTCGGGCCGTCTCATCGAACGGCTGCATCCCCATCCGGATCGGGTCTTTCTCCTCGACGACGGCTTCCAGCATCTCGGACTTGCCCGCGATCTCGATCTGGTCGTGTGCGATGCAACGCGCCCGCTCCTGGGTGATTCCCTCCTGCCCAGCGGAAGACTCCGCGAGCCGCCCCGCGCCCTCGCGCGGGCCGATGCCGTCCTCCTGACACGCTGTCATCTCGTCGAGTCCCGGCTCGCAAGGCTCGACGAAGAGATTCGCTCGCTGGCTCCCCGGGCCCCCTGCTTTCAGTTTCGAACGGAAGCGGTTGCACTTCGGGAACTGAAGGGCGGGGGGGCCGAAGAGCCGTCGGCTCGGGCCGGACGGAAAGGTGTTGTGCTGGCAGCCCTCGGGAATCCTGATCAGTTCGTGAAGGACGTTGCCCGTGCCGGCGTCAAGATCGTCAACGAGTTCCTTTTCCGCGACCATCATCCCTACACCCAGGAAGAACTCGACGTCGTGATCGAGAGAGCTCATCGACTCGGCGGAGAGTTCGTCGTGACGACCGACAAGGATGCCGTTCGACTCGAGGGCCTGGATCTCCGAGACCTGCCGTTCCTGGCACTAAGAGTACGCTTCCGACCGGCGGATCCGGACCGACTGCATGCGTGGCTGCTCGATCGGCTTCGACAGATCCGCGAGCGCTCCGATTCGGGCCCTGAGAGAGGAGGAACGACGAGGTGAGTTCCAGCCCCCGAAGGATCCTCGTCCGCGCGACCAACTGGATCGGCGACGTCGTCATGTCGCTGCCCGCTCTGCGGGAGGTTCGTCGACTCCATCCGGAAGCCCACCTGGCGTTGGTGGCCCGCGACTGGGTCTCCGATCTCTATCGAGGTCAGGGGCTCGTCGACGAGATCATCAGTTTTCCGACGGGCCATTCGAGCCTAAGGCTGGTCCCTCGCATTCGAGGTTTCGACCGGGCCATTCTCTTCCAGAATGCCTTCGAAGCCGCCCTCCTCGCCTCGCTCGCGGGAATCCCCGAACGCATCGGCTACGCCACCCAGCATCGAAGCATCCTGTTGACCCGCACAGCACGGCCTCGAACACTCGCCCAACGTACTCATCAGGTCTTCTATTATCTGGACCTACTGCATCTCACCGGCCTGTCCTCAAAGGACTATCTCAACTCCTCCGATTTCAGTCCGGACATCCGCCTGAGACCGACCCCCGAGGGGCTCACTCAGGCCCGGGCCATTCTGGAGCAGGCCGGGGTGGCACCGAATGCTCGATTGGTGGGAGTAAATCCGGGCGCCGCCTTTGGACCGGCAAAGCGCTGGCTGACCGATCGTTACAGTGAACTTGCCGATCGGCTCATCCGGGAGAGCGGCGTCGCGATCCTGATCTTCGGCTCCGCGACCGAGCGACCGATCGCGGAGGCGATCCAGGCAGGGATGCAGGAACGGGCCGTCCTGTTGAGCGGTCGCACGAGCCTTGGATCGCTGGCGGCCCTGATCTCGGGATGCGCTCTCTTCATCACGAACGATTCCGGCCCCATGCATCTGGCAGCAGCCCTCGAGGTTCCCCAGATTGCTCTTTTCGGATCCACCGATGAGATCGCGACCGGACCATTCGACACACATGCGGAGGTCATCCATAAGCACGTCGAGTGCAGTCCTTGCCTGCGACGGACCTGTCCGATCGATCTGAGATGCTTTACACGGATCACCGTCGACGAGGTGTTCGAGAAGGCTATGGGAAGGCTGCAAAGTGAATCCGGAAGCTGAGGTCGTGCAGGAGAGGCGAGCGGTCTTCCTCGATCGGGACGGCACGCTGATCGAAGAGGTCAACTACCTAGGTCGCATCGATCAGGTTCGACTCCTGGACGGGTCGATCGAGGCCCTTCAGCTGGCCAGATCGGCCGGACTCGCGACAGTACTCATCACCAACCAGTCGGCAATCGGTCGGGCATTCCTGCGCGAATCGGAACTCGAGGAGATCCATGCCCACCTGAGCGCGCTCCTCGAGAGCGCCGGCACGCGGCTGGACGCCATCTACTTCTGTCCGCATCATCCGGAAGCGGTCCTCGACGAATACCGCCGGGTCTGTCCTTGCCGGAAGCCGAACGCCGGCATGCTGCTTCGTGCCGCCGAGGATCTTGCGGTCGAACTCGCGGGCAGCCTGATGGTCGGTGACCGGTTTCACGACGTCGAAGCCGGACGTCGCGTCGGCTGCCGCACTGTCCTGGTCGAAACCGGCTACGGCGCAGATGAATGGAAGGGTCGTCAACCCGCGGACCCGCAGCCCGACCACGTGGCGCCCAATCTCCTCGAGGCCGTCCGCTGGTACCTCAGTAAGATTTGAGCGTGGCCTGTGACCGGGGGGGGCCCGCCCGGTCCAATTCAGAAGACGAAAATCCCGACATGCTCATAGAAGGTTCGTGGTTTTCACTTTCAGAAGACCGGAGAGCGCAGATTAACCCAGCCGGCCCTGCCGCGTTGAACCCGGAACCAACCTCGCGTCACCTCGCCCTTGAACGTTTCGGGTCCGCGCAAGACAGCCATCCCCCCAAGAGTCTCCCAAATCCGGATCGATCCCATCCGTCCTCCCGTCACTCGTTCTCCCGTCCTCCGGTTCTCCCGTTTACGCCCGCCCCTCAAAATCGAAAGTCGTAGATCACAAATCTCCAATCGATAAATCCTTCTTCTGCTATGCTTAGCCCGTTTCGGGAAATGGACCCATGCCCAACGAATGGCCGGCAACGCTTCTGGAACGCTTCGATACGGTCCGCCTGGTGGTCCTCGGAGACTTTTTGATCGACGAGTTTCTCTTCGGCGAGATCTCCCGGGTCTCGCGCGAGGCTCCCGTCCTGATCCTTCACTACCAGGAAACCCGGATCTGCCCGGGTGGGGCGGCGAATACGGTCGCCAATGCGGCCGCCCTCGGAGCGCGGGTCCTGCCCATCGGCGTGGTCGGAGACGATCGCGGAGCCGACGAACTGGTGGCAATGTGGCCTGAAAACGTCGACAAGTCGGGACTGATCCGCGACCCATCCGCCCAGACGACGAGAAAATCGCGTATCCTCGCGGGCTCCTTCCACTCCTACCAGCAGCAAGTCGTCCGAATGGACTATGAGACACCGGTACCCCGGCGGGTAGCATGGGAAAAACGCGTACTTGCGGCGGCCGCCGCCGCCTTGGACGAAGCCGATGCACTCGTCATCTCGGACTACAGCCTGGGCAACATCACGGGCCGGGTCAAGCATGACGCGATGGCGGCCGCTCGCAGCCGCGGCCTGCCCGTGATCATCGACTCGCGAGATCACCCCTCAGCATTCCCCGGCGCAACAACCGTGACACCGAACATTACCGAAGTCGAGGCGTCACTGCGTCGGGTCATCGGACAGGACCGGGAGAAGCTGGAACGGTACGCTGAGGCGGCCCGACGAAAATGGCAGGTCGAAGCACTGCTGGTTACGCGCGGCAAGCTCGGGATGTCGCTGTTCAGCGCTTCGGGGGCGGTCCACATCCAGGCGCATGGAAGTAATGAGGCCGTCGACGTGACGGGAGCGGGTGACACGGTGGCGGCCACGTATGCTACCGCGCTGGCAGCGGGGTCCGATTTCGAATCCGCAGCTCGCCTGGCCAATGTCGCTGCCGGACTCGTGGTGATGAAGAAGGGCACATCGACGGTCACACGGGACGAACTGGCGAACGCGACGGCATTCTGACAGGTTCCGACGCTCGAACGGATGGTTTCATGCACGCGAAAGTGATTACGCTGGAGCACGCAGCGCAAATCGTGGAAGAAGCTCACCGGAAGGGTCTGGTCGTGGTCATGGCAAACGGCTGCTTCGACCTGATCCACGTAGGCCACGTCCGCTATCTCGAGGGGGCTCGGGCGGAGGGAGATCTTCTGCTGGTCGCTGTCAACAGTGATGCCTCCGTGCGCGAGTTGAAAGGGCCCTTGCGACCCGTCATCTCCGGCGAGGACCGTACCGAAATCGTCGCTGCGTTCGAATGCGTCGACTATGTCTTTCTGTTCGAGGACCGTACGCTCGATGGAGTCCTTGCACGACTCCGACCCGATGTCCATGCGAAGGGGACGGACTACACGACCGAAACCGTTCCGGAGCGTGAAACCGTCCGAGCTTATGGTGGCCGCGTCGCCATCGTCGGGGACCCGAAGCACCGTTCCAGCCGGGATCTGATCTCCCGGCTGCGCGTGCCCCTGCGATCGCCGACCGGCGGAGAAGGTCTCGGTGCCGGGCCGCAAACCGACGAACCGCCGGATGAGGAAGCGCCGGAACGGATGCCGCAGAAATCATGATCTCTCGTCCAGGAGCGCCATCGGGCGACACACCGTCGTCACCCCGAAAGATCCTGATCGTTCGCCTCGGTGCCCTGGGCGACGTCGTCCTCACGATTCCGGCCCAACAGTTCCTGTGTCAACGCGAGCCCGGGACGGAGATTCACTGGCTGGTGGAGCCGGCCTGGGCGCCGCTTCTGCGGTGTGTGCCAGGAATCGACCGGGTCTGGACGGCGGACACGAAAGGCTGGCGCAGGGGAATCCGCCAGGCCTGCCGGATTCCCCGCCTCCTGCGTGCGTTGCGGGCCGAGCGCTTCGACGAGGCAATCGATTTTCAGGGCCTTTTGAAGTCCGCCTCGCTGGCACGGCTGTCCGGAGCCCGTCGTGTTCTTGGCTTCTCGCGGGATGCGGTTCGCGAGCGGAATGCAGCTCTGTTCTATACCGACCGAGTCTCGACGATCCCGAGACGGCACCAACTGCTGCATCACCTCGACCTCGTGGCTCCCCCGGCTTTCGACGGTCCGGTTTCCCCACAGTTCCCGCTGGAACTCCCGGAGGGGCTCGAGGAAGGCCTGGTCGAGCGGATTCGGGCGATCGTGGACCAACCGCCGGTCCTGCTGAATCCGGGTGGTGGCTGGGAAACCAAACGCTGGGCCCCCGAGCGGTTCGGGGCACTGGCCCGCAGAATTGAGCGAGACCTGGGACAGCCGGCCTTGTTCAGCATCGGTCCGGGCGAGGAATCGCTCGCCGAGCGGGCCGTCTCGGCAGCCGGCATGTCCCCCCGCCAATGCATCCAGACAGATCTACTCGAGCTGGCCGCCCTGTGCCGACAAGCCCGTCTGATGGTCGCCGGCGACACGGGCCCGCTTCACCTCGCCGTCGCCATGGGCACACCGACCGTAGCGGTACTCGGACCGGCACTCGCCTGGCGGACGGGACCGTTCAACCCGGACGACGAAGCGGTCTTCCATGCAAAGCCTTGTCCACATCCTTATCGCCGGACCTGCCGCGACCATTTCTGTATGGACATTCCGGTCGAAGCCGTGTTCGAGGCGGTCGAGAGACGCCTCGGCGACGTGGCGGTGTAAGCCCTCGGCCGACCGCACACGGTCCGAATGCGGAAGTCCGACCCTGCGGTTCCTCCGGCTGCCGTTCGTGATGGGAGACCGACGTGTTTCGCGCTAAACTCTTCAGTCGTGGCAGAACGATCGAGAGGCATCGCGGAAGGGGGACCGACGCTTCATCAGCGACTTCGGGTTCCGCTCGGGTTCGCCTTTGGGATTGTCTACGTCGTGTTCAGCAACCCCAAGACCGCCACACTTTGGCCGGGACTGGTCATTGCGCTGGCCGGTCTTGCGATCCGGATCTGGGCGGCAGGGCACCTCCGAAAGCACGTTGCTCTGACAGTCTCGGGACCCTACCGCTACACACGGAACCCGCTCTACTTCGGATCCTTCGTCATGGGGCTGGGCTTTACGCTGGCTTCCGGGCGACTCTGGATGCCGGCCCTGTTTCTGGGCCTGTTTCTGACCGTCTACCTCCCCGTCATGCGAGCCGAGGTGCGCGAACTCGAATCCTGGTACGGAGAGCGGTTCCGCCGGTATACGCGTCAGGTGCCTCTGTTCATTCCGTCGATTCGACCCGCTGGCCCGCCCGCCCAGGGGCGCTTCTCCTGGGACCAGGTAAGGAAGAACAGAGAGTATAATGCTGTCTTGGGTTATCTGTTGCTCTGCTTGTTTTTGCTGGCCAAGCGACACTTCTTATGAAGCGTTCCCGAACCTTCCTTGTCCTGCCCTTGATCGTCTGGATGGGTGTGTTCTGTCTGTTCGCCCGGCAGGACTTCCCGGAACTGTTGCAGAGCGGCGCGAGATACAAGGCTCCCTTTTCGGAGGGTGAGCAGCTGACCTTCGAGGTCGACTGGAAGCCCCTTTTCTTCATCCCTGCGCTCAAGGCAGGGGAGATTCGACTCTCCGTCGAGAAGTCAGAGTTTCGGGGCCATCCGACCTATCGGATCCAGGCCTGGGCGGACTCTGCGGGAGCGCTCACCCGGGTCGTAGGGTTCCGCGTCCGCAACTACTTTGAGTCTCAGGTGGACCGGGAGACGTTTCGCTCCTACCGGATCTTTCAGAAGACGCGTCAGGGCGATCGGCAGCGCGATCTCGAGTTGATCTTCGACTACGACAAGGACCAGACCATCATCCACGAGACCGATCCCTCCACCGACCCTCCCCGAGTACTGCGGGATGCGGTCAGGAAGGGCGTCCCTGCCCTGGCGGTCGATGTCATCTCGGTCTTCTACGTCGCGAGGGTACGTTCCATCGACCCCGGAGAGCATTTCGCCGTAAACCTCAACGAGCGGGGGGACTTCCGCAAGATCCGGGTGCTGGCTGAGGACACGGAGAAGGTCACGACCCCTGTAGGCACCTTCCCCTGCCTGAAGCTCAGTACGACCGGGGGGCTGTTCCACGGTGGCGGTGATTTTCACATCTGGCTGTCCCTCGACAGTGTCCGGATTCCCACCAAATTCGAGACCGACGTCAAGTTCGGAAAGGTATACGGAGAGCTCATCCGGTTCGAGAGTCCCACCGTCACCCGCAGCGTCATTCGTGTTCATTGACCGTTTCGAGCTCGGATTCGATGCTAGAATCAGTACGGCACAGGCAGAGCGGGTGATCGCCGTCCGCCTCGGCGGAGGGAGGAAAGTCCGAACACCACAGGGCAGCGTGCTTCCTAACGGGAAGGGGGGGAAACCCCACGGAAAGTGCCACAGAAAACAGACCGCCCCGCTTGCGGGGTAAGGGTGAAACGGCGGGGTAAGAGCCCACCGCTTCGATGGCGACATCGAAGGCACGGCAAACCCCACGCGGTGCAAGACCAAATAGGCTCCATTCGGGATGGCCCGTCCCAGCCGCCTTCGGGTGGAAATAGAGCGGGTAGGTCGCTGGAGGGTCGGGGTGACCCGACCCCTAGAGGAATGATCACCACCCGCCTTGTGCGGGACCAGGATTCGGCTTACAGCTCTGCCTGGAGCCGGCTCGCACCGATCGGGCCGGCTCGGCGCCTGGGGTTCAACGATCGACGGTGGCTGGGAGCCGGCGGGCGTCGTCCCGGCCCGTGCCGGGGTTTCCTGCCGCGTGTCGAACGGGAGAGTGGCGATTGAAGAAGGCGCCCGGCAGTCTCACGGATGTCGCAGGGATCCGAGTTGGCCATTTCACCGAGAGCCGGCGTCCTACAGGCTGTACGGTTGTTCTCGCCGAGCGACCGGTGACCGCCGGAATGGATGTCCGGGGGTCGGCTCCGGGAACGCGTGAAACGGAGCTGCTGGCCCCTGTGAACAGCGTCACCCACATTGACGCGGTTCTCCTGTCGGGAGGCAGTGCTTTCGGGCTGGAAGCGGCCACGGGAGTGGTCCGGTATCTCGAAGAACTCGGCCGCGGATACCCCACCTCCTTCGGTCCGGTGCCGATTGTTCCTGCTGCCATCCTTTTCGACCTTCCCGTCGGTGATCCCAGGATCCGACCCGATGCACAAGCGGGATACCACGCCTGCAGGAACGCCATATCGTCGACTGTCGAAGAGGGCAACGTCGGGGCCGGGGCCGGGGCAACCGTCGGGAAACTCCTTGGCCTGGAACATGCGATGAAGGGTGGGATCGGATCGGCGAGCTCGCGAGTCGGCGAGCTCGTCGTGGGGGCCCTGGCCGCCGTCAACTGCATCGGGGATGTCCGCGATCCGGAAACCGGGGAGATCCTCGCAGGCTGCCGCGATCCGGAGGGAAGAGGCTTTGCGGATCTGCGCAAGGTCCTTCGTTCGAGGAAGGTTGTGCCGCCCGCGGCGGCCGGACAGAACACGACGCTGGCGGTCGTGGCAACCAATGCCGACTTCAACAAGACCGAGATGACGAAGATCGCCCAAATGTGCCATGACGGCTTCGCCCGGGCGATCGACCCGGTTCACCTTCCCCACGATGGCGACGTCGCTTTCGCCCTGTCGACCGGAGAGATCCGGGATTTCTCGTTGACGCAGGTCGGTGCTCTGGCCGCCGATGTCGTTGCGCACGCGATTGTGAGGGCGGTTCTGCAGGCCCGCAGCATCCCCGGTTTCCCGGCACGCGGATAGAGCCCTGCGCGTCGTGGTCCCGCTGCCGCACGGACCCGACGCACGAAACGGAAGTGCTCGCCCCGATCCCGTCTTCCCCACCCTTGCCGAAACGACCGCACACCGGGTCGGGCGAGGTCCCCGTACGGCCGTCGTCCTACGATGTGGCGGACTGGACTGCGGGTGCAAATCTGCCACACCCTTCCCGGAAGACCCACTGTTGAAATCGCGCAGCTCCGTCTCCGGCGGCGCTCGACCGAGGACTGGCACACATCCTGCTTGCAGAAACGGTAGCACGTTTAAAAACAGTCATTTGTCTGCGCGACCCCACGCGTGCAGACGTTGAATTAAGGTCATACAACCATGAAAAAGATCCTAGCCGTATTTCTGTCGTGGATCTTGACCTGTCCTCTCGGCCTGGCGGCCACCGCAGCTTCTTCTGTTGATCAGAAGGCGCCCCTGTTTCACGACCTGAACCAGTACACCGAAGACTCCTACCTTAAGCTGTTCAGAATCTCTCCGGAACTGCAATTCAACGACGCACAGATCAAGACGATGGAGGACTACTTCGACAAGGCCAAGGACGCGTGTCAGGATCGCTACAAGACCCAGGCCAAACAGTACGACAATCAGATCAAAGCACTCGAGGACCGGCTGAAGAGCAACCCTCGAATGGCCGACGATCAGCGACACCTGCTCCACTGTCAGATCCAGAATCTCAGAGCAAAGAAGGCGCGCTCGGAAGTACTGGAAAACCATGCCATTCCGATCGCCTATGAGAACAAGAAGGCCAAGCTCGAGCTCATCCAGAAATGGCCCGCAGAGCTGGACGAGATCGATCGCGAAAAGGCCTCCGGCGCTTACTTGAACGAGAAATGGGAGAACTTCAAGGATATCGGATTCCGCGAGATCGCTCCGGGACAGAAGGACGACATCAAGACCGGTGAAGATGCCATCAAGCAGATGAAGCAGAGCGGCCTGTTGCCGAAGGAACTCGACGACAAGGCCATCACGGACTATGTCGACGCGGTAGCCCGAAAGGTGGCCGCCCATTCGGACCTGAAAGTACCCTTGCACGTCAGCGTTCTCAACTCGAAAGAGGTCAATGCGTTCGCGCTCCCGGGAGGTTTTCTCTTTATCGAGCGCGGCTTGCTGCAGAAGGCCGACGACGAGTCGGAACTGGCAGGAGTCATCGGACACGAGATCGCGCATGATACTGCCCGCCACGCCCACAAGCTGATGAAACGGGCCACGATTGCTCAAATCGTCTATCAGGCTGCGCAGGTCGCGGCCATGGTGTTAACGGGTGGGGCGATCGGCATCGGTACCTATTACGCATTGCAGTATGGTTTCTACGGACTTGGGATGGCACTGGATCTCAGCCTGCTCGGCGTCAGTCGAAAGTACGAGCTTCAGGCCGACCAACTGGGCATCGAATACGCCTGGAACAGCGGCTACGATCCCAACGGGTTCATCCGGTTCTTCGACAAGATGGCCACCACCGAGGGCTACGTCACAGGTCTGAGCTGGTTTCGGACCCATCCTCCCTTTTACGAAAGGATGGTCGATGCCGAGCGGCAGATTCTGTTACTTCCCAAGCTCAGTCATCCCGTCGTCCAGACGGATGTGTTCAAGCAGATGAAAACGGAACTCGCCAAAGTGGTGAAGAAGTCCAAGAAAGAAGAGGAGGATCGGCCGAGCCTTCTCGCGCCCGAACAGGGATGCGGCACACCACCGCCGACATCGAGCGAGGAGAACCAGCCGATTGAAAGCATATGTTCAGAATTTGGAAGCAATCAAAGAACCACCTCGGAATCGTCGCCTCAGTAGTCTTGATGGCTACATTTGGGATGTACCGGCCCGTGATGGCCGATGAGCCGGCAACCGGGAATCAGAGGTCGCTGTACGTGGATGTCGAACAGGGAAACAAGCTGATCGAGGGCCTCAAGCAGGACAACTTCCGACTCTACGAGGACGGTCAACTTCAATCGTTCAAACTCGAGAAGCCCCAGAAGCCCGCGACGATCGCGCTGCTCGTCGAGTACAGCGAGAGTTCCTGGATCTACTTCGACGACATCGACGCGGCCATTTCGGGCTTCGTCCACTCGTTTCCGACCGGCAATTGGTATGCCCTGGCGACGTTCGCCAACACCATGAAGGTCCAGGTGGATTTCACGAAGTCGGTCGGCGAGGTGGTCTCGACGTATGAAAGTCTCGGAGATCCGGCCTGGAATGAAGTCGACACGTACGATGCTGTCTATGCGATGCTCGACAAGATGGCACGATTGCCCGGCCGAAGGGTCCTGGTCGTCATCGGATCGGGGCTCGACAGCTTCAGCCATCACACGATCGAAGACATCCAGAAGAAGGCGCGAGAATCGAACGTGGTCATCTACGGTGTCGGTCTGGGCGCCAACCTGCGTGGCATGTACCAGCCCTATCTGAATGACATCCAGGATCTCGATCTCACCCAGGCCCGGGCGTTTCTGAGCATGCTCGCCGACGAAAGTGGCGGCCAGTCGTGGTTTCCGCTGGTAACCGGCGCCTACGGGGACATCATGAAGGCCGTCGTCCAGGACATCGAGAACCAGTACCGGCTCGTCTATACGCCGGAGACATCGAAGGACACCGACTTCCACAAGATCAAGGTCAAGGCATTTGCGATGCAGGACGGCAAGTTGGAGCACTTCGATGTCCGGGTGCGTAAGGGCTGGCGCGTCGGGTAGGACGTCCAGGGCGAGGGCTGTTCCGAGTAACCTAACTCACGTCGGGCACGTATTCCAATTGTGCGTAAGGTAATCGAGACGCCCAACCGGGCACGCCGCGTGGCGGGCCCGGCCCCGCCGGCGGGAAGTCCTTGTGATTTCTGCCTGGAATCGGTTGGAGACCCGAACGGGGGGGTGTACCATTGCCCGCACGGAGGCGACCCATGAAACAGCTTCGAGCCGGTCTCGTTCTCATCGTAGCTCTGACGTTCCCCGCTCTTCTCTTTGCCGGAGCCGATCTGAGCGGAACCTGGCGACTGAATGCCGAAGACAGCGATTTCGGGATGTTTCCGGCGCCCGACAAGATGACCTACCACATCGCTCATCGCGACTCGAAGCTGATCATCGACTGGGACTTCAGCGGAAGCCAGCGACAGATGAATGGGACGGCAACCTACGCCACCGACGGCCGTGAGGTGACCAACACCTTCGGAAAGCTCGACCTGACTTCGAAAGCCCGATGGGACGGGGACGTCTTGAAGGTCAAGAGCTGGGGCAAGATGGGAGGGAACCGCCTGGAATTCAAGGACGCTTTCATCCTCGAATCCCCGACCCGCCTGCGTGTCGAGCGCATCGTCGACGGCCCGGGCGGCACAATGAATCAGCTCATGGTCTTCGACAGGGTCCCGGATTGAGTTTCGCCCCTCGTCTTTCACACTTCACAATCTGCGGAGCGGCGTCCCAAACGGGCGGCACAGAGATCGATGCCAAGGAATCGGTGGGTAAAACATCGGAGCTGAGCGTGATTTGGGCAAAACGCCCTCGAGAAGCGAAACTCCCGCCGACGTCGCCCCAGGCTGAGACATTGTCGAGTCCCATTCTGCCGTCATCCGGTCCTCCCGTTACCGGTCTCCAGTCTCCGGTCTCTCAACCTCAGAATCGCAGATCTGTAGCCCCTGCATCGAGAAACACCTTCAGCAGCCCTTCCCTTCCGAGGGTTTCATCCGGTAAAATGCAGCTTCCCTACCGGTGGGGACGTAGCTCAGCCCGGAAGAGCGCCTGAATCGCACTCAGGAGGCCGAGGGTTCGAATCCCTTCGTCTCCACCAGCTTGTTTCGCATGCATTCTGGAGAGAGACGACGAGTGAATGACGCAGAGTGCAGGCGGAAGGACTCAATCCAAACCGAAGATGTCGATCAGTCGTTCCAGCTCATTGCTTCTTCATCAGAAGCCGTCGAAGCCGGAGATGGCTCGATCAGAGCTCTTCGAGCCGGCCGGAGACCGAAACCTGACGGACATCGATGGAGCCGGATCTGACCTCCAGGAACGGCTTGCCCGAACGTAGGCCGACCGTTCCGAATCCTCCATCGACGCTCAAGAACGCACGGAAGTCGTCTCCAATTTTCGAGTCGATGAAGAGGGTCTTTTCGACCGCGTCATAACGGACCCCGGTCAACCCCTGGATCAGACCGTAACTGGACATGGCGCGCGCGTACCAGTGCCCGCACTCATATTCGTTGAATGGATTGCGGATGGTGCCGTCGTAACGCTTGCGACAGGTCTCGACGATCTCCAGCCCCTGATCGACGGCTCCTTCCAGCATCAGATGCGACGCGACCTGATATTCGATGCCGGTCCAGACTTCGTTGCTGTAGACGAAGGGGAGTGAAAGCGCACCTCCCTTCGGCCAGGTGCACAGGAGCAGCCCCCCTTCGTGACCAAGAGCATAGGAGGGCCGCTGCGGATTGACATGGTCACTCAGGTCCCGCTTCAGATTGTAGCGGTGGATCGATTCGAGCGAGGACTTCACCTTCGCCGGGTCGACGATTTCGCCGAGACCGCACATACGGGCGATCCAACAACCGAGCACGCCGTCCGAGAGGCAGCCATTGCCATACTGGTACTTGGGGCCCTCACGTTCGAGCAGTTCGATCGCCTCCGGTGAGTAGTCCGACGACCAGCTCGTCTTCGACGCCTCGATCGGATTGGTCGCCTCCAGATCCTTCCAGCGGATCTCCTGCTCAAAGTACTCACCGTTGAAGAGCCGGTTTTCCATGTAGGTTCGTCCGCGCTCGAGCAGCCGGCGATACCGGTCGACCTGATCCTCAAGAGCATCCCCCATGGCAATTGCGGCGGTCAGGGCTCCGAGGTAGAAGCTCGTGCACATCCCGTCCGGGCCCCAGAACTCGATGTCGTACGTGTTGTGGTGCGGCTCCTCGGGAACGCCCTTGCCCTTGGGATCCCAGGTGCGGATGCAGAAATCGAGACTCGCCTTGACCTGGGGCCAGAGTCCCCTCAGCCATTCGGTGTCGCCGCTGATCCGCCACTCGCGATGCACCTTCATAATGCCGCCGAGCTGACCATCGGCCGCCGCATGGAAGTTGTGCTTGACCTGACGGATCGGAAGCGCCGACCGAAAGGTCTGGTGGCCCCGCTCGTTCTGGCTCTCGTGAAACTCCGTCTCCCGAAGGCTGCGCTCGAGACCGGGAAATAGATGCGGGATGGCCTGCGCGTAGTTCCAAACGTGCGTACACGAACCGTGGCAACAGCCCGACGTATCACCGCAGCCCTCGAAGCACCAGAGGCGGCCATCGCACTGCCGCCGGACCGTCGGAGACTTGAGAATCGTCAGGTTGGCGGCGATCGCCTCTGTGACGACCGACGGGAGGGTGGTGTCGAAGAAAGTGTCTCGGAACAGCGCGCTCTGTGACCGCAAGGCTGTGTAGTGTTCGCGCCAATGCCGGATCAATTCGTCGATGCCTTGAAACTTGTCCGCATACCAGGGAATGTGGAATTTCCGGGTCGGACAGCATTGATCTCCCGAGCAGCCCGGCGGCTCCGGCGTGCCTTCCGGATCGTCGCCGTAGCGCAGGGCGGTCCGGGGAACGTACCAGGCGAAAAGAAGCCGAACCTGACGATCCTCACCCGGACCGAGCGAGAATGGGACGTAGAGGGAAGCTCCGGGAGCCGGCCCCTCGACCGGAGGTCGCGATTCCGGCCGGTTCCGTTCGATGCTTCTCCAGGCCATCGTCAACGAGTCCCACCAGCCACCTCGAAACCAGCAGTGGTCGACGATAGGCCAGTCGTCCAGGACGAAGGCGGCAAAAGTACCTTCATCCTGGGGCCTTTCGGCGGATCCCTCCTGTCTCAGAACGAATCCCCCGTCACAGGACACGATGGAATGTCCGGAATCGCCAACCGCCATGAAGTTCTTGGCGTTGTAGGAAAAGCTCAACTCCTGACGACGTCCGGACATGTTCAGGAATCGGTACTCGACTCCGCACACCGGAAGGCTGGAGTCATCGGCCTTCCCCGGCACAAAGGGACTCCAGGCCGTGATCTCGGCTCGTACGGGCATTTCCGGATCTTCCATTTTCACCTGCGCAAATGGAAATCGGGCTTCGAAGGAGGCCTCCTGGAATCGGGGGAACCCGAAGCTGGTGCCTGCCGCACCGTTTCCCGTGCCCCCGAGTCCGAAGACCTTCCAATCCGGAACCGGACCCTCCAGGATCTTGGCCGTCCCTCCGGGACCGCCCACGGTCAACGCGGCAAATGTGCACGGTTCATTGAAGATGTCGGGATGATTGCGCAGTGAGAAGTGGGAGAACGCTCCGGTTCCTTCCAAGCAGATCATTCCGGCCCCGATTCCCCCAAGTGGGAAGGCAAGCCGGTTCAGGTAAGGGCCGCCGTAGCCCCCGTTGAATCTCCGTGCCGGATCGTTCTGTCCTCCGGTCCGCGGCCGGGCGAGGGCAGCCGGGCCTGCGGCCACTCCCAGGCCGGAGATTCTCAAGAAATCGCGTCGTTCGAATCGCATCGTGGGCCTCCTCAATGAAAGGGTCGCGCTCAGACTTCCAGGGTCTCCTTGAGGTTCTGAAGAGACAGGCGGATGATGCGGTTCCATTCGCGCTTCATGGCACCTTTGAGCAACGGCACAGGCAGACGGTATTCGAGCTTGTAGGTGAAGAGCGTCGAGCCGTTCGAAGGCTGGAAAATCCAGTGCGTCTTGTGGTAGAGCCCGCTCGTCGAGACCCCGGTCCAGCCGCTGTTTTCGACGAAGTTTCGGATTTCCGTCTCGACGTTCACACTTATGCCCAGGACCCTGGTCCTGTATTGGAAACGAGCACCGTTGCCTCGAACGACGGTGGAGGTGGGCCGGAAGTCGGAGACACCCTCGAACCAGTCGGACCAACAACGCCAGTCCGAGGCGTATTGGAACACATGGTCGATCGGTTCATGGATGCGAACGCTGCCTTCTACAGAGGTCATTGAGCGCTGGTCAGGATTCAGACGAGGTGCCTTCAGATTCCTGCAACTTCAGGGCGGCGTACTCCGATCGGGCCCGGCTGTCGAGTGGGCGGCCCTGCTCGGTACACCATCGGATGAGTTCGTCGGCGAGGATTGGAACCCGCTCCCACTCCGCCCCCGCGTGGTGGAGCATTCGGGTTCCCTTTTCGTAGGCGCGGCACCACGCTTCATGCGTCTTTTCGCGCGTCTTCGGATCTGCCGCAACCGTCTTGAGCTTGACCCACTCAACCTCGCTGTACCAGGCAACCCCCATTTTCACATTTCCACGAGTTTCGCTGAATCCTCGACGCCTTGATTTCCCCATTTCTTCTCCTACCCGGTGAAGCCTACCAGCGATTGAGCCGCTCGTACAGATCCGAAGTGGCGATGGACACGGACAAACACGGACAAACACGGACGGACACGGACGGACAAGCACGGACGGACACGGCTTGTCATGGTCAGGTGCTCGCGGACAGCTGTGCCACCATCAATTCCGTTTTCGTCGCCTGGTTCGAAAACGATACATGCGCTCTGTAAAGCCGCCCTCATTTTCGAAGGAGTCGGAGAGATGCTTCAGCTGGCGATCCAGGAGATAGCAGCAGAGATTGAGCAGAGACAGCGCTGCGTTGGCCACGAGTTCCTGGGAGGAGTATGCCCTTCCTCGGCCCTCCGCTCTCTGGCTGAGCTCTCGTTCCTTCTCCACCCAGCGCACCAGCTCGTCCATCGCTAAGCACCTCATTCCCTTGAAACGCAGGAGAGCGGGGTGGTTCGGGGGCCAGGGTGCCAGGTTCCGCTGCCGGAGGAAGTCCTCGAAATCCAGTCGAAGCTCCTCGAGACTACTCCGGGCAACGCTGGTGAGTTTCAACTCCGTCTTCTTGGAGGTGCCGGAGGCCTGGCTGCCTTCGGCAATGTTCTGGACGCCCGACCGGGCCGCCTGAACCATCTGATCATGAGTCCGGCTGTAGCGAGGAATGTAGCGGTCACAAAACCGCAACGTGAGGTCGTAGATGAATCGGGCGATTTGAAAGCTCTTCAGCTTCCGAAAGCCGCCGTGAGGCGGAATAAGAAGGTCACCCTCGGCAGGGCTTCGAGTCGGCAGACGGTTTCCTCGGCGCTTCATGGAACTCATACTTACTATTAACGCTTCAAACTAAGAATCTACGAATGCCCCTGGCACCTTCGTCCGTGTTCGTCCGTGTTCGTCCGTGTCGATCCGTGTCGATCGACAATTCCCCTCGCTCCTGCTATCTGTAGAGTAGACCGGCATTTCCCCGGAACCCACGGCACACGTGCCGGTCGCCGGTGGCAGTCAGGACGGTCGGCACGTCATCGTCGACGACGAGGAGATCCGTTCTCTGGCTCCGAGGCGCAGCAGAGCGATCGAAATCCGGGAGTTCGTGGACGTCGAGAAGATAGATCCGGCTTACTATGACCGTCCCTACTATCTGGTCCCCACCGGACCCGAGAAGCCCTATCGTCTGCTCGTGGAGGTTCTGGGGGACATCGGCCCGAGTGGATGCCCACCGCAGAGGTCACTCACCGGGACGGCAAGGTTGTCGACTACTGCATGGTCAACGACCTGCCCGGACTGATCTGGGTCGCCAACCTGGCCTCTCTCGAGCTTCATGCCCTGCTTTCCCGAAGCATGTCGCCCACGGCGACCGGGATCCGCTGGAAGACGAGCCCTACTCGGAACTTTCCGGGCTCCGGCTCGAGGATCTTTCTCGTGAATAGGTTTTGACCGTTCCCCCGGGATACTCGGCCTCTGACGATCTTGCTGAGAGAGGGGGCACCGTCGGAGGAAGAAGCAACAGGCGTAAGATTGGCGAGAGTCGCCGGAGAGGAAGGCCAACGTGGCGAAGCGAATCATCATCGACACGGATCCGGGCACGGACGATGCCGTTGCGATCCTGCTGGCGTTGAACTCGCCGGAGCTCCTGGTCGAGGCGGTCACGGTCGTAGCGGGCAACGTGGTCGTCGAACAGGGAGTGAACAATGCCCTGAAGCTCCTCTCGCTGGCCGATCGGATGGCGATTCCGGTAGCCCGCGGTGCTCACCGGCCCCTGGCCGGGCAACTGATCACGGCCGGAGCGGGGATCCATGGTCCCGAGGGACTGGGCAATACCCGGCTCGGCCCTCCACGGTGCACGGTCGACCCCCGCTTCGCGCCCGATCTCATCGTCGAACGGGTCCGGGCGAATCCGCACGAGATCACGCTGGTGGCGCTGGGACCGCTCACGAACCTGGCACTGGCCCTGTCGCGGGATCCCGAGATTGTGGAACGGGTCCAGGAGGTCGTCCTCATGGGCGGCTCCATCGGCGGCGGAAACGTAACGGCTGCGGCCGAATTCAATATCTATGTCGACCCCGAAGCAGCCAGGGCGGTCTTCCGCGCCGGCTGGCCGCTGACCATGATCGGCCTGGAAATCGGTTGGAGCGCACTGTTCGGACCGGAGCACCTCGCGAAACTTCGGAGCACACACGGTCCGCAGAACGACTTCGCCGCCGACATTCTGGCCTTCCTCATCGATAGAAGCCGGAATCAGAATCAACCGGGAACCCCGATCTACGACGCGACGGCCATGGCCGCCGTCATCGACCCGACTCTGATCGAGACGCACCACCTGCACGTCGATGTGGAACTGCACGGAGAGTTGACGCGAGGACAGACGGTCGTGAATCGACGCAATCGGCGAGTTCATACCGAAGGTCTGGGGGACGGTCTGGTCTTGGGTGGCGTCGAACGCATCGAGCCCAACGCCCACGTGGCGCTGGACATCCACCGGGAACACTTCCTTGAGCTTCTGGTTGGTCGGCTTTCCGGCGTTTGAAACGGATAGAAGTCAGACACACATTCTGACTTTTCGTCTCGCCCGGGCCGGACAATTCGGTCTTTCGAATCCCGTCGCGAAGTGCTCCTTCGGGCGAAAGGCCGGACACAGCAAGCGTTTCATCCCTGATTGAGCGAACTGGCACGAGGACGAAACCGGTGTGAGGGTTACCAGTCCCTCCGGAGAACAGACTCAAAGGAGTAGGATCTCCGCCTGATACCCGGAAGAATCTATCCCGCGATCAACCGGAATCTGGGTCTCCGCGAGCTGCTTTCCGGGATTTCCCTGGAAAATCATCTAGATCCCGACCACCGGACCGGCGTTCAGGCTGATGACCTCAGTGACCTTCGTCGGTTGAGTTACGAAGATGCGGTAATCGGGCCGATCCGATTCAACGATGTAATAGCCTCGGTTCGTCTCTTCCAGCGAGTTGAGGAATCGCGCCTTTACTTCGGGCGACCAGTAGTGCATCGGAATGACTCGTTTCGGTCTCAGAAACTCGACATAGGACACGGCCTGGAGCGTGATGTCCTGTTTCCAGTCGATCGGAACCAAAAGAAGATCGAGTTGACCCGGCAACTGACCTTTCAGGCGCATTCGAACATCCGGTCTGTCGAGGGCCAGCATGTCTCCCTGAGAGTCGCCGGCATAGAAGATCGTGAACCCTTTGTAGCTGATCAGATACCCATAGTTGTCGCCGGGTCTCTCCTCCGTGACCGGAATGGCGCGGATTTCGATCTCCCCGTGCGTGCAGTCCCGGCCTGACACGATCTGGGCGCCTGGAAACCTGCGGCTCCGGGTCGACGCCGCGTAATGGTGCGCGTAAATGACGATCGTCGGCTCAACATCGCCAATGGCATGGACGGGACTCTTCGGTCCGTAAGACCGAGTCTCTCCGTCATCGGTCAGAATCGTCACTCCGTTGTCGAACCTGAGGATGAATGCGGAATGCCCAAGATAGTGAAGTGCGACCTCCGGTCCCAGCAAAGACGCCACCGGCGCTCTCATTCCGGATTCGCCATCGGTGACCGCTCCCGGAGCGGTCACCTCCTCCCGGGTGCAGGCGTTCATCCACAACATCAGTCCGACAAACAGTAAGGCGAAACCCCGAAGCACCTTCATTTCCGGCTCCTTGAACCACAGGCTCCCGCTCGAAGAATCCGAGATCAGGATCCATGGGCACTCCGTCGAGAAAAATGCTGCGCATTTCGATCACCCGATCGATTGGAACTCGAGCGGGGCAAGCACGGGGACCGGCTCCCATATCCGACCGCCATCCGGTCTCGACCTTATCGCCCCCTCCGGTGACCGGCCTGACTGCTCGCAAATGAATTTTATCAAAGTGTTCAGGACGAATGGTGTGAGGGCATGACGAGTCGTCCCTTGAACGGCGGCGGCGCTGGTTGGCTATATGGCCTGACGCCGGCCTCCTTCCACACGGGAAACGGGAACGGGAAGCCCCTTCCCCTCAGGATGGGGTGTACCGACAATACCCATGGGTCGCGATTGGAACCTCCCAAACCGAAACTGGTATGCTGGTTTGAGCGGATCTCCACTTTCCAGAAAGCAAGACGACGTGAGAAGAACCTACCTGCTGTCGATTGTCCTTGCGCTGTTCTCCATTGCGCAGTTGTGCGCCGATCCCGGCTCGGACGCCGTCCGACATGTGACGAGCCAGATCCTGTGTACCTGCGGTTGTTCCAACATGCTCGTTTCGAGCTGCGAATGCAGTAAGGCGGCCGAAATGAAGAAGGAAGCCGCGGTTCTGCTCGAATCCGGAGAATCCGAACAGGAAGTCCTGGCGGCATTCGAGAAGGAGTATGGCGCGGTCGTTCTTGCGGCACCCGAAGCACAGGGTTTCAACCTGGTGGGCTGGATCATGCCCTTCGTAGCCTTGGCTATGGGCAGTCTGGTCGTGGCCGTCGTGTTCCGGCGCTTGAGAACACCGTCCGCCCCGGTAGAAGATGGGGACTCCGAGTCAACAGTTCCCGAACAGCCGGAAATGGCCGACCGTTTCCGTCAGCAACTCGACGAGGAGTTGCGACGCTAACCCCCGTTTCATCCGCTGCCCGTCGTTAGTCCGGAGCCTCTCGTCGAGTAGAGAGGTTCATCACGCGCCCCGGCGTCCGGTTAACGAGCCCCGACAGGGCTGAGTGTTCCCATCCGCCGGCCCTTCCCGGAGCGCTCCCTGCCCCGGGCTCTCGAATACTGCTACGGCCTCTTCGGGCTGCTCACCCGTTTCGTTCATCGAGACGGAGCGGACGAGCTTTCTGGAGCGCTTCTTGCATCATTCAATACGGAACATATATGATA
This sequence comes from uncultured Acidobacteriota bacterium, assembly GCA_963823995.1. Lineage (GTDB taxonomy): Bacteria > Acidobacteriota > UBA6911 > RPQK01 > JAPXNP01 > JARRKC01. Next base: position 707,872 of record CAWGNQ010000005.1, read on the forward strand.
ATGATGTAAACATAGAAACGCAGAGTGATGCTTCTACCTGTTGTCCTCGCCGGGACACATCGACTCATCCATCGATGTGATCTTCACTGCAAAATTCTCTGCGGATCATCGAATCCAACGGAGCATCGCTTAAAAATAGAAGGAGTTCGTCATCATGTTTCTTGGTGGGTTCTTTTCCCTTTTGGTCCTCGTGGGCATCGCTTTGGTCGTCGTCTGGCTTCTCTCGGGCGGAGACAATCTTCCCTTGCGCCGTCCGGGCCGTGGTTCAGACCGCGAGACGCCCTTGGATATTCTCAAGCAGCGTTATGCACGAGGTGAAATCAACCGCGATCAGTTTGAACAGATGAAGGAGGACCTGCTGGAAGGAAGGAGACACTCGTGAGAGACCGTCGCCTCCTAATTCTCGGCATCATCCTGATCGTCATCGGAATCGTAGGACTGGTGATCGTCGGCACTATGTGGGCCCAATGGCCATGGATGCACAGCCATCGGGGAATGATGGTCCCAATCAGCAGCTTCCACATCGGATCCGTGTAAGGACCATCCCCGGGGTTCTGAATACCCGGGATAATCCGAGCTCCAGGACCTTGCGCCATACTGCCTGGGCTTGACTCTTAGCGACAGGCTTGCACGGCGCCTGCCGCATCTCACGCAGCAGACGCGGCAAATCCAGCAGGCAATCGCTCAAACCGCCGGCCCTGCAGGCAAATCTTTCTCTGGAACGCCGTTTGCGTTGAGAAGGGGTGTGTTCGTAAAGGTGAAAAACAGAATCAGCACTATAGTGCTTACAACTTCCAACTCTTGAATCAAGGAGATTGAGATGAGCAAGAAAGTACGATTATTCTCCGCGTTGGCGGGCATTTTCCTGCTGAGCGTGGTATTTGCACTTGCCCAAGGTACGATGATGCAGGGCAATCAGTCCGGAACGACGAATGGGAATCAAAACAGCGCGATGCAGGACCGGAACAACAACTGGTACCAGCAGATGATGCAGCAGCGCGAACAGATGCAGTCAAGGATTCAGGCCACCGACGAGAAACTGGCCGACGACCTTCAAAAACTGCAGGCCGCCAAGACGGATGACCAGAAGGTTCAGATCATGCAGACGATATTCACGAACCTCATCGAAGAGAGAAACTATCTGCACGACCAGGTGTTCCCGATGATGATGTCCGGATCGGGGATGATGTACGGCGGCGGAATGATGAATGGCGGAATGATGAATAGCGGAATGACGCAAAATGGCCACACCATGCATTCCGGCCACATGGGCATGCACGGCGAAAACGACCATTCGGGCATGATGAACCGGAACGACGATAACGCCTGGCACCGCCAGATGATGCAACAGCGCGAGGCGATTCAAACGCGCGTCCAGAAAACCGACCAGCAGCTGTCCGAAGACCTCGAGAAGTTACAGGCTGCCACCACGGATGCCCAGAAGATCCAGATGATGCAGACGATGCTCGAGAACCTGATCAACGAGAGAAACTACGTTCACGACCAAGCGCTTTCAATGATGATGATGCACCGGCAGACGCAGTCGGCACGACCGTAAATTGGCGAATGTCGAACCAGTGCTCTGATGGAAATCGGACAGCGTACTGATGTATATGCAACAGTTCAGTTCGATTACAGATAGGAGCGGCCGTCGAGCCCTGCGGAAGCACAACCCTAAGCCATTGAAAAACAGCGGCTTCTTGGCTCTTCCCGGAGATGACTCCCGGATTGGCACCCCGCTTGCTGTCTCCATCGGCGAGACGGCAGTGAACGCTGTCACGTTCAATCTGAGAACCGGGAACGCAAACGAGGAGAGACCTGATGAAAGCACGCTTGACGGTTTTGGTGGGACTTCTGCTGGGCGGAACATTGTGGGCGGGCCCCGTGGACCAATCGATCGACGGAATTCTCAAGGAATATTTCAAGATCCACATCGCGCTCGCTCAGGATTCGACGGAGGGGACGGCCGCTGCTGCGCAGGCCATCGCCCGGAAAGCCTCGTCCATACGCGCAAATGACCCTGAGATTCAGCGACTGCTCACCCAGATTACAGTAGCTTCCCGGGGCTTCCACGATTCGAATCTCGAAGAAGCGAGAGACAGTTTCTTTGAACTGAGCAAGCCGCTCCTGTCCTATTTGAATCAGTTCCATGCGGAAAAGGGCCAGTATTACCGCTACTTTTGCAGCATGAAGCAGAGAGGCTGGGTACAATCGATGGAGACGACGCAGAATCCCTATGCGGGTCAAGCCATGGCCGGTTGCGGTGAATTGATCCAATGAAGAACGATTTGATCCAGTAAGACCAGTAAGAGTGGTGACTGAGTAGAGTCTCCTTTCGCGACACCGGCGGGAGGCTCTTCCCCCTCACTCAGTCACTCCGGGCGCCGATCTCGATATCGGCGCCCGCCCCCGAAAATTGACGGGCCCTGCCAGAATTCAAGGGGTGACAAGGAGTTCACCGATGTTCGAAAAGACGAGTACAACACCGACGACCCTTCCGAAAGACCCGGTCTGTGGAATGGACGTCGATCCGAACAACAGCGAGCTCCATTCAGACTATGGCGGCTCGACCTACTACTTCTGCAGCCGCTCCTGCCTCGAAGCCTTCGAAAAAGAGCCGAGACGCTACCTGGAGGAGAACGCCCGCGAAAAAACGGTCGGCGATCACCGTCATCCCCATTCACACCCAAAGGACCGCTCGGGTCGGGACGGTTCCGATCAGGTCTACACCTGTCCCATGCATCCGGAAGTCGAAGAGGATGCTCCTGGAGGCTGCCCGGAATGCGGGATGGCCCTGGAACCGAAGCACCCGAAGATCTCCGCTCAGAAGACTCAGTACACCTGTCCCATGCATCCGGAGGTCGTCGAGGACGAACCGGGCAGCTGCCCGAAGTGCGGGATGGCCCTCGAGCCAACCACCGTCTCGGCAGAAGCCGAAGAGGAGGATCCGGAGCTTCGCAATATGACGCGTCGATTCTGGGTCGGCGTCGTCCTGACGGCGCCGCTGCTGCTTCTTGCCATGGGCGACCACATCGGGCTGCCGATTCGATCCCTCATTTCGCAGCAGGTCTCCAACTGGATCGAACTGATGCTGGCGACCCCGGTCGTGCTCTGGGCCGGGTTGCCGTTTTTCCAGAGGGGCTATCACTCGATCAGGCGTATGAGCCTGAACATGTTCACGCTGATCTCTCTCGGCACCGGCGTCGCCTGGCTCTATAGCGTGGTCGCCACGCTGGCACCCAACATCTTCCCTCAAGCCTTTCGAGGAGAAGCAGGTGCGGTCCCAGTCTACTTCGAGGCGGCGGCCGTCATCGTGACCCTGGTCTTGCTCGGCCAGGTCATGGAACTCCGGGCCCGCCGCTCGACCAGTGGAGCGATCAGGGGCCTGCTTGGCCTCGCGGCCAAAACGGCCCGGCTGGTGCGCGAGGACGACTCGGAAGTCGACATACCGCTGGACCAGGTTGAAATCGGACACCGGCTCCGAGTGCGGCCGGGCGAGAAGGTGCCGGTGGACGGGAAAGTGGTCGAGGGCAGGACGACCGTCGACGAATCGATGATCACTGGAGAGCCGATTCCAGTCGAAAAGGCGCCCGGCGACGAGGTCGTCGGGGCAACGATCAACCAGACCGGAAGCGTCCTGATGGTGGCCGAGAAGGTCGGTAGCGAGACCGTACTGGCCCGCATCGTCCAGATGGTGAGCGAAGCCCAGCGCAGCCGTGCTCCGATTCAAAGGCTGGCCGATCAGGTGGCGGCCTGGTTCGTTCCCATCGTCGTCACTATTTCAGTCATTACGTTCGTGGTCTGGTCGATCTGGGGACCGCGCCCTGCCTTCGCCTATGCACTGGTCAACGCCGTGGCCGTCCTGATCGTCGCCTGTCCCTGTGCCCTTGGGCTGGCCACGCCGATGTCGGTGATGGTCGGAGTCGGAAAGGGGGCGCAGAGCGGGGTTCTGATCAAGCACGCCGAAGCCATTGAAGTCCTGGAGAAGATCGACACGATCGTCGTCGACAAGACCGGCACGCTCACTGAAGGCCGGCCCCGACTCGTTACCGTGTCGGCCGAAGAGGGCTGGGACGAAACCGACTTCCTGCGGCTGGCCTCCGGGATCGAAGCGGGCAGCGAGCATCCCCTGGCAGCCGCCATTGTCGAGGGCGCAAAGGACCGCGGTGTGACGCCGGCCAAAGCACGGGACTTCGAGTCGGCCACGGGTAAAGGTGTGCTGGGCACTGTGGAGAGCCGTCAGGTGGCGCTCGGAAACCGGCGTCTGCTGGAGGATCTTTCGGTGGACGTCTCGGCGCTCTCTGAAAAGGCGACCTCACTGCGCGAGGATGGACAGACCGTGATGTTCGTCGCCATCGACGGCAAGCCTGCCGGCCTGCTCGGCGTTGCCGACCCCATCAAGGAGTCGACACCGGAGGCCGTCCGGCTGCTCCATGACGACGGGATCGAGATCATCATGCTCACCGGAGACAATCGGATGACGGCTGAGGCCGTCGCCCGAAAGCTCGGCATCGACAGGATCGAAGCCGAAGTCCTTCCGGATCAGAAGAACGAAGTGATCCAAAGGCTTCAGGCTGAAGGAAGAAAGGTGGCAATGGCAGGTGACGGCATCAATGACGCTCCGGCTCTCGCCCAGGCCCATGTCGGCATCGCCATGGGCAGTGGTACGGACGTGGCCATGGAAAGCGCCGGGATCACTCTCATGCAGGGGGACCTGCGCGGCATTGCAAAGGCCCGCATGCTCAGCCACGCGACGATGCGCAACATCCGTCAGAACCTCTTCTTCGCCTTCGTCTACAATTCGATCGGTGTCCCCATCGCGGCCGGTGTGCTCTATCCCTTCTTCGGAATTCTCCTGAGCCCGATTATCGCCGCGGCCGCCATGAGTTTCAGTTCTGTCTCCGTCGTGGGAAACGCACTGAGGCTCCGCAACATCCGCCTCTAGTCGGCTGGAACCGTTCCGGATCATGCCGACTCGGACGTCGGTGCTTCAGGGCAGCCCTCTCCGGTGCCGCGAAGCGCAGCTTCGACATCGGAACACACAAGGGTGCTCACACTACTTGGGAACCGGGTGGCTGATCTTCTTCCACATCTGGTCAAAGTCGAAGGAGGAAAAGGTCGGGCTTTCCTCGTTGTGACACCCCACGCACAGTTCCTTGGGATTGTCTTTGTAGAGAATCAAGCCGTTCGCAACGGCCTCCTGCTCGTCCTTCATCACTTTGATCGACTTGTAGTCGGAACCCGGTCCGTGACAGGTTTCGCACTGCACCCCATCTTCGATCTTGAAGCGCTTGCCGAGACGTGAGGGATCGATATTGTATCCGGTTGCGTGGCACTTCAGACACGCATCCGAGCCCCACGGTTCTCCCTGAATTCCCTTTTCCTTGGCAATCTGCTGGGACTTTTCGCTCTTGAGCACTTCGTAGGCATGAGAATGCAGACTGTCCTGCCAGATCCGCAGCTGATCCCCCTGCTTTTCGGATCTGTGACACATTCCGCACACTGCGACCCCCTCATAGGAATGATCATCCGAGGTCTTTGGCGGCTGGGTGGCCCCGAAGCAGGTACCAAGCACGAAGATGAAGCCGGCTACGGCTGGCAATGCCCATCGTTTCATAGTCAGACTCCTCCCTTTTTCCTGATGTGACCGTTACTTTCACTCTACCAGAAAGGATGGATACTGGGGCATAAACCCGGAGGACGCTCTCTTATTTTGAGGTTTCCGCCTAGATGGCAAATGGAACCCCATCCTGGTCTTCGGCCGGGCTGGGAAGGCGGAGTGCCACGGTGAGTCCACCCGTCTCGTTCCGCCTGGCGGTGATCCCGCCTCCATGATTCCGAATGAGCTGATCTGCTATCGACAGACCGAGGCCGGTTCCCTGCGCCTTCGTCGTGAAGAAAGGGTCGAAAATGCGCTCCAACTTCCCGTCCTCGACTCCCGGACCGGTGTCCGACACCTCAACGATCACCGAATTGGAGTTCGGATCCTCGGAACACACGAGAGTCAGAATCCCCCCCTCCTCCATGGCCTCCACTGCATTGAGAAGGACATTCAGGACCACCTGACGGATCTGGTCCTCGTCGGCCGAGACTCGACCCGTCGTGCAGGAGCACCGGCGCACGATCTTCAGCTTTCGTCTCGATGCCAGGCCCTCCACCAGACTGATGGTGGCGTTCACCAGGTCGTGAATGTCCTTCGATTCGATCCTGGGCTCGGGTGGACGAGCAAAGCGGAGAAACTCTGCGATCAGATTGTTGATCCTCGTCACCTCCTGTCGAACGATGTCGCCAAATTCCTTCTTCTCCTCAGCCGTCGGACCCGTTGCACACAGAATCTCGACGGCTCCTTTGATCGACGCCAGCGGATTGCGAATCTCGTGAGCGATCCCGGCGCTGAGTTGGCCGAGAGCCGCCAACCGGTCCGCCCGCCGCAGGCTGTGCGTCGTCGCCTTCAGCTCGGCATACGCTTCGGCAAGTTCCGAGGAGATGGCCTGCGTGCGTCGCAATTGACTCTGGAGCCTGCCCGAAAGCGATCCCACGAGCAGCGCCATGAAGTTATAGAGAACCAGGTGGGATAGCGGATCGAGCAGCTCATATTGCCCGAGCCCCGTTACAATGTGCACCAGATAGACCAGACTTACGAACAGAGCTATCGCCAGGCCGGACCCGACGCCATACCAGAAGGCGATCAGCAGGATCGGTATGTAGTAAAGATGTTCGTACAGGTCATGGAGCTCGAGCCGACTCATGGGGCTGATGAAGTGCAGCACCGAAACGAGCAGAACTCCGGCCAGGCAGAATGCCCAGCAAAGCAGATCCCTGCTCGACCACTTTCGACTCATAGACCGGGCTCCTTGCCTGCTTCGAGATCGTACGACGGCCTGCGATAAATCAGAGTGAAACGACGGGCCGTCGTCGACCATTGGAATCCTTGCTCTCTTCATTCCCTCACCGGAACGGCTCGCCGTCGGGACGACGAACTCCCTGGTTGTTCTTCAGCAAATCCGACGCCAATCCACGGCTCCTCGGCGAAAAGACCGCAGTCGCCCGGAACCGAGAAGGACGGCAGCTCGGCGCAAGGGCTGAGCTGCTTGAAATGGATCAACGATGTGTATCATTTCAATCACCCGAGCCTCGCTCATTGAGGCCGATTGGGAGGTCGCTCGATCCGGGATGCAACTCCAACCCGGCGTGATGGCGCAGGTTGCGTGTTTGGAGGAGCCTCAGGAACGAGGTTTGGCATTGCTTTTGCTAATCAGTGAGTGACGCTGGTCGAGACGCCTGCTCGCCCAGCGCAGACAACGAGGGCGATGAGGGGTCTGTCTGATGCAACCGTCCCGAGGATGGGTGCAGCAACTCAACCCGAATCGCGATCCTTTTGAAATCAACAGAGACGGTGAAACATGAATCGATCTACGAGTCCGACGCTTCTTTCCACCCTGATCGTAGACGGTGTCCTCACCTCGATCCCGACCCGGCATTACGGCCAGTGGCAGAACAGCGGCGGCATGGGAGGCGGAATGGGCGGTGGAATGTAGATGTCGGACCTCCAAGTACGGAACCCTACCCCATGCGAAACGTGATCAACGGATTGAATCATCTCAGAACCCGGATTCTGCTCCTCGGATTCTGCCTGATCTTGGCCGAGTCCGAACCTGTGGGCCGGGGATCCAGCGGATGCCCCGCAGACCGATTACTTCGCCGACAGCCCGCAGCTCGGTCGGTACATTCAGGAGGCGTTGGACCAGAATCCCGAGCTTCGGGAGGCCCTGTCGCGCTACCGGGCGTCACTTCAGAAGGTCCCCCAGGTCACGGCTCTTCCGGACCCGGTGCTCGGCTACACGCAGTTCATGCGCAGCGTCGAGACACGCGTGGGGCCGCAGGTCAATTCACTGATGATCAGCCAGAAGCTGCCCTGGTTCGGAAAGCTCGACCTTCAGGGACAGATGGCGGTCAAGGAAGCCGCGGCCCAGTACGAGACGTACAGGGCGATGCAGCGGGAACTGATCGACCGGACCAAGCAGACCTACTATGAACTCGTCTACATCGATCGGGCGCTCGCCATCACGGCGGAGGAACAATCCCTGCTCGACCACTACGAGCGGCTGGCCGAGTCGCGTTACTCGACCGGCGGCGGTCTGCAGCAAGCCGTCATCAAGATCCAGGCCGAGCTCACCCGGCTGGTCGATCGAACGAAGATGCTCGATCAGCAGCGGGGCTCACTCGTGGCGCGGCTGAATACGCTGCGGGACCTGGCCCCGGAGTCGCCGATCGCCGTGACGGCTCAGTCCGAACTGCCCAAGGTGGCACTCGACCTCCCGAAGCTCTACGCACTGGGGGAAGACCACCGACAGGAACTGAGGGCCTCGCTGGCCCGGATCGAGAAGAGCGAGCGGGCCATCGACCTGGCCAGGAAGCAGTACTGGCCGGATCTGACACTCAGTGCGGGCATGATCAATGTGGAGGGTCGGGAGGATCCGGCCGGTCTGTTGGCGCCTCCGCCCGACAACGGCAAGAACGCTTACAACTTTTCGATCGGAATCAACATCCCGATCCATCGGGACAAGTACCGGGCCGGGGTGGTCGAGGCTGCCGAAACGCTGTCCGCCAACAAGGACGGTACGTGAACCTACGCAACAAGATGCAGTTCGACATTCGGGATCAGGTCCTGCGGCTTCAGACACTCGGAGAGCAGATCGATCTGTACGGAGGCGTTTTGATTCCGCAGGCGGAACAGGCGCTTCGCTCGACGGAGTCGGCCTACGAGACCGGGCAGGTCGGAGCGCTCGACCTGCTCGACAGCGAACGGTTCCTGCTCCAGACAAGGCTGCTGCGAGCACGATACCACGCAGACTATCTCAAGTCCCTGGCTCAGTCTGGAGCGAGCGGTCGGCACGAAATTCCCGAGATAGTCAAGGAACAAAGCCATGAAAAAGGGAATCTTACTGAGTCTCGTGTCCTTTCATGGTCGGCATCGGCATGGCAGGAGTCGTTCTGGTCAACCCCTACCGCTGGGGGTGGGCGGACAGCCTCCACCATTCCGTCGCCGGACTCGTCCACGGACCCGAAGAGGCAGCCTCGGAGTCTGCCGAGGGACAGCTTTGGACCTGCGGGATGCATCCTCAGGTCGTCGAGGATCATCCGGGAACTTGCCCCATCTGCGGAATGGACCTGATTCCGCTGAAAGGCTCGACCGGAGGACAAGCCATAGAGACTGCAGCCGGCCAGAAAGGAAAAGGCCGGAGCGAAGGTGAGCGAAAGATCCTCTACTGGCGCGCGCCGATGGATCCGACCTATACCTCGGACAAGCCGGGGAAATCGCCGATGGGCATGGATCTGGTCCCGGTCTATGCCGACGAAGCCGCCGGAGAGGGGTCGTCCGCCAACACGATCAAGATTGATCCGACCTTCGTCCAGAACATCGGCGTGCAGACGACCCCGGTCAAGCGTCAGGACATCCCTTTCACGATCCGAACGGTCGGAAACGTCACCTACAACGACGAACAAGTCCACTGGGTGAACACGAAATACGACGGCTGGATCGAGAAGGTCTATATCAACTACGTCGGGCAGCCTGTGAAGAAGGGACAGAAGCTCTTCGAGATTTATAGCCCGCAACTGGTCACCACCCAGCAGGAATATCTCGATGCCCTCGACTACGCCGAGAAACTGAGCACGAGCCCCTATCCCGACATCAAAGAACGGGCCCGGTCCCTGCTGGAATCCTCCCGTCAGCGGCTCGCCTACTGGGACATTCCGAACGATCAGATTGCAGAACTGGAGAAGACCCGGAAACTTCTTCGCACCCTGAGCGTCGTCTCGCCGGTGACCGGGATGGTGGTCGAGAAGATGGATCAGGCGCTGGAAGGGATGCACGCGAAAGCCGGCATGAATCTCTACAAGATCGTCGATCTTTCGACGATCTGGGTCGAGGCGGACATCTTCGAGAACCAGATCCCGTGGCTCAAGACAGGTCAGCCTGCAACGCTCGAATTCCCGTATCAGCCAGGCCGTAAATTCCGGGGAAGGATCCGGTACATCTACCCCTATTTCGATGACAAGACGCGCACGATGAGGGTCTCCCTCTCCCTTCCGAACCCGGGGCTCGAGTTCAAGAAGGACATGTATGTCAACGTGACCTTCGACGTGCCCTCCGCTCACAACGTCATCACGGTTCCGGAAGAGGCCGTGATCCACAGCGGCGAGCGCAACGTCATCGTTCTGAGTCGCGGCAACGGGGAGTTCGAGGTCCGGGACGTCACGCTGGGCCTGAACGGCAGCGGCCTCTATGAGGTCAAACAGGGGTTGAAGGAAGGCGAAGAGATCGTCGTATCCTCCCAGTTCCTGATCGACTCGGAAAGCAATCTCAAGGAAGCCATTCGGAAGATGGTGGCGAAGAAGAGCGCCGCGGCGGAGAAACTGGAGAAATCCGAAGACATGCAGGATATGCAACCGGCGACTGAGGATTGATCTTCATGCTCGAGAAAATCATCGACTGGTCCATCAAGAACAAGTTCTTCGTCCTGCTGGCGACGGTCTTCGTGATCCTTTGGGGCGTTTACTCCCTCCAGAATATGCCGTTGGACGCTATTCCGGATCTGTCCGACGTGCAGGTCATCATCTACACGGAGTATCCGGGTCAGGCGCCCCAGGTCGTCGAAGACCAGGTGACTTACCCGATCTCGACCCAGATGCTGGCCGTTCCCTATGCCAAGGCCGTGCGCGGCTACTCCTTCTTCGGTTTCTCGTTCGTCTACATCATTTTCGAGGACGGCACGGACATGTACTGGGCCCGCAGCCGCGTCCTCGAGTACCTGAACTACGTCTCCGGCCGGCTTCCCAAGGGCATCACGCCCACCCTGGGGCCGGATGCGACCGGGGTCGGGTGGGCGTACATGTATGCCCTGAAGTCGAAAACCAGAAACCTGTCGCAGTTGCGCAGCCTCCAGGACTGGTTTCTGAAGTATGAACTGACGTCGGTCGAGGGTGTCTCGGAGGTGGCCAGCGTCGGCGGCTTCGTCAAGCAGTATCAGATCGCGGTCGATCCCAACAAGCTTCGAGCCTACAACATTCCCCTTTCCAAGATCCGGATGGCCGTCCAGCGCAGCAACAACGACGTGGGCGGAAGAGTGCTCGAGATGGCCGAGACCGAGTTCATGATCCGGGGTCTTGGCTACATCAAGAACCCCGAGGACATCAAGGAGATCGTCCTGGGCGTCGACGGATCGGGCGTTCCGATCCTGATGAAGGACGTGGCCACGGTCCAGGTGGGCCCCGACATCCGCCGGGGCATCGCAGAACTGGACGGAGAAGGCGAAACCGTCGGTGGGATCATCGTCGTCCGCTACGGCGCCAATGCCTACGGCGTCATCCAGAGAGTCAAACAGAAGCTCGAAGAGCTGAAGCAGGGCTTGCCGTCGGATGTCGAGATCGTGCCCGTCTACGATCGAACCGCCCTGATCGAGCGTTCGGTCGAGACGCTGCGGGGGAAACTGCTCGAAGAAGGGATCGCCGTCGCGCTCGTGTGCATTCTCTTCCTGCTCCACCTCCGCTCGGCACTGGTCGCCATCATCACCCTCCCCATTGCCGTCTTGATGGCCTTCATCGTCATGCACACTCAGGGGATCAACGCGAACATCATGTCGCTCGGAGGGATTGCCATCGCGATCGGTGCCATGGTGGATGCTGCGATCATCATGATCGAGAATGCCCACAAGCATCTCGAACACGACAAGGGGAAGAAGGATCACTGGCAGATCATCGCGGATTCTGCCAAGGAAGTCGGCCCGACTCTCTTCTTCGCGCTGCTCGTGATCACCGTTTCCTTCGCTCCGGTCTTTACGCTCGAGGCACAGGAAGGACGGATGTTCAAACCGCTGGCCTTTACCAAGACCTACTCCATGGCGGCGGCTTCCGTTCTGGCCGTGACGCTGATCCCGGTCCTGATGGGTTACTGGATCCGGGGAAAGATCCGCTCCGAAGAAAGGAACCCGATCAGCCGCTTCATGATCTGGGTCTACGATCCCATCCTTCACTTCATGCTCCGGTGGAAGTGGACGGTCCTGCTGGTCACGGTGCTGACCCTGGGCTCCATGTACATCCCTTACTCCCGGCTGGGATCGGAGTTCATGCCGCCCCTGTGGGAAGGGGATCTCCTGTACATGCCGACGACGCTTCCCGGCATCTCGATTACCAAAGCCCGGGAACTGCTGCAGCAGACCGACAAGATCATCCGGACCTTCCCGGAGGTCGAACGGGTCTTCGGGAAGATCGGTCGTGCGGACACCGCCACGGACCCGGCGCCCTTGAGCATGATCGAGACAACGATCACGTTGAAACCCGAAGATCAGTGGCGCCCCGGGATGACCTCGAAGAAGCTGATCGCTGAAATGAACGAGGCCATCCAGTTCCCCGGGGTCACCAACGCCTGGACGATGCCGATCAAGACGCGCATCGACATGCTTTCGACGGGGATCAAAACGCCGGTCGGCGTCAAGTTGTCGGGCCCGGAGCTCTCCGTGCTCCAGGATCTCGGCGAGGAGATCGAAGCGGTCGTCCGCAACGTGCCCGGTACGCTCTCGGTCTACTCCGAGCGCGTCATGGGCGGGAACTTCCTCGATTTCGATATCGACCGCAAAGCCCTGGCCCGCTACGGGCTGACGGTCGGCGACGTGCAGGACGTGATCCAGTCCGCCATCGGGGGTATGAACGTGACGACCACGGTCGAAGGCCTGGAACGGTATCCGGTCAATGTCCGCTACAGCCGGGAACTACGGGACAACATCCAGGACCTCGAGAACATCCTCGTCGCGACGCCGATGGGCGCCCAGGTGCCTCTCGGCTACCTCGCGCACATCCGGATCAAGAAGGGGGCGCCGGCCATCAAGACGGAAAACTCGCGGCCCAATGCCTGGATCTACGTCGACATCTCGGATGTGGACGTGGGGACGTATGTCGCCATGGCTCGTCGGGCCGTCGCCGAGCAGGTCGAGATGCCGGCCGGCTACAACATCGTCTGGAGCGGTCAGTACGAATACATGCAGCGCGCCAAGCAGCGGCTCATGTATGTGGTCCCCATGACCCTGATGATCATCTTCGTGATCATCTACCTGAACACCCGGTCGGTGATGGAGACCGTGATCGTGCTCTTCGCCCTTCCCTTCTCCATGGTCGGCACCTTCTGGCTGCTCTACCTGCTGAACTACAATCTGAGCATCGCCGTCTGGGTCGGGATCATCGCTTTGGCCGGTCTGGCGGCGGAGACGGGAGTCGTGATGCTCCTGTACCTGGATGTCGCGTACGAAGAGGCTGTCCGAGACGGACGGATGCGAAGGCGAAAGGAGCTCATCGACGCTATCTTCCAGGGCGCCGTCACCCGTGTGCGGCCCAAGATCATGACGGCGAGCGTAATCCTGGCCGGCTTGATTCCGATCATGTGGAGCCACGGCACGGGTGCCGACGTCATGAAGCGCATCGCCGCCCCCATGGTCGGCGGCATCATCACGTCGGTGATCCTCACCCTCGGCGTCTATCCGGTCATTTACTACCTGTGGAAGGGATGGGAAGTCAAAGATGTGGAAGCAGAAGTGGATGCAACTGAATAGGTTCGTGCTTTTGTCCATCGCGTTGGTGGGGTTCTCGGGCTCCTCGCTCGCCGCCGAGAGCCTGCACGTGCGACACGATCATGACCCGTGGGGCAGCTGTACGGGCGAGCTCACGATCGCCTCGGACGGAATCCGGTATCACTCGGACGACAAGGACGAACACAGCCGCGACTGGTCCTGGACCGACATCCAGACCGTCGACCGCCTCTCCGCCGATCGCTTCTCCATCCTGACCTATCAGGACCAGAAGTGGCTGCTCGGTCGCGACCGGCCTTGGGACTTCACGGTTCTCGACCCGGAGGCCGGCGGCCTGACCGACCAGCTGTTCACGGTCATCCGCCGGAACGAACCTCGTCCCCTCGTAGATCGCGTTCCGAGGAAGATCGAGGCCGACTACCGGATACCGGTCAAGCACCTGCATACCTTCGGCGGCTGCGAGGGGATCCTCGAGTTCAGCCGGGACTGGATCGTCTACACGACCGATCACAAGGAGGACGCGCGAACCTGGAGACGCGACAAAGAAGTGGTAAGCATCTGGTCGACCGGACTCTTCGACCTCGAGCTCGAAGTCTACGAAAAGGACGGCGAGGACCTCCTGCGGACCCGTCGCTACCGTTTCGAACTGAAGGAGCCGCTGGACGAAGCGTATTACAATCGATTGAAACGGGAACTCATCCCCACGAGGTGACCCCTTGGTCCGACAGATCATTGCATGTGCGATCATCCTTGCCCTGGCCGGCGGCCTGGCCTACTACTTCTGGCCCGCCCAGGAGCAGCTGTGCCCCGTCTGCGAGAGGCCGATTCACCGGGCGACGTCCTACTTCGTCACACTGGAAGACGGGAAAACGGTCGAGCTCTGCTGTCCTCGCTGCGGCCTGCGCTTCCAGCAGAACGGCGGAGACGTCCAGTCGGTCCAGGTGACGGACTATGACTCCGGCAAGAGGTTGGATCCGGACGAGGCCGTCTATGTCGAAGGCAGCTCCGTCCACCCCTGTTGCACGCAGGAAGAGATCATGAAGGATCAGGCCGGAATGGAGTACGAACGAACGTGGGACCGGTGCCTTCCGAGCGTGATCGCCTTCGCATCGAGGGACGCCGCCGTGAGATTCCGGGCGGAGCACGGCGGACAAGTGCGGACCCATCACCAGATCCTCGCAGAGATTCAGACCGGTGTGTACTGATTCACAGGCGTGCAGGATGGGAGGACGGGAGGACGCACATCAGAGCCGGAACGAAGTGAGGGACCCCCCTGCACGGCCGTCAAACACCCGGCTTTCCACGCCGGACGAACACCCGCGGCAGCCCGGCGGTTTTCGCGGGAACGGTCGGGACACAATTACCGGGCTTTGGTGACACCCTCACTGCGTTCCGGCTCTGACGCTGCTGACGCTGCGGTTTCCGCAGCCCGCGCCGCGGGCTGCGCGCCAAATCGTAAACTAGTCGACGCCTCGCTCTAGCGCAGGTCCGTCAGCTCGATTCCCCTTCGTTCGAGATCTCCGGGTGACGAAAAAAGACCTTCGGCAGCGACCTGGTCCAGGACGAACGTCACGGGTCCACCCTCACGGGCGTAGAACTGCGCGTAGGACATGGGCATGGCGGTGTCCGGCTCGCAGAGCAGCGACCGGCTGACGGCGGCAATCTTCCTTTGCCCGTTCGCCAGGACCATTACCTCACGAGCCTCGAAGACCAGCTGCAGAGACATCGTGAGGGCGAAGCGCGGACATGCGTCCTGGCTGGTGAAGTAGCCGTCGCTGACCGCGTGTTCCCGGGTCACCCGGTCGAGTTCCACGAGCAGCAGACCTCCGAGTTCGAAAGGGATGCCGGCTTCATGGAAAGCCACATGACCGCGGCCGCCGACCCCCAGGATCTGGAGATCGATGCCCCCTGCCTGGCGTATCCGGAGGCCATACTGCTCCAGGATTTCGCTGCGCAGCCAATCCAGGTAGGGTGAGCTCGGATGCGGGCGGATCACGATCGCCTTTCCGCTCGATTCGCCCCGGCGCTCCCAGTCCTC
Organism: uncultured Acidobacteriota bacterium; assembly: GCA_963823995.1. Classification (GTDB taxonomy): domain Bacteria; phylum Acidobacteriota; class UBA6911; order RPQK01; family JAPXNP01; genus JARRKC01. Next base: position 723,490 of record CAWGNQ010000005.1, read on the forward strand.
GGAATGGGAATCCAGCTCCCGGACGAATCGAGCTACGTCGACGCGCTCGCCCTCCGGGACGAAGGTGGCTTCGGGCCGCCGTTCGAGGAGACCGAAGAGATGCCGCTCCATGAAATGGCGGAAGCTCGAGGGGTGTGGGGCGGAGCCACCGGGCGGGTTCGGCAGGCCGACATATTCATCGAGGTTGAAGGTCCGCCAACGTCTGCTGTCGAGCCGCTTCCGGTTGGCCGCCTCCACGAGCCGCGCGTAGACACCGGTCGGCGAATTGCCGGTCGCCAGACCCAGCACGATCTCCCTCTTCTCCCGTTCCAACCGCTGCAGACGCCGACGGATCCTTAGGGCGGCGACTTCGCTCATCTGTTCGAAGTCGCGCGTGACGAGCACCTGAATCGGCACGATGCCAGACTCCCTTCGAAAAGGGAGAGTATAGGCAGAAAGCAGACGCACGAAAAGGCCCTGAGCGGTGGGGCGCAACGGACCCTGATGCGAGACCCGGGCTAGCGCTTCGGGTCCTGGGACGGGACCATGCTTCGTTTCTCCAGCTCCCTGTCGGCCTTCCGTTTCAATTCGGAGAGCCGCTGGTATTCGGCACGCTCCCGGAGCGCGTCCTCCTTTCGGCCGGCCTTCAGGTACGCGCTCGAAAGAGGCAGCCGATTCTCGGGAGCCATCGGAGCAAGTTCAATCGCGGTCTCCAGCTCTCGAATGGCTCCGGCAACGTCGCCGGTCTCCAGGAGGATCCGACCGAGCGCGTTGTGGCCTGCGAATTGTCCTGGCGCCGTCTCCGTGGCTCGTTCCGCAAACGGCCGAGCCTTCTCGTACTCGCCTCTCCGAATATACTCGAAGGCGAGTTGCATGAGCGCCGGGATGTCGTCAGGAGAGCGTTTCAGCTCCTCGAGAAATTCTTCCAGCGCCGCATCGGTATGATCCCGCAGGAGAAACGCACCATAGGCATAGTGGATGCGGGGCTCCTGCGGGAAGCGCTCGATCAGCCGACGGTACAGCTCATCCGCCTCTGTTCGTGCGCCGCGCTCCGCTTCGAAAGCCGCCCGGCCCGTCATCTTGACCAGCTCTTCCTTTTCGGGGGGAATCTGGGTCGGGAGATAAGGCATCCGGAGAGCGCTCAGACCCAGTCCGAGAACGACTCCGGGGCTTTTCTGGTTCTCGTACGCGAAGATCCGCAGGGCATCATACGAAGCATCGAACTGCCCGAGCCGATTCAAGCAGATCGCAGCGTGGTAGCGAATCGTCGCCAGCATCTGCGGATTCTCTCCCAAACCGAAGATGCGACCCTGCTGAAAATCCTCGAGGGCTCGTTGGTATTCACCCGTCTGAAACTCGCAGAGACCCTTCAATGCCACCGCCGGACCGTGATGAGGCCAGCGACCGACGAACTGTTCGAAGACTTCGAGTGCTTCATCGTAACTCCGTCGGTCGTAAAGGATCGTTCCAAGGTACCACCAGCCCTCCCGCCAGTCGGGCCGAAGCGCAATCGCCTTTCGGTAAAGCTCGACGGCGTCGTCGAGTCGGCCCGTTGTCCTTGCTGCACCCGCACGGTTGGCCAGTGCCTCGAAATCGTCTTCTGCCCGGCAGTAGTCGCTCGCCAGAAGTACGACCGAGAGGGCCACCGCCGCAAGAAGCAGGGTACTGCGAAGTCTTTGAACCATGATCCGGGCGAATTCTACCACCGCGAGGGATCGGGGCGCCGAATCCGCCGTTTCGGCAAAGCATTTGAGGCCGCTGTCGATGGCGACTCACTACACGGAACCCGAGAGACTCTCCGTCGGGTTTGGAGTGTCCGATCGGCTTCGCGTAGAATGACACGAAGATCGTGTGTTCTCGGGATGTCCATGGCCAGATGATCCGACGACGGCCGCTGGTCATGCAGGGGGACATGAGAGTCGGCATTGGAGCAGGTTTGCATGCACGAGCGATCACTGAAAGCCCGACTTCTCTTTGGCGTGCTCGCCTTCATCCTGCTCATCGGAGTCGGCCGGGCCGCCATTTCCAGCCAGGACTTCGATGAGCTGGCCAGAAAGGCCGCCCGCCAACGCACCTCGGGACAGCTCGATGAAGCGGTCGGTCTGTATCGAAAACTCGTGGATTCCCGGCCCAATTGGCAGGAGGGCTGGTGGCGACTCGGCACGAGCCTCTACGACCTTGGCCGCTACGACGAAGCCCTCAGGGTCTTCCAGGATATGGTCTCCCGCTGGCCGTATCACGGACCGGCCATCGGCCTCATCGGCCTTTGCCAGTTTCAACTCAGAGAGTATGAACGCGCACTTCAGAACTTTCAGAAGGGGCACGTCCTCGGATTCGGAGACAACCCCGCCCTGGTCTCGACCATCCGTTACCATGCCGCCATCGTCCTGAATCGTCTCGAGCGCTTTGAGGCAGCCTATGCGGCCTTGAAGACCTTTGCCCTCGAAGGCACCAGGAGCAGAGGGATTGTCGAAGCCTTCGGCCTGAGCGTCCTTCGGATGGCTTATCTGCCGGAGGAGACCCCGAGCCAAAAGAAAGCCGTCGTAACGGCGGCAGGCCGCGCCGCGTGGGAAGCGGAGCATGGCAATCGCGAGGCAGCCGACGAGCTCTACCGACAGCTCATTGCCGATTTCCCCGATCAGCCGAATGTCCACTATGCATACGGCCGTTACCTGCTCGCCCTCGATCCCGGCCCCGCACTCGAGCAGTTCAAACAGGAGCTCGAGCGGGAGCCCGACAACGCGACCGTCCTCCTCCAGATCGCTCTCGAGTACATTCAGGAGGGCCGTTTCGAGGAAGCCCGACCTTACGCCGAGCGGGCGGTTTCAGCCGATCCCGGGCAATATGCCGCTCACAGCGCGGTCGGCCAGATCCTGCTGGAGCTGGGCAAAACCGACGAAGCCATCCGCGAGCTCGAACGTTCCCTCGAGTTGGAGCCCCTGAGCCCTGAAAGCCATTATCTGTTGGCACAGGCGTACCTCAAGGTCGGAAGGAAGGAGGAAGCGCTGCAGCAGAATGCCGAATTCAAACGCCTCTACGAAATGAGGCGGCAGGCCGATCAGGAGATTTTGGGATCCCGGGTCGAAGCTCCCTCGTCTGCGCCACGCCATTAGCGCAAATCATTGCAGGATCTGCATGGACTCTTTCTTGAGCTTGGAGAGACGTTCGAATTCCGCTCGCTCCCGGGCGGCCTCATCTTTCATCCCCGCCTTCTGGTAGGCACGTGCCAGCGTGAAGCGGACTTCGGGTGACATCGGATCCAGTTCGGCCGCCTTCTTCAATGCGTCGAGCGCCTCCGGCAGTTGACCCTCCTCGAACCGAATCTGACCCAGGGCATAGTATGCAACGAACGAAGAAGGATCGATCTGAAGCGCCTGCTCGGCATAGGGGAGCGCCTCATCGAAACGCCCCAGTTCGATGTAGCCCATGGCAAGCTGAAGCAGCGACGGGAGATGGTTCGGTGAGACCTTCAGCTCGGCCTCGAACTGCCCCATGGCGTCGTCACGGCTGTGCCCCTGCAGACCTCGCATTGCGGACAAGGCAGCGCCGAAGGCATAGTGAACGATCGGTTCTTCCGGATACTGTTCAACGAGCTTTTGATACGCCTTTTCGGCGGCATCGAAGTGATAGGCTGCAGCCTCGTACGCGGCAGTGCCCGCCTCGAGGATGAGCTCCCGCCGCTTGGGGGGCACCTCGGTTGGCAGCCAGTTCATTCTCAACGACGCCAAGCCAAAGGCTTCGATAATATCTGGAGTTCGTATATCATTGATGGCAAATGCTTTAAGAGCCTCAAGAGCATCCTCGAAGCGACCCTTGTGACTGAGAAGGATGGCCAAATGGTAGCGAACGACGACCTCGAGCTGGGCATTCTGGCCGACTCCGATGCTTCGAGCCTTCCTAAGACTCGAAAGAGCGGAATCGTATTCGCCGGTCCGAAAGTCGCAGAGACCGAGAAAAGCCCAACCCAGCCCATTCTCCGGAGCAAGCTCGACGAGCCTCTCGAAGTAATCCCTGGCTTCCGCATGGCGATCGCCGTCATAGAGGAGAGTGCCGAGGTACCACAGCCCCTCCAGCCATTCAGGACGAAGCTCGACGGCCTGGCGGTAGAGCTTGACCGCATCGATCAGACGGCCCGCTTCACGGGCTTCGGCGGCCTGCCTCGAAACCGTCTCGAAGTCCCCGCAAGACACGTCTACCCCGAATAGCACGGGAAAGGCAAGCAGGGCAAGCAGGGCGACGACGGTTCGCCCTCTACGATGACCAGTGCGCAGCAACATCTGAATAGAGTCGGAATTTTAGCACACTCATCGGCATCGGCAGACGCGCCCGGCGTCGAACGCGACTCCCCCGGTGTCACGCACATTCCCCGGGAAAATGTAGTTGCCCGCCGGCCGGGGATCCCTGCGCGTCGCTCAGGCGATCCGGTTTGACTCCGCAGGCCGCAAGCCCTAACATGGGATTCTGCCATAAGGATATCCATTCCAGGTGGGGAACCCAATGAACATACATTTGTATCGATTCGCAGTCGCTCTCGTGTGCCCCCTTCTCTTGACTCCCTCTTTTCTGGCGGCAGCCGATAAGCCGACCGTCGACGAGATCATTCAGAACCATCTCAAGAATCTCACCTCCGGAGATCCGGCCGAGATGACCAAGCCGAAAGCGGCCGTCGGGCAGGCCAGGATGAAGATTCTGACTGGCAGCGGCGAGGTGCAGGGTAAGGTCCAGCTCGTAAGCGCCTTGAATTACCTTCAGCTGAAGCTGGCGTACCCGGACCCCAACTACCCGCGCGACGGCTTTACTCTCCGTCCGGACGGCGAAATCGTCCCGGAAAAGGTCGAGGCCGACAACTACGGATGGCTGGGAGGCTTCTTCTATTCCAACAAGGACATCGTGCGAAGCGGCTTCGTGGGCGGCGTCGATTCGTCGGCCTGGCCGTTCCTACGGAAGGACCCCGACGTCAAGTGCGACTACGATGGCGAGGAGAAGGTCGAGGGAGACAAGACGTACAAACTGAAGTGCCGGGTCAACAGCCTCATCACGGCGACGCTCTACTTCGACCAGAAGAACTACCGGCTCCTGCAGACAGTCTATCGGATCCCGCCGACTCCCCAAATGTCGACGGACCTCGGCAACATCAACAACTCCTCGCAGCGTGCCGACAACGGCAACGCCTTGCTGACCACGCGATTCAAGGATTACAACAGGGTCGGGGACCACGAGTTTGCGGCCCGTCTGATCATCGACCTCGAATATCGGGGAGAAGGCTCCATCAAGGTCAGGTGGGAGATCGTTTTCCAAAACGTCGTCCCCGTAACGCTCAATCTGGACAACGGCAACAAATAGCCTTCCGCTGGCCTCCCGGGCCGGGGCCCTTGCCGGAAAGGCCGAGGGCCGCAAACGAGCAGCAAACGCGGCTGCATTTCGGCACCGTCAGTGCCGGAACGAAGTGAGGGTTTCACCAAAGCCCATCCGCCGCTCCCCACCATTCCCGCACACACCACCGGAGTTACCGCTGCTGTTCATCCGGGATGGACCGGCCGAAACCGCACCGTCAGTGCCGGAACGAAGTGAGGGTTTCACCAAAGCCCATCCGCCGCTCCCCACCATTCCCGCAACCACCGGAGTCGCCGCCTGTGTTCATCCGGGATGGACCGGCCGAAACCGCACCGTCAGAGCCGGAACGAAGTGAGGGTTTCACCAAAGCCCATCCGCCGCTCCCCACCATTCCCGCACACACCACCGGAGTTACCGCTGCTGTTCATCCGGGATGGACCGGCCGAAACCGCACCGTCAGAGCCGGAACGAAGTGAGGGTTTCACCAAAGCCCAACCGCCGCTCCCCACCATTCCCGCAACCACCGCCGGAGTCGCCGCCTGTGTTCATCCGGGATGGACCGGCCGAAACCGCACCGTCAGAGCCGGAACGAAGTGAGGGTTTCACCAAAGCCCATCCGCCGCTCCCCACTATTCCCGCACACACCACCGGAGTTACCGCTGCTGTTCATCCGGGATGGACCGGCCGAAACCGCACCGTCAGAGCCGGAACGAAGTGAGGGTTTCACCAAAGCCCATCCGCCGCTCCCCACCATTCCCGCACACACCGCCGGAGTTGCCGCCGCTGTTCATCCGGGATGGAACGGCCGAAACCGCACCGTCAGTGCCGGAACGAAGTGAGGGTTTCACCAAAGCCCAACCGCCGCTCCCCACCATTCCCGCACACACCACCGGAGTTACCGCCGCTGTTCATCCGGGATGGAACGGCCGAAACCGCACCGTCAGAGCCGGAACGAAGTGAGGGTTTCACCAAAGCCCATCCGCCGCTCCCCACCATTCCCGCGAACACCGCCGGGGTCGCCGCCGGTGATCATCCGGGATGGAAAGCCGGGCATTCGGCGACCGCACAGGGGGTCCCTCACTTCGTTCCGGCTCTGACGGTGTCGGTTGTGCGCCCCCCCCCGAAAAAGAGAAAAGGCGGCCTCCCGAAGGAGGCCGCCTTTGAGCGTTCACTTATCCGGCTCGCGGAAACTAGAAGTAGAACTTCAATGCGACCTCGATGACGCGGTGGCCGTGCTTGTTGGTGACTTGTCCAAACTCGTTGGAGCCACCTGGGAGATACGCAGAGTCAAAGGAGAATCCTTGCGTCGGATCGCACGTGTCAACGGTTCCACCCACCCCATTCGGAACACCAGTGACTGAGACGTTACACGTGGTGTTGAGACCGAGACGGATGTCCGTGTTCCCATTGGTCAGCACCGGGTACGCCTGATTGAACAGGTTAAAGAAGCCGGCCCGGAACTGGAGCCGACGATCCTCGCCAAAGTCGAAGTCCTTGAAGAGGGAAACGTCGAAATTCCAGCGAGAAGGCGTCCTCATGTAGTAGGGCGGTGCGAACGGCCCGCTGGTCCCGAAGGCCGGGATCTGCACGCAACTCATGTCGAGATACGAGTCGCCCACTTCCGAGCTCGAATTGGCCTGCGGATTACAGGTGTAGACGGGAGCGTTCGCCGTTCTGTAGGCATTCGTCCCAAAGGCCGCCTGCTCATAGTCATCACCGCCGGCCGACCCACCGAGCGTTAGCCGAATCGGAGTACCCGACTGGAAGGTGTTGATGCCCGACATCTGCCATCCGTCGAAGACCGCCTGGGTGAAGCCGTTGCGGAATCCACCCATGGCCAGACTCGGCACCTGATACGTGTACGACAGGTTGAAGATGTGCGTACGGTCGTAGTTCAGAATACCGTAATCCCGGTTTCGGACATCCACCGGATCCACCGGCTGGTTGTCGCCGGCCAGCCCGGAACCCAACACCTTTGAGAAGGTGTAAGTCGCATAGTACTGGAACCGCTCGCCCGCCTGACGCCGCAGTGTGACCTGCAACGAGTGGTAGTTCGACGACTGGGAGTACTCGGAGTTGTTGATGGTCCCAAAACCCTCGAACGGACGGAAAAGAGCCAGCGCCTGGTCATCGAGAGCATAGCGGTTGACCGGGACCGTAAGATCCGAGTTACCCACCGTGCCGCTCAACAACGCCCCTTCCGGGATGATGTTGAGGTCACGATAGCCGAACAGATGGCGTCCCCGTGTTCCGACATATGCGGTTTCGAGGATGTTGTCATAGGGCAACCGCGTGGCAACCGAAAAGCTCATGCTGATCGTCTGCGGGATTTCGACACGTCCGAACGTCTGGGTACCGGTACTGACCGAACCAAGGCGGGCGAACGGGTCGATTTGGCTCATATTATTGTAGTTGATCAGCGATCCGTCGGCAAAACCGCCGGAATCATAGTTGATGCCGCCGCTGTTGAAGCGATTCGGCGGTGTATTCAGGATCCAGTACTGGCTGTTCCCCTGCGGGCGGTTGTAGAAGATGCCGCCACCGGAACGAATCACCAGACTCGCATCGCCGCGCACATCCCAGGCAAAACCAACTCGAGGCATCCACAGCGGGTGTGGGTCCTGACTGATCCCCTTGGGAATCTCACCATCGGAGGCAAAAAGCATCCCGTTCGGACGGAACACATCGCCACCCGGGTAAGTCCCGCCTCCAGGAATGTAGGCATCCGGAGAGAAAGCAACCGCCAGACCGTCTCGCTCGATGTTGTTCGGCCAATAACCGACACGCAGGCCGAGTTCGAGCGTCAAGCCCGGCCTCACCTTCCAGTTGTCCTGGACGAATCCTTCAACATTCCAGTAGCGGAAATGGCCCACAGGGCCGCTCGTGGTCTGGAAGATCTGTTCAGGATGGCCGACCAGCAGGTCGCCAAAGCTGTTGCCGGTCGTACCCCGAACCCAGCTACTGTCTCCCTGGATTGCAAAACCGCCTTCGTCGTCGCCGTTGAAGTTCTGGATTTTGTTCGCCTGCTCGACGTAACCGCCGAACTTCAGGGCGTGGGCGTTCATCACCTTGTTGACATTGTCGTTCAACGAAATGCTGTCGTTGTGGGCAAACATCGGCAAACCGCCGGGCTCCCACATGTTGCCGCCCGGGCTGCCCCACATCTGGTAGTTGATGGGGACATAATCGTTCCGGATCAATGCAGGATCGAACAACATCTCGTAGTCGCCGAGTCCCAGGGTGGACAGTCGCAGCGATTCGGGATCCTTGTAATCGTTGTCGAGCTTCAACCGGCTGAGGCTAACCAGCAACTCGTTCGTGGTCGTCGGATTGAGAACCGAAACGAGGTTACCCGATGCGGACCGGCCTAGATTCGTACCCAGAACATGAGACGGCAACTCGAAGTTGCTCGCCGCCCACCACAGGCCGCGCGCGAAGTCCTGATCCTCGGTCTCGCGGCCAAGGCGAACATACAATTTCGTGTTGTCGGTGAAGTTGTAGTCGAAGCGCATGATCAGCTGCATGCGGTTAGTCGGGGTCAGCGCGGAATAAAAGTAATTGTAGCGATCATTCCCCGACAGGTTCGGCGTGGGGTAGATGTTCATGAACACGAGGCCTTCGGGGGTGGTGTAGTCCGTCAGATCGTTGTTCGGCGCAGGTATTCCCGTTTCCGCTCCCGAAGCCCAGACCGGAAGGTTGACTTGGGACGGCTGAGCCAGATAGCTGTCGCGGCCAAGAAATTCGCTGAAGTCTCCGGTCCGCTGCGCCAGCGTCGGAACGACGCCCTGGCTTCCGCCCGTGTCGACCTGCTGCCGCTGCCATTCCATGCCGACGAAGAAGAACAGCTTGTCACGGTCTTTGTTGAAGTTCGTCCCCGGGATGAGCACCGGACCTCCGACGTTAAAGCCGGGGTACTGGTACTTGCTCAACGGGCGTTCGATCCCGAAGTAGTTGCGCGAGCGGTCATTTGCGGCCAGCTTGTAGTGCCGGAGGTAGTCATAGACGGTTCCGTGGAAGTCACTGGTGCCACCCTTGGTGACCGCCGAGATCTGCACACCGCTCGTGCCGTATTCGGCAGAGTAGTTCGAGGTCTGAACCGTAACTTCCTGGACCATTTCGGGGTTGGCCGTCAACATGGTCCCGTTGTTCGATCCGATGTCCAGCATCTGGGATCCGTCGATCTGGACCTGGTTATTGATGCCCCGAACGCCGTTGACGTTGTAGCTGTTGTTTGCGTTGGCACCTCCACCGAAGGACACGCTCTCCAGCTGAGACTGATCCGGAGCAACGACACCGGGAAGGACCCGGAGAAGTTCGAGGGAACTCCGGCTGATGATCGACAGGTTGTCGATCTGCTGGCTGGTGATGGTGTCCGACTGGGTCGGGGTTTCCGTCTTGATGAACTCAGACTGGGAAACCACCTGCACCGTTTCCGACATTTCGCCCAGCTGGAGCGTGGCCGTCACGCCTCGGGTTTCACTCGGGCTCAAACTGATGTTGGTATTCTCGTACTTCTTGAACCCGGGTAATTCGATCGTCAGCGTGTACGATCCGGGACGCACGGCAGCGAAGAGGAAGCCCCCCTGGGCATCCGTGACCGTCGTACGCCTGTCACCGGTCGCCGTGTAAATCAACGTCACATCGGCGCCCGGCACGACTGCTCCAGTCGGATCCTTTACAGTTCCCCGTATTGATCCGTTACCCGCCGTCTGCGCCACCACCTGGAAGCTCAGACAGAGGATAAGAGCCAGAAATAGAACTAGGTTACGTAAGTTGTGTCCCTTCAACAATTTCCCTCCTTCGATGAGATTCTCGGAGTACGTGCGGCAGACACCATACCCCTCACACTAACGTCTCATCTGGGCCTATGATATGCGGGAGGGGCTGACGTCGCAAGGAAAATTTCGGGCTTTTTCTCTTTTTCTTCGCAGTGTTGGGAACTCGACAGGATCATCCAAGCCGGAGGTTCGGTGGGCGCGTCACGCGTTCCCGAGAGCGGTCGAATCTGAACGTTTCTTCCCCCAGGAAGGGTCCAAATCGATGGGTAGAGTGTAGTATAAGGAAGCAATTGCGGCGGCAGACGAGGTATCGGAAGGAACAGACACCAGTCTCGGGCTTCCAGGTCTCGTCGGGTGGCTATTTCCCGCTCGGGCCCCGCAGTGTTGTTATCCGAACAGTTTCCATGCGAGAGAACCCTATGGAAAGGCTCAAACTCAAGTTGCTCGCGTTCGCGATTTCCTCGACTTTCATTGTTTCGTTCTTCCCGGTGACGACGTTCGCACAGTCCGATTCGAGCAGACGGGACAGCGGAAAGTTGGCTCAAGAGGAAGCCGTCGACTACTACGGAAAGTGGCTCAACGAAGACGTGGTCTACATCATCACGCCGGAAGAGCGGAAAGTCTTCGAAGGTCTGACGACCCCCGAGGAAAAGGAGCGGTTCATCGAGCAGTTCTGGCTGCGACGCGATCCGGATCGTACGACCAAGGTGAATGAGTTCAAGGAAGAGCACTATCGCAGGATCGCCTACGCGAACGAAAACTTCACATCGGGGATCGAAGGCTGGCGGTCGGACCGCGGGAGGATCTACATCATCCAGGGTCCCGCCGATGAGGTGAAGTCGTTCACGGCCGGGCACCACCTCAATCGAGACTACAGCGAGGGGGGTGGAAGTACGCGGACCTACCCTTACGAGGTCTGGCGGTACCGCCACATCGACGGACTCGGCGACGACGTCGAACTGGAGTTCGTCGACAAGACCTTTTCCGGTTCTTTTCAGCTGGCCGTGACTCCATGGGACAAGGATCTTCTGTTGAACACTCCGGGCAGTGGCCTCACGATTGCAGAGATGTACGGCTCCGCGACCCGCGCCGATCATCCCTTCCACAATTGGTCGGTCCAGCACCAGGACGAGTATCCGGGCCTGGCGCCTCGCAGCGGCAATCGCCCTTTCGAACGCATGGAGAGATACTTCAAGTCCCAGCGACCCCAGCAGATCAAATACGACGATCTGAAGGAAGTCGTGCAGGTCAGCCTCAACTACGATGAGCTTCCCTTCCAGGTCCGCGAGGACTACATTCGGTTGAATGAGGCCCAGACCGTCGTACCGATTACGCTCGAGTGGCGCAACAAGGACCTGACGTTCTCACCGGTTCCTGAAACCAACTCCTCCCAGGCCAAGATTGCCGTCTACGGCATCGTCACAGGCCTGTCGAATGAAGTGATCACGGAATTCGACGACGACGTCGTCAGCAGTTACGGTCCGGAGCAGAAAAACCTAATCACCCAGGGCAGCTCCATGTATCAGAAGGTCCTTTCGCTCGAGGCCGGAAACCGCTACAAGCTGACCCTGGTCACCAAGGACCTGAATGCCAATCGGACCGGTGTCAAGGACCTGGGACTGATCCTCCCCAAATTCGACAGACAGGGCCTGACGCTGAGCCCGGTCATTCTCTCTAACTTCGTGCGGCGTCTCGAGGGACCCGATCTCGAGAAGGACAACCTGATGTTCGTGCTCGGAGACCTCTGGATCCGGCCAAGCGTCGATCGGGAGTTCCAGCAGGGACAGGATATGGGGATCTACGTCCAGGCATACAACGCGGCGTTGGACAGCCAGACGATGCAGCCTAACCTGGAGATCACCTATCACCTTGAAGGCGCGGACGACGTCGAACTCAATTTGGACGACCGCTCGGGCAAGGCGGTCGATTACTTCTCAGCGCAGCGGGTCGTGCTCCTGAAGATCCTGCGTCTTTCGGAACTGCCTCCGGGCAAGTACTCGCTTGTCGTGGATGTCCTCGACCGGATCACGGGCGCGAAGGCGTCGGTCCGCGAGCGCTTCTCGATCACCAAGAGCTGAATACAGGAGAGAGGAGGCAGGAGGCAGGAGACGGGACACAGATGGGAGAACGGGAGAACCGGAGGACGGGAGAACCGGACTTGACATCTGCAACGTTCCGGGTTCGACGATTCGGGTCTTCGGGCCGAGTTCTCGAAACCCGAAACCCGTAACTCGAGACCATCAGGGTGACAACTTCTGGCCAGGACTTGACACCAAATCCCCTCCTGTCTCCTGACCCCTGAGCTGCTACGGTCCGTCGTTGCTGCCCGGACTTGACTGAGTTTTGGCCCGAAGCTCCCTCAGCGTCGCATCCTGGTTCTGCTGCTCCGTCCTCAGGCGCTCGACGATCGCCTTGTGACGCTCCGCTTCTTCCCTTCGGCCCAGCCGAAAACAGAGCGTCGTCAGCATGGCGTGCAGCTCGGCGCTGTCAGGGGCAAGCTCCACGGCCTCTTCCAGGGCCGTGAGCGCCTTTTCATACTCTCCCATCTGCAGATAGGCCTTTCCGAGCGCAGCGGTTGCGGACGGCGAATGGGGCAGCAAATCGAGCACGTGCTGGATTTGAGGAAGCGCCTGTTCCGGCCTGCGTCGTCTCAGCTGTTCGTAGGCGATCTGGAGAATCGAGGCGACATGATCCGGCGAAACATCGAGCTCCTTACGAAACTCCTTCAGTGCCGCGTCGCTGTCCGATTTCAGCAGAAAGACGCCGTAGGCGTAGTGGACATTCGGGAAGGAAGGATAAAGTTGGACCAGCTCCTGATATTCCCGCGCGGCATCGTCCTGTCTGCCCAGCCAGTTGTAGACTGCCGCCTGCCCCGCAAGCTGCACCGCCTTCGCCTGACCTGGATCGAGTTCGGCCGGGAGCTTCGGCAGCCGGAGCAGGCAGATACCCAGGGCCTCCATGACCTTGGGATTGTCCGGATCCTCGCCTGCCAGAAGCAGCAGCAGCCGATACGCCTCGTCGAAGCGCTCGAACCGGGTCAGCAGCGTTGCCTCACGAAACGATGTGAGGAAGACGAGTTCCTTGTTGGCCCCGAGTCCGAGTCGATCGGCCTGCTGCAGATTCTCGAGAGCCCGCTCATAGGAATGGAGCTCGTACTCGACGAGTCCCAGAAACCCCCACCCTACACCGATCTCCGGGTGAAGCCCGACGAGCTTCACGAATGCCTGTTTGGCTTTGGGGTACTCTTCCAGATCGTATCGAAGCGCACCCAGGGACCACCAGCCGTCGGCCCAGTCGGGCTTCGATGCAAGTGCCTGCTCGTACAAATCGGCCGCCCGGGCCAGCTGCCCCGATTCCCGAGCCGTGCGTGCCCGGTTCGCGAGATCCTCGAAGGAGGGCTGGCCGAGGAGCTCTCCGCTCAACACAACGAGCAGGACCGCAATGGAGAGAATCATGGTCCGTGCCCCCCGAGAGCCGGGGCCCACACTCCGACCGGAGATGTTCACTGCTGCGGTGCCCTGGTTCCGTCGGTCGGTCCCGAAGCCGACTCGGCCGGCATGTCCTTGGGCGTCGCCGCGTCCCGCTCCGCCCGCAAACGCTCGACGATCGCCCGATGACGCTTGGCGTCCTCCTTGCGTCCCAACCGGTAGTATAGGGTCGTCAGGGCCGCGTGACCTTCCATGTAGTCGGGCACATCCTTGACCACGGATTCAAGGATCTTCAGGGCCTGCTGCAGATCTCCCTTCAACAGGTAGACCAGTCCGAGATGGTAGCGCGCATCCGGAGATCCGGGGCGCACCCCGAGCGCCCGTTCGAACAGAGCCTGAGCTTCGTCGTACTTCTGTTCGGTCTTGTAGAGGTAAATGCCGAGATACAGATTGGCGTCGAAATCATACGGATTGACCTTGAGTTCCCTGCGAAAATAGACCGCTGCGTCGTCGATCCGACTCATCTCGCGCAGCGCGATTCCGTACAGGCCGTTTGCCGAAGGACATTCGGGATCGAGCTTCAGGGCCTTCTCGAATTCTTTGGCCGCGGATGGATAGTCCTTGACGAGAAGCTGAGCGGTACCCAGAACCAGATGCCCTTCGACCGATTCCCCCTGATTGAAGATGCGATCGACCATCTTCTGACCGCGTAACGTCTGCCCATCGTAGATCAACGATGTTCCAAGCAGATAGATCAGAGCTTTATCGTCGGCATCCGTCTTCTCGAAAGGCTCCAGCACCTCGATGACTTTGCGATACTGACCCGCCCGGAAATAGCAGTCGCCGAGCAACAGCGCCGCCTGCAGCATCTGCGGTGACGACTCGAGCAGCGTTTCGAATTCCTGGCCGGCTTCCCGAAACCGAGCTGCCTTGTAATAAGCCAGACCCAGGTTCAGCCGCACCGCCTGCGGATTTTCCGCCGTGCCAAGACTGAGCGCCTTCTTGTAGTGCTCCAGCCCCTTTTCGATGTTCCCGACGCTGACGTACGCAGCACCCAGATTCGTATGGACGTCGGCAACGTCCGGGTAGCGGGCCAGGAACGCTTCATACTCGGCGATGGCCTCCTTGTACCGGCCTTGCTGGTGAAGCTTGATGGCCTGGGCGATCCAGGCATGGGGATCCCTCTCGCCACCCTGAGGCGAGGCCGACGCAAAAACCGTCGACAGGCACAAGATCAAAGTCCACCGCAGGAGTGCCATTCGATTGAATCTTAGCATAAGGTCAAATCCAGAAAAGACGACGCCGCGAGCTCCTTGCCGAGGCAGCTTGCAGGGCCGGAGTCTCCGGTTTGACTGGCCTCGATGGAGGGTCTACTATCGCCTCAGTCCGGCATCGGAACCTGCAAAAGTATAAGGCGGGCCCGTTCGGATTCGGACCCTCAAACACAGTCGAGGTATCACCATGGTGACGAAACGGAAGCTCTTTCATCCCCTCTGGATTCTGTTCGTGTTGGGCGGCTGCAGCCTGGCTCCGGATGCGTCCAACCCGCGCGTCGTCCTCGAACGGGATTACCCGGTTCGCCCGGTTCCCTTTACAGCCGTTCATCTCGATGACGCATTCTGGGCCCCTCGCATCGAGATCAACCGGACGGTGACGATTCCCTATGCCTTTCAGAAGTGCGAGGAGACCGGCCGGATCGAGAACTTCGTTCGAGCCGCCCAGGCGCTGCACCACGACCCGGCCCTCGAGGACCGCGAAGTCCGAGGGTACCCCTTCGACGATACCGACGTTTACAAGGTCATCGAAGGAGCTTCCTTTGGCCTGAGCGTGCATCCCGACCCTGCCATGGATCGGTATCTCGATGGTGTGATCGCCAAGATCGCTGCAGCCCAGGAGCCCGATGGGTACCTCTACACGGCCCGCACCATCAATCCGGAGCACCCGCACGAATGGGCCGGCCCCAAGCGCTGGGTCAACGTTTCGAAGTTGAGTCACGAACTCTACAACATGGGACACCTCTACGAAGCGGCCGTGGCTCACTATCA
The DNA here is from genome assembly GCA_963823995.1 of uncultured Acidobacteriota bacterium. Taxonomy (GTDB): domain Bacteria; phylum Acidobacteriota; class UBA6911; order RPQK01; family JAPXNP01; genus JARRKC01. Next base: position 739,054 of record CAWGNQ010000005.1, read on the forward strand.
GGCCACGGGCAAACGGACCCTGCTCGACGTGGCCCTGAAGAACGCCGATCTTCTGTGTACGGTATTCGGGCCCGGCAAGAACGAGGATTATCCCGGCCATCAGATCATCGAGATGGGGCTCGTGAAGCTCTATCGAGTCACCGGCAGGGAGAAGTACCTCGATCTGGCGAAGTTCTTCCTCGACACCCGTGGCCCAGGTGGCGATCCCTACAATCAGGCGGATAAGAAGGTGGTCGATCAGTCCGAGGCGGTGGGACATGCTGTCCGAGCCACCTATATGTACTCCGGCATGGCGGATGTGGCCGCGCTGACCGGAAACGCAGCCTATGTGGCCGCGCTGAGTCGTATCTGGGGCGACGTGGTCGGCAGAAAGCTCTACGTTACCGGCGGAATCGGTGCACTGCACAAGGGCGAGGCCTTTGCAGAAGCGTACGAGCTTCCCAATATGAGCGCCTACTGCGAGACTTGTGCCGCCGTCGGCAACGTCTTCTGGAACGAGCGTCTGTTCCTGCTGGAGCCCGACGCGAAATATGTCGACACGCTGGAACAGACACTCTACAACGGTCTGATCTCCGGTGTTTCGCTCGACGGAAAATCATTCTTCTATCCTAATCCGCTGGAATCGAAGGGGGACTACGCCCGCAGTCCCTGGTTCGGGTGCGCCTGCTGCCCGGGCAACATCACCCGTTTCGTGGCCTCGGTCCCCGGCTACCAGTATGGCGTCCGAGACCAGTCGGTTTACGTGAACCTCTATGCCGGGGGCACGGGACAGCTGACAGTCGGAGACCAGCCCGTCCAGATCGTCCAGGAAACCCGCTACCCCTGGGAGGGCAAAGTGCGACTGACGGTCGACCCGGGTGCGAGCCGCGAACTCTCGATTCGGCTGCGCATACCCGGCTGGGCGCGGAACGAAGCCAACCCCGACGGACTCTATCAATTCAAGGAAACGGTCGAAGCCTCCCCGGGCATCACGGTCAACGGCGAACCGGTCGAAGCCCCGATGGAAAAGGGATATGCCGTAATTGACCGCAGTTGGAGCAACGGCGACACGATCGAACTCGACCTGCCCATGCCAGTCCGTCGCGTCGTCGCCGACGAACGCGTGGAAGCGGATCGAGGAAGAGTCGCTCTGCAGCGCGGACCGATCGTCTACTGCCTCGAAGGTCCGGACAATGCCGAGGGTCACGTCCGCAACCTGTACATCGAGGAAGAGTCGAAGCTTGACAGCGGTTTCCAACCCGATCTGCTGGGCGGAGTGGGGACCATCTCGGGTCCTGCCGTCGCAGTCTCGGAAAATGGAAAGACGCATGCCCAGAGCTTTGTGGCGATTCCCTACTACGCCTGGGCCAACCGCGGCCCGTCCGAGATGATCGTCTGGGTGGCCCGCGACGCCGAGCACGTCAGTCAGCCGGAGTAAGGACTGATCGCGCTTGCACTTGAACCCCCAACCCGTCAGGGTCGTCCGTCCGGCTCGGCGGGCGCGCCGCCTTTGCTGCCTCCGAAGAGGGTTCGTCGGACCTTGGGCGTCTTGGCGTCCCGCTCTGCCGTCAATCGGATCACAGCCTGGCGTTCGCGATCGGCCGCTTCGGGCATCTTCAACCGAAAATAGACCTGAGCCAGAGCGGAGTGCGCCTCGATGAAGTCCGGCACCTGGGCGATCAGGTCTTCCAAGACAGACCGGGCATCTTCCGTCTCGCCCGACAGAATTTGGACATCGGCCAGCTGGTATTTGGCCTCGGCCGACTGCGGGCGAAGCCGAAGAGCGTTTTCGAGCAGCTTCCGGGCTCGGGCGTATTCCTGATCGTCCTTCACCAGAGTCCCCAGGGCGTAGTTGGCTTCGAAGTCGTTGGGGTTGATCTCGAGCTCCTGCTCGAAGGCCTCCTTCGCCTGCGCCACCTTGCGGTTCTGGAGCAGCGCCCGTCCGAGCATGGAGTGGCTGCCCGGCAAAGTCGGATTGATCGCGATCGCCTTTCGGATCTCCGTCGCGGCATCCTCGAACTTTCCGGCCACCATGTTGGCGGCACTCAACATGAGATGGGCCGGCGCGGAATTCGGCTGCCGCATGACGACGTCGAGATACATCTGCCCTTCGACGTCGTGTCCTTCCCGAAGCAAAGCCGTCCCGAGGAGGTAGGCGAAAGCCGGATCATTCCTCGACTGGCTTTCGAGCGGCGTGAGCAGTTCGATGACCTTGCCGTTGTCGCCGAGCTGGAAGTAGATGTCGGCCGACAGCAGCCTGGCGCGCGCATTGTCCGGCTCCTGGGCGATGACCTCGGTGAATTCGCCGAGCGCGCGCTGCAAATCGGCCGTCTTGTAGTAAGCCAGCCCGAGATTGAAGCGAACTGCCAGATTCGTCGCACCGAGGTTGATCGCGCTGCGATAGGTCTCGATGGCCTTTTCGTAGTCGCCCAGGCCCGCATAGGCCGCGCCCAGGTTCGAAAGCAGGTCGGGGCTTTCGTAGCCCGCGTCGATCAGCTTCTGATAATTGGCGACGGCTCCCTCCAGATCGCCCGCCTGATGGAGTTGCACCGCCTTCTGGAGGATCTCGTCGGGGGAATCTCCGCTCTGTGCGAAGAGGCCGGGACAAACAGCGACGAGCCAACTCAACATGATCATCAAGGGGAGGGCTCGAACCGATCGCGAGAACATAGACGCTTCCTTACTTCTCCTCGTCCGCGAACATTATAGGCTTTGGCCGGATCGGGTACCAGCCGGGCAGGATGTACGATTGACGATCGCCGATTCTCGGTTGCCGACGCGCAATCATGGTTGGATCGATCGGGCGGTTTTGCGACTTTCCGTGAGAATCGCAGTAAGCTCATCCGCCTCCCGGGGCAGTTCCATTGACAGTTCGGAGCTGTAGCCAGGATCTTGAAGCGCAATCGCAAATCGAGAATCGAAGGGCGTGTTGCCCAAATGACCCCGGTCGCCCGCGGACCTGTCCGGTCCATGAACGGGACCTCAGCGGTTCGACCCCACGCGGCGGACGCAGCGCACGCAACGGGGCCTTTCGGGTTCGGAGCCCGTGGCGGTCGTTGCGGACGCTGCGTGGAATCGGTTCTGCACGTTTCCCCGAGATGGCCGCAAGCTCGGGGGGCTCGAAAAGATTTCGGCAACACGCCCCGAAAATCTCAAATCTCCGGGGCCTGCTAGAATAGTGCCTTCCGCCATGAGTGGTCGAACAAGCGCCCCTGACCCGGTTCCAGTCTGGAGTTGAAATGTCCATTCGAGCCGCCGCCATCCGGACCCTCCTCGTCGTACTGCCGACTCTGGCAGCTTTCACCACCATCTATCTCGCCCGACCGGAGAGCCAGGCACAGGACAAGCAGGGCCTCGAGGCCCAGATCAAGGAGGCCTGTTCTCAGTGCCACAAATTTCCCCCGCCCGACATCAAGGCGAAATCGGAGTGGAGGGACTGGATCAACTCGATGTTCCATCTGGCCAATCTCGAGCTGCTCGGAAAGTACGGCCGACCGATCTGGGGCCTCGATCCACCCGACGTTATCGATTACTACGAAGCGCGGGCGCCCGAGTCGTTGCCGGAGCCACCCTGGGGTCCGGCAGAGATGAGTGATCGCGTTAAGTTCGACCGTCGCTCGCTACCCGGAGGTCAGACGGTCGTCGAGCGTCCTGGTGGGGCCAACGTTCAGCTTTGGGACATATTCGACGACGTTCCGGGTCCGGAGTTGATCATTTGCGACATGCTTTCGGGCTGGGTCACCTGGACGGATCCGGATGATCCCAAGGTTGGACTCCAGCCGATCATGCAACTCAGAAACCCCTGCCACTCCGAGATGCTCGATCTCGACCAGGACGGCAAGCAGGATCTTCTGATTGCCGAGTTGGGTGATCCGCTGCCGAGTGACGCCGAATTTGGGGCTGTTGCGCTGTTACGACAGACATCGGGACATTCCTTCGAGCTCGTGCGTCTGCTCGAGAACATCGGCCGGGTGGCGGATGTTCGCGCCGCGGACTTCGATGGAGACGGGGACCTCGATGTCGTCGTGGGCGAGTTCGGCTGGCGCAAGCTGGGCTCGATCCGCTACCTGGAAAACGTGTCGACGAAGCCCTCGGAGCTGCGCTTCAAGGAGTCGCAGCTCGACCCCCGCCACGGAACGATCCACGTGCCCATCGTCGATCTCAACAACGACGGACATCCCGACATTCTGGCGCTCATTTCCCAGGAGTTCGAGCTGGTCGCCGCCTTTATCAACAAGGGGTGACGGAACGTTCGACGTAGAGGAGGTCTACGCTGCGCCCCATCCCAACTGGGGGTCCAGCGGCATCGAACCGATCGATTTCGACGGGGACGGGGACATGGACATCCTGATGAGTAACGGGGATTCGCTCGATGATATGAAGATCAAGACCCATCATGGAATCGAGTGGCTCGAAAACAAGGGCACCTTTCCGTTTACCTACCATCGGATCGCCACCTATTACGGTGTGCATCGAGCTGAAGCCGGAGACCTGGATAACGACGGAGACCTGGACATCGTGGCCTGTGCCTTCCTGCCCGACCTTCCGGATGAGCGGAGACGAAAGCTCCAGCTTCCGGGCATCATCTGGCTGGAACAGACCTCCAAGGGAACGTTCGTCAAGCACCCGTTCGTCGACATCCGCTGCGACTTTCCAACCCTCGATCTGGGCGATATGAACGGCGACGGCCTGCTGGACGTCATGGTGGCCAACCTCATGGGAACGGCGGGTCCCGACGGCAAAGAGCCGGCGCTGGTCGACATCTTCCAGCAGGTCAGGAAGTGACGGAAATTTCCGATTTTCGATCTGGGAGACGGGAGAGCGGGAGCGCAAGTGGGACATGCGTCCTCGCTTGTCTTCGACTGCGGCCGCAACCTTTGGAGGCGGCGGGAACAACGCCCGTGAGATCACGGCCCTTGCCGGAGACAAGCACGGATGCTTATCCCACTCCCGCGGCCTCACTGTCCGATCTTTCGGAACTCAGCGGGAACAACGCCCGTGAGATCACGGCCCCTGCCGGAGACAAGCAGGGATGCTTATCCCACTCCCTTTCCGGTTTCAGACTCTTTTAGTATTCAGTCTCCCGTCTCCGGCACCCCTTCCTCCAGCCCCGCCTTGACGAGGTCGAGCAGGTAGATACCCGAGCCGGTTCCGGGCGCAGAGTGTGCCGCCGATTCCTGAAAAGCAATATAACGGCCGTCGTCGCGCACGACACCGTTGGAGGCCCGAAACCCCGGCACATCCGAAAAATGGGTCAGGCGCTGGTAGTGTTCGCCTGTTCCATCCAGCTTGAGCCGGTAGAGATCGATGAACGCGTTGCCCTTCGGGTGGTGATGGTCGCATTCCACCAGCGTGTACTCTCCACTCGGGAAAATCCCTTCGGGCTCATCGTATTGGTTGGGCGCTTTGGAGTAATTGGTGATCTCGCCCGACTCCAGGTCGTACCCCATGACCTCCGCCGTGAAAATTCCGTCTTCGGTCGTACCGTACTGCGCCCAGATCAGCTCCTTGTCGTCGGGTGGACGGAAATTCTGCGGCTCGATCATGCCTTCGTATTTCACGCCGTCCACGACGACATTCCGGTTGTCGATGAGCAGCCGTCCGCGGGCCAGGAAGGGTTCACCGTGACGATAGACGATGTCGGCCATCCAGATCTGTTCCTGCCTGGGTCCGGTGAATGCAATTTTCAGGCTCTTGCGGGAGACCGCCGGCCCCTCCCCGATGATGACCTCGTCGAAGACCTTGGGAGGCTTCGTCCGGCGGCGATCCATGATCTGGAGGTGGGCCTCATGTCGACTCGGTCCCCCCGTCAACAGATAATCCCCGTTGGAGAGGTAGAGGGCGCGATAGTAGCCCCAGTCCTTGGGTCGTTCGTAGTGGAGCGTCACCGGACTGATCTGTTTCGTCTCGATGTCGATCTCCATCACATCTCCGCCGGCGCGGGTCACGAACATGACCTTCTTGCCGTCGAGTGACCATTCGGCCCGCTCGCCGTAGTCGGTCAACCGCGTGATGTAGGGCGGGAGCTTGTCCCGGGGAAACGACTGGCCCGAAAGGCAGGTCGGCAGGAACAGGATCAGCGCAACAAGGACGGCCGGGACGGTTCTCTTCACGTACCTTTCCATTCGGACACGAAGTTAACACGATTGATATGCGACGGGAAACGGGAGTCGGGAAACGGAATCCGGGAGCGTCTGGAAGCGCGAGGCGGAGAACGGGAGAACCGGAGGACGGGAGAACGGGAGGACTACGGAGCGAGCATCAGAGCCGGAACGAAGTGAGGGACCTACGGGTTTCGGGTCGCCGGGTTTCGAGGAACCAGAAACCAGGAACCGAAACCCTCAGGGTGACAACCTCTGACCGGGACTTGACACCCGGCGCCGCCTTGACTCACCCACCCTACCGCACTAGTATCGCTGCGTTCGATGGCGACCTCGGCTGTTCCAGGAGTCTCCCGCGCGGCAGGCCTTCAGGTCATCCAAATGCGAGGAATTGGTGATGTCGAAAAAGTACAGCTTCTTTCTGCTCGTTCTCTTTCCGGCGGCGGTCCTGTCCGGCTGTGCCGCATCGTCATTCGAACGACAGAGTGACGGTATCGTCGTGCACCTGCAGAAATCGGGAGATACCGATCCCGCGCTCATGAAGCTCCAGGTCTGTACGGACGACATCATTCGCGTGGTGGCCGCCCCGGGGGACGCCTTTTCCTCCCGCCCGAGCCTCATCGTGGATCGGGATGAGTGGGAGCCGGTCTCATGGACCGCCGAACAGAACGGAAACGAGATCGTACTCTCCTCGGCGAAATTGACGGTCCGGGTCGATTCGCAAACCGGAAGCCTCTCCTTCTTCGACGCAACCGGCCGGCCCCTCCTTCGGGAAAAGCAAGAGGGCGGAAAGTCGATCACACCGGCGGAAGTCATGGGAGAACAGACCTACCACATACGCCAGCTGTTCGACTCTCCAGACGACGAGGCCTTCTACGGACTCGGCCAGCACCAGAACGACGTCATGAACTACAAGGGCCACGACGTCGATCTCTGGCAGTACAACATCGTGGCCGTTAACCCCTTCCTGGTATCGAGCAGAAACTACGGCATTCTCTGGGACAATAACTCGCTGACGAAGTTCGGCGACATCCGGGACTACGAGCCGATCTCCACCCTGACCCTCATCGATCGGGACGGCAACCCGGGCGGATTGACCGCCGAATATTTCGCCCGCCGCAACTTCCAGTCTCCCGTTACGACGCGCAGTGAGGACCGGATCGAACATCGGTACATCGATGTCAACGATGCCTATCCCGATGACTTCGACCTGAACCGGGGAAGTATCCGCTGGAGCGGAGAAATCGAGGCCCGAGAGTCGGGCGTCCACAAGCTGCAGCTCTACAGCTCGAGCTACACCAAGATGTGGTTGAACGATGAGCTGGTCGTCGATTCGTGGCGACAGAACTGGCTCCCCTGGACGCACAACTTCCAGGTTCCATTGGACGTCGGACAGCGCTGCTCCGTCAGGATCGAGTGGGTTCCCGAAGGTGGCTTCATCGGCTTGGGTGCGCTGCCTCCCGATCCAGGCCAGGATCCGAAGGCATTGTCACTCTACTCCGAGGTCGGTGACCAGATCGACTACTACTTCGTCCATGGTGACGATCTGGACCAGATCGTCCACGGGTACCGGCAGATCACGGGCCAGGTTCCCATGATGCCGAAATGGGCGATGGGGCTCTGGCAGTGCCGCGAGCGCTATCGGACCCAGGACGAGCTTCTGTCGGTGGTCCGCGAGTTCCGCAAGCGCCGCATCCCGCTCGACAACATCGTTCAGGACTGGTTCTACTGGAAGGAAGACCAGTGGGGCAGCCACGAATTCGATGCCACGCGGTATCCCGATCCGGTCGCAATGGTGAAGGAACTCCATGACCGGCTCAACTCGCGGATCATGATCTCGGTTTGGCCCAAGTTCTATGTCGGCACTCAACACTACGACGAGTTCAAGGAGAACGGCTGGCTGTATATGCGCAATGTCGAGCAGAATCAGCGCGACTGGGTCGGGCCCGGGTATGTCTCGACGTTCTATGATCCGTACAGCCAGGGGGCGCGGGACCTGTTCTGGAATCAGATCGACGACACGCTATTTCCGATGGGCATGGACGCCTGGTGGATGGATGCCACCGAGCCGGATATCCAGTCGAATCTCTCCGAGAAAGAGCGCCGACTGCGCATGAATCCGACGGCACTCGGGACGGCGGCACGATATCTGAACAGCTACTCCCTCGAGCAGTCGAGGGCCGTATTCGAAGGCCAGATGAAGAGCAGTCCCGACCAGCGGGTCTTCATTCTGACCCGGTCGGCCTACGCGGGGCAGCAGCGCTACGGATCGGCCACCTGGAGCGGCGACATCGCGTCCCGCTGGGAGGACTTGCGCAATCAGATTCCGGCCGGTTTAAACTTCAGCCTCGCCGGCATTCCCTACTGGACGACCGATATCGGCGGCTTCGCCGTCGAGCGACGCTACATGAATGCAAAAGGAGATGATCTGGACGAATGGCGCGAGTTGATGACCCGCTGGTACCAGTTCGGGACGTTCTGCCCCCTTTTCCGCGTTCACGGTCAATTCCCCTACCGCGAAATCTATAACGTCGCACCCGAAGGCCATCCCGCCTACCAGGCCATGGCCACCTACGACAACCTGCGCTACCGCCTGATGCCCTACATCTATTCGCTCACCGGGATGGTCACCCATGACGACTACACAATAATGCGGGCGCTCGTCATGGACTTTCCGGACGATCCGAAGGTTCGCGACATCGGACACCAGTTCATGTTCGGTCCCGCCTTGCTCGTCAACCCCGTGACCGAGTACAAGGCCCGGAGCGTAAACGTCTATCTGCCGTCCTCGAGTGGTTGGTACGATCTCGAGTCGGGCCGATTCCTGGAGGGCGGACAGTCGATACAGGCGGATGCGCCTTATTCCCATATACCCGTGTTCGTCCGGGAAGGTTCGATCGTCCCCTTTGGGCCGGCCATCCAGTTCAGCACGGAGAAACCGGCCGACCCGATTCGGTTGAGGGTCTATACGGGCCGGGACGGGTCCTTCACGCTCTACGAGGACGAGAACATCAACAACAACTACCGCAATGGAGCCTTCAGCCGGATCCCGATCACCTTCAGCGAGGCCGATCGCACCCTGACGATCGGTGCTCGTCTGGGTGAGTTTCCCGGAATGCTGCAGCAACGGAAGTTCGAGATCGTCTGGGTCACCCATGAGAGGCCGGCGGCACTCGATCTGGAAGCGGCGCCTTCAACGTCCGTTTCCTATGACGGCAGCACCGTAACGGTCGAAATGACCGACTGAGACGCCTTGCGATGGTAATCTTCGCCTTGTGACGACCATCCAGGGTAGTACCGCCGTGCTTCGGAACGACGTGCCGGCCGCCGAACTGACGACACTCGGTGTCGGTGGCCCCTGCTCCTGGGTTGCCGACCTCGCGGCTCCGGCCGATCTCGAGCCGCTGACCCGCTGGGCCCGTTCCCGGAGTCTGCCCGTCGTGTACCTCGGAGAAGGAAGCAACGTCCTTTTTCCCGATGAGGGATTCCACGGTCTCGTCATTCGCACGAAAGTCCCCGGACGGCAACGGTCGGGATCGGAAGTGGAACTTGGCGGCGGAGAAAACCTCCAAGCTGTGATCGACTGGCTGAACGACCTGGGATTGGCCGGCATGGAGCGGATGTATGGAATCCCCGGCACCGTGGCGGGGGCGCTGGTCGGAAACGCCGGAGCTTTCGGCCAGGAGATCCGGGAGGTATTGACCGACGTGGATGTGTGGACACCCGGTGGCAGCCGGACCCTGACGGGCGCGGACGTCGGTCTGTCCTATCGGCACAGCGAACTGAAAAACCGGCGGGACTGGTTCATTGTTCGGTGTCGGCTTCGTCTGCGACCGGTCCGCCACGACCTGGCCGGTGTATCGAGAGAAGTCCTCGTGACACGGCTCCGTAAATACCCCGCCGGTCTGAAATGTCCGGGCAGTTTCTTCAAGAATGTCGTCGCCGCTCGCCTTTCGGCCGGTATACTCGAGAGGATTCCGTCGGACTTCATCCAGTACGGCAAGATCCCCGCGGGTCGGCTGCTGGAAGCCGTCGGCGCCAACGGAGCGCGACGCGGCGGAGCGGAGATCGCCTCCTACCACGGAAATCTCTTCATCAATCGCGATGCCGCTTGCAGCGAAGATATTCTGGCTCTGGCCGACGAATTCGCCGCGCGCGTGTTCGAGCGATTCGGGATCCGTCTGGAACCGGAGGTTTGCCTGATCGGCGCTTCCGAGCGCCCTTATGTGAAGCGTGGAGCACCATGAGCGTCAAATATGTCATCGAAGGCGGCCACCAACTGCGAGGCGACTACGCCGTCCAGGGAAACAAGAATGCCGCCCTGCCCTTGATCGCCGCCTCACTTCTGACCGAGCGATCGATCCGCTTCGGGAACGTACCCCGCATCAACGATGTGGATCGCCTGATCGAGCTCATGGAGCACCTCGGAGTCGGCGTCTCCCGGACCGAAACCGATCTGGCCCTGCGCCGGGGCCGCCTGGAAGATCCCAGGCCGGCACCCGAGCTGGTCCGCCAGCTGAGAGGCTCGGTGCTGCTTCTCGGCGCGCTGGCCCCGGCTCACGACCGGCTGAACACAGTCCTGCCGGGTGGTTGCCCGATCGGACAGCGCTCTTTCGAGAGCCACTGGCAGGTCTTCGAATCCGCCGGGTTCGAGGTCACGGAAAGCTATAAGGAAATCACCTTGACCCGCAGGCGCCGAGTCGAGCGGCCTCGTGTTTGCCTCGAGGAGAGTTCCGTCACCGCCACGGAGAACGCGCTGCTGCTTTTCTCGGGCCTCGGGGGCGGCACCATCGACAACCCAGCCCGCGAGCCACACGTTCTGGCACTGGTCGATTTTCTCCACGCTCTCGGGGCGGAAATCGAGCTGCATCCTCTTCGCTTCGTCATCCATTCCGCCCCGGCCCGAACGGGAGCGGAGGTCCGGTTCCAGGTTCCGGCCGACTATATCGACGCCGGCACGGCGGCCATCGCCGCGGCCGTCACAGGCGGAGAGCTGCGTTTGCAGGGTGTGACGGCCGAAGATCTTCTCGGTTTCCAGCAGGCACTCGAACGGTTCGGCCTGGCCTTCGATTTCGCAGACGACTTCGCGACCGTCGGGCGGGTCGGCGACTGCGGCCCCAACCCCGGCCGGATCACGGCCGGCCTTTGGCCGTCGTTTCCCACCGATCTGACCAGCATCCTGATCGTGCTGGCCACGCAGGGCCGCGGCATCTGCCTGGTCCATGACTGGATGTATGAGTCCCGCATGTTCTTCGTCGACAAGCTGGCCCGCATGGGCGCGAGGGTCATCCTGTGCGACCCCCACCGGGTGATCGTCGACGGACCTTCCGCATTGCGGGGAATCCGGCTGGAATCGCCGGACATTCGGGCCGGCATGGCGCTTCTCGTAGCTGGACTCTGCGCGTCGGGAGTCACGACGATCGAACACGCCGAGGTGGTCGAACGGGGATATGAACGAGCCGTCGAGCGTTTCCGGAAGGTCGGAGCCGCGATCGAGCGCAGCTGAAGGAAATGGGACAGGGGTCGTTTGGTAAAGTAATTCCCGTCCATGTTCGATGCAGTGCGTGATATCAGTTTGCGGACGATCATCCTGGTCGCGGTGATCGTGTGGGCGACTCTCGCAGCGATCTGGTTCCTCAGCCTCGGTCCCGCGCCGGTCACTCCAACAACTTCCGCCCGGCAGCTGTCGTCTCACAGCCCGAGTGGGGCGGTGCCCGAGTCGACAGAGTCGGGGGCCGCAGGTGGGTCCGGGGTCCCTCAGGAACCTGCGCCGGGACTTGCAACCTCCGGTCAGGATGTCGTCGTTTCGACCCAGCCGGACCAGGCACCGGAGGCAGCTTCAAATCCGCCTCGATCGGAGGGCAGCTTCGCATTGCAGGTGGGCGCCTTCCACGCCGAGGAGGGGGCCCGGACCCTGCTCGAGCGAATCAAGGCGGACGGATTTCCAGCCTTCCTCCGCTCTTCTGCACCGGCTGATCCGCTGTATCGAGTGATGGTGGGTCCCTTCCCGGACAGGCAGCAGGCCTTGTCCCGCCAGGAATCCCTGAAGGCCCGCGGGATCGACTCCTTCGTCAAGGAACTGAAATAGGGGGACGTTTCCGACACTCGCCGGCTCGAAGCTCTGCCGGAGAGCGCCCCCACAGACCTGCCGGACGCTTTCTGAATCACCCGGAGGGTGAGCCGGTGCGGACGACCTTCGAAGGCAATCCCGCCGACCCGGTCTGAACGAGCGTGCTAGAATCCGTGACAGAAACGGCATGGAGACGGAGCGCGCATACGAGGTCCTGGGGCTGCACCGGAGTGCCTCGTTCAGGGAGGTCATGGAAGCACACCGTGACCTCGTTCAAGTCTGGGACCCCCGTCGGTTCCACGAGAACCTGCGCCTCCAGCGGCGTGCGATTCAGGAAATGGCGTCGATCAACGAGGCTTTCGACACGCTGCGCATCCAGGCAATGCAGGGCCAACTCCCCCACACCAACGCATCCGGTCCCGGCCCCCAGGCTACGGCACTTCCTGCGGCCCATTCGGTCGCCCCGGGGGGGCCCTCCGATGACCGATCGGCTTCAGCTCGAACTTCCCTCTACGATGACGCACTGCCGAAACGGGGGAAAAGGCCGCGTTTTCTCGGCTGGCTCCCGCTGATAACGGGAGTGATCCTCGCCATCCTCGTGGCGGCCTGGATCCTGCGTTCCGACTCGGACACCGACATCAGCGACGAGGCTACCTCCACTCCCGCAGCTGCTGAGTCCGGCGTAGCTCCGGTCATTCGGCCCGAGCCTTCGGAGACACCCGCTCCGGGAAAAACGGACGAATCGCAGCCCTCCACGCCGTCCGCCGCTTCACCGGCCGAGAAGACAGTTCCGGACAGCCCGGGAATGACTTCCGAGCCGGACTCTCCCCTGGTACGCCGAGCCTTTCAGCTCCTCCGAGAGAAATCCATATCGGCCTCGATCCTTCTTCGCAGCGGACGATTCGAGAACCTTCGGTTTGAAGGCTGGCAGCCCCTGAGGGGCGACATTCACGAGTTCCAGCTTCAACTGGTCGCCATCCGGGAGCCGAACGGGGACAAGGTTCGGCTCGTCTGGTCCGTCAACCTGGATACCGGGACAGTGAACCCCCTCAATGACGCAGCACGAGAACTTGAGGACCGCAGCGCGGGCCCCAAACCGCAGCTCATTCGACAGATGTAGGGCGGTCCAACGCACCGGGCCCGGAGTCGACCCGGCAACCGGAGCGGTCCGGACGGAGCTCTGTCTCGTGTCACGAATCCGTGTCTGGATTCGTCACTTGAACTCAGCCCCCCGAGTCGTCTCTAATTTGAACCCGGACTGAGGAGAGAGGCATGACGCTCGAGGAAATCCGCAAGAGAATCAACACGATCGACTTCGAGATTCTGAAGCTGCTCAACAGCCGGATGGAGTTCGCTCTGCGGACCAAGAAGTTCAAAACGTCCGTGACCGACACGAGACGGGAACACGAGGTGATCGAATACATCCAAAAACACAGCCGCGGCCTGATCGAGCCGGAATTCTGCCGCATGCTGTTCGGTGAGATCATCGGAGAGAGCAAGCGGCTCCAGAAGGAGGAGGTCTCCCTCATGGGTTTCCATGGGGAACACGGAGCATTCAGTGAAGTGGCGGCCCGCAGCTTCAATCCGAATCTCGTCTACATCAGTTGTGCTGATATCCGGGAGGTCATTCAGGGCGTCGAGGCCGGACTGTTCCACCTCGGAATCGTCCCCGTCGAAAGCACGATCGGTGGAACCGCCAACGAAGTCAACGAGTACCTGGTGGAAACCGACCTCACCGTCGTCGGTGAGCTTCGACTCCCCATCCGCTATAGTCTGCTGACCCTGCCCGAGACCGACCCGGAGGAACTGCGTGTCGTCTACTCCCACCGTCAGGTGCTGTCGCAGTGCCAGGGATTTCTCTTCAAACGGAAACTGGAAGCCCGCCCCTATTACGACATGGCCGCGGCGGCAAAAATGCTGATCCAGCAGCGTCCCGAGGCGACCGGTGCGCTCTCCAGCGAGTTTTCCGCCGAGTTCTATCATCTGAGGGTCATCCAACGCGGTGTGGAGGACAGGCCGGGCAATTTCACGAGATTCTTCGTCCTTGCTCATGGAGACGGATACGAGCCGGGGGATAAGTGTTCCCTGGTCTTCGTCGCCGAACACAAAGCCGGCGCCCTCTTCAAGATCCTCCAGGAGTTTGCCGACGCCGGCATCAATCTGACCCGGATCGAATCGATGCCGAACCGGAAGGATCCAGGCAACTATCTATTCTTCCTCGACTTCGATGGATCCAACCAGGATCCGCATGTGATCGAAGTACTGAATCGAGTTCGGGAGAAGACCGTGATGTACCGCTTCCTCGGCTGCTACAAGGGCGCCAACGGCTGGGCGGATCCGGCCTGACGCCAACAACACGGTGCAACGTTCCACGTTTCACGTTCCAAGTTTCACGTCTCACGTTCACGGTTCGGCGTGGGGAGACCGGGAGTCGGGAAACGGGAAACGGGAGTCGGGAGAACGGGAAAACGGGGACACGAGGGGTCGAAGGATTGTTGGACCGCCGCGGGCTGTGCACCCCGAATTCGCTCTGACTCCCTGACTCGAATTACCTCGCTCGAATACCGGACACGCGTTCCAGTTACATCCCGATCAAGCTGCCGAGCCCAAGGACCCGCAACTTGGAACCTGAAACCTGGAAACTGGAACGTCAAAACCGGTACCCGGCCATTTCACCGCTTTCGGCGGCTCGGTGACTGCGCCCGTTTGCGGCGGGTCGGCCGTTCCGTCTCATGTGAACTGGATTCTCCGGTCGTGGCCGGGCGAGACCGGTTCTTCAGCGCATCGCTCAGCCACTGGTCGAGAATGTCCGAACGGAACGGAGCGAAGAGCGAGCGGACGAGCGGCTCCTTCTCCACCAGCTTCTTCGCAAAGGCATCGGTCGATCGAAGGAGCGAATCCCGCTTCCTGTCCCAGTCATCGAGCAGGATTCCGTACCGGTAGACGGCCACGTATTGTCCGGCAGATTTCAGCCAGTGAGCATCAACCGACATGGCCCGAAGCACGAGTTCACGATGCGCCGTGGGATCGTGACGATAGGTGTCGATTGCCTGTCGGATCTGGTCGAAGAAAGCAATCGTCTCACCGTCATAATCAGCCTGATCGAGCCAGTCGTAAAGGTATCCGCAGCAGTCCATCTTTGCCAGGCCACCCGTCCGGTGCGCGATGACCACGTTGCCCAGCAGTGATGCCTCGTAGTCGACCAACCCACAGGGCTCGAACCGGGATGGAATCAGAGTGAAATCGCCCCCTGCGAAGATCAGCTTGGACAGCGGGAGGTTGAAGGCGGTCGAGAAAGAGAACCGGTCCGGATACAGGGAGGCCAGTTTTCGAAAGCGAGCCTCGGTCAGCTTGCCCTCCATATCGCCCTGCGGAGCCGTGGCGAGGATGACGAATTTGACGCCCCGATCGTAATGGAGAGTCCGCTCCGCAACATCGGCCACGAGACGCAAGTTCTTCTGCTCGACGAGACGGCCGACAACCGTCAGGAGCAACGGATCGTCCACCGGCTCTGCGCCAAAGACCTCGAGATGGAGCATGCGCTTGAGTTGCGCCTTGGTGTCCAGATGATCCGAGTCGAAAGTATGGTCTCGACTCAGCATCTCCTGCTGCACTTCGGGGTTTCGGAAAATGGGCACACCGTGCGGGAGTCGCTCCTGCATTTCCAGCAACACGTCCGCCTTGAGCTCCGGGAGGTTCTGGGGCCAGTTCTTCTCGGACAGACCGTTCGTGATCCCGACGATCGGGATCTGTTCGAACACATCGAGATGGCGATTGGGCACGAATACCTGACCGACAGGAGACCAGGGTTTCAGCTTCCTTGCCTCGGCCTCGACCTCCTCCCGGCTCTTCTTCAGCTCAGCGGCGTATCCCCAGGTACCCTCGATGTCCCCACTGACGGTCGTCACTTTCCCGCCGGTTTCGTGGGTCTTGATCGTGACGGCCTTCATCAGGTTGAGGTTGTCGAAGAAATCGAAGTATTTGTGGAAGAGCTCCTCACCGGGCAGTCCGATTCTGGCCAGCATTTCAAATCCGTGTCCGTGCACCGGATAGATACCCTGGTAGGAGGCATTGTGAACCGTGAAATGATGCCGCACGGTCGCAAGATAGTCGTCCCCCAGATAGAAGGGAATCAGTCCCACATGATAGTCGTGGCTGTGTACGACGTGGAACTTGCTGCGCCGGATGTAGGCGGCCATCGCTTGGGCGACCACCGAGAAGAGTTTGAAGCCCATCTCCGGATCATCCGGGTAGATGGCCTGGCCATTGGTCCAACTCAGCTGGACCCAGTCCCAGAAGTAGAGAATGGACAGGTTCGGGGATACCTCACGTCGATAGACTTCGAAGGGGAACTCCTTGCCGTCCAGAAAGACCGGGAGCTGCAGATCGAGTCGTTGCAGAAGGTCCCGATCGTAGTGCCCGAAGCAGGGCGTCAGGAGCTCGATCTCCAGGTGGATCCCATCCCGTTCCGCCGCGCTGATCAACTCTTCCGGAAGTTCCTCCATGACAGCTCCGAGTCCTCCGATCTTGACCCCGAAGCCGGTCTGCACTCGACCCGTTTCCCAACTTGCCAACGCCAGTCTCATCTTCCTTGGTCGCGGCACCTCTTCCTCCTTCGCTCAGGCAGTGAATTCGAGTGACAAATGGGTCTGGCAACGCTCTCTCCCAAGCGCGTCAGCAACCTACCAGAGTCCCGGTCGACACTGCAAGGGTCTCGCCCAACCCCTGCAAAGAGAAGATGGACGAGACGCTCCCTGACCTCCGGTCGCTTCTCCGATTTCGACCGGAAGGCCGACAACTGACACAAAGAATTGACAACCCGGTGCTCGGGACGTGTAAAGTATTGGCTCAACCCGCAAACCCGGGGGAACAGGAATGTCTGACTCAATACATGCACATGAGATTCTACGGCTGATTGCTGCGACCACTCCGGCGGAAGGGATCGAGGACCTGCATACCCAACTGGCCGAATGCTTCGGCCCGGAAGCCCGTTTTCATACCTGCTCCCGCTCCGACATGTCACTGGACGATCTGTTGGTCTTTCTGTTCGAGCGAGGCAAGGTCGAACACAGAAATGGTCGCGTGAACGTGGTGACGGATCACGTTTGCCGCCATGAGTAGATCGGTCGAGAAGGAGTTGGCATGAGCTTGAAGGCCAGCATTGCGGGTTGGCTCAGGCCCTTGTTTCCGCGCTCCGGGTGGGTGAGCCGGACGCTTTGGCAACGGAGGCTGGACGAGGTCGCGGATGCGGTGGCCAATCGAACCTTCGATGAGATCGAGGGAATATTGCGCCGCCTTGAACGGGAGTTACCCCTCTTCGGGTCCGATCCGGGTACACGGGTCGGCCGACTCACCCGCCTCGGGGAGCTGTACCAGGATCTGGCCGGGAGCTTCGAGGATGCGGAACGGCTCTATCGCGAAGCCCTTGCGCTGGCTGAATCCGAAGCTCTGAACTACGGGACCGTTGCCCTTCCAATGAACGACCTGGGGCTCCTGCTCACCAATCAGAGAAGGTATCGCGAAGCGGAACCTGTGGTCGAGCAGCTCACCTCGCTGACCAGGGACCATTTCGGAGATGATCATCCGGAGTTCGCGAGCTGCCTCGAGAATCTCGCTGCAATCTATCGTCAGACCGGAAGAACAACGAAGGCATCCGAAATCCGGGCGAACGCCGTTCGGATCCGAAAAACGGAAGAAGCAAGAGCCTGGAGCAACCACTGAGCGCACCGGCCTCTTCGAGGCGCACCGAAACAGGGGAGCAGCATGAATGAGTTTCGATGGCCCCGGGTGATCGTCGCCGGCCTTGCAGCCGGCGCCGTCCTCCTGGCCGGAGAAACCATTTTGAACAGCTTCATCCTCGGGATCGAATGGCAGCAGCGTCTTCTCGACCTCGGGGTCGCTCCGCTGACGCGTGCCGCCGCCGTCCTGCTCGTATCGATTACGATTCTGCTGGGGGTGTTCGAAGCCTGGCTGATTGTACGCCTGCGCCGCACGCCCGGCGTGATCATACCTCGGGTCGTCCTGGAGGCTGCCCTCGTCGTCTGGCTCACCGTCTTCGTTTTTACTTCTGCGTGGCTGTTCCTGTTGAACGTCTTCCCTGCCCGACTGATGGTCCTCAGTAGCCTCTGGGGGCTCGGCGAATGCGTTCTGGCCTCGCTGGCCGCCACGTGGATCCTTTCGAGAAGAGGTCGATCATGAATCTGGCCCTGGGTTTACGGCTTTCCCTCCTCATTATTCTGCCGGCGACAGCGGCGTTCCTTCCCGGGCGCGATCTGCCCGTTCTCGAACAGCACTATTCCGGTGCTGCGACCCGGATCATCGATCGAGCCCGGCAAGATTCAGAGACCTGGAGTAAGCTCGAATATCTCTGTGATCGGATCGGCCATCGTTTGAGTGGTTCGCCCCAGCTCGAAAAGGCCGCTCAATGGGCCGCCGAGACGATGCGAGCGGATGGTCTCGAGCATGTCCATCTGCAGCCGGTGGAAGTGCCTCACTGGGTCCGAGGATCCGAATCGTGTCGGATGGTCGCACCGCTGCTTCGCCCCCTGCACATTCTCGGACTCGGCGGCAGCATCGCGACTCCGGCCGAAGGGATTCGTGCGTCGGTGGTCGTGGTCGACAGCTTCGAGGATCTGGATGCGCTGGGCGCCGACAAGGTCAAGGGACGGATCGTCGTCTTCAATGAGCCCTGGGAAGGCTACGGCCGAACGGTCCGGTACCGCTACTCCGCGGCGTCGCGAGCTTCCGCTTTGGGGGCCGTCGCCGTACTCGTCCGTTCCGTCACTCCGGTCAGTCTCCAGTCGCCTCACACCGGATCCCTCGGCTACTCTTCCGCTGCTCCGCCCATTCCGGCGGCCGCTGTCACGATCGAGGATGCGCTCCTGCTCCGCCGCCTTGACGACCTGGGAGCCGCGATCGAAATCGAACTGCATATGGATGCTCAGACCCTCGCTCCCGCCCAGTCCGCGAACGTGATCGGCGAAATCACCGGAAGTGAGCTTCCGGAACAGGTCGTGGTGATCGGCGGCCACCTCGACTCCTGGGATGTCGGGCAGGGCGCTCACGACGACGGAGCGGGCGTGGCCGTCTCGATGCAGGCGGTCAAGCTGCTGCTCGACCTGGGCCTGAGACCTCGCCGCACGCTCAGGGTCGTGCTCTTCACCAATGAGGAGAATGGCTTGGCCGGAGGCAAGGCGTACCGTGCAGCACTCGGCGAGACCTCCCTCCGAAATCACGTCGCCGCCATTGAAATGGACGCCGGTGCGGAACAACCGCTGGGCTTCGGTGTGAGCCTTTCAGGAGAAGAAGGCTCTGTCGACGGGAATGTCGATCCGGCATTGGGTCTGCTCGAGGGCGTTGCTCACCTGCTCAGCCCTGTCGGTGCGGATCACGTCTCGGCCGGAGGAGGCGGAGCCGACATCAGCCCCCTGATGCACGACGGTGTCCCCGGCCTTGGCCTGCGGACGATCGGGACGCATTACTTCGATTGGCATCACACCGATTCGGACACCCTGGACAAAGTAGATCCGGATGCACTGCGGGCGAACCTCGCCGCGATGGCGGTGATGGCGTATATCCTGGCCGACATGCCCGGAACACTGGCAGAGTAGGAGAATCGATTCCGAGTTGTTACGACGGGTGAATTGCTGATTTGGGCGAGCACGGCAGGACCGTGCGGCACCTGCGGACCGGGATCTTTCACGGTTCGAGGTTTCGGGGTTCCAGAGTCGCCGTGGCCGGACGGGAGGCCGGAGGCCGGGTCGCCGGAGAACGGGTCGCCGGGAGAACGGGTCGCCGGGGGTAGCGGGTGGCCGGAGAACGGGTGGCCCGGGGGTAGCGGGTGGAAGGAAGGGCATCTCCCGCCCGTAGCCTGACGCGATTTCCCAATCGTGCACGAATGGGACATCAGAGCCGGAGCGAAGTGAGGGACCCCAATTCACGGTTGTCGAATCCCCCCGTTTATTACCCCGGACGAACTCCCGCGGCAGCCCGGGGGCTTTCACGGGAATCGCCGGGCTTCGATGACCGGGCTTTGGTGACACCCTCACTTCGTTCCGGCTCTGACGGTGCCATTTGCGGGATGCTGGGGAACGAAGTGAGGGACGTCGGCCAGTTCCCGTTCTCCCGTTCTCCCTTCCCGGCTGTCCCGGCGAAACGGAAAAGATATCCCACTCGGCCTCCCCCTCCTGTGTTCCGCCGAGTCACCCGTCTCGGCGCCGTCGATCCGCGAAGAACTCCCGGAGAACTCGGCGGCACGCCTCGCCCCCGACACCCGGCGTCACGGCCACCGTGTGATTGAAGAGTCCCGGCTCGAGCAGCCGGGCTCGCGATGCGACAGCCCCGGCCTTCTCGTCCGCCGTGCCATAGATCAGTCGGGCGACCCGACCCCAGATCATCGCTCCGGCACACATCGCACAGGGTTCCAGCGTGGCGTACAGCTCCAGTCCGGAGAGCCGGTAGTTGGAAAGACGGGCGCCTGCCTCCCTGAGCACGAGCATTTCAGCATGAGCGGAAGGGTCGGAGAGTTGGATGCTGCGGTTGTGATCCCGGGCGACCAGGCGCCCCTCGAGAACCGCGACCGCCCCGACGGGCACCTCTCCCTCCTCCCGCGCCCGCTCCGCCTCCTCGAGTGCGATCGCCATCCAGTCGTCGTCCGTCGTCGGCAGATCCATTTCAGAGAAGCCCATCGTACACGATGTTGCCCCCCTCCTCTCGCATCAGACGGCACAAAGGACAATCAGCCTCGAAGTACTCGGCAGGATCGAACTCGCGGATCCGACGCTCCAGTTCCTGTTCAGTCGGATTGTCGAGATGGACGAGGTTGAAGCGGCCGACGCGCGTGATGATCGCGTTGTCTCCGAACATCTTCTTCAGTTCCGCGTCCGATTCGGGAACCTCCCCGCACTCTGATCTCTGCATAGAGAAAGACATGGTTGCCTCCTTTCTCTATCCATTAACGTTCGAAACGGGAAATCTACGAATGTTCGATCGTCGCTTTGCGATTTGCGGCAATCGGGCAACGGGAACGGGGCGGGATAAGGTACCCGAAATCGAAGACGGCACATCGCAAAGCGCGCGCAGATTCCCCTCAATGCTCGGGGGCCGCAGGTGCGATCTGAAACGGGGAGGAGAGCTCGACCGACTGGCCGGCCAGCCGATCATCGACCTCGACCCGGACTCGATAGTGTCCCGGCTCGAGGCCTTCCAACGGAAGGGACCGCACAATGACGACTCTGTCCTGAGAAAAGTACTCGACCGAGTCTTCCCGGTCGTCCGTCACGGTCCGGACCACACTCCCATCCTGGGAAATCGTGAAGGTCAGCTTCAAGTCGGGACGAAGGGTCGACTGGTCCAGCCTCGCGTTATAGAGATGGAAATAGAGCCCAACCGGGGACCCCGATTCGAACCGCCGGTCCACGCTGGGGCGGACCTTCACGTCACCGATCACGAACATGTCATCGGCCTTCGGAACCTCGGAAAGAACTTCGAGCCGGTTTGCGAGAACCAGCGAGCTGGCCTCCAACGTATCCGTGCCAACCCGGGGTGGATTCAGTGCCTGGCGGGTGACCCCGACCTTCTGGCTGGTCAGATCCTTCACCACCAGAACCAGCTTGTAGCGGAGCTTCCGGTCGAGGGGAAGCACTTTCTGATAGACCGAAGAATGCCGGAGTCCCTCTCTCAGTCCACTTTCGCCGAAGGATGTTTGCAGATCATCCTCGAACTCCGAGACGACGCGGTTCGTGATGCTGGTGACCGTCCCGTAGACCGCCAGTCGTGCCACGCGCCGCTCGCCCTCAGGTTGAAACGTCAGGTCTTTGTTCCTGACGCGGAGCGTGATGGGGACCAGCACCTCCCGGTCATTCAGCCGGAAATAGTCCTCAGCGACCTCCAGCGGAAGGTCGTCGTAGCTCAGATTGACCTCGACGATTTCCTTCAGGTCACGATACTTGATCTGAGTCGGCCGCTGCACCATGGCGTAGGTCTCGTACCGGCTGAAGGGATTGTCCCTGGCTCTTTGCGGCATGAGAGGATAGCCGTCCCGATTCCCGGGGGAGAACCAGGGCCGATCGGCCTTGGTAGCCAGTCCGAGCTGTTCGGCGAGAGTGGCGCCTCCACCCGGAACGTGCAGGAGGGCATCCTTCTCTTCCGGATAGAGCGCAAGTTTGTACTCGCCGGTCAGACTGGGGTCTACGAATTCGAGTTCAATATCGTCACCGATGCCCTCGATGTGGCGATAGCGCCAGACCTCGAAAGGGTACGTGACCGTGCTGCCACCCCCCTCGTTGGCAGGCCTCTCGTAGTAACCACCCGAGGGATGGGACTCGATTTCAGCCGGTCGGCCATGGATGATGTAAATTCGCCCGCGATCGGTCATCCACCCGGGCAGACCGGAACTGAAATGCTCGTTGGAGTATGCGATGCGCCGGTAGTGCTCCTCCTTGAATTCATTGATCGAAGTCGATGGGTCGGGATCGCGGCGGAACCAGAACTGTTCGATGAACTGTTCCTTCTCTTCCTCCGTGGTCAGGCGTTTGAAGACATCGCGCTCCTCTTCGGTGATGATGTAGACGACGTCTTCGTCCAGCCACTTGCGGTAGTAATCCTCCGACTCTTCCTGGCGCAGTTGGGTGGGATCCTGGGCAGAGAGGGTCTCAGGCCCGGCAAGACCGGTGAGCAACAGGGACGCGAAAAGTACGCTGGATCGACAGTTCATGACGGTCAACAGGGGACACTGAGATTATATCGGACCTCGGACAGGACGAGTGTCCCGGATTCGTTCCGGCACCTCGATGTCGGCCACGGATCGAGCCGGAATGATCCGTCGAAGCCGGCCCCATACAGCCGGCGATCGGCGCGAGCGTTGGTCTCCCGAAAGCAGGCCCCTCCGCGAGACTCGTCCGACTATAGCCCCCGCAACTTTTGTGCTAGGCTCCACAGGTAGAAGCCCGCAACTCGTTGTCCTTACTCGGGCTTCCTGAATTGGGGGTCGATTCGAAATGAAGAAAGCCCGCAACTACATCTTTCTCCTCATTGTGCTGCTCGTCTGGGCGGCACTGGCGGGGGGCATCAGCCTCTACATCGACGGGCTCTGGTTTGAGTCGCTTGGCTACTGGCAGGTCTTCCGCCTCACCGTGCTGGCCCGCAGCCTCTCATTCCTGCTCGGCCTCGCCGTGACCATCCCGCTGTTGTGGGCGAGCGTCTGGCTCTCCTCCCTGCAACCCCGCTCGCAGGGATTCTGGTTCAAGCAGGAGTTCGTCGAGGTCGCGCAAAAGAGCGCCCGGGCGGTCCTGCTGCTCGTGGCGATGGGAGTCTCCGTGCTGGCGGGACTGGCTTTCCAATCCAACTGGATGACTCTGTTGCAGTATCTCCATCGGGTCGAAGCCGGCGTGACTGACCCGCTGTTCCACCGCGATATCGGCTTCTACTTCTTCTCACTGCCCGTCTATCGGTTGGCCGTCGACTATCTCCTGGCGATCGGCTTTCTTGCCCTGATCCTCTCCGCCGCCGGTTACCTCGTCCACGGGCATCTCGGCTATCTCAACGGCTTCCGACTCACTCGACAGGCACGCACGCATCTGTCGGCCGGACTGGCGGGCATTCTCTTCCTCGTCGCGCTGCGCTTCTGGCTGGCGCGCTTCGACATCCTCTACGATTCGACGGGAGTGGTCTTTGGGGCCGGCTATGCGGACGTGAACGGATGGCTGCCGGTATACTGGCTGCTGGCCGCGGCCGCGGCGATCTCCGCGGCGTCCCTCCTCTTCACCATTCCCGCTCGCTCCGTCCGCCCGGCCGTTTACTGCACGCTCGGCTTCGTGGCCGCCTACCTGCTGCTCAACGTCTATCCACCCCTCCTGCAGACCTTCGTCGTGAACCCGAACGAGCTTCAGAAAGAACAGCCATTCATCCGCAACAACATCGCTTCGACGCTGAAGGCTTATCGCCTCGACCAGGTCGATACTCACGATTTTTCCACAGGAAAAAGTATTACCGAGGCTGAGTTCAAGGAAAGTCGACCTACGCTGCGCAACATCCGCCTGTGGGACTGGCGGCCCCTGCTCGATGCCTACGGACAGCTCCAGTCGATCCGCCTCTACTATGAATTCGAGGACGTGGATGTCGATCGCTATACGATCAATGACCAGTACCGACAGGTGATGCTCTCGGTGCGGGAACTCGATTTCAGCCGTATCAGTGAGAGCGCCCAGAACTGGATCAACCAGCACTTCCAGTACACACATGGTGAAGGCCTTTGCATGAGCCCGGTCAACGAGGTGACCACGGAGGGGCTGCCCGAGTTCTTCATCAAGGACATCCCACCGCGATCGACCGTCGACCTTCAGATCACGCGGCCGGAGATTTACTTTGGAGAGAAAACCGACTACCCGGTCTTCGTACGCACCAAACTGAAGGAGTTCGACTACCCGATGGGAGACATGAACGCGACCACCACCTATCGAGCCGATCGTGGTCTGGCCATCGGTTCGATGATCCGGCGGCTGATGTTCTCCTGGGAACTCGGTATCTATCAGATCCTCTTCACTGGAAACTTCACTGACGACAGCCGGGTATTGCTGCATCGTCAGATTCAGGACAGGGTTCGTCGTCTGGCGCCGTTTCTCCTGTTCGACCGGGACCCCTACATGGCCATCGACCAGGGGCGTCTGTTCTGGATTCAGGATGCCTATACGGCCACCGACCGGTATCCCTATTCAGAGCCCTATCCGAGCCGTGAAGAGCCCCGATTCAACTATCTGAGAAACTCGGTCAAGGTCGTCACCGACGCCTACCTGGGGGACGTTTCCTTCTATGTTGCCGATCCGGACGACCCCCTGATCCAGGTCTATTCACGCATCTTCCCGGGAATGTTCCATCCGATCGATGAACTCTCCGACGGCCTGAAACATCACATCCGGTATCCGGTCGACTTTTTCGACGTCCAGCGCGATATCTTCCGCAGATACCACATGTCGGATCCGACGGTCTTCTACAATCAGGAGGACGTCTGGGAAATCCCCAACGAGATTTATCGCGGGAACGAGCAGCTCATGGACAGTTACTACATCGTCATGAGCCTGCCCGAGGCCGAACACGAGGAGTTCATCCTCCTCGTTCCGTACACCCCTCGGAACAAGAACAACATGATCGCCTGGCTGGCCGCCCGTTCCGACGGCGACGCCTACGGGAAACTCGTCCTCTATCAGTTTCCCAAGCAGGAACTGACCTACGGCCCCATGCAGATCGAAGCCAGGATCGATCAAAACCCTGAGATCTCTCAGCTGATCACCCTCTGGAGCCAGAAAGGATCCCGCGTCATTCGAGGAAACCTGCTGGTGATCCCGATCGCCGGCTCTGTTCTCTACGTCGAGCCGCTCTATCTGCAGGCGGAGAAGAGTGAGATACCGGAACTGACCCGGGTGATCGTCGTCTACCGAAGCGAAGTGGCACTTGGTAAAACACTCGACCAGGCTCTGCAGCGGGCCATTCTGGGTGGCGGCGAGCAGCCGGTTTCCAGAGCGGCACCCGAGCAGCCGCCTCCGGCACAGGTGTCACAGCCGGGCACCGCACAGCCCCCGCTGCGGACGGACCTTCTGGCAGAAGCGCTCAAACACTACGAAGCGGCACAGCAGGCCCTCAGAGAGGGTGACTGGGCGGCTTACGGAGAGGAACAGAAGAAGCTGGGCGACATCCTGCGTCAACTCGCGGGTCAACCACAACGTCCCCGATGATCGTGCTGCCCGCCGCGTTGTCGTGGTAAAGACCCGCCGTCGTGGTAAAAAGTCGGCGCGCCGAACACGATGCCTAATAGGTCGGGAGTTCGTGGTCGACTTCCAGCGACCAGGCGTGGATGCCGCCGGCAAGGTTCGACACCTGCTGGAATCCCCGCGAAAGCAGGTACTCCCCCGCCCTTTGGCTCCGATGTCCGTGGTGACAGTAGCAAATGATCTCGCTCGAAGGATCGAGGGATCGCTCTCCGCCCCGAAGCAGCTGTCTGAGGGGGATATGGATCGCCCCGTCGATGCGACAGTGCCGGAATTCGAAATCCTCCCGCACGTCGACCAGGACGACATTTTCACGCTGCAACTCCTGATGTGCTTCAGGAGCCGAAATCTGGCGTACAGACGGACCTGTCCGCCAAAGCGGCCACATCATGGCTGAACCTCATCCGGAAAAGGTTGGGTGAAAATGCGGTCAGGCCTTGAAAGACTCGCCGCATCCGCAGGTGCTCTTCACATTGGGATTGTTGAACTTGAAGCCCGATCCTTGCGGCGTATCGACGAAATCGATTTCCGTCCCGTCGAGGTAGATCATGCTCTGTTCGTCGACGTACACCTGAAATCCATCGACCGAGACCACATGATCGCCCTCGCGACCGCTCTCTTCGAGCTTCATGGCGTATTGAAAACCGGAGCATCCGCCGCCGACAACCGCCAGGCGAATGCCCGTGTAAGCACCCGCATCTTCTTGAGAGGCCATTGCTTCCCTGACCTTGACTTGCGCTTTCTCAGTAAGACTCACCATGATTGAGACGATTCTCCTTCCTTGGAGCAAAGGATGCAGATTGCCTGCGAAGGGTTTCATCACCCCCCAATGTAGGACATCGTTCGCGGAGGAGGCTGAAAGTCGGGCTCGTTGATCCGATGACCCGCTTCCTTCTTTCCGACCGTTTCGACGATATACTGCCCGATCCGTTCGTCCGAAGCACCGCTCCGTAGAAGCAGCCTGACATCATGCTCGACGAGAGAAAACAGGCAGGTGCGCAGCTTGCCGTCGGCCGTCAGTCGGATTCGGGCGCACTCGCCGCAAAACGGCCGCGAAATGGTCGTGATGACACCTACTGAACCGGGTGCATCCGTGAAGCGGAAGTTGACCGATGTATCGCTCGGCCGCTCCGGACGCTGGCGCTCGAGAGGGAAAAGCGAACGAACCCGTTCGATCACCTCGTCTCCCGTGACTACCTGAGCCCGCGTCCACTTCTCGTCCTCATCGAGAGGCATGAACTCGATGAACCGGACGTGAACCGCCCAGTCGCGTGCGAACCTGGCAAAATCCAGAAGCTCGTCGTCGTTCCAGTCTCGCACAACCACGCAGTTGATCTTGATCGGCTCCAGCCCGACCGAGCGGGCGGCCCGGATGCCTCCCAGAATCTTCTCGAGATCGTCCTGACCGGTCATCTGCCGGAATCTCTCCCGGCGAAGAGAGTCGAGCGAGACCGTAATACGGTGCAGACCGGCTCCTTTCAGCAACCCGGCCTTCGCCGCAAGACTGAAACCATTGGTCGTCATCGTGAGATCGGCCAGCCCGGGAAGCGCCGACAGTCGGCGGATCAGGATATCGAGGTCCTTTCGCAGCATCGGCTCGCCGCCGGTCACGCGAATCTTGTGAATCCCCAGACTCAGAAAGATGCGCGCCAACCGCTCGATCTCCTCGTAGGTCAAGAGGCGATCCCGTGGAACAGCCTTCAAGCCGAGGCCGGTCTTGCAGTAGAAGCACTTGTAGTTGCAGCGGTCGGTCACCGAGACCCGAAGATCGGTGATCTGCCTTCCATAGCTGTCTTGCAGCACGGGGCCATCCTGGATCGAGAGATTCACCCATTCCCGCCTATTTCAACAACGTCGGGGGCACTGCCGATTGGAGACGGAGATCGGAGGTTCCAAAGATCTCCTGCCCCACCAAAGACTGATCCGAGTCTATCACGATGTATCCTCCTGCCATCTCGCCGACAGAGGGTACGAGGTCCGACAGGGGTTGGGAAAGCCGTTCCCACGGGCCCAAGACTCGGACCGCCTCGCCCTGCAGTTCCCCTTGAGGATCGAACACCCGGATACGGAGATTCGCCTCCGTTGGTGCGGCATTGAACAGGGCCAGACCTGTAAAGAACTCACCCAGGTTGGCAACGTGGCCGAAGACGGCCTTCCGAAAGGGGGTTCCCTGTAGAGGCAGCGCCGCTCCGAACCGCGCCCCGTCAGGATCTCCGAAAACGATGCTTCCGATGACGCCAGGGCCATCGGCACGCACGATCAGCGATCCGACCAGGAATCCACCCGGCGGCAGAGTCGCACCGGAGAAAAGCTCGGACGCGGAGATCTGCCGGAACTCACCGGGCTGCAGCGTGATCGGCGCCGAATCCAGCTCCGGTTCTTCGGCGCCGCGAATGACACTGACCCCGATCTGCCTTGCGAGGTCACCCGTGTTGATGAGATTCAGGCGCGACTCGAGCCCTTCTCCCAGGGCCAGCTGTGCGGAATAACTGGTCTGCGTTCCCCCGGCGGACAAAGCGTTGAGGACGACCAATCGCTGCGCTTGGGCGTCCTGAATGCGCCCGGTTCCAACCAGTCCCATTCCCTGATCCGTCGTAGCCCGTACGTAGCCGGTCGAATCGATCGGTGTCGAGAACAGGGAGGCCGCCGATGCCGCCCAGACACCATGAGCCGGTATCGAGCCCTGGATCGTCTCGATCGACGCCTCCGGCTTCGCATCCCCGGACGGCCCGAGAACCAGGTGGAGCTGCACGGTCGCCGCCTCGTCCCCCGGATTAACGAGGCTCAGCAGATTCTCGGCCTGAGGGTCGAGCATCGTGAAATACAACTCGCGTGAGGGCATGACAACCGCCGATGCGCCATCCAGCGCGTGGAGCTGAAAATCGCCGAGTTGCGTCAAGCTGCCCAGAACCGGCCATTCGGTCGGTTCCGCGACAAGGCGCGCAACCAGCTCGACCCAGCCCACCTGAGGTTCCGCCGGGCTGGTCCCGAAGACCTCCGAGGCCACCCTCGCCAGCTGTGCCCCGACGCTCAGATCCTGAAGGTGGGGGTTGTCCGAAAGACCGAGCAGCGTGCCATCGTCCGACCATCCGCGGAACTCGAGTTCGGCCCGTGGGCCATCGATGTTCGCCACGGCGAATCCGGTGAACTTGGCGGCATCACCCTGGAGCATCGGGAAATACAGGCGGTAGGCGGGGGGCGTCAGCCGATCTTCCGCTGCCTGGTGCCCCTCGACTTGGGAAGGGGTCAGCCAAAGCGGGTGGTAATGATTGGTCAACCAGAGCCCCATCTCCGAAACAAAGGACGGGTCCGTCTCGGCCTCACTCCGGCCGCCCGGAATCACCTGAAAGGCCTGAAAGCCCCCAGGGGCGAGCTCGGCGACGAACCGACGGGCCGGGCCGCTGCCGAACATGAACCCGTCAATGCCTGACGCCCTGACCGAGTGGGACGAGGCGTCCACCGTCTCGTATCCGCCCGACCGCGCCACCCCCTGGAGCGACGGCGAAAGGTCGGAGAAACCTCCTGCGGGCGGCAGGTCATAGGAACCGCCCAACGGATGGTCGAAGCGAATGCGATGCAGGATTCCCCACCGGTAGTCGTCCTGATCGACGGAGTTGGCGAAGGCCGCCTGATAGTCGGTAGAAGCCAAGGCGTCGAGTGCCTCGCGAAGACTTCTCAGGATCAGGATGTCACGGGCATCGTTCGGATCGGAAGTTCCGGCCGCCCCGAAAAAGTTCAAGCCTGATTCGCCCACCCCCTGATTCACGCCGAAGTGATCGAGCAGATGCCGCAGTGCCGAAAGAGACCGCTCACCGTCGGGTCGATAGGCCGTCAATCCGACTCGATTGAGGGCGGCATCGATCGTGTTGTGAACGATGCGCCCCCGCCAGACCGAATAGATCGTGGCCGCAACGCTGTGATCGACCGAGGACTGGGAAGGCTCCGGAAGCGCACCGGGGTCGTCACCCGGATCATAGCCGTCCCGAATGCCGGTGGGAGTCGTGAAGTCCCACTCCGCAAGACGTTGCACTGCCTCGGTAACCCCGGCATCCTGTCCAAGTGCGGCCAGGCCCGAATCCGCGCCGGGCTGTCCGGCCCGGCCGGACGCCGCCAGAATGTAGGGAACGAAGATCTGGGCATCGAGCAGCTGATTGTCCGCCTGCATGGTCCGCAGATCCTCGAGGGTCAGTCTCCCCGACCCGGAATCCAGCCGCTGTCGAATCATCTGATCGATGCGGCCGATCCGCAGACTCGTGAACCCCGGGTTCAGATACAGAATTCCCCCGCCCGGACGGAATTGGTTCAGGACATCGTTATCCAGTGAAACCCCGATCGGGTCATTGTTCGCGCTGGCAATGAAGCCCTGCGCCGGGTTGACGACCTGAGGCATCTCGCCAAACGGCAGGATCTCGAATTCAAGCGCCTGAAGAGGTTGGGGATGCTCGACCGCCAGCCATTCGTTGTGTGACTGGCCGGTCCCATCCCGGACGAACCAGGGGGGAGCGCCGTCGACCATTTCCGCCTGCAGATCCTCTCGAATGGGCAGCTCGCCGCTTGTGAAATAGGCGATGTTACCCTCGATATCTGCATAACCCCAATTCTGGGACCCGAAGTCAAAATACTGAAGGGCGTCCCGGAACTCGGCGAAATTCCTCGCCCGGGCCACGTGCACGAAGGTCTCCCCGACGCGCGTGGCGCCCCAACCTGCGTACTGGATGCTCAGCCCTTTGAGATCGAACAGGTTGTCCGGATTGCGGATGACCTGAACGATGGGTCCGTTATTGCGACGGGGAACGATGTAGGTGACTCCCCCCTCGAGGGGCCCGACGGGCGCCGGCTCCAGATTGTCTTCAATTCCGTCGCCGACGTGATTGACGCGAAAGTCCTGGGGGATCTTCACGACCGGCTCGACCTGATCCTCGAACACGGTGCCGTCGACGGTCACCCGAAAGGACCCGTCAATGTGAAAAACCAGCTGTTCCTGATAGATATCGGTCACATCCATCGGGTTGACCGTCGAACCCCAGCAGATCCGATCGTTACATCCCTGGACGACGCCGAGCGTTCCGGGAAAAGAGACGCCGGTGACCTGCATCGGGCCGTTCGCCGGGTCGGCCGAGACGGACAGCTGAATTTCGTAGAAAACTGCCGGCATATCCAGGGACAGATGGGGATCGTTGGCGAACAGAGCATGGCCGGTTGCGGAATGGGCCGGATCGATGATCCAGAAGTTGCTTCCGGCGGTCGCCGCGGTTCGCTCGAGGGCCGACCGCAGGATCGGCACCGATCGGATCTTCCTCGAATATCGCTTCAGGAGTTCCGGCGATACCCTCCGGGTCGCTCCGGGTACCCCTGTTCCGGCGACCCCGGTTCGCATCGACGATTGCCCCGACGGGATCGTCACGGCAGGTTCGAATGGGGCACTCCGGTCGAGATCCTGCGAGAAAAGTGCCTCTCCGTCGAAGCCCTGGTTCACGCCCGCCTCGACGAAGGCATCATGAGCCTCGGTCAGCCCGATATCGAGCAGATCGAAGGAAAGCCCGAAGGCGACGCCGTTCGAGATGGTCACCGAGTCGAGACTCGTCCATGGCTCGACATCGGTCAATTCGAGGCTCTGGTATTCGGCCGGCAGCTCGACACCGGCTTCCCGAATATAGGCGTTGACACCGCTCGAATAAGCATCGAAGAGTGTCCGGGCCTGCTGCGAATAGACCTCCCAGGAGCGTTCGGCGGCCCTGCGCAGACCGAGCGTCCTGAACTGGATGTCCGAGTCCAGTCCGGACTGGCCGACCAGTTCGGCCAGTGTGCCCGAGAACAGGCGGCGATTGTAGTCCATCTGGAAGAGACGGTCTCGGGCGTGGAGATAACCCATTGCGAAATAGGCGTCGTGATCGTTGTGGGCATAGACATGGGGCGCCTGCGAGTCGTCCCAGACAATCCGGACCGGCGCCAAGAGGTCGGGAAAATCGCCGGGCCGAAAGCCGGTGACCGGGCCTGGGGCGGCAGGAAGTCCCACGATCGCCAAGGCGAGGAGGGTCAACAGGACTTCCACCTGCCGGAACGTATTTCGAGTCGTCATCCGGTGTCCTTTCCGATGGCTCAGCACCCCTTCCGGTTCGCTCAGCACGGCTTCGCATTACACCCTTTCTAGTCTATCCCTCAATTGACACCCCCGGAATCGTTGACTATAGTTCCCTCTCCGTAGAGTGCGCTTCCCTGATCGATCAGACAACGACGAGAGAACCGGAGGAGTAAACCCGATGACGTCCAGGCAGCTCGAGGAACTGACCGATTCCCGGATCCGATCACTGCAGATCATGGCGAACCGTTTGCGCCGGCATTCCCTGAAGGAAACGACGGCCGCAAAGTCCGGACACCCTTCGAGCTGCTTTTCCAGCGCGGAGATCGTCTCGTGCCTCTTTTTCCATTTCCTGCGGTACGATCTGGAGAATCCGAAAAGTCCCGAGAACGACCGCTTCGTCCTCTCCAAAGGCCATGGAGCACCGATTCTCTGGGCGGCTCTCGCAGAGGCGGGAGCCTACACGGCGGATCAACTGCTGACGCTGCGCAAGATCGATAGCGAGATCGAGGGGCATCCGACGCCGCGCAGCCGCTTTGTCGACGTGGGCACGGGCTCCCTCGGCCAGGGACTTTCGAACGCCGTCGGGATGGCTCTTGCAGCCCGTCTGCATGGTGTGAACAATCGCATTTTCGTCCTGATGGGGGACGGTGAGAGCGCGGAAGGTTCGGTCTGGGAGGCCGCCGCCCTCGCCAGCCATGTCGGCCTCGGCAGGCTGATCGCCATCGTCGACGTCAATGCTCTCGGACAAAGCGAACCGACCATGTACCGGCACGACCTGAAGGTCTACAGCGACCGCTTTGAAGCCTTCGGCTGGAAGACCGCCACGATCGACGGCCACAGCATCGAAGAGGTCACCGGGGCCTTGACGGCCGCTCTGGAAGAAGATTCCGCCCCGACGGCCATCATCGCGCGGACCGTAAAGGGCAAGGGAGTTTCCTTCATGGAGGGCGCCGACGGTTGGCATGGCAAACCTGTCACCGATCCGGCTCAGGTCGAGCAGGCTCTCTCCGAGCTGGGTGAGGACGAACCGCTGCCGGTCGATCTCGAGCTGCAACCCCCTGAAGCTGCCGCTCCCGCAGCGGCGCAGGGTCGCCGCTCGGCGCCGGCTGCACCGGAATATCAAAAGGGAGACCAGATCGCTACCCGCGTAGCGTACGGCACAGCACTCGTCAAACTGGGCACCGTAGATGATCGAGTCGTGGCACTGGACGGAGACTGCAAGAACTCGACCTACTCTCTGGCATTCAGGAAGAAATTCCCCGAACGGTTCACCGAATGCTACATCGCCGAGCAGAACATGGTGGGCACGGCTGCCGGGCTGGCTTCGATGGGTCTCATTCCGTTTGCGTCGACCTTTGCCTGCTTCCTGACCCGGGCCTATGACTTCATTCGGATGGCCGGGATTTCCCAGCTCAACCTGAAATTGTGCGGCTCCCATGCCGGCGTGTCCATCGGCGAAGACGGCCCTTCTCAGATGGGACTCGAGGATCTGGCCATGATGCGCGCCGTCGTCGGATCGACGGTGCTGTATCCGTCAGACGCAGTCAGCACGGAACGGCTGGTGGCCCTCGCCGCCGAAACACCCGGCATCGTCTATATCAGGACCAGCCGGCCCAAGACACCGGTCCTCTACTCGAATGACGAGGAGTTTGCCGTCGGAGGAAGCAAGGTCGTTCGCCGGAGCGATCAGGACCAGGTGACGATCCTGGCAGCGGGTGTCACACTCCACGAATCCGTCCAGGCGGCGGACGAGCTTTCAGCCCAAGGTGTCAAGGTGCGCGTGATCGATGTCTACTCGATCAAGCCGATCGACCGGGAAACTCTGACGCAGGCGGCTCTCGACACGGGCAAGATCGTGACCGTCGAGGATCACTATCTCGAAGGCGGCTTGGGCGAAGCGGCCCGGGCGGCGGTCGGCGCTGCATCTCCCTGCCGGTGGAGTCACCTGGCCATCCGCTCCCTGCCCCGCTCGGGTGGCTCCCGAGAGCTGTTGGACCAGCATGGGATCAGCGCCCGCCGAATCGTGGAGGCGGTCCGTCAGCTGCTCTAATCCGGCAGGAACCGAACCCACCGTCGGCCGGACACCCAAGTCGCACCGGTCTGGTAGAGTCGCTGCCTATGAAGATCCAATTTTGCGGAGGAGCCCGGACGGTCACCGGATCGCGTCATCTCGTCAGCGCGGACCGCACGAACATTCTCCTCGAATGCGGGCTCTATCAGGGTAAGCGTTCGGAGAGTTACTCTCGCAATCTGGATTTTCCGTTCGATCCGAGTGACGTGGATGCAATGATCCTGTCACACGCGCACATCGATCACAGCGGCAACATTCCAAACCTCGTCAAACGAGGTTTCCGAGGGCCCATTTACGCCACCCGGGCCACGGTCGATCTGTGCGAGATCATGCTTCGCGACTCCGCCTTCCTGCAGGAGAAGGATGTCGAGTTCGTCAACAAGATCCGCCGGCGTAAGAACGAAGCACCGATCGAGCCGATCTACACCATGGAGGACGCCGAGGCGGCCCTCGAACTCTTCCAGGGCATCGATTATGCCGAGCCGTTCGAGGTCACTCCAAACGTGATCGCCACGTTTCGCGATGCGGGGCACATTCTCGGATCGGCCGGTGTCCTGCTCGAGGTCAAGGAGAGCGGAAAACGGCGGCGGCTCGGCTTCACGGGAGACCTCGGTCGAAAGGACATGCCGATTCTGCGCGACCCCGACTATCTGCGCGACCTGGATTACCTGATTATGGAGTGCACGTACGGAAACCGGAATCACCGGATTTCCGAAGACGTTCTCGAAGACCTTGCCAACCTCGTGCGTTCTGTCTCCGAGAAGGGCGGCAAGATCGTCATCCCGTCGTTCGCCGTCGGAAGGACCCAGCTTCTCGTCTACCTGCTGCACAAACTCTGGGATCAGAACCGAATCCCGGATATGCCGATCTTCGTCGACAGCCCGATGGCCGTCAACGCGACGGATGTCTTCAGGCGCCATCCTGAGTGCTACGATCGCGAGACCCGGCGCGTTTTCGTAGACAACCACGAGGACCCGTTCGGTTTCGGACGGCTTCGTTACGTCCGCGATGTGGAATCCTCCAAGAGACTCAATGGCCTGAGCTACCCCCACATCATCATCTCAGCCTCGGGAATGGCTGAGGGCGGACGTATCCTTCACCATCTCCGCAACAGTGTCGGCAACCCCCGCAACGTCGTGATGCTGGTGGGCTATGCCGCCGAACACACCCTGGCGCGGCGGTTGATGGAAGGACACAAGCGGGTTCGTATCTTCGGGGAAGAACATGCGGTCCGCTGCCAGGTGGTCAAATTCGATGATTTCAGCGCTCATGCGGACCGCAGCGAGCTACTCGACTTCGTCCGCACCCAGCAACCGGATCGGCTTCGACAAATCTTCCTCGTCCATGGCGAGGAGGATCAGGCCCTCCCCTTCAGGGATACCCTGCGGAGCGTCGGATTCCGCTCGGTCCACTTCCCCGCCCTCGGCGAACTCGCACAGCTCGATTGAAGGAGCCCGCGCCCGTGAACCCGTTCATGCGGGATCGAATGCTTCAGGAACCGGAAGGATCATATCGGTAGACGACGAAGAAGTTGTCGTCGAGGAAGTCATAGCTTTCGGTCTTGTGCAGGCCCGCCGCCTGCATCCAGGCATCCAGATCTTGCACGCTGTATTTCGACGACTCGAAACGTCGAGGCCAGTTCTTCGAATAATCGATCACGGCGACACGCGCGGAGGCCTTCAGGTAGCGAGTCAGATCCCGGAGGTAACGATCGGCATTCTCGATCTGGTGCAGCGTATCGCAAATCAGGACCAGATCCACCTTCTCCGGGATACGGGGATCGAATTCGCTGGCCAGCACCGTGGAGATGTTAGGCAGGTTCTGCTCCCGGGCGGTCTCCTCGATATGCTCGAGCAAATCCCGATCGATGTCGATGGCGTAGACCACACCCGCCGTTCCGACATCCCTGGCCAGCGGCCTCGTGAAGAGGCCGGACCCGGCACCGAGATCGGCGATCTTCTGGCCGGGCTGCACGTCGAGCGTGCTGATCACCCGATCCACTTGCAGTTTCCGAACCCGTTCGGCGGATTCGAGGATCCGGATGTACTCGAGCGGATCGCGACGTTGCGATGCCGGCTGCCAGGCCAGCAGGAGAAGCGATGCCGTCACCAGGAGCAGCCTCACACGCATGCACAAATTCTAGCAATGTCCCCGACCGTTGAGAAGCAGACAAGTATCTCTACGGGCACCAGAGTTCTCCGGGAAGCTTGCCTCAGACGGCTCGCAGCAGGCCGGGCGGAGTCGGACAGAAAGAGAACCGGATCACTCGTGTCCCGCAATCGGGAAGTCCGCCACCAGAACCTCCCCCCGGAGATCGAAGTGTGCCCGCGGGAAGACGTGGTGCACGAGTTCCTGGCCGCGTCGGTTTCCGGAGAGGATGAAACATCGGAAACGACGAATACCGCGTTCCCGGGCCGCTTCGGCGAGGCGTTCGAGAAGAACACGGCCCACTCCCTGCCCCTGCATGTCGTCCACGACCGTCACGGCCGGCTCGGCCACCTCCGGCTCTTCCGGGAGCCGGAGGAATCTGGCCACACCCACTCCCGCGCCTTCCGAGCCGTCGGGTGCCGACTCCACCGCAACGATTCCGAAATGATTGAGGCCGTCCAACTCGGTAAAAAAGCGGAGTTCGTCGTCGCTGAGCCAAGCCTTCGGGGTCAGAAAGCGCAGATACCGGGATGTTGAAGAGAGGTGATCGAAACCCTCGAGGATCTTGTTCCGATCGACCGGCCGCAGGCACCGAATCCAGACACGAGCCCCCTCCCGGAGGGTCACCCCCTCCCGGTAGAAACGGTCGAACTTCCAGGAGTCGTCATTCATTGCCACGAACACGAACTTCCTCCGATGCCGGGACCCTGATCCTACTTGCCGGAACTGCGGTCGAGGAGACTGCGTACGCGCCGTACCTTGGCCGACGAGACACGGCGAAATTCGAGCTCGGACGCCAATACGTGGGCACCGAAGTAGACGCGAGGATTCCGGGTCACGGACCGATCTTCGAGGATCTCTCCGATGTACACATGGATCTGACGCGCGCCGGTTGCGGTCAGGACCCTTTCGACTGCGAACAGATCGATGCCGCCTCCCGGAAGGACCTCGATCCTCCCCGCCGCCTGTTCGACGGTCTGACGGATGACATCGACGCCTTCGAGCGCCGTGGGGGCACGTCCCGACGTCAGCACGCGGTCGAATCCAAGATCGATCAACTCCCCGAGCGCCCGAACCGGGTCGGCGACGACATCGAAGGCCCGATGGAACACAGCCTGGACCTTCTTCCCAGTGTCGACGGATGCCTGTCGGACGAGGTCGAGCATCACCGCACATCGATCGATGTCGATTTCGCCGTCGGCTGAAAGGAACCCGAAGACCAGTCCTTCCACGCCCGCCTCCAGAAGCAGCTCGGCGTCGCGCCTCATCACATCGTATTCGCCGTCGCTGTAGGCCATGCCCCCCTCGCGGGGTCGGACCATGCACATGACGGGAATCGCGAGCGCATCCTTGATCGCCTTGACCGTTCCCAGGGTCGGAGTCAGGCCCCCAAGCGCCAGTGCAGTGCACAGCTCCAGTCGATCGGCTCCCCCCTCGGCGGCCGCGAGTGCATCGTCGAGAGAAGACGCGATGACCTCCAGCAGAATCCTCTGTTCCATAGTGGTAAGGACCATTCCGTCTGCATTCCCGCAGTCTGGCAAAGCATACCAGAGGATACGGACGACACTGAATTCCGGGACGAAACTCTGTGCTAATCTAGTGGGCTGACCGGAACACCCTCAAACACCGATCGGAGCAATCAGGAATGGATGAGATTCTCAGGATTCTGCAAAACAACGCAAGGGAATCTGTGGAAGACATCGCGCGGATGGTCGATCTGCCCGTCGACGAGGTGAAGACCAGGATCGCGGCCTTCGAGAAGAACGGAGTCATCCGAGGTTACCAGGCCATCATCCACGAGGACAAGGCCCACTCGGACACCGTGACCGCCCTGATCGAGGTGAAAGTCACGCCGGAGCGAAAGGACGGGTTCGATACGATAGCCCGCCGGGTCGGAGCCTTCCGCGAGGTCCGGTCGCTCTACCTGGTCTCGGGGACCTTCGATCTTCTGCTCTTCGTCGAGGGCCGTACGTTGCATGATGTCGCCGCCTTCGTGAGCGAGAAGCTCGCGCCGCTCGACGGCGTTACCTCGACCTGCTCGCACTTCATGCTGAAGACCTACAAGCACCGAGGTCTTCTGATGGATCCGCCTGATGAATATGAGCGACTCAAAGTTACGCCCTGACTTCGTGGCCCGCCTGGTTCGGGAAATCCCCAAATCGGGCATCCGCGATTTCTTCGACATCGTCAACAGCGTCCCCGACGCGATCAGTCTCGGCGTCGGCGAGCCCGGGTTTGCGACTCCCTGGCACATTCGTGACGCCGCGATCTACGCCCTGGAAAAAGGTGCCACCGGGTACACGTCGAATCTCGGACTGCCCGAGCTCCGTCGGCGCATTGCCCGCTATGTTGCCCAATTCTTTGGGATCGAATACGCACCGGCAGATGAAATCCTGGTGACGACCGGCGTGAGTGAAGGTGTCGATCTGGCCTTTCGGGCCGTGCTGGATCCGGGTGACGAGGTTCTGTATCACGAGCCCTGCTACGTCTCGTACCGGCCGGTGATTCAGCTGGCCGGTGGGAAGGCAGTCCCCATCAGCACGCGGTTTGAGGACGGATTCCGACTCACGGCCGAGGCCGTCGCCGCGAAGATCGGCCCGCGCACCAAGGCGATCATCCTGAATTTTCCGAATAATCCCACAGGCGCGACGCTGGACCCGCCCGACCTCGAGGGCATCGCGCGGCTGGCCAGGGACCATGACCTGCTCGTCGTAACCGATGAGATCTACTCCGAACTTACCTATGAGGGACAACACCGCACGATCGCATCGCTCCCCGGTCTGCGGGACCGGACGCTCCTGCTCCATGGTCTGTCGAAGGCCTGGGCGATGACCGGATTCCGTCTCGGCTATGCTTGCGGCCCGCGATCGTTGATCGACGCGATGATGACGATCCATCAGTACACGGCGCTGTGTGCCCCCACGCTGAGCCAGTGGGCCGGACTCGAAGCCTTCGAACAGGCCGAAGAGGACGTCGAGGAAATGCGCACCCGCTTTCGTCACAATCGGAACTACATGGTCTCGGCACTGCATGAAATGGGGCTTTCGCTCGTCGTTCCCCGGGGTGCTTTCTACACTTTCCCCCGGGTGACGGGCTTGGGACTGGCCGCCCGAGATTTCGCTCTTTCGCTGCTGGAGGAGGAGAAGGTGGCGGTCGTACCGGGTGAGGCTTTCGGCCCTGCCGGAACCGACTTCGTGAGGTGTTCCTACGCGACCTCGCTCGAGAACATCAAAGAAGCGATGGAGCGCATGGGCCGCTTCGTCTCACATCTGAGCCGCCGAAGGAACCAGGCAGCCGGCGGTCGCTAGCCTGGTGTCCTGAGCCGGAAACCGGCATGGATCTGCGCATCTCCGACTCGAGACACTCGCTGAGTCGATGAGATCCGCCCGGATGTCGGGACGACATCGGAATGAGTAGCTGCGACCGGGACTCCCGCAAAACGGGAATCCCGGTCAAATCGACCGAATGACGAACCTGCTACGGTCCGACCACCGGCGAAACGGGTAGAGACGTGAACAGACCCGGCGTCACGCCCAGTTCGAGCGCAATCGCCGAGAAAGAGCCGTCCTGAGTCGAGATCATCAGCGTACCCGTGAATCCTTGCAGATCGAGGTCCTCGAAGTACTCGTTGATGAACTTGGCTTTCCTGCCTTTCGCCGGGATCATGATGTCCTGCGTATTCAGGTCCGGATCGACTCCTTCGGGCACCTGACCGTCCTCTCCGAGCAGTTCGAGGTGGACCATGATGGGCCAACTCTCGTCGTTTCGAATCGCCACAGCGGTATTGAGCGTGCCCTCCTGGCGCACCGGAACGGTCGCTCTCACCATCGGAGGTGATGCGCCGAAGCCTGCGATGCCGATGCCGGGAATCTTGAACCGGACGATTCCGCCGAGAGGAACGTTCGACTGCACCTCGGCCGACCCAAGCACCAGATCTCCCTGGCCGTCCGTGGTGAGGGTCGCTGCACCCAGTGGGGCCAGCGTGAAGGAGAACTGGCTCTGCGGTTCCACAGGACCCACGATCCCGCCACCGGTCAACGTGACCGGCAGCGGATTGCCGTCGAGATCGAACAGTGAAACGGATCCGGATGCCTCTGTCGTCGTACTGGTGTTGACCAGAACGATGGATGAGGTGAACCCTTCGGTAACGGTCGAGCCGGACTCCATACCATTGCCGAACTGTGGGAAGTAGAGGGTAAGCTGAGGCGTCGAGAGTTGGCCCCTGAGCTCTCCGTCGGGATTTGCGGACGACGCCACATTGACGTAGAGGTTGCCGTACCACAGATCATCCAGGAATCCCGGCAGACCGGGACAGGCATCGAGGTCCCCGGCCGACACGCTCGCAAAGGCCGTCGTCGCAGCATTCAGCGAGAAGACGAGCGGCCCGGTGTCACCTTCCATGCCACGGTAGATACCCGCGTCGGTGACATCT
This sequence comes from uncultured Acidobacteriota bacterium, assembly GCA_963823995.1. Taxonomy (GTDB): domain Bacteria; phylum Acidobacteriota; class UBA6911; order RPQK01; family JAPXNP01; genus JARRKC01. The sequence continues at coordinate 779,697 of CAWGNQ010000005.1, forward strand.
TCGAGGTCGTTCTGGCAGGCCAGCTTGAACATGCTGCGAACCGGATTCAGCACGCCAATGCAGGACCCGGTGCTGGTCGTGTCCACGGGGGGCACTTCCTGGTCGCCCTCGAGCGGGAAGTAGACACCGCCGCTGGCGGCCGGGCCGATCTGGCCGCGGATTTCGCCATCCGGAAACTCGGGCGAGTGGACATTGACGTAGAGATTGCCCGCCAGAAGATCCGCCACGTCCTGATTCGAGACGCTGAAGGTCGCCTTGAACGGAGAGGACGCGTAGTTAAAGGGCAGAATCACACTCCCATTCTCCCCGGCGGGAGCCCGATGAATGTGCGCGGCAACCGGATTGGCCACGTCGTGTTGGCAGATCACGGTCAGCTGTGTCTGCGCATTGTTGAGATACGCCAGGCACTCACCGGTCGCCTGACTGTCTGTTGTTGGAACTTCCTGATCGCCGCTCAGTTTGATATCGAACACTTGAGCGAAGGCGGATCCAGGCAGTGCCAGAAAGCCAAAAACCAAAAAAAGAAGCAATAGTTTTCGATTCATTCTTGCTGCGCCTCCCAATTCGTGAATTCCAGAAACACTGGCGAAATGTTGCGGATGACGTGACACCGCAATTCGATCCGATCACGGACCGCCCCGCGGATCGCATGCGCTTGCCAGTTAATCGCCCTCCCCCAAATGATTTGACCACATTGTACCTGAACGGACTCGCAGAAACATCAATTTGTCAATCCGGTACCGATTTTTGTCAAAAAGGAGTACGCTCAGCTGAAGAGTTTGCGGACCTCATCGAGCCGGCCGGCGCTGCCGAGTTTCTCGTTCTTATGGGCGATGAACTTGGCATATTCGTCCATGAAAATCTTACCGGGCTTGCGCAGGTCGAAGTTCTCCGGGTTGTCGCGGAAGCTCTCGCGGTGCACACGGCACCAGACCAGCCGGCCGTCGGTGTCGATGTTGACCTTGGTTACTCCAAGTTTGGCCGCGCGCGCGAACTGCTCCTCATCGACGCCCTTGGCGCCCTTCAGCTTGCCGCCCGCCGCATTGATCCGTTCGACTTCCTCCTGCGGAACCGAGCTCGATCCGTGCATCACGAGGGGAAAACCCGGCTTCCGTTTCTGGATCTCCTCGAGGACTTCGAAATGCAGGGACTGACTACCGCTGAACTTGTAGGCTCCGTGACTGGTTCCGATTGCGCAGGCCAGGCTGTCGACACCTGTCTGTTCGATGAACTCCTGCGCCTCGGAGGGGTCGGTCAGTTTGGCATCCGACTCGGCGACCGAGACATGCTCCTCGACGCCCCCGAGCATACCCAACTCTGCCTCGACGACAACACCCTTGGCGTGTGCGCGTTCCACGACGCGACGTGTGATTTCGATGTTCTTCGGCAGAGGCTCATGGCTCGCATCGATCATGACCGAGCTGTAGAATCCGCTGTCGATGCATTCGTAGCAGGACTCCTCGTCACCATGGTCGAGGTGAACGGCAAAGACCGACTCAGGAAAAATCTCGTCGGCGGTCCGCATCATCCCTTCGAGCATGCGCTTATCGGTGTACGAGCGCGCTCCCTTCGAGATCTGGATGATGAAGGGGGACTTGCTCATGAGATTCCCGCGGAACAGTCCCATCGTCTGTTCGAGGTTGTTGATGTTGTAGGCGCCCACCGCGTATTTCCCATAGGCGTGTTTGAATAGTTCCTTTGTGGTTACGATCATCTTTCTTCACCTTCCATTCTGGTTTCTGCTGGAGCTTGATCGCCCGAGCGATCGTATTGATATGCAGCGTTGACTACCAACTCCGATCCTTGAGAATCTCCTGGATCTGTTCTTTCGGAACGGGCAGAGCATCCATGTGGTCTTCCAGCCATTGGGAGAAATCCTTCTCCATCGCGTCGGACCAGCGCTGGTCGATCTGGCCGGGTGTATAGACTCCCTCCTTGATCCGCTGGAAACCGAACATGTCCCTCAATCGGATCACCTCGGAGCGCTTGCAGACCTCTTCAGCGAACTGCGGCGGGATGAAGACGACACCTTCCCGGTTCGCCAGGACGACATCGCCGGGGACGACGATGGCCTCACCGATTCGCGTCGGACGGTTCACGGCAACCAACATGTTGTTGTAATTCCACGAAGGATGCCAGCCGCGAACGAAGCCCTTGAATCCGTCGATCGCTTCGAGCTGGACCAGATCCCGGATATAGCCGTCGAAGACAATACCGTTGCGGGAATTCGCATAGATCGCAGTGCCGAGGTTCCCTCCGATGATCGGTGCACCCTCGGCAGATCCCCACGCGTTCGCGACATAGACGTCCCTCGGCTTCAACATGTCAATTGGCCAGGAGTTCCGTCCTCCGACGTGGCCGTCCTGGTGGCCCTTATCCGTCAGGAACTTGTCGACGTCGGGTCGCTTAGGCATAAAGGAAGCGGTCAGCGCGCGTCCTACCAGGACGGCACCCTTGTCCAGATGCACCGTTTTCCAGTTGCCCTCGAACTGATGCTCGTAGCCTTTCGCGTAGAGCGTGCTCCATGCCTCCTCGAGTTCGACCCGCTGCATCCTGTCCAGAATGCCGTCGGGCACTTTGGGCCGGCCGTCGGGATATCTCTCTCCCTGCCACTCCTGGGTGTAGGCCGTCAACTCCTGCCGCGACAGGACTGCGTCCTGCGCATTCAGCACAACCGCCGAGAGGCCGATCAGCACGAAGGTGAGCACCGGCCCGCGAGTCGTCTGCTTGTTCATTCGATTCCTCCCTCTCTGTGGTCTCCTCGGTCGACGTTCCCGTCCCGCCGCCAGGTTTCGCCTACCGGCGATTGAAGTAGCCGTTGAGATCGTCCCGATCCCGGATCTGGGATCGCACGGCAAGAAGGCTCTCCACGCGCTTCTGGAAAACCTCGATGATCTCCGGATCGAAGTGTCGGCCGGAACCCTTGACGAGCATCGCCACGGCCTCCTCGTCGGACAGAGGAGGCTTGTAAGGCCTCCAGGATGTCAGGGCGTCGAAGACATCCGCCACGGCAACGATGCGGCACTCGAGCGGAATCTCCCGGCCTGAGAGTTTCCTGGGATAGCCGAGTCCGTCCCAGCGTTCGTGATGCCCGAGGGCGATCGACGAAGCCATTTCCAGAAGCGGGTTCAACGGAGCATCGCCCAGAGGGGGGAGCAGACCCTCCGCCAGCAGTCCGTCCGCGATGCCCGACTTCGACTCGTGCGAGAGGATCTCGGCACCCATGACGCAGTGTCGTTCGATCAACTGCCTCTCGTGCGGATTCAGATGGCCCTCCTTCCGCAGGATGGAGTCCGGAATCCCCAGCTTCCCGATGTCGTGCAGGGGGCTGGTCAGGAGAATCAGCTCGAGGAATTCCCGATCCAGGCCCAGACCTTCGGCCAGCAGCCGGGAGCAGATCCCTACACGAAATACGTGATTTCCGGTTTCGTCGTCCCTGAACTCCGCGGCCTTCGCCAGCCTCCAGACGACCTCCCGATGTGAAGCTTCGAGCTGCCGCGTCCGTTCGCGCACTCTGCGGTCCAGATCTCTAACCTGCTCCGCCAGTTGATCTTCGTATCGTTTGAGCTGCAGGGCGCTCCGGATTCGGGCGAACAGATCTTCCCTCGCGATCGGTTTATTGAGGAGGTCCGTCGCTCCAAGGTCGAGCGCCCGGCGCTTCAGGGCGCGATCCGAATCCCCCGTCAGAATGATTACAGGGATCTGACGCAGATCCTCTCGTCCCCGAATGGTCCCGAGGAGATCGAAACCATCCCGACCGGGCATTCGGATGTCGGAAATCACCGTGTCGATCGGATACCTGGCCAGACACTCGAGCGCATCGTCGACGCTCGTACAGAAATGGGCGTGCCAGGGCTGCTCCTCGAGCATCCTTGCGAACAGATCCAGGAGGACCGGATCGTCGTCGACGAACAGAAGTCTCGCCGCCCGGTGGTCCGAGACAGTCGCCCGGATCACCGGGTCCCTGATCTGTGCATCGGTAGTCTTCACGATCGATCATGATAGCACCACGCTCGATAAGGTCCACTACCGGCAGGAACCTCGGAATTCACGATTTGAGCGCGGTCGGGGGACCGCCAGGGCATTCCAGGCTACCGGCCGGCCCGATACGGCCTGCTCAACCAGAGAACGGAGAAGGGGAGGTTGTTTCCAAAGGAGATCCAGGATCTCCGATTCGCAAAGAACCGTGAGGGCGAGCTCGAGTCTTGAGTGTGGGAGTACCTCGAGGTCCGGGGGCGACCGGAGTGAGCGGATCTCCGTTTATCTCATCTCGTCTTTCCCGGTTCCCGCTCGAAATTGAAATTCTCCTCCCATCCTCCTCCCGTCTACGCAATACTTGATTGCCGATGCTGCGTGAGCTGAAAAAACACATCGAGGTCTTCGGAACGACCGGCTGGCTGTACGCCCTGATTGCCCGCCTCGCAAAGCTGGTGCACTTCGAGCACCGGGTGCGGGTAACGGTGCCCGGGTATGCAGGTCGACGGCTCGAGGTCCGCCTCGGCACCAGCGATCTCGAGGTATTCCGAGAAGTCTTCTACCGGCGCGAGTTCGAAATCGGCCCGCTGGAGACGCCCCGATACATCATCGATGCGGGGGCCAACGCGGGATTCTCGACCGCCTATTTCGCTCTCGAGTATCCCGATGCCAGAATTCTGGCGGTGGAGCTCGAGCCGTCGAATTTCCGACAGCTTATCCGCAATGCCAAAGGGCTGACCAACGTAGTCCCCATCCAGGCCGGACTCTGGGGATCTCCAGGGAGACTTCGGATCGTCGACTCGGGGAAGGGGAAATGGGCTTACTCGGCGGCACCGGCGGACGCCATCGATGACGGATCGGATGACCGGACGGTCCAGAGCGTGACCGTCTCACAGCTGATGGAACAGCTGGGAGCCGAGCGCATCGGCATTCTCAAACTGGACATCGAAGGTGGAGAAAGAGAGGTGCTGCGAGACAGTGCCCTCTGGATCGACCGGGTCGACTGCCTCATCGTCGAGCTGCATGATCGACTAGTGGAGGGCTGCACCACGGCCTTCGAACATGCCCTCCGCAACCTCGAGGTCGACCGCGAGCGAAGGGGAGAGAAGGTCATCGTGCACAACCGGACCCACACCCGACCGGCCGACTGATCAGCCGAGAACGCTTTCCGGCACGGCACGACAGAGACGAAGCCTGGGCATCAGTTCCATCGGTACCGATAGAAGAAGGTCTTGGCAGCCTCCACGAGTTCGACGCGCCTCAACTGGATCGCAGCCAGGCGGGACAGGAGGCACCGGCTGTCTTCGGCGAGTCTGGGCTCAAGGCGCAGGATGTCGCGGAGGATTCGGCGCGTCCTGCGTGCGGTCATCCAGGGATTCTCGGCCGAGAAACGATCATTGACGGCCCGCTCGGCAAAAGCAAGAGCCAGATCGAAGGCCGAATTCGATGCGAGATCTCCTTCGGCCACCCCGTGGAGCCGATCGTACGCCAATCCGCGAGCCACCGATTCCTTGACCCGTGTCAGGGCAGTCGACGCCTCGGTAACCTTCGCCGGATGCATCCGGTAATCGAGAAGGACTTCGTCGAGGTTGCCGATCGGCCCTTCGGAAACCAGACGCAGCCAGAGGTCGGTGTCTTCGACACCCCGCAGCGCCTCGCGATATCCGCCCACCCGCTCCAGGAAACGACGGCGAATCAACGCGGCTGGGTGAGCGAGGATGCGCCCCGACCCGACCGCCTCCCGCAGATCGTTCAGGCGCCGGGGGTGGCGGATGATCCTCTCCCCTCGCCCTTCCGCATCAATGAGCCGGACCGAGGAACCGACCACGGAGCAGTCGGTCGCATCGGCGAGGAATCCGCACTGCATCTCGAACCGGTTGGGGCGGCTGAGATCGTCCGCATCCATTCTCGCGAGAAACGGTGCACGCGCCTGCTCGAGGCCCTGGTTCAGCGCCCCGACGACTCCGGTATTGTCCTGTCGAATCAGGCGGATCCGGCGGTCGAGATCCGCGTATTTGTCGAGGATCTCGGGGGTACGGTCGGTGGAACCGTCGTCGATGATGATGAATTCGAAATCACCGAGGGTCTGTCTCCGGATACTTTCGATCGCAGATGCGACGAATCGCGCGCCGTTGAACACCGGCATCACGACAGAGATGTGCGGTTGGTGATCGGCCACCGTTGAAGCTCCCCCTGCGAGTCTCTTTCGAATCCGGCCGGCAGTCGATTCCGTTTCGACCGATGCCTCAGACTAGCCGAAAATGCGGATGCTGACAATGAGGACGATACGGGGAAGCTCCGGACGACGAGCCTGCTGCCGGGCTCGGCGGGACCGGCAGGTCAACGGCCCAGGCGATCCGGCAGATCCGAGGTTTGAAGCAGGCGTGAGACCAACTGAATGACCTGGACGCTTCCCGGGACCTCGGTGCGCATACCCGTTTGCTCATAGAGCATCCGGGAAGCTCCCTGATGGGCGATCAGAGCGACCAGAATGGAGGTGTCCCCGATCCCGACGAGGTGGAACGTCGTCGGAAACTTACCCTTCTGATAGCCCTCCATCCCATAATCGAACGGGTCGGGCCTCAAAATGCCCGTGTCGTCCTGGAAGTAGTAGCGGAGGTCGTAGTAGAGAGGCAGTTTCACCGCCAGGAAAGGTTCCTTCAGGTCGAGCTCGATGACCTTGAGGTAGTCATCGAGGAAGTACAGGTAGGCGCGGTCCACGCCCGCCACCTTCCTGTACTCGAGCTTGCGAAAGCGCGACTCCCGGTCGAGCCAGCCGGCGATCGTCGTGGTCAGCTTCTGGTCTTGTCGGTCCTTTCGGGGTTCCCCCAGTGCAGCGACGGCGTCCTCGACCGTGCTTTCGTCGAGCATGAGTCCGCTCCAGGTGTCGGGCGACTCGGGCCGCTCCGCGCCGACAAGAACCAGAGAGCTCAGTACGTATGTGAGCGCAATGAAGCCGACTCGCTGAAAAACTCTCATCTTGTACATCCCATTGTCCTGGATGATACCCGCCCGATCAAGAGTCGGGGATACGTTGAGCAATCACTCGTTCTTCCCCGGCCGCTCGATACTGTCACGAACCCCGGTGATTCTGAGCAACACATCCGCAGACTGGAGGACTTTGCGCCTCAGGCGCAAAGACAGCTTCGCAGAGTCCCTCAGATAGTCCCGGACCAATCTGGCTACCTTCGGCGAAGACTGCCCCCATAACAGCTCATCCAGCCATCTTTGCGGGAAGAAGATCGATCCGGTCGATTCGACCTGAGGAAGAAGCCGAAGCCCGGTCAGCACACGAGGTTCCGTCTCGGCTCCGCGCAGGGGGTGAGTCAAATAGTGCAGACCTTCAAGAGACCAGTTTTCGCGAACGGTCCCAAGCCCTCCAACAATGCGCTGGAATAGTGCCTCCCTGTCGCCTTCCGAGGGGGACACCGCTCGGCGTACGAACTCGAACTCGTCCCTGCGCTCGGGATTCTGAAGCCGAGCGAACTGTTCATCGAGTATTCTCGTCGCCTGTTCCCCTTCCTTGCGCAGTGCCAGTTCCAACGCGATTCGTTTGGCGTCCGTCTCTCCCAGCTCGAGACCCTCGACCGGGACCTCTCCTTTCCAGAGTCGATACAGCCTATTCGCCCCCTGGTCCGAGCGCACCATCCCGGCATAGGCTCTCAGCGAAGCCAGCTTGGATGCGGCTCCTCCGGGGCCTTCCACACGCTGCCAGAGCAGCGGCTCAGCCAATTCGATAAGACTGGAATCTCGCCACAGATCGAGCGACCAGAAGGCGACTGCAATCCGGTCGAGCAGATGCTCCTGCAGGAGCTCATCGGGTTCCCTTCCCAGAGCCCGCAGGGCCGACACGACGAAAGCTCGCGGTTCGACATCGCCGGCCAATACGCCGTCCCAGAGCGAAATCCAGGCTGCCGCCCGAGCGGCGGATGGAAGGCTCTTCGGAATGCCGGAGAGCAGCACCCTGCTCGACTCCGCGTCCAGACGAAAGAACCCGTATCCCAACCCGTCGCTGCTTGGAAGAACATACGACGGCCGGATCCGATCAGGGATCTCGAACTCTGCCCGCCGGTCCTTCAGACGAATCGTCTGACCGCGGATCCCGTCCGCCAGGCCCACGGTGACGTGAAGCTCCTGCGACCAGCTCAGATCCCTCTCCAGAGGATCGGCCTGATGCACCTCGAACGCAGTCTCACCCGATTCCGAGCCGGTCGACCGTATCGTAACCGTCGGTCTTCCCGCTTCCTCGATCCAGACACGGCTCCATGCCCGCACGTCTTCAGCAGAGAGCTCGTCCAGAATCTTCACGAGGTCGTTCCAGTCGGCGTTTCCATAGCGGAATCGGTCCAGATAGTCGCGCAGACCCTCCTGAAGCGCGGCCGGCCCAACCAGCACTTCCAACTGCCGCATGACCGCCGGGGCTTTCTGGTAGATGATAGGGCCGTAAAGACTGGCTGCGTGATTCAGGTTGTCGAGCTGCTGGCGAATCGGGTGGGTCCCCAGGCTGCGGTCGACCGCGTAAGCGACGGGTTGGTGCGCCAAAAGGAAGCGCAACTCGTGGTCGATTTCGGGAAAAGCCGGGTTGACGATCTTCGCGGCCATGAAGTTGGCGAATACCTCCTTCATCCAGACATCGTTGAACCAGCGCATGGTGACGAGATTTCCGAACCACATATGGGAGGTCTCGTGTGCAATGAGACTGGCCCGCCGGAGCTCATCAGTGCGGGTTGCCGAGGGCTCCAGCAGCAGGTGTGAGTCGCGATAGTAGATCGCGCCCGGATGTTCCATTCCGCCGAACTGGAACGCCGGCAAGAGAATGAAATCGAGCTTCTGGAATGGGAGCGGTATGCCCGTATAGTCTTCGAGCCACCGCAAGGCCTCTGCGTGGAGGTCGAAAATGGCCTCCAGGTTTCGGCCCAGTTTGGCGTCATCCGTTTCACGGTGGAACATGCGAAGGGACCGGCCTCCGACGGTTCGCTCGACCATCTGGAACCGGCCGGCGGCAAAGGCGAACTGATAGGTACTCAGCGGCTCGGTTTCCCGGAATCTCTGGATCAGACGGTCTCCGATCTGCGCGGCCCCTGAAGGGCTTCCGTTGGCCAGCACCTGCCAGTCCTGTGGCAAATCGACGACGAGGCGGTAGCGGCCTTTCAGATCCGGCTGATCGAAGCAGGGGAAGGCGGTGGCCGCGCGGTCCGGGACGAAGAGCGTGTAGAGATAGTCCTCGCGACGATTCAGCGCCACGTCCGTCGACCTGAATCCGAACTCGAAGATATTGCGCCCCTCCTCGAGGATCGCCGGAGAGAGGACGATCTGACCTCGGCGAAATTCGTACGGAATCGGCTTCCCTCCGGAGGTCACGGTTTCCAGATTCCCGGAAGGCGCCCGGAAGTCCACGACCAGGGGCCGCGCCGCCTCCGATAGGACGAAGGACAGAACGAGCGATCCTTCGACACGTTCGTCCGGGGACCCGGGCAAGTGAAAGGTCAACGAATAGATCAGATCGGAAATTCGCCCTGCCCGTTCCCGGGCCATTTCGCGGGGCACTCCGACGTCCGGCTCTTGAGTCATCTGCTCCGAACAGGAAGCGAGGATTCCCAGGAACAGCGTCGCGAACAGCGTTGCCGCCTTCCCGAGTCGCCCTCGCCTCACTGCTGCCCTTCCCTCTTCATCCAGAAGGGAGCAGTGGCAAACCAGAGGATCATTCCCAGGGTCATCAGACTCGCATGTCGCGACCAGGTGATGGCGCCAGTGAAGACGAAGAAGGAGGGAACGATCGTGAGCGCCAGACCGACCGCAGAGACAAGTTTCAGCATCCAATTCATCGCACCACCTCCCGATCCGCGACACGCGCTTTCTGGAAAACGTAGCTCAGAGTGACGTACAGGCCTACCGCCACGAACCAGGCGGGGAGCGCCTTGAAGAAGATCTCGAGGGGAAGCAGAAAAGCCACCGCCACGGACCCGATCCAGGCCACAAAAGCCGGAATGCTGAACAGGCTCGTCCACCGCTCCGCTGCATTTTGTTCAAGACCGAGTCGCGGCAGCAGCCAGAAATCCGCGAAAATCACCGCTCCCATGGGCATGAGCAGCAATCCGTAGAGGGCCACGAAGTCGAGCAACTGCATCACCAGAGCGGGAAAAAGGGCTGCGACGGTGGTCGCCAGCCCGGTGGCCAGCGTGACCTTCCAGCGTCTCCAGTTGGGGGTGGCCACCTGAAAAGCCAGCCCCGCGCGATAGAGCGTGGGGTTGGCTGTGGTCCAACCGGCCAGGATGACGCAGATCGCCCCCGCCACGCCGGCACCCAGATAAGCAATCGGTCCCGGCGCCACATTTCCGAGGGCCGCCGCACAGAGGATCCCCGACGAGATCCAGGCAACGAAATGGCCCAGATACATACCGGCTGCCGATGCGAACCCATACTGCCACTTCCTGGCGTAGCGCAGGATCGTCAGATCCGACATCCCGATGTGCATGGCCAGGTTGCAGAACCAGGCGAAGAAGATGACATGCCAGAGCGTGAACTTGGTCTGACCCTCGGCGACCGCTCCGGTCCAGATCCTGTTGTTGGCAACCGTCCAGAAATCATTCCAGGAGTGGACCCCCAACTGGGGCAGGACCGCGACAGCCGCCGCGACGAAGACCAGGAACATCCAGGGAACGCAGATCCGGGCAAATCGGGAGATCTTCTCGAAACCGAGGATGGCCAGAGCTGTGACGACCGCACCGACAAGAAAGACGACGATCCCCCAGGTGAGACTGGTCGGAAGTCGATCTGAAAGCGCCGGCATCGGCATATCGAAGGGCAGACCGACGGCCGTTGCGGCGACCGAGATCATAGCTCCGGCCAGGAAGCAGAACATCAGCGCGTTCACGACGGAGTAGAGATAGGTCAGGTAGGGCCCACAGATCTTGCGCAGTTGCCAATACAGAGTCAGGCGGGATCGAACGGCGATCGGAGCGCAGACGAAGGCCCAGCTCAGGACGGCCAGCAGATTGCCGATCAGGAGCCCGGCAAAAAGATCACCAGCCGTCACACCGTGCACGACGAACAGCGGTCCGATGACGAACTCGGTGCCGGCGACATGTTCGCCCGCATACATGCCGAGGAAGCTGCGAAAACCATAGAGGTGGCGCTCCGAGACAGGTTCGCGGTCGAACTCGTACATCGCATCGAGTCGCTGCACCAGATTGGATCCACTCTCAGTCGCCATTCCACCTCCTCAACGTTGCAGTCTCCCGACCTGTGAGCCACGAAGCCTTGTTGCAGTGCAATCGGCTCCGTTACCATGGCTGCGAGCCGTCATGACCCAACGAATGTACTACACGGATCCCTATGTGCAAGCGTTTTCGGCCTGTGTTGTGAGCATCCTCGACCTCGACGGAAAGTGCGGCCTCGTGCTGGATCGAACCTGCTTCTATCCGACTTCCGGGGGACAGCGGGCGGATCTCGGAGAGATTGCCGGGTTAGAGGTCATCGACGTCATCGATCAAGACGAGAAGATCGTACACGTCGTCAAAACCTCGGACCGGCCGGGCCCCGAGCCGGGAGTAACCGTGGAAGGACGAATCGACTGGAGGACCCGCTTCGATCACATGCAGCAGCACACCGGACAGCACATCCTCTCCCAAGCCTTCCTGCAGTCGGTCGGAGGCGCCACGGTTTCGTTCCATATGAGCGAGCCGTCGTCGACGATCGATCTGGACCTCGAAGCGCCCACGGCAGAGCAGATCGAAGTCGCCGAGGATCTCGCCAATCGGATCGTCTTCGAGAATCGACCCGTCCGGATCGATTTCATCGCAGCGGAGGCGCAAACCGAGGTCGAGCTCAGGAAGCGGTCCGAACGGACGGGAACACTGCGTCTGGTCTCGATCGAGGGATTCGACCGTTCGGCCTGTGGCGGAACCCATTGCAGCCGAACGGGCGAAGTCGGCTTGATCAAAGTACGACGCTGGGAACGTGTCCGTCGCCAGGCACGCATCGAATTCGTCTGCGGAAACCGCGCCCTTCGTGACTACCGGAGCAGGATCGACATCCTCAGCCGCATCGGCGAACAGTTCTCCGTGTCGGAACGGGACCTTCCCGCAATGCTCGAACGTCAGAAGGAAACGGTGCAAGAGCTGACGCGCAGCCTGGCGAAACTCCAGGACCGGACGCTCGAACTCGAGGCCTCGCGCGCCGTCGCCGAAGCCGTCCATCTGCCCGGCCGGGAGATCGTGCGCGGCATCTGGGATGGGCTTGACATGAAGCAACTCCACCGCCTTGCAAGCCTGATCCTGGCCGATGAACCGAACCGGATCGCCCTTCTCGCCTCCCGCGGCGATGCCCACGGGCTCTTGATGCTGGCGCGCGGTGCCGCTCCGGATGACCTCGACATGCGCGTATTGCTCAGGCGGGCCGTCGCCGAAGCGGACGGCAGAGGCGGGGGATCGGCGGATCGAGCCCAGGCCGGAGGCTGCAGGATCGAGCGACTCGAGCGCGCGCTCGAACGCGTTTTCGAAGCAGCGGGCGGAATCACGGACCACCACATGGAGGCATGACTTGAGATCACCGGGATGTCTGGCGCTGTTCGCCCTCGTCGCACTGTTCGTCCTCCCCTTCTTCTATGCCGAGATCATGGTGTCGGCCATGGCCAAACTGGCGATGCCTCCGCAAGTCGCCTTTCTGGCGGTATTCGGCGTCATCCTGGGCAGCGTCGTCAACATCCCTCTCAAGAAGATCGAACGAACCGAAGAATTCCGGGTCGACCAGTTTCACATGTACGGAATCGATCGTCTCTTTCCGGGCCGCATCCGCCATGCGCGCTTCACGGTGGTGGCCGTCAACCTGGGCGGTTGTCTCATCCCACTGTCGATTGCCATCTTCGAGATCTTCCGGATTGCCCGAACCGGTGCGACTCCACTGACGGTTTTCGCATTGGTCGCCACCGCAAACATCGCCGTCTGCTACTTCTTTGCACGACCGGTCCAGGGGGTTGGCATCGTGATGCCGACGCTGCTCCCGCCACTGATCGCAGCCGTCGGCGCGATTCTTCTCCTGCCCGGTTTCGCCCCTCCGGTGGCCTTCGCCGCGGGAGTGCTCGGTCCGCTCGTCGGAGCGGACCTCCTCCATCTCAAAGACATCCAGGCACTGAACACCGGTATCGCCAGCATCGGCGGCGCCGGAACGTTCGACGGGATCGTGCTCTCCGCCGTCATCGCAACTTTTCTGGCCTGAACCGGACGGCGACGGCTCCGATCACCTACTGCGAGCGATTCTGGTAGGCGGGACGCTCTGGATTGACCGGCGGCTTTTCTTCGAGCAGCTTCAGCGCTTCCTGGACCGCCCGCCGCAGCTGAGGATCCGTGCCACGTGCCATCTGCGTCGGGTCTTCGACTACTTCGATGTCCGGCTTGACGCCTTCCCCCTCGTCGAACCAGCGACCCTGCCGGCTGTACATCCGGAAGGTCGGAACTGTGACCCCTCCGCCATCGACCAGAGACGGAGCACCGGAAATCCCGATGAGTCCACCCCAGGTCGTCGTGCCGATCAGCGGTCCCAACCCTGCTTCCCGGAAGTAGTAGGGAAAGGCATCGCCCCCAGAACCGCTCCAGCCATTGATCATCATCACCTTGGGGCCGAAGTGGGCCACCGGAGGCCACTGCCAGTCTTGCCCGTGACGGACCGCCCAGAAACTCAAGGGCCTACGGTCCAACAGTTCGATGAAACGGTCCGGAATCTGGCCGCCGCTGTTGAAGCGCTCGTCGATGATCAGAGCCGGTTTCATGAACTGCGCATAGAACTGCCGGACCAACTCGTTCTGGCCGTCGATCCCGGTACTTCGCACGTAGATGTAGCCGACCCGTCCCCCACTCTCCTCATCGACGCGCTCGCGGTTCTGTTCGATCCACTCGAGGTGTCGCAACCTGGTCTCATCCGAAAGTGTCTTGACCAGAATCTCGTGCGCTCCCTCCAGCGTCGGCCGGTCGTTGACGGTGAGCAGGACCTCCTTCTCGTCCAACCCCTGGAAGGAGGCGGCAGGATCTTTGCTCGGGTCGAGGGGCCCGCCGTTGACCGCGAGGATGTAATCGCCTTCCTTCACCTCGATGGCCGGCTCGGCAAGGGGGGAGCGGACTTCGTTGTCCCACTTCGCCCCACGCACGATGTGCTGAATCCGAAATGCCCCTTGATCGAGTGCCCAATCGATCCCGAGGAGCCCGACCCCGACCCGAGTCGCACGCTCCGTATCCCCGCCACCACGGTAGGTGTGCGAGGAATTCAGTTCGGCTACCAGTTCCCCGAGCACGAAATTGACGTCCCAGCGGGTCACGCAGTCGTCGATCAGCTTGCCGTACTGGTCCCGCATCCTGTTCCAGTCGACGCCGTGCATGCCCGGGTCATAGAAGAAGTCCCTCTCCAGCCGCCAGGCATCGTTGAAAATCTGATGCCATTCGGCGCGGGGGTCCACGACCATCTCCATCTCGGCAGTCCTGATGCGCTTCTTGAGTTCCTGCTTGGGGGCGACATCAATGATCGCAAACGTGCGCTCCTGGCGCACCAGGAGCTTTTTGCCATCGGCGGAAAGATCGTATCCATCGATATTCGGAGCGATTTCCTTCTCCTCCCTTTCCTTCAAGTCATAGAAGAGCAGTCTGCTCTTGGCGTCCGGGTCGGCTCCGGTCCGAGGTCCGCGCAGGAAGAGCACCTTACCTTCGACAGCGCCCAAACCGGTGTAATTGCCGGCTTCCGGAGGCAAGAGTACGAGGCGACTTTCGAACCCGTCGAAGTCGATCTTTACAGGCTTGGGCGACTTCTTCTCCGAAGCGGCCTTTTCCTCGCCCTTGGAGGAGGCAGATGCTCCGGAAGCAGGTTCCCCCTTCGAAGCGTCCTCCTGCTTCTCCGCCTTCCCCTTCTCCTCCTCTTCGGCATCGTCCTGCTTTTCGCCGTCCTCGTCCTTCTCGGCTCCGGCCGCCTCCACATCATTGCGGGGAGCGAGCGGGGAAGCGACCTGCTTCGTCAGCGGCACCGCGGCAATCCGCGTGCTGTTGGCATAGATCCAGGAGTTGTCGAAATCGCTGTACTGGGGATGAAAGGTCCGATCGGTCAGAAAGTAGAGGTATTCGCCCTTCGGATCGAAGACGGGATCCATGTCGTCATAGAAGCCGGAGGTCAGCTCGTGCTTCTCCTTGTTCTCGAAGTCGTAGACGCAGATCCGGTGGCTCTGGTGCGGGGTATCCAGTGCGTAGGCCATCCAGCGCGAATCGGACGACCAGCCGACCCGAAAGCGGTCCAACGCCCCCTGGAACATACGAAGGCCCCGGTCGATTTCGGTGATCTGACGTGACTCGAGGTCGAAGACCTGAATCCGCATGGCGTTGTCGACGAAGGCGATTTTCCCGCTGTCGGGCGACCAGAACGGGGAATACCGGAAGCCCGGGCCGAGCGAGGTCAGTGTTTCCTCGTCTCCGGTCCCGTCAGCAGACCTCAGGGTCAGCTCATATTCACCGGAGCGGTCGCTCCAGTACGCGATTTTCTTGCCGTCGGGCGACCATGCCGGTCGCCGCTCGGCGACACCCGGGTCGCGGGTCAGATCGAGAACGACGCCATGCTCGGCCGGAAGCGTGAACACGTCGCCGCGCGCCCCGAACACGACCCTCTTACCGGTGGAAGAAATCCCGGCCGTCATGATCCGATCGGCCACCTTTTCGAGCCTCGGCTTGAGGGTCCTCTCGTCCGTGACGACCTGGATCGAGACCTGGCGGTACTTCTCGGTGGACAGATCAAGCAGGTAGAGCAGACCGCCCGCTTCGAACACGATGTCGCGGGGACCGACCGACGGAAAGTGGATGTCGAAATCCCTGAACTGGGTGACCTGCCGCATCGACTTCCGGTCCATGTCATAAGCCCAGATGTTGTGCCGCATCTCGGCACCTCTGTCCGAGAGAAAATAGAGGGTTCTGCCGTGCCACATGGGTTGGCTCTCGTCGGCCGCATCCCGGGTGATGTTCTCCGATTCGAAGGTCTCCAGGTTGAACAACCAGATATCTGGATTCATTCCCCCCCGGTAACGCTTCCAGGTTCGATAATCGCGTGTTCGTGGTGTATAGGCCAGCGTCCTCCCGTCAGGCGAAATTTCTCCGAATTCTCCATAGGGGACGGGCAGTCGGCTCGGCAGCCCCCCGGCAGCATCGACGCGGTAGAGCTGATTGAATCGCTGCCGGCCGCTGGCCCGGGACGAAGCCATCAGGAGGGCCGTCCCGTCGGGATACCAGTCCAGCAGACGATCCTCCATCGGATGGTAGGTAACGCGACGGGGCGAACCGCCTGTATGAGGCAGAACGTAGATGTCGTCGTTTCCGTCGTAGTTCGCGACGAAGGCGATCTCCGACCCGTCGGGCGAGAAACGGGGAAGCGTCTCCTCACCTTCCGGGGAGCTGAGTCGGTTCGCGACACCGCCCTCCCGGGGAGCAACCCAGATGTCACCCGCGTAGACGAAGGTGATCTCCTTGTCGGAGACATCGGGCTGGCGCAGCATGCGCGCGTTCACCTCGCCGAGACTCCACCGACCACACAGGGTGATCGTTGCCGCACAGACCGCCGTCAAGACCACATACCTTGATTTCATAGGATGCACCCGTTTCTCTGATCACGCATTCATGCCCTGCAAAACGACCAGGGAATCTAAGCACATCGTCCGGAAGGAGGCAACGACCGGGCGGAGTGGGGCCACCCGAGAGAGACCGAAGAAACCGAGTCAGCGAGCGTGAAGCGACAGGAGATAGCTCACCACCGCCTCGGCGTCCTGGCGGTTCATCCCGAACTGCGGCATCGGTCCCCGCGGTACCTGTCCATTCTCACGCCTGCCGTGCATCAGCAAGTAGACAGCTTCGCGCCGGTTCCAGCCGGGCAATCCCGCGATGGCGGGTGCCCGAAAGGCCCACTGACGGTTCGGAAACGGCGAGACGACCGGGATCGGCGCTCCCTCGAGCAGACGGTTCCGGTCGATTTGGCCTTGACTGTCCCGGGGCGTGTGGCACTCGATGCACTTGGCCACGTGATTGACGAGATACCGGCCACGCTCGATCTGGGTCTGACCGGTCGGTTCCGCCGGATCCTCGGACGATGCCGCGGCGGCAATCAAGGAGACTCCAAGCAGAGCTGCAGCCATGAGGACCCATCGATGTATCCGACTTCTTTTCATAAGGTTCTGGTTGGAAGATCATACCACGACGGCGTGCCCGTCGTGTCGTCGCGGCGTGGCCGAGGCAACACGACAGCTCGCGGCCAGACGATCAACCACAATGCAGACAACGGATCACGACGTGGTGCCCGTCGTGCCGCTGTCGTGAAGCTCAATCCGTCGGCCCTCTCGAGCCGACAGGTAGGCCGAGTAAATGACCCTCACGACTTCGAGACCGAGGCGGCCGTCGGTCACCGGCGGCCTGCCCTCGGCGACACAATCCACGAATGACTGACACATGCCCCAATGGCCGGACGTCCAGTCCTCGTCCGGCATCGGCGTGCTCCAACCTGCGGTCGTCTCCAGTTTCTCCTGAAAATACTCGTCTCCGAAGGACTCCGTCGAGGGGGCGAACGATTCCACGAGGTCATTCGGACTCAGGTTGCAGCGCAAGCGACAGTTCGAGAGCATCACGTCCAAACGACTCTCCATGCCTCCAAGCTGTGCGTCCGACGCCCAGACGACTCCCCGGGCTCCATCTTCGAAGGAGAGGACGAGAGAGGCCCAGTTCTCGACGTCCTTCCATCCACGAGCGATCCACTGACTCGGCTCGCCGTCGAGCGAGCCGATCCGGCCGAGATCGCCGACTTCGGCCGTCACCGCGACCGGCTTGATCGGCCTGCCGTCGCGCGCCATCCCTTCCAGGGCCTTCAGGTAAAGCATCGTCCCGATCGGATGAGCCCCCAACCGGATCAGCGCGCCGCCTCCGGTGTATTTCCAGACCTTTGAAAAGGGAGAGTGAGAACCGCTGTGGCACTCCCCGCCGCGCATCTCGAGAATCGTTCCCCGTGAGGTTTCGATGAGACGAGCGACTTTCCGAATCGACGGCGAGTGAATCCAGTTCTCTCCGTACATCAGCATGACGGAACCCCGGTCGGCGGCACGGACCATGGCGGCCGCCGCTTCGACGGCCTGCTTCAGCATATGATCCCGGCTCTGGCTGGACACCTCTTCCTCGGACGCATCGGCCGGGAGGTCCTGACCCACATAAGCCGTCAGCGGCTTGGTGCAGACGACGTGTTTGCCCGCGGCCGCCGCGACCTCGGTCATAGGCTGATGCAGATGGTTGGGCACGCAGAGATCCACCATGTCGATCTCGGGCATCGCCAGGATCGCCTCGAGGTCTTTCACGGCATTCCCGACCCCGAATCGTTCGGCATACTCCCGAGCACGTTCGGGGTCAGGGTCGGCGACGGCGACCAGGCGGTGGCGTCCACCGTATACTCTCAAATAGCAGCGTCCTCGAGTCTGAGCGAGGAATCCTGCCCCCACGATTCCGATTCCTATCTGCTTCATGGTTCCTCCCGATCCAGACTGCCTTGATCGTTCTTCGCCGGTCGGCGCAGCTTGCTCCCCGTGCTCGAGCGGCATAGAATCCCTCCGGATTTTTTCATGTTCGGTGCGAGGCGGCAACCGCCGCTACCAAAGGAGGGACAAGCGCCTTGGAGATTCGAACTGCCGTCATTCCGGTAGCCGGCTTGGGCACGCGCCTGCTTCCGGCGACCAAGTCCCAGCCGAAGGAGATGTTGCCGGTCGCCAAGAAACCGGTCGTCCAATACGTCGTCGAGGAGATGGAGGCGAACGGCGTCAAGCAGATCCTGCTGGTGACCGGAAAGAGCAAGACTTCGATCGAGAATCATTTCGACTTCGATCATGAGCTGACTCGACACCTGCGCGAGAGCGGCAAGGAAGAACTGCTGCCGGAGCTCGAATACGAGCGGATGCGACTGGAGTTCTTCTTCACGCGGCAACGAAAGCAGAAGGGGCTGGGGGATGCAGTGTTGTGTGCACGCCATTTCACTCAGGAACAGCCTTTTGTCGTAGCGCTCGGAGACAGCATCCTCGGATTGCATGGTCGATCGGCCGTGGTCCGCCAGATGATCGAAGCCTTTCAGGTTGAGCGGCCGGCGGCGATCATTGCGGTCGAGGAAGTGCCCGACGAAAACCTGAGCGCCTACGGAGTGGTGCGGCCTTCCGGAGACGGGGATGTCTTCAGGATCCTCGACCTGGTCGAGAAGCCGGTCCCCTCGGAAGCACCCAGCAATCTGGCAATCGCCGCCCGATACGTCTTCACACCCGATATCCACCGGGCGATAGCCGCGACGCCCCCTGGGCGCAGCGGCGAGATCCAGCTGACCGACGCGATCCGACGCTTGATCGAGGAAGGAGGAACCGTCCTCGGGGTCAGGCTGCCGCAGGCAGAACATCGCTACGACATCGGCAATTTCCGAAGCTACTTCGAGGCCTTCATCGCTTTTGCGCTCGATGACCCCGAACTCGGCCCGGACTTGAGGCACTTTCTGGAGACGCGACTCGATGCTGATCGTTGAGAAATCAGCACACGCGCGGGCCGGACTCCTGGGCAACCCCTCCGACGGATACTTCGGAAAGACGATTTCCGTCACCTTCGGGAACTTCCGCGCCCGGATCGTCCTGTACGAGTGGCCCGAACTCGAAATCATTCTGAGCCGACAGGATCGCTGTGAGTTCTCGAGCCTGGGCGAGTTGGTCGATGACGTGCGTCTCAACGGCCTTTACGGCGGTCTGCGTCTGATCAAGGCCACGATCAAGGTCTTTGCCGAATACTGCGCGCGCGAGGGAATCGAGTTGCCCCAACGGAACTTCGCCCTGCGGTACGAGACCGACATTCCCCGTCAGGTGGGGATGGCCGGGTCGAGCGCCATCGTCACGGCGACATTTCTCAGCCTCCTCGAATTCTACGGAATCGAAGTGGCCAAACCGGTCCTGGCCAATCTGATCCTCTCGGTTGAGACGGAGGAAATCGGCATTGCAGCCGGCCTCCAGGACCGAGTCTGTCAGGTCTACGGCGGTCTGGTCTACATGGACTTCGCCCGGGAACATTTCGAGCGGCAGGGATTCGGCGAATACGAGCTGCTGGATCCGGGGCTCCTCCCGCCGCTGTACGTGGCCTACCGCCGGAACCTGAGCCAGGTCTCGGGGATCTACCACAGCAACCTGCGCGAGCGCTGGCTCCAGGGCGATCCGGAGGTACTTCGGGCCATGCAGGACTTCGCTCGGCTCGCATCCGAGGGCAGGCAGGCGCTTCGGGAGCGCGATTACGCTGCCTTCGGGCGCTTGATGGATCGGAACTTCGACGTCCGGAGCCGACTGGTTCGGCTCGATCCCATCAACGTGGACATGGTCCGGGTGGCGCGCAAGATCGGAGTGTGCGCCAAGTACGCAGGGTCGGGAGGATCGATCGTCGGCACCTGCGAGGACCCCGATCGCTTCGATCGCCTCCGCGAAGCTCTGGCCGAGCTAAACTGCGAAGTCATCCGTCCGCAGATCGGTTGCGAGTGAGAACCTCTTGCGTGGTCCCCTGAAATCGGTTGACAGCCCGGACCGAAGCCGCGTTCAGACCTTGACTGCCTCCGCCGACGATTTTCCGGATACCTCTCCGCTGCGGATGCCGAGTTTCTTCAGGATCGTCATCAGCGGACACCAGTTCGAGAAAGCCGACTGGAACAAATTGAGCCCGACAAAAGCGGTAAACAGATACCAATAGGGGCTGACCCAGTGGCCGAGAGCAAGGCTCACGAGAACGAAAAAGCCTGCCACAAGTCTCAGATATCGTTCGACGGTCATGGTGTGTCTCCTCTCACTCTTTGTTTATCACGACGCTCGGGACGGCTCACGGGATTCACGGGGAGCGGAACAGGACGTCCACAACAAAGAGAACATCCCATGGGATCCTATTGGTCCCATCCCGGGAACTGTCATTTCCTCCCCGTCATAAAGTAGAGAATCGGTACGGTCATTCGCGATAGCAGCAGTGACGCCACCTCCCCGGCCATCAGCGAGATGGCCAGTCCCTGGAAGATGGGGTCGAACAGAATCACCGAAGCCCCGACGATGACCGCGGCTGCAGTCAACAGCATGGGGCGAAAGCGAACCGCTCCGGCATCCACGACTGCGTCGGCCAGTGACATCCCTTCCTCGAGCCGCAGTTCGACGAAATCGACCAGAATGATCGAATTCCGGACGACGATCCCGGCGCCGGCGATGAACCCTATCATCGAGGTGGCGGTGAAGAAGGCCCCCATCGCCCAGTGGGCCGGCAGAATACCGACCAGGGAGAAGGGGATTGCCGCCATGATCACCAGCGGCGTGACCATCGACTGGAACCACCCGACCACCAGAATATAGATCAGCACGAGCACAACGGCGAAAGCCAGTCCCAGATCGCGGAAGACTTCGTAGGTAATATGCCACTCACCGTCCCATTTCACCGCGTAGCGTTCAGTCGAGAAAGGCTGTTCAGCCGTATACTGGGCGATCTCATATCCCTCCGGGATCTTCAGCTTCGAGACGGCGTCGTTCAGTTTGAGGATCGCATAGACAGGGCTCTCTTCCTGACCGGCCACGTCGCCCGTTACGTAGACGACCGGCTTGAGATTCTTGTGGTAGATGCTCTTGTCCTGGACCGTCTTTTCGACCTTTACGAGCTCACCGAGGGGCACCAGCTGTCCACCCTCTCCCAGAAGTCGGAGATTCAGGAGGTCGGGCACGCTGGACCGGCTGGCCTCGGGCAGCCGCAGCACGATGTCCACATCTTCCTTTTCACTTGGCACGTGCAGTAGCCCTGCCTGCGTGCCTTCCAACGCCATGCGGGTTGCGGCCACGATCTGCTCGACCGAAACGCCGCTGAGCGCCGCCTTCTCCTGATCGATGTGAAAGACGTACTTCTGCTGATCGGCTTCGACATAGGAGTCGACATCGACGACACCCTCGGTATTTTCGAAGATCTCCTGAATCTGATCGGCCAACTCGAGCTGACGCTTGTAGTTGGGGCCGTAGATCTCGGCGACCAGGGTCTGCAGCACGGGTGGCCCGGGGGGGACCTCCGCCACTTTGACCGCGGCACCATGTCTCTTGGCGATTTCCTGAATCCTCGGCCGAAGGGCTTTCGCGATTTCGTGGCTCTGCAGCGAGCGTTCCTCCCGGGAGGTGAGGTTGACCTGAATGTCCGCCTGGAAGGGCATGCGACGCAGAAAGTAGTGGCGCACGAGACCGTTGAAGTTGTACGGGGAGGACGTACCCACGTACATCTGGTAGTTCATCACCTCCGGGACGATCGCCAGGTACCGCCCGATGTCGTGAGTAACGGCCGCCGTATCCTCCAGGGTCGTGCCTTCCGGCATGTCGACGATCACCTGAAACTCACTCTTATTGTCGAACGGGAGCATTTTGACTGTGACCAGCTTCAGGCCCACCATGGTAAACGCGCCCAGCAGCAGAATGACGACGCCTGCCAGAAATCCATAGCGCAAGGCCGGCACATGGATGAGGCGACCCATGAACTTACGGTAGAGCCTTGTCGTGAAACCTTCTTCTTCGTGACTGCCTTCCGCCCCTGCGGACGAGCGACGCCGCAGGAGTCGGATCGAAGCCCAGGGCGTCACCATGAAGGCGACCAGGAGTGAGAAGATCATGGCCGCCGATGCCCCGACCGGGATCGGGCGCATGTAGGGGCCCATCAGACCGCGCACGAAGGCCATGGGAACGATGGCGGCGATAACGGCAAACGTCGCGAGGATCGTCGGATTCCCGACCTCGTCGACCGCTTCGACAGCAACCTCCAAGATCGTGCGATTGCGGTTACCCGGCAGCCGGTAGTGGCGAACAATGTTTTCGACGACGACAATGGCGTCATCAACGAGAATACCGATCGAGAAGATCAGCGCGAAAAGGGTGACCCGGTTGAGCGTGTACCCCAGGAAGTAGAAGACCACAAGGGTGAGGGCCAGCGTAACGGGGATGGCGATTGCCACGATACCCGACTCGCGCAGCCCAAGGGTCAACCAGATGAGCACGGTCACGGACAGGATCGCCAACAACATGTGGAACAACAGCTCGTCGGACTTCGCTTCCGCCGTCTCTCCGTAGTTCCGGGTCACCGTCAGGTGAATATCCTTGGGGACGAGGATGCCGCGCATGGCCTCCACCTTCTCCAGGACATGATCGGCGACGACGATCGCGTTGGTCCCTTTTCTCTTCGCGACCGAGATGGTGACGGCCGGGAAGGCATCACCCACGACGCCGGTCGTCTGGACGCTCCCATCCTCCCGGCTCTCCGGACCGACCCCCTCGGCTCCGACTTCGGGAGATTCACCACCGGCGGGTCCCCGTCCGAACAGAACATAGTTGGACAGCTCCTCCGGTCCGTCCTCGATGCGGGCGACATCCGTGAGATAGACCGGGCGTCCCTGGTAGACGGCGACGACCACGTTGCGCACGTCGTCGGCATCCTTGAGAAAACCGCCGGTGTCGACGAGATAATCACGGTTGGCCTGCGAGAACTCACCCGCCTTCATCTGTCGATTGGAGCGCTGGAGCATCCGATCGACCAGCGTGGGAGAGACGTGCAGCGCTTCCATCCGTGCAGGGTCGAGCAACACCCGCACCTGGCGCCGCCGGCCTCCGATGAGGGTAACCTCGGACACGTCCTGCACCTGTTTGATCTGGTCGTGCAACTGGGCCGCGACGCGCCGCAGCATGAAGTGGTCCTCCTGGTCACTCCAGAGGGTCAAGGCCAGGATCGGCACATCATCGATCGATCGTGGTTTGATCAGAGGAGGACTGGCACCGGGCGGAATCAGGTCGAAGTTGGCGGACATCTTCTGATTGAGCCGGACGATCGCGTCCTCTTCATTTTCACCAACGTAGAAACGGACGATGGCCATCGACGAACCGGGACTCGAGGTCGAATAGACATACTCGACGCCCGAGATCTCCCAGAGCAGCTTCTCCATCGGTTTGGTGACCCGCTCCTCGACTTCCCGGGCACTGGCTCCGGGCATTTCGACGAAGACGTCGATCATCGGCACGATGATCTGCGGCTCCTCTTCGCGGGGCAGCATCAGGACTGCACCTGCTCCGAGCAGAATCGACGCTGCCACCAGAAGCGGAGTCAACTTGGAGTCGATGAAGGCGTGAGCAAGCTTGCCTGCAATTCCAATCTGTTTCATGGCCTACTCCCGCCTAGCAGTTTTCGAACCGTCGAGTCGTCGTTTGTTCAGGGCGGTTCGAAATCCGCCGGGTCCCGCTCGGACCCGCCAGTCCGTTCACCGAGATTTCGAGCGGCGCGCCGTCCCGAAGCGACTCCGGCGGTTCGACCACGACGCGTTCGCCCGGGGAAACCCCCGAGAGTACCTCCACGCGATCATCGAATTGCCGGCCGGTCTTGACCAGCCGGAAAGTCGCATGTCCGGTGTCATCGACCATGTACAGGCCGACCAGCTGTCCGCGGTGGATCAGCGCAGCCGAGGGAACCGACAGGATCGTCTCCCCCCGGTCCGGAAGCTGGGTCGTGGCATAAAGACCGGAGTGAAGGCCGGAAGCGTAGGGCAGCCTGATCTTGACCATCACCGACCGGCTCGCCGGATCGGCGCGGGGTACGATATCCACGACAGTCCCGCTCAAAGTCCGTCCCAGGGAGTCGATCCGGACCTGGACATCCTGCCCGACCGACACCAGATCGATCCGGCTCTCCGGCACCACGGCGTGGACCTCGAAGTTCCGGGCATCTTCGAGCGTGACCAACGGAACTCCAGGTGAGGTCAGTTGGCCGACGTCGACGCTCTTGTCGGAGATGACGCCGGCGTAGGGGGCCTCGACGCGGCAGTAGCCCAGGTACAGTCGCGCCTGATCGAGAGATGCCTGCGCCTGTTCGATCTTCGACTTCACCTGGTCCCTCTTCGCCCGGGCCGACTGCAGCATGTCCTCCGCCTGCTTCAGCTGAGCCTGGGCGGACTCATTGCGGGCGGATACTTCGTCGAACTCCTGTTTGCTGACCGAGTTTCGTCGAACGAGTTCCGCGAAGCGCTTGAAGGTCGATTCGGCCAACCTGGCGTTGGCAGCGGCCGCATCCCGGGACGACCGGGCTGCCTCGATCGATCGGTCGACCTCGTCAAGGGCGCTGTTGGCTTCCGCAAGCCCGGCCTCGGCACGCGCGACCTGCGTGCGCGCATCACGGGAATCGATCGAGACGAGAAGATCACCCACCTTGACCTGGTCGCCTTCGCGAACATTCACGGCCTCGACGTATCCCATCACCTTGGCCGAGATCGGGGTGATCGACTTCGAACTGACGGTCCCCGTCGCTTCGAAGCCGCCGTTTATCGTCGTCGAGGAGACCGTCTCGACAGTCACCGTGACCGGACTCCGGGAGCTCCCGGAGGAGACCCTCTCCAGATCTGCCGACTGATCTCCCGAGCACTGGACCAGGGCCAGAGTCGAGAGAAGTGCCGCTGATAGAACGAGGTTGCGCATCATTTCTTGGTCCTCACCGTAGCTGGATACTAATTGGAGAATGGGCTGACATCATCCAGGGAACCGGATGCCAGCAATACCTGTGCATAGCCGAGATAGTGTTCGTAGCGGGCTCCGAGCTGATTGAATCGGGCCCTGAGCAGCGCGGTCTGGGCCCTCAGGACCTCGGTCACGGTCGTCAGTCCGACGTCGAGGCGATCCTGGACGATCCGCTGGGCTTCGGTCGCCTGCTCGACGGCCGTCGATGTCAGCTGCAGCCGCTGCTTCGATGTCAGGAAGCGCTGGAGCGCCTGTACGACTTCGAGACTTACCTGATTGCCGGTCTGCTCCTGCTCGGCTTGTGCGGCGCGGGTACGAGCCAGGGCCTGTTCGATCCGGGCCGGACGCCCGAAGTCCACGATGTCGAAATTCAAACTTGCCCCGACGGCGAAGTCTCCGCTCCCGTTCGAAAAGTCCTGCGTACTGTGTCCGACCTGGGCAAAGAGATTGAGGTCCGGCCACCAGTTCCCTCGGGCAACCCGGACCTGTTGTTCGGCCAACTCGACCTGTTTGGCGGATTTCAGATAGTCGGGCCGCCGTGAGAGTGCGGTCTGAATCAGGGCGGATTGGTCGGGCACGTTGAAGTCCCGATCCTCGAGCCGACCCTCCAAAGACATGGCCGACCCGATCGGGACGGAGAGTACGGTATTGAGCGCGGCCAAAGCCGTCTGCTCGTCTCCGTTCGCCTGAACCAGTTGTTGGCGAAACTCTGCGAGCTGTACCTCCATCGCCAGCAGGTCCGACCTCACCGCCAGACCCTGCTCGACCTTCGCCTGGATGCTGGCAACCTCGGACTCGGCCGTGCGCACGGCCTCGGCCGCCACGTCCTTGCGTTGCTCGGCGAGCAGAAGGCCAAAATAGCTCTCGATGACATGGAGCCGGATCTGCTGCCGCACCCAGTCGGCGTCCGACTGCGACTGTTCGTGCCGGATGCGCGCCTGCTCGATCCCGGAACGGACCTGAAACCGGTTGAACAGCGGCACCTGCAGATTGACGCTGCTCCGAAAGTTCGAGAGTGACCCGGGGTCATTGAGGAAGTTGACGTCGAAATTGTCTTGCCCGAACCGGCCCTGCTCGAGAAGAGAGCCGAAAACGTACACGGGATTGTTGCTGTTCGTGTACTTTTCATTGAACTTCAGCACGGGCAGCCGGCCGGCCCGCGCTTCCGAGACACCGGCCGCGGCGGCGGCGACACCGGCCGAGCTGGCGTGCACCATCGGATTGTTGGTCAGTGCCAGTTCGACCGCTTCCGACAGGGTCAGGCTCCCCTGCGACCTCCTGTGCTCCGGAGTTCCGGTCTGGGCCGCATGGACGCCGGCGAACGCCAGAACACCGGCCAAGACAAGGCTCAACGCTCTCATTCGTTTGTTCATAGAACCATCACCCGTCACAGTCGTGTTGTGTTTAGCGAAGTCTGCTCGAACCGCTCGATCCACCCCCAACCACGCGCTGGTCGTCCAAGAATCTACCTTGTTCTCTGTAGATTCTCAACACCCAACAAAGATGAAAAGTTTGCGCCGGAGGTTTCGCAACTTCCGAATAAACTCCAATTCTTTGTCCGGCCTCATTGCAGGACACTACGGAAAGTTCGACTGAAAGGCGGCCATTTGTCAATCCGGTTTCTTTCGAGAGCCTCCGTTTCTACTCCTTCTGGCCGGTATCGGCTTTCTGGCGGCGCTCGCGCAAATCCTGCTGACATCGGGCTACGCTTCCGGCTCGGCGGGAAGCGTCGGCCCGTTCATCGATAGCTCGGTGGTCTGTGCCGGCCTGTTCGACTGGCTGTTCCGGCATCATGCCCCCGAACTTGCGTCCATTCTGGGCAAACTGCTGATCTGTCTGGGCGGCATCGTCCTGATGCGGGCCTCGACGCGAAACTTTTCGGTCCGGCCGTAAGGAATACGAGGAGATCTTCAGTCAGAGGCTCGGCCAATGATCCTGGCGGATACGTCCACCCCGGTGAGCAAAGTGGACGTATCCGGATGGAAAGCGTCGTCCGATTGCGCCTCGAATGGCCGGCACAACCGGCGAGTGTCGAACCTCGAACCTCTTGAACCGGGACCCTGGAGTCCGGATTCTGGAACCCCGGACCCGTTCAGGCCGTATGATCGGCCTTCGGCTGCATGTCGTGACGTTCGAGGATCCGATAGACGGTACGACGGTCGATACCGAGGATATCGGCGGTCTGGCTCACGTTTCGACCGGTCGCTTCGAGAATTTCGAGCACGTATTCGAGCGTCTTTTCCTCGAGCGTCTGGAATGGTCCCTGGCCGGCCGGGGGACGCCGCTCTCCGGCTTCCCGGATCTCTTCGGGAAAATCGGTCGGCATGAGGATGCCGCTCGAGTTGAGCGCGATCGCCCGCTCGACGGCATTTTCGAGCTCTCGGACGTTTCCCGGCCATGGGTAACTGGCCAACAGCGAGTAGACTGCGTCGGAGATGGCGATCGGCTTCGAGGAAGCGGCGGCGAAGTGCTGGACGAAGTGGTTCAGCAGAATGGGAATGTCGCCCCGCCGTTCTCGGAGAGGAGGCAGGTTGATCGTCACGACCTTCAACCTGTAGTAGAGATCTTCACGGAACTCCTTCGTCTCGACCAGTTCATCGAGTGGCCGGTTGGTCGCCGAGATGATGCGGACGTCGATCTTCATGGAGTCGGTCGACCCGACGGGCTGGACCTCACGCTCCTCGATCACTCGCAACAAACGCATCTGGACATTCTGCGAGGTGTTCGAGATTTCATCGAGGAGACAGGTCCCCCCCTGAGCGGCTTCGAAGATCCCTTTCTTCCGGCTGCTTGCGCCGGTGAAGGCTCCCTTGACATAGCCGAAGAGTTCGCTCTCCAGGAGCGACTCGGGCAGGGCCCCGCAGTTGATCGCCTTGAACGCGCCCTCGCGCCCGCTCAGATCATGAATCAACCGAGCCACCAGCTCCTTGCCGGTTCCACTCTCTCCTTGAACCAACACGGTCGTCGACAGTGGGGCCACCTTGGCGATCAGCTTGTAGACCTCGATCATCTCGGGGCTTCGACCGATCAGGCCGCTGCTCTCTCCCCGTTTTTCCAGAGCCGATCGCAACTTCAGATTCTCCTGTCGCAGCGAGCTCTGTTCCAAGGCGCGGCGGACGACGAGCCGCAGGTGATCCAACTTGAAGGGCTTGCTCAGATAGTCGAAGGCTCCTTTCCGGATGGCTTCGACGGCACTTCCCATGTCGGCGAAGGCGGTCAGTACGATCACCGGGATCTCGGGACGGTCTTCGCGGACCGATTCCAGGATCTTCATACCATCGATGCCGCTCATCCGAAGATCGGTCACAACCAGGTCCAAAACGTGGTCGGTGTCGTGGACGACATCGAGGGCCTCCCTGCCCTTTCGGGTTGCGAAAACCTCGTACTCCTCCTTGGTCAGCACTTCGGCAAGCGACTCGAGTGCCGACGGATCGTCATCCACTACGAGCACCTTCGGTTTGACTGCCACCACGTTCATTGTGCGTTACCGGTCCTTCCGCCCGCGACCGACGGGACGAGTCGCGGGAGATAGATCGTGAAACAGGTTCCCTGGCCGGGAGTACTGTCCACCTGGATCCGCCCACCGTGTTGGTTGATGATCTCCTGGCTGACCGCCAAACCGATACCCGTCCCGTGGGCCTTTTGCTTGGCGCTGAAAAAGGGTTCGAAAATCGACGAGAGATTCTCCGGAGGAATGCCTTCGCCGGTGTCCTCGACCTCGATCTTCCATTCCGGAGCGCCGAGTTCATCGACTGGTCTCAGCCGAACCGTGACCTTTCCGGAATCCGAAATGGCGTCCATGGCATTGTTGAGAAGATTGAGAAAGACTTGTTGAAGCTGACCGGGATCGCCGAGGACCGCACAGGGTCCCTCGATGGAGGCTATGACCTCGGCCTGAATTTCGCTTCGGGCCAACCCCGGTCCCAGCAACTGAAGAACCGTCTCGATCGTTTCCATCAGATCCACCGGACGCTTCTGCGGACGAACCCGCGTCGTCGAGAGAAGGCTCTCAACGATTCCACACACCCGGTCGATTTGCTCATTCGCCAGACTCACCCGACGCTCCAGGTCCGCTGGGAGTCGTTCGTCCTCCAGAAGCAGTTGCAGGTGTGTCGAGACCGCACCAAGAGGAGAGCCGATGTCATGGGCCAGAGAAGCGGTCAGGCGACCTGCCAGGGCCAGACGTTCCGCTTGATTGCGCAACTTCTGGGCCTCGAACAACTGGAGGTTGATCGACTCCAGTTCCCGGTTCCGGACCTCCAGTTCCATCGTGGCCTCTTCGATGCGGCGTTTCATGTTCTCATTCAGCTGCTGGATTTCATCCAGCATGATGTTGAGATCCGTTGCCAGGCCTGTGAATTCAGCGGGAAGCTCACGATTGGCGCGAGCCGCCGAGTCTCCTTCTTTGAAGCGGTTCATCACGTCGGTGAGCTCGATGACCGGCCGGGCAACAGTCGTCCTGAAGAGCCAGGCCGTCCCCCCGATCAACAGAAGAATGGCGGAGCCCATGAGATAGATTCCGAGCCGCGAGTGCGTCTGGATGATGGCATCGACGATATCCAGGGAGTTGATCACGGTCATGAATCCGAGCTGACCGTCCCCGAATCGGAACGGGTGCACGGTGAACAGCAGTCTGCGTCCCCTCTGTTCGATGACGAAGGAGCGGATCTTGTTTGCCTCGAGCGCCTGAACCTCGGCAGGCGCAGGATCCCTCGGCTGCCTGAAGGCGCTCGATGCCAGTAGTGTCAAGCCCCCTGGACCGGGGCCAAATACATCAATTCTCACGACGCTCGGTTCCAATTCAAGCAACTCCTGTGCCTGAAGCCGCAAGCCGACCGGAATCTTCCCGGGAGGGACGGTTTCGAGGTGCGAAGAGAGCCTCTGGAGGGTCTGAACCGCCCGCTCCGCCATGAGCTTCTCGATCTGATAGGCGGTGCGCACGGCGGCGAGCCAAGCCATCAAACCCAGAACTGAGGCGGATATACAGCCGGTCAGGACGAGGACCTTGGTGCGAAGCGACCAGCTTCGCCAAAAGGCTAATGACATCAGTTGTTCCCGAAACCTATTCTTACAGAGCTTCGCGGACCGGAACAAGCCGACCCTGTTTCCAGTCCTCCGATCGTCGCCCAGGACACGGTCCCACTGTGGCAGATTTGCACGCCTGCACAATTCTGTCACACCCTGGATTCGCTCAGCGAGAACGACCCAAGCACGAAGATCAACTCTATCAACAGCTTACTGAAGCCAGGCTCGGTTGGCACGGACTTTGCTTTTCTCAGCGGTGAACGGAAACTCAAAACCAGGCACAGGCCTATAGAGCCATAGAACGGAGCCATTAAGACAATGAAGATTTTCGAACAAGCCAAACGACCCCTTGGGGTCTTGATCGTTTTAGTTTTGGGCGTTCTGGTCGGACTGGTCATCTCGAGCCAGGTCGCACCGGTAAAATCCATGGAACCCTTGCAGGCGTTCGCGCCGAGTTCGTCGGCGTCGGACACCTACTCTCTTTCGACGGATGCCGAGGCCGTCCAGGAACAGTTTTCGGTTGCGGTCAAGAGAGCGCTTCCTTCTGTCGTGAGCGTTCTCTCGTCGCGCATGGTGAAGGTGCAGAATCCCTTTATGGAGAGTCCTTTCTTCCGACAATTCTTCGGTGATCAGGGAAACCAGCCGCCGGAACAGAAGGAAAGAGGACTCGGATCCGGAGTGATCCTGTCTTCGGACGGTTACATTCTGACCAATAACCATGTCGTGGCGGGCGCACAGGAAATCCACGTCCAGCTTGCCGACAAACGCAGCATGGATGCCAAGGTCATCGGTACCGATCCGGCCACGGATCTGGCACTGCTGAAGATCGACGCAACCGACCTTCACCCGATCGTGGCAGATACGAAAGGTGACCTCGACATCGGGGACGTCGTGTTTGCGATCGGCAACCCCTTTGGTGTGGGCCGCACGGTCACAATGGGTATCATCAGCGCCACCGGACGCGGCGGTCTGGGAATCGAAGATTATGAAGATTTCATTCAGACCGACGCCGCCATCAACCCCGGCAACTCCGGGGGCGCACTGATCAACCTCCGCGGCGAACTGGTCGGGATCAATACCGCCATCATCGGCCGCAGCGGCGGCAACAACGGAATCGGTTTTGCGATTCCGGTCGGCATGGCGGAGCCCGTTATTTCACAGCTCAAGTCCAGCGGACACGTGACTCGAGGCTATATCGGCGCCTACATTCAGGATCTGACGCCTGAAATCGCCCAGGGTCTCAAGACCACGACGACCCACGGTTCCGTCGTGTCGGACTTGACCCAGGACGGACCTGCCGCCAAGGCGGGATTGCAGAAGGGTGACGTCATTACGGCCGTCAACGGGAAGACGATCGAAGACAGCCGCCAGCTGCGGCTGCTCATCGCCCAGTCGAAGCCGGGCACAACCGTTCAGCTCACCGTGTTGCGCAACGGCCAGGAGATGACCGTTCCGGTGACCCTCGGTACTCTTCCGAATCAGAACGAGCAATCCTCGAACAACCCGGAGGAGTCCCAGGGTGGTGACCGGGGAATCTCGGTTGAGAGCCTGACACCTCAGATTCGACAGAGTCTCGGCCTGCCGGCCTCGACGGAAGGCGTCGTCGTCGATGACGTCGATCCTTCGGGACCTGCCGCCGATTCCGGGCTTCGCCGAGGGGACGTCATCGAATCGGTCAATCAGCAACCCGTGCATAATCCGCAGGAGTTGCAGGCTGCGTTCTCCAGTGCCGGGAACAAGCCGGTGCTACTGCTGGTGAACCGGCAGGGCCGTACGTTCTTTGCTACTGTCCCGGCCGAATAGGCCCGGGCCAATTGTCCCGGTCGAACAGGCCGGGACCGTCGAGACCCCCTCCCTCGACGTCAAACGCCGGACTTCCGCTCCCCCCTGCGGAAGCCCGGCTTCCTCAACCCCGACCGGATCACACGGTCGCCGCAAACCCGTCCAAAATCCGCTTCATCTCGACATGGTTCTCCTCGAAGTGGGCCGGGTGGCTCAAAATCTCTCCGGCATCCTGCACCCAGTCATGTCCACCCGGGTCCTCGGGAGCATGCCTACTCAGGGACCGGACAAGTTCGGGTGTGGCCTCGGGATGGTACTGAAGAGCCAGAACCCGATCACCCCAGGAGAACGCCTGATTCTCACACACCTCGCTGCGGGCCAGTCGAACCGCTCCCTCGGGGAGACCAAACGTCTCTCCATGCCAGTGAAGCGACACAAGCTCCGGAGACAGCAGCGGGAAGAACCCTGACCGAGAGCCAGAGTCGACCCTCTGGACCGGAAACCAGCCCACCTCCCGCTCCCTATTCCGAAACACCGGGGCCCCCAGTGCCTCGGCCAGATGCTGCGCCCCGAGACAGATGCCGAGCACCGGCTTTCCGGACTCGATCACACGGCGGATGTAGCGCTTCTCCGCGATCAGCCAGGGATATTCGGCTTCGTCGTGAATACTCATGGGTCCGCCCAGAACGATCAGCCAGTCGTACCGCTCGGGAACCGGCGGCGGCGTTCCGTCGAAGAGCGGCGTGTGCGAGAGCGAGTGCCCGGCTTCGGACGCCCAGGTCTCGATGTACCCAGGCCCCTCGAAGGAAACGTGCTGGAGATAGTGGATCTTCATGGCGCGATTCTATTGGGGGAAGGGGAAAGTGAGAAGTGCGAAGTGAGGCATTTACGAGTTCCGAGGGCGTGTTGCCCAATTCGTCTCAGCCCCCTTCTTGTTTGGGATTCCGGCCTACACGCGAAACCCCGGCGGTGCGATCTCATGGAAGCCGCAGCGCACGCAGCGGGCCTTCCGGCTTCGGAGCCCGTGGCGGTCGTTGCGGACGCTGCGTGGAATCGGTTCTGCACGTCTCCTCGAGATGGCCACAAGCTCGGGGGGGCGAAGAGATTGCGCCAACACGCAGGCCCAGGAACCAGGAACCAGGAACCAGGAACCAGGAACCAGAAACCAGATGTCTTGGACGAACAGAAGAATTCTTGACCGTGGATTCGACGAACGGATATTATCAAGCCTCGGAATTCGGAACTCGACACGGGCCACTCGAAACCGAAGCCCGAAACCGTCGACGAGCGGGAGTAATTCAGCGGTAGAATGCCAGCTTCCCAAGCTGGACGTCGCGGGTTCGATTCCCGTCTCCCGCTCCAACTTTCCCCCAGATCGGTGACACGCACGCATTCGTTCCGTAAGTGCCCATAAACACAGAGTTCTGTCCCGAGTCTGGCACCATTGTCCGATTCCGAAGCGAGGGCACGGTGGAAGGGCGCGCAGCCTCTCAACCCACCTCGTTCGGCGGAGCAACCTGTCGGAAGTCCCTCGAGCCGATGCACCGCAACTTCAAATAAGTCCCAGACTGACTCTGGAATCCGTTGTTTGTGGGGGCTTACGGTCAGGTTGGGTGCCCGGCACAAGCTCTGCGTGGTCGATGTTCTGGCCGTCCTCTCTGCGAAGGAAGCCCGTGAAAAGTGTTCAGGCCTGAACAGCCTTTTCCACTCGAACGGCACGGGCAAAAAGAACGGGAGAAACGGGAAGAGCGGCGAGAACGAAGAGCATTCCCATCGGACAAGCGCTTTGCGCTGCAACACGAAGTCCGCGTAGGAAGATCCCCTGACGGTTCACCTGGCTGCTTCTGGTCCTGCCATCCGGTGTGGAAGGTGCGCGCCCGGGCCTCCTGTTTACGACCGTGCGGAGAGAACCTCACTCTCATAGCGCCGGATCTCGGTCAGCCAGGCTGGACCGGCGGGCACGTCCTGCCTCTGACAATAGAAATCCCAGACCGCCCCGAAGGGGAGTGTCTTCATTTCTTCCATCAGCGCCAGTCGGGCTGTGAAATTCGCGTCCTCTTCGTATTGCCTCAGTCGATCGATCGGCTCGAGCATCGCCAACAGAAGGGCCTTGATCATGCAGCGCGCGCCGACCACCCACGCGGCGATGCGATTGATGCTGGCGTCGAAGAAGTCGAGTCCGATATGGACCCGATCCAGGAAGCCGCCCCTTACCAGTTCCTGAGCGATGGCACGAAGTTCGTCTGTGAGTGTGACGACGTGGTCGCTGTCCCACCGCACGCCTCGACTGACGTGCAGGAGCAGCTCGTCCAGATAGAGCAGCACCGACGAAATCTTGTCGGAGATGGTCTCGGTGGGATGGAAGTGTCCCGCATCCAGACACAGCAACTTCTTCCGGGTCAGTGCATAGCCGAGATAAAACTCGTGGGAACCGACGACATAGCTCTCCGATCCGATTCCGAAGAGCTTGGCCTCGACGGCGTCCCGATTCAAACGCGGATCGATCTCGTAAGCAAAGATCTCGTCCAGCGACTCGATCAGCCTCTCCCGCGGACCAAGACGATCGGCAGGGGTGTCCTTGTAGCCGTCAGGGATCCAGACGTTGGTGACACACGGAGTTGCCAGCGCTCCGCCCATGGCGGCGCCGATCTTCCTGCAGGCGATGCCGTGTTGAATCCAGAATCGGCGGATCGACGGATCGGGGTGGGCAAGCGTAAACCCGTCGGCGGCTTTGGGATGGGCGAAGAAGGTCGGATTGAAATCGAGACCCATCCCCTTCCCTTCGGCCCAGTCGATCCAGTTCTGGAAATGGACCGGTTCGAGTTCGGTCCGCTCGACCTTTCGACCGCCCGTTTCAGCATACGAGGCGTGCAGGTTCAGTCGGTGCCGGCCCGGAATCAAGGCCAATGCCTGGTCCAGATCCAGGCGAAGCTCTTTGGCCGTCCTTGCTTTACCGGGATACCCACCGGTGACCGCCAGCCCGCCACCCAGCTCGCTGCCGGTGTTCTCGAATCCCCCCACGTCATCTCCCTGCCAGCAATGAAGGGAGACGGGCACTCGAGCAAGCCGATCGAGGACCCTCTCGACGTCGACACCGAGTTCGCCATACCGCTCGACGGCCATCTCATACGCGCTCGCGACCCTCTCCGAAGGAATTCCCATACCTCCTCTGTTTAACACGATCGGGCGCCCGAGAGTAGGATCTCGTCCCAGGTTGTCCGGGTGGGAAGCAGCGACGCCTATTCGAGACCCAGATCGGGCATGGCCGATTCATCAAATCCCAGATGGTGGGCTAACTCGTGCTCGAGTGTCATCGCGATCTCTTCCACCAGGGTGTCCCGATCGACACATATCCTCTCGAGATTCCTCTGAAAGAGCAGGATCGTCCCGGGAGGTTCGAAGGCATGGAAGAAGCTCCTGTCGGCCAGCGACACTCCCGAATAGAGACCGAGGATGTCCGGCGGAAGCGGAAGTTCGTCGGGGCTCTCGGCGCGAGCCATGTCTCGGCTGGGAAAATCCTCGAGGACGATGGGCACCGTAGCCGCCGCCCGCTGAAATTCATCCGGCAGAGCATCGATCGCCTCCCGCAGTGCCTCTTCCGCTTCTTCACGAGAGAATCGAACCGGAACGAAGAAATGCCCGGGATCAAGCCGTTGCGCTCGACGGTCTGCATCGATCGCTTCCTCACTGCGGTTCGTCCGTTCCAGAACCTCCGCCAGTAATCTCCACAAGACGGGATCATTGGAAGCCAGATCCAGCGCGTTCCTCAGTTTCTTCTCCGCCGCTGAGAAACGCCACTGCCGCCACTCCACGCGCGCCAGCCAGCCGAGCGCGCGGGCGATTTGCCGCGGTGCCTCCGAATTTGCGGACGGCTCCAGAAGCGAGAGAGTGTTTTCGGCCGCGACTCGACACTGTTCTATCGCATCGTTTTCGAAGGCGACTTCGGCATAGACGAGCAAAGCCTCCGGGTCATCGGGGCACTCCCCGGCGAGGGCCCGCGCATAGGAAAACGCGATCTCCCGATCCCCGTCGTCGAGTTCGTCCCAGATCTTCTCAATTCGATCGGAGATATCCATCGAAACCTCGCGACTCGCTTTTGAACCGTTTCAGGCAGTACCCTTTCATGGTAAGTAGATGCTTCGAGTCTGGTTGAAGGTTCTTCTGTTCTCCGTTTTCGCGGTGGCGACTTTGGCCGTCGCACGTACGCAAAAGCCCTGGGAGACAGATTCGGCGGAAGAGTGGACGCTCGAGGAGGCCGAGGAGGTCCTGCGCCAATCGCCCTGGGTCAATCTCGAGCGCCTCTTCATCAGGCCCGGGGGCCGACTCCTCCCGGTCCGGTTCGCCATACGAATTCGTTCCGCGGAACCGGTTCGGATGGCACTTGCGCTGAGGATGGCTGCCTTGCCGAGCCCCCACGTGCGTTCCGCCGCATCTCCCGATCCCGAGGGACTTCGCCGCACTGCAGACTCCCTGAAGGTTCCGGGCATGTTGTTGATCTCCGTTCAATGCGAAGGCTTCGATGCCCTCGACGCACTGAACCGGCAATCACTCCGGACTTTTCGGAACCATGCCTATCTCGACCTCTCGGGAAGCGGGGAGCGGCTCCATCTCGTCGGCTACGAGGCACCCTGGCAGAGCAAATTAAAGACGGCCGTGTTCCAGTTTTCCCGTCCTGCACCCGAGGAGGCGGGTGAGCGGATGACCTTCGTAGCTCGTTTTGGGGCCCCGAACATCGTCACTCTGAGGGCGGACTTCCATGTGGACGAGCTGAGATGGAAAGGACAGATCGAGTATTGACGCTCGTTCAAGCATCCTGCCTGGAATGTCCCGGTGGGCGTCAGCCTGCCGCTGCTGGACACCTCCGGCTTCCAAAACGCATGCAAGCGCACACTGTTCCTTGGTCGCGAACGGCACTATGCCGATCGGACATTCCAGGCAGGATGCGTGGCCTAGTCTCCGTCGGACTTCAGCGACGACGGAGGGCCAGGCATCTGCGAGGCCGCGGCGAGTCGAGCTTTCGTCAGCGCCGCCATCACCACACATCTGGATCGGTCCAGAGAGGAGCCGGCACCGGAAACGACATCGACCCGAGGAATATCCTGCTGGAGGGCGAAGGCGAGCAGAAGCATACCGGGAGCATCGCGATCCGGAGCGCCGTCTTTTTCACCACCGCCCCTCCAATCTCGTAACCTCATCCCGGGCAGATCATGACGTTTCCGATGTGGACCCGAAGTTACTTTCCAGATCAATAGACAAGTATTCCGACTCCCCGGTTCATCTCCCACCATGGATCACAAGAGGAGATCGATCGAGGTGTCCGGTTCTGCCGGAGAAGTCCGGGCGCGCTTCAGCCTCGATCGGACGCAAGCGGGGAATGTCAGCGCATTTCCTTCCACGTTTCCGCGATCAGCTCGACACCACGCCGGTTTTCTTCCTCGGCGTGAGCGGGAAACGTGATCCGGAAGTAGATGCCGTCGTGTTCCCTTCGGAGACGTTCCTGCCAACCTGGCGCGAAAAGACGGGCCGGGGCCAGGAGAACCCCTTTCGCCTTTAGCGCCTCGATGAAACCGTCGGTGTCATAGATGCCAGGGAGCCAGATTCCGACGAAGAAACCACCGGTCAGTCGGGGAATACCAAGATCCGGAAAACAGGCCTGAATGGCGTCGTTCGTGGCGTCCATGCGTGGTCCGTAGAGGCGGCGCAGGGTATCGAGATGCTGGTCGTAGAACCCGGATCGGATAAGGTTGCAGATCGCGGCCTGTGTTGGGTAGTTCGGATTCAGACGTGTGTTGGCGATCACCGGCGTCATCCTCCGGACAAGTTCTTCCGGCAACACCCCAAAACCACATTTTGCGCCCGGAGATAGGGTCTTCGTGAATGACCCGACCAGACAGGTCGTGTCCGGAAAACGATCGACTTCGATCGGTTCGTTCAACCGACCGTCGTAGCGCAGCTCGAAGTAGGCGATATCCAGGACGTGGAGAATCCGATGCTGCGCACAGATGCGCGACGCCTCCTGCATATTCCGGATCGTCGCCGTAATGCCGCTCGGACTCTGGTGGTAGGCCACTTGATAGAAGACTGCGATCTCCTCCTTCTCCAGTGTCGAAGTCAGAGCGTCGAGGTCGACTCCGTCATGGCCAAGCGCAACCCCGACCGTCCGATGCCCGTGCCGACCGATGTCCGAAAGGACCCGGTCGTAGGTGACGGCTTCGGTTGCGATGCCGCTTCCTGCAGGGAGCGTCTTCAGTAGAAGCGAAAAGGTCTCCATGCCCCCGTTGCTGCAGATCAGTCGCGTCTGAGGGTCGCCCTCGATCTTCAGGCGTTCTGCGAGCGTCTCCTTGAGAGGCACGAAACCGTTGAAGTCCGTCAGACCGGGCGTCTTGTACTGAATGAGCTTCCCTCCCAGGTCGCGCAGGACCCGTGCGTACTCAGCGGCCAGTGCTTCGGCCACAGGGGGTAGGGCCTCGTCGGCAGGCACGCCGCGTAGAAAGTTGATCTGAGTCTTCCTCTCCTCCATCAGCCACTCTCCATCCGATGTTGGGCGGTCCCCCAATAAGGGGAACGCCTGTTCAAAATTGCCAACAGGATAGCCGATCCTGAGGCTTCCTGGAATTGCCGGACGAATGTCTTCGTCCTTCCCGAAACTCCTCTTGAGGCGGATTGACCGGAGAGAGGAGCACGGGACGCCCGAAGCGCTGATGCGGAGATGCACCGGACTGCCGACAAACGGAGGTTCCGATTCCAGTTCCCTCTTCCGGATTCCGGTGCCAAACGAAAATCGAAAATCGGCGAAAACCTACGGGACCGTGGTTCCCACCCTCGTAGCCAGAGGCAGCGTGCCGAGCTTCCGCTCCCTGCGGTATTCATTCACTCTGTCGTAGACCTCGAGCAGAAGTGAACGGTCGACCGCGCGGCAGGCGACCTGGTTTGCCAGGATCTCGGTCTGGAGGTAGGGATGGTGTGTGAAGATCCATACGTGACCCAGCTCGTGCGCAACGACTGCCCGCAGTTCCTCACCACTCAATTTGTGAACGAATGCAGATTCGAAATGCAATTCGAAGCCGTCTGGATCGGACCCCGAGCGCCTCACCGAAACCAGAGCCTCGTCGTGATCGACGATCCGAATGGCCACGGGATTCGAGATTTTCAGCTCGGTCCGAAGCTCCCCAAGGATGGATTGAACATTCGCAACAACAGGATCGACGTTACCTGCAAATGCCGTCACTCCCGCCAAAGCGAAAGCTCCAACCAGTAACGCCACCCTCCGCACGAATCCGAAACGGATGAAGGAGTGTACTGATAACATTACTCGCCCTACGCTGATGCAAAGTCCCTTGTTTTGCCTGTAATCTGAATCGCAATGGAGGAAACTCCAACGGGCCTTCGGATCGCCCCCAGCCCGTCAAAGCAAGGTAGGGTCACTCACCAAGCGCATCAGATGACACCTTACTTTACCACAGCAAAGCCGCGTCCCAACTGAAAAATCGATCCGATTCAGGGAGATTTTCCCTCAATCCACGACGTCTGGCACCCGAACGGGCAAGTCGGACCGCCCACATGAGGCTATCGCTCTGCAATGAAAGAGCTTGTCAATAGTGGCCCTTAAATTGCTGTGAGTGCTGACAACATCAACGCTGGTTACAGCATTACTCAGGAGGTTTAAAACCATGAATAAGATTGCACGTACATTCGTTGCCCTGACACTGGCCCTCGCTCTGACAGGGTTCGTTGCCACGTTCGCCGCGGTTGCGCCCCAGCAGCCGGGCGGACAGGACCAGGCTCAGCAGCAGAGTGCACAGACCCTCAGTGGAACCCTGATGTCGGTAGATCCTGACGCCCAGACGTTCATCGTCCAGGACGCCGGCGGCAACCAGGTGACTTTTCACTACGACGACCAGACCGAGGTCGCCGGCGCCGAGCAGTCGATTGAAGGCCTGGCGTCCCAGTCGGGCACCCAGGTGACGGTGACGTTCGAGCAGCAGGAGTCGGCCCGTATGGCGACGAAGATCGAGATCCAGGAAGCCCAACAGCAATAATCTCGATTGTCCTGTGCTCTCATTTCCCTCGAGACCGGAAGACGCCGGCGCGTCTTCCGGTCTTTTCACGTCCGGCGAAGCCCCCCGGTGTTCAGGTCAACCCACCCAAGCGTGCGGCCGAGGGACGGACGAGGAGAAATTCCCCGAATCCCCGACATCTTCCGCGGGGAGTCGGACTTTTAACGAGCGCGTTTTCCCCGCGGAAGGTCTATCGCGCGGCAACGAAAAGACTTGTAAATACTGGAACAGTAATTGCCCGATCTATTCAAAGTTACATTTCAATTTCAAATCACAGAACAGGAGATTTTCCCATGAAAAAGCTGATAGGTATTTTCAGCGCGTTGACACTGGCCTTTACACTGACCGGACTGACCAGCCTGGCAGCCGCAACTTCCCAGCAGGGAAGCGGCCAGAGCTGGAGCCAACAGAAGAGTGAGCAAGGCGAACATACCCTGTCCGGACAGCTCCAATCGGTCGACAGCAACGCCCGGACATTTGTCGTGAAGAACGACGAAGGCAAAGAGATCACTTTCAGGTATAACGACGAGACGAAGGTTGTCGGGTCGGACCAGAGCGTTGCCGGTCT
The DNA here is from genome assembly GCA_963823995.1 of uncultured Acidobacteriota bacterium. GTDB lineage: Bacteria > Acidobacteriota > UBA6911 > RPQK01 > JAPXNP01 > JARRKC01. Next base: position 820,654 of record CAWGNQ010000005.1, read on the forward strand.
GGCTTCGCAGTCCGGGACCAGCGTCAAAGTGACCTTCGAGGCAACCGGCAAGATGGGTCAGGAGCCCGGCATGCATCGCCAGGGTCAGGAATCCGAAGCCAACCGCCTCGCGACGAAGATCGAAATCCAGAAACAGAAAGAAGAGAAGTACTAACCTCAAGACCGATCCTCGAAGAGAGCTCGGAGGGGATCCCCTCCGAGCTCTCTCGGGAGCCTCCCCCGCCTTCCTCGTGCCGCTCGACCGTCCGACGACCGGAGTGGATCACTTCCCTTCCCACCCGTCACAAAAGCTCGTCCGTTTGAAATTGCCCTCTGTTCAACCCAGAATGTCGAGATGTTCTCGTCGCGTAGCGACTTCGATCTCAGCCCGAATCTGCTTACTCAGAGTCTCGAGCGTCTCAGACAACAACGCCATCAAATCATCGACCTGACCCTTTCGAACCCGACTGCCGTCGGGCTTCGGTATCCGGTCGATCAGATTGCGACGGCACTTGCTTCAGCCGACGCCCAGACATATCGACCGGACCCGCTCGGACTGGAAGCCGCCCGGCGCGCCGTCCAGCGTCTCTATCTCAGACGTCGGGTTCAGGTCGACTTACAGGACATCGTCCTCACCGCCAGCACCAGTGAAGCCTATGCCTACCTGTTCAAACTCCTGGCGGATCCTGGCGACCGGATATTGGTTCCCGTCCCCAGTTATCCGCTCTTTCGGTTTCTGGCGGCACTGGAATCGGTCGAAGTGGTTCCCTACCCCCTTTACTATGCGGACGACTGGTACTGTGATCTTGCGGAACTGGATCGGCTGGCAACGAAGGCGCAGCCTTGCGCCGTCCTCACGGTTCATCCCAATAATCCCACCGGATCCTACACCCGGGACCACGAACTGCGATTCATTCGGGAGGTCTGCAGAAGAGTGCGCGCTGCCGTAATCTGTGACGAGGTTTTCAAGGACTTCCCACTGGAGGAGTCCGATCCCGCGGACGCCGCGGCGGATGAGTCGTTGCTGACGTTCGTCCTCAACGGTCTGTCGAAGACACTCCTGTTGCCGCAGCTCAAATTGGGTTGGATCGTCATCCGCGGGCCGGAGGAGTCGCGGGCGGCGGCACGGGAGCGCCTCGAGCTGATCGCCGATACCTTCCTCTCGGTCAACGCGACCAGCCAGGTCGCGCTTCCTCGGCTGCTCGAATGTCGGGAGGAGCTCCAAACGTCTGCACTGCAGCGTCTGAAAGGAAACCTCGAACACCTGAAGAACGCTGCCGCCGGAACACCTGTGCGGTCACTCCGCGTGGGGGGCGGCTGGAGCGCCGTGCTGCGGCTCCCGCCCGACCGGACGGATGAGGAGTGGTGCCTCTGTTTCCTCGAGGAGCACGGCGTCCTCGCACATCCAGGCAGCTTCTTCGGTTTTCCGACTCCGGACCACGTCGTCCTCAGTCTCCTTCCCGAACCGGACATCTTTTCCCTGGGGATTCAGCGCCTGCTGGAGTCATGTCGGGAAGATCGATAACCCGTGTGCGAGCCGGCAGGCAGGCTCTTGGAAGACAGTCCTCGCGGTCCCCGATATCCCGGCCCCAATCGAATATCTCAGATCTCGGCGGTAGTTTACCCGACCGCCGGAATGCCGCTGTCGTCGAGGGACCTGATGACCTGCTCCCATTTCCCGGAAGTCTTCAACAGCAGATCGATAACCTCGCGAACCGCCCCATCTCCACCCTTGGTGCGCGTCACGTAGTGCACGTGGTATTTCACCGACTCCGCGGCATTGTCGGGGGCGGCGGAGAAGCCCACCCGCTGCAGAAGTGGAATGTCCGGAAGATCGTCTCCGATGTAAGCGACTTCCTCCGCCTTCAGCTTCCTCTCTTCAAGGATCTTCTGGAAGTCCCGAATCTTCTCCTGCGAGCCCTGGATGACCAGAGTGACGCCCAGTTCCTCAGCGCGCTGGCGCACCACTTGACTGGATCTCCCGCTGATGAATCCGACTTCGATACCGGCCTGCTGCGCGAGGCGGATCGCCAGTCCGTCGTAGATCGAGAAGTACTTGATCTCTCCGCCGTCGGGTAATAAGCCGACACGTCCATCGGTCAGCACGCCGTCGACGTCGAGGAGAAGAAACCGGATCTTCTGAACATTCCCCGTGACCTGATGTGGTAGCGCCATCAGAACAACTCCGTTCCCCAGAGATCGTGCAAGTGAATGATGCCGATGATTCTCCCAGATCCGTCAACAACCATCAATGAGGTGATCCTGTGTTTCTCGAGGATATCGAGTGCCCGGGTGGCCATCTCGCTCGCCTGGATCGTCACAGGTGAGGTCGTCATGCATTCCTCCACCCTCCGGTCGAGGAAACCTGTCCGATCCCGCTCGAGGTGCCGGCGGAGATCTCCGTCGGAAACCACGCCCAGAAGCGTTCCATCTTCGGTCGCGACAGCAACGACCCCGAGTCCTTTACGGGACATCTCACCGATCGCCTGTTCCATGATGGTCCCCTTCCGCACCACAGGAACAGCTTCACCTACGTGCATCAGATCCGCTACGAGCGCCAGCTTCTTGCCGAGCCCGCCTCCCGGATGGAGCCGGGCGAATTCCTCCGGCCGGAAGCCCTTCCTTTGCGACAGCGCGATCGCCAGCGCGTCGCCAAGCGCCAGCGCCACTGTCGTCGATGCCGTCGGCGCCAGGCCCATGGCGCAGGCCTCTCGGTCGACGCCTATGTCGAGGACCAGATCGGAATGCTCGGCGAGTTTGGAGTGGACGTCGCCCACGAGCGAGATCAAAGGCAGTCCGAGGCGTTTGATCGTGGAAAGCAGCCGCAGCAGCTCGTCGGTCTGTCCGCTGTTCGAAACAAGGATCACGATATCGCCTCGCGCCAGCATGCCCAGATCCCCGTGCACGGCCTCGGCCGGGTGCAGGAACATGGCCGGAGTCCCCGTACTGGAGAAAGTCGCGGCGATCTTGCGGCAGATGATTCCCGACTTACCCATCCCGCTGGTCACGACCCGGCCCTGGCACGATTCCAGCGCATCGACGGCCCGGTCGAAAGTCTCGTCCAGTCGAGTGACGAGCCCGGCAATCGCATCGGCTTCGATGCGGAGAACCTGTCGGGCTGTCTCGAGAGAGCTGGACACCTCGGATACCTACCTGATCTTGATGACGCGGTCGATCTGCTTCAAGATGCCCAAGATAGCGGGCAGCTGATCCAGTGGCAAGGCGTTGGCTCCGTCGCTGAGCGCTTCCGAGGGGCGATCGTGGACCTCGAAAAAGAGCCCATCCACACCCGCGGCTACCGCAGCCCGCGCCAGGGGAACGATCAGATCGGCCTGCCCGGAGCTCTCCTGTCCCGCTCCGCCCGGAAGCTGGACGCTATGCGTCGCGTCGAACACCACCGGAAAGCCGTAGCTTCTCATGACCGGCAAACCCTTGAAGTCGACCACCAGGTTGTTGTACCCGAACGAACTGCCTCGCTCGGTCAGGATCAGCCGGTGGTTTCCGGTCGATTCCAGTTTTTCGATGATGTGACGTACGTCCCAGGGCGCCAGGAACTGACCCTTCTTGACGTTGACCGGCCGCCCCGTTGCCGCCGCCGCCGTCAGCAGATCGGTCTGCCGGCATAGAAACGCCGGGATCTGGAGAATATCGAGCACGGCCGCCGCCTCCCGAGCCTGAGCGGCCTCGTGAATATCCGAGGTGACGGGGAGTCCGATTTCGGACCGTACTTGAGCGAGAATCTGCAGCCCGCGATCCAGGCCCGGCCCGCGATACGAGCGGATCGAGGTCCGATTGGCCTTGTCGAAGGAAGCCTTGAAGACCATCGGAAGGCCGTGCTGTCCCGCCGCTTCCTTGAGTAGCCCGGCCAGGTCCAGGCAATGCTGGGCGCTTTCGATAACACAGGGCCCGAGAATCAGAAAAAGAGGGGGACGCGACCCGGCATCCCAGAGATCGGGCAGCAGTGACGGTCGATCCTGCATGGACCTATGCTAATCCGAAAGGAGGCACGCGTCCAAGAATTGGGAGACGGGAGGCGAGAGATAGCGTCTCACCCTCCTTCGATGGAACGTGGAAGTCAGAGACTCGGAAAGGAGTTTCTGGAAAGGAGGCAGGAGAACCGCGGAGTAATCCAAGCGGGCTGCCGGCCCGCCGAATCCTCCGGGGCATCGGTACGCGAACGGTTCGTCCCCGATCTGCCGGACGCCGCAGCAACAGAACGCAAGCGGAGCGAGTCGCTCATGCCGTGCGCATCCGGCAACCCCGCCCTGTCACCCACAGCAGGATCGATCGCTCCGGCCTGCACGCGAAACCTCGGCGGTTCGATCTCACGCAAAGCCGCAGCGCACGCAAAGGGGCCTTCCGGGTTCGGAGCCCGTGGCGGTCGTTGCGGACGCTGCGTGGAATCGGTTCTGCACGTCTCCTCGAGATGGCCGCAAGCTCGGGGGACGAAAAGATTTCGGCAAGCGGCAAACCAGAAACCAGAAACCAGGAACCAACTCACCGGCCGCTGGCCGATTGCCGCACTTCCACCGGCACCGTCTCGGTCTCCGACATTACGTTGAGCGGTACCGTGCGGCGCTTCTTGTAGCGCAGGGCGGCTCCGATGAAGCTCACGAAGAGCGGGTGCGGCTTGAGAGGCTTCGACTTGAATTCCGGATGAAACTGGCAGCCCAAAAACCAGGGGTGTTCCGGAATCTCGACGATCTCGACGAAGTTCCGGTCCGGAGAGGATCCCGAGACTTTGAGACCGTAGCTCGTCAGGATCTCTTCGTACTCGCGATTGAACTCGTAGCGGTGACGGTGGCGTTCGGAAATCTCGCGAACCCCATAGACCTTCTGGGCCAGGGACCCCTCCTCGAGCACACAGGGATACGCGCCGAGGCGCATCGTCCCGCCCATCTCCTCGACATTGAGCAGCTCCCTGAGCTTGTAGATGACGCGGTGCGGCGCCGAAGGATCGAACTCCGAGCTGCTGGCCTCCAGCGAGCACACGTTGCGCGCGAACTCGATGACCGCAGTCTGCATCCCCAGACAGATTCCGAAATAGGGAACCTTCTCGGAACGGGCGAAGCCGATGGCCCGGATCATGCCCTCTACGCCGCGGGTCCCGAACCCGCCGGGCACGAGGATGGCATCGATGTCGCGCAGGCCTTCCTGCCAGCGGTCCCCAACCAGGCTCTCCGACTCGACCCACTTGAGGTGGACCTTAAGTCGGTGCGGCAACCCTCCGTGCACGAGAGCTTCACTCAGACTCTTGTATGAATCTTCATACTCGATGTATTTTCCGACGATTCCGATCGTCACTTCATCGACCGGATCCGCGATCACCTGAACGAGCTCCCGCCACCGCCGAAGGTCGCAGTCGGCGTCGGGCAGACCCAACTGGCGGATGATCAGCGGATCGATTCCCTCCTCCTGGAGTGTCACCGGTACCTCGTAGATGCTGGCTACATCCCGAGCGGTGATCACGGCTTCCGAAGTGACATTGCAGAACAGACCAATCTTGTTCTTGATCTCCTTCGGCAGGAACCGGTCGGTGCGGCACAGGATCACGTCGGGCTGAATACCGATGGCCCGCAGCTCCCGCACCGAGTGTTGAGTCGGTTTGGACTTCAACTCGCCGGCGGCTTCGATGTAGGGGACGAGCGTCAGGTGGACGAACATCGAATTCTGGCGCCCGACTTCCACTCTCATTTGCCGGATAGCTTCGAGAAACGGCAGGCTCTCGATGTCTCCCACGGTGCCGCCGATCTCGACGATGACGATCTCGGCCACCGAGCTCAGCTTCTTGATCGCAGCCTTGATCTCGTTCGTGACGTGGGGAATGACCTGAATCGTCTTTCCGAGATAGTCGCCGCGGCGTTCCTTTTCGATGACGGACAGATAGATCCGGCCCGCTGTCGAATTGTTGTCCTGGCTCATCTTCGCACCGGTGAAGCGCTCGTAGTGCCCGAGGTCGAGGTCGGTCTCGGCCCCGTCATCGGTGACGAAGACCTCACCGTGTTGAAAGGGGCTCATCGTGCCCGGGTCCACGTTGAGGTAAGGATCCAGCTTCAGGATGGTCACCTTGAAGCCGCGCGCTTCCAGAAGGCACCCGATCGACGCCGAAGCGAGACCCTTCCCCAGTGAACTCAGCACTCCCCCCGTCACGAAGATGAACTTGGTTTCCATTCTGTTCTCCACCCCCTTCTACGGTTCCCTCGGTGCCATTCTGGGCAAGGGGTCTGACAACGCTCCACACCCCTGGAGCATCAGCATCTTAGGCTCCCGATCGGGTTCGCCGACCCTCACGGGAGCAGCTCGGGAAGGTGATCGCAAGGCCTCCCGGCAACCGCTCGCGCAACTGCGGGCGGTGCTCGAAAAGACATCTTGAAGCAGGAAGAATCGACCCCAAAAGCATGGGCTACTTTAAGCCATCGGGCACCTCGATGGCAACCGCACCCGTAACACGGCGCCGGCCATTCTCGCCGGCGGACCAGCCGACCGAAGCGGCCGGGTTTTCGTCACCCTAGCCGGTCCGGGATCTTCGGAGGCATTGAGAGTCTCGATGTCGCCATCGAAGTCATCGAGAAGGCCATCGGTGACTATAGGAAGAACTTTCTCGACAGCTGTCCATTGCTTGCGGCTACCTGTGCAATCCAGTAGTATCCCGACGACCATGCACGTTGTTTCGGGCCGGCAGAGACTCGCCAGTGTGCTTTTGATTGCAGCTTCGTCGATCTGGGTCCTCGTCGTCCTGGCCCCTCCGCTTCTGCACCACGTCGGCTGGGTCGGCATCGAGCAGATGATCCGGCTCGCGTTCCAGCCCGTGTGTCACCAGATCCCCGCCAGGAGCCCGAAACTGTTCGGTCAGCCGACGGCCGTATGCGCGCGCTGCCTCGGCCTGTACAGCGGGTTCCTGATCGGAGCCTGCGTCCTGCCCTTCCTTCACTCCCTGTCGCGCCGGCTGGAGGCAAACCCTCGGTGGATCCTGGCCTTCTCCGTCCCCATGTTCCTGGATCTTCTGGTTTGGCAGAACACGATGACGACCCGATGGATGTCCGGCGCACTCGCAGCTTTTCCGATCGCACTGTTCGCTCGGCTGGCGCTGGAACAGCTGCCGTCATCAAGACACGTGAGGGCCCTGAGATGAACGAAAGACCAAGCATTGTCATTCCGGCATTGATCGGCGGGCTCTTCCTGGGGGTCACGTCGGCACTGCCCATTCTCAATTTCGTCAATTGCGCCTGCTGCGCACTGGTCATCGGCGGAGGAGTCCTGGCCGCATTTTTCTACTTGCGCGATTACCCGCCGCAGTTTCAGGCAGCGACCTACGGCGACGCCGCTGTTCTGGGCGCCTTGACCGGCGTGTTCGGCGGGATTATCTGGGCCATGGTGTCCGTTCCGCTCTCTCTCCTCAAGTTTCGCCTTGGCGGAATGGCGGATCTCCAACGGCTCCGCGAACAGCTTCAGAATCCCGAGATTCCGCCACCGGTCCGGGAGTTCATCCTGAGGATGATGGAGGGAGGTGCGCTGTCGCTCGGCGTGATCTTCTTTCAGCTGGGCATCGACCTGGTTATCTCGGTCGTCTTCGCGATGATCGGCGCCCTCATCGGCTTCGCACTGTTCCAGAGGCGCCCCCGGCCCGGCCCGACCATGTACGGACCGACACCGCCACCGCCTCCTCCGGCAGCGGGGCCTCCCGGCAGCTAGCCGGCGTTTCGCAGGTGTTGTTGCTTCTTGAGGTGCCGAATGTCGCGGCCTTCGACCATGTAGACGACCATCGCTGCGATGTTGGTGCTGTGATCGCCGATGCGCTCCAGGAACTTGTTGACGGCAAGGTACTGGGTCATGGGGCTGATCATCCCCTTGTCGGCGACCATCAGTTGGATCAGGTGGGTTACGTTCTCGCGATGCAGCTGATCGACTTCATCATCTCCCTCGATGACTCTTCGCGCCAGGCCCGAATCCTGCTTCACGAAGGCGTCGAGGACCTCGTGGAGCAGGGTCCTGGCGACCCGAGTCATCCGGCTGAGATCCCCCGGATAGGATGCCGGCACGCTCTCGCGGCACAGACTGAGCCCATGCTTGGCAATGTTCTTCGCGATGTCGCCGACCCGCTCCAGATCCTTGACGATCTTCAGGGTCGTCGCGATGAACCTCAGATCGCGGCCAACCGGTTGCTGCTGGGCCAGAAGTGAGATACAGGCCTCGTCGATCTGCAGCTCCGCAATGTCCACCTCGGCATCGAGCGCGATGACCGAGGAAAGAGCCTTCTCGTCGTGATCCTTCAGGCCGTCCACGGCGAGCTCGATGTTGGCTTCGACCCGGGCAGCCATTTCCAGAAGCTGTTGTTTGAGCGCATCCAGCTCGTCGTGCAGTCGTGCTTCCATCTCCACCACGTTTCTTCGGCCGGAATCAGAGCCCGGCTGAGAGGCTGATTCTCATTGTACGCCGTCGGTCCGGCTCTGATCGACATCCAGCAACTTGTAGCCTACTCCTCGCACCGTGGCGATCAGGTTCCGGTGACTGCCAAGCTCCGCCGCCTATTCCGCCGGATCAACGGATCCGTCCGTACGGACAGGCAGGGTGAAAAAGATGGCCGTTCCGCGAGCGAGTTGGCTCTCCGCCCAGACATGCCCATTATGCAGTTCGACGATGTGCTTGACGATCGCCAGTCCGACGCCGGAACCTCCGGTCTTTCGAGAACGATCGCGATCAACTCGATAGAATCGCTCGAAGATCCGCCCCAGATGCTCCTCCGCGATTCCGATCCCCGTGTCGCGCACGCAAAACAGGATTTCCTTCGGTCGGCGATCCATCGACAGCGTGATCGATCCCTGTTCGGTGTATTTGACGGCATTCTCCACAAGGTTCCGAAACACCCGGCGGATGTAGCTCTCCGCAGCCCAGAAACCGGGATCGGAGGTCCGCATGGCGACCTCGAAGGACAGCCCTTTCTCCTGAAGCTGCTGCCCGAAATCGATCCGAATCTCCTCGGCCAGGTCGGCAAAGGAGACTCGACTCAGCCGAAGACTCTCCTCGGATTTCTCGAGGCGCGCCAGGCTGAAGAGCTCTTCGATCATTTCCGAAAGGTGTCCGGCGTTGCGGAAAATCTTCTCGGCGAAGCCACGGTAGAGCGCAGGCAGGGCTTCCTCCTGCGAGAGCGTTTCCGCATAGCCCTGAATGGAGGTCAACGGCGTCTTCAGCTCGTGAGACACGTTGGTGACGAAATCCTTACGCACTGTCTCGAGTCGCCGCAGTTCCGTAATATCGTGAAAGACCACCACGACACCAGTCGTCGTCTCGCCGCCTTCGATGGGGGCGATCCTGGCGAGAAGGATCCGGCCCAGGTGATGGATCTCCAGCCCGGCTTGCGTGCCCGCCGTGAGGACCGTGTGAATCTTTTCGCTGAGATCGGCGTTTCGTACCATCTCGAGCGGGGAAAGTCCCCTGGGATCCCCGCTGACTTCCAGCATCGAACGCAGAGCCGGATTGGTGTCCAAAATGCGCCCGCGGCGGTCGATCACCAGTACGCCCTCGCTCATGCCGTTCAGCACGGCCGTCAGGTGATTCCGCTCCGATTCCAGCAACCGCAACTGTTCATCGAGACGCTTCGAGAGCTGCTCCATCTGACGTGCCAGATTGCCCATCTCATCGCCGCTGTGGACCGGGATGTCACGAACGAAGTCGCCGCTCCCGATGCGGCCCGCCGCGGCCGACAGCGTCGCTACGGAACTGGTCAGACTCCGGGACAACAGCCAGACGGCCAGTCCGCCCCCGCACAGCAGAAACAGCGCCATCAGGCCCAGGGCTCTCCGGAAATCGCGAGACCAGTTCTCGATGTCTCTGGGCCGCTTCGAAAGGCGGAGGAATCCTCGGCGGCCGGGTAGGGGCTTCGCTACATAGACCAGTTCCTGCGAAGTCGAATGGCTGTAGCGCAGAATGTGGCCCTCGCCCTCGATTCTGGCCTCAGTGATTTCCGGGCGCGCCGCATGATTCTCCATGGACTCGAGAGCCGGACCCGAAAACTCCGAATCGGCGAGGACCTTCCCGTCGGGTGCGATCACGGTCATGCGAAACTGCCCACGCGAAGCGACCCCGTCGACGAAGCTGTCCAGACTCGGGTCATCGAGATCGATCAGGGGCAACAGGACATCGATTTGGCGATTCAGATCGGCCACACCCAGTTCGAGGAGGAAACCGTTCAGACTCCGAGAAGTCCACAAATAAAAGAGACTGATGGAAATAACGATGACCAGCAGGAACGAACCCAGGACTTTGACTCGGAAAGATACGGCCATGGTCGTCGTCAGCTCAAGTCTTTTTCAGAGCTTCAGATCGGGTTCTCCGTCGTCGCTCGTTCCCGAATCGGAGACGCCGACGGCTTCGAGCGCCCTCTCGAGCACTTTCATGTACGCCTCACCCGCGGAGACGACCCGTCGAAGTCGCAGATTCTCCTCCTCGAGCCCTTCGTTCTTCTCCTGAAGAAGTCGCTGGGCCTTCAGTTTCTCCTGAAGCTGGCCGGCAAACACCAAAACACGCTCATATCGGTTGAGCAGTTCCTCGTACAACTCCGAATCGACCGTTTCGGACCAACGTTCCAGAGTGGTCGTCTCACCATCGTGCGTCTCCGGCCTTTCCTCACTCATGGGGCCCCCCGTTCGGAATCCAGGAGTCCGGCGTCGAACCCCTGACACAAACGATTGAAGTACTCCACCGCGGCCAGCCCGACCAGATAGGTCCAGCTGCCTCCCACCGTGATCCCAAGCAGCCGCGAGTGATTGGGCAAGTGCTCCTGTAAACGATGACATCCCTCCCTGACCAGAAGGCCGGTTGCCAAAAGGGGCAGCAACTCACGAGCTCTCCCCCGATTGATGCGGAATCCGTGGGCTCGCGCGACCTTGAGCAGCATGGCAATCTGGATGGCGGAGATAGGCAGAAAGTCGCTGATCGGAAGCGGCAGCGCCCCGACCAGTCCACTGCCGAACGCGGCCTGGCTCACGATGCCTCGACAGATCGTCGAGCGGAAAGCGGGTAACTGTCGGGCAAGCGCATAGAGCGACCTGGGATGGACGGCGACCACGGCCTTCAGGAGTTTCCGGATGGACTGGGGCTCGCGGACCGAGGTCGGAATCACCGACTTCTTCAGTGCTTCTTTGGCTTGGCTGACCACCCTCCGTGGTCTTTCGACGAGATCCATCTTGTTCAGAACCACGACCAGGGGTTTGTCAAGGACGGAGAACTTGTGGACGAGATCGACCGTGTCCCGGGTGAAGCCCGAGCTTCCGTCGAGCACCAGGAGAATCACGTCGGCACGACGGGCATCCAGAAAAATACGGTCTCCTTTTCCATAACCGAGGTATTCCTCCAGACCCTGGACGTCGTACACGGTGAAGAGCCCGGCAATCCGCTCGACGCTCCCCTCACCGATGGCGGCGATCAATGACGATTTGCCCGTCCTCGCGGGGCCAATGACAGCGATCCGCACCCGATCTTCCGCCTGCAGCCCCTCCCACTGTGCCCGGACCACCTCCAGAGCCCGCTGAAGTCCGTCCTTTCGTCCGCCCGCCGATGCGAGCACACGACGAAGCCGATAGCGGACCTCCTCGGGCAGCAGCAGAGCAACCTGTTCGAGGAAATCGAGGAGATCGGAAGGACCGAGATCTCGGACCGAGTCGAACACGCGCGGTCCTCTCCCCATTTGTTCATCTGGAACCCTGTTCAAGGCAGACCTCCATTTTCAAGTCCGGTCGACCTTTGGTCGGTCGGTCGCTCGGATTCTCGAGGGGACTCAGTCACTTCGAAAGGCATCTCCTCGAAACCCGATCCCACCCATCGAAAGCAGCGTACAACAGCGGTCGGCCGGTTCAAAGAGATCACCCAGTAACTGACGTCCGGGTATTCGAATTCATCGATGTCCCGCGTCGACGGGTGTTCAGGCCCGCGAGGGTGGGAATGGTAGATGCCCAACAGCCGGAGATTTCGCGCCCGCATGTCCCGGAAGGCGTCGAGGAGCTGTGTCGGCGGGATTGAAAACGAGACCGGGCTTCGGTGCTCATTCGTGCAAGCAAGCAGTTCGTCCATGAGGGACGTGCTTCCCAGAAGCAGGCCGCAGCATTCCAGCGGCGCGTCACTGCGGGCGTGACTCAGCATTTCCTCCCAGACGCTTCGGGTGATCTGAAACATGTCCTACAGCAAGTTGATCGGATCGATATCGATCGTCAGACGTTCGAGTCGATGTCCCTCGCTGCGCAGATCGGTCAGAGACCGGCTGAGCAAGTCGTGCAACTCGCGCCGGCTCGTGGCTTTGACGAGCACCTGCCAGCGATACTCGTTCTTCAGCTTCTCGAGCGCGGCCGGAGCCGGACCGAGGACCCGCATCCGGGAGGGATTCGACAGTTCGTCGCGGTACCTTATCAGTTTACCCGCTAATTTGCGCGCCATGTGCGAGGCCTTCGCCTCCACGCGGTCTCGAAACAGCAGATTCACCATAGCAGAATAGGGTGGGTAGCGGAACTTCCGCCGAAACTCGAGCTCGTGCCGGCTGAATGGCACGAATTCCTGCGTGCACGCGTATTTCAGGCTGTAGTGATTGGGATAGTAGGTCTGGATGATCACTTCGCCCGGCTGCTCTCCCCGACCCGCCCGGCCCGCCACCTGCGTGACCAGCTGGAAGGTCCGTTCGGCCGCCCGAAAGTCTGCCAGCTTGAGCCCCACGTCGGCATCCAGAACCCCGACCAGGGTCACCCCGGCGAAGTCATGTCCCTTGGCGATCATTTGCGTTCCTATCAGAATGTCCGTCTTCCCCTCCGAAACCTCCTCGAGGATCGTCTCGAGTCTCCCTCGACGCTGGACGGTATCGCGATCCATCCGGCTGATGGAGGCCTCCGGAAACTCGAGTCTCGCCATCTCCTCGATCTTCTCGGTACCTTCCCCCACGTAGTAGATGTACGGCTTCCCGCATTCCCGACATTTGCTCGGGACGGAACGGCTGTAGCCGCAGTAGTGGCAGGTCAGGCGGTTCATTTCCCGGTGATAGGTCAGTGTGATGCTGCAGGAAGTGCAGGTCTCGGTATTCCCGCAACTGCGGCACAACAAACAGCGGGCGTAACCTCGCCGGTTGAGAAGAATGAGGATCTGTTCGCGGCGTGAGAGACGCGCATGGATCATGTCCCGGAGCAGGCCGCTGAACGGAGAGCCTTTTCCGTGAAGCTCGAATTCCGAGCGCATGTCCACGATGTGCACCGTCGGGAGCGGGCGTTCGAGAATCCGGAGCGTCATGGGAAGATAGCGATGCAGGCCTCGATGGACGGCACCATGATAAGTTTCGAGCTGCGGCGTGGCACTGCCCATGACGACCAGGGCCTGTTCGAGCTGGCCCCGCTTCAGGGCCGTGTCCCGGCCGTGATAGCGCGGGGTCTCATTCTGTTTGTAGGAGCCGTCGTGTTCCTCGTCGACGATGATGAGACCCAGTCGCTGCAGCGGTGCAAAGACCGCCGAGCGTGTGCCCACGACCACCGCCGCATCTCCCCGGCGGATGCGCCGCCACTGGTCGAACCGCTCGCCGTCCGACAGGGCGCTGTGCAGGATGGCGACCTGCGTTCCGAACCAACCCCTGAAATGCCTGGAGATCTGAGGAGTCAGTCCGATCTCCGGTACCAGTACCAAAGCCGTCCGGTTCGACGCCAGGGTGCGTTCGATCAGATGCAGGTAAACTTCGGTCTTTCCGCTCGCCGTCACTCCATGAACGAGGCAACTCCGGAAGTTCGATGTCGCGATCTGTGCCCCCAGCTCATCGACGATGGCCTGCTGCTCGCCGGTCAGCACGTGTCGGATCGGCTCCGCGATACGCGGACGCCGCCAGGGAGATCGATAGAGATCGACTGCGGCGATCCGGATGGCTCCCCGCTTCTCGAGGGCCTTCAGGATGGCGGAAGTGGCGACCCCATCCTTCACCAGATCCTGGACCAGGACCGGTACCGGCCCGGCACAAAGGTATCGGTGAACCTCCTGCTGGCGTTGGGTCAGAACGGCGTCGAAATCCCGGAAAGTCTCCACGACGGCCTGCTGCCGGCGGGTGGGCCAGAAAGCTTCAGGATCGGTGTCCGGCGAAGCGCGTTTGGCCAGCAGCCCGGGAGGAAGCATCATCCGGAAGACTTCGCCGGGTGGTGCGAAATAATACCGACCCAGCCAGTCACCCAGCTGGATCAAGGTGGGACTCAAGACCGGGGTGTCATCGAGAACGCGAACGACCGACTTGTACCGCCCCTCCGGTACCTCCTCCCGGATTCGTGTGATCAGACCGATGAGATGTCGATTCGTAAAAGGGACGAGGACCCGACAGCCGGGTTGCACGCCCGCACACAGCTCATCGGATACCGCGTAGGTGAAAGTCTGCTGGACTGCCAGGGGGACGGCAACGTCGGCGTACATGGGTCTCACATTGATACAGGCAACCTGTGACGTGCCGGCGAGAGGCAGACCGTAAGTCGCAGCGGGACAGGTCGCCGTCAGCGATAGTAGTGGCTGCCCCGCTCCTTCAGCAGATCCCGGACTTTCTGCATGTCCTCCCAAACCTGCCGTTTTCCGCTCGGATTTCGCAGGAGGTACGAAGGATGAAACGTGGGCATCAGCACGCTCCCCCGGTAATCGAACAGGCGCCCGCGAAGACGCGAGATCGTCTCGGTCGAGCGCAGCAGCGTCTGAGCCGCGTACTTGCCGAGTGCCACGATCATCATCGGACGAATCGCTTCGATCTGCTTGAACAGAAAAGGCTCGCAGGAGTCGACTTCATCCGGCTCGGGATTCCGGTTGTTCGGTGGGCGACACTTGAGGATGTTCGCGATGTACACCTGATCGCGGCTGAGTCCGATCGCTGCGATGATCTTCGTCAGCAGCTGGCCGGCCTTCCCGACGAACGGCTCGCCCTGGCGATCTTCGTCCGCCCCCGGGGCTTCACCGACGAACATCAGGTCGGCAGCCGGATCTCCGACTCCGAACACGATCTGGGTGCGTCCACTGTGAAGCTTGCAGCGCGTGCAGTCACCGAGTTCCCGACGGACTCCGGGCAACGTCATTTCGGAGCCCGCTCCGGTCGATTTCGGCCGGAAGGTCCCATTGCCTCGCAGATCCAGGTGGGTCACGCCGGACTCGGAGAAGAAGGTCAGCTGTTCCGCGAGCCTATCGACTGGGTCGTCCATTTCTCATCTTTCCATGGTTCCGGCAGGCCCCGGCATTCTCAGCCCACTCCCAGCGCGTCGAGCAGCGGCTCCCGATTCCTCCAGCCGGGTTCTACCTTGACATTGAGCCCCAGGAAGATCTGGCGTACTTCGAGCAGGGCTTCGATCTCCTGGCGGGCCTCGATTCCGATCTGTTTGACCAGCTGCCCGCCCCGGCCAATGACGATCTTCTTTTGGCCGCCCTTCTCGACGATGATCGATGCCGAAATCCGAACGAACCCTTCCTCCCGCTTCGATTCGTCGAACTCCTCGATCAGGACCGCCGTCGTGTAGGGCAACTCCTGACGAGTGTGGTGGAGCACCTTTTCCCGAATGATCTCGGCCACCAGGAAGCGTTCGTTCTGGTTCGTCAGGTATTCAGGCGGATACATCGGTTGGCCCTCCGGAAGATAGTCGACCATCGTCGACAGCAGCAGGTCGACGTTCTCTCCCGTCAGAGCCGACAGCGGAAAGATCTCGTCGTAGAGCCCTTCCTGGCTGAAGGACTCGATCATGGGGAGCACCCTCGCCTTGTTGATCTTGTCGACTTTGTTCAGCAGAAGGAACTTCCTGGCTTCGACGGTGCGGACCATCTCGAGGACGAACTGTTCACCCTTGCCGAAACGCTCAGAGGCATCCACCATGTGGAGCAGGAGATCGATGTCCCGCATGGCCTCCTCGACCTCCGCCATCATGCGCTCATTGAGCCGATGACCGGGCCGATGGATACCGGGTGTATCCACGAAGACGATCTGAGCGTCCGCCTGGTTGAGGACTCCGAGAATCCGGGATCGAGTCGTCTGGGGCTTGTCGCTGACGATGGAGACCTTCGTCCCGATCAGACCGTTCATGAGAGTCGACTTGCCCACATTCGGGCGACCCACGATCGATGCCAAACCGAATTTCATCCCAATTCTCTCTTGCTTCCGTCAGGAACGAACACGGGTTGCGATGGCATCCCAGATCCTCCTGGCAACTTCGACTTTGGGAAGGAGCGGCAGATCCACCGTCCCCCCTTCCCGATCGATCAGCGTAACCTGATTTTCGTCCGCCTCGATGCCCGAGCCGGGCCGGCTGACGTCATTGGCAACGATCAGATCGACCGATTTGCTCTTCAATTTGTCGCGCGCATTTTCGACGAGCCGCTCCGTCTCCGCAGCAAAGCCGACCAGGAACTGACGGGATCGCCGGGTTCCGAGTTCTTTCAGAATATCCTGGGTTGATTCCATCTCGAGGACCCATCTCGCTGCCGACTTCTTCCGCTTGTGTTCGAGTCGTTCGACCGGACGATAATCGGCCACGGCGGCGGCCTGGATCACGATGTCACTGGCGTCGAACCGGTCGAAGACCGCCCGGGCCATGTCGGCCGCCGAACGCACGCGCACGATTTCCGCACCTGCCGGCGACGGAAGACTCACCGGTCCACTGATGAGGCAGACCGAGGCTCCCCGCCCGACCGCCTCCTGCGCCAGAGCATAACCCATCTTGCCCGATGAGCGATTGGAGACGTAACGAACCGGATCGATGTCTTCGACGGTGGGGCCTGCGGTCACGATTACCCGACATCCCTCGAGCGAGCGATTGCCGGCCAGGACCTGACGGACCCGCTGCCGGATCTCCTCGGGTTCGGCCAGACGCCCTTCCCCGTGCTCGCCGCAGGCCTGATAACCCTCTCCCGGTTCGATCACGAAGACTCCACGCCGACGCAGCCGTTCGAGGGTTTCCCGGGTGGCCGGGTGATGCCACATCTCGACATTCATGGCCGGTGCCACCATGACCGGAGTCGTGGTCGACAGGTAAAGCGTGCTCAGGAAATCGTCGGCTATGCCGGCGGCGAATTTGGCAAGGATGTTCGCGGTCGCGGGAGCCACCAGCAGGAGATCACTTCGCCGGGCCAGCGCAATGTGCTGAATCTCCGGGGACCCTGGGCCGAACATGTCGCAGACGACCGGATTCCCCGACAGCTTCTCCAATGTCAGCGGCCCCAGGAACTCCCTCGCACTCCGGGTCATGACCGGGAAGACCTGGATGCCGTCCTTCTGCAGCAGCCGAAGCACGAGGGCAGCCTTGTAGGCGCCGATACACCCGGTCACACCCAGGATGACGTTCACTCGTGGTCCTCTTCTTCGAGGATCTCCCACTCGACCAGGCCGTCGAGCGTCTCTTTGATGGCGATGTGCGCCGGTTTATGGGATTTGACGGTGGCCTTGGGCGGTGCGCCGTTTTGCAGCTGTTTGGCACGTTCGGCTGCCACCAAGATAAATCGAAACTTGCTATCGAATTCTTCGGGAATTTTCAGGCTCATATTCTCGGTTTCTCCCTAGCTGTGGAACGTCTTGACGATCTCTTCGGCCCGAATCCGGCGCCGTTCGATCCGACATCGCGTCGCCGTGATGACAGACTGCAATTCCGCAACCGACCGTTCCAGATCGCGGTTAATGATAACGAAGTCGTACATTCTATAGTATTTGATTTCATCCCTTGCTATCTGGAGGCGCCGCTCGATCACGTCCTCGTCGTCGAGTCCCCGCCCCCTCAGACGCGACTCGAGCACCTCGAACGACGGCGGCATCACGAAGATCATGACGGCTTCGGGGACCAGTTCCTTGACCTTCCTTGCGCCCTGGATGTCGATATCGAGCAGCACGTCGATCCCTTGCTCGAGCAGGGTTTGGACGAATTGGCGGCTCGTGCCGTAGTAGTTGCCGTACACCTTTGCCCACTCCAGGAATTCGTCCCGACGGACCATCGCTTCGAATTCGTCTGCCGTGATGAAGAAGTATTCCTTGCCGTTCTGCTCACCTTGACGCCGGCTGCGGGTTGTGTGGCTGACGGAGAACCGGAGATCCTCGAACCGCGGCAGGACGCGATGGGCCAGGCTCGTCTTTCCCGAGCCCGACGGTGCGCTCAGGATCAACACATTGCCCCTATTCGACATTTTGCACCTGCTCTCGGATTCGCTCCATCTCGGCCTTCGCTTCGACGGCCGCCTCGGTCAGATCGACCAGACCTGACTTGGCGAGAATTGTGTTCACCTCCCGGTTCATTTCCTGACAAAGGAAGTCGAGGTTCTTCCCGAGCGAACCGTCTCCGGCGGAAAGGTAGTCACGGAACCGCTGCACGTGGCTCTGCAGGCGGCGCATTTCCTCCGAAACGTCCGACCGCTCGACATAGTAGAACACTTCCTGCGCAAGCCGCGTTTCATCGAACTGGATCTCGGCCGAGAGGCGGTCGATCTGCTTGTGGAGCCGGGTTTCGTAGTACTCGCGGATCCGCTCGGCCGAGCGCTCGATTACGGCGACTTGCGCGGAGAAATTCTCGAGCCGATCGGCGATGTCCTTCTCCAAGGCTCGTCCTTCGTCGCCGCGTGATCTCACGAGTTCCTCGAGGGCTCGCCGGAGCGTCTCGAGAATCGGTTCCCGGACCAGGTCCGTCGACACCGCCCCCTTGGACAGCACACCGGACAGAGTGACCAGCGTCGAGAGCTCGAGCTCGCCCTTGACGCCCCAGCCTTTGAGCTTTTCGGACGCTGCGAGATAGCTTCGGGCGATGCCCTCGTTCAAGACCAGAAGATCGGACGAGGAGGATTGGACGTCGACGAACGCGTCGACCCGCCCGCGCGCCAGGCGGGATTCGATCTCCTTCTTCATGGGAGGCTCCAGCTCGAGCCAATCTCGACTCATATGGAGCTTGAAGTCGAGATAACGAGAATTGACCGACTTGATGTCGATCGAGATGCGAACGTCTCCGAACGAACCTTCGGCATGCCCAAAGCCGGTCATACTATTCATGGTGTTGCTCTCTCCTCAGCTGGGTTTCGATTCGACGGTCATGTCGGCAAACTGCAGCTCGTACAATCGTCGATAGATCCCGGAGCGTTGCATGAGCGTATCGTGACTGCCCTGCTCCACGAGCCGTCCCTGATTCAACACGATGATCCGATGCGCGAGGCGAACCGTCGACAGCCGGTGGGCGATCACCAGCGTCGTACAGTTCTGCATCAGGTTGTTGAGGGCCTGCTGGACCAGCCTCTCCGACTCCGAATCAAGCGCCGAGGTGGCTTCATCCAGAATCAGGATGGGAGCATGCTTCAGGATGGCTCTCGCAATCGCAATCCGTTGCCGCTGTCCTCCCGAAAGGCGGTGCCCCCGCTCACCGATCATCGTTTCGTACTGCTCCGGAAGCTCCCGGATGAAATCGTGGATGAAGGCCGCCCGAGCCGCTTCTTCGACCGCCTCGATGGGTGCGTCGTTCGAGCCGTAGGCGATGTTGTTCCGGACCGTATCGTCGAACAGAAAGGTATCCTGGGTCACGAGGGCGATCTGCCTTCGCAGGGATCGCAGGGTAACATCGCGGATATCCACCCCGTCGATCCGGATGCCTCCTTCGACAGCATCGTAAAATCGGGGAATCAAGCTGACCAGCGTCGTCTTTCCTGCACCGCTCATGCCGACCAGAGCGATGATCTCGCCCTTCTGAATGGTCAGACTCACGTCGGTCAGCACCGGGATGTCCCCACCCCCCGGGTAGAAGAAGGACACTCGATCGAAGCGGATTTCCTGGTCGAAGGGAGCCAGTTCGACCGCGTCGGGCAGGTCCTTGACTTCGAGATTCGTGTCCAGAAGTTCGAAGATCCGGTGGGCCGAGGCGAAGGTCTGCTGAAAGTAGAGGTGCATTCGTGACAGCTTGCGGATCGGTTCGTACAACCGGAACAGAGCGGCTACGAAGACCACAAAGGCGCTCAGAGTGAAGCCCCGACTGATCTTGTAGTTGAAATAGAGCAGAAAGGGGACGAAGGCCACGTAGCCGATGAACTCGATCAGCGGTGAACCGAGGGCATTGACCCGGGCGATCTTGAGGTTTGAACGTACGAGCCGCTCGAGCAGCCGGCTGAACCGGTTCTTCTCGAATTCTTCGGCAACGAAAGCCTTGACGATCTTCTGCCCCGACATGGTCTGCTGCAGCGCGTGGGAGATGTCGGACAGGTTCTCCTGGCTGCGGATGCTGTCTCTCCGGATCCGCCGCCCGAGACGCATCGTGATCACCAGGACGAGCGGAGCGATCCCGAAGGAAAGCAGGGCCAGTTTCCAGTCGGAGTAGAAGACCAGTGCCAGAAAGAAGAGAAGGAGGAAGATCTGCCTGATGAAATCGGTCAGCCGCTTGCCTACTGCTTCCTGGATCCGCTCGGTGTCGGAAATTGCACGAGCCATCAGCTTGCCGGTTGGAAACCGGGAGAAGAATGCCAGGGACTGATCCAGGAGGTGGGTATAGAGTTCCCTCCGCACCTTGGCGACCAGCCGCTCACCACTCAGATTCATGGAGTAGTCGGCCACGTAAAGGAACACACCCTTGAAGAGGGAGAAAAGAACCAGGTAGAGCGCCACTTTCAGCAGGTAGGACTGCCCGTGCAAACCGAGATAGCTTTGCAGGAAGGCAAACTTGTCGTTTGAAGCCGCACCGGCCACACTCGGCGCCAGCTGATCGAAAATGGGCGCGAGCAGCATCACGATCACAGCCTCGAGGAAGCCTGAAAGGACCAGGAGGACCACGGCCAGGACCACGAGCGGCAGGTACTGGCGCACGTAAGGGTAGAGACGCCTTATTTCTTCCATTTCAGACTGCCCGGAGCGAACTTTTTCGAATCGAGGTCGTATAACGAAACAGAACGCACAATTACTCGACCTCCTCCTCACACGAAGCGTCGGGTCCGGCCTGTCCGACCGGGCCCGACTCGCTTCTTTCATCCACCGAGTTCGCTCCTCAGTTTCCGCAGTCCTTCCGTAACACCCGACCTCGAGAAGGAGAACTCCCTGCAGCAACGGTCCGAGGCGAGCGAACAGTCGGATCCCCGGGCCACCAGGCCCACCTCTTTCATTGCGACCGACTGGATGAGGCTATTGGGATAGCCGAGCTCCTCGGCCCTCACTTTGGACTCGCCGTAGTAATTCACCGGATTGGGCAGGTCGGACTCCGAGTACCGCTCGCCCTCGCCGTCGAAGACCAGATCGGTCGAGGTGTAGATGAAGCGCCCATCGGCTCGTATCAGGTCGAGAAGCCGTCGAGTCGCTTCGACATTGACGCGATCGGCCCGGACACGGTCCTTTTCACACTCATCCGGGTTGGTCACGGCCGCCGTGTGGACGATGACGTCAAAAGGCCCCAGTTCCGTCGCTTTCCGGAAAGCATCCGGGCTCGCCAGATCGGCGGTCACGATCCCGATTCGGCGAAATTCCGGTCGGTGCTCGCGAGACAGACCGACGACCTCGATGGTCGGATCGGTGTCCAGGACTCGACACACATGCCAGCCGAGCACCCCGCTCGCACCCGTCACCAGTACCCTCCTCGCGGCCATGGAGGACCATTCTAACGATCTTTCAAACGAACTGCTCACGAATAGAGGGATTGACAGGAACGTAGGAAAGGGGCAAGTTGGGCGACTGAGTCGCACCGAACGTTTGATGTGGTTGCACTCACAGGGAGAACACGATGAGAAAAGCACGAGTTTGGATGTTCCTGGGTTTGAGCTGGGTACTTTGCCAATCGGTCTGGGCCGCAGATGATGCCGAGTCGGTCATCAACGCGTACCTGGAGGCGATGGGTGGCAAGGCAGCTCTCGCCGATGTTCATTCGCGAGTGGTCAAGGGGACCTTCAGCATGCCCGACATGGGCATGTCTGGAGAGATGGAAGTCTACACGCAGGAACCCGACAAATACCGATCGAACGTCGAGTTGAGCGGTATGCCCCCGGCAACCAGCGGCGTCAACGGTGACATCGTCTGGGAAGTGAATCCCATGGCAGGCCCGCGGATCCTCCAGGGTGCCGAGCGCAGAGCCAGGCTTCGTCAGGCCAGGATCGATCCGCTCGTGGATTGGAAGCAGTTTTTCGTGAAGGCGGATGTTGCCGGAGAAGTCACGGTTCAGGGAAAGCCCTGCACAAAGGTCATCTTCACCGATGCGGAAGGCTCGACGACGACCATGTATTTCGACAAGGAGACCAATCTTCTGTCGAGAATCGAAGTGAACATCAGCGGACAGACGGTCCAGACCGACTTCTCCGACTACCGCAAAGTGGGCGACGTCATGGCTGCGCACAAGATGCACATCTCGCTGCCCCAGTTCTCTTTCGACATCAACGCAACATCCATCGAAAACAATGTGCCGATACCGGCCGAGACATTCGACCTGCCTCCGGACATCAAGGCGATGGTGAAATAGAATATCCTCCATGATCCAGACAATTGAATGGACCGACGACGGCGTCGTCATGATCGATCAGCGCCTGCTCCCCACCGAAGAGGTCTACAACACCTACCGGACGGTGGATGAGGTAGCGGACGCAATCCGGACAATGGTGATCCGCGGTGCTCCGGCCATCGGAGTTGCAGCCGCGATGGGGGTCGCTCTGGGAGTCCGGAACCTCGTTTCGAATGACGCACTGGACGAGCGATTCGAACAAATTTGCCGGACCCTGGCGAAGACCCGCCCCACGGCACGCAACCTCTTCTGGGCGATCGAGCGCATGTCCGGAGTCTTCCACAGATTCCGGGAGAAGCCCTTTGGGCAACTGCAGGACGCTCTTGTCGCCGAAGCTCAACGCGTCCACGAGGAAGACATCGAAATCAACCGCAGGATGGGCTTCCACGGCCAGCAACTGCTCGAGTCGGGCAGCACCGTGCTGACCCACTGCAACGCCGGCGCGCTGGCGACGGCCGGGTTCGGCACGGCGCTCGGAGTCATTCGTGCAGCAGTGGAGAGCGGCAAGGCAATCCAGGTTTTTGCCGACGAGACGCGCCCCTTCCTCCAGGGGGCTCGCCTGACGGCCTGGGAGATGCAGAAGGAACAGATTCCCTGCACGTTGATCACCGACAACATGTCCGGACACTTCATGCGCGCCGGCCGCATTCAGGCCGTGGTGGTCGGTGCCGACCGAATTGCCGCCAATGGCGACGTTGCGAACAAGATCGGAACGTATACCGTTGCCGTCCTGGCCCGTCAGCACGGGATTCCTTTCTATGTAGCCGCTCCGTTGTCAACGATCGACCTGAATACTCCTACCGGGGATGAGATTCCGATCGAGCAGCGCTCCACCTCGGAGGTGACCGAGATCAACGGCAAGCGGGTGGCGCCGGACAGCATCGGAGTCGAGAATCCCGCCTTCGATGTCACTCCCCACGATCTGGTTTCGGCGATCGTTACCGAGGCCGGAGTCGCCCGGGATCCTTATGGGGAGTCGCTGCAGGAGCTCTACAGGTCGGAGAAGCAGTCCGCGTGAAGGTCCTGGGCATCGAATCCAGCTGTGACGAGACGGCGGCTGCTGTCGTCGAGGACGGTCGTCGTGTTCTCTCGAGCGCCGTGGCTTCGCAAATTTCCGTCCACCGCAGCTACGGCGGCGTCGTCCCGGAACTGGCCAGCCGCGAGCACGTCGACAACATCTGCATCGTCGTCGAGCAGGCCCTGGAGGATGCCTCGACGAGTTGGGAAGAGATCGAGGCCGTCGCCGTGACGCGGGGCCCCGGACTGGTCGGCGCTCTGCTCGTCGGTCTCGCCTACGCCAAGGCTGTCGCCTTTGCCAGAGGTATTCCCTTCCTCGGCGTCAATCACCTCGAGGGGCACATCTACTCGGTCTTCCTCGACTATCCGAAGGCGGAGCTGCCCGCCCTGTCACTGGTCGTCTCGGGCGGTCACACGAATCTCTACCTCCTCCGCGAGGTGGGTCACTACGAGCGGATTGCCAAGAGTCGTGACGACGCTGCGGGCGAGGCCCTCGACAAACTCTCCAAACACCTCGGGCTCGGTTATCCGGGCGGACCCGTCATCGAAAGGCTGGCCGCCAGAGGAGATCCGTCGGCATTCACGTTCACCCTTCCGAAGATCTCGGATGGATCCCTCGACTTCAGCTTCAGTGGACTGAAGACGGCGGCACTTCGCGAAGTCGGCCGCCGGAAAATCCCGCGCTACGATCCGGCCGAGCCTCCTGCGGAGGAGTCGCTCCCGGCCTCGGTGCTGGACCTGGCCGCCGCCTTCCAGACCTCCATCATCGATCAGCTGTTGATGCGCGTCGATCGGGCGCTCGAGAGCCGTGAAGTCCGTTCCGTACACCTCTCAGGAGGAGTTTCCTGCAACCGGGCATTGCGCGGCACCTTCACCGAGTTCTTCCGCGCGCGCGGCCTGCCCGTTTACTATCCCCATCCCGGATTGACCACCGACAATGCGGCCATGATTGGGGCGGCCGGTTACCTGCGGCTTCGCAAGGGCGCATCGGACCCCTGGAACCTCGAAGCCGATCCCAACCTCGCACTCGGATAGCCCTATTTGCGGTCGCAGCAAATCGAGAAGAGACTCGGCAGAACGATAAGGGTGAGGAATGTCGACGTCACGAGTCCGCCGATGACGACCGTGGCCAGCGGACGCTGCACTTCGGCGCCGGCCGAGGTCGCAATGGCCATGGGCAGGAACCCGAGACTGGCTACGAGCGCCGTCATCAGGACCGGCCTCAGACGCACGGCAGCTCCCTGAATGATTGCATCCCGGGCCTTCATGCCTGATTCCATCAGTCCGTTGAACTGCGAGACCATCACGACACCATTGAGCACGGCCACGCCGAACACAGCGATGAAGCCGACCGAAGCGGAGAGGTTCAGATTGATGTCCCGCAGCCACAGTGCCGCAATTCCCCCGACGGCTGCGAAGGGCACGTTCATCAGAATCAGCAGCGCCTGCTTGACGGAGTCGAATGATGCAAACAGGAGCGCAAAAATGATCAGGATCACTGCGGGAACGACCACCAACAGCCTCGCCATCGCCCGCTCCTGATTCTCGAACTGGCCACCCCACCGGAAGTAGTATCCGGCGGGCAGTGTCACGTGGCTCTCCACCAGCTGTCTCGCTTCTCCGACGAAGCTGCCGAGATCCCGTCCTCGCACGTTGCACTGGACCACCAGTCGGCGCTGACTGTTCTCGCGGTTGATGATCTCAGGGGCACTCTTCTGTACGATATCGGCAATCTGACGCAGTTCCACGATCTCCCCGCCCGGGGCGCGCAGGCGAAGCCGCAGCAGCGTCTCGCGATCGTGGCGTACCTCCTCGGGCAGACGCAGCACCACGTCGAAACGGCGCTGCCCCTGTACGATTTCGGTCACATGCCTGCCGCCTACGGCAGTTTCGATCAGATCACGGACGTCGGAGATGTTCAATCCGTAACGAGCCAGCTCGGCCCGCCGCGGAATCACCTGCCACTCCGCGGCACCCGAAAAGACCTCGGCCTGGACGTCGGCAGCCCCGTCGACCGTCGCCAGAAACCGCAGGACTTCATCCGCCTTTTGCATCAACACGGCTTCGTCGTCTCCAAAGATCTTGACTGCTACATCCGCCTTGACACCGGATACGACCTCGTCCAGACGCATCGCCATCGGCTGGGTGAAGTTGTAGGAGACGCCGGGAAACTTCTTGAGCTCCCGGTCGAACGCCTCGATCAGCCCCTCTTTCGTGTGGGCCGTCGTCCAATCCTCACGTGGCTTCAGATCGACATAGACATCCCCCTGATAAATGCCCATAGCCTCGGTCGCCACGTCGGGTCGCCCGATCTTCGTGACGACGCTCTCGACCTCCGGGAATCGCCGGATGATCTTCTCCAATTCGGTGCTGATCTTGACCGACTCGCTCAGCGAGACGCTGGGAAGTTTCCGGGTTTCGATCAGAAGCGACCCCTCGTCGAGACGCGGCATGAACTCGGTTCCGATGTAGAGCAGGGATCCGAGGGCAACAGTGACGACGGCGAGAGACGCTCCCACGACCGCGAGGCGGTGATCGAGAAAATGGGGAAGCAGGCGCGTGTAACCGTTTCGGAGCATCCCGAACCACTTTTCACGATGCGCACGGACGGGCTTGCGGAAGACGAGGGCCGAAGCGGCCGGCACGACGGTCAAAGCGAGGATGAGGGAACCCAGGATGGCGGAACAGACCGTCACCGCCATCGGACGGAACATCCGACCCTCCAGGCCCTCCAGCGTGAAGATGGGCAGGTAGACGGCAATGATGATCGCGATCCCGAAGACGATCGGTCGAGCCACTTCATGCGCAGCCGAACGAATTTCCTGAAAGGGGGAGTAGCCCTCTTCCCCGTGTGCGGAATGGAGACGCCGGATGAAATTCTCCATCATCACGACCGAGCCGTCGACGATGAGACCGAAGTCGATCGCACCGAGACTCATCAGGTTCGCCGAAATTCCGAACAGCCACATTCCGATGAAACCGACGAGCATCGAAAGGGGGATGACCGCGGCTACGATCAGCGCCGCCCGGATGTTCCCGAGGAAGACGAAGAGCACCACAATGACAAGCGCTCCGCCTTCGAGCAGGTTCCGCTCGACCGTATGGATGGTCCGGTCGATGACCTCGGACTGATCGTAGAAGGGGCGAATCTCGACTCCTGCCGGAAGAGTCTGCTTGATCTGCTCGAGGCGCTGTTTGGAGGCTTCGTTGACAACCTTGCCATTGGCTCCCTTGAGCATGATGATCATGCCCGATACGGTCTCGCCCATGCCGTCCCGGGTGACGGCCCCCTGACGGGGCATCGGCCCCACCTCGATCGACGCCAGATCCCGGAGGAAGACCGGCGTCCCCTGGTGGCTGGCGACCACGATGCGCTCCAGATCGTGCTCCGAAACGGCCCGACCGATTCCGCGGACGGTGAACTGCTCGTTGGAATGCTCGATGAACCCGCCGCCGAAGTTGTCGTTGTTCTCTCGGATGCGGTCATAGACATTGCGCAGCGACAGCTCATAACTGCGCAGCTTGTTGGGATCGACGATCACGTGGTACTGACGTGTAAATCCTCCCCAACTGTTGATCTCGCCAACCCCTGGGACGGCCCGCAACTGGTACTTGATCTGCCAGTCGTGGAGGGTCTTCAGGTCCATCGCACCGTAGCCCTCACCCTCGATGGTGTACTGGTAGATCTCACCAAAGGCGGTCGCCACCGGACCGAGAGTCGGGTCCAGACCCGCCGGGATGCGGGATCGCGCTTCTGCAAGTCGTTCGTTGACGAGCTGCCGTGCAAAATAGGTGTCGACCGAGTCCTCGAACACGACCGTCACAATCGAAAGGCCCAACTTGGAGATCGAACGGATTTCGTCGGTGCCGGGCACTCCCATCAGTGCCGACTCGACCGGAAAGGTCACCAGCTGCTCGACCTCGATCGGCGCCATACCGGGCGCCTCCGTGATTACGACGACCTGATTGTTCGTCAAGTCCGGAAACGCATCGATCGAGATCTTGCTGAGACAGTACAGACCCAGACCGATCAGGCCGACCAGACCCACGAGCACGAAAAAGCGGTGATGAAGGTGGAAATCGACGAATCCCTTGAGCGTCATTCTTCTTGCATCCGGGCCTTGAGGAGTTCCGATTTGAGCAGAAAGCTGCCCTCGGTCACGACATTTTCCCCGGGCCGAATCCCGTCCAGGACCGACACCTGAGTTTCGGTCATGCGCCCCAGCTCGACCGGCCGGATATCGAACGAGGAAGCCGCCTTGCGGACAAAGACCAGATTCCGATCATCCACCGTCTGAATGCTGCTTCTGGGAAGGAGGATCGTTTCCTCACCGGTCCCGAGATCGAACCGAACGGTTGCGTACATCTCAGAGCGCAGCCGCCCTTTTGGATTCGCGGCTTCGCATCGAACCTGGACCGTTCGCGTGGCGGGATTCAGGACGTCACCGACATGGGCCAGACGAGCAGAAAAGGTCGTATCCGCGTAAGCCTCGACCCGGACCTCGACCGTCTGGCCTTCCTTGAGAGAAGCCAAGTAGGACTCGGGCACTTCGGCCTGAACCCATAATGTGGAAAGATCGCTGACCACGAAGGCATCATCGGAGGGACTCACCACGGTTCCGGGCGTAACCATGCGCTGGAGAATCGTCCCGGTGAGGGGAGAAACGATCGGGACACGCTCCAGGGCGTCGAAGTGCTCCGACTGGGCGCCTCCCGGTCGGGCATATTCGTCGAAAGCGCCTTCGATCGAAAGACCCAGCTGTTCGAGTTTTTCGTCGAGGCGTCCCATCTCCGCTTGAATGACGACGATCTCGGTCTGCGCACGATGCAGGTCGGCCTCAGCTCGCTGCAGTTCTTCCAGCGAGCCGGCTTTCAGCTCGTACAGGCGGGCGGCACGATCCCGGATCTTTTGAGAGAACTCGAGCTGGGAATTCGCCCTTTCGAGCTCGGCCCGGGCCTTGGCATATTGGGCCCGCGTGTCGTCCACTTCGTAGCTCTGGATCTCCGCAAGGATCTGGCCCTCCCGAACTCGGTCCCCCACATTGGCGTGAACGCCCGTGATCCGCCCGTCCACCAGGGCGCCGACGCGCGCTGTTCGATTCTCGTTGACACCGATCCGTCCCGGCACTTCCAGCATCTCCGGCAGGCCGGCCCGCACCGCCTTCGCAAATTCGATGCCGGCAAGTTGCACGGCCTCCGGGTCCAGCTCCAGGGTCGTCTGCAGGGCTTTTGGAGCGGCCGCCTCCATCGGTTCGGGCGGTGGCTCTGAAGAACAGGACCACGAAAGAAACAGCAGAATCAGGACTGCAGCTGCGCCGAAGGCTCTCTTGTCAAGGTTGAACACCGACGGTCTCCAATCCAATCGCCAGATTCTCCACACCCACGGCGTCTTCGAGATCCACCAGGCTCATCTGCAGTTCGAGCCGTGTGCGGATGCGCAGGAGGCGAACTTCATTTCTGGAACGCTGCGCGTCGAGGAGCCGGAGGAGATCGGTGGCTCCCTCCCGATACGCAGCCAGTGAAATCTGCCAGGATTCCTCGGCCCGCTGAAGCATTCCCTGTTCGATCTGACGCAACATCGAGACCCGGCGAGCCAGAGTGGACAAGGCTCCCTCGACTTCCGTCCTGGTCCGGCGGCGATACTGCTCGAGCCGGGCCTCGGTCCGGTCCACTTCCGAGCGGTGGAACAGGATGTTGCCTTCGTTGCGGTCGAACACCGGAAGCGGAATGCTGACCCCCGCGAGGACCGTGTTGAATCCTTCGGTTCTCTTATACCCGAAGATCAAATCCCAGTCAGGAAGTGCCTGGGCCTGCTCCAGATGGACCCTGCGGCGGGCGCGCTCGACTTCGGCGGCAGTGGCCTGCAGATCGGGTCTGACCTGGAGGGCTCGATCCACCAGTTCGGATACACCGATCCCGCCGTCGGGCAAGGAGGTCATCGGATCGCCGACGAGTTTGAAATCGGGACGATACAGCCCCCCGCCCATGGCGCGGATCAGATCCATTCTCGATCGTTCGGTCTGAACTGCCGCCTCTTCGCGTGTGAGCTGAAGTCGTTCTTCCTCAAGACGCACCCGGATGAGGTCGGCCTCGGCCATGGCACCTTCTCGCACCCGGATCTCATGATAGTTCGTGATTTGTTCGAAGAGCCTGGCATTCTCCTCGAGGAGCTCGAACTCCCGTTGGGCGAGAAATGCCTGCCAGAAGGAGCGCCGCACCTCCTGCCGGATCTGCCACTCGAGTTGCTGGTGCCGTAGTCGAGCGATCGTCCTCTCCTGCTCGGCCAATGCGACTCTCTGCTCGCGCTTGCCGCCAAGTTCGAAAGGCTGGGAAAGGTAGGCGAACAGGTCGAGGTCCGAGCCCACATGAAAGGAGGGATCTCCGCCGAATCGCCAGTTCTCGGTCTGTACGGTAAAGAGAGGATTCGGCCGGAGTCGTCCCTGTTGAATCAGTCCTTCGGTGCCGGCCACGGCCGCCGTGCTCGCTTTCAGGGCCGGGTGATTCTCGAGTGAAAGGCGGATGGCCGTCGCGAGATCGAGCTCGGCAGGCAGGTCCTGACCCCGAGGGAGCACCTGCGCCGAGACGAATACGAACAGCATACAGGCCAGGATCCTCCAGCCATTCCGCGCTCCAACTCGCTCCACGCCTCCAAATCCTCGCAATCTCCGTACCATGCGCGAACCCCCTCGACGCACGATGGTTCCCCCGGGATCTCTAGGTTAAATGCCTCACCCTGGAGAAGCAACCGGGCGTCTTCGCCCACCGAGGGAGAGCAGGCAGAGAGCGGAGATTCAGAAGAGCAGGTACCAGGCCCAGGAAGGCAGTTCCCGGTCGAGACGATAGGCGCTGATCCAGAAGCAGTGGACCTTTCCGGTCCATGAACGGGGCTTCAGCGGTTCGACTCCACGCGGCGGACGCAGCGCACGCAACGGGGCCTTCCGGGTTCGGAGTCCGTGGCGGTCGTTGCGGACGCTGCGTGGAATCGGTTCTGCACGACTCGCCGAGATGGTCGCAAGCTCGGGGGACGATAAGATTGCGCCAACATGCCAGGAACCAGGATCCAGGAACCAGAAACCCGAATCACCCCGTGAGGCGATTGTCGGGTCCCATAGGTCACATGGGTCCCATTCGTCCCAGGCTGTCCCATGGAGGATCAGGTCGATTCCCTTTTCCCTATCCTTCACGGATCCCAGGTGCGGAACGTTGTGGGGAAAGAGCGAAGGGATAGGGACGACAGGCTGCTGACCCCCGGAATCCCGACAAGACCCCTGGCTCGGAGCCCGGTACGCAGCGTCGGTACGCAGCGTCAGTGCGCAGCGTCGGTACGCAGCGTCAGTGCGCGAACGGCCAGTGAGCGACCCCCGTGCGCAGTCGCCGGCCCCGTTTCATGTCGCCCCCAATTCGACCACGACCGGCAGTTTGGGAGCAGGCGGAGAGACTTTCGGGACCGGTCGGCTCAGGGCAGTTGGAGCCCCCTTCACTGGCGCCCTCGCCCTCCGCGCTGTCGTCGGGGGTCTCATGCGCCTGTTGCACGATTTCCATGGAACGGGCGGGCAGGGCTGCCCGCCAGACCCAACAGGCAAGGCTGCCTGGATTACTCCCGCTCCGCCCCCGCCCCCCGTGGAACTTCGAACCTGGGACGTCGCACTTGGAACGCGAAGGTGCGAAGTGCTTGGCCGGGAGATGAGGTCTCGAAACCCGAGGGCCTGTTGCCCAATTCGTCTCAGCCCCACATTTCCTTATCGAGCCGCGAGGCATAGTCCGACGACCCAGGTTTACCCGCGGACCGGGCACGAGCCTCGACCACTGCCGGACGGAGTCTGCGGACGACCAGCGCCGCGACACCGGCGCCGAGAGCCAGAAAGAGGACGGGCAGAAAATAGGCCAGCGAGTTGAATCCGCGAGCAGGAGGCTTGGAAAGAATACGCTCGCCATATTCGGCCACGTATCGCTGGAGAATCTGGTCACGGGTCAGACCGGAGGCCAGCATCTGACGAACTTCCGTGCGGATCTGATCCGCCGCGCCCGAATAGTGCTCCGAGACGGGTTGGCGCCAGCAGCAGGGCGCAATCAACATCGTCTCGATGTTCTTCGCTTCGGCCTCGAGCTGCGGTTCGAGCTGCGCACCGCAGAGCGGCAGCACGATCAACCACGAAATCACCAGAATGGGAATGATTCGATCTTTCATTGGGTACCGGTCCTCCCGATGCAGCCCAAATTCTATCAAGTTCAGAAGAGCCACGCATGGTTCGCTGCCCACCGGAGGCCCCGACCCGTGCTAATCTACCGACGGCATGCCCATCCCTTCTGGCAGATGGTCCTTCTGGTTCCGACAGAGTGTCGTGGGCTCTCTGCTCCGGTTCATCCGCCCGTTACTCTACTGGGTGGCCTATGTTTGGCGCCGTCTGTTGACGAGAACAACGTTCATCGCGATCACGGGAAGTCTCGGCAAGACGACCGCCAAAGAGTGTCTGGGATCGATGCTGAGCCGGGACTATCGGACGTTTCGCTCCGTAGGCACCCAGAACGCCGGGCAATTGCTTTCATTGAACCTCCTGCGGGTTCGCCCCTGGCACCGCTTCGCCGTCATCGAGTTGGCTACAAGGGCGCCCGGACAACTGGCTCCCGCCTCCCTCCAGGTTCGTCCGGACATTGCGATCGTCCTCGGCGTCGCACCGACCCACATCCGCAGCTATGCTTCACTGGACGACATTGCCCGCGAGAAGATGCAGATCCTCAAGGGACTCAAGCCCGGCGGACTCGCAATCCTCAACGGAGATGACACGCGAATCGACCAGATTCCCGTCGATTCCCGGTATCGTGTGGTTCGCTTCGGCACGGCTCGATCCGATCTCCAACTGCGGGCCCGTGCGATCTCGAGCCGCTGGCCCGAACGCCTGTCGTTCGTGGCCGTCGCCGGTGATGAGCGGATCGAAGTTCGAACCCGCATGGTCGGAGAGCACTGGGTCCCGTCCATTCTGGGGGCGTTGCTGGCCGCACGACACTGCGGCTTGGATTTGCGCCGGTGCGCCAACGCTCTCGAGGAGGTTCCCCCCAGCCGTGGAAAGATGGAACCGGTGCTTCTGCCCGGCGGTGCCGTCGTGATACGGGATGAGTACAATGCTTCGCCCCGTTCCTACGACGCGGCGTTGGAAGTTCTGGCGCAGGCCTCTGCCCGGCGGAGGATCACGGTGGCCGGCGACATGTCGGACTGCAAGGACAAGGAGAGAAAGCGCCTCCGAGATCTGGGCCGCAGGGTGGCCTCCGTGTCGGAACTGGCACTGTTCGTCGGAAAGAACAGTCACCATGCCCGTAAGGGTGCGCTGCAAGCCGGGCTCCCCGAGTCGGCGGTCGTCTGTCGGACGATTCCGGCCGACGCAGCCTCGTTCCTCGCCTCCGAACTGCGAAGCGGCGACCTGGTACTGATCAAGGGTTGGACCTCCCAGCATCTCGAGCGGCTGGTATTCCAGCAGGTGGGCGGGGTCCGATGCTGGCTCCGAAGCTGCCACAAGACGATCCAGTGCGATACCTGCTGGAGACTGGGCCTCTCGAAGGTGGCGCATGAAAAGCTGCAACCCTGCCCGGTGACGGAGTCACCCCCGGCGCGCTTCGAAGCGTCAGGCGGGTCGCACCGACATACAGAGTCCGTCGGGTCGACGTCGAGACACACTCCTGCGACAACAGAGGGAAAAGAGTATCGGTGAGGCGCTGCTCCGGCGCTGTGCGTGATTCTCCCGCCCGCTGCTCCCTCGAATCCACGGGTGCCTGCCCGCTACCGCTTTCGAGGGGCGGGAGGCAGCCAGTTCGAGTTCTGTTCCCCTCTCGTCCGCCCTGTCTGCTATATCTAGGGACAGTGGCGGACTATGTGATCGGCGACATCCACGGCTGTTACCAGACTTTCCTCTCCCTGCTCGAGGAAATCCGGTTTCAGCCCGACCGGGACCGGCTCTTTTTCGTCGGCGATCTGGTCAACAAGGGACCCGGCTCCCTGGCCATGTTGCGTTGGATCTACGAGCACCGGAACATCGCACGGATGGTTCTCGGCAACCATGATCTACACCTGCTCCGGGTCTACTTCGGCTTGCGGGAACCCAAGGCAAGCGACCACTTCGAGGAAGTTCTCGCTGCAGAAGACGCATCCGGACTGATTTCCTGGCTGCGCCGCCGTCCTTTGCTGATCGAGGTTCGCGGGCACATCGTCGTCCATGCCGGAGTCCTTCCGGTTTGGCGACCCGAGCGGGCGATCCTGCTCGCCAGGAAGGTGCGGGAACGTCTGAACCGAAAACCGAAGAAGACCCTTTCAGCAAGCAACGGCTGGTCCGGACCCGACTGGAGACTGCCCACGGCGGCGGGGGCCTTGAGGGTTTTGACTTCCGTTCGCTGCTGTGCAGATTCCGGGGTGCCGGACTTCGACTATACCGGGCCGCCCGAACAGGCCCCTTCATCCCTCAAGCCCTGGTTTTCATTTCCCGGCGTCAAGGCTTCAGGCCTGACCTTCGTGTTCGGCCACTGGGCACGTCTCGGCCTCCGCATCGAACGGAACGCGGTTTGTCTGGACAGCGGTTGCGTCTACGCAGGGGAGCTCAGTGCCTGGAGACTCGATGATCGACGTCTGTTCCAGGTTCCGAACCGGAACGAGAGCGTTCCACAGGACGAGTAGACGGCCTTTTCACCGTGACGTCTTGGCCGGCAGGAGTGAGCGCACATCGTAACCGTGGGCCCTCAGGTGATCGACGATGATCGCCCTCTCTTTCTCGGATCCGGGCAATTCATCAGGGGCACAGGGTGCCGAATAATGCTCGATCCTCCCACCGACTCCCTGGCCGGTCCCTAAATCGAGCGTATACCATTCGTTGCAGATCACGACCGTAACCCTTCCCAGCGAAAAGAAGGGTGGAGAGAGCCGAGCCGAGCTGATCCTCCACAGCCCGTCTTCCTTGACCTCGGATCCGAGCAGGCGAAAGGCACTGAAAATCGGCCGAAGCCTGTCCGGTGCTCCCTGGAGCAGAGACCGACCGGACATCCACGTGGGCTGCTCCAGTCCGAGATAGTCCAGCAATGTAGGTGCCACATCGGTCAATTGCACATTCTCTCGAATGCGACCGGAGCGCTCCCCACTCGGAAAATGGAAGACCAGTGGAACGCGCAGGTTCGTCGCGAAACGGGGCCCATGATCCGAGTAGACGACGAGAACCGTGCGATCGTACAGGCCCCTCGAGCGGAGGTCCTCAACGACTTCCTTCAGCCTTCCGTCGGATTCCAGAATGCAGTCGTCATAGGCATCGTCCGACTTCGGGTCCTCGCCCGGATGAGAGAATGTACGCTGTCTTGGATGGTGACCTCCCGGATGGGTCGCGAGGAGATGGACCTGAGCAAAGAACGGCTCCTTCGTGCGGTCGATGAAATCGAGAAGTTCCTTCATCCGGACCTGGTCACGCTGCGAAACACGGGTCTGTGCCTTCGCTACTTCGGCGAAAACATCGATCATCGGTCGAACACCGGTCAGATGGAGGACTCTCGATTCGACCCGATCCGTGAGCGTTTCGAGCAGAAAGCCCGCTTCCTGTCCGAACCAGCCGATGATCCGGGGTGAGACCCCGCGTTCCTCCAGGCTGCGCGAATTGACCTCATCGAAGGAGTGGCGCATGTTCAGATCGAATACGTCGGCATAGTGCCTCATGCTGATCTGAATGCTGTGGTAGCCGAGTTGCCTGAGAATTCCCGGCAGATGTTGATACGCATCCCTGCCGTGCAGGATATCGGGCGGATAGATGAGCCGCGTTTCCGTCGGCAGTTTCCCGGCCAGCATGGAGACGAGCGATGCCCCTGTATGTGAAGCATTCGAGAACGCGTTTTCGCAGACCAGGGACTGCTGTCCGAGTTCCTTCAGAAACGGTGTCGTCTCGCGGTAATAGCCGTACAGGCTCGTGTGAGCGGCTGCCACGCCGTCACTCCCGAAAATGATGATGTTCGGCCAGGAGGTTTTGTCCTGTTTCGCGATGACGTCATCTCGAGGGGCCGCCCCCTCCCAGGTTGAAGACAGCGTCGTCACGACGGCTCCAATCAGAAGCAGCGAAGTCGCCACGACGACCGGCGGCGTCGACCAGAGCGACGGACCTCGGACGACGTGCCAGATGGTCTGGTGGGCTGCCACGAGCAGAGCCAGGAAAAGGGCGGCATACAGCCATGCGAGGCTCCCCGTGACATTGCGGATGCCGAAATCGAAGACGGTCAACGTGAAATTATCGACCAGGAGACTTCCGAGTACTGCGACCATCAGGGCAGGTAGAAGCGCCAGGAACCCTGCCGACAGTCGCTCCGCCCAGCCCAGGCGGACGACCCGAGTCAGAACCGCCGCAACCAGACCGACCACCACGCCGACGGCCATGAGAGGCACGGCGGTCTCCAGAAGCAGGCGGAATCGCCCGGGCCACGACATCGAAGACATAAACGAGGGTTTGGTCGCAATGAAGAGCCACTCGAGGAAGACGTAGCCAAAGCCGGTCAGCACCGTCAAGACCGACAGCGCCATCCAATCGGGCCGCGGCTCCGGATGGGAACGATTCTCTCTCATGAAGACTCGAACTCCCGACTTCCAGGATCGTTCTCTTTCGACAACCTGCGTCTTCTCATCAGGTACAGCGTCCGCAGACTGTCACGCAGGGACCGTCGCTCGAGCGTGTCGAAGAAATGTCCGAAGGCTGCCTCGAAGCCATCGACGGTGTAGTCGTGAAAGATGTCCTCACGGGTTGCGAGC
The DNA here is from genome assembly GCA_963823995.1 of uncultured Acidobacteriota bacterium. Lineage (GTDB taxonomy): Bacteria > Acidobacteriota > UBA6911 > RPQK01 > JAPXNP01 > JARRKC01. The sequence goes on from CAWGNQ010000005.1 coordinate 856,861, forward strand.
ATGCGCCGAACCTGGGGATCCTCTTTGGGAACGAATTCGATGACCAGATGTTTGCCCAGCCGGGCAAACATCTCGGCAACCTGGGGCAGGGGGACGTTGTTCCCGATGGCAAGGTGGTGGACAAGGGCCAGGGCCAGAACCAGTTCAGCCGGTCCGCGCTCGACGAGTGAGTCCCGTTCGCGGTGCATCCATCCCAGAGACGGGCTCGGGTTGGCGACGTCCATTTGCAGGCTGAGGTATCGCGTATCCTTCTGCTTCTTCGATAACTGATAGCTCGCTTCGACGACAGACGGGTCCAGTTCAAAACCGACCGTGAAGGCACCCCGCGCCGCCGCCAGGCGCGTCAACTCGCCCCGATTGGCTCCCAGATCCCAAACCGTGTCCGGGGTCAGCCGGTCGAGATAGTGCGAAATTGCCACCTTCTTCTCCCGGGCTGCTTCTTCCGAGTAGCTCGTCTGATCGTCATACCGGGTCCAGACCGATTCCGGAGGAGACCAGGACAGCTTCTCGACCGTTCTCTCCAGGTGCCCCAGAATCCCCAACAACCCTTGGCGCGAGACGGGACGCGACTTCCCGATCGTCTTCCCTTCCCAGCGGCGCTGGGAGCGGGCGTGCAGGTGAAGATGGGTCAGCAGACCGAGGTTCAGCCGGGTTCGAACGGGAAGGAGACGACTGGCCAGATCCAGCGGGATACCATCGAGAAACCGCTGAAGCAGCCCACAAAGACGGATGTCGCAGCGGGAGGCCACCGCCAGAGGGGCCAGAAAGTGCTGACAGAACTGCCGGTAGGCGACCCAGGGGCGGCCTTCTTCATAGGGCTCGAAGGAAAGCGTGTCAATGAAGACGGGAACGGCCCCTCGGAACTGGACGTTGTAGGCGCTGGCGTCACGAAGGGAAAGGCCCTTCTGCATTGCCTCCTGCTGAATCCGCAGAGTCAGTAAAGCGGCATCCTTGAGCTGCCCGAAGCACCATTCATAGGGATAGGAAACGAAGGGCAGCCTCTCCGGCTCGAGAATACGATGGACTCCCGCTGCCTTCGTTCCGGGATGTTCAATCTCCTGGTGGGGGATGAGCAGACCCTTGGATGTCAGGTGCTGGTAGAGCCCCGAGCTCATGAGCAGATCGTACGAGTCCCCGAAACAGTCGTTGACCTGGCGAAGCAGCCGGTCTCCAGCCTGGAACAGATGCCCGCTGGGGTCCCGGAAGGAGGCGCCCAGTCGCGACTCAGTCGCTTTCTCGAGGGGATCCACTCTCACCGGCTGTCTTGCTCGAAGGCTTTTTGAACAACGACTTCAGCCGGCCCCAGAACAGCCGCATCGTGAGCCCGGTTGCGGCGATGCCGGCCACAACCATCTGCAACACATAGCTCCCGGTTCCCGGGTCGACATAGGCATGAGCAGTCCGGCTCAAGAGCAGGAAAGCGGCCGGAAAGATCAGAAGAAATGTAAACGCTCGGTCCCAGCTCCGCATGTGGGTCTCACTATAGACGACAGCTGACGTCACTGCAACGTGGACCCAGTCCCCGTCACGATTTTGAAACATCCGAGGCATCAAGGAACTGCGCGGCACGTTCGACGAGAGTGCGATTTCCGATGAACAGCGGGGTCCGTTGATGCAGCTCGGCCGGCTCGATGTCTAGAATGCGCCTTTTGCCGTCGGTGGCCGCCCCTCCGGCCTGTTCGGCCAGGAAAGCCAGCGGCGCCACCTCATAGAGCAATCTGAGCTTTCCGGAGGACCGCTCGACTTCACTCGGGTAGCAGTAGATTCCGCCTTTGAGCAGATTCCTGTGAAAATCGGCCACCAGCGACCCGATATAGCGGCTCGACAGGCCGGGATGGTCCTCCGTGCTCCCCTGCAACCATCGGAAGTACTCTTGCATACCTTCCGACCAGTAGGGGAAGCCGGCGGAATTCAAACTGTAATAGGCCGGCGGTTCGGGCAGGCGGATCGAGTCGGTGGTAATCAGGAACTCGCCCAGCTCCGGATTGAGCGTAAAGGCGTGCACCCCCTGCCCGGTTGTATAGACCAACATGGTGCTGGCACCATAGAGAATGTAGCCGGCGGCTACCAGATTCCTGCCGGCCTGCAGGACATCCTCGAGCCGTCCCCGTCGCTCCCAGTCAATGCACCGGTGGATGCCGAAGATCGTCCCGATGCTGACATTGACGTCGATGTTCGATGAGCCGTCAAGCGGATCGAAGACGAGAACATAGGCGCCTTTCGGGTACTCCTCGGGGATCGATATGACCTCCTCGCGCTCCTCCGACGCCATGCAGCAGAGCCGCCCTGTGTGCTCGCAGACACGCGTCAAAATGCTGTCCGCGTAGACATCGAGCTTCTTCTGCATCTCGCCCTGGACGTTCATGCTGCCGGCCTCTCCCAGAATGTCGACGAGTCCGGCCCGGACGGTCTTGAAGGCGATCAGCTTGGCGGCCAACGCCACATCGTACAAGAGATTCGTGAACTCGCCGCTGGCATGCTCGGGCTGGCGGTCTTGAATAAAACGTTCGATCGTAACGACCGGTGGGTTCATGGAATGTCCTTTTCCTTACCATAGCGCATCGGAGGCAGATACGAGAAGAGACGGGCAAACACACGAGTGAGATTTACCGAACCGCCACCGGTAACGGGGCGCCCGACTCATCGAAGAAGCGTAATGTCCCCTGTGTCACCTCTGTGTCGGAAGCGTACAAAATCGTGCGATACCCTTGGCCGGACAGAAAACGCCCGATCAGGGCACTTCCTTCCCGCGGACCTGCGGCGAAGGACTCGTCGACCAACGCCGACAGGAGAAAGTCGCCTCGACTGTTGAAATTGCCCAGCAGCGGCAGATAGGCGAACTCCGCCGTACTGTCGATTCGAAGCACCGCGGTGAGGTAGTCGGGGACTCCTTCGATCGCTTCGCGAAGAAACAGCGATCGCCGCTCGAAAGGCAGCAACTCGACGTCTCCTGTCAGATTCCGACCCGGATCCCGGGCGTCGGGCAGAAGGGACAAATGCACCACAACCGGCTCCGAACCCGGGTTCATCAGCGCGAGGGCGGTCCATTGAAGGGCCCGCTCCGGCGCGACGACGCGCACTTCCGTCGTGGACGGAAGTGCGGGCACACCCACCTCGGAGATGGGATCGTCATCCTTCCACTGTGTGATCACCGCGCTCGATCGCGGGAGCGCCGAACCGACCTCCGGATGCAGCCTCGCGTAACCATAGATCTCCGTGTCTCCCCGGGGCAGGTTGACCTCGCGGACTTCGCCCGGTTGCAGGGAGATCGGCGACAGATCGAGACCTGCCGGGGGGCTCACATCGCCCGCCCCGTTCCTGAATTCGAAATCGAAACTGACCTCGGAGAGCCCGTCGTTCAGGAAGAGGAAACCCATCGAGTAGGAGGGCCCCGCTGCGACCTGGGCGAAGTAGCGATCCTGTCCGGGCACGGCTGACTGTGAAGGGGAGACCGGCGTCAGAAAATACTCGCCCGAGGCATTGACCGTGCTGCGCAGAACCAGAAAACCGAACGGATCGGAGCCCTGGGCACGAAGACTCCCGACAAACTCCTCGGGGATCCCGGGAAACCGATCCCGGAGGAAGAAGGCTTGAACTTCTCCCGGAGCCAGCGAGACAGAGTCGGCGGATGTCCCCGCCGGATCTCGATGTCCGCCGCCGGCATCGAGCAGATCGAGGCCGATCTCGACGGCCTGCGACGAAGAAGGATTGATCAGCGCCACAGCGGTGTCGGTCTGGCCGCCACTGCGGATGGGCACCCACCAGCGCGCAGCAGGCACGGTTACGGGTAGACGCACCATCGACGTCAGTACACCCCGGATCGAATACTCGAGCAGCGCGGTCACCGACGGCCGATTCCCGAGCTCCGGTTCGACCCCGATCCATCCCACGTCGAGGTCGGAGCCGGTCCTATCCGTGTACAACTCGAACACGCGGCCCACGTCCGTCGCGTAGTCGGCCTGTGAGGAGGGCGCATTGATCTCGACTTCGTACCAGACCGTCCGATCGCGCGAGGTGTCCAGGTCGAATGTCCCGGGCTGGCCCTCGCGGGCCTGCAGGGGCGGATCCGGTTTGCGGGCGCCCGTCGCGTCCAGGGGAAAGACCTGAACGCCGGAGACCGACGGAAAGTCGAAGTGGACTCGTGCCCGTCCCGGCCGGATGATGGTCGGAGGCCCACCCCAGCGGTTGTCCACTGAATTCTGCGCGCTGTTCCAGGTCATCCCGGTGTTCTGGTGCTCCGTCCAGAGCGAGAGCAACAGCTGCCGCGATTCTCGAATCGGCGTTCCGTCAAGGGACTGGAGCAGGATGGCACTATGGTCGGGACCCGGGCCCGTCACCTCGACCGACCATTCATCGAAGGTGATCGACCGCCCCTCGAGGAATCCAACCGCTCCCTCGACGCCGAGGCCATGCACCTCGACAAAGGATCGGTTCGGGTCGGTCCGATCCCAGACCAGTCGATCGCCCGGTGAGGCGACGCGGTCCGAAGTGACCGGATGGGAGAGGCTTTCTCCGGTCGGTGCGTCGAAACGACCGATGCGAAGCCGCTTTTCGAGAAAGCTCGCGTGATCGAGGCCCTTCGATGCCAGGTAGTCGTCGCCTGCCGTCACACCTCGGGCATAGGCCTCGAAGAGCTCGTCGAGGTTCAAATCGACGTCCAGCGTCTCATCGTTCGCGGCGAGTTGGCTTCCCAGGAAAATGCGCGAGGCGATCGGCATCTGAGCCGTCTTCACCGGATTGCCCGAGAGCGAGAAGAAACTCGTGGTGTAGCTTGCACGAAGGGCGGAGTCGCTGCTTGCGTAGTCGAACATGTAGACGGCGTCCCAGTCCTGTTGCGCGGCCACGCAAGCGATCAGCAGAGGTGCCTCGAGAGCGTACTGATTCGGAAAGGGCTGGTTGTATTCGCTGACCGTAAACGGCTTGCCCTTGACGGCCTGACTGGCCAGCCGACTCAGCACATCGAGCGAGTTCACCTGGGACGTATTCGAGATGACCCAACCGGTCGGAGCCCAGTCATTTCCGGCCGGCCACCAGGGGTGGTCCCAGTAAAGGTGACCGTCCACGAAATCCAGCTGCGACTGGATCGCGGTGTCGCCCTGGAACGCCCACCAGGGAGCCGTTCCCGTGACCAGCGACTTCAGTCCGAGATCGCTTCTGAGGTAGCGGCGCATTCCCGTGAAGTATCGGGTATCCAGCTCATAGTAGAAATGCATCAAATCCTGGATGCGGGCGCCGGAGTAGCGGCCGAACTCGGACCGGATCGGGCGGCTGATCGAATGATCGGCCGGATGTTCGGCCGAGCCGAGTCCCACCGCCCCCACCTCCCGGAACTCGACCTTGTCGATCCAGATCGTGTTGGTCGTTTCACCGAGTTCGAACGTGGGCCGGGTACTCGTCGGATCGGTATCGTTGGCAATGAACTGAGCGCGGTACTGCTTCCACATCGAGGTCAGCTGAAAGTGCTTGCTGAGCCCGTAGTTCTGCCAGGGAGCGGCGCCCTTCATCACATCGAGCCTCAGGCCTCCGCCCCCGCTCGACCGGGCGTAGAACGCGATCTCATACCGCTTCCCTTCTTCGATGGCGTGGTCCGACTGCATCAGCTGGACGTGCCAGTCGGTTCCGTCGGAGTGGATGGTCACTCGCAGTGCGTGGCCGCCGTCCGGACCGGCGCCGGCCTCGACCACGCCGGAAGCGGTGGCGGCATCGATATTCTGCAGAGTCCAGGAGTCCATCCCCGACTCGAAGCCGCCGTTGCGCATCCGGTCGGTCGAGTCCACCGGCTCGCCCCCCGGATCCCAGGCCGCCCTGATATCCTCTTCGGTGCCGTACTTCTCGGCGAGCCGGCCGTTCCAGAGACCATCGAGCTCGTCGCTGTAGTATTTCGGCAACGACCCCGGAACATCCGGCAGGTAGTTGATCTCGCCGTCGGTCAACAGACTCCCGAAGAAAGAGTCCTCGTTGGCGATCTCCACACAGAAGACCCCGGGATCGTTGAGATAGGTCCGATGGGTGTACGGGTTCTCGTGACCCAAAAGCTTTCGGGCATAGTCGTGCTGGAGTTCGATCATGCGGGGGTCGTAGTGGGATACGCCCCGAAAGAAATAGTTCTTCGAGAACTGATTCGAATCTACATCTTCGAGCCCATCTTCCTTACCGAAGTGGCGGGCAACCTTGAGATTGAGATTGACGTAGATGCCGTGGCTGCGGAGTTGGTAGATCAGATAATCGAGCCGGTCCAGCTGCCCGGCGTCCAGATGCTGCGTGTCGTTCGGGAAATAGGCCGGGTCCCAGATTCCACTGCGACTCGCATAGTAATCCATGTGATGGAATCGAACGACATTGACGCCCAGCTTGGCCAGGTGCCGTGCCACGCCTTCGGCCGTGTCGTGCTCCGGAAAATTTGCCCCGAAGGTGAAATTGACACCCCAGAAACGAGCCCGTTTGCCGGTCTTCGAAAAGTAGAAGCGGCCGTCACTTCGGGCGCGGACGAATCCGCGGGAGTCGATGACCGTCGTCGGATCCTGTCCCGGGTAATCGACCAACAGGCCCGAGGCGTCCACGACCGTCTTCGAACCATCGTCCCAGGGGAGAGTGAACGGAAACCAGTTCTGTTGAGCCAGGAGCAGTCCGCAAGCGCACCACAGCGACAACCACATCAACGTCAGCGTTCGTGTTCTCATCATGTCCTCGTCCTATGAGTCTACGACCTGTCGTCGGATGAGGAAAGCCGATCTCCCAACAAGGAAAATGCCGGTCCGCGGACATCTTTCAGCCCTTCCATACTTGCCGTTCTGTACCGGCCGGAATAACCTCGTTGCCATGCGGGCAAGAAAATGGCTGGGCATTCTGCAACTCCTGATCGGGATCGGAGCGGTGCCGGCGGGGCTCGGGCTCGTGATGGATCCTTCCGGAGCCGGCCTTCGGTTCGACCCCGAATGGCTCGCAGGGACTCCCTTTTCGAGTTTCCTCATACCCGGACTCGTCCTGATGATCGTCAATGGATTTGGAAGTCTCGCGGGATCCGTCGCATCGCTTCTCGGATGGAGACGGGCGGGGGACGTCGGACTGGCTCTCGGCATTTTCCTGACGTTGTGGATCATCCTGCAGGTTTACTGGATCGGGCTGATTTCCTGGCTGCAGCCGACGTACTTTTTCCTTGGGCTGGCAGAGTGCGCCCTCTCCATCTCCGTTCTCTCCTCCCTGTCCGCTCGGAGGCGGTAAACGGTTCACCACGACCACACCACGACCACCACGTTGGGTTCGGCCAGCTGCTATATAATCGGGACAAACAACATCTCTTTTTCTTCGTACCACTTACGGGTGAGGAGGCGACACCATGGATCTAGCTTGGAGATTTATCGTAATGACTCTGCTGGGAGTCGTTCTCTTGTGCAGCGGTTGCGGTCGGAACCAGATGTCCGACCAGGAATACGCCGACCGGATGGCCAAGGAGCATGCCGAGGACAGTCCGGTACCGGGCGCCGCCTCGATGGAAAGCGCCCCCGCCGATATCACGAATGAAGACGTGACCTACGCGACGGTCGAGGGCAAATCCGTCGAGGGATACCTGGCGCGCCCGAAGCAGGCCAAGACGCCTTCCTCCGGAATCATCGTGATTCATGAATGGTGGGGCCTGAACGACAATATCCGCACCATGGCCGACAAACTCGCGGCACAGGGGTACGTGGCGCTGGCCGTGGACCTTTACGGTGGAAAGTCCGCCGAAACGCCTCAGGAGGCGCAATCGCTGATGCAGACGGCCATGCAGGACCCGTCCGCCGCCGACTCGAACCTGAAGCAAGCCTATGACTTTCTGGTCGACAAGCAGGGGGTCACAAAAGTGGGCTCGATCGGCTGGTGCTTCGGAGGCGGCTGGTCGCTCAATACCGCCATTCTCCTCGGAGACAGGATCGATGCCACCGTCGTCTACTATGGCCGTCCTGTCACCGATCCGGATGAGCTCGAGAAGATTCAGGCGCCGATCCTCGGACTGTACGGCGAAGAGGACACCGGCATTCCCACCGAGCAGGTCCGTAAGATGGAACAGGAGCTGAAATCGCTCGGGAAAAACGTGCAGATCCACATTTATCCCCAGGCATCCCATGCATTCGCCAATCCTTCCGGAAACCGCTACCAGCCTGAAGCTGCGAAGGATGCGTGGTCGAGAACGCTCGATTTCTTCCGGGAGTATCTGGGAACCTGAGGAGGTCCGTCATCGATGACCGCAGGCCCCTTCGGACCGACAGGTCGCAGGCAAACGCATCACGTCCTTCCGCGGCGGACGAAGTCTTCGGAGAGCAGCACACAGGTCCGGTCGACCCAGCCATTGCGACGGGCCAACTCGAAGGCGGCCGCCGCCATATCTTCGTACTCCGTCAGCTCCGTCGGAAGGAGCTGCGGAACGACACCGCGGACCAGGGTGAGCCGCCGAAATGTCACAGGATCCGGAGTCGCAGCCAGAATCGGTTGGCGAGGCCGGAATTTGGCGGCCAGGCGAGCCATCTGACCCGTCCGGGTCACAGTACCGATGTAGTCGACGCCAAGATCCGCGGCCAGGCGGCAGGCGGCCAGGGCCATGGCCTCCCGGTCGTCGACCGTCAAGTCGGTCCCCGGAAGTTCCTGCTCCCATCCGACCTTGAGCCCGCCTGCCTCCGTGTCTCGTGCGATACGGTCCATCACCTCGACGGCGCGATCGGGATCGTCTCCGATCGCCGTCTCCTCCGAGAGCATGATGGCGTCGCTGCCGTCGAGGATCGCGTTCGCCACGTCGGCGACTTCGGCCCGGGTCGGCAACGGCGAGTGCACCATCGAATAGAGCATCTGGGTCGCCGTGATGACCGGCTTGGCAGCCCGATTGGCCTTCGTGATCAGCTGTTTCTGCAGAACCGGCACGCGTGTGAAGGGGGTCTCGATGCTGAGATCCCCACGCGCGACCATGACGCCGTCCGATTCGCCGAGAATCTCGTCGAAACTCTCCAGGGCAGCCTGTGTCTCGATTTTGGCGATGATCGACGCATCGCTGCGATGACGCTCGATCTCCTTCCGCGCACGGCGGACGTCGTCCGCCGACCGGACAAAGGAGAGACCCACATAGTCCACACCGTGGTCGAGGCCGAAATGCAGGTCGGAGAGGTCGCGATCGTCGAGAATCTTCAATCCGAACAACCCCGAAGGGCAGTTGAGCCCCTTGCGGGATCCAAGCTGTCCGCCATAGACGATGCGACAGCGGATATCTGAGCCCTCGATGCCTTCGACGGCCAATTCGATCGCACCGTCGGCGAGGAGGATCTTGTCACCGACCTCGACCTCCTCGGGCAACCGCTCGTAGTCGACCGAAACCTGATTCGAGTCGCCCTCGACTTTGCGGGTCGTCAACGTGAACTGCGCGTCCGATTCGAGCTGCACGGAGCCCCCCGGAAACGTTCCGATCCGAACTTTGGGGCCCGCCAGATCCTGGAGCAGGGCCACCGGCTTCCCACTCTCTTCGCCAATGGCTCGCACGGACTCGATCACTTCGCCGTGGCTCGCATGGTCCCCATGGGAGAAATTGAGGCGCGCGACGTTCATACCCCGGTCGATCATCGCTTTCAGCCGCTGCCTCGAGGAGGAAGACGGACCGACCGTACAGATGATTTTCGTCTTGCGCGTCGCTGTCTGCATCGTTCTCCTCCCCGTCTCGGATCCCTCTGCCGTCAGTTTGCCGCGGAGAGCGGCCGACTGCAAGAAATCGGGCACAGGCCTGCCCCTCCGTCTTGCGCTTGCCGACCGGTCTGGTAGAGTTGCCTGAATTCCGGTCGAAAGAACCGACGAGGCGCGCAAAACATGAACGACGACGAGAGGCTCGGGAAGCTTCGCGCTGACGCAATCGCAATCTTTCAGGCCGCGCTGCGGGCCGTCGATCCGATGAAGGTCGTCGAGTCCCAGCTTCGTCTCGAGGGCACCCGCCTCATCGTTCAGGAGCGTGTCTTCGAGCTCAGCTCATTCGAACGGATCCTGGTGATCGGCGCGGGGAAAGCCTCGGGTGCCATGGCGCTCGCCGTCGAACGCCTGCTGGGTGACCGCATCACCGGCGGCTGCATCAACGTCAAGACGGGTCACGGCGTCCCCCTGGAATCGATCGAAATCGTCGAGGCCGGGCACCCTGTGCCGAACGAGGCCGGATTGCAGGGTACGCGCCGCATCCTGGATCTGCTCGACTCGACATCGGAGCGGGACCTGGTCCTCTGTCTGATCTCAGGGGGTGGTTCGGCCCTCCTGCCTGCCCCCGCCGAATCGGTACGTTTCGACGACATGCAGGAGACGACCCAGATCCTCCTGCGCTGCGGAGCGACGATCCACGAGATCAATGCAATCCGGAAGCACATCTCCCAGGTCAAAGGCGGGAATCTCGCACGACGGGCCGCACCGGCCACCCTCGTCTCCCTGATCCTCTCCGACGTGGTCGGGGACGATCTCGACAGCATTGCCTCGGGACCCACTGTTCCGGACCGCAGCACTTTCCGGGATTGCGCCAGGATCATCGAGAAATACGCGATTGCAGACCAGCTCCCCGCCACGGTCAAGCACCGTCTGGAACGCGGTCTCTGCGGGGACGTCGAGGAGACACCCAAAGAGGGGGACCCGATCTTCGAGCGAACCTGGAACGCAATCCTCGCAAACAACCTTCTCGCAGTCTCGAAGGCTGCGGAGGAGGCCCGGAAGTCCGGCTACCGGACCCTGGTCCTGTCGACGCTGATCGAGGGAGAGGCTCGTGAGGTCGCCAAGGTCCACGCTGCCATTGCCCGGGAGTGTCGACGGAGCGGACAGCCCATCCCTCCCCCGGCCTGTTTCATTTCCGGCGGCGAAACCACGGTCACCATCCGAGGGACCGGACTCGGCGGCAGGAACCAGGAATTCGTTCTGGCCGCGGCATTGGAGATCGAGGGCTGCTTGTCCGTCGTCGTCCTCAGTGGTGGGACGGACGGAACCGACGGCCCCACGGATGCCGCCGGGGCCCTGGCCGACGGAACGTCCATCGCTCGATCTCGACGGGCGGGTCTCGACGCCACGGCGCACTTGCGCAACAACGATTCGTATCATTTTTTCGAACCTCTGGGAGACCTCATCGTGACAGGGCCCACACGGACCAATGTCATGGATCTGCGGGTCCTTCTCGTGGGTGGCTGACAGGACTGCTTCCGCGAAGATGCTGTCAGCGGAGTGCCCCTGCCATCAGACCTCAGAGTGCCGGTGCTCTCCGACCCGCGTCGAGGCAGCTTCTGACGCGCCGGGAGAGTTGTTCGGGGTGGTAGGGCTTCGACAAGTAGTCGATCCCGTCCATGGTGGAGAAGTCGATCCCCAGGGACTCGTCACTGTACCCACTGGTCAGCAACACCTTGAGATCAGGACGCTCGCCCCTGAACTGACGGGCCAGGTCGAGACCCGAAATGCCTCCAGGCATGACCATGTCCGAGAGGAGCAGATCCACACCATCGCCCCGAGCTGCCCAGATCTCCAGCGCCCGAACTCCATCTTCCGCTTCGAGGACCCGGTAGCCCTTGTTCCGCAGCAGCCCACAGACCAGTCCGCGGACCGAACTCTCATCCTCGACGACGAGTATGGTCTCCGTCCCGTTGTTTGCCGAGGGGACGTTCGGAGAAGGCTGCACGTCGACGACATCGGCCGAACAGGTCGGCAGAAAGATGGCAAAAGTCGTTCCCCCACCCGGCCTGCTTTCCACATCAACCCAGCCGGAGTGCTGCTTGACGATGGCGTAGACCATCGACAGACCCAGGCCGGTCCCCTTGCCGACCTCCTTCGTCGTGAAGAACGGGTCGAAGATATGTTCGAGCACCTCGGCATCCATTCCGACGCCCCCGTCCCGCACGCGCAGACAGGCGAACGTGCCCACGGAGGCCTCACGACGGCGGAGGGCTTCCGGGTTTGAAATAGTCACCGGCGAAAGGGAGATGCTGATCGTCCCACCGGAGGGCATCGCATCGCGGGCATTGACGGACAAGTTCATCAGCAGTTGTTCGATCATGCCCACATCCGCTTCGACCGGACGGACGGGTTCCAGATCGATCTGGAGCTCGACGCTTTCACCGACGAGTCGCTTGAGCAAAGGCGTCATGCCATGGATGACGTCACGGATGTCCAGGGGCCGCCGCTGCAACACCTGTTTGCGACTGAAGGTCAGGAGCTGGCGGGTGAAGTCCGCGCCCCGCTCGGCGGCTTCGGCAACCTGACGCAGGGCCGCGGCATAGTCCGGAGCGAGCCGCGGGTCGGCCAGCAGGAGCTCCGAGTGCCCCTGGATGACGGTCAGGATGTTGTTGAAATCGTGGGCGACACCCGCCGCCAGACGGCCGACCGATTCCATCTTCTGGGCCTGTCGGAGCTGGGCCTCGAGGTTCAGCCGGGCCGTCACGTCATGGGCGATCAGAAGCAGACAGGGTTCGTTGCCGATTTCAACGTCTTCGATGGACAGCAGCACGTTGCGCTGTTCACCGGCCTTCGTGCGGATACACATTTCCCGGTCCCTCACCGGATGGCCTTCCCGGTGTCGCCTGATTACCCGCTCCCATTCCGAGGCCTCTGCCCACAATCCAAGAGTTCGATCCGTTTCTGCGATGACTTCGTAGCGGGCATACCCCCAAAGATTGAGAAATCCGTCATTGACATCGAGCAGGCAATGATCGCCCCGGGTCATGATCGAGATGGCCATCGGCGCGTTCTGAAATGCCTTGGAGAAGCGCTCTTCGGACAGGAGAAGCTCCGTCTCGGCACGCTTGCGCTCGGTGACATCGCGGAAGATGCTCTGAACGGCCGCCGGCTGCCCCTGGACCGATTCCCGGGTGCAACTTCCTTCGACAATGATCTCCCTGCCGTCCCGCGCAACGAAGACCGTCTCGAACTGGCCGGTCGAGCCACCCTGGAGAACTTCTTCGAACGCCTCGAGATAGGTCTTGCGACTCAGCGGATGCACAACATCGAGATGCGTGATCTGCTCCAGATCCGATTCCGTGAACCCGAGCAATTCCATCCAGGCAGGATTGACGTAGCGGAAGCGTCCATCATGTCCCACACTCTGGATCAGATCGTTTGCATTCCCGAAGAGCTGGCGATACCGCTCCTCCAGCGCAGCCTCCCGTTCGAGGCGCTGACGAATCAGTGCCGTCTGTTCGCGGACGCGCTTGCGCAGCACCCAGACCCAGCCGAGCGCCAGCACGATCAGCAGGCCCAGGCCGACAACGGACAGGGCCAGGTGCCGGATCTTGAGCCAGGGCGGAGCCGACAGCTGAACGACATCCTGGGGCGAGCGGAGAAGCAATCGGAAGGAACGGGGGCGCTGTTCTTCGTCGACCAGTATCGTCGTGATGCCGGAGACGCTAAGACGAGAATTGGGCGGCAACTCCACGGGTAGAATGTCCGGTCCGAGGGAGAGACGGGCATTGAAGACAGTATCGTCGGTCTGCAGAGTCAGAATCTCTTCGTTCTCGACGCGCGCCGTTTCGAGGAGTCTCGCAGTCAATACAACAAGTCGTCCATCCTCTTCACCGTCGAGAATTCGCGCCAAGGGAACGGCCTCCGGAATCGGAGCGGGACCCGAGTCGAGACGGTCGACAAGAGCATCCTCCAGGTGAGGACTGGGTGCCCCGACAACTGGAAAACCAACGACCTGGACCCTGTCGCCGATCAGGAGCGCGGGAGCCTGCAGGGTCTCCACACGAACTGCGTCTCCTCCATCGCTGACGTAGAGGAGGTTCCCCGGCTCGTCCTGAAGGGTCAGAATGCCCTCCACTCGAATCCTGTGCCCCGCTCCGCTGAATGGCGTAAAGCGCAGAATATCGGCCACCTTGGTGAGCGGAAGATCCATGGGATCGGTTGCCCCCGGCTCCTCGACCCGGATTGAATCCACGTCGGGTACGAAGATCTGGATCCCTGTCAGCTGCCCGTTCGAATTCATCGTCGTGCCGCAGACGCCCTGAATTCGAACCAGAGAGTCTTCGAGCATCGGCGGCGTCGTATTCGTCATATTCGGGACCACGGCCCGAAAACGACCACGACCCGTCGTAAGGTCCAACCTCATGCGAGCGCCGTCGAACGTCACAGCGCGGACCATTCCCCGGACTTCGACCCGAAGACTGTCTTCCTGGCCGTTGAGCAGCCCTTCGAGGTTGCTCGACTGCGCATCGGGCAACGGGGAACGGCCGACAGCCCGAATTCTGGAGGGTACGATGTTCGGAGCAAATCCGCCCCGACTGCTGACACCTTCGATCTCGAGCTTCTGACCGAGCTCAAATGACCAGGTTTCTTCCTGGCGCTCGACATAGACTCCGCCGGTCGCATCCTGAACGAACAGCAATTGCCAGTCGGGATCGAAATAGGTCACGACGGCCCGGACTCGAACCGGATATCCACGGGCCGCCTCACCCTGGCTGAGTCTGTGTACATCGCTGACGCGCGTCAGGATCGGCATCGACCGGGGCGAGGACTCCGAGTTCGGAGGCTGGACCGCAGCTTCTGTCACTGGATTGGAGTCAACCGGAGACCTGGACCTCTCCAGCACCTGGCTTTCGTGCAGAACCACTCCCTTCTGCGGATCGCGTCCGAAGGGAAGAAAGCCCACGACTTCGATGTTTTGCCCCGGTCCGGCCGTTGGGTTCTGGACGGTGAGAACCTCCACGGAGCCCGTATCGTCCTCGACCAGCAGCGGGCGACCCGATTCCCAGCTGACAACCTTTCCCTGAATTCGTACCCGGTGCAACGGGGTTTCCATGACCGAGAGTTCGGAAAGACCTCGAACAGTCCACAATGGCGCCGCCTCCGGAGGATCGGGCGCCCGGTTACGGAGCAGATATTGGGGCAGAGGAACGCGGATGATGACGCCCCGACCTCCGTTGCGCAGGCCCGTCGTCTGGCAGACGCCCGTGACGGTCACCTCGGCGTCCAGAAAGTCGAAGAGCTCCACTGAAGTTTCGCCCGCCAAAGCAACGGCGGCCCCGACTGTCACACCGCCGGCTCCGATCCGAAGCAGCAGTTGATCATTCTGCAGCCGGGCCCGACGCACCGTACCGGTGATCTGGACGAAGCGGCAATCTTCCTCGAGCGTTCGAAGATGCGCCAGCGTTACTCGTCGGGCCGGCGGAGGACCTGCGTTTCCGATCACCTTGATCCGGGGTTGTTCGATGATGGGTCTAAAACTGCCCGATCCAGTCACGCCGGTGATCTCGACCAACTGACCGAACCGGAGATTCGTGACACGTGAGACCGCCACGAAAATGCCGTCGGTTTCGTCCTGAACGAAGAGAACACTGCTGTCGGGGCTTACGAACGTCACGATCGCGCGAACCGACACCGGCAGACCCCGTCCCGCCTCTTCGGAGGAAAGGACTCGGATTGCCCCGACGGTCCGCAGGATCGGTGGAGACTCATTTCGGACAAAAGAGCCGCCTGCTGCGAGGATGCTCGCCGCCATGCCGCCGGCAAACAGCCAGACACCGACAAGGAACCCGAGTGTCCACCGAACAGACATACCTGTATCCTTCTTCATTCTCCATACTTCTATCGGCAAGGGGAAGAGACAGCATGAGGGAGGGAACGTCAGGCGCCGCTGCGTAAAGGCGTTATCAAGTGCCCGCGGCCCTGGGGACTTGACAATTCCGGTCTCCAGCTCAAACTAGGCGAGTCATGCACAGTGTTCTGAACTCGTTCGTCGTCATCGTTTTGTGCCCCGATCGTCCCGGCCTCGTCGAGCGAGTCGCTTCCGTGGTCGCAGATCATGGCGGCAACTGGCTCGAGAGCCACCTCTCCTCGACCGCGGGTTTGTTCGGCGGCATGATCCACATCTCATTGCCCCCGCAGCAGGTGGATTCGCTGACGAAAGCGCTGCGTGAATTGCCGTTCGAGGGACTCGAATGCCTCATACGGACGGGTTCGGCCGAGAGCGCCTTGGTCGACGGCAAGACTGTTGAGATCAGCCTGGTGGGAAACGACCGTCCCGGGATCGTCAGCCGTATTTCCGAGGCCATTGCGCGGCGGGGAATCAACGTAACGGAGCTCGAGACCGAATACACCAGCGCCCCCATGGCCGGCAATGCTCTTTTTCGAGCACACGCGGTCCTGCTCATGCCGCCCAAAGTCGGATTGGACGACCTGAAAGCCGATCTCGAGACCATCGCCAACGACCTCATGGTCGACCTTGATTTCGGCGCACGATAGAATGCGCGCTGTGGCGAGGCTCTTTCTTTCCTTTGGGGCACTGTTTGGACTTTTGAGCGTGGCGGCTGGGGCCTTTGGGGCCCATGCGCTCCGGGGCCGGCTGACCGCCGAGGATCTGCAGATCTTCGAAACTGCGGTTCGGTACCAGATGTACCACGCGTTGGCTCTGCTCGCGGTCGGGCTCTTCAGCAGCCGCTGGCCCTCCTTCTCGGTGACGGTCGCCGGGTGGTGTTTCCTGGCCGGGATCGTCATCTTCTCCGGTTCTCTTTACGTGCTCGTCCTCAGCGGAATACGCTGGTGGGGAGCCGTCACGCCGCTGGGCGGCACCGTGTTCCTGATTGGCTGGATCCTGCTGCTGTGGGCGGCGCTTCGGCCCGGAGCCTGATCGAGCCGACCTGTCCTCCCCCCACGACACCACGGGAAACCCATAAACAAATCGCGTCTTCCTCCGATTCTTAAGGGAGTCATCGTGTCGAAAGATTTCCTGAAGCTACTCGAAACTCGTGTCACAGGCAGGGGAGACCTGCCGGTCTTCCGGACCTCGGTCCTGGAAGTCGTACGCCTGAGCGAAGACACCCAGTGTGCCGCCTCCGATATCGCCCGGGTCATCCTGCAAGACCAGGGCTTCGCCATCAAGGTACTGAGAATCGCCAACTCTCCCTATTACAACCGCTCCGATCACTCGATCAAGACGATTTCACGGGCTGTCGTCCTGCTGGGAGTGGAAGTCATCCGGGACATCTGTCTCCAACTTGGTTTCGTCGAAGTCTTTCAGCGCCACCATCCTTGGATCGACCTGCGCAGGATCCTGGCGCGCGGCTACTTCACGGCCGTCCTGACCCGAGAGCTGGCGACTCTCCTGAAGGACTCCCGGCGGGAAGAGATGTTCCTGGCCGGAATCCTGCAGTATCTGGGGCCCCTTGCGGTTGCCTACTATCTGCCGGAGAAGTTCCTCGAAATCCAGCAACTGGTTCAGAACGGCCAGTTCGACCAGGCCGGTGCGGAGCGAACCGTACTGGGACAGCCCTTTACTTCTTTTGGAGAAGCCCTGGCCGATCGATGGGCCCTTCCGACGAACTTCGTGCAATCACTGCAGAGCCCGACGAACGGACAAAAGGGCAAGAAGGGGCGGAATCTGCTGCAGGCGCTGCCTCAACTTTCGCACACGATTGCCGAGAATCTCTTCGGCGACGGCGTCGATCTGGCCGGAGCCACGAGAACCATCGTCGAGGAGGTCGAACGAGCCTTCTCGGTGGGCGACAAAGAGCTGGCTCAGGTCATCGAATCCGCCTTTGTCGAAAGCCGAAGATCTTCGGGTCTCTACGGACTGGAGGCCGATACGCTCTGTCCCAGGGCACCGTCGGAGCCGGCGTCACAGGATCCGGTTCGAGCCCGATGGCTGAAACGACTCGAGCAGGCGCAGCGAAGCGATGAAGTGCCGTCACAGGAAACGCTGCTCGAACCGGAGGAGAAGGACAAGACGACGATTCAACTCGAACTGCTGCGTGAGATCTCACTGCATATCCTGGAGAATCGTGATCTGACCACCCTGTTCGATCTCATCATGGAAGGAGTCCAACGGGTCGCCGGTTTCGACCGGATCATCCTGACCTTATGCAACCCCGAACGAACCGCCCTGATGGGTAAGTACGGCTTCGGCCTCGAGGCCGATTCACTGGCGGCGCAGGTGCGGGTTCCATTGGCAACAGAGAATCTGTTCGGCCGCTGTCTGGCCGAGAAGAAACCCCTGTTCATCCTCAACGCATCGGACGAACCCTACGCCTCCCTGCTCCCGGGTCCGCTCCGAAACGTCTTTCGGGCAAGGTCGTTTGCCGTCAGCCCTCTCTATTCGACGGACCGGACGGTCGGTCTGTTCTATGTGGATAATGCGCTCTCGGACCGGCCGATTTCCCTGGATGACTACCGGGTTTTCGAACACTTCACGCTCCAGGCCAACCTGGCACTGGATCGCCACCGCCTGCGTGTCTAGCCAGATCGGAACAGGTCTCCACGGTAGGGAGCAAAGACACCAGCGATCTCTTCAGACGAGAGACCGAATGTCGAGAGCTCGTAGTGGTGTCGACCATGACGGTCCTTCGGATTTCGGCGGAGATGCCGGACCACCCGCTCTTCGTGCCTCCGGTCCCAGTTCCATCCGAGGTATCGGTAGACGCCCCGTACCGTGGTTAGCGGGTCGGCCAGAAGATCCCGATAGAGAACGTCCAGCACCGGGCGTGCGAGTTTCCGGCGTGCCTCGAGATTCCGCTGCATCTCGCGACGAAGCAGTTCGACGGTGGTACGGCCGAGCCGGGGCAGGTCGAGATGACGGGTGACGGCCGAGTGGAGTGTGGCAAACAGACTGCACAGGCTTGCACAGGCATCGATGGGGTCGCGGTGCAACTGAATTGTCCGGACCTCCGGCAGCGCATCCTGCAGGGCGTCCAGAGCACCTGAATGGCTCGGGGCTTTCAGCAGAAAGGCCTTGTCGGGCTGCTCGGACTGGAGATAGCGCAGCAGCCCGCCATATTCACGATAGGCGCGGTGGAGGTCGCGACGACCAAGCCACTCGAGATAACCGTAGACCGGGGCTGCGACCCAGAGTCCGAGGCTTTCGAACGTGATGTTCAGCAGCCAGATGCACTCCTCGGCAGACCCGGAACGGGAGAAGTGCTTCCTATCCAGATCCGGAGTCAAGCGGCGCCGGACCCAAAGCGCTCGATCAACCTCTCGTCGAATCGTCGATTCCGATTCATCCGAAACCGGCTTGAAGAGCCGCCACAGAGGCAGGGCCCTGAACCTCTCATCCTCGGAGAGAAGGCGATGGAGGAAGGTTGTTCCGGACCTGGGTACTCCGGTTATGACCACCGGTCGATTCAGCGGCGTCCGGAAGCGATGCGGTTCCTGTTGGCGAGCGCGATGGATCAAGAGCCGGTTGGCCAGCAGAGTCACGATCATGCCGCGAATCCCGGCTCGCCCGATCAGGCTGAGATCGGCATCCCGAAGGAGCGACTCGACGAATATGTCCAGACCCTCCCGAAAGCCGTCGTCACCGAAGTCGGACAGACCCGTCTGCTCCCGAGCGGCTTCCACCAGCCGATCGGCATCGAGTTGGAGCGCCCTCAGCCGGCCGGCACCCAGCATCTCGCCGAGACCGTTGGTCAGGCGAAGGAACCACGGAATGCGGAATAGAGTCGGATCGACCACGATTGTCGCATCTCACACAATTCCGCCTCTCCGAGTCAACCTTTTGTTTCCGAGGAGCGTCTTTGTGAAAGGAAACACCATAATTGAAACCACTCCTCATTCGACCCCGCTGCAGCGCCGGTTTCTCCCCACCGGCGCTGCAGCCCTGTCAGTAGCCCTTCTGCTTCTTCCTCTTCCACGTTAAGATGGCCGCTTGGAGGAGTGAGCAATGGCACGCAAGGCATACTTCTGGGTAGGTCTCGTCATTCTTTCGGTGGCCGGCCTGCTTTTCACCCTGCACTTCTTCCCACGCGCGTTTCCAATCGTCTCCATCGATCTGAGGATGGATCGACGGGCGGCCATGGAGCAGGCCTCGGAGCTTGCGACGCGCGACAATCTGGGTCCTTCTCAGTTCTCACAGGCCGCTTCGTTCGGAGTCGACAATGCGGTGCAGACCTACGTCGAACTCGAGGCGGGCGGCGTCGATGCCTTTCGCCGACTGATCGAGGGCGACCTCTATTCCCCTTATGCCTGGCAGGTGCGCAACTTTCAGCCGGGAGTGGCCAAGGAGGTCACGTTCTGGTTCACTCCCGCCGGTTTTCCCTACGGATTCCGCGAGACGATTCCGGAGGAGGAACCCGGGACCAACATCCCCCAGGAGGAGGCGCAGCAGATCGCTGAGTCGTCGGCCTCCGAATGGAACATCCGGCTGTCCGACTTCGAACTCGTCGAAGCTCAATCCGAAACCAAGTCCGGAGGTCGAGTGGACCATACGTTCGTCTACGAGCGTCCGGATCAGAAGATCGGAGAGGCCCTGGTCCGTCTGGAGCTGAGGGTCTCAGGGAACCACGTCTCCGAGGTTTATCACTTCATCAAGATACCCGAGGCATTCAGTCGAAAATACCAGGAGATGCGGGCGGCGAATGTCACCATAGCCTTCGGCTCGCTGGTCGCCATTGCCGTCCTCTACTTTCTGGGTGGCTGCGTCGTCGGTCTCTTCTTCTTGCTGAGGCAGCGCTGGGTCCTTTGGCGCAGTGCCGTTATCTGGGGGGCGGTCATTGCATTTCTGCAGTTCCTCGCCCAGATCAATCAACTGCCGCTGCTCTGGATGAACTACGATACCGCGCTACCCGCCCGCGATTTCCTCCTGAACCAGGTCCTGCAGGCGCTCGGCAGCGCGATGGCCATGGGCGGCGTTCTGGCAGTCACCTTCATGGCAGCCGAGGGTCTCACGCGTCGTGCGTTCCCCGACAAGATCCAGTTCTGGCGTCTCTGGTCTCCCGGCGTCGCCAACTCTCAGGCCGTGCTCGGTCGTACTGTGGGCGGGTACCTGTGTGTGTCGATCTTCTTCGCCTACGAAGTCGGTCTCTACATTTTCAGCACCAAGTACCTCGGCTGGTGGTCCCCCTCCGACGCGCTCATTCAGCCCGATGCGCTGGCCACCTACTTCCCCTGGTTGAATGCTATTGCCACATCGCTGCAGGCAGGTTTCTGGGAAGAATGCCTGTTTCGTGCGATTCCGTTGGCCGGGGCCGTGCTGCTCGGGCGCCGTTTCGGCGGCAACATCAAGTATTGGATCGGAAGCGCTCTGGTCCTCGAAGCGGTCATCTTCGGAGCAGGACACGCCAACTACCCCGCTCAGCCGGCTTACGCCCGACTGGTCGAGCTCATCATTCCCGCAACGGCCTTCGGAGTGCTCTACCTCCTGTTCGGGTTGCTCCCGGGAATCGTTCTCCACTTCACGTTCGATGTGTGCTGGTTCGCCCTGCCGGTCTTCGTGTCGTCGTCCCCCGGAACCTGGGTGGATGAGGTCCTCATTGTGGCGCTGACCCTGGTTCCGCTCTGGGTCGTGTTGGTCATGCTCCTGCGGCGAAAGAAGTGGGCATCGGTCGATGCTTCCGTCCGAAACGGGGCCTGGACACCGCCCCCTCCCGCCCCTGAGGCCGAACCGCGAGCCGTCGCCCCGGTCGCACCGTCGCGACTGTCAAGCCAGGCTCGATGGCTGCTGTTCGCCCTCGCCGCTTTGGGCCTTCTCGCCTGGGTCTGGAAAGCAAATTTGAACGACGATGCTCCGCCCCTCGAGATTGGGAGAGCTGCAGCCGTGAAAAAGGCTCGCCAGGAATTGGCTTCCCGCAATATCGAACTGGGATCGGACTGGACCGAACTGAGTTCTGTCGGTGCGCCGCTCGATGATGCGGATCGCTTCGTCTGGCAGGAGGGAGGCTCCCAGGCCTACGAACAGCTCCTCGGCACCTACCTCGCGCCTCCCTACTGGGAAGTCCGCTACGCCCGCTTTACCGGAAACGTGGCGGAGCGGGCCGAAGAATACCGGATCCAGCTGGACGGACAGGGACGACTTCTGCGTTTCCACCACCTCCTGCCCGAGTCCCGGCCCGGCGCCAGTCTCGCCGAGGAGGAAGCCAGAGCGATCGCCGATTCTGCCATCCGTACGCGCTTCGATCTCGACCCCGCGAATCTTCGCAGAGTCGGTTCGGCTCCGTCGCAGCTTCCAAAGCGCAAGGACTGGGACTTCACCTATGCCGACGATCAGCACTATCCCCTGTCATCAGGCGAGGCTCGAATCGACGTACAGATCTCGGGCGATCAGGTCACCGACGCCTATCGATCGGTCCACGTGCCCGAAGACTGGCAGCGGGAGGAGAGGCGGAGCCGGAACCTGCTCCAAATCGTTGCCGGAGTATGCGGGGCTTTCCTCGGTCTCATCGTCTTTGCCGGAGCCATCCTGGCCATCGTCAACTGGACCGGGCACCGCTTCTCGGCACGCTCCTTCGTCTTGTCGATGGTCGTCCTGTTCGTCCTGTTCGGAATCGGCATTGCGAACCGCTGGAGTTCGATCGAAGCCGGCTTCGACACGGCCGAACCTTTCTCCACACAGTTTTTTGTTTCCTTGAGCGCGCTGGTTCTGGGAAGTCTGATTTCAGCGGCGGCACTGGGACTTCTCTACGGTCTGGCGGCTCATTGGCAACGGGAGATGCCGTCGGAAGCCTCCACTGCTCATTTCGGTTTTGCGGCCGGTCTCTTTGCAGCCGGCTTGATCGTCCTTGCCGAGGCCGCCGGACCCACCCTCAGTCCGAACTGGGCCAATTACGAAATCGCAGGATATGCCTTTCCCTTCCTCGGAGCCTGTCTTCAGGCCGCGTCGGGATGGATCGGTCAATCGATCTTCCTTCTCTTCGTCGTCCTCCTGCTGAACCGGATCAGCGGTCGGGGAAGCCGACGCAAACCGCTCACCGCCGCCCTGATCGTACTCCTGGCCTTTGGTCTTGGCGGGAGTTCCGGAATCCCCAGCCTGGGTGCCTGGATCCTGCTCGGTCTGGCGTTCGCAATTGCCCTGGGCGTGGTCTACGGATACCTGTTCAGAATCTCGCCTGCGGCCGCTATCGCCGCAGTGGCGGCTGTGGCGGCGCTGCGTGCAGTCCGGCAAGCGGTCCAGGACGCCTATTCCACTGCGCTGCCGGCAGCCGCAGTCTCCATCGTCCTCATACTGGCGCTGGCCGTCCTCTGGCAGAGATCCCTGGCCACGCAACCTGAGGCCGAAACCGAAAGTCCGGGGCATCAGCCGGAGTGAGCGATCACCACCCGAGGCCATCCACAGGAGCTGTGGAAAACGATGTGAATTTCGTTCTGAGCGCTTGCTGTCAAGGGAGGGCAGAGCGGTTTGCACTCTTGCAGTGCAAAGGAAGCAAAGGAACCTTCAAATATTTGAATATGCACTATTTACAGTGTCACATCACTGTAACATGCCGCTGACACGACCTTTTTCCCGAGTACCCGAAATGGAAATGGTATACTTTATGCATGGCGGTCGGCGGGAGGATCTCCTTTGAGGACCCCAACGCTCTCTCCTCCTTAAAGATCTCCCCCGTCCGGCCGCCACGGACCTCTTTTTACCCTTTTCTTCATTGGTCGAGACGATCGAGCACTCCTCGAAAGCGTCCGATATGTTCGGGCGTGCTGCCGCAACAGGCTCCCACCATCCGGACTCCGGCATCCAGAAGTGCCGGCAGGCGTTGCGCCATATTCTCCGCATCCTGGTGATAGAGGGCTCGTCCCTCGACGAGCGTTGGACTTCCCGCGTTGGGCTGGGCGAGCAGGGGCAGATCGGATTGCTTTCGATACTCCTCGATGATGCGCGTGGCCCAGCGTATGTCGACGTTGGCCCCGCAATTCGTACCGGCCACATCGGCACCTGTGCGTTGCATGAGATCGACCGCCTGTCCGGGTGTCACACCCATCATGGTCCGGACCTGCCGTCCATCATGGGACAGGTCGAAGGCAACTGAGGCAATGATGCACGGAGCACCGGCTTCCCTTGCCGCACGGATTGCGATCTCGAGTTCCTCCAGCGACGTCATCGTCTCGATGATGACGGCGTCGACGCCGCCGTCCACAAGCGCGCGCGCCTGCTCCAGAAAGGCTCCGGAGACATCTTCTGCCGTCGCGGTCCCGTAAGGCTCGAGCATGCCGCCGAAAGGCCCCAGATCGCCCAGGACGAAGCCTTCCCGACCGCCGAAGGCGGAACGTGCGATCTCCGCGGCCTTTCGATTGATCTCGACGACTCGTCCCTGCAATCCGTGCGGTTCCAGAGCCAGACGATTGGCTCGGAATGTATTCGTAGTCAGGCAATCGGAACCGGCCGCGACATATCGCTTCTGGATCTCGAGAACCTTCTCGGGATGGGTGAGATTCCAGGCATCGCCGCATTCTCCCGGCGGCAGGCCTGCGGCCTGCAGTTGGGTTCCCATGGCACCATCACACAGCAAAACTTCCTGGCGAATCCGATTGAGCAGCGTCGACATGTGCTTGTCCCCCTGATCCAGTTGACTCGAGCGGTCGCGGCGGTGGCCGAGCCCACCACACGCCACCCAACTCATGCTCCATGCTGCTTTCTATGCGAGTTCGGCCGATTCGTCAATCTCCATCGAAGTTGCCGGCTTGCCCGGTGCCCGAATCCGCGTTAGGATGACGGGCTGATTCGAATCGGTCAGCCGCGTTGCGGCGCGCCGAGCCGTCCAGCTGACTCGAGGAGAGATTCCATCATGATCCAGCTTCCGCGGCCCAGTCTCAAAGGCAGCATCTCAGTGGAAGAGGCGCTCGAACGCCGGCGCTCCGTTCGCGAATACTCGAGCGACCCGCTCACGCTCGCGGAAGTCTCGCAACTCCTCTGGAGCGGATACGGAGTAACGAGCC
This sequence comes from uncultured Acidobacteriota bacterium, assembly GCA_963823995.1. Taxonomy (GTDB): domain Bacteria; phylum Acidobacteriota; class UBA6911; order RPQK01; family JAPXNP01; genus JARRKC01. The sequence goes on from CAWGNQ010000005.1 coordinate 881,455, forward strand.
CGGAAGGGTTTCGGACGGCACCGTCGGCCAAAGCTCTTTACCCTCTCGAACTCTATCTGGTTGTCGCCCGGGTCGACGAGCTGGCGGCCGGAGTTTATCGATACGACGGACTCCGACACGGTCTCGTGTCGATCCGAAGAGTCGATGTACTGAACGATCTCCGCGCCGCAACGTTCGGGCAGGACTTTGTGGCCACAGCGGCCTGCGTGCTGGTCTTTGCCGCCGTGTATGAACGGACTCGTGAGGCCTTTCAGGATGCGGGAAAAGATTACGCGCACATGGATCTGGGCCACGCCGGACAGAATGTCCATCTTCAGGCGGTCTCACTCGGCCTCGGCACGGTCGTCGTCGGGGCATTCCGTCCCGATGCCGTCCAGCAGACGATGGAACTTCCCGCAGACCAAACTCCCCTCTACCTGATGCCGATCGGCCGCATGCCGCCTGTGCCCTGAATATGCGCGAGGCCAAGGACCCCGCCGGAGTTCCGGATGCCCGATCGACCCTTCCGGCTCGACTGACCTGGGCGCGGTGCGAGGTCAGCGTCGCGTGTTGGACCGAATTCCGGCTTTTTTCCACAACGCTTCGCCGGTTCGGACGACGGCAGCAACAGCGACGACCCCGACGACGCCAACCACGTTGTACCAGAGAAACGAAATCTCCGTCGTGATGCTGACAGCACTCACGGCAGCCATTCCTCCCAGGAGTCCGATGAAGGCCGACCAGGGGGAGGCCCAACGCGTCCCGATCGCCAGAACGAACACACCGAGCAGAGAACCGTAGAAGAAGGATCCGAACCGGTTGACCACCTCGATCAGAGAGCCGAGCTGCGTGGCATAGACCGCAACAAGGCAGGCCATCAATCCCCAGAATGCGGTGGCCAGCTTCGAGGTCAGGAGATAGTGTCGGTCGGGAGCGTCACGTCGCAGCAGACGTCGATAGATGTCGATCACCGACGAGGTGGCAAGGGAGTTCAGTTCGGCGGAAATACTGGACATGGCAGCGGCGAAAATCGCCGCAACGATGAGGCCGACGATGCCGATCGGCAATTGAGTCGTCACGAAAGTCGGGAAGACGAAGTTGACGTCGTTGTAGACGCCTGTCGGGTTCGTCTGAGCCGCCAGGCTGACGGCTTCCGACCTGATCGCATCGCGCCTGGCCAACGCCTGTTCATAGGCATCCCGTTCTGCCGGCGCGTCGAGCGCCGCCAGCGCCGTTTTGCGCAACTCGACCGCTGCGGCCTCGTATTCGGACGACAAGCGGACGTATTGAGAGTTGCCTTGGAGTTCCCGGTCGGCGGCCGGATTGAAGAGCATCGGTGGAGCGGAGAACTGATAGAAAAGGAAGACCAGCACGCCGATCAGGAGAATCACGAACTGGATGGGGATCTTGAACACGGCACTCATCAGAAGTGAAGTACGACCCTGGTCCACTGATTGCGCCGTCAGGTAGCGCTGCACCTGGCTTTGATCGCATCCGAAATAGGAAAGCATCAGAAAAAGGCCGCCGAGCAGTCCCGACCAGAATGTGTAGGTGTCGGTGAGATCGAACGAGAAGTCCATGGTCTGAAGGTGGCCGTGCCAGGCGGCCAGCGTCAGAACATGGCTCAGGGGCGCCTGATCCGGAAGGCGCGACACGATCACCACAACCACCACGGCCATCCCGACCAGAATCAGGACCATTTGTTTCACATCGGTCCAGGTCACCGCCTGAACGCCGCCAATCATGGTGTACAAGATCGTGGGAATGCCGATCGCCAGGACGGTGAGTTCCAGATTCCAGCCCAGTACGACCGACAGAATGACGGCCGGAGCAGAAATGATCACCCCGCAGGAGAGGCCCCGGGAAAGCAGGAACAGGAGGCTGGTCAGGGCCCGCGTCCTGACGTCGAAGCGGCGCTCCAGATACTCGTAGGCCGTGAAGACGTCGGCCCGGTGAAAGAATGGAACGACGGTGACGCAGAGGATGATCATCGCCAGGGGCAGCCCGAAGTAGAACTGGATGAAGCCCATCCCGTCAGCGTAGGCCTGTCCCGTGGTCCCCACGAGCGTGATGGCGCTCATCTGCGTGGCCATGATTGAAAGACCGACCGCCCACCAGGGCAGCGACCGGTTGGCCAGAAAGTACCCACGGACCTGATCGGTCTGCTTGCTCCGCCTGATGCCGTCGATCACGACATAGGCGAGGTAGGCCCCCACCACGATCCAGTCTACGAGATGCATCCCCGCTCCATTAACGAAAGAATGCCTGGGAGAAAATCCAGAGCAACAGATAGACGACGGCTGTCAGCGCAACGATCAGAAAATAGATCATCTTCCAACGATGTGACCTCCCGCTCCTCCGCTCGGGTCCGTTGTCATCGGTCATTTCCGGCCATCCTACCATGGAGAAAAGCAAGGAGTTGGCTTCGATTCCTCGCCCGAAAGAAGAAAAAGTTCCGGAGTGCCTTTTCATGATCCTACAAATGATTGAGAATTGTGAGGGAGATGCGCCCGGAGGGTGAATGACAACCAGAGAACAAGCATGGATGAGTTGATCTTCAAGCGACTCCTAGGATTCAGCGAACAGCGCAAACCGGCCACACTGACGTCGGGAAGGACGGGGGACATCTTCCAGGGGAGGTTCCGCGCCTGCTCCTCTCAGCCCGCTTTCATAGAAATCGAACTGCTCGATTCCAACCCGGTGCCGACCCTCGAACCGGGGGACAACTGCACGGTGATTTTCGCCGATGGCTTCCGGACGACGCTGTTCGTCAGCCCGATTCTGGCATTCGACTCGAGGCGAAATCCCTTGCCCGCGCTGCGAGTGAGCGTGCCGGATCAGTTGGAGAAAACCGAAGCCCGCCACACCTTTCGTGTCCCACTCGATCCGAAGGCCAAACTCGAGGTCAGTCTGCGGACACACCACCGCGTCTGGCATCCGAGACCGCTCGATATCAGCGTAGGTGGCGTCCTCGTGCAGATGCCCCTGCACAGCGGAGGAGAGCTTACCGAGGAAGATGACCTGATCATCGATCTGACGGTAGGAACGCAGTCGCTCAGCCTCGAGGCCTTCGCCCAGCACCGCTGGGGCCCTTTCTATGCCATCTACTTCTCCGAGGTGCTCCGTCGACTGCGCCGGGGCGACACGTCCGTACCCGAACGCCTGCTGCACCTCGTGGACGAGCTGGAAAAGTCCTGGCTAGCCGATCAGGAAAGCGAGTGACGGGCCGGGGGCCCAGGATTTCGTCGGGAGAGCGCTCGAGCCCCGATGTGTGCCGGCACCGGGCGTGTTGTCGGCGTCGCTTCTAGCTATCCAAGAGGTCGTCGATGACCGTGACAGCCTCGTTGGCATCACGGCCGAAACCGGCTGCCCCGATTTCCTGAGCGTATTCGAGGCTGACCGGCGCACCACCGATAATCACATCGATCTCAGGTCGGTTCCGAAAGTAGTCCACGACTGTCTTCATGTAGGGCATGGTCGTAGTCAGGAGGGCACTGCACAAGACCGCCTGAGCACCCTCATCCACGGCCCGTTCGAATTTCGCAACGTCACAGTTGACGCCCAGGTCGACCACCTCGTAGCCGGCTCCTTTGAGCATCATGGCGACCAGGTTCTTGCCAATGTCGTGCAGATCACCCTTCACGGTTCCCACACAAACCCGGCCGCGGGCCCGATGACCCCTCGCCGCAAGAATGGGCTCGACGAGGTCCAAACCGGCCTGCATGGCCCGGGCCGAGAGCAACATGTCCGGGACGTAGACTTCGTTACAGGAAAATCGGCGCCCCATCTCCCGCATCGCCGGGATCATGGTGTCATTCAGGAGCCCGACGATGTCGGAGTCCGAGTCGATGGCCGCCTGGACGCGTTCCCGACAGCGGTCGCGGTCACCGTGGCAAATCGCTTCGAACAATTCCTGATCCTGCTGCATCCAATTCCTCCGGTCGACCGGGCCGCATTTTCGGGGGCGACCTGAGCAATGTGGCATCTCGATACCCAAAAGTCCAGAGCCAATTCGGGCTCGTCCGCTTCGGATCGAGGATCCGAGTCGGTGTCAGAGCGCGTTTTGCCGCAACGACTTCGCGGGAATGTCACGGGTTGAACAATTCCGTCTAATGGTCGGTAAATGAAGCGACGATTCAATCTCTAAATGCATCTGTATAGCCAGGAGGGACACAATGCTGGCTGGTGACATTCATCAGGGCTGTCTGGTTCGAGCCAAACGCCCGAGTCCACTGTTCCGGAAGGGCGCCCTGTTTCGGGTGGTCTCGCTGCTCGATGAGTGCTCGGAATCCTGTTTCGTCGGCTGCCAGGCCGTAGGCCGGGCACCGTTTCGGATCTGGTACTTTCGCCTGCTCGACCTGGAGCCGGCGCGAAGGGCACGTGCACTGGCATAGGGAAGCTTGACCGGCTCACTCCCCTTCAGGTTTCGGCGGTCGCCCGCCCGAGGACGCGTGAGTGCTCAGAAACGCCTGAACCGCATCGAAGGTCGGGATTCCCGTACGTCCTCCGAGCCGAGTCGCGGCGATGGCGGCTGCCGCCGACGCCAGCCGGCAGCGTGTCGTCAGGTCATACCCGCGAGCGACCCCAAGCGCATAGGCTCCATGAAAAACGTCCCCGCAACCCGTCGTATCGACGACCTCGACCTCGAAGGCAGGCAGTCGGACAATGCCTTCGCCGGGAGCACGCGCGAGACAGCCGTCCTCGCCGAGGGTCACGACGACGGTCTGATCCTCGCGGGCCCTCAGTATCGCGGGGTCGGTATCACGGGTCCATTTCGGTTGCAGCTGAACCGCAAGCGATTCCGGGATCACGATGTGATCCGTGCTTTCGAGGAGATCCGTCAAGCCGTCTACCATCTGCTCGGCGTCGATCACCACCGGGATTCCGACCTTTCGTGCGACTCGGGCAAACGACAGTCCCCCAATCCCCGATCCCGAGTCGAACAGGAAGACGCGGGAACGTCCGATCCAGTCCTCCGCCGGCACTTGGGTCGCATCGGGGTAACGGACTGCGGACTTGCTGTAGAAGATCGTGCGCTGGGCGTCGGTCTGGAGCGTGAGCACCATCGCGAAATGAGGCCCTGCGCCGTCTTCACGGATGACGAGCGACGTGTCGACGCCTTCGCGATTCAGTTGGTCAACGGCTCGAATCGCCCACTCGGAACCACCCATCTTGCCAAGAAAGCAGGCCCTCCCTCCCAGTCGCGCAACGGTGACGAGTGCAGTACCGACAAGGCCTCCGTCCATCACGCCGAGTTCGTCTACCTGGAGCTTGTCTCCGGGTTGTGGCCAAAATGGAATCGTCCCCGTGATGTCCACGCTGACCGACCCGACGCCCGCGACATCCCAATCGTGCATTCTTTGGATTCTGGACTTGCTTGCGAGGGCCTTCAAGAGTCAGAATAGGCGCGCCTTACCTGCTGGCGTGAGGTCGACGGCGGGGGAGGCTGAAATCAATAGACCTTACTCAATCGTTTGTGCTTAACTGAAGCCCCAGGGGGTCACTATGCTTTGGAACACTGAGGATCTCGACCAGACGGTGCAGCCGGTGTGGATGCACCCCGATGATGAGCTCGACGAGGGTATGGACGACGACTTCGAGGAGGACGACGACTTCGAAGATGATTTCGACGACGACGACGACTTCGACGATGACGATGACTTCGAAGATGATTTCGACGACGATGACGATCTAGACGATTTCGACGACGACGGGGATTTTGACGATGTCGACGAAGATGATGAGGGTGACGAGGAGTATTTTCATTAAATCGTCGTTCACTTCGAATTGAGAGCAAAACGACCGGGGGCCGGCCATTGGGCAAGTCTCCGGTCGTCTTGTTCCTGCTCCAATTCGTGCTACAGCCGTTCGAATCTTGCCTGGAAGAAGCGCAGGTACCGGGGTTCGTATACCATCTTCAGTCCACGCACCGATTCCCGGCCATCATAAACTGCCTTGACCGATTCGGCGACCACGTCCATGTGAGCCTGTGTGTAGACGCGACGGGGGATCGTCAGCCGGGTCAGTTCCAGGCGAGGGTAACGATGGTCGCCGGTCTTCGGGTCCCGGCCCGCACTGGCGATGCCCCGCTCCATGGATCGCACCCCCGAGTCCAGATAGAGTTCCGCCGCCAGCGTCTGCGCCGGAAACTGCTCCTGCGGGAGATGATCGAAAAAGCGACGGGCATCCACGAAGACGGCATGACCGCCCACCGGGTTCACGATGGGGATGTCCCAGGCCCTCAGGAGGTTGCCCAGGTAGCGAACCTGTTCAACCCGGCTGCGCACATGGGCATCGTGCACCGACTCCTCGATTCCGATAGCCAGCGCTTCCATGTCGCGACCGGCGAGCCCGCCATACGTGTGGAGCCCCTCGTACACGACGACCAGGTTGCGAATCTGGTCGAACACTTCCGGATCGCGCACGGCCAGCCAGCCGCCGATATTGACCAGGCTGTCCTTCTTCGCACTCATCCAGGCACCGTCCGTGTAGCTGCACGATTCCCGCAGGATCTCTGCAATCGGCTTCTCCGAGTAACCGGTCTCCCTCTCCTGAATGAAGAAGCTGTTTTCGGCCATGCGCGTCGCATCGAGATAAACCGGAATCCCATGCCGACTGCATAGCTCCTTGACGGCACGTAGGTTCTCCATGCTGATGGGCTGTCCCCCGGCCATGTTGACCGTACCGGCCAGACTCACGTAGGGAATCCGGTCGGCGCCCTGTTCGTCGATCAGTTTCGAGAGCTTCGCCAGATCGACGTTTCCCTTGAATGGATGGTCGCTTTGCGGTTCGTGCGCCTCCTCGATGATGACGTCGACAAACGTCCCTCCGGCCAGCTCCTGATGGAGCCGAGTCGTCGTGAAATACATGTTCCCGGGAATGACCTGACCCTGTCTGATCAGTACGCGACTGATCAGATGTTCCGCTCCGCGTCCCTGATGTGTCGGGACGACGAGCGGGTAGCCATAGTAGTCCTGGACGGCCTGCTCGAGCCGGTAGAAGTTGCGGCTGCCGGCGTAGGCCTCGTCTCCCAGCATCAGGCCGGCCCATTGGCGGTCGCTCATGGCGCTGGTGCCGCTGTCCGTAAGCAGGTCGATGTAGACGTCTTCGGAGCGGAGAAGAAAGGTGTTGTAGCCGGCCTCATCGAGGGCCCGGCGTCGATCTTCCGCACCTTGCAGGCGAATGGGTTCGACCATTTTGATCTTCCATGGTTCCGCCCAGGAGCGACGGCCGAACTGCTGACCCATCGTTTTTGGCTTCTCTTGGGACATCTGTTCCTCCCGACTGCCCAGGCCCATTCTGCCGGGACCGCTCGTCGAACCCTTCCATCCGAGCCACCCGTCTCCAAAATCTCACGAGACCACCTCATCATTCTTCCACGTCGGGCCGCGGGTGAACAGAGCACGCGATCCGTTCCGGAAAGCACTTGATCCAAGACGCCGGGCCCTCGACAATGAGGGACGCCATGGACGTATTCGATCCGAAAGAGTATCCCCATCGACGATTCAACGCATTGACCGGCGAGTGGCTCGTGGTATCTCCCCACCGAGCCAAACGCCCATGGCTCGGCCAGGAGGAGGCCCCAACCCGGGAAGTGCGCCCCGAATACGACCCCTCCTGCTATCTCTGTCCAGGAAACAGCCGGGCCGGCGGTGCGGTTAATCCTTCCTATTCCGACACGTTCGTTTTCGACAACGACTTTCCGGGCCTGATGGCCGAGGCTCCAGCCGGAAGTGTGGAAGAGGCGGGGCTGTTCAAGGCGCGCAGCGAGCGTGGCATCTGTCGGGTCGCTTGTTTCTCGCCCCGCCACGACCTCGATCTGGCACGCATGGACCGCCCGCAGATTCTCAGCGTGGTCGAAGTCTGGTGCGAGCAGTCCGCGGAACTCGGCGCAGTCCCCTGGATCCGCTACGTCCAGATCTTCGAGAATCGGGGAGAGATGATGGGCTGCAGCAACCCGCACCCCCACTGTCAGATCTGGGCGAGCGAGTCCATTCCCAATGAGCCCGCGAGAGAGCAGCGGGCTCAGCTGGATTTCTCCAAACAGAGCTCGACCTGCCTCTTGTGCCGGTACCTGGAACTGGAACTCGACCGCGAGATTCGGATCGTCGAGCAGAACTCCGAGTTCGTCGCCGTCGTGCCCTACTGGGCCGTCTGGCCGTTCGAGACCCTCGTCATCAGCCGTCGTCATGCTACGGGATTCGACCAGTTCGACGAGGACCAACGGTCAGGACTGGCCGACCTCATGAAGAACCTCACGACGCGGTACGACAACCTGTTCCAGACGCCGTTTCCCTATTCCATGGGCTTTCATCAACGTCCCGCCGACGGTACCGAACACCCCGAGTGGCACTTCCATGCTCATTACTACCCACCCCTGCTTCGCTCCTCGACGGTCCGCAAGTTCATGGTGGGCTTCGAAATGCTGGGCACACCTCAACGCGACATCACGGCCGAGTCTGCTGCCGCGCGGCTCAGGGGGTGCTCGACGAAGCACTATTATGGGACGGCTCGGGACCTGTAAGACCTCCGGGACCCATGGGACGGCGGCAGAAGCGCAGTTCTACACTCTTGTGGTGCTCTTTGAGCCAGGGTCCCAGAGGTCAAGAGCGACCCATTACCGCGCAATCTGCTCCGATCTCACTCCCGCCGAGGGCACGCAGGGATAGATCGCGCAGTCCTTTTCGGTCCGCTCGCGATAGCCGCGGCTGACGTGCTCCCGGAAGGCTTCGACGCCTTCCCGGCGGACCAGATTGACCGTACATCCTCCGAATCCGGCTCCGGTCATGCGCGCGCCCAGCGTAGCATCGACACCGCGGGCGAGGTCGACCAGTTCGTCCAGCTCGCGGCAGCTCACTTCGTAGTCGTCGCGCAGACTGGTATGGGAGTCGTAGAGCAGCCTGCCGAATTCGACGATCTTTCCCTGCTCGAGCATCCGAAGCCCTTCGAGAACCCGCGCATCCTCACTGACGACGTGTCGTGCCCGGCGGTAGACGACGTCCTCGAGCCGCTCCCGATGCCGTTCGAGCTGTTCGGACGTGACGTCCCGCAGCGCCCGGACACCTTCGAGGACCGGTTGCAGTGCCGCCACGGCCTGCTCGCACTCGGACCGGCGCTGATTGTAAGCGGAGCTGTCGAGCGAGCGCTGGACCCGGCTGTCGCAGACGACGATACTGACACCCTCGCTCAGAGGGAAAGCGGAATAGGCAAGATCGCGGCAGTCGATGAAAAGGGCAGTTCCCGCCTGGGCCAGCGCAGAGACGAACTGGTCCATGATCCCGCACTGCACTCCTACGAACTCGCGCTCTGCGGCCTGAGACAGAAGTGCCATCTGAACCCGTTCGACGGACAGGCCGGTGAGGGATCGAACCGTCTCGGCCATCGCGACCTCGAGCGCCGCCGAACTGCTCAGGCCGGCACCGACGGGGACATTGCCGCTCAGGACCAGGTCCATGCCCACGGGATCGAATCCGCGCTTCTGGTACTGCTCGAGCACACCTCTGAGGTAGTTGCTCCAGGGCGCTTCCTCAGAACGGCGGAATCCCGAGAGCGAAAAGACGCTCTCGTGCTCAAAATCGGCGGAGTAGGCGCGTACGGTCGAGTCCGTGCGGGGGGCCGCCACGATACCGAGGTGGCGGTCGATCGCGGCGGGAAAAACGAAACCATCGTTGTAGTCCGTGTGCTCGCCGAGCAGATTCACCCGGCCGGGTGCCCGGGTCCACAGAGATGGGACGCTTCCAAACCGCGCCTTGAACACTTCGATGAGCTCATTCCGATCCATTTGATCCTCCCGGTGGAGCCGCCTAACTGTACCGAAAAGCGGCGTAGAATGACAGCCGGACTTCACTTTGCCGAGCGGTCGCGTTCCGTTTGCGATACCCGCCGATTAAGATTAGAGTGAGGAAGTTCGAACGAGCCTGCATATCGGGAATCAAGGAGGATGCATGCGCATCGCATCATGGATCGTAATTGCCGGAATGGGATGGGCGGCCACGCTGTGCCCGAGCTTGGGACAGTCGGCGTCGAATGATTGGGAGGACCAGAGCGTCCTCTCGCGGAACAAGGAGATTCCGCATGCGACGTTTACGAGTTACGCAACGAGGGATGGGGCACTCGAAGGCATCCGGGAGACCTCTCCTTACTACAAGTCCCTGAACGGCCGCTGGAAGTTCCACTGGTCTCCGAGACCGGACGAGCGACCTGTGGACTTCTATCGCACGGACTTCGACGCCGGGGCGTGGGACGAGATTCCGGTTCCTTCGAACTGGCAACTCCAAGGCTACGGATACCCGATTTACACGAACATCCAGTATCCCTGGGGACCCCCGTCACCACCGTCGATTCCGCATAATCACGATCCGGTCGGTTCCTACAGGACTGAGTTTACGGTTCCGCCCGGTTGGGAGAACCGGGATGTGATCATCCACTTCGACGGCGTCGAGTCGGCTTTCTATCTTTGGCTGAACGGACAGGAGATCGGATACAGCCAGGGCAGCCGAACTCCGGCGGAGTTCAATCTGACGCCCCAGCTCAAACCGGGCCGGAACCTGCTGGCCGTCGAGGTCTACCGATGGTCGGACGGATCCTATCTTGAAGATCAGGATTTCTGGCGTTTGAGCGGCATCTTTCGCGATGTTTATCTCTATTCGACGGCCCCGCTTTTCGTCCGGGATTTCTGGGCTCGCTCGGAGTTCGACGACCGCTACGACAATGCACAGCTGAAGGTGGATGTGACACTCGAGAATGGCGAACGCCCCGACCCGTCGATGGGAACGGTCGAAGTGGAACTGCTCGACGCTGAAAACACACCGGTCGTGCCTGCCGTGCGACAGGAATTCAGTCTGCGTTCGAATGAATCCTCCTCTCTGAGCCTGGAATGTGCCGTCCCGTCTCCACGCAAGTGGTCGGCCGAGCAGCCGAACCTGTACCGGCTTCTCATCACCCTGCTCGACGCTTCGGGTAAACCGATCGAGTTCATTCCGTCCGATTTCGGCTTCCGCAGCTCGGAAATCAAGGGCGGTCAGCTGCTCGTCAATGGGGTTCCGATCCTCATCAAGGGCGTCGACCGCCACGAACATGATCCGGACACGGGTCACACGCTCAGTCGTGAATCGATGATTCGGGATATCCGACTGATGAAGCAGCACAACATCAATGCCGTGAGGACGAGCCACTACCCCAATTCTCCGGCCTGGTACGAACTATGCGATCGGTACGGAATCTACCTCGTCGACGAAGCCAACATCGAGTCTCACGGCATGGGCTACCGGCCTGACCGGACGCTCGGAAACAACCCGTCCTGGAAGAAGGCCCACATGGACCGCACGATGCGAATGGTGGAACGGGACAAGAACCACCCGTCGGTGATCATCTGGTCGCTCGGCAATGAGGCCGGTGACGGTGTGAACTTCGAGGCTACCAGTGCGTGGATTCATCAGCGCGATCCCTACCGCCCGGTCCAGTACGAGCAGGCCCATCTGCGTCCCCACACCGACCTGGTCGTCCCCATGTACACACCTCCGTCGGGTATTGCGGACTATGCCGAAAAGCACCAGGACCGCCCGCTCATCCTCTGCGAATATGCCCACGCAATGGGAAACAGCGTGGGCAACCTGTTTGAGTACTGGGACGTCATCCGCAAATATCCCACCCTGCAAGGCGGATTCATCTGGGACTGGGTGGATCAGGGGATCCGAGCGAAAACCCCGGATGGTGGAACCTACCTCGCCTATGGTGGCGACTTCGGGCCACCCGAAGTCCCTTCCGACGGCAACTTCTGCATGAACGGTCTGGTCAATGCCGACCGGGTTCCCCACCCCAGTCTCTGGGAGGTCAAGAAGGTCTATCAGTATGTCGACATCGAGGCCGTCGACCCGGCCCAGGGTCGGGTTCGCGTCCAGAACGGCTATGCCTTCGCCGACCTGAGTTTTCTGGAAGGTTTCTGGCGGGTCCTGGCGGACGGGGAGGTCGTCGAGCAGGGATCGCTGCCGATTCTCTCCCTGAAGCCCGGAGACAGCCAGGAGATCACGGTACCGATCACACGTCCCGAACCGATTCCCGGTGCCGAATACCGTCTCGACATCAGCTTCCGCCTCCGGCAGCCGACCACCTGGGCGGACCCTGGATTCGAAGTCGCCTGGGAACAGTTCCTGCTTCCCTTCAAGACCGTACCGCAGGCGTTGACCGCACAGGGAGGACCCCTCAAGGTCAAGGATTCGACCTATGTCCTTTCTCTCTCGGGAGACAACTTCACGGCGGAGTTCAACAAGCTGGACGGGGCTCTTTCTTCCTTCGTGTTCAACGGAACGGAGCTTATCCGCACCGGACCGCGTCCCAATTTCTGGAGGGCGCCGATCGACAACGACATCGGCAATCGGATGCCGGATCGCCTCGGAATCTGGAAGGAGGCGGGCAAGAACTGGGATCTGACCGATTTCAAGAGTGAGAAGCTCGATTCAGGAGCGATTCGCGTCCAGGCATCCGGCGATCTCCGCCGCGTCGGGTCCTCCTACTCGGTGTCCTACATCGTCTACCCCGATGCCCGCATCGAGGTCGAATCGGATCTGGCTCCTCAGCGCGAGGATCTTCCCAACCTTCCTCGGGTCGGCATGCAGCTGACCATGCCGGGAGAATTCCAGCAATTGACCTGGTTTGGACGCGGTCCTCAGGAAACCCAGTGGGACCGCAAGTCCGGGGGGCGTTTCGGGGTCTACTCGGGAAGCGTGGACGATCAACTGGTGCGGTATTCACGGCCCCAGGAGAACGGCAACAAGACCGATGTCCGCTGGGTGCTCCTTTCGAATCGGCAGGGAGTCGGACTGCTCGCCGTCGGCCGGCCGGCGCTGAACGTCAGCGCCAAGAACTACCGCGACGAGGACCTCGAAGGGGTCAGGCACTACTACATGATGACCCGGCGCCCCTTCGTGACCGTGAACCTGGATCTCCAGCAGATGGGGGTGGGTGGGGACAACAGCTGGGGGGCTCTGCCTCATCCCGAGTTCCGACTGCCCGCGAAGCAGTACAGCTACTCTTACACGCTGGTCCCTTTGGTCGGTGGTCCCGAAGTCGCGGATGCCGTCGCGCGACGTCTTCGGTAAAATCGCGCAGCGGAGCCGCTTGGGACTGCGAAAGCGGAGGCACGGTGCCTCCACTTTCGCGTCTCCCGCACGCACCTAGGCGAGGATCCTCCCAGGGGGCTTCTACCCGACTTCCCGGCCGCTGACGCCTTTGGTGTCGGTCGTGATCTGCCGGGCGGCTTCCTTCGGGCGCAGGGATCGAGTGGCCCGACCCGCCTGCCACATCTCCGAGTTGCCGAGCGCCCTCAGTTCCGCTCCCACTTTCTCCTGGTAATCCGGTGCACCGCATGCTTCGAGCACACGACGCGTCTCCGAGCCATCTCTGACCCGTTCGTAGAGCTCTTCGAAGACCGGCAGTGTCACCTCCTTGAAGCGCGGCTTCCAGTCGAGGGCGCCCCGCTGAGCCGTGGCGGAGCAATTCACGTACATCCAGTCCATCCCGTTCTCGCCGACGAGCCGGATCAGACTTTCCGTCAGTTCTTCCACGGTTTCGTTGAACGCCTCGCTCGGGCTGTGACCATGCTTGCGCAGCACCTGGTACTGGGCCTCCATGATTCCGGCGAGCGCACCCATGAGAACGCCCCTCTCCCCGGTCAGATCCGAGTAGACCTCGTTCTCGAAGGTCGTCGGGAAAAGGAAGCCGGATCCGATGGCGATGCCGACAGCGAGCGTCCGCTCTTTTGCACGGCCGGTTGCGTCCTGGGCGACGGCGAAGCTGGAGTTGATTCCCGCACCTGACAGGAAATTCCGCCGGACCGAGGTTCCCGAGCCCTTGGGTGCCACCAGGATCACATCGACATCCCTGGAGGGAATCACCCCCGTCTGCTCCTTGTAGACAATCGAAAAGCCGTGCGAAAAATAGAGGGCGTCGCCCGGATTCAACGCCTTCTCGATGACCGGCCAGATCGCCTTCTGAGCTGCGTCCGAGACCAGCATCTGCACGATCGTCCCACGCCGGGCAGCCTCTTCGATCTCGAACAGCGTCTCGCCCGGGATCCAACCGTCTGAGACCGCGCGGTCCCAGTCCTTCTGGAACCGGCGCGCCTGGCCGATGATGACGTTGAAGCCATTGTCCTTCATGTTCAAGGCCTGGGCCGGACCCTGGACGCCGTAGCCGATCACGGCGATCGTTTCATCCTTCAGCACCTCGCGGGCCTTACTGACCGGGAATTCATCCCGGGTAATCACGTCTTCTGCGACTCCTCCAAAATCGATGGTGGCCATGCAATCGTCTCCTTGACTCCCTGAGCGGTCGGTTCTCCCGGGAGATCGCTCGACTCGAGCTCACTCCATAATCGGAACTTGGATGGCGGACTATATACTACGTCGGACCAGTCAGTTCAACCGACCGGCCCCATGGCACCCTTCAGCGGGTCAAGGCAAACGCGAGGTATGCGTCGCCCGATTTGGTCCCCATCTTCCCGCCTCCTGCGGCGATGACGACGAATTGGCGGCCGCCCGCTTCGTACGTGGCGGGCGTCGCGTAGCCTCCCGCGGGAAGTTGGGTCTGCCAGAGGATCTTACCCGTGTCCTTGTCGAAGGCCCGAAACATTTCATCCTTCGAAGCCGCGATGAAGATGACGCCTCCCGCCGTTACGATAGGGCCGCCGTAATTTTCAGTCCCGGTCGGTGGCATCCCGCGAGCGGTCAATTCGGCAAGCTCACCGAGCCGCACCTGCCAGAGTTGTGTGCCGTGGTTCAGATCCAGTGCCGTAAGATTGCCCCAGGGAGGTCGCACCGCAGGATACCCGTCCGGATCCAGAAAGCGGTTATAGCCCGTGTGGCTGTAGGGGACTTCGAGCTTCCTCTCTTCGGTGTCGGACTCGACAGAGACCTCGGCATCAGGGTTGAGGAGGAAAGTCGCCAGCGCATCCAGATCGTCCTCGGGGAGATGGGCAAAGGCAGGCATGAAACCCTTGCCCTTCGAGATGAAGGTCTCGAGCGTCCCCTTCGTATATTTCTCGTTCAGCGAAGTGAGAGGCGGAAAGGTCTTTTCCGAGTCCCCCTGGCGCTGCGCTCCGTGACACACTCCGCAGTTGACGGCGTAGATTTCTCCGCCGTGCGAGCGCTTCTGACGTTCAGCCTCCAGATCCACCATCGTGAGGATCCAGGGCATCTCGCTGGAGTTGACGTAGAGCGTACCGGACTCGATATCGACTGCCGCTCCGCCCCATTCTCCCCCACCGTCGAAGCCGGGGAAGATGACCGTCCCCTGCGTGCTGGGTGGAATGAACTGCCCACCGCTACGAACCTCGTGAAGCCGCTCCAGAACCGAGCGGTGTGCCTCCGGGGACAGTACGGTCACTTCCGATTCATCGAAGACCCGGCGGGCAAAGGGAGGGGGAAGCCGTGGGCTCGGTTGAGTCGGCCAGGCCTTCTCTCCACGCAGATCGGACTCCGGGACCGGGATCTCCTCGATCGGAAAGATCGGCTTTCCGGTCTCACGGTTGAAGACGAAGATCTGGCCGGCCTTGGTGATCTGTGCGACGGCATCGATGCGCTCGCCGTTGATCTCGAGCGTGACCAGGTTCGGGGGTGCGGGCAGGTCGCGGTCCCACAAGTCGTGATGAACGAACTGAGCGTGCCAGATCCGCTTTCCGGTAGCCGCATCGAGCGCCAGCAGACAGTTGGCGAACAGATTCGATCCTTCGCGATTTCCTCCCCAGAAATCGAAGGCAGGAGAACCGGTCGGGACGAAGACAATGCCTCGCTCCGGATCGACACTCATTCCGGCCCAGGAATTGGCGCCTCCGACCCGCGTCCAGGCATCTTCCGGCCAGGTGTCGTAACCGAACTCGCCCGGATGGGGAATCGTGTGGAAGATCCACACCTGTTTTCCAGTCTTGATGTCGAAAGCCCTCACGTGCCCCGGGGCGGCGGTCCCCGGCCCCTCACCGACGCGCGATCCGAGAATCAGGAGGTTCCGGTAGACCGCACCGGGCGAAGTAGCGATCAGATAGAGATCGTCGATGTCACGGTCGAGCCCCTGTCTGAGATCGACCCGCCCCTCGTCGCCGAAGTCGGAGACCAGCGTGCCGTTATCGGCATCGAGTTCGTAGAGGAAGGGTCCGGCAGTAAAGAGAATCCGGTTGGCCGTCCCGTCACTCCAGTAGGTGAGACCGCGGTTCACTCCGAGTGCATCGCTCGAACCCCTTCCATCGAAGAGATCGAACCTCCAGAGTTCGCGTCCATTCGTACCGTCGAGGGCAAAGACCTTGAGCTGGGGGGACGTGGCGTAGAGAATCCCATCGATGACGACCGGATTACATTGGATCTGCGAGCGATTCAAAGGGTCGACATCGCCGGTATGGTACTCCCAGGCCAGCTGAATATGACTAACATTGTCAGCGTTGATCCGTGCAAGTGATGAGTAGTGGTTGCGCGCCTGCCCCCCCAGATAGGCCGGCCAGTCGGCGGCCGGAGGTTGCTCGGAACCGCAGGCAGCCGCTGCACAGAGGACGCTGAAACCGATGATCGCCGCTAAACGATGTGTCACGCTTTGCGCTCCTTCTTCCAAAGGTGAGTGTACCGGAAAGCCCCCATCACCGGGTGTGAATGGCGTAGAATCGACGGGAGCACGAATCGGAGCGGGCCATGACGAAGACGGCTTGGAACTGGATCACGGGGATCGCAATCGGATGTGCGGGAATTCTCGTGGTCTCCGCGCTGATCGGAGGAGTCGGCTACCTGTTCGTTCGTGATGTCATCCAGCGCGCCGATGAAATGGCGCGACTGCAGGAAGAGGTCCAGTCGGAGCATGGTGGAATCGACGACTACGTACCTGCGGTCGATGGAAGTATTCCGGCCGACAGGATGAGAGCATTCCTCCACGTGCGAGAGTACTCGGCCGCCGTTCGAGACCGACTCGCCTCCTCGTTCGACAACATTGCCGCGGATCTGGACAACGTCCAACAGGGAGGAGGATTCCTCAGCGTCGTCCGGCTCTTCGGTCGGGGAGTCGACGTCGTACCGCACTTTACGGAATTCTACACGGCCCGATGCCAGGCCCTGCTCGAAGCCCGCATGGGCATCGGGGAGTACTCTTACATCTACAGCACGGCCTATTATTCATTCTTGGCGAAACCACTCGAGGACGGTCCCGGAGTCCTTTTGGTCAGGGACGGCGGCCACTCCGATCAGGTCCCGGCTGAAGAGGTTCCGGCCCGTCGGCGCGGTCTAATTCTCAAGAGAATCCATAGCGTGGTCGTCCATTCGCTCGAAAACGGACGATCGGCCGCCCGGGGACCCTGGCAGGCTCTCGCAGGAAGGGAACTCTCCCTGCTACGGGCTCATCCTGAGCGAATCCCCTGGGAAGACGGCCTGCCCGCCGCTCTTACCCGATCCCTCGAGCCATTCCGGGCCGAACTCGAAGGCCAATACCTGCCCCTGACCAATCCCCTCGAACTTACTCCCGAGTAGGTAGCCCGGATCCTGAGCCACTCCTACCTCGCCCAGAGCGAGCGTTCGAGCAACTGCCCCCAGTCATCATCGTAGGGGTGTACCTCGCGCACCGGTCTTCCATCGCGATACACGGGCCGGCCTTCGTCGGCCCATTTGAAGATCGAGCCCTCGAGATTTCGAACGTGCGTGAATCCGGCATCCATCAGAGCGGCAGCCAGTCGTGAGGAGCGATAGCCGACAGAGCAATAGAGCACGACGGGTGTCTCCCTGTCTCCGGCGACAAGAGACTCGACTTCCGGGACGCTCTGAGCCTGGAAGGCTCCTTTCAGATGGCTCACCCGGTACTCCTCAGGCGTGCGGGTATCGATGAGCAGGGGTTGCTCGTCTTCCGAAGCATCGAGCCGTCTGGCCAGCTCATCGGTCGAGATCTGCTCCACGTTCGGGAATTCGGATCGGACCCACGACAGGGTCTCCGGCCAGGTTCGCCGAGGCAGGTCCCGGCAAGCCGGGAGAAAGAGGATCAGCATCCAGGCGGCCACGAGGCCGGTACTCGGAAAAAAGTGCGTTCCGGTTCGAGCGAATCGCATCAGATCTCGATCATCCCTTCCAGGTAGTCGATTGCCCCGCCCGTGATAAAGACGCGGTCTCCTTTCAGTTCGCAGGCCAGTTCCCCTCCCCGGTAGGACAATTGTCGGGCCCGGAGCTTCGACTTGTCGAGCCGCCGGGCCCAATACGGGGTCAGCGTGCAGTGAGCCGATCCGGTCACGGGGTCTTCCGGGACACCCCGGGCGGGCGCGAAGAAACGGGAGACGAAATCGACCTCGCCACCCGGGGCAGTGACGATAACAGCAAAGACGTCGAGTGCGGCGATCCCGTCCATGTTCGGTTTGAGGCTTCGAACCTCCTCTTCTGACTCGAAGACCGCCAGCAGATCACGGGCCTGCTGCGCTTCGCGGGGAGCATGTCCGAGCGCATCGACGAGTTCGCCCGAAACGTCGATCGGCTGCGGCGGACGAGATGGAAAATCGAGCGTATAACCTTCGCCCGATTTCGTAACGGCGAGTTCGCCGCTCGCGGTATCGAAGAGTGCACGAGCGCCCGGCACGCGATTCAGTTTGAACAGAACATGGGCCGCCGCCAATGTCGCATGCCCGCACAGATCCACTTCCGTCGCCGGAGTGAACCAGCGCAGATGGAATCGGTTTCCCCTCGGTTCAACGAATGCCGTCTCGGACAGGTTGTTCTCCGATGCAATTCCCTGCAGTATCCGGGCCGGCAATTCGCTGTTGAGGAGCACCACGGCGGCGGGGTTCCCATGAAAAACTTCGTTGGTAAAGGCGTCGACCTGGTATATCGGCAATCTCATCCAATCACTCCCCGACCTTCCGGTGCATCGCCCGCTTGAAGAGCGCGCCGGCGGGCGTCAGTTCGAAGTTCTCCCACGCGCCCCTCATGAGAATACCCGGTCGGGGCGGACGACTCCAACTCGGCGGCTATGCGGTGCTGAGAGAGGGAGGCGCCCATGCTCGGCGAGTTGTCTGGAAAGAAGTCCCGACGAACAGATCTTGTCGAGGCCGCGCGGGATCCCGCACGGCCTCGACATCGCGAACATCAGAGCGACTCGATTGAGATGTTTCCGCCGGAGGTGCGCAGGTACAGTGCAGGACCTCCACCGTTCAGCCGGCCTTCGACGTGGGATTTCCCGATCGTCCCCTGCACGGTCAGAGGTACGTCGGTTCTCACGCGTCCGCCCGACGTCTTCGCATCGATGTCGAACTGCAGGCCGGAGGCCAGTCTCACCGTCACGTTGCCACCCGAAGTCTCGAGCCGACAATCCCCGTCGGGCTGCGACCTCAGGTCGGCCGATACGGAGCCGCCCGAGGTCCGCGCGTCAATCGAGCCATAGATCTCGCTGACATGAATACTGCCTCCCGACGTCTCGGCCCGGATCTGTCCCTCGGCGTGCTCCACGGACACCGACCCTCCGGACGTGCTGGCTACGATCGAACCCTCGACGTCTCCGATCTTGATGCTACCGCCGGAGGTGTAAAGCTCGGCGTTGCCCTTCGACCCGGTAAGCGTGACACTGCCGCCCGAAGTCTTCCCATAGACCGGCCCGTCGATCTGCCCGAGATCGATGCCGCCGCCGGATGTTTCGGAGTGCACCTCTCCGGACAGGTCGGCAACGGAGATGCCACCTCCCGACGTCTTCAGATCGACATTGAACGCATCCGGAATCACGGCCTCGATGCGGATGCCGTGGCGGTTCCAGCCAAACCAGTTCGAGAGTTGATGACGCGCCCGGAGTTCAACGAAGATCTCGTTGCCGGACTGGTGGATGTCGACGGTGAAATCATCCTGCATCTCCTCGACACTCCACCCCCGCGGAATGATCGTGATGGAGGCGGACGCCTGCGGGTGGGTCGTCACGTCTATGGAGGCCCGCTCTGCCCGGACGTTCAGTAAACCTCCCGCCGAAACCTCGAAATTCTGCTGGATCTGATCCGCGCCGCACAGCCAGGAGGGCACCAGAGCAGCGACGGCAAACAGCACCACGAAACGAATCGACTTCATCTTTGTTTCTCCTCTCCTCCCGCAAAGCCCGGGTGCGCGTCTCCCGCGACTGCAGGTCCTTCCGGATAAACGGATCTTCGCTTTCGAATGTTCAGTCGGGGGTTTAGACTTCACCCACGCTCGAAGGTTGAGGAGAGAACGGGGAACGGGAACCTTCGGTTTCCGATTTTCGATTTGAGGACTTCCGGATCCCGGCGGTATTGCTCACTGACCCTGGATCGCCGACCTGTCCGGTCCATGAACGGGACCTCGGCGGTTCGATCTCACGCCGCAGTGCACGCAACGGTTTTCTCTGTTTTTAACTCCTTTGCGGGCTTATCGTGCGTGGAGTCGGATTTGCAGGTCTCGACGGCCGGGCAAGCAGAGTCAGGGCAGGTTCGAGAGGGTTCGCAGCCCGTGGCGATCGTTGCGGACGCTGCGTGGAATCGGATCTGCACGTCTCCTCGAGATGGCCGCAAGCTCGGGGGGCAAAAGTTTTCGGCAACATGCCAGGAACCAGGAACCAGGAACCAGAAACCCGAACCCGCGACCCGTTGTCGGGTCCCATAAGTCACATGAGTCCCATTCGTCCCAGGCTGTCCCATGGAGGATCAAACCGATTCCCTTTTCCCTATCCTTCACGGATCCCAGGTGCGGAACGTTGTGGGGAAAGCGCGAAGTGCTTGGCTGGGAGACGAGGTCTCGAAACCCGAGGGCGTGTTGCCCAATTCGTCTCAGCCCCCTTCTGGTTTGGGATTTCGGCATACACGCGAAACCTCGACGGTTCGATCTCACCCCAGCGCACGCAACGGGGCCTTCCGGGTTTGGAGCCCGTGGCGGTCGTTGCGGACGCTGCGTGGAATCGGTTCTGCACGTCTCGCCGAGATGGCCGCAAGCTCGGGGGGCGAAAAGATTTCGGCAACACCCCCTGGATTCTGGATTCCTTGTCTCCCCAAATCAAAGATCAAAAATCTGTAGAATCGAACTGTGAAAACGCAAAGACTTGGAAAGACCGAACTGCAGGTCTCGGCCCTTGGTTTCGGCAGCGGTCCCGTAGGTTACCTGGGGGAGAGCGCGGAACGGACCGGGGAAGTCGTCAACTTCCTGCTGGATCAGGGCGTGAACCTGATCGATACGGCCGCCTGCTACCCCAATTCGGAACGTCTGCTGGCCCAGGCCGTCGGCCATCGGCGCGACGACTACGTCCTGGTCAGCAAATGTGGACACCGGGTCGAAGGGATCGATGCTCCGGAGTGGTCCCCGGAGCTCATCGGCCAGTCCGTGGACCGGTCGCTCCGGACTCTGGGGACGGATCATCTCGATGTCCTGCTGCTCCATACCTGTTCCCGGGAAGTCCTGGAACGCGGTGAAGCGCTGCCGGCTATTGCCAAGGCCCGCGACGCCGGCAAGGTCCGATTCATCGGCTACTCCGGCGACAACGAGGCAGCCGCTTATGCGGTCCATCTCCCCGAGATCTCGGTACTCGAGACCTCCGTCAACATCTGTGACCAGGCGAACATCGACAGCGTCCTGCCCTCGGCCGCGGCCAACGACGTGGGAGTACTCGCCAAAAGACCCATGGCCAATGCCGCCTGGAAGGCGGCGGAGCAACAGCGCGGTATCTACCGCGGTTATGCGGAGCCCTACGCGAAGCGGCTCGCTTCGATGGATCTCGACCGGGCCGAACTGGGCATAGCGGAAGAAGGCGACGGAGGATTTGCCCGCCTGGCATTGAGATTCACATTGAGTGTCCCGGGGGTACACAGTGCCCTGACCGGAACGACGAATCGCGACAACGCCCAACAGAATGTGGCTTCGGCCGCCCAGGGACCGCTCGACTCAGCGACGTATCAGAGACTCCGACAGGCCTTCGAAACGGCCAGGAATGCGGACGGTTCGTCCTGGCCGGGTCTCGGATGACGGGCGAACCGGGTCGCACCGAACCGAACTCCCGCTCTACGGAACGGGCGAGATGCTCCGAGTCCGCGATGATGAGGATCTAAAGATATGAATATCGTCGATCTTGCTTGTCTCGTCTATCCGTTGGTGCTCTTATACGCCGGTTGGCTCGGCTATGCGCAGGGCGGGAGTCTGGCCTCGCTGATCACGGGTATCGTCGTGGCCGTCTTGCTGGCGGGGCTGGGTCTCCTGTCGAGGAAGTCGGTGCCGTTCGGCATCGCAGGCACGGCCGTCATCTTCATCATGGCCGTCTATTTCGCCTATCGGCTCATCGTCTCCAACCGCTTCGTCCCGAGCGGCATCTTCATGATCGTGTCCTTCTTCTTTCTCTTCGCCGCGCTGCTGGGTATCTTCCTGAAACTGATGCGCAACCCTGACGCCGGACCCACGGGCTGAATCCCGGCTGCGCCCTCTCACGAAACCGGCGCCGCGCACGCGCCCCTGGAACTTGGATCTGGAGCCAGGAACGTGAAACGGGTTTCGGAACCAGCAACGTGGAACGTGGACCTGTCAAAATATCTCCCATGTGGCCACGGGGAATCTTCCGACGCGAGCAAACCGCCTGGATCGTCTTCGGACTCTATACGCTGTTGCTCTACTCCACGCTGTCCCTCGCCTTCGATTTGTACGTTTCCGTTTATCAGCACCTGGGGCGAAGCACCGTCTCGTCGTCGATGAACTTCGCTTTCGTGCTGGTCGCGCTGGCGATCCTTCTCTGGGTCATCCCGGCCTATCGACCGACGGCAGGCGGCTATGCGATCCTGATCCTGATCGCTCTCGTCGTCGCGCTGTGCCTTTGGGCTCTCGCCGTCCCGGCCAAACGTTTTCACTTTTTCGAGTATGCCCCCCTTGCCCTGTTCGCCTTCGACGCCCTTCGATTCCGCCTCGACGGGTGGCGTCTGTCATTCGCGACGATCGCACTCATCGGACTCGTCGGCCTCGGCGATGAACTGATCCAGGCGATTCTACCGCGCCGGCATTTTGGCTACGTCGACCTCGGGATCAATCTGACTGCGGGGATCTTGACGGTGCTGTTTCTGGTCGTCGTCGTCCGTCGGCAGAACTACCCTTGGGGAGCGAAAGGGCGAGGATGAATGAGGCGCGACCCCCGGCTCCCGGGTTTCTACCGGCACTTGAAGGCTTTCGCCCAAACATCGGAATCGAAAGGAAGCTGGGGTGGGCGATGGGACTTGAACCCACGGCCACAGGGGCCACAACCCTGTGCTCTACCAAACTGAGCTACGCCCACCTCAATGGAAGGCCTCATTCTATGAGAAACGATTGCGGCGCTTCAACATCCCGCCCGCTTCTACACCTCGCGACGCAGCGTAACCGGTGAAAACGAAGAGGATCGCTCATCTGGGGTCTGCTCGCTCAGGGAGCCCGTCTGGACGAACTCGGCAACAAAGGCCAGAACGACCGAAAGCATGAGTCCGACGACGAGGCCGATCGCCGCATTGAGCAAAGGCCTGGGTGAGACGGCTCGGCGGGGAGCGACCGCCCGGGCGCCGATCTTGACATCCTGAGCTTGCTCGGCCTGGGCCAGTTTGGCGACCTCCCATTTCTCGGCCAGTGTCTTGAACGCCGTCTGAGAGTTGTCGACTTCGCGCTGAAGTTGTCCGACCTTGAACGCCTGTTCTCTTTTCAGCAAAGTCAGTTCGGTGTCCCGGTTTCGAGTCAGTCGCGTGAGCTCCATCTGTTTTGTCAGAAGCAGCTCGTTTTGAGCTTTGATATCCTTCCTTTGCGCGGCGATCTGATCCTTGAGATGCTGCTCCTGTGGACCCAGCGTTTCGTACTTGACCTGCGTGTCGACAAGCCGTTGCAGGAGTGTTTGATAAACCGGGTTGAGCTCTTCCGAGTGGAGTTTGACACCCTCCAGCTGCTTGGAGATTCCGCCCTCAGGGTCCCGGCCGATTCGCTCCCAAAGTGCGTCATCAGAGATCGCCTTCGACAGCGTGATGAATTGTGGTTGATCTTTGATCTGTGTCTTCAACTGCGCGAGAGAATCCCTGGTTTCCTTGATCTCCAACTGGAGGTCGTTCAAGGCCACGACGTTATCCGTCAGCCGTTTCTCCAACGCGTCCGCCTGCTGAGACATGACATCCAGGTTCCACTGGGACTTGAATGCAGTAATCCTGCTGTCCCAACGATCCTCGAGATCTCGAAGTCGACGGTCGTACTGATCCTGCGTCGTCTTCAGCTGCCCTTCTATGTCGGCGAGGCGTTTCTTGGAACTCGGATACTCTTTCTGGATGAACTCGAGCGTTCCCTTCTTTCCCTGGTTGGCAAGGCCCGATGTTTCTCTAACCGAAGCTTCGGCCCAGGCATTCGCCACGAGCTTGGCCTTTTCCGGGCTGCCGGCACGAACAATCAGACGGAGGACGGGAGTATATCCGCCCTCCCTGAGCTTACTGGTAAAGACCTGCGTGGAAAGATCACCGAGACGCTCGTCGGCTTTCAAATCCCCGCTTGCTGCGAGTTGAGTCTCGACCGAATGCTTCACGGAATCCGAGTCGATGATCTCCTGATAGGTCTCCACGGAAAACGGCTCGGCTCGCAGTTCGGTCGCGAACACGGGGGCCTGGACCAGAAGAGAGGCGCTCGCTTCGTACTTCTTGGGAAGCAGGAGACTGACGAGAAAGGCGGCCAACGCGAGTCCCAGGGTTCCCCCAACGATGAGCAGGCGCTTTCTCCACAGGACTTTGATGTAGTCGGCCAGACTGACCTGGGCTTCCGGTTCCCAGTCCGGGTAGTAGCCCGGCGCCAGGACGTAGGCAGGCTGAATCATGCGGTCTTCGGGCCGTTCACGCTCTTCGCTCATGGGGGGCGTCCTCGCTTTGGGAAAAGGAAAGGATAGCACAAGCACCGGACGGGAGATTTGAGATCTGCGACTTCGGGCAGACGCCCGAATGCCGAACACCGGAGACCGAAGCTCCAATTTGCGATTAAGGGAAGTCTTGGAGCTTCCGATCGGGCGGAGCATCGGCAGCCGAATGAGGTCTCGTCGGCCGAGTCTCACGCTAAGACGCCGCCACGCGAATCGAGAATGCGCAATGCCCACTCAAATGCGGAACCTGGAACGCCGAACTCTATTCGTGCCGCAGTGCCTCGACCGGATCGAGACGGGAAGCGCGGATGGCCGGAAACAGCCCTGAAGTGATACCGACGACTCCGAGCGTACCCACCACCGTCAGGACGGAAGTGAGCGAGAAGTTCAGATGAATGTCCGCCTGATGGGTCGGATCCTCGAGAATCGTGCTCCAGAACGGAACCACTCCGATGATCCAGGCCGCCAACTCGGCCAGCAGATAACCGCTGATCCCTCCGACAGCGGCAATGACCAGCGCCTCCAGCAGAAACTGGAAGCGGATGTGGCGCTTCCGCGCCCCCAGGGCCTTGAGAAGGCCGATCTCGCGGGTCCGTTCCGTAACCGAAACCAGCATCACGTTCATGAGACCGACGCCACCGATACTCAGCGTCAAGACTCCGATCACGACCAGCAGTGCTTTCATCCCGACGGTGATGGCCGAGAAAATCTGGGCCATCTGCTTCCAGCGGTTCATGATCAGCGCCTTGGGGTCTTTCGGGTCGAAGTGGTGGTTGCGCGCGATCACTTCGGTCACCTGGGCCAGAGCCTGGTCTTCGAGGGCCGGGTTGACACACTGGACGACCAGGACACTCAGCCAGCGAGTTGAAGTGAGTGCGTTCATAGCCGTGTAGGGGATGAAGGCACAGCGGTCGTCCGGCTGGAAGTAGTTGCTCATGGCGACTTTCTTCTGCATGACGCCAACGACTGTAAACGCGAGCCCGTTGATCCGGACTTCCTCCCCCACGGCCGGGGCTTCGGAGAACAACTTGAGTTTCAGATCGTGACCCAGAATCACGACCCTGCGGGCGTAGTGCACATCTTCGGGAGACAAAAGCCGACCATGCTCGATGAAATGTCCGCGCATTTCACCATATTCGGCGTTGACGCCGCGGATTCCCGTCGAGGTCAGCCGCAGCGTCGACTTCACCGGGTAGTAGCGAAAGATCTCCGGACTCACCCGGCTGACCAGCGGACAGTTTGCCCGGATCTCCTCGTAGTCGCTCATCTCCATGTGCACCGCACGCCCCGCCCGCTGGCCGCCCACCTGCAGGCTCGTCTGTCCGTTCCAGATCACGGTGACGCTCTTCCCGTAGTGGGCCAGCCCGAGGTTGATGGCATTCTGAAAACCGTCCCCGTAGGCGAACAGGATCACGAAACAGGCTACTCCCCAGGTGATGCCCATCAGCGTGAGGAAGGTCCGCGTATGGTCGCGCGCCAGACTCGAAAAGGCCTGTCTCAGGATTTCGATCGTCATGGGGTCCCTCAGCTCACTTCGAAGCGCAGGGCCTCGATGGGATTCATGTCTGCGGCGATCCAGGCCGGGTAGATGCCGGCCAGCACTCCCGAGACCGCCAGTCCGCCGATCGTCACCAGGGCGATCGTGGGAGAGATGATCATCCCGCTGAAGACCATCTCGGGCAGGGGCAGAGAGTTGATCGCGGCGCAGATCCCCCAGGCCAGCAGCAGGCCCGTTCCCCCGGCCGCCAGAGTGATCGCCAGCGATTCGGCGAAGAACTGGAACAGGATGTCCCGTCGACGGGCGCCGATGGACTTGCGGATGCCGATCTCCATGGTTCGTTCACGCACCGAGACGAGCATGATGTTGACCACCCCGAGGGCGCCCAAACCGAGTGTTACCAGTCCGACTGCGCCGAGGAACCACTGCATCGAGCCCATCATGATGTCCATCATCTCGACCTGTTTGGCCGTGTTCCAGATGGCGACCGCGTCCTCGTCCCCCGGATCGAACTGCCAGCGTTCGGCGAGAATCTGCCGGACTTCGCGTTCCGCCTCCTGGAACAGCTCGTGGCGGACGGGCGCCGCGATCAGATTGTTGATTCGCTCCGGCGAAGAGCCCAGACCGGGGTTCGAGAACAGCCTCCGCAGGGTCCAGTAGGGGATGAAAATGTCGCTGTGGTCCTGTCCCGAGTAGTTGTTATTCAGCTCCTTGTGGGGCATGATCCCGATCACCGTGAAGGGCTGGCCCTGGAGACTGACGGTCCGGCCCACCGAATTCGCCCCGTTGAACAGCTGCTTGTTCACCTCGTCGCCGATCACGCAGACCAGGCGCGCCTGCTCGTTGTCGGCCCGATTCATCAGCCGCCCGCGGCCCGCCTCGATGGTCCGAAGGGTTTGGTACTCGGGAATCACCCCACGCACGTCGAAGTTGCCGTAGTTGAGGTCGGTTTTCGCGACCAG
Organism: uncultured Acidobacteriota bacterium; assembly: GCA_963823995.1. Classification (GTDB taxonomy): domain Bacteria; phylum Acidobacteriota; class UBA6911; order RPQK01; family JAPXNP01; genus JARRKC01. Next base: position 908,710 of record CAWGNQ010000005.1, read on the forward strand.
CCCCGAGCGGATCAACTCCGGGCTCACCGACTTGATGAGCCGGGCCCTGTCGCGGATTGCCACGTAGTCGGCGTACTCGAGCCGGATGTCGCGGCCCGCCTGGAAGCCCTCCGCCTGCAGCGACGTCCGTCCGCCCCAGATGATCATGATGTCCTTGCCGAGCTGGCGCAGGCCCTCATGTTGCGCACGCTTGAATCCCTCGCCGGAGGCGGTCATCAGGATGATCGAGAGCACGCCCCAGCCGATTCCGAACATGGTCAGGAAGCTGCGCAGCTTGTTGGCACGCAGGGTGTGAAAGATCTGTCCGAGGATGGCCAGCAACATGATGGGTTCCTTCGCTTGCCGACTCCGCTTCTAGAGGAGTCCTCCCGCATCCGACCGCACGACCTGGCTGCCCGCCTCCACGCCGGCGATCACCTCCGTGGTGGTGCCGTCGCTGATGCCGATCTCGACCGGCACTCGTCTGCTCTGCCCCTCCACAGCCGGATCGTAGACATCCACGAAGGTCTTTCTGGACTGGTCGTAGATGACGGCGCTCTCCGGAATCAGGAGCACATCCTTCTTCTGTTCCACGATGATTTCCGCGTTCGCGCTCATGCGGGCCCGCAGGATCTTCTGAGGATCGGTGATGGCCACGCGCACCTCGAAACCGATCACGTTGTCGCGCTCCTCACCGAGGGGAGCGATGCGGAGGACCTTTCCGGGGAAAGGCTGATCGCGGAAGGCATCGACCTTGACCCTGGCCTCCTGACCGTCGAACACCTTTCCGATATCCGTCTCATCGACGCGCCCCTCGAAGTAGACACTCTGCATATCCCCGAGGGTGAGGATCAGGGTGGCTTGGGAGCCGAGCTGCAGAATCGAGGAGACGGCGTCTCCGACTTCAACGTGCCGCTTCAGAACCGTCGCATCCAGTGGCGAGCGGATGGTGGAATAACGGAGATTCTCTTCGGCTCGATCCAGGGTCGCCTGGGCCTGGGCAACCTGCGCCTCGACCCTGGACACGGCTTTGGAAGCGGCGTCGATCTTGGCATCCTGCATCAGTAGTTCGGACTTCAGAGACTCGGCCTGGAACCGAGCGTCCTGCACTTCGCGTTCACGCTCTTCCAGGTCGGAATGGGGAATGAGCTTCTCGGAAAAGAGCGCCTCATAGCGCGCCACCTGCTTCTGAAGGTAGGCCACCTTGTCCTCGAGATTCCGCAGATCCATTTCGAGCTTCTTTTTCATGCTCTGGGCCGATGAGTGATCGGAGTGGGACTCCGCCAGCTGGGCTGCCGCCGCCTGCTTGTTGGCCTGAGCTTCGCGCAGCTGGGCTTCGAGCATCTCCTTGTCGAGTTCGACGAGGATCTGTCCCTGGGACACCATGTCTCCGTCGTCGACGTAGATCTCCTTGATCAGGCCGCTGGCCTTGGACTTGATCTCGACGGTCGCCACCGGCTCGATGGAACCGGTCGCTACGACGCTCATGGCGAAGTCCCCCCGCTTGACTTCGGCGAGCCGGTCGTCGGGTATGGCGGCCTCGGAATGAAAGACGTTGCTGAACATGACGTAACCGGCCACCAGGACGATCGCCACCAGCGCGCCGAAGAAACCCAGGCGAAAACGGTTCTTTCTACTCATTCATCTCCCCTTGTCACCGAACACAAACGCATCCGGCGGCCAGAAAGTTCACTGGAAAGCGAACATCGCCGGGGTTCCGCGGAACGCGGAGAACGGGAAACGGGAGTCGGGAAACGGGAGTCGGGAAACGGGTGTCGGGTTCCGGGTTCCGGGTTTCGGGGTGCGTCCCGGAGGGACGTTTCGACCTTAGCCCAGGACTTCGAGTCCTGGGTGGTCCTACGACCCCCAAGCCCCGGAGGGGCGGCCGGATCGGGTGCCAACACAGGTGAGTCAATCGAACACGTACCGTTCGTCGTATTCGATCCCGTGCTTTTTCAGGAAGCCGATAAACTCCGCCTCGAAAGTTCGCCGCCTGTGGTGCTGCTCCTGGCGCCGGATGTGATTCGCGGTTCTCTCAACTCCGGAGACCCCGATCGAAAAACCGCCAAATCCCTCCTGCCATCGAAAGCGCGGCCCCCTCGGGAAGAAGGTCTGGTTGATCCATTTTGACGACACCCCCTTGATTGTCTGCATGGCCTTGGAAAGCGATTCGGTCGCCGGAAGTCGCAATAGCAGATGCGCGTGGTCGGAGACACCGCCCACTTCGAGGGCCGTAAGCTTGTGTTCACGGCAGATTCCCTTCATGTAGGGCCACAATCGCTCTCGGATTTCGGGGCTCAGCACTTTGACCCGTCCCTGAGTGCTGAAAACGCAGTGAATGGTCTGAATGACGTAGGTGTGGCCCATCTGCCCGCTCCTTTCGATCTCGGTCCGGTCGCCCCTCCGGGACTGGGTGGGTTTATACCGCACCGAAACCCAGGAGTGAACTCCTGGGCTAGCATCGGGAAGCGCCTCCGGCGCTGACAGCGTGCCGGTTTGCCGCCCCCCGCGCCCAAAACCGGAGGATTTATGGTTTCACGGTTGCCAGGTCGTCGGGCCGCGTTTCCGGGGTTACCCGATGCCTCGGCGCGGCGCCCGGGGGATTGCGGGCCTCCCGGGGCTTACAGGTGTCCCCGGCGCTCCGGTACGTCCCGGGGCTTGCGGCGTCCCGTGGATTATGGGCGTCCCGGAGGGACATCCCGACTCTAGCCCAGGACTTCGAGTCCTGGGCGCGGCCCGATCCCCCACCGTGCCCCAAGCCCCGGAGGGGCGGCCGACGCTCCGATCTACTCTTTCATCCAAAAGAAAGATAAGCTGGGAGAAGGATTTGCAGTCCGGCAGCGACCGGGAACCCGGAACCCGAAACCCGAAACCCGACGAGGAGCCCAAGATCGATGTACACCGACCAGGTCAGAACGATCTACCAGTCAGAACTCGACGAGATCCACTCCAAAGGACTCTACAAAGAGGAACGCCTGATCCTCTCCCCACAAGGCGCCCGGGTGGACACTCCGGAGGGCGAGGCGCTCAACCTCTGCGCGAACAATTACCTCGGTTTGGCCGATCACCCCGAGCTGATCGCCGCCGCCCGAGAAGCCCTGGATCGCCGGGGCTACGGGATGGCGTCGGTTCGGTTCATCTGCGGCACGCAGGACATCCACAAGGAGCTGGAGGAGAAGATCGCAAATTTCTTCGGGATGGACGGCGCAATCCTCTACGCTTCGTGTTTCGATGCCAACGGGGGTCTTTTCGAGACCCTCCTCGGACCCGACGACGTCGTCATCAGCGATGCGCTGAACCATGCCAGCATCATCGACGGAGTCCGGTTGTGCAAGGCCCAGCGCAAGATCTACCGTCACGCGGATATGTCTGAGCTGGAGCAGCGCCTGAAGGAATCGGCGGAGATGCGGATCCGCCTGATCGCTTCGGACGGAGCCTTCAGCATGCACGGCGATCTGGCGCCGCTTCCGCAGATCTGCGATTTGGCCGAGCGCTATAAGGCGATGGTCATGATCGACGAGTCGCACGCTACCGGATTCATCGGCGCGACCGGCCGCGGGACGCCCGAGCATTTCGGGGTCCAGGGACGGATCGACGTCATCACGAGCACGCTCGGAAAAGCCGTCGGCGGGGCATCGGGCGGTTTCACGACGGGCAGGCGGGAAATCGTCGATCTTCTGCGGCAGCGCTCGCGTCCCTACCTTTTCTCGAATTCCGTGGCGCCGCCCGTGGTCGCCGCTTCCATCAAGGCGCTTGAACTGATCGAGCGGAGTCGTGATCTGGTCGAGAAGCTGCAGAAGAACACCCGGTACTTCCGGCAGAACATGACCGACGCAGGGTTCCGGATCCAGGAAGGGATCCATCCCATTGTCCCCATCATGATCGGCGACGAAGCGCCTACAGTGGAAATGGCCCGTCGACTCAATGAGAGAGGGATCTTCGTGGTCGGTTTCAGCTATCCCGTCGTCCCGCGCGGCGAGGCGCGGATCCGCGTGCAGCTGTCGGCAGCCCATACCCGCGATCAGCTCGACCGGGCGATCCGGGCCTTCGCGGAAGTGGGCCGGGAGGTGGGACTGATCTGAGCCATGCCCCGAAGACCCCGGTTTCGACCTGGACCGATCCTGATCGTCTCCGGCGGCTACGGCGCCAGTGGTGAACAGCTGGCCCGAACCGCCCTGGCGCAGTTCGTCGCAGGCGTAGCGGTCGAGGTTCGGGTGATTCCCCACGTCCTCGCCCAGGAGCAGGTCTTCGAGGCCGTCGAGACGGCGCGCCGCGAGCGGGGCACCATTCTGCACACCCTGGTCGATCCGAAGCTGCGCCGGGCCATGATCGATCGGGCTCGCGAGCGGAACGTGGTGGCCATCGATCTGATCGGCCGTCTCCTCGGCCATCTGACCTCGGAGCTCGGGCAGCGGCCGCTGGGCCGTCCCGGCATGTATCGACAGTTGCGGGAAGACTACTTCCAGCGCGTCGAAGCCATCGAGTTCACACTGCTGCACGACGACGGCAAGAAGATCGACGAGCTCGGCGAGGCCGAGCTCATCCTGGTCGGACCCTCCAGGGTGGGCAAGACGCCGCTGAGCATATACCTCTCGACCCTGGGCTGGAAGGTCGCCAACGTCCCCATCGTTCACGAGCTCCCGGTCCCGCCGGAGCTGTTGCGGGCGGACCGCGGCCGGATCGTCGGCCTGACCATCGACCCGATGCAGCTCCTGTCCCACCGCCAGCGGCGTCAGGAGGGGTTGCGCATCGGCCCGAGATCGGCCTACACCAACCCCGAGCTGATCGTCGAGGAGGTGGAGACGGCCCGCCGGCTCTATCGGCGGGAGGGCTTCCCGATCATCAACATGACCAACCGCCAGATTGAAGAAGCGGCGGACGAGGTCATCAATCTGACCAGTCCCTCCCGAATCGAGGAAAGCCCTTAGCCCGCGCCCTGCCACAGATCAGAACGCGAATGAAATGAGCGACCCCCTGTACGGTTGTCGACTCCCTGCCCTGCCGCGCACCTCGCGCCCGGCCGCGCCCGATTCACGGAACCGATTCCGCTCTCCGCCCAGCTCGCCGGCGAGTGAGAAGCCGGCGGCGTCGAAGAACGGTTTAAAGACCCGGTTACGCAATCCCACGCAAAGGCTACGAGGATGCTTCAACGAAAAAGGCCCTTTGCGTTTTCGCGTTATTTGCGCTGTTGCGTGGAATCGCCTCTGACCCGTCCGGCATGTCGCCGAGGCTAACGCCTCAGCCCCACTTCTGTCCCAAATCGTCGAGACCGGCCTTCTCGAGATCCTCGGGAGTCATCGCAATCCGAAATCGACATTCGGCATTGAAGTTGAGGAAGAACGGCTCGGCGAGCACGGGAACGCGGGACGGGTCGGCCACATCAACGACCGCCACGAGTCCCCGACTGCCGATGTCCTCGGTGAAATAGACGGCCTCCGGCTTCAGGTTGTCAAGGATCTTTCGCATGATGGGACCGATCTGCTTGTTCTTGACGAGCGTGTTGAACGGCTCGTTCGGCATCGTGACGAAAAGTAACATACGCATTTCTGGGCTCTCCTTTCGGCTCTCAGCGGACTGAATTGAGTTGACTTCGAAAATGGAAGCTTCTTCTCAGACTACCTCTGAGGAGCGAGATTCTTCAACGCAACGAGGAATTCGACCGCAATCTGGATGATCTGAGCCGGATGGTCTAGAATCAAGCCCACGCGCCCGTAGCTCAGATGGATAGAGCGTCGGACTTCGAATCCGTAGGTCGAGTGTTCGAATCACTCCGGGCGCGCCACCCCAACCTTTGATAAATCAGTTATTTACCGGATAAGAAAAGAGGCGAGCTTTTGACTCGCCTCTCGTTTTTTTCTTCGCCGTGACGCAAAAGTGACTCAGGCGGCGATTATCCGTTGACCGCCGTCGGTGCGTCGCCTGTCGGCATTCGGCTCAAGCCCTGTGCGATTGCGCCCTTCGTCGTGTGATAGTAACGCTCGGTGATGTCGGTCGACTTGTGCCCGAGGTGACGAGAGACGACGGCGAGCGGCGAGCCGAGAGCGATGAGCACCGATGCCGATGTATGTCTCAGCGCGTGCCAATTGCGATACGCGAGCCCGGCGCGCTCGATCACGCTCTTGTAATGCGTCTTGCGGAAAGTGTTGAAATCGAGCGGGGTCTTCGCGTGCGCCTTCGCGATCCCGGCGTCTTTGTCGAGCGCGTGCGGGCTCGCAAAGATCAACTCGGGAAGCTCACGACCGAGGCCGAAGAATCTCTCTCGTTGCCGAGAGCGATAAGCCCGAAGCTCGGCGACGAGCGCCGGGCTCATCTCGACAGTCTTTTTCGAGCCGCTCTTCGGCGTCGTGAATCGGCGCTTCGTATAGTTGCGGGCGACAGTCATGATGTCACGCTCGAAGTCGAGATCAGACCATCTCAGCGCCGCCTGTTCGCCCGCCCTGAGCCCCCCGTGAGCCGCCGCGAGGATCGCGACAAAGGTCTCGGTGCCCTTCTCGGTGTCGTACGCCTTGGCGGCGCTCAGAAGACGGTTCAACTCAGTCTCGGGGAAGAACTCGATGCCGGTCTCGGCGGGCTTCGCCTTGCCGAGTTTCCTGAGTTCGCCCGTGTCGATCTCGGTGAACGGGTTCGAGAACTTGTGCTCGATTGCCGCCTTCTTCACGAGCTTCGACAAGCTCGACAGAATGCGATGGATCGTTGACCTTGAGAGGGTCGTCGGCTCGGCGTTTTTGTAATTGTTCGTCGTGTCCTTCGCGGCGAGATGCCGGACGAAGTCTTCGAGGTGAGAGCCCCTGATCTCATCAAGCCGCCGCGTCTTGCCGAAGAACGGGAAAATGTGAAGATCGAAGTGCGTGCACACGCCGACGAACGAGGTGTGCTTGAGATCCTGTTCGAGTCTCGGCTTGTGCACCGTCTCGAAGTATTCGCTCAGGGTCGGTTTCGCCGTCTCGATCTCGACGAGCGTCTTCGGGGGAAAAGGTTCGAGCCCCTGATTCATGCGCTTTTGGGCGTCGGCTTGAGCAAGAATTGCTTCGGCTTCGGTTGCGAACGACTTGATCATTCGCCGCCGGGTATTGCTTGCGTCGCGGAAGTACGCCGTCACTTTGATACCGTCTCTTGTTGCACTCGCCACTATTCGCCCCCCTTCTCGTCGGCCCGAGTGAAGTGCTCGGGAATCATCACACCCATGATCTCGCGCGCCTGTCGAAGCGTGATCTCTTGCCATTGATCGCCATCGCCGCCCATGCCCGAGATTCTCAAAAACACGCCCCCGGCGTCTCGCCATTCAAGGCTCTTCTCGTCGAAGATCTCGGTGCGCAAGGTGTCGCCGTCTTCATGCCGACGCACGACCCTGAGCGGCGCACGTTTGACGAAGAATCTCGTGATCATTGCTCACCCCCCGACCCCTTCTTCGTGTTGCGCTCGATCCACCGAGCAACCTGTTCCCTCGTAAACCGCACCGAGTTGCCGAGCCGGGTGTGCTCAAGATCACCGCGCTTGACGAGGGTCTTCACTGTTCGCAAGCTCAACTGAGTGATCTCGACAACATCCGCGTAAGTCAACAGTTTCTCGATCTCAGTTCCCTTGCCCCGTTTCGTCGTCTTTGCCATAGGGCAACAGAATATCAGAAGATGCAATTCAGTGCAATATGGTGCAAGTCAAATCAAAAGGGGGGGCGAGAGCACAACGGCGATTCGGTTGATCGTCACGTCGAGATTGATGTTCGCGCCCCGGCAAAACTCTTTCGGGCGGCGCGAGAGCACAACGGGCTCAATGTTGATCGGCATGCTTCCTCAGGTGTTCGCCGCCGCCCTCGAAAGTAATTATGCACGAGCCCCGTGAGCGCGCCGTCAAGTCGTCGCACATCGAGCCCGACCCAACGCCAAGGGAACCCCGGCCCGTGCCTCGTGACGGGGGCAAGAAGCGGGGTTGCGGGGTAAGTCTCAAGTACCGAGCTCTTGAGCAAGCATTGTAAGAAGTCGAGCGGGTGCCGGATGGGGGTACATCGCGCGGCACCCGCCCCCATTGCCGCCGACGGCTCACAAAACCGGCGGCAAACTCAAAATTATGGGGGGCGGCGGCGCGGCACAAGCCCCGCCTTCCGCGCCGCACACCCCGAACCGCCGGAAAAGGCATCGGCGGCCTCTCGCCCGGCGTACGGCGGGCGAGGTCTCAGGCGACAACGACGTCGTCGTCGTCAAAATCGTCGACGGGCTCGCCGCCGGGATCGGGCAAAATTTCGACTTCGGGATCGTCGACGACAGTGATCGGCGCGAGTGCGTTGATCACTTTCGGGTCATCCGTTTCGACGTATCGCCGAGCGAGTTCGGCTTCGAGTTTGAGATGTTCGACGGTGTACGCCCGGCACTCGCTTACGTCTTCCGGGCTGAGCGACACAACGCCGTCGCCCCGATACAGGTTCAAATGGTCGCCGAGGTTCTCGCCCGGCTTATCAACGAAGATTTTCATGCTCTTACCTTTCAGAAATCGCCTCGCATGACCCGCCTGAGTGATTGTGACCAGTCGCCCAAAAGTTGAGTCGCCGAGCGCTTTTCTTGCGGGCTCATTTTGGGATCGGCGGCGACTGTCGCCAGTTCGCGCCGGATATGTTGCAATTCAACCGGCGCTTCATTCACATGGAATCGCCGCCGCACGGCGTTATCCGGGCACACGCGAAGCTCGTGGTGAATGAGATCCCGAGCGCCTTTCTCGTTCCCGTCGTAACCCAAGTTGACGAAGCTCGCGGCCTTACTCATTTACCGTCACCCCCTGAAGCCCCGCCTTCATCGCCCCGACACGCCCGAGGGTCTTGCATGCGCTCAAGCTCGACCGTTCGCCGGGTGCGAATTGCACGCCCGGCATGCGGCGAGAGGCGACCCGCTTCACTTCGATGCTGAGGTTGGCAAGCTGACTCACGACCTCTTGCTTGAGGTTGCGATCCGCGTCGCTGTTGGTGACGAGCTTGATGATTGTCGCGAGATCGCCCGCGAGCTCGGGCAAGTCTTTCGCGTCGACTTGAGAGGGCACCGTGACGCCGAGCGTGCGCATGAGCCAATCTCTTACGGGTTGCGGCAACTGAAGCAACTGAACTAATTCAACCGATTGATTCGACATGTCGTAAATCCTTTTTTTCAAAACGTTAACGTTCGAACGTTGCGCGCGATCCGATCTCTTGCCCCTTGTAAATCGCCCGTCACAATTTCCATCTTGAATCCGGCAATCGTTCAAACTTTGGACCCGCCCCGGCGCTTTCGTACGTTGCCGCCAAGCACACGATGTATGACAGCAAGCTCGTGCGCACATCCGGCGAGATCGACGGCGAGGCGATCACGCGGTCTTCGAGCTCGCCCAAAAGGTTGAGCGCCGCCGTCGTTGTCGGCGCGTTTCGAATTGCCTCATATACGTCGGGCGCGAGTTCTTTCAGTTTCGCAAGTTGTACGCGGTCGCGGCGGTCGGCTTCAGGGTTTCGCCCGTCGAGGTGTTCTGTCATTCGGTTCATCGGCGTATCCTTTCGATCTTTCCAACGAGCCGCCGACCCTCAAAAGTGCCGGACAGCGCGCGGTCGATGCGGTATTCCAGGCGCACGACCGACTTCAGGGTGAGCAACTCTTTCAGGCGCTCACTCGATGCCGTGGCGTCTTGGGTTCCGATTTGCGACTCGACCGCCCGCGACACATCGGCAAGCGAAGCCCCCGGCGAGGCAACCGACGCAACCGACACCGCCGTTGAGTTGCCGGTATCCACATACGGTAAAAAGCTGGAATTATCCGGGGCGGCGTTCGAGAGCTCTTTCAGCAACTCGCCGTCGGCAATGTCCCGCCAGAATGCCTCAAATGCCCCCCTGATCTTCTCGTTGTATGCCGCGATTGCCGGGGCAAGGCGCTCGGCGATTTTCGCCTCGAATGCCCGTTCTTTTTCCCGCCTTGCGGCGGTGTCCCGCTTGTCGTTGAGCGCCTTGAGCTCTTCCCGGCGGCGTTCGAGCGTACCCTGAGCAATCTCGAATGCCTCGCGGGCTTGTTGGCGGGCGCGGTACTCGTCGGCATAGGCGTCGGCGCTCGCCTGAGCGAGACGGGCTTCGGCAACTTTGAGAGCGCGCTCGGCGTTTTCGGCGCGCCCGATGTCTTCGGCGATCTCGTCGTGCTTCTCGGCGATCTCGGTTGTGGCCGAGATGGCGGCGGGTGCGGTGAGCTCGGGCTTGATCATGAGCTCTTGCTCGGGGCTCAAGTCGATGTGCCCGGCATCGACTAGGGCACGCGCCTGAATGCGCTCGGCGGCGTTCGACGTATGCCACACGAAGACAAACTCGCGCCCGTTGTCGACAACGTTGCGGTCGCGGTGTAAACCTTGCCATTCGTCGATCAGGTCGGGGTGCTTGTTCAGGATCGAGTGCACCTCGTCGGGTGCCGGATCGAGTGCCGGGTGCGTCGCGGGTGTTTGCTTGCCTGAGTGCATCAGGCTCAGAAGTTCTTGACGGTTCATTCTCGTTTTCGCCTTTCATCAGAATCGCGTGATGATGATCATCCCTTCGCTCGTGATTTGACAGGGGCGACCCTTCACCAGATCAGGCTCGTCGGTTGTGTGCCGCCCGTGCTCGACCATCCACTTTTCGATAGGGTCGAGAATGCGCCCCGTTCGGATTTCCCGGCGGCGCTTCATCTGTCGTTCAACACTCGCGTCGAACAGCGTTTCCAGATCGTCAATGTGCATCGTCATGATTCTTCATCCTCGCCGCCTGGCTCCCGGCTCAAACCGATGCCCGGCTTGTACACAATCGGCTCGCTTTGATGCTCGTTGCCGCCCCCCTGTCTGAATCTCTCACGGGGATCTTCGGCGACGGGCTCGGCGGCGACGACGGTGCGCCCGGCTTCGCGTTCGCGTTCCCATTCGGGCACGCCACGGCGGCGCATGTACGCGGTCGCCCGGCTTTTGTTCGTCGAGCCCGAGATGCGATTGAAGCCGGTCGGGTCCGACTTCGCCGCTAGATATTCCTCACGCAACTCTTCGGGCGAGAGCGCCGAGCCCGAAATTGACCGACCGCGTTGACCTTGGGGCGAAAACGCGAACACGACAAGCGAGGCGCATGCGTTGACGCGGTCATCGCCGAGCGTTCGCTTCTCGGGTGATCCGATGTTTCCCTCTTCATCTTCTTCCAGCGTGAGCGCCTGATTGACAACCTTTTCTTCGTTCGGAAACTCGACGCGACCGCTCATGATGTACGGGCGGGCGGCACGATAGGCGCGGTTTGCGCCCTGAGTCTCTTTGAGGGGCTCGAAAATGATCCCGTGCTTGCGAAACTCCGTCGGCGCATAGTTGGCGAGATAGTGATCCCCAGTGATCCGCGTGACGCCGAACTGTCGGCATTGCTCCGCAATCGTCTTGATCGCCGACTCGGGGCTCGCGTCCCGGAAGCCGAAGACGGCGTCGATGATGAACCGCTCTAGCTCGCGGTCGTGATGCCCGATGGCGACGGCGTGCTCGGCGCTTTTTCCGCCCGACAGGTCGACCGCCCCGAGACAGTCGTGCTCGCGGTTGGGCGGCAAGTTGCCGAACTCCCGCACGCAATTGGCGAGAAACCATTCGCGATCAATGAGACTTCGCGCGGTCGCCGAGAATTGCGCCCCGTACTCGCGCAAGTAATAGACCGGATCTCGCCGCGCCCGCTCGATGATGGGCGAACCGATGAGGGTCGGGTTGAAGTCGGTCGACGCGCCTTGTACGAACAAACAATCGGGGTCTTCGTGGCGGTGGACGTAATGCTCCCACAAAATGCCCCGCCGCTTGAGGGGGGTAGAGATGATCCACATTTTAGCCGTGTGCCCGAATTGCGCCATGGAAGGTTCGAGGGCTTCGACGATCATCTTCCCGGTGATGTGCCCTTCGGTCGGCAAGAGCCCGGCTTCGTCGATCAGCACGAACGGGGTCGGGCGGGATCGCGTCGTCTTATAGTTGGCGGCGAATGCCTGAATCCGAATCGGGTTCGGAAACTCGCGCGTTGCCTGAAGGATGAAATATTCGCGGGTCTCTTTAGAGATCCGGTTCGCGAGTGCCGGAACTTCGGCAAACATGTTCTTGCCCCGTTCGAGGATCTCGCGCGCCTGATCGAGCTCGGTTGCGAGAATCGGGATCGTGAACGTCTCGGGCTTGAGAAGTTTCTTCTTCGCGAAGAGGTGCCATTTTGCGGTTGCGGTCTCGTACGTCATCGCAAACAGCCCCGATTCGGACTTCCACCCGCGCCGACCGATGCACCCGACGAACTTGGCGAACTCTTTGCGCGGGAGTTGCGCCGCCGGGTATCCGGTCAACTTGTGCCCGATCAGCGACTCGTTGAAGTCGAGCCCGAGCCCGTACGCAAGCCGAAAAGTGATCGCCCAATAGGGCGAGGGGTCGTACAGGGTTTCGGGTGCCCGGCTCAGGAACGTAAACGGATCGATCCGCCGAAGCGCCTGTCGCGCATCGTCGATTCCCATGCCGCGAGATGCGGCGACCCGGCGCACGTCGTCGGCATGCGGTTCGAGAATCACGGGTGCCGGTGCCTTTGCCGTCGTTGCCGTCATGCGATCCTCGTCAGTTCGCGGAGTTGCCGGTCGAGTTCCGTCGCGGTGTCGACTTCAGGCGAGCTTTCGTTCGAAGATGCGTTCTTCCTCTCGCCGATTGCCTTTGCCGCGTCTTTGGCAATGGTCATGAACTCTTTGACCTTCGGCAACGCCGGGTGTACGTCGACATGCCCGGTCTCGGGATCGGTCACGACCGCCCCGCCGGTTTCGAGCATCGACTGAATCCCCTGATACACGACGAACAGCGCGAGTTGATAGGTGTGAAGCAATGCCTCTTGCGCGCCGTTCATCGTCCCGAGCTTCTTCTTCAGGCGGCGGGCGTTGAGCTTCGACATTTGGGCGGCCCGGTTGGCCGAGCGCGAGACTTGGACCCCGAGCGCAAGCATGTCGAAAACATCGTCGACCCAGTCAATGTTGCGGTTGTGAAGATTCCCGAGCTTTGCCATCACGGGCGACCTTCCGGTTGGGGCGAGAGCCTAACAGCCCGGCGGTTGATCGGCACTATTGCTTTGAGGTTCACCCCGAGATCGAGCCCGTGCATATTCGACACGTGCTTCGTGAGCCCGTGCATATTCGACACGTGCTTCGTGAGCCCGTGCATATTCGAGAAAATCGACCCAAAAATTCTAGAAAATTGAGCCCGTGGGGCGAGTTTAGGTTTGGGGGGCTTCGGTTTGGTTTTTTGGGATGCGTCGATCAGGATTCGCCCGGCGTCGAATGCCTCGTGCGTCGTTTGTGCGTCAGATGTCGACGCATCGAGTCTCGCCTGACGAGTGCCCGGCGTGCCCGAGTCAGTGTTCATCAGCATCTCAGCGCCTTCGCTGTGCCGGGTGCCTTCGGATTCGGTGAGCGGCGCTCGATCAGGGTCGAGGTGTCTCGGCGACAGGGGGCGGGCGGCGTTGTCCCCGTGTGTACGCTTTATGCTTCGTCTCTCACTTGCGGCGGCGTTGTCCCCGTGATCGTCTTTTGTGCTTCGCCCGGTGCTTCGTCTCTCACTTCGGGTGCTGATGTCTCGCCCGGTGCTTGAGGCGCTCGTCTCTCGGTGTGCGCTCTTCGATCTTCGTCTCTCGGTTGGGGCGGTCATGTCCCGGTGTTCGCCGGGATCTTTTCGCCCGTGCGCTTTCCTTCTCGCGGTGCTCGGTTCGAGCATGCCCTTGAGCCCCGTTGTGCGCCCCGTCGTCTTACCCGTGACGTTTCCCTTTGCCTTACCCTCGCGGCGGCTTGACGGGGCGCTGAGCGCGGCTTGCGTGCCGGTCGCTCTCGGTTGCCCGGTGCTCTTCTCGCCTTGCTGAGATATGGTCGAGCGCGATTGCCTGATCGCCGTGTGAATCCTGTTCATTTCTCAGTTCGCCCTGTTCTTCCTCATGTACCCGTCGAGTTCCGACTTCTTGAACTTGAGCCTCACGGTTGACCCGGTCGGAATCCGGTAATGGGGCAACTGTTCGAGGTTCGTGAACATCCATCTTCGGCTCATGCCGAGATACTTCGCCGCCGCCTTCAGGTCGATATATCCGTTGGGGGCTTCAGTTGCCTTTGTTCGCTTCGTTCGCTCCATTGGCTTGCTCTTGCCTTTTCTCTCGCTCATGGCTGTCGGCTCTCAGGATCGCGAGGTTCTTCGACGCGCACTCCCGACAGAATCTTCCGAGCGTCGTGCCCATCTCGGTCTCGATCTCGTGCGAGATCTCGTTGCCGCATATGCATCGGTGCTCGATCAGCTTGACCCTTTCCATTCGTCAGCCTTCGTCGTCTAACAGCACTTGAGGGCTTACGCCTAGTGCTTCGCCGAGCTTGTTCGCCTCGTCGGTTCGCATCGGGAATTGCCGCGATTCTAGGCGTCGGATTCTCGCGATGTGGATGCCCGTTTCGTCGCTGAGTTCTTTCTGAGTCACGTTGTTCAAGACTCTCGCGGCTTTGAGTATGTGCCGTCTCTCTTTGCTCATCTTTCGGCCTGTTTCTTTTTGCACACTTTGCCCGCCGGTCATCGCTCATTTTAGGTGCCTCAAGTGACGGTTTGTTGATTAGGACCGATCACTTTTGTTCATTGCATTTTCAGTGCATGCCGATGTTCGGTATCGGCATCTTCGATTTTCAGTTGAAAGTGAGCGAAGTCGTTGCTTTTCGCGGCTCATGATCGTCGCCCGGCTCGATGTTCTTTGCCGATTCTTTCGCGCGATCGGTCAATAGTTTGATCAGGGCTTCGAATAAGGCGAGATTCAAATCGCCGTTCTCGTTCAATCTTCGCCCGTTGAAGAACAGGTGATCGTTGACGAACAGGCTCGCCCCTTCGAGAAGGAGTTCGGTTTGCTCGATTGCGTGCTCGGGTGCGCGGTGCGTTCGAAGAATCAGCAAGAGCCCATTGTCATGATCAAGGTCAGCTATCAGATGCGCGATGACTCTAACGACCGCCGTGATCGCCCGGCGATATTTGTCGGCATCTCTGTTGCCTTTGTACTCATCGTTCGCAACGACCTTCATGATGGACTCGGGCGTCTTCGGTCGGGCGAACCTTCGCGCAAGAATCTTGCGTGCCGCCTTGACCTTCCTCATGTGTGCCGCGAGCTTCGGTTTTTGGGGCGACTTCTCGACCTTCCCCGCCGTTTCTTCTTCGCCGTGCTTCAGTGCCTCGATCTTTTCCTTTTGCCTCTGTCGGCGTTGATAGTCTCTCGCCGCTTTGCGCGCCTTTTCGGGGTTCGCCTCGCGGTACTTCCGAGCCGACAGGCGCGAGCACTCGCGACATCGCCCGTCGGCGTACGGTGGAAAGTCGGCGTGCGTGTCATGTCCTTCTGGGGCAAAATCTTTTCTTCTTCCCATTTTTCTTTCGCCTGAGGGTGCTCAGTGCCTTGAACGTTTTTTGAGTTCTTTCGTTCTTCTTCTGAGGTTGCCGGGCTCATATCCAAAATTGAGGGTGCTCAGAGCCTTGCACTTCAAGTGAGTTCTTTCGTTGCCCTTCTGAGGTTGAGCACCCTTTTTCAATTGCATTCGCTCGTCCACGATCCGTAATCATGCACACCCGTCTCTTCCGCAAGCGCGTCGACGCTCTTGATTTCGGCAAGCTCTTCGTCGGTCATCGGGGTGCACGGGTGATCCCAATCGGCGAAGCCGCGATAGACGAGATCGCCGGTTTTGTGATCGACAAAGAACGTGTACATGCCGAGCCACATCGGACTGAAGCCGCCCGTCTCTTCTCGACCCTCGACCACGACGCCGACGTGATAATCGAAGAGGGCGTCGGCGAGCGATTGAGCGACCGCCTCAGCATCGGTTTCGGGTATCATGTGCTGAAGCTCGTACACCGCCGTGAAATGTGAGACCGACGGCGACCGTTTTCTTCTCGCGATTTAACTCGACCACGATCGACTGATGCCTCGCATAATGCGCCTTGCACGCTTCGAAGTCGGTGATCGCGATGAAATGGTATTGCCAATCGTCGAGCCCGACCTCTTCGGCATACCCTCGCGTGAAACTTGTGCGAAAGCGCTTCGGCGACGTCGTTCCATCGCTCGGAGTACGCCGGGATCGGCGCACACACGATGCAACAAGCGTGCTCTTCGGCAAGCGCGTGTTGATCCTTCACGTCGGCAAGATCGCGGAGGGTCACACCCGTCAGACCGTGAAAGCTCGACACATCGAGCCTGTCTTCAACGTACGGCATCTCTTCGGGCATCGGTATCTCGGTGCGTCTGGTACCCACCTTTTTCTGAGACTGTCGTGATCTTTCCGAAACCGCTGTCGACGCTCGTTCGCTTGCTCCGCCCGGCGCTTGTTCGCTCTTCTGATGTTTCGAATAAAGCTCATGCCGTCACCTCGATGTTCCGCACGAAACCGCAAGCGATTCGACCGGTGTGAAACGTCGCGGGCGGTTTGATTTGTATTGCTTGCATCCTTTTCTTCACCTTTCAATTGCGAAACAATCGTTTGAATGACCAAATCGGCGCACAAAGTTAGTTATGCACGAACGGGTGTGTTTTTAGGTTTGGGCGGGCAAAGAAAAGCCGGGCGAGTTTGCCCGGCGTGTGTGATCAGATTTTCGCCGCGTTTTGACGCTATGAGAGAACGGGCGTGCACCGAGGGTGTACTGATCTGAAGCTGAACTCGCCTCGTCGGTCGGCGGCAAGGCGGGCGGAATATACGCCTCGATTTGCCACGCCGCGTCATACCGCATGTGGTCCGCGATCTTCGGAATCTTCACCGAGGCGATCTCGGCAACTTGTCGCAAGACTCGATGCAAATGAGCCCGAAGCATTTCCAACGCGGCGAAGTACATTTGTCGCCGCTGAGGATGGAATCGGATTCGAGTCTCGGGATCAGCATTCAGCCGTTGTTCGAACGTCGCGAATTGCCGAATGCCTTCGGCCATGGCTTCAAGAAGAAGGTACAGTGCGCCGTCGGCGTGATCAGCAAGCCGGACTTGGTTGTCGACGAGAAGACGGCGAATCTCCTGAAGCGATGCGAGCGCCCGGTCAATACAGTCGTCACAGCACTCGAAGGCGTTGAGAACTCGCCGGTCGGCCATGCGGATCACGACCTCGGCGAGCGACTTGCTTTTCGAGGTCATCCGGCTTCACCGAGACCGAGACAAACGGAAGGTTGATCGTGACGCCGTCGATCGCTTTCGGCAAACGCCGCATGCGGTCGAAGATCTTTGAAAGATCGAACTTGAACGGGGGTCTTTGGTCTTTCATGCCGCCTCGATGAATCGTTTGCCCGAAACATGTGTCCGTTCTCTTGTGGTCCTTGCGAAGGTGCCACAACCATTTGCGGCGGATCGACGAGAAGAGAAAGTGATTTCACGAACGGCGAATCAGTTGTCAGCCGGTTTTTCGAGGTCGAGGTCACCGACGATGAAAATTTCGCCCGCGTCTGTTTCGACTTCGTACGTAATCTTGTATCCGCCCCCGCCTTTCCCGCCTTTCCCGCCGAAGAAATATCCTTCGCGGATTCGGCCTTCCTTCCCGGCTTTCGTTCGCACTAGCTCGCCGATCTTGGGCACGAAGGGGAATTCGTAAGAGGCCGGGTTCGACAACTTCATGCTCGCAATCTTTCCCCGTCGAGTGAGTTCGTCGTTGATCCGAGTGAGAGCATCCCTCAAGACGCCGCCGGGTCCAAGCGGATGCTCGCCGAGAACGATCTCAAATCTCTCACCTGACCCCACATGTTCAAGCCGAACGACCCATTTGTTCGGCTCTTCCTTCTTGGACACGCTTAGAGTTGCGAGCCCGAACTTCGCTTGTCGGTCGACTTCGCCGACGATCTCTCTGATTTCTTGTTCATTCATCCGCGTCCACCCCTTTTTCGGCACAGGCGAGCGGCGGATCGCGCCGCCATTGCCCGGCACGCCTCGCTATGATTTGGGGATAGTGCACCTTGGACCACAAGTATAACGAGGCGAAGATCAGAAGCCACACGATTTCTGTAAATCGTCTGATTTTCCCGTCGCCGATCCGCGCATCGAAATTGATCACAATGGCTTGAGCCTGATCGACGACAGACGGAGCAACAAGAGCAAGAAGCAAGTCGTCGGGTCGAAACACCCCGGCAACCGAGCCTCAGTGCCCCGTGAAACCGGTTGCCCCCAAGCGCCCGAGGGTTTGCCTTCGTCGCTGATCACGCCGCCCTCAAGCGGCGCTGAGCGCACATTTCGACGATGCCGGGCACGAGTTGATAAAGGCGGGCGAGAAGTGAATCGCGAGCTTCGGCGAGAAGAAAAGCCCGAAGAAGCCACCCTGAGAGCTCGGCGAGGCGACGAACGGGTGAGGGCGTGTGTGTTTCCCTTTCACGCCGCCTTTGACGACTTGACGGCGTTTAGACGGTGCCTTGTGCGATCTTTTCGATCATCTCGGGCACGAGTGAATGAAGGCGGGCAAGAAGGCGATTCAAGAGGGCGTCGTCGAGAGTTTCACCGGCAACGAGCGAAGAACGGAAGTCGAGGCGAAGCACACGCCCAAAGTCGAAACCGTCGCGCCGTGCTTCGATGCCCTTGTCATACGGCACAATCGTTTCACCCTCGCCGTTGAAATAGATCGACGTTTTGAACTTCCAGCCGCCGACGGTAAAGCCCGGCGGGCAATAATCGGCGAAGGCGGCGTGATAGTCGTCGCAACGGACACCGAAGATGTCTTTTCGAACTTCGCAAACCTGAAGGCGAAAATCTTCGAAACGAAGACCGATCTTCGAAAGAATTCGCCTCACCCGCTTTTTCACTTTCTCGATGTCGACAAAGCCGACGTTCACGCCGTGAAGCATCAAAGCCGGTGAGACGATCAACATTTGCATCGTGTCGCTGGCTTCGAGAAAAACGCCTTGGAAGAGTTCAGTTCTCGGAAGGCGTAACGAAGTCGGTGCGGCACTGAGAATGAGCAAGTCGAACGCGGCGGTGTACTTCTCGCTCTTGAAGATCTTTCTCGCCTGTCGAGTCACAAGAGAGCGTCGTGATCGTGTCGTCGATGAGTCCTTCGATCCCGTCGATCCTGTTGTCGATGATCGTGTCGATCCTGTTGATTGAGTCGTTGAATTTGTTGCCGGTGAGACCCCTGTATTTATCGCGCGCGAGAGCGGCGCATTAAGAGCGTTAACTAATTGCCGAGCCCCTAAAAACTCTTGCGTGACGAAGTCGCGGGGATCGAGACCGGCGCGGCGAATCCGCACAAGTTCGTTGTGGCAACGTCGGCATTTGCACCCGGCAACGCGGTCGCGCTCGGTTGCGATGAAGTGAAAGCCCCGGCGGCACAACTTGCCCGTCGAACACTTCGCTGAGAAGCGATGCTGAATGGGTGCGCCGGGTCGGCGCTCAGGGTGCCGGTTGCCGCCGCTCATGCCGTTGCCTCGCTGTTGCCGTGTTCATAACCCTTACCGCCTTGCTTACCCTCGCGCGCCGCGTTCTTGCCGAACTCGTCGCCCGCCAAGACAGTCTAGGTCAGGGCGGTGACGTAAACTTGCCACGTCGGAAGGCAATGCCGCGCCAACCGACCGCTGTGTTGTCATGCAACACTCGCTTTCGCTTACCGCCCGGCTTGTTGAGGTTCTTGCCGGACCTGAGACGCAAGCCGGGCAACCCTTCGAGCCCCGACCCACAACGAAAATCGAGTGACGCAAAAGTGACGCACGCATGCCGATGCAAAGGGGTGCAAACGAGTATCGGCGAGAGATCGGACTATCCGAAGAGCTAGTGTTTACGCGGGTTTCAGTGCGGGCGCGTCGGAATCGCGGCGCTCTTCGAATCCGCAGGTCGAGTGTTCGAGTCACTCCGGGCGCGCCACTTTTTTTTCAGTGGCTTAGCCCGTCCTGCGAAATATGGTCACATGAGCGTCTTTCCTGTTTGTGTGCTGCGGCCGCACATGTGACCCCACTTTCGTCCTTTGTACCTTCGATACAGCGTCAGACCCCGCTGCACGGCCCGGTCTGGCCAATCGGGTCACGTTCGCAGCGAGAGCGGCCGGGATCGCGATGCGTCGTGCCTGTTTTTCGACGTCCACTTCGGGTCGCATTCAGACGGACGGATCGTCCCGAAGACTCCGAGTTCGTGGCGGGAATCCTGGCCGCCTGGGCTACTCGCTAGATTGTGTGACGCGAACCGGGCATCCTACACCATGTAGCCCATGTCCGAGCCGAGTGTCGGGTAGGCGAAAATCGATT
Source organism: uncultured Acidobacteriota bacterium (assembly GCA_963823995.1). Lineage (GTDB taxonomy): Bacteria > Acidobacteriota > UBA6911 > RPQK01 > JAPXNP01 > JARRKC01. The sequence goes on from CAWGNQ010000005.1 coordinate 928,872, forward strand.
CTTTGATCTCCCTGCTCGTCATTCGGCAGCGAATAGCCAACGCGAACAGATTGATCAGTTCCTCGGCGTGCGGTCCGAGAAGGCTCGCTCCCAGAATGCGATCGGTTTCCCGTTCCACCAGAACCTTGTGGCCCGAGAATTCCTCGCCGATGCGCCGGGAAGAGTACCAGCTCGAGGTCTGGGCATGCCGGATTCCGAACTTCAAGCCCTTCGCCTCGGCCTCGCTCTCCTGCAGCCCCACCGTCGCCAGAGGGGGAAGGGTAAAGACGACGCTTGGCATCGGCGGATACTCGATCCTGTGCCGGTTTCCCTCCAAGAGATTGGCGGCGGCAACACGCGCCTCGAAGCCGGCAACCGGGGTCAGCGGAAGCCCTCCCGCCGCCGCATCCCCGGCGGCATACACATTCGGGTTCGAGATGCTCTGCATGTATTCGTTGACGTAGATGCCCTTTCGATCGAACTCGACGCCGGCCGTCTCGAGGTCCAGGTCGTCAATCTCGGGAACGCGACCTGCCCCATGGACGACCATGTCCGCCTCGAAGGTCGGTGATTCTGAGCCCGCTTTGGCCCGAACGAGCAGCTCTCCGGCCTGTCTCTCTATTGCCTCCACCCTGGTATGGAGACGGAGGTCGATGCCCATGCTCTTCGTTCGTTCCGCCAGGAGTGCAACCATGTCCGGATCGAAACCGGTCAGGGGACGTTCACCCTTCTGCAGGATGGTCACTCTCGCTCCGGCCGTTACCGCGACGTGGGCGAATTCGAACGAGATGTAGCCGCCTCCGACGAAGACAATTCGAGGGGGCAAGGGATCGAGTTCAAGAAACTGGTCGCTCAACGTCATGAGTTCTCGGCCGGGAATCTTCAGATCAACAGGTTTTGCCCCCGTAGCAACATGCACCCGACGGCCTTCAAGCGTCTCTCCCCCCACTTCAACGGACTGTGGACCTGTAAAGCGAGCTCGACCGTGGAAGGTGGCCAATCCCGCCTCCTCGAAGGACTTTTCCTTTTGCTGCGGTACGGGGTCTGTGAAGCTCCGCTTGAAACGCATGAGGTCCGCCCAGTCAATGCCGGCCTCGTCCGCCTTGACACCTTTGCCCCGGAGCCGGCGCACCGCGTCGATCGCCTCGGCGGCGCCGACCAGCACTTTCTTCGGATCGCAGCCGCGGAGAGCACAGGTCCCTCCGTAAGGGCGGGAGTCAACAATAGCCACGCTCCAACCCGCCTTGCGGCATTTCGACGCAACGGTTGAAGCGGCGGCACCCGTTCCGATCACGAGCAAGTCGAATTTCCTCGTCATTCCCCAGACCTCCTCCGGGAATTTGGCATCAGGCGGGACGGATCGCATCATTCCCGTGGCTTGGTTGCAGCCCTGCCAGAACTGCTCCAAAGGCGACGTGAGCCGTCGACACCGAGGCGGTGAAACGCCAACCGAAGTCAACTCCAAAGTAACCGACACTCAACGCTTGTACAACCGGGCTGAGCATGAAACTGTCCACCGATGGCTCTTGATTGCGCCGAGCGTGTAGCCTAGTCTGTGCTGAGTCAGCCGGTGTGTCTGAACGTCGGCTCAGGAAGGTTTGAGAACGATGCCCGAATGAATCCGGGACAGGAAATGGGGATCAACATGAGAACGAGAATCAACCTTTTGCTCGCAGTGGCGCTGACGCTGATTGGCGCCAGGCTGTCGATGGCGCAACCGGCCGGCGCGGGATCCGACGTTCCTCCGCCCAGGCCAGAAGGCCCGTGTGACATCTACGCCGCTGCCGGCGACCCTTGCGTGGCCGCCCACAGTACCACGCGCGCGCTGTATGCGTCCTACGACGGCCCTCTCTACCAGGTTCTGCGCCAGTCGGACGGCCGGACCCTGGACATCGGCGTCGTCCAGCCCAGCGCGTCGCCCATCCCGGATGCGGGCGGATACGCCGACGCGGCCGCGCAGGATGCGTTCTGCGCCGACACGTACTGCTGGATCAGCATCATCTACGACCAATCTCCCAAGCACAACGATCTCGTTCAGGCGCCCCGCGGCGGATTCAGCGGCCCGGCCATGGGCGGGTTCAACAACCTCCCGGTCGCCGACATGGCGCCGATTACGATCATGGGCCACAAGGCCTACGGCGTGTTCATCGAGCCGGGCATGGGCCTCCGCTGGAATGACGTGAAGGGCACCGCAGTCGACGACCAGGCGGAGGGGCAGTACTGGGTCATCAGCGGCCATCACTACAACAACGGCTGCTGCTTCGACTACGGCAATGCCGAAACCGACAGCCGCGACGACGGCAACGGCACGATGGAAACCACCTACTACGGCAACGCGACCGCCTGGTATCACGGAAACCCGCCCGGTCCCTGGGTCATGACCGACCAGGAGAACAACCTGGTCGGCTGCGTCAACCCGGACGGATCCAAACTTTGCGTGCAGTTGCCAAACATCGCCTGGCGCTTCGTCACCGCGATCGCTAAGGGCGAACCGCACCACTGGACCTCGATGGGCGGCGACGCGCAGCGGGGCGACCTGTCGGTCATGTTCGACGGACCGCGCGTCGACTCCAGCTATGACCCAATGCGCAAGCAGGGGGCCATCCTCCTGGGCAACGGCGGCGACAACAGCGTAGGGTCCCAGGGGACCTTTTATGAAGGCGCCATGACGGCCGCCGGCACCTTCCCCTCGGACGCCACCGACCAGCGCGTGCAGGCCAACGTCGTGGCCGCCCGCTACGACGTGCAGAGGTTGAGCCTGGCGCCGTCGTCGGCCATGGCTGCTCCGCCCGGACTTCAGACGTTCTCACCCGGGTCCTCGCAGGACACGGCCGTGACGTTCACGAATACGACCGGGGCGCCCGTGACGAACGTCCAGTTGAGCATCTCCGTGCCCACGGGGTGGAATTCCGTGGTGAAGGGCACCACCAGGACCTCAGAGACCATCGCCGGTCCTGTCGCGCCCGGAAGAAGCGCAGGCGCGGTCTTCAAAGTCACCGCGGGTCGGTCGGTTTTCAACGGCGACCTGGTCGGTCACGCCTCCTGGAGCAACTCGACGAACGGTCGGACGCAATCCGAGACGGCCGTCGAGAAAGTGCGAAATGTCAGCCCGGTCAAGATCAACGAGTTCCGCATCAGCTCCGGTCCTCCTACCAACGAGACGAACTCGTTCATCGAGCTCTACAACGCCGGTGAGAGCAACGTGGACATCTCCAACTGGACCCTGACCGAGCACCCGGCCCAGCAGCCCATCTTCTCAACCGTGAAGATCCCGTCCGGCACGAGGCTGGCGGCCGGTGACTTCTACCTGCTCGGCCTCTCCAACTCCGGCCTGGCGGGCCCCGCGCGGGCGGGTGACACCACCATCTACGTCCGGAGCATAGACGGCATGAAGGCCGGCGATACGATCGAGATCGGCACGGGCGCCGATAAGGAGACCCGCAAGATCGCCGGCGTCGGCACGGAAGCCACCGGCCCGACGACGCTGTGGCAACCGCTCCCGGAGGGTCCGGTGATCACGATCCCCGCCGGCTCGACCAACGTACCTGTCACGAGTGCGAAGGGCTTCGAGGTCGGCCAAAAGATCGCCATCGGCTACGGCGCCACCTACCCCGCTGTGGCCAAGTCCATGGAGCAGTACGAAGTGGCCACGGTCACCGATGTCGGCAAGGAGGGCACGCAGGCGTGGCTTTCGGCGGACGCCAAAGCCGGCGATACGAATATCAAGGTCTCCTCCGTCGAAAACATCTCGGCCGGCGACAAGATCCGGCTGGACATCGACAGCAAGGGACACGGGATCGAGACCGTCACGGTCAAGAGCGTCGGGACGGCCTCGGAGCGCAGCACCTTCCGCGGTCCCTTGACGGATTCGGAGGATGCGGGCACGGGCCTCGATCTGACCGAACCTCTGAAGTTCGACCATGCCTCCAACATGCCCTTCAGTGTTCGGGGGACGGGGATCAGCTTCGAGCCGGCGACGTCGCATGACCATTCGAGCAACGAGCCCGTCCAGGCTCTCGGCAGCGGCATCACGCTCGACAGCCCCCTGTCGAAGGACCATGGGGTCGACGCGGTTGTGCGGGACCCGGGGGTCACGACCGCCGGCTACCAGGGGACACCGGCGCCGGACCAGTGGTTCGGAGGACCCGAGTTCTCCGTCAAGGATCAGGCAAGGCCGGAGCGCACGGTCCACGCCGGCAGCATGGTGCTGCGTGACGCCGCCGGACTGGTCGTCGACAGCCTCAACTACGGCCTCCTCGTCGACCCCTGGGCCGCCGAGGGCTACCAGGGCACCTCCGGAGCCGGGGAGGACGGCTGCAGCGTGACGGCGCCTGTCGAGGCCGGACGCTTCTGGTGGCTCCCTGCGCCTCCTGCGGCGAGTGACAGGAGTGCGGGACGCTTTCCGGACGGCCTCGACACCGACAGCAACTGCACCGATTTCCAAATCCAGCCGGCCACCACCCTGGCGGCCGACGCGGGTGTCGGTACGGCCAATATCAAAGTCGCCGACGTGGACGGATTCGGCGCCGGGCAGACGATCAGGATCGGTACGGGTGCCAACCTCGAGACCGCCGTCGTCTCGCACGTCGGCACTTCAGGCGCCACCAAGGTGGGCAAGGCGGCCGCTGCAGGTGAAACCGAGATCACGGTCGAAAGTGTGTCCGGCTTCAGCCAGGGTCAGACCATCTACATCGACAGTGGCGCCAACTTCGAAACGGCGGTCGTTGTCGACACCCAGTTTGGCTTCCCTGCCGGTTTTCGGGGACGCCCCGGCCGCCCCGCTACGATCACGGTCGCCATGCCGCTCACGTATGCGCACGCAGCCGGCGCCCAGGTCTCCGGCTCCGGCATCACGCTCACTACGGCGTTGACCAAGACGCATCCCAGCGGAGCGCAGGTCGGCGGGAACGTTCCGACGCCCGGCGCGCCCAATGAGTACGACGAGAAACGACAATGAGACACCGATGAGGTCCGGCGACCCGCGCTTTCACCCCGGAGAAAGTCAGGCCGGGGTGAAGGCGCCCGTCAGGTCGCGATAAAGGGCCGGATTTCCGCAGCCCGGAGTCCGACGAGGTGCGACCGAGACGGGATGGGGCGACTGGCGGACCATCCCTCGCAAAGGAGCTGCGTGGGGTAGAGCGTTGCGTCCGCGCGGCTGGAAAGAGTCGACCGGGACGACAGTTCCCCGGTCGGTCGCCGCCCGGCCCCGACGCCCCGAATCGAGGCACTAACCCACCAGCGGGTTCTTCACCTTGAGGCCCGGAAAACGGCTGAAGTCTCGGTCGGCCGTCCAGACTTCCGACACTCCATGCGCCCTGCAAAGAGCGGCAATACGGGCATCCTGGACGAGCGGTCCCGTGATCTGACCGATCACGAGGAAGGTGCGCAGGTGCTGCCAGTGGTTCTCCGTCTCGCCCAGCAGCACGAGGACCGGCGATTCGAGCCACGCATGCACCTGATCGATGGCCTGCTCGAGCGGCGTCGGAGGAGCATAGATGCGGGGATGCGTCACAATGGCCAGAAACTCATGGATGCAAGGCCAGGGAACGGCCCATGGCGATCGATCCTCGGCCAGTTCTCTGATCCGGCCGAAGGCAGCGGAATGCCAGGTTGAGTCTTCCCGGTGGGCATAGACCAGGATATTCGTGTCGACGGCGATCATGCGCCCCTCCCCTCGTGACCGAGATCCCGAATCCGGTTCCAGTCCTCTCCTTCGAGGTGCGACTGCAGCCCGTTGCCTTTGAAACTCGCCCTGCGGAGTTTGAATTTGTCCCGCTGTCGGTGCTCGGAAATGACGTAGCGCAGCCCCTCCTCCATTAGCTCCTTGAGAGTAGTCTGCTCCTCATGCGCCAACTGCCGGATTTCCTTCATAAGACCATCGGGTATCTGTACGGTCGTCTTCATATGGCTGACCATACTAGTCTATACGGTGTGACAGCGTGGGTAGGACAAGCATCCCTGCTTGTCCAGCTGCCTAGGTCGCGGCCACCGGGAAAGCCGGCCGGCGCATCGACACTGGGGCGACGGTGTGGGTGGTGCCTGGCTCGTTCTTCCGGGGCAGTGGGACAACCGGGGACGGTTGTCCCACGATCCGGGGTGAGTAGGACATCCCTGCTCTGGCCGGCGGCCGGAACGCCACGAGCGTTCGAGCTTCGGACTCTCAGCTCCCAGCTTCTCCTGCCTTCCAAATCGAAAACCTCAAATCCCAAATCGCAAATCCCCTAATCCCCTCGAGCCGCCCCAAGGTCACTCAGCAATCCGCGCATGTACTCATTCTGAATTCGGAATTCGGGATTCTTTCTCCCAAATCTCAGATCCTTCTCCGCCCCGCCCGATTCTGCTAAACTCGCAGTTCTCACAGGGTGCGCCCGTAGCTCAGCTGGATAGAGCGTTGGCCTCCGGAGCCAAAGGTCGCGCGTTCGAATCGCGCCGGGCGTACCATTCGCGCTCGCGGGCCGCAAGCGCAAAGTCCCAAGTCCCAAGGCCCCAAGTCCCAAGGCTGCAAGTCCCAAGGCTCCAAGTCCCGAGGCTCCAAATCCCAAGGTTCCAAATTCCAGAACATTTCGCGGTTTCCGGCAGTTCGTGCGTTGTATTGGGTGTGAACCCACAAGATCTCAAGCAGCGGAGGTTTGCCTTCGCACGAGCGGTGCGGCGGTTTGTGAAAGTGCTTCCACGGACACTCGCCAATGCCGAGGACTCCCGACAGCTGATTCGGTCGTCGGGATCTGTCGGCGCCAACTATCTCGAAGCGGACAACGCCCTGAGCCGGAGAGACTCCCTGGTGCGGATTCGAACTTGTCTAAAGGAGTCCCGGGAGAGCGGGTTCTGGCTGAGTTTACTCGACGTCGGTCGCTCCGCAGAGCTCGCGACCCGACGAGAGGCTCTGGAACAGGAAAGCTCGGAACTCGCCAAGATCTTTGCCACAATCGCCCGGAAACTCGACACCCCGCGGTAGACGGCTTCCCTTTGGGATTTGGTCTCCCTGGAACTTGGCACCTTCGGCTTCCGGAGCCGCCTTGGGAATTGGCCCCTTGACCCTTGGCTCCTTCGGCCCGCAGGGCCGCACAGCCATCGCCAATCGAAGTCTTCCCGTCATGAGGTAAGCCAAAGAGGGCAATGTCCCCGATTCGAATCACTCGCGACCGGGGACTGTGGATTTCTTTCTTGCCCTCTACCTACAAAGAGCCTCTCAAGCCCGAAAACCTCAAAGCCGGACTCAGTTCTCAAGAGCTTGACACCCTGTTCGAGAGCGGGAAGGATTACAGCTCGAAAGAGGGATTCACCATGGCGCTCGTTTGGATACACAGCGAGTGCATCCCTTCGGTGAAGGACCCGGTATCCGGTTAAGGAACCGATGAAGTCCGCTTTTGACCGTCACATCGGCATTGACTACTCGGGCAGAAGCGGCCCGGATGACCCGCTCCAACAGATCCAGGTCGGAGCTGCGGGTCGGGACGAACCCCTGCGTCTGGTCCCGAACCCTCGTGACCCACGGGGACGCTGGAGCCGCCACGACTTGGCGCACTGGCTCGATGAACGGTTGAACGAGCCCGGGCGAATGATCGTCGGCATTGACCATGCGTTCTCGTTTCCTGAGACTTACCTCAACGATCACAATCTCCGCTCGTGGGACGAATTCCTGGACTGGTTCGAGAAGCGTTGGCCGACCCGGGAAGTCCCTGTGAAAGAGCTCCTCGCCGAGTACGGCGCTTATCCGACCAGAGCACTGCGCCTCACGGAACGCTGGACGTCGTCGGCCAAGAGCGTCTTCCGGATGGACGGCCCTGGAAACGTCGGCCGTTCGACCCACTGCGGAATCCCCTGGCTGACCTGGCTGCGCGGCCGTCACCGAGATCGCATCCATTTCTGGCCCTTCGACGGCCTGACTCCTCCGCCCGATCGCTCGGTCATCGCCGAGGTGTACCCCTCGATCTTCCGCCACCGTTACGTCGAGATGATCCAGAAGCAATTCGGCTCCCGGGAACTCTCCCCCGACGAGCGAGACGCCCTCTCCGTCGCCCTCTGGCTGAGAACCACGGACGAAAACGACTACCTTCCCCGATACTTCGCCCCGCCGCTCACCGACAAAGAGCAAACGACCGCCATCGGAGAAGGCTGGATCCTGGGAATTGCCTAAGCTCAGGGTTCACTTCTGAGGACCTGAAAGGCCTTTCCCACTATCCCAGCAGTTCCCTGGGCTCGGAGTCGTTCACTGGGCCCTCCGGATCTTTGTCGCGAGCTTCTCGGTGTCACGAACCAGCCGGTCGAGGTCCACGTCCGACAGTTCGCGGCTTCCCCGGTTGCAGACGTGGCAGCTGTCGACGCCGCAGAGGCCGATGTTGCGCAGGCGGTCGTTCACATCGGAGGTGCGGAGGACGACCGCCGTGATCTTCCCGAGATCCCACGGCTCCTTCTCGAGTGCCGTCACACAGGTCTGGGCCCCCTCATCGCCACGGCCCCGAAGCTGGGGCAGGAGGGTCTCCAGACGTCGCCTCGCCTGTTTGACGATCTCATTCGCTTCGAGTCGGTCGACAATGATCTGATAAGACGGTCGGCTAGAACGGATTAGCCTGGAACAAGCCGCCAGGTGCAGTCCCAGGTCTAGCCTCTTTCCCACCCAACCAGCCTCCCGCCCGGCGGTCTGACGCACCACGCCTCGGCCTCGCTTCCCACCGAGAGCGCAACGCTGATTCACCTCGGAGATTAGCCTGTTGGCTTTTGGACATTTCGAGGACCGCTCTTCCCAGGCACGTCAGCTTCTCCTCGCCCTGTCGTTCGCACCTCCCATCGGTCCCAGGCGGTCCCATCGATGGCCGGCGCGATCCCCCTCTCAACTCCCCTGCGCAGATTCCAGGTGTGGAACGTTATTAAGAGTCAGAGGAAAGGAGTGACCATGAAGAGAGGATTCATTCCGCCGCACGGGGGCTATCGTAATCTGCTTTCGTGGAAGAAGGCATTGAGACTCGATCCGCGGAGACCGTGGCCAACATCATCCTCTGCCTGATCCACCAGACGAACTATCTGCTGGACCGCCAGATCCTTCGCCTGGAGCGGGACTTCGTCTCGAAGGGGGGCGTAAGGGAGCGGATGCGGAAAGCCAGAATGGACTATCGGAGGCGAAGGTGGCGGGAATCCTGATGGGACGTTCATGAGACGGATGAGACCGATGGGACAACTCTATTGTGGTGGGAGCGTCGGGCAGCGCAATGGGACGAGCCTGGGACCCCTGGGACGGGTAGGACGAATGGGACCCGGAGAGTAAGTCCGGGGCACTTCACATCCTCCCCGCGGTGTCGTTTTCGCGTCCCATCGGTCTCAGCGGTCCCATGAGTCGCAGGCCGTCCCATAATCCTCGGCCAGCCCACCCTCTGCTGGACGTCCCATCGGTCGCACCTCCGCTCCCAGCAGCCTCGCACGTTCTCCACCGGCGCCCGCCGGTCGGATCATCCGGATCGGGCTCCACCGAGGCCACCGCCCATTCGACTGAAGTCGCCTCGATGCTAGCCGCGCCCGCCTGCAAGCCGAATTCCCCGAGGCACCGACCGTGCATTCGCGATGAGCGACCCGGTATTCCTTGTACCAGTGATAGGGCCGCAGGCTGTCGTTGATATAGGCCGGATTCGCGACGTAGGCAAATGCATCCCGCGTGCCCTGATCCGTCCCCACCCGAAGATCCCGCGAATCGTATCCACGCCCCAGGCCTTCAGCCCGGTCGAGATCGCACTTCTCGTCGTTCGCGATTTCGAAAAGCACGCCATAGACCCGTGCCCCAGCTTCCGGGACCTCGAGAATGTTGCACTTTCCGGATCTATCCGTGCTGCTCTTGTGAAATCGCAGCTCATACCCGTCGAGCCGCCCCACCAACCGGCGCAGCCGAAGGCCCCGCCCCCGCTGCCGCGGCCAGAACAAATTGGATCCATCCGCGAAATACACCATCGAGCCTCTCCATCACCGAGCAGCCGAGCCCGACCCCGTCGGGCGACACGAAGCAGCCCAGGACAAGCCGCCAGGCGCAGTCCTGGGCCGCTGTCCATCGCGCACCATTCCGGAGTCCCGCCCGGCGACAAGGCACGGCTGTTTGCCTGCCCACCGGCCGGCCCCTCTCATCAGGTAAGTAGAGTGGCAACCTGAACGGCAACGGAACGCGGCCCTCCGCAATGCCCCTCAGGCACTCACATTCGGGAAGCCAGGGTGCGGCCAAAGAGCCGACGCATTCCGAAACAGGTGCCTGCCACGGTTCAGGATAGCGTCCTCGTCCCAGCTCTCCCGATCGTGCAAATACCCGTTCAACCTGAGGGTACTCTCCTGCATGATCTTCCGACGCTTTTGCTCGTAGGGACCATTGCTCACGGAAGAATTCAGCGGTTGAGTCAGCAGAGTGAGATTCCCGAACGTGTGGATGAGGCGATTCCGACGAGCCTCCACCGTTTCACCCGTCTGATCGACGACAGCGTTCGGTTCCGCAGGCAAAGGCCAGTGCTGGAGCCACTCCCGCGGCATGATGTGCTCGATCGTCACGGGTTGATCAATACCGCTCTTCTCCTGAAGGCTCGTGTAGAGTGCCGATTCGATGGCCTCCAGGACCATGTTGACGCGATCGCGTCGGATCCAGCCATAGACCTGGTTGTCGACCCACGCCTTTTCGAATTCGTGGTTGTCAGGCCAACGCCCCGTGTCCTCCACCGAAGAGAGGAGCCGTTCTCTGACGACACCTCGAGAGACTCCTTTACGATTGACCTCCTGGAGAAGGGAGGTGAAGAAGTTGTTGTAGTTCTTCGCCGGGAGACGACAGATCATCCGACGGATGATGTAAGACTCGAGGTCGACGAGAATCCCTTCGATGAGTTCATCACTCATGTCTCGGCGATCGGGCCCGAGGATCTTCAGCAACAGAGGATACAGGGTGCTCGTGTCCAGGATCAGCAGCCTGCGCAGAAAGACGGAGGTTCTGTCATTTCCCGTGGGCACGAGGAAACGCGCGAACGCTCCGGCATATTGCCGAATCTCCCTCAGACCTTCTTCAACCCTGGGATACGATCCCCGTTCCCACCAGTCCCTGAACTCCTGGAAGAGCTGGGTGATGTTGGTATCCCTCTGCCGCTGGAACTGAATGAAGTGGTGAAAGAACAGATCCAGCCGCGGGCGGTTGAGTCGCCCCTGGCGCTGAAGCCGCTTCCAGAAGTAATCATCCTCGCCTTTGGCATCCTCGGCGGGTTCGGTGTCGAAGTCCTGCCACCAGGACTCGTAGAGATGCTCCATACTCTCGCCGCGATCTCGCGCTTGCTGCAGGACGAAGTTCCGGATCAGGTCGGAGGGCAGCAGGGGAACGCCTCGAGCATTCAGCGTTTCGAAGATGATCTGTGGATCATCGCTGTGCTCCAGATCGATCACGACCAACTGAAGCAAGTGCTGAAGTGCCGTCAGCAGGGACAGCAGCCGCTCGACGGCGATGTTTCCTTCTTCATTCGTGCAGTACTCGGTGATCCGGTCATGGAAGAACAAATAGCCCTCGACGATCCGAGGACGCTGCTTGGCGTTGCCATTGGCCTTCCGCGGGAATCTCTCCTCCAAATCCTGCAGAGACTCGAGAGACATGACCTCGGTGAAGACCTGCTGATCGGCGTGGGTCGGCCAGACTTTGTAGTCCTCGGTCGAATCGTCAGAGAGCGTTTCATTTCTGGTGAGGTGCTCCAACTGGGTGAGCAGCCTCGGCTGGGAACTGGATCTCACCACGTCACGAAAAGCCGCCAGGAAGAGCTGCAGGGTACAAAGACGCTGTTGGCCGTCGATGATCTCGCTTGCGGAGATCTGAAGTGCCTGAGTATGGAGCTGGTTCAGAACGACTGCTCCAAGGAAATGGGGCCGGCCGATCTCGCCCGCCAGGGCATCGGACGATTTCCGAAGGATATCCTGCCACAGAGGTTCCCAGTGATCCTCCTCAGCCCAGACGTACGGACGCTGAAACAGCGGGACGATATACCTGCGCTGTGCCTCGAAGAGTTGAAAGACGGTCAGTTTGCTTGGTTTCATCTGCCTGAATTCCCGCGATGAGTAGTCGTTTGCCGGGTACGCATCCGGCTCTCCCTAATGATCGACAGCATCGGGATGACTCTTCACCCTAAGAACAGATGTCTGTTATTTTGGAGGGCAACTCATCCGGTGACAACCCGCGATTCACACCGCAGCCTCCGCCAGCAAATGCCTCGCCCGTGAAGCGCCTACATAATAATCGGCCGGGGTGAACTGCGGCTTGAGGTAAGGACGAGTGATGAATCGGTCGACGACAGACGAAATTACAGATGTGCGAACCGGGTGGAATAGAGTGTGCTAATCCGTTCGACGAGGCGCCGGTACGTGAACGAGGGGTCGAGCCCAGTCCCATCTCCGAAATCTGGCCGAACGTGCACCTCAGATCCGTCGTTTCGAAAATCCATCAGCACTACTCCAAGGGCGTCGAAACCGGCTTCTCCTTTTTGGGATCTCCTCGGTAATTCCTTCACCTTTTCGAAAACGGACTTCGAGGCTTTGGGTTGGTCGTGCGTATTTGCTCGGGCTGGAACAACCGCAAGGTCGAAGGAGTTTCTCAGAGGGCTCAGAAACGTCGAGCTGAGGTTTATGGTCACGAACCCACCTGCAATGGCACTCTCGGTATCACCAAGTATGGTTTGGCAGGAAGATGAGAGCTCGTCATAGAGGCGTGGGCGCGCCTTCATGTGCTCCGTCATGCATGCCTTGGCCTCGAGCGCAACAAGAACAGACCCGACCGGGCACTGCCGCATCGGGGGCAGCCCCTTCAGTGTTCGTTCCTCTTCTTCGCTCAATACGATGCCATACGAGGACTGGAGGTGATCGAACATGTGAGCCCGGAAGCCACCGCCGGGCCTGCAGATAACCAGATCGAGCTTCTTCTTCCTGTTCATTCGGAAGTCGTGCATCTCATGGTTGATCCCGAATCCGACTTTCGAATCGGTAACGTGACGGGCTAGGAGCGGACAGTGATCGAGAAGATCGAAAAGAACCACCCAACACGCTACCTTCCCGTGCTGATCACTTCGAGGATGGTATTGCCAGTTGTTGCCGTATTTGTCGGAGATCCGGGTCTGCGCGAGAGTTCGAGCTAAGAGTTCACTTCCGAACACATGCACCATTCACTTTCTCGGCCATTCGCTGGCGATGTTGAATTAGTGCCGAGAGGAACTCTTCGGGGTAGCGAAGGGAACTTGCAGTCAATCGATCAATGAAACCCGACACCGCCCTCAGAGAGAGATCGCTGACATTCGGCGAGAGAAACGAAACGAGGTCCGGGCTTGGCACGGCACAAGGCCATTCGGAGATTCTCACGGCATGCCGCTCTGAGCTTTGGGACCCGAACGCAGCATTTGGCCAAGATCGATTCTGATCGAATTGAATAGGGATCCGCTTCAACCGGGGAGCATCGGAGAGCTGAAGTAAGCATAGAGCGATCCACTCCGCAGCTGGCACTGCGACGGCGTTACCCACGAGTTTCCAGCGATGACCCTTCCGGGTAACTTCCTCCGCCGGTTTTGTCCACCCAGCGGGAAACCCTTGCAGCCTCTCAGCATCCGCGATATCCGGCTTTACGATGCGACCGTCCGGCAACCAGATTGCCGGTGGCGAGGGAATTCCAATCGTCGAGCCACCTTTGAGCGTCGGAATGGCATTGACGGCCCACCCGAGTCCACGAGTCCCTTCTGTCCAGTAGAATCCACAGGCTAAGCCATCCCGTTCCGTTTCATTCCTGGGAGGCGCTTCTTCCGCGAAAAGGACGTGCCACGGCTCTTCGACTCTGCTAGCGAGCAGGAACACTCGCTCGCGTCGCTGAGGAAGCCCAAACGAACGGGCATTGATGACGCGATAAGCCCAATTGTAGCCAAGTTTCTCGAGACGCTCTACCAGATAGCGGATGGCCTGCCCGCGGTTCAGCTGGAGCATGAAAGGGACATTTTCTATGAGGACCCGGGGAACGTCGTTTCTTTCGAGAAGCCGAAAGAGGTGTGCCACGACTCCACTCTTAGCCCCATTGATTCCTTGCGTCCCCCCTGCCTGTGAGAGATCCTGGCAAGGGAAACCGGCGGTCACCAGCTCGGTGCTGGAAGGCAGTTGAGTGAGGTCTCTGACATCCTCCGAGATGGGAACGTCCTCGAATCGAGTTTGGAGCACACGTCTTGCTCCTGGATCGATCTCGCAGAACATGAGAGTCTCATGCCCCGAGGCCCCCAGGCCGAGCTCCAAACCACCAATGCCTGCGAACAGTGCCGAAACTCTCATTGCAGTTCGAACCGCGGCCACTCTGAGTTGGTGGTCCAGCTCTTTCGAAAACGGGCCAATCATAGCAAAGGCATATGATGCGCCTTGTTCCAGAAACCTCTCAAGTGGCCGACGAGGTGGCGAGAGGACAGCTATGGCCGGGCTCGGGCAGCCCCGTTACGCTGGTCTCTACGCGAAAGGCGCGGTCAACCGGGTGCTCTCAAAGCCGGACGAGATTCAGGAGCAGCTGCTTCAGGTCTTGGGTTCCCGCCTAGCGCCGAGAAGTTGGATACGATGGTCCTCAAGGCTGAGCACCTTGCATTAGATGACTTGCGGAATGCTCTTCTCCGCGCTGAAAACCCGGCAAATTTGCTCTAAGGGGTGATCAAGGCGGGTTCCGATAGTGCTTTCCGACTTCGTGGGCTATGTACTCGGCCGCCGCTTTGGGCTTCTCATGCTCCCACACTCGGATCACCAACCAGCCGAGAGTTTCGAGCCGACGGTTCGTGTCTCGATCTCTGCGGCGGTTGCGGTCTATCTTCTCGGCCCAGAAATCTCGATGCGTCGATTTTGGGAGAGTCCCATGCAGAGGACATCCATGCCAAAAGCACCCATCCACGAAAACTGCCACACGGGCTCGGAAAAACACGATATCGACTTTTCTACGGAACCCAGGAATTAGTTCCCTGTGCAGCCTGAAGCGCAAACCGAGACGATGTAGTTCGGATCTGAGGGCCACTTCCGGCGGCGTATCGATGGAGCGCGTAGCTTGCATCCGCCGTCGGACTGATTCGGACGAGGCTGGGGGTCTCGACATGTTGACAACCATACCCGAACAGAACATTTGAGACCAGGATCGCTGGAAGCTGATTGACTCTCAGAGTTGGAGCTGATCCGCAGTGCGTTGAGGAAGAGCCTTGCCTAACCTCCATCTCACCGCAATCGGTTGCTCTCCTTCCCACGACTCGAAATCCACGGGGCCGCAGTAGATGAAGGGGGCGGCTCGGCCTCCTCGTTTCTTGGTCTTGCGGACGAAGAGGTGGACCGTATCGCCGGTCGTTTGGTGGTTCTTCAGCATGCGGCCGTGTTTCGAGTCTTGCCTGGTTTGGTTCTGGCTTTGCCAGACGAAGGTGTCTCGTGACTCGAAGTGGTCGGTGTAGCGGTGGTCGGCCTGCATGTCGTCCTTCTCGAGGGTGACGAGCAGGAAGATGTGGCCCGGGATCGTGATGAAGCCCGAGTTCCATTTGCCTTGGTTGAATTCGAGGCCGAAGAAGCCGGGGATCTCTTCCCGGGAATAGGCCTTCCAGAGTTCGAGTTGCCGGTCGCGCTGTTCTCTCGCCGGGGTCATCTCCCAACCGGCGTCCGTGGGTGAGAAGCGGACGGTGTGGTTCGTGCCGGGTGCGCTGATTTCGCTAATCTGAATTGGCCCCCTTTGATCGTCTGAATTGGCCCCACCTCGGAGCAGACCTGTACTCTGATTTCGGTCAAGAGCCGGAACGGAGGAGGGTTGGACAGGAGAAGGAAAGTGGAACTGTTTGAGCAACTGAGGCGAGGGCACGAGTTTGGCGGGAAGTCGGTTCGGGGACTGTCGCGCGAGTATGGAGTGCATCGACGGATGGTGCGGGAAGCGCTCGGCAGCGCGATTCCGCGGGAGCGCAAGCGGGCGGAGCGGGACAGCCCGCAACTGGAGCCGGTGCGGGAGTTCATCGACGCGATTCTGGAAGCGGATTTGAAGGCGCCGCGCAAGCAGCGACACACGGCGCATCGGATTTATAGACGGATCCGGCAGGAGAGGCCGGAGTCCTCGATCGGAGAGAGCACGGTGCGGCGCTACGTGGGGAAACGCCGGCGGGAACTGGGACTGCGGGGCCGCCAGACGTGCATCCCGCAATCGTATGAGTGGGGCGTGGAAGGCCAGGTGGACTGGTACGAAGCGGAAGCGGAGATCGACGGCCGGCGGCGCGTCCTGCAGGTGTTTTGTGTGCGCAGCATGGCCAGCGGAGGAGCGTTCCACCGGGCCTATGAGCGGGCGACGCAGCAGGCGTTTCTGGAGGCGCACGAGGCGGCCTTCCGGTATTTCGGAGGAGTCTTCCAGGTGCTGCGGTATGACAATCTGGCC
Source organism: uncultured Acidobacteriota bacterium (assembly GCA_963823995.1). Lineage (GTDB taxonomy): Bacteria > Acidobacteriota > UBA6911 > RPQK01 > JAPXNP01 > JARRKC01. The sequence goes on from CAWGNQ010000005.1 coordinate 945,238, forward strand.
AGCGCCGTGAAGAAGATTCTGCGGGGCTACGAAAGGGAGCAGACGGAACGGTTCATCGCCTTCCGGTCGCACTGGAAGTTTCGGGCCGAGTTCTGCAACGCGGCGCAGGGGCACGAGAAAGGGGGCGTGGAGTCGGAGAACGGCTACTTTCGCCGGCAACACTGGACGCCGGTGCCCCGAGCCCGGGACCTGGAGGATCTGAACGGCCAACTGCGGGCCGGGTCCCGGGAAGACGAGCAGCGGCGGATCGGCGAGCGCCCGCAGACGGTCGGCGAGGGGATGGCGCTCGAACAGGGTCATCTGCAGCCTTTAGCGGAAACGGGTTTCCCGTTGGCGGAAAGCAGCTTTCCACGGGTGGACGGGAACGGGCGGATCAAGGTGCGGCTGAACTGGTACTCGGCGCCGGTGGCGGTGGGCCGGCAGGTGGAAGCGCGGATTTTGCCGGCCGAGATTCAGGTCTGGCATGACGGAAAGTGTGTGGGAGTGCATGAGCGCAGCTACCGGCGGGGCGAGCAGATCCTGAATCTGGAGCATTACCTGGACGTGCTGGAGCGCAAACCGGGAGCACTGGCCGGATCGACCCCGCTCGAGCAGTGGCGCGGAGCGGGACGGTGGCCGGTGCACTACGACCGGTTCTGGGCCGAGTTGCGGAAGCGTGACGGCCGTCTGGTCGGCACGCGCAAGATGATCGAGTTGCTGCAGTTGGGCCGACGCCAGGGCTGGTCGCAACTGGAGCAGGCAGTCGAACAGGCGCTCGAGCTGGGGATTACGGATGCGGCCGCGGTGGCGCATCTGATGACGCGCGAGCGGCTGCGCCAGGACGAGCGGGTCGGGCCGATCGAGCTGGGGATCCTGGGACGGCTGGCCCGGTACGAGCGTCCGCAGCCTCAGGTGGCGGACTATGACCGGTTGCTGGGCGAGGAGGTGCCGGCATGACGGCGGCCAGTGGCAACTGCGAGGAAGCGGTGGTGCGTCAACAGTGCCGGGCGCTGCGACTCCCGACAGTCGCCGTTCAGTTCGCCGGCCTGGCGCTGGAGGCGGCCCGGGAGCAGCACGGCTACGTGCGCTATCTGGACGCATTGCTGGCGGCGGAACTGGAAGATCGCGACGCTCGAGCGATCGTGCGGCGGATGCGGGAAGCGCGGCTGCCGCGGGTCAAGACGCTGGAGGAGTTCGACTTCGCGCAGGCCCCGCACATCTCGGCTTTGAGGTTGCGGGAGCTGGCCGAGGGCGGTTATATCGAGCGGGCCGAGCCGGTGATCTTTGTGGGCGAGTGTGGGACCGGGAAGACGCATCTGTTGACGGCGTTGTGCGTGGCCGCCTGTCGGCAGCGGCGACGGGTTCGTTTTACGACGGCGGCCGCTCTGGTCAATGAACTGGTAGAAGCTAAAGACGGCCACCAGCTCAGCCGGGTGCTGGCGCGCTGGTCACGGTGTGATCTGATCGCGATCGACGAGGTTGGCTACGTCCCGCTGGCCGAGATCGGGGCCGAGCTGTTGTTTCAGGTGATTGCCGAGCGGGCGGAGCGCTCCGCGGTCACCCTGACGACGAACCTGCCCTTCTCGGAATGGACGCAGGTGTTCCCGAACACGCGGCTGTGCAAAGCGCTGCTGGATCGGATCACGGACCGGGCCCACATCATTGAGACCGGTCAGGAGTCTTACCGATTCCGCAGGACGCTGGAGAGCCGACAAAAGAAGAAAGGGTAAGGGAGCGGCCCGCCGAGGAGGTCCGGCCTCCACTGCGCCCTACGCCGCCTCCGGCGGCTCCGGGCTCCGTTCCGGCCGGACCTCCTCGGCGGAAAGACGTTTCAATCAACAACCAGAGGTGGGGCCAAATGAAATGATCAAAAGGGGCCAAACCAGGTGGACAAACGCATGCGCCGGCGTCGGGGCCGAACCAGGTTCTCAGGAGCTGGGGGAGGACGTTGCGGTCGGAGCCCGGGGGCGGTGACGCGTGCCGCGGCCTCCTGTCCAGGCGCTGATGGGATTGAGCTCGATGTGGCCGCAACTCGCGGTCGGTCCGGATGGGATCGCCCACGTCGGACCGGGTAGGTGAATCGTCGGCGACCGTATCGCGCCCCTGCCCCGGGGCGCTCTCTCTTCATTGGGTCGCAAACCTGGGGTCGCGCCTTCGGCTTGACCCCAGGCTATCGGAATCTGGTCCCTCCGGGACCTCTGACGGGGGTCGCGCGAATTCGTCAGGGTCCAAGGGGGCCAATTCCCAGGCCGGGAGGATCGTTCGTTTGGGGGAGTACTGCGAAGGCAATTGGGGAGCCCCGGAAGGGGCGGGATTCTGTTAGCCCGGGGTCAAGCGAAGCCGCAGGCGGAGCGCGGCCCCGGGTTGAGGTTCGTCTCTCACGTTGGGCGCCCCGGGCAGGGGCGCGATACGGTGGGCCACGTCCTCCCATTCACCTCACAGCCCTCCGTCTTCGCCGGGTGAACCCGGCCGGAGACGTGCGCTAAAGGTACTCCTCCTCGTACTCGATGTCGTATTCCTCCAGAAACTTCATCAGCTCTTCCTTGAACGTCATCGTCCGGTGGTGTTCTTCCTGATTGGCGATATAGCGCTCGACGGCCTCCAGGCGCGACGGACTGACCGAAAAGGCGCCGTAGCCGACCTGCCACTGGAATTTCCGAAGCATTCCGTCGCCTTTGCGCTTGACCCACTTCGAAGAACTCTCCTTGAATCCCTTCAGCAGATCCGCCACGGAGATGGTTCGGGAGAGCTGACAGAGAACGTGGACGTGATCCGCCGTTCCGTTCGCAATCCGCGGTGGGCACCCCATCTTCCTGCAGGCGCCCTGGAGGAAGTCGTGCATTTCCCGCCGCAGGGCCGGGGTCGAGAGGAAGGGATAGCGTTCTTTGGTCGAGAAGATCAGATGGATCCAGATGCAGGAGAATGATTGCGGCATGGGGGTGTAGTTTAGGGGAGGTTAGGGGTAGGGAAAACCCCATCTCGATGAAAAGAGCCATGATTGGGCATCGTCCAAGTTGACACGTCGGGATTGTGTCGAGCGGATCAGTCATGGGGCCCGATTTCCACCGAACGACGGCCACCCTATCCCGCCCCTGCCCCGCAGAGATTTTCAGGGGGGAGTTGATTGGACGTTTTCCGTTGAGGGCGGGAAGACGGGACAAGGTTTGGGGAGGACCGGACAGAAGTCTGTCGAGTGATCGAGCCGATCGGGTGCTTCAGGAAGTCTATTTAAATATGGCGGCACATACTTTGTTGTTGGAGATTCTGTTGTCTGGAGTTGGCTGGTGATTCAATAGAAACTTCAATCCTGCGGGATCCGATCAACCGAGAGGACAGCATGTACCGCCATATTTTATTTGCCCTATCGCGGTCCTTTCTGCTACGGTGACGGCAATCAGGAGGAGTCACGCCATGTTGTCCTTTGACAATCACACCGTTCAGCTCCAAGGGCCCGAAGGGACTTTGAGTGTCCCCGAAGGCGACGAGATCACCCGCAAGCTGGCCATGCTGTTCGAAGGTCAGTGTGAAGGACTCGGTCCGGTCGCCGCCGCCCGCAAGTTCGGCTATTCGAAGCAGCGCTACTACCAGTTGCTGCAAGCGTTTTCCGAACGCGGGGCCCTGGCCTTGCTCAGTCGTCGGCGGGGACCCCGCACGCTGTATCGGCGGACCGACGAGGTCGTGCGACAGGTCATTCGCCACCGCTTTCTCGATCCCGAAGCCTCGGCGGCGGTCATCGCCCAGAAACTCCAGCAAGGGGGCTGGACCGTGAGTCGACGCAGTGTCGAACGCATCATCGAGGCCTACGGCCTTCAAAAAAAAACTCTGGGCCTTTCGTGCCGACGCCCAGTGGATCGAGACCTTTCGGACCCGTCGGAAAACCCGTCGGGAAGCCTGTGATGCGCTCAGTCTGGAACGGGGCGTGCGCCAGCTCCTGGCTCAGAAGGTCTCGGGCAATCTGGTTGGTTTGTGGCTGCTCGTTCCCGAGCATCTCCGCTTGGGGAGCTGGGACCTGCTGTGCGGCTGGTCGGGCCAATCGCCGTCGTCGCTGGCTCCCCGACTCGCGCTCCAACTGGTTCATGAGGCGGCGTTGTGCAGTGGAATGCGCGAGTCCCGCTGCCTGAGCCAGAGAGGATTCGAACTGGCCAATGGTCTCAGCTTTGTCGCCGGCGACCGGGCCATCCACGATCTGCTCGCCGGGCATACGGTCGCCGAGGCGCAAGCCCTCCAGGTTGCGCTGGGACGCCTGCGTCGAGCCAGTGGTCACTATCGAGGAAACCTGCTGGCGGTCGACCCTCATCACTTACGCAGCTACACCCAACGTCAAACCCGTCGTCATCGTCGCAATGCTCAGGAGACGGCCGTCAAGACCAGCCAGACCTTCTTTTGCCTGGACGTCGACACCGGTGAGCCGCTCGCCTGCACCATCGGAACCTCCGCCCGCACGGTGACCCAAGGCATCCCCGAGCTGCTCCGCCTGGCCCGGGCCATCCTCTCGACCGCGAACCCACCGACCACCGTCCTGGCCGACAAGGAGCACGACTGCGTGGATCTGTTCAACCAAGTGGTGACCCGTACGGGCTTCGACCTGCTCATCCCTCAACGCAGTACTCAGGCTCTGCAGCGTCGACTCCGAGCCCTTCCCGACGAGCTCTTCACCTCTCCCTGGGCCGGCTTTGCCGTCGCCACCGTGCCCTTCCGTTTCGCTTCCGGCCAGGGAGAGTTTCCCCTCTACCAGATCGTCCAACGCTGTGGCGCACGGCCTGACGACTACACCTTTCAGAGCTTCCTGTCCACTTCTCCACGCTCGGCCCTTCAGGCTCTGATCCGGGACTACCCCAAACGCTGGCACGTCGAGGAGTTTTTCCGAGCCCACCAGGCGCTCGGTTGGAAACGCGCCGGCACCCTCAATCTCAATATCCGTTACGCCCAGATGACCTTCGCCCTGCTCGCCCAAGCGGCCAGCCATCAGCTGCGCCGTCGACTCCATCTCCCGTTGGCTCAGTGGGATGCCTCTCACTTGGCCCAGGACTTCTTTCGTGGTCTGGAGGGGGATCTGCGCGTCGTCGAAGACACCATCCTCGTCACCTACTACAATGCACCCCAGGCCGACCGACTACGTGCCCACTATGAGAACCTGCCCGCCAAACTCCAGCAGGAAAAGATCTCACCTCATGTCCCCTGGCTCTACGACTTCAAACTCGACTTCCGCTTCAGATGAGGGGCCGACGTCAAATTAACTCCCCCCTGAAAATCTCTGCTTCCGGGGCCGAGAGAGCAATGCCGACCCGCTTACATGCCGAATCGTGATTCGAGTCTCTGTGGAACGGATTCTCCCAGCCTCCACGTCACCGTGATTGGTTGCTCTCCTTCCCACGACTCGAAATCTACCGGGCCGCAGTAGATGAAGGGCGCAGCTCGGTTGGCTCGTTTCTTTGTTTTGCGGACGAAGAGGTGGACTGTGTCGCCGGTCGTCTGGTGGTTCTTCAGCATTCGGCCGTGCTTGGAATCCTGTTTGGTTTGGTTCTGGCTTTGCCAGGCGAAGGTGTCTCGTGACTCGAAGTGGTCGGTGTAGCGGTGGTCGGCCTGCATGTCGTCCTTTTCGAGGGTGACGAGCAGGAAGATGTGGCCCGGGATCGTGATGAAGCCCGAGTTCCATTTGCCTTGGTTGAATTCGAGGGCGAAGAAGCCGGGGATCTCTTCCCGGGAATAGGCCTTCCAGAGTTCGAGTTGCCGGTCGCGCTGTTCTCTCGCCGGCATCATCTCCCAACCGGCGTCCGTGGGCGAGAAGCGGACCGTGTGGTTCGTGCCGGGTGCGCCGGCGTCGGGGCCGAACCAGGTTCTCAGGAGCTGGGGGAGGACGTTGCGGTCGGAGCCCGGGACGGTGACGACGTTCAGGGCGACTTTGACGAATCGGGCCTCGTACTCCGTGCCGTCGACGAGGAGTGGGGTCCCGCCGGCGGGGATGCCCTCGTGCTGGCTGCGGTCGGGGAGGAAGATGATGGGACGGCCGCCGGCGTGGCGGACGTGGGCGAGGAAGCCGCCGGCGCCGGGCGCCGATTTGTTGCGGTCGAGGTACTCCGCCAGGCGCCATTCGACGAGCTCCCGGACCACGGTCTGGAGGACGGTCCGTTCTTCGCCGGCCAAATTGAAGGTCGTGCGGAAAACCCCTTCAGCGTATTCGAACCAGCGATGGTGCGTGCCTCGGCCTCCCACCCAGGCGTTGATCGGGTTGCCTTCGATGTGTCCGCGCAGCTTGCGGTCGGTCTCGATGGGATCGCCGACATCGGCCCGGAGCTGGGCGGAGCGCTCGGCCAGGCGCCGGAACTCGCGGGTCAGGTCGTCGATCCCGATTTCGCCCGGGAAGGCGTCCCGGTTCAGCATCGCCAGAAGGACGAGCATCTTGTAGCTCTTCGTCATTGGCGTGACCTCGAGGTCGCCGAGGAAGTCGGAGGTTTCCCGCAGGACGGCTATCTCCCGCGCGTCCAGATCGCCCATGGTCTGGACGAAGCCGAACCAGGAGCCGTAGCCCTTTTTCAAAGCCCGGGGATTGTAGCCCTCGTGGTAGAGCTCGACGGCCGTGGGCCTCTGGCCCATGCGGTCCCTCAGATCCCGGTAGGCCATCACGACCGCGTCCTTTTCGGCGGGGCGCAGCATCGAGCCGATCACCTCGACGGAAACCAGGTCGTAGGTCACGGAACACTCGGGGGGCAGGTCCAGGCCGCCGGCGCTCACCGTCTCCAGCGCATGGGCGATCTGGGCGTCGCCGCGGAGCTGTCCCAGGAGCGGCTCCAGCAGGGCCCGGATCTTCACCAGGAAGATGCGGTGGTTGCCGATGTAGTCGATGACGTTCAGGCGCTTCTTGCCTTCGGCGGTCCGCAGGCCGCGGCCGAACTGCTGGGTCCAGACGATGGACGACTCCGTCGGGCGAAGCATCAACACCGTATCGACCTGGGGGAGGTCCACGCCTTCGTTGAAGAGATCGACGGCGAAGACGACCTGGAGCTCGCCCTTTTCGAGCTTCTCCAGGGAAGCCGTTCGGGGGTCGCTGTCCGGGTCCGAATGGACCGCGGCCGCCTTGATGTCGTGGTCGTTGAAGAAGTCCGCCATGAATTTGGCATGTCGGATGGAGCAGCAGAAGCCCAGCGTCCTTTGCCCGCCATGCTGCCGGTACTGCTCGAGGGCGTTCCCGGCTCGCCTGACGGTGGCGACGGCCGTGGTCAGGGCCTCTTCGTCGAAACGGCTGCTGCGCCAGGGGATGTTCCGGTAGTCGACCTCGTCGGGGACGCCGAGATAGCGGAAGGGGCAGAGCAGGCCCCTCCGGATCCCCTCGACGAAGTCGCAGTCGAAGACCAGGTTCTCCTGGCACAGGGCCAGCAGATCGCCGCCGTCGGTCCGCTCCGGCGTGGCCGTCAGTCCGAGCAGGAACCTGGGATCGAAGTAGTCGATGAGCCTGCGGTAGGTGCGAGCCGCGGCGTGGTGGAATTCGTCGACGATGATGTAGTCGAACTCGTCCGGCCGGAAGGCCTCCAGATGGCGCTCCTTGCCGAGCGTCTGGATGGAAGCGAAGAGCACGTCGGCGCCGTCGTCCTTGCGCTGGCCGTTGTAGAGGCCGAGGCGGGCCCGGGGGCGGATCCTGCGGAAGGTCTTCCGTGCCTGCTCGAGGATCTCCTCCCGGTGGGCCACGAATAGGACCTTCGCGTACTCGGGCCGGTCGGAGTCGAAGGCGCTGAGCCAGGTCTTGCCGAGGCCGGTGGCCAGGACGACGAGGCCGGCCGAGTTCCCCTCCTGCCGGGTCCGTTCGAGTGCTTCCAGAGCCTCCCTCTGGATATCGTGCGGCGTCGGGACCTCGGGCTCGGGTTCGGGCTCGAGGCCGATGATGGGAACGTGCTGTTCCGGCTTGCGCCGTTGGCGGTAGCCCTCGATCCATGCCCGATCGACGGGCCGCGTCGAGGGGTGGTGGAAGAGTTCGTCGAAAGCCTGGCGGATCTCGCCGAAGGCCGACGGGTTGGACCGGCTGTCGATGCGCAGGTTCCATTCGATCCCCTGTTCGAGGGCCGATCGGGTCAGATTGGAGCTGCCCACGTAGGCGAATCCTGCGTCTTGGTCATCGGAGAAGATGTAGCTCTTGGGATGGAAGCTGGTCGTCCCGGCGAGGAAGATGCGGAGCTGGAAGTCGCGGGGCAGATCGAGCAGCTGGATCAGCGCGTCGGGATCGGTGACGTCGAGGTAGTCGCCGGTCAGCAGACGAATGCGGCCGCCCCGTTCGAGGCGCTCGCGCAGATGCTCGTAGATGCGCTCGACGCCGCTGCGCTGGACGAAGGCCACGGCCAGATCGGCGTGGCGGGTCTGGTCGAGATCGGCCAGGAGCCTTGGCAACAGCGGATCCTGTCCGCCGCGGATCAGGTTCCCGTGCTGCGCGTGCCGAAGCAAGTAGTTCCCTTTGGCGGGGATGACGTTCCGCACGCCGCCCGTGGGATCCGGGAGGTGAGTCGCCCGGGGGAGTCTCACCCCCAGGCGCTCGCAGAACCGTACTTGAACCTCTCAGCTCATACGGCTCCCATCATCCAGTCGCAGGCCGCAGCCCCAACAGGTACCAATGGGCAAACAGTCTGGGCTCACGACGGGCAAGGCCGCCCAGCCAATGCTCGGCCCGGCGCCGATGTCCGCGCAGCCTTTTGTACTTCCGCATGGCCCACCGGACCAGCAGACCATTAAAGTGCCGGAAGACCGCATACAGGGCGGACGGGTAGAATCGGCCGTAGTACTGAATCCAGCCCCGAAGAACCGGGTTCCACATGCGCGCAAGATCGTCGATGTCCTTGTCGCTCCGCAGGTGAATTCGCCAGCTCCGCATGGCCTGACGCATCTTCTTCGCCGCTTCGTTGCTGACTGCCGGTGAGAAGTTGATGAAGCATTTGCCCCATCGGTTCTTCGACCGTCGCGGCTGAAACGTGTACCCCAGGAAGCTGAACTTCTCTTCAGGATACCGCCCACGACGGTCTTCATCCTTGCAATAGACGATCTTCGTCTTGCTGGGATGCACCTCCAGTTTGCACCTCCGAAGCCGTTCGACGATACGGCTCAGCATTTGCCTCGCGTGCTCCTCCGTCTTGCAGTGCGCCACGATATCATCCGCGTACCTCGCAAACGGCACCTCCGGATGCTCACAAGCCATCCAGGTATCGAACGCGAGATGCAGGAAGATGTTGGCTATCAAAGGACTAATCACCCCACCCTGTGGGGTTCCCCGATCTCGTTTGACCAGCGTTCCATCATCGAGCTGTAATGGGGCTTTGAGCCACCGCCCGATGTACAGCAGGATCCACCGGCAATCGGTGTACTTCCGCACGGCCCGAAGTACGAGCTCATGATCGAGGTTGTCGAAGAAGCCGCGGATGTCGAGATCGATCACCCAGTCGTTTTGCCAGCACCGCTTGCGCGTCGTTGCCAACGCCTGATGGGCCGACTTGCCCGCACGATACCCATAGGAGTCCGGATGGAACTGCGGTTCCACCTTGGGCTCCAGATACATCCGGGCCACCGCCTGCGCGATTCGATCCCCGACCGTGGGGATCCCCAACCTCCTCTCGCCGCCATCCTTCTTTGGTATCGCTACCGATCGAACGGGCGGCGGGAAGTACGTTCCCGACGACATGCGATTCCAGATCTTGTAGAGGTTGTTCTTGAGATCCCTCTCGAACTCCTCCAAGGATTCGGAATCCACTCCAGCCGCTCCTTGGTTCGCCTTGACGCGTTGGTACGCCTCCCAGACGACCTTCTTGGAAATATCAAACGACTTCGCTTGGCTCATGAGCTCCTCCCACTGCGTGGTTGGCCCATGATCTCCGCTGGATAACACGACCCCTTCGCTCCATCCCGTTTCCGGGACTTCTCCGCTACTACGGGCCATTCCGCCCCTTCGCCTCGCCTCGGTACTCTCATCCTTGTGGGACCTCCACTTGGATTTCTCCCTTCGCATCGAGGCGGAAGGTTCCCACGTTCCGCACAACCGCCTGATCCAGGCTCACGCCACCTCTATGCCGGGCGCCGCACGGGCAGTAAACAGGTCTCTCCCGTACTGGTCCCAGAGTAACGACTCGCTCTGGTTTTGACGCCGTCCCTACGCTTTCGACACGTTTCCGGTGGTTCATTCGCTTCGTCTTCCTGGACCTCACCTGACACAGTCATGCTGCGCCTTTTCCGTCACGCTCACCACCATGGCTTTTGTCCACAGCAGCTGACGGCGGTTTGAAGCCTGCTCCTGCAAGCCGGCTCCAAGGGGCCCTCCCTCATCAGTTGTGCAGCAAAGCTGCATTCAGTTGGCTGTTACAGCCTCCTTCCTGCGCCATCGTGGCGCACCGTCGCCGGCGTAGCGCGGAATCAGGTGGACATGCAGGTGGAAGACCGTCTGGCCGGCGGCCCGATTGACGTTGATGCCGATGTTGAACCCCTGGGGGGCGTGCTTTTCCTCGATCAGCTGCCGCGCCAGCTTGAGGGCGGAGAAGAGGGCCCTTTGTTCCTCGGCGGTGGTGTCGAACCAGTCGGCGACGTGACGCCTGGGGACAACCAGCGCGTGGCCACTGGAGACGGGAAAGCCGTCCCAGAGGCCCAGGACGAGCGGATCGGCGTGGAAGACGCGCCCGAGATCCGGATGGCAGAAGGGACAGCGTTCTTCGCTCATGCCGGGCCCCGCCTCGGTTCGGTCGTGATTCGGAGTCGGCCTTCGCGACCTTCTTCCCGGCACGGCATGCAGCGCCAGCTCGGCATGGGCTTCTTCGCGCGGCGCTGCGTTCCGCAGACCGGGCAGGTGTGGACGAACCAGAGGGCGGGTCGTGTGTCTCCGCTTTCCCGGGTTTCGGCTTTGAAGGTCGTGGCGGGTTCGAAGCCGGCGAGCTCGATCAGGTGCCGCCATTCGGGACCATGGGGTCGGGCCGCCTTTCCGAAGCGGCGATAAACAGCCAGGTGGGCGGCCTCGTGGCAGGCGACCTCCTTCAGGCGGCGGTCGTCTTTCGGGTCGAGGAGGGAGGGGTTGAGCCGGATCAGCGTTCGCTGTGGGTGAGCCTTCCCGAGGGAACGCGTCAGTCGAGGACTGACCTCGAGCGTCGCCTCCTGCGCGAGCCCCGGGTCATTCCATTCCCGGGCCCAGGTGCGCAGCCATCGGCGGATGCGGCGTTCGTCGAGGGTGGGTTGCGCATGTGCCGGTGCCTGTAAGGTCATCGCCGCGGACGATTATGGCGTGTCTGACCCGAGATTTGAAGGGTGGCGGGCCTGATGACAATTGACGTGCGGACAGGTTTTCAGTCCTGCGACGGAACCCCGGTGCTCTCATCTTTCACTGGGAGGCCTCAGGGCGGGCAGGGCTGCCCGCCCGACTCAGCAGGCTGGCAGCCTGGATTACATCGCCTTCCCGGGGGCCGTCTTGCCCCAAGACTTCGAGGTTGGCATGGCTCGCCCCCTGACGGGGTGATCCTGCGTCAGACTTTTCAATGGGGAATCAGCGACGGCAATTAGCGGTTGATGGCGCAATCAGGCCTTCCCGGTCTGGGCCCGCTTAACCTAACGTACGTAGAGGAGGGTGCGAAGCTTTTTCCGCTGCCTGGGAGCCAGGCTCGAAACATACCCCGCGATCTCGTATTGATTGAACACTTGCCAAATCGCAGACAGGAAACGGGGTAGCTCCCTGCCGAATTCGGGGCGCTGTTCGGCCGCTTCGGCAAAACTCAGGAGCTTTTCCTTGATCAGGTAATCCAGTGCACTCTCGACCCCGTAGCGTCGTTTGATCTCTCTGGCAGCCCTGCACTGATCGACCCAGACTCTTTCGAATCGCATCGCGGTCAATATATCGAAGCCCACAGCCCCCGGCAACACCCGTCGATTGCCCGCCCTTCGAAGCCGCCGCCGGGAGACGATTCCACATTTCACCCAAGTCAGGCGACCGGACACTCTTCTTGCCGCTTCAAGCTTTCGTAGGCGACCAGATCTGCCATGTTGACTTGGATGGGGTTCTTCTTCGGGGTCTCCGAGATGGTCGCGAAGAGTTTGAGGAACTGCTCCAGATCCGGGGCCGCCGGAGTGGGTCTCACCTCCTCCATCAGCCGGCGATACTCCTCGATCACTTTCTCTCGGGCCATCCGGAAGATGCTGCGAACTAATCGATCAGCGGTCGAGTCGACATCACGGTGTCCGTTCTCGACGTTGCTCAAGTGTTCTGGCGTATACCCGAGCATCTTCGCAAACGCCTTTTGATTGATCTGCAATTCCTTGCGGAGAAAGCGGAGCTCGGCGCCCGTCAGTTTGGATGGCTTCCCGGTCAGCAGGAGGCCGATCACCAGGTGCAACTGATGGAGCGCGGGCAGCTCGGCCATCTCCTCTCCGCACTGCCGGCAGCGGTGAACGGTGACGCCGACCAGCTGGACGTCCTCGAGCCCACCTTCCACGTACGAGTAGACCTGATTCTCCAGCCGTTCCGTCTCCCCGCCGCACGTATAGCACTTCATACTCGTTTCCTTCTGACCCGCACGATGGCTTTGGCAACTCGCGGCGGGCACGGATCCTCCGGTGGCCGGTTCGTCTCCTTGTCCTCAGTCATATCGGTTAGAGCATACATTAACTTTATGTTAAGACGTAACCGGCTGGCAAGAAGTTGCTCTGACTGCTGATTCTTCGTCGTGTATTTCCGTCCTCGCAGGCCAAGGAGCCACGTCTTTTGAAAAGGGGAGGTAGGTGTCACCCCCACATCCGCCAAGGACTCGGAGGCGTCACAAGGAAATGCGCCGGAGAGCAAGAACCGGTGTGACCGGTTGAGTCTCGCGGATTCCAGAAAGGTCCTTCCATCGCCGCTGCCATTCGGAATGACGGAGACGAGCGGATGGCGGAGAGAAGAAACCAAGATTTCTTTTGAGATTCTCCGTTTTCGGGCGCTCTTGATAGGTAGAAGGGAAGAAACCCGGTCTCCTATTTCGTTTCATTCGGTTTGTGCCGGGTGGCTTTGGTGGCCACGGCGGCGCTGTGGTGTGGCCTTGGTCTGGCCATGGGTGTGACTGGGTTCTCTGCACTTCGGGGAGTTTGGCAGTGAGCCCTTTTGCATCGAAGTTTCGGATTGGGCCCGATTGGTTCTTGATTGGCGGCGCGTGCCGCCCGATGTCTCTTTCACGTTCTCGCAGCTCGCTGGTCCTTCCGGGCCCTCTACTTGCTCGTCTTCGCGCTCTCTCAGCTCGCCTGTCGGCTCCCCTTCGCGACTTTCTCTCTATCCGATCACAGGAGGGTTCGAATGGGATTCAAGCAGGGGGGTTTCGGCTGCGTAGTTGGGGCTTTTGTGTTGCGTTGAGCGGGATCTATGCCCAGGTGCCGACCGGCGGGATTGTCGGGGTTGTGAGGGATGCCTCGGGTGGCATCATTCAGCGGGTGAAGGTGACGGCACGGAGTCGGGCAACTGGGATGAGCCGAAGTACCATCACCGAGGACAACCAAGTGCGGCGCAACGCCTCTCGCAAACGAGCGGGCCGTGCTGCCTTACGTGGAGGAACTGCGGGAAATCCGGGGAGACCGCTTCTTCGTGCGGGTCCCCAAGGAGTTACGGGAAGAAGTCAAGAACAGCGTGGCGTTGGGTTTCTTTCGCTCGGTCGACGGTTCCCTGCACCACCCGCCGGCCGGGTTCACGGATGCAGGGAGTTTCAAAACTGAGGATTCGTATGGCAATCTGCAGTTGACCTTCTTCATGAAAGAAAATGGGGACTGTGTGGCGGATATCGACATCGATGATGCCGCAGGGATCGGCCACGTCTTTCAGGTCCTCATGAACACCCTCACGGGGCGGCCGACCCATCCCTACGGTATCCACGAAATTCTAGTCTTTCACCAGAAGCTCGACCCGGGATACGGATTTGCGGTCTGACCGCACCCTGTTATCGCACCCCGACTCTTCTCTGCAGGAGAACGGGAAAGGAGAGCAAACCAATGAAAATCCTCCGTCACCGGCTCGTCGCCGATGATGGCGAGCCTCTGCCGTTTGTTCGAAGCCCCAATTCGGACGGCCCCATGGTCCCCGAGTACCTGGTCATTCATTACACCGCTGGTTCGAGCGCCCGGTCGAGTCTCGACTGGTTCTCTAATTCGGCTGCCCGGGCCTCGGCCCACCTGGTGATCGGGCGCGACGGAGCCATCACCCAACTGGTGCCCTTCGATCGAGTTGCCTGGCATGCGGGCCGGAGTTCCTGGCAGGGCCGCGACGGCTTGAATCGCTTTTCTGTGGGCATTGAACTCGACAACGCGGGAAAACTGGTGCGTGTCGGGGCAACCTGGCGAGCCTGGTTCGGGAGGGATTACCCCGACCCGGAAGTCATCCAGGGAAGAGGGGTCCATGTCGTTGAAGACCACCACGAATCTGAACATCCGCACCGGCCCCGGGACCCAGTTCCCGACGATCGAAGGTGGCCGCTGCCTCTGAAAAACAACAAGGGGAACTACCTAGCTCTTTACGGATATGGGAACGGCATCGGAATCGTGGGAGACACGACCAACGGGCAGGCCTGGAAAAACCGGGCGGTGACGTTTCTCGAGAATCACGACACGGGATACCGAACCAATGAAGATGGCTCAGCGGAGCTTCACCACGAGTTCGACAGCTTCATGAATGATGGGCAAGTCGAGCAGGGCTACGCTCACATCCTGACCCACCCAGGAGTCCCCTGCGTCTACTGGAAGCACTACTTCGGCTGGGGGACCGACCTCCAGGCGAAGATCCGCGCCCTCATCAACGCGCGGAAAGTCGCCGGCATTCACTCGGGCAGCGCCGTCTACACCCAGCAAAACGCACAGGCGCGGGGCGTCTATGCCGCCGCCGTTACCGGTTACTTCGGCGTCCTCTATGTGCGCATCGGAGGGAGCGACGCCGATTGGCAGCCCTCCTACTCCGACTATCGGGACTATCGGGAATATGCCCGGGGGTCAGGGTGGAACGTCTGGGTCGGCCTTCCCGGTAATCCCGATTTCCAACAGGCTCCCCTCAAGACGCCCCTGCCGGTTCCCGAGTATCGAGGACCCGAGGAGATCGCAGTTCCCGACGAGTGGCTGAACTGATCCTCATCCACAAACGCAATCAGGGGCATCTGTAAAGCTGAGTGGGTCGAGTGCACACGATGCGACGGGATTGCCCGTTTATCACCGAAGTCAGCAGTCTTCAGATGCCGGGGTTATTTGCTTGCCACTTATCTCTCAGTCCGATAAAATTCCATGCAACTCACAACGCAATTACCGACTCTCGGTTACACACTGCGTCCAGTAGCAGCTTCCAATTGGATTATCGAGACGGAATCACGCCGAATCGTTTGGAGCCGCTGGAAAGGAGGTCAGTCATGCGTAGGTCGCCCCGGGTAATACCGGAAGCCAGACTGCAGTCCGTCCCCCCGTGATCGACATGGCTTCGATTCATCAGGCAAGAGTACGCAAACCATAAACTGGCTGCGCAACCATAAGGCGCGAGCCCTTGGCGCTTGGAGGAGACCCCGAGGCACTCCAATCGAGAACCTCCGATCATGTTCAACCCTTCAGACAATCTCTCAACAGAGGTCGCAGCGTGAGTGAAACAGAGAGAATTCGTGAAATCAAGACGAGGGCCGAATCCGACTTGCTCAAGATCCCGGGTGTGACCGGAATTGATATCGGTTACAAAAAGGTCGGAGGCCGGAACACGGCGATTCTCGCGATCCGAGTCTATGTCGAGAAAAAGGGAGATGTCGCCGAGAACCAGTCAATACCTTCAGAAATTGAGGGCGTCCCGACCGATGTGATCGAGCGGAAGTTTGTCCTGCACGCCGATCAGGAGTGACCGGTACCAGCGCTGCGCCTGGGCCGTTGGAGGGTGGGGCCAAAGCGTCGCCAAATCCGCGCGGCAGAAGACCAGAGCGGGGTCCATCAATGAAGACACTGAGCGAGATTCGAAGGGTTAAGAAGTCCCTTGAGGAAGAGATCATGGGCCGCCCAGGAGTCACTGGGTGCGATGTCGGACCGAAGATCGTCAAGGGGAAGAAGACAGGCGACTTGTCCATTCGAGTTTACGTGGAGAAGAAGAAAGATGTGCCGAAGAAGGACCAGATACCGAAAGCTTTCCTGGGGGTGAAAAGCGACGTCATCGAACGGAAATTTGTGCTGCACCAGATGAAGGCGAAGCTCGAGGAATTGAAGCCGAGAGCCGACACCGGGACCTATGATCCCCTTGTCGGCGGCATCAGCCTTGGTCCCTGCCGGGTGATCGGGGGGTACGTCTACACCGGGACTTTGGGCGCTATCGTGCGGGACAATGCTTCCAATGCCCCGATGCTATTGAGCAACTTTCACGTCATGTGTGTGGACGATGCCTGGGGTGTGGGCGATACCATGGCCCAGCCGAGCCGAGTGGATACAGGGTCCTGTCCCGCTGACGTTGTGGGCACACTTCAGCGTTCATCGCTTGGGGGTCAGGTCGACTGCGCTGTGGCAGATATCACCGCACGAAGCAATGCCTGTGAGATCGTGGATATCGGTGCCGTCAATGGCACCGGGACGGCCACTGTTGAGATGGCCGTCAGGAAGAGAGGGCGTACGACAGGCCTTACTTATGGAATCGTCGACACGGTCGACCTGACCGTCAGCATCGACTACGGGGACGGGCTCGGTTCGGTCACCTTGACCGATCAGATCGGCATCGACGTTGATCCCTCCCAGAGCGTGCAGTTCGGCAACTCGGGCGATTCGGGTTCTGTCGTCGTCGATGACGACCGCAATATTGTTGGGCTCTACTTCGCCGGAACCGATGACGGATCGTACGGCGTCGCCAACCCGATTCAGTCGGTCCTGGCTGCGCTGAATATCAGCGTGTGCGTTCCCAAGATCAAGGAGATCAAGGAGTTCAAGGAACCCAAAGAATTCAAGGAGTTCAAAGAGCTCAAGGAGTTCAAGGAGCCCAAGGAGTTCAAGGAGTTCAAGGAGTTCCGAAAGGAGTTCAAGGAGCCCAAGGAGTTCAAGGAGTCAAAGGAGAGATTCAAGGAGTTCAAGGAGAAGGATAAGGATATCTACGAAGATTTCCCAGGCGGCCCCTTCGATCCGGGTCCGTTCGATCCCGGACCTTGGGGGCGTCGATCCCTGGAGGAGCGCTTGGCTCGTCTCGAGACGGTTGCCAGCCAGTTGGTGCACTTCATCAATCCGGAGATGCGTCCCGAGCTTGCGCACTCAGCATTGGCCCAAGAACCGGATTTGAGGAAAACTCAGGAAAAGCTCCAGAAAGAGGCCTCGGACGCTAAACAGGCCAAGGACAGTAAGGACGTTGAAAAGCCTCGCGAGCAGTAAGGAATTGGCGTGGGACGTTGACCGAGTCTCTCGTCCGGGTCTCGCATGTGGATAGTTTTGGGGAGTTTCAACGATGTCGGAGCGCTCTGGGCTTACGAGGGACTGAAGGCGAGGGGGCTTGAGCCGCTTGAGTTTGTCTCGAGTGAGTCCCTCGCCTACAGTCTCTTCTGGGAACATCGTGTCGGGCGAAGTGGCTCGACCTACACGGCATTTCGGCTGGCTGATGGCCGTTGCTTCACGAGCAAGGAAATCCGGGGGGTATTGAACCGCCTGGTCCATCTGCCGACGGACCATTTCACCGTCGCGCAGCCTGGAGAGCGGGCCTACGCCGGCCAAGAATTGACGGCGTTCGTTCTGAGTTGGCTGACTTCCCTGGGGCCAAATGTGCTCAACCCACCCTCACCCCAAGGGCTGTTTGGCCGCTGGCGAAGGCCGCTGGAATGGCTGCAACTGGCGTCACGGGCGGGTCTTTCAACCCGAGATTACCCGGATACCGCCTCTGAAATTTCCGGTGAGGAACCGGACCGTTTCTTGCGAGGCGGCCGATCAAGCCGGAGGGCCTTGGTGTTGGATGACACCGTCTACGGACCTGATCTTCCCGCCAGGGTGCGGTCTGGAGCAATCCGACTGGGCCGGCTTTCCGAAACGAGGCTCCTGGGCGTTTCCTTCCATCCGGGATCGGAAAAGGATTGGGTTTTCGAAAGCGCGACACCTCTTCCTGACCTGCGACCGGGCGGAAACATCTTTCTCGATGGACTCATGGAGGCTTTGACTCAAGAACGATGATTCTCTTGTGCGGCATTCCCACTGAAGGTCCCCTTGCGCTGCTTCGGGCGGAGGTGGAGAAGCTCGGCTATCCCTACGTCCTGTTCAATCAGCGGCACTTTGCCGACTCCGGGATCGACCTCCGCCTCTCATCCGGGAAGGTCGCTGGGACCATTTCTACGGCGGGGCGAACCTATCGGCTCGAGGATATCTCAGGAATCTTTGTGCGCCTGATGGACGAAAGGGAGTTACCTGAGATCCTGGAGGAACCAGAGGACTCTCCGCTGAAACGGCACTGCCGTAAGCTTCACGAGTCGCTTGTCGAGTGGTGTGAAATCAGTCCCGGACGGGTCGTAAATCGAGTGGCTCCGATGGGCTCCAACTTCTCGAAGCCGTACCAGGCACAGCTGATTTGTCGGCAGGGATTCTTGACTCCAGAGACGCTCATCACAAATGACCCGCTCCTCGCGCGAGAGTTCTACCAGACCCGAACGAAAGTCATCTACAAATCCATCAGTGGGGTCCGCTCGATCGTTCAGCTGATGAAACCGGAGGATCTGGATCGGCTGGATTCTCTACGCTGGTGCCCGACCCAGTTCCAGGAATTCGTCGAGGGCGAGAACGTGAGAGTCCACACGATTGGGCAGACGAACGTCTTTGCCACCCGGATTGTTGCAGAGGCGACCGACTACCGCTACAGTCGCGCGGGCCAGGACCGGGATACGGAACTCCAACCGTGGTCCATTCCCGACGAACTGGCCGAGCGTTGTTTGAGACTCGCCCGGTCGCTGGGATTGGCCTTCGCCGGAATCGACTTGAAAATCACCCGCGAAGACGAGGTCTTTTGTTTCGAGGTTAATCCCTGCCCCGCATTCAGCTACTACGAATCCTACACGGGCCAGCCGATTGCCCGGGCCCTGGCGGAATACCTGGTCGGGCAGTAACCCCAGCCGGCGCGGGCCGCCGGCAGAACTCCCGGATCGACAGTCCGCTGCGGGCCGCCGCCCGGATCGTCTTCCGCCAGTACCTCTCCTTCTCCCCATCCACCTTTCCTCGCCCCATCGAATACCTCCGTTCAGAGTCCACACACGTCGGCACATAGGCACTACGCCCCGTGCCATTGTTCGCGGAGTATGCGCCGGGGGAACTATCGGGAGGAAGATGGGTTCACCGGACGATTACAATATGATGCCCACCTGGAGTATAGATTCATGGAGGCGTTAAGGAATCATGTCCAACACTACGGACTGCCAGTTCACTGGGTCTCAACGGGTTCGCGCTGGACGAGCCCGGAAGCTGACGGACTCATGGAATTCTCTGTCGATCTCTTGGCCGTGAGGACACGCCTAGCCGAGGACGGGACCTTCAAGAAGGAAGTGCTTGCGGAATTGTCGGAGCGGATCGATTTGAAGGCAGCCGTACGGCGCTACCTGGAATCCATTGGCACTGTACACGAAGGAACCGGAGCCTCGTCAACCTCAGGAAGCGGTATGTCAGCAGCAGGATTGGCGATTGAGCGCTACGCCACCAGCACGCTCCTTCCCGAGAGCAATTCTCCAATCGCTCTTCACTCGATCACGGGCGGGTTCGGGATCGAATCGAGGATCTGGGCGGCCTTCTCAATCGGCGTGAACTCGGACGATTCATTGGCGGCAGCAGGCAGCTTGTCGGCGGGGATCCCGGAGGTCTGCTCCAGGTTGAAGACCCACCAGCAGCGGGCGAAGACGCGATGGTGAGTCTCCACTTCGCCGGTGTCCTCGTCTTCTCGGTCTTTCGAGTAGACCTTCCAGAACAGCACCGGCGTCGACTTCTGCCCTCGTTGGACATGGCCGCCGAGTTTTTTGGCCTGGTTGAAGGTCAGCCAGTAGGGGCTGGAGAAGCCGGCCAAGGCCAGGGTCAGCACGTTGATGCCGCGATACTGCCAACCGGCGATGTTCTGGGGCCACAGGGCCTTCCAGGGCTTCCGCCAGGGCACGACACCCTGCTCCAGCTTTTCGAGGATCCCATCGGTGATTCGCTCGTGGGCGGGTTGGCTTGTTTGCTCGATCGTCATGATTGTGTCCTCCCGTGAAAGGGTTTTTTGGTTTCTTCACCGCGCCCTGAGAAACCGAAAACCTCGAACTGGAGGACCCAAGAAAAGGACCCGAAAGGCGCCGGTCGAAGCGCCGGGCATCCCGAGTGACAGACCCCTCCCTGGCGCAAAGGATGCTGCGCGGAGATGGCGGCTGGAGGGGCCACAGTGTCCTTTTCGTCGGGTGGTAGAGATCGCTCCAATCCAGAGAGACCGGCCGAGAAGCTTGCGGCGGGGGGGCACCTCTGGAACGGCGGCCAGAAAGGTGAACCGAACTGAGCCTGATGAAAGTCAGCGAGGGCAATAAGAAGGGCCGGCGAAGGAGACGCCGGCCCGAAGGGAGGACTCAGGCGGATTCGCCCTGCTCCTGCAGCTCGAGGATCCGTGCGTAGGCGAGATCGGCGACCTTGGCCAGGACGAGCAGGTCGTCGCGGCCGAAGCTGCGCGAGACCTTCCACTCGTCGGCCTCCTTGTAGAGGCGCTGGAAGGTGACCGAGTAGCGGGTGCCTCCCGAGTGGTCGTTGGCCCAGACGGCGGCCTTGATGGAACCGATTCGGACCGTTGCTGAGGGTTTTGTGCGCGCCCGGATTTCTCGCCAGACTCCTACTGCGGCGGTGGATAGACAGGCGTCTGCTGCGTTGCTGCTCCTCGTCCTCCTCGACGTACCGTCAAGTACGCCTGCGCGGGCCTTCGGTACGCGCCGTCGGCCTGCCGCTACACGTCGTCCCGATTCCCTGGCCCTGCAGCAACGAAGAGTATGAGTCGCACATGGCGAGAGTAGGGGACACTGTTTTGCCCGTCATTTTGGCGCAGAATTGCTTCATGCCGGTTTGAAACTCGGGCCGGTGCCGCCGGAACGCTTTCGATCTCCCGCTCCAAGGCTCTGCACGAGATGTCCTTCCAGGATCACCCAGTTTGGGCTTGCGGGGTGCGGCTGGTACACTGAGCGCCATCATGACAGTCCAAAGCCCACGGCCCCCGTGCGGGCGTGCCGCGACAGCGCTTCTCTTCGCGCTGGCTGCCGTCGTCGTACTCTCGAACTGCTCAGCCAACGAGGAGCGAATGCGCTCGCCGGAGCGGCCGAACATCGTTCTGTTCCTGGCCGACGACATGGGTTTCTCCGACCTGGGAAGCTACGGCGGCGAGATTCCCACACCCAACATCGACGGCCTGGCCGAACAAGGCGTCCGCTTCACACAGTTCTACAACAACGCACGGTGCTCCCCTACGCGCGCGAGCTTGCTGACCGGCCGCACGCCCCACCTCGTGGGCATCGGCCACCTCAACGGACCGGGGACCTACCCCGGCGACCTCGACCCGGGCACGCCGACGGTGGCGGAACTGCTCCACAGGGCCGGCTACGCGACCTACATGGCCGGGAAATGGCACGTCACCCCCTGGCCCGGTCCGGGGCACAATCACCCCCGTCGCCGCGGCTTCGACCGTTTCTACGGGATCCTCGCGAGCATCCGGAGCTACTACAATCCCCCTTCGCTGATGCGCGACGACGAGCCGCTTCCTCCGCCCGAGGGGGATTACCACTTCACCGACGCCGTCACCGACGCTGCAGTGACGTTCATTCGCGAGCACGACTCTTCGAGGCCCTTCTTCCTCTACGTCGCACACGCGGCGCCGCACTGGCCGCTGCACGCCCGCGAAGAGGACATCGCTCGGAACCTCGACCGCTACCGCGTGGGTTGGGACGAGATCCGGTTCGAACGGCACCGGCGACTCGCCGAGCTCGGCTTGCTCGATGCTCCGCTCGCCCCGCGCGATGAAAGAGTCTCGGACTGGGCCTCCGCCGAGTCCAAGGAATGGTTCGCCCGCCGGATGGCCGTCTATGCGGCCATGGTCGAGCAGATGGACCGCGGGATCGGCCAGGTCCTCGACGAGTTGGACCGCCGCGGGATGGCGGAGAACACGCTCGTACTGTTCCTCTCCGACAACGGTGGCTGCGCCGAGGAGATCGGGCCCGAGGGGCGTGCCCAGCATTTCCCGCGGGAAACTCGGGACGGACGGCCGATCCGCCTCGGCAACGGCACCGACATCCTTCCGGGGCCCGAGGACACCTACGCAAGCTACGGCATCGAGTGGGCGAACGCCTCGAACACGCCGTTCCGACTCTTCAAGAGCTTCGTCCACGAGGGCGGGATCGCGACGCCGTTCATCATCCGCTGGCCCGGCGTGGTCAAGCCCGGCACGATCAGCCGCCAGGTCGGTCACGTCATCGACCTTCTGCCGACGCTGCTCGCGGCCGCCGGCGCGCCCCCACATCCGACGGACGGAAAGGACCTTTTCGAGGGCGACCCGGACCAGCCGCGCACCCTGTTTTGGGAACACGAGGGGAACCGCGCCGTCCGCCGAGGTGACTGGAAGCTCGTCTCTGTCCTCGGTGCACCCTGGGAGCTCTACGACCTTGCGAAGGATCGGACCGAGCTGACGGACCTCGCCGCTTCTCGACCGGAACTCGTGCGCGAACTCGCGTCGCTCTACGACGACTGGGCCCGGCGAAGCGGCGTCAAGCCTTGGATCGAGCCCCAGACCCCCATCGGTGGCCGGCGCGATTAGTCGGCCTCTCACTTCCGCGCGCCGGAACCCTTTTCAGCGCGACTTTGAGGAGCGCGCCCCGAACATACCGTATTTGGGTCTTGTTCCGGAATTCGAGACCTGAGGCTGCTTCCGCTACCGCGTTCAAGCCGTTCCGGACATCCCTTCGGCCCACGTGTAGCATCAACTTTTCTCCCCTCTCGCGGGTCCAAGACACAAGGAGAGAGCCGGTTCTCTCCGAACACTTATCGAGTCGAGTGTGAATGGGAGGGAGTGCGCGGGGGTGAGTGTCGGTCTTTGAGCCGGAATGGAAGCACGGAGCAGACGCAAGGATATCAGCAGGGGCTGAAGATGAGATCGGGCCCCGTTTCGGCGTCGTTGCCGCGCAAAATGCTCGGCGGGAGAGTCCGGTTGCGATGCCGAGTCGACTCCCATGTTCAACGGCGCCGGCACCGTCTGTCTGAGTCTCCAGCCGCGCGAGGCGTTGGAATAGCGGCCGTAGTAGCGGACCATCTGCTGGCGGGGGTCGGGGATGTGGGAAGTCCCAGAGCGATCCAGTCCAGAGCATCCAGGCAGCGCGTGACTCCCTTGTGGGTGCGAATCTCGATCTGTCCGCTTTCGGGCCGGTACCGGAGTCGCCTCCCGGCGAAACTGGGGCGCAGGATATAGGCCGACAATCGTTCCAGACCCGGTTGATCATCTCGATCCATCGGGGGCCCGCAGTAAACCTGAATGCCCGACGGGTGCCAGCAACGCAGCCGATCGGCGAAGCCCCGGCTGAGACGGCGTTGTGAGGTCAGCATCTCCAGGACGTGGTGTTGAAACAGCCGCGTGAGCCCCTCCGAGTCCAGCGCTGTTCTGGGAACGGTCCCCCAGCGCAGCGGCGCTTGCAGCGGCGATTTTGACCATCCCTGGGTCTGCGGTCTTGAAACTGTGCTTGCCGGGCCTCGGTTTCCTCAACCGCATGGGGATTACTTTCGTTGTTCTTTCCGGAGTGATGGTGATCATGACCCTGTTTTCGAAGGCCCCGACCCAGCCAGAGAAGCCGGCTGCAATGGGTGATATCTCATTCAAGACTCCGCTGCTCTTCAACGTCCCCGCCCTTTCCGTGATCAGGACGATCGCCGCGTTGTACCTATACTTCTGGTAGGCACGAAAAATCTCCTCAACAGCAGCACCCCGGCCGCCAGGGGAATGGCCTCGAGGCCGATCGCAAACCACACCGTTTGCCAGCCGTAGGCTTCCCAGAGGTACATGCCGAGCGAAGGAGCGAAGACCAGGCCGAGCGAAAACGACATCGTGTAGGTACCCATGTAGCGCCCGCGGCTGGACGCCGGAGCCCGTTCCGCGACGATGGAGTTTATGACAGGCAGGGACAGCATTTCTCCCAGCGTCCAGATCACAACCGTGAAGCAGATGAACGCAACCGACTTCCCCAAAGGGAGCAACCCGAAGCCCACGCACAGGAGGAAACATCCCAGGGCAACCAGCCGGAAGTTGTCCATTTTCTCCACTGCCCGGATCAGCACCATCTCGAACAGGACGATCAGGATGGGATTCAGTGCGAAGATCAGCCCGATTGCGTTCTCCCGCAGCCCGATCGTCTCGCGCAGGTGAAGCGGAAAAGTGCTGAAGAACTGGAAGAGCGAGGCGGCAAGCACAACCACGGCGAGGAGCAGGCCGAGAAAAGGTCCATCCCTCAGTGGGGACAACGGCGCCGTCAGTTGCCGCTCAGAACTCGTTCCTTGTTTCGGCGCACCCCGGACGAGCAGGGGAAGGAAGAGGAGCGCTGCCGCGGCCCAGCAGGTCAGGGCATCGACTGCAAAAAGGAGTTGATAGCTGTAGAGCGCCAAGACCCCACCTACGACTGGTGCGATGCCAATGCCCAGGTTAAGCGCCAGGCGAAGGAGGGCGAAGGCCCGCATGCGCAGTCTCTCAGGCGTCCGTTCGGCGATGAGTGACATGGACGCAGGCCGAAACGAGTCGACGATGGTGCTCGTCACGAGAATTCCGAGGGAGATGGCCGCTCGGCTCTCGAGTTGCCCGAGCACGAGAAACCCCGCCCCGCTCAAAGTCAGACTTACCTGTTGAGCGCGCCTCGGCCCGAGGCGGTCGGAGAGCCAGCCTCCAACCAGGGAACCGAGAATCGAACCAACCCCGTACAGGCTCAGAATCTGGCCGGCTTCAATAGCAGTAAAACCCCGAACCGAGGTTAGGTAGATGCTGAGAAAGGGCAGTACCATGCTTCCTGCTCGGTTGACCAGGCTGACCAGGGCCAGTACCCATAGGTCCGCCGGCAGGCCGGAAAAGGCGGATCGGTAGCTGCGGAGAATGGCTCTCACCATTGCCGCATATGGTAGGACATCCGTGCCCGGTTGTCGCGGATGCACAGTCTGGCTTCAAGTGGGTGCCGGGAAAGGTCGGGTGCGGTCTCCCGACTCGATTTGGATTTCTCGAGTTCTGAACAGTGCGCTTGAATAACTTCCTGGCAGGGCCTTTGGGCTGAACCGCACAAGGGTGCATCGACGAACAGATCTTGCAGCGCCGGGTCGTTCCCGTTGGGAGCCTTTCTGAATCGGAGCACTCCTGCAAGCTGTTTCCGGTCATTCCTGATTGTCACTTCGTAATTGGATGGATCGGAGGCAGCGAGTTGGGTGTAGCGAGTCAGATGTTCGTCGCCAATAAGCAGCCTTGAAAGCAATGATCTGCATCCGATTTCCGCACCGAGGACAGCGCAGCGGGTCCACCTCGTAGATCTTCTTGAGTAATCGGGCCCAGTTGCGGCGTCGTTGCCGGGCAAAACGCTCGGCGGGCGAGTCCGGTTGCGGTGCCGCGTCGACTCCCGTGTTCAACGGTGCCATCACGGTATGTTTGCGTCTCCAGCCGCACGAGGCATTGGAATAGCGGCCGTAGTAACGGACCATCTGCTGGTGGGGGGCCGGGATGTGGGAAGTCACCAGAGCGATCCAGTCCAGACCATCCGTCCGTCGGGTCAAACCCCTCGTGGTCGGGTACTCGATCTGTCCGTTGTCCGCATCGTACCGGAGTCGAGTCCCGGCGAAACTGGAGCGCAGAATATAGGCGGACAAGACCTCCAAAGCCGCTTGATCGTCTCGACCCACCGGGGGGCCGCAGTACACCTGGAAGCCGAAAGGGCTCCAGCAGCGGAGCCGATCGGCGAACTCCCGGCTGAGGCGACGCTGGGAGACACTCGTACAAAGGAGTGTAGGCCTGCCGGAATTCCTCCCAGTAATCATCCAGGCACTGGTAGAGCGCAGTTTCTCGAGGACGTCTCGGCCGGTAGATCGCAGCTCGTGCCATCACCTGTACTGAACATCCGAGCAGCACAAATCTGCGAACGATTACCGGGGCCGATCGGGCGCATGGGCCTGATCATCAGGCGGTGGGTGGCCAATCGCCCAGCGAAGTGAGGCAGTGAATCGCGAGGCGATGAGGCATGTCAATCCTCGGCAATGTAGCGCCCGTCCCGTGAGCCAGCAGCGCACCCAGCCACTGGCCGGCCGCGTGTCGCCTTCCCAGTGGTTCGGTCCGGGGCCGCCCTGCCCCACGACTTGGCCTGCTGCGGGCACTTCGTTTGGATGCGGCACAGGACACGTCCTCCTTATGCACTTGAGGGCGGTGCGGTGCGGGACCGGTTATCATCATCTTGACCAAGCATTGCGACACCGTCTTCGCCGGCCGCGCATTGTCGTCTCGTACTGGGCGCGTGACTTGACGCGCGGAAACAGGCTTCCGTGGTTATCCATCCGGTGTCAAGCTGCGCCTTCCGCCTGCGGGCGGGGTCTTCCGCGTCGAACTGCCTGGCGAGGCCCACACCTCGTGGTAAACTCACGCGCAGCGTCCCGGGCAAGAGGGGATTTCTGTGGCAAAACAAGTTCGTCGGCCAAGGAATGGGAGCGCACACGCATCAATGAACGAATCGCCATCCCAATTACCATCGTCCGGCAACTCCGAATCACCGCCGGACCGAAAGAAGATATTCCATTTCTGGCGATGCTTCTGGATGACATTCCTCGTTGTCTCACTTGCGTACGCGTGGTACAGCTTCTACGTCCCGGCCAATAACATCACTTGGGCTGGCAATTACACTTCGGCTCAGCAACAAGCCGCCGACTCTGGCAAACCGATTATCCTCTACTTTACCACTGCTGTCCAAATTAGCGGAGATTTGAGAAGCGGTCCCGCGTCCTGACTGGCTTTCCGACTCGATTTTCTCGTTGTCCATGTCCAGGCCTCCGATTTTGCTGTCCAGATTAGGCGAAAGGGAGGACCGCCTGAGCGGCTTCCGGCAACTCAGGCGGGGACTTGAACGGTTCATTCAGCCAGGCCCATAAGTCTCGATGTACGAACAGGTTCATGCGCAGCAACGCCGCCAGATTGGACAGGGACCAGTCGAAGGCGGACTTCAGTTGCAGATAACGCAGGATCAACATGGCGATCAGTGCTGTCCAAATTTGAGACTTCAGAGCGTTCGGGCTGGTGCCGACGAAGGTCTTGATCTTGAGGTTCTGCTTGAGGGCCTTGAACATCAGCTCGATCTGCCAGCGTTCCTTGTAGATGGCCGCGATGGTCGCCGGGACCAGTTTGAACAGATTGGTCAGGAACTGCAGGCGCCCCTGGACGGGGTCGTTGATCTCGACGAGGCGAAAGCGACAGGGTCGTCCCTTGTGCAGGAGGCCGTAGAGGTGAATGATCTGATCGGAGACGATGGGGGAGCCCTCGGGCACCGGGCGCTGCTTGATGACGCCGTAGTTGGCGTTGTCTTTCAGCCGGGTGACGAAGAACACTGCTTGTTCGGTCAGGTCCGCATACCAGTCATAGTCCGTATAGCCCCGATCGAAGACGACGATGGTCCCCGATTCGAAGTGCAGCTTCCTGCCGGCCGTCAGATCGGAGACGGCGCCTTCGGTGATCAGGGCGAACTTCGGCAGGTAGCCGTCATGATCCAGAAGGAGGTGGAGCTTGACTGCTCCTTTTGTGCGGCGGAACCGGGCCCAATCAAAGACCGACGCGCACAAATCGATGACACTGGCGTCCAGGCTGACCAGCGGGTTCTTGAAGCGGAACGGCTTGCGGCGGCGTCCCACGGTCAACGTCCGGCACCGATCGAGCAGCCGATGGAACACCTGCTCATACAGCTCCCAGGGACGGTGTTCGTTGGCATAAGCCAGGGTGGAGCGCTTCGGGATCCGGATGCCGAGGTGGCTCAGTTTCCCTTCGCAGCTGGCCAGCCCGCCGCAGATTTCCCGCAGGCTCTGGGCACGACCCAGTTGGCAGAACAGCATGGAGACGAACTGGGTCCAGCAGGCAAAGCCCCGCGCGTGGCGCTCGGCTTTCGTCTCTCGGACCAGTTCCTGGAACTCGAGACGCGGAAAAAGCTGGAGAAGTTGGCTGAAGATGCTGCAAAATCGATTCACGGCTGAGCTCTCCCTTCCGATTGGATCGCGACTAGACAACCCAATCGTACGAGGAGCGGCTCAGCCGCTCAATCCTGATTTCGTAATTTGGACAAGAGTGCTACTTTACCGGCGAGTGGTGTTCTCCCTGCCGAGTAATGAAACGTCAAGTGTGGGCTGATGATGAGGTGAAGACATTGGTCAACTCGCAATTCATCCCTGTGGCAGTTGACGTGGATAACCCGGACAATGCTGCGGTGTTGGCCCGTTACAACGTTGGCGGCGCGCCAGTTACGATCATTACGGATCCACAAGGAAATGCTTTGCGATGGCGAGCTGGGGGAATCGGTAAAGCGGAATTTCTCGAATTGCTTAGGGCGCCGAATCCATCGGACAGATAGGAATTTACAGACAGGAATTTGCTTTTTTGGGGAGGACCCGGATCTCGCGACGCTGTTTCCGGACTCCAGGTCCGTGTACGCAGCGCTGCACGCGCTTGCCGAAGTGGCAGATCGGAAAGCGCCGCCGCAGCTCCAAGGGCTCCGGTACGCGTTCTAGCTGGCGCTACCCGGCTCTGGGCTCACTGGGGAGGATCGAGTCATGGTGGATCAGGCATCTGCGAGCATAGCTCACGACGGCGAGCTGGCGGGCTGGGCCAGGATAGGCATTGCGTCCGGCTTCCTGGCTTGTTTCGCTTATCCCATCATGATCCTGGTGCCGCTGCCGCGCATTCCGCAACTGATCTTGGGCGCCAGTTTCGGGCCTGCCTTGGCCGTGGCCAGCGTTGCCCTCGCACATGTCCTGCAAGCGCGCCGACGAGCGCCCTCACTCGAGTTGGCTGCGATCTTCAATGCTCTGGCGGGTGCCTTGGTGACCGCGATGATCGTCGTCCAGCTGGCGATCAATTACTCCACGGCTCCCGTGGCTGACGAGCAACTCAATGGCATTCTCAGACAGCGCATATGGGATGTTGTCCTTGGACTTGACGTGTCGTTCGACGTGTTTATCGGCGTCGCCACCTTGCTTTATGCCGTCAACATGATGCACGATTCTCGTTTCGGCAAGTTCATCGGCTGGGCTGGGGTCTTTGTATCCCTCGTTCCGCTGCTGGGGGCGAACATCTACTACTTCCCGGATCCACCGTACACGCACGCTTTTCCTCATGTTGGAATCTTCACCGGGCTGTGGTACCTCGGTGTGGTTCTGCTGATGGTCCGTTGGGTACGCAGCGGCGGGATCAATGCACAGGCCGGATAACAGCAGATTACAGCGCAGGGTGGCCAGACAAGGAGTTGACGGTGAGGAAGACGTCGATC
Source organism: uncultured Acidobacteriota bacterium (assembly GCA_963823995.1). Classification (GTDB taxonomy): domain Bacteria; phylum Acidobacteriota; class UBA6911; order RPQK01; family JAPXNP01; genus JARRKC01. Next base: position 974,655 of record CAWGNQ010000005.1, read on the forward strand.
CTGCTCTGGTCGCCACAGGCATCGCGCTTGGAGGGTGTAGTGACGATGCAACCACAGCCGCCACGACGCCCTCATCGTGCGAGTTCTCCGGTATCACTCCGCGTGATGCCAAGGGCTTGCTGATCGGCCCCGAAGACCCAGACGATTGGTGCGACGGTATTGCGGCCATGCCCAATCCCGCGTCTCAGGCAACGGTCATTCGCTTCGGCATCACGAGAGATCAGCATGATCAGACCTGGGTAGGGAGTCCCGTGCAGGATCGCGTCAGATCTCTCGTCGACGAATCGCGGTCGGCAGGTGTGCACGCAATTACGTGGGACATGACCTCGGATTCCGAAGCCTCAGTCGCCCGCGGCATTTACTGTGTCACCATCTCGAGTGATGAGCTCGACTGTAGCGGAGATATAGATCATGGCCGTCTTGGGCCTGATGGTGGCCTTGAGCGAATGGCTGGCGCAAAACACGGCCGCCAAGCATCTGGGCTCGGCCCTTTTGGTCATCGTCCTGACCGCGGTCGTGGCCAACGTGGGCTTGATCCCTTCGGTCACCAAGGGGTCGCCCGTCTATGACGCCATCTTCAGCACGCTGGCTCCTCTGGCCATTTTCTGGCTGTTGCTGCACGTGGACCTGCACAGTGTGCTGAAGGCGGGAGCGCCCATGCTGATCATGTTCGCTCTCGGCGCCGCCGGCACGGTCGCGGGCGTGTTTCTGGGCATGCGCGTGACCGGTGGAACCGGGGTCTTCGGCAAGGAAGGCGCGGCTTTGGCCGGAATGTACACCGGCACCTACATCGGCGGCAGCGTCAACTTCAATGCCGTGGCGGTGCATTACGGCGTGGTGCGCGACGGGCTCCTCTACGCCGGCGCGGCCGTGGTCGATAACGCGGCCACCACGCTTTGGATGGCCGCCACGGTGGCCATTCCCTCCCTGTTGGCGCCGCTCTGGAAATCCCGTTACGGGCTGCCGGGAAAAGAAATCGGCAAAATCGACGAACGGATCGAAGTGCAAGGAGAAACCATGACCGCGACCGGCTTGGGCCTCTTGACGGCGTTGGGCATGGGAACGGTGTGGATCAGCGACCGCCTGACCGCCTGGTCCGGAACCGTGTTCGGAATGGAAGTTCCGTCGATCCTGATCCTCACCACCATCGCCTTGATCCTGGCTCAAGTGCCCTTGATTCGAAAAATCAAGGGAGCTTACCTCATCGGCTGGTTTGCGATCCTGGTCTTCCTCGCGGCCATTGGAGCTCTCTGTGATGTCCGGGCGCTGGCCGGCGTGGGACAACTCGGAGTTCATCTCGTCATTTTGGTCGCCACCATCATTGTCGTGCATGCTTTGATCACGTTCGGTGGCGCGGCACTCTTTCGCGTCGATCCGGCGGTGGCTTCGGTCGCTTCCCAAGCAAACATTGGCGGCGGCGTTTCCGCCCTCGCCTTGGCTCGCAGTTTGGAACGTGACGATCTTGCCCTGCCGGGCATTCTGGTGGGCTCGCTTGGCTACGCCGCCGGGACCTACATCGGGTTTCTGGTCACTTCCTTGCTGGCGCATTAGAACGTGTCTCAATGGGTCAGTTGCCGTGCCCCGGGGACGGGTCCCAGACTTGATCTAAGATCGAGCAATAAATGCCACGATGATGGTCGCGATGGCCTGGATGATCGCCGCCACGATGGTGGGGCTCAAGCCGCTTTTCTCTGCCGCGCCGCTAGGTACGGGCATCGAAACCCGCGAGACGCTCGAGCGCGTTCCGGCCGAAAGAAGGGTAAAGACCGCGCAATAAAAGAGCGGCGCCAGAATGCCTGCGATGAACGCCGACACCTCTACTCCGACGTGCCAGATGGCGTCCGATAGGATTCCGCTTACCACGGCGAACAGGTAGATGAAGATCGCGCGCAGCCATAGGTGCCGCAAGCCGCGCCAGAACAGCAGTCGGAACACGATTAGTACGACGACCGGCCCGCCGAGTCCGAGCAATGGGGCAAGATTCATGGATCCACTCCTTCGAAGGTAGTCAGATCGACGAGGACTTGTTTTCTTCCTATCAGGAAGCACTGCCCCGCGCAAGTCATTTCTGGAGTCGGGTCCGCTTGGGGCGGCTCACTCAGAGGTCGAGAATCGGGGGAGTCTCGAAATCGCCGGCATGAGGCTTCAGGTTCGTGCCGCGGCCAATGCCCTCAGTCTGGGATGCCCGCCGGAGGAGTCGTTCTCCGATGTTGCTCGTCGAAGAGGGCCGCTCCCGCCACTCCTGAAGGAGGCTGTCCCTTGTGCCCCTACCTTGTGCCCTCGTCCGCGTCAATCGGCAAGATCATCATTTGAATCCGCCCTGCAGGATTTGAAGCACTCTCCTCGCAGAAGACTCCGGAGAGAAATGGGCGTAGTACTTCTCTGTCGTGGCGACTTTGCTCTCTGTCTTCAGTGAATCGGGACCCGAATGCAGTTGAGCGTCTGTAGATTCAGAGTTAGCGCGCAGAATCCGGACAATGCGGTTGTAAACAACACTCGATACCATCACCTTGGTTCCACCGCTTATATCGAACAGGTCAACCATCGGGGTTCCGCCGGTTGTATTCACAAACTGCACTACGACCGTATCAATGTCTTCGTGATAGCGTGCGATACTGTAGTACCCTGGCAACCAGCTGGTATGTCCATACTCGTAAATAGAGGAGTAGATAGCCTGCTCATCGTCATTCAGCAATGAACCATCATTCAATGCTCACAAAAAGATTCCGACGTCCTGTGCTTTTGCAACCATCGATCCACCAGGAATTGAAAAATCAAGATACCTAAGATCATCGTCATATTGATACCAGTACCCACTGACAACATCTTCGTATTTTGCCTGGCCGAGCGAAAGGTATGTATTCGTTAGCCCGAGAGGAGCCAGAATTTCACTCGCAATATATTGCTCATGACTGTATCCCAACACTTTGTCAAGGATTCGGCCAATCAACAGATAATTTGTATTGGAATAACTGTAGCGAGTGTCGGGCTTGAAATCTGCGGGTTCATCCAATACCATTTCCAGATCCTTGTCGATGTTCGTCTGCGGAGTGAACCAGTCGAACTCGTCTTGGTCAGTGAAATTGGGAATGCCACTGCGATGTTGCAGCATCATTCTCAAGGTAATCTGGTCTGCATATTCAATCCTTCCCACAAGTTCTGGAAGGTGATCGGCGAGCGTATCATCCAGCGACAAGCTTTGGGCATTGACCAGTTTGGCGGTAGCAGCGGCGACATATAGCTTGCTGATGCTGCCGATCTTAAATAATGATTGCGGGTCGGCTGGTATTTTGTTTTCTCGGTTTTTCCAGCCGGCCGCGTAAAGTGCGGGTGGTTCACCCGCTTCATCCACATATACGATAATTCCATCCAATCCAAGACCAATTGCGTCATCGAGTTCTTCTTGGACTGTATCAGGTAATGGTGTGAGCCAAGCCCATATTCCGTCCCAGGGCGAGAATACGACGATACAGATTATCCCCACGATAGGCATGATTATTCTGAGTATGTGAACGATACGTTTCTTTTGTTGCATTTGCGATTACCTCTCCGAGCCGCCGAACGTTCGGGCTAACCGAAAGCCGACAGACGGCGTAGCCGGCTGTTGGGCGTCCGGTTCAGCGAGGGTTTAGACTTCGGTCTTTCAAAAGCGGCGACTGAACTTCATTACCCCCCTGGCGGCTGCCGGAGTTCAACTTTGTTGCCCTCTGTACGGTCTGTATATCGTACACACTCTCCAGAAGCTCCGTGGCAAACGAGTGCCGAAAGGTATGGCAGGTGGCCCCCTTGACTCGTGTCGACAGGAGCCTTGATTGGTGTGGCCGGAATAGACGACGTCTCCGATGGCCAGAAGCCTGCACGCCTCGCGGGAATGGACCTGCGCCTTCTGGTAGCTTCAATACGGGCGACACCGCCGACGCTCCTCCCGTCCTGCTGATCAACCAGGCCGCCGCGCGGTTCCACTGGCCAGGTGAGGATCCGGTCGGCAAATTCGCTTTTGTCAACGGAACGCAGCAACAGTATAAAGTGGTGGGCGTCGTGGCCGATGTGCCCAGTCGAACCTTGGAAGAAGGAGGGGACCTGGAGTTTTATCGGCCAATGGCCCAGCAAGGGCCCGTCTCGACGGAGCTCGTCGTCCGTGCGAAGTTGGCTCTGCCCGCTCTCATTTCCAGTGTACGTGAAGCCCTGGGACCGCTTCAGCCCGATCTCCCGGCGTCGGACTTCAGGCCTTTGGACGAACTGATCGAGCGTGCCGTTTCGCCGCGTCGGTTGGTGACTTCACTGGTCACCGCGTTCGCAGTGCTGGCGCTCGTCCTCGCCTCGCTCGGAGACTCGCCGCCCAGGCAGTATGCGTGCGCCCGCATCCGCGAATCCGGGGGGGCGACGTGCCGCTGGAGGAGGAAGTACCGAGACCAAGGGCCGAACAGGGAAGGAAAAAGGGACACTCGATCACCGCCGTACGACCTACGTGCCTGCGAACCGATCGGGCAGGCCGCGGCACGGATGGAGCACGGCATAGATCGCCTCACCGACCCAGACGACGACCAGAGCAACCGAGGATCGGAGCCGCCGTCATATTCTCGGCTCCAATCCACACGATGACCATGATCGGAAACGGGGCAAGAGGGCGCCAGGTGAACGCCCAACGGAGCAGCAAACTGGATCTGCGAGCCGGTTGGACAGATAGGAATTTGCTTTTCTCGGGAGTGAGTCCATAGCAGGGGAAATGGTGAGTCAACCCTGCAATCAGTCCTGGGTTGCGGGTCCGGATAGGGCGGACAGGAAGGGAGGGCGTGGGGCCCTGGTTTCGGGTTTGTGCGGAGTGGGTGAGTCGGTCTTTGAGCCGGAATGGGAGCGCGGAGCGGACGCAGGGATATCGGCAGGGGCTGAAGAGCTGCGTCATGTTCCAGGCGCTGGTAGAGGGCGGTTTCCCGAGGACGTCTCGGCCGGTAGATCGCACGTCGTGCCATCACCTGAACAGAACGTCCGAGCACCACAAATCTGCGAACGATCACTGGGCCCGATCGGGCGCAAACGCATTCCACGAGTCAGTTCGGCGGGGCCGACGCCCGACCATCCTCAGGCGCCGAGCCCGTCGTGAGCTCGGCGAAGTGAATCGTCTGGGCGCCCGCACCACTGCCAAGGTCCAGGACGGCTGGTGACGGGGGCAGACCGGCGCGGAGATCCAGGGCCCGCTTGCCGCTTGAGTGACTGCCCGGTCCCTGTCGGGGCAGGGTCTCGACGATCTCGAAGAAGAGCTTTTCCATGCGCTCTGTCGGTTCAGCCACTGAATGTTTCCTTTCTGCCGCCCACCAGGCAGTTGGGTTCATCGACATATCACGACGTCATGTCGGCCGTCGGCGGTGTGGCTGACGTGTCATCTTCAAAGCTCACCCAGTCGGCGTCGAACCGTTGGTACGGCTCGATGTCCGCGAGCGTAATCTCATCTGTCCCCTGCACCTCGACGCCAACGCATTCGATGCCGGGTTTGAACTGATTCCAGAACGCCTGGACTTCCTGCCCAAGCTCGTCACGCTTCTTGGTCCAGTCCCCACCACCTCGTTTGGCTTGGGGAACCCCCAGGATCAGGTGGCACTTGTACGGGGTTTCATCGGGGAGCTCGGCAAGGGTGCTGACCCGCAAGTAAACCCCTTGGAGCCACTCGCTGTGCTTCTTGAGGAGCTTCTGCCAGTCCTTCAGCTTTGCGCGCCATCGCAGATCGAAGGCAGTCGGAAACGCCGCCCGAATGTATCGCTTGGCCAGCCACTCGGCGACAAGGCGGCGTTCCTTGTCTGGGAGCGAACCAATCGGCGCTTCCTGCAAGAGGATGTGTCTTGGGATGTTCCATCGGTCGTGGACCTTGCACGACAGCACCTTTCTTTCTTCACCTTCATCGAGGACAACCTGCAGCGTTCGAGGATTCCTGCCCCACGATTGCTGCTTGTCTGCCGTCTTGGCAGTTGCGACCTGCGCTCGCAGGACCTCTACAACCGGCTCCTTGTCGATGTTGGAGTTGGCGATGTCGCAGTCATGGCTCGTCAGGATGAACCAATCCGCGTCATTCAGGCTCACGGTTTCTGGCGCGTACTTGGATGCAGCCGTGGAGAGCTCAGTTCCGAGGATCGCCCCCTGACGCCAACCCAGCCTGACAACCTCGTCACTGTCAAACGGTGTGGTCATGGTCTACCGTTTTGGCCAGCCTTGGAGGGCCACGTTCTTGGCGAGCTGTTCCCTGCGCTGCTCGTCGGTGGGGTCTTCGAAGCCTAGCGCCCGCAGTCGATCTTCGCGGGTTTTTCTGCGTGTGGATGCGGAATCGCCTAGTGCCCGGACTCGCTCAATGGTGTGTAGAACTCTTTCCTCGTCAAGCTGATCCTCGCTGAGCAGCTCGATGAGAGACGGCGCACCTAGATCAATGGGCTGGCGTACGAATCTAGCGTTGAGGGGATTCGCGCCCGAGACCGAAGCGCGAGAGAGAAATCCGAGCAGAGCGTGGAGACGCTCAGCGTTGGCGGCGTTTGGATCCTTGCCCTGGAACCAGTCGTACATCGTCGGCCGGGTCACGCGCAGAATTTTCGCGAGCTGTGACTTGTTCAACGACAGCGCTGCCAGCAGCTCTCGCATCTGTTCCACAATCGAAAGCGCAACCACTTTGCGGAAACCAGCCGAAGCCTCTGGCGTCACCGACTTCAGGGTGCGCCTGGATGCCCTGCGATCGACGACCGATGAGCTTGAGCCAATATGAGGCAGGATCGGGCTATACCCGACAACGAGCGTGACGATGCCAGCACTCCCTGAGCAAGCCGGTTTCAGTACGGAGAGCCATGGATCTTCCTCGGCACTGCGAGAGTAGGCGAGCTCGCCTCCGGGCATTGCGCTCGCTCGTCTGGCGGCCTCATACTCTTCATAGGTAATCGTCGCTGTCATTTCCACACCTCGATCGCCTCCTCCGTCACGACGTGATCATGGAAGGTCTCGACAAGGTGATCATGCAGATCGTAGGCCCTTGCCACGGCCCAATCGGCGTCGGGATCGAAGTTTCCTTCGATGAAGTGGTCCATGTCGATAAGCGTAATCAGCTCACCTGTCTTCGACCTTGGCGTATGCTTGGGCGCGGCACCAACGAGATCGGGGGGAAGCGAGAACCCCTGATCATTCTGAACAACGCGCACAACCATGGTCCCGGTCCTATCGCCAACCGATGTCTTGCCCCTGCTCTCAACATGCAAGCGGTGCGTGCCCTTCTGGAAAACATCATCCGCGACGCCGTGTAACCCAGGGCGCAAATAGACACGAAAATCTTCTCCTTCGCGAGGCTGCACAACATCGACATAGCGCAGCCCCACGCGCTGGACGACGCCGAGTTGGTCGTGCTCGGTCCTGGCGAGGACCGTGCGGACTGCGTGCAAGAGCTTCTCGACGAAGCCTTCGAATCTCTCGTATGCTGTGGACTGGAGGACGACGCTGTCCTCCGTTACGAGGATGCTGGATGTCTCGTCTTTGGTTCGATACTCCCACCGCTGCTGCTCGACGACCTGGACCGGCACGCCACCTCCTGGCCCGAAGATGAGCTGCTGCACCTTGCCAGCGCGCTCGAGAGGAAATCCATGTCTCCGAAATTCCTCTTGGATTGACGGGATATAGTCACCTATCTGGCGGACGGGGCTGAATCGGACTTGGCCGAGAACCAGCACGAGCGGTTGCTTGCTCAAAGGCACGTAACGGCATTTTCGCTCCATGGGTTCCTCCATTCACACGATCTTACAACTCATCTTACACTGGATACAACACCTAAGGCTACACATTTGTTCCCAGGTTCCTTGAAGACGTGCAGGCGCCGGGGACTTCCCGGTCTGGTGGTCTGAGCGACGCGGAGCTCCTCGGAAGACACTGTTCATCAAGGGCAACCACGAGGACTTCGTCTAGCTGGACGAGCAGCCCGACCCCGAGATGCTGCCCGGTCTCTTCTACCCGCGCAACGGCACCCGGTTCGAAATCAAAGATGGCGACCAGACGCTGACCGTCGGTGGCCTGTGGGGCTGCTTCGGCCCGTCCGACGACGAGCGGCGGTCTCGTCATCTGCAGGGATACCGGAAGCGGCACTACACCCGCGACGAGATCGATGCCCTGATCGGTGGCCGCCGCGTCGACGTGCTCCTGGTTCACGACGCCCCAAACGGTGTCCGTTGACCGGGGAGCTCAGCGATATCCTTGGTGAACAAATCCTCCGGGCAGAATGCCCAACCGAGATGTGCCAATGCCAAGAGAAACACGACTGCGAATCCACACAAGAGCTTCATTTGTCGTCCAAATACTGGACTTCTCCCGCGGCCCGGTCCCCCGCAAACCGTTCTACTCCACCAGCAGAAACCTGCGGGAACGGACCACGAATCGGTCGCCGGACTGGACCAGGATGCGCAGGGTGTACGTGCCGGTCGGGAGGTTCTCCAGAGCCAACGCGCCGGCGAACCGGATCCGTCCCTCTTGGTCCGGTGCGGGCAGAGAGAGCTTCTGCTCGCCGACCGGCTGATTCAGGCGCAGGAGCTGCAGCCGGGCTTCGGTCGGGGCCGGGTCGTTCTTCGGATAGACGGTAAAGAAGTAGCTCAGTGACGGAGCCTCCGACTTCGGAATGCGGTTGCCGATCCATGGGTAAAGCTGCAGGTCTTTGTAGCGCAGGGGGGAATAACCGCCGGACGATTCGTCCTTCGACAGCTTCTCCGATCTTCGAATCAGGACGACGCTGCTGAGGCCCGGTACATCCGAGTGCGGCTGGGGAATCGTCAGGCGGCTCTTCCAGGTCGCCGCCTTGCCGCTAACGGCATCGAAGCCGGCCGTCTCGATCGTGTAGTTGCCCGGTGGCAGCGCCGTGAGCCGGTAGAAGAGAATGCCGTCGCCTTTCTTCTCCGTGTCCGCGGTTTTCGTGATCCGGTACTGCTGACTAACCTTGCGGGCCACCTCTCCCTTTTCATTGCGAAACAGCGTGAGAAAACAGAAGTTCGAGACGGCGCCGTCGGCTTGCTTCGCGTAGGCGATCCGGCCGGATTCGAGCCCCGCCAAAACGGCCACCAGTCCGGGTTGATCAGGCCGTGGAAAGCTGAGCACTTCGGCCTCGACTGGCAGATCGGATCGTGACACTCCTTCTTGCAGCAAAGCCAGGGCCGGGGCTTCGTATTCGAGCAGCGGTTCTTTGAACTCGGCGTCGACGGCGCAGTAGCCCTCCCGGGCGTGGACCTGGGCGTCGGGGACGCCGACCTTCACTTCCACGTGCCGATAGCGGCCGTCGAAGTTCTGGTTCTTCGGCACGTAGGACAGAAGGTAATAGCTCTCCCGCTGCTCCTCGATCTTCTCCAGCGCGCCGTGGAAACTTCTCCAGCGCGCCGTGGAAATCGTTCGTGTCGCGAATGAAGAGTCCGCCGGTCTCTTTCGCCAGGACGTTCATGCTGTAACCGGGATCCTGCAGGAGCATGTTCCTCAGTCCCGAGCTTCTCAACATCAGAGGCCCACCGGCGTTGAGACTGCTGACCACGCTCGCGCGATAGTTCGACTGAATCCTGAGTCCTTCCACATCCATCGTGTAGAAGGACACGCCGAGGTCCTGGGCCATGTGGACGATGTCCCAGAACCGGTGCACGATGATCTGGGGGAGCGGGACGCCGTTTTGCGAAATGTAGAGGATGGATTTGCGGCCCGGGAGCATCTGCATGGAGTAGATGAGATTCGAAAACGCATCCGTGATTACTTTGGCTTGTAGGTATTGAATGAGATGGGCCATTTCCCCCGCTGCTCCCCCATCGGCCCCCCAAAGGCGGGTGCGCCGGCGAGACCGGAGAGGGTGACAGCGGCAGGATCGGTGCGCGCCCGATCGGCCATCTCGATGAGGCGTTTCCGGTCCGACGTGAAAAACTGGATCATCTTCAATCTGTACATGTCCAGGTCGACCAGGAAGATCCCCACTCGGGTCCCTTCGGGCATAAAGTTCTCGATGTAGTCCTTCAGCGTCTTCCAGGCGGTCACCCAGCCGGAGCCGCCGGGTGACAGGCCGGGTATCAGAACAGAGACACAGGAGTCGCGCAGGCCGCCCCGAAGGCTCGACCGGATCAGCGGCGCCGGCCCTCCCGTGGTTCTGGTTGCCTCAGGCGTCCCCCCGCTGCTGCGCCTGGGCGCCTCCGAAGTCGCCGCGTCGAATTCCTCAGCGGTCGCCGGCAGCTGGAGTTCACCGTCCTCGTAGACCTCGAAATCCCCGAGCTTCAATCCCTTCACCGCTCGGCCCTTCTTGTCGCGGACCGTCACGTCGATCAGAACGGCATTGGAACTGGCTCGGATCCTGGCCGTATCGGGAGCGGGCTCCTGCGTCGGTCCTTCCTGGGAAGCCCCTATCCACCAGGGTGTCAACATGAGCACGGCGACAGACAGCACGCATCCACGAAACATGGGCATCATTCTCCCTCCCCTATCCCTGTTTGAGAAGGGCAGACGAAGAAGGGTTCATCTTGACCTAGATCGAACATCCGACCCGAAACTCCTGTCAGACAATTGTCCTCCAGAGTTTACTGATGGACTCTGATCACTTAGAGTCGACAGGGAGGACATTCGGTTCCCAGGTCAGCGACGCGACGGTCTGACTAGGCTGAAACCGTTTGGTCACTGGCCGGCCGGAGTGCCGATCGGAAAGAGAATCGAGGAATTCACGCCGGACCTGGCTCAATGTCTACGGGTGGAGGGACGCGTCCGGGACAATCGCTACGCGAATCTGCTGCTCCTCAACCCGAAACCCGAGCTCTTTCTCTTTCGGGATGGGACGCAACGACGGGGATGACGATCAAAGCGGGAATAAGTACCAGACTCAAGAAAAAGCGTTTATGCATAATAGGTTACGATGAACATACGTGCGTGTCACCGATTCTCCAGCTTTCCCATGCGGAACTGCAGGGTGGAACGCTTCACTCCGAGTCGAGCGGCTGCGCCGTTCTTTCCGCCGACGACCCAGTTCGACTCCTCGAAGTCCACAACAGAGTGGAGTTCTCGAGAGACTCAGAAAGAGTTCCTCGCAATCTCGATGTTCATTGATGACTTGGGCGACGCGGATCAAGGCCTCGTATCGCATCGCGGCCGTTCTCTCAGGACTGTCTTGGAGTAGAGACACGCAACCCCGTTTCCTAGAGTCTCGCGAGGTCGTCCCGGAATGGCGTAAGATGAATGAAGGTGTTGGAGTTCACCTTGAACCGCCCCTTCGGGCAGATGACTCCTACGAGGGACTTGCCCTGGTAGGAGTTCCCGCCGGTCGAGATCCCTTGGGCATCGGTCGCTTCAGGCCGGGTAGACGGGAACGCATTCCGAGGTTTGAGGCATGTCGAACTCTCAGCTGCTCAATGATTCACAAGAGCGACGATTGCGCGCCAACGCCGAGCACGCCGACGAGCTGCTGTCGCGCATCGAAGAGATTCTCATGGCCGCAGAATCGAAGGCGGCTTTTCTCCAGTACCATCCGGATGTGTCGGTCCATCAGACGAAGCTGATTCGAAACCACATCGCCCGCTTCCGAACTCACCTGGTCCGCGTTCTCGAAACGGTCGGAATCACTCACGAGGGCCCGCGGTTCGGAGCGCTCCGTTCGATTCGGGTAACGCTCAGCTTCGTCCGCGTTTCGGTCCAGGAGATGGCGCCCGGGCACCTGCGCGGCTACGGGGAGCTCTCGGCGGAAGCGAGCGTCCAGCTCAAGGGGTTGTGTTCGGAGCTCGAGGGTATCCTGGATGGGCTGGAGCGCAATCTGGCGATGGGTGAGGAAGCCGATCTGCAGGGGCGTCTGGACCGACTTCAGGGGACCACGAGAGAGACCGAGCTCCTTCGGTTGCTCGAGCGGATCACCAGCGAACAAGAACTGGCAGAGTTTCGCCCACCGCTTCTCAACCTTTTGGAGAAACTCGAGTCGAGGCAGTTCGAGATTGCCGTCTTCGGTCGAGTGAGCAGTGGAAAGTCCTCGCTGCTCAACCACGTGCTGCGCACCGCCGTATTGCCGGTCGGCGTGAATCCCATCACCGCCGTACCGACCCGAATCGTGTTCGCCGACGAAGGTTTCCTGGACGTGACCTTCGCAGACCGCAAGACGCGGCGGCTTCCCCTTGAAGATCTCGGACGCTATGCCGGCGAAGAGCAGAATCCCGGCAACGAGTCGGGCGTGACAAAGCTGGTGGTCTCACTTCCAGGCCCTCGACTCCAGAAGGGTCTCGTTCTCGTCGACACGCCCGGACTGGGCGCGCTTGCCCGGCAAGGTGCCGCGGAGACGATGGCCTACCTTCCGCAATGCGATCTGGGAATCGTTCTCATCAGCGCCGCCAGCCCCATCAATGACGAGGACCTGAACACGATTCACGCGCTGGCGCAGGCCGGCATTCCGGCGAAAGTTTTGCTGAGCAAGGCGGATCTGCTTTCTCCGCAGGATCTCGACAAGGCGTCGGCCTACATTCGGAAAGCCGTGGCCGAGGATCTCTGTCTCCGCATCGACGTGCATTCGGTCAGCACGGTTGCAGGCAGGGAACAGCTCTCGGAGGCTTGGTTCACCCGTGAGCTCGAACCCCTCTACCGACGACATCGAGAGCTTTCGCAGGATTCGGTGCGCCGAAAAGCGGGCGCTCTTCGCGAGGCCGTCCTCACGGCGCTTCGTACCAAGCTGGGTCGCGGCGACTCTCGATCGGCGACGGACCGGAAACAGCTGGCGGAGATCGAAAACCGATTGCGTGAGGCTGCCGGCAGCCAGGAAGACGCGCGGAACTTCTGTCTTACAGTCACCGACGAGATGCGCACTCTCGGGGACACGGCACTCGAACAGGCGGCAGCTGTCGTGGTGGGGAACTGGCACAAGAATTCCGCCGCTGCGCGGGTGTCGAGGGCCGTCGTAATGGGCGCCGTCGCCGATGTGGCGGCCGACGCGGCGTCGCGGATCAGCGGGCGGCTGCGAGTCGTTGCCGAGGGTCTCGATTCGGCACTGAAGCAGGCCGCCGCCGAACTGGGCGACACCGGCAAGGAAGAGTCGCTCGACGATTGCGTAAGGGAGATGCCCCGTTTCGAGGTCTCGCTCACGGAATTCGATTGGAGCGCTCCCTGGTACTCTCCGTTTCAGGGTCTCGTGCAGTCACGGCTTGCCCGAAAGCTCAAGCGAAGCTTCCAGCCCCATGTGGATGAAGCCTTCAATCGCTATGCCCGCGCGCTCGGGGCCTGGAGTCGCCAGGTCCTGTCGGATCTGCAATTGCGATTCGATGCGAGTGCCGACGGATACCGCGCTCAGTTGACTCGTCTGACGAGCACACACGAAGTCTCATCCGTGGAGCGGGACCGGATCGAGTCTTTCACGAAGGCCGAGAGTGACGCTCCGCTTCCCGGCGAAGCGCCCCCCGAAGCTCTGTCAGAAGACGAAGATCTTCGCGAATCTGCGGGCCTCATTCACACTGGAGCTGATCAGTACCTCGATCGTGCCGACCAGGGCGTCGAGGCGGGCGCGGCCTTCCTTCTCCAGATTCCGAATGCCCGCGTCGGCGATCTCCTCCCACTGCGTCGTCAGCCGGGACAGATTCATGAAAACGACGTCGCGGACCGTCCGCTGAAAATGCCGCTTCACCCATCGCTGGAGGATCCCCATCGGCAGCAGGAAGGAGAGGAGCTCCCAGTGATGATCGAAGATGTAGGGCACCCGGATGTCGGGGGCGCGCGGTTCCCGAATGGAGGGCTCCATCTCCGACGTTCGCAGCGGGACGCCCAGCGTCTCCAGCGTCCGTTCCGAGAGTCGATTCCGAAAATCCTGCAAGACCTGTGACATGCGTCGACCGGCCGTGCGGATCGGCTCGAGGAACTCGTCGTGGTGTCGAATTGAAAGCTCGGACATCTCTTCGCCGATCTGCGTCCGGATCCAACCGTCGAACCGCCGGGTCGCGACGCTCAGACTGCGCGTCCAGGACGGAAACTCACGATCGAGCGCCACGAGCAGGCGACGGCGAAGGGGGAGTTCGTCCTTTTCGAGGAAGCCGGCAAACCTGGAGCGGACCTTCCCCGTCGCGTCTCTGACGATCAGCCGCAGGGCCAGGCACGTGTCCTCGAGCGCTCCGTCTTCTTCCAGGATCTTCCCCCGGAGTCCGGCACGTTCCGATTCGGCAACCTCGGCGGATTTCAGAGCGACGTTCAGGTAGTCGGCGCATTCACTCGCCAGGGATTCAACCTTGTGTTGGAGGATCCCGGAGCGTCGGTGTGCGGCGTCGGAGTTGACCCGGGACAGCAGGCGGCCCTGGAATTCGGCTCGCAGTTGATCGAATCCCGGCTTGACCGAGTAGGGAAAGACCGGGACGGAGCCGTTCCAGTAATGGGCGAGCTGGTCCCGGACGAAGTCCTGGACGTGGGTCAACTCGCCTGCCTCCAGGACATCCACCTTGGTCAGAAGCAGGACGATGTCCGAGGTGTAGCGGCCGAGTCGCCGGATGAGCTCGATGTCGTGCCGGGACAGAGGCGGATCGACACCCACGGCGACCAGGGCCAGCCCCACGTTCGGGAGCCAATCCAGGGAGGCCTCCGTGTTGTGCTCCAAAACGCTCTCGAGACCCGGAGTATCGACGAAGCGAACCTCTCGAAAACACTCGAGCGACGGCAGTTCCACGCGAACGGCCTGGACCCTCTTGGCATTGCCGGGATTCCGATCTTCGGCGGTGAACTCCGCAATGCGGTCGACCGAGACCTCCTCGGTTCGTCCGTCCGAGTAACGCACCTCCGCCCTCTCGCGCGCGCCGTACTGGATCTCAGTGACGGCCGTCGTCACGGGGACCGCCCCGACCGGCAACAGCGGTCGGCCGAGAAGCTGATTCAGGAAGGTGCTCTTTCCGGCCTTGAAGCGGCCCAGGACGGCGATGTTCAGAACCCGCTCTTCCCGGAACGCCCGGCAGCTTGCCAGAAAATCGCGGAGGGCGGCGATCCCGCGACGCTCGCAGATCCGACCGACCTCCTCGAGCATCCGGCCTGCATCCTCGCGCGATTGCGATATCTTCCCGTCTTCCGTCATCCCGTCCTCCTGTGCGCGAGAGTCAGCAGTGGAAGTGCCACGATGACGGCCCCTGCGCCGAGCGTCCCGAGATAGGGGCCCACAATACTTCGCGCCCCCTCGTAGGTCATGTCCGCGAAAAGGCTCACGACTCCGAGAAAGAGCACGAAACGCAATGCTCGGTCGGAGGACCGGTCAAAATTGGCCCCCATCATTCCCCGCCACTTCATGCGACACACCCGAGCGGGTACAAAAAAACCCGCTTGCAGCGGGCCGGACGCCCCGGGCCGTCCACTCCGCCGCCCTGTTTCCAAGCTACGGCAGGAGTCATCAGCCCAAGTCGGCAGTTATGGGGGACTCCATCCCCTCGTCCAATTATCCCGTATTTCCCGGTGAGGATCGGGTGATGTCCCGAACCGATTTGCGTCAGGAGCCACCGTGTCTCCCGTTCCCGCCCGACGAACATTGCGCATTCGAGGATATTCAATCGCCCATGATACGGGCAAGGACCGCGGCAGCCCGTGCCGGTTATTCGCGCGATTCGCAGGATGCAGCTGTCAACCTACGGCGGGCTTTCCCACCGGGTAGCGGTGCACGGATGAATCCCACTCCCCGAGCCTCCCTCGACGCCGACATCGCCGGATCGGAAGAACAAGACGATTCCGTAGGCTTTCTCCGGATCCGAGAACGCAATGGGCGCCAGCTCGGAGTGGCCGACGAGTCCGTCGACGAACCCCCGCCGCGATGCCCTGGAGATTGCCGCGGGGCGTGTCAGACAGTGGCACAGCGATCATCGCTCGTCCGGAACTTGATCCTAACTCGCATGTGTGTAGACTGGCGGAAGAGACTCCTGGAATCACGTGACCCTCACACCTCCGCGCCGACCTTCATCGCGCGCAACCCGGCCTTTTGTGTCGGTTGGAAGGAAGGAAATGAAGATGGACACAGAAAACCCCGGACGACACGTCGGCGGGAGCGTCCCTGCAAACTACCAGCGTTACTTCGTTCCTGTCATCGCCGAGCCGTTGGCGGTGGATCTGCTGCACGTCGCCAAGCTGCAGCAGGGCGAGCGGGTGCTCGATGTCGGCTGCGGCACGGGCGTCGTGGCCAGGCTGGCGGCCCGCTCCGTCGCGACCGGCGGCAGCGTTGTGGGTGTCGACCCGAATCCCGGAATGCTTGCCGCGGCCCGCGACATCGATGTGCCCGGGACCACCATCGACTGGCACGAAGCCGGCGCGGAAAAGTTGCCGTTCGAAGACGCGACGTTCGACGCGGTGTTGTCGCAGATGAGCTTGCAGTTCGTAGCCGACCGCAAGGCGGCGCTCGACGAGATGCACCGAGTGCTCGTGCGCGGTGGACGCCTGGTGATCAACCTGCCGGGTCCGCCGACGAAGATGTTCGCGGCGCTGGCCGACGCCGTGGGACGGCACATCCATCCGGAAGCGGCCCGTTTCGTTCTCGCCGTCTTCTCACTGCACGACACTGCAGAGGTCGAGCGCCTGCTCCAGGACGCGGGCTTCCGTGACGTGTCCGTCCACGCCGAGGTCAAGACTTTGTCGTTGCCGCGGGCGCGCGATTTCCTGTGGCAATACCTGGGGAGCACCCCCCTTTCCGAACATGTCGCGAAGGTGGGCGATCCGGCAAAGGATGCGCTCGAACACGACGTGGTTTCCGCCTGGCGGGAGTTCGAGGACGGCGACGGGCTCCGTCTCGAGCAACGGATGCTGACGGCTGCAGCGCGGGCATAGTGGCCCGCGCGTCGCTACAGGCGGTCTTCGTCGAGCCGCAGCGCGCGTTCGAATATCGGCCATAGTAGCGGACCATCTTCTGGTGGGGCTCGGAGATGTGGAAAGTCACCAGAGCGATCCAGTCCAGAGCATCCAGACAGCGCGTGACTCCCTTGTTCGTGCGATACTCGATGCCGTCTACCGTCTAGTAGATGAGGAGGAAGCCACCATCCGTTTCGGAGACAACGGCAGCGAAGCTCCAGGCCGGCACTGCTCCGAGACGATGCGTCGGTCCGATCGGCGTGCCGCTCCGTTCCAGGAGCTGCCAGGCCAGCCCGCCCCCGCGATTCCAGCCCGTCCCCTCGGTCCAGCACATGAGCAGGCGACTCGTGCCGACGGCCAACCGAGGGTGCTTTCTCATTCCTGCAGGCCCCGGTGCCGCCACGATCCTCCCGCCCGGCGTCCGGTCGAGTCGAGCAAAAAAGACTTGACCGCGCGTTTCCCAGGCACCGTACGCGCGATCTCCGAAACTCGCGATCGAGGCACTCGACATGGGGCATCCGTTGAGTTGCCATTCGTCGAGCTTCGTCAGAGCAAACGTCGGATTCGTCGAAGGCAGCGCCGCCGAGAACAGATAGATGTCGCGGTGGATCTTCTCCGTGGCGGCCCGGTACAAGCCGTACAAATGCCCATCCCGGGTGGCATGCAGGGCCATCCCGCAACAACTACACGCTCCCGTCCGCCGCTGATTGATCGGTTCTTCGGCGGAGAAATGTGCTCCATCGTCCGAAGAATGCGTCAGCCAGACCCGGCGGTTGGTTTCCCCACTCGGCTCACTCCGGGATCGGGCATGCCAGGCGACGTAGACATTCCCCGCTCCGTCTGCGGCTATCGAGCCTCCCCCGTCCAGTCCGACGGTCCGGGTGATGAGGTTCCGCTGGGGTTCGAACGTTTCTCGACCCGGGACGAGGCGCGAGTAGGGCATGGGCGTCCCCGTATAGGGGCTTCCTGCCATTGTCGGATCCTCCGGACCTTTCGGTCTTGCCTGAGAAGACCCGTTCCAGGCGACGTGGAGGATTCCTCGCCTACCCAGGGCGATCTGGGCTCCGCGGATCGTTCCTGTCGCCACCGCGCTGCCCGGCTGACTGTTGATCCTGACCGGCGATGAGAAGGTCCTGAGGTCGCCGGACGTCACATAGAACAGATCCCCCGCCGACGGATCGCCCTTGAAGTAGACAAGATGAAGGGTGCCCCGGTCATCGAGGACGGCCTGCGGCTGCATTCCCCCATCCGGGACCCGCAAGACCCGCACTTGCGCCGACGGGTCGTCGTGACGAGCCGCCCCCATAGAGACGAGCAGCACGCCGAAAACGAGGAAGGATCGAAGCAGAACCCACATGGCTGGGCTTACGTTAGCACACTCTTGGAGGGTGCCCCAGCCGACGGACCCCGGCCACGCCGCCACCCCATTCGCCGGGATTGCTGCCGGGAGAATTCACCGACCGTCCTCGACATAGCGAGCGAAGTTGTCCAGGATGGCCTGCCACCCATCGCGCTGTTGCTCGATCGGTGCATCGACGGTGGTCTCAACAGTGTTCTTCATGGTGTGTCCCTTCGCTCTGTTCATAGTGCGAACTGCTGATCGTGCCGATGCTGACAACCGTCAGGGCGGAGATCTTCAAGCCTTCATTGAGATGAACGGTGATGAAGGTCTCCTGATCCACCTGGACCAGGTTGCGCGGGAGGACGGAAGGAAAGGACCTGAAAGGCTGGGGTCAGAGCGCCGAGCATGGGGAGTGTTCGTGGAGTGAGAACTAACTCGGTTGGGCACCCGAACCTCCCGTCCCGGACTATCGGTTGACCGGCAGGCCTGAACTCCGCATACTTCACAGCCAGTCGTAGCGCAGTCACTCGAGATGCTGCGGAGCGCGATCCCACCGTCCCCGCTTTGCCGACTCGTGTGTGGCTCCGCTCATCCGGGCCGGACAGCTGCCTAAGTTCGAACCATGTGTCAGCCGAGGTCGCAAGCAGGGACGGGAGCGTCGGGAGTATTCCCTTCCTTCCGATGAGCGACTGGCCTCGGCCGCGAATGTCTGTTCCGGGAGGAGGAACATATGAACCCAGATGCTGGTGCGGAACGCACCCACACCGATACCAAGGTCGATGTGAAGCTCAGACTTTCGGCACTGTGGATCACGGTAATGTTCTGCTGTGTGTATGCGGACATCCTCGGCTTCTACGACAAGGAACTCCTGGCGGAGATCATGAAAGGAAACATGGGGCCCCTTGGTCCGATTACGCAGGAGCTCAAGCTTGGCGTGGCCGTCATGATGTCCATACCCGCCATTATGGTCTTCCTGTGTCTCGCGCTAAAGCGCAGGCTGGGCCGCTGGGTGAACATCATCGCCGGAGCGCTGTTCACTGTGATCATCTTGATCACCCTTTCGATGAATCCCTGGATTTACTACATCTATTTCGGAATCCTGGAGGTCTTGATCACGTCATTCATTGTCTGGCTGGCATGGAAATGCCCGGTCAACGCGATTTGATGTCCGGCATGAGTGGTGCCCCGACTATCCGAAAGATCCCATCCAGAATTATCCGGCACTCGCGTGGATCTCGTCGAGCGTCGTTCTGCCGAGAATCAGGTCGGCGGCCTTCTGAGCTTAGGCTGTGGCTTCTCAGCGACCGGCAAGGGGCGGCCGCTCTTCAAAGGCTTGGTTGCGGCACCGCGGAAGCCAACTTCTTCAGATCCTCCAAGAGTCGGTTCGACACGAGGCCTGCTCGCCATACCCGCAGATCGACGGCTGGGCTGTTGGCTCGCCGGGCCCTACCGCGCGAAAGCTGAGTGCTTGCAGGCCGAACGTATTTTGCGTCCACACGGAACGTCGGGAGGCCGGCGACGGAGCGTTTTGGGACCGGCTCTTCGCGTGTTTCCGTTACCATAAGGGAAAACCAGCCTAACCAAAGGGGGAACATGAAGAATTTCGAAGCGGGGATCCTCGCGATCCTGGGACTCCTCATTGCGGTGAGTTGCGCCCGGCCCGCCCAGTCGGATCTCGCAGCCGAACGAGAGGCGCTTTTGCAGCGGCACCGGGAGTGGTCCGAGGCGGCTTCCGGGGACGACCTGGAGCACCTGTTGACGTTCTGGGCAGACGATGCGGTCATCTACCCAGCCGTCGTCGGAAAAGACGCGAACCGACAGTTCCTTGCGGAGAAGCGGAGCGTCCCCGGGTCGCGTGGGCACTGCACGAGGAAAAATGCCTGATAACCCGCTTGGGAAGAAGCACGATTCCCGACCTTCTCTGGAGAAGAACGGGTTGTGCGAGGGAGTCGATTACTACATCGAAGACGGAGTGTGGGTCTTCACGGAGCGGTTTCATCTGAAAAGAGGCTACTGTTGCGGTCAGGGTTGCCGTCACTGTCCCTACGGACATCGCAATGTTCGGTCCTGACCGACCTCTGACTTCTTCGCTGCGGGCTTGATCCTGCTACAATCGAAACAAATCACCAGTTCCCAGTTTCTCCGGACCATGCGAGTTCCTCCATCGGGTTAGAGCACTCCCGATGATACTCGATAGCCATCCCAGAAACGAAGTCTCGTCGCCTCGCTCCGAGGCGGAATCCGAATACCGCCCGAAACTGCTCACCCGCAGATTTTGGACACAGTGATTTATCCGGAGGCAAGACCAAGAGGTCGGTCTTATCTGGAAACCATATAAAAAGAGGTTAGGCAGACACTGGAGCTTGAAGCGTGATTCGAGAGATTAGCTTGCTCTGGAGGACGTTCTCGCCACTCGAGGCGCGCCTGCTCCGCGCCGTTCGTGACGTCTTGCCGGAAGCTGCAATGGGGATGTTTGACGCGCAGGTCGTGGCGATTGGGCACGTTCAGAGATTGCCACCTTTGTGGAGCGAGATCGACTTCTACCGTTCGAAAAGCGGGAAAAGCTGGACTGACGTTCCGGCTTTTCCGCGTACGGACGAGTATCCCCTAGCGGAGATATCGTTCCGCATCGCAGGAAAGCGCTACACGGCAACGCTCTCCAGTATTTCGGGCCACATCTTTGACCTTGCCATTGCGCCGGGGCCGCGACGCGTGGCATTCGAGACATGGGATGAAGCTCCCATTGGATGTCTGCTGAATGATCCGCTCCGTGTGCCGCCCGGGCAGCGAGCACCTGCGATAGTTCCGCTTGCCTGGCAAGAATTCCTCAAGCGGCATGTCGGGCCGGCGCCCGAGAGCTGGACGTTCCACGATGGGACGTCAGCCCATCGGGTGGCCCTGGATCAGGGCGTGTACTTGGTTCTGGCCGAGCGTGGGGGGTATGAAGGACCTGCCTTCATTCTTCAGCGCGTAGAGCCGGCGGCGGAGGCTCTGTATTTCTTGAGCGAGTATGATGGTCAGCCGGAGGAGATCAAAATGGATCTAGAGATTGTGGTCGGCACTGCCGAACAAGGGGATGCAGCGGACGGCCGGCGAAGCTGACTCGCGCCAGTGGCCGCTCGTCCGACGAATTCGAGCGAATCGGTAGAGCGTTTGCCGAAGCCGGCTTCATCGCCATTCTGCCTGAAGCTCCTTATCCTGTTCCGGATCCCTCCGAGTTTGATCGTCACACGACCTGGGAGCTAAGTACATGGACCAAGGAGTATGGATTGGGGCCGCCGCTGACCAATGGTCCGGCGATCGAGGCGCAGTCGGCGAGTATGACCAGTCATCAGTTTCTCCGGAGCGTAATCGGCCGAATTCATGAAGAGTACAACGCCGAGCAGTCGAGAGATGTCTTGAAAGACGCAGGTTATCGGGTCACTCTGGATGGATTTGACGGGAGTCACGCTGTCCCGGATGATGCGCCGAAGCGTGCCGTGAGTTGAGTCAAGGACCTGACCGATCGACAATAGCGTTTCGTGCATCGGGAGTGAACCGCTCTCTAACAAGCAATTGCACCAGATGGTCCGCGTCGCGGCCTGCTGGTGAATTGCAGGTCGTTAGCCAGCGTCCATCGAAATCAGAGGAGCATTATGTTTCAGTTCACGGAATCGATCCCAATTGAGGCGCTACCCACGGAAATTTGGGCTACCTTCGTCGATATTGAAGAGTGGTGGCCGCCATCGAATCCAGAGCATATAGGTATCGAAGTGAAGTCGGGCGGGAGTCCTGTCGATGTGGGCACCGAAATTGTTTTTGAAGAGCGTGTTGCAGGTATCAAAGGTAAGGCGGAGGGGGCCATTACAAAGTGGGCTCCCGAGCGTGAAGCTGCATGGGAGGGTGTGGCGGTATATCGGTATTGCGGTCTTCGATTTAGAGTCCGAGAGGGGGTTTCGTGGCTTATTGAGGACCACGGTGAGTCATCACAGCTTTCAGCTCGTGTATGGGCAGAATTTCCCTCAACACTATTGGGTCGTTTTCTTGAGTGGTATACGACGAAGCTTCTCAATGTTGTCGCTCGTGATCGCGAGCATGCCCGTCGCGAGTTGGAATATCTGAAGTACGTAGTCGAGAGCACCGGCTAACAACGGCTGAGGTCGGACGCCCTGGCCTCGATCATGAACGTGCTCAACACGGCGCGCAGGGTCCGGGACTCGGAGGACAGCCAACTCATCCGCTCGCTGGATATTCTATTCGATCGCCTGGACGCGATCCCGGTCGAGTAGCCGGGGTCCGTGCCCGATCACGGCCGCGGATCGAGGTCGACGATCTCTCCCGTCGCCCGGAGGATCTTTCCTACGAAGGGCTTGGCGTCGCTGCCTTCCGGGACCGTTCCCCGCACCGTCCAGACGCCGTTGCCGAGACTCGCCTGAAACGGCTTTTGACTGTCCACGGCCTCCTGTCCGACGATGGGAGTCAAAACGGCTACCAGGATCCGTCTTGCGGTCTCCGGGCCGGACACGAACCAGCCTGACATTTTGATCGTCGATGATGAGGCCGGCGGCCCAGGCGGGGGTGTCGGATCGCCTGCGAAGTGGTCTCGAACGCGATCGATCTTCAGTCCGTGTTGCCGAAGGACTTCGCAAGCCGGCGTTCCTTCGGTCCGAAGCAGTCCAAGCAGGATATGCCGGGAGTCGATACTCTGACTGAGAAGCCGGTCGGCTTCCTCCGCGGCGTAGGTCAGAGCGCGTTTGGACGAATTGTCCAAGGGCATCTCGGCCGACGTGGAGACGTTCGGGTGTCCCGTCTGTGCCTTCTTGGTGACCTCCTCTCTTAGGGACTCCAACGAATCACCGGACGATATGAGCGTCTCGAAGACGTCGGGATCCTCGCGGACGAGTCCCAGAAGAAGATGTTCAGGTTCGATAGAGAGTCCACCCAGTTCGCTGGCCTCGTAGCGAGCGAAGAAGATCACCCGCCTGGCTCGGACCGTGTATCTTCCGAACATTTTCCCTCTCCTTTCCTGACTCGAGAGTGCAATTGTGGCGATTGTCCGATTCTTCCTCCACTGAGCTATAGCGCGATGACTCCCAAGTTCTGATCACCCACAAGTATACAGAGTTCGGAGTCAGGTCAGGAGACATTACGACTTGAGAGTGCACTTCAACGGTCGGTATGATCTTCTATGAGCCCTCGGCTCCCTCTTCATGCACCCGTGAGCGAAGCGAGTGTCCCCCAACTCCCAGCTGTCGGGGCAGGACGGAATGCGGAGAGACTTGCCGTCGCTTCGGGGCGAACGGAAAGGCCACTCGCTTCGCTCGGGCTCTGAAACGCGGCATCTTGGTGCCACCGGGGCCCACCGGCGTGAAGGTCCGGGTGGCTCGGATGGTGGTCTCGAGCCCGGTACTGCTCAAGATCTCAATACTGCGGGGACAGATCCCTGCAGATCGGCTGGTCGAAACCGTCCCTGCCTCCATTTTCCTTCGAGGAGCCCATCTCCGACATGCCCTCAGTACTGAGCAATAGGTGCGGCTGCCTGTTGGTTTGTGAGGGAGTTTCCCCGGTAGTTGTAGATCCGCTGCGCAATCGAGTATACTTCCCCCCAACAGTTGGCGGTTCCTTCCCTGAACAAGCGTTTCGGACTGAGTTGACCTCGTTTGATCTGCTTCGAACCACCAAGATTCTCTTTTGACCGGTTTCGGGACGGTACCAACTATACGCTTGCGCCGATGGTCAGCGCTGACTTGTCGGTTTGCGACGTAGGGTGATGACGTCCCCCCGGTTTCGGCACGAGAGCTGCGCGTGCCGCGCGAGACTGAACGATGGATCAAATCGCCTCGGATCCGACCGTGCGAGAGCGTTCGTCAGAGAGAGACTCCGCACAGAAGCGCAGCGGTAAAGGGCTTTTTGAACCCCCTGCCCTGGCCTTGCCCAAAGGTGGCGGTGCCATCCGTGGTATTGACGAGAAGTTTCAAATCCACCCTGCAACCGGTTCTGCAACGATCCGAATTCCTATCGTCATGTCTCCCGCGCGTCAGGGATTTGGTCCCCAGATCGAACTGAGCTATGACTCCGGAGCCGGCACCAGCGCCTTTGGCCTGGGGTGGAGTCTGTCCCTTGCTCGAATCACACGGAAGACCGACAAAGGACTGCCAACCTATCTGGATAGTGAAGAGTCCGACGTCTATATTTTGTCTGGCGCGGAAGATCTCGTGCCGCTATTGGTCGATGAAGGCGGCACTTCCGGTCGTCACAGACAGATTCGGACCCAGGGGGAGGTTTCTTACCTGGTAGAGCGATATCGCCCTCGGGCTGAGGGACTGTTCGCCCGCATCGAGCGCTGGACCCATCAGGGGACCGGCGAGATCCACTGGCGCTCCATCAGCCGCGACAATGTAACCGTTCTCTATGGTCGGACTCCTGAAAGCCGCATCGTGGATTCCGAGAATCCCCTCCGGATCTTCAGCTGGCTGGTTTGTGAGAGCTACGACGACCGGGGAAACGCCGTTCTTTACCGCTATAAGGCTGAGGACTCAGCCAACGTCGATGTGACTCAGTTGCACGAACGAAATCGCACTGAACGTGCGCGCGCTACAAACCGCTACCTCAAGCGTGTCCTCTATGGCAATCGGAGACCGCATGCTCCCGGAGAGGAACTGAATCAACGGACCGACTGGATGTTCGAGGCCGTCTTCGACTATGGAGAGGATCATCTCCAGCGACTTCCTCAGGACAATCAAGGCCGACAATTCGTCCGGGCGGCAGTCGGCGAATCGCAAACTTGGCCGGTCCGGCCGGATCCGAACTCCAATTTTCGCTCGTGCTTTGAAGTGCGTACCTACCGTCTCTGCCGCCGGGTCCTGATGTTTCACCATTTTCCAGAAGAACTCGGCGTCGCCGACTATCTGGTTCGGGCAACCCACTTTGAATACGTCGAACATCCGGTCGCTACGATGATGAACCGGGTCACCCAGTCCGGCTATCAGCGACAGGAGGACGGAACTTTTCAGGAGCGGTCCCTGCCGGCCCTCGAATTGGAATACAGCCGGGCCGAGATTCAGAGCGAAGTGCAGGCTATCGAACCGGAGAGTCTGGAGAACCTCCCCGTCGGTATGTCGGGATCTCGATATCGTTGGGTGGACCTGGACGGCGAGGGGATTGCCGGGATCCTTGCCGATCAAGCCACTGGCTGGTTCTACAAATCCAACCTGGGCAATGCTCGCCTGGCTCCTCTCGAAGCAATCATCGCCAAACCCTCTTCCGCTGTACTCGGCCGTGGCCAGCAACTGCTCGATCTGGCCGGCGACGGTCAGCTCGACCTTGTGACCCTGACGGGCCTGCGCCGGGATTCTATGAACGAACTGACGACCGGTCATGGGCCGCTCATCGAGCCTTCTCCTCTCTGCCGTCGATCGACTGGGAGGATCCCAATCTCCGTTTCGTAGACTTGACCGGTGACGGCCATGCCGACCTCTTGGTGACCGAGAACCAGATCTTCACCTGGTACCCGTCGCTGGCGGAGGAAGGCTTCGGACCGAGTCTGCAAACGCCCCAGCCGGATGACGAGGAGGCTGGTCCCCGATTGCTTCTGGCAGATACGACCCAATCCATCTACCTGGCGGACATGAGCGGCGACGGACTCACCGATCTGGTTCGGATCCGGAACGGCGAGATCTGTTACTGGCCCAATCTCGGCTACGGACGATTCGGAGCCAAGGTAGGTATGGACAACGCACCTCGATTCGATTCGCCCGATCTTTTCGATCACTCTCGCATTCGGCTGGCAGATGTGGATGGTTCCGGCATCGCGGACATCCTCTATCTGAATCATCAGAGCGTGGACCTCTATCTGAATCAGGCCGGCAACGCCTGGTCTGATGTCCACGTCGTCGACTACAGTCCACGAATCGATTGTCTCTCTGATGTGAGTGTAACCGACCTGTTTGGCAATGGAACCGCATGCCTCGTCTGGTCGTCACCTCTGCCGGAAGATCGACGTCGGTGCATGCGTTACATCGATCTAATGGGTGGGCAGAAACCCCATCTGCTCGTCGGCACCAGCAACAATCTCGGCACCGAAACGCGGGTTCGGTATGCCTCTTCGACTCGATTCTATTTGGAAGACAAGACAGCCGGACGTCCCTGGATAACACGATTGCCATTCCCGGTCCATACGGTCGAACGTGTCGAGACCTATGACCACGTCAGCCGCAACCGGTATTCATCACGCTATGCATACCATCACGGCTACTTCGACGGAGTCGAGCGCGAGTTCCGTGGGTTTGCGATGGTGGAGCAGTGGGATACCGAGGAACTCGGGGCACTGAGTGGCGGCGATACTTTCCCGGATTCGAGTAACCAGGAGAAGAGTTCCCACGTTCCTCCCGTTTACTCTAAGACCTGGTTTCATACCGGCGTTTATCTCGGCCGCAATCAGGTCTCCAACCATTTCGCCGGGATGCTGAATGAGCAGGACACCGGTGAATACTACCGTGAACCGGGTTTGAATGATGAAGAGGCCGGCAGACTGCTACTGCCGGATACCATCCTACCCGAGGGCTTGACAGTCGACGAAGAACGAGAGGCGTGTCGAGCGCTCAAAGGCAGCATGCTGCGTCAGGAGGTTTATGCTCTCGACGGGACCGAGCAGCAGCCACACCCGTACGTCGTGACCGAGCGGAATTTCACTGTTCGAACCGTACAAAGACGGGCAGGGAATCGCCATGCTGTCTTCCTCACACACCCGCGGGAGACGCTGAACTACCACTACGAGCGGAATCCCGCTGACCCTCGGATCAGTCATTCGCTGACTCTAGCGGTGGATGACTTTGGACAGGTTCTCCAGTCGGCCACCATCGGCTACGGACGCCGCCATCCCGACTCTGATCTGGATCCGCCTGATCGTCAGGTACAGGCTCGCCAGTTGATGACGTGCGCGGAGCACACCTACACCAACTCGATCGATGAAGACGACGACTACCGCGTGCCGCTCCCGAGCGAGTCAGTCAGCTATGAGCTGACGGGCTTGGCACTCGATTCCGGGCAGGTGCGGCTCGGCTTCGGCGAGGTTGGGGCGGCTGTCGACTCCGCAACCCGGATCGAATACCACCAGATCGCAGATGAGGGGCTGCAGAAAAGAGTCCTCGAGGAGGTTCGTACGGTGTATCGCCCCGACGATCTGGGAACGTCTCGGAACGATTCGATGGCGCTGCTTCCACTCGGTGTCCTGGAACCCGCCGCATTGTCCGGAGTGAGCTACACGTTGTCCTTCACGGATGAGCACCTGGATCGACTCTTCGGCGATCGGGTGACCGAAACCATGTTGGTCGACGAAGGACACTACTTTCGGTTTCCCAACGAAGTGGGCTGGTGGATACCGTCCGGCAGAGTGTTCTTTTCACCAAGTCTAGAAGACGGAGCATCCGAAGAGCTCAGCTTTGGGCGGGAGCACTTCTTCCTGCCGCTACGGTACCAGGACCCGTTTGGGCAGACCGTCACCGCTGAGTACGACCAGCACGATCTGATGATCGTACAGACGCTGGATCCTCTCGAGAACACTCTGACTGCCAGGCACGACTACCGGTTACTGGCGCCGGTTCTGCTGACCGACCCGAACGGAAACCGTGCGGCAGTAGCTTTCGACGTTCTGGGGCTCGTAACCGGCACCGCCGTAATGGGCAAGCAAGAGGAAAGTGTCGGTGACTCGCTCAATGGATTTCAGGCGCAGCTGACCCAGGCCCAGGTCGATGCCTTCTTCGCCGAGCCGAGAGGACCGACAGCAACGCAACTTCTGGGCAGCGCCACCACGCGCTTTATTTATGACGAGCACCGCTTTCAGCGCCTGGGTTCGCCAGCCTTTGCCGCCACGATCGCACGGCAGACTCACGTCAGCGAATTGAACGAAGGCGACCAGACAGTGGTGCAGGTCGCACTGTCCTACTCGGACGGGTTCGGAAGGATCATCCAGAGCAAGGTCCAGGCCGAACCCGGTCCCGTCGAGGAAGGGGGGGACAGCATCAGTCCGCGCTGGACGACCAGCGGATGGACGGTCTTCAACAACAAGGGAAAACCCGTCAAACAGTACGAACCTTTCTTCAGCGCCGACCACGCATTCGAGTTCGGCGTAACCGTCGGCGTCAGCCCCATACTCTTCTATGATCCGATTGGGCGAGTCGTGGCCACGCTGCGTCCCAACCACACCTGGGAGAAGGTGGTCTTCGATTCCTGGAGTCAGGAAGGCTGGGATGTCAACGACACGGTGTTGATTGCCAATCCGGGCGAGGACATCCATGTTGGAGGCTACTTCGTGCGCCTCGATGACGCCGACTATCTGCCGACCTGGCATCAGGCACGGAGCGGCGGTGACCTCGGTCCTTCTGAGCAAGATGCCGCAGACAAAGCGGCCGCGCATGCGGGCACGCCCACCGTCTCTCACTTTGATTCACTCGGCCGTCCTTTCCTGACCATCGCCGACAACGGAGCCGATGGGCGATACGAAACCCGCACCGAGCGGGATATCGAAGGAGCGACGCTTCGCGTTGTCGATCCCCGGGGAAACTCCGTGATGGTGTACCAGAAGGGGGCTACTGAACCCGGGAACCCATCGACCGCTGGCTACGACGTCGCCGGTCGCCAGTTCTTTGGACATAGTATGGACGGCGGTGATCGGTGGGTCTTAACGGATATCGCCGGAAAGGCGATCCGCAGCTGGGACGGCCGCGGCCATAGACTGCGTAATCGCTATGACGCCTTGAGACGTCCCACTCATCTGTTTGTGGAGTCACCCTCTGGCGATGAATTGCTGGCCGAACGGACAGTGTATGGCGAAGTCCATCCAGAGGCCGCAAGATTGAACATCCGAGGCGAGGTGTACAGGCAATACGACAGCGCCGGCGTAGTCACCAGTGAAAGCCTCGATTTCAAAGGCAACCCCTTGCGGAAAAGTCGGCGTCTCACTCGGGAATATCGTCAGAACGTCGATTGGTCTCCCCTCTCAGACCTCACCGAAATCGATGCCATTGAACAGGCCGGCAGCGCGCTATTGGAATCCGAGATCTTCTCGACTGCGACTGGCTACGACGCGCTAAATCGTCCGGTATCAATGACGGCCCCGGATGGGAGTGTAACCCGGCCAGCTTTTAACGAAGGCAATCTTCTGGAGAGCGTGGCGGTGACGCTGTCCGGCAACCCCGCTGAGAGGTCGTTTGTAAACCACATCGACTATAACGCCAGGGGCCAACCTGAACACATCGCCCTCGCCATGGGCGAAGGTGGAGCCCTTTCCAGAACATACCGATATGAGCCAGATACTTTTAGACTCTCTCGGCTGCGTACGAACCGGGAGCGGGACGGCGCAATCCTTCAAGATCTCAACTACACCTACGATCCGGCCGGAAACCTCACTGCGATACACGACCACGCCCAGCAAACGGTCTTTTTTGACAACGTGAGGGTTGATCCTCAATGCGACTACTCCTACGACCCCCTCTATCGACTCTTGCAGGCACGGGGACGGGAACATGCGGCTCGAAACAACATACAGAGAGATTCCGCCGATTTTGCACCGGTTATCGGCATCCCTTTCCCGAATAGTCCTGAGGCATTGCAGCGTTACGTCGAGCAGTACGCCTACGACGAGGTGGGCAATATCCTGAGAATGACTCACCGAGGCGGCGGCACCCTGCGCTGGAAACGCTGCTATCAATATGCCCACGATAGCAACCGCCTGCTTGCTACCGGGTCCGCCGGTGAATTTCAAAATCCAGCTGATCCTTGCCCTGAGCAGCACACTTCGACCCCAACGTTGTCCAATCGCTACAACTACGACGCGCACGGCAACGTAGTTCGGATGCCGCATCTGCCCCTGATGCGATGGAACTTCAAGGATCAATTGCAGGCGACGTCAAGTCAGGTGGTCAACGGAGGCATTCCAGAGACCACCTATTACGTTTATGACTCTTCCGGGCAACGGGTGCGGAAGGTCACCGAGCGGGAGGCTTCGGATGACGAGGCGGTGTCCCGCAGCGCCGACAGACTGTACCTGGGCGGTTTCGAGGTTTATCGAGAGTACGGCGGCGACGAAAATACTATCACTTTGGAGCGGAAAACGCTGCACATCATGGGCGACCAAAAAACGATTGCTTTAGTCGACACACGTACTGAAGGGGACGACGGTTCACCAGTTCAGATAACACGATATCAACTCGATAATCACTTGGGCTCAGCCGTCCTAGAAATCACTGATCAGGCGAACATTATTTCCTATGAAGAATATCATCCGTATGGTACTTCGGCTTATCAGTCGGGACGCTCAGTAGCTGAAGTGAGCTTGAAGAGGTACCGATACACAGGTAAAGAGCGAGATGAAGAGACCAGCCTGTACTATCACGGAGCCCGTTACTATGCCTGTTGGCTGGCCAGATGGACCGCGGTCGATCCGGCAGGCCTCAATGATGGATTGAATCTCTACGCTTATGTCGGCAACACACCTCTAACATTAGTCGATCAGTCAGGGACGCGGGGCAGACCGACGGAACAAGAGATCGGAAACTACGAACGCGATGCGGAGGCTCACAATAGAGCGGTGAGAACTTGGCACGCTGAAGTCGCAACGTTTGACAGTGACGCAAAGAACGCGAAGTACACAGCGCGCCGGCTGGAGAGAGAGCGGAATGAGCTGGTAAGACGAGAACAGGCACTTTGGAATCGGTGGTTTGATCTGTACTCCCGCACCGTGTCAGCCGACATAGAGGAGTGGAAGCAACGCATTCAGCAGGAGATTGAAGAGGGCGGCCCGGAGTTCATGAACTTCGGGCGTGCTACGAAGACGCGAATTGCAGGAGGGATCAAACTCTTTGGCGGGTTGACTGGAATGCTGATTCCGTCGGGCGCGTCCCAGGCTGTCGGCGCCGACTTCTTCCAAGCCGGTTTACGACAGACAATTACGGGTGAGGAATCCGATACAGTGATGCGGAGCGGCGGCGCTCTGATTTCGGAAGCAGCCGGGAATTCGCCAAGAGTCGCCGCGGTGCATGGTGAAATGTCTGAAGCCCTGATTTCAGCGGGTGCGGCGGGCGCTGAGATGGGGATATCTGCTGTGACTTCTCCAGCTGCGACACTCTTGCCTGCAAAATACACAGGTACGCACTTCACCCCAGCCATACGCCGCTTCGCATATTACAGCGACCGGACAGCTATCCCGGCGAGTCATGCTGCCTATACTGCCAGACAGAGTGCGTCGTCAGTCATGGGGCAAAGTGCGACAAATGTGACGAACATATCGAGATCGCAATGGCTCCATATGCTGGCACGAAGGTTTGGAGGAGGGGAGACATCGTACAACCTGGCTGCAGGAACATTCGAAGCAAACTATCAGATGGGGCGCTTTGAAGCGACGGTCAATCACTTGGAAGGCCTCGGGAAACACATCGAATACACAGGAACTCTTCGAGGGCAGACTTTGAGACTGAGGTTGGTGTCCGACGACAAGCTGATCCTGAATCTTCGATTGGACATACGTACTCAGGTCGTCGCTCCTCGAGGTAGCAGCAATATATTCAATAAGTCATTTTCATTTGGAAACTGAGTCATCACTGAGTGGAGATTGACAGAAGATTGAGGCCACTCAGGGCACTAGATGTGTGAGGAGGACGTGTTCGATTAGATATAGAGAGTTGGCTTGTTGCTCGCGGCTCGAGTCGTGGGTGCTATGAAAAGGAGAAGCAATGATGAATAGTCCTAGTGATTGGTCCGACGCCGTATGGCAAGACATCAAGGACTCGGTGCTTACCGAACTCGGGAACGTGCGCGTATGCCAGAAGGTATTTCCGACGATCCCTCCATCGGAGCCCCCCGGTGGTGAGGTTCCCAACGAGGTCGTCAATTTTGAGGACTTGAGCATTGAAGAAGGCCAGACGAAACCGTTTGTGGAACTCCGAGTTCCATTCGCACTGAGCTACGCACAAATGATGACGGCGCCGGAGACGGGGATCGCCAAAACCTTGGCCAAAATGGCGGCGAAAATTGCCGGTCTCGCCGAAGACGGAGTCATCCTACGAGGCGGGGCAACGGTGCTGCCTGCCAATGTTGAAGTCGATCGTATCGCCTCCGCCGGGAAGGGACTGCTCGGCGAGGCGGAGCGTGAAGACGCCGACGATGGTGACCCCAATAAGGTGAGCGAGCCGGTAGATGTTCCCTTGGTCACTGACCGGCCGGGACGCCTTTATGCTGAAAACACCTTTTCGGCCGTGACCAAGGGCATTTCCAAATTGGTCGCCAAAGGCCAGGCGCCTGCCTACGCTTTGCTCGTGCCACCCGAGGTCTATGCGGATGCCTTTGTGCCCGAAGGAGGAAACCTTGGAACCTTCGGCGACGCCATCCAGGCCTTGGTCGAAGGGGGCTTCTACAGCGTCAGTACCATGCCGAAAGACCGCGGTCTCCTGGTTGCACTGGCCGGAGACCCGACCAAATTGTATGAAGGAATCGAGCCCTCGACCGCTTACGTTCGTCAGGAGGGCTCCAAATACTTCCTCCAGCTTACGCTCCGTGCCCAATTCGTCGCACTGGATCCCCGCGCGCTGGTACTCCTCCGGTTCGCTCAACCCGAGAACTACCGTTCCGGCCGATCAGCAGCCAGGAAGTAGGGCAGGTCTCCTCTGCAGGAAAGCGACTCAGTCTCTCTCGGAACGAAAGGTCGATAGACCGGAGGATTTCCCATGCCTACCAGCAGACTGACGAACGGGTCATTCGGCCCACGCGTCACGCAACTCCAAAAGCACCTGCGCCGTGCCGGGTTCCCCATTCCCGAGCACGAGCTCAAGCGCAGCTTTTTCGGACCTGGAACCCGCGATGCACTGCGTAAGTGGCAAAAACAAAACGGCTTAAGACCATCCGGCGAGGGCGATGAAGAGACTCTTAGGAAGTTGGCCTCAGGTGAGACCCACGGTGGCATAGAGCCACCTGATCCTTTAGACAGCCCCTCGGACTCACCGGGATCTCCTTCTCCGCCCTCGACAGGCGAACCCCGCACGAACACCGGTCCTGAATCAACTCCTGGATCTATGATCGGCCGAACCGGCCGATCTATCGCATCCACGCTCCGTTTTGGGGATGGCGGGATTGCGGTCGACGCGCTCCAGAGGGCTTTGAAGTCGCTGGGCTTCGATATCGCCGACAGCGAAGAAAAGAACCGCCGATTTGG
Organism: uncultured Acidobacteriota bacterium; assembly: GCA_963823995.1. Classification (GTDB taxonomy): domain Bacteria; phylum Acidobacteriota; class UBA6911; order RPQK01; family JAPXNP01; genus JARRKC01. The sequence continues at coordinate 1,007,960 of CAWGNQ010000005.1, forward strand.
AGCCAGCACCTTGAAGGCGCTCACTGCGTTTCAGAAAGAACGGGAACTTGATCCGACCGGCGTCCTTGATACGGCAACATCGGCGGCCCTGGGCAGCGAAGTAGGGGGCGACAGGGACAACCCCAGGCCCTTGCCGCGTAGATCCAGACGTGTTTTACGCAATCTCGCCACGCTGGCATTGTCGACGAAGAATCTGAAAGCGCAGGACCGGGCGACAGCCGAGGAAATCGACAGACGACTTGTCAGAAGGCTCAAAGACCGACTGGTTGATTTGCTCGAACAACCTTCAACAGCCATGGTGGCCGCAATCCATGGACTCGAGATCGATCTCGAACAGATCAGGGATCTCGAGTTTTCCGAGGTCGTCTTCAGCCGGATCGCACCATCCTTGGCCCAGAACGAGAACCTCGAGGCCGAGTTCCACGAGATTGTGGATTCCGGGATCGAGCCGGAGGTCGGCACCGTGGGTCAACTTCTTGGGCTCGACCAGGATGTGCGGGAATCTGAAGCACTGGCTGATCTGGTGAATACGGCTCGCAACCAGGCGCTCGGAAGCATCTTTGAATTGAGTGAGAGTGCCATCGACGCTCTCGGCGAAATCGATTTGCTGGAATCAGACGACGTGGTTCTCCAACTCGAGAAAGCCGAAAAACTCACCCAGGGCCAGGGACAACAACTCCGAGTGGCAGCTGATCTTGCTCGGCTGACCGGCGACAATTTCAAAGCCATCCGTGCCATCCGTGGGAGCGGCGTCCGCGAGCCGAAGGATCTGGTTACGCGCAACCAGACCGATTGGATCCGTTTTATTAAGGACAATGAAATCGAACCGCCTGCTGGCGAGACGACCGAGAGTTATGCGGCCCTCCTCGACGCCGGAGTCGAGCGCGCTTTCCCCACGACTTACGCACTGAATCGCTACACCGCCCCCACCCCGGACGCAACCTTCAACATGATGTCGGTACTGGATCGCCTCCCCTCGGTGGATGGACCGGTCTTCGTAGACGGCGGGGTCCGCCCTGATCTCGACCTCGCTGCGTTACCGGAGGCCGAGGCAGAGAAGGTCCGAGCCAATCTGGACGAACTCTCTCACTTTGCCAACCGGTACTCCGGGCTCGGGGTTGCGGACATTCTCAACAACCGGGACCTCCCCGCTTCGGCGCGAAGAGATAAAATTCAAAGAAGACAGACCGCTTTGGCAAAAGCATGGTCGGAACTGGCCGACCTCGACTTGGACCTTGCCAATTTCACGACCCTGGAAGATCCGACGGCGCAGATGTTCACGGTCGAACTGAAGCAGGTCGACGCCGCTATGAGACCTCATGTACGCCGAGCGCTGATGTCATTTCAGCGAGCGTACCGTTTAGCCGGCTCTTCGGCCGACGCGGAGAAGCTACTCAGTGCAGGCCTGGATTCGTCATCAAGAATCGCCGCCCTGGACCACACTGACGAGTTGGTATCGCGAACCGGCCTATCCCGGGCCTCTGCCCTGAACATAAGAGCACGTGCTGTCGAAGCTCACACCCGGGTCCTTCACTTCGTCACTGCCCTCGAGAGCGCCATAAGCCACTCCGCCGCTGATCCGCAGGTTCTCGACGAGGCAGGCACCGGCAGTATTACGAAACTGATCAATGTCCTCAAAGGTCTGCCGGCCTACAGCGAGTTGTTTGGGCCGCAAAACTACTGCAAATGCCGCCACTGCCAGTCGATACTCGGTCCCGCGGCTTACTTCGTCGACCTGATGAGGTTCATCGAGAAGAAGATTTCCAATTCGAACTTCGTCAACAAGGGCCGCAGCGACCATCCGCTCTACCTCAAGAATCGCAGAAGTGATCTCTGGACGATTCCTCTGACCTGTACAAATACGGACGATCCGGTCATCTATTTGACCATCGTCAACGAAGTTCTTGAGAGCTATCTGGAGAATGTCGCACCGCTCCAAAGAGACGTCTTCGAGTTTCTTGCCACGGAAGCCAGGTCGTCGTGCAATCAGCCGTTCAATCTTCCCCATGCCGAGATGCTGCTCTACCTGAAACATCTTGGCGTGGATCTGTCTGAAGTCTCCGCGCTGTTCGATCCCGACCGGCAGGCTGCAACCTACACGCTCTTGGGAATTTCTCCACAGGAACTGAGGACTCTGGAGACGGCCGAGCCTGACGCCGTGCGGATTCGCTTTTCAAAACCCTTGTCTACGGATCTGGCGGTCCATGACGCCGCTGCCTTGTGCAGGAAACTCAGCGTTGATCGTGAAACGCTCGGCCGTCTTCTGAAAAGCGACTTTGTGCTGGCGAACGCGCATGTCGAAACCGAACTGGAGTCGTTGTCAGACGATTTGACCGGTTTTGAGGAGCATATCCGAATCGAATTGCCGGAAGTTTCGAATCCAGAAACGGCACTGCGGGCATTCCTGGACCGTCTTCACCGTTTTGTGCGACTGGTGCGCGCCCTCGGTTGGACACCCGAGGAGGTTCAACTTGCTATTGAAGCCCTTCAGACGGGAGCCACGGTTACGCCTGATGCCGATCCGGGGGCATTCGGAGCGATCCTTGACGCGGATCTTCTCTCCGGGATTGCAGGCCTCAAACAGCTGACGCAAGGGCTGTCCCTGTCGGTGTCGGAGTCCGTGGCGCTGTGCCATCGAATCCCCGAGAAACCGCCGGGACCGGACGGCACGTCGCTTTGGTCTGAGCTCTTCGGCGAACGGACACAATTGATGGTCCGCCACCCTGCTCTGGGGAATACGGAAGCGGACGAACCTGAGGTCTCCCCAGATTTCGGCCTACTGCAGAGCGCCCTAAAGATTGAAAAACCAGATCTCCTGGCCTTGCTCCGCCGTACATTGCCGGAACCGTTGCTCGCCACCGGGTCGCTGAAAAAGCGACATCTCGTTCAACTCTACCAGGCCGCCCGCCTGGCCCGGGCGCTGGGACTTTCCCAGGATGACCTTGCCGGCCTCGAGCGTATCATTCCGTCGCTGAATACTGCCGGGTCGTCCAGGACAACCTCTTTGATCCTCGAGGCTGAGCCCACGGTTGCCGACCGGCTTTCTGCGCTACTGGAAACGATGAGCGTGGTTCGCGACTTTGACGGTCTGAAAGTTGGATTGGGGGAACTCTTGGACCTGGTTAGCGACTCTGCCGACTCCGAAGGGAACCGAGATCTGGCCAAGGGATTTCTGTCCCAGGTCAAAGCGGCACTGCAGGCAGATGACCGGATTTGGCTCAAGGCCGGAGATTTCTCCAAGGTCGAAGGAGTAACGCCCGAAGCCGCACGGGCCATGCTCGAGTACATGGCGAGTCGTGAAACTCCGTGGCTGGTCCGTTCGGGCGACGGGCGATTCCGGCTGACCGATGCGGTGGGGGAAGACCCGGACACCGACACCTTGCGGGAAATACTCTCCGCGTCGGGCGCACCCCTGGCGGGCACCGACGAAAGTGATCATGCCCGCGACTTTCTGGTTACATCGATCGTCGACGTGTTAGAGCAGCATCATCCGATCGGTCTCATCAAGGACGAACTGGCTCAGGTCCTGCCGCTTTCCGGTGCAGTCCTCAGAGCCTTCACCCCTTTTCTCACTCATCTGCAACCGCTCTCAGAGCCGGAAGCAGGTCTGGCAAACTGGCTCCAGTCCGAGCAGGACACCCCGCCTGAAATCTTGCTCAACTACGTCGCTGAAGTTGTGCGTCTGAAACATCTCTGGGTCGACACGATCGAAGCCGACGGGGACACGATCACGTTCGTAGCGGATCATCAAGGGCTATTCGGCATCGAGCCGGGGGCGAAATGGTCTTGGTCCTCTCTGCACAGAACCGCCTTTTTCGTGAGTCAGCGTCGCGGGTCGGAGGCCAGGATACAGGCATTGCAGGACGCTCTGACTGCCTGGGATGGCACACTGTTTCCAGCATCGGCGGGACCGAATCTCGCGATCCACTTCGATCTCACCACAGCCCAGATGGAAGCTCTTCTCGAAGAACTTCCTCAGGCCGAGGAGGCCTTTGATTCCCTCCAGCGGATAGGGGAAGGAGTGCGCCTGACAGGTCGAACCGGACTCGATCCCAGCGCTCTGAGACAACTCGTGGCGGAAAGCTATCAGGGAATCTCGTCAGCACGGGAACTCTTGCTCGGGGCAATGCGAACCAAGCACCCGGAAAAGGGAGCCTGGGAATCGATCTATCAGCCCTTCCTGGAAACGATCGAAGGTCTCAAGCGCGATGCTCTGGTCGATCGGATTTTGAGCCGACGCGAGCTGAAATTCGAGAACGCTCACGAAATCTACTATTTCTTCTTGCTCGATCCTGAAATGGACGGATGCTTTCGGACGTCCCGAGTCAAGAACGCCATCTCCAGCTGCCAGCTTTACGTACAACGTTGTCTCATGGGACTCGAGAAGTCGGACGAGAATGGAGAGATCTTCCGGGTCAAGGTCAAGGGAGGCAGCAAGACACGTCAAGAGTGGACCTGGCGAAAGAGCTACCGGGTCTGGGAGGCCAATCGGAAAGTCTTCCTCTATCCCGAGAACTACATGCTGCCCGATCTGCGCGACGACCGATCTCACATCTTCAGGATCGCTGAGCAAGAGCTCTTGCAGGGGAATCTCGACAAGGATGCCATCGAACAGGTCTTCCGCCGGTATCTCAGCGAGTTTGTCCAAGTTGGAAACCTGGAGATTGTTCACGTCCTCTATGAGCCGAATCTCAAGGAGTACCTCCTGTTCGGGCGGACACGCCAAGAACCATTCCGGTACTTCATGCGACGGTTCAATGGCAAGCACCGCTGGGAACCCTGGGAACCGATCAATCTGGACATCGGAGCCCGGTCCATCAGTGCGGTCAAGCGACGGGGACGGCTTCATCTGTTCTGGACGAATGTCGAGCTCGACGGTGACGCCGAGAAGATCAAGCAGGGACAGCCCAAGGGAAGTTCGGGCAGTAGCGGCGGCGAGAATGACAAGTCGCGTGAAACCATGCCGATCAGCATCACCTACTCTGTGCTCGACGAGGCCGGCAACTGGTCGTCACCACAAGACATCCTCTACTACAATTTGGTTCTCACCCGAGCGCACCTGGAAAGGAACCTCCTGCTACCAATCAGCGACCGAATCTACGTCGAGTTCCCCCACCCGAGCGGGAGTGCCGGTGACGGCGACAGCGGTATCGAGAAGTTCGTTCGACTCATCCACCCGGTACACAGAATCGACTACTCCGGGACCTTTCTGCCTGGTTTGGTGTTGCGCCAGGTACTCGGTTTCCTTCGAGGCCGCGACAACAAGACCGTTCGGCGAAATGGGACTCCGACCAGTCCTCTCGGGGATACCGGCAACTTTTACAGTTGGCCGGTCTTTCGCACTCCGGGCTTGAGGTTTGGGCACCAGGCCGTGTGGCGAGGTGTGCCCCACAACATGGGGAGCACCGCCGAAGTCGACTATACAATCAATGAGGGGTATGTTGCCTCAAGCGGACCTGGTCTGACGCAGCAAAATGTGGTCCTGGAGTTTGATCGAACCGACTTTCGTCAGCTTCGCCTCCTCACCGTCCAGAGAAGGACCCGGGAATTCGTACTGCGGATGGATGACGGACAATATTTGACGAAACTGACAGGCAAGCCGGGCTACGACACACCGACTCCTCAATTCGGGTCCGAGCTGACGAGCGCCCTTGCGCTCGCCAAGTGGAAGCTGATCAGCCTCGATTCAACCTGGCCGGAAGCCCTTTCGCGCGTGCTCTATTCGCACGGCGTCTCATCTCTCTTGACCCCGAAACAGCAGCTGAGAGCAGAGCCAAGATCGTGGGAGAAGATCAGCTACCGGTGGCTCGGTCAAGTAAAGTGGACCGACGAGGATCTCCTTTCGGAGGCCGACCATGTGATCGCTCAGTTTAGCGGCCCGCACGGTTCCTATCTTTGGGAGATCTTCTTTCACCTTCCCTTTTTGATCGCCTACACCCTCAACTCAATCGGTAAGTTCGAGGAAGCGGACCGATGGTACCGCCACATTTTCAACCCGGTCGCATCCGGGGATGACCCGGGTTCGCTGTGGCGTTTCGTGGTCTTTCGGACGCTGAAGCTGCCGAAGCTTCGCTCGATTCTGTCTCAGAAGGCCGCGATCAGAGCCTACAAAGACGACCCTTTCAACCCTTTTGCCATTGCCCGCCTTCGTCCTTCCGCATTTGAGAAGACGATCGTGATGCGGTACATCGACAACCTGCTCGACTGGGGCGACGAGCTATTCAGTAGAGACACACGAGAGAGCATCAATGAGGCGTTGCTCCTCTATACCATGGCTGCCGATTTGCTGGGCGAGCGTCCGGTTGAGACAGGAGAATGTGAGGTTGCCGAGAGCCTGACCTACAACGATATCAGCCTGCGCAATGTCGGCGGCGAGTTCCTCGTCGAACTCGAAAATTTGGTCTATTTCTACGTGAGTCTGGACGGCATCACTCCGGTGAGCCCTGCTCGCACCGACCTGGAGTTCGTACCGTTTCGCCTACCGGGCTCTGATCCGGACGGTCCTCCATCAGATCCCATTGGGCCTGGGGGCGGATTCTCGGTTCTGAAGTCGCGACAAGTGCGCATGCAGCCTCTTGCGACGGTCCGCGCAGCCCGCATGGCCGCAGCGTCCATTGAGGAGAAGGTGGTCGTGCCTGCCGCTCGAAACCTCGCCCTGGAACCCAACATCCCTGATCCGGATCCGCCAAAGGATGATGGAGTCTTTAACTTCACCGTCATGAGCGGTGACGATTCTGATCCAGGTGGCTCACTTCAGGAGTCCCGAACGTTGGGTTTTTGCGTGCCCCCCAACGATATGCTATTGGGTTATTGGGACCGCGTGGAGGACCGTCTCTACAAGATCCGTCACTGTATGAATATCGAAGGCGTGGTCCGACAGCTCCCACTGTGGCAACCACCGATCGACCCGATGTTGCTTGTACGAGCCAAGGCTGCTGGACTCGATCTGGATCAGGTGCTGGCTCTGATCAATGAGCAGCCTCCCCATCACAGATTTGAAGTTCTCCTTGCGCGAGCCCGCCGTTTCGCTGCCACTACACAGCAACTGGGGAGCCAGCTACTTGGTGTGTTGGAGCGGAAGGACGAGAACGAACTCGTTTTACTGAAGTCGGTCCACGAGGACACCATTCTGAAACTCTCTCGCCGCCAGAAGCAGGACGCCATATCTGAGGCCAAAGAAACCCGGGCGCATCTGGATAGCCTCGAGACAACGATCCGGGCTCGCTTGGACTACTACACCAACCTGCTGAGCAGCGACCGGGAGTTCGCCATGAGCAAAGAAGAGAAGGCGGTGCTGGATGACATGCAAGCCGCCAAAGAGCTCCAGGACGACGCCGGAGAAGAGGAGTCCAAGGCCCAGCGCTTCAGGGAAATCGGACCGCAGTGGACGGCCGGGGGCTCCGGCTCATTTGGACAAGACTTTGGCAAGCCGATTGTGCGAACCACGGCAGATCTATCGGCTGTCTGGGGCTCCGTCAATGTGCAGGCCCGCTTTCAACGTCGCGCCTTTCGACATCGCGACGCGGCTTCCAAGTTTACGGCGTCAGCGGGGATGAGTTCGACTCGAGCCGGCTACGCTCGACGCCAAAAGGAATGGGCATTTCAACGCAAACTCGCGCGGCGGGAAATCGCGGCGTTGGAACCGCAGAAGGCGGCGGCTGATATCCGCATCGCTCTGGCCGAAAAGGAGCTCGAGAACCATGATGCGCAAATCAAGAACAGCCAGGAACTCTACGAATTTGCCAAGGATCGCTTCACCGGGCTCGGACTCTACACCTACCTTTCCACAACCCTGTCCAGTCTGCATCGGGAAGCCTACAACATGGCTTTCAAGATGGCGCAAACAACAGAGCGCGCCTATCAGTTCGAGATTGGCGAAAACGACTTTTTCCTGAAGATGGATAACTGGGATGCCTCTCGCAGCGGACTGCTGGCGGCCGAACGCCTGCTTCTGCAACTCCAGGCGATGGAGGCGAGCTACGTCGAACGGGACCGGCGCCGTCAGGAGGTCACCCTACCGTGTTCTCTCGCTCAGATTGATCCGGACGCGTTGGTTCGGCTTCGGCAGACTGGTCGGGCCGAGTTCAGTCTGCCCGAATGGTGGTTCGATCTGAGCTATCCGGGGCAGTATCGACGCTTGCTGCAGGCAGTTCGCCTCACGCTTCCCTGCATCACTGGACCTTATAGCAGTGTGGCTGCCAGGCTGACGCTCGTCGACAGCGCCGTGCGCTCTGCCCCGAGGGCCGACGACCAGTTGACCGGAGTCCAGGTCGGCCGTAACACGTCAATATCGACCAGCACCGCAAACTCGGACGCGGGAGTTTTCGAATTGCGTTTCGATGCACCCAAGAACCCCCCATTCAAAGGTGCCGGTGCGATCAGTTCATGGGTACTGGAACTGCCGGCGCTGAACCGGGTCTTCGACTACTCGACGATCTCCGATGCCATCCTCGAACTCAGTTACTCCGCCGATGATGACGGTCTCTTGCGAACCGCAGTCGAGGGCTCTAACGATACCCAGGGCAGCCTTGACCGACAACTGGACGATGGCCTCGTCCGGATTATCAGTCTTCGCCATGAATTCCCCACCGAATTTCACCGGCTGTTTTCGACACCGCCGGAAGGATCCGGAGGAATCCAGCTCAATTTCAGGAAGAGTGAGTTGTTTCCTTACTGGCTGCGGCGACGCAGGTTGGAGGCTACCGAAGTCGACCTGGCACTCGAGCCGAGAGGTGATGCTCGATTACTCGCAGCAGACCTTCGAGGCGTGGTCGCCCTGGTCTTCAACGGCGAGGAATTATCAGATTGGGCGGAGCTTTCGATTCTGGGATCCCTGCCGGCGGTCTCTACGTCGAATACAATCGAACTGGGTGACGATCCAACCGAGGTTGTGCTTGCCGCATCGTTTCCGGAGGACCTGGAGGTCCGCGACATCCTCATTCGTCTCGTTTACGGAACGCACGGATAGACCGTAGGACCATGACTCGTCAAAAGAAAGGGATGTGGCTTTGGGACGATTGGAGGCCCTTCGCCTTCCTGGCAGTACTCGCTCTTCCATCGGCGGCTTGCGCCGCCGGATCGGAAGACGAGCGACAGCCGGCGGCCGCCGAGCCTGCGAGCGGCGTAGTCGATGCGAAGGGGATCAGCGGTCAGTCGGTCGCGATCGGCGCCACCGGCAACGTCGCAAACTGTCCCGGACGGGATTGAATGACCGTCGCAGCCACGCGGCCGTCGAATGTTACGGTGAGGATCCCGCTGAAGTGACTGAAGTCGACCTCGGGCTCCCATCCCTCGAATTCATCGATGAACCTCGCGAGATGACCCATGCCGGTCAACGGCAGACTGGTGGTCGCGACCAGGTTTCCGTCCATGTCTTTCAGCGTCAGGGCAAGGACGCGAGATTGGGGATCCAGATTGATGAGGGCGATGCCGGTGTTCACTGACTCTGCGGGAAGCCCGATGTGTCTGTCGATCGGAGCCGAAAAGCCATGCTGCAGAACAGCGCTGTGCCCCACCCCGGTCAATCCGGCCGTTCCCCCAAAAAGGAGAACACCGGCCAGGGGTTTGTCCGACAGGATGGTGGCACCACCGGCCTGAAGCGGCCCGACCCCATCGCTCTCCAGCCTGCGCATCCCGGACGCAGGGATCTCCAGTTCGATCGCCCCTTCGCCGTTGTCGATTGAGAGGGAATTCCCGGCGTCATCGAGGAAAAAGGCGAATGCATCAGTAACGGAACTATTGTTCAGGTTAAGCAAGGTGACCTGACTGAACAGACCCTGGCCGTCTGCAAACTGCGCGAAGTCGAGTCGTTCCGTTCCGAGATAGGCAGCGCCTCCAATGGAATGGCCTTGTTGATCAACACCCTCGATGCTCGTCTTGAAGCTGCCCGGCTTGGCGTTCTGGCGAGCCAGGACGAGAACTCCCTCGGCTCCAACGAAGGCGATACCGCCGCCCGCGTTGATTCCAGGGTCGGAGAAAGTCGCCGAGCCTTCCGATAGAGTGCCCTCACCGAAACCCTTGATCATGTCCTCGTCATCGAAAATGATTTCGACGGAACCACTCGCATAATCTGGCAAGGCCCCGCATTGCTGTCCGTAGATCGTGTCCTCGCAAGACCCCAGTTTTAGGAGCACGTCGAACTGAATCAGTCGGTCGGCCGCAAAAGCAGGGCTGAGGCACGAGAAAGAGAGGATCCCAAATAAGACGCGTTTCATGGTACTCCTTTGATGCTGGTTGCCGTGGTTTTCTCTCCCCCAAAGCAATTCCCGGGGGAAATCTAGCTGGGTCGGGCACCCGATCCGAGGAGGAGTTCCAACTCGGTCTCGAAGCTGCCGCCCGATTCGAACGGAGTCAGGCACTCGTAAACCTCTTCCCAGGCTCTGGACCTTGCTTGGTCACTGAGGTCCGCCACCACCGCGCGGTAAGCCCCGGAAGCTTCCTGCAGCAGTCGCAGAGCGTCGGACGCGCTCGGCAGCACAAACCGCGCCCGCGCCGTGTCCATCTCCACATCTACAAAACCGCCGTCATTCATAAGATTCCCGAAGGTTCCGTTCGCGCCCAACGCGAAGATTCCGGGTTGCCCGGGCCCAGGCGCGGATTTGTCGGCATGGTGCAGGAGGATTGCCATCGGTTGTGCCAGAAAGGGATTGTTTGCCGGCGTCGTAAGGACCAGCGCTGCGAACCGAGCGCCGGGTCTGAGCACGCGTCGAACCGCTCGCAGAGCCTTGGACGGCGATGGAAAAAGCATCAATCCCAAGCGGCATATCGAAGCGTCGAACCGTGTTTGCGTTTCATCCAGTTCTTCCGCCGCACATTGAAGAGTGTCGATATTCTGAAGACCCTCATCAGCGGCATTTCGACGAACATGCTGAAGCATGGCACTCGAGAGATCGCTGGCCACGACCTTGCCGCTCGGACCTACCCGGCGCGCCGCTCGGATGCTCTGACCCCCGGCACCACAAGCGAGATCGAGGACGCGCATCCCAGGCCGAATGCCGGCCATGTCTAGGAGCGCGTCGGTGGCGGTCGAGAGACTCGTGTTAAACACATGCTCCCACTTCGCCCAGCCAGGCGCCGCCAACTCCCACGTATTGCGCAATGTAGATTCCAGAGTGTCGTCGACCATGAGGAGAGCCCTGAAGAGTCTGCTTCTTGGAACTTATTATATCGCAGTGATGACGTATATTCGGTTCCCCTCCTTCCGGGGTCGCCGCACGTTGACACCGCGCAATTTCCATCCGGCACTGCTCAGATTTCCGATCGTCTTGAAGGATCGTTTCCGTGTCTGAAACCTGCGAGGACAGCTACCAGTCGCGTGAATGACTAAGAGGAGACATGTCACCAAGCGACGATTGGTGGCCAAACGGATCGTTGAAGGCCCCTGCTGATGCGTTGTTCCCCATGGCTGCCGATGCGCCACGACCTCGCGACAAGTGAGGCGCCCGCTGCAACCGCGTGGTACAGGACACCCTTCCTTCCCTTGCGCCCTACCGGAATCTCTGACGGTGACTGCGGGAATCGGCGGTATGGCAAGCCTGTCGTCTCCTCTCGTTTCCTTGACACTTTCTGCTGGGGGGTGCTAGTTTTGGTTTCAGATTCACCTCGTGTTTACTGCCTCGCTCCTCTGAGATCCTGCGGCAGATGCGCCTCCTGTCAGATCGATTTCTACCGTGGGTGATGCCGAGCGGGCATCAACACATTAACTACTTTCCAGGAGGTCCCAATGTCTGCACCAATTACTTCCGTACTGAGTCGGAAATCAGCGACAACTGCATCTCGAAGTGCCTCTCTCCGAATACATCAATGCATTTCGGGCTGTCTCGCGCTGTGTTGGTTGCTGACCGCAAGTGTTTTCGCCGCTCCGCAACACTCCGATAGGGCCCAAGGTCCCGACGAGTGGATTACTGCATGGCAGGGCAGTCCCACTCCGGGCGGTACGTTCTACTCTCCCGGATGTCCTTCGGACGTCGGTTTATCCGACCAAACCGTTCGGAACATCGTTCACCTGGCGATCGGGGGTGACTCCGTGCGCGTGTGGATTTCCAATGCAGGCGGCAGTACCCCGCTGACAGTCGGTTCCGCTTCGGTTGCGCTGGCCGAATCGGGCGCCGCCGTTTCCGCAGCGTCTCTGCATCCGCTCCTTTTCGGCGGACAGACCTCGATCGTGATTGCCGCGGGCGGCGAGGCGATCAGTGATCCGGTCGCGCTCGAGGTCCAGCCGCTGGACGAACTTGTCGTCAGCGTTTATCTTCCGGACAGTACCGGGCCCGCCACGCAGCACTACTTTGCCGCCCAGACGAACTATCTCGCCGACGGTGATCAGACAACTTCTGCGGAAGCCGCCCCCTTCGACACGTCCATTTCGTGTTGGATGTTCGTTTCCGGAGTCGACGTCCAGACTTCTCCACGAGTCCGAGGCGCCCTGGTGGCCTTTGGCGATTCGATCACCGACGGCTATTTGTCCACCACCGATGCCAATCGCAGGTATCCGGACGACCTCGCCCGGGCTCTGGCCAAGCGCCACGGCACGTCGCTGTCCGTCGTGAATGCCGGGATCATCGGCAACGAAGTACTCTACATCCGTCCGCAGATTCAGTTCGGCTATACGGCCCCCGCGCGGTTCGCCCGCGACGTCCTGACACAGCCTGGAGCACGCGCCGTCATCGTGCTCGAAGGAATCAACGACATCGGCGACCGCTCCGCCACAGCCGAAGAGCTGATTCCCGTCTATGAGCAGCTTATCCTGCAGGCCCATGAAGCCGGCCTGAAGATCTATGGGGGCACCCTGCTACCCTTCGGAGGATCGAACCCGGAGTATGGTGGAGACTACGGCACACCATTCGGTGAGGAGCAGCGTCAGCTCGTCAATGAGTGGATTCGCACCAGCGGTGCCTTCGACGGCGTGATCGATTTCGACGAGGCACTCCGCGACCCGGACAATCCGACCTATCTGCTGCCCGCCTATATGGGCGACCACCTGCATCCCAACGATGCAGGCTATCAGGCCATGGCCGACGCCGTCGATATCAAGATGATCGTCGATAAGATTGAGGCCCCCAATTAGTGTCTCGTGCGGTGATCTACGAGCAATTGGCCCGGGTCGGAAAGGCCGTGTCGAGCCCCAGACGCCTGGAGTTGCTCGACCTTCTCTGCCAGGGTGAAAGGACCGTGGAGGTCTTGGCCCGGGAAGCTGCCATGTCCGTGGCCAATGCTTCCCAGCACCTGCAGGTGTTGCGCCAGGCCCGGCTGGTCGAGGCGGAAAAGCGCGGTCTCTATGTGATTTATCGGCTGGCCGACACGGCGGTCTGCGAGTTCTTCTTCGCCATGCGCGGACTGGCCGAGAAGCGCCTGGCCGAAATCGACCAAATCACCCAGGCGTTTCTCGGCGACCGGGGAGAATTGGAGCCGGTCGATCGAGCGCGTCTTCTCGAGCGCGTACGTAACGGAGAGGTGGTGGTCCTCGATGTGCGGCCTCCCGAAGAGTATCAGGCCGCACACATTCCCGGGGCCGTTTCCATTCCTCTCGGCATGCTGAAGGATCGACTCGGCGAACTCCCGGACAACCGCGAGATTGTCGCCTACTGTCGGGGCCCGTACTGCTTCATGTCGATCGACGCGGTCGAGCTTCTCCGTGCCCATGGGTTCCGGGCCCAGCGAATGGAGGACGGCGTGCTCGAGTGGCGCTCCCGCCGCTGGCCCGTCGAGAAGGGACCGGCATGAGCGGAGGATGGCTGGAGATCAGGATTCCGCTCGTCGCCGGCTTGCTGGGGCTGCTCTGGTGGCTCGAGAGTGCTGCACCCCTGTTCCTCGAACGACGCGACCGGCCCGCCCGCTTGGGCCGTCATCTCTTTCTGGGCGCGTTCAACGGAATCCTGGTGGCACCCTTCCTGTCGAACGCAGCCTGGCTGGCATCGACGCTCTGGTTTCAGGATCACGGATTGTAGTTCCAACCTCAAGAGACGGGAGAGATCATGTCGGACACGAAATCGAAGCAGAGGGGGCCAGACCCCCGGTTACCCATCTATCTCGACTATAACGCGACGACACCTCACGCACCCGAGGTGATCGCGGCGATGCGCCCCTATCTCGAGGAGCACTTCGGCAATCCGTCGAGCTCCCACCAGTACGGGAGGCGGACCCGGGAGGCGGTCGAGCGAGCACGCGGGCAAGTCGCCGGGTTCCTGGGCTGTCGAGCCGAGGAGATCGTCTTCACAAGCGGGGGCACCGAGTCGAACAACCTGGCCCTTCGGGGTGCGGCGGCTTCACGAAAGCCGAAAGGCCGACACATTTTGACGACCCGGATCGAGCATCCGGCGGTGACGCAAGTCTGCGAGAGGCTTCGGGGAGAGGGTTTCGAGATCGAGTACCTTCCCGTGGATCGGTACGGAACAGTGAGCGTCGCCGACGCCGAGCGATCGATTCGCAGCAATACCGTCGTCATCAGCGTCATGCACGCGAACAACGAAGTCGGAACGATCCAGCCTGTGGCGGAGATCGGAGCGTTGGCGAAGTCCCAAGGTATCCTGTTCCATTCGGACGCCGCCCAGTCGGCGGGCAAGATCCCGGTTGATGTGACCGACCTGGGCGTCGATCTCCTTTCCCTCGCCGGGCACAAGCTCTACGCGCCCAAGGGCGTCGGCGCTCTCTATGTCCGTGACGGCGTCGAACTGGAGCGACTCCTGGAAGGGGCCGGCCAGGAGCGAAGCCTTCGACCGGGGACTGAGAATGTTCTCGAAATCGTGGGTCTTGGAGAAGCCTGCGCAATCGCAGCAGCGAACCTGACTGGCTTCACCGAGACGATGCGACAAGCCAGGGATCACCTTGAGGAAGAACTGCAGAGAAGGGTCTCCGATGTGCGGGTCAACGGACACCCGGAAAAGCGACTCCCCAACACGCTGAGCGTCAGTTTTCTCGGTGTCGATGCGACGCGAATTCTCAACGCCGTCGGTGACGTGGTGGCCGCGTCGGAAGGCGCAGCATGTCACTCCGGTGAAGTGAGACTCTCCTCCGTTCTCCGGGCCATGCACGTATCGGAGGAGTGGGGTGTCGGTACACTCCGATTCTCGACGGGCCGGGACACGTCTGCGGAGGATGTAGAAACTGCGGCGTTCGCTGTGGCCGATGCGGTGCGAAGGCTACGTAACGTTTGATTCTGGATGATCCCCCTTTCGGCAGCGAGCGAACTTGAAACGAACTCCGTCTGGCACATGGATGTCCAAGACGAGCAGGTCGACACACTCTCCGGGCAGAGAGGTTTCCCGAAGACTCGACGAGCAGGAGAACGTCCGGTATCTTGAGACCGCCGGTTTCGAACTCGAAGGGAGAGTGTCACGTTGTCCATGAAGGCAGCTTTCCGCCTCGAAGGCAAACGGGCCCTCGTCACCGGGGGTGCCAGCGGTATCGGTGAGCAGATCTGCCGGCGCTTCCACGCAGCAGACGCTGAAGTCATCATTGCCGATATCGACTCGGTTCGTGCCAGCCTGCTGGCCGAGGACCTGCCCGGCAGCCGCGCCCTGAAGCTGGATGTCTCCTCCGAGACAACCGTCGCCGCAGCATTTCAGCGGCTGGACCATCTCGACATCGTGGTCAACAATGCCGGCATCGGTCTGGTGGGCAATGTCGAGGAAACGGAGTCCGCTGATTTCGACCGGCTCGTATCCGTCAATGTGCGCGGCGTCTTCCTGGTGACCAGAGCTGCCGTTCCCCTGCTTCGGGCGAGCCGGGGCAACCTGATCATGCTCGGATCGGTCGCCGGCCTGGTTGGCGTCAAGCGTCGTTTCGCCTACTGTGCGACCAAGGGGGCGGTCGTTGCGATGACGCGACAACTCGCCGTGGACTATCCCTCGGAGCTCCGCGTCAACTGTATCTGCCCCGGAACCGTTGAAACGCCTTTCGTGGAATCGTATCTCCAGAAGTACCATTCGCATGAGCTCGAGGAGATGCGAGCTCAACTTCATGCCCGCCAGCCCGTCGGCCGAATGGGACGTCCCGAAGAAATCGCATCGCTCGCCCTCTACCTCGCCTCCGACGAAGCAGCTTTCACGCACGGTTCCGTCATAACGATCGACGGCGGCTGGACCGCCGCCTGATTCCGGAATCGGCAGTTCACTCGATCGTCGGAGTCTGGATCGACCAGCCGGCTCTCGTACCGTGACATCGCCGGGCAATTCTCCGATCGGGACCCTTTGTCCGCATCATTCCTGAGCGGGGTTCCCCCGCTAGCGGGGCACCTCCAGGCCGACTCCCGTCAGTCCGTTTTCGAGGGCGTTCAGGACGGATCGTTTGGTGAGGACCCGGGTCCGGCGTTGTCTGAAGCAGATTTCCAGGGGCCGTTCGGCCTTCGCAATGGCCAGGGAAGCTCTCCATTCCCTCGACTTGCTGTTCCAACGGGGCGGACGGACCAGGCGCACCGGGTGACCCTGTTCGTCGATCACTTCGTGAATGATCCGAGCCATGGAGTTCTGGGCGATTTCGGCTCGAGTCTTCGGCATGATTGGCTCCTTTGCGATCGCCTGGGGCGGGCCGATCTTTGCGGCCGGCTCGACCCAGAGACCTGTATTCTGACCACGAGCCCTTGCAGCACCCCCCGCGACGAAGCTCTGGGCGGATGCGGTTTACGCTGAAGCACGGCTCCTCTGCGATGCGGGTCGAGAGGTCGACAGCTGCGGAGCAACGGCGCCAGGGACAGGGCCCGTTGACAGTGTTTTCGCTGCTCACTCAATCATAGGCCATTCGGGCCGCCATGTCGAAGCAGGGAGGGCTTCCCGAGGTCGGCGCGGAGTGCTCGATCCCGCGAGGAGCGACACTCTCAGGGGCCCGGCGAGCCAGTCATTTTCCAGCAGATCGCCCCTGTCGGTCGGATCCGCGACAAGGTTCCGGCAGGGGCAGGAAGCCGCGGCAAGCGAAACCGTTCCACCTACTGAACGCCGACGGTCGTCTTCATGTCGTCGTTCACGGAGGAGCCACCGACGCTGATTTCGATCTGGTCCGGCTCGATGATCCACTGATGCCGGTCCATGTCCCAATAGGCCAGAGATCGGGCCGGCAACGCCAGCTGGACCGTTTTCGTTTCGCCCGGATCGAGCGTGATGCGGCGAAATCCCCGCAGTTCCTTGAGCGGACGGGGGACCTTCGAGTCGAGGTGCTTCACGTACATCTGGACCACCTCATCCCCTGCGCGGCCGCCTGTGTTCTTCACATCGACGCTGACGCTCAGCGAGCCGTCCCTGGTGAGCGTTCGGGAACTCGTCTTCAGGTTCGAATAGGCGAAGGTCGTGTAGCTCAGACCGTAGCCGAAGGGATACAGCGGTTCGCCCTCGAAGTACATATAAGTACGACCGTGGCGGATGTCGTAGTCCATCATCGGCGGCAACTGGTCGAGCGACCTGGGCCACGTTTGGACCAGACGGCCTGCCGGATTGAAGTCGCCGAACAGGACATCGGCCAGGGCGTTCCCCAGTTCCTGGCTGTTCTGGGTCATGTGCACGATGGCGGGCACATGCCCCTGGGTCCAGTCGATGGCGTAGGGAAAGCTCGAGATGAGCACGACGACGGTTTCCGGGTTGACCGCATAGACTTTCTTGATCAGCTCTTCCTGTTCCAGCGTGATCGACTTCCGGTCGACCGCCTCTCGCCCGTAGCTGGGCTCGGCCACCTTTCCCCAGGCTCCACCCGGAACTCCGATGGGGTTGTTTCCGACGCAGACGATCACCGCATCGGCCGTCCGGGCGAGGGCGACTGCATCGGCATCGGACTTTGCGGACGTGACCTGTACGTCGCGACCGACCCGATTCCGAATCCCCTCGAGCGGAGTGACGGTGTAGGGCGGCGTTCCACTGTACCAGTCGAGCAGGACTTCATCGGCGCGCGGGCCGACGACTGCGAGCGTCTTCAGCTTCGTCTCGTCCAGAGGCAGGAGATGGTCCGAATTCTTGAGCAGTACGATTGACTTCTGTGTCACCAGCCGTGCCACCGCCTTGTGCTCGTCGCCGAGCCACGGTTCGGGCTTCCCGTCCCGACCAATGGTTGCGTACGGAACCTTCGACGCGGGATCGAGCAGTCCCAGTCGGACAAAGACACGCAGCGTACCCTTGATGACCTCGTCGATGTCCTTTTCGGTGAGCAGCTGCTGATCCAGGGCACGGCCAACATATTCGGTGGAGGAGCCGTCGAGAAACTGATTGATACCGGCCTTGATCTCACCGGCGACGGCCTCGAGCATGTTCGGATAGTAGTGCTGATCGTTGACCAGATTCGGCGATGCCCCTCCATCCGTCGTGATGATCCCGTCGACGCCCCACTCCTTCATCGCTACCTCTTTGATCACCGGATGCACCGTGCACGGCACATCGTTCCATTCGTTGTAGGATGTCATGAAGCAGCGTGCCCCGCCTTCTTCGAAGCCCATGCGGAACGGGACGGAGTAGTACTCGCGAAAGAGCTGCTCGTCGAAATCCGAAGAGGTGCGGGTCCGGTCGTTCTCGTTGCTGTTGGCGAAGAAGTGCTTCAGCAGCGAAGCAGTCTGCCAGTAGTTCGGATCATCGCCCTGGAGCCCCTTGATGAGCGCCACGGCCATGGTGCCGTTGAAGAAAGGGTCTTCTCCGTAACACTCTTCGGTCCGGCCCCAGCGGGGGTCCCGGCCCAGATCGGCATTCGGCGCAAACACGACCAGCCCGCCACGGTCGTATTTTGGGCTCTGGACCATATAGCGGACTTCGTAACCTTCGACTGCCCCGGCCTGACGGATCACATCCGTATCCCAGGTTTCGGCCATACCGTAGGCCTGGGGAAAGATGGTCGTCGGATTCGGATTCCGCTGTCCCCAATTGCTCGGCCCTCCCTGGGCCATCCCGTGCAGACCTTCACAGTGCCCGAGCGGCTCGATGCCCAGCCGAGGGACGGCGGGACGCGAGCTCAGAAACGCAATCTTCTCCTGAACCGTCATCAGGGAAACGACGTTGTCGATACGCTCCTCCAGGGGCCGGTCGGGGTCTTGAAACGGGTACTCATTCTGGGCGAACAACGGTGCTTCCAACAAGAGCCCCAGCAGTCCCAGGATGCCGCACCTGAGGGCATGCTTTCCCATGTCGCGGATCCCCCTGCCGCGGACCGGGTAGTTCTTCGAGTCGGCGACTCCACATAACGCCCGTTTGCCGTTCCTGTCGAGAGCTCGTTGTTTCATGTTCTCCAAGATACGCATGGTACGCTGCGATCACAATAGACTTGCCCGCCTCCGGGAGCGTTCCCGCTGGTGCCGGTAGACATCCCAGATTTCCCGAAGGTACAAGATGAGACGACTCTGGAAAACCAGCGGCTGGCCCAGGATTACGTGGTAAAAATCCCGGTCGAGGAAGATGTCGGTCGTGGCGGCGCCGACCACGATCCGCCGACGGTCGGGATCGGCATCGTAGAAATCGTTACCGGCAAAGAAGCCGAGGACGACCAGATCGGGCTGGTACTGCAGACCGAATTTCTCAAGGGCAATCAATTGCTCTGCGGTGTGGGTCTGAGAGTAGCCGGCACTGATCACCGCCACCCTGCCCGGACCAAAATCCTGATCGAAGCTCTTCTCCAAGAGAGCCGTGTAGTTGTTCTCCTGTCCCCCCATCCAGTTGAACGAATCACCGAGGAACAGAATTCGAAACGTGCCGGCTCGCCTCGAGTGAGAGTAATCGCGGTCGTTGAACCCGAATTCGTTGGCCCGGTCATTCCCGTATCGAACCTATGGCCGCACCCGGAAACCCATGTCCGGATCGAAGACGTAGAAGGAGTCATGGAAGAAGGTGTCGTTGAACGCGAGGAGGACGAACTCCACGAGAAGGAAGGTCGTCACGACGACGGCTGCGATCTTCAGAAAGGAAATGAGGAGACGCCGCGCGGACTTCATCGGGAAGACTGAGCCCCGAAGGCATCTTCAGCGGGCACCGACAAAACGAATACACTGCCCTTTCCCGGTACGCTCTTAAACCTCATCGATCCTCCGAGCAGCGCCGACCGCTCCTGGATACTGAAAAGGCCGAAACCGTCGATCTGCTCGAGACGACCGGCATCGAAGCCCACACCGCCGTCTGCAACCACGAGCCGAATGAAGCCGCTGTGTCGGCGCAGTCGCACCGTGGCCTCGTGAACCCGAGCATGCTTGACCACGTTGAAGAGCATCTCCTGGGTTGCCTTGTAGATGAAGGAACGCAGTCCTTCCGATCTGCAATCTGCATCGTCCTCGGCCTCGAGTGTGATGGACAATCCGCAGGTCACATGCATCTGTTTCGCCAGCCAGTCGAGTGCCTCACCCAGCTTGCCGTGGTTGATGTAGGGCGGGCTCAATTCATGCGACAGACTTCGGGATTTCTCGACGGCCTCCACGAGCAGACCGCGGGTCCGCTCGATCGCTTCGCCGACTTCACCCGCATCGTGATTGAGTTTCTTTTCCATATAGTCGACGTGCAGTCGTGCTCCGACGAGCAGTTGCTGCAGATCGTCGTGGAGGATTCGGGCGAGGCGTTTGCGCTCGCGGTCTTCGACGTGCGACAACTCCATCGTCAACCTCTGGAGCTGTCGAGCCCTCTCCTCGAGCTCGGCAAACGCCCGCTGTCTCTCCGTAACGTCCTCGAGATTGAAGACCAGGAACTGGACCTCATGGCCTTCATCCAGCACGGGAGTCAGCTGCGCATTCCAGTACGTGGGGTGTTCGTTGCGCCGAAGTCCAAAAAAGGGGCGGGCGAACGCATGGAACGTCTGCTTCCTGTCCACGACCATCTGAAAGATCGCGCGGTGTTCGCTGTCGAGATCGAATGAGAAGTAGTTGCGCGAGATGAAGTCCTCAGGCTCCCGACCGAACATCCTGGCGAATGCCTCATTGACCCGGATGAGATTGAATTCCCGATCCATGAACGCCAGGGGGGCGATCGTGTGACGGAAGAAGCCCTCGAGGAGTCTCGATCGGTCCTGGAGCTGCGCCTCCACCTCAACCCTTCGACGAACCTCGTCCTCGAGCTGTTCGATGGTCCGCTCGAGTGTCTCCGTCCGTTCGGCGACTCTCCGTTCCAGCCGCTCGGTGAGTTTCTGGAGATCTTCCTGCATCCTGTGCAGGTCGGTCACATTCTGGATGGCAACGGCACTTCCGGTTACCCGGCCTTTTCCATCACGGATCGCTGCGGCTCCGTTGATGACATAGGCCACCAAGCCATCGAATCTCCGAATCTTGAGCAGCTGGCCGGTGACGACTCCGCCGGAGTGCAGCGCCTTCGATGAGGCCCAGTCGTCCGGCTGTACAGGTTCCCCAGTTTCCGGCCACCACGCCTGGTATGACTGATAGTCACCGACCGATCTCGTGGGAGGATGCGGGCCTCCCCAGATATCCTCGAAAGCGATGTTGCTGGCCGTGATCCCGCCCTGGGAATCCAGGAGGGCAACTCCGACGGGGAGAACTTCCATCACCGCTTCGAGCCGGCGCTTTTCGAGCTCCACCTGTTCCAGCGCCTCTTCCATCCGTACCTCGCTCGCTTGAAGGTCTTCGTTCGCCT
The DNA here is from genome assembly GCA_963823995.1 of uncultured Acidobacteriota bacterium. Classification (GTDB taxonomy): domain Bacteria; phylum Acidobacteriota; class UBA6911; order RPQK01; family JAPXNP01; genus JARRKC01. The sequence continues at coordinate 1,029,481 of CAWGNQ010000005.1, forward strand.
CCTGCAGCTCCTCGGCTTGTGTACGAAGCTCTTCGTTGGTCTCCGAAAGCTCGTCCGTCTGAGACTGGAGCTCCTCATTCATGGTGGAGAGCTCCTCCGCCTGTTCCTGCAACTGACGGTTGGCTCGCTGAAGGGCGAGCATCGCCTGCTTGCGCTCCGTGTCGTCGAAGACGTAGCCTTTGAGCCGAATCAGCTCGCCCTGTTCATTGAACGTCCCGACGACGTTTTCGACCACATGAATCGGAGATCCGTCGAACGTGCGCCGCTCACTCTCGTTACGATTGAGCACTTTGCGCCGTCGGACGAATCCGACAAACTCGTCCCAGGAGTCCCCCGGTGGAAAGAGCCGGGCCATGTTGGTCTGAAGGGCCTGCTGCCTATCGGAGAACCTGAACAGTCGCACGAAGGCCGGGTTGCAAAGCAGAATCCGTCCGTCCGGGGCGGCAATGAAGTCCCCGGTCAGGTCGTCTTCGAAGAGCCGGCGGTAGTCGTCCTCGGTCCGGCGCCCGGCGGCTTCCGCTTCCGCATGGGAGACGCGGAGACGGATCGTCACGATGCCCTGAGACAGATCGCGGGCAAGTTCGGCCAGTAATTTTACTTCATTCTCGGAAAACGGGTCCGGCTCCTTCGAGTAGATATTGAGGGCTCCCAATACCTGCTGCCCGCCGACCAGGGGAACAGCAATCGAGGATGCGAAACCCCGCTCGACGGCCTCGTTTCGCCAGGGACCGAACCGGGGATCGGTGAGGATGTTCCGACAAATGCAGGGCTGACCGGTCCGAATGGCGGTTCCGGTGGGGCCGATACCTTGTTCCGTTTCCGCCCAGCTGATTTCCAGCCCCTCCAGATAGCCCTCTTCAAATCCCGAAGAGGCCACGGGCCTGACTGTTTTGGCGGCATCGTCTTCGGCATAACCGATCCAGACCATCGCATACCCGCATTCCTCGACGACGATCCTGCAGATGTCCTGCAGCAGCTCGATCTCGTCGGCCGCTCGCATCAGGGCCTGGCGACTGCCACTGAGAGCATGCAGCACTCGATTCTCGACCTCGAGTTGCAGGGCCGCGGCGGACTCCGCTCCGGAGTGTTCCTCGCACGTCATTGGTCAGTCATTATAGATTTACAGGCGGGAGGGTGGCGAATCATTTCGAGAGAAAGGTGGCACGGGATGATCCTCCCGTGCCTTCCCCGGTCGCGACTCCAATGGGGCCGTCGTTTGCGGCGGATAGCTGCTACACTGAGGTACCGACTGAGCAGGACATCCACGGAGAGTTACGATGGAAGTGACATTGGATTATGGTCGAAAGGGGCTCGTGCTGGAGTTCCCGAACGAGTGGAACGTCGACATCGTCGAGAAAAAACCGATGCCCCTCGAGCCGAAACCACGGAGAGCCGTCGAGCAAGCGCTCCATGCCCCGGTGGGTAGTGGCCCCCTCGCCCAAGAGGCACAAGGGAAGCAGACCGCCTGCATTCTGATCTGCGACATCACGCGCCCCGTACCCAACGGCCTCATCCTCCCAATCGTGGTCCGGACCCTGATGGAGGCCGGAATGGAGGCCTCGGACATCCAGATCCTGATCGCTACCGGACTACATCGTCCGAACCTGGACGTGGAGATGCGTGAAGTCGTGGGCGACAACTGGGTCCTCGAAACGGTGAAGGTCTCCAACCACTTCGCGCGCAACGACCAGGATCATGTCGCGGTCGGGACCACTGCACGCGGTACGGAGGTCCGTCTGGACCGGCGTTTCGTCGAGGCAGACCTGAAGCTGGTCATCGGCCTGGTGGAGCCGCATCTGATGGCCGGATATTCAGGTGGTCGAAAGGTCATCACCCCGGGCATCAGCCATGAGAAGACGATCCGGCGTCTGCACAGCGCGGACTTCATGGAACATCCCAAAGCAACGAACTGCATCCTCGACGGGAACCCGCTGCACGAGGAGCAACTCGAGATCGTCCGCATGCTGGGAGACGTCCTCGGCATCAATACGGTCATCGACCCGCAGCGGCGGCTTTCCTTCGTCAATTTCGGGGAGATCGTCGAAGCGCATCTCCGCGCCGTGGAGGTCATCCGCGGATATGCCGAGGTCACACTACCCCGGTCCTACAAAACTGTCGTCACGAGCTCCGCAGGTTACCCGCTCGACAAGACCTACTATCAGACGGTCAAAGGGATGGTCGCCGCGCAGGAGATCCTCGATTCCGACAGCGATCTGTTCATCGTCTCGGAAATCAGTGAAGGCATGGGCAGTTCCGACTATCTGCAGGCTCAGCAACTTCTGGTCGAACGAGGCATGGACGGATTTCTGAGTGAGATCAGCAAGCGGAAGCACGCACAGATTGACGAATGGCAGACGGAGATGCAGCTGAGGCCGATGCGTAGGGGGAGAATCCATTTGTTCACACAGGGACTCGAGAAATCCGAGCACCCTTTGACCGGCGTCGACGTCATTGACGACCTGGAGGTCTTTCTGAAGGCCGTCCGGGAAAGCGTCGGAACCGAGAACCGCCTCGCCGTGATTCCTGAGGGACCTTACATCCTTCCGTTCGTTCGTTCCTGACACGGCCGAAGTGGGTCAGGCTCCCGTTATTTCCCATCTCGAGCCTCGGCCGATCGTGCCGTTGAACGGCTCGCCGGATCTGCGTCCCCCCGGAGCGTCAGGCGCCCCGTCTCTACACGGAAGAGAGGCAGACGAGCGAAAGCATGCCCTCGTCGGCCGCAACCTCAGGTGCCGACTTGTCATCTAGGTGGTTGAGAGCAGATCAGATCATCAATCGGGGTTTCGTCTCCGGTTTGGACACCGGGCCCCATCGAATCGCTAAGCCTTGCCCGAGAGCGGGCCGAAAGGAGGAGATCATGAGCGAGTCAGCATCCAAACCGAGGAGCCATGCATTGGCCGGTTCGTCGCCCACGGTGGACGTACCTGCTTTTACGATCGATCCGGTCCATTCCACCATTGGTTTCTCGGTGCGTCACCTCATGATCGCCAACGTCCACGGTTCGTTTACCAAGTTCAAAGCCACCGTCCACTACGAACCGGAGGACCTCAGCGAGTGCTCCGTTGAAGCACTGATCCAGGCGGACAGCATCGACACAGGTAACGAAAAGCGGGACGAGCATCTGCGCAGCCCCGACTTTTTCGACGTCGAGAATCATCCCAGGCTGAACTTCCGTTCGAAGCGGTTTCATCCGGACGAATCGGGTCACCTTCTGATCGATGGAGAACTTACGATTCGCGGGATCACACGCCCGGCGACCCTCACTCTTGACGGCCCCACGCCACCCGTCACGGATCCGTGGGGAAATCAGCGCATCGGTCTCGTCGCCACGGCCAGGATCAATCGTCATGATTTCGGAATCGACTGGAACCAGAATCTCGAGGGGGGTGGAGTGATGGTGTCCAACGAAGTCGTGATCACGCTCGATCTGTCCCTCGTCCGTCACGAGTAGAACGGACACCGCCCTACTCGGCTTCGCGAACAACGAGACGATGCCGTGTCTGCGGCGACTCGATGACCTGATGGGTGCCGGACGGCCAGTCGATGATCACCCGGTCCACCCGGGTCGCCTTCCCGAGGCCGACCGTGACGATCGGCTCGCAGGCGGAAAGGTAGGATCTTCCCGACACCAGATAGCGAGTGAAGGTGGTGTCGCCGGCGACGACCTGGATCCTGGCTCCCAGGCCCATCCGGTTGCTGCGGACTCCCTCGAGTTGGACCTGAAGCCAGTCATGATCATCGGCGCTGTCGTTGCGGATGAGGACGGCCCGATCCCCGTTCTGCGTCACGACGAAATCCAGATCGCCGTCCCGATCGAAGTCGCCGCCGGCAAATCCGCGCCCCACAAGGAGCAGGTCCGACGGTTCCATCCTCGCGGAATCGAGGAGTTCGAAGCGCCCTTTGCCGAGATTCCGGAAGAACTGGGGGGCTGACGATACGATTGTGACCGTCTGGTCTCCGAAATCTCCGGCTCGATGTGGCCGTTGGCGAGGAGGACATCCAGCCAGCCGTCGTTGTCGAAGTCCTCGACGAGCGTGCCGAAGGCCAGCGTCATGAGCGTCGGAAGGCCGATACCGGCTGGAGCGGCATCATCGATGAAATAGCCTGGTTCCACCGATCGGAAAAAGGCGGCCATCTCCTGCGAGAAGTTGCCGATCACGACGTCCACCGCACCGTCGCCGTCCAGATCCCCCGTATCGATCCCCATTCCCCCTCGAGCTGCTCCCGATTCGCTATAAGCGAGCCCGGTTTCGATCCCTGCTTCACTGAAAGTCCCGTCGTGTCGATTGATCAGGAGGTAGTTCGCAACGGTATCGTTGGCCACGGCGATGTCCGGCCAGCCGTCCCGGTCCAGGTCGAGAACCGCCACACCGAGCGTTTTTCCCAGGAATCGATCGACCCCGGAAGCCTTGGATTCGTCGATGAAACGCGTGCCCCCCACGTTCCGGAACAGGCAGTTCCGAATGCCGGGATAAACCTCCGGAGTACAGTAGGTCCGGTGCACCCGGTCGGGACTGCAGGGAATATCGGTCTTGGGTGTCCATTCGACATAGCGCCCCACGAAAAGATCGACGAAGCCGTCCCGGTCGTAGTCCAGGAAAGCCAGACTCGATCCGAAGCCCGGACACTTCAGTCCCATTTGTCGGGTGACGTTTTCGAAGCGGCGGCCGTGGATATTGCGATAGACCCTGGCCCCATCGGTCGTAGTGACGGCGACGTCGTCCCAGCCGTCGTTGTCGATATCTCCCACTGCTGCTCCCATTCCGAAGTAGCTCTCGTCGAGCCCGGAGCCTGCCGTCACGTCCACGAAACGTCCCGCGCCTGTGTTGCGATAGAGCCGTCCCGTATGGTGCTCACCCCGACCGTCGAGAGTCGAGCCGTTGAGGAAGAAGAGGTCGGGCAGGCCGTCGTTGTCGAAGTCGAAGACCGCCACCCCGGAGCCCATCGTCTCGGGCAGCCACTTCTCCTTGCTGGCGGCGTTGTAGTGAACGAACCGGACACCGGACTCCGCCGTCATATCAACGAACAGCGGCTTCGCGCGCTTTGTGGCATCGGCGGACGCGAGAGGTGCGCCGGGGCGGTCCATGGCTCCGACCTCCGCGGCACTCCGGTCCGTGTAGTCGCACGAAGATATGGTCAGAAGCAAGCAGCTGATCCAGAACAGCAGCAATCTCAGGGCTGGTCGAATTTCCATTGGTGAAGACCATGCTTTTTCAGATAGTAGGAGAGATTTCGCTCATCGATACCCAACAGCCGGGCAGCCTCCCGCTTGACTCCGTCGGCCGCCGTCAGAGCTCCGACAATGAGTCTCTTCTCCTCGCTCATCAACGATTCGCGCAGGTTGAACGTCTTACCGGCGGCATCGGATTCCTGCGCCTGCCCCTGGATGTTTCCCGGAACCCCGGCCAGCGTGAGCCGCTTGCTCTTCTCGAGAATGACGGCCCGCTCAATGACGTTGCGCAACTCCCGGACATTCCCGGGCCAGTTGTAGCGATCGAGCGCCTGCAGAGTCTCAGGCTCCAGACCTTCGATCTCCTTTCCGGTCTTCGCGCAGAACTCTCGCAGGAACGCCGTGGCAAGAATGCCCACGTCCCCCTTGCGCTCGCGCAGAGGAGGGATTCGGATTGAGAAGACGTTGATCCGATAAAAGAGGTCCTGTCGGAAGCGGCCACGCTCCAGATCCGCTTCGAGGTCGGAGTTCGTGGCACAGACGAGCCGAATGTCCACGCTGGTCGGACGGGTCTCGCCCACCCGCTCGAAGACGCCTTCCTCGAGCACGCGAAGGACCTTGGCCTGCGCCGATTCGGTCAGGCAACCGATCTCATCCAGAAAAAGCGTACCCGTGTCGGCAACCTTGAAGCGGCCCTGTCTGTCTCGCGTGGCCCCGGTGAAGGCCCCCCTGCAGTGTCCGAAGAACTCGCTCTCGAAAAGCTCCAGAGGGATCGCGGCACAGTTCACACTCACGAACGGACGATCTTCGCGGGCACTCAGACGATGGATCAGCCGCGCCACCTCCTCTTTTCCTGTTCCCGATTCGCCGAGCAGCAGAACGCTCGAGTCGGTCGGTGCGGCCGCGTGAACCAGCTCGATGACTTCCTTCCAGTTCTTGCTCTCACCGAGAGGGCCCCGTCCCCTTTTACCTTCTCCCCTGAGATACTCGATTTCCCTTCGCCGAGCCGAATCCATGATGGCTCGCTGCAGCACGGTCAGCACCTCTTCCGGGTCCGCCGGTTTCTCGAGAAACTCATAGGCGCCGGCTTTCACGCACTCGACCGCCGAGGGGACGCTGCCGTACGCCGTCAGAACGATGACCGGCAACTCCGGCTTCCGCTCCTGGATCCCCTTGAGCAGATCCAGCCCGCTTGCGCCCGGCATCCGCAGGTCCGTGATGACGACATCCAGCCCGTCGAAGGTATCTCCCTGAAGCGCCTCGCGAACGCTCTGGGCCGTTCGGACCGAGTAACCCTGCCGGCTCAGTGTCATAGCCAGCGATTCGCTGACGTAGGTCTCATCGTCCACGATCAGAATACTTCCACGCTTTGCCATGCCTGTTACGCTACCCCCCGATCGGACTCCACACCGGATTCCTTCATCCGTTCCCTCACACTGGGCGGTCCGGTCTCCTCTTCGCCGTCTGCGGCTGCCCAGACCGGCACCTTGAAGGTGAAAACGGCGCCTCCGCTCGGCCTGTTCTCCGCGATGATGTCTCCCTCGTGTTGCATGAAGATCGTCCGACAGACCGACAGGCCCAACCCCGTCGAGTCACGGCCCGAACAGAAGGGCTCGAAAATCTGTTCCCGGATCTCCTCGTCGATTCCCGGACCGCTGTCGGCCACGGAAACGACGGCGAAGCCTTCCTGGACGCGGCCATCGACTTCGATCGTCCCGGAGCCGTGCATGATCTCCGCCGCATTCATCAGCAGATTCAGCAAGGCCTGAGAGAGAGTGACGGGGTTCCCCCTAACGAAAATCTCACCGGCGAAACCGGTTACTGGAATCTCGATGCCTCGGAAAAGCGGGTTACCGCGAACAAAATCGACCGTGTCCGCCACGATCTGGGAGAGGTCGACCCGGGTGCTGGGCCGTTGTCCCGGCTCGGCAAAGGTGAGCGCCCGTCGGGTGACACCCGCCGCCCGATCGACTCCGGAACGGATTCGGCGAATGAAGTCCTGCGCCGTGTCGAGCCGTCCGGCGCTGACATCCTCGGCAAGCAGGGACAGGTAGTTCTTCATCCCTTCCAGCGGGTTGTTGATTTCATGGGCCAGCCCCGCGGCGAGCCTCCCGATTCCGGCAAGCCTCTCGCTGTGCATCAGCTGACGCTCGAGTTCCCGGATCCGGGCCTGCTGCCTGTTTTCGGTCTCCAGAACGACACGGCGCCTCACCTGCCGATAGGAAACGAATCCCAGGATCGCTGCCAGGCCCATCAGCAGGAGATTGACCGCCAGCGTGATGCGATAGCGCGCGGTCAGTCTCGAGAGGGACTCCAGCAGGCTGACACGCCGCTCGCTGCGGACCAGAGTCCAATCGACCGGCGGATCCCAGGCCGGGTCCCGCACAGATTCCATCGCGATGAATTCATCGACGCTCCTCGCATCGGTCCGAACCGAATCCAGCGACCGAAAGGCGAGTTCGTAGTCACTCGATGAACCCATCTGATTGAGCATGGCCTCCGATGAGAGCTCGGCCTGCATCGAAGCTCCCGAATCCTCGTCTCCCAGCGGCCAGCGGCCATAGAGCTTTCCACCCGCAGACGTGGAAGCCGCAGGGGCTTCCCAATCCCTTGCCGGAAGCGCGACCGGAGCGCCGTCGCGGCGCCCTACCCAGAGAAACGGAGACTGCCCGTTCTCGTAGAGCACGATGCTCTCCACTTCCGGATGGGACTGGAGGAAGAGGATCAGCGTCGATTCCAGATCGATCCGGGTCCACCTCTTTCCGAGCGGATCATCATCGGAGAGAGCACGACGAAATTCCGTCAACTGAGGTGACTGGGAGAGAAAAATGCAGTCGGCCCGGGCCGATGCGAGGATGGCCTCCAGACTTCGAGCGGCCGCCACGGTCTGCAACTGCAGATCGCGGATGGCGGCCTCCTGGGCCTCGCGTCCGGAATAGACGATACCCCACATGCCGACGGCGTTGACGGCCAGCAGGAGAAAAGCGAGAAAGAGGATGATCCGGCTCTCGGGCCGTTTCAGCCATTTACGCAGATTCCGAGCCAACCGGCCCCTCCGTTCCTGAGATACTCACAACACCACATCATACAATTTATGAGAGCCCTGGCCCAAATGGGTGGCGGGGGGAGCGCCCATAGAGCTGATGTCGCGTTCTCCCGGCCCCGGAGTCCCAAGTCGGAAACGCGCGTCGGAGATCCGGAATTTCTGATCGCTCGCGAGAAAGCGTGAGGTCAAGCGGCCTCGGGATGGAACCCAAGTACCAGCCGGGGTTCCCAGGGGGGGTGGCCCGCGGCCGCTTTCCCTTACGCATGAGGAGGGAAGTCTCTGGAGAGGACACAAGAATCTGCCGAATTGATTCCCTTATCTTCATCTCCAGTGTGTCCGCTGCCGGCGAACACGCTCATATCTAAAGCACGATCCATTCCCAACTTGGGATATTCCGCGCTTCCCTCTATTTTTCAATCAGTTGGAGGAATCGCTCGAAAATCCACTCGCCCGATACTCGTAGCTCCTATGAACATCCTGCGGCCTCGTCCGGAAGCAGCTCGAAGAGAACCGTTCGACACCCGACCCTTCACCCGGATTTGACAGATAACTAATTCAGAAACAAGAGGATAGGACACTCCTCCGAATTCATAAGGATTATGACAGGGTCCAAGACAGGGACTTGCGGGAAAGCCTGGAGCCGACGGGACATGGGGGTATCGTCCCCGGTCGCTGTGCCGGCAGGCATGAAACCGCAGCCATGCAAGTCCCTACGCCCGGTCGGCAGGCCCCTGCATCCCGGGCCGGCCGGGTTCGGTCTCATGAAGCCCGACCCGCAGGGCACAGTATGATCGGCATTCGGGCAAGTCGGAGCAACGCACTGGCCGTGAATCCGAGGCCGACCGTGCCCTGCATGCGATCACCGTGGATTCCCATCACCAACAGGTCGGTTTCCCGCCTTGCGGCAATCTCGAGGATTCGTTGGGCCGGCGTTCCAGCGACGACCAAGGTCTCTGTCTCTTTCGGCGCCCCGTAACGCTCGACCAGCCGCCTCAGCCTGTTGCGCCGCTCGCCGAGATGCGGGCCGAGTTGGTGCTCGAATCGATCCACGTGATTTCCGAGGCTGGCTCCGATGTCCATGACATGGACTACGGTCAGGCGGACTCCGTATGCGGCGCTCATTCGAATTGCGAAGGCCAGGGCTTCCTTGGACGGCACCGAAAAATCGACGGCCACGATGACCGGTTTCCAGTTCGTCGTCATGACGCCCTCTTCCGGAACCACCCAGATGGGCCGTGTCGCAAGACGAAGAATCTTCTCCGAGTCGGCACCCAGAAAGAAGGACTCGATGGTGGCTCGTCGATGCCTCGCCACCATGCTGAGATCGGACTTGGACTCCAGGATCAGCGACCCCAACGTCTCGTCCGGATACCCCCTCGTCAGCCGAACTTCGGTGTCGACATCGACCAGCGCCGGATGGGTGAAAAAGTCCGCGACCTTCTGGTCGTATTCCTTCCTGAGTTTCTCGAATTCCTCACTCGCCGCGCCCGAGGAGTCGCCGGAAAGGAGGAATCGAGGAACATCGAATGCGTAGATTCCCAACAGGCCCGCACCCAACTTTTGTGCCACGGTGCCTGCGTAGCGCAGAGCGATTTCGGATGCCATGGACAGATCGGTGGCAAACAGGATCTTCTTCACGATCCCACTTCTCTTCTCGGCGCTTTCGCGATCACTGGAGCGGGCATCCTTGTGAGGCACATAGAATATGAGCGGTTTCGACGACATGGCAGACTTCCCTTCCGGCCGATCAGCCCATGAGATCCGCAACCTGAAAGAGGGAGACCAGGCCCTGCTTTGCTGCCGCGAGAAGTTTTGCTCGGTCCTTCGAATCGATGAATTCCTGTTCGAGATCCAGTTTCACTTGAAGGTCCCTGGCCAGATCCTCACCGCCGTTGTACTTGAGCGCCGGCTTGAAGTAGTACCAGATACGGTTCATTCCCTGTAGTTCTCTCGACGCATCTTCAAACTGGCCGAGCGCCGTATCAAGGATGATCCGGCGTTGATGCTCGTCCAGCCGTTCGACGGAACCGGGCAGCTCCGGATGATAGAGGTCATAGACATCCATCACAGTCGAACTGACCACGTTGGCCGCCAATACGGTGGCGAGCCGCTGGTGTTGACTCGAAAAACCCGCAAGTTGCTTGAGGGAGTATTCCATCCGGTCCATGCTCGCCGGTTCGGCGTTCGAGGGGTCGACCGGCTGGAAATCGAGCCAGGCGATCCGAATCGCTGAAACATCCTTTTCGACTTTCTTCCAGTCCTTGTTCGCCGCTTCGACAACGACCTGCTCTGCCAACTGCTCGATCGCCTGAAGCGGCGAGGGTTCCTCGACCTGCGATTGAGTTTTGACGGGATCGGTCTCCCGGGGCTGGTCCTGCGGGGAGGCATACAGGGGCAGACCCCAGAATGCCATCCATATCATCAAAAGGCCCAAAAGGGACCTGCTGTTGTGTCTCATCGTCTTTCACTCCTGTTCGGGAAGCTCTATTTGCAGTCCGCGGTGCATTCGAAAGACACCCGCGAATACTGAATTCACGATCCGGAGCCTGCCGGTCCTCGGCCTGGCCCCGTGACTGACAACGGGGACCCGAAAGGGCTCCACCGACTGCCGATGCAGCCTGTGACCCGGGGCAAAGTCGCTCGGGCTCATTCGCATCCAGAATCGCACCGGTTGTCCGCCCGCGACGGACAAGACAACCGGCGCTGTGGGAGGAGCGAAACTCACGCTGATTCTGTCGTCCATCTTGCTTGCTCCTCTCTTCCATCTATGTGAAAAGGGCGGCGTCACCGGAACGTTTCATCCCTGCAACCAGCCGGCCCGTCGTTCCACGATCAATGAACGCACGACTCATTCCAGAACCCTTGATCACGGAGAACGCTGCATGGACAGGGCTTGAGGAGTTCGTCGTAAGGTCGGTGTGTGGCGTGATGGGTCCCTGATGACAAAAATGCCACACTCGATCCGGACCGAACCGAGAGACCGTCGATTCGAAAGGTTGGACTCAGTGCTCGTAGCGGCACTGGGAGGGATCGGACTTCTTGAAGTAGCTCTTGTAGTTCGAAGCGAGGGGATCCGTGCATCCGACCAGGTTCAGGAGTTCCACCTTGCGGAATTGAATGGGGTGACTTTCGGACTGAAGGGAAATGTATCCTTCGAAGAGGGCGGCGCCGTCCTTTTTCACGGCGGGGTCGTAATCACTCACCGATCCGCCGCCGATCTGCGGATCTTCATAGGTCAGAACCGTCTTTCCGTTCACGACGTGTCGAACTTGCTCGTTCCCGAGGACAATAGCTTCCACCCGAACCCACTCGTCGCCGCGAAACGTCGGCGAACTCGAATTGATGCAGTGGGTGGTCACCAGTTCACCATTCATTTCCACGTTGGTTCCGGGCGTGCACAGATTGGCCGTCGGCCGCTCTCCCGTTTCCCTTCCTCCCAGCAACTGAACCTCGATCGAGATGGGAAAGTCCTGATCCTTCAGCATACTGGCGGCAGATTGAGAATGGACCATGATCCCGCTGTTCTTGAAGGCCCAGTCCGGCCCACCCGGCGCCTGCTTGCCGATGAATCGGTACTCCACGGCGATGACATAGTAGGAGAATTTCTGGTGGTAGAACAGATGCCCGTATCGAGTCCCGAATTGGTCGTACTGGTCATACGAGACGGTCAGCAGGCCATCCTCGACGCGGAATGTTTTTCCAACGTTGTCATTGAGGTCGTATCCGCTGATCTTGACGTCCCAACCATCGAGATTCCGCCCATTGAACAGCTGGATCCAATCGCGGTGGTCCGGATCGTTCTGTGCAGTTGCTACCGATACGATCGCCCAGGTCAGCAGAAGAAAGATCGTCAGTCTTCGTCTTTGCATCACGTATGAATCATAGTCGCTGCGGCCTCGAGTTGCGATCGGAAATGTGCGATTTTCGATCGGGGGAGCCGGAGAACGGCTGAGCTGCGCAGGCACGAATCGTCGCTCCGAGCATCCAGACCGTCTTTCCTCCAAATCGAAAACCGTAAATCGCAAATCTCGGGTCGTACCCCTGCCTACCCCGGCGGCTCGGTAAACCGGCTGAAGAAGTGATCGCGGTAGGTACGGCCGAGCGCCATCCGGCTTCCGTCGCGCAGCAGAATCTCATAGTCTCCGTGACTGACCGGAACGATCTCGCGGATGTACTCCATATTGAGAATCTCACCCCGATGCACCCGGACGAACACAGCCGGATCGAGCCGCTCCTCCATGCGCCGGAGCGAGTCGCGATGAAGAACTGATTTCCCTCCGACATGGAGTCGCACGTACTTCTCCTCCGACGAGATCCGAATGATCTCCCGAGTATCGATGAAGGAGATCCGTCCGGCCCTCCGCAGGAGGATCCTGCGCAACGGGGACTGCCGGTGTCGCATTTCCTCGAGCAGCTCATCGACGCGCGTGTCCTGCTCCCCGTGGTGCTCGATCTCTGCCACAACCCGTCCGACGGACTCCTGCAGCCTCGCCTCCTCGAACGGTTTCAGCAGATAGTCGAGGGCCCGGACCTCAAAGGCTCGAATCGCGTACTGGTCGAAGGCGGTGGTGAAGATCACCCTCGGCCGCTCGCCTTTCAGCGCATCCAGGACTTCAAAGCCGTTGAGCCCGGGCATCTGGATGTCGAGGAAGATCAGATTCGGACGTCTGGCTTCGATCTGGGTCACCGCCTCGAGGCCATCCGACGCTTCTCCGAGGAGCTCGATGCGTCTGTCGCGACGCAGAAAGAGCGCGAGACGGCGGCGGGCCGGGGCCTCGTCGTCAATGATCAACGTCCTAATCTTCACGGCGATCCTCGCCCGGTCCTGAGCCAGATGCCGCGACGTTTGCGAGTTCGAGCGGAAAGGTAATGTGCACGCGGCAACCACGGTCGGGGACATTGCCGAGGACCAGCGAGTACCGGCCCGGATAGAGTTCTTCGAGCCGCCGCCGAGTGTTCCAGAGGCCGTGTCCCTCCTTCAATTCCCGCCCTTCACCGACGAGCCCCGTACCATTGTCCGTCAGTTCGATGTGCAGCTCTCCTTCCGTTTTCCGCAGCGTCAGCCGGATCTCGAGCGGATGGCCCTGCCGTATTCCACCGTGCTTGATGGCGTTCTCGGCGAGTGGCTGGAGCAGAAAACCTGGGACGAGGACATCGAGTGGCACCGCATCGAGATCCGTACGCAGTTCGATGCGGTCCGGAAAACGACATCGCATGATCTCGGCGTAAGCTTCGAGAAAGGAGAGTTCGTCGCGCAGGAAAACTTTGGGCCGGTCGGCCTGCTCGAGGCTGACCCGCAGCAGATGGCTCAGCCGTGCGATCATCCGATCCGCTTGACCGACATCTTCATACATCAGGGACGAGATCATGTTGAGCGTGTTGAACAGAAAGTGCGGTTGCAGCTGGTTTCTCAGAGCCTGCAGCCGGGCATCGGCCAGACGGGTGCGAAGCTCCGCGGTCCGCAGGGCCAGCTCGGAAGCTTCCCGCTCTTTCTCCTGCCGTTCCCGGTACGCGCGCAAGGACTGAACGAAGAGGACCACGCCGGCATAGACGATGATTTGTTTCTGGTACTCCATCGCGTAGCGATAGAAGATGTCGCCGACCTGGTACGGCCTGAGTCCGAACAACGGGTAGAGCCAGATCCGGGACAGGGACATCAGGGTCGTGTGCCCAAGCCCGAAGATGACGCTCGCCGCGAAATGGAGTGGAAGCCTCCGGTACCAGTTGTCGATCGTAAAAGGAAACCGCTCGATGAACTTCAGCAAGAAGGGGAGCAGGACCAGGATCGCGTAGGCGCCGGTCATTTCATTGACCAGGTAGTAGAGATAGGGTACCTCCTTGCCCTCGAGCAGGTCCTCGGAGCAGAAGGTACTGAAGCTGAGAAGTCCGAGCAGCGTACAGAAGCCGAAGATCAGCAGCCACTTTTGCCAGGTGTTTTGTCCCACTCGTCGTTCCTGTGTCTTTCAGCACCAATCCTGCGCTCCAAAGGTCGGAGCGCTGGACCGATCCTATTATTCCCATCCCGGAGTACTACAGGCAATCTCCGATCCTCTTTATGCCAGGGAAAGCCTGGCGTTGAGTTCTCCGCACCGGCGTTGAATTGTCACACGCCGCGGGGCGGGGTTCCTGAACGGCGCCTGACGGTGAGAGGGTAAGACGGGAGCAGCTGCCCGCTTGCAGGAGAGCGTCTGCCAGCGCTTCGAGCCCCCCGTTCGGGTCTCCTCCTTCCGATATGATCATCCGCGATGACCGCGAAGGACGATTTCAAGCAGCGGACCCTGAGCGGTCTCGGGTGGAGCGTGCTCGGCCAGGCCGGGCGACAGACTCTCGCACTTGCTCTGGGCATGATGCTGGCCCGGCTCCTGTCTCCCGAAGAGTTCGGTTTGATCGGAATGGTCCTCGTCTTCTCCGGCTTTGCCCTACTGGTCTCCGAGTTCGGCTTCGGCGGTGCCATCATTCAGCGCATCGAAGTGCGGGAGGAACAGCTCGATTCGGTTTTCTGGTCCAGCACCGTGCTGGGCGTCCTGCTCTGCCTGGGTTTCATAGCCGCCGCGCCGGCGATTGCCGCTTTCTACGGAGAGCCCCGACTTGTGCCGATCGCAAGGGTGCTGGCGCTCGCCTTTATCGTCGACTCTTTTCCGACCGTTCCCAGAGCTTTGCTGATCAAGGCCCTCGATTTTCGGCGGATCGCCGGAGTGGAAATTGCCGCGGCAGCGATCTCGGGGCTGGCGGCGATCGGCAGTGCTCTCGCCGGACTGGGCGTCTGGAGCCTGGTAGTCCAGCAACTCACCTTCAGTGTCGTCAATTCATCCCTGTTCTGGATTCTCGGCCCATGGAGCCCACACCTTCGATTCCGGTTGTCCGCCCTTCAGGGACTCTTGGGATTCGGAGCCAGTCTGCTGGGATCTCGGAGTCTCAATTACTGGAGGAGAAATCTCGACTCCCTTCTGGTCGGCCGAATCCTCGGGATCGAGGCTCTCGGCTTCTACAGTCTCAGCTACAGGATCATGCTCATCCCGGTCTGGAACGTAACCCAGGTTCTGTATCGGGTCCTCTTCGCCTCCTTCTCGCAAATCCAGAGTCAGCATGAGCGCATCCGCCGGCTCTTCCTCAGCTCACTCGGGGCGGGAGCCCTGGTCACGTTTCCGGCCATGGGAGGACTTCTTGTCACCGCCCGTCCCTTCGTCCTTACGATCCTCGGCCCGCAATGGGAGCCGATGGTCCCAATCCTCCAGGTACTCTGCGTCGCTTCGCTGGCCGAGGTGCTCTATCCTCTGACAGGCAATCTGTTTCTTTCTCAGGGACGCGCCGACCTGCAGTTCAAGGTGGGACTCGTGACGCGATTGATGACGGTCGGCGGAATCGTTGTCGGTCTGCACTGGGGAGTCGTCGGGGTCGCCGCGGGGTTCGCTGTGGCGTCGATCCTGAACCTGGTTCCCGCGTACAGGTTCAGCTGTCGCCTGGTGGGGCTCCGGGTGAGCCGGATCGTCTGGGAACTGACACCGATCGGCCTGTGCACGTTGGGAATGGCCGGCGTGGTGGCGGCCGTCGCCTGGTGGATCCCCACGGCGTGGGCCGGATGGGTGGCGCTGTTGGTCGAGGTGACGGTCGGTGCGGGCATCTACGCGCTTCTGATCCACCTCTTCAAACCCCGTGCCTATACCGACGGTCTGGTTCTGATCGATGAATGGCGGCACGGCGAGTGGCAGCTTCGCATGCCCCGCGAACCCGATCCCATCGAATGAACTACGCCTCGAGCGCCTGGTGTACCTTGCGTGCAAGCCGTTGCCTGGTGAAAGGTTTCTGGAGAAACGCGTCGCTGTCGTCCAGAACTCCATGCTGAGCCAAAGCTTCATCGGCATACCCGGAAGCGAACAGCACGCGGAGTCCGGGCCGCCTCCGTTTCAGGCGCTCTGCAAGTTCTTTGCCCGTAACGGAAGGCAGGATGACGTCGGTCAAGAGCAAGTCCACGGCCGAGAGCTCATCGTCCTCCAGTTCGAGTACCGGCTGTGGCTCCGCATAGACAGTCACCTGGTATCCGAGCTCACGCAGCAATCCACAAATCACCTCGCGTACCGACGCATCGTCTTCCACGACCAGGATTCTCTCCCTGCCTGTCGGTGCGGCGGACTGCGTCGTGTCTGCGCGCTGCTTCGGTGCGTCGAGGACACTCGGTAGATACACCTGGAACTCCGCCCCCTTGCCCGGAGCACTCTCGACCCAGACGTTGCCCCGGGCCTTTTTCACGATCCCATAGACGGTCGAAAGCCCCAGGCCGGTCCCCTTCTCCCGGCTCTTCGTGGTGAAGAAGGGCTCGAACACGCGAGCCTGCACCGCCTTGTCCATTCCGACACCGGTGTCCTTGACCGACAGCAGCACATACTGACCTGGAGTCACCCCGGGCCGACTCCGGGCAAACGCCGCGTCCAGAACGACATTTTCGGTCCGGATCGCCAATTCACCGCCCTGCGGCATGGCATCCCGGGCGTTGACACAAAGGTTGACGATCACCTGGTCGAGTTGAGGCGGATCGATCCGAACCAGGTGCAGATCCGGCGCCAGCGACGTCGAAAACCGAATGTCTTCCCCGATCAACCGGCGGATCATCGTCTCCAGTCCGGAGACCCGGTCATTCAGCTGCAGAATCTTCGGCTCGATGATCTGGCGGCGACTGAATGTCAGGAGCTGCTTGGTGAGATCGGCGGCACGCTCACCTGCGGCGGTTACTTCCGCCAGTCCCCGGCTCAGCGGACTACTGTCTTCCAATCCGCTCGCCAGCAGCTGCGTCTGTCCGAGGATGACGGTCAGCAGATTGTTGAAGTCGTGGGCAATCCCGCCGGCGAGCTGCCCGACGGCTTCGAGGCGCTGCGACTGGGCCAGCTGCTGTTCCAGCAGAACGCGGTCCGTAATATCGACCAGCAGTCCATTGACATAGGCCGTGTCCTGGTTCGAGTTGCCCGCGGAGGTACCCACACCCTCGATCCACCTCACCGTGCCGTCGGTCGGCCTCCTGACACGGAAGATCTGCTGATACGACTCACCCTCGAAGGATACGCAGCCGAGCGTAGCCCCGAAGGCCTCACGATCTTCCGGAACGACATTGGCGGACCAATCGAGGAGAGAGTAGGGGTCCTGGATCGCCAGAAGATCTGCCACACCCGGACTGGCAATGAGGACCTTGGCGCGGCCAGGATCAACCGGGTCGCACGCCAGTCGGAAAAACCCGAAGCCACGGGCGCTCTCCATCATTGCCCGAAGGTAATCCTCGGTCCTCTTCAACGCCTGTTGCACAGATTCCCGTTTGCGCAACTGGTAATACATGACGAACCCGATCAGCACACCGGTGATCGTGATGAAGCCCAGGCCCTTGACGGTCTGCCAGAAGATCAGGCGGTGGGCCGTCGGAATCGCAATTTCGAGAAACGCATCGGAAAGGTAGATCCACAAACCGGCGAGAATCACGTAGATCCCTCCGATCGATATCGAATCTCGCGCAGCTGGACTCATTTTCACTTCACCTCGAGCGCTCTCGGATCAAGAGATGCGATCCGTGGGCCGGGGATTCGCCGTGCTCACCGAACGGCCCCGACGCTTTTCACGCATCCCTTCAAACTGATGCATTTCCACCATCCGCCCAGTTGGATCATTTGCAGTCGACAGCGCACAGAAAACAACGGAACGTTGCTATTATCGTCGAGTTACACGTGATCCATGAGCTGGGAAAGTCCAGTCGACAGGCTTCGACAGGGCTCTCCTGGCGATACCGATGGTCTTGGCTTGGTTCATCGGCCTGGATTCGGCGTTCGCGTAGTTCCTGCAATTCGGCATTGACAGCCCGATCAACTGCGACTACCGTCCCTCCGACACGACTGCACAACGTCGAGGAGGAGCCATGATAGGCTTGCGGGTCTTACTGGTCGCCATGCTTGGGGTATATGGTTTGAGCTGCGTCGAGGAGAGAACTAATCCGTTGCTGGAGGATTCGGACGCACCCTTCGGCTGCCCCTCTTTTTCACAGATCAAGGTCGAGCACTACTTCCCCGCTTTCGAAGAAGGCATCCGCCGCCAGCGGACCGCGATCGAGTCCATTGTCGGCAATCCGGATGCTGCGAGCTTCGAGAACACCATCGAGGCTCTGGAGTGGAGCGGAACACTTCTCGAGAAAGTGGAGAGCGTCTTTTTCGGCATGAATTCGGCCCACACCAGCCCGGAACTCCAAGAGTTGGCGAAGCAGGTCGCGCCGCTCCTCTCTCGGCATCGTGACAGCATCCTTCTCGACCGAGATCTTTTCCAGAGGATTGAATCCGTTTACGAGACCCGGGATTCTTTGCGTCTCAGGCCGGAACAGGCGCGGCTTCTCGAAGAAACCTACAAGGATTTCGTCCGAAATGGTGCCAGAGTCGACGAGGCCGGCAAAGCGGAGCTCAGAGAGATCAACGAACAGCTGTCTCTTCTGAGCGTGCGCTTCGCAGAAAATGTGCTCAGCGAGACGAATGCCTTTGCCCTCGTGGTCGAGGATCGGGCCGACCTGGCGGGACTTCCCGAATCGGTTATCGCCTCCGCCGCCGGGACTGCCGAACAACGGGAACAGAAGGGCAAATGGGTCTTCACTCTGGACAAACCGAGCCTGATTCCCTTCCTCCAGTTTTCGGACAGACGCGGTCTCAGGGAACAGATGTTCAAGGCGTACATCAAGCGCGGAGACAATGGTAATCCTCGAGACAATAACGAGATCCTCTCGAAGATCGCCGCCCTTCGCGTGAAACGGGCCCACCTGCTCGGCTACTCGACGCATGCCGATTACGTTCTCGAGGAGAACATGGCGAAAACCCCCGGGTCGGTCTACGACCTCCTGGACGCTCTCTGGCAACCCGCTCTCGCACAGGCCAGGGAGGAGGCCCGACAGCTTGCCGAGGCGGCGAAAGCCCAGGACAACGGCGACCTCCAGCCTTGGGACTGGTGGTATTACGCGGAAAAGGTGCGAAAGCAGAACTACGATCTCGACGAGGCCGAACTCCGCCCCTACTTCCAGCTCGAAAACGTCCGGCAGGGTGCTTTCGATGTCGCCGGGAAACTATACGGCCTTCGGTTCGAGGAACGGAGCGATATTCCGACCTATCACCCGGACGTCAAAACCTTCGAGGTCAAGAATGCATCCGGCACCCATGTCGGCATTCTCTACCTCGACTACTTCCCCCGACCGAGCAAACGAGCCGGGGCCTGGATGAATTCCTTTCGGAAGGAGTCCCGGCCGGGAGGGACACAGATCACCCCATTGATCTCGAACGTCTGCAATTTCTCGAGGCCGACGGCGGATACGCCTGCACTCCTCAGCCTGGAGGAGGTCCAGACCCTGTTCCATGAGTTTGGCCATGCGCTGCACGGGCTGCTTTCCGAGTGCGTCTACCAGAGCCTCTCAGGGACCAGCGTCCCTCGTGACTTCGTAGAGCTACCTTCCCAGATCATGGAAAACTGGGCGACCCATCCCGAAGTCCTGCGGAGCTACTCCCGCCATTACCGGACCGGGGAGACCATCCCCGCGAAGCTCATCGACAAGATCGAGGCATCCCGTCGGTTCAACCAGGGGTTCTCCACGGTCGAGTATCTGGCGGCAGCATACCTGGATATGGACTGGCACACTCTCTCGGAAGCCCCGGCGGCAGACGCCGGCACCATCGAGGCCGAATCGATGTCCAGGATCGATCTGATCCCGTCCATCGTCGTCCGTTACCGCAGTCCCTATTTCAGCCACATTTTCGCAGGAGGTTACTCGGCCGGGTACTACAGCTATATCTGGTCGGAGGTCCTGGACGCCGACGCCTTCCGGGCTTTCGAAGAGCACGGTCTTTTCGATCCGGAAACCGCCGACTCCTTTCGCCGAAACATCCTGGCTAAAGGCGGCAGTGAGGATCCGGCGGAACTCTATCGGCGCTTCCGCGGCGCCGATCCGAGCATCGAGGCCCTGCTGGAACGAAAGGGCTTCGTGCGGTAGCCCGCTACTTGCTTTAAGGACCGCCTCCGCCTCTCGATTCGTCAGAGCGAGATTGACGACTGCAAGTCGACCCTGATTCGTGGTCTGGACCGATCCTTGGTTGGTGATCCCAAGGTTCGCCGGCAAGGCGTCCCCTTCGATCGTCCACTCAATGAACCCTCCGTGGTTCGACAGCACGAGGCAGGGACCACTCAGCGTGCCGGGATCGGCTTCCTCTCTGAGGGCTCGGACGGCTAATATGAGAGGCGGAATGCTCCAGTCACCAAAGAAACCGAGCCGCACGTCACGTCTCCCCGGTCCACACTCCGAACGCGAGCCCTGGGACAACGAGGAGTTTGAGCTCCTGGCCGGCCTCGACTCACCGGCGCAGATCCAGACTTTTCTCGACTCTGTCCCCTACAGCGCGGATCCGATTTACCGGTGTCCGAGGAGCGTGATGCGGGACCGCAAGGCCCACTGCTTCGACGGCGCCCTGTTTGCGGCGATGGCCCTCGAGCGACTCGGCTATCCACCCCGGATCGTCGACCTCCAGGCGGTTCGCGACGACGACCACTTGCTGGCCCTGTTTAGGGTGAACGGGAAATACGGGGCCGTCGCCAAGTCCAATTTCGTCGGGCTGAGGTATCGCGATCCCGTCTACCGGTCGTTGCGGGAACTCGTCCTCTCCTACTTCGACAGTTACTTCAACCTGGACCGGGAAAAGACGCTGCGGGGCTATACGAGACCACTGGATCTCCGCCGATTCGACCGGCTGGAGTGGAGAACGTCGGACGACCATCTGGACCGGATCGCGGAACAGCTCGACCGGATCCGCTGCTGGCCGGTCGTGGACGAGCAGACTGCGGCCGACCTTCCCCGGGTAGACGATCGGACCTACGAGGCCCAGTTGCTGGGCTCGAATCCAGACGGACTCTATCAGCCATGAGTCGTGCCGCGTCCCTCTCCGATGCCTCCGATGGTCGACTCGGAGAGGGATGATCGATCGACATCACATGGCCGGGACGGATCCGAGCCTGGTTCTCGAGTGTCGGCAAACCGCGGGACGCGGAACGCTGCAAAATCCCGTCGCAAGCGCCCGATCTCCTCGGGCTCGAGCTTGCGCCCGTGCCGGGTCAGATAGAACTCATCGTCCGCTTCGCGGTGGGCCGTGCGGATGTAGGCCATCTCGATCGAGAATCCCTCCCCGGAAAGGAAGTGGCTGATCAGGTAGAGCAGTCCGAAGCGATCCCGGCAATGGACGCCCATCACGGTGGCCCGGGGATAGGACTCGCTGTCGAACCGGACCTCGAGGCAGTCCTCCTGCCAGGTCTCGATGTCAGGCCATCGCTTTTCGAGCAGCGGCTCGAGCGGTCGATCGCCCGACACCAGATCCTCGAGAAGCGCCTGGAAGTTCTGTCGCTCGGTCGACTGATTGAACCGCTGCTCCGCGATCTTCGAAATAGAAGGTATCCAGGACCAGGGCGTGCGCATTGGCGAACGCCTCCGCCGCCAGGATGTTCATGCCGAAACAACTCAGAGCGCCGGAGATGCGGGCAAACAGAAAGGACCGATCGCGTGTGATGATGGACAGCTTCCAGTTTCGACGCTCCGCCGCGAGAGAGCTGATGACCCTCTTGTCGCCCAGGTTCTCCGCCAGGAGAAAATGCTTGACGATCTCGAGTTTCGGAGTCTGAACGAGATACCGGCGTGGGAAACCCTGGACGAATTCCACGAAACGTGGCACGTCCACGATCAGGGGCAGCCCCTCGAGAACGGCTTCGATTTCCCGCGGTTCGACGACCGGGAGGTAGAGATCCTGGACCATTGAGAGGCAGTCTGTCAGCGCGCTGAAGCCCTGTCAATCGGCCTGAAAATCATTGCATGGACCGAGTCCATCCCGCTGATGGGGGAGATGGAGACCGGCTTACGATCTTCGAAGACGGCACGGACACACGGACGAAGCTCGACTCGTCACCCTCGACAACCGGCTCTTCCTCGATCTGACACCGGTTAAGCCGAAGTTCAACGACGCGATGTTTGAGGGGCTCCTCCTGAGTCTGCATACGTACTTCCTTCTCCGGACTGCAGATAATTGTCTCGAGATCCGGGCGGTGGATTCTGATCGGTTGAACCTCGGCCCGGCATGCTTGACCCGGGATTTCCCGTCGCCATAGGATGACGCTCAGTGAAAGGGAAACCCTCGACAGCCGCGTTGTTTCTGATCTTCCTTTTCTTTGTGGCCCCTGCCTTGGGTCGTGAGATCCACTGGCAGCACCTTTCGACGAGTACCGGAGACCTCCCGACACCTCCCGGGGGATCGACCCAGCAGACCGGTGCCGTCGTCGGCGACTTCGACGGGGACGGTCTCAATGACTTCATCGTGAGCTTCCGCGAGAAGCCACCCGCCCTTGTCTGGTATCGGCGAACGGCGTCCGGATGGGATGCCTGGGTGATTGAAGAGGAGTACCTGACTGTCGAAGCCGGGGGTGCCGTCGCCGACATCGACGAAGACGGCGATCTCGACGTCGTCTTCGGTGGTGATTGGCAGAGCAATCAGCTCTGGTGGTGGGAAAATCCGGCTCCCGACTTCGATCGGAGCGTCGGATGGCGACGACGTCTCATCAAGGATTCGGGGGCAACCCAGCATCACGATCAGGCTTTTGGTGATTTCCTCGGACTGGGAAAGCCGCAACTGGCATTCTGGAACCAGAACGCCAAGACGATCTTCCTCGCCGAGATCCCCGACGATCCACGCTCCGCCGTAACCTGGCCCATGACTCCCATCACCGACCGGGCTCAACCGGACTCCACACCTTACACCGAGGGCATGTCCACCTTCGACGTGGACTCCGACGGTCACGTCGATCTCCTGGCCTACGACAGCTGGTATCGCCGGACGGGAGATCGTTCGTTCGAGCGCATCCGGATCGCTCCCAGCGGAGGTCTGATCTTCGCCGCGTATTTCGCCGACTCGAAGTATCCCCAGATCGTGATCTCGCCCGGAGACGGAGCCGGTCCGCTGCGACTCTACGAATGCACCGGTGATCCACGACAGTCCCGTGACTGGGTCGGACGCAGTCTTCTCGGCCGGGATCTTATCCACGGGCACAGTCTCCAGTTGGGAGACATCGACCAGGACGGCAACATGGATATCTTCGTGGCGGAAATGGCGAAGTGGCACGAGAGTCAGCCGCAGCCCGATCACCCTGAGGCATCCGCCTGGATTCTCTACGGCGACGGTCACGGAGAATTCGAACGCACGGTGCTGGCTCGAGGGTTCGGCTGGCACGAAACGAGACTGGCCGATCTGGACGGCGACGGCGATCTCGATCTGCTCGAGAAACCCTACACTTGGGAAGCGCCCCGCATCGACGTCTGGCTGAACGACGGTACGAGACGGGGAGACTGAGCAGCCCGCGTCCCGGAGATGCGGCACGTTGCCTTTGGTCGATGATCAACCGGGGACCTGCATTCTGCAGGTGCTTGTCCCGCTGTTTTGCGCTAAACTTCGGCTGCTTCGAGACGTTCCGGCGAGGATGACGCAGGATGGACGAAGGTGCAAGATTGAGGGCGGCTGTCTGTGCGAAGATCGACGAGATTCCGGCCCTGCCGTCCATCGTTCCCAAGCTCCTGTTGATCCTTCAGGACGACGAGGCGAGCGTGTCGGAGATCGCCGCGGTCATCTCCCATGAACCTTCCCTGACTTCGAGGATCCTTCGTGTCGCCAACTCCGCCTATTACGGGTTCTCCGGTCAAGTGTCGGACCTCAAGAAAGCCGTGATGCTGATCGGCCTTCGGATGGTGAAGTCCCTCGCCCTTTCCATCCCGATCGTGCACCGGTTCCCCACAGGGAGTTCGACCGGCTTCTTCTCCCAGACAGGTCTTTGGATCCACAGCCTGGCGGTCGGAACCCTGGCCCAGTGGCTCGCTCAGCAGCGCCGTCACGTGCGGGCCGAAACGCTGTTTCTGGCCGGAACCCTGCATGATATCGGAAAGATCGTGTTTTCCGAGTACTTCGGTCCCTCTTTCGAACAGGCACTCACCAGCGTGCAGACCGGCCGCTGCAGGTACCTCTTCGAAGCCGAGAGCGAGGTCTTCGGTATGGATCACAGCCAGCTGACCGCCCTGATTCTCGAGCGATGGAAGTTCCCCTCCCCGATCATCGAACCGATCGCTTTCCACCATGCCGCCGAGATCCCAGCCGATGCGGACCGGATCTCCATTGCCATCCTCAAGGTCGCCAATACCATCGCCCAGGAGATGCAGATCGGCAAGGACGGCAATGTGACGCCATTGATCTATGACCTGACGGAGCTGCGCCTGCTCGAAATCACCTCGAGTGGGCTCGATGAAGCACGCGTCTACCTTTCCGGCATGGAGGAGGGGATCCGGCAGTTCTATTCGGCCATCAGTTGATCGACAGTGCCCCGATCGGGAATAATTCGGCGCCAAAGGAGGGTTCCATCGCAATGGCTGATCGCGATTCGAAGTGGGAGGACAACGCCGAGGGTCCCTTTTACGTCGACCACATGTGTATCGGCACCAAGTACTGCGTGGCAGCCGCGCCGGAGATCTTCGAAATGGTCGACAGCGGTGACCACGCAACCGTCGTCCGGCAGCCCCGCACGCCCGATGAAGAGGAACAGGCCCGTGATGCCATGAACGGCTGTCCGGTCAGTGCCATCGGAGACGACGGGGACCAGGGATCCGGCTGATCGGGAGATCCGGACGGGTCGAATAGAGAGTCTTTTTCGAGACGCCAACGGCATCGAAATCAGCCCGAACCATGCCCCCTGTTTCCACAAGAGTCCACTTCTAGTAAACTTCTCTCAAACCTGCACCATCTCAGAGAGTCAATGTCCGGGGCAACGAAGCTTCGTTGCGGGGAGGGGCAAATGTGCAAATCGCGAATCTCTTGTTCGCTGCCATGGGCGGTATTGTGCGTACTGCTTTCCACGACAGGTTTGCAGGCCGCGTCGTCTTTGATCTTTCCGAGGATCTCGTCGGAGCCGGAGACACTGACAGGTCTTGCCATCTCGAATCTGTCGGCGGAAACGGCCACGGTGACGCTCACCGCCTACGGGACCGACGGCACGGTCCTGACCGGTCCCGGCTTCACCAACCCTGCGACCCTCACCATTCCCGCACACGAGCAGGCCGCCCGCCTGCTCCCGGAAATTTTCGCGGGCTCCCTGCCGACGGGCGCAGTCGCCTGGGTCCACCTCACCAGCCCCACCGACGGACTGACCGGTTTCTTTCTGATCCTCGACGGAACACTCACAGAACTGGATGGGGCGGATCTTCCGGAAGCCGGCCCGCAGATCGTCTTCAACACGGTTCAGGTGGACGAAGGCTTCACCACAGAGCTGAATCTCATCAATACGACCGCCCTCGACACCGTCGCAACGCTGACACTGGTACGTCCGGGAGACGATCCGGATGTCGTCGAGGACCTGAGCCTGGCCGCCCACGCCGTGGCGCGCCTCGATGCAGGATCATACTTCGGACTGAATTCCATTCCCCCAGGAAGCTATCTCCGGGTGACGGCGGATGGTACCGCTCTGGCCGGCTTCGAGTTCGTCAAGGCGACCGACGGCGATCTTCTCGGTCTCAACGCCCGTAAGGCAACCGAGAAACTCGACAGCCTCTCCTTTCCGCAGATGGTCGTCTCCGGCCCCTGGACGACAGAACTGGGACTGGTGAATTACTCGACGGAGCCCGTCCTGATCACGGCCTACGCGCACCGTCCGGACGGTTCGCTCTACGGAGGAGAGGATCTGGCCTCGAACCCGGTCAGCCGGGGACTCAATCCGGGCGAGGGAGTCGTCCTCGACATCGGCGAATTGTTCGGTTTCACGGACGGGGATGCCCGCGAGGGTTGGCTGGAGGTCACCTCGAGCGCCAAAGCCATCAACGGGTTCCTCAGCTACGGAATCCCCACGACCGGCTACCTCGCCGCGATCGCGCCGACACCCGCACCGGCAAAGGCCGCCGTTTTCTCGCACATCGCGTCGACCAGCGGCTTCTTCACCGGGCTGGCCATCTTGAACCCGTCGTCGCTGACGGCCAATGTGCGGATCCTGGCCTTCACTCCGCAGGGGACTCTGCTTGGACAGAACGATTCCGTGCTTCGTCCGCTGCAACGGCTGAGCAAGCTCATCACGGAACTGATCCCGGGCACGGCCAATCGTTCGAACGGCTTCGTCTGGGTCAAGAGCGATATTCCCCTCTACACGAGTTCCCTGTTCGGCGCGCCGAAGGTCCTGGCCAACGTTCCCCCCCAGCAGCCGCCGGCGGAATACGCTCCCGACGCGAACGTGTCCGGCCTGAGCCTGACACCACTGCTGGCCGTTGTGCAGCCCGGAAAGACCCAAAAGTTCACGGCTTCCGGAGCTCCGGGGCCGGTTTCCTGGTCGGTCAACGGAGTGGCTTCAGGAAACACTTCCACCGGAACGATCGATTCGACGGGACTCTATACGGCCCCTCCGAACAAGCCTGCTCCCTCGCTGATCACCGTGTCGGCGGACTCCGGCATAAACAGCGGTGGCGCGTCGGTCGACGTCCTGGACAAGCAGTCTCTCATCTCCGGCCTCGGAGTCCTGCAGTCCATCGTCTACATGCAGTCGCTGCAGAGGCTCTACGAGGTCGAGCTTTCCTCGGCAGGAGCACTCGGCGCCGGCTACTCTGCTTCGTCCCAGGTGACGGCTGCCGTCCAACAGAGTGAGCTCTACCAGGTCCAGCCACCAAACGTGAAGACTGGCGTCGAGCAATATAGCGACAAGATCGTCAAGCTGATCTCCTATCCGGCCTCGAACGGAAAGGAATACATGCTCCTGCTCGCCCAGACATCCGGTCAAATCATCCGCCTGGAGCCGGTCTCCGGGCAGTCGCGGATCGTCTATACCGGACTCAACCAGCCCACCTCGATGGCTTACGATTCCGCAACCGGGAGTGTGCTGGTAGCCGAATCCGACCGGATCACCCAGATTGCGCGCTCCTTCATCGAAAGCGGGCTCTCGTCGGCTGCGGGTGTTTCGGGACAGGCGGCTCCGGGCAGGCCCACGTCTCTTGCCACGGTTGCACTGGCCAGTGGTGCCACCGGCCTCGCCATCGATCGGTGCACCGGCGAAATCTACTATTCGGTTGCTTCGGAAGGTGTCATCGAGGCCTACGATCCTGCAACAGGGACCACCCGGACACTCGTTTCCGGTCTCTCCGGTCCGGGTCACCTGCTGGCGCTCTACCGCAGAGGCATTCCCTGTCCCGATCGTACCCAGCTCCTCGTCGCCGAGACCGGCGCCGACAGGATCACGCTCGTCGCTCCCGCGCTCGGTGTCGTCATGTCCTGGATCTCGGCTCCTGGAGTGCGGGACCTTACCTTCATCCCTCCCGACAATCCCTTCAACCTGGGTACCAGTGTGGCCTACGGTCTCTTCTTCGATGAGACGGGGCACATCTCGATCGTGGACGTCGACGACCAGTACGACACGGAACCTCCCGTCGAGGAGCAGCCGCTCTGCCAGGCGGAGGTCACTTTCGAGGACGCATCTCTGGAAGCGGCCGTCCGGGAAGCCCTCGGCCTCGACCCAAACGAGGCGATCACCTGTGAGGCCGCCGAATCACTGACCACGCTCGACGCCTCGGGACGGAACATCCGGCGTATCGGCGGACTCGAGTTTTTCGTGAACCTCGAGGTGCTTGACCTCAGCCACAACTTCATCCGAAGCATCGCGCCGGTCGGGCGTCTGACGAAGCTGCAGGAGCTGAATGCTTCCTACAACCTGATCACATCTCCCGGCTTGTCCGCGAATCTGGCGCAGCTGTCGTCACTCGACCTCTCCTACAATTTGATCGAAGATCTGACGACTCTGGTCGACCTCGACGTCGGTTCGCCGGGCTCGCCGGCAAGAGTGCGGGCTCGGAGGATGCAGCAGCTTCCCTCCCTGAGTCATCTGGACCTGTCGTTCAACGCAGTTTCGGACCTCACGCCGCTTTCCCTGCTGACCGGCCTCCGCTATCTGAATCTTTCGGGGAACTTCTCCATCCAGGACCTCTCCGGCCTGAGCGGGTTGACCGGACTCGAAGAACTGAACCTGCAATGGAACGTCATCCGCGATCTGTCTCCCCTGTCGGGGCTGGAGAACCTCGAAGTCCTGGACCTGCGGCACAACCGCATCTCACATTTGTCTCCGCTCCTGGACAACCCCGGACTCGGAGAGGGGGACCGGATTTTCCTGGCCTACAACCCGATCGACCTGGGCGATTGCGTCGCCTTCGAGATGCTCAAGGATCGGGGCATTGAAATCGATATCGATCTGCCCTGCGACGTGGACCTGGCCGTCGTTTTGTCGACGCCGAGTTCGACGATTCGATTCGGCGACCCGGTCCTGCTTCGGTCGCAGGTCTCGAACCTCGGCACGGCGGACGCCCAGAACCCGATGCTCCGTCTCAACCTCGACCCGTCGCTGGCCATCCGCTCGGCTACGGGCCCGGGTGCGACCTGTACGATCACCGGAAACCTCGTCGACTGCCGGTGGAGTTCCCTCGCTCACGGTGCAGCCTCCACCGTCCAGGTCCGTGCCATCGCCCAGAAGCACTCGGGAGTGCTTACCGCCTCCGCCACGGTCTCCGCGGACCAAAGCGAGTTGAACACCGACAATAACAGCGACAACCTTACGATCCCGCTGGCCGAGGTGGATCTCGAGGTCACGAAATCGGCGACGCCCAGTTCAGCGCATACGGGGGGGAGTCTGAGCTATGCGATCAACGTGAGCAATCACGGTCCTTCCGAGGCCCTGAACGTGACGGTCACCGACCAACTGCCTTCGGGCTTCAGTTTCGAGACCCATTCGATCTCATCGGGAACCTGCAGTTTCGACGCGGAATCGCGTGTTCTTGATTGTGAGATTCCAAGCCTCGGCGCTGACGACACGGTGGTGATTTCGTTGAACGGGACAGTGACATCCGGCTCGGGAGAGCTGTTCAACAGCGCCACCGCCTCATCAGGCGAAAACGACTCGGATTCGTCGAACAATACCGGCGTGGTCACAACCGAGATTGTGCAACCCGATCTTGCGGTCACCAAATCGGACTCAGTCGATCCGGTGACGACGGGAACAGCTTTGACCTACACGGTTACCGTCCTCAACAACGGCAGCGGGCCGGCAACGAACGTTGCGATCGTCGACGCACTGCCCGCGGGGGTCGACCTCATTTCGTCGTCGCTGCCGGGAGTCACTTGTACACCGCTCAACACCCAGCTCTCCTGTGTTCTCCCCTCGCTCGCGCCGGGAGCCAACGCCGTGCTGACCATCGAGACGCTCGTCTTCGCGACGGACGGTGTCCTCACGAACAGCGTATCGGCTACGGCCGACGAAACGGATGCCAATCCGTCGGACAACACGGCAAGCGAAGAGACGACCGTCGCGCAGGCGGACCTGGCAGTCACCAAGTCCGCAAGCGTCGAACCGGCCGTCACGGGCGCCGATCTCGACTATGTCATCCAGGTGACGAACAACGGACCGCATCCGGCCACCGGCGTCGAACTGGCGGACGTTCTGCCGGTGGGAACGAGCTACCAGGGAGCTTCGGTCGGCTTCTGCAGTGAAGTCAATGGCGTCGTCCAGTGTGCCGTCGGCGCTTTGGCTGCGGGTCAGACGGTGCCGATCACGTTGACTGTTCGGGTCGATGCACTCGAATCTCCGATCTCCAACAACGTCTCGGTCTCCGGCGACCAGACCGATCCGAATCTGGACAACAACTCGGCAACCGTCAATTCGACCGTTACTCAAGTTACCGATCTCTCTTTGACCAAAACCGGAACACCGAACCCGATTCGGCAGGGGGACAGTCCAACATTTTCCATCACGGTCACGAACAACGGACCCAGCGATGCCACCGGAGTGACCGTCGACGACGTCATCCCTTCGGCCTTCTTCTATGAGGAATTCTACTTCCCGGCTACGGTCTCACCCGCCGGAAGCGGA
Source organism: uncultured Acidobacteriota bacterium (assembly GCA_963823995.1). Classification (GTDB taxonomy): domain Bacteria; phylum Acidobacteriota; class UBA6911; order RPQK01; family JAPXNP01; genus JARRKC01. The sequence goes on from CAWGNQ010000005.1 coordinate 1,059,654, forward strand.
TCCTGCTCGTACAATTCGAGCCTTGGGCTGGTCACCTGCATCTTCCCTTCGATTCCGAGCGGGGAGAGTCGAATCGTCACGATTCCAACCAGCTTTGCCGAGGGCGGCGGCACACCGACGATCGATAATACGGCTACGGTCAGCGGAAACGAGACCGACCCCGATCTGACGAACAACAGCTCCACGTTCACGTTCCAGCAGGCCCAGGCGGACCTCTCGATCTCGATCGTCGACAATCCGGATCCGGTCACACAGTCGAATTCCCTCGACTACACGATCACCATACTGAATGCCGGTCCCGATTCAGCGACGAACATTTACCACTCCGTCTTTTTCAGCCCGGACACCTCATCGGATCTGACCATTGACTCCGTGAAGCCCACACAGGGGACGTGCACGCCTTATGCCTCCCAGACTCTCAACTATTACTCGTGTGATCTCGGGACGCTCAATCCGGATGGAAGCATACAGATTGCCGTTCAGGTGACCCCGAGGACGACTTCTCCCACGCTGACTGCGAATGCATCGGTGGGTGCAGCCGAACTGGATCCCGATGGATCGAACAATAGCGCCCAGGCAGTGACGACGATCGAGCCGCTGATAATTCCGTGAGGCATTGAATTTGGGGGTGACGCAGGCGCTTCTTTCAGGTAGAATTTCGAATTGAAAACGATTTTCAATTAGAAAACTCGAGTACACCTGATGGAAGCACATCCGAAAGCTGCGGCAATCCTGGATCCCTCCCCCGACTTGGTCGTGCTCGACGGTGCCACGCGCCCGGAACCTTTGCGTGTGGTCCTCGTCGGTCAGCCAAACGTCGGCAAATCGGTCGTCTTCTCCCAGCTGACGTCCCGTTATGTCACGATTTCGAACTACCCCGGTACAACCGTCGAGGTTTTCCGGGGACGTACGCGCATCTGCGGTGAAGAGATCGAGATTCTCGACACGCCGGGCATCAACGGCATCAATGCGGATTCCGAGGACGAACGGGTCACCGTGGCCGCTCTCGAGCAGGAGCGTCCCGACCTCGTGGTCCAGGTGGCCGACGCCAAGAATCTTCGGCGTGCGCTCCTTCTGGCGGCTCAACTCAGCCGATTTCAGATTCCCATGGTTCTCGTTCTCAACATGATGGACGAGTGCCGTGGTTGCGGCATCCAACTCGACTCGGCGGCCCTGTCACGCGAGCTCGGGATTCCGGTCGTCGAGACGATCGCCACTTCCGGGGCCGGTTTCGACGAACTGCGTGGCAGCCTGGGGGCGGCCTCCGTCTGCTCGTTACGGGACGAAGCAGATCTCGACTGGGTCGATCGGGTCCTCGGCAACGTCCGCTGGTCCGATCCTTCCGCTCGCTCCCTGAGCTTCTCCAGAACCCGGCTGTTCACACTGGCCGCTGTCGCCGGCACCTTGCTTCATCTCGGCAATTACTTCGGCTCCTTGCTCGGTATTCCGACACTGGCCGGGGCGACCGAGCAGCTGCTCGGCGGGTATTTCGGTCTCGGCGAGTTGACGGTCACCGCCGCAACGGTCATTTTCGCCTATCTTGCGCCCGTCCTGGTACCGGTTCTATGGGCCATCAAGACCGACGCCGGGTTCAATGAGCGCTTCGGCATCTGGGCCCGGCGATTTCTGCCTGGCTCGGTCATCCTCGTCGTGACCGCATCCCTGACCTATCAACTGGTCGGCAACCTGGGTGCACAGGTGTTCGTCGCCATCCTCGAAAACGGCCTCTTTGCCACCTACGTCACTCCTTTGCTACAGGCCCTCATTCCCCAGGGTTTTTTCTACGACCTGCTGGTCGGCAAATATGGACTGATCTCGATGGGTCTCTCGTATGGACTGGCCATCGTCCTGCCGGTCGTGACAACGTTTTTCATTGCCTTCAGCTTTCTCGAGGACAGCGGTTACCTCCCCAGACTGTCGATCCTCTCCGACCGGCTTTTGCGCGTGATGGGCCTGAATGGAAAAGCCTTCCTGCCCATGGTCCTCGGCCTCGGCTGTGTCACGATGGCGACGATGACTACCCGGATCCTGAGCTCCAAGAAGGAGCGGTTTCTGGCGACTTTCCTGCTGGCGCTCGGCGTCCCATGCTCGGCCCAGCTCGGCGTGATACTGGGAATCACCTCCGGCCTCTCTTTCACGGCGCTGGCCATCGTTTTCGGGACGGTCTTCCTGCAACTGATCCTGGTCGGCTCGCTGCTTTCCCGCCTCTATCCGGGCCAACGCAGCGCCTTCATTCTGGAGTTGCCGCCCATCCGATTCCCGGTCTGGAAGAACATCTTGCGCAAGACGTATGTCCGGGTCATCTGGTTCCTCAAGGAAGCGGTTCCCCTGTTCGTGCTCGGTGCCTTCGTGCTGTTCGCCCTCGACAAGCTTCGTCTCCTGGATCGGATCATCGAAGCCATGCAACCGGTCGTGTCCGGTTTGCTCGGTCTTCCGCAGACGGCCGCCGCGGTCTTTCTCATGGGCTTCCTGCGAAGAGATTACGGAGCGGCCGGACTGTTCGACCTCTCCCGTCAGGGACTGCTGGATACGACCCAGATCGTCGTGGGCCTCGTGGTGCTGACCCTGTTCGTCCCCTGCGTCGCCAACTTCTTCGTCATGATCAAGGAACAGGGACTCCGCAACGCCCTCCTTATGGTAGTCTCCATCCTGGTCTATGCCGTGGCGGTCGGAACGGGATTGAACTGGACACTGCACCATCTGGTATCTCCATTCTGATTTCATTGATCCGAGGGTATCGTGAAGAGGTCATCGGTTCCTCTGTCCACCCTGCAGGCAGCGGATGAGGCGACGATCGTGGAAATCGAGGGGCCCGAGTCCGCCCGTCTGGCGGGATTCGGCCTCTACCCCGGGATGTCCGTCATTGTTCGGCAGACCTTCCCGAGCTTCGTCGTCAAGACGGAGGAGACCGAGATCGCGATTGAATCCGACGTCGCCGAACGTATCCAGGTGCTTCCGCCGGAGGGTCTCGGGCGGGGTCGTCGCAGACGCCTGCAGCGACGGGGGAACGCCGGTGGTCGACGGGCCTCAGCCGCGTCGTCTCCGCATCCGGAGACGGGCGCGGAAACCAAAGCCGCAGAAGAAACCCTCCGTGCCGACCCGGGGCGGTCCGGGGACCCGCCTGGAGGCTTTCCTCGCCGAGCCTTCGTCCTAGCGGTCATCCTGGTCTGCGCCGCGCTGACCATCAGCGCGCTGCACACCTTCTTCACGCTGCGCAGCCTCCGGACGACCTACCTCGACAATCGCGGCCACGACATCGCAGCCCTGGTCGCAAATCAGCTGCGGGGGCCGGGACGACGCTTCGATTCGGTAAATCGCCAGCGGGTCCTCGACACGACACTGGAAACCTACGCGGCAAGCATCACGTACCTCGCGCTCCTCGATCGGACGGGCCGCGTCACGGCCCAGGCGGGCACACCCGGATCACTCTCCGAGGTGAGGGTCTTCGAGACTCAGCTCGGAGCTCAGCGAGGACCGCGCTGGAATCCCGCGTCGGCCGGTGGAGGCGAAACGCTCAGGATCGGTCTGCGTACCGACCAGGCCTCCTTCATCGACAGCCAAGCCTGGATCCACCTGGCCGTCTCCCTGGCGACCGTCCTGCTGCTCGCCGCGCTGGCCGTCTACTTTCTCAGGACCCTGAATCAGTTCCTCGTGCTGCAGGCTCGCGAGGTCTCGGAGCGACAGCTCGCACAACTCGGCCGACTCTCGGCGACTCTGGCGCACGAAATCCGCAATCCACTGGGCGCCATGAAGGGTCTGACTCAGATTGTCCAGGAGGATCTGCCACGAGATCACCGGGCGAACGAACTGATGTCGACCGTCGTTTCGGAGGCAGAACGACTGGAGAAGCTCGTCACCGATCTACTGGCCTTCGCCCGACCCCGTCCGCTGTCGGTTCAGTCGGTGGTCGTCGACGAACTGGTTGCGAGCGTGGCTTTGCTGCTCCAGTCATCCGCCACGAATCGAGGGGTCACGATCGAATTCGACCGGCCGAAGGAACCGCTCGAGGTTCGAGCCGACCCGGACGGCCTTCGCCAGATCCTCCTGAACGTCATCGGCAACGCTCTCGATGCGACCCCGACCCCCGGCACGATCGACCTGAAGCTTGCGGGGCGCGGATCGACGGTCGAAATATTGGTCATGGACCGGGGTCCCGGACTCGGTTCGGAGGATCCCGAGGAGCTTTTCCAGCCATTTCGGACAACGAAAACCCAGGGAAGCGGACTCGGCCTGGCCGTTTCACGACAGATCGTCGAGCGCCTGGGGGGCAGTATTTCGCTGGAGAACCGGCCGGAAGGGGGGACAATCTGCAGGATTCAGCTCCCCAAGCGAGGCTAGAATAGGACGATGCCTCAAGCTGCTGCGTCGATTCTGGTCGTCGACGACGAACCGGCCCAACGTCAGTTCCTCCGCGCGGCACTGCGCGATCATGACGTCGTCTCCGTTGCCTCGGGCGAGGAGGCGCGCCAGCTGCTGTCGAGTCGCAGTTTCGATCTCGTCATCACCGACCAGAAGATGCCCGGCATGAGCGGCATCGAGCTGCTTGGCTGGATCAAGGAGCAAGCACCGGAGACGCCGGTCCTGATCCTGACCGCCTACGGGACGATCGACAGTGCGGTGGAAGCCGTAAAACGGGGGGCGGAGGACTACCTGATCAAGCCGGTCCAGAGTCCGGACGAGCTCCGTATGACGGTCGCCCGAACGTTGGACAAGCGTTTGCTGACAGCTCGGGACCGTCTTTACCGTGCTTCGCAGGAAGCGGAGTTTCCACCCGGCGTCGTGGCGGAGAGCACCCGAATGAAAGAGGTTCTCAGGCTCGCTGACCAGGTCGCTCCACAGCCCACCTCGGTGCTGTTGACGGGAGAATCGGGCACCGGAAAGGAGGTCGTGGCCCGCTACATCCACCGGAGCAGTCCCCGATCCGAGGATGCCTTTGTGGCCGTCAACTGTGCGGCTTTGACGGAATCGCTGCTCGAATCGGAACTGTTCGGCCACGAGAAGGGAGCCTTCACAGGTGCCACCCAGGCCCGCCAGGGGCGATTCGAGCTGGCCAACGGGGGAACCTTGTTCCTCGATGAGATCGGCGAGATGACGCCCAGCCTCCAGTCGAAGCTCCTGCGCGTCCTCCAGGAACAGACCTTCGAAAGAGTCGGCGGAACACGGACCATCTCGGTCGATGTCCGCGTGATCGCCGCCACCAATCGAAACCTCCGTCGCGCCCTGGAAGAACACAGCTTCCGCGACGACCTGTACTACCGGCTCAATGTCTTCCCCATCCACCTCCCTCCACTCCGCAATCGCCGGGAGGATATTTTGCCCCTCGCACGATATTTTATTCAGCGGCTGGCTCCCCGGATGGGAAAATCGGCTCAGGAACTCTCGCGGGACGCCGAGACGGTACTGCTCACGCACTCCTGGCCGGGCAACATCCGGGAACTGCAGAATGCGATCGAGCGGGCCATGATCGTCGCAGGCGGCGGCCGGATCGAAGCGGAGGATCTCCCGATCCCCGTGGGATCTGCGGCACCGGAGACTCCGCACACGGGAACATTGGCCGAACTCGAAAAGGCCACGATCCTCAGCACGCTGGAGCGCAACGGTGGGGACCGGCGAAACACGGCCCGGGAACTCGGCATCAGCCTCCGGACGCTGCAGTACCGGCTGAAAGAGTATAGGGAGGGATGATCGCCGATCCTCGAATTCCGGGACTGTCAAGTCCTGGTCAGAAGTTGTCACCCTCGAGTTACGGGGGCGCGTTGCCCGAATGACCTCCGCATGGTCTGGTTTGAAATCTCCGTCTACACGCGAAATCTCCGCGGCTCGCTCTCACGCAAAGCCCCAGCGAACGCAAAGGTTCTCTTCGTTTTTGACTTCTCCGGTTCTCCCGTTCTCCGGTCCTCCCGTCCTCCCGATTCCGCCAATCGCATACTTCCAGTTCTCAGACTTCCTCCAGTGGAAAGCTGGCCGGACGGAACGTGAACCACCGGGCGATCTCCCGGGGAGAGGAGCGGCGGGTGGACTGGATGTGGCGGCGCTTCTCCAGCGTGCGAGGACGCAACTTCCGGACCTCGCGCAGCGCTCCCCACGACTGGCGTTCCCGCGAGACGATGTAGGCCAGGATCCCCAGATCCCGCAGCCACATATACGGGAAGCAGCGTCGCCGGACCGCCCCATCGAGGTTCTTGGTCCTCATCAGGAAACGATTCTTGACTGAATGATAGTTGATCAATGGGTCGACCCGCCCCCTCGCCTGCGAGCGAAGCCTGCGGTAATGGCCCGCGCGGGCGGCCGGTTCATAGACGGCGGCCCAGCCCTTCAACCGTCCGCGCCACGCCAGATCGGCATCCTCACGATAGGCAAAGAAGTCCTCATCGAGCAGTTCGTCACCGAGACTCACATCCTCGACAAAGCGGTGCGTGCAAAGAAGGGCCGCTCCCGTGATTCCGAAGACCTGCTCGCGACGGTCGAACTGCCCCCGGTCTTCGGTGCCCGCACCCCGGTCGAAGTGCCGCTGCGTCGGCGTGAAGTAGATCCCGGTGCTATCGAGAATCGGTCGATCCGCGAGGCGGCACCAACTGCCGTCAGCCTGCATTCTGAATAGTTTGCCTCCTGCCATGCCCAGGTTCGGCTGCGCCTCGACGGCATTTACGAGACTTGCCACAAAGTCCTTCTGCAGGAAACAGTCGGCATTCAACAGCAGGACGTGACGGAAAGTCTCTCCCTTCAGATTGGCATTGTGCCCGCAGCAGAATCCGATATTCTCGCGACTCATTGCCACGGATACCGGAAACCGTCGGGCGCGCTCGACCGTGCGGTCGTCGGATGCACTGTCGAGAATGCGCACCCGCACGGGAACCGACTGTGCAAACACCGATTCCAGGCAGCGTCCGATGAACGCCTCGTCATTGCGTGTAACCAGACTGACGAGCACCCGGTCGTAGGCGGAGATCATCGCGACTCTCCTGTCAGAATGCGCAACAGGACTCCGATCTTGACCGGTACCCAGACCAGGGGAAGGGTCACCTTATGGTGCTTCCTCCAATAACGGAGGAGGTTCCTGTAGTAGATCCGAATGAACGGCCGGTATCCAAGGACTTCCAGCGAGATCCCGCCGCGATGCAGGGCCGGGTACTCCGGGAAATACTCGATCGACCAGCGACGTTCGAGAAGGCGCTTGCAGAAATCGACATCCTCGAACCAGGCTGGCGCGAACTGCTCGTCGAAGCCGCCGATGTCCTCCCAGGCTTCCTTGCGAAGCAGCCAGTAGGCCGCCGCCGGCTGTTCGACCGGCCCGGCAGTCGGTTCCCCGCCCCGGTGCCGTGCGAGCAGCCCTCCCAGCTCGTCAAGAAAAAGGCTGTCGGAGAGGACGCTGCGCAGCGTTGGCAGGCGGCGGATCTGGAATCGGGATTGGGATTTCCCGTTGCGCCCCAGCAGCGCTCCGCAGGCGATGGCCGCGCGCGGACACCGGGCAAGCGCTTTGAAGAGGCCCCGTATCGACTCCGGCCGGACCTCGATATCCGGATTCAGAAGAAGGACCGAAGACGAGGGAGATCGGCGGATGCCCTCATTGGCTGCGGCTGCAAATCCACGATTTCGATCGAATCGTACGAGTCGCGCCCAGCCAAAGTCCTGTACTATGGAAGGACTGGGGTCTTCGGAGGCGTTGTCCACAACCAGGACGGCAGCCAGTTCGCCGGCCAGGGGCTGCAGCGATGCAAGCAATCGGCCAAGGAAAGGCCCGCTGTTCCAATTGACGATAACGGCGCTTAAATCCACCGGTGGCCGGGAATTTAACACAGCTGGGAAATTAATTCAGTAAGATGTAGGCGAATGGGCCTTTCGCGCTTTACCAAGGGCAAGTACAAAGGTTGGATCGAGCCTTCACTCGACCTGCCGAAGCATCTGCTCGAAGATCCGTCGAGAGCCGCGGTCATGCCGGGTTCCGAGACCCTGCTCGACTGCCGGGGCCGCAGAATCTACCGCATCGTGCTCGAACGTTCCGGGAGTCCGGCCCCTTGTTTCCTGTATCTGTTCCGCAACAGCTCACTCAATCGATCCTTCCGACGCAGCTACGCCGTGCACATTTGTCGCATGTCGGAAATGCTGCGCGAAGCCGGTTTCGATACGCTCGAGGTTCTGGCCGCGTTCCGGCCGAAGTGGCAGATGCTCAACTGGTCGAGTTGTCTGGTCGCCCGTGAGCTTCAGTCAGTGCAGGAGCTTCCGTCCACGGGACGCCACGTCTACCAACTGCATACCTGGGCCGAATTCAACACCGATGTGGCGGCCGCGGTCGCGGCGCGACTCGCCGATCTTCACAACAGCCGATTCGTGCACGGCGATCTCAAGACCCGCCATATCTTGACGCGTCGCAACGGCGGGGGAAGTCCGCCCCAGATTCTTTTCGTCGACCTCGAAAAAACGAAACGGATTCCGGCTACCCTTGCGCGCGTCCATGACTTCTTCGCAGCGCGCGATCTGGTCCAGCTGCTGGCGTCCCTTCCCCGCGAGCTGGACGGTCGCACGATGGTGCCGATTCGCCATGGATTTCTCGAGAAGTACTTCCTGTCGCGTCGGCTGCCTGCCTCGAGACAGCGTCTCATCTCGCGGCTGCTGCGGTTGTACGAACCGGGAGGAGGACTCCGGCAGGGCGAGACCGTCTTCAGGAGCCTGACCGCCGCGATGTGGAAGCGCGTCTCCCACCGAGATCGACTCGAGAAGCTCGAGAGCCCCGTCGCTACGGGCGATCCGCGGTCGAGGCCGAAGATCTGGCAGGTCGAGCCCGGCGTCCTGGCCCAGAAGGCGGACACCAAAATCGAACCCGGCTTGGAAGAATGACGACGAAGTCATGCTCGTCGTGGTGAAAGATTCCTCTCAACGTCGGGGGGCGGACTCGAACACGACAACTTCGTGGTCAAGGATCAAAGCACCGGAAGCTCACCTCGAAGGGCACCTTCATCAGTCCGTAGACCAGACCCGACTCGACGATGTTGACGATGTAGGCATTATCGATCCAGTCTTCGATCTGATGCTCCCAGATGTTGCCTCGAGCCACCGCAGGAGAGATGGAGTAGCTGCCCGGTCTCAGCGGCGGAACGGTCCAGCTGAACGCGACGGTCATGATCTCGCCCTCCCGGGCGCCTGGGAGGTTCTTGCCTTCGAACGACGAATTCGTGGCGCAGATCTCCTGCCCCATACGATCGCGGATCGTGATCCCGACGATCGGGCTCTCGACCGCCCGCTTGAAAACGACACTGACCAGCAACTGGAGCCGCTCTCCCGAATGCAGGTCCGTAGCGACCCGTCCATCCGGAGCATAGAGGATGACCCCAAGGATCTCTGCTCCTCCCTCTCCGTATCGATGGTGCACGTATGGGATCGAGCGTACGATGGGCAGCGCTCCGTCTTCCTCGATCTCGACCCAGGCATCGGGCGCACCCTCGTGCCTCCTTTCCCGTTCGAAGACGAGGGCATGGTATGCCTGCACCACTTCTTCGGGACTCGAGTCGATCAGCTTTCTGCCCTGATCGAGCAGGATCGCCCGATCGCAAAACTGGGTCAGAGCCTGAAGATCGTGCGTCACGAAGAGGATCGTTTTCCCCTCCTTCTCGAGCCGGCGGATCCGGTTGATGCAGCGATGCTGGAAAATCATGTCCCCCACGGCAAGTGCTTCGTCGACGAGAAGAATGTCGGGATCCACATGGATGGCGACAGCAAAGGCCAGGCGGACGAACATGCCGCTGGAGTAGGTCTTGACCGGCTGATCGATGAATTCGCCGATTTCCGCAAATGCCAGGATGTCGTCGAGCCGTTCCTGCATGACCTCACGCGAAATGCCGTTGATCGCGCCGTTCATGAAGACGTTCTCACGGCCGGTGAATTCGGAGTTGAAGCCCGCACCCAGTTCGAGCAGGGCCGCGACGCTGCCGTCAACATGACAGTCCCCCCGGCTCTGTCGCAGGATGCCGGCCACGATCTGCAGCAGCGTGCTCTTGCCCGACCCGTTCTGACCGATGATGCCCAGCGTCGATCCCTTCTCGACTTCGAGATCGACGTCCCGGAGGGCCCAGAATTCCCGGTGAAACGATTTCCTCCGGAGCGTCAGCATCTCGGCCAGCTTCCGGCTCGGCGTGTCGTAGATCGGGTATTTCTTCGAGACCTCCTTCAACCGGATTACGACCTCGGATCCCATCGCCTACACACCTCCCTCTGCGGCTTTCATCCGCCGGCCGCACGGTCCCAATGGTTCAGGACGCTCACAGGACATCGACAAATTCTCTCTTCGTGTTTCGAAATACGAAGCCCCCGATCAGAAACGCGCCGGCCGCCATTCCCCAAAGCACGCCGACCGAAGCCAACGATGGCAGCTGCGCTTCCAGGAGACAGTTCCGGTATCCCTGAACGACCAGCGACAGCGGGTTGAGAGCCATCAGCGGCCGAAGGCCTTCAGGCACGCGATCCACAGTGTAGAAGATCGGCGTGAACCAGAACCAGAACACGAGCGCTACGGTCAGGATTTGGGCTGTATCGCGCAGAAACACCTGAAGCGAGGCAAGCAGCCATCCGAGACCCAGCCCGAGGACCATCAGGGGAACCAGGTAGAGCGGAAGGAAGACGATCGTCCAGGGCAACAGCCCAAGCACGACCAGGACCACCATCAGAACTCCGACTCCGATGAGATGGAAGACCAGATTTGACAGGGTGATCGAGACCGGCAATATCTCCGACGGAAAAAGCGTCTTGCGGATCAGGTTCGCGTTCTCGACCACGGCGGAGCAGCTACGCAGAATCGTGTCCTGGAAATAGAGCCAGGGGAGGATCCCACAGAACAGAAAGACGGCAAAGTTATCGGTGACGGCACTGTGTGGTCGAATCTCGAAGACGATCGAAAAGACGAAGGTGTAAGAAATCAGCAGGATCAGCGGGTGGATGATCGACCAGAAAAAGCCCATGAAGGAGCCGACGTAGCGGACCTTGAGATCCCGTACGACGAAGTTCCAAACGAGGCTTCGCTGCAGGTAGAGCTTGCGGATGAAGTTCGTCGAGATCTGGACGGCTGCGTTCTTAGGCGGAGAGTGCATCGAAGAGAGCCTCATAGCGGTCGGTGATCCGTTCCCAGTCGTAATGTGCCGCAACCCACTCAATCGCATGCCTGCGCAGTTCCTCCCGGCCCGGGTCCGGCACGATCGCCTCCTTCATGACCTCAACCAGCGCCCCCCGGTCGGAGAAATCGCAGAACAGGCCGCACCCGTCCGCGACCTCACGATTCTCGGGAGTATCATGGGCGACGACCAGCGCACCTACGCCCATCGCCTCGATGAGAGCAGGATGCGTGCCGCCGACCTCCGTGGCGTGCAGATAACAGCGACAGTGCGTCAGCAGTTCCCGATAGCCTCGTCCGTAGATTGCCCCCGGCATCACGACGTTCCCGGAGGAGGCACGCCGGCGCAGAGCTTCGATGTAACGTCGGCTGTAAGGCGCGTCACCGACCAATACCAGAGGGATGTCAAGCCCCGCTTCGAGATAGGCATCGAGGACGAGATGGGCGTTGTTTTCCGGCTCGAGTCGGCTCACGTAGAGCAGGTAACTCCGGGGCTCGAGGCCCAGCTGCTCCAAGACTGATGTCGACCTGCAGGGCTCGGTCGACGCTCCGTAAGGGATGAATTCCGAATCTCGGCCGTAACGGTCCAGGTAGTAGCGCTGAATCGTCTTCGCGTCGGTCACGATGCGATGTGGCAGCCAGGTAGCCAGGCGTTCGCTCAGTTGATAGTAGCCGCGCCCCCAGCGGTTCCACTTCCTGCGTTTCCGTTCGAGGCCATCGACGTTCAACACGACCCGCTGGCCTGCCAGACGTGGTAGCAGACAGGCGAAGGCCGTCGCAGCATTGCAGAAGAGAACGACGTCGAATCGACGAAGAACCAGGTCGATCGAGGAAAGGGCGGCATGGCTCACTGTCTCGAAGTACTTGTGTCTCAGGGCAGGAAGCGTGCGCAGACGAACGCCCCGATACTCCCGGGCGGCGGGATCGACATAGTGGCTTCGACCATAGACGGTCACCCGGTGCCCCCTTCGAACGAGACGGCACGAGAGTTCTTCGGCAAACGTCTCGAAGCCGCCGTAGTTGGCAGGAATTCCGCGAGTTCCAGCAATGGCGATGTCCAGAGGCATGGGCCGGCCCGGAGTCGACTGCACCAATCCAGTTGACCCGGGGGACGAACGGCCAGGAGTCGTCAACGGGCCACTCTGCGCAGCCGGGAACCCTGGCTCACGGCGTAGGGCACCGTGATAACGAAGAACAACAACACCGCAATTTCCGAGTCGCCGAAATTATATTCGAACACTCCCATCAATTGAACGGCGACCACGACAGCCAACGCGGCGTGGGCAAGGAATCGCAGAAACTCGTCTTCCGAGGAGCGGAAGATCCAGAGATCGAAGACGACCCGAATCCAGAATCCGAACCAGATCAGGAGAGCCGGAAGCCCCAGTTCGGCAGCAATCTGCAGGACGTTGTTGTGCAAATGCTGAAAAAGCTCGGCCGGAAAAGCCCGATTCCCCTTCATCTGGAGGGCTGTCTCCTGAACCAGACGCGGCCCCACACCGGTCCAGGGATGCAGGCGGATCATCTCGAAGCCGGTCTCCGCCAGCTCCACGCGGCCGCGGGTCGTGGTGTCATTCAGATTGAATCCCGAATAGAGGCGGGTCTTGAACCGTGCAGGCAGAAACACGAAGACGAGAAGGAGCACGAGGAGTCCAGGCACGACCAGTCGGTAGTGACGAAGGGCCAGAAGGAGGGCAAGGCCCCCCGAGAGTCCGATCCAGGCGCTCCGAGTCATGGTCAACAGACAAGCCAGGACCAAAACACCCAGAACCAGCCCGAGCAGCGGCCGAAGCCAGCGCCATTCATCCGCTCTTCGGGGCCGGAAGAGCAGAAAAGCCGCCACTGCCACGGCACAGATCATGACCTGGCCCGAGAAGGTCATCCAGTGACTCATGAAACCGTCGATCCGATGCATCAGATCGATCCTCTGGAACAAGAAATACTGGCCCAGAGCCCACGCTGCACTGGCGGCGGCAATTCCGTAGATCCAATAGAGCGACTTCTCGATCTGGGCTCGGGTCACGTAGCCGAAGAACAGGAAGATGCCGAAGAACTTGATGAACTTCTCGAGATACTTGAGGCTCGCCAGAACATCGGGAGAGGCCGCGATTGCTACAATGACCGCCCCCAGAAAGGCCAGCAGCCACGGATAGAAAGACGGCAGCCCGACGACAAGATGCTTCCTCCGGACACCATCCCAGATCCAGCACACGAGTGCGACGGTCCAGACGACACCGGAAGCAAAGATGGAAATGAGGGTGAGTACGACGGCGGCACAGATCAACGGCGCGACGAGCTCGCCCGGTTCAAAATCGGAACTCGCCGAGACCCGGCTTCTCAGGGGCAGGATTCCTCTGTTCAGCGCCACACTCGATCCCTATGTGCGTTGGAAGGCTCCCCCCTAGAAACCCTTCGACCCGGCCAGTCTAATCGAATTGGCGAGGAGGTTCCAGGGAATTTGAGATTTTCGAGCCGGCCTTGACAATCGCAAATTGGAACTTTCAGATCTCAGGACTTTCCAAAGAACCCGCGGACTTCACCGGCGACCCAGGCGGCCGCTTCCTTCGACAGACCCGGGTACAAGGGGAGGCACAGGACTTCATCGCAGACCTTCTCGGCCTGGGGAAAATCGCCCCGTGCCCGATCCAGGTGTCGATAGGCCTCCATTAGATGGATCGGGGTCGGATAGATCACCCTGACGTCGACGCCCCGCTCTCTCAGCCGGCCAACCAGGCGGGCGCGTTCCGAACACAGAACCGCCAGGATGTGGTACGCATGCCGATAGCCCTCGGGGACCCGCTGAAAGCGAAGGTCACCGATCCCGGCCAACTCCTCGCGATACACCTCGACCAGGGCACGCCGCTCCTCGTTCCAGGCTTCGACGTGGCGAAGCTTGAGGCCGAGCAGCCGAGCCTGCAGAGCGTCCATCCGAGAGTTGAATCCTTCGATCACGTGGGTGTAGAGCTCGGTCTGCCCGTGGTTGCGAAGCAGGCGGACCTTATCGGCAAACGCCGAATCGTCCGACGTCACGGCCCCGGCGTCGCCGAAGGCGCCGAGATTCTTGGAGGGGTAGAAGCTGAAGGCCGCTGCGTGACCGAGCCCGCCCGTCCTTCGGCCCCCGACGGCTGCACCGTGGGCCTGACAGGCGTCTTCGATCACAATCAACTCGTGAGCGTCGGCTACCTCGTTGATCGCATCCATGTCGGCCGGCAGGCCGAAGATGTGCACCGGCATGACGGAGCGCGTCCGGCCTGAGATCGCCTGCCTGACGGATCGGGGCGACAGGTTGAAGGTCTCGGGGTCGACATCGGCCAGCACGAGTCGGCCGACCTGACTGATCGCTTCCGCCGTTGCAATGAAGGTGAACGGCGAGGTGATCACCTCGTCCTCGGGTCCGATGTCCCCGGCCAGCAGAGCGAGACGAAGCGCGTCGGTCCCACTGTTCAACGCCACACAGTGCACAACTCCGCAGAAATCGGCATAGGCTCGCTCAAACTGTGCGACGGCCGGACCTCCGATGAACTGGTTCGCCGCCACCAGGTCACCGGCCGCATCCAGGAACTCACGACGAACCTCGCCGGACTGCAGGGATAAATCGAGGAAAGGAACTTTCGCTGCTGCCACTTTCGTCTCCCTGTCCGCCATCCTCCGCCCCCTCTCGACAGCCTGAACCCGGCTTCCAAAGAACCTCGTCACGTATCCTCCATCAAAGCCCGGCCGGTACGGCTCGGAGGAGAATTCTAGCAGACTCGGCAGACCGGATGTTAACATCCCGAATTCATGCAACCCGTCACGCCCTTCGAGTTCCGGGATGGAGTTCTCCATTGCGATCAGGTGCCGCTCGACCGAATCGCAAAGGAAGTGGGAACGCCGTGCTACATCTACAGTCGCGATGCGATCGTGGCCAATTTGAACCTCCTGAAGCGGAGCTTCGCTCCCCTCGATCCAAAGATCTGTTATGCCGTCAAGGCGAACGCCAATCTCTCGATCCTGAGCCTCCTCGCCCAAGAGGGGAGTTCGTTCGATATCGTCTCGGCGGGTGAACTCTACCGGCTGAACCGAATCGGTGTGGATCCCGGGCGGATCATCTTCAGCGGCGTAGGCAAGAGCGAAGAGGAAATCGATGCGGCGATCCGCCAGAAGATCTTCGCTCTGGTCGTGGAATCCGCCTCGGAACTCGAGCTGATTGGTCAACGATCGGGAACGGGATCGGTCCGGATCTTCCTGCGTCTCAATCCGGAGATCGATGCCGGAACCCACCCCTATATTTCCACCGGATTGCGCCAAAACAAGTTCGGGATCGATCTCGCCGATCTCCCCACCGTCCTCGACTACCTGCGTTCCAATCCTGCGCTGTCGCTGATCGGAGTCGGGTCACACATCGGCTCCCAGGTCCTCGACCCTGCACCGTTTGTGGCGGCTTTCACGAAGATCAGGGAACTGGCCGACTCGATCCGTCGGGAGGCCTTTCCTCTCACCCATCTCGATCTGGGCGGCGGTTTCGGCATCCCCTATCACGACGAAGCACCCCTCGACCTGACTTCTCTGGCCGAGCAGATCGTCGGATTGCGCGGCGATTATCAGGTGGTCATGGAGCCCGGGCGGTTCATTGTCGGCAGAGCAGGGCTCCTCCTGACGCGGGTGCTGCACTGGAAGTCCAATCATGGACGTCATTTTGCCGTCGTCGATGCGGCCATGAACGATCTGATCCGACCGGCGCTCTACGGCTCCTACCATGCCGTCCGTTCCGTGCTCGAGCGTCCGGGGGAGGTGAAGGCGGATGTGGTCGGGCCGGTCTGCGAGTCGGCCGATTTTCTGGCGCGTGACCGGGATCTGCCTCGGCTCCAGCGGAACGACCTGCTGGCCGTGATGGATGCAGGCGCCTATGGATTCGTCGCCTCCTCGAACTACAATGCCCGTCCCCGCTGTGCCGAAGTGCTCGTCGAGGGCGACCGATCCAAGGTCATCCGCCGCCGCGAGTCCCATGCAGATCTGTTGGCTTTCGAACCGGGGGTCTCCAGCGGATCGCGCTGATGCACCTTGGGATTCCCAGCGGATCGCGTGGAGTTCGCGGATGGCTCTTGTCCGCTTGTTGGCTGATTACTGCGGGTCGATTCTGGCTTCGAATCGCGTCAGGATGGCGATTCCTTGTTGCCGGCGGATCGCGTGGAGTTCGCGGATGGCTCTTGTCCGCTTGTTGGCTGATAACTGCGGGTCGATTCTGGCTTCGAATCGCGTCAGCATGGCGATTCCTTGTTGCCGGCGGATCGCGGGGAGTTCGCGGATGACGCTTGTCCGCTTGTTGGCTGACAACTGCGGTCGATTCTGGCTTCGAATCGCGTCAGGATGGCGATTCCTTGTTGCCGGCGGATCGCGACCGGGCTGGTTGCCTGGCTGTCACGAGACGCCTGGCAGGACGCACCATGCTCGCTGTCCAACGACCGAATTCGCCGATTCGAGACCTCAATCCTCGACAACATGTGACTTGAACATCTCGAGACATTCTCTCCACCTTTGTCGGTCGAATCGGCCCTGGCCATCCAGACATTCGTCGGCTGCATAGGCCATAAACAGGGCATGGTGGGTGTTGTCATGGGCGAAGAGGCCCTGCCGACCGAACGTAATCAAACCCTCCAGGTCTGCCAGCCACGACTCCAGTCGCCTGTAAGGCCTCTCGTATCCGATCTCGTAGATCGGATAGGCATACCGAAGGCGCCGTGTAAGCGTCCCGATCACGCGGGCGAATACCGGCAGGCCGGCTTTTTCGAGCACCGCCGCCAGCGTCCGGCCCAGTTCCTCATCCGACATCCTCCAGTAGGCGTCCTGGGGTGAGCAGGGGAGTTCTCCGCACAGAACGGTCCGGTTCGCCGGCTCCATTGCTCCTCTGTAGTTTCTCGGTTCCGAAACTCTCGAGACCGCCACTTCCGGACCGGGAAAGTAATGGGCGTCGAACTCCGTGAATTGTGGTGTCTCGAGCACGAGGTAGATCAGAATCATGGCGCGGAACGAGATCGCCGCCCCTGCTTCCAGAACGTCGGCAGGCGGCGGTGGCTCGAGGCTCCGCACCAGTGTGGTCAGTGGAATCGTGGACCAGATATGGTCTGCTTCGATCGTACCCTTACTTTCGGGACTCTTGTACTCTACCCTCCAACCTTCGAGCGTCCGGCGAATCCGGGTTACCGAAGTGTTGAGCCGGACCTCGGCGCCGGACTCCTCGGCCGCCCTCGCGTAGGACGACGCAATCTGCCCAAAACCGTGCCGCGGATAGTAGAAGAAGCGACCCGCGGGCCGGGACGATGGAAGGAGTCCTCTCGCTGCTTTCTTCACCAGCGCGGTCAGCGATCCGGCCGAGACCCGGCGTTGGGCCTGCACCGGAGAAATCTCCGCAGGGTCCAGTCCCCAGATCTTGCGCGCGTAGGGAAAGTAGAACTTCTCACTGATCGTTTTGCCGACACCGCTTCGCATGATCGACTCGAAAGTCTCCGACGCCGACGCCCGCCGGTGCCCGGCGAACCGTCTGACTGCGTCGATGCCCACTCCGAGGACGAAAGAAGGAGGCAGCCTGAGGGCAAGGTCGAGCGGTTTCAACGGAAAGTGAATCCACCGCCCTTCGAGCAGTATCCTGCCGTGACGTGGCTGTTCGAGCAGATCCTCGCCGAGTAGCCTGCGAATATCCGAAAGAACGGCCGGATGGCAGCTCGGATGGAGCCGATGGCTGCCGTAATCGACCGGAATTCCGGCGACCTCGAAGCTGCCGGAATTGCCGCCGACCGCTCGATTCCGCTCAACCAGCGTGACCTTGAATCCACCCCGACGGCTCAGGCGGTACGCGGCACCCAGCCCGGCCGGGCCGCCGCCAAGGATGGCGACCCGTGTTCGCCTGGGTTCCGGGTCCCGCACCGGGTTCAAGGCTCTCCGCTCGTTTCATGCCGGCGCACGGTCCGCTCCGGCATCGTCCGTTCCTCATGCTTACCCAGCCTCCGAAGCACGCCGTCCGCCACCATGCCGACCAGAATTAACTGCAGCGCCGCCAGAAGCAGCAGAATGGCGGAAGTAGACAGGACCGGCTGGAAGATCAGCGTCCAACGGAGCTTGGGGACCCGTAGGAAGAGGGAGGCCACGTCAAAGACGAACTTGAGCAGACCAAGACCGCCCACGGCCAACGCCAGGGGCACGAATACCCGAAGCGGGTGGAACAGCATGGCCGTGCGGAGGACAAGAATCAGGAAGTCCATGAAGTGGCGGGGAGTGATTTTGGAGCGGCCGACCCGGCTCCGGTAATTGATCGGCAGATAGGTCACACGATAGCTGTCGGCCAGGAGTGCCAGGGTGATCGTCGAGGTGAATGAGAAGCCTTCGGAAAGCAAGGGAAAGTAGTGCAGGGCCAGGTCGCGTCGAAAAGCCCGCAGACCCGAGTTCAGGTCGGGTATCTTCTGGGCGGCCACGACATTGGCCAGCCGGCCGAGGATCCACTTCGCCGGACGCCGGACGGCGGGCATGCGCACATCTCCTCCCTGCCGGGCCCCTACGACCATATCGGCATGCTGCAGCGCCGCCACCAGCTGGGGAATGCTCTCGGCCGGATAGGTCCCGTCCGCGTCGACAATGACGATGATGTCATGGCGCGCCTCGAGGATTCCGGTCTTCAAGGCAGCGCCGTAGCCCCGGTTTTCGGAGTGACGCAGGACCGTCACTCCGCATGCCTCCGCGACTGCACCGGTCCGATCCGTCGAACCGTCATCGACGACGATGAGTTCAGTTTCCGGGTGAGCGTGGACCTGCCGGAGGGCCAGAATCTGATCCCGGATCGCCTGTTCCTCATTGAAGGCAGGGACAATGATGGAATAGGGCACCTCCCGGCCCACGGCGGGATCGACCTGTTCGAGATCCGCACGGGACAGGCCTCCCCTCCGGGCTGCCGGGATCCGCTCCATCCAATTCCTCTCCTCGGGTCCCGGCACAACGTCCTCCGGTTCCCGGTTGCCTCCGTCCGCCCGCATCGCTGCCGAGGATCCTACCACGAAAGCCGCACATTCTCTCCGGCAACGGCTGCCGCCTTCAGTCGATGCTCCTCCTCCAGGCACCGGGCGCCGGCTCCGGAAAAACGAAAAACTTCCGGCCCAGAAAATTCAGTACGAAACAGGCGGCGGCGGCCGATCCCTTGGCCAAAAGGGGACCCACTCCCGCAGCGACCAGAGCTTCCGTGATCGCGAGATCCGCTACTCCGACGGACGCCACGACGATCAGATAGACGAGCACCTCCGTCGCCGAATTCCATCGGGCTCTGTGGCGAAACAGAAACAGGATACAGGCAAGATAGTTGAATGCAGCCGCCAGGACGAAAGCCAGAGGTGCGGCGAACAGAATCCTTGCACCTGCCTCCAGAGCCAGTGCGAAGATGACCAGATTGACGACGGCCGAAAGGGAACCGATGGCCAGATAGGTGAGCAACTGGATTGGCCAGGCGGCCTTGTGCGCACTGTAACGGAAGATGCAGTAGACGGCGCGCACACCGTCCCGCCAACCGATCTTCTTTCCTTCCTCATACGTTCGCCCCCGATACGAGATGCCCATCTCGTAAATCCGCGGCCTTCTCCGTGCCAGTTTTGCCACGACCTCCGGCTCGAAACCGAATCGATCCTCGCGCAGGTTCAGACCTTGGATCAGCTCCCGACGGAAGACCTTGTAGCCGGTCTCCATATCGGTCAGATTCAGATCGGTGAACATGTTCGAGATCAGGGTCAGGAGCCGATTGCCCAGGTAGTGCCAGAAGAAAAGTACCCGGCTCATTTCCGTCGAACGGAACCTCGAGCCGAAAACGACATCGGCAATGTCCTCCAACAGCGGTTCAACCAGGCGGCGGAGATCGCGTGGATCATACTCCAGATCGGCGTCCTGCACTGCCACGAAGTCACCGGTCGCGTGCTGGAATCCGGTCCGCAGCGCGGCTCCCTTGCCCCGATTTCGCGGATGTCGGACGGTGCGGACATTCGAATGGTCGCGGGCGAGGCGCTGGGCGATTTCCCAGCTCTCGTCCACGGAACCATCGTCGACGATGATCACCTCGAGCGAGAGCCTCTCATCCTGGATTGCCAACAACCTCGCGAGACATTCGGGGAGTGTCGACGCCTCGTTGTAGCAGGGAATCACGATGCTCAGAGTGGCTGTCTTCGGCGGTTCGTGCACGCAACACCTCAGGGGGATCGACCGCGGGATCGGAGGAAAACGCCGGCCGGCTGCGCACACACCGTGTCCCTCCGCAGCTCCCGGAACGCCGTCAGTTCTTCGGAGGAACGGGCGACCCGGCGGGCGGCTCCACCGGTTCGACCTGGGGACAACCTGCACTGGTGACCCGGACCGTGCAGCTGGCGAGGACCTCGCCCGTTCCCGGATCGACCAGGTAGAAGATCATGTCGTCACGCACCCAGAGTCCGGTATCGGCCGAGCCGACGGGGCCCGAGAGCGCGAACAGGGGCCCGTCCGGTTCGCTGACGTGGACCTCGACCGTCGAAATTCCTTCGACTTTCCAGTGCAGCGTCGTCTGGCCGAGGTCGTCGTCACAGGATTGGACGACCTTCGGATCGGCCCAGAACACGTCCGGCTTGTCGATTTCCAGCCGCGGCTTTTCCGATCCCGTTGAGGATGTCTGCGTTCCGGACTGGCTGCAGGCCGACGCGGCCAGTATCAGCCCGACCGCCAGCCCCCCCCAGAATTTGAATCTCATGGCACTCCCTTCCTTTCCAGTCGAGCGGCCTCGCCGGCTCCCCTTCGCGAGGATTCTACACCGGTTGTCTGCGGATGGGGGACTAGTTGGCCAGCTCCGGGGCCGGAAAACCTGCGTCCTTCTTGTACATCGAGTAGACCACTCCGCCCGGGATTGCGGTCATCGACATGACGACAAGATTGAGAATCGACAATGTGACGGCGGTCTCGACTGGTACGCCCACCTGGGAAAAGAGGAGGTAGTAAATGGCCTCCCGGAGACCCATGCCATTGATCGTCAGCGGCAGTGCCACGGAAAGGTTGACGAGAGGGATGAAGACCAGAAAGAGGTGGAAAGGCGCCTCGATGCCGATCGACAGTGCAGCAAGCCACATCGAAACGATCACGGCAAACTGGACGAGCAGAGAGGCCGCCACCATGATCAGGATCGTGGACAGGCTTCCCCGCAGCTGGGTCAGGCCCCGATAGACCAGCTCGAACCGCTCTTCCAGGCGACTCGGTCCGAATTTGCGCAGCAGCCGGCCCATGAGACGGTGGGAGCCCGGATGAAAGAGGGTCACGATACCCACCACGAAGACGCCCACCAGGAGAAGCAGCACAGGGGCCAGCGACTGTCCCCGGACCCGGACCGGATAGAAGAGGACGGAAACGCAGCCTATGACGAGCAGCGCCGACAGACCGCTGATCCGGTCGACGAAAGTCGACGTCAATGTGGTGGACATCCCTCGGTCTTCACGCTTGGCCAGGTAGAAGGCACGAAAGAAATCCCCTCCGATGGCCGAAGGGAGGAACATGTTGAAGAAGTAACCGATCATGCAGATCTGAGACAGCTTGCCGAGCGGCGTTCGGATGTCGAATTTCTCGAGGATGGCCCTCCAGCGGATGATTGACGGAGCGACCGTGAAGAAATAGACCAGCCCGGCGAGAACCACGAGCGCCCAATCCGCCGACGAGAGGACATCCCAGAACCGGGAAAGATCCATCCGGTAGACGAGAAATCCGAGCAATCCGACCGTGACGGATCCCTTGAGCAACATCCTGAAGCGATTCGAACTTCGCAACACTCATCTATAATAAGACTCATGCCCGTTTATGAGTATGAGTGCCAGGATTGCCACCGCCGCTTCTCACGGTTCTTCTGGAAGATCTCCGAGGCCGAAGGCACGAAATGTCGCTGCGGGAGCACGAATCTCGAACAGCTTGTCTCCAGGGTTTCGATGCATCGCTCCGAAGAGAGCCGGCTGGAGAATCTGGCCGATCCGTCGAAGTGGGGGGACGTCGACGAAAACGACCCCAAATCGATGGCACGGATGATGCGCAAGCTCGGCAGCGAGATGGGAGAGGACCTCGGCCCCGAGTTCGGAGAGATGGTGGACCGGTTGGAGGCAGGCGAGGATCCCGAGGAAATCGAGAAATCGATGGGAGACACCCTGGGCGACGGCATGGGAGGCGACAGCCCCGACTTCTCAGGAGGCGCCGCCGACTACGACAACCTGTTCTGAGGGTCGGATCCGCGCTCAACGATCCGTTCGACCGCCTCTCGATAGACAGGGAGGACCGTTTCCCACCGGTGGTGTCGTTCGACCCACTCGCGGCCCCGCCGGCCGACACTCGGATCCGTCCGCGACGTGATCCGCACGAATTCCTCAAAGCCGGAATAGGAATATCCGCCTCCGGACAGGCGAGTCAGATCCAACAGCACGGCACTCTCCGCGTTGACGATCACCGGCCTTGCGCGCGCCATCGCTTCCAGGGCAATGATCGACAGGCTCTCGAGTTTCGACGGAACGATCAGGGCCCGGCAGGTGGACAGAAGCCGCTGCTTTTCCTCTTCACTCACTACCCCCCGGTAGTCGACATGATCCGGCAGGGGCATTTGCGCAGGACCCGTGACGATCAGATGGATCTCGGCCCGCCGGCTGAATTCGAAGAGTTCTTCACAGTTCTTGCCGCGCTCGACCCGCCCGGCGTAGAGAAAGAAGTTCTCCGGCGGACAGGATTCGTCCATCTCGGGCAAATCAATGCCGAAGCCCGCAATATCGGAAGGATCGGCCCGCTCGCCGACCAGACGCCGGACCAGAAGAGCTTCGGCCCGGCTCAGGTAGAGGCGATGTGCTGCCAGGCCGAGGATCCGGCGGTGCCCGCTGAATTGCGCCGGAGGTTCGTCGTGACAGGTCGGGACGAGCACCGACTTCTCGGCTACCAGCGGCAGTCCTCGAACCGTCGGGTAGTAGAGGTACGTAAAGAAGAGGAACGCGTCGAAATGTTCCGCGTTTGTTCGGAGATGGCGCAGCAGCCCGGGTACGACCGGACCCTGGGCCAAGACCCAGAGTTGCTGAGCCCAGCCAGGCCAGAAACCCATTCGATCGAGGCGGTAGGCAATCGACGACACGACAGGAAACCAGCGGCGGGAGCGGCGAAACGCTACCGGGAACCGTCGCACCTTCGAGCCCGTTCCAGCGGGTGTGTCCGGCCGGGTATGCATTGGCCCAGTCGCGATAGTCACAGGCACAAGATGTCAGTACTTCGATCTCCCAAAATGCACGCAGTCGTCGGGCCAGTTCCAAGGCCAGGGCCTCGGCACCTCCGGCCAGATCGGGTCCGAAGCGATGAATGACGAAGCCGATCCTCGGTCTGCCCCCTTCCGCTACGCTCATGCTGCAGCTCCTCGATGGGACCCCCACAGGTTGCTCAGCAGGAAACGTCCGCCCAATACCGAGTACGCCGCCGCCAAACCCAGCTCGGTCAGGAGAACAGCCCACGACGCGCCGATCGCACCCAGGATGGGGACGAGCCAGAAGCACAGTCCGAGACTCAGGAGGACGCCCCCTCCGGTCACCCATGGCAGAAGCGCTACGAGTCGATTCTGGCTCAACAGGACGTGCTGAAAGACCATACTCAGGAAAGTCGGCAAAAGACACCACGCCAGGATTCGTAGACAATCGACCGAGCCGGCGTACTGGGTCCCATAGATGATCTCGATCAGGAATCCGGCCAGTAAATGCAGCAAGACAGCCGCCACGACAGCAAAGCTCTCCAGCAGCACGAGGGCCTTGGCCGCGACCGGCCGGATGGCGTCCGGATCGGCCTGGTGAGCGGCAAAGACCGGCAGCGCCGCTCCCAGCACGGCGAGCGGGACGTTGTTCAGAGCCCCGGGCAGGCGAAAGGCCGCGGCAAACACACCCGCATCGACAGGCGTGGCCAGAAAGACGAGAAGCCAGATCGCCAAACGAGATCCGGTAGCCTGGAAGATGTTGGACATGCCGACCGGCAGGGAGCTGCGCATGGCCCTGCGCCAGTCGGACGGACGACGGGTCCAGCTGACGGGGTGCACGAGCCTCCGAAACAGCAAGAGATTGCAGACCAGGGCGATGGCAGCCGCGGCGGTATAAGCCATGGCGAGTGAAACGAGTCCTCCTCCGAGTGCGATAAAACTTACACCGACCACGAACTGCGCGGCAAACAGTAGCGCGATATTGAGGCTGGCCAGGTAGAGACGCCCATTCGCCTGAAACAGAACGTTGACAGCGATCGAGAGGGATTGGAAGAACATGCCGATCCCGAACAGGGCCAGCGCCAGATGCACCGCAGGCTGAAGCCCGAGGACGAAACCGAGGATGAGCGGAAGGACCGCCAGCGCCAGGCTCAGTCGCAGCTTCAGCCACAGCAATTGCTCCGAACAGCGCGGGGAGGCCTCGAGATCGGCGGAGATCTCACGGATCGTCGTATTGTGCAGCCCGAGATCCCCCACGACCAGTAGGACCTGGACGATGCTCCAGGAGAAGGAGAACCAGCCGAAATCCGCCGGACCGAGATGGCGGGCTACGACGAACAAATAGACCGTCTGCAGGACCAGAACCGTTCCGAGAGCGATCAGCTGCGAGGCCGCATTGAACGAAACCCGTCCCATCTAGTTTGCCTTCCGTACCCGGCCATGGATCGTCTCGAGGCGGCAACGGACCCAGACTCGCCTCACGCGTCGACCTCTCGGACCGTGAAGTCGGGCCTGAGCCGGGCGAAACCGCTGAACTGGTTCTCCTCGGCCGGAAGCACCTCGAAGGTCGCGGCATTGTCAATCCAGTCATAGCAGACACCGAGATGATCGCGCCCGGAGTGGACAGCCACCGCGAGATAGTAGTGACGGGGGCCGAGATCCACGTGCATCCGGACCCGAACGTCCCAGGTGCCGGGATTCCCGGACCAAAAAACGCCCGCCAGACAGGTATTCGTACCGTAAATGTCGTTTCCCAACCGATCCCGAATCAGGATGCCGACCGACGGACTCTCCACCGACTTGTGGATCCTGACGCGGATGCCGATAACAAGAAGATCACCGCACCGCACTGCGCTCACCGGATTCCCCGATTCATCTGTCAGCACCACCTCCAGGATCTCCGCCTCGTAGCTGCCGTACCGTCTCCGCTCCGAAGCCTCTCTGGTAATGAGATTCTGCTGACCTGCTCGGCTGGCGATCAGGGACACGTACTCGGAAACAATGGCTTCGGGAGGACCTTCGCTGATCTTTTCTCCCTTGTCCAGCAGGACCGTCCTGGAACAGAGCGTCTTGATTGCGGACAGCTCATGAGACACGAAAACGATCGTCACTCCGGATTCCTGGAACTTCTTCAGCGCGGAAATGCACTTTCTCTGAAAAAGCAGATCTCCTACCGACAGTGCCTCGTCGATCAGGAGAATCTGAGGATCGATGGAAATCGCCGTCGAGAAGGCGAGGCGCACCCACATGCCCGACGAATAGGTCTTCACGGGTCGGTCGATGAAGTCCTGAAGTTCGGAGAACTCGAGAATCCTCGGAAAGATTTCGTCAACTTCGGAACGGGTAAAACCCATCAGACCCGCTGCCATGTAGACATTCGCCCTCCCCGTGAACTCGGGGTGAAACCCTGTTCCGAGCTCGATGATCGAAGCCGTGCGGCCCCGGACTTCGACCACACCCGAAGTCGGGATCATCAGACGCGCCAAGACCTTGAGCAGCGTACTCTTCCCCGACCCGTTCTGCCCGATCAGGCCGACCGTCTCACCTTTGGGAACCTCGAGGTTGATCTTCCTGAGAGCGTGAAACTCCGTGTAACGATGTCCTCTTCCGAAACTCAGCGCGTCTCGGACCCGGTCGAGAGGGCGGGCGTAGACTCTGAAGACCTTGGTCAGGTCCACCGTCTTCAAGGGCGGTACTGAATCTTCCGAAATGACGCTCTCGTCGCTCACAATTCGTCGATGAAACGGGGATAAAGTCGAGTATACGTTCGGTAGCCCAGCACGAACGTACCCAGCGAAATGGCAAGGAAAACGAGAAACCCCCTCAGACTCGGAAGTGTTCCCACGAGCAGCAGGGACCGATACACGTTCGTAACGTAGGCGAGAGGGTTGACATAAATCATGAACTCCAGGTTGGGGGGCAGCAAGTGGACGGGGTAGAAGATCGGCGTTGCGTAGAGCCAGAGCATCAGCATCACGTTGACCAGTTGAGCCACATCACGAAAGAACACGTGTAGCGAGCAGGTTATGAAGCCCAACCCTATTCCGAAGAGCATCAGCACGAGCGCAAACGGGAGAATCAGAGGGAGATAAACCGGAAATTCCAGCCGGGTCACGACCAGTCCCACGACCAGGATCCCGATCCCGATGAACTCCGAGATCAGCGCGGCCAGACCCACCGAGAACTGAAGGGTCTTGGACGGAAACACCAGATTCTTGACCAGTGCGGCATTCCCAGTGATGGAAGTCGTGCAGTGCTGCACCGTCTCCTGAAACGACAGAAATGGCACCAGCCCGCAGAACAGATAGAAGGCTGAATTCACGAGACCGCCTTCGGAGCTGAAGGGGAGCTTCAGGATGTAGGAGAAGACGAAGGTCCACACGACCAGTGTGATCAGAGGATGGACGACCGTCCAGAAAAGCCCCATCGCGCTGCCGATGTAGCGACCGTAGAGCTGGCGCAGTGCGAGACTCCAAATCAGCTCCAAGAGGGCACGTGGGCGGCGGCCGGGAGCTGTCATGACCGATATGGTAACACGCACTCCCTGGGACTACCTGGACCGGCAGCTCAGGGGGGGAAGGGTCGGCTTGAGACTTGTCGATTCCGGGACTTGAGCGCGGCCGGAGGCCCAGAGTAATCCAGGCTGCCGGCTCGCCGAGTGGGATGGCCTCGTGAATCCCCGCTCCCGTGTCCCGTTCCCTGGTTCGAAAATCGGAAATCACGATTCACAAATCTCCTCAATTTTCTCCCAGCCTTCTGCCTTCCGGATCAAAAATGCGGAAGGAGGCGAGACGGTGTTTTTGGAGTCTGTACTGGACCGAGGTCCAGAGGACGCCGATGCCGTACCGAACCGAACGATGGAAATTGATGCTGGAGGCCTCACCGAAATACCGGGTGGGACAACTCACCTCGCCGATACGGTAACCGAAACTCCTGGCCTGGACGAGAATCTGATTGTCGAAAAGGAAGTCGTCCGAGTTTTCCAGGAGTGGGAGTCGCTCCAGGACTCCCCTCGAGAATGCACGATATCCGGTGTGGTATTCCGAAAGCTTGGCACCGACCAACAGGTTCTCCAGAAACGTCAGCAGGCGATTGGCCACATACTTGTACGTCGGCATCCCACCGGCCAAAGCCGTTCCACCCAGGATCCGTGACCCCAGCACAAGGTCGTACTCTCCGCTGAGGATCATGGATGCGAACGCAGGAATGAGTCGTGGCGTGTACTGATAATCAGGATGCAGCATGATGAAGATATCCGCGTCGGTCTTGAGGGCCTCCCGATAGCAGGTCTTCTGATTGGCCCCGTAGCCGCGATTGGCAGCGTGGAGGATCGTCGCTATTCCGAGCTCCCGGGCTATCGCAACGGTGTCATCGGAGCTTGCATCATCGACCAGCAAAATATGGTCGACCAGCCGACCGGGGATCTCCTCAAACGTCTTCCGTAAGGTCTGGGCGGCATTGTAGGCGGGGAGAACCACCGCGATCTTCCTTCCTTCTAGCATCTTCGCGAAATCATATCCTGCGGGAGGAAAGACTCCAAAGCAGACTCGCAGTCGCTTTTTCTTCCCAGTGCGAGACGATCGTTTCGACAATCCACTCCGAGGATTGTGATCGTCGTTACACTCTTTGAGAAGCGGAGGCAGGTTACGATGAAAGAGATGGGCGGGCTGCGAAATCCGCCCCGATGGGGACCCGAAGATGAACTACCGGCTGCTCTTCTCTCTGATACCCTGCCTCAGCATGACGACAGGTTTCGCCGCCGTCACGGGGTCACCCGATATCCTCGATGCGGGTATCTGGGTCCAGCATCCGGGCGTAGCGGTCGGAAAGCTGTTTGCGAGCGATTCACGGATGCTCGTGGTCGTCGGTGACGGGCACAACAAGCTGCATGCATGGTACCCCGACGGGACCGAAGCCCCCGGTTTTCCCAAGACACTGGCAAATCAGTCGACCGCCATTTCTCAGGGGGGAATCTTCCAGACGGCAAACGGTTTCGTCAACTCCACTCCGGCCCTCGTCGACATCCACGGAGACGGCAATCTGGAGATCTTTGTGGGCTCGGGCGACGGATACGTCTACGGCCTCGACAACCATGGCAACAACCTGCCCGGCTGGCCCCGCTTTACTGGGGTCTCGACCGGAGACGGCGTCTACGGGGTGTTTAGTTCGCCCGCAGTGGTCGACCTGGAGGGTGACGGAACCTTCGAGGTGATCGCCGGAGCGTGGTCGCACCGTATCTTCGTCTGGAATGCGGAGGACGGATCGGTGGTGGCGGGATGGCCGTTCAACAACGCCGACACGGTCTGGTCGTCCCCGGCCGTGCTCGATGCCGACGGTGACGGCGACCTGGAGATCGTCATCGGCGGTGATTCCACGGTTCCCCGCGGCGGGTACCTTCGTATGTTTCATCACAACGGGACCCAGGTTGCCGGCTGGCCGCAATTCGTGGATGAGGTCGTCTGGTCGTCTCCGGCCGTGGGCGACATCGACGGCGACGGCAATTCGGAAATCGTCGTCGGCACGGGAATCTTCTATCGCGCGGGGAAAGGCCAATATGTCAGCGCGTATGAGACGAACGGCGCGCCGGTCGCCGGCTGGCCGGTGAGTGTGAGTTTGCCCTCCGGACTTGCCCAGGTGTTCGGGTCCCCGGCACTGGCGGATGTCGATGGCGACGGCACGATGGAGACATTCGTAGGCGACATGCAGGGCTACATCCACTGCATCAACTCGAACGGCACGATCCGGTGGACCAATACTCCCGCCTCACCCGGACAGAATCCGAGCGACTTTGCGCTTTTCAGCTCTCCGGTTGTGGGAGACATCGACGGCGACGGCCGCTTCGAGGTGGTCATCGGGGGAGGATGGAACATCACGGCCTTCGACGCGCGGACCGGCGTCAAGGAACCTGGCTATTCCATTGAAACGGGTTATCCGGACCTCGGCGGCACCCCGATGATCACCTGGTCGACGCCGGCTATTGCGGACTTCGACGGTGACGGCACGATCGACCTCCTGATCGGCAACGGGCGCTCGGACTTTCCGGGCTATCCCGACGCAGGAGGCGTCCGCGTCTTCCACGAGTCTGGTTCCGCCGTGGGTGAGCAGCCCGTGGGTGCCATGGGGGTCTCTGCAGATATCGTGCCCTGGGGTCGCTTTCGTCGCGATGACAACGGGGCCGCCAGCTACGATGCGGAAGTGGACGTGGAGCTCCCTCCGCCGCCGAGGGACCCCTTCCTGAGCGGTCTCAATGTCAGCCCGGGTGTCATCTCCCCCAACGCCGACGGTATCAACGACACCCTGTCCATCGGGTTCGACCTTGCCCACGCCGATACGGTTACGGTGAGCATCAAGGATGCGCTCGGCGCTGTCGTGGCCCGTCCGACGCTCAACTCCGCCATGAACGCCGGCCACCACTCGTTCACCTGGAACGGAATCGCCATCGGCGGAAAACCGGCGATCGACGGCGAGTACGCCTGTGTGGTCGAGGGAGAGCTTTCGGCAACCGTCAGTGCGGACTTCGGCCTGACCCTCAATGTGCCCGAGGTGAGCCGGTCCTGGTTTCTGGCGGAAGGCAGTACCTTCGGCTTCGAAGCGTACGTGCTCGTCCAGAACCCGCAGTCGTCGCCCAACCCGATCACTGTAACCTTCGTCAAGCAGGATGGTACGACGCAGGAGTACCATGAGACGGTCCTGCCCCGCTCCCGCACGACCGTCGCTATCCATGGCGAGGTACCCGACGTCTACAGCGTCAGCACGATGGTGGAAGCGGAGATGCCGATCGTCGTAGAACGGGCGATGTATTTCAAGAAAAGCTCCTGGTCCACCAGTTCCGCCCACGACAGCATCGGGTCGATCCAGACGGCCAGGACTTTCTACTTCCCGGCCAACCGGACGATGGCCGGCGACGAGGACTTCATTCTGCTGGTCAATCCCAGCACGTCCTCGGCGGCCCAGGTGACGGCACGCTTCTTCACCAGCGACCAGGCACCGATTGTGCAGACCTACACGGTCGGAAGAACCAGTCGGTACACCATACCGGTGCATGCCGTGCTGCAGAACAAGTGGGCGTCGGTCGAGGTGACTTCGGATCAGCCGCTGGCAGCGGAACGAGCCTTCTACTTCGACTCTCGCCGCGGCGGCGCGGACGACATCGGTGCGATCTCACCGAGCCTGACCTTCTACTTTCCCGACGGAGACACCGTTCAGGGGCAGACCTATCTGGAGATGATGAATCCCGGCACCACGCCCGCCAACGTGACCGTGACCTACCGCACAGACAACGGTGAAACGATCAACCGGGTCAAGACGATCGAAGCCGAGCGGCGGATCTCGGTCAACTGCCTGGGCGATATGGGTTCCTCTCGCCTCTTCTCCATCGAAGTTCACGCGGACCAGCCGATCGTGGCTCAGCGA
The DNA here is from genome assembly GCA_963823995.1 of uncultured Acidobacteriota bacterium. Taxonomy (GTDB): domain Bacteria; phylum Acidobacteriota; class UBA6911; order RPQK01; family JAPXNP01; genus JARRKC01. Next base: position 1,090,382 of record CAWGNQ010000005.1, read on the forward strand.
TTCATGTTCATGGGCAATGATGTCGGAGATACGCTCGGATCTCCGGTTGCGACGAAACTGTGGAACCTGGCTGAAGGCTTCACCGCATTCGGCTACGAAACCTGGGTGACCATCTACAATCCGTCTACGACGAGCGCGCAGGTCCAGGTGCGCTTTCAGCAGCAGAATGGCGTGAACGTGTTCAAAAACTACGTCATTCCGTCCAAGGGCCGGACCCGGATCTACGTCAACGATGAGGTAGAACCGACATCGGTCAGTACCCAGGTCACTTCCGATGTTCCGATCGTGGTGGAAAGAACCATGCGATTCTCCGACCGGACCGGCATCCACCAGGCTCTTGGAGTCCGCTGAGCGGCAAGCAAACAGGAGGATGCCCGGACTGGGAACTCCGGCGCTACCTCCTCGAACGTGGCCCCTGACGATTTGATCCCCGGTTGCGACATCGCTCGCCGCTTGCCCGACTGGACACGCCGCGGCTGCCTGAGCCACCCGGCTGTGGTAGAGTTTCGACCTGCTTGGGATGGATTTTTTTCGTAGTGCCGGAATGACTCAGATGGTCCGCTGCGCGTGAAACTCCTTCGATCTTCACGATCTTCTGAAATTCGGCGGTGGTTACCCTGGGTCGCTCTCTTCGGGGTAGTCCTCATTCCCAGGGCGCTGCTCCTCTGGCGCTTTCGTGCCGGCCTCATCGAGTCAGACGAGGCTGTCATCGGTCTGATGGCCCGACATCTGCTTTCGGGAGAGTGGACCGTATTTTACTGGGGCCAGCACTACCTGGGTTCCATCGGAGCCGTTCTCGCAGCCATCCCCTTGTGGATTTTCGGAGCATCTCCGCTGGCTTTGAAGCTTGTTCCGCTGACGATGTTTCTCGGGTTCGTCTACATTCATCAGCGGCTTGCGCGTGAGATTCTGCCGCGTTCGGCCTCCTTCTGGGCCACGGCGATGGTGGGATGCTCACCGGCCTTCCTCATGATCTGGAGCATGAAATCTCGCGGATACATGCCCGCGTTCCTGTTTGGGGCTGCAGCACTCTGGATCGCGGCGAGAATTCTGCGCGATCCCGACCGGCGATCGCGGTACGCGTGGTTGGGGCTCCTTCTCGGTCTGGGATGGTGGAGTCAGTTCCTGATCGCCGTCTATATCTTTCCGATCGCCGTGATGCTGCTTCTCGTTGACGAACGGCGCGCGATCCGGCATCTTCCGTCGCTGACTCTTGCTTTCCTGGCCGGAAGCCTGCCCTTCTGGGTCTACAACATCGGTCACCACTGGGCATCACTCGCTCTGCCCGGCGTCGCTCAATCCTCCTGGCTCAAGGATCTGTTCACGTTCTTCACGGTGGGCCTGCCCATTCTCGTCGGAGCTCGACCCAACTGGGGCCATCAGGACCTGTTCCCGTTGGCTTCGATTCTGCTCGTTGGCCTTGCGGTCCTTTGTGTGGGAATCGTGGCACGCAAGGTGCGGGCGGAATACCGTGGCGGACGTGGAGCGGCATCCGATCACTCGGCGGCTCGAGAACTGCTCCTGCTCTTCACCCTGTCCTTTCCGATCGTACTCTCGTGCAGTGGACTGGCCTGGTTCATGGATGAGCCCCGGTATCTCATTCCTCTCTATTCCGTTTTCTTCATTCTGGTCGTCGATGCCCTCATCTGCCTGGGCAGAAAGGGACGGCGGTTCGTTCCCTTCGCAGCCCTGCTCTGGATTGGATTCAACCTCGTGACGACCTATCGGATCACCGCGGAGGAATTCATTGCGTACACGAACACGGAAGATATGCGACCGTTGGAGGCGTTCCTGCTGAAAGAGGGCGTGACCCGCGCCTTCGCCTCGTACTGGGTCGCCTACCGATTGGCGTTCGAAAGCGGCGAGCGCATCATTGCCACGCCGGTTCGGGATGACACCATGCGTTACGAACCCTATTGGAAGACCGTTTCAAATGCGGACAAGGTCGCCTACATCCGGCTGGAAGGCCCTCTCTACAGCCAAATCACCCGACAACTCGAACCGCCGCCTGACTTTACTCCGACTCGGGTAGGCCGCTTCATCGTCTTTCTGCCTCCGGGGAGTGGTCGCTGAGATGCGCCATCATCGAGCCGACTCAAGGAGGTCGACGTTTCCAGGCGGACCGGCAGGTTTGGCCATCCTCTCACTGCTGATTCTGGGGGGAGTGGCGTTGCGTTCGTTTCTCCTGTGGAAGTTCTCGGACCTTTGGTTCTGTTCCGACGAAGCCAATCTCGGGCTGATGGTCCTCCGCCTCATCCAGAAGGGCGAGTTCCATCTGTTCATCACGCACGAGTCTTATGGAGGATGTCTCGGGGTTCTCACCGCCACCTTCTTTACGCTGGCATCCGGATCTCAGTTCCTCGGCCTCAAGCTGACCGCGCTTCTCTACTACGTCCTGTTCGCCTTCGGACTCTATCTGCTGGGTCGCGACCTTTTCGACAGGCTGACCGCCATGATCGCGGTCTTCCTCGTCAGTCTGGCGGCCCCCTCGTTTCTCTGCATTCTCGGGACGCGCGAGCGCGGACCTCATGGAGAAGCTCTGGCCATTTCGGTCTTTGCGATCTGGCTCGCCGTCATAGCGACACGATCGCCGCGACGGCGCCTGCTCTACTTTCTCTGGGGCATCCTGGCCGGATTCGGCTGGTACACCTACTATGCGACGGCCCTCACTCTGTTTCCGGCAGGACTCTTCATCCTGATACAGGAACTGAGATCCCCTTCGGCCCGGGGTCGACCGATTTCTCATCTCTGGCGGACGCTGGCACCGGCCATTCCGGGAGCGCTGCTGGGTTCCCTTCCCTACTGGGTGTTCGTCTTCTCAACGCGGACGCTCCCGCCGTTTTCTCTGCATGCCCAGCATTTCGGCATTCTCGGTGGGATCAGGAATTTCCTCGTCGTGGCGTTCCCGGTACTGACCGGTGCACACTGGGGCTTTCACACCGAGGACATCGTCCCGTTTTTCTCCAAGTTCACGGTCTATGCGTACGCTCTGAGTGTGGCGGTCTTTCTGTTCATGGGCATCCGAGACCGGTTTCACAGCCCGGCTTTCCTGGCCATCAGCCTTCAGCTGGTCTTCTGTCCGCTCCTCTTCTCCGCCAGCAGCTTCTCCTGGTTCGCTGCCGAACCCCGCTACCTGGCCGGTCTCTACTGCAGCCTTCCGCTGGTGCTGGCCTGGGCAGCAATGCGCCTGCTCAGCTACTCGACGACCCTGGCGGTGGCCCTGCCCCTGACAGTCGGAATGACGGCGATGGTCGGGGCGCTGGAAACTCCGGCCCCCGTCTTCAACACGATCTTCGACGAGCCGACGGCATCCCTGATCCACTTCCTCGAGGAGCACGACCTGGATCACTTTTACGCCAACTACTGGATCACCTACCGGGTGATGTTCGAAAGTACGCCGGATCCGTACACGCCCCCTCCGCTGGTCGGGTCGACGGCCTTCCAGGTCGTCCTCAACCGCTACCCTGACTACACCCGGGAAGTCACCCGGAACCCGTATCCAGCCTACGTCACCTGGGGGAATGAGACCGACGAATTCTCCGATCGGCTGGCCCGGGAGCAGCGCACCGCTCGGCGCGAGACGATCGGCAGGTTCACGGTCTTCTATACCGTCGAGCCCCCGCTTCCCTCTCTCCATCCGTGACACGCACGCCTTTCGAAATCGCGCCATCGAAATCGTAAACCGTAAATCGGAAAACAAGGTCTGGGGGTTGCCCATGGCCGCCGGTGTGCGTTGACCGGCGTCAGGCGCCTCCTCTATATTCTGTCAGGTCGCATGCAAATCCAGAAACTCATGGAACTGTACCGGTCGCCGGAAATGGTGCAGAGAAAGTACGCCGGCCAGTTGACCGAAGCGTTCCAGCAACGGCTGTTGGAAGCCCATTCCGACGTCTCCGAGAAGGACTGCATCTTCTATCATTCCGTTGCGGAGGGAGACCGCCTTCACAGCGGCTTCTGGGATCTCCGGGGGAGGGAGACGGATTACCTCGGTCAGGTCGAACTGAGCGGATGCCGTCTTCTCGAATTCGGACCTGCGAGCGGATACCTGACATTCTACCTGGAAAAGCAGGGCGCCCGGGTCGTCGCCTTCGAGCTGCCCCCAGGCAAGGCCCCCGATCTCGTTCCCCTGCACTCGGTCGACCTCGAAACCCATCGGAAATCGGGAATCGAGTTTCAGACCCGGATCCGCAACAGCTGGTGGTATCTGCGGCGCATGTGCGGCGGAAACGCGGCGGTCGTTTATGCCGACATCTACGATCCTCCTCCGGATCTGGGCCGGTTCGATGTCACGACCTTTGGGAGCATCCTTCTCCATTTGAGCCATCCCTTCGGGGCGTTGCATGCCGCGTCGAAAATCACCGACCAGGCCATCATCGTGACCGAAGTCCTGCAGAGAGTCTCGTACCTGCCGGGTCAGGCCATCCTGGAATTCCATCCGGAAATGCGCCCCGATCTGGTCAACTGGTGGGCTCTGACACCGGTCGCCGTAGAACGGATGCTCCAGGTCCTGGGCTTTACTCACACCCACTGCTGGTTCCACTTCCAGCGAAGGAAGGATCCGGAGAAATGGGTGGACGTGCCTTCCTTCACCGTCGTCGGTCGACGTTCCGACGACAAGCCCCCCCGTTCGAGGATCGGCCCCGATCAGGAAAAGCGGCAGAGGGAGCTCGAAGATGCCTGGGAGCGGAAGATGGAACGGGAACTGGAGGCTGCTCGGGCCGCGCTGGCAGCCATCCAGAAATCAACGTCATGGCGCTTGACGAAGGGCCTGCGCGTGGTGGCGGATTTCCTGAAGGGGAAACACCACGGGCTCTGACCGCCGCGGTTCCACCATGGCATCCCTTTCTGAAAGGTAGCCGGAGGGATGGATCCTCTGAAAGGTGCGACGATTCACCAGGTCACAGCCGGCTTCGCCCCGGCCGACGCCATCTCGGACGAAGCACGCAACATCCGTCAGGTCCTGCGCTGCTGGGGGTGTCATTCGGAGATCTATGCCTCGGCCGAGTCCATCCATGCTCGAACGCGCCATGAGTGCCGGCCCGTAACGGACCTCGACACGCACGCCTGCGACCTCCTGATCTACCACTACTCGATCGGGAGCCCGGCTACACGTTCGGTTCTGGAACATGGCTGTCCGAAGGTGATGGTCTACCACAACGTCACCCCCTCCTGGTACTTCCGGGTGTATAACCCCGAAGTGGCGGATGAGCTGGACCGGGGGCGACATCAACTGCGTACGATCCGGGATGCCTTTTCCCTGGCACTCGCCGATTCGGAATTCAACCGCCGGGAGCTGGAAGCGACAGGCTACCCCCGAACGGCCGTCCTGCCGATCCTGTTCGATCCCCGTCGCCTGGCCGTAGGACTCCGGGAACGGGCGCGTGCCCGGTGGAATAACCGCCGGGGCCAGACAACGATCTTCTTCGTTGGAAGGCTGGCTCCCAACAAGCGTGCGGAGGACCTTCTTCGAGCCTTCAGCTTCTACCAGCGGTTCTGGGATCGCCGGAGCCGGTTCGTCTGGGTGGGTTCGGCCGGCGGCGTGGAACTCTATGCCGACCACCTCCTTGGCCTGATCGAGAGTCTCGGAATCCGGCAGGCAAGACTGGTCGGTTATGCGAGCCGATCGGTACTCACCTCCTGGTATCTGGCAGGGGATGTCTTCACCAGCGCGAGCGAACACGAGGGCTTCTGCGTCCCGATTCTGGAGAGCTTCCACTTCGGCAGGCCGGTCGTTGCCTACAGGGCGGGCGCCGTCCCCGAGACAGTCGGCGACGCCGGTCTCCTGCTGCCTTCGAAAGACCCCGAGATCTTCGCCGCTGCCATCCATCGAGTTCTGTCCGATCCGGAACTGCGGACCGAACTGGTTACACGAGGCCACCGACGTGCAGCCGAACACTTCGGGGCAGAGCGAGTCGCCTCCATTCTGAAGGGCCATCTACTTGCGGAACTCGTACAGAACCGGACCAGTTCGACCGTCCCGCAGGCGTGACAACCCGCTGTAGTACAATGCGCCGCATGGCGGAGATCAACCTTTCCGAGGTCATGAAGGAGATTCACGACGAAGCCGAACGGCGGCGGCGTGAGGATCCGGAATTCGCAGCTGCCGCAGCGGAACTGCGTGCGACTTCCCACAAAGGCGCGTCTCTGTCGGGAGTGGACCTGAATCAGCTCGGCTCCGAACTGGCCAACCTGTCGCTGTCGGCGGGCAAAATCCCTCCGGGAACACGCCTCGCCGGCGTCAAGCGCTTCATTCTCCGACTGATTCAGCCGTTCACGGTACCGCAGATGCAGTTCAACCGAGCAGTGGCACAGGCGCTCAGCGAGGTCGTCCGCGAACAGGCGCGAATCGTCGATCTGATCGACGACTTCAACTGGTTTCTCGGCGAGCGGGACCGCGAGGCCGCCTTCGAGGCGTTCGTTTCGAAGCGGTCCGCGATGGAACATCCTTCGTCCACGCCGGCACCCCCCGAGTCGGCCGAGGCACGGCAGCCGGAGCTCCCCTTTGACTATCTGCGATTTCAGGACCGGGTGAGAGGTACGGGAGACCAGATTCGTGCGTCCATGCTCCGATATGTCCAGTTCTTCGAACATACGGAACCGGTACTCGACCTGGGATGCGGCCGGGGCGAGTTCCTGGAGTTGCTTCGCGACGCAGGCATCGAGTCACGCGGGCTCGACGCCAATCGTCGCATGGTCGTCGAATGCCGGGACAAGGGCCTCGATGTAATGGAAGGGGACCTCATACCCTACCTCGAAAGCCTCGAGCCGGAGAGTCTCGGAGGCATCGTCCTGACGCAGGTCATCGAGCATCTGGACCTCTCGTCCTGTCTCCGGCTGTTGATCCTGGCCCGACTTCGCCTGAAGAGTGGAGGTGTACTCCTCGTTGAGACCCCCAACCCCGGATCCCTCTTCACCCACGCGCACGGCCTGTACCTCGACCCGACTCACGTCCGACCCTATCACCCGATCTTTCTCGAGTTTCTGTTCAAGGATCTCGGTTTCGGTTCCGTCGAGGTACTCTTCGGAAGTCCGCCGGAAGAGTTCTGGCTCCTGCCAAGAGTTGAGGGCTCGGCATTCGAGTCGCTCAATGCCGCTTTCGACGGCCTGAACCGGCTGGTCTACGGCAGCCAGGATTTTGCAGTCGTCGGAAGAAAATGAACCCACGTCCGCGTCCCAGAGTCGCTTTCGTGATCCATCGCTACGGTGTGGATTTGGGGGGCGGCATCGAAGTCCACTGCAAGGCCGTAGCCGAGCGCATGATCGCTCAATGGGACCTGGAGGTCCTGACCACGCGGGCCCGCGACTATTTGACGTGGGCGGACTCCTTCCCGGAAGAACGAGAGACGGTCGACGGCGTGCCGGTGCGACGCTTCAGCGTCGATTTCACCCGAGATCCCGCAGCGTTCGCCCGCCGCACCGACACGATCCTCGACCCGACACGAACTCCGGACCTCGAAGAGCAGCGGGCATGGATGAAAGCGCAGGGTCCGTTTTCTTCAGATCTGCTGCGGTTCCTGACGGTGAACCTGGAGCGCTTCGATCTTGTTGTCTTTTTCAGCTACCTTTATGCAACAACCTACTTCGGGATGAAGGCCGCCGGGTCCAGGGCAGCGCTCGTGCCGGCCGTCCATGACGAACCGACGCTTCAACTCCCGCTGTTTGGAGAGGTGTTCCGGAGCTGCCGCTTCATCCTCTTCTCGACGATCGAAGAGAAACGGCTCGTAGTCGAGCGGTTCCATCCTTCGGCGTCATTCCTCGTCTGCGGAGGGGTCGGTGTCGATCAGTCGCCCGTCCCCCCGAAGCAACCGATTTGGCCGCGTCCCTACCTCCTCTACCTGGGTCGGGTGGACCACATGAAGGGCTGCGGGGAGCTTCTGTCCTTTTTTCAATATCCGCCTCCCTCGTTGCCGCCCGTCGACCTTCTGCTGGTCGGGCGCGTCAACATGCAGATTCCTCAAAACCCGAGAGTCCACGCGCTCGGGTACGTGGAGGAGGAGAGGAAGCAGGCCCTCATTCGCAATGCCGTCGCGCTCGTCGTCCCCTCCCCGTTCGAAAGCCTCTCACTCGTGCTGCTGGAAGCATGGTCCTTTGGAGTACCGACGATCGTCAATGCCACGAGTCCGGTGCTGAGGGGCCAGTGTATCCGCAGCCAGGCCGGTCTCATGTACCAGGACGTGGAGTCTTTTGCGGAGGCCGTCCGGATTCTGGTTCGCTCGCCGGCGCTTGGCGTCAGCATGGGACTACGCGGATTCAGGCACGTCCGCCGGGCCTTTCGCTGGAGCCGGGTCGAGACAGCCTACCAGCGCGCCCTGCAAACGGTATCGGACCGACGCGGTGATGCGGCGATGCGGCGTCAATCGGCCAATAGCGGGGAGCGCGAATCGTGACTTCGGACCGACGACTGGCCTTCGTGATGCCCTGGTTTGGGCCCGGCATCCCCGGCGGTGCTGAAATGCTGTGTGGTCAGTGGACGAGACAGCTACAGAGAGCCGACTGGGATGTCCAGGTCCTCACGACGACGATCCGCGAGCTGGCCAGCGACTGGAACCGGCCTCACTACCCATCGGGCGAGAGCCGGGTCGATAACATCCGGGTCCTGCGGTTTCCGTTGACCTCCGGCAACCACACGACCTTCAACCGGATCAACCAGAAGCTCCTCGAGGGACTTCCCGTCGGCCCGTTTGAAGAAGAGGCCTTCTATCGTGAAGGGCCCAACAGCGACGAGATGATGCGCTTCATCAGCAGTCACCGCGACCGCTATTGGTTTATCTTTCTGCCTTATCCGTTCGGTACGTCCTACTTCGGAATGGAGGCCGCAGGCCATCGTGCTCTGCTGCTCCCCTGCCTCCACGACGAGGGGTATGCCCGCATGGATTGCATGCGTCGCCGGATCGAGGGGGTCCAGGGGCTGGTGTTCAACTCCGTCCCTGAACAGCGACTGGCCCAGAAGCTCTACCGCGTCCGGTGCATCCCCCAGATCGTGCTTGGAGTGGGCATGGACGGCCAGATTGCCGGCAGTGCGACCCGCTTCCGCACGAAGTACGGAATCGACCGCCCCTTTCTGTTGTACGTGGGTCGACGGGATGCGACCAAGGGGACCGATACCCTGATCGAGTACTACCGGCGTTTCCGGGCCCGCAACCCGGCACGGAAACTGGAGTTGGTGCTGGCAGGACCCGGTTCGATCGAGGCGCGCTGCGCGGGAGTCCACGACGTGGGCTTCCTGCCGGCAGCCGACAAGCACGACGCCTTGGCGGCCGCCGACCTTCTCTGCGTGCCTTCCGTCAACGAGAGCTTCTCCATCGTACTGATGGAGGCCTGGCTGTGCGGAACGCCGGTTCTGGTCAACCACGCCTGCCCGGTCACTCGGGACTTTGCCCTGCGGGGTCAGGGAGGTGTCGGATACGGGGACTACTTCGAGTTCGAGGCAGCTGTGGAGCACCTCGAGGCACGACCCGGGCTGCGCAGAATGCTCGCCCAAAGCGGAGCCGATTTCGTTCGCCGTTCCTTTGCCTGGCAGCCGCTGGTCCGCCGTTTCGGAGAATGGCTCGACAGTCTGCCGGCCGGAAGGCACGTGGACCGATGAGCAACCTGCAGGGAGCGATCGTACATCAGGTGACTGCCGGATTCGCGCCGGCCGACGCGATCTCGGACGAGGCCCGGAATATCCAGAGGCTGCTCCGCGCTTGGGGGTGTCAATCAGAAATCTACTGCTGGGCCGAACACATCCATCCGGAGACACGGCACGAATGCAGGCGCCTGTCGGAACTCGACCCCCGGAGATGCGATCTGCTGATCTACCACTTTTCCATCGGAAGCCCCGCGACTGGGGCGGTTCTGGACCAGGACTACCCGAAGGTGATGATCTATCACAACATCACGCCCTCCTCGTTCTATCGCGAGTACCGCCCGGACATCTCCGCGCAACTCGATCAGGGTCGGGAGGAACTGGGCAGGATCCGGCACGCCTTCTCACTGGCACTGGCGGTCTCGGACTACAACCGGCGGGAACTGGAGCTGCTGGGCTATCCCCGGACTGCTGTTCTGCCGATCCTCTTCGATCCTCGGAAACTCCGAGTCGGACTGAAGGAGCGGATTCGCGCCCGCTGGATTCGAGGTCGCGGCCCGACCACACTCTTTTTCGTCGGGCGTCTGGTCCCGAACAAGAGAGCCGAGGACCTGCTAAAGGTCTTCAGCGTCTACCAGCGCTTCTTCAATGCCGACAGCCGCTTCGTCTGGGTCGGTTCCGAGGCCGGAATGGGAAGTTACGCCCTCCACCTGCTGGCTCTGGCGGATCAACTCCGACTTCGAAAAGCACACTTCGTCGGCTACGTGGACCGATCGGAACTGACTTCGAGGTACCTGGCCGGCGACGTCTTCGTCAGCGCAAGCGAACATGAGGGGTTCTGTGTGCCGATTCTGGAGAGCTTCCACTTCGGAAAGCCGGTCGTCGCCTATGCCGCCGCCGCCGTCCCGGAGACACTGGGCGAGGCAGGGGTCCTGGTCGATTCGAAGGAGCCCGGATTATTCGCCGCCGCCATCCACCGGGTGGTTTCCGATTCGGAACTGCGAAGCGAGTTGGTCGCCCGAGGTCGACGAAGGGCGGTCGAGCACTTCGGCCTCGAACGGGTGGGGTCCATTCTGCGAGGATATGTCGTCGGCGAACTGTCCCGCGCTGCAGAGACGCATTCCGGTCCGCAATCGACAGCCAGGCAAAGCCCGGTTTCCTGACCTACTCGATGACCCCCATGGACTGGTGCATCCCCTGCCTGGTTGTGGAACTTGACGGTCCGCTCCGCCACGATTGGCTCCGTCGAGCGGATCCGATAGGCGAACCGCCGGCCTGACCCGATCTCCGAAGCAGCGTCCAAATGGATGGCAACGGTGGTACGGGTCCGGGGCGGCACGGTCTCGCGATGAACGTGAGTCGAGCCGTCTTGCTCAAAGAAGGTCACCGTAACAGGATTGTCGGTGAACCGTTATCGCAACTTCCCTTCAGCAGTTGGATTCTTGCGGACCCTGAGTGGCGGGGGCCTGAAGCCGCTGTCGGGACCGACCGTGATGGCGATACCCAGAGTTCGGTATTCGCCGGGAGGCCGGAGCACCCTGGAGCAATCGATCGCCAGCAGATCTCCCGGATCGAGTGAGAGCTCGAAAGGCACCCAATCGGGCTCAACCGGGGCCCAGGAAACGAGCTGTTTGTCGTGGTTCAGCGTGCGAAAGTGGACCATCAACGGAAAGGCCTCGAGGCCCGCAACCGCCGGTCGGACCTGGAAGCGCTCCTCCCCCTTCAGCCAGGGCCCTCGCTTCAGTGCGATCGGCCCGGTCCACCGGTAGGGTCCGACAGGGCCCTGCTCGACTCCAAACAGACCGTACTCGAATTCCTTCGGCATGCGACCCGCCGCGTGATGGAAGTCGATGATGGTGCCCATCAGCGTGAGCCCGAGGAGGACGCCTCCCCACCAGCGCCGTGGCAACGACAAACGGGAGCCGGGAACCGCGGCCAGAGCTGCCACTGGTACGGTCGTAAAGAAGAGCGCCTCGACGAGCAGGGGATGCTGGAGTAACGAGACAGATATCATCGCTATGAGCCCATATGCCGCGGCGGCGGATTCGGGCGGCCCCCTGAAGGCGCCGTTGAAGATGCGGGCCAGGAACCAGATCAGTAGAACCAGGCCCACCAGGCCGCCTTCGGCAGCAACCTGAAGAAAGTAGTTGTGGGCGTTTTCATGCAGAGTATGCTGGAAGAACCAACCCGCTCCCTCGGTTCCCAGCCGCTCGCGATAATCGCGGAACTCGAGATAGAACCGCCCCAGGCCGATCCCCAGGAACGGGTAGTCACCGATCATCTCGGTGGCGACCCGCCACCCGTAACCCCGGCGCTCGTAGAACGCCGACCTGATTCCTTGCCAGGTCGCATCGTTTACGCGGCTCGTGACGGCGTGACCAACCTGCCGGTGTCCGATGTAGAGACCCGCCAGACCGACGGCGGCCACCATGACCAGGCCGACGAGGACCAGACGCCGGTCGAACCGTTTCAAGCCGACTTCGTGCCGACCTCGGCGATGCTGCCAGACCAGGACCAGGAGGACCACTGCGCCGGACAGCCCGAATGCCGCCACTGTGGTCAGGGAAAGCGAAAACGCGATGAGCATGGCGTAGGTGCCCAACATGAGGAGAGCGAGGGATCGCGTTCGCCAGGAACGGGCGGCAATGATTCCTCCGATCAGGAGAAAGGCATGCAGCAGGAAGAACGAAGCGAACGTGTTGTGCTCGTTGAAGATCCCGAACAGCCCGGGTTGTGACTGCTGGAGACTCGACAACAAAGTCCCGGGAAACGGCTTGCCATTTCGAATGAAATCGAAGGCAAGCACTCCCAGGTAGACCGGTGCCTGAACCCAGACCAGGAAGAGCAAAATCCGGCGCTCACTCTCCGACTCCCGACAGATCCGGACCAGACCCAGAAACAGGACGGCGGCAATCGCCCAGACGGTGGTCTTTCCGAAGAAGACGAACGGGTTCAGCTGGTCCGCAGCGAACAGGTTGTCGAGTCCGAGGCGCGGGTAGACCGCCAAGATTGACCAATAATGGGCGATGCTCACACTCAGCAACAGGCCCAGGAATCCGCAGAACAGGAGGAGCGGCCGCCAAAATGCAGGACCGGCCCGGAACTGTCTAAGGAGAACGGCCCCGGCCAGCGTCGCCGCAAAGACGGTGAGCGTGTCGTAGGAGAACTGAGGGGCATTGAAGGCGTAATCCAGCAAAGGGATGAGGGCGACCCACAGACCGACCCCGACGGCGGGGCGAAGGAGCGTTACGACGAAAAGCCCCGCACAGACCAGCTCAGCCGAGAGTGACATCAGACGAATCCCATTCGGACCAGCCGCCCCGCGTTAAGTCCGCTTCACGTTTCGAATCTCGCAATCGAGATGTTTCCATCCGCCGACGACGCATCCCTGTCCGCGCTCCTGATCCTCCACTCCACCCACTCCTCAGCCGCCACCCAGGAGAGCGGCCAGAGCGATTAGAACGGCCGCTCCCGCAAGGAACACGGCCGCAACTACCGGTGGGACGACACCGAAGCCCACCATCCGGTGGGAAAGGTGGTCCTTTCCTCCTTGAAACGGCGAAACACCCCGCTGCAGGCGGGTGAGCGTGACGAAGGCTGTATCACAGATCGGAATGGCGAGAATGACCGGGACCAACCAGAGAGCACTCGTGGTGGCACCATAGAGCGGCAGCACGGCCAGACTGAAACCGACGAGGTGGCTGCCCGCGTCGCCCAGATGAATCTTCGCCCGATAGAAGTTCAGGCAGAGGAATCCGAACAGCGCACCGGAGAGCGGAATGAGTATCCACCCGGCGCCCAGCCCCAACCACCAGAAGCCGAGGGCTCCTATGGCTCCGACCCCCGGAGTCAGGCCATCCATATTATCGAGAAGGTTCAGCGCATTGGTGATCCCTACGATCCAGAGGAGCCAGACGGGATAGGCCAGCCCCCCGAGCAAATCAACGAGATCGCCACCCCAGGTGTCGGGCGACGTCAGCGAAAGAAAAACAACGGCAACGGCAAGCTGCCAGAACAATTTCGTCAGTGGACGCAGGGTGATCCAGTCATCGATCACTCCCATGACGAAGAGCAGAGCGAGACAGAGCCAGAAAACGCGCAGAGTATAAAAGGCGGGCGAACCGGAACCGACCGCCACTGCGGGCAGCATGCCGCCGAGCACCGCAATGCCCCCCAAACGGCGGGGATTCTCCCGGGTTCCCTGTAAAAAAAAGGCCAGCACGAGGCTGGCCGCAAATCCGATCGCAAAGGCCACGCGGCGACATTATCCGGCCGCGGCCCAATTCAAGCAAGCTTGGTGTCGTTGGCGGGCTCGGACCTCTCCGATACCTTCCCAGTAACTCCCGCGAGGGCGTGTTGCCGAAATCTTTTCGCCCCCCGAACTTGCGGCCATCTCGGCGAGACGTGCAGAACCGATTCCACGCAGCGTCCGCAACGACCGCCACGGGCTCCGAACCCGGAAGGCCCCGTTGCGTGCGCTGCGTCCGCCGCGTGGGGTCGAACCGCTGAGGTCCCGTTCATGGACTGGACAAGTCGGCGAGCGACCGGGGTCATTGCGCACACGCCCCCAAAACTCGAAACCCGGAACTCGTAACTGTGTCTGAACCTATTCTGAATTCTGAATTCCGAATTCCCTTTCTCCCGTTTCCCGACTCCCAGCTTCCGGAGAAATCGACATTGAGTTTCCGATTCCTACCTCCCCCGTCCGGCGGCGAAACGTTGTCTCGGATCCTTTGCCCTGGAATCCTTTCGCAGTAACGACGTCGCCAGGCCCAGCGCTGTGCCGGACAGGAACGCCAGGTTTCCGGCAACCACGAAAAGCGGCGAAAGCAGCCCAAGTCCGAAAGAACGCGTGAAGGCCGCGGAGACGGTCGCGGCTGAGCAGGCGAGTGAGAGTGCCAGCAGGATGAGGCCGGCCCACCACTTGACGATGAAGACCGGAAAGGCGAGAGCGAGAAAGATCAACTGCAGACGCCGCGTATGAGGCGTGCTCGAGTCGGCCACGATCTTGGAGGAGTATCTTCGGTAAAGGAGGGTCGAGAACCGCCCATAGCGGAATCGGCGCAGGACATAGGACAACAACGACTCGGGATGCTGATGGCTGACGACGGCATTCGAGACGTAGCGCATTCGGACTCCGGCACCCGCCAGCCGGAAGGAGAGCTCGAGGTCTTCGAGCTTCCTGAAGGTCTCGTCGAAAGGCGGGTCGGGCAGCACCTCACGGCGAAAGGCGCAGGTGGCCGTATTGACGAAATCGATGTCGCGAAACCTCTCCAGGCGCAGGTAACGGCGATCCAGTTCCAGCTGGACCATGCGTGCCACCCAATTCCGCTGATCCGAAACGAAGCGGCCGACGGTTCCGCCCACCTCCGGATCGGAGAGAGGCGCAACCATCCGTTCGAGCCAGTCGGGAGACGGGATGCAGTCGGCGTCCAGAAAGACGGTAAGGGATCCGGAAGACACTGCAAATCCCCGGTTTCGCGCGACGGCAGCTCCCTCTCCGTCCAGACGGATCAGCTGGTCTGCGGCCTCACCGGCGATCCGGGTCGATCCGTCCGATGAACCGTCGTCCACGACGATGATTTCGAAGCGGTCGCGTCCGATGGTCTGGCACTGAAGAGCTTCCAAGCAACCTTTCAGCGTGGCCGCTTCGTCGCGAACGGGGATGATGATCGAGAATTCAGGCATCGACTTCTCCCTCACCAGACGCGGTCCACATGCCAGATGTCCACGGCCGCATCACGGGAGAGAAAAACCATGTCTTCCGTCAAGGCCTGTGCCGCCAGGATTCGATCGAAAGAGTCCCGATGGGCCAGATCGAGCGACAGGGTACGAGAGATTGCCTCTTTCTTTAGCCCGAGAATCCGCAGACCCGCATCAACGCCTGCATCCACGGTCTCCTCGAGTGACACATCGAGCTCGAGTTTGCCTGGCTTGAGCTTGATTGCCATTTCCCAAATCGAGCAGAGGCTCAGGAAGACACGACTGTCTTCGCGATCGGTGAGGTCTTGGCCCCGGCGGCCGAGTAAAGACACATCCTCCGAAAGGCAGAGAAAGGCGTACGTGTCGAGGAGGATGTTCACACGTACTCGCCCAGATCATCGAGCGGCGCGTCGAAGTCGTCGGACCAGCGCACCTTGCCCTTCAGGAAGCCGGAACCGACCGACTCAGAACGGCGATAGGGTACCAACCTCACGACGGGCCTTCCCTTCCGGGCGATAACGATCTCTTCGCCCGACATGGCCTGCCGGATGAGCTGGGACAGGCGCGTCTTGGCCTCGTACAAATTCACCTGCCTCATACGGCGAGTATGCCCCCACCATTTTGGTTGGTCAATGCCCCTCCTACAGCTTCACCACGTTGTCATGCTTCCCCTTGAACGCGTTGCGGCTGTCGAAGATCAGCTTCGCCGATCTCTGGATCAGGTCGTAGTCGACCGCAGTGTGGTCGGTCACGAGGACGACGATGTCGTAGGCCGCCAGGGTCTGGGCCGACAGCTCAACCGACTGTTTGAGCAGCTCCGTCGGACCGTGATCGCTGCGCAGTTGCGGGACGTGCGGGTCGTGATAGTCGACGAGCGCGCCGTCGGCCTCGAGGAGCTGGATGATATCGACAGCCGGCGATTCGCGCGTATCGCTGACGTCCCGCTTGTAGGCGACACCGAGGACCAGGATCCGGGAGCCGTTGACCGGCTTCCGAGACCGGTTGAGAGCCTTGGCGATCTTGTTCACGCAGTACTCGGGCATCTCGGTGTTGATCTCGCTGGCCAGCTCGATGAACCGCGCATTGTAGTTGAGCGACTTGAGCTTCCAGGACAGATAGAGGGGATCGATCGGGATGCAGTGCCCGCCCAAACCCGGCCCTGGATAAAAGGGCATGAAGCCGAACGGCTTCGTCGACGCGGCCTGGATGACCTCCCAGACCGAGATTCCGAGCTTGTCGCACATCACGGCGACTTCGTTGACCAGACCGATATTGACGACGCGGAAGGTGTTCTCGAGCAACTTGACCATTTCGGCCGACTGTGTCGACGAGACCGGAACCACCCTTTCGATGACCTGTTCATAGAAGAATTGGGCCATCGCCGTGCACTCGGGCGTGACGCCCCCGATGACCTTGGGGGTATTGTGCGTCCCGTATTGCGGGTTGCCCGGGTCGACGCGCTCCGGGGAGAAAGCCACATAGACGTCCTTGCCGACGGTATAACCCGCCTTCTCGATCTCCGTGCGCACGATCTCATCCGTGGTTCCGGGATAGGTCGTACTCTCGAGGACGACCAGCATGTCGGAGTGTAAGTGGCCCAGGATGCCTTCGACGGCCTGGGTGACGAAGCTGATGTCCGGGTCGCGGGTTTTCTTCAGCGGAGTCGGAACGCAGATGCTCACGCAGTCGACCGAGGCGATGGGATCGTAAGAGGTGTAGGCCTTGAACTTTTCCCGCTTGACGCCGTCGGCGACCGCACTGGCGGGAACGTCCAGGACGTGCGAGCGTCCGGCATTCAGACCGGAGACCTTCCGGTCGTCGACGTCGACTCCGTGGACCTCGAAGCCGGCCCGAATCATCTCCATGGCGAGCGGCAGTCCGACGTAACCCAGACCCACGATACCGACCTTTGCCTCTCGATTCGAGATCTTCTCTTTCAGTGTCATAAGGTGCTCTCTCTCGTCTTGTCCGCGGAACGAAAAGAGTCCACGGTGCGCTGCAGTCCATCCCCGAACGCCACCGCGGGCTTGAAGCCGATCAACTGCTCCGCCAGCTCGACATCGGCCCGACTGTGTCTGACATCGCCCCGCCTGGCTTCCCGGTATTCAGGCCGCCAAGTCGTTTGGATGACGTCATTTAAGATCGACACGAGTTCATTGAGACTGTAGCTCCGACCGGTGCCTATGTTCATCACGGCGCCGGCGGGAGCATGCACCGCAGCCGCCAGATTGGCGTCGACGATGTTTCCGACGTAAATGAAATCGCGCGTCTGCTCACCGTCTCCGAAGATGACCGGGGGCCTCCCCGACAGCATTCGGCTGGTAAAGATCGGTATTACGGCAGCATAGTCGGAGGCGGGATCCTGTCGGGGACCGAAGACATTGAAGTAGCGCAACCCGACAATGGGGAATCCGTAGAGGTCTCCGAACAACGCGGCATAGAGCTCGTCCATGTACTTGCCGGCGGCATAGGGGGACTTGGGCACCACCCGCATCGACTCCCGCTTGGGCAATTCGGGGTCATCGCCGTAGACGGCACAGGTCGAGGCGAAGACGACCTTCTCCACACCGGCCCGGCGGGCCGCCTGAAACACGTTCAGCGTGCCGGTGACGTTGATGTCGTGGCAAAGTCCGGGATCCTCGACCGATTTCTGGACCGAGACCATCGCGGCCTGGTGAAAGACCCTGGACGCGCAGTCGAACAGGGAGTCGAGTGCGTCCCGGTCCCGGATGTCGGCTTCGCAGAACTCGAAGCGGCCGGGATAGAGCTGTTCGAGCCCCGCGAGATTCTCCAGCCTGCCGGTGCTCAAGTTGTCGATCACCCGCACCGACCTGCCCCGTTCGAGCAAACCACGCACGAGGTGCGACCCGATGAACCCGGCACCGCCGGTTACGACATCGATATCTCTATTCAATTCCAGAATTCCAGGTTCGCTCCCGCCCGCCGTCGCAGGGAAGACTTCTCTCGGGTCGGCCGGCAACGCGGACGTTTCCCCACCCCAACGCAGTCACAACCCAACATTATGCATGGAAACATAATGCAAAGGTAAAATGTTGCGCCGTGCGCACACCAACGTCCGTGCAAGGTCCGTGCGCATCGTCGCTGCGCGCAGCGTCAGTGCGTGCAGCGTCAGTGCGTGCAGCGTCAGTGCGCGCAGCGTCAGTGCGCGCAGCGTCAGTGCGCGAACGGCTAGTGAGCGACCCCCTGCACAATCGTCGACACCCGGTCATGTGGCCCCGAAATGAATAGGGGGCGGCAGGCAAACCGGTCGGTCCGGGGTAGTTGGGATGCCATGCAGCACTCACTGACGTTCATGCACTGAACTGCCCATGTAGCCCCCCTGTAGGTTCCTCAGTCTCGGTGCAGTCTCGGTGCAGCCTCGGTGCACGGCGTCCGTGCACGGCGCCCGTGTGCGGCGTCGGTGCACAGCGTCAGTGCGCGAACGGCTAGTGAGCGACCCCCTGCACAATCGTCGACACCCGGTCATGTGGCCCCGAAATGAATAGGGGCCGGCAGGCAAACCGGTCGGTCCGGGGTAGTTGGGATGCCATGCAGCACTCACTGACGTTCATGCACTGAACTGCCCATGTAGCCCCCCTGTAGGTTCCTCAGTCTCGGTGCAGTCTCGGTGCAGCCTCGGTGCACGGCGTCCGTGCACGGCGCCCGTGTGCGGCGTCGGTGCACAGCGTCAGTGCGCGAACGGCTAGTGAGCGACCCCCTGCACAATCGTCGACACCCGGTCATGTGGCCCCGAAATGAATAGGGGCCGGCAGGCAAACCGGTCGGTCCGGGGTAGTTGGGATGCCATGCAGCACTCACTGACGTTCATGCACTGAACTGCACTGAACTGCTCCGCGCCTTGCGCGGCCGGGCAGCACCGACCTCAGACTTCGCCGGCCCTTGCCACCTTCTCCCCGTCGGGAGTGAAGCTCGGAATCGCCAGAAAGCCGATGTAGATCCCGCCGGCACCGGCGATGCCGAGCGCCCAGTAGGGATGATCCCCCACGAAGGAGATAGCAACGAGCGCGATCAGAATCCAGGTGATCAGCACCTCGACGACACGCCAGCGGCTCAGTTCGACCGCACCGACGCTCTGCTTGAAGGACGCCACCACCAGGATGGCCGCCATCCACCAGAAGATCCCGAGCTTGGCCCCGAGCGGAATCGCGTCGGTCATCATGTAGACCAACTGGGCAACCAATCCCGCCGCCAGCCCGGCCGCCAACAGGGAGTCCAGGCGTTCGCCGCGGGTCCCGGTAAACCAGAGCATCCGACCCATGGCCGACCACAGCGCGATGTAGGCGATCAGACCCGGAATTCCAAGGTCCAGCGCCGTCTCCAGAAACTGATTGTGGGCACTGGCGATGTCGGTGTCCGGCGGAACCAGAAAGAGCGGATAGAGCAGATGGACGACCTTGCGGAAGGCATTCATGCCCATGCCGGTGAAGGGGAAGTCCTGGATGCCGTAGATCGCCCGGTTCCAGATCTCGAAGCGGGCTTCGAGCCCGATCTCGCCGGTCGCTTCGTCGAAGGCCTCGGTCGCCCCCTGTCCGTTCCACGGTCGCCAGATCGCAAGAGCGAGGACGGTGCACGCGATGCCGACGAGGATCGCCCAGCGCAGCCATCGATAGCGGACGGCGAGCAGGAAGCCGATCGAGGCGGCGAGGCCGGCCCAGGCGCTGCGGGATTGCGAAAGCGCCAGGACCACCAGGCAACCCACGGTGGCCAGACCCACGACGACCCCGACCCGGCGGCTGCGGCCGGGGCCCGAAGAGTACAGCCACCACCCGAGCAGGCCCATCAGGGGAATGAACAGCACCAGCGAGCCGCCGACCGGATTGGCGTTGAGCGCCCCTTCAGGTACCGGCAGGGGAAGCCGCGGCGGAAGATAGGGGATCACGACTCGGACGATCGGCAGTTTGGTCGTAAAGGGCGTCACGAGGAATCCGAGAATCGCAAACGACGCACCCACTGTCAGGAACGCTCCGACAGCAATCCGGAGTCGACTTCGACGGTCGATCCACTGGATGGCCGCCAGGAAGACGAAGATACCCAGCAGCGTCCCCGAGATCTTCCCGAGGCTGAAGGCGACGTCGAAGGTCGCCCACACGCTGACCCCGACCATGACGAGCAGGGCCAGCAGCAGCGGATTGAGCAGATTGGGCTCGACGAAGTGTCGCCGTATCGCAAAACTCGCCAGCCAGATCGCCGGAACGATCAGGGCCGCCGGCATCCACCCGACGCGAGGAAACAGCAGCAGCGGGGCGACCAGGATCACGGCCCCCAGATGAATCCAGGCTAGAAGAGTCACCGAACGCCGAGTCTTCGGGATCGCCGACAACGAACTGACACCACGGTCCACCATTCACACTCGGATCAGAACGCGAACGAAGTGAGTCGACCCCCTGCACAGTCGCCGACCCCCTCTCTCGTTGCCCCCAAAATGAACACGAGCCAAGTTCTTTCGTGGAGCCCGCTCAATCGGACCGCTTCGTTCACCAGGTGCTCGTCGAGACTCAGAGTAGTTCTCATATGCGCGTGTACGCACGATCCGTGCAGATTATGACGAGATCCGTCCGCGAATCAGCGCGCGTCATAGAGCGACCCCCCGCACAGCCTCCGACTCCTCGCTATCCCGGCCTACCCAATCGCAAATCGAAAATCGAAAATCGAAAATCGAAAATCCCCCTCACTCCTCCGACTTCCGCCTGGATGCTTCCGCCACCTGCGTGGCCAGCCCTTTGACGTTGGACGCCCCTTCGACGGCCTTGACCGCGATGTCCTGGACCTGCTGGTAGGCCTTGTCCTGACTGGAGGACAGGCGGGTGATCAGCTGCGCCTGCTCTTTGATCGTCTTCTCGAGTGACTCGATCCTCGTTTCCAGGACCTTGCGATCCCCGTCGAATTCCTTCTGGAGAATCGATTCCCTTCCCTGGGCCTCCGCCTGGAGCCGGGCCGCGTTCTCCTTGACGGCCCTCGCGACCTCCCGCTCGATATCCTGGGGAAACTTCTCCACTCGTGCCCTCAACTCCTGCAATTCCTGCTCGCGAGAGGCGACGTCCTGTTCGCGCCGATCCAATTCGCCGCGGCGCTCCTCGAGTTCCCGTTCGAGCTTATGCTTCTCTTCGTCGAACTGGTCCCGCGTCTGCCGTTTCTTCTTTTCGAACTCGTAATTGAACTCTTCCTGCTCGCGTTGCCGCTGCCGCTTCTGCTCGACGTTGCGTTCCGCGATCTCGTTGGCGTGCGCGTCCTTTTCCTTGTCCCAGTCGGCTTTGGTCTGACGGATCTCCTCTTCGAGCTGCGCCTTGCGGGCGGCGACTTCGGACTCGTACTGTTCCCGCTTTACCTTTTGTGCTTCAACGAGAGCCGCCAGCGTGCCGGCTTCCCGCTCGATCCCGTAGATCTCCTTGAGGCGCGATTCCTTGGCATCGATGGCCTTCCGCAAGGAATCGAACTTGCGCACTTCGCCCTCGAGCCGATCGGAGACTTCCCCCAGCAAGCCGCCGATCTGAGCCTTCAGCTCACCGATCTCCCTGACGACCTGATCGGCCGACAAGCCTTCGGCGACCGACACGGCTTCTTCAGTTTCCATCTCCCGAATCTGTTCCTGCGCGTCGAGCTTCTGTTCTTTCTGGCGTCGATACTTCGCAACCAGATCCCCATAAGCCTCGAGGATCTCCTTTTTGGTATTGCTCATCGATACGTCTGGAATGTCGCCGTTACCAGCCATGTTCCCCTCCTCTCACAGTTCGCAAATCGAAAATCGCAATTCGAAAATCGCAAATTCCGCCTGAGCCAACCAGCGCCTACCTTCTTCCAGCGAGCTTCTTCTCATATGCGACCTTTCCGCTCTCGACGACTTGGCGAACGAAGCCGTGGTCTTTCAATCGCTCGAATTCCTCCGGCGTATAGACCAAGAGATCCAGATCCACCTCCGCTTCGAGAAGTGCGTGCAACCGGGCGGTTCGCGAAACGAAATCCTCCTCGGAGCTCATAATGACCAACAAGTCGAGATCGGTAAAGAGGTCGCGGCGTCCGGCGGCATAGGAACCGAACAGGATCACGCGCTCCACTTCGGGCAGGCTCGCCAATTGATCGATGATCCGATCGTACGACGCCGAGAGTCTCCTGACGTAATCGTCCCTTCGTCGCTTCAGGTCGCCGGCACCAGTCACGAAATGTTCCTTGACCGTGATCCAGTCACTCCCTGACTTCGAATCCTTCTGTTGAAGCTGCGAGCGAGCAACGGAACCCGATGAGAACCCTAGGAACTCGCAACTTCCGTTCCCCACGGAACCTTGAACCGCGGAACCCTGGAACCCGAAACTCGGAATTCGGAACTGGCTCGCCGAATCTCAAAGCTTCGATCAAATGACTATGGTAATATGACCCCAGTCATGCAGACGGTCTCCAAATCCCAGTTCAAAGCCAGGGCCCTCGAGTATTTCCGAAGAGTCGAGAAGACGGGAGAGCCGATCGTCGTCACCGATCGGGGCAAACCCACGATCAAGCTCATCCCCTACCGGGAGGATCTCGACGATCCCCGGAGTGAGCTCCGCGACTCCGTCATCCGCTACGAGGCGCCTCTGGAACCGGTGGCTACCGACGACTGGGAGGCGCTCGAGTGATCGTCCTCGATACTCACGCCTGGCTCTGGTGGCTCAGCAATCCCGAGCTTCTCTCTCCGGCGGCCCGTCGGGCGACAGAACGGGCCGTCGGCTCGAAATCGGTCTGGGTTTCCACGATCAGCACCTGGGAGATCGCCATGCTGGCGGCTCGGGGCGCCTCGAGCTGAGCATGCCCGTGAGCCGATGGGTGAGGCTGAGCGAAGCCCTACCGTTCCTTCGATTCGTGCCTCCCGACCACGCCGTCCTGCTGCAGGCAGCGGCCCTCGACGCATCGTTCCCGAAGGATCCCGCCGACCGCATCATCGTCGCCACGGCCCTCCGCCTCGAATGCCCGCTGGTGACCAAAGACCGCAAGCTCAGGGGACACCAGTCGTTGTCCACGATCTGGTGACCACCGACGACCGATCCGGACCGCAGATCAGAACGCGAACGAAGTGAGTCGCCCCCCTGCACAGTCGCCGACTCCCCGACTCGTGGCCCCAAAATGAACACGACCGGCAGCTTGACGGCTCCACAAGCGGCCAACCTCAGTACGCGAACGAAGTGAGTCGACCCCCTGCACAGTCGCCGACTCCCCGACTCGTCGCCCCGAAACGAACACGAGCGGCAACTTGACGGCTCCACAAGCGGCCAACCTCAGAACGCGAACGAAGTGAGCCGACCCCCTGTACAGTCGCCGACTCCCCGACTCGTGGCCCCGAAACGAACACGAGAGGCACCTTGGCGGGACGGCGAATGTCGCATCCGTCCCGGGGATGATTGGCCTGGGGCGGCCGGAGGTCCGTGCAACACTCACTTCGTTCATGTTCGGATCGTTCCGCGCTTCACGTCTCGGAACCCGAAACCCTCTATTCGGGGCACCCGGACAAGCGAGGACGCTTGTCCTACCCCGGAATTCCGCGCTCATCCCGCCCCTCGATCCGATCTCACCAAACGACGTCCACGTCGTATTTCGAGATCTGCGGATCCACGGTCAGGATGGGAAGCCCTTCCAACTGACACTGCGCCACCAGCATCCGATCGAACGGATCCCGGTGGTGATCGGGCAAACCGGCGACGTGCAGGGCATGGGCCATGCGGACGGGCAGGGATTGGATTGCATTGATACGCAACTGCTCGGAAATATAGGCTTCTCGATCCTCGGGAAGCGTCAATTTGCCGAGACGGACTTTGATGGCGATCTCCCAACCGCTGGCCGCACTCAGAAAAAGCTCCTGAGCAGCATCGGCCATGACTTCCCTTGCCCGACTGGAGAGCTGAGGGTCATCGGTAATCCACCAGAGGAACGTGTGAGTGTCGAGCAGAAACCTCATGCTTCGAACGCGTCCACGACGTCCTCGGGCAGCGGAGCGTCGAAATCGGGCCCGACGCGGATCCGGCCACGGGCGCTGCCGGGAGTACGCCGGTCCGGTCGATCGGAGATGGGGATGAGTCGAGCCACGGGCTTGCCGGCCCTGGCGATGATGATCTCTTCGCCCATCCCGACTCGAACCAGGAGCCGCGAAAGATGAGTCTTCGCTTCATGCACATTCACCGTCGTCGCCACGATCGGATCCTCTCGACTCGCTAAAGACTAAACTAACCTATTAGCTAAGTCAACGCGCAGCCCGCGGCACACCTGCAATCTCACAAGCCGGATTACCGACGCACAGATCAGTACGCGAACGAAGTGAGCCGACCCCCTGTCCGGCCAACGACTCCCTCCCTCGCCGCCCCGAAATGAACACCGTCGAAAGCTTGACGGCACGGCGGATGTCGGCCATGACCTCGACCAGCGGAGTCGGCGAGTTTTCACGAAGGTCGAGCGCGACCTCGAAGAGTCCGTTCTCGTCCTTGTCCAGCAGCAGGAGGCTCTGCGGGCCGTAGTCCCGCAACTGACGGACGATTTCCGAGCCGATCGACCCCGCGGCGACGGTCAGCCTGCATCAAGAGCTCAATCGGTTTGCGGAGTTTCGGGTAACGGGTTTCGAGTTTCGGGCCCCGGCCGGCAAAACCCACATAGGAAGATTCTACCCGATCCGCCCGCCAAAAAAACCCCTCCGCGAAACCTCAGCGCCTCCGCTGTGACCAGCTCAAGCGCACCAGCGGCTCCCCAAGCGGCCAATGCAGACTTCACACCCCGAATAGCGCAACCCCCGACGCACCGGCGACATCGCTCAGCCGACGGTCCAGCGTCGCCAGTGCCAAGCCTTTTCGCTCGGCCAGTTCAATATAAGCGGCGTCATAGGCGGACAATCCGTGCTGCCTCGCCAGGCTCTGAAATCGAGCGGCTCGAGCCGCATCCAGGTTCACATCAGTGGAAACCTGCAATCGACCATACAAATCCCACAGCTCAGCCGAATCCGCCTCCGTGATCCGCCGGCGTCGTTCCGCAACAGCCAGTGCATTGGCCAGCTCATACCACCAGAGTGCCGGAACCCAGATCCTGCTTCCAGCATTCGTCTCGCCGAGAACCGCCTCCGCCTCGGCGGATCGTTCATCCGGAAGCCCCCAGGCTAGTGCCACCGAACTGTCGCAGACGATCTCCATCTAGTACCGCCGGCCCTCTTCGGTCAATTCCAACACATCCACCGTACCCCGAATCCGGCTGCGAACCCCCCGGAAACCGGCCAGCAACTCCGACACCGAACCGGCAACAACTGAAGCCGGCCCCAACCGGGCGACCACCTTCCCCCGGCGAGTGATCAAAAACGTCCGCCCCCGCTCCGCTTCCCGCAAAAGCTCGGCCAACCGCGTTTTCGCCTCAAAAGACCCAATTTCCGTCTCCACCATGATCAAACCAGTCTATCAAACCAGTTAAAAAAAGTAGAACAAGCGTCCCCGCTTGTTTTCCAGTCGAAGCCACCATGTCAAGTCCTGGTCAGAAGTTGTCACCCTGATGGTTTCGAGTTACGGGTTTCGGGTTTCGAGAGCTCGAAGACCCGAATGGTCGAACCCGGAACGTTCCAGATGTCAAGTCCGGTTCTCCGGTGTCTCCCGTTCTCCCGACACTGCCTCCTTGCTGTCAACTCTCCCGTTTCCCGACTCCCGATTCCCATTCAACAAATCGAAAATCGTAAATCGAAAATCTCAAGTAGCCCTCGCCAACTGCGGAAGATGATCGAAATGACGGTCGCGGGCGTAGAGCCAGAGGCGGTGCTGGGAAACCAGGGCTGCAATCCAGAGATCGTTGAGCGGAATCGGCGTCCCCTGCGTCCTCAGCTGTCGGAAGAGCCGGGCGTAGTGATGGGTGGTCTCTTCGTCGGGGCTCAGGACCCGGACGCGGGGGGAAGACAGAAAGCGCGTCAGGAGCTGTTCGTTCTCCGGCCCTCGGCTTCCCACGAGAAACCCGCCGCGCAACTCCGCCAGCACCATGAGGGGGACCAGGATCCGGTCCGCTCTCTGAACGACATCCAGGGCTTCCGGAAGCCCCTTGCAGAAGTCGACGTATCGGCTGGTATCCAGGGCAACTCTCATTGCCAGACGTCCGGATCGACCTGATCCTGCGCCTCCAGGGCGTCGTCGAATTCCGGATCGACCTGCCAGGTTCCCGACAGAGAGTCCAGGTCGTGGTAACGAACCGGAGCCTCGGCCACCCCGGAGGCAGCCGCGAGAGCCTCAACGGTCACCTGATTCAGGCTCTTTCCTTCCTCCTTCGCTCTGCGCCTCAGGGCCTCGTCCACCCGATCCGGAACGCCCCGGACGGTGTATTGATTATCTCCTTGACTGCCAGCCATGCAGGCATTATAGGCAATTGTTGCCTACGTGACAATCTTGGGGAGCCGGGAGCCGGGAAACGGGAAACGGGAGGTCTCGAGTTCGCACTTCGCACTTCGCACCTTGCACTTGGGACTTTACCGTTTGGCCTTGGCCGTTCGGCGCTCCAGCGGAGAACGGGACGCGAGAGAACGAGTCCTGGGTTCTCCGAACTCGGGGACGTGTTGCTCAAATGGTCAGAGTCCCCATAAGCCGGACCGTGGCAGAAAAGTGATGACACGGCGGCTTGATTCCACGCCAAGACGCCAGGTACGCAAAGCCGCCGCCCACAAAGAATCCCCCTGCGGCGTTGCGTACGTTGCGGCTTTGCGTGAGATCGGGCTGCCGGGACCTCACTCCAGCGGGCGCACACCACTCGGAGGCCGCACCCGCAAAGAATTTCCTTGCGGCGTGGCGTACTTAGCGGCTTTGCGTGAGATCAGGCTGCCGAGACCTGACTCCAGTGGGCGCACACCGATTGGAGGCCGCAGCCCTTTGGGCGACACGCCCCCGAAACCCAAACCTCCCGTTTCCCGTTTCCCAAGACTCCCGTTTCCCATCTCCCACGGAACTTACGAACTCGGAATCCGGTACGGCACATGGATCCCCGCTTCGCCGGCCGGAAAATCGCGGGTGTTGCGGGTCGCCAGAATCCGCCGATGGACGGCCGCGGTGGCCCAGATGAGCGCGTCGGGCAGGCGGATCTTGTACTTTCGTCGCAGAGCCACGGCTTCGCGGGCCACGGCGCTGTCGATCTCGAAGACCGGAAAGCGCGCCAACCAGGCTTCGATCGTCTCCTCTTCCCGGGGTCCCCGTGCTCCGCCCATGACCTCGATCCAGGTCACGACGCTGATGGCCTTCTCCTGCTCGTCGTCGAGGAAGCGGCGGGCCGCATCGACCCCGTTGAGGAAGTCGATCAGGATGTTCGTGTCCAGGAGCGTCTTCACCGATCGTCCTGCCACTCCCGACGCAGCCGGTCCTGGTAGGCGACGCCGTCCTCGGCGCGATCCTGCCAGAGACCGAAAGCTTCCTCCGGACCCGTGGATTTCTGCCGGAGATAGAGTTCGATCGCCCGTCGGACGAGCTCGGCCCGGGAAATGCCCAGCTTGCGCGCCAGCGCATCCAGTGCTCCTCGATCGCTCTCCGGGATATCAACGATCGTTCTCATGACGGAAGCATATCACTCATCGTTATCATGCATCATCGCAACCACCGCCCTCCCGTTCTCCGGTCCTCCCGTTTCCCGTTTCCCGACTCCCGTTTCCCAAATCGAAAATCTCAAATCCCCCCCTCGACGACCACCTCGAAATGGCCCTCCGCCAGCTGCCCGGCGGGGTAATCGGCCGTCAGCACCCTCGTCTCCCCGGGCATCAGGGGGAAGTAGTTGTCCTCGTACAGTACAGGGACGATTTCCTTGCCCGTCTTCTTATCTCGCAGGCGGAAATTGACGGCCAGCGCGAGATGAGGGGAGGGATTGTCGATCGTCACCTTCACGCGGAAGGGATCCGCACCGGAAACGATCTCGTGAGAGACCCTCAGCTCCGGCGCGGGAAGATCCTGAAGGGCCGTAAAGTCGGGATATGAGCTCATGGGCGTAGCCCAGAAGTAGGATTTCTCCCAATTGAAGACCTCTTTGACGGTGGACAGCCAGTAGAAATTCGAACTGATCGGATTCCCTTCTCTATCCTTCAGCGCGAGCTTGAGGAAGTAGGTGGTGGACAGATCGTCGAGGTCCGGCAGGGTCAGTGCTTTGACCACACCGTCGGGACCGATGTCGACCGTTTCCTGTCCCGAGAACTTCTTCGTCAGATCCAGGTTGAGAACCTCCGCCGATGCCCTCAATCCCTCGAAGCCGTCCAGGTGCGAGTTGACCACGACGACGGACCGGTCATCGTAGGAGTACTGGATGTGCAGCGGTTCATTGGCCTTTTTGGTGCCGTAATAGGATCCCCCGGTCCGCAGAAAGTAGTCGTAGAGGTTCCAGTAGACCTTCGGCCATGCATCATTCAGCATCCACTGGATCACCCCCGTGCTCACATATTTGTTCCTCCGGTAGGCCTCGAACATCGCCCGCTTGCCCTCGTATGCCTGAAGCTGGGCTTTCATCACGTAGTCCTTCAGGTCCTTGGCCTCACCGAACCGGGCGTTCAGTGCTGCCGTATCCATATCCAGCATGCGGAGCGGACGTCCGCCGCGGGCATGGTAGTGCCAGACATCGTTGATGGGCCATAACTTGTCTTCGGGGAACATCTCCCGGAGACTCTCCAGAGCAGGTATCGACGCACCGGGGCCGGTCTCGGCATTGAATCCGAAGGCGCCCCCGCGGGCCTTATCCACGTACCAGTAGGAAGGCTCGGTATAGAAATAGGGACCCTCCATCCGGATGCCGGAAGGGCCGGTCAGTTCCGTGGGCTTTTTCGCCGCCGAGGATACGGAAGGATTGGGGAAATGGGTCTCGGCGAGCACATCGAGGTAAGTCCGTTCCACATCAGGGGGCGGCGGATAGTCACTGCCGTAGAGCCAGGTGAGCACGCTCGGATGTCCCCTCAATCTCAGGGACTGGTCCCTCATCGATTTCTCGGCAACCGTGTAATCCTCCTTGTCCCATTTGTCCCATTGCTCCCACTGGTGGCAGCAGCACCAGCCGGGCAGGACCAGGATCCCCATGCGGTCGCACAACCGATAGAAGTCCTCGTTCTCGAGCTTTCCTTCCAGCCGGATCGCGTTCAGGTTCATATCCTTCACGTACTTCAGTTCGGCCTCCATGCGTACGGGGTCGGGCCGCAGCATCATATCCGGGGCCCAGCCGCCTCCCCGTATCAGGATCTTCTTTCCGTTGATCCTGAACAGGAGGTCATCCTTCCCGGTCAGTTCGGAAGTCACCTGCCGGATCCCGACGTCGACGGTTGCGGCATCGGAGACGTTGCCGTCCGACTCAAAGGCCATGGAAAGCTCGTACAGATTGGGCTCGCCGAACTGCACCGGCCACCATAGCCGCGGATTTTCGATATTCAGCTGCTCGAATTCGGCCGGGCAGAACTCTACTTCCCGCTGCTCGCGCGGATCGAGGGCAACTTCCTTCTCGAAGCTGATCCGACCGATGCGTCCCTCGAGAATGCCGTTCACGGGCTTCGCGGTCGTATTGCGGAGCAGGGCCCGCACGGTCAGATGGGCCACTTCCAGGGACGGCAGGTCGAATTGGGTCTCCACCTGCGGATGCCTCAGGGTCACGGGGCCGGAAGCCGTAATCAGCACGTTCTGCCAGATCCCCATATTCTTGTCGGGAGGCGCCGGATTCCATTCCACCCAGGTAATGGCCAGATCGTCTTCCCTGGGAGCCATCACTTCCACGGCCAGATAGTTGGTCCCCTCCCGGCGGACGAAATCGGCGATGTCGAATTCATAGGTCCTGTAGGCGCCCGCAACCTGGGTGGAATCCGCCACGAGCCGACCGTTCAGCCAGATATTCGCCCGGTAGTTGATTCCCTCGAAATGGAGCTGCAGGGATTTCCCTTCGAATTCCGGCGGCAGCTGAAATGTCGTCCTGTACCACCAGGGAACGCGGAACGGACTGCCCTCCGGCATCGGTTGATTGGCAAAATTCCTGAAGATCGGATAGTCGGCCCCGGGAATGGATCTCAGGTTCATTCCGAAGTAAGGATTCTCGTAGACGCCGTTTTCGACCAGGACGGCAAGAACCGTTGCCGGAACGGAGGTCTCGTACCACTTCTCGGGCACATAATCGCCGCTCGAGATCAGTTCCCCCCGGCCGTCGATCTCGACAGAAGACTGCACGTCCCAGCCTTCCGTGAGGATCAGCCGCGTCGTTTCCTCGCTCTCCGCCTTCCGGCAGGAAGCAACCGTGAGTGCCAGGACGATCAGGAATCCGAGGATGAAGCCGACCCTCTTGCTCTCTTTCATCGATACTCCTCTCCAGAAACCCCTTTTAGTCTCCCGGCTCTTGGTTTCCGGATGAAACGAAAATGGAAAATCGAAGTGCGAGGGCGTGTTGCCGAGAATTTTGCGCCCCCCCGCGCTTGCGGCCGTCTCGGCGAGACGTGCAGAACCGACCCCACGCTGCGTCCGCAACGACCGCCACGGGCTCCGAACCCGGCAAGGCCCCCGTTGCGTCCGCTGCGGCGTTGCGTGAGATCGAACCGCCGAGGTTTCGCGGGCGTGTTGCCGAAATCTCTTCGTCCCCCCGAGCTTGCGGCCATCTCGGCAAGACGTGCAGAACCGACCCCACGCTGCGTCCGCAACGACCGCCACGGGCTCCGAACCCGGCAGGCACCCCGTTGCGTCCGCTGCGGCGTTGCGTGAGATCGAACCGCCGAGGTTTCGCGGGTGTGTTGCCGAAATCTCTTCGCCCCCCGAGCTTTCGGCCATCTCGGCGAGACGTGCAGAACCGATTCCACGCTGCGCCCTCAACGACCGCCACGGGCTCCGAACCCGGAAGGCACCCCGTTGCGTCCGCTGCGGCGTTGCGTGAGATCGAACCGCCGAGGCTTCGCGTACAGGCCGGAATCCCAAACCGGAAGGGGCGAATCGGGCAACACGCCCTCGAAGTCCGAACTCGAAACCCGAAACCCTGGCGAGTCATGCATTCACGAGCTTCTTCTTCCCGATCCGGATGGTCTCGTTGGTGATCAAAGGCCTGGCCCAGAATCCGATGCTCAAGATATACCCGAGGGTGAGGTAGAGGAACGTCATCCCGAAACGCAGTCCCAGCATGTTGCCCAGCCACCCGACGATGAAAGGCACGATGGCGCCGCCGGCAATGCCGGTACAGAGGATGCCGGAAAACGCCCCATGATGAGTGCGGACGGAATTGAGGGCCAGCGAGAAGATGACCGACCACATGACGGAAGCAAAGAACCCCACGAGTGGAAAGGCGATCAGCGTCACTTCCGACGGACCGAAGAGTCCGAGTGTCAGACAGAGAATGGCAGCCAGTGTGAAAAGAATCAGGACTCTTCGGCTGTCCAGGATTTTCAGAAGCAGAAGCCCGAGTATGCATCCAACGGTCATCAATCCCCAGAAATTGGAGACGACCCTTGCGCCAACCGTCTGTGGATCGAAGCCATGATAGTTGACGAGGAATTTCGAAACCCAGTTGGCTACTCCCTGCTCGGTACCGACATAGGCGATGATCCCGAGGAAGTAGAGGATCACGATCCTCTTTCTGAAAAGGCCCACCAGGTTCTGCCAGTGCCCGATCTTCTCCTCCTCTTTCAGTTCCACCTTGGGAAGCTTCACCAGTGAGATGACCGCGATCATCAACAGGGTGATGACGACGAAGAGCCAGTAGAGCGAGATCCAGGGCAGCTCTTCCGGGACCAGCCGTTCCAGCGATCTGATCAAGAAGTTGCCCGTTCCCTCCCCCTGGAGATTGCGCACGAGATAGGTGTAGATCCTCGGGCTGATGAAGGAGGCGGATCCGAAGAACAACTGGCCCAGCACCGAATTGAACGCAAAGTGCTCCTCCCCTCCGGACACCCTCAGCAGCGGATTGATGGCGACCTGGACCATCGCCATACCCGAACCGATCAGGAACAGGGAGACGATGGCGAAGGTGAAGTTCGAACGTGTCGCGAACAGGAGCGCACCGACGAGCGCGATGGAAAATGCGGATGCCAGGATGGTCTTTTCCCGGAACCTTTCGATGAGATGACCGGAGGGAATGGACATCACCCCGTATGCGATGAAGAGAGAGAAGGGAAGGAATCCTGTAAGGGTCAGGCTGAG
Source organism: uncultured Acidobacteriota bacterium (assembly GCA_963823995.1). GTDB lineage: Bacteria > Acidobacteriota > UBA6911 > RPQK01 > JAPXNP01 > JARRKC01. The sequence continues at coordinate 1,122,761 of CAWGNQ010000005.1, forward strand.
ATCGAAATCGTCGATGATATCCGGGATCAGCGGTCCCAGCATATTCTGCAGCAGGGAAATCACGAAGAAGATGAGCAGGATCAGCGCAACGGTGGAGTAGCTTCTTTTCATTCGTCTATGACCCAGCGTCCCATCCCCGAAGGAGGGAGGCAAAACACGGAAACTCCACAATCACCGGGGAGTGAGACGCCAAAGGCGTCCTTCTCATCCTCGAGCTTTGGGCAACGCCCAAAGACAAACAGCGCCCGAAACACGTTCCAAGCGCTGTAGGCGCGACTCATCGCAGCGACCGACCCGTCCCAATCGCAGGAATTGAATCGCGCCTTCAGCGCTCCCGCCTCTCGTCTCACCCCATGGACCTGGGCCGTTGGCCCAGGCTCTCGGATGAGACGACGCCTTTGGCGTCTTCGGGCTTCGAACGAACAGCAGTGACGAACAACGGAGGGGCACCCTGCCGATTCAATCCCACGCACAAGGCTCGCCAAGGAACTCCGATGCAAAGAGTCACTCTGCGTCCGTGGCGTCTTTGCGTGGAGTCAGCTCTGACGTGTTGGACATATGGCCGGGCTTACGACTCTCGGGGTTGCGATCGTCTGCAACCGGTCGTTCTGAACAACGGTTTCCGGAAGACTTCGTCAGTCCTTGAATTCATCCACGTTGCCCGCCAGGGACTGGACATTGACGGGGACCTTTCCGATGCCCCGCACGGTCTTCCCTCCCGGCCGCAGTTCGCCTGTCAGGTTTTTCACCACATTCCCGTACTTTCCGAGTGTATCCTCCACCACCCAGTAATCGAAACCGGGGATCACCGGCTCGAATTCTTCGCCCAGCCATTGGCTGCCCCTGCCCCTGAGGGCGACATCGAGCATGGTGACCACCTGACGGGCAAGGGGCTGCTCGGACTCGAGGGTGATGGCTCCGTAGAATTCCTGGCATTCCGTATAGCCCGAATTGTGCGTTCCCGTGTAGGGCTTCATGCGGGCCAGACCCCTGGTAATCCCGGGAATCTCGCTGAACAGCCGATGTCTCAGCTCTTCGGCGGCTCCCGGCCCGTGCTCGGACCGGACCGTGCCGATCGATTCGTCGGTCCGGTCGTTGAAAAAGTCGACCAGGGCCTGCTCCTGGTATTTCGCGGGCCGATCCTTCTCCACGATCTCCACGTAGGCATCGAATCCCGCGACGAAGGCCTCCTCCACGAGCCTCCTGAAGTAGTCCCTGTAGGGGGTGATCCCGTTCCTGCTCGTGAACAGGCTCCGCCTGCAGCACGCCGTCAGACCGTCCCTTTTGTAGGAGGTGCCCAGATGCATCACCTCGCCCTCCAGGATCGGTCTGTTCAAGGCCGGACCGATCATGGTGATGCAGGCGGAATCCGAACCGACCATCGTCTGGAACCCCTGTCGCTCACAGCCCATCCATTTGGCCGCCATATCCCCGAACGCAGCCACTTCCGTCTCATCCATGCCGGGTTCCATGACCGCCAGCATGACCCTCAGGGCCAGCGAGCTGACATAGCCGGCATCTTCGATGAGCCTCATTTCGTTGTCGCTCTTCAGGTTCTTGACCGCCTGGAATGGCACCTGGGTGTCGATCACCTGGTCCTCGCCGACGATCTCTTCCAGATTGGCGACGATTCCGTCCGGGATGACCTGTCGCGGGGTGAGGAGCCCGATGCGCCGCACTTCCCTCCCGGCGATCTTCTCGAGGATGTCTTTCAGCGTGAATCCTTCGACCGGATATTTCTCATCGGCGAGCTGCAGGCTTTCGGTGGGATAGACCCGGATTCCGGCCCTTGCGGCCAGCTGCCCGGCGATGTAAACCCCTTCGAACCCGGCGATGATCCCCGAGGTCCGGGAATCCGGACCCAGCCCGAAAGCCACCTGTTCGATGGAATAGTTGATGTTCCCCCCGAGGTAGGGGACGTCCCCGCTGTAATGTTCATCCGAGAAGGCGAAGGCCACGTCGATCTCCGCCGCTTCCTCGAGGGCCCTCCAGGTCTTTCGTCTGCGCTCGACGAATTCCTCCCGGGGTATCGAAGAATGGCGGTCGATCTTCGGGGATTTCTCGACGATGAGTTCAAGCTTCTTCAGTTTCTCGCCAAAGGATTCTTTCATGATGGACATACATCCCTACCTGTCTTCGGCGCTGGAGAACGGAAGTCGGGAGTGAGACATGCATCCCTGCTTGTCTCCGGTGCTGGTGGCGCCGGGGCCGCAGACCGCAGATCCGAATTCAGGCCGCAGGCCGCAGATCAGAGCGCGAACGAAGTGAGTCGTCCCCCTGTCCGGTCGCGAACCCCTCAACTCGTCGCCTCCGAACGAACACCGCCGGCCGTCAACCCAGTCAATCCAAGCCGCAGGCCGCAGATCAGAGCGCGAACGAAGTGAGTCGTCCCCCTACAAAGTTGCCGACTCCCCGACTCGTGGCCCCGAAATGAACTCCATCGGCAGCTTGACGGAGCAGCAGGCGGTTGTCTCGTCGGAGACCGATCGGTCCGAGGAAATGGGTTCGTTCACGCACTGATCGCTCCGCGTTCCACCTTGGAACTCGGAACCTCCCGTGGTTCGTTTTCCGACTCCGGGCTCCCATCTTCCACGGAACGTGGAACGTGAAACTTGGAACGCCGAAGTGCGAAGTGCAAACTCGAAACCAAAAGGTAGACCATCATCGCTCCACAGGGTACAATTCCGACAAGAGGTACTACATGAGCACGTCGAGGGTTACCGAAAAGGGACAGGTGATCATTCCCGCCAAACTCCGGAAGAAGTACGACATCAGGAAGGGCACCCGGGTCATGATCACGGAGGCGGAAGGCGGGGTGATTCAATTGAAGCCGATACCCGACGACCCCGTCGCCGCTTCGAGGGGCATCCTGAAAGGCAAGACATCGCTCATCGAAGCGCTGCAAAGAGACCGCAAGGAAGAGGCCAAACGTGGATAGCGCCTATGTCCTGGACAGCTACGCACTGCTTGCTCATTTCGAGGGCGAGGCCGGTGCCGATTGTGTGGGAAACTTCCTCAGGGCGGCACAGGAAGGCAGAACCAAGCTCTATTTCTCCGTCATCAACCTGGGTGAGGTCTATTACATTACCCTCCGGGAACGCGGCAGGAACGAAGCCGCGCAGGCCCTTTTCCTGATGGAGCAACTTCCCCTCTCGATCGTCGATGCGGACAGCGAGACGACCATCGAAGCAGCGAAACTGAAGGCGATGCACCCTGTTGCCTACGCAGACTGTTTCGCAGCGGCGCTTGCCGTTCGTCACCAGGTCAAAGTCGTGACCGGCGACCCGGAATTCGAGCGGTTCGGAGAAAAGGTCTCCATCGAACGACTTCGCTGATCGCCCACAGTTGGTCAGCGTCAACTAGGGGGGAGTAGTTGACGCCGGGGACACAATGCCGGGTTCCTGCAGTTCGGCAATCCGTGCGCAGCGTCCGTCGGCGGCGTCAGTGCGCGAACAGGTTGGGGCATCCCTGCGCGATCGTCGATGCATGATTGTCGATGCGTGATTGTCAGTGCGCGAACATATCGGGGCATCCCTGCGCGATAGTCGATGCGTGATTGTCAGTGCGCGAACGGCCAGTGAGCGACCCCCTGCACAACAGCCACCGACTCCCCACCACGTCGCCCCAAAACGAACACGACCGGCAGCCTGACGCTTCGGCAGTCGGTGGGCCTTCCGGCGACCGATCGGTCCGAGGCCATTGCAACTCCGTGCAGCACTCACTGACGTTCATGCACTGATCCGCACCCTGTACGTTCCTCAGTCTCGGTGCAGCGTCGGTGCACAGCGTAGCGTGCCCAGCGTCCGTGTACAGCATCCGTGCCCAGCGTCCGTGTGCAGCGTCGGTGCCCAGCGTCCGTGTGCAGCGTCGGTGCCCAGCGTCCGTGTGCAGCGTCGGTGCCCAGCGTCCGTGTACAGCGTCCGTGCACGGCGTCCGTGTGCAGCGTCAGTGCGCGAACGGCAGTGAGCGACCCCCCTGCTCAGCCACCGACTCCCTCGCAATTCCACACCAAGGGTGCCCAGATCGCCAGGGACTCAAAAAACCAAGAGTCCCGTTGCGTCCTCTGCGTCGTTGCGTGGGATCGAACCGCCGAGGTTCCGCGTGTAGACGGAACTCCCAAACCAGAAGGGGCGCGAGCCGAATTGGACAACACGCCCTTAACTCGCTCCCCCTTCCACTAAACGTGAAACGCCGAAGTACGAAGTCCGAACGTCACCCGGCATTCCGGCTCGACAGCGGCACGACCCGCCGCCGATAGCCGAAGTCGAGGCTCGAGAAAACGGAGTAGATGCCGGCATCATCTCCGGCCTGGACGGTCCGCTCGAGGCTTTCGAGCGCCTGCAGCAGCTGCCGCTCGTCGCGGTTCACCGGATTGGCCGTGAAGATCTTCGGATAGCGGGTATTGCGCACGCCGTTTTCGCTCTTGGTCAGCAGCTCCTCGAACATCTTCTCGCCGGGCCGCAAGCCGGTGTATTCGATGTCGATGTCTTCGCCGAGGACCAGGCCCGACTGCTCGACGAGATCCCGGGCGAGGTCGGCAATCTTGACGGGATCCCCCATATCGAGAAGGAAGGTTTCTCCGCAGGTCGCCAGCGAACCCGCCTGGAGGACCAGTTGGACGGCCTCCGGGATGGTCATGAAGTAGCGCTGGATGTCGGGGTGGGTGACCTTGATGTTCTTCCCCTCGGCGATCCGCTTCTGGAAGAGGGGCACGACGCTGGCCCGGCTGCCGAGCACATTGCCGAAGCGAACGCAGCAGAGTCGCGTTCGGGGCGCCTTCGCGGCCGCACAGCGCATGATCATCTCCGCCATGCGCTTGGAGGCCCCCATCACGCTGGTGGGATTGACGGCCTTGTCGGTCGAAATCAGCAGAAACCGCTCGCACCCGTGCTCGACGGCGGCTTCGACGACATTGCGGGTCCCGAAGATGTTGTTCGTGACGGCCTCCGACGGATTGTGCTCCATCATCGGCACGTGCTTGTAGGCCGCCGCATGCAGCACGACTTCGGGCTGGAACTCTTTGAACACCCGCCCCAGTCGGCGACGGTCTCGAATATCCGCCATCACCTCGACCATCCGGCCGCCGAATCCTTCACGCAGATCCAGAGCCTTCTCGTACAGGCCGTTTTCGTCTTTGTCGAGGAGGATCAGGCTGGTCGGTTCGAAGGCCTTGAGCTGACGGACGATTTCGGAGCCGATCGAGCCGGCCGCTCCGGTGACCAGAATCCGTTTGCCTCGATAAGCCGTCTTCAGATCCTCATCATCGGCCGGGAACTCGACGCTGTCGCGTCCCAGAAGGTCCTCGATGCGCACCGGCCGCAGGCGGCTGACCCGCACCTTGCCCAGCAGGATCTCCGAGAGGGAGGGAACGCTCGACACCTTGAGCCCGGCCTCCTCACAGTCGGCCACGACCCGGTGTACGACCGATTTGTCGGCGGTGGGCATGGAGAGAATGACTTCCTCGACCGCCTTCTCGCAGGCCAGTTCCCGTACCCGATGGGTCGTTCCAAGGACGCGAACGCCCCGGATGCTGCGGCGGAGCTTCCTCCGATCGTCGTCCAGAAAGCCGACCACCTGGAAATCGCGTCGGCGATCCAATTCGTCGAGCAGCTGAACGCCGGCATCACCCGCACCCACGAGCAGCACGCGTCGCCGCCCTGCGCGGGCCGGGTGACGTCTGCCGTTTCGGACCGTGCTGCGGTACTGGATCCGGCGCAGCCCTCGAGCACCCAACAGCCCGATATAGACCAGGGGCGCCTGGACGAGCAGGATCCCGAAGGGGACCCGGAAACTGGCATAATGCTCCAGGACGACGATCCTCGCGACGAGCACGATCAGCGCCGTCGTGGCGACGGCGAGGCCGATGACGACGGCTTCGCGGATGCTCGTAAATCGCCAGACGAAGCGCCCCACGCCCCAAAGCTGGTTGATGACGAGATAGGCGACGACCAGATAGGGAGCCACCAGCAGGAACTGCTTCTGGTAACCGACCGCAGGCATCCCGTCGAAGCGAATCACGTAGCTGAACGCCAGCGCCAGGAAAACGACGACGGCATCGATAAAAAGCTGGGCGCTGCGGCTGAAAGGCGCCCGTTCCTGGATCCCCAGGCCGATGTTGCGCGTCGCCGAGTAGGCGGCGAATCCGATGATCGAGAAGAGCCAGGCCAGCCCCCAGGTCACCCGGGGAAAGGTGAACCCCGCCGACAAAAGAAGGCTGAGGAGACCCAGAACGGCGAAATACGCGGTCAGCGCGCCGAGATCGAAAAGCAAAGGGCCGACGCGACGGGACATTCGACGGCGCAGGAGTCGGTAAGCCCCGAAGCAAGCCAGACCTATGAGGGCCGCCGGCAGGAGCGCGTTCCGAAATGCGACAACGGAAAAGCCGACAAAGTCCCAGTACCCCGAAGATACCCGCCCCGCACCGGGAACCAGCAAGAGAAAGCGCACCGTGAGCGCAGCGACGAGCGATCCGCAAACGAGCATCGCCAACAGCGCGAGGTGGACGACCGTTTTGATTCTCCGCATACTCCAACCCCGAGTATCCGGTCGAAATCCGGCCCCCAAACCGGCCCAGACCGAAAATTCTTCGGGACTCAGCTGCGACTCTTCGTCCCGTCCCATCCTACCGATTAACCGTGACATCCCCGCCGGATTATCTCCTCAAAGTGAGGTCCGATGCCCTACATGATAAGGCCAAGCTCGGCGGAAGGGAAGACATCATTAAAGAGAGACCGGAGAACGGAAACCGGCAGACAGGAGCGGGAGGGGAACATGCATCCATCCCCGCTTGTCATAGTCTGGAGTGGGACATGCATCCCTGCTTGTCATAGGCTGAGGCCGGACCCTTGCGAGCGTTGCTCCTTGTGCTCTCCAGACGGAGGTGAGTGAAAGAACGGGAGAAGACGGAATACAGGAGACAGTCAGGACAGGGGGACAAAAGGAAAATCGAATGTCGAATTGCGGCGAAGCCGCGTTGGACCGCGGAAGCGAAGGCACGAAGCTTCCGATTTCCCCGCAAGCTCCCTCACCTCCCGCAACTCAGGAGAACCAGAAACCAGGAACCAGAAGCCAATTCTCGTCACCTACCCTCCACCACCCGCCAGCACCCCAACAATCCGCTCCGCCGCCCGCCCATCCCAAAGCGGAATCTCCTGCGCTTGCTTCGGGTTCTCGAGCTGCTCCATCGCCGCCCGATAACACCGCCTCCGGATCACTCCCCGCCAGGACGTTCGACCCCAATTCGACGGTGATCGGCCGCTCCGTATTGTCACGCGCCGTGACACAGGGCACGTTGAGAAAAGAAGCCTCCTCCTGAATCCCGCCGCTGTCGGTAATGATGATCCGAGCATGCTTCATGGCACCGAGAAACTCGAGGTACCCCATGGGTTCGACCAGGCGCAGAGATCGCAACGGAGCAAAACCGTTCTGGTCCAGCCGGGATCGCGTGCGCGGGTGGATGGGAAAAACGAGCGGCAGGTCCGAGGCAATACGATCCAGCACGGACAGAAACCCGGCAAGTTTCGTTGAATCATCGACGTTCGACGGGCGATGGAGTGTGACGAGCCCAAAGCCTTTGTCCGGGAATTCGTGAGACAACTCGGCATGGTAAACCGTCTCCGCACGATCCAGGTGCTCGGAGAGAGAGTCGATCATGACATTCCCAACCGAATGGATCTTGTCCTCGGGAATCCCTTCAGCGACCAGATTGTCGACTGCATCGGGCGAGTGAACGAAGAACGCATCCGAAATCGAATCCGTAAGAATCCGGTTGATTTCCTCCGGCATGCTCCGGTCCCGGCTCCGTAGCCCCGCCTCGACGTGTGCAACACGGATTCCCAACTTCGACGGCCACGAGCGCGCAGGCAATCGTGGAGTTGACATCGCCCACCACGAGCACCCAGTCCGGCCGACTCTCCAGGCAGGTCTTCTCGAACTCCAGCATCACCCGAGCCGTCTGTTCCGCATGCGATCCGGAACCCACGCCCAGATACACATCCGGCTCGGGCATACCCAGGTCCTCGAAGAAGACCCTGGACATGCGCGCATCGTAGTGCTGCCCGGTATGCACCAGAACCGGCTCAAACCGCGCGTCCCCAACCATCAGCCGATGCACCGGCGCCACCTTCATAAAATTGGGCCGCGCCCCAACAACGTTGAGGATTCCCGTGCGAGTCACGTCCCTTTCTCGCATCGACCTTCTCTAATGATGGCAGGAGAGAATCAGATCAATGACCCGATCTTGATCCTCATGAGTAAGAGCGGATCCACTCGGCAGGCAGAGGCCCTTCTCGAAAATCTCGTCCGCCACTCCAGTTCCTCGGAACCGGCAGCCAGAGAAAACCGGTTGAAGGTGAAGAGGTTTCCATACCGGTCGGCTTTCAATGTTGCGTTCCTCCAGCTTTTGTCTGACAGCCTCGCGGTCGACGCCGAACCGGCCTTCATCAATTGTAAGCACTGTCAGCCATCGGCTGGCTCTCGACTCGGGAAGTTCAGGCATAAAGCCGAGACCGTCGACACCATCTAGCCTGCTCCGGTAGTAGTCGAAAATGGCGCGGCGCGCCGCTACGCGCTGCTCCAGCATTTCGAGCTGTCCAACACCGACCGCGGCAAGAAGGTTGCTCAGACGATAGTTGTATCCCCATTGAGTGTGCTCATAGTGAGGAGCCGGATCCCTCGCCTGGGTGGAAAGATGTACTGGCAAAGCGGATCAACTCGTCATTCCGACTGACAAGCATCCCGCCGCCCGAAGTCGTAATGATCTTATTGCCGTTGAACGAGAATGCCGACAGACATCCGAAGCTTCCCACGGGCTTGCCCCGGTCGCTTGCGCCGAGAGCTTCGGCCGCATCTTCGATGACCGGAATTTCGAACCGGGAGGCCACCTCGAGAATGGGGTCCCAGTCGGCGCTCTGCCCGAGAACATCCACAACAATCACAGCTTTCGGAAGTGAACTGCTGCGGCGTGCCTCCTCTAGCTCTTCCGCCAGGAGCTTCGCGTCTAGATTCCAGGAGTTCGGCTCTGAATCCAGGTAAACGGGTTCGGCCCCCTGGTAGAGGATCGGGGTCGCGGTAGCAATAAAGGTCAGCGAAGGACAGATCACGCGATCCCCCGGCTCGACTCCGAGTGCCCGCAGCGCAAGATGAAGTGCGGATGTACCGGTATTCGTAGCGAGGGCAAAGGGAATACCGATCTTTTCTGAGAACCGGCACTCGAATCGATCGACGAAGGGCCCCAGAGGAGCGATCCAGTTGGAATCGAATGCCGCCTGGAGTAGTCGGCGTTCATGGTCCTCCATGTGGGGAGGCGAAAGGTACAGCCTGGACTCCACGTCGATGCTCGTCTTCTGCGGCATGTGAGCGAATCTATACCTTCGACGGGATCTGGATAGGAAGGCGGACCTTTGCCGGTACTCCGACCGCCACGGCAAACGGAGGCACATCTTTCGTGACCACGGCGCCCGCCCCCACAACGGCCCAGGCACCGATCTTGACCCGCGGCAGCACACGCGACCCGAGACCGAGCAGGACCCCTTCCCCAACACTGACTTCGCCGCCGAGAACCGTTCCCGGCGCCACGTGAACGTGGTCCCCGATCCGGCAATCGTGCTCGATCACCGAACCGGTGTTCAGGATGACATCGGCGCCAACCGTGGCCGTGCAGTTCACGATTGCTCCGGTCCGATCTGAGTTCCTTCCCCGATAACAGCCGATTCATCGACGACGGCGGTCCTGTCACGGACGAGTAGAGGCTTCTCTCCGGCGGCCAACAGTCTGCGGAACACGGCCGAGCGCCGTCGGTTGTTCCCGATCGCCACCACAATGCGCTCGTGATCTATCTCGGCAAGTCGCCGAGCCTACCCTTGACCACGACTCCGTGAAAGACCGATCCAACCAGATCGGGATCGTCATCCAGAAAGCTTTCCACCAGGATCCCGGGGAGGGAACGCTGGATGATGCGGAGCAGAACTCGGCCGTGTCCTCCGGCTCCAATGATGATCAACCTCTCCCTATTCGGCATCGGATCCCCGAAACTCCCGGGCAGTCACCTGACCCGGCTCGTTGATATTCTCTCGTCGGATGACCTTCCAAAGCGTCGTGGCCAGGATCCGGCAATCGAGTCTGAAGGACACATTATCGACATACCAGACGTCCATTTCGAACCGTTGCGTCCAGCTCAGTGCATTCCGTCCATTGACTTGCGCCCATCCCGTGATGCCCGGTTTGACTTCGTGGCGACGCTTTTGCCGTGCGGTGTACCGGTCCAGGTACTGCATTAGCAAAGGACGGGGGCCTACCAGGCTCAGCTCGCCACGAAGCACGTTGAACAACTCCGGGAGCTCGTCCAGACTCATCCGTCTCAAACTGCTGCCGAACTTCGTCATTCTCTGATCGTCCGGAAGAAGACGCCCCTCTGCCATCTCTCTTTTCGAGCATTGTCCGGAACTTGATCAGTTCGAAGGGACGGCCCTCCAGCCCCGGCCTGAGCTGTCGGAAGAACACCGGCGAACCGATCAAAAGCCGAACAAGCACACCCAGGAGGAGAACCAGGCGGTGACAGAAAGATCAGGAGACCTGCGCCCAGGCTGAAGTCCAGCGCAGGTTTGAAGATCCGGACGTAGAGACTGCGTCTCAATGGGCCATGCTCTCGAGCAACGCGGCAAATGAGCGGGCATGTTCGGACCGGTTGAAATGAGTTTCGACGTAGGTGCGGGCCGCCTTCCCCAACCGAAGCCGAAGCTCCGGATCACGATAAAGCTTCAAGATGGCGTTGCCCATCGCCCGCCCATTCGAGGGTTCGACGAAGATACCCCCGCCCGCGGCTTCCATGACTTCCCGAATCACGCCGTCGATAGCCAGAACCGTCGGGCGGCCGGCAGCCATGTAGTCGAACACCTTGTTCGGATAGGTCGTGCGGAACATCGGGATGTCGAGGAGGGTCGCGATACAGACGTCCGAAGCTGCCAGCAGCGCGGGGATTTCGGACTTGGGCCGAGCCCCGAGGAAGTGAACGTTCTCGAGCTGACGGCTGCGCGCCATCTCTTCCAGTCGGGCGCGCTCCTTGCCGTCGCCGACGATGAGGAAGTTCAACTCCGAACACTGGGTGCGGAGCGGGTCGGCGCACTCGAGGATCGTCGCAATGTCGTTTGCCATGCCCAGGGCGCCCGCATAGGTGACGACGAATTTGCCTTCCAATCCCAGCTCCGACCGCACTTGCTCACCCCGTTCGTCGGGATCGAAGAGTTCCGGATCGACACCGTTTGGAACCAGCGAGACCTTGCTCGCAGCTGTATTCCTTCTAGCGACGATGTTCGACGAAAGCCGGAGAGTTGAGACGATGCGGTCCGCCCGCCGATACAGAAATCGCTCCAGCCACGAGAGATTCTAATAAGCGTCCGGTTCAGGACGCCCATGTCGATGGCGAAGGCCGGCCACAAGTCACGGATCTCAAGGAGGAACGGAACACGCCTCACCCTAGCAACTAGCCATGCCGAGAAGAGCCTGAAAGAGGGAGGGGAGGTGCCGATGACGATATCGGGCCTTCCCTGTCGCATCGCCGTCCATACTGAACTCAACATGAATGAAAAGAACGCAAGAATTCTCCACGCAAAGCTCCGATGATGTCCGGAAATGACACGAGCGCGAAGGATGCGAAGCCCGGTCCTCATCCCGTGAAAAGGTGCTCGGGCGGCCGGTCAAGTAACTGATGGGGCTGGCCACGATCGTAAAGCGATGACCGGAAGCGATGCAGCGGCGGGCAAGTTCCCAGTGTCTCGTCCCACCCGCCTCTCCAGGCCCGACGAAAGCCTGGTGGATCAGCAGCATGTTCATGAACGAGTGGAGGTCTCCTTGGATCTCATCGACGCCGCCTGTAACCCGGTGATCAGCGGTCCTCCCGAGGTCGAGACCCTGCCGGCGAAGCAATGCCCCACGCTTGAGATCTCGAACTCCGGATCCGCCCAGTGCAACTCGGGTTGGCCCGGCCCGAACAGAGTCAGGCACAGCCAATCGCTTGCGCCGGCTTCCGCCCGAACCGACAGAGCAGGGACTTTCTGATGGTAGGAGGGACAAGACCAGCCCCTCGGAGACTCCGGATCCGCCCGGACCAGGCTGACCGTTTCTTCGGCGGGAATGAGTTGCCACGCCATCGAGAACTGGCCTGTAGAGATCGTGATGGACAAGCGACGCGCGTCCGGAGACCAGGTGTACGGGCGATCGGGAAAGAGCCACTGCAGCGCGTACCGGTGCGGCTCCGCACTCGACAGCGCGTCGATGACGAGAATGCATCCGTCGTCGGCGACGATGATGCCCCTGCGGACCCGCACCGGTGACGCCAGTCGTTCATAACCGTTATGGGTGAACTCGCGGTAGCGCACTTGAAGCTCATCCTGGCGTTTCGTTTCACGGGCCCTGGCCCAGGGAAGCCAAAGGAACTTTCCAAAGCGCTCCATGGAATCGAGACCGTCGACCGTCGGCGCGTTGTGAAAGGCCGAATGGGCCAGCGGATTGTCCCAGGGCGGGGCTTCGTTGTAGCTGAAGGTACCGGGGTCGAGCAGGACATTCTCGCCGCCGTGCCAGAGATCCACGTGAGCAGATCGGCCTGGGACGGGCGATGCCGATACTCGTGGCGGAGGACCAACGCCGCAGAGGATTTCGAGCTCAGCACGACGAGGGATCGGGGCTCCGCCTGGCCGGCCCCGTTCTTGGGGCCCGGCTCGACTTCCGGAGATCCCGCCAATCCTAACCAGAAGAGGTCTTCGTCCCAGGGCCCGCTTTCGTAAGCCCTCTTCCCCTCGAAAAGTACCGACGCAGCCTGAATGACCGGCCTGAAGTCACGGATCGAACAGTCGTTGAGCGCCAGAATCAGCGAACCGTCACACTGGCCGTAAGCGGAACCTCCCCGTCCCGACCCTGCTGGAGCGCGTAAAGAAAGGCGCAGCACGACCGCAGACGCTGCACGACATCAGGTGCAAAGGACTCGCCGTTGAGCCGACCCAGCGCGACGGACCACAGGTAGTCCTGGAGCATCACACGATGATAGTTGGCGGAGTGTTGGGCGAATGCCCCGTCCTTGTAGATCAATTCGCGGGCCTGAGATTCGAGCAGCTGTTTTGCCCTGTGCCTCCACAATTGGGCACCTCGAGCCTTCGGGAAAAGAAGCGCCACCGTCCAGAGACCCGTCGCCTCACTAATTCCGTGATTGTTCTTTTGAGCCAAGGCATAGCCGAGATTCCCCTCGATCCGGCGGGCGGAAAAGATGATCATCTGCACCAGTTCGGAAATGCGGTGTTCCGTTGAAGCTGTGGAGTCGAGGAAGCCATACAGGCCGAAGACCCAGGCCATCAACCGGAATGCCGTCTCCTGACCGCACTTCCAGTTCACACCGGCATTGGGCGGATTCTTCTCCCGCCAGTCCTCGATCCAATTCCAGAAGAGATCCGCGCACTCTTCGTCGCCGCTGCGCCGGTACCAGCGAACGAGCGGATAGACGAAGGCAAAGCGATTCACCTCCCAGATCACTCGGATATCCGCGCCGCGACTGAAGTCTGGAATCCGGGACCAATGAATGGTCGACGACCACTCGAAGTCGGAAAAGGGACAGCGATGCCACTTCGGGGGATTGCCGACGGCCACCCCTTCTCCTCGGAAAAGCCGAAGACGTCCATTGCGGATCTCCTCTACTTCGGCTCGGAGGTTTCCGGCATCCACGGACTGATCAGAGCCCGTCCCGGAAGCAGACTGATTCGGCCCGAAGAAGAACCGCAGACCACCGCCGGCGCCGGGGCCGGGAAGCCGAAAGGCCTCCTCCGTCATCGACCTGAGCGGGACTTCTTTCCAGCTCCTCTGCGGCATCTTCCGTTCCAGGATTCCCAGGCGGACTCGCGCGGCGTAGGCTGCACGACCCACCATCCATCTCACCCCGAAACGTTGCACCAACGCTACAAGTACGGAAGGGCGAAGATGGCGGAGATTACTTCCGTCCTGTTTCATCGGGGAAGATTTCTACGAGGAATCGACGTCAGCCAGTTCCCGGTCCCGTCACTGAGGTGTCAGGTCCGGATATTCTTCTGAGATCCGAACCGTCCGCATCTCCCTGGCCGATGTCACGGCCGCAAAGCTGGCCAGCGTCACATTGACGATTTGCTCGAGGGGGATGAGAGGCGTCCCACCATCCCGGATGCGCTCGAGAAATGCGGCCACTTCTGCTGCATGCCCCTTCTCCTGCCTGAACGTGGAAACGGTACGAAATCCCTTGAAGCCGTAAGCCCGGGTTTTGCGGAAGTTCTCCGTCCGGATCACCCGACCATCACTGAATACCTCGAGGGTTTCTTTGGGATACGACTTGGAACCGTTGGCAAAGTAGTTCACCGTCCCGACCGACCCATCGGCGAAGCGCAGAATGATGGACATTTTGTCTTCCCGGATAGCGGGGCCTTCGCCGACCTGGAAGGCGGCGACAGTGTCTACAAGGCTGCCCGACAGGAATACCATCAGGTCGATGAAATGGCAGGCCTCTCCGATGATCCTGCCCCCGCCCCTGGAAGGATCGTGGACCCAATGGTCGGGGGGGATGGCGCCGGCGTTGATTACGTAGTTCATGGTGAGCGGTTGGACGCGACTCCGGACTGCCTCGGCGATCCGGCTGATATGAGGACTGAAGCGCCTGTTGAATCCGACCATGAAATGCTGGCCCGGGTGCCGGCGGACCGCCTCAGTGACTCGCACGACATCCTCGACGGACAGGCCCAGCGGTTTCTCCAGAAGGACATGTTTTCCCGCCTCCAGGGCTTCGACCGAAAGATCAGCATGAAGATGATGACCAACCGCAATAATCACGGCGTCGACTGCTGTTTTCCAGGATCTCCCTGTGGTCGGAAGTTGCGAACCGCGCACCGACCTTGGTTGCCAACTGTTGAGCCGGTAATCCCTTCGGGTCCGCGACGGACCAACGTTGGCCTGGGCCTTCTTCAGGGCGCCGGAGAGCGTCACCCGCGCGAAATTCCCCGCACCGAGAATCCCGACAATCGGCGAACGGGAAGTGCCGGCCACATCGGCCCTCGCCGATGGAATCGCGACCGAGCGCTGCTCCGAGACTGCCCCGGAATATTCGAGCAGCACGCCGAGCGCGGAAGATCGGATAGGATCGTCTCATACGCCTTTGGGGCCTCTTCGAACGGGAACCGATGAGAGATCAGCTCATCGACCCGGAGACGTACCGGTCCGCAGCATCTCGAGAACGGCCTCGAAGTTCCGCTGTTCGGTCCAACGCACGTAGCCTACGGGTAATCGTGGCCTCTGCCTTCATAGTTTTCATCGTATCGGCCAGGACCATAGGAGCAGGAAACCTGAAACGAGAGCTCCTTGTCGTAGAAGTCGGAGCGCCGGAGATTGAGACCGACCACACCGACCAGAACGATGCGCCCCCGCTTCCGGCACATCTGCGCGGCATGATGAACGATGTCATCGGTCTTGGCCGAGGCCGTGATGAGGACGCCGTCCACGCCCCGCCCCCGGCTCCAGCCGTCAGCGGCCGCCACGGGGTCGTCCACATCCGCACGTACGACATCGGCGCCGAAGCTTCTTCGCCAGACGCAGACGTTCGGGATTCAGATCGACACCCAGGACTCGGCAGCCGTTGGCGGCTCAGGAGCTGGACCGCCAGGAGTCCGATCAGACCGAGCCCGTACACCACGAACGACTCTCCGAGGGTAGGCTCCGCCAGACGCATCCCCTGCAGCGCGATGCTGCCCAGCACCGTGAAGGCCGCCTGCGCATCCGTCACCTCCGGCGGCACTTTTGCACAGAGGTGAACGGGCGGCGCCACGATCTCGGCATGCGGGCTGGCGGACGCCATGCGATCGCCCGGCACGAAAGAGCTGACGGCGCGTCCCGCCTCCAGCACGGTCCCAACGTTGCAGTACCCGAGGGGGAAGCCCCCCCCCAACGCGCGCAGAGACCGCCTCAAGGTCGCGAGAACCCGTCGTTTCGCATTTTCTCCAGAACCTGCTTGACCTTCTCCGGCTGCTTGCGCGCCTTGTCCAACCACCCGGCCTTGCCAAACTCGACGAGCATTCGCTCGGTCCCGTGGAGATGAGGGAGCTACAACTCCTGATCAGCAGTTCGCCCTAGGAGGCTGGGCTGCAGCCCCGGCA
Source organism: uncultured Acidobacteriota bacterium (assembly GCA_963823995.1). Taxonomy (GTDB): domain Bacteria; phylum Acidobacteriota; class UBA6911; order RPQK01; family JAPXNP01; genus JARRKC01. The sequence continues at coordinate 1,138,912 of CAWGNQ010000005.1, forward strand.
CCCCGATGACCTCCGTCCGGCCCGAACTCAGGTTCTGAACAATCTGTTTTCAGCAAAGGACCTCAACTAGGAGACATCAATTCTAGTTTCGTAGTGGTGAATGGGAAAATCCTCCCCCGAGCAAAAGACTGTTCATCGTTGCGTTCCCACTGCTGCCCTACTTCAAAAAGGCAGGACGAGCTGCACGGGATCAGCTCTGAGCGCTGCCCGCGTTAAAGAGAACGAGTGATGTAGATGGCTTCGTAATCAGCCCTGAACGAGAGCGTCCTTTTCCTGCCTTCGCGGATAGTTAATCAGCACGGCCCGGTAGATACCCTTGAAAACGAAGAGACTTCCGGCGGCCACTCCAAGGATTGGGAATTTCCTTATCAGCGCGGCAATGTCGTCGAGGCTACCGGCGCCACCCAAGGCCGTCATGGGAACACTCACCGCACCACGCACGCGACTGACCAGCTCGACGTCGTAGCCTTTCATCGTCCCATCACGGTCGATCGAATTCACTACAATCTCGCCGGCCCCAAACGTTTCCATTGTCTTGGCGAGCTCCACAGGACCCGCTCCACAAGCCCTACGGTTCCATTGTGCGTGAACACCTCGTACCGGTGCGAAAAGCGTCTCTTCTTTTCACGTCCAAAATGCGACAACGATGCTTTGCGTCCCAACAAGTTCCGCAGCCGAGGAGACGAGCTCAGGATCGGCGATCAGCGGCACTACGATACCGACCTTCTCAACTCCTAATCCGATGATTGTCTGTACCTGCCCCTGGAGTTTTGACGCCTCCTCCATAACATAGCGGCATCCTACATTCCGCCGCCAAATCCGAAATAAGGCCATAGTCCGGATCCCTGCCTTTTACGGTTGCGTCTATATCCAGTACTATTAGCTCGTCGACCTCTTTCTCGTTAAAGATACGGACCGCTTAATTGGGTCACCGACGTATTTGCCATCCGAGAACTGAACGGTCTTGACCAACCCCCCATCTCTGACGAGAAGACATGGGATTATTCTGGGACCTTAGCATTTCCTACCGCTCCAATTCTCTCCGCTCGTACCTTGTCGTACACGCATCCGCTGCCTTGCTGGGCCCCGCGATGGCTCGCAAAATCTGTGTTGATTTCTCCTCACATTCCCACGCTCTCAACACAGCTCCGCAAAGTTCTTAAGGAGCTGAATACCCCACCAATGGCTCTTTTCTGGATGAAATTGCACGCCGATCATATTCCTGTATGAAATAGCCGACGCAAATGGATCGACATATTCAGTCTCAGCCAGGACCACTTCGCTCGCTGCTGGTACGAAGTAGAAGGAATGAAGGAAGTAGAACCGCGCATCTTCCTCCAAGCCGTGCAAAAAGACCATTAACCTTCCTCGCCAGGACATCATTCCACCCCATGTGAGGCAAACAACGGCTTCGCTCGCTCCCCGTTAGGACCGCTGAACTTCTTGACTTGGCCTTCGATCCAGCGGAGCCCAGGGCTACTTCCCTCCTCGCTCCTGTGCCCCATAAGCTGCATCCCCACGCAAATCCCCAAAACCGGGACTTGCGACTCAATGACCAGTTCGTCTAACCGCGGACGCATTCCTGATTTCTCAAGCTTCTTCATGGCCCAATCGAAAGCTCCCACCCCCGGAAGGATCAATTTCTCTACATCAGAAAGATCCGCAACCTTCCTTGCACTACGCACTCCGATGTTCAAGCGCTTGTAAAGTTCACGAAAGCTTGGACATTTCCCAGTCCATAATCCACTATCGTGATCAACGTTTGCCTCCCACCTCAAGGCCGAGCCTCTTCATGATCAAGCCCCCCAGTTGTACACGGAAGCCTGCGATCGGTAGTCGCGGAACGACCTATTCGGCGCTTCCAAATACGACCGCAACTCGGCCGTGGATATCCCCAACTTCGTCGCGACGTACTCAAAGTCCTGTTTGATAGTTGCCGGGTCGTAAGCTGGGTGCTCAAGTTCATCAGTGCCTCCTCACTAGTCATCTGACCCGTAAGAATCAGGCTAGAGAATTGGACCCTCCGCGTGTCAAATCCGAACTTAACAGGCAGCCAGTAACCTTCGTAAAAGCGTGTAAACCTTGATTCAAAATGCTTCTGCGGATAGGGCTGCCACCCAAACTTTTCAATGAGCAAATCAATTGCTTTGTCCTTTTCGTACGAAACCAAGTTAAGCGGTCTGTGCACTTTAATCCTCTTAACGTACGGAAGGTAGATCTTGTGCCAAATTATATGACTCAACGGGAAAGTCTCAAGCTTCCGACTTCCGAACTTCCTGTGAATATCGCGAATCTGAACCACGTCTGCATAGTAAACCCACTCCACGGGATTCCTGATACATTCCGTCGATAGATTTGCACCTGTCAAAATGTGCTTTACTCCATACTTCTCAGCAAACTTGTACATAGTGGAGAAAAATACTACATCCTGAGGAATATCTATGTGGGGAACTCCGGACTTGAAGAAAGCAAGTTGAAGATCGCGCATCTCGCGCCAATTGATGACCTCCGTATAAAGATCCAGTTCAGGCCGTCAACAAGTCGCTCGATGCGTTCACCGCCTCCTGAGTATTCCAGCCCGCATCTACATGGAATACTAGGGGACGCAGTTTCAATTCTGTTTTTGCCAAGTATGTAAGATAGGAATATCGATCCCGCACTCACGCCGATAATGCAATCGAATTTCCTGCCTCTCCCATGTTTCCTAATAGTCTCCACCAACTCTCTTAGTCGACGGCGAGCTTCGGCGCCTCTGGTCCAATTCTTCAGCGTGTGAGTGAAGAACCTCCTGCAATGATCACAGACACCGAACCATCAAAATCAATCCGCGAATCACTAGTATCCATAACGCATTTGGTACAGATCTGGTAGGGCCTCTCACTCATCATTCCCTTGCTTTCCCGACGCTGCGGAGCTAGAAGTCTAGCCTCATGGTCTTCTCCATTCTCAAAGATCCCCGATCAGAGAGACAGCACGATCGTCCGTCTAGCGATAGAGGTAGAAATTCTCTTCAAATCTCTCCCAACAGTACTTGTCCACCGGTGAATGTCGCGAATTTAAAGGTCCCTCGCCTTCGGACCAGCTCTTCCGCAATCGCTGAGTGGTCCATTGGCATAGTCAAATCCACTACGAGACCAATCTCCCATTGCTTAACCAAGCGCGAAACGACGACCTGACTGTTGATAATGATCGGGGTTCTGGTCTGTACTGAATCAAATAGCTTATTTGGGCTTGCGTACACATTGTTAACATTGCTCGTCGGATAAATCGCGACTCAATAGTCCCCCTTCTTAGCAAGAATAGTATTGATTTGTTCTTGGCGAAGTACACCAAGGAACTCAACATGGGGATGTTCCAGCAAGGTCCTTGTATAAGCATCCCGAACCCAACCCGCCGCCAGCACACGCAAACTCGGTTCTGCATCGAGGAGTTTTGAAATGAACTCAGATCCCCTATTTCGAAGTAGACTGCCAAAGTAGCAGAGGGAGACGGGGCCGATGTCGTGGCTTTTGGCCGAGCATTCTATTTTGCACGGGACGTTCGGAATCACCGTGGTTTTGGATTTCACAAATCGCGGAAGTAGATCAGCGCGGTTCTCATCGGTGACAATTATCTGGGCCACCGATGAGTACATGATCCTTTTTAATAGCCAAAACCTTTCCCCGGGTCGGTTTAGCTTTAGGAAGAGTGAGTCAAAAATGTCGAGTATCACCTTACTTCGAACAAGGATTGGAAGTATTGCCAAATACAGTTGTTCATCAACTACGTGCACATTTGCGAAGCTGTTCTTAGAAAGTATTGAGATAAGCCTTCCGATCATTCTAGCAATTGTCTTGGGTGATTTATGGGAGCCCGGAACGTAGTGGGCCTCTCGACAATATTCTTCCACAAAGGAATCTGCGCTCTTCTCGCCAATTGCGAGAAAGACGATCTCATGTTCCCTACTTAGGGTTCGGACCTCTCTATTGACTCTCATGTCCGAACCATCATTGACGCAGATATACAGTAGCTTTCTCATGATGAGGTCGGATCTTCTGTGCAACTCCCGCGGATTGCAGGCATTCTCAGGATCTCAGCGAAGCGCTGTGTGGTGGCAGAGAGGTCAAACCGTTTGCCATGGCTTTGAACGTCCTCCGCAAGCTGGCGGAGGTCTCGCGCAGACATATCCGCTGCTCTGACCAATGCGTCGTCAAGCTCGTCCTGATCACTGTAGAGGAACGCCCTATTCTGCGGCGCGACCTGCCAACGCCAAGCGCCCTCTCGCGGGGCGATTACCGGGGTCCCAACAGTCAACAGGTCCCCGAGGACCCCGCTCGCACTCAGCCGGTTCCCACTCCCCGGCGGAACTAAGCCGAATCTGGACTGCGCTATCAGCGAGATGTACTGTGCCGGGCTTGGATACTCCTCGTAGGCCTCGAAATTCACCAAGCCCTCTGGGATGGCGCGAAGAGCATCGACAGGCGCGGCGATGGTCAACGTTCGTCGATCCATCGAAGCGGTGACTCGTCCGACGCGGCCCACGAATTCCTTGAGAAAACCCGATAGCGCCGCCTCACGAGCATGGCGCCCGAGGAGCAAGAAGTCTATCCTGCGATCTGTTGCTGAGATGGCGCCCCCTACTCCACCCTATCGACGCGTAGAAATGACGGTACGTCGGATTCGGCAAGACAGAAAAGCAAGCGCCAGGGATCAGGCTTCCGCCAGCGCGTGCCAGAAAAGGCGCCAGCACGACCGGTTCGACGCCGGGATTTTGTAGCGCTTTCTTCCATAGCAAGCGCTTTAACACTCCGTACCGCCTGGTCAGATTCTCCAAGTTATTGTGACACAGCACAAATACTCGCGAACAGATCCTTTGGCGAAGAATCCACCTTACAGCCAGCGGACCAACGAGATTGTCTATCGCCAGGAAGACTACGTCATCGGGTCGAACCTCGTCGAGACCCTTGATCACACGCCTGTAGGTTCCCCCTGCCTGAGCGAAGCGGTAGCCGCCCCAGCAGTGGTTCCCCGGGGTGAGCGGCAATGCATGGGCCAGACTCCAGATGGCAACGGACCGAGTAACCCGACTAGCCATTCGAGTTGCCCTCCATCAAGAAACAGGTCCACGCTCGCAATTCTCTCCACGTTGAGAGCAGCCTTCAGGACAGTCCAATTGAACGCACCATGTTGGTAGGCGCGACTAACTGGGTCTACGAGCGCGAGGCGCACCCTTAGCCTCCTCGGTTGTCCTTGGTCTATTACCTGCATGCTGACCTATGACGGCTATAATCGCAATCACCAACCCCATAAATACTTGAATCTTAGAAACATAATTCTTACAAGCCAGAACGGGTAAAAACGACACAGATGCCAGCAAAACTAGCTTAGGGAATGGGTACGGACAAGATCTGAATCTCCGAACTCCATTCCAAAAGATCACCGCGAGAATCCCATAGTACAGAAGAAGCCCTAGATGCCATCTTCAGCAGAATAAACAAGTAAGTCTCATGCGGCTTGTACAGGCGACCCGTCAAAATCCACTGGTCTGGAAACGCTGACCCTCCCAGAAGGAGATATGAAAATGGGAAATACTCCATCGGAAAACCAACCTCCAAGCCCTTCACCCCAGGGAATATCTCCCGGTATTCCGAAGATGCGCCCAGATGTTCTTGAATTCCAACCAACGTACTCCCGCTGAACTAAGGTACCTCGATGAGCCCAAATCAATCAGTGTACTAAGTTTCCACTGAACAAACGCCGTCGATCCGGCCTTGCACCTTCCATAAGGACAACCGCACAAGCAGCAAGCAAAACTGTAGCTATTGACAAAATGACGAAAGAAATAATGATCTTTCCAAAATTGATTTGCCTCCGTTCAAAGCCTACGACCAAAACTGCAATGCACATTCCCAACACCGTCAACATAAGGTTTCCGCGAGAGCTATAGTTCACAACATTAAAGCTTCCCAGATCGCTGCCGAATACAATATCAACTCTGTAAGCCAATACCCTTTCAGTTGGCCCCTGAGCACAACAAACGAAAACCCAAGCATGACAAGCAGCGGAAACAAACTCCGAACTGAGTCAGTCACCGCTCTCACATTAGCACCTGTCTGCTCTCCAATTCCTATAAGAAAGAACAGCAGCCCTTTTCCGGACCAAACGATAAGACTACCTACAATTGCCGCTAAGAGAAGCGCTCCTGATCTCGGGTTTCTGACGGTCAATCGGACCGCGAGATAAGCGATGCCCATGTTGATGAAATAGGACCCGTCCGAAATGACAATCCTCCAATTAATGTTTTCGTGCCTCATTCCAAGTAACAACTGCAACGCAAAGAGTACTCCGATCAGCAGTATCACATAATCAATCAATCTGAGCTTGGTCCATACCGGTTCTTTAGGTCGAGCAAGGATATACAGGACACATGCAAAGAGCAGGAATAGCGTCCATACGGACATCAACGACTGACCGAATACAGTGATAGTATGAACTGAGCTATATCTGCCGTCCACGTACCAATGTCGTATCTTGGCTCAAGAGATTCGTCGCAATGTAGAACAAAGTTCCCCATCGGAGGTTAGCCAGGGAAAGTCCAATTCCACAGAAGAACAATCCCCAGCTAACGATATCGAGACCCTTCTCTGACGCTATGTCCGACCACGAAAGCAAGGGCGATACAGCCAAGCATACTCTTCAGGAGCAACACCCCAAAATCTTCGTTCGATACTCATGAACCCAACGCATTTATGGATGCGTAGCTTTGTGTAGAATGGTCCTCTTACCACAGGATTCTGGAAATTTCGTTCCACAGATTTCATTGTTCATTGACCACAGGCATTAGGAAGGCGCCCTGGAGTTCCTCCGTTTTGCCTGAACCTATTAGCAGGCTTGTACAGGATATCTCTGCAATCATTATCTGACAGGATACGGAGTCAGCGGTTTCCACCAGCCTGGCGGAGTTGAGTAGGGACTTTTCATCTTCCCAGCTTGGTCGCGCGACTCGCCCACAGTTGAGCTAGATCCAAATGAAAATCCTCACAAATCTCATAAACTAGTCGCTGATGCTCCATCGGCAGAGCTGTTTGCCAGTCTCTCCTTGCGTGATAGGTTCGTCCTTTCACTCGTTTTACCAGCTCCCTGCTGGCGGTCTTCGAGGGCCGCTGCAAATCAGCCGGAATTTTCGCACCAGGGAGCGCCGAAGCTGTTTAGTGCTTGCCTCAGCTGCGACTCCGGGCACCCTTCCAGTCCTCGTACTTCATCAGGAAATCATAATGTTTCCATTTCAGCAGCAGTGTGTTCTTTAAGCACCAACGTATTGCAGTCCTTATGATCCGCTCTCTAAAGTCCAATTCCGAGTCATCTAATGATATCGGCTTTGTCAGTCTACTAGTCGCCTCGAGGAGACTCTTATGTAGCTCCGGAACCGCGCTCCACAGATGACTGTTCCGTCCATCTAAGAACTCGCCAAGATCCGAATTCCACCATGTCTGCCTTGACACCGATTCAATCACGCGCATGGATGGCGGACAGGTACAAAACCGGAGCTGCGAATCTTTCTCGGAGATAAGGAACTAGGAAATGAACCTGAACGTCCTTGATGACTCTGCGTCTGCGCCACCACTTCCACCGGAAGAGAAAGATCGGATTCCGGACCCTGTCTTCACCTCAATCTTCCAGGGCCTCCCAGAAAGGATACTCGCAATACAACGGTCCTCTTCCGAATGCACCTGCGCAGGATCCAAGTACCTGTTCCTCAAGCGCAATCGCCGCACAGATTTGTTCCACGCCGGCTCAAAGGCTCAAAGTCGTATTGAGCCGTCATGCCTGCGCTGAGAATCTCGCCTAACCAGCTCGTACCGCTCCGAAATGAGCCCACGATAAAGCATGAACAACCACTCATAGCCAGATCAGGTTCCCTTCGCCACTACCCTGTACCCTTACAGCCTTCACACCCGGCCTCTACAGTTGCCCGTTTACAGGATGCCTTCTCATCACGGTTGCGGGGAGACGACTCAAATCGATCAACCAATCAGTAACCGAACCACCTCCGCGGTCATATGGTCCGAGCAATAGACCTGTTGCTTCAGGCCTGGCGGATACCCCTCACATGCTCGAACAGCACATCCGAATGGACGCCCGCGGTCGTCACCCCAACGAGCTGCTGAATAAATCAAATCGCACAGCCAACCAGTTCCACTCGACGTTTCAGTCGGAGAAGATGACGGATATCGAAGCACCGAGGCCCGGGTTGCGATCAGCAATCCGTCGGTTCTCATGCGGGAGTGGGTGTATTTTTCCCGTCCGACTTAGCCAGGCTTCCGCCGCCGCCTCCAGACAAAACCGGCCAGCTTGTAGAGCCCCAGCGCAAACGGGAACACCCAGTTGACCCTCTTAAGCCCTCGGACCTTTGCCTTGGGCATCGAGCCGGCCGTCTTCACCCAGCCGAAGATCTCTTCCACGTGTTTGAGCTTCCGCCGGATGATCCGCTATCTTTGACCCCGGGTCGCCCGGCCGTCAACGGCACTTCCCCCCAACTCATTCTGTGCCACTTGCGCCGTCACCTCCATTCCCCCAGTTCTTTGAAAAAAACCTGCATGTTGCAGCACCGGTCCGTTCCCACTGTGATCCGGTCTTCCGACAGAACGGCTCTGATCCTTCAAACCGCCATCTCTCCTTCCTGCGTTCCCCCGGCTACGATGACTCGAAATCACATCCGGGAAGCGTCGGCTTTTGCCGGAAGAAGCTCCCCAAGAAGCGCGCACATTCGATGGAGCAAGGACGGATTGCTGATTCGCAATGCCAAGTTGTAGCTCGCCACACCCAGCAAAAAGGTAACGATCAATGTATATGCGTCGTGGACATTCCCAACTCGAAGAAAATGTTTGCCCAGCACAACCGAAAGAGCCATAACAACACAGCCAATGACCGGACCAGAGAGCAGTCTAAGGTATGAAGTATATTGAATTGCAATCAACCGCTTCACGGCTGCTAGTGCGACCGGAGAAAGGACATATCCTCGAATCACATATGCAGTTGCGACTCCCACAATTCCCCATCTGATTCCAATCGCGAAGGCCACAACATTGCAGCATGCATTCACTGCCGCTATAGCAAAATTCCATGATGGTTTTCCCGCTGCCAAAAGAACAGAAGTGTTGAAATACTGAACGACCTCGAGGATTCCGATTAAGGACAGGACCTGCATCACAGGTATACTGATGTCCCAACCGGTGCCGTAGAACAGCCGGACAAACTCTGGAGCCACGAGGCCAATCCCGGCGAGAACTGGGAATGCCAAGGCAGCAGTCACCTGAATCGAGAAATAGAAACCCTGCCGGATATCCTCCGAGCGATTCCGGAGGCGTGAAAAGAGTGGAAATGCCACTGAATTTGTCACACCGGTCAGAAGTCCTACGGACACTCGTATAATTCTGTATGCAATAGTATAGTAACCCAGTGCTGTCGTCCCGAGAAAGTAACCGATCAACAAATCATCCGCATTCCGGTTCACAAAGTTCATGAGGCCGGAACCAATCACATGTTTACCAAAGGAAAATAGCCTAAGGAAGGCCGCCTTCGAAAACCGCAGTGTTGGTCGAAAAGAGCTCATCTTCCAAAGGATAACACCGGCGATAATACCGCTCCCTAACTGCATGGCCACCAGGCTCCAGACGCCGAAAGCCGCCACAGCCATTCCAACGCCAATAATCCCGCCCGAGATGGTGCCAATCAACGTCCGCAGAGCGAGGGGGCGAAATTCGAGTTCCCGCTTCAACAAGGCCTCCTGCACAGTGCTCGCGCTTCTAATAACGAAGATGGGACTCAACCCCGCCAAAATTGGCGCGAGTGCATGATTATTGAAAAGTTCGGCGATCGGACCTGCGCAGAGAGCGGTCGCCACCATCATGACGGCGCCGAAGACGAGATTGCTCCAGAAAGCAGTACTCAGGTGCACTTCATCCATCGTATCCAGTTGAATGATCGCGGAACCAAACCCCTGGTCGAGGAAAACTTGAATGAAACCTATAAACGTAAACGCAAGCGCAACAAGCCCAAAGTCATTCGGAACAAGGAGACGGGCCAGCAAAATGAAGAGACCGAAGGATATGGCCTGCTGCCCCCAAAGCTGAGTTGCTGACCAAAGCGCCCCACGAACAGCTCGCCGCTTGAGCGTCATTTCAGCGAAGGTCCTCCTTAGAACGCATGTCAACTCCGGCAGTCGATGTGAGTAAAGAGGGGAGCGCCATACAATTGACTTAACGTCTTTTTGAGAGTAAAACTTCGACGATTCTCTTACCCGAGTGCCCGTCGCCGTAGGGGTTCACTGCGCGCGCCATTTGCTCGTACGCAGCTGTATCACGGAACAGCCTGTGCGTCTCAGAGACTATGCGACGGACATCCGTTCCGACCAGCCGAACAGTCCCGGCTTCAACTGCTTCCGGACGCTCCGTCACATCTCGCAAGACCAACACCGGCTTTCCAAGTCCCGGTGCCTCCTCCTGCAGCCCCCCAGAATCCGTGAGAACCAGGTAGGACCGTTTCATCAGGTTCACCAGCGAAAGATAGGGAAGCGGCGATGTCAAGGTCAAATTCGGGGTATCTCCAAGCATCTTACGCACGGGGTCCCAAACTTGAGGATTCAGGTGTAGAGGATAAACGATGTGGGCTTCGTTCGCGAGAGAGTCCGCGATCTCCTTCAGGGCGAGACAGATATTCCTGAGCCCCTCGCCGTGGTTCTCTCTTCGGTGGGCAGTTACCATTATTATCCGGCGCTCCCAGGGTATCTCGGCAAGAGACCGATCCTTCAAGGGGCACGGCAATGTGGCAACCCAATGCAGAGCGTCAATGACTGGGTTTCCTGTCACGAAAATGGAATCGTCGGGTACGCCCTCCTGCAGGAGATTCACCCGTGACCGCGGTGTAGGGGCAAAGTGGAGATCAGCGACGACCGTAGCGACCCGGCGATTGATCTCTTCCGGGAACGGCCGCCATTTGTCGTAGGTGCGTAGACCCGCTTCTATGTGTCCAACCCTCGTGTGCGCATAGAATGCGGCAAGGGAAGTTGCCGCAACCGTCGTCGTGTCACCCTGTACGAGCACCCAATCTGGCCGTTCCGCCGCAAGTACCGACGGAAGCTCAGACAGCACAGAGGAGGCAACGTCACTAGGAGACTGATCGGTTTTCATGACCTTCAGATCGTAGTCTGGAACGATCTTGAAAAGGTCTAGTACCTGGTTCAGCATCTCTCGGTGCTGCCCCGTGACGCACACCTTGCTTTCCACCCGAGGTGAGACGAGCCTAAGCTCGCGAATTACAGGAGCGAGTTTGATCGCCTCGGGTCGGGTTCCAAATACAGAGAGTATTCGCATGGCACAAAGCGGCCGACTCATGGGAGTACTGCCGGCTGAGTCTCCGTTCTAGCTCCTCCAGCACTCAGTACTGATCTATGGAGCTTCGTCCTCCCAGACGCGCAACTCCGCCGTCCACCCCTGCGGCGGCACCGCGGAAAGAGAGACCGCCCGGCGCATCGCCTTAACGGCTTCCCCGCGGCGCCCCAGGGCCTTCAATGCTTTGGCTTTCTGGTACAGGGCACTTGGGTTTCCGGGCCTCAGCTTGAGCGAATGATCCAAACTAGTCAGCGCTTCCCCGTAGCGGCCCAGAGTAATCATGATGACTGCTTGATAGAGAGGAGGTGCATAATGGTGCGGAGCAATTGCCTGAGCTCTTTGATACCACCTATTTGAATCCTCCAAGCGCCCTTCATATCTAAACGTGTGACCCATCCAGAGGTAAGCGCTCAGGTCGGCCGAATCCATGGCGAGTGCTTGCTGGAATGCGACGCATGCGTCGCGATACAATTTCGCGTGAAGCGCGGCTCTGCCAGATTTGATCCACAGGAAATACGAACCTCTCGAGCTTTCTACCGAGGCTGCCTGTCGGTATGCCCTCGCGGCCGCCCTCCAGCGTTGCTCATGTTCCGCAATCTGAGCCAGCGCTTCCCAGTGGTCGCGTGTCCTTGGCGAGGCAACCTCAAGAAGGCGCTGCCAAGCGAGTTCTGCAGGGACATGCTTGCCCTGCAGATCTAAGAGCTTCGAAAGACTCTCAACGGTCTCGGAATTTGGCCAGTAGCTCGTTGAGAAGGAATACCACCTCTCAGCTGCACTCAAATCCTTTGCAGCCTCACGGCTGTGTCCAACAAGTCTCCCATAGGTTCCAAGAGCCTCGTTGTGGGGAGTTTCGATGACCCTTCCGTGTGAGAAAGCGACAACCGCGGCAAAAAGTGCCGACGGAATGAAGTTCGGCTCGCTGAGCCATTCTTTTATCGCCGAGTTTCGGCTTCCAGCCAAACAGGCAAGAAGCCCCAGCCGAAAATGCTTTCGGCGATCGCCGTTCGGAACGTTCGTCAGATAGCGATCCATGCGGCGGAGGCCGACCAGATCCGTGGAGGCTTCACAGGTCTCCTGAGATAGTTTGAGTTGTCCAACTGTCCACAGCCTGGTCAGATCAAGACTGAATAAGTTGACGTATGCACGGGTGTGCAGTGTGCCGACCGACAAGCCAAGTACCAGCAAGCTCGATACTGGCACAAGGATTCGCAGCCAGTCGAGCGAATGTCGTCGCGGCGCTACTCGTGCCATTTAGGAAATGATGTCTTAAACAGAGGCGGCCGAACAAGCTGCGGCTTTGGGCGTGTGCTTCGTGGACTCATACTCCCACCACCGGGAAGTAGCCGACATGCGATCCATGGTTGCGGTGAATATGGAGTAACGTAATCACGTTCAAAAAGATCAAGCTCAGCGTCGCCGCGGCGGCGGCGCCGGTCATGCCGTAGGGCGGGATCAGGATCAGGCTTGCCGCCACATTCAAAATCGCCGTGATGTTCCGAGAGGGGACGTGGTGCCCGGTCATGTTCATGACCGACGACGGGACACGAAAAGACAGATCTCACGATCGAAGTCGAGTCTCTTCTCTAGGATGGACGCGATAGGTGCCGAGCCGACCATAGACGACGTTGCGTCTCGACCTAATTCTCCGAGCGCTTCGCGCCTGTCACTTACGTTTCCGGGGACACGTGACCTACCCCACCTCCCCCCCAGATGCTTGGTCAGCAATGTACCACAGGAAACTGGGGGATTGAGGACAGGGCGATGCCGCGGGTGTCTCCGCCGCAAGCCGCCGCTGTCTGTCCTTCCTCTGCGGATGGGAGATCACTTTCCCAGTCCGGACATTCCCGGGGTATTCACCTCGGAGTAAAGCGGTACAGGTTGATCTCGGGATCCTGGCCTCCCTCCGGGAGGTTGATCCTCTATTTTGCGACGGTCGCATAGGCATCCGTAACGGATCGAGCCACGTCTTCCCATCGATGGAACACGGAGACGTGGCGACGTCCCTCGGCCGCCATCTGCTTCCGGGCATTCCAGTCGGAGAGTAATCGGCCCAAGCCTGCCGCGAGCGCCTCGACATTGAATTCGGACTCGGCCAAGGCGCCTGCGGCCACCGCGGAGGTCATGCTGCACCCGGGTGACACGATCGTGGGCAGCCCGGCCGCCATGGCCTCGAGCACGGACATCGACATCCCCTCGGACTCGGAGACGTGACTGCAGAGGTCCGCGGCCCCAAGAGCGGCGGACTTCCCCTCTTCACTCAGGAAACCCAACCAGCGCACCGAGTCTGCGAACCCCTCTCGCCGGGTGATCTCGTCGAGGATCCGGGAGTAGCTCCTGTCCTGTTCCCGATCACCGGCCAGCAACAGCCACGTCCTGGGCAGCTGTTGACGCACTCGCCCAAAGGCTTCCAACAAGAGGTGCAGTCCCTTCTTGGGAACGATTCGACCCAGATAGAGCAGCGCTCGATCCTCCTCGGTCAGGCCCAGGCGGGCACGAAGTTTCACACCTTCACTCCGCAGCAGTTCGAGATTGGGGAGGGTAACCCCGTTTTGGACGCGCAGGACCCGCAAGGAACCCGCCTCCTCTCTCAATCGTTTGGCTTCCGACTCGGAATTGGCAAAGATCAGATCGGCAGCTCTCAGGTTTCTCCTTTCGACGAGGCGAACATAGAGCAGCTTCCGAAGAATCTTGATTCGATCCGAACCACTTCGAATCGCCACGAACGCTCCGTGAGAGTGAAGAGAGAATCGAATTCCAAACCGTTCCTTGGCCTTGCGCGCATATAGGTTCGGTGCCAGGTAGGTGTTGTGGGCGTGAACGACGTCGAATCGGAAGTCTCGGCCCAGGATCGCACGCTTCATCTGCGGCGCCAGGGCCCAGCGCGGATACACCGCGGCGAAATAACGGATTCTCACACCGTCGCAATCGACCGGTTCGTCGAGCGGGACGGCGACTCTGACTGTGCTGTTGTAGTTGGTGGCGTAGATTTCGACCTGGTTCCCAAGGGCAGCCTGCGCTTTGGCCAGTTCGAAAACGATCTTCGCGATTCCGCCGCGGTAGTTGCCGGGGATGCAGCTGTAGACGACATGCAGGATCTTCAAGCCAACAGGATCCTCAGGTGCTGCTCGCCGGCACTACCGGCCACTTGCCAGAGCCTTCTTCGACGTTCCGCTCCCTGGAGAAACCGTCCACGAAAAACGGGTTCGAGGAGGAGCTTCCGAATCATCCCAGCCAAATCCCGCGGCTTGCCAGGTTCGACCAGACAGACCTCATCCTCCGAGAACTCCTCGGAGATGCCACCCGCCCGGGTAGCCACGACCGGGATTCCGCGAACGAGCGCCTCGTCGATGACCCGAGGAACGCCCTCGGGGAACCCATTGGACGGCACGATCACCACCTTTGCGCGCTCGTAAAGTCTATTCAACCGGTCTGCCGTCGCCCAACCGTGAAAGACCGTCTGCTGTCCTATCCCGGAGTCGCGAGCAGTCCGGACCAGCGACTCCAACTCCGGACCTTGCCCGGCGATGTCGAGAACGACCGGCAAGCGGGGCGTCTCGTCGACGATGATTCTCAGTGCCTGGAGCAGGTCGGCCACGCCCTTCTCCGGTAGCAGGCGGCCTACATACAACAGATGGACCTCCGAACCACCGTGATTGGCGGGTGAACCGCTCGGTGGCGGAGGCTTCATGTGCCCGATGGGGACGCTCTCATGCACCAGGGGGTTCAGCCGTCGGGCCACCCGCGACAGCCGACGGCCACGTGCGATCACGGCATCGGCGTTGCGCAGGGGGACCTCATGAGACCAGCGGAAGAGCGTCGCCCACCCGGGCAGACGGCGAGCGTGCTGCCGCGCAATCGTCAGTTGATAGTCGTTCGCCAGATAGACGACGATCCGGCTCGCCCGCCTCCGAAGCGCGGGAAACACCGCCAAGAAGGGATTGGGGAGGAAGTAGAGTACGTGACTGAATCGTGATGAACTCAAGAGGAGGCGCAGGCTGACGTCGAGATAACTGCTCTTCTTCCCGGTCACGACCGGCATGACCCTAATCCTTCGGGGATCGAGGTCCGTCCCCTCCAGGGGGCGACTTTGATAGGAGGCCGCCCAGGTCAATTCCTCAAATCCTTCGCCCAAACTGAACAAGTAATCGGCAACTGCCGCGTTCGTCATATATGGCTGAGAAAGTCCGGGACTGACGCGTTCGCTCCCGATGACCAAGAGGTGCCTTTGATTGTCCAAGTTTTCGAGCGGCAGATCCTCATCTCCACGAATCGTCACGATTCACTCTGCGGCCGAATATCGACTCGAGGGTGCTAAAAGCGATCAGGCGTGAAACGTTTGGTCCGAGCTCCGAGGTCTTCCGGCAAGAACCAGTTGCCCCCTTCAGCAAGGGGGTGCCCCATCAATCCCCTGGCCGCTTCACGGAGGTCACCCCAGCCTTGCCACCGCTTCGAGAGAAGCACTGTCATCCCGCCCAGCGAGATGCCGACGACGAACTCGATGGGCAGGAGAATCATTGGGTGGGGGCTCAGATTACCGGCGACATTCTGAACCAGAAGGCTGGGCACAGAAATGACGGCCGCAAGGACCAGGGCGGCGCGATGGGCCTGGAGCAACGGGTACCAGCGGGCGCTACAGAGGTGCATGCAGAGCCGACACATTAAGAGCCATCGTCCGACCATGGCCAATACCACTCCTACAGCGACGCCCCGGAGGCCCCAGCGCACTCCGACTGCAGCGGAGACGGCAACCATGAGGAAATAGAAGCCGATTCGATAAGTCAGAGCCTTCACCGACCCGGTCCCTCGGGCCAGTGAGTCCAAGAATTTGGCCGATGCACGAAAATAGAGTCCAAGTGCCAACAAGCTCAACGGCAGGGAAGCATCGAGCCATCGGTTGCCGAAAAGTACTCTCACGACCTCGTTCGACGAAAGTGAGATCAGACAGGAGATCGGGAGGTAGAGAATCGCCAACAGGCCCATTCCCTTCAAGAAGGCAGTCCGCTTCCCCTCGGAGTCGTCGTTCATGCGGGACACGACCGGGAAGCTCACACTGGCGACCACCCCCGTCAGCCTCGCGGTGGCTACTTCAATAACTCGAAAGGCTCGTTCGTAGAAGCCCAGTACAGACAGCCCCAAGATTCGACCAATGATCAGGTAGTCGACATTGCTGGCCAAGTGAAACAGGATCCGCGCCAGAGTCGACCAGGAACCAAAGGCGAGAAGCCGAAAGACATTGCGGAAGGAGAGCACCGGCCGGAAACGAGGCCGAGCCCACCAAAGGGTCATCAGCGAAGTCAGGGCAGACTGAGTCACGATCATGCTTGCCAGTGCCCAGACTCCAGAACCGAAAGCCGCCAGTGGAATACCCACCAGCACGATCGCCGAAGCGGCGGCAGTCACCTGGATGATTGCCCTCTGACGGAGTTCCAAGCTCCGGATCATCAGGCCCTGACCAACGGCCCCAATGGCAGTGAAGAGAACGCAGAAACTCAGGACCCTCAGCACGTTGACCAGTGCTGGCCCGCCCGCAAGCGACGACAGTAGCGGAGCAAGGATCCAGACCGACGCCGTCACCAACCCGCCGAGGAATACGACAGCAGTCAAAGCGGCGCCGCAGAGCTCTTTCGACAACTCGGGTACCTGAACGATGGCTTCATCAATCCCGAGACGTCCCACTTCGCCGACGACGAAGATGAAAGCCATGGCGACGGCGATGAGCCCGAAATCAGCCGGGGAAACCAGTCTGGACAGGACGATCATCGAGAGGAGTTGGATAACCGCCTGCAAAGTCGAGCCGGCCGCGGACCAACCAAGGCTGGAAGAAATCACTGACCGATCGATCACCCTGTCGCTCAACCTCCGTCTACCAGCCAGGATTCTCTGCTCCATCCTGAACCGTTCCGACTCGGGTCATTCCTGACGGAGACTCGCCTGGAGCAGGTAGCGGTGCGGTGCCAACTCCCGACAATCCACGGTGTGCGACGCATCGAACAGCGCCAGAAATTCCTCCAGCGGGCACCCCGCCAAGTCGGAATGGAACTCTCCCACGAAAACCGGCACCCTCGAAAGAGCGGAAAAGCTGGAGAACACCTTCAGCTCGGCTCCTTCAATGTCAAACTTGATCAAATCGGGAAAGAAGCCCGGCTCCTTTTTGAAGAGGGAGTCCAGACTGATGGCTTCAACGGTCGTCGCAACGCCTTCGTTGTCGCGTTGGAACAGGGACGAGGTCCAACCACGCTCTGGAAAGGTGTAGAGCGCCACCTCGCCGTCGCTGTCCCACGCGGCGAGGGGCATGATCGAGGTCGTCGGAAGCCGGCGTACGTTGAATTCGAGCAGTTGATAGCGACTCGAATCCGGCTCCAATCCGAGTAGGCGTGCCGCCGGGTAGCGCTGTTTGAAGAACAGAACCGATGCACCAACATGGCTCCCCAAGTCCAGAATTGTCGAAGGAAGGAAGGAGGACGAAGTCGGTTCGTAGACGCCGGCGGCAAAGACCTCCCGGATTGGAAAAAGATCGGCCCAGCAGGACACCCTCAAATGAACCCGCTTGCCCCGATTGCTGAGACGGAGATCCACCGGCATTCCCATTGATCCAAAGCCACGCCGTAGATACAGGCGCAGACTTTGAGCCACGAAACGCAGCCGTGCGGTCGGTGAAAGTCTGAGCGAATTGGCTGTAGACAGCAGGAAGCCCAGGGGCCCATGAAAACTCATCAGCACGGAAGGGCGATCATACTACTCCCGCCGGGAGAACGTATTCACGGTACCCGATCATAAGGAAGACGGATCACTCAACCGGTGCCATGACGGTTGGGGAAGGAATCCTCAGCCCCCCTCCCCCGTACCTGCCCGGAACGAGTTGATCCTGATGAACGTACCGTCATTCTCGAATGGCAATTCGTTCGAAACGGCAGCAGAAGCGTGCCACGGCGAAAGCCGGTCACTAGCCCTAGACCCGGTTACATCGCCCGATCTACTGAACCCGATACTTCCACGACCACAGGGCTCCAGCCATCAAGCCGAGACCCAACAGCATCAGAGTCGTCGGTTCCGGGACGTCCGTAGGAACGTCGACTCGCACACCGGCGATCGAATAGTCGTGATTCTGATTCGTGTTGGTGTAGGCCGGCAGATTGGTCAAACCGTAGGCGGACAAGTACAGATCAGCGCTCCCAGAGGTCAGGGCGACACTCAGATCCCCATTGTAGGAAGGCGTATAGGGCTGAGTTCCCTGAAACGTGTGCAGACCCGAGGCCGACAAACTGTAGAAGGGGTCATAGCTGTAGAATCCCACCTCGGGATACGCGTCACCCTGGGTCCCGTCCACAAAGAGATCGGTGATGAAGAGGTCGGTCATCTCGGCCCCGCCGCTGCTCAGGCTCATGATGATCAGTTCAGGCCATTCCACTTCGTCTTTCTCATAACTGCCGCTCGACTGGTCGACCCCGAAGCCGTCGATGCTGTCCCACCAAAGATTTTTGGCGGTCAGCGAACTCGTTCCTGTCTCGATGATCCACGCCGAGATCGAAAGCGTGAAACCTCCTCCCACGTTCCAGGACACCGAATGCTCTCCGTTCGGATTCGTACCTCCGCAGGACAGACAATCGGTCGTCCAATTCGTCCCGGTGAAAAGAACATCCACGGGACCGGCGAAGGCGACGGCGGAAATGACGACAAAAGCGACACAAAAGGCAAGGATGTTTTTCATTTTTGATCTCTCCGTTCAAGTTGAGGCCCACAATACAGCAGCAAACGTGCCATACCTGGCACCTTTCCCCCAAATACCGGCCAAGGTTGGAGATTGCCGGTTTTCCGGTAGAAAGTAGGAAGTACGCTTACTGAAGCTTACCACACAGTGTGTGAAACCGGTTACATATTGTCGAATGAGTACATAACTCCTAACTCGAACCCTTCGGCCGGGTTAGCTTTCGGGTGATGCCTCACCGGAGAGATCTCCTGGGCGCTCCTCATTTCCGCCCTTGAAACATCGAAGGTTGCCAGTTGTGTTATGGAGCACTCTCTACACCCCCGGCTCTCGCCGCCTGGACCTGCTGCTCGACCCATGCGTAGGTTTGCGCGATGCCGTCGCGCAGGGAGGTCTTCGATGTCCAGCCGAGTTCGGCGATGCGGTCGGCTCGGAAGTTGCGAGCCTGGACGCCCACCGGGCTTTCGACGTGGTGAATCTGAATCCGCTTTCCGGCCACCAAGGCCACTGTCCGAACTAGCTCGTCGACAGCGTATCCCGCCCCTCTCCGGGGCGGACATCGTCTTCTCTGCGGTCCCGACGAAATCAGCCCCCCTCCGGGGCTTGGCTTCCTGGGTCCGACCCGATTCATCTTTCGCGTTCATCGAGAAGGCGGCGAACCGTCCGGACGATGTTCTCCAAAAGAGCGACCGCCTGAACGGCCTGTTCCTCCCGGTACACCTGGGAGGGGACACCTGCCGGCAGACCGTTCGGGTATCGGGTTGCCACGTAGTATTGGTCCAGCAGGCCCGCATCCGCACGAAGCTTTGTCAGATCGGGGTAGGCAGACTCGAGACGTTCGATCAAATCGAACAGCGAATGGCCCAGCACGAGCCTCTCGCCCTGCCTGTAAGCGAGAGCCTTCAGAGCCTTTTCCCCGCTCTGTTGGCAGATGAAGCAGGCCTGGGCGAAGAAGCCCTCCCGCACGGCTACCCGGGCAAAGCGGAGGTCACTCTCCGCCTGGAGAAACCAGCGCTCGCCTTCCTTCTTCGGGTCCTTCATACACCTCAACCCCCTCTTCCAGAATCTGCATGAGAAACGGGCGCTCCTCACCTCGCATCTGTTCGAATTCCTCCGGCGTGTAGATCAGCATTTCCACGGGAGGTGCGATGACCTCGAGCAAATCCAGGTAGTCTCGACAACGATCCGGAAACGGACGGTCGGTCCCGGCGACGATCACGAGATCCGTGTCGCTGTATTCGTCGGCGTCTCCCCGGGCGCGCGAGCCGAAGAGGATGACTCGATGAACCGGCCGCCCCGCAAGGGTCCGCGCCAGCGTTCGTCGCAGATCTGCGATCCAGGCGGTCGGCGCCGGGCTCGAAGTCAAGATCCTCTCTCCGCAAACCATGCGACGACCGCCTGAACCACCTCGGCGGCCAGTTCGACGGCTTGCTCCGCAGCCGGGCGGTTGTAGACATCCGCCGGGATTCCCGCCGGCAGACCGTTGGGGAAGCAGGCGAGAGAGTAAGCACTGTCATCGAGCATGGGCCCGACCCAGCCGAGATCGATCTTCGCCTGGCGAAGCCGGCGGCGGCCTTCGTCTCTGGCTTCAGCGCGCATGGAGGACGACTCCTTCCTCGAGGGCTTGACGGTTCAGACGTTTCACCCGATGAGAGACGATGAACCCTCCGACCCCACAGACGAGCGCATGTTTCATGGTCGATCTTCCTCTCGAGCGTTCGTCAGATTACCGAGTCAGAGGAGCTCAGCACTGACCCCCAGATGCCACGCGGCCTCAACCAGCGCCTTGTCCAAGCTGTACAAGCGCGCACCATGATGACCCACCAACGCGAGGTGCAGCGCATCCGGCGCACGCAGCCCGACGGTATGCTGGTCCGTGAATCGAGCTGCAGTATGATAGTCCTGTCGAAGGACCGGAAGTACCGTCAACGAGGACTCCACAAGACGGTTGAACATCCCCAGAGCGTCCGCACGATGATGACTTTCGAGCTGACCCGTTCTCAGCTTGAGAGCAAGTGCGCTGGAAAACTCCGCGATGACCCAGTCACTGATATGCAGTTGCCCGGCCTCCCGACCGGCCAGCCACTCCTGAATCTCCCCGGTGCGGACTTCGTTCGTCAGCGCCGCAACAAGGACACTCGTATCCAGGTAAACCATCCGGGCTCGCGTCCGTTCAGTAACGTCCTTCCTCACGAAGACGACGCATGAAGGCGCCGGCACTCTCCGTCTGGGAGGGCATCGATGCGGTCAAGCGACGCAAAGACTCGAGATCGACCCGTTTTCGCGGCCGCTCCGGCCGGCAAAGTTGAAGAACGGGCTTGCCGCGCTTCGTAATGATGACCGTCTCACCAGCAGCGGCCCGTTCGACCAACTCACTCAGACGAGCCTTCGCATCGGCCAGGTTGATTGTTGTCGGCGCCATAACTTCCTTACGGATCTGACCATCTATCTGGTCACATTGTACACCCTGGTTCATGCTGATTGAACCTGCTTCTCGACCCATGGGACCGCCTCATGCCTGCGCCCGGGCAAACTCCCGGGATTCCTTTTGCAGGCCTTCGCCGAAACTCGTCTTCGGCCTCCATCCGAGAGCCAGGAGGCGCGAGACGTCCAGGAGCTTCCAAGAACAGAAGCCTCTTGACACCGTACCTGTACGACGCGTCGATGACATGGGTCTGAATGGCCAGATTGTCGTAGAGGAACTCCGCCGGATAGGTCGAGTTGGCCAGAATGCCGCCCACCTTCGCTGCAGCGAGGAAAACGTAGTCCGGGCGGTGCTCCTCGAACAAGGCTCTCACGGCTGCCTGCACAGTTGCTGGTCTATAGACCAATGAGTGAGGTGAACTCCTCGACCGTCAGGCCCGCTCGCGAATCAGCGCTCGCAAGGTCTTTTTTGAGAGCTCGCGATGGTCCGGAATCACCAGCCGACGATGCGGTGGCGAGACCTTCCGGAGGATGATATGGCTGCTTCGTTGGCGGTCCACTTCATAACCCATCCTACAGAAGGCTTTCACCGGCTCGCTTCCCGATACGACGGGAAGCCTCGTCAGAGAGCTACCTCCACGACTTCCTCAGAGATCGGCGGCGGCACGGGCTCATCATGTTCCCGCAGGCTCTCGATGTACAGTTCGATGGCTTCTCGAATGTTGGACAGGGATTCCTGCCTGGTCTTTCCTTGAGAGATGCAACCGGGAAGCGATGGAACCTCCGCGACATAGATGCCGTCTTCATCCCGTTCTATCAGAACACGGAACTTCATGATCACGAAACCTGCCTTTCGGTCTCTTCGAGGCAGAGCTCGAGGACCTCTTTGAGGTTCTTCCGGAGTTCATCGAGAGTCTTGGCCTGAGAGTGGGCTCCGGTGACTCCGGGAACGATACCGACGTGGAGGTTCGTTTCCGGATCCCATTCGATATACGCAGCAGACCGTCAGTGCCAGGCCCTCGCCGCTGGATTGCATTTCGAAGAAGCGGGCACGGTCATTGGGATCCGGATTCCTTTTGCAGGCCGGCGATTTCGATCGTCCCTCCGAGACTCGGATCCTTCTGAAAATGGCATGCAGCCCTGTTCCACCCCTTCACGTTTCGTCCGCCTCGGATCTCGCGACAACGGTGAGGGACTCAGCCTCGGAGTGCTGTTCGAGATCCGTTTCGGTGAAGACATAGACCGTCGCGTCTTTTGCCGGCAGATCTGCGGCCCCTCTCGTCTGCTCCGCTCGTTCCCATTCGACGCGGATATTCTTGCGGATGTTCTCTTCGGTCGCCCCTTCAGGGCTTTTACTTCGACGGGGCGCTTCGGTGACCCGGGGTGCTTCGCTACCCCGGGCTCTCGGATGAACCTACGCTTTCAGCGTGGGGATTTCGAAGGCGTCATTTCGAAGGGGCCACTGAATCGCTCCCCCAAACGGGGATGGGGTGCTCAGCCTTTCGCAAACCATTCCGCGACGGCTCGAACAACCTCGGCGGCCAGCTCGACCGCTTGCTCCGCAGCCGATCGGTTGTAAACATCCGCGGGGATCCCGTCCGGCAGACCGTTTGGGTAGCGCGTGGGGATGTAGAAGGTGTCGAGAATCCCCCACTTGTCCACCGAATCCGAAAAAGCCGGCTCGTAGGTCCCGGCGCGCTCGGTCAGGCGCCGGACCGAATGGCCGAGCACCGATTCTTCCCCCTGGGCATACAGCAGGCCCTTCAACGCTTTTTCGGCCGCCTGCTGGGAATGGAAACAAGCCAGATAGTAGGCACCTTCCTCCAGCAATCGCCCGACCCAGCCAAGGTCGATCTCCGCCTGACGCAGCCAGCGACGGCCCTGTTCGCGAGCTTCAGCGCGCATAGAGGACGACTCCTTCCTGGAGCGCTTGACGCAGAAAGGGCCTCTGCGCCATTCGGTTTACCTCGTCCGGCGTATATACGAGCAGATCCAGGGGTGCGCCCGTCTGTAGACGCTTTGCCACCGCCACACTCCGGGACACGAAGTCCAGGGCGGAGTCCATGACCACGATCAGGTCCAGATCCGAACCGAGATCGCGTCGACTTCTGGCCCAGGAGCCGAAGAGGATCACCTTCTGCACTGCCTCCATGGCCCGGAGCTGTTCGACGATGCTCTCGAGCTCATGTTCGAGATGAGCCACGTGTTCGCGACGACGCCGATCGAGATCGGTCATTTCCATTCAACACACCGTCAGGACGAGGCCACCGTCTGAACCGGCTCGTCCAGCTTCCCGCTCCCGACATTCGTCACGACACGCCGACAATTCTGCGGACGAAGGCTCACAAGTCGATCAGACGGCCTTTCAGGAGGTGGTGACGGAAAGTCACGCGGCTAGAGCCACCCTCCCGAGGAGAGCAGGCGCTCAATTGCGTTGGTGAGGGACTCAGCCTCGGAGCGCATTTGCTCGAGATCCGTCTCGGTGAAGACATAGGCCGCCGCGTAGTCGGCCTCGAGGCGGTACTTCATCAACCGGGAAAAGATGTGTGCCTGCTCAGGAGACAGGGGGCCTTCCTTGACGAAGTGGAGACTGAACAGACGGAGCGTTCCCTCGTGGGTCTTCGGTTCCAGTTCCCGGCTGAGAAGAAGTGCGCGCACGCAGTGAAACACCCAATAGTAGATCCGCGACACCGCATCCGGAAGAAAGCCTTCTTTTGCCAGCAGATCTGCGGCTCCTCTCGCCTGCCCCGCCCGCTCCCATTCGACGCGGATATTCTTGCGAATGTTCTCTTCGGTCACAGTTCGACCCCTTCCCGCACGATGTCCAGGGCAATCCTGCGCTCACGGTTCCGCAAGTCGAGGAAATCCTCCTCGGACAGCAGGATCAGTGAGAGGGGCGCCAGCCACTCCAATTCGATCTCCGCGACCTCATCGAGGATCTCACGCCGCCGTCCGGAATCGAGATTGCGCGCCACCAGGGCAACGTCCAGGTCGGAATCGGCCTCGGCGTCACCCCGGGCCCGGGATCCGAATACCCTCAGGGAGACGAGGTCATCACCGAGGAGACGCTCCATGCGCTCCTTCAAGGCGCCAAGAGCCTGTTGCTGGTCCCAGTCAACGAAAAGAGCCATCGCCGATTTTCGATTTCCGATTTCCGATTGCCGATTCCGATTTCCGATTTCCGATTTGTCGTGCGAAGGGCGTCAGAGCGAGGGAATCCTTTGCGTCCATTGCGGCGTGGAGTCGGGTCCGACCGGTTTGGCATGCAGCCCTGCTCCACCCCTTCACGTTTCGTCCGCCTCGGATCTCGCGACGACGGCTCGGACGAAGGCTCGAAGATCGTTGAGGTTTTCTCGTAATGTCCTTCAGATCACTGGTCGCCGAGGAATTCCTCTTCCGAAAGGACAGCGATCTTCTCCAATCGTTCGACGGATTCCTCAATCTCCTGTGCTCGAGAGCGAACCAGATCCGGGTTCAGGCTCATCGTCCGAAAGCCTCCCTGGTGGCTTGACGCAGAATCGGCGCCATATCCAGATAGACTCGGACTGTCTGCTCGAATACCGTGCCGTACCGTTCTTCATTCCGCAGGTCGATCAGCCGGCCCTGAAGAACATGGTAGAGGAAGGTCACAGGCGCCTCGTTCAGAACCCTAATGTCGACTTGGTCGGACAGGTCGCCGAGTCGCGCATGAAGCCGATCGCGAAGCTTCGTCCATTCATCCCGATCCGCCCCCTCTGCATAGATCCCCAGATCCACGTCCCTGTAGGAGTCGGACTCCAGAAATGATCCATACAGATAGGCGAAAGCGATGCCGGAAGTCACCCTGACCCCTTCCTCAATGCGGCAGAGAATCTCTTCCTTCGCAGGCGTCATGTCGACGTCCCAGGTGATCCCGATATGAATCGCCCCTGATGTGTATCGGCCTTCTTCATCGATGCGGATGGCAGGTCTTCCCATACTGGGAGAAGTGACGATCGAAGGTGAAGGCGTCGACCAGACCCAGACGGTCCATCTGCACGAATGAAACACAGTCGGTGAAAGACCAGGGCTTGTCGTCCCTGCTGCGGAACAGGTTCTCCGCTTCGTCGAAGGCTCGGCCGGAGGTCATCTCGAGCGACACACTTCGCCCGGTTCGCAGGTAGTCCAGGAAGGCCACGGCCCGATCGTGTCCGACCCGCAAGCGAAGAAGCGTCGCCGTCTCGTCCACGACGTAGTCGCTGGTAAACAGCCGCACGGGCGTCGTCCGCCACTGCTCGACGAGGCCCGCGGCATCTCGATGGCAGGCGTCGGAGCGGTCGTGGAGAGCGTACCAGGCACTCGTGTCCACGAAGAACCTCATCTTACTCCGAGCCCCAGGATGAAGATCCGTACAATTGTTCGTCGTGTCGGTTCGCGGTGTCGGCGGTTCCACTTTCCCCGGAACCGACCAACCCCCAGATCGGATCGTCCGGTGCCAGCGGCCGCTGCTGCTCCGCTCGCTTCAGGTACACGACGTCGACCGCCTCGCGGATCAACTGCCCCATCGACTTGCCCGTCCTTTCCGATTCTTCATCGAGCACCCGACGTTGTGCGGCGTCGAGGTAGAGTTGGGTCCGATGCTTGCTCATATACATCTATATACATCCAACCAAGCGGTCCGTCAAATGGATGTCTTCGAGTCCTGCCGCCTGCGGCGGCGCGGCCGGGATCGTTTTGCGCCACTGACAGCCTTCCGAGACGGGGGTCCGAAAGGACACTACACTCTGGTTCTCGCTCCCTGGACCTGTTTCTCGACCCATGGGTAGGTTTGCGAGATGCCACCGGCGACGAGAATTCGGGAGGTTTCAGATCGACGCCCCGGACCCAGTAGCCCTCACTCTTCAGGCGTTTCACCAGATGGGAGCCGATAGACCCACCGGCCCCACAGACGAGTGCATGTTTCATTTTGGATGGTCCTTCTTTGGCAGCAGCGGCGTGTCTTTTGCCGAGATGAATCGCCCCTTCAGGGCTTGTACTTCAACCGGAAGGTCCGCTCCCCGGAGTGCTTCGCTACCCCGGGCTCTCGGATGGACGTACGCCTTCGACGTCGAATCAAGATTGCTGTTCGGGAATGGGCAAAGAGCGAACCCTGACTCCCTGGCGGTCGATAGTCACAGCGCAACTGCGCGAGAGGCATTCCTCTAGTTGGTCTGCGTGTCGAAGGAGGGCTTCCGACACCGAAT
This sequence comes from uncultured Acidobacteriota bacterium, assembly GCA_963823995.1. Classification (GTDB taxonomy): domain Bacteria; phylum Acidobacteriota; class UBA6911; order RPQK01; family JAPXNP01; genus JARRKC01. The sequence continues at coordinate 1,165,611 of CAWGNQ010000005.1, forward strand.
CCGGGTCGCTGATCAGAAGTCGGACGTTCACAACGCTGGGACTCGATTCTCCCCCGAGGGCCAGGAGTCTGGAAAAATCCAGATCCTGCGTGATCAGTACCCTGTCGGCCTTCCGGGCCCAGCTCAGTATCACCTCGTCCGTCGAAGTCGATGGTAACACTGAGGACACTCGAAGAACCTCCCAACCGTGATCCTGAAGACATTTCACAGTCAGCGGCGAAATGTTCATGTCTGCCAAAAACTTCGGAAGTGACAAGGGAGCGTTTAGGCCGCCGGAGGCGAGACAATTTGATCGGACACCAACCAGGCTGCGTACCTAATAGCCTGGCGGACATCCTCTTCTTCCAGTTCCGGATACGCCGCGACAACATCGTGGGCAGTGTTGCCCTGGGCCAACATTTTCAGGACCACACTCACCGTGATCCGAAGCCCCCTGATCGTAGGCTGGCCAAGGCAAACATTGGGATTGATGGTGATGCGATCCAGCTGACGCATATTATGGAAGATAGCACAATTCACGGGCACTCTTCTCCCCGTTGTTTCTGAACGCAGCGGAGCCCCAGGGTCCGTGAGCCGCTGACGGCCTTCGCTTCCTCCATCAACTCGTCGTCGCTGACGATGTCCGTTCTCATGATGTGTATCGGCTTCTTTCATCGATGTGGATGGCAGGTCTTTCCGAACTGGGAGAAGTGACGGCCGGGATCGTTCTGCGCCACTGACAGCCTTCCGAGACGGGGGTCCGAAAGGACACTACACTCTGGTTCTCGCTCCCTGGACCTGTTTCTCGACCCATGGGTAGGTTTGCGAGATGCCGTCGCGCAGGGAGATCTTCGATGTCCAGCCGAGCTTGGCGATTCGGTCGGCTCGGAAGTTGCGGGCCTTGACTCCGACCGGCCCCTCGACGTGGCGGATCTGGATGCGCTTTCCGGCCACCGACGCCACCGTTTGGACGAGCTCGTCGACGGAGACGTATTCCCGGCGGCCGATGTTGACTCCGTTCTCCAGTTCGGACTGCATCAGGAGGCGGATGCCCTCGAGCATGTCCTCGATGTAGGTGTAGGCCCGCATGGCCGTGCCGTCGCCCCAGACCTCGATCGTGCCGCCGTCCTCGGCCTCGGCAACCTTGCGGCACATCGCCGCGGGTGCCTTCTCGCGTCCTCCCCGCCAGGTTCCTTCGGGACCATAGCAGTTCTGAAATCTTGCGATCCGGATCGCCATGCCGTAGCGGCGCCCGTAGGCCATGGCCATGCGCTCCGCGTAGAGCTTTTCCCATCCGTACTCGTTGTGGGGCAGCGCCGGATACGCCTCTGTCTCCCCCAGCTCCGCCTCGTCGCGGGTCATGTCGCGGTACACACAGGCCGAGGAGGAGAAGAAATAGCGGGCTATGCCGGCACGGGCACTGAAATTGATCATGTGGTTGTTGATCAGGGCGCTGTTGCGCATGATCTCGCACTCGGCCGATTGGATGAATCCCATGCCGCCCATGTCAGCGGCGAGCTGGTAGACCTCGTCGAACTTCCCGCTGCCGGGATTGGTCACGGCACGCCGACAATTCTCCGGTTCGCGAAGGTCCAGGATCAGGAACTCGTCCGCCGCGGTCGGAGAGAACTCGGGACGCTTCAGGTCGACGCCTCGGACCCAGTAACCTTCATTCTTCAGACGTTTCACCAGATGAGAGCCGATGAACCCACCGGCCCCACAGACAAGGGCGTGTTTCATTTTGAGCGGTCCTTCCTCATCGTTCGTGGAGACAAGCTGGGGATTGCCGATTGTCGATTGCCGATTGCCGATTTTCGATTTGCGATTTGCGATTTGCGATTTGCGATTTCTCGGGGAGCGAGGAGTCCTTGAAAACCGCGGTTTCCGGCGGCGTGAGGATTGGCGATTTTCAACTTTGCTCGAGATCTGCAGAGCCGATCTCCACGCAAAGGCGCAAAGATCGCCAAGGGCGCCAAAGCAAAGACATTCTTTGCGTCCGTTGCGTTTTTGCGATTTTGCGTGGAGTCAGTTCCGACCGGTTTGGCATGCAGCCCTGCTCCACCCCTTCACGTTTCGTCCGCCTCGGAAGTAGACTCTCGAGAAATTGCGAGGCGTCCCGTCGGGCTTTGAGGAGTCCCAACGGATTCAAAACCACTCTTGCTGCATTCTCCTGACTGTGGCAATTGTCTCGAAGTCGCGATCCCTGTGGAGCAGCACGGCATCGTTCTCAATGGCCAATTGGACGATGCAACAGTCGATCGGGCTTCGAACGGTCTTTCCGGCCCGGCGTAAGTCGAAGTAGATTCGCGCCGCTGCATTCCAGGTCCATTCGGTGCACTCGAAGTAGAGTTGCGACTCCAGGTATTCGCTCAGTTGCTCCCAGTCCTCCTCGTCTCCTGCGCCCTGGAGGAGTTCCAACTGGTTGAATCGGGTCAGACCGTAGGGTTGACTGTCGATTCGTTGCTCGAGCTGCGCCGTTAATCCTGTCTCTCTCAAGATCGCGACCCAAACGGAAGTGTCGATCAGTAGAATCGTTTCGGAAACCGCGGCCATCAGCGAAGAACCCGGCTCTTCTTGTAATCGTATCCTTCCCTCAGGTGGATTCGTCCGGCCAAGTCGGTCAACTTCTTCCGCTTCTTGAGTCGAACGTAAAGACGCAAGGCCTCGTGAATGACGTCCTTCTTGGTCTTTAGGTCGGAAGCCTCCATCGCCTCCCGCATCAGTTCGTCATCAAGAACAACGTTGGTCCGCATGAGAGCAATTATCCCGTACACATCTTATACACATCAAGTGATGGGCTTTGGGAAGGGGGCTCGGTGAGCTACTCTTCCGGCTTCGGTTCTTCTGCTTCATCCCGATTTCCTGCTTGCGCCAGGGCGTGCCCTCCGATTTCAGCGCAGCCTGTGGCCGCGGGGCGCGCCCAGTTTAATCTGAGACAGAGAAACGGGGCATTTTTCATAGGAGATTTGCCATTTGAGCACAGCCTGTCACCGCGGGGTCCGCCCAGTTCAATCTGATGCGGAAAAATGGGGCATTTTTCATAGGAGACTTGCGATTTCCGATTTGTCACACGAAGGGCGCCAAAGCAAAGAAATTCTTTGCGTCCGTTGCGTTTTTGCGGCTTTGCGTGGAGTCAAGTCCGACCGATTTGGCATACAGCACTGTTCCCCCCTTCACGTTTCGTCCGCCTCGGAAATAGGCTCTCGAGAATCAGCGATCTCGCGTCAGAACGCGGTACTTCACGGTCCCGGAACCTCCTCCTCGCCTATGCGAAAGTGTCCTTCGGGAGGCCGGACTGACGGATGATAGAAAGCAGGGTGCCTCTCTTGAGTTCGCCGTGCTGGGGAACGGGAATTGTCACGGTGGAATCGGCCAGGTGGAGCTGCATCACGATGTGACTCCCTCGCCGGCGGACTTCTCGGAAGCCGTGCTTTTCCAAAATCGCACAGACATCTCTTCCCGAAAGAACGCGCAGCTTACCCAACGGCGACCTGAAGGCTCGTCACGTAGACTTCCTCGTGAAGCCTCTCCCGCACCTCTTCATCCGAAGCCGTTTCGAAGAACAGTTCCAGGGCTTCACGAAGATTCTCGCGCGCCTCATCGACTGTCTTCCCCTGGCTGGCAATATCGACTTCAGGACAGAGAGCCACATAGGCATCCCCTTCGCGCTCGATCAGTGCCGTCAATCGTCGCGTCATCGCAGCTCGATTATCGCATGAACGGAGAGCCCGAAGGTTCTGCGATTTGCAGTAATTGGCGATGGTCGTTGTTCATCATTCGTGGAGGCAGCGTCTCACCCTGGGGTGATTTTCGATTTTCGATTGCCGATTTTCGATTTGTCACGCGAAGGGCGTCAGAGCGAAGGAATCCTTTGCGTCCGTTGCGGCTTTGCGTGGAGTCAGGTCCGACCGGTCTGGCATGCAGCCCTGCTCCACCCCTTCACGTTTCGTCCGCCTCGGATCTCTCGACGACGGCGCGGACGAAGGCTCGCAGGTCGTTGAGATTTTCTCGCGATGTCCTTCAGATCCTGGTCGCCCAGGAATTCTTCTTCCGAAACGACCGCGATCTTCTCCAATCTTTCGACGGATTCCTCGATCTCCTGTGCCCGAGAACGAACCAGATCCGGGTTCGGAGTCATGGTCCGAAAGCCTCCCGGGTGGCCCGGCGCAGGATCGGTTCCATGTCGAGATAAAATCGGACTCCTGAAAGGATCCGTACAGATAGGCGAAAGCGGTGCCGGAAGTCACCCTGACCCCTTCTTCAATGCGGCGGAGAATCTCTTCCTTCTCAGGCGTCATTTCGGTTCGCCTCAAGCCTGTACCGGCGCAGACTGACGGCATTCCCGGGCGAGTCCTTCCTTAAGCGCGATTTTCGGGCTCCATCCGAGACACAGGAGCCTCGAGACGTCGAGGAGTTTGCGTGGGGTTCCGTCGGGCCTGGAGGTGTCCCACCGGATTTCGACGTCCGGATAGACCAGGTCACGGATCTTCTCGGCCAGTTCCCGGATCGTGAGGTCCTTGCCTGTTCCGACGTTGACGAAGACCGGTTCGGAGGACTCGCTCCCGCCGGCGACTTCGTCATCGACCCGGAAGTGCTCCATCAAAAACAGGCAGGCGTCGGCCAGGTCGTCGACGTGGAGGAACTCGCGACGGGGCCGGCCCGTGCCCCAGACGACGACCTCCTTCTCGCTCCGGATCTTGGCCTCGTGGAACTTGCGGATCAGCGCCGGGAGGACGTGGCTGGTCTTGGGGTCGTAGTTGTCGTTCGGACCGTAGAGATTCGTCGGCATGGCGGCGATGAAGTCGCAGCCGTACTGTCTGCGGTAGAACTCGCACATCTTCAGGCCCGCGATCTTGGCGACGGCGTAGGCCTCGTTGGTCTTCTCGAGAGGACCCGTCAGCAGGTATTCCTCTCTGATGGGCTGCGGACAATCCCGCGGGTAGATGCACGAACTGCCGAGAAAAAGAAGCCTCTTGACGCGGGAACGGTACGACGTATCGATGACGTTGGTCTGGATGGCCAGGTTGTCGTAAATGAACTCCGCCGGATAAGTCGAGTTCGCCAGGATGCCGCCGACTTTTGCCGCAGCCAGGAAGACGTAGTCCGGACGGTTTTGCTCGAACCAGGCTCTCACGGCCGCCTGCTCGCGCAGGTCGAGGATCTCGAAGTCGGACGTGAGAATGTTCCGGAAACCTTCACTCCGGAGCTTGCGGACGAGGGCGGAGCCCACCATGCCTTTGTGGCCGGCGACGTAGACACGCGCGTTTCGGTCGAGTTGCATCATCCCTGTATCAGTCTGGTCAAGTCCTCGGGCTTTACTTCGATTTCTCCTGGTTACGGATGGCGTCCCTGTCCCCGTCATTCGTGGAGACAGGGGAGGCCCAGTTCCCTTTCGAAAACGTCGAAGTCACGGTCGTTGTGCAACAGCGGCAGATGCGAGTCGATGCAGAACGTGGCGATCAGACAATCCATCGTCTTTCTCACCGTGTATCCGAGCGATCGAAGCCGACGGTAGTTCTGCGCGCTCCTGACCGCGCCTTCCTCGCCCACCATAGGAAAGACGGGAAATGCTCGAAGATGTCGTCGGAGATGATCGAACTGCCGGGCATTCCGAATTCCCTGGAGAAGCTCGCAGACGATGAGATCACCGGTCACGACTTCGCCGGCCCTGACCAGATCTTCGAAACGATGCACCTGCCAACTGTCGTGATCGTGAAGGAAATCGATCCAGACTGTGGTGTCAACGAGGACCGGCATGGATTCGCCGTTCCTCCCTCATCTCGTCCAGGTTCCCTTCCCAACGGATGTTTCCGCGCAGCTCCAGGATATCCTCTTGCCGCCGGACCCGGATCAACGTCCGCAAGGCCCGTTCCACCACTTCACGCTTGGTCCGTAAGCCGCTGACGGCCTTCGCTTCCTCCATCAACGCGTCGTCGATGACGATGTTCGTCCTCATGATGTGTATTCTAAACCAGATTCATGTGTATCCGCTCCGAGGGCTGTGCCGGGGTCGCCCAAAGCCGGCTGCCGTTCGCTTGGGGAGGGTCGTTCACTCGCGTTCACGTACTGATGCCGGACCGACTGGGATTTCGGCAACACGCCCTTCGATTTCCGATTTTCGATTTCCCGGGGAGCTAGGGATGCCTGGATTACTTGGGCGTCGGGCGGCCGTCGGCCGCATCTGCGCGTCAGCCATCCGTTAGATGTTCTCCCAGGTGTGCCAGCCGTCGAAGTTCTCCTCGATGAATCGCTTGCCCTTGCCCGGGAACGGCTGGTCGATTTCGGCCAGGTCGGCGTCCACCATGATCCAGGCCAGTTCCTTCGCCGTGATCTTTGCCTTCCAGCCGAGTTTCTCTTCCGCCCGGGTGGCATCCGCCTGCAGATAATCCACCTCCGTCGGGCGGTAATATTTCGGGTCGATCTTGACGTGGTTCCGCCAGTCGAGATCCACGTAGCCGAAGGCTTCGTCCAGGAATTCCTTCACCGACGTTGCGCGGCTCGTACCGATGACGAAATCGTCGGGCTCGTCGGCCTGCAGAATCCGCCACATGGCCTCCACGTACTCCGGTGCATAGCCCCAGTCCCGCCTGGCCTCCAGATTTCCCAGAAAGAGATCCGTCTGTTTGCCGGCTTTGATCCGGGCCACGGCTCGCGTGATCTTGCGCGTGACGAACGTCTCACCCCGGCGAGCCGATTCATGGTTGAAGAGAATGCCGTTGCAGGCGAAGAGCCCATAGGCTTCCCGGTAATTCCGCGTGACCCAGTAGGCGTAAACCTTGGCCACGGCATAAGGGCTCCTCGGATAGAACGGCGTCCGCTCATTCTGGGGAGGCGGCGCCGCGCCGAACATTTCACTCGACGAAGCCTGATAGAACTTCGCTTTAGAACCGCTCTTGCGAATGGCCTCCAGAATGCGGATCGTGCCGAGACCGGTGACGTCCGAGGTGTAGTCGGGCAGATCGAAGCTCACGCGCACGTGACTCTGAGCCGCCAGGTGATAGATCTCGTCGGGCCGGATGTCGTGCAGGTTCTCCAGGAGGCTGCCCGTACTCCCCACGTCCCCGTAGTGGAGGTAGAGCCGGGTCTCGTTGTGGGGATCCCGGTAGAGATGATCGATCCTGCCCGTATTGAAGGTGCTAGCCCGTCGGATGATCCCGTGGACCTCGTAGCCCTTCGAGAGCAGGAACTCAGCAAGGTAGCTGCCGTCCTGACCGGTAATGCCGGTGATGAGCGCTTTTCTCATGGGGTCTGGGGTTTGGGGTTTGGGGTTCAGAGTTTAGGGCTCAGCCCCCCGGGAAGAACAGACCGAACGGTGAACTGAGCCCGGAACCCAAAGCCGATACCGTCCTTACGTGGAGACCGGTAAGACCCTCCGGCCTTCCTCCGGTTTGCCGGAGGACGCCTAAGTTGGGAGTCCACGTCGAACCGAAAGCGGAAGCAAGCTTCCGCAGTCCAAGGGCCGCTCGGCGACCGGATATGCGCGCTTCGCGTCCGTCGCTTACAGTCGTCGTGGGGGCTCATGCGACCTAGCCCGTCCCCTCTCTGGAATGGGCGTACTTTACCACAACGTGGTGCCGATTGAAGGGGGGTCGTGGAATGTGCAGACCGGCCCGGCGGCCGGGTGAACGACAAGCTCTTTCGGTACCGTAACTTACCGTGGGCACAGCCTTTTTGGGAGATCGAGGGAGGTTCCAGGAGGAAAGCGGGGTCGGGGTCGAGGGCAACCCGGACCGGCAGGCTGCCCGGTCGACATTCCAGACAGGATGCCTGGATTACTCTGCTTGGATTACTGTCGATCGAGGACCCAGACGGCTTCGTTTCGGAGCGTGGCGGCGAAGCGCGAATCCGGGTCCAGACGGCGCCACTCTTCGAGCGTGTAGACCAGCAGATCCGTGGGAACCGGCAGTCCCGAGGTGTCCCAGTCCGAGCCCCGTCGATTGAAGGGTTTCGACGACGACTCGACGACGATCACCAGGTCCAGGTCGCTGCCCGGTCCCCAATCCCCTCGGGCATAGGAGCCGAAATAGCCGATGCGGACGACCTCCGGCCGATGGGAGGCGGTCTCCCCGGCCCATCGACGGACGGATTGGTCGACGACCGACCGATCAGGCCAGACGAGGACGGACGAATTCGAGGATCTCACGGGCATATTCGATTGCCTCGCCGCTTTGAAGCGGACCATAATGCTCAAAAGGTGCCCCCTCGGGATGGCCGTTGGGGCAGCGCGGGGGAATGTAGAAACCGTCCAGGACTCTCCCCTTCTCGATCAGTTCCGGGGGTACCTGGGCTTTCGCAGGAAGTTCCCGCAGCAGGCGCGCGACGACATGGCCCCAGGCTTCCTGTCCGAGGTGTAAATGAACGCGCCTTGCCGAGTCGATGTCGTCACAAGGGCTTGCTTTCACCCCACATCCTGCGGAAAGCGACATTTCCGGTTTCGATGCCTTCCTCAAACTCCCTTGCTCCGTAGACCAGCAGGTCAACGCCCACCGGTAGATCAAAATAGCCAAGCAGCCGACGAATCCACTCCACCCGATCGACCGGCGTCTCGTTCAACAACACCAAGAGATCGACATCGCTCGTACCACACTCGCTGTTTCGCGCCAGCGAACCGAGAAGACGGACAGCGACCACAGCCGCTGTATCTCTCGCCATCGAGCTCACGCACTCTCGAAGTCGGACAAGCAACTCACTTCGATCTATCGAGATGGTCGTCACAGAATCGGAGGATTCTTCGCGCAGCATCTAAAGCCTCCTTGGCCTTGCGATGGTTGAAGTAGTCGGCAGGTTTGCCTTGTTCGAATCCGTTGGGGTATCGAGCCGGAATGTAACAGGCATCCAGCAACTGCGCCGCATCGACAAGCTCAACCGGGACCGAGAGGTCGCCCAGGCGTCGGAGCATGGGCGTGATCGAATGACCCCACACACTGACTCCTCTGTTCATCAGCAGAGCCTTCACCGCTTTCTCGGCGGCTTGCTGGGAGGTGAAGCAGGCCCATTCCCAGAACTCGTACCGGATGTCCAGCTCGGCACGGCTCAGATCCCTCTCGGCCTGTTCGTACCAGTCCCGATAGCGGTTCATGGCCAAATCTTAGCAGGTCTCGTCCTACACTCGGAACCGCCTCGGCTCCTGCCGGCTTTCCCGGAAGCCACGACCCCGGCAGCGGGACAAGCGGGGATGCTCCCTCTCGGCCCGGGAACACTGAGAATATGTACCGGGAATGTCCTTTCGGGGCAGCGGGACAAGCGGATCCTACTCGGCTTCCGCCTGGAGGTCGTGTTCGGCCATCTCTTCGATCAACTCGTCGAGTGTGTGGTAGCACTCGTCCGGCTGGACCTTCTGAAAGACCCGGAAGATGCTCGCGTAGCTCTCGAGTGAGGCGGCGTGGATCTGAATGTCGTTCAAGATGTGTTGGATCCGCCACATGCGGTGTTCGGGATCCTCGAAGGCCACCCGGCGGACGATACCGTGGACGTCGTATCCCTTGGCAAGCAAAATTCGGCCAGGTAGCTTCCGTCCTGGCCGGTGATACCGGTGATGAGTGCTTTCATTGTGACTCTCCGATTACGATACCCTTCCCCGAATCTGTCTCGGTTTCGATGCGCCTGTCGGCCTTCCCGGGTTGCCGCAGCCGACCGTAGGACGACCATCCCTGGTTGTCCGCTGCCCCGAAAGTACGTCCCCGGCACTGCCCACGCGGACGCCCCGGTTTCGATGCGCCTGTCGGCCTTCCCGGTTGCCACGACCTCGGCAGCTGGACAAGCAGGGATGCTTGTCCTACATTTGGAGGAACTTTTGCTCTTCGAGATACGCGATGATCCGCTGCGCGTTCTGTCTCGGAGTGCAGGCCACGGTGTCGAGCTTGATCTCGGGATGCTCCGGCGGCTCGTAGGGGTCGTCGATTCCGGTGAAACCCTTGATCTCGCCGCGTCGCGCCTTGGCATACATCCCCTTGACGTCGCGCTTTTCGCACACCTCGAGCGGTGTATCGACGAAAACCTCGACGAAGTTGTCGGGCCCGACCATGTTGCGCGCATCGTTTCGCGTCGCACGGTAGGGACTGATCGCCGCACAGATCACCGTTCCTCCGTGACGGGAAATGGCACCGGCCACCCAGCCGATCCGGCGAATGTTCGTATCGCGATCCTCGGCGCTGAATCCCAGGCCCTTCGAAAGGTGGGTGCGCACCACGTCGCCGTCCAGAACCGTCACCTGCCGGCCATGCTCGGCCAGCATCGACGACAGAATCTCGGCCACGGTCGATTTTCCGGCGCCGCTCAGGCCGGTGAACCAGACGCAGACGCCCTGTTTGTGCCGCGGCGGATGGGATTCCGTGAGGATCGCAGCGACTTCGGGCCGCGCGAACCACGCCGGAATGTCCCGTCCGGCATCCAGATACTCTTCCTTGAACAGCTTCGACGAGAAGCTGACCTGTCCCGAGGTCCCGTCGAGCTGCGTCACTTCCTCATAGCGCTGCTGATCCGGCAGATAGACGATGTCACGAAAGGCCAGAGCCTCGACACCCAACTCGTCCTGATGCTCTTTGACCAAGTCCTGAGCGACATAGAGCGGATGGAAGTGTCGGCCGTGCGAGTCGAGTCCGGGACTTGCGTGACCGCGACCGACGATCAAATGGCTCGCACCGTAGTTCCGGACGATCAATGCATGCCAGACGGCCTCACGAGGACCCGCAAACCGCATCGCCAGCGGCATGAGGGTCAGTTGTGTCCGGTCCGGATCGAAGTAGTGGGACAATGCCCGATACGACCGCACGCGCGTGATGTGATCGAAGTCGCCCGGCTTGGTCATTCCCACGACCGGGTTCAGCTGCAGCGTGGCGTCGACCTGTTCCAGAGCGCGCCGCATCAGCTCTTCATGTACGCGATGCAGTGGGCTCCGCGTCTGGAATGCGACGACGTTCGAACGACCGAATTCGGCAAGGCGATCGCGGTTTTGCCGGGGTGTCAGTCGTAAGCTGTTGAAATCATGATGGATCGGCAGCTGAAGAACGCTGAGGCGGCCTGAGGCGTTGCGCCTGCCCCACCGGTGCATCTCGGCCACCAGAGGATGTCGAGGATCGCGCGTGCCGTAGATCCGTTCCGCTTCGTGCGCCAGATTCCAGTCGAACAGCTCCTCGATCTCCATCACGGCGAGCAGGCTGTTCTTTGAATCACGCAGCGCAATCTCCTGCCCTACCCCGACCGAAAAGTCGTCCGGAATCGGCAACGTCACAGGAATGGGGAACAGCGTGCCGTCGTGCAGGCGCATCCTGTCGAGGACAGCCTGATAATCGGCTTCTCCCATGAATCGATCGAGCGGCGAGAAGGCGCCGATCGCCAGACACTCCAGGTCGCACAGCGACCGATCGGATATCTGGAGTGACGGCAGCTCGTTGGCGTGGGCCTTCAAGTCATCGAACCCCTCCGGCGGAACCAGAAGATCCGTGAGCTCGCCGCCATAAGGGGAAACCAAATTCAGTCGGTCCGTCGATTCCAAGATGTCTGCCTCCTCGTGTCGGGCACTTTTCCGGAAGAAAGTTCGGTGTAAATCTAACATGGTTTCGGGTCTCGAGTTTCGGGTTTCGGGAGCCCCTGTGCGGGGCGCAATGGGCGTCGCCAGGGTTCCAACCTCCATGGGTCCAAGTTTCACAAGTCGGGGCCCCATGTCGTCCCGGCGGGACTCAGGTTCCTCCGTACCCGGCCAACCAAGGGTTTCGCCTTCGGCTCACTTATGTGCATCCCGCCCCGCAAGGCGGGGCTCCGGAGGCTTCGCGTACTGATTCCGGGGCCGAGACCTGACACGTTGAGCTCCTTGGGCTTTGAATGTGGAACCTGGAACGGTGAACCCTTCATTTGGGCAAGGGAACAACTTGGGACGGATGTCCTACTCACGGCTTCGGCAGCTGGACAGCAGGGCAACCGCCCTCGGTTGTCCAACTGCCCCGACTGAACGATTTCTCCTCCACCCGGGGATGCGTCGCTGCGTTGCGCCGTTCAGCTTTCCAGGTGGCCACGGCTTCGGCAGCTGGACAAGCGCGGACGCTTGTCCCACTCACGGAACCTACTTCTTCCCCAGACCGGCGACGAGGCTGTCCAGCGGCTGGTAGCGGAAGATTTCATCGAGCCGCAGCTGTTCTTTCAGCACGGGATAGAACCGATCCAGCCCGTCGTCGATCGGCGTCTTGATCAGTTTCTTCCACTGCTCGCCCAGTCGGACTTTGGACTCGGGAGGCTGGAAGTTGCGAAAAGGTTCGACATAGGGATCGTCCGGCGATGTGTCGAAACGCATCACGACGGATGACTCGACGCCGTTCTGAAACGCAGCTCGATCCTCCCACAACTCATCGCCATGTTCGTCCAAAAACGTGGCCATCACTTCGGGCTGCCGCATGTTCACGAGCGTGAGCGCCCAGGCGGTCCCGGCCATGAGATTCTGCCGAGCAAGTTCGTGGGGAGCTTCCGCTCTGCCCATCTCGACCGCTCTCCAGATGGGATCCCGATAAGGCAGGAAGTTCACGAGCAAAAAGTAGATCGCCCGCCCCGCCCCGTGCCAGAAGTAGCCCTGAGCTTCGGGACCGGAAGCGACGAGAGCGCGATCGACGGCCGGCACCAACTCCCAGTGGAACGTTCGAGTCACCAGCCCGAGCGATTCGATCGCGGCCCCCACATACCCCGGCTCGGAATTCTCCCGACACAGCCTCACGAATTCGGAAACGACCGCGGCCACCTCTTCATCCGAGCTCTTTGCATTCAGCGACTCCATCGGACGCTGGGCGAATGAGAGACCGATTCCCGCGTGCAGCATCAGAAGACTCTTGGGCGGCAGGCCTGCGATGCGATCCCCCCGCAAGAGGTCACTGAGTTCCTCACCACGCTCCCGGGACGCATCCGCATAGTCGTGGCCCAGCCCTTCCACCGCCCACAATGCCGGAAACGGTCCGAGGTCGTAAGCCTTTTCGACGAACTCGCCGAGGTTGAAGTCACCTTCCCGGGGGAGTTTCAGTTTCTTTTCGACGCTGCGTACGAGTTGGTAGACGTCGACCTTGTTGCGGAGCTCGCGCCAGGCCACGAAAGTCTTGCTTTCGGGAAGGAAGAAGCGGAAAGAGTCGGCCATCTCCCAGACGAATTCCGAACCGAGGTGAAGCGCCGTGCCCGGATCGTAGAGGGCCTTCGCAGAGATGTACTTCGACACCGTGTCGAGCATGTCGCGCTGCACGTGGTCGCCCGCTTCGTAGGCCGACTTGAACAGGTCGTGCAGACGTTCCTCCGGAGCCAGGCCGGATGGCTTGGGAGCCTCCTTTTCCGACGCGCCTCCGGAAAGCATCTGGTAGGCCTGCTGCATGGCGAGAAGCGACACGCCCCAGGAATAGCTCATTGTGGACCTCGTCATCTCATAGACCCCGGCACTGCTGTCCGCTTCCGAACTCATCGTCTTCCTCCGATCGTCCGCCTGCGATCGGGCGGATCATCGTGTTTGGGAAGTCATTAAATAGAAAGCCAACTAAACGATCATAATATACACATTAGTCACTGGCAGGGAAACCCATTCTCCACCACAAGGGCTCGGCACATCTCGACTGTGTGCGCGCCGTGTCGTGGTCGTGAAGGCTCATGGCGTCCCGGTGAAAACGCAACACGACCCGTACGACGGCCTCAGTCCTTGTCGTGGTCGACGATCTCGCCGGGGCGGGTCGAACTGTGAGGTCCCAGCTTTCGGCCCGGGTAGATCGTCGTGTGGATGCCGGTGTGGACGCCGTCGCCGATGACCGTACCGAACTTGCGTCGGCCCGTATCCATGAGCTCGCCCTCCACCATCGAGCGGTGGTTGCGTCCGTCGTGGCGGAGGTTTGCCACGATCGTGCCCGCGCCAAAATTCACCTGGCTGCCCACGATCGAATCGCCGCAGTAAGAGAGATGACCGATCGTGGCACCCGGGAAGAGGATCGAATTCTTGATCTCGACCGCTTGACCAACGCGACACCGTGCAGCAATCGAGGTTCTGCCTCGCAAATAGCAGTTCGGTCCGATCTTGCAGTCGGGTCCGATCGCAACCGGACCCTCGATGAAGACGCCGGGCAGCAAACGGCTCCCTTCGCCGAGGAGCAATCGCCCCTCCCGGTGGACGTTGGCGGCAACGTCTCCCTCGATCAGGTCCTCCCGAACCGCATCGAGCAGGACCTCGTTCAGGCGCAGCAGATCCCAAGGATAGCGGACACTGAAGTTTTCGTCCCCGGCGCCGAGCCGAAGCGAGCCCGGTACCGGTTCCGGAGTCTCCCCGACCCACGCGATCGGCCGTCCGTACTCGTCATGAACCACTGCGGGCGACTCGGCCTCACGCAGTTGCAGAAGCGTCGACTTCGAGACCCAACCGTCGCCGGCAATCCAGGCCGTCTCGCCATCGGTCTCATCCGATGTCACGAGCTGGAAACCACAGCGCTCGAGATGCTCGATGATCCTCTCACCAAGAGGACGGTTGGCGACCAGACAGTCGAAGAGACGCCGCGTCGCGGTCAGCGGATGGCAGCTCGAAGGGCTTCCGGGATCGAGCAGAACGGCCTTCACTCGCCTACCTCCGCCCGCAGCGAATCGACGAGGGCGTCGGTCCAGTGCTCGACCTCCGCCTGGTCCCGTGCTTCGACAAGAACCCGGACCTTGGGTTCCGTCCCCGAATACCGGACCAGGACCCGCCCGTCCGCACCAAGGGCTTTTTCGCACTGTCTGAGAAGCTCCGACGTCCTTGGCAACCGGTCGAGCGGAGTCTTCTGCCGAACCCGCAGGCTCGCCAGCCGTTGCGGGTACTCTTCCATGCAGGACGCGAGCTCGGAAAGGGACTGTCCGGTCTGCTTCATCAGACGGAGCACCTGGAGCGCACTGATGATCCCGTCGCCCGTCGTGGCGTGATCCATGAAGATGATATGACCCGATTTCTCGCCTCCCAGGTTGTAGCCCTGCGAACGCATCCGCTCGATCACATGCCGGTCCCCGACCGCCGTGGTCACGACGCCGATCCCGTGCCGTTTCATGGCCTCGTGCAGGCCCAGATTGCTCATCACCGTCACGACGACATGATCTCGAGCCAGCAGGCCGCGATGCTTGAAATCAATGGCACACATGGCCAGCACGTGGTCTCCGTCCACCAGGCGACCGGCTGCATCGCAGAAGACGACCCGGTCGGCGTCCCCGTCGAAGGCGATGCCGACGTCAGCGCCATGTTTCCGAACCAGAGTCGCCATGTTCTCCGGATGCAGGGCACCGCACTCATTGTTGATGTTGAGGCCGTCCGGATCCGTGCCGGTCTTGATGACCTCGGCACCCAGTTCCTTGATGATCCAGGGACCGATCAGGTAGGCGGCCCCATTGGCGCAGTCTAAAACGACTTTCAGCCCCTGCAGGCTCTGGTTCTGAATCGTCTGTTTGGCATATTCGATGTAGCGGCCCCTGGCGTCGTCGATGCGGAAGGCCTTCCCGAGATGCTCGCTGCGGATGTGATCGGCGGCTTGGTTGCCGGCCAGAACGAACTGTTCGATGCGTTCCTCGATCTCGTCGGAAAGTTTGAAGCCTGCCCCATCGAAGATCTTGATTCCGTTGTCATCGAACGGATTGTGGGATGCGGTCAACATGATGCCGACCGTTGCATTCATCGAACGAGTCAGGTGGGCCACACTCGGGGTGGGAATCGGACCGACCAGGAAGACCTCCATGCCCATGGAGACCAGCCCGCTGGTCAGAGCGGTCTCGAGCATATAGCCTGAGAGCCGCGTATCTTTGCCGATCAACGCTCGCTTGGGTCCGTTGCCGCGAGCCTCGGAGACACGCGCGATCGCTTTGCCGACCTGGAGCGCAATTTCGGGCGTGATCGGGTAACAGTTCGCCTGTCCCCGGATGCCGTCCGTGCCGAACAACTGGCGCGGAGTCACGGTCTTGGTCGTCGCCATCAAATCCTCCTTCTTCTGTCAGACAGCAGCATCTTACCGACTTCGCCGGAAGCGAAGCAAACCGACGAAATACGGCAGACGGGAGAACGGGAGAACCACGCAGCAAGCATCAGAGCCGGAACGAAGTGAGGGACTCCCTGCTCGGCCTTCGAGCATCCGGTCTTCCACCCCGGATGAACGCCCGCCGCCGGAACGAAGTGAGGGACCCCCTGCGGGCTCGGGCTTCGGGGGCCTGCTTCGTCCTCCTGATTTCGACTCCCGATTCCCGACTCTCTCCAAACCGAAAATCGAAAGTCAGTCTCCGACCCCGAGGATCCGACCCAGGCGACGGATGGTCTCGAGACAGGCCCGGGTGTTGTGGTAGGGTCCCTTCCAGGGGCCGACCTTGTCCTGGCTGAGATCGGGTGTCCCGTCGGGGGCGACGCTCCAGTGCCACTCTCCATGCTCCCGATCGACGATGGAAGACCGGATGAAGTTCCAGCTCGCGAGAGACGCCGCAAGAAAGCGCTCGTCGCGGCACAGCTCGTAGGCATTGAGGAAACCGACCATGGCCTCGGCCTGGGGCCACCAATGCCGCTCCGGATCGAGCCGACCGTCCTCGTGGAGCTCATAGGCGAGTCCCCCATCTTCACCGATGCCCTCCCGAAGTGTCGTCTCGGCCATCCGGACCGAGACTTCGGCCACCTCGTCGCGGATGGCATCGTCGCGCAAGGTTCGAGCCGCTTCGCCGAGCAACCAGGCGCACTCGATGTCATGCCCGAAGGAGGTCATTCCGCCTCGCACGCCCCACGACTCATCGAAGAAAAGGCGGAGATGACCCCGACGACGGTCGAGTATGCGGTCCAGAAAGATGCGCACCAACTGCCGCAGCTTCTCCCAGAGTTCAGGGTCCGGCCAGACTTCCAGTAGATTCGTGTACGCCTCCAGCATGTGCAGATGGGTGTTCATCGACTTCTTCTCGTTGGCATCTTTTTCGCTGAGTCGTAAGTCCCCGAGCAGCTTCCAGTCGCGGGAGAATGCCTCGAGATAGCCGCCAAGGTGATGATCGCGAGCCCGGGACTCGAGAAGAGAGAAGAGTTCTCTGGCTCGTTCGAGCGGCTCATTCTGTCCGGTTGTCGCATGGAATTCCGCAAGGGCGTAGACGGCGAACGCCTGGGCATAGACTTGTTTCTTCGTATCCAGCGGATGTCGGTCCCGATCCAGCATCCAGAAGACCCCTTCCTCCTCCGGATCCAGAAAATGTGCGCACAGGTACTCGTAGGCACGCTGCGCGGCGCCCAGGTATCGAACATCAGGAAATCGCCGGTACGCCGCCGAGAAAGCCCAGAGGATCCGCGAGTTGAGAACCGCGCCCTTACCGGCGGTTGGATCGATTCGGTTCTCGTGGGACAGGCGGCCGACGAATCCTCCGCGCTCCCAGTCCGCGCCGTAGTTGAGCCAATAGTCGAGGATGTTCCCCCGTACCTCCCGCTCGAGCTGCCGGCGCCAGGCTTCCAGCTCCTTTGGGTCAAACATCGAGACACGATAATCGGCGGGACCGGAAAAGAAAAGGGCAGACGCAACCATTGGATAGTGCCTGCATCTGACAGTCGGGAGCAGTCAAAAGCG
Source organism: uncultured Acidobacteriota bacterium (assembly GCA_963823995.1). Lineage (GTDB taxonomy): Bacteria > Acidobacteriota > UBA6911 > RPQK01 > JAPXNP01 > JARRKC01. The sequence goes on from CAWGNQ010000005.1 coordinate 1,183,130, forward strand.
CGACTGATCCCGCACCCACTATAAGGTGAACAAGTGTTTGACATAATTTTGACAAATGCTGTACACTTTGGGTTGTCCGCCACGGCTTCACGCTCCTGCTCCTGTACGCAGTCATCCTCCAGTTCGTTGCCGGGAAGCTCCTGTAGAATTCAAGCTCATTTCGACCGGCAAGGGCCGTGGCGGACCTGATCTCGTCCCCGTCCGACAGCTCTCTTTCGTTCTCCCGGAATCCAGCGGCAGCGATCGTGCGTCCTTTTCTTCCAAAGGGGGGACATGAAACGTCAGCGGCTGCAGCGTCTGCGCGAAACTCGACAGCAAACTCTGGAGATGGTCCGGGGACTTTCCCAGGATGAGATCGACTTCGCTCCGCCCGGTGGCTGGTCGGTGGGTCAGATCCTGGACCACCTGAGGCGGGCGGATCTGACCTACAGCGGGGAGATCCGAAGGCTGATCGAGCTCAAACGTTCCGGGAAGCGTCCGACCATTACGGTGGGATTGGCCGAGATGGAGTTCCGGGTCCCGTGGGTCCCCAGGTCGTTGCTGCCATTGGCCGATATCCCCCTGGCCGTCTTCAACTACTTTCTGCCCGAAAGCGCGCGCGAGTTCTTCCTGAGGAATCCGGTTGTCCCGGCCGAATCACCGGCAGTCCTCAAGCCCGAAGCGGGAGGGACAAAGGACGATCTGATCGACGGTCTGCGGGATTCCCTGAGCGCAACCGAGCTTCTGTTTCTGCAGAACCTCGATCTGGAGTTCGGAGAACTTCGCTACTACCATCCTTTGTTCGGGTACAACAATGCCTATGACATCCTTCGTCTGATGACCGCCCATGAAGAGCGTCACCAAAAGCAGCTGAAAAGGATCCTCCAGAAGGCGTCCGGCCGCCGGTAAATTGCTGGATTCGACAGCCTGGAATCAATGGGCCAGCTCGGGACCGATGGAAGGTATGGGCCCCATGCGAGCCTCTTGATCTCGAATTCCCGGCTATCCTATGGGTCTCATAGGTCCCAGGCCGTCCCAGATCGTCCTATAATTCGTCCGATGAAGAAGAAAGTGGTCTTGGCCTACTCCGGTGGGCTCGATACGTCGGTCATCCTGAAATGGCTCCTCAATCAGGGCTGCGACGTGGTTTGTTTTCTGGCCAACGTCGGCCAGCGCGAGGACTTCGACCAGGCGAGCGAAAAGGCTCGCCGCATCGGGGCTTCCGAAGTCTATGTCAGCGACCTGCGGGAGGAGTTCGTCACCGATTACATTTTCCAGGCGCTCAAGGCGAACGCTCTGTACGAGGGTCGCTACCTGCTCGGCACATCGCTCGCCCGCCCCCTGATCGCCAAACATCAGATCCGAATCGCCCATGAGGAAGGCGCCGACTTCGTCGCCCACGGTGCTACGGGCAAGGGAAATGACCAGGTTCGGTTCGAGTTCGCCTACTATGCTCTCGACGCCAGGATCCGGGTGATCTCCCCCTGGAAAGACCCCGAGTTCCTCAAGCGGTTCAGCGGTCGCACCGACATGCTCCGCTTCGCCGAAGAACAGGGAATCCCCGTCTCGGCGACCCTGCGCAAGCCCTACAGCGAGGACGAGAATCTCATGCACATCAGCCATGAGGCGGGCATCCTCGAAGATCCGGCTACCGCGGGCGGCGAGGAGATGTACTCCCGGACGGTCTCACCGAAGGATGCTCCGGACCTGGAGACGATCATCCAGATCGAGTTCAAGGACGGCCTCCCCGTGCTCGTCACCAACCGGACCACGGGCGAGAAGGTCGACGGAGCCCTCGCGATGTTCGAGTTTCTCAACCGCCTGGGAGGTGAAAACGGAATCGGGCGTATCGACATCGTTGAAAACCGGTTCGTCGGCATCAAGTCGAGGGGGATCTACGAGAGTCCCGGGGCAACCATCCTGTGGGCGGCCCATCGAGACATCGAAGGCATTGCCATGGACAAGGAGGTCATGCACCTCAAGCAGATGCTCGAACCGCGCTTCTCCGAGTATCTCTACAACGGGTTCTGGTTCGCACCCGAAATGGACTTCCTCATGGCCGCCTTCAACCAGTCCCAGGAAGCCATCGACGGCAGAGTCACTCTCTCGCTCTACAAGGGCAATGTGATGGCGATCTGCCGCGAGTCTCCCAGTTCCCTCTACAACCGGGAACTCGGGAGCATGGATGTCGAAGGCGGCTTCGATCAGACCGACGCGAAAGGTTTCATCCGGCTCAATGCCATTCGGCTGAAGGCCCACAACGTGATCCTCGACAAGAAGAAAATCGGGCTCTACCACGTCATCCAGCCGACGGACGTTTGAGATTTGGGGGGAGGAATCCCGAATTCCGAATCCCGAATTCCGAATGCTGCGGCCCACGGGGTGCCGCCCCCGGCGAACCGAGGGGTCTTCCCTGGCACCAGCGAGATCCGGATTGCCAACGACCCCTCCTGTCCCTGTTCCGAGTCCCACCCCGCATGCGCCATTCTGAATTCGGGGTTCCTTTCTTAATCGACACAACTCCGAATCGCGAGACGCGGAACCCGTTTCGGTGATGCCTGTCACACTTTCTCGGTTCTTCACCCACTATGCTTCGTACTGGCCGGAACTGAATGATCCCGGTCTGCGTCTCGTGGAGGACGCCGAAGCATGTCCAAAATCAGCATCGCACGCCGCCGAATCGACTTGAAGAATCGGCACGAACTCCCCGCTCCTGTCGACACCCATTTCGAGCGACGCCAGTCCTTCAGCCTGGTCGGCGCCCACTCGATCGGAACATCCGTCGGACATGAGTCTGAGGACAAGGCCCTGGCCTTTCCGATTCCCGACGCAGATGCCCACCTTATCGAGAGCCTGGCACCGCACCTCGCACAATCGGATCAGCCGATCAATGCGACCCTGCACCGGGAAGGCACCTTTCTGATCCTGAAGATCCAGCCTCCGGCCATCTCCAAGAAACTGCTTTCTTGCGAGCAGGTGTCGGAAATGCTGGGAATGAGCCGTAGCTATGTCTATCACCTGGTCCGAGAAGGCAAACTTCCAGCCTATCGAATCGGGCGCATTCTGCGCTTCGATCCGGCGGATGTCTTCGCCTTTCTCTCGATGTGCATGGGCGGCTCGCGGGAGATGCCATGTATCTAGACTACTGGGGCCTGTGTAAGAACCCGTTCGACAGCGTGCCCGATCCGCAGATGTACTTTTCCGCACACTCCACGGTCGAGAGCACCGTCGCCGAACTCCTGTTCGCGATCGAAGAGGGGAACGAATGCCTGGCCGTCGTGGTCGGAGAGGTCGGACTCGGCAAGACGATGTCTCTTCGCGTCGTCCTGAACGAGCTCAATCCGAATCAGTACCGCATCGCTTTTGTGACGAACCCCGATCTGACGTTCGCCCAGCTCCTGCGCGAGTTGATCGGCCAGCTGAGGGGCGAGCCTTGTGAGCTTCGCGGCAAGGATGCCCTGCTCGAAGAATTCAATCGGATTCTGTTCGAGACCGCCGACTCCGGACGGAAGGTGCTGATCTTCGTCGACGAGGGCAATGCCCTGCGCAGTTCCTGTCTGGAGGGTCTCCGTCTGCTGACGAACATGCAGGACGACACTCGCAATCTCCTGACCATCATCCTGGCCGGCCAGCCCAAGCTGGCCCGGATGCTCGAAGACCGGCGGCGTACGAATCTCTACCAGCGCATCGGCGTCTATTCCCACCTCGAACCACTGGATTCGATCGCCCAGGTTCGGGAATATGTCGACCACCGGTTGAGCCGCGCCGGCGCCATCCGTGAAATCTTCGACGAAGAAGCCGTCGAGGCGATCTCGCGGCACAGCAATGGAATTCCACGACTCATCAACCGTCTCTGCAAGCTGTCGCTGAAAGCCGGCGAGACCAACGGTCTCCGGGTGATCGGTGGTGCGCTCGTCGAAGACATCGCCAGCCGATTCGATCGGGGTGCACGCCGCCGATATCGGGCCCGACAGCGGGCCGCGGAACGACAACACGGATCCGAGATTTCGCTGGCCCCGGAACCGGCAGCCGGAGAAGAGCAGCCGGCCGAAGCTGCCTGGGACTCCCAATCCACCGGCCCGTCACCCGCTTTGCCGGCCAACTCCTCAGAATTCGCAACCGCGCCGGTCCCGACGGCAGAGACCCACAGCACGCCCCTTCAGAGCGTTCCGATCTCCGGATCCAACGGGCACGGAACCATCGATACCTCCGACGAACCGCCTGCCGACCAACAGGCCGAAACGGCGCGCAAGGATGTCCGGATTCCGAGCGAGGTCATCGAAGCACTCCGCGGTCTCGCCGATGAACACCAACGGCTGCGACTCGCCGGACAGTTGGCGGCCCGCCAGATCCAGGAACATCCTGAACACTATTCGGATGCTTCGATCGATCCGGTCCGCGCCTGGGACCAGCTGAGACTGGAGATTCTGAGGAAGGTATCGTAGCGAGGCGCGTGGCCCGGATCGGGCCCGGCTTCCGTATTCACCCTGAATCGAAGATCGCGAATTTCAGTCTCTCTTTTGTTTCGTAAAGTCCGCACCTTTTCCTGTCTTCTCGTCTAGAATGGCCAAGACGTGGTTTCGAGCATCTGCAGACCTCCAAACGGTCGATCGGCCGGCGGCCTTCCGGGGCTCATCGCCGGACTCGTCGTCGCCTTCTCGTCGCTCTCGGGCCCGCTTTCCGGTCCGGCCGACGTCAGCGATCGCGTACAGCGCGTGGTGGACGGCGATACGGTCATCCTCGCCCGTCTCGGCCGGACCCGCCTGATCGGAGTCGACTCTCCCGAAAGCGTCCGCCCCGGCTACCCTGTCGAGCGGTTCGGCAGGCAAGCCGCCGAATTCGCGCGTCGCACACTGACAGGACAAACCGTACGCCTCGAGTTCGATCGGGAGCGCCGGGACGATCACGGGCGAGTGCTCGCCTACCTCTACCTTCCGAACGGGACGTGTTTCAACCGGGAACTGATTCGCCAGGGCTTTGCTTTTGCCTACACGCTCTACCCCTTCCGGTACCGGCTGGAGTTCCTCCGCCTCGAGGACGAGTCACGGATCGAAGGAACCGGCATGTGGGCGGCCGTCTCACCCGACATCCGCAATCGGGCGCTTCACGGCAACCGGCAATCGCGCGTGTACCATTCGACCAACTGCGAGTTCTTCGATTGCCGCAACTGCTCGGTGATCCTCCCTTCGCGTTACGAGGCCGAAAAGAGCGGATTCAGGCCTCACTGGGCCTGTATCGGAGATCGCCAGTCAATCGAATAGCCGGTTCCCAACTGGAAGAAGCCGCAGGCAGGTTGCAGCAATGCGGCGTTTGTGATTTCGTGATGGCCCATGCGACACTTGCCGGCTGCGACGCTTGTCCTCCTTTTCACGATCTGCTCGGGATTCTCCCAGGGCACCACCTCGTCCGAAGCGGAGGTCGCGGGCGGACCGTTCATCGGCGGCGGGGGAATTCTCAATCTGGACCGTGATACGTCGGATCTTTCGCTGGAGATGGGAGGTGCGCTCGATTTGCACCTCCGCCGGCAGCTTCATCTGAGCGGCTCGCTCGGCTTTCTCGCCAATGTCTCCGACAACGATGCCTTCGATGACCGTTCCGTCCTTGCGACGGCGGGACTCCTTCTTGGTGCCGCATCCGATCGCTCGTATGCGCCATTCCTGGCGACGGGTTACGCCTACGCCGACGGAGAGCGCGCCTGCCACCATTTCTTCTACGCAGGGGGCGGAGTCCGTCACTGGTATGGTGAGAAGATCGGCTGGCAGCTGGAGGTTCGAGACTATATCAACGGAGATCTCAACTTCATCCAGGGCAGGCTGTCCATCCTGTTGAGGTGACGGCCGGCGCCTCTCGGAGCTTCCGTCAAAAGGGGACGACTTCGCTGTCGACCAGCCGGGCCCGCAACTCCTGCTGCCACGCTGCACCGCCCACGAGACGTGCCAGTTCGACCGCCACATGGCGGGGCTCGACTCGGCGATCGTCGAGGCGGCCGAGACCCTGCAGACAGGAGGGACAATTCGTCAACAGGACCGAGCAGGCAGCCCCGTTCCGGTCGGCCAGTGCGGCCTCGACGGCCTCCGCCTTGCGATGGAGCATCCGTTCGGCAAGGTCGGGCCGGCTCAGCGCGAGTGTTCCCGCCTGGGAGCAGCAGTGGGGAATCGTTCGGATCGGAGCACCAAGCACGGCGGATAGAAGGTCGCTCCCGGCACCGTCGAGGGAGTCATGACAGGGTGCATGGTAGAGGTAGGAACCGCCGGCCCCGGTCGGCTCGAGCCGGGGCCCACAGAACCTCGAGACGTCCTCGATTCCGCATTCGAACACACCGGACAGTTCCCGGACACCCTCACGGCACGTTCCGCAGGAAACGATGCAGGCTGCGAAATCGAGATAGGCGAACATCTCCCGGATCTGGTTGAAGATGATCGTGTTTCTCAAGGCGATCCGCTGGTACTGTTCGTGCCGGGCATTGGCCCTCTGTGGGAAACCGCAGCAAAGAGACGGAGGAGGAAGGACCACCTGACAGCCGCTCCGCAGCAGAAGATAGATCGAGGCGGCTCCGATCTCGGAAAAGAGACGCTCCGACCCACATCCCGGAAAGTAGAAGACGGCCGGGGAATTTCGTTCGCCGGCACCCAACAGGACTGCCTGGTTCGACCTGCAGGAGGGCAGATCCTCCCAGAGCGTCCCCCTGGACGGGAGAGGGAGTGGAGAGGTCAGCAGGTGGGCGGATCTTCCCCGGCCGGCTCCCTGGGTACCGGACCGACCGAGCAGCCGTGCCGAGATGCGTTGTACCCGTCCGCCCCATTCGAGCGCCGATTTCCGGAAAAAACGATTGAAGGCCGGAGAGCGACTCTCGAGGTATCGGAGCGACAGTGCCGTGACCAGGGGCGCCCTCTTTTGTCCCCGGGCCGCAAGGATGTCCCGTTCCAGAATCGAGACGACACCGGAATCGATGCCGACCGGGCAATGGGCCAGGCATTTGTGACAGATCGTGCAGTGGTCGGAAATCGACTCGAGGTACTTCAGCGCTTCGAACCGGGCGGACTGGGAGCGCTGCGCATCGTAGAGGAGTGCCTCGATAACCGCTGCGATGGCCAGATTCTTGTTGCGGGGGTGAAAGAAGAGATTTCCGGCCGGATAGAAGACGCCGCAATCCTGTTTGCATCGCCCACAACGCACGCAAGTCGCGATCCTCTCCGACAACTGCTCCAGCGAGCCGTGCTGCAGGATTCGCGCCTCGAGCTCCAACAGATTGAACGATGGGGTGAAGACTTTCGCCGGAACGGAGAGGTCGCTCAGCTTTCCGGGGTTCATCAGGCCCCCGGGGTCGACCTGGCAACGGTAAGCGTTCAGTGCCTCGATGCGGTCTCGATCAAGGTACTTCAACTTCGTGAATCCGATTCCGTGCTCGCCGCTGACGACACCTCCCAGGCGGACCGCCTCGCTCATTACCTCGTCGGCAGCCTGGGCGGCCCGGCGCATCATCACCCGATCGTTCGAGAAAACCGGAATGTTGACGTGCACATTTCCGTCGCCCGCATGCATGTGTGTCGCGATGACGATCAAGCGGCCGCGGACGGTCCGACGGACCTCCTCCAGCATGGCCAGCATCGGCCCATAACCCGCAAAGAGCCGCTGCAGTTCCTTCATGAACCAGACGATGGCGGGTGCATTGCGCAGTTCCGGTGAACGGTCACGTTCCAGCCGGCCTCGAGCCTCGGCTGCCAGTTCAGACGCATGCGAGAGTTTGCCGGAGAAGCGCTCGGGGTCTTCCTGCTCCCGGAACCGGACGTCTGCAAGCGCTGCCTCGACGGCTGCGAGGGTTTCAGCCTGGTTGGACTTCTCTTCCTCCGTGTTGCGGCGCTCCACGAACCGGGAGAACTCGGCGAGTGCCCCGAGTGGAAGGACGATGTCCTCGTTCAGCTTGAACGCGTTGGTTCGCGCCGCGATTGCCCCCAGACGCTTGCGGTCGAGCCAGAACCGTTCCGCCTCTGCGGCACTCCCGGCCCGAACGCAGCACGTGTTCGGATAGTCTTCGAGGAGACTTTGCATCATCCCCTCTCCTCGTTCGAGCTGGGCCTCGGCGCGCCCGACCATGTCGATCAGAAGCACCGCCTTGGGTCTCTCGCTGCGCGGTGCCTTGACCTTGTAGCCGATGGCCCGAACGTACTCTTCGTCGAAATGCTCGAGAGCGATGAGCGCCTCCTCTCCTCGGTCGGGAAAGGCACCCGCGAGCGCACAGATTACGCGGGCCGCCTCATCGAAGCTCTCTCCGAAGAACTCGAGACAATAGGTTGCCGTGAACGGATAGGGCTCATGGAGCACGAACTCGGCCGAAGTGATGACACCGTCGGTCCCCTCCTTTTGGATCCCGGGGACCCCGCCCAGAGCCTTGTTCGTGATGTCCTTCCAGAGTCCCGGCTTGCGGATTTCCTCTCCCTTCAGCCGAATCGTCCGGGGCAACGTTCCGTCGACACGAACTTCGAAGGCCACCGAGTCCTCCGGACGGATCTTGCGCAGGGGATGATCGATCCGCCGCACCTGATGGAGGCAACCGTCCGGCATGGCAATCCGAAAGGACAGGAGGTTGTCGATCGCCGTGCCCCAAAGCACGGCAGTCTTCCCGCCGGCATTCTCGGCGATGTTCCCTCCGATGGTCGAAGCCCATGCGCTGGTCGGATCCGTGGCGAAGACCCGACCGGCCTTCCCGGCGAAACGCATCGCCGCCTCGGTGACGACGCCCGCCTCCAGTTCGATGACCGCCGCCCGGCTACCTCCGAAGGACTCATCTCGAATCCCCCGTATCCGGTTCAGCTTTTCCGTGTTCACCATCACGCAGCGGGGCGCAACCGGAACGCCGCCGCCGGTCAATCCGGTCCCGGCACCGCGTGGGATGGCGTGATAACCCAGTTCTCCGATCGCCCGCAGCAGCGGCGCCACGGCCGACTCGTTGTCCGGGAAGACCACGGCAAACGGCAGGAAGAGGCGCCAGTCGGTGGCATCCGTCGAATGTCCGATGAGCGAAAATGGATCGAAGCAGACGTTCGTCGCTCCGACGATGGGTCCCACCGCTTTCCGGAAGCGTTCCCGTTCGAACGGCGTCCTCCGGACGAGCATCCTCAGGTCGTCCAGAAGTGTGGAGCACCGGGCGACCAGACCGAGCACGTCCGGATCGCCCTCCGCCGAATCCCGAATCGTGCTCAGGTCCTCGCGACAGGCGTCAAAGAATGCCGTTCTTCGCGATTTCGATTCCAGGAGTTCTTCGAAAACGAAGGGGTTGCGGTGAAGGATGAAGATCTCACCAATGAAGCGCATCAGCAGCCGGGCCGAACGCCCGGTCACGCGCCGGCTACGCAGACGTTCGAGGGTGTTCCAGACCTCGTCTCCCAGCACGAGTCGAACCACCAGGGCGTCATCCGCCGAGGTGTAGTTGTACGGGATTTCTCGATTCCTGCGCTCGCTCATCGTGATCCGACCATAGGGAGTATAGAACAGGGCCGACAGTCGTACACATTCCGGGTTTACATTGAACGAAATGGACGACTACAATCAGGGAACCGAACTCGATTCCGACCGAGGGGAGCACATATGAGTCACCGGATCCTGCTTGTCGATGATGAAGCCATGCTGCGAAATCTGATGACCTCCGTTCTCGAGTCCGCCGGATATGAAGTCGTGACGAGAGAGAGCGCCGAGGAAGTCCTTACCCTTCTCGATTCAGGCGAGTTCGCTTTCGATCTGGTGGCCAGCGACGTTCAACTGGAGAAGATGGACGGCATCGAGCTTGCCCGACGGATCCGTGCGGCTCGGCCTGACGTCCATGTTCTTCTGACAACCGGCTATGGCGGCCAGGTCACGGGCACCTCCGAGTACGCCGTACTCTCCAAGCCCTTCCGTCCCTCCGAACTTCTCCGGGCCGTCTCGGAGGCACTGGATGCCTGAGGCTTCGAAGGGTCTCAGGATTCGTCCGCCGTCGGACCATACATTGGCGGAACCGGGATATCGTTCAGCCTGAGATAAACGGACAGTTGGGCCCGGTGATGCACCAGGTGATTGAAAACGAACGAGCGCATCACCGCCACTCGGGGCAACGAGAAGAGCACCTCCTGCCCGCGCTTCAGACTCCACATCTTCATCATTTCGCTGTCGGGATAGCCCTGGAGGCGGTCCACTGTTTTCGCAACGTTGGAGTCGAATCGCTGGACCAGATCCTGGCTCGAGCTGCCGCGCCAGGGCTTGTAATCGTCCGACAATGCGAACTCTTCCGCGTCCAGCGTCATCTGAGACCATTCCAGCAGACTGGCGACATGGGACGCCAGTTCGATGAAACTCCAGGATTTCTCGTGTGGCTTCCAGCTCAAACGGTCATCCGGGATCCGCTCCAGAACCTTGCGTGTCGCAATCGCTTCCTGCTGAAGCTCTGCCGCGAAGGCATCGGAAATAGACATGTCGTTCTCCTCTCTTGCGATTCAATGTTCCACGTTTCGCAGTCCACGTTCAAGGTTCAAGACGTTCATCGTTCGACATTCGACGGAACGGCCAGAGCGAGCGGGAGAACGGGTCGCGGGAGAAACGGAGAACGCGAAACGCGCAGCGTCAGAGCCGGAACGAAGTGAGGGACCCCCCGCTCGACCGTCGCCCCCAGCGGCACCCCGGATCTTCCATTGCCGATCCGAAGGAGAACGTGAAAACCGGAGAACGGGAAACGCGCAGCGTCAGAGCCGGAACGAAGTGAGGGACCCCCCGCTCGGCCGTCGAACCCAGCGGCACCCCGGATCTTCCATTGCCGATCCGAAAAAGAACGGGAAACGCGCAGCGTCAGAGCCGGAACGAAGTGAGGGACCCCCCGCTCGACCGTCGAACCCCCGCGGGCAGCCCGGATTTTCCATTGCCGATTCGAAGGAGAACGTGAAAACCGGAGAACGGGAAACGCGCAGCGTCAGAGCCGGAACGAAGTGAGGGATCCCCCGCTCGGCCGTCGAACCCTCGCGCCAGGCCGGCCGAACCCGAGCGGCAGCCCGGATTTTCCATTGCCGATTCGAAGGAGAACGTGAAACGCACAGCGTCAGAGCCGGAACGAAGTGAGGGATCCCCTACTCGACCGTCAAACTTTTCTCCGCCTTCTTGCGGCCCTTTCCATGATTCACCTGAATTCCTACTGCACCTCTAGGAGTGCAGGATAGCCAACACCTGGTTGCGATCCGGTGATAGCGCTCACCAAACCCAACATCCGTTGCCCGGGCGATTGTGTTAAGGTCTCGGTATTGAGAGAATGGGTATTCAGTTCTAAATCAAGCCTTTTCAGGACAGGACACGGATATGCTCGACATACTCAAGAAGACCTATTTGGCGGGATTGGGCCTGGCGACTTTGACGCGCGAAAAAGTCGAAGAGCTCGTGGACGAACTGGTCAGGCGTGGGGAGGTTGCGGAAAAGGATCGTCCCCATGTCGTCCAGGACTTGCTCGACCGCGCGCGTGACGAGCAGAAGAAGCTCTCGTCCTCCATTCAAGACACGGTCCGGAAGGTCATCGGAGAGCTGGGCGTTCCGACTCGGAAAGAGTATCGCGACCTTGTAAGCCGGGTCGAGACGCTCGAAAGCAAAACCACGGCTCACGGGTCCGGTTCCGGCGATGATTCGACCTCTTCGGGCGGTTAGCGCGTATCGCAGGCTTCGCCGCTACCGCCAGGTCACGTTCACGCTTGTCCGCTTCGGCTTCGACGATATCGTCGACCGGATAGGACCCAGCTCGCTCTGGGGCCGGATTCGCAAAAAGAATGTTCGCCGCGACACACCGACGCCGGAGCGGCTTCGGATGGTCTTGGGGGAGTTGGGGCCGACCTTCGTCAAATTCGGTCAGGTTCTGAGCACGCGCCCCGACCTTCTGCCCGACAAGTACATTGCGGAGCTCACCAAACTCCAGGACAGAGTTCCCCCTTTCTCCGTCGACGAGGTACGGAAGATTTTCCGGGAAGATCTGGGCCGGGATCCGGAGTCGATCTTCCGAACCTTCGATCCGAAGCCGATCGCCTCGGCTTCGATCGCTCAGGTGCACAGCGCCACGCTCGAAAGCGGCAGGCGAGTGGCCGTCAAAGTGCAGCGTCCCGGCATTCACCGGATCATCGAAACGGACCTGTCGATCCTGGAGGAGCTGACCGGCCTCATCGAACGCCACGTTGTCGAATTGCGGATCTTCCGGCCCACGGAGCTCGTCCAGCAGTTCGCCCGATCGATTCGCCGCGAGCTCGATTTCATCCTCGAAGCGCAGGCCGTCGAGCGCTTCCGCAAGAATTTCGCCGATGATCCGACGCGCTTCATTCCCGCCGTCCACTGGGACTTTACGACCTCACGAATCCTGATCACCGATTTCGTCGATGGAATCAAGGTGACCGACGTCGAGGCCATCGAGTCCCGCGGACTGGACCGCAAGGTGATCGCACAGAACGGGGCCAGGGCCATCCTGCGAGAAGTCTTCGAGTTCCGACTCTTCCACGCCGATCCCCACCCCGGAAACTTCTTCGTCCTCGACGGAAACGTCATTGCGACGGTCGACTTCGGGATCGTCGGTCACCTGGACGACGAGACAGCGGAGCACATGGCCCAGGTGATGCTTGCCGTCGTCTCACGGGACGTCGACGGGATCCTCAAAGCCTTTCGTGACTTCGGCGTCTTGCATGACCAGGTGGATCGCGCCTTCCTGAAAGCAGACATTCAGGAGTTCCTCGATCGCTACTACGGTCTGCCCCTGGAGAAGATCGACGCCGAGAAGATCATCGAAGACATGCTGCGCGTCGTGCGACGCCATCGTGTCGTGCTGCCGGTCAATCTGGCTCTGCTCGGGCGAATGCTCTCCGTTGCAGCCGGCGTCGGTCGAATGCTCGACCCCGGATTCGACGTCATCGCGCAAGCGCGCCCCTTCGTCAAGTCCTTCCTGGCTCACCGCATGAACCCTCGCCGGCGGATCCGCGAAGTAGCTCGGACGTGGCGCGAGTACGAAGCTGCCTTCCGCTCCTTCCCGTCCGATTTCGAAGAGATCGTCGCCAAGCTCAAGAAAGGTGAAATGCTGGTCTCTCTCCACCATGAGGGCCTGAGCCGTCTTATTCTGGAGATGGACCGCTCCTCGAACCGCCTTGCATTCGGCCTGATCGTGGCCTCACTGATCATCGGTTCCTCGCTCGTCATGCAGCTCAGTAACAGTCCGACCGTGTTCGGTCTCTCGGCCATCGCCTTGGTGGGTTACATCACAGCCGGCATCCTCGGACTCTGGCTGGTCATCGCCATTCTACGCTCTGGAAGAATCTGAGCGGGACGATCCGAGAGAAACGGGTCGGCCTGGGACGGACGGATTGGACTTGCAGAACGCCGGCTGTGTCAGTTTGCCCTGCGGAGGGCCCATCGGCCACCCGGAAGCCACAAGTCCTAAGATGCGGCCGCTTTGGATTCCGGAGACTCCTGCGGAATGCCGTCGTCGACGATCGACTGGCCCTTGCCGATCGATTTTGCACAGCGAAGGGCTCGGTCGGCACGGCCGAACCACTGTTCTGCGCTCTCCGACGGCCTCAGGAGAGCGACACCGACCGACGCTGAAAAGTGGATCGGTTCGCCCTTCCAGTCGACAGCGGTTTCACGGGCCGTTTCGATCAGGCGGCCGGCCATCATCTCACAGACCTTCAGGGGAGCTTCCTCCACGAGAATACCGAACTCATCCCCGCCGTAGCGGGCGATGAAGTCCGCATCGCGTGGGAAGCAGCGGACGCAGCAGTCCGCCAATGCCTTGATTGCCAGGTCGCCGGCCTGATGACCGAATGCGTCGTTGATCCGTTTGAATTCGTCGGCATCGACGATATAGAGGCAGGCGCTGGACCCGGAGAGCTGCGAAAACTGGACGATCCGTTCGATCTGGTCGTCAAAGGCCTGGCGATTGTGAACCTGAGTGAGAGGATCCATTGTCATGCGACTGCGGACCTCGACGAGTTCGGCCCGCATTTTACGGAGCCGTCCACCGAGCTGCCGCATCTGTTCTTCCTGGCAGCGTTCCCGTTCGACGATGTTTTGCTGAATGGACCTCACCGCCTCCCGCACCCGGCGTCGGAGCTCGGCAACCGACTCCGATTTGACCGAGAATTCGAGTGAGCCAAGTTGTTCGCGGATGTCCCGGTTGCTGTCCTTGTCACGCGAAACGGACTGGCTCATCTCCCTGAGGAAATCCCAGACGAGATTGCGAAATCCGGAAAGGGACTCCTGAACGAAGGCCTGCTCTTCCCTTCTCTGAATCCTGAAGTAGTGGCTCAACCCCTTCCACTGGGGGCCTTGTGATCCGTTCGTCACGGCGCCGGGTGGCGGGGGTTCCTGCTCGAGGAGGTGCCGGATCCAATCTTCACAGGTTTCCTTGACGTCGGATGCCTTGACGTTCTCGGTGTCGAAGGCGTACTCCCCAAAGGTCAGCAACAGGCAGGCGAGAGACCCGAGCATGGGGTCCTCGAGGTCCTCCGGTGATCGCAATCCGCTCCAGTCACGAAAGATGATCCGGTGGTCGAGAGAGCCCTTCTTATCGGAGGACCGCCAGAAACGCATAGAAACATCCTCTCAAACTGCACGTGCGACCCTTCAGCAGGACGCGGCTGTGTCTGTCGATGCATTCATCGGCAAGAATTCGTCGATGCCTTAGTCACATTTCTCTTCGTTGGACGGGACGACAGAATTCATTTCGATCCTTTGTCGATCCGCGCCGGGCCCGGATGCGGTCGGTGATGCCTCTCACATCCGGATCAAGAGTCCTCGACTAAACTGCAGCGCGAAAATTCGAAACCGCAGCCCCGATCCGCGGGGAACCCGGAGTAGATGCATGATTCGAAAACAATCTGATCCGAAGACGCAACAGACCAAAGTCACCTTTGTATTGCCCGATTACGAGGATGTGGGCAGGGTCTCCGTGGTTGGAGACTTCAACGGCTGGACGCCGGAAGAGCACAAGCTCGTCCGAAGAAGCAACCGCACCCGTAGCACTTCACTCAGGCTGCCGAAAGGCCATCGCTTCTCGTTCCGCTACCTGGCGGAGGGAGGACAATGGTTCAACGACGAAGCAGCCGACGGATGGGAGCCCAATGGGTACGGTTCGGACAACTGTGTCATTCTGACCTGATCCGACCGGGCCCCGCCGCACGGGGGATGGGATTGGGAAAGAATCGGGACTCCCCCTCTCCCATCCCCTTGCGGAATCCAGATGTGGGATGTTCCATTCAGATGTCCCACTCGGAACCCCGGAGTCCGAAACCCGGAACTGACAGTCAGCGCGGCTTGCGCCGGATCATCTGCACGAGGAACAGTGCGACCAGTCCGAAGACGACCGCTGCCAGCCACTGATCCCAACCTTCGAGCCAGACGGGACGAAAGCCGGTGGGCCGTGCCCCCACGACCGCCGCATACCCGGCGACGGCGACTCCCATCAGACCTTCTCCTGCGATGAGACCCGAACCGACGAGGACTCCGCGCTCGGCTTGATCGGACGGGTCCTCTCCCTTCCTCGTGGCCATCCAGTCCGTCAGCGACCGCAGACAGCCGCCGATGAAAACCGGCATCATGGAGGCCACCGGGAGATAGATTCCGACCGCAAACGGCAGGGAGGGTACGCCTAGCAGTGTCGCCACCAGCGACAACGCTGCGCCGACGAGGACGAGACCCCAGGGCAGGTTCGCCTGCAGGACCCCTTCGATCACGGTCTTCATCAATGTCGCCTGGGGCGCCGGCAGATCGATCGATCCAAAGGAGAGGCTCTCGCCGAGTAGAAAGATCGATGCCGCTACGGCAAAGGCCGCAGTCATGGCTCCGACCAGCTCAATGGTCTGCTGCCGGGCGGGCGTCGCCCCGATGATGTAGCCGCATTTGAGATCCTGCGAGATGTCGCCGGCAATTGAGGCAGCCACACAAACGACGGTTCCGATCGTCAGCACGGTCGCTTTGCCGACGTCATCCGTCCAGCCCAGCAGGAAGAAGATGAGGCTCGTGCCGAGCAGGGTGACGATCGCCATTCCCGACGTCGGATTCGAGGTTACTCCTACCAGGCCGACGATCCGCGATGAGACGGTCACGAACATGAAAGCGAAGACGAGGATCATCAGCGAGCCGAACACCCGAAGGGGGACCGGGGCGCCGAGACCGAGAACGAACGGTCCGAGAGCCGCCACGAGGAGCACCAGGACCGAACCGATGAGCACGACGCTCATCGGGAGATCGCGCTGGGTCCTCACCGTCGCCGCGCTGAGAGCCCGGCCTTCCCGCGTCAGGCCCTTCAGCCCGTCGACGAGACTGCGGTACATGGTCGGCAGGGAGCGAACCACGGTCGTGATTCCGGCGAACGCCACGGCTCCCGCGCCGACATACCGGATGTAGCGCGACCAGATCTGCCCTGGCGTCATCTCACTGATCAGGCGCGTCGTCTCGGGAAACATGGGGGCACCGAGTGTCTCACCGAAGTGCGCAATGATCGGAATCAGCGCAAGTGACGATAGAAGCCCGCCGGCCACCATGATGGCGCCGATCCGATAGCCGAGAATGTACCCGACGCCCAAGAGGGCGGGCATCGGCTCGAGTCCGACTTCCCCTTTCTTCAGAAGCGGGATGCGAAGGTGAATTTCACTCGACCAGAACTGTCCGAACTCGAGCACCGTCTTGTAGAGCGCCCCCACTCCCATTCCGAGGAAAACACTTCTGGCCCGAGTTCCGCCCGCGTCCGACGCGATCAGCACCTGGGCCGCCGCCGTTCCTTCGGGATAGGGCAGGGTATCGTGCTCCTTGACGATCAGATAGGGGCGCAGGGGGATCATGAACAGGATTCCGAGGACGCCGCCGAGGATGGCCAGCGTGCCGACCTGGAGCAGGCTCGGGCTCATGCCCCACATGAATAGTGCCGGAATCGTGAAGATCAGACCCGAGGCGATCGAGGAGGCCGCCGAACCGCCCGTCTGGCTGATGTTGCACTCCAGGATGTTGGTGGGTCGCAGAAGGCGGCCGACGGTCTTGAACAATGCGACGCTGATGACGGCGAGCGGAATCGAGGTACTGATCGTCAGACCGACCTTGAGGCCGAGGTAGGCGTTGGCCGAACCGAAGACAGCGCCCATGATCACGCCTGCAACGGCGGCGCGCAGGGTCAGATCGGGCAGGTTCCTGCCGTGGTGGACGTAGGGTTCAAAAACTCTCGAAGCCACGTGCCCTCCCACAGTTCATCCTGGAGAGGATACGATGCCGGGCGCCGGGATGGAAGGATGGGGGGCTTTGATGCGATTCGAGCGCGGCCTGTGGCCGTAGGGCGCATCCAGTTTAGTCCCAGACTCGGATCAAAAGTCTTTGTTCAAGGGAGCTTACGAAGCCGTTACGTGCGTGTCACCAATTTGCTACTTCCCGGGCTACTTCGCCGGCGTTCTGTTTCCGCTGGCGTCGAAGGTGAAATCGCCGGTTGTGCCCCGGAAAGTGCGTGATGAGAGCACAGAGCGAATGGCCGCCACGTCGATGCCGCAGCCGCTGAACGCCCCAAGCACCGCTCGGGCTGCGTCATGCGCGGCACCGCGAAGCGCCGACGGCGACGCCACAGAGCCCTGCACGCTCGCTCCAGGAAGGGCCGATCGGGATAGCAGAGCGCGGGATGCATCGCCTGCGCCCGCCGGAAACCGGAGAATCCAGGGAACGCCGATCTCGGTGAGCGTCGGATCGTCCGAGAGGCTGATCAGGAGGGTCTCTCCCTTGAGCCGGGTAATGACCTGTGCCGCCAGGTGGGCGGTCCGGCTGTCGGCAGCTCCGATGACGGCCAGAGTTCTGGATTCGAGCACGGCGTCGACCAAAGCGTCGATCTGGGCGCCCCAGCGAAGTTGAGCCGGAATGACCCGGATGCTGAGACCGGAAAACGGAGATGAGGGGTGCGCCCGCTTCCACTCCCGGACGGCCTGGTCGACACCCGCGACGACCGCGTCCCCCGACACTTTATCCGGACCGTCGACGGGTACCAGAACCCCGATCTGAACCGGCATCGACTCGGCTGCGGTCGTGAAGTCACCGATTGAGGCGGTCAGGGTCAGGAACAGGATCAAGCAGAATACGAACCTTCTCATTCGGGCGAATCTCCCGACGCGAGCTTCACCTGCAGGCGCTCCACGCGAGGCCAGTCCGCCGGCCGGAAATAGTCGAGCTTGCCGGCCTTCACACGTGCGAGCCAGGGCCGGCTGATGTCATTCATGGTCTCATCGAAGTGGATTACGCCGGTGACTCCAGAAAACTCGTCCATGGCATACATCGCATCCCGAATCCGCGGCCGGTTGAGGCCGGCCCGGCGGATGGAGGTGACAATGAGACGCGCCGCATCGTAGGCATGCGCCGCATACGTGTCCGGTGCTTCGCCGTGCTTTTCCCGATAGCGGCGTTCGAAATCGAGCCACTTCGGATCCTGGCGTTGGGGATTGAGGGTGGCGGAGAGGATCATTCCTTCGGCAGCGGCTCCGGCGGCCTCGAGGAAATCAGGGCCGGCCAGGCGGTCGAATCCGACGATCTGCTGTTCGAGGCCCATCTGCCGAGCCTGCCGAACGATCCGGGCTCCCTCCGGCGGGTTGGCCCACAGCGCGATCACCTCCGGGTCGAGTCTCCGAAGGTACTCGAGTTGCTCGCTGAAGTCCGTATCTCCGTTGCTGAACCGGAGCTCCAGGAGAACCGGGGTACCGAGCCTGCGGGCCCCTTTGATGAACTCCCCCACACCGACCCGTCCGTCCCGATCATTGACCCGAAGAACGGCGATCCGTGTGAAGTGCCGAATCCGGTGGATGTAGTTGAGCAGCTCGTAGCTGTTCAGGCGGTCGTCGCTCATGCAGCGGATCAGCCAGGGGATGCTGTGCTCGGTCAGCGTTGGATCGGTCGAGCCGGCGTTGACCAGCGATACCTCCGTCTTGATGGCCGTGCGGTTCAGGACGTGGTTGTTGTTGCTGTCGATGCCGGAAATGACGGCCCAGACCTTGTCATCGTACACGAACTTGACGAGCTCGTCGCTCGTCTGGCCCCACTGAACCAGATCCGTCCTTCGGACGAGCTCGAAGGGAAGGCCATGATAGCCGCCATCGGCGTTCGCATCCTCGAGCGCCATCTCCGCGCCCCAGAGCATGTGACGACCGAAGACCGCCTTGGGACCGGCTCCGACCCCCGAACGAAAGCCAGGCGGAACGATCGGGTGATCTTCATAAGTCAGAGGAGCGATCAGGCCGATCTTGACGGCATCGACCTTGGGATCCGGGACGTCACGGCCGGCACCCTTGAACCGGACCTTTTCTCCCGGGACGTCCTTGTAGGCCTCTGTTTTCGAGTAGGGTACGAGCTCGTCGGGCCGGTTGGCATAGCGCTGCCGTTCTCCGTCCCCTTCCGCCAGGCAGACGGCGGTCATCAAGACGAACAGCACGGCTCCCATCAAGATTCTGGTTCGATGCACGACAATCCTCCCGATGCCCGGTGGTGCGACACTCATTCCTCTGCGGGTGTTCTTTTCGATCCGGAGTCCGGAGTTGGTCCGGGCTCACGAAACGCGATCGCAGGATCGATCCGTCCGTGACCGACACCGCCTTCCGTGGCCACCCAGACATCGTTGCCCTGGAAGTCGACTCCGAGCACGAAGCTGTGTGGATAGAGCGCCCCGCTTCGACGGCGGCTCAGGAGCCGCTTGCCGTCCATGAACAGGATCTCCCCACCCCCGGTACCCGCACCCTGGTAGACGACCCAGGCGCGTCCGTCCGAGACCGCCAGACCGGAGTCGGTGCAGATCCAGGCGCTTCGTCCCTGCGAGCGGATGAAGTTGATGAAATTGCTCGGCAGACCGCTGTCCTCCTTGTAATAGCTCCACCACTGGCGGCCGTCATAGCGGGCCATTCCCATGTACGTTCCCTGCCAGAGCACCCCGCCGGCAAAATCGACGGTCGCAGTGACATCGTGCACGGGGCCGTCGTTGGGGAGCAGGTCGATCTCCATCTCCTTGTCCGGGTCCCGGTACTCTCTCCACCGGCCCTGTGATTTCGTATACTCGAGGATTCCGCCGCCCCATGCCCCCACGTAGACCATCCCGCGGTCGACAGCGACCGAGTAGGTCCAGGGCTCGTGCATGGGCGTGTTCTCCTGCGTGTAGACTTTCCAGTTCTGCTTGGCGACATCGAACCTGGACAGTCCCATCGCGGTCGCCGCCCAGACCACGTTCTGTTCCGGATCGCACTGGACCTCGTGCACGAAGTTGTTCGAGAGTCCACTGTTGGTCTGGGTGAAGACATCGATACGGCCGGCCGTGATGCGCGCCAGACCACCCATCGTCCCGACCCATACGTCACCAGTCTGGGGGCTCACATCGACACTCAGGACCGGCCGCCGGGGCAGACCGTCGTCCCGGGCACCGATGACCTCCCACTTGCCATCCTCGTAGCGTGCGAGCCCAAGGTCCGTCCCGGCCCAGACGCGGGGGCCATCGACGCGTACGCAGAAGACCTTGTTGGAGGGCAGACCATCGGCGACGGTGAAGCTCTCCCAGACCGGGACGACCGGCAGTTCCGACTCTTCCTCCGGGACGTCCGCGGCGGAAACGACGGCAGGCTCGACAACAGATTCCGACACGGCCGGCTCGGCCATCCTCCCGGCTGCGGAGGCGGGCATTTCGTTCGGCAGCATGAATGCCACCGAGATGGCGGCCGCCGATGAGATCAGCATGATGAACGCCAGTACCTTGTTCTTCACTTCCTTACACTCCTTGGCCTCGACCGAAGCTCGGGGCCGTCCCTCGGATCGACCGCCTAGAAGGTTTTCAGATACTCGATCAGGTCGTTCAGATCCTGATTCGTCATATCCCGGGTCACGCCGTGCGTATCGTCGGCATTGTAGAGCGTCCAGATCTCCTCGAGCGTTCGCGCCTTGCCATCGTGCAGATAGGGAGCGGTCGCATAGATGTTCGTGAGATGGGGCACATCGAACTCCGTGACCGAATCGGTGGGCGAGGCCGATCCCACATCGGTCCGCTTGCGGTTCGTATACAGCGGCGGCGGGTGGCAGGTAATGCAGCGATTCGACTCGGGGATCAACGCACCGTCCTTGGTGTGGGTCCGGTAAAAGAAAGACCTGCCCCTCGTCTGACTGGGCGTCAACGTGCCGTCCGCGGACCGATGAGGGTTCGGCGGATTGGGGAGCGACCGAATGAACGAAACGAGATCGCTCAGCTCATTCGGCTGGAACGAGTCGACCCGGGTCAGGATACGCGAGAACCGGATGCCGCACTGCATGAACAGACTGGTGTTCTTGCCGTTCCACTTGTAGGGTGCCGTGTCCCGGATCCCGAGCAGACTGCGATTGTCGACCACGTCGCGGCCCAAGCCATCCGGTTCGAAGTCATACTGGAGACGGTCCGTCTGATTGCGGGGATGGCAGCTTTGGCAGCTGAACTGTCCCTGAAAGCTACGCAACCCGCTGTTGAACAGCCGCTCCCCTCGACGCTGTGGGGTCTCCCGCTCCCGGCCTTGAAGCTCAATCCGGTACTCCGGCTTCAGTGAAGCGACGTCGACGACGAGAATCGAATCGTGCAGGCGTTCTGCTACGAAGAGCCGGGTCCCGTCCGGTGAAACAGCCAGCCCTTTGGGATTGGCCGCCGTGGGAACCCGCCCGACCACGAATTTTGAACTCAGATCGAGGCGCAGACCGGCCTGCCGACGGTCCGGTTCGGTCATCGTGGCGAGCAGTCGGCGCAGCAGGTCCGTGTCGATGACGCTGACCTGATCGACCCCTGAATGGCTGATGAAGGCCTTCCGTCCGTCGGGACTCGCAACGATCCCGAACGGGTCGGCGAAGAAACGGTTCACCTCATCCAGCAGCAACTGCGTGGCCTGCCCCGTCTTCAGATCGATCACGCCGATGCCGTTGTTCATGGTCCAGCCCCGCTCGACGTGCAGAACGGGCAGGAGGTTTTTCGGCTTGACCAGCGTTACCAGGGCGAGGTCCCCTGCCGGGAGCACGGTCACACCTTCGATCAGATGCGCGTTGTCGAATACGAGCCGGCGTGTGGGCCGTTCCGTCCGGGCATCGATGAAGGTGACCTCGGTACGGGGTGCATCCCGCCGGGAAGAAATGTAGGAGAGCTCGTTCGTGGTCAGGAGCGTCGTACCGTCCGGTGTCAGCGCGAGTTCGTTGGGACTTCCGCCACCGGCCAGATCGACGCGTACTCGGTCCGATTGCAGGTCAATGGCCTGGATGACATCCCCCTGCCAGTCCCCGACGTAGAGTGTCCGCTCGTCGGGCGAGAGGGAGAGACCGCTCGGCATGTTGCCACAGGGAATCGTCCGGCCGACCCGGCCGGACTCGAGATCGACCACCGAAATGGAGTTGCTCCACTCGTTCGAGACATAGGCAGTCTTCCCGTCAGCTGTGAGGACGAGATCGCGCGGGCGATGCCCCACGGCAATCGAGCGGGTAACCTCGCGCTTCTCCAGGTCGACCTCGAGCAGGGCGTCACCTTCCTGAGCGGTAACATAGAGACGCCTTCCATCCGGTGAAGTCTCGAGCATCAGGGGGCTCAGATAGGTAGGCCGCTCGACCCAGTCCAGGGGCCCCACGCCATTGCCGTCCACGTGACAGGAGTAGCAGCTGTAGGTGCGCGGTGTATCCCCCGTGTAGTAGCGCACGTGCCGATAGCCCGCATAGCCGAAAAAGCCCAGACACAGGAGTCCGGCCACCGCCACCTTCATCAG
Organism: uncultured Acidobacteriota bacterium; assembly: GCA_963823995.1. Classification (GTDB taxonomy): domain Bacteria; phylum Acidobacteriota; class UBA6911; order RPQK01; family JAPXNP01; genus JARRKC01. The sequence continues at coordinate 1,205,848 of CAWGNQ010000005.1, forward strand.
TGCCCGCAGCGGGTTTCTCATGGCCGGCCTCTCACCGTTGCGACCGTCCCGGACACGGTCCCCAGGACGGAGGCCGGCTCTCGTTCGAGTGCCAGGGGAGAGCGGTTTTCGGGTGAAAGGAATCGGGGCTCGTGACAGCCCGGACAGCCACGATGTTCGTTCGGCCGGACCCAGATCCCGTCCGACTGCCCCGCCAACACGCTTCCGCGCTCGTCGATCAGCTGGACTCGCAGAAGACGGTCTGCGGGTACCTTCAGGTAAAACGACCCATCATCGGCCACCTTCGCCTCACCCAGTGACTCGCCGCTGCCGGAGTCGAGGACCCTCACACTGTGAGCCCGCTCGAGAGAGACACCGAGATCGGTCAGCCGCGCATCCAGGCAGAGGAGCCAACCGTAATCGAGTTCGGGTTTGACAACCGACGTGGAGACGGGAGGCAGTGCTCGGGGCGCAACGCGAATCGACTCCAGAATGTGGTAGCCGGGCTCGAGCCAGGCAGGCGAACGTACCGGGCTGTGGCCGTCGCCGGCCACCGGCCGGATTCGGTCGATGTCGTCCGCGGTCCGATCCGCGGCGTTTGCGGAAGGATCGCCGAGGAAACGTTCCAGCTCCGTGCCGTCCGGACGAAGGGCGAGCTCCGTGCCGTCCGGACGAAGGGCGAGCTCCGTGGCCTCCGGATAGAGCGGCGAATATCGCAGGACGAGGATCCGGCCGTCGTCCAGAATGCCTTCGACCAGATCCAGATCCGCTCCAAAGCTGATCCGCACGAGATTCCCGTCGGGACGAAGAACGAAGAGCTTCGAGACCAGGCGATCGGGCTCCGTTGCATGATCCAACTGTGCGAAGACGATGGCACCGTCCGGAAGCAGAGCCGGCGTCACGCAGTCGGCCGAAACCGCTGCGACCCGAGACGGGGAACCTGTATCGGTCGTCATGGACCAGATCTGAGAGTACTCTTCACCGTCGCGGCGCGCGGAGAACAGGATTCGGTCCGCCCGGTAGGAGAGATGGGGCCGGCTGGTCAGGCCGAAGCCCTCCAGCGTCCGGCCAATCCTTCCGGACACCTGCACGAGCCGGGTGCCCGGAGGGTAGAGGAGGGGGGACTCCTCAGGGCTTTGTCGGGCACAGACGACATAGGCACTGATCTGCGATGCGGACGACCGAATCGACAGGATCAGACCCGCTCCCACCAGGAGCAGAACCGGCAGGAGGATGTTCCAGATCGACCGGTGTCCCGTCCCGATCCGCTTAGCCTGCAGGCTCTTCCACAGTGAGAATCTGATTGACCTTGACATCTTTCAAAACCTGTACCGTCCCTGACGGCCAGAGGACTTCAACTGAATCCACCCGGGTCCGGTCACCCAGGCCGAAGTGAACCCGCGGGTCGCTACAGGAGAGATAGCCGCTGGAAGCCTTCCTGTACGCGACCCGCTTCTGTCCACCAACCTGGACGCTGACCACCGCGCCTACCCCGTCGCGGTTGCTCGAGCGCCCACGGAGATCGAGCGAGAGCCAGTTCCGGCGATTGCCCCCGTCGTTGCGCAGGAGCACGGCCGGACCGTTGATATTGGAGATCAGGACATCCAGATCTCCGTCGTTGTCATAGTCGGCGAAGGCTGCCCCACGACTCAGAAGCGTTGCGCTGAAGTGCTCGCCGAGATCGCGGGAGACATCCTGAAACTTGCCATTTCCGTCATTGCGGAACACCTGGTCTTCCTGGCCGAAAAGGCGCGAGAGATCGCTGTTCGCTTTCAGAATGTCAAGATCGCCGTCGTTGTCGAAATCGAAGAAGAAGGAGCCCCAGCCTACGTACTGGGCACTGCGCATGGCAAGACCCGACTCGACCACGGCATCCATGAACAACCCGTCCCCTTCGTTCCGATAGAGGGATCCGATCGAGTTGTCGGAAACGAACAGATCCAGGTTACCGTCGTCGTCGAAGTCGCCGAAGTCGACACCCATGCTGGCCGTCGAGTCGCCCATGCCGTTGTAGCCGACACCCAGATCCCTGGCGATCTGTGCGAAATGCCGGCCCGATTCGTTGTGCAACAGAAAATTCTCGGTCCCATCGTTCGTCACGTAGAGATCGGGAAAGCCGTCCCGGTCCACGTCGACCGTTGCGACACTCATCGCTCGGCCGTTCATACCGGTCAGACCCACCCGGTCCGTGACGTCCTCGAAGCGTGTGCCGTCGATGTTCCGGAAAAGGCGATCCGGCTCGCCCTTGTAGGCGAGCGGTCCCGGGAAACCGTCCGGAGAGTAGAATTGATCGTAGTCGGGATCGAAATCGATGTACGCACCGACGTACAGGTCGACTCGCCCGTCCCGGTCGTAGTCGAACCAGGTCGCGGCCACCGAACAGAGCCCGGTGTTGGCGACGCCCGCCTGATCAGTGACATCGGAGAAGGTCCCGTCGCCGTTGTTTTTCAGGAGGCTGCTGCGCTGATAGCCGGCAACGAAGAGATCGGGGTAGGTGTCGTTGTTGAAGTCCCCGACCGCAACTCCCATGTTGAAGGAATTCGGAAGACCGACACCCGCCCGGGTCGTCACGTCCTCGAAGGTTCCATCGCCCCGATTGTGATAGAGACGGTTCAGCGGCCGGACGCTGGGTTCGGGGCCTTCGCTGAGTCCCTTCACGTACTTGCCGGTCGTGAGGTAGACGTCCAGCCAGCCGTCCCGATCGTAGTCGAGAAACGCAACTCCCCCGCCCGTGGCCTCTACGAGATTGCTGAACTTGCCGTCACCGAAGGACTCGGTAAAGTGAATTCCCGCGGGACCCGCCACGTCCGTGAAGACGACACCTTCCGGCCCTGTGGGGACAGCCTCCACCGGCATCGCGGGACGATCCGCTGATACCAGCAGTTCACCCGGAGGAGCCGAACTGCAACCGCTCAGGACGATCGAAGCGATCAATCCGAATGCACCCGGCACGAGGATGGTTGTGAGTGTACGGAATCGGTGTCTCGCCACGGTGCCGGAACTCTCCTCTCGTGTCCTTCGTGCGCTGGTGATGTGGAAAACCGTTGGACAGAATTATCCGGCACCCAGCCAGGCCCGTACATCCGGTGAAACACCCCATTCTCGACCCCGCGACATCCGGGAAAACTACGGAGGAAACTGAAGACTTTGGTTTGGTGATCTTCTATTCGACTTTGAGCAGGCCGTTTTCAATGGCGAAGCGGGTGAGTTCGGCGCGGCTCTTGAGGCCCAGCTTGGCAGTGATGTTCGTGCGGTGACTCTCGACCGTTCGTTCGGAGATGTTGAGCTTGTCGGCGATCTCGACGTTGGTGTGGCCATAGGCCAGGAGCGTGCAGACCTCCTGCTCGCGCGGCGTGAGGAGATCGAGACGGTGTGCGCCCTTTTGCGGCTCAGGAGCACAGTTCGCCGAAATCAGCTTCCCCCCGAGGGAGGGATCGACGTACTGCTGGCCCCGCTGGGCGGCACGGATGGCCTGGATCAGCTCCGTGCCCGTCGACTTCTTGAGTACGAATGCTCGGACGCCCATCTTGAAGAGCTCCCTCAAATAGTATTCATCTTCGTGCATCGTCAGGATGACGACGGCAAGGTGAGGCCTCTCGGCCAGGACGCTCTCCGCGACCCGCGCGCCCGGAAGGCCGGGCATGCTCAGATCCAGGAGCAGCACGTCGACGGGGTTGTCCAGGACGGCACGGATGGTGTCGAAACCGTTGCCGGTCTCGGCCACGACTTCGAAGTCCGACTGTTGCTCGAGCAGGGCTCTCAGCCCGCTGCGAAAGATCGCGTGGTCGTCGGCAATGATCAGGCGAATCGGCATCTTGCTCTCTGTTCTCAGCCGATGCTTCTCCCTGAGCCCGTCGAAGCCGGCTCGGAAGCGTCTCGGCCCAGGGGAATTCTAACCCGGACCGTCGTTCCCTTCATCCGTGCCGATTCGATATCGAGGGAACCGCCGCACTCGTTGACGCGCTCTCTCATTCCCACCAGCCCCAATCCACGCTGGCTCGAAGGCACGACCTCCTCCGGCACGAAGCCGATGCCATTGTCTTCGACGAGCAGCGTGACGCTCTCCCGGTTTCGCATCAACACCACACTCGACTGGGTCGCTTCCGAATGCCGGACCAGATTGCTGACGGCTTCCTGGGCGACACGGTAGAGGGTGGTTTCGAGCCAGTGCGGCATTCGATCGGACCCGTTCGGCGTCGACTGGTGGAAGTCGATGGAAATACCTGAACGCTTGGAGGTCTCCTCAACATAGCGTTCCAGGGCCTTCTCGAGTCCGTAATCGTCGAGAATCGAGGGCCGCATTTGCCAGGCCAGCTGGTGGACATCTTCGATTAACCGGCGAATTCGTCCTTCGAATTCCTCCCGTCGTGCGGCAAGCTCGCCTCGGGATGAACCATCCTCCGCAAAAACGGTCTTCGCGGCTACCAGCAGAGCTGAAAGGCTCTGACCCAGCTGGTCATGCAGCTCCCGCGAGATGGTCTTGCGCTCCTCCTCCTGACTTCGAACGAGTCTCTGCAGCAGGGAGACCCGAACGCGCTCCTTCTCCTCGAGCTCGCGAAAAGAGTGCTTCAGCCGCTCCGCCATCTCCTCGAAGGAACGGGCCAGCTGCCCGATTTCGTCGTTCCCCTCCACCGAATGGAGGTCAAGAGTCTGCGGACTCCAGGAGGCCAACTGGGAGGTCACCGCGGTCAGCTTTTTGATCCGCGAGATGACCATGCGGTTCATCAGCAGGCCGAGGACCAGGAGGATCACCAGGACGGTGGTGCCCGCCTTGATCAGCATTTCGTAAAGACTGGCCCGAAGTTGTGCCTGGGCTCCCTCGGTCGAGTGATCGACCAGGAGGATGCCGACCAGCGACCGCGAGGGATCGTGGCAGGAGTGACACTCGATGCGATTCGGAATCGGCGCCGCAAAGCGCAACAACGATTCTCGGTTCTGCTCGATGAAGCTGGTGCGCGGCGGCGTCTGTCCTTCTCTGTGGCAGGTGACACAGCCGGGATCGTGGCGGTCGAGTCGCCGACCGATCAGAGTGCGGTCCGACGAAAAGCGAACGACACCCGAAGGATCGAGGATCAAGATCGTTCGAACCTCTTCGGAGGAATTCGAGAGTCTCTCAACGCCCTGCTGCAGCAGCTCGATGTGTCGCCCCACCATCGCCAGCTGCAACAGGCTGTTCAACGTGACGTCGGAGACACTTTCCGAAGAGGCCCGCAGCTCATTGAGAAGCTGCGTCCGGTAGAAGTGATAGTCCCAGATGAAGTAGAGCGCCGAAAGCAAGAGGACCGTCGCGATGACGCCGGAAGCGACCTTGAAGTGGAGACTGTGAACCATCTCGGAAATCGATCGCTTCAGCGCCATCGGAAGTCACGTCACGCCGGATCAGTGGCTCGATGCCGGCGCAAACGTCAAGGTGTACTGAGCCACTTCCTTGATCTGCTCCGCATCCAGCTTGCCCTCGAATTTGGGCATCTTGCCGGCCCCTTCTTTGATCACTTTCTCCACATCCTCCAGAGTCATTCCGTGCTTCCAGCTCCCTGTCGTCAGATCGGGTGCCTTCATCATCTGCCCGGCCCGAGTGTCCGCCTTGCCGTCCTTGCCGTGGCACATTGCACACTTGGAATCGAACACGGCCTTGCCCGGAGCATCCTTTGCGGCCAGGATCATCGCGAAGGGCGCCATCATGAACAGGAGAAACAGACTGGCCAGGATCATCGGAATACCGCTATTTCGTTTCATCGAGAAAGTCCTTTCGATAGAAGCTTTAGGAACTGCCTCTACTCTACCGCAGATCTCGCAGAAGTTCCCGATGAGACCCCGGACATCAGCGAACTCAGCCGATCTGCCGGATCTTGACATAGAGTCCGACCAGGGTCAGGCCGATAAACACGAGGGCGAAGACCAGCCCGCGGCGTCGAGAGCGCAGCTCGTCGAGAGCCTGTGCACCCGCCGCGATCGCCTTGCGTGCCGCGCCCATTCCTTCCTCGTATTTCTTTGAGAAGTCGCTGTCCGGACCGGCGGAGAATCCGTGGACCAGGACCTGGAGCTGGATATCCGATTCGACGGCCTGCTCGATCTCGGCCAGCGCCGGGCGAGTCTCGACGCCGCCTCGCCGAGCCTCGAGCAGTGCCCGTTCGGCCGCAGCCGTGACGGAACTGAGCCGGCTGAGGCGGTCCATATAGCTCGCGGCGACCTCCGCCCCGGTGCTTTCGTTCGAGCCCTCCGAGTGGCATTCGACACAGCGCACCCGGGCCACCGAACCCGCCTCGTCGTCGCCCTCCCCGGGGGAAGCAGTCCTCCCGATGCGGAACTTCCCGAAGAGCCGCATGAACTCCGCCCGGGGCTTGCGTTCCGTGCCCTCGGCGGCAGGAACCGTGTGCTCGGAGAGCTCGAGGCTGCGATCGACCATCCAGTCGAACAGTCGTGTTCCTTCGAGCCCGATCTTCTGTCCTTCGGCGAGCAGTTCGGAGCGACGCTGCTCCACTTGTGCGCCCGATTCCGAAGCCGGAACGACCTCCACATCCTCCCCGATGGAGCGATGGCAGAAGTCACAGGGCGTTTCGGGCAGCGGACCCAACATTGCGACGGTCGGTCGAAGCACACCGTGATTCCCATGGCAGGTCGTACACTCCGTCAGGGAATGGACGGAACCCAGTTGGGCGAACGCATCCGGCATCTCATGACAGGTCGTGCAATCGGCACCGTCCATTCCACTCAGGAACTCCTCGTGCCGGCGAAAACCGGCCTCCTTGGGACTGGCCCGGAAGAGCTCGGCTTCGCGGCCATGGCACTGGCCGCAGACGAAGGAGATCGACTGGATGCCGGGTGGAACGGCGCCATGGTTTCCATGGCAGTCGTTGCACGTCGGAGCCGACAGGTCCTCCCGGTCGAGCATGGCGCGACCGTGAACGCTTCGTTTCCACAGGGCGAACTGGTCGGTCGGGATCGGCCGGCCGTCGTCCAGCTTGTAACCCTCCATATGTGAGGGGTCGGAATGGCACTTCGAGCACGTCTCCGCCACGTTCTTCGAGAACACCGGGGACCGGCCGTCGTCCACGGACCGGATACCGTGCACGCCGTGACAGTCGACACAGGTGGCGACCTTCGTGTCTCCGGCCTTGAGGGCCTTTCCGTGCCGACTGGTCCAATATTCCTGTTCCTGATCCACCCGCAGCTCGGGCCGAAAGCGCTTCATGTAGTCGGCGTCGGAGTGACAGCGGCCACAGAAGTCGGGAATCTGTTCCCGCTTGGGGGCCCCACGATAGGGATTGGCCCGAAAAGAGGCATCCATGGCGCCGGCCGGATCGAGGGCCAGCGCGGGATCGGGGTTGCCTCCGTGACAGTCCTGACAGGAAAGGCCCGCGTTCCGGTGGATGTCGTTCTGGAAACCCGTCACGATCTGTGCATGCTCGGCACCGAGCATTTCCGGGTCTCCGTGGCACTGGATGCAGGACGTCGGCTGTGGAGGGGCCGGCTGCTGTGCGCGGACCCAGGTCGACGCTCCCGCCGTGAGCATCAGTAGGGTCATCCAGTAAGTCGTCCCGCGCTTCATCACTCGCCCCTCCTTCCCTCTTTCGCTGTACGTCTTCCGTGGAGATAGATCACCAGGCCAATACTCAGAGTGATGAGGATCGGAAGCCAGGATCGGTATCCCCATGCCGTCAGGCCCGTCACGTAGACGAGCAGGATGACCCCGAGCAGAGTAAAGGCGGAACTGCGTCCGGAGACCCCCACCTTCCGGTCGAGGAAAGGAACGAGCAGTATGGCCGCGCCAAGAAGCCCGAACAGAAGAATCGGGATCGCCTCATATTCGATGCCCAGGACCTCGCCGCCGGGAACGAACTTCAGCGTTTCGAACATGAACATGAAGTACCACTCGGGGCGGATGTCGGCGAAGGCCGGAGCAAAGGGGTCGGCCTTCTCCCCCAGTTCCCACGGAAACAGCGCCGCCAGTGTCGCCAGCAGGGCCAGGGCCAATGTCCAGCCGAAGATGTCCCGCAGCAGAAAGTTGGGTACGAATTTCATCGGCCGGCGCCGCCGGGCGACCTCTTCCTCACTGGGCGGAACGCTCATCCCCTGGATCTGCACGAGGAGAAGATGGATGCCCAGCACTGCCGTCGTGATGGCAGGGAGGATGGCGACATGCCAGCCGTAGAAACGCGAAAGAGTCCCCCCGGTCACCCGATCGCCGCCGCGCAGGAAACGCAACAGGTACTCCCCGACGATCGGGACTGCACCGGCGATATCCGTTCCGACATTCGTGGCAAAGAAGGCCAGACGGTTCCAGGGAAGCAAGTAGCCGGAAAAACCGAAGGCGAGCGCCAGGAACAGCAGCAGAGATCCCGTGACCCAGGTGATTTCCCTCGGTGGGCGATAGGCTTTCATGAAATAGACCGTCGCCAGATGAACGAACAGAAAGAAGATCATCAGATTGGCCGACCAGGAGTGGATCGACCGGATGAGCCAGCCGAAGGGAACGGTCGTCATCAAAAACTCGACCGATTCAAACGCCTCCCCGGCCGAGGGTCGATAGTAAAGCATCAACAGGATCCCGGTCACGACCTGCACGATGAAGAAGAACAGCGTCATGCCTCCGACGTAGTAGCAGATCGAGTATCGGTGGACCGGGACGGTCTTGTGCTCGGCGAGATCCACAACATTGTCGATAGGGAGCCGGGCCCGAAGCCAGGCGTAGATCGACTGCACCTGTGTTGCCATGGCGATCAGCTCCTTAGAATAACGATCGAAGACGGGGCTCCGTGGCCCTTCTCGACGAGATTGACCGTGAACGGCTTCAGCGGCTTCGGTGGCGGTCCCGACACATTGCGGCCCGACAGATCATACTCTCCGTTGTGGCAATTGCAGTGGATCCGCTTCTCACCCTGCAGGTACTCAACGACACAGTCCAGGTGCGTGCACGTGGCAGAGAATGCACGAAAATCGCCTTCGGTCACGCGAATGAGAATCACCGGCTCCACGCCGAATCGAACGATCTTGAAACCCTTCTCGAGAAGCTCCGGATCGTTCGTTGTACCGGCCTCCACCTGGTTCGTCGCCGCTTCCGGAACCTCAGGCGGGCTGATGAAGCGAGCAAGCGGGTAGACCACGGAAGCGATCAACCCGGTCACCGATCCCCCCAGCAACCAATTCACCAGATGTCTGCGTCGTCTGTTTGGCACGTCCCGCTCCAAGGGATCCTCCTTTGTCTTCGGTGCTGCCTCGAAGGCTCATCTGGAATAGGCAACGACCAGTTGTTTTCTTTCCGACAGAAACTCGAGCCGTGTTTCGGTTTCCGGCCGGTCGTGCGGTGAATAGAGATAGGTCAGGCTCGCACGAACCTCGACGTTTTGATCTTTCGGGAGCGTAAAGGAGGTCTTGATGACCCTTTCTTCACCCGGGGCGATCCGGGTGTCGTCTCCGATGCCGGCGGTCTCGAGGAACATGCGGGCATCGTCCATGATCGGCTGAGACTGGGCATCCAGGGCCACCTTTTGAAAGGTGTACTGTTGCTGGGCGACGACGCCGTTCGCCGCCGTCGCCGTGACATCCAGCAGGATCTTGCGTGTTGGGCTTCCCGTCGGAACGGCGTGGCCGGCGCCCGAATTCTTGAGGCTGAGGCTGACGTGGACCTTGTCGCCGTCACGCCGCACCTCCTCGATCCGAAGACGCAACGCCTTGACGAGCTGCGCGAGTGAGTGACCACCCGGCATACTGTGGAGGTTGACGAAGGAGTTGTTCACGCGCAGAACCCTCGGATCGACGACGCTGGCCACGACCAGCGGCATATGACACTCCTGGCAGGTTCGATCGCCTCCGGATTTCTGATACTCCCTCCACTCCGAGTAGGTCGAAAGGAGCGGAATGCCGGCCGGGTTCTGATACTCGTGGCAGCCCTCGCAGAGTTCCGATGTCGTATGGAACTCGGAGAAAGCCACCGGGTGGCCTTTTGGTTCCGCATCCCTGACGGGACCATACTTGGCCACGCCGACCTGCATTTTGAAGGGCTGTACCGGATTGGCAAGGTCGACGCCGACCAGCGAATGACAGAAATCGCAGTTGACCCCTTCCTGGTTCAGCGAATCGGAGAGGACGAGGTTTCCGGTCACGATGGAAGAAGGAGCGTGACAGCGCAGACAGAGCTCCCGAGCCGTGTCTCCTTTCTTCTGAACGGCCTCGTCGTAGGCCTCGAGGAACACGGGTGTTGAAGCAGCGCGGGCGTGGATCGAGCTTTGCCAGACGGAATGGATGTCCTTGTGGCAGGCTCCACATTTCTGCGATGAGGTGAGCTGCCCCGGCTTGAGCTGCAGAGGAGGAACTTCCTCCTGGACCGATCCCGTCCTTCCGCAGCCGGCGAAAATGAAGAGCACCAGAGGAATGATCCGTCCTGCCCTCAATATCCTGGCATCCATTACTTTGTCCTCCCGTCGATGGCCGGTCGATTGCGCCGAACCGGGGATTATCCCCGGGGTCATAGTCCGGGCGAGGCAGCCGCTGGCGGGACCTGCTGAGGTCGGGGGCGAGTTTCGAATCGGAATTGGTATCGGACGATCCCCCCTGGCCTGAAGCTTCGACGGGTTTCGACCTGTCGTCCCCGAGAGCTCCGGGCCTGGCCCTTCGCCTGTTCTTACAGTGTGATTGTGGAGAACCGCCCGTCTGTTTACATCCGGGGATTCTGAGGATCTTCGCTCGAGCTTCTACGGGGTAACTACGGAGTCAAGTTCGTCGCGTGCATGAAAATGGGGCTCAGGCCTTCGTGCCGACGCCGAGCGGCCCAAGATAGCCCGTCGCACCCGATGCCAGAAGCGCGGTGTCTCTCGGGCTCTGGAAAACCCTGAAACCCTCCTCGCGAAACTTCCGCACCGCCTGCGGAGAGGGGCCTGGTCGCCCCAAAGGGACGCGGTGGCGCCGGGCGGTCTCGCGAATCCTGTCGATGGCCTCACACACGATCGGATGCTCGAACTTCCCGCCGTATCCCAGGGAGAACGAAAGGTCGTTGACGCCGATATAGAGGACATCGATGCCGGGAACCGAAGCAATCTCCTCGATATTTCGCACGGCTTCGGCGTCTTCGATCATCACGATCACCATCACATTGCGGTCGGCGAATCGGTGGTAGCCCTCTTCGGGCGCGGGCCACCTCAGTGCCGCCAGTCCGGGCCCGACTCCGCGACGGCCTTCGGGGCCGTAACGGCACGCCGCGACGGCCTGCCGGGCCAGGTCGGCCGTGGATGTAAAGGGGAAGATGATGCCGAGAGCCCCTATGTCCAAGGCCCGTTTTGCCAGCCAGAGCTCGTTCTGGGGAACGCGCACGAAGGGCACAGCCGTCAGCCCTCGTGTGGCGAGGATCATGTCCCGCGCCGTCTCGAGCGTAATGGCGCTGTGCTCCATCTCGATCCAGAGAAAATCGAAGCCCGCGTTGGCCAGAAGGGCCGCCGTCTCCAGGGATGGGACGGTGATGTGGGCCCCGAAAACCGGCTGTCCCTCGCGCAGTTTCACACGGACCGGATTCTCCCAGGGTTGTTCGAGCTGAGTCACGAAGGGAGTATAGAGGAGAAATCCGAGATTGACGATTCTTGATTTTCGATTTGCAGGTCGCAAATCACAGATCGCAAATCCCTTCGGGCTGATCCCCGTATACTGTTGGACACACATGCACCACTCACATGCCGACAAGATCTCGTTCGATGTCCGGGATTCCGATCTCTCCGCGCTGATCGACGACCTGATGGAGCAGGCACCGCCCCATCCGAACCGCGAGCTGGTCCGTGAAATCCTGGTGACAGGCATCAAGCTTCTGGAGGATGGCGCCGACCGCGGCGACCTGAAGATCCTGCGCACCGCCGTCAAGGAGATGCGCCACGCTTTCCGCGTATTTGCACAGCTGCGCGGGCATCGCAAGGTGAGCATCTTCGGCTCTGCGCGCTCGAAGCCCTCCGATCCGGAATACGGAGCCGCCCGGAAACTCGGACGTCTTTTGGCAGACGCGGGTTTCATGGTCATCACCGGCGCCGGAGACGGTGTGATGGGCGCCGCTCATGAAGGCGCCGGACGGGAGCAGAGCATCGGGCTGAACATCCAGCTTCCCTTCGAACAGCGTGCCAACCCGATCATCGAAGGGGACTTCAAACTCATGAACTTCCGCTATTTTTTCACCCGCAAGCTCTTCTTCGTCAAGGAGTCGGACGCCATCATCCTGATGCCCGGAGGCTTTGGGACGCTGGATGAAGGCTTTGAGACCCTGACGCTCCTGCAAACCGGCCGCAGCGACCCCAAGCCGTTCGTACTGCTCGACCCGGCGGGACGGAACTACTGGGACAAGTGGCTCGAATTCGTCCGTTCGGGCTTGGTCGGACAGGGATTCATCTCGCCTGAGGACCTCGAACTCTTCGAGCTTGCCCGCACCCCGGAGCGGGCCTGTGCGTCGATCCGTCGCTTCTACCATCGCTATCACTCGCTGCGCTACGTCGAAGGAAGACGGCTGCTGATCATTCGGATGAACGGTTCTCTGTCCCATACGCACGTCGAACGACTCAATGAACGCTTCTCCGACATCCTCGCAGGCGGGAAGATCGAAGTGACCGGCCCACACCCCGAAGAAGCGGAGGACGTGGAGCTCCTCGAGCTGCCCCGCCTTTCCCTGTCCTTCGATCAGTACCACTTCGGCCGACTGCGCGAGCTGATCGACGCCATCAACCGGGCGTGAGGGGAAGCGGCGGGACCGGGCCGCTCAGCCAGTGAGAGAACGGGAACGGCCTGGGACCTCCGGTCCCTGTGAGACTCATGGGACCCGCATCCAGACGGGGCCTTCCCGAGGCTTTGCCTCGGGTTTCCGCCTTCCGCCCTTCCTTCGAGAAGGTGGGGCGCCGCCTCGAGATCCCCGTATCAGATAGGTCCGACGGGAGCCCGATCGTTTGCCAGCAGAAACTTTAGATATAAACTATTCATCTCAAAACGAAGAGGTGAGGTTCGATGGCACACATTGACGAGAGCGCTCAGGAGAAGCGAAGACACCAGGCCCCCGCCGAAGTCGCGACCCATCGCGGAAATTCGGGAACCCAACGCGGTCGGAAGCCGCTGAGAAAATACGTCGTGCGGTCGCTCGCCGCCGTGCTGGTAGTCGTAGCGGCGGTCGCAGCCTTCCGGTGGTGGGAGTACGCGAGCATCCACGAATCGACCGACGATGCCTACGTGCATGGCACGATCTCCACCGTTGCACCCCGCGTGGGGGGCCGAGTGACCGATGTCCTCGTCGACGATAATCAGCAGGTCCGGAAAGGAGATCTTCTCGTCCGGCTCGACCCGGTTCCTTTTCGTGTCGCCGTCGAAGAGGCGCGCGCGACCGTCTCGATGGCCCAGTCCCGGCTCGATGCGGCCCGTACATCCGTCACCTACAACCAGGACCTGACCGGCGCCGTGGTGCGCGGGGCCCGCGCCAAGCTCTCCGTTCTCGAGAAGCAGCTCCAGTCCATCGCCGCCGGACTTCAGGAAGCCAAGGATGAGATGGCGGCGGATCAGGCTCTGATGAAGAAAGCCGAACGCGACCTCGAACGCTACCGCATCCTTCTCGATCGGGGCGCCGTTTCCGAGGACCAGGTCGATGAAGCTTCCACCGAGTTCGACGTCTCCAAGGCGAAGTATCGTGTAGCCAGGGCCGTCATCGATTCGAAGCGGGAGGAACTGGCCGCCACGCAGGCTCAGCGCAATCAGATCGAGGCCGAGATCTCCCAGGCCTCGACCGGCGAGATCTCCACCGTGGTCCAGCAGCACCAGGCCAAACTCGCCAATGCTCAACTCGATCAGGCCCGCGCGCAGCTTCGCCAGGCGGAGCTCAACCTCTCCTACACCGGGGTTCGGGCGCCGATCGACGGATATGTCAGCAAGAAGAACGTCGACGTGGGAAACTATGTCTCAACCGGGTCGCCGCTGATGGCCCTCGTGGCTCTGCAAGACGTCTGGATCGAGGCCAACTTCAAGGAGAGTCAACTCGATCTGCTGCACGTGGGACAGCCCGTCGAGATCCTGGCCGATTCGTACCCGGCCCATCCTTATCAGGGGCACATCGACAGCTTCAGCTCGGGAACCGGCGATGCCTTTTCCCTCCTGCCGCCGGAGAACGCAACCGGCAACTGGATCAAGGTCACACGGCGCGTCCCGGTTCGCATTGCCCTCGATCGCGTTCCCCCGCCCGATTTCCCCCTCCGAATCGGCATGTCGATCACGGTGACGGTCGATATCGGCAAGAGGAACGACGAACCTGCAAAGGCCGCCGCTGATTCCGCTGCGCTCCACAGTGCAGGACTATGAACCAGACACGCAAATGGCTCATCGCGGCCAGCGTCCTTTTCGGAACGTTCCTCGCCGTCATGGACGTCGCCGTCGTCAACGTGGCGTTGCCCCACATGATGGGGAGCTTCGGGGAATCGCTTTCAGCCATCACCTGGGTCGCGACGAGTTACAGCATTGCCGAGATCGTCATGTTGACCATGGCCGGCTGGTGGAGCGCCCTGCTGGGACGCAAGCGACTCTATCTCCTTTCGTTCGGACTCTTCTCGATCGGATCGATCCTGGCGGGAATGTCGCAGACCTTCGGACAGATGATCTTCTTCCGTGTGATTCAGGGCATCGGCGGAGGAAGCCTGATTCCCATCTCACAGGCCATCCTTCGCGAGACCTTTCCGCCCGAAGAACAGGGGATGGCCATGGCCGTGTACGGCATGGGTGTCGTCCTGGCACCGGGAGTGGCGCCGGTCTTGGGCGGATGGCTCACCGAGCAGTATGGGTGGCCCTGGGTCTTCTTCATCAACATTCCATTCGCGATCGCCGGAATCTTCATGATTGCGGCCTTCGTCGAGGATCCGCCTTATCTCAAGCGCGGCGTCAGGAAGATCGACTGGACCGGCATCGCCCTGCTCTCCGTTGGGCTGACCTCCATGCAACTGGTGCTCGAACGGGGCGAGCAGGAAAACTGGTTCCAATCCGACTGGATCATCGCCGGAACGCTCATCACCGTACTCGCCCTGATCGTCCTGATCGTGCAGCAGTTTCGCTCGAGCGAGCCCGTCGTCAACTTCCGGCTCCTCGCCAACAAGCCTCTTGCCGTGGGGTCCGCCATGGGGCTTGTCTTCGGCATCGCCCTTTATGGCACGACCTTCGTCCTTCCCCAGTTCACGCAGAATCTACTGGGCTACCCCGCTTTCCAGGCCGGCCTGGTCTTGTTGCCACGCGTCATCACGCTGTTCCTGTTGATGCCTGTGGCGGGCTGGTTGTACAACCGTGTCGACCCTCGGATTATGATCCTGTTCGGGTCGGCCATCATCATCGTCTCCTACTACGAACTGGCTTCGTTGTCTCTGGATGTCGGCTTCTGGAATCTGGTGCCCATGCTCCTCCTGATGGGTGCCGGCATGCCGTTCATGTTCGTCACGCTGAGCACCGTCTCATTAAGCTCGGTCGCCCGGACGGACATGACCGATGCTTCCAGCCTCTATACTCTGGCCCGGCGGATCGGGGGCAATCTGGGGTACGCGCTGGTGGCCACGATCGTCGAGCGGCGAACGACGGTGCACCGCCTCTATCTGTCGTCTCACGTCAATATCTTCAACGAGGCTTTTCACAACTTCTCGAACCAGGTTTCGTCGCTGTTCGGCAACCTGTCGTCACCAGCGGCCCAGCAGAGGCTCCTGGCACTTGTCAACGCCTGGCTGTTTCGTCAGTCAAGAATGCTCGCCTATAACGATGTCTCGCTGGCCATGGGAGCCATGTTCGTGCTGGTCCTGCCGTTTGTCTTCCTCCTGCCGGGGCAGAAGATCCTGAGACGACAGCGAAGTGCCGAGGTCGTACGCGACCGACTGGAGGAGGTCTAAAATGGCTGAAGAGACCGATGTACTGGCGGTCGAAGTGTGGACCCGACTCTACCGGGACTTCAATCTCCTGATCCGCCGAAGTCGAGCGGTATTGAGCGAATTGGGTATTTCAGGGCCCCAATATGGGGTCCTGCGGATTCTGAGCCGAAGCGGGCCCGCTCCGATGGGCAGGATCTCCGAAGAACTCCTCGTGACCACCGGCAACGTGACCGGATTGGTGAGCCGACTCGTTCAGGAAGGTCTCGTTGCAAGGAAGCACGGAATCCGCGACCGACGAGTGGTGAGGATCCGATTGACTCCGGCCGGCAGGTCGCTGGTGCAAAAGGCCGCCCGGCGGCATCATCAGTTGTTGACCCGGATCTTCTCCGGCTTCACGACAGACGAAAAGGAGACCCTGCTGGATCTCCTTTCCCGCCTGGAAGCGGAGCTGCTTGAATCGGATGCCTAGCCCGGAGTAGAGGACTCCAAGCCGCCTGCCATCGTCATCCGTGGAATCGACGCCACAGCACAGACGCGAGAACTCTGCGCCGAAGCTCGACGGGTTCTCTACTGCGTCGCCTTGCGGCGACCGACCACCAGGACAAGAACTCCAGCGGCCGTCGAAATCACACCCAGGATCCTTGGAAGAGGAAATGTCTTCTGGGTTGTGACCTGCGCATGAACCGGACCGACATTGAGATCACCCTGCTCGCTCTGGTATGGGATTCCATTGAAAATCAAGGCGATGAGGCCGATGACGATGAGTATTATTCCTATGATTGTCGCCAACTTCACGTGGTTCTCCTCTCTTTATGGAAAGAACCGGCTGCGAGCGTGACTCAGCGGCCGGCTCGTACGATTTTGACGGTCGTTCCCGGCGCGAGGGTTTCGCCGAGGCCGACCCGATTAAGAAGAGCCAGTTGGTTCGCATCCACACGCGGATTGGGAAACAGTCTGGCTACGTCCTGGATCGTGCCGCCGTGCTGGATCTTGTAGAGGTCGAGGCGATCGGGCTTGACGTTGAGAATCGAAGAATCGTTGAGGGGAGCAAAACTGCGAATTACCTCTTCGAACTGACCTGAATACTGGCGGAACGCGGAAGGTGCGGCCAGGCCCACGATTTCGTAGACCCTATTCTGTTTGGAGATAAAGCCGGCCAGGGCGGCGACGACCCCGCCATTCTGGTCGGTCACCTGGTATTGCGCAAGGTACGCAGCAAGGCCGTTGATCTGCCCGGACCGACCACCCTGCATCTGCACGCCGGGTTGCTGGGCAACCTGCTCCGCACGCGCGCGTGGGGATGTCGTCTCGGACGGAGCCAGAGTCAGCTGAATTCCGGCTTCTCCCGAGGGAGCGGCAAACGCCACCATCGATCTGGAGTTGGAAACCTGCCATTCCGTGGGGTACCGAAGCTGGAACCGGAGGTCCGGGTGGTAGAAATGCCCGTCTCGGGTAAATCCTTCGCGCGGGTTCTCCCCGTAGACCATTCCGTCGATCTCGTCGAGGAAGTGGTCCCGGCGGACTTTGAGATTCTGCTGGCTCTCGGACTGTGAGACGAGTTGAACCGCTTGTTGATGCGTCTTTTGAATTCGATCGGGTGGTGCCGGATGGGTCGACAGCCAGGTCGGCAACGCCTGCTTGCTCTGCTCGCTCAACTTCTGGAAGACTGTAAAGAAATCGCTCAACTGCCGCGGGTCATAGCCCGCCTTGTACATGTACCGAACGCCGAGTTGATCGGCCTGAGACTCGTCGTCCCGGCTGTACTTGAGGAAGAGGAGTCCAACACCTGTTTGCGCGAGTCCGCTGAACTGCTGGAAGGTCGGGGAAAGGATACTTCCGAGCCCCAGGCCCAAATTGAACAGCTCGGCCTTCGATGCCTGATTGACGGCGTGCCGTGCGGTCACGTGGCCGATCTCATGTCCGAGCACGCCCGCCATCTCCGCCTCATTATTCATATAGGGGAGGATACCGCGCGCGAAATAGACGAAGCCGCCCGGCAGTGCGAACGCATTGACGACCGAATCGTCCACGACCGTAAAATGCCAGGGAAGATCGGGACGGTCCGATACGGCGGCCAGTTGCTGACCCAGGTCGGAAAAGTACTTCTGCAGCGCCGTATTGTCGACGGCGCCGTACTGGGCCATGACTTGCTGGTTCGCCTGTCGTCCCATAGCCACTTCCTGGCTCTCCGAGATCAGGGACAGTTGCTGCTCACCCGTCGCCGGATTCTTGGCGCAGCCGCCAAGGCCCGCCAGGAGGAGCAGCGCAAACAGGAGCGCCCAAATGTGACAGCGTGGGGACTTCATGACATCGAGTCCTTTCAATGGCGCGTCCTGGGTGTCCGAAACACGCCCTGTATCAGAAAGAGCACGAAGAGCACCAGGAAGAAGAAGAAAAACAGTTTGGCGATCCCCGCCGATACGACGGCGATCCCTCCAAATCCCAGAAACCCTGCAACGAGGGCGATCAGTAAAAAGAATAAAGCCCAATAAAGCATTGATTTTCTCCTCTCGTCTAAATTTCAACGGTGCCGAAACCGGAGGGCCGGGAGCACCCGTCAAGATAGGCTATTTGAGATCGATGGACTGCAACTCCCGTACCGGACTGCAGGCCATGTCACGTAAGACTTGTCATTACAATACCTTACCGGAAGTATGAATGCAAGAAGGCAAAGAGGAGGATTGATACACAGACGGGAATTCTTCCCGGAATCGATGTTCAGCGCTCGCGGTCGGGCAGGACGACGACACTGCGAAACGGCTCGCGGCCGACGCTCTCCGACCTCAGACCGTGATCTTGCACGAGTTCATGCTGGAGTCGACGAATGTAGGAATTTTCGGGAGAAAGCTCCACCGGCTGCGCATTTCGCTGGACCTGGACCACGGCGTCCTCGGCCTGCATCAGAGCCGATTCCACATACTGCTGGCTTTCGTCCGAGTTGTGCCGGGAGGGAAAGTGATCGGACAGGAAGCTCTTGATCTGGGAGAGCGTGTTGCTCTTGATGCTGTAAAACTCCACGCCCTGATCGAGCGCCTGTTTCAGCTTTTTCGGTTCCCGCTTCCGATGCGCCTTGAGGCTCAACACGACATCCGCGTTGAGCGGCTGGTCGGCCAGCTTGACCGGGGAGCGGAGCTCCCGGATCGCTTTGTCGAGGCGGGTCCGGCTGATTCCGATGGGATAGATCCGGAGCGGGCGCCGCAATCGACCTCGAGGCCGGGGAACACTCCAGTCCTCGACCTCGCTGGAGATCTCCTTGGGGTACCGGTCGGAATCGGCGGCCTCGACCGGTTCGGCGGTCTCGTAGGAACCATCTTCGCCACGAATGCGCATCTCCGGACGCAGAGGCACTCCGGCCAAAAAGCGGTCGACGACCCGGGACAGTTCCCGGAAGATCGCCAGACGATCCCGATCCTTGATCTCGACCAGAATATCGAAGGTTGGAGGGGCCTTTCTCTCGAGAATCGTCTTCTGGGTTCGACGCCGTCGGGCCTCTTCATCGGAGAGGATGACCGGCTGGACACCGCCGACCAGGTCGGAGAGCGTCGGATTCATGATCAGGTTGTCCAACGTGATTCCATGCGCAGTTGCGACGAGTTGGACGCCCCGCTCCGCGATCGTCCGGGCAGCAAGCGCTTCGAGCTCGTTCCCGATCTCGTCGATGATGATCACTTCGGGCATGTGGTTCTCGACCGCCTCGATCATGACGGCATGCTGTCGTTCCGGGGAAGGTACCTGCATGCGGCGGGCGTGGCCGATCGCCGGATGTGGAACGTCCCCGTCACCGGCAATCTCGTTCGACGTATCCACCACAACCACACGCTTCTCCAACTCGTCGGCGAGAACCCGGGCTGCTTCTCGCAAGAGCGTCGTCTTGCCCACTCCGGGGGGACCGAGCAGCAGCAGTGACTGTCCCGATTCGATGACATCACGGATGATGTCGACTGTCCCCGTAATGGCACGGCCCACCCGGCACGTGAGGCCCACGATTTCGCCTCTCCGGTTCCGGATGGCGCTGATCCGATGCAGTGTCCGCTCGATGCCCGCCCGGTTGTCGCCGGAGAAGGCACCCACACGCCCGACGACGTGGTCGATGTCCTCGCGGGTCACTTCGAATTCGTCGAGGTAGACGGCACGTTTCGGATATCGGGCTTCCGGGGGCCGCCCCAGATCGAGGATAACTTCCACGAGATCGGCAAGTTCGGGCGATTTCTGGACGATCTTCCGGACATGCAGAGGCAGAATCTCCAGCAAAGCACTGAGATCATCGGTGATTTCGCCTCGGCTTTTTGCCGCTGTGGAGCCCATCTGCCTAGCCATCTCCTCTTCCCAAGACTCTCATTCTATCGCTGAATCCACAACAGTCTCAGGGCTCCGCATCAGCTCCAGCACCGCCGAAGTCATTGCCTGGATGCCGGTCTTCAGGGTCGGCTCCGGGTCCGGGGCGAATAAGCCGGAGTGGAGTGGCGGGAGTGTCTCGCCCGACTGAACGGCGTGTTCGTACTTCTCCCGATTGACCGCTCCGAGCCAGAAGATACAAGTCGGGATCTGATCGTTCTCGAGACGGTACCGGGAGAAGTCTTCGCCGGCCATCACCGGGTCCACCTCGACGACGCGATCCGGTCCGAGTCGCGCCTTCCAGACTTCCGCGAGCCGGTTCGTCAACCCTGGATCATTGAAGGTCGAGGGCGTATGTTCCTGTTCCAGCACTTCCACAATGGGCAGCAGATCCTCGGGTACGCCGGCAGCCTCGGCCGTAAATCGGGCGATCCTGCGGATCGAATCCAGAATCTGATCGCGAACCTCCGACTTGTAGGAGCGCACCGTCAGCTGGAGATCGACGAAGTCCGGGATCACATTATGTTTGAAGCCTCCGTGAATGGACCCCACCGTGACCACCGCCGGATCCAGTGGAGGCACGGTGCGGCTCACGATGGTCTGCAGCGCCAGGACGATCTGCGAGGCCAGAACGATCGGATCTTTCGTCTTCTGAGGCTCGGCGCCATGGCCTCCGACGCCCCGGACCCGAATGTTCACGGAGTCGACACTGGCCAGGATGAAGCCCGGTCGAAAGCCGATTCGCCCGGCAGGCAGGTCCGCGCTCACATGGAGTGCGAGGGCGTAGTCGGGCCGGGGGAAACGTGTGTAGAGTCCATCCGCGAGCATCGCGGCTGCACCCGCGCCCCGTTCTTCGGCCGGTTGGCCCACCGCGACCAACGTCCCTCGCCAATGCTCTCGAAGCGCTGCAAGCAGCTCTGCCGTACCCAGGAAGCTGGTCATATGCATGTCATGTCCACAAGCGTGCATGACCGGGGTCTCATGGTCCTGGTCGATCTCCGCATGGACCCGGCTGGCATAGGACAGGCCCGTCTTCTCTTCCACGGGCAGCGCATCCAGATCGGTCCGGATCAGGACCGTCGGCCCCTCTCCGTTACGGAGGACGCCCACGACTCCCCGGGCACGCGACCCGTCTGCAGGGTAACGGCCGACACCCTTGGCGACTTCGAAGCCGAAGGACTCCAGCCGGGCGGCAACCTCCGCCGCTGTCTGCTCCTCCTGGTATGACAGTTCAGGGTGAGCATGCAGCTGCCGGTACAGATCGATCAGATCCGGAATTTCCCGTTCGATCCGATCCGCAAGATCGTCCTGTCCGCTCCCCGGCCCGGCACCACTCGACAGCATGAACAACATCAGAAACACCATCCCTTCATTCCCCTTTCGTCGGCCAC
The DNA here is from genome assembly GCA_963823995.1 of uncultured Acidobacteriota bacterium. Classification (GTDB taxonomy): domain Bacteria; phylum Acidobacteriota; class UBA6911; order RPQK01; family JAPXNP01; genus JARRKC01. Next base: position 1,227,392 of record CAWGNQ010000005.1, read on the forward strand.
GGCCAGCCTCTGAATCTGGAATAATACAGGTCAACGCCATGAGAACAACGAACCGACTCCCTGTGACGCTCTTTCTGTATTTGTCCGTCTCCCTGCTTTTGGGGCTGCCATCGTTCGCGGCCGCTCCCGACGTCGAGGCATCGGTACTTGCCAAGGTGACCAGCATCTACCGGCAGCAGGGGCAGATCAACTTCTCCGAACTGTACAACAGCAACAGGTTCAGCGCAGAGGAAAGAAACTATCTGGGGCGGCTTTACGAGGTCTTTTTCGCCATTCCGGAATTCCTTGCCACGGAAAAGCGGGCAACGGGACATCCGCCCACCCGCTCCCAGATCGCCAGCTCTTTCGGGATCGGTGAAAAGTCTGTGGACCTGCTCCTGTCCGTCATGTCAAAGGATCCCCGGATTCCCCGAATGTTCTCCCGAGACGGGGAGAACGGAGAAATCGAGACGATCGATACCGCGGCGATCGAGGCCTTCGTCAAAGCTCGTGGAGCCAACGTCCGGATGACCCGCTGGGAGGGACAGCCGCTGCCCGAGTTCTCACTTCCCCGGCTCGGGGGAGGCACGCTGGAGAGCCGCGATCTCAAGGGACACCCGGTCGTTCTCTATTTCTGGTTTTCCGGGTGCCCTCCCTGCGTCCGGATTGCCCCGATTTTGGCCGACCTGAGCAAGAAATACGGCGCGCGAGGCGTGAAGTTCGTAGGCATGAACGCCGATGATGTCCTCGAAATCGGAACGAGCGACGGCGCCCGTCAACAGTACGTGGAGCGGGAAGGGATCCAGTTTCCGGTGGTCAACCTGGACGAAGCGACGCGCCTGGCCTTCGGGCAGGTCAACGTTTTCCCGACACTCTTCTTCGCCGACGGGCAGGGTGTGATCCGGCACCATCTCATCAACTTCCAGGATCGCCAGACCCTGGACTCGATCCTCCAGGGAATGCACTGAACGGCCGGGGGGGACCGAGAGTCAGCCCGGCCGAAGTCTGAACCTTCACGGAACTGAGCGACTCTGAGACGAAGACTATGTCGCTTTATCGCGAAATAGGACCGGCAGCCGCGATCTTCCTCGTGGTCGGAAACATCATCGGAATCGGGATCTTCACGACCTCGGGCCTCATCGCGGGCAAAATGGGCCCCTCACCTTGGCTGATCGGCATCTGGGTGCTCGGGGGGCTGCTTGCACTCATAGGCGCCCTCTGCTATTCGCAACTGGGCGTCCTCTACCCCCACGCCGGCGGGGAATATGCCTTCCTCCGGCCGACCATGGGTCCCATGGCCGCATTCCTGTCAGGCTGGTCCTCCCTCTTCATCGGCTTCACGGCCCCCATCGCCGCGTCCGCACTGGGCTTCGCCCACTACCTGGGCTCCATTCTGCCCGCCGGCACAGGCGATGAGGGCTGGACCGTCCGCGGTATTGCAGTGCTGTCCCTTCTCATCGTCAGTGTCTTCTGTTCGTTCGGTCTCAAGGCGGGAAACCGCCTGCATTCCGTCATCACCGTCGCGAACCTCGCACTGATCCTGCTCTTTGCAGTGCTCGTCCTCTACCGGGCCCCCTGGGAGACCAACCTCGCACTCTCTTTGAAGGGCAGTTTGAGCAGAGCCGATTTCCCCTCACTCGGTTCCTCCCTCATCTTGGTCATGTTCACCTACAGCGGCTGGAATGCTGCAGCCTACGTGGCCGGGGAGATCCGCAACCCTGCCCGAAATATCCCTCTATCGCTGATCAGCGGCACCATCTTCGTCGTCGTCCTCTACTGTTTGATGAACCTCGCCTACCTGGCCGGCTCTCCCCTTCAGGCGATCTCGAACGAAGTGGCGGTTGCCGAGGTCACAGCCTCGCACGTCTTCGGTGTACTCGGAAGGAATCTCGTCAACACACTGATTCTGTTCTCGATCCTCAGCTCGCTGACCGCCATGTCGATCACCGGACCCCGGGTCTACTACGCCATGGCCCACGACGGTCTGTTTCCCCGCTGGCTGACACGCGTTGATCCGCGTCGGAAGATCCCCTTGCGCGCCATCTGGTTCCAGACGGCCCTGGCGCTCTGTTTCGTCGCCGTCGGAAGCCTCTATCAGATCCTCGTCTACTCGGGGTTCATCCTGATCCTGTTCAGCACACTGACGATCGCCGGCCTGTTTCGCGTCACGCGGTCGCGAGTGCTGCCCGCCCTGTTCATCGCGGCCAATGTTCTCATTCTGGCGAGTGCCGCCGTCTCGAATCCGCGGGAGACACTCGCAGGCATGGGCACCGTCGCACTGGGTCTGCCGGTCTACGCTTATTACCGGAGGAAGCAACGAAGACTCGAGGTCTGAACTTGCTTCCCCAAATCGAGAATGACAAACCGCGATCTCGGGTCTCTTCGCGTCTCATTCCGGTTTCTCGATCCGACCCGTCATGGGAACAAAGATCACGGGCATCACCTCCTCCCGCTCGAGCTTCCCGCCGCGCTTCCGGTAACGCACCAACGTCTGGTTGGCCCTGGAATCGCCCTCGGGAATGACCAGGCGGCCATCTTCGGCCAACTGCTCCCGCAGCGGTTCCGGAAGTCGAGGAGCTGCCGCCGTGACCATGATGATGTCGAACGGGGCCCGCTCGGGCCATCCCTGATAGCCGTCTCCACTGCGAACCGTGATGTTGTCGTAGCCGAGGGAGGCCAGCGTGTCTCTCGCCCGCTCCGCCAGATTCGGCACGATCTCGATCGTGTAGACGTGGTCAGTGAGACGCGACAGGACGGCAGCCTGATAGCCGGACCCCGTTCCCACTTCGAGAACCCGGTCACTCGATCCGGGCTCGGCAAGCTGCGTCATCAAGGCCACGATATACGGCTGGGAAATGGTCTGGTTCTCCCCGATCGGAAGAGCGGTGTCCGAGTAGGCATAACGTCGGAACTCCTCCGGAACGAAGCGATGACGGGGCAGGTGTCTCATGGCATCGAGCACTCTTGGATTCCGAATATCGCGGCCCGACAGCTGTGTCTGCACCATCGCGTTCCGGGCCACCTCGTAGGCGCGCTCGGCTTCGGACTGCGGACCCGCCGTCAGGAAGTGACCAACGACTATCAGGCATGGAACGAGGATCAGTGGAAGTGGTTTGAGCTGCATGTCGTCACCGCAGGGTCTCAACGTGCGACCGGTTCAACGGCCCACGATTCGTCCTTCTGAATTCAAGGCCGGATGTCTGGATGGCCGGGGGCCTTCGTGCGGCCCGAACATACGGTCCGAGGCACAGGGTTCAAGCCCCCGTGCTCGTCCACCTTGCTTGAACCCTGAGCCCCAAACTTAAACCCTGAGCCGAAAACGTTGAACGCTGCGCCTGCACCGGAGATCCGTTAACCGTGCCGGAGCCGTTCATACCGGTAGCAGTTCACAAGGTGATCATTGACCATACCGACAGCCTGCATGAAAGCATAGCAGATCGTCGGACCGACGAATCGGAAGCCTTCCTGGCGGAGAGCCTTGCTCATCGACCTGGACTCAGCCGTCTCGGAAGGGATGTCGCCCAGTGCCCGCCAGTGATTCTGGATGGTTCGTCCGTCGACAAATCGCCACAGGTACTCGCTGAAGTCTTCTCCTCGCTCCAGAAGCCCCAGATAGGCACGGGCGTTGCCGACGGCCGCGGCGACCTTGGCCCTGTTTCGCACGATGCCCGGGTCACTCAGCAGTGCTGTGACCTTCGGTTCGTCATAGGCCGCCACCCGTTGCGGATCGAACCCGTCGAAGGCGCGATAGTAGCCGTCCCGCTTGCGCAGAATCGTCAGCCAGCTCAGCCCGGCCTGGGCTCCGTCCAGGATCAGCTTGGCGAACAGCCGACGGCCATCCTTCTCCGGTACACCCCACTCGAGATCGTGGTACTCGGTATACAGAGGATCGCCCAGACACCAACTGCATCGCTCGACTTCACTCACTCCTCCGCTCCCGCCACGTAGAGCTCGGCACCCCGATCAAGGAACTCGTCGGCCTTTTCCTTCAACCCCTCCTCGAGCGCATCCTGCTCGGCGATCCGGTGTTCGGCAGCAAAGTCACGGACTTCCTGAGTGATCTGCATGGAACAGAATTTGGGTCCGCACATGGAACAGAAGTGGGCGGTTTTGGCGCCGGTCGCCGGCAGAGTCTCATCGTGGAATTCACGAGCCGTATCCGGGTCCAGCGACAGATTGAACTGATCCTCCCACCTGAATTCGAACCGAGCCTGAGACAGCGCGTTGTCGCGGGCCTGAGCCCCCGGGTGACCCTTGGCGAGGTCCGCAGCGTGCGCGGCGATCCGGTAGGAGACCACCCCCGCCTTGACATCGGCCCGATCGGGCAGGCCCAGATGCTCTTTGGGTGTGACATAGCAGAGCATTGCGCAGCCGTACCAGCCGATCATGGCCGCGCCGATAGCCGAGGTGATGTGGTCGTAACCGGGAGCGATGTCGGTCGTCAGAGGACCCAGCGTGTAGAAAGGCGCTTCGAAACACTCCTGGAGTTCCTTCTCCATGTTCACCTGGATCATGTGCATCGGAACATGACCGGGACCCTCGATCATCACCTGGACATCATGCTGCCAGGCGATCTTCGTGAGCTCGCCGAGTGTCTTGAGCTCTGCGAACTGGGCCTCGTCATTCGCATCGGCCACCGATCCCGGCCGCAATCCGTCTCCCAGGCTGAAGGACACGTCGTAGGCCTTCATGATTTCGCAGATGTCCTCGAAGTGAGTGTAGAGGAAATTCTCCTGATGATGGGCCAGACACCACTTGGCCAGGATCGAACCGCCCCGCGAGACGATCCCGGTCACGCGACCGGCCGTGAGTGGAATGTACCGGAGCAGCACGCCGGCATGGATCGTGAAGTAGTCCACACCCTGTTCGGCCTGTTCGATGAGCGTATCCCGATAGAGCTCCCAGGTCAGTTCTTCGGGACGGCCGTCGACTTTTTCCAGCGCCTGATAAATCGGAACGGTTCCGATCGGAATCGGAGCGTTGCGAATGATCCACTCGCGCGTCTCATGGATGTTCGTCCCCGTGGACAGATCCATGACCGTATCGGCCCCCCAGCGGATCGCCCAGACCATCTTTTCGACTTCATCTTCGATCGACGAGACCACGGCCGAGTTGCCGATATTGGCGTTGATCTTGACCAGAAAATTGCGGCCGATGATCATCGGCTCGAGCTCGCAGTGGTTGATGTTCGACGGCAGAATGGCACGACCCGCCGCCAGTTCCTGCCGGACGAACTCCCCCGTGATCTGCTCCGGGATGCGTGCGCCGAAGGCGTGGCCCGGATGCTGCCGAAAGATCGAGGGGTCGGCCCCCATCCGTTCGGCCAGCAACTGTCGCCCCTGGTCTTCCCGCATAGCGACATATTCCATTTCCGGCGTGATGATTCCCCGCCGGGCCAGGTGCATCTGGGTGACGTTTTCTCCCGGCCGGGCACGTCGTACCTGTCGCTCCAGGGGAAATCGGATGGCGCCTGCCGTATCGGCCTCCCGCTTCTGGCGCGCGAAAATCGAGGTCGGATTCGAGAGCGCCTCGGTATTCTGTCGTTCGTCGACCCAGGCGAGGCGAACGGGCGGAAGCCCCTGATGGACATTGATGCTCGCGTCCGGATCGGTGTAGGGCCCGGACGTGTCGTAGACGAGAAACGATCGCTTCCTGTCGTCTCCGACCTTTGACCGACGGCTCAGTTGGATCTCCCGCATGGGTACCCGGACATCCGGTCTCGGCCCTTCGACGTGCACCTTCCTGGAGCCGGGAATCGGTCCGCAGGTGACACGACTGGGGAGGTTTTCCTTCTTCAGGTGCTTCTTGCTCACCACGACCTCTCTGACACACGGTTATCGAGGAGCGCGGAGCCGGTCGTACTTTCCCTTCGCCGGAATTACCCGAATCAGGTTCTGGGGTCGATGCCGGAGCATCCTCTCAGCCGACCGTCTCAGCTCCCCCAAGCACACTATTGTGAGTGGACGTAAGGGTATCGGTAATCGGGGCAGAATTCAATCCGGCACCGTTTCACGTTCGAGGTTTCGAGGGCGGGTTGCCCAATTCGTCTCAGCCCCCTTCTGGTTTGGGATTCCGGCCTACACGCAAAACCTCGGCGGTTCGCCCCCACGCAGCGGACGCAGCTCACGCAACGGGGCCTTCCGGGTTCGGAGCCCGTGGCGGTCGTTGCGGACGCTGCGTGGAATCGGTTCCGCACGTCTCCTCGAGATGGCCACAAGCTCGGAGGGGCGAAAAGATTTCGGCAACACGCCCCCGAAGTTCGGACTTGGTTCTCGGATTCCGCCCGACCCCTCGAATTTTGAACCGAACGGTGTCCCGGATCCGATGCGAGCGGCTCTCGGACCAAGCTTCAAGAAGACTCCAGCCCAGGCCGGTAGTGCGTGCAACCTGGAACGTCGAACGTAAAACTCGGGACTCCGTCTAGGTTTCCTTTTCCGGGCCCAGGTACGTATCGCCCGGAATCGGCAGCGCGGTCTGCTGCCGAGCCGCATCGTGTCCCATGATCGTCGGGACCGCAGCGTTCATCGCCTCGACGCTGTCGCAGAGGTTCGGACGGCCGTCCCGGATCGTCTCGGCAAATCCTTCCAGTTCCAGCCGATACGCTGTCAGGGCGTTGAAGCCGGCCGACGTGCTGGAAACCGCCGCGCCGCCGGCAGCATCCCGGGCGCGGCTTTCGGACGCCTGCATCACAGGAGCGTCTCCCTTGACGTTCTCGACCTTGACTTCGGTCGGTTCTGCGCCGCCCTCGTAGAAGAGCATGGCCTCTCGCTCGCCGGTGATGAGGATCGTTCCCTTGGTTCCGAAGAACGCTTCGTAGTAGTTGTCCCAGGCATTGGACTCGATCGAGGTGAAGGTCGCCGTCAGGTTGTTCGGGTACTCGTACATCACATAGACGTGATCCGAAACTTCGCGACCGTCCTGATAACGGTAGACGCCACCCGTCCCATAGACCTTTGCCGGAACGCTGTTGCTGAACCAGTTGACGACCTGGATCTGGTGACTGCCCAACTCGGCCATGAGACCGAGCGAGTATTGGTCGTAGAGGCGCCAGTTCTTGAGATGTTCCAGATCCGGATAGCCCCAGGGGGACGGATCGAACTCGAGATCGGTCGGAACCTTCCGTCTCCAGTCATTGTTGCGGTGCCAGGCCAGCCGAATGTAATAGATATCCCCGATGGTGCCGGAGTCGATCAACTGCTTGGCCTCGTGGTAGAGCGGGTTGTAATTCCTCTGGTGACCGATCTGGAGGTTCTTCCGCGCGGACTTGGCGGCATCGGCCATCTGCCGGCAGTCTTCGAGCCCCTTCGCCATGAGCTTTTCGCAAAAGACGTGCTTGCCCGCCTGCAGCGCATCTACCGTCATTTGGGAGTGCATCCAGAGCGGGGTGGCGATGATGACGGCCTCGAGGTCGCGACGGCCCAGCAACTCCCGGTAATCGGTGTACGCCTTGGCTTCTGGGTCATAGCGATCCTGCGCGATTTTCAGGGCCCGCTCGCGATTCGGTGGGAAAATGTCGCAGACCGCGGAAATGCGGAGGTGGCTCTTGGGTGCGTTCTCCAAAAGGACGCCCCCCTCTCCTCCAACTCCGATAATGCCTGCCCGAACCGGCGTCATCGTCGTCGCCTTCCAGATCAGGGCGCCGGCGACGGGGGTTGCCGCAACTGCCTTTATGAAGTTTCTTCGTCCAAGTTCCCGTTTTTCTGGGGTCAAATTCATGTGCGGTTCCTCCACCAGTGACTTACGAGTATGTCCAAACCAATTATAAGCCCTGTCCGGAACGAAGCCACCACGACGAGGGCCAGAATTTCGATGAGGTTCTTGTCAACATAGAGCTCCGTTCCCTGCCCCGTCGAGACAACGAAGCCGGTGAAGTCGAGCGGGGGGACCGCAGCATAGATCATTCCCAGCAGTATGATACCGAGAATCGCTGCCACACGTGTAAACAGACCGACCATCAGCAGGATTCCGATGACCATCAGCCCGATCACCATCGTGTAGTCGGCTACACCGAGCATCCACGGAGTCGTAGTGATCCACTTGAAAGGGCCCCAACTCGCGTTCAGGTAGCCCTGGGCCGTCCAGTAGGGCGAAATCAGCTTTCCGAAACCCTGAAAGAAGAAATGCCAACCAATCGCAAAGCGAAGGACCACCAATACAATCTTCTGCCAACCTGATAGCTGCGAACTCTCTGCGCTCAACTCCTCACCTCCGTCAGTCCAGGACTACCTTCCCCAGGAAGGACTCAGCCGTCCCCAAGGTCCTTACCTGCAACCGTTCCCCCTTGTCGGCGGCCGGCACGATGATCGCGCCCACTCCGACATGTCGATTGCAGTAGGCCTCGATCTCCTCCGGCCTCATCACAAAGAACGCGGTCGACAGCGCATCCGCCCAGGCCGCGTCAGGCGCAAACGTCGTGACACACAGGTGGTGCAGGACCGGAACACCGATCCGGGGATCGAGTATGTGTCCGTAACGCCGACCCCTCTCCTCGAAATACTGCTCTCCGACACCCGACGTCGCCATCCCGATTCCCTTGAGATCCAGCAGCAGCAGATCTGTATCCCTGTTCAAGGGATGGCGGACCGCAACACGCCATCCTGACCCCGCCTGCCCGGGATCGCCCCAGGCCAGGAAACTGCTGTTCCCGGCGTGCAGCAACGCATGCTCAAAACCGGCATTCTGAAGGATGGCGGCGGAGCGATCAAGGGCAAACCCCTTTCCTATGCTGCCGAGATTGATTTCCAGACCGGATTTCGAAAAGCGGATCGCACGCTCTTCGGAGAGAAATTCGAGCCCGTCGCTGCCCGTTCGGGCAAGGGCTGCCTCGATTTCGGTCGCGTCGGGCACCTGCCCCTCACGCCGGTGAAATCCCCAGCAGCGCCAGATCGCACCCGCCGCGACGTCGAAGGCCCCGCCCGTTTCCTCCCAGATCTGTCGGCTCCGTTGCAGGAGACCGAACAGTTCCGGCTCGACCACGACCGGCCGGCAGGCGGCCTCACGATTCAGCTCCGAAACCCGGCTGTCCGGATCGAAGTAGCTCAGGATAGCCTCCAGGCGCCGCACCTCGTCGAGAGCTCGGTGCGCCGACTCGATCCGCCCCCGCAATTCCGACGGAAAGAGAATCTCGAAACGCGTCGCCATGGCCGGGCGGCCCAGCCGCAGAATCTGGAAGTCGCGCGCCACCCGGGCCGGCTTACCCGCTCGAAGGAAATCGCGACGGCTTTTGGCTTTGTCCACGTCACTAAGATGCCAGAAGCGACCTCCGGCCGCCAGCCTGGACCGCAAGAGACCGGCTTGCCAAACTGAGTGGGGTAAGCTGAGCTTGTCCTCCCCGATCGGCTCTCGTAAGATGCCGGCATGATCTACTTGGGAATCGACTGCGGAACACAGAGTCTCAAAGTGCTGGCCTGGTCGCCGGAGCGAGGACCGCTCGCGTCCGCCTCCAGGTCTTATGGCCTGATCGAGGACCTGCCGGCGGGCCACAAGGAACAGCATCCCTCCGAATGGATCTCAGCGCTCGAAGAGTGCATGGAAGAACTCCGCTCCCAAATCGCCATGGGCGATGTGGGAGCCGTCGGAGTTTCCGGCCAGCAGCATGGCCTGGTCGTCCTCGACGAAGCGGATGAGGTGATCCGGCCTGCGAAGCTGTGGAACGATACGAGCACGCAAAAGCAGTGCGATGCAATCATGGAAGCCAGCGGCGGCCGCGAGGCCTACCAGCAGGAGATCGGGAACAGTCTGCCGCCCGGATTCACCGCCTCGAAGATCCTCTGGATCAAGTCCCGGGAACCGAAGAATTACGGACGGATTCGATCGATTCTGCTGCCACATGACTATCTCAATTTCTATCTCACGGGCGAGAAAACGGCCGAGAGCGGAGATGCTTCGGGCACCGGGTACTTCAAGGTTCGGGAAAGAACCTGGTCGGCCAGGGTCCTGAAGGCCATCGATCCGGATCGCGATCTCGGTGCCTGCCTTCCCCGATTGATCGCGTCCGGCGAATCCGCCGGAACGCTTCGGGAGGCCCTCGCATCGCGTTGGGGCGTGCCGAAGACGGCCCGGGTCAGTTCCGGAGGCGGAGACAACATGATGGGTGCCATCGGGTCGGGCAATGTCCGACAAGGTCTGATGACCGTGAGTCTGGGAACATCCGGTACGCTGTACAGCTTCAGCTCCAGCCCGGTCGTCGATCCGGAAGGCGAGATCGCGGCTTTCTGCGACAGTACCGGAGGATGGCTGCCGCTCGGATGCACGATGAACGTCACGGTGGCGACCGAGATGGTCCGAAACGGCATCCTCCAGTCCGACCACGCCCGGTTCGAAGAGGCGATACGGTCCGTTCCACCCGGCTGCGACGGGCTTCTGCTCGTTCCCTATCTGGAAGGCGAGCGCATGCCTTCGGTTCCCGACGGAACCGGCGTCTTGTTGGGTGTCCGCCCGCGAACGACCCATCCTGCCTATCTGGCACGAGCCGCCATGGAGGGCGTCACGCTGGGTCTGCGCTACGGGCTCGAACGGATGCGTGGACTGGGCATTGAAACCGCTGAACTCCGGCTGATCGGAGGCGGCGCCAAGAGCGAGACCTGGCGCCAGATGATCGCGGACATCTTCAATCTTCCGCTCGTGTGTCCGGAAAGCGAAGAAGGCCCGGCCCTCGGAGCGGCCATCCAGGCGATGTGGGCGGATACGGGCGATGACATCCAGGAGCTCGTCGACCGGCACGTTCGAACGAATGAGTCGACACGTCACGAACCCGGCACGGAAGGAGTCGAGACGTATACCCGACTGTACGATCTGTACGAGAAGACGACGCGAACTCTGATCGACGGTCCGGTGTTCGCGATGCATCGCGACTACCTCGGGTAGCGGAACTCGCCCTACCGGAGGGCGGTCGCCGGAGAACGGGTCGACGGGAGAACGGGTGGCCGGGAGGACGGGTGGCCGGGAGGACGGGTGGCCGGGAGGACGGTCGCCGGAGAACGGGTCGACGGGAGGACGGGTGGCCGGACTCCGGTTCTCTGCCGCTCCCCCGTCCCCAGCAGGTCACCTCGACACCGGCAAATCCTACCGATTCTCCCGGCCACCCGTTCTCCGTTTCTCCCGTTCTCCGCTATACCCCCGTCCCGGCAAGTCACGTTGCACCGCCAAATCCCGCGGTTCTCCCGCGACCCGTTCTCGTGTACTCGCAGACTCTACGCCTCACGCGTCAGCCGGGACCTGATGGATCCTGCCAGCCTCCAGATCTGTCTCGAGGCTTGGTCGGTAAGCCGGAATGCATGTCGAAGATCTGCATCCCCGAACGATCTCCGATCCATTGCGACGTAGAGGTGGCAGCGGACTTCGCCGCAAGAGGCTTTGGCGATCGAAAGGTAGTGCAGAAACTGGCGATCCGTGAAACTGTCGAAGCCTTCAGCGATGTTCCGCATGACGCTTACGGAAGCATCCCGAATCTGCCACTTCAAGCGAAGATCCGGACAGCGCTCGGAGAGGTCGTAGACGAGATTCATCAGGCGTCGGGCAGTCTGCCATACCCTCAGGTCTTCAAAACGGCGCACTCGGCTCATCACTTACCATAACGTTCGAGCTTGGCGAATCTGTGAACGGGCGGTCGCCGCCGGGAGGACGGGTCGCCGGGAGGACGGGTGCCGACCGGGAGAACGGGTCGCCGGGAGGACGGGTCGACGGGAGGACGGGTGGCCGGACTCCCGTTCTCCGCCGCTCCCCCGTCCCCGGCAGATCACGTCGAACCGGCAAATCTCGCCGATTCTCCCGGCCACCCGTTCTCCCGTTCTCCTTCCAGGCTGCCGCGGGGGTTCGTCCGGGGTGGAAAGCCGGGTGTTCGACGGCCGAGCAGGGGGTCCCTCACTTCGTTCCGGCTCTGACGCTGCGCCTCTCCCGTTCTCACGTTCTCCGGTTCTCTGCCGCTCCCCCGTCCCCAGCAGGTCACCTCGACACCGGCAAATCCTACCGATTCTCCCGGCCACCCGTTCTCCGTTTCTCCCGTTCTCACGTTCTCCTTCCAGGCTGCCGCGGGGGTTCGTCCGGGGTGGAAAGCCGGGTGTTCGACGGCCGAGCAGGGGGTCCCTCACTTCGTTCCGGCTCTGACGCTGCGCCTCTCCCGTTCTCCGGGCGGCCGGTTCTCTCCGTCCCGACCGGCTCCACCGCTGGTGTCATGCGTAACGACGGCAGCCGCAGACAGACTGGAATCAATCCCCGCCCCCTGCCTCAGCCGTGGACCTCGAGCAGGTCACCGTCTTCGAGGACGTAGTCCCGCTCGACCATCTGACCTTCATAGCGTACCTTGCCCCAAACCCGCGCATACTTGAACCCTTCGGCGAGGTCTTTGTGGATGTGGGCGGCCGCGTCGAGCACCGTGCTGCCCTGCTTCAGGACATAGGGTTTCTGATCCGGATCGGGCTTCGAGCCGGGGGCCTTCGTGTAGACACGGACGACATTCAGTCTCTCAAAAAGAGTCCGCTTCAGATCCATCAGGTCGCCCGTCGATCGGACTGAGAACGGCAACGGTTCCAGCCGGTCCAGGAAGAGCTCCCGCCACGCTTCGAAGCTTGCGTCCCCTCCGGGAAGATCGACCTTGTTTCCCAGAACCATGAATCGGCTGTCCGCAGCCGGCCAGAGACGGAGTCCCCGTTCGTCGAGACGGTTCAGTACGAACTCGGTCTGATCGAGGAGACCCGGATCGGTGATGTCGAAAAGCAGGACCACACTGTCCGCCTGCTCGATCATGGCCAGCTGCCAGGGCTCCAGTGATTCCGGTGCAAACGGAGGCATGTCGACCAGTTGAATCTGGACGTCTTCGAAGGGCATCATCCCCGGCTGTGGCGCGCGCGTGGTGAAGGGATAGTCGGCGATTTCGGGCTCCGCGTTGGTCAGGGCCGCGAGCAGACTCGACTTGCCTGCGTTCGGAGGACCCGAAAGAATCACTCGGCCTATGCCCTCCCTCTCGACGTAGTGGAAAGGTCGCTTGGCGCCGCCGGCCGACTTTTCCTTCTGGGCATCCTTTCGCAGCCTGGAGATGCGGCGTTTGAGGTCCGCCTGCATCTTCTCCGTCCCTTTGTGTTTGGGAATGACGCGCAACATCTCTTCCAGCGCGTCGACCTTCTCGGCCGCCGTCTCGGCTGCCTTGAAGCGTTCCTCGGCATCATGGAATTCGGGAGTCAGGTTCGCCGGCACAACAGTGCATTATAGGGAGCTTCGGCGCCAAAGTCTCACCGCCGGCCCGCCCGTCTCAGCCAGTCGAGCGCAGGCACGTAACCCCCCGCCGCCGCCTCGGCAATCAATCGCCGGCCTTCCGGGATCCTTGACTCGTAAAGCCGGCTCAAACCCAGACCGTAAAGGTAGGGTGGCCTCCGCGCCGTTCCAAGGAGCCGCTCCCAGACCGCCGCGGCTTCCGCATAGGAGCCGGAAGAATAAAGGCAGTAGGCCAGGTTGACGTTGGCCCACTCCGACGCCGGGTCCTGCCGCAGACCTTCCCGATAAAGCTCCGTGGCCGAGGCCAGCTGCCCCTGATTCTGAAGACAGTAGGCGAGATGGAAGAGATACAGGCTGTCTCTTTGTTCCCGAACGAGGGTCTCGACGATCCGCTGGGCGGCGGACCAGTCGAGCTTGTTTTCGAGGCCGACGGCATATTCGAGTCGGATCCGACGGGCATCCTGTTCGATTCGAGGATCGTCGGGGCTCAACCGGTAGGCACGTTCCAGCGAAGCAAGCGCTTCCCGGGGTCTGCCGAGGTCATTGAGGATTCGACTTACTTCCCTCTTGACGGTGGGATCGAGCGGATATCGTTTCTCGACCCGACGCAGACTGTCGAGTGCCTGAAGGAGGTCGCCCTCTCCCTCCTCCTTCCTCGCCCGCAGCAGCTCCTCGACGGCAGTCGGCCGACCCTCCTCCGCATGCAGGATTTCGATCGCTTCGGCCTGACGGTCGCAACGGAGAAGCACCCGGGCCGCCGCCTCCCGCGCCTGCCGGCAATCGGGATGCTGCTCGAGGATGGTCTCATAGATCTCGAGAGCGTCGTCATCCCGCCCGCTGCGTTGCAGCAGATCGGCCAGCGTCAGGCCACCGGTTACGAAGTCCCGGTTTCCTGCGTACTCCGGTTCGAGCAGGGCCACGGCCTCGTTCAATTCTCCCTTCTCTGCAAAACTGAGGCTCCGCGAGAGCGCAGCAAAGGACCGATCGAGTGATTCCGCCTCGGCGAGATTCATACGAGCGTCATCGTGTCGACCCAAGGCCCGTTCGACTCTCGCAAGCTCCCGGTAAAAGAGCGGATTCTCTGGATCCGAACGGACCGCGAGATCGAGATATTCGACGGCTCGGCTCAACCGACCCGCCAGCCGCTCCTGATCCGCCAGCTGAAGCAGCAGTCGACCGTCCTTCGGCGTCAGTCGCCAGGCGTTTTCGAGTTGATCGAGAGCCTCTCCCGCCCGCCCGGCATTCGTGAGGATCGATGCGTAGAGCTGCCGGAATTCCGCGGACGCCGGACTGAGAGACACGGCTTCGGCTGCCCGATCCAGGGCCTCGGCGTCCCACCCCCGGGTAAACAGCACCTTGGCCAGGCGATACCGCGCTTCGCCGCTGGCGGGATCACGGCGGCAGACCCGCTCCAGAAGGTCCTGCGCCGCAGGAATTTCGCCGAGCCTCACTTCGAAATCTGCGGCCAGAAGGAGGAGATCGGAGTCGGAGACGGGGCGGGAGAAGGCAGCGCGGAGCGCCCGGCCGGCCAACCCGACGTCACCCGCCTCGAGGCCCATCCGCGCCACCACCACCGCCAGATCGGGGCTCCCCGCTACCCTGTCCAGGCTCCGCCTCCCGAGCTCGAGTGCCTCCGCGTAGTGCCCGTCGTCGACCAGACTCTCCAACTGGCGACGGACATCCTCGGCGTTCTGCCCGAAGCAGGAGCTTGCCCCGGCCCCCAACAGAAGCAGGACAAGCAGCACGTGAAGCCAGGGGAACCTCCGGGGCACCGGCGCGGAACGCCCTTTCGGCTCCCGGCCGCGGGCCGAATCCACCAATCCTCTTTTCTGTCGCGAGCCGTCAAACATGTGAAGATTCCGTACGAAAATTATGTCACAGCCCGATTTGAAGATGGGGCCGGGCTCAGAGCGTTCCGGGTCCTGCCTGTCTCGATTTCCAGGTCGTCCCGGCGAGGCGATAAGATCCCGGGCGGGCCTTCCGGCGGCACCTTGGACCGGTCGGGCCCGCTTGGACGCCACAAACCGTCAGCATGGTTCGGCCGGGTGTCCGCCCGGGTCGACCAATGCGCTCTCAATTGTTTAAAATGAAAAGTCCAAGAAGACGAACACATTGAGATCGACCCTGGAGCGAAGAACGCCGCAATGCGATCATTCATCCTGACTTTGACTGCGCTGCTGCTCTCGGCGTGGCTTCCCGCCGCCCCCGACAAACCCTTCAGGAAGTGGTCACTCAATGAGGCCGTCCAGATCCTCAACGACTCGCCCTGGGCTTCGAAAGAGACGTTCACTCAGGTCATTGGGGGCATCGGCAGCGGAGTGCAGGGCGAGAAAGAGATCTATAAGACATACTACGTGCGCATCCTTTCCGCCAAACCGATTCGCGAGGCCTTTGCACGAATCAGGCAGCTTCAGCTCGACTACGACAACCTGAGTCCGGAGCGACGAAAATCGATCGACCGTCAGATCACCTCCGGCCTGGAGCTGGATGTACGACAGTGGATCGTCATCGCCGTCGCCTACCGTTCAAACAATCCCCAGGATCAGGCCGGCGTCGACCGTTTCTTTCAGGAGCAGACGACCCAGACGATGAGAAATCGGGCGTTTCTGTCCGGAGAGCGCCTCTCCCGGGTCGAACTGTCCGCCTATTACCGGCCAAAAGAGGCCACGGTCGGGGCCAAGTTCGTCTTTCCGAGGGTCCAAGACGGTATCTCCGTGGTCGATCCTGCCGATAAACAGCTTGTGTTCGAATTTGACACTCCCGGCCCGGGGCCGCAATTGCGTGCCCGTTTTTCCATTACCGACATGATCCTGGACGGTGACCTCGAACTATGAATCTGTCTGTTCCCGTTTCTCTGCGCGGACTCCTGACTCTGCTGGCCGCCGTGGCGTTGATCTGTCCGGCCGCGGCCGAGACTATCGAAGGCACCTTGCGGAGCGACGCCGGCCACAGCTGCTCCGGAACCCGGCTGATCTTCGTCAGCAAGTCGAGCGCCAACTCGGTTTGCGTCGAGACCGACCACAAGGGCGGCTTTCAGGTCGATCTCCCGGCCGGCGAGTATCGCGTCTACCGCAGTGAAGGAAAAGCCCGTGATTTCGTGAGCCTTCTTAAGGTCCCCAAAGGACAGGTCCTCAACGTGGAACTGACGGACCAGGGTGGACTGCAGGATCGCTCTCTGACCGCCATCCGTGACTACACAACGCAGACGGCGGACGCTGACTCGAAACAGCTTTCCGAGCTCATCAATCCTTTTCCGGTGAGGAAGCAGGGACAATTCTACGGTTCACTCTACGAGTACCACCGCAACGACAACTTCGATGCCCGGAACTTCTTCGATCCGGTCGGGGAACCGCTGCCCGAGTACAAGCGCAATCAATTCGGCGGGACGCTCGGCACGTTTCTCGGGTCGGGCACGAGTCTTCAGGGCAGCTACGACGGGCTGCGCATCATTCAGGGCACGACCATCCTATCTCACGTACCGACCGAACGGATGCAACGGGGCGATTTTTCCGAGCTCGGGCAGGATGTCGTCGACCCACTGACCGGCCGACCCTTTCCCGGCAACCGGATTCCCGAAGAGCGAATCGACCCCATCGCACGAAAGCTGCTGTCGGTCGTCCCGACTCCCAACCGTGGCGATCCCGACCGGAACTATGTCAATAACGACCCAAGGATCCGCGACCAGAATCACTTCAGCGCACGTGGAGATCTCGAGACTGCGAACAATGCGACGCTGGTCGGAGACTATGCCTATACGGGAGTCGATCAGACACGAGTCGCAACCGTGCCCGCGTTCGACTCCAGTCTCTCGGAGCGTTATCAGAATGCTTCGGTTTCCTACAGCCGCGCGCTCAGCCAGAATCTGCTGACCTTCCTCAGAATCGAGTTCGGCCGCAGCCGCACCTATTCGCTCTCCCGCAACTCCGGGCGCTCCGGGCTCCTCGATTCCTTGGAAATCCAGGGGTTGCAGGTCACCGACCCGATCGAAGAAGGCTATCCGATGTTCTGGCTGACCGGCTACGCCGATTTCGGGGATCGGAATTCGCCCGACACGGCCGTACGTAATCAGTTCGGGGTTTCGACTTCGCTCACCTATGTCCACGGGACTCATACGTTGCGGGGCGGGTTCAACATGGCTGCCATCCAGCTCAACAACCAGCGTTCCGACGGTGCTCATCGCGGTGTGTTCTCGTTCTCCGGACGATTCAGCGGAGACGGGTTCGCCGACTTCCTGCTCGGGTATCCCGACTCAGCCGACCGGGGCGTCGGCTCGGACCGCGCCGACCTTCGCCGTCGCCGCTGGGAAGCGTTCTTCCGGGACCAGTGGCGGATCGTTCCGAATCTCGAGCTGAGTTACGGCGTCAACTACGAGTTCTCGCCTCCCTATCACTCGATCCAGGAGAACGTTTCCGGCTTTGACCCTCTCCTCTTCGAGCCACCCCGGAACGGAGAGATCGTGGTCGCCGGTTCCCGTCGTGCCGGCGAGCTCGGTTTCGGGGATGCCGTTCCGGGATCCCTGCTGTTCGCCGATCGAAACGACTGGTCGCCGCGGCTCGGCTTGGCCTACAACCCGCTGGGAAGTAATCGGCTGGTCGTCCGCGGGGGCTACTCGATCTGGCATGATTTCCCCGGCGACTGGCTCTTCATACAGTCGCTGACGCGCAACTATCCGTTCTACTATCTCGAGAGCGCCGAAGTGTCCCAGGGTGAGCCGCCCCTCTCACTGAGCGACCCCTTCACGTCCTCCGTCGAGCCTCAACTCATCGTCAACGGGATGGTTCCGCACCTGAGCACGCCTTACACGCAGACCTGGCGTCTGGGTATCGAGAACGAACCCGTCGAAAACTGGAACGTCGGAATCAACTATGTCGGGCAAAAGGGCACGCACTCGACGAGGCTGATTCCGGGCAATGTTCCGACGCCCGGGCCGGGCCCGGTACAACCCCGCCGCCCCAACCCTGCGTACGGACGGTTCGGAATCGTCAATGACGGAGGCTCCTACACGGGGCACAGTCTCGATCTGAGTGCCGAACGCCGACTCGTCCGCGGTTTTTCACTCCGTTCCGGATTCGAGTGGAATCGCTTTCTGGACGACAGTGTCTGGGGGAGCCCCCAGAATCCGAGGGACCTCCGATCGGAGCGGGCGACCGCGACCTGGCTCCCACGCCGTCGATTCTACCTGAACTACATCGTCGACCTGCCCATGCGATCGGTCTTCTACATGACCGACTCCTACCCCTGGCTACGCTGGGTGATGGACGGCTGGAGGCTCTCCGGGATCACCGAGATTCGCGACGGGCGCCCCTTTACGGTCACCATGTCGGGAGACCCGAACAACGACGGTGTCTATGGGGACCGCCCCGATCGGGTCGGCTCGGGTGTGCTGCCGGCCGGCGAGCGGTCGGTCGATCAGTGGTTCGATACGTCTGCCTTCGCGGCTCCGTCGGAATATGGTTTCGGGACATCGGGTCGCAGCATTCTGCTCGGACCCGGCTATCAGACTTGGGACGTCAGCGTCATCAAGCAGACTCGCTTCTCCGACGGCGACTCCCTCGAACTCCGCGTCGAACTATTCAATGCCCTGAACCAGGTGAACTTCGACCGGCCCAACACCGACTACTCGGATCCGAGTCTGTTCGGAAAGATCTTCGGCGCCGACCGGGCCCGCGAGATCGAACTCGCCGTAAAATACTCGTTTTGACCGGCGAGTCTCCGGGTTCCAGGCATCCGTACGCCTCAATAGAGGAACATCGGCTTTCCAAGTACGTCGGTGACCTTAGGCAGGTATTGTTCGATGTCGTAGAAGGTGTCGACGTCGACTCTCTTGACACCCTGGGCCACGATGTCGAGATCCTCGTGTCCGTATCGCCCTTCGCGAAGGACGACCAGGCGTCCCGTCAAGCCCTGCTGAATCAGATCGATGGCAAGACTCCCGTAATTTGCGGAAACCATGCGGTCCAGCGAGTCCGGGGCTCCGCTGCGCATGAGGTAGCCAAGCTGCTGGTAGATGATGTTGCGGCCGGTGCGGCGCCGGATTTCTTCGGCCGTAACACTCCCGATGCCCCCAAGCTTGCGGTGGCCGTAGGCATCGACGGGGCCGCTCTCGAGGACTTCGTCTCCGATCATCCGGGCTCCTTCTGAAATGGTCAGAACAGCGTAACGACTCGGACTCTTTTCCTGATCGTCGACCAGAAACCGGGCCAGTCGGTCGGGATCGAAGGGCACCTCGCTGATGATCGCCCGATCGACCTCGGCCAGATAGGCAGCCATCAGAGAGGTCTCGCCGGAGTTACGCCCAAAGAGCTCGACGACTCCGATACGCTCGTGCGAGCCGATCGACGTCCGAAGTTGGGTGATGTACTCGACGCTGCGCGTCACGGCCGTCGAGAATCCGATGCAGTAGTCGGTGCCGTAGACATCGTTGTCCATGGTCTTCGGGACGGCGACTACCTTGACGCCTTCCGTATGCATTCGATGAGCGTAGCTGAGCGTATCGTCACCACCGATCGGGATCAGCGCTTCGATATCCAGAGTTTCGATGACTTTGAGGACGTGTTTGGTGAAATCGACAAAGTCCCTGCCCGAAACAGCTTCGGGGCTATTGCGCAAGAAGAGCGGGATAGTGTCACGGGGTACATTGCCGGGATTGGTCCGCGACGTGTGCAGGAAAGTGCCGCCCGTCCGGCCGATCGTCCGGACCGTGTCGCGCGTCAGCCTGACCGTGTGTTTCGAGGTGGACTCAGGATCGTCCAGGTTGAAATTGAGCAGGCCGGCCCAACCGCGCTTGATCCCGACGACTTCGTCGCCGTCGTCCATCGCACGGTAGACGACCGACCGAACACAAGGATTCAGACCCGGGACATCACCCCCGCCCGTAAGGATACCGATTCTTTTTGACATGTGTACCGCCCTTGACCGGATGTGATTCTAGCAAATCACTCCGCCCCTTGGCTTCCCCTCGTCCCTTGGCTCCCCCTCCGTCTCCGGGGCGAGCCACTGCTCGTGACCGGCTTGTCTGAAGTCATCGGCTCCCTTATCCTTGAGTCGGGTCAATCCGACCGGGAGGTAGTGCGACAAGATGGGAAAAATCAACCGACGTGAATTTGTGAGTGCATCGGCAGCGGGCTGGGCTGCTGCTCCGATGATCTTCAAGACGACCGCTCTCGGCAACGGAGCCAACAACCGGGTTCGGGTGGCCTGTTGCGGCTTGCACGGGCGAGGGCAGGACCATATCGGTGGCTTCCAGAACCTGAAGAATGTCGAGGTCGCTGCCCTGTGCGACGTCGATGAGAGCGTGCTTGCGGACCGGCTCAAGGAGTTCGAGCAACGGGGCTGGAAGAAGCCGAAAGTCTACACCGATGTCCGGAAAGTCCTCGAAGACCCGGACATCCACGCCGTGAGCTTCGCCACGCCGAACCACTGGCACGCGCTCGGAACGGTCTGGGCCTGTCAGGCCGGGAAGGACGTCTACGTCGAGAAGCCGGCCTCCCACAACGTCTGGGAAGGCCGGAAGATGGTCGAAGCGGCCCGCAAGTATGACCGGATCGTCCAGACCGGGCTGCAGATTCGCAGCTCGATTGCGATCCAGGCCGCCGTCGACTTTCTGCAGAGCGGCCAACTCGGCGAGGTCTACATGGCGAAGGGCCTCTGTTACAAGTGGAGAGACACCATCGGCCACACCCCTGACGAGCCGGTGCCGGCCGGTGTCCACTACGACCTTTGGATCGGGCCTGCGCCCCAGCGGCCCTTTTCGCGCAATCGCTTCCACTACAACTGGCACTGGCAGTGGCCATACGGAAACGGCGACATCGGAAATCAAGGGGTTCACCAGCTCGACATCGCCCGCTGGGGACTCGGCCTCGACACCCATCCGGTCAAGGTCACCTCGATGGGGGGTCACGTCATGTTCGATGACGATCAGGAGACTCCGAATCTGCTTCACGCCATGTACGAGTACAGCCCGTCGGAAGCCGGGGGCAAGGCGAAGCTCCTGCAGTTCGAGGTACGCCACTGGATCACCAACCATGAGGGCGGGATCGGCGAAGGACCCGACAACACCGTCGGCGTGATCTTCTACGGCTCCGAGGGCTACCTCGTCGTCGACAGCTATGAGAGCTGGCACACGGTTCTGGGTCGAAAACGGGAACCGGGTCCGAGCGCCTCGATCGGGGGCGACCACTACCAGAATTTCATCGATGCCGTGCGGACCAGGGATCGTTCGCTCCTGCACTGCGACATCGAAGAAGGCCACAAGAGCACGGTCCTGGGGCACCTCGCCAATATCTCGTACCGCGTCGGTCGATCTCTGAACTTCGATCCCAAAACGGAGACGTTCGTGGCTGGTGAAGATGCGAATGCGCTGCTTACCCGGGACTATCGATCGCCGTTCGTGGTGCCCGCGACGGTCTAGGGACCCAGGCCGGGCACGTCCACCCAGGCCTCGCTCTTCCAGGACTGCATGCCGAGTTCCGCCAACTGCACGCCCTTTGCCCCTTCGAGCAGAGTCCAGGCAAAGGGTTCATCGAGAACGACGTGCCGCAGAAAAAGCTCCCATTGGAGCTTGAACGCGTTGTCGTACTCCTGCCGTGAGGGAACCCGCATCCAGTCGCCGAAGTAGTCGATCGGGGTCTCCAGATCCGGGTTCCAGACCGGACGCGGCGTACCTTCGAGAGGTTGAATCCAGCACTCGCGCAGTCCCGCCACGGCCGAACCCCTCGTCCCGTCTACCTGCAGAGTGAACAGGTCATCTCGGCGAACCCGCACGGCCCAGGAAGAATTGAAGTGAGCGATGCCACCCTCGGGTAGCCGGAAGGTCGCATAGGCGGCATCGTCCGCGGTGCACTGGTAGGTGCGTCCGGCCTCGTCGACTCGTTGGTGGATGTGAGTGGCAGCCGTGCAGCACAGCGCATCGACGCCGCCGAAAAGGTGATCGAGCAGGTAGCGCCAGTGGGGGAACATGTCGTTGATGATGCCTCCCCCATCCTCGGCCCGATAGTTCCAGGAAGGCCGCTGGCAGGGGACGAGATCGCCTTCGAACACCCAGTATCCGAACTCTCCGCGCACCGAAAGCAGGCGCCCGAAGAAACCGGACTGTAAGAGCGTCTGAAGTTTTCGTATCCCCGGCAGCCAGAGTTTGTCCTGGACGACGCCGTGTTTGACGCCCGCTTTCTCGGCCAGGCGGAAGAGTTCCAGGGCGTCCCCCGTATTCATGGCGGTGGGCTTCTCGCAGTAGATATGCTTTCCGGCCGCGACGGCCCGGCGCACAGCATCGACGCGAAACGGCGTCGACTGCGAGTCGAAATAGACGGAAAGCCCCGGATCGGAGAGGGCCTCGTCCAGGCTGGTCGTCCACCTCGCCAGGCCCGCCTCCGAAGCCAGTGCCTTCAGTCTCGTCGCATTGCGTCCCACCAGAATGACCGGATCGGGCATCACCCTGCGATCGCCGACCCGGACGCCCCCCTGACGGCGGATCTCCAGGATCGAGCGCGCCAGATGCTGATTGCGCCCCATTCGTCCGGTCACACCGTTCAGGATGAGACCCACCTTGTATTCGCTCATGGCCGCATTAGTCTCCCGGTGTTTCGTTTCTAGCGGCGTCCCCCGAGAAACTGGGGCCACGCTCCGTGAGGAAGGCTGGGCGCCTCCTGACCCGCCCGCGGCAACGTGCCGTCGAGCTCCTGACGCCAGTGAGCGACGTCCCCGGCCGGGCCGTAGCAATAAATCATGGTCATGGGCTCGTCGGAGGTATTGGTCAGCTGATGGTAGACCCCGGGGGGGATGAAGACGGCCTGGCCTTCCCGGACCTCCTGACGCTCGTCGCCGAGACACATTTCGCCTTCTCCGCTCGCGATGAAATACACTTCTTCCTGCTCCTGGTTGTGCCAGGGCACCTGGCCTCCGTTCGGTTCCAGCGTGACGAAGCCCATGCAGAAATTCCGAAGTGCGATCGGCGAGGCTCCCCCGGCCAGATTCTGCGTCCGCCTCCCTGCCGGATAAGACCGGCCCTCTATCTCCCGCAAGTCAGCAATGATCATTTCCTACCTCGTTCATCCTTTCGTCGTTGAGTCGACATCCAGCGCTTCCTGGATCCCGCAGATGTACCCGATCGCCCGAGCGGCCGCCGTCGGGCCGTCCGGAAAGTAATCGAAGGGTTCCACGCCGACGATTCCGCCGTAGCGGAGGCGGCGCAGAGCGGCGAACAGCGGGAAGAATCGGTCCGTGCCCTGACCGGGTGCCCTCAAGTTGCGATCGTTGACGTGGACGTGACCAATGATCCCGGTGGAACTCCACTTCTCGAACAGCTCGGGGACGGTCAGCGCCTCGCGGCTCGCCGCCTTGACATCGATCATCGTCCTGAAAGCCGGCATCCCCACGCGCTCGACCAAGTCCGCCGCTTCCTGCAGTGAGTTGATGTAGTTCGTCTCGGCGGGAGCAAGCGGCTCGATGCAGTAGCGAACGCCCAGCTGCCCGGCTCTCTCCCCCACCTCACGAAAACACGCTTCTGCCCGCTCCTCCGCTTCCCGACGATCCACCCCCGGGGGGATCTGGCGCTGTTTCGGCGATCCGTGCACAAGCACCGATCCGCCAAGGTCGGAACACAGTTCTGCCAGACCCTTGAGCACCCGTACCGTCCGTTTCCGGACCTCGGAATCGGAACTCGTGATGGAAAGGCCCGGCGGAGTGAGAAGAAGCCAGTGGAGACCCGTAATCCGGAGTCCGGCGCGTTCTGCGATTCGCCTCACTTCGGTACGACGCACGGAGGGGATCTGATGCGGTTCTTCGGAGAGGGTGAAGGGAGCGACTTCGAGTCCGTCGTAGCCGAGCGCCGCAGTCAATTCGCACTGGCGCTCGAAGCCGAAATCCCGTAGGACTTCGTTGCAGAGAGCGATCTCCATGCCGGTCATGCTAGCACGAGAGTCAACGGACTGGTGCGCTCGGGCGTACCCCGCTCTCCGGTGACAGAGGCGTGCTCTAAGATGCGTGCGGAAGATGCTGAGAATCAACCCTCAGATCGAAACGTCCGATCTCCGTCGAGCCCTCCGGGAGCTGTGGGATCTCTCCGCTCGGAAACTGTCGGCACTCGAGCAACGCTACGATCTCTCCGGAGGAGCTCCCGTTTACACCGAAGAAGGGCGCTACCGCTCCCGGGGATGGACCGAGTGGACGCTCGGGTTCTACTTCGGGTCGATGCTGCTGCAGTACGACGCGACCGACGACGAAACGTTCCTCGAACGGGGTATGCGCGGGACGGTCGATCACATGGTCGACTACATCACCCACACGGGCGTCCATGACCACGGCTTCAACATCGTCAGCAGCTTCGGGAACCTCTACAGGCTGGGCCGTGAAGGCCGCCTTGCCCTCGATGTCTGGCAGCGTCGATACCTGGAGCTGGCACTCAGGGCATCCGCCGCAGTTCAGGCCTCGCGCTGGACGCGGGCGGGCGAGTCGGGCTTCATCTACTCGTTCAACGGCCCACACTCCCTGTTTTCCGATACGATTCGAACGCTCCGGGTCCTGGCCCTGGGACATCGGCTCGGGCACCGTCTCCTGGGCGAAGGCGACCGTTCGATCTCGCTGTTGGAGCGGCTCATCGAGCACACACGGACGACAGCCCGATACAACGTCTACTACGGGGCCGGTCGGGATGTCTATGACGTGGCCGGCCGCGTGGCCCACGAGAGCCTCTTCAACGTCAACGACGGTACGTACCGCTGCCCGTCCACACAGCAGGGCTATTCATCCCGTTCGACCTGGACTCGCGGACTGGCCTGGATCATCCTCGGCTTCGCCGAACAGATGGAGTTCCTGGATTCCGTCCCGACCGACGACACGGCGTTCCATTCCGGCAAGTCCGGGATTGTTGACGAGTTCCTCGAGACCGCCAGAGTGACGGCGGACTACTACCTGGAAAGCTCCCCGGCGAATGGAATTCCCTACTGGGACACATCGGCCCCGGGTCTCGTGCATCTCCCGCACTGGCCCGACCAGCCGGCCGACCCTTTCAACGACTTCGAGCCGGTCGACAGCTCGGCCGCGGCCATTGCCGCACAGGGGCTGCTGCGGCTGGGTCGCTTCCTCGGCAGGAGACCGGGCGAACAGGAGCCGGCACGGCATTACTGGCAGGCCGGTCTGAGCGTGGCGGCTGCGCTGTTCGAAGCTCCGTACCTGGCGCGCGATGAGGATCACGAAGGGCTGATACTCCACTCGGTCTATCATCGACCGAACGGCTGGGACTCGATTCCGGCCGGCCGGAGGATCCCCTGCGGGGAAGCGACCATGTGGGGCGACTATCATGCCCGGGAGCTGGCGCTCTACCTGCAGCGAGTGGACCGTTCCGAGCCATACCTCTGTTTCTGGGGAGAAGTGAGACCCGATGGATGAACAGCAGGCCCCCGTTGCTCTCGTCACCGGCGGAAGCCGGGGAATCGGTCTGGGCGTTGCCCGCGCGCTGGCCGCATCCGGATACGACCTCGCGCTGTGCGGACGACGAAAGCGCGACGACGTCGAGGAGCTTCTCCACGACCCGGGTATCCGTCATACCCGGGTCCTCTATGTTCAGGCGGACATCTCGAATCCTTCCGATCGCCTGCGTCTCATAGAAGACGTTCGTCGCCGGTTTGGACGGCTGAACGTCCTGGTCAATAACGCAGGTATTGCTCCACCGGAACGGCGTGACATTCTCGAAGCTGGCGAAGCCAGCTTCGAGACGGTTCTGCGCGTCAACCTTCAGGGCCCTTACTTCCTGACCCAACGGGCGGCCCGCTGGATGATCGAGCAGCGACAGGAATCGGCGACTTTCCAGGGCACGATCATCTTCATTACGTCGGTCTCTGCCGAAACCGCCTCGGTCAATCGCGGCGAATACTGCGTCTCGAAGGCGGGCCTTGCCATGTCGGCCCGCCTCTGGGCGGTGCGGCTGGCGGAATTCAGCATCCCGGTCTTTGAGATTCGGCCCGGCATCATTGCGACCGACATGACCGCCGGGGTGCAGCAGAAATATGACTCGCTCATCGACCAGGGGCTCTTACTCCAGCCCCGATGGGGAACACCTGAAGACGTGGGGAGAGCGGTCCGGGCACTGGTCTCCGGCGACTTTCCCTACTCGACGGGCCAGGTCATCATGGTCGACGGCGGCATGACGGTCGGCCGACTGTAAAAGATCTTCGAGAGAATGGGAAACGGGCGGCGGGCAGATACTCTCATGTTCCATGTTCCACGTTTCACGCTCTAGTACGCTCGCCATTGGGCGATCGGGGTCCCGTCGAGGCGATAGATGCGCACGATGGGCGGGCGACCGGGCGCCGTCCCCTCCCCGATGACCAGCTCGTCCTGCCCGTCGCCGTCGATATCGAGGCCCGCCAGGTTGGCACCGGCCGTTCCATCGTCTCCAAACGGCACGAATTCATGCATGAGAGCCCAGGTCCGGCCTCGGTAGTAGACCCGAATCCAGGGAGGGTAGCCGACCAGCGGTCCAGGGGCGACGGCGACGCCCGCTACTCCGTGCTTCAGGCGCAAGGTTGCCAGACGAAGCCCGCAGGTCGTCGGCAGTGTCTCGCGAGATTCCATGATCATTCCTGCCCGCACCACGAGGAAGTCCGATGGATTGACGGAAACCCCCGTTCCCCAGACGAGCCAGTTCCCCTCGGCGCCTTCCTCGCAGGCTCGGCCAAATCCCGTCCCCTGAATCCCGTTGACGAACCCCGTCCGGCCGTCGAGGGCCCAGCTTCGACGCAATCTTCCGTCAGGCCCGTAAGCGGCAATGCGGGCGGGCGCACCGGGTCCCGGTCCGGAAGCCAGGTCGATCTCTCCACAGTGGATCGAGATCGATGCTCCGTACTCGGGCGGAAGCGCCCCCGCAGCGAACTGTCCGAGCATTCGGCCGGTGCAATCGAAGATCCGGACCAGCGGAGGATTGTCCTCTGCCGGCCCCGGGACGACCGCCACCTCGTCCCCCGGCCCGAAACCGAGATCTCCCACTGCGAGCCGTCCTGAGAAGTCGAACTGCGGAAAAGCAACCCATTCCGAGAGTTGCCGTCCCTCGACATCGAAGATTCGAACCCTGGACGGGTGACCGAGGTCGGGACCGGGCAGCGTCGCGACGAAGGGGTGGCCGAGGCTGTCATAGCCGGCCGCGACCTGAACTCCGTCGCCGTATGATTCGAATCGGTAGCCGTCCAGTCCCACGCGGAACTGATCGATTCCTCCCTGTTTGAAGAGGAGGACCAGCAGGACGCCGAGTACGGCATGGGAGAGCCAGACACCCGGCCAGCTCGGAGTACGCAGAAACAGCCCGCACCAACCCAGCGCACCTCCGAAAGTCAGCAGGACCAGCGTGGGATGCGGCCAGTGCAGTGCGGCAAACACCCCGGCGGCAAGGACCACCGAGATGAGACCGGCGGCCGAGACGCCGCGGCCGGAGTCAGGCGGAGCGGCGGTCGGACGGACGACGTCTTCGAATCTCGGCCGGAGGAATCCCTGCAGCACGTACTGCTGCAGTCCCGCCCAGAAAAGATAGGGACCTACCTCCTGGAGCCGGGCTGAGTCGAAGTTCCCGAAAAGCACTCCCACCACAACCAGGAGAGCGCCGGCCCCCAGTGTGAAGGTCCCGTACGCTCGCAGCGCAGCCCGCCAATTGTCGAGTCGCAGTCCGAGGCTCCGCCGTCCGTCGCCGAAAACGCGGTGACCCACGAGAACGAGGACCAGGCAAACAGCGTAGGTCACGCCCAGGTAGACGTCGTGACGGTACTGCATTTTTCCCCACCAGAGGTAGAGGAAAAGCAGACCGTTGAACAGGATCAGGGAGCCTGCAGCCCCGAACCGTCTCAGGACCAGGCCGCGGCGAGCCTCCATCGGGCGCCCGACCGGCTCCATATCAGCAGCGATTTGCACTCGGGTATCATTGTAGGGATTCGTCGGCGGCTTTGCATCTGTGAACGGTCGCACTGGATATGACTATGAGAGGAGTACTGGGCAGGTTCTTCATCCGGCTGCTGATCGGGCCGCTGCTGATGTCGGTCGCATTCGCCTTCACGGTGGGTTCGGAAGGCATTTCGGCTCCTCAGCGCATCATCTCGACGGCCCCCAGCATTACAGAAATGATCTACGCACTCGGCCAGCAGGACCGCCTGGTCGGGGTCACGAGCTATTGCGACTATCCTCCTCAAGCCCAACAGAAGACGATCATCGGGGACTTCGCATCCCCGAATCTCGAGACGATCCTGCGCCTGCGTCCGGATCTGATCGTCCTCTTGTCCGACCGCGGCGACGTTCTGGAGAAACTGAGACCGTTCAATATCGCCACGCTCGTCCTTAAGCAAAACACCCTCGAAGACATCTTCACCTCGCTGGGTCTCCTTGCGGACCGGATCGGCTGCTCCGAGCGGGGCAGGTTGCTCGAGAAACGGCTGAGATCACAACTCGATCAGATCCGGAGCGAACAGGCGGGACAGACGCGACCGCGAATACTTTTCATCGTGAGCCGCACTCCCGGATCCCTCAATGAGATCTATACGGTCGGCAACCGATGTTACATCGGCGAACTGATCGAACTGGCCGGCGGAGAGAACGTCTTCGCCGACGCGAGCGGCGTCTACCCGAAGGTTTCGATCGAGGAGATTCTCGCCCGGAATCCCGATATCATCATCGATATGTCGATGGGCGGCGCGGAAACGAAACAGCAGGCCGAGCGGGTCCAGGCCCTCTGGGAGGATTTTCCTGATCTGTCTGCTACCCTCAGCGGCCGGATCTTCGCTCTGGACAGCGACGTGTTCATCATTCCCGGGCCACGGGTCGTCGAGGCTGCGGCGAAGCTCGCCCGGATCTTCCACCCCACGAAATGACGCCAAACGACGATTCCCCGACAATCTTTGAGATGCGCGATCTCTGCTTCCGTTACGGAAAGCTCGACGTGCTCCGGCGCATCTCCCTGGAGATCGGAAAGGGGGAGATTCTGGGCATCGTCGGCCCGAACGGAGCCGGCAAGACAACCCTTCTCAGGATCCTTTGCGGACTGCTCGACGGCTGGACGGGCCGACTGATCTTCCAGGACAGGACCTTTGGGGCCTGGGAGCGGCGGGCCCTTGCCCGTCTGATCGGATACCTCCCCCAACAGACCCGGATGGCCTTCCCCTACACCGTCCACGAAGTCGCCCTGATGGGCCGCCTGCCCCACCAGTCGGGCCAGTTCTTCGATTCAACGGAGGATCACAA
Organism: uncultured Acidobacteriota bacterium; assembly: GCA_963823995.1. Classification (GTDB taxonomy): domain Bacteria; phylum Acidobacteriota; class UBA6911; order RPQK01; family JAPXNP01; genus JARRKC01. The sequence goes on from CAWGNQ010000005.1 coordinate 1,256,792, forward strand.
GCGGGTCCGAGAAGTCCTCGAGTTGACGGACACACGCCATCTTTCGGACCGTTACTTTCAGGACCTGAGCGGCGGAGAGCAGCAACTGGTCAGTCTGGCGAGCACGCTTGCCCAGGATCCGTCGATCCTGCTCCTCGACGAGCCGACGGCCTTTCTCGACCTCCGACACCAGCTCCAGATCTATCGTATTTTGAAGGACCTCCACGACACCCGGGGTCTGGATCTGATCATAGTGACCCATGACCTCAATTTGGCCGAATCGTTCTGCGATCGGATGATTTTCATGAAGAGAGGAGAGATCGTTGCCGATCTCCACAAAAACGGTGGGGCCCCCGAGATCCGGCCGGCACTGATCGAGCAGGTGTTCGATGTTCGAGCCAACGCTGAGATGTCTCCGGGCGGAACACCGCGGATCGTATTGCAGTTCGGGAAGTGAGTAGTTGACGCATGTCCTGGTTCGAGCTGAGAGGTGAGCCGCTGACTCGACGCCGGTTCGTTCTGATCGTCGGTGGATCTCTGATGATTTGCCTGTTGAGCGCGCTTCTGTCTCCGTTGTTCGGCCCGGTCCGCATCGATCTCATCAAAGCATTCCGCGATACATCCAGCCTGGACTTCCAGATCCTGGTCCAGGCCCGGGTCCCGCGCATCCTCTTCTCGATCGTCGTCGGTGGCGTGCTGGCCATGTCAGGGGTCGTGTTCCAGGCGATTCTGCGCAATCCGCTGGCCAGCCCCTTCACCCTGGGAATCTCCGGGGGGGCCTCCCTGGGGGCGGTTCTGGCGATTCTGATGGGATGGGAGGTCTCATTCCATGGCCTTTCGCCGCTTCCCGCTGCGTCTTTCGGTGGGGCGCTGGTGGTGGTCCTCATCGTCTACACGCTGTCCCGCAGCCGGCGTCATTTCTCGCCCTTGACGCTGCTCCTGTCGGGGGTCGTGTTGAACTACATCTGTGCGGCATTGATCCTGCTGATTCATTACTACTCGAACTTCACGAAATCCTTCCTGATGACCCGCTGGATGATGGGTGGTCTCGACATCTACGACTATTCGGTCTTCTCGAGTCTGGCCCCGTTCCTCCTTTTGGGACTGCCGCTCATACTCGGCCAGTCCCGAGCCCTGAATGTTCTCAGTGCCGGTCAGGACTGGGCCACGGTCCGAGGTGTCAACGCAGGGAGAGTGATGAGCGTGCAGTACTTCGCCACCTCGTTGTTGACCGGTTCCGTCATTGCGTACAGTGGTCCGATCGGTTTCGTGGGCCTGATCATCCCCCATGTCCTGCGTCTCGCTCTGGGGGCGGATCATCGGGTTCTCCTGCCCACTTCACTGTTTCTGGGAGGCGCTTTTCTGGTAGTCTGCGATACGGTCGCTCGAACGGTGCTGGCTCCGACGGAGATTCCGGTAGGGATCTTCACTTCGATCCTGGGCGGTCCGTTCTTCTTGTGGCTTCTTTTGAGAAGGCGAAAGGAGTTCTTTTTTTGAGCCCTGCATCGGCCCGGGCCGACCGCCGGTCGAGGAGCTCAAGGACAATTCCGCGCTCCAGTCGAAGAACAGAACAATGAATCAAAGACGCAAGTCCCGCACTCTTGTCCCCCTCCTGCTGCTCCTGGCTCCACTCGCACTGATCGGTGCGAGCGATCGCCCGGAGGTCCCGGCCGTCGAGACCATCACGGCTTCCGAGCTTCACGCCATCGTTGCATTCCTCTCCTCCGACGAGATGGAAGGACGTGACACGGGCACAACCGAGAATCTGATCGCTGCGGGCTATCTGGCCAACCAGCTCGAACTGCTCGGCCTCAAACCGGCGGGCGATCATGGCACCTTCTTTCAGAACTTCGATGTGATCCGCACGCATCTCGGCGAGCCGAACCTGCTGACGATTTCCCAGACCGGCGGGTCGAAGATCGTTGCCGGACTCTTCGAAGACTTTTTCCCCTCTCCCCTCAGCGCCGATGGCACTGCTGCCGCCGGTCTCGCTTACGTCGGCTACGGGATTACGGCAGCCGAATTCGGGGTCGACGACTACGCAGGGGCGGACCTGGGCGGGCGAATCGCCGTGATCCGTTCCGGCGCCTTGAACGACGACCTGGATGAGCTCCCCGACGGCCCGCTGGACACCGAGTATGGCAGAGAATCCTCCAAGATCCTCAACGCTCAGGCTCATGGTGCCGCGGGTGTCATCTTCATCTCGCGGGGTCGATGGGGTTCGCTACAACGTCAGGCCCGCTACCGGTGGCCGGAAGGCAACGAACGGGTGCGTCTTCAGCTGGCCGATGAGGTGGACCGGATTCATATTCCGGCCGTCTACATGAGGCAGGATGTGATCCGGAAAGCGACAGGCGAAGACGTTGCGGGTCCGAGGGACGAGGACGCGGATGGAGACGGCCGTGGCGTGCGTTTCCTCGATGCAGCGGCGGAACTGAGCGTTCGAATTGAACGGACGCGGATCGGAACCCGAAATGTACTCGCCGAACTTCCCGGATCGGATCCGATTCTCCGCCATGAGGCCGTCGTCGTCAGTGCTCACCTGGACCACGTCGGGATGGACGGTGGCCGCATCTACAACGGGGCGGATGACGATGCGAGCGGATCGGCCGGGGTGCTCGAGATTGCCGAGGCCTTCGCGCAGACTCCTTTGCCGCCCCATCGTACGATCGTCCTGGCTCTCTGGAATGCTGAAGAGCAGGGGTTACTGGGATCACGCTATTTCGTCAACCATCCCGAGTTTCCCCTGAGAAAGATCCATGCCGTATTCCAGATGGACATGATCGGTCGGAATCAGGAGGTGACCAACCCGGATGACGGACGATTCGAGGGCATGCCCAAACAGTCGGCCGCTGCGAATGAGAATACGCTGAACCTCGTCGGCTACACGCGAAGCAGGGATCTGCAGCAACTCATCGTGAGAGCCAACCGCTCGATCGGCCTTCGACTGCTCTGCCAACTGGATGACCAGCCGCTCGAGCTGATCCGCCGAAGCGACAACTGGCCCTTCCTGGTCAAGGGCGTGCCGGCCATGCTGTTGACGACCGGTCTGCATCCCGACTATCACACTCCCGGCGACATCGCATCAAAGCTGAACTACCCCAAAATGGAGCGCATCGTTCGGCTCATCTACCTGAGTGCGTGGGAGGCTGCCAACTCGGATCAGCCGGTCCGCCTGGACAGTCGATAAGGAGAACGACTATGGACGGGACCATTGTCGGCGATACCTTCGTCCGTGAGGCCGTCGATCTGCTGGAGACGAGTTTTCTGCCGCGGGTGAGGGCCGCCGTTGGCCGTCTCCGAGAGTCCGAAGTCTGGTGGCGTCCCAACGACAGCTCCAACAGCGTCGGAAACATCGTGCTCCACATGTGCGGAAATCTGCGCCAATGGATCCTCTCGGGAGTCGGCGGGAGCCCGGATACGAGGACACGCCCGCTCGAGTTCGCCGAAACCGGGCCGATCCCGCTGGCCGAGTTGATGGCCCGGCTCGAGGAGACCGTCTCCGAAGCGACCGCCGTTCTGAGGCAACTGGATCGTAAGCGGTTGCTCGAGCGTCGCAACATTCAGGTCTATGAAGTTTCATTGTTGCGGGCGATCTTTCACGCTGTGGAGCATTTCAGCTACCACACCGGGCAGATCATCTTCATCGTGAAGCTGCTGCGAGATGAGGACCTGCAGTTCTACGACCTGTGAAAGTGGACGGGACACGGAACTCCCGAACGGTTGCACGTTTCGGGTTCCGGTTCTGTTCTGCGTCTCCGGTTCCCGGTTCCGCGGCCTTTTCAGGTGACCGCACCCCGTGCCGCCACGGAAAATTCCCGTTCGACCACGCCGCCCCGAACTCCATAGACCCGGTCGAACAGATTGCTGACCAGACAGCAGTGATTGGGCAGCACCGAGACCCGTTCCCCGATCTCGGGTCGCGCCGAGGTACCCGACAGGATGCCATGCCCATGTTCTTCGGAGAGCTTCGGAAGGCGGGCCGTCGGATACTCGAGGACAAGCCCGTACCCCTCCAGGCCGAGCAGATCGGTCCCCAGACTCTTGCTCCCTGCGTCGAGGACGAAGCGCTCCGGTGTGGGCCTGCTGACGACCGTGGTCAGGACACGCAGAGCGCAATCCTCGAGAGTCACCGCTCCCGTCTTGATCGTGAGGCGATCGCCGTAGGCATACATTCCGGCACGATATTCCGTCACCCAGGAATGGAGATGGGCCTGGCGAATCGTGTGGGTGCCGCCGACGGAGACTGTCTTCAATGGGAGACCCACCTTGGCGAGCCGGCGGGCCGATTCCTCAACGAATGTGGGCGTGTACTGATTGAGGGGATAGGTCATCAGACCCTCGAAGCGGAGGCCGGAAGCGGAACGGATCGCCTCTGCAAGTTCGACTGCTTCGGCAGGCGACTGCACGCCGCACCTTCCCAGACCTGTGTCGAACTCAACCAGGACAGGGAGTTCGAAGTCGAATTCCTGCGCCGTGTTCGAGAGCCCCTCGATGACCGCCCGGGAGTCGGCGGTGACCCGGATGGCGGATCGGCGGGCCAACGCGGCCAGCCGACGGAGTTTCGACGAGCCGACGATGTTGTAGGTGACGAAAATGTCGCGTATACCGGCATCCCGCATCACCTCCGCTTCACCGAGCTTCTGACAGGTAATCCCGACGGCCCCCGCATCCAGCTGCTTGCGGGCAAATTCAGGCACTTTGTGGGTCTTGATATGAGGCCGGTTCCGGATGCCGTGAAGATCCAGATAGCGCTGCAGACCCCGAATGTTCCGCTCGAGGCGATCGAGATCCACCAGCACGGCAGGCGTTTCGAGTTGTTCGAGGTTCATGCTCGCCTCCGTCCGCGAGGCTCGCGCCGGACTGTGACAGATCAGTCATCAGAGAGACGGCGCGCCGCCTCCAGAGCAGCCTCGTAGTCAGGATGGGAGCCGACGTCCTTGACATACTCCGCGTGGCGAATCACGCCTTCGGCATCGATGACAAAGATCGCTCGGGCGTCGAGCCTCAGCTCCTTGATCAGCGTTCCGTAGTTCCTGCCGAAGCTCCCACTCTGATGGTCGGAGAGCATGGTGAGCTTGTCGACGCTGGCCGTCGAGCACCAGCGGCTCTGTGCAAACGGGAGATCCATGCTGATTGTGTAAATACTGACTCCCGGCAAAGTGGCGGCTTCCTTGTTGAAGCGGCGTGTCTGCGTGTCGCACACCGGCGTGTCGAGAGAAGGGACAACACTGAAAACCCTCACCTTCCCCTCGGTATCGGACAGGCTGAAGGGCCGAAGATCCCTATTGACGGCCGTGAAGTCGGGCGCTTCGTCGCCCACCTTCAGCTCGGGCCCAACCAGAGTCAGCGGATTTCCTTTTAGCGTAACAGCTTGTGGTCGCTCGACGGTCATGATACGTTCCTCCTGCGCAATGTGAGCCCGCTATTCTATCGAAATTCGGAGTGACTTCGAAACTTTTCGGGAGGCCTCCGCATCCAATGCAAAGAGAAGGTAAGACGAGAAACGAGTTTCTATCTTTAAGAACAAGAAAGATCTGGCCAAATTCCATAGAAAGTGGTAAAAAGCCGTTTTTCTCACAGATCAACCGATAGCGGCCTAATAACGGGATCGAAGCGAAACATGAGAACATCCGCACTGGAAAGTGAAGGTCTGTACCCACAAACCAAAAAGGCGGAACCGTCTTTGAGGAATCTCGCTCTGGGAATTCTCCTCCAGGCATTCCGTGACATCGTGGCTCCGAAGAAAGCTTCCAACAAGGAATGGGAAGAGTGGCGGCAGGATGCCATCGATTGGTTTTATGCGGACGAAAACGAACCGGGGAGCTTCTACTGGGTCTGCGAAGTGCTCGAGATGAACCCGAACGATCTGAGGAGATGGCTGCAAGAGTACCGCAGGAGCGACGCCAAACAGAAGAAGGAGATGGCGCGCAAACTGACGAGGTTTCAGATCCGGCATTGATGGAGTGTGCGGGTCCGCAAGGAGCCGCACGAGAACCGGCCCGCTGAGGAACCGGTGATCGATCGGCCTGCATGCAATTTTTCTTCATATTCCTGGCTCTTCTCTTCGCCACCTACCTCGTGATCCTTCTGTCAATCGTGTTCCGTCGGGTCTTTCGGCGGTTTCGACCCGCGGTGGGAGAGCCGGAGGAAGAGGAGCGGACCGGTTGCGGAGAGGCGGACTCCAACGCCTTGCTCGAGGTGATCAACGTCAAGAAGTCCTTCGATCACCCCGTCCTGAAGGGCATCTCCATTGCGATCCCCTGTGGCCAGACTCTTGGCGTCCTCGGCAAGAGCGGGACCGGCAAGAGCGTCATGCTGAAGCTGATCGCCGGTTTTCTCAAGCCTGATTCGGGTCTTGTTCTCTTCGAGGGCCGCGACATTACGAGCTTCTCCGAAGCCCAGTTGCTGGAGCACCGGAAGAAGGTCTCCTACGTTTTCCAGGGAGGTGCCTTCTTCGATTTTCTGGACGTTCGGGGCAACATCGCCTATCCCCTGATCGAGCGTGGTGTGACCGACGAGAAGGTCATCAAGGAACGCGTCGACTATCTGCTGGATGCCGTGGAGCTGGAAGGGATGGGTCATCTCCGCTACGACAACCTGAGCGAAGGCGCCAAAAAGCAGGTCGCAATTGCGAGGGCCATTGCCATCAATCCGGACGTCATTCTCTACGATGAGCCGACGACGGGTGTCGATCCGATCATCGGCAAGTCTCTCAGCCGGCTGATCCGGAAGCTGGGCCGACAGGAGAACCTTACCTCCATCGTCGTCACGCATGACCTGAAGTGCCTGGAGATCGTCAGCGACCGGCTGGTCCTCCTCAAGGACGGGTTGATTCGCTTCCAGGGTACGGTCGACGAGTTCGAGGATTCCGAGGATCCTTTCGTCGGGGCCTTCCGGTCGGGAAGCCGGTACGACGAGAGTCTGGAACAAGCCGTCCCGGCCTGACCGGAGATTCGGGTTCGATCCGGTACATCACGCCGAAACGCGTGCATCCGACCGGGGCATGGTCACATTCCGCAGCGAGGCTCCACCGGGTCCTTCGGTCCCATGGCTCTCAGAGACCCCTTCGTCTTCGCCGACTATCGGTGCCTTTGGCGAAGTTCGGCCATGACTTCGTCGAGCGTCACTCCACGTTCGGCCAGGAAAACGAGCAGGTGATAGATGAGATCCGCCGATTCTTCGACCGTCCGCCGGCGGTCCTCCAGGATCGTCAGGATCGTCTCGACCGCCTCCTCACCCAGTTTGCGGCCGATCCGGCTCATCCCTTCATGAAACAGGGACGTCGTGTAAGAGCCTTGGGGTAAGTCCCGTTTCCGCTGTTCGATGAGTTGCTCCAGAAAGAAGAGGAATCCGGCTGCGGTCGGAGGACGATCATCCGGATCGAAGCAGCTCACCGTCCCTTCGTGGCAGACCGGTCCGGCGGGCCGAACCGTGAGCAGGAGCGTGTCCCGATCACAATCGACTTCGATCGCTTCCAGCGCCAGGTAATGACCGCTCGTCTCACCCTTGGTCCAGAGTTGGTTCCGACTGCGGCTCCAGAACGTGACCCGGGCCGTTTCGAGGGTCTTCGCCAGCGATTCCGGATTCATGTAGCCGAGCATGAGGACTCGTCCGCTCGAAGCATCCTGGATGATCGCAGGGATCAACCCTGCGCTCTTCTGCCAGTCCAACGCTGTCGTGTCGAATTCGATCATGGTCGCACCACAACCCCGTTCTTCGAGAGGAATTCTTTGACTTCCGCAATCGAGTAGCGGCTGTAATGAAAGATCGAGGCAGCCAGAACCGCGTCGGCACGTCCGATCGTCAATCCTTCGAGGAGGTGCTTCGGGGATCCAGCGCCTCCCGAGGCTATGACGGGGATGCGCACGCGGCGCGACACCTCTTCGAGCAGCCGGAGGTCGTACCCATCCTGCGTGCCGTCCCGATCCATCGAAGTGAGGAGGATCTCCCCCGCGCCCCGAGTCTCCGCCTCCTCGATCCACGCGAGTGCATCACGGTCCGTCTCCCAGCGACCTCCACCGACGAAGACGGTCCAGCGATTCCCGGTCCACTTGGCATCGACCGCCAGGACAATGCACTGCGAGCCGAAAGCAGCGGCCCCCTGATCGATCAGTTCCGGATTCTTGACCGCCGCGCTGTTGATCGACACCTTGTCCGCACCGGCCCGTAAGAGTTCCTGAATATGATCGAGCGAGCCGATCCCACCGCCGACGGTAAACGGAATGAAGATCGTATCTGCGACCCGGCGGACCCAGTCGAGTACCGTTCCTCGCGCCTCGACCGTCGCAGTGATGTCCAGAAAGACCAGTTCGTCGGCACCTTCCTCGTAATATCGGCGCCCCAGCTCGACCGGATCTCCGGCATCCTGGAGTTCGACGAAATGGATGCCCTTGACGACACGTCCATCCTTGACGTCCAGACAGGGGATAATCCGCTTAGCCAGCACTCAGCATCTCCTCCCAGGTGAATTCACCTTCGTAGAGGGCCCGCCCGATCACGACGCCGGCGACGCCCTGACGTGCCAGCCGGGCAATATGTTCTGGACGACTCACTCCTCCCGCTGCGATGACGCCGATCTTGCCTCCCCCCAGCTCCAGAAGGTGTCGGTACGTTTCGTAGTTGGGGAGCTCGAGCGTACCGTCGCGGTCCACGTCGGTTGAAATCAGCTCGCTCATGCCCCACTCGAGAATCCGGTCCACGAGCGTGTCTACCGTCACCTCGCTGCATTCCGTCCAGCCATGAGTCTGAAGCGAGCCCTGCCTGAGGTCGAGACTGACGATGAAGCGGTCTCCGCCCCACTGCGAGACCCATCGATCGACGAGCTCCGGGTGCCGAACGGCAACCGTGCCGAGGATGAGATAGCGAGCTCCCAGATCCAGTAAGTGGGCCACGTCGTCGTCGGTGCGGATGCCCCCACCGATCTGGACGGGAACCCTGGCAGCCCGGATGATATCGGCGATTGCCGAGCGGTTCTTGCCGCTTCCCTCGCGGGCCCCCTCGAGATCGATGACATGGAGGCGCTGGAACCCGGCCGACTGAAAACGCAGGGCCTGTCCTACCGGATCGATCGCATAGGTTGTCTGCCGTGCATAGTCACCACGGTAGAGCCTCACACAGGCTCCGTCGATCAGGTCGATCGCCGGAATCTTGATCATGACGCGCTGCCCTCCCAGTCGAGGAAATTCCGAAGCAGCTGGAGACCGGGACCGCCCGATCGTTCCGGATGAAACTGGAGCCCCAGGAAATTCCCTCGGCGCACGGCCGCCGAGAACGGCCCGTCATAGTCGCTGACGCCGGCAGTGGCATCGGGGAGGATCGGCGCGTAGTAGCTGTGTACGAAGTAGAAGTGCCCGCAGCGCCCCAGCCCCCGGGTCAGTGCAGGCAGCCCTCTCGTCGGGTCCGCCTCCCACTCGACCTCGTTCCAGCCGATGTGCGGAACCTTCACGCGGTTCCGATCGAAATGTCGCACGGAACCGGGGAGCAGGCCGAGGCAAGGACATCGGTCTTCCTCCGATTCCTCAAACAGCAGCTGCATCCCCAGACAGATCCCCAGAAAGGGCACGGTCAATTGCGGGAGCAGCCCGGCTAACCCTTGCCGCTTCAGGGACGCCATAGCGGCACGCGCTGAACCGACGCCCGGGAGGATGACCCGATCGGCACGCGCCACCCGGTCCGGGTCACCCGTCATCACGTAGTCCGCGCCGAGGAACCGGAGGGCGTTGCCGACGTTGTACAGATTGCCGGCGTCGTAATCGACGACGACGAGTTTGTCCGAGCTTCTCACAACTGTCCCTTGCTGGAAGGTACGGCGTCTCCGAGCGCGGGATCGATTCGAACCGCGGCGCGCAGCGCCCTGGCGAAGGCCTTGAAAATCGCCTCGATGCGATGATGTTCGTTTTCGCCGGGCTCCAGCATCTTGATGTGGAGGTTCAGCCTGGCTTCGGATGCCAGCGAGCGGAAAAAATGCAGGACCAGCTCGGTCGGCAGATCGCCGACGCTCTCACGCTGAGGACGATAATCGCTCACGAACGCGAATCGGCCACTCAGATCGAGGGCAACGGCAGCCAGCACTTCGTCCATTGGAATCATGGCGGCGCCGTAACGTTCGATTCCCGCTTTGGTGCCGACGGCTTCGGCCAATGCCTGGCCCAGTACGATTCCGATATCTTCGACGAGGTGGTGCTCGTCCACGTCCAGATCTCCCGACGCCGAGAGCTTCAGATCGATCCGCGAATGCTGGGCGAGCAGTACGAGCATGTGATCCAGAAAGCCGATACCCGACTCGATCTTGGCTTTGCCGCTGCCGTCGAGATTGAGTTCCAGCTCAACGGCGGTCTCGGCCGTCTTGCGGCGTATGGTCGCCTTGCGTGCCTTCATTTCGCTGACTGCCTCCCTTCCAATATCTCCGTGAGTGCCCGCAGTACCGTACCGTTCTCCTCGGGCGTCCCGACGGTCAGCCGGATACAGTTTTCCAGCCCGGGGATGCCGCTGCGGTCCCGTACGACGATCTGACGCTCCAACAGGTCCGCGCAGACGGCGCGTGCGTCCCGACAGCGAAACAGCACGAAGTTGGCGTCCGACGGGAAGACTTCGGAAATTCCAGGCAGTTCCTCGAGACGCCGTCGCACCCGATCCCTCTCGCAAAGGATCAATCGCACCTCACGGGTGGTTTCCTGCTCCTCTTTCATGGCCTCGATGCCTTCGTTCAGGACCCAGGCATTGAGGTTGTAGGGAGCCTTGACCTTCAGAAAACAGGAGATCAGCTGTGGAGCAGCGACGGCATAGCCGAGACGCATCCCTGCACGACCGAAGGCTTTCGAGAAGGTCCGAAGCACGATGAGGTTGTCGAATCGCGAGACTTGACCGGCGAGCGATGCGGCGCCGGAGAATTCGACATAGGCCTCGTCGACCACCACGACGCCGTCCCAGTCGGCCACGACGCGCAGAATCTCCGCGGGATCGAGCAGGTTGCCGGTCGGGTTGTTCGGAGAGCAGAGGATGAGCAGCTTGATCCCGGGAGAGACGTTCGCGAGAAATCGCTCGGCTGAAAACCGGAAGCGGGAGTCGAGACGGGATTCCGTGACCGGGACACCGTAAATGTCGGCCAGGACCCGATACATTCCGTAGGTCGGTTCCGCGAGGGCGACCCCCGAGGATAAGTCGAAGACTTTGAACAGCCAGTCCAGCACCTCGTCCGACCCATTTCCCGCCAGCACCATCTCCGGTGTGACACCCGTCCGTTCCGCGAGGGCGCGCCGCAGATCGCGCTGGTTCGGATCCGGATACCGATTCAGGCGGACGCTGTCGGCCCAGCGGGGAAACGGATTCTCGTTGGCGTCGAGCAGGAGTCCGCTCTGCACGGTCTCCCGCGCGCAGTGGTATGGCTCGAGGTTGCGGATGTTCGGGCGGATGAAGGTGTCGAGTGATGCGCTCAGCTTCATTTCTCCTCTTCCTCCTCCAGTCGGTACCGCACCGCTCGTGCATGACCTTCGAGCCCCTCTTCGCCCGCCAGCGTCAGCAGGGTCTTTGCAAGCGTCCGCAGCCCGTCCTCCGAGAGTTCCTGAAAGGTGATCTTCTTGACGAAGCTGTCCATCGAGACGCCGGAGACCGAGCGGGCCATGCCGGAGGTGGGCAGTGTGTGGTTGGTGCCCGAGCCATAGTCACCGGCGACCTCGGGTGTCAGCCTGCCGACGAAGACGGAGCCGGCGTTGTGGACGTGTCCCAGCCAGTCGCGGGCTTCGGGGATATTCAGAATCAAGTGTTCCGGGGCATACCGGTTGCTGAAGTCGAAGGCCGACTCGAACGAAGGAACGAGCAGGGCAAAGCTCTGTTCCAGTGATTTCCGCGCCAGCTCGTTGCGAGGCAGATCTTGAAGCTGCCGGTCGACCTCGGACAGCGTCGCTTCGATCAGCGGCTCGGACGTCGTCACCAGGACGACCTGGGAGTCCGGACCGTGCTCCGCCTGAGAGATCAGGTCGCCGGCCAGGACACGTGGAGAAGCCTCTTCGTCCGCGATCACGAGGACTTCGCTCGGCCCTGCCACCATGTCGATCGAAACCCCGTGGAATGTCGCGAGGAGTTTCGCCGTCTGGACATAGCGGTTGCCGGGACCGAGGATCTTGTCGACCCGCGGGATCGTTTCGGTGCCGAGAGCCATGGCGGCGATGGCCTGCGCCCCACCGACCTTGAAAACCTGTCGGACGCCCGCCAGTTGGGCCGCTGCGAGGACGACGGGCGGCACGTTTCCGTCGCTGTCCGGAGGGACGCAGAGGAGGACCTTCTGGCATCGCGCCAGCTTGGCGGGCAGCCCGAGCATCAGCACCGTCGAAGGCAGGACCGCCGTCCCCCCCGGAACGTAGAGACCGACCGATGAGATGGCACGCGCGGCGCGCCAGCAATTAACCCCGTCCTGGACCACGACCGGTCCTTCGGTCAGCGTCTGGGCGGAATGGAATTTCCGGATGTTCGAGGCCGCATGTTTCAGCGCGTCGAGGACCTCGGCCGGGACTTGTTCGATCGCCGCCTGAGCCTCCCTCGCGTGGACGCGGTAGTCAGACAGATCGATACCGTCGAAACGTCGCGTGTACTTGCGAACCGCCTCGTCCCCCCGCTCCTCGACCTCCTGGAAGATCTGGCGACAGGTCTCGAGAAGCTCGGGCTCCTCGACCGGATTCCGCCTGCAGACCTTCTCCAGTTCCTGTCGGCTCAATGCGTCGAATCGATAGACTCTCATCTAGACCACCATCTTCTCCACCGGTACGACCAGAATGTCGGTTGCCCCCGCCCGTTTCAGTTTCTCGATGACGTCCCAGAAGTATTCCTCGGGAACGGCCGTGTGCACCGCCATCATTTCCGGGTCGGCCAGCGGCACGATCGTCGGGCTCTTCATGCCGGGCAGAATACCCCGGATTTCGTCGAGCGACTCCCGCGGAGCATTCATCATGACATATTTGGTCTTGCGTGCACGCAAGTGGCTGGAAAGCCGCATCCTCAGCTGATCGATCACCTGTTTCTTGCGGGGATGCTCGAGGGAATCACGATTGGCGATCAGGACCGCCTCCGACCGCAGGATCACCTCGATCGGTTTCAGGTCGTGGATTCTCAACGTACTGCCGGTCGAGACCAGATCACAGATGGCGTCCGCCACATCCAATGATGGAGCGATCTCGACCGAACCATTGATTTCAATGATCCGGGCTTCGATCCCCTGCTTACTGATGAAGTCTCCGAGGAGGTTCGGATACGACGTGGCGATCCTCTTCCCGGCCAGATCCCGGACGGAACGCAGAGGGCCGGCCTTTGGAACGGCAATGCACAATTCGCACCCGCCGAAGCCCAGGAAATCGAGTGCCGCCACACCGGCACCTTTCTCCCGAACGACGTTCAGGCCGACAATACCCAGATCGGTCACGCCATCCTGGACGTATTCCGGAATATCGTCGTCACGCAAGAACAGGATGTCGAGCGGGTAGTTTCGTCCCCGGGCGAACAGCAGACCTTCCGTCGAGTCGAACTCGACCCCGGCAGCCCGCAGCAGGTCGAGCGAAATCGCCGACAGCCGGCCCTTCTTCTGCATCGCAATCTTCAGGTTGTCTCCATTCAGTTCCATGAGGGTCACTCTCAGATCCGGCCTTGGGCGAGGCCGGCAGGCCGCGTCAGAGCCGCGTTGTGTTTCGTACCTTTACCCGATCGAGCAGGAGGCGATACCCTCCCTCTCCATGCCGTAGCCAGTGCGCAATCCGTGTCACGGTGGCCGTACTGGCCCCGGTCAGCCGGCTGATCCGCCGGTAGGGGAATCCCTGGTCGATCATCTGGACGACTCTCCAGCGTTCCGCCAGGGCCTCGAGTTCCCCGAGCGTACAAAGGTCGCGGAGAAACAGTGCTGTCTCCGCTTCGTTCTCCAGAAGCGCCATGGCCTCGAAGAGCTGCCACAGATCCTCGTTGTCGCGGAGCTGTCGTTCCATCGTTTTAGCACGTTACCACAGTGAAACAGAGTTTGGCAAGCGCAGATCGGATACCGCGTTTGGAGTGACAGGGGCGGAACTCGGAGCCGGGAGCTCGAAATGGCCCCAGGCTAACTTCCGTTGCCAAAAAACTGGGGATAGAGGCGTTCGGCACAGTCGGGACAGATCCCGTGTGAGAACTCCGTGTCGGAGTGATCGACGATATAGTCTTCGATCGCAGTCCAGCGGCCCTCATCATCACGAATCTTCTTGCACGAAGCACAGATCGGCAGAAGACCGCTCAGTTTCCTGACTTCATCGAGAGCGTGCTGTAACTGACTCACCAAGCGCCGGTTCTCCTCCTCAACACGTCTGCGGATGGTGATATCCGAGACAAAACACATTATGAGCCGCTCCCCTGACATCTCGGTCGAGCTCAGGGCGATCTCGACGGGAAACTCCGTTCCGTCCTTTCGAACGGCCACAAGATCCATCCCGATCCCCATCGGCCTCGTCCTCGGATGCTCACGAAACTCATCCCGATAGGTCGAATGCTGCTTGCGGAACCGATCCGGAACCAGATCCTCGATCCCCTGTCCGTTGAGTTCGGACTCGGAGTAGTGAAACATCTCGAGGGCCGTCCGGTTAGCGTAAGCGATCCTCCCGGCCGGAGTGACGAGGAGCACTGCGTAGGGCACTGCCTCGGTCAATGCCCGAAATGACGGACTTACTTGTCTTGGTCGTTCATCCATGAGGCCCGTCCTTTACGTCCATCATCCTTCATCGACGCCGACAAGTCGACAGTTGTCACCGGCCTTCGTCCAGGCAAAGCGTCCTTTCCGAATTCGGCCGCGCAAGCCCGAAAGCTTCCCCATTATCTCCCGTGTTGGCGTCGGACTCGTCCATCGCGCAGGCATCTTCCGGCTAAGGTGGCGCTCTGTTTCTGCCGATAGATGTCAATGAGAGTTACGGATATGACCGGGTTGCTATTCTTCATGCTGCTTGTGGGAGTCCTCATCCGACTGCTCCGTTCAATGGACACGGAGTGTTGGGTCGTCCCGATGCAGCCTTCTTCAGGCTGCCCACAGCCGGGATGTGCCCAGGGGGCGCGAAAGGGCTTCGGATGTGATCGAAGGTAGGCCAAGTCAACCCATGACACTGCCCGCAGGACTGGTGAATCGAATCGAGCATCTGGCGCCGATGCCCATTACGGCGCAAAGGCTACTCTCCGTCATCAACGACGACAACGTGTCGCTCGCAGAGATCGCCCGCATCGTGGAATTCGACGAGGCCCTGGTGTCCAATACGCTGCGCGTCGCGAATTCGGTTTATTTCTATCGTGGCAAGGCGGTCAACGATGCACGCACGGCCGTTGTCCGGCTTGGGACCACGAATCTGTTCAATATCATCCTCGGACAATATTTGCGTCAGTTGAGCATTCCTGCACCGTTGTACGACCTGTCGGAGGACGATCTGTGGTTCCATTCGACCGTGGCGTCACTTGCCGCCGAGGAGATTGCGCGGATTTCTCCGGTCGACATTCCCCAGATCGCCAAGGTGGCGTCCCTCGTTCACGACGTCGGCAAGCTGATCATGGTGCGCTATTTCAAGGCCGACTATCGGGAAGTCCTGGCTTTGAGCGAAAAAAGCGACCTCTCCTTCGTTGAAGCAGAACACGAGTTGTTCGGATGCAACCATGCGGAGGTCGGCGGAGCGGTTGCCGCGGAATGGGGATTTCCCGAGGAAGTTCGCGACGCGATCGAACGCCACCACGAGGTTCCCCTCGAGACCTCACATCCGGTCCTCGACACTGTGATCATCGCGAATCTGGTCGCCAAGACCATGGCAACGGGTCTCGGTGCCGAAGGTCTCAACTTCCGCGTCGACGAGAATGTCAGCAGGCGCCTCAGCCTGGAATTCAAGAGCTTCTGTCGCATCTGCTCGCGTGTCGAAGATCAGATTTCCCAACTGCGCCAAGTGTACGGCATCCAGTAACCCGACCGGCTTCCCCCGCAGACGAGGTCGGGGCCCGGGTCGCTGAAGAGGTCTACCCCGGGACCTGCCACTCTCATCCTCTGATCACTGCAGCCTAAAGTTTCCCCTGCCGCCGCCGAGAATGAATAGATGAGTACGCGTCGGTCGGTCTGGCCGGGTTCAATTGGTCATCTGGCCGGAGGGGGCTTGGTGCCCCATCTCCAGCTCAGGACCATCGACAGCACAGCCGGCCGGCGACGCATGGAGAGACCAGCGCAGTGAAGCGATTGAGGATCGAATCCGACTTTTCGAGTTAGGCTCCGATGGATCTGGCAACCGTCATAGGAATCGTTGTGGGAGTGGTTATCATTTGCGCCGCCGTCTTGACGGGAGGCAATAATCCATTCCTGTTCGTCAACGTCCCGAGCATCCTCATCGTCGTCGGCGGTACCTTTGCCACTCTGCTGATCCGTTTTCCGATGGATCGGCTATTCAAGACGTTCCAGGTCATCAAGCACGCCTTCAGTTTCAAACTGGCGAACCCACACGAGGTGATCGAGGAGATGGTGTCTCTTGCCCGCAAGTCCCGAAAGGACGGCCTCCTCTCCCTCGAGGATTACCGGACCGAAGACTCGTTCCTGAACCGGGGGCTGATGCTGGTCGTGGACGGAGCGGAGGCCGAGGCCGTCGAGAGCGTTCTCGTCACCGACATCCGCTACTTTCGCCAGCGGCACAAACATGGGCAGGACATCCTCAAGGCCATGGGCGAATCGGCTCCCGCCTTCGGAATGATCGGCACCCTCATCGGACTGGTTCTCATGCTGTCGAACATGCAGGACGTGGGCCAACTCGGACCGGCCATGGCCGTGGCGATCCTGACGACTCTGTACGGCTCGCTGATCGCCAACCTGATCGCACTACCGCTGGCCAAGAAACTGGAGATTCGAAGCAAGGAGGAGAGCCTGATTCGCGAAGTCATGCTGGTGGGCCTGGTCAACATTGCCAAGGGGGAGAACCCGCGAATGATCGAGACGGTCCTCAAAGCATTCCTGGCGGAGAACAACATTCCGTCTGAACCGGAGACCAAACCACGGGAGGTCAGAGCCGCGTGAATATCGACCTGGGGCCCGAGGACGAGGAGCACGAGGAAGGCGCGCCGGCCTGGATCGTCCAGTTTGGGGACATGATGAGCCTGTTGTTGGTCTTCTTTATCCTGCTCCTCTCGTTCTCTGAGATCGATGCCGTCAAGTATCGGGCCCTCAGTGACTCCTTTCGGGAGGCTTTCGGAAAGACGGACCAGGTCGAGAACCTGTTCAAGGATCCACAGGCCACCGCCGAACTGATCGCCGAGGACTCCGGGACCCACAACGATGCCATCCTGGACGAACTCCGGTCGATCATTCCTCAGACCTACCCTGGAGCATTGCCGAATAGTGACAACGGCCAGGGGTACCTGGTGAGAATCCCGGGACGTCTTCTTTTCGATACCGGAAAGGACGAGTTGAAGCCGGCGATGAAACCGAAGCTCGAACAGATGGCGGAACTGCTCAAGCGGCGCACCGAAGTGATCCTGCGTGTCGACGGGCACACCGATGACGTACCGATCAGCACGGAGCGGTTCAAATCGAACTGGGAGTTATCCGCAGCCCGGGCTCTCGCCGTGGTGCACTTCATGATCGACGAATGCGGGGTCTCGCCGGATCGCATTTCCGGTGCCGCCTTCGGTGAGAGCCGACCGATCGCCCCCAATGTCTCCCCCGACAACCGGGAGTTGAATCGACGTGTCGAATTCAGGTTCGTCCAAGGCGACGAGGAAAGCAACTATGAGACCAGCTACCCCACAAGCTCAACAGACGCCGATGATACAGACAGAATCGTACCTGTGGATTGATCCCCTGGCCTCGGCCGATCCGTCCCAGTACCTCATTGGGGGCGCAGGTCGCATCCTGGTCGTGGACGACGAGGTCACGATCCGGGACCTGCTCTCTCAGTTCTTGAGTGCGCAGGGATTCGAATGTCACACCGCGGATTCCGGTCGAACCGGTCTCGAACAGATCCAGAGGAGCCGTTTCGACCTGGTGATTTCCGACATCCGGATGCCCGCCGTCACGGGCCTGCAACTGCTCGAGCACGTCCATGAGCACCACCCCACCCTTCCGGTCATCATGATCACGGCCGTGGCGGATCTCGAGACGGCGGTCGACGCGATGAAGCAGGGTGCCGCCGACTACATCACCAAACCCTTCGACCTCAAGAAGGTCGTCGGCAGCGTTCGGAACGCCCTCCAGACGCGGGTGCGACGATTACGGGACGATCAGCTCCAGAGTCGTCTCCAGGAACTGGTGCAGTCGAAATCGTATGCCCTGGACTCGGCTCTTCGTTCGTTGAATGTCCATCGCGACATGACGCTGGAGGCGCTCGTCCGGGCCCTCGATGCCCGTGAGAGTGAGACGCGCTGCCATTCCCTGCGGGTCCAGAGCTACGCCCTCCGTCTGGCTCGCCAGTTCGACGTCAGCGGCTCCCCGCTCGAAGAGATCGTCCGGGGCGCACTCCTGCACGACATCGGGAAGATCGGGATCTCCGATGCCATCCTCCTCAAACCGGGCAAGCTGACGGAGGAGGAGTGGGTCGAGATGAGGAAGCACCCAGTCCTCGGTCACGAGATCCTTCGGGGAATCGACTTCCTCGACGGAGCTACGGAGCTGGTGCTGCGGCATCACGAGCGCTGGGACGGCTCCGGCTACCCGGACGGTCTGAGAGGCAAGTTCATTCCCTTCGGAGCCCGCCTGTTCGGCATCGTCGACTCCTACGATGCCATGACCTCGGACCGACCCTACCGCAAGGCACTTCCTTCCGATCACGCGAGGGAAGAACTGGCCCGTTTCTCCGAAATCCTGTACGACCCGGAGATCGTGGACGGATTCCTGGCGATCCCGCAGGAAGAGTTGGACGAGATCAGCCGCTGCTGCTCGGAGCTGATCGATCCGGCCTAGACCATGCAGTTTTCTCTACAGGTTATGAATATGGCCGCCGATAAACAATAGGACAAGGCTTTAAGAGGGTGGCTGGTACCCATGAACCAGCGAGAAAGGGCACGGATGCCCCGAATGTTTCTGATCAAGGAGGAAGAGGAAAATGGGAGGTTTTAGCGTACTCAACAATTTGGCCAGTCTGGCCGCACAGCAGCAGTCCAGTGTCACGCAGATGAACCTGCAGAAGACTCTGTTCCGGCTCTCGAGCGGACGGCGTATCGTCAGCGGAGGCGACGACGCCGCCGGTCTGGCCATCGCAGACGGTTTGCAGGCCCAGATTCGTTCGCTGGGACAGTCGGTTCGGAACGCCAACGACGGTATCGGATTCGCTCAGACCGCAGACAGCGCGATGGGGCAGGTCACCAATCTGCTCAACCGCGCCGCCACGCTGCTGACCGAAGCTGCC
The DNA here is from genome assembly GCA_963823995.1 of uncultured Acidobacteriota bacterium. Classification (GTDB taxonomy): domain Bacteria; phylum Acidobacteriota; class UBA6911; order RPQK01; family JAPXNP01; genus JARRKC01. The sequence continues at coordinate 1,276,129 of CAWGNQ010000005.1, forward strand.
ACCGGGACCAACAGCGATTCGCTTGAGAAAATCCAAACGGAGCTGACCCAGATCTACCAGGAAATCGACCGTGTCGGAAACGCGACGACCTTCAACGGAACCGATGTATTCGGAGCCAGCATGAAAGTCTTCATCGGTGACGCGACCAACGCGGTGGACACGGCAGGAACCGCGATCAACTCCGCTGCGGCGGTCTCCTTCAGCGTCACCTCTCTCAGCGCCAGCGCCCTGGGCCTGACCAAGAACGTCGCGGGCACCGGTTCGAGCTTGGCTGTTGATTTCACCGACGTCGCCGCCACCGCGGTCGACGAGGCTGCTGAGATGCTCAGCGAGGTCAACACCGCGATCGACACGGTAGCCAAGGAACGCGGTACCCTCGGTGCCGGAATGAACCGCCTCGAAAACGCGGTCAGCATCATGCAGTCCCAGATTCAGAATCTGACGGCTGCCGAGTCGCAGATTCGGGATGCGGACATGGCGGCCGAAGTGGCCAACATGACCAAGTTCCAGATTCTGTCGCAGGTCGGCCTGGCCTCGATGGCCCAGGCCAATGCGACCTCCCAGGGCGTCCTGTCACTGCTCCGGTAGGAACGGACAATCTGGCCTCAATCGTAGAGCCGCCTCCCAGGTGAGGCGGCTCGTTCTCAATCAAGGAGGGCGCCATGGCTGATCAGTCAGTCGCATTGATGACGGAGCGGGTCGGTGGATCCGGCTACGCAGGCGCCCAACCGTATTCGGGGCCGATTGCCGACCGCGGGCAAAAGGTCTCCCCGGAAGCGGCGCGCCATTCGAAGTCGGCGCCGGCGGAATCGCAGCGATCGTCCAACGCTGCCGCATCCGGAGATTGGGCTCGGATCGTCCAGGACGAAGAAACGGGACGATCCTACGTTCAGATTCTGGACCGGAAAACCGGGGAAGTCATTTACGAGATTCCGCCGGAAGAAATCCAGAAGCTGGGCAAGATCCTCAAAGACATGGCCGGTTCGATGGTCGATACGGTGGCTTGAATAAGGAGGCGGATGTGGGAGGCTTCGGAGTACAGGTCGGGAGTCTGGACGTCAGTTCTATCGTCTCGCAGTTGATGTATGCCGAGCGGGCTCCGGTTCGAAGACTGGACTCGCAGATCACGAACTTCCAGAACAAGATCGATGCCTATAACAAGCTCAATTCGAACCTGAGCGCGCTCCTGTCGAGCTTGACAGATCTCAGCGACCCGGACGTCTTCTCCTCGAAGTCCACAACCTCCTCCGACAAATCGATCCTCGAGGCCAGTGCCTCCGGATCTGCCTCTCAAGGAACCTATCAGATCCAGGTCGATCGATTGGCACTGTACGACAACTTCGTGTCGGACGGCGGGTTCTCCACATCCACGGAAACGATCGGGACCGGCTCGTTCGATCTCGTCGTGGCAGGCTCCAGCTACGCCGTCACGATCGATTCGTCGAACAACACGCTTGACGGACTGCGAAAGGCGATCAACCTCTCGGAGGCTCCGGTCAACGCCTCCATCATCAACGACGGAGCCGGCTACCGGCTGACGATCACGAGTGAGGAGTCCGGGTCGGACAACGCCATCGCCGTCCAGAACAACACGCTGACGCTGTCAGACGGTTCGACCTCTCTCACCCTTTCCCGCACCCACGACATTGCCGATGTAGGCGAGCTCGACGCCGGCTTGACCGTAAACGGCCTGGCCGTCACCAGCTCGAGCAATCAGGTGGACGACGTCATCGAAGATGTGACGATCGATCTGAAAAGCGCCTCGACTTCCACTGTCACCCTGACGGTGGCAAATGACAAGGAAGCCGTCAAGGCGAAGATCCAGGCCTTTGCCGACAGCTACAACAAGGCCTACCAGTTTCTAAACTCTCAGTTCGAAGTCATCGGCACGACCGGCCGGGCAGGTACGCTTGCCGGTGACTCGATCGTTCGAACCATTCAGTCCCAACTCTCGAGCGTCGTCAGCGGTGGCATCACGGGACTCGGCGGCAACCTGACCACTCTCGGGTCGGCCGGAATCGATCTGCAGAACGACGGAACATTGAAGATCGATACGTCGGATCTCGATAAGGTTCTCGACGACCACTTCGACGAGATCTCCGGCCTGTTCGCAGCGATCGCCGATACGACGAACGTGCGTGTCTCTTACATTTCGCACACGCCGTCGACAAGTGCAGGCACCTATCAAGTCGACATTTCGACCGCCCCTGAAGCGGCAATAGTCACCGCACCCAATGCGATCGCGACGACTCTCGGCACAAACGAACTCCTCACTTTCACGTTAGGGCCCCAAACTTCACAGGTGAGTTTGACCAGCGACATGACGCTCGAACAGGTCGTTCAAGCCATCAACACTCAGTTGGAGGCGGACGGGCTCGGCCTCTCGGCGGAACAATCGGGCACGAGTCTCGTTCTGACCTCCGATGCCGAAGGCGACGGCGTGACCTTCACGGTCACCTCGGACGTCGACGGAGCAGGTACGGGAATCGGCACAACGGGACTCTCCGATACGGGCGTGTCGGTCGCAGGTACCTTCACCGATCCCTCGACTGGTGCCGTATATGAGGCAACGGGCCGTGGCAACGCCCTCACCGGCAGCTCAGGCGACGCCACAGGTTTGAAGGTTCGTTTCACCGGAGACTCGCCGGGTACGTTCGGTACGGTGACGATCACTCTCGGTTTCGCTTCGCAGCTTTCGCGTCTGGTCACAACGTTGACCGACTCACTCGAAGGTCCGATCCACAATGCGATCGAAGGGTATGAATCGACGATCCGGTCGATTCATAGCGACATCGACAACATCGAGCAACGTCTAACATTGCGAGAGAGTTACCTCATGGACCAGTTCACGCGGGCCAATCAGGCTCTTCAACAATTGTCATACCTGCAATCTTCACTCGGATCACAGCTCGGGTCGCTCTGATCGAAAGGACATTCACAATGGCTCTCGGCCACAGTCTCGCAAACCACTACCAGTCGATGGAGGTCAAGACGGCGGATCCTCTGGAGCTCGTCATCCTGCTCTACAAGGGAGCGATCAAGGAAGCGCATCTGGCCGCGAAGTACCTTCGGGAGGATCAGACCGGGCCGAGAGTGAATTCGATCAACCAGGCGATCGCGATCATCGGCGAGTTGCAGGCTACACTCGACCACAAGAGGGGCGGACAGATCGCCAAGTCCCTCGACCGCCTCTACACCTACATGACGCACCGGCTGACGACGGCCAACATCAAGCGTGATGCCGAAGCCCTGGATGAAGTGGCCAAGCTCCTGGCGGATCTGCTGTCGGGTTGGGAGGGAGCCCAGGCCAAGCAGTCCGAAGGTGCTCCCGAGCACAGTCGTCCCGCGGCGGGTCCCGTCCGTGATCGATTGACTCTCAGCCAGGGAGGAGCGTCCGTTTCGTTCTCCTATTGATTCGCCATGTTCGAAGCTTACGAGAGGCTCCCCTTACTTCTGGAACGCCAACGTCAGGCACTGGCCGACGACGATCCGCAGGAACTGGATTCCTTGAGCGGCGAGATCGACGAACTCTCCCGCCGCATCACGGGGAGCCCGCCGAAATTTGAGGACCTGGATCCGGAGTCGAGAGAACGCTTGCGAAATCTGATCTCACGGGCGCAGGCCGAGGTCGACCGGAACATGTCCATCTGGAAGGAATCCCTTGAGCGAATGCGCCAGGCCGGCGAGAACCTCCAGGCGACTCGACGTTACTTCCATCAATTCCAGACGGCCGAAAAGTCAGGCCGCCGCTACTCGAAGCGCGGATGAGAGAATCGCGGCACAGCCGCTTTGGAGTGCGGCAGCCTGATGCCGCTTTTCGAGGCCCCCGCAAGCACGCGTAAGCCATTCCCAATCGAAGGGCCCGGCCGATCCTCGAGCCTTCGATCGGCTGCCGAAGAGGCGACAGGACCGGGAGTCTCCGTCGACAGAGCGGAATCTGGACAGGAGGCTGTCGGTCGGCGTCAAGAATCTGTCGCAGTCAGCTCCGGTTCGGCTGCTCTGCGCCCCCCAGACCGCGGCCAGGCGGCGGTTCCAGCGAATCCAAGGCGTCTGGCATGGTCTTTGCTTACTCCTCTCCCGAGAGGAATCTATGGAAGACCGGGAAAAACTCATGCAGGACGCCATCGACCAGGCCTACCGTCACACGCTCGAGCTCCAGTCGATCTGTGCATCGGCAGGGGCGGAATTCAGCGCCGGACAGGACGAAGAGGGGATGGCGCATCTCCGACATATCCTGAACGGGATCGGATGCATCGCCCAGGCGATTCACGTAACGTCCGGAAGTCAAAAGGCGCCGAGGGTCGAGATCGATCTATCGCACTTGCCCGAAGTGCTCGAGCCGATTGTAGAAGCCCTCGAAAACCGCGACTATGTTGCACTGGGCGACCTTGTTCATTACGAGATCGAGCCCATCTTAAGTGACTGGGGCAACAGACTTTCAGAGCTAAGCTCCGCAACTGAACAACCGACGGAAGCATGAACACTGCCGAAGCACAGGTCATCCAAGCCAAGAACGGCTCACCCACCGTCAAAATCACACTGTCCGATGGACGCAGCCTGCTACTGCATAGCACTTACGATCCCCAGGCAGAAGCCCGGAGATGGGCTTCCGACATCGAAGTTGCGCCCAGAGACATCCTCCTGGTCTACGGAGTCGGAGCAGGTCATGGGGTGAATGCGCTGCTGAAACGGCTGTGGAACTCGAATTGGGTATTCGTCGTCGAGCCGCTCGAGTCCGTCCGAAGGGCTTGCGAAGAGCTCCCCGCAGTGAGAGCTGCGCACAGTGACGCGCGAGTCCGGGTCGTCTCTGGTTGGTCGGACGTGAAGAACCAGTTCGATGAGATCGAAGACAGCTGCTGGAGACGACTGAAGCTCGTCGTCACTCCCGTCTATCGTCGGGTCGCTCCGCAAGCTCTCGAAGAGTTGTCCGCTGCGGTTCTGAAACAGAGTAATCTCCTCGAAAACTTCCGAAGCACAGTCCGGCATTCGGCCGAAATGTGGCAGTCGAACTTGTTTGCTAATCTGCCTCAGCTCGCTGAATCCGCTCCCATCTCGCGGATCTTTGGCGCCCTCAGTAGGAAACCTGCCATCATTGTCTCCGCAGGTCCTTCCCTCGACAAGAACGTCGAACTGCTTCGAGAGGCCAGAGACCACGCCCTCATCATCTCGACCGGCACGGCAGCACGACTTCTGGCGCAACGAGGAATCGATACGGATCTGGTCCTCACGGTAGACGGTGCAGAAGTCAATTACCTGGCCCACTTCCAGGATGTGACCCATACCGACAGCGTCCTCGCCTTTGATCTGACAGCTCACCCGCTCATTCCGCGCAAACATCGAGGCTGCAAAGCCGTTCTTTCCATCTACCCGGATTGTGAATGGCTCAATCAGTATTTGACTGAACCGATCGGTCGGATAAAGACCGGCGGTTCGGTGTCAAACGTGGCTTTCGATTTGGCCTGCAAACTCGATGCAGACCCGATCATTCTGATCGGTCAGGACCTGAGCTATCCCTCCGCAAAGTCTCACGCTTCCGGCACGTTTCACGAGCACTATCGGACGAACGTGCCGGAAGCATGGCTTGCAGGTGACATGGAAAGATTGGCCTCCGAACGAACCGGCCTGGCCCGATCGTACATGCGGCGCAATCGGATCCTGGTTCCGGATGTCTCCGGTGGAATGGTCCCGACAGACCAGGTGCTTCTGAGCTTCCTGACGTGGTTCGAGAGAGAGATCGCCGACCTAGATGGCGAACGAGCCGTCATTGATGCAACGGAGGGGGGAGCGCTCATCCGGGGTACCCAGATCCTGAGCCTGCAGGAGACCCTCGATCGCTTCTGTGCAGCACCCATCACACCAACGACCTCGAATATCCGCATGCGCCTTTCGCAACCGGCCCGGGTCGACTTCGATCAAATGCAGCGCGACCTTCGTGATATCAAACCGCAAGTCCAATACCTCCAGGCAAACATTAGGGAGGCAGCAGGCTTGTGCGGACAATTACCCCGTTGCCCTCAGGATGGAGCATCTCTTTCGCCCCAGGATCGACTGTCGATTCTGGATGCGAGGATATTGAAAGGAGTAGAGGAGCTGAAGTGGAGATTCCACTTTCTGCTAACTCCGTTTCTCGTCCAAGCTCAAGACCTGAGTCCGTGGCGAGAACTTGAGCCGGCGCAAGCTGCCGAGCAGAGAAACCTGATCTACGCCACGCTCGGTCCCCTGACTCGGACCGGCGAACGCCTGCTCGACGGGGCTCTCTGCGCTTTGGAGGAGCATGGCTGGGGACGAAGTCAACCTCTCCAGTAGTTATCCATACTCTGGCAGGGGCTCGGAACCTTCAAGACTGGACAGCAGAATGAAGACGGACACAGAGAGAAAGCGATCAACCTTGCACGGAAAGACAATCTTAGTCACCGGCGGCACGGGCTCATTCGGGCGCGCATTCGTTCGAAAAGCTCTGCGCGACTACGATCCCAAGCGCGTGATCGTGTTTAGTCGCGATGAGCTGAAACAGCATGAAATGCGCAATCATTTTCGTGATTCCCGGCTGATCTTCTTCCTCGGAGACGTGCGGGATCGCGACCGCCTCTACAGGGCATTCAAGGCCGATGTCGACGTGGTCATCCATACCGCAGCCCTTAAACAGGTACCCGCCTGCGAGTACAACCCCTTCGAAGCCATCAAAACCAATGTCCTCGGAGCCCAAAACATCATCGACGCGGCCATTGACTGCGAAGTTCCGCGGGTCATTGCCTTGAGTACCGACAAGGCAGTCAACCCTACCAACATCTACGGTGCCAGCAAGCTCTGTGCGGAGAAGCTGTTCATTCATGGGAATTCTTACGCGGGTGACCGCATTACAAGATTCTGCTGCGTTCGCTACGGCAACGTGCTGGGGAGCCGGGGCAGCGTCCTGCCTGTCTTTCTCCGCCAGAGGAAATCGGGACTGGTCACGGTTACTGACCAGCGCATGACCCGGTTCTGGATTCGGCTCGAAACCGCCGTCGAATTCGTGATCAGCTGCATTGCCACCATGCGGGGCGGAGAGGTCATTGTTCCCAAGATGCCCAGTATGGCTTTGATTGACATGGTCCGTACGCTTGCTCCGGAATGCAGCGTGAGTGTCACAGGGATCCGCCCGGGCGAGAAACTCCATGAGGTTTTGATCTCGGCGGAAGAAGCGCGACATACACTGTCGCTGGGCGATCGTTACGTCATCGTCCCCGAAAACCCGTCATGGAGGATCTCAGGCCCCTGGGTCGGTGATCCCGTGGCCTCGAACTTTACATTCGCGAGTGACAGGAATCAGCTTCAGATGACACCGGAACAGCTGCTGGAAATCGTGAATTCAGATCTCGACCTGTCACAACCTTCAAACTGGCTGGATCAACGTGAGCATCACGTCATCAATACCGTATAGTCGGCAGTGGATTGAGGAGGACGATGTTGAAGCGGTCGTCGAGGTCCTCCGGTCCCGCTATCTGACCTCCGGCCCTGTCCTCGATCGTTTCGAGCTTGAATTCGGGGAATTCGTGGAAGCGGAGCATGCGGTCGCCTTGTCCAGCGGCACTGGCGCTCTTCACGCAGCCATGTGGTCGCTGGGACTTGGGCCCGGCGACGAAGTCATCGTCCCCTGCATGACCTTCGTTGCCACGGCCAACGCCGTGCTCTACTGCGGGGCGACTCCTGTCTTTGCCGATGTCGAGCCGGATACCCTTCTCGTCGACCCGGCGAGTGTTGAACGACGAATCACCGACCGGACCCGGCTCATCGTCGGAGTTGACTACGCCGGACAACCTTGCGATTACGCCCGCTTGCGGGAGTTGTCGAAGTCCTGCAACGCGAAACTGCTCGCTGACTCGTGCCACTCGCTAGGTGCTTCCGTCGAGGGGCACATGGCAGGCTCCCTGGCCGACGTCTCGGTCTTCAGCTTTCACCCGGTCAAACCCATCACCTCGGGCGAAGGAGGAATGATTACGACGAATGATTCCCTGCTTGCCCGACGCGTGCGTCAATTTCGGAATCACGGTATCGATCGCGATTTCAGAGAGCGGAAGGCAGGCGAGTCCTTCGCTTACGAGATGGAGTCGTTGGGATTCAACTACCGACTCTCGGAAATCCACTGCGCCTTGGGCTTGAGCCAACTAACGAAATGCGAGTCACGCCGACTGCGCCGGGAGGCGATCGCTCAGCGATACCGGGAAAGATTCTCGGGCATAGCGAACCTCGCATGTCTCAAGCTGCGGCCCGCAGTCATACATGCGTGGCACCTTTTCGTTGCTCGGGTCGATTTCGACGCGATCGGAAGGAGCAGGAAGGAGATCTTCGTCGCTCTGCAGAAAAGGGGAGTTGGCGTGAATGTGCACTATCTGCCCGTGCACTTGCACCGTTACTACCGCGAGAACCTGTCAACTCGACCAGGCCTCTGTCCCACGGCCGAGGCGGCTTATGAGCAGATCCTTTCTTTGCCCATCCATGCAGGTATGACTGCTTCAGAATCAGAGAAAGCAGCAGAAGCGCTGATCCAAGAAATCGGGCGGTGCGATTCCGGACTGAGCGCTCCGAGAAGAATTCCGACCGGCAGATCCGGCAGACGGCCATTGACCAACCCGCACTCCTGGGACGCCAGGCCATCGTAGGGTCGCCGTTATCATGAATATTCTCCACATTTCAACATACTTGCAGGGCGGAGCCGGGATGGTCGTTGCTCTGCTCGCGGGCAGGCAGTCTTTGGCCGGCCATTGCGTGACGGTTGCGGTGACAGGTGCGTCCGTTCCCGGATATGAAAGCTACCCCGAGTATTTCGAATCGCTGCGTCGGGACGGAGTCGCGGTGGTCCGGCTCGACAGCACCTTCAAGAGGGACGTGGTTCTGAATGTGGCGGCTGCCCGAAACCTGGCGGCCGCACTTGACCGATCGTCGTCTCCGGATGTCATTCACACTCACGCCGCCGTGCCCAGTCTCGTCGGGATGCTGGTCTCCAGCCGGTTCGGAGGTCGTGCGCCGGTGCTCCAAACCATGCACGGGTGGGGCACGAGCAAGTCCCCCGAGCAAGCCAGTACGGACCTTGCGCTGATGGGGTTCGTGGATCTGGTGGCCGTTACCTCGAGAACGAGCATGGAACTCCTCGTCGGATTCGGAGTTGCACCGGAGAACATCAGAGTCATCGCGAACGGGATTCCGATGCTCGAATCGGAGCGCGTGAGTTGCTGTCCCAGGGAGATTGCCGAAGCCAGATCAGACGGCGCTCGCGTTCTGAGCTGCGTCGGTTCCGTCGGCCATCGAAAGAACCAGCGGCTGCTCGTCGAGGCACTGCCGCTGCTCGATTCGTGTCACGAGTTCCAGTGTCTGGTGATCGGCGAAGGCGAAGAGATCAGGGAACTCGAATCTCTAACCGCTGACTTGAGAGTGGGTGACAGGATCCGATTCCTTGGTCGTCGGGACACGGCAGCAAGATACATCGAGCATTCCGATCTTCTGATTCTCCCCTCGCGAAGTGAAGGTCAACCGATTTCAGTCCTAGAAGCGTTCCGCGCGGGCATCCCGGTGATCGGGAGTGACATTCCAGAGATAGCTGAACTGATCGAGGACGGGCAAACCGGGTTCCTGTTCGGTTCGGAAAGCCCGAAGAGTCTGGCAGCGGCAATCAGTCGAGCGATTTCACTTCCGCCGAGTGAGATTGCGGCAATGGGCCGGCTGGCATCCCGCCGGTTCATCGCCTCGTTCACCGTCGAACGGATGGTCGACGACTATATGCAGCTCTATCTGGCCTCGAGGGCTGCCCGGGAGGTCGCAGCGTGAAACCCAGTTCACCGCCACTTTGGACGAACGATCGCTATCTCGAGAGTCTGCAGGAACGACTCGACTCGGTCCGTCTGCTGACACTTGACATCTTCGACACCCTTCTTTTCCGGGCCGGCGATTCTCCCGCCGCGGCTTACCTCTTGACCGGACGGCAGTCCCTGAGAAAGGGCCTTCTGCGCGGCGGGTTGAGTCCTGTGGAGTTTCAGAGGGTCCGCGCCCGGGCGTTGGACCTAGCATACCGGAGCCAGTTGACTGAGCCCAGCCTCGAGGAGATATACGCCCGCATTCCGGAATGTCTCGGCGACCTCCCAAGGATTCTCAACCTGGAACTCGAGGCCGAAGCCGAGCTCTTGTATCCCAACCCGAGCGTGCTCTCACTGGTGGATTCCTGCCACGAACGTGGCATTCCGGTCGTCCTGGTCTCCGACATGTATCTGGATGGAGGAAGGATCCGGCGCCTGATGGCCGGATGCGGCATCGATGCAGACGCGTTTGCGGCGATAATGGTTTCCGTCGACGAAGGTGCCTACAAATCAACCGGAGAGATGTTCAGGAAAATCCTGTCGTCGTTTCCCCGGCTTGACCCTTCAGAGATCCTGCACATCGGCGACAACCGGTCCTCCGATTACGAAGTGCCGCGCTCATTGGGCCTGCAGGCGATCCACTACGATACGGCGCATGCCGACCCGGCAGGAATGCTCGAGTTCGAGAGGCTCTGCCACGGACCACTCTTCGGAGAGCTCCAGTCCCTGCGCTCCCTTGCCGGCTCACTCGTTGAAGAGAACAGTCGGGAGAGGACCTCCGCCCACAGAGTCGGCGCAATGGTCCTGGGACCGTTCTTGAGCGCCTTCGTCGACTGGGTGCTGGATACCTGTTTGGAAATCGAGGCGACGGCAGTGGCGCCGTTGCTGAGGGAAGCACATACGCTTTCGCCCCTGCTGGAGAACGCTGCCCGAGCCCGCGGCATCAAGATCGAAGTCGTGCCGCTGTCCGTCTCGCGAGAAGCGACCGTGCTGGCGGCCGCCGAGGAAGTCAATGACAGCCTGATCGACACGTTCTTCACCAACCGCGAGTACTTCACGATTCGGAATTTGTTTGAATCGCTGGAGATGGCGGAGGACTTGAGCAGATTCCGGGATTTCGCCGATTTCTACCTCTGGCAAGCTCACAACGCGGTCACGGCAGGCGGGGGAACGCTGCTCGAGGATCTGCGCCGGTTTCTGGCCGAGCCCCGAAGCCGTGACAAGATCAGGAAGACAATCAATAGGCGCCGGCGATTGCTGGCCGACTATCTCTCCCAGGTCTTGCGCGGGCATGAGCAAGCGGCGACGGTCGATCTCGGGTTTCTGGGTCAGATTCAGGGCAGCCTGGACAAGTCCCTGTTGAGGGAGGAGCGGGCGCTGAACCTGGTTCACCTGCTGGCCTGGGCAAAGGCCCCGAGCGCCGATCTGCTGCTCGAAGGAACAGACATCCGGGGGTTCGCCGGCAGCGCGGGAGAGAATTCCGACCTGATCGACGTCATTCATCGTTCGGCGCCGATTCTCGAGCAACCGCTGATGGGACCCCAGGGGAGCGTCCGCGGGTACCATCGGAAGTCCGAAGGAGGAGTCGTCGCCTTCTGCGAGGACGATCCGATTGGCGAGAAGGAACACCGGTGCAAAGCCGCAATCCAGCAGGGGATTCGAACGTTTCAACAGCTCTGGCTCGCGTTCGGATCCCGACAGCCCGAGCTGAGGCGAGAGATCTGTTCCCGCAAGCGCGACTGGTGTCGGCTCATCCACCGGATGATAGAGCTGCCGACCTGGGAGGAGGCAAGGATCCTGGGAGACCTTCACAATGACTGCAACTTCGGCAGCTCGAAAGTCGTGGCAATCTGCCCCTCAGAGGAAGAAGTGAGGATCCGTCAGACGGGTCCATCCGAGTTCTACCGTTTCCTGCGTCACACTTCTGTTGCGGTCTGGCCGAACGGCGCGATCACGCGCGTCGATCCGGGCGTCATCCTGTCACACCTCACGGGACAGGACCCGGGAGGCTACTTCCAAAACATGCTCGAGTATTGCGACCGGCTGGCTGCAGACGGGGCGGTCCGCGTCACTGCCTACGGAGCGGGCGCTGTCGGCCGGGCGTTCGTCCGGGCCGCCCGCCTGAAGAAGATCCGAGTCGTCCAGGTTGTCGACCGCAACGCAGCGCTGTGGGGCACCTTTCTGGAGGGAGCGGAGATCGTCAGTCTCGACGAGGCGATCGTCCGGAAGGCAGATGCATTTGCGATCACATCGTTCGCGTTCATCCACGAAATCCGGGACTCAATCCTGCGCCGGTACCTCGAGGCGCAACTTCCATCTCCGAGAATCTACATGCCTGGCCAGGTCTGCCGGCTCCCGGAACCGGGCGTCGTCGCGGAGACCTCAACCAGCCAGCGGGGGGTCTAGAGAATGTCCCAGCCGACCGTTTCAGTCATCATGCGAACCAGGGACCGACCCGCGCTGTTGCCGAGAGCTTTCGGGAGCGTGTTGGGGCAAGGCCTTCGTGACTGGGAACTGCTCGTGGTCAACGATGGTGGGGCCAGGGAACCGGTCGAGGATCTGATCGCCACCGTGCAGACCGCATCGGGCGGACGCATTCGGGCAGTTCACCGAGACGTTTCCAGCGGCATGGAGGCCGCCTCGAATGCCGGGATTTCCGCCGCAACCGGACGCTACCTGGTGATTCATGACGATGATGATTCCTGGAACCCTGACTTCCTCGAGGCCTGTGTCGGCTACCTCGAAAACGTGAACGACCCGAGCGTCCAAGGGGTGATCAGCCATACGGTTCGCGTGAATGAACGGATCGACGCGAGCGGGATCAGCGAAATCGACCGTGAGCCGTACAATCCCGGCTTGACGTCGGTCTCGCTCTTCAAAATGTGTGCCAGGAACCTGTTCCCACCCATTTCGTTCCTGTATCGCCGGAGCGCCCTCGAGACGATTGGACCGTATTCCGAGGAGCTTCCCGTCCTGGGAGACTGGGAATTCAATCTGCGATTCCTCGCTCATTTCGATATCGGGGTGATTCCGAAGCAGCTGGCTCACTATCACTACCGTGTTCGGTTGATGAACGGGACCTACAGCAATACGGTCGTCGGAGGCCTGGATCTCCACTCCCGCTACGACATGTCCATTCGAAACGGGCTGCTCAGACGTGACCTGCGCCAGGGCAAGATCGGCCTCGGTCTTCTGGTGAATCTCGCTCAGATGCTCGATGACAGAGGTGCGAGTGCAGAGGCGAACGCCGCCCGCGAGGTCCAAACGAAGGTGTTGGCGGAGACGGCCGTGCGACTCCGGCGGCTGGGCACGAACGGCCTCTGCGTGTACGGAGCGGGGGAGGTGGGAAAGAGCTTCGGAAGAATCGCTGCCTCGATGGGGCTGGCGATCACTTCCTTCGTGGACAGCAATTCGCGCCTCTGGGGATCGCGGGTACAGGGTGTCGAAGTGGTCTCGCTCGACAAAGCACTCGAGCGCGGCCTCCACCGGTTCGTCATTGCTTCGTTCGCGTTTTCCAGGGAGATTCGCGAGACGATCATTGAAAGGTGTCGCGAACTCGGAATCGATCCGACCATCAATGAACTGATTCCGGAAGGTTAACGGCGGTGCCGTCGGAGGTCGAAGAGCATTCCGTTCATCGAATGCCCGGTTTTTCCGTAGGAGGCTTCCACAATCGCCCAGAGCTCAGCGGCGAGTTCGTGAGGACAACACCAGAGTGAACGATGTAACTCTGTACCTGCATATCGGGCTGCACAAGACCGGCACTTCTGCCTTGCAGAATTTCCTGCATGGAAACGCCGCTTCTCTTCTCAGACAAGACTGCCTGTACCCTGTCGGCCTTTTCGACAGTCGCGATCATAACCCCCTTTGCTGGCGGCTGGTTCCAGACCACTATCTGCCTCCGGGCAACTCTTTCTACCGGATTCATCGGGAACAAAATCACTGGCCGATGCTCCACCGGCTCATCGATCAATCCGGAGCCCGCCGCGTGATCGTCAGCGGCGAAGACTTCTGCCTGATTGAGAAGCTCGATGAGCTTGCGGAGGCATGCGCCAGGTACGACACCAGGATCGTCGTCTATTTGAGGCGCCAGGATCAATATCTTCAGGCCCTCTACAACCAAATGGTCAAGAGCTTCGACTTTCGTATGACCGCTCCTTTCGATCAATTCCTGAGCTCGCCTCCGACCTGCAAGATCATCAATTACGACGAGTTCCTGGAGGAGTGGAGCAGATGTTTCGGAGCCGAGAATATCTCGGTCGGGATCTATGACCGGTTCTCCTCCAACGACGACCTGGTTTCCGATTTCGCCGTGCGGTGCGGTGTTCGCGTGGGAGCAGATTTCGCAATTCCAGGTGGGCTTTTGAATTCGAGACTTCCCAGGCACGTTCTCGAAGCGAAGCGGATCCTTAACAGGATCGACTGGTCCCGGTCCACCCATGACTGCGTCATGGAGGAACTTCTCGGCCTGGCACGGGAGCTGCCAGGGGAGGACCAGATCAACGCCGATCATCAGTTGATGTCGCCCCGGCAGAGCGCTGAATTCCTGCAGGCATTTGCAGGAGCCAACCGGCGGGTGGCACAGCGTTTTCTCGACCGGAACGAGGATCCTTTTCCGCAACCTGGAACCGTTCCCACCGACTCCGGCGAGGAAGGCAGCGAGCGCGAGACGGCGACAACTGTCGAGAACATCCTGTTGCCCCTCATCAAGCGTCTAGCGGAGCGGGCGGTCGGCCCGGACCGCGCAACGGAGGCTCCGTGACGAAGACCGTCTTCCTTCACGCGGGCCGGGCGAAGACCGGGACGTCGGCAATTCAGCAGTTCCTGGAGCTGAACGAGGAGCGGCTGCTGGAACGCGGCTACCAGTACGTACGCACGGGTCGCCACTTCTCCACCCATCATCCGCTCGTCTGGTGTCTGCACGAGAAGGCCTGCAAAGACGGCGCTGGCCGATACTGGAAACACGCAAGAAATTACGCCGTCCTTTCCGGATCGGCCGAAGAGTACTGGCAAGAGCTGCGTCGGGAGATTGCGGTGTCGGACCATCCGAACTTCATCATCAGCTCTGAAGAATTCGGAGTGGTGTTGGACTTGGAACCGGTATTCCGGCAGCTCGCGGAACTCACCCGCGATCTTCGGCTGCGAGTGGTCGTCTACCTCCGACGGCAGGATGAATTCCTGCAGGCAGTCTATGCCGAGGCTGTCAAAGGATACCCGAGCTACTCAGGAGACTTCTGGCAGTTCGTTAGTCCGATCCTGAAAGTCGGTGGAGCGGACCACAGAAAGTTTCTCGGGATCGTGGAAGAATGCCTGGGGCCCGGCTCGGTCATTCCTCGGATCTACGAGAAACAGCAGTTTCGGGGCAACATCTTCACCGATTTCCTCGCGAGCATCGGTCTGATGGACCATTCCGGATTCACGTTTCCACCAAGGGCCGTCAACCTCAGCCTGACAGCGGAGTCACTGCTGATGGTGCGCGCCCTCAATGCTCTTTCCCTGGAAAAGCCGCTTCGCAGCACGATGGTCGACTCTCTGATGACGGCAGTGGGCTCGAAGGGCCCACACGTCAGCCATCAACTGATTCCTCCACGCGATCGATTACGGATCCTGGAGATGTTCGATGACGGTAACCAGGATGTCGCCCGACGATATTTCGGGCGGCCTGACGGCAATCTGTTCCTCGATCCGGTTCCGGAGGACTCCGATGTCTGGAGCGTGCCGTTCAGCTCACCGGAACGCAGCGTCGAGCTGCTATCGCAGTTTGCCAGGGCGCTCACCGAAGAACAGCACCCCAGCCTCCGGTTGGCCGGCGTCCCGACGGATTCCGATGGAAACGTCCCGGTGTCGCGGCTGCGGCTCGCACTGGATCAGGGGCGTCCCATCGTGGTCTGGGGCGCCGGCGGCGGAGGAGAGAAGACGCACAGGCTCCTGTACCGAAGCGGTTTCGCTGTCAAGTGTTTCGTCGATGCAGACGAGAGACGGTGGGGATCGACGCTGCATGAACTCCCGATCTGTTCCCCGAATATCCTCTGTGAGGCCACCCGGGAGAAACCCTTCGTCGCCATCGGTTCGGTATTTGCCGGCCAGATCGCAAACACGCTCGGTCGATGGGGCTACCAGGAAGAACGGGACTTCTGGATCAACCAGGCTCTTTGAGCGCATTCGGGCAATGGAAGAGCAGAGAGGGACAGAAGAAGATAACCGAAGAACGCGGCTCAGGATCTGAATCCAGTCGAGGAGAAGCTATGCATGGTTGGTATTTGACGAAGGAATCATTTCCAGATACGGAGAGACAGAGATATCTGGCAACACCCGGGTATTCACCGGAAACGCTGTTCTTCAATCCCGATAACCTGAAGGATTTTGCTTCCCGCCAGCCGCTCCATTATCGAAAGGTGATGATCGACCTGACGTGGAACTGCAATTTTCGTTGTTCGTACTGCAACTCCAGACCTGCCGATCAACTCACATTCATCCATGCAGTTCACCTGATCGAGACCGTCGAACGGGTGGTAAATGGAACCAACCGCTTCACCATCGGCAACGGGATGGAGCCGACGATACATCCTGAGTTCGTGGACATCTCCCGCCGCATCCACGAACTTGGCCGTCACCAGAACCTGTTCTCACTCCAGACAAACGGCAGGACTCTCGCGCAGTTCTCGCCCACCATTCTGCAAGACATCGGCTTCAATCTCATTTCAATATCGATGGATACCTTCATGCCATCGGTCGCTCGATTTCAACGAAATGGTTTGCGGCCCGGGGAGATCTTTCGATCGATCGCCCGGATCCTGGATGAGACGGACGTCCGGATCAGGCTCGTCCTAGTGATCACTCGCAAGAACATCGACCACGTCATCGATTTCGTTGATTTCTGCCTTCAGTTCGGGATCGGGATCTTCACTCTACGACAGATGATCACAAGGCAAAGCAAGGAGTTCTTTCAAACCGGTGGGAAGACATTCCCAATCCGCGATCTCATCATTTCGACGGACGAATTCAATGAGCTGCGCCGTCAGGTGGCGTACTGGTTCGATGATTTTGCTGAATTCGAATTCTACGACAGCGCCGCCATCTCGAGGCATGGCGCTAACACGGATCGGGGCCGGTGGCAGGCACCGAAATGGAACAATTACCTCGCGTCCAGCGGGACCGCGGGGGAGCAGGATAGAACCGGACTATGAGTCGCCTCGAGAGTACCCGTCCGCGAGAACGTTTCATTCTGATCATCGACCCGGTTCGCTCCTGCAATCTGCGCTGCCCGTCCTGCCCCGTGTCCAGTGCCGGGCTGCGGAAAAGCCACGCCGCGAAACTCGATCAGGAGCGCTTCACGACGATTCTGGAACGGATCGTTCCCGAAATCCGAGCGACCGGCTACAGAAAGATCTCGCTCTGGCTCTACAACTGGACGGAGCCCTTACTCCATCCTGCGCTTGACGAGTTCATCCGGATCGCCAGGACCCGGGTCGATTATGTCGGAGTTTCGACCAACCTCAACATCAAAGATCGGGATGCCATCTCGAGAGTGCTGGATGCCGAGCCCGGCGGAATCAAGATCTCATTGTCGGGATTCAGCCAGGAAGTCTACTGTGTCGGGGGCACACTCGCGGAAACGTCGAGCTGGTGAAGGAAAGCATGCGATTTATCAGCACCCATCGCGCGATGAATCCCCACCTGCGGACGCGCGTCTCTGTGGGCTATCACATGTATAACGATAACCTGGGTGAAGAGCTGAATCGAATGGCCTCACTCACCGCCGAGCTGGGATTCGCCTTCGATCCGTATCTCGCGTACCTACCCACTCTCGAATCCATCTTCGAATACCTGGACGGTAAACACGGCGAGCAGGTCGAGCAGGTGACCCGCCGGCTCATAAGGGGCCCGCAGGACTATCAACGGCTCCTCGATCGGCTCGAGCGGAGGTCGACGGACTGTCGCTGCCGGGAGGATATGCTCGTAGCCGACGTCGATGGACGGGTCGATCTGTGTTGCCGATCCTACCTTCAGTCTACGGGTCGGAGCTTGCCGGAAGATTCTTTTGCTGAGATCCAAGCCTCCAAACGGCTCCATCCGTTTTGTGAACGGTGTATCAGTTCGGGATGGAACGCCTTGGACGCACCCGAAGTCGTCGAGCTCATCAAAAGAGAGGCTGACCGCTGTAATGGCCGGTCGATCCCCGACCGACGACCGCACCGACTGTCGAGCTATTCGACCCGGTGCACGATGAAGGCTCGCGCGCCCCACGCGTAGGACCGATAGTGCTCGACTTCGAACTGGGGATTCTCCTCCAGCCATTCGTGCAATGCCCGGCGCTCTCCTTTGTTCGCGTCTCCGGCCCACTGGTCATACTCGTCGAACAGCAGAAGCGTTCCCGAATCGACAAGCCGCGTCAGGAAATTCAGAGCTGCCTTTGCCGGTGCATAGACGTCGCAATCGATGTTTGCCACGAGACAGCGTGAGAGTCCGAGCTCTTCCTGAAGAGCCGGTGCGTCTGCAGTGGTCTCCCGGATGTCTCCTTCCACGATCCTGACCCGTTCCCTGGGGACCCCGGCCACCGTCAGGTTGTGGAGCAGGGTCGGCTTGTTGCAGTAATAGCTTCCGTCGCGGAACTTGGATTCACTCGCATTCGCCCCCCGTATTCCGGAGAATGTGTCGAATCCGATGAACCTCATCTGCGGGATGAAGCGCCCGAGCGTGTGATAGGCCAAAGTCATCGTGCGGCCGTCGAAGACTCCGAACTCGAAGTAGTCGCCAGCAGTGCCGAGCGATCTGGCAAAGAATCCCGCCAACGTGAACATACCGCCGTAGTCAATCCCCTGGTTGCGCTGGGCGGGAGCCGAAGTGAAGATCTGTCTGGCATATGCCGTCGCCACAGGGATGCCCTCATCCTTGAGCGAACCGACGGTGGCCTGCGCCGCCATCACGTCTTCCTGGACAGCATCCACCAGCACCGCCGCGTCGATGCCTGCCCACCATTCGCCCTCGGCATGGAGGCTCTCCGCCCCGGGCACGGCCTTGCCTGGCTGGTCCGTGCAGAGTACCTTCAGCCTCGACGGGGCGCGACCGTCCATTTCGGAGAGGGCGCGTTCGACGGATGTGCGCTTGCCGATCAGGATCAGGCTGCGCCGGCCGCTCTTCTCGAATTCGCGTAGATGGGCGTGAAGTAATTGAGATCGTTCGTTTGCCATCGTTTGACTCATTTCTTGATTTTCGGAGAGAGGCTAGAATCGGATTCCGTTTTCTCGGAGTCGCCCCTCGAGATGCTGGATCCAGTCCTGCTGTTTCTTCCAAAGCCGGCCGGCACGCTCGTTCTCGGCTGCCAGCGCTCGGATCACCCGCTGCTGATATTCCCATTGGCGACCGGCGAACTGGCATTGCAGATGCTGCAGCAGCCGGTTCCACTCGAGGGTCGCCAGGACCGGCCCCACCCGTTCCAGGGTCCTGATCAGCTCCTCGATGTACGTCCGGAGCTCGTCGGAAAACGAGCCCTTCTTCCAGAGCAGCCCCAAACCGTAGAACGGAGCGTGGAAGGATCCGCTCCAGTCCAAATGGCTCGCCAGGAAATCGTCTATCGCCGGCCTGAGACCGTTCCGCTTTCCGCCGATCTGCTCCCGCCAGGCCACGAAGCCTGCTGCGAATCCCGATTCGTGGAGTGACGTCTCCCACGGCAGCGGCCCCTTCTCCCAGGTATGAGAGCCGACCTCGCCCTCAACCGTGGCGGGATCGTGAAAGGAGTCGACGAGACCGCACGGCCATCCCGTGTCGTGGACGAGCAGCATCCGGGCGCTCTCGGATCCCGCGATCAGCTCGATTTCCTCCCGCAGGGTGGCATAGTTGTGATCACCGTCGATGAAATAGACCTCCGCTTCGCGGAATCCCCGAAGGAAATCCAGAGACCTTTGCTGGTGAAAGTGGACGTGGCCGGTCGCTGACAGCTCCTGATCCTCAACAGGACGGGTGTCCACCACGTGCAGCGTTGCCCCGCCGTTGATGCAGTGTGCGGCCAGACAGCGGGTGTTGTCTCCCTCCCCGGCGCCGATCTCTACGATCGTACGCGGCTGCATCTGCTCGAAGAGCGGTAGGTAGAGGGGCGCCCAGTTCACCATCGAAGAGAGGTTGGCGTGGTCCTGGGCTGTCTCGGGCAGACCCAGGATTCCCCTGCTTTCCGGCGTGAGCGCCGACTTTGAGTACGGGACTTCCTGAGATTCGAGAGTTCGTTTGTTTCTCTGCTCTTCGTTCATTCCGATCGATTCCACATTGAACAGTGTGTAGCCTCCGCCGCCCGGCCGATACCTCGGCGCGGGAAGACGGCTGTCGGCCCTATTCCGCTGCCATTGCCAATTCGTTGATGTCGCCTGGGAAGTCAAAATACTGACAGCGGTCAGGCGAAATTCCGACGAGCGCGAACTGCGGCGGGTTTGATCCAGCCGGCCCAATTTCACTCGTGACGCATTGTACGCAGGACAGAGCTGCCATTCCCACTGCCTTGCCGGCGTTTTGCCACAGCGACTGAGCGGGCTTCCGGTACCCGAGCTTGAGATCCATTGCCGAATCCTGCATTTCCCAAATCCTCGCCGCAGCCGACACCTGGAAATGGGAAGCAAGAATCGATCCATAGGACACGAGCGGGTCGACGGCTGGTGCTTTCATCCATTCCATGCTGGGTGCCTAATCCGAGGTCTGCCGGAAAGACCAAGCTAATGACTCCAGAAGCGGTGTGACAGTTGGAAATAGGACATCCCGATAGCAGGGGTGCCCGCTCATGAGGTGGCAGGGGGACGCGATACAGTTACAATATTACGTCCTGGGCGCCCGCAAACGAAGACTTTGATCGGTGACAACAGCTTGAGAAAGCACATTCTCATTGTCGGGTCCGGATTCTTCGGCGCGGTGTGCGCTCGGGAGTTGGTCGATGGCGGGTGTGAGGTGCTGGTCGTGGAGGAGCGGGGGCATGTTGGCGGGAACTGTTATACCGAGTACCACCCGGAGGCGGACTGTCATCAGCATGTCTATGGGCCTCATATCTTCCATACGAATGACGCTGCGGTGTGGGCTTATGTCAACCGGTTTGCCGAGTTCAACAACTTCGTCAACCGGCCTCGGGTGAATTATCGAGGGGAGCTCTATTCGTTTCCGATCAACCTGTTCACGATGTACCAGGTGTTCGGCGTCAAGACTCCGGCAGAGGCGCGGGCCCGGATCGAACAAGAGAGGGTGCCCATCGAGAAACCGGCGAATCTCGAGGAGTGGTGCCTGTCGCAGATCGGGCCGACGCTGTATGAGATGTTCATCCAAGGGTATACGGCCAAGCAGTGGCAAACCGATCCCCGGAAGCTGCCGGCGTCCATCATTCGACGGCTGCCAGTCCGCTTCACCTTCGACGACAACCACTACCGGGATCGGTATCAGGGCATTCCGATCGGCGGCTATACTCAGATCTTCGAGCGGCTGCTGGACCGAATCCCGGTGGAGTACGGCGTCAATTTCTCGGAGGACCGCGAGCGCTGGCTGAGCCGATACGATCACGTCGTCTACACCGGCGCCCTGGATCGATTCTTCGACTACGAGCATGGCGAGCTGGAGTATCGGTCGCTTCGGTTCGATTCGGAACTGTTGCCCGTCAACGACTTCCAGGGTAACGCCGTCATCAACTACACCGACTCCGAAGTCCCTTACACCCGAATCGTCGAGCACAAACACTTCGACCAGTCCCTGTCCGCACCGAAAACCCTGATCACCCGGGAGTACTCGGTGACATGGAACCGCCGGCTGATTCCCTACTATCCCGTCGGCACCGACGAGAACCGGAAGCGCTACCGGCGATACCGGGACGAGCTCGAAAAGCTGAAACTCCCGATGAGCATCGGGGGCCGGCTGGCCGAGTATCGGTACTACGACATGCACCAGGTCATCGCGGGCGCGCTCAGACTGTCGGCGTCGCTGCTTCGGTCGGGCTGAGGTCACTCAGCTCTCGAGGAAGGGATTGAGAACGTTCACATTGCCGTATGTCTGGCCGTGGGACAGATCTTCAGAGTAGACGACCGCACAGCCTGCCAGAGAGGCCGCCGCAACAATGAGGGCGTCGTAATAGCTGATTCGGTATTGAAGGACCAGTTCCAGTGCCAGGTCTACGTGCGGAGTGGTCAGGTTACTGACGTTCAGTCGTTTCCAGAATTGAATCCAGGCGATGGCTTCCTTTGGAGTCAGCGGTGAAGCGCGACGAGAACTGGTCACGGCCGAGAAGAACTCCCCCAGCACTTGCGTCGAAATCCAAATTCCTTCGGTCCTGACGAGATTCCGAGCCCTTCTTCCCTTCGCAGACGACCCATCGTCCGTCTCGACGGCATAGACGAGGACGTTGGTGTCGAGGAAGGCGCTATCGCTCATGCATCTCTTCCCGGCTCGCCTTCGGCCCGATCCGGAAATGGGCGGTCGCCTGCAGCAACGCTTCCATCAGTTGGTCTCTCTCCCGGATCGACTCCCCCCCGCCTCGACGTTCCGAACCGCTGCTGGCCAGCCGGAGGCGCAGTGCCTCCTCGATGAACCGAGTGACGGTGATTCCCGATCGAACCGCCTCGGCTTTGGCTTCGCGGTACAACTCATCATCGATGCGCAGAGTCGTTTGCATGGAAACCATTATATAGCATTTATATCATTTCTTTCATTTCTGTCCTTTCTGGCTAAACCAAATTGAGGCCGAAGGTCGGGATCAGGTCATCTCAGAAGATCGAGTTCTGAAGATGAGGCGCCTCAACCGTCCCTCCGGGACTGTGACCGTAATGAGACGAGACGCTGTACCCGGCACTTCGTACCGGGCTACCCTCGCGGGGTCCCTACGGGACCGGACCGGAGGTCGGCCGACAACTTGTGCATCGCCTCCGTTTCGTCTTCATCCAATTTGGCCATTATCGACCTCCTATGTAGTCCCGAGTCGCCTTCCGGTTCGGAATGATCGTTTTTACAATGTATGCCTATTGTCAACAGCACTTCAAACAGCTCCGTCGGGCTATAGCCTTCCCCCTATTCTTCACGGAGGGGCCTCGCGGTGGCTGAGGATTTCCGAAAGGACTTCCCTTTCTTCCGCGGCCACTGCGACGGGGGGAGGCCACCCGCCGGGCGGATGGAGCGGACGTTGTCGGCGGTGATCGGCTCGCCGGCCTGGACCGGTTTGACCACCCAAAGGGAACGGCGAAAGCGGCGGCTCTGGCGTTCGCTCGAGGTGGGCTCGAATTTCGCAGAACCCAGGGCGGCTTCGGTTTGGCGAACAGCAGCCACCGTCTCGGCGAATTCCGCCGGATCGAGCGAGAAACCGCCGTCGATTCCCTGCCCCTTCTCGAGCGTCAGGTGCTTCTCCAGAAGACGGACACCGAGCGTCGCGCCGGCCACGGCGGCCAGTGTGCTCGTCGAGTGGTCGGACAGGCCCGCGGGGCACTGGAAGCGCTCGGAAAGAGCCGGGATGGTTCTCAGGTTCATTTCTTCGGGGGGAGCCGGATAGGCGCTCGTACACTTCAGCAGGATCAGATCGCGGCATCCCCCGCTGCGAGCGGACTCGACGGCATCTTCGATCTCCTCGAGCGTTCCCATTCCTGTGGAAACGATCAACGGCTTGCCGGTCCGGGCTGCATACGCGATCAGCGGTGTATCGACCAACTCGAACGAGGAGATCTTGATCGCCGGCACGTCCATTCCGGCCAGAAAGTCGACGGACGTCGGGTCATAGGCCGTCGAGAAAAAGATCAACCCCAGGTCTTCGGCGATATTCTTCAGCTCGGGCTGCCACTCCCAGGGCATACAGGCTTCCCGATACAGCTCGTAGAGCGTCTTACCCTCCCATAGCGAGCCCGCTTCGTGGCGGAATTCCGGGCGATTCGAGTCGATCGTCATCGTGTCGGGGGTGTAGGTCTGCACCTTGATCGCGTCCGCTCCGACCTGTTTCGCCGCCTTGACGATCTCGACCGCACGGTGGAAGTTCTGGCCGTGGTTGGCGGACATCTCGGCGACGATGAAGACCGGGTGGCCCGGCCCGATGACTTTTTCGCCGATCCTCACAGACTCAATGGTCGAAGTGCTCATCACTTATTCCTTCCGGGACAAACCCAAGGGAAAGTGCGAGGTGCGAAGTGCGAAGTGCGGAACCGACCGGGGAGGGCCGACTCACTGACGTTCGCGTACTGATTCCGGGCCGAACGGGACCTCGGCAACACTTCGCACTTTGGAGGTCGTCATTCGGTCTTTTTGGGTCACCGTTCGTCATTTGCCCTTCCCTCAGGATCGCAGCCCTCCCGGGCAGGCGGGCAGGCTGGCAGCCTGCCTGACACACCAGGGCAAGGATGCCTGGATTACTCTGCCTCCTGCCCTCACCGGGCTGGGATGCGCCTGGATTGCTCTACCTTTTGCCTCCCCGGGCTGGGATGTTTGGATTACGCTTGCTCGATGCGGTCGGTCGGGTAACGGATCAGCCGCAGGCCGGGGGTTCCCCTTACGAACTTCCTCGGCTTGAATCCCTCTTCCGTGGTTTCCCGGAAGAACCACTCGAATGATTCCAGCCCCGCCGCCACACTCAGGGTCGAGGCTCCGCCGAAACGGCAGTTGCATTCGAAGACATGGAGCTTCTCATACCCATCCTCGATCGCCTGGAAGACGGCGTGGCCCGTGATCCCCAGCTTCTTCGCCGCCCGCCGGCAGACGTTCTCCAGAGCCTCGTGCCGAACGATCGTGGACACCTGGGATTCGCCGTCCTCGATCCGATCCCGGGTACGGACCACGCAGCCCCAGACCTTCCCTCCCCGCGACCGGTACAGATCGATACTGTACTCGACCCCTTTGAAGAACGGCTGAAAGAGCGGATCGCGCATCCCGCCCGCCAACCTTCGAGCCCGCTTCAGCGACAGGTCCAGCAGGATCTTCCGACTGCCGGCGCCGATCCGCTCCTTGACGACCCAATGAGTATCGTTCCGGGAACCCGGATCCTCGAACGTGGGGACGACCTCGCCCAGGGATTTCAGCCGTTCGTAGAAATGGAGCTTGTCGACGCATGCCTTGACCGTTTCCAGAGGACTGATCATCACGTCGATACCCTCCGCTGCCAACTCCTTCCGCCAGACCGCCAGAGAAACAAGTTCTCCGTCCCGGGACGGGATGATCCATCGGACATCGTGCGACTTACAGAAGTCCAGGAAATCTTCGACCCTCAGGCAATTGTCCTCCTCCATCTCCCAGAACTCATCGACGAACCGCCGCGCAATGGCTCCGGCATCGCAGTCTCCCCCGTAGAGCAACGCCTCCGGGACGATCCTGTCGAGAGCGCGTCGAACGGCCTTCACCATCGGGACCTTCCGGGAGATGCTCGTGATCAGTACGTTCATGCACGGTCCTTCAACGGATCACGAAGACTCGGAGAGTCTTCTCAGCTCTTCGACGATGGCCGGAGTGCCGTCGACGATCTTCGGCAGAGAATCGGGCGTAATGCGTCGGGCCGCCGCGAGCACATCGTCGAGGTCCGCAACCGATTCGACGATCAGCGGACTGACTCCCCACCAGCGGTAGAATCTCTCAGCATCCTCCCGGTGTGCCGCGGTGTCGGGCCAGCAGGCCGGAATCACGCCCAGCGCCAGCGCCTCGTAGAAGCTCACGCCGAAACCGCTCAGGTAAATCCTCGATCTCGCAAGCCGATCCAGGAAATCGCCCGAATATCCGGACGGCACGTCGGCTCGAAGTCCTGCCTTCTCGGCCCATTGACGGATCAGCTCCTGCCGTGCCGGATCGTGCAGATACGCCAGGAGGTCGATCTCTGGAATTCTCCCGACCGCCGCCTTCCGCTGAACTTCCCGGCGCAGGATCAGATATGGGAGTCCCTCCACGAATCTGGGACGGTCCGCTCGCAGCCGGTCGCGGCCCCGACCAAGAACGTTCGGTCCGATCACCAGGTCCGTCTCTTCGATCCAGTCGCGCCAGTTCTCGATCACGGCGACCCGACCGCCGATGCCATGGCTCGTTCGCCAGCCCGGCTCCGGGCCCCGTTGATCGAAGATGTCCAGAATGACGAGGTCGTGATCGGAGAATCGCCCCTCGAAGATCGGCACCGCCCGACCCTCCGGGCGACACTCCCTCCCGAAAGCTCCCCACGAGAAGGCGAATCCCGCTTCCTCAAGCCGTGCCGCCGCGTCTTCGTGGTCGACGACGAAACGGACCGGCCAGCCGAGTCGCTCTACGATCTGCCAGGCCAGTTCGATGCAGCGCGTGAGGTGTCCGAACCCATAGGCGCCCCCGGCATCCGCTACGCAGAGTACCGATCGGGGCGTCTCGTCGACTTTCCGCTGATGCACGTGAGCGTTGATCGTCCGCAATTCCGGTGAGGCCTTCAGAAGCCTTACCGCCTCACGCAGATTGAACGCGCACCCGCCCTCCCGCAGGCGGCCCCACACGACGTTGAGGAACTCGAGGTCGGCGGCCGTGTCCACCGAGAGCCGATGATAGGGCAGACAGAAATCGTCGGGAAGTTCCACCCGGAGGGGCCGGAAGAGGTCGGGACGCCGGGCCAGCAGCGGAAACTGATGCTCCTTCAACTCGGGGCGATCCGCCAGATCGTCCGCCAACTGCCAGGCGGCCGTCCGAGAGATGACGACACCCTGCAGTGCCGGCGGATCGGTCCGGCCGGCCAGCTGCACGAAATCCGCATCCTCGTTTCGCTCCAGGGCGGAGATAAGGTCATCGATCGCCTCCGCCTGCAGCAGAGGGCAGTCGCCGCTGACAAGCACGCCGATGTCCGCCCGGTAGTGCTCGGCCGCCCGTCTCAGCCGCGTGGTCACATGGTTGACGTCCCCATCGAACCAGAAGCACTCCAACCCGCGCGTCCTGCAAAATTCCCGAAGCGGCTCGTTCTCCGGCTCCTCAGCCGTGGCCAGAACGATCCCGTCCAGTTTCCGGCAACGCCGAAGCTCTTCGATGGTCCACTCCAACAGGGGACGGTCGCCGATCCTCCGAAACTGCTTATTGGGCAGCCGCGACGATGTCAGACGCGCCACGACGAAAGCCAGACTCCGCGCTTGCGGTGTCGATCGCATCGATGCCCTGACCGCTGGATCCATACAACGAGGAATGCTCAGCGCTTGTTGACCCGCAGACGGTTCAACAGCTCATCGCTTGGGGCCTCGGACTTGCTTGCTTTCAGGTTCTGTTCGACGATGGCGTCGTAGACTTCGCGGCGGTGCACCGGGATTCGACGGGGGGCACTGATTCCGACCCGCACCTGCTCGCTGCCGACCGACAAGATCCGGATCTCGATGTCGTCCCCAATCATGAGACTCTCACCGGACTTGCGTGTGAATACGAGCATCTATCCTCTCAGCAGCGGCTCGGCAACCGAGTATTCGCTGTCTAATAGGATAACCTGACTCGCGCGCATTTTCGAGGTGTTGATGACGAGCGGGGCAAAGAGATTGACCGACGCTTCTTCCGCGCCCCGACCAAGTGTCACGATCGAATAGGCGAGGGCCTCGTCGGCGGAGAGCATACCGAGAGCCGCCCGCTGTTCCTGATCGAGACACAGTTCGTAGTCGGCCCGCACCAGTCGAGGATCGATCAGGGGAAAAGAGATGATCGGATCGTCCAGCGACTGCAGGAATTTGATCGGTGCAAATTGCTCGCTTTCGATCAGGAGGAAGCGTCGCAGCATCGCAAAGCCGGGGAGACCGTCGTCCACGAGGATCACGTCGGACTCACCAAACTCAACGTTGCCGAACTTGGGGGTGTGGATCGAATCCTTCATCAGTCGTTGCCTCAGCCAATGTAGTCGAACAGATTTCCCTGCCGCATTCTCGAACCTGCCCCCAGCGAGGCATTCAGTGCGGTCTCGGACTGGGCCATCCGCGAGATCGCCTCGGCCATATCCGCATCTTCCAGACGACTCACCTCTGCGGTCAGATCGAGCAGTTGGCCGTTCAATCGCGTATCGGCACTATCGGCCTGATTGATGCCCGTACTGATCTTGAAGCGGGCCGCGTCGATGACCTTGCCTGCATTCTGTATTCCACCGAGGGAGAGTTGGGCCGCCGTCAGGTCACCCGATTCCAGCTGGTCGATTAACTGCTTGAGCGTATTCAACAGATCCGCGGACGTATCCGAAAACACTTCGCTCCCGGGGACACCAACCTGAATGTTCGCACCCTGGGTGACCTCGATCGTCGGAGCCTGGTCGTCGCCCTGATAGGCGTAGTTCCCACCGACCTGGGCGACCGGCGCGGTATCGACGCGGCTCCCCGAGAAGATGTAGAGGCCGTCCACCCGTGTGGCGGCGATCTGCTCGACGTTCTTCAACATACCTCTCAGCTCCAGGGCGATGGCGTCGCGGCTGTCCTGGCTGGTCGTGCCCGTCAGGGCGAAGCCGGTCTTTTCCGAGATGCTGATGGTCAGGTTCCGCAGCGCATTCAGGGCCGAACTGGCGGTCCCGAGCTTCGACTGGGCGCGGCTCACATTGCGCAGGTACTGGTTCATCCTCGAAAATTCGTCGCGGATCCGGATCAGCCGGGCGCTGTCCGCCGGATTGTCCGACGGCTTCTGGATCTTCTTGCCCGTCGAAACCTGCTGGCTCCAGTTGAACCAGCGCAGGCGCGCGCTTTCGAGGTTCTTCAGAAAGTCCCGGACCATGCTGTTTTCGGAAATCCTCATACGTCACCCTATCCCTACTTCACGATATTGAGCGTTTCCTCGAGCAGCGAGTCGAGAACCTGCAGCAGCTTCGAGCTTGCCTGATAGGCGCGTTGGTACTGCATGAGATTGACGGCCTCTTCGTCGAGCGAGACACCGGAGACCGACTCTCGCTGCGTCTCCAGCTGATCCAGAATCTTCTCCTGCAGGTTGAGATTGGTCTGTATCCCCCGGGAAGCCATCCCGACATCGAACACGATTTGGGAGTAGTAGTCGCCGAAGGTCTCGCTTCCCAATCCTGGGACCTGAAAATCACGCAGATCCGCCATGGCCTGGACGTTGGTCCCGTCCCCGATCCCGGCGCCCGGAGCTGCCGCCGCCAAGTTGCGAAAGTCGGTCAGAACCAGACTAATACTGCGCGCCTCGTCTCCCGCCGTCGCACCGAAGAAATCTCCACCCGCGTTGCCGTCCAGATCCACACCGGCCTGGTGAGAGCTGTTGACGGTCGAGACGAGCTCCGAAGCCAGGCTGTTGAGGGCTGATCGGGTGGAGGCCAGCGTCGACCCCTGAAAGTCCAGGAGCCCTCCCATCTTGCCGCCGCTGATCTCCTGACCGATGTCCGTCCCTTCGTACATGATCGCAATGCCGTCCATGGTCTTCTGGGCCGACATTCCGGTGACATCGGAGCCCATCAGAAGAAGTCGCCCCGAGGTCGTCGTGATGATCATGTTGTACGATGCATCCACCGAGACCTGGACCGACATTTCCTCGTTGAGCTGGTTGAGCAGTTGCTGGCGCTCGTCGTACAGGGGCCCGCCGTCCTGTCCACGCTTCAGCACCGGCTGCAGCTTCTCATTGACCTGGGCGATGCGCTCGAGCAGGACATTGACCGTGTTCACCGAGTCCTCGAGGCGAGCCCGGTTGGCTTCGTCGAGCGCATCGAGTCGGGCAACCGTACTGCGGATGCTCTGGGCCACTTGGTCGCCTTCCGTGAGAACGACTTGCCGTAACGACGAGGATGAGGGCTCACCCGCCAGTTCGAGGAGGGAGTCGAAGAAACGAGTCAGCTGGCCGGAGATTCCCGATCCGTCGGTAGCTCCCATAATCGTCTCGAGCTGGTTGACCCCGAACTGCTGACCTTCATAGAACCCCTGCGCCTGGTATTCCTGTCCGATCCTCGACTCGAGGAAGTAGTCACGAACCGACTCGACACGGTCGATGAGCGCTCCCGTGCCCAGCATTCCGTAAGGACGTTGATCGTAGGGGCCGGGAGCGAAAATGATCCGCTTTCTGCTGTAGCCGGGCGTGTTGACGTTGGCAACGTTTTCGCTGACCACGCTCAGCCCGGTCTGCATGTTCGAGAGATTCTGCAGGCTGATTTGAATCGAACCGAAGAGTCCGCCCATCGTCTATACCCTCATCCCTCTCTGCAGGCTCCGGCATTCGGACCGCACGAATCCTTCTCCATCGTAACTGGCGTGCCCGGCGAACAACTTCTGGGCCACGGCCTGGTTGTAGGAGAGGGAGTTCTGGAGGTACCGCCGGCTGCGTCGAATCGCGAGTCTGAGCTCCTGCATCGTCCGGTCGAGATCCGCGAGACCCTGCCGCAGGTCGGCATGCTCTTTTGGCAGCGCCCCGGCGATCCGCGAGAGCGACACCTCGGACAGCTCGCATTGCAGCGCAGCATGGAGTCGCCGAACTGCCTCGAGGTTGTGCTCTTCATCGATGCGGCTCGCCTCGACCTGTTCGAGGTTGCCTTCCACGAAAAGAGCCAGACGGTGATTCTCCTCCTCGAGGAGTCTGCAGTAGAGCCGGCCGAGCTGCTTCAATTGATCAAGAACCGCTGACACATTCATACCCGAACATCCACTCTTCTGCCGGAAGATTCCTGATCCGCATCGTTGGCGTCCGGACCATCCTCTTCACGGGATTTCGATTTGGAGGTTTTCGAGTAGGAGAACCTGTGTCGGCGTTTCTGGAGAGAGCGGTCCCGCTCCACCTGCTGCCAGTGAGGTTGAACCTGATCGATTTCGTTGATCATGTCATCCTCCTTGGTTCAGAACCGAGGGGACCCGGCAGCAGAGAATTCCAGGACCGCCAGGAGCTAGATGCTCTTGTCGATCAGGCTGCCGGTGATCATCGCCTCGGCGATTTCCTGAGCCTTGATGTCGTACGTGCCCGCATCGATCCGGGACTTGATTTCGGCGACACGCTCAGACCGGACTTCGGGTGCTTCGCTGACCTTCTGCGACAGGTATTGCAGCTCTTTTCCGGTCACCGACAGCTCGAGTCGGTCTCGCTGACCTTCCGGTTGTTCCTGGACCTTCTGCCGTTCCTGCTGAGAGGCCGCCTCCCGTTGCTGAAGCTGGAATTCCGGCTTGAGATACGGGTTGTTTCCATCAATCTTCATTCGAGATCATCCTCAGAGATCGTCTTCAGAATCAGGGTTTTCTCAGTTTCCGAATTTAATTATCGGAACCTGTCCCTCCATACTTTAGTCGATTTCGCCGAGAACTGTCTCGCCGACACAGTCTGTACCGTCCCCGTTACAGCTCCTCCGCCGCCCCGGTGACGATCCGACTTCACTGCTCCAGGACACTTTCCTACCCATTCCTCCTTCTCTCTGAACATGAGAAACCCCGTCGCGCATCTTGTCTCAGACCGACGGGTCGATGATCTCTCCGCCCCGCTCGATCTCCACGTGGAGGTGGGGACCCGTCGACCTGCCCGTGCTTCCTGCCAGACCAATCTCCTGGCCCTTGGAGATATCGGCTCCTGTCTTGACTTCGAGTTCTTTGAGGTGGGCGTACCGGACTCGCACACCGTTTGGGCCTTCCACCACGACCGTATTGCCGTAACCTCCCTGCTCACCGCTGAAGACCACCGTCCCCGAGGTCATGGAGCGGATGGGACTCCCCTCGGCGAACGCAAGATCGACTCCCTTGTGGAACCTCCACTCGTCGGTAAAAGGATCTCTGCGCCAACCAACCGGAGACGTGACCTCGAAATCGGAGAGCGCCCGGGAAAATCTCTGAGCGAGCGAGTCCACCAATTCCGGCGACCGGGCCGTCGCAGCGGCGTCTGTTCCCTTCTCCAAATCTCCTTGCATGTCCCGCAAACTCTGTAGAATCGGCTTGGCCAGACCAATCCCTCCCCGCTCCGACAGCGCCTGCGCCAAGGCTTGGTCCATCATCGAGGTGTACATGTCCTGTCCGGTGTTGCCCTCGAAGAGCCCGTCCTCGCCGAGCCCACTCCGCATGACGGTCAGGAGCTGCTGCACGAACAACGACTCGAATTCCTGGGCAACCTCCTCGAGCGAGCGGTCCTGGGTCTTCCGTTGGGAAGCCGCAGCGAACTGCATCTGGGCGAGCGCGTCGAGTTCGAGTGACATCGTCAGCCTCCTATTCCAGGTTGGCTTCGTACGAAGGTGCTCCTTCCGGAGAAGAAACGTTTGCTGAACATCGCCGGTCCGCCGTCGGATAGAGACATCAGATGATCTCCAATTCCGACTGCAGGGCTCCTGCAGCCTTGATCGCCTGGATGATGGCGACGATGTCGCGGGGAGTAGCGCCGATCGAGTTCAAGGCTCGAACGACTTCTTCGATGCTGCTGCCTTCGTGCAGCGAGACACTCTTGCCTTCCTCCTCCGTCACCTGCACGGTGTCCTGGGGAACGACGGCCGTCTGCCCCCCCCGGGAGAAGGGAGCCGGCTGCGAGACCTGCAGCTCGGTTGAAACCTCGACCGTCAGCGAGCCATGGACGATCGTCACCGGAGCGATCTTGACGCCTCCTCCGAACACGATCGTTCCGGTCTTTTCATTGAAGACGACCTTGGCCACGTGATCCACTTCGAGCGATTCATTCTCGATCCGGGAGATGAACTCGACCATCCGGTTCCGGTAGTTCTCCGGCACCTCGACATCGACCGTCCGACTGTCCAGCGCATGGGCGAGTCCCGATTCCAACGTCCGGTTGATCACGCCCGCGACGCGGCTGGCCGTCGTGAAATCGGCTTCGTCGAGGACCAGCCGCAACGTGGGTCGGCCGTCGAGAGCGAAGTGGACTTCCCGCTCCACCAAAGCACCTTCAGGGATCCGTCCGGCTGTCGGTTGGTTCTTCTGCACCGACGCCGTCGTCGAACGGACCGAGAACCCCCCGATCGACACGGCCCCCTGGGCTACGGCATAGACTTCGCCGTTGGCGGCCTTGAGTGGCGTCATCAGCAGGACGCCTCCCTGCAGACTGTCGGCGTCGCCGATGGACGAGACGGTCACGTCGATCCGGTTTCCGCTGCGCGCAAAGGGTGGCAGCGTAGAGGTCACCATGACGGCGGCCGTGTTCGACACCTGAATCGACGTAGAATCGACGACGACCCCTTCGAGCTGCAGGAGGTTGCTCAGAGTCTGCGTCGTGAACCGAGTCTGCCGGCTGTCACCGGTTCCATCCAGTCCTACGACCAGACCATAGCCGAGGAGCTGATTGTCCCGGACGCCCTGAAAATGGCTGATGTCCTTGATCCGGGAGGATGCGGCCAGG
This sequence comes from uncultured Acidobacteriota bacterium, assembly GCA_963823995.1. Lineage (GTDB taxonomy): Bacteria > Acidobacteriota > UBA6911 > RPQK01 > JAPXNP01 > JARRKC01. The sequence continues at coordinate 1,309,140 of CAWGNQ010000005.1, forward strand.
GCGGCCGACCATCCCGGAACGAGCAGTAGGACCAGAAGCGCGATTCGTGCTTTCATCGTTTTAGAAGGGCCAGATCCCGGTAAGGATCTTGTAAAGGATCCCCGGCTTTTGGGCATCGGAGACGAGCCCTCGGCCGGTGACCTGAAGTTCCATTTCGGCGACACGAGAGGACAGAATGGTGTTCGCGGGCGATATGTCGTTCGGCCGGATCACGCCCCGCATAACGACGAGCTGCCGCTCTCCGTTGATCAGCACCTCCCGGTTCCCCTCGATCAGCAGGTTCCGGTTCGGAAATACCTGGAGAACCCGGGCGGTCAGCGTCGTGGACAGCACGCTCTTGCGGCTCGTGGAAGCGTCTCCCGTGAACTCTGAAGATCCCGTTCCGCTGATCAGACTGGGAAGCTCCGCAATCTTCTTCTCGAGCCCGAGCAGATTCGGCACCTGGGATTCGATGCTCCTCGACTTGCTGCTTGCCGTCGTAGCCTCGCTCGACGCGCTCGTCGATTCAATGACCTGAACCGTGACGATGTCCCCGGCCCGGCGGGCCTTCACGTCCCGAAACGCGTCGCTGTAGCCTGCCTGATCCGTCCATACGGAGCCGCTCTGCTGGCCATCCTCGACCTTCAGCGATCCGGCCTGACGAACGTAGTCTTCGAGCCCGCGCCGAACCGTTGACTCCTGGGTGGCCGGACCGCAGGCCGAAACACACGCCAGTAGACTCAAACTCAGGAGAATCCTGGGTATCTTCATCTTCCGCTCCCTGCCAGTACGACCTCGACTCGATTTGCGCCGACGACCCTGGCTTCCACAAGTTGCTTGCTTTCGAGATTCTGAACGACGATCAGATCGCCCCTGGCTCCTGAATCGCGGGCCCGAGCCGAAGCGCTGATCACCAGGTTTCGGAGCCGGGCCACCACCGTCACGAGATCACCCCGCTTGACCAGCACCGGTTCATTGATGTCGCGTGCGCTGACGACATCGCCCGGCTGAATGGCCCGTTTCGCGACCGCACCTGCAACCTGCCCCAGGTCGGTCAACAGCCCGTCCAGCTGATCCACATCGCGCTCTTCGAGCTGGAGATTCGAATGGTTGAGGACTTCACCGAAGCTTACGGGCCGGGTCGCGACGACCAACTGTCCCCGGGCACGAGCCCGAAGGCGGACCCACTGGCTTCGATCCGCCTTTCCGTCGACGGTGATCTTGAGCTTCAAGGTGACCCCGTCCAGCCGGGTCAGGGCGTTCGCCGACTCCACGCTCAACTGCAGCCGCCCGGCGGGAAGAGCCACATCCTGGGGCACTTCGAGCTCCGTCACCTCGAGTTCGAAACGGGGATAGGCAGCAGCGAAGTATTGGTCGACCGCGGCTCGCACCATCTCCATCGTCAGCATCTGACTGGCCCGCGTGACAAGGACCTTGTCCGCCATCTCCAGTTGTGGATGGTCGCAACCGGCCCGCCTCAGTGCCGACGCGACCTCGGAGCGGTTCAGCCAACGTACGTGACCCGGATAAGGGGCATATCCGAAGGAGAGGTCCGCGAACATCCTCCCCACGTCGGGAGCGAGATCCCCGAGACTCAGGTGCTCGTCGCGCACCTCGACCCGATCCGGGATCCGGATCACCTGGGCCCGGGCCGTGAGGCCCGCCGCGGTCATGAGCAGTGCGGCAAGAGCCGCCGTGCGAAAGAGCCGAGTCATGTTCTACCTCACCATGTTGTTGACGTTCTGATACATGTTGTCCGCCGTGCGCACGACCTTGGAACTCGCCTCGTAGGCACGCTGGCTGACGATCAGATTGATCATCTCCTTGACCACGTTGACGTTGGACTGCTCCAGGAAACCCTGCAGCAGCGTGCCGGCCCCGCTTTCGCCCGGGCTCGAGGTCACAGGATCCCCGCTGGCCGAAGTCTGCAGGAACAAGTTCCGTCCGATGCTGTTCAGTCCTGCGGGGTTGGAGAAGACGGCCAGCTCGATCCGTCCGACCTGCTGAGCGTTGGTTTGACCCGGCAGGTTCACGGAGACCGTTCCGTCCGAAGCGATGCTGATCGTCGTCGCTTCCCGGGGGATCGAGACCTGGGGCTCGAGAGGATCGCCGGCTGCCGTGACCAGGTTCCCGTCCCGATCCAGATGGAAGGCCCCGCCGCGCGTGTAGGCGATCTGTCCGTCGGGCATCCGCACCTGGAAGAAGCCCCTCCCCTCGACGACCAGATCGAGCTCATTGCCCGTCTCGATGTAGTCGCCCTGCAGAAAGATGACCTCGTTCGACACGGCCCGCGTCCCCAAGCCGATCTGGAGGCCGGTCGGCACCTCGGTCGAGGTGGATGCGCTGCTGCCCGGCGCCACCATGTTCTGATAGAGGAGATCCTGGAACTGTGTGCGTCGCTGTTTGAAACCGGTCGTATTGACGTTCGATAGATTGTTGGCAATATTGTCGATGTTCAGCTGAATCGCTTCCATCCCACTGGCTGCACTGTAGAGCGCTCTTAACATTTCACCTCTCCTGATACTCAGACTTTGGCCAGCTCACTGATCAAATGCTGGTCCACGTCGCGGGTCATCGATCGGATCGCCTGCGAAAGCGACTCGAAGCTCCTCATAAGATCGATCATTTGGGTTACGCTGGTGAGCGGGTTGACGTTGGCCTGCTCCAGAAACCCCTGCGCGACCCGGGTTCGCGACGGAGGAATTGGACTGACACCGTCCGGCGCCTTGAAAAGGCCGGCGCCCATCGACTGCAGCTGCCTCAGATTCTCGAACGAGACGAGACGCAGCGTGCCGGCGCTGATTCCGTCAACGCTGATCTGGCCGTTCGGTGCGAATTCGACCGTCCCGGGAGGCAGCGTGATGGGCTGCCCGTCTCGACCGTCATCGGCAAGCAGGAGCCCCCCGTTTTCATCGACGAGTTGGCCCTTCTCATTCAGCTCGAAATGGCCTTTTCGGGTGTAGAGAGTGCCTCGATCCGTGCGGACGACGAAGAAACCGTCTCCATTCAGGCCCAGATCCAGCGGCCCGCCGGTTTCGATCAGACTCCCGCCCGAAAAGTCGGTGCTGTTGAGCGTCTTGACCACCGGCCCGTTGATGGCCTGTCCCAGATCGCTCGCGTCTCCCTGGAGCCCATTCAAGACATGGAAGTAGAATTGCTTCTGCTTGAATCCGGCCGACTGAAGGTTCGCCAGGTTGTTTCCGATCAGTTCGAGCGCGTCGGCCCGGCTTTGAAGACCCGCATAGGCCATGTAAATGCTGTGACTCATTGCAATCTTCCTTTCAGCACGTCGGATGCCACAGACGAGGTCATTGAAAACAAGGGACTTAAACCTCCGTCACCGATTCCATCGGCAAACTTTGCCCAGGGGACCCGGCAATTCCATCCGAGTCCGGCAGGATGAGAAAACAGTCGAACCAGCGTTTGCCTCGGCCCAGCCGGGCCCAGAATGCCTGCTCGTAGCGAGCCAGCATGATGCGGCGCGCTCCGTGTGCATCCGCCTCGGCACACAGCCTGTCGGCGATCTCTCCCGTCCGACGGGAGCAGGGTATCTCGATCTCCGGGATCGATCGCTTGCGCGCGAGAAACTCCGCGAACAGATGATCGAAGGTCCCGTCCGTGAGTATGAAAGCCCGGACCTGCAGATCGAGCATTCGTCGCAACAGGTGCACGAGCAGGATGCGAATCGGGCTTCGCGCAGCCAGAAAGACCAGTCGCGATTCCTCATCGAAATCGAAGGGAAAGACCTTGAAGTCGCGGCACAGTCGCGGGGGCACGAGTTCCGCCACGGCCAGACCCGGACGAGATTTGATGTCCCCGACCCAGGGGACCCCCTGCTGCTCGCTCAACGACGCGGTCAGCTCGTTTTCCGAACAGTAACCGAGTTTCAGAATCTGACTGCCGATCGTGCCGCCCTCGGCGTTCTGCCGCTCAATGGCCTCCGCAAGCTGTTCGCTCGTGATCACCCCCCGCTGGACCAGGATCGTGCCAATGCGGAGCCTGTGATGCTGATCTACTTCCGGAATGGGAAAGCCGAGGCTCTTGGAGACCATCCTTCCCACGGCTGCACGCAGACAGGTGCTCGAACAGAGCCACTCCTGTTCGAACTCGATGCCGCCCCGGCCGAGCAGCTTCGAGAGCGAAGCACGGGCGGTCTGCGAGCAGTTGCTACAACGCTCTTTCGCCATCCAGGGTCTCCACGTTTCTGAAGCGCTCGCACAATCCGAGCAGCAACTCCGTTTCACCGCGGCTCAAGCGCAGTTTCCTCGAGATGTCACGGCTGTCGAATCCCATCTGTGCCAGGGACATCACCTGGTGCCGCTTGTCGAGACGGCCACCCGAGGGGCAGTCCGACCGCTTCAGCCCGGCCTGTTGCCTGAGCTCGTTCTCCACAAGACGGTTCCTGAGCGCATCGAGGTTCTGCCTCTGCTCCTCGGTCAGTCGCTGGAGAAGGGACTCCAACTCGGCCCGTTCCATCTCACTAGATCTCCTGATTCGTCCGTCGAGTGTCTGGAGCAGGTTGTCCAAACCCAGTCTCTGACGCGTCGAAAGGACCCGGAACACGCAGTACTGAAAGGCGACGATCAAGGTAAAACAGGCAAGGAGGATGGGATCCAGCTCGACGCCCTGTATCGTGATCATCTCAATGTTCTCCAAGAGTCGCGATCCGATCTACCTGACCGACGATCTCCGTCACTTCGACTCCGTAGTAGCCGTCGACGTCCACAACCTTTCCCCAGGCAAAGACCCGATTGTTGACCTTGAGCATAACCGGCTCGTCCGCAGTCGTCTCGAGCTCGATCAGGGTTCCCGGGATCATCTTGAGGACTTCCTCGAGTGAGCGGGTCGTGCTACCGAAACTGACGGTCACGGGCAGCTGGATATCCAGAATCCGTTTGATATTCCCCGAAAACTCCGGATTCGCATCCGTCGTGCTTCGGTCCTGCCTGTCCGAAGGCCCCGGCATCGCTTCCGATGAGGTCATAAGATCCGCATCCGTTTCGTCGACCATCGCGATCTCCTGCCCCTCGGTTTCGGCTGCCGGCGGCTTCTGTTCCTCGGCTTTCGACTGAGTACTTCTCTTCGAATCACTGTCGTCTTTGGCTTTCATAATCCAACCTCGCTCGCCCTCTAGTTCGGACTCGCCAATCGTATGGCTCTCCGGTCGTTGTTAACGACGACATCCCCCGTGAATTTCCGGACCCCGTTGACCGTAACGAAGGTCGGGTCCGTTACCAGATGATCCAGCGAGATCACGTCACCGGGCTGCACGCTCAACAGGTCGGAGATGGAAACCGACGTCTCACAGAGCTCGGCCTCGAGGACCGTGCCGAAGCCAAGGGCGTGGCTCCCCATTCGACTGATCAGATCCTGCTGCTGTTCCTTGTTCTCGATCTGATGCTGGTGACTCTGGCTTTCCTGCAGCGTCTTGAGCAACCCGCTGGGTATTCCCCAGTAGATCGTCCCTTCGGCGCTGGCGATCTTCATCGACATGCCGAGCGTGATCATGACCTCGTTAGCCGGGTAAATCCGCAAAAGACGAGGACGGGTCTCCCGGTTCTCCACGGTAATCTCGATCGGATTGACCCGACCCCAGGCCTGCGCGAGTTCCTGGCAGAAGATGGTGACGACGTTTTCGACTATCGCCTGCTCGAGCTCCGTGATCTGGGTCCGAGCCCTCGGCGGGCCCGCCGCGCCCGTAGAACCGAGCATCACCGAGACGATCTGGCCGACCAGTTCCGGTTCGAAACAGACGGCGATGTGGAGATTGTGGGGGCTCAATGCCAGGTACCAGATCGAGGAAGGTTCCGGCAAACTTTCGATGAAGTCTCCGTAAAAGATCTGTTCCAGCTCATGCAGCCGGAAGGCCACCTGGGTACGCAGCGCGTTCGAGAAGGCTGCACCCCCTTTATGGGCAAAGGCATCGAAGATCAGGGCCAGGGAGGATTCCACGTCCTTGCTGATCTCGGTGGCCTTGGCCATGGGAAAGATATAGCCCTCCCGCTCAGCCAGCTCGAGCCCCGAACGCGGCCGGGGACTCTTCGCATCGGCCTCGGCCGAGCCGGGCGACGCCTGATCGGTCCCGATCGCTTCGAGCAGAGCACTGATTTCTTCTTGAGAAAGGACTTTTTCGGACATCTACTTCCTCGGTTCACGCCGCTTCAAAACGGCCTGAAGTTTGGCCCGGAGTCGAAGGACGGCTCGCGTGTGCAGCTGCGAGACGCGTGATTCGTTGACGCCCAAGATCTGGCCGATCTCCTTCATCGTCAACTCTTCCTTGTAGTAGAGGCTCAGGATGAGCTGCTCTCTTTCAGGAAGCTGCTGGATGAATCGGCCGAGCAACTCCCGCATCTCCACTTTGCCCATCGCTTCGAAGGGCGAGTCCACCGGTGAGATCGGTGAATATAAGAAGGGAAGATTGTCGGCATCCACACCCTCGCCCTCGTCATCGCCACTCCTGAAATGCCCGATGGTCAGTCCGTTGAGCTGATCCAGCAGAGAATGGAAGGCAGGGAGTGCGAGATCGAGCTCACGCGCGATTTCCTCGTCGGTGGCCGGCCTGCCATGTATCTGTTCGAGCCGTCCGTAGGCCTGCTCGACTTCCCTGCTGCGGCTGCGCAGGTCACGGGGAGCCCAGTCGAGCCCCCGCAGATTGTCCAGGATCGCGCCCCGTATACGGACGCTCGCATAGGTGCGAAAACTGACTCCTTTGCTGGGATCGAATTTCTCATAGGCATCGAGAAGCCCGATGACACCGGAACTGATCAAATCCTCCAACTGGACCTCGGGAGGCAGCCGCATCGCCATCCGCTGCGCGATATACCGGATTTGCGGCAGGTGCTCGAGGATGACCTGGTTTCGTTCCTCAACCTGTTGATTCTGATAAGTATCGACTTTAACTGAGTTTGCAGACATGACCCTAACCCGCGTACTCTAAGAAACGGTTCAGTTCGTTTACCACCGGGGGACGTTGCATCAACGTTTCGGCGATCTTCAGGATGTTTCGGCTCACCACCGCTTTCGGATAGCTGATCAGCACCGGCTTCTGGCGGCGCACGGACTCGGCGACGCGGGTGTCCCGGGGGATCGAACCCAGATACCCCAGCTTGCACCCGAGGAAGCGTTCCACCACGTTCGAGAGCTGTTTGTGCACTTCTTCCGCCTCCAGGGAGCCCTGGACGGAGTTGACCAGCAGCAGGACTTCCTTTCCCTTGTCGCGCCGCATGAGGACCTTGATCAGCGCGTACGCATCGACGATCGCGGTCGGTTCCGGCGCACAGACGACGACGACCCGCCTCGAGACGTTGAGCATCCGGATCACGTTGTCCGAGATGCCGGCCGCCGTGTCGATGAGGATGAAGTCATACTCCCGCAGCAGGTCATTCAGCTGGCCAAGTATCGTCTGTCGACGCCGCTCCCCCATCGTGGCCAGTTCCTGAATTCCGGAACTGGCGGGAATGATGTGGATTCCCTCCGGACCCGTGACCATGATGGAACGCAGTGTCTGCACCCCCTCGATCACGTGACCCAGATGGTACTTGGGTGTCAGCCCCAACTGGACATCGACGTTGGCCAGACCGAAGTCGCCGTCCAGAATGGCGACTCGTTTGCCCGCCCGTTGCAGTGCGATGGCAAGGTTGACGACCACATAGGTCTTTCCTACTCCCCCCTTTCCGCTGGTGATCGCGATGACCTGGCAGCGCGACGGTTTCTCGTTCGTCCCAACGCAGTTCAAGCGTTCCACGTGTTTTCTCAACTCTGTCGCCTGGTCAATCATTTCGCTTTTCATATCGATGGCTCGTCGCTAGTTGATCGGGACCAAGAAATCCGCGATGGTCGATTGGGACGGAACGATGAGATCCTCGGCTACGTCCTGCCCGTTCGTCAGGTAGGAGATCGGCTTGCTGGCGCGGATGGCTTCATTCAGGATGACGCCGAAGCTGGAAGACTCATCGAGCTTTGTGAAGATGAGCTTGTCGGGTCGGAAGACGGAAAAGCAGGCCACGATCTCGCGCAGGTCGTCCTGGCGTGTCGTGCAGCTCATGACGAGATGCCTCTCAATCCGCTCCTGTTCGCGGACGTAGCTCGAGAGCTCCTGGTATTCCGCAATGCGCTTGTGGCTGTGGCCGGTCGTGTCGATGAGCAGGACTTCGTTCGGTCCGGCCTTCGATACCTCCTCGTCGAGCTCCTGGATCGAGAAGATGACGTTGGCTGGAATCCCGATGATATCCGCATAGGTTCTGAGCTGTTCGGCGGCGGCGATCCGGTACGTATCGAATGTCAGCAGACGGACCCGTTTTTGATCCTTCAGGGCGAATCGAGCGGCCAGCTTGGCGATGGTCGTCGTCTTGCCGACCCCCGTAGGTCCGATGAAGATGCAGGCCCGAGGCCCGCCTGCATGATCGATCGGAGAGACCTGGACCAAGCGGGAAACCGCCCTGTTGATCCGGATTCTCAGGCGATCGCCGGCATCTCCGTCGGAAGGCAGATTGCGGGTAACGTCCCGGATCAGCATGAATGCAAGACTTTCTTCGACACCTTCCTGGATGAGCTTCTGAAACTCGCCGTAGGCGGCTTTGCGCCACTCCAGATCGTGATCCTCACCTTGCCAGATCAGCTGCTGAAATTCGGAGGCGACCGAAGCGTCGCGTAAGAAGAGCGAACAAATGGCATCGTTGGCTCGCTGGTGAGTGACGAGACGGATCAGACTCTGGATGTCGTCACCCAGGCGATCGAACTGCTCCACCCAACGATCCTCCAGTCTCGCTCGAGCGCGAGTGACCCCCGGAAAAGGGGACTCCGGTTCTTCGGACGCCGGCTTGGAATTCGTCGGACGGGGAGCGGTCTGAGCGACCTCATAGGTCTCCAGCGCTTTCCTGGATGCCGGCACCGGAGGTTCGGCCAGTGCGACACCGACCGACGAATCCGCCGCGGAAGTCGCCAGAGTGCCCTGCTCCGCCAGATTGCCTGCGATGGTCGACGTTGGATCCGCGGCCGCGGTGATTTCATAGGCCATCGACGGCAGCAGTCCCCACAGCTTCTTCTTGACGGTCCGGTTGGTCTTCAAGATGACCGCTCCGGGTCCGAGCTCTTCCTTGATCATCTTCAAGGCCTCGGGCACCGACTGTGAGGTGAAGGTCTTGATTCTCATCATGCAACTTCTCCTAAACTGACGAGCTTGACGTGCGGAGGAATCTCGTTATGGGAGAGCACCACCAGATTGGTCAGGACATGCTCGAGGAAACGGCGCACGTGGAGCCGGATGTTGCTCGGCACGAGCAGAATCGGGTAGCCCTCGAAGGTCTTTTCAGAGACTGACTTCTGGACCTTCATGAGGATCGACCGCGCCTGAGCCGGATCGAGAGACAGGTAGTTGTCCAGCTCGGTGACGGTCACCGCGTTCGAGAGGATGGTCTCCAGCTCGCGGGACAGTGTCAGAACCTTCATTTCCCCCGACTCGCTGATGAAGGACTGGCAGATCGAACGGCCCAGGGCCTGACGCGAGTATTCGGTCAGAAGCGTGATGTTCTTGGTGCGGGGTGCGAAGTCGGCCAGCGTCTCCAGGATCGTCACCATGTCCCGGATCGAGACCCGCTCGCGCAGCAGGTTCTGGAGAATTTTCTGAATCTCCCCGACGGTCATTACAGCGGGGATCAGCTCTTCGACCACCTTCGGATGCGTTTCGTTGACGCCGTCGATCAGGGTCTTGACTTCCTGACGACTCAACAGTTCATTGAGGACACCCTTGATCGTCTCGGTCAAATGCGTGGAGAGGACGGTCGTGTTCTCGACGACCGTGAAACCGGCCAGTTGAGCTTTCTCGCGCTGCTCGTTTCGAACCCAGAGCGCCTCCAGACGGAAGGCCGGCTCGTGCGTCGGGATGCCTTCGATCTTCTCGGTCGGTCGGCCTGGATGGATCGCCATCAGGTGGCCGGGCATCAACTCGCTGCGTGCGATTTCGACACCCTTGAGAAGGATGCGGTATTCCTTCGGCTTGAGCTGGAGATTGTCGGTGATGTGGATCGGTGGGATGACCACGCCGAGCTCGGTGGCAAGCTGCCGGCGGATCGACTTCACGTGTGACAGAAAGTCGCCGCCCGGCTTGTTTTCGACGAGGTGAATCAGCTGGTATCCGAGTTCCAGCCCCAGAGGATCGACTCGAAGCAGTTTCTCGACACTTTCCTCGGCAGGCGGCGGCTCCTCTTCCTGGATCTGATCGACCAGCAATGCCGTCTCACGCTTTTTCTTCGCCACGCGCAAGCCCACGGTACCGACGACCGCAGAGAGGACGAAGAAGGCCAGAAAAGGCAGGCCCGGGATCAACGAGATCAGGAAGAGCACGACCGCCCCGAGCACAACCGGCTTGGGGTCGGAGAACACCTGACTGCTGACCTGCTCGCCCAAGTCGGACTGGCAGGCCGCCCGCGTGGTCATGACGCCGCCCGTGACGGAGACGAGCAGCGCCGGAATGGCGGTCACCAGCCCATCCCCGATTGTCAGGATCGTGTACGTCTTCAGAGCTTCGATCAAGGGCATGCCGTGACTGACGACACCGATGAAGAATCCGGCGATGATGTTGATCGCTACGATGATGATGCTGGCGATGGCGTCGCGCTGCGTGAAGCGGACCGCCCCATCCATGGCGCCATAGAACTCGGCCTCGCGGGAAACCCGGTCGCGCCGTTCACGGGCCTCGAATTCGTCGATGAGCCCGGCATTGAGATCCGCATCGATGCTCATCTGTTTGCCCGGCATGGCGTCCAGTGTGAAGCGTGCCGTGACCTCGGAAGTACGGACCGCACCATGGTTGACGACGATGTACTGAATCGCGATCAGAACCAGGAAGACCACGAAGCCGACCACGTAGTTACCGCCGACCACGAACTGTCCGAAAGACTGGATGACCTCACCGGCAGCCGACGTACCCTGACTGCCGTTCAGCAGGATCAGCCGCGTGCTGGCGACGTTCAGCGAAAGGCGGTAGAGCGTCACCATCAGGAGGACCGTGGGAAAGACTGAGAATGCCACGGGCTCGGAGATGTAGAGTGAGAGGAGCAGCAAGATGACGGCGATCGTCACGTTCGCTGCAATCAGAAAATCGAGGAGGAACGGGGGGATCGGAATGAGCATGACGGCAATGATCGTGATGACGGCGAAGCCGATCAGCAGGTCGCTGCGCTTGGCCGTGATCAACGTTCCGATCGCCAGTGGTGTCGCCTTCGTGCTCATTCTCCCCCAGTGCCCGAACTCGAGAGGGTTCGGTCTTTCCGGAATGGTGGATAAGCAAGGCCCATGCCACTTGCGATTCGGTCCCCGCCGGCGGCCGAAACTCATCGTGAAAGAAAGCCCTCTGCTTCATCCAAGACCACTGTTTTCAAAGGGTTTTCCGCGTTTGACACCGGCAGCTCTTCCTGCGTATGGCACTGATTGCTCGGCCCATCCGGTCTCCCGGGCAATCCGTCAACACGATGGGCCAGGTGACGGGACTTTGACGGCGGCGGACTTTCTTTCGTGCAGTCGCGTTGCCCGGCTCAGGCTGAGCGCGGCAGGGCCGTCCGGGTCTGATCTTGGGGATCTCCACAATACTCGCTATTTGCCGGATCGAGAGTACGATTGACACGGCTGTCAAAGGAGAGGACCTTAGGAGAAAGAGGGTGGTCCCCTTCGGGAGTCTCCCTGAAGCGGAATCACCGGGAGGAACACGCATGTCATTGGAAACCGAATGGGTTGGCGGCCTGCCCGTTCTCACCCTCGAGGGGAAACTGACCGTCGACCACGAGGCAGGCCGACTGACCAAAGCAGTTCGCGCGCTGGCCGACGAAGGTCGATCTGCGGTCGTGCTCGATCTCTGCGGAGTTGACTACGCCGACAGCCTGGGGATTGAAGCCATCGTGGCTGCACACATCAGTCTTGCGAAGAGGGATGGGCGTCTGGTCATCGCCGGCCTGGCGCCGAGGCTTCGCCACCTGCTCGACATCACGCGACTGTCGGAGATTCTCGAAATCCAGCCAGATCGCGCTCATGCTCTTGAACGCCTCTCGGCGGGCAAGTGAGAGGAAACCGGGCAAAGCCCGAACGCCGGCGCTTTCCGGGGGGACCGCATAAGGACGATGGTCTCCGCGCGAGACGGAGTGCCGGATCTACTCGGGCTGAAAGAGCTTCAAGAACCCACGCCCGGGCCCGGCGAGGTCCTGGCCTGGGTCCATGCGGCATCCGTCAATCCGCTGGACGGGCCGTGATCCAGATCGGATCGGCTGCACGAGCCATCAGTGCCACTGTGTCTTCTTCAGCTTGTAGACATAGGCCAGGATCTGCGCGACGGCCCGGTAGAGTTGGACGGGAACTTCTTCGCCGATTTCGACGGCCTGGTAGAGGGCGCGTGCCAGTTGGACATCTTCGACCAGCGGCACTTTATGTTCCACGGCGATCTTCTTGATGCGCTGTGCGACGAGATCGCAGCCCTTGGCGACCACCTCCGGTGCGGCCATGACCTCCATGTCGAATTTCAGAGCGACGGCGTAGTGCGTCGGGTTGGTGACGACCACATCCGCTTCCTGGACGGCCGCCATCATGCGGCGTCGAGCCATCTCCATCTGAAGGCGGCGAATGCGTCCCTTGACGGCCGGATTGCCCTCGGTGTCCTTGAACTCGTCCTTGACCTCCTGCTTGGTCATTTTCAGATTCTCTTCGTGCTGGTAGCGCTGAAAGGCAAAGTCGGCGGCGGCCAGAATGACCAGGAGAATGGCGATCCGGAGACAGACCTGATAGAGGATGCTTCCCCAGACCGTCAGGATCGATCCGAGATCCATAGCGGCCAGAAGCCCGAAGTCACCGAGATGGTCGCGCAGGACCGAAAAACTGAGGTAGACGATGATGCCGACCAGAGCCAGGCTTCGAGCCAGCTGGACGAGCCCGTTCTTGGAGAAGATCTTCTGAACGTTCTTGGCCGGATTCAGCTTGTGCACTGTCGGCTTGAGGGGTTCCCCCGAGAAGACGAACCCGCCCTGACCAACCAGACCGCCGACCGAGAGGACGAAGGTGAGCGCCAGGATCGGGCCGGCCAGCGTCAGCACCGACCATCCCAGCTGAATGAAGATCCGGGAGACTGTTTCCGTCGTGATCTCCGCTCCGAACCCCGCTGCCCAGAACGACCGGAACGGTTCCTCCAGGCGGCGGAGCAAATTGGCGCCCTGATAGGCGAACACCAGGACGAGGATCAGGAACGTAAGGGCAAATGGAACCTCACGACTGCGCGCTATCTGCCCTTTCTTCCTGGCCTTGCGCCTTTTGCGCGCACTCGGTTTCTGAGTCCGATCCCCCTTGTCCGACATCTCAGCTCCGCAGAAGTTTCAGATAGGTCTCCAGCTCCTGTCCAATGCCCATCAGGTGGTGGGCCAGGAACGGAATGAAGCTGTAGACGATGGCGGTCAACACCGTAAAGCCGATCAGCGACTTGGCCGGCAGTCCGACGATCAGGATGTGGATCTGAGGTGCCGTTCGTCCCAGGATGCCGAACAGGACGTCGACAATGAACAGCATCACCACGATAGGCGCCGACAGCTGGAGCCCGAGGATGAACAACTGCCCCAGAGAGGTGACCAGCTGAGCGACGAGTGCTCCCGAAACCTGAAAGCCGGGGCCGGCCACCCGATAGCTCTCGACCACGGCCTGGATCATCCAGTGATGCCCGTCGATCCCCAGGAAGATCATCACGGCGATGAGGTTCAGAAAACTGGCCATGAAGGGACTCTGGACCTGGGTCTGCGGATCGACCATCTGAATGAAGCTGAAGCCGAGTTGGAATCCCATCAAGTGCCCTGCCACGTCGAGCGAAGCGAGCACCATTTTCACGGAGAAGCCCAGCAGGAATCCGACCAGGAGTTCCTTGCCGGTCATCACCGCCAGTCCCAACAGCCCCACCGGAATCGTCGTGTAGCTGTCCATGACAGCCGGGAAGACCGCCCAGGACAGACCGAGCGCCAGCACCAGGCGAATCGACATCGGCACGATGCTCCCTCCAAAGAAGGGGGCAAACGTGACCAGCCCTCCCACCCGAGCCACTGTCAGCAGGAATCCAACGATGATTCCGAGCGAAAGATCGTAGCTCGTCATCGCTTCAGCCCGCGTAGACCGAGAAGTGTCCGAGCAGATTCACCGTGAAGGTTACGATTCGCTCTACGATCCAGGGCAGCAGGAGCAGCGTGACGAGACAAATGACGACCATCTTCGGGATGAACGTCAGCGTCATATCCTGGATTGAAGTGACGACCTGAAAGATGCTGATCGCGAGCCCCATGACCAGAGCGGCGCCGAGCAGAGGGGCCGCGGTCAGGAAGACCAGCATCACGGTGTCACGAACCAGTTGGATCAACATCTCTTGACTCATCGGACGACTCACATCCTGAAGCTGTCGACCAGAGACCCGACGACCAGGCTCCAGCCGTTGACGAGAATGAACAACAGCACTTTGAAGGGCGTCGAAATCATGATCGGAGGGAGCTGGAGCATACCCATGGAAAGCAGGACCGCACTGATCACCATGTCGATCACGAGGAACGGCAGGAAGAGAACGAATCCGATATGGAACGCCGTCTGCAGCTCCGAAATCATGAAGGCCGGTACGACCACACGCAATGGGAGATCTTCACGGTTCTTCGGACGGGGCAGCTTGCCGATCCGGACGAATAGTGCCAGGTCCTTCTCCCTGACCTGGCGGAGCATGAAATCCTTCACCGGGGCTTCGGCCTTCTCGATGGCGGCCAACTCGCTCAACTCACCACCCTGATAGGGCACGACCGCCTGATCGTACACCCGGTCCCAGGTCGGCCCCATCACGAAGAAGGTCAGGAAGATGGCCAGGCCGACCAGGATCTGATTGTTGGGCGCTTGCTGCGTACCCAGCGCCTGTCTCAGAAAGTGCATGACCACGATGATCCGAACGAACGAGGTCATCGAAACCAGGAGCGCGGGAATGAACGTGAGGACCGTGAGGAAGATGACGACTCGCACGGGCAGCGAGAATCCATCGGCACCGCCTCCTCCCAGGGAGATCTGCAGAGACCCCTGATCAGCGGTCTGTGCGTGGAGTGCCGGACCGGAGAGCCCCATCACGACGATGACGAGCACCAGCAGCACTCGTCGATCAAGGAGGGCTTTCATCGGAACATCTCCAGGAAGGCGCGGAAATTGGGTCGGCCGGACAGAACCCCGGATAGGCCGGCTCCGAGAGCATTCGACGGCTCCGACACGGATGATCCGTCTTCCCGAAGAGCCGCGGCACACGAAGACTCTGGGGGTCGCAAAGGATCTTCATGAGCGGCCTCTTCGAGAAGCGGAGGCACATCGATTGGCGAGAGGAGGCTGATCTGGTGGGTCGTGGACCCGACCAGGAAGGTGTCGGATCCGACCTTCACCAGAAGGAGCGCCCGCTTGTCGCCGATGCCGCGCGTTTCGAGGATCTCGATTCTCGACGACCGCCCGGGAAACCCCCGGCCTCCGGTGTAGCGATAGGCCATCCAGTAGAATAGAGCCAGCAGTCCGAAAACCAGCAGGATTCCAGCGATGGCCTGCACCGTACTCATGGTCGTCCCCATACGGGCGTCAAAGGATGTTGACCAGTCGAGCTGCGCTGCCCCGTTTGCGCACCAGCACTTCTGCTTCGCCGATGGCGATGTTTCCAACCGTGACTTCGACATAACCGGAGGACGCGCGGTCCAGGGCGACAACGTCCCCCGGGGAAAGCTTCAGCAGCTGATCCACACTCATCTTCGCGGAACCGAGAAGGACATCGACCGTATAGGCGATGTCGAGAAAGGGGCCCATCTCAGGAATGGTGTTGTGGACCATCTGATCGACTTCGTTATCTGCTGCAGTATTCTTGCTCATGGCCTCTTACTGAACGATGAAATCCGTGAAATAGACCTCCACCACTTCTCCGGCGCCCTTCTCCAGGAGACGGTTGACGAAAGCCCGGATCTGCACTTTGAGCTGCTCCTTCGCTTCGGGGCGTAGGAGGTCGGCAGGCGTCATTTGTCCAACGGTCGTCAGGAGCTCGTCCTTGATCTTCGGTGTCATCACCTCGGTACGGAAGATCTCGGATCCAGGCGAAACGTTGTGGATACCGAGTGCCACAGCGAGCCGTGCGTAGTTCATCTTGCCCGTTCCGGCCAGGTTGACGATGATCGGATCGAGGGAGACCACTTCATTGACTTCGGGAGCAGCGGCCTTCTCCACGACTTTTTGCGATTCGGCCTCGACTTCGCTCGGCTCGAGCAAGCCGCCGGCCCAGATCCCGACCACTCCGGCAGCCAGCAACAACACGATACCCGCCGTCAGGAAGATCCACTTGCGCTTGCTATTGGGAGCTTCGCCGCCTGTGTCCTCCGCGGCTGTCTCCTGCTCGTTCAGTTCATCGTCAACCATAGCGACCTCCGGCGACCCTTGAAGCAATCACTATGCCACCTGATCGCAGGAGACCCTAAAGATATTCCGAACAAGCACTTATGGGAAATTTGGCAGGAACCAAGAGTCGGCTGAATCCGACGGTCTCCGTCAAACGTTTCGAGGGTGGGCCGACAATTTGTTGACAGAGGCCGGGGCCTCCTCCCTGCGTGGAAGGAGACCCCGGGGGGCCAGGAATGAGCAACCAGGTTGGCAGCGAAGGATTAACCCTGCTTCAGCTGAATCGCCTGTTGGGTGATCTGATCCGCCGTCGTGATCACCTTCGAATTCGCCTGATACGAGCGCTGGAAAAGGATCAGCTTGATGAATTCTTCGGCAATATCGACGTTGGACAATTCGAGAGCGTTACCCTGGATGTTGCCCCGGCCGCCGGTTTCCGGCGTACCGATCGTCGGTTCGCCCGACTGGGTCGTTCTGGCATACAGGTTGTTGCCGGCGCGGACGAGGTTCTGGGGACTCGTAAAGAGTGCCATGCCGATCTGGCCGAGGGGAGCGGTCTCGCCGTTGCTGAAGATGCCCTCGATGACTCCGTCGTTGCGGACGATCATTTCGGACAGCGTGCCGGCTCCCTTACCGTTCTGGTAGGTTTGGGAGGTGGAACTGGGTAGCCGAAACTGCGTGATGAACGCCTTCGTCGGATCGAGGTCATCCCAGAGATCCCAGTTGAAGGTGACATCGTCGGCACCGCTTGAGGGCGTAAAAGTGACGCCCGTGACGTCGGCCGCCGGAGTTGCCAATGAACCGTCGGGGGCAAAAGTCACCTGCCCCGTGTTCAAGACTCCGGTTCCGCCGCCCTGGACACTCGAGCTCGGAACCGCCATCGAGTAGTCCCAGGTTCCCTGGGTGGCCGTTTTCGTGAAGGTCACGGTCACCGGATGTCCCACACCCAGGCTGTCGTAAATCTTGACGGTCGTTGAGAAGCTTTCCCCGGCCACAGCTTCGGCATTGAGGTTCGTGGTGAATCGGATCTCAGTGGTCTCGACCGCGGGAAGAACCTTTCCGGGCTTGAGGTCGAGGGGCACCAGGTTCGTGTTGGTATCGATCGTTCCTGTCGCGAGGTCGTTCGGATAGCCGAGGACGTAGTATCCGTCGCTGGTGACGAGCTTGCCCTCAGCGTCCAGATAGAAATTGCCCGCCCGGGTGTAAAACTCCGAACTGACCCCGTCGCCGACGACGAAGAATCCGGCTCCCCGGATCGCCATGTCCGTCGCGAGCTGTGACTGTTGCACGTTCCCCTGCGACCACACCTGCTGTGTCGACGTCGGCTGGACGCCTTGCCCTGCCTCGGCGCCGGACGTCGTTGCGGCACGCAACTCCTCGAAGAAGACATTGGTCGCCTTATAGCCGATCGTATTGCTGTTCGAGAGGTTGTTACCGATATTCCGGATGCCCAGTGAACTGGAGTTCAGTCCCGTAAGTCCGACAAAGAATGTTCCGCCCATAGCTGATTCCCTCCTGGCCTCTTTGAGTTTCGTGTGCGTTCTGTTCAGACCCGTGTGCCGGTCGTCTGAGCGGCTCACGGCGCGGGTGACGCACTCTGTTCCGTGTTCGCCGTATCTTCCGTGTTCGTCGTATCTTCTGTGTTGTTCGTATCCTCTGTGTCACCCGCGGCCGGGCCCGAAGACAGCTCACTGAGCACCTTCGAAGTGGCCTCCGCCGCCTCCCGAATCGAGATCAACTGCTCGAGCGAGCTGAATTGGGCCAGCTGAGCCACGAACTCCGCGCTGTCCTGGGGATTCATCGGATCCTGGTTGCTCAGCTGAGCGACCAGAAGACGTAGAAAATCGTCCTTCCCGAGGTTTGCTTTCGTTGCGGCCAGCGGACCGGTCTGCGCTGGAGTTGGTGCATAAGCGACATTGCTGATTTCTGACATCTTCGTTCTCCATTAAGCGAAATAGCTGAAAGTTCCATCATCGAAGCCGACGCTGCCCTCCTCGACTTCACCGCCCGTCGAAAACTCTTCGGTCGACACAGTCACCCCGGCTCGACTCCGCGGGCTGAACGAGCTGGACGAGTCCGACTGCTGCCGGCCCTGCCCGTCGTTCTGGGGAAGGAAATCCGCGACCCTGGCCGACGCAATGTCGAGTCCGAGCTCATTCAGCTTGCTGACCAGGTGCATGAGTCCGGATTCGACAGCCTTGCGGACCGATGGATCTTCGACCCGGATCACGGCCCGCAGCGTCGCGTCGTCGGACAGTTCGGTCTGAATCTCGATGCGTCCCAGGAATTCGGGCCGCAATTGAACGGTGAAGCGGTCGAATCCTCCCACATGCTCGAGCCTGGCATTCCCGACGATCTGATTGACGATCTTGCCGAAATCGGGTGCGCTCGCGGCGGTCTGCGACGCGTGGCCTCCACCGGCCCGGACAGAGGCGGTCGGCGAATCGCCTTTTATAGGTGTCGCCGAGATCATCTCCGTATCGGTGTGCGTCGATTCCTTCCCGGAGGCAGTCTCATGGATGGTCCGGGAAGAGTGAGCGGTGCGGCTCGTCTCAACTTCGTGCCGGCGCATGTCGACGGAATCCACTTCCGCACGACGTGCATCGGCGCGGCTCCCATCGTCCCCCGACGACGGGGTGCGGCCGTCGTTCTCGCCTGCCGAAGCGCTCTTCTCGCCTGCCGAAGCGTTCGGTCGGGCATCGTGCCGAGAAGCAACAGTCCGCCCATGAGGCGTCCTCATGCCTGCTGCATCGAACCGGGCCTGATCACGCACTTTTCCCGATTTGGACGTCGACTCGTTCCGGTTCTCGTCCAACTTTTTTAGATCGGAGACGTCAATCTGAGGGCTCCTGCTTCGTCGGGTCACCGAATCCTTCGAGAGCACGGCTCCCAGGCTCTGGAGGATCGGCTGGGTGGCTCTCGGATCGCCTGAACGAGCGGTCCACGTCTGGTTCGGCGATTCCTCGGTCTTCAGATGATCGGCTCTGCCTTCGGCGGATGCAGCCCTGTCACTGGCCTCGGGCTCAACCACGCGGAGCCGATCCGCAATCCGTTCCGCCCTGGCGAGGCTCGAGTCCTCCCGGTCCGTCTCGGGGGTCTGACGGCTCACTCCAAGATGAGCAAAGTCCTTGGTCTCGGTCCGCGTCGGCGTCGTCCAATGGGCCGAACGCAGGTCGCGGGCGGACTCTCGATGCGGTGAAACGGAGTGCAGGGCATCACCTCCGTCGGAGGCCTGGCCGACGAATGGCCTGATTCCCGCCTGCTTCGATTCGACTCCGGCCGCCGTTCGCCGTGTCCCAGGCTCGGGAGTCGTCGATTCTCGGGCGGGGGTTTCGTCCTTTCCGCCGACCGGTATTACCTTCGATGGCTGCTCGTCACTCTCTGCCTTCCGGGAATGGGCTGCGCCAGCTTCCGGTTCGAGGCCGGTCTGAGCGAATCCGCCACCCCTTCGACCCTGGCTCGGTACGACCTTCTGCCGGGACGTTTCACTCCCCCGCTCAGCCTGCTCCGGTTCCGCCGCCGCGGGCTTTACTTTCGCACCTTTTCCCGACTGCGGACCCGCTGCGGTCGCTTCCTCAGACTCCGCATCCTCACCGGTCGCCTCTCGGTCCGTCTTCTTCGTGACTGCCGCCGCAGCCGGACTCGACTGTGAATCTTCCGTTTCGAAGGCTCCGCTCAGAAACCGGCGGGCCAATAGATCGGCACCGGTTCCGGGAAGTACGGGCCGATCGGAGATTTCACCAATTGGCCGGGCCTCCTCCTGCTTTGGGTCTGTTTCGCTTCGGTCACTCCCGGCGTGAGTGGTCGGCGTCCCGCCTGCAGTCCGTGTCGAAGAAGCCTTGGCCCGACCTCCCTGCCCTGTCCGGATCGCCTGCCCGGATGCCGGATCCTCGAAGAGCATGGCCATGAACTGGCTCGCGAAGTCGCTGCTTGGCCCCTTCTTGCGAGGTACGGTCTTCGGAGCGGCGTCTCCAGCCTTTCCCAGCATGTCGAGCAAGCTCGTTTCGTTCATCGCGGTTTCCGGAAGTGCACCGGCCGTGCCAATTCCGCATTCCGCAGAAAATTCGATGTAAGTTATGCATGTATAAGTGGTTACGATGCCTGCTCTACGACGGCACGTGGCGGGTTCCGATCCGTGCTGGGCAGATTCTGCCCGGCGCGCTAGGCAAGAAGGGCCCGGGGGTGGGCTCAGTCGGGGACTGTGCACGCCGCATTCGGCGGGTCACTCACGCCGCCGTTCAGTAGGGCCACTTCCAGTTTCGAACTTCCGGCAGATCGTCACCATGCTCATGGATGTAGAGCTTGTGTTCGGTCAGCTTGTCGCGCATCGCCTGTTTGATATGTGCCGCGCGGGTACCGAGTTGGGGAACCCGATCGATGACATCCATGACGAGGTCATAGCGATCCAGATCGTTCATGACGACCATATCGAAGGGTGTGGTCGTCGTGCCCTCCTCCTTGTATCCGCGAACGTGGAGATTCCGGTGATTCGTCCTGCGGTAGGTCAGTCGGTGGATCAACCAGGGATAACCGTGAAAGGCGAAGATGATCGGCTTGTCTTTGGTGAAAAGAGAATCGAAGTCGGCATCCGAGAGGCCATGCGGATGCTCCGACTTGGGCTGAAGCGTCATCAGGTCGACCACGTTGATGACCCGGATCTTGAGTTCTGGAAAGTTGCGGCGCAGGATGTCAACTGCAGCCAGGACTTCCATGGTCGGAACATCCCCGGCTGCGGCCATCACGACATCCGTTTCGGCATTCTGGTCGTTGCTGGCCCACTCCCAGATCCCGATCCCCGCGGTGCAGTGGCGAACGGCGGCATCCATGTCCAGATACTGGAGCGAGGGCTGTTTACCGGCGATGATGACGTTGACATAGTGGCGACTTCGCAGACAATGGTCCGCGACCGAGAGCAGGGTGTTCGCGTCGGGAGGCAGGTAGACGCGGACGATCTCCGCCCTCTTGTTGACGACGTGGTCGATGAAACCCGGGTCCTGATGGCTGAACCCGTTGTGGTCCTGGCGCCACACATGGGACGTCAGAAGGTAGTTCAGCGACGAGATCGGCCGTCGCCAGTTGATCTGCCGGGTAACCTTCAACCATTTGGCATGCTGGTTGAACATCGAGTCGATGATGTGGATGAAGGACTCGTAACAGGAGAAAAATCCGTGTCGGCCGGTCAGGATATAGCCTTCGAACCAGCCCTGGCACATATGCTCGCTCAGCACCTCCATAACCCGGCCGTCCGCAGAGATCGACTCATCGGTCGGAAGGATCTCGGCAGTCGAAACGCGGTCGGTCACCTCGAAGAGTGCACCGAGGCGGTTCGAGGAAGTCTCATCCGGTCCGAAGACGCGAAAGTTACGCCGGTCGGTGTTGAGTTTCATCACGTCGCGCAGGAATTTTCCCAGCGTGCGCGTGGCTTCCGCGACGAACTGGCCCGGTTGCTCGAACTCGACGGCGTAAGAACGGAAGTCGGGCAGATGCAGGTCTTTGAGCAGCAGCCCGCCATTTGCATGCGGATTGGCTCCCATCCGTCGCTCGCCCTCCGGTGCCAGTCCGGCAAGCTCCGGCTTCAGGCGCCCCTGTTCGTCGAACAGTTCCTCGGGATGGTAGCTCTGCATCCACTCCTCGAGCATCCTGAGGTGATCGGGCTTCTTCGTGACCGCGCCGAGTGGAACCTGATGTGACCGGAACGAGCCCTCGACTGGAAGACCGTCGACCTCTTTCGGCCCCGTCCAGCCTTTGGGGGATCGGAGCACGATCATCGGCCAGCGGGGACGCCCCGAGTAGCCCCGCTCCTTTGAGCTGCGGCGGATTTCGAGGATTTCGTCGACGACCTGATCCAGGGTGGCCGCCATCCGCCGGTGCATCGGCTCCGGCTCGTCACCTTCTACGAAATAGGGTTTGTAGCCGTAGCCCACGAGCAGATCGGTCAGCTCGTCTGCTTCGACGCGGGCCAGCACGGTCGGCCCCGCGATCTTGTAGCCGTTCAAATGCAGAATGGGCAACACGGCGCCGTCATGCACCGGATTCAGGAACTTGTTCGAGTGCCAGCTCGTAGCCAGAGGTCCCGTTTCGGCCTCCCCATCCCCCACCACACAGCAGGCGATCAGGTCCGGATTGTCGAATACGGCGCCATAAGCGTGCACTAACGAGTACCCAAGTTCTCCTCCTTCGTGTATGGAACCCGGTGTCTCGGGTGCCGTGTGGCTCGGGATGCCGCCGGGAAACGAGAACTGTCGAAACAGCCGCTCCAGGCCCGGGACGTCCTGTGAAACGCTCGGAAAGAGTTCTGAGTAGGTACCTTCCAGATAGGTGTTGGCCACGAGCGCCGGCCCGCCATGCCCGGGGCCGGTGATGTAAATCATGTTCAGATCATATTTGCGAATTACCCGGTTCAGGTGCACATAGATGAAGTTGAGTCCGGGAGTCGTTCCCCAGTGACCCAGGAGCCGGGGCTTGATGTGAGACACCTGCAGAGGCTCGCGCAACAGCGGATTGGCACGCAGATAGATCTGACCGACCGATAGATAATTGGCGGCACGCCAGTAGGCGTCCATTCGTCTGAGTTCCGTTTCACTCAAGGGAGATTCGTTTTCGACGACCGTTGCGGCCATGGCAATCAGACTCCTTTCTGGGGACCTGTCGGATGCACGCAGACTCCGACCCGGGAACGCTCACCGGGATCGAGCCTCGTCCGGGGATTCGCCCGACGACAGCTAAGTCCTTTGTATCACACCGCGGAAGAGCCTTCCGTAACATGATACGGAGATCGCAGGCACGATCGAAAAGAGGCTTGTCTTACTCGAATCTCAGGCCGAAACCGTACGGAAAGAGCGGATCGTAGTCCTTGTCGCCGAGATTGATCGGAACCTGCTCCATCGATCGCGGCCAGGTAAACGAGAGCTTGCCGGTCGGGTTGTAGTCGCCGAACAGGACATCCGCGACTCCCTCTCCTTCCGTGCCCGGGAGCCAAGCGGCAACGAAGGCCTGCGCCTGATCGAGAACATGATCGACGATCATCGGCCGGCCCGAGACCAACACCACCACGACGGGAACACCCGCCTCCCTGAGTTTCGCTACGGTCTGAACATCCTCATCCGCGAGTGCCAGATCCGCACGGTCACCGGCCCCCTCTGCATAAGGGGTCTCACCAATGACCGCGACGGCGACGTCGGCACCTGCCGCGCCTGAGCCATCCTCCGAATAGGTCACCTTCGTATGAGAGGAAACGGCGCTGCGCACCGCAGACAAAATGGTGGTCCCGCCACTGGTGACATCGCCGCTCTGTCCCTGCCAGGCGATGGTCCAGCCGCCGCACTGGTTCCCGATATTGTCGGCGTTCTTGCCGCTGACATGGATCCGCGTCGCCTCCTTCGAAAGAGGCAGCACGCTGCCTTCATTCTTCAAAAGCACGAGCGACTGACGGACCGCATCGCGTGCCACCTGCCGATGTTCTTTCGAGCCGAAACTCTTCTGGAGGCTCCGATCGGCCAGCGGCGACCGGTCCTCGTCCATGAGTCCCATCGCAAATTTGACGCGCAGGATCCGCAGAACGGCATCGTCGATCCGTGACATCGACACGCGACCCTCGTTAACCAGTTCCTTGAGATTGCCCGTGAATTCACGGTACTTGCTCGGGATCATTCCCATGTCCATCCCCGCGTTGATGGACTTCTCGATGGCGGTCTTATAGTCCTGGTCGAGTTGATCGATTGCGCGGTAATCGGAAATCAGAAATCCGTCGAATCCCAATTCCTGCTTGAGGACATCTGTCAGCAAATACTTGTTCCCCGAACACTTGACGCCGTTCCAGCTGCTGTAGGACGGCATGATCGTCCCGACCCCGGCCTCGATCGAGGCAATGTAGGGAAACAGGTGTACCTGCCTCAGGGTCGGCTCATCGACTTGCGTATTTCCCTGGTCGAGCCGAAGGAACGGTCCCCGACGACGACCGCCCCAGGACCTCTCCTGCATGACGGCGCTGGTTCCCCCGTCGCCGACGAAGTGCTTGGCACAGGCGAGAATCGAGAGAGGATCGTCGAGACTCCTGCTCTGGAGACCCCGCACGGCCGCTTCCCCGAGCTCACTCGAAAGTGCCGGATCCTCCGAAAAGCCCTCATAGGTCCGCCCCCATCGTTCATCGCGCGGGACGGTCACACAAGGAGCGAAGGTCCAGTTGATGCCCGTCGCGCGCACCTCGAGGGCCGTGACACGTCCGATTTCCTGCACGAGCTCCGGATTTCGGGTACACCCGAGCCCGATGTTGTGGGGAAAGATCACGGCACCCAGAACGTTGTTATGTCCGTGGACCGCATCCACTCCGTAGAGGATCGGGATCCCCAGGCGCGTCTTGAGGGCATGCTCCTGGTAGCCGTCGTACATGTCTGTCCAGGCTTCCAGGCTGTTGCCGGCTTTGGGATCCGAGCTGCCGCCGCTCAGCAGTGAACCCAACCCAGGAAATACTTTTCGATGTCCGCAGGGTCCTGGAGGTGTTCCTGGTCCGCCTGCGTCATCTGGCCGACCTTCTCGTCCAGGGTCATACGGGCCAGCAGCTCTCGAGCCGGCCGATCGAAAGCCGAAAAAGGGCCGGTTGCCTCTGCAGCCGAGACCATGCGCAGAAAAAACCAGCTACCGACGAGGCAAAGGCAGGAAAGGATCAGGAGGGAAAGCCCGAAAAGCCGTCCGTGTCGATCAGTCATTTCTCAAAGCTCCTTGAACTTCGGTTGGTTGCCGCCGTATCGAAGATCGAGACATCACTCTACACATGAACAGCCGAACCGCAAAGAGCAACGAACATGCCATCGAGCAGGCGGAGTCCGATGGCGCCCTTGGAAATTGAGGCGAAACAGCCCCGGGAGGTGAACATCGCAGGTCGGATGGACTGCGGGCCGAACGCCGGTCGGCCCGCACGATACCATCGACTCATTCGGACTTTTCGAAGACCCTTTTCGACGTGCGGGTTCCGAAGGAGGACTCCATGGTCGTATCGATCGTCAGGACCTTGCCATCCGGCGAAAGAGACCAGGTGTCGTCGGAGGCCATCTCCATCTGCTGGCCCTGCCGTTCGAAGCTCATCGTCGTGGAAACGATGAGCTTGTTGCCGTCCCACTGAGCCGTCGCGGTCACCGGCCTTCCCATGAAACCCTGGATCTGCTGCTCCTGGCCATCCAGCTTCAGTGTGTAAGCGCGATCTCGACTTCCCATCTCGGAGCTGAAGGTCTCGTTGACCTTCATGGAATCACTCGACTGATTCACTTTCAAAGTAACGTCCGGAGTACCTCCACCCCGACCCATTTGAAAGTCGCTCTTGGCCTTGTTCAAGACCCACGTTCCCGAGAAATCGGGGTGTTGAGCATACAGACCCGGTATCAGAAAAAGGACGACGACAGCCGGCAAAAAGACACGGATTCTCATGGACAGGACTCCTTTGCTCCGGACGTACAGAAGGCGACCGTCCCGCACGGTCGATGCTATTCCTTACGCCGCGATTCGCAGATTGTTACAGAACCCAATCGCCATCTTTTCGGATGATCTTTCTCGAGGCCTCAGAGCGGCTATGGACTCGCAGCAGCCGCGGCTTCGGACAGCGCCACGACCGGAAGCGTTGCGAACTGCGAGATTCCCTCCACGATCCGATTCTGGATCATGAGCGCGGAAAGATTCGACTCGCCGGCCACTCGTACGCTTCCCCTGAACGACGAGAAATCGACTACCGTATCCCATTCGATCTCATCGATGAACTGGGCGACCTTGCCGAGACCCGCAATCTCGAGCGTCCCCGACGCGACGACGGCTCCGCCTGCGTCGAGCAGCTCGAGCGAAACGCTGACGGGATCGCTCCCGAGGTTCTGGATCGAGACTCCCGTACGAACGGCCGGAAGCTGCGTATCTACCGGACCGACAAAGCCATGTGAGAATTCGTCGGTGGCCTGGACTCCAGCCAGTCCGAAGAGGCCTCCGAAAACGACCACGCCCCGGACCGGCGCGTCGGCTGAGAGAGTGACGGTGCCAAGCTGCAAGTCGCCTTCCGGCCCGGTCTCGAAGACCTGCAGGCCGTGGGCCGGCACCTCGATCAGGGTATCCAGAATCTCCGGTGTCCCCGGGATCCCGACGCCCAGAAGGTAGGGACCCCCTTCATCCGTGTGGCCGACGATCCGGACCGTCGCAGTTCGATCCATTTCGGCATTCAGAAGGATGCTCTGGCTGAAGAAGCCTCCTCCGTTTCCGAACTGGGGAAAATAGGAGAAATGCGACAGATCATCGGTGTCGGAGATCCGGAGCTCCGAGCTGCGCTGTTCGCCCAACTGCGCACCACCGGTAGGATTCGTCAAGGCCAAGCGCACCGATTCGATTCCCTCGAAGACCGGGTCCTCCGCATCGTCGATCATGGTCACTGGAAAGCTCTTCGTCCCTCCTTCACCGTCCCCGAAGCCGAGGGTCCCGGCGGTCGCCGTATAATCCGTGCCTGCGGTGGCCGAATCGTCGGTGGTCACATAGTCGACGGTGACTTCTCCATCCGTTCCTCCTGTCCTCGTGACCGAGATGACGGCCGTTCCGTCGGACTCTCCGGCGTCGTAGACGGCCTGCGTGAATTCGATCGTTCCGGGATTCGTCTGCGATGGAGGTGTATAGGTCACCGACAAGAGCGGCTGTCCGCTGCTCGCCTCGCGGCTGTTGAACCGCTTGGCGGTACCGATGGTGGACTCGTTTCCGATCAGGATCCACCCGAAATTCGAAGCCGGATCGTCGACCCACGCTTGAACGTCACTGACCAACTCATCCGACTCCCAGGCATAGGTGCCATTGGACCCTACCGTCTGCTGGGCAGAAACGGCGGCCATGTAATCACCCCCGGGGCTGTCCCAGAATGACGTGTCGAAGAACGTGTGAATCCAGGTCGCATCCCCCGCGGCCGCGGACGTGCCGCCGCCCCCCGGGCCAGAGGCACTGGATGCCCCCTCGCCCCAATCCTGCGTCAATCGGTGCAGGGTCATGGTTGGCTGCCCGGTGTCCCGATTGCTCGAGTTCCGAAGCTGCAACGAAACGCCGGTAACGGTCGAGCCTGCCGAGATCGCCGACAGATCGAAAGCCAAGACCGCTCGGCGGCGCGCGGTTCCGGCGTTCGTACCGGACCGCCCCGAAAAGATCGCGTCCCCCTTGCCATTGCTGAGGTTGCCGCTCTCCGATTCGTAGAGCGTGTTGTCCTTACTGGGATTCAGCGACAGCGTCTGCGTCGCCTGTGCGGATGCCATTGACGACATCCCGCCGCAGGCCGCCAGGAACAGCAGAAACGACAAGCATCTCCGATTCATCATTTCCTCCACCGAATTGTGCGGCATGACCAACTCGGATTCTCGACGAATCAAGGTCTCCGAACAGATCGAAGCCTGACTTAGGGTTCACCTCGGGAATTACTCGGTAAGATGCCATTGCCTCATCCGTTGGTTCAGAGACTGCCTGATAGCGCGTTCGATCGGGAAGCGAATTCCCGGATCCTGCAACTCCTCCGGCGTACGGTTCAGGATCGTGGACTACTTGACAGGACGGGACGTTCGTCGGCGTGATTCGGGGATCGAGTCCGAACGGGTCGCAGCCGGGGAAAATCGTTGGGGAAACTCGTTGGTAAACCTATCGTCAGCGTGGGACCGAGCCGAGAATCCGGCCGGCTCGATGCGAAGACCACCAGGCCAGCCAGACGAGGGGAGCATTCCCGTCGATAGCGATCTCGCGGGCCGCCCAGCCCGTACCCGTCGTCGGCATCATCTTCATTCCCGGCTTCGATCCGAACGCCGGCATGTCCGGATCATCGGCGTTGGTCCAGTTGTTGGGTCCGAGCGCCATCTTCCCCGGCTCGGAGTCGGACACACAACAATCATGGGTCCGCTCGATCGCATTCTCGCCGAACCCGGTCACCATGGAGAGCGCCATGGCGTTCGTGCCGAGAATGTAGTCCATGACTCGTACGGCGTACCCCGCGTAGAGTCCCGCAGCTTCTGTGTCTCCGACGGCAGCCTTCTCCTCGGCGGCCACCGCCAGCAGGATCCCATCGTTGAGGATCATCCGGTTGGAGCCCCAGCGCCAATTGTTGTCGACGTCATCGCGGTCGCCACTGTCCCATCGATCGGAGCGAACATCCTTCGTCACTCCGGGATAGCCAACCTGCATGAAGCCGATGCGCTCGTCGGCGTAATGGAAGAGGTTCTCTCGGACGGGGGTCAGGTCGACACCGTCCGGTCTCACAGTCAGAAGGCTCACATTTCCGGTCGCGGCGACAGCACCCCACCAGAATTCCGAGATCTCACCGAAGCGTGGATGCCCGAGTACACGCTGGCGCAACTCCGAGGCATCGGCCTCGTGTAGTCTGTCGGCAGTCAGGAAGACCTCGACCAGCGCCGCAAATTCATCGTCCTCGATGTTGTTTCGGTCCGCATGGCAGGGATCGCGGAAAGCCCTAGGTTCCCTCCACAAGGCATAGTTGTCGTTGTCCGGATAGATGCCCCCCACCCCTCCAAAGTCCGAAAAGTCGCGGCAGACAGGAGGAGCTGACCGAGCATTGGACAGCGCAATGCGCGCCTCCGACTGATAGTCCCGTGCCCGATCCGCATGTCCATGGTCAAGGTTCAGACGTGCCATCTGTGCCAGTGCACGCGCTACCGCAAAGGTCGCTTTCGTCTCCGGCTTCGAGATGCAGTTGCCCTTCGTGTAGGGCGCACAGGGTCCGTAGGATTCGATCTGGCTGTGCAGCTTTGCGATGGCGAGCGTCTGCCCTGGCAGGATCAGCGCCCGCATCAGTTGCGTGCCGAACTCCAGTTCATCATAGAGCGTCGAAGTGGTCTGAAACGACCCCTCGACAGCGTCGAAACGCTCCCTGAGACTCAAGAGCGTCCAGACGGCGATGGCCGTGTTGGTGGGATAGAAGCCGGGGTCTCCCGCATCGTTCCAAAAGGAGGCCGTGATGCTGCCGCGACCCCAGTCTTCCAGAAACTGATCGAATCGAACCGGGGCGTGCCGGTGGTCGTGAAAGTAGTCAAAGGCCTCGGCGAAGAGCCTGCCGTAGGGATTGACCGAGTCGATATCGAACGGCTCCGACATCCGGTCGTCCGCCCTGAGGCGATAGCCCTTCCCAGGCACGGAGAACCGGCTGAAATCGATGCGATAGAAGCTGTCCCCGGAAGCAAAGTCGCGCTCGACAAAGTCCCGGCTCTCGCCGGCCGTCACGCTCGAACCAGCCGAATCCAAGAGTTCCCATGCGAGCACACCCCTGCGGGGACCGACGAAAAGCGCAATCTTGGGGCCATCCTTGAAGTAGCCCAGGTAGTTGAGCCGAAACGGCGCAGCCATCTGGCTGCCGTCGTCCCTGGCGAAAGAAACCGAAACCGCCAGAACGGCGACTAAGGCCCCAAGGCACCACAGACCGTCGAACTTGAGAGTCCTCACGTTCATTCTCCTCGACGCGGCCGGATGAAGGGCACCCCGCCCTTTTTCATCCCGCCTGCATGACAGACTCCGAAAGATGTCATCCTAGGTCGACTTCACTCAAAAGACAACACCCGTGCCGCTGGCAGCCAAAGCAAAAGGGACAGAGTCGATCAGCCTGGCACGCTTTCAGACACTCTCGCGTCCAAGCGGAGAGTTCCCAAGCGAAAGCGAAGGATTCCTCCATCCCTCGCCTGCTGTCCTTCGCCTGCTGTCCTCCGCCTGCTATCCTTCGCCGACTGACTCAACCGGGAAACAAAGGGCCCATCTGGACACCGCTCCAGAGGTGGCAGGCTTCCAGAGTGCTATCCAAGACAGATCCCCCGTGACACACTTCGACTTCTTCCCCGCAATCACAGGCCAGAGCGGACAGAGTTCCCGACTGCAGTCCAGAGGGGACAGTGCAGTCCAGCCGTGCAGTCCCGTCCAGAAGGGACAGTCCAGAAGGGACAGAGTCGATTGCTTCTCCTGCTTCAGTGCGATGGGGAGCGACCAGGCAGGAGTGGATCCCCGGACTCTTCGTCAAAGAACCCGGAAGATACGCTCCGCCGAGTTCGGTAC
Organism: uncultured Acidobacteriota bacterium; assembly: GCA_963823995.1. Taxonomy (GTDB): domain Bacteria; phylum Acidobacteriota; class UBA6911; order RPQK01; family JAPXNP01; genus JARRKC01. Next base: position 1,339,563 of record CAWGNQ010000005.1, read on the forward strand.
CCAGCATGAAGACTGGCGCGCGAAGCCGGATGGATCAGAATGCGGGTATTTTTTGGAGGGAGAACTTCCGGGTATGGAAGAGAGCCAAGCCGGAACACACATCTCGTCGGGAATCACAGTCTCATGAGGATCGGAACGACACGCTGTCGTAAGGCTGGGAGTAGGTCCCGATCCACACTGATCCTCACCCTGCATGCGTTCTCGAGAGCCATGTGGGGTCCGCGCAGATCGGGGTCGGATCGTCGAACCGAGAGGGAGCGAGCCCATGTGCAGGCGGAAAGTGAGGTCGGCCGAGCGGTCAATGGAGTACTTGAGATCGTGACGGGCGTAGTCTCTCCCGACGGTGGCGGAGATCTGGACTCTCGCCCCGCATCGCACTCCTGTCGGCCTTCTATTCTCCGGGTGCCGGCTCCCGGGATTTAGCTCCGGGCATGGGAGCGCTGCTCGCGGAGCGTGAAGAGTTGGCCGTCGAGCTGTGGGATGGGATGCTTGCGGCGAAGGTAGTGTCCCTGGGCCTGGTACTGCTCCAGCACCCGGGCGACGTTCTGGCTGGATCCGATGGCAATGCCGTCAGTGAAGAAGCGCTGGCGCCCGCCGTCTTTGCCTGCGGATTCCGCCTCAGCGGCTTCCCGCTCCTTGGCCAAATCGGCCTGTCGCCGCTCTTCGAGACGTCGCCGATAGGTCTCGAACGCCTGGTCGGCGGGCACTTCGGGGAAGATCTTGTGGAGCGGCATCAGTTGCTGATCCTGATGATGGAAGCGCAGCCAGGCCGAGGAGGCCTCAAACTGTTCGGGGAGTTCGACCAGATGCGCGCGGGTGGCATTGGTCTCGATGTAGGCCAGACAGCGCTGCACGGCGTCCAGATCGAGCAGTTCCGGATTCTTGAAGCGGTCGCCCCAGAAGTGACCGTGGCGGTCGTAGGTGCGGTTGTACCACTTGGCATATTCCCCGTTGAGATGCTGCATGAGGGCCGACAGATCGAACAGGCGGCGGTTGAAGCGGTCCCAGGCCTCCTTACCCCAGTTCGCCGTTTTGAGCTCGGCCTTGTGGCCCCACAACCGAAAGGCCCGCCGCTTGAGTTCTTCGCGGGAGAGGTGGCGGAACTTCTCCATCCAGAGGATGAGGTGGTAGTGGGTGCCCATGATCTCGAAGGAGACCAGCACGCAGCAATAGGCCTGGGTATACTGATCGATCATCGAGAGCAGTTGCTTCCAGGGTTCCCACTGCTCGAGGGGACGGAAATGGGGCGCCCCGGCGACCCGGGTGATGATGTGGTAGAAGGTCGACTCCTGACTCTTGTGACGGGCTCTCCGCATGGTTTCCCTCCTCTCGCGTTCCAGTTCGCTCACAGGCTGCCCACCGACAGGCCTGCCTACCTACCAATAACGTTCGAGTTGGAAAATCTACGAAATACACCACTCTGTCCCTTGCGCCTCTTGCGCCTCTTGCGCGCGCCTGCCGAGCAGAGGAGGCTGTCCCTTGCGACTCCGCTTAGCGCCGGACCGAAGGGCGCCGTTGAGACCTCCTTAGCGCTGAATTGGGGATGCCGGAACCTTGTCGGCACGGGGCGTGCGGTATACTTCGGCGGTTGAGATCGGATCGTCCCGGCCCATTGAGTTCCCTGCCCCAGAACGGGAGGAAGTCTGGCGGGCAAGTGAGTTGAGTCGGCGTTCGGAAGCAGACATGCGGATATCGCGCGCACTACGGATACTGGGACACACTGCTCTGCCGGCCGCAGGCCTGGCCGGTCTTCTGGTGCTTGTGTCAACAGGCTTTACCGCGCAGCCTCCGGCACCCAAGAGCCTCGACACGTTGATCCACGAGGCTTGCTCGAAGTGCCATCAGTTCCCCGATCCTTCGGTCATCTCCCGCGACCAGTGGCCCGAGAAGATCAACACGATGTTCCATTTGGCCAATCTGGAACTGGCGGCCAAGTACGGGCGACCGATCTGGGAGATCGATCCGATCGAAGGGACACGCTACTTCACGAGCCGGGCTCCTGCCGAACTGCCCATGCCTGTTTGGGCCACCGGCAAGGAGACCAACCCGATTCCTTTTGAACACCGGGTCATAATGGGAGGACAGACCATCCTCGACCAAACGGGAGGTGCCAACGTCCAGCTTTGGGATCTCTTCCCCGATATTCCGGGTCCGGAACTGGTCACCTGCGACATGATGTCGGGCTGGGTCACCTGGACGGATCCCGATGACCCGGAGGTGGGCATGCAGCCGATCGCCCAACTGAACAATCCCTGTCATTCCGAGCTGGTCGATCTCGACGGGGACGGGCACCTCGATCTGCTGGTCGCCGAACTCGGTGATCCGCTGCCGAGCGATACGGAGCTCGGGTCGGTGGCACTCTTGCGAGGACTCGGCAACAGGCAGTTCGAGACCGTCCGCCTGACCGGAAAGCTGGGGCGCGTCGCCGATGCAAGAGCTGCCGACTTCGACGGAGACGGAGATCTGGACATCGTCGTCGGAGAATTCGGATGGAGGAAGCTGGGCAGCATCCTTTACCTCGAGAACGTGTCGACGACACCGGGTGACCTCCGCTTCGAGCAGCACCAGATCGACCCGCGGCACGGGACCATTCACGTACCTGTCGTGGATCTGAACGGCGACGGCAAGCCCGATTTCATCGCGTTGATTTCACAGGAGCACGAGCGGGTGGTCGCCTTCCTCGGCAGAGGCGACGGAACGTTTTCGCCCGAGGACGTCTACATCGCACCCCACCCTCAATGGGGCTCGAGCGGGATCGAGGTCCTCGATTTCGACGCTGACGGAGACTCCGACGTCCTCTTTACGAACGGAGACTCGCTCGACGACATGCGGCTCCGACCCTATCACGGCATCCAGTGGCTCGAGAATCAGGGCAAGTACCCTTTCGTCCGCCACGCGATCGCTCCCTACTACGGCGTCCATCGCGCGGAGGCCGGTGACATCGACGGCGACGGCGACCTCGATCTGGCGGTTTGCTCGTTTCTGCCCCAACTGCCCGAAGAACTGCGTCAGAAGCTGCACCTGACCGGCATTGCCTGGTACGAGCAGGCGGCCGATCATCAGTGGAAGATGCACCCTCTGGCCGATCTTCCTTGTGATTTCCCCACACTCGACCTGGGAGACCTGGATGGTGACGGCCGCCTCGACATCATGACCGCGAGCCTGATGGCCCGCCCCCGTCCGGACGGCACGGAAGCGCCACTGATTGAGATCTGGAAGCAGCGGCCACGCAGGTAGGTACGGGAGACAAGCGAAGTTGCGATTTCAGATTGACGATTGGGGAGACACCCAAAAGGCATGCCCGTGCCCAAATCGCTAGTCGCAGATCGGAAATTTCCCGGTTCCCCGGCTTACTCTCCGCCGGGCGTGGGCCGAGGAGATTGGCTGGCCCGCTGGAGTTGCATGAAGGCTTCCCGAATGCGAGCCGCGTCTTCCTCGCGTCCGGCCCGTGAATAAGCCCTCTGCAGAGCCGTGAGAATTTCGGTACTGTCGGGCACCAACCGGTACGCGCTCTCCAGGCGGGAGATGGCGGCATCGACCTGCCCTTCGCTCAGAAGGATGCGACCAAGTAACGTCAGCGCGGCCGGGGAGTGCTCATCGAGTTCGAGGGCGCGCTCGGCATAGCGTTGAGCCTCCTCCACGCGTGAGTCGGTCCAGAGCGCCATCGCCAGGCGCAGGTGGGCACCCAGATGTTCGGGCGTCACCTCGAGCTCCCGTTTGAACTCGGGGATAGCCGCCGGCGGATCCACTCGGAGCAGAAATGTGCCGTATGCGTAGTGCGCCTGGGGGGTGTCCGGATACTCCGCCACGAGTTGCTCGAAGACCTGACGCGCCTCCTCGAGTTTGTCCACACTCGCCAGAACCGCGGCCTTTCCCGCCAGCTGGATCGGCTTCCGGTACTCGTTCGGAACCTCGTCGGAGAGATAGGGCAGACGCAGAACCGCACCACCGAAAGCCTGCTCGAGGCGCCGGTTGAACGCATCGAGACGGGCCTGTTCGCTGAGCAGGACGAGCGCCTCATCGAAACGTCCCTGCCGGTTCAGAAGGAAAGCCACCTGGATCTTGGCCAGGCTCGCAAGCTTGCTCGTACTGCGCATCCCGATCGTCAGGGCCCTGGTCAGGGACGTCAGTGCGCCATCGTACTCGCGTGCCTTGTACTGGCTGAGCCCCAGGAAGGCCCAGCCTTCCGGATTTCCCGGCTGCTGAACAGTCAGCACTCGAAATGCTTCGATGGCCTCGGCAGCACGATCGGAATCGAAGAGCAGGACACCCAGGCTGGCCCACCCCTCCAGCCAGTCCGGTCTGCGGGCAAGACCTGCTCGGTAGAGTTTCTCCGCCTCATCGACGAGACCATCCTTCCGGGCCTTGCGGGCGGAATCCGCCAGTTGTTCGAATGATCGATTCTCATCGGACATGGCCGTGCCGGACGACGTCGGTTGACCGAATTGGGAAGAAGATCCGGTGAGGACGAGCGAAAGCGTGAGCAGAACGAGCAGGCGGCGCATGCAAGGAGAATACACCGCGATGTGCCCGATCGCCACTTTCGGCGAAACGGGGAGCCCCAGGGAGCCCCAGGGGATGCCCAGGCCCGCTCGAGAGCTGTAGACTCAACCCGTCTCTCCCGCTGGCGCCCTGTGCTCAAGCCAAGTAGACTCTGGACGACACCATCGAAGACGAGGGAGATATGCTTTGCTCAGACACCATTTCCCAATGATCGTGACCCTTCTGCTTGTCCTTTGCGTCCCGCTCCTGTGCCGCTCGACCTACGGCTACCAACACTTCAAGGTCGCCGTCTACGCGCGCGCCTATGAGGTCCGTGAGATGGCGGATCCCGCGTGGCTCCAGTCTCACTGGGATGCATTGGCTCGGCAGGTCCATGTCGACAAGATCTATCTGGAGACCCATCGCGATCTGATCATCGTCGACGAAAGCACGCTCCGCGCGGCCAGAGATTTCTTCCGGCAGCATGGTGTCGAGACCGCCGGCGGCATTACGCTGACCGTCAACGAGCGCAACCGTTTCGAGACCTTCTGTTACTCCAATCCCGAGCACCGTCGCAAGGTCCGGGAAATCGTCGAACACACCGCCCGTCTCTTCGATGAGATCATTCTCGACGACTTCTTCTTCACCAACTGCAAATGCGAGCTCTGCATCGAGAAAAAGGGAGATCGGAGCTGGACCGACTACCGTCTGGCATTGATGACCGAGGCCGCCCAGAATCTCGTCGTGGGCCCTGCGCGCGCCGTTAATCCGAACGTCAAAGTCGTGATCAAGTATCCGAACTGGTACGAACACTTCCAGGGGCTCGGCTTCAATCTCGAGACGGAACCGTCGATCTTCGACGGAATCTATACCGGCACCGAGACGCGCGACGCCGTCTACAGCAACCAGCACCTGCAGCCGTACGAAGGTTTCCTGATCTTCCGTTACTTCGAGAACATCAAACCGGGCCACAACGGCGGGGGCTGGGTCGACACCGGCGGACTCCGCTATCTCGACCGCTACGCGGAACAGCTGTGGTTGACCCTGTTCGCCAAGGCGCCGGAGATCACGCTGTTCGACATCCGTCAGCTACAGCGACCGCTGCGCGAATCGGATCGCGCCGAGTGGCAGGGAGACCAGACGAGCTTCGACTTCGATGCCATGATGCAGCCCTTCTCCGGCCCCTCCGGTGAAACCGTGGAACCGTCGACCATCGCACGTGCGGCAGGCTACACATTCGAGAAGGTGGATCGCTTCGCCGGTCAACTGGGCCGGCCGCTGGGGCTTGCCGGCTACCGTCCCTTCCATGCCACGGGAGAGGACTTCCTGCAGAACTACCTGGGGATGATCGGCATTCCCATGAATCTCCTGCCTCGTTTTCCGACCGACGCTCCAATGATCCTGCTCACCGAATCCGCGAAATTCGACGATCGGATCGTCGAGAAGATCAAGGGCCAGCTCCTGGCCGGAAAGAGCGTCTGTATCACCTCAGGACTGCTTCGGGCTCTCGAAGGCAGGGGAATCCGGGACATTGTCGAGCTGCGTTATACGGACCGAAAGGCTCTCGTACAGGATTTCCTGGTGGGTTTTGGTCGCACGGCCACGGCCGAATCGCCGATCCTGATACCGCAAATCCAGTACCTGACCAATGATTCCTGGGAGGAAGTGTCCGGACTGGCGGGCCCGAACGGATTTCCGATCCTCCATTCCGCTTCCTATGCAACGGGCACTCTCTTCGTTCTGACGGTCCCGGAGAACTTCGCCGATCTCTACAACCTTCCAGCGGCCGCCCTCTCCCGAATCAGGGGCATCCTGCTTCGCGACTTCTACGCGCGCCTGGAGGGGCCCAGCCTGGTCAGCCTCTTCCTCTACGACAACGATACGTTCATCGTGGAATCCTTCCGCCAAGAACCGATCGATGTCTGCTTTGTTCTGGACGAGCGCTTCGATTCGCTTCGGGATGTCCTTTCCGGGGAGACACTGGAGGGCCAGAGCCGGAAGGCATCGCGCTGGATCCGCGGAGATCGGGACAGCATCGTCTTCGAGACCGAGATCAAGCCCCACTCGTTCCGGGTCTTTCAACGAAATGCCGATTCTGGACGATCAGGAGAGGAATGAGCCCTCCCCGTAACTGCCCGACGAATGCCGGTCCCCTTCACAACTCGATCGAACGGGAAGCGCCGCACCTCGCAGTCGCCGGCCAAGACGACGAGCGGCGAAGCCGGTCCAGACGGCGGATGGATGATCCGATGGTCCCGATCCTGGCTGCTCTGCTCGATGCCGGCCGAGACCCCGCTTTCGAGAGAGGCAGTGATCTGCCTCGACTGGCAGCGGCAAACCGCTGCCCAGAAATCGTTCGTCGCCTCGTCTAACCGGCTGGACCCAGGAGCTTTTCGATGGCCTTTCGAAGATCGGACGGGTCGATCTGACCTTCGCGCCGATAGACGATCTTCCCCTGACTGTCGAAGAGGACGGTATATGGAAGGATCTGTTTCCACTTCCGGTCGAACGACTCGAGCATACCCGCCGTGTCCCGACCGCTGAACAGGAGGTTCTTTCCTGACGCTTCATGCTCTACGAGGAACTTCACGACCTGGTCGCGATTCTCCTTGTCATCGGCGGAGATGGTCACGAACTCGAGACCTTTCGGCTCGAAGCGATGAAACAACGAGACCAGTTGTGGAAACTCCTCTTTGCAGGGCCCGCACCAGGTCGCCCAGAAGTTGACCAGTCGGACCCTCCCGTCGGTCCTGTTGAGATTCTTGATCTCCTTGGTCGAAGCGAGCTGGACATCGACGCCGGCAGCGTCGGCCGCTCCCCCCGCCGCGCCGCCTGCCCCCAGGGCGACAGCCAGGCAACATCCCGTGAACACCAGGGACAGCACCCATCTTTGGATGGAACGATGCATCCGGGTTCGATTTCTCATAGGACTTTCTTTCCAGGCACTGAACGAATTTCGACGGGATCTTCCCGATGAACGGGCAGACCGGATTGCGCTGAATATACCACTAAGGATGCTGAATTACCATCAAAGGTTACCGGCAGGCTCGGCGGAGAAGCTCGGAGCAGGATCGCCGGCCGGTCTACATTTGGAGCCAGCGCTTTCGCTTGAAATAGAGGAGCAATCCCAAAACGATTGTGAGGACGACGATCCAGAAGACCGCATAGCTGTAAGGCCAGTCGATTTCGGGCATGTGCGTGAAGTTCATTCCGTAGACGCCCACCAGAAAGGTCAGGGGCAGAAAGATCACGCTGATGATGGTCAGACGATTGATGATCTGGTTGGTTCGGTAGCTGACGAACCCGACATAGAGATTCAGCGTGTTGGCAATGGCATCCCGCTGAGTGGAGAGATCGTCTCCCATACGGGTGAGAAGCTCTCCTTTCCGCTCGAGAAATGGTTGCGTCGTCTCCCGGACGAAGGTCGATTTGCGGGTGGCAATCGAAGCGATGACCTCACGTGTATCGACAATGGTGAACTGGAACTGGAGCATCTGTTTCGTTGTCCTGGCAACGCGCAGGAAAAGCCGTTCATTGACCTCTTCGAAGAGCTGGTTCTGCAGCTCTCCGATCTCGAATTCGAAGCTCCGGTAGGTTCGCTGGTAGTTCTGGCAAAGTGCGTCGACGATCTCGAACAACAGGAATCCGGGTGACCTGGCGAAGTTTTGGAAGTCACCTCGATACTGAGAGAGGACCTGTTTGACCACGGAGGAATCGGGCCTGGTCAGCGTCGCCAGGAAACTGCCACCCAGAATGACATGGAGCGAACTGATGGCCAGGATCCGACTGGAATAGCCGGTCTCATTGAAGCTCAAAGCCAGCGAGTCCGGATGCAGCTGAACGAGATCGTCGTCATCGTGCTGCTCCGGTCTCAGGTCGATCTGTGACCTGGGCACGAGTTTGCGAAGAAGCTCATTCAAGTCGACGGCATCCGGTTCCTCGGCATGGATCCAGTAGTAGATTTCGGCGGGCGGAGACACCTGTACGCGACCCGGATCGACCGTTCGATCCTTCTTCTTTTCGAAATCGAATTCGATCACTGTCAGCACTGCCGCTGCTCCCAACGTGGCGGCCGACTCCGGAGTGGATGCCGGCACGGCGAATCCGTTCCGACGCATGACTCGCCCAGAGTACTCTTGTCTCCGCCGTCTTTCCGCGTCCCGTCAGCTTTCTATACCAGACAGGACCGACCTGTCGACCCCACGGGGGACACGAATCCCGTCCGCCGCGGAGAAGGGCCGACCCCGATCAATGCAGCTTCGATCGGCCTCCGGCAATTGAAGAGCGATCACGGGACGCATACCATCGAAGACGGAGGTAATCGATGTCCATGATTCGGTCGGCCGTTGGTCTCCTGCTCCTGGGATTACTGACGTTCAACACGTCCCTGTTGGCGCAACACTCCAGTAGAGCCTTCGAAATCCGGGATTACTATGGCACGGCTTTCGTCGGGTCACCAGAGGTGGACGCCTCGGACTCCAGGATCGTCTTTCCGGTGCGTCGCTATGAACTCGACCAGGGATCGAGCTGGTCGGAAATCTGGAGCATGACGGCCGACGGCTCGGATCTGCGTCGTATGACCTCGGGGCAGCACAGCGACACGTCCCCGGTACTTTCTCCCGACGGCCGGAGCATCCTGTTCCTGTCCGACCGTACGGATGGGACGAGCCAACTCTTCCTGCTTCCGGTTGATGGGGGAGAGGCTCGACAGCTGACGCACTTTCCGATGGATCTCTCGGATCCCCGCTGGTCTCCGGACGGAAAGTGGATCGCCGTCTGGGCCAGGATCTATCCGGAGTGTGGCGCAAATGCGGACTGCAACTCCCGGATCCTGAACCACGTCGACAACGGAAAACTCAAAGTGCATCTCGCCGATTCGCTGTTGTATCGGCACTGGACTTCGTGGCGCGACGGCAGATACGCTCATATTCTGCTGATCGATGCAAAGTCGGGGGACGTCGTCCGCGACCTGACTCCAGGGAACTGGGACAGCCCGACTTTCTCCCTTTCGGGGGAGCGGGGATATGACTTTTCACCCGACAGCCGCGAACTCTGCTATGTCTCGAATCACGATCCCAACCCCGCCTCTTCGACCAACGCCGATCTGTGGGTCGTACCCCTGGATCGGAATCCCACGACCGATTCGCCCAGGAATCTGACAGCCGAGAACCATGGCTGGGACGGCAGTCCCCTCTATTCTCCCGATGGACGGTTCATCGGCTATCGCAGCCAGCAGACGCCGGGTTACGAATCGGATCTGTACCGAATCGCCGTCTACGATCGCGAAAATCGTACCGTTCGGTATCTGACGGATCGGAAGAACTTCGACAACTGGGTGGATGAGATCGCCTGGCCGGGCGACTCGGCCTCCCTCTACTTTCAAGCCGAATATCACGGCCGCAACCCCCTGTACCGCCTGGATCTGGACTCGGGGACCATTACCCCGATCCTCACCGACGGAACCATCGGCGGATGGCAACTGCTCCCGAAATCGGACAGCGTGATCTACTCGAGACGAAAGGTCGGGAGTCCGCCGGAGATCTTTCGTGCGCCTCTGGCGGGCGGAGAGCCGCGCCGGTTGACCACCTTCAACGCCGACCTGGAGAAACAGGTCGATATTCGACCGGCTGAAGAGCTCTGGGTAGACGGGAACGGAGACTACAAGGTACAGGTCTTCATCGTCAAACCCCACGACTTCGACCCGGCGAAGCGCTACCCCTTGATCCTCAATGTCCACGGAGGTCCCCAATCACAATGGATGGACTCCTACCGGGGAGACTGGCAGGTTTATCCCGGCAAGGGGTACGTCGTCGCCTTCCCGAATCCGACCGGTTCCGCCGGCTTCGGGCAGGACTTCGTCGACGCCATCGCCGAAGATTGGGGCGGACGGGTCTTCCGCGATCTCATGCGGGTCACCGACGCTCTGGAAAAGGTCTCATATGTCGATCCCCAGCGCATGGGTTCGATGGGCTGGTCTTACGGGGGCTACATGATGATGTGGTTCGAAGGGCATACGACCCGCTTCAAGGCCAGCGCTGCCATGATGGGCGTCTACGACCTGACGGCCATGTATGGCGCGACCGAGGAACTCTGGTTTCCAGCGAAGGATCTGGGTGGCACTCCCTGGACCTCCGATCTCTACCGAAAATGGTCCCCGTCCGAGTATGTGCCCCAGTTCAAGACTCCCTGCCTCGTCATTACCGGAGAAAGGGACTTCAGAGTCCCCTACACTCAGAGTCTCGAGTACTTCACGGCGCTCCAGAAAATGGATGTTCCGTCACGGCTGGTGGTCTACCCGAACGCCGGCCACTGGCCCGACTGGTACGAGATGGCCTTTTACTACGATGTCCACCTCGACTGGTTCCATCGTTGGCTGGGTGGCGGCGAAGCGCCCTATGATGTCCAGCGCTTCGCGCGCAATCAGGTCTTCGGGAAACAAGAGGAAGAGCAGAACGGGCAGTAGCACAGGGAACGGCCAAGAGGTTGTCTACCCCGATCCCTTGCCGGACCAGATCGGCGCCGGCATGTATCGACGAAGAAGTACCGCGGCCGGAGAGTTCAGGGGTCTCCGGGCTCCTTGTCAAGGACCTCTCGGATCGTGACGGCCCACTGTCCGATCTGGATCGGCTTGGTCAGGGAGGCCGCCACGATCTTGTCGAGTTCGTCCTGGTCGATCGTCGACTTGCCGTAGCCGGTGCAAAGAATGATCGGAATGCCGGGTCGAATCTGGTAGAGCCTCAGAGCCAGCTCATCGCCCCTCATCTTCGGCATCGTCAGGTCGGTAAGGACCAGGTCGAAGTCTTCCGGCGAAGCCTCGAAGATCGACAGGGCCTCCACGCCGTTGCCACAGGAGGTCACCCGGTAACCCAGGCGGCCCAGAAGCGCTGCCACGGCGCCTCTGACCATAGCCTCGTCCTCGACGAGCAGGAGCCGTTCCGTTCCCCCCGGCATCGCTGCGGGGGACTCGGGTTCCCTGTCGCCGGCCAGCTCCACCGTCGGCAGAAAGACGCTAAACGTCGTCCCCTCCTTCTCACGGCTGGACACGCTGACGATTCCACGATAGGCGGTCGCGATGCCATGCACGACCGACAATCCCAGTCCTGTCCCTTCCCCCGGCTCCTTGGTCGTGAAATAGGGATCGAAGATCCGCTCGATCGCGCCGGCGGGAATTCCGTATCCGCTGTCGGCGAGAACCAGCTTGACGTAGCTCCCCGGAATCGCACCCGGGTGCACCGCGACGAACCGGGCATTGAGATCGACGTCCGACAGTTTGATGCTGAGCGTTCCGCCGCGGTCCGCCATCGCATGGCCGGCGTTGGCACACAGATTCATCACAAGCTGATGCAGATGGGTCGGATCGGCCATGACGACGGCCCGGCTCTTTACGTTTTGCACGATCTGAATCGACGAAGGCAGTGTCGCACGAGCGAACTTGATGGCCTCCTTGACGATCAGCCCGAACTCTACGGGATGCTGCCTGCTTTCTTGAGGTCGGCTGAAGGTCAAGATCTGTTTGACGAGATCTGCCGCTCGGCCGGCACCCGTGAGAATCTCCGAAAGATCCTGATCGAGCGGGGTTCCCGCCTCGACCTCGGTCTTTGCCAGCTCGGCGTACCCGATGATCGCTGACAGGATGTTGTTGAAATCATGTGCGATACCACCCGACAGGGTTGCGATCGCTTCCATCTTCTGGGCATGGATCAACCGAGCCTGCAGACTCTTGCGCTCTTCCTCGGACCGTCGGTACTCTTCGACCGACTCCTCCAGTTCTGCACTGTTTTCCTGCAGCCTTTCGTAGAGTAGCGAGTTTCGTAGCCCCGTAACGACGGTTCCGGAAAGGGCCTCGAAAAAGTCGTTTTCCCGACTGAAGTCCCGTTCCGCCCTCGACGCGAGACCGAGAATTCCCAAGACTTCTTCATCCGCGACGAGGGGGATTGCTGCAAAGGAGGTAAACCCTGCCTTCCTGCCCTCCTCCCCAGGACAGCGCGAATCGCTGTGAATATCTGTGCAGTAGACCGGAGAGGCCTCGGCAGCCGCCAGACCGCACAGACACTCGCCGACGCGATGGACGGGAAGCTCCTTTTCGAGTTCCTCCTCACTTGCCTTCTGGCCTGCGAGCTTCAGCTCCTCTTCCTCCAGCAGAAAGAAGAGCGTCAGATCCGGCTGGATCGTCGAGGAGATTTCGTCGAGGAGATTCTTGACGAGCTCCCCGCGGGAAAGGCTCGAACTGACGGCGTGTCCCGTCCGATTGAGCGCGGCCAGTCGCGCGGCTTGGCGGCGGAGAGCCGACTCGGTCTTCCTCAGCTCATCGTTGGCGCTTCTGAGTTCACCGGTCTGTTCGCGGACCTTCTGCTCCAGTCCGAGACGGAGTGTCTCGACCTGCCGAAGGCTCCGGATCTGAATCGTGTTGATGACGATGGACAATACCGTGGCGATGAAAAATGCGAAGGCATAGTGGAGCCAAAGGGAATCGGGCCGGCTCGAAAGTGCGACCACTGCCCACCCGGTCGCTATGACGCTGAGAGCCCCGAAGAACCAGCGACGCGAAGTGAAGAGGATGGACAAACCAAGAATCAGGAGCAACAGATTCGTAGTCTGCCAGGGTTCCTCGCTCAAGTAGAGGTGAAGCAGACAGTCGACGAAGATGATCAGCGCGATGAATGCCGCCAGGGGGTGGGCCAGCCGTGCTGGAGCGGGATGATCACCGAGATACCACCAGAGAGTCCACAAAACCAGGGTGGAGCCTGCAGAGACAGCAGCCATCGGGAGAGCGATCCGCGGCGCGAGCACGAGCAGATGACTGATGGTGAAGAACGCAAACAGGAAACCCGAACCGGCCAGAATCGGTCTCAGATTTCGAGCCAGGCGTTCATTCAGGGCCTGTTGGACCATCGAATGCATCGTCCGGTCTTGGCCTACGCTCATCTCTACACCTGACTACTTTACTGTCAGACACCACCAGCCGTCCAGACAAGCCATTCCAACACAGTGACAATCTGACCTCGGTGTCTATTCGCACAGATTGCCAACGCTCTCCCTATTGATGCCTAATAGGAGACTGGATAAGATCGCCGTGCTGGCCGGTTGCCTGAGTGGGGCAGGCGTGAGCTCTTTTGGGGGTCGGACCCGAACGACGTACGCGAACCTTGGATCGGTGTCACATGCGCCGGAAAGGAGAGAGAATCGATGAAGACCAAGAAGAGTGTCGATCTTCTGAACGAAGCCGTGGCCGACGAACTGCATGCCGTCCATCAGTACATGTACTTTCACTTTCACCTCGCGGATCTCGGCTACATGCCGTTGGCCGGACTTCTGAAGAGGATCGCCATCGAGGAAATGGGCCATGTCGAGCGGTTGGCTGAACGCATTCTCTATCTCGAAGGAGAAGTCGAGATGGTGGCCGGCGCCGCGGTCGAGAAGATCCACGATCCTCGAAAGATGCTCGAATGCGCTCGCAAGATGGAGGCGGACAGCGCCCGGTCTTACAACGAGTGGGCCCTCGAGTGCGCCAAGAATGCCGACGCCATGAGCAAACAGCTCTTCGAGGACCTCGTTGCCGACGAGGAGCGCCACAACGACATCTTCGACCAGGAGGTCCGGAGAGTCGACAAGTTCGGCGAACAGTACCTGGCCCTGCAGTCCTTCGAGGCCAATCCGCAGGCAGGCCAAGCCTAGCCGGCCGGAAGGTTCGGACCGAGAGGAACGGATTCCCGTCCTGGGGTCGAACATTCGGACGGGCGTCGACGCTCTACTCTTCGACTTCAGTTTTGAAATCGACGAACAGATCGGCGGTTCCGCAGCGGGGACAGACCAGAGCGCGGACGAACCTCTGTTCCCGATTGTCTTCAAAGATAGCGACGACCTGCGACTCTCCGGCCAGCAGAGCGGGTCTCAGGCCGGAGCCGCAGGTCGCGCAAAGCAGGCTCTGTTGCCCCTGTCCGAGACCCGGCTCCTCCTCGTCTTCATCGCGGTCGCCGATCGCCGGGACCTGTCCCTCTTCGTCCGCCCGATGCTCCACATCCAGCCCGCGCAGACCAATCTCTTCGGTGGCGACTGCCAGCGCTTCCGGCCGGTACTGATCCGCCTCCTCATGTACCATCCTGAGCAGTTCGTCGTCACCCAGCGCGCGAATTCGTTCCTGTAGTTCCTCCGGTTCGAAACCCATGGCAGACCTCCCCTTTTCTGTTGTGCCGGTACCGCTCATCCCGACTTCGGCACCGACCCCATCGATACTGCGCAGGGTCTATCTTCGCCCGTACCTTCTCCAGATACAAATAGAAGACCGGTGTGATGGAGAGGGTCAGGAACTGGGAGACGGGCAGCCCGCACGTGCACGATATCGCGCGCGGGCGGTTGGAAACCCGAATCCCGCGTCCCGAGTGCGAAGCCGGACAACCGGGAAATTTTCCCTGACATCCGGCGGACCTGACCGTTCCCCCGAGCTCCTCGTTCGTGGCTCGCTCTACGAACAACCGGATGGCCGACCGTCGGTTACAGGCCTGCCCGGCGGAGTGGCACAGTCCGTGCTGAAGGAGCGGATACAGGGGGACCACGTTCCTGCCATTGACTGGGGAACAGCATCGATACGAATGGAGTACCACGAATGACAGTCGCTGCTCGAACGTCCTGGGGAGCATCGGGCCTTCCCTCCACCACTTCGTCCTCACATTCCGTACTCTCGGGAAGCCCCTTCGAAGGACTCGCGAACCGCTGCCTTCCGGTCAAAGTCTGTCAAAAGGGAACCTGGCTCATGACTCAGGGCGATCACATGGAGTTCCTTTATGTGGTTCAGGAGGGGCGCGTGATGCTGACGCGCATGTCCCCGTCCGGTCGGGAGGCGGTGCTCGACTTCGTCGGAGCCGGCGATTTCTTTGGTGAAGTCGCACTCTTGAATGGAGGAGAAGCCCCGTACAACGCCCTGGCCCTCGAGCGAGCCGTGCTGATGGTCATCCGTCGAGCCGACTTTGCTTCTGTGCTGGAGGATCCGGAGGCTGCTCGAGCGCTGTTGCGGGTCTTGGCCGGGCGCTGTCACGCCGCCTGGGAACAGGTGGAGATCATGGGTTGCAGTTCCCTGGCCGAGAGGCTGGATACCGTCATCCTGAGACTGTGCCGTCAGATCGGGATTCCCACCACTGAGGGGATTGAGATTCCCATCAACCAGTCCCAGCTGGCCGGCATGCTTGGCGTCACACGGGAAAGTCTGAACCGTCAGATGCGTAAATTGCGCAGGGCCTCGGTCGTTCGGGTCAAGAAGGCATCGGACCGTACCTTCCTGCTCGTCCTTGCCCCGGACAAGCTGTTTCGATCGGCATGAGCCGACGTGTATGGGCGGAAGGTTTCGTCTTCCCGCCGTTTTCGACCTGGAGTGACCTCCTGGGTACCGCTCCGAAGATCGATCCGGTACAGTCCGGAGAGGCGGGTCGCCCTCTCCACAGCCGGGATTCGGATCCACCCTTCGAGCAGGAGAAAGCCTCATGGAAGCCACCATCCACCTTAACGTCAACGGCATCTCTCGAACCGTAACGACCGACCGCATGCGCAGACTCCTGGATGTCCTGCGTGAAGACCTCGGCCTGACCGGCTCGCGCTTCGGCTGCGGCGAAGGTCAGTGCGGTGCCTGTACGGTCCTGATCGAGGGCAGGGCCTCGAGGTCCTGTATCACGGCTGTCGGATCGGTCGAGGGCAAGGCGATCACGACCATCGAAGGATTGGCTGCAGACGGTTCGCTGCACCGGGTCCAGCGGGCTTTTCTCGATCTTGCCCGACCAGCCTCGAAGGCTCGTGCCCTTCATGTTAACGTGGGAGTGAACGTGCGTCTTCACTGGAATGCGATGCCCCGCGTCCCTGTCGAGGAGCTTGAACATGAGGATTTCGCTTGCCTTGCCGTCTTCGAAGAACCTGGTTTTCTGCATTCTCGGGACGATGATCGTCTTGCCCGTCGGGTGCGGTCGGGTTTCCAGGGACCCTGGGGGTTCGGCGGAACCAACCGGGGAGACCGTCGTGAGTGCCGTCCGAGGCCCGAGCTGGCTGGGACGTATCGGAACCTCGCTCAACGAAACCTCCATGGGGGAGATGGGGGGTTCCGGGCCGCCTCCGCCGCCACGAATACGCAGCGAACCCGACCTTTCGGGGGCGGCGGTGGACAGCCAAAACGGTCTGGCAAAGGCTTTGCACGAGACGTTCGTACTGACCGGAGCGGACCTCTATCGCATCAATTGTCAGGCCTGCCACGGAATCAATGGTGAGGGGAGACCACCCGAGATCCACTCCGTTCTTCCGGTCATACATGCCCTCGTGGCGCTTCCCAAGGACCAGGCCATCCAGGGATTCCTCACCTTCCTCGGGAAGCCGGGAGAAAAGATGCCCCCCTTCGAAAGCATGCAGGCCGATGAAGTCGGTCCGCTGCTGAGCCATCTTGAAAGACTCCTCGGGAACGGGTCTCAGAAGTTTCCCTCCGGGACGATCAGGGTGTCCGCTGCGCGTGTCGGAGAACAGGTCGTCAAGGCAAACTGCCACATCTGCCATGCGGCCGTAGGGCCGTCAGGGGGGAACATGCCGATGATGCAGGGGACCGTCCCGCCGCTGGCCCGCTTCTCTCGAAGCTACCCGCTGCAGACGCTGGAAAATGTCGTCCGTTACGGTGCCACCGGGACCATGGGAATGATGGGAAGCACTGAGGCCATGCCGCCGCTCCCCTACCTTACCCCGGAGGAAGTGGCAGCTGCGTACCTGTATCTGGCGGCCTATCCTCCACAACCTTGAGTACAGGACCCGGAGGGCCGGGTAGCGTGATTTTCCGTCTCGGGACGAGCCGCCCGACAGTCCCGCGCGTCACTCCACGAGGTCACCCGGTCGGTGAGGATCAGTTCGCATTCACCACGCCGCCCCCACATCGCAGTTCACCTGTTGCTCTTGATTGTCCCCACTTCCGCTTCTATCCTCTCGGCAGGGTGATTTTGCCTTCGTTTGACCCATTGGAGCTATGCCCATGCATTGGATCAGCCGCATCTGCCGATTGGTTTTCGCCGTCCTCATGTCGAGCATCTGCGTCGCGCTTGTACCACTGAGCGCGCAGGACTCGTCCCATTCGATTGCATATCCGGGTCTGCCGAGTGAAACCCCGGCGAAGTTCGAAGTCAAAACGAGCAACCTCGACTATGTCCGACGCGACGTCATGATCCCCATGCGCGACGGGGTGCAATTGCACACCGTGATTCTCATCCCGAAGGGTGTCTCCCACGCTCCGATCCTGCTGACCCGAACTCCCTACGACGCCACCGCACTGACCAGCCACAGTGAAAGCTCCCACCTGGGGCCGATCCTCGAGGGCTATGACAATGCCACCGACGTCATCGTCGAAGGAGGCTATATCCGGGTCGTCCAGGACATTCGGGGCAAGTACGGCTCCGAAGGGGACTACGTGATGAACCGCCCGCTTCGGGGGCCTCTCAACCCGACCCCCGTCGACAACGCCACGGACACCTACGACACGATCGACTGGCTGATCAAGAACGTTGCGGAGACGAACGGACGGGTCGGCATCCTGGGCATTTCCTACGACGGGTTCCTCGCGCTGATGCCGCTCGCCGACCCGCATCCGGCCCTCAAGGTCGCCGTGCCGATGAATCCCATGGTCGACGGCTGGATCGGCGACGACTGGTTCCACAACGGAGCATTCCGCGAAGAGGGCATGGACTACATCTACGATCAGGAGATGACCCGCGACTCCTCCGTCAAGTGGTGGACGAGCCACTTCGATCAATACGACATGTTCATGGAAGCCGGTTCGGCGGGTGAACTGGGCCGTCGCCGCGGTCTCGAGCAGGTCGGCTTCTGGCGAAAGCTCCTTGAACACCCGAGCTACGACTCCTTCTGGCGCGATCAGGCCGTCGACAAGGTGCTCGGCGCCCTTCCCCTGACGATCCCGGTCATGCTGGTTCACAGTCTCTGGGATCAGGAGGACATCTACGGTGCAATCGCCGTCTACAAGCAGCTCGAGCCCAAGGACACCGACAACGACAAGGTGTTCCTGGTGA
Organism: uncultured Acidobacteriota bacterium; assembly: GCA_963823995.1. Classification (GTDB taxonomy): domain Bacteria; phylum Acidobacteriota; class UBA6911; order RPQK01; family JAPXNP01; genus JARRKC01. The sequence continues at coordinate 1,358,081 of CAWGNQ010000005.1, forward strand.
TGGGGCCGTGGTGTCACGGCCAGGAGATCCGCGAAGCCGGTTCGCTGGGCGCCATACAGTTCCACAGCGACACGGGCCTCTATTTCCGGCAAAATATCCTACGGCCGTTCCTGGATCACTACTTGAAGGATGATTCGCCTGCGGCCGGCGTCGCACCCGTGTCGGCCTACGAGACCGGGACTGACCGATGGCTGCGTCTATCGGCCTGGCCGGCGGGCTGCCCCGAGGGCTGCGAGGTGCAGCCGACCCCTCTGTATCTCGAAGCCGATCTGAAACTGGGGTTTACGGTACCCAAGTCGGGTGACGAAGCGTATGACGAATATGTCTCGGATCCTGCCAAGCCGGTTCCGTTTCACCGGCGCCCCATCGTTCCCAGCGACTACGACGGAGGCCAATCCTGGCGGGAGTGGCTCGTCAGCGACCAGAGGGAGGCCTCGGGGCGTCCCGATGTCCTGTCCTTCATTTCGGACGTCCTGACCGATCCGATCAAGATCAGCGGTCAACCCGTCGCCCATCTCGTCGCCTCGACCAGCGGCACGGATTCCGATTGGGTTGTCAAGCTGATCGACCTCTACCCGGACGAAGTCGCCGCGCAGCCGGAGATGGGCGGCTACCAGTTGATGGTCTCAGCCGACATCTTCCGCGGCCGCTACCGGGAGAGCCTGGGAACGGCCCGCCCCATTACGCCCAACGAACCGCTGCTCTATCGGTTCGAGCTGCCCACGGCGAACCATGTCTTCCTCCCGGGACACCGCATCATGGTCCAGATTCAGTCGAGCTGGTTCCCACTGTACGACCGGAACCCGCAGACCTTCGTGCAGAACATCTTCTGGGCGAAACCCGAGGATTACAGGAATGCGGTGCAACGGGTCTTCCATTCTCCGGACAATGCGAGCTATCTCGAACTGCCGCTGGTGCCAGCACCTTGATCCGACCGTCAAGATGCCCGAGCATGGCTTTCACGATCCAGACTACTGCGCCGTCCAGCCGCCGTCGATGAGAATATCTGTGCCGGTTACGAACCCGGCGGCTTCGGAGCAAAGGTAGAGCGCCAGCTTCCCGACTTCCTCCACTTTGCCCCATCGCCGGACGGGGATGTTCGAGATGAACTGCTGGTTGAGCTCGGGATCCTCGATCAGCGGTGCATTCATCTCGGTGGCAAAGGGACCGGGACTGATGGCGTTGACCGTGATGCCTTCCTCGGCGAGTTCCAGGGCCAGAGCCCGGGTCAGACCGAGCAGAGCCGTCTTGCTTGCGGAATAGGCCGTGCGACCGGGCAGCGACACCCAGCTCATGATCGACGCCATGTTGATGATGCGTCCGTATCCACGACCCTTCATTTGGGGAACGAACGATCGGCACATCAGAAAGACGCTGGTCAGGTTGGTGTCCAGGACCCCGCGCCATTCGTCGAGAGTGAAGTCGACGAGGGGCTTGCGCAGATTGATCCCGGCGTTGTTGATGAGGATGTGGACCGAATCGAATGCCTCCAGGACCTCCTTCTCGAGCCCGCGTACTTGATCCTCACGGGTCACATCCGCCTGGAAGACCTTTGCTTCGCCTCCAGACGCTTCCACTTCCTCGCACACGCGATCGAGCTGCTCACGATTGCGGGAGACGAGGGCGATTCCCGCGCCCGCCTCTCCCAGCGCCAGAGCCATGGCTTTCCCCAGTCCTTTGCTGGCCCCAGTGATCAATGCGACTTTGCCGGTGAGTGTCTTCCCGCTCATTGTTCCCCCTTCCTTACGGCAAGCTTACGTCGAGCGCGCCGGGAACGAGCGCCGCTCGTTCCCACGGACAGTGACGAGACCGGCTCCGGACGTTCGACCTGCCGGCACAATCGCCAAAGGGCCGGCGATCAAATGACCTACGCGCCCAGGACGTGGGCGCCTCGTGTGCCGACGTAAAGGGCATAGACCGATCTGCTGGCCGTCATGAAGAGACGGTTCCGCTTCGAGCCGCCGAAGCAGACATTCGCGCAGATCTCGGGCAGCCGAATCTGGCCGATTCGATTGCCATCGGGCGAGAACACGTGCACTCCGTCATATCCGTCCCCCACCCAGCCGGCCGCCGCCCAGACGTTGCCGTCCTCGTCGATCGTGATGCCGTCGGCCAGTCCCTGCCGACCGTTCATCTCCATCGAAACGAACTTCCGTCCTGGTCCGAGCTTCGATCCCGAGACTTCGAAAACCCAAATGATCGGTTCGGCGTCCGGGTAATGCGTGTGGCCGGTATCCGCAATATACAGCCGCTTGAGATCGGGCGAGAAACAGAGCCCGTTCGGCTTCAAGGGCTCATCCGTAACCTTCTCCACGGATCCGGTCCCCGCTTCGATCCGGTAAACAGCTTCCTTCTGGTAGGGCCGGACCGAACCCGTATCGGCCCGATGCCCCTCGTAATCGGACAGACTCCCGTAACCCGGATCGGTAAACCAGATCGAACGGTCGCCGGGGTGCACGACGACGTCGTTCGGTGCGTTCAGCGACTTGCCACCGAAGGAGTCCGCCAGAACCGTCACAGTCCCGTCATACTCGTAGCGGACGACGCTGCGCGTCGCATGCCGGCAACTGATCTGCCTTCCCTCGAGGTCAAAAGTGTTTCCGTTGCTGTTCTCAGCCGGGTAGCGAAACCTCCGCGAGACATGATCGTCCTCTTCCAGCCAGCGCAACTGCTCGTTGTTGGGGATGTCACTGAAGATCAGGTAGCGTCCCGCACCGTTCCAGGCCGGCCCTTCCGCCCACAGCATTCCCTGGTGGATCCGCATGATGGGAGTATTGGTGATCTGGTACCTGGAAAACGCGGGGTCGAGCACGACGACATCGGGATCGGGATAGCGCTCCGGGGCCTGGCCTCCGAAACTTCGGCTGAAAGCCTCACGCGACAATCCCAATGCACTCGCCATCCCGGCGGCAGCGGTCAGAAAGGTCCGTCGTCGAACCGAAGAAGCCTCGCTGTGGGAACCTCGATTTTCCATTTCTCCATAGTCGGAGGTCGGGAACCGAATGTAAATCGAAAATCGCCCCTCTGCGGTGGATGAGGAGGTTGATGCGAATGTCGAATCGGCTCTCCAGATTTACTCCCTGTAGAGGTAAGTCCCCGTTTCAGACTCGTTTGGGGGCGTTCGCCTTGGTATGATAGGCAGCATTCCATGCTGAGCTGAACTCTATCGAACAACCTGAGATGAGTACGGAGGTCGCGAAGTGAGTGCAAGGATGATGTTACGAGTCTTGAGTTATACCCTTCTTTCGACGTTTTTCTTCTGGAACCTGTCGGCGCAGGATCAATACTCCTATGAAGGAACGGCGGTCTGCGGAATGTGCCACCGGACGGCCAAGCAGGGCGAACAGCTGCAGATCTGGCAGAAGAGTGCCCATTCGGAAGCCTATAAGGTGTTGTTGAGCGATAAGGCCAAAGCCATCGCCAAGGAAAAGGGACTGGGCTCACCTGAAAAGGAAGCCGCCTGTCTGAAGTGTCACGCCTCCGGCTACGATCTGCCTGCGGCACGCCTCGGGAAGCGATTCTCGGTGGAAGACGGCGTGCAGTGCGAGACCTGTCACGGTCCCGGGTCAGCGTACAAGAGCATAAAGATCATGAAAGACAAACAGCTGGCCATCAAGAACGGTCTCCAGATACACGACGACGGCGAGAAGTTCTGCCGCTCCTGCCACAATCCCGAAAGCCCGACCTTCGTCAAATTCGACTACGCCGAAGCCTGGGCGAAAATCAAGCATCCGGTGCCATCCCAGTAGATCCCCAGTTCCGAAGATAAGAGAAGACCCCCGGGAGTCGATCCCGGGGGTCGACCGGATGGCCTCCGCCGCCAGTCCGGACGGATCGACTCGAGAGAGTCAAGAATCCATCCGACACCCTGGCAGCACTGCGCGTGAAGAACCAGAGGAATGAGCATAGGCGAAGACCATCACACTGTCATGCGGACAAGGCTCCCTGCGGAGTCAGTCGGCTGCTTTCTCGAGCATCTCGGCGCCAAGAGCGGTTCCGCTCAGAAGAACGGCGGCACCAAGACCCAACAGGCCCACCATGACGAGCGTCAGCGGCGCGATCCCCTGCAACGCGATGATGCCGAGAACCAGAGCGCCGATTCCCACCAGGACCTGTGTGCCCGTAGTCGCAGCCACGAAAGCCTTGACCGTCCGGTGCGTCCTGGCTTCCAGGCGACCACCATCCAGGGTCAGGTCCTTGAGACGGTAATTTGCAGCCGCCGCGATGACCAGCGTAGCACCAAAGACGATGACCGCGACGGACATCAGTGTGAGCGGCGCGACTCGAAGCAGTGCCAGGATACCGAGAACGACTCCGGCAATCCCTCCGACCGATTCGGCCGTTACTCCCCCGCCCAGCTCGATGGTCGTCGTTGTGTCGGCGCTGAGAGACGACATGATTTGCGAGTACTCAGCCGCGATGGCACCGCCTTCAAACAGGAGCGCGGCGCCCATCGCGATTGTCGCGACAGCACCCAGATAGGTCACTTCTATTCCGGATAGAGCCAGGATCGCCAGGACCATGGCTCCGGCTCCCGCGACGCTTTCGGCCAGGGAGCCGCCACCAAGAAACTCCAGAGCTCTCACTCGATTGTGATTTCGATGTGTGCCTATGGTTTCCATAACATCCTCCTTTCATAGGGATGTGCGTCATCAATACGACGGACTCCTTTCTTTGCAAAAACCGTTCCAGCACGAGATCGAACCCAAGATCAACAATTTCAGAAGTTTACGGAACCGACCGAAGAGCGCACCAAGGCCCACAGCGAGACAGAATTGTGATAGGAGCAAAACTGTCACAGGAGCTGCCGCTAATCCGGACGATTGTCCAGTGAATGACACCAAACCCTTCTCTCACGCTGGTGCACCTGGATCTGACACTCTGGCCTGCATCGTGGAGAATTCCACTGGGGACCCGCAGGTTTGACAGGTGACGCATCGTGTGAGACGGTTGGGAAGAACGTACCTTGAAACTGAAAACCCTCGCCGCCTTCGGCAAATCCCAGGAAAACGGAGAGGATAGACGAATGATTGAATCAGGCTCCACCGTCACTATCCACTACACACTGACGGTCGATGACCAGGAAATGGAAAGCTCTTTCGGCGGCAAGCCTCTCACCTACAAGCAGGGCGACGGCCAGTTGATCCCGGGCCTCGAACAGAAATTGGAAGGCTTGGACAGCGGAGACACCAAAGAAGTCACCGTGCCGCCTGGTGGTGCCTACGGCGACCGTGATCCGAACAACGTGATTCCGGTACCGAAATCCTCCTTTTCAAGCCCGGACAACATCGAAGTAGGGACCTTCGTCGAAGGTCGGACCGGTGAGGGCCAACCCTTTCGAGCCAAGGTAACCGAGGAGCAAGACGAGGAATTCGTACTCGATCTCAATCACCCACTGGCGGGGAAGACGCTCCACTTCAAGGTCGAAGTCGTCGAAGTCCAATAGAAACCTCTGCCATCAGCGGGCAAAGCCGGCGAAAAGCATTCCCGGTACTTAGGTGTGGCTATTTTGCCCTGATTGGGATATTCTGGCCCCAACCCGTGTTCCTCACGAGGATCCATCGCGGGTCGGTGTCGATGCGCGAAATTCCGAATTCCCTGCGATCGCGCGCAATGACCGATCAACGTTCGCTGCCTTTCAGCCGACACGGGCATTCGACCTCGAGAAAGCCGTCGATTCGTGAGGATGCGACATCCAAAGAAGGAGGCGCCATGAGGATCGAACACGCCAGCTGGAAAGTGGAGATCTGGGCCGAGGACGAGGATTTTCGACTTCGCCGAGAAGACCGGGCCTGCGAGCGGGTCAGAATTATGACCGTCACGGCCGAGACGGCCGATGAGGCACGGCAAGTTGCTCTCGAGCATCCGGAGGTACGAGCACGATGGCCACGTGCCAATGCCGCCGTGTTCCCTTTGGCTCGTTGAAACTCTGGACTTCTCCGGGCAGGACACTGATCATCTAGGTGATGAATGATCATACCTGCATGAGAAGCACGCGGATACGGACTCCTTTTCCTTTCCTGCTGGTTGCCGTCTGGACGGTTCTCGTCTTCGGGGCCGTCGGGTCGACGACTGCGATCGACGCAGCACCGTTGACGTCGGTCCGGCTTCGAACCGAATACAAAGAGAACCCGATCGGTATCGACGTTCGGGAACCCCGTCTGAGCTGGCAGCTCCTGTCGGTTCGGCGCGGGGCCCTGCAGGCAGCCTATCAGATCCAGGTCGACTCGTCGCCGGCAGGTTTCCGGCGCCGGGATTGTTGTCTTTGGGATACCGGAAAGATTGCGTCAGGTCGTTCGATTCAGGTCGTCTATGCTGGTCCGGCGACCGCTTCCCATACCCGCTACTACTGGCGTGTCCGGGTCTGGGACTCGGAGGGAGAGGTCTCGGCCTGGAGCGAGGCTGCCTTTTGGGAGATGGGGCTGCTCGAGCCGGAGGATTGGCAGGCCCGCTGGATCACACCCGATTGGGACAAGGATACCGCCAGGCCGCAACCTGCGCCGATGCTGCGCAGGTCCTTCACCGTCAAGGGGTCCGTACGCCAGGCTCGCGTCTATGTGACCAGCCATGGTCTGTATTCGATGGAGCTCAACGGTCGACCCGTAGGAGACCAGGTCCTGACACCGGGATGGACCAGCTACAACAAGAGGATTCAGTATCAGACCTACGACGTGACCGAGAGTCTCCGGTCGGGTGAGAATGTCGTCGGCGTGACTCTGGGAGACGGATGGTACCGGGGCTTTCTCGGCTACCAACATGAGCGGAACCTCTACGGAGATCGCCTGGCGCTGCTGCTCCAGATCCGGATCGACTACGACGACGGAGACGTCGAGACCGTGGGGTCGGACTCGAACTGGAAGGCGTCGACCGGCCCCATTCTCAGTTCCGACATTTACATGGGAGAGACCTACGACGCCAGGCTGGAAAAGACCGGCTGGAGCGCTCCGGGCTTTGATGACCGCAACTGGTCGGCGGTCCGCCCCATCGAAGCCCCGGAAGCGCGGCTCGTCGCCCCGGCCGGCCCTCCGGTCCGCCGAATGGAAGAGCTCACTCCGGTGGGAATCCTCCACACACCGGCGGGTGAGACCGTCGTTGATTTCGGTCAGAACATGGTGGGCTGGGTTCGGTTGAAGGTGAAGGGACCGGCTGGAACGACCATCACACTCCAGCATGCCGAAGTACTCGACCAGAAGGGCAATCTCTATACGGAGAATCTGCGTTCGGCGAAACAGGAAATTCGCTACACGTTGAAGGGCGGAGGCGAGGAGGTCTACGAACCCCATTTTACGTTTCAGGGCTTTCGCTACGTAGCCGTCGAAGGATTTCCGGGGACACCGACCCGAGACGCCTTCCGGGGTATCGTGGTCCGTTCCGACATGGAGCGGACCGGGACGTGGGAAAGCTCCGACACCCGGCTCAATCAGCTCCAGCACAACATCGTGTGGGGACAGAAAGGAAACTTTGTCGATGTCCCGACCGACTGTCCTCAGCGTGACGAGAGGCTGGGATGGACGGGCGACGCACAGGTGTTTGCCCGAACGGCCGCATTTAACATGGATGTCGCTTCCTTCTACACGAAGTGGCTCCGTGATCTCGCGGCCGACCAGGCCGCGGACGGCCGGGTGCCCGTCGTGATTCCCAACATCCTCGGACCGGACAGCAGCTCTTCGGGATGGAGCGACGTTTCGGTCATCATTCCCTGGACGGTCTACCTGACCTATGGGGACACCCGCATCCTGGACGTCCAGTACCCGAGCATGAAAGCCTGGGTGGAGTACGTCCGAGGCCAGGCGAACGACTATCTCTGGAACACGGGGTTTCACTTCGGTGACTGGCTGGCTTTTGCGACCGACCGGTCGGACTACCCGGGTGCGACGACGGGAAAGGACCTGATCGCGACGGCTTACTTTGCCTATTCGACACGGCTTCTTTCGAAGGCCGCGGCAGTGCTCGGCAAGGCAGACGAAGCTCGCGAGTATGCGGAACTGTTTCGCAAGATCAAGGCCGCCTTCAACCGGGAATTCGTGACGCCCAACGGCCGCGTCGGGGAGAACACACAGACGGCTTATGCGCTCGCGCTGCAGTTCGATCTGCTTCCGGAGGGCCTGCGGGAGCAGGCCGGCCACCGACTGGTCGCCGACATCCGCAGCCATGACACCCACCTGACCACCGGCTTCCTGGGGACACCGTATCTCTGCCACGTTCTGAGCGCCACGGGTCACCTCGATACGGCGTACGCCCTGCTCACTCAGGAGACCTATCCATCCTGGCTCTACCCGGTCAAGGCGGGGGCAACGACGATCTGGGAGCGCTGGGACGGCATCAAACCCGACGGCACTTTCCAGGATCCCGGCATGAATTCCTTCAACCACTACGCCTACGGGGCAATCGGGGAATGGATGTATCGCGTGGTCGCTGGAATCGACGTCGATCCGGACGAACCGGGCTACCGGCATGTTCTCATCCAGCCCCATCCCGGAGATGGGCTGACCTCGGTCCGCGCCGAACTGGACGGCCCCTACGGAAAGATCGTTTCCGCCTGGCAGATCCGAGGCAGCCGCCGCAGCCTGTCGGTTCAAATCCCCCCCAATTCCAGGGCCACCGTCCGCCTTCCCGATGCGGAGGTGGGGCGAGTCACCGAGGCGGGCATTTCTGCTGCCACCGCCGACGGCGTCGAGCGAGCCTTCCAGGATGGGACGACCGGCGTGATCGAAATCGGCTCGGGCGCCTATCAGTTCGAATTCTGATCGCGTTTCTTCGACAGCCCGTGGCCGCTCGACGTTTTCAGGCCCCTTCCGTACTATTGAAGAACAGAGGGGTCTCGCGGTCCTCCTCCAGGGAAAGATACCATCATGTCGATCATGGAGTTCGCCTCGACCGGCATCGCAGGTCTGGACAGAGTGTTGGGACAGGGCTTTCGATGCAACCGCGTTCATTTCGTCCAGGGTCCCAGCGGATCGGGCAAGACGACGTTGGCGCTTCAGTTTTTGATGGCAGGTGCGCAGCTCGGCGAGAAGGTGCTCTTCATCGGCACTTCGGAAAGTCGAGAGGAGATCGAACTGATCGCCGATTCACACGGCTGGTCGCTCGAGGGCGTGAGTGTACGGCGCCACGCGCCTGAAAAGCTCGCGGACACAGAGCCGGGGCAAACGATCTTTCACCCGGCAGAAGTGGAGCTCCCGCGGACGGTCGAAGCAATCATGAAGATCATCGAGGAGGAAAATCCTCGCCGTCTGGTCATCGATTCGCTGGCTGAGATCCGGGTCATGGCACAGGAACCCGATTGGTACCGCCGGCAGCTTTCGGTCCTGGAGCGGGAACTCTCCAAATTGCAGTGTACGACACTCCTGACGGATCTTCCGTCGACAGGACAGGATCTCGTTAAGAGCCTCGTCTCGAGTTCTATCTGTCTGGCGACGGTGACGCCTGTGTATGGTCCCGACCGTCGGCGACTTCTTGTCGAGAAGACTCGCGGGCACAGCGCACTCCTCGGTTATCATGACTACGGGATCGTGAGAGGAGGACTTGAGGTCTATCCTCGGCTCGTCGCCGCCGAGCATCGGGCCCCGTTCGACGCACGCGTCTCCAGCAGCGGATCGGAGCTGCTCGATGCGCAGCTCGGAGGCGGACTCACTCAGGGGACGAGCACCCTTGTGATGGGCCCGGCTGGCACCGGCAAATCGGCGCTCGCGACCCAGTTTGCGGTGGCCTGCGCGGAACGTGGCGACAACAGCGCCATGTTCATATTCGACGAACGGGTACAAACGCTGTTCACTCGTGCTCGGGGCCTCGGCGTCGATCTCGAGAAGCACGTGGCGAACGGTTTGATCGAGATACGACAGGTCGATCCCGCCGAGGTGACGCCGGGCGAGTTCGGCGAGATCGTCCGCCGGCAGGTCAAGGATCGTCAGATTCAGTTACTGATCATCGACAGCCTCAGCGGATACCGTCATGCCATGACCGATGAACGGTTTCTGGCCGTCCACCTTCACGAACTGTCGAGCTATCTCAGTCAGAAGTCCGTCAATTCCGTGTTTACCCTGGCACAGCATGGGTTTCTCACGCCCGGAGAGAATCATCTCGAACTCAGCTACCTTGCAGACACCGTGATTCAGTTGCGTTACTTCGAGCGAAAGGGCTCGGTTCAAAAGGCCATCTCGGTCGTCAAGCGACGATGCGGCCCCCATGAACGGACTGCTCGAGCCTTCGATATCGGGCCTTCAGGACTGAACATCGGGGACATCATTCCTCATCTGGGAGTGGTCTGGGGATTGAGTCCATATCCCGATTCCGAATCTAACTGACACAGACCTTCCGATGCGAGAGCATGCACAGCAGAACACCGAACACACCATCCTGCTTCTGGCTACGACCGTCCGCGATGCCGATATCCTGGATCAGGTACTGTCGTCGGCGGGTCTGACGACGGTTTCCTGCGCGTCAGTGGACGAGCTGTGCAGCCGGATCCCGGACGACGGAGCCGTAGCGATCATCTCGGACGAGATTCTGAATCCGGGTGCGCGGGCCAAGCTGCGGGAACGACTTTCGCTTCAGCCGGTCTGGTCCGATTTCCCCATCATCATCCTGGCCCGGTTCAGAGGCAATGTCGGACCGGGACGATCCTTTCTCGAGGAGAGTTCTCAGCTCTCACAAGTCCTCCTGATCAAGCGTCCAACCCACCGCGACGCGCTGCTGAGCACGGTCTCCGCGGCGATTCAGTCCCGGATGCGCCAGCTCCAGGTGCGAAATCAAATCGAAAAGAATCTCCAAACACAGCAGGCCCTGCATGAAAGCCAGGAGCATCTCCGCCGCTTGAACGAGACACTGGAGACGAGGATAGCCCAACGAACCGACCAGTTGCAGCGAGAGCGGCTGAGACTCAGACTGCTGGCCAAGGAGCTCACCGAAACCGAGCACCGGGTGCGTCGGAAGCTCTCGGCCACGATCCATGACGGACTGCAGCAGATTCTGGTCGGCATGCAGATGCAGCTTTCACTCTTGGCTCGGGCCTATCCGGACGAGGCCTTCGAGAGAATCCTGCTCCTGTTGAGTGACGCACTCGATGTCTCCAGAAATCTGGTTTACGAGTTGAGCCCACCGGTTCTTCATGAGGCGAGCCTGCTCGAAGCACTGGACTGGCTCGCCGAGCGATTCGAGCAACAACACGACTTCACGATCCGGCGGAAGCTTCCTGAGACGTCTCCGACCGTCTCCGAGGGCCTGAAGATCTTTCTCTTCTCGGCGGTCCAGGAACTGCTCCTGAACAGTCTCAAGCATTCGGGCACACGGGAGGCGACGATCGAATTCCGGGCCGAGGAAGCGGCGGGCCTCCGTCTCTCGATCAGCGATGAGGGTCAAGGATTCGATCCGAACAAACTCGAAGCGACGATCGAGCCCAGAGGATTTGGCCTCTTCAGCATTCGGGAACGTCTCGAGGCCCTCGGGGGTACGTTCGAGGTTGACTCAGAGCCGGGACGGGGAGCTCGCTTCGTCATCCAAATGCAGCCCGAACGACTGCCCGAGCGGAGCGTGAAGGAGGAACCTGCTCCGTTGGTCCCGCACGAACCGGCCGGCCCCACCGAAGACGGCGGCGCCCGATTGCGGATCCTGATCGCCGACGACCACGGGATGGTTCGGGAAGGGCTGATTGCGTTGCTACAGGAGCAGTCCGACTTCGAGATCGTCGGAGAGGCCGAGGATGGCCTCGAGGCCGTCTCTCTGGCCGAACGGCTGCTTCCGGATGTGGTCATCATGGACGTCACCATGCCGAACCTTGGGGGGGTGGACAGCACTCGGATGATCAAAAAACGACATCCGCAGATTCACGTGATCGGCTTGTCGCTTCACGATACCGACCAGGTCGCGAAAGCAATGCTGCAGGCCGGAGCGGCTGCCTTTTTGCACAAGGACGGCCTCACGAAGACAATGTTCGATACGATCCGGGACGTTTGTCACGTATGCTGAGCTTCCAGCCGGGAAGGACAGCGGAATGGAAAACGTCGGCCCCCTACGGAAGACCGAATCCTCCAGGAACGCTTCGCACTTGACTTCCTGGCGTGAAGTCATTTCTCCGGGGGTTGATATCCGGGTGCGAGCGGACTGCTGCCATAGTAGGGGTACTGCTCGAGCCGGTTTCCATCTCCGAGTCGTGGGTCGCCCGTCTTCTCGAGCTCGTCCATCAGCTGCCCGGAGAGCATTTCAAGCACCTCGCGATAGGAGGAGTCCGAAGCGAGGTTATTCAGCTGGCCGGGGTCTTTCTTCAAATCGTAGAGCTCTTCCGCCGGCCGTTTTCCAAAAGCGAGGTCGAAAAGGTGCCGGTACGTCTCGTCCTGGTCTCGATTTTCAACCATGACGAATTTCGTCGGACCATTGTCGACATCCCCGTACCAGGAACCCGGGTGGTACGCATGCGCGTAGTCCGGCGTCCCGGCCGGCCACCGGTCCGGACGGAAATTGCGGATGTACAAATACTCGTGTGTCCGGATGGCCCGCACGGGCGTGCCTCCTGGGTCGGGTGCATCCTGGCAGGGAACGTGGCGTTCCTTGCCGAGCAGCACGAAAGTCCGGTCCTTGCCGATCCGTCCCTGCGCCTCCGATTCGAGAACCGGCAAGAGACTTCGACCGGTCATTTGGGAAGGAACAGCCGTCCGGCCGAGTTCCAGAAAAGTCGGGGCCAGGTCGGTCAGACTCACGAGATCGTCCACGATACGTCCGGGCGGAAATCGTTTCGGAAAACGAATGGCCAGGGGAACCCTCGTTCCGCCGTCATAGAGGGTCGCTTTGCAGCGCGGAAAGGGCATCCCGTTGTCACCGGTGATGACGACGATCGTGTTCTCGAGTTCTCCCAGCGATTCGAGCTTTTCGATCAACTTACCTACCTCCCGGTCGAACCGCTGGACCTCCGCATAGTAGTCCGCGACGTCGCTGCGAACCGCCTCGTGATCGGGAAAGCACTGAAGCAGACGAATCTTGTCGAGCGCCATGCCTGCCGCGGCTCCGGTCCCCTCGTCGTACGGACGGTGGGGGTCGTTGCTGCCAAACCAGAAGCAGAAAGGCCGACCTGCCGGTCGATCCTCGACGAACGCGTCAAAGTCGGAAAATTCACTTCCCGCCGGGTTCCGACTCCGCCCGCCTACTTCCCATTTACCCGGGCCCCAGCCCTTTCGCGTGTACCCGACGAAGTAGCCCGCTTCTTCGAGAAGGTCCGGATAAACCGGGAATCGGCTCTGCAGAGTGCTCCAGAGATTGGCGCTCTCCTCGAGTCTCCAGTGCCATTGTCCCGTTAACAGCGCGGCCCGGCTTGGTGTGCAGGAGGGAGACGCCACAAATGCCTGACTGAACAGGACACCCTCGCGCGCAACCCGGTCGAAGGTCGGCGTCTTGATGACTGGATCGCCATAGATCCCGGCATGAGGCCAACTCCAGTCATCGGCAATGGCGAAAAGAATGTTTGGACGCAGGGCCTCCGCCTCGGCGGGCGGAGTGCTGCCCTGACGGGCACAGCCGCCGGCGACGAGCAGGTAGCAACTGACCCAGGCCGAGAAATAGAGAAATCGTCGTGCGTACATGCCGGCTTTACTCCGGTTCGACGGCCGTCAGCGAGAGCTCCGCCGGCGGCAGTCCTTCGACGGTCGCCTTGCAGGAGATTGCACCGGGCGTCCCGCTGCTACGGATCACGGCGAGCGCGTTCCCGTGCCAAAGCTTATGGTGGCCGTCCTTCAGACTCTGCACATCGGTCGGATCCCCGTTGCCGAGAGCGATCAGCTTACCGGCTCCCGAAACTTCAATCGTCACCTCGTTGGAGGCGACCGGAACAGGACGGCCCTGGTCATCCACGACCGACACCGTCACGAAGGCGATGCTGTCCGGCTTCGCATCCAGTGTCGGAGCCGACGGAATCAGCCAAAGTGCGGCAGGGTCACCGGCCGTGACAAGTTGCGCCTCGCCCGAAGGTTCTCCCCCCTTGAAGACCCGGGCAACCAGGGTGCCGGGATGATAGGGAATCCTGAACTCGGTCGTGAGCTTCTCGCCGACCGGCTTCTCCTCGACCTGGTCTCCGTTCAGGAGCAGGCGGACCTGATCGCCGTCGGCATAAACGCGGACGACCAGTTCCTGACCTTCCGAGTCGGGCCAGGTCCAACTCGGATGTTCATCCCACCAACCCCACAGATCCGGTTCCGACACTTCTCCGTCGGGACCCGGGTCCTCCACCAGAATCGAAACGGGCCGGACTCCCCACATTACCTGGCGATAGAGCGACTGGGGCTTTACGAAGCCGCAAATGTCGAAGTCCCCGCAGTTGGCATCATGCCAGGGCCAAGGCATCAGGAAAGCATTGTCCTGGGCCGGAGACTGTTTCGTGTGCCCGATGCCTGATTCTCCCAGATAGTCCCAGGATGTCCAGATAAAGTCACCGATCACATACGGAAGTTCTTTCACCTTGGTCCAGTAGGTGAAACTGTCCCTGGGAAACGACTCGGTGGCGACCATGACCCGATCGGGGACCCGATCGTGGTCCGTCTGGTAACTCTGGGGGCTGTAGTTGTAACCGGAAATGTCGAGAGCGGCGAAGAATGGATCTGCCTTCTCGCTGATCGAATTGACTGCCGAGGTGATCGGGCGGCTCGGATCCATCGCGCGGATATGGTCGGCGAGCCGGCGCGCCGTTTCGGCTCCTTCGGGATCGAATCGCTCGGGGATCTCATTGCCGATCGACCACATCACGACGGAGGGATGATTGCGGTCGCGGAGAACCATCGCATCGACGTCGCGCTGCCACCAGTCGTCGAAGAAACGGTGGTAATCCTCAGGGTTCTTCGGACGCTGCCACATGTCGAAGGCCTCGTCGATCACCATCATGCCCTGGCGGTCACAGGCCTCGAGGAACGCCTCGGAGGGAGGATTGTGTGCACACCGAATGGCGTTGTAGCCCGCGGCTTTCAAGGTGGCCACCCGCCGTTCTTCCGCTGCGGGATAGGCAGCAGAGCCGAGCAGACCATGATCGTGATGGACGCATCCACCGCGAAGCAGGACCGATTCTCCATTCAGGAGAAAACCCCGTTCGGCATTCCAGGCCAGGCTCCGGATGCCAAACGTCGTGGAGTCGCGATCGACGACCTCGCCGTCGCGTACGACTTCGACGTTTGCGCGGTAGAGAGACGGTGACTCCGGAGACCACAGTCGGGGTCGGCTGACGTCGATGAGCACCTCGGCCCTCGCGGCCTCCTGAGACACGGTGATTGCGGCCTCGCCACTTCCCGCCGATCCTCCATCCGGATCGGTCAGGGTCACTCGAACGTCGCCTTCGGGTGTCTCCGGCGCCTCGAGTCGAATGCGAACCTTCACGGTCGCCTGTTCATTCGTGACCGCGGGAGACGTGACGTCCAGGCCCCAGACCGCCACGTGAAGCGGCGGCGTCAGCTGGAGCGTGACCGGCCGATAGAGACCCGATCCCGAGTACCATCGACTGTTCCGCCCGAGATTGGAGACGCGGACCGCCAGCACGTTGTCCTGCCCGGCGGGCTGGAGGTGGGGAGTCAGGTCGAAGGTGAACGGGGTGTAGCCATAGACATGACGACCGATTTCCGTCCCGTTCAACCAGACCCTGGTCTCCATGTAGCTGCCGTCGAAGATGATCTGCGCCGCCTTACCGGTATCCTCCGGAGCCAGCGTGAAGTGTTTTCGGTACCAACCGATTCCTCCCACGGCATAACCGGTGCTCATCCCGCCGACGCTGCGTCCGGGGTCGAACGGACTGGGGCCGTCGGGAAGGTCGTTCGCTCCGACCAGGCCGCCTTCGCCCTGTGCGGTGACCCGCACAGCGACCACGTGCTCCCCCGGTTGCGACAGTGCATCCGGCAGGAGATAGGTCCGCGTCTTGATCGGTGCGTTCGCCCAGTAGGCCTGCACGGGGGATTCGGCATCCGTGGATCCGACTTCGACGCCGTCGACATAGGTTTGGTCCCCCCTCCGGATTCGACCCAGCGAGATCAGGATCCGCTTTCCCGCCGCAGTCTCGGGAATCGTGAAATGACGCCGATACCAGCCGACGCCCTTCCTGGCCGCCGTTCCGTACCCGCTCCAGTCGTCCGGAGCGTCCACCTGCCGCCACGAGGAATCCCCGAAATCCACCGCTTTCCAACCCGGATCGTCTCCGAACTTCAGGCGCCACTGGCCGGGCACGAGTGCCACAACGGCATAGAGCGGATCCGCATCGCGAGCGGGTAGATCCTCGATGCTCCAGTCGTGGGGCAGATCCACCATCCGCCAACCGCCGTCATCGAAGGAAGACTGCTCGGCACCGGCGGGATCCCCTCTCAGGAATTTCCAATCGGTGGTCAAAGGTTGGCGTTCCCGAAGCGTCCGGGTACCGGAGCAAGCACTGAGGAAGATGAAAATGCCGGAAATGAGAAAAATGGTCAACCAGAGCCGTCGGTGTCCAGAATGCATTGTCAGCCTCCTCGCCATTGAACCCTCGCGCCTTCCGTCGACACTGCAGAAAGTGGGAGAAATCCGAACCGTATCCATTACGCCTCAGCTGGACACTCCTGTAAAGAGCAAGGTGCTCTCGGAATTTGGAATTTGAGGGGAGCGCCGTGCAGCTACAAAGCGTTTCGACAGCGGCGACCGGTCAACGCGGCGGATTCCACGCGACGAAATGGCGCACCCGGGGATCCCAGATCAGAGGAACGACAGTACGTCCCAACTGGTGGCCCCGGCAATCGTGCCGAGTCGTCTCCAGAGTAATCGGGTAGTCGCCCTCCGTTTCGAAGCGGACATGGGTCCGGGAGGTTCCGGCTGACGCGTCGGCTCCCGGGGCACCGCAGGTCGAGAAGTACGTCTGCACTTCGAGAACCGTACGCGGAGGGGGACGGAAGTCGATCAGGAAGAGCGCCTCTGACTCGACCCCCTGCCAGGACCGCTGGATACGCACTCCCATGACCTGCTTGTGGGACCCATGATAGAACTCGTCGGGCACGATCGACAGTCGCGAGAGTCCATCCATCTCCAGGATTCCGCGTTGAAAGGCCACCAGCTTCGAATCCGGACCGAGGAGGGCAAAATCGATCAGCCGGGAACACTCGTCGCAGTCATGAGGACCGTCCGGTCCGGCGGCGACTCTGATTAGCAGTGCGACGGTCTCCTCCGCATCCGGCTGACCGGCTGAAAGGACGTCGAGAACTTTGGATCCCAAACTCGGTATCCGTCCGGTTGTGGGGTCATAGTCGGGATAGACTTTCCGGATCCAAGCCGGCGCTGATTGAGCGCGCAAGACCGCGTCGGTTCGATCGACGAGGCTGCAGAGCGTCACGAGTAGAGCGGCCGCGACCAGGACGATCGGACGGAGTCTCAGGACCTGTACGGGCGGGCGACTTCGATCTTTCGGTTGGCCCGACATCGCGACACAGTCTACCAAAGCATCACCGGACCCTGAAAACAGCGCCAGCCGACTGAAGCCACATGGAAGATTCTGAAGACCAGGTAACTCATGTCGCGTTGTCCGGCACCCTCGAACACGCTGGGCAGAGTCGCAACCAGCCCACCCTTGCCAAGGTCGGGGAGACCCGAAGAAGACCGAAAGACCCGAACGGCACGTCTACGGCTCCTGGACGTCCAGGGTCTTCTTGGGCCGGGACTCGTAGGTCTCCCGCATCCGCCGATCCCACTCGGCAGGAATTTCGGGAGGCTCCCGAAACCGGCCCTGATCGTTGGTCTCGGTCATCCACACTTCGAGAGCGGAGGACAGGCGCTCCTGGACGGTCCGATAGTCGGGCAGTCCTGCCAGGTTGTGGATTTCACCTGACGATTGCGGCTTCGCACGGACGTTGCTTTCCATCGAAAAAAGGGGTACACTTCAGTTGCTTCGTCAGTTGGAGGTCTCCTGGCGTGGCTCTATTGAAGAATACACTCTGATGGCCTCACCAAGTCTCACCTTGTGAAAGACACCCAAGAAACAACCGACCAGTACGTGGTTTCTCTCAGCCGTTCATCCATGTTCTGTTTTATTCTGCGGTTTGCATCCCAGGGTTGAGGACATTTCGTTTTCCAGGAGGAAGACATGAACAGCAAGAAACTCTACGTAGGTGGTCTACCCTATTCAATTTCCGACAAGCAGTTGGAAGACATGTTCGCACCGCACGGAACGGTCGAGTCGGCTCGCGTGATCACAGATCGCATGACGGGTCGCTCCAAAGGCTTCGGCTTCGTCGAGATGAGCTCGCAGGCAGAAGCCCAGGCCGCGATCGACAAGATCAACGGCACCAACGTCGAAGGGCGCTCGCTGACGGTCAATGAAGCCAAACCGCAGGCTCCCCGCGGCGAGGGCGGCGGCGGCAGAGGCGGCTTCGGCGGCGGCGGCGGTGGCGGCCGGAATCGCTGGTAGTCACTTCCAATTTCCAATGATGCGAAGGGGCAATAAGTCGGTTTGCCCCTTCGCGGGCCGGTGGAGGCGCCGCGACGTGCGCCCCACCGCGCCACTTTTTCTTCGAAGTGGATCGGCTCGGAGGACGGCCGTCCGCCGGACTCGGTCCATGCGGTTACGTCGGACGCTGTGCGGCGCGACTGCAAATCGCATTCTCAGCGCACGATATCTTGATCTCGGAATCGCAAAGAGAGTGAGATGCTTCTATGCGGAAACTCGGCGCTCTGCCGTTCGCGGCCTTGCTTGTCATCTGCTTCAACGTATCTTCGCTCTGGGGTGTGTCGATCCTCAACTTCCCGCGAATCTCCTTTGACACCGAGACACTGACGGGGATTGCATTCGTCAATCCCACCCGGGCGACCGCACGAGTCGAGATTTCAGCCTACGGGGTCGACGGTCAGCTCCTTCATGGCAACACCTTCGAAAATCCGGCGGTCATCGAACTCTTTGCGGGAGAGCAGCATGCCCGCCTACTCTCTGAATTGTTCAAGGGCACGCTCCCCCCTGGTGCCACAGGTTGGATGCAGGCGGTCAGCGAGACCGACGGGATTACCGGCTTCTTTCTATTCCTGGATACGGGAATCACCCGTTTCGACGGAGCGGGTCTGCCCGGGCTCGGTCGAAAAGTCATCTTCAACGACGTTCGACAGGATGCCGAAGCGATGACCGAGTTGAATCTGTTCAATCCCTGGACATCGGAAACGGAAGTGACCCTTCAGCTCTGGCGTCCGGACGCATCTCCCCTCAGCCTGCCTCAGCCCATCGTTCTGGCCGCACACGGAATGACAAGGTTCGAAATCCCGGCGGTCTTCGGCCTCGGGGACGTTCCCGCGGGAAGCGCGCTCGTGGCGATCGCGACCGCACAGATCGGAGGATTCGAGTTCGTGCGCTACGCCAACGGAGACCTGGTGGGGCTGAATGCCCGCCCGGCCTCGGAGACTCTGTCTTCGCTGGAATTCCCACAGATGGCCGTCCTCGGTCCCTGGCAGACAAACTTGGGAATCGTCAACTATCTGGATCGGGAAATCATCGTGACAATTTACGCCCGTCAGGGCGACGGTTCCCTTTTCTCCGCCCCGGATCTTGTCGGCAACAATCCGACGACCCGAATTCTCGGACCCGGCCAGACCCTGTTCGAGGACGTCGAGGCGATGTTCGGATTCAACGGCGGGGAGGCGCGCGACGGTTGGATCCAGGTTGAGTCCACTGCACCCGCCGTCAATGGTTTTGTCTCGTACGGCCTTCCCTCGACCGGGTCCCGGGCGGCGGTTTCGACGCAGGCCGCACCCCGAAAGCGTGCTCTCTTTTCGCATATCGCCACTTCACTCGGCTACTTCACCGGACTCGCGTTGCTGAATCCGGGAAGTCTGACGGCCAACTTTCGAGTACTGGCGTTCACGTCAGACGGGGAACAGCTTGGTTCGTTCGAAGGGATCCTGCAGCCGTCCCAGCGCATCAGCAAACTCATCACCGAATTGATACCCGCCACTGACGGACTGACAGCGGGATACTTCGTGGTCTTGAGCGAACAAGCCCTGTATATGACTTCGCTGTTCGGCACGGATTCCGTTCTGGCAAACATAGCGCCACAGAGCAGTCCTGCCCTGGATGAACCGGGGTTCGGAGGAATACGGACCCAGATCGCTCCGCCGTTCGCCGTCGTTCAGCCGACCGGTTCGTTCCAGTTTCAAACGGTTGGATTCGCCCAACCGCCGAGCTGGAGTGTGGCGGATCGGTCCGGAAGTGGGCCGGGACTGGGATCGGTCTCGCCCAGTGGACTCTTCTTGGCTCCCGGGCAGACACCCGACACACTACCCGTCAGCGTCATTGCCGAACGGAAGAATCGGATCGCAGCGGCATCCGTCGATGTGTTGTCCAAATCCGTCCTCCTCGGAGGCGAGCCGCAAATTCTCTCCGTCTCCTACCTGCGGTCTCTCCAGAAGCTCTACCTCGCGGAACTCTCCAGCCAGGGCGCAGCTGCCGCCGGTGCCGAACCCGCGCAGGCGGGACCGGCGAGTCAGGTATTCCAGGCATTGCCCGGTCCGAAGATCCCGGTGGCCTCCTTTCCAGGAGACGAGATCACCAAAATGATCTCCTTCCGTGCGGCGAACGACCGGGAGTATCTTCTGATCGCCGTGTCGCCCAGCGGCCGGGTCGTTCGTCTCGATCCCGGGGCAGGCTCAACCTTCGACGTCGTCACCGGCCTGGACTCGCCGAGTGCGCTCGTGCTGGATCCTGTCTCAGGAAATCTACTCATCGCCGAGCGAGACCGGATCCTGAGCATTCCCCGGTCACAGCTTGAGGTCGGACTTCAACTTCAATCGCAAACGGTCGCCGCCTCTTCCCGGGAAGCCTCCGCCACGGTGTGGCAGATCGCGGGCGGCCTTGCAGACACGGCAGGGCTCGCCGTGGATATCTGCACCGGAAAACTCTACATTTCCGAGACTGGAGGGATTCTCGAGCTGGACCGCCAAACCGGAACTCGGATCAGCCTCGAAGGACCGTCGGACCAACCGGCTCAATTGCTGGCCTTGTACCGCGTCGGTCTCCCCTGTCCCGATGCATTCCAGCTTTTGGTTTCGTACGAGACCGATGCGGTCCCGACCCTCCTGGTCCCGTCACAGAACCTCTCCACCCCCTGGCCGGGCGATCCGCAAACCCGCGACCTCGCCTTTCTTCCCGAGGGAAACCCGTTCGGAGATGACTCAGCGGTCCTGCTCGGCGACTCCGGCGAGGATCTCACCGGTCGGCTGTCCAGCGTTCGGGTGGCCGGTCTCTACGCCGAAACACCGGCAAACCCGGCCAATGTTCCTTCTCTGGTAAATTTCTCGGACCTGCTCGGGGACACGCTAAACGAGACAGGTTCGGAGCTCGACGTCTGGGGAGTCACGACGTTTCTGCAAGAGGAGACCACGACCTCGGTGAGCTCAGTGCAGGTGTTTCTCCAGCAGGACACGACGGGCAATCAGCCCGCCATCGCGTCGGGGATGCAGTTGACCTTTACCCATCCGGTGACACCGGCCGGGAGCGGGCTGCCCAACGCCCTTTTTGGTCGCCTCGATATCGACGTCGATCAGGACCCGGTGACCGGCCAGACCTCGTCCATAGATCGACTCACTCACTATTCGAGTAATCTGGGCGTGGACTACTACATCGATTTCGGTGGCTACCGTCCGGATGATGAAACCGTCCCTCTGTTCCAGGTACAGAGTTCCGAGGCGGTCGAGGTTGCACGAATCAGGGTGGCTTTCGAGGAGGAAATCACTTCCGGCACGAGCTCGGTTCAGATCGACTTCCGGGTGACCGACATTGACGCAGACGGCTTCGCCGATCTTGCCTTGCTGGTGTCCACGGCAGACAAGCCGGCCGATGTGATCCCCAACGGAGGCCACCTCACGACGGGGCGCGAATCGCCTCAGTGATCAGCGTCAGCCGTCGGACGCTCACCGTCTCGACAATGGGCTGAATGACCTCGTCGGCTCCGACGCGGTCCGGATTCCGACCGAGAAGACTCCCTCGAGGCCCGGCGGCTCGTGCCGCTCGAGGTTCTCACTGATCGACCAGTTCGACCGCATGGAACGTGACTTCCCCGGACTTCAGCCCCTGGGCCGTCGCCTGGCAGGTAATTGCGCCGGACTCGCCGGCGCTGCGAATCACGGCGAGGGCATGGCCGTGCCAGAGCTTGTGCCGGTTGTCCTGCAGGCTGTCCACATCCGTCGGATCTCCATTTCCCAAGGCGATCAGTGTGCCGGCGCCCGAGACATTCAGGGTGATCTGATCCGATGACACGGGGACCCGCCGACCCTGATCATCGACGGCTGTAATCGACAGATATGCGATGCTGTCTCGCCTTCGAGGCAACGTGTCCCGATCCAAGGCCAGCTGCAGTTCGGAGGGAGATCCCGCTGTCACGAGCTGTGTTTCGCCGGCGACCCGCTCCTGTTTCAGAACCCGAGCGACCAGGGTCCCGGGGCGATACTTCACAGAAAACTCAGTCGTCAGCTGCTCTCCGACCGGCTTTTCTCCAATCTCCTCGCCATTCAGAAACAGTTGGACCTCGTCGCCGGCAGCGTAGACGCGGACGACCAGATCCCGACCTTCCGCGTCCGGCCACGTCCACCTCGGCTCTTCGTCAGGCCAGCCCCAGCGATCCGGCTCGGACAGCTTACCGTCCGGGCCCGGTCGTTCCACGAGAATGGATACGGGTCGGACTCCCCACATCACCTGGCGGTACAGGGACTGGGGCTTCTCGAATCCACAGAGGTCAAAGTCGCCACAGTTGGCATCGTGCCAGGGCCAGGGCATGAGTGCCGTGTTGAATCCGGCCTGCACCTGTCTGGTGTGCCCGATTCCGGATTCTCCCAGGTAATCCCAGGATGTCCAGATGAAATCGCCGATGACATAGGGTAGCTGTTCGACTTTGTTCCAGTAAGTGTAGCTGTCCCGGGGAAAGGACTCCGTACCGACAATGACTCGTTCCGGATTCTGCTCATGATCTTTCTCGTAGGTGTGGGGGCTGTAATTGTACCCGGCTATGTCGAGAGCTGCGAAGAAAGGATCGGCCTTCTCGGTGATCCAGTTGACGGCGGAGGTGATCGGACGGCTTCGGTCCATTGCACGAATATGTTCGGCAAGCATTCTGGCAGTCTCGGCCCCTTCCGGATCGAATCGCTCCGGGATTTCGTTTCCGATCGACCACATCACCACGCTGGGGTGATTACGGTCCCGCAGAACCATGGCGTCGACATCTCGCTCCCACCATTCATCGAAGAAAAGATGGTAGTCCTGCGGATTCTTGGGGCGGTGCCACATGTCGAAGGCCTCGTCGATCACCATCATGCCTTGCCGGTCGCAGGCTTCGAGGAACGCCGCCGAAGGAGGATTGTGCGCGCACCGAATGGCATTGTAGCCCGCGGCCTTCAAGATCGCGACGCGGCGTTCCTCGGCTGCCGGATAGACTGCCGACCCGAGGAGACCATGATCGTGATGCACGCAGCCGCCTCGAAGCAGGAGGGGTTCGCCGTTCAGCAGAAAACCCTGCTCCGCATTCCAGTCCAGACTCCGGATGCCGAACGTCGTCGACTTCCGATCGACGACCTCTCCAGCCTGCAACACCTCGACTTCGGCTCGATAGATCGAAGGGGACTCGGGAGACCAGAGTTCGGGTTCCTCGACGCCGATCATCACTGCAGCCGTGCCGGCCTGCCCATCCGGGACGATCGCGGCCTCTCCCCTGCCGGTCGTTCCCCCCTCAGGATCGATCAGCGTCACTCGGATTTTGCCCTCAGGTGTCTCCATAGCCTCCAGTCGAACTTTGACGTCGGCGGTAGCCCTTTTGCTCGTGACCTCCGGGGTGGTCACGAAGATTCCCCAGACCGCCACATGCAGGGGAGAAGTTACGGCGAGCGTCACCGGCCGGTAGAGCCCGGACCCCGAATACCAGCGGCTGTTCCGGCCCAGATTCGAGACGCGCACGGCGAGGACGTTCTCCTGTCCGGCGGGATTCAGGTGCGGAGTCAGGTCGAACGTGAACGGAGTGTAGCCGTAGACGTGACGACCCACCTCCACGCCGTTGAGCCAGACCGTCGTTTCCATGTAGCTTCCGTCGAAGATGATCTGAGCAGCCTTGCCGGCGTCTTCAGATGAAAGCGTGAAGTGCTTGCGGTACCAGCCGACACCCCCCACGGAGTAGCCCGTACTCGCGGCGCCCAGGCTGCGACCCGGATCGAAGGGGCTCTCTCCGGAAGGCGGACTACCCCCTCCGAGCAGACCGCCTCCGACCTTTGAAGTCACCCGGATGGCCACCACATGCTCACCAGGTGTCGACAACTCGTCGGGCAGGAGATACGTACGGAGTTTGACAGGGGCGTTCGACCAGAACTGGGCTGATGTGGAGCCGACCTCGACGCCGTCGACGTAGGTCTCGTCCGTCGTGTGGATTCGTCCCAGTTCGATCAATACCCGCTTTCCGCCAGCATCCTGCGGGATCGTGAAGTGACGACGATACCAGGCGATCCCCTTTCGGGCCGCAGATCCGTAGGTGCTCCATTGGTCAGGCGTGTCCACCTGGCGCCAGGACGAATCGTTGAAGGCCGCCTCCTTCCAGCCCGAATCGTCCCCGAACTTGAGACGCCACGGTCCAGGCACGAGGCTGACGACGGCGTAGAGCGGGTCCGCGTCCCGCGCAGGAAGATCCTCGATGCTCCAGTCATGAGGCAGATCGACGGTTCGCCAGCCTCCGTCGTCGAACGAGGACTGCTCGGCCCCGGATGGATCTCCGCGCACGAACTTCCAGTTGTTCGTCAGGGGTCGTTCCTCCCGAAGGGACCGGGTGCTCGAGCACGCATTCATGCCCAAAGACGCGAGCAGGAGTAAGAGGGCACTCGAGAAAAGCGGTCGTCTATCAAGTCGCATGGGGTTTCCCCATTTGAGAAATGAACAATGTATTTCCCCGGACTCATCGGAGTCTCATTGGCGATCCAGACTCCGATTACGCCCCAGCAGACACCATTTGTAAAGGTGCCTGCGCAGGAACCTCGAGAACCGGCGAATGAGCTGTCGAGATGCTTGTGCTGTTCCGCATTGAGATGAAGCCTCTCGGCTGGTCTCAATTTCGCAAAGGAGCGGCCCCAAACTGTAGTCGGGCATGCCGCCTACGGTCCCATCCATGCCTCTGTCGTTCTCACTGGACCGGCGATCCTAAAGACGCTCCTTCCTCTGCCGCTGGCCCCTGGCCGATGTGCGCATCTCGGGACCTTGTGAGCCTTTACTCGCCATATCGGCTGAGCTACACTCCCTCCCGCAGGCCTCAACTTCGTATCGATCCGCAGTGAGATCTAAACGAACAAGCACTGTCATCGTCACTACCAGCGGCTCGAGGCGCTGGCCCGTTGCATTTCTCGTCAGCGGGGCCATCGCCATCAGCTATCTCGACCGGCAGACGTTGCCGTGGGCGATCAACGCCATCCAGGCGGATTTTCCGATCAGCTACGAGGTCAAGGCCGCGCTGGACTCGGCGTTCCTCATCACCTACGGCCTGATGTACCTCGGCGGCGGCTGGCTGCTCGATCGACTGGGAACGCGCCGAGGGTTCCTGATCGTGATGGTGTTCTGGTCCCTGGCCTGCGCGAGTCACGGCCTGGCCGGAGGAGTGATCGCGCTGGCGGCCAGCCGATTGCTGCTCGGAATCGGAGAAGGCGGCGGGTTTCCGGCGGCCACTCGGGCCGTGGCGGAGTGGTTTCCTGTCAATCAACGAGCCACTGCCATGGGCATTGTCAATGGCGGCACCGCCGTCGGAGCCGTCATCGCACCACCCCTGATCGCGGTGGTGCTGACGCATGTCGATTGGCTCGACCTCTCGCCGTGGCGTTGGGTGTTCATCCTGACGGGCGGACTCGGTTTGCTCTGGGTGCTCTGGTGGTGGCGCGTTTACTATCCGCCGGGCGAGTCCCGCACCGCACGGGCAAGCGTACCCAAGCCCACCATTGCCCTGCCCGAGTTGTTGCGACACCGAGAGATCTGGGGCGTGGTGTTTGCGAAATTCCTGAGCGACGCGGCGTGGTACTTCTATCTATTCTGGCTGCCCAAGTATCTCTTCGACGCCTATCAGTTCGATATCAAGCAGGCAAGCAATGTCGGCTGGATTCCCTATGCTGCATCGGGCGTCGGGTGTCTGGTCGGTGGAGGATTGTCGAGCTGGCTCCTGGTACGCGGCCACACGGTGAACTTTTCGCGGAAGACGGCGCTCGGCATCAGCGCAGCGATGATGCCGTGGGTGATCCTGGTCCCGCAATTGCCGTCGGTCGCCTGGGTGATTCTTGTTTTCAGTCTCGCCTTTTTCGGACAGCAGTCGTGGTCCACCCTGGTGATGATTCTCCCGACGGATCTGGTCCCGCGAGAAGCGTTGGGCAAAGTTGCCGGGCTCGTCGGCCTCGGCGGCGCCATGGGGGGCGTGGTGCTTGGACAGCTCGCCGGCTGGCTGCTCGACCACGGCTTCAGCTACACGCCCGTGCTGGCCATTGCCGGATCGTTGCACGTCGTCGGGTTCGCCGTGATTTGTCTGGGCATCCCCAGGCTTCGGCAGCTTTCCCTTTCAACCGACAGGTACCAACATGAAAATCACTGAAATCCGGACTCGCGCCATTCAATGGAAAGGCAACACCGTCCCGTTGCCGCCGCACTTTTGCACCAATCCCATGGACGCGGTCTCGCCCATGCTGACCAAGGCCACGATGGGCACCTTTACCTTTCACGGCTGGCTGCTCGTTGAGATCTTCACCGACCACGGTCTGGTCGGCCTCGGCAACGCGGCCCTCTCTCCGCTCGTCACCAAGCAGGTGATCGACGCCTACCTCAAGCCGTTGCTCATCGGCGCGGATCCGTGGGATCTGGAATTCCTCTGGCAGCATATGTATCGCAAGACGATGGCGTTTGGGCGCAAGGGGATCGGAATGGTTGCGATCAGCGCGGTGGACATCGCGATGTGGGATCTGCTCGGCAAGTCCGCGAAACAGCCGGTCTATCGTCTGCTCGGCGGCCGCACCAAGCCGAAGATTCCCGTCTACGCCAGCCGCCTCTACGCAACGCCGCTCGAAGAGCTGGCCGAGGAAGCCGGTAGGTACAAGGAGCAGGGCTACAAGGCGATGAAACTGCGCTTCGGATGGGGTCCCACCGACGGCGCGGAAGGGATGCAGAAGAACGTCGCCCTCGTGCGCACGGTGCGGGAGACGGTGGGCGACGGCGTAGATGTCATGGCCGACGCGTATATGGGCTGGAATCTCGACTACGCCAGACGCATGATTCCCCTTCTGGAGCCTTTCCATCTGCGCTGGATCGAGGAACCGGTGACTCCCGATGACATCCAGGGCTACGCCGAATTGAAGCGCTCCGGCCGTATACCGATTTCCGGGGGCGAACACGAACAAACGCTCTACGGATTTCGCGAACTGATCGAGGCGCGGGCCGTGGACTACATTCAGTTCGACACGAATCGGGTCGGCGGGATCACCCAGGCGCGGAAGATCGCCGCTCTCGCCGAGGCGCATTCGATCCCGGTGATCCCACACGCCGGCCAGATGCACAACTACCATGTCGTCATGGCCAGCCTCAATTCGCCCATGGCTGAATTCTTTCCTCCGGTGGACGTCGAAGTCGGCAACGAGCTCTTCTGGCATATCTTCCGGGGCGAACCCACACCCACCGATGGATTCATCGATCTCGACGAATCCGTGCCCGGTCTCGGCTTGAAGGTGGACGAATCGGCTCTCGAGAGTTTTGACATCCAAGAATGATCCGGCAATGTGAGATGGTTCGGCCGATCCTATCGCCGCCCCTGCCAGATACCGGACCAGTGAAACCGGCTCGTTCACTGACGATCGTCGTCACCCGCGCTGATCGTTGACGGCCGGCTTGGCACCGGATCCGACTTTGGAATCGAAGACTGCCGTGCTGTGATCGGCCGTCAGGATGCAAGGCAACGCCGGCGTCGAGGTGCACGAGACCATCCCGAGGGAGGAGGTCGAATTCCAGGTGGGGATTCAGTATGGTCGCGCCGCCGATCCAGCGGCCCGGCCCCGTGAACGGCTCCTATTCCGAATCTTCGCGCGCGCCCTTGGCTACGCCTCGGATGAGCAGATAGGCGATCATCCAGAGTTCTCCCACCGTGGCAAGGACGGGCAAAATGCCGACGACAAGGCCCGCGTCGGGTGCGAGTTGCGCGACGAACGGCGCGAGGACGTAGCCTGCGCCACCGACGATCAGAATCCAGCCGAGCGGCAGCGGCATCCACCGCGAGCGGAGCACGCACCAGCCCATCGGAATCAGCCACAAGCCGAAGAACAGGTTGGCTGAATTCCAGAGGTTGTTGCTGATCAGGTACATCAACTGCGCATCGCCCCGGATCCCAACGGGATCGAGGGCCACCCGGAGCGCCGTCGCCAGCATCGCGGAGCTCACCAGCACGGCGATGGCGTTGACGAGGCCGAAGACGGCGATCGCGCCGGCTGCGAAGTCATTCACCGGCCGGAAGAGCCGGTAGAACCAGAGCGCGGCCAGCGCCTGCATGACGACCAGGCCCATCTCCAGGGCGATGCCGACTCGAGCCAGCCACTCCTGCTCGATCAGGTGGGCCATCGTCACGGCGGGAGCCCCGGGGGCGAACAACGCCGGCCGGACGAGCAGGAACCCGACCCCTCCGGTGATGCCGAGGGCAAGGTAGAACAGGCCGGTTGTGCGAGCCACCCGGACTCGCCGACTGTGCATCTTTGAGGGTTCAACCACGGCGTCGGAGTTGGACATGAGCACCTTTCCTTTCGCATGCCGACCTTACGGTGTGTAAGAAGCTCTCTTCATCATAGTGCCTCCCCATCATAGTGCCTCCCCAAAATTTCGACATGATTAGGTCGAGACCGTGGTCGGCGGCGCAGCCGACGGCAGTCGTTGGGAAAATGTATTCTTTCCTCATCGGGGAGAGCAACGAGTTGACCCGGGCTATGGAGTCGAACCATGCCGCAACGAAGTCCATGGAAGAGAATGTTCGAGCTGCTGTCGGAAGCCGGCATTTCACTGCTCCGGTATGTGAGAGGTCAGATCTTGATCGCCGCCCTCATGACCCTGTTGTACGCCGTGGGCTTCTACTTCATCGGGGTTCCGCTCTGGTGGCTGTTGGCTCTGTTGTGCGGGCCTTTTCACCTGGTTCCTATCATCGGGGCGGTCCTCTCCGCGGTGATTCCCGTTGCGGTGCGGTCATCAGCGGGCACGGGTTCCGGCAAATCCTCTTCGTCCTCATCCTGTACGGGGCGATCCAACTTCTCGAAAGCTTCTATCTCACGCCGAAGATCCTGGGAAAGGAACTGAAGCTCAATCCTTTGGTGGTCTTCGTCTCGGTTCTGCTGGGAGCTTTGATCTTCGGCCCGGTGGGTGCCCTGGTTGCCGCCCCGCTGGTTGCGATCTTGCTCCTCATCTATAGACGGCTCGGTCGTTTCGAAAAGGACAGGAAAGACCGACCAGGCGAGGCAGATTGAAGTCCTCTTGTCTCGGACTACGGCGTCGACGGCTTCAAATTCGACGGAGGAGACGCCGAGCACTACTCGGCTGAGCGTATGCTCACACCCTTTGAATCTCATCGTCCGCAATCCACCCCCAATGAACATTCGGAGGAATTCGCACGCCTTGGATTGGACTACCCCCTCAACGAGTACCGGGCATGCTGGAAGACGGGGGGACAGCCCCTGGCTCAGCGACTCCGCGACAAACAACACAACTGGGACGATCTCAAAAAGCTGATTCCGGGCATCATCGACCAGGGGCTCATGGGTTATCCCTTCTCGTGCCCCGATATGATCGGCGGCGGCGAATACCTCTCTTTCATCGATCTGAAGCAGGTCGACCAGGAACTGATCGTCCGTGCGGCCGAGTGCCATGCGCTCATGCCGATGATGCAGTTCTCGGTGGCTCCCTGGAGGGTCCTGGATCGGCATAACCTTCGGTACTGCCTCGACATGGCCCGGCTGCATGCAAAGATGGGGGACGAGATCCTGGAACTGGCTCGTGAAGCAGCCCGGACCGGCGAACCGATCGCACGCAGCCTGGAATACGAATTTCCCCACCAGGGCTATGTCGGAATCACTGACGAGTTTCTTCTCGGGAAGACGATCCTGGTCGCTCCTGTCTTGGAGAAGGGAGCCCGCAGGCGGACGATCGTCTTCCCGCCGGGTCTCTGGGAAGCGGAGGACGGCTCGAAAGTGCAGGGCCCCCGCACACTCGAGGTTCAGGCGCCGCTGGGACGGCTTCCCTGGTACCGCAAGAGGGGTTCGGCAGCTGCTCATGTCAGTCCACGAAATAGCGGGTGATCGTCCTCCAAGTGATCCGGGTGGTGGCCGGACCCCAGGGAGGGGTCACGCGATTTGGGGTCGACCGCACTCCCCCGAAATCTTACTGGTGATCATTTCCCGATGACGCCGCAGTAGACACCATCTTTAGAGCTGCCTGAGCAGTGACCTCACGAACGGGCGAGTGGGTTCCGCCAGCGAAGACCGCTGAATCTGGCGAAGTCCGTATCGTTCGAGCAAAGCTCGGCTTGATACTCGATGGCCAATGAGGCCAGTGCAGCATCGGTGACGAGGTTTCCCCCACATCCGAGTTCTCCCAGTAGTGACTCGAGAATCTCGAGGTGTCTGCGACCCGGCTCGATGAGCTGAACGCTCGGCCATTCCAGCCATTGACGTACATGATGCAGTGCCTCTCCCACCTTCAGGGGTCGCTCCAAGACGCGAGGATGGGTCATGACGCGAACGAAGCCGTGGCCGACAATCCAGGGAAGAGCCACGTTCTCGTGACGGTTCAGGGTTTCTTCCCACCATCTGCGGGCTGCGCGGTGGAGGGGAGCATCGGCGTTGTAGGCGTAGACAAGGAGATTGATGTCCGGCAATACCATCATCGCCTTGCGTCCGCCACGAAATCCTCCGCCTCCAGCTCGTCCGAGAGCTGATTCAGCTTCCCGATGTCGATTCCGGCTCGGAAACCGCAGTGACTCGGTTTCACCTTGAAAACCTTTCGCTTGCCGACTGGCTCCGGAGAACCTTCCAGTCCCGCTCTCAAAGCCTCGTTGACGACTTGCTTGAAGGACTTTCTGCGACGATGTGCCTGCTCCTTCAATCGACGGGCGAGGTCGTCGTCCAGCGTCAGTGTGGTTCGCATAGATACATCATGATGTCTTGACAATGGGCTGTCAAGATGCTCCTGCTGCTCCTCATTGAGATGAAGCCTCTCGCCCCGTCTCTCGGTTCCGATTTTCAGGCGGGCCGATTGGGGTCTCCCTCGATTTCCCTGATTTATCGTGGTATCGACGACTCCAAGCCTCTTCCATTCCGAGTGCGTCTGGCGGAAAACAAGCAGGGAGATGACTGACAACACGGTGAACGGGGTGAGGCTCGTCCCGATATAGACCACCAGTTGCGGAAAGGGGGTGAGCGTCATGATTGCGGCGCAGGCGCCCTGACCGGCGATGGCCGTAACGAGTGTATTCCATCGCGGGTGCACTTCGGCCGCCGCAGGAAAGAAGGCCCGGTCCTGTCTCGACATGGCTCATCTGCATGCGAAGATGGGGGACGAGATCCTGGGACTGGCTCGTGAAGCGGCCCGGACCGGCGAGCCCATTGTGCGCAGCCTGGAATATGAGTTTCCTCACCAGGGTTACGTCGGAGTCGATGACGAGTTTCTTTTAGGAAGGACGATCCTCGTTGCACCCGTCTTGGAGAAGGGAGCCCGCCAGCGGACGATCGTCTTCCCGGCAGGTCTCTGGGGGGCCACGGCTCCGAGGTGCAAGGCCCGCAGACGCTCGAGGTTGAAGCGCCGCTGGGACGACTTCCCTGGTACCGCAGGAGCGACTGAGCGGCTGCGAACGTCAGTCCGCAAAATAGCGGGCGACAGTGGCTCCAATAAAGACGTCAAAATCGCCCAGATCCTCTTGGAGGATCCTCCAAATCTCATCGGCTCCGACTTTGTCGTACAAATGGACCGCGCGGTTGCGGAAGCGGACCATGGCAAGAAACGTGTCTCGCCGTTCCGCCGGGAGGATCCCTTCGCGAACCAGAATCTCCATCGCTTCGGAATAGGCCCTGGGCACCCCGAGCCTTTCCCTGGCAATGACGTGATTGGCCATGTCGATCAAGGCTTCGATCGCAGTCTGCAACCAGCGGGTCGCGGCAGCCTGGGCGACTTCGTCGCTCATGAACGCATCGCGTCCTTCAGCTCGAAGTCGTTCCAGTTTCCGAACCGTCCCACGCACGAAATCCAGATGAGATCTCAACTTCCCGCGATCAATGGGCGCCATTCATGAAATCCTCTACAAGGGCGTGGTCGTATTCTTCGAAGAAACGTGCTTCATCGATCGCGAAGTCCGAATAGCGGTCGATCGTCCGCTCCAGGAAGTCCGCATGGGCAATCTCGTCCAGGATGAAGACGGGACGACCTTCGGCCAGCACCTTGTACTGAAACGCTAACGGTGTACGATTCAGGATCGCAACGGAGACATCCTCCTCCTGCAGCACCTCGGTGGCGAGGCCGATGATCCCCAGTCCGTGATCAAGCGAAAGCTCTGTGCCCTCTGCGTATAGAACCGCGATGTCGACATCACTCAGAGGGGTCTGAAAAGGGGTTCCGTACGACCCGTAGACATAAAGGGCGATCACTCCCGGTACTTCACGGAATGCTTTCTCCAGCGCTCCCATCCGAGCAGATACATCAATCGACTGGCCGGTGTTCCTGAGCTTGCGGGTCACCGTCTCATTATGCGAAACCTGTGAAGGATGCGCCACCCGTTGGTAAACAGTGTGGGACACCGGTCAGGGTTGATCCTTTTCCCGCCGCGGGCCGGGACCTGGGTATTGGGACAAGCGGAGACGCTTATCCTACGCCTTCAGGAAGATCTTCTGGCGATAGAGGAAGTAGAGGAACAGCCACTTTACGGCCAGCACGCAGGCCACCCAGAACAGCGGCTGAATCGCTCCCAGATCATCGATGAAGCCGTGGACGAAGATGTTGGCGATCGTTCCGAAATCGAAGACGCTCTGCAGGACGTAGATCGTGATCGGATTCAGACCGATGACGACGAAGGGGAACGCCCACTTCCGGTACCCCCGCAGATCGACGATCCAGTAGAAGAGGGCCAGCAGCAGAAGGCTCCAGCCGGCGGCGAACAGGACGTAGGAACTCGTCCAGAGCAGCTTGTTGATCGGGAAGACCAGACCCCAGATCAACGCCAGAATGAGGCTGGCCACTCCGGAACCGAGAAGGATGAGCACCTTCCGCCGGCCTTCCCAGGCGGTCCGAAGGAGATGTCCCGCCAAACCGCCCAGCAGGGTCGTGGCGACGGCAGGGATCGTGCTCAGGAAGCCTTCGTTGTCCCCGAAGTGGTAGCAGCAGAAGGACCCCGGAAGAAACAGGCGGTCGATGTAGCCGGCAAGGTTGCCCTGCGGCGTCAGCACACCCGCCCCGTAGCCTGGAACCGGTACCAGCATCATGATGAGCCAGTAGCCGACCAGGATCGCACCTGCGAAGATCGCCTGTCCCCGGACCTTGAACTTCATGAAGATGAGGGCGGCGAAGAGATAGCAAACAGCGATCCGCTGCAGCACACCGGCCCAGCGGAAGGTGTCGAAGTTGAGGTCCAGGATGTGGTTGTAGATCAATCCCAGAACAAACAACGTCACCGCCCGCCGCACGATGTGGCCGTAAAGCTCGCGCCGGCTGTCGCCCCGCTGCAGACGCTTGCTGACCGCAAAAGGCAGAGCGGCCCCGACGATGAAAAGAAACAAGGGGAAGATCAGGTCGTAGAAGGTAAAACCGTTCCACTCGGAATGTTCGAGTTGGTCCCTCAGAGCCATGGCCCAAGGGGCGTGGATCAACTCGAAGAGGGCGCGAAAGAAGGCGTCGCCTCCGATGATCCAGAACATGTCGAAGCCCCGCAGAGCGTCGAGTGAGACCACGCGCCCCTGCGGGACCTGATTCTTCAATGCACTCATCACTCCCCCCGCCGACACGCCCGGGCCGTCGGAACCGCATCATGTGCACACGTTCGACATCTCGAGCCGGAAAATCGGGCCGCGCCGTCGGTCACTATAGCGGTGGATCGAGGAGCCCGCAAGGCCACCTGTCACTTCGAAACCAAAGACGCCGAGGATAGGCAAGGAAGAGGCTCAGCCAAGCTGGGAGAGCAGGTCGAAGTGACGGTCGACATGCTCGATCGAAGTCTTGTGGTGCCGGGCGCAGGCAGCGATCAGAAGGTCGGTTGCCGGTACGCTCTTGCCCGCCGCACGCGCCTGACCGGCCAGCGAACAGGCCAGCCTCCAAACCTCACTCGTGATCTCCAGACTGGGCAGGGCCCTCTCCATACGGCGAAGCATGTCTGTTTCCGTCCGGCCGGCCGCCCCGTTCCACAGCTCGAGCCGGACCATGTCGCACCAGACTGCCGTACCGTTCAGGAGCAGTGCTCGGACCCTCTCGCGGACGTCCTTGTCACCCGACTTCCGAAGCGCTTCGATCCAGGAAGAGGTGTCAATCAGCGTCACCACGGCCTCCTTCATCCGATTCTCGTAGCCGCTCCAGCTCCTTCTGACTGATGAAATTGTCGAAGCGGCCGAGGTGATCCGCGAGATCGGCCATCCGTTTCCGCCTGTTGTACTCTTCGATCGCCAGCCGGACTGCTTGCTTCTTTGTGCTTACACCGGCGTGCTTCATCGCCTCTCTTAGCATCTCCTCTGGAATATCAACTGTCGTTTTCATGATTCCAATTTAGCAAATACTGGCATATTGAAGTAGGTACTCATGATTCCGGCCCGCCGACGGACGCAATTGAAATGCCAGACCGTCTGATCATCCACGTTGATGTTCGAGGATCTGAGGTCGCGGTGATACGTGCAGACCAGGTCTTCTCGGGGCTGGCGATCGGAGAGGAGTCGGTCCCGACGACGAAGGTGCTGTTCGACCTGGTCGAGGCGCGGGGGGCACGCGGGGCGATCATCGACGGGATTGCGCGTGATAACCAGGGAGGCGGCATTCCGGGGGTCGACTTCGAGCTGCGTGACATTCGCGGAAACCTGGTCCGAAGCGAGGCGAGCGACGACGAGGGACGATTTCGCTGGTCCGAGCTTCCCGCCGGGACCTACGACCTGATGGGAACCCAGCAAGGATTCGATCCCGTGGAGATGCGAGTCCAGGTCGAGGCGGGGAGGACCTACCTGCTTCAGGCCTCGATGAATTTCCAGGAGAAGGCGTTCGAATTCCAGGTCGACCGGACCTGGAAATGGCCGTTGCCCGAGACGGTTCGCGTGCGGACGTCGCTGAGCACGGCCGGCTTCCCTTTCGAAATCGGCCATCGTTACCTCGTGCTGGCTACGGAGGACTCAGACGGAAGCCTGGCGACCGGTCTCTGTAGCGGAACGCGACCGCTCGAGGACGCCGACCGCTACCTCGATCTGCTGGACGAGCTGGCCTCCGGCAGCTTCCCCGATGTCATCCAAGGCTGGGTCATGGCCCGCACGTCGGACGAGACGGGCCCGCTCGACTTTCTTCTCGAGAACACGCGGATTACGGTCGTCGGCATGGGCTTGCGGCTCCAGACGGATCCGGGACCGGACGGCTATTTCCGAACCCCGCAGCTGCCGGTCGGAAAATACAGGATCTACACCGAAGCGCCGGTCGGGACCTTCCTGGCGAACCCACAAGAATGGGCCACGATCGGAGGTGATGTCTCGTGCCCGGAGCTCCGTTTCGACCTTCAATCGGTGACACGCACCAAATAAACTTGTAAGTCCCCATGAATAAAGGATTCTGATCCCTGTCTGGCACCTCCTTCGGAATCGGTGGAGGCTCGCACCTGTTGCGTCTGGCGGGGAGTGCGGGTGGCCAGGAAAACCTCCAGTTTGTGCGGCAAGAGGCGAGCGGGGGTGGAGAGCGCGGCGAGTGCTCCTACAGATTCAGGTGCTGAAGGATCTTGCGGATGACGCTCTGGCCGGGCGGGCGGGCTCAGTTCCTGAGAACGCATCTTTAGTACCCAAAAAGCGCGGTCTCATCGACACTGCGACCACCCCTGAGACGTTAACCAGTTATTTATCATCCAGATAACGTGGTCCGGCCCCATTTGCAGGAAAAGTTCTATTGCGGGGCGAGAACGTATTCAGGCACACTATGCCCAACGTTCGCACTTCGGGGGAGATGCACATGCAGTCTGGGGAGAAGTCCCTTCGGTCGCGAGGAGACGCTGTCCTGCGACTTCTTTTCTTCAGTCTTTTGCTCACCGTCATTCTGGGCGGCACCGGTTCGCGGGCTTTTTCGGCCAGCCGTCTGATCTTCCCGCGGGTTTCGTTCGACAGCGGGACGATCACGGGACTTGCACTCGTGAATCCGACGGGCACCTCAGCCCTGGTCACATTGACGCTTCGCGGCCCGGACGGGGAATTGATGGCCGGTTCGGGACTGACCAA
Organism: uncultured Acidobacteriota bacterium; assembly: GCA_963823995.1. Classification (GTDB taxonomy): domain Bacteria; phylum Acidobacteriota; class UBA6911; order RPQK01; family JAPXNP01; genus JARRKC01. Next base: position 1,394,483 of record CAWGNQ010000005.1, read on the forward strand.
CCCGGCCAAAGTCACGATCGGCGCCGGTCAGCAACTCGCCCAACTGCTGGACGAGTGGTTCGGGGCCAAGCTGCCGGCCGACCGCGCCGGATGGATCGAAGCAACCAGCGACGCCAACGGGATCACCGGCTTCTTCCTGTTTCTGGACCTGGCCGGTACCCAGTTCGACGGGGCCGACCTTCCTGAGGCCAACACCGAGATCGTCTTCAATGAGGTAGAGGTCAACGCGAACACAAGCACGGAATTGAATCTGGTCAACCCCGGCCAGGCCGCAGCAGAAGCCACACTACGGCTCGTCGGACCCGGCGTCCCGCCTGCCAACAAGACCGTCACGCTGCCCGCGTCGGGTATGCTGCGACTCGATGTCTCCCGGTTCTTCGGTTTGAGCCAGATTCCGAACAGTTGTTACGTGAGGGCCGTTGCCAAGACGCCGGTGGCCGGCTTTGAATTCGTAAAGGGCGCTCGGGGAGACCTGATCGGATTGAATGCTCAGCACGAACGGCTCCAGTTGAGTGAGATCTACTTTCCTCAGATGGCGGTCAAGGGTCCCTGGAAGACGGAAATTGGGATCGTCAATTACTCGCCGTCCCCGGTGATCCTGACCCTCACGGCCTATCAGGGCGACGGTTCTCTGTTCGGGACGGACCAGCTGAACACCAATCCCGTCACTCGTAGCCTGGACAAGAATGAATCGCTGAGGGTCGATGTGGCCGAGTTGTTCGGGTTCAAGGGCACGGATACCCGTGACGGGTGGATCAAGGTGACGGCGACTTCACCCTCGATCAACGGCTACGTTCGCTACGGCCTGCCCGATACGGGATCGGTGGCTCTGGTGGCGGCCCCGGCCGAAGGGACCACGCGCGCGCTCTTTTCCCACATTGCGACCGTCTCCGGTTTTTTCACGGGGCTGGCACTTCTCAATCCGGGCTCCGTCGTGGCCAATGTTCGCATCGTGGCTTTCACCAAGCAGGGAAAGGCGATCGGAACCTACGACACCGCCTTACCTCCAGGCCATCGGGTGAGCAAACTGATCAACGAACTGATTCCACAGGCAGCCAATCGATCCTCCGGATTCATCTGGGTGAAGAGCGATCGGCCGATCTATTCGACATCGTTGTTCGGAACGTCCAAGGTTCTCGCGAACATACCTCCCCAGGGCGTGTCCTCCGAGTTTCAGCCGGATTCGGGAACACAGAGTCTGGAACTGACCCCTCCACTGGCCGCTCTTCAGCCCAAGAGCGGAGTGAAGTTCCAATTGACGGGTGCTGCCGGTTCCGTCGTCTGGAAGGTTAACGGCAAAGCGGGTGGGGACAACGTCTTCGGCCGGATCGCTGCCGATGGAACGTACACGGCTCCCGGTTCTCCTCCCTCGCCCCAGGTGGTGACGATTTCCGCTGAAGTAGGAGGCCGAGTCGTCGGTGCCTCCGTCGATATCCTGCAGAAGGAGCAGTTGTTTTCAGGTCTGGGCGTCGTCCGGGCCGTGGCCTATTTGACCAGCTTGAAAAAGCTGTACGAGGCAGAACTGATCGGGCTGGCACCCACCGACGGCGAGCCGGGAGAAGTGTCCCCGGCGGCGGGCCAAAGCCGGATCTATGAACTGCTGCCTGACAATGCCCGCGCGCAGATCTCCAGCTTCGCCAACGAGGAGATCTGCGACATGACGCCCTTCACGGCGAGTAGCGGGAAGGAATTCATGCTCCTGTCTGCGAGGACGTCGGGCAGAGTCCTGCGTCTCGATCCTGAAAATCCGCAGCAGCCGCACGAGGTGGCCAAGGGACTCGTCAAGCCGGGCGCCATGGTGGTCGACCGGGTCAGCGGGAATCTGCTGATCACCGAGGAGAACCGGATCACGACGATCCCGCGTTCGGAACTCGAGGCCGGGTTGCGGACGACTCCGCAACGTTTGGGGAAACGGCCCAGTCTCCGCCGCGCGGGTCGGGGGTCGCTGCTCGTTGCTGGGGCGACGGCGACGAGCCTGGCCGTCGACGAGTGCACGGGCAATGTCTACTATACGGATACGGCAGCCGGAACGATCAACGTCTACTCCAAAACGTCGGGCGAGGCCCTCGTGGCCGCCGGCGATCTTAGCGCTCCCACGGAGTTACTCGCGGTCTATCGTCAGGGCGTCTCCTGTCCTGCGGCCCTCAACCTCCTTGTCGTTGAGCGTGACGAGGGTTGGGTCACTCTGGTTCTCCCATACAGTGGTCAGCAGTACATCTGGTTTGAAGTGCCCTCCGCATTCGATGTCAGCTTTCTTCCCGAGGACAACCCCTTCACGGAATCCGCCGGAGTGCTCATCGGTCAGTTCGCCGACGACAAAGCCGATCTCTTTTTTGTCGATCTTCCGGACGACTATGATGTTCGGCCGACGAACGGTTTGACGGACAGCCTCTGCGTGGGAAGTGTCTTCCTGGCCGATCCCGATCTCGAACGAGTCATCCGCACGGTCCTGGAATTGGGGCCCAACGATCTGATCAGTTGCGACCTGGCGCAGCAGTTGATCGGTCTTTATGCCGAGACTCAGGAAATCCTTTTTCTCGACGGCATCGAATTCTTTCCGTTGCTGCAGGACCTGCGTCTGAAGGACAACTACATACTGGATCTGGAGCCCCTGCGCCAGCTTCCGTTGATGGACACCCTGGACCTTTCCGACAACTTGGTCTTCGACATCGAGCCTCTGTGGGATCTCGATATGCTTCGTCAGCTGGATCTCTCGAACAACCTGATCACCGACGTGACACCACTTATCAATTTGTGGGACCTGGACTATGTCGACCTGAGCGGCAATCTGATCGATGACATCGATTCGCTGATTTTCAACTTCGGGCTTGGGACCGGTGATTACGTCGACCTGCGCAACAACCTGCTCGATTTCGGCGACTGTCGAGGCATCCAGCAACTCGAGATCCAGGGCGTGGAAGTCGCGACCGACGTTCCATGCGACATGCTGACTCCGGTGGATCTCGGACTGTTCGTCACGGCCGATCCGGACCCGGTTCCCGAAGACGGAACACTCCGCTATTCCGTCGAGTTGCTCAACTGGAATCAGACGAACGATGCCACCGATGTTCTATTCGTCGACCTTCTTCCCAATCAGGCGGTTCCGGTCTCCTTCGACACCGGTGGATACGGGGAATGCGAGACCTTTGAGGATGTGCTGCTGGTCTGCTATTTTGAATCGCTCCCCGCCTATACGCACCTCAACTTCACCTTCGATGTGCAGGTCCTCGGCTTTCCGGGGGACACTCTGGAGAACTACGCCTGGACTTCGTCGGAAGAACACGACGAGGATATGAGCGACAACTCGACCTCGACCTCGACGCAAATCTCGCCATGATCCGAGGTGCATGACCTCGATCGATGCCGCAAGACTCTTTGGTGAGGACCTGGCCAGGATGGCGGGCCAGGTAGACGAAGGCATCGACAACCTCCGGTTCGAGGCGCCGGGCCTCCTGCGCCCGCTGAATCTGGTTGAGTTCGGGTCGGGCAGGACGGTCCATCCTCCGATCTGGTAAGGCTCTCCCGCGACCATCAGTGCCTACCTCGGGGCCGCCGGCTCACTGAACAAGAGCCACTTCTCGTCGGGTGAGACCGCCAGTTCGAAATAGGCATGTTCAAGGTCGCCTCGCCTGGCGAACAGCTCCGTGACCTCTCCGATCTCTACATCCAGATAGTCGATGCAGAAGTCCGGCCACTGGACAGGCCCACGGAAATAGATGCCTTGGTCATACAGAAGTTTGTGAGGGCAATCATTGAGGATGTGTTGCACATTGTGGGCGATCCCCGGCTCTCGCGGTTCCATGAGGACGTTGCCGCTGGTCGGTCCCGTTCCGGCTTCAAGGCCTTTTGCCATCGCCTTCAGGGAGTACCTGATCGTCCCAAACTGGTTCAGAACATCCGGATCAGAATCAAGTTCCTCCATGTTGTCGATCAGCTCCGGAGCGAGTTGGGCGAGTCGGGACTCTTCGAGAACGACACAGTTTGAAGCAGGGACGCTCAAAGTCGTCGCCAGCCGAACTAGATGCTGCCGGATTGCGGCCGCCGGAGCCGGCCAGAAGGGCATTGTGGCCCGGATTCGGAGTGTCACGGCTTCGGCGCTCCGGCGCATCAACGCGATCCCGGCGACCTGAGCGCTCCTCTTCACTGGAAGGCGTGAAGCTGGTTCCCCAGGGTCGGGAAAAGCAAAGGAGCTGCGACTTCAGGTGCGCCGTGAGCACGGTGATCGTGGTACCGTCCCTTGTCACCTCGACCTGTAGCGAGGCTCGTCCCATGCGCACGATCGGGGGCGTGGCTCCGGAAGCATCGAGGGCCGGTTCGGGCGGGAAATCGACCAGGTCGAGTTTCTCGAGAAAGTCGGAGCGGGCTCCTGCCGTCCAGCCGAAAGGAAACCAGCCACACCCTCTTCTCCACTCCGACAAGGCGTAAGAGTCCTTAGGGGCAGCTCGATCCTTCGACAATTCCGAAAATCATTGACTCCCGCTTGATTCGGAGTAAGTTATCGTGGGGGCGGAGTAAGATCTGCCCAGTTCCTCGGAGGTCGGTTGATGTCCATCCGTTACCGAATCCACAAAAACCTCCAAATCGTGCACATGGACATCGGCCAGGACTTCGCCAGCTCGGATCTGTGCGCCTATTCCGACCAAATCCGGCACGACCCGAATTTCGACAGCACGTTCGACCACCTGATCGAGTTTCCGCACGCCGGTGCGCGGGGAACAGGTGCAGAACCGTCCTCCGGGTTCCTCAAGGATAAGCCTATTGCGTTGGGAGGTGACTCATGAGCGATTCCTCCGCAGACGAGAGCCTTCTTGCTCCGGTCGAGCAGATCGATACCCGCTCGACGCACACGAGCGTTGAGGAGGGAATCGGACTTTGCCTTTCCGGAGGCGGCTACCGGGCCATGTTGTTCCATACCGGCAGCCTCTGGAGACTCAATGAGGCCGGGTACCTTCCGAAACTCGATCGCATCTCGAGTGTCTCCGGGGGATCGATCACCGCCGCAGTGCTGGGCTGCAACTGGAATCAACTGGACTTTGATGCATCCGGGTTGGCTCAGGGTTTTGAGACGAAAATTGTCGCGCCGATTCGAGCTCTCTCCGAGAAGACCATCGATGTCGGCTCGGTCATCTTCGGGATGCTGCTCCCCGGCACGATTGCCGAAAAGGTGAGCAGCTACTACCAGAGGTATCTTTTCGGGGACAAGACGCTGCAGGACCTGCCCGAGGATCCGCCGCGCTTCGTCATCAACGCCACCAACGTCCAGTCGGGCGCCTTGTGGCGGTTCATGAAGCCGTACATGCGGGATTGGCGCGTAGGCGAAGTCAAGCGACCACAACTACCCCTGGCGACTGCGGTTGCTGCATCTTCGGCGTTTCCACCCTTCCTTTCACCGCTGAAGCTCGAGCTGGATCCGGCTGACTACACGCCGAACTCCGGGGCGGATCTTCAGTTGGAACCGTTCATGCGGGAACCCGTCCTGACCGACGGGGGTGTCTACGACAACCTGGGTCTCGAGACCGTGTGGAAGCGGTACCGCACCGTACTCGTAAGCGATGCCGGAGGGTATCTCGAGCCGGAAGCGCATCCGAAGACGGACTGGGCTCGGCACACAATCCGGGTACTGTTTCTCATCGACAATCAGGTTCGGAGCCTCCGGAAACGACAGACGATCCAGTCCTTCATACAGGGACGCCGTGAAGGAGCCTACTGGGGAATCCGATCGGATATCACGCACTTTGGGCTGACCGATGCGCTGGCTTGTCCGGTTTCACAGACGCTCGCCCTGGCAAACCTTCCGACACGATTGAAAAAGGTTGAGCCGCTCACGCAGGAGCGACTGATCAACTGGGGCTACGCCGTCTGCGATGCCGCCCTCCGGCGTCATGTGAATCCCGAACTCCGGAGGCCGACCGGCTTTCCATTTCCTGAAGCCGGAGTCGGATAGGAGGGGACGAGCGAACAATTGAATCAAAGAGTGCCCGTCCAGCTCCTGTAGCTCTATGCCCGCCTGGTCTTCTCTAGCGCAACTTCCGCATTTTTGAGAGTAGAATCCTTTATTCGTAGCGACTTGCGAGTTTCTTCAGTCACTATGTCGTCTGTTTCGGCTGCCGGGTCTTCACCGGCTTCATGACCTCCACAGGGGCTTTCAGAATCTTATAGATCTGTTTTTGCTCTCGATCCGGGGGGTCCCTTTGCGGATGCGAATCACTCCGCCTTCGACGGTCGGCAGAACCACCGTGACCACTTGATGACTGCTCAACTGACGGAGATCTGCGGCCGGACGACGCTGGACTCTCCTACGGGAGGCGGATCACGGGCAGAGTGGCGTATTCATTCTCAGTGACCAGAATGAGGGTCGCGGATAGATCCGCCGTTCCGTGCCCCGTGATCGTTCCTGAAGAATGACTGAGATCCGGCATCGGATCCCAATTCAGCTCGCTGAGCAGCTTGGCAACATGAGCATTTCGGCCTAATGGTACTTTTGCAGTTGAGACCAAGACACCTGCTTCATTCCGCAATTCGAGGTTGACAACCTGTTCGAACCAGGAACCTCGCAAAGCAACCCCTTGGCTGATCCCATCGGTTGAGAGCACCGGCGCCCTGAAACTTCGCAGTGACTCACTCGCCGGAACACCAGCCAACCCGAATCCTCGATAGAGAATTACTCCGGCCAGACGCCCGCCAGTGCCCTCCGGGCTCGAGAACACTTCGACCGATCCGGTCTTGAGTTCTCCTTCCCCGTCTGTCTCGAACGTTTCGATGGCCCCTGGTGGAATAACGACGGTCAGGTAGCCTTGGGCCATCGTGTCGTTCAGATCCACTTCCATAGCCGAACCCGCATCGTCCTTGATCGACAAATCAGCGGTACTCTGATTCTCGGTACTTAGGTTGAATAGGATAATGTTGCTGGCGACATGGTCACCGCCAGGAGTCGCCCCATCTCCGAACTGAGCGAAGGTGAAAATCTTTGGCTCCTCCGAAGCTCTGACAGGCAGAGTCGCAAAACCATCCGGACCAACCAGAATAGCCGTCGCAGCAAAATCCGCCGACCCATGTACCGTAAGAGTTCCGGTGAAGTCGTTTAGAGTCGGCTCGGGATCCCAGGTGATCTCTGTGACGAATTTTGCGATATGACCCGTAGCCGGAAGGATCTGAGTTCCCTGTGAAATCAGAGCCCCGGACTTATCTCGGAGTTCCAAATGGACCGTTTGCGCGGTTCCCAAGCCCATCAAAGCGACTCCGGAATTGAGGTTCGCGTCGGTCAGAACGGGAGCCACAATCTTTCTGCTTCTCTGACTGGCCTGGACTCCAGCCGTCCCGACACCTTGAAAGAGAATGACCCCGGCGAGGTCTCCGTCGGTCACAACTCTTACAGAACCCGTTCTCAGCGGTCCCTTCCCGTCGGTCTTTAGAGTGGTCAAACCATTCGGCGGGACTGCTATCTGGAATGGCTCTTCGCGGTTGACACCATTTAGATCGACAACCAGGGCCTTGCCTTCGTCATCGGTGATGTCCACGGTTCCGTGGGCGGTTTGGTCGGGGCTCAGATTGTAGAGGCAAATCTGGCTCGAGATCGAGGAATCTTCGGAACCGCCATCCCCGAACTGAGCAAAGAAGATCTCCTTCTCTTCCCCGAGACGGGCGACAAAGGCATCGTGCCCACCTCCCTTAAATGCCGAGTCCAGTGCGTGAACCACAGGAAACGCTTCTGAAGTCGTGCCTCCGGTCACGAACGCATCTCCGGAAGGCCCCACCGCAATGCCATAGCCCCAGTCTTCGTCTTCGCCACCAAGATAGGTCGAATAGTCAATTTGACCTGACTCTGAGAGTCGAGTAACAAAAGCATCGGGGCGACTGTCCAGAGTACTTCCGAATGCGGATTGAAGAGCTTTCCGCGTCGGAAAGTCATCCGAACTCGTCGCTCCGGCGATGTACGCCCTCCCTTGTTGGTCGAGTGCGATTGAGATGCCGATCTCGTCGCCCTTTCCGAACTCGCTCGGAGGCCCTCCGAGATAGGAAGAGTATTCGAGCCCGCTTCCATCACTCTTGACTTTCGCGGCGAATGCGTCCGACCCAAAGGCCCCGCCACCCTTGATTCCGCCCTGGAATGCTTGGACTAATGGGAAGTCCGCAGACGTGGTCGCACCTGTGATGTAGGCGTTTCCTGCGGCATCGACAGCGATGTCAAGGCCCGCATCGTCGCCCGATCCTCCGACGTATGACGAGTATTCGAGGCTCCGTCCATCAGCGGCGAAATGAGTAATAAACCCGTCCACCCCGAATTCGGCACCACCACCAAATGTGCGTTGAAATGGTGCGGAGGTGGGGAAATCGTCTGACATCGTTCCGCCAACCACGAAGGCTCCCTCTCCCGGCTGGACGGCAACGCCGAAGGCCGAATCGGTTCCCGTGCCTCCGAGGTAGGTTGAGAAGACCATCTTCGATTCCTCTGCATCCACGGCACAAAGGAAAGCGTCGGCGCTAATGTATCCCCCAGGCCGAAGGTGCTCTTGGACGGCCTTCTCAGTGGGGAAGTCCGTCGAGCTGGTGCCCCCGGCCAGGAAGGCCACACGCGACGAGTCCACCGCCAGGCTGAAAGCAATGTCAGCGCCACTGCCGCCGATGTAGGTCGAATAGAGGATCTGTGAGCCATCCGGACTCAGCTTCGCAAGATATGCATCACTGTCACCTCCTGCGAAAGAGGTTTGAAGAGGGTGCACCACGGGAAAATCCGCGGAACTTGTCTGGCCCGTAATGTAGATATTGCCAAGGCTGTCCAGGGCGATGTCTCCACCCAGTTGGTTTTCATCCGAACTTCCGCCTAGAAAGGCGGTGAAGAGAAGTTCACTTCCTTCCGGGTTGAGTTTGGCTACGAACACATCGGGCGAACTCCGCGCCTCCCACCATGGTTCACTCATGGCGAGCTGATGGGATCGAGTATGGCCGACGACATAGATAAACCCTTGTGAATCGACAGCAATCGCCTGGCCGATTTCGCCTCCGCTGCCCGCGAGATAAGTCGAGTAGCTCAGGACTGGGTCGATTACGAGGGGGTACCGGCAATCGTAGGGAAATGGAGCAAAATGGACTTCCTTTTCATCCGCTAGAACATATTGTCCGGAGAAGTCCCGTCGCCCACTCTCAACATCCTGGTAAATATGGGGCTTCCGGAGTCGGATCTCGTTATTGCCCACTGGAATGACAAGATTTCCCTGTGGGTCGATGTGAAGCCGCTCTGTGTCTGGGAACTTCAAGTGGATGGCGGATGGATCGGCTCCGGGAGCGACCACGAAGTCAAACTCCAGCGATGCCGGGTCACTGTAAAAGAGAACGTCGATGCCCGGGTACGCCTGCTTTAACTGAATCTCCTGATACCGCCTCACAAACGGTCTCCAGCCCTTCGGATCGGCGCCGAGAAAGTAATGGCTGACTCCCGTAAGTTGCTTTTGTCCCATCAGTTCGGATGCTTCGCTAGATCCGGCAAACTGGAGACGGAATGAGGGCACTGATCCATCCTTCGTTGGAACGGAGGGCGGCGACGCCGGCTTCCGAGGGCCGGTCAGCAGAATTCTCGCTTCGCTTGAACTGATATCGATCGTGTAAGGAAGTCCCCGGGAAGCAAAGCTGACCCCGGCGCCGGTCCGTGTGGGATGCTCCTCGAAATAGCTGTTGTCGGCAAGGGTTGCCGCCGCGGTGTTTGACAGGCGTGCCTCACCTGTTGGGCTGTTGTTGGAAGCCGAAGCTCCCTCCAGGAACAGAGTGACGATTAGGCAGAAGCCCGTGAATCCTGCGTTGAGATGGTTGGGGTTCATCTTTCCGACTCCTCGTTGAAGGTCGTGTTCGGGTGTTGCTGAGTCAGGCAGGCATTCGCAGCGCATAGGCGAGAGCAAGTTACCCCTACATGGATGCCTAAGCGTTGCATCCACATCACCTGTGATCACAGCAGAAAGATCCCGGCCTTCTCTCTCAACCTCTATTCGCTCTGACAGCTGAGCCGGGGGCCCTGCCAGGTTATAAGCCGGAATACTCCATTTCTGTCGATCCTCATTCGGTACTCGAAATTGAAGCCGACAATCCCAGCATTTCCACACCATCCTCCAAGATCGTAGAGGAGTCCAACAACGGTACCGCCCCAACTATTCGCTCGTGTCAGCGTGATGTGACGATCGTTGTCGTTGTACTTGAAGTCCGCGATTCCTTCGGCGACGAGGGGACCGCCGTTGATGAAGCCGCAAAGATCAGCCCCAATATCGTCCAATGTCGCAGGCCAATAGACCTTTGTGAAGACCGGGCCATGAAGCTGGTACACACTCACCTCATCGTGCGGCAGGGAAATCAGCTGGAACGAGATGGGCTCGGTGTCGAAGTCCGGCCCGCAGAAGAAGTTTGGATCTGTCGCATGTAGGCTGACGATCTGCGCCTCCGAGTTGAAGAAACCAAACAGCGTGTTGCCTTCCCCTCGTGTGATCACGGCGCCATTCTGTGCACTCAATGAGGTGAGCGCTGAACAGAGCAGCATCATGCAGGAAAACAGAAGAAGAGACCGATGCGATTTCATGGATCAACCTCCCGTTATCCGGAGTCAAAACGTAGCCAAACTGATGCCTTGTTCTTCTCCGGTGTTAGTAATGCAAACCGATTCGATCATTCACCCCTCGTCGCGACCAAGAGAAGCCGGAGCAGGCGAGCCGAGGAAGGAGGAATCCTGAGATGGACCACCAAGAATATGGGGCCCTCGAGAATGTCCGCCTCTTCGGTGGCCGGGAGTCTGTCTGTTGCCGGTTATCGAGTACTACAGGAAAGAGCAGGGAAGGTTACGTCAGCAGAGCAGTGAGTCCGGATCGAGTGACGGCGATCTCCACGTCCTGAAAGCAACACGTTTTCTGCTATACTTCTAGCAACTCTCCCTACCATGTCGGGTCGAATCGATCATTGTCCTGTGTGCGGGCTCGAGACCCCGTTGACACCGCAGGGGTTGTGTCCGCGGTGTGTGTTGGCTGTTGGGCTCAGCGGCTCCCTTTCGCGAGAAGATCGTGGTGATTCTGGATCGGATACACCCTTTGCCGGAATGGAAGATCCATCCGTTGGCCCTTACAGAATCGTGAAGTGTCTAGGACGGGGTGGAATGGGGGTGGTTTTCGAGGCCGAAGACACGCGTTTGGGACGGAAGGTGGCCCTCAAGTTCCTGCCGGAGACGGAGGCCGAAATCAACGACGATGCTGTAAGTCGTTTCCGGCGAGAGGCGCGGGCGGCAGCCACACTCAATCACTCCAACATCTGTGCGATTTACGATATCGGCGACAACCAAGGCCGGCCGTTCATCGTGATGGAGTTGTTGGAAGGCGAGACGCTCAAAGAGCGTCTTAGCCGAAAACGTCTCAAGATCGAAGAACTGATCGATATCGCTCTGCAGATTGCATCCGGACTAGACGCGGCCCACTCACACGGAATCCTGCACCGGGACCTGAAGCCCTCGAATATCTTCCTGACGGCATCCGGGCAGATCAAGATTCTCGATTTCGGATTGGCCAAGATCCTGAGGGCGCAGGAAGCCGACACGGTCACCGAACTGACCCGCACCGGAACTCCTCTCGGAACCGTTCACTACATGTCGCCGGAACAGGCACTGGGAAAGCCGGTGGATCAGCGGACCGATCTATTCTCGTTCGGAACGTTGCTTTATCAACTCACAACCGGTGTCCTCCCTTTCGAGGGACAAACGCCGGGTGCGGTCGCTGATGCCATCCTCCACCAGACGCCGCAAGCCATGTCGCACCATCGACGGGATATCCCGAGCGAACTCGAGCGAATCGTCGGCAAATTGCTCGAAAAGGATCCCGAAGACCGTTACCAGACGGCCAAGGGTGTCGCCGCCGATCTGCGTCATCTCGTGAGCTCATCCGGACCCGATCCGAAGTCTCGTCTTCTGATGCGAGTAGCGATGGCCGCAACGCTGGTAGCCGTTGCCTTGGCTATTGTGTTCGGTCTTTGGCGTCTCGAGGTGCCCGAGGGATCCGCCTCGATGACCGACACGATGAGGACCGTGGCGGTAACCGGCTACGAAGGTACGGAAACAGATCCGGCACTGTCACCGGATGGTAGCAGGCTTGCTTTTGTCTGGTTCACGGACGGAGGTGACACTCCCCAGATCTACGTTCGCCAAATCGACTCAGGGAGTCAGATTCAACTTTCGCAAGGATGGAGCCCATGCTGGTCGCCCGACGGGACACAGATAGCTTTTCTTCGGGCCAACCGAGACGACAGACTCGATCTCTGCGTGATCCCAGCCCTCGGAGGCGCTGCGCGGAGGCTCTTTTCGACCGAGTTTCGGGCATTGGCGCCATATCCCGATGTGTGGAAGGTGAGCATGGATTGGTCAAGCGACGGCAAGACCTTGGCCTTCTCCGCTGGCTTAAACGGAGAATCCATGAAGATCCTTGCTCTCAAATTGGCCACATTGGAACTGAAAGACGTCTTGTCTCCTCCCAAGGACTTCTTCGACTTCCGTCCGAGGTTCTCACCGGACGGAACGTCTCTGGCCTTTATCCGAGGAGGCGGTTTCTATAACGAACTCTACTCTGTGTCGTTGAACAGTGGCGATGTTTCGCAATTGACTGCCGATCGAGCAACAGTTCGTGATTCGGATTGGACCAAGGATGGAGACCTCCTCTTTTCTTCCACCCGTGACGGATCAGGACGAATATGGAAACTGCATCCGTCCGAGCATATACCCCACTTGGTGACTGCCGGAGAGGATGCAGGTGCGATTTCTGTCTCCGGAAACCTGCTGGCATATGAGAAATTTGTTCGGGTAGCGTCCTTGTATCAGGTGTCAGTCGACCCGACAAAGCCGCCCGAGCGCGTCCGTTATTCAACGATTCATGATTTCTACGCCAGTTACTCACCGGATGGGAATCGAATAGCGTTCGACTCACGGCGTTCCGGCAACGTAGAAATCTGGACCGCCAACCCGGACGGATCCGAGGCACTCCAATTGACCTTTTTCGGGTCTCACGGCGGCACCGGCCACACCCACGCGGGGACGCCTCGGTGGTCCCCGGACGGCAAGTGGATCGCGTTTGACTGTGAAGGGTGTGAAGGGGCGGACCAAGAAATGGCCGACATCTACGTCATCGCCCCTGACGGCGGCAAGCCGCGGCGGCTCACTTCCGATCCGGGAGACGATGTTCTCGCGAGTTGGTCTCGAGACGGCCGCTTCATCTACTTTGCGTCGGAGAGGACCGGGAGGGCCGAAACATGGAAGCTTCCATTTGCCGGCGGCGAATCCATTCAAGTGACGAAGCAAGGAGGCGGTAGACCAGCTGAGTCGTTTGACGGGAAGACCGTCTTCTACAACAAGGACGGCGGGGTCGGAGTGATCTGGAAGGTCAGCGCTTCAGGAGGGGCGGAATCGCTCGTCTTCGACCACCCGTTACGTTGGTCTGACTGGTGTATCACCAGACAAGGAATCCTATATGTCGAGGACGAGGACGACGGAGCCTCCCTGCGACTCTTCGACCCGTCGACAGGCATCGAATCAAAACTGCGCTCTCTTCCGTCCGACTCCAGTACACTTGGGTGGGTTATGCCATCGGTTTCCCCGGACGGTACAACAGTCCTTCTGCAAAAGTGGGGTGCGACGAGCGACATTTTCCTGGTAGAGAACTACAAATAGACGTATGTGTCCAGGTCACCGTCCAGAATCCCTACAAACTTGCCGCGTGCTTGCTTGCCCGATCCGTTGGCATGTCAGGAAGTATTCCTCACCACTTGCCCTTCTCCCTCTGTGATCTCACAATCTCGGCGATCTCGGAACGAACTTTGACGGGGCCGCTCTCCAAAAGGTCCTTGACGAAGTCTCTGATCCGACCTTGGGAAGTCGAAACAATATTCTGAAGGTAGGATCGAACCTTCTCGTGGAGAAGTGCGTTGGACGCCAATGACCATTTAGCTGATGCGCCCGTGCCAAACAGCTCCAAGCTATCTCGCTCATCCACATATCTTAGTTCATCTACGAGCTTTCCGAGATACCTGTCGTCTCCAGTAGCAAAGAAGGCGCCCCAGTACATGTCGTTGACTGATGGGGAATGCTCCTGGATCTTCATTATAGGATCTTCTTGTTTGGCCATAGACATGGCTTCCAAAAGGACCTTCTTCGCCTTACCATTCGTTGATCTGATGGTTTCTTCCCATTCAGATACAGAACCCTGGTTCTTCTGGAATACAAGAGCGAAGAACGCCAAGAATGGGGGCTGAGCATTTTCCCTTTCAAGGAGTTTTAGCTTATCCATAAAGAGGATAGCATCTGCAACGAGCTCCGGCTTGGGATTCAAATAGTAGGTGTGGGCGAAATCTTCAAATTCACTCTGGGAAGTAATCCTTCCCAATTTGCCGGCGACAGTGGCGCTGCCAGTGACAAGAAACGCCACCAGAACGAGCCCTGTCTTTACTGCAATTCTGTTGCACACGTGTCTACCCTCCCTTTGTGGCCCCGCTTTGGTTCGCAGGAGGATGGAATTGCCTGCAACCCGGTTTGCCCCGGCGCAAAGCTTTATCCAATCCTGACGAGCAAACTATGCGCAGGCCTGCCTCGCTGCGCCCTCAGCGGCGAATTTCGAAGTTGGTGGCCGTCGAGGATGAAAACTCCTTTCCGGGTGGCTGTCCGCTGTTCGTTACGTATCTCCATTGCCGGACCGCCGTCGCCACGCTCTGCGCCATGGCAGGATGCGGGCAGGAGATGAAGATCAATCGCGTGAGGTCCGTCCTCCCGTCCGCCAAGATGTAATACCAGAGTCCGACGGTTCCTCCGAGACCATGTCTGAGAAATTCACGCGGATAGTTCGGTACCACGTGTGACTCACTCTTCAGCTTGATCCCCGTCGCAGAATGCTCACCCTGCACGTCGAACTCGAGGGGGATTGCCGGAAGTGCAGTCAGTACGAAGAAGAAGGACTGGTCTCCTTTGGCCGGTGTTTCGATGAGTACGGAGGACCTCGTCGGCAACTCGAACCGGAGTGTTCCTTTCCAGAGTCCGCGACACGAGCCCTTGAGCTCCAGTTCCAACGGTTCTCCGGTTTTCTCCGGCAAGCGAACGCGGTAGTCCAGGTTTGAGAATGCGTTCTTCCGTCGAATCCAGTCGGGCTTGGAGTCTCCGGGCTTGCCGAGATTCACCGTCCAAATATCCCGAAATCCAAGCTTTCGGGGAACTTCGTGAAACCCTAGCGACGCGGAAGGGTCTCCCAGAAGCACCCGAGAGAACTGAATGGGAAATTCCGCATTCGGGAGTTCCGTGATGTGTAGTTCCTGGCCTTCTGTAATATCAGCGACGCGGGGACCGGAGAAGGCAATGATGTGGAGGGCGATTTCGCCGGGTTCGAAGGAGAATTGCGGAGGCTCCGCAGCCTCCCCCTTCACTGTGGACAACGGGAGCCATAGCCCAACGAAGAGAGCCGTCAAGATACCGCACGAGCGGACAGCTCGGGCAATGGAGCTGACGTACGAACAACCATGGTCGAGTAACGTCCGCCTTACCTGTGAGGGTCCCCACCCATTACAGACGGAAACGTACTGACCTCCGGCGATCCACTGAACAGTTCTCGGACCTCGCGTCGACTCGTCAGGTGCTCCGTTTCTGACTTCAACGATACTTTTCATGGGTCCTTAATGCTGCCTTTCTGCGCCGTAGACCGACCGTTTATCGGTTCATCGACAACTCTTTGCTGCTCGTCACGGGGCAAGTGCTTTTGCGCCATTCGAAGGAGAAAGTCCGGATCAGTCTGAAGCTGCTGTAGCTCTCTCTCCCTTTGAGGCCCTGTCCCCTTCAGATGCACTCGGTAGTACCCTCGAGTGTGGAGAAAGACGGTCCGCCGGCTGCCCGCCAGTGTGTCGGGAACGGGGAATTCCATCACCGCGGAATCTCCGATTTCCGGCATGGGGTAGTAATCTTCGTCCACCGCAGAGAGCGAAGCCGTTCGATCTCGTCCCTGGTTGTCTCTCACCCGGGCCGGGGCCACCTTCGTAACGCGGATCGGCTGGTCCTCGGAGAAGTCCATCCGCATCGAATTAAGGGCCCAGAATCCCAGGGGAGGACGCAGGCGTACGGAGACCTGATCTCCCTCCACGCCACTGAGATCCAGGATTGTGATCCGTTCTTCGGAGAGAAAGGGTCCTTCGCCGACGAGGACGCCACGACGCTTCCATCCCTCTGCCTCCCGGATCTCTACATCGAGGGCGTAGGCCTGCGTCCATCGACTCCATTCATGAATTCTGCGGGCGTCCTCGGGAGTGGTATCGACTTGCTGATACCAGGCTTGGAGTCGATCGCCTCTCCACCGAAGAACTTCCCGGATCATGTAGGAGCCGTAAAGCCCCGTCGAGATGTTGCTGACCAGCTTGGCCCGCTGTGCGCCTGCGGGCTTGGAAAATGTCAGGACGATTTCATCCCGCAGGCGGCTGCCGGGCAGTGGAGACGGTGTCTCCTCCCAGATCAGCCGATCCGTCTCGCGGAGCCACGGCCTCAGATCTTTCCCCGAAGCATTCACAGCGGAGAGGGCCGGCACGGGATTCTCGACCGTATGCATCCTTCCAGCCAGATCGGGGATCACTCGAAGATTCGTAGGATGATCTACGACCAGCAGCTCTGCAAGATTTGTATATTGGGTCTCCGGAACCTCATTTCGGATCAGGAGCCTGTAAAGCCCATCCGTCGGCTCGAGGAGTTGAAGCTCTGCGAAGTCGTCTTTCTCCAACCCCTGGGTGATGGCGCCTCCGTAGGGTTCGGCATCAAAGACATACTCTTCCCCGTTCCATGAATAGACGAACGGGCATGAGTTCTTCGTAGCCAGTGCGATGGCGGTGCCCAGAATGATCACTCCGCCCGCGATCGCGGCAACCGCACCGATCGTACGCACCGTGGACGTCTCTTTTCGCACCACCCAAAATCTCTGGATTTGGTCGAGACGCAGTTCTACGGGTTTGCCGTCCACGTCGCCGCTGAGCTCCTTGTCATGTACGGTGGCACCTGGAGGATCGAACGAGATCTCACGACCGTCGGTCGTCGTCACTCCGACGATCCTTTCATTGCCAGGATTCCCGACTTGAGCAGGGGGAAGCTTTACGGTCTTGTCAACGGTGCACGAAGTCAGCGCACCCGTCATTGAGATGATGACGAGGAGAGCGACGACTCGCAAAATCAACGAATGAGAAGGCCGCAAATGAGGGCTCATGATCGGGACCCCTCTGCTGTATTTAAGTTTGGATCAACGACGGCCATTGCGATTTAGCGCAAATTGAAGTCCTCTCGAGGACCGGGTGCCGGAACTCGTCTACTCAAACTTCCGGAACTGCAGTTGGGAGACGACACCGGCATGGTCCGAGGGCCAAAGAGCCGACACGTCGGTTCGATCCGACTGCTCGTCCCCCCTGACGTCGGCCCAGACCGGCGTGAAATCACCGCGGAACAGGACGAAGTCGATCCGTTCGGACAGCGCCGACGTCGCGTTGAGCAAGTCACTCTGCTGGCAGCAGGTAAGACCGTCGTCGACTCCGACCTTCTGCCAGACGTCCTCGAATCCCGCGTTTAGTAGATAGTCGTAGGTTCCGGTCCCGGTCTCGTCTGCCGGTGAGTTCAAGTCTCCGGCAAGGATCACCGGCTGTTCGGTTGCAGCCGGTCCCGAAAGCAGCTCACCGGCTTGAGCAAATTGAACGCCTGGGTTGAAGGACTCGAGCTGAGTCGTAATCACGCGGAATGATCTCCCGCGCACCTTGACGTCCAGGCTGATCCAGGCTCTCTTGATTGATACCTGTTGGCCGAGGATGCTGAGCGGGATCTCCGTTTGATAAATGCCGGTTTCGGGATAGGACCATTTGAGGTCGGAAGTCCTCAAGTCGGAACGTACCAGAATGGCCTGGCGATCGGTAAACCTCACATCCTCGGCGGTAGCGACATCGGGAAGTTCCACACTGGTCCCTTGTGCAACAGCTACGACGCGATATTCCAAATGCCTCGATTCCAAGCTGTTCAGAAGGATCTGCAGAAAGTCGTAGACCACCGTCGTTGCGGGTTCCGGGTCGAGAAACGTGCCGGTCTTCCAGAGCGCCACCTCCTGGAGGCAGAGAATGTCGGGCCGAACCTGTTCGATCTGGCGCGCAATCCCATCGGCACGCTCGGGGAAATTCGTGCTTTGAACCTCCGCCCACGTCTGGGCGATGACCTGTGCCAGTTGTTCCGGAGGAAGACTCGGATTTAGAGCCGGTTCAAGCTCGGCCCCAAGATACGTGTTCCAGGTCATAATGGCTATTTCACGATCGCTTCCCACCGGAACTCCCCGCTGGGCAATCAGCAGTGGAATGACAAACAGGATGACCGAGTAGACTGAAAGCATCGGCACGACTCGTAAAGCTGCAAACTTTCGATAACCCATCCTTACTCCTTTCACGCCGGGTCCAGATTTCCCACGAGACCGACCGTCCGGAAGCTGGCGGGGTACTCCTCTTGGATGTCGACTGAGGAATCTCAGGGAGCCCGTTGGGACCAGCGAGATTGCCCACCTCTTTCGGTGGCCGGGGTCTGTTTGTTGCCGGTTATCGGGTACTACAGGAAGGAGCCGGGAAGGTTACATCTGCAGCTCAATGCCTGCGTCAAGCATCGAAGCTCTCCGTCGACCATCGGTGTGTCCCGGACCGTTTGGGCCATCTCATTCCTCAGCAACCAGCCCAATCGCCGTCGCGTCCTGTGTACGGCGACTTTCACGGCGGCTTCGTTGATATCCAGCTCGCTTCCGACGTCCCGATTTGCCCCGGTTCGGCGACCTCGGCTCGCAGTATCTCTCGGTGATCGAGGGGCAAACGGAGCAGGCCGGGAGCATCATTCCAGCCTGAATTCGATGGTCCGGCGGATGTCGCGTGAGGAGGCGCCGATAAGCGCGCGAAAACGACCGGACTCCGCCTTCCAGGTCTTCGACGTCTCATCGTAGAAGGCGAGAGCCTCTCGCCCGATTTCGAACGTGACGAGCTTCTCCTGGCCCGGTTCGAGGCGGATCTTCTGAAAGCCTTTCAATTCCTTGGCGGGGCGCTCGACCGAGCACTCCGGATCGCTGATGTAGAGCTGTACGATTTCGGCTCCAGCGCGCGACCCGGTATTCCTGACGGGCACGCGGACCTGGATCTTCCGGCTGCCGCTCAGGGTGGTCCGATCGAGGGTCGGCTCACCGTAGGCAAAGCTCGTGTAACTCAGGCCGTGCCCAAAACAGAACTGCGGTTCGATTTGCCTGGTGTCGAACCAGCGGTAACCGATCAGAAGTCCTTCCTTGTATTCGACATTCTCTTCGTCGCCGGGATACTCGCCGACCGAATGGGCCGGACTGTCGGACAGCTTTTTCGGGAAAGTGAAAGGGAGCTTTCCCGAGGGGTTGACGTCTCCGGTCAAGACATCGGCGATCGCATTTCCCGCCTCCGACCCAAGGTACCAGGCCTGAACGATGGCGGGCACGCGATCGACCCAGGGCGTCTCCACGGCGTTGCCGCTGATCAGGACGACGACCGTCTTCGAGTTGACCGCCGCCAGAGCGTCGATCAAAACATCCTGACCAAAGGGAAGACCGTAGTCCTTGCGGTCGCTTCCTTCCGCGTCCTCAAAGCGATCCTTGCTCAGACCGCCGATGAAAAGCACCAAGTCCGCATTGCGGGCGGCTTCGACCGCCGGCGTCACGAGGTCCACACCGTTCTCTTCATCATGGCTGTAGCCTTGGGCATAGCGAATGTCCACTCGGTCGCCCCACTTGCTCCGCAGACCCTGTAGCGGAGAGATCTCGTACTTCACCTTGAGCGACGAGCTGCCGCCGCCGACCGTCATGGACCTCGTCGCGTTCTCCCCGACCACCGCGATCGTGCGGATCCGCGAGGGATCGAGCGGCAACAGGTCTCCCCGGTTCTGGAGCAGGACGATTCCCTCGTCGCCGATCCTCCGAGCCGCTTCAGAATGAGCCTCCGAGACGAAGGAACCCCAGGGTTTGTTCCGGTTCATCGCCGTTCGAAAGATCAGGGTCAGGACGCGTCGCGCTTTGTCGTTGAGATCCTCCATCCGCACCCGGCCCGATTCGAGCGCTTCGCGAAAGGACTTTCCGAGAAAGTAGTCGTCGTAGCTGCCTCCTTCCGGGACTCGCGTGCCCATCTCAAGGTCGAGGCCGTTATCGGCAGCTTCGATCGTGTCGTGCACGGCGCCCCAGTCGGAGATAGCGGCGCCGTCGAAACCCCAGTCCCTCTTCAGGATCCGATTCAACAGTACGTCGTTGTGACTGCAGTGAGTCCCCAGGTAGCGATTGTAGGAACCCATGATCGACCAGACGTGTCCCCGGACCACCGCCGCCTTGAAAGCGGGCAGATAGATCTCATGAAGAGCACGATCGCTGACGACGACGTTGATGGATCCGCGACGGGTCTCCTGATTGTTCAAGACGAAATGTTTGACGCAGGCGGCCACGCCGTTCTCCTGAACCCCTTCTACATAAGGTACGACCATGGTGGCCGACAGATACGGATCTTCCCCCATGTACTCGAAGTTGCGCCCGTTCAGGGGAGTCCGATAGATGTTGACGCCCGGACCCAACAGGACGTCCTTCTCCCGGTAGCGGGCCTCCTGGCCGATCGACTTCCCGAACAGATGGGCCAGCTCCGGGTTCCAGGTGGCGGCCAGACAGGTCAGGGCTGGAAAACCGGTGCAGGCATCGTTGGTCCAGTGAGCCTCGTTCCACTCGTTCCAGAGAACTTCGGCACGGATCCCGTGAGGGCCGTCGCTCATCCACAACTCGGGAATCCCCAATCGAGGCACTCCGCGGCTGCTGAACTTGGACTGCGCGTGGAGCAAGGCCACCTTCTCTTCGAGTGTCATCAGTGACAGGGCGTTCTCGACCCGTTCCGTGATGGGGTGTGTCTCGTCGAGATAGAGCGGTCGAGCCGACGGGGTCGCGGCTCGCAGCGGAATCCAGAGGGAAAGCAGAGCGATCGTGAGCGGGAGAGAGGTTCGTTTCATGGTCAAGAGTCTCGGCCATTGTCCGCTCGTGCGCAAGTTGACGCCCGAGATCAGTCCGATGCCCGATGGTACGAAAGAGAGAATGCCGGCACCGGAGGACGGGGGACCGGAGAACGGGAGACTTTCGAGCCAGGAGTTCTCCCGAGTCCCGAGAGTCCCGTAATCGGTGACACGCACGTATTGGTTCTGTAACTGTCTATGAACGCAGACTTTTTCTTGAGTCTGGCACCAACCTGAGAAAAGAGAAGACCGCATTTCGAGACGACCGCGAAGGATTTTGCCCGGATTCCCTCACCACATAACCCATCGGGGAAACCGGCGCGCCCCGATCTTTCGGGACGACGCCCATCTCTGGTACGCCGTGCGCTACGTGGAACAGAATCCGGTTCGGGCGAAACTCATGGAAAGAGCGGAAGACTGCCGGTGGTCGAGCGCTCGCACGCATTGTGGTCTTATTATCGATCCTCTTCTCGATCCGGACTTTCCACCCGACGGCCTCATCACCGACTGGGGGACCTGGCTGGCCGATGAACTCTCCTCGGACACCCTCGAGGAAATCAGGACGGTCACGTGGAAGGGCGTCCCTTACGCGAACGAGGATGTCATTCGGGGACTCGAGCGACTGAGGGGTATTTCGCTCTTGCCGCGACACTAACGAGGGCCCGATCGCCGCGCCAAGTTTTCTCCGTAGACGGCTGCTCAGCAACCACAATTCTGGACATAGGTTCCAGACTGGCTTCAAAATCGTTTGTTCATAGTAGCTTACGTCAGAGAAACGTGCGTGTCACCAATTCGCCACGAATTCGGCCTGCCGGGCCACCCCCGAGGGAACCTGGTCGGACCGTCCGGCGTCGATCCGGTCGATCTCGGCGTCTTCCAGGAGCAGGGGAAGGTAGTAGCCGTTGTTGAACGTCTTGTCAGCCGCAATCCTTCCCTGAGCGAGCACAATGGATCCGAGAGTGGCATCCACGCTCGTCGACGCGATCAACTCTCCCCCCTGATCGTCAAGTAGATGAACCCAGTTCTTTCCCATGATGTTCGGGTTCACCCGTGAGACCAGCCCGACCACCCGGACGACTTTCCCGGCAAAATCCTCCTTCTTTGCCCGAATGACGCTGATCGAATCGGAATTGGGCAGATGGGGAAGCGAACCCTTTGGGGGCATAAGCGCTTAAATAAGTGATAGGATAATGTCGCCGGTTGGGTCTACACTCGATTATCGATGGAGACCTACACGGCGGACGAGAATTGGCAGACTCTGAAGTGTTTCTTCCCGGCCGGTTGGGAAGCGATGGCGGTCAGACTGGGGGCGTTGCGACGCAAAAGAAAATTTCCGTCGGCGGAGGTCCTGTTGCGCGTGTTGTTGATTCACCTGGCCGACGGGAAGTCGTTGCGCACCACGGCGGCCTATGCCGCCGAGTGCGGACTGTGCGAGGTGAATGACGCCGCCCTGTTGCATCGGCTGAAAGCCTCCGGGGAATGGTTTCGATGGATGTGCATGGAACTGCTCGAAAGCCTGCGATATCCCTCCCTGCCGGTGAATCGGAAGTTTCGTGTTCGGGTGGTGGACGCCTCGGTGGTCAGCGAGCCGGGCAGTACGGGGACGGACTGGCGCTTGCACTACAGCTTTCGACTGTGCACGTTTCGGTGCGACACTTTCCGGATCACGTCGCCGCAGGAGACCGAAGGGTTCCGACAATATCCCGTGCGGGAGGGGGACCTGTTGGTCGGCGATCGAGCTTACTGCCAACGCCAGGGCATCGTCCACGTGCTGGAGCAAGGGGGCCAGGTGTTGGTTCGCTTTCACTCGACCAACCTGCCTCTGTGCAGCCGGAGCAAGAACCCGTGGCCGGTCTTGGATCATCTCCAGACGCTTTCGGAGACCGAGATCGGGGATTGGGACGTTTGGTTCCCCCATCCCCAAGAGCAGGACCGGTACGAGAAAGGCCGACTGTGCTCCATCCGCAAGACCCCCGAGGCTTTCGAGATCGCCCGGCAGAAGATCCTCCGCGAGGCCAAGAAGAAGGGACGGACCGTTCGCCCGCAGACTCTGGAGCACGCTCGCTATGTGACGGTGTTCTGTACGGCGAACCGACGGCAGCTCACGGCGGCCGATGTGATGAGCCTGTACCGGGGGCGATGGCAAATCGAACTGGTCTTCAAGCGATTGAAGGGCATTATCGGGCTCGGTCATCTTCCCAAGCAGAACCTGGAGAGTTGCGTCGCCTGGCTCTACGGCAAGATGTTCGTGGCTTTGCTGGCCGAACGACTCCATCACGAGGCGGAGTTTTTTTCCCCCTGGGGGTATCCCCTTTCCACCGCCCTCGGCCGGCGGAAATAAGCCAGTGCGCAGTCCGTGGCGCGAGTTCGAGTTCTGGTTCATGCTAGTCCAACACGCCATCGTGCCCCGGCTTTCGATCACCCAAGTACGACGCGATTGGCCAAGGATTCGCCGTCGTCTCATGGAGGGCCCCAGGAAGCGCAGGCTCCAGATTGAGTCGCTGCCCCTGTCATAGAGAAATTCTTATTTAAGCGCTTATGCCCTTTGGGGGTGAGGTCAGGCTCCGCTGCGTGGTCCGAGAACTCTGGGGAACGACGGGGTGCCCCGACGGCAAACCTTGCACGCGTTGCACGGGGACGGTGGCGCGGTCCTTGACGCGGATCTGATCGACGAACAGGATTTCGGGAAACTTCCGTCCCAGCGTCGGGCTCTGAAAGTCGCTCATCAGCAGCCCCTTCTGGTACTGCAGGACATCTCCGATCCCGACATCGGAAGTGACCGTGGCGAGCCAGACAGACCTGTTGTCCGCGTTCACACACAGGTACCGATAGTCCCCGACGTCGATGACCTCGGTGACCGAGCCTTCGAGCCAACCCTCCGATGAAAGCCCGTCCAGCTTGGCCGAAGGATCGGGTGCCCTTCCCTGCTCCGCAAGTTCGGACCGGGTGGACGAGCAGCCTGCCAGCAGCAGGCCGGCAAGAACACAGCACGCAACGGTCGCGTTCAATCTCTTCATGGTCGTTTTCCTTTTCCTGGAGGCCAGACTCAATCCGATCTCCCGCTGGGATGGCAGGTGTAACAGGCCTGGCTCTCGTAGACGTAGCCGCCGACCTCCCTGTGATGGCGATCCGTGCTCGTTCTGTCGTGCTCATGGCAGTCGATGCAGCTGAACTGCATGTAATTCGACGTGAGGTGGCAATCTGAACAGGGAATCCCACGGTGGGTACCGCTATTGATCGGGAAGTCGTGGTCGAAGGTGGCCCCGTTCCAGGTCGTCGCCTGATCGCCGTGGCAGGTGGCGCAGTCCGTCGGGAATCCCGCTTCCACGTGATTCGGATCCCGGGCGTCGTCGAAGTCCTTGCGGTGGCAGTTGACGCAATCCGAGGCCAGACCCTGGTAGACGACGTTGGTGTGACAGGCCGTGCAAGCCGCCGTCTGGTGCCGCCCCTTCAGCGGGAAGCTCGAATGGTCGAACTCCGCACCCTCCCAGGTCGTCGCCTGATCGCCGTGGCAGGTCGCGCAGTCCGTCGGGAATCCGGCTGCGGCGTGGTTAGGATCGGTCGTCCGGTCGTACTCCCTGCGGTGGCAGCTCACGCAATCCGCGGCCAGACCCTGGTAGACGCCGTTGGTGTGACAGGCCGTGCAAGCCGCCGTCTGGTGCTGCCCCTTCAGCGGGAAGCTCGAATGGTCGAACTCCGCACCCTGCCAGGTCGTCGCCTGATCGCCGTGGCAGGTCAGGCAGTCCGTCGGGAACCCGGCTGCGGCGTGGTTAGGATCGGTCGTCCGGTCGTACTCGCTGCGGTGGCAGCTGACGCAATCCGAGGCCAGACCCTGGAAGACGCCGTTGGTGTGGCAGGCCGTGCAAGCCGCCGTCTGGTGCCGCCCCTTCAACGGGAAGCTCGAATGATCGAACTCCGCACCCTGCCAGGTCGTCGCCTGATCGCCGTGGCAGGTCAGGCAGTCCGTCGGGAAGCCCGCTTCCACGTGGTTCGGATCCCGGGCGTCGTCGAAGTCCTTGCGGTGGCAGCTCACGCAATCCGAGGCCAGACCCTGGTAGACGCCGTTGGTGTGGCAGGCCGTGCAAGCCGCCGTCTGGTGCCGCCCCTTCAACGGGAAGCTCGAATGATCGAACTCCGCACCCTGCCAGGTCGTCGCCTGGTCGCCGTGACAGGTCACGCAGTCCGTCGGGAAGCCCGCTTCCACGTGGTTCGGATCCCGGGCGTCGTCGAAGTCCTTGCGGTGGCAGCTCACGCAATCTGAAGCCAGGCCCTGGTAGACGCCGTTGGTGTGGCAGTCGAGACAGGCCGCCGTCTGGTGCTGCCCTTTCAACGGGAAGCTCGAATGATCGAACTCCGCGCCCTGCCAGGTCGTCGCCTGGTCGCCGTGACAGGTCACGCAGTCCGTCGGGAAGCCCGCTTCCACGTGGTTCGGATCCCGGGCGTCGTCGAAGTCCTTGCGGTGGCAGCTCACGCAATCCGAAGCCAGGCCCTGGTAGACGCCGTTGGTGTGGCAGTCGAGGCAGGCCGCCGTCTGGTGCTGCCCTTTCAGCGGGAAGCTCGAATGATCGAACTCCGCACCCTGCCAGGTCGTCGCCTGGTCGCCGTGACAGGTCACGCAGTCCGTCGGGAAGCCCGCTTCCACGTGGTTCGGATCCCGGGCGTCGTCGAAGTCCTTGCGGTGGCAGCTCACGCAATCCGAGGCCAGACCCTGGTAGACGCCGCCGGTGTGGCAGTCGAGGCAGGCCGCCGTCTGGTGCCGCCCCTTCAACGGGAAGCTCGAATGATCGAACTCCGCGCCCTGCCAGGTCGTCGCCTGGTCGCCGTGACAGGTCAGGCAGTCCGTCGGGAATCCGGCTGCGGCGTGGTTAGGATCGGTCGTCTGATCGTACTCGCTGCGGTGGCAGCTGACGCAATCCGAGGCCAGACCCTGGTAGACGCCGTTGGTGTGGCAGGCCGTGCAGGCCGCCGTCTGGTGCTGCCCCTTCAGCGGGAAGCTCGAGTGGTCGAACTCCGCGCCCTGCCAGGTCGTCGCCTGATCGCCGTGGCAGGTCACGCAGTCCGTCGGGAAGCCCGCTTCCACGTGGTTCGGATCCCGGGCGTCGTCGAAGTCCTTGCGGTGGCAGCTCACGCAATCCGAAGCCAGGCCCTGGTAGACGCCGTTGGTGTGGCAGTCGAGACAGGCCGCCGTCTGGTGCTGCCCCTTCAGCGGGAAGCTCGAATGATCGAACTCCGCGCCCTGCCAGGTCGTCGCCTGGTCGCCGTGACAGGTCACGCAGTCCGTCGGGAAGCCCGCTTCCACGTGGTTCGGATCCCGGGCGTCGTCGAAGTCCTTGCGGTGGCAGCTCACGCAATCTGCGGACTGGCCTTCGAAACCGTTCGCATGGCAGTCGGTGCACTCGATCAGCCGGTGCGTGCCCTCGAGTCGGAATCCGGTGACGGACTCGTGGTTCCAGCGATCGGGAGAAACCGGCCTCCAACCGGTCGTGTCATGACAGTCCGCGCAGTTGATCCCGAGCGCGAGCGAGTATCGGTCATCCTGACGTCGGTCCCAGTGACAGCTCTCGCAGCTGGTGGGCGTCCCCTCGAGTTGTCCGTTGATGTGGCACTCCTGGCAGGCGACGGTGCGGTGCCTCCCGGTCAGAGGAAAACTCGTCTGATCGTGTTCCTGGATGTTTCTGCGCGCGCCTTCCTGAGCCGGCGCAAAGGGAGAGGGAGCCGCCGAAAGTCCGGGAATGCTCCCCAGCGCCAAAAGTACCAACCTCCAGACGATCAGGCGAATGGCTCTAGGCACGCGTTTCCTCCCAACCGGGGTTGGTCATCGGGACTTCCTTGGTCACCATCGACACGCCGACTTTCTCCAGGAAGGCCCTGGGCGAGGAACCTCCCAGGAACGCGAAAACGTAGTCATTCTCGAGCGTCCGGAGCTCACCGTCGGTGCATTCCAGCAGGGCCTCCTTGGCTCGGACCTCGCGCAGCCGGCTGCCCAGCAAGAGGTGGACCTGCCCGGCCTCCACAGCCCTGTCCAAGGCTTCGCGGTTCTTGTCGCGGATCCGTGCGAACTCTGTCCGGCGATATGACAGCGTAACCTCGTTGCTGACTTCCTTACCGAGAGCGACGGCTGCCTCCACAGCGGAGTCCCCGCCTCCAACCACGAGAACGCGCGAAGAGCGATACTGGGCCGCGTCGCTCAGTGTGTAGAGCACCTTGGGCAGGTCCTTGCCGGGAACAGACAACTGATTCGGCGTGCCCCGCTTGCCGATGGCCAGAATGACCTTCAGGCTGTGGTACTCGGCCTTCGGCGTCCGGGTGACGAAGGTACCGTCGGTCTGACGCTCCACATGTTCGACCTTTTCGAATTCGTGAACGACGAGTCCAGACGTGTCGATAATCGTCTGCCACACACTGAGCAGCGCCTCCTTGGGCGCATCGGAGATCCACAACGAACCGTACAGCGGAATCTTGATTGGCTCCGCCATCACCACCTTGCGGTTGGGATAGCGACGAATCGTATTGGCCAGATTGCCCTGTTCCAGGATGACGAACTCGAGACCCGCGGCCTTTGCGGCCAGACCCGCCGACAGCCCGGCGGGTCCCGAGCCCACGATCACCAGGTCAAGCATCCCCTCGCGGCGCTCATGCGATTCAAGGATCCGGTCCACGACCAACTGACCTTCCGAAATCGCGTTCTTGATCAGGCCCAGGCCGCCCAGCTCTCCGACGGCGTAGAGTCCCGCCTGGTTGGTCTGGAAGTCATCGTCGATCTGCGGGACTTCTACTCTCCGCCCCCCTCCACTGCCACCCAGCTGACAGGCTCCGGTTGGACAGACTTCCGCACAGGTCCCTGCACTCGTACAGGCGCTGACGTTCACGACGGCGGACTTCCCGGCGATGATCTCGAGCACGCCCTCGTTGCAGGCATTCACGCACGCGCTGCAGCCGATGCAAACGTCCTGGTCGATGATAGGGACGACCCGGCCGGCGACAACATCCCCATTGGCCTCGCGCGCTTTCTTGAGCGTCCAGAGAGCCATCGGCACACCACACTGGTCACAGAAGGCGGAGTCGACCGCCACCGGGCTCTTGCACTGCGGGCAGGGACGAGTCGCTTTGGGCGCAACCGCCTTTGGAGAGTCCCCGGCGGCCCGCCGATTCATCGATGAAAGATGGAAATGGACCGGCACCGTGGCCAGCAGAGCCAAAGCAAGAAAGATTCCGAACCAGAGAAGATATTCCATTTCGACTCTTCTACATCCTGAACATGAAGCGAACGAAGAACAGATCCTCGCCCTGCAACTGTCCAAAGGTATGCTCGTGTTGCAGAGACACAGCCAGTGCACGGCTGATGACGAGGAACAGTTCATTGAAGAGAGTGTGCCGCGATGCCACGTGGACCACTTCCGGAAAGCCCGCCGTGCTGTTGAACCGGAGTCCGTTGAAGGACGTAGAATAACTGGTGTTCCACGAGTGCCTGCCCAACGTCTTGCTCACGGAGAGATACAGCGAGTTGGACTCCGATGTATCGCCCCGGTTGAGATTGTAGTTGGCGTAGAGCGAGACACCCGTCTCGGCGAGCTGTCCAGTCGAAATCCCTAACTGCGTCGTATAATTCCGGATCGACTGGTCCTTCCGCTCGCTGACCCGCTCTCCCACGTAGACTCTCCAGCCGTTGCGGATCCGGTAGCGCAGGCGCGCGCCGTATTGGAGGTTGTAATAGAAGCGCTCCAGCTCGCTGAAGCTGCCCAGCGGATCAGCGCCATGCTCCAGGAGAAAGCGATGGAAGTCGAGGCCCTTGCCGGAGCTGAAGCTTGCGATCACGTCGAAGTCCCGCAGGAAATCGACGCGCCCGTTGAGAAAGAGTCGCGAGAGACGATCGGCGGCTTGGATGTTGCGACCGAGTTCGAATTCCAGATTCCCGTAGAAGACGGCCCGCTCCCCGACCGGCGACAGACCATTGAGGTAGATGAACCGGCGCTCGCTTTTCCCCGAGTAGAGCAGCTCGTTGTAGCTCACCGAGAAGCTCCGGGCACGGGGACCGAAGTAGCGGGCAAAGACCCCGAATTTCTGGAAACCCGCGTCAAGACCGGTTCCGTAAAGATCGGGTCTCAGGCCCGCATAGCCGCCGACGAGGAGGTTCCTCTTCGGACGGTATCCGCCCATGGCCCCGAGCAGTTCCCCTATCCCGGCCGTGTCGTACAGGTTCATCTGTCCCACGGCCAGATAGAAGGGACGATTCGAATCGTCGTAGACGAGCCTTGCATCGTAGACGCTCAGGAGGTGGTGCGAGGACTCCCCAATCGTCAGCCGATCCCTGAGGTCGAGCTGGAGATTCCAGCCGGTTCCCGGTTCCCCGATTACCATCCGCGCGCGGTTGCTCAACTGATTGACCATGCCCACCTGGGTGTGAATCCCGTACCAATCCGACGAGATTCTCCCGCGCACCCGAAGAGGGGGTTTCGGTTTCTCGGGGATCATGAAGGGAGGCATTCCGATCGGATGTATGACCGGCTCGAGCTTACGCCCTCCCCCCTCCGGACTCCGCTCGGCAACCACTTCGGCGTGCTCGCTGATTTCGGCCAGCTTCAGAACAACTTCGACATGGCGCGTTTCACCCGCCGTGAGCTCCACCGGCTCGAGGTGATACTCCTGGAATCCCGGGCACTCGACCGTCAGGGCGAACGAACCCGCCGTGGTGACGGTGAACTCGAATGTGCCCAAATCGCCTGTCACCGTGGTCCAATCCCCGGTGCCTCCAATTGCCTTCAGTTCTACATCGGCCCCGGGGATCAGGGCTCCCGAGCCGTCCTTCACGTCCCCTTGCACCGTGGCCCCACCGTCAGCCGAAAGCAGGCTCGAGGCGTATCCCCTGGAGAGCCAGAAGAGCATCAGGAGAGTCGCGATTCGGCCTCTGCCGAAGCCTGGAAGTCGGCGGCTCCGGAATCCCATCGGCCGCTGCATACGTCGCATCTGCTTCACCACTCGCTGATCCTCCATGAACTGAATGTGTGGCAGCGTTCGCAGGCGTGGTATTGGGCCCGATGAGGCGATTCGTGACAATCCGAGCAGGGCGGGTCCGTCGAATGCGTCTTTGCCGGGACCTGGGACCGGGAGATGAAACTCAACACGGCCTTCTGTCGCCACTGGATCTGTTCGTGGCACCGATCGCAGGTGAGGTCGGCATGCCGGCCCATGAGGGGAAACGAAGTCTTGAAGTGATTGAAGAACTGGACGGCAAATCCTTTCGTGTCGTGACACCGCGCGCAGTCGGCAGGCTGTGCATAGCGGTGGGGATCCTCGTGGCAGCCGGAGCACTGAAGGGCCAGAGGGTGATAGCGTGGGACCTGCTTCTCCACGCCCGCCAGCTTGATCTCGGTCGCCGGGTGGCATTGGGCGCAGGTCACGGTCTGGTGCCTTCCGGTCAGCGGGAATCCAGACTTCTGGTGGTCGAATCGCGAGACCGGAAGGAAATGCTGGTCGGCGTGACAGCGCTCGCAGCTTCCTTCCAGCTGTCCTCCATGTGGATCTTGATGACAGCCCTTGCAGGCGTGGGTCAACGGCGTGAAGCGAACGGCCACACCCGATCCTGCCGGAAACTGCCCTTGCTCTTGCCGGTGGCATTCTCCACAGGGTGTTTTGAGATGGGCCCCGTCGAGGGGGAAGTCGGTTCCTGAATTATGGGAGAAGGTGAGCGTCGAGTCGCCGAACCCGAAGGTGGAGTGACAGGCCCGGCACTGGTTTCCCAGCTGTCCGAGGTGAGTGTCCCGGTGACATCCGTCGCAGGACATGCTCAGCGGTCTGTAGCGGATGAATTCAACCGAGCGGCCGTCGCTTCCGGCGTGTTCCGGACGGTGGCACTTCGCGCACTCGACCTCCAGATGCTTTCCGGTGAGGTGAAAGCGGGCGAGCTGATGATTGAACCTGGTCTTTTCGAATCCCGTTTCCACGTGGCAGGCCGCACAGTCCTGGCTGAACTGCCCCCGATGAGGATCCTTCGTATGGCAGTCTCGGCATTCGGCGAACGCGATCCCCTTGAAGCGATGGTCCGGGTGGCAGCTCCGGCATTGCACCTCGGCATGTTTCCCCTGGAGCGGAAACCTGGAGTCCTGGGCGTGAAATCGGCTGCGCGCCTGCTGGACCTTCCAGTCGTAAAGACTGTGACACTCGGCGCAGTTCGAACCCAGAGACGGCCGGTGGGCATCACCGTGACAGTCCGTGCACCGCGAGAACGCGATGCCTGTCCACTGTCCGGCGCGATGGCATTTCGAACACTCGAGTTCGCGGTGCGCGCCGCGCAGGTGGAACGCCGCCTGTTCGTGGTCAAAGTGGACTTGGGTGAACTTCCTCTCCACTCCGTGACAGCGCACGCAGTCCGCGCCCAGAGTTCCCTTGTGAACGTCCTGGTGGCAGGTCACGCAGTTGCGGTCGCTCAGCAGGAAGGATCGACCGGAACGACGTTTGACAGAACGTGTCGCGGAATGACAAGACTCGCAGCGTTTGACCGTTTCGTGCAGGCCGGTCAGCGGGTAACCCGTTTCGTCATGGTCGAAATGGGCCGTATCCCAGTGGAGCAACGAGGCTTCTTCTCCGCGGTGCTCGGGATGACAGGTCGCACATTGCCCGGTCCGGGTCCGATGGAATCCGCAATGGTCACGAATGCGCTCTGCAATCTGCTTATGGCAGGCCAGGCACTTGGCGTCGTCGACCCCTTGGCCGGGCGTGTGACAGCGATCGCAGCCGTCCAGACCTTCCACATTGCTGTGGGCCTGGCTCAGGGCTCCGGGCGAGACTAGGGACTCCAACCCCTGGGCTGCGACGGATCCTGACATGACCAGCAGTGAGAAGCCCAGTACGAGCGCCCCTTTCGTCACCAGTTGACTCCGTAGCCAAAATAAGTCGCCACCGCGACGTGAATCAGGATCAAGACCGACGCGAGGATCGTGAAAGGCCGGTGAAAGATGTGCCAATAGGAAAACAGCCTCTGGCTCGCCTCCAGCACTGCGAGCTTCTTGAGCAGACGCCTCTGTTTGAGCACGAGTCGAACGACCTTGATTCGCCTTCGGATCCCCTTCCCCTGGAGTGCGGAGATCCTCCAGGCCTGGTACACATGAGAAAGTCCTTTCAGGTCGTCGGCGATGACCACGGCAACGGTCATCACCATGCCGCGCCGCTGCTGTCGGACCTGAGCCAAGTACTGCTCGATTGCTTCCAGAAGACGATCCCTGCTGGAATCCGAGCCGAGTTCGGCGATCCACTCGGAGAGCTGCTGCTCCATTTGGGCAAGCGACATCTCGTTGCCCTTCCGGGTACGTGGGATCTTCGAGTACAGGTAGCGGCCGATGATGCCCGAAACGACCATGGCCATCGTGGAGTAGAAACCGATGGCGGCCAGTCCCCCGAGCTTCCCCGTGGTGTGGAGCACGACCAGGGCCGGCCCTCCCAGCCCGAGAAAGATGTGGACCTGCAGCCACTGCTTCTGGTTTCCGAATCTCTGAAGGAAACTCGAACGCTTGCGGATCGTGTACAGGAAGGTCAGGAGCATCATAACTCCACCGACCATACCCAGCCGACGGCCCTCCCAGCCCGATGGCTTCAGTAACGCGTGCATCGGATGAAAGGCCCGGTCCGGAATGGGGGTCAGGTAGTAGCCGATCCCGTGGGCGACTAGAGAGCCAAAGACAACCAGATAGGTCACCACGATCAGTGTCAGGCAAATCTTGAAAGGACCAACTCTCAACGGTTAACGGCTTTCTTCAGACTTCAGAGGTCGAAGCCGGACCCCCACAACGGGCTTCGGCCGGCAGGCGCTGTGAGCTTCCGGTTCTTCACTCGCATTTCTCGTCACATTGCTCAGGCAGCGTGCAGCCCCGCACTGTGTGGCCACACGTACCGCCACTGACCCGGTGAAAATGCGAGCTAGAACGACCAGCCTCGAACCAGCCCCGATGGGTAGGTCACAGGGTTGAGGCCCACTTTAGCAATTGTCGTTCCAGTCTCCACGAGACCATTTAATACACTGATTCAACGTTACTTATGAACGACCGTCGCGGATTCTTCCGAGCGGAGCGTGAACCAGGAGTGAGTCATTTCGATCCGCGCGGCGGGTTCATCGGACGCACCTCGCTCCAAGGGGTCTCCCCGACCTGCGACCGGCGGATTGGAATGGCCGCGGAAGGAACTGCTGTGCTGGCTGAAACGGAGCCCAGAACAGGAACACGGAAGTCGACTCGGCACCGCAACCGGGCTCGCCCGCCGAGCGTTCTTACCCGGCAACGACGCCGCAACTGGGCCCGCTACGCAAGCAGGTGTACGAGAGCGGGAACGGGGCGAGCATGGTCTGTCCGTGTCGCAGACCAGCGACACGGTGGGCCGCGAGATCATTCCAATGATCGCACCCGTGTGTGGTGCCTAAACCCCGTGGTCACAACGTCTTCCCCGGGATGGCCCGCTGCACTTCAGGCTGGGCCGTCGAGGTATCTTGCCACCCGATGACCTCCTTCCCAAATGTCCGGGGTTGTCTGCCTATTCTCCCCGAGCACCGTCTCGACCTACCCGTACAGGCCGTCCGTTGCAACCAACATCGGTGTGTGGCTGGGTCAGCGGTCAGAGGTAATTGCTTTGCATTCTTCATGAGGTGATATCCGAGCATTCGTCCGACGACGGCGCACGGCGAGGCGGCACGTTTCGACCCCTGGTCGGCGCGCGCTTGCCGATCAAGCGCGTCAGATCGAGTAAGGTCAGTGGCAGGGTCAGTCCAGAGGGTGCGGCGAGGTACTTCGACTCCCACACTGGATTGAACTTCTCTTTGAACCGTCGCAGGCCCTCGAAGTGATAAAAGTGCTCACCGTGACGATAGAGCCGTGTGCCCAAGCGGTGCCAGAGCGGAGCCAGCGTGCGATCCTCCAGGCCTGACAGCGGTGCGCCGCCCAGATTGAACCAGTGGAAGCCTTGCGCACGGCCCCAGATCATGAGTTGGGTGAATAGAAAATCCATCGTGCCGGGTGGGGCGTCCGGGAGGTGGCGCATCAGGTCGGGGGATATCTCATGACCCCCTGCGAGCCTCAGGTTGGCGAAGGCCACCAACCTGCCTTCCTGCCGCACGACGGCGACGGGAAGTCGCGCCAGGTAGACCTCGTCGAAGAAGCCGAGCGAGAAGCCCTTCTCTTGCCCACGCTTGAGTGCGAACCAGGCGTCCGAGATATTCCTGAACTCCGACATGAGCGGTGCAACCTGGTCGCACGCCAGGACCTCGAAGCTGCATCCAGCCTTCGCGGCCCGATTGGCGTCTTTGCGCAGAGACCTGTGCTCGCTTCCTTCCATGACAAACGAGTCGAGCGGCACTCGAGCCTCCTCGCCAAGTTTGACGGGTGTTAATCCCATGTCCAGATACAGGGATAATCGCGCGGCATCAACCTGATAGAATGCGCAACGCACACCGTTTCGATCACATCGCTCGCGGAATCGCCAGGCGAGTTCCTCCTGCTGCGACTTGTCCGTAGCCACCGGATCACCCATCGCGATCCAGCTTCCGCCCTGCATGCCATACATGACGAATCCGCTGCGTTGCGGGTTGAACATCAGCTGCTTGTCGCCAAGCAGGGACAGATACGCGTACGCGCGGGGGAAACTCGAAGCGATGCGCTGTGCTGCGTCCAAGTCCGCCGGACCAGGGCGGATGGCCCTGATTCGCGCGGGTCGCAGCAACCACGCTGCCGACAGCACCAATGCCCCCAGGCCGCTGACCAGCGCGGCACGCATAAAACGGGGTGCACTGCTGGTCAACGAGACCTGCCACCATAGTTCGTC
This sequence comes from uncultured Acidobacteriota bacterium, assembly GCA_963823995.1. Taxonomy (GTDB): domain Bacteria; phylum Acidobacteriota; class UBA6911; order RPQK01; family JAPXNP01; genus JARRKC01. The sequence continues at coordinate 1,429,311 of CAWGNQ010000005.1, forward strand.
ACGATAGGGGACATGACTAAACACGAACAATCCCAGCGCAATCGACGCTCCCACCGCAAGCACCACCGCTACCAGCCAGGGCCAGCCGGTGCGGGGCTCCAGGAGCCTCGAATGGCGATAGAACCGGCTTCGGCACGGCAGGACCGTCGTCAAGACGACGCCCTGCAAAAGAGCAACCTCCCATTGCAGGCCTTGTAGCAGCGACAGCACCACGCCCGCAGCCAGCAGCCCAATCGCCAGGTAGTATGCCGCGTTGATCCGGCGGTAGATCGCCGCCGACAAAAAGAGCAGCAATGTACCCACGACGCTACCCAACAGGTGCGCCAGTTCAATGGCGGCCAAAGGCGCGAGGTCTTGGACAAGACGCAATCGCCACCGAGCCGTGGGCAGCACGCCGCTGAATAGCATGAATAACCCGGCGGCAAACACCAGTAACGCCAGGGTCATCGGCACCACCGGTCCGATGAATCGCTGATATCCTCCGTACGCAACCTTGAAGCGCCGACGATGGCGCAGCAATTCGAATCCCGCCAGCCCCAGACCGGCCAACATCAGCGGAAACAGGTAGTAGCAGAGCCGAAACAGGATCAGAGTGCTGAGCAACGCCTCGTGCCCAGCCAGAGGTGCCAGCAAGAGCAGTAGGACCGTCTCGAATACGCCAAGCCCACCAGGCACATTGCTGACCAGTCCCACCAGTTGCGCCAGCAGAAACGCGCCCAAAAACGTGACGAACGGAACATCGGCTATGGGCGTCAGCAGGACGTAGAGCACCAGCGCCGCCAGAAGCCAGTCCAGCGAACCGATCAGCAGTTGACCTCCTGCCAACCTGATGTTCGGCAACTGAAACGACCAACTGCGGACACGGAGCGTTCCCCGCCACCATCGGCACATCGCCAGGTAGGTTCCCGCCATCCCAACGAGAAGCAGCCCCAGCAGAAACGTCGAGCCGTACAACAAGGGCAAATCGACATATGTGGGAATGGGACGACACAGCAGAATGATGCCGGCCAGTGTCATCAGCCCGAGCCAAACGCTACTGCTGGTGAAGAGGATCAGTGACAGGATTTGCCCGCCGGAGAGTCCCAAGCCACCGTATATGCGCGTGCGTGCGGTTCCGGCCCCCAGCAGCGTGCCGAGGTTGTTGCTGAACGCATAGCCCAGAAAAGAGGCAAAGCTGACCTGCCCGATCCCCACCCGATGACTAATGTAGCGAACACCGAGGTGGTCGTAGCCGGTCATCACCAGGTAGCTCATGACTGTCAGAGCGAGAGCTCCGGCAAGCGGCCATCGCCCCACCTGCTTGAGCTGAAACAGAAGATCGTGCAAGTGCACCGCGCCAAGTTCGCGGCCGATCACGAACAACGCCGTCATGAAGATGATTCCACTGCCCAACGGAGCCAGGAGGTGCAACCAGCGCGGTCTTCGTATCCGGGTCCCTTCCTGCTTCATCCAGCGCTCGTCTCCGGCATCATGTCGGGACGCTCCCTGCCGGCTCGAGGCGATTCTTAGCGCCATCGGCGCCCCGGTGAATCTCAAGGTTACCGATAGGAGTCTGCTCCTTGGGCAAAAAGTGTATCTTGGTCGGAAAGAAGAGCAAAGGCTTCGCTGGAGACTCGCACCCAGCATGCGGTACCGGGTCTGTCCGGATTCGGGCCGGTAGCGGAGTCACCCCCACGGCGAAACTGGGGCGAGCCTCGACTGATTCCGCCTGCCGGGACGAGGTGCCCGTCTATCGGTGCTGAAGAGCCGCGGCTCTTCAGCTCGGTCCCGCTGCCTTTTCTCCTCGTGCCGGACTCATCGAGCCGATCCGAAGGATCTGGTATGTTGGCGCCGTGCGACGTCGAATGCGCCTGCGCCGGGTCCTGATGCGAGTCGGAGCGATCGTCCTGGGAATCGCGGGGGCACTCGTTCTCTGTGAAGCAGGGCTACGTCTTTTCCACATCGATCCCGCGCTGCCGCCCGGACAAGAACTTCGGCAGTTTCGCGAAGCAGGAGATGCGGCGCGGGCGGCCTGGGAGCCCGATCCGGTCATGGGGTTTCGTCCACGGCTGGGTTATCGGCCCGAGGAAGGACGCACCGTCTATAGTGAATTTGGGACGCTCCCGAATGCCTATCCCATCGAGAAGCGACCCGGCATCGAGCGCATCCTGTTCATCGGTGATTCGGTGACGGCTCGGGGAAGGCTTGTCCGAGCCATTCAAAAGCGCTGCGGCGAGAAGGACCGGGAGTTCTGGAACGCCGGTGTCGAATCGTTCAACACCCGCCAGGAAGTCGAGTTCTACCGCCGCTTCAACCGAGGCATCCATCCGGATCAGGTCGTCCTCACCTTTCACATCAACGACTTCGAGACGACCCCGATCGCGTTCGTTGACGCCGAGGGGCAACTGCTCGTCTGGGCTCCGGACCACGAAGTCACGAGCCTCAACCGCTTCCTCTTCCACTTTTCGTACCTTTACCGTCTCCTGGCCGCCACCCGGCTCGCCCATGCTTCCCGGTCGAATGGGGCATCCGCCGAGGAGGTCCGCGGATCTCTCCACGAACTGGCCTCCCTGACCTCCGGAACCGCTCGCCTGACAGTCCTCGTCTTTCCTCTGCTGAAGTCTTGGGAGGATTGGTCTCCAAGGGAACGGCAGGCACATGAGGAGGTGCTCCAGATCCTCACGGACGAGCATATCCGGCACTTCGACCTTTTGCCTGTACTCGAGGCATCCCTCGATTCAGGAATCCGGCTCCGCGAGCAGCCCCGGGACACCTGGCATCCCAGCCCGGAGTTCGCCGCCGCCGCCGCGGAGTTCCTCTGTCGGTCGGGTCGCTGGCTGCGACAAGCCGACGAGAGCCCTGAAAACCCGGAATGACCCGAGAATCGTGAAGTCGGGCGAACCCCCAGGTCCCCCCGGCCGGGCAAGGCGCTGTCTTGCCCGACGGGGAACCTGTCCCCTCCAGGGCCTCACGTCGCCAAAAGGCAACAGAAGTTCGTGATAAGCTCGTGTGAACGGTTGATACGAAAAATGAATAGCAATTCACAATCCGGACGGGATACACCGGAACGGATTCGCCGGCAAGGCCGAAGATCATCTCGTCGCGAGCGGGAGTTTCTGAGACACATGGACGAGATCATCGAAGCCGCCGAGTCGGTCTTTGCCGAACGTGGCTATGCCTCATCGACGATGGAAGAGATCGCCCGGAGGGCGGAATTCGCGGTAGGGACAATCTACAAGTTCTTCCCGGGAAAGAGCGAACTCTACGCCGAAACCGTTCTGCGCGGCTTCCGCAAACGGGAAGCCGAAGTCTACGCAGTCCTCAATTCGGCCGCTTCTCCCGAGGAACGGATCGAACTCTATTTCCGATGCCGCCTCAGTCAGTTCTGGGAGAATCCCAGCTTCTTTCGACTCTTCTTTCAGGAAACCGATCGACTCGGTCTCGACCTCCCCGTGGGGATCCTTTCCGAGTTGGCAACTCGATACAGCAAATTGAAGGAGCAACTCCATATGATCTTCGCGGAGGGGATCCGCAACGGCCAGTTCCGGAGCCTCGATCCTCGAGTCCTGACGGAGGCCCTGGAGGGATTGATTCGGGCTCACGTCGCCCAACTGACGTGCCAGGTCAACCCGCCCCGGGACACGGCCCGGGAGGAACAACTGGTGCGACTGTTCCTGCATGGTGCGGCAGAGGTTTCCAGCACCTCCGAGGGGATTCACTGATGTTTCTATCCGACACCTCCATCCGGCGGCCGGTGACGACTCTCCTTTTTACCGGTGCGATTATCTTCTTTGGGTACATCGCCTTCGAGAACATGGGCGTTGATCTCTTTCCCGAGGTCGAGTTACCGACCGTATCGGTGACCTCCGTTCTGATCGGCGCAGATCCCGAGATCATAGACGAGGACGTCACCGATGTTCTGGAAGAGCAGATCAACACCATCGAGGGCGTCAAGAGCATCACTTCGACGTCCAACGAGGGTACCTCCCAGATCATCGTCGAGTTCGAACTTTCCAAAGATGTGGACGTTGCGGCTCAGGAGGTCCGCGACAAGGTCAACCTGGCCCAGGCCGACCTGCCCGACGACCTCGAGCCTCCCATCGTTCAGAAGCTGGATATCGCCGCTCAACCGATCATGTGGATCGCCGTCACGACGAGAGGAGATTACCGGCGCATCGCTCGATATGCGGACGAGGTCATTAAGGAGAGGCTCCAGACGGTGCCCGGTGTGGGGGCCGTTGTCCTGGGCGGATTTCGCGATCGAGCGGTCCGGGTCTGGCTCGATCCGAACGAACTGGAGGCACGGAATCTTACCCCGCTCGACGTCGTCAACGCGATTCGTGCCAAGCACATCGAACTTCCGGGAGGCCGCATCGAGCAGCCCGAGAAGGAGTTCGTCGTCAAGATCGAAGGTGAGTACGAATCGGTGGACCGGCTCAAGGGACTGGTCGTGGCGACCCACGAAGGCGCTCTGGTCCGGCTCAAAGACGTTGCCTTCGTCGAAGACGGCTCGGAAGACCTGCGGAGCGTGGCACGCTTCAACGGGCTGCCCGCCGTCGGACTGGGAATCCGAAAGCAGTCGGGAACCAACACCGTGGCCGTGGCTGAAGGCGTGAAGGCGGCTCTGGCCGAAATCACCCGGAACGTGCCCGAAGGCATTCACGTCCAGATCGCGTCGGACTCCTCCCGGTTCATCAAGAACTCGATGCAGGATGTCATCTTCGACCTGTTCCTGGGCGCCGTCCTGACGTCGATCGTCATGCTGGTCTTCCTGCGAAACTTCCGCATGACCTTCATCAGCATCATCGCGATCCCCACCTCGATCATCGCCTCGTTCGTGGTCATGTACTGGGCTGATTTCACTATCAACAACATGACCATGCTGGCCATGTCGCTGGCTATCGGCATCGTCATCGACGACGCCATCGTGGTCCTGGAAAACATCTTTCGGCACGTGGAGGAAGGCAAAGGCGCGCTGGAAGCAGCCCAAATCGGCACCGCCGAAGTAGGACTGGCCGTCATCGCCGCCTCGTCCTCGATCATGGCCGTCTTCATTCCGGTGGCTTTCATGAAGGGAATCATCGGCCGGTTCTTTTTCGAATTCGGCCTCTCGGTGGCCCTTTCGGTGCTGATTTCCCTGTTCGTGGCGCTGACGGTCATTCCCATGCTCTGCTCGCGGCTGCTTCGACACGATCCTGACCACGGTCCGATCTTCCGGGCCTTCGAGCGGGGTTTTCGGAAGATCGAATCGCTCTACTCCTACTATCTCGACCTCTCACTGAGGCATCGCTGGGTCACGATCGGACTGGCGATCGGGATCTTTATTCTCGGCTTGAGCCTCTTTCCGTTCCTCAAGACCGGGTTCGTCACCGAGCCGGACGAGAGCCGTTTCGTGGTCCGATTCGAACTGCCTACCGGCACGTCGGTCGAAGAGTCGGCCCGGCGTCTTCAGGACGTCGAGAAGGCCATCCTCTCCCAGGACGAAGTCCGCAGCGCCTTCGCGGCAACGGGATTCTCCGGGGGCCCGAACAGCGGGATCGTCTTTGCAAACCTCGTCTATGCCTCCGAACGGAACACCTCCCAAAGCGCTGTGATGTCACGCCTCAGAACCCTGCTCAAGGAGAAGATTCCGGAGGCCAGGATCTCCGTGGAAAACGTGTCGGCCGTGGGCGGAGGCCAGAGGAATGCCGACCTTCAGTTCGTCGTCCAGGGACCGGAGGTCGACCAGCTCGAACAAGTCGCCAGTGCAATGCTTGCCGAAATGCGGAAGCTTCCCGGCTTCGTGGATGTCGACGACAATCTCCGGTTGAACAAGCCGGAACTCAAGGTGGAAATTAACCGCAACCTCGCCGACGATCTGGGCGTCGACGTCCGGACGATCACCCAGAACTTCAACATTCTCTTTGGAGGGCTCGACGTGGCGAAGTTCAAGGAGAGCGGCAAGCGTTACGACATTCGGGCAAGAGCCCTTCCGGAGGCGCGATCGAAGCCGAGCGACTTGCTCGATGTCGCCCTCCGTTCTTCCAGCGGTGAGCTGACCTACAGCCCCAACCTGGTGCACGTGATCCAGGGCGTCGGTCCGCAAGCGATCAATCGATACAACCGCAGCCGCGCCGTCACGCTCTATGCCAATCTCGACGGCGCCTCTCTCGGGGATGCCCTGGACGAAATGAGGGCCCTGGCGGAGAAGTACGTTCCCGACGACCCGGCCTGGGGGACGGCCCTCACCGGCAGCGCCGATGTATTCGCCGAGTCGTTCCGGTACCTGCTGAACGCGGTTCTGATTTCACTTTTGGTCATCTACGTCATTCTAGGGTCTCAGTTCGAGTCGTTCATTCATCCCTTCACCATTCTCATGTCGGTCCCTCTCGCCGTAGCCGGAAGCTTCGGTCTGATCCTGATCACGGGTGTCCAGCTGGATATCTTCGCCTTCATCGGTTTCGTCATGTTGATCGGAATCGTCACCAAAAATGCCATTTTGCTGGTGGATTTCACCAACCAGATCCGCACTCGCGGTGTCTCACGCGACGACGCCTTGCGACAGGCGGGCCCTCTTCGGCTCCGACCCATCCTGATGACCGCCTTCACGACCATTGCAGCAGTCACCCCCGTGGCTCTCGCCCTCAGCGAAGGCGGCGAGCAGCGGGCCCCGATGGGAGTTTCGGTCATCGGAGGGATGCTCACCTCGACGCTTCTGACGCTGATCGTCATTCCGTCGGTCTACACGATCATGGACGACATCGCACTTTGGGGAGCTGCCAAGTGGCGCAACCGCGGTCTCGGCTCAGAGCCGGGGGAGTCGATCTCCGGAGAAGCCTCCTAGGAAGAAAGCATCATGAATACAGGAAAACTCATCAGAAGACTTCTGCTTCCGGCCCTCGTGTTGCCGGCGACCTGGGCGGCTTCCTGTTCCGACTCTTCGCCTGCCGAAAGTGCGGGGGTGTCCAAGCAGGTGGCATTGACCGCCAAGGAAGTCCGCGTAGTCGACGTCGCCCGGCGGGACTTCGATCATTCGCTGAGTGCCACCGGCTCACTCGTGCCGGTCGAAGTCGCGAGCATTCAAGCATTGGAAGCCGGCCCCCTCGTTGAGGTCTCCGTCGACATCGGGGATCGGGTCCGGAAAGGCCGCGTTCTATTCCGTATCAGGCCGGTAGAGGCGGAGAATGCGGTTCGCTCCGCACGCGCCCAAAAGGCCACGGCAGAAGCCAATCTGCGCGACCTGCAGGCCTGGCGGCGGCCCGAGGAAGTGGACGTTCTCGAGGCTCAGGTCCAACGCGCCCGGGTCGAGGCTCGACGACTGGAGAACGAGATGGAGCGCGCGGACGTCCTTCTCGAACGCGGAGCCATTTCGAAATCGCAATGGGAACAGGCGCAGACCGCGGCCCAGTCGGCTGAAGCGGAACAGCGGGTCGCCGAGGAGCAGCTGCGTATCGCCAAAGCCGGACCGACGGCCGAGCAGTTGGCGGTCGCCCGGAGCCGCGTGCAGGAAGCGGACGCCAGACTGCAGGAATCCCTCCAGCACCTCGACGACACGGCTGTGGAAGCACCCTACTCTGGAACCGTCACCGCCCGGCTTCACGAGGTCGGAGATTTCGTACAGAGAGGTCAGGATGTGCTGGAGATTTCCGATCTCTCGAGCCTGGAAGCCGAGATGAAGATTCCGGAACGCTACTCAGGAGTGCTCCGAACAGGCCTTCCCGTGAACGTACGGATCGCGAGCATCAACAAGTCGCAGGACGGGAAGGTCGTGGCGGTCAATGAGGCGATCGATCGGGCCACCCGGACCTTTCTGGTGAAGGTCGCGGTGGACAACTCCGACTACCTGATCAAAGCGGGCGCCTTTTGTACCGGCAGTTTCGGCCTTCCGCCGATCGAAGACGCCCTTGCCATCCCCACGACCGCGCTGAGGACCCGAGAGGGACAGACCTATGTCTGGGTGGCTCGGGACGCCACGGCACACCGCGTGAACGTCGTGAGCGGCGAGCGGTCGGACGGCTGGATCGAGATCGTCGACGGCATCAGCGGTTCGGAGAAGATCATCACCGAGGGAGCCGGAGCCCTCTCCGAGGGGGACACCATCCGGATCCAATCGGGGAGAGCGCCCGCGTCAAGCTCCTGATCTCGGACGATCGTCACGTGACAGGACGGGAGGGTCCGTTTGGCCTCACTCGATCACTTCGTCAGCCCACGCCTCATGTCCGCGGGCGGGCGGTTCCTCTACGGGTTCATCGTCCGGATGGACACGTCCGGCGCCAGGGCTCGGCTGACCCATTCGAGCGTCTCCGACTTGGCAACGTTGAACGTGCCCTCCTGACGAATGTCCGCCGAGGAGGCTCCCACACGCACCGTGTAGTTCCCGGCCTCGATCACCCAGGACGAAGCGTCGGTGTCGAAGGCGGCCAGACGATTCCGGTGGATCGACAGGCGGACACTGGCCGTCTCGTTGGGCTGCAGGAGATCCGTCTTGGCAAAGCCAACGAGTTCACGTTCCGGTCTCTCGAGCTGCCCTTCCGGGGCGCTCAGGTAAACCTGTACGACCTCTTTGCCCGCAGTCTGACCAGTGTTGCGAACGTCGACCGACACGTCGAGGCTGCCGTCCGACTGATTTCGCGAAACCGTCAGATTGCTGTATGCAAAGGTCGTATAGCTGAGTCCGTACCCGAATTCATAGGCCACCGGGACCTTGGCCGTGGCATAGTAGCGATACCCCACGAAGACATCCTCACCGTAGGTGACCTCGGCCGGTCTTCCAGGTCCGAAAGGCCTGTTCTCATTCTCTCCCTGCGGCGCCTCCAGCTCCTTTCCAGGGAAGTACTTGGAGGAAGGCACGTCGTCGTAGGACATGGGGAAGGTCGAAGCCAGACGGCCCGACGGATTCACCTTGCCGGTGACCACGTCGACCACCGAATTGCCGGCCTCCTGGCCGGGCTGCCAGGCAAGCAGAATGGCGTCTGCCAGATCGCGCCAGCTTGAAGTCTCTATGACGCCCCCAATGTTCAGCAGGACGATCAGCTTCTTTCCCTCGGCATGGAACGCATCAGAGACCATTTTCAGATTGGCCTTTTCCGTCGCGCTCAGAGTGAAGTCTCCCTCAACTTCACGGTCCCTGCCTTCTCCCGAATTCCTGCCAATCGTCAGGACGGCGACATCCGAATGGTCGGCCTGTATCTGCACGACGCCCGGATCAAGCTCCATCTCGGGGATGGGTCCTCTGGGCATGAACCCGAAGCGCGGCTTCGGAAGTTTGGCCTTGGCTTCTTCGATGTAGGTCCGATACGTTTGCTCCAGGGAGCCGTCCACGAAGAAGCCCGCCTTCCTGAAACCGTCCACGATCGAGACGGTATAGGCTTCGTTGACGTCGCCGCTTCCGGTCCCCCCGATCACGGTCTCGTAGGAGGCATCGCCGAACACGGCCAGCTGCTTGCTCGCCATGCTGAGAGGCAGAGCCTGCCCCTCGTTCCGAAGCAGGACCATCCCCTCGGCACCGGCCTGGCGGACGATTCGAGCATGCGCATCCAGATCCGGCTTGTTCGAGAACTGGTAGTGCCTGAAACGGGGGCTCTCCAGGACGATGTTCAGAATCCGCTCGACGTTCCGATCCAGTACCTTCTCGTCCAGGCGCCCCTCTTTTACGGCGGTCACGATCGCCTGGACCTGATTGGGGTTACCCGGCATGATCAGATCGTTGCCCGCCTGCATCTGGGCGACGATATCGCTGCCGCCGAACCAGTCGGTCATGACCAGCCCCAAGAATCCCCAGTCTTCCCTCAGAACTTCCGTCAGCAGATCATAACGCTCGGAAGTGTATGTACCGTTGACCTTGTTGTAGGAGGACATCACCGTCCAGGGCTGGGCATCTTGCACCGCCACGCGAAAACCCCGAAGGTAGATCTCGCGCAGTGCCCGCTGCGTAATGTGCTCGTTGATGGTGTTCCGGTTGGTTTCCTGGTTGTTGGCCACGAAGTGTTTGATGGAAGTTCCCACCCCGTTCGATTGCACCCCGTTGACCATGGCGGCCGCCATCTTACCGGTGACCAGGGGGTCCTCGGAGTAGTATTCGAAATTCCTCCCGCACAGAGGATTCCGGTGGATGTTCAGTGCGGGACCGAGCAGCACGTCGACCCCGTATTCCAGCACCTCATTCCCCATGGCCCGACCAACCTGGCGAACCAGATCGGGGTCCCAGGACGAGGCCAGAAGGGTCTCGATCGGAAACGCCGTGCAATAGTAGGTGTTGGAGTCGTTCTCCCGTGTCGGCCTGATCCTCAGACCGGCCGGACCGTCGGCAACGACCATGGGGGTGATCCCCAGCCGTGGTATGGCTGCAGTGGTTCCCGCTGCTCCCGGAACCAGCTCCGGCGGCCGCTCGGCCTGGTTGTTCTGGCCTCCGGGAAACCGCATACCTGTCCCGACCAGGACCTGTGCCTTCTCCTCGACCGTCATGGCGGCGACCACCTCGTCGAGCGAGGCCTTGCCCAACTGAGGCGCAGCAGTTTCCGCCGCGGCCTGAGCCCAGCCTGGCGACGATACGGCCGGCAGTACGCAAACGAGAGTAACGAGAGATAAAAGGACTGCGAGTCTTCTCTGTTTCATTGTCCTTGCTCCCAATACGATACAGCGATGATTTGATGGCGGCTCGACCAGCGATTTCCTGCGGTTTCGTCCCAAAGGTCATTCCTCCGGTGGGCGAGCGTCAATCTTACGTACACGTAAGAAATCGACACTTTGATTCTGCCAGAGGGACCCACGAAAGAGAAGCGGTTCTTCGAAGACCGACTTCCGTTTCCAGGGCCCGCGGAATGGAGAAGCCGTCTGTACGCTCTGCAGAGAGACTGGTAGACTACGGAAAAGAGGATCCATAGTGGCGTGCGGCAGAGCTTTGAAATCCTGCCCCTGACGTTGAATTCGCATCAGGCAGGTTTCGGAGTTTGAGCCGGGTCGCGTAGCTGCACGGCTGCCGCGTGGAAAGGGCTGTTCCGAAGGTAGAGTATCCCGAGAAGGGAACGTGAACTCTGCCCTCATCGTTCATGATTCGAGGGCCCGGAGAGAAAATGGACAGGACAGTAGCCGGCCTTGTGCTCGCGGGAGGCCGCAGCCTCCGCTTTGGCACTGATAAGGCTTGGTTCAAGGTGCGTGGCCGTCCGATGATCGAACGCGTGGCCTCGACCGTTTCCACCGTCTGCTCTCCCGTGTTGATCAGCCTCGGCTTCGAGACCCACGATCTCCCCTTGGCCGACGTACGATCGGTAAGAGACCGGTTTCCCGGAGCCGGACCTCTGGCCGGCATCGAAGCCGGGCTGTCGGCTGCGAATACGGACTGGGTCCTGGTGGTCGCCTGCGATATGCCGTTCATTACGGCGGCGGCGCTTCGAATCGTACTGCGAGCCCGTACGCCGTCCACGAAGGCCGTCATTGCGATCGACTCGACGGGCCGTTCGCATCCGTTGTGTGGCTGCTACCGACGCGATCTCGTCGAGTCGATCCAAACCCGACTTTCTACCGGAAGAAGAAGCATGCACGGGTTTCTCGCACGACTCGACTCGACGCGGAAGGTCGTCCTGCCGGACATCTCCCTGCACAACATGAATCGACCGGAAGATCTCGTTGGTTCTCTGAAACCGAATGGTCGGTTGCACGTGACGGGCGCGTCACCCGAACAAACCATGGAGGGAGTTCCCGACGGATGAACCGGCAAGTGCTCAAGGCCACAGCATGGGGACTCGGTGCTACCGTATCGCTGGCCCTTCTTATCGTCGTCGGATCGCGGAACCTCGCGCATTTCGATGCCGCACTGGTCGCCTACACGTTTGCTGTCCTCTTCGCCACTTTCGGACTCACGTATCGGTATGCGATGTGGCTGCAGCGTCCCCCTACGGGCATGTACTGGCGACGTGGTTGGCAGGCGTTCTTCAGGCGCGGCTTCCGCATCCGGAATCTGTGGACCTGGTTCGGTCGCGTTGGATCCGAGATGGTTGCGAACCGGTTCATTCTGCAGCGAGGACGCTTGCGAGGTCTGGCTCACCTCCTCATCATGTGGGGATGCATCCTCGCCGTAATGATCACTTTTCCCCTGGTCTTCGGCTGGCTCTACTTTGGTCCCGTTGATGGCTACCCGGACTGGTACCGGGTCATCGTCTTCGGGTTCCCGACGTTTTCTTTCCCCGTCGATTCCATTCTCTCCTTCTTCATATTCCACGGCCTCGTCTGGGCCTCGATCCTGGTCATTTGCGGCGTCATGCTGGCCGTGCGCCGCCGCATGCAGGAGGAAGGAGCAGCTGCCGTTCAGCATTATGTTGCCGACTTCGTCCCGCTGATCCTCCTTTTCACGGTGAGCCTCACGGGGTTGATGCTTACCGCCAGTTATACGTGGATGAAGGGCTACGCCTACAACTTCATCGCCATCCTCCACGCGATATCCGTGGTTGGAACTTTCCTTTGGCTGCCGTTCGGGAAGTTCTTCCACATCTTTCAGCGCCCCGCTCAGATCGGCGTCGGCTTCTACAAGGACGTAGGTCGCCGTGAAGAACCCGCCCGATGCCGACGATGTGGAACGCCGTTCACATCCCGCCGGCATGTCGAGGACCTGATCGAGGTCGAGCGAAAGCTCGGATACGCTTATGAAATCGAGGCAGGCGAGATCGAGCATTTTCAGTGGATCTGCCCTCCGTGCCGTCGAACATCACTCTCGCTCGCGCAGGGTCTTCTGTGGGAAGGCCGGCGCGGGGGCGCACCTCTTCCGTCGGAACCTGAGTATCGGACCCCGGCTCCGAGATACGCCAATCCGGGAGTGGGAGAGGGACCACTCGGAGAGGAAGATGCCCGTAACTTTCACCCGTGACTCCTTGACGATGAAGTCTCATGAATGAAGAACCGCCGCTGCAAATCGATACCATCAAGCTGTTTGGACCCCATCTCGCCTATGCCCGAGGGAGTCGCCTGAGCACTGCGGTCGAGCCGGACCGAGTCGTCCGGACTCACTGCTGCTTCTGCGGACAGCAGTGCGGCATTCAGCTGAAGGTGAAAGGCAACGAGTTGATCGGCTTCGAGCCCTGGTACGACTTTCCCTTCAATAAGGGGAAGCTCTGCCCCAAAGGGATCAAGCGCTACCTTCAAAGCGCTCATCCGGACCGGCTCCTTCATGCCTATCGTGCCGATTCCAATGCGCCGGGAGGATTCGTGAAGACTCCCTACGAGGAAGCCATCCGTCGAACGGCCGCAGAAATCGATCGGATCCAGGCACAATTCGGCAACGATGCATTCGCCGTTCTCAGCGGCGCAAGTCTGACGACGGAAAAGACCTACGTCATGGGCAAGTTCGCTCATATGTGCCTTCGGACTGCGAACATCGACTACAACGGCCGTCTCTGCATGGTGAGCGCAGCGGCAGGGAACAAGAAAGCCTTCGGGATCGACCGTGCGGCGAACTCCTGGGAAGACATTTTGGGAGCGGAGGTCGTCTGGATCAGCGGGGCCAACGTCGCTGAGTGCGCGCCCATTACGACCGACTACGTCTGGCAGGCGCGGGAACACGGAGCCAAGGTCATCGTCGTCGACCCTCGACTGACGCCCATTGCCCGGACATGTGATCTCTTCCTTCCCATCAAACCCGGCCGCGACGTGGTTCTGTTCAACGGCATCCTCCATCTGATGATCGAGAACGACTGGCTGGATCATTCCTTCATCGAGCACTCCACGGTCGGCTTCGAGCAGGTCGCGGAGCACGTTCGTGAGTGGACCCCTCGCCGTACGGCCGAGGTGACGGGAGTTTCCGAGCGAGCGATTCGCGAGGCCGCCGAACTGTGGGGTCGGGCGAAGACGAGTTTTCTGATGCACGCCCGAGGCATCGAACATCACAGTCATGGCGTCCAAAACGTCCTCGGAGCCATCAATATCGTCCTGGCCTCGGGAAGGATCGGGCGCGCGAACTGCGGCTATGCCACGATCACCGGGCAGGGAAACGGCCAGGGAGGACGCGAACACGGGCAGAAGTGCGATCAGCTTCCCGGCGGACGCGATCTCGGTAATCCCGAACATCGCGCCTACGTGGCCGATGTCTGGGGTATCGATCCGAGCGTCCTTCCCCAGCCGGGCGTCGATGCCTACGAGATCTTCAGGCTCATCGAACAGGGCCGGATCCGCGGCCTGTTGAGCATCTGCTTCAACCCTGTGGTGTCTCTGCCGGACAACAACTTCATCCGACGCATGCTCGAGAAGCTCGAGTTCTACGTGGCGATCGATTTCTTCCTCAATGAGACCGCCCGCTACGCCGATGTCGTGCTGCCCGGATCGCTCCAGGAGGAGGATGAAGGAACGGTGACTCAGCTCGAGGGCCGTGTGATCAAGATCAACAAAGCACTGGACTGCCCCGGGGACGCCCGCCAGGACTGGCGCATCATCCAGGACATCGCCAGGGCTCTCGGGCGCGAGCGAGGGCTGACCTTCGAATCACCCCGAGAGATCTGGGAAGAGCTTCGGGTCGCATCCAAGGGAGGAGTCAACGACTACTCCGGGATAACCTATGAACGTATCGAAGAGAACTACGGCGTGTTCTGGCCTTGTCCGAGCGAAACCCCGGAGGGCGTCCCCCAGCCCGAACCCGAGGGCACTCGCCGCCTCTTCGAACCGGGTTCGTGGAATTCGGTCGCGAAAGGAAACGGTCCTTTCTTCTTCCCCGACGGAAGGGCCCGGTTCAACGTCCCGGTCTATACGCCGCCTGCGGAAGACGTCGATGCGGAATATCCGCTGATCCTGACGACCGGTCGTGTCGTCAGCCAGTTTCTCTCGGGCACGCAGACGCGTCGCATCGGCCCCCTGGTCGACCACTATCCGGAGCCTCGCATCGAGATGCATCCCCGGCTCGCGAAACAACACGATATCGCCGACGGCGAATGGGTGACGGTCGAATCGAGACGTGGCAACTGCACCCTTCGGGCTCGCGTGTTGCGCACGATCCGTCCCGATACGATCTTCATCCCTTACCATTGGCCGGGCCGCAAGAGTGCCAATCAGCTCACGATTTCAGCGCAGGACCCGATCTCCAGGATCCCGGAGTACAAAGTGTGCGCCGTCCGGATTCGAAAGGCCGATTCTCCGCCCGAGTACGCCGCCAGGTTGGAACCACAGCAATAACCGGATCCCTGATCATGGACGATCCCAAACTTCAACGAGACCCGGCGCAGAACGAAGATGAGGCGGACCGACCGGGGACTGTTTCCTCGTCGCAGGCCCTCGAGTTCTTCATCGATCCCGGACGGTGCATCGGGTGTCAAGCCTGCGTCCAGGCATGTACGGAGTGCGATACGCACAAGGGCCAGTCGATGATCCAACTGGACTACCTCGATCAGACCAGTTCGCCGCAGACCGTGCCCGTGGTCTGCATGCACTGCGAGTCGCCCACCTGCGCCGAGGTCTGCCCTGCTGATGCGATCAAGCGGACTCCCGACGGAATCGTACAATCCGCCCGCAAAGAACGCTGCATCGCCTGCAACAACTGTGTGCTCGCCTGCCCCTTCGGCATACCGAAGATGCAGAGCGACATGCATCTCATGATGAAGTGCGATATGTGTTACGACCGCACTTCGATCGGGTTGAAGCCGATGTGCGCGTCCGTGTGTCCAAGCGGCGCTCTGCATTTCGGCACTCGCGAGGAGATCGCCCGACTGCGACCGCGTTCGCGGCCCGTCCATGACTTCCGGTTCGGTCGACAACGGATCCGTACGAAGGTCAACATGATGGTACCGCGTGAAATACCTTCGGAATCGGTCGACGTGACCTCGGCATTGGACAAATCGGCAATCAGCCATGACGTCACCGACGACCTGTTCATGGAGAATCTATTCGAAAGCGACGAATGACGATGGAAAACGAAGGCATCGAGACGGGAGTCGTTCTTCCCGACGGGAGTCGGCCGCAGACGCCACCACGCTGGAGGAGGGACTTTCCGGTTGACTCGTCCGACGACGACTATGTGGCGCGCCGCGATCTGGTCAAGTTCATCGTGTTGACGAGCCTGGCATTCACTGTGGGGCAGTTCTGGCTGCTGAGCAAACGTTGGCTGAGCCGACCTCCTCGATCACTCCCTTCGCTGCCTGTTGCGAGAGTGGATGACATCCCCATTGGTGGTTCGAGGACTTTCAGGTACCCGGACGAGGACAGCCCCCCTCGCTTGCTCATCAGGACCGGTGAATCGGCATTCGTGGCCTACAATCAGCAATGCACGCATCTGATGTGTCCGGTCATCGCCCGAGTCGAGGAAGGTATCCTGCATTGTCCTTGTCACGAAGGGGTATTCGACCTGAAGACGGGTCGCCCCATCGCGGGGCCTCCTCGCAGACCTCTGGCTCGCATCGACCTGAAGGTCCTCGATGGAGAAGTCTACGCGACAGGTATCGAAGGAGGCACGGCATGACGGACAAGGAACCGCGCTTTACTCGGGATCAGCGCATGACACTCGTCAATGCGATGCTCACATTCGTCGTGTTGGTCGTCATCCTGCAGTTGTGGCTCCTGACCGCAACAGTGAATGCATACCTTGCCGATGATACTTCCATTCTTTGGCCGGCCGCGCTGGTCAGTCTCGGGTGCCTCGGCCTCAATGCAGGACTCCTCAGATATCTTTACTCGCTGGATCGATAGCACGTGATTCGAAGCCTCATCGACGAAACCGTGCGCGACCTCTTCCCCGGCTACTTCGCACTCGTCATGGCGACCGGCATCGTCTCCATCGCCGCTGAACTCCTGGGGATGCAGGTCGTCGCCTGGATACTCCTTGCGATCAACAGTGTGGCGTACGTGGTCCTGTGGGTGCTGACCCTGCTGCGCCTGGTGATGTTCTCTCGTCCCTTGTTCGAGGACCTGACCGATCACGTGCGCGGACCGGGTTTCTTCACTCTGGTTGCGGGCACGTGCGTACTCGGGAGCGAGTTCATGATCGTGGCGACGATGCCGGCCGTCGGACTCATCCTCTGGTGGACGGGTGTCTTTTTGTGGGTTGCGATCATGTACACCTTCTTCACCGCCGTCACGGTGCGCGACGAGAAGCCGGGTCTGGAGGAAGGCATCAACGGGTCGTGGCTCATCGTCATCGTGGCAACCCAATCAATATCGATCCTGGGAACCCTGCTGGCAGGGCAATTCGACGCCGCGCGACCTCAACTCCTGTTCTTTACCCTGAGCATGTACCTCCTCGGCTGCATGCTCTATATACTCGTGATCGCTCTCATCTTTTACCGATTTACCTTCTTCAAACTGAGAACGGAGGCGCTGACGCCGCCTTACTGGATCAACATGGGGGCCGTCGCAATCACCACGCTGGCCGGCGCCAGTCTCATGCTGCACGCCGAAGAGTGGCCTTTGCTG
Source organism: uncultured Acidobacteriota bacterium (assembly GCA_963823995.1). Classification (GTDB taxonomy): domain Bacteria; phylum Acidobacteriota; class UBA6911; order RPQK01; family JAPXNP01; genus JARRKC01. Next base: position 1,446,648 of record CAWGNQ010000005.1, read on the forward strand.
ACCAACCTCCTTCCGTTCCTGAAAGGATTCACCCTTTTCTTCTGGGCGACCGGCACCTGGTGGATTCCGCTCCTGTTCATCCTGGGTGCCTGGCGACACCTGTACCGACGGTATCCGCTCTCCTACGATCCCCAATACTGGGGCATGGTCTTTCCACTCGGCATGTACACCGTGTGCACGTTTCAGCTGGCTCGAGCGCTCGACACCACGTTCCTGCAGGTGATTCCACGATATTTCATCTACATCGCCCTGACGGCTTGGGCGGCCACATTCGTCGGCCTCTTGCGCGTCGTCGCCGGCGTCCTGATGAATCGCAGCCGCAGTTCCAATCGGCAATCATAAATCGCAAATCACAAATCGCAATTCTCAATTTCCGATCACTGTTTGTGGACCACGCCTTCCGGCGGATATGCCGGGCTCAACGCGGGCTCCTTCGGCAATACCGGAGGATTGGCCTGGATCTTGCTCATGACCTCCTGAACGGCCCTCTCGAGTTGCGGATCGTGCCCCTGCATGACCGGTCCCGGCAGATCGTCGACCTCGATGTCGGGTTCCACACCGTGATTCTCGATGATCCAGTCCGACTCGAGCCCGTACAGGCTCTCTTCCGGAATCGTGATGTAGCCGCCGTCGGCCAGAGGCCAATACCCGCGGATTCCCCGGACGCCGCCCCAGGTGCGGGTGCCGATCAGCGGGCCCAGGCCGTACTTCCTGAAGTAGAAGGGGAAGATATCTCCGTCGGAGGCTGAATAGTGGTTGATCAGACAGGCCATCGGCCCGTAGACCACCTGCTCCGGAATCGTCGATGTCGCTCCCTCTCGATTCACGGTCATACCGATCAGCTTGCGGCGCAGCCTTTCCAGGACGATCTGGTCGATGAATCCTCCGCCGTTGTAGCGGACGTCGATGATCAGGCCCTGGCTGTGGATCTGAGGATAGAATTGGCGGATGAACTCGTTCATTCCGAGTTCTTCCATGTCGGAGAGGTAGATATAGCCGATCTTGCCGCCGGAGGCCTTGGCCACGGACTCACGGTTCTGCTCGATCCAGCTGCGAAGCCTCAGGTTCAGATCGTCGCCGACCGGTCGGACCGTCACGTCGTGCCTCCCCTGCCCCTGAGGGTTGTCCGCAACCGTCAGCGTGACGATCTTGCCGACCTTGTTGACGAACAGGCTGAAAGGATTCGTCGGCGCCTCCAGTTCCTGCCCGTCGACGGCGAGGAGGTAGCTCCCTTCCTTGACGTCGACTCCCGGTTCGGTCAGAGGAGAATGATAATCCTTGCGCGAATTGTCGCCGGGGTAGATCTTTTTGAAATAGTATCGACCGGACGGAGCATCGAGGCCGAAATCCACTCCCAGCAGGGCCGTCGGAACATGGTCGTTCCGCGAGACGTCGCCGCCCCCCACGTAGGTATGTGAGTTGTGGAGTTCACCCAGCATCTCCCCGATGACGTAATTCAGGTCCTGCCTGCACGTCACCAGCGGCAACAGCTTCTCGTACTTCTGCTGCACGGCCGCCCAGTCGACACCGTTCATCTGCGGATTGAAGAAGAAATCGCGCTCCAGCCGCCAGGCCTGATGAAACATCTCGTTCCACTCTTCGGGGGGATCGATCTGCGCCTGCATCTTCGGAACATTCAAGGGCTTCGGCTCCAGTGTGTCGCCGGTCAGTTCGCTGAGGTAGTAGTCCGCTCCATTCTTGTAGATGAGGGTTTTTCCGTCGGCACTGATGTCGTATTGATCCAGAGGATGCGTCAGCACGTGCTCTTTGCGCTCGCTCATGTCGAAGAAGTGCAACGTCGTCTCTCCGCTGAGGGTGGTCCCGAAGCTCGAGTTGGGCATGGTCAGGTAATAGACGCGATGTCCGAACGACGCCAGATGCGTGATGTTGCCTGAATCGATCGGCAGCGGAACGATCCTCGATGCCAACCCCTCGAGATCGACGGTGATCGGCTCAATCGCGCCCGGCTTCTGTTCCGACTCCTTCTTCTTCACCTCCGTGGTGCTCGGCTCGCCGGCACCTTCATCGGACCGCGGCGTAAACGGCGACGCCTCACTTGCCTGAAGCGTCATGACATAGATGCCGCCCATATCCAGCGTCGCAATGTTGAACTCACTCTCGCTGAACACGGGATTCTCGTGCCGATCCGAGATGAAGAACAGATACTTGCCATCGGCACCAAAGACAGGATCGTAGTCGTTGGAGTTGCCGGTCGTGACCCTTGTCGCCTGCCCGTTGGCAAGGCTGTACAGGTAGATGTCGCTGAGCTTGTTCTCACCCGCCTTGCTGTAGGTCAGCCAGAGACCGTCCGGCGACCACGCATAATGACGGATCTCTCGTTGGGGATCCGCATCGACCTTCACGGTCTGATGAGAGGAGATGTCGAAATACCAAAGGGCATGGTCGCTGTCGGAAAAGGCGAGCTTCTTGCTGTCCGGGCTCCACTCCGGCCCGTACAGATAGCCCTTCGTACGGTCGGTCAAAACCAGTTCTCCACCCTGGCCGTTCGGCGCCCTCATCGCCAGCTGGGCCTCACCCGATTGATCCGTCACGTAGGCCACGTTCATTCCGTCGGGCGACCAACTGGGATACTGTTCCCTTGCTCCTGAGGTCTGAGTCAGATCGCGCGTATTTCCATACTGCGCCGGTACCGTGAAGACCTCGCCTCGTGCCCCGAACAGCGCCCGCTTCCCGTTCGGTGCAAGTCCGAAGGAATCGATGCTCTTGTGCGCTTCAACCCAGTGGGGCCGTTCCTTGATGTGATCACTCGGCACATCGACGGAAAGCTTGTGGACGTTTTCAGAAGGCAGATCGACGACGTAGAGATCGCCTCCGCTTTGAAAGACGATTCCGGTGTCACCAAGGCTTGGCCAATCCACGTCATAGTCGGAGAAGTGCGTAATCTGGCGGAAGTTCTTCTTTCCGACCTCATAGACCCAGAGGTTGAGACGACCTTCACTGCCCCGGTCGGAGACGAAGTAGATGCGGTCCTTGTACCACATCGGATCGGTGTCGGTACCTTTCCAGTCCGTGACCCGATCGATTGCCCGCGTTTTCAGGTCGTAGATCCAGATGTCTTGGGCCAGTCCCCCGTAATAGTCCTTCCAGGTCCTGAAGTTCCGAAAGATCCGGTTGTACGCGATCTTCGTTCCGTCTGCATTGAAGGAAGTCACGCCTCCCTTGGGAACATCCAACTGCGTGGGCATTCCGCCGTCCCTCGGAATCAGGTACAGCCGACCGAACCAGGAATTGAAGGTATCCCGGCGTGAAAGGAACAGAATGTCTTTCCCGTCCGGTGTCCACGTGACAACCATGTTGTCCGGCCCCCATCGCAGCGGGGCGTCGGGAACGACGTCCGAGTGGTAGGTCAGGCGCGTGACCGGTCCGCCTTCGGCCGGCATCGTGTAGACGTCGGAGTTCCCGTCGAACTCCCCCGTAAAGGCGATCAGGCTGCCGTCTGGCGAGAATCGGGGCATCTGATCGTAGCCCTTGTCCGTCGTCAGCCTTTTGGCTATTCCTCCGTCTCGGCCCACCCGCCACAGGTTTCCACTCGCCTCGAAGATGATCGAGTCTCCGTGCAGGGTCGGAAAGCGCATCAGGGCCTGGTCGGCCGCAGAGAGCACTCCTTCAGTCCCCCAGAGTACGAGCGTGAAGAGAACCGCCGCCCCAAGGAGACCACGAAGAAGTCCGGTGGATTCGGATCGAGTCGTGAGGCCGCCGCACGTCGTCGACGGGGCGGCCGGTTCATGGTTTTTGTCGATCGATCTGTTTTTCAGCTGCATGCTGTCTCTTTTCTTCCGTTGAAAGAAGGCGGGAACTCCCGGCAAACTTCCCGAGAGTCCGCCATGAGTATTTATTTCGCGACGGATGCCGGGTTCCGACCCAGTCCCTTTCTTCTCGGCGACCAGCTCTTCGGCTGTTCACCGGCACCGGAAGGCGGCTCCTCGAGCATGGCCAGCAGTTCCTCGCGGTTGAGGGTCTCCTTGAGCATCAACTCCCGCGCGATACGTTCCAGAGCGTAACGGTGCAGGCTGAGGATGTCTTTGACCCGTTCGTACGTCCTGTCAATAATGCGGTGAACCTCTTCGTCGATCATCACGGCGGTGCTTTCGCTGTAGTTGCGCTCCTCGAGGCCGGGAGTACCCGGAAGGTACCGGCTGTTTTGGGTGTGACCGTAAGTCAGTTGACCGAGGCTCTCGCTCATCCCGAAGCGGGTCACCATCTGTCGCACCGTTTCGGAAACCTTCTCCAGATCATCGGACGCACCTGTCGAAACGACGCCCGCGTAGGCGATTTCCTCGGCCGCCCGTCCACCCAGCATCACTGCAAGGCGATCCTCCAGTTCGGGCTTCGTCAGAAGAAACCTCTCCTGCGTGGGCAGTTGCAACATGTGGCCGAGGGCACCAATTGACCGGGGAACAATCGATACCCGGTGTACCGGGTCGGCGTATTCGACGGACAGTGCGACGAGTGCATGGCCGGTTTCGTGGTAGGCCACACGTTCCTTCTGCTCCTGGCTCATCACGCGGCTTCGCTTTTCCAGTCCCAGCATCACCCGATCGATCGCCTCCTCCAGATCGCGCAAAGCGACGCCTTCCGCTCCCCGGCGAGCCGCGAGGAGCGCCGCCTCGTTGATCACGTTGGCAAGATCCGCACCGACCATACCGGGGGTGCGTGCAGCAATCGTTCTGAGGTCCGCGCCCTCTTCGAGCGCGATGTCCCGAGCATGCAGTCGGAGAATGGCTTCGCGCCCGGCGAGGTCGGGGCGGTCGAGCACCACATGGCGGTCGAAGCGCCCGGCTCTCAGCAGCGCGGTGTCCAGGACCTCGGGTGTGTTGGTGGCCGCCATGATGATGATGCCCTTGGACGCGTCGAAGCCGTCCATCTCGACCAGCAGCTGGTTGAGGGTCTGTTCCCGTTCATCATTGCCGAACATCGGCCCCCGGCCACCCGCACGCGACTTTCCGACGGCATCCAGTTCATCGATGAAGATGATGCAGGGAGCTTTCCGCTTGGCCTGCTCGAAGAGGTCCCGGACTCGGGCGGCACCGACACCCACGAACATCTCCACGAACTCGGAGCCGGAAATGGAGAAGAACGGAACCTCGGCCTCGCCCGCCACGGCCTTGGCCAGCAGCGTCTTGCCGGTGCCAGGCGCACCTACGAGGAGCACTCCTTTGGGAATCCGACCGCCGAGCTTCTGGTATTTCTCGGGGTGTCTCAAGAAGTCGACGACTTCGACCAATTCTTCCTTGGCCTCCTCGACGCCCGCCACGTCCTTGAAAGTGATGCGAATGCCACTGAGCTGGTCATGGATTTTCGCCTTGTTCTTTCCGAGCGTTAGTGGGCCAGATCCCCCGCTTTGGCGCAGTCGCCGCATGGCATAGCCGAAAATCAGGAACAAGACAGCCAGCGGCAGAAGCCAGGAAATGAGCACGTCGAGCCAAACCGAGTTGCTTTCCTGCTGACCGGTAATCTTGACGTGATGCGCCTGAAGTTCCTGGAGGAGAGCCTGGTCATCGACCCCCGGGATTCGAGTCGCGACGATCTGTTGAACTGGGGTGGACATCTGGGACAGTCCGGATTCTTTCGAGGACTTCTGCGAGGAACCCTGTCCTGCCGGCAGTCCTGTCTGAGCCGTCTGATCGGGGGCCTTCGCGTGCGTACCTCCCCCTCTCTCAGACGGTTTGCTCGCGGCTGTCTTGGACGAGCTTCCTGTAGAGGCCTCAGCCTTCTGTTTCAGGGTTCCGACCAGCTTCGAGTCGGAGATCACGACCGCGCTCAGACGTCCGGCCTCCAGCTCATGGATGAATTCGCTGTAGGCAACCTGCTTCTGCGAAGGGTCCGCGAAAGCTCCCCGAATTGCGTAGAGCGCGAGGATCATCAAGGAGACGTAGCCGAGCATGACCACCCAGGATCTTTGGCCGCCCGGATCATGCTTGGGGACAGGATCTCTCCTGGGCGGAGTCTCTGGTTCACGGACCCATGTCCGTTTCAAATCTCCCCGTGGAGGCGACTCCCTTGATTCCATTTCGGTCATCGTTCCTTTCACTCTCGCAAGGTCAACAAACCCAGTCGTTTACGATTCGACTTCCACTGAAAGGCCTGGGAGCAAGGTCCGTGCCAAGATTTTGAAGGGTTCGATGGAAGCTGTTAAGCTGCATGCAGACAGGGACTTACCGAGCAGAGTCACGAAATCGCTACCGCCGGGCGGAGGTGAGACAATTTTGCCACTGTGGCAGATTTGTTGCAGTCGAGACGACCGAACCACCAAACCGGCCATGGCACATTGCCCGATCGCTCCTAAAATTCGGGCGTGGTCGGTGCCCCCGGCAGAAGCATGGGATTGAGACAATTCCAGGAGTGAACCTGAATGCAGACCGAGGGAAAGCTGGCTTCGAGGTTACCGTTATCTCCACACAGACCGATCGGTTTCCTGAGTTTCGGTTTGCTTTCCGTTCTGATCGGGATCATTGCCGGTCTTGGTGCCGTCGTATTTCGAGGACTGATCGCGATCTTCCATAACCTGCTGTTTCTGGGCGAATGGTCGATCCACTACGATGCCAATTCCCACACTCCGGCGGGCCCGTGGGGCGTGTTCATCATCCTGGTCCCGATCCTTGGAGCGGTAGGCGTCGCATTCCTCGTCAAGACTTTCGCCCCGGAAGCCAAAGGCCACGGTGTTCCTGAGGTCATCGACGCGATCTATTACAACAAGGGGGCCATCCGCTCGATCGTGGCCGTCATCAAGTCCATTGCCTCCGCTCTCTCCATCGGAAGCGGAGGCTCCATCGGCCGGGAGGGTCCCATCATTCAGATCGGAGCTTCCTTCGGCTCGACCGTCGGGCAACTGCTCAGAATCCCCCCCTGGCAGACCATCACGATGATTGCAGCGGGAGCCGGCGGTGGAATCGCAGCCACCTTCAACACACCGGTCGGTGGCGTTCTATTTGCCATCGAAATCGTGCTGCACGAGCTGAGTTCCCGCACTCTCGTCCCGGTGGCCATTTCGACGGCGACGGCAACTTACGTGGGACGCCTGGTCTTTGGTGCGCACCCCTCGTTCGTTATCCCTTCTTTTGAAGCCACCAGCTTTCATCCCGAGAGCCCGCTGGCGCTTTTGACCTACGCCATTTTGGGAGTTCTGGCTGGACTTGCATCATCCCTGTTCATCCGGTCGATCTACGGTTTCGAGGACTTCTTCACGAAGAAAATCAAGGGGGGTTACTACGTTCAGCACATGCTTGGGATGTCGATTGTGGGCATCTCCATGTACCTGATGCTGCGAGAATTCGGTCACTATTATATCCAGGGCGTTGGCTATGCGACGATTCAGGACGTGTTGTCGGGCAGACACTTTGCACTCGGCCTTCTCCTGCTCCTGCTGGTTCTGAAGCTGCTCGCCACGTCACTGACCCTGGGATCGGGAGCATCCGGCGGGATCTTTTCTCCGGCACTCTATATCGGCGCGGTCCTGGGAGCCGCGTATGGTGTCATCCTCGACATGCTGTCTCCGACGTTCCCGGTTTCGCCTCCCGCCTTCGCCGTTGCGGGAATGGCCGGTGTGGTGGGAGGAGCCACGGGAGCCGCCATGGCCGCAATCGTCATGATCTTCGAAATGACACTCGACTATAGCGTGATCATACCGATGACGATCACGGTGGCCATCAGCTTTGGAGTTCGAAAGCTTCTGACCTGGGAGAGCATCTACACCCTCAAACTCGTTCGCCGCGGCCGCGAGGTTCCGGAAGCCCTGCAAGCCAACATGCACTATGTCCAGCATGTCCGCAATGTCATGGATGACCGCTTCGGCGTAGCGGATGCGGGGACTCCCGTTGCCCACGCCAGGCAAACGCTGTTCTCCCAAACCGATGCCTGCGCATTCGTGGTGCGGGACGGACCCGAGATCGTCGGTGTCCTGACCAAGGACACCCTTCTCGATGCGCTCTCACGGCCTGAGAAGGACACGACTCTGGGCGAGATCGCCGACCGCAACTACTTGACGGTGGCGGCTGATTCCCGTCTCTTTGACGTGGTGGCGCGCATGCGGGATCAAGAGACGCTGTTGGCGATGGTGGTAGACGACGACCAGGACGTGAACGCGGATTCCGTCAAGGGCTTCATTACGAACGAGCGCCTGGTGACCAGCATGATCCGCGATACGGAACTTTTCTGACTGCGTCGGCCTGTGCGTCTCCCGCGCCGGCGTTCGGGTAACGCCCAGGGGCCTCGCTATCGTAGAATGACGCGTTGCATGCTTCTGCTCCGTCAGATTCCGCAATCCCCACGCAAAGCCGTCCTCTTCGACTTCGACGGCACCCTCTCGCTCATCCGGAAGGGCTGGCAGGAAGTGATGGTCACCTTCATGGTCGAAGAACTTCGATCTACCCACACTCCGGAGTCGACGGAGGAGATTGAGTCGCTCGTGCGGGATTATGTGGCTCTCCTGACCGGCAAACAGACTGTCTATCAGATGATTCGGCTGGCGGAGGAAGTTGAGCGACGTGGCGGAAAGCCGCTCGATCCTATTGAATACAAACATCGCTACCACGATCGCCTCTGGAAAACGGTCGGAGCAAGATGTGGGCGACTCAGGCGCGGAGAGGCCGATCCCGACGAGTGGCTTCTGCCGGGTTCCCGACGAATGCTCGAGGCATTCGAGGATCTGGGTCTGCAGCTCTATCTCGCGAGCGGAACGGATCTCCAGTATGTCCTCGAAGAAGCCCGACTCCTTTCCATCGATCATTTCTTCCGAGATCGGATCTATGGTGCGCTGGACGAGTACCGGCGTTTTTCGAAACGTATGGTCATCCGGCACATTTTGGAAGACCATGGGCTCGGGGGATCGGAATTGATCGCATTCGGGGACGGTTATGTCGAAATCGAGGAGACCCGGCGCGTCTCAGGTGTCGCCGTGGGTGTTGCGAGCAATGAAGAGACAGGGGTCGGTTACGACGAGTCGAAGCGGGAACGCCTGCAGGCGGCCGGTGCCGACCTCCTGATTCCGAACTTCCTCGAGTGGACCGAAATCCTGGCAACCCTCGGGATTCCCGCCCGGGCGGAGTAGGAATGGAGTAACCCATCCATGCATCCCCGTTACCCAAGGTTCGACCGCAGCAGGCTCCGGCTCAGACCGCTTTCCGAAAGGGAACACCTGCTCGATTTGTCGATCATGCTCGATCCGGACGCACCCGAAGCACCCCCCTTTCATGACAAGCGGATCGAGGAGCTCGCCGAGCGGATTCTGGAGGCCCGTCGGGAGGGGGCCCCGGTCCTGATCATGATGGGCGCCCACGTCATTCGCGCGGGAGTCGCCCCTCTCCTGATCCGACTGATGGAAGAGAAGATCCTCACACATATCGCGATGAATGGTGCCGGCCCGATCCATGACTTCGAGTTTGCGCTGATCGGCCAGACGACAGAGAGCGTCGGCCGCTATATCCGCGAAGGCCAGTTCGGGCTCTGGGAGGAGACGGGCCGGATCAATCGCATCGTCTCCGATGCTCCGGACCTCGGGCTCGGAGAATCTCTCGGAAGATCCATTCAGGAGCGGGACTACCCGCACAAAAGGTACAGTCTGCTGGCTGCAGGGTATCGTCTTTCTGTACCGGTGACCGTTCACGTGGGCATCGGCTACGACATTATCCACGAGCACCCCGATTGCGATGGTGCCGTTCTGGGTCGGGCCAGCTACGAGGATTTCCTCATCTTCGCCGAAACCGTTCGCCATCTCGAAGGAGGCGTGGTTCTCAGCTTCGGAACGGCCGTCATGGGTCCCGAGGTCTTTTTGAAAGCGCTCGCGATGGCCCGCAACGTCGCGCATGCGGAAGGCAAGTCGATTCGCCGCTTCACGACGGCGGTCTTCGATCTGATCGACCTGGGTGAAGTGGAGACAGAACCGTCGCCGGCTCAGACCCGTTACTATTTCCGCCCCTTGAAGACCCTTCTCGTTCGAACCGTCAGCGACGGCGGTCGAAGCTTCTACGTGTGTGGAGCGCACCGGGAGACGATACCCGCATTGTTCAAGGCGCTTCAGGACCGCAGTTTCCGTGAAGGATCATGAATCTCGACCGCCTGGAAGAAATCCTGCAGGAGGCTTGCAACGCGAGGATTGGAGTGGTCGGAGACTTCTTCCTCGACCTCTACTGGAGCATTGATCCGAACCTCGTCGAGACCTCCATCGAAACCGGACGACCGGCCCATCAGATCGTGGAACGCCGTTCGGCCCCCGGAGCCGCCGGCACCGTCGTCAACAATCTGGTCGCCCTCGGTGCCGGATCAATTCAGGTTGGCGGCTTGATTGGGGAAGATCCGTCCGGTTCCGAATTGAAAGAACTGCTGGATCAGCAGGGGGTGGACACCTCCGGGTTGCTGCGAGCCGCCGGTCGCTTTACCCCCGTCTACATCAAACCCATGTTTCGCGGTACGAGGAGCGAGATCGAGGGAGATCGCTTCGACCTCAAGAACCGGACACCCGTGCCCCGGCTTTTCGAGGACCGACTCATCGCGCAGTGGGAAGCCCGCTTCGACGCGGTTGACGCGGCAGTGGTACTCGATCAGGTTCAAGAAGATGGCTGCGGTACGATCACGGATCGCGTTCGCGAGTCGATTCTACGGCTGGCCAGACTCCACCCGGACAAGCCTCTTCTGGCAGACTCCCGCCGTCGAATCGGGCGTTTTCGGGACGTCATGATCAAGCCGAATTTGGCCGAGGCATCCGCCGCGACCGGAATTGACGCATCGGCCCGAACAAAGATGTCCGACAAACTTCATGAAAGGGTCGGCCTCCCGGTGTTCCTGACGCTCGGAGCCGACGGACTGCTTCTTCATGACGCCGACGGGCCGAAGTCGTTCACCGCGCTTCCGGTGGCAGGCCCGATCGATCCCGTAGGTGCCGGCGACAGCATGAGCGCCGGAATCATTCTCGCGCTCGCCTTGGGCGCGACCGCACCGGAAGCCGCTCAGATCGGCCTGCTCGCCGCAGCGGTCACCATCCGGAAGATCGGTACAACAGGAACCGCAACAGTCGCCGAAATACTCGAGATCGCGGCCCGATATCGAAAGCACGTGTCTCAATGGTGAGCGGCGTCATGCCCTTCGCCGCCGGTGAACCCGATGTTTCGGGGGAGCTCACGATTTTCCCTCGTGACGAGGATCAGCGTGGCCGCACGGCTCCGCATCCCACGCAGGGTGACTCCAGGTTCTGGAAATCTACCTTTGCATAGGCGTGCTAACCCGGGCTAAAGACAACCGGGTAGAATGACGAGAGAATAGGTAGCTGTGGAGTCGAACCCTTACGTGACGTCCGTCGAGACACCTCCGCCCCCGGGAGCGGCCAACTCGGGTCTGGCGATTGCCAGTCTCGTGCTCGGCATTCTGGCCGTCCTGTCGAGTCTGTTCCTGATCGGTGCCTTGCTCGGGGTAATCGGCGCGATCCTGGGTTTCGCTCACATCTTCGACAAACGCGGGCGAAACACGATGGCGTGGTGCGGAATCGCCCTCTCCGCGTTCGGCGTGGTTTCCAGCGTGGTACTGGGTATCGTCTATGTTCAACTACTGTCCGGTGTGTCCTCCTCGTCGAATGAAGTCGTCCGTCGCTGGGAGGGGGTCCGCGCACCCGAGATCTCCGTTCGTACGCTCGACGGCCGTACGGTGGCGCTGAGCGACCTCCGCGGCAAACGCGTGATCCTCGATTTCTGGGCAACTTGGTGCGGGCCGTGTGTCATGGAGATCCCGCACTTCATCAGGCTGTACGACGAAATCTCTCGCGACGACCTCACCATCGTCGGTGTCAGCCAGGAGAAAATCGAGACGCTGCAGAAGTTCGTGGCAGCAAGAGGCGTCAACTACCCGATTGCCCGTCCCACGAGTCTGGTCTCTCCTTACAGCGATATCCACGCGATCCCGACGACCTTCTTCATCGACCGCAACGGTGTGATCCAGCGGGTCCTGGTCGGCTCGCAGCCTTTCGAGAAGTTGAAGGCGCTCGCCCTGGCCGAGGACTACCAGGGAATGCCAAAGTCCGAGCCTGCTCTGAAGACCGGCGACGAGTAGCACACCGTTGTCAAGTCCTGGTCAGAAGTTGTCACCCTGATGGTTTCGAGTCACGGGTTTCGGGTTCCGAGAACTCGAAGACCCGAATCGTCGAACCCGCAACGTTGCAGATGTCAAGTCCGGCTCTCCCGTCCTCCGGTTCTCCCGTTTCCCCGTCCTCCCGGCACTCCCGGAATCCGTTTCCCGACTCTCCCCTGACCCTGAAACCAGGAGTCCCGCCTACTGCAGCGGCTCATGGCAATAGGAGCAGTCGGTGCTCGAGCCCTTGGCAAGGTGGCAGTTCACGCAACCCGCCATCGAGATATCTCCCTCACGCGCCAGCCGATCCCGCTCGGACACCGGACCGTGACATTCGACGCACTTGTTCCCCGCTTCCAGGTGCGTCCGGTGGCTGAACCAGACATAGCTGGGGATTTCGTAGACTCTGACCCAGTCGATGCCGCGATCTTCCTCGGAGGCCTTTGCGAGCTTCTGGATGGCGGGACTGTCGGTCTTGATGGTGGCATGACATTGCATGCAGACCGAAGGATCGGCGATCGTCATGGCCTCGCCCGGATCTGGATTCGGATGACAGGTCTCACACTCGATGTCGAGCGTCCCTGCATGCGTCTTGTGGCTGAAAGGAATCGGCTGGACGGGAGGCCCTTCGACCGCAGGCCCCGCGGTCTGAGCAGCGGCGAGGAGGGTCAGCGCAACCAGCGTCAAGATCGGGAGTAAGCACCGCCGATGCAGTATCACAGGTCGCCCGTTCGAAGCTGCTCGGAAAGATATTCGGAGGACCGCATGGCAAGCGCCATGATCGTCAAGGTCGGATTCTGGGTTCCGCCCGTCACGAAACTGCTGCCGTCGACGACGAAGAGGTTCTTGATGTCGTGGCTCTGATTCCATTGGTTCAGGACGCTCGTCTTTGGATCGTTACCCATGCGGCAGGTTCCGAGTTCGTGGATGCTGTAACCAGGCGGCTGCATCTGGTCATGTTTCGCCAGGACCTCGAAGCCGGAAGCGTGGCACAATCCTTCGAGGGTCTCGATGGCGTCGCGCGCCATGTTGAATTCGTTGTCGGTGTAGTGGGTGTCGATTCGGAGTGCCGGAATTCCCCAGGCATCCACGACCTGGTCGTCGATCCTCACATGGTTCTCGAATCGTGACAAGACCTCGCCCATGGTCGTAAACGACATGCCGGCGCCCCGAGTGCTCTCGAGTTCTTTCTCGAGTTCCTCCCCGTACGCCGGAAAATACTTCGCATCCGGAGTACCGCCGCTGTAGAAATCGACGGCGTAACCCCGAATGAAGTCCTTCCTCTGGTCGTTCTTGTCCAGGTTTCGAAATCGGGGAATGTAGGCTCCGCCACCCATCAAACCACGTTGAGCTTTGCCGTTCCGCGCCTCCGGGACGATCGCCTGGACGCTGCCCGTGATATAGAACTGATCGATAAGATAGTGTCCCAACATGCCGCTCGAGTTCGCGATCCCTGAATTCAGCAGCAGACGGGTACTTTCCAGGCAGGACGCGCCCACGACGACGGCTTTGGCCCGGGCCCGCATCTCCCGGCCGGACCGGCTGTCGAGGAACAGCGCCCCGTCCGCCTTTCCGGTATTCGAATCCACGGTGATCTTTCGGACGACCGCATACGGCACGGTCTCGAGCTTTCCGGTCGCCACGGCGTCGGGAAGAAGGAGATTGAGTGAACTGGCGAGGCGCCCGTCACCCACGGCGCTCCGAACTTTCGTCACGGGAATGTTCCGCTCCCCAGCCGAAGCCGCAAATCGCTGAATCGACTCACTGTAGGGCGATTTATCCTCGACGAAGACACCATCCGGCAACTGGGGCAGCCCTTCCTTTCGCCCGGTCACCCTTAGAATCGGTTCCACCCTGTCGTAGTAAGGCGCCAGGTCCGAGTAGCTGATCGGCCAGTTGTCGCCGAAACCGTCGTGGTCTTTGGCCTTGAATTCATAATCGCTCAGACGAAAGGACATCCGGGCCCAAAACAGCGACTTGCCGCCGACCAGCCTGACCCTGACCCAGTTGTATTGCCGGCCCTCTGGATAGGTATAGGGATTCCTGGTTTCATCAGCCCAGATGTTCGCGTTGAACTCGTCCGCCTGATAAACGTGGGGCAACCGTCCCGGTTTGCCCAGTCCCCGGTACGGGAGGTCGTAGACGGGTCGGAGCGTACGATTTCGTTCGAAATCGGGCAGGGGACCGGCCTCCAACATCAAACAGGAGACCCCCAATTTGGTGAGCGTGTAGGCGGCCATTCCGCCGGACGCACCCGATCCTATGATCAAAACATCGTATTCTTTTGCCGCCATGGTTCCCCCGGGAGGGTGTACTTACTCAATCGTGTACCAGTACATTCCAACGCCGCGCTGACGCCGACCGCCGCCCTCACTCTGCGCAGTGTTCCATTCGAGCGAGTTGACGGTCGCCCGACGAACGTCTTCCTTCGCCGCGATGAGGAAACGATCCAACGGGTCGGTTGCGGATTCCTGCGTCCAGGCTCTTCGCAGCGGAGCAAGCAAAGCCTCGACCTGCGCCGAACCCAGGCCGGCAAATCCCCTGGAAAATCGCCTGCGGGACTCGGCATTGAGCCGATCGAGTCCCTCCTTGTAGAGCTGCTGTCGATCCGGGAGCGAGTCACCGATCAGAAAATCGAGGAACTCCGGGACCCCGGCTGCCAAAGCACCCGGCTTGCCACCGACTTCGGGCATGAGAACGTCGGAGAGCTTTCGTAAAGCCTCGAACTGCGCCGGCTCGAAGAAACCGGGCACTGTCTCCGCCACGGCGTCCAGCACTACCGGTTCCACGGTTTGGCTCTGGCGGGCTGCGGTTTGCTGCTGGCCCGGGGCTCGTCCGCTGACCTGCTGCATCAGAACTGCGGGAGCCGCCGACATCGAAGCGATCGCCTGTATGAAGCGTCGGCGTTGCATGGCCTGCAAGTGTACCACCGCAGAGAATAGGGCTCCGGAAAATCGCTACGGGAAAGGGAAAGGTTTCACGGTGTCTGTCAGGGACACGACATCCAGCGAAACGAGCCTGCCTTCCGGCAGCAGTACCTGAAGACCGCCGACGACGACGGGGATGTCCGACACGATCCTGGCCGATCCATAGAATTGCTCAGGGGCCTGCGGCGCTACCCCGTCCGCTCCGGAATCGAGAGGGACGGTGGCCAACTCCCAGGCAAAGCGGCTTATCCGATGCATGGGTGGAATCGTGATCGTTCCTCCGCGCCGGAAGAGCGCACCGGCCTGATCATAGAGTTCGAGATAGACATGCGCCGGTCCCAGCAGGGTGGAAGGGTTCACGATCGACAAGGCGGTGCGTCGGTACTCTGAAATGACGGTGGCCGCATGGAACTCCCGGTCCGGCTCCACCGACCGTATCAACGCATCGCTCCGGTATTTTGACGACGGACGAAAACAGATAACCGGTGGGCATCCCGCGGGAAGCTCGTCGACAGCGAGTATCTCGGCACTGACCGTCAGTCGTCCGGGCGTCGTCCATGTGATCCTCGCCCAGCCGTCGTTGACGCCGACGTCCGGTTCATAAGGCTGGATGAAGCCCTTGGTTCCAAGGTGGAGCGATCCCCAACCACGAAGGCCGAAAACCAGGGTGCCGGGCGGCTTCGGGATCGGCGGAGGGCAGAAGGAAGTTTCGCCGAAAGTGAGTCCGCCCTCGTTGTCGAAGAGATCCATTTCGACGCTCACCGCAGTGGACGCCGTCGCTCCCGAGGTTTCGACGAACCGAAACACGGTCTGGTAGTGGGACGATTCGTCCAGTACTCCGTTCGCGAGTATTGGAAGGAACGTCTCGCCGGAGGGGGGGCCCTGGCCGCGCACAGGTATGCACAGAAAGGCTACCAGAAGAGCTGGGCAAGTGATCCGGCATCGCATTTCCTTCATCCTCCTTTGGATCTGCAGGCGGCGCAGTGGAGAGTTCAGAGAAGATCGGGTCGGGACGTCGCGCCTGTGCCGACGCATGCGGCGAGGAACTCTGAAATCTCGACCTCTCCTGCCCCAGGAACAAGCTGATACTAGCGGCGTGCTTCACTCCAGGCAAGGCCACGACTCGCAGACCGCCCGACTGTGATCTGCCGTAGTTCCGACGGAAGGTCCAGGGGCGGACACCTTCGTCCGGCATGGACGACCTTCTGACGCAAACCGGAAGTGTGGCCGGCAAACCGGAAGTGTCGCTTGACCGCTTCCGAGAATTCACGCAGGCTTGTTCTGTCCCCGGCAGCCGGGCGTGGGCACCGACGGCGCTCGGACAACCGGAACACCGGAGGGTTCGGAATGCGGATTACCGATTACTCGACCTGGGTCATTCAGACCCCGTGGAGGAACCTGACTTACCTGGAGCTGCTGACCAATGAGGGAATCCGGGGGTACGGAGAGGCCCGGGTACTGTCCAAGACCCACACGGTATGCGAGTTTCTCAAAGACGTCCGCCGACACATCGTCGGCCATGACGCTTTCGACATCGAGGACCTCTACCGCCGATTCACACTGCTCGACTTCGGCGCGCCGGGTGAGGTAGCGATGACCGGTCTCGCTCTTGTCGAAATGGCCTGCTGGGATTGTATCGGGAAGAAATCCCAGCTCCCCGTCTACCAGCTCCTCGGGGGAAAGGTACGGGATACGATTCCGGCCTACGCGAACGGATGGTACACGGTGGAGCGCACACCCGAAGCGTTTGCGGGCGCGGCGCGCCGAGTGATCGAACGGGGATACAGCGCGATGAAGCTCGACCCATTCGGAAGCGGCAATCTCGAGTTGAGTCGGTCGGAGTTGCATCGCAGCCTCGAGATCCTTGAAGCGGTCTTTGCGACCGTCGGCAAGGACGTTCAGATTTTCGTGGAGATGCATGGCCGGTTTGCGCCACATCAGGCCATCGAAATCGCGAAGCACCTGGAATCGTTCTCGCCGGGTTGGATCGAGGAACCCTGTCGACCCGACGACCCCGGAGCGCTGGAAATGGTCGCCCGCCACACCGCCATTCCCATCGCGACAGGAGAGCGCTACTACCATGCCTCCGCCTTCCGCGACCTGTTCGAACGGCGGTGTGTCAACATCCTGCAACCCGACATCAACCAGTGCGGTGGCCTGCTCGAGGTCAAGAAGATCTGTTCGACCGCGGAAACATATTCGATCATGGCCGCCCCGCACAATGTCGGAGGCATCCTCTCCACGACGGCGGCATTGCACCTGATGGCGACCCTTCGCAACGGCAAGATTCTCGAACATTTCAATGACTTCGCCGACGAAGAGGTGAAACAGGTCGGCTCCCCGTATCCCGAGGTCATCAACGGCGCGTTTGGCCTGCCCCAGGGACCCGGATGGGGAATTGAGCTGAACCTCGAGTTCCTGAACGCACATCCGGTACAGCGGGTGAATGGAGTCGTCCAGGACCCCGGGCTCGACATGTTTCGAAAAAGCGACTGGTCCAAGCGTGGCGGGGGTGAGTAGGTTTCCTCCCTTGGCAGATCACCGAAGACGCAGGGACAAGGAGGCCCGGGGGAAACAGCCCACCGGACCCGACAGGCATGCAGCCTGGGCGCCGTTGCATCTGGCGTCCTTCCGCCGGGCCCTCGACTCGCCCGGTGAAAACCGCTAAGCTGTTGGCAGTTGCTGAAGCCGTCTCAAACCGGAGTACTCGAGGGAGAGGGGAGCAGAGGTGCTTTCCTTGCCTCACAGGTCACACACAGGAAAAGAGGCTATGAACCGACGTGAGCTATTGCGCCGCTCGGCCGGGATCGTTGTCGGGGGCGCCGCCTTCGGGCTGGCTGCCCACGCGGAACCGCGACTCTTCCCGGAAGGCTACGATGCTTCGCGCGACCTGGCACGCGCAGACTGGACCCCCCAGTTCCTCAATACCCATCAGAACGAGACGCTGATTCGCCTCAGCGATCTGATCATTCCCGAGACCAAGACTCCGGGAGCGAAGGGCGCGCTGGTCAATCGATTCATCGACCATCTGCTCGCCGCAGAGGACACGGATACCCAAAAGTCATTCGTGAACAGCCTTTCCTTTCTCGATGGAGAGAGCCGGAAACGTTACGGCGAATCGTTCGTTCTGGCGGCTGAAGTGGAGCAGCGGGAGCTGCTGAACTATCTGGCCTATCCTCACCGACTCGTCACCTGGCAGAGCACTCAGTCGAAGTTCCAGGGACACACTCATTTCCAGGTTCTGAAGGACTGGATCAGCCGGGCCTACTACAGCTCGGAAGCGGGAATGAAGGAACTGGGATGGGAGAACTCTCCCTTCCACGAGCCTTTTCAGGGCTGCGACCAGCCGTCTGAGATTCACGATTGAGGTACACGAATGCAGCAGGAGCCCTACACACGCAATTACGACGTTTTGGTCGTCGGATCCGGTGCAACGGGCGGCTGGGCCGCCAAGAAACTCAGTGAGGCGGGACTCAAGGTGGCACTGCTCGAGGCCGGCCGCAATGTGTCGCCGGACGAGTTCACGGAACACATGCCGGCCTTCAAACTCGAGTATCGCAACATGTCTCCGGAGATCGCCCGGACCCGGCCCATCCAGAAGATGTGCTACGCGTGCATGGAGTACAACTACGACTGGTTCGTCAACGACCTCGAGAATCCCTATAGCACTCCGGAGGGGAAACCGTTCACCTGGCAACGCTGCAGGATCGTGGGAGGACGCAGTCTGGTCTGGGGACGTCAGAGCTACAGGATGAGCGACTTCGACTTCAAAGCAGCCCGTTACGACGGCTACGGGGAGGAGTGGCCCTTGGAGTACAAGGACCTCGAGCCCTATTACGACGAAGTCGAGAACTATGTTGGGATCAGCGGTCACGCCGAGAATCACCCTGCCCTTCCCGACAGCCAATTCCTGCCTCCGATGGCGATGACCTGCGGCGAGATGCGACTCCGCGACACGGCGGCGTCGAAGTTCGGTCGGACCGTTACGATCGGTCGAACGGCTATCGTGACGCGGGATCACAACGGCCGTCCCGCCTGCCACTACTGTGGTCCCTGCGAGCGAGGATGCATAACGGCCTCCTATTTCTCAAGTCCATTCACAACGGTCGCCGATGCCCTCGACACGAAGAATTGCGAGCTTATCACCGACGCCGTCGTCAGCCAGGTGGACATCGACCCGAACACGAACCGAGCCACCGGTGTCACGTTCGTCCATCGGACGAAGCACCGGACGTACCAGGTGAAAGCCAAGGCCGTCATCCTCTGCGCTCAATCCCTCGAATCGACACGGATCCTCCTGAACTCGGCCACTCGCAACCACCCGGAGGGTCTCGGCAACTCGAGCGGCCTGCTTGGTCACTATCTGATGGATCACTGCGTCGGAGCCGGCGCTTCCGGTGAACTGGTGGATCTTCCCTTCGAGGTCTCGGCTGCCGGACCCAACCGGCCGAACGGGATCTACATCATTCGCTTCCGCAATCTTCCGGGACAGAAAGCACATTCCCGGTTCATCCGCGGCTACGGATTTCAGGGCAGCGCCCAGCCGTCTTTCGCTTTCGACGCCGAGGGATTCGGCACCTCGTACAAGGAGCGCGTTCGAGCCGGCAAATACGCCATCCGTTTGACCGCCTTCGGCGAGTCTCTGGCACGTCCGGATAACTTCGTGGAGATCGACCCCGATCTCAAGGATGCCTGGGGCATCCCGGCCCTGCGGATCCAGATGACTCACGGCGCGAATGAGCAGGCCATGATGGAGGATGCGGCAACCTCGGCCGCCGAGATGCTCGACTCCGTCGGAGCCCGGAACATCGTGGTGAATTCGAGTCTGGCCATGCCGGGTATGGCGATTCACGAACTCGGAACGACGCGGATGGGTACGGATCCCAAACGCTCCGTCCTGGATCCCTGGAACCAGACCCACGACGTCCCCAACGTTTTCGTCATGGACGGTGCCTGTTTCGTGAGCTCCGCCTGTCAGAACCCGACGCTCTCGATGATGGCCATCGCAGCCCGGGCTTGCGATCACCTCGTCGAACGGTTCCGTAAGGGCGAGGTGTAGGGCCCCTGGAGCCGGGTGCAGACATATGGGAGACGGGATCGCGAGGCGCGAAGTCCGATTTCCTTTCCGGGGACGGCGTCTGCAATCCATGTGGGTTTCCGGTCCCGGGTTCCGGAAGTCCACGATCCGCAGGTCGAGACGATTCAGCGATAATCTCCGCCAGAACTGGATCTTCCGCGAGAGCTTTTCGCCTGCATGTTAATGTTGAGGTGAGCGAGGATTACCCATGAATTATCAACCGATTGAGAACTATGGAGTCATCGGGGATCTCCATTCAGTCGCACTTGTCGGCATGAACGGATCCATCGATTTCATGTGCTTTCCGAACTTCGATTCGCCGACGATTTTTGCGGCGATGCTCGACCACAAAAGGGGGGGACGCTTCGAGCTGGCACCGCTCCACCAGGACCAGTCCAGACACAAGCAGTTGTATCTGCCCGATTCGAATATCCTCCTGACCCGGTTCCTGTTCGAAGACGGCGTTTCCGAGATCTCCGATTTCATGCCGGTCGATCTGAGCCGGCATGCGCACGATCTGGTCCGCCGAGTCAAAACCATCCGTGGCGAGATCGAGTATCAAATGGTCTGTGAACCTCGCTTCGACTATGCGCGGGGCGGACACAGGGTCGAGAAACAGAGCGAGAGTGAGCTTCTCTATGTCCCTGAGAACGATCGCCTTCCCAGCCTGCGGCTTCGCACCTCCGTCCCGGTCGATATCATCGATGGCTCTTGCGTTGCGAAGTTCAAATTGAGTACGGGCGAGACCGCAACGTTCATCCTCGAGGAAGCAAGAGAGCACGAGGAGTCTCCCTCCAACACGGACCACTTCGCGTCGGAGGCTTTCAAGGAGACGCTGAATTTCTGGCGGCATTGGAGCGGAAGGAGCAAGTACCAGGGGCGCTGGCGTGAAGAAGTCAACCGCTCGGCGCTCATCCTGAAGCTCCTGACCTTCGAGCCGACCGGAGCGATCGTCGCCGCCCCGACCTTTGCGCTGCCCGAACTCCAAGGCGGGGAGCGGAACTGGGATTACCGCTTCACCTGGATCCGTGATGCGTCGTTTACGCTCTACGCTCTGATCCGCCTCGGTTATACCGAGGAGGCGGCCTCGTTCATGCGATGGATCGAAGCACGCTGCCACGAACTCGGATCCAAAGACTCACTGCAAGTCATGTACTCGATCGAGGGAGGACACGAGCTGGAAGAACGGACACTGGATCATTTCGAGGGTTATTGCGGGTCCCGACCGGTCAGAATCGGAAATGCCGCCTACAAGCAGATGCAACTGGATATCTACGGCGAACTGATGGACTGCATCTACCTTTACGACAAGTATGGGATGCCGATTGCTCACAAGCTCTGGAGTGACGTCGTGCGGCTCCTCGACTGGGTCAGCAACAACTGGCGCCAGAAGGACGCCGGAATCTGGGAGGTCCGCGGTGGACATCAAGAGTTTCTCTACTCACGCGTCCTCTGCTGGGTGGCGTTGGACCGGGGCATCCGGCTGGCGACCCGACGTTCCTTCCCGGCCCCGCTCGAAGAGTGGCTGAAAGCCCGCGACGAGATCTACACGGAGGTCTTTCGCAACTTCTGGAGTCCCAAACGGAAGGCTTTCGTACAGTACAAGGGTTCGGACACGTTGGATGCGTCCTGCCTGCTCCTCCCTCTCATGCGGTTCATCAGCCCCCGGGATCCCCTGTGGCTATCCACGCTTCACGCGGTCGAATCGGAGCTGGTCTTCGATTCGCTCGTGTACCGATATCAGACCAGTGAAGAGAGTATCGACGGACTGGAAGGCGACGAGGGAACGTTCAACATGTGCAGCTTCTGGCTAACCGAGTGTCTTTCGAGGGCCGGAGACACGCACAAGGCCCGCTACAACTTCGAGAAGATGCTCGGTTACGCGAACCATCTCGGACTCTACTCGGAGGAGCTCGGGACGCGTGCGCAGCATCTCGGCAACTTTCCCCAGGCGTTCACGCATCTTGCCCTCATCAGCGCCGCCTACGACATTGATCGTCGACTGTCGCACACGGCCCCGCCGCTGTGAGGTGAGTCCGAGCTTCCATGCGGATGGACGAGGATGATCGTCCCGGGGGCATGTTCCAGCCTTGTCGGCTCGATCGACAAGTCACGGTCCTCGAGCGTCTTGCTCTGAATCTGACAAACGGGTAAACTCCTTCCCAACTCTCGCCCTTTCTCATCTCTCATACGCGAGAAGAGTGGTCCGCAAACATGTGGACGTACCTTGGATTATCTGGAGACATACACATGCCTAACCCGGAGTCGCCCAACCCTGGTCTCGTGTTCGAAACAATGAATGCGTTCCACCGAACCGCCGCCCTTCGGGCTGCCGTCGAACTCGACCTGTTCGGTGCCCTCGGCGAGGGACGCTCGAGCGTCGGCGAGCTGGCCGCCCGCTGCAAGGCGACTGAGCGTGGCATCCGCATCCTCTGCGATTATCTGACCGTCATCGGGATCATCGGCAAGGAGGGGGATAGTTACCGACATTCGCCCACCAGCGCCGCCTTTCTCGACCCCAAATCTCCCGCCTGCGTCGCCTCCACATTGCGCTTCTTGAACAACGTGGAACTCACTCGGCCTTACGATCATATGACCGAGATCGTGCGCGACGGGCTGGCCGCGTCCGGCGGCCGGACCACCGTCGAACCGGAGAACCCCGTCTGGGTCGAATTTGCTCGCAGCATGGCGCCCATGATGGCTCCTCTGGCCCGTCCACTCGGAGAGCTGGTTCTCAACGGCGACCGTGCGGCCATGAGAGTCTTGGACATCGCCGCCGGCCACGGGCTATTCGGGATCGAGGTGGCGAAACTCAACCCTCGGGCGCAGATCGTGGCCCTCGACTGGGAGGCGGTGCTGGAGGTCGCGGGTTCGAATGCGGAAGCCGCCGGCGTCGGATCGCGTTACGAACTCAAGCCGGGAAATGCCTTCGAGGTGCCTTTCGACGGACCTTACGAGATCATTCTGCTGACGAATTTCCTGCACCATTTCGATCGGGAGACGTGTACGAAGCTCCTCCGAAAGTGTCACGAAGCACTGGTGCCCGGCGGACTTGTTGCGGCACTCGAATTTATCCCGAACCCGGACCGGATCACACCGCCGCAGCCGGCAAGCTTCGCCTTCATCATGCTCGCAAGCACCGAGGCGGGCGACGCCCACACGTTCCCAGAATATCAGCAGATGTTCACGGCCGCCGGGTTTTCGGAGGTCGAACTCCACGACGTGCCTCAGTCGCCACACCGCATCGTCAAGGCACGATGAGGGAGTGGCCGCTGTCGCGGCAGTCGATTTCGAACCAGAAAAGGGACGGAACATGACCAGTCTCGTCCTCCTCGTCTGAGGAATCGATCGTCACCCGGGCGACGCAAAGGTGACCGGTGCTGCGGAAAGCTCGCTGGGCACTTCCGTGTCCGTCGGCAAGGTAACGATCGTCACGCTTCCAGCCGTCCGAGAGAAAGACACTCTCTGCCGCTTCGAGGGGATCCGCCACATCCGTGAGTGATCCCTTTCCCTCGAGACGCAAGACGGCGTGCTCCTCGCCGTCGACATGATCGGCGACACGCGTGGCGTGGATCTCCACCTCCGTCTCGAGCGACTCGGATAGCTGAGTCTGCAGCGTGACGACCCATGCCGGGGCGCTCCTTTCATTCGCCGCTTGAGTGGCAAGCAATACTGACGGGAACAGGATTCCGATCAATGCCAGAGCGAAGAAGAGTCTCACGGCTGTCCTCCTGATCCGAGGGGAGCCGGATTCGGATGAGTCTTGTAGGGCGGCACCTCCGGAACTGGAATCGGATGCCGATCCAACTCATCCAGCAGGTACTTGACTGCCGCGTCCAGTTGCGCATCTTGCCCGTCGAAGGTTGCATGGG
The DNA here is from genome assembly GCA_963823995.1 of uncultured Acidobacteriota bacterium. Classification (GTDB taxonomy): domain Bacteria; phylum Acidobacteriota; class UBA6911; order RPQK01; family JAPXNP01; genus JARRKC01. The sequence continues at coordinate 1,470,596 of CAWGNQ010000005.1, forward strand.
GGAGATTGTCGACGATGATGTCGGGCGTCACGCCCGGACCTTCGATGAGCCACTCGCCCTTGGGACCATAGACCCCCAGCTCGGCAGCCGTGGCGATGCCATGGTCCACCAGGAAATTGGAGGCGCTCAACCAGATCTCACCACCCCAGGTTCGCGTGCCCAGAAGCTTCCCGAGGCCGAGTCGCCTGAACCCTTCAGAGAAAGCCTCTCCGTCGGAAGCCGTGTGCTCGTTACAGAGGACGAGCATCGGTCCGCGAAGGGCGTACTGCATGTTCCAGAAGACATTCCCCACCCGGGGCTTCCAGTAGAACCAGGCCTTCCGCAGGAGCTTTTCCAGGATCCAACTGTCGATGTTACCGCCACGATTGTTCCTCACGTCGATGATCAGCGCCTGACGATTGAAGACGGGATAATACTCGCGGGTCCACTGCGCCATGTCCCCGGAACCCATGGCCCGGAGATGGACGTAACCGATCCTTCCCTTGCCGAGTTCGTCGACCTGCTTGCGCCGGGTATGCTCCCATTCGTCGTAGCGCAAATCGGCCTCCTCCCGCAGCGAAATTGGGGTGACGATGACGTCGCGGGAATCCTGGTCGCCCTGTGGCTCCACGGTCATCAGGATTTGTTTGTCGACCTGATTTCGGAGAAGGGCCGCCAGATCTTCGACCCAAAGTGTCTCGACTCCGTTGATCGAAGTGATCACATCGCCCTCCTGGATGTCGATTCCCGGTCTGGCCAGGGGAGAAAGACCCCTCGGAAGGTCGGGATCACTCCTGTAGATATGATCGACCCGGTACCCGCGGGCGGCTTCGTCGCGGACCAGTCGGGCTCCCAACGACGCATTATCGATCTCGTCGTTTCCTTTGCGAAGGTCTCCTCCCCGGACGAAGATGTGGAGCGCCGACAATTCGCTCACCATCTGTGCCAGAACATCGTTGAGCTCGCCGCGATCGGTGACTCGCTCGGCCAGAGGACGATACTTCTCGCGGATCGCCGGCCAATCCAGACCGTGCATATCGCGATCGTAGAAGTAGTCGCGCTCGAGTCTCCAGGCCTCGTTGTACATCTGGGCCCACTGTTCCTCGGGATCGAGCGAGAAGGACCAGCCCGACAAGTCCACTTTGGTTTTCCCGAGGTCTGAGGGCGCCTTCGACCCGGCGTCGAATACGTAGAAGTCCTCTCCCTTTCGAATCATGATCTTCTTGCGGTTACCGGAAAGCTCATAGCTTCTGACATCGGCCAAGAGCGTCTCCGGTTTGGGGTCGACGTTCTTGATCTCCAGGACGGTCAAAGAACGCTTGCCTTCCAGACTCGTCTCCCGCGACAGCCAATAAAGGCGTTTGGAGTCCAGCGACAGGGATCCGTAATTACCGGCCGGGACGGGAAGCTCGATCAGTCTCGTCGACAAGCCTTCCAGATCGATCCCTACGGGCTTCGGACCCTCCTTGTCCGATTCGGCCGAAGACTCCGCCGTTCCCTGGGACTGCGCTTCCGCCGACGATTTTCCCTTGTCCTTCGTCTTGTCTTCCGAGGCGACTGCCTCCGCTGTTAATTCGTCATCGGGTTGAAAGGGCGAACGAAGGTCTTTGCGAAGGGCTACCTGATAGATTCGGGTCTGTTTGTCGAAGAAGGGTTCCGGCTGACGAGAACCCCAGGGACTTCGTACGAGCGATTCGAAATTGCGATCCGACAAAAAGTAGATCCACATTCCGTCGGGGCTCCAGGCGGGGGAGTAACTGTCGTAGCGGTCGCTCGACAGATCGGTGATCCGGCCCGTCTGGACGCTGTAGATTCGGATGCGCGAAAATGTGTTGGATCCAGGTTCGACGAAGGCGAACCAGCGACTGTCGGGAGCCCAGCTCAGGTCTGAAAACTCACCGTCCAAGCAGGTCTCGATCAGCTTCTCCGTCCCGGCCTCGACGTCATAGATCCAGAGTTGCTGGTCCTTGTCATGATGCGCGATGAACTTGCCGTCGGGCGAGGGCATCGCCTCCCATCGCAGCACCTTGCCGTCGGTGGTCAACTGACGCGCGGAACCGACGCCGTTTGCAGGAACCGTCCAAAGCTCGATCTCACCGCTCTGATCCGACAGGGTGAGCAGATCTTCGCCGTCCGGCATGAAGACAGCGGATCGATATCGGACCCCCTTCGAACGTGTGGCCTCGACCAGCCGTCCCTGAACAACCGGCAGGACGAAGACCTGCCCTCTGGCCGTGAAGACGATCCGATCACCTTTCGGCGAGAGATGGGCGGCCGTCACGTACTCGAGCGGCTTTGTCACCCACTTCTCTCGAAGCTGGTCGAAATCGGAAGCCAGTCTGATGGGAACCCGGCGATCCTGGCCGCTTGCGATGTCGAGCATCCAGATGTCAGCCCCGTGCTGGTAGACGATGCGCCCGTCGTCGAGCGAGGGGGACTGAACATTTAAATCGGTATAGTGTGTATGCTCGCGGACATCGGCGCCGTTTTCGTCCATAGACCAGATGTTCATGACGCCGTCGCGGTCGCTCGCAAAGTAGATGCGTCCATTCCACGGCATCGCATCCTTGCTCGTGGTCGGACAGTCGGACGTCAGCGGCACCGCTTCCGTATCGCCCGAGGCATATTTCCACAGGTTCTCGACCGAGCCGCCCTGGTAGCGTCGTGTATGGCTTCCCTGGAACGGTAGGCGAGTGAAGAAGAGGACCTTGCCCGAAGGGTCGTATGCGCCCTGACTCGCCTGGGCCAGAGGAATGCAGGTCCGACTGTTTGTCGTGGGGTCGACGGCGACGAGTTGATTGTTCGGTAGAGTGGAGAATCGACGGGTAGTGTAGAGAATCCGACCGTCGGGAGTCCATCCGACAACAGACGCGCTTCCACCGTCGAAAGTGTGACGTTTGGGCGTTCCGCCCGCAACCGGCATCGAGTAGACCTCTCTGGGTCCCTCGTAGGAGGCACAAAAGGCCACTGTCTTTCCGTCGGGTGAGAGAGCCGGCCGGTCTTCTTCGGCCGGATGAGTCGTCAATCGACGGGCCACGCCACCGTCAATGCCTACGATCCAGAGATCCCCCTCGGCCGTGAAAGCCATGGTGTCTGCGTGGATCGCGGGAAACCGGAAATACCCGCGCGCCATGTCCGGGACTGTTTGTGCCGCAACAATGGCCAGGACCAGAGCCAATTCGAAAGTAAGCAACAGGCCGGTAGATCTTCGGTTCATGGCGGCAGTCTAAGCCGGGCAGCCTCGCCAGGCAATCGGAATCCGGCGGCTACGACACGGACGAGGCTCGACGACCGCCACGGTTTCGCCTGATTCCCGGCTCACCGCGAAAGCCCTCGGGATCCGACCACGACAGCTCGAGCACTCCGTCGCGGAACACCTTGGCATTGCTCGAATTGATAACATGTACAGGTAACAGAACCCCCTGACCCGGACTGGATCGATGAAACGTAGAGTTCCGAAAATCCCTGCCCTCCCGTATCTTTTCCCCTTTCTTCTGATCTGCGCCCTGGCCGCAGTTCCTGCCCGAGGGGCCATAGGGGAGCCGTCTTACGTCTCGGACAATAGCGCCAACGGCAGATTTCCTCTCGCAACGAACGGACAGCCGACCCCCTTGTACGTCAGTTCCCTGGATTGGCCCGGTATCCGACTCGTCGCGACCATGTTCCGAGAAGACATCGGTCGTGTGGCAGGGACGCCTCCCCCCTTGTTCCTGGACAACTTCGGAAAGGCAAGGCAGATCGTCCTGATCGGAACCCTCAGTCACAGTCCCCTCATCGACCAGATGGTTCGCAATCACAGGCTCGACGTCTCTCAGATCAGCGGGCGCAGAGAGACCTTCCTCATCGAGAGTGTCGACAACCCGTTTCCCCGGATTATGCCCGAGGTGGAAAGGGCGCTGATCATCACCGGAAGCGATAAGCGGGGCACGATCTACGGAATGTTCGACCTGTCCTCTCAGATCGGTGTCTCACCCTGGTACTGGTGGGCCGATGTCCCCAGCCCGCACCGCCCAAATCTCTATGTACTTCCGGGTCCGCACTCCGACGGGGAACCCGCCGTCCGCTACCGCGGCATCTTCATCAATGATGAGGCGCCGGCACTGTCCGGCTGGGTCGAGGAGACCTTCGGAGGATTCAATCACAAGTTCTACCAGAAGGTTTTCGAACTCATTCTTCGAATGAGGGGTAACTACCTTTGGCCCGCGATGTGGGGCAAGTCTTTCAACACCGATGATCCCGCCAATCCGAAACTGGCCGACGAAATGGGAATCGTCATGGGCACTTCACACCACGAACCCATGATGCGGTCCCAGCAGGAATGGAAGATCTTCGGCTCGGGTCCCTGGAACTACGAGACCAACGGAAAGACACTGCGTGAGTTCTGGCGGAAAGGCATCCAGCACATGGATTCCCATGAAAGCATCGTGACCGTCGGAATGCGCGGAGACGGGGACAAGCCGATGACCAAGGGGGCCAACATCGAGCTCCTGGAACGGATCGTGGCGGACCAGAGGAAGATCTTGAAACAGGTTACGGGCAAGGACCCCTCCGAGATTCCTCAGGTCTGGGCGCTCTACAAAGAGGTCCAGGAGTACTACGAAAAGGGCATGCGGGTCCCCGACGAGGTGACACTCCTGCTCTGCGACGACAACTGGGGAAATATCCGGATGCTGCCGAAGGTGGATGCAAAGCCCCGCTCCGGTGGCTACGGCATCTATTACCACTTCGACTACGTCGGCGGACCGAGGAACTATAAGTGGCTCAATACGAATCCCATACCGAGAGTCTGGGAGCAGATGCACCTCGCCTACGAACACGGAGTCGACCGGATCTGGATCGTCAACGTGGGTGACATCAAACCGATAGAGTTCCCGACCCAGTTCTTCCTGGATTACGCCTGGAATCCGTCCCGCTGGCCGGCCGATCGTCTGCCTGAATACACGCGGCTGTGGGCCAGGCAACAGTTCGGCCCGGATCACGCGGAAGAGATCGCAACGATCCTGACGAAGTACACGAAGTACAACAGCCGCCGAAAACCTGAATTACTGTCTCCGGACACCTACAGTCTCGTGAACTACCGGGAAGCCGAACGGGTTGTCGACGAATATGACGCCCTCGCGAGCGAGGCCGAAAAGATCTACCGGACACTTCCCGAAGAGGATCGGGACGCCTTCTTTCAGCTCGTTCTCTACCCGGTTCAGACTTGCGCCAACCTGACTGAACTCTACGTCACTGTGGGACGGAACCATCTCTACGCAAAGCAGGGCCGGGCGACCACCAACGAACTGGCCGAAAGAGCCAGACGGCTTTTCGCCCGAGACGCAGAACTCTCCGATCACTACAACCACAAGATGGCCGACGGAAAGTGGAATCACATGATGGACCAGACTCACGTCGGCTATACCAATTGGCAAGAGCCGCCCAAGAACGTGATGCCGAAAGTGTCCGAGATCCAGCTTCCCCAGCCGGCCGAGATGGGAGTTGCGATTGAAGGATCGAAAGCCTGGTGGCCCAGAGAACCGAGTGAGGCAGTACTGCCGGAATTCAGTCCGTTCCAGAATTCAACTCATTACCTCGAGATCTTCAATCGTGGGCAGGAGGCGTTCCGTTACGAGGTCGACCCGCACGCGTCCTGGCTGACTGCCACTCCTCGTCAAGGGACGCTGGACGCAGAACAGCGCGTGTGGCTCAGTGTCGACTGGCGAAAGGCTCCGTCCGGCGTCCAGCGGGTTTCCGTAATCATCACCGGTCCGGGAAATTCCCAAGTCGTCATCCATGCCGTCGTAAGGAATCCGAAGACACCGACACCCGGCCAGGTCCGCGGCTTCGTCGAAAGCGACGGCTACGTCTCGATCGAGGCCGAACATTACACCCAGGCGATCAAGGAGGACTCGATCCACTGGGAGCGCATCCCGATTCTGGGAAGAACGCTCTCGGCCATGACTCCCGTCCCGGTCACTGCCGCGTCCCAGCCGGTCGGCGACGACAGCCCGCGCCTGATCTACCGCGTCTATCTCTTCGATACCGGCAAGCTTCAGGTGAAGGCCTTCGTCTCACCCACGTTGGACTACAATCGAAACGGCGGACTTCGCTATGGCGTCTCGTTCGATGACGCTCCTCCGCAAGTCGTCAACGTCCTGGCCGACGACACGAATCGCGCCTGGGAAGAGGCCGTCCGGAGAAACATCCGCATCGGCGTCTCGGAGCATACCGTTCAGGAGCCGGGAGAACACCTACTGAAGATTTGGATGATAGACCCCGGCATCGATCTGCAGAAACTGGTCATCGACGCGGGGGGTGTCCGTCCCAGCTACCTGGGGCCGCCGGAAAGCTTTCGCGGGAAATGATCCGGGGATTTCCGCCTCAGGTCCGCACCCACGATTCACTGCGGATGGCCTGATTCGCGAGGTGGCCTGCCCGAGCCGCAGCGACTCCGACGCCAACGGGTGCATTGGGCTGCTTTCTCGACCGGATGCAGTCCAGGAAGTTCGCCAGGTGGTCGGCGGTCCCGTCTCCTTTGGATTTCACTTCGACCGAAGGCTGGTCGTTCGTCGGGTCCTCGGAATAGCTCGAGAGCTCCGGATAGAGGGCGTAGCCCGCACGATAAAGCTTGAGCATCCCCTTCGTACCTCGGAAGTTCAATCCCCCGCCCTCGAGGTAACCGATCATGGTACCGGTGTACTGGACCGTGAAATCGCCGGGGTAACGAAGCGCCGCAGAGACGGTGTCGGGACACTGGAGATGATGCAGCACGTGGACATCTCCCATCCCCTGAACGGCGAGCGGCCGATCCTGACCCATGTACCAGTGGGCGACGTCCACCCAGTGCGTGAACAGGTCAGTCAAAGCACCGCCGCCGAAGTCCCAGAACCACCTCCAGTTGAAGAACCGCTCCTTGTCGAAGGGTTGCTGCGGGGCGGTGCCGAGCCAGCGCTTCCAGTCGAGCTGATTCCGATCGACTTCGCGATCGGCGACATCGGCCCTTTTGAGATAGCTCTGATACCAGAATGTCTTGACGAGTGTGATCGTGCCGAGCTCTCCGGAGCGAATCCGCTCCCCCGCTTCGATGAAGTGAGGCCAGCTTCGCTGCTGCGTGCCGGTCTGGACGACGCGGTCGCTCTCTCCGACGGCTTTCAGCAGACGATCCCCCTCGGCAATGCTGTGCGTGACCGGTTTTTCGAGGTAAACATCTTTCCCGGCTTCGACGGCATCGACCGTGACCGGAACATGCCAGTGATCTGGAACTCCAATGATCACGGCGTCCAGATCCTGTCGATCGAGAAGCTCGCGGTAGTCGACATATTCCTTTGCGTCCGGGCCAGACTTCTGTCGCGCCTCGGCCCGGCGCGGGCCGTAAACGTCGCAGACGGCGACCAGATCCGTCCGATTCAGCTGCTTCAACAAGCGCAGCAGGTACTGGCAACGTCCGCCCGTGCCGATGGCGCCGAGCCGGATTCGGTCATTAGCGCCGAGAACTCGTCCCCATGAGAGAGCCGTTGCCGCAGCCGCTCCCGTCTTCAAGAAATCCCGTCGGTTGGTTCCCATGATCTGCCCTTTCTCCTGAGGCGGAAGCCGTTGACGTCGAGAAACATCAGCAGGCCTTTCCGTCATCGTCGACGTAACAGGCATCTGACTGGAATCGGTTCCACTCCTCCGCCTGGTCCTGGAGCTCTTCCAGGTACTTTTCTATAGCATGGATTCCGACGATTGTCCTCTCACCATCCTTCAGGGCCGGCAACTGCGAAGCGGAATATCTCGTCCGGGGACGCGACCTCGGTCACCCGATGGGCAAGGACCATTTCCTCCAGCCGATCTCGGATACCGTCGGCGGTTGCGTCGTTTCGAATCACGAATATTTCGAGCACGTTCCTTCCATTGTAATGGGAGAGCTCGAAAGGATGGGACGGTTGGTGGCAGGCGGGGCATGTGCGACCTCATGCGGTCCGGCACGTACAGACGCCGTTTCATGGTCCCACCGTTTCGTCATATCCTCTTGGCCGGATTGCCCCGCAGGCTCTGATTCCTCTTGTCAAAACCCCGGTTTGGTGCCAGACTCCGGCGGAGGAGAAAGGTCATGCACGCTCGAAGCCCATTTTTCCCATCGGCTCTCGTCCTCTGCGCCATGTTGGCGGTTTTCGGTTGCGGCACGAACGACTCGGCCTCGACGAAGGAAGCGAAGATCAGGGCGGAACAACTCTCGATTTTCGGTCCGTTGCCGGAGGTTGTGGAATCGCCCGATTACGAACTGACTCAGGAGAAGATCGACCTTGGGAGAATGCTCTACTACGACACCCTCCTGTCGGCCGATCAGGACATCTCCTGCAATTCCTGCCACGATCTCCAGAAGTACGGCGTAGATTCTCAGCCGGTCTCGGACGGGCATCTTCAGCAGCTCGGAGATCGAAATGCCCCTTCCGTCTACAACGCCGCGGGGCATTTCGTTCAGTTCTGGGATGGACGGGCGCCCCATGTGGAAGAGCAGGCCAAGGGCCCCGTCATGAATCCGGTCGAGATGGCGATCGCGAGCGAGGAGGAGCTGGTTGCTAGATTGTCGGAGGTCCCCGGATATCAAGAGGCATTCCAGGCGGCCTTTCCGGACGATCCGAACCCCATCAGCCTCGACAATGTCGGGCTGGCCATCGGCGCCTTCGAACGCAAGCTGCTCACGCCCGGCCGCTGGGACCGTTTCCTGAACGGGGATTCCTCCGCCCTGAGCGCCGGCGAACAGGCCGGTTTCGCCAAGTTCATGGAGATCGGATGCCAGGGCTGTCACAACGGGCCCTATCTGGGTGGGGACCTGTTTCAGAAGATGGGGGCCATGAAACCCTGGACCGACACGACGGACCTCGGGCGCTATCGCGTCACGAAACGGGACAGCGACAAGATGCTCTTCAAGGTGCCATCCCTGCGCAATGTGGCCGAAACCGCACCTTACTACCACAACGGATCTGTGGCCACTCTCGACGGCGCAGTCGGACAGATGAGCGAGTATCAGCTGGGTCGACGCCTGACACCGCGGGAGACCGCATCCATCGTCGTCTGGCTCGGTTCTCTGACCGGCGAGATCCCCGTCGACTACATCGCGATGCCGCCCGCCACGAAGTGACTGGCTTCCTCCCTGCTTCGGGCCGATAAGGCCATGTCGGCGGGTCCACCCGTCTGTGGGATATTCCCAACTTCTTCGTAACCTTCTTTGCCGCTCCTGCAAAGAACCAGTCAAAAGCAACGTTCACCCGATTCACAATCTTAGGAGGAAAAAATGAAGAAGTTTGGTTCGTTTGGAATCGTTTTGACAGGTCTCTTCGTACTCATGTCCGGCGTGGCGATGGCCGCGGGGCTCCAGTATGAGGTGACCATCACCAATCTCACAAAAGGGCAACCCTTCTCACCTACCGCAGTCATCCTGCACGACTCGCAACTCGACCCGATCTTCACACTGGGCGAACCGTCCACTGAAGAGATCTGGTCGATCGCCGAGACCGGAAACACCGGACCTCTGGTAGCCGCTTTGACCGGCAATCCTCACGTCTTCGACATTCAGGTGGCTGGAGACGCACCGTACGGCCCGGGGGAGTCTCGAACCGTCATGCTGGACGGCGGCAGTGGTTTCAACGGCCGTCGGATCAGTGTTGCCGGCATGTTGGGAATCACCAATGACAGCTTTTTCGCGCTCAACGGGGAAACGGTGCCCAACTTCGTACCCTATTTCTACAGCTCTTACTCCAGGGTGTTCATGGCTCCCGCCTATGATGCCGGATCGGAAGTCAATAACGAGCTCTGCGACTACGTGGGTGGCTGCGGCGCCGGTATGCGCATGACGGACGGAGCAGAGGGCTATGTCTACATCAGCCCCGGCTTTCAGGGCGTCGGCGACCTGGATGCCGCCGAACTCGACTGGAAAAACCCTGTCGCCAAGATCACGGTTCGCGTTTCGCGAAGCGGTTTCTAGCTTCCCGTTCGTCGGATCCTAACTCCGACAAAACCCTTTCGTACCGCCGGGGGATGGTCCACAACCCCCGGTGGTTCCGTGTCCAGACTCCTCTCCCTCCCGAGACCTTGCGCGTCTCACGTCTTCTGGACAACCAGGCTTTCCATCTCAGCACACCGCATCCCGGCTCCAGCCCCAGAGGGATGCGATCCCGATCCACCGAAAGTCCGCGGGTTTCCTTCCTGCCGCATGCAGATGCTTGCCGCGGAGGCGAGCTATCGAGAAATTTGCCTCATAACAAGTGTATTCATAGAAACAAACAATTTGACGCATAGAGCAACACGCCTTTATAAGTGTCTTCCATCTGCGGTGCTTTGCAGCACACGCCACTCAGCCAGCAGGAGAATCCGAATGCGTCGAATGACTCTGTCACTGCTCTTGATCCCGTGCCTTTTCGTGGTTCCCGCCCTCGGGTCGGATCGAGACGGACATTCCGAGATCGACGATCTCAAGGCACGCGTCTCGCAACTCGAACGAGACAACCGGCAAATGAGAGCACGGTTGGAGGGACTCCAGGAGCAGGTACGGCGGCTGGTCAAGGCAGCCCCCGAGGCAGCCGTCGGTCGCCCGGACGTGCCACCTCCGCCTTCCATCCCGGCGGCGGAAATGACCAGGCTTCCTCAGGCGGCCCTCTCCAAACCGGTCGGCATGGACGTCATCAGCGATTCGTCGCCGGCGGTCGCCTCGACTCCGGCGGGATCGACTCCCGTCGCCGAGGCGCCCGCCGCTGACCACGTGCTCTGGCCCGATCTGCTGGGAGGGGATGATCGCGTGAGACTCTATGGATTCCTCCGCGTCGACCTCGATATGGATTCACAGCGGCCGAACAACGGTCAGACGATTCTGTTCGTCACTTCTCCCGATCTTCCCCAGAACGACCGTGGGAACTTTACGATCCATCCCCGGCTGACACGACTCGGCCTCGACTTCAAAGGCCCCCTCGTGGAAGGACTCGGCAATGCCTCGTTGAGCGGCAGACTCGAAACCGACTTTGAGAATGGTGGATCCGAGTCGCGACAGATCCCACGGATCCGCCATGCATTCTTCAAGCTGAGCTGGCGTCACGCTTCCCTTCTCGGCGGTCAGACCTGGGATGCCTTCTCGCCGCTTTATCCAACGGTCAACAGCGATGATTTGATGTGGTGGGCCGGAAACCTGGGCGATCGCCGTCCCCAGCTTCGCGCCGAATTCACGCCAAAGTGGGAAGACAGTCAACTCACCGCCACGGTCGGTGTCGGGCTGAACGGCGCCGTCAATCTCCAGGATCTCGACAACAACGGCTACCGCGACGGAGAGGAATCGAGCCGCCCGGCACTGGAGGGTAGGCTGGGCTTCTCCCACACGTCCTGGACGGACGGGCAAGCTGCCTCGGTCGGCGTTTCTGGGTACTACGGCTGGTTCACGACGAGTCAACTCGTGGATGGAAGGAACGAGTTCCATGTCCAGGCGGTCAATCTGGACTTCAGACTGCCGCTGGCCAACCGTCTCGCACTCCAGGGAGAAGGCTGGTGGGGACGCAATCTGGCCGACGTCCGCGGCGGCATCGGCCAGGGAGTCAATCCGTTGACCGGCCGCGAGGTACGGAGCCGGGGAGGATGGTCAGAACTTGCGCTCCAGGTTTCGACGCGCTGGTCGATCCACCCGGGATTCTCGACCGATGACCCTGTCGACATGGACATCCCCGATGGAGGCCGAACCCGAAATACCGCCTTCTACCTCGGTAACCGATTCCGACCGGGGGGCGGATTCCTGATCGGCATGGACTACCTCTACTGGATCACCCAATTCAAGGGCCTCTCCCAGGGCATCGACAACCGTGTAAACATTTTCTTCCAGTACGGATTCTGACGACAGGACATTCGATGGTCCCACGCCGGTTCGGAATTCGACATTGTGGCGATTGAAGGATGTGACCGTGAAACGAAAACGACGCCTGCTTTCTCTTTGGACCCTTGTCTGCATTGCCTTACTTTCATCCGGGTGGGGTCGACCGCCTTCCGCAGATTCGAAGCTGCAGAGCCGTCAATTCGAGTTCACCTACCATGTCGAGGTCAAGGACCTCCCGGCCGGCGGGAAGACGGTTCGACTGTGGATCCCCTATCCCCACGCGGATGCCCACCAAGAGATTTCCGACGTTCATGTGGAAGGGACGGCCCAGGGAATGGTTTACGAAGAGCCGGTTCATGGAAACCTGATCTACTACGTCTCCTCCCCCGCCCACGGAGAACCGATCGAGCTGACCCTGAAGTTCCGCGTAGCCAGGCGCGAGAACATTCACCGGGACTTCTTCGCAGCAGCAGACAACAGCCCCCTGCCTGCCTCCGTGGAGCGGTACCTTCATCCGGATACGCTGGTACCGTTGAACGACGCGATACGGGAACAGGCCAGGAAAATTGCCGCGGGGAAGACGACAGCGGCGGAAAAGGCACGGGCCATCTATGACTATGCCATCGCCCACCTGAAATACGACAAAAGCGGACAGGGGTGGGGTCACGGGGACCTTCTGTACGTCTGCGACGAGAAGCGCGGCAACTGTACCGACTTCCACGCCTTCTTCATCGGGTTCTCCCGTGCCCTCGGAATCCCGGCGCGATTCTCGATCGGCTTTCCAATTCCGGAGAACCGGCGAGCGGGGACGATCGCCGGATACCACTGTTGGGCCGAGTTCTACCTGAACGGCTACGGCTGGGTACCGGTCGATGCCAGTGAGGCGTGGAAACACCCGGAGAAGAGGAATTACTACTTCGGCGGGCACGATGAGAATCGCGTCCAGTTCACAACGGGCCGAGATCTGGTCCTTCGTCCAAAACAGCAGGGCCCGCCTCTGAACTATTTCGTCTATCCCTATGCGGAGGTCGATGGCAAGCCGATCAGAAACCTGTCTTATGGGTTCTCATTCCGGGATGTGGATCCACAAGAGCCGTCGTCGACAGCCTCGACCAAGTGAAGGGGTCGCCGGCGGCGCGACGGAACTCAACCCCGCGGGACCTCCTGGCGGGAGTGCTCGAGAAATTGCTCGGCCAGCGGAGAGAGCGTCAATCGGGGGGCGAAGACGAGGAAAAGGTCACGTTGGAGGTCCCCCACTCCCTCCAGCGTGACCTGCCTCAAAACACCACTTTTCAGTTCCGACCGGACCGCAAGGTACGACACCACCGAAAAGCCCAGTCCGACCTTCACTGCCTCCTTGACGGCATTCGTCGTCGTGAAGCGGGCGACGATGTTGAAGTCGTCGAGATTCCTGCCGATCCTCTCCTCGAAGGTGACGCGTGTACCGGAACCGGGTTCCCTGGCCAGGAAAGGCTCCCGGGCCAGCTCATCCAATGTTCGAGGCAGCCGACCGGCCCCGTCTTCCGCGGGACCGATGATCACGAGTTCGTCCGACCCCAGAAGCTCGAACCTGAGGCCCGGGATCTTCAGCCGGGCTCCGACGAAACCGATTTCGGAGATCCCTTTGGCAACTTCTCGAGCGGCCGTCTCGGAATCGGAAATCCTCAATTCGATTTCCGCATGGGGGTGGTCACGACGAAATCGCGCAGCCAATGCGGGCAACAAGTATTCGCCGGGCACCGTGCTGGCCGAAACGACCAGGGTGCCCTCCATCCGTTCGAGGAATGCCTGAATCTCCTGCAAGGCAATCCGACGCTGATTCAGGATGGCCTCTCCATGTCGATAGAGAAGCCGTCCTGCAGCGGTCGGGAGGATCCGGCGCGGCAGACGGTCGAAAAGCCGGACACCCAGACTTTCCTCGAGGCTTCTGACGTGACTGCTCACGGTCGGTTGTGAAACGTGCAGCTTTGCCCCGGCTTTCGAGAAGCTCAGCTCCGCATAGACGCTGCAAAAGACTTCGAGCAGTCTGAGGTCGAGCTGCATTGACATCATTCCTTGCGAAACAGAAGAAGGTAAGTCGCGTCCCAGTCGGTCCAGGGGGCGATTCGACGAATCTGTTCGAATCCCGCCGCCCGAATCTCCCGTGACGTGGTTTCGAGCGGAACACCGTGACCATGGCGGAAGGTCGGGACATTGGTCAGCGGGAATCGCCCCGTGGGGTTGAAATCGATGACCGCCAGGACGCCGGAGGTCTTGAGCGCTCTGTAGAGGTCGGCCAGCATGACCTCAGGATGCTCGAAGTGGTGGTACACCCTGCGCAGGAGAATCCCGTCGCAGCATCCTGCAGGAAGTCCGATCTCGTTCTGCGTCCCCAAAATCACATGGATATTCCCGAACTCCGATTCTGCGGCACGCTGCTGAAGACGATGGAACTTGGCTTCGTCGACTTCCGTCGAGAAGACCTTTCCCTCGGGGCCGACCCTGGAGGCCAGGAATTCACTCCACTCACCGTCACCCGCTCCGACGTCGGCCAGCACCTGACCGGGCCGGATCTCCATCGCTTCGGCAAGGCGCGCACCTTCTTCCCCGACCTGATCCGCCTGGAGGAGGCGGTAGCCGACCCCGCCGAGCGCCAGAAGAAGAACGAGCGTGACGGTGCCGAGAAGGGCATTCCTGTTGGCTCGACCCATGTGCGGCTATCATACGACGTTTCTCCGGCGGCCGCCTCCTCGGACACGAAAGACGGAGCACGATCAGGGCCCGATGTCGAACCGCGCCGCCGGATTGGAGGAGCGGCCGGAGGCTGACAGGAGGAGTCCGGAATTGCTAATCTTCACACGATGGGTTGTTGGCAACGAAACCATTCGCCATGGCACTGGTTCATCCTCTGCTTCTTCTTTGCAGCCGCTCAGGGCGCGACCCGAATCGAGGCCGACGCCGAAGCCGGCTTCGATTGGCCCTACTATCTCTACGTCTCCGAGCGGGCCCGGCTGCAGGCCGACAGGGGTGAAACCGTACAGCTGCTCGTCATCCCCAACAACAGCGGTCAAACCTCGAGCGAGCTGTCATTTCAGGAGGAACAGCTGCTGCAGGCCATGGAGCGAAACTACGGACCCTTGGCCGAGGCCCTTGGGACCATCATCCTCTCACCGGTATTTCCGCGTCCCTCAGAGCACCCTCATCTGTACACGCATGCCTTGGATCGGGATTGCCTCACGACCGATCTGCCCGGTCTGGAACGGCTCGACCTGCAGCTGGTCGCCATGGTGGACGATGCGGCGAGCCGCCTTGAAAGCCGGTCTTGGAAGGTCGGCCGCAAGGTCGCTCTCATCGGCTTCTCCGCATCCGGGATGTTCGCCAACCGGTTCACATTCCTGCATCCGGACCGCGTCCTGGCCGCGGCCATCGGCTCTCCCGGCGGTTGGCCGATCGCTCCGGTCTCAAAGTGGCACGGTTCCCGACTCAGATATCCGATCGGCATCGCAGATGTGCGCAAATTGACGGGCCGACCGGTCGACCTGGCCGAGCTCCGCAAAGTTCCTCTGCTGGTCTTCATGGGCGATGCGGACGAAAACGACTCGGTCGACTATCAGGATGGTTACGAGGAGCAGGACCGCCGACTGATCGATCGTCTCTTCGGCACAACGCCGGTCGAGCGATGGGACGATGCCCGGTCCCTCTACGCGGCAGCAGGACTCGAATCAGAATTCAAACTCTACCCGGGGGTCGCTCATACGGTGAGCCCGGACATGATCCGCGATATCACCCGCTTTCTCGCCAAACAACTGCCGGAAAAGGGGAACCGCTGATCGGCGGGGATTTGCCGATGTCACCCATGCCGGACTGGGTCCGGTCCCCATCAAGACGGTCGGGAGCAGCCTCCCGGAGCCCTGTTTCTTCCACGACGACCCGCCGATTCCGTATCATGGACGCATGTCCAAGCCGAGTGCCGGCCTTCTGATGTACCGCACCCGCGAGAGCGAGCTGGACGTGTTCCTGGTGCACCCCGGCGGCCCTTTCTTCTCCAGGCGCGATGAGGGCGCCTGGACCATACCGAAGGGCGAGATCGAAGGGGACGAGGATCCGCTCGAGACAGCCAGACGCGAATTCGAGGAAGAGGTCGGGACCCGCCCGGAGGGGCCCTTCCAGGAGCTCGGAGAAATCCGGCAGAAGGGTGGAAAGATCGTTCGAGCCTGGGCCTTCGAGGTGCAGCCTGATCAGGATATCGAGCTCAACAGCAACACCTTCGAGATGGAGTGGCCGCCTCACTCCGGCCGTCGGCAGGCGTTCCCCGAAGTCGATCGGGGCGAATTCTTCGAACTGCAGGAGGCACGCCGGAAGCTCAGCGAGGCCCAGCATGCCTTTCTCGATCGCCTGCACTCTCTGACCGTGGCCTGATTCCGACCTCCGACGTCACAGCCCGGCAGCGCAGTGCTTGCAGAGG
The DNA here is from genome assembly GCA_963823995.1 of uncultured Acidobacteriota bacterium. Classification (GTDB taxonomy): domain Bacteria; phylum Acidobacteriota; class UBA6911; order RPQK01; family JAPXNP01; genus JARRKC01. The sequence goes on from CAWGNQ010000005.1 coordinate 1,486,834, forward strand.
CCGAAGAAACCCAGCGGATAGCGGGTCGGAGGTCAGCGCGTTCGTCGGTCCGCGGCGGAAGATCCGACTCGGCCGATGTTCATCCGCTCGTTTGGGCAGCGGTCAGGCCAGGCCGTCGAGGACGCCATGCATATAGGCCAGCGACTTCATCATGCCGGGTACGGGGTCATCCGGATGGATCTCGTACTCGAGCATGACTCCGCCCTGGTAGTTCATTGCCAGAAGCTCTCGGAAGATCGAGGCCACCGGCATGGCTCCGTCGCCCACGGCAACCTGACTGTCACGATCCATCATGTCGCGAAGGTCCTTGATGTGGACGTCGAAAAGTCTCGGCCCCGTCCGGCGGATCGACTCAACGACATTGTCTCCCGTACGGGCCGTATGGCCGAGATCGATGCATAGCCCCATCCTCCGGTCCCGTCCATCGATCGCGTCGAGGACGCTCTCGGGGCTGGGGAAACGGTTGTCTTCGGGACCATGGTTGTGGATGGCGATCTTGATGTCATACTCGCGCGCCAGCTTCTCGACCTGGTCGAGCGTTTCGTGGCTGGGCGCGCAGACCATCATCGGTAGCCCGGCGTTCTTCGCGTAGTCGAACATGTCTCGCAGCTTCGAGGGATCGGTCAGGTCGATGTTCCCGCCGCTGAGCACCTCGATTCCGGCATCCCGGAATTCCTGGGCTCCCTGCCTCGTCTCCTCAGGAGATCCCTCGTAGGGAAGATGGAACGACTTGATGCTGACCCGGTTGACCCCGAGTTCCTTCAGCATTTCGATCGCCCTGTTCCGGGGAAAGTTGCGCAGCGAATAGCTGGCTACGCCGAGGTGAAGCTCACCAGGGGCTGTCCGCGCCGCCGCCCTCAGCCGGCTTCCCGAAGCGAGCGCCATGGCAGCTGTGGTACCCAGAAATGTCCGTCGGTTCGTCGCGTTCGTCATGACGCCATTATCTCCAACGAAGACCTTTCGCGAAACCTCAGAAATCTGCGTTCCCCGGCAGGGCTCATGCTTCGCCGTCCTCCGGATCTGGAGGCTGGGACGGATGGCAGAAACCCCCTTCAGCGCACTCGAGGAAAATCGCCTTCACGGCATCCCAGGCTACCTCGTGCGGCAGGCCGGAGACTGCAGAAAGCCTGACTGCGATCTCCGATAGGGGGATCGAGGCAAGGATCATGCGGACGACCATCGATTCGGTCGGTTTCAATTCCCGGAACAGAACCCAGGAGTTGCTCGCGTCGTCCCAGCGATGGATCCTTGCGGCGCCTATCTTCCAGTCTGCATTTTCGGAAAAGACCGGCACGCTCTCCTCGAGCTTTCGGTCCTCCATTTTCCTGAGTCCCCGAAGTGAAACGTATCGATGGCCTGCCACCCCTCTGCCAAGTTGGCAGGTTTTCTTGGCCAGCCTGCGGAAGAAGAACCGTCGTGTTTGCATGATCGACTCACCCTGCTCCGATCGCCGCCGCGCCCGCCGGTGCCTGGCCCCGCCACACGCCTGCCGACCGGGCCTCCTGTCGGAGGAGAAGACCCCGGTGATCTTCCGGTTCGGCATCCTCTTCCGTCGGACACCACCGATTCTCAACATCGGCAGGTTCCGGTCAGTCTTTACCTTCTGGTCCCCAAAGATCAGAATGACGGCACCCTGCGCGAGGTTCAGGATGCCGAAATCTCCGCGCGAGCCTCCCGTTCCGATACGGGTTCCACCCGGTATCGCGCCGACCAGCGAGTGTCCAGCGAAAAGGAGTGTCAGCGAAAAAGAGTTGCAGAAATACTCGTCCGACGCTATATTCCCTTCTGGGTTTCCCGCCCCGTTGCGTTGATCGGATCGATGACCGACGCCCCATTCGAGGCCGAACGGCCTGTCTATACCCGGATAGAGGCTTCCCTTCCACGGCACAGGAGGGGATCGCTGCCATGAGACGTCTCCGTCCGAGCTTTGCGCTCGTACCGCTCCACCTCCTGAACCAGCGACCTCCTCGGCCTTTGCCGAGTGTCGAAGATCCCCGCATCGCGAAAGCGCTCGAACTTCTCGAACGGCGGCTCTCCCAGCGCATGCGGCTCACCGCGATCGCCAGGGAACTGGCTCTCAGTCCGTCGCGGTTCCGGACGCTCTTCAAACAGGAGGTTGGAGTGTCTTTCCAGCAATACCTGACCGGGCGCCGCCTGGAGGAAGCGACCCGTCTATTGGAGACCACCGTCCTCAGAATCAGCGAGATCTGTCAGCAGGTCGGCTGGTCGGATCATGCGAACTTCGATCACACGTTTCGAGATCGCCTCGGTTTGAGCCCGACCGAGTACCGGCGATTCCATCGAGATCTCCCACGCTCCTGTCCTGATTCGGTGCGTCGCTTCGTTGCGAAGCGGTAGTAGTCGATTTTACCAAGAAAACAGGCGCTTTAACCAAGCCTTAAGTCTTTCATATGGGCGTGTAAGTTGGATATAGTTTCGTGCCCAGAGAAACCTGAAGCGCAGACGGAGACCGGAGGAGCGACAAGACAATGACTCGGCATTGGTCACAGGACACGGATCGTCGACGGGATTCCCGTCGGCCTCGAGCTATCGGCCGGGCCGCCCTGCCGGGCCGGTGGAGCCACCGGCGGGGCGTTGCTGCCGCTGCGCTGTTGGGAGGTTGCCTGCTGATCGCCGGCCTCGGACTGGTTCTCCGGGTCCACGTCCCCACACGTACGACGATTGCCCGCGTCGGCCGGGAACTCCCGACTCTGTCGGTGACGAAAGACTCGGGGCGGGTCTTCGATCTGAGCCAGGTTGTACGTGGAAGAAGGACCGTCATCGTCTTCTACTCCCCAGAGTGCGACATATGTCGGTCGGAGTTGCCTCAACTGTCACCATTCCCGGAGGCTCTGGACCTTTACCTGGTCAGCGAGCGCAAACTCGATTCGCTCGAGGTTCCACCGGCGCTCGCGTCGGCCACTGCGGACCTATTCTACGACCATGCCGGTGCACTCGGTCGAGTGTTTCCCATGGCCGGTGTCCCGACGCTTCTGCTCGTCGACGAAAACGGGGTCCTCCGCGAGGCGATGGTGGGGGCACGGGAACGGAAACTCGTACAACAGACGCTGTGGGAATTCGCCCGCGGCGACGGAGCGGAGCCGTAATGCATCTCGCACGACGGAGACGACGAGCGCTGTACGTTCTGATGGGGCTCAGCGGCGCCGTGGTGCTGTTACTTTCCGGGCCGCTCTGGCTGCCGCAGCTCGAACAACATCGAGATTTCTTCAGGTCGGCTCGCGCCCGGCTCCGGGGTGCACGGTTCATGGGCGATCAAGGCGTCATCCTGCAGTCGCGCTGGAACGAATGTGGAGTCGCCGCGCTCCAGATGGTTCTGGCCGCCCACGGGATCGTCCGGAAAGGGGACCTGCTGCGGAGCCGTTTGCACCTGACTGCAACCGGGACTACGCTGTTCGACCTTCGTCGCGCCGCGGCCGCAGAAGGTCTGGAGGGCCGGTCCTGGCGCCTCGATCTGCCGGACCTGAAGAGCGTCCCCTTGCCGGCCATTGCCTTCATCAACGGTGACCACTTCGTCGTCGTCGACCATTGGCTGTCCACTGACGTACTCGAGATCCATGATCCGGCGCTGGGGCGCCTTCGGTGGCCGGCGACATCCTTTTCCCATGCCTGGTCGGGCGAAATCCTGATCTTCGATCCAAACTGGAAACCGAAAGGAGGTGCCCGAAAGACAAAGAAATTTTCCCTACTTGCATCGGAAATTCTTGACAAACACAAGGAGAGTCTGCAATGAAAAGAAAGTCAATGATGCTGGCTTTGATGGTTTGCATCGCTGTCATCCTCAGCCTGGTGAGCGCCTCCACCGCGGCGGTCACCTCCCAGCCCCTGAACCTCGGGGGCGAACTCCAAGCCGCAGGTGGGGTGAACTGTGCTGGGTTGCTTGGCTTTACCACCGCTATCGGCCTCGGCACACTCACGCCGTGTTCGATCATCTGTGCTGTGAGTGCCTGGTACCTGGTCGGCGTCATAGCAGTGACCTGCTAGGGAGTATTGAAGATGTCTCGTATAAGGGCCTTGTTTTGCTTCTTTCGCCATAATAGCACTCGCGTCGGTCAAATTCTCGGACTCTTGTCATTGCTCCTCGTCCTCTACTCGATGTATCGCGACCAATTGCCTTTCTAGAGGAGATCGCGACGGTCGCATCTCCGGCGAGGAGGTTTGGGCCCAGGAATTAGAAATGGAGTGAGCGAAGTCATGAAGAAACAGCGTTGGGACCTTTGCATAGCCCTGTCCTTAGTTATTCTGTGCGTTTGGGCCAGCTTGGCCAGTGCGACGACGATCCCGGCAACGCCTCTCGCAGCTGGCCAAGAGAGCGCTCTCGTAGGGGCCGGAAGCGATGCTTGCGATTTTGTTGGTGGTTTTGCCGTTGGTTTGAGCGTCGTAAGCCTATTCGGATGCGCGATCTGTGCCGGCGGCGCTTTTGTGCTTGGTGTCGGCCACTTCATCATGTGTTGAACTAGAGCAGTCCACCGTGCCCGGGCAGCCCCCCGGGCACACCATAAGCTTCAAACATGGTCAATCTACTGAAACTCCTGATCAGACAACGATGGCGGAGAATACAGGCCCAATTTGAATGGCTTGCGCGTTTAGGAGGAGGCCTGTTAGTTCTCGCGGGCTCGTGGTGGCTAGCCTCCAACCTTCGAGAGCTGAGCGCACAACCGGGAATCGAGCAGGTGGGACTCGGCCTCAACCTTCTATGGCTGAGCTGGGTGATTCTTGCAGCATTGACTGGCCACGACTTTACCTGGCAGGTCTCACTGGAGCGGCTTACCTTTTTTCCGCTCCCGTTAAACAGATTGTACGGTGTGACGATTCTGACAACACTTCTTAGCTTTCCAGTCTTGGTCGGCTTCGTCATCCTGGAGACGTTTGCATGGCAGAATCGGGAAATCGCGCCTTTTCCGATGCGACTGATGGCGATTGCTGTCTTTCTGCTGCTCGTGCGCTTACCAGTTTCTCTTCTGCGAACCGCTTTGTGCCGGAGCTTCGCGCTTCGACGCAGAAAACGAGTTGTGCTGTACGGGTCAATTCTGTTGCTGACCGGCTTAGTCATTGCATCTTTCAGCATTTCTGGTTCGAGCTCGTGGCTACCTGGATATCAAATTGGTCTCGTCTTGTTTGGAGCCCATCCACTCGCTTGCTTGGCAGGTCTTGCGTCAGCAGTCCTGATCCTGCTCTTGCTTGATTACTCTGTCCAGTTCGAACTGATCTTTGAAGGAATTGGCGGCCCACCTCCTATTGTCGATACGCGAAAGTGGAAAAGGGTGATCCACTTCATCTCCAAGTCCCCGTCGACGACGCTTTGGAGGATGAGCATGCTTGGCTTCCTTCGTCATCGGACAGCACTGCTTATGTGGGTTTTTGGAGTCAGCTACGGCTTTCTGTTTCTCTATTTCACAGGCGACGTTGACCAAGGCAATTGTCTTCTCTTCACACTAATGGTGCTGCTCTTCCACGGGTATCTCCGCGGAAATCTCCTGGGGGTCGACCGTAATGCAGTCTGGCTCTATTTCATGTTTCCGGTGCCTGTCGAGAATGCACTACGAGCTAAGAACCTCGCATTGACCATCTGGCAGATGTGCATGATTGGAGCAGTCTTCCTAGGCACTGCCCTTCGTCCAGCGCCCGAGATGACGAATGCTGTGGCCTGGATCGGTGTATGCAGTTATGCGGTATCGGCAATTCTGTTGGGCGATGTTACTGGGAATGTATTTTCCGTGTTCTTCCCGGAACCCATCGACCGCACCTCGCGGTACTCTGGAGGAACAGCAACCGGTGCACTCGTCGTACCCACACTTCAGGCAGTACTTATGGTTGGTTATCTCGGCTATCATGCGCTTGCGTTCCGATATTCGACGCCGCTGGTTGCATCGATACCGGAAGTCGTCCTGCCCGCTCTTCTATTGTTCGTGCGCTTTGCGCTGCAGCGTTGGTGGCTCCACAGCCTGTTACTTGACCACAGAGAAAGGATATTGCGCAACCTGGCCGCCGCACCATCATGACTCAAAGCATAGACGTATCCGCCCTCTGCAAGAACTATGGTCGGACCCAGGCTCTGAAAGGCCTCAGCTTCTCGGTCCCCTCGGGTTCGATTTACGGCATCATCGGCCCCAATGGAGCCGGCAAAACGACCACACTCTCGATTCTGGCCGGTCTTCGGCGGGCCACCTCGGGCGCTGCTCGCATACTGGGCATCGAGGTCGAGCCGAACCATCCCGAACTGACCTCCCGAATCGGTTTCGCGTCACCTCAGTTCGGCATGTTCGATTACCTGAAGGGCCATGAGATCCTCTCGGCTTGCGCGCTGATGCACGGCCTCGCGGTCGATGAAGCCGAACGAAGAGTAAAGGATCTGCTGGAACTGCTGGACCTCCAGTCCGCCGCCGGACATTTCGTCTACCAGTATTCTCAGGGGATGCAGTTGAAGCTTGGACTGGCCTGCGCGCTGGTTCACGCTCCAGAGGTGCTGCTTCTGGACGAACCCTTCGGAGGACTCGACAATACGTCGGTCTATCGACTGATCGTCACCCTGCGACGGATGGTCGCCCAGGGCAAGACGGTGCTGCTCACTTCGCACGATTTGGGCCAGGTCGAACGTGTCTGCGACCGAGTCGGAATCCTGCACGAGGGAGTGCTCAAACACGAAGCAGAGATGTCCACGTCGATGGCAGCAGCACTGGGCGGGCGCGCGTCGTCCGGAGGGCAGCGATCTTCACTGGAGGCGCTCCTGTGGGACGTCGTCGGTGCCCCGGAAACGATCGTGCTCAACTGGCTCTAAGGACCTGAGCGTCAATCCGACGGACGGCACGCCGACGACCCGGGAAACCCTTTTCCCGCCTCACCCGGCGGCGATACGGCCGACGTCACTCCAGCCAAAGGAGTTAGCTTATGAATGCAACCGTTGAATCCCTTCCGAAAACCGGCCACTGGGCGTTCGGCAGAATGCTCTCGAGCCCACTTCAGACCTTGGAGTCGCTGCAGATGCAACCCCGATGGGTCCTGCCCGTCCTGTGTGCTTCCACATTCGCGGCCATCGTTCAGTACTATCTGGTCGACCGGGTCGGGCTGGAGCGTCTGATTGCAGCCGTGGCACGGTCGAACGAGGCCATCGACCCCGATGCGGTCCTCCAGCAGGCCGTCGCCAACAAGACGCAGATCTTGCTGGTTCAAGGCATCTCGTCCTTCCTTGGCGTCGTCGTCACCTGCCTGCTCGTGGCACTCCTTTTGTGGCTCCTGGTTTTGATACTGGGCGCAGAGGCCACCTACCGTCAGATCTTGAGCGTCGTCGCCCACGTGTGGTTCTTGACGACGATCCTCCAGCAGTCGATGCTGGCGATGGCGGTCACGGCACGAGACAACATGGACGGTTTCGACATGACGAATCCCCTGGCCACCAATCTCGGCCATTTCTATCGCCCCGACTCGACGGCCTTGCTTCGAATTCTCTCCTCTCTCGACGTGATCACCGTCGCGACGCTCGCACTGCTCGTCTTCGGTCTCCGGCATGTCTCGGACCGGCTGTCGTGGAAGGCCGCGGCCGGAATCGTCCTCGTCCCCTGGACCCTCTACGTAGTGCTCCAGGCATGGCGGCCCTGGGGAGTATAGAAGACTCTCCCTGCCTGCTCTTTCTTGGGACGTCCAAGCAGTTCACTGTCGAACCAGGCACATTCTTCATAGCGGTCTTCGCACTGTGGCAGATCTGTAGATCCTGCAATCCCGTCACACTTCGATGTGCGATGAAACCTGCACCGGACCCCTTGAGCGCGCCTCCTAATACCCCTCCAGCCCCGCAAACAGGGCCTCCGCAAGCGGAATGCAATTTGCATGCTCATAGTTATGTGGATTTTCCAGGGGCAGCCTCGAGATCGAGGCTGCTGCCCCGGTTCAACGATTTTCAATGGCAGCGTAAGAACTTTCGCTGCCGCAGATAAGGGAGATAGATCATGAAATGGCTAACAGGACTTTTAGGAATATGGACGATCGTGATTCCGTTTCTGCGGATGGGACACACCGGTGACCTCTGGGCCAACCTTCTGACCGGGTTCTTCCTCGCCATCTTCGGCTTTGCCATGGTGAGAGACGTCCCCGGTCGCGGCTGGATTACGGGCCTGATTGGTATCTGGCTGTTCATCTCGGCATTCCTCGCACCGGTCACCATGGGCGCCGGGATTTTCTGGAACAACATCATTCTGGGTTTCATCATCGCGGTAATGGACTTCTCCGCCCCGCAGCATCCGACCCAACACCCCTCCGCGGCATAATAACTTTTGATGGACAGACCGGCCGGCCGCCGCGCCGGCCGCCACACCTTCTCACGCCGCCGCGCTTTAGTCAGAAACGAAAACCCGTGCTAAAGTTAGCCTTGATGGAATGGTCGAGGTCGTACCCGAAATCGACTTTGAATCCGAGGCCGACGACGAAGAGCCAGAAGCCGCCGCCGACCCCGTTGTGGAACCGGCTGTCCCACATCGAGATCCCATGGTCGTAGGCCGCGCCGGTGTCGAAGAAGAAATCCAGTCCTCCACGGTAGAACGTCCCGGGAGGGCTCAGTGGAACCCGCAGTTCGATCGAGGCCAGGGCAGCGTTGTCTCCCACGAACCGGCCCGCCGAGTACCCCCGGAGTGTTGCGCCGCCGCCGATGAAGGGTTTGAGGTAGTCGGGCAGCGGCCCCGTGCTTTGCAGCAGGAGCACCTGGCCCGCGAGTACCGAACGGCCGATGAAGGCTTTGTAGCCGCGCAGATCGATCGTGAAACGGTTCACCGCAGGCTGAGCGGCGATGCCGCCGAAGGCAAGGTGTTTCCAGTCTGCGCCGGCGTAGATGGCGTCGCGAGGAAGGATCGTGGTTCGGCGTGTGTCGAGGGTGACCCCCCCACCCACCGAGGAGAAACGGCTGTCGGCGCCGCCGAACGAGACGCCGGACCAGCCGACACCCAGACCGTAGCGGAAGTGATCCATCCGTTTCTCGAGACCCGCCTCCAATTCGCCGCGCCGATCGGCTATCTCGAAGGCCGGATTGACCTTCCGTTCGATGCGCGCCGCCCCAACCGCATAGTCCGCGATACCCAGCCGAGCCGGAAAACGAAACTCGGAGGCCGCCTCCCGAACGCCGCCCCAGGTCAGCGGGAAGGAAATCCTCTCTCCGACGCCCAACATGTCCTCGAACGTCGTCCGGCCTCCATAGGTCAAACCGTACTCGTCGGTGTAGTGGAGAATCGGAAAGAACTGGAGCTTCTTGGAAAGCGGGACCTTCTCCTTGACCTCGACGATGAGAAAGACGTCACCGTCGTGTTCGAGTGACCGGTAGCGCCTCAGGATCTCGACCGACTGGAAGCGACCACTGCGAAGAAGTTGACTGCGGGCTTGCTTCAGCTCCGCGTCGGAAACCGACATGCCCGGCTTTAGATCCACCATCGTCCGGAGTTCAACGTCTGGAACGGAGTAATTGCCGTGAAAACGGATGCCCACAATCCGGTCATCGGCACGGCCGAGGGAGAGGAAGCAGAGTCCAATCACGATCTGGAACAGTCTTCGTTTCACCATGTCAGGGAGTGGGAGGCTGATCGGAGTCCCAGTTCGGCGCGGGTCCCTCGAACTTCATGCGCACCTTCACATCGGCCTCCCGGTAGTCGAAGAACTTCCGCTCATACTTGACGCTGAGAGAAGCCGCCGCTGTCGACACTTTTCCCGAGGCGGTAATCTCTCGAGGGAGCCAGACGTTGGAAATCGGCTTGTCCATGATCAGGCTTGCGCTGATGTCGTCGATCCGCACCAGCCATCGGTAAGGAAGAAACTCCAGGCCCACATTGTCGAAGGTCATCTTGACGATCTGGTGTTCGTCCGGCAGGATCCACAGTCTGACCCGGGAGGTCTTTTCGAAGGATTGCTCGAAGTCCCGCTCTGCGGCTTCGTCCTCTTCCTTTTTGTCGCCGACATCCTCTTCATCTTCGAAGAGATGCTGTGGGTAGTATTCGACAATGAGAGCCTGCCTCCTCTCGAACTCCGCCTTGCCGACGAGAAAGTAATTGCCCGGCTCGAACTTGAATCCGAAGAAGTTCTCGCGGGAGAGCGGCTGCTTTTTCTTCCGTCTCTCCGGATCCCACTTCTCTTCCGGTCCGTCCACCTTCACACCGTCCGAGCGGACCAGCCGGCGCACGAGATTGCCGCCCCGATAATACCAGTCGTACTCCTTGCGGAAACTCTCTTCGGCGGCGATGTCGAAACCCCGGAGTTCCAGATCTTCTTTCTCCCGGAAAATGAAGGCCTTCACCTTCTCCCAGTTCGCCTCTCGGCGTTCGAGGACCTTCTGCATGAAGGCATCGAGATCCGTTTCCGGCGTGGCGTCGGGGGTCTTTTCCTGTGCGGCCGCAAGCGTGCCCAGGCAGACCAGAATCAAGATCAGGCGGAGCTTCATTCTCTTCCACAGACGGGAATCTTCCTCGAATGGTTTAGTCTCTCCCCATCCGGGATTAGAATGGGCACTCACGAGGAGGTGACCAATGTCCAAGGATCCGTCAGAAGAAACTACCGCCCCATCCGGTGTCAATCGTCGCGCCTTCATCAAGGGATCGTCCCTGGTCGGGGCCGCACTGGCGGCCGGCTTTCCGTCGATCGGCACCAGTTACGGACAACCTGCAAAGATTCGCATCGGACTGATCGGCTGCGGCGGTCGCGGGACGGGTGCCGCCTTGAACGCCCTGCAGGCCAAGACGCGCGTCATCTATCCTCCGCCGGGGCACGGTTACCACACCGAAAATGCAGTGTCCGGAGCGAAGGCTCGAGCGGAAGGCGTCGAAGTGGTCGCACTGGCCGACCTGTTTAGGGAGCGCCTGGAGGAATGCCGCACCCAGTTGCGCCATGTGGGAACCGAGATTCCCGACGATCGCTGCTTCGTCGGCTTCGACGCCGCCGGCAAACTCCTCGGCCTGGCCGATGTGAACTATGTGATTCTGGCGACCCCTCCTCAGTTCCGACCTCAACAACTGCGGGCCGCCGTCGAAGCCGACAAGCACGTCTTCATGGAGAAGCCGATCGCGGTCGATTCACCCGGCGTTCGCTCCATTCTCGAATCTGGTGAGCTCGCCCGCCGCAAGGGACTTGGTGTGGCGGCCGGGACGCAGCGCCGTCATCAGGCGGACATCGTCGAGACCGTCCGTCGCCTCCGCGACGGGGCCATCGGCAGGATCATCGAAGCCCGCGCCTATTTCAATGTGGGTGAGATCTGGATGATTCCGCGCGAGGAGGGCTGGAGCGACGCGGAATGGCAGTATCGCAACTGGAACTACTTCACATGGCTGTCGGGAGACATCATCGTGGAGCAGCATATCCATATGCTCGATCATGTGAACTGGATCCTCGGCGAGCATCCGGTACGAGCCTATGGCGTGGGTGGACGGATCTCGCACGAGGGACAGAATTACGGACATACCTACGACCACTTCGCCATCGAGTTCGAGTATCCGAGCGGAGCACGCCTCTTCAGTCAGAATCGCCAGATCGACAACTGCACTGTCCGCATGGCCAGCGCCGTCGTCGGGGAAAAGGGGACGAGCAACTGCGTGAACCGGATCGAAGGTGCGCAGGACTGGCGTTATCAGGGAGAAGTCAGAGATCCGTACGAACAGGAGCACATCGACCTGATCGTGAGCATCCGGGCGGGCAGCCCGCTCAATACGACGCAGGAGGTGGCGGATGCGACGCTGACCGGGATCCTCGGCCGCGAAGCCGCCTACAGCGGCAAGGTCCTGACGTGGGAACAGGTCCTCAACTCGAAACTGGACTACACGCCGAAGAGCTATGCCTTCGGCGACATGGAGTTCCCCGAGGTGGTCAATCCGAAGCGCTACGAGTTCCTGTGAGGTCGGACCCGGACTGCGGCGCAGCCGCTATGGAGTGCGGAAGCGGAGGAACGGAGCTTCCGCTTTCGATCCGCCCGCGCTCCGGGAGTCCCTCAATCGCGGCAAGTGCCAGACTCAAGAAAAAGTCTTTGTTCGAAACCACTTAAGGGGCCGATACGTGCGTGTCACCAATTCTCGATCTCGGCACGGGTGGGGGCCGAGGGCTGCGCTCCGAGTTTCGTGACCGAGAGGGCTGCGGCGGTGCAGGCCAGGCGGGCCGACTCTTCGAGTCCCCGGCTCTCGGCCAGGCCGACTGCCAGGACTCCGTTGAAGACGTCTCCGGCCGCCGTCGTGTCGACCGCTTTCACCTCCAAGCCCGGAACGATGCCGGTGAACTCCGGCGCGGAAACATAGACCCCTCGCGGTCCCAGCGTGATCAGTACCTTTTCGACGCCGGCTTCGTGCAGCCGTCCGGCCGCCTCGGGAAGCTGGTGTTCATCGGACACCGGGACACCGGTCAGCAGTTCGGCCTCCGATTGGTTCGGAGTGATGATTTCGATGAGTCCCAGCAGCTCCCCGTCCAGCGGCTGGGCCGGAGCCGGGTTCAAGATGACCCGAACGCCTGCGTCACGCGCAATCCGAGCGGCAGCCCGGACCGTCTCCAGCGGAATCTCGAGTTGCATTAGAATCAAAGCCGCCCCCGCGATCAGGCCGGAAGCCGCAAGGACATCCTCGACAGAGAGTCGTGCGTTGGCACCGGGCGCCACCGCGATGCTGTTCTCACCCGCTTCGTCGACGATGATGAGTGCCACGCCTGAGGGCGAGCCCGGATCCGAGATGATCCGCGAGACATCGATCCCGTCGTTGCGCAGCCCGTTGACGGCCCGCTCACCGAACATATCGGTGCCCACCCGAGCGAGGAAGACGACATTTCCACCCGCCCGGGCCGCGCCGACTGCCTGATTGGCCCCTTTTCCGCCCGACGCCGTCGAGAACTCACCGCCGAGTACCGTCTCCCCGGGCCGGGGGATATGCGGGGCTTGGACGATCATGTCCGTATTGGAACTGCCGATGACAACAATGGGTCTCTCCACTTTGACTCCCTCCGGGCACCGCGTCGGTCAAAAAACGCGGGCCAGAATGATCAGCGCGAGTCCGGCGATGAAGAACAGAAACATCAGTGACAGCAGCCTGCCCGTTCCCTGCGGAGCCTCCTCGAACTCCCGCCATACGAAGACGCCCCAGGCAGCGGCAACCATCGTGGCGCCCTGTCCCAGGCCGTAGGAAATCGCGAATCCGGCCGCGCCCGACGCAATCATGCTGAGCGCCATCCCGATGCCCCAGATGATGCCGCCGAGGATCCCGATGGCATGCAGCCTCGCATCTCCCTTGAGAAAGTAGTCCCGGTACGGTACAGACCTTCCGGTGAACGGCCGTTTCATTAGGATGCTGTTCCAGATGAAATTCGAGGCGACGAGGCCGACGGCGAACACCACGACTGCGGTGTAAGGGGTCAGCGTACCCGGTGCCGGATTCACGAAGTCCGTCGACATGGAAGCCGCGACGAACCGATAGAAGAAGCCCATGAGGAGCCCGCCCACGACGGAGAGCACGATGCCCGTGACCGGCGTCTTCCGTTCGGCCGTCGAGAGCCGTTTGTAGGCCACGGCATCGAGAACGATCGCGACGGCAACCGCCGCCACGCCGGCGAACAGCACCCAGGGATTCCCCAACGGAGTCGCCATATAGTTCGTGATGACGCCCACGACCAGAGCGAGTCCGATTCCGACGGGAAACGCGACCGCCATTCCCGCGATATCGATGGCCGATACGAGGAGGATGTTGGCCAGGTTGAAGACCACACCCCCAACGAATGCCGACATCAGCGCTCCGCTCCCGGCCTGGCCGAGATCGGTGAGGAACGGTCGTCCGGAGGGCCCGAAACTTCCCAAGGAAAAGGCGAAGATCAGAGACAGAATGAGTACTCCGAACGCGTAGTCCCAGTAGAAGAGCTGAAACCTCCACTCCTTCGTGGCCAGTTTCTGCGTGTTCGCCCAGGAACCCCAGCACAGCATCGTAATGACCGTCAGGAAGACCGCCACCGGATAGGACTCCACAAGCACCATGCATCCCCCTCATCTGGAACGCGCCGCTCCACTGCGAGCGGTGCCTACTCGTCAATCGACAATTCGACCTGGCTGTTCTGTTTCAAAGCAGTCTTGAAGACCGTGGCGCCTGAGAGGTAGATCCTCTCACCCTCCGACTCCGCCTTCTTCTCTCCCGTGACGACCACCCGGACGGTATGGCTTCCCGGCGCGAGCTGAAGGACGTGCCACAGAAAGTTGTCCCGCTTTTCCTGATCCGCCCAGTAGAAATAGGTATTGACTCTCCGACTGAGCCGTCCGTCGATGTAGAAATCGGCATAGCCGGCATCCTTCATCCAGTTCCCGCGAATCACAACACCGGTACCCTGGAACGTCAACTCAGCGGTCGCAGTTGGATCGGACGAGTAATAGGATTGAGGATTGGTCTCTCCGGTCTGTTCGTCTCGATCGTTCAGGATCTTCCAGTCACCGGTGAACTGCCACCCGTCTTTGGCGAAAACGCTCATCCGACGGTCCGGCACGACACTCGGAAAGGCTTCCTCGAAAGCCGCCGGCTGTGGCTCCTGGATTCGGACGCTGACGCCGCTTTCCGTCACCCGTCCTCCGTTTTGCCCGATCAATTCCCGCGCATATCTGACCGTGTTGTCGACGGCGGTATTGAAGGTGTAGTCGGTAAAGACGAACCTGGAATCGGCGATGGCATCGATCCCGCTCTTCCATTTGTCGGGGATACCGCTCAAGCCCCGCATCACTCCCAGGACCGCGGCTGCATTGGATGGGTTGCAGTCGGAATCCTGGCCGCAACCGATCGACACATCCATCGTCTTCTGAAAGTCGCCGCCCCCATAGAGCAGGCCCATGACGATGTAGGCGCCGTTCAACTTGGCATCGATATTGAACGGAATGAGCGCACCGCAGATATCGACCTCCCCCCATTTGGCCTGGAGTTCCCGCCATGACCGCCTCCAATCATCCGGGTACGCGCGATGGAGCGCGACGACGTCCCGGATACAGGCTGCATAGTCGCTCTGGGCCGGAATCGATTGGAGCGCTCGATTCACGACCGAAGGGATGTCGTCCGAGAAGAACGCTTCGGCGTACAGAGCATCGACGAACATACCGCCGTAGACTCCGTCGCCGTAATTCATGATGTGGCCCACACGGTCGGCGAGCTGCACGGCGGTGCGAGGCATGCCGGGACACATGAAGCCGATGTAATCGGCCTCGATCTGGAAATCGATGTCGTCGGCATGGAGATTGTACTCGGGGTTCCCGGACAGCGGAGGCATGATGCCGTCGAAGAAGTTCTTGCGCGCCATGACGTTGGCATGCCAGAGCTGATAACCCGCGGTGGCGAACGACTCGGCCAACTTCTCCGCCGGCGCGTCGATCCCGTACTTGTCCATCGCCATCATGAAACTGAGCTGGACGTAGAGATCATCCTGGTGGATCGCGTTTTCGACGCGTTCCGGCGACCAGGTCAGCGCCTTGTCGTAAGTCTCCCCGGTAGCCCTGAACTCGGTCGGAGCACCATAGGAGACTCCGAACATCTTTCCGGCCCATCCGCCGGCGATCTTGTCCCGCAACTGCTCGCTGGTGAGCGACCGCATGCTCGATTGGTCTTCTCCCGTACAGGACGTCAAGCCGAGCAGCAAAAGGATCGTCAATAGGTACCTCATACAAAGCCCTTTCCACCAAACGCTCTTCGAGTGGGTACCACGGTTCAGTGTGTCGCGCAAGAGGTGGAGTGTCCGGGTGCCGGGTGCAGGAGTCCCGCCTTGCGGGACGAAAGTATGTAGCCCAGGATGGAGGCACCAGGCGGAATCCTGGGTGTCGAGCCACACCACCTCTCTCCAGAGTCCCGCCCTGCGGGACGGAATGGGCGTCGCCAAAGCGCCAAATCCCAAGGCCCGAATTCCCACGGGTTGGCAAGCGTTGCATCGGGGCATCCGGACAAAGAGGGACGGATGTCCTTCGCCGTTACCGCAGAACCGGGGCGGAATCCTGCTGGGGGAGGCCGTCTCTGAAGGTGAGGAGGGTCTCCGGGTGGGGTCTCACCCTTTCGCCCGGAAGGATGATGCCGATGAGGTTGAGAGGATCGGCCGCGGAGATCGTGATCGTTTCTTCTTCGGGCTCACTCCTGCGCGCGCGCCGCAGTGCGTCGACCGCTTCGGGTAGGGCGTACTGCTCCCCCGCAAACCCGGCTACGAAGCGTCCGCCGCGAATCTCTCCGCGGGCCTCGAGCCGGCGATACACACGGACCAGGTCCCACCAGGGCGGCACCATGCCCTCACGTCGCAGCAGCGTCTTGAAGACGACGCCCCAGCGGCGCAGTAGCTGGCGGGCGAAGAATTCCACATCCGAAGCATCCGTTACCGGCGCCGAAAAGGTCTTGGACGCGCGACGGCTTGCCGCCGCTTTCGCATCGACGGAAACATCCCGTACTGCCTCTTTTCGGGAGGGCCGTGGAAGATCGAGCAGCGTCCAACGACTCATGGCGGGTGACGGGCGCCGTTTCTTCCCTGACAGCCGATGACGACTGACCAGACGCCGCTTCGGATCGATCAGACTCCTCAGATTGTCGAAGGAATCTGCGGTCACCATTCCCAGCGTGACCAGCTCCCACAACCCAAGCTCGACCTCCACAGGCAGCCGACCCGTGGCTCGGACGAGATCGTCGACGAAACTGGCTCCCCACCGTTGCAGCGCTTCGAGTACGTCACGAGCCGGATGCGAGAGTCGCGTCTGTTGCCCATCCTCGCCGCTGCGCCTCAGGTTCAGGAAGTCGTCGACCTGCTGCCTTTCGAAGAAGCTGATCGGCGCCAATCGCGACGGACGGACGCTCCGCTGTTCCTGGCCTTCAGGCGGCAGATCCGGAACGCTCAGCCGCCCCCAGACGAACCGTCCCGACAAACACAACTTATCGAGCATGTCGGTTTCGTAATCGGCCACCCGTCGAGTCAGGATGACCGGCTCCCAACCAGCAGCCGGCGCTTCGAATCCCTGCAACTGACGCAGGATCAGACGCAGGCCCGTGGCCCCGTGCAGCCGCGCACTCGGAACGAGATGCTGCCACTGAAACAAAAAACGCATGAAGTCGGCTGATGAAACCGGTTCGATCTCACGACGCAGGAGACCGAGTGTGAGCCGGTGGATTCGAGACAGGATGCGGCGATCGCACCACTCGACCGCTTCAGAGCCCGGAGTGAACCTTCTGAGGATGACTTCCCCTCAAGAGCAGCCAAGGCCCGGAGAACCGTGTCTACGGGAAGCGCCAACCGGCGGGCGAAATCCGATGCCGTTGCGGGGCCGCTTGATTCCATCCTGCACCGGATGAGCTCCCGCGCGGCCTCTTCCTGTCCCAGGGAACGATCCCGTTCCCAGAGGCCGGTCAGTCGATCCCGCAGACCGGGCTTCTCGAGCCCGAAGATGCACTCACGCGGATACACCCGCTCGATCATCGCAGCCCGCTCGGCGGCCAGCCAGAACGCAGCCGGGACGCCGGTGTCTTTTTCCACCTGAACCGGAACGACCATCCGAAACACCCGATCGTCTTCTCGCAATGCCTGCACGGCTTCCAACACACCGGAGAGTTCCTTCTCGGGCATCAGACCGAGGCTCAACAAGGCATCGTGAACTTCATCTGCCGACTCGAGAGATGGGGTGCACTCCTCGACGACCTGTCGGACCGCCGCCGGGTCCAGAGTGCCGAACTGCTCCATCTCCTCACGGGACAGCGTTCTCCGGCTGTAAACGGCACGGGCCCGCCGCTCCTCCAGAGGAGCATCGTCGAGAAACGCATAGGGGTTCGCATTCAGGATCTCGTGACTGAAGGGAGACGGTTCAGGGGTATCGATCGCAACCCCGCGAATGTCCCCTCGCTCCAACGACCGGAGAACCTCCAGCCAACCTTCGACGTCCATGGCCTCCGTCAGACAGTCCCGGATCGTCTCTGCGACCAAGGGATGATCGGGAACCTGGCGATCTCCCGTGATGTTCTCGAGGCAGGCGGCCGACTCCGGGAAGACGGATGCGAGCAGATCTTCCGAGCGGATTCTCTGCAGCTGCGGCGGAACCTTGCGACCGTGGGAAAAGCGCAGGATGGCGAGTGACCGGAAAACATTCCAGCGCCACCGGGTCGCGAACATCGGCGCATCGAGAAGCGCCTGAATCAGGGTATCGGTCGCTGTCGTCGAGGACAGGAATGAGAAGACGCTGTCGAGTGGAAAGCTGTGCTGGTCGCTGAGCGACAACAGCAGTCCGTTCTCAGTTGCGGCGGCCTGCAGCTCGAAATTGAAGGAGCGGCAAAATCGCTTTCGCAGAGCCAGTCCCCAGGCACGATTGATGCGGGCGCCGAAAGGGGAGTGCAGAACCAGCTGCATGCCGCCCGATTCGTCGCAGAAGCGCTCGGCAATGATCCGCTTCTGCGTGGGCAGGTTCCCGAGCGCCGCCCGCCCCGCCTGCACGTAGGCAATGATTTGTTCGGCTCCCCTCTGGTCCAGTCCACATTGCCGCATGAGCCAGGGCAAGGCTCTCGGCCCCCTGTCGATCACGATCTCCCGCAGCTCCGCGACAGCTTTCGAGAGCTCGTCGCTGCGACCCGGTGCTTCCCCACGCCAGAACGGAATCGTGGGTGGTGCGCCTCCCGCGTCTTCCACACGGACGACTCCTGACTCGACGCGCCGGATGCGCCACGATGCATTGCCGAGTAGGAAGATGTCGCCCTGCGAACTCTCCACGGCAAAGTCCTCGTCGACGTCTCCCACGATCAGCTCCTCGGGATCCGCCTTGACGAGGAAGTTGGCGTTGTCCGGAATGGCCCCGCCGGAGGTCACGGCGGCCAGTCGAGCACCCCGCCGTCCTCGCAGACGACCATGGATCCGATCCCGATGAAGCAGGGCTCGCCTGCGTCCTTGTCGCCCCGTGAAGCCTTCCGACAGCATCGCCACGACCGCCTCGAAGTCCCTCCCCGAAAGGCGCTCGTAGGGAAAGGCTCGTCGTACGAGCTTCAGGAGTTCCTCTTCCTGCCACTCCCGGGAGGCGGCTTCTGCAACGATCTGCTGGGCCAAAACGTCGAGCGGGGCCTCGGGAATTCGAGTCAGATCCAGGCGTCCCTCGCCCAGCGCCCACGTTAGAGCGGCACATTCGACCAGATCGTCCCGAGAGACCGGAAAGAACCGGCCCCTGGGGATGGCTCCCCTCCAGTGTCCGGACCGACCTATGCGCTGCAGAGCCAGCGACAACGAACGGGTGGAGCCGACCTGGCATACGAGATCGACTGATCCGATATCGATGCCGAGTTCGAGCGAGGCGGTAGCCACGACGGCCTTGAGCCGACCCTGCTTCAGTTTTTCCTCAGCTTTCAAGCGCGTCTCACGTGCCAGACTCCCATGATGAGCCGCCACCTGACCCGGCCCGAGCCGACCCGTAAGCTGATGGGTCAGGCGTTCGGCCAGCCGTCGAGTGTTCGCGAAGATCAGCGTGGTTCGATGCTCGCCGATCAACTGCGCCAGCCGGTCGTAGATTTCCTCCCAGATCTCTCGGCTGGCAACGCTTGTCAAGCCTTCGCCGGGCACGTCGATGGCAAGTTCCATCGGCCTGCGGTGTCCGACGTCCACGATCGTGGCAGCCCGGCCCGCTCCGCTGAGAAATCGCGCAATATCCTCGATGGGGCGCTGGGTCGCCGACAGGCCGATCCGCTGCAATGGGGCGGTACGGCCCGATTCGGCTCGAAGCGCCGCGAGTCGTTCCAGGGAGAGAGCGAGATGGGAGCCGCGTTTGTCTCGTGCCAGCGCATGGATCTCATCCACGATGACGCTGGAGACGTCCTTCAGGATGTTCCGTCCGCTCTCGCTCGTGAGCAGGATGAAGAAGGATTCCGGGGTCGTCACCAGGATGTGGGGAGGACGCTGTATCTTGCGGCGTCGGTCCCGCGAGGGCGTATCTCCGTTGCGGACGAGAGGGCGAATTTCGGGCAGGTCGAGACCCTGTGCGACAGCCTCTTCTCGGATTCCTCGCAGCGGTTCCAGCAGATTCAGACGAATATCATTCGCGAGAGCTTTGAGCGGCGAGATGTAGAGGACGTGCGTCCGATCATCGAGACCGCTCTCGGCGGCCCCCTTGACGAGCCGATCGATGACACAGAGGAAGGCGGCCAGGGTCTTTCCGGATCCTGTCGGAGCGGCGATCAGAACGTCTTCGCCCTGTTGAATGCAGGGCCAACCCTCGGTCTGCGGTTCTGTAGGCTCCCCGAACCGCCTCTCGAACCAACCGGCTACGGCAGGGTGGAACAGGTCATTCAACCCGGACGTCTTCGTAGAGTCTTTCGCCACCTCGGCAGGTCTCCTCGAGTCTGAACAATCCCGCTCAGCAACGGCTTGCGACAGGGTGTCCTTGTCGAGGATTATACGCAATCACGGACGAACACAGACCCAAACGGACAGTCACGGACGGCTCCTCTCCAAATCGCACATCGCAAATCGAAAATCGTAAATCTCAAATTCCCGGTCAGTGTACCGTCGTCGCCTTGTTGTTCATGAAGTCCATGAGGATGTAGTCGGCCAGGTTCATTGTGGTCGTCAGATAGGCCTTGCCGCGGCAGATCTGCGAGACCTTCTTGACGAAATCGACCAGGTACCAGTCGCGAGCCAACATGAAGGTGTTGATCAGGATGCCCGCCTTGCGGCAGCGAGCGACCTCTTCGTAGGTCTTTTCTAGGATGAAAGGATCCAGGCCCCAGGCATTCTTGTAGATACGGCCGTCCGGCATGGTCAGAGCGGAGGGCTTTCCGTCGGTGATCATGACGATCTGGCGCATTTCTTTGCGCTGATCCAGCAGCAAACGCCGAGCCATCCTGAGACCTTCGCAGGTGTTGGTGTGGAAAGGACCAACCTTCACCGCGGGGAGTTTCGCCAGCGGAATGCGTTCCGCGGAGTCGTGGAAGAGAACGACCTCCAGCGTATCCCCCGGATACTGAGTTCGGATGAGGTGCGCTAGAGCAAGGGCGACGCTTTTGGCCGGTGTGAAGCGGTCTTCGCCGTACAGAATCATGCTGTGGCTGCAGTCGAGCATCAGTGCCGTTGCGCAGGAACTCCGGCGCTCCGTTTGATGCACCATCAGATCCGAGTATTCGAGTTTCATCGGGACGCCCAAGCCCTCGCGCCGCACCGCGTTGAGCAGGGTTCCGCTCACATCGAGATTCATCGTGTCACCGAACTCATAGGGCCGGCTATGGGCATTCGACTCGACTCCGGTGGCAAGATCATTGGTCCGGTGACGCCCGAAACCTGCGCTGCCCGCGGCACTCATCAAGTGGCGCAGGGTGCGGTAACCGAGGAAGTCGATGCTCTTGTCGGTCAGTTCGAATCGGACCTCGACGTCTCCACTTTCGGACATCTCACCGCGTCCGGCACCGTCGGGGGCCGATTCTGTCCGATTCAGAAAACCCTCCTGCATGAGGCGCTCGATCAGTCGCTCGAGAAGTTCCCGTACCTCCTTCGAGGGCTGGAAGTTCACCGGGTTCTCGGCAAAGCGTTTGAGCTCGTCGCGCCAATCCTCCGGGAGCATCTCGTTCTCCGCCAGGATGGCGGCCAGAGCCTGCATCAGGTTCTGTTGGGTGGGATCCGTATCTTCGCCGGGATAGAACTGGGAATAGAATCCGCTCTGCAGGAAGAGGTCCTTGAGGTTCTCGATGAGCTCGTCGAGATTGACCTCTTCCGCAGGTTGGGGAATGTATCGTGTGTACCTGTAACGTCCCATTCTCTGTCCTTACGCCGGTCAACCGCCCGTCCGGAGCGTCTCCGTCGAGGGCGGGGCACGGACCGGCGACCGCCGCGACTACCCGCGCGCAGAGCTCCAAACGAATCAGCTGAAGGAGGCCTTCCCTTCCGGCCTCCTGTAGAGCTCCCCTTCTACAGCTTCCGACTCGCGAAAGTAGCCCCGTTCCTCGTCGCGACTGAGGCGCTTCTGGGCACACAGCCCCTCCAGGAACAACTCGATCCACGAGACCGTCAGCCCCACGTCGCTGCCGGGTTCGACACCGTGCTTGCGCAACACGTCATCGAGGCCCTGGATGCCGGCCAAGCTGTGGAAGTAGTCCTGATCGACGGTCTGGTCCGTCACCTGCAGCGTACCGCCAAGATCGAACCACTGAACGATTGGATCGAAGGTGTCGGGATCGCAGTGGCGCTGAAACACCCGGAAGACCGCGCGCTGAATCAGTTCGGAGACCACCACGCGCGCCCCCTTGAGTTCTCCTTCGTAGGTCAGTTCCAGCTTACCCGAAAGAGCCGGAATGGCTGCGTAGATGTCTGCGATGCGAGCTACGGCCCTGTCCGCATTGCTCTGCAGGGCCCTCCGTTCGGCATTGCTCACGACCGTCTCCAGACAGGTTATGGGAAGCCGCTGACTGACGCCGGAATGCTGATCGATGCGCGCGTGATCGCGCCCTTCGAAGGCAATCAGCTCGATGATCTCCCGAATGAAGTCAGGAACGGCCACCTCGAGGCCCTCCGCGCGCGACTGCCAAGCCTCCTGACGGGTGATCCGGATTCCCTGCTCCACTTCCTGCGGATAGTGTGTGCGGATTTCCGATCCGATTCGATCCTTGAGCGGGGTAATGATCTTTCCCCGTGCCGTATAGTCCTCAGGGTTGGCAGAGAAGACCAGCAGAACATCCAGAGGAAGACGAATCGGAAAGCCCTTTATCTGGATGTCGCCCTCCTGCATGATGTTGAAAAGTGCGACCTGAATTTTGGGAGCCAGGTCTGGGAGCTCGTTGATGGCAAAGATCCCCCGATTGGCACGAGGCAGCAGTCCGAAATGGATGTTACTGAAATCGGACAGCTCACGACCGCTGCGGGCAGCCTTGATCGGGTCGAGATCGCCGATTAAATCGGCCACGGTCACGTCCGGTGTAGCCAGCTTCTCTACATAGCGACCCTCGCGACGGATCCAGGTAATGGGGAGCGCGTCTCCTTCTTCCTCGATGCGGAGACGGTTTTCCGCCGCAATGGGAAAAAAGGGGTCGTCGTGGATCTCCGAACCTTCGATGGCCGGCACCTGCTCATCCAGCAGGTCCGCCAGGCCCCGCAAGATCCGGCTTTTCGCCTGTCCCCTCAATCCGAGGAGGATGAAATTGTGCCGGGCAAGGAGTGCATTCACGATCGAGGGGATCACGGTCTCTTCGTATCCGATAATGCCCGGAAAGAGTGTCTCCCCATCCTGCAGCTTCCGAATCAGGTTTGAGCGAATCTCGTCCTTGACCGTTCGATACCCGGACGGGACCCCTCGGGCTTTCAGTTCGCCGAGCGTGGAAATTCTCATAATCGCTGATCCCGGCTACGGATCCGGCCAGACTGTTCGACTGCCTCCGGACCATGCCTTTAATCTCAACAATAGCACTCAATTCACCTTGACTGTCAAGCCGGAAGCAGCCCCCGAGATGCGCCGAAAAACGTTCAGCCAAGCGGAACCTGCTGATGTTGCAGCACGTTGCGGTCGTCGAGCAGAGGCACCGGAAAAACGACGATCAGAGAGGCGACCGGGCCCGGCCGGCGCAGAGTCTGTTTGTCTTCTCAAGCCCCCTCTGCCGGGCGGGGCTTCCCCCGTTTCGTAGATTTCTGAACTCGAACGTTACTAGTTCATGAGGGCTGCAGATCTCGAAACTCAACCTGCCCTCGAAGGAGGAAGAAGATGGGAAGGAAATCGAGAGAGAAGCGGGTTCGACGCCAACGAAGACAAGTAGAGGGAGAGCAACCGCGCTGGGTGCGCGCCCGGTCGGAACGGGTCGCTCGCGAGGAGATCGGCAGGCTGGAGACAGAATTGACCCGTCTCGCCGATGGGGAGGCATCCTTCGGTCCTTCTTCCCGGAACCTTTCCGCGGAGGATGAACAGACGTTTCTCGAAGACGTGCTGGCATTCGAATCGGTAGACAAGGGAGTCAGCCTCTTCCTCGGCCTGCAGCGGCGAGGTCTCAAGTTGCCAAGGCCGGAGGGACTGACTGAGAACCAGAGTGCAAAGAAGGTCAGACAGATTATGAACGCACTCCTGCAGCTGAACATCTTCCTGATCGGCTTCGACGACATGAGTGCCAGAGAACTCTACTCCAAGCTCTATCATGAAACGCTTTGGGAAGGCTGCTACGTCGAAAAGCGGCAACCCGGCGCCATTACGATGATGGACGTCTCCCACTCCATGAGCAGGACGGAGATGGAAGCATTGATGATGCAATTTCAGCAGCCGGCAACGGTGCACTGAAGTTCACGAGTTCGGCGCCCGAGCTGCGCTGGAGATGGAAGTGCGGGAGCGGAGACACGGGAAGTCCGATTCCTGTGGCGAGGCCCCGCACTGGCGGGTCCCTACAGTATTCGGCGGCGCCCAGTCTGCGCGGCCGGGCAGGCGCTCCTCGGACAGCCGGGGCGACATGTCGATCGACGTGAAACCAAAGACGGAAGGGAGCTCTGCACTCCAAGGGCGCCTGCGGCGGCGCCAGGCGGATCTTCCGAATAGCATGAACATGTAAGCCGCGTATTTTGAACGAGATGGGAAGGGTTTGTACCAATATATGTAGGCATGTAATTGGTGATTTTATGGTGGATTTGTAGATCGTTGTGGGATATGATTCCCGCATGTACGTGGCGACCGTCCCCAACCGCTCCTCTCCCGCCGCCATTCTCCTGCGCGAAAGCTACCGCGAAGGGGATCGGGTCAAGACCCGCACCCTGGCCAACCTCTCCCACTGGGATCCGGCACGCATCGAAGCCCTGCGCCGGGCCCTGCGCGGCGAGTTCGACCGCCTGCCTCTGGGCGAACCGGTCTGCGGAACGGTCTTCGGGCTGCTGTTCGTCTTGAAGCGGATGGCCGAGGAGTTGGGGATCGGCCGGGCTTTGGGCCGAGCCGCCTGGGCCAAAGCGGCGCTGTTTCTGGTCTTGGCCCGGGTGGCGCATCAGGGATCGCGATTGTCGGCCGTCCGCTGGGCCGCCGACCAGGCGGTAGGGGAAGTGCTGGGGCTGGGGAAGTTCGACGAAGACGATCTGTATCGAGTTCTGGATGAGTTGGCCGACGCTCAGCCGCGGATCGAGCGGAAGCTGTACGAGGAGACCCTCCGGCGACGTGGAGGCACGCCGCCCATCCTGGTGTTGTATGACGTGACGAGCAGTTACCTGGAAGGACAGTGCCACGAACTGGGGGAGTATGGCTACAACCGGGACGGCAAGCGAGGCAAGCGACAGATCCTGGTCGGACTGTTGACCGATGAGCGGGGCGAGCCGCTGGCCGTGCGGGTCTTCAAGGGAAACCGGGCCGATCCGACGACGATCGGGACCCAGATCGAGATTCTCAAGGAGCAGTTCGGCATCGAGGTCGTGGTCTTCGTCGGCGACCGCGGGATGGTCAAGAGCCTGGGCAAGGACGCCTTGAAGGAGGCGGATCTGCGCTACATCACGGCCCTGACCGATCCTCAGATCCGCAAACTCCTCAAGCAGGGGACCCTGCAGATGGGGCTGTTCGAGGAGAAGGTGTGTGAGGTCGAGGCCGGCGGCCTGCGCTATGTTCTGCGCAAGAACCCGGAAATCGAGCGCAAGCAACACCATCGGGTCGAAGACAAGCTGGCGAAGCTGATCAAGAAAGTCGAAGCGCGCAACGGGTTCGTGGCGGGCTCAGAACGGGCGGTGCCCGAGAGCGGGCTGCGTCAGTTGGAGGCGTGGATCCGTCGCCACAAACTCGACCGCTTCGTCCGCGTGAGTCTCAAAGAACGGATGCTGGTCGTCGAGATCGACGAGGCGGCACGAGAGGAAGTTCTGCTTTTGGCCGGCTGCTATGTGATCGAAACCGACGTGCCGGGCGAAGCGCTCGGGGCCGAGCAGGTCCACAGCTGCTACAAGGATCTGGCCAAAGTGGAGCGGGACTGGCGATCGATGAAGACCGGGTTCCTGGAAATCCGGCCCGTGTTCCTGCGCAAAGCGAATCGGACCCGGGGCCATGCCCTGGTCTGCATGCTGGCCTTGAAGATCGTCCGGGAGATGGAACGACGGCTGACAGCTCGCTTCGGCACCACCAACACGGATCCTCATGCCGTGACTTTACCCGACGCTCTGGCGGCTCTGAGCCGTCTGTGCTTGCAGCACTACTCGCTGGAGAATGGAACGACGATCACCCGGCTTCCTCGACCGGACTCTCGTCAACAGAGCCTCCTCGATGCCTTGAACATCACCTTGCCCAAGGGACAACGGCTGTAGGCAGGACCTTCTCAACCAGGATTCCTTCTGAAGTCATTGTTCTTCAATGACTTGAACCCACTTCTCTGCGTTCCTCTTCAGGGAAGACCAGCCAGGGATGGCAGCCGTTTCCACGACATGAAGCGCGGCTCATACCCTCCAGAACGCAGTTCGTGACATAACGGTGCCCAACGCCGAACCTGGGATCCGAGAATGACGTTCCTCCTCTTGAAATCGCGGCCCGCCCGGTTGGCAACGCTACGCCGCGGAACAAGGAGACGTCATCGATGGAACAGGCGAATGCACGGTATCACTCACTTGACGCACTTCGTGCGGCAGCTCTCCTCCTCGGAATCTTCTTTCATGCCGCGGAATCTTTCTGCCCGGAACGCTGGTCGTGGGCGGTCGTGGATTCGCAGGCAAACTGGATTTTCGCAGCCTTTCAGCACACGCTGCACGGCTTCCGAATGGAGATATTCTTCCTGATCGCGGGCTTCTTCGCCCATCTGGTCTTCCACCGGCGCGGTTTCCGGGTCTTCGCTCAGCATCGTACGCAGCGCATTCTGGTTCCGTTCGTCGTCGGATGGGTCTTGCTCTATCCCCTGATGATCCTGATCTGGATCTGGGGACGCATGGAGATGGGTCGGCCCGATTTGCTGGGCCTTTCGCCGGAACTCGCGGACCTGACCGTCTTGCAAATCTGGGCCGGACATTTCATTTCGGGTGCTTTTCTCAAGCAGGGTTTCAGCCTTCTTCACCTCTGGTTTCTCTATTACCTGCTGCTGCTTTACGCCTGCACCCTTGCAGGACGGTGGCTCTGGAACATGGTCGATGGTTCGGGTCGCGGGACACAACGGGTCGATCGAGGGATCGCCTGGATTCTGGAGCTTCGATGGCCGGTCGCCCTTCTGGCTCTGCTGACGGCTCCTTTTCCGGCACTCATGGGCGGGTGGGTCCGCACTCCCAACAGTTCCCTGACCCCGGATATCCCCGTGCTGCTGACCTACGGGCTGTTCTTCGGGCTGGGCTGGATGATCCACCGTCAGGTCCATCTGCTTCATCGGCTGCGTCGTCATTGGCAACTCAACCTTGGAATCGGTCTCGGTCTGGCTGCGGTGACCTTTTTCGGGCGGGAAATCGGAAATTCCCTGGCTTCCCTCTGGCCGTTTCCTGGTACGCTTTACACGCTGTTCCTGCTCCTGTACGCCACGATGATATGGGCATTCGTTTTCGGTTTCTCAGGGCTCTTTATGACCTTTTGCCGAGAGCAGAGCTTCTTCTGGCGCTATGTTGCGGACTCCTCCTACTGGCTCTACCTGGTTCACCTGATCCTGGTCGTCCCCCTGCAGATTCTCGTGTCCGAAACTGCCTGGCACTGGTCGATCAAGTACCTGGCGATCAACGCGGTGGCGTTCCCGCTACTGTTTCTCAGCTACAACTACCTGGTGCGCAACACGTTCATCGGAGCCCGGCTGAACGGAAGAAAGTTCGCCAAGCTTGAGCTTTCAACAGCTCTGCCGCGATTTCTGGCAGGATGGAAGCGCCTAGTGTTGACTCAGGGAGCGGACACCTCGGAATAGGAGATATGGGACGGCCCGGGACTTATGCGAAGCAGGGGACTGCCATGGGACGAACAAAGCTGCCACCCTCCTGGGTCCGATCGTTCCTATAGGTCCCCTGTCGCCATTGCCGGGAGGTTGCGCTATGTGGGAGCCGCGCCGAGTCACTGGACACCGGAGCTGCTGGAAGTCCCGCTCGAGACGTACCACAAGCTGGCTTTTCCCGGCTCGAAGCATCTGAAGGCGTACCGGACGCAACGGCAGTTCTGGTGCGGGAGCGGACGCTGCTGGTGCTCTTCAGTCCTCCGTTCTATCGAAAACAGCGGGCGGTGATGAACCGCCAACAACAGAAGGTGGAGGGCCGGCTCGAGGAATTGGCCGGGAGCATCGACACCTGGCAACAGACGCGTCGGGGCAAGGGTTACAGCCCGAAGTCGGTCGAGTGAAAGCCCCCCCGGGGAAGTCAGCGGTCAGCAGCTTCGTTCCGGCTCGCAGATGCTCCTCCTTGACCTGCTGGAAAAGGCCGTGCCAGTCGTACACCTCCGCACCTCCGCCCGCGGCTTGAGCGGCGCTTGTGATCGCGGCATTGAGCGCCTCCACGCAATCCGTCACAGCCTGACGGGTACTCGCACTGACGATGGTGCCCGGGTAGTAAATGCCCAACCCCGGAAAGAGCGGATTGTCGATCACGACGTCCCCCAGGGTGATGTTGCCGTGGAGCATCAGTCCCCGAGGAGTCAGAAGATCATCAGCCTGCACTTTGTAACGACTCATCACGGTGTCAGGGTCCGCTCCCACGAGGCGCGTCGCGCTGGTGAGGGTCGTGAAATAGGCGGTATGGAATGGATCGGGACAAGGGGGACAAGGGGGACAAGGGACAGAGTGCTTCGAGTCGAGCGCAGGCGCAGTGACGCAAGGTGACGCAAGGACGAAAGGGACAGAGTGCTCCGGTTCAAAAAGAGGAGAAAGACCGGCAAGGGACTCCTCCGCTCGACAGTTCGGCCGGGTCGGCGAGGACAAGCCGGCAAGGGACAGCCTCCTCTGCTCGGCAGGCGCGCGCAAGTCGCAAGGGACAGAGTGGTGTATTTCGTAGATTTTCCAACTCGAACGTTATTGGTAGGTAGGCAGGCCTGTCGGTGGGCAGCCTGTGAGCGAACTGGAACGCGAGAGGAGGGAAACCATGCGGAGAGCCCGTCACAAGAGTCAGGAGTCGACCTTCTACCACATCATCACCCGGGTCGCCGGGGCGCCCCATTTCCGTCCCCTCGAGCAGTGGGAACCCTGGAAGCAACTGCTCTCGATGATCGATCAGTATACCCAGGCCTATTGCTGCGTGCTGGTCTCCTTCGAGATCATGGGCACCCACTACCACCTCATTCTCTGGATGGAGAAGTTCCGCCACCTCTCCCGCGAAGAACTCAAGCGGCGGGCCTTTCGGTTGTGGGGCCACAAGGCCGAGCTCAAAACGGCGAACTGGGGTAAGGAGGCCTGGGACCGCTTCAACCGCCGCCTGTTCGATCTGTCGGCCCTCATGCAGCATCTCAACGGGGAATATGCCAAGTGGTACAACCGCACCTACGACCGCCACGGTCACTTCTGGGGCGACCGCTTCAAGAATCCGGAACTGCTCGATCTGGACGCCGTGCAGCACTGTCTGGCCTACATCGAGACCAATGCCACCCGCGCGCATCTGGTCGAACTCCCCGAACAGTTTGAGGCCTCCTCGGCCTGGCTGCGCTTCCATCATCAGGATCAGCAACTGATGCCGCTCCACAAGATCTTCCCCGAAGTGCCCGCCGACCAGGCGTTCGAGACCTATCGGCGACGTCTCGAAGAGCGGCGACAGGCCGATTTGGCCAAGGAGCGGGAAGCCGCTGAGGCGGAATCCGCAGGCAAAGACGGCGGGCGCCAGCGCTTCTTCACTGACGGCATTGCCATCGGATCCAGCCAGAACGTCGCCCGGGTGCTGGAGCAGTACCAGGCCCAGGGACACTACCTGCGCCGCAAGCATCCCATCCCACAGCTCGACGGCCAACTCTTCACGCTCCGCGAGCAGCGCTCCCATGCCCGGAGCTAAATCCCGGGAGCCGGCACCCGGAGAATAGAAGGCCGACAGGAGTGCGATGCGGGGCGAGAGTCCAGATCTCCGCCACCGTCCGGAGAGACTGCGCCCGTCACGATCTCAAGTACTCCATTGACCGCTGGGCCGACCTCACTTTCCGCCTGCACATGGGCTCGCTCCCTCTCGGTTCGACGACCCGACCCCGATCTGCGCGGACCCCACATGGCTCTCGAGAACGCATGCAGGGTGAGGATCAGTGCGGATCGGCACCTACTCCCAGCCTTACGACAGCGTGTCGTTCCGATCCTCATGAGACTGTGATTCCCGACGAGACTGGATGTCCCGGCTTGGCTCTCGTCCATACCCGGAAGTTCTCCCTCCAAAAAATACCCGCATTCTGATCCATCCGGCTTCGCGCGCAAGTCTTCATGCTGGGTACCGAACTCGGCGGAGCGTATCTTCCGGGTTCTTTGACGAAGAGTCCGGGGATCCGCTCCTGCCTGGTCGATCCCCATCGCACTGAAGCAGGAGAAGCAATCGACTCTGTCCCTTTTGCTTTGCCTCCTTCTGGGGCAGGGCTTTAAGGAGACTGTCCCTTTCCGGCGTCACTTTCCGGCGCTCGCTCGAGTAGTCTGTCCCTTTCCAGTCCTTCGGCGATCGGGCTTTGGGGCCGACGGTCCGTGCGAATCCGGATCGCTCGATCGACGAGGCGGGAAGGGCGCTTGCCGATACATTAGCCGCGACTGTGAACCCGGTCTCTCTCGACAATGCATCCATTTTCATCGTCCCAGATGTGCTCGTAAGGGGATACAGCGGCTGGGACTGTTGTTCACGGCACGGGTGCCTCTTCGGGCTTTGTGTTCACGTTCGAGAGTGTCCCCCCGTCGATCAGGATGCTGACGTAAGGCGCATCGGGATTCGTGGAGACCTGGACCGTCGCCACGTGCAGCTCCTCGTCTTCACTCCAGCTCCCGAATCCGGTGAAGCTGACCGTATCGTACTCCCCGGCGGCCACCTCGGCAGTCCGGGAGTTGGTACAGGACACGGAGACGAGGTTGTCCATGGTGAACGTACCGCCATTCGTCGGGTTGGAGTTGGTGTACTCGAAGGACGCGTCGGCGCCGGCCGGATCGCATGAAACGAGGTAGCTGTAGGAGAAGCGGTCTCCGAACGACGAGAGCACATCGCCTTCCGAACCCGACATCTCCCCTGTCGGGGCTTCGATCGGAAGAGCTCCCTGCAAGCGGAAGAAGGGTGTCGCAACCGACCCAAGCCCCAGCGTGAACGATGCCGCCGGATTCGAGTAGTCCGGGTCGGGCCAGGTGAAGCCGGAAAAAGGCAGGACCGTGCTCGAGTCATAGCGGAAAAGTATCTCGTCATGCGGACCCTTCTCGAAGCGTGCGGGTCCTCTCAGGTTGAAAGAGGCAATCGGAATTCGACCACCGTTCTGTTCCAGAATCGCGACGAGGAGGTCCTGAGTCCAGAACGAGCGCCAGAGCAGTCCCCCGACGAATTCACCCGTCTTGACATTCAATTCCCCGACCGGAAGGTCGAAGGGATCGTCCGCTACCGCAACTTCCTTGACGTCGTAGGTCAGGTTCGGAAAGTGAAGGTGCTCATCGTGCCCGAGGAGACCGAGCGAGATTCCATTGACGGGAAAAGGCGGAGGAGGCACAAGAAGCCCAGACGGTGGGAGCGAATTGACGGCAACCGGAACGAAGTCTCCGGTCTGCGGCCCAAACTGAACCTGGATGCGCCCCTGCATTTGGGATCGCCCCACCCCTTCACCTCCCAGTTCCGGACTATTGAAGTCGAAGTCGTCGCCGATACTCGAGAATCTCGAGTTCAGCGTAAGCTCCAGCACGGAATTTTCCGGGACCGAGATACAGTCCGCACCGCACGGTGGATCGGACACGTGCTTGGTCGTGATCCTGAGGTGGGGATGCAGACTCATTCCAGGCACCTGGATGCTTCCACAATAGACCAGGGGACCGCAGAACGGCATGGGAAGCCTCACCGGGTCGCCGCTGATGCTGTTGCCGAGCGGCAGAAACGTGGACCCATAGAAGGAAAAATCGAGCAGACCGTCCGGCCGTTGTTCGAATTCCGCCTGAGCCGACCCATACACACCCGGGAAGGTGAAGGCCGGGGCTTTGAGTTTCGGATTCGCCTGTCCCAGCAACGCATACCAATAATTGAAGAAGTTCACCGAGTAGTTCAGGTTGGTCACTTCTCCCGTGACAAGGTTGAGGTCACCCGATGAGTACTCGTTGAAGGTGTCGAGGATGATGTTCGAAACGACGGCCATCTGATACAACTGCGGCGCTTCCATGAAAACGTCATCGCCGACGAGATTATTCGGATGGAAGATCTCGAAGTGGGAGACGTCGAGAACCGGGGGATAGAACTGGATCGCGATCAGACCGTTCAGATGACTGTTCCACAGCCCCGGCCCGCCGAAGACCAGGTTGCCGCAAACTCCAAAGGGATTGTCTACGTCCTTCGGGCAGTCGACGATGCGGACCACGTCGCCCATGTAGCTTCCGTCCTTGTCGATCTGGAGGACCTCGAAACCACCGGGAGGAAGCTGCAGGGGCACCGGAAGGGGATCCTTGGCGCCGAGTCCCGAGAAACTACAGAGCAACGCGGCGGCAGCGCAAACGAGAGCATACACACTGCGGTTCATGAACGGTCCTCCGTCATCGAATGGGTGGAACCCTTCGTCCCTCGGGCCTCGTAGGAAACGGCAGGCGGCGTGGAGCCCCGACATCAAGGTCCCGACGGGCTTTCCGTAAAGATGGGATGGTACGAACAGTCGGGTCATCCTGTGCGGCCTGGGCCAAATCTACGGTCGGGAACGATGTACCGTACTTCTGGTTGAGAAACTGCAACAACTCGTTGGCGACGAGCGCTTGTCCAGTGACTCCAGGATAGTAGCCGTCCATCGAGTAGAAGCCCCCGAGGAAATCAGCGGTCAGCAGCTTCGTTCCGGCTCGCAGACCCTCCTCCTTGACCTGCTGGAAAAGGCCGTGCAAGTCGTACACCCCCGCGCCCGCACCCTGGGCGGCGCTTGTGATCGCGGCATTGAGCGCCTCCACGCGATCCGTGACCGCCTGACGGGTACTCGCACTGACGATGGTGCCCGGGTAGTAAATGCCCAACCCCGGAAAGAGCGGATTGTCGATCACGACGTCCCCCAGGGTAAAGTTGCCGAGGAGCATCAGTCCCCGAGGAGTCAGAAGATCATCAGCCTGCACTTTGTAACGACTCATCACGGTGTCAGCGTCCGCTCCCACGAGGCGCGTCGCGCTGGTGAGGGTCGTGAAATAGGCAGTATCGAATGGATCGGGAACCGTCAAAACCAGCATTTCAGGACTCGACTTCTGGAGCTCCGACAGCACCTGGGCGAAATCGCTGCTGAATTTCTGCACATCCGGCAATCGGCTCGGGTCATCCTCGACCGCCGCTTCCAGGACATCGTAGTAACCAAGCTCAACGATGACGAAGGTGGGTCGCATCTGGACTGCATACTCGGTCTGGGTCCAGAGGGGGAGATCAGCTCCCGCAATCAGAGCAGGGTAACCCAGGATGAAATTGGCAAGCGTCTGTTTAGGATCGCGCTGTTGGATCAGGGGGGCAGTCGGGCGGAGCGATAGCGCGTCCTCCAGACGAAATCCGGGCACTGAGAGATTGAACACGAAAAGATAGGGCGGAAATGGCGTCCGGACCGAGCCCTGCAGGATTCCCGGCAGCCGCGGCGGGAGCAGAGCGAAGCCCGGGGCACCGCTCCCGATCCCCGGCGACTGGAGCAGTGGCTGCGGAAGAAGAGCGTCCATCTGCTGCGCCATCTGGGCGGGGAAGCTCTTTCGCTGGTACACCTCTCGCAAGGCGAAGTCGGCCATACCCGCCGCCAAACCCTCGCCGACCACGATGAACTGGGTCGTATCGAGCGTCGCCGCTGCCCGGACCGTCACCGGAGCGAGAAGCGCTGCCAGCGCGAGCGCGGCTGCAACCCTTCGGGACAGCCTGCTGGTGCGGGAAATCTGTTCGATTGCCGACTTGACGAAACGGAAATGCTGCGTAGTTCCAGGCATCTCTCTTGGCATACTTTCCTCAGCTCGGTCTACTTCTCACGCCTGCTTTGGACGGAACGGGTTCTCGGTGCCCCGGTATCCGAAAAATCGAATCTCCTCGGATTTTGCAGAGTGACGGCGAAACCATTCGGCACGAATGCATAGTCAAACCTTTGGAGCGACTCGGCACTACCATTCACAGGCGCAATCTGCACGCTGCCCGACAGGACGACGATATGCGTATTGGCTGCAATCCGAAAAGGCGGAGTGACGCGTCCTGCCCGAAGACGAACAATCCGCGCCGTGCTTCCCAGTTCCGCATCCTCCTCCACGAGCTTCACGTCGATGCCCGGGGACCAGCCCACGCCCGGATAGAGCCGTCTCAAACCTTCCCAGGGGACGATGCCGAGGAACTGCCCCAACGTCAGAACATACTCACTCCCGGTCAGACCGGGAGGCACAAGAGGGCTCGTATAGTCAGGCTCAACCGGGACAAATAGAGGAAAGAACGGACTCGGGGACCAGACGAACGAATGGGCTTCGAAAAGAGGCAGTTCCGGACCGAAATCGACGCCCTCCGGAAACGGGGCAAAGAGACCCGCAGTAAGATCCACCGGAGCTTTGTCCGGAATCAGGAGACGATCGAGGCCCTCGGCGACGAGGACCTTCGCAGGCCCCATGAAGACGTTGTGCTGAGTGACAATGTCCTCCAGCTGTTCGATCATCCGAAATGCATCTCCGGGTTCCTCGTGGAGCGTCACGAAGAACTCTCCTTCGAAGTCGGGACCAAAGGGCTGCCAAGACTCCTCGAACCGACGCTTGACCTCGAAGCCCGTCACCGTGTTGACCGTATCGTACGGTACAACCTGAAGGTCCGGTGCGCCCTTCGCATTGAACACGTACAGGACGACATCGCCTTCCCGTCCTCCGAACTGCGCCAGAGCCACGGACGACGCGAGACAGAGCGCCAAAACCAGGCAGACCGTTCTACGCATGAGCTGAGTCACTCCCATGCCGGCAAAGAGCCCGCCGGCGTCAAATGAAAGGGTTTCTCCAGTCCACTCCAGGGAGCTCCGGGGCATCGGCCGCCTTCGCCCTCAGCTGCTCCTCCTCTTCGGGTCCCACGGGGCCCTTGAACCTCATGATGTCCCAGCCGGTCTTGGGAGAGTTTCCAAGGACCTCCTGGAATTCGGCACCGGGCGTCGCCAAATGATGCGGGAAATTCAGAAAGAACGTCTGCTTCGCACCGAGGAGCATGAAGATGCCGCCAAACGAGAGAATATCCTGCACCCCATCGTACTCGAAGGCCCCGGCCAGGACCTTGGACAAATAGTCCGCCTGGGCCCCCTGCGACATTTCGAGGAACTTCGGACCGAAATCGACCTGCGGCGGAATCTCATTGAATCCGTTGATGGCCTGAACCAGGCCACTGAACGCCAGATCGTTGCCCAGAGCAAACACCTGGCGAACATAGGTGCCGAGCGCATATTCGGTGATGTCGGGCTCGAAGGTGGCCCAGCCGGGATCCTGGTCGACCGGAATCACGAGTCGACCGAAGGCTCCAAAGATCTCATGAGCTTTCAAAAGTGGATCCTGGACCGCATCTCCGAAGAGCTTCGCTCCGAATCGGTCATAGACAGCGACTGCGCTTGCCGTCTTCACCATATTCACAAAGAAGGCGCGTCGAGTCAGGACCCGTTCCATTTCAGCGAGCGATTCCCTTATGTTCGTCATTCAGGCGCTCCTTGTTCGGCCAGTGCGGCCAATGCTGCTTCCTCGGCTTCCGCAGTAACTTCAGGTCCCGCACCCAATATTTGCGTGCTGACGAAGTCGGCGGCCCGACTGGAGATGGCCATGATCATCGAATTGGGATTCGCGCTGATGTGATTCGGGACGACGCTGGCGTCGCAACACATCAGATTCTCGACGTCCCAACTCATCAGGTTGGCGTCCACGACGGAACTCGACGGATCCGATCCGGCACGGCAGGTGCCCTGGGGATGAAGGGCCCCGGACGTCGTGATGAAGAGGCTGACCTGCTGCTGCAGAATCGGAGCCGGGTCATCTGCGTTGGGAAACGCC
Organism: uncultured Acidobacteriota bacterium; assembly: GCA_963823995.1. Lineage (GTDB taxonomy): Bacteria > Acidobacteriota > UBA6911 > RPQK01 > JAPXNP01 > JARRKC01. Next base: position 1,522,782 of record CAWGNQ010000005.1, read on the forward strand.
GTGTAGGCCCCCATCTTCCGGTAGACCTGCCACACCTGCCTCAACCCGGCGACCAGTTCGTTGAGTGTCTTCGGTTCGAGCAGGCCCGTGGTCGTCGCAATGGGATAGCTGATGACCGGATAGTCGACCGATCCGCTGACGCGCCCGTGGATGGCGGGCTTCATCTCGAAGATAAAGGCACCCGCCCGGCTGCGGAACCTCCGCATGACGTCCTTGTAGGGCCTGCCGAACAGTCCGATCTTGAAGGCCGCGGCAACCCAAGGCGTCGTAGCCGGAAAGCCTGCACTGGCGTGGACGACCGAATCGAGCGCCTCGCCGCGCTCGTCAATAACATGGTGAAAGATGTTCCACTGATAGCCGCGGTCCGAATTCCAGTCGTCACCGGGCAGCAGCACATCAATCGGCACTCCGGGATGGGCTCGCAGGTACTGACCGATGTTCGGGTTGAGGAAGTGCACGCCCGAATCCCTCAGAATGAGGGGTGTGCCCATGGCACCGGCGGACAGGACCACCAGCTTACTGGCATTCGCGGTGAAGGTCTCGCCGTTCCTTTCATAGGTCACACCGGTGGCTTTCCCGTTCGTGATCTCCACTCGACGCACCTTGGCGTTGTCGAGCAGCGTCGCACCGTTTTGAATGGCCTTCGGGATCTGCGTGAGAGCCGTACTCATCAAGGAATCGTACTTGCAGGGCATGCCGGCATTCAGACGGTGCCCGCAGAGAATGCAGCGGTGGCGGTTCGACGCCTCTTCGAAGACCGGAATCCCCATGTCGAGCGCGATCCGTTCGTACAAAACGCTTGCCTTGTTCCAATACTCGCGCGGGTCCCGGTGAACGTGCAGAATGCGTTCGGCCCGTCGAAAATGGGGCTCGAAATTGAACTTGCCCCATCCCTGGACGCCCGTCTCCTCCTCGAAGCCGTCGAAATCGACGACACGGGGCCTTAGCCAGGCTCCGACATTGATGGACGAGCCCCCACCGACCAGTTTCGCCTCACGCTGCGCCGTCGCGGTGAACGGATTCGACTGGTCCATGTACATGGGGTAAGCAAAGAAGAGCTTCCCATGGTTGCTTTCGTTGCTATCCGGAAGCCAGGTGCCAAGATTGATCTGCGTAGCCAGCTTTCGGCGCTCGGGAGAACCGACCCCCGGCATGGCTGCTTCGGGAAAATAGGGTCCGGCATCGAGGATCAGCACGGAGCCATGAGCGGCGATCTCGCCGGCCATGAAACCTCCACCGGAACCCGCACCACAGATGATGACGTCGTAGGTCTCCGCCATGCTCGTTCGTTCCCCCCTTCGGCATGACATGTAGAGCGTGCGTTCCGCCCTCGCGGGGGCCCCGGCCACGCTCGGTACCGGGCCTCGCTCCTCGAATCGTTCGGCAAGACTCGAGGCTATTGCTGGGACCGCAAGGACCCAGATACCGCCCAGCCCGACATGGGCACTATGGCCGCGGCCTCTTCGCCGTGACCGGCCATATATCCTGTAATCGAATAGTCCTCTCCCTCGTAGGTGTAGTGGAGTTCGAGAGTGCACCTCGGACTCATCGTGTAGGTGCCCTCGAAGTCTTCCTGAACGAGGAATCCCGCGTAATTTGCAAGCGTGCTGGCAGTGAAGCTGCCCTGCCCGTCAGAGACCAAGCGCCCGCTTCGATGAAACAGCCCCGAACGCTCCAGCGGCGGGACCCTGGAGCCCGTCAAATCGATCTGGTAGGCACCGGCGAAATCAGCCACGCCGCAGAATCGAAGATCCTGTTTTGCGTGCTCCCCGACGACGACCGTTCCCGGCGGATCCACCACCATCAAATTCATCTGTCTGTTGCCGAAACTCAGGACTCCGAGAAAAGTGGTTGGAATATCGACGATCGGCAGCACGAGGTCGAAGGTGATCTGACAATCGGGTGTGATGGTGTAAGTGGCATCCTGGGCCGACGGAGCGATGATGCCGTTGAAACTGGGTATCGATTCGATGACCAGATTCCCCTGACCGTCCGAAGTGAACGTACCGGCCTGCGCAAACGGGCCGGCAAGCGGAGCAGCTTCCGGAGGCAGATCGATGAAGGCGCCCGTACCATGAAATGCATAGGTACCCCGATAGTCCGAAACAGAGCAGACATTCTCCGCCCAGACTCCGGCAATTTGGGCGAGGAGGACGAAACCAATCAGCACAGAGCAACGCTTGAGATCCATCATCGTCTCTTCCTTACAATTACGGTTGGGAACGCAAGGATCCTGCCACAGCCAAGCCCGACATGGGCTCCGCGGCCGCAGCGTCTCCCCCGTGGCCGCCCATGTATCTGCGCATCGTATGGTCCGCTCCGCCACAGGGTAGCGGGCGTCGACAATACCTCTCCGTAAGAATGCTTAAAGCCTCCGGGTTGACGTTCTCCGTATCGTACGAGTGGTTGCTGAAGCCTGTCAATAGAAAATTAGCAAACAACTAAATAATCCGATCCTTTCTTACACTTAAGCTCAACACACAAGTTCGAAGAAACGTCCGTTTTTTCCTTGTGTTTAGTGGCTCGCCTCGGTAGATTCAAATCAACGATCTTCCGGGGGACTCCCATGCAAAGAGGATTTCACGGCCTTATTGTCTTCCTGATAACCTGCACGGCGTCGCTCGCTCAGTTCGGGGGCCGCGAAGGTGACGTCGTGATCTTCGCGGTGTCGGCGAAAGGAGATCGGGACTTTCGAGCCGTCCTTTCCCCGACGACGAACGATCGTGCGGGTTTCGTGATTGAGGATCCGCGCGATCTGCCCCTGGAGCCTTTCGGACCCGATTTTCCAGGCGAGTTCAGGAGGCTCATGCATGAGGCGCCGGGCGACGTTTTCAACATGATCATCCAGCGTGCGGACATCGTGAGCCCCTACCAGTACGTGCAGGGTCCGGTGAAAGTACTGATCACCAAGGGACTCCTGCGTCTGTTTCCGCCCGACAGTCCTCCGGTGGACGCTCCCGTCGGCTTTTACGCGCCGTTTCCCGCGCTCGTCGATTTCGGCCCCAACCAGCCGCTGTTCGACGGAGTCACCCTGATGTGGACACCCTTTCCGGACTTCCCGGTGGCGAAGAAGGCTCCGCCGGACTATGTGAGCCCTGTCGTGCCCCCCGGATCGAATGGGATCAAGTTTCTCCTGGAGCGGGGGGACTTCCTGGGAATCATCCCCTGGCTGAGCCTGCGCGACCTGTATCCGGGCGCCGGCTGGCGGCCGGGGATCGACCTCAAACTTCTCGAAGATGACGAAGACCTGGGGGTGACGATCCGCGTGCTCCGCCTGCGGCCGGGCAGGGTGACACCCTGGTTTCGGATTGCCGCCAGTACCCATCTTTGGGTGCTCTCGGGAGGAGTGATGATCACACCGGCGGGAGGGCCGACCAGGGAGATGCGGCAGAACATCTACGCGTTCGTCCCGAACAGCCTCGCCGTCCAGCTGTCAAATCCTGCACAGTTCAACTTCGAATAGGCGGCACGCCGATCCGTTCGTTCGCCTCCGTGCCGGCGACGCGCACGCCGGGCTGTCCCCACCGCCGTCAAGCAGAGCGCGAGCCGGGCCACTGCTTCCAGCGTGCCGGCCGGCAATCACTCAGGCAGTGGGTCCCGAGATACAGTCGGCTGAAGCCAATCAGCACGGCGCCGCCCAAGATCGACGCTACGCGCCGGTTCCATTGGTCTGGGAACTGGACGGCGAAGACCGAGAGCAAGCCGCAGAGCCGGACCGACGATCCAATATCCATAGACCGACCAGGGAAAGTGCGACCATGGCAAGCGAGAACCACTGCGTCAGATAGACGTGCCCGAACTCGACCGCAGGGGCGGGGTGGATCCGGACACTCTCTACGAAGAGCCGAAACAATCCGTAGGCCAGAGCCCCGGACAGGAAGACACGACCGCTTTGCCGTCGTCGACTCAGCAGGATGCAAAGCGCAATGAAGGCAACGATCCCGAAGCCCGATTCATAGAGCTGCGTCGCATGGAGGGGGACCGTCTGTCTCAGCGCCGGCTCCGTCCACCCGCGCGCTACGTACTCCCGATAGAGCAGTGCTGTCGAATCGAGTCGGATTCCCCAGACAGTGTCAGTCGGGAGTCCCGAGCAACACCCCCTCACGAAACAGGCCAAACGTCCGAAGACCAGACCGATTGCGGCAGCCGGAGCCACGCAGTCCAAGAAGCACAGCAGCGGAAAAGGCCGGACCTGTTTCCAGAGGGTCCAAAAAAGGAGAACCAGAAGAACCGATCCATACAGCGAGTAGCCGGGGGCGAGGAGATTGGCGAGCGTCGGCGCAAGACGATGCTCGGCCAGAAACCAGGCCTTTCCACCAACAAAAATCAGTGGTGCGGCCAGGAGGAGGCGATGTGCTGCATCCTCCCGACTGCCGCCGCTCGAGCGCCAGGCTTCCAAAGCGACAAAGAACCCGATCACCAGACCCGTCACCTGAAGCAATTGGGGCATTCCCATTGACAAGACTCCGGCCCCCACCGCCACGAGCACGATGGAGACTCGGTCACTCTTCGGGCTTCACTCAGCCGCCGCACGAATTAGCGCAGGATCCGAGTTTCCTTTTCTCATCGCCGAGGAAGTGTAAACGTTTCCCGGCTCCGGAAACAGTCATCTTCTTCGATCGAACTGTCGCGATCGCTGGAAGTTCTGTGCTCACCGCGGTTAAATGAAATCAATCCGCTTGCGAGGATTCAGTTGAGCCAAGTTAAGACCTACCAGCGCCGTGTCGACCACTATTACGGAGAACTCGGGGACTTGCTGGTCTGGGAACTGGAGGACAAGGACGACGAGGCCTTCTGGCAATGGATCGCCTTCCAGGAAGGCCATGAGGCGTTGTTGGAGTTGGGTTGCGGCACCGGTCGCGTGACGAGGGTCCTGGCCCGGCGGGGCCTGCCTATCCTGGCGGTCGATCTGAGTGGAGAACTTCTCAGACGCGCGTGGAGGCGTGTTTCCGGCTATGCGAATGTACACCTGGTTCGAGCGGATTTCCGGCGACTGCCGACAGGCGTCCGTTTCGGCCTCGTGGTGGCGGCGGGCGACCCCTTCAGCCACATGTTGGAGGAATGGCGCAGGGCTGAGTCGTTCCAGGAAGTTGCCGACCGACTGGAGGTTGGAGGCACACTCGTTCTGGATGCACTCTGGTTCCCTCCCTCTCAGCGCGCCCGGGCCCGCACGAACGGGGGACTGACGAAGGAGCATGCGACCAGTACCAGTGAGGGGCTCTTGCGGATCAGGGAAACCTGGGCCCTTCGACAGAAGACCTCGCGATGTGATGCAGTGTATGAATACCGTCTGGGAGACGAGTGGGTGAAAAAGGTAGGGTTTTCGGGTCACATGTGGACCTATCACGAGATCCGCGAACGCTGCATGGCAGCCGGCTTGGAGATCCGCCGGTGTTGGGGCGACTATGAGCGAAGCCCCTGGGACCGGGAAACCTCGACGAGACTCATCATCGAGGCCGTTCGTTGCGAGTAAGTGATCTCGACAGCGACCGGGATCATGCCAACCTGGACCAGAAGAGCCAAGAGACAGCAAGAGACAAAAGGAAGGAATGATATGGCAGTAGAGCTGGAGAAGAAACGATGTGAGCCCTGCAGTGGCGATACGCCGGTGCTCAAGGCAAATGAAATCAGCGAGTTCAAGCGACAGGTGGATTCAGGCTGGAACGTCGTGGATCAGCATCATCTGGAACGCAAATTCACCTTCGACGATTTCCAGCAGGCCCTGGATTTCGTGAATCGTGTGGGCGAGGTAGCGGAGGCCGAGCAGCATCATCCGGATATCTATCTTTCGTACGGAAAGGCAGAGGTCAAACTCTGGACACATGCAATCGACGGTTTGAGTGAGAACGACTTCATCATGGCCGCGAAAGTGGACCAACTGGTTTGACCGTGAGCCCTCGCCCAGGCCCGAATGGTGCGGCCACGATCGCATTCCTCAACTCCTGGACCGAAGACGCGGTCCAGGGGTCGGGAACGACCATTGCCATCCAGCAGCTCAAACAGGGCATAGAGTCGCTCGGACACCGGGTGGTCGAACTTCCGAATCGTAACGGGACCGACAACTCGAAAGTCGGACGCATTCTCTACAACATCCGGCTCCTTTCCCGTCTTTGTCGACGCCGTTTCGACGCCGTCGTCGGGTTCGATCTCGACGGTTTCCTCATTCCACCTGGCGCAGCAGGAAGATACCTGGTGTCTCTTAAAGGTATTGCTGCGGATGAGGCTCGATTCGAGAGTCGGAACGTCCGGCGGCTTCTGCTGATGCGCTCCCGGCTGGAACAGGCCAACACGCGTCATGCTTTCCGCACGCTGGTCACGAGCAGGTATTGCCGGGCCGTCGCGAGAGAAGCGTACGGACTCCGCAACGAGGAACTGGCCGTCGTCCCGGAGAGTATCGATCTCGATGCCTGGCGGGCCGTCGCCGCGGAAGCTCCACCCCGCGCGGATTCGAGACCAACGATTCTAAACGTAGCCCACCAGTACCGGCGCAAGGACACGGAGACTTTGCTCCAGGCCGTTTCAATGTTACGGACCGAGCATCCGGACGTCCAACTCCGCGTTGTGGGAGTGGGACCAAGACTGGAGTTTCTTCGAAGGAGAGCCGTGGAGCTCGATCTCGACCGCAACGTCGCTTTTCTCGGTGCGGTTCGAAGCCGGGCCAACCTCATGCGCCACTACTTCCAGTCCGATCTTTTCTGTCTCCCCAGTCGGCAGGAAGGCTTCGGCATCGTCTTTCTGGAGGCCATGGCGGCCGGACTGCCCGTCGTCGCAGCGCGGGCCGGCGCGGCACCCGAGGTTATCGACGATGGGAAGGTCGGTTTGCTGTTTCGACCGGGAGACTCCCGCGAACTGCACAACCGACTTTCTCAACTTCTCGGCGACGCCGATCTCAGGCGCGCGTTCTCCCAGGCAGCTCTGGAACGCGTGGAACGGTACGAGCGCCTTCACGTGGCGCAGGCCTTCCTCCGGGCACTCGGAGTCTAGCCTGCTCAACGAGCAGCCAGCAAGAATTCGTGGCCCTCTAATTGACGACGTCCGGGAGCCTGTGTTTGGCCCTGCCATGGAAGCACACGGCAAGAACCTTTGTCGCGACGTCATCTCATTTGGTGATCGAGGCCACAGCCAAATGTCGACCTGCCCCGTAAGCTCGTGTCGGGTGTCGATCAAGCTGCGTTCTAATTGGACCGAACCGAGCGTTGCCTCCGAGAAAACCGCATGCACGAGCCGTTAGGCGTCGAACCTCCAAAACCGGAAATCTATCCGCTGCCCGAAGTGGCCTGGAGAATTCTCCGCCTGACATCGGATCTTGAAACAGGAAGCCGCTCACTCGAAGAGGTGATCGATCGTGACCCGACACTGGTCGCCCGCATCCTGCATCGCGCCAACTCGGCACAGTTTGCTGTCTCCGGACAGGTGTCGACCGTCCATCGGGCAGCCGTGATCCTGGGCAATCGTCGGTTGCGCAGTATCGCCGTCCTCCTTTCGCTCGAGGGGGTCTTCGGACGCACTGCCTTCGGTCGGACCGTCTGGGAACATTCCCTGGCCGTCGCCTTTGCGTGCCGGGAACTCGCTCCCTATTGCTCTGTCCGCGACGAAGAGGAGGCTTTCGTGGCCGGCCTGCTTCACGACATCGGCATGTGCGTCCTGGACCGCCGTCTTCCCGCGGAGTACGCGGAGATCGTGGAATCTTCCGGGGGCGCCTCCGCCGCCCTGCTCCAGAACGAGCGTGCGCGGTTCGGCACCGACCACACGCACACCGGGGCCGACGTCGCCCGAGGTTGGGGGCTTCCGGTTCATCTCGAAGAAGTGATTCGCCTGCATCATGCCCCCTCGGAAGCGACCATCGATCCCACACTCTGCGCGTTGGTCCAGATCGCGGATGTGACCTGTCGGAATCTGGGCATAGGGACAGACACAAGATTCCCTGACACAGAGTACCCTCAGGAGGAACCGGATCCGTTCTTTCTGCTTGACTCCGATGTGATCACCCACATCTGCGAGCCGGTCCGGTCGATGCTGGAGAGTGAAACGACCTATTTCGGTCTTCGGTCGTCTGCGGTCTCCTGAGTCAAATGTTCACCCTTTTCGACTCCCAGCAGTCCCCGGCTTCAATCCGGCCCGGAGTCTTCTCGCCTGTCGGCGGACGGGCCGCGGTTTGCGGCACAGCGCCCAGGAGGTGCCCGCAGGAACTTCCATCGCGCGGCCCAGATCGTCAAGACGACGCCGAACATGCTCAGAGCCAGACCGAGTCGGACGGACAAGGGAGCGTAGCTCAGGACGATGCGGCTCGAGCCGGCGGGCACCGGGAGGGCGGACATGAAAAATGCAGCCCGTTCGATTTCAACGGGTCGATCATCGACACTGGCCGACCAACCCGGAAACCAAGTAGTTGAGACAAAGAGGTGGCCGGGGCGATCGGCTTCGACCTCGAACTCGAGTCGGTTGGCGGTAAGCCTGACCAGGGCAACGTAATTCTCGCCATCCCGTCGCGCCAGGCTTGTCAACGGCCCGGTGCGTCGGTCCCCCGTTTCTTCAGCAGTCCGGCCAAATCCGGGAATCCGGTCGGGGCTCGCCACTGCTTCGAGCAGCCGGGCCGAGTCCGTGAGAAATGCGATGGGAAGCGCGGTGGGCCGCTCGAAGATCCACGCCTCGGCCGTCGCGACATTCAAGGGTACGAGGGCGGCCGCAACGGTTGAAGGTTCCGCAGTGACGGCCACCTCAAGGCTCCCCGTGGAGTCGACCTCGAGCCTCATAGGTGATCGTGCCGGGAGCGCCGCCACAGGCTCCGGGCCGAGGGCATGAAACCCCGGGGATACCGTCCAGGTGCCGAGCACTCCTCCAGAACCGAGCAGCCGCAGCGCCGCCGATCGTTCGGCCTGCACGAGAATGGAGACGGAACGACACTGAGACGGGAGGTTGAAGTCCAGACCGGATGGTGGCTCGAGCTCGATCAGCGCAATGTTGTCGCCGGTTCTGTCTTCGATCCACCGTCGGTCTTCCCCGGTCTGGGGCCTGCTTCGCAGCAGGAGATTCCGGACATCCTGACTCGAAACGATGTAGCGGACTCCGAGCAGATCGAGCGCCGGGCTCTCGTAGTCGTCGAGTTCCCGAAATGTCAATCGGGATTGGATCGGAACGCCCACCAGTCGGGAAAACGCGGACACCATTCGGCCCGGCAAAATGGGATCGAGAACCCGGAGATCGGGAATCTGGACGCCCGAGGCAGTGTCGGGAAATAGGGGATAGTCTCCCATGCTCCGGAATGCTTTGGCTTCCTGACTCAACCTTTCCACGAAAGCCGGCGGCGCGACTGACGGAAGCCGATCCGGATGGATCCGAAAGGAAAGTGCCAGGATCTCGACTGACGCGAGGAGGAGGATGGCCGTCGCGCCATGCCGGTACCCTCTCCGCAGGAGCCACCCGCAGCTCACAGCCAAAAGTCCCACCCCCGTACCAAAGGCGGCGCACAAAAGAACGCTCAGGGCGACCACACGCTGAGGAGCGTGGATGATCTCTGTTCCGTAGACAAAGAGCCACGCAGCGATCATCAATATGCCGGCTGCGCCGGCCGTCATGACCACCGTTCCCGAACGCGATCTTCGGCCGACGACGGCGTCAAGGCCCAGGGAGGCCAGTACAGCCGTGCAGAATGCGAGCGACGGTTGCAGATATTTCGTAAAGATCATCCAGCGAAGCAGCGGAAGGTGTCCGATCTCCTGCACGGTGCCCGGTCCGAACAGCTTGAGTGTGATGAGTACAGCACAGCCCCCGAAAAACCAGCGCAGGCGATGACGGGAACAGAACAACCCTGTCGCCGCGAGGACTACCGTGGCAACACCCAGGCTCGAAGGAGCACTGAATGCCTTGTCCAGGCCCGCATTCCAGGCGAACGAGCCGGGAGGGCCGAAAAAGAACGGAACCAGAAAGGTGATGACCGCCTCGCGCGGAAATCGGAGGGTACCCCAGTCGACCGAGAAGTGTTTGCTGTGACTGAGCTGGGCATACTCGATCCCGGGGAGGAGGAGAACGGCCGAGAGCATCAGGACGAGCAGGAGGATCCAGGGCCAGGGCAACCATTCGGTCCAAGGCCGGCGCTCACTGATCAACTGGAACATGAGAAAGCAACCGGTCAGGAGACCTGCCAGGAACGTCGATTCGGGCATGCCCGCCAACACCAAAAGGGACAGAGTGAAGACAGTCCCCACGAAATGCCCGGGGCGGCACCCAACCCGCCAGGATTCCGCAAAATAGAGGGCCGCCGGCAACACCAACGGGACAGCCAGGTGATTCATATTGATGTAGTCGACGTGGTATCCACACAACATGTAGGCGAGGCCGCCGAACCAGGCGCATACGAACGAGAGTCCGAGCCGTCGGAGAAACAGGAAGGTGAACAGGCCCGCCGGCAGCAGGCGCAGGACGAACAGAATGTCCCACCAGAACCTCGAGGTCGACAGGAAGAACGGCCACTGCATCGGCGAGAAGACCCCCGACTGAAAGTTCGCTGCCAGCGGAACACCGGTACCTTGGTATGGGTTCCAAAGTGGAATTTCGTGCTCCTGAAACAGCGAGTGGTGAACCAGCTCGTTCCAGGGCTGGAACGCCCAGACAACCGCGCCGGGGTCATTGCAGAACGACGGGCCGCTCTTTTCTTGTCGAGGCATACCGCCGATTCCGGGCACGAACGGATAGGGGTCGAGGGTTCGGCCCAGGAAGAGGATGTCGAAAAAGAGTAGCATCAGGACCGCCGCATAGAGGAGCAGGGCGCGTCTGCACTGAACACCCTCCCCTTTGCCGAAAACAGCCAACCATCGTTCAGCCAATTTCAAATCCTCGCCTCAGTCCCGGCCGGCCCGCCTGGTCCTTGTTTCCATAAAGGGAAAAGTAATCGAGCGGTACCGATCCGATGTCGTTCCGCATGTCGACGAGCCCCCCACTCGGTTGATGACCCCTTCGCCCGTTCAACGGGCGCGCCCTATTCGTGCCGCCCTATTCGTGCCTGTCCTTATATTCGTCCTTATTCGTCTTCTGCTATTCCATCTTGTGCAGAGAACTTGAATCGTCAAGAGCCGGACGGACTTCACGGCAAAGAGTCGGGAAAGAGTTGGGGGAAAGAGTCGGGGACACTGCTCTGCTCGTCACTGTTCAGAACGTTCCGCAGGATCGGGAACTCAGCTCGGAACTCGTGGATTCGAACGTCTATTCGTCAGCTGCTCGTGGGTGTCTCGAGACTGTTGGGGGAAGCCGGCTGGCCGGGCGCCGGATTCGAGAAGGCCACCGGACTCGAAATGGTGACAAAATAGGTGACACGCACGCAACTCGATCATAAGTACCAGAACGGCTTAGGAATCCTTTATTTGCAGCCACTTACGATCGAATTACGTGCGTGTCACCTATTTCAGAATTTCCCGTTCAATCGAATCGTCCGGCCGACTATACTAGCCTTCATGAAGAGCCTGACAAGCTTGCTCTGCATCGTCCCTCTTCTTTTGCTGACGGCTACCGGCCAGACCCCGCAAGAAGACGACACGGTCTCGGTTGCCGGTATCCCGTCGCCTTTGACCTGGCTGGATCCGCCCATGAACTGGACGATCAGAGACGGCACCTTCACGATCACCGCGGGTCCCAAGACCGATCTGTTTACGGATCCCCGAGGGGAGTATGTGTTCGACAGCTCCGCCAAAGCCCTGTTCGTCCCGGCAGAACACTTTCTGCTTTCGGCGAAAGTCGATGTCGGTTTCGCTACCGACTTCGACGCAGGAGTCCTCATCGTCTGGGCGGGACAGGACAGCTGGGCCAAGCTCTGTTTCGAGTATTCCCCACAGAAACAACCGATGGTCGTCTCGGTCGTCAACAACGTTGTTTCGGACGACTGCAACCATGTCCCCATCGACGGCCGCCAAGTCTATTTTCGAATCGCCGGCCTCGGAAAGGGCGTTTACGCCTTCCACTACTCGCGCGACGGGCACCGGTGGCACTTCGTGCGCTACTTCTCACTCAAGTCCTCGAATGAAGCCCGCGTGGGATTTTCGTCCCAATCACCGACGGGGAAGTCATGCATCGCATCCTTCTCGGAGATCAAGTACGAGAAACGCCTGCTCACGGATTTGCGTACTGGGAATTGACATCACGAGGCCTCCAACACCGCAGAGCGGAGCGTACGGCCGGGAGTCGGCAACTGAAAGAGGGGTCGGTTTGTTGGCGCACTGAGCGCCCGTCTTTGCCGCTCGGTGCGGGGGGCCCGCCTGGCGGGGTCGCGCCCCGTTCCGGGGCGGAAGTCGCGGCCGATTGACTGAAACCCCGGGGTTGCGCTTCACCAGGAGGCCACGCCTGCCTCGCAATACAATGTGGTCACTCGCCCGAAGGGAAACTCTCGGGTCCCGCTTCGGTCTCTGCGGCAATGTGGAAACAGGTGCCAGCCACCGTAGCCCTGCGGGCAAACCTAGGACGATGAAAATGCATGCCTGCATTTTCGAGAGAGCATATGTAGAAGGGCAAGGTATATGCGTGAGCCCGGTTTCGCGGGGGGCCGCGGCCGTACAGTACCTGGCTTAGGTCTGAATTCTCTTTGCGGGACAACCGCTTTGGGCCCCGGAAAGGGCCACCTTCCCTCAGCGGACGGATCCAGACCAAGATCGGTACCCCGGGCAGGGGCGCAATACGGTGCCCGCGTTCGCTCGCAGTCCCGATTGCGCCGACGTCTGGTGCCCGAGGCCAAGACTTCGTGGCCGAGTTTGGCTGATCCCCCATTCAAGAAAAGTGCCAGACTCAAAAAAAATCCCTTATCTGCAGGCAGTTGCGGTCGCATTACGTGCGTGTCACGGCTTTCCCGGATTTACTGGAGTACTGCGAGCGTGCCACTATTCTTCGGAGGAGTTGCTCCGCATGTTCGAATGGCTTCACCAGTTTGTCTTCTCGATCTGGGGGATGGTCGTTCTGTCCGTTCTCGATTCGTCTCTTGTCTTCTTCCTACCTTTGGCCATCGATGGTTCGGTCATCGGCGTGATCTCCAGCCATCGAGATCTATTCTGGCTGCTGCCGGTCGCTGCGTCTGCCGGGTCCATCGTCGGCGCGGCGTTCACGTACTGGATCGGAGCGAAACTGGGAGAGCCGGGGCTGGAGAGGATAGTCTCCGAGAAGCAGCTGAAGCGGGTCAGGCACAAAATCTCGAACAAGGGCGCCGTGGCTCTTGCTCTGCCGGCTTTGATTCCCCCACCGTTTCCCTTCACCCCCTGGATACTGATGTGCGGAGCCCTGAACCTGAGCCGGAAGACCTTCCTCTTGACCCTGTTCGCCACTCGTCTCATCCGGTTCGAGATAGAGGGTATTCTGGCCCACTACTACGGCCAGGAGATCCTCCGGTGGCTCGAGTCGGACGTTGCAGACGGCATCGTCATTGTCATGGCCATCATCGCTGTGATCGGCACCTTCATCTCCGGTTACCGTTTGTGGAAGACGACTCACGCGTAAGGCATATTCTCCTCATCCCCTCCCTACTGCCTGCCCGCATTGCGGCGGCGACAACTGTCCGGTTCTGAAACCTGCCCGGAAAGGCTGATCGCCAGCGATCCGATCCTTCGTCGCGACATCTGGCTCATCAGGCAGGACGACTCCCCGTGGTCGTGCTGATCGCCTCGTCCACATCGAACAGGGCCCAACCGAGCTGCGCCGCTCCGGCCCCAGCTCAGCCGGAACCGCGCCAACTGCCCGGGGTCCAGGGAGAAGGGTATTTCCGAGACCTGCTCAGACGTTCTGTCCAAGTGACGGCACGACCTGCGATCGACAGGACCGCAAAAAGGACAAAAGGCAAAAGGGACAGACTCCTTCGGATCGGCCCGAGAGTCGGGGGCCCGAGAGTCGGGGACACAGTTCTGCGTGTCTCACCGAGATCACTGAGGGGGACCGGGATCTTGCTGAATTGTCGTGTATGCGACAGGCAGATTGCCTCTGTATCAACGTATTAGTCGCAATGCGTAGTACGTGGACTTGACGGAAATCGGATGTCGATCATGGAATCCATCGTTCGACTCGTTTGTAGAGAAATCGAAAAGGAGGGTTCAATAGCTGATGCCATTACTTAGGAGATCACTCTCAGCATATTTTCGGGAAACGTCGGTTGGTCTGTGGCTTCTGATCGGAGTCGGTGTAGTCCGATTCCTGCTCAAACCGCTGTTGGGAATCCCGTATGAACAGGCTTCCACGTATGTGAGCGTGACGATCCTTTCGCTCATCTTGCTGGCGGTTTATCCTGTGCTGGCGGCTCGGCGTGGAAAAACCTACCGGGACATGCTCGGAATCGCTGCTGCGATCTCGATCACAACTGCCGCGATCAGCATCATCGCGATCGGAGTCGACGAGATCGCTGGCGTCGGCACCTATTTCACTGATCTCGGTCACGGCGGAGAGATGAATCCCTTCCTGCATATGCTGGGCCATGCGCTCGCCGGCCTGTTCGGCACACTCATTGGGTGGGGTCTGGGTTCGCTGGTGCTCTTGATTTCCAACGCCGTGAGGAAAGCGAAATCGGGATCGAGACAATCGGTTGCACGCTAGCATTCCGAGTCGGAGACCGCTATGCGCCTGCTGAGAGGCCTGCAGGTCGAGATCGCAATGCGAGGTTAAAGGCGAATCACGGGCGTTTTACCAGTTTCGCCAGCGCACGATTCTCCGTTCGCCAAGTCTGGTCGTCCCGGCAGGTCACTTTCTGCTGTCGGCGAAAATCGATGTCGGCTTCGCCGCCGTTGTGGGGCCGACCAAGCCCGGAGATCGGAGTATGCCGACGAACAGATTCCGATCGGTCACCACCAGGTTAGAGACTGTCTACGCCCGAAGCAGGGTGCGCGGCGCCTACCGCTCGAGTGGCACGATGATGTAGGGCGACTCCTTGGCCAGATCAGGCCACTGGATGCCGTTGCCGGCCATGTCCAGGGCCTCGATGAAGTACATGAAGTCCCAGCGCGGACTGAGGAAGTTTCCGGGCACGGTCGCCGCGAAGACTCCGGGCTCGCCCGTCGGCCGCATCTCCAGCACCGCATAGTCCTCGAACTGTGTCACGTGACGGTAGCGCAGTCGCACCGATTTCAAGCCCGACGGATCGTCGACCCGCGCGGTGATGCGCAGCGGTTCTTGCGGCTTCGCAGATCCTAGACGGTCTCCGACGACTCGCGGCGGCGTGACGTCGTCGCCCCCGGCCGGACGTCGCTCCATGATCGACTCGGTCTCGGAGGACTCGATGGCGCTGCGCTGCTGCTCGATGTTCGCGAGATCCGCCTCCAAGACGGAGAGTTCGTCCCGCCAGTGACCGGCCAGATCCTTCTGGTCTATGCCCATCGCGAGGTTGAAGGTGTAGCGATCGCCTGCCGCCTCGACAATGGCGCGCCAGGCGGCAACGGCTTTACGCTCGCCGGCAATCGCCGCGTCGAATTCCCGGACGTCTCCCGAGAGCTTATAAAGGTTGAAATGGATGGCCGCAGGTGCACGTCGAGCGTGGAAGCGCGCCAGATTCGCCAGGATCCTCAGGTCGGTCATCGTGGATTCGAACTCATTGCCCCGCTCTTCGCCGACGGCCTCTTCCGCCTGATCGACTTCCGCCAAGACGTCGTCGGCCGCCTTGTCGAACCATTCGCTGGTCTGTTGCGGCGTCCGACGGGTCGTCACACCGCCTGACTGAATCCGTTTTGCCGCGTCGACGAAGCTCTCGAACTGCTGAACGTCGGTGGCCTCGTTTCGGGCATAGGATTCCAGCTCCGGGCCCAGGCTCTGCCGCTCCGCCCATCCGCGGGTCGTGGGAAACAGCCGATAGGGGTACACCGCTGCGACGATGTGGGGCAGGATCCGGCTGGCTCTGTGCAGCGCGGCTTCCACATGCGGCGCCGCCTCGGCACCGAACCGCCGCTCGAATTCGTGTCGCCATACCTCCGACGGTGTGTCCGGGTTGTAACCGAGGCGCCCCCACAGCTGGTAGAAGTGCCAGTAGCGCTCGAACTCATAATCGTAGTAGCGGTACTCGGCCGGCATGAGATCGAACGGTTTCATGTCGGGATGTTGCGCCTCCATCTTGGTCGCCAGCGGTTCGTTGACGTTCCAGTTCGGGCTGTCGTAGAGATAGGTGGTCTTGACGAATCGGCGAACGTAGTCGGGATCGCCCCAGAGCAGGACACGGGTGGTGCCGCCGTTCCACAGGTTCCAATTCATGTCGTAACGCTTGGGGTATCGCAGGAAATCGGCATAACCGTGCCGCCGGTCGTGCTGGTTCGGGGGATTGACGTGCGTAGGATGAAACGGCAGGCCCATCTGTTCCATCCAGTACTTCGTTTCCATGCGGAGGTTGACGTCGAGCGACAGGGCTGTCTCGATCACGCTGTCGGGTGTTCCTTTGCCGCGCGCCTCGAACAGGAGGTCCGGCCGCTCGCGTTTCACCATCGTGAACACTTCGCGCCAGAACTCGTCCATCTCTTCCCGCTTCAACCCCGATTCCTCGTGGATGCGAAACTGGACCTCGTCGAGGGCCGGGAAGACGTCGAAGAACTCCTCGAGAGCGGCCAGAGTATAGACATTCAGGTTCTCCGTCGTCACGCCCTCGACCGTATTGGGCAGCGGGCCGTCGCCATACTCGCGGGTCCATTCGATACCGCCCGATTGCACCCCTCCTCGAAAGATATGGTCCCAGATGCCCACCGCCACCGCGATGCCACGATCGTGCGCCAGTTCTATGAGTCGATTGAGTGCCGCACGATTCTTCTTCTGCTGGTCGGGTGTAAGATCGCGCATGCGTACATCGGGAAAACCGGGAGTGTCGAAGAAATAGGGATAGCAGGGGGCCATAAATCCGCCGGTCTCGTAGCCGAAAACAATCAGGAACTTGTTGAAGCGGTCCGCCGCAAGCATGTCGAAATAGCGCGTCCAGTAAGCTTCGTCGTAGAATCGGCTCTCCCAATAGGCGCGATTCATCGTATAGACCGACACCGACCGGTCGTGGGTGTAGGGAGTCTCGCCCACCTCTCTGACCTCGCTCAGCGGTTCGCTCGGGTCGCTTGCCCATCCCACCCGATCCGCAACGTCGAGCAAGGCATACATCAGGCCCCGCTCGTCCGCGCCGGCAACAAGGAGCAGCGGCTTCTGCCGTCCTTCGACTCTCCGAATCAAAAGAGACTCCGGTTCACTCGGGGCAGCGACACCAAGCCGCGACAGGAGTCCGGCGGCCGTTCCATCACCCGATGCCAAACCGGCCATGACAACCGCGTCGCCCGTTGCCGATTCCAGCTCGTCGGCATCCTCGACCTCGACGCCCCTGGCCTGCAGTGCGGCGCGAAGCTGCGTCAGTCCGTGCTCCGCGACCCTTTCCAGTCCGGGTTCGGAGATGAGGGAGACCCTCGCCGACGAGGATGACAAAGAGCAGGACGGGGCGCAAAGCAACACCGAGGAGACGAACAGTCCGAGAGAAGTTCTGCATTTCATGGTGCAGATCTTACCGAGGATTCAGGACAAAATCTGGACGGAAACGGTACAGATGCATGAATTTCGTATGAGGCATGCCATCTGTACCCCTCATAAGAGGGGGCACATTCGTGTCACGGGTTTCGGGGTGGGCAAGAAACTAGTTTACTTTCGCGTATAGGAGTCCTACACTGTCCGACTAGGGGGGGGGCAGTAATTCAGATGGATCACGCACCATGGTACCTCGCTTTTCGCCTACTCAGTTCGACCTTTATCCTACATACTTCCCCACCGAACGGTCCCATTGCTGCTGCGCCGGCCGGCCATTGAGACGACAGCGACAGCGCCGCCGATTGTTCTTCCGATCCAATCCAGCAGCCGGCTGGTTCATCCTGGTTTTTTTGGCCTTCCTTGGTACCGGCCCCTGCGCCTTCGGGGAAGGTGTCCCCGACTCCGAGAGAGCCGCTCTGATCGCCCTCTATCAGAGCACCGCCGGAGACAACTGGTACTTCAGAGACAACTGGCTCGGTCCGGTCGGCACGGAATCCGACTGGTACGGCGTGACGGTCGAGAACGGACATGTCGTTTCCATCTCGATGATCAATGGAGGAATGGTGGGCGAAATCCCCTCCCAACTGGCCGATCTTCCCTATCTTTCCGTCCTCGAGCTTCGCTATGCTCCGCCGCCCCCCATCGGGCTGCCCGGTATGCCGCTCAATCATCTCACTCTTTCCCCTGACATCGGCAGTCTGGTCTCGCTTCAGGTGCTCTCGATTCCCTACGGAGACCTGTCCTCTCTCCCGGCTTCCCTGGGGGAGCTGTCCAATCTCCTCAGCCTTGACGTTCACCACAACCATCTCTCGGAGCTACCGGACATGCTGGGCGGTCTGTCGTCCCTCGAAGCGCTGGACCTCGAAAGCAACGACTTCGAATCGCTCGGCGAATCCATCGGTCAACTACCGGCCCTGCGCACTCTGAACCTGAGCCACAACCCACTCCCGACTCTTCCACCGGAAATCGGCCGGCTCGAGACTCTGGAGGTTCTCGACCTGCAATCCTGCCGACTCGTCTCGCTCACCGCGTCGATCGGGGATTTGCACGAGCTGGTCGAACTCGATCTCCATTACAACGAGCTCGAAACGCTCCCGCCCGAAATCGGAGAGCTCCGAAACCTGGTCGAATTGGACCTCGAGCGCAACGTATTGACCCATCTTCCCGACGAGATCGGCAATCTCAAGAACATCACGCACCTCGCGCTTTCGCACAACAGCCTGACGTCCCTGCCCTCGGGAATTGGAGGCATGAGGGGCCTTCAGACCATCGACGTCTCGTACAACGAGCTGGCGTCTCTGCCCGGGGAAATCGGAGACCTCGATCAGGCACTGAGCCTGAACGCCAGTCACAATCGGCTCGCGACCGTTCCCGCCGGAATAGGAGGAATGGCCGCCCTCCAGGCGCTGAATCTGGGGGACAATCTGGTCGCTGCGCTCCCGGAAGAGGTCGGAAACCTTCGGAACGCCCAGTCGATTGGACTCAGGCACAACCTGCTCCAGCTTCTGCCTCACAGTATCGGATCGCTGGAGTCGCTCGAGGCGCTCGACCTGCCGTACAACGAGCTCGGCGCACTCCCGCCCGAAATCGGGAACCTCGGATCTTTGAGGACCCTGAATCTGACATCGAATCTCCTGACGGATCTGCCGGCCGAATTCGCAATGCTCCGAAGCCTGCAAACCCTCTACCTCGACTGGAACGAGCTCACTGCCTTCCCCTCGGCGCTGTCTCAGTTGACGAATCTCACCGAGTTGGTCATCGCGAACAATCATCTGGAGGGTCCGTTTCCCTCGGATCTGATCGGATTGACGAATCTCGTCCGCTTCGACCTCACCGCGAATCGACTGGTCGGCGGACTGCCGGAATCGTTGCGAGACATGACGACCTTGGAGCACCTCGACCTCGATTACAACGGTCTCTATGCAACGAGCGTGGGCATGATCGGCTATCTCAGGCAGCGCCTCACAGGCGGCTACGAGCATTGGGCTTCGACGCAGACTCGCCTGCCGACCGATCTCGAGCTCCATGCGCTGAATGCCGATACGGTGGAGATCGAGTGGGGAGAGATTCCTGGTAGGAGCAGTGCCATCGTGTTGTTCTATTCTTCGGTCACCTCCGATAAAGCGGGGCTCATCGACTCCGGGATCGAAGCCCCTCGGAGCAACGGGAAGATCACGCTGACGGGGCTCCGTCTCGGCCGGGAATACCACTTCGCGGTTCAGAGCATTTCCCGCCCGGGGCCCTCGAATCAGAACAGGGTCGAGACGGAGCTAAGTTACGTTTTCGACTACAGTGTGCCCGCCGTCCTGCCGGTTTACTTCCCACTGGTGATATCAAACTCTCTGCAATTTACCGGCGTTTCCGTGACCAACCTGTCGCCCGATCCGGCCGTTCTGCAGTTCACGGCGATGGGCCTCAACGGGGAGGCTCTTCTCTTGCCCCGCAATCCTGCCGATCTCCTGCTGCCGCCCTCCACCCAGCGGGCGGCCCTGATGCGGGAGCTCTTTCAAGGGATTCCTTCAGGGGCCTATTGGGTGCGCATGACGACGGACAACCCGGAAATCGCGTCATTGTGCCTCATCGGAAACTACCGGCTCAGCGAGCTGGACGGCTATCTCCCGATGGTGCTGCCCTCCCGGCAGTTCGATTTCCCGCGGGTCTATGAGGGATTCGGTGTGTTCCACGGACAAAAAGGGCAGACTCGTCTGGCTCTGGTCAACCCGACACCCGAAGCGGTCTCGCTTCGGGTGACACTGCACGGTCCCGGTCCGAATCAGCAGTTCGAAGAGCCCGATACTCAGCTCACCGAGCCCGCGACGTTCACTCTGCCGCCAGACGGATTACTGACCGGAACGGTTTCGGAGCTGTTCCAACAGTCTCTCGAGATAACTTCGGGCGACGCGACGGTCGAGATTCTCCAGGGCGACTCGCTCGTGGGTGCGTCCCTGGTCGAGTTTCGCGGCACGCTGATGGCAGTGACGGGAGATCGGCCGCTTCCCGGCGGGATCGGTTACGCGCCCAGCATCATTGCCGGCTCATCCGGAACCCTCGATGTCTTCACAAACCTGAAGCTGATCAATCGCGGCGATTCTTGGAACACGGGGGGGCTGACGGCGACCGACCCGGCTGGCGACCCCCTGGGCCACGCCGGCTCCGTCGGGCTCTGGCCCCAGCGTTCCTGGGAAGGAGACATCGCCGCTCTTTTGGATATCGACGAGACCGGTGATCGGATCGAAAAGGCCGCCCTGACGGTCGATTTCGGCGTCGGCGCCGTCCCCTCGAATGTGATCGTGGGAGAAAGCGAGCGGCTCCGCTTCGCCACCGCGTTCCCGGTTCAGACCCGGCCTTTCACGGAAGCGGTCTTCGCCCATCTGGCCTCGACCTCGTCGATCTTCACAGGCCTCGCACTGTTCAACCCGTCCGATGCCACCGTCCAGGTCATGATCGAAGTCTCCGACACCGACGGCCATCTGCTCGGCTCGAAGTCGATCCACCTGGAAGCCGGCGAGCAGCTCACCCAGCTCATTTCGGAGCTCTTTCCCGAGCTCGGGCCCCGCTCAGCCGGCTCCATTCGGCTGGCGGCCGACGAGCCCATCGTGGGCGCCGAGATCTTTGCCGACTGGGCCCTGAACTACTATTCGGTGGTTCCGCCGGCCGTGATTTCACCGATTTCTCCGATTTCACTGATTTCGGAGGGCTTCCAAAGGATCGATGTGGGCGGCGCGTCGGGCCGGGATCAGGCCGGCAATCAGTGATACGATTCCCAGAGCCGCACCCGTGACCGCGAATGTCGCGGGGTCCGCCGGCTCGATCTGGAACAGAAGGCCTTCCAGGAGTCGTGCAAGGATAGCAGCAGCCACCATGCCAATGCCGACTCCGACGAAAGCGATCCTCAGGGTTCGGCTCAGGATCATATGAGCCACGGCCCGCGGTTCCGCACCGAGCGCTAGACGGACTCCCATCTCGCGTGTCCGCTGGCCGACGGTATAGGAAAGCAGTCCGAAGACGCCCAACGCCGCAAGCAGAAAGGCCAGAACTCCAAACAGGCCGACCAATACGGCATTGAGCCTGGCCTGGGCCACGAGTCCCGAAAGGGTCTCCTGCACCGTAGAGATCCTCCCGAGCGGGACTCCTTCGTCGATCGACCGCACTGCCGCGCGCAACGCCGGGACCGCCGACTCGGGCCTCGACTTCGTTCGGAGCAGCATGCTGAAATCTCCTTGCGGAAACTGGGAGATGGAAAGATAGAGCGCCGGCTCGGCCTGCATCGATGGACCCAGGAAACGCACATCTGCAACGATCCCGATGATTTCGTGCGGTTCGGGCGAAGCCGGTCGCGTGGGCGCCGGCACGATCAGGTGCCGTCCCAGCGGATTCTCCCCGGGGAAGAAACGCCGCACGAAAGCCTCGTTGATGAGAGCCACTCTCGGATGCATCTCATCATCCGTGTCGGCGAACGCGCGTCCACTCCGCAGGGGAATGCGCATGGTCTCGAAATATCCGGCGCTGACAATCCGAAGCCACGCAGAAGTCCCCTCTTCGGGCCGCCCCGGAATATTGAACGAGTCCGTCCAACTTGCCGAGCAGGGATCATCGTAGGCCAGCGCGACGGACTCGGACTCCGGCAGTCCCCGAAGACGTTCCAGCAGCCGCCGCTGGAACGTTGCTTGCCGGTCGCGCGAAGTAGTTGAAGGAAGACTCAATTCGGCCAGCAGAACTCCGCGCGGGTCGAATCCGACATCAATGGCGCTCAATCGGACGTAGCTGCGGCCCAGCAATCCAGCGCCGACGAGGAGGACACAGGCGACGGCAATTTCGGCCGTCACCAGAAGGTGACGGGTCCGTTCACGTGTCCGGGAGGGCGTGCCGCTACGATCTCCTCCCCTCTCAGCGATTCCTGAAGGTGTGGTCCCGTGACGCGAAGCGCCGGAAGTACACCGACGAGGAGAGAGACGGCGACGGAGAGAATCAAGGCCAGACCCACGACCCGGGGGTCTACGGAGACGTTGTCGAGCCGCGGGATCTCGAGCGGCACGAGGGCCACCAACGTCGGAAGGGCAACCGATGCCAGGAGCACTCCCAAAATGCCGCCTGCCAGGGCAAGGAGCAGGCTTTCTGCCAGGAGTTGGCGCACGAGACGGCTGCGGGTGGCCCCCAGAGCCGCACGCACGGCCCACTCCCTCATGCGGTCCGTTGCTCGCGCCAGGAAGAGGGTGGCCAGGTTCGTGCAGCCCACCAGGAGCAGGAGGCCGACGGCCACCAGCAGCATGAAGAGCGCCGGGCGAACCGACTGGATCATCTCGTCTTCCAGCCGGGTCACCAGAATCCCCTCGCCTTCATTCGCTTCGGGATACGAAGCGGCCAGGGATGCAGCGAGGGTTTTCATGACGGCTCGAGCCTGTTCCAGGCCGACGCCTTTTCGCAATCGCCCCACGACACCGAACACGTGCGACGTACGATTCGACCCGAACTCGCCCAGCTGCATGGGAACCCAGAACTGTTGAAGGCGCTTGTGAAACACGATGCCGCCGGCCGTCGCCGGCCAGGTCGGGTACGGCCCCGGAGGCATGACGCCGATGATCTGACAGGCTCGGCCGTCCAGCATGATGTCGCGGCCAACGACATCTCGGTCGCCGCCGAAACGTTGCTTCCAGAGTCCGTAGGACAAGACGACGACCTGTCGGGAACCTTCCTGCAGGTCACCGTCCAGAATCAGGCGTCCCAGCATGGGAGACACACCGAGCGTTCGAAAGTAGCCGCCGTCGACCTTCGCACCCAGGATCCTCTGCGGATCACCTTCACCCGCAATCGTCAGGACCATCGACCCGTACAGTCCCATGCTCTCGAACGTCTCTCGCTGTTTCCGCCAGTCGGAGTAGTTGCCCGGAGGAACACGGGAGCGACGGCCGGTGGCCGAGTCGGTCTCCCAAAGGGCGACAAGACGGTTCGGATCCGGGAAAGGAAGGGGTCTCAGCAATACGCCGTCGACAACGCTGAATATCGCCGTCGAGGCTCCGATTCCCAAAGCGAGCGTAACCAGCGATACGATGAGAAAGCCCGGGTATCTCACAAGCGCGCGGGGCGCCCGGCACAGATCCTGCCAGAGATTTTCGAGCTTCGATTCCCATCGGCTGTCCCGGACCTCTTCCTTGATCGTGGCGAAGCTTCCCATTTCGAGGCGTGTCGTCCGCACTGCCTGCTTCCGGCTCATCCCCGACTTCATCTTGTGCTCCACGGACATCTCGCGGTAGGCGCGCAGCTCGTCATCGAGGTCCCGATCGGCTGCGCCTTTTCGAAACAGGGTCCGGATCCCTTCGATCAGGTGTTGGAGCAGCTTCATGATGGTGCGCCTATGAGGCTTCGAGTATCCAGTTGATGGCGGCCGCTCTCCTGCTCCACTCGCGTGTCTCACTGTCGAGCTGACTCCGACCACGCGTGGTGAGGCTGTAGTACTTGGCTCGGCGATTGTTCTCTGTGGTCTCCCACTCGCTTTTGAGCCATCCGGCCCGCTCGAGCCTCTTCAAGGCTGGAAACAATGATCCTGGATTGACTTGAAAGACACCCCGGCTCATCTGCTCGATCCGCACCGTGATGCCCCAGCCGTGCATCGGTTCAAGAGCCAACGTCTTCAGAATGATCATGTCCAGGGTTCCCTGAACGAGATCGCTTGGGTTCTCCGCCATTCGTCCTCGCCTCCTCAGCAGCCTACCTCTAGCCAATCCAGGGTAAGTCTTGGCGATCTTCCCTAGATTGTCAAGTGAAACGACGGAGGCGGGACGCATCGAGAAGGCAACTCTGCCTCTTGACATCCTCCACCAAACTGAGTTAACTGTCTAGTTAGTTAATTACAGTCGAAAATCGGACACCCGCCGTGCAAGAACAGAAACAGGAAGACAGCCGGGGATCGAGGACGCGATCGACAATCCTGGCTGCCGCCGAGGGGGCCTTTGCCCAGTCCGGTTTCGCAGGAGCCCGGATCGATCTGATCGCGGCCCGGGCCGGCGTCAACAAGGCTCTTCTCTACTACTACTTCAAAAACAAGCAGGCCCTCTACGATGCAGTATTGGAGGATCATTTCAGGGAATTCAACCGTCAGGCACTCGAGGTTCTCAACCAAACCGGGCCCGCCAAGGAAGTCCTGCTCCGGTACATCAGTCTGCATTTCGATTTCATCAGCGCCCGGCACCGACATGCCTCGCTGTTCCAGCAGTTCGTCAGCGCCGGCTCCAAGCGATCGGAAAGGCTCGTCGAGAAATACTTCACTCCGCGGATCAAGGCCATCGATATCCTGCTCGAAAGGGGCATGCGAGAAGGCGAATTCCGTCGAACCGACCGCTTTCACACGGGCCTTTCCATCGTCGCTCTGATCGTCTTCTATTTTTCAGCCGAACCCGTGCTCCGAATGCTCGGCCGTTCCGACCCTTACAGCGAGACCAATCTCAACCGTCGCAAACAGGAAGTGCTGGAGTTCGTCCGGCATGGTCTGTTCGTCGACTCGGATTCGGATTCACGATGAAATACAAGGGCTTGATCCTGCTTCTGGTCGTGGTTGCAGTCGCTGCGGGGCTCGTTTATCACCTGCGCCGACAGCCCCAGCAGATCCTCCTGACCGGAATCGTGACGACCGATGAGGTCATCGTCAGCCCGGAGATCCAGGGCCGGCTTCAGAAGCTGTTGGTTGATGAAGGCGACACTGTCACCAACGGGGAATTGCTCGCTCTGATCGAACCCAGGTCCCTCCAGGCAGACCTCGAATTTTATGCGAGCAGCGCACAGCAATCCGCCGCCCAGGTGGCACAGTCCGAGGCGCAACTAAAGTTCCGGCAAGCCCAGACGAACAGTCAGATCCGCCAGGCGGAGGCCAGTCTCGGGGCGGCCCGTGCCCAGTTGGCGCAGGCGAAGGCGGATCTGGAAGAGGCCGATCTGACCTTCCAGCGGGAGCAGGACCTCTACGGGCAAGGGGTGGACTCGAAACAGCTGTTCGATCGAGCCCGTACGGCGCGTGACGCGGCACAGGCCCGGGTTGAGTCGCTGGAGAAGCAGGTTCAGGCCGCAGAAGCCGCGGTCGCTCTGGCCGAAACACATCGGGACGAGGTTGCGGCCCAGCGCGCCGCCCTCAGGGCAACGCGGGATCAGGCCGGGGCGGCCACTGCCCAGAAGCAGAAGGCTCAGGTGCATCTCTCTTATGCGGAAATTCGCGCGCCCATCGACGGCATTGTGGATAAGCGCATCTCCCTGCAGGGCGAGGTGGTCAACGTAGGCCAGGCCATCGTCACGTTGATCGACCCCGATGGCCTCTGGGTGCGGGCCGATGTGGAGGAGACCTACATCGACCGCATCCATCTCGGTGACAAGCTTGAAATCACGCTGCCTTCCGGCCGGAAGCGAGAAGGGACCATCTTCTTTCGGGGTGTGGATGCGGACTACGCTACCCAGCGCGATGTCAGCCGCACCAAGCGGGACATCAAGACCTTCGAAATCCGGCTGCGCTGCGACAACCGGGACCGCAGCCTGGCCATGGGAATGACCGTGTACGTGACACTGCCTCTCGGGCGACAATGATGAAGCACTTTCGGATGAGCTGAACGCCGACCGCGATGCAACCTGGAACCGCAGTTTCACGAAAACCCATGTTCGACGTCGAAGTTGAAAACCTGACCAAATGCTTTGGCAACTTCTGCGCTGTCGACGGCCTCAGCTTCAACGTCGGCCACGGAGAAATGTTCGGCCTGCTCGGTCCCAACGGGGCGGGAAAATCCACGCTGATCCGCATGTTGACCACGCTCGTGCCACCCACGTCCGGAGCGGCCAGGATCAAAGGCTACGACATCGTCGACGAGGCCGATGCCGTTCGCAAAGTCATCGGCGTCATTCCTCAGGCCATGACCTCGGATCTGGATCTGACGGCCGTCGAGAACATGAGTATCTTCGCCAAGCTCTACAACATTCCAAGAGAAAGGCGCCGGCGCACGATCCGGGAGCTACTTGAAGCGGTGGACCTCGAACAGTGGGCCGATAAACCGGTGAAGATGTTCTCGGGCGGGATGCGGCGACGACTGGAAATTGCTCGGGGTCTCGTTCACGAACCGAAGATCTTCTTCCTGGACGAGCCGACGACCGGACTCGATCCGGTTTCGCGGGTTGCAGTCTGGGAGATGCTGACGAATCTCAAACAGGAACGGGATCTGACCATCATTCTCACCACCCACTATATGGACGAAGCGGACAAGCTGTGCGACCGCATCGCGATCGTCGACCACGGGAAGCTGGAAGCACTCGACTCCCCGCTCAAACTGAAGGCCTCCATCCCGGGAAAGAACATCCTGGAAGCTAGCTTTTCCGAGGTTCCCGAAAACTGGGCGGAGACGGTGAGAGGTCTGCCGGAGGTCGCGGATGTCAAATCGGACGGCAATGTCTTTCGCATTTCGTCCCACAACGGTCCCCGAACCACGATCGAGTTGCTGGAGGCCGCGCGCCGAGCCGGGATCGCCGTCCGGTCTCTCTCCGTGCAAAGCACGACACTCGATGACGTCTTCGTCCATTACACCGGTCATCAACTGCGCGACGCGCTCCAGACTCCATCCGCCGCCGAGAGCCGGGTCATCGTACGAAAGTGAGGCATGCAACTGAATCTGCAACGCACCTGGGCCATCATTGAGCGCGACCTCCGCCGCTTCCGGCGCAGTCCGACCCTGATCGTCGTTTCGATGATCCTGCCACTCGTGCAGCTGGTCATCCTGGGCTACGCGTTCGGCGGAAAAGTCCGCAACATCCAGGTCGGGGTGGTCGACCAGGATCACGGCGTCCCTTCCCTCAAACTGAAGGAGATGTTCCAGGCCGTGGCCGCCAACGCCCGGACCTTCGTGACGATTCCCTACAGCGACGAGGGGAAGGCGATGGAAGATCTTCGCAACGGGCGACTCAATGGGGTCGTCACGATCCCTCCCGGCTTCTCACGGGCTGTCCTGGCCGGGGCCAACCCGCGCATCGCGCTGATCGAAGACAATACCGACCAGTTCTCTTCCTCGGCACTGGAAGGGGCCTTCAAGGGGCTCCTGTCGACCTACAATGCTCCGGCCGATTCGCCTCGCATGACGGCTCAAGCCACGCTGGCCGTCGTCGAAGTCTATCCGTACGTCCCCTACATTCAGTACCTGCTCGCCGGAACCATCTCCCTGGCGATTTTCGTCTCGGCCATGATCGGCGGCGGCATCATCTACATCGACGACAAGGCCCGAGGTTTGCACGAAGGCTACCTGGTAACACCCATCAGCAAGTTCGAGCTGATCATGGGCTTCAATCTTTCGGGCGCCGCCAAGGCGATCCTCGCCGGCCTCGTGCTCACGACCTTCGGTTCGCTGATCGCCGGCATACCGGATCCGCTCAACCTGGCCCGAATGGCCCGGATGCTCGTGCTGGTGGTGGCCACGGCTCTCGCGCTGATCAGCATGATGTTCCTGCTGATGGTGCGTGTCAGCGATCCTCTGGTGCCCCGGGCGATCTTCGGCGTGCTGAACACGGTCCTGTTCTTTCCGAGCGGCGCCGTCTATCCCACGCAGGCGTTCCCCTCCTGGATGAAGGTCATCACCGTCATCGATCCGTTCACCTATGCTGTCGACGGCTTCAAGGAGCTGCTTCTGAAAAACACCGGGCTAATGCCGATCCTCCCGGACCTGGCTTTCCTGTTCGGTTTCACGGTGATTGCGATGGGCACGGCCACGCTCCTGTTTCGCAGGACGCTTTGACCGTCGTCCCTGCCGGCAGTGAGCTTTCACCTTGATCTCACCGGGTGTTGAGAAGTACAAGGACGCATGACTTCGCTGGATTTCGTAGTCATCGTGGTCTATCTGATGGCCGTCGCCGGATTCGGCATCCTGGCCGGTGGCCGGCAGCGATCGACCGCCGACTACTTCCTGGGAGGTCGCGATCTCCCCTGGTGGGCCGTCTGCTTCTCGGTGGTGGCAACCGAGACCAGCACGTTGACCGTCATTGGGATTCCAGCGGTTGCCTACCTGGGGACACTCACCTTCTTTCAGATCACTTTCGGCTACCTCATTGGACGGGCTGCCGTGGCTGCGATCCTGCTGCCGCGGTATTTCCGGGGGAACCTGTCCACGGCCTACGCCTTTCTGGGTGATCGCTACGGCAACGGAATGCGTTCGGCAGCCTCCGTCACGTTCCTCGTGACCCGGCTCCTGGCGGACGGCGTGCGCCTTTTCGCTACGGCGATTCCACTGAAAGTCATCGCCGATTCGGTCGGACTCGAAGTCACCTACTTTCAGATCATCACGCTGATCGCAGTCGTGACGATCGCATACACCCTCATAGGCGGCATTCGGGCCGTGATCTGGATGGACGTCGTCCAGATGGGCATTTACATCGGGGGCGCCATCGGCGCGGGCTTCCTGCTGCTCGCTCGAGTGCCCGGCGACTGGTGGGTCGTCGCCGAGCGAGCCGGAAAGACGCGCCTGATCGACACGGGGCTTGGACAGAGCCTCGGCCTGTGGCTCACCGAACCCTACGTCCTGATTACGGCCGTTGTCGGCGGGGCCGTCTTCTCGATGGCCTCTCACGGTACCGACCAGTTGATCGTCCAGCGCCTGCTGACCTGCCGCACGCCACGCGAAAGCCAAAAGGCCCTGGTGGGAAGTTCGCTGATCGTCATGCTGCAGTTCGCGATCTTCCTCTTCGTCGGCCTGCTGCTGTGGGCCTATTACGGAGGTGCGTCGCCCGCCGAGCTCGGCTTGAGCCGGGGGGACGAGATCTTCCCGAAGTTCATCATCAGCGGTCTGCCGCCCGGAATCTCGGGCCTCATGTTGGCAGGGATCATTGCTGCAGCCATGAGTACGCTTTCCTCATCGCTCAACTCCCTGGCCTCGTCGTCGATGATGGACCTCTACGAGCGGCTTGGGGGTAAGGTGCTCAGCGCCAAGCGGGCACTGAAGATCTCGCGCATTCTGACATTCGTCTGGGGAGTCGTCTTCATCTTCTTCGCCGGCCTGTTCCAGGATCAGCAGAATCCCGTCGTGGAACTGGGTCTGGCTATTGCATCGTTCACCTACGGAGGTCTCCTCGGATCGTTCCTGCTCGGCATTCTCAATCGGCGATCGCGCCAACAGGACGCCGTTATTGCCTTCGTCCTGACCCTCGGCTTCATGATCTTCTTCATCTTCGGGGTCTGGTACAGTCCGGAGGCCGGGTGGGTGATCCAGTTTCGACCCTCCGAGACTCTCCAGAAGACACTCGACCTTCGCGCAGTGGCCTGGCCCTGGTACACGCCGATCGGCACGCTGTTCAACCTGGGGGTAGGCTCACTTCTGGCTTTGAGAAACCGGTCTGCCTGAAAGACTCCCCGGCCACTGTTTCAGTCGGTGGACGGGCCGCTTGGCATGGGGACCGAGTGAGAGCGTTTCGCGTTTCCGAATCCCAGCTTCATGAAATCCCGATGGTACGAGTCCAAACAGAGATCTGCCCCAAGCTGACACCAAGCTGCGTTGCACTGTCCAAGACCATCTGGACATGGTACGTTTTGCTCCTGGAAATGTGCATCGCAGCAAAACCCGACACCGTCGTCGACGCTGGAAAGGAAGGGAGAGAGAACCTTGACACCGGAAGCAATCAAGATTCAGCTCAACAACATGCGCGAGTTTTGGAATCGATCCACGGGACCGCTCGCGGAGGAGCACTCGAACTTCGCTCCCCAGGAGGGGCTGTTCACTGTGTCCGGCCACGTCGCCCATTGCGCCCAGACCATCGAATGGTTCTTCGACGCGGCCTTCGGCTCCGAGTGGAACATGGACTTCGAGGGCATGGACAAGCAGGTTCGGGCTGTGACCAGCCTGGCGGAGGCACGATCGTGGTTCGAGCGGTCGATCGAGCGGGCGAAGGCAGTCGCAGACGCCCACACGGCCGCCGAATGGCAGTCACCGTTTCCGCCGAATCCCATCATGGGTGAAGCTCCCCGGGATTCCATCGTGAGCGGCGTGCTCGATCACACCGCCCACCATCGCGGAGCCCTCACGGTCTACCAGCGGCTCCTGGGGCTCACCCCGCCCATGCCCTACGCGGACATGTAGAGATTGGTGACACGCACGGGTCAGATTCGTAAGTTCCCATGAACAAAGACTTCTGTGTTGAGTCTGGCACCTTACCGGAAAAGGCAGGTCCTTGGTGCCCTCGAAGAGGAGGTCGGGCTGGTCGTGATGGAAGAGGACTATCCGTTTATCTCACTCGGGCAGGATTCAGGCAGCCTCGTTGCCTGGGTCGTCACACACCGGAAGGCAAGTGAGGGCCGACCGGAGCAGGAAGTCTCGCGTCGGGAGTTTTCAGACGACACGATCTACCTGATGATCGAGGTCACCGAGGGAGCCGTCTGCGCGTTCAGCTTCAATGCGGACCGACGGGCCTTCACCGAACTGGCGAACAGCTTCCAGGCGGCACCCGGTCTCCGGATCGGAGCCAAGATCGGCTTCTTCGCCCCGCGCGACGGCGTGCCCATCGACACGGCAACGGCGGATATCGACCCGGTTCAGAGTGGCACCGGTCAGCCAACCCGCGGGCAAGGGCGGCCGGCAGTCTGCCGGCGCTCCGGAGGGTCGGCGCGTCGTGGCCGCGGTTCCCCGGGCGACTCCAGGGACGGGCTTTGCCGACCCCGGGCGGATCTGCTACAGTGACTTCACGATCTCGCCCTTGACCTTGAATGATCTCGCCAAGGCGCACTCAGGGAGGACATGACCATGACCTTTATGCTGACTTTCTCTCTACCGATCGATACCATCGAGGAACGGACCTCGCGATTCCTCGAAACGGGAGCCCCTCCCCCCGAGGGAGTGGAGATGCTGGGCCGCTGGCACTCGATCAGCGGAGCCAGGGGTTGGGTCCTGGCGTCGACCAACGACCCCAAGGCCCTCTTCCGTTGGGTCCGCTCCTGGGCGGACGTGCTCGAGTTCGAGGTCGAACCCGTCCTCGACGACCAGGAAGCGGCCGAAGTCCTGCAGGAGCCACGTCATTGAGATAACTCGATCATGAGAAGGTACCAGACTTGATCAAGAATCCTTATTTGACAGCACCTTACGTCGCTAATCGGTGCGTGTCACCGATGATCTCGGTCCCCGCTCGACGACCCGGCCGCGGTCGAGTCGGAGACGTCGCATGACGCAGTGCGGGATCTCCTCCTCGCGATGGGTCACGAAGATGATGGTGGTCTTCTCCGAAATGCCGACCTCCTCCAGAATCCCGGCAATCAGCTCGCGGTGAGACCGGTCGATCCCGTGGTACGGCTCGTCGAGGACGAGCAGTTGCGGATCCTTGATCAGGGCCCGGGCCAGAAGCGCCAGCCGTTGCTCGCCGGCCGATGTCGCCCCCAGTGCCTCATTGGACAGGTGAGCGATCCCGAGCCTTTCCTCCCATCGCTCAGCCAGCTCCGTTTGCTTCTGGGAGGGTTCGCTGAACAATCCGATCGAGTCGAACAGTCCGGAGAGGATGACTCGCCGGATCGACGTCTCCGGCGGATAGTAAACCTGCAGCTCGGGCGCCACCCAACCGATCCGGCGCTTCAACGACCAGATGGAATCCCTCGAGCCGCGCCGGCGGCCGAACACCCGGACGTCATTGGCGTAGGCCTGAGGATTGTCTCCTAGAATCAAGCTGAGAAGGGTGGACTTTCCGGCGCCGTTGGGACCGAGCACCGCCCAGTGCTCCCCTCTGCGCACGACCCAGTCGCAGTCCGACAACACCTCCACACCCGCATAGTCCACCGAGGCATTTCGGATATCGATCAGGATCACGCCGTTCCCGTTCCGATCCACCGGACCCAGCCTGCTCGGGCCTTCCGGTCCGATAATCGCGGACGGAGAGGGAAACGTAACCGATGTCGGGCGGGATGCCGTGAGCCGGTGTGTTTCCACAACCTGTCCCTCCTCGAGCAGCAGCAGATGGTTCAGTCCCCGGGGAGCCTCTTCGGGCCGGGTCGTGAGATAGACCAGCGAAGGAGACATTTCGCCGGCAAGGATCCCGATCACCCGACTCAGGCGGTGGCGAGAGCCCGCATCCAGCCCGTCGAGCGGCTCATCCAGGATCAGGACCCTGGGTTTCTGAAGCAGGGCTCGGGCGATCATGACTTTGCGCGACTCCCCGTTCGAGAGGTGGATTGCCTTCCGAGGGAGGAGATGACCTATCTCCAGCAATTCGAGAGCCCGTTCGCGGCGCCAGCTGTACTCGGCGGGAGACGTCATCAAGGGCGAAACATCGTAGGCGGAGATCCGTTCCACGCTCTCCCCGGTCAGCAACTCGGCCACCGTGGGAGAGGAACCTCCCTCAAAACTCTGCCAGCGGGCCTGGTGGTAGCTGTCCGAAGCTCCCTTCAGCGCTCGCTGAGCCTCAGGAGAAACCATCACGACCTCCCCGCGGTTCAGATAGGAGCGCCCGGGCGCACCGCCCCCGTCGAAGCAATACCGAATGCTGCCTCGCAAAGGAACGTGCCGGCAGAGCACCTGGCCGAGCAGCGATTTGCCCGCTCCCGTCGGACCGCTGACGATCCAATGTTCTCCCTCGCCGAGCACCCAGTCGATCCCGCGCAGCCCGGGACGGTCGCCGAACCGGACGACGACACCCTCGAGTTCGATCAAGGGACGTCGGTTCCGTCCGCCCGCTTCTTCCGTTCTTGCCACGGCAGTCGCCTTAGGACGGCGCTTGCCTTTCTCCTGGGTCAAGCTCAACGTCGGCTGCAAATGGGTCCCACGCATCGTCCTGATGCCATGAGTACTCCGCTCGGCACGCAATCTCCAAAGCCGTTTCTCTGCCGCGCAACCTGGCTATCAGGGCCAGCGCCATGTCCATCCCCGCGCTCACCCCCGACGATGTCATATACTTGCCGTCCTCCACCCATCGGGCTTTCGCGATCCAATTGACCTTTGGAGCATACTTCCTCACCTGTTGAAGCCTCCTTTTGTTGGATGTCGCCTTCAACCCGTCCAGCAGTCCCGTGCCGGCGAGCAAGAAGCTGCCGGTACAGACCGTCGCCACCGTCCGCGATGCCTCAGCGAGCCGTTTCAGTTCGGTCAGGAATGCTGCGTTGGTCATTTCCTTCCGCGTGCCGATTCCTCCTGGAATGAGCAGGACATCGAACCCCTCAGAAGCAGCCATCCTGGTCTCGGCCACACCACAGGGGCCGCCACTGCTTCTGACGGCACCAACTCTCTCCGCGACCACTGTGATCCTGGCTCCATCTTCCAGCAGGCCAAACATTTCGAGGGGACCGAAAAGATCAAGCATCTCGAACCCGTCGAAAAGAACGGCACCCACATGAATTGGTAATGCGGTGTTCATCGACGAAAGGCTAACACTTATTGGATGGACCCTGCAGAATAGGAGCGCCCCTTCATCCTTACTCCTAATAAGGCAAACCTCTCCCCCCTATCGTTCGTCCGAAATTGCGGACGTAGCCGCGGCCAAATTCCGGCTTGCCAGAAAGGATGCGCCTAGGCCGTCGGTCAGGGTCAGTGAGGGTCAGTAAGGGACACTCTCTTTCCCTCTTTCTTCTCATGGAGTCTTGAATTCAGCTGCCGGGGGACTTTCGTGGCAAGATCGAGACTCCCTGGGGAGGATCTATTTCGGGTTGGTCGCTTGTCGAGCCGAATCTTCGGCCCAGGACCTCAGCATCAGGATGGCCTTTCCCAGGACCCCGGCGGATCCGCGGAAGGTTCCCGATCCGCGGGGCTGGTCATCCGCGGTGTACCATTCGAAGAAGCCGTTGTTCCTGCGGACCCTCTGCAGCATGGGTGTCAGTTCAGTGTAGGCATCCTCGATGAAACCGTGCTCGATCAACCGCTGGATCATGCGACCGCCAAACCAGCTCCAGTCACCACCGTTCTGGTACGAGTAAGGCTTCATGGCCGGATTCTTGAAATAGCCGCTCGGATAGGCGGGGAAGACGGTCAGCCCGATCGAGGCTGCGCCCGCAAAACGGACGTTGTTGCGCATGTCGTTCAGAACCAGGTCGATCTCATCGCGATTCAGGAATCCCGCCTCGATGGCGATGGCCGTTCCGCCGTGGTAGTAGATGCGGTCTTCCTCGAAATCCCCGGGAAAGGGCGAGCCGTCCAGATAAATGTGGGGACGGAATTTGTGCCGCCGCGCATCCCAGAGATGGCGTCGAGCATTCGACCTGACGCGGTCCCGGGCGGCCGACCATCGGGACGAATCAGCGCCCGAATCCCTCAGCAACTCGGCCAGGTTGTCCGCAGCGATGACGAACATGGCATTGTCGTAAACATCAATCGCCCGGTGACTGCTCTGGTCGAAGGCGACCCCCAATTCATGTTCGGGCTGGACATCCCCCCAGTCGACGGTTGTGGCACCCCAGACCAGCCCGTAGCCTGTGTCGAAGCGCCTTGAAAGGACATAGTCGAGGGCCAGCTGCAGCCGGCTGAGCACGGACTTTCCGTTGACGGTTTCCTGGAGGATCGACCGATCTCCGGTGACCTGAACGTACCTGTAGACGGCCTGAACGAGCGAACTCTCCTGATCCGTTTCGACCGTGTTCTTGTGCCCTTTGAATTGGGGCATGGATTCGGATTCCGTGTAGTCATAGCCGACGGAGGCTTTGGCGGCCGGGATATAGCCGTCGATGATGTTGCCGTCTTTCGGCTGGAAATGAAAGAAGACCAGCAACGCCTGACGGATCGACCGGCTGTCCCGGACCTGAAGGGCCAGCTCGATGAAGGTGTTGAAATCCCGAATCCAGACTTCGCCGTACCTACTGCCGGCGTTCAGACCGCTTCCGAGGACGGCCCTGGCCTTCTCGAGGACAGAAGGCAGATCGGGATCAGCCAAGATGCGTTCGGCAAGTGCCGCACTTTTCTGCGCCCGGTCCGGGAGGGGGCTTGCGACTTCAGGCAGCCTGACACTTTGGTGGCAGCTCGTACCCTGCAACAGAAGGCATACAAGAGCTGCCAGTAAGCCAAGCCATGCCCAGCCTTGGATCTTCGTCACGCGCTCACCTCGAACTCCATTTGCGGAACCTGAACAATCTGGAGGATTCGGAGGGCATTGTCAATTCAGCTGGTGGAGGGTGAACCAGTGGTGGAGCCATGCCGGATCGCTCATGATCGGCGCGTTGTCCGGCGATATCGTCGTCGGCATAGCCGCACTTACTGCTGAGATTGGTAGGGGAAAGGGCGAAGTTCAAGGCCGGGGGGCGTGTTGCCCAAATGGTAAGGGTTCCGTTGGATTGGACGGTGGCAGGCAGGCGAATGCACGGCGGGTTGGTTCCACGCAACGGCGCAAAGAAGGAAGCCGCCACCCACAAAGAATCTCCTTGCGGCGTTGCGCCGTTTGCGGCTTCGCGTGAGATCAGGCCGCCGAGACTCCAGTGGGGGCACACCGACCGGAGGCCGCAGCCCTTCGGGCAAAACGCCCGCGAAGTGCGAAGGGCGAACGAGGACTTGACAGCCGTGCCTGCCGCCCGTGGGTTCGCCATGGCGGAGATCAGGCTCATGTATTGACACGACCACGACAATGCTTGGCGCGACGGATCGACAACCCTAATGAAACGTAGCACGAGGTCAATGCGCGGCAAGAAGTGCACGGAGCGCTGTGCGACGCCAATCGGAGAATGCCAGGGGAGCTGAAGGGTTGTTCCACAAGCAGACCCGGTGGGACCACTCAGCCGGGTCTGAAGTCCGACCTCGGATCCCGGACCAGAACAGATCAAGCATCCCGCCCCCTATCCCGGGCGGCGTTGATCTCCATGGATTCGCTCTCCGACGCGGGAGGGGGCACGGGGATACCATCCTCTGCTTCCGGCTTTCAATCAGGTGCCGAATCGGCCGCCCGGATGAGAGCGTGGGTGGGTCGCCCAGGATTGAGGAGGGACAGTCTTGGACCGATGCGACGGATGCGAATGATGAGACAGCATGAGGAGCCGGGGCGGCCTCAGCATGATGGGAAGGTTCTGGAGCCGATGGGACCGACGGGAGACAAACGGGAGACGGTCTCATCCCCGCGTCTCGAGACTGACCGCCACCCGCACGGACCGTCCTGGGCTTCTGGCAGTTCAACCGCATCCGACGTTACGACCCACCTTCCCCGGGCGTTAGCCTCCGTCAGAGCCCGAACGAAGTGAGGGACCCCCTGCACGGTGCCGACTTCCTGATTTCCGACCCCGGTACGAACGGGAATGGCCACTGGCCGCGGCAACCGCGGGCCGGGTTTCCCGGGAACGATCCGGCTTCGGTCGTCGAGCATCTCCGACAACCCTCACTTCGTTCGGGCTCTGATTTTTGGCGCGGATCTTCGCGGCTTTGCCGCCGGGTCTCGGTCTGCCGGGAAATGGATCGATCGAGCCGCGAGTCGGTCGGGCAACGCTCCCGGGAAGGCGGAAGGGGAAACCAAAAGCACAAAGGGCGAGATTCGAACTTCGAACTTCAGTTCGCCCTTCGCATTTCGCACTTCGCACTTTGAAATGGTGGAGGTAATCGGACTCGAACCGACGACCCCCTGCGTGCAAAGCAGGTGCTCTTCCAGCTGAGCTATACCCCCACCGTGGGTGGACATAAGTCTAGCATGGCGGACTGGAGGTTTGAGATATTCGATTTGGCGTGAGACAGGAGAACAGGGGAACCAGAGGGCCGGAGACGGGAGGTCGCAACTGCTTTCCTTCGGCGGGGGTCCGGCAGGACGCTGCAGATGGTGGATCGCGCCGCAGTGGTCCGGCGGAGACAGGCGTCGTCACGGGGCGGGACGCTCACTTCGTTCACGTTCTGATTGGACCCCGGCAACCTGCAGGACCACGTCGGATCCCGTTCTCCCGTCCTCTGGTTCTCCCGTTCTCCTACCCGCAGACGCCGGGAATGGACACAGATCCACCAGAGCCGTCAGAAACCGGGAAAAGCGGGACAGAGAAAAGGCCGTGCGAGAGCTTGGACAACCGGGCAGGGAGAAGTGGGACACGCAGGGGGAGTGATCAAAGGATCTGTTAGAAAGGAGGTGATCCAGCCACAGGTTCTCCTACAGCTACCTTGTTACGACTTCACCCCAATCATGGATCATACCGTCGGCGCCTCCCTCCCCGAAGGGTTGGGCCGGCGACTTCTAGTACAACCCACTTTCGTGATGTGACGGGCGGTGTGTACAAGGCCCGGGAACGTATTCACCGCGGCGTGCTGATCCGCGATTACTAGCGATTCCAACTTCATGCAGTCGAGTTGCAGACTGCAATCCGAACTGAGAGCGGATTTCTGGGATTCGCTTGCCTTCGCAGGGTCGCTTCCCTCTGTTCCGCCCATTGTAGCACGTGTGTAGCCCGGGACATAAAGGCCATGAGGACTTGACGTCATCCCCACCTTCCTCCGGCTTCTCGCCGACAGTCTCGGTAGAGTGCCCAGCTTGACCTGATGGCAACTACCGACAAGGGTTGCGCTCGTTGCGGGACTTAACCCAACATCTCACGACACGAGCTGACGACAGCCATGCAGCACCTCCATGCGCGTCCCCGAAAGGAACCCTACATCTCTGCAGGTTGCACGCACAGTTCAAACCCCGGTAAGGTTCTTCGCGTTGCGTCGAATTAAACCACATGCTCCACCGCTTGTGCGGGCCCCCGTCAATTCCTTTGAGTTTCAGCCTTGCGGCCGTACTCCCCAGGCGGAACACTTAACGAGTTATCTCCGGCACGGAGGGACTTGTCTACCCCCCACACCAAGTGTTCATCGTTTACAGCCAGGACTACCGGGGTATCTAATCCCGTTCGCTCCCCTGGCTTTCGCGCCTCAGCGTCAGTGTCTGTCCAGGAAGCCGCCTTCGCCACAGGTGTTCCTCCCAATCTCTACGCATTTCACCGCTACACTGGGAATTCCGCTTCCCTCTCCAGCACTCCAGCTCCGTGGTTTCACAGGCCATTCCCCGGTTGAGCCGGGGGCTTTCACCCATGACTTCCGAAGCCGCCTACGCGCCCTTTACGCCCAGTAATTCCGAACAACGCTTGCCCCCCCCGTATTACCGCGGCTGCTGGCACGGAGTTAGCCGGGGCTTCCTCAAGAGGTACCGTCACTTGCTTCGTCCCTCTCGACAGGAGTTTACGATCCGAAAACCTTCGTCCTCCACGCGGCGTTGCTGGGTCAGGCTTTCGCCCATTGCCCAAAATTCCCCACTGCTGCCTCCCGTAGGAGTCTGGGCCGTGTCTCAGTCCCAGTGTGGCCGTCCGTCCTCTCAGACCGGCTACCGATCGTCGCCTTGGTAAGCCGTTACCTTACCAACCAGCTAATCGGACGCGGGCCCCTCCTCAAGCGAGTTTCCCCTTTCCCCTTGCGGGCTCATGCGGTATTAGCCCCGCTTTCGCGGAGTTATCCCCCTCTTGAGGGCAGGTTACCCACGCGTTACTCACCCGTTCGCCACTCTACTCAGCCCCGAAGGGCCTTTCCCGTTCGACTTGCATGTGTTAGGCACGCCGCCAGCGTTGATTCTGAGCCAGGATCAAACTCTCAGCTTTTTTCGTTGCCAAAAAAAACAGAGCTCTCCCCTCGCGCGTGTTCCGCCTTCTTCTCTACCCGGTTGTCAAAGATCTCGCACGGTACAGAGTAGGACCGCGCAAACTTCAATCATACTCAAGAATCGCTTCGGGGTCAACCCTTCAGCCAATCACCGAACTCGGCTTGGTAAAGGGCTCATCGAAGTACCGTTGAGCTTCGGTCTGCGCCCCATTATAGTCGATTTTGCTGTTGAGCGCCTTCTGATACTCCGCCTTGGCCCGCTGGCGCTGGCCGAGCACATCGTAAACCTTGCCCAGGAAAATGTGCGCCCAGGTTTCGACCCACTCCGGCTTTAGATCTCCGTTCATGCAGTCCCGCATGCTGTTGGCGGCATTCGAGTAACTGTGCTGCTCGAAGTAGGCCTCGCCCAAGCGAAAATGCGCCAGAGAACTCCGGGGATTCAGATCGACGGCCTTCTCATATTCCTGAATGGCCGCCACGAACTCGCCTTCGTTCTTGTATTCGTCGCCCATCGCAATCGCCACGGCCACGCGCATTCGGTCCGAGTCCATCAGGATCTTGCCGTTCGGGTCGAGGTCGAGCTTGACCGGAAGCGTCTCCGTATCGAATGTGAACGACGTCGACTTCCCGTTGACCATCAACTGCTTGTCCTCGGGCTGCCCCTTGGTTTCGACCCGAATCTCCATGGGCATCCGGAAAAGATCCAGATTCTGCTTGACCTGACCTTCGACTTTGAAGCTTCCGTCCTTCAGTTTGTAGATCGTGTAGTCGACCCGAAACTCCGGCACTCCGACCGATTCGAGCCACTGGGTGAAAAACCAGGCGTAGTCTTCATTGGCCTGCCGGCCGAAGAAGCCGGTGAAATCATTGATCGTGGCCGCCTTACCCGCGTACTCGGCATAGAAAGCCTTGAGAGCCGAATTGACCGTGTCGGCGCCCGCCAGTCGTCCCAACATGTAGAGCACCCAGGCTCCCTTGCTCGCAACGATCGACTCATACTTGGGCGAGCCCGCCTCGAGGTCGAGCCCGCTGGCCACAGGAGCCTGGTCCTGATACTTCAACGCGTCCACCGCGTACTTCGAGAGCTGCGTGTCGAACTGGTCCGTCTTCCTGACCTGGATATAGCGCAGCGCCGCGTAGCGGGCGAATCCGTCCGACAGCCAGGCATCCATGGGACGGGAGATCCGAACCGAGTAACCCCACCACTGAAGGGCCAGCCGTCCGGCCAGCTCGGCGAGCGGCAGCGTCGGAGCCTTCAGGATCCTGTCTTCCAGCAGGACCATTCCCGTGGAGCCGGGGGCTGCAATCGCCAGGTTGCCGCTCTCTACCACGTCGAGACTCCCGACCGGTATCGGGCCGTACTCCTCGGCATAGAAATCCAGGATGTCCCAAATCTGTTGGGCCAGCTCGTGCGGATCCGACTTGTAGTCATCCGTCACATAGAAAGTCAGCGGTATGGATCCGCCCTCGATCTTCTGCCGATAATATCGAGCCACCAGGACCGGGACGTCCGTCGTCGGTTCGTCCGAGGTCCAATTGAAGGCCTCGGAAATCCCGACGGTCTCGATCTCCCCAAGCACGCCGGGAGCAACTACGGTGAATCCGAGAGGCACGCTCATCCTCAACGAGACCGTCGCCGCATCGAGCGGAAGCCTGTGCGAAGGAAACCAGTAGCCGT
Source organism: uncultured Acidobacteriota bacterium (assembly GCA_963823995.1). Lineage (GTDB taxonomy): Bacteria > Acidobacteriota > UBA6911 > RPQK01 > JAPXNP01 > JARRKC01. The sequence continues at coordinate 1,563,435 of CAWGNQ010000005.1, forward strand.
CAGTCAGCAACGTCGCGCCGTCGCGGTCGATCACGGCCTTCTGCGTGTCCGGCGTATCGACGAACGCATACTGCTCAGGTTCGAAGGTACCTTCGAACTCGAAGTTCAGGACTTCGACCGAGCCGACCTGAAGCGGATGCTCAGGCTGCACCCGAATCTGATCCCTGGAGAATTCGTCGCCGGTCAGGGGAAGTCGCCTGCCCTCCGAGTCGGTGACGTCGGTAACGGTGAGATGCCGGCTGATCCGAAAAGGCAGGGTCGCCGCGGTCTCCAGCACCTGAAAGGTCACGACTACGTGCCCGTGGATATAGCTCCGATCGAGGTCGAGTTCCGCGTCGATGTCGTAGTGGACGACGTCGATGGCCGGTTCTTCTGTAGGTCGTGCCGTCTGGGCAGGCTGGGCCACCAGTGAACTTCCGCTGATCGCTGCCGCCCACAAGAAAAGGAAAATCCCAACAATGCCGGTTTTTGGCTTACTCATGATGCTACGTCTATGTCCTTGAAAAACGTTGATACGATCGCACTGGCCGCTTCCTTGTAGGCGTCCTGGTGTCCCAGACGCTCGGTGCCTCGCCGCAGCCGCTGTCGGAGGCGATCCCGCTCCAACCCGTCCGTCAAGATCGTCTCCAGAAAGTCCGCGATCCTCTCTCCCTGCGCTTCCCGCTGAACGAACTCGGGCACGACCTCCTCGCCGGCGACCAGGTTCGCAAGACAATACAGTTGTGACCGGATGAACGGCCGCAGCAGGAGCCAACTCGACCAGGCGAGCCGGTACACCATCGCAAAAGGGACTTCCGCCAGCATCGCTTCGAGCGTCGAAGTGCCGCTCTTGACAACGGCGGCGTCCGCCTTGGCCAACAATACCTTTGCAGGTTCCTCCCGAACTTCGATTCGGGGCAGCTCCCCGTTCTTCTTTCGCCATGTTCCGATGAGACCGTCAATCAGACCGGAAGGGATCTCGGGAGCCCGGACCAACCAGAATCGAACCGCCGTGCGCTTGCTCAACGCCGACGCCGCATCCAGTTGCACCGGAAGAATCAGCGAGACCTCCTTCTTTCGACTTCCCGGCAGCAGGGCCACGACCGGCTCGGAGCTGTCGATCACTTCGGTCGGCGCCGTCGGGTCCAACCGATGCTGGAAGGCCGTGGGATTTCCCACATAGCGCGCCTCCACACCGTGCCGCCGAAAATAGCCTTCCTCAAATGGAAGGATCACTAACATAAGATCAACATTACGACGGATTTGTTTCACTCGGGACTCTCTCCAGGCCCAGACCTGGGGACTGATGAAGTAGCAGACGGGAATTCCGCGATCCTTCAGACGCCGGGCCAGCCTCAAATTGAAGTCGGGAAAGTCGACCAGCACGGCGAGAGCCGGTCGACGACTCTTCGCCTCTTGCGTCAACCGGCGAAACAGCCACAGGTAGCTGCCGAGATTCCTCAGTGCGGCGGCCGGACCAATCGCCGAGAGCCGAGTAACATCGAGGAGCAACTCCACTCCTTCCGCAGCCAGGGCCTTGCCCCCGCTTCCAAAGAACAGAACACGGCCTGGGAACAACCCGCGAAGCGCCCGGACCAGACCCGCCGCATGCGTGTCTCCCGAGGGCTCTCCTGCAACGATCATGATCGAGGGCGTCTCTGGAATCGCTGGAGGCATCGAGGACATGGTTGCGAGCATCCTAATCCAGGGGCACGCCGTAAAACATCGGCCGCAGGATCAATCCGAAGGAGCGACAGCCCCCGAGAGAGGATCCGATACTTCTTCTCCCTGGTTCCGTACGTGCGCTTCTTCCGGACGGCGCGAGGCGATCCAACCGCCTCCGAGAACGCGGTCACCCTGATAGAAGACGGCTGCCTGGCCCGGGGTCACTGCCAGCTGGGGTTCCGTGAATTCGACCCGAACGCGGCTTTCGCCATTCCCTGCGTCCGACTCGAGCCTCGCCGGCGCCTCTCGATGATTCGACCGGATTCGGACATGGGCCCTCAACGGCAGTTGAGGCGGCTCCCGCATGATCCAGTTCACCCGCTCGACGGTGAGACCATCCGAATAGGCATCCTCACGATACCCCACGATGACGGCGTTGCGGCTCACGTCGAGAGAGGTCACGTACAGTGGCTTCGAATGGGCGATACCCAGCCCTTTGCGCTGGCCGACCGTGAATCGAAAGATCCCTGCGTGGTGACCCAAAAGCGTTCCGTCCTTGAACAGGATCGGACCCTGTTCGGTCCGGACGACCGGAAGCGACCCGTCGCCGCCCAGATCGGCATGGCGTTCAATGAACCCCGCGTAGTCCCCGTCCGGGACGAAACAGATTTCCTGACTGTCCGGCTTCCGTGCGTTGGCCAGTCCGACCTGCTCGGCCCGCCTTCGAATATCCGGCTTTCGGAAATCTCCCACGGGAAAGAGCATCCGCGAAAGCTGCTGCTGACTCAGATCAAACAGAAAATAGGACTGATCCCTGCGCTCGTCGATACCTTTGAGGAGGCGGAATTCGCCGGAGGCGGTCCTTTCGACGCGGGCATAGTGGCCCGTGGCCACCTTTTCGATCCCAACACTTTCCGCGAATGCCACGAGGCGATCGAATTTGAGGAACGTGTTGCATAGGGTGCACGGAATCGGCGTCCGGCCCCTCAGGTATTCGCCGACGAAAGGGGCCACGACCTGTCGCTCGAAGTCCTGCTCCAGGTTGAGCACATAGAAGGGAAAACCCAAGCGGTCCGCCACTCGGCGCGCATCGTAAACATCGTCGATCGAACAACAGCGGCCGGTCCGGCGCAGAACTGAGTCGGAAGGGTTGCGGCGGGCATCCCACAGCTGCATCGTGCAGCCGACGACGTCGTAGCCCTGCTCGCGAAGGAGCACGGCAGCCGTCGAGCTGTCGACACCCCCACTCAAAGCCAGCAGGACACGTTCCATCCGTCCATTATAAGCGGTTCGCTACCAGAGGAAGTTGCGGGTGACGATGTCGATCTCGTCGTGGTTGACCGAAACCTCATGGATTTCGACCCGACCCGCTCTTCGCAACGCCTGGCCGGTGAGTTTGTTGAACATCGAGATGCACTCGTCGCGGATCGTCTCCAGGCGTTCCTGGGTTTCGACGTCGAGCATGGACGTCCAGGCAAGGTCCGCCGTCGTCAATGGCTGCAAGTCCTCATGCAGAAAACAGCGGCTGAAACTCTCCCGGATCTCAGAGAACGCGTTGCGCAGCTCCACCGAACGGCGGTCTCGTTCCCTGGGGGTCCAGACGTCGTCCTCCAGCGTCTCGAGAGCGCGTTGCTCTGCTTCCAGGAATCGATGGATGAAGACGTCGCGAACCTGGGTCAGAACCGAGCGTCGCTCGTCCGACAGAAGCTCGACGCACCGGGAGACGAAGTCGTCCCTCGATTCACCGGTCCGGGAGTAAATGCCCAATTCGACGTTCTTCCAGAAAATTATGCGCCGGTTCTTGAGAAAGTATCGAATGATCTGCTCGTCGGCACCTTCAGGCCATTCGGCCGGTCCGTTCGATTCGAGTTCCTCCAATCTCGAGGAATCGACCGAATGGACCATATCGTTCGTCAAGTCGCGCTCCGTCTCCCTCAGCAGCGGGGCGCTGAAGAGCCCCGACTCGGCGCCGGACAGCCCCGAACGAACGTCGTGAAAATCAAAACGGACGTCGAACAGGAGATCGGGCTGCGTTCGGAGGGCCTCCGCAGTCTTGAATTTGAAGTGCTTGATCCGCCCGAGTGCATGCATAATCGGTTCGACGAGGAACCGGATTATAGCAGAGCCTGGAGGATGATCGGCCCACGAAGCTCAGGAAATCAGCTGTCTCTTCAGTTCTTCGCGGCCATAGAAGAGTCTGGACTTGATGGTTCCCTCGGCCACACCTATCTTATCCGCGATTTCACGGATGGTAAAGCCTTGGATATCGTGCATCCGTACGACGACCCGATGCTTCCGGCTCAGACGCGAAAGCGCCCGTTCTACGCGGCGTTTCGCTTCCAACCGGACCACCTCCCGGTGGGGATCCAGATCATCCGAGGCCTTGAGCGTCAGGTGCTCCGAAACGTCATCCTCGATCCGGTTCGCGTGTTTGCGGTTCTTGCGGATCATCTCGAGACACACGTTGACGGTGATCCGGTTGATCCAGGTGCCAAGCCGAGCTTCGCCACGAAACGTGTCGGCAGCCCGATGGATGTTGATCATGGTCTCCTGGACCGCATCTTTGGCCGACTCCTCTTCCCTCAGGATGCGCATGGCCGTGCGAAAGATCCTCTGGCCGAACCGCTTGAACAGTTCCTGAAAAGCGCCGTTGTCCGCTTCCTTGAGCCGTTCGACCAGGTTGAACTCGATTGAAGAGGAAAGATCAGCTGCATACGTTGCCATTCGACTAACTCCTGCCCAAGTGCTTGCAGGGTCCGTGCCAAACTGGCAAACGTCTATGAATCAACAGGATAAGGAGAAGCACCCAATTCGAAGCGTTAAACAGATTAACACCTGCTGTCCCGAGCAGAGACCGATGGATTCCCACAATCCGCTGACAACAAAGCGATTCCTTGAACGTAAAGACAGTTAACGCCTAGCGTTAAAGATTTTGACGATCATACTGCTTGAGCTTGGTGATGATCGTCTGTCGCGTGATTCCGAGTGCGGCAGCCGCCTGGCTCTTGTTGAAATCGTGAGCTTCCAGGGCACGAAGAATCAGATCCCGTTCGAGCGAGGCCAGCTGTTGCTTGAGATTCCCGTCGCGATTCGACTCGGGAGCGGGATTGCGAATGCGCTCGGACAGCAGCGCAGGCTGGATACTCCCTTCCGCGTCGCAGAGGATCACGAGTCTCTCGACCTCGTTTTCCAGCTCGCGGACATTCCCGGGCCAGGCATAGGCCTCCATCAGTTCGAGTGTCTCGTCATCGAACCCGGCGACACGTTTGTTGAGTCGGCGGCATCCTTGAACCAGGAAGTGACGCGCCAGGATGGCAATGTCGTCAGCCCGGCTCCTCAGCGGAGGAACATAGACCGAAAAGACGTTCAGCCGAAAGAAGAGATCCTGGCGGAACCGCCCCTGTTCGACCAGGAGCCCGAGATTCCGGTTCGTCGATGCGATCACGCGGACATCCACCTTTCGAGTCCGTTCGGCACCCACCGGCAGGATTTCACCCTCCTGCAGGACGCGCAGGAGCTTGACCTGCAGATCGAGGGGAGACTCTCCAATTTCGTCGAGAAAAAGGGTCCCTCCGCTGGCCAGCTCGAAGAAGCCCTTTCGATCCTCGGTCGCCCCGGTAAACGAACCCTTGCGATGACCGAAAAAGCTGCTTTCCCCGAGGTCCGCCGGTATCGCCCCACAGTTGACCGGCACGAAGGCTTCGCTGCGCCGGAGACTGTGTTCGTGGATGTATCGGGCCACGAGTTCCTTGCCCGTTCCCGTCTCTCCCTGAATCAAGACCGTGGAGTTCGTACGGACCACCTTCGACAACAGTCCCAGTAATTCCTCCATGGCTCGGCTGCCGTAGATCAACGCCACCTCACCGGCACCGAGCGCCTCCATCTCTGTTTTCAGCCGGAAGTTTTCGCGGGCCAGCTGTTCGTTGGCGATCTGCAGCTCGCGGGCCAGGCGCTCGTTCTCGCGCTCGAGCTCCCATCGCTCCAGCTCCCGGCGCACGGTCTCCTTCAGAGAGAAAGGGTCCCATGGCTTGGTGATGTAGCGGTGAACGTGCCCCTGATTGATGGCATCCATCAGATCCTCAACGTCGGTATAGCCGGTCAGGATGATGCGCACGGTGTCCGGATTCAGCTCGAGAGACCGTTCCAGTAGCTCGACTCCGGTCATCACAGGCATTCGCTGGTCGGTTATGATGGCGGCCACCTTATGCTCCCTAAGGAGACGAAGCGCCTCCTCCCCGCCCCCCGCTTCGTGGACGACGAACTCACCGACAAAGGTGCGCTTCAGCTTCTGCAGATTCGCCGGCTCGTCATCGACAATGAGGATCTCGTATCGTGCTTTCATCGCTTGATCGGCAATCGAATCGTAAACTCCGTTCCCTCACCCACCGTACTCGACACTTCGATCGAGCCCTGGTGCTGCTGGATGATGGCATAGCTGACGCTCAATCCGAGACCGGTCCCCTTACCGACGGGCTTGGTCGTGAAGAAGGGTTCGAAGATCTTGTCGAGCTGTGCCGACTCGATCCCTTCCCCCGTATCCCGAATCCGGATGAGGACCTGCTCCCCGTTCCGCTCGGTCTGGATCCGGATGGTTCCTTCCGAGTGGATCGCCTGGCAGGCATTGAGGAGCAAATTCATGAAAACCTGGTTCAGGCGGCCGGCATGGCATTCCACATTCGGAAGTTCGCCATACTCCTTGACGACTTCGATCCGTCCACGGAATTCATTCTGGAGCAGCCCGAGTGCCAGATCGATCGACTCATGAAGGTCGACCGAACGGAAGTCGTCGCTCTCCATCCGCGAGAAGGTCCGCAGATCGCTGATGATCGCGTGAATGCGCTTGGCTCCCTCTTCGAAGTTGTGGATAAGGGTCTCCAGGTCCTCCTGCAGAAACGTGTAATTGGCCTGTTCCTTGAACCTGGAAACGTCGGCCTGGTCGGCTTCGGAAAGCACGGCCCGCGACTCGTAGAGGGCAACCAGTTCCTGGAGCTGATCGACGTACTGCTTCAGGAACTCGGTGTTTCCATAGATGAAATTCAGTGGATTCTTGATCTCGTGAGCGATGCCGGCGACCAGTTGTCCAAGCGAGGCCATCTTCTCGGACTGGATCAACTGGAACTGCGTCTCCTTCAGTTCACGATACGCGCGTTCCATACGCTCATTGGCAGCTTCGAGCTCTTGCGTACGCTCCTTCACTTTCTCCTCGAGCCGGCGGTTCAGTTCCAGAAGCTCCTGACTCCGTTGCTCGAGTGAGCCGGCCATGTCGTTGAACGAAGAAGCCAGCTGCGCAATCTCGTCTCTTCCTCGGATCGCAACCCGCTGCGACAGGTCGCCACCGGCGATGACTTTCGCTCCCTGGTTGAGTTGATTCAGCGGAATCGTGATCCGGCGTGCGACGGCGAAGGTCAGCAGCACGACGAGAACAATCGTGAACGACGCAGCCGAGATCAGGATCATCTTCAGCTGCTGAACCGGGGCAAAAATGTCGTCGTCGTTGATCCCGACACCGACCACCCAAGTGAAATACTCGTGGTTCAGCATGGAGAGACCGCTGATCTTGCGCGTTCCTGGGGGATACTCGTACTCGAAGTAAGGTCTTTGTTCCTCAACGGCCTGGCGTAGACCCGCAAGTCCCAAGTCTTCGACCAGCTTCTTTCCATAGTTGTCCAGGGCCACCGGGGCCTCACGCTCGTCCAGGGAGGTATACTTCCGGTTGCGCCGGTACTTGTGCCCAATAATGGTGTTCTGATCGCGGCCGAACAAGAAGGCATATCCGGATCCGAGCGAGCGCTCCTTCAGGTCGTCTTCTACCTTGTCGAGAATCTCCTGAATGAACTCCCAGTTCATCAGAGCAAGGATGCCTCCGATTACCACTCCACGGTCGTCGAAGATCGGCGAGGCAAAACCGATCGAGTACTGCTTGGCGATGTCGTTGTCGAGGTAGCGGTAGAGCTTGTGCACAAGCGGCGAACTGTGCCAGTCGATGTATCCAAAACGCCCACTTCGCACCTGTTGCAGCCAGTCGGACGTGGGCGTGTACCGGAGCAAACTCTGGCCCCTGAGCCCGTCGAGCTCCTTCTGATTCAGATACTCGATGATGTCCTCGGTGCTGTTGCGGTCGATCGAGTTGGTCAACAACAGATGCCCGTCCACATCGAAGAGCACGATCAAGTCGTAGACCTGGTGCACCGCCACAAGTTTGTCCAGCAATACTTCCGGCGGCTCCTTGGTGCGCCCCGTGATGTAATCCCGAAACTCTCCATAGAGCGTCATCGAGACGGTCTCTTCCGTCCGTTCCAGGATCGTCAGTCGAATGGCGTCTGCGACCTCAGCCGCGATCTGCTGGAGATACAACACGATACGGTCTTCGGTGATCCGCTCTTTGGCGACGAAATAGGAGAAGACGGAAATCCCGATCAGGGGCAGAAGGCACAGCGGCAGGATGAAGAGAAGCAGTTTGCTCTTGAGACTTCGCACCGGCTAATCATTTTACACCGACTGACAAGAGAATTGACGGGACGTGAGCTTTGCGATTTCGGGAGACCGGGCAAATTCAGTATCCAGAATTCCTCCCCGGAAATCGCAAATCGAGAAATCCTATTGCCCTTCTTCAGTAGACTCCCAGATAGGTCTCCAGCTCCCAGGGATGAATCTGCTGGATGTAGGTCTGCCATTCCTGACGCTTGGCGCTCAGGAACTGGCGATAGATGTGCTGCCCGAGCGAGGCCTGAATCACCTTATCCTTGCGCAGTTGCGTCAGGGCCTGGTTCAGGCTCGACGGCAGATCGGCGATGCGGTGGCGACGACGCTCCCGAACGCTCATCGTGTAGACGTTCTTGCTGACCGGCGGAGGCGGTTCCATCTCATTTCGGATACCGTCCAGGCCCGCCGCCAGCATGACCGTCAAAGCGAGATATGCGTTGCAGCTCGGATCGGGCATTCTCAGCTCGCAGCGAGTTTCGTCGCGTCGATGCACGGGGACGCGAACCAGAGGACTTCGGTTCTGCTCCGACCAGGCGACATTGGTCGGGGCTTCGAATCCGGGAACGAGCCGCTTGTAGGAATTGACTAGAGGGTTGGTGATGGCGCAGAAACCGGGGGCATGTTTGAGAAGACCCGCAATATAGCTGCGGGCGATCCCGCTCAGCTGGTTTTCCCCGTCCGAATCGAAGAAGGCGTTCTTACCCTCACGACACAGAAACTGGTGCACGTGCATCCCGGAGCCGTTCACGCCGAAAATCGGCTTCGGCATGAAGGTGGCGTGCAGCCCGTGCCGGTCTGCGATCGTCCGGACAACCAGCTTGAACGTCGTCATGTTGTCCGCGGTCGTGAGGGCATCGGCCAGCTCGAAATCGATCTCATGTTGTCCGGGTGCGACCTCGTGATGGGCACCCTCGACTTCCAGGCCCATCGCTTCGAGCACGTTCACCATGTCCCGGCGTGCTTCCTCGCCACGATCCACAGGGGTCAGATCGAAATAGCCCCCGGAGTCATGGGTCGTGGCCGTCGGCTGACCGCTTTCATCCTTCAAGAAAAGGAAGAACTCCGCTTCCAGACCTGCGAACATCTTGAAGCCTTCGGCAGAGACGTCTGTCAGCAGCCGTTTGAGACAGGTGCGGGGACACCCTTCGAACTCGCGACCATCCGGCTGGCGGATATCGCAGATGAGGCGCGCCACCTTTCCGCGCTCCAACTGTTCGAAGGGAAAGATCCTGAAGGTCCCCAGGTCGGGGACCAGGAGCATATCGGACTCCTCGATCCGCGAGAATCCCTCGATTGCGGACCCGTCGAACATGACGCTCCCGTCCAGCGCGCGTTCAAATTGGCCCTCGGGAATTTCGACATTCTTGGTGACTCCCATGATGTCGATGAACTGAAGGCGGATGAACCTGACCCGCTCCTCCCGACATGCCTTGAGTACTTCGGCTCCCGTCATGCGCGCTCTCCCGTCGGGACAAAGCTACCTGCCCCAGCCGCCGCCGCCCGGCGTCTCGATGGTCACTAGGTCCCCCGGAGCGAGGGCGAGCGTGTCTTTCCCCCGCAGCCGCTTCCTGCCCCCCTCGTTCAACTCCAGGGTGTTGACCCCCTTTTTGCCGCTTCCGCCACCTGACAAACCGTAGGGTGCATGTTTTCGCCGCTCGGACAGCACGGTGATCTGACAGTCGGTCAACGCCTCGATACTGCGTGAAATCCCGTCGCCGCCCCGGTACTTTCCCCGACCTCCGGAGCGCCTGCGGATTCGGTATTCTCGAATCCGGATCGGTACATAGCGTTCGAGGGCCTCGATCGGTGTGTTCAGAGAATTGGTCATATGGGTGTGAATCCCGTTGTCACCGTCCGAGTGCGGACTCGCTCCCATTCCGCCGCCGATCGTTTCGTAGTAAGAGAAGGGCTGCCCCGTGCGCGGATTGACGCCGCCGATCGACAGGTTGTTCATCGTTCCGCTGCTGGCCGCCGGAATCCTGTCGGGCAGTGCTCCCGCCAGGGCGCGCAGCAAGACATCGACAATCCGCTGCGAAGTTTCGACATTCCCTCCGGCCGTCGCCGCCGGGAACTGAGCATTGACGACCGATCCTGCCGGCGCCAAGATCTCGACCGTTCGGACCAGTCCCGCGCTGATCGGGATCTCATCCGGAGCGAGACAGCGAAGAACGTAGTAGACCGCCGAATAGGTGATCGCCTGAACGGCATTCAGACAGCCTCGCACCTGGGGATCCGTTCCCGAGAAGTCAACCTTCATACGCTCTCCACTGACCTCGATCGCCACCTTGATCTTCACCGAGACCGAACGCGCAGAGGTATCCAGCCCGTCGTCGTCGAGGTGATCCTCGGCCCGGTAGACGCCGTCCGGAATGGCTGCAATGACCTTCTTCATGGTCGACTCGGCGTACTCATGGAGCCCATGGACGTATTCGACGACTTCGTCCACGCCATTTCGTTCGACGAGCTCGATCAGCCGCTTCTCACCGATTCGCAGAGAACCGACCTGTGCCGCAAGATCCCCTTCCCGCTCCAGCGGGGTCCGAACATTGAAAAGGAGAAAATGCAGCAGACTGCGATCAAGCTTTCCCCGGGAATAGAGCTTCAGGGGCGGAATGCGGATACCCTCCTGAAAGATCTCCTGGCTCAACGGCATCGAGCCGGGGGACATTCCGCCGACGTCGGAATGGTGAGCACGGGCGGCAACGTAGAAGTCAGGATCTCTCCTGCTGGACCCCGGCACGAAAACCGGGGCAATCAGAGTGATGTCCGGCAAATGTGTACCACCGGCAAAGGGATCATTGAGGATGACGACATCGCCGGGATGTGCCTTGAACCGGTCCACGGCAGTCCGCACCGAGAGAGGCATCGAGCCGAGATGGACGGGCATGTGATCGCCCATGGCAAGGACCTGGCCCTCTCCGTCGAACAAGGCGCAGGAATAATCGCGCCGTTCCTTGATATTGGGGGAATAGGCCGTGCGCTTGAGCACGGTGCCCATTTCCTCGGCGATGGATGCGAAGAGATGTCGGTAAATCTCGAGCTGGATGGGATGGACTTCGGCCATAGAGAGTAAGGATACCAGAAGGTTACGGCAGGCTGACAGGCATGGGAAGTATGTGATTCGCGATTTGATTTGTCATTTGGAGCCGGATGTTGCAGCAGCGGGCACCAAGGAACCAGGCAACCGGCCCTCCAGCGAATGCGCGAAGTCCTTCGGATTTGGATCCCGGCATTGGTAGACGCGGGATCACCCCACAGTCTGACCTGAAGGCGAAGTTCGAAATCCCCCTATTCCCGAGTCGTGGAGATGAAAAGATCGTGCGGAACGTCGCGTCGAAGCGACCCAGCCACAATCGCGCCTTCTTCAATCCCAAGACGGCTTCCTTAGATTGGCTCGGGGAGAGGCGCTGTGTTCTTTGGGCCAGTCCTATTCAGAGAACAGGCTCAGATCGATCGAGTCGGCCAGGGCTTCGTAGCCCGAGTCGTTCAGATGGAGATGGTCCCCGGAATCAACATCGCTCTTGAGGAAGGTCGGCTTCTCCGGATCACGCGTTGCGGCGTCGAAGTCGAGGACGGCGTCGAACCGTCCGCTGTTTCTGATCCAGTCGTTGATTTCCTTTCGCTCGGCCTCCCTCTCCGGCGTGAAGTAGAAGGAGCCTTCGAAGGCGAGGATCGTGGCACCATGGACTCTGATGCCGTGGCTGTGCGCCCGCTCGATGATCTGCTCGAAGGCTGCGATCAGGCGCCCGGAGGTCGCCTCAACGATTCCGGGATCAGGGTTTTCGCGGCGGGTGCCGATGTCGTTGATCCCCTCGAAGACGATCAGGTAACGCACGCCGCTTTGAGCCAGAACGTCACGATCCAGGCGCGCCAGGGCATTGGGTCCGCGCCCATCGTTGAGGACCCGGTTTCCGCCGATCCCGAGGTTGAGGACGCCGATGTCCCGCGTCTGTGGGTCTGCCTGAAGGCGACGGGCCAGGAAATCGGGCCAGCGCCGGTTCCGGTTGGTCGTCGAGCCGCTGCCGTCGGTAATCGAGTCTCCCAGCGCGGCGATTGCTTCGGCGGGTCCGGGCGCCCGGACGTCGATGCCGCTGACGATGTACCAGTGTTCGGTTGTCGACGCCTCGGGCATCTCCTGAGCCGCGACCGCTTCCCCCCTCTGAAGATAGGAGGTGCAGTGGGAGGCCGGGTGCACCGTGATGTCGTCCGGCGTCTGAGTGACGTAGATCGTTACTGCCAGGTCGGAGAGCGGAGCGAGATCGAACTTCACGGGATCCGACAGCACGAGGGCCCCCGCCGGAATGATCACGGAGTCGGTGCCGCTGAACCTCAAGGGGGTGTCACTTCCCGGATCGATGGTGCTTGTCCCCGTGGAGCGGGCGATATGCGCCGAGGCGATCGTGAGAGGAGACCTGCCGAAGGTGTTCGAAAAGCGGACGCGCAATTCCTTCCCGCCGGTCGATACGTGCAAGATCTGGCGGAGCGTGCTGCCGGCCAGACCGGGCGGCGTAGGCGGCAAGTCTCGGGCTTCCGCAGCCATGGGTGCGGACGACCAGGTTCCGAGCCACGCGAGGCTTTCGTCCACAGTAAGGGCCGGTTGGCTGGCGCAACTCAGTTCCGCGATCAGCAGGACAGCAACCAGCACGACGCCCAGTCTTCCGAATTTGGACTTTCTCATGATTCCTCCCGGCCGTTCCTTCCGGCTTTTACTTCCCACTTCGGATGTCGAGCGAGGCGGCGACTCCTCCACGAACAGGCTTTCTGCTCTCCGTTCTAACGTTGCCGGCCATTCTTCCACGAGTGTTCAGAACCGCGCCCGGCGGCCTTCCCGTTTCAGCCGATTGAGGACGGCGGCTCGCTTCGAGGTCCGACAATGGTGCCAGACCTGAGATAGAATCCTTTATTTATAAGTACTTACAGGCGCATTACGTGCGTGTCACCAATACGAGAGGCAGCAATCTGGTCCCGATGCCCTGCAACCTCAGTGCTCCGTCGCCGCTCGAGGGGCCGCCGTCCGGGCAATCGCGACATCGTTCGCGACTTGATCGCGAATCAGCGCCCAGTGGAAGAGGTTGTCCGGGCTGGCGTCGAAAAAGTTGTTGTTGTAGTGAGTCAAAGGCATGTCGCGATAGATCGGTCGCGTGATCCTGATGACCTCGTCCCAGTAGCCCAAGGCCCGCTGCAGGTAATCGATGGCTTCGGATTTCTTCTCCTCGGCACCGGTCAAACGGTACTCGGTCAACGCCAGTGCGCCCTTCAGCTTCTCCGCCAAATGGAGACCGAGATTGGCCCAGGTCTTGACGTCCGCCACCTCGTACATCAGCGACGCGTTTCCCGTCGTGGCGAGATCGCTCACCAGGCGCAGGGCCTCCCTATTGTCCCGCTCGAGCCTCTCGATCAGGATCGGCGGCGTGACGCGGCCGGCGCCGAAAGAACCTCCCTTCAGCCTGGTCTCGACGTAATCGGCGACGGAAACGTAGTCAGGATCCATCGTCGGTTGTTGGGCGAGGCGATCGACCGAGATGTACTTCGTGTAGTCGCCCTGCAAGGCCAGGAATCCCTCGCTGTAGAGTGTAAAATCCCAGCGCGAATCGTAGAGCGAGGCCAGGCGCAGCTGCGTCGACGAGGCGAGCGAATACGCGTTCAGCAGATTGTCGCCCTTCTTCCCGTAGCGCCGGTTGAATTCGGCCTGGAAGACCGAATCGGGGGTTTTCGGATCGTAGAGCAGACGTCCCCAGAGCTTGTAGAAGAGCCACTGACGCTGGAAGGCCCACTTCCAATCGACGGGTTCCTGCACGGCGGTGAAGTAATCCAGTGCGGGGATGTAGGTCTCCGATCCCACGAAGTAGCCGCCCACGTAATCCTCCACCCCGTTTAGAGCAATGTGCTGCCGAATGAAGCCGGGAACGCCCCAGCGCAGAGCAAAGAAGTCTTCGTTGCGCGCCTGCCAGGTGATCTTGTAGTTCTTCGGTGGGGGAACGAAATAGGTGTCGCCGAGCTTGCCGCCATGGACCTTGACGAGCTTCGGGGTCGAATGGGCGTGGGACCAGTTGAACTTGATCTCCACCCAAATCGGGCCGTCGAAGCGATCTCCGAGGCGCTCCATGGCATCCCGGGTGACTTCTTCCACATTCTTGCTCACGCCGGGATCCGAAGCGGTGCCCGATGAAAACGGCACGCGATGGATCAGCTTGACCGGCCGGTCGGCGTCCAGCATGCCCTGGATCTCCACATCGTCCATCCATTGCTGCCGCTCGAGTGGCGTCATTCCGGCCATACCTTCGCCGTGAGAGATGCCTATACCGTCGAGGTTGGGGTACTCCTCGAGCACCTGCGTCACGCACTCGCGGATATAGCGGCGGACGATCTCCGACTTGTCGCCCGGCACGAAATAGTGCGGGTAGAAGTTCTGGAGCGCTACATGGTGAGCCTCCGAAAACTCCCGGCTGACGAAGATGCTCCAATGGACGATGTAAGTGTCGAGGCCTCGCTCTTTCGCCATGCGAAAGATCTCATGATAGAGATGCTGCCATTCGGCGAGTTCCTCGTCCGACCAGGGGCCGGCCTCGGGAAAGTTCTTCGGCTTGATCATGTAGGTAAACGGGTTCATGTTCCAGAGGCTGATGGCATTGAACCGGTTCTCTGCCATCATGTCCAGAAACGCCTCCCAGAACTTCGGATCCCGCACCGTTGCATAATGCTGATCCAGCGCGGAACTGGGACGGTAGGTCTCCCAGGGGAGATTGAACTTGATGCCGCGAAACTCCAGATTGGGCTTCTCCTCAATAGCCTCGACGTCCTCGAGGCGCGTCCCCTTCCGCAACGTCTCGGCCAACGCCAGTGCGCCGTAGATCATGCCGCGCTCATCACCGCCATACACAGTGATGACCTTGCCCTCGGGAATGATGGCCAATGCCTCCGCTCCCAGTCGGTGGCGGTTTACGGCGAGACTGACGAGGTAGTCGTAGCCGGTGTGGTCGGGGGTCACTTCGTAGCCTCGGTCCGCCAAGGCTTCCCCGAGCTTGCGCGCGGCATAGACAGCCTGGGGAACGTCCTCATCGTGCAGAATCGTAACCGTCTGAGGCCGAACCGTTCCAGCAACCAGACCACAGAAGGTCAATGTAAACAAAAGCAATCTCTTCATCTTCAGGACCTCTTGGGCGGCCACTCTACCACGCAGTCAGCGGGACGGCACGGTCCCGTCCTCAGCAGACCAGCCCGGCCCTGCCCGAACTCACTTGGCACCGGTCAGCGGGCCGGGGTTGTCGCGGGAGCGTACCTCCGCGGCATGGTATACTCGGTTTTGGTCAATTGACGCGTTCAGCTCGTCCCAGTCAACACCTCCAACCGGAGATCAAGCGCCGTCAAGAGCATTCGGGATGACTCCCCGCTGACCAGAACGGGATCGGTGAGCCCATGCCGCCGGCAGAGGGGGCGATTGAATGAACGGACGTATCGAAGAGTTGGCAACGCCGGAGAAGCCAGGCCGGATAGCAACGAATAGTGGGCCGGCCCACTTCCGTTTCTCCTACCGGCACACAGTGGGGACGCCGGAAGGGTTGGCCATCGGCCAACTCGTCAGTTTTGAACCCGAAAGGAGCGCTCCCGAATTCGCGGTCGGTGTCCGTCCGAATGAGTCGGTCGAGTCTCCTGCCGGAGACCGAAGTGCTCCTCGCGAAATTCGGTATCAGGGTTTCGAGCAGACCAGGAACATCCGAACGTACAAATTCCAGGCGTGGCGTTCCGGCGAGGAGAACGTCGAAGCAATCGTTACCGTCGACCTCGCCCTGTTTCGAAGACACGGCGTCGGCATCCAGGAGGGCCCGGGAATCTGTCTGCGGTTACTCAAAGCCGAATTCCGGGAATCCGGCGTGATCAACGCGAAGGTCTTGACACGGACTCTGTCCGATCTGGAAATGCTGGAACATCTTGCCAACCAGCCGGCTTCCAAGAACTCCCGTAGAAAAAGACCCTGATAGCTACGGGCCCTCTCCAGGCCACGCAACGGCATCCCCTCGCTGATTCCAGCCAAGCGGTATTGTGGTTGGAGACTCCGGCTCACCTACGTTCTGCTGAAGCTCGGGTCGGCGGCTCTCTGCTGCTGAGCCAAAGGCATGACGATGCCTCCACCGCTTCTTCCCACTCCCGGAATTCGTTGAACTTCGATGACGCGGAGTTCGGCGACGGCATCGAAACCCTCAGAGACAGGGCACTCAAGTTCAATATCCGCCTCGACCGCATCCTTTTCCGACTTCATCAGTTGCGGGACAGTGCGAACAAGGTAATGGGGTTACAGCGTTCCGACCAGGTGCTCCTCCATCTCGCGCTCCACAACGCGAGCGGATTCGCCCTCTTGACAAAGTCCGAAGTCTAGTTCAGATTTTGAACGGATATTCACCTTTAGAGAGAGCTGAAGCACTTGCTGGAGTTCGGGAAAACCGGTGAGTCCTCTGGAAACGGAAGACTTACCCCGAAGCCAGGTGGGATTGCAGGAACCAGTCATCATCGGTGAGGGAACACCAAAGCGGGGCAGCAGAGGCACCCCGCCCTTCAATTGCGGCGGTCGACGGGTGGTAGACGGAGTGAGGAACGGAGGCGAGAGTGACCCCGAAGGGCCTTTTCCAGCCGGCAGGTACCCAAGGTCCAGCGTACCCGAGACACCTCCCCGAGAGTCAGACGACAATCCGGACGGAGGAGCAATAATGTGGAACTCGTTTAGGCTTCTGAGTGCAGTTCATCCGTGGTCCAGAACGGGGCTTCTGCTCCTGACCCTGACCGGGAGTTTGACCGTGTCGTCCTGCAGCTCCCAGCAGGGGGCTCCGTCAGCAACTCCCGCACGACAGGTGGCGGTCTTGACCGTTACGACCCGGCCGGTGTCGCTGACGACGGAACTGCCCGGGCGAATCGCGCCGATGCGCATCGCCGAGATCCGACCTCAGGCCAGCGGGCTGCTTCTGAAACGCGACTTCGAAGAGGGTGCCGACGTCGAGAGCCGGCCAACTGCTCTACCAGATCGACTCCCGCCCCTTCGAAGCGAGCGTCGGTCAGGCCAAGGCCGCCCTGGGCGCCGCCGAGAAGAACGTTGAGAGGGCTCGGGCGGGATTGGCTGCGAGCCAGGCCAACGTGGAGCGCCAGAAGGCCACCCTGCAGCTCGCCCGGCAGAACCGGCAGCGATTCGAAGCGTCGTTTCAGGAACGGGCCGTTTCCGCCACTCAGCGGGACGAGGCATTGACCTCCGAACAGGTGGCCGGAGCGACGCTGCGCGCCTATGAAGCACAGGTCGAAAGCGACCGGACCTCCATCGCCGCGGCTGAGGCGGCCATCGAACAGGCCCGAGCGGCGTTACAGTCAGCCGAGATCAACCTGACCTACACCCGTATTACTGCTCCCATCACGGGCCGCATCGGACGGTCCTATTCCACGGAAGGCGCCATGCTCACGGCTTACCAGCCCGGCGTCATGGCGACGATTCAGCAGCTGGATCCCGTTTACGTCGACGTCGTCCAGTCCACGGCGGAACTCCTCCGCCTGCGGGAACGGCTGGAAAAGGGGTTCCTGCACTCCGACGAAAACCTGCAACGCAAAGTCGAGCTCAACCTGGAGAACGGCTTCGTCTACCCTCACGAGGGGACGTTCCAGTTCCGGGACGTTTCCGTCGATCCCACGGCAGGAACCGTCGTTCTTCGGATGGTCTTTCCGAACCCGGACCGTGTCCTGCTGCCCGGAATGTTCGTCCACGCGGTTGTTCAGGAAGGAGTCAATCCTCAGGCCGTCCTCGTTCCGCAGCAGGCGGTTCTGCGTGATCTCAAGGGTGCGCCGTACGTCCTGGTGTTGGACGACCAGGAGACCGCCCAGGTACGCAGCCTCACTCTGGAGCGAACGCTCGGAGACCGGTGGCTTGTATCGGCGGGGCTGAAGCCGGGTGACCGGGTGATCGTCGAAGGACTCCAATTCGTTCGTCCCGGAATGAAGGTGGAGGCGGTGCCCTGGAACGAAGTGCAACCGTCGGAGAATGCAGAGATTGCACAAGGTGCTCAGCCGGGCTCACCGACCCGTAACACCGAGTGAGGGACAATCACCATGCTGTCACGATTCTTTCTCGATCGACCGGTTTTTGCGTGGGTGATTGCCATCGTGATGATGGCGGGCGGGATCCTCGCCATTGTCAACATGCCTGTTTCTCAGTACCCGAACATCGCTCCTCCGTCCATCTACATCCAGGCGATGTACCCGGGCGGCTCGGCGGAAACTGTCGAAGCCACGGTTACCCAAATCATCGAGCAGAAGATGACGGGGCTGGACAAGCTCCTCTACGTCACGTCCACCAGCGATTCATCGGGAATGGCCCGGATCGAACTGACGTTCGCGCCCGGAACGGACCCCGACCTGGCCTGGGCAAAGGTCCAAAACAAGTTGCAGCTCGCCATGCCCAGCCTGCCTGAAGCGGTGACGCGCACCGGCATCCGCGTGGGAAAGGCGACCCGGAACTTCCTGTTGATCGTCAGCTTGATCTCGGAGGATGGCCGCTTATCCCAGGAGGACCTCATGGACTATGCCTTCTCGAACCTCGAGAAGGTCATCTCCCGCCTCCCGGGCGTCGGCGAGGTGGAGATCTTCGGATCCCAGTACGCCATGCGGGTCTGGTTGGACCCCGACAAGCTGACCAACTACTCGCTGACGGTCACCGACGTCATCTCCGCACTGCGGGCCTACAACGTGGAGGTTTCCGCCGGCCAATTCGGCGGCTGGCCCGCCGTTGCCGGTCAGCGGCTGAACGCGGCGGTCATCGTTCAACACTTGCTGCAGTCGCCCGAGCAGTTCGCCTCGATCCCCATCCGCGTCAACGAAGACGGCTCGCAGGTGCAGATTCGTGACGTCGCCCGAACCCAGCTGGGAACCGAGTACTATGACGTCAACGTACAGTTTGACGGCAAGCCGGCTTCCGGGCTCGCCGTCCGAATGATGGCGGGGGCGAATGCTCTGGACACGGCGAATCGGGTCAAAAACGCGCTGGCGGACTTGAGTCCCTACTTCCCGCCGGGGATGAAGGTCGTCTACCCCTTCGACACGACGCCCTTTACCGTCGAGTCGATCAACGAAGTCGTTCTCACCCTGGTAGAAGCGATCGTTCTCGTTTTCCTGATCATGTATCTCTTTTTGGGAACGGTGCGTGCCACGCTGGTGCCCACCATCGCCGTGCCCATCGTCATCCTGGGCACGTTCGGCATTCTGGGACTCGTCGGCTACTCGATCAATGTCCTCGACATGTTCGCACTCATTCTGGCCATCGGACTGCTGGTCGATGACGCCATCGTCGTCGTGGAGAACGTGGAACGCATCATGGCGGAGGAAGGGCTGTCGCCCAAGCAGGCCACCGCCAAGTCGATGGATCAGATCACCAGCGCACTGGTCGGCATCGGGCTGGTCTTGTCTGCCGTTTTCGGACCCATGGCTTTCTTCGGCGGCTCTACCGGAATTCTCTACCGGCAGTTTTCCGTCACGATCGTCAGCGCCATGATGCTGTCGGTGGCGGTCGCGTTGATACTGACGCCGGTGCTTTGTGCCTCGCTGTTGCGGCCGATCCCGGCGGGCCACCAACTGGCCGACGCCGCAGTTCCTTTCCTGCGGCCGTGCTTCCGCTGGTTCGAGCGCACTTTCTTTAAAGGCAGGGAATGGTACGTTCGGCTGGTGAGTCGGACCATCGAAAGGAAGGTCCGCTACTTGCTGATCTACGCCGCGATCGTCGCGGCGCTCGCAATCCTGTTCATCCGCATGCCGACCTCCTACCTGCCGGAAGAGGATCAGGGCAGCCTGCTCGTGCAGTTGACCCTGCCGTCGGGTGCGACTCTCGAGCAGACCCGGGCGCTGCTGGATCAGATCCAGCAGTACTTCCAGGAGAACGAGAAGGACGCGGTGGAGTCCTTCATGTCCATCTCCGGCTTCAGCTTCGCCGGTCGGGGTCAAAACGTTGGAATGGGTTTCGTGAAGCTCAAGGACTGGAGCCTGAGGCAAAGCTCGGACCTGACCGCCTGGGCGGTCCAACGCCGAGCCATGAGAGTCTTCTCCAGGTTTCGTAGCGCCATGGCCTACGTCTTCGTTCCGCCGGCCATCACCGAGCTTGGTACTTCGACCGGCTTCGATTTCCAGTTGCTCGATTTCGGCGGTATCGGCCACGAGAAGCTCATGGCCGCTCGCAATCAGCTGCTGGGAATGGCCGCCCAGGACCCACGGTTGGTTCGGGTGCGTCCCAACGGCTTGGACGACTTGCCCGAGTACCAGGTCAATGTGGACTGGCAGAAGGCGGGAGCTCTGGGCCTCCCAATCTCGGCCATCCATACGACGATCGCGGCTTCGTTCGGCAGCGCATACGTCAACGACTTCATCCAGTCGGGCCGCGTCAAGCGAGTCTACGTCCAGGCCGATGCCCCTTACCGCATGCTGCCTGAAGACATGCAGAAGCTCTACGTGCGCAACACCGTCGGGGAAATGGTTCCCTTCTCCTCGTTTGCCGCCGGCCAGTGGATCTACGGCTCGCCCAAGCTGGAGCGGTACAACGGTTTTCCGTCCCTCAACATCCAGGGGGAAGCCGCGTCGGGATTCAGTACCGGTGACGCCATGGCGGCCATGGAGGAACTGTCGCGCCGGCTGCCGTCGGGTACCGGCTTCGACTGGACAGGCATCTCCTACCAGGAACGTCTCGCCACGGGGCAGGCACCCTTGCTGTACGCCTTTTCCATCTTCGTGATCTTTCTCTGCCTGGCCGCCTTGTACGAAAGCTGGCCCGTCCCCATCGCGGTCTTGCTTTGTTTGACTCTGGGCGTCGTCGGCGGCGTCATCGCCGCCACTCTGCGCGGCCTGCCCAACGATGTCTACTTCCAGATCGCCCTACTGACGACGCTGGGGCTGACGGCAAAGAACGCGATCCTGATCGTCCAGTTTGCGAAGGCGGGTGTGGAACGGGGAATGGGCCTGGTGGAAGCGACGCTGGAGGGCGCTCGCCTGCGGTTTCGGCCTATCGTCATGACGACACTGGCTTTCGGTTTCGGGGTCCTGCCGCTCGTGGCGGCCTCCGGGGCGGGTGCCGGCGCGCAGAAAGCCATCGGCACCGGAGTCTTCGGCGGCATGGTGGCTTCGACCACGTTGGTCATCATGTTCGCTCCGCTCTTTTACCTGCTCATCGAGCGTTCGTTGGGGAAGCGGCGCTCCCCGGCGCAATCCGCGGAGTCCGAGAATCCGGGAGAGGAGGACTAAAGCCATGATTGGGACCCGATGGCAACTTGTTCTGGTATTCGCTTTGGTCCTCGGGGGGTGCAACCTGGCTCCGAAGTACAGCCAACCCAAGGCGCCCATACCCACCCGCTGGCCGCAGGGACCCGCCTATGAGGAAGGCACGGTCCAGGAAAGAACCGCCCCGGTCCAGCTGCGCCCGGAGGACTTCATTAAGGACCCTCACCTGCTCGAGATCCTGCAACTGGCGCTTGAACAGAGTCGGGATCTCCGGCTGGCGATGCTCGACGTCGAGCGCGCCCGTTCCCTCTACCGCATCCAGCGCGCCGAACTCTTCCCATCGGTGGGAGCCTCGCTGTCCGCCACGAAGCAGCACTCGTCCCGTGATCTGTCAGGATCGGAGGAATCTCGGACCACGGAACGATACAGCGTCGACCTGGGAGTGACTGCCTGGGAGATCGATCTCTTCGGGCGGATCAGGAACCTGAAGCAATCGGCTCTGGAGCGGTTCTTCGCCTTCCAGGAGTATCGGCGCGGGGCCGAGATCCTGCTGATCGGTGAAGTGTCTCGCGTCTACTACACCCTGGCCTCGGACCAGGAGGCTCTCAAACTCGCCGGCTCGACCCTCGCGGCCCAACAGGACTCCTACAACCTGGTCAACACGTTGTACAGAAACGGGCTGACCACGGAGTTGGATCTCCGACGAGCACAGACCCAGGTGGAGGCCGCCCGGGAGGACGTCGCACTGTATACCCAACTCGTGGCCCAGGATATCAATGCCCTGAACTTTCTGGTAGGCACGCCCGTACCAGCCGATCAGCTCCCAGTGGGGCTGGGCGACGTGGTCCCTCCTGAGTCCGTCCGATCCGGCATCTCCTCCGAAGTGCTGCTGGGCCGGCCCGACGTAGCGGCGGCCGAGCACCAGCTCAGGGCGGTTTACGCGGACATCGGTGCGGCGCGTGCGGCGTTCTTTCCGCGAATCGGCCTCACCGCCCTCGGCGGTACGGCGAGCAACGCCTTGTGCGGCCTTTTCGACGCGGCCACGGGTACCTGGACCTTCGCCGCGCAGGCGGTCATGCCGATCTTCGACGCTCGTACCCGGGCCGCATTGCGTCTGACGAAGAATGAAGAGGAGGTTCTGGTGACCGAGTACGAGAAGGCAATCCAGACGGCTTTTCGCGAGGCGGCGGACACGTCGGCTGTGCTGGGCACCATCGATCAGCGGATCCAGGCTCACGATGCCCTTCTCGAAGCCTCCTCCGAGGCTTACCGACTCTCACAGGTACGCTATAGGAATGGGATCGACAGCTACCTCGGTGTCCTCGACGCACAGCGCGCCCTGTATTCGGCCCAGCAGGCCATGGTCTGGCTCAAGCTGGAGAAATTCAGTAGCCAGATCCGGTTTTACGCGGTGCTTGGAGGGCAGGGGTATCGGCCCTAGACCCGGGCCGTTTCAAAAATGGAACGGGAGCCCGAGGAGGTTTTCGGATTGGCGGAAAAGCCCGACAGCGAGTTGTCCCGGCGCGAGAGGCGGAAGCTTCAGTTGAGGGACGAGATTCTCGACGTAGCACTGGACCTGTTTGCCGGGAAGGGATTCCACGCAGTTACGATGCAGGAAGTCGCCGACCGGGCGGAGGTTGGTGTCGGTACGCTCTACAACTTCTTCTCGAGCAAGGAGGATCTCTACCAGCAGCTGGTCTTCGAGCACGCGAGAAACATCTTCACGGTCCTCCGAAATCGTCTGGCTCAGGGGGGTGAGGATGTCTTGGAGGTCCTGCGCGGGTACGTCGCATCGGGCTGGGCACTGCTGAGCTCGGACTTTCGGGTCTTGAAGCTCTACCTGGCCGTCACGCAGGGCGTCCGTTTTTCGATGCGGCTCCAGCTGGCTCCGGAGATCAGGAGGGAATTCGAGCTCCTGACGAAGGATCTCGCGGCTCTGATGGACCGTGCGGCCGCGGAGAAGCTCTTCCGTCCGGTGGGGGGCCGGAACCTGGCGCTGATGCTTCAGGGCATTTCCCATTCCTTCTTCCTGGAATGGCTCCAGAACCCCACCCCCGACGCGGTCGATCGCAACGTCGATATGATCCTGGATCTGTTCTTCCAGGGCGCCCTGGTCAATCCGTCGCAGTGACCTCATTCGCAGCACGAATCCCGGAGCGCAAGGCTCCCTCCATCAACCCTCGCAGTATCGAGGTGTGTTCCCCGGCAAAATGAACGCGCCCATGAGGATGCTGCAGGAGTTCCAGGTAACGGGTCACTTCGCCCGGTGCCGGCCAGGAGTAGGCTGCGAGCGCAAAGGGATCCTCACTCCAGGCTTTGACGACTCCGCCTTAATCGGACGCAATCTCAGATCTCGGAAACGGACCTTCAGTTCGTCTCCGACGTGCAACTGAAGCGCAATGTGCCCGGAACGGCCGACCCTGTGGCGAACATGGGCTGCATTGTCCAGGATCCCGGATCCGTCGAAATCAGCGACCTGAAGATCGTTGAGATAAGTCTGGATCCGAAGGCCTGCGCAGACGATCCGGAGCTCGTTCCAGCCCGGCTCCTGATCCGCGTAGAAGAAGACGGCCTTCTCCGGGCCCCGCGCCCGGTCGATGTTCCAGTCGGGGAGGCTCGGGTAAATCCATCGACGCTCCTCCCGGGTCTCATCGTAGATCAGACCGGTCCGCC
Organism: uncultured Acidobacteriota bacterium; assembly: GCA_963823995.1. Classification (GTDB taxonomy): domain Bacteria; phylum Acidobacteriota; class UBA6911; order RPQK01; family JAPXNP01; genus JARRKC01. The sequence goes on from CAWGNQ010000005.1 coordinate 1,587,462, forward strand.
ACGGATCGGGAGGGTGGATGTCGACCTGGGGTCCGTTCATCCATCCGCCGGAATCCGAATCGGGACTTCGGTCGAACCGACTTCTGACCTGAATTCCAGTATTGCCCGGTGACTTTCGGAATGCCTGGAACCGGACTCTCAACTCGAAATCGCCGAATTCCCCCTCATGGACGAGCCACACGTAGTCGTGGTCGGGCCGGCCGAGTGAATCGCACTCGATGGTGCCGTCCACGACCTTCCAGAAGACTTTGTCCCGGTCCATGGGAGTGCATTCGACATTCCATCCGTCCAGGTTTCTTCCGTTGAAGAGCTCAATCCACTCTGCGGCGTCCGCGACCTGCCCAATCAGAGCGACGGACGGTGCCGCCAGCACGCACACGAGTGCCAGCAAGACGATGAGCAATGGGGGTTGGCGCAAGACACTCCATAAAGTCCGTGACAGTTTCATGAGCAATTCCCTTTCTTCGACCGGCCCCCAAGAGCCCGGACTGCCGGAATCGGAAGGTTTCGGCGACGACCGATTTACGCAGCACAGCGATTCGCCACCGACTCTCCTGAGTCACGAAGCCGGTTCAGCTCACTGTTTGATGACGGTGCCGTCCGGCTTGCGGATGACTTCCCACCCTCCGTTGAGTCGCTTTCGCTCTCCTTGCTCTCCGCTGCCCAACGGATATTTCTTCGCGGCATTCTCGTCGACTTCGATCCCCCACCCCGGGCGTTCGTTGGGGTAGAGAAAGCCGTTCCGCAGTTCCGGACAACCGCGAAAGACTTCTCGTACTGCGTCTGAAAAGCGGTGACTCTCCTGGATCCCAAAATTGTAGCAGGCCAGATCGAGCGCGAGGTTGGCGGCATGACCGACGGGAGAAACGTCTCCGGGGCCATGCCACGCCGTGCGGACGCCCATCAACTCGGCCATGGCCGCGATTTTCCGACAGGGAGTTAACCCTCCGGCCTGGGAGAGGTGCACCCTGATGAAGTCGATCAAACGCTCGGTGATCAGGGGAGTCCACTCATGGGGGCTGTTGAAGAGCTCACCCATGGCAATCGGCGTCGAACTCTGCCGGCGGATGATCCGAAACCAGTCGATGTCTTCCGGCGAGAGGGGATCCTCGAGGAAAAACAGACGAAACGGCTCCACGTCCCGAACGAACTGAAGCGCCATCGTCGGTGGAATCCTCTCGTGGACGTCGTGGAGCAGCTCGATCTCATCTCCCAGCTCTTCTCGACATCTCTCGAGCAATGAGAGGGCCCGTCGAACATAGGCTTCCGGTGCAAACACCGGGTCATCGTGAAGGCGGGTCACAGGAGCACCTCCCCTCCCTGCTCCATACCCGGCCATCCCCGGAACCCCCACCTGGACGCGAACATGACGAAATCCCTCGGCGATGAGCGCCCGGGCATTTTCGATCACCTCGTCGATCTCGGCCCCGCTGGCGTGAGCATAGCAGTCCGCGGCTTCGCGACACTTGCCGCCGAGAAGCTGATAGACGGGCATTCCCGCCCTCCGACCGGCTATGTCCCACAGGGCCATGTCCACGCCGCTGATGGCATTGTTGAGAACCGGCCCATTTCTCCAATATGAGCTGTCGTAGCAGAGCTGCCAGGTGTCTTCGATCCGCTCGGCCGGTCGTCCGACGAGTAAGGGCTTCAGATATCGCTCCACCGCCGGCCGGATCAGATCGGCGCGTTGAGTGAACGTCGCACAGCCATAACCATATAGACTGGGTTGATCCGTTGTGATTTTGACGACCACTAAGCGAAGACCTTCCGGGGCCGTTTCGATCACGGCAATATCCTGGATCTTTGGCGCCGCGGCTCCTGCCTGGATTGCGCCCTGAATCGCCTCGACTCGAGGGGAGCCTCCAGAGACGGTTCCGGCCGCGCTAACTCCCAGAACACGTAACAGTCTTCTCCTGTTCATGCCTCCTCCCGCCTATTTTGGGCCTTCGGATCCGGAATTGAAACCCCCGTCCCCATCGGGTCGTCCTATCCGTATTCTTCCCGGACGAATCCCCGCGCAGGAATCGATAGCATCCCTGTGTTGATTTGAAATCTGCAGAGACTGCGTCGCAATTTCTGGACTTGGCTGTGAACCTGGCCGCCCGGCACGAACTCTCCGTGTCTGAGGTACTGACTGTCCTGTCATCGAGCGACGCCCGCGAAAGATGTTCGGGACTGAGACGTCTCTTCCACCGCGCCCAACGAAGAACCGAGGATCGAACGCCTGAAAGGGTTTCATCCGCCACATCCACGGCTCTTGAGACGGCGAAGTCGGTCACGGCGGCAGAAGGAGTTATGACGTCGATCTTTCCGGACCGCTGCCGCAAGATACGGGCGAATCGTTCACTCCCTCTCGCTTCCGCAGAAACGAAGTCCTCCCGATCTTGCGCATTTGTTGCAAAAATGGTCTAATTCATTAACTCTAATTTACTTCCAAGTCATCCATCAACAGAAAGAGGGGGAGAAATGAACCGACTACGGTTTGCGTTCGTGGTGACGGCACTGTGTCTGGCCGTTTCGATTTCGGTGGCCGCTCAGGATTCGTCGACGGTCTACACCTATGTCGCACAGTGGCAGGTTGACCGGGCACACTGGGCCGACTTCGTCAAGATGTTCGAGCAGCAGGACAAGCCGGTGCTCGACCGGCTGCTGGACGACGGAACCATTGTCGAGTACGGATTCGACGAGTCGGTGGTCCACAGCGACAACGGCTATACGCACAGCATGTGGTGGGTGTCCCCGAAAGTTGGCAACCTTCAGAAGGTCCTGATCGCTTTCGAGGAGAGCGCCAACGCGTCAGACGTGAGTTATGCGGACGAGATGAAGGCCATCGCGGACTCTGTAAATCGACACGAGGACCTGATTCTGTCTTCGATTGACTACAACGTGACGCCGGGCGCTCATCCGGGCGCCTACTTCCTGGTAACGACCCTGACGCTGAAGGAGGGACAGAACGCCCACTTCAACGAGGTCTACAACACTCTCTTCGGCACGCTTTACGAGGACTTGATGAAACAGGGACAAGTCCTGGCCTATGGGGTCGATCAGCAATGGATCCACACAGCTCCGGCGAACACCCGCTTTGTCTGGACGGTCGTCCCGGGGCCCGACGCCATCACGGCGGTCGAGGATGCGTACAACGCGAAGATGGAGGGCATGGATCCGACCGCCAGAGCCGGAATGCGGGCGATGTTCAGCCAGACTACCGAACCCAATCACCACGACGGGATGACGCGTTTGATTCACTGGCGAGTGAAGTGAGTCCTGCGTTCGGGGTATCGTCCGAAAGACCGTGCCGAAGTCCGACGGGGGACCTATCGAACCTTCGACACCGCTGCTCCGCAACTTCGAACAGCTGAGGAACTTCTTGACACTCGTCTTGAATGTGGAGCAGGGGGATTTGTGAAGCAAGCGCTATGATCGGGAATTGAGCGACATCTTCGCGGTACAGGACGAGAGCGCCGCGTCGAAGGGCCTGTTCACCGCGCGGCGATTCAGAGCGGCGCGACACTTCGCTCGGACAATGCCGCAAACGATGTCTCGCCATTCGACTGCGCTCACCTCCCATTGAGTCGGAATCGGAGACCTGCGTAGAGCCTCCTCGGTTCCCCCAATCGCTCTTCGGGAGTCCGAGCGGTCGCATAGCGTTTGTCGGTCAGGTTTTCGGCCGCGAGAAACAGCTCCAGGCTCGAGCCGAGACTACGGCTGACCATCAGGTCGAAAACGGCAAATCCACCGAGACGAAAGTCGTTGAGGTCGTCTTCGTATTGAGCCCCTATCAGACGAGCCTGACCCACCACCACGATCGGACCCCGCCACCGCAATTCACTACTCGCCTGGTGCACAGGAACTTGAGGAAGTCGTAGCCCGGTGTCCCGCACCCGATTCGACGAATAGAGATATCCGAACTGATATTCAAGCTTCTCCCCAAGCAGGTAAGTCGCTTCCCCTTCCAGTCCCGTAACGTCCACGGTGCCGAGGTTCTCACGCCGGCGCAGGATCGTGTTCCCGTTCTCCGAAATCGATACCGTCACGTTCCCAACCGGGTCGACCAGATGGTTGCGAAAGGCGTTCAGTCGCACCAGCCAGCGCCCCGAAGGGAAGATATCGATCCCCGATTCGAAACCCCACAGGCTCTCCGCACCCAGGGCAGGGTTGGCCTGCGTTTCGACATTACCCACCCGAAAGGGACGATAGAGTTCATTCAAGGTCGGCGCTCGAAAGCCACGATAGGCGGAAGCCCGCAGGTGTACAGCATCGGCAGCCTGCCAGATGAGGCCGGCTCGGGGACTCAACGACCAGCGTGTCGAATCGTTCTCCCAGAGGTCCAGCCGCACACCTCCCTGAAGCTCCACCCGGGGGACCAGCCGCTGCCGCTTCTGCAGGAAGACGCCCCATAAGTTCTGATCCCGATCCTCCCAGGCGACTCGCCTCCAGTCCGAGCCGAGCAGCAGACTGTCGCCGAGCCGTGCGGAGGCCGATACTCCGAACGCGTTCGAGGCAAAATGCTGATCGGCGGTCAGGAATTCCCGGGTACGATCCGGCGTGACCCGGGAAAATCGGCTGTTGAGTGTGCCCTGTTGATAGTAGAAGTTCGCACCCCCCCGGGGGTGTTCAAATCCCCCTTCTATCAGGCCGATGGTGGAGTCGTTGTTCTGGAGCACGGTACCGTTGCCCCTTCGGTCTTTGTAGAAGTTCGCTCCAACATGCCAGCCTCCGTAGTAAAGACGCCCGAGAAGGTTGCCGAATCGCTGACTCATCGGCCGATCGACCGGACCCTTCAATTCCGGTGCAATCGAGTAGAAGCCGTCTGAATCGAAGAACCGGCCGCCCACAAGGTAAGACAAGTCGCCGCGGGAATCCTCCAGAACCGATTCGAGGTCTCCGGTCGCCCAGCTTCCCCCGCTCCCCGTCACCAGAAATCTCCGATGCTCGGGCCGCCGTGTCAGGAGCTGGATCGTACCGCCGAGCGCAGAACTCCCGTACAACTGACTTGTCGCGCCTCTGACCACCTCGACCCGGTCGAGAGCAAGCCGAGGCACGCGGTTCCAGTAGACCCAGCCTCCAAAGGGGTCGTTCAAGGGAATTCCGTCGAGCAAAACCAGACTTCGGCTGGTGCCGCTCGGGCCGACTCCGCGCAGCGAGACCCCTTGCGTCGTAGGGTGGGCGGACAGGCTGGTGTTTCTCCGAAAGAGACTGAATCCGGGAACCTGGCGCAACGCGTCGTCGATCGTCAGGGAGGGCCCCTCCCACAGGTCTCGTCCCCGAATCGAACTGGTCAGCGATGTCGTATCCGTCAGGGTTTCCGGTGCTCGGGCAGAAGTGACCACAACAGTTTCGTGAGGCAGTACGACCGGTGCGGTCGACGCCTTCTCGTCTTCGTCACCTTCCTGCGAAGCCTCGACGGCCTTTCGTTGAGAGTCCCGATCGGTCGCCGGCTCGGTTCGACCGGCTGAATAGGGATTCCGGTCGCCGGCCATTCCAAGTCCGGTCGAAAATCCAATCGTGAGGAGAATGAGGCTCAGAAGCAGGGTGCCGGAGTATTCGAGTACGGCATTCCGCAAGTCAGTCCTTCGGCACGATTGGCATGGAAACATCAGGTTCTACCGAAGCATTCAATGACATTGCGTACATGGATTGTAGCCGGGCGTGTGACACATGGTGCAGTCGGACGCATCGCTCTGCTTCTCGACGATCTTCGGGTGATCATCGAAAAAGGTGCCGGTGCGATGGCTGGCTGGACGAAGGTCGGTGTTGTCGGGGTGACAGAATGTGCACTCTGATAGAGCTGCTTTTTCGGGTACGTGACACAAGAGGCAGTCGGTCATTTTTGGGTTGTTTTCGGGGCCGGCAAGATCGGTTTCAGCAAGGCCTCGGTGGCAATCCTCACAAGCCATGCCGACCGAGTTCAGGTGGACCCGATGCGAAAATTTCAGGGGAATTTCGAGGTTCGACGATGATGCCTGGACAGGCGGCCCGGTCTGGGCCACAGGAGCGATCATCAGGTAAAAAGCAGCGATCAGGATCGGGATCTGATTCATCGGTCGATTCCCCGGGTGCTCCGGCCGCCCTGAGTCTCCAATCTGCAAACCTACCGAGGGTCAGGGGCCCTCGTAGGTGATCCGCCAAATCTTGTTGCCGCCGTCATCGGAGACGAGCAGGGAGCCGTCGGGAAGCTCCAGAATTCCCACCGGTCTGCCCCAGACCTGCCTTTCATCCGGCGAGAGCATCCAGCCGGTCAGGAAATCCTCGGGTCCACTCGTAGGACGCCCGTTCTGAAAGGGTACAAAGGTGACTTTGTAGCCGGTTCTTTCGGCACGGTTCCACGATCCGTGGTACGCGAGGAATGCGCCTCCGCGATATTTCTCCGGGAAACTCTCGCCCGTGTAGAACTCCAGGTCGAGGACCGCCGAATGAGACGGAATGAGAACGTCGGGGAATCGAGTCTTCGGAACCAGGTCCGGTCGCTCATCTCTGCGCGGATCTGCATGAGGGCCGATGTAGGCGTAAGGCCAGCCGAAGAAGTCTCCCTTATTGACGGTGGTGAAGAAATCCGGTACGAGGTCGTCTCCGAGGGCATCCCTTTCCTGAACCGCCGCCCAGAGCTGGTTGGACCCCGGATAGAAATCGAGTCCGATGACGTTGCGCAATCCCGAGGCAAAGATCTGATGGCCGGAGCCATCGGGATCGTACGTGTTGATCGCTGCGCGTCTTGGGTCCTCTCCCGCATCCACATTGGAGGCGGAACCGATCGTGGCGTACAGCGTCTTCCCACTCGGATCGAAAACGATCGTACGGGTCCAGTGCCCCGTCTTGAAGTCAGGCCAGGAGATGACCGTTTCCCCCTGACCGGTCACCGCCATCGCGTTTCGATCATACTTCCAACGTTTGACTTCGACCGTCCCGGCAACATAGATGTAGTCCTTCCAGAAGGCAATTCCGTAGGGACGGTACATCCCTTCGACGAGCACCTTGCGACTGTCGGCCGTTCCGTCTCCGTCGGTGTCGCGGAGCACGTAAACCCGTCCGTCATTCATGGAATCCGACAACAAGACTTCCTGGCTCGGGCCCAGAGTCATGAAGCGTGGGCGGCCGAAATCCTCCGCCCAGACTTCGATGTTGAAGCCCTGAGGCAATTGAAGACGGCTCCCTTCGGGGCGATCAATGACGCGAGGGTTGTTCCGGGCAGAGGGGGTCGCGTAGGGATCGGGAAGCGAGTGCTCGTTCACCGGGCGTTGAGGCGCCAGGAAAACAGCCAGCGTGCCAATAAGAACGGATTGCCAAAGAACCATTTTGCGTTCCTCATTTGGTCAGAAATCAATACCGGGTCATAACCGAACCGACGGAGTCGGTCATGGGCGACACAATGGACGAAATTCACAATAAAGTGTACTAGATTTCCCAATTTCGCATGGTGTTTCGTGATCCGCCCATGGATTACCCGAAGCTTGCGGCGAGGCCCTGTTGCTTTCCGGAAAAGCGGCCGACGCAGATCCGCCGCCTCTGGCAAGGTGGGCGACGGACGGCATCACCCTCCGGACCAGATGTCCCGGGTGGCGAGCTCGATGCTGTTACCGGCCGGGTCGCGGAAGTAGATGGAATGTCCGCCGCCGGGCCAGTCGACTTCCGACTCGATCGTGATCCCGGCGGTCTCGAGCCGCTTCCGCCAATTGGAGAGGTCGTCGGCCGGTAGAGCGAACGCCACATGCCCCGGCCCGTGGGTACCGTGAGGGGGAATCCGGAGCCTGGCTTCGGGCTTCGGGGGCCGGCCGGTGGCTTCGGGATTGAAGACGAGGAAGACTGCGTCGCCGCACCGGAAGAAGACGTGGCGGCCGGGTTCGCGCGAGAATGGACGAAGGCCGAGAACACCGTTGTAGAAGCGTTCAGCGGCCTCCAGGTCGTGGGCATAAAGGCAGGTCTCGAGAACTTTCAGACTCTCCATGAGTTTCAGTCTCACACCCAGGATGGGGGCGGTGTCGTCCGCCCGCATCCTGAAGGTTCTGCGATCAGGCGAGGTCGAAGCGGTCGAGGTTCATGACCTTGTTCCAAGCCCTGACGAAGTCGTACACGAACATCTCTTCGGAGTCCTCGCATCCGTAGGCTTCCGCCACGGCGCGGAGTTGGGAGTTCGAACCGAAGATCAGATCGACACGCGTGCCGGTCCACTTGAGTTCGCCCGTCGCGCGGTCACGGCCTTCAAAGACGTCCTCGTCTTCCTCGGTCGGCTTCCACTCCGTGCCCATGTCGAGCAGATTCACAAAGAAGTCATTGGTGAGCTTCCCCGGTCGCTTCGTGAACACGCCGTGCTGAGATTGTCCGAAGTTCGAATCCAAGGCGCGCATGCCCCCGACCAGCACCGTCATCTCGGGAGCGGTCAGCGTCAGCAGTTGTGCACGATCGACCAGCAGTTCCTCCGCCGAGACCGCGTATTTGGCTTTGAGGTAGTTCCGGAACCCGTCCGCCGCCGGTTCGAGTACGGCGAAGGTCTCCACGTCGGTCTGTTCCTGCGACGCATCCGTGCGACCCGGCTCGAAGGGAACGGTCACATCGTGGCCGGCGTTCCTGGCCGCTTGCTCGACAGCTGCACAGCCACCCAGCACGATCAGGTCGGCCAGCGAGACTTTCTTTCCGGCGGACTGCGCGCTGTTGAACTCTTCTTGGATTCCCTCGAGGGTCTGAAGTACCGCCGCGAGTTGGGCAGGTTCGCTGGCTTCCCAATCCTTCTGTGGCGCCAGACGAATTCGGGCGCCGTTCGCTCCGCCGCGCTTGTCGGAGCTGCGGAAGGTCGAGGCCGAGCTCCACGCCGCAGACACCAGGTCCGGAATCGACAGCCCGGAAGCCAGGATTTTCGCCTTCAGCTCTGCGCTGTCTTTCGCATCGATCAGTGCATGATCGACGGCGGGGACAGGGTCCTGCCAGAGCAGCTCCTCGTCCGGGACTTCCGGGCCGAGATAGCGGGAGCGCGGACCCATGTCGCGGTGCGTCAGCTTGAACCACGCCCGGGCGAAGGCATCCGCTAATTCGTCCGGATTCTCGTAGAAGTGCCTCGAGATCTTTTCGTAAGCGGGATCGAGCCGCAGGGAGAGGTCGGTGGTCAGCATGGCGGGTGCGCGACGCTTCGAGGGGTCGTGCGCATACGGCACCGTACCGGCGCCGGCGCCGCCCTTCGGTGTCCACTGATACGCACCGGCCGGGCTCTTGGTGAGTTCCCACTCATAGCCGAACAGGTTCTCGAAGAAGTTGTTGCTCCACTTCGTCGGCGTCGTGGTCCAGGTCACTTCCGGACCACCCCCGATCGTGTCGTCGCCCCTACCGCTGCCAAAACTGCTCTTCCAGCCGAGACCCTGCTCCTCGATGGGGGCGGCCTCGGGTTCGGGGCCGACCTGCGCCACGTCGCCGGCGCCGTGGGTCTTGCCGAAGGTATGGCCGCCGGCGATCAATGCGACCGTTTCGTAATCGTTCATGGCCATGCGGGCGAAGGTCTCGCGAATGTCCTTGGCGGCAGCAATCGGATCCGGGTTGCCGTTCGGCCCTTCCGGGTTCACATAAATCAGACCCATTTGAACCGCGGCAAGAGGGTTCTCGAGTTCGCGATCACCGGTATAGCGCTTGTCGCCCAGCCACTCGGACTCAGTCCCCCAGTAGACGTCTTCCTCAGGCTCCCAGATGTCCTCGCGACCGCCACCGAAACCGAAGGTCTTGAGGCCCATCGATTCCAGGGCGCAGTTGCCGGCGAGGATCATGAGGTCGGCCCAGGAGATCTTCCTTCCGTATTTCTTCTTGATCGGCCAGAGAAGACGGCGCGCCTTGTCGAGGTTGACATTGTCGGGCCAGCTGTTGAGGGGTGCAAAGCGCTGGTTGCCGGACCCGGCGCCCCCTCGGCCGTCACCGATGCGGTAGGTGCCCGCACTGTGCCATGCCATTCTGATGAAGAGCGGACCGTAGTGGCCGAAGTCGGCCGGCCACCAGTCCTGCGAGTTGGTCATCAGCGCATAGAGGTCCTGCTTGACGGCCTCGAGGTCGAGCTTCTTGAATTCCTCGGCGTAGTTGAACCCCTCGCCCATGGGATTGGCCGAAGGAGGATTCTGATGGAGAATCCTGAGGTTCAACTGATTCGGCCACCATTCCCGGATCGACGGACCTCTGCCGGCCGAGTGGGTGAGAGTACCGCCCGTTACCGGGCACTTGCTGGCTTCACTCATCGTACTTACTCCTTATCTTCGGGTGAACGGTTGAACGAGGTTTCTCCCTTGCCCTAGCTCCCTCCGATTGATCGAGGACTCCGGGTTGGTTCCGATCAATTTGACGGTCATTCTAAATCAGATGATAATCAGTATCAAGTGATAGTAAGCCTTGACACACTCGAGTCCTGTCGCCAGAATGGAATCGTGGACATGACCCACCCTTTCGAAGCGCTCCTGGACAAGGCCAAGGAATCGAGAATACGCCTCACTCCCCAGCGGATGGAGCTCTTGCGCGCTCTGAGCGAGACGACTGAGCATCCGACGGCGGACGATCTTTACCGCCATGTCAAGCGTATCCTGCCGTCGGTCACGCAGGCAACCATCCATCGAAATCTCCAGGAACTGGTCAAGGCCGGACTGATCGCGACACTGGAGCGGACCGGACGTCCAACTCAGTATGATCCGACCGCCGACGACCACCACCATTTCGTCTGCCGCCAGTGCGGACGAATCTTCGATGTCTATCTGAGCCATTCCGAGTACAGGATCGACCGACGAAAGTCCGAGCTGGGCGACGCGTCCATCGATCGATTCGAGATCCATTTCGACGGAACCTGCACCGACTGTCTCACTGCCCGGTGAGCCGGTCCCATCGGTGACACGCACGAAACTCAGTCGTAAGTTGCCATAAACAAAGGATTGTCATGCCAGTCTGGCACTTATCAGCGAAATTCGGCCGGCTGAACCATTCACGAAGGGACTCTCGCCTGGGTTGTCCTTGGGACTCTCCCGCATCAATTTCGAGCGAGACAGACAAGGCGGTCCTCGATGGTGATCCGCCTTGATTCTGGAGAGAGGTGCCAGCCACCGTAGCCCTGCGGGCAAACCTAAGACGATGAAAATGCATGCCTGCATTTTCGAGAGAGACTCACCCAAGAACCCTTTATTTACGGTAACTTAGGAGCCCGTTCCGTGCGTGTCACCAATTGAGGTTCTCGCTGAGATTGGGCCAGGTGCGACCTCAACCTTGTGCCTTCGCCGCGATCGTAGTCCTACAGGTCACCTGGCTGAAGACCGGTCCGTTTGGAGATTCGGGCCAGCATCTTTGGCCCAAGTTCCTCATCGTCGTGGAAGGCGAACACGCAATCCTGCCATCCCGGCCTTGCCAGAATCCTATGAGAACCCGCCTGCCGCTTGACGGTCCAACCGATTCTAAGGAGGCTCTTCAAGACACGTCTTGCTTTACAGGAAGGCCACTGGCTCATGCTGCTTCGATGAACCGGACTCTTACCGGCTCCGCCGACATTTCCCCGTGTTCCAGTCGATCGGCAAGAACGCGCAGGGCCAGCGCTTGAACCTTTGCGGTCGCAACCTGACGAGTGTCCCCGTAAACCATGACGCCCGGCAGATCAGGAACCTCAGCTATCCAGCGGCCATCTTCCTCACGCTCGATTTCGAGCTTGAGGACCCACGATGATTTTTGCATCCAGCAGTCAATTCTAAATCCTTTGGCAATTGAAGTGATAGAAACATTATCTGAAGTCCTGGTCCGACGCCAACCTCGTGGCCTCGTTTGCAGGTCGCGTGGGAAAGCTTTTCCCCGGGTGTCCCCGACACCGAACGTCGGGCGATTGCCGAGCATGCCTGCCTGAAGCATTCCGGTCGCGTCGGCAGATCCGCGGCGGCAAAGGAACTCCGGGAGGAAGCGGTCGAACTGGCGGTGAGGGCCCACGTCCGCCATCGACACACCGCTTACGACACGCTTCTCCAGCAGGGAATCCCACGGGAGGAGGCCCGCAGATGCGTCGCCTCCGAAACGGAAGGGAAAATCCAAAACTGGCGTCATCCGAGTGTCTGAACGCTGGTGAGGACCGGTCCGCTCATGCGAACCTTCCCCTTGAGGACGCCGAATCTGATACTCCCCTTCGGGGGCTGGAGCCGGGTAAGGCGAGCGACGGGCTTGCCGCTCCGTGCAATGGTGACATCCTCTCCAGAGGCTGCCCGGTCGGCCAACCGGGAAAGAGGGGAAAGATGTGTCTTGGCTTCGTCCAGGTTGAGCGTCGTTTTACTCATTCGTTTAGATCAGACGAGAAGCCGGTCCAATGGGATTCCCTGCCTGGGTGTGATCAGCCTGCGGACCGTCATTTCCACAGACTCCTCACGCAATGCCCGAGAAGGCATGGGACCGACCCAAAGCCCCCGCCCACACGCTTCCCCGACTTCTCCTGGACATCAGCCGTCGAACAGGCGGGAACCCACTGTTCGCGGTCGGAGCACGGGTGCAAGTCCACCTCGATCGTCGTCCGATGCGAGCCCGGAGAAACCGTGGCAGGACAATAACCGTCCTTGGCAAAACCCACCCGCGCTCCACGAGGGACCAGCTCCAGCTCACCGTTGGTTCCTGTCGTACCCCGGCTGAATCCCTCCTCGTCGAACACCGTCACTCCCGACAGGGGTTGCCCCGATTCGCCGCGCACGAAGAAGTGAGCGACGGGATTCTGCGGGGAAGCCTGCCCAGGCCACTGACAGCACAGGAGTGTGAGCAGGCCGATCTCTGAAAGGGCCCTCCACATCTCGCTCATTCTACTCCGCCAGAACCAAATCGTCTGTCGTAGAAAATCTGATTCGAGGAGCGATGTGTGTGAGTGAGTTGGAATGAATCGCTAGCGAAAGTTCTCTACCAGCATCAACTCGGACTCCTGCCACGGACTCTCATCGAACAGAAGCCATTCTTCGTCGGGCGAGACGGTGAGATCGTTATGGCGAAATGCACCCTTCCTACGGTACAGCTCGGTGATCCTCCCGGTTCCGGGATCAAGGAACCGAACCCGGTAATCCCGGGGGGCAAAACTCGCGAAATAGATCCCTCGCCTTCCGATGGCCCAGTTTCGAAAACGGACCTCGGGCAGCACTCTCACCTCCTTGCCCTCCGCTCCGTCTACCAATCGCCAAAGGCCGACCTCAGAGAATTTGCTGTAATACAAATCCTTCCCGTCGCAGGATTCCAGGGCGTAGTAGCCACCGTTTTCGGTCACTTGGATCGCGTCTCCACCATTGGAGGGCATCTTGAAGATCTCGTTTCTGCCCGTCCGCGTAGACATGAAGTAGATCCAGTTGCCGTCTCGGGACCAGGTCCCCATGTTTTCGTCCGAGAGCTCCGTCGTCAACTGGCGCGGCAGGCCTCCCTCTCGGCTGATCACCCAGAGATCCCAATTGCCCGAATGAAGCGAGTCAAAGACGATGCGGCTCCCGTCCGGCGACCAGCGCGGAGTTCCACACCATTCGGCGAAGGTCGTCAGTTGAATCGGATCCGAGCCGTCGCTGCGACACTTCCAGATGCTGCTCGAACCGCCCCTGTCGGACTCAAAGACGATCTCGCTCCCATCCGGCGAGATGTCGGCATTGTTTTCCCCGGCCGTCGAACTGATCAGCGTTTCCGCCGAAGAATCCGGATCCGATCCGACCACGACCCTTTGAATGTCCGCTAGGTATCCCTCCCATTGCTCGAACACCAGCCTGTCTCCCGATACGCTGAGCTCTCCCGCGCCAAGTCCCGGACCCGCGACCCCGCTCAGCTTTTGGAGCTTCGTGTCGAACCGCCAGACCTGTGGAAAGGACCCGCTCCGGAGAGTGGTGAAGAAGATCGAGTCTCCGTCAGAGGCCCACGATGGACAGGTGGCCTGTTCGGCATCCAAGTCGGTCAGCCGGCGGGTGACCCCTCCGGCCCTCTCTTGGATCCATATGTCCATTTTCAGCCCTATCTTCGAGCCCTCGCGGAGAAGGACGATCCGGCTCCCGTCCGGCGAGAAACTCGGCGCAAAATCTCCCCTGCTGCCTTGCGGCGGACGCGTAAGGGGCTTCTTTTCAAGGGTCTCGATCGACAACTCGACGATCCGAGCAGGACGTCCAGGGGCTTCCGGTTCGGGGTAGATCAGCGTACTTCCGTCCGGAGACCAGCTCACACGGCACAGAGGATCGTTGGCCGCGAGCCGGAGGTCCCCGCTGCGATCGACCAGCTTTCGTTCCGGCCCTCCCAGGGAGGGCACGGCAAAGATGGCGGCCTTTCCGTTCCCGAAGAGACGGGTGAATGCGATATACCTACCCTTCGGAGACCACGCCGGAGCGCGGTCCTCAGCTGGATCCTCGGTCAATCGCAGGTACGGTGCTCCCTCTCCGAGTGCCTTGACGTAGATGTCCCAGTTGTTGCGTGTCGGACCGTCCCATTGATACGCGATTCGTTCCCCATCCGGAGAGAAACTGGGGAACCTCTTGATTCCTCCATCCGTGGTAAAGGGGAGAATCTTCAGGGGTCCGGAGCTTGATTCTCCTGCGTTCCAGGGGGAGACCCAAACGAGGGCTCCAACAAGGGCGGCGATCAGAACGAGCGGGGCCAACCTGACAGCCAGGGCGGGCCAGTGAGAGTCCTTGTCGACAGGCTCCTCGAAAACCACCTCAGCAATCAGCCGGTATCCGGGTCGCGGAATCGTTTCAATGAACCGGGGATCCCTGGCGTCATCGCCCAGCTTCTGCCGGAGCTGATTGACCGAATAGGTGACGGCTCCGTCGGTAACGAAGGACTCGGACCACACCGCCCGGATCAGCTGGTCCTTTGCGATCACTTCGCCCGCGTGGTCGGCCAGAAAGACCAGCAGATCCATCGCCCGGGGCTCAAGGTGACGGGCCTCCTCGCCGCACTCGATGCGATTCAGAGCAGGCTGGACTCGCCATTCACCGAGCCAGAAAGTCTTCATGTTGGCCTCCAGATGCGGATCCGCGCAAGGCGGTGAATCAACAGCGTGTCACCGCCCGCTGCGCCGTCTCGAGCGCGCCGGGGGGGCGGAGAAAACGGCATCGCCCTCGGTCTGCAGCCGGGCCAACGCAAGGGTTCGCGCAGCTGGATACGATTGTAGCCTCCATCGGATCCTTGGAAAACTGGAGAATCGTTCCTCCCAGCGTTTTCCAAGGAGAATCCAACGCAGTGCTATCCCATTCCTAATGACACGGGAACTCCAGGCAAGAGATTCTCACCTTGATCGACGACAAAGGAGGGAAACGATGAAACGAACCGGTCGCGGGATGGTCGCATTTCCGATTTTCTGTGCATTCCTTTTGGCCCTGGCGGGCGCCGACAACGGGGTGATCCGACCGTGCCCTCAGGGCAACGGCGTCTGCTTCGAACAGGCCGGCGAAGTAGGCTTCATGCTTGAGCCGCCGGCATTTTGGGGACCTTCCTGGGGTCCCGAGTGGGACGATGGTGACGGCATACCGGAGGTCATCTTCTATTTCTACGATTATCCGGAGGGACACAGTTGGTACAAGTACGGCCCCGGTGAGCGCGTGCAGCGCCACGCCGGCAATCCTGCCACGCCGATTCTCTGGTGTGACGCCGGCCGCTTCGAGAATCTGGGCATCGACTTCGCCACTTTTGTCGGCACCATGTTCAAGTACGTCGCATCTCCCGATGCCCTCGCACTCATCAAGACCGATCTCACCGAGATCTGGGAGAACGGGTCCGATTTCGCGGATCTGAGGGGTTGCTTCGTCGGCGTCGGACGCCTTCAGGAGAACTACATGGTGCAACATCCTTTCCCGGGCGATCTCGACCAGTTCAATTGGGAAGCCCAGGTCAGAGGCATGGTGATCGACCAGTTCGGGACAGAGTTTCACGTCAAGTTCAGGCTCGAGATGCAAGAACCTCGAAACACCCCTTGGCCGGAGGGCCTTCACCTGCAGACCATCGAATTCAGTCTCGATCCTGTCGTGTCAAAGTAGCGGTATCGATGTCACCAGAGAACACCAGCTTGACGGACAGCTTTCCCCCATCGGTGGCATCGAACCTTCGGGACACATGTCCATTGGCAACAACGACAGGTCATTCGTACCGCAGTGCCGCCATGGGATCGACCTTCGTCGCCCGTCGGGCGGGGATGTAACAGGCAAGAAGAGCCACCGCCAGCAGGAGCAGCGATACGCCGGCGAGCGTTAGCGAGTCGGTGGGCTTCACGCCATAGAGCAGGGCTTCTTGAACAAACACAAGTTGGAAATTGGGGTCCCAGAAAAAGGAGTCGATCGATCCGCTCCTAAATTACGTGCACGACGTCACTGTATTGAGCGAGCGTCCGGTCGGCAGTCACGAGGATCAGGGGCTCCGTCACCGCCTGCGCAATCAGCAGCCGATCGAAGGGATCACTGTGGTGAGGCGGCAGCGTACCGACCCGGGCTGCGTGTCGAGCAGTCACGGGCAGTTCGACGAAGCCGCTGGTCTCGATGGCTGCGGCCATCTCCGAGGGATCCCCTTCGATCTTCGTCAAGGCGGTCTTGATGGCGATTTCCCAGATCGAGGCCGCTGAGACATGGACGGAGTCGGCCGAGAGAATCAGATTCTTGGCCGCTTTGAGTCTGCGGTCGCCGGTGATCGCCCAGATGAACAGGTGGGTGTCGAGCAGCAGTCGCATCAGCGACCTTCAAACTCGTTCAGTACGTCTTCCGGGAGAGGTGCGTCGAAGTCCTTTGCGACGCGAACCTTTCCCTTGAGGACTCCAAACGTGATGCTCCGCTTTGGGGGCCGGAGGCGGGTGAGAAGGGCGACAGGCTTCCCGCTGCGCGCAATGGTGACGTCCTCTCCTGAAGCTGCCCGATCGACCAGTCTGGAAAGATGTGTCTTGGCTTCGTACAGGTTCACTGTTGTTTTGGACATTTACCTAGATCAGACTAAGTCTAGTCAGAAACGATCTTTTCCGTCAAGAGAGATTCGGATGGCAGTCCGGCACGTATCAACGAAATCCGGACGGCTCAACGATCCACAAAGAGAGTCTCGCCTGGTTGCCCTCGGACTCTCCCCCCATCGATTTGGAGCGAACCAGACAGAACGGTCGTCAATGGTGATCCGTCGTGACTCTGGAGATTGGTGCCAGACTCACCCTGCATCCCTTTATTTACAGGGACTTACGAGCCCAAGTCGTGCGTGTCACCTATGCTCACCCAGGGATCACCCAACGAAAAGCTGAGTGTGACGAAGGTGGTCCGGCTCCAATCTTACTCTGGAGGGATGTTCTGGTTGAGGCGGAACAGGTTGGTCGGGTCATACTTGCGCTTGATTTCGACGAGCCGCGTCCACTGATTTCCGAACGCGGCGCGGCCGAACCCGGGATCATCCCCGAGGCCGGGGAAGTTCACGTTCGTCTTTCCCGTGCCGAAACGTTCGAGGTCCGCGAACAACTCCCGCGCCCAGCGGATATTGGTCTCGGCATCGGATGGATCGGCCCAGTTGGCAAGGATCTCGACCATGTAGGGAGCGCCTCGCGATCCGGTCGCCGTGGACCCGGCGTCGACACGTCCGAGCGCTCCGCCCAGGGCCCAGATCGCGACCATCGACAGGGACGACGGCCGGCGCGCGACGTATTCGGCGACCGTGCGCACGACGTCGTCGCCGAGGCCTGCGAGATAGATCGACTTCCAATAATACTGCAGCGTTCCGGAGGGGAAAAACGGATCGAACATCTGCTGGAGACCGCCGTAGGGAATGGTCCCGGAGAGATCAAGGAGCGGTGTCTCAATCTGCCTTAGCGGTTGCAGAACGGTTTCTCCCCGCTCCGGCGGACCGGCATACACACCGCCCACGACGATGACCGCCCGGCCGTGAAGTTCTGGCGGGAAGGCCGGAACCTCGGGAATCGTCCACCAGGTGGTCGAGATGTTCACCTCATCCGGAGCCTGGGCGGCGAAGTCGCGGACGGCGCTCATTACTCTCCCTGCGCTCTCAAGTGGGTACACGGGCCCTGCGAAGGCGATCATCGGACCTACCGGATACGCGCGGAACTCGAACGAGGTCACCAGGCCGAAGTTGCCTCCGCCGCCTCGCAGAGCCCAAAAGAGGTCGGTGTTCTCCCCGTCGCCCGCCACCAGGAACCGCCCTTCCGCGGTCACTACGTCGGCCGACAGGAGACTATCGCAGGTCATCCCGTGGGTGCGGCGCAGCCATCCCTGGCCGCCGCCCAGCGTGAGCCCGGCCACGCCGGTCGTGGAGACGATTCCACCGGGTACGGCGAGCCCGAAGACCTGGGTCTCCCGATCCACGTCGGCCCAGGTGGCGCCGCCGCCCACCCGCACCGTCGAGGACCTCGGATCCACTCGCACCTGTTGCATCCGAGAGAGATCGATCACCATGCCGCCGTCGCAGGTTCCGAATCCCGCGACGTTGTGTCCGCCGCCCCGCACGGAGAGGAGTAGATCGTGCTCGCGCGCGAAGCCCACGGCGGCCATCACGTCCGCCGCGCCACGGGGCCGCACGATCAGGCCGGGACGCCGATCGATCATCCCGTTCCACACCCGCCGGGTGCGCTCGTACTCCGGGTCTCCCTCCAGAATCAGCCCGGGTCCGGTCTGTTTCGCAAATTCCTCGATCTTCTCCGGCTCGAGAGTCCCGGGACGACCGTCGAGTCGTCGCACGTGAACGAGCTCCATTCTGTCCTCCTTTGGGCTTGTCGTCCGTCGGCAGGCGCGCGGCGGACTCCAATTCGATGGGTTCTCGGTTGATTATGAGATTACTGTATCATTATGAGTATGTCAATCTCATATGAGCGAACCGGGCGCTGGCATCAAAAGGCCCGAACGCGGGCCGCCCTGGCGGAGGCCGCCAGGGCGCTGATTGCCGAGGGAATTCCCGTCACCGTCGAGAAGGCGGCCGAGGCCGCCTCCGTATCCCGGGCGACGGCCTACCGATACTTCCCGAACCGACGGGATCTCCTGCTGGCCGCTCATCCCGAGGTCGAGGCGGATTCCCTGCTGGGTAAGGATCCACCCTCGGATCCCGTCGAACGTCTCGACCGGGCCGTTGTCGGACTTGCCGAGATCTTCCTCGGCGCCGAGCAGAGCTATCGCACCATGCTGCGCCTCTCGCTCGAGAAAGACTCGGTCGGCCACAGCGAGCTCACCCTGAGAAAGGGTCGCCGCTACTTGTGGATTCGCGATGCCCTCGCGCCGCTGGAGAAATCCTTGCCGCCGGCTGAACTCGAGCGCCTGGTGCACGGCATCGCCGTGACGGCCGGGATCGAAGCGCTCGTCACGCTCGTCGACCTTGGGGGTCTCTCGAGAAAGCACGCCGTCGAGGTCATGCGGTGGTCGGCGCAAGCGCTGGTGCGAAGTGCGATGGAGGGCCACATCTAATTGACATCTGATGCGCCGCTTTCTATCATCGGCTCATCATGAGCCGGACAACGGTGGACATCGACGATCCCATACTCGAAGAAGTCAAAGCTCTTCGCGACCGCCGAGGGACCTCTTTGGGCCGAGTGATCTCAGATTTGCTGGCTCGAGCACTCCGTGGCGTCGAGAAGGACTCCACAAAGGGGACTTTCTCCTGGATTTCGCGCTCCATGGGAGCTCGAGTGGAGATTGCTGACAAGGAAGCTGTCTACCGCCTTCTGGATCAGGACTCCCCGCGATGAGCTTCGCCGTTGATACGAATGTGCTCCTGTACGCGTCTGATCGGGGGAGCCGACATTGGAGAACCGCTTCAGAGCTGCTGCAAGAATGGTCGACCCGCGACCAACTCTTCTATCTGTGCTGGCCGGTGATCATGGGATACCTCCGGATTTCCACTCATCCAGCGGTGTTTTCCTCTCCTCTGGAACCGAAGGAAGCCGTCCGGAATATCGAAATGCTTTTGGATCTCCCGCACACGCGAGTACTCTCGGAGGGAATACGGTTCTGGACGACGTACCGGGAGATCACCGGTGATCTGCCAGTCAGGAGCAATCTCGTTCCGGACGCCCACATCGCCGCTTTGCTGCTGGAGCACGGAGTCCGAGAAATCGTCACCAATGATGCCGACTTTCGCAAATTCGATTTTATCCGTGTCGTCAACCCGTTCACGGCCTGACGAGCAGCGACGCCGAGGAAGAATCGACAGCATTCAGGCTTCTTTGAGAAGATAGGCCGCCGTGACGCGCCGAGTGACCGAGCACAAAAAGGGAGGCCTGGCCGAGCTCCCGGCCACCGCCATCTGCGGCAACGACATCACTTCTTCCTGCCTCTACGTGTCTGCCCTCGCCGTCGTGCAGGCCGGCCGGTGGGCCTGGCTGGCGCTGTTGATCGTGGCCGGCGTCTTGTACTTGTACCGGAAGATTTACGGGGAAGTCGTCGGCGCCCTGCCGCTCAACGGTGGAGCCTACAACGCGCTTCTGAATACGACCAGCAAGTCCATGGCTTCGATGGCGGCCTGTTTGACGCTTCTCTCCTACATGGCGACGGCCGTGATCTCAGCCAGCGAGGCCATGCACTACGCGCGCACCTTCTGGACCTCGATGCCGGTTATCGCGGCGACCGTGTGCCTGCTGGCGATTTTTATGGCTCTCACGATCCTGGGAATCGGCGAATCCTCCAAGGTCGCCGTGGTGATCTTCGTGACCCATTTGGGGACACTGACTCTCCTGCTTCTGGTGGGTGCTTACTTCATCCTGAGTCATGGCCTCGATACCGCGACGGCGAATTTTTCGACACATATGGCAAATCCCGGGAGGGCGGTTCTTTTTGGATTTGCCGCGGCCATGCTGGGCATTTCGGGCTTCGAAAGCTCCGCCAATTTCGTGGAAGAGCAGGCGGAGGGAGTCTTCCCGAAGACTCTGCGCAATATGTGGCTGGCGGTCACGGTCTTCAACCCGGGCATGGCGTTGCTGGCTCTGGCCCTGGTTCCCATTCCCGAGGTCTCCCAACACCAGGAGGCTCTGTTGGCCCACATGGGAGATGTGGCGGGTGGACCCTGGTTGGCCTGGTTGATTTCACTCGACGCTTCTCTGGTCCTCAGTGGGGCCGTCTTGACCTCCTATGTCGGGGTGACCGGCCTCGTCCGGCGCATGACCCTCGATCGCTGCCTGCCGCAGTTTCTTCTCAAGTCGAATCGACGGGGCTCCTCGCATCGGATCATCATCGCGTTCTTCCTGCTGAGCGTTTCGATCCTCATGATCACCCGTGGAGAGCTGGAGGCGCTCGCCGGCGTCTACACGATTTCCTTCCTGGCCGTCATGACCCTGTTCGCAGCAGGGAACATCCTGCTGAAGGTAAAGCGGGCCCGCCTTCCCCGCCCCGTGCAGGCAAGTTGGCCGGCGGTGGCGGTGGCCATCCTGGCGACCCTGATCGGGCTGGTGGGAAACATCGTCATGCATCCACCCTACTTTGGCGTCTTTCTCGAGTACTTCATCCCCACCGCCCTGGTGGTCGCCGTCATGCTGGGCCGGATCGGCTTGATGGAGGTCCTTCTCTTTCTCGTCAAGGCGATCAGCGAATCCATCGGAAAGATGACCGCACGGGTTTCGACTCGAATCAGGCAGAAGATCGATCAGATCAACTCGCAGCAGATCGTCTTTTTCACGCGGGGCGATGACCTGGCGACGCTCAATGAGGCCATGCTCTACGTGCGCAAGAATGAACACACCAACCGGATCAAGGTGGTCACCGTCGTCCAGGACAAGGGGGAAGTTCCACCGAAACTCGAGAAAGACCTCGCATTCTTGGACGAAGCCTACCCGGAGGTGGTGATCGAACTGGTGGTGTTGGAAGGCACTTTCGGCCCCAAGCTCATTCAGGAGCTCTCCAAGAAGTGGCAGATCCCCGCCAACTTCATGTTCATCGGCTCACCGGGCGACCATTTTCTCTACGGATTAGCCGAACTCGGCGGCGTCCGCCTGATCATCTGATTTCAAGATCAGGGACAGCCTTTTTTCCGGAGCCGATGGTCACGAGTACAGATCGACCCGGACATATACTACGATTGTTGAAGCAATTGAACTCTACTGTTACACAGAAAGACACTCACACATAGGAACGTGACGGTGCTCGGATCTCCTCTGGCCGTCTGAACAAATGAAACGTTCTCGGCATCTGGGTAAATGGAGTTATTGATCGGAGGCTGCAAACCATGCGACGACAGATCGTGCTTTCGCTATTTTCAGCCCTGCTCCTGACCGCTCAGGTGGCGGCCCTTGACTCGCCCGACGAGAAGGGATCGAAGAACCCCTCCGAGCCCCGGAAGATCGAAACCCGTCTGCGGCTCGGGGACATCC
Organism: uncultured Acidobacteriota bacterium; assembly: GCA_963823995.1. Classification (GTDB taxonomy): domain Bacteria; phylum Acidobacteriota; class UBA6911; order RPQK01; family JAPXNP01; genus JARRKC01. Next base: position 1,609,705 of record CAWGNQ010000005.1, read on the forward strand.
ATGTCGGCGCCGGATTTCTCGATACGTCGGGTTACCCGTTCCTTCCCTGGGTCGGATCGTTGTACGGTCCCCAGTTCTATGACCCCCTCCTTCCCTATCCGCCCGCATGCTCCGTCGACCGGTCCGGAGTCGATCGGGATCACTTTGGACGGGTGGAACTCGAGAACGTGGCCGCTGACGCCCAGGTCTTCATAGACGGAGGTCTCGCCGGGACCGGTTCGGACCTCAAGTCCTTTTACCTCAAGCCGGGCGCCTACCCGCTTTCCATCAAAAGGCCCGGTTACGAGTCGTTCAATACGAAGCTCTATGTTCTGTCCAGAAAGACGCTTCACGTGGACGTCCCCATACCAAGCGAGGTGAAGCCATGATCAGAGGGCGCGGGCTCGAGTGGTTTCTCATCATTGGACTGATGGCCGGTCTGGCCACCGTCTGCAGCGGACAGAGCGCAGCCAAAGGAACTCAAAAGACGAACCAGGTCACGACCGATGATTACGCGCTCACGGCCCGGCTCCTGGATCAGGAGGAAGTCAGTCGCCAGTTTGTATCTGACGTCAGCCGCGAGTACCGCGTGGTCGAGGTCACTCTGGATCCGACGGCGAGAGCGATCGACGTTCGCCGGGGCGACTTCCATCTGTCGGTCGCCGACAACGCCGACCGAATCGGTCCCGAGGAACCGGCATCCGTGGCCGCGCACCTCCAGAAGACGGCCCCGGCCTACCGCGACGTCACCGTCAGCCCGGAAGTCGGCGTGACTTACCGTGCCGGGTCGCGTCGGCCCGATCCCACTTTGGATCCCAACACCTATCCCTACGCTCCGCCACGCGGCCTGACGACTCGGACGGGTGTCGACGTCCGCTTCGGGGACAAGACCGGCGGCCTGACCGATGAAGATCGCAAGGTCACGGAAACCGAACTGTCCGACAAGGGACTGCCCGAGGGAGAGACGAGCCGACCGATTGTCGGTCACCTCTACTTCCGAGTCGACCACCCGGAGAAGATCTCCCAGGCCTCGCTCGACTACTCGCCCTTGAGTCGGTCCGCGGCCACGGTCCAACTTCGCGGGGAGTGACCCCGGAATTCATGATTGCGTTCTCCGTCGACTCCCCACGCACTGCGGCCTGGACCGAACGACGAGGCAGCAAGCCAAGTGTGACTACCCTTGAGAGAGCCTTCTTTGGTCGAAGCAAAGGAGGGACTGCCTTAGGGCCGACGGGACGTAAGAACGATAACGCGGGGAGCAGGCGGCCTGCCCGGTACGCGTTGCCCGGATCCCATCCGTCCTGTCCGTCCCATGAGTCCCGGGCGTCCCATTGACTTTCCCGGCGCCCCACCGCGATGCATTCGTCCCATCGTTCTCACTCGTCTCATCGTTCTCATTCGTCTCACGGATGTCCCTTCACGATGACCGCCGCCTACGCCTCGCGTAAATGTTGTTGACATACTGTGCGTCACACTGTATCGTGTGACACATTGATATGAGCGACACACAGTCAGAGTGGACGGTATCACTTAGCCTGGAACTCCGGAGAGGCGTCGTGGTCCTTGCCGCGCTTTCTCAATTGCGGGAGGAGCAGTACGGCTACTCCCTCAAGAAGAATCTGGCCGAGCGCGGGATGACGATCGACGAGGGGACTCTTTATCCCCTCCTCCGGAGACTGGAATCTCAGGAACTGCTTCAGAGCAACTGGCGGGTCGACGGCAATCGCCCGCGCAAATACTACTCATTGACAGCCCGGGGGAAGCGGACTCTCGAGGAGCTTTCGGCGGAGTGGAGCCGGCTCGCCCTGGTGATGGGGGATCTTTTGTCATGAACAGCCACATGCTTTCATCGCAAGAACTGATTCGCAGATACGTCTTTGCCGTGGGAAGGCGGCTCCCCGGGGACCTTCGTCAAGACGTGGCCAGGGAGTTGGAGTCCCTGCTGCGAGAAACGGTCGAAGAGCAGAGCCGGAGGAGCCTCGCCTCGACCGACCCCGAGATGACGGCCCGTGTGCTGGCCGAATTCGGGGCCCCGGAGGTGGTCGCGGCCCGGTACTCCTCGAAACCGAACTATCTGATCGGCCCGCAACTCTATCCGGCGTTCGTCTCTACGCTGAAACTCGTGCTGACCGGGGCGGCAGGCCTGGCCGCGCTCGTGGTGGTGATCCTGAGTTTCACCGGAGAGATCGGCGGACTGGCCGAAGGTACTCTGAAATTTGCCGGACTGCTGCTCCAGTTCGTCTACTCATTCGGCGCGGTCGCGGTCCTGGTCTTCGCCCTCCTCGAACGTTTCGGCGTCGAGAAGATAGCGGAGCTGGACAGTTCCTCATGGGACCCCTTCAGCCTGCCTCCAATCGAAGAGAGCCGTCAGATCTCGACCTTCGGCGTCGCGCTGAAGATCTACGTCATTGCCGTTCTTCTGATCTGGTTCAACTTCTTTCCCCAATGGTTCGGGATGATCCTCGGAGTCACGGCCGACGGCCTCCGCTTCCTGAGCGCGGCCGAGCTCGGCCTGACGTTTCCGGTCCTGCTGATCGACCTCTGGTGGGCGGCGGCTCTGGTCAAAAACGTTCTCCTTTTGCGCCGGGGATCGACGAGCCCGATGATCCGCTGGTTCGAGGTCGCCCTCGGATTGGCGGCCGCCGTCATATTCGGACTGATCCTGAAGAATCTCGCGGCCGTGGTCGACACGGCTACCTTCCGGGAGACTATCGGCAACGCCAAGTTGGCCGAGGTCCTGGCGCGCCTGCTGCCCGCCGTCAATATCGGGATCATCCTGGTCATCCTGACCCAGGCGTTCGTCAAGCTGTACCAATTGATCCGGCACAGTGGAAGCGGCAGCCACCGATCGTCCCTTCAGAATGGATGAGCCCCGGAGCGAAGGGCCAGTCTCTCCGGCAGAACTCCAGATTGACCGTGGCCATGGGCTGCGACTCGGAGTCGTCATGAATCGTGAAGTCGCGCCCGGCTGGCGCCGAGGAGAAGTCGCAGAGCAATCTCATGACGACACTGCACGGCTGGTCCTGTGGGCCGTCGAGCTGCCTCCGCGGTCGGCCCCATCCATGATCTAATCAGGACCATAACCTCAACCTCGTCCGTGCATTCCGGACTTCTTCAAGGAGGGAAGTGATGGGCTTTTCGAGTGCAGTGCAGTCTCTGATCGACAAGCTGCAGGGTTGGGTCAATGACCTGATCCTCCTGATACCAAACCTGATCGTTGCGATTCTCGTGCTGATCCTTTTCTGGATCGTCGCACGGATCGTCTACCGGACACTGAAACGGCTGGTAGTCGGAATGTCTGCCAATACCCATATCGGTCAACTGCTGGCGACCACTGCGTATGTCGGGGTCCTGCTGGCAGGCCTGTTCGTCGCGCTCGGCATCCTGGATCTCCAGAGGACGGTCGTCTCGTTGCTGGCCGGCGTCGGGATCATCGGCCTGGCTTTGGGCTTTGCCTTTCAGGACATTGCGGAGAATTTCATCGCCGGTATCATGATGGCCGTACGGAAACCGTTTACGGTCGGCGATCTCGTCTCCACGAACGATTACCTGGGCAAGGTCAAGGAGATCAACCTTCGCTCGACCATCATGGAGACTCCCCAGGGGCAGATGGTCCTCATGCCAAACAGCAAGGTATTCGAAAATGCGATCGTCAACTACACATCGACCGGCACCAGACGCGTTGACCTCGGCGTCGGTGTCTCCTACGGCGACGACCTCGAAAAGGCGAGACAGGTGGCGATCGAAGCGGTGGAGTCGGTCACCACGCGGAATCAGGATCGAGCAGTGGAGCTCTTCTACGAGGAGTTCGGGGACAGCTCGGTTAATTTCGTTGTACGTTTTTGGCTGTCGAGTGGCGAGCAGAAGGAGTTCCTCCAGGCTCGAAGCAATGCCATCATCAAGATCCACCAAGCCTTCGACGCGCATGGGTTGACCATCCCGTTTCCGATTCGGACGCTCGATTTTGGAATCGTGGGCGGCAAGGAGCTTTCCCATTCGCTTGCCGAAACAAAGTCACTTCGACTCGCGACCGACCAGTGATCGGTTCGCCGCGATCGGGAAGAGCAGCGTCGCCTCAGATGGGGACAGTCCGCAGCAGCATGAATCCCTTCCGCTATTCGTCCTTTTGTCCCGACACCTGGGCGGAACCAAGGCACCGATACCGAAAAACCTGGATCGGGCCGTCGGGAGGTGTCTCCCGGACCGTGGCCCTGAAATCCCAGGTCTCGATTCCGAGAAAGGACCGGCTGTCCGCCGAGACTCCGGCCGTCACCGAATCCGATTCCCAGCAGGAAACGGCTTGACATGTGTGGCCCGCCGAGCAAAACGGCGCCCCAAAATCGATTCCGTAGCCGTTCGATTCGAAAAAGATCTGACAGTCGAGCGTCGAACTGCCCTCCGTCGAGACCGTGAAAAAGTAGGGCTGGAAATCCACGCCAGTGGCCTGCAGCCGGCCTTCGAGAGTCCCGATTTCGGGGAAGTCCGGAAACGACACCTCAAAGTCCGATCCGTCCTGAACGACGGAGGCTTCCACCTGGGAGTCGTCCTCCTCCGTGTCCCAGGCACAGCCGGCACCGGGCGGGCATCCCGAGACGATGCGGCACCGCTCGGTTTCGTCGTAACCGTCGACGATCCAGGAGCCCGTCAGGTCGACCCCGACGCACTGCTCGTCCATCGATGCGATGCGCTGCTGAAAGAACTGGTCGATCTGCGGATCGTTCAGAACCCGTACGACCTCCACGAACTGCTTGAGGTACGAGTGGTAGAGCCCGCAGGGGTCCTCGGGGGGATCTTCCTCGAGGAATCTCAGGGCCGCTTGTTCGAGAAGACCCAGGGCGGGTGCGATAGAGTCGACCGAACCGGCGCCCAGAGCCTCACGCATCTGCTCCAGCTGGACGAGTGTGTTCACCGTATCGAGCGTGTCCAGGAAGTTGAGCAGCGAGGGATCAATGGGAGGAAGCGGGAGCTGGGCCCGCTGCTCGGGGGTCATACCGTTGACGAGGGCGGCCCATCCCATGGCGTCGGACAGCGTCAGTCCCTCCCAGCTGAAGGTGCTGAAATGAAAGATCTCTCCCTCGATGGCGTCCTCGAGGATCGTCTGATTGCCGGCCGTCCGGACCTGAGTCGGTGTCGCCAGCCAGAGAATGGTCGAGCGCTCCGGCATGTTGATCGCGACGGGGAGCCGGATCTCCAGGCGGGCCGCCCGGTTCAACGTCAGCCCCGCCGGTTCCAGGAGGACACCGGGATAGATCGTACGCGTGAACGAGTGTCTCGGCGCCTCCTCGAGGAGTGTGACGGTAATGGTCTGGGCTTCCAGCAGCGCAAACGGCGGGATCCTAAGGCCGACCTGGACGCCGCCTAGATCCTCCACAGAAATCAGCCCTCCTTCGGGACCGATCACCGTCGAGCTGCTCTCGCCCCGCCGGATGACGAGGGGTTCCGGTTCGCTCTGGAAAAGGAGTGTCCCCATCTCCCCGGGGCCCACACCGAATGGGAAATCCCCGGGAAGCTCGCCCGGCCTCCAGGCGACACCGGACGGGTCGCGGAAACGAAGTGTCCCGCCGCAAGACGCCGCGGTGGTCGAGGAAAGGAAAATCAAACGAGTGGAGAAATCGCCCACTTCACTTAGACCCAGACCCATTTGCGGGATCACCTGCTTCGTACCGTGCTCGACGGCTTCCAGATCCGCCACGGGCAGGGTCGTGACGATCGACTGCCCTCGCCCGTTGGTAGTCAGCTTCAAGGTGACCGGGACTACGGGGTCCGTGCTTTCGACTTCCAGCATTCCCGAGAAGCCGGGGGCAAGCTGGAACAGCTCGTCCGCGAAAATCGCCAGATGGCCGGCCGCGGCAAGAACCCGGCTGGTGGAATCCACGAGTGCCCCGTGGGCGTCGAGCAGACGGAAATCGAGCCGATTGGGACCGTTGTGGCCGGTACTCGCCAGGGCCACGCCCGAACGGGTCCCAAAGTAGTCGATGGGAATCCGGGCTCGCCTGGTCGGGATAGATGCCCCGACGCCTGCCTCGGAGATTGCAGAGTTCTCCGAGTCGAGGAAACGAAAGACCGCGCTGCCGGCCGGCGGCACGTCCCCCTCCTCGACGACGACCACGGCATAACCGGCGTAAACGTCCGAAGGCTCCGGGCTGAAAAGCTCCGTGAAGAACACGCCGTTCCCAGCCAGCTGAAAGGGGAATTCGGAAGCGACGGTCCCGCTTCCTGACAGCACGAGCGGTTGGCCCTGGGAATCGAACAACCGGATGACACCGGATGTCGTCGAGGAAGATCGACTGAACAGGACCAGCTGAGTGGAGAGGCCCTGGCCTGTGCCGATCTGAGGAAAGACAATCGGCTCGTCCTCCTGTGGCTGAGCCGTCGACGATCCAGCCGGCACAGTGGAGACCGGCAGAGTCCTGAAGACCGGTTCGCCGTAGGCGTTGGTGCTCTGGCGCAGCGTGACGGCCGCTACCTTTCCCTGTGTGCTGCGGGCCCGAAAGTTCAGGCTGCCGACAAACTCTGCTGGGATGTCGGTGAAGAACTCGTGGACGAAGCGAGCTCTCTGTTCACCAGCCTCGAGCTCCAGGGTCCCGGTCCTGAACTGGGCTCCCGACGCGTCGCGCAGAATCAGATCGACGGTTTCTGTCTGACCCGACCGGTTGACGATCGCGAGCCCGGTGCCCCTCCTGCCGTCCTGTTCGACGAAGATCCTGCCTTCGCGCAGCTCGGCGGCAGCGCCGACTCCTGCTTCCGAGACGAGGATGCCGTCGGGGTTCTCCAACTTGAACAGCGCAGCAAGCGAAGGGGCGATGTCGTCGGTTCGAACCGCGAAGACTCCGTAACCGATCCGGAACTCCGGCTGGGCCATGAGGGAGGAGGAGAGGAGAGCCGCAAACAGCAGCCAGAGTACGGCGGCGACACCGCCGCAGCGAGAAACGGGTCGAGTCCGCCCGACCGGGGTGGGCGGACCAGCCCCTATGCCGGGCCGCTTCCTCGCCGGGTGGCCTTCTTCATGCCGTCTTCCGTTGTGTGATTCCCGTTGACTGAGGAGACGTCTTCCGGGGAGTGCGAAGGAGAGCCCTGGATTCTTCACGGTGGTCCTCCGTTAGTTGCGACCCCGGTCGATGCGCCCGGCGCCTTTGGCCCTTACAGGACGTAGAGTGAAGTTCGAGTATTCCGGATTCTAACACCAGGAATCACTCTCGGAAACAACGAATGTGGGAGAAAATCGAACAGTCGTCCAGATCCTCGCGGTGCTCGAGGATGACTTCCCGGACATAGAAGGACCTGCACAGCAACCCGTCGAGCTGGCCGGATCGGCCAGCCGCTTCCCGATTGCCGGAGGCGGTCGGACAGCCGGCCTCGCGCAAGTCCTTCCGTCGACGACGTCGTCCGTCGTCAGGGAAGCCTTTCGCCCCGACTCCGGATGTTGAAGTAGTCGCAGCTCATTTCGAAGGGCGGCTCCTCCTGACTTTGCGAGCGGTTCCGGAAAGCGAACATGTCACGCCCGCGCGAGGCCGGCGAGCCGTCGACCGCGAGCAGACCCACCTGGACATCCGCGAGTACCGCATCCGTCGTGCCGAGAAGGTGAAACTCGTTGCCGTCCTTCGAGTAGTAGGCGGTGTACCGGCTGCCCTTCTTCTCCAGCCTGAACACGATCGATTTGTCCCAGTCCATCAGACTTCCGGCGTCGAAAGTGGCGGCGGGATACTGCGCGCCGTCGCGTTCCACGACCAGTTCGAAGTAGTTTCCCGTCCCCTGGAATCCCCGGTTGGCACGGTCATAGACCAGCTTGACGAAATTGTCGTCGTCCTGGTAGGCGACCAGGCCACCCTGCTGGTCGAACTGGGACGGCTCCCTCGAGAAGGTGACCTTCGATTCAATGAACCAATCGGTGTTGGCCGGCTGAAGGAGCACGTTCTTCGCGTCGTTGGCCTGCCCCTTCAGGTCTCCCTCCTCGGCGGTGATGAGCAGCGAGCCTCGGTTCTTCTCCAAGCTCCAGTTGGCAGCGTTGCCGCGTAGCCAGCGCCACTGCGATGCGATGGAGGTAGCGTTGAAGTCGTCACTCTCGGCCTGATGGCCGAAGTTGACGCCGTAGCGCGCTTTCTCGCCTGTGGCATTGTCGGTCACGGTGACAAGTGCCGTGCCCGGTACGCCGGTGGCCTGTGCCATGTCGATAGTGACCGCCGTGCCGGCGGGCTTTGCCTGCACCCGAGGTGCCACCGCACCGTGATCCAGCAGGAAGCCGGCGCCACGATTCTCGTCGCCGAACGCCCCCAGATTCTGGTCGTTTACAGAGAGACTGGTGAGGCGTAGATCCGGCAGGACCTTGACGGCATAACTTCCCGAGAGGGCCTTGCCGTCGATGAGGACTGACGCCGTGATTGTCGCCACTCCGGGGGACCGGGCAGTCACGATTCCCGTCGAGTCGACGTCGGCCACCGAGGGCCGGTTGCTCGTGTAAGTGACGCGGGTCTCGGAGAGGTCGGCGAAACGGTCGTCCGACATCGCTGCCGTGACTGTCGTCGGAACGATGGTGCCCACTTCCAGTTGGATCTTGGGCGCTTCGGCGACGACGGTTTTGAGATAGGGCGTATAGGTCCCCCTCATGGTGGCCTCCGCCGTGCCCTTGATGTCTATCGATGAGGCACCGACTTCGAACACGTAGCGGCCCTCGTCGAAGGTGATCCGGCCGTCCTCCGGATCCCAGAACCAGAGCTCCGAGCAATCGACGGGGATCGAGACAGTCCGGGCCCGGCCGGCCGGAATGCTCACGCGCTGGAAACCCTTGAGCCGCCGGATCGGGCGCTCGAGAGACGCCGGACTGTCGGGTGTCGCAACGTAGAGTTCGACGACCTCGTCGCCGTCGACCCTGCCGGAATTCTTGACATCCACACTGACCGTCACCTGGTCGTTGGGAGTGATCGATGTCTTGTCGATCCGGACATTGCTGTAGGCGAAGGATGTATAGGAGAGACCGTAGCCGAACGGGTACGAGACATCACCTTTGAAGTACCAGTAGGTCCGGCCGTTGTTGTTGGGTCCCCCCCGGAGGTTGTAGTCGGTGAACGCGGGCAGATCACCCATCGACTTGTACCAGGTGAAGTTCAGCTTCCCGCCCGGATTGACATCTCCGAACAGGACGGGTGCAATCGCCGCACCCTGACCTTGTCCGTTGTATCCGGTCCAGATGATTCCCGGAACCTCTGCCAGGTTCTTGAAGGCTTCGATCTCGACCATACCCAGTGTCTGCATGACCACGATCGTGTTCGGATTGACCTTCGCCACCGCCTGGATGAGGTCCAACTGGTTGCCTGGCAGACCCAGGGTCTTGCGATCGGCCTCTTCGCTGGCGGTTCGCTCGTCGGTTCCGACGAAGACGAGGGCGACATCCGCAGAGGTTGCCATGTCGAGCGTCTCCTGCGGAATCGGCTTGACGGGCGGAGCATGAAACACCACAAAGAGCGTCTGGTCGCCCGAGAGGCTGAGTGAGTTTGCGGAAGTCGAGGTCGTCTCGGGTGAGAACTGGCCTCCCGTCGACCCCAGTTCGAAGGCGCCCAGCGACTGGCCGTCCCTGGATCCGACACGGAAGTCGATCGTTCCCCCCTCACCCGGAACAGCGAGATGGAGGTTGATCTTGTCGATGTTGTCGACGTCGGCTTCCAGATACGAGGTCCAGGCGCCGTCGTAGACGTTGCGAATCCATCGGTCCTCGCCTTCTCCCGATTTCCGGACTCCTTCGGAAGACTCAAAGTAATCACCGGCGCGGAATCGCTGAGTGGAGCCGTCCTTCTTGACGAGCTCGAACCACGCGACGTTGAAGAGATTGCCGGTTCCGGCGGCCGTGGCACCCTCGGACTGGACTACCTCGATCGTGGAGCCCTGGTCGGCGAGGTAGGCCCTGATGCCCTCGAGGGGGGTGATCCCCTGCTCTTCCGTGATTCGACCCGAGTAGGGGCCGAGTTCAACCCGGTCGGACTTGGGTCCGAGCAGAGCGATCTTGCCCACCTTCTTGACATCGAGGGGGAGGGCTCGTCGACTCGTTCCTCGGACCGTCTCGTTCTTCAGAAGGACCGGCGTCTTTTCGGCGACCTCGACAGCGAGTGCGGCATGCTCGGGCGTTCCGACGACGTTGCGTGTGATGTTGGAGTACGGCACCTTGTCTTTGGGATCGAATTCACCGACCCGCATCCGGATCGTGTAGACATGCATCAGAGCCCGGTCGATTTCCCCTTCAGTAATCAACCCTTTTCGCAGAGCTTCCAGAGCGTTCTTTTGGTAAGCGCTTCCGCAGTCGGTGTCGACGCCGGCCTTCAACGCCATGGCGGCCGCTTCGGCCGTGGTCGCCTTGACCTTGTGACCGGTTCGAATGTCGCCGACCGCGCCGCAGTCGCCCGTCACATAGCCATTAAGCCCGTAGATCTTGCGCACGACCGAGTCGACAAAGTACTGACTTCCGGTGATCGGATGGCCGTTGACCCGGTTGTAGCAGGTCATGATGCTCGGCAGATTGTCGGTCTGGATCAGATGTCTGTATTGCGAGATGTAGAACTCCCGAAGATCCCTTGCATCCATGTTCGAGGAACCGACGTGGCGATTGAACTCGCTGTTGTTCGCGAAGAAGTGTTTGCCCGTGGGAACCGCTTTGAGATACGTGGGGTCGTCTCCCATCATGCCGCGGATGAAACCGCCGGCGATCCTCGAAATCAGGAAAGGATCTTCCCCGTAGGACTCGCCGTTGCGGCCCCAACGCGGATCCCGCATCGGTTCGACGACCGGCGACCAGAAGGTCAGGTTCCGAATGACTTCGGCGTTGACGCCTCGCGCCTCGGTAGAAATCGCCGTGGCCTCCCGCCGGATCAGATCCGGATCCCAGGATGCGCCGGTGGCGACGCTGTTCGGGAAGGACGTCGTGCTTGTGCCGGAACCGGCGAAAAAGGCGAGAACCCCGTGCAGCGCCTCCCCCCAAACATTGTAGGCATTGACACCCAGCCTCGGGATGGCCGGCATGGTATTACCGAGCTGGCTCTGCTTTTCCTCGAGAGTCATCCGCGACACCAGATCGGCGGCACGCTCTTCGAAGGAATAGGATGTGTCGAGATAGATCGGCTTCACGGAGTCGGACGCCTGGCCTTCGGCCATCTGCTGTCCGAGAGCTGACGGCAACATGAGACCGAAGAGAACAAAAAGAGTGCTGGCGAGGACCTTCCTGTACGTCATTTTGCGCCTCCTGAGCAGCGACTTGAATTGAGCGGTTGCGTCGACATGACGTTGAGAGCATATGGCGCCGTCGTCCGGGAGGCAAGGGGGTAAGCGGGACTTCGGGATCGCGGATCGAGGGAAAACGTCAAGAGCGATGGCGACGGAGATAGGCATCGATTAACGGAGCCGAACCAGCCCCGCAGCTGATGACCGATCGTATGGCATCTTCCACCCGCACCTGGATCGGAAATACATCACAGGCAGGAAGATGCATGATGTAACCCGTCGTCGGATTGGGACCGGTCGGTATGAAAGCCGTCTTCCATCCCGAATCATGCTCTTCCGTGATGAAGGCCGTCATCAATCCCTGTCGTTCGTAGATCCGTACCAGAGCGACAGAGGAGAAGGGAGACCGCTTACGTCCGAGTAGCTGCATGACAGTCTCCTTGATAATCCGATAGCCGGGCGCAATTCCGAGGATGCGGGTCTCGAGATGGTAGTGGATGAATCGGCCGACCCCGGTCTTCACGACAACTCCCAGGGTGAAGCACAGCGTCACAATCAGGAGAAGCACAATCCAATCAGCTGCGAACTCGGGGGCTCCGACTCGAGCCACGACCACATCCGTCAAGGGCTGAATCAGATCTGTCACCCAAAGAAAGAGCCATCTGAAGATCAGGAAAAGGAGAAAGGCGGGAAGGACAACGGTCAAACCGCCGAGAGTCGTGGTCTGGAAGAACGTTCGAAAGCGCTTCATAGTGATTCCCTCGACTCCCGTTTACAGGCAGTGGGTGACACTGTCGGCAGGCTCACGCCCCCTATGCGAGATATTGGGCGGCCCAGGAAAGTGCGATGATTGCGACAAAGTAGACGAGGACCGCAGAGTAGACGGGTCTCCAGCGTATCGCCGGCTGGCGGAGGGTCTCCAGCAACTCCCGTGAGAGTGGTATGCGCCCGCGACGTATGGAAGTGGCTGCCCAGAGGAGAGCTGCGCCGGTGGTGACGACAAAGCCGGCGACATTCCACCAGAGCCAGGAGATCGGCGTCAGCTGCCAGAGAGCCAGGTTGCAGATGATACCGAGAACGACGCCGGTCTTGATGGCACGAGAACCGACCGTCTTCGTGACCATGCCGATGAGAAAGGCCCCCAGAATCGGGCCATACAGGAGGCTGCCCACCGCATTGATCAGGACGATGGTCGTCTGACGGGTCGAACTGCCGAAACTCGCAAATCCGATGGCCGCCAGAATGCAGAAACACCCCCAAAAAACCGTCAGCAGCCGGGAGGCGTTCAGATAATGTCTCTCCGTGCCGTCCGGACGCACATAGACCCGGTAGAAATCCTCCATGGCGGCAGCGCTGAGCGAATTGATGGCAGAATCGAGACTCGACATCAGCGCCGAGAGGATTCCCACAAAGATCAATCCGACCAGCCCGGCCGGCAGAAAAGTGAGCACGAAGAGAGGCACCATCCGGTCCGGGTCGGAGGCCAACACCTTGCTCAGCTCGGAAGCCGTACTCCCGTTGGCCGCGGCCAGCCGCCCGAAAAGCTCCGGGGACGTGAACACGGCCCCGATAAAGACGCCCATGACACAGTAGAGAAGAACCAAAGGAAAGCGGCCGAAGGCGTTCAGCAGAAGCGATCTCCGAACCCCGTCACCGTCCCCAACGGAGAGCTCTCGCTGAACCTGGCTCTGGTCGCAGCCGTAATAGGAAGCGTAAAGAAACAGGCCACCCAATGTCATGGGCCAGAACGCATAGGTCCCCTCTGCACCAAATCCCCAGCTGAAATCGAGAACCTTGAGGCGCTCTGCCCCGAGGCTTTGCCAGGCGAAGTCCCATCCGACCAGCGAGAGCGCGACTTCGGCACAGATAGCAATCCCGAGAATGATGATCGCCATTTGGAGGGTGTCCGTGAGGATGACGACCCTCAACCCCCCGAGTGTGTCGTAGAGAATAGTGATCGCTCCGATGATCAGAATGGCCTCGACGGTCGTGACGGGGAGAGCGGTTGAGATGATCAGTCCGCCGGCCAGAACGGAGACTGCCGTAGCAAGGCCCCGGCCAATCTGGAAGAGCAGACTGATCAGAGTCCGGGTCCCCCGATCGAAGCGGTTTTCGAGGTATTCGTAAACACTGAGATGACGGCCTCGATGGAGGATCGGAAGAATTATCAGAGCGACGATCAGGATACCGATGGGAACACCGAACTCATAGCAAAGCCACTTCAGTCCCCCGTCCTCCTTCATGGCGACGAAGGCGGGAGCGGAGATAAAGCTGATCGCCCCCAACTGCGTCGCCATCGTGGAGAAGCCCGACTGCCACCAGGGCGTCGTGCGCCCTGCCAGGTAATAGTCGGTCAAACTCGATTGCGCCCGATTCCTCCAGAACGCGAATCCAACGACCAACAGGAAATAGAGGCCGATGACCGCCCAGTCCAGGAGAGTCATCGCGCCCCGACGAGCTCCGAATCCTCGAGGACCAATCCGTAGGGTGTCTCCTCGATCTCACTTCGGAACAGTTCCCTGTCGATTGTGCTCAGTGCGGGAAAGTAGTGGGGCGTCGGCAGTTCCTCGCCCTTGCTGATGAAACCGCGGGTGACGGCTTCCCGGCGGATCTCCTTCTTGAGCGGCTCCGGGCAGATGTCCGAATGGTAGATCACGGACATCGCCTGGTGCGACATCTCCCGGATGTGTTCCTGGTCGCCCGCCTCATGCAGATGTGGGTTGCGGGATTCGATCTGATACAACTCGACCTGTTGCCGCATCACTTCCTGCATCGGGCTTTGTGAGACCGCGCCGAACTTCTCGAGCAGGTTGACGATGTGGTAGGGCTCAATGGAATAGCCGGCGGAATAGTCGAGCAGGTTGGCGAGTCTCATCGTGAGTGCATGTTCGCCGGCATTTCCCGTCTTGATGATCTCCGTATCGAAGCCCGTGTAGTGGCTGATGAGCTGGTTCAGCAAATGGTTCGTTCGACTCGAGGTTCGGCCCCATTTGCGGAAGAAGAGCTTCGACTCCACAATCTTCGGCTTGCTGTGCCAGGCGATACGAACCATCGAGTAGGGAGAGCGAGCGATGCTGAAGCCCGCCGCATACTCACGGATGTATTCTTCCACGGCTCCAGGGAAATAGTTGTCGGCGTCAACGAATCCCACATAGTTCTTGCCGGCCAGATCGGCCATCATTGTCCCGATCAGCATGCCTTCGGCCTTGCCGTTCCGCACTCGGCCTTCCGCGTCGAGGATCTTCGTGTAGTCCACTTTCTGAAATGCCCTCGAGAGCTTCGGGTCCTTCTGGTGCACGATGATCGCTTTCTTCCCCGTAAAGGTGCAGAAGTCACGGAGCACATCACGCTCCAGATTGAACCGGTCGACCGGCTCGGTCGGACTGTTCGAGACGATGATGATCAGACAGGGGTGCGGAATGCCGCAAAGGACACCCTCAATCAGCTTCAGTCTCTCGCTCTTCACCGGCACGATGATGGCCATCTCCTCATAGATCCGACACATCTCCCTATATGGGATCTGCTGGATCGCGTACGCCGGTTGCGGCAAGTCGCCATTTCCCAGACCGGAATCAAGCTCGAAGACCTTCTGGAGGTCTCCGAATCGAACCGATCCAAATCTCTCGACGTTCTTGGGGAGTTCGATTCTCATGGTACTTCCTCGAGCGTCCGCCCAGGATGGGAGGGCCGATTTGCCTGTAGATCGTCGACATACGAAGCGATCTCCGGTTCGAAGACTCCCTTTTCCCGAGCAATCAAATCGAGATAGAACTGCACATGTGGGAGCGGTTCCCAGAGATCCTGTTCACCATAGCGAAAGCCGTAGCGCGATGAGCTTCCGAGCATCTCGGGAACAGTTCGGGACGAATCGTAGTGCAGCCCTTGAACGTAGTCTCGCGTAATCCCGGCCCGCTCGGCCAGTTCCTCGAAGGCCGAGTGAACGTTGGCCCCGTGCTGGGCCGCCTGTTTCGGACGATAGACGACATCTCCCGGCAGACCGAGGGACTCACAATAAAGGCGGTGGATCTTCTTCCTCACCTGATCGTCGCCCGACTCGATTTTCAGCTCGGGTGCGATGGCGAATGCAGCCCGGATGACCTCCGGATCGAGGAACGGGACCCTGAGTTCGATACTGTGAGCCATCGAGATCTTGTCTTCCCTTTCGAGGCATTCCTTGTAGAGCAGGCAGGCATCCTCCCAGGACCTCGCCTCGAATTCGCCGTAGCCCTCCTGAGCCACGATGGCCGTGTACCAGGGGTACCCTCCGAACAGCTCGTCGGCACCCTGACCGTTCAGCAGCACCCGCTCACCGTTCTCCTGTGCCATCCGAACGGCCGCGTAGATCGGAACCGCGACCTCGACCTGATTCAGGCAATTGTCTTCGATGTCGCGGATGATCTCGGGTACCAGTTCTTCGATATCTGAAAGCGTCAGAATCGCTGACTCAAGGGGGTATCCCAGCCGGTCCGCGATGCGCCGGGCCCATTCGAGATCGGCGGAGCCGGAGCTTCGCCCGGCAGCGTAGCAGGTGAACGGCACACAGGTCTTCTGAACCAGGTGGGCCATAAGCACGCTGTCGATGCCACCCGAGAAGATAATGCCGACCCGGGGCCGGCCCGAAACCCTCTTTCCTACCGCCGACTCGATGGCCTCGCCAAAGCGCTCCAAGGCCGCTCCGCCATCGCTGATACGCTGGTCGGTCCGGAGTTGTTCCGGCTTCCAGTACGACTGGACCCAGTCCCGTTCGCCGGCGATGGTCATCATGTGTCCCGGCAGCAACCGCCGAATTTCCCCGGAGTGGCCCAGAGCCAGCAGTGGTTTCTTCTCCGATGCAAAAGCCAGGCGGCCGTCGGGGGTCCTGCAGTAGTAAAGCTGGCGAACCCCCACGCGGTCACGAACCACCACCGTCTGCTCCTGGTCAGTGACTACGAGGGCGAACACTCCGTCCAGCATCGGAAGGACCTTCTGCATGGTCGCTTCGAGGCTCCCGCGGTGGTGCTTTTCGATCAACCGAAAAAGGACCTCACTGTCACTCCCCGTGTGGAGCAACCCCTCATCGAGCTGTCCTGCCAAGTCCCGATAATTGTAGATTTCGCCGTTATGCAGCAGTGCGATACGCCCGTCCTCCGACTGAAACGGTTGGACACCGGTTGATCCTCCGGTGATGGCCAGGCGAACGTGGCCCAAGGCAACGCGGGAAGCACTTCGATCAAAATCCAAATCTTCCAGCCGTTCCGCTCGACGACACTCCCGTCCGATCGCGAAACCTGCTCCGTCCGGTCCCCGGTGCTGCATACTCTTCAGCATCGTTTTGAGCGCGTTGCCCAGTTCGACCGGCCGACTCGCCGTCAATCCTGCAATTCCACACACAGATCCTTCCTCCAGATTCGATGGGCCCGTTCGGGACCCGTTAGGTTCATAAAAACCTGGCCCGGTACTTGTCTTCCCGTCTCCGCTTCTTGATCACTCCCACAAGGACCAGAGCCAGCCCAGCCAGAAGAAGCGCAATCAACCGGGGATCGGTCCAGTGAACCCAGGATGATTCGCCAGGCTCGTCGAGCAACTTCCAGAGTCCACCCCCAATAAGCAAGAGCCAGCCGATACGCAGACACCAGTTCGCTCGATGTCGGCGCACGTGCTGCAATCCCGTCCTCGTAGACATAATGGCGTTTAGATGGTGGGCTCGATGTTTCCACCCGGAATGGGCTCTTCCGGGGCGACCCGGACATCCGAAACCGCAGGATCCGCATGCTTCCAGGCATCTGTCAGGAGCCTTTCCGCGCTTAGGCGATCGGCCTGCATCAGACTGCTGACGCGCTGCAACGCTGAGAGGATGAAGTTCTGTTCCCAATCAGGCAGCCGAACCAATGCTTCTACGAATCCTTCCTGCAAAACAGAAGGCGCGTTCTCCGATACGTTCCCTCCTTTGGGCGTGCACTGGACCAACACTCTTCGTCGATCCGATCGATCCCGGGCTCTCTCGACGAGACCCCGCCTCTCAAGCCGTTCGACAATTCCTGTCACCGTCGCCTGACTGAGACTGACATGGCGCGCCAGCGAGCCGATGGCTACCTGACCGGAACGGTACAACTCTCTCAAGACAATCAACTGAGGTCCCGTCAGTCCACATCGCAAGAGGAGAGCTCTGGACTGAAGATCGATCGCCTGGCTGATTTGCCGTAATGACAGGAGAATCTGTTCCCGGATGTCTGGACCGCTTTTCACACTCAACCTCCGCGCGCAGGGCCCATCTCTCGCTGCTCGTGCCATCCGCTGCGACACTTCCCTCGAAAGCAGTCGATGTGTAATCCACGAAACTTTTTATTTGGATACAAAGGAATGCGATGCGAAACTTCTCTCTTGTTCACAGCCTATCAGCCTCACGTCACGATACGGGAGATTCCAATCCCAGTCAACTGCTTCGGACCGAGACCGTCAGACTTCTCGCAGAAGCGAACCTGAAATCCGGCAACATCGATTGGGCTGAATATATTTTGTATACTTAACGACCTAAACCGCGTTTCGTTGAGTTCGGGGCGCCGATGAAAGTCTAGGCGGACGGGTCGTTTCTTTGACTGGACACGCCCGCCGAACTGACACGAACCATCAATTCGAACGAGGCAGGCTGTCGAAATGTGCGATGTTATGGTTGCCCTCCACGACGCGTCCCGAGAAGGCCACGTTCTATTCGGGAAAAACAGTGACCGGCCGGCCGGAGAGACGCAGGTCCTCCACGCCGCAGCGGCCCGGGCGGGTGACCGGGAAAGCGAACTCCAGGCTTCCCATGTCAGAGTACCGGACTTCGGGACTACCCTCGCAACGATCGGAACTCGACCCTACTGGTCCTGGGGCTATGAGACAGGCCTCAACGAGGCTGGCGTTGTCGGCGGCAATGCCGCGATCTTTACGAGAAACCTCTATCGACCAAAAAATCGGAGACAACTCGGTCTGACCGGGATGGAGCTTCTCCGGCTGGGTCTGGAGCGAGGCGAAACGGCGGAGGCCACTGCCGATATCATCACGCGACTCCTCGAGCAGTATGGCCAATGGGGCTCGGCAATCCGGGGAGCCGAACATGACAAGGGCAGCTATGAGAACTCTTTTCTCCTGGCAGACTCACGGGAAGCATGGATTGTGGAGACCTCGGGCCGCGGATGGGCGACCGAGCGAATCGAACGTGGATACCGGTCGATCTCCAACGAATTGACGATCCGCGACAAGCCGACCCGTTGCAGCCAGACCCTCCTGGAAGAAGCCCGATCTGAAGGTTGGTGGGAGGCGGATCGACCGGACTTCGACTTCGCTTACTCTCTCGGCGCACACGAGCACTATTCCCGCCAGGTGTCGCATCTGCGCTTGAAACGGTCGCAGTCCCTGCTTGGGTTGGGCGCTCCGAGACTAGATCCCCGGTCACTGATGGAGATCCTGCGTGACCACTACGACGAGACGTTTCTCGGAGGACCACAGTTCAGCCCGTTTCTGCCCGACTTTCAGACGATTTGCATGCATGACTCACCGGCCGGGTTTACCTGGGGAGATACGGCGACGTCACTGGTTGTAGACCTCGACCCATCGGGCAAGCAACCGCCCACCATTTGGTTCGCCTACTTGCCTCCTTGCTCCACCCTGTTCTTCCCGTGGGTGCCCTTCGTGGGAGATGGACTTCCGGAGTCCGTCGGTCGCGCGGGTCGGACGGGGCTTCAGGTCGCAAAGCCCGAAACAATCGAGGCTGACAGGTTTGACGAAGACTCTCTTTGGTGGCGTCTTCACCGTCTGATCCGCTTCATCGGAGAAGATCCCGAAGCGAGACAATCGCGGGTTCGCGCCCTCTTCGATCCGATCGAGTCCGATCTCCTGAGGAAGTCCGGCAAGGGACACTCTCCGACAGAGATCTCTCCGACAGAGATCAACGCCCTGACTGCCTCCGCACTCGAAAGAGTCGGACAGATTCTGGAGGAGTTCGAGCAGGAATGGGGCCACTGACCCGGACTCTCACCGGACGCCTGCTGCGGAGCCGGATAGACGGACGCCTGCTGCGCGACCGATCCTCCTCCGAAAGAGGTCAGGAACTCGAGGTGCACCCTACTCTGGCTGACCTCTCGACAGGGATGTCCTGATGGCCGACCAGGCGGCCGACCAGCTCAACTGATGACGACGACCTCGACCTTGCCGGGATTGTCCAGGATCTTGAAGACCGTATTCCCTCTCTCATCACGGCTGAAGTAGAGGTGAAGCGGCTTGCCGCCGACATGCAGCCCTTCGAGTTCGATCCAGCGCAGCCATTCGGGAAGATCGGGTGCGACGTGAAGACGCCGATCGCTTCCGACCCGGAGACCGAGGATCGCCTGCAGCAACTGGAAAGGAGCTCCAGCCGCCCAGGCCTGAACCGGACAACTCGCCGGGTAGTCGCCGGGTACCGAAAACACACCCTCGCTGCGATCGAATCCGCAGACCAACTCCGGAAAGGGATGTTTCCCCTGAAAGAGGCTGGCTTCGAAAAGCCCTCGGGCAAGTACAGCGACCTCCTTCGAAAATCCGTAGTCCTTCATCCCGGCCGCGATCAGCGCTGTGTCGTGATACCAGACGCTTCCGTTGTGATAACTCATGGGATTGTAGCCGGGCTCATGCTTTGAAAGCGTGCGGATGCCCCATCCGCTGTACAAATCCGACTCCATGAGCCGTTTGATAACCCATCCCGCACTGTCGTCATCGAGTAAGCCAGCAAAGAGCGTCTGGCCGGCGTTCGAAGTGATCGATCGGATCTTCCTCCCGCGGGCATCGATGGCCTGGATCAAGAAATGCTCGTCCGGCATCCAGAAATCACTGAGGAAGCGTGTCTGCAGGGCGTCCGCCCAACCATCCAGCTTGTTCGCCAGGACGGGATTTCGGCGACGAAGTACGTCGGCGGTCTCACGGTAGGCACGGTAAGCATATCCCTGGACTTCCACGAGCGCGGCGGGGATCTCGCCGGGCACCTTACCGTCCACGAGAAGCGACGTGCGGCTGTCTTTCCACCCCTGGTTCCTGATTCCGACGGACGACCGGCTCTGCCATCGGATGTACCCATCCTCGGGAGTTCGACCAGTCCGCTCAATCCACTCGATGCAGCGCTCGACCGCCGGCAACAGCCGCAGCAGTCTTCGGTCCTCTCCGATCCAGCGATAGGTCTCCGAGAACAGAACCAGAAAGAGCAGCGTCGCGTCCACACTCCCGTAGTAACAGCCGTGCGGTATCTCTCCCAGGCCGGCCATCTCCCCTTCCCGAACCTCATGTGGGATCTTGCCCGGCTCGGCGTCTCTCCAAGGGTCGTCCTCCGTGGCCTGATGGGCGGCGAGAAAGTGCAGGGTATTGACAGCAATCTCGGGGTTGAGCCAGAGCACCTGAAGCCCGCAAAGGAGACTGTCCCTTCCAAAGACAGCGTCGAACCAGGGGAGTCCCGCGACAGGCACGGGGCCGTTCGCTCCGCTCTGCATGAGCATGCGGAGATCGAGCAGCGCCCGTTCGAAGAGGTCGTTGAGGAGATGATTCGAGGTCGTGACCTTCACACATGTTTGAAGCCACTCTTCGTATCCTTTACGCACTTGCCGGTGAGCGTCCTCGAAAGACACATCGAGGGCCGGTGTGTCCGAGTCTTCCGTGGGGATGGCTTTCCAGCGCTGCACCCAGTGCTGCTGTGGCTCCAGGGTGATCCGCCAGCTCGCGCGCAGTTTCATCGGCTCGGATGGAGGCATCGACGCCTCTTCCAGGTCGACGTCCGAGCGATAGGACCCTTCCCAGTTCTCCTCGTTCTCCCAGCGGGTGTCGAAAAGCGAGGGGGCGATTTCCTCCCAGCTGCGGCCTGGTGCGAACTCGATCTCCGACTTAGAGAACTCGTCCGGGGGTCGTGAGAAGGTAACCGCGGTCGATCGCCGAACCCCGTCCTTTCCCTCATAGGTGAACAGAAATCGGCCGTTCTCGCAGTCGACCGGATGATATGCACCCCGTTCGCGCCGCAGAAGGCCTCGGATTTCCATGACGTCCAGATAGTCGGAGCTCAGGTCGAGCGACAGGTCGAAGCTGACACGGCTGCCCGAGCAATTCTGGATCTCGAACTCTTCGTGGAGACCCCGCCAGAGAATCAGGGTCCGTTTGAAGGAGACCAGTCGCGCATCGAGGAGACTCCCGTCTGACTGGGCCAGACTCGGATTGGCGAGCCAGACCTCGCATTTGTAGTTTTTCTCAGAGGACGACGCGAGAGACCGGAGGTTCCGCCCGGCAATCCTCCACTGCAGACCGGAGAGAGCCCGCATTCCACGATAGTAGAGGCCCATCCGCTTCCGCTCGGGTGGGATGTTTCCACGGTCATCGCAAACGAAAAGAGCACGGTCCTCACGGAGGAAGTGTTCGGTGGTGCGACTTTCCTCGACCCACGCGGGCTGCAAGGGGCTCTGGGTGGAATGATTCGAATGATCGGCAATAGGCTTGCTTTGTTCAGTCACGTTTTCGATTCTTACAGATGAGCGTGCGACATGCATCCTTGCCGGACTTGAGTGACAGATCATCCAGACTGGCCCCAACTCACCGTCCCTGACACATGTACAGGAACCAGACTGTCCCTTTCACGGAATCGCAATGACCGGGGCGCTCCATCCGGCAGGCCGCACGGACGGACCCGTCTATACAGCACACAAGCCTGAAGGTATGCCTCTCCGACTTGCGGCCCGCGCCGCTGGTACTTATCCTCTGATCGTTATCTGGAGAATGAGGGAGGATTTACTCGATGCCGGCTGTTCCGGAGCACCTGCTGAATCGTCAGGGCCGTCTCACGTCGCTCGATTTTTTTCGTGGCTTCACGATGTTCCTGCTTGTTGCGGAGTCGGCCCGGGTCTATGAGGCGCTGCTTTCACCCCAAACACAGGGGACCTGGATTGCGGCCGTCGCTACCCAGTTTACCCACCATCCCTGGAACGGTCTTCATTTCTGGGATCTCGTGCAGCCATTCTTCATGTTCATCGTGGGCGTGGCTATGCCCTTTTCGTTCACCAAACGCTGGGCCGGAGGTGAAACCTATCGAAGTACGCTACGGCACGCACTGGTCCGATCCGCCCTTTTGCTTCTTCTTGGCGTAACGCTGTATATCCAGGCGGCAGGACATCTGGTATTCGAACTCTGGAATGTCCTCGCACAACTCTCCTTCACGTATCTGGTCGCATTCCTTATGATGCGCCGGTCGCATCGAATCCAGTGGTTTTTCACATTTGGTCTCCTCGCCTTAAGTGAGGCGCTTTACCGCCTCTGGCCGATTGCGGGCTTCGATCATCCGTTCACTCCCGACCAGAATTTCGGATCGTGGATCGATCTCCAACTGATGGGAAAGCTTTCTAGCGGACACTGGGTTGCCTTCAACGCAGTACCGACGACTGCGCACACGATGTGGGGGGTCTTGGCGGGCTACCTTCTGTTGAGCGATCGATCGGCAGCGAAAAAGATCCGAACGCTGCTCCTCTGGGGTCTCATCGGAATCGCCCTCGGATTCGGACTGGATCCGCTCACTCCCATCATCAAGCGAATCTGCACTTCCTCCTTCGTGATCGTTTCGGGAGGCTTCTGTTTCGTCTCTCTGGCACTGTCCTTCTGGTTGATCGACGTCAGGGGGTATCGCAGATGGCTGGGCTTTGCGATCGTCTTTGGGATGAATCCCCTGTTCATCTATCTGTTCGCCCACCTGGGAGGCGACGGGTGGCTCACCGACATCGTGAGTCCTTTTACGGAAGGCTTCCTCTTCTGGGGAGGTAAGGTCTTCGTGGAATTCACTACAGCAGCCATCGTGCTCTGGATGGACTGGTACCTCGTCCACTGGCTCGCCGAGCGGAAGATACTGATCCGGATTTAAGAGCCGGCAAACCGCCGACCCAAAGACACCTGATGAAGACCGCGCCCCCTGCCGAAAAGAGGAGGAAAGGGACAGAATGCTCTGGTTCACTCCACCTGTACAGATCCCCAGTCCGGACCCCTCACTGTCGCTGCTGAGCAGTCTCGTCCTGGTCAAATCGGCACAAGAATCGCAAATCGCAAATTGTAAATCTCAAATTCCCCGCTTCTTGCCAAAAGCACGGGCGACCGCTTCCAGATAACTGTAGCCGTAGACCGAGTCGGGTAGAAGAACGTGATCCTCAGTCCATTCATTCCAGGCTGAGAGATACACGATTCGAGGCTCGCGGCGTTTCTCCACCATGAAGTACCGAGCAGCACGGAGCAGTCGTTCGTACTGGTCCGGGGTGCGTTCGACCACGATGTGCGAGGTTTCGCCAAAGCGCGGGCTGTCGTCCCAGCCGACCGGACAATCCGGGAAGTAGGGGATGGCTATCTCCCCCTCGTCCTTTTTCCACTGGGCGATCGTCGCCTCGACGCCTTCGCCGTAACAGGACCGTCGCCCCGGAGGCCTTCCCCCATACGTCCACCCGAAGGTGTGGTAGCGGGTGGCGCTGTCGATTCCCAGTGCTTTGAGTTGGGACGGGGTGTAGATGTGGTTGGCCTGGATGTGGAGTTCGCCCAAACCCGCGCGTTGGACCCTCTCCCGCATGTGGTCGAGCGCTCTTCTGAACTGCTCGATCTCAAGGTACTTGATAACCTGTGAGAGATCGAAGATTCCGAAAACCAGGGCTCCATTGATCCGCCAGTAGTTGGGCTGGCCGAAGTAGTGGTCGATGCAATAGCTGGTCACCTGGTCGAAGTCTTCGATACTGTGTTCCTGAGGCAGGATCGTTGCCGCCCGATCGACGGCCGGAGCCGGGTAGACGTCTTTCCAGTCATGATTCGCCCACATGAGCGCGAATTTCAGGCGGTTTCGGTTCGAGGCCTTCAGAAATCCGTCCTCGAGCTGCTCCTGATAGAACATGGTTCCGCTGTGCCAGTACCAGTCGACCATCCAGGCGCCGATCCCGTAGTCGGCGGCGGTTTCGACTTCCCTCGCCGCCCACTCCGGATCGGCTTCATCGAAATGGCCCCAGAGCGGATACTTGGGCATCAGGTGACCGGGAAACAGGGATCTCGAGTTCTTCAACGTCTCCCACTCGGTCCAGCCTTTTCCAAAGATCCCTTCCATGAACGGGCTCGGGTGCCAACTCGGGAAGTTGTATGCCACGGCCTGGAAGGACAAACCGGAAAGATCAACTGCCGTGTCCGCCAGTTCCGCCAGCCGCTGCTCCGTGAAATAGCGCTGCCGATCTTCGAGCACGACAGCAGGCGCCGAAGTGAATGCGGTGCCCTCCTGAGCGCTTCCCAGAGCCCGGCGTCTGGACCCCGTAAGCGATGCCGCTGCAGCTGCCGCCAGAAATTCGCGTCGCTTCACGCGCCCTTCTCCTCTTCGTCCTCGGCGACCCTCTCGACGGTGATCGTTCCATGCGTGATGAGCGAGGCAATCGCTCCGATCGCAGCCAGTTGCGGCGCCAGCAGTGTGCCGACAACTCCCACGTTCAGTGGAAGGTCGATCAGCACCCTGCCTTCATCGTTCTTGATGACCACACGCCGCACGTTGCCTTCGTGGACCAACTCCTTGATCTTGGCCAGAAGGTTCTCGCCCGTAAACTTGAAGTCCTCGGTCCTGCACTTCTTTTCAGCCATCCGTCACTCCTTCCGATCACCAGCTTATTCCCCTTGACCGGTACATGGAAAGCTTCGGGCAGCGCGCCATCGAGGTGAGAAGATCCCAAGGTTTTAGCATCCTCAGGATGCAGACTTCGGGAGGAGGCGGAAATGTCGCACGTTCGAAGACGAAATTGGGCCGTCCTCGTGTTTCTTGTACCTCTTCTGACCGCCCCTTGTCTTTGAGTTCTTCATCTCCGACCGGGAGCGATTGCCTGACACCATCTCCCGAGCCCGCATGGATCCGGTTGCAGTCCAGTCCGTTTTCGAGACCGCCGCTTTCGACGGGGTCAACGGTCGCGGGGCGACGGTGGGAAACCGTCTGACCATCCCGATGGAGCAGCGCGATCTCCCGTGCCTCAGCAGCCTCGTCATGGTGCGACGAAGCGAGGAGCTACCCGATGACAGCCCTGCCGCCGGTTCGCCCCTCCACTATGGCAAACTGCTGCTTTACCCTCTGCTGAGTGACCGGCTGTAAAAGTCCGAAGTCTCGGCCTTAGACTTTCTTTTAACAGTCTATCCACAAGGAGGCCTCTCGCCGGAAAAGGCCCTGGTCGAACTCATTCGCTTTCAACAACCGGTTGTTCGCAAGTCGCTGGCCTTGGCGAAGCCGGATGCCGATGGGCGGATCCAAACCGCCGGCACGATTCCCCTGGACGGCGCAGCGAAGGGCATGTATACGCTGCGTGTCATCATTCCCACCAGCGATCGGTTCATCGCTCGATCGAAGACGTTCCTGCTGATGCTGTAGAGTAATCCAGGCAGGGCCCTGCCTGCTGTGTCCGACCGGCAGCTTTGCCGGTCACGACAGATCGACGGTTGCTTTACGCACGTTGGTTACCGGCTGTTCAGCGTCGGGCTCGGCAGTCCGACGGACTCAGCAGGCTGGCAGCCTGGATTACTCCTTGACCCCAAGATGCTCGAGAGCCTCGTCCGGACAGCCCGTCCACTCCGGGACGAACCGGTTACCCCGATAGTCCAGATCTTCGATCCCGATCTTTGAACTCCAGAATCCCGTCGCAACGAGATCCCGGAAACTGTTGAAGAAGGCAACGCCCTGAGAGACCTCAGGCGCGGAGGAATCCGGCCAGGCGATCTCGTCCAGGATCTGTTTTCGATGCGCCTCACCCAGTTGTGCAAAAGTCTGTCCAAAGTGCTCGAGACTTCGATGATTGATCCAGGCCAGACCACCGCGCATCGGGACCTGCCGCTCGCGCCGGCCGGGAATTTCGTCGTCGGTCATCATGAAGTCGATGAACTCGGGTACTCCCGCCTCTACTGCACCTACCGAACGATCGTCCTGGGGTAGAACGAGATCGCAGAGGATGCGAACCGTCTGCCATTCGGACTCGGTGAAGAACCGGGGCGAATCGGAAGCAGGGGCGGCCGACCGACGAGCCTCCTGAGCCTGGCGAACTTCCGTCTCTGTCCAGGTGAAACCGGCTGCTGCCGGCACCGCTGCGAGAATCTGTAAACTCTGACGTCGATTGATCTTGCCCATGTGGGATTCTCCCCTTGCGACGTCCTGTTTCGTCTTTCGATTGGAAAGGACGCCCGGGCGGGCTGGAAGCCCGCCTGACACTCCAGGCAGGGATGCCTGGATTACTTTGCCGACCTGCGACTCCACTCAAATCTCGAAGGTCCTCCTTCTGTCGACGATGTATTCGGCCGCTCTCCAGGCCAGCGCGAGGATCGTCCAGGTGGGGTTCTTGTCGGCCTGGGAAACGAAGGGTCCTCCGTCGGTGACGAAGAGGTTCGGGACCTCGTGAGCCTGGCAGAAGGAGTTCAGAACCGATGTCCTGGGATCCGCCCCCATCCTGACTGTTCCCACCTCGTGGATAATCTCGCCCGGCTTGGTGATACCGAAGCCGTCTTCCTCGGTGGGCATTGCAGACAACGCAGTGCCGCCGAGCGCCTGGATGATCTCGCGGAAGGTGGTCTGCATATGCCGAACCTGTCGGTACTCGTGATCGGTCCACGTGACGCGGAAACGGAGCACCGGAATCCCGTAGCGATCGACGACATCCGGATCGATCTCACAGTAGTTCTCTTTTCTGGCCACCGTCTCACCGCGTCCCGCGAAGCCGATCATGGAACCGTAATAGCGGCGGTAGTCCTCCTTGAGCTGAGCGCCGTAGCCACCGCCCCCTTTGGCTCGGCCCCGACCGTTGAAATGCTGGATTCCGGACATGAATCCGTACATCGGGACCCGCAGACCGCCGCCGAACTCAATGTGATAGCCCCGCGGAAAATCGAGCTTCCGGTTGTCGAGCCACCAGGGCATATAGAGATGCATGCCCCCCACACCGTCCTCGTTGTGCCGCGGTGTTTCCATCATCTTCGGAATGAAGCCGGTCACGGATGTTCCTGTCGAGTCGGTCACGTACCTACCCACGACACCGCTGCCGTTGGCCAACCCGTCGGGAAACCGGCTGCTCCTGGAATTCAGCAGCAGCCGGGCGGATTCGCAGGCACTCGCGGCCAGGACCACGACCTTGGCACGGACTGTGTACTCTTTGAGCTCTTCGGTCTGAACATAGGAAACGCCGGTCGCGCGACCTTCGGCGTCCGTAGTCACCTCCCGGGCCATAGCGTGCGTAATCAGCGTCAGGTTTCCCGTAGCCTCGGCCGGCGGGAGCAAGACCGAGGGGCTCGAGAAGTTGGCATGGGCGGCACATCCCCGTCCGCATTCGGCACAGTAGTGGCAGGCGGGACGCCCGTTGTGAGGCCGGGTGAGGATCGACAGACGCGAGGGGATGCAGGTGATCTTCAGGCGATCGCAGGCCTGCTTGACCAGCAACTCGTAACAGCGCGGCCGGGGCGGGGGAAGGAAGATCCCGTCCGGTTCGTTGGGCAGACCTTCCACGGAACCGAACAGACCGACGAGACGATCGACCTTGTCGTAATAGGGCTTCAGGTCCTCGTAACCGATGGGCCAGTCGTCCCCGAGTCCGTCAATACTGCGCCGGCGGAAGTCATCGGGTCCGAAGCGCAGTGAGATCCTGCCCCAGTGATTGGTCCTTCCGCCGAGCATGCGCACGCGAAACCAGTCGAAATCCGTCCCCTTGGCCGTCGTGTAAGGCTCTCCGTCGAGCGTCCACCCTCCCAGTCCGGCGTCGAACTCCCCGAACTGCCGCGCCTTCGTTGCCGCGCCGCGACGGGGGGAATCATAGGGCCAGTTGAACATGGCCGAATCCTTCTCGACATCCCACAGCCGCCCGGCCTCGAGCAGCACGACCTTGGCCCCGGCCTCGCACAGGACCTTGGCCGCCATTCCTCCGCCGGCTCCCGAGCCGACGACACATACATCGTACTGTGGGCTACTCATTTGCTGGTCAGACTCCAGGCCCCGCCGCCTTTGGCCGCGATGAAGAGAAAAATGAAGCAGTAGATGACGGCCAGTTCGCCACCGTTTTGAATCGGCCAGAGCCCGCGCGGAGCATGGGCCATGAAGTAGGCAACCGCCATCTCACCGCTGGCGATGAAGGCGACGTAGGCGGCGTAAATACCCAGCATGATCATCAGTCCGCCGACCAACTCGATGATGCCGGCGAGGCCGAACAGTGAAAACAGCGGCGCGGTTCCTCCCCGCACGCCTCCCAGCAGACCGAGAGTCTTCTGAGCTCCGTGGCAGGCGAACAAGAGCCCGACGACGATACGCATGATGGCGAGGATCTGTGCCTCGAACCGACCCAGTAGTGGCTTCATCTTTGGCCCCCTTGACGTTTCTATCGGTGGTAATAATTGACAGCTATTTTAACGCATAGAGTAATCCGCTGAAAGCGAAAGAAGGGACGTCGTCCAGGGATTTGGGGGATTCGAGGGATTGGGGATTGGAGAGTAGGCATCTCCCGCCATTGTTTCAAGGGGAGGATGGCCGGGGTGTTGGGATCTATCGGCCTCGCCCGTTTGGAGTTCCGCTTTGCGGGACGCAATGTATCTTGCCCAGGATGAGTCGAAGGCTGAATCCCGGGCAACGTCCCCACTGCCCTTTCCGGAGTCCCGCTTCGCGGGACGGTATGGGGTTTGCCAGGGGGGTGCCCAATTCCAAGGTCCCCATCCCCAAGGGTTGACGACCGGCCGGCCGGGTTTCCCATGTCATTCCGGCCTCCGACCGATCTTCCGGGGCACGGGGACGACCGCAGACGGTTGTCCTACCCTGCCGTCCGTTTGATGACCATGTCGCTCTCCCCCCAGGGGCCGACGACATGCAACTGGATCGAGTCGGCGGCCGCTTTGCCCGCGTACGAGATGGTTCCGGCCCCGGTGTCGACCTCGAACGAGAGGGCATCGCCCTGGATCTTGCCGTTCGTGATGTCGCTGATTCCCATAGGCGACTCGACAGTTCCGGTCAGCTTTTGTCCATCTACCCTGAAATTGAAGATGAGATGGAACTCGCCATTGGGCCCCGCGTCTCCTTCCCATCGACCGCTCACATCCGCGGCAAGCAGAATTGCCACCGAACTCACGAACAAGAACCCTACGAAGGTCATCCTCTTCAACACTGTTGCATCTCCCCGGGCATTTCGACGCCCGTTCGACGGACACTCAGTTCACTGCCGGCTTCGTCGCAAACGGCGATTCCTCTCCCGAATGGACGCGATACAAGCGTGCATGTGTCGCCTGAAGCGCCTGCACGAGGTCATCATAGGGCCGGTCGGTGACGTCGATGAGCCCGATATTGTAGTTCTCACCGTCGAAGCGTCCCGTGCACATCTGATCGGCCCACTGGAACCAGTGCGTGCCGATCATCTCGGGCATGGCGAAGGCCCCCTCCACGTAGTTGCGGTACGCAACTCCACGCTCCTCCTGATCCTTCACCTGCACGAGGCTGGCCGCCAGACCACGTCCCGGCATTCCGAAATGGAACTCACCGATCAGAATCGGCTTGCCGGTCAGCGACGAGATCTGCTGAACTCGTTCCGCAGAGACTTCGTAGTTATAGATGTTTACGCTGTAGACATCGAAGGCCTTCGCGGCCGAGATCTCGGCCGACGTCGGGCGACCGCCGCCCCGCATTCCCAGGTTGAGGTGATTCGGGTCATACTTGCGCACGGCGGCGCTGGTCACTTCGATATAGCGTCCGAAGGCGCGGGCTATGAATTCCTTGCGACGCTCCGGCGTGTCGCTCTCCGCCAGCCATTCTTCGAGTTTCGTACGAGTCGCGGTCTCCGAACCCGATAGAATCAGGTCCACGGTCTGCAGCTCCTTCTGCGGAAAGGGGGGCTCGTTTGCGAGAAAGTACCCGAGCAGCCAAGGATCGTCTTTGCGGGGCTCACACTGCTCTTTCGCCCTTTCGTCGGAGGATTGGACGAACTCATCCGAGTAGACGTCCGGAAGACCCAGATAATTGACGTTGGTCGCCCAACTGGCCAGGGGGATCGCGTACGGCTTGCGTTTGGAATCCCACAGTTCCTCAGAGCTCCAGTTCCCAACAGTATTCAAACCCCAGGCGTCCATTCTCTGAACGGTCCGGTCGATCCATCCCTCCATCCAGTTCTGCCCGAGACGACGCTGAATGTTCCAGGTCAGGAAGGAAGCACCCATCCGACGTCCGGGCCGGGAGCTCGGCAGCAGATCGTCCGGAGGAAGGCTCGCGAAGAAATCTTCCCTCCCCTCCACGGGCGTTGCCATCTCGGGTCGGATGACATCGGAGCCGACCGAAAGGAAAAGATGACCGTCGGGATCGACGAACCACCACCGTCCATCGATCTGCTCGACACGAAAGAAGCCGGTTGCCCTGGCGTGCGTTTCCTGATAGCCGCCGTACTGACAATAACCGAAATCGTTCTGCTTCGAGGCGGCCGACTCCTGCTCCCAATCCTCCTTCAACTGATCCAGCGAGGTCACCTTTTCGGGCCATTCCTGATGGGTGTACTGTCCGAATTCGTCGACCAGGGGAAGACCGTCGAGCACGGCGTCTCCCGGCGACTCTTTCACCAGACGGACCGATCGAACCTCGAACGTCGGATCGTCGACCGGCTTCTCCATCTCGAAGACGATCGACTGCACGTTCTTCAAGGGGACGAACGGCCCCCACAAACCCAGGTAGTACCCTTTCCTCGAGCGGTTGCCCACCGCAGCCATGTCACGACCGGTTTTCGGGGGTTCCGCAAGCAGTGATACGGGGATCGCCGCGCGAATCCAGACGTTCGGGTAAGGCTGAAAGATGACACGGCTGTAGCGGGCGTCACCGGAGTCCGATTTGTCTCCCGTGAAGATCTTGAGGTTCATACGCTGAGGTGAGGAAGCCCGAACTTCCATCACCAGGGCATCATATCCGGACCAATCCCGTGGAAACTCGGAGCCCAGATCGGAGAGCGGGATCTTCAGTTCAGCCTTCTCCTCGGAGG
The DNA here is from genome assembly GCA_963823995.1 of uncultured Acidobacteriota bacterium. GTDB lineage: Bacteria > Acidobacteriota > UBA6911 > RPQK01 > JAPXNP01 > JARRKC01. The sequence goes on from CAWGNQ010000005.1 coordinate 1,640,862, forward strand.
AGGAGAGAGTCACTTTCCGCTCGAGTGCACCCGCCTGAGGCCCACCCGTGGATGAACAGGCGCAAAGGACGAGTGAGGCGGTTGCTGCCAGAAGTACGAGGATCCGCTTCGATTGCACGCCACGACCGATTGGATCGTAGCGACGGGATCGCTGCTGCGTCTTGTGGTTTTTTGAGCGCCTGCGACATCCTGTCACTCTCCTTTTGTCGGAATTACGGTTCGGATGATACCTTCCGACGGCGGAGGCCGCAACAGCGAGGAGTCGAGCCCCTCCCGGTGCTCGCCGGGGCCTTCATGGGCCCGCAACCGCACAGACGACTCGGCGAGCTGGCAGCCCGCCCGACCCAACAGGCTGGCAGCCTGGATTACACTGGCGGCCTCGATCGGGCTCGGACTCCCGTCTAGTTGACCGTCAACTTTGTCTTGAGCACATCCTCAGAATTGGCGCCGACCATGACTTCGAAGTCGCCGGGTTGGACGACACGTTTCATGTTCATGCCGACCGACTCGAGCTTCTCCTTATCGAGCGTGAAGTGAACGATTTTCGATTCACCCGGCTGCAGCGTGATTCGGGTGAAGTCCTTCAGTTCCTTGACCGGCCTCGTCGGCAGGGCGACCAGGTCGCGAATATAGAGCTGGACGACCTCGTCTCCCGCCCGCTGACCGGTGTTGGCGACTCGAACCGAGACCTCGGCCTTGCCGTCCGCCGCGATCTCGGCAGGAGTCACGGCGAGGTCGCTGTAGGAAAAGGTAGTGTAGCTGAGACCGAATCCAAACGGATACAGAGGGGTCGAGTCCGCCAGCTCGTAGGCACGATGGTTGCTGGGCTTCTTGTCGTAAAAGTCGGGAATTTGTCCCACCGAGCGTGGAAACGTGATGGTGAGCTTGCCGCTCGGATTGACCTCTCCAAAGATCGCATTCGCCACGGCATGCCCGGTTTCCTGCCCCAAATACCAGCACTCGATGATGGCCGGTGCCTCTTCCTGCAGTTTGTTGATGGCGAGGGGTCGTCCGTTGATCAGGAGGATCACGACCGGTTTTCCGGTGGCGATGACTGCATCGGCCAGTTCCTGTTGCCGACCGACCAATTGGAGACTGTCGGTGTCCCCCAGGTGGATATCGCTCCAAGCCTCGCGATCCAACAACTCATTTTCTCCCAGCGCCAGCACGATCGCATCGCTTTCGCGGGCCAGATCGGTCGCCTCGCCGATCAGTTTGTAGTCCTCCATGGGATCGCTCAGGATCGGTTTCTCGTTGACCAGCCAGTTGCACTGCTTGTTGAGCGTCAGACGACAGCCGGGGACATAGGCCACCTCGAATTTTCCCTTGGCATACTCCTCGAGTCCCTGGAGGATGCTGACCCCTTCCATGGGAGTGGGCGAATAGCCTCCCAGGTGAATCTCGGGTGCATTCGGACCGATCACGGCCAGCTTCCTGATTTTCGACGCATCGAACGGAAGCGTGTCGTTCTCATTCTTGAGGAGGATCATGGCCTCATGTCCGGCTTTCAAGGCCAACGCCTTATGTTCCGGACTGTTGGTGACCTGTTCGACCCGATCCGCATCCACGTAAGGCTGGTCGAACAGACCCGCATTGAATTTTACCCGCAGGACGCTGGAGACGGCCCGGTCGATCGAAGCCTCGGCCACCTGCCCTTGGCGAGCCTGATCCACGAGTTGGCTGAAGCAGCCGCGACTTCCCAGATCATAGTCGACTCCGGCGGCAATCGAGAGAGCGCCCGACTCGGCCGGACCTGCGGCCGCATGGTGTACCTGGTAAGTCAAATCAAGGCCCCCGCCGTCGCTCATCACGTAGCCCTTGAATCCCCACTCACCCCTCAATATGTCCGTCAGCAGCTTGTGATTGACATGGTTGGGGATCCCGTTCCATTCGTTGTAGGAGGCCATGACCGACTGAGCATGGGCTCTGGTTATGGCCATCTCGAAGGGATAGAGGTGGGTGTCTCGAAAATAGCGCTCCGAGTAGTTGACCGGGGCCTGATTGCGGCCTCCTTCCGGCTGACCGTGTCCGGCGAAGTGTTTCAACGTGACCGCAATGTGCTCATCGTCCATCGGCAGCGTATGGCCCTGCATGCCGAATACAGAAGCCATGGTCATTCGCGAAGTCAGATACGGGTCTTCGCTGTAGCATTCCTCGGTGCGACCCCAGCGGGGATCGCGGGACAGGTCGGCGACCGGTGCCAGCACCTGGCGAACGCCGCGCATATGAGCTTCGAGTGCCGCCGCCGTGAAAACCTGCTCGATCAGCTCCGTATCCCAGGTGCTGCCCAGACCCACGGCCTGAGGAAAGCTCGTCGCTTTGGCCGCCATGAAACCGTGCAGCGCTTCAGCGAAGACGAACGCCGGGATCCCGAGGCGTGTCTTTTCGATCAGGTAGCGCTGAAAACTGTTGATGGCCCGTGCGTGCCAGCGGATCGAGGGGCTCGACAACAGAGCGCGCGAACTGAACGCACCGACTCCGTTCTGGAGCCCTTCGGCGTCCTCACCGGGAGTGAAATTCCCTTCCTCATCGAAGGCGTTGGCGCTCCGGGAACGATAGGAGCTTAGCTGTGCGACCTTTTCCTGCAGGGTCATGCGCGAGACGAGGTCGGCAACGCGTTCGTCCACCGGGACCGAAGCATCCTTATATTTCGGCGGACCCTGGGCCATCAAAAGCACGGAGACGGCGAGGGCGGCCAAAAGTGTGAAGAGAGTTGCTTTACGCATTGGGTTGCCTCCTCGGGAGAGAGATAGAGGGACGAGGCTTATAGTACTTATTATTCAGGTTTTCGGGTTCCGGGTTTCGCGGACACGCCTCCGGACTGCGGCGAAGCCGCTTTGGAGTGCGAAAGCTTGCTTTCGCTTTCGGTTCGACGTGGTTTCCCAATCCTGACGCCACTTCGGCAGCCGTCCAAAGACCGGAGGATCCGCACCGGGCCCTTCGATCGGGATGTGGGTTACTGATAATTCTTGAGCTTCCCTGCGAAAAGCGGAAGCGCTGCTTCCGCACTCGAAAGCGGCTGCGCCGCAGTCGTACCACGCCCAAAGCTCCATCCTCTGATTGAACTGGGCGCGGGCCGCGGCCACATGCCGCGCTCAAATCTCAAATCGCAAATCGTAGTTCTCAAGTTCTCGGAAGCACTACTGCTCCTTCGCCCTGGAGATATCCAGTTCCCATTCCCCGAAGGAACTGGAAACGTTCAGGTGGATCTTGTCGCCGTCGACCTTGCCCTTATGGGTAATCGCCTCTCCCATGGCATCCACGTCGAAGGAGAACTCGTCGCCGTTGATCTTGCCGTTCGAAATGGGCATTTCGCCCATCTGAGAATCGACCGACCCGGTCAGGTTCTGACCATCTGCTTTGAAGTTGAAGACGAGATCCATGTCGCCGTCGGGTGACGAGAAGGTCCCCTCCCAGCGACCGTCGATGCCCGCCGCCAGTCCGATGACCATGAATGTCAGAAACAGAATCACGCTGATCAGTAGTTTCTTCACGCTCGCTACCCCCTTGTGTGTGGTGCGTATTCCGGAGCTTCCGTCGCCCTGGAGTGTACGATGAAGAGAGGCAGCTGTCGAGACACCCCGACATCGACCTCCTCGCGGGTCTTTGTTGCTCCTCCAAAGTCATAAAAAGTTCACCGAGGAAGCGAACCTTCCGAAAAACGGGACGGTCTGGGACCTATGGGAGACCTATGGGAGCCTTGCCGTACGAGTCGACACACCATGAGCCCGTACCGATTGAACACGTCCCATCTGTCCGGTGTGTCCCACGGGTTCCAGGTCGTCCCCTAGTCCCAGGCCGTCCGATCGTTTTCAATCCCTGAGATAGGCCCCGACCAGACACGGATCCACATCGAGAGCTTTCTGGAACTTCGCTTTCGCCCGGGCCGGCTCGCCGAGGCCCTGGTGCGCCAAGCCGGTGAGGTAGTGGGCCGAGGCAAGTCGGTTTCGCTGGGCTCCCAGATCGGCGGCCGATGGCCCACCGTTCATGTTCAATTGGCTGTTCTCAACACCCTTGTGAGCCGATTCCAGGAGTCCCTGGAAAAGATTCGTCGCTTCGCTTGCGCGGCCAAGCTTCTGCAGAATGGCTCCCTCGTAAAAACGCTGCACCCCTCCTGGGCCCGACAACCGGTCGGCATGATTCCTCGACGTGGCATCCAGCTTCCCGATCGCCTCTTTCCAAACCTGCCTTGCCTCCGCGAATTTCCCGGCTTTCTCCAGAGCCGTGCCGATCCAGTAATCGAGCTCGGCCAGCCGGCGACCCGATCCCCGGTCTTCGGACGGAAGATTGTCCGGAATCTCGCCGGCCGCCCGGAAGTCGGCCAAGGCCTCCTCGGTCTTCTCGGACTCCAGACTTCGCTGACCGCGAAGCAGATGGGCATCGGTCCAGCTGCCGGCCACGTCGAGAGTCCCGCCCTCCCAGATATTGAATCGCCGGTCTTTCATGAGTCGGATGGCGTCGTCATATTTTCGCGCCGCCACCTCGAGGGCGATTTCCCGGGCCACACCGTCATCGCGCTTCGCCACGATCTCGTGATTCGCTTCGAGGAGGTTCAGTCGCTTCTCCAGGGGGGCGCCGACCGCCTCGTAGAGTTCATCCAGTTCGACGAAATGCAGGGCGTACTTCTCAGACAGTGAGACGGCCCGCTCCAGCTGATCGACGGCTTTCTGAAGATCGTTCCCGGCAGATCGATGGGACCAGGCAATGGCCAGATTGCGATGAACGACCGGATACGACGGATCGAGGGCGACCGAGCGATCCCAAAGGGAGACAGCCTCATCCGGCTGCCAGTCGAAGAGCAGGTTCCCGAGATAGTAGGGCGCCCGTGCATCCTTGGGGTTTACCTCCATCGCCCGACGCAGTATCGGGATCGCCTCAGGCTCAAAGGGGAAGACGTACTCCGGCGAAAGCCGGGAGGCTCGACGGTAGAGCTCGCCGGCCCGATCCCGATCACCCAGGCGGTCTTCGAAGTAACCGAGGTAATAGAGAACCATCGGAGACATGGGACTCTCATCCGACTGGTTGCCGACGAGCTCACCCAGAACCCGCGCTCCGTCCTGCCAGAGCCCCGCGCTCAGGTATTCGGCGGCCGTCTCCTCGGCCGTCACGGGATGTTCCTGCATCGTGTCGACGAGCGCTTCTCGGTCCGCCGATTTCCCGGAAGCCAGCCGGCGCTCGGCAAGTGTGCGGACGTCCAGAGGATCGACGTCGTGCACGGATGTCTCGAGCAGACGAACGGCTTCGTCGGAGCGGCCAAGGTGCCGCAGGATAGCCGCTTTCAGGTTCAGGGCTCGCAGGTTCAGCGTATTGGCCTCGAGCGATCGATCGACGAGATCGAGAGCCCGGGAAAACTCCCCCCGGCCTGCTGCAATCTGCGCCAGTGCGAAATAGGCCGGGCTGCGCCAGGCGGCGCTCCAGGTCGCAAGATAGAGCTGATCGAAGGCTTCGTCCATCCGCCCCTGGGCTTTCAGGCTCAACCCCAGGTAGTAGAGAGGCTTGGCATCTTCAGGTGTCGTGTAGCGCGCGGTCAAGCGCTCCAGCGCCTTGCGAAAGAGCTGCTCGGCCTCCTCGTAGCGGGCTTCCTTGAAATCGCGGATTCCCAGGGCCGTATTGATGCGCACATCGCCCGGATCACGGCGAAGCCCTTCCTTCCAGTAGGATTCGGAGTCGAGCCGGGCGTTATGGAACTGTTCGATGCGACGGCCCGTGAGATAGAGCTCTTCATTCGTCTCGATCTTCTCGGGCGGCGGGGGTTCCGTGACCGCCTCCGGCATCGGATCGTCTCTCGGAGGTTCGGGCGAGTAGGCGACCAGTTCCTTTCCATCGACGGTCAGAGACGCGCGAAGCGCCGGCTTGTTTGGACGATCGGGAAGAGCAACCTCCTCGATGAACGGGTGGGCCGGATCGATGGCAACAGTGCGTTCCAGCAGCACCCGATCCCCCTCTGTCAGTCGCACGGTCGCCGCCGGATGGGCAGACGTCGTACAGAAGCCGAGGCGGGCCGGCCCCTCGTCTGGAAGCTCCAGATTGACGGCGGCGTCGAGGTTGGCCTTCTTGACGCCGCCGATCTCCCGAAACGGATACCAGTACATGCTGAAAGACTTCGTCTCGAAGGGCTGCAGCCAGCTGTAGTCGGGCTGGTTGTCCGAATAGGCGCCGACCATCAGCTCGATGTAGGGACCATCGTCGTCGGTCAGGATCTTGTCCCACATTCTTCCCCGGGGTCCGTTGCCCCAGGTCCAGAGCTTCTTACCGGGAACGATGTGGTGGTTCGCGATGCTCATGATTCCCGCTTCTTTGCCGTGGTCGTAGCCGGCGAAGAAGTCGTCCCAGTAGTTCCAGGCGAACATGGAGTTCGCCGACATGTGATTTTTGTACCAGCTCACGTCGACGCCCTGACCGAAATCGGCCCCTCCGTAGGAGCCCTTCGCGATCGGCCAGGTCGTGAATTGCCTTTTGGAGTGATGCGTGACGTATTCGGTGTCCGGAGGGAAGATCACCTGGTATTCGGGGGTCGCGTGTACGGCAACATTGGCGAAGCAAAGCATCGTCTCGGCGACCGGTGTCCGGTTGACGATTCGCAAGGATGCCTCCAGGTAGGACTTTCCAGGCCGAAGCGTATAGCCGACCGCCCAGCGCATGCGATGGCGGATTTCCAACTCTCCCACCCAGACGGTCTTGCTGCCGTCGGGATGCTTCTCAATTCGATACTGAACCGGCAGAAAGGTCGTGGCGCGATGATGGTGCGGGATGTTCCACTCGACGCCGCCCGAGATCCAGGCCCCGATCAGTCCGATGAGTGCGGGTTTGATCACGTGCTGCCGATAGATGAAGTCGTACCCGTTGGTCTTGTCGACCCCTTCGAAGATGCGACCGCCGATCTCCGGCAGCACGCCGATTTTGACGTACTCGTTTTCCAGATAGACCATCCGGTAGGTCCTGTCCGCTTTCCGGCCGGTCAGCGAGTCATAGAGCGGATACGGGTAGATCTTCCCCCGCGCCCCCTGGGAGACGCGGCCGAAGTAGAACATGGGATTCGGTTCCGGGTCGCCGGAAAGATAAGTCGGAATGACGACATCCTGTTCCCAGACCCGAACCGCCGATCCCTCTTCGCCGAACAGAAACCCAAAGAGGGGCAAGAGCAGACACAGGGCGGTGAGCAACAGCGGCCACGCAACCCGCTTCGAGGACATGAATTTTCTCCTTCGCAGCAAACGATCTTTCGGCTCCCTTTATAGGGCAGCTTCGAATCGGACTCAAGCGTCGGACGCGTCAGAGCCCTGGTCCAGAATGGAGACCAACACGGGGCCGGCAGGGTACGGATATGGCAGAGTTTCAAGACCGCCCTCTCGAGCGGGAAGCTCAGACCGCGGACGATGAAAGTACGCGGGGTGACCCCGGGAGGGATCTCGATGCATCCGAGAAGTCGGACGTCGACGCTCGGATAGATTTCACCGTTTCCAAGGATCTCCTGTCGGTGACGGTGCGTTCGATTCATCCTCCTGCCGGAAATGGTCGACCGTTCAGTCAGCAGCTGCTGCGCGATCGACTCACTCAGGAAGGGATCTTTTACGGAGTTCAGGATGAGGCCGTGGCGGCGTTGGTCGCAACCTTCGAGGAAACCGGAGAATGCGATACCGGTCTGATCCTGGCTCGCGGCCTCGCTCCGTCGGCCGGTGAACCGGGTCGAATCGAGAGGATCGGGGATTCGGAAGTGAATGCGGCTCTGCCGGGCGACGTGTTTGCCCGTCTCGTGCCTACACGGCAGCCGCAACCGGGACGGGACGTCACCGGCGCTTCGATCCCGGCGGCAGAGGCTCTTCCCGAGATTCAGCTCCGACCCGGCGGTCACTGCCGTCTCAGCGAGGACGCGACGGAAGTCATTGCGACGGTCTACGGCGAGCCACTCATCGAGGGCGATCGCGTTTCTGTGTCTCCGGGCGTTCGTCTGGAGGAGGAAGGGCTGACGTGCATCATGGACGTCTACCCCCTCGCAATCGGCGGACAAACCCTCCAGGAAGGCGATCTGATCGGTGCTCTGGAGGCGGACGGCGTTCAGCGCCGGTTCATGGACCTCGAGGCACTCGGCTCCGCTCTGGACGCTGCTCAGCATAGTTCCGCGGTGCAAAGGGACGTCTGTGTCGCTCGCGGCGTGGCACCGGAGCCAGGTCGAGACGGACAGATCATGTTCACCCTGGATATCGAGGAGCGGGTGGGAACGCTGGACGATCGCGGGAGGATCGATTTCAAGGAACAGAACCGCCTGCATCGGGTCCACAAGGACGATCAGATCGCGGTAGTCCTGCCTCACACTGCGGGAAAGCCCGGCCTCGGCGTGTCCGGGCAGGAGATTTCCGCCCGGCCGGGAAGGCCCGTGGAGTTGAGACTCGGACCTGGAGCGCGGGAAGAAGACGGCGCCATCGTTGCGAATCACGGCGGCGCACTCGTCGTCGAAGGCATGTCCATCGACGTGTCGAATTCTTTTCGAGTCTCCGGTGACGTCGACTACCATTCAGGAAATATCGGTAACGATTCCGGGAACGTCTTCGTCGAAGGTTCCGTCCTGGCGGGCTTCCGGGTCACAGCCGGAGGAGACGTCGAAATCGGGCGTTCCGTCGAAGGCGGAACGGTCGAGGCCGGTGGCACACTCGTCGTTCGCGACGCCATTATCGGCAAAGAGGGCGCAACCGTCCGTGCGGCCAAGGACATCCATGCAGCCTACATCCAGAATGCGGACCTGGTGTGCGATGGAAATCTGATGGTCGATCGAGAATTGATCCAGTCTCGGGTCAAGGTCAGCGGCACGCTCAAGCTGACGGGCCGACCCGGCGCCATCGTCGGCGGCGAGATCGAAGCTGATGGCGGCATCGTAACGATCGCCCTCGGCTCGTCGACCGGCGTGCCCACGACCGTCCGTATCGGTCGCGGCACACGCCGCATCAGTCTGCTGACAACTGCGTTGAACGAGAAGCTCGAGCCGCTCAAGCAGATCCGCGCCCGCCTCGGAGCCGCGACGGAAGGCGATCTGCTCGAGCGGCTCTGTGGCTTGATCGATACGGCGGAAGCGGAGTACTCCGAGGTGCCCAATCCGGCGCTTGCGGAGCAAATTTCGCGATTGAAGGAGCGCCGAACCTCCGTTCGAAAGCTGCTCAGACTGCATCGGGGGCTGGAAGCCGAGTGCAGGGAGATCGAAGAAAAACTGGCCGAAGCGGAAAAGGACCGTGATCGGCAGATCAGGAGCGGCTCACCCGCCTCCATTGAGGTAATCGGCGCCGTCTACCCAGGTGTGGTCTTCATGATCGACGGGGCGACTTTCCCGGTCACGAAGACCTATTCCGCGGTTCGGTTCTTCTACAATTCCGCCAAGCGCCGGGTGGAAGCCCGGCGCAATTTCTGAGCCCTCGTTCCCGAAGGATCCTCCCTTCAAGGTTGGAGGACCCCACGGGCGAGAACCGAAGGCCGGCTGCGGGCGGCACCGCTAGTCGAACCGGCGCGACAAGGCGACGAGTACGAAATAGTCGGCGAAGGCGGCATCGCCGTGCCGTCCGTCCTGCATATCAGAGACACTGACCGTCCGGTTCCGATAGAGAGCGATCGGCACACTGATGTTGATGGTGTTCGCGCCATGCGTCCAGACCAGCGAAGGCTGCGCCGACACCGCGTAGCCTGGCCGGCGGAAACCCAGACTCCCACCGATCAGATCACGGGCCGGCACTCCCTCGATCCGAAGACCGAGTCCTCCCGCCAGGCCCCAGTTCAGTTTCAGAGGCGCGAGCATGCCCACGGCTCCCATGTACTGGTCCGGCACCGACATGATCGCCTCGGACGCACGACTGCGAGCGGTGTCCGTGCCGTTGGTCTCTCTGGGATTGACCAGATAGACGAACGAGCCGTACATCGTCGCCCGATCCAACACCTGTTTGAACCCCTGCATCTCCAGAACGACGCCGACTCCGCCGTCTCCTGGCTGGATCGACTGATCCACCGAGTGGACGATCGCCGGACCTCCAAAAGTCGGAAAGGCATCCACCGCGTCCGAATTTCCGGTCGGAAGTTTGATGCCGAACCCGACGGAGACGTTTTGGTCCGGATGCTCTTCAGGCGTCCCGAGCCAGTAACGACCCACCACGGACATATCACTGATGCCGGACGAATGGGTGGCGTAGCGGCCGACAATTTCCCGGGCGTCGTTGCGCAGCGTCTGCTGTCGCGAGGTGAAGATGATCGGGATGCTGGCTCCGAGGCTGAACCGGTCGCTGAAGGCGTAGGTTGCGTTGAAGTCGACCAGGTTGATGTTGTTGATGACCTGGCTGCCTTCGGCCTGTCGCTGAGGCTGTTCGTCGGCACCGACGAAATGCCGGTCCGAACGCTGCCAGCGGTAGCCGATGCTGATCTGGGTGGTTCCGGGACGGAAGTAGGGCCCTCCATGCGCGCCAATCACGGGCGCGCTCTGTCTGGCGAGGATTCAGCCCTGACCCCGCACCTGATCGGAAAGCAGGATGATGGGAAAACATAGAATGATGAGCGCTGCAATTCGCTTCGTAGACATGGCCCCTCCTGGGTTAGTGACGCACCTGAGATGTGAGATGAATGATGGGCAGGCGAGCAATTTCAAGGCCAGAGTGCGCGAACGGGATGGATCTCCCTTGAAATCCAGGACTTCAACGGTCGGACCGGCAGGTCGGTCCCGGGTGAACATCGTAGACAATATGAATTGTCTTATTATCCAATTAACTCAACTTTCCCCTTACTCATTGAAAAGGGGCGCTTTGCGGGATCAATGACTTTTTCCGATGGATCATACGGTCTATGGGAACCGGGAACCCGCAGGGCGCCCATCGCCCGACCCGTTCGAAATTTCTACACATCGAGAATGACCTGGCACCGCCAGCCGTGCGCCGTCCTCTCGACGACGAATTGATGGAGTGTAACGGCTTTGACGTCCGCACACTGTTCGTGGCGTTCAGGGTCGAGCATTTCACCCTTCGCCACGGCGCGAAGTGAGACGGCGCCTTTGCCTTGCCGCACTCGGACGCGGTCGATTCTCAGGAGCAGCCGTTCCGCGTCCTTGTAGAAGATCAACTCCTGAAGAAGATCGAACAGCAGCAGATCCGGCTCGGAGTGTTCCAACTCGATCGTCTTCTCGACCCGGGGCTCGACCGAATCGAGACAGTCGATCATCGTCGCAAGTTGTGCATCGGCCGCATCACGGAAGAGCTCTGCGAGATCCCGGCCGGTCGCCTCGAACGCGACGTCGGCGGTGGCGATATCCTCGAGGTAGGTGTACGGCACGATTCGCTTCCCCCTCCTGGCGGCACCGGTCCCCGATGACCCGAGTCAACCCTTGACGTTGCCGATGGGGACGAGACGAACGACGGGCCGACTCAGACCGGCCCGACGGGTCGCCTCCACCACATCGTCGATGTTCTTGTAGGCGCCCCCGGCTTCTTCGGCCAGCCCCCGATAGGAACCCGTTCGAACGTAGATACCCTGGTTCTCCAGGTCCCGCTGGAGGTCCTGGCCCCGCCAGGTCTTTCTGGCCTTGGTGCGGCTCATGCAACGTCCGCTGCCGTGGGCCGTGCTGAAGAAGGTCTCACTTCCTCCTCTCACCCCGACCAGCAGATACGAGCCCGTCTCCATGCTGCCACCGATGATGACCGGCTGGCCCAGATCCCGAAAGCGTGCCGGCAACTCTTCTGCGCCGGGAGCCAGGGCGGGCGTCGCCCCTTTTCGGTGAACGAGCAGTTCTTTCTCGTCTTCGTCGACCCGGTGCTTCTCGAGTTTGGCGGTGTTGTGGGAGACGTCGTAAACCATGTCCAGCCCCAGTCTTTCCTCAGACTTGCCAAAGACTTCGGAGAAAGCCTCGCGCACGTGGTGCAGGATCACCTGACGGTTGGCGAACGACATGTTCAGACCGCACTTCATGGCGGCGAAATAGTCCTGACCCTCGGGTGAATCGAACGGGGCGCACGCCAGTTCACGGTCCCGAATACGAATCCCGTACTTCGACTGCATCACCTTCAGGAAAAGTTGGAGGTAGTCGGTCGCCACCTGATGTCCGAATCCCCGGCTTCCACAATGGAACATCACGACCACCTGATTGGGAATATCCAAACCGAAACGCGCAGCGGCGTCCGGATCGGCAACATGTTCGGGCCGAATGACCTGCACTTCGAGATAATGATTCCCCGAACCGAGCGTTCCCACCTGATTGAAGCCACGTTCAACCGATTTGTTGCTGATCTTCGAAGCATCGGCACCTTCAACACATCCCCGGTTCTCCGTGAATTCCAGGTCCTCGGGCCGGCCGTAGCCTTTTCGGACACACCAGCCCGCACCCTCTTCCACCAGCTCACGAAACTGCTTCTTCGAGACCGGGAGTGCCCCACTGCTTCCCACGCCGGAGGGGACTTTCTGGTAGAGCGCTTCGACCAGCTCTCGGATCTTTGGCTGGACTTCTTCCGAGGTTAACCCGGTCCTGACCAGCCTCATCCCGCAGTTGATGTCGAAGCCGATTCCACCCGGCGAGATCACTCCGCCTTTGCTCGGATCCATGGCAGCAACGCCACCAATGGGAAAGCCGTACCCAAAATGACCATCGGGCATGCAATAGGCGTATTTGACGATTCCCGGAAGCGTGGCGACGTTCGTCACCTGATCGACCACAGCTTGGTCCATATCCTGGAAGAGCTTCTCCGAGGCAATGATGCGGGCCGGGACCCTCATCCCCTCCTTGAAGTCCGGAGAGATCTCCCAGAGGGTTTCGGAAATCCGTGTCACATCTTCGAAGTCGGCCATGTTGTCCCTCCGCTGCGGCTCCGCTGCGGCATCACTCCCAATAGGGTTTCTCGCCGAAGTAGGCGTGGATCGCCGCGCCCCAGCGACGATCCCCCATCCGGGGAAAATGATCGCGGTCGAAGCCCGGAGCGTTCTCGAGTTTTGGTTTGTCCGCGTCCAGAACAAACCGCTCTTGTTCGAGATCCAGCTTCATCGATTGGATGGGCACGGCAAACAGTCGCTCGCCACCCTTCAGGAACCCGGCCGATTCCATAATCGCGTAGGCAATCCGGCCCGTCCCCATATCGAGGACGAAGTCGTCAATTCTTCCTAACCGCTCACCGGCCGGATTGAAGACCGTAAGGCCTATGACCGATGATGTCAGCAATGCTCGGTTCTCTACCGGCTTTTCCATCGTGGCTCCTCCCTCTCGCCGGGATGTTTCGACGAGTCTGTTGGCGTTCCTTTCCCCCAGTATATCGAGATCGCGCCGACGCTACGCTGGTCGCGGCGAATGCGGTATAGAATGGTATGAGCGCCGACGCTGAATCATCACATCCTGCCGGAGGTTTCAGATGAGCGTGCCGTCCGGCCTCTATGCCGATCCCCATGTCCGAGCGCGGATGACCGAGTTTCTGGGCGGCGACTCCCCGGAGTCGGCGACGGCCATCTACCTGGCCGAGCAGGAAGACGACATCGTCTGGCAGTGGAACGTCCATCCTGTCGGGGAGCTCTACCAATGCCTTGATGAGCAACGGGATCTGACTCGCTCGCTTTGGGACCGAGAGCATCTGCTGGTCCACCTGGATCTAGAATACGTCAATTTCGACTTTCCCGGGGAACCTTACCTCGACCCGCAACGCAGTTTCGAAATGCAATCCCCGGTCGTCGATTCGATCTACGATCTGCTCGATCGGTTCGGAATCCGGTGTCTTCACCTGCTCAGCGGCCGAGGTCACCACTTTGTCTGGCAAATCCGCCAGTCGTCGAGCGCATTCCGGAAACTTGGCCGGCTTGGTCGGATTTCGAAGTCTCTCGAGGAGCGTGGCGTCGAAATCGGTGCACCTTCGGGCGAACACGTCACTCCGCAGCTTGCCCGGGCGTTCGCCGGTCTGGGCCAGGTCATCGAGTTCCTTAGCCATCAGATCCAAGCCTCGTCCGTGAGTCGATGTCCGATCCCGGTGCAGATCACCGACCTGGTTGTCGGACCGGCGGGACGGGGAGAGAGATCGTCTCCATCGACGTTTCAGAGTACGGAGACCCGCTGCATACCCGCAAAACCGGACTCCCCTTCAGTGCCTATCAGAAGCCGAAGCGTCGCGGACTACAGATCGGCGAGCATGTCGTGACACAGCTTCCGACCCTCTTCGTGCTCCCGGTCGACCGCAACGAAACAATTGCTTCAGGCATTCGATCGATGCGAAGCGTCGACGACGTTCGGAGAATCGCGGTCGAATCCTCGACACGCATTCCCACGCAGGACGAGGGCACGAACGCGCTGATCCAGGCCTACGCGGAATCGGAGCTGGCCAAATTCCACCGCTGGTTCTATTCACAGGAACACGAGCCACCGAAGAGATGGACCTCGTCTTACGATCGAACCCCGTTGGAGATCCTCCCCATATGCATCCGGGTCATCCTGGACGAGCCCAACGATCATCTGCTCAACCTTTCCTGCATTCAGATGCTGACCCGAGCCTTCCTGGCCCTCGGGTGGCACCCCCGTCACATCGCCGGACTGATCCGGTCGAAATATGAGAGGGACTTCGGATGGGGTGAGCGCTGGCGTTTCTACGACCCCGCCTCGCGTGCCGATTTCTATGTGCGGCTGTTTGGTGGCCTGATTCACGTCGGCCGAGACGAGGCGGTGGACTTCAACTGCCGGTCCACCAAGGAGAAGGGCGAGTGCGTCCAGCCCGAAACCGGTTGTGTGATGGACGATTTCAGAGATTCACTATTGATGAGGAGGAAACATGAGCGACTGGCCTGTAGGCCTTTCAACCGGCTGTTTTTACCAGAGAAACATCCTTGACTCTCTCGACGGAATCCAACGGAGCGGTTTCAATCTTATCGAGATCTGCTCGGCCGCCAAGCATCTCGACTACCACGACCGCTCCGCTGTCGAGTCCGCCGCCCGCCGAATCCGCGAACTTCGGCTCGAACCCTATTCCTTCCACGCACCTTTCGCGGATCATATCGATATCAGCCATCCGGACGAGTCGGAGCGGCGCCGAGCGGTTCAGGAGATCCTGAACGCGGCGGAGGCCGCCGCCATCCTGGGAGTCGGTTACTTCGTCATTCATCCTGGCCCGGAGCGGAGCGGTATCCCACACTCGGAGCGGCTGAGCCGTCTCGAAAACGCGGCGCGAGACCTAAACCGAGTCGCAAAACGCTGCACGGAACTGGGTCTCGGCCTCGTGCTCGAAAACATGTTGCCACACTTGTTCGCCGGCCATGTTCGGGATCTGCTCTGGATCCTGGGATCACTCGAAACCACCCAGGTCGGGATCTGTCTCGACACCGGTCATGCCTATCTTTCGGGCGATCTGTCGACAGTCGTTCATAAGCTTTCGGGTCATCTCTGGATGGTCCACGCTCATGACAACCGGGGAAAGGGAGATGACCATCTCCCTCCGGGAGAGGGGTCGATCGACTGGAGGGCCCTGCTCCGCCAGCTACAAAACCGGGGCTTCCACGGTGCGTTCGTCTTGGAGCTTTCAGGCGATATTCCGGAGGACCAGATTCTCGGCCGGGCACAGAAATCACAGCAATATCTCAGGGACATCTCCCGGGAGGTGCTGCTCGCGGATTTGGTGCGATAACTGCGGGAGCGACAATCGAGGCCGGGCTGTGATCCTCGACGACGGGTCCGCCACCTTTTCAACGGACCGCGTATTCTTCTATCCGCTTTGGAACCCTATGTCGGCCGTACTCTTCACGACGGAACCGTTATAGAGATAGGAGGTCTGCCGAAGGGTCAGGGCCTGATCGAACGCCGTGAGCGCCGAGATCCCATCCGCTGGAACTGTCACGTCGTACCATCGCAGCCCGGCGGAGGCCGCCGTGTGAAGGACGCAGATGTTCGCCACCGTACCAACGATCACCACATGCTGCACCTGCCAGACCCGATTGAGGAAATGGTCCAGCCAGGTGCCGTAGAATCCATCGTACCGGTTCTTCGGGCAAATCAATTCGCCGTCCAGCGGTTGCAGGTCTTCAATGATTCTCCAGCCCCAGGTCCCTTTGACACAGTGCTGCGGCCAGATCTGGAACTCCGGATCGTCTTCGATCTGCGTATCCTGGGTGTAGACGACGTGGGCTCCCGAACTGCGGGCTGCCTCGAGAAGGTCGAGGATCCTGGGGACCGTCTGTTTTGCCGTAGGACAAACGAGGCTGCCGTTCTCGTGGACGAAATCGTTTTGCATGTCGATCACGATCAGGGCAGAGTGCGCCGCCGGCAGTTCCACCCTCGGCTTGAACTCGATCGGTGGAACTTCCACACGTTGCTCAGGAATGAATGAAAAGGTCATGCCATGATGCCGAGGTTCCGCAGCAACCGCTGGGGAGACACGAGCGGCAAAGCTCCCAAATCTCAGGACCTGGGAATCTGCAACTGCCCTAACGACCGACAGATCCTGTCCTGGCGTTCCTTGGTGCTGTCGTAGTAGTCGCGGAGCCAGATCCGGAATCGGTCGGGGTCATACTTCAGCGCATCACAGCACCAGCGATAGCTGCCCGGATAAATCTCGTCGGAGACGAACCACTCCCGAGCGTCCGTGTACCAGTCGTCTTTGCGCGGCCAGCGGGAGCGCTTGGGCTTGATGACATCTCGAAAGGCCTGAATCAGAACTGCCATGGCGAGCTTGCGGGCGCTCTCATCCCCTCGGGGTTTCTTCCGGGGTGACTCGTCCGACAGCTTTATCTCTACACGTTGTTGAAGCATCCGTTTACCTCTATGTTTTAGTTATTTCCTATAAGTTGCGCCTGATTGACCGCTCCCCGCCTGGGCAGGAAATCGGTGTGGAAGTTTGGCTTGAGGCCGAATCGCTCGATGGTCTCGAGAATTCTCTCCGGCCTCTCCCAGTCGCTCCAGTAAAGGTCGCTCAATTTGAAAAAGAGGCTCTGCCTGGTCGCTCGCGCTAGAATCTGGCCGGACAGGTCCGTACTGGGTATGTCTTCGTATACGAGGGAAAGGAACAGGTCCTTTTCGTCGGCTCCAATCGCCCCGTCCTGGATCCCGCACAAAATGTTCAGATACTGGTTGAATCGATAGACAACGGAGGGAACGAGTTGCCAACCCAACTCCCACAGTCCCTTCAGGTTTGTGGTGACGATCTTTGTATTCCAATAGAAACCGGATCTCCACCACTCAACGGCTTCCCGTGGCGAGGGCCTTTCATGAAACCTGTTGATTTCATGAGTTCGTTGGATCCAGCCGCTCGAATGCTCATAGGCCCGACCCGGCTCGACCCAGCCATAGTCGGTCTCCGGGTGATCGGCCTTGATACCGCTCAGAATCAACTTGCGCGGAAACGCCTTGGCCAGGCGGATCGTCTCTTCGATCTGCTCGACGAAACGATCGTCCGGAAAAACGAAGTGATCGGCCGGTAGAATCAGGGCCGTCGCCTCCGGATCCTCTGCAAGTATCTCGGACGTCGCCAGGAAAACGCCCACGCCCGATCCGCGCCGTTCGGGCTGCTCAACGCAACGACCCGGGACGTCATCGCCAAGAAGAGGACGATCCCCCTTGGAGACAACCGTCACGATTCTCTCGGGCTCGACGATGCGAGCTGCCCTGTGCAGGGTATGTAGCGACATGGAACGCGTGCCACAGAAGGTGCAAAACTGCTTTGGGCAGGAAGTCCTGAACCATTTCTCGATGTGCTTTTCCATGCGGCTGCAATGACCGTCTGCCAGCACGATCGCCCAGAGGGACATATCTTCGAACCTCCTGTGGTTTCTCGGGTTCGACCCCGTTGTCATTTGGTCCGGGGTCGGGAAACGACGCTCACTCGAGGAAGGGACTAGCGAGCCGATCCCGACCCCGGACACCAGCGGGACGAGTAACGACTCCAAGACTAGAGTCTCGCGAAGGATCCCGACAATTGGGAGAAACCGCAATCAGCCATAGGAATTTGACTTAGTCTCGCTGGTGAGAAGGAGCAAACGGCAGACTGCGTCGCGACAGGATCCGGCTGCGGGAGCCGGCCCGTCGAAGGGCGGAACGCACCTTTCCTGGTCCAGGAAGGACCGGGTTCTCCACAAACTCGGTCCGTTGTTGCGTTTAGTCCGGCCACTCGGCTACAGTATCGACAGGCTTTTTCGTGTATCTACTTCACGTTTTTCACGAGAGTCTGCAGAGGGAGTGAGGAGGGTCATTCATGCCTACACCGAGAGCCCCTGTCAGGATCCTTATCGTCGACGATCATCCTGCCATCCGGTTCGGGCTCCAGGCACTACTGTCCGAAGAACCGGGCTTCGAGGTCTGCGGCCAGGCGGACAATTTCCGCAAGGCTCTCGCGGCCTTCAATGAACTCCGCCCCGACCTCTTGATCGTCGACATTTCTCTGGACGAGGGAAACGGCCTCGATCTCATCAAACAGCTCAGTGCCGATTCGCCTCAGTGCCGATTCCTCGTCGTCTCCTTTCACGATGAAAAGCTCTACGCGGAGCGTGCACTTTCCGCCGGGGCGGCCGGGTACGTGAGCAAACGTGAACCCCTGGAGCGGATTGTGACGGCCGTTCGACGGGTCGCAGGCGGCCATCTCTACTACAGCCAGGAAGTCTCAGAGCTGTTCCTGCGCAAATACGCCGGATCGTCAAGGCCGGAGCCCTCGGTCTCCCACTTGTCCCATCTGTCCAGGAGGGAGCTCGAGATCTTCGAGCTCGTGGGGCGAGGGTGTGAGACCAGCGAGATCGCCCGCCGGCTCTTCATCAGCCCGAAGACGGTCTCCACCCACTACGAGAATATCAAGCACAAACTCGGCCTCGACAGCAAGACGGAACTCGTCCGCCATGCCGTGACCTGGCTGAACGAGGAGCACTGACTCCAGGCTGCGACTGTGCGCGGTTTTCGACCTCGGACCTCTCGTCCGGATCCTCTTCCGGCATGCGCCTCAGTTCGGCTGCGCTTGGCAAGCAGCACAGAAGTAGGTCGTTCGACCCGAGATCGTGCTGCTTTCGATCGATCCGTCGCAGCGTGGACACTCGGCCCCTGCCTCTCGACGCGGCGTCAGATAGGAATCGGGGAATCGTTCAGGATCCGCCTGGAACCGGACCGTGGTTTCAAGGACTTCCGTCATCGCATCGAAGACCCGCCGGAGCGCATCATCGTCCAGGTCGGAGACGCTCGCATCGGGAAGCAGCCGTGCCTGAAACAGAATCTCGTCGGAGTAGACGTTTCCGATCCCGGCGAGAACGCTCTGATTCATCAGTGCGCTCTTGATCATCCCCCGACGACCTTCGAGCGCGTCCCGAAACGATGAGTAGCCGAGCCCCCACGCGTCGGGGCCGAGATCCTTCTTCCGAATGAATCGCTCCAGGTCTTCCGTGACCGTAATCGTCCCGAGCTTACGCTGGCAGTCGTACGCCAGGAAATACCCGTTGTCGAACTCGAGGAGAAGCCGGGTGTGTTCCGGGGCCTCACCACGATTCCGGAAATAGCGCAGAAATCCCGTCATACCGAAGTGCAAAATGAGCCAGTTCTCATTGGTAAGCCGGCCGAACAGATACTTCCCCCGGCGGTCCGTCTCCATGATTTCCGCACCCTTCAGCCTCCTCTGCAGCAGCTGCGGCGTCACGCCCTCCTCGAGCAGCACCGACTCGACATGGGTGTGCGCAATCGCCTGATGCAGGCCGGTCGAATTCAGGTATCGCCGAAAGGTCTCCACGTCCGGAAGTTCAGGCATGCGTCTTCCCCTTCAGCATCTCCCGCAGTTCGAGTGCGTTCTGTACGGCGTATCCTGCCTGGTCGTTATCGAAATAGCAGAAGACGTCCCGTCCCTTGCGGGCCCAACCCGAGAGTCTCCCCGCCCAGCCGGCCAAAGTCTGCGTGTCGTAGCGACCCTGGTAAGCGCCGTCGGGACCGTGCAGCCTCACATAAACAAAACCACCCGGGGTTTCGAAAGGTGACAGTTGCCCGTCGAGATCATAGATACAGAAAGCAAGCCCGGGCTCGTCAAGCAGATCGTAGACTCGAGGATCGAACCAGCTCGGATCCCGGAACTCGAATGCAAAACGAAAACTCGGCAGAATCTCGAGAAACGCTTCGAGACGATTCACATTCAAGTGCCAGTGAGGCGGCAGCTGGAACAGGATGGGCCCCAGCGCGTCCCCGAGACCCTCCATGCGGTCCAGAAAGTTCCGAACCGGTTCGCACGGATCCTTGAGCTTCTTCATGTGTGTGATGTAGCGGCTTCCCTTGACGGCAAACAGAAAATGAGCGGGAATCCGCTTCTTCCACGAATCAAGCGTCTCGGCGGACGGCAGGTTGTAGAAGGAATTGTTGATTTCGACCGTGTCGAAGTACTGCTGATAGTGATTCAGAAACTCGTCCGAGGAGAGATCCTCGGGATAGAACGCGGGCTGCCAGTGCTCATAGTGCCAGCCCGACGTTCCGATATGGATGAGCTGCCGCCAGTCCGCGTTCACAGACTAGACCGACAGCTTCTGACGCCATTCGTCGACCTGCTTCTCGACAGCCTCCTTTCCGCGCCCGTAGCGTTCCTGGATCTTGCCGATCAACCGATCGCGTTTGCCCGAAATCCACTCAACATCGTCTTCGGTCAGACTGGCCCACTTCTCTCTCACCTGACCCTTATACTGCTTCCATTTACCTTCTATCTGATCCCAATTCATTTCAGCCATCCTTTCATTTCCTTTCTCATTGCTGTCTCAGGCCGGCACCTCGTCGGGACTCTTTCTATCCGCGGCGTGCAGGGCCTGATCTCATTTCATTCCTTTTGCCATCCCGGCGGAACCGAAACGGCCTCGCCCTCGCTGACCCGGTGTCCAGGTTTGTCGATGATCTGGACAGTGCTTGCCTGAGGCCCCTTTTCACCCTTCTGGGCGATGTAACGGACCTGGGTGCCCACCTCCAGACGATCGAATTCATCATGGACGACCGCGTTTCGCTGAAAGAAAACCTCCTGATCCTCCTCCGCAGATTTGAGGAAGCCATAGCCGCGGTCCGGGAATAGTCGGACGATGAACCCGGCAGTTCGATCATGAGTTTTCACCTCGCCCTGCTGACGTTCATTCAGTTCCTTGAGCCGGCGTTCCATCACTCTGAACGATTCGATGATCGTGGTGTCCAGCGTCTCGTTAAAAGGGACGTTGGGCGGGCCTTTGTCGACAACCAGTTCGTGTCCGGGCGGTACCGTCACATCGATCCGGACGCGATAGGGACTTCCTGACGATGCAGCGTGATGCGGCCGTTCGATCGCAACCCGGCAACTGATAATATGATCACAAAACCGGTCGAGCTTCTGCGCCCGCTCAGATATCACTTCATCGATCCTCGGAGATCGTTCGACATCATCGTCATATCTGACTTCCAGTGGTACTTGCATAATACTATCTCTCAGAATGTGTTCTGCAACCCGCAAAATCGATTTGTCCGTCAACGTATGTCTATTGCTATGATACTCTCCCGAAACGGAGACTTCAATGTCACCAAGGCAGCCTTTGATAGGCGAAGCCGACAAATGGTAAGTTGGGTTTAGGATAGTAACAAGGGCAGGTCTTCAACCTTCTGCGCCCCGCTTCCCAGACCGAGCCCGCAACCTGGGCCCTGTGGACTCCAGGGACCGCTGGCACAGAGGACGATCCTCCGATGGAAAACACTCAGATCGCCGACATCTTCGATGAAATTGCCGATTTGATCGATCTGGAGGGCGGCAACGAATTCCGCATCCGTTCCTACCGGGCGGCCGCTCGAACCGTCCGGGATGCCTCTCAGCGGATCGAGGAGATTGCCGACGAGCAGGATCTGACAGAACTGCCCAACATCGGCGAGGGTATGGCCGAGAAGATTGGAGAGATCCTCGAAACCGGAACGTGTGAGCGGCTGGAGCAGTTGCGATCCAGAGTGCCCGAGGAGTTGACGGAACTCCTCCAGATACCGCAGGTCGGACCACGCACCGCCATGCAGATCCATGAAGAACTCGGCGTCAACACACTCGAGGAGTTGGAAGAAGCCTGCCGAGACGAGCGGGTCCGCTCCGTCGAGGGTCTTGGAGAGAAGACCGAGCAGAGCATCCTCGAGGGCATCGAGATGTTGAAACAGACCACGAACCGGTTCCTCCTGCGGCCGGCTACCGAGCACCTCGCCGCATTGGGACGCCATCTCGATCAGATCGAAGCAATCGAGCGATGGGAGGTCGCGGGCAGTCTTCGCAGACACAAGGAGACGATCGGCGATCTGGACATCCTGATCACAGCCGGAGACCGTTCGAAGGCCACCGAGGCAATCCTCGACTACGGCGACATCGATGACGTCCTCTCTCGCGGAGAGGAGAAGACTTCCGTCCGCCTGAACGGCGGGCTGCAGGTCGACTTCCGGTTCTTCACCGAGGAGGACTTCGGTTCTGCGTTGATCTATTTCACCGGCTCGAAGCCCCATAACATCGCGATCCGCAAACGGGCCCAGAAAAACGACTGGAAGCTCAACGAGTACGGCCTGTTCAGTGGTGATCATCTGCTCGCCGGCAAGACCGAGGAAGCCGTCTACCACCGCCTCTCGATGGCCTGGATCCCGCCCGAGTTACGCGAAGACCAGGGAGAAGTGGAGGCGGCGGAGTCGGATCAACTGCCTGCACTGATCGAGGTCTCGGACATGCGTGGTGACCTGCAGTCTCACACCGATGCCAGCGACGGGAAGAACACGATCGAAGAGATGGCCAAAGCGGCCATCGACCGCGGTTATCAGTATCTCGCCATCACCGACCATTCGAAGAAGGTGACCATGGCGGGTGGGCTCGACGACGACGAAGTCCTTGAGCACGCCGAAGCAATACGCGCGGTCGACGAGGAACTCGACGATTTCTGGCTGCTGGCCGGGATCGAGGTCGACATCCTGAAATCGGGCAAGCTCGATTTGGAGGAGAAGACCCTCGAGGCCCTCGACTGGGTCGTCGCCAGCATTCACTACAACATGAACCTGGACAGGAAGAAGAACACGGATCGCCTGATTCGGGCCATTTCCAGCGGGCTCGTGCACTGTATCGGACATCCCCTCGGTCGAGTCATCGGCAAACGGGAACCGATGGACTTCGACCCCGACCGGATCTTCGATGCCTGCGTGGAACATCGCGTTCTCCTCGAAATCAATGCACAACCAGACCGACTCGACCTGCCGGATCGGATTTGCAGGGAAGCCATGAAAGCCGGAGTCGAGTTCACGATCAGCACGGATGCCCATCGTACGTCAGAGCTCGATCTCATGCCGTTCGGCGTCCATGCGGCGCGGCGGGGCTGGATCGAAAAGAAGCACGTCCTCAATACCCGGACAGCCCGACAGCTCGAGAAACGGTTAGGCAAGTTGGCTCGCCAGACCAAATGAGCGTTTCGGAGGAACCACGCGATGACCACGCAACAGGTTGAACAGAACCCGCATGTCGACATCGATTCGATCGACTCGAAATCCTCGGCTCGAGAGGCCGCCGAGCGTCTCCGAGCATCCATTCGATTCCACAACCACCAGTACTACGTCCTCGATGATCCGGTCATCTCCGACTCCGAATACGACACATTGCTCCAGAATCTCGAGCAAATTGAAGAGAAATACCCTGATCTGCGCACCGACGACTCTCCGACCCAGCGCGTCGGAGCCGAGCCTCGCGACGAACTGGGGCTCGTCGATCATCCGAGTCGGATGCTGAGCCTCAAAGCTGTCGACCAGAAAGACGATCTCCGCGATTTCGATCGAAACTGCCGGAAGGAACTCGGAGAGGAGAGCCTCGAGTATGTGGCCGAGCCCAAATATGACGGTCTCGCAGTCGAACTGATCTATGAGGACGGCAGTCTGTCGGTGGCCTCCACGCGGGGGGACGGCGAGACGGGGGAGGACGTCACGGCCAACGTGAAGACTATCGGTGAGGTTCCTCTGGTACTGCGAGACGACGAAGGAAACGGCGTGCCCAAACGCCTGGTCGTGCGCGGCGAGGTCTACATGCGCAAACAGGAGTTCGAGAAGTTCAACCAAGAGCGGGAAGATCAAGGGGAGAAGACGTTCGCCAACCCACGCAATGCCGCCGCCGGCTCCCTTCGCCAGCTCGACCCCCAGGTGACGGCTGATCGTCCGCTGCATATATTCCTGTACGAGGTGCCGGACGCCGGCGACGGCCAGGCCGAGACCCACTGGGAGATGCTCGAGAAACTGCCGGGCTGGGGCTTGAAGATCAACAGGGAACACAACCGCCTCTGCTCGGACATTGAAGATGCGATCGAGTATCAGGCGTCGATGGAGGAACGACGAGATGATCTTGCGTACGAGGCCGACGGTGTCGTCTTCAAGCTGAATCGGCTTTCTCATCGTGAGCAACTGGGTGTGCGCACCCGCGATCCACGCTGGGCGATCGCCTACAAGTTCGAACCCCGTCGCGCAACCTCCACGATCCGGGATATCGAGCTGCAGGTCGGCCGAACCGGTGCTTTGACTCCGGTAGCGCAGCTCGATCCCGTCCGCATCGGTGGTGTCGAGATCAGCCGCGCCTCGCTGCATAACCTGAGTGAGATCGAGAGCAAGGATATTCGAATCGGGGATCGGGTCCGTGTCGAGCGGGCGGGCGACGTCATCCCCTATGTCGTTGCACCGATCAAAGAAGCTCGGGACGGTTCGGAGCAGTCGTTCAGCATGCCCAAACGCTGTCCTGTCTGCGAAGCCGAAGTCGTTCTGAGCGAAGACAGAAAGCAGGCGCACTGTACCAACGCCAACTGCCCCGCCCAAGTCAAAGAGAGGATCAAGCATTACACCGAACGAGAAGCCATGGATATTGAGGGGCTGGGCGACAAGCGTGTCGAGCAACTCGTATCCAAGGACATCGTGAAAAACATCGCTTCTCTCTACGAGATCGAGGAAGAAGACCTGCTTTCTCTCGAGGGGTATGCGAAGAAATCAGCAGATAATCTGATCCGAGAGATCGAGAAGAGTAAGAAGAGTCACCTGTCCCGCTTCATCTACGCTCTGGGGATTCCTCTCGTCGGCCCGCACCTCTCCGACGTCCTGGCTCGGACTTTCAAGACCCTGGACAACTTGATGGACGCCACTCCAGAGGACCTTGCCGCGATCCATGAGGTCGGGGAGACCGTCTCCACCAGTATTGCGACTTTCTTTTCGCAAAAGGAGAACCGGGAGCTGATCGACCAGCTGAAATCGGTCGGGCTCGAACTCGACAATCCGCTCTATGGGGAAGGAGGAGAGGGGCCGCTGGAGGGACTCACCTTCGTGTTCACCGGTCAACTCGATCGATGGACCCGCGACGAGGCCAAGCGCTTCGTCGAGGCACGGGGAGGCCAGACGGCATCGAGCGTGAGCGGCAACACCGACTACGTCGTCGCGGGATCCGGGGCAGGATCCAAGCGTGACGAAGCGAAAGAAAGGGACATCCCGATTCTGGACGAGGAAGGGTTTCTGAAACTCGCGGAGGAGCGATCTTAGCCCCGGTGTCCCCTCATTTCGGTCCTGCAATGCACCCAATAGAGCTGCCCCGCGAGAAGAGGCATGAGACTCGCGATCGAGACGAGCAGCCAGCCTGCCGGTCCGGGCGGCGTCACTTTGAGCACCGACGCCAACTGAGGCAGGTAAACGGCCAGCAGGAGCAGAAGGCCGCAGAGAGCCAGTGCTGCCCATACGAAAGGATTGCGCGTCACTTCATTCCGTAAGACGTCACTGTCCGCCCTTCTCATATTGAACACGTGCACCAGCCTGGTAACCGATAGAGTCAGGAAGGAGACGGTGACCGCCGCGACCGGCGTCATTTCGAGCACCTTCAGCGCAACCAGAAAAACACCCACAACCGTGACAGCGATCAGCACTCCGTACCCGGCGATCTGAGACCAGCCTCGACGAGTCAGGATTGCCTCGCTCGGGTCGCGAGGCGGGCTCCGCATTTCCCCTCCCGCTCCGCCTCCAAGACCCAACGCGAGGGCAGGAAAGACATCGTTGAGAATGTTGAGGTAAAGGATCTGCAAGGGCAACAGGGGCAACGGCAGGCCCACAAGCGTGGCGGCTCCCACGCCGAGAATTTCGCCGACATTGCCGGACAGAAGATAGATGACGAACTTCCGCATGTTCTCGAAGATCACCCGCCCCTGTTCGACGGCAGCAACAATCGTGGCGAACCGATCATCCTGCAGAATCAGATCGGACGCCTGGCGAGCCACGTCCGTCCCCCGTCTGCCCATCGCGATTCCGATGTTGGCCTTCCTCAGGGCCGGCGCATCGTTCACCCCGTCCCCGGTCATGGCGACGATTGCGCCCGCAGCCTGGTGAATCTCGATCAGATCGAGCTTCTGCGCCGGACTGGTCCTCCCGAACACGGCGGACCTGCGGAACTTCTCGATCTGGTCGTCGCCGGCGGATTCCAGAGCAACGAAGTCTTTCCCGGCCACAACCTCGTCCGACCCGTCCCCTTCGGTGAGACCGATCCGTCGTGCAACATAGAGTGCTGTTGCGGGGTGATCTCCTGTCACGAGGATGACCCGGATGCCCGCTCGACGGCATTCAGCCAAAGCCGCCCGCACCTCTTTCCTGGGAGGATCCAGAAATGACGCATAGCCCAGAAAGCAGAGGTCCCGGTAGGGATCGTCCTTCACTTCCTGCAATCGCGTTCTGGCCAGCGCGAGGACGCGAAACCCCTGTTCGGCCAGACGATCGTCCCGTTCCTCCCAGAAGGCGCGGGTCTCGGCATCGAGTTCTCGTTCCCGAGTCCCATCCAGGATTCGGGAACTGGCTGCAAAGACGGCCTCTGGAGCACCTTTGACCGCCACGAGAAGACCGTCATCCGATCGGTTGAACGTCGCCATCATCTTCGTGTCGCGATTGAACGAGATTTCCGAAACGAGCGGACATTTCTCGCGGAGATCTTCCTCTGACTGCTCGGTCTTGCCGCCAAGATCGAGAAAGGCCGCTTCCATCGGATCCCTGGTTCCTTCACGGGCGCTCGAAAGGAGAGCAGCTTCAATGGCGGATCGGATCTCCGGCTCATCCTGCAGACGCAACGGATGGTCACTGTCAGAATCGTAGAGCTCGTCGCCGACCTCTATTCGCCTGTTGCAGGTGTCCAGACGACGAACACTCATGGTCCCTTCCGTCACGGTTCCGGTTTTATCCGTGCAAATCACAGTTGTCGCCCCGAGAGTCTCGATGGACGTCAGACGGTGAACCAATGCGTTACGCCTGAGCATTCGTCGAAGCCCCCGTGCCAATGCGACCGTGGCAACGATCGGAAGACCCTCCGGTATCGCCGCAACCGCAAGAGCGACACCGGTTTCCACCATCAACACCAGAGACCGGCCCGACACGACTCCGGTTGCGGCCGTGGCGGCTGCGATGGCCAGAGTCAGCCACACGAGCCTTCGCCCCAGGTGGTCGAGCTTCGCCTCGAGATGCATCTGACCTTGATCCGCCTCCCCAACCATCGAAGAGATCACGCCGAGTTCAGTGTCCATGCCCGTCCCCACCACAACGCCTACACCGGAACCTCGAACAACCGTGGTTCCCTTGAAGGCCATCGAGGCTCGGTCCGCCAGCACGGCGTCCTCTGCAACCGGCTCGATCTGTTTGGAGGACGGAAGCGACTCACCGGTGAGAGCCGACTCATCGATCTGGAGCGAATCGACGGCCAACATGCGGAGGTCCGCGGTGACCAGATCTCCCTCGCGTAG
This sequence comes from uncultured Acidobacteriota bacterium, assembly GCA_963823995.1. Classification (GTDB taxonomy): domain Bacteria; phylum Acidobacteriota; class UBA6911; order RPQK01; family JAPXNP01; genus JARRKC01. The sequence continues at coordinate 1,668,525 of CAWGNQ010000005.1, forward strand.
GATCACGATATCGCCCGGAACCATGTCTTCGGCGGGGACCGGTCTCTCTTCGTCGTCGCGACGGACGCGACCCTCGAGTCCTTCGAATTCACGCAGCGCCTCGATGGCCCGGGCCGCCTTCCATTCGGTCACGAAACCGATTGCGGTGTTGAGTGCGATCACCACTGCGATAGCGACGGCCTCAATCCTCTGGCCGGTTGCCAGAGAGACGACAATCGCAACCGCCAGCAGCGCCATGATCAAACTGCGAATCTGCTCCCAAAGAATGGCCCAGGCACTGCGTTGTTCGATCCTCTGCAGCCGGTTCCTACCAAACTCATTCAGCCGTTGCTGGGACTGATCCGATGTGAGGCCCAGATCCACAGACGTCTCCAGCATCTCAACGACTTCGTCTGCCGGCAGACGCCAGGCTGTTTTCACTTCTTCCATCGATCTACCTTAGGATTCATTCTCACATGCTCCCCCTCCACATGCGTTCCCTACGGATCGAACAATGTGCTCCATACAACTTCGGATGCAGAAGTCCCGACGAGTCGTGATAGCTTTGACATGGAATGCCTTGCGGCTTCAGAACGGTTCGAGGCAGGTCGGTTTCTGAGGGAAAGAAGGGGAGACTTGACGCAGACCGGTAACCGTCAGACTCGGAAACTCCGTCGGAGGGAAATCTTCTGGACGATTCCCAAAGATGCAATTTTCGAGTTCTTTGCGGACAGTGCCTTCTCGTACAGTGCGGCGGTCGCCTTCTACACGATGATGTCGCTGGCCCCTCTCATGATCCTGGTGCTCAGTATCACCTCCGTATTCGCCGAAACGGGATCCGTCCGGACCGAGATCATTTCTCAGATCAGAGTCGTCGTCGGGCCTGAGGGCGCCAGGGTTGTCTCCAATGTGATCGAGAACGCGGAGAAGTCCCGGGAAGGCAAAAGCGCCACCACCATCGGCATCATTGTGCTTCTTCTGGGAGCAACCGCTGTCTTTGCACAGTTACAGGCCGCCTTGAATCAGATCTGGGGCGTGCAGACCCGCCCCGAGTCTTACTTCGTGGGCTTTCTGATTACGCGGGTGGTCGCATTCGGCGTGGTCGTAGCGATTGGATTCCTCCTGCTTGCCTCTCTCATTCTGACCTCCCTGATCACGGCGGTGTCGAGCATTCTTCCCTTAGGGCTTTTCCCGCAGTTCCGCCTCTGGGAAATCCTGGATTTCACGGCCTCGGTGGTCATCACGACGGCGCTATTCGCTCTCCTCTTCCGTTACGTACCCGACGTCAGCATCTCCTGGCAGAACGTCTCGATCGGCGCGTTCGTGACGGCCGTTCTCTTTACCACCGGCAAGTTCGCAATCGGTCGCTACCTGGGAGCCAGTTCCCTGCGTTCCGTCTATGGAGCCGCCGGGTCGCTGGTCGTCCTGCTCTTCTGGGTTTACTATTCCAGCCTGATTCTTTTCTTCGGATCCGAGATCTCGCAGGTCTACACCCGCCGCATCGGTGCAAAGCTGGTCCCCCGACGATTCAGTTTACTCGTCAAGAAAACAGGCAATTCGGAGGAAGCGGCTTACTCGCCCTCCCACGAAGCAGAGCGTGAACAGCGGGACGGTGAAAACGAGTAAGCGGAACCCGGAAGCCGCCGGCATTCCTCCCACACCGTCAATTTCGCGTATGATATGGCGCTTCCCACCTCGCGACTCTTCCCGAAACGAAGCGAGGCGAGATGGATCAGAAGGATGACAAAGACGGGAGCAATGCAGTTGGAAACCAGAAACGACATCCGAAACCTCGCCATCATCGCGCATGTCGACCACGGCAAGACGACGCTCGTCGACGCGATGTTGTGGCAGAGCGGAATCTTCCGGTCGAACGAGCAAGTCGCAGAGAGGGTGATGGACTCCATCGACCTCGAACGGGAGAAGGGCATCACCATCATGGCCAAGAACACGGCCATTCATTATCAGGGCACACGCATCAACATCGTCGACACTCCTGGACACGCGGACTTCGGCGGTGAGGTGGAGCGTACCTTGAAGATGGTCGACGGCGTCCTGCTGCTGGTCGATGCCAGCGAAGGCCCGCTTCCCCAGACGCGGTTCGTTCTTCGCAAAGCGCTCGAGGCTCAATTGCCTTCGATCGTCGTCATCAACAAGATCGACCGCTCGGACGCGCGGCCCAACGAGGTTCTAAATGAGATTTTCGATCTGTTCATCGATCTCGATGCAACGGAAGAGCAGCTCGACTTCCCGGTCCTTTATTCCAATGCCCGGGCGGGGACCTGTCGCACGAGTCCGGAGGGTGAGGATCAGATGCTGGTACCATTGTTCGATGAGATCATCAAGACCGTCCCGCCCCCGCGCTTCGATCCCGACGCTCCCCTGCAGCTCCTGGTCACGAGCCTCGATTATGACGATTACGTCGGACGACTCGCCATCGGAAGAATCTTCAATGGTGAGCTGGTCAACCGTCAGAAAGCCGTGCTGCTCGGCCGCGACGGCCAGTCGAGGAACGTCGAGATCTCGGGTCTTTACGGATACGAAGGTCTCCGCCGGACGCGGATCGAACAGGCCGGTCCCGGCGACATCATCTCCGTTTCGGGGATCGATCCGATCAACATCGGAGAGACCATCTCGGCCGGGGAGAAGCCCCGGGCACTCCCCTCGATTCGGGTCGACGAACCGACCATGGCGGTCATCATCTCGGTCAATGACGCCCCCCTCTCAGGTCGAGATGGAACGCAACTGACGTCCAGAAAGATCAGGGAGCGTCTCCTTCGAGAGACCCTCACGAATGTATCTATCCGTGTTGAGCCCACCGAGTCCCCGGATGCCTTTCAGGTATCCGGGCGTGGTGAGCTGCAACTGGCGATCCTGATCGAAATGATGCGCAGGGAGGGCTTCGAACTGACGGTCGGGAGGCCGGAAGTGCTCACCCGGACCATCGAGGGAGTCCTCCAGGAGCCGATGGAGAATCTCGTCATCGACTGTCCCGAGGAGTACATCGGCGTCGTGACCGAAGCAACCGGAATCCGCAAGGGACGGATGACCAAGATGGTCAATCATGGGACCGGCCGCGTTCGCATGGAGTTCCGAGTGCCAACGCGCGGCTTGTTGGGCTTCCGCACGCAGTTCCTGACCGATACCCGTGGCACGGGCATACTGACGCACGTCTTCGACGGCTTCGAACCGTGGCAGGGGGAGATCGCCCACCGTACGACCGGAGTCATGGTTTCCGATCGTTCCGGGCGCGCGACGGCCTATGCGATCGAGCATGTTCAACCCCGAGGGGAGCTCTTCATTCGTCCGGGCGAGGAGGTTTACGAAGGCATGATCGTGGGCGAGAATGCCCGTCCGCAGGATCTGCCGGTCAATATCACGAAGGAAAAGAAGCTGACGAATATGCGCTCCTCCACAAGCGACGAACTCGTCCATCTGATCCCGCCCCGTCGGATGAGCCTTGAACAGTCATTGGAATTCGTCCGGGAAGACGAGCTGCTGGAAGTGACGCCGGCCTCGATCCGCCTCCGCAAGCGTTCGCTGCGAACAAGGTGACGAGTGTTTGAGATCTCCGATTGCAGCCAAACGGACAGGGGCAGTGCCATTCGGGCTATTCGAACCGATAGACCCGGCAGCGGGTGATGCCCGGCTCTCTCCCGACCGCACGCCAGCGGCGCCCCTGGTCGTTCTCATCCCCGTTCAAGCGCCGGCCTGGAATCCACCGGCCATCGCGGTAGCTCCCCTCCTCGACGTATCCGATCCCGGCCTTGGCCGGACCCGGTGTCAGCGGCTTGAACGCTACCCGAAAGCCGCTTCCGGCACCGACGAATTCATCCGGGCCGATCGCTATGATGAGACCGGCGCCAACCTCGGCGTGGTAGCTGAAGATCGAGTCGAGTGAAATCTCGAGCTCGTACCCGCCCAGCTTTCGGATGACCGACGGCTGATCCTTATCGAGCAGGAAGCCGACCATGTCACCCTCTCCCTGGTGCCGCAGGATCAGCGGGGCCATCTGCTGCAGGACCCGATAGCTCGCCGAAAGGGGACTTTCCGCCGGATCCTCGATCGAATCGACGGCGAAGGGCGAGGTCCCGAGGGCAGCATGCTCCCCAAACGCATAGAAGACGCTACGGGCGCCGGTGGCATCCCTGCGCATTTCGGGAATAAAGAGCGGGTTTCCCCTTTGCGTATAGCGAAGACACCAGTCGGCGAAGTTCGAGGCATAGATGTCCGGAGCCAGAAGATCCACGTGCGGCGCACCCGCCAGCCAGATATCCATGACGTGCGGGAGGGGCCCGCCGCTCGGGTAATCGCCCGGCTTTGCCGGCGGACCGCCCAGCCAGGCATTCACATACATCGGAATGTCATACTGCTCCTTGCCGGCCGCTGCGACGTGATCGATGTAGCGGGCATAGTGCCAGGCCATGAAGATCTCGTCGGTAGCGGGGCCGTCGCCAAAAACCTCTTCCCACGATCCCTGAGTCTTGAAACCGCCGTTCTCCCAGTGCTTTCGCACCTCGGGCACGAGGTCCTCCCGGTGAGCGACGAGACTGTCGGTCAGGGCCTTGGGAACAGCCGAGGTGAAGGCCCGGTCGGCGGCCTCGGACCGATCGCGGGAATCCTCCAGGACGCCCACCTCATTTTCGATCTGCATCATCAGCACGGTGTGATCGCGGCCATCGAACTCCCGAATGTGCCGCATCAGGGCCGCGAACGCACGCGCATCCGCCTGCCAGTTGGACTCCGCGAGGGTAGAAAGGACTTCAACCGTCTCCCCGTTGTGGATCTCAACGCGCGGAAACCGTTGGTAGTCCCCCTTGACCCAGAGAGGAAGATAGCTGGACATCCCATTCTTCCAGCTGCCGAACCAGAGAAAGATCAGTCTCAGACCGTGGCGACGGGCGCCGAGAATCAGACCATCGACCAGGCTGAAGTCGAAGTTGCCCTCCGTCGGCTCGATCAACTCCCAGGACAGTGGCGTGATGACGGCGTTGAAATTCAGATCGACCATGCGCTGCCAGATCGGCTCCATGTAGTCGAGGCTCGAGGAACTCGAATTGTGCAGTTCGCCGCCGATGATCAGCATGGGCCTCCCGTCGACGACGAATTGAACCCGGTTCTCGTCACGGACCAGTCGAGGCGATCCACTGTCGGAACCGCCCTGGGAGAATTGGGCTCCGACCAGAGCCGGGATTGCAGCGGCCAGAACCAGCACGGCGGTTACAATCTGGATTGGGCGGACCTTCGCCTTGAATCTCATCTTCACTCCTCTTCTCCTAACCTGGGTTCAGCCGATAACTCCGAAGCCGGAGCCGTCTCCGGACTGCAGAACCTTGCTTCGCCACCGATTCTCAGTTCTGGCCGCCGTTCCGAAACGACTCCAGATGCGCTTTCAAAGTTCTCACCCGCTCCCTCTCCGCCCCGGACACGTCCGACTCTTCACCCGGGTCCTCCTGGAGATTGAACAGAAACCCGTCGGCGTCCGTCTTCACCTCCGTCCAGGGTCCGAGACCGTCCCGCGTGGAGGTCCCTGCCGGGATGAACTTCCAGGGGCCCTCCCTGAGAGCCAGGCCCCAGGCGTCGACCGGCAAGACCGTCCTCCCTTTCATGTCCTCGCCCAGCAACACAGCAAGGGAGTCTTCACTGTCGAGCGCTGCCGAAGGCGGGATATCCTGTCCCACCAATGTCGCGAGCGACGCAAGGAAATCCACCTGGCTGACCAGGGCCGTCGACGTCCCGGTCCGAACTCTCCCGGGCCATCGAACGATCAGCGGTACGCGCGTTCCCCCTTCGAAAAGACTGTACTTCCCGGCTCGCCAGCCGTCGGCCGGCTGATGGCCGTGGCGGTCTTCGACGGCACCGTCCTGATACCCGTCGTCGAGTACGGGCCCGTTGTCGCTGCTGAAGATGACCAGAGTATTGCGGGTCAGCCCATGTTTGTCGAGAGCGGCCAGGATCTCGCCGACGCACCAGTCGGCCTCCTGCATGGCATCTCCGCGGATCCCCGATCCGCTCGTTCCGCGAAAGCGCGGATTGGGGGCCCGGGGAACATGAATATCGTGCGTGGCGAAATAGAGAAAAAAGGGACCAGACCCGGATTCCACAGATTCTGAGATGAAATCCAGGGCCTTGCGCGTCAGGGTATCCGCGATGGTCTCGTCGACCCAGCGAGCGGCATGCCCACCCTTCATATATCCGATTCGGCTGATCCCGTTGATGATCGCCTGGTCGTGACCGTGACTCGGCTTCAATTTGAGGAGTTCGGGATGTTCCCGGCCCGTCGGCTCGCCCGGAAAGGGCTTCGAGTAGCTGACCTCGATGGGATCGGCAGGATCGAGGCCCACGACACGGTGATTTTCGACGAAGACGCAGGGAACCCGGTCCCCGGTCGCGGGGATCAGGAAGGAGTAGTCGAATCCGATTTCGAGTGGACCCGGTGCGATGTCCCCGTTCCAGTCGAGATTCCCGCTCCCCAGACCGAGATGCCACTTGCCGACAACTCCGGTCCGGTAGCCGGAGGAGTGCAGCATCGACGCCAGGGTCAGCGTGTCAGGACGAATGATGGCCGGAGCGTCCCCAGGCAGGATCCCCGTGCCCTGCTGCCTCCAGGGAAATCGGCCGGTCAGCAGTGCGAACCGCGACGGTGTACAGCTCGCCGCCGCGCTGTGAGCATCGGTGAATCGCAGCCCCTCACTGGAGAGTCGGTCGATGTTGGGCGTCCGGATGCGGGTTGCCCCGTAACAGCTCACGTCACCGAAACCGACATCGTCGGTATAGATCAAAACGATATTCGGTTTCTCTTCGCCTCGGACAAAGCTTCCCCAGGAAGAAGGAATCAGGAGGAATAACAGGAGAGTCAGTCGTAATCTCATTGCCAAAGGGTCCTCGATGTCCGCGCGACGGCGGGTCACGGCGCTTCTTGACGGTATTCCTCATTCGTCCGGATCTGCCACTGGACTTTGCCCTCGAGCGGATTCCCCTGCAACTTCAGCGTCCCATCCGATTTTGCGATGGTCAGCGGATGCAGGACATTGTCGGACGGCAGGCAGATCAGACCTTTCGCTTCACCAGCTTGCGCTGCAAAGACCACCAGTTCGAGATGGGACCAGTCCATGTCCGTCGTGGACTGGGCCAGCTGTATGTGAGGGATCACACTTCCGTCTCTTACCAGCATGACGATGGGGATCCGCCCGGCTTCCATCGGATGCCAGCCCCCTTCGTAGCTCTTGCCTGTCTGATAATCGATCCACTCACCCGGCGGAACGTAGACGTCCCGACCGGTCGTGTTGGCCTGCATGAGTGGAGCAACCAGCATGTCGCCTCCGAACAGATACTCGTCCTGGATCAGCCAGGAGCCCGGATCGTCCGGAAACTCGATGAACAGGGCCCGCACCATGGGAAGCCCTCGCTCCGTGCAGTCCTTCGCCTGCGCATAGATATAGGGCATCAGGCGGTACTTGAGGTTGTCGGCACGGCGATAGCCGTCCAGGAATTTCCCGCTGAACTCCCAGGGCTCCTTGGGCGGGGCTCCATGGCTGCGGCTGTGGGAGGTCAGCATGCCGAACGGCGTCCATCGCCAGTAGAGCTCCTCGGGAGTCTGGGTAGTGAAGCCGCCGATGTCGTGGCTCCAGAACGAGAATCCGCTGAGTCCGATGGACAGCCCGCCCCGCAGAGTCGCTGCCATGCCGATGTCGCTGTTGGCCGCATCGCCCCCCCAGTGAATCGGAAAACGCTGGCAGCCCGCCCAACCTCCCCGGGCCCAGATGATCGAGTCACCCGTCACTTCGCGGGTGATATCAGCAACCGCCTTCTGGTACCTCAGGGGGTAGAGATTATGCTCGTAGAACCCCGTTCTGCCGGAAGCATACAACCCGGTGTAAGGAGCCGCTTCACCGAAGTCGACCTTGATGGCACCGACGCCCATGCGGAGCAGACTCCCGATCTTCTCCTGGTACCACTTCACGGTCTCCGGGTTGGAGAAGTCGAGAATGGCATCTTCGTAGGGGAGGTTCCCCTCGTTGTCGCGGACGGCCAGCCCCTTCTGGACGATTTCCGAGAAGAGCCGGTTCTTCGGCACGAAATAGGGAAGCTGCCAGAGGGAGATGTGGAATCCCTGCTGCTTCAGGTCCGTGATCATCCGGACCGGGTTGGGAAAACGCGTCGGCGAAAACTGGTAGTCGCAACGCCAGTCGGTCTCGAACCACCCGGTATCCAGGTGGATCACATCACTCGGAATGCGGTACTGCCGCAGCTTCGCCGCCACATCCCGGACCTGATCTTCCGAGAAGTAGGTAATCCGGCTCATCCAGAGGCCGAAGGACCAGAGCGGCGGCATGGCCGACCGGCCGGTCAAGCGCGTGTACTCGTCGAGGATTTCCTTGGGTGAACCGAGAAAGACGAACAGATCGAGCGCATCGTCTCCGATCAGCAGCGAGTTGGTGCCCGAGTAGGCGGCCCCGAAATCGAACGTCATGGGCGTCGAGGAGTGGACGAACATGCCGTATCCCCGGCTGCTCATGAAGAACGGAACCGGCTTGTACATGCCCTGGTTCTCGGCCCCGTTGGGATCGTTGGCCCACAGGTAGATCTTTTGGCCGCGCTTGTCGAACTGTGTGAAGGATTCGCCGCAGCCGTAGAATTTCTCGTTCGCCGCGATGGAAAAGACGGCCGCCACACTCCGGGAATAATCCGAGGAGCGCCGGACGAAGGAAAACGGAAGAACCGGAGTCAGCGTGGCGGCATTGTCCGAGGCGTGATTGGTGCGAGTCAGCAGACGCCCCTTTGCATCGCGGAACTCGACGTGCCAGGGTTTCTCGGTGATGGTGACGGAGCCGTAGGAACTGGAGTAGCGATAGCCCCCTTCAATCGGCGCCATCTTCCAGAAGCCGTCATGAGGAGCGGTCCCCCCGGCCAGCATCAGAGACGGCCCCCGGTCCCGAGCCGGAAGCCCGGTCACCAGCCGGATCCTGACGGTACGGGGTGAGATGAATTCGATCGAGAACGGCAGGACCGGGTTGACCGCATATTCGCCTTCGGGAAACGTCACCCCCTGGAAGGGCTGCAGGACCGCCAGCATATTGTCGAATGCGATGCGCTTCACGTAGCGGTTGCGCAACCAGGTCAGGTGCCCGGAGGCGGTCTCGGGATCGAAATCCGCCAGATGGTCGGCCAGGAAATAACCGTTCGAGAAGTCGTGGAAGTCGGGCGTAATGTCGACGATGTCGTTCAGCAATTTGGGCGACTCCTTTCCCGAAGCGGCATGAACCGTCAAAGGCAGGAGGAGCGCGAGACAGACCGAGGCGAGGAGCGGGATCGTCACTTTGCGGTTCGACATCCGGGACCTTCCTTTCGACCTGTCCCTTTTTAACTCATCGACCGGAAATCCGAAAGGTAGCCTGGAAGCTGGGATGTTCGATTTGGAGGAGAGAACGGGAGAACCGGAGAACGGGTTCAAGATGCGAGCAGAGCCCGAACGAGGGTTGCACGAACGCCCAAGGAGCAAGAACTGACCCTTTCCCAGAATACCGTCCGCTTGCCTTCCCGGCGAGTTACGATTCCTGTTCATCGGGGGCGGCACGTCGGGGAATCGGCGACCGTCCAGGGGTCCCTCACTGCGTTCCGGCTCTGACGCCGCGGGTTGCGAGTGACTTAGGCAACACACCCTCGGGATTCTCGTTCTCCCGCGTCAAGTCCTGGTCAGAAGTTCTCACTCACCCTGATGGTTTCGAGTCACGGGTTTCGGGTTTAGAGAACTCGAAAACCCGAATCGTCGAACCCGGATCGTTGCAGATGTCAAGTCCGATTCTCCCGTCCCCCGGTTCTCCCGTTCTCCTGTCCTCCCGTTCTCAGAAACTGTCTCCCGTTTCCCGTTTCCCGGTTCCCGTTTCCCGGTTCCCGGTTTCCCATCCAGATCGAAAATCGTGAATCGGAAACCTCCTCAACTTTCCTTTTCCCGCAAGGCTTCATCGGCTTCGCGACCGTGTCGGATGACGACCTCCGGTAGGGCCATGACGTCCTCCAGGGAAGTTCGGAAGTTCACGATACACATGCGCAGCACGAAACGCCCATCCAACATCGCATTGGACAGAAAGACCTCACCGCCTTCCTCGATCCGGGTAAGGATCTCCTGATTGAGCGCGTTCAGGTACTCTTTCACTTCCTCCTGTTCCATCCGTCCCCGCAGATCGGCGGGCACGTAGCGGAAGGTTGCGATGCTGAGACTCTGTGTGACCGGTTCAAGCAGGTCGAAGTCGCCGAGACGGCGAAAGAATTCCCCGGCCAGGCGGATGTCCTCCCCAATCGTCTCCCGGTAACCCGATTTCCCGACCTGCCGAAGGATCAGCCAGACCTTCAGCGCCCGGAAACCTCGCGAATTCTGTGGACCGTAGTCGAAGTAGTTCGTCTTTTCGGGATCGAAATGGTAATAGGCCGGATGAAACGAAAAGGCGTCCCTCAAGCTCTCTCCCCGCCGGACCAGGATGCAGCCCGCTTCGAGAGGAGCATAGAGCCACTTGTGTGGATCGACGGCCAGTGAATCGGCCAGCCCGAGGGCGCGGAGGTCGGAGGACAGACCCGGAATCATCGCAGCAGGGGCTCCATAGGCACCATCGACGTGAAACCAGAGGCCATGTTCCCGAGCAATGCCGGCCAGTTCCTCGAGAGGGTCGATGGCGCCCGTACTGACGGTCCCCGCATTGCCGACGATCAGGAAGGGCAGATCGCCCTGTTGCCGGTCTTCTCGGATCCGGCAGACCAGTTCATCGGTGTCGATCCGTTGGTTACCGTCGGCGGGAATCCAGCGGATCGCATCCGTACCGAGTCCCGACAGGTCGGCGGCTTTCTGGATCCAGGTGTGTGTCTCCGACGAAGCGTAGACCCTCATGCACCGGCCGGGGCGGCCGCCCGCGAGTCCTTCCTTGCGCAGATCCCAATCGGCCTGAGCCCGCCGGGCCGCGAGAAAACCGGCGATGTTCGCTACATTGCCTCCACTGACCAGCAGACCCCCGCAGCCGGGAGGATAGCCAAGCAGTTCGGCAATCCAGCGGATCGTCTCCAGTTCGATCTCCGTGGCGAGAGGCGCAATGTGCCAGGCTCCCGCGTTGGGATTCACCGACGCCGCGAGAAGGTCTCCGAGCATTCCGATGGGAGCCGCCGATGAAGTGATGTAGCCCCAGAACCGGGGGTGCCCATTGTGCAGGGAGTAATCGAACAGCCGTTCTGCAATATCTGCCACGAGTGGCGTCGGATCGGTAGGATGTTCGGGCAGCGGTCCGAAGGTCGAGAGCATCTCCTGGATTTCCTGGGGCGAAGCCGAACGGGTGACGGCGCGATCGGGGAGCGAGTCCAGAAACCGGGCGATCTGATCGACCAGGTTGCGGCCCAGCACGCGGAACCGCTCGGAGTCCATGGCCGGGGCCGCCCTCCGGCGTTTGGGCGACTCCCGATCCCCGGCCGATTCGCCAGCGACGGTGATTGCGGAAGCAGGCCCGTCTCCGGCCTTCTCGGAAGCAGCCGTCGACGTCGTCGTCCGGCGGATGCCCTCGAAGAGGTCCGTCTCCCGTCGCCGCCCGCCGTTGACGCGGCTCATGACCCGGTAGAATTCCTGGGATCCCCACAGGCCCTGGTGGTGCTCGGGGCGCAGGTGCTCGAGCTTTCCATAGAGGGCCATCTGCGTCTGGTGACAGGTGACGGCCTTCCAGACGGTCGGCCAGTAGCGCTCCGTGTCGATGACTGAAGTGACCGCCCAGTCGGCCCAGGGCACCGCCCGGCGTTCCACACCGTCGATCGTGGTGGTCAGTTCGCGAAATGCGGCCTGATAGGCATCCCACTTGGGACGGGTCCAGGCCATGTAGTAGAGCTTGGCGACCTCGTGCGGAGGCAGGGCCGGGCCGTCCACATCCGACGCGGCGGCCGCAACGGCAGCCGTCGCAAACTGGGAGATGGCGATGTGGTCGGGATGCCCGTACGCTCCGTCGGGTCCGAAAGTAATGACGACGTCGGGTCGCAGGCGACGGATCTCATGGGCAATCTCGGCGATGACCCGCCCGGCCGGCATCTTATCCAGATCGCCGTCGACATAATCGAGCAGGACGACCTCCCGAATTCCGAGCACACCGGCTGCCGCTCGAAGTTCCCGCTCCCGCATACGCCCGACCTCCTCGAGGCTGGGACGTTCCGGAAGATCGCCGTACCGCCCGCGCTGCCCGCGCGTCGCCGTCACGAGATAGGTCTCGAGGCCTTCTGCGGCATACCTGGCCAGCGTCCCCCCCACCCCAAGCGACTCGTCGTCGGGATGGGCAAGCACGCACATCAGTCGAAGACTCTTCGTCATGATGATCTCTCCTCACCGTCTGGATGTTCACCGGGGCCTCAATGCGCCCACGATTCCTTATGCGGCAAATGCCTCCCGCCGGGGTCAAACCGGTGATCCTTTTGTCCCGCCTAGGGGGTTTCCCTAACCAATTTGCACTCTCAAAATCGGAGGAATAAGCTTGTCAACAGACACGTCAATATTTACTTAATATACACATCCAAGACATGATAGCGAGTTCACCACGGTAGGCTCATGGCCCAAATCTTCCGTCCCCGTGCCAACGCTGTTGCGAAGGGCTCCATTCTCGGCATCCTGCTCCTGATCGGACTGGGAGGATGGGGCTGGCATGCCCTTTACTGGTCGAGCTACACGACCGGGGAGGGAATCCCCCGTGAACAGGTCGTCCCTTTCAGCCACAAGCACCACGTAGGCGGCCTCGGACTCGACTGTCGCTACTGCCATACCTCGGTCGAAGAATCGAAGTTTGCCGGTGTTCCTCCGACATCGACATGCATGACCTGTCACTCCCAGATCTGGACGAATGCACCCGTCCTGGAACCGGTGCGTCAAAGCTGGGCAACCGGCAAACGGCTGCGCTGGAGGCGGGTCAATGACCTGCCCGACTTTGTGTTCTTCAACCACGGAATCCACATTGCCAAGGGTGTCGGCTGTGCCACTTGTCACGGTCAGGTCGAACAGATGCCCCTGACCTGGCAAAACGCCAGCCTTTACATGAAGTGGTGCCTGGACTGTCATCGGGCTCCCCAGAAGTATCTCCGACCCCGTGATCAGGTGTTCAACATGAACTGGACACCTCCGAAAGATCAGATCGCCGAGGGCCTGAAGCTGATCCAGCAATACCACATCCGAACCGAAAACCTCACGGACTGCAGCATGTGTCATCGATGAACAGCGAACAGAATCTCATCCAGATTTCCGGCGCCACCTCTTCCGGGCCTTCCGACGACACTCGGAAAGTGAACGGGGACCATGGCCGGAAATTCTGGCGCAGCCTTCAGGAATTGACCGAAACGGAGCGTTTCCGGGACTTACTCGAAGAGGAATTCCCCTCCGGCTACACAGAGTTGCTCGACGGGCTCGGCCGGCGCCGCTTCATGGAACTCATGGGAGCATCCCTGGCACTGGCCGGATTGGTCGGATGCACGAAGCAGCCGGCTGAAGAGATCGTCCCCTACGTTCGCCAGCCCGAGATCCTGGTGCCGGGCAATCCGCTCAACTTCTCGACGGCGATGCCTCTGGGAGGCTTTGGTACAGGGCTCGTGGTGGAAAGCGATGAAGGTCATCCCGTCAAGATCGAGGGAAATCCCCGACATCCGTCCAGTCTCGGTGCAACCTCGGCCCTGCACCAGGCTTCCCTGCTCGATCTGTATGATCCCGACCGCACCGAGTCGGTCACCCGTTCCGGCGAGATCAGCGACTGGAACAGCTTTCTGTCGGTCCTTCGCACCTTCCTGAATCGGCAGGGTCCGAAGGGTGGCAGCGGACTGCGCATCCTGACCGAAACCGTCACTTCCCCGACGCTCGGCGCCCAGATCGAGGCATTGCTGTCGAAATACCCGAACGCCCGCTGGCATCAATACGATCCGGTCTCTCGCGACTCGGTGCGGGAGGGTTCGCGAATGGCCTTCGGCAGGTTCGTCGAGACTGACTACCGGTTCGATCAGGCGGACGTCGTGGTCTCGCTCGAATCGGATTTCCTGTTCACACACCCGAAATGCCTGCGTTATGCGCGGAACCTCACGGACCGTCGCCGGGCCAGGGCCGACATCAGGAACATGAGCCGGCTGTATGCCGCCGAGAGCACACCGACGATCACCGGATCGATGGCCGATCACCGTCTGCCCGTCGCTTCGAACCGCGTAGCCGTGCTGGCACGCCGCCTGGCGAGAGAGCTGGGACTCGCGGTCGAGCCCGAGTCGACGGCTGCGTCGATGACCGAAGACCAGAGCCGCTGGCTCAACACGGTCATCGACGAACTGACGAACCACCGGGGTTCGAGTGTGGTCGTCGCCGGCGAGAGCCAACCGCCTGAGATCCACGCCCTGATGCACGCAGTGAACGCCACCCTCGGCAACACCGGCAAGACGGTCTTCTATCATGCCTCTCCCGAAATCCGGCCCGAGAATCAGCTGAACTCGCTGAGGGATCTCGTCGCGGACATGGAGTCGGGCAATGTAGAGATGCTGGTGATCCTGGAAGGGAATCCGGTCTTCAGTGCCCCGGCCGACCTCGACTTCGCCGGCAAGCTCTCGAAGGTGGATCTGGCGGTCCATTTCAGCCTGAACCGGGACGAAACCTCCCAGTTCTGCCACTGGCATATCCCTTCCCATCACTTCCTGGAGTCCTGGAGCGATGTCGCCGCCTTCGACGGCACCGTCTCCATCATCCAGCCTCTAATCGAACCGCTCTATGAGAGCCGGTCCATTCATGAGCTGATGGACGCACTGAACGGGAACCAGGGGCGTAAGCCTTATGACATCGTCCGAAGCACCTGGAAAAACCTGCGTCCGGGGCCGGACTTCGACAAAAAGTGGCGCCGTTTCCTGCACGACGGCGTCGTTCCGGACACGGCACTCGCCGACGAACACCTCACGCCCGCGACCCCCCACGGGGCGGGTGCGCAGGGTCCGCCCGACCAGGTTCTCGAGCTGGTCTTCCGTCCCGATCCGACGATCTGGGACGGACGTTTCGCCAACAATGGGTGGCTTCAGGAACTGGCCAAACCGGTCAGCAAGCTGACCTGGGACAATGCCGCACTGATCAGTCCCGAGCTGGCCGGCGAACAGGATCTGGAAAACGGGGAGGTCGTGGAACTCGTCGTGGAGGGCCGCAGTCTGGCGGTGCCCGTCTGGATTCAACCCGGCCAGGCGAAAGACAGCGTGGCTCTCTACCTGGGCTACGGCAGGACGCGGGTCGGGCGGATCGGCAGGAACACCGGCTTCGATGCCTATCAGCTCCGTACGACGCAGCACCTTTGGTCGGCGGTGGGCCTCGAAATCCGGAAGACCGGCCGGCACTACCCCGTGGTCAGTACACAGGACCACCACCACATCCATGGGGAGGAGCGCCAGACCTACCTCGACGGAACGCTCCGGGAGTATCTGGAGAACCCCGATTTCGTGCAGGGAGTCACCCACACGCCCCCTCCGGGGTTCACCCTCTACAATCCGAAGGAGCACGAGCACGGCGGCTATCAGTGGGGCATGTCGATCGATCTCAACGCCTGCATCGGCTGCAACGCCTGCGTCCTCGCCTGCCAGTCGGAGAACAACATACCCGTGGTCGGCAAGGAGCAGGTCGCCAACGGCCGGGAGATGCAGTGGATCCGGATCGACTCCTACTATCAGGGAGAGCCGAAGGCACCGGCCATCCTGCATCAGCCTGTCCCCTGCATGCAGTGCGAGAATGCTCCCTGCGAGCTGGTCTGTCCCGTCGATGCGACGCTGCACGACAAGGAGGGACTGAACCTGCAGGTGTACAACCGCTGCATCGGCACGCGGTATTGTTCCAACAACTGTCCCTACAAGGTTCGACGCTTCAACTTCCTTCAGTACACCGACTACTGGACGGCTAACCTGCGACCGATGCGCAACCCGGAGGTCACGGTCCGGTGGCGGGGCGTCATGGAGAAGTGCACCTACTGTATTCAGCGAATCAGCGCCGCCCGGATCCACGCGCAAGAGCAGGACCGGCAGATTCAGGAAGGCGAAGTCCAGACGGCCTGCCAGCAGGCCTGTCCCACGGAGGCGATCGTCTTCGGCAATATCGCCGATCCCGACAGCCACGTCTCCCGGCTCAAGCAGCATCCACTCAACTACGCCATGTTGGGAGAGCTGTCGACCCGCCCGCGGACTTCGTATCTGGTCAAGCTGAAAAATCCCAACGAGAGTCTCGAGCCCGAAAAATCGTGAGCCGATGAAAGACGACGACTTCGATCATACACACACATCCCGCAAAACGAGCAAGGCTCCGGGTCTGTCCGAACGATCCAGCCTCGGCTATCCGGTAGCGCTGGTGGGCCCCGACCAGACCTTCGAATCGGTCAACGACTCGATTGCTTCCATCGTCCTCAAGCTGCCCCAGCCCCGCAGCTGGATGGTCGGTTTTGCGATTTCCTTCGTGCTCCTGATGGTGCTCCTGTTCGCAGTGACCTACCTCTTCTGGGAAGGCGTCGGCATCTGGGGAATCAACATACCGATCGCGTGGGGCTTCGCAATCGTCAACTTCGTCTGGTGGATCGGAATCGGCCATGCCGGGACCTTCATTTCGGCGATTCTGCTCCTGATGATGCAGAAGTGGAGGACCTCGATCAACCGGTTCACGGAAGCCATGACGCTGTTCGCCGTGGCTTGCGCAGGCATGTTCCCGCTGCTGCACCTGGGCCGACCCTGGATCTTCTACTTCATCTTCCCCTACCCGGACACCATGGGGCTGTGGCCCCAGTTTCGAAGCCCTCTGGTCTGGGATGTGTTCGCCGTCTCCACGTACTTTACCGTGTCCCTGATCTTTTGGTACGCGGGTCTGATCCCCGACCTGGCGACCCTTCGGGACCGAGCGAAGACGAGGTTCAAGCGGGTCGTCTTCGGCATCTTGTCGATGGGATGGCGGAATTCCGCCGTCCACTGGCAGCGTCATCAGATCGCCTACCTGCTGCTGGCCGGTCTGGCCACGCCTCTGGTCGTCTCGGTCCACAGCGTCGTCAGTTTCGATTTCGCCGTCGGCATGGTACCGGGCTGGCACTCGACCATCTTCCCTCCCTACTTCGTGGCCGGTGCCATCTACTCCGGGTTCGCCATGGTGCTAAACATCGTCATTCCAATCCGGAAGATCTACGGGCTGGAGCACGTGATCACGAAGAGGCACCTGAACAACATGGGAGCCGTGATGCTCGTGACCGGCATGATGGTCACCTTCGGCTACATCATGGAAGCCTTCATGGCCTGGTTCAGCGGGGACATCTTCGAGGAATACATGATGTCCAACCGCGCCTTCGGGCCCTACGGATGGGTCTTCTGGGGCCTGATGCTGCTCAACGTGCTGATCCCGCAGTTCCTCTGGTCTCGGCGCGTGCGAACCCATACCATTCCTCTGTTCCTGGTCGCTCTCTCCGTGAATATCGGCATGTGGGTCGAAAGGTTCGTCATCGTCGTCACGAGCCTCCACCGCGACTTCGTCTCCTCGGCCTGGGACATGTACTACCCAACTTTCTGGGATTGGGCCACGCTGTTCGGAAGCATCGGGCTCTTCCTGACGCTTCTCTTCCTGTTCATCCGCTTCCTTCCGATGATCTCGATTTCGGAGGTTCGCGAACTGGTGGCCGAGAAGGCCAAGGGGGAACTGTGAGATGAGTACGCGTCTCTACGGCCTGCTGGCTGAATTCGAAGGAGAAGAGAAGCTCCTGTCGGCCACCGCGGCGGCACGGCGCGCGGGCTTCCGTCAGATGGATGCCTACGCACCCTACCCGGTCAAGGGGATTGCGGCAGCACTCGGCCGGGGCCGTACCTGGGTGCCCGCACTGGTATTGACGGGAGGCATTCTCGGCGGCGCCGGCGGCTACTTCATGGAGTGGTATGCGATGGCTGTCGACTACCCGATCAACATCGGTGGACGACCCTTCAACAGCTGGCCGCTGTTCATCCCGATTACCTTCGAGTTGACGGTTTTGACGGCCGCCATCTTCGCCATCGTCAGCATGCTGGGTCTGAACCGGCTGCCGCAGCCCTGGCACCCTCTCTTCTCCGTACCCGAGTTCGAGCGGGCCTCGCAGGACGGGCTGTTCCTCTGCATCGAGTCGTCCGATCCCAAATTCAACTCCGAAGCCACCCGGCAGTTCCTCGAGAAAGAAGGAGCCCTCCAGGTCATCGAGGTGCCGCATGAGTGAGTTCCGGAGTATATCCCGCCGCATTCCGGAAAGGAGAGAGCTCCGGGCCGCCGTCCTCCGGAGGAAGCCCTTCGCACTGTTCGGCCTGGTGCTGTCACTCGCCTTTCTGGTCTCCTGCCGGCAGGACATGTTCAACCAGCCGAAGTCCGATCCGCTGGAGGCCAGTCCCTTCTTTCCGGACGGCGCCGACTCGAGACCCATTCCCGCGCACACCGTGGCGGAAGGGCATCTCGACGCCGATGAGCTCTTCTACACGGGCATGGTGGACGGAAAGCTGGCGGCAAGCTTCCCGGAACCGGTCGATATGGCCATGCTCCGGCGCGGCCGGCAGGAGTTCGAGATCTACTGCACGCCCTGCCACGGTTACACCGGCGAGGGAGACGGCATCGTAGTCCAGCGGGGCTTTCCGAAACCGCCGAGCTACCATATCCGACGTCTGCGCGAGGCTCCGGTCGGACACTTCTTCGATGTGATCACCAACGGATACGGGGTGATGTACCCCTATGGCGACCGGGTCAAGCCCGCCGACCGCTGGGCGATCATCGCCTACATCCGGGCTCTCCAACTGAGCCACGAGGCCACGCTCGACGACGTGCCCGCCGCTGACCGCCCCCAACTTCAGGAGGCAGACAATGAATGAGTTGCTCGCACTGAAGCTGAAGCGGGCGCAGGGTTGGGCCCTTGGAATCGGCATTGTCGGTCTTGCGCTGTCCGTTCTTGGCGCGATTCTGGACCTGCATCAGTTCTTCGTCTCCTACCTGTTCGGATACCTGTTCTGGATGGGCCTGCCGCTGGGCTGTCTCGGCGCCTTGATGCTGCATCACCTCACGGGTGGCCGCTGGGGCTTCGTGATCCGACGTATTCTCGAAGCCAGCCTGACAACCCTTCCGTTGATGGCTGCACTGTTTGTGCCGATCCTCTTCGGCCTGGGAGAACTCTATCCCTGGGCGGACCCGAAAAAGGTCGCCGCCAGCCAGATCCTCCAGCACAAGCACGCCTATCTGAATACGGAGTGGTTCGTGATCCGGGCGATCATCTTCTTCGGCATCTGGGTCCTCATGGCCCACTTCCTGAGGAAATGGTCCCTGGAGCAGGACGGCACGCAAGATGTCGCGCCGACCAGGAAACTGCGGAAACTCAGCGGGCCGGGCGCCTTCATCTACCCGCTCACGGCAACCTTTGCCTACATCGATTG
Source organism: uncultured Acidobacteriota bacterium (assembly GCA_963823995.1). GTDB lineage: Bacteria > Acidobacteriota > UBA6911 > RPQK01 > JAPXNP01 > JARRKC01. The sequence goes on from CAWGNQ010000005.1 coordinate 1,687,914, forward strand.
GGTCATGTCGCTGGAATCGGACTGGTTTTCAACCATGTTCGGAGTCATCATCGTGGCCGGCCAGGCCCTCGCAACATTCGCTTTCGCCACCTTCGTCCTGTCCCTGCTCCGAAAAGAGGCTCCCTTTTCCAAGGTGCTGACGACACGGCATTACCATTACCTGGGCAACATCCTTTTGACCTTCGTCATGTTCTGGACCTACGTGGCTTTCGGTCAACTGCTGATCATCTATGCGGAAAACCTCCCCCAGGAGATCGTCTGGTACGTTCATCGGATCGCCGGGGGCTGGAAATGGGTCGTCGTCTTTTTGGCCCTGTACCACTTCTTTTTCCCTTTCATGTTGCTGTTGTTCCGCACTGTCAAGCGGCATGTCACAGCGCTGGCCGCCCTTTCGGTGACGATCCTGATCGCCCACATCACCAACGTCTTCTGGCTGGTTCAGCCCACGTTCAGCCCGACGGGCTTTCATCTCGCCTGGCTGGATGTCGCCGCCCCCCTGGGCGTCGGTGGCCTTTGGGTGACGGTATTCCTTTGGCAGTTGCGGCGGAATCCGATCCTGCCGAGCAACGACCCCCGCATCGAATACGAGGTGCCCTATGCCGGATAGAAGCCATGCGTCAGCCTACCGGACAGGTGTGGATGAGCATGGATACGAATTCGAGAATCCCTCGGCAAAAGGCCTGTTCATCGTGATGATCGGGCTCTCGATCGCACTGGCCGGGATCCTGTTCGCCACCCTGGGTGTATATCGCCTGTTCATGGATATCAGGACGTTCGAGGCACCGGTTACCCGAGTTCCCCTGAAAGCTCAGGAGAAGTTCCCCGGTCCGCGACTGCAGATCGATCCCCACGAGGATTGGCAGACCCTCTACGATCGGCAGCAGCGAAAACTGCATAGCTATGGCTTGATTAATCAGAGAAAAGGCACCGTGCGAGTCCCTATCGATCGTGCATTCCAGATGCTCCTGGAAAGGAACCAACTGCCCATCCGCGGCGAGAAGACGGAGAAGAAAGCGACGATCACGCCGCTGGAATTGCAGAAAGCACGCGCTCAGGAGGGATCCGACGGCCAGGAAGAATAGGGAACAACGAATGACACGACAAGAAAGATCACGTTGCTCGATGCGGACGGCAGTCTTTCTGCTGCTCTGGTCGACACTGCTCTTCTCGACATTGACGGCTCAGTCTCTGTCAGCGGACGAACTGAAGAAGATCCGCTTCGACCAGAACCTGAACACTCAAATCTCCCTGGATCTGCCTTTCAGGGATGAGCAGGGTAACGAAGTCCGGCTGGCCAGGTACTTTGGAAAGCAGCCGGTCATCATGGTGCTCGGCTACTATCGCTGCCCCATGCTCTGCTCGTTCGTGCTCGACGGACTGGTGACGAGCCTGCAGGATCTCAAGGCCAGCGCCGGAAGTGACTTCCAGATCGTCTATGCCAGCATCGATCCGACCGACACGCCGAAACTGGCCCGATCCCAGAAGGCCATCTACACCAAACGTTACGGCCGTCCCGGCAGCGGACCGGGCTGGCATTTTCTGACGGCAGACAAGCCTTCTATCGCGAGTCTGGCCAAAGAGGTCGGCTTCAATTTCGCCTATGACCCGGCGGTGCACCAGTACGCACATCCAAGCGGCATCGTCCTTGCAACCCCGGGCGGACGAGTGGCCCGATACTTCCTGGGCGTGAAGTACTCGCCCACAGAGCTTGCCGCCGCACTCAAGAAGGCCTCACAGCAACAGATCGGCTCCCCGGTCCGGCAGATCTTCCTCCTCTGTTTCTGCTACAACCCGATTACCGGCAAGTACAGTTCCCTCGTCATGGGCGTGGTCCGCGCTCTGGGCATCGCCACGATGCTCGGCATCGGCGGACTGATTTTCGCAGCCGTCCGCCGTAATCGGAGGAATGCCGCCGCGAGCATGGAAGGAGGACAGCAGTAGAGATGTCGCTGCCGTTCTTCCCTACAGAGGCCTCGACCTCCGCCCAGCAGGTGGATGCTCTCTACCTGACTCTGGTGGCGTTCAGCTGTCTGATCATGCTCGGAGTCTTCGGTCCCATGATCTTCTTTCTGTTCAAGTACCGGAAAGGGTCGAAGGCGGATCGGACACCCATCAAAGTGTCCACCATGAAGGTGGAAATCACATGGACCGTGATCCCGTTGATTCTCAGCCTCGGTCTCTTCGCCTGGGGCGCAAAGACCTATCTCGATATCGAGCAGCCGCCTCCTGGAGCTCTCGAGATCCAGGTCGTCGGCAAACAGTGGATGTGGAAGATCCAGCATCAGGAGGGCAACCGCGAGATCAACGAGCTCCACGTTCCGCTCGGTCGAACGATCAAGGTCACGCTGGCTTCCCAGGATGTGATCCACAGCTTCTTCCTGCCAGCCTTCCGATTGAAGCAGGACGCGGTCCCCGGTCGCTATACGACCGAGTGGTTCAAACCGACCAGGGCCGGGACATTTCACCTGTTCTGTGCGGAATATTGCGGTACCGGCCATTCCCAGATGGTCGGAAAGCTCGTCGTCATGCGTCCCGAGGACTATCAGCACTGGCTGAGCACCCAGATCACGGGAGTGAGCCTGGCGCGTCAGGGAGCCCAGCTCTTTCGTGACCTGGGCTGCAGCGGATGCCACATTGGCAGCAAGAGCATCCGTTGTCCTCCGCTCGAAGGAATCTACGGCAAGGCAGTACCACTGGAAAGCGGCCAGGTCGTCATTGCCAACGATCAGTACATCCATGACTCGATCCTTCTGCCCCAATCACAGATCGTTGCCGGCTACAAGCCGGAGATGCCGAGCTTCGACGGTCATGTCACCGAAGAAGACGTCTTCAAACTGGTCGCCTACATCAAGAGTCTGTCCCAACAGCAGCCGGTGCAGACTCAAGTGCAGCAACCGAGCGCGGAGGCAGCGCAGCAGAACGTGGAGCAACCCGAATGAATTCCAATGTCGCCACCCTTCCCGCATCTCCGAGTTCCTTGAATTACCTGAGCGCAGGTCAGTCCATTCGCTCATGGTTACTGACGACGGATCACAAGCGGATCGGGATCCTCTATTTGCTCTCTATCCTGGTTACCTTCACGATTGCCGCTTTCGCGGCAGGCCTGATGCGGTTGGAGCTTCTGACGCCCCAGGGCGATCTGGTCGTCTCGGAGACCTACAACAAACTGTTCACGATCCACGGTGTCCTGATGGTCTGGTTCTTCCTGATTCCGTCCATCCCGACGGTGCTCGGGAACTTCCTCATCCCCATGATGATCGGCGCCAAGGATGTGGCCTTTCCCAAGCTCAATCTGTTGAGCTGGTACCTTTTCATGGCCGGAGGCGCCCTGGCTCTCTACGCCATCGTCGACGGCGGCGTCGACACCGGCTGGACCTTCTATACGCCCTACAGCACGACCTTCTCCAATTCGAACGTGATCCTGATGGTGACAGGGATCTTCATCGCCGGTTTCGGTTCGATCCTGACGGGCCTCAATTTCATCGTTACCGTGCAGAAGATGCGCGCACCGGGCATGACCTGGTTCCGTCTTCCGCTGTTCATCTGGGCTTTGTACGCGACCAGTCTGATTCTGGTCCTGGCGACTCCCGTGCTGGCGATCACGCTGGCTCTCGTAGCCGTCGAGCGGATCTGGGGGGTCGGGCTATTCGATCCCAACCTGAACGGCGATCCGCTGCTGTTCCAGCATCTGTTCTGGTTCTACTCGCATCCCGCCGTCTACATCATGATCCTTCCCGGCATGGGTGTGGTCAGTGAGGTGATCACCTGCTTTTCACGCAAGAAGATCTTCGGCTACCACTTCATCGCCTTCTCGAGCCTGGCCATCGCCGTCATCGGCTTCCTCGTCTGGGGTCACCACATGTTCGTCAGCGGCCAGTCCATCTACGCCGGCATGGTCTTCTCGGTGCTCAGCTTCATCGTAGCCGTTCCCTCCGCGATCAAGGTGTTCAACTGGACGGCCACGCTTTACAAGGGCTCCATCTCCTTCAAAACCCCCATGATCTATGCACTTGGGTTCATCGGGCTGTTCACGATCGGCGGACTGACCGGCCTGTTTCTGGCTTCGCTGCCCGTCGACGTCCACGTCACCGACACGTACTTCGTCATCGCCCATTTTCACTACATCATGGTCGGGGGAATGGTCACCGGTTTCATGGCGGGTATCCACTACTGGTGGCCCAAAATCTCCGGTCGAATGTATCCGGAGAAGCTCGGTCAACTTGCCGCCCTGATCATGTTCGTGGGATTCAATCTGACCTTCTTCCCTCAGTACATCCTGGGTTATCTGGGCATGCCGCGCCGCTACCACGCCTATCCTCCCGAATTTCAGGTCTACCACGTCCTGTCGACTGCGGGAGCATCGATCCTCGGTGTCGCCTATCTGCTGCCGGTCATCTACCTGATCTGGTCGCTGTTTCGGGGCGAGAGAGCCACGGCGAATCCGTGGGAAGCGACGGGCCTGGAATGGCAGACGGAATCGCCGCCCCCTCAACACAATTTTCACGAGATCCCCCGGGTTACCGAAGAGCCCTATAACTACCCCCCGCTGGCGGCGGCCAGTTCCGAAGGAGCGTGATGCATGTCAGCCACACCATCACCCCTGCATGAGCAGTTCAACGAGATCGAGCAACAGCGGGAAGCGTCGACGCTGGGAATGTGGTTGTTCCTGGCCACGGAAGTGCTCTTCTTCGGCGGCCTCTTCATGGGCTACACCACCTACCGGGTCCTCTATCCGGGCCTGTTCGAGGCCGGCAGCGAGCATTTGAAGATCTATCTCGGCGGCTCGAACACCGGAATCCTCCTGACGAGCAGCTTCACCATGGCACTCGCCGTCCAGGCCGCTCAACTGGGTCGCAAGAAGGCACTGGTCCGCTTTCTGCTGCTGACGGCCGCCCTGGGGCTGCTCTTCCTGGGAGTCAAGGGCTACGAATACCATCAGGACTATGTCGAACACCTGGTTCCCGGCGTCAACTACCAGGCGACGGAGGGCTTGCCTCAAGAAGCATCGCTCTTCTTTTGGATCTACTTCGCGATGACGGGACTGCACGCCATCCACGTGCTGGTCGGGACCGTGACCATGGCGGTGCTGGCCTTTCTGGCGCACCGGGAGCACTACTCATCCGAAAGCTATACGACCGTAGAGAACGCGGGCCTGTACTGGCACTTCGTCGATATCGTCTGGATCTTCCTGTTTCCGCTTCTCTACATGGTGGGACACCGATGATGACCGAAAACGCCGTTTCGACCAAGACCTACTTCTACGTCTTCCTGGGCCTGATGGGCCTGCTCATACTGACGATCGGGGCCACCTATGTGGATCTGGGCAGTTTCAACCTGGTCGCGGCGCTGGCGATTTCGATCGGGAAGACGCTGCTGGTCGCCGTCTTCTTCATGCACCTGCGCTACAGCAGCCGCCTGACCTGGTTTTTTGCCATCGCGGGTGTCTTCTGGCTGATGTTCCTGCTCACGCTGGGGCTTGGCGATTACCTCACGCGACCGGTTGTTCCCTGGTAGTTCAAAACAACGTCGAGCTCGTCGAGCCATGACGGTGACACCTCGCCGTGGCCGCAGTGGTGAGGAGTCAAGATGACCTTACGACGCCCGAAGCGCTACCAGGACGATCACGGCGCTCACAACTTCGCAGTGAGAATCAGATCCAGGCTCCCACCTCCTGGTGCTGTTTCTCGAGGATCTCGATCACCGTACGGCAGAAGGCAGGCAGATCCCCGGGGTGGCGTGACGTCACGATACCCCGGTCTTCGACCACCTCCTGATCGACCCAGGTAGCTCCCGCGTGCACGAGATCATCTTTGATCGAGAAGAAGCTCGTGACCTTCCTTCCCTCGATGATCTCTGCCGAAGCCAGCATCCATCCGGCATGGCAGATGGCTGCCACGACCCTGCCTCGATGGTGCATGTTCTTCACGAACAACACCATCTCGGCGTGGCGTCGCATATGGTCCGGCGAGTAGCCACCCGGTATCACCAGCGCGTCGAAGTCATTCGCGTTGACCGAGGAGATCGCCCGATCCGCCTTCGCGGTCAATCCATGTTTGCCCCGGTAGGTCTCGGCTTCGGGACCGATGACGGTCACCTCCGCTCCCGCTTCCGTCAATCGGATTTTCGGATACCAGAACTCCAGGTCCTCGAACAGATCTGCGACGAACAGTGCAACTCTTGCGCCTTCCAAACCCATCACTGAACTCCTACGTGGCTAACCGAGCCTGCAGCGTCACATTGGCACCCTGCTTGACCAGTTTCGAGACCGGACAGTTCTCCTTGGCGTCATTTGCGTGCCGCTGGAAGGTCTCGTTGTCGATGCCCGGCACCTTCCCCACACAATCCAGCTGAATGGCCGAGATCTTGAAGCCTCCGTCGGCCTTCTCCAGTCTCACAGTGGCCGAGGTCTTGACCGAGGCAGGATTGAAGCCGGCCTGAGCCAGTCCGTGTGAAAGCGCCATCGAGAAGCACCCCGCGTGGGCGGCCGCAATCAGCTCTTCCGGATTCGTGCCCTTTCCGTCCTCAAAGCGCGAAGCGAATGAGAATGCGCCTTCGAAGGCTCCACTGCCCAGTCGCATCGTTCCCTTACCATCCTTGAGGTTGCCTTCCCACTGTGCGTCAGACTTCCGATTTGGCATACGAACTCTCCTTTGGAAAATCGTTGAACCGATCCGGAATCCTCTGCCAGGGTGCCGTCGAGTATGAGTTGAGAATCAGAGGTCCAGCCGGATCATCCAGTTGAAAACAAGGGGTTACCAGTCAACCCGATTTGCCTGCAAACCACTATATAACAGGCTCTACGCAACGTCGACTCGAACCTGGATGCTCCCCGCCCGAAGTCGGAATTCCAGGGGCTCGAGAGATTCTGCCGAGGGTGCGGCTGTTGGACTTCGGTGTAAGAAATCCTCGGCCAGGACGTATTAGTAGTCAAAGAGGAAAACAAAATGAAGAAATACGCAACGCCTACCAGTCGCAGACTCTTGCTTGACCAGATACGCGAGGCTCTGGAAACCATGCCGCGAACCATCCGCGAGACCTTTGTCCTGAGCCACTATGCCGGCCTTTCTCCTGCGGCAATCGCAACGGCCCATGCCGTGGATGAGAATGAAGTGCTTGGCCGCCTCGAAAGAGCCGACGCGATTCTTCGGCAACACGTCGCCGAGGCTGCCTGCTGCATCCACGCGGCTTGAGCGCCCTTCGGCACCCACTCGCGCGACCTGCCGCCACGGACCGTCCGTGTGCTCGCTGCTTCTGTCGTATCCGACCGACCGGCCTTGGCGGGCGGGGTGGACATTCGAACAAAGTGGACGAGGCGGTGGGGTGGATCGGAGTCGGGCGGGGCCGGAGCGACGCCCGAAACCCCACCGTGACTCAACGCCAGACCGAAGCGGCTGAACCATGGAGGTCGAACCGTGATCCTCGAACCGAGCGCTCGCAATCAAGGGTCCTCGAACCTCTTGCGTTCTACAGCTTGAACTTGGCCAGCATGTCCATTTGGCCGCGGGCCATTTCGCCGAACTGATGTGCCAACTGGGTCACATAATGGATTTCGGCCACCATCGTCTCGGTTGATGAGGATACTTCCTCCGCCGCGGCCGCATTTTTCACACTGACCTCGCTGACACGTTCCATCGCTTCTCCCAGGTCCCCGGACAGACCGGCCATCTCTCCGATGGCCAGAGCGATGTGGTCGAGCCTTCGCTGGTCTTCCTGAACGGACGCTCGAATCGTGCCGAAGGCACTCCTCACCTCGTCGGTCAACTGCGTCAGTCCGTCGATCTTCTCGCTGTCCTTGCTGATCAAACCGCTCAGCTTGGTCACATCTCCCATAATGGAATCGACCACCTGGCCCACTTCCTCGGTCGCGCCGGCGGTATTGACTGCCAGGCGCCGGATTTCCTCCGCCACCACGCTGAATCCTTTGCCCGCCTCTCCTGCGCGGGCGGCCTCCACCGATGCATTGAGAGCCAGGAGATTGACCTGGGTCGCGATCCCTTTGATCAGCTTGACGATGTCGATGATCCTTGACGAATGACCTTCGAGCACGCTGACAATGTCCCAGGTCTCCTTGACCGAACCGGCGATCTCACCGATGTGTCCGAGCGCCGTATTCAAGACGTCGGTACCCCGCTCCAGGGATCCGCCGGTTTTTTTCGCCGCACTCGTACTCGCACTCGCCTCGTCGCGCACCTGATTGATGTCGGCCACGAGCTTTACCAGCGACTGTTGCGTGCGGCTCACCTCGTCGTTCTGCTCCTGGGCGCCTCGGGCCACCTGCGTCATTGCCGAGCCGATCTGGTCCGTCGCCTGCCGCACCATTTCTGCACTCGAATCCAAATCGGAGCTCTGTTTCAGCAATTCATCCGATTGATCGTGGATCGTCTGGATCAGGCTTCTCAGACTGCTCGGCTCGCTGTTGGCGGTCGTCACGGGTATCCCGGCCTGAACGGCTCGGTTGATGTGGGGGATGAGGTCCTTGTCCACGGACACGACGACGATGCCGTCGTATCGTTTGTCCACGAGTTCGTCGAGTACGGGACCGTAAGTCACTCCGCTCAGATCCTTGTTGACGGTGGCCCCGTCCGGCACGATCCATTCGACTGTGGTGTTGCGCCTGCGCAGCACCTCCCCCGCCTTGAGTGCACCTTCTTTCACGGGTATCCAGAACGGCGAATTCTCACAGCCCAAAACAGCGATCCGGAGGTGCTTCGTGGACTTCTTCTCAACTGGGTCGGCCAGCCTTTCCGCAGCGTCGGCCGTCTCGATCAGACCGACCCCTTCCTGCCAGAACTGCTGGTAATTCTCGGAGGTCACCAGGTCCATCCGGGTCAACAGGCGCGGAGTCGGCGGCATCCAGTTGGCGACGATGTGGTTGTAGAGATGGATCACCGGGTCGTGTCCCTGCGCAAAGGGGTCCTGGCCGAGCGTGACCGAGATGACGCCGTCTCGGACATACCGCATCGTCTCCTCCGTCAGGTCGTGGGCGACGATCTTGACGTCTCTCCGGCCCGATTCGGCAACTGCCCGGGCAATACCACACGGTGTGGCGCCCTCCGTGATATAGATGCCCACCAGATCGGGGTGGTCCTGGAGCGTTTGCCGCGCCACACGATACGCCGTTTCGACGTTCTCATTGCTCTCCGCCGCAGGGAGGATTTCGATCCCGGGAACGTGTTCGAAGAGGTAGCTTTCGAAACCCTTGCGCCGCAGTTCCAGCCCCGAGCCTGCGAACGAACCGGTGATGACCATCATCTTGCCGCTTCGGCCCACAAGGCCGGCCATAGCCTCACCGCATTTGCGCCCTTCCAGGAATGACTCCGCCCCCACATAGCAGAGCCGGCGACAATGAATGTCGGTCAGACGATTGAATTCATCCGAGGTCTTATCGAGGACCCCGATCATCATGTTCAGGTACCCGATGGTCTCGTTCATCCAGGGATCTTCGGTCTCGGCAAGAGGTCTCGACTGGACATCGAGCCTGACCGTCAGGTCGCCGTTGGCCAGTTCGGTCATCGCTGCCGTCAGGCCGCCGGCGTCGCGAGTGAAGGCTCCTTTGTCGAAACCGATGATGCCTCCAAGGACGCCATCCTGTGCGGAGGTGCTGCCCGAACGATCGGAAAGGCCGGCTACGCTCAGACCCAGGATTCCCGCTACCGCCAGAATGCCGAAAGCCCATTGGCCGGCGCCCTCCGGTTGGGCATTGAAGTGCAAAATGATTGCGCTCAGGACAGCGATAACCGCCAGAATCAGGACAACCGTTCGATTCTGAAGGGCTCGTTGAATGGCCATGTTCATTCCTCCGCGTCTAATGAGACCCCCGGGGATGCGCAGCTTCCGCCATCGGCTCCCGCAAGCCGACGGCGGCGGTACGGATCCGCTCGATTCGGGTCTCAGAATCGAAATCGGCGGAAATCAGCTTCATCTACAGTGTTTTGAACCTTTTTTCCGTATCTGAGGTGATGACGGCGGATGCAGACGCCACAAATCCGGGACCTCCGCAGACGGAGATCGCACTCATTGAAAGGGGAGAACTGATCGTCAGGTGACCTCCGCTCTGCCCCCGGCCCGAAGCCACCAGCGGACCTTTCCGGTCCATGAACGGGACCTCAGCGGTTCGACCCCACGCGGCGGACGCAGCGCGCGCAACGGGGCCTTCCGGGTTCGGAGCCCGTGGCGGTCGTTGCGGACGCTGCGTGGAATCAGTTCTGCACGTCTCGCCGGGCGGGCGACCAGAGTCAGGGCAGGTTCGGGAGGGTCTGGGCAACACGCGCCCGGGTTTCGAGTTTCGGGGTTACCAGTTCTCGATCCCGTGAGACGATTGTCGGGTCCCCATAGGTCACATGAGTCCCATTCGTCCCAGGCTGTCCCATGGAGGATCAGGCCGATTCCCCTTTTCCTATCCTTCTTCCCAGATCCCAGGTGCGGAACGTTGTGGGGAAAGAGCGAGGGGATAGGGACGACAGGATGCTGACCCCCGGATCCCGACAAGACCCCTGGCTCGGAGCCCGGTGCGCAGCGTCCGTGCGCAGCGTCCGGTGCGCGAACGGCCAGTGAGCGACCCCCGTGCGCAGTCGCCGGCCCCGTGTCATGTCGCCCCCCATTCCGACCGCGACGGGCAATTGGGGGTAGGCGGCGGGTTCGTCGGGACCGGTCGGTTCACGGCAGTTGGAACCCCCTTCACCGGCGCCCTCGCCCTCCGCGCCGTCGTCGGGGGTCTCATGCGCTTGTTGCACGATCCCCAGGGAACGGGCGGGCAAGGCTGCCCGCCAGACCCAACAGGCAAGGCTGCCTGGATTACTTTCGCTCCGCTCCGGGCCCCCGTGGAACTTCGAACCTGGAACGTCGCACTTGGAACGCTAAAGTGCGAAGTGCTTGGCCGGGAGACGAGGTCTCGAAACCCGAGGGCGTGTTGCCCAATTCGTCTCAGTCCCCTTCTGGTTTGGGATTCCGACCTACACGCGAGACCTCGGCGGTTCGATCTCACGCCGCAGCGCACGCAAAGGGTCTCTCTGTTTTTAACTCCTTTGCGAGCTTATCGTGGCGTGGAATCGGATCTGCAGGTCTCGACGGCCGGGCGACCAGAGTTAGGGCAGGTTCGAGAGAGTTTGGGCAACACGCCCCGCCCATTCCAAATTTCCCCTGTCGCCGGAGAGAGGTATTCTGAGAGGGCTTTCCCTGCTAGGATTGCGACCGGAATCGACTTCGGAGAGGCCAGACAGGAAGACGGACTAAGATGTCAGACGAGAAAACGAACTCAGATTCCCATCCACCGGCCGCCGTTCCTTCTCTCGCCCCGGCCGACGCCGCTGCCGCCGAAACCGACCGGATCGGTCGCTTTCGCTGGGTCATCTGCGCTCTTCTTTTTGCCGCCACGACCATCAACTACATCGATCGCCAGGTGATCGGGATCCTGAAGCCGACCCTGCAATCCGAGTTGGGCTGGAGCGAGATCGACTACGGCAACATCGTGTTCTGGTTTCAGGTCGCCTATGCCATGGGCTACCTCTTCGCCGGCCGGGTCATGGACAAGATCGGCGTGCGGATCGGATACGGTCTCGCCGTCTTCTTTTGGAGCCTCGCCGCCATGGGTCATGCCTTTGCCAGGACGGTGATGGAATTCGCGACGGCCCGGTTTGCACTTGGGCTGTCCGAAGGGGGCAACTTTCCGGCCGCCGTCAAGTCGGTCAGCGAATGGTTCCCCAAGAAGGAGCGGGCCTTTGCCACCGGCCTTTTCAACGCAGGAAGCAACGTCGGAGCCCTGGTCGCGCCTTTGGCGGTCCCGTGGCTGACGATCATGTTCGGGTGGGAAGCCGCTTTTGTGGCCACCGGCGCCCTGGGCCTGTTTTGGCTGGTCGCCTGGTTCTTCTTCTATGACCGGCCGGAACACCACAAGAGGCTGAGCCGTTCGGAACTGGCCTACATCCAGAGCGATCCGCCGGATCCGGACGTGAAGGTGGCCTGGCTCGAACTGCTGCGATATCGCCAGACCTGGGCCTTCGTCGTCGGGATGTTTTTGAGCGGACCTATCTGGTGGTTCTATCTCTATTGGATTCCCGACTTCCTGCATCGGAGTCACGGTTTGAATCTGGTTCAGCTCGGCCCGCCCCTGGTCGTGATCTATCTGATGACCGATGTGGGGAGCATCGGCGGCGGCTGGCTCTCCTCCTGGCTGATCAATCGCGGCTGGACCGTCAATGCCGCACGCAAGACGACCATGCTCATTTGTGCACTTCTGGTCGTCCCCGTTTTCTCGGCGTCGATCGTTTCGGGCCTCTGGGTGGCGACGCTCCTGATCGGCTTGGCGGCCTCCGCTCATCAGGGTTTTTCCGCGAACCTCTACACGCTCGTCTCCGATACCGCTCCGCGCTACCTGGTCAGCTCCATCGTGGGGATCGGCGGCATGGCCGCAGCGATCGGAGGCATGTTCATTGCGGAACTGGCCGGCTATATCCTCGAATGGACCGGCAGCTACCTGCCGCTGTTCATCATCGCGGCCAGCGCCTATCTGGTCAACATTCTGCTCATCCATCTGATCAACCCGACACTCGAACCCATGAAATTCGGTGAGAAAGCATAATGCGGGACGAACAATGGCAATTGCTTCTGGACATCATAACGGGTAAAGAACATCATCCTCTGCCGGTGGGGTTCATCATCGACTGTCCGTGGCTGCCCGGCTGGTGCGGCATGACGATCTCGGAATACCTCTCCAGTGAAACGCTCTGGCTGGAGGCCAATCGCAAGGCTGTCGAAACATTCCCCGACTGCATCTTCCTGCCCGGTTTCTGGTCGGAGTTCGGAATGTGTACCGAACCCTCGGCATTCGGATCGCGTTGTATCTTCCCTCCCGACGAGTTTCCTTTTGCCGAAAAGATCATCGAGTCGGTCGCGGAGATCGACGTGCTCCCCACACCGGACCCCGCAACGGATGGTCTCCTGCCCTTCATGCTCAACCGGCTGAAGTGGGCGCGTCCAGCCATCGAGGAGATGGGACATCAGATTCGCTTTTCGGTCTCGCGGGGCCCCCTGAACGTTGCCTCTTTCCTCATGGGCACAACGGAGTTCCTGTTGGCGCTACGCACCGATCCCGCTCCCACCCATCAGCTGCTCCGGGGCGTGAACGATTTTCTGATCGCCTGGCACCGGCTTCAGCGCGAGACTTTCCCCAGCATCGACGGGATGCTGGTGCTCGACGACATCGTCGGATTCGTCGGGGAGGAAGACTTCGTCCAATTCGGGCTACCCTACCTCCGTGATTTGTTCGACAACGATCTCACCGTCAAGTTCTTCCACAACGATGCCCCTTGCGCCGCATCCATAGGCCATTACCCGGAGATCGGCATCAATCTTTTCAACCCCGGCATCCAGAACAGCGTTCGGGAGCTGCAGGAGCTGAGCGGAGGACATCTCACGATCATGGGAAACATCCCTCCCCGTGACGTGCTCGCAACCGGCACGGCGGAGGATGTCGATCGTTCGGTCCGGGAACTGCTCGAAGGGACCCGAGACCATGCACATCTCCTGCTTTCGTGCGGCGGCGGCATTCCTCCAGGAGTCACCACCGAGAACATCCTGGCCTTCCAGGAAGCCTCGCGCCGTTACTCCTGACTGGAGTAGAGTTAGAGGCCAGGTATCTCCATGAAGGTCGGACTGGGTCTCTATCGTCACATGTTGACGCCCGACAACCTGGCCTTTGCCCGCCAGGCCGGCGCGACTCACATCGTTGCCCATCTCGTCGACTATTTTCGAGGCTCGGACGAACCTGGGAGGCAGAACCAGCCGACCGGCAGCGACCGAGGCTGGGGACTTGCCGGTGATCCGGATCGGCTCTGGTCTCTCGATGAACTGGTGACCCTCCGGCGTCAGGTTGAAGAGGCCGGGTTGAGGCTGGAAGCGATCGAGAACTTCGATCCGGCGCACTGGTACGACGTACTTCTTGACGGTCCGCGGCGAGCGGAGCAACTCGAAAATCTGAAGATCCTTATCCGCCGCGTCGGTCGAGCCGGCATCCCGATCCTCGGCTACAACTTCAGTCTTGCCGGAGTCTCCGGCCGTATTACCGGACCATTTGCTCGTGGGAACGCCGTTTCGGTCGGGATGGAGGGAGCCTTCGATGTTCCCATTCCCCGTGGCATGGTCTGGAATATGGTCTACGATGCGGAGGCAGAGTCGGGCGATCTGGCACCCGTCACTCATGAGGAGCTCTGGCGGCGACTGGCCGGTTTTCTGGAGGCAGTCCTTCCGGTTGCGGAGGAGGCCGGCGTGAAGCTCGCGGCGCATCCGGACGACCCCCCCATGCCGACCCTGCGCGGACAGCCTCGGCTCGTCTTCCAGCCTCGTCTGTACCAGCGTCTCCTCGATCTCAATCCGAGTCCCTCGAATGCCCTCGAGTTCTGCATCGGTACGCTCGGCGAGATGACGGAGGGGAACATCTACGACGTCGTCGACACGTACAGCGGCCAGGGGAAGCTGGCTTATGTCCACCTGCGGAACGTGACCGGAAAGGTGCCCTCCTACCGGGAGTCGTTCCTCGATGACGGCGACATCGACATGATCCGGATTCTCCGCATTCTCAAGCTCAACGGCTATACGGGCATCGTGATACCCGACCACACGCCGCTCATGACCTGCCCGGGAGCTTGGCACGCCGGCATGGCCTATGCTCTGGGCTATATCCACGCCGCGCTTCAGGCTATTGGGCGGGAAGGACCCGGAGAAGCATGAGGAGCCGGGTTAGGGGGCCACTCGTCGGACGCGTCTTGCTCCTGATCGGCAGTCTCGTCGTCGCCCTGCTGCTCGTCGAATTGCTGCTTCCCCTCGGATTCCGAATCGTCAAGGGCTATTCCTTCCCGCGGGCCAGAACGCAGGCGCAACTCCTGGCGCAGGCAGCGCTGACTGAGGAAGGTCGCAGGACATCCGAAGCATTGACCGAGAACGAGTATGTCCCTCACCCCTATCTCGGCTTCGCACTCAATCTCGACCTGCGCCGGCACGAATCCGACGCAGTTCTGTCCGGCTTCCGTCTGCCGTGGATGCAGCGCAGCCCCGACCGGCTCGTGGTTGCGCTGGCCGGAGGTTCCTTTGCTTCCCAGATCGGAACTCTCGCCGGAGCAGAACTGGTTCACGGAATCGAGCGGGCCTCCCACAAGAAGGTCCATTTGGTGAACCTGGCGCTGGGAGGATACAAGCAGCCCCAGCAGCTCCTTTCGCTCGTATATCTCCTGAGTCTCGGTGCCGAATTCGATCTGGTGATCAATGTCGACGGCTTCAATGAAGTGGCACTGCCCCCGACCGAACTCGTTCCCAGGGGCATCTTCCCCTTTTATCCACGAGACTGGTACGTTCGAATGGACGACCTCGATGCGACCGCCCGAAAACAGCGAGCGGATCTCCAATCTCTGCTGAGTCTGCGCACCCGCTGGGCACGGATCTTCCAGTCTTCTCCGCTTCACTTGTCCAACACCGCCCTGGCGCTCTGGCGGAGCGTCGACCTCCGTCTCAACGACAGGATCACGCAGCTGACGCTCCGTTTCGGCCGCCGCGACAAAACGCTCCCCTGGAAGGTGAGCGGGCCCGTGCTCGATTTCGATGACGATTCAGCCTTGCTCGACTCCCTCGCCGACGACTGGGCTCGCTGCTCCCTACAGCTGGACCGACTCTGCCGAGCCAACAAGGCCCACTACCTGCATTGCCTGCAACCGAATCAGTATGTTCCCGGGACAAAGCCGATGTCGCCCGACGAACGCACGATCGCGATCACTGCCGACGGACCATACGGCCCGTGGGCCAGAAAAGGCTACCCGTACCTGAACCGTTATGGCCAAAACCTCATCGAACAGGGAGTGGATTTCCACGATCTCACGATGCTGTTTCGTGACGTCGAGCGTCCACTTTATGCGGACAGCTGTTGTCATTTGAACAAGGAAGGGTACCGTCTGGTGGCCGGGAAGATCGTCGAGATCCTTTCCCGTGAGGGCTACTTCCGGGGAATGGATGCATCCGAGGGGGAGGCTGCAGGTTCTCGCTGATCACGTGCATATCTTGACCGCCTGACTCCCCGCGCCATAGACTGCAGTCAGACCGGCTCGGATATGTCCCCTCCGAAACAGGCCGCACGATCGGCGTCCCCTGACCGGTAAGGACGGCAGTATACTGGGAGGGAATAGTGAAGTTAGCGCTTCCAGCTATGACTTTCCTTCTCCTTGGCGGCGTGCCATCGCTGGCCCAGGAGAAGCCCGAGGTTGAGACTTCATTGAAGACGAAGTCGACCAGTGTTCTGGTCGACGTTGTCGTCCGCGATCGGCACGGCAATCCGTTGAAGGGATTGAAGTCCTCCGATTTCCAGATCCTCGAGGACGGCGTTCCTCAGAAGATCACCTATTTTCAGAGCTGGGAAGAACGCCTGCAACAAAGCACACCCAATGCTGGGGAGCCGCGAGAGAACGAGACTTCCGGCACGAACGCAGCCGACTCGACACCAGCCGGGCCGATTCCACCTCAAGCCCAGCCCCTGAAGGGCAGTTTCACCGCTCTGGTCTTCGATCGGCTGTCCGGAACGTCCCTGAAATACGCCCGCGATGCGGCGATCGAGTATGTCTCCGAAGTGGCCTCACCCGATGCACGAATCGGGGTATTCCTGATCGACCTGTCGTTGCGCACGATGCAGTTCTATACATCGGACAAGGGACTGCTCGAGAAGGGCATCAGGCGCGCGACCGGCATCGCCACCAGCCGCTTCAACTCCGATACAAAGGAAATCCGACAGGACCTGGAGATCCAGGAGGAGATCCGCGAGTATGAAGACTACCTGGAAAACCTCATGGGCCCCTCGGCACAACTGATCACGGAAACCGGGGCACACATGATCTCGATGAGGATCCGGCTCCTCGAAGCGATGCATCAGCTACAGCGAGATCAGCAGGGTCACAGCACCACCAATGGACTGCTTGCCCTCGTGAAGTCCCTTGGCATGATGCCCGGCCGAAAGTCGATCCTGTATCTCTCCGAAGGAATTGCCATACCCCCTGCCGTCGTTCAGCGGTTCCATGCCATCATTCACGCCGCCAATCGCGCCAATGTCAGCATCTATGCGATCGACGCAGCCGGCCTTCGTGTCGAGAGTCCGAACGAGGAAACTCGTCGTGAGGTCATGTCTCTCGGTCAACGACGCCTGAACGAACTTCAATGGGACTTGGAGCCGACATCGGGACCGATGATGCGCTATCTGGAGAAGAACGAGGATCTGATCCGGTTGGACCCTCACTCGGGCCTGAACGAGCTCTCGGAGAGCACCGGCGGTCGGCTGATCCGTAACACCAATGATCTGCTGGCCGGCTTGCGGCAGGTCGATCAGGATATCCACAGCTACTACCTTCTTGCGTACTCGCCCGGCAATCAGGCATTGGACGGCCGATTTCGAACGATCGATGTCAAGGTCCTGGTGCCGGACGTACAGGTCCAATCCCGGAAGGGCTACTATGCGGTCGACGAGACTTCGGACAAGCCCATTCTGGACTACGAATCGTCTGCCGTCACAGCTTTGACCCACGACCAGTCCGGCGGCTCCCTCCCAATTCGTTCGGCCGTTCTCAGCTTTCCCAAGACGGACGATCGCGGATTCGTAGCGGTGCTGGCCGAAGTCGAACCGGGAACGATCAGTTATGAACCCGCGCGTACCGATGGAGAGCCTTCCTTTTCGAACTTCACGATCCTGACGCTGGTACGCGACGAGGATGACCAGGTCGTCCGGAAGGTGAGCCAACACTATCGGCTGGCTCGCGCGGCCATGAAAGATGGAGATGGAATCCTGTTCTACCGCGAACTCCATCTCGATCCGGGGAAGTACAAATTCGAAACGGCCGGATTCGACGCGGTTACCGCGAAGGTCGGCATCAGCCGCGAGGTCGTCAGCTTGCGGGGGATCGATGAGTCACTTCCCCATCTGAGCAGCCTCATGATCGTCAATGCCGCCGAGAGGATCGACGATGACGACCGGGGAGCAAATTCCCCGCTCCATTACCGCGATCTGATCTTCTATCCGAACCTCTCGGGACATCTCAGCAAGACCAGAAACAATGAGATGACGGTGTACTTCACCGTCTATCCGAGCGAGGTACAGCCCAGCGATGCGATCATCGAGATTCTTCACAACCAGGAACCTCTGGGAAGGAGCGATGTGAAGCTTCCCGAACCGGACGAGTCCGGAAAGATCCAGTACGCAAGTTCGATCCCGGTCAAAGACTATCCGCCGGGTGTCTACACTCTCCGCGTCTCTTTGCCCGCCGGTGCCAAGGTCGTTTCAAGAGCCCGCATGTTCCTTCTGACTCCGTAGGGGGAGTCGGATTCCCAACCTGCGGGCCGCCGCAACGACCTCGGGGCTACCTGTTTGGAGCTGTGAAGGACCGGACTTGACCTTCAGACCGGGTTCCGTGCGCTCGGCAAACAGTGTGGTGTTGATCCAGAGTGATTCCAGGATCGACCACCACAGAAAACCGGCATAGCCGTCACGAAACAGGTTTGCGGCGATCTCCTGGGTCAGATGTCGATCCATGGCGGCGACGCGCGACGGCCGCAGATGCCTGGCTTGCAGCTCCTCAGGGTTGTCGAGATCACAGATTCCGACCGCATCGGCAAGCTCCAGCTGAACCAAAGCCAGAGTCCGGTTCGGCTTGCGCCGGAGGTCCGGGTCGTTGACCGCCTGATTGCGGAACGGTTGCAGGGCTTCAGCGACACATGAGACCGGATCGACCGAACCGTACACGGCACCGTAGAGCTCCGGGTTATCGTGGCGACCACTGCCCTGCATGGAGCGTGGCACGAAGAGAGGTCCGCCTGGATCTCGCCCCAGCGACGACCCATCCCAGGCAAAAACGCGGTAGAGGATCATGGACGTCAAGCAAAGGCGCCCGTCTCGAACTGCTCGAGCGCGGCGATCACCTCGGCAATCCTTCCGTCGCGGATCAGATCGATGGGCCTCTGGTTTTCGAGGTGGCCGTTGGTCCCGACCAACCACTTTTCCGCAGTTGCTGGGTCGAGAAAGGTGGTCAACCGGGAAAAAACAAACTCCAGAGCCTCCAGCTTGCTCCGGTTGGTCGCATCCGGAACCTCAGATCGCAGCCAGCGCGAGACCCGCGAACGATCGACTTCGAGGAGGCGAGCGAGACGACTTTGACCGCTGAACTGCTGCGACAGATAGTTCACCTTGTCACGAAACAAATCTTCCCACGCCGTTGCGGATTGTGCCATTCCAGGCCTCCAAAGCGACACCATAGCAGAAAAGTTTCTCTAGCGCAACATATTGCGTTGCGGCAGCTTCATCCCATCCAGAAGCCTTTCCGGTGTGAGAAGCCGAGGCAGGCCCGACAGGAAAGGCAGAAGTAAATGAACCGTTTTCCGAAGACCGACTGAACCTGCCTGCAACCGATGCTCGTGATCACGGACTTGCAGTGAGGGCAAACGGGATAGACGTCGTCGTTTTCTTCCGCTCGGATCATCTTGTCCTCCAATGTGCTTATCTCTACGTGCATGACGGGGGCTTATTCACAAATAGCTCACGGAATCGCCGGGCTTCTCTCAGGGAGCCTTGAGATTCAGGGCATCCGCGTCCTGTCAGTAGCGCCTTGACGGTGGCCATCGCCATCAGTAGACTGACATACACGCGGGGGCTCCTGTTTAGCGCTGTGAGTTTCCAGCTGGGCGCATTGAGTGTGTTCGTATGCGAAATAGTAAGTGACCGCTGGCAGGAGAATCATCTGTTGAGAGTCCATCTAATCAATCCGAGCGACCTTTCTTTTGGAATAGGAGTGGTCACACCGCGCTGGCTGTATGTCATCGCTGCAGCAACGCCGGCCCGCTACGGCGACCCTGTCATCACTGACGAAGCGTTGGAAAGGACCGACTTCTCGAGAGTGCAACCAGGCGACGTGGTAGGCATCGGAATCCACACTTCGAACGCCCTGCGCGGCTACGAGGCGGGTCGACAGGCCCGAGAACGGGGCGCTTTCGTCGTCTTCGGCGGTATCCATGCAGGGCTCTATCCTGAAGAGGCGTACGAGCTCGGTGGGGCACATGCGGTCGTTCGAGGTGACGGCGATGCGGTCTGGGCCAAAGTCTTGGCCGACTGCGAAGCCGGAAGCCCGACTCCTCTCTATGAAGGTGGCCGGATCGAAGGAACCGAGTTTTTGCCCGCCCGGTGGGATCTGATGCCCTCCAACCAATACATGTGGGCCTCAGTACAGACCGTTCGGGGTTGTCCGAAGCACTGCTCATTTTGCTCCGTCTGGCGCACGGACGGCCAGAAACCGCGCCAGAGAAATATCGAGATGGTCATCCAGGAACTGGTCGAACTGAGGAGAAAGGGCTTTCGATTCATTGTCCTTGCCGACGACAATTTCTATCCGGTCACGCTGCACGATCTCGAAGCGGCGGGCCGCCGGGAAGACAAAACCCGGCTCAAACAGCTGGAGGGCATGCGCCAGGAACGATTCGAGCTGATGGAGAGACTGTCGCAACTGCCGGACGACATGGTTCTTTTTACCCAGATCACGATGGAGGCGGCCGAAGACGAGGCGTTTCTCGCTGCGATGAACAAGGCCCGAATCAAGGGAGTCCTCGTCGGGATCGAATCGGTCACAGAGGAGGGGCTGAAGTCCGTCTACAAGGACTTCAACGTGTCGGGCGAGAGCCTCGTCCGGCGTCTCCAGGCATTTCGGCGCAACCACGTCTATGTGCTCGGTTCCTTCATATTCGGCCTACCCACGGACCGGATCGACACCTTCCGTGCGACGGCGGATCTGGCGGATCGTGCGGGACTGGCATTCGCTCAGTTCGTTACGCTCTCAGTCTTCCCGGGCACCCTCGACTTTCAGCACTGGGAGAAGGACCAGCCGGACAAGGAATCGGGAGTTGGTTCGTTCCCCGCAAGCCGGTACTGGCTGCTTCCCCGAAGCGAACGTCCCCGGCTTTCCGTTCCGCATCCCACGCTGGCCGCCGAAGAGATCCAGACGCTTACGCAGAAGACCTGGGATCAGTTCTACAGCATCGGCTCAATCTGGAAACGCTCACGATGCGTTTCAGGCCTCAAACCCCGACTGGCGTTCCTGTTGGTCTCCAAACTGTATCGGCAGATGTATGCCAACACCGGGATCTCGAGCGACAGCGCCCGCATCAGCCGCTCCGCGCGCTGGGCGCGGTGGATTGCCAAGCCCTGTCAGCGCCTGTTCAAATCTGCACCCATGCCCGAACTCGAAATGCCCTAAGGCCCGCACACCCCGGGGACCAAGGCGCCGGCCCGTTCGATGCTCCCTGCCTCAAACCGACGTCGCAATCTGCGACATGTTCGGCACGGCCGCCTGGATCGTCATCTTCTTTCCGGAGCTGGGCCCCTCTGGCGACTGACCCACGACTGTCAGGTTATTCTCGACCTCCTCGACTCCGTCGACCTCTCGAACCGCCTGCTCGGCAATCGTCTTCTGCTGATGGTTCGCCACCAGTCCTTCAAGGAGGACTTTGCCCTGAGCGACCCGGACACCGATGATGGTTCCAGACAGGAACCGTGACCCCCTCAATGCCCGTTCGACGGCAGCCTTCAATGCGAGATCCTCAGGAGCATCCCGATTCTCCGCCGATTGACCTTCTCCGGCTTGAACCTGCGGGTCAACTGCCAGTCGGTTATCGACGCTTCGGACACCGGAGGTGTCCGAAGCGATCTCGCCGGCCAGACCCCGGATCCGATCCGACGGGACCGCTCCGCTCAACGTGACGACTCCGTCGTTCGTATCCACCGAGATATCGTAGGCTGAGACACTTCTGGACAGAGCAAGGGCTGCCTTGACCTTGACCGTGGTCGCGGCATCGAGGGAAGCGTTCCTGACCGAGCTGGCGGCGGATTTCACCGAGTTCGCAGAGACGGCAACTCCACGCTCATTCAACAGGTAGGCCACACCGCCGACGATGACAAGCAGAACGATCAGCACGGCGACCCAGGAACCGATGGGCGTATGTCGTTGCCCTGGTTCTGCAGGTATGGCTGCTTCTCGAAACCGGACCGGCTCCGGAGTCAGTCCATAATACTCACGAATCCGTGCAAGCTCTGGTTTCTCGACCCAACTTCCGAGGTAACCCCTCTCCAAGGTGGGCGCCTCGAGGAGCCGTTCCCGAGAGAGATCGACAACCGCTGAACTCCCGTCACTCGTTAACTCGATCCGCTCCCATGGAACCGGTATCAACCGATCGTAACCTACGAAGGGAATGACGAAGGCGAAGAGAATGCTCCCGGATTGCGGTTCAACGCCAATTTGTTCGATTCGCCCGATCTCGCTACCATCCCTGGACCGAACATCGCGGCCCACGATCGAGCCCGTCGTATGTAATCGCATGCTGCTTTGCATGGTTCCTAACCTCCTTATCGCCTGGCCTCCGCAGAGGTCAAGACCGTCTATTGCCTGGTTGTTCTGAACCCCCTGCCTTATTGCACGTATCAGTCCAGAGGAGTCAAGCCTCTGAACACCAATGCTTTATTGGATCTGGCAACTTCTGCTGATTTGCATCGGAACAACCGAATCGAAGGGAAAATATCCCGGTGTCGCTTCTGACCGTCAGGCTTGGCTCAACGGCAAGCGGGGACTCATCGTCCATTTCGAGCTCGAGAAAGTGCCGACCGCCCCGAATCGGTGACTCGCACGCCTCCCAGGCTGACCAGGACGATGCCCACGATTACCAGTGCCGCTCCGGGCACGACACGGATCTCGAGTCGTTCACCGAGGAGCCACCAGGCGAAAAGACCGGCCAGGACGGGCTCGCCCACGATCAGAGTCGAAACGCTGGTTGCCGGCAGGAATCGGAGTGACCAGTTGTAGGCGGTGTGACCAATGGCTTGTGGAATCAGACCAAGTAGGGCAAGGAACAGATAAGTGGATGGCTGGAAACCAATCAGTCTCGTATGCGAAGTTACAGTCATGAGGACGAGTACGGCGGCCGAAATCGCATAAGTCGGATAGACGTATTGAAACAGGGCGGTACCCTGTCGGAGACGGCGCCCGATCATCAAGTAGCCCCCCAGAGCGACCGCCCCGGCGAGCGCCAGAGCGGCGCCTCTCCAATCGCCGAGAGCCCGCAGGTCCCCGAATCCGAGGAGAAACGATCCGCACAACGCCGACATGAGCCCTACCCAGCCCCTACGCGTCAAATTCTCACCCAGCAGAAGGTGCGCAACCGCGGCAACGAACACCGGGGAGGTGTTGACCAGCAGCACCGAGACGGCGACGCTGGTGAAGCGGAGCGAGCTGATCCAAAAGGCAAAGTGTAGAGCCAGAAGCATACCCGCGGCAAAGTGCGACCAGCTCCAGGCGGTCGCGCGACCATGACGGCGCCGAGTCACAAGATAGACAGGCAGAAGCAGCAAGGTCGCGAAGACCATCCGGTACGAGGCGATCGCCAGCGACGGCGCCTCCTGACTGTATCGCACCAGAATCGCCCCCATCGACACGGCCACGAGACCCAGTGAGACGACGAAAATCGCCACCGAACGGGCTCTACCCTGTATCTCGATTGCGCGGCTCACCCAGCGCCCATTATTGCAGACCGATCCGGCACTCGTTCTTGTTCAATCTGACTCAGGCGAGGAGAATGTGATCGACATGAGCGGAGGACTGCCGTACAGAGCCTTGCTCCCCGATCGTGACAATCACCGCAGGCCGCTGAGAAGAATAACGACCGTTCTGGGGTGTGTTCTCGCGGTTCTGTGTCATCTTGCCGTTCCGTGTGACGTCGAGGGTGTGGTACTGGATGAGGCGGGGCTCCCCATCGGCGGCGCCCGCGTTTCCGTTCGGGAACGGGCCGCCCGAACCGAGACCGATTCCAGCGGGCATTTCCGGCTTTCCGATCTGTCATGCCCGGTCCTGCTCCACGTCGCGGCCGCCAGCCGTCTCTCGACCCAGGTGGAGGTCCCGGCTGGGCACGAATCCGTCCTTGAAATCATACTGATCGATCAGCCCAGTCTGCGTGAAGAAATCGTCGTGACGGAACGGTCGGCAGGGGTCAATCCGGTTCCTCCCGGTGCAGCCGTCGCGACCGTCTCCGTCCACAGCGCGGAGGGCCCTCCCCCTTCGGCTGCCGAGATGGTGACGGCGGTACCCGGGGTCGCGCTGAATGGGCAAGGGGGCCGCTCCCAGGGAGCATCGATCCGGGGAATCTCGAGACACCGGATTTTCACCTCCGTCTCCGGTGTGCGCGTCACCGGGGAACGCCGGGCCGGGGTGTCGGCTGACTTCCTCGATCCTTTTCTTATCGATCGGATCGGTGTCATTCGCGGCCCTTCCTCGGCCTACAGGGGCTCCGGAGCTCTCGGCGGGATCATCGAGATCGTTCCAAGACGTTTTTCCACCTGGCAGATCCATTCGGAGTTCCGTTCGCAGGGCAGAGAGACGGCTCTGGCGGGAGGGTGGGGCAACGGAATCTACTCGATCGGTTTCTCGGGCAGAGGAGCCGGCAACTCGACGACGCCCATCGGAAAGCCGGTCAATGACCACTTCCGCTCCTTCTCCACGTCATTCAGTGGAGAATGGAACGACGAAGATCGAAGTTACCAGTTTTCAATCATTTCGTCGCTCGGTTCCGAAATCGGAAAGGCCGCCGGCGACTTCCCGGAGACGGTCACCACCTATCCGCTCGAGCGGCATCTTTTAGCCGGCTTTCGGTCTGCCGCCCCGACAGGCTGGCAATATGCGGCAGGGGTTCATGCACAGACGCTCCACACCCGAACACAAGAGGATACGTCGACCGGTGACGTCTACACCGATTCCTGGGATCTCGACCTCCGCACCTCTCGTCCGATCGCCTTCGGCTCGGAATGGGTGGGGGAGATTGGGATCGACTACTTTGGCCGCCGCAGCGTGGACTCTAGAGAAAGGGCGTCAGTCGGTGGCGCATGGCTGAGAGCTCTGGAAGGCGGCCGCGAGGACAATCTGGGGCTGTTCGCATCACTTGGACGGGACTTTCGGGCCGTGCATCTTCAAGGGGGCACAAGGTTGTCGCTGCTGCGGCAGGTCAATTCCGGCTATGAGGCTGCGACCGCCTCATCGGGGGACGCATTCGTCGGAGTCGTCGTGCCCGTCATTGAGGGTCTGGACGTCAACCTGGCCGCCGGCACGGGTTTGCGCTTCCCTTCACTGAGCGAGAGATTCTACAGCGGCCTGACGGGACGTGGGACGATCATCGGCAATCCTCGTCTCGACAGGGAGCGGTCCCACGGATTCGAAGGAGGGTTGATGTGGTCACGTCCACGTTTCTTCGTTTCCGGCCGACTCTTTGGGACCCGGATCCGGCACTATGTGGAACGCATCGAGCTCGAACCCGATCTGTACAGCTATGCCAACCTGGTCGGCAGGACCATCCAAGGGCTCGAAGTCGAGGCCGTCGCCCAGCCGGGCGAGCGGTGGCTGATTTCCGTCCGGGGCCATTCGATTTCCGGAGACTCCGTGACTTCCGGCCCGCTGGCCGACATCCCGGTGGACCGTCTGACGTTCGGCATCTCCCACCAGGATCGCCGTTGGCAGGGCGGGCTGCTCACCCAACTCCGGGATTCGAAGAGGAAACCCGGAAGCGGCGAGAGCCCGATTCCCGGCGTGGTTCTGATCACACCTTATCTCCGATTGTTTTCGGAGAAGGGGCTTGAATTCTCCCTGGCCCTTACCAATCTCCTGGACCGGACGTATCTCGAAACAGCGGACAAGAAGACAGACTTCGCTCCGGGTCGGTCGGTCGTGCTCGGTCTCTCCTGGCGGCCATCGGAATAGCCTCGGCCCATGCGGTATGATTCGGGAGACAGCGGAGGCACTGAGAAGACGTGCCTCGACAACAACCGACACGACCCATGCGCGACAAGACTTCAGAGCGAACTCCCAAGACCATTTTGCTCCGACTACTGTTACTCTCAGCAGCCCTGATCCTCGCAATTGGAGTCTGCGAAGTTCTTCTTCGCCTCGCGTCGGAGGAACCGATCGAGCTCTCTCTGATTCGCGGCGACGACTTTCAGGCCCTCTACTTTGAGCCCGACCCGGTCATCGGGATCGTACGGCGCCCGAACCTGGATCTCCGCTTTCGCTTCGAAGACCGGCCGTCGGGCTTCATCCACTTTCAAACGAACAATCTGGGACTTCGCAGATCCGAGCCCACTCACCCCGGCAGGTTTCGCGGCAAGCGGGTACTGGTGCTGGGCGACTCCCAGATCGACGGTTCTGTCGACAACCGCGAGAATGTCTGTACGGTTCTGGAGGAGGGGCTCAACCATGGATCCGATCGCTGGGAGGTCCTCAATGCCGCCACCGGCTCCTACTCTCCTTACCAGTCGTACCTGTGGTACCGGACAAGGGGCAGCGACCTTTCACCGAACGTGATTCTTTTTACCGTGTTTCTCGGTAATGACCTCGCAGAGCTCGTCGCACCCGGACGTCCCCGCTTGTCTCAGGAAGACGGAGTTTTTCGGGAACTCCCCGCCACAGCGGACTACGAGCGGCGGATGCAGGCCAACCGCATTCCATCGCTCTGGACCAGGCTGAGGTTTTTCCTGCTCCAGAACTCGGTGCTCTTCGGGCGTTTGACCAGTCTCGCCGGCGGTGGCGGGGTCCAGGCGGCAGGCGCGATGAGCGAGGCCTATCACACCTGCATCGGTTGCACCGGCCAGAGCCTCGGACAGATCTACTGGTTCAAACATCATCCCGAAGACATCCAGCGCAGCCTGAGCACACTCGACGAACTCCTGCGCCGTTTCGAGACGGAGGCAAACCGGGCGGGCAGCCGTCTCGTCGTGCTCATCCTGCCGACCAGGCTGCAGGTCGAACCCGAGCAGGACTCAGCGAGGATCCGGAAGACAGCACGCCTTCTCGACTTGGCGCCGGATGATCTGCGGCTCGAGAATCGGCTCGAGACAGAGACGCTCCGCGTCGCCCGAGAGCGGAACATCGAAGCGGTGGACCTGACCCCGCTTCTGACCCAGCACCATCTCGAGACCGGCAAGAACCTCTACTACCACACGGACTGGCATCTGGACGCGGAAGGGCACCGCTTCCTGGCGGAAGAACTCCAGAGGCGCATCTTCGATTAGGCAGCAGGCTCACCTCTTCCGTGCTCCAAATCCCGCAACGATCGTCGCATTCGTGTTGTCGGACGGACCTCGGGCCGCGACATGCCTACTCTTCCATGAACAGTGGTCCCGGCAGTTCGGTCTCGGCATCGATCCGTCGCGGATTCGGATACAGGACTGCCTGCAGGCAAAGCCAGACCAACGGTACCGCCCCACCCACGATGAAGAGCAGATCCCCCGGCAAGCGCAGCCACTCCAGGATGTGTACCCAGCGCATCATGAGGAAGTCGAGACTGCGTGCGTGCCAGTAACCGACGCTTACGGCATCGTAGAGCTGGACAATGCCGACCGGAAAGAGGTTGAAGAAGGCCATCCAGGCCAGCCCGAGATTCAGCGACCAGAAGGAGATCTTGGCCAGACGGTCGCTCCATCGGTCCGGTCGCATCAAGTAGCGCAGACAGAACAGGAGTAAGCCGATGGCGAGCATGCCGTAGACCCCCATCATGGCTGTGTGTCCGTGGTTGGCCGTCAGATTCGTGCCGATCTCATAGTAGCTGACGATCGGAAGGTTGATCAGAAACCCGAAGACTCCGGCACCGAAGAAGTTCCACACACCGACCGCCACCAGGAACCAGATGGCCCAGCGATGCAGGTGCGTGCCGCTCACCACGGAACGCTCGCCGGCACGCATGAAGGCCCAGGCCTCGAGCGTCAGCAGGAGCAGCGGAATGACCTCCATTGCGGAGAACGTCGCACCAAGTGCCAGGTGGGCTGCCGGTGTTCCGCTGAAATAGAGGTGGTGCATCGTTCCAATGACTCCACCCATCGAGTAGAGAATGACGTCGAGGTAGATGATCCGGATGGCCGTCTTCATTCCGACCATCCCCAGAAGCACGAACATGTAGGCAACCACGACGGTAGTGAACAGTTCAAGAAAGTCCTCGACCCAGAGATGGACGACCCAGAAACGCCAGAAATCGGTGATGACGAACCCCTGGCTGCGCCCGGCCAGAAGACCGACGGCATAGAAAACCGGAATGGCCAGCGCCGCATAGAATAGAAGCCAGGGGAGATTACCGAAGTGCTCCCGACCGAGCGTCCGTCTCAAGCCTCGTCCGATGATCAACACCCAGAAGAAGAGGCCGATTATGAGCAGGATCTGCCAGAGGCGGCCCAGATCCAGGTACTCCCACCCCTGGTGTCCGAACCAGTACCAGTCAATGCTTCCGGGAAGCCAGCCCTGGACGCCCGCATACTCTCCGATCAGGCTGCCGAAAACGACCACCGCGACGGCGAGGAGAAGCAGGATCGCCAGCGGTCGCTGTCCCCGCGGCTCCCTACCCACGATCAGCGGAACGATGAAGATTCCCGTAGCCAGAAACGAAGCAGAGACCCAGAAAATCGCGAGCTGGACATGCCACGTTCGTGCAATATTGAAGGGCATCAA
Source organism: uncultured Acidobacteriota bacterium (assembly GCA_963823995.1). Taxonomy (GTDB): domain Bacteria; phylum Acidobacteriota; class UBA6911; order RPQK01; family JAPXNP01; genus JARRKC01. Next base: position 1,716,440 of record CAWGNQ010000005.1, read on the forward strand.
TTCAGAGATGTCGAAACCGAAGAAATTCCCCGGCTCCGCACGGTAGTGCGCGGCCAATCCCCCAACGAGCGTCTGGAGCAGAAACAGCAAAGATGCCACGACGAGAAACCAGACGACGGCGCGTTGCGCCGGTGTCAGGGCAGCCTTCTCGACCGGCAGGAAGCGCACTGGTCTCTGCGGTGCACTCCATCCCAGCCAGTCATAGCGTCCGAAGAGAAAGAGAACGACCCCCATGCCGCCCAGCAGTGCGGCGATCGAGATGACACTCCAAGTCACCGACTCCGCTGTCAGAGTGTTCCCCACGAGGGGTTCGGGGGGCCAGTTGTTCGTGTACGAGTGCCCCGTCCCCGGCCGGTCGGTCGATGCCGTCCAGGCGGTCCAGGCGAGAAAGGCCGTCAGCTTTCGGACCTCATCGGGATTCCGGATCCAGGCAGCCTGGGCACCTCCCTTCGCATGGCTGTTTCGGAATTCATCCTGATAATGGCCGACCAGCTGTTCGTGCACCTCCGCCCTGGGGCGACTCCAGACAACGGTGTCGGTTGCCGCATCATATCGATTCTCGTGAAACTCACGGACGAGCCGGGCTGAGGCCTCAGTCGGATTCGCCGTCAGACCACCGTGATGGTCCGACAGCAGCTGGGCCGACCGATGAAGGTAATCCGCTGTATAGTCAGGACCGAGGTAGGCTCCGTGTCCGTAGACCGTCCCGTACTCCATCACCCCGTATCGCTGAAAGACGTTCAGGCCCTCATGAACGTCCTCCCGGGTGAACACCACCGTTCCGTCTTCCGTCTGAACCCGCGACGGAATGGGCGGCTGCTCGCTGTAGGTAAGGTAGGCCAGGATTCCCAGACACAAGAAACCGAACAGGTAAGTCAGGACGGCTCCCTGGAACCACCACGAAGAAATCGGCAGAGGGTTCCTCTTCATCTCGACACCTCCCCCCAATGGGTGACAAGAAGATCAACAGTGGAACCATCCTAATGTGCGCTCAGGGAAAATGCCAGCGCTTCTACTTTTTTCCGGACGGCTTGGCCGCGAGCTCAGCCTCCGCCGCCAGCCAATACTTTTCGGGGGCCGCGCTGAAACCGTCCGCCTCTGCTTTGAGGTAGGCAGCCTGTTCGATCAGGCGGCGTCTCTGCTCTGCGGCGGCGGCCGCTGTTGCCCCAGTCGCAGTTCCCGGTTTTCTGGAGGTCGTCTTCGGCTTCGAAGTAGTGGTCTTCGGCTTCGCGGTCTTGTTCTTCGAGCTGGTTGACTTAGTCGTGGTCGTGTTCTTTTTGGCTGGAGCCATGATCCGATCCTCCTTCTATAGATCCAATGAGAAAAAGTCAGTTTGGTACCTCGTGAAATGATAGCGGGAAAGACCTGCGAGGTCATAGTCCGGGATCAGGCGAATCGATCTCCGGCGGTCACTTCGGACAGGTGTGACGTGTCGCAGACGAGCTCCATCTTCCAGCCATCCTGCTGCTCGACGAGCCGGGTCAGGCAGCAACAGGGGACTTCCGTGAGTACCCCATCCGCCTTCGATGCTTCGATCCCGAGCAAAGCCGCGACCGATCCCTGAACGGAAGCTCCATGCCCGACCCAGAGTTCGTCTCCGGTCCCCACCTCGATCAGCCGCCTCGCAGTCCGAGCCACCCGGCGGTACATCTCGACCTTCGTTTCCGGATAGTCGGGATGGACAAGAGAGACGTTCTCCGGTTCGATCCTCGAATCAGGACGATTCGGTCGATTCGCTCCGACCAGTTCCGGCGGCGCAGGAAACCAGACAGGGTTCAACCACTCCCCCAGTCCGGCTTCGAGCACGATCGGTATGTCCAGGATCCGGGCGATGATATCCGCTGTCTGGGTGCAACGCAGAAACGGAGAAGATACAATCCGCGTAATCCCCTTGCCCCGGAGCGCGACCCCACTCTGCCGGGCCTGCTCGGCACCGTCGGAGGAAAGGGGCGGATCGAGCGGAAAATCGGCGTCTTTCGCCCATTCGGGATCCACGAAGTCAAGTCGATTGCCGTGACGGGTTATCCAGATCGAGCGCATGGTTGTTCCGCGCGGGCACCGGCCTGAGTCGAGTGTCGAACCGGTCCGATCTCGATCCGGTACTCATCGCCACGCAGACGACTCCGACTCGCGATGTCTGCCCGGAGATCCGGTGCTTAGGGAACCGATCGGTGCCTCGAGTTGGTTTCTATTCTGGCATACATCTTACTTCACGAGCGCCTGATAGAGCGCTACCTTGAAGTCGTTCTTCAACGGGTACGTTCCCGAAGGGATGTACTGGGTCATGAGAACGGCAAACAGATCTTCCTTGGGATCGACCCAGAATTCCGTACTCGCGTACCCACCCCAGTTGTACTCGCCAACCGAACTGAGCACACCGGCGGCGGGTGGATCCATCACCACTGCAAAGCCCAGTCCGAAGCCCGCCCCTCGCAGCGGATCCTGCTCCATGATCCGAGCGGGGAGTTGGTTCCGGGTCATGAACGCCACCGTCTTCGGACCGAGGATGCGCACTCCGTCGAGTTGCCCCCTATTGAGGACCATTTGGAGGAAGCGTGCGTAGTCCCGGGCCGTCGAGACGAGTCCGCCTCCTCCCGATAGAAACCGCGGAGATCGGGCATAGTCACTCGTCGCAGGCTCATCGATCGCCTTGATTCCCGGCCGGCCGTCCTTCTCAGGTGTGTCCCGATCCGGTCCGTAGCAGGTCGCGAAGCGGGCGAGCTTCGCCGGAGGCACGAAGAAGCCGGTGTCCTTCATGTCGAGGGGCGTGAAGATGCGTTCGGAGAGGAAGCGGTCCAGAGTCTGGCCGGAGAGCACCTCGATCAGGTAACCGAGCACATCGACCGAGACGCCATATTGCCAGTGGGTGCCGGGCTGATAGAGCAACGGCAACTTGCTCAGCTCGCCGACGAACTCATCAAGTGGAACATCCTCACCCATGATCTTCGCTTCACGATACATCCGGTCGACCATCGTGTTTCCGAAGACACCGTAGGTGAAACCGGACGTGTGCCGCATTAGATCCTGGATCGTGATGGGCCGAACCGGATCGACGAGGTCGGCGCTTCCCGACTCCGTCCCGACGAGAACCTTCAGATCCTCGAGCTCCGGAATGTACTTGGACACCGGATCGGTCAGCTGGAAGCGGCCTTCCTCGTAGAGGATCATCGCGCCCACGGTCGTGATCGGTTTCGTCATCGAGTAGATACGGAAGATCGTGTCGGCTGTCATCGGGGCCTCGGATTTCAGGTCCCTTGCGCCCAGACTCTTCAAGTAAGCGACCTTACCGTGCCGGACGATCAGTGCGACCGTTCCCGCGAGCTTTCCGGTTTCCACGTACTTTTGAAAGACTTCGGTGACCCGCTCGATCCTGGCCGGATCGAACCCGACTTCGGCGGGCGACGCCGTCGGCAACTCGGCGGCGAGAACCGGAAACTGCAGGAAGGCGAAGAGGGCTATCAGGACGAGGCGACTCTGGGCAGGTTTCAAGACATCCTCCTTAAGGTTCAACGCGCCTGCCTGTTTATCACGAACTCGGATCGGACGCCATCAACCAGTACCCCATCGAGCGCCCAACCAGACGACGGCACGGTCGATGCAGAGGTAGAGGGAGACCAGGCCGAGCAGCGTCAGCAGGAAGTTCGTCCCCCAGTGATTGACGAAACGGCCCATCCGAGCCGGGTCGCTGGTGATCCGCAGCAGACAGAAGGCAAGCAGGGGAATGGCACAGACGCCGAACGCCGTGGCGGCCAGGAGCAGCCAGATCGGTTGTACATCGATAAAGAGGATATAGAGCGGCGAAAAGGACCAAAGTGCCACGCAGGCCCGATAGACGGGATCGCGGCGAAAGTCCGGCCGGTCGGCCGAGCCGGCCTTTCCGTCCCTGTCCGGCAGCACATTGCGCACGATATCGGTGACGATGAGAGCGTAGCCCGTCGTGCCTCCGACGAAACCGGTGAAGACCGCGGCCAGAAGCCCCAAACCGAAGACCAGGAGTCCGATATGACCCTGACTATCCCCCAGGATTCGCAGGAGATCGGATGTGGATTCGAGGGAGATACCCTGGCGTCCAAGCGTCCCGGCCGCGGCGATCTGGACGAGGGCTCCCATGGCGAAGATGCAGCCGACGCTGAACGTCAGGTCGAATCGCTGCCTCTTCAGATCGGCGCGGGTCTTCCAGCCCTTTTCGTGCATGAAATACGTGTAGGTGACGTTCGTCATCGAGCCCGCTTCCGTGCCGACCAGGGCCATGAGCAGAAAAGGGATATCGTACAGCCCCTTCTGGCCTGGAAAGGACGGGATGAGCGCTCCCTGGAGGAGTGCTGGAAAGTCGGGCCGGGACATCATTGCGCCCACGACCAGCGAACCACCGAGCAGCAGCAGAAGGAACTTGAAGAACCGTTCGATCAGGGGATATCCGCCCCAGAACATCATCGCGAAACCGAGAAAGGTGAGGACGAGAGACCAGATCGTCCCACTCCAGTGGGTCGGCAAAGGAATGAACAGACTGAAGACGGAGCCCATGAGGACGACCTTGTAGAGATTGGAGACATGGCGAAGGACGAGGATCGAGACCAGCAGCACCCAGCTGACCCATCGGCCGACTCGATCATAGCCCTGCAACAGGCTTTCTTCGGCCACGAGGACGTACTTCGCAGCCGTCCCCACCCAAACGTAACGAAAGACCAGTGTCAACGCCAGTGCCCAGATCAGCCCATAGCGGTAGTCAGCGCCCGCAGCCGCATTGGAGACGATATCACCGGCTCCGATGACGGTCAGAGCAAAAACGATACCGGGTCCCAACACCCGACTCGAGAATCGAGAGCTCAGTGTCCACTCCTCCGGAAATGCTCGAAGAGTCCATCCTCCCGGGCGTGACGGCGATCTCCGTTCCCTGCCTCTCTCAGCCGGCGAGCCCTGGCCGAGGATCCTGACTTGTGCTTTTGGTCGGCGACCGAGTATAGAATTGCTGCTCGACCTTTTCCAGTCGCGCTTGGAACGTGCGCCTCGACTCGAGCGTTTTTGATTTTCCAAACACAGATGATTCGCCGCTTCACACGTATGCTTTTGATCCTGACGCTGTGGTCGCCATACGCGATCGGCCAGGGCCGATGGTGTGCCGTCGAGGGGACGGTGACCGACCAGACCGGTGCGGTCCTGCAGGACGTCGAGGTCCGGGTGCAAAATCCGACGCAGGGCTCGACACGATCGACCCGCAGCGACGCCTCGGGCTATTTCCGCATCTCCCTGCTCCAACCGGGCGACTACGAGGTGACCGCCCGGAAGCTCGGTTTCGAGAGCGGGGCATCGGTCCCAATCGTTCTCGAACTGAATCGGATGGCGCGGGTCGATCTGCGGCTGTCCGTCGAGTCGGTCTCCAGCGTCGTCGAGGTCGTGGGTTACCTGTCTCCCCTCGATGCCTCACTTTCGGGCTTGTCGAGTTTGGTCGACGAAAAACACATCCAGGAACTCCCGCTCAACGGCAGAGATTTCATTCAGCTGTCGATGCTGCACGCCGGGGTCGTCGAAGCCGGCGCACAGGCGCGCAATTTCAACACAGGCCAAGGTATCCAGCTGTCGATCTCCGGCTCCCGACCGGTGCAGAACAGTTTCTTCCTCGACGGGATCGAGATCTCGGATCAAACCGGTTCCACTCCCGGAAGTCTCAACGGCCTGAATTTCGGCGTCGACGCGATCCAGGAGTTCTCGATCCTGACCAGTTCGTACGGCCCCCAGCAAGGCGGCGCAGCCGGGGGCGTCGTTCAGGCCGTGACGCGCTCGGGCTCGAATGCGTTTCATGGTGGGGCCTATTACTTTCATCGCAATGACAATCTCGATGCCCGAAATTTCTTCGATCCGGGCCGGCAGCCGGAGTTCCGGCGACATCACTTCGGAGGCCTTTTGGGAGGTCCGCTGGTGCGAGACCGTACGTTCTTCTTCGTCAATCCCGAGTGGCTTCACCAGGTCAGGGGCAACAACCAAATCGATACCACACTCAGCCGTCAGGCCCGTCAGGGTCTGCTCGAGGACGGCGCAGTCGACGTGGATCCTGAGATCGCCCGCGTCCTCGAACTCTATCCGCTTCCGAATGGACCGGTCTTTGGAGATACGGGACTCTTCCTGTTCCCCAACAATTTGCGCGCCGAGGACTTCTTTTTGACGTCGCGGTTCGATCACCGGCTGACTGAATCGGACCAGCTGTTCGTCCGCTATACGATCACCGACAGCCGGAGGCGGGATCAAACGGCCTTTGCGCTCGATGATCGGCTGAATGCCGTTCGTCAGCAGTCACTGGCCGTCGAGAACACGCACACCTTTTCCCCGGCTCTGATTCAGTCCTTCCGACTCGGCGCCTCGCGCACCTACACGGCGAACAATCTGACCACCGCCCAGGTCACGGCCTCCGACAGTCCGGATCTCGCCTTCCTGCCCGATTCTCGAGGTATCGGGATCATCGACGTTCCCGGGCTGTCCCTGTTTCCCGGCGGAACTGCGGCGCTCGACGCGGACAAGGCGGCATTCAATCTCTTTCAGGTCTACCACGATCTTTCCTGGGAGCAAGGATCCCACTCGCTCCGGCTTGGCTTCGCCCTCTTGCGCAACCACCTCAACATCGACAGTCAGAGCCTGCAGAGTGGAGAGTTCCGTTTCGCAAGCCTGGCCGATTTTCTGACGAACCAGCCCAGCCGCTTCCTGGCTCAGCTTCCAGGATCCGACACTATTCGAGGATTTCGTCAATGGACGTTTGCCTGGTACCTGGCCGACACCTGGAGGCTCTCGCGGCACTTGAGCGTCGATCTTGGGGTGCGTCATGAGTGGACCACCGTGCCGACCGAGGTGAACGGCAAACTGGCCAATCTCGACGGTCTGACGAGCGCACAGCTCCGTGTCGGCGCCCCCCTCTATCGGAACCCCTCGGCGACCGGGTTCGGCCCGAGAATCGGAGTGGCCTGGGACTTGTTCGGCAGCGGAAAAACCCTGTTGCGCAGCGGGTACGGGATTTTTCAGGATCCGCTTGGACTCCACTACCTTTTGCTGGCCGGTCTGAGAAATCCTCCCTTCCTCTTGCGAGCAAACGTCCAGGGACTCGATGCGGGCGCCTTCCCCGCCGGCGGGTATCGGCAACTGCTCGAAGCGCCCACGCTGGACCTGAGAGCCGAGCGGATTCCCTACGACCTCGATCAGCCATACGTCCAACAATGGAACCTGACCCTTCAGCAGGCTTTGGGCCGGAATCGGACCTTGCGCGTGGCCTACGTCGGTTCGCGGGGTGTGGACCTGTCCACCATCATCGAAGACGCCAATCTGGTGGTGCCCGAGACGCTTCCGGACGGGCGGCTCTTCTTCCCGGCGAACGGGCGGAAAATCAACTCGCACTTCGGACAGATTCGAAACCGAACGTTCGAAGGGAGCTCCTTCTACCACGCTCTGCAGAGCGAGCTGCGCTGGAGGGTCGGCGCGAGTGCCGATCTGCTGTCGTCCTACACCTTCTCCCGCAGCATTGATGATTCCTCGACCACCTTCGCTCAGACGGAGTCGACGAATGCGATCGGCATTCCGGTCAACGGTGACAGCCGGTTCAACCGGGGGCTGTCCAACCATGACCGGCGACATCGCTTTACGACAAGCCTGCTCTGGAGTCTGCCGTCCCCGGAGGAAGGGTGGCTGCGACATCTGCTCGGAGCTTGGCGACTTTCGATCGCCGGGAGCTACTCGTCGGGCCTGCCCTTTACCCCCACGCTGAGTTACGACGCCGCTCGAACCGGGACCTCCCGACCGGACTACCGGGGCGGACAGCGGCCCGACGTGGTGCCCGGCTTCGGATCCGACCCGGTGACGGGCGACCCCAATGCCTGGTTCCTTCCGGGCGCCTTCGCACGGCCCGAACCGGGATTTCTCGGAAACCTGGGACGCAACACCCTGATCGGACCCGACTATCGGAACGTCGACATGGCGCTGATCAAGCGTCTCGCCGTTCCATCGATGGGCGACGCCGTGCGGCTGGACCTGCGCGTCGAGTTCTTCAATCTTCTGAACAGCGCCAACTTCGATCTACCAGATCCTCGACGGCAGGAGGTCTTTACCGAGTCGGGAATCCCCGAAGACGTCGGGCGAATTACGAGTGCGGCGGCCGGACGAGAGATTCAACTCGGCGTCAAATTGAGTTTTTGAGCCGCGAGACGTATGGCCAGAGATCGGAGAACCCTCATCGATGAAGCCCGAATGTTCGGCCGCTTTGCTCGCGGTCTCCGATCGTTCCTGCGACAACCACTCGCACTCGACCAGTGCGCAGGGGTCCTGCAGAGTTTCCGTTTGCAGAGGGAGGAGTCCTTCTTGGCCGTACTGCGCCGGGCGGTGTACGGCCACCCTGGGAGTCCCTATCGCCGGCTTCTGAGGTGGGCCGGTGCGGAGTATCCGGATCTCGCGGAGATGGTTCGAAAGGACGGTATCGAGGAGACGCTTGGCCGTCTGTTCGAGGCCGGTGTCTACGTCACGATCGACGAATTCAAGGGACGGATCCCGATCCGACGTGGAGATAAGACGTTGGAGGTCTCGCCCTCCGATTTCGACAACCCATTGCCGGTGGGGCATTTCGAGGGTTCGACGAGTGGATCACGGGGCCCGAGAAGACGGCTCCTCGTGGATCTGGATCTGGTCGCCCACGACGCTGCAGCTCATGGCCTCTTTCTGGCGGCATTCCGGATCCAGGACCTGCCCCTGACGCTCTGGCGGCCGGTTGCGCCGGGTGCGGCAGGTACGAAGAAGCTGTTGATGCACGCCAAGTTGCGCTTGCCCATGGGCCAGTGGTTCTCCCAGAATCGACCGGGATTCTTCACCCATCCCAAGTCTGCCCTCTTCACCTCGGCTCTCGTGTGGGCATCGCAGTGGTGGGGTGGGTCGATACCCACGCCCCACTATTGCCCGCTCGGAGAGGCCGACAGCGTCGTCGACTGGATTGCACGACAGGCTGGAAGGGCGGTTCACTTCGACACCAACGTCAGCAGTGCGGTGCGAGTCTGTCTCGCTGCGAGGGAGAAGGGACTCGCTCTGGAGGGCACGTTCTTCCGTTTGGGCGGAGAACCGCTCACAACGGCGAAAACCCAACTCGTGAGCGAGGTCGGGGCACGGGCAACCTGCCACTATTCGGTCTCCGAAGTGGGGCACGTCGGCATCGGCTGTGCCGCTCCGCGAGTTTGCGATGATGTCCACTTGCTCACCAACAAGATGGGGCTGGTCGTACGACCGGCCCCCGCTCCTCTGAACGATCTTCCCGCCTTCTATCTCACAACGTTGCTGCCGTCATGCCCGAGGGTGATGCTCAATGTCGCAACAGGGGACTATGGGGACGTCGAGCGTCGAGACTGCGGTTGTGCTCTGGGCAACTCCGGCTTGGATCTCCATCTGAGCAACTTGCGCAGCTACGAGAAATTGTCGACCGGAGGAATGCAGTTTCTGGGCTCGGACCTGATGCAGCTGCTCGACGAAGTACTTCCCGCGAAGTTTGGAGGCGGCCCGACGGACTACCAACTGGTGGAGGAGGAAGGAAGCGATGGTCGGACGACCGTCCAGTTGCTGGTCAGTCCACGGGTCGGAGCGATCGAGGAAGAGCACTGTCTCGAAGTGACCTATCGATTCCTTCAGACACGGACACCCGAGAGCCGAATGATGGCCGAACGGCTGCGGGAGGAATCCGCCTTGCGGCTGGTGCGCCGTGAGCCTTATGCCACACATTCTGCAAAGGTGCTCTCACTTCACCTGCTCGACCGAATGCCTTCACGACGGGCGGGACCGGATCGTCGCGGTCTCTCGAATGCTGAATGAAGAGAGGCGCCTCACAAAGACGCAGACATCCGCTATCCATCGCTCGAGACGGCTGAAGAGCGCGACCCGGGCGCCAAAGCCTGCCAGAATGAGCCGGAAAATGCGGCGTCGATCGAAGGATCTTTGCGCCCGCTGGCCTTGACATAAAGGAGGTCACCCGGCTGAAGCGTGCGTTCGAGATAGCGTGCCGTCTCCGTCGCCGACGGGAAGGCCAGGACGGACGAATCGTCCTCTCCGTCTCTCGCCTTCAATCCGTGCTGCGCCCATCTTCCGAAAAGGCAGACCTGATCGGCCACCTGCCGAGCCTCTCGTGCCAGCCGGGGATAGAGCTTGGCCGGTTTCGTCCGGTCGTCGGAGAGCTGGCCGAGCACGAAGATACGCCGCCGAGCTTTCGCGTCTCCCATGAACTTCAAGGCCAGCGGGACGGTCCAGACCGGAGCCTTCCAATCATCTCGAATCCAGCCAATGTCTCCCCTCAGGACGAACGGTTGCATGCGGCGGGAGAAGGGTTCCATCCTGGACACCGCTTCCGCGCCTTCCTCCAGCGGGACGCCCAGTCTCAGACCCACCCCGAGTGCGGCCAGGACGGAGTAGACCCAGTGTTCTCCGCAAAGGCGCGTCCTTACATCGAGGTCCTGGCCCTGGTGTCGTACCCGAAAAGAAAGGCGGTCGGGCCAGGAACTGGACACGTCCTCCGCCGTCAGCTCATTCCCGGAGCCAAGACCGTAGAAAAGAACCGGGGCTAACGAACTCTCGGCCATGCGGCGTACATGCAGATCGTCTCCATTCAGGATGGCCCAGCCCGACCCCGGCAGGCGTTCGACGAGCTTGCGTTTCTCCCTTGCCACGGATTCGAGGTCGCCGAAAGCACTCAAATGATCCCAGCCCACGTTGGTCACGACGCCGACCTCCGGCTCGAGGGTCCAAAGGAGCTCGTCCAGCGTCCCTGGCCCGAAAGCGCCCAATTCGATCAGACAGAATCGATGATGTCGTCGGAGCCGGAAAATGGTGCGCAGCATGCCCCCGGCACGATTGCGCCCTCTCGGACTCGTAACGCCCGAATAGCGGCTGGTCAGAACGGATCGGATCAGAAATTTGGTCGTGGTCTTTCCGCAGCTCCCGGTGATTCCGACGAATGTCGAGCCGTGTCGGAACCGTCGGTAGGTCCTGGCCAACGGCATTGCCCCGGTCCGGGCAACCCGAAGGGCGTCCTCTCGCAGCTTTCGGTAGACGCGGGCTCCTCGTGCCGACACGCAGCAAATTGTACCGTTCAACGTCGATCCTTGTCTCCTTGAAGGTCAACGTCGTCGACCGTTGAGGCCCGCTTCATCATGCAGCTGTAGCCGATCGACCCGCGGTAAAGACAGACAAACTTTCGAGGCTGTCCTACAATCCTCCCATGTCGTCCAGGCATTGACACCGAGGACGATGGCGAGCAGCATCGGTGACATCATTGTGTCGATCACCTTCTCGGGAGGGATCGGTATCATTTTTTGGGATCTATCCGGCGTTCACGGCCTCGGAACTCGATCCGATCGAGGCCTTGAGGAATGAGTAATGACACAGAACGAGCACGGTCATTCGAATTCGGGGGGGAAGGACGCGGCGGCGGCCCGCTCACGAGCGGGCGGGTGGAGGAGACGCGGTGGGACAGGTCGATGCTCGGCGGTGATCCTCTTTCTGCTGGCCCCTTTCCTGACGTCGTTGTTCGGCGAGATTCCGGTCAGTGGGGATCCCCGGACCAAGGTCGATCCCGTCGTTCGGATTCGTGCCTACGGTTTCGATCTGAGCGAGGTCAAGCTGCTCGACGGCCCCTTCAAGGAGGCCATGGAACGGGATGCGGCCTACCTGCTGACTGTGGAACCCGATCGATTGCTGCATCGCTTCCGGCTCTACGCCGGTCTCGAGCCCAAGGCTCCGCTCTACGGGGGCTGGGAGACGATGGGGATCTCAGGGCATTCGCTCGGCCACTATCTGTCCGCTTGCTCCCGCATGTTTGCGGCTACCGGCCGGGGAGAGTTCAAGGAGCGGGTCGACTACATTGTCACCGAGCTGGACGTCTGCCAACGGGCCTCCGGAAACGGCTACGTCGGTGGCGTCGAAGACGGGAAGAGGGTGTTCGCCGAGGTTGCCTCCGGCAATATCAGGACGAAACCTTTCGAGCTGAACGGCGTTTGGGTTCCCTGGTATACACAACACAAGCTCTTTGCAGGTCTATGGGATGCCTATCGATACTGTGCCGGCAAGCGGGCACTCTCCGTCGTCACGAAGCTCGGGGATTGGGCCGACCAGGTGACTTCCGGGCTCTCCGACGAGCAGTTCCAGGAGATGCTTGCCTGCGAACATGGCGGCATGAATGAGGTTCTGGCAGAGCTGTACGCGGTCACCGGAAACAAAAAGTATCTTCGACTCTCGCGCCGCTTTCACCATCGTGCGGTCCTGGATCCGCTGGGCCGACAAGAGGACCTCTTGTCCGGCCTCCACGGAAACACGCAGATCCCCAAGATCATCGGCGTTGCCCGCCGGTACGAATTGACGGGTGACGTCAGCGACCGGAGCATCGCGGACTTTTTCTGGAACCGCGTCGTTCATCATCATTCGTATGTGACGGGGGGCCACGGAGAGTTCGAGCATTTCGGTCCACCCGATCAGCTGAACACCCGTCTGAGCTCGAGCACGACGGAGAGCTGCAACACGTACAACATGCTCAAGCTCACCCGGCATCTCATCGCCTGGTCTCCGAAGGCGGAGTATGCCGACTACTACGAGAGGGCGCTGTACAACCACATACTGGCGTCACAAGACCCGGACAGCGGCATGATGTGTTATTTCGTCCCGCTCGATTCCGGGGACTTCAAGCGCTACTCGAAGCCGTTCAATTCCTTCACCTGCTGCCACGGAACCGGCATGGAGAACCATGCGAAGTATGGTGACAGCATCTACTTCCACGACGACAACGGCGTCTTCGTCAACCTGTTCATCCCGTCGGTCCTCGAATGGAAGGAGAAGGGCCTGATCTTGCGGCAGGAGACCGCCTTTCCCCGTGAAAACACGACCGGTCTGCAGGTCACGACGACCGCCCCTCTCAATCTGGCCATCCGGATCCGACGGCCGGGCTGGGCGGAGGGTCCTCTGGAGATCCGCGTCGACGGCGAGGTGGTCCACGGTGATTCCACAACCTCAGGGTATGTCGAACTGAAGCGGACCTGGGAGACCGGCGATCGCATCGAGGTGAGTTTTCCCACGAAGGTGCGGCTTGAAGCCATGCCCGACAATCCGGACCGGGTGGCGCTCTTCTACGGTCCGATCCTGCTCGCAGGAGATCTCGGACCGGTGGAGAAAGAGGGAGAAGCGGTCAGCCCTCCCGTCACACCCTCTTTGGTCACGGATCGTCGTGATGCCGGCGGTTGGACGGAGCGGGTGGACCGCGACGGCTTGGCCTTCATCACCTCCGGAGTGGGTCGTCCCGTCGACGTTCGACTGATTCCGTTCTGGGAAATGCATCACCGTCGTTACGCGGTCTACTGGGACCTCTTCACTCCTCGGCAGTGGGAGGTACTGCAGCCACGACTCCGTGCCGAACGGAACCGACGTCGATTACTGGACGTTCGCACGATCGATGCTTTTCAGCCGGGAGTGACGGAGGCCGAGCAGGCTCATGGACTCAGGGGCGAGCGGATGGAGACCGGCGAATTCAGCGGCCGGAGGTACCGGCAGGCTTTCGCCGGGGGCTGGTTCGAGTTTGTGATGAAGGTCGAGCCCGAAGCTGCTCAGGAGCTCCAATGCACCTATTGGAGCTACGATCGCCGGGGCCGCCTCTTCGATATCCTCGTCGACGGCACACTCGTGGGTACGCAGAGTCTCGAAGAGAAACGTGACGGGGAGTTTTTCGAGGTCACCTATCCTCTGCCCGGAGACCTGACACGTGGCAAACGGACGGTCGTCGTTCGATTTCAGCCGCACGAGGAGAAATGGGCGGGAGCACTGTTTGGGGCCCGCGTCCTGCGAGTGGACTCGACAACGGACCAGAGTCTGAAATGATCGACTCCGCCTGACCTTTCGACAAGGCTCGCGGAAGACGATTGGCCTGAAGCGCGTCCTCGGACCGATCCAGCTCCTTCCCTCGGGGAGAGCGGATTCATCGGGGCATCAGAGTGGAATCCTCGATACAGACCCACGATCGAGAAAGAGCCGTGCGTCGGGATGTCGGCGCAGTATTGATGCAGGACAGGCCGGACTGATCGGCCCTTCCAGAGCGTCGGCGACCGCCCGGGCTTTCCGTTCCTCGGGCACGACGCAGCTGATGCGCCGGCTGCGCATGATTGCGGGAATCGTCAGCGTCAAGGCGTGCGTGGGCACCTCATCCAGTGAAGCGAACCACCCCTCGCCGAGTTGTTGTCGGCGGCAGATCTCGTCCAGTTGCACGACCTTGACCAGTCTCGGGTCGTTGAAATCGGCCACTGGGGGATCGTTGAAGGCGATGTGACCGTTTTCGCCGATGCCGATGCAGGCCATATCGGGAGGATGAGCTTCCAGCAGCGCCGCATAGCGGCCGGCTTCCCGGTCGCCGTCAGGCGCATCACCTGCCAGCAGATGGACCGCCGCCGGCTTGACGGCTTCGAGAATCCGCTCTCGAAGATATCGCCGAAAGCTGGCCGGATGTTGCGCCGTCATTCCCACGTACTCATCCAGATGAAGGACTGTGATGCGATCCCAACGAATCGAGGGATCCTGTCTCAATGCCTCGAGGAAGCCGAGTTGAGATGTCCCCGTGGCCAAGACGAGATTCGCGTTTCCCTTGGTTTCAGTCGCAGACCGGAGCGATTCCGCGACAAAGCGTGCGGCGGTTTTGCCCAGTGCCTCCGGTGATTCGAAGACACGGACAGCGAGTGTGTCGACTTCGAAGAAATCCGTGCGAATGCTGTCCGACATGTTCCGCTCCCTCCCGGTCGCGTCCGTCACCGAGACGAGATCCTTTACATTCAAATCCAAGTCGCCCCTCGAATTGAACCGGGCCAAGACCCGGAGTTGAACGATCGGTCGAACCATAAGTCTCTCACAGATACAGCATCGGATCGGGGAGGCGTCAGTGGACCGTTTCTTGTGCGCGAGGCCTTCCGCCAAGCGAATCTCGCTCGGAAAGCTGTCGCCGCTCTTTACACAATCGATAATTCAATGATATATCTTGCCCCATCTAGCAAATCGAAGTTGAGCAAATCCGCAACATGCCTGGATTTTCATCGGAATGGGCCGGAAATTGCTGCAGTGGTGCCGCAAGTTGGAAACCGGACAGTCGATCGACTTCCCACAACCCAGCGGGTCCGTCGATTTTGGAGTGGACATGAGTATGAGAAGAAGTCGAAGTATCGGATTCGGAGCGGGGATGATTCTCTTCGCCTTGGTCATTGGGACAATCACGACGGAATCGATCCGAGCCGACCCGGTTGACCCGAGGATCGTCGTTCGCGGATCGACGACGGGCGGTACGTATCACATTTATGACCTCGGCACCTTCGAGATCACGTTGGACTCCTCGACGATCAATTCGTACGGCGGGATCTTTTGGACCGGCTCCCAGTCGGATGCTCCCGAGGACAACCTGTTCTTTATCGTCTTTCGAAACGATACGAATCAAACGATCAGGCGACTCGTCATCCAGTTTGCCATCAGTGATTTTACGGATACGAATCATCCGGATCCGTATTTGCCGGCCGACCAACTGGTCTTCGAGGGAGAAGGACAGTACGGGTTCGACTTTCTCGGCAGCCCGGATGCGGTCGTGGACCTCGTCAACGGGACAGTCACCTGGACGTTTACCGGCTTTGTCCCGCCGGGAGACACGTGTGGTGGTGGCTATTTCGATGTCAGGTTCGAGTCGTTTCCTCAGGGGATGACAGGGCGCTTCACCGTCTCAGCCCCCGAGACCGTGACATTGGGATTGCTGGCAATCGGGCTGGCGCTTCTGGGTCTAGTGGTCCGAACATTCAGGGTTTAGACGGGAGACTTTTCGTCAGTTTTGCGTAGCCGGGAAGTTTCAGGAGTGCGTCCAGTTCCGGGTCCTCTTTGACGGCTTCCAACGGATAACCCCGCGACAGTGCGTCTTTCAATGAGGCCAGAGCCCCATCCATATCCCCTGCGAGGGCCTTGACCACCGTCTCATGATAGGCGTACTCGACGTTGTCGGGATCGAGCGCGCGAGCGCGGCGAATGAATCTGAGGGCTGCGTCGGAATCCCCCTTCTTGGCGGAGTAAAGTGCGAGCGAGGAGAGTGCATCGGCATTCCTCGGGTTGACTTTGAGCTCCTGGAAAGCGAGTTCCGTGGCCCGGTCGTAGGCGCGTTTCGCCTCATCGGGTTGACCGGACCAGCGGTAGGCATCGGCCAGATTCCCCTCGAGGAGATACCGGTCGGGGCTCAGGGCGACCGCTTTCTCAAAAGCGCCGACGGCCTCGGTGTAACGATGGAGAAAGAAGTAGGCGGTGCCAAGGTTCGAGTACGCATCCCATGAAGCTTTGATGGAGAGCGCACGCTGGAAAGCCGGAATCGCTTCTTCGTATTTGCCCTCACCGAGCAGCATCGCTCCGATGTTGAGGTGGCCCCAGGCATTCTCGGGCTCCAGCTCGACGACCTTTCGATAGGCCTCGAGTGCACGGTCATATTCACCGAGCTGGTAGTAGACCCCTCCCAGATTACTGAAATTCAACCAGTAGTACGGATTCCGCTCGACGGCCTTCCGATAGGCCTCGATGGCGTTCCGGATTCGACCGGCATTCGCCAGCGCGCTACCCAGGCGCCGATATCCCTCATCGGAATTGGGAGCCAACTCGATGGCCCGCCGGAGTACCGAGATCGCCTCGGCCTCCTTGCCGGTGGTCCGGTACACACTTCCCAATGCGAAGTAGACTTCCGGAAGCTTCGGGTTCAGGCTGCGGGCCTGCTCACCGGCGGCGACCGCTCGCTGCGTCCAACTCGCATCACGCGTCTCGTCGAACATGGCCAGACTGGCGTCCGTGACACCGACGTAGGCTAAAGCAAAGCCGGAATCCTGCCCGAGGGCCTTCTCGAAGAAGTCAAGGGCTGTGTGGACGTTCGCCACATCCTGACGACCTCGAAGAGCATTGCGTCCCCGAAGATAGAGATCATACGCTTCCGTGTCGTCGGTGGAGTGGGTGACGGCGCGTGCCTTCTCGTCGAGGCTCGGAGCCACTTGCAGGGCCGAGACCAGATCATCATAGATCCGATCCTGGAGCGTCAGCAGGTCTTCGAGAACGCCGGAGTAGGATTGCGCCCAAAGAGACCGACCGGAATCCACCTCGTCCAGTTTGACCGTCAGAGCGAGGCGGTTCCCCGTCCCCTGCAGGGTTCCGTGGACAATCAGGCTGACCCCCAGATCTCGGGCCAGCCGGCTCAGCGGTTCGTTGGCATCGATCTTTTCGATCGCCGACGACGATGCCACCTGCAGTTCGCTGACCTGAAACAGCTTGGCCGACAGAGCCTCGCTCATGCCGGTCGCGAGGTAGCCCCACCGGTCTTCGTCACCAAGGACCCGGAATGGCAGAACCGCGACATACTTCCGACCCGGAAGAGTGACCTGGTCTGGTGGAACCTGCGAGGTGCGGAGCCCGAAGAAAACGGCCAGAAAGACCAGCCCGAGGACGATCGAGAGCCCGACGAAAACGGATCCCCGGCGCATCCACCTTCGACTCGACTCCTGCATCCTCCGGAGGCGCAAACGGGTTCCGGACCGAGTGTGTCCGGTGGCAATTCCTTGCTCCAGATCCTGCAGGATCTGCTCTACGGAAGCATAACGCGCCTCCCTGTCGATCGCCATGCAGCGTTCGACGATCTCACACAAGAAGCTCGGAGCATCGGGGTTGATCTCCCTGATCGCCCGTGGGTTCTTCTGGACCCTCTGAATCATCACCTCGAAGACGGTCGTCCCCTGGAAGGGCACCTGTCCCGCCAGCAACTGGTAGAGGATCGTTCCCAGGGTGTAAAGGTCCGATCGTTCGTCGACGGGCTCACCCTTGACCTGCTCGGGAGACATGTAGTCGGGCGTCCCCATGATCTGGCCGGCCTGGGTCAAGGCCGACTGTTGAATCGACTTGGCCAGACCAAAGTCGGTCAGGTAGATCCGGTCCTCAACGTCGATCATGACGTTGTCCGGCTTCAGATCCCGGTGGAGGACGCCCTGTTCGTGGGCGGCTCGAAGAGCCTCACAGATCTGACGGAAGATTCGGATGACCCGCTCCTCAGGTAATCTTCCTTGCTCTCGTAGAAGCGCGGAGAGATTCTGTCCCTCGACATATTGCATCGTGAGGAACCTGATTCCGTCGGCTTCGCCCAGGTCATAGACACGCAGCACATGTTTGTGGGTCACCACGCTCGAAAGCTGGATCTCCCGCTTGAAGCGCTCGAGGATCTCAGGATGCTCGGCGATCTCCTTCCGAATGACCTTTAGAGCCACATCGCGGTCCAGTTCCTTGTCGTAGGCTTGATAGACCACGCCCATTCCACCCTGACCCAGTACCTTCTTGATCGTGTACCGGACGCCCAGCCGGACGCCTTCGGCGAGGACCAGGGACGGAGATGAGAGGGTGACCTGCGACTCGGCGATCGGATGGGACTGAGGTTCGCCCGGCAGCGTATCGGAACTCTCGACCGCCTCCGCGGCGAGTAATGCCATGGTTGCGGCGGATGCCATGTCCTCGACTGAACCGGCCGGGATCCGGCGGAGGTTCTCGAGTACGAGCGTGGCATCTGACGCGACGCCGTCGGATCGGTTGCCATGCATGCCGGACAGAACGTCGGTAAACGAATCCTGGAGCTCGTCGAAGCCAATTCGGGTCAGCGCACTCAGGGCCGGGGCCAGAGGTGTTTCGTCCAGGAGGCAGGGGATAATCGGTTTCTGGAGCGCCAGAGCGGCACTCCACTCGAACTGCACTGCCGCAGAATTTGCTGCATGCTTCGACCAGAGCAGCAACACAACGTCCCGTTCCTCGATCGCCTGACCGATGGAGGAGGGCCAAGTGGAGTCGGGAGGGTACGCCTCGTCACCACTGGCCTTGCTGACATACCCAAGAGAGCCGACGATCGCCGCTACCCGCCGCGCGGCAGGTTGATCACTGCTCGAACAAGAAATGTACAGACTCCCCTGTGCCATGATTGAGCGTCTGACTCGGGACCTGCAACATCCAGTCAGGCGAAGAAATTGGTGTCATCATAGCACTTTTGGACTTTGATCTGGATGGAGAGACCCCCGAACATCGCGGCCCGGAGCAGCGGCGAACGAATATTCTGAGTCAGAATCGGAAGCGCACGTGCGGCTCTTAAACCGGGAGACTAGAGCCTCCACTCCTCTCGATACGTCGTCTGGACATACAGGTTGGCACCCGCGTCGTTCGTGACGGTCATGCGGGGGCCATCCCACTCGAGCTTCTTGCCCGAACGCTGGGCCACGTTTCCGAGGAGCACTACCTCCACCATGGGTCCGGAATAGTCGAAGTTCGCGCTGGGCTGGGAGCCGCCCTTGCAAGCGTCGAGCCAGTCGCGATGGTGCCCGTTGGAGCGCGGCAGCGATTTCGCTGGAGGCGTGTAGCTTTGGGCGAGGCTCTCGGGCAACAGCGTCGGAGCACCGCCCCAGCCACCACAGATGATGCTGCCCTTTTCTCCCCGGAAGATGATGCCGTTCCCGCCCAGGGGTTTGCTCGGGTCCATTCCTTCAGGTTTGGCGGGCCTCCTCGGTCCGTCGTACCAGGTCAGCGTCACGGGGGGTAAATCTCCTCTGGCCGGAAATTCGTACCGAACCGCCGATTCCATGGGAACGATCTCCGGATGGATTTCGGTGTCGATGGCCTCGACGGTCTGGGGGTGCCCCAGCTTCAACGCCCAGAAAGCGGGGTCCATGTTGTGGCAGGCCATGTCGCCGATCGATCCCGTTCCGAAAGCCCACCATCCTCTCCAGTTGTAAGGCGCATATGCGGGGTGATACGGGCGATAGGGCGCAGGGCCCAGCCAGAGGTCCCAGTCGAGCGTCTTGGGAACCGGCGGTGTCTCTGTGGGACGACCTCCGCTGGCCCAGCCGTTTGCACCCGTCCAGGCATCGACTTCCCGGATCGTCCCGATGGCTCCGTCCCAAATCCACTCGCAGGTCTGCCGGATCCCCTCGCCCGAGTGTCCCTGGTTGCCCATCTGTGTCGCAACACCTGCCTTGTGTGCCGCTTCGGTGATCCTGCGAGCTTCGTAGATGGTGTGCGTCAGCGGCTTCTCGCAGTAGACGTGCTTGCCTCGTTCGATTGCGCTCATGGTCGCGATGGCGTGAACGTGATCGGGAGTCGCGACCAGGACGGCATCGATCGCCTGTTCCTGATCGAGCATCTTCCGGTAATCGAGGTAGGGCGTGCACTTGGGCGTGGGTTGCCCGAGCTCCTTGTTGTGTTCTTCGATCAACCTCAGCGCCGGGGCCCGGCCCGCAGTACCGCCGTAGTAGAAGCGGCTGTAATCACTTTCTTCGTTGGGATCCGCAATGGCAACGATCCGGGCGTCCGCCTCTTTGAAGAGCGATTTGATATTGGTGATCCCCTGGCCCCCGGTTCCGATCACGGCGATATTCACGCGATCGCTGGGAGCCACGTAACCACTTCCACCGAGGACGGATCGGGGCACGATCGTGGCAGCTGCCGTCGCCAGGGTGCTATTGACGATGAGTTCTCTTCTCGAAATCGGTCTCGACATGACATCTCCTCTCTGGCAGCCATTCATGTACCACATCCGACCGCGCTTGGATAGCCTTCCAGTTGATCATCTGTACCCAGATTCGCCTCTCCATGGTGCGCTTCGCGCCGGGCGGGAGGAGGCCGGAAACAGGCGTGCAGGTTTCGCTCAGAGCCCGCTGGAGTCCAGGCTCTTTGCGGCCTGTTCCGAGAGGTCCAGATGCAGGCCGCACTCCTGTTTGATTCCCCGGAATCGCGTGTCACGTTCGCGGGCGTGCCGGGCGGACAGGGGCTCGCTCGAGTGCCAGTCACCAATCGAGACGTAGCCCTGGTCGAACAGCGGATGGTAAGGAAGACCGTGAGTCTCGAGATATTCATGCAGATCCCGGTTCGTCCAGTGCAGGATCGGGAAGAGTTTGTACACACTTCGCTGCAGTTGGATCCGCGGCAATGACCGGCGGAAATCTGTCTGGCTTTTTCGCAAGCCCGCCAGCCAGGCGCTCACGTTCAGATCCTGCAGGGCGCGCTGCATCGGTTCGACCTTCCGAATCAAGTCATAGCGACCCAGGGTCTCCGCATCACCGGCCCGCCAGAGCTTTCCATGCAAAGCTTCCATCCGGGCGGCGCTCATCGGGGACTGATAGACATGGAGGTTCAACTCGAGACGTTGGGTCAATTCCTCGGCAAACCGATAGGTCTCAGGAAACAGATAGCCTGTGTCGATCCAGATGACGGGCACGTCGGGCACGACACTCGTGACCAGGTGGAGCATGACGGCGGACTGTGCGCCGAAGCTCGTCGTCATGGCCAGCCGGCTCCCGAACACGACCGCCGCTTCCTTGACCAGATCCAGGGCGCTCAAATCATCCGCGCGACCGAGAAGTCCCGCCAGAGGATCCTCTCCATCCGTTTGGTCCTGGATGCGAACCTGATTCTGTGAGGTAGCCACAGGCGCATTGTATATAAATTAGATAGGAAAAGTCTATTTCGACGACGGAAATCCACCGGAGTGTCCGATAACCTGATCGCAGGTCGGCACCCGGACCGTGAGCTTAAAGGCGTTGCCGAGCGGTTTTCCGGCCTTCCGAGAATGTGCCGACATGGGGGCGCCGAGGCTAGGACGAGCTGGAAGGAAATCCCGTTGGCCCGAACCGGGACCGGCGTGCTCCGGTTGTCAAAACCACCGCTCGACTCCTACAATCGCAACGATATGCTCATCGACACGATGCTTCGAACTGCCTTTCTGACTGTCCTTCTGACCTTGTTCGTCCCGTGTGGACACGGTGAGGTTCGGGTGCCCGGATTTCTCTCGAGTCACATGGTCCTGCAGCGCGACGAACCGATCCACATCTGGGGATGGTCGGCGCCCGGGGAGAAGGTCTCGGTCGGGTTTCACGGGACCAGCCGGGACACGGTCGGAGACGACCTTGGGAAGTGGAGCATCTACTTACCCCCGGAATCGGCGGGTGGGCCATATCGTCTGACCGTCACGGCGAATAACCAGATCGTTCTCGAGGATGTTCTGGTGGGCGACGTCTGGTTCGCATCGGGTCAGTCGAATATGGAGATGCCTTTGAGCGGATGGCCCGGCGCACCATTGAGAAACTCGTCCGAGGAAATCGCCAATGCCGACCATCCACAGATTCGCCTGCTCCAGGTGCCCAAGAAGTCTTCCGACTTTCCGTTACGGGACAGTGATGCGTCCTGGGTCGTCTGCACCCCCGAGACGGCGGCCGGTTTTTCGGCGGCCGCCTACTTCTTCGGACGAGACATCCAAGAGCGGGAACGGGTGCCGATCGGCCTGATCAATTCGTCCTGGGGCGGGACGGTGGCGGAGGCCTGGCTCAGCCTCCAAGCCATTGCCTCGGATGCCGGCCTGATGCCTCTCTTCGCGACGCGGGCACAGATGATGCTGGATCAGGGAGACGTTCCGCTCATGCAGGCCAGGAACCGCCGTGAAGATGAGGCTGCCCGAAAGGCAGGCAAGACACCCCCACCGCATTCGTGGCACCCCGCTCCGGAATCCTGGGCGCCGGCCGGTCTGTACAACGGTATGGTCGCCCCCTTTACGGCGTTTCCCATCAAGGGAGTCATCTGGTATCAGGGCGAATCGAACAGCCGGCGTTCCTTTGCGCCCCTGTATGCGAAGCTTTTCCCGGCGCTGATCAATGACTGGCGCACGCAGTGGCAGGAGGGGAGATTTCCGTTTCTTTACGTGCAAATCTCGAGTTTCACCTCGAGCCCGGCCGAGTCATGGGCCACCATCCGGGAAGCGCAGCGACGAACTCTCTCCCTCAGGGGCACGGCCATGGTCGTGACCGTGGATATCGGCAACCCCGACAACGTCCATCCCGCCGACAAACAGACGGTCGGCAGACGCCTGGCCCTGGCAGCAAGAGCATTGGCCTACGGTGAAGACCTGGAGTATTCGGGTCCTCTGTTTCGGGAGGCCCGGCCGGAGGCCGAAAATATGCGGGTCTGGTTCACTCACACGGCCGACGGTCTGGAAGCCGAAGGGAGTGTGCTCGAGGGATTCGAGATCGCGGGAGCAGACCGTCAATTTGTGAGCGCCGACGCGCACGTCGACGGCAAGACGGTCGTCGTCAGCAGCGCCCGGGTACCGGAGCCGGAGTACGTGCGCTACGGTTGGGCCAATGTCCCGAAAGCTACCCTCTTCAACTCCGCCGGACTGCCGGCGTCGCCGTTCACCTCCGAAAAGTACGTCCCCGAGCCTTGAGGCAGGAGACGAGCCGAGTTCTACGGCTCGATCCGGCTGCCGAGGACCTGGAGAAATTTCCGGATCCACTCCGGGTGGCCGGGCCAGGCGGCGGCCGTCACCAGATTCCCGTCCACATAGGCATTGGAAAAGGTCTCATTGACGTCGCCCCAGGTGCCTCCTGCAGAAACGACCTCCGGCTTGACGGCCGGATAGGCCGTGCACCGCTTCCCCCTCAGCGCCCCGGCCGCGGCCAGAATCTGCTGTCCGTGGCAGACCGACGCGATCGGTTTGCCCTCGTCCGCAAAGTGGCGCACGATTTCGAGCACGCGGGCATTGAGGCGGAGGTATTCCGGGGACCTTCCCCCAGGGATGACCAGCGCGTCGTACTCCGAGGCGTCGATCGAGTCGAAATCGGCGTTGATCTGGAAATTGTGGCCTCGCTTCTCGCTGTAGGTCTGGTCTCCTTCGAAATCATGAATCGCCGTACGGACCACGTCCCCCGCCTTCTTGTCCGGGCAGATTGCGTGAACCTTGTGCCCGACCATCAGAAGCATCTGAAACGGGACCATCACCTCGTAGTCTTCGACATAATCGCCCACGATCATCAGGATCTTCTTCGATGCCATTCGATACCTCCTGACTGCGGAGTCTAGCAGAGTGCTCCTCAGCGCACACTGCGAGCAACCGGTCGGCTTCGCGCGTTTTGGGCTGGGCTTTCAGGTCCCGACCGTTTCTGCGCGAACGCGGCAGGGCCGGAACTGCGAGGTTTACTCACCATGCCATCCCGTGTATGTTTATTGCATATCTCTATAAATGTTCCAGACTTCCTCTCCAGTGGACAGGCAGGTGCACGTTATGAAGACAAGGCTTTCGCTCGTCGTCCTGGCTCTCGCTTTGACGGTAATGCAGATTTCGATGGTCGACGCAGCCACTCGCTGGACGCTCAGCGGCGTAACGTTTTCCGACGGGGGCACGGCCGAAGGCTACTTCGACTTTGATGCCGATGCGGGAACCGTCGACAACTGGCGGCTTACCGTTTCGGGCGGAAACACCAATCTGTTTCCCGAGTTGACCTATTCGCCCGAGAATTCGACCTCGAACCGATTCTCCTTTGGTGATCCCGAGAAAGTCATCACCTTCACCTTGATGGACTCCAACCGGGGCCTTCGAATCACTCCAGACTCCCCTTTGACCGATTCCGGAGGGACAGTCAATCTGTTGATCGGATCGAACTCCGGGAACCTCGAGTGCTTCAACTGTGCTCCTTCGCGCACGATGACCGCGGGTTCACTCGTAGCCGGGTCGTCGCAAGACACCCTGCTCTTCCCGCAATTTGGAGACGGGGGAGGACTCGAGTCGGAATTGGTACTGACCAACACCACATCGTCGGAGGCTACCTGCCGGGCCGAGTTCCGGGATGGCGACGGAAACGCTCTGGAGGTCGACCTTTCCCAGGTTCCACCGGGGACGGAAACGCCCGCCGGGCCGGAGACGGCCATCGACTTCACCATGCCGCCCTATGCGACCGTGACAATTGCTACGCCCGGGACGAGCGGCAGCGTCACCGTGGGGAGCGTCGTCGTCTTGTCCGACCGGCTGGTCGGGGGTATCGTCCGTTTCACGATCGCCGGTGTCGGGATTGCCGGAGTCGGCTCGTCGCCACCCCTGGCTCAATTCGTCGTCCCGGTCCGCAAAACGGCGGACGGCATCAACTCGGGACTCGCCATCCGAAATGCGGAGTCGACGGCAGTTCAACTTGAATTGACCCTGGTCAAGGCCGACGGGACAACGGTCGTCAACGGCACCCGGGCCATCGCCGACTTCCCGCCGTCCGGCCATCTGAGCAAATCGATCGACGAGCTGTTCCCCGACGCCACGACCGACAACTTCGAGGGGTCGGTTCGCGTCGTGGTTACCGGAGGAAAAGTCTCCGCGGTCGCGCTCGAGTACGGCACCGCAGTGGGAGAGTTCACTACCCTGCCGGTCATCAGCCTGGCAGGTCAGTAGGCGCCCGCGCGGCGAGTAAGGGACACTCTTTCTCTCAAGTGGCGCGGCGAGTAAGGGACACTCCTTTTCTCAAGTGGGGCGCGAGTAAGGGCGAGTAAGGGACACTCTTTTTCTCAGTGTAAGGGGCAAGGGCGGGTAAGGGACACTGTTCTGCTCAAGTGGGGGCGTGGGGCCGAGTAGGGGACACGCTTCTTCTAGTCTCTTTCTACGCGGCAGGGACACAGGCAGAAAGCAGCATTCGTCTCCGGTTGGGTCTCACGGGAGTGCGGAACCGCGGATGGCTGCTATCTCCCTAGCGTGGTCCCATCGCTCGCTCCCGAGGCGGCGCCGGTGCCACGCGATGGCAAAAGGAGGTCTTCAATGGCTGATGAATTCATCTGTGACATCCCGAAAGTGCGGCGCTTCATCGAAAAAGTGAAGCACATCCTAGCAACCGGGGAACCGGTCGAGAGACGACTTGCCTCCATCCGCCCCCACTTCAGCGAACTGATGACCGACACCGCCTGGCTGCCCGACGAGTTCCGGCGTGTGTCGGAATCGGGCGGGATGGGTAAGGGAATCGCCAACTGGCTGCTCTATCGCGATACTGAGGGCTTTCTGTCACTGTCCGCACTCGTCTTGTCGCCCGGCGTGGCCACACCCGTTCACGACCATCTCGCCTGGGGGTTGGTCGGGCTTTATGTGGGGCAACAGGAGGAGGAGGTCTTCGAGACGGCTCAGCCGGTCGATGCCGGTCTCGACCACGCCGATCTGAAGCTGAGCTCCAGGAACCACCTTGATGTGGGTTCCTTCTACGAGCTTCTGCCGCCGACGGGGGACATCCACCGAGTCGTCACGACCGGGAATGCGCCTTCGATCTCGCTTCACCTGCTGGGCAACGATGTCGGCTGCGTGCTGCGCCACCGTTTTGAGCCCGAAACGGGCGAAGTCGCACCCTTCCGCTCCGGCTACACGAACCGCGACTGCGAGAACGATCGGTAATTCGGTTCGCCGGCCGTCTCGGAGGTTTTCACTTGAATCTCATCGAGGCAGAGGGTGTCGGAATAGGGGACACTCCGCTGTGTGCGACACTCTGTTCAAGGCGAAGAACGGCCCCCCTTCCCGTCCCGCCGGACGGGCGCCGCACGCAGCCGATTCGTTTTCCTGCTATGCTGTCCGCTGCAAACAACTCGGCTGAGTTCATCGGCCAACGGCGCGCAACAGGATCTCCTTCAAAGATCACGCCGTTTCAAATCTTCCTTCTCTACTGCTGTTGAGTGGAAAGCGAGCAGCGGGCTGCGTGCGTCCGGGAATCGGATTGCGTGCGGTTCGCCTGAAAGTGATAGTTCTATGTCTACAATGCATCCACGCGCGGAGTTCGACGCCGAGTTCTCCGTCTTCGATTTCTGTCCGGCGATTCAGAAAGGGATCGCTTCGGCAGGATTCGTTACTCCGCGGCCTATCCAGGCTGCAACCATTTCCCAGGCCCTCGAGGGGAGCGACATTCTCGGTCTGGCCCAAACCGGCACCGGCAAGACCGCCGCATTCGCCCTGCCCATCCTGGAGAGGCTTCTGGCGAGCCGTGCACCAAACGGCCCCCGGGCCCTGATCGTCGCACCAACCCGCGAACTGGCCAGCCAGATTGCGAAGGAAATCGAGACGCTGGGACGATTCACATCCGTCCGGACGACGACCGTCTTCGGAGGAGTCCCCACCCCACCTCAAATCCGGGCGCTTCGCAAGGGCTCGGACATGGTGGTTGCCTGCCCGGGACGCCTGCTCGATCTTTTCCGGCAAGGGGAAATCAACCTGAAATGCATCGAGGTCCTTGTCCTGGACGAAGCGGACCATATGTTCGATATGGGCTTTCTGCCCGACATTCGGCGCATCATCGCGGCGGTCCCTTCCGACCGGCAGACGATGCTCTTCTCGGCCACGATGCCCGGTGAGATCCGCCATCTGGCCGATCGGGTCCTGCGTGATCCCCATGTGGTCGACCTGGGGCATTCCAAGCCCGTCGATCTCGTGCAGCACGCTCACTGTGCCGTTGATCAGAGAGACAAATTCGACCTGCTGGAGCAGCTTTTCCACGAGGATGGCTTCACGTCGGCAATCATCTTCACTCGGACCAAGCATCGGGCCAAACGACTGGCTCAGCAGTTGGACCGATGCGGTCATTCGGCCATAGCGCTGCAGGGCAACATGTCCCAGCCCCAGCGCGTTCGGGCCATGGACGGTTTCCGCTCGCGCCGGTTTCGGATTCTGGTCGCCACTGACATCGCCGCCCGAGGCATCGACGTGGAAAAGGTCTCCCACGTCGTCAACTACGACATGCCCAACACGGCCTATGCCTATACACACCGAATCGGCCGGACCGGCCGCTCGGAACGAACGGGTAAGGCGATCTCCTTCGTCACGCCCGAAGATCGCGACATTTTTCGGGCGGTCGAGCGAGTCGTGGGGGAATCGATACCGAGCTGGAGCCCGAACGGATCCGGAACTCTCCGTCGGCCTCCGCGAGAGCCGGAGCGGACGCCACGGCGAACCGGGGCGGGAAGTGCGCCGGTGCCCCAACACGCCCGTCGGAAGCACGGAAGACCAGGTCCGCCGCAAAGGAACCACCGTGGAAAGGGACAGACTCCTTTTGTGAAGAACCTCGGTTCCTGAGCAGGGGGAGCCCTATCCTATTCGAATCTGAACCAGTCGACGTTGAAAGTTTCCTTGCCCTCGGTCGCAAAGCGCAGCCAGACGGCATGAACTCCGGTTACCGGTTTCATTGAGACTTTGAGTTCCGTCCAGGTCTTGCCGTCTCCGTCGCCCGGGATTCCGAGAGGCTTCTCCAGGATGTTGGGATGCCAGGGCTGATCCAGGGCGACTTCGATGGTTCCCGGATCGGTCCTGGAAGCCACGCGGATCGTCAGACGCTTTACGCCTTCGCCGAAGTCGATGTACTTGTAGGCGGCCCGGTCGCCGTCCGTAATCCCCGTCAGTTCCTCGTTGTCCTTCGTAAAGGCTTCGATTCGCACGTTGCCGTGCAGAAGGCAGGCGCGCTCGGCGTCGATCTTCTGGACGGCACTGAGCGGTCCGCCTGCACCTTGGGTCGTCATCTCGACCTGGTCGATGCTGCCGTCGGCATTGAAGGTGATCGGCTCCACGCATGCTTTGCGCATCATCTGCGAGCCGTGGGTCGCGCGGTGGTAGAAGACGTACCAGTTCCCTTTGAACTCGACCAGCGACCCATGGTTGTTCCAGTTGCGTGGATCGCTGCCGTCGTTGTCGATGATCACGCCGCCGTACTTGAAGGGCCCCCAGGGGGACTTGCTGGTCGCGTAGCTGATGCACGACGCCATGTCCTTCATGCTGAGTCCGGCATAGACGAAGTAGTAGATTCCGTTGCGCTTGACCATGTAGCCGCCCTCGTGAAAGCGGTGCTCCTTCTCCGTCACGATGCCGTCCCGAATGGTCGATAGATCGATCTCCGTCATGTTCGGTTTGAGCTTCGCCATTTTGGCGGAGAATTGTCCCCAGATGTAGTAGGCCTGCCCGTCGTCGTCGATGAAAACACAGGGGTCGATCTGGTTGATGCCTTTCGTGTCGATGACCCTTCCCTTCAGGAACGGTCCGACCGGAGAGGTCGACGTGGCCACTCCCTCGGTCGAAGTCCGGTTGGCCAGGCAGTAGAACAGAAAATAGGTCCCGTCTCGAAACTGCGCATCCGGGGCATACAGGAGGTCGTCGCTGTAGGGAACCTGATCGCCTTGGCCCTTGGAGGCGAAGGTGTGCCGGTGGATGGTCCAGTGGATCAGGTCGGACGTCGACAGCACATCGTAGCTGTGGGAGCAGTAGTAATCCGGACTTTCGTCACGGGATCCGTAAACATAGAGCTTGCCGTCGTTCCAGACGTGCGCCGACGGATCGGCCATGTACATGCCCGGCGGAACGATCGGATTCTGGGCCAGACAGGCAGCGGTCAGGAGCAGGAAGACGAGTATCAGGCCGGCATTCTTCATCATGAGGAAGATTCTACTCGATCGTCATCCAATACCTCCCATGTAGATTCGTCAGATTTTCCGCAGTTTACCGAATCAAGAGAGGAGTGTGGAGACGTCCGTTTCCCCAGTGCTGGAGACTCGAACGAGAAGACGTTCGGCTGATTCGGTTGCTCGACGCGAGCGACGCTCCGCCGTCCTTCGAACGCGTGGGTCATGCGCCGGAACTTTTCGGCTATCGGGAGGAGCTTCCCGAACGTCCCGGTTGTTGCGGTTGGGCGCCGGTGGAGTATTGTCGCTGCTCATGTGCATTTCGAGAAGTTCTGGGCCCAACAGTGTAGGGCTACGAGGGGGATCCGACGGCAATTCGGGATGGAGAGTTCCGTCTGGCGTCGCTTCTATCCGTTCAGGCTGTGGTAAGGTGAGCAACCGGAGGCGATTGCATGTCCACAATCCTTTTCGTTCGCGTCACTTCGAGTCTCGATTCAGAAGAGCTGGAACGTCGAGCGCTGGAGCGGAAACCTCGTTTTCGTGAGGTCCCGGGATTGGTCCAGAAGATCTACGGTCGGGATCCGGCGAGCGGTGACTTGTGCGGAATCTACTTCTTCGAGAGCGAGGAGGCACTCGCTGCGTTCCGCGAAAGCGAGTTGGCGCGGACGATTTCCGCTGCCTACGAGGCAGTCGAAGTTCGTCGCGAGGTCTACGAGGTGCTCTACCCCCTCAGGCCAGAGCGCGGACCGTTCGCCGAATAGGTGCTGGTCGGGATTCGATCCCGTGCCCGGTATGGCACGGCCCGATCGGCATGAGAAATCCATGCCGATAACCGTGCCTCATCCGAGTACATTCAGCGTCACATCTCCGTTCGCCGGAGAATTTCCCGGGTTCCTGGCCGAGATTTGCCGGCTGTTCAACATAATCCGCGTTTGTGCAATTGCGCAGGGCCAAATACGAAGGATCTGCGACACCATCTGCGAAGTGCGGACTGCGAACGCAGCGGAAGGCTTTACGGAAGCGGCTCTGCCGGGTGATACTGACCTCGCCTATTGGAATCTGACGAAAGAGACTCCCGAGATGAGAGGACGGTCCACACCATGAACAGAATACGTTCGAATCCGCCCCTTTGGCTTCTCCTGGTACTCCTTGCGACAATCGGCAGTGTGGCCGCTCAATCCCGCTACACGGTGAAATCCCCCGACGGCCGAATCGAGGTCGGTGTCACGGCCGGAGAGAAGCTGGCCTTCTCGGTCAACGTCGCCGGGCAGCCGGTACTGAAGGACAGTTCGATCTCGATGCGGATCGACGGTCGGGATCTGGGTCCAAGCCCGAAAGTGGAGTCGACGTCGGCGGACTCGGTCGATCGTCAACTGGAGCCGGTGGTTCATCAGAAGGCCTCCCGCCTTCGCGAACGCTACAATCAGCTTCGCCTGGTCATGGCCGGGAACTGGGCCGTAAGCTTCCGCGCCTACAACGAGGGCGTCGCCTACCGGTTCGAGACCTCACTGGCTGCTCCGCAAGTGACGGTCGACGGCGAGGAATCCGATCTCAACTTTGCCGGGGACTACTCCGTCTACTATCCGAAGGAAGAAGGCTTCTTCTCCCACAACGAGCGGGAGTTCGTCCGCCTCAAACTGAGCGAAATCGATGCCCGGACGACCGCCAGTCTGCCGGCCGTCGTCGAGGCCGGCGAGGTCAAAGTGGCCATCGCCGACTCCGACATCGAGGAGTATCCCGGCATGTGGCTGCGCGGCGACAACAGTACCCGACTGGTGACGATCTTTCCCCCGTATCCCCTCGAAGAGAAGCTGAGCGCCGACCGGAACTTTGCGGTGACGAAGGTCGCCGACTACATCGCTAAGACGCGAGGAACCCGGACCTACCCCTGGCGCATCCTCGGGATCGCTCCGCACGACGGCGACCTCATCACGAACTCGATGGTTTGGCTGCTGGACAGCCCGTCGAAAATCGAGGACACGTCCTGGATTCGCCCCGGCAAAGTCGCCTGGGACTGGTACAACGCCAACAACCTGTTCAACGTCGACTTCAAGGCCGGAATCAACACCGAGACCTATAAGTATTACATCGACTTCGCATCGAAATACGGACTCGAGTACATCATCCTCGACGAGGGGTGGTACAAGCTGGGTGACCTGCTCTCCGTCGTACCCGACATCAATATCGAAGAACTGGTCGCCTACGGAAAGCAGAAGCACGTCGGGATCATCCTCTGGGCGGTCTGGAAGACGCTGGACGATCAGTTCGACACCGCGATGCCGCAGTTCGAAAAGTGGGGAATCCAGGGGATCAAGGTCGATTTCATGCAGCGGGACGACCAGAAAATGATCGATTTCTATCATCGACTCTGCAGGGACGCGGCGAAGCGCCATATGCTGGTCGATTTCCACGGTGGAGTCCGGCCCGCCACGATGACCCGGACCTGGCCCAACCTGATCAGTACGGAAGGGGTTCGGGGACTCGAGCAGTACAAGTGGAGCACCCTCTCCAACCCGGAGCATGAAGTGACGATTCCCTTTACGCGCATGTTCATGGGGCCGATGGACTTCACGCCCGGTGCCATGCGCAACGCCCAGCGACAGAATTTTGCCCCTATCTTCCAGCGTCCCATGAGCCTGGGGACCCGCTGCCATCAGCTGGCCATGTACGCGATCTACGAAAGCCCGTTGCAGATGCTCGCCGACAGCCCGTCCCAGTATCTGCGAGATCCCGAGGTCATGGAGTACCTCGGACCGGTTCCCTCCGTCTGGGACGAGACCCGAGTGCTCGACGCCAAGATCGGAGACTACGTCGTCGTCGCCCGCCGCAACGGAGGGGACTGGTACGTTGGAGCCATGACCGACTGGACGCCCCGGGATCTGGAGATCGATCTCTTCTTCCTCCCCCAGGGAAGCTTCGAGATGATCTCATTCGAGGACGGAATCAACGCCGCTCGCTACGCCAGCGACTACAAGAAGACGACCCGCCAGGTAAACTCCGCGACAGAGCTGAAGCTCCACCTGGCGCCCGGGGGCGGTTGGGCTGCGCGGATCCGGATCCGTCCCTGATGTAGGGCTTTCGAAAACATTGACGAAGTTGGGTGAATTTCCTATATTCATATGAATGAGAAACTGCAGGGCGCTACTGGTGGCGGCGGCTCTCTCGGTGACTCTTCTTGATCTCGGAACTCCTCTTGCCCAAACTCCGCAGGAGGGACTTTCCGGGCTACGGCCCGATCGAACGTGTGACGGTCCTCTGCTGCTCGGCGTTTCGATAGGGCCCGTGATTCCCTTTGCCCTTTACGATTCGGGTAAGTGGACGAACATCTGGCCCAAGATCTACTCGAGCTCGATTGCAGTCCGAAAATCGCGCTATTCCCCTGACCGGCTAGGCCAATTGCTGATTCGCACGTTGGGGGAGACGGGACGGCTGCCTGCTCAATGGTGGTTCATGCCCCTGGAGGGAGAGCCCAATCCGGTCGAGGTGAAGGAAGTCTTCTGGCTTGAGACGCATTGCACCTGGAACTGGGCGCTGCGCACGGAAGTGCCATTGGTTCCTCCTCAGTGCAAGAACTGTTGCCCCGAGCCGGTGGTCGGAATCGTGAGTAACTTGCGCTGCTTTGGAAAGCCATTCAAGAAGGAACCTCCCGGCTCGCACTTGGCTGCTTCGATCCTGAGTGGATTGCGGGTACGGTTCGAGGCAGAGGAGTCTCACCAGATCGCCAGGCTGGTCGAAGATTATGGCTCGTCTTCGGGGTTCCCCTTGGAAACGGGAGAACGGAGTGTGACTCCGTTCAAAGACGTCTCAATGTGGCAAACCGAGCCGAGAAGCGGAACTCCGACACTCATCTACTTGCGCGCCGTCAAGGAATACCCCGCACCGGAATGTGTCGCTCCGAGCGTCTTCTCCGCTTGGCTCCGCCAGGAGGAAGGTAGTCCGTCGAGAGCTGTGGAGGTGCGTGTGGAACTGACGGATTGTGACTACAAGGGTGCCGGTAGGATTCGGCCTGTAACGACGGTGCAGGTGGGTGGCGGCGAGTTCGTCATCGTCGAATCGGGGGCCTGGGAAGGGCTTAAATACGAGGTTCTCGAGGTGACTTCCGATTCTGTTGTTTCGAAGATCTCCACGTGGACATCCGACTACTGAGCGTTCCTCTGGTCGGAGCGACCCACATTCCTCATGACTCCGCGCCGCATGCCTTCCGTCCTTATCTCCGGATCATGCCGGCCCGACCCTGAATGCCTGAGTCCCTTGGCGAACCTGACGCCTCTGCGTGGAGTCGGTTCTGCAGGTCCCCACAACCAGCCATGGCGGACAAGCTGCGTTCAGACGACTTTGGCAACACGCCCGTCACGTGCGAAGCGGGAACGCTGCGGAGGCAGGCAGCTTCGATTCCTGCCCCAGCGGATGGAGAATCACTTCGACGTCGCCTAAACTGTTGGACGAGGAGACGCACCCATGACCCACAAATCAAACCAGGCTTCCTTTTCCGGCATCACAGCCGACGCGAGAAGCTCGTCTGAAGAGACCGAGGCGACGGCTCGCCAGCTGTTGGCACAGCTCACCCTGGACGAAAAGCTGTCCATGATGGACGGCGATACTGCGTTTTGGCCCGGCATGGCCGAGATGTTCGGCGGAGGATACGCCGACCATCCCTGGGTCGCCGGTGCCGTGCCTCGCCTGGGCGTTCCCGGGGTCCGCTTCCTCGACGGGCCGAGAGGCGTCGTCATGGAAGGGGCGACGACCTTTCCCGTTTCGATGGCGCGAGGCGCGACCTGGGACGTGGAACTGGAGGAACAGGTCGGAGATGTGATCGGGCGCGAGGTGAGAGCGATGGGCGGCAATCTGTTTGCCGGCGTCTGCATCAACCTGCTGCGCCACCCGGCGTGGGGACGGGCCCAGGAAACCTACGGCGAAGACCCTTTCCATCTCGGCGAGATGGGTGCCGCCCTCGTGCGAGGCGTCCAGCGGCATGCCATGGCCTGCGCCAAACACTTCGCCCTCAATTCGATGGAGAACGCCCGCTTCAAGGTCGACGTCACCATAGGCGACCGGGCTCTTCATGAGATCTATTTGGCGCACTTCAAGCGGGTCGTCGATGAGGGCGTGGCAGCCGTCATGAGCGCCTACAACAGTGTCAACGGCGAATGGTGCGGGCAGAACCGGCCGCTTCTGACGGACATCCTCAAGCAGAAGTGGGGGTTTCAGGGTTTCGTCATGACCGATTTCATCTTCGGAATGCGCGATGCCCGAAAAGCGGCTCCGGCCGGACAGGATTTGGAGATGCCTTTCCAGATGCACTATCACCGAAACCTGAAGGATCTCGTCGACAGCGGTGACGTCTCTGTGGAGCGTCTGGACGACGCCGTACTCCGCCACTTGCGGCAGCAGATTCGTCTGGCCCGCCCCGGAGACTACCCCGCGAAGGATGCCGGCTGCGACCGTCATCGGGAACTGGCGAAGGAAGTCGCCCGGAAATCGATCGTGCTTCTGAAGAATGAAGGCGAGGTCCTCCCCCTTCGCGATGTGGAACGGATCGCCGTGATCGGACGACTCGGTGCCATTCCGAATACAGGCGACAGCGGTTCGAGCAATACCCGCCCCCGACATGTCGTCACACCTCTCGAAGGGATCCGCGTCGGCTTCGAGGAGACGGCCGAGATCCTGTACGATGACGCCTCCGACTTGGGGCAAGCTGTCGATACGGCCCGATCCGCCGACGCGGCCGTTCTGGTCGTCGGCTATACCCACGACGATGAGGGCGAGTACCTTGCCCCGGACACCATGCAGGACCTGGCCGCACTGTTTCCTCCGCCGTCGCCGGAAGAAACCCCGCTTGTGGAGAAGCTGCTGGGTAATCTGACGGGAGAAGTACCCGACGATTTCTGCCAGGGCGGCGACCGGGATCGACTGACATTGTCGCTGAAAGACGAACAGCTGATTCGGGCCGTATCCGAGGCCAACCCCCGCACGATCGTAGCCGTCATGGGCGGCAGTGCAGTCATCATGGAATCCTGGCAGGCGCGGGTTCCGACCATATTGATGCTCTGGTATCCCGGGATGGAAGGAGGGCACGCTCTGGCGGATATCCTCCGAGGTCGGATCAACCCCAGCGGTAAACTTCCCTTCGTCGTTCCTAAGCAGGCGGAGGATCTGCCATACTTCGACAAGGACGCTTCTGAGATTGAGTATGACCTCTGGCACGGGTACCGGAAGCTGGATCGGGAGGGACGGGCACCCGCTTTTCCCTTCGGCTTTGGACTGAGTTACACGCAGTATCGCTATAAGGAATTACAGGTGGGGCTGTCGGAAGTTCCGCCGTCCGGCGCACTCGATGTCAGCTTGCAGATCTCGAACCTGGGAGATCACGCCGGTGAGGAAGTCGTCCAACTCTACATCTCGGCCGTCGGATCTGCGGTGGACCGTGCGCCAAAAGAGCTCAAAGCTTTCACTCGGGTCGCCCTCCAGGCCGGCGAATCCAGGAAAGTACGAATGAGTGTCCCCGTCTCCCGCCCCGTCTCCCGCCTGGGCTATTACCACGAAGGCCGGGGGGAATTCGTCGTCGAACCTATCGAATACGAGGTCTTCGTTGGTGCGCACTCTCTGGACCCGGCGGGTCTCAGGGCCCGGTTCAGGATTCGCGATGAGAAGGAGTAGATCGGGATTCACCACAACACCCTCGCGAGCACGACGTCGTGTCCGTCGTGGTCGACCTCCGGCGTCGTGCCGTCGTGGCGAGTCCTCGACAAAACGATCAGGGGAGACCCAAAACAACACCTCAACGCGCACGAAGGCCTGTTCTCACTCCGTCGTTGTGATCGAACGGGGACGGGTCGCGTAGAGAGCGGAGCGGGCGGTGATGAAGAGCGTTGTGTGGTCCGGTCCGCCGAAAGCCAGGCTGGTCGGACGCTGAGGTACCCGGATCACCTCGATCGATTCACCCGACGGGCTGAAAACCCGGATCTGGCCGGCGGCAATATAGACATTGCCGTGATCATCCGTCGTGAGCGCCTCGCCTCCCTCCCGGACGAAGAGTCTCGGATTCGCGAGCGTACCGTCGGATTGGACATCGAAGGCCCAGGTCTCAAGCTCGGCTTCATTCGTGACATAAAAGGGATGACCTTCGAACGCCGGAGCCAGATCGAACGCACGCAGCACGTCCGCCAGCTTCGTGCCCCACATGACGGCGCCGGTCACGAAATCCTCTCCCGCCGGAATGAAGGTCGTCCCGTCAGGAGATAGGAAGTAATAGGGCTTCTCCATCGTCGTGTCCCGCAGAAACGCTTCACGTCCCATCCAGCGGCTCACAGGCAGGACCGGCTCCATCCCGGTTGGAGGCGGGCACGCTTTGGCTTCGATTGTGTCGATCTCGCTGCCGGCCGTTTCGGGGTCGAAACTCAGCACGGTGCCTTTCCCCGAATAGGCCACGACCAGGAGGTCGCCGGCTTTGTCGAAGGCCAGCTGCACCGGGCCCTCCGGAATGTCGCGCACCAACTCGACTTTCTGGCGGCCGACGGACCAACGGTAGATGTGCCCCTCGTGCGCATCGGTGAAGTAGACATTCCCCTTCGCATCGGCGGTCGCGGCAGCGATATTCAGGAAACCGTCCGCGCGCTTCTCGAGAGCGGCCCCGTACGCTTCGGCATCGGGCTCCGGACCGGCCTTGCCCACGGCCCACGGCGGCGCAACATCCAGCGCGGCGTACTCTGCGTCACGAATCTCGGTCCCGGAGATCTTGTCGTAAACGGAACTGTCGAAGGAAACGCGGCTGTTGCTGTAGCAGTGCAGGTTTCGGAATCGGATGTTCCTTGAATTCGCGATCTCCACAGCGTGCGGAAAGGGCACGAAGCTGCTGACCACACGATAGAAGAACACATTGGCGAACTGCAGATTGCTTGAGTCCGTGATCTCGAGCGGCAGCGTTTCAGGTCCTTCCTCCCTCTCCTCCTCGAACTGAAGCGCGAAGAACCGCCAGTTCGAAGCATTGTGGATGACCATTTCGTGGGCGGTGTGATGTTCGATCGAGACGGCGTAGACTCGTCCGTTGGTCGATGTGTTGGAGATCTCCATGCCCGCACTGGCATAGGGGCTCGGTGTCCAGATGTCCTTGAACGTTCCTCCACCACCGTCGGTCACCCACAGGCTGGCGTGCTGCGTATTCCATCGTTCTCGGTTCCCGAGACGACCGAGGCGATCCGAAGAGCCGGGCATCCGAGTGCCGTGGCCACCGTGAAAACGAACATCGTTCACCATGGAGTTGGAGCCCGCCATCCACTTCAGACCGATGGCCCGCGGATTCGTGCTGTCCGTATAGACGCCGATGCCCGTGAAGATGTTCTTCCCATCAAAGGGAGCTTCAATCACTGCCTTGGGGGGACCCTCACCCTGAAATGCGGGCGTACCGTTCGGCAGGTGGATCACGGTCGTTGAGGGGTTCAGTCCGATCAGGACCGTGTTTGCACGGAGTCTCAGGGTTTCGCTCACGCGGTACCAGCCCTGAGGGAGGAAGAGCGCTCGATGCTCGTCGATCGCCTTCTGCAGGGCGGCGGTATCGTCGGTCTTGTCATCGCCGGCGACGCCCAGGTCCCGCACGTTGGTCCAGGTACTGGCGGCAGGGAGTTTCGGAATGTCCGAAACGATGGGGGGCGGAGCTTGGTCGATCGCACTGAGGATCAAACGATTCTCGATGTCGCGGGAAGAGCCCAGGTTGCCCAGATCCAATCCATGCGTAAAGCGAGTAACGACATACCGATTGCCGCGGCCTTTCTCTTCTCGGCCGCTTTTCCGGAAGCGAGCCAGAATCGGAACGTCTCGACACGCTGCGTTCTGAATGTTGATTTGAGTCCGGGCGCTCATCTCGTCGCTGATGACGAGCGCCGGCCCCCGGATATCCTCCAGCCGGGCATCGCTGATCCAGATCTCATCCGGTTTTCCTGGGACGACGAAGACGGCCGTCGGCACATTGCGAAACCGGGGGCGAACCAGTGCCAGCCCGGATTCGTCGCAGCTGAGCGCCGCCTCACTCTGACCTTCGAACGTGCAGTCGATCGCCAGGATCGGCCAACCAGGTGCAGATCTTCGAGTAATGATTCCGAAATGCCCTCCGAAAAAGTGGAGGTCCTCGATTTCATTCCCGATATCGTGCAAGCCCGCCTTGGCGTCACCGAGTCGGAAGTCCATGTGGGCCAGGTAGCAGTGCTGGGCGACATGAAAGCGGATTCCGATCGCCGCCGGGTTTCCTGGACCGATTTCGATATCGATGTTGCTCATCGCACTATAGAAGGTCCCCGGGTTGGCATCCCGCGGGGTCCCGTCGCGTCCGCGTCCGCCGGAGAAATAGACGAGGTACTTCCCGTCACCCTTCTGAAACCCAGGAGTGTTCGGAGCCAGGAGAAAGACAGGTCGGTTCTTCCCATACCCAATCAGACGGACCCCCGGCCAGACGTAGACCGTCCGGCTCAGGCAATACCGCCCCTCCGGGATGAAGAGGACACCGGCCCGACGGTCCGTGCCGACCTTGTCGATCGCCTGCTGCAAGGCCGGAGCATCATCCCCGACACCGTCGGCATGAACCGGGAAAGCCTCTTTCGTGAGGTAGACGGCCTGCGGATCTTCGAGTCGAGCCGGATAGAAGGACGTACCGGCCAGACATTGACTGAATACGAATGCAATGGCCACGAGACCGCTTCCCACCCTCGGAAAGGGGAGGTAAGCCACAGAAACCCCAAAAGTGGGATCGCGGTTTTCGAGGCTTGAAGAACCGATTCCACGCAAGGATCGCAACAGTCGCCGAGGGCTCCAAAGCAGAGAAATCCTTTGCGTCCGTTGCGTTTTTGCGCCTTTGCATGGAGTCGGTTCTGCTTGATTTGACTTCAGGGCGAGGCTTTCGGCTGTGGGGATCACGGCCGGCTGCGACTCGTCGTCCGGAAAAGGAGCTTCCAGCAAGGAGGACGGGGTTGCTCTCAGGCTCATTTCAAGGCCCCTCACTCAGCCTTCCAGGCGCCTTCGTGGTGAGCAATTCAGCGACTCGAATCAATTGGATGACCGGCCTTTTCGAACTCCTCGAGCTTCGCCGACGGCTTCTCCACTCCAGCGGGCAGAGGGCGTCCGGAGAAGGTCTGGAAGTAGAGCAGGCAGGCATCCCGCCACCATTCGGCCTCCTTTTCCTGGATTTTCAGAAAGGCCTTCACCTGCTCGAAACGCTCCCGGTCGACCTTTCCTTCGAGGGAGTTCCATATCGTCTGCATGTGCCGAACTTCCTCGACACCCCGTTGGTACCGGTAACACAACTCATCCCACAACGTCCGGCCGGACTTCATCTTATGGTCCCAGCTCACGTGGTGAAACCAGAGCAGATACTTTTCCGGACATGTCTCAAGGTTGTTGAAGCGCGCGGCAACCGGGGGAAAGTACTGACTGACGGCGTCGCTGCCGGTCGAGGACCGATCGAAACCGATCCCTTCCGCATCGGCGCGGTGATAGTAGACGGGCGTCCAGTCGGCCCGCCCCTTGTCGAACCAGGGGCCGGGTCCCCAGTGATGGCCCGCCGCCATGATGTGATGCAGACCCAGGGGTGTCATATAGTCGACGACGGCCTCTCGCGAGGTCATCATCATCGACTTCACGGGAGCGATGAACGACTCGTCGTTGGAGAAGGTCATACGGATCCACTCATCCGCGATCTCCTCGGAACTCAGCGTGTGGTCCCAGGCCAGGCGGCCGAAGGCATACCAGTTGGCCTGGTTGAAGACTCCTCCCGTCCAGTCCCGGTCCGTTCCGGTGTTGGCAACCCCCGCCATGCCGGTCATCCGGTGATCTTCCAGTGTGCCGTCGACGACCTTGGCCACTGTGGATCCCGGTCCTTTGGCATAAGTGTCCGCCTCGAGCACCTCCTTAAACAGGGGCGCGAGATAGACGAGGTGGGTAGCCTGGCCGAGATACTCCTTCGTAATCTGGAACTCCATCATGAGCGGCGTCTGCGGCATGGCCCCGAACAGGGGATGGAAGGGCTCGCGAGGCTGAAAGTCGATCGGACCGTTCTTGACCTGGACGAAGACGTTCTTCCGGAACTTGCCGTCCAGAGGCGTGAACTCATTGTAGGCCTGTTTCGCTCGATCCACGGGAGTCTCGTTGCTGTAGACGAAGGCGCGCCAGATCACGGTTCCACCGTGAGGTGCCAGAGCGTCGGCCAGCATGTTGGCACCCTCGGCATGCGACCGCCCGTAGTCCTGCGGACCCGGTTGGCCTTCCGAGTTTGCCTTGACCAGGAAGCCGCCGAAGTCGGGAATCAACGAGTAGATTTCGTCGGCCTTGTCCTTCCACCATGCGGCGACGGCCGGATCGAGGGGGTCCGCCGTCTCGAGGCCCCCGATCTGCGAAGGAGCGCTGAACTTGATGGAAAGATAGACGCGGACTCCGTAAGGTCGAAAGGTATCGGCCAGTGCCGCCGCCTTGACGAGATTGAAGTGGGTCAGGCTGAGCGAGTTGGCGTTGACGTTGTTCAGAGCCGCACCGTTGATCCCGATCGATGCATTCGCTCTCGCATAATCAGTATACCGGGGTGACAGGTAGTCAGGCAATTTGTGCCAGTCCCAGAGTGAGAACCCCGCATAACCGCGTTCGACAGTGCGGTCGAGGTTGTCCCAATGATCCAGCATTCGAATCCGAACCCGGGGTGCACTCAGGATCGAAAGATCGGTGATCGCCTGATGCGTCTCCAGCAGCCGCAGGAACGCGAAGGTGCCGTACAGTACGCCGAGGTCGTGGTTTGCCGCGATCACCGTACATCGCTTCCCATCGATGGAGACCGTGCGGATGAGAAAGCCCTCGTCACCGGCCCGTACGAGCTCGTCGAGCTTCAGGGCGGCGATCACGGGCGACTGCGCAGGAGTTCCCACGATCAACGTTCCGTCACGAGCGACGGACTGCACTGTGGACGGTTCGGTGCCGAGCAGTCGCCTCAAGCCCCGGCTCAGTTCGTCGCGGACGGCTGTCATCGTGGGTGAATCTCCCTGAATGAGGGTTGCACCCAGGGCACTCCGGTAGGATACCAGCCGGGAGGTGTCCTCGATGGGATCATAGCGGAGCCAAAGCCGGTAACCGTCATCCGCGGCGAGAGGGCCGCACAGAAGGAAGAGAAGGCTCCCAATGAGAGCAAGTCTGGACACTGCCGCGATTCTCATCACAAACCATCCTCTCTCAGACTTCCGGGCTTCTCGGCGGACCGCAGAAGCAGATCATGCCTCAGACTTCTGATGCTCCGCTTTGGACAGCCACTCCGGACTGATCGTGACGCCCCATCCCGGTCCCTGCGGAATCTGGACCTGACCGTCCACGACCGTCAGAGCCGGTTCGTAGAGTCCCCGCGTCCATCCGTCGTCCTCGATGGTGTACTCGACATGACGGCCGGCGTTGGGAATCGCCCCGAAGAGGTGCAGCGTGAAGACGGTCACCAGGGACAGGTTGGCCGAATGGGGCACACAGGGCAGTCCCCTCCCCTGTGCCATGCGGGCGACCCGGAGCGCGCGCAGAATGCCGCCGATGTAGCAGATGTCCGGCTGCGTGATGTCGACGGCATGCATCCCGATCATACGGCGCCACTGAGCAAGATCGTTGTCCTGTTCGCCCCCTGCGACGGGAACGTCCAGGACCGAGGCGACCTGCGTGGTCCATTCCAGCTCCCAGAAAGGGCAGGGCTCCTCAAAGTGACTGTACCCGTTTTGCTCCATCAGCCGGCCGACCTCGATGGCCTTCGGCGGTGTGTAGCAGCTGTTGCCGTCGGCCAGCAAAGCCACCTCGTCGCCGACCTCCTTGCGGACCGCGGGAATGATCTCTTCGGTGCGCCCCGGCCACTGATCCTCGTCGCGGCCGGCCACCTTGCCGACTCGAATCTTGAAGGCCTTGAAGCCTTTCTCATCACGCAGGCGGGCAACCCGCTCGGCTTCCTGGGCCGGTGTGATGGTGCGGCTCATGCTCGAGCCGTAGACCGGAACCATGCGGGGTCTACCCCCGAGCAGCTCACACACGGACTTTCCCTGGCGCTTTCCGAGCAGATCCCAGACCGCCGTCTCCAGCCCCGTCGTCGCACGACAGACGAAAGACCAGGGATACTTGTAGTTTCCCTCGATTGCACGGTCGACAAAGTTCTCGACGTCTGCCGGGTCGCGACCGAGCGCATAGGACGCGATCTTGCGGTGCAGGACGGTCGCCGAGATGTCGGGATCGTAGTTCGAGACCTGACCCCAGCCTTCGCTGCCGTCATCAGCTGCGACCCGGGTAAATCCCTGATTTCCACGAACAAAGGTCTCGATGGACTGGATCTTGAGGCCGGTCTTCTGTTTCAGGACGGGAATCTCACTGGGGGGTCCGCCAAAGACAGGCTCAGGAAAAGAATTCGGTTGGGCCGACTGCCCGGCGGCCACACGAGCCAGC
This sequence comes from uncultured Acidobacteriota bacterium, assembly GCA_963823995.1. GTDB lineage: Bacteria > Acidobacteriota > UBA6911 > RPQK01 > JAPXNP01 > JARRKC01. Next base: position 1,759,088 of record CAWGNQ010000005.1, read on the forward strand.
CCAGGCGCAGCCATGGACGCTGCAGCGGTTCGAAGGAATGTTCGGCGGTTCTTCTTCATGTTCTCACTCCTGAGGTCTCGATCCAGCATGGTGCTTCGCCGAACCACTCTACCCCGCCCGCCGAGACAGAACAACCGCCTCCGGTCGTCTCAAGTGCGCAAACAAGGGCCGGGGCTGCGGTCGCGATATCCCGGGACGCTCTCCGACCTGGCGTTCCCCAATCTGGCACCCCCCTTTCTAGCGAGTGGTCATACCGATTGAACCCTCCGGCGACCAAGCTTACTCTAATGAAAAGGAATTATAGCCATCACGGAAGGGACGACGACTTGGGAGAGACGGCCTACATCTGTGGACTTTGTTCGCGAAACCCGCAGATCTCCCGAATCCCTGGATACCGCACGTCTCAAAGCGTCTTTGCGACAGCAGCTCAGACAACTTCGATCATCGACGAGCTGCGAAGACCCATTTTCCCCGTCGAGGATCGCTCGACGTCGGAGAAAGGATCAGGAATCATGACCCATCGATCGCTTCAGGTGAAAGTGCTGACTTCGCCGGTCGTCGTGCTGGTTGCTCTCTGGCTTCTGAGCGGAGTCGTCATGGCGGAATGCGGCCGCTGGATGCAAACGAACGGGCCGTTCGGAGGAAACGTCATCTCTCTGGCGATCGACCCGGTGACGCCTTCGACCATGTATGCCGGTACGCGTAACGGCCTGTATCGCAGCACCGACGGCGGAGCGAACTGGACGGCCCTGGACAGAGCATTGTCGGGCACTTCCATATCGATCCTGGCCATCGATCCCGACACGCCTGCGACGCTCTATGCGGGGACGGGCAAAGGCGTATTCAAAGGTACGGACAGCGGATCGCATTGGCGGCAGCTCGGCATCGCAGTCGGCTCGGTCATTCACGCCGTGGCCGTCGATCCCGCTACGCCCTCCACGGTGTACGTCGGCACGACGACCTCGGGCGTGTGGCGCAGTACGGATCGGGGGATGAACTGGACGCATGTCTACAGCGGGCTGACCGAATTGACCGTCTATGCCCTAGTCGTCGATCCCTCCAACCGGTCCACGATTTACGCCGGCACCTATGAAGGGGGAGTGTTCCGCAGCACGGATCGCGGAGAACACTGGGAGCCGACCAATGAGGGGCTGGCAAACCTGAGCGTTTTGGCCATCGCGATCGACCCGGAGACGCCCACGACGCTCTATGCCGGCACCTCCCGCCACGGTCTCTATCGGAGCCTGGACGGAGGCTCCCACTGGATCAAGATGGACGGCGGTCTCGGCAGTCCCACCATCGAAGCGACTGCGATCGATCCTGCCACATCCTCCACCCTCTATGTGGCGACGGCCGCTGACGGCGTGTTTCGCAGTTCGGACAGGGGGATGCAATGGACGTCGATCGAGGCCGGTCTCCCCGTGGATGCGACCTACGCTTTGGCGATCGATCCTCTCGATCCTTCGACGCTCTATGACGGAACCGACGACGGTAAGGTGTTCCGAAGTACGGACGGCGGAGAGCACTGGGACGATGCCTCCACCGGCCTTCCTCCCGGCATTGACGCCCTGGGCCTGGTGATCGACCCCGTCACACCCTCCACTCTCTACCTTGCGGCAAGAAGCCAGGGTGTGTACTGCACGACCGACGGAGGGGACCACTGGACCTTCTGCTGGCCGAGCAGCTCCACGAAGCCGTTTTACGCGACCCTGACGATCGATCCGCCCTCCACGCCTTCGGCGGTCTACTTCGGGAGCGAATTGGGAGTGTTCCGGACGACCGACGGGGGCGCACACTGGAGCGACGTTTCCTCAGGGCCGGCTTCGTTGACCGTCCAATATCTCGCGATGGATCCGGAGACTTCTTCCGGACTCTACGCCGGGACCGACCGCGGCGTGTTCCGATTCGAGCCCTCCTGCACGGCCTCGTTTGCCCAGTTCGGCGACGGCCAGGGATTGGCCTCCGATGTCGTGCTGACGAACCCATCGGCGACCGAGACCGTCTCGGGCACGCTATCGTTCACCGACGACGACGGTGAGCCGCTGGATGTCGGGGTCACCACGCCAGGGCAACCCGGCAACCCGATTCCCCTGAATCTGCAGCCCTCCGGTGGTGCGGAGTTCTCGATTCCTGCGCAGGGGACGGTCACCTTCTCGAGGGAAGGGACGGGAGAACTGGCCGTCGGTTCCGCCGAAGTCCGGTCCGACGGCACGGTAGGCGGGGTGGTTCGGTTCAGCGTCCGGTGCCGGCATTGCGGGAGTCGGCGCGAGTCAGCCGTTGCACGCTTTCCTGATTCCGGTGCGACGGACGGAGGAAGGGATCAGTACGGGCATCGCGCTGGAGAATACCGGGGACTCCCCGATAACGGTGAATCTGACGCTCCGAGACGCCGACGGCAATCCGGTTCCGGCAGGGACGGCCATCATTCCCGATCTGCCGGCTCACGGTCATGTCGCCCAGTACCTCGAGGAGCTCTTCCCGGACGCGGACACGCAAGGGTTCGTGGGCACGATCTCGGCCACGGCCGGCGGCGGGACGGTGGCGGCGACGGCCCTGGAGCTCGGCCAAAACCCGGGCGAGTTCACCACGCTGCCGGTGACGCTGTCGGAGTTCTAGAAACTCACAACGGGTTCGCCGGATGTTCCCAAATCCTGTTCTCGCGGGAGAGGACACGAGAGCCCAGACAGTCCCTGGATGCCGGGGTGTGTCCCGGTGCGCTGTCGGCTCGGTAGCCCGTGCTGACATGACCAGGCGGAAGCTACACGAAGAGCGCATAACCATCTGGCGAGCTGCGTCTCCCGAAGAGGCGATCATCTTAGCTGAGCCGGATGCACGAGAGTACGGGGAAGATTGGCCAGCGACATTTTCCTGGCGATAGGGAAATGCCGCTGGCAATAATGCCGAAAACGCAGGAAGAACTTCGACACGAACGGGTGGGGAGGAAACTATCCGACAGCTCTATTCCTGCGAGTCAATAGGGAGAGTCGCATACTGCCCGCCTGCTAGCAAGATCAAGGTTGCCGAGAAGGATGAGCTGCCCTGAGCCTTTATAGTACCTGAGAATGAAGACATGTCGACCGGAGGATCCCAAGTCAACTCGTCGAGCAGTCTCGCCACGTGCCCTCGGGCTGCGAGTGGTACGTCTGCGGAAGAAAGCGTGTTCCCTTCTTCATCGATGAGATCGAGAAGTACGGTCTGCCCGTCGTCAAAGCCCATGAGGGCGAGTCCCGTAGCAAAACCCCTTCCGGAGCGCACGGGAGCGCGAAAACCGCTGATCTGTCGGCTGGGATTAACGGCAGCCAGCCCGTCTGAGCTTCGATAGAGGACATACCCACCGATCGGTTCGACCGACCGTACAACGACGGAACCAGCCTGCAAGCTTCCTTCGGTACTGCCGACTAGAGTCACGCTGCCGCCCGGCGGCACGAAGGCTGTTGTTCTGCCCGCGACGATCTCGCCGTTGAGTATGGTCGTCAGCAGGTTTCCCGCGTTGTCCCTGAACTCAACGAGGGCATCTACGGCCGTGGTCGTGGCATTGAACAGGGTGACGTCGCTCGAGATCCACGCAGCAGATCCTTGGGATCCGCTTCCATACTGAGGGAAGTAGAGGTAATGGTAATGATCCTGTGACGGTTGGGCGACGAACAGTCCGTCTCCCTCAGTGTTACCTGCAATCTTGCCGGCAAAGACGAGTGTATCAAGGTTGTTCAGAGCGACATGATCGACGCGCCCCGTGATCAGCGAGCCGAAGTAGGTGCCGGGTAGTCCGGGGGCGGGATCACCTTCACTGGCTATCCTGGTTAACCCTTGTTTGCCGGCAAAGAGCACACCTGTCTCCTCACCACCTCCGATCCCTGACTCCAAGACCCAGGTCCCTGCCAAAGCTATCGAACCTGCGTTGTTCAGGCTGACGTCCGAGAAACTGCCATCCGATGGAGAAGCTGCGGGGCCTGCTCGAAACAGATCAAGGCTTCCGCCTATGCCTCGGTAGCGAAAGAGACGCGTTGTGCCGTCGTCGAGATCCGTACTGAAGACGAGGTCTCCGGCATCATTCAGTGTGGGGTTCTCCAGGGGCGCCGCGAAGTGAACGGCACACCAAGGCTCCGGACAGCCAAGGTCGCGAAAGAGGTCGCCATCAGAAGCGACCCGGATTACCTCCCCATCCGAAAGAAGGCTGATGTGGAGCCCGGGGTGATCGAAGTTGAACTGACCGCTCAGCGACTGTTCTTCAAAGGCGAGCTGGCCCTTTCGGTTCAGCGTGAGGAAGGTCGGCACGACGTCCTGAAACTCATCGGGAAGAGCCGGGGTGACATGTCCCTCAGACGCGAAGAAGAGGCGTACCCCGTTCGTGGCCGTCCCTCCGGCAAGCACGATCTGATCCAAATCATTCTGTGAATGAGCCCCTACGGAATCCGGTTCGGTTTCGGGATCCATATCGATCGTGACAACTGACGACAACACCCCATCCGTATAAAGGAACTCGCCTCCCAGAGGGGAGCGGAACACGATATGGCCTCGATTGTTGATCAGCGGTTCCACTACGCTGAGATCGGTGGCGCCACTCGGAAGTGGCTCACCAACGAGGTAGACGGGTTGGACGACGCCGTTGGAGTACTTAAAGATACCGCCATTCGTTGAACCATTTGAAACAGTAGCGCTGAAGACAACCTCATCGAGGTCATTAATGTCGAACCATCCGAAGCGGTAAAACGTCCCCCCCTCGGTCCCGGGCGCTGGGTCTCCCGTCACGACGAGAGGTTCAGTCGTAAATCCATCGGCCGCGAAACCTATGCTTACGCTCGACAAGATCAAGAGTGAAATTGCGCAGCCCCATACACGCGCGCTGCCCCTCAGGGACAAAAAAGACAAGCGGAAAGTGTGATCCTGCATCCCCAACCTCCCTTTTCCTGCCTTGGTCAACCAGCCGACCTGCCACCAGCAGCGGCATCCTAGCCGTTGCACATCGACATTCCGTTTCCTCCCTTGAACTAGTGAAGCACTTTTCGGGCCATACGGACGCTCGATGGAACGATAGACTTAAACGGGGCAACCACCGTCTGCGCCGAGACATCTGACTATACCCTTAAGCGAATGACACCTCATTGTCAAGATAGATATTCAGTGCTGACACAGTTACGTGGCGATCTGACACAGATTTCCAACCGATGAGGAGCTGGAGGCCCATACCGACACGCGACGGTGCCTACAACCCCGTTTCAACAATAGTCCGAGCCCTTTGCATCAGGGGCTTCGACGATGCAATGGACCGGTGAGAGTCTGACGAGTCGTCAGCGCTGTCGAACCTCGGGATTCGTGGTCGATTGCCCGCTTTGTGATTTGAAGCCCGAGACTCTTGCTCAATTACTCGTTACTGAGCCAAGGCAGGCTGATCATCCTGTGCCGGATTGGGTTGTCGTGCCGTGACGATGCCATCAGGGTTGAGGTGTGAACGCGGCCGGAGCCTCACAGAGAAACCCGGGCATCCCTGGCTCTTGGGTCGAGCAGGCTTGCAGCCGCCCAGGCGGCCCGCCATATTGGAAAGGAGAGGGCAAACTGGAGCAAGGGCAAACTGGGGAGGGCAAACTGGGGACACTGTTTTGCAGAAAAGTCGACCAGGGCGGGCAACGGACAGTTCTCTGCGACTGAGCTAACATAGCTGCATTGGGGACAGTCTCATGTGGGAGTAGGGGAAAGTGGGGGAAAGTGGGGGACACTCTTTTGAGGGAGGGCTCCGCCGATGAAGAGAAAACTGCTCTGGGCCGGTCTCACGGTGGTCTTGCTGCTTGTCATCCTCGGAGGGCTGGCCTGGTTCGTCCTGGATTCCCAGACCCTCGGTCAGGCACTCCTGACCAGGGCGAGTCAGGCAAGCGGGATGCAACTCCGGGCCGGGTCCATCGACCTCGGGATATTCAGTGGGATCGAACTCAAAGACGTCACCGCCTCCGGAAACTACTCCCGGGGGGAATACACCGTCCACCTGACTCGGGTCCTCTTCAAATACCGATTATCCTCTCTCCTAAGAGGCAACATCGTCGTCTCCGAGGCGATCCTTGACGAACCGCGCGTGAAAGTCGTCATTCGGAGTCCCGAGAGTCATCAAACGAGCAACGGAGACCCTCCGTCCCAGGGCCTCGACACCTTGCCCGATTCCCTGAAACTCGAAGTCAGAAGGGTCACGGTCGAGGGGGGAACCATGCTGGTCCGCGAAGAGCTGCCCCGAAAGAGTCCCCGCGATCAGCTCAGACTCGACGGAATCCATCTGGTTTTGACCAACATCGTACTGGACGGGAACCAGGCCAAACCCGTCAGCCGATTGTCCGGAGACGGTGAGATCAGGATCGGAAGGGTTCAGCTGGGCGATTTGCCACTCGAGGCCCTCAAGGGTGAGATCAACCTCCGAAGGGGGCTCCTGAGCGCGAATGAACTCTCTCTGACATCCGAAGAGGGCGATCTGACAGCCGGTCTCACCGTCGATTTCAATCCCACACCCTTTTCGTACCATCTCACGGTGACGGCCTCGCACCTCGATCTGAACAAGATGGTCGGACTCGAGTCGGATCAGTCGCTGGGGCCGGGTCGGCTGGACTTCGAGGGACACGGGAAAGGGAGCAGCCCCGGAGGTTTGATCGGTCAGGGTGTCGTCCATCTGGACCCCGGCAGGATCCCGAGCCAGCCAATTCTCGTCGCAACAGAGAGGATCCTCGGAATGAAGGGGCTCGTCGGGGCGGAGTACGAAGCCACGGACGCCCATTTCAAAATCGCCGAGAGTCGAGTGACGATCGAGGATTTCTCGCTGAATAGCCGGCAAGTGGCCCTGCGCGTTCAGGGAGAAGTGGATCTGGCGGGTCCCATCCAGCTGCAGGTTCGCCTGAAAGGTAAATCCGATGACATGTCGGTTCCCGGAGTACCTCGTCAGGTGTTGAAGACGCTTTCAGATCAGGAGGGGTGGATCGTGATTCCCCTGAGGGTAACCGGAACTCGCGATGATCCCCGCGTCGAGCCGGACACGCAAGCCCTATTGAGCGAAGCCGGAACTCGATTGCTCCGCCGATTCGGATCTTTCGGCAATCAGTGAAGCTACGAAATCGCGGGAGAGGGAACAAGCTTTCCGATCCTGCTGCGCGCGGGACCCGTCGTCGACGCCCGGGTACAGGTTCCCGGACGCGACCTTTGCCAGGCCGCTTGCTGGTTGACGCACCGCACACCGGAACCCTCACGTTCACAAGGCGCCACGTCGAAAAACACGATCTGCTGGCGCTCTCAAACCCCTGTCTCCGCAACTCATCAAGACGGCGATCGAAGGCATAGTGATCCTTCGCAGCTTCTTGCTGCTCGGACGTTCTGTTCAGGTAATGGCGCGACCTGCAGCTGCGAGCCTCCACCGATTCCGTCTTCTGGGGGACGATGTCCTCATCTATCGGAGCCGAAGAGCCGCGGTTCTTCAGCTCCTGCGGATATTTCTGCGTCTGCTCCGCATCCCGATTCCGGCCGAAAGACCGGCTCACCCACTCCCAACAACCCCGAAACCAGCCCCCACCACCCTTCCCTCCTGTCCGTCCCATCTGGACCTGCGACCCTCTCGCTCATTGCAGAGTTGACTCACCATTTCCGTTCATATAGACTCGCTTCCGGAAAGAGCACAGTCCGATCTCTTATCTCTGTCCGGATTGAACATGGTGAGCAATCGCCACAGCTTCGAGCTGCCCATCGGGTCTCCAGATCCGGAGGCCGCACGGTCCATCCCGGCTGGCGCGGGAAAGCTCGATTCCGACGATGAGCCTCCACCCTCCGTTTCCGCCGGTGTACCGCCGGCCGCTCGAATGCTCGCGGATCTTGTCGACGCACTCCCCGGAATTGTTTTCATCAAGGACCTGAAGGGCCGGATTCTCGCCGTCAACCGCCGATACGAGGAGACCATCGGGACCTCGCGCAGACACATCCTGGGCAAAACCGATTTGGATCTCTTCCCCGGCGAGCGGGGCCTGCGCTATCGCACACAGGACGAGAGAGTGATCGAGACGGGCCGGCCGGCACAGTTCGAAGAGATCGTCGACCTCCCGGAGGGTGGAGATCGCACCCTCCTCGTCGATAAATTCCTGCTGCGCGACACGGAAGGTCGACCGTGCGCCGTGTGCGGTGTCACGACGGACATCACAGAGCACAAACGGATCGATCAGGCGCTCCAGGAGAGCGAAGCGCGATTCCGAACCCTCGTGGAGACGACCAGCGACTGGATCTGGGAAGTGGACTCGGCCATCCGCTACTCCTATTCCAGTCCCAAGGTCAAGGACCTCCTGGGCTACGAGCCGGACGAGATCCTCGGGAAGAGTCCCTTCGATCTCATGCCGGAAGGCGAAGCCCGTCGCGTCGCAGCCGTCGTCGAATCGGCCATGGCCTCAGCCCGACCGTTCTCCCGCGTCGAAAACCTCAACCGGCACAAAGACGGAAGGCTCCTCCTCCTCGAGACCAGTGGCGTGCCGATCCTGGATGCCGAAGGCGCTCTCCGGGGCTACCGCGGAATCGATCGCAACATCACTGCCCGCAAGGAGGCCGAGCAGGAGTTGCAGCATACCCTGGAACGGTTGCGGCTCCACATCGAGAATTCGCCGTTGGCCGTGATCGAGTGGGGGCCTGACTTTCGCCTGTCGAGCTGGAATGTCTCGGCGGAACGCATGTTCGGGTGGAAGGCCGAGGAGGTAATCGGCAAGAGGATCTCCGATCTCCGATGGGTTCACGAGGACGATTTGGCCCAGGTCGAGCGGGTCTCGTCCAGACTCCGTTCCGGAATCACGGGAGGTCAGTTCAGCTCAAACCGGAATTACCGCAAGGACGGTTCGATCATTCACTGCGAATGGTACAACTCGACACTCGTCGACCGTTCCGGTCGGCTCATCTCCATTCTGGCCCTGGTTCTGGATGTGACGGATCGCAAGCACATCGAGGAGGAGTTGCGCGAGGCGCGCGAGGAACTGGAGAGAAGGGTCCGGGAGCGGACGGCCGAACTCTCGCGTACCATCGAAGAGCTGAACAGGGAGGTCACGCAGCGGAGATTGGCCGAAGAGGCGTTGCGGCAACGCTCCGATGAACTCCGTCGGCTGGCCGCGGAACTGACGCTGGCAGAACAGCAGGAGCGCCAGAGGATGAGTCAGGTGCTGCACGACGGCCTCCAGCAGATCCTGGTCGGGGCGAAATTCCGCCTGGCCTTCCTCGAGAAGTCCACGGATCCTCCCAAGGCACTGGAGGTGGCGCGGGTCGTCAGCGCCTTGATCGACGAGTCTATCGAGGTATCGCGCTCTCTCAGCGTCGAACTCAGCCCCCCCGCGTTGCGCATGGGGCTTGTTCCGGCCCTCGAATGGCTGACGGAGTGGATGGGCGAGAAACACGGCTTGAAGGTAGAACTGGACGTCCCACGTCTTCCGGTGCTATTGACCGTGGAAGCGACGACATTGCTCTTTCAGGCCGTTCGAGAGCTCCTTCTCAACGTCCGCAAGCACGCTGGGGTCGACAGCGCTCGCGTGGAGGTGGCAAAGCCGGACCAAATGCTCCGAATTGTGGTCAGCGACCAAGGCAGGGGCTTCGAACCCCAGCGTGTCCGATTTCATGGTAACCGTGCCCTCGGAATCGGGCTCTTCGCAATCACCGAGCGCCTGAATCGACTCGGCGGTGCATTCGAGTTCGAGAGCGAGCCTGGCCTGGGTTCGCGATTCACGCTCACCGCTCCCCTTGATCGGATCTCTCGGCAACCGGTCCACAGCCGGGGATGAAGCAAGTCACTGTTGCCGGAATCCGCGCCGGACTCCCTGCCCAGGCCTTGACCCCCGGTTCGAGGGGACCATAGGATGCACTGACGCAGCAGTCTTGGCGGTTCCGTTTCCGATGGAGGATCTCCATGAGAACCTTCTTCGTCACCGAGAGCAAAGACGGGGCCAAAGCGCTTCTCTCCCCCAGAGAACAACTTCCTATCGGTTATCGGTCAGATCGACGGCTCGTGTCGATGAAGTCGCTCACGCGCGCCGATTCGACCGTCTACGAGGGGAGAACTCCGATCCTCGGAAGCGAACCATCGACGAAAAGGTCGATGAATCCCGTCCGTCCCTTGGTGCCAGACTCGCGATGGAAGCCTTTATCCATGCGCACTTACGAAACTGATTCGTGCGTGTCACCTATAGCCCCAACGGCTACTGCCGATCACCCTAATATCGGGCGATCCGCCAGCCGGCCGGCCCATTCTAAATACCGAGAAGAGACCGCCAGAGCCAGTAACCGTTCGGTGCTTTCCGCTTCGGCGGAGAAAAATCACACAGGAAGGGAGATTCGCATGAGTGCATACATTATCGCTACTTATGACATCGTCGATCGTGAGGGCTATAGCGGCTACGTGCCCGGGGTAGCGCCTATTCTGCAAAAGCACGGAGCCGAGATCCTTGTCGCAGATTTCGATGCTCAGCCCCTCGAGGGCGAGAAGAGGAACGCCTACGTGGCGCTGCGGTTCGAGTCGGCAGAAGCCGCTCTTGGTTGGTACAACGATCCGGCGTACGAACCAATCCGCAAGATCCGGATGGAATCGTGCGACAACAACAGCGTGGCCATCGCCAGACCTTTTGTTCCGCAGGATTCGTAGCGCACCAGGAGACTCTCGATCCATCGCAGCCAATCGGGTGAGGAACCTGTAGCGAACGGGCGTGACGTTCCTCAGTCGACCTTGATCGGCTTCGGGGGAAAGGTCATGTTGGCGCCGCTGTTTGTGACTTTCGTCGTCCACGCCAGAATCAGCGTCCCGCCGCTGCCCGCATAGATGCCCTAGATGCAGATGATTGCCTTCATCGAACAGTGGAGCGTCATCCGCAAGTTCCTTCAGCACCTGGCGCCATCACGTTGCTGCGTGGCGATCTGGATTGGATTGTATGGACGCTACGTCGCGAGCGGTTACCTGGCGTACGTCCGCGGCTCGACGCTGTTCGCGGTGCCGTTCGACCTCGTGCATCTCGCGGTGGTCGGCCAGGAGGTGCCCCTCGTAGAGGGCATCTCGACCATGGGTCCGCAGGGCTCCGCCGATTACGCTGTGTCGGATGCGGGCACGCTCGTCTATTTGACCGGCGACTCGACGGCTTGGGGCACCACTCTCGCCTGGGTTGACCGCAAAGGGACCACGCACGAGCTGCCCGGGCAGTCGACGGCGCGATGGGGGACTGGCCGGCCTTCGCCGGACGGTCGGCGTCTCGCGAACACGATCGACGACGGGTCCACCGGTTGCATATCACTGGCGCCCAGAAGTCCACGTCGGAGAGTCCAACGGCGGGTGCGGATGACTGAGGGTAGACCTCCCGACTTCCCGACGCATCGGATGTATACGCCGGCCACCGAGCGTCGCGAGAAAATTCCGGGTATCGCTCTCATCTGCTCGGGAAGTTCGGCAATAGCGCCATCCCCATCTACTGGGCGGGTTTTGTGCCGGTTGGAACCGGGGAACACACGGTTCATCTCGCCGTAGCATCGCTGCTCAGCCTAAACGATTTCGATCGCCGGCACATCGTACTGCAGGACCTGCGCATCTCCGCTCGCAATGGTCATGGACTCGAGAATTCCCTGCGCAACAATCAAACGATCGAAAGGATCTCGATGCAAGGCCGGCAGTTCCGATACATGCAAGGCGTGTGCATGCTCGACTGCAAGACCCTTCACTCCGCTGGCTCTCATTCTGCTCGGCACATACTTAGTTGGAGGAGTCGGTAAGAAAAGCTTTCCCAAACGGTACTTGATCGCAATCTCCCATGAACTGGCGGCAGAAAGATACAGTTCATTGGCCGGATCCTCGAGGAGAGACAGGGCCTGAGGAGCGATACGTTCCGGAGATACCTGAAGCCATAACCAGCAGTAAGTGTCGATCAGGATCTTCACCTCTCGAACTCCTGCAGGACCTCACCTGACAGAGGTTCATCGAAATCATCGGGAACTTCGAATAGGCCGCGATCCAGACCAAACTGCCTTGAAGCGGGAGTCCTGTAGGCCACCAGCCGGGCTACCGGCTTATCCCCGCGTCGAATGACGATCTCTTCACCGGTGGCCACTCTCCGAATGAGCCTGGACAAATGGGTTTTGGCTTCGTGAATACTCACTTCGGTCATAAGTTTATACTAGGACTAAGTCATGAACTAAGTCAAAACTATAACGGGACCCTCGGAACTCGGGGACGCTGTGCGGGGCACGGGTTCTGAGAGTCACTCGAGGTGAACTCCAACACCTTTTGGATTGGGAGTGGAGCCGTCCATGTGCGATGGAGAGCTAGAGATGCCGTGCTGAAAAACAGCAGACGGCGCCCCACGTTGAGATATACCCGCATTCGGGAAGTCAGCCTGCTGACGGTGGTTGCTTCTGGCGCTCTAAGTACTCAATATGGGGCCCAGGGGAAAGGAGCGGGCAGACATGAACTTTTCGATCTCGATCCGACTTGCTGGAGTTGGTCTTCTCTGTGGGATCCTATTCTCGTGCACCTCGACCCCGGTCGAGCCTCCGAACATCCTTTGGATTACTTCGGAAGACAACGGTCCTCAGCTGGGAGCCTACGGGGACGACTTCGCGGATACTCCGATCCTCGACTCACTGGCGCAGCGGGGAATGATCTACACCAATGCGTGGTCCAATGCTCCGGTTTGCGCGCCGGCGCGCACGGCGATCATTTCCGGCGTCTACCCGGTCTCACTGGGGGCGCAGCACATGCGTTCCCTGGTCACGATGCCGGCCGGCATGAAGATGTATCCGCAGTTTCTCAGGGAAGCCGGTTACTACTGCACCAACAATTCGAAGGAGGACTACAACCTGGAGAAGCCCGGTCAGGTTTGGGACGAATCGTCGGCACAGGCCCATTTCCGGAATCGCCCGGAAGGGCGGCCCTTCTTCGCTGTGTTCAACCTCATGACGACGCATGAATCTCAGATTCGGAAACGTCCTCACAAGGCAGTCCACGATCCGGCCAAAGTCCGGGTTCCCGCCTACCATCCGGACACTCCGGAAGTCCGACAGGACTGGGCTCAGTACTACGACAAAATGACCGAGATGGACGCCCAGGCAGGGGGGATTCTCGCCCAGCTGGAAGCGGACGGCCTCACGGACGACACGATTGTCTTTTATTACGGCGACCACGGCCCCGGGATCGCGCGGTCCAAGCGATATCCGTACAACTCGGGCCTGCTGGTCCCCCTTATCGTCTACATCCCCGGGAAATACCGACACTTGGCTTCGGAGGAATATGGCCCTGGGGGGTCTTCTGCGCGCCCGGTAGCCTTTGTCGATCTGGCACCGACCCTTCTCTCGCTGGCCGGCATCGAGCCGCCCGACTACAGGCAGGGTCGGGCCTTTCTGGGACCCTACGCGCAACCGCCCAGAGAGTACAACTACGGTTTTCGCGGCCGGATGGACGAGCGATACGACATGACCCGATCGGTTCGGGACGACCGTTTCATCTACCTTCGCAACTACAATCCTCACAAGATTTACGGCCAGTACGTCGGCTACATGTTCCAGACTCCGACCACTCGGGTCTGGCACCGACTCTACGAGGAAGGAAAACTCGAACCGCCGCAGACCTTCTTCTGGGAGACCAAGCCGTACGAGGAACTCTACGATTTGCAGGAGGATCCGGACGAGACGGTCAACCTGATCGAAAGACCCGAGATGCAGGCCGTCTCGGACCGCCTGAGAAGTGCCCTCGATCGCCATGTGGAGGAAGTCCACGACCTAGGTTTCCTGCCGGAAGCGGAGTTTCAGAAGCGCTCGGCCGGGAGACCTCCCGGGGAGGTGGCGAGAGACGCGGCGACCTATCCGCTTCAAGAGATCAAGGCGGCTGCGGACCTGGCCGCGTCCATGAAGCCGGGCGTGGACGAAGAACTGACGAAAGCCACGCTTCATCCGGACGCCGGTGTTCGGTACTGGGGTGCCCTGGGGTTTCTGATTCGCGGGCCGGAGTCCGTCCGCGCGAACCGGGATACGCTCCACCGTTTGCTCGAGGATGAGTCGGAGAGCGTCCGGATTGCTGCCGCGGAAGGACTGGGAAGATACGGCACCGACGCCGACGCCCACGACGCCCTGGAAGTGCTGCTCGGGTACGCGGACCCTGAAAAGAACGGGATCTATCTGGCAATGGCGGCATTGAATGCGATCGACTACATGGACGCGCGCGCCGCCTCGGCAAAGCAGCGGATTGTCGCCCTTCCCGATTTCGATCCCTCGGCCGATCAGCGGCTCCGGGACTATGTCGTTCAACTGAAGGCCAAGGCACTGGCAGATTTGAAGTGAAAGCGATGCCGGGGAGTGTCTCGCCCCCCAACTGGAGCCGCCGTGTCTTGCTCGGAGGTACAGCAGCTGGAACAAAGGTCCCGCTCCTCTCCGTGCGCGAGCAAGTCTTCGACCAATCGACCTCGACGGGATGACGCGAATCAGCCACGGTCGGGTGAAGCGGGAGGCTCCGAGGCCCGAGAGGCAAATCGATCGCCCCGGCCGCGGAGCGGAGTCCCGGCGATCGGGTGATCATGTATCCGCCGGATCGCGTCACGGACGGAGTCGAGGCCGTGCCGAGGGAGGGATGAGCTAGCCCTGAATCTCATGGACGATTTGCAGATCCCTCTTCAACACCACGCGGTCCGCCAGCCGAATAGAGACTGCAGCTGACCCTCGTCTCGACCAGGAGCTGGGACCAAAGCTCGCCCAGCGCCATCCCTTCGGTAATCCGAGCGCAAAACCCCGTGAACCGCATCGGTTGAAGTCAGTCTGTGCCGGTTCCGACCACTTGGCAAGCGAACTGTGAGACACCTCCAAGGGGCTTTACATCAACTGCAATCTGCCCTATAAGAGTCGAAGAGGAGCCGGGCGACTCGATGGGCCAAAACGCGGTGCCGAAGACTCGAGCGTCTTGCATAGCGACCATCCCCGTTGCTGCGACGTTCTGGCCCGATTGCTGACGTATGCTCTTGCGCTGAAAGTGAACAAACCGCGGTGGCTCTCGCGCGCTTTTACCCCGGCTCGGGAGGAGTGACATGCGTCAGGCCACCTGGCTCATTTCGACTCTGATCGTGTGGCTGCTGGGGGCAATGGAACTGCAGGCCCAGCTTCCGTACGGTCACAAGATTCACTACTTTCCTCAGGTTGCGTTCGGGCAAGGAGCTTCGAGCACCTTTGTGCTCTACAACCCGAATCTGGACACGTTGTCGGTGAGAATCGAGTTGTGGGCGGCCACAGGGAACATGTTTCTTTACTCGGACGTGAATGTACCGGCGGGAGGAACGGAGACCTTCGAGGCTGGAAGCAGTGAGGGCAGCCTGGAGGTGGGATGGGCCCGATTGAGCGCGAGCGAGGTCTTCGAGGCGACGGAGTTCTTTCAAATCCAGGTGGGGCAGCAGATGTTGCCGCGGCTCGGTGTGGCGTCGAGCCGGCTCGTGGACCGGGTGCGAGTATTCTGCTTTGCGGAGGCCGGCGGCACCCGGACCGGAGTGGCGCTGGCCAATCCGGACGAGCAGCAGGCGACGACACTGACGATCCGGCGTTTCGACGAGGCGGGACAGTTGGCCGAGACGAAGACGACCGGGCTTGGAGCCGGGCAGCAGCTGGCGAAGTTCCTGGACGAAGAACCGTTCTTCGAAGGATTGACGGCGGCGGGAGGAAGCGTGGAAATCGAAGGGACGGCACCGATCGTGGCCATGACGCTGCGCTCCGACCAGAATCTGCTGGCCTCGGCGCCGATATTGACGCCGGGCTCGGACCAGGAACTCGGATCGGTGGGTACGGACCAGATACTCGACGCAGCGGTGACGAACTCGAAGCTGGCCGACGGAGCGGTGACAGCCGACAAGATTGCGGCCGGGCAGGTCGTAACGAGTCTCAACGGTTTGACCGATGCGGTGACACTGACCGCAGGCTCCAACGTGACGATCACGCCCAGCGGGAGCTCTCTGACGATCGATTCAACGGGCAGCGCGGGAGGAGAAGGTGGCGACATCACGGGAGTCGCGGCCGGAGCAGGGCTGACGGGAGGAGGCCAGTCCGGGGACGTCAGCCTCGCCGTGGCGACGGGCGGCATCACGAATACCATGTTGGCGGGGAACGCCGTCGACGAATTCAAGCTGGCCGACGACAGCGTGGGCAGCTCCAAAATCGTCAACGGAACGATCGGCCCCCAGGACCTGTCGGATGGGGCCGTCACGCGCTCCAAACTGGCCGCCGGAAGCGCGAGTTCGGGTACTGTTCTCACTTCCACCGGAAGCGGTCTGGCCTGGAGTACTCCGAGCGTATCGGGCTATACGATTCGCACTCAACAGGAGACCCTTACCCTCTCGGTTGGGGAAGAATCTTCACGCAGCCTCGATTGTCCTGCTGGACGGAGGGCTCTCTCGGGAGGGGGACAGTCGACCAGCAACCAGGTAGCAATGATTGGGTCCTATCCGGGCTCCACCTCCGAGGGTGCTTCCAGTGATGAGGGATGGGTCACGTCCTGGGCCAACATCGGCGCCGGCCAAACCACGGTCACGCTCGTTTATTATGTGGTCTGCGCCTATGCCGAGCCGTAGGTTGGACAATCCAGTCCGGCGCACGAAACCGAAATCTTACGGCACCGGCGGTAGTCGGTACCTGCTGAACGTCGGTAAACGGCCTGCGCGAAGCTCTTTTTGCACCCGCCGTCCTGGACCCGTCTCCCGCAGAGAATGGTGAGGCTGCTCTTCGGTCTTTCCGGCTTATCGGCCCCACTGATATTCACCTGCCCGTGAGTCCGGCGACCCGTGCCCGGATCCAACTTTCTTCTCTCTTTCGCTCGACTGGTTGCCGTTCGTCCCTCACGATGAGACTTCTGTCAATTTCCTGATCCCTCGATTTGGACATTCCAGGAAAGTCGCACAGGATCCTTACCCGCCGTATTGCTCATCGCTGACCTTCTCCAACCAGTCGACCGCTTTGCCGTCAAGCGCCTCGTGAACAGCGATGTGGGTCATAGAGGTCGTGGGCGCCCCGCCATGCCAGTGTTTCTCGCCGGGCGGGAACCAGACGACATCACCGGGCCGAACCTCCTCGATCGGGCCTCCCCAGCGCTGCACGCGCCCGCAGCCGGCCGTTATGATCAACGTCTGGCCCAGCGGGTGGGTGTGCCAGGCGGTCCGAGCGCCCGGCTCAAAGGTCACACTTGCACCGGCAACCCGGGCCGGCTCCGTGCGGTTGAATAGCGGATCGATCCGCACTGTGCCGGTGAACCAATCTGACGGTCCCTTCATCGAAGGTTTCGATCCAACTCGTTCAATTTCCATGTGTCGCTCCTTCGTATCTTGTGCGGCCAGCCGACGCTACCGTGAGCATCGTTCCGACCACCGAAAGGGTAATCAAGGATTCGCGTCTGTCGCCGCCCGGTTCGTTATTGACCATCGCATCGTCCTCTTGCAGACGTCGGCCAGTGACCGCCTGCATCTGTCACTTCGTTCCGGCTCTGACGCCGCCGGTTCCGGCGCCACGAGTTCGAGGAGATCGGGATTGTGCGTGGCAAAGTGCAAATCCACGTCCCCGGCGCGGCAGACCACCCGGTTGCGCCGAGCCCCAATTCTCACGGGACATTCGGAAGCGATAACTCATGGTTCCATTCAGGGTGAGTATCCGATTGCGCTGCGAACCCGCGGTTCGGCCGGCTTCGACTTGGTTCCCAGTGTACTGCAGAGCGTCCCCGCCCGCACTAGCGTCACACGCCAGGTTGCAGATGGTGCCACTGTCACCGGCAAACGCTTTCAAGCAGTTTTGACGGCCCCCACCCCTCCTGCTCGGCGATGCGATACACTGCCTGTGACCGGACCATCGACGGGTATCCCCCTTCCCAAAGGACGAAAATGATGACTGCAATCAGCCGACGAAGTGCTATGAAGGCCGGCGCGGCCGCGCTCGGCCTGCCAATGCTGCAGGATTCCCAAAACGACGACAGTCAAACGAAACGGCGTATCGTTGTGGTCGGCGCTCACCCCGATGATCCCGAAAGCGGATGTGGGGGAACGGCTGCACTCTACTCGGAACTGGGTCACGAGGTGGTGTTCCTCTACCTGACCCGCGGAGAAGCTGGAATCCCCGGGACTTCCGACAAGAAAGCGGCACAGATTCGGACACTGGAAGCGGAGATGGCCTGCAAGATCCTCGGCGCCAAACCCCGCTTCGCCGGACAGATCGACGGGGCGACGGAAGTCACCGAGCAACGGTACGAAGAGTTCCGCAAGCTCCTTGCCGCGGAGCAGCCCGACCTCGTCTTTGCCCACTGGCCCATCGACAGCCACCGCGACCATCGGACCGCTTCGCTGCTGGTTTTCGATACCTGGCTTGCGCTCGAGCGCTCCTTCCAGCTCTACTACTTCGAGGTCCTGTCCGGTGCACAGACTTCCTGCTTCTCTCCTTCCCAGCTTGTCGACATCGGACGGACGCAGAGCCTGAAGCGCGAAGCCTGTTACGCGCACAAGAGCCAGAATCCTGACGACTTCTACGCCAATCACGACTCCATGAACCGCTTTCGCGGAATGGAGTTCGGCTGCCGATTCGCCGAGGCCTTCGTCCGTCACGATCAGAACCGTCCCCAGACGAAGTTGCCAATCTAAGATTCCGCAACTGAGGGAAGGAACGGGCGAAGAGGATCGGCTGCTCTCCGGAATCGTCGAGCCACCCGAGTTCGAGAGTCAGTGCGCCCTCCGGATCCGACTCCGCGAAGCTCCAGCAGGACGGATTGGCGGCGGCATCATGGTTCCCGAGGTTCGCCTGAGGCCGGGCTCACTGAGTCCACTCCCGCTTCACAGATTTGATCGAAGCGCTCGGAAAGACCCGCAGCCTCGTGCCACCGAAAGAACATCTTGTGAGCCTGGATGCGCCCCTCCGAAATTTCCCAGCCGAGTAGACCCAGCGGCTGGTACCCCTCTCGGATTGCCTCCTGCAGTTCCTCACGGAGCTGAGGCGTCTTCTCGAGGAAGGTAAAGTCATCCTGAGAGGAGAGCACGACATGAACTCCCTCGAATTCCCGTGCTGCAACACGAATGATCTGCAGAAGCTGTTCGAAGTCGGGTGCCATAGTCCACAAGCTTATCAGGCCGGAAGGAAGTGAGCGGATGAAAACTGATGATTCCCTCGGGTCAGACCCTGGCGAGGCGGCTCCAAAGGTGCGCCGGCAATCTGATACACTGGTTCTCAGACGCCGCTCGAGTTCGCCCAACGCTTTGAACTCCAAGTGTTTATGGCTCGCCTGTGACTCCAGAGCCCCGGGGATCCGGACCGGGCTTGGGACAGATCGTGGGATCGCGAGGTCGGAGCGCAGGTACTCGTCAAGAGCACCTCACCGACCTGCGGAAAGGGGCTCCTTCAAGCACCCGGAGAATGGGCCGGTCGCGAACGGCAGCTGCACTGAGGGCGAGAAGGGTCGACCGTCCTTCAACTGCCTTGGAGCCGCCGGAGCGGACGCCCACTATTCGAGCGATTCGAAAGGGATCGGAATCTATGGTGAACCGACGCCAGACAGCGGAGAATGACAAGTCGACTCTCCTGCTGATCCTTCACGGTCGCGAAGCCCAGCGGGACGACGTGAGGGATGCGGTCTCCCGTCTTCGCGAGAACGGCTGGGAGATCGAGGTCCGGGTGACCTGGGAATCGGGAGACGCAATGCGCTTCGCAGTCGATGCATCCCTCGAGGGTTTTGCGGTCGTCGTCGCCGGAGGCGGCGACGGCACCGTGCATGAGGTCGCTCACGGTCTCTACGTCTCCGGGCGGAAAGGCCGTGATGCGGGCGCGCTGGCGATTCTCCCCCTTGGAACCGCCAATGACTTTGCGCGCTCTTGTGGGATTCCGACCGATCCGTTCGAAGCTCTCCGACTGGCTTTGAATCAGTCACCGAAACGGATCGACCTCGGGATCGTGGACGACCGGATTTTCATCAACATGCTCACCGGCGGGTTCGGTACCCAGATCACATCACAGACCGCAGATACCCTCAAGCGAACGCTTGGCCCCGGCGCCTACGTCGTCAGCGCGTTGAAGGCCTTGGGCGATCTCGATCCGCTCGAACTGCAATTCGAGGGGTCAGGCTTCAACTGGTCGGGGCAAGTCCTGTTTTTCGCCGTGGGCAACTCCAGAATGGCGGGAGGAGGGAATCTGCTGTGCCCCGATGCCCGGCTGGACGACGGCCGGCTGGATCTCCAGATTCTTCCCTTCCGGCTCCTCCGGGATCTCGGAGGAGCTCCCCTCGAGACATTCCTGTCGGAAGATGAATCCTTCCTCGCGCAGCATTTCATCACGCACCAACTCTCCGAACTTGAAATCCGGAGCCCCCGGGAGTTTCAAGCCAACCTCGATGGGGAGCCGGTTCACGGAATGTCGTTTCGGATCCGGATCGAAAAGGAATGTATCGCGGCCTGTCTGCCCGATTCTGCCCCGGTTCTATCACGAAAGGATGGGCGACGAGACGAGGGTTGAATCGACGCATTCACCTGCCTCTTTCCGGCTCCTTCCAGGCGAGCCTGCCGGATTTGAACGAGAAATCGCGTCCGAACCTCAGGACAAATCAAGACCGCTGAGCCGGTCGGGAATATGGCATGATGATGTGGACGGCCTATCCTTTGGTGCGAGCTTCCTGGTCAGTCGTTGTGGAAAGGAGTCGCTAATGGCGCGCAGTCCAAGGTTTTTCGTGCTGCAGATAGTCTTCTGGGGAGTAGTCACGTTCGTCTCGGCCCAGCAGGCGACACCTGAGCCCGTCTGGACAGGAAGTGCGGGAGTCGGCGTGGCTCTAACCGGGGGGAACTCGGATACCGCCACGTATAGCCTGAGTCTTGATCTGAAGCGAGATCCCAAAACCCGCAACCTTATGAAGTTCGCCGGCGCCTACCTTCGGGGAGACCAGAACAACGAAACCACGGTCGATCGCCTGAGTCTGGACTTCCGAGACGAGTACACGCTCGACGACCGAACCTTTGCTTTTGGAGAGTTCGCCTATTTCAGGGATCCATTCAAGGCGATCGACTATCTGATGAATCCGGTGGGAGGGATCGGCTACAAACTCAGTGAGACGCAACGCCTCGCGATGGCGGTCAATGGCGGTGTCGGAGTGGTCTGGGAGAAGAATCCGAACGTCGATGTTGCCACGAGCGGAACCGTCAACGCCGGACAGAATTTGTCCTTCAAGCTTTCAGAGTCCGCCGCCATCACCCAGGTGATTTCTGCGCTTTGGAAGATGGACGATTTCGGGGACGCGTTGTACCACTTCGGGGTGGGCCTGAGTACCACGTTGACCAAGCGGTCGGAGCTGAAGATCGATCTGAGCGACGACTACAAGAACCTCACCCCGAGTCCGGAAATCAAAAAGAACGATTACGCCCTCGTCGCAAGTCTCGT
Organism: uncultured Acidobacteriota bacterium; assembly: GCA_963823995.1. Lineage (GTDB taxonomy): Bacteria > Acidobacteriota > UBA6911 > RPQK01 > JAPXNP01 > JARRKC01. The sequence goes on from CAWGNQ010000005.1 coordinate 1,780,463, forward strand.
GTTCAAGTTCTGACAACGATGGCATGGATTTGGGCCTGACGCATCAGTGCGGGAGCGGCTTCGACATTCCGAGACGACAGGTCGCCGCGGAACGCTCTGGCAGCAGGATTGCGGCAAGCGACCCGCTTCACGGTCCTTTGTCGACTTGACACCTCTTGACTCCGTGCGACCTCCACTTCTCCTTTATTGCGGAGGATTCTCCACCACGTATTCGAACCAGTCGTAGTCCGCATTGGTCGTCGCGGGCCGGCCGCTCCCCGTTGCGTACATTCCGACGTAGGTCCCGGTGAAACCACCGATCGTTTCCGAACTCAGGTACCGGGCGCTCACTTCCTGAATCTGCTTGTAGTCGCTGTCGCCCTGCGCGAAAGAGAACCTGAAAACGGAGCGGACTCCCTCGATCCTCAGGTTGACGGGTCCGGGTGCAAGGACGACCTCATCCGATTCGTAGTTCACCGACCCGAATTGGAGGCGCGCGACCAGGACTCGCTCTCCATGGGAGCGTCGGATCAACAGATCGAAGTGGGTCCCGTTATTGAGGAGGACCATTCCCGCCGCTTCGCTGTCATTTGCCGGATTGAATTCAATGCGGGACGTCGATGTGAAGTACATGTCCTGGAGCCTGCGCCCGACGAAGGTGGGCGAACCGTCGCCTTCACCGAGGATCATTGCGGAACCTCTCAGTCGGAGGAAACCGGGGCGCGCATCCAACGAGTAGCGATCCGCTTCGGGATTCTGGACGTAGTTCCATTCCAGCCCCAGCTCTTTGTCAAAATTCACGCGAGCGGGCTTCTCGGGGAAAGGGTGTTGAGGAAGGGTAGGAACGGTCATCTCCACCGTCACCGTACCGTTGCCGTTCACCTGTGGCCATCCGTTCTTGGGCCAGGAGACGGGAGCCAGGCAGGTTTCCCTTCCCAGGGTGTGGTGGACACCTCCTCGTATCACCGTACGGTATCCATGGAATACGATCCACCAGGAGCCGTCCTGAGCTTGCACCATATCGGCATGCCCCACGCCTTGAATGGGATTCTGTTGTCCGGCGGCATTCGCGTGCGCAAGAATAGGGTTGGCGGGATCGCTGTAGTATGGCCCCCAGATATTGTTGCTCCGGGCGATCGTCTCCGAGTGGGCCTCCTCCGTGCCACCTTCGGCCGCCATCAGATAGTACCAACCGTCCTTCTTGTAGATGTGAGGTCCTTCCGCATACCGGCCGCCGGTGCTGGCCCAGATCTTTCTGCCGTCCGTCAGAAGCTCACCGCTCTTCGGGTCGATCTGGTAAAGGTCGAACGTTGATCCAATGGTGTACACCTTGCCGTCATCGTCAAAGAACAGATCGGGATCGATGCCCCCGACATCCACCCACACGGGATCGGACCAGGGTCCGGCCGGGTTCGTGGCCGTAACAAAGTAGTTGCCGCCTCGTCCGACATTGGTGTTGATCATATAGAATGTGCCGGCATGGTAGCGAAGGGTGCACGCGAAGACGTTCATTCCCTGCGGTAGCTGATTCGGCCGCTCGATCACGTGACCGATCTGCTTCCAGTGGATCAGGTCCCGACTGTGAAAGATGGGGATGCCCGGGAAATATTCGAAGGTACTGGTCACGAGGTAGTAGTCATCCCCCACCCGGACGACGCTCGGGTCGGAATAGAAACCGGGTATAACCGGATTGTGGTAGGTGACCTTGGCATCCGGTTCGCGACGGGCCTTGAACGGGTTCGGCGCGAGGTTCTGGGCGAACAACTGCTGACCCATGCCCTGTCGGGATGGCGCGATGAACTGGCCGCAGAGGGAAGCGAGCGGAAAGAACAATAGACCGATCAGTATCTTCTTCATTTGACGAATCCTCTACCCACTGGGCATGATCGAAACACGTGGCCGTCAGATGGCAGTCAGTGCCGGGGAGACCCATCATCGAGCCTACCCAGTCGGCTATCGTAGTCCGCAAGCGTCACGCCCGCAAGCTGATGCTCGATGGGCGATGCTCGGTGGCGGATGCTCGATGGGCCGGGTAACGAAACGGCCCCGTGAAGAGGGCCGATCTTCGGGATTGCCGAAAGCCGTAGGTTCGCGATCAGCGAGGCAGTCACTCGTGACACCTTTGGTGGAGGATCGTGCCGAGGGATCCTTTGAGTTCCTTCTCTCAAACTTAGAGAACCCTCTGATTTCCCCCAAAGGTCGAGGATTTGGCGGCGAGACAGTGTGGATTTTCTCAGCGGCATGCCTTGCTCTCTCCGACAGACGCAGTGTATTCATAAGTGGCATCCGAGTTTTGAACACAGTGGAGAGGAGAGACGTTGGCCCCTCAGGATTCCGGAGAATGCCTCGAGTCATGGAAGGAGATTGCCTCCTACCTGGGAATCACGGTCCGGACCGCCCAGAACTGGGAGCGGGACCGGGGCTTGCCCGTTCACCGCGACGGCGACGGACCGCGGGCCCGAGTCTCCGCTTACTCCCGTGAGTTGGATGCCTGGAAGTCCAAAAGAACGGTCCGGGTGACCGGCTCCCGGAAAACACTCTCCTTCCGGTGGATCGCTATCTCCGGCCTAGCCCTGCTCGCAATTCTCGTTTCCCTACTCTACTTCGCCGTATCGACGGATCGGTCCACGCCGGGAATGCCGGCCGCCAGCCGTTTCGTCGACAACACCCTGGAAGTCCTCGACTCACATGGCAACATCGTATGGCTGAAACAGCTGCGCGGGTCGGTCCCCAGCGGTCAATCGGGGTCGGCTCCGGGCACACAGGTCTTCGACGTCGATCGGGACGGACGGAACGAAGTATTGGCTGCTCTCGGCGACAAGCCGAACGGACTCCCCGGCAGGCTCGTCTGCTTCAACAGCGGCGGCGCGCTGCGCTGGACGAAGGGTCTCACGGAGGCGCTTCACGAGGAGGGACGGACGTTTTCAGAATTCTACGTCAAATGGTTCACGTTTCTCCACCGCGCGGAACAAGACTATCTGATCGTTGCCTTCGCCAATGCGTATTTTCCCTCGGTGACCCTGCTGTTGGACCCTCGGGGCGGAAGAGAGATCGGCCGCTACCTGCATCCCGGCCATTTCGAAGTCCACATGCTCCTCGATTTGGACGCAGACGGACGCGATGAGCTACTTCTGGGCGGCGTGAACAATCCCAACGAAGGGTTTGGCTTTCCCGCTCTGTCGGTCCTCGAAATACCTTTCCCGGCGCCCGATCCCGGCGAACCGAACCTGTTTGGCCTCCCGGGAGGCCAGGAAATGGCCTACCTCCTGTTTCCCCGCTGCGACGGTGATGCCGGACAACCGGAGCTCCAGCAGGTGCGCTCGCTCTTCACGGCAGGATCGGATCGAATCATGGTGGGCTTTAACCCGTCCCCATCCTATTATGTCGCGCTCACCTACGGCTTCGACGTCATCGATGTCCGACCCCGGAACGAATTCGTCACCCTCCATACCCGCCTCTTCCGTACGGGTATTTTGGACCACGCTCTTTCGCAGAAGGAGATCGATGCCTTCGGACGCGCGGTGCACCGCTTTCCCACGGCACCGGACGGCAATTCCCCGCAGGTCAGATCGCTGATGCAGGTCAAGTGGAACTGAGGGGGACGGAGTCAGACCCCCAAAACTCGGGACCCCGGGAGCCTGTCCAACTCCGGCCCAAGACACCGCCTCACGCCGGGTCGTCGAACGAACCGGGACTGTCCGCCGTCGCGCGCCATTCGGGAGTACGTTCTCTTTTCGCCTCCGACAGAGCTCGTCGCACGCCCTCGGCGTCGAAGTCCGTTGTGTAGACCGGCGTGCCCGGTTGCTGGCGCCAAGACTCATCGAGTCCTCCCGCATCGACGCCGTCGAAGCCGAGCTCGTCGACGAGACGCAGTACGACGGCCTTGGCCTTTTCGTCGTCGCCCGCAACCGGCAGAGCGATGCGCCCCGGAGTCCCCGAGGGTTTGCCGCCCTCCAGAAGGTGCTGCGCGTAGATGTTGTTAAAGGCCTTGACTACGGGACGGCCGAGTCGACGAGAAACCCACCGACTCTCCGTCATCCCCGCCTCGATTTGGTCGATCCTGCCGTCGCGCTGGCGGGGATAGTAGTTCCCCGTATCCACGACGACCACGTCGTTCGGAACGCCGTCGAACAGACCGCCAGGCAAATCAGGAATGTTACCTTCGGGAATGGTCACCACGACGACTTTCCCGGATCTGGCCGCCTCCCTTACCTTGACCGGGGTCGCACCCGTCTCGGCGGCCAGTTCGCAAAGCGTTTCCGGTCCTCTCGAATTGGCCACGAAGACTTCGTGTCCGAGTGAGGTGAAGCGGCGGGTCAAGGTTCCGCCGATTTGTCCTGCGCCAATGATGCCGATCTTCATGGATGACTCCTTTGTGAAAGCCGCCGATAAGGGCAGCGCGTCCGGTTTGGATGGTCCGTTCGGAATGAGACTCCCCCCGAGGAACGCGCAACACACCCGAGGGATCCTGGACACTCGCCTAGACGCCGGTCTCGCGTGGATAGTTTCGCCGAGGCAGCACACGGATCCTGTCCGTGAGCGGACCGTCCTGCTTGTCGCGAATCGCGCTGCGGGCGATCATGGGATTCATGAATACCGACCTGACACCCCTGGAACAGCACATCCTGGCCCGCAGCGGGGATTCCGCGGTCACCCGTCGCCGCCGCCTGAGCGTGATTGTCTCCGGATTCGCCTTCGCTGCGGCTCTCGTGGCGGCTGCGTTGCTCAGCCCGTCCCAGGGGCTCGTCCTGGGCGTCGCTCTCGTCTATATCGCGATCACGGTCTGGGAAAGGGTGGCCTACGCCAACACAGTGCTCGCATACAAGAGCCTGGTCCGGAAGCTGAAGACCCAGCTGGACGCGGCCTCCCAGCACTGATCCCAGGATCCCGGGCCGGATCAGCTGTTGGACGGCTGGAAGAAGGTGAAGAGGAAAGTGCGAAGGGCAGGGTGCGAAGTGCGAACGTTGACAGACATGGGATCTGGGCCCCCGAGTACGTAGAATCTTCGCACTTGGCAGAAGTGCGAGAGGGGGGACTCGAACCCCCACGGGAAACCCCACCGGATCCTAAATCCGGCGCGTCTGCCAGTTCCGCCACTCTCGCATAGGCTGATTCTAAGACATCTACGGTAAAAAAGCCTCAGTCCTGACACCGTGATCTGTTCACCATGATCCCGGAATGTTCCACTTGCGTCACAGGGTCACCACCTGCTTGACCCCCTTCTTCAGGGGAACCAGGTAATCCAGGCAGACCTCTCGGCGGGGACTATAGTGATGCATAAAACGACGCGGGATGTGGAGAAGGAGGGGTATTAGCGAACAACGATCCGGGAGGCGGTGCGCGGCGAGCTGTCGATCCGGGAGTTCTGCTGGCGGCACGACCTGGAAGGGAGTCGATTTCGCCGGCGGAGATGGACGGAACAGGAAAGCCGGGTCCCATATGGATGCCTTCGCACCTCTTCCCTCGCGCTTGTCTGGATCGTCCTTCATAGGTCCCCTCGGTCGCATCAGTCTCAGGCCGTCCCACTGATCACCGCGGCCATCCCGCACTCTGCTCGGTCCCATTCGTCCCAGGCCGCAGCGCAATTTACAGGCGCAATATGGGCATGTCACCATCGTTCGCGACCGACGCCGGAGGCGTCTTGGGACTGCGGCGGCGTCGCGGCCGCTTTCTGTAGGGCGGCCTCCATTTTCGGAGCTGGTACGTCCAGTGTCCCATGCCCGAAAGCCCCGTTGCGGCGCTGCGGACGCTGCGTGGAGTCGACCCATCGACGACCTCGCATTCCTCCCCCCGGCCGACCCGGTTCCACGCCACGCCGCCGCGCACGCAACGGGAAAGCTGGGTCCCATATGGATGCCATCGCGGTGGGCCCTTTTCGAGCAAGTAGGTGCCAGACTCACAACAGAAGTCTTTATTCATAGGCACTTACAAACGCATCCCGTGCGTGTCACCATTCTGAGGGACGGCCGCGGCGGCCGCCGGAAGGTGAACTCAAGACTACCCGACTTCGTCGTCACGAGACTGGAAGCGTCGGCTCGCGCATAGGCGGGCATGAGTGCGAACTCGACCAGGAGATCTCGAGGTTCCACCCAAATCCGCCGGTTCATCTTCCGGTCCCGATCTTTGCTCCGTTCAATGTCGTGATCACTCCGATCCGGTTCCAGGCTCGGCGGAACAGAGCGGTGTCGAAGGCAGTGTTTTGCTTCTCTCCGTCTGCCGTCAAAGCATAGAGACGACCGGTCTCCATGAGCCTCTCCACCACCCGTAGGCCATCCAGGATGCGACGCTGCACAGTGACCTCTCGAAGACGGGCTATCCATCGATGCAGCGGTATTCCCGGACTTTCTCGATCTCCCGACTCTTCTGCGGCTTCAGCGCCCTCCCCGTCGTCGAGTTCCTTCAAGAAATTCAACAGCCGACAGAGGACGAAGAGGGTGAAGATCTCCCGGCGGTTCGACTCCGGATTCTCGAAGCCCATCGCAGTGAGTCGGCAGAGCATGAACTGAGCCGTATCAAAGGTCACCGAAAGCTCTTCTGCGATGGCGGAAGCCGGAGCCATGTAAAAAGGCGACGCTCCAAGCTTCACGGGCAGCCGTGCGAGCAGCGCGATTGTCTCGATCATGCTGTCGAGCGATTCGTAAGGCAATCCCAGAATCTGGTAGCAGACCATTTCGAAACCCAGCCGATATCCGCCATCGACCACTTCGATCAGGCGGCCGACACCGTGCGGACGGCGAAACCCGTCGAGGACCGAACGGTCGGCACTGACCAGCGATAAATTGAGCTGCCTGAATCCTGCCTTGCTCATCAACTGGAGGGTCTCGACGTCGAGATTCTGGTATGAAACTCCATTCATCGCCAGCAGTTCCACCTGGCCGGGGAAGCGCTCGATGATGCCCCGACACAGTTCTTTCATCCGATCGAGATGAAAACTCAGGTTGTCATCCTCGAAGTCGAAAACCCGGAATCCGCGATCGAACCGTTGCTGCATCTCGGACAGTACTGCCTCGAGGGGACGGACACGATATGCCAGCCCGAAGGTCGAGTGGACCGTACAGAACGAACAGCGATACGGACAGCCGCGCGACGTCAGGATCTGAGCGATCGGCTTGCCCCGGTAACAGTAATGGTCCACCGCAAAGTCCTCGAAATCAGGATCCGGCAGAAGTTCGAGCGGAAAACTCTCCGCCGGCGGATTCACCCGGATGCCCTCACGAGACCTCCAAGCCAGTCCCGCAATCCGCTCGAGTGGCTGCGGACCGCCCTCCGACATCAGTCCGAGCAGCAGTGCTACCAGAGGTCGCTCTCCTTCTCCCGCCACTACGAAATCGACCTCCGGACGGGCGAGCAGACTCAAAGGAGCCGCCGTGGCATGCGCCCCGCCGAGAATCGTCAGTGCGCCGATTTCCTGCTTGACCAGTCCAGCCACCCTGAGGGCTTCAAGGTGATAGGCAGAAAATGAGCAGGAGATCCCCACCCAGTCCGGCTTCTCGGAACGGATCACCTCCACGATCTCAGCTTCGGCCGCTCCGAAGCGGAAGTACTGGTGAAACGTCCGGAGCGGGCTCCGATCCGCCCACCGATAGAAATCGGATAATCTCGAGAGCTCTCGTGGAACCGCGACTGTGCGGCGGCCCCAGCCGTGATGAAAGTCGACGATCTTGACGTCGATCTCCGGAAGGAACTGGCCGACTGCGGCCTTGAGGCAGGCCAGCCCGAGAGGCTGAACGCGGCTGTCCGTGTCGTAGAAATCTTCGACCGGGGGCTGAACGAGCAGGAGCTTCCGGGCAGGGGCCTGCATGATCTTACAGTACCGCAGCGCGACTCGCGGACTACAGATACGGGATTCGAATCCGCTGGAGCAGGGCGGAGTTGCGCAGCAGCACAGCGGCACCCAAAGCCACGCTCAGCAACGGATCGGGGGCCACCTTGACGTGGATTCCGGTCTCACGTTGAATCCGAGGCGCGATGCCGCCGAGCATGGCACCGCCGCCGGTCAGGGTGATCCCTTCCGCCTTGATGTCCGCCGAGAGCTCCGGAGGAGTTCGTTCCAGCGTCCGCCGAACGGCACTCAGGATCGCCGAGACCTGGTCCGAGATGGCTTCGCACACATCGGAGCGGGTCACCGACATGATCTTCGGCAGTCGCCGGACCAGGTCGCGGCCCTTGATCTGCATCACGCCGCTATCCACATCGGACAAGTCGGCGCGTCCGAGCCCATGTTTGAGTTTCTCCGCGGTATCGTAACCGATCAACATGTTGTACTTGCGGCGGATGTGCTGCACGATCGCCTCGTCCATGTGGCTTCCGCCTACCCTGACCGAACCGCTGCAGACGATGCCGCAGAAGCTGATGACGGCGATCTCGGTGGTCCCTCCGCCGATATCGACGATCATGCCTCCCCGGGGCTGCTCGACCGGAAGCCCGGTCCCGCAGGCTGCCGCCATCGGTTCTTCGACCACGTGCACTTCCGATGCCTTGAGGGCCAGGCCCGTTTCGCGGACTGCACGCCGTTCGATCTGGGTCGTCTCCGTCGGCACGCAGATGACCAGCTTCGTACCTAGCAGGCGTGGGCCGGAGAAGGCCTTCCGAATGAACATGCGCAGCATCTCGCGAGTGAGATCGAAGTGGTTGATCACACCGTCGCGAAGCGGCATGACGACTTCGAGGTGCTCCGGCGTGCGACCGAGCATGCGGCGTGCTTCAATGCCGATCGCCTCGATCTCGCCGGTCTTGAGGTTCAGCGTCACTACAGAGGGTTCATTCAGCAAAATCTGGGAATTGTCGTCGCAGATCAGTGTGTTGATCGTTCCAAGATCGATGCCAAGACCTGTCATTCCAGCTTTGAGTGGGATTCGCATAGGTTCCTTCTTGCTTGCTTGTCGCACCAAAATAGCACTTTTTGTGCGATCTGGATCACAGCTCCCTCGGTTTATTTCGAATCCGGCCAACCGAGGGCTTCGCGCTGCACCAACCGAGCCTGACGGCACCGGCCGAAGCGACACTCGACCACTCCGACCGACCGGCAAAAAAGCAGGATAAAGTCGAACGTTTCTTGTGCCGATATCTCTGTTGACCCTAACAGGGGGCCCGGCCGGTGATCTCGACCTTAGGGAAGGGATCCTCAACCCGCCGGTCGGGCCCAATCGCTCTCCCAACCCCTCCTTGACGGACCCTGGTGAACAATGCGGGTTAAAGTTTATGCGCGGCGATTCCGATCTTCATAACGAGCTTCACAACTGGAGGAAGTTCTCATGACTGATTGCACGACACGTCGCCCTTCGCCCCTACTACCACGCCGGTCGTCCAACGCCGTTGTCGAGGAACGAGAACTGAGCGTCGAAATGCCGACCTGGAGCACCTGTCCTCCTCGCACCTCCCGGCCGAAGATCGAGCGATCGAGAGCCGATCGGACAGTACATCCTCTCTTCTTCTAGTCGTTTTATACCCTCGCTGGGTCCCCGCGAACACCTTTCCGTCGAGATGTGCTGAAAAGTTCTCTGGAGAACGGTAGAATCCACATTCGGAAAGGAACCCTTCATGTCAGATTCCACACAGCCTCGCCAACGCAACGGACTTTTCTTCATTGCCCTAACTCTCTGTGCGGGCATTACGCTCAGCCTGCTGGCCCAGCACGCCGGTGATCTCGGCTTTGATGACACTCCCTATCTTCCCGGAGGGAAGTGGCGCGTCCATGATTCCAAGCGTCCGAGGCCCACCGTCATCACACCGGGAACCTGCAGCACCCAGGAAGAACCGGGGCGTCCTCCCTCGGATGCCATCGTTCTCTTCGATGGAAAGGACCTGTCCCATTGGCAGAATCTGACCCAGGACGGCACGCTCAAGGAACCTGCCTGGAAGGTAGAGGACGGATACATGGAGGTCGTCGGGGGAACCGGAAGCCTGGTCACGAAACAGAAGTTCGGTGACTGTCAGCTCCACGTCGAGTGGGCCTCACCCGAAGAGGTCAAGGGCACGAGTCAAGGTCGCGGCAACAGTGGCGTCATCCTCATGAGCCACTACGAGATTCAGGTCCTCGATACCTACAACAACCTGACCTACGCGGACGGCGGAGCCGCCGCCATGTACGGCCAGTATCCGCCGTTGGTCAACGCCTGCCGCAAACCCGGTCAGTGGCAGACTTACGACATCATCTTCGAAGCCCCGAAGTTCGACGGTGACAAGGTGGTCAAGCCGGCCTACGTGACCGTGCTCCACAACGGTGTGCTCGTGCACAATCATCAGGCCTTCATCGGCGCCATGGTCTGGCGGCAACTGGCGACCTACCACCCGCACCCGGAGAAGGAACCGCTTCTGCTTCAGGACCATGGGAACCCCGTTCGGTATCGCAACATCTGGATCCGGTCGATCGGGACGTACAACTGAGAGTTTCGGGTTTCGAGAACCGAAACCCGAGGGCGTGTTGCCCAATTCGTCTCAGCCCCCTTCTGGCTTGGGATTCCGGCCTATCACGCGAAACCTCGGCGGTTCGATCTCACGCAAAACCGCAGCGGACGCAACGGGGCCTTCCGGGTTCGGAGCCCGTGGCGGTCGTTGCGGACGCTGCGTGGAATCGGTTCTGCACGTCTCGCCGAGATGGCCGCAAGCTCGGAGGGGCGAAAAGATCTCGGCAACACGCCCCCGAAACTCGTAACTGTCGGAACTCGAAACTACCGCCGACCCAGCTCTCCGAGACTCCACTCCCGGACGACCACGGTCGAGTCGGGGATCCCCCAGGGATTGCTCATGACGGTTGCAGGTCTCGGCGGGACCTGCAGTCGAGTGGGCCAGCCGTAAGTGATCTGCACGACGCGGAGAGACGCCGTTCGGAGTGAATCCGCTTCGAGACGAACATCCAGACCGTCGGCCGGCGGAGCGGTGTAGACCCACCACCGGGTCTCCGGCGGATCTCCTTTTGCGGTAACGGGCATGCCGTTCACGGAGGCGCTCCGAAGATTCTCGATACCCGAGAAGAAGAGGTTGACCCGCGCAGCGCCTCCGGAAGAATGTACCTCGAACTCGATCTCCTCTCCCGGATTCTTTTCAGTGAACGAGATCCGCTGAACGGTGGGATGTCCGACCTGCACGGTCTGACGCTTCGACAGCAGGAGCATGCCTTCCTGGTGAGGGATTATCCGGTTCTGTGAAGCCCGGGCCGGCGTGCCCAGGATCTGCTGCTGCCAGGGAATTGGATGCTTATCGGTGGTCGCCCAGAAGCTGCCGTCCTGATCGTCCAGGAAGAACAGCTCGGCCGGGCGTCGGTACCGCATGTCGAAACCGGAGAGCAACGGCGTCGTGAAGAAGGCGAATGCCGACAATGCGGACACTACACCCAACATCCATCGTCCGCGCCGCCCGGCCCCGATGAACAGAGGAAAGAGCAGTCCCAGCAGGAGGCCCGCCGGCAGAGACGCCACCCAGGGGACCAGGCCGGCCAGGTTTACCTGCACCGTTTGGGCGACGTCCGTGAGCAGGATGCCGGCCGGAACAATCGCGGCCAGAATCACGAGCCGCACAAGCCGATCGCGTCCTTCTCTGCCTTCCGGTTGGCCGATCGCCCAGCAGTAGACCGGCAAAACGAACAGCAGCGGCCATCCGAGAAGGAACGCACTCCCGGGTGCCAGGACCGCCAGCATGCCGAATCCCAGCAGCCAGACCAGAAGAGCGCCCGTCGCAAGGCTCCACGATCCCCGCATACCGTGGCGGAACCCCAGGTAGAGCAAGAGCCCTGCGGCCGCATCGGCCAGGACAAGGGGCCAGAGGAGAGCACCGGTCCACCAAAGACCGGCGATAAGAACGACAGGAACGACGATCGCCTCCCGGAGCCGGACTCCGCGATGCATCCACCCGACGAACAGTGCGAAAACAGCGATCCCGAGCAGGAATTGCGCGACGAGCAGACTCGTCGAATTCATCACCATCTTCCAGGTTGCCGTCCCGTCGGACCCCGCAAGGTCGCGAACCGCCCCCTGCAGGACGCCGGAGATCTGGAGGTACAGGATGAGCAGGACGGGAAATGCGCCGACGCCCAGGGCGACGGAAGCGATCGAGACTCTTCGCGTTCCCAGCCCCCGCATCACCGTACCGACGAACAAGAGCAGGAGAACGCCGAAGAGGACCCGGTGGAGCCACAAGGGGTATCGAAGCATCCGGCGTCCGATCGGATCGAAGTAGCCTACATCGGGAGCCTCGAGATCGTCGAGGTCCAGATTGCCGAACCTGTGGGTCAGCGAAAGGGCGGTGTCTCCCATCTGTTGAAGGCTCGCGAGACTCAGGTGATCCAGCGAGTCCCCCTCCGAATGGTAGTCGTAGAAACCTTCGGTGAAGGCGAAGTTCAGACCCGCATAGCCGGCCCTCTTCGCGATCGAAAGATCGGTATCGTTCGGCATGCGCTTATAGGCCTCGTAGGCCAGAGAATTCGCCGGCGGGTGATAAGAAGCCTTCGAAAGCTCCGAGATCAGCCGACCGTTTCCCGGACTGGTCTCGAACAGCACCACCGGCCCGCCGCTTCCGCGGGCTTCCAGGTTCAAGACCAGTTGTACTTCCTCTCGCCAGGGATGCTCCCCGAAGAACGCCTGCGCGCCCAACAGCCCGGCCTCCTCCCCGTCGCTCAGCAGCACGATCACGTCGTTTCGCAGCGTCGGCCCCTGCCGCAGGGCGCGCAGCGTCTCCAGGATCGCGGCAACTCCCGATCCGTCGTCGGCCGCGCCCGGTGATGACGGAGCCGAGTCATAGTGGGCCATCAACAGCAGCGCCTGCCGCGATTCGCTGCCCCGCAGCCTCGCCACCAGGTTTTCCACCCTGGCCATGGAGATCACGGAACCGCGTCTGCCGTAGTCGGATGTCATCTCGCACCGCTGAATCGAAGCCTCGTCCGTTAGAGTGCGCAGGCGATCCAGAAGCAGGTCGCGCACCCGATCGTGTGTTGGACTTCCAATCGGATGGGGATGTGCCGCAACCGCCTTCAGGATTCCTGCCGCTCTGGACGCGGAGAACGAGGCCGGATCCGCGCGGTCCTCCGGAGGACGTGGCGGCCGGGTCGAGTAGTAACTCAGCACCCCGCAAAGAATCAAAAAGATCGGGATGGACAACGCCGGAAACAGAGCCCGCGCCGTACGATCCGTGTCGCCGTGCATAGCGTTCATCCTGGTCGTTACGACAGATCCGCCTCGTATTCCGGTCGCAGGATTCCGAACTGCAGAAAATCTTGTCTTTCCCCGTGACGGACGACCGCCTCACGGAGCGTTCCCTCGAGCTTGAACCGGTTCTTCTCGAGCACCCGGCGGCTCGCTGTGTTGGCGGCGAATGCCGATGCATAGACTCGGCACAGGCCAAGCTCCCTGAATGCGAACCGCAGCATGAGTCCAACGGCCTCGGTCATGATCCCCCGCCCCCAGTGGTCGCGACCCAGCCAGAAGCCGAGTTCGCCACAGGCGTGCTCGGTCGACACATTGCTGAGGCTGAGGATGCCGCAAGCATGGCCGTCGACGAGAATCGCGAAGATGTAGGCCCGGCCCCGGGACCACAGGTTCCAGCTGCTGCGGATAAAACGGGCCGCCCCACCGACCGGATAGGGATGCGGGATCCGGATCGTCCAGCGAACCACGGCGGCATCGGAGATGCGCCTCTCAAGGTCCGGAGCATCGATAAGACGTGGCCGGCGCAGGGTGACCTTCGCTCCTTCCAGTACCGGTCCAGTATCGCCTGATGTCACCATGCCTTCACCATTCCCGTCCTCCCCAGGCAACTCAAAGAGCTGTGCACTCACGCCCCGTCAGCCTCATGAGCCTTTGCCTGGAAGACCGACCTCGAACCGCGGCCCGGGACCCACTTCGATCAGGATCAATTCCGGCGGAGCGAACAACCTCATCGGAGGCCCCCAGACACCCACCCCCCTCGACAAGTAGAGTCGGCAGTCCCCCACGTCGTATCGACCCGCCCGAAACCCGCCGTTGGCCAACGCAACCAGCAGGACCGCCGGCAGCGTCTGACCGCCGTGCGTGTGACCGGAGAGCACCAAGGTCTCGGGCCTGTTCTCGAGAAGATGGGCGACCGCAGGTCGGTGACTCATCAGAATGACAGGTCCAACCAACTGCGGCTTCAGTTCGGCAAGTGCCTTCTCCGGATCCGTCAGAGCGGCATCATCGATCGCGGCGATTGTCAGGCCCGGGACCAGAGGCTCGGCTGACTGTCGGAGCAGACGGAATCGAAAGGCTTCACACAGCCGGGTGAAATGCTCCACGCCGCTGTAGACGTCGTGGTTTCCAAAGGACACGTAGACGGGCCGGTCCGGAAAGGCGGTGCGCAGCTGTTCGGCCTTTGTCCAGGCGCGACCGCTGTCGTCGTCGATCAGATCGCCGGGAAACAGGATTGCATCGGGCCGCAGGCTCCGTGCTTTCTCCAGCGCCCGGCCCCACTGGTCGGAGGACGAGATCTCCCCGAGGTGCGAGTCCGAAAGGACAACGAAGCGGGCGGGTTTCACGTTGGGGACACTCACCTGGAACCTGGTGACCGGCGGTGTCGAATGGCCGATCACCCAGCCGACCAGCCCCAGCGCCGCCGCGCTTCCCCAGAGCAGGATGGCCGTCGTCCGGCGGATCTCCGGGGACCAGCCGGAGGGCTGGAACCGGCCGGCCAGGGACGCTGCGAGCGACACCAGGTCGAAGAAAACTACGAGCGTCCACAGAATCGCGAAGAAGCCGACCAGAAGTGCCCCGGCGAAGATCAGCGTTCGTGCAGACGTCCCGGGGGAGTGAGAACTCAGGAAGATCCTGGCCAGCACATAGGCGAAACCCAACAGGTACACGCTGACGCCGATCAGAAGGCGTGCCAGGAGGCTGCCCCCGAACAACTGCTGCGTGCGCCAGAAGACGTGCGTCAGGATCAGCGCCCAGATCGAGAAGACGATGATGAAGAACATGCGCATACTCCCCTCGGAGGTCCGCATGACTGTAACCGAAGCCGGAGCGGAAAGCCACCGGGGGAATCTACGATCTCCAATTTGAGATTTTCGATTTCGGACGGGACCCGGGAGTCGGGAAACGGGAAACAGAACTCGAAGCGCTTTCCCGGTCTGCCAAGTCTTCCTTCTTGGCTTGCCAGGTTGGCTCTGGCACAATCGCAATCGGCTGTTCGGCCCGGTTGGCCGCCGGGCGGGAGGTTCATGATGCGTCGGTTTCTCGTTCTCGTTGTCGTCCTGGTCGTTTTTTCGAGCCTGGTCGCTGCCGAAGAAGGGATGTGGCCGCCGGCTCAGTTGCCGAAAATCGGCGAACAGTTGAAGGAGGCTGGACTGGGGCTCTCTCCCGAGCAGTTGGCCGATCTCTCCGGCTATCCGATCGACGCGGTGGTCAGTCTGGGTGGTTGTTCGGCTTCCTTCGTCTCCCCGCAAGGACTGATCATTACGAACCATCACTGTGCGTACGGGGCCATTCAGTACAACTCGACTCCCGAACACAACCTGCTCGAAGAGGGCTTTCTGGCGCGGTCTCGATCCGAGGAGCTGCGTGCCGCACCCGGGTCGCAAGTCTACGTGACACAGGAGATCCGAGACGTAACCGAGCGTGTTCTCGGGGGCTTGAGTCAGGAGTTGAGCGGCCTCGAGCGATACCAGACCATCGAAAAACGCGAAAAGGAGCTGGTGGCAGAATGCGAGGAGGAGCCGGATATGCGGTGCCGTATCGCGTCCTTCTACGGAGGGCTCTCCTACTCTCTGGTCCGGCAGCTGCAGATTCGAGACGTCCGGCTCGTGTATGCTCCCCCATCCGGGATCGGCAAGTTCGGGGGCGACATCGACAACTGGATGTGGCCTCGGCACACGGGTGATTACTCCTTCTATCGCGCCTATGTCGGCCCTGACGGCAAACCGGCCGATTATGCCGGCGACAACGTCCCGTTCGAACCCCGCCACTTTCTGAAGGTTGCGACTGACGGCCTCGAACCGGGTAACTTCGTCATGGTGGCAGGCTATCCGGGCACGACGAACCGGTACCGCCTCGCCACGGAAGTCGAGAGTACTTTCGAGTGGACGTACCCGGCTCGAACGAAGGCCTACAGGGAGTGGCTCGAGGTCATCGACGCGACCACTCGAGGACGGCCGGAAGCGACGCTCGAGTACGCCAGTCTGACCGCGGGACTCAACAATACAATGAAGAACAATCAGGGCATGCTGGAAGGTTATGCCCGGAGCGACATGCTCCAGCAGAAACGTCTTCTCGAACGTCGCCTCCAGGAGTGGATTCAAAGTGACGATGCTCGAATGAGGCGGTTTGGCGGCGCGTATTCGGAACTCGTCGAGGAAATCAAGGCCGCCCAGTCGAAACGGGCGCTCGACTTCTATTACGGGCTGGTGGGGCGTTCCGCCATGTTGAGCACGGCCCGCCGGTTGTACCGACTCGCCAGGGAGAAGCAGAAGCCGGATATGGAACGGGACCCCGGCTACCAGGAGCGGGACTTCGCGCAGATCCGCCAGTCGCTCGAGCGTCTCGATCGCCGGTTCGATCCGAAAGTCGACGAGGCCGTCACGCAGCACTTCATTCTCGACTACTATCGGAACGTGCCCGCCTCTCAGCGGGTCGAGGCATTCGACCGATGGTTCGGTCTGGACTCCGCGTCCGACCCGTCGGCGGCCGTCCAGACGCGCCTCGAGGCAATGTATTCGAAGACCGATCTCGTCAGTTCCAAGGCCCGACTCGAACTCATGGATGCTTCCGTGCAGACAATGGCAAGCGCCAAGGATCCGTTCATTCAGCTGGCAGTGCGTCTTTACCCGTCGGATCAGGAAATGCGGGAGGAAGAGCGCGAACATGACGGTCGTCTCCAGCTGCTTCGCCCCCGGTATATGGACGCACTCATCGAGTACCTGAAGCTCGAAGGAACGACGGTCTACCCGGACGCCAACGGCACCCTTCGGGTGACCTACGGAACCGTGAAAGGTTACAGTCCGCGCGATGCGGTCTTCTATGAGCCTTTTACGTCGCTTCGGGGGGTGATCGAAAAGGACACGGGAAAGGAACCTTTCAACACTCCCCCCAAAGCCCTGGCGGAAATGCGCGCCGTGACGGGTGGAAGGTGGTTCATGCAGGGCATCGGCTCGGTGCCCGTGAATTTCCTGTCCACCGTGGACACGACGGGCGGAAACTCAGGATCACCGACGTTCAACGCCCGGGGTGAGCTTGTCGGCCTTCTGTTCGACGGCAATTACGAGAGCATGATTGCGGACTGGGACTACATGCCCGGGATCACCCGCTCCATCCATGCGGATATTCGGTACGTTCTCTGGATCATGGACGAGGTCGACCACGCCGATTCGCTGCTGACGGAACTGGGGGTCAATCCTTAGCGTCCGGTCAGCAGGAGAGATTCCGGCGGTCGGGTGGTCGGGATGGCTGGTACCGCGCTTCAATGTCGACACACCGTTATGTTTATGCAGAGCCTCCTCGGAATACTGATCATTCTGTCGGTCGCCTGGCTCCTGAGCGAACATCGCAGACGGGTCAACTGGCGTCTGGTGATGACGGGACTGGCTCTCCAATCGGGAATCGCACTGCTCCTGCTCAAAGTTCCACTCTCACGAAGCGTGTTCCTCTCGCTGAATCATGTGATCATGGCTCTGGATCGGTCGACGCAGGCGGGCACCAGCTTCGTTTTCGGCTACCTGGGCGGAGGTAAGCCGCCGTTCGAGGTCACATCCGATTCATCGACGATGATTCTTGCATTCCGGGGGCTCCCGATTCTTCTGATCATCAGCGCCCTGTCCTCGCTCCTTTTCTACTGGAAGGTGCTGCCTGCCGTTGTCAGGGGCTTCTCGATGCTTCTGCAGAAGACCCTTCGGATTGGAGGCGCGGAGGGGCTCGGAGTGGGCGGCAACATTTTCATGGGAATGGTGGAAGCGCCGCTCTTGATTCGACCCTATATGGCGAAATTGACCCGCAGCGAGTTGTTCACGATTATGACCTGCGGCATGGCAACCATCGCCGGGACGGTCATGGTCCTCTATGCCAGCATGCTGGCCAAAGTGATCCCCAACTCGATGGGCAATATCCTGACGGCTTCAGTGATGAACGCTCCGGCGGCGATCGTCATCTCGAAGCTTCTGATCCCCGAGACGTCCCGCCTCACGCCGGCGGAAATCGTCGACCCCGATCCGGCACACAATTCGATGGACGCCATCACACGGGGAACCATCCGGGGTGTGGAGCTGCTCATCAACGTCATCGCCATGCTGCTCGTACTCGTTTCCCTGGTCTACCTGGCCAACATGCTGCTGGGCTCGATCCCCTGGTTTGGTGCAGGGTCGCTGACCCTGCAGGGGATTCTTGGAACTCTGCTGGCTCCTCTGGCCTGGCTGCTCGGCATTCCCTGGCACGAGGCGACGATCGGCGGTCAACTCCTTGGGACGAAGACGATCCTGAATGAGCTGGTCGCCTACCTGGACATGAGCCAACTGCCGACCGGTGCGCTCAGCAACCGGAGTCTTCTGATCATGACCTACGCACTGTGTGGTTTTGCCAATCCCGGAAGCCTCGGCATCATGATCGGCGGCCTCGGGACGATGGCCCCCGAGCGGCGAGCGGAGATCGTCGAACTCGGATTCCGCTCGATCGTCGCGGGAACACTCTCGACGTGTCTGACGGGAGCGCTGGTGGGAGTGATACTGTAGACCGGAGGACGGGAGGACGGGAGGACGGGAGGACGGGAGCCCTTTTGAGTTTCCGGTTCCTGGTTGGAAATTTCAAGAAACCGGAACGTTGAGGTAACAACTTCTGACCAGGACTTGACATTTGACATGGACGTAGGAGTGGCGAGCCTCCAGGAATGGACTTTCACATGGAACGGGAGTCGGTTCAGGGCGCGAGTAGGCGCCTCAGGTCGAAGCACGTTCTATTCGTAGTCATTGGCCTCATGACGGTCTTCGTGCTGTGGAACAACGAGCGGTTCTTCCTGAATCCAGCAGCGCCGGAATGGGCGCACTTCGGTCCCATCCGATGGCAGCTGGTTCCGCATGGACTGGGTGGCACGGTCGCGTTGGTTTTCGGGGCGATGCAGTTCTCAACGCGGTTGCGCCGGCGGTACCGAGGTCTTCATCGCCTGATCGGGAAGTTGTACATCGGCGGCACCCTGGTTGCGGCTCCGGTTGCCGTGTGGATGGCGTTCATCAACAGTCCGTGGTTCTTGGTTGTCTTCACCATAGTCCAGGCGACCACGTGGATGCTCTTCACGCTGGCGGCATATGTCTGCATCCGGCGTGGAGCGGTCGCCCCCCATCGCGAGTGGATGATTCGCAGCTATTCGATTGTGCTCATCTTCCTCGAAGGGCGAGTGCTGATGGCGATTCCGGCGTTGGCGCGGCACGGAATGGACGCGATCGTCCTGGTGAACTGGGCGTGTCTGGCCGTCACGCTCATCGTCGTGGAATGCGTGCTCCGCTGGCGAGAGGTGTTTCCGCCGCGGCAGCCCAACATCCTCTTGCAGCCGACGGCGAGAGGCCCGATCCTGCGCCGCCGGGGCTGAAGCAGCCCGTTGGGCTCAGCAAGAGGAGTCCCCAGAGTCCACGCGCTCATCTCGAGGAAAGCGCCCACAACTGAAGGGGCCGACCTCCTCGGATAAGATGAGGCGAAGTCTCCGAAAGAGCGACGCATCAGCAGCGCGACTGATCGATCTCCTGCCCGCCGGTGCTCCGCATCGGTCGCTTTTTCGAAGCGCTTGGTCCTGTGCCTCGTATCCGGACACCGGATTCCCAGAGTCGGACACCCCGGGCCTTCGCGAGTGCCGTCAGCCGCTTCTTGACTGGCACGTTGTTTGCTTTCCACGGTCTCTGGCTGGAGAGAGGAGCCCAGGGGGGAAGCAGGGATGAGAAGCATCTTGCAGGATTTCCGCTACAGCGTCCGCACGGTCCTCAAACACCCGGGATTTGCGTTGGCCGTCGTTCTCATTCTGGCCCTTGCCATGGGTCCGAATACGCTGATCTTCACACTGCTTGACGCCATCTTGATCCACGAAGGACCGTACAAAGACGCCGGGCGGCTGCTGATTCTGAATCAAGAGGAAGAAAAGACTCGCGTGGCACAGCCCGTCAGCTATCCAAACTTCGAGGACTGGCGCCACATGAGCCGGTCCTTTTCCGAAATGGCGGCCTACCGGTCGGATCAGGTGCTGTTTCGCGTGGGAGACTCCATCCGTCGCGTTCACGCGCAGTCGGTCTCCGTTGATTTCTTCCGAGTTCTGGGTGTCGAACCGATTCTTGGCCGGACTTTTGTTGCCGATGATTTCAGGCCGGACTCGCCCCGAGCCGTCATCCTTAAATATGGAGAGTGGCAGAAGGAATTCGGAGGCCGGCCGGACGTGATCGGCATGGACATCGTCGTGGACCGGGTTCCAGGTCGCGTCATCGGGGTCATGCCCATGAACTTCAGTTCCTTGTTCTACGGAAGGGGGGCGCGGCTGTGGGTTCCACTGGCCGGAAGAGCCGAGCAGGAAGACCGGGCTCAGGGCTTCGTGGAGGTGATCGGGCGGCCGAAAGCCGCAGTCAGCCGGGAAGAGGTTGACCGGGAGTTGAAGGTCGTGGCGGCACAGCTCGCTTCCGCCTACCCGGCAGCAAACGAATCCAGGGCAGCCATTCGAGCACGCACGATCCGGGAAGTGTGGCTGAGCTCGGTGGGCCCGGCTCCTCGAATCATAGGGCCCCTGGTCCTGAGCGTCCTTCTCGTGGCGTGCGCCAACGTAGCGAATCTGCTGCTGGCCCGGGGGGTGGTCCGCAGGAAGGAAATGGCCCTGCGACGGGCTTTGGGCGCCAGCCGCCTCAGGATCATCCGGCAACTCCTGGTCGAAAGCAGTTTGTTGGGGCTTGTGGGAGGCGCAGTCGGCCTGCTTCTGGCCTCCTGGGGCTTGGAGCTGTTCAATAAGTACCTGGACCTGGCTTCTCTTGGTGTCGATCGTCTCGGTATCGACACCAGGACCCTGCAGTTTACTGCCCTCATGGGAATCGGTTCGGGCATCGTCTTTGGCCTTCTCCCTTCCGTCAGGGTATCCAAGATCAGCCTGGTCCGCGGTTTGAAAGAAGGCGGGCCGATCGCGGGGCGGGTCAAGAGCCGCCTGGCGGGAATCCTGGTCGTTTCTGAGCTGTCGATTGCGTTGATTATGCTGGCGGTCGTCTCCCTTTTCATTGCCGGCTCGATGAACTCGATCAACATTTCGCACCAGCCCGGTTTCCGGGTCTCCGACGTGCTCACGGCGGACTTTTCGGTCTCGGAAGAAGCTTTTGATACCCCTGAGAAGAAGGTCGGATTCTATGCCGAGATGTTGCGGCAGTCCGCCGAGGTTCCAGGGATCGAGACTACCGGGCTGATCAGCCACCTGCCGGGGGGATACTCCCCGGAAAGGGCCAAAGTGGCGCCCGGCCTGGCCGATTCGTCGTTGCCGCCGGATCAGTCGCCCGGAATCTGGGTGGATTATCGAATCGCCAGCGCCGGCTACTTCAAAGCCCTGGGAATCCCGATACTTCGGGGAAGAGTGTTTACCGATTTCGACTCTCCTGGCGTCTCTGATAGCGGCGGCTGGAGTCTACGGCATCATGTCGCATTTCGTCTCTCAGAAGATCCCGGAAATCGGAATTCGGATGGCGCTGGGTGCAGGACGAGACCAGGTTCTCAGGCAAGTGATGCGCGAGGGTTCGGTGCTGATCATGCTGGGCATCGGAATCGGCTGCCCGATCGCACTCCTGCTGATCCGGTTTCTGCCGAAGGTCCTGTTCGGCGTCGTGCATGCCGGCGGGCTGATGGTCGGCGTGGTCACTCTGTCACTCGCGGCGATCGCCGGCCTGGCCTGTTACCTGCCCGCCCGCCGCGCCTCGTGCGTAGACCCGCTGGTGGCACTCCGGTACGAGTGACCGCCGGTTGACAACAAAGCCGTATCGATCTTTCGCACCGGAGAAAGCAGTTGTTCAACTCGAAACAGCTCGTTGAGCACCTGCTCGCGCTCGTCTCGATCTCGCCGAGCTGCGATCTACCAAGGATCAGATCGGTGGCAATAGGAAACTCTTGATTCCCGTCTCTGCAGGCTCGGTTGATATACATAATACTTCTATGTATAATACTGTTATTGTTTCTCAGTTCGAGTCCACTAGGTACGCGCGAAGGGTCAAACCAGGGGAATCAGCAGGGACCTGATTGCCGCCTCCTCGACCCAAATCGCGTTGCCACTCCTGGCTGGAGGGGGCAGTTCCGGCAATGCATCCTCCCGCGTACTCGGGAGTTGTCCGGAGGGCAGATGGTGTGGACGGACGGGTTGCTTTATCCCGTCCTGCATCGGCTTCCGAAAGGCTCGGCGACGTCGAGGGGCTGTGAAAGTGGCCGGGAGATGACGCGGGCATTCCGGAAGCAATTCCGAGAGGCTTGAAGTCTCGGAGCGCGGTGGGCCGGGTCAGAGCGGGGCGGCAGGCTTCAAAAGCATGGATCGGGGGCATTGCAGGAGGACGTCTGATGAGTGTTTTCGAGCTGTTGTTCATTCTTCTCTTTCTTTTCAGCATTGTGCTCCTTCTCGTCACGGGCGGCTTGTTCGTGGCGGGACGCCGGTCCCGCGCGGTCAAACTGCTGAAGTGGTGGGCGAGCGGCGTGGGGGTCTATTTCGCCGTCGTTTTGATCGTCTCCTCCCTTATGCCACGTCAGACTGTGGCGATGGGCGAAGAACTGCGTTACGACGACTGGTGTATCGCCCCCGAAAGCGTTGGGCTGACCACGGCCGGCATCGAATCGATCTACACGGCCCACCTGCGCTTGATCAGTCGGGCCCGGCGGATCACGCAACGGGAACACGGTGTCGTTGTCTACCTGACCGATGCCAACGGCACGCGCTTCGATCCTCGACCGGATCCTGCCGACGTCCCCATCAGCGTGCCGCTCGGTCCAGGGGATTCGGTGGACATTTCGCGGACCTTCTCGCTTCCTGCCGGCGATCCGCCGACGGGGCTGGTCATTGCGCATGAAGGCGGCTTTCAGATGGGTTGGCTGATGATAGGACAGGGCCCCTTCCGTCAACCGCCCATGGTGCCGCTCGGCGGGAAATAGGCTTCAGATTGCACTGGCGTCGAGCGACCGCCGGCGGGAGTTGAACTGGACCCCGGCGGCGCTTCGATTTGCACTTGTAGGGAGGGGTTGACACGAACCGATGGGCGAATCAGCGGTTGAGTACCGAAAGAAGCCTATGCACGGATGGGTGACAACTTGACCAGCCGATCGGGGCCGGCTGGCCGTTGAGCGACGATCAACTCGCGTTGATCTCGTCAGGCTGCGTCCTGCCGAGGATCAGGTCGGCGGCCTTCTCGATGGGAGTGAACTGTGACGTGCCATCGGCGGCAGCGGGCAGCTTGTCGGCGGGGATCCCGGAGGTCTGCTCCAGGTTGAACACCCACCAGCAGCGGGCAAAGACACGACGGCGAGTCTCCACTTCGCCGGTTTCATCGTCTTCGCGGTCTTTCGAGTAAACCTTCCAGACCAGCACCGGCGTGGACTTCTGGCTTCGCCGGACGTGACCGCCGAGCTTCTTGGCCTGGTTGAAGGTCAGCCAGTAGGGGCTGGAGAAGCCGTCCAGAGCCAGGGTCAGGACGTTGATGCCGCGATACTGCCAGCCGGCGATGTTCTGCGGCCACTGGTTCAGGAGGACGGTCTTCGTGCGGGACCCTCCCGGCTCCACGGTCCGATCCGGGCCATAGGCGCCACTGAGACAGCTCCCCGCCCAACCGCAGCCTCCTTCGTGTTTGTTTCGCACGAAGGGCGAAGCGCTCTCGAAGATCAAATCAGAGCAGGCCCAGTTGGTCAGAAGCAGATTGAAGCGCTGCTCGGCCAGCGGTCGGTCGGTCCGATTGGTCAGGGTGACGTCCACGAAAATGGGCTCACCAGGGAGATAAGAGCTCTTCTCGGGTGTCACGGTCGTCTCGATCTCCGGCTCCTGAGACCGACCAATCAGGAGCGACATCGAGGCAAGGCAGAGGAGGCCCGGCAGGAAGAGACGTAGGAATCGCATACAACCATAGTTTATTCCACCGTCGTCCGAAGCGGAAAAGCAAAAAGAAGGGCCGACGACGGGAGTCGCCGGCCCGGAGGGAGGGCTCAGGCGGATTCGGGCTGCTCCTGCAGCTCGAGGATCCGTGAGTAGGCGAGATCGGCGACCTTGCCCAAGACGAGCAGGTCGTCGCGGCCGAAGCTGCGCGTGGTCTTCCACTGCTCGCCATCCTTATAGAGGCGCTCAAAGGTAACCGAGTGGCGGGTGCCTCCCGAGTTGTCGTTGGCCCAGATGGCGGCCTTGATGGAACCGATTCGGACCGTTGCTGAGGGTTTGGTGCGCGCCCGGATGTGATTGACCGGCAGGTCCGGGCCGTCACCGTGGTGGGGTCTCCGGGATTCGCAGTCGAGCCCGACGAGGTTGCCTCACGCGCAGCACGCGCCTACGACCGCGGGTACGATCCCATTGGGATCGCCCGGCAGGCGATCGCATCCGTGGCTTCAGGTGATCGCACCGAGTTCCTGCACCATCTTGACCTACCCACGCTGGTCATCCACGGCCTCGACGACGTCATGTGCGTCGTCAGCGGTGGTCGCGCAACCGCGGGCGGCCATCCCGCAATCGAAACTCGTTCTCGAGAGATTGTCTTGGGTGAGCCCGGTGAGATGGCGCAGCTTCTTGTTGACATCCGGTAGGAGCAGATCGATTCTCCTACCGACCTACAAGGGGAATTGAATGGCGCAGAGTCGGATACATCTGCTGGAGGGGACGTTGGATCTGCTCGTTTTGCAGACGCTCGATTCCATGGGGCCGATGCATGGCTGGGGGATTGCCCGGCGGCTGGAGCAGGTGGCCGACGAGCGGATCCGGGTCAACTACGGCACGATGTACCCGGCGCTGGTCCGGCTGGAGCAGCGAGGCTGGATCCGATCGGTGTGGGGTGTGTCGGACAACAACCGCCGGGCCAAGTTCTACGCGTTGACGAAAGCGGGCCGGAAGGAGCTGGAGACGGAAAAGCGGGACTGGCACGCCATGGCGGCCATCGTCGGCAAGGTGCTGGAGTAATCCAGGCATCCTTGCCTGGCGTGTCCGACCGGCATCCCTGCCGGTCGCGCGGTGAACGCTTGCCAGGGCCGGTCAGACGGGGAGGATATGCACAAATGGGAATGCCCCGACAGGGGCCTGATTCCCATAGCCCGGGGTCCAGCGAAGCGCGACCCCGGGGATCGCGGACAGAAGCACGAGCAGGGCGCCCCGGCAAGGGGCGCGATCGACAACGGGAATTGGTCCGGGGTGGCCTTCCGTGGTTTCCCGGGGGCCCTCGACCGCTGTCGATTCATCTGACGGCCGTTGGAAGCCGGACCACTCGGTCGACTACGGTGACACGATCCCGCCCCTGCCCGGGGCGGTCAAACTGGACGAGAAATCCCAAACCCGGGGCCGCGCCGAAGCGGCTTGGCCCCGGGCTAACGGAATCCGGTCCCTCCGGGACCGATGCTGAGTCCGCTGGGCTGTGGGAATCCGGTCCCTGCGGGACCGTCGTTCTTGAAAGAAGAATGAACACCTGGATTCGCATTTTTTTCATTTTGGCTACTTCCGGCCTGCTTCTGGGCAGGGCCAGGAAGGTGATTGCAGCAACGATGCCCGAGCCGACTGCGAGCGGCGACCAGTCCCCATCTATTCTCCTTTCGTATCTTCTGGCGGCTTCGGCTCATCAAAGACCCATCGCCGCAGGTGCGTCGGAAGCACGGAAGCTTGATTGATCGAGGTTCGACCTTTCGCTCCTTGGAGAGACCAAGGCCCCGCTCGTTCGCTACCTCGATAAAAACTACCACTTGAAAGTGTACTTCAACGGTCAATATCATTCTTTATGAGCCGAGCACACGGATACTTCGACGGTCGGTTTCCGCCGTCAAGGAAGAGTCGATCTATGGACCAGCTTCAGAAAAGAGTGTGGCGCCGATTCCTTTACTGGTTTCTCCTCGTCTCGGAGACGGGCCTTGTGCCGGCTCAGATTCCGCAGCCTTCAGCTCCGTGTTCCGAAGACGCCATGCCCACTCAGCTCAGTTTCCTTGACACCCGCATGCCGCTGGAGAGGCAGACCCTCGCGATGCTGAGGGGGATGCGGGCCGACGCGGAGGGGAATCTGTTCCTGTTGGCAGGCGGGCGGGAACGCATCCTCCAGTACCGGACCGACGGGTCCGTGTTTCGGCTGGACGACACACGATGCGCGACCATCGACGACGTGGTGATCAGCGGCGGGGAGGCGCGGCTGATCGGCCATTCTTCCAGCCCTCATCTGATCCTTTTCTACGATCCTTCGGGAGAGCTCCTGGGCAGCGTGAGAATCGATGCATATCCTCCAGGACTAGGTCCCCGCGTCGTTCACTTCAACTCGGATGGGACGGTCGTTCTCTACCCGGGAGCCTCCGTCGGCACACTCCTCTCGGTTCTCACGCCGGACGGGCGCGTGTTGAGGTCATTCGGAAAGGAAGAAGACGCAGGACCTGCTCGCCGTCCATTCTTCGTCTGCGATTCCGAGGACTCGATTTTCGTGTTTCGTCAGAACCTTCCGACCTTCCTGAAGTTCTCCGCCGACGACGGCACGGTTGAGACGCGGGAGCTCGAACTCCTGGACTTTCATCGCGAGTTGCTTGCCAAGAACGGGTACTTCCCTGGAAACACCAAGGTCGATCACTATGTCCCGCTCGTACTGGACGCAGCGCCGGATCCGGAGGGAGGACTCTATGTCCTGTTGTCGGGGAGCTTCCTGGAACACCTGAACCCGGACGGGGTGTTCGAGCAGCTCCTGAAGCTCCGAAAAGCCGCCATCCAGTTCACCGTGGGACCGGATCGAACGCTGTATTCATCCTGGGCCACCCTCCACGCAACTGTCGATGTATTCCCGATAGAGAGTCTGGAACTATGGAAAGACGGAAAGTGAAGAGTATTGCCGGAATTCTCTGCAAGGGGCCGTGCTGATTGCTGATGGGAATTTCGACCGATCTTCGTTACGGTTTTCGAAAGCTGGGCGGGAGCAAACTGTTTACTGTCTCGGCGGCCCTCATCCTTGGGCTCGGGCTGGGCGCCAACTGGACGACCTTTGCCTTCCTGAATCAGCTCCTGTGGAGCGGCCCGGCTCAGGTCAAGGATGCGAGTCGAGTCGTCCTCGTCGAATTGGAGCACTCTCCGATCGTGGGCGGCGGCGGGGACTACTTCGCGGACCGGACGTCCTATCCTCTTTTCGATTACCTGCGGACGGCGGTCTCCGAGTCCCTTCCGTTGTTTGCCGAGGCGCGGGAGGACGTCGGGATCGGACGCGGAGCCTCGTCGGAGCAGCTTCAGGCCACCCTCATCAGTCCGGGATACTTTCCGCTGTTGGGAGTGTCGACGATCGTCGGGCGCAGTTTCACGGATGAGGATGCGCAGTCGCAGGTCGTCGTGCTCGGCTACCGGCTCTGGCAACGAAGATTCAACGGGTCCTCCTCCGTGATCGGGTCCACATGCCGCATCGCAAATCAGCTCTACACGATCATCGGTGTTGCGCCGGAGGGCTTCACCGGCATTCGTCCCAAGCCGGTCGATCTGTGGCTCCCGATCGAAGCCGCGGCCGCTGCCGTCTACCCTGCTCCAACCGAGCTCGGCCCCTTATACGAGGTGCGCTCGAACTGGGTGAGCATCGTCGGTCGTCTGGCGCCAGATGAGTCTTCGGAGGCCCTGGGCCACGAGGTGGCGGGCCTGCTCTCGGGTTCGGAAGGGACGATGCTGAGCTACCGGCCGGTCCTCGGCGCCCGCGCCGTTCCGATCACGGAGCTCGATCGTGTGAACTCCGGCCTGGGCCGACTCTCGACCTGGGCCGCCGTCGTCTCGATCCTGGCCTTGCTGATCGCCTGCGCCAATGTGTCCAATCTGCTGCTGCTCCGAAACTTCAGCCGCCGCGCCGAGATTGCGATCCGGCTGCAGTTGGGAGCATCCGGCGGCCAGCTGGTCCGGCAGCTTTTGATCGAGTGCCTCCTGATCTGTTTGGCCGCCGGTTTGCTGGCCGTCGGCTTCATGGCGGCGATGTCTTCGCTTCTCTCCGAATGGCTGCTGGGAAGGCACTTCGGTCTTTTCGATCTGCTCGACGGTCGCACCCTGGTCGTGTTCGGGTCGGTCACCTTGCTTTCGACGCTGGTCACGGGGCTGTTGCCGGCATTGCGGAGCCTGCGCCTGAACATCGCCTCAGCGCTGAAGCCGGACGTTACGCACTCCCTACTCTCGGCGAACCGATTGAGAGCGGCGATGGTCGTCGGTCAACTCGCGTTGGCCTGCGCGCTCGCGGTTTCCGCCGGGCTTTTTTGGCAAAGCTTCGAAAAGGCCACGAGTGTCGATCTGGGCTTCGATGCCGAGCGATCGCTGATCGCCGAATTTCCGGGTCTGGAACAGATCGGCTACAGGCCGGCACAGGTGGAAGCCCTTTGCAGAAAGGTCGTCGAAGCGGCCCGCAGGCTCCCGGGAGTCGACGGCGCGGGCCGGCCGAGCTCCGCCCCCTGGTCCACACTCGGCTTTTTCGGAGGGGTAACGGCGGACGGGCGGAAGCCGGTGACCGAGGAAGCCCCCGGCCTGAGCGCCGTCAGCTCCGGGTACTTCTCCGCGATGAAGACGGCTTTCGTTCTGGGCCGGGCTTTCAAGGAGTCGGATGTCGCCGGTGGCGTGCGTGTGGCCATCGTCAACCAGGGCCTGGCTAACCGCTATTGGCCGGATGAAGATCCCTTGGGACGCTGTCTTCACATCATGGGAAATCCCGCCTGCGTTCAGGTGGTCGGAGTCGTGCGGGATACTCCACTCTACCGGTTCGACAAGCCGCAGCCTCAGTGTTTCATCCCGCTAAGCCAGTCTTCTGCTTATGACGCGACGAGTGGACTTTCCCCCCGTGTGGTCGTCCTTCACTTGAGGGAGGCTGCCCTAGGTCTTGGAATCGCGGATTCTCTCTCGAGACTCCCCGGGCTCCCCTATATACGCATACGGTCGATGTATGACGACATCGAGCCCCAGTTTCGAAATTGGAAGCGAGGAATCGTCCTGTTCGGGATCCTGAGCCTGATCGCGCTGGGTGTGGCCCTGGCGGGCTTCTACGCGCAGCTGGCCTACTGGCTGGCCGGTCGCCGTCACGAAGTCGGCATCCGTGTCGCCGTGGGTGCCGCCCCCGCCGATATTGTCACGTTGATCCTCCGCCAGTCGTTCCTGCTGGCCGGATTCGGTCTCGCAGCAGGACTGGCCGTCGCCGTCGGCTTGGGACAATTCATGCGAAGTCTCTACTACAGTGTCAGCGTCGAGGATCCCTGGACCTTCACACTGGTTGCGGGAGGCTTCCTCCTCCTGACGCTGGCGATGTCCATCCTCCCCTGCCGCCGGGCGCTCAAAGTCAATCCGACGGATTATTTGCGGTGCGAGTGATCGCTTTGCGCGCGGAGACTCTGTCCCAGTCCCATTGGGCGTGATGTCCGCCTCGGCCCGAATCTATGCTCTGCCACCCTTTGTACGCACGGAATACACCATGAGTGTGGCGGAAAGCCGGGAGGTCTTTACAGGATGAGTGGCGCTGGGTGAGATCCCCAGGAAGGTGTGCAGAGAAACCGATTCTCCTACCTGCCCTCGAGCCTGCCGTACAAAACGACCTTGTCACCCAGTTCTGCGGAATCTTCGCCGGGCCTGACGATGAGGAGGTAGGTGAGGCCGTTGAGCAGGTCGGGGTCAAACGACACCGACCACGTTCCATGCGAGGGTTCCTCGGCCAACTGGCCCAGATAATGAGTCGCAGGCGACTTGGCAAGGAGGTTGAAGGTCATCGCATCCAGGTCCGGGTGGACCTCCTTGAGCCCCCAGAGCTGGAACCGGCTCTTGGAAGGGGGATCCGGCCAGTCGTGGGGCTTCAGATCGAAGGCATACAGGACGGCCGGGTGGCCCGCTCTCAACAGGATGCGTCCGCCGGCATTCGAGCGGGCGCTTCGGTTCTGCACATTGAAGACGCTTACCACAGTCAAGGAGGGATCGAAGAGCACCCCCACGTTCTCCCGGAGACTCAGCTCGAGCGACTGCTTTTCTCGGTCGAGTTTCACCAACTGGGTCTTCAGGGCATCGATCTGCTCTCGCTGGCGTCGGACCCGTTCATCTATGGCATGAGATCTGGCCTCCGAGCTCTCGATCGAAGCTCGCTGCTTTCGGATCAGGACGTCCTTCTGATCGATCGTCCGTCGCAGGTCAGTGAGGTCAGCGGTCAGCTTTGCCTTCTCCTCGATTAACCGCGTCATTCTTTCGTTGGTTTCCGCGAGTCGAGCCTTCACCTGTTGAAACTGGTCTGGATCTACCCGCTGGCCAGTGGTAGGAAGGTTCTCCTCAGGCGCAGACTCAGGAGACGTTTCAGAGGCGTGGGAAGCCTGTAGCTCGGAGAGGCTTCGCTGAGCCGTCTCCAGTTGGAGCAAGAGGGAGGCATTGTGTCGTGACAATGTCTGGTTCGCTTCCACAGCCCCTCTCCAGACGTGCCACAGCGTTCCGGTCGCAGCGAGCAACGGGATCGCAGCGGCCAGCAGCCATCGGGACGACCTCCGTCGGCCCCGGGGGGACGACATCTCCGGACGTTCCTGAAGTCGGGAAACCGATTGCGTGTCTCCAGGGTATCTCGACTTGCGTGGATCTCCCGCTAACTCTTCACCGAGTCTCGCCTGAAACCTCTGAATCTGCCGATCGGACGCGGTCGAGTCTTGGAAGTCCCCGTCCTCTCCTCGGAGCGGCAGTGCGCCGAAGGACACACGCTCGAACTCCTCGGCCAGATTCCGGCACTCCTCACACTCGGCAAGGTGCTCGTCGAGCTTTCGTGCCTCTTCGTCGCTCAGTTCGCCGACGGGAGCCAAGGCACAGAGCTCTCGAAAATACTCGTGTTCGTGCTCTTTCATCTCACATCACCGCCGCGTTGGCGAAAAAGCGCCGTAACTTGTTCAGGCCCCGGTAGTAGTAATGGCGTGCGTTCTCCGGCGAGACGCCGAGTTCTTCGGCCGCTTCTCGCAGACGGCGACCCCCGAAGAAGACCTTTTCGATCGTCGATCGCTGTTCCTCGGTCAGCGATTCCATCGCTTTCAGCAGCATCATCCGGCACTCTTCGACGGTCATCCCTGCCATGGCCCGGCACGCGTCGGGCTGTTGGTCGCTTTGTCTCTCCAGGTTCAGGTAGTGCCCGCGAAGCGCAAGGTACTTTTTCCGATTGAAGCTGCGGTGATAGGCGTACTGGACGATCCACGACCGGGCCGAGCCCTTGCGGGAATCGAATCGATCCGCCGACTGCAGAAGCTCGATGAAGACGGCCTGCACCACATCTTCGGCCTCGGCTTCGTCGCGAAGGATTCGCAGGCAGATCCCGAAGACCAGCCGATGGTACCGGAAAAAAAGAGTGCCGAGCGGTTCCGGATCTCCCACCCGCATGCGCGCGAAGCACGCTTCGTCGGCAAGATGAAGACCCTTCATCAGGTCGTCACCTTCTCGGTCCTGAGGCTGATCGACGCGGCATTCGGCTTGAGAGTCCACAGCTTCCCTTTGGAGTGCCTCCCAAACACACATTCTGTACCCAAGCAGGTTGAAGTTCCCGACTTTTGTCCGACCAGGCTAAAGATGAGCCACATCCTCTCCAGATTAAGGAGCTTCTCGAGAAGCTCTGGTACAAGACAGCGCCATGAGCTGCAAACCCCTACGGAGGCAACTGGCTCTATGAAACAAACCATCCGTCTCGTGGCCGTCCTCCTGCTCACCATGGCCGGTTCCGTCGTGAGAGCCCAAAGCCCTTCGACAGACGCCTCTTCTGACCAGGAGGAGAAGAGTCGACATTGGCAGATTTCGCTCGTTGGGGGGCGATACTCGTCTGTTGGTGGTCCAGAGGGTCGGCGATACCGAGTCAGCCAGAACGGAGACCAAACCTTGACTGTTACAGAATCACCGGTCCGACAGGGAGGCCTCCTGGGAGTACGAGTCGGGCGAGATCTCCGCCGATGGCTGGCTCTCGAGGGGACCTTCGCTTCCGTACACTCACCGAGAGCAGTACTTTGGTCCTTCTTCGACGATTCGGACAGCTACCCATTCTCTCCGTCCGCCGGTGCATTTCTCTCGGCCGGAAACACGTATGTCCTCGAAGCAGCGGCCCGGTTCTCGCTTCACACGTTCGACCGCCTGGAAGTGTTTCTCACTCCGGGAATGGGCCTGACCATCCGCACCGGTCTCGGAGGCGTGAGACTCAGGGGTGCGCCCGGAATCGACTTGGACAGTGATCATAGTGGCTACCTGACGGCAGGACCCGGAGCGACATTCCCCCTTGGAACCGGTTGGGGCATACGGGGCGACGTGCGCGCACGCTACTCTCATCACGATCCCACTCCCGATGGTGGATACCTCTACCTCGACTGGACTGTCGGGCCCTATTTCGAATTCTAGCTGGCACAGCAGAGAAACGGGAAACCGGAAGATGCTCCGGAGTCACTACCCTCTCCCCTACTCCTGTTGCCTCCTCTGAAGGAGAAACGGGCCGGCCAGGGTGTCGTGGACGGACTCGATCTTCTACCTTAATTCGGCGGTGATGCGGCGCCCCTCTTCGGTTCCGGAAATCGCCTGGACCTTAAGGCGGTGGCAATACGCCTGCAGAATTTCAGGAAAGAGACCAATTGCGTTTGTCCACCTGGTTTGGCCCCTTTTGATCATTTCATTTGGCCCCACCTCTGGTTGTTGATTGAAACGTCTTTCCGCCGAGGAGGTCCGGCCGGAACGGAGCCCGGAGCCGCCGGAGGCGGCGTAGGGCGCAGTGGAGGCCGGACCTCCTCGGCGGGCCGCTCCCTTACCCTTTCTTCTTTTGTCGGCTCTCCAGCGTCCTGCGGAATCGGTAAGACTCCTGACCGGTCTCAATGATGTGGGCCCGGTCCGTGATCCGATCCAGCAGCGCTTTGCACAGCCGCGTGTTCGGGAACACCTGCGTCCATTCCGAGAAGGGCAGGTTCGTCGTCAGGGTGACCGCGGAGCGCTCCGCCCGCTCGGCAATCACCTGAAACAACAGCTCGGCCCCGATCTCGGCCAGCGGGACGTA
Source organism: uncultured Acidobacteriota bacterium (assembly GCA_963823995.1). Taxonomy (GTDB): domain Bacteria; phylum Acidobacteriota; class UBA6911; order RPQK01; family JAPXNP01; genus JARRKC01. The sequence goes on from CAWGNQ010000005.1 coordinate 1,813,533, forward strand.
GCCAACCTCGTCGATCGCGATCAGATCACACCGTGACCAGCGCGCCAGCACCCGGCTGAGCTGGTGGCCGTCTTTAGCTTCTACCAGTTCATTGACCAGAGCGGCCGCCGTCGTAAAACGAACCCGTCGCCGCTGCCGACAGGCGGCCACGCACAACGCCGTCAACAGATGCGTCTTCCCGGTCCCACACTCGCCCACAAAGATCACCGGCTCGGCCCGCTCGATATAACCGCCCTCGGCCAGCTCCCGCAACCTCAAAGCCGAGATGTGCGGGGCCTGCGCGAAGTCGAACTCCTCCAGCGTCTTGACCCGCGGCAGCCGCGCTTCCCGCATCCGCCGCACGATCGCTCGAGCGTCGCGATCTTCCAGTTCCGCCGCCAGCAATGCGTCCAGATAGCGCACGTAGCCGTGCTGCTCCCGGGCCGCCTCCAGCGCCAGGCCGGCGAACTGAACGGCGACTGTCGGGAGTCGCAGCGCCCGGCACTGTTGACGCACCACCGCTTCCTCGCAGTTGCCACTGGCCGCCGTCATGCCGGCACCTCCTCGCCCAGCAACCGGTCATAGTCCGCCACCTGAGGCTGCGGACGCTCGTACCGGGCCAGCCGTCCCAGGATCCCCAGCTCGATCGGCCCGACCCGCTCGTCCTGGCGCAGCCGCTCGCGCGTCATCAGATGCGCCACCGCGGCCGCATCCGTAATCCCCAGCTCGAGCGCCTGTTCGACTGCCTGCTCCAGTTGCGACCAGCCCTGGCGTCGGCCCAACTGCAGCAACTCGATCATCTTGCGCGTGCCGACCAGACGGCCCTCACGCTTCCGCAACTCGGCCCAGAACCGGTCGTAGTGCACCGGCCACCGTCCCGCTCCGCGCCACTGCTCGAGCGGGGTCGATCCGGCCAGTGCTCCCGGTTTGCGCTCCAGCACGTCCAGGTAATGCTCCAGATTCAGGATCTGCTCGCCCCGCCGGTAGCTGCGCTCATGCACTCCCACACACTTTCCGTCATGCCAGACCTGAATCTCGGCCGGCAAAATCCGCGCTTCCACCTGCCGGCCCACCGCCACCGGCGCCGAGTACCAGTTCAGCCGCACCTTGATCCGCCCGTTCCCGTCCACCCGTGGAAAGCTGCTTTCCGCCAACGGGAAACCCGTTTCCGCTAAAGGCTGCAGATGACCCTGTTCGAGCGCCATCCCCTCGCCGACCGTCTGCGGGCGCTCGCCGATCCGCCGCTGCTCGTCTTCCCGGGACCCGGCCCGCAGTTGGCCGTTCAGATCCTCCAGGTCCCGGGCTCGGGGCACCGGCGTCCAGTGTTGCCGGCGAAAGTAGCCGTTCTCCGACTCCACGCCCCCTTTCTCGTGCCCCTGCGCCGCGTTGCAGAACTCGGCCCGAAACTTCCAGTGCGACCGGAAGGCGATGAACCGTTCCGTCTGCTCCCTTTCGTAGCCCCGCAGAATCTTCTTCACGGCGCTGGCCAGATTGTCATACCGCAGCACCTGGAAGACTCCTCCGAAATACCGGAAGGCCGCCTCGTGCGCCTCCAGAAACGCCTGCTGCGTCGCCCGCTCATAGGCCCGGTGGAACGCTCCTCCGCCGGCCATGCTGCGCACACAAAACACCTGCAGGACGCGCCGCCGGCCGTCGATCTCCGCTTCCGCTTCGTACCAGTCCACCTGGCCTTCCACGCCCCACTCATACGATTGCGGGATGCACGTCTGGCGGCCCCGCAGTCCCAGTTCCCGCCGGCGTTTCCCCACGTAGCGCCGCACCGTGCTCTCTCCGATCGAGGACTCCGGCCTCTCCTGCCGGATCCGTCTATAAATCCGATGCGCCGTGTGTCGCTGCTTGCGCGGCGCCTTCAAATCCGCTTCCAGAATCGCGTCGATGAACTCCCGCACCGGCTCCAGTTGCGGGCTGTCCCGCTCCGCCCGCTTGCGCTCCCGCGGAATCGCGCTGCCGAGCGCTTCCCGCACCATCCGTCGATGCACTCCATACTCGCGCGACAGTCCCCGAACCGACTTCCCGCCAAACTCGTGCCCTCGCCTCAGTTGCTCAAACAGTTCCACTTTCCTTCTCCTGTCCAACCCTCCTCCGTTCCGGCTCTTGACCGAAATCAGAGTACAGGTCTGCTCCGAGGTGGGGCCAATTCAGACGATCAAAGGGGGCCAATTCAGATTAGCGAAATCACCAATGCGGGGTTGAAAGATTTTGCTCGAATGACCGGATACGATGATGTCCACCAGCTTTCCATTCAGGACTTGTGTACCGCCAATTCAGAGATTTCTGCGCACACCGACATCGAGCTGTATAGGCAGCAAATCCACTCCGCATTCTTACCTTGCCTTCTCCTAATTCGACATGTTCCATCGATTTCTTTCCAAGGATTTCTGTTGTCTGCAACCGTTTCGAGTTTGCGGGTTGCGAGTCTCTGAGTTCCCGAAACGCGAAACGCGCTACCCGAAACGATAGGGTGGCAACTTTTGATCAGGACTCGACACCACTTACGTGCGTGTCACCTATTGACACTTTGTGTGAGTTTCAGCTCATTCGAACATATCGAGCAGGACCTGCAGCGGGGCTTTTCCGCCATGGGCGAGCCCATTGCACCTTACGTCCGGTTCGTGCGGGCGGAAAAGGAGCGCAACGATTCGGCGATGCCCTCCCTCAGCCAGATCCGGGACGAGGTCAAGCTCCTCCGCTTGAAGGTGGAAACCCGATCCTCGCAATTCCGCAGAGGCAGCGGGTCCGACACCTCCAGATCGAATCTCTTGCTTCACCATAGAGGCCAACTGTGCGGGCAGACGCGCGTCCAGCCGGTTGAATTGAGGACACAGGGGATGGTGCATTCCGGCTTCCGCACAGAACCCCTCCGGTCGACGGGCCTGGCCGAAGATTTCCATATCTTTCATATAGCAGGTAGATATATACTGCCGGAATCATACGTGGGGGCCTCCCACGAAGACGACCCTGCCACTTTGAAGCTGATGCATGCCTTAGCGATGAGGGGGGCGCACAGAGGGTCGGTGGAATCCAGTTAAGACAACGCGATGTCTCCGTAGGTGGAGGACCGTGCTCTAAGCATCCAGGCGGCGAAGGCATCTTTCTCCCCTGGCATCGTACGACGTCTGCTGGTTAGGGCCGGGAAGGAACAGAGGTAGAGTCATGAGTCAAATCATCATCATTCCATTCAACGATCAAGAAATCGGTCAGGGATTCAACTTCGAGTCGCGCGAGGCTGTCGGCACGGGGCTATCCGTTGCGAATGTCTCCGAGGATCCGAACGCAAATGGACAAATCGTTCGCACATCCTTCAACAGCGTGACGACTCAGGAGAGCCTCATGGAATCCCTGGGTGTCTCGGTGTCGGCTGATGCCCGGTACGGATTGTTCTCCGGAGGCGCAAAGCTTGATTTCGCGCAGAGTCATGCCGTGAATTCCTACTCGTCCTTCATTGCCGGTCGCTGTGAGGTCCACAACGCGACGCGGCACGGTCATGGCTTTCACCTCACGCAGGAGGCTGAGACGCTGGTCACGAATGGAAACCAAAAGGCCTTCAAAACAGCCTTTGGTGACATGTTCGTGCGGTCTCTCAAGACTGGGGGAGAGTTCTATATTGTCGCGCGGATCACGTCTGCAAGCGAGGAGCATCAGAGCAAGATGGCCGCGAGCCTCCATGCAGAGTACAACGGCCTGGCCGCAAGCGGGTCATTCAAGGCCTCGTTCGATACCGCTATGAAGGAAACACAGAGCAGGTGCGAGGTCACGGTCTTCATGAGCCAGGCAGGCGGCATCGGCAGTCAGGCCTCCTTTACCGGACCGGATGCCACACGGATTCTCGAGCGGTTAAGCACATTTCCACAGTCGGTCCTCGATCACCCCGTGGGCTACGAAGCCGAATTGGCGACCTACGACACGATACCCATTCCGGTTCTCAGCCCCGAGGAGAACGAAGACAGGAATATTGTGCTTGCGGACTGCCTCGCTCACAAGTTGAATTACCTTAAGGCGTTGTCCGACCTGCAGTTCCTCCTTGGCCCGAATGCGGGCACCTTTTTTGGTGACCTCCCGCCCACGGCCGAACTGGCAAACATGGAAAAGCAGTACCGAACAGCTCTCAACGGCCTCATGGCCCACGCTATCAAGGTTGCGAAAGGTCAAATGAGCCCGCCCCAGCTGTTTGAGCCGAATCCGGCCCCGCCACCGCTCAATTTCAAAAAGAAGCCGGTCAACACCGACGAGAAGCTGGATTTTGCAGACAAGGGAGTGGCGGTTGCCAAGTTGGACTCGATGGTTGGCACATTCCGAGAACTACAACCCATTGGTCCTCGGAGGCTGGGATTTGATATCGGAATTGGGGTCACCGGAGGGGACACCTTGTGGGGGCCCGGTAAACAGCGGGTTCTGGACTCACTGGGCTTCGACGAACAAATCGGTTTCAAGATAGCCGCTGCGTTTTGCCTCGGACGCAACAACAATGCCGTGCTTGCTGCTACGGGAGCCGATATCGCGGCTGCAGATCCTGAAGTCGCAGCGGTTCGCGCGCGCGAAAAGTCCGGACTGTACTGGCTCGGATTCGACGTCGCTACCGGCATTATGGGTGACCCGACCCGCGGTGCACTGGGCCACACAGCAATGGGACCCGGCGCGGAACGGATCCGGTCCACTTCGAGTCAGGGAGAACACGTACTTCTCCCGACCGATGAGGTCACAAAGGGATTCAATGCCTCGGTGGCGTTCCATCTCGCACGGCCACATTAACGGAGCAATGGATTTCTAACTCTCGAAGTGGACTCGTCCGGAACACGTTCGATAGACATAGGCATCGTGACGGGAATGTTGCCGGCACGGGCGAATGACTGAAGTACCTGAGACACAACCGATTGGTGCAAACCTGGAGGTCAATATGAGCAGCTTTTCTGAGGGATGGGAACAATGCATGCACAGCAGTGGATTGCCGGTGCCAAACGTCGAGGACGCGAACGAGGCACTCGAGTTTCTGCATAAGCTCCATTCGGCCTGGGAAAACGCGGGTGGTGACGAGCAACTGACCATCGGAGCCCTGCTAGCTCTCGGGGCAGTCGTCGGCTTTGATGAAGGGGCGCTGGCAGTTCTGGGTGAGGTTGCCCAGGTCGCCGCTGTGCTCTATTTGAGTGCGTGCGTCGGTTGCCTCGCGGCGGTAGCCTTCGACGATCTCAGACGACTCCTCGCCAGTAACGAGCTTCCTGACTTCGTGGTAGCGGAGCTCGGCAACCAGGGCAGTCCTCTTGTGGCCGAAGCCAACGCTTGAAACCCCTGTTCGCAAGACCCGCCGAGAGGAGCATAAGGAGAGGCCGGATTCGGGCACCGGCCTCTCGACGTAACCCAGACGCGTCAGGAACTCAGCAAGAGCAGTCTCGCCCTGATACAAAGGGTGCCTGGAAGCCGCACGATAGAACCGCTCCAATCGGGTCTCCAAGAAGCAATACGTCAGATGTGGTCGGGTCGAAAAGCCGTCAACCGGGAGGGCCGGAAAATCGGTGCGACTCCTGCCCGAGCTGGCCGATCCTCTTTTGAACACTCGCGTCGTTCATTTCAGCGATCAGCTTCTTCGGGGTCATCTCAGGGCACCTCTGATCTTCGGGTTTCAATTTGATCGTCATCTGGATCATGCTCAAAGGAGCCGGGTCGGTGGCGGTGTCCGCCCGGCCGATCTTCCCGAAGACGCGCTCGACCTCGGGAAACGTTCGGAGAGATAGGAATTTGCTTCGGATTACGAACCCGGTCCACATCTGGATCGGCATGAAGCAGCAGCCGTGAATTGCTAGTGACCCGTTTTTCGGATCACGCGATCATCCTCGCTCGGCAACACGCGCAGCGCGTCAATGAGCCATCGGCCATCCTCTCGGACGAGGACCCACCTCGCCCGCGCCCTTCTGACCGGCGCCGGCTCCGGCTTCGCATCAAGCGCCGCCCCAGTCGCGGCCAAATTCAGCAGCGCGACGTCGTCACTCATCATTCGGATTTCCTCGACGATCAACTCCACTCGATAGGGCCTGGGCTGACTGAAGTAATCCTCCCACCATTCCCGAATCGCCAGGATGCCGTGAACGACGGGACCGTTGCGCACGATGATGTCTGCATCATCTCGGTAGAATGCACTGAGAGCTTCCGGATCGTGACGATCGAAAGTGTCTTCGTACGCGCGGAGGAAGGCACGAACGTCCGGCCGCAGGGTCTTCGCCGCTTCGAGGCTCGGTTTCAGCTCGACACGATCCTCTTCCGTCGGCATGCCCATCATCGTTTCGATCTGCCATTTCCCGCCTTCGCGTCGCACCAGCCAGGTCCCGCGAGCCTTCCTCACCGGCAGCGCCTCGCCTCCGCTTCCTTTGCCATGCGTGGTCGACAGGAGGTTGACGACTGCGACATTCGCCGACAACAGCCGCTCCGCCGTCAAATCGAACCTCGCTCGTCGCTCGGGCTCCTGTCTCTCAAAGTAGGCGCGCCACCAGAGTTCGATCGCCCTTCGTCCCCGGGCCCTCGGCAGATTGCCCATGACCATCTCTGCCTCCTCCGAGAAGAATGCCGCGACGGCAGCCGAATCGTGCGTGTTCCACACGGTCTGGTACCGCCCCACGTATTCCTGCAGAGAGGCCGAATCTCCCACAGGCTGAGTGATTGCGACAGCCGGCACGGCTCCGGCGAACATGGAGACAGCCACCATGGCTCCCCGTAATCGTCCGACGCTCATTGATTGCCTCCGGAGTCTTTCTGCTTCGCCCCATCGCGGTCCTCGAAGAAGACGAGAGGATCCCCCGCCCCCTCGCCCTGCTCGAACCGCAACCGTCTGGATTGGTCTGAATCTTTGCCGTCGATCGAGTCCTGCGAACGGTCTGGAATCACAATCGCCACCCCTGTATTTTCATCTGCATCTCATCCCGACCGCGGCTTGGTCCCTGTGATGATGTGCCCGGGCGAGTCGAAGACAACGTCGCCCTCGGCCGTCACATAGCGCTGAAGGGCACTCTCCGCTTCCTGGAGAATCCGGTCGATCCGCTCTTCCTCGAGTGTGACGCCCATGATAGGCAGCCAGCCCCTGAGGTCGGATTCGACCATGGACCTGATACTCGGGAACCTGGCGGTTCCGTGCCACGTGATAATCCCGACCGATGTCACCCCCGCGGCTTTGAAGAGCTTCGTCAGCTCCCTGGTATCGCCCAACACAAATGGCGCCCGCAAAGCATTAGCCGCAGCCCTGCCCGCCATCCGATCGAGTAACTCCACTTCGATATCGTAGGGTTCCGAATTTTCCAGCGAGTCCCAAACGGCAATACTCAGGCTTCCGCCAGGAACCAGCACCCGAAGGATCTCGCGCAAGGCTCGGGAACGGTCCGTGGAGAACATCAGACCGAACTGACTGACGACCACGTCGAAGCTCTCGTTGGGAAATGGGATTGACTCCGCCGTGCCCAGTCGCCATTCAATCGTCGGTTCCAGTTTCTCCGCCACCGCAAGCATACCTGCATCCGGATCGACTCCGGCAACCGAACCGTCCGGACCGACCCGTGAACGTGCGTGCCTTCCGAGTACGCCCGTTCCGCAGGCGACATCCAAAACCCGATGACCGGGTTCGATTCGGACTGCATTCAACACTCGCTCGCACCACTGCTGAAACAACGCCGGTACATGGAGGCTCTCGTAAGCCTTTGCTGCCGCAATCCGCCGTCGATCAACCGTGTCAGTCATAGAAGCTTCCTCCACCGACGGGACATTCATCTCCGGCGTGTTCCCCTTCCGGAGCTATCGAGAGCGAAAACATCGCCCCTGCTCTCGTATTCGCTCTTCACCTCTCCGGAAATCCCTCGAGCCCCTCGTCGAGCTGGACACCCCAGCTGTTGAGCACGATCGAGACCAGGTTGTAGGTACCCACGGTGAAGACAAGGTCCATCAGTTGCTGTGTTGCGTATTTCGCGCTGAGAGCCTGCCAGGTCGGTTCAGTAATGAATGACTCCCGGCGCAGTTCATCGACGGCTCTCAGGAGCGTGACCTCGAACGACGTCCATCCGGGAGCGTCCGGCCCTCGAACGATGCGCGCGAGCTCGTCTTCCGTGAAGCCGATCGAGCGTGCGATCCGAATATGCTGCGCCCACTCGTATTCGGAGCGGCAGAGCCAGCCAATTCGCAGGATCACCAGCTCGCGGTCCCGAGCGGGAAGTGTATTGGATGCTCCATTGATATGGCCCAGGGCGAAGGCGTCGAAGGCGCGGGCCAGCTTGGGATGGTGCGCGGCGGTTTTGAAGACGTTGTAGAGATGCCCTGCCTTCTCATACGGCTCGAGATAGGCACGCTGCGCTTCGGTCCATTCGTGCTCTCGGACCGGTGGGATTCGCGGATGATCAGGACGTGGTAAATGCATGGCGGAATCCGATGTCTCCTTACTCGATTTTGAAAACGCCGATATTCGAACTGCAGGCGGCGATACCGGGAATCAATACGAGAGCGCTTCCGGCCGTCTCCTTCATTTCCGGTGCCCTGGCGGCAGGAAATGCCCAAGCTGCTGGAGCGCATTCAGGTTGTCCCACTCCAGAAAGGCCTTGAATTGATCCCGGCTTTTGATCGTGATCCCGGACGTCGCTCCACTGTGCCGCTGGAGATCCGGTGCCACGATGTCGTCCAGCGCCGCCAGATCACGCCGGTTTATGGCATCGACCATCCGATTTACGAGCCTCTCGTTCTGTTCGCTTGCTGCTTGATTCACCTGTCTTCCTTTCCGGAGTTCTGGTTGATTGTCGAATGTCCGTCTTTCCTGAAAATAAAGACGAATTGCTCGACGGCCGTTTCGGGGAAGAAGAGCGGCGGCCCGATCTCGGGTCCGGACGGCTGATCCGGTTGCTGGAACGCCCCCACGACGTGCCATTCGAAGGCATCCGTCACGAGGCAGGCCCCTGCCGGCTGGTTGGCATTCGGCGGCTCCGGCAGCGTTTCCGACAGAGGTCCCGGCGGATGAACCAGGATGATCTGTGCTTCTCCGGCAGGGGAAGCCTCGAAGCTGTTCCGGCTCCGATCTCTCGGCCCGAGAGCACCCTCACCGATCGCGTTCGACATGTCGGGAGGAGGTCCGAGGTCAAAGCCGGGCTCCTTGAATGTGATCAGCCAGAGACGATAAAGCGCATTCGGGATCAGTCCGGTCAAGTGCACTTCGACCCGAGTTCCGGACGGCACGCAGGCAGCTTCCGCCGTCCCTCGGACTGTGGCAAAAGTACCCGCAGTCACGCGGCTCCCTGCAGGTGTGAGGATGGACTTGCTACTGCGCCTGTAATAGAGCGGTGTCCCCGGATCCGCTTTCGTAGGAATGACGGTCTCGCCTTCGGCATCCACCGTCAACCCCTCAACGATGAGCATCTGAGCCCGGGCGGGCGGGCGACCTGGGCTCTGTCCCACCACACTTGGTAACGTGAGTAGATAGGCGAGCAAAGAGACCAACGGGACCATCCTGCCTGTCATTCTTCCTCACCTTCTCCTTCCGGTACGCCCATCTGCATTTCAGGGACGCGTAACCGATTCAGCGGTGAGTGGATCTCGAGCGTGCACTTCCAGTTTCCGGCCTCATTCTTGCGCCACGCCGTCAGGTACCGGCCACGGCTGTTCCTGGGTGTCCCGTCCGGAGCCGTCATCGAAATCTCATAGGTGCCGACGATGTACCCCAGATCGCCGGACTTGGAGACCGTCGCCTCTCGCGGAGTCGTCTTCAACGAGAAGTCATTCTGCGAGCGGTTGGTCTGCACGAACTTGCGAATCGCTTCCTTACCCTCGATCGCCGGCATTCCCGCGGGAATGATCACCGCGTCGTCGGTCCAGTACGAAAAAATGCGCTCCATGTCGCCGGCCTTAGCGGACTGAGACCAGGACTTCGCCGTATCGAGGAGCGCCGTCTGTTCCGCTTCGACATCGGTACTCGAATTGCAGCCCGCTCCCAGCAAGATCAGCCAGCAGGCCAGGCCAAAGTATCTACCCATTTCTCCCTCCTAAATACGTCCACTGAAAGTAAAGGCGCCTTCATCGACTCTTCTTCGTTAGCGGTCAAGATGCGTCGGATCGCTTCGGCAGCGGCCGCGAAGTAGAGAACGCGGGATTCCCAGAGTTGGGGACACTGTTCTACAATGGCCTCTTTCTTGCAGGGTTTACCGTTCTCTGAATCTCCAACTGCGCTGACGAACTCCGCTCGGGAAGAATCCTCAGTGCATTCGCATAATTGACGTTTTCAAGCTCCTCCACGGAGAACCCGCATTCCTGCAGAGCCTCCACCGTCTCGAGAACCGGGACAATCGGAAAGTCCGATCCAAAGACGATTTGCGACGTACCGACGAGGCTCTTCAAGGCGTGCATCTGGATCGGATTGGCAGAGCCGGCAGTGTCGTAATAGAAGCGCCGGAGGTGATACAGCTTCGAATTTGGCTCCGCGTCCGGAGAGAGATCCACTTTTTGGGTCATGCTGCTTCGGCCGAGAAAGCGGCCGATGAGCCCAAGCAAGCTTCCGCCGGCATGCGACCAGACGAACCGGATATTCCCATACCGCGTGGCCATGCTCGTCATCGGTGTCGTCATCGGCGGCAAATCCGTCCCGTCATTGAGCAGGCTCCAAAGGGCGCGACTCGTGTTGGTATTCCATTCGACTGTCTGTTGCATCGTGTTGGGCAGAAGACCGCGACAGCACGGAGCATCGATTGGATGGGCAAAGACGACGGCATTGCGCCGATTGAGTTCGTCGAACACAGGCTGGAACACCGGATCGCCCAGCCACCGGTTTCCGTAATTCGTCAGGATCCCGACTCCGTCTGCGTGCAGCGTATCGAACACGTACTCGATCTCCCGCAGGCTCGCGTCGATATGAGGCAGAGGCAGAAAGGCGAACAAACCGAAGCGTCCCCGGTGGTCCGAGGCGATTCTGGCGCCGGCTTCGTTCACTTCACGGGCAAAGCCCGGGGCTTTTGCACGCGTCTTCTCCGGGTCGTCACCGAGAGGACAGGGCAGCGAGAGGCAAGCGGTTCGAACCCCGGCTTCGTCCATCCCGGCCAGTGATTTCTCGAGTGCATAGCCCTGGATGGGAGGAAAAGGCGGAAGAACGTCCTTGGCCGCCTTCGGAAAGTAGTGATGGTGGAGATCGATTCGATCCCGTTTGGTGTTCGGCGAATTTCGAGAAATTGGGTCAGCATCGGCCATGGTCATGCGTTCCCTTCGGTTCAACGTCGTTCATTTGCAGCTCTCCTTGTCTGAGTGGAAAACCCGCGGGGATTGAACGGGCTCGGGAAAACGAGATCGAGTCACGAAAGCGATGGTGAGGATCAGGAGATTCTGACGAGCAGCTGTACCTACAGGGATTCTCGGGATCGATAAGGACAGTCTATTTGGACGGAATTGTAACCCTTTGGACCGCAAAAGGCCACAACGATCTACATTTGAGAGAAGAAAAAGAGATAGGGATTTGCTTTCTCCGAGAGTGAGTCCATCGGAGAGGAAATGGTGAGTCAACCCTGCAATGAGCACCTGGATTGCGGGTCCGGACAGGGCGGACGGGAAGGAAGGGGCGTGGGAGCCGGTTGCGCGGTTGTGGGGAGTGGGCCGGCTCGGCTGAATCCGGCGCTTCCGATCGGGCAGGACGGGGCGCATGCAGAGTCCCCCAACCCGCGAATGCGGAACCTCGGACCTCCAGGCGAAGCTCGAAGTCGGCGTAGTCCCGTTCGAAGAGACACCCCCTGCGAGATGGAGACAGGTGATCGACAGGATGAAGTAAGCCTCATCGACTGTGAGAAGTGGTCACGAGGTCCTCCGTGCGAAAACCCATTCCCTCCAGTTTCGACAGGATCGAATCCATCACGTTCGGATCCAGAGCAGGCGTGCGGCTCAAAATCCAGAGGTACTTTCGATCGGGGGTCCCCACGGCTGCCCACTGATATTCTTCGTCGAGCGCCAGGACCCAGTAATCACCCCACACGAAAGGGAGGAACGAGAGAAACGCCGGTGCGAAGCGCACCTTCAATTTAGAAGCGGGTCCATTCTCGTCCGCAACCCTCGCCACGCCCTCGGCTTCCTTCCAGTCGCCGTTGCTTTTTCGACAACGGTTCAAAACCGAGAGGCGACCGTCCGGGCGGCGCGAGTAAGTGGCCGACACGTCTCCGGAGCAATCGTCCTGAAAGGAATTGGGGAACCGGGCGATCTCGAACCACCGCCCGAGATAGCGATCGAGGTTGAGAGCCTCCACTGCATGGACCTCAGGTGAAATCCCTGTCCCGCCAACCAATCCAGCAAGAACGGCGATCGTGATGAGCATACGACGATCATACTAACGATCCGTGTGCTGGTGGTCTTTATCGGTTTCCAAACAGGACCTTAAGACTCGCTCTCAAATCGTTGACAACCCCACCAGATTTGTCGCTTAGAATAATCCAACCATTGGGAAAGGGCCATGAAACAGTCGACCCGGCGAACAGGTGGTCCGGGGCTCAGGGCGTGAGTCGTTTCGAACCGCCGGAAACCGATTAATAGTTCCCGCGAAGGATTTCTCATCGCAGCGGTTGATGGATTTGGGTGATGGACCGGGGTTGCGCTCTGAGTCATTGTGCTCTAGCCTATTTTCAATTCTGTAGACTTGGGCGATAGGTTCGCCTATCCATCACCGGCGTGTGCGCTGGTCAAGATCACTTCGGAGGGGATTGTGAGAGCATTTGGATTTGTGGGGGGTATTGCGGGGTTGGCCGCTGCGCTGGCGATTCCGGCCTGCTCGAGCGCCGATCAGACGATCGTGGGACTTGTCGGTCAACAGACGGTACCGCCATCGGAAATCCGGGACAATGTGAGTGCCCAGTTTTCGATCGACGGCCGCCAGTTGACCGTTACGATGCGAACCGATGCGCCCATTCCGCCGCCTACCGGCGCGACGGTGTCTTTTCCGGTGGGGATGTTCAACGGCTTCACGGATGGAGGGATCAAGACCTTCCTCGGGATTGCCGGCATGTACACCGAGAGTGCATCCAGGGGCGCCCCGTTGTTCTGGGTCAACGCCACCCAAGCATTCTTCAATCTGCCGAGAGCCGCGCAGTTTGCAGTGAACTCCGGAACGCTGACGATCACACCGACCGGGAATCCACTGCCGGCCATCCCCGCGGGTGTCTATACGATGAATTTTCTGACCGGGGTGTTTTCGCTCGACGCCGGCATCTATGACGTCGCGGCCAACATTTCGTTTCCCGGAGCCAGTGTGACGTTGAACAAGCTGCTGCTGATCCGCTCGCAGGTGATTCCCCACTTTGGTGTAAGCGCACTTGCGGACCTCGAACTGGTCACCCGACTGGTTTTGAACAATCCGAACGGGGATTCGAATCAGGTGCGGGCCCGTTTCTTCGATCAGAGCGGGAACCCCCTGGATGTTCGGCTCGACGGCGCCACGACGAGCAATACGGTTCTCGAGGTTCCAGGGCAAAGCAGCTTGCAGTCGCAGCTCGAAGCGGCCGGCGACGGGACTTCCGTCGGATGGATCCTGCTGACGAGTGAGAGCAATCTGCCCTTCCGCTCCGCAGTGGTCTTCACCGACAATTCTCCCGCCGCGGCGGCCATGGCGACGTCGGTCAACGGCAATCGACTCAGGACCGAGGCGGGCATCTCGAGCAGCGAGCTCGACACGCGCCACGTTCTTCGTGTGACGGCGTCCCAGGATGGCGTCAATACAGCTTTTGCGATTGCCAATCCGACCGAGGCGGACGCTCACCTCCGCCTTTTGCTGAAGCCGGATTCCGGCGAAGAAATCTCGGCTGAACCACTGACGCTGCCGGCCCACAACCAGACGGCTCAATTCGTGACCGAGTTCTTTGGTCTCCCGGCTGCTACCGATCTGGAAGGACGACTTCTGATCTACAGTGATACGGACGTGGGTATCACCTCCCTGGAGACGCTCAACGGCGAGCCGTTTGCCAGCCTTCCGTCCGGGACACCCGGAGAGGACTAGGACGAGTGACTCCCGGCCCACACCCCGCTGACCATGCGCAGGGCCCCGCCTTACGATGAAGAGACCGCGGGAGATGAGAATTCGGAAATTGGTGACACGCACGCAATGCGATCGTAAGGTGTCTCGAATAAAGGATTTTCTGAGTGGTCTGGGACCAATTGAGGGTGTCACGGCCAAGTCCGCACCGTTTCGGCAGTCTCCGGAACTGAGCGGTCCCGACTGAAATCGGTCGGGAAAATCGGGGCGAATTACCGTGATCCGATGAAGTACGAGTACGATTGCCTTTCCCTCGGAATCGTTTCCGCTGAAGCGGAGCAGCAGGGACTGAAGCCGGTACGTGCCTCCGGCTTCTCCCAGCAGACCCCCAAAGACCAGTGGTCTGCCCATGGATTGGGACTGGGTGAGGTCCAGGGAGAACGACACTTCGTCGGGATTGAAGACGGACCGGTCGACAGGCGGGAGTTGGAGCATCCGTTCCCCGCTCGGCCAGATCCAGCCGACCGCGAGGAGACCGAAAAGTGCCGAAAACAGGATGACAACCGATCGCCGGGTTCTCCGGGTCGGGTACTGGTGAGCGATGACGGCCGCTGCGATGAGCAGAAAACTCTTGCATCGACGAAATTCCGGAGGAGGGTGGAGGTTGTTGATGTCCTGATGTCTAAAGTCCTTATGTTATGATGTCTGCATGCGCACGACTCTGACCATTGACGATCAGATTGCCGCGGAACTGAAGAAGCGGGCGTTCGAGTCCGGGAAGTCCTTCAAGGAGGTCGTCAACGAGAGCCTACGCCGTGGGCTGGCGCCTGACCGCCGCAGGTCGCCCTCTCGCCCCTATCGATTGAATGCCGTGTCCCTTGGAGGTGTGCTTCCCGGAGTCAATCTCAACAAGGCGCTCCAGCTCGCGGAACTGCTCGAAGATGAAGCGATCCGTGACAATCTGGAGCTCCGCAAGTGATTCTGGTCGATGTCAACCTGCTGATCTACTCGATCGACCGGGACTCAGCCCACCATTCTAGGGCTCATGGGTGGTTCGAAGGCGTCCTGAATGGAACGAATCTCGTGGGATTACCCTGGATCGTGATTTTGGCGTTCCTTCGCATTGCCACGAGGGCCGGCGTGCTGCGGAAACCGATGAGCGTCGAAACCGCAGTGGACTACTGCCAGTCATGGCTGGATCTCGGCTCAGTCCAATTGGTGGTCCCCGGCGCGCATCACTGGCCGATCTTCAGGAACCTGCTCCTCTCGGTGGGTACCGCCGGCAATCTGACGTCGGACGTGCATCTGGCCGCCCTCGCTCTTGAACACGGCTGCGCCATCTACTCGGCCGACAACGACTTCAAGCGTTTTCCAGGAATCACCCACGTGAATCCTCTCGTGGGCTGACGTCGGCGCCCCACAAAGCATGCAATCGTAGACCTTTGGCGCAAAGTGCGGCGGGCATAAATTAGCGTCAAGGCGTCGCGGACGAGTTGCAGGAGGGAACAGGGGACACTGTTCTTCTCTGCACGCACTTTCCGGTCTGTCATGGCCACTTCCTGACTCTCCTCTACCCCGTCCAGAGGAGTCTCCGACGATGCCGAAAAGACAGGGGAGTGTGCCAGGGGGAAGCGCGAAATAGGAAGTGCGCGGGATTTGACAACAGATGTCTTGGGACAAGACCTTTAGGGTTCCAGATTCCTGGGTCTGAATTCCGGGAACCCGGGATGTCGAGTTGACAGGGCTGACCAGGGCTTGAAAGGCCGAGCGAAGGGCAAATTGGAAATACGTACCAGACCTGGATCAAAAGCCTTTGTTCGAGGCAGGTTACAAAGCAATTACGTGCGTGTCACCAATTTCCCCCCATTTTCCAGGGGGGCGGGAGCCTGGCAGAGTCAGAAGCGGAAGTTGTAGCGGAGCTTGACGCGGGCCGTGCTTTCAACGAGTTCGGTACGTTGGAAGGGTTCCCTCCAGTTGGAGTTCCAGACCAGCAGGATCTCGTTACCTGGTTTGAGGATCCAGCGGAAGCGGGACTGCCAGCCCATTGTACGCGACAGGTTGTCGTACTGGAGGAAGCTGTACAGAGTCACGTCCGGGCTGAAGAGGACATCGACATTCATCCGAGACACGTTGGTCGTGAAGTCGCCGTCCGCCAGCGAAACGTGATTACGGTCGATGCCGAACTCGAGGTACAGGGGCACGGCGACTTTGTATCCGCCGGCGAAGGAAGTTCCCGTCCGGCGTCCCGTGTAGAACGAACCCCATTCGTAGCCGCTGGAAAACCAGAGATTCCGCCGCCGGGCGCTCTCGAATTCCACCTGATGTCGCATGAACTCGTAACCTCCAAGCGGAATAACGTGTTCGGGATGGATCTGGAAGTCTCCCGTCAGGTACTCGAAGTCACTCCCGGTCTTCACTGAAAAGCCGTCACCGGAGAGAAACAGTACCCGCAGCGGCGTTACATCGATGCGTCGCGTCAGCAGCCGATTGTCCAGATCCGTTACATAGTCGAGACCGGCTCCGAAAAACATTTGCAGTACACCCCAGCGCTCGGGTCTGGGGCCGATGGTCGCGGCGGCGTAGGATTCACGCACGTCCACACGAGGCACGAAACCCAGACCCGCAAGGAAGTTCTTGTCGATCTGCCGGAATCCGGTTCTCAGATTCAAGAAATCGTTGGGGTACGAGAACTCTGCTCCGAACGCCCGGTCTTCGCCCGTCAGCCCCGCAGTCCCAGACTTGAGACCATAAAAGGAGAGCGCAATGTTCTTGTTTCCGCGAAAGGTGGAACTGGCCAGCTTGAAGTCCCCGCCCAGCGTGTAGTTGTCCGCATCGGACAGAGAGTTTCCCCGTGTCGATATGAATCCGACCGAAGACTGGTTGCCCAGATTGCGGCGCACCCGGATGACGGTGAAGTTGGGATTCCTGGTCGCCCGGTCATCCATGATATTGAGAATCCCCAGGTTCCACTCGCCGTACTGACCGGTCATCTTGCCGCCCCAGATAATGGGGATCGGATTGCCGGAGGCATCCAGACCGACACGTCTCGAGAAGAAGGGGATCAGACTCTCTCCCGCAGGACCGAACGAGAGGTAGTTGGCGCCGTCCAGAAAGAAATCTCTCTTCTCGGGGAAGAAGAGCGGAAAGCGCGTGAGATTGATCTGGCGGGCGTCCACCTCGGTCTGGGCAAAATCGGTATTGACGGTCAGCGCGGTCTTCATTCCGGGCGTCAACTGGTAGAAGGCGTCCAGACCGACATCGCCGACGCGTGTGACACCAGCTTCGGCTCTCTGGTCGGTTCCTCCCAGGGCGTACGGTGAGACGTCCAGACCCACGCCCTGGGTAATGCCTTCGAGTCCGTCCAGGATGCCGCTGTCGGAGATCTGGAAGCCGTAGGTGTCCAGGTTGGCGCTGGGCCAGTAGGCTCGCTCGAGATTGCGCTTGATGTGACGAATCAGCTTCAGCCCCCAACGACTCTGTCCGGGCCGGAAGCTGAGAGTCCGGAAGGGAATCGCGATCTCAGCGTCCCAACCTTCTGCGTGAATGCGGGCTTTTCCCGCCCACAGCCCGTCCCACTGCTTGTTGAAGGCCGCCCCATTCTCGCTCACAAGTGCATCGCCGATCGAGCCGCGCGGTCCCACCTGGAACCAGTAGCCGTTGCGACCGTCGAGAAAGGTGTCGAGGATGATCTGGATCCGATCGTCCTGTGACAGGTCCACATCCCGGGCCATCTCCTTGGCGGTGATGCCGGCCGGATCGTCCCAGCAGCGGAAGGCGAAGAAGAGGAAATCGGAGTTGTAGCAAACCAGAACTTCGGTTTTCTCGGACACCGGTTCGCCGGGGTGGGGTTCCCGCTGCACGAATCCGTCGATGAGGGCGGCATGTTGCCAGGCCTCGTCATCGAGGACCCCATCGATGCGGGGCGGAACGTCGACCCGGACGGCCGTCACCGTCGGCTGCGCGAGGCCGAGACCGGACAACCAGGACAGCACCAGGATCAGCAGGATCGACTCTCTCCGCAACGAACGCTCTCTTCCTCAACAGCGCAACCGACGGCACTCGAAACTCCCGGCTCTCGCCGGGGCCGGACGCTCCGGATTCTGAAGAATGACGGCAACCCGGTTTGATGGCCGGAAACCGGATTATACGGATTTTTCTCATCTTGGGAGGGGCGTCGTCTCGGCGTGGCCATTCGAAACCAAGTCGGTTTCACCCTGCCACGATCAATTAGTCGCTGCGCTTTCGAGATCCTCGGGATACTTGCCGTGAGTCTCCGGCCGGCGATCTCGCGTATCTGTTGTTGACCCGGATCGTACCGATACACCATCCGGTAAAGTTGTCCTATGCGCAGGCGTGCCCGATCTAAAATGAACCGAACGCGATGGACTTCGTCGGAGGCGAAAAATGACGTCAATCAGGATCTTGGTCTGGGGACACGGGTCACGCAGGAAAGTCGCGAGCGGTTTCTCAACCCGGACGGGAGCTTCAACGTCGAGCGTCAGGGCCTGTCATTCCTTCACTCGCTGAATGTCTATCACTGGCTCCTGACGATTCGGTGGCCCACCTTTTTTCTGCTGATCGGCCTCTCGTATCTTCTTGCCAACATTTCTTTTGCCGCTGCGTATCTGCTTTGCGGTGCCTCGGCGCTGCAGAGTCCGGGCGACCCCACGCTGGGCAGCCGTTTCCTCGAAGCGTTCTTCTTCAGTGTGCAAACCGTGTCGACGATCGGCTACGGAAGCCTGACTCCCCACGGGATTGCGGCCAATATCCTGGTCAGCATCGAAGCGCTCGTCGGACTGCTCGGTTTTGCACTGGCCACCGGCCTGCTGTTTGCCAGGTTCTCCCGGCCCGACGCCCGGATCCTCTACAGCCGCAACGCCATCATTGCGCCCTACCAGGGAATAACGGCGCTCGAGATCCGGATCGCCAACGCCCGGACCAGCCAGTTGGTCAATGTGAGTGCGACCGTCTC
Organism: uncultured Acidobacteriota bacterium; assembly: GCA_963823995.1. Classification (GTDB taxonomy): domain Bacteria; phylum Acidobacteriota; class UBA6911; order RPQK01; family JAPXNP01; genus JARRKC01. The sequence continues at coordinate 1,832,447 of CAWGNQ010000005.1, forward strand.
CTTGAGCCGTTTCGAGACGGTCGACGGAAGGCCGTATCGGAAATTCCACGAACTCCCTTTGGAACGCAGCATGGTGGTGTTCTTCCCGTTGCATTGGGTGATCGTCCATCCGATCGACGAATCGAGCCCGTTGTTCGGTGTGACCCGGGAGGAGTTCGAAGCTTCGGATCCCGAGATCCTGATCATGCTCACCGCCATCGACGAGACCTTCTCGCAGACCGTTCATGCGCGGACCTCCTACAAGCACACAGAGGTGCTGTGGGGCATGAGATTCGCCGACATCTTCCTCCCCGGAGACTCCGGAAGGATCGCCGTCGACGTCCGCAAGATCAGTGAAGTGGAAGAACCCGACTGACACAGCATATCCGCACATGTTTTATGTGTATCGGAATGATCCAAAGAAGCGGGAGATTGCGAGGGATCTGATTCGTGCGGCCCTCGAGGAGAGATCATCGGTCGTTTCGACAGAGGTTTCTGAGGGTTTTCAGTCGGGACAGCGCCTTGGCGTGATCGAGATCGTCGATCCCTTCACCGAGTCGTGAAGCCACTCGCGCTCGCAGCCTTCAGAACCCTGATAGGGCCTGCCGAGATTTGGCATGATTGCTGTGCTCCGGTACCCTTGCCCGGCTCGCGTGATAGACTTTCGGTCATCTCTCGGGCAATTCCCTGCTGAACTTGCGCCTCAGGGAAGCGTCACGAATGGCACCCGACTGAGGAGGAACGGCGTGGCTGACCGCAACTACGATGTTGTGATCGTCGGGGGACGGTGTGCGGGCTCCGCTCTCGCCACCTACCTGGCTCGATCCGGTGCCGCCGTGGCCGTCCTCGAATCCGACCCGCTGGGGACGGATCAGGTCATATCCACCCATACGATTCACCCGGCGGGCATGGACATCCTCGGAGAATTGGGGGTCGGACAGGCGGTGCTCGCGAAGGCGCCACCGGCCCGCGTCATCCGTTTCCAGGTCGAGGATGCCTATGCCGACGTGGAACCTCCCGAGGGGCGATACGAATGCTGTCCCCGCCGTTTTCGTCTGGATTCGCTCCTCCAGGAGGCAGCCGTCGAAGCCGGGGCCGAAGTTCACGGAAGGACCCGGGTGACGGAGATTCTCTGGAACGACGGACGGGTTGTCGGCGTGCGGGCTCAGCAGAACGGGAAAGACGTCGAGTTCCGAGGAGCCGTCACGGTGGGCGCCGACGGGCGACGTTCCACGGTGGCCAGGCTCGTCGGCGCCCGCGAGTACCTGGGCTATGACGCTCCGCGCGCGATGTACTGGGCTTACTGGGAACCACCGCCGAGCTGGGACAGTCCGGCCTATCCATTTGACGTTCTCCTGCGCTTTCGCGGACCGTGCCGTCGGGTGGTCTTCACCACGGAAGATGCCCAATTGCTGATCGCCACACTGCCCCGGGTGGATGTTGCGCGCCGTTGGAAATCGGATCTCGAAGCCCGATACCTCGAGGACCTCGCGTCCGATCGCGATCTTGAGGTGCTCGTGTCGGAAGGTCGGAGGGTCAGCAAGATCATCGGTACCGTGAAAGAACGCTACTACTTCCGACGGTCAGCCGGCCCCGGCTGGGCGCTGGTCGGTGACGCCGGACATCACAAGGACCCGATCATCGGTTGGGGAATCTCGGAAGCTCTCGTTCAGGCGAAACGACTGGCGGCAGCCATCCGCTCGGGGGGCAATGCGGCTCTGGAGAGATACTGGCGACAACGGGATGTCGACGCGCTGCCCCGATTTCGCATCGCCGAGGAGCGGGCTGCGGCCCGGATCACGCCGGTCTTCCCTGTGGTCTTGGCGAAGCTCGGCCACAAACCGGGTATGAGTCGGCAGCTGTTTCGGGAGACGGAATACGATGTGAACCCCTACGAACTCCTGTCGGTCTCCAGAGTCGCCCTCTGCGTGCTGGGCGAGGTGCTGCGGGGCCGTCCGCGCCTGATTCGGGATTTCATCACCCAAGGCCGCCGGGTGGCGGCGGTGATGGCCGAGCTCAAAGAGCGGCGAAGGCTTCTGGACGAGGTCGGCTGAGATGGTCGATTTTCGATTGCCGATCTTCGATTCTCCCAGGCGCCGGACGAGTCCAAACAAGTCGCAACCTTCGACGAATTCAGAGCCGGAACGAGGGGATCTCCTGTGCGGCCTTTGAATGCCGGGCGTCACGTCCGGGACGAGCGCCGTTTACGGTCCCCCAAGCTGGCCGGGTGGCGGCTTCGCGGCAAAGGTCCGGCTTCGACGGTTGGGCTTCGCTGACCATCACTTCGTTCCGGCTCTGACGCTGCCGATTCGGTCGCACGCTTGCCAGATCGAAAAACCGAAATCTGATGGCCTCGTAATAAGTCAGGCGGCCAAACCGGCGCCGAATCGCAGGCTGAGCCGCGGCTCGGCCGTTAAGCGGCCATATCGGCCGAAAATGTCCATCCGGAACCGTCGCAGCCCCATCCGGACGGAGTCGAGAAGCCTCTGAAGCACCTGAATCGGCCGGTTGGGACCCCTTTTCGGTTTCATCGAACGACCTCGGAGCCGACTGGCCCTCAGGATGTTCAGTCCGGCCGCCTTCAAGAACACACACAGGCGAACCGCAGACATGCCTCGCACCCGTAGGTGCTTGATTCCCGTCCTACGGTCCAGCTCCGACATCGTCGCCTCACAGCCGGATCGAAAGCGGTAGCGGTCTCGAAACGCTGCCGTCTCCTGATGGGCTTTCCGCTTCTCCAGTCGCAGTTCCTTGTTGGTGTAGCGAAGATAATGGCCGCGACCTCCCGGCTCGACCGGACACGCCTCCCGCAGCGGGCAGGCTTCGCAGACTGCGGTCTCGAACCGTGCGCTGTGCCGCTGCTTGTTCAGCCGCGTTCTATTCGGGGCGTGTCCCTGCGGACACCTCCGTACTCGATGCCGTTCGTCATAGTCGAAGTCGGCCAACCCGACCGGCGGGGCGGGCTTTCCGGAGAGGACCGGAGCAATCAGCTCCACCCCCTTTTGTCGGCTCTTCGTGCAGTTGTCGTCGCTGCCGTAGGCGCTGTCGGCCAGCACCTGCTTGGGCGAGCGCCCTTCCTTTCGGCTCTTCTCCAGGGCCGGGATCAGCGACTGACTGTCGTTCTTATGTGCCCCTTCGACTTCCACATAGGTGATCAGGTTCAGCGCCGGCTCGGCTTCGTCCTCCTCCTCCTCCTCCCGCTCCGTATACGTCTCCATGACCTGCGCCTGGTAGCCTTTCCCCTTGTGCCCGTAGGTCGCATCCGGATCCGACGGATTCTGCAGCGAGTCGCCCGAAATCTCTTTATTCGCCTTCACCGCAATCCGTGGCGCCCCCGTTTCGCCATCCTCCTCCACCCGGCACTGCTCCGAGAAGACCCGCACCAGCAACTGGTAGCTGTGCATCCCCGTAATCTCTTGATCCTTGCCAAACCGTTCGATCAGATCGAACAGGTCCTCGGCCAGCGTCCGCAGGGTCTGCTCCGACTCCGACGGCTTGACCAGCGCGAAGACGCCCTGTCCCCGCTGCGGCAGATAGCGTTCCCGGACTTCTTCGGACAGCGCCTCGAACCGCTTCGGGTGTTTTCGCTTCAGGTTCTTCAGGAACTTGCGGCTCGTCTGCGCGATCAGACGCAGCCGCCCCAGATACCGCATATTCGAGAAGATCTGCGTCGAGTCCAGTCGCTGCCGGTCCGTATCGACCTCACAGACCTCTTTCAACTTGTCCGTCACCCGATCGAACAACTCCGCGGCCGTCCCCTCCCGCATCACCTTCGTTCGCATCGTCCACAACGTCTTCGCACACAGATAGGCGGCCTGGTCCGACTCCTCGGTAATGTCCAGCGCGTAGTGCCACTGCAGATCGAACGCAAAGCGGTCGATCGTTTCCTCGTCGGTCAGATCCTGCATCTGCTGCAGCAGCACCGCTCCCAGGGTCGCGTACAGTTCCTTGGTGGGTCGCCCCTGGCTCGGGTTGTAGTCCTCCATCAGTTTCTCGACCGGCAGCACCGGCAGAATCTCCTTCCGAAACAAACCCGGCCACGACTCCCGCAATCGCTGGAGTCGCTTCGTGCCCAGGTAGCCGAAGGGGTCGAACAAGTAGCCCGCTTTGTGATCTTTGGCGTGAAGCATCCATTCTCCCGATAAATCGTTGATTCTACAGGAGAAAGTAACACACGACCCTGACATCCCCCGCCCCCACCAACATCACTTTCTTCCATGTTATCAACGACTTATAAGAATGTGACTTTTTACGAAGCCATCAAATCTCAGATTTCAAATCCTCCGGAGTTCACCCTCCGGCAAGGGCTCCGATGATCAGAAACGGTTCGTGACCGGACACGACGGCATCGGGCAGCGGCGTATCCGGCGATTCCAGGGAGAGATCCTCCCGGCAGGCAAAGAATCTCACGAAGGGCCGGCGCTGCTTCGTCTCGTGGTCCCGGAGCGTGCCGCGCAGCACGGGATAGCGGCTCTCGAGCGCATCAAGAAGGGTACGCTGCGTGATCACGCCCTCCATCTCGAGCATCACGTCGCCTTCGACTTTCGCCAGGTGTCGCAGGTGAGGGGGCAGAACGATGCGAATCATGGCAGTGTCTGGACCTCTACGGAAAGTACGGGCGGTAGATGCTCGACGAGCGGTTCCCAGTGGTCGCCGGCGTCCGCCGAGGCATAGACCTGGCCACCCGTGGTACCGAAATAGACGCCGCAGGGATCGAGAGAATCGACGGACATCGCATCCCTCAGCACGTTGACGTAGCAATCCTTTTGCGGAAGCCCCTCGGTGAGGGCCTCCCAATCGTCTCCGCCGGTACGGCTCCGGTAAACGCGCAGCTTTCCCTCCGGCGGGTAGTGCTCGGAGTCACTTTTGATCGGCACGACGTAGACAGTTTCCGGCTCGTGTGCGTGCACATCGATCGCGAAGCCAAAGTCGCTCGGGAGGTTCCCGCTGACTTCATGCCAGGAATCGCCGGCGTCGTCGCTGCGCATGACGTCCCAGTGCTTCTGCATGAACAGGACGTTGGGCCGGGACGGATGCAGGGCGATTCTGTGGACGCAGTGGCCGACATCGGCTTCCGGGTCGGGAATGTGCTCGGATCGCAAACCCTTGTTAATCGCACGCCAGGTCTTTCCGTCATCATCGCTTCGGAATGTCCCGGCCGCCGAAATTGCGATGAAGATCCGGCGAGGATTGCCCGGGTCGACGAGGATCGTATGCAGACAGAGCCCCCCGGCTCCCGGCTGCCAGGAGGGACCCGAACCGTGGCCACGCAGGCCGGCTAGCTCCTGCCAGCTCTTGCCCCCGTCCACGGTTCGGAACAGTGCAGCATCCTCGACGCCCGCGAGGACCGTGTCCGGATCGGTCAGGGACGGTTCGAGGTGCCAGACTCGCTTGAATTCCCAGGGATGGGGAGTGCCGTCATACCACTGGTGCGTACCGGCTTCACCTTCGTATGCGAATTCATTGCCTACGGCCTCCCATGTCCGGCCGCCGTCGTCGGACCGTTGGACCACCTGGCCGAACCAGCCACCGGACTGCGAGGCATATAGGCGATCCGGATCCGCTGGCGAACCCTTCATGTGAAAGACTTCCCAGCCGCCGAAGTGGGGCCCGCGGATCTCCCACTGCCTGCGGTTGCCGTCTGATTCGAGCACGAAAGCACCCTTGCGGGTCCCCACCAAGACTCTGACTTTGTTGTGCGTGTCCGCCATGAATCCTCCTTATTGAAGAAGTCGAACAGCGAGTGCCTGGATCGACACTTCCAGTTTGAGTGGTCATTCGAAACGAAGCGCTCGGATCACGTTCAGCCTTGCCGCTCGCCGGGCCGGGACGAGGCAAGCCACGACGGAGACAAGGAGAAGAGCGAGAGCCAGAGCGACAAAGGTCAGGGGGTCGGTCGGGCTGATTCCGAACAACAGACCTCGCATAAGATGAGCTGCCGCGATCGAGAGCGCCAGCCCGCCTGCGAGCCCGATGGCCGCGAGGCCGAGACCTTGCCTGACCACGAGGAAGAAGATCTCCTTCCGCGAGGCGCCAAGTGCCGTGCGGATGCCGAATTCGCGCGTCCTCTGCGTCGCCCAGAAGCCCGTGACGCCATACAGACCCGTCACCACCAACAGGATGCCGATCACACCCAACCCTGCAGAAAGTGAGGCGGCCAAACGGTGCGGAAGCAGATTGGCCTCGATATAGTTCGTCAGCGGTTCCATCTGAGACAGCGGCAGATGTGGATTCAGATCACGAATCGCCTGACCGATCTGGCGGATTGCAGCAGCGCCGGCGGGGACGCGGGCGATGAGCGTCATCGAGTCGAAGTAACGCTGGCCGACCGGCGCATAGATGACCATCCGTCCCTCGTCGCCCAGCCAACGGTAGCGTCCATCCGATACGACTCCCACCACTTCGAGCGTCCGCTCACCTTCGAATGACTGGTTGACCAGTCGTCTGCCCAGGGCGCTCTGGCCTGGCCAGATTCGCCGTGCCATCGATTCGTTGATGATGGCGACCTCGGGCCGTCCCGCGCGATCCTCGTCGGTGAATCGTCGGCCGCTCACCAAGGGGATACGCAGGGTTTCAAAATAGCCGGGGGAGACCACGTTCCAGTCCGCAGGAATCTGGGTTTCCGCACTGTCGGGTGCTCCAATCTCCCGAAGCGAACCCAGTTCTAGCCCCCCTCCTCCGAGCGGAAGCGAACGGGCCAGAGTCACGCCGCTGACCCCCCGGATCGCAGATACGCGCTGGACAAGCTGATCGAAAAAGAGAGTTCCCTCTTCTGCGCCGTAGTTCACCTGAGACAGATCGATGGTCGTTAGCTGCAGGTCCTGTGGATCGAAACCCAGGTCGACATCGGTGGCCTTCTGCAGTGAACGCCCCAGCAGGCCTGCAACGACGAGCAGAAGAAAAGATGCCGCAATTTGACCCACGATGGCCGCCCTGCGGAGACGTAGTGGGGAGCTGGTCGAGCCCAGCATGCCGGACTTCAGCGCATCCGAGAAGTCCGTACGCGACATCTTCAGCGCCGGCGCCAGCCCGGCGATCAGGCCGGCTCCGGTCGCCAGGGCCAGACTGAATCCAAAGACCGTCCCGTCGATTCGGAGACTCAGACCGATCGGTACCGCCAATCGGGGAATCAACCCTTCAATGAAAGCCAGGATTCCGCGAGCAACGAGAACTCCACCCAGCCCACCCAGAATGAAATAGGCCGTCGACTCGAGCAGAAGCTGTGAGGCAATGTTCCATCGGGTCGCACCCAGCGAGAGGCGAACTGCGATCTCCTTCCGTCGACCTTCGATCCGGGCCAGCATCATGCCCGCAAAATTGAAGCCGGCTATCAGCAGAATCAAACTGGAGACTGCCGCCAGGAAGGCCAGGAACACGGAGACGGCGGTTTTGAAAAAACCAGGGAGAGAACTCAGGGGAACCAGCCTGGCACCGACGTCTCCTCCTTCTTCAGGGAACGCTGCATTGAGCTGAGCTGCCAAAGTGGCGACCTGCGTTCCGGCTTCCGAACGGGTCACGCCCTCCCGAAGTCGTGCGAAGCAACGCAACCACACGACACGGCGGTTGTCGAGCAAGTCTCGAGAGCCATTAAACAGCACGGCGGCTTGCATAGGAATCCAGACTCCGGTCGAAATGAAATTGACACCCCGAAAATGTGCCGGAGCGACTGCCGCAATCGTGAAAGGTTGCCCGTTGAGGCGGACTTTGTGTCCGATCGTTTCGGGCCGCCCGCCAAACTGGTGGAGCCAGAGCTCATGGCTGATCACCAGCGTTTCTGGGCTCGAACCGGGAAATTCGCCGGGATCGGGGAAGTGCCCCAGGGAAGGAGTCGTCCCAAGGACCCTAAAGAAGTCGCGACTGACAAAGCTTCCGTAAACCGACACCGGAGTGTCGTTCCCCGCTTCGAGACTGAATGTCCGGATCTGCGCCGATGCGGCGGCGACCCCGGAGAATGCACGCGTCTGATTCCGGAAGTCGACGAAGTTCGGATAGGACTGTAGTCCGGACCTGACGGGCCCCTTCACCCGCACGATCTCGGCGAGTCGTCCCGGAGCCACGATTCCCGGTGCGGGTTTGAGGAGGATCTCCTCGATCAGTGCAAACACGGCGGTGTTGGCTCCCACACCGATTGCCACGATCAGACAGGTCACGACTGTGAAGGCCGGGTGCTTCGAAAGGACACGAAGGGTATAGCGGATCGCATCGACTGGGTTCTTCATTCAGTCCTCCTTGAAGTCCAGTAACGCACGAGCCTGAAATAAGGTTCGCGGCGGTCGTTCCCCGGAGTCTGGAATGCCATGGACATCGCCTTCCCACGGAAATACCGGCCGACTAAGGAATTCGAAAAGCCATGTTGGCGGCAGTCGTGTTCCAAGTCTGCACAGAACCCCGGACTCATCGAAAGAAGCTTCCACGATCAACGGTGATCGAGCAGGTCGCTCCGTGGGTCTCGAGATCAGCCGACGCCAAGACTTCTCTGGCTTGCGTGAGGACGGCAGATCCGGGGCTGTTCTTTGACCATGAGCGGGTCACAGACTCGACACTCGACCCGTGGTTTCGGGTTCCTCCCTTCCGTCCGCATCACGAGCCGATCCGGCAGTAACACGAGGCCTTGATTTCGATGTCGGCACCTCTCCAGGCAGCCCGAAAGGCTTCGTCTGCTTGAGCGGCTTCGCTGTGATGTCCCGATCGATGGAGGCATTCGGCAAGTCCGTGCAGAGCCCATCCATTGTTCGGATGAAGTCGCAGATCTTCGCGGTAGGCCGCTTCGGCTTCATCGACCCTGCCACGGTCGAGCAAAAGGGCACCGAGGGAATGACGGACGGGCATCATCCAGCCCCAGAGTTCATCATAGTGCAACGCATCGTCGCGCCGAACCGCCTCGCGCAGCAATTCGAAAGCCCTTTCATAATGGCCGCGACGATACTCGACCTCGCCTTCGGCCATCGGCAGCCCGATTTCGACGACCGTCCGTGCCCTGTTGGTCCCCACCAGGCGACCCTCTGGAATTGCCTCATAGTCGTCGTGGAATTCGGCGAGTTCCCGACCGGCTTCCCCCACCCGGTCGGTCGCGGCCAGTGCTACGACACGGGCATATCGCCAGAAAGCCCGAGTCACCGGCAGATCCTCGGCCGGCTCCGGTTGGGCGAGGATCTCGTCCCAGAGGCCGAAGCGGACCATGACATGGTAGGGCACGCCCAGAAAGGCATCCAGAAAGTCGGGGTAGGTCTGGACCATCTCCATGGGGATTGTCGCCACCATGTCCCGGGCCGCCTGCATCGCAATCTCCCGTGCGCCCTGGAACATCGCCGCATAGGCCAGAAAGTGGTAATTGTGGGCGCGGTACAGTGTGTAAAAGCCTTTCTCCGAGATCCATGGTCGATCGGCCTCGATTCCTCTCTGGTTGGCCAGCATGGCATCCGCGTAGCGGCCGACACGGATGTAGATGTGCGAAGGCATGTGGCGCAGATGACCGGCACCCGGAATGCGATCGCGCAACAGGTCGGCCGATCGGAGGGCCCGGCCCGGCTCCGGAGAGGCTTCGATGGTGTGAATGTAGAAGTGATTGGCACCGGGATGATCCGGATACCGGGCCATGACACTTTCGAGCGTCGTGACGATTTCCGGAGTGTCCGGACGCGGGTCACCCGCCGGTGACCAGAGATCCCAGGGGTGCAGGTCCATCAGGGATTCGGCAAACAGCGTGCCGGCCTCCGAATCCTCCGGATGGTCGGCCCAGACCTGCCGCATGGCCTCGGCATAGGCGCGATTGAGCTCGGAGCGATCCTCGGGCGGGGGCCAGGCGTAGCGCTTTGCGAGCGCCGCAATCAGGGCCTGCTCGAGGGGTGAGGCCCCGTCCGCATGCTGCCCTGCCCGCTCGATACTCTCCCACGCCAGCCGAGAGGCCGCTTCGTCCATCTCCGGATTGTTGATGTTCGGTCCGGCAGCGAGGGCCTGACCCCAATAGGCCATCGCGCAGTCCGGATCAAGGGCCGCCGCCTGTTTGAACGATGCGATCGCCCCTTCATGATTGAAGCCGTAATAGAGGGTCAGACCCTGATCGAAATAGCGCTGGGCCAATCGAGATCCGGTCGTCACTCGATGTCCGAAACCGGACAGGTCCTCCCGAAGCGGCACCGCCGTATCCGGCTCGGCCACACAACAAGCGAGAAACACCGCCGTGAGGGCACCAAAGCCCATTGCACGCCGAAACATGGGGTTGGCTCCTTCCGGGGTCCGTTGCTCGTCCGATGTGTCAGCTGATCGATGAATTGATGGCGCGGCACTTCCCAAGGATGCCAGTGGACCCCACCCGGCTCTGGCCGCTGCGACTTGGATTTGAGGACAGATCCTAAGCCGAGGCGGGGCGGCGAGTCAAGAGCGTCATCCGAAAGAGAAGCGAGTCGGCCTACCGGCCGCAAAAGGCAGAAGGCAAAAGGGACAGAGTCGATTGGCCGGCGAAGCAGAAGGGACAGAGTCGATTGCTTCTCTCACTTCAGTGCGATGGGGAGCGACCAGACTGGAGCGGATCCCCGGACTCTTCGTCAAAGACCCCGGAAGATACGCTCCGCCGAGTTCGGTACCCAGCATGAAGACTTGCGCGCGAAGCCGGATGGATCAGAATGCGGGTATTTTTTGGAGGGAGAACTTCCGGGTATGGACGAGAGTCAAGCCGGGACATCCAGTCTCGTCGGGAATCACAGTCTCATGAGGATCGGAACGACACGCTGTCGTAAGGCTGGGAGTAGGTGCCGATCCGCACTGATCCTCACCCTGCATGCGTTCTCGAGAGCCATGTGGGGTCCGCGCAGATCGGGGTCGGATCGTCGAACCGAGAGGGAGCGAGCCCATGTGCAGGCGGAAAGTGAGGTCGGCCGAGCGGTCAATGGAGTACTTGAGATCGTGACGGGCGTAGTCTCTCCCGACGGTGGCGGAGATCTGGACTCTCGCCCCGCATCGCACTCATGTCGGCCTTCTATTCTCCGGGTGCCGGCTCCCGGGATTTAGCTCCGGGCATGGGAGCGCTGCTCGCGGAGCGTGAAGAGTTGGCCGTCGAGCTGTGGGATGGGATGCTTGCGGCGCAGGTAGTGTCCCTGGGCCTGGTACTGCTCCAGCACCCGGGCGACGTTCTGGCTGGATCCGATGGCAATGCCGTCAGTGAAGAAGCGCTGGCGCCCGCCGTCTTTGCCTGCGGATTCCGCCTCAGCCGCTTCCCGCTCCTTGGCCAAATCGGCCTGTCGTCGCTCTTCGAGACGTCGCCGATAGGTCTCGAACGCCTGGTCGGCGGGCACTTCGGGGAAGATCTTGTGGAGCGGCATCAGTTGCTGATCCTGATGATGGAAGCGCAGCCAGGCCGAGGAGGCCTCAAACTGTTCGGGGAGTTCGACCAGATGCGCGCGGGTGGCATTGGTCTCGATGTAGGCCAGACAGCGCTGCACGGCGTCCAGATCGAGCAGTTCCGGATTCTTGAAGCGGTCGCCCCAGAAGTGACCGTGGCGGTCGTAGGTGCGGTTGTACCACTTGGCATATTCCCCGTTGAGATGCTGCATGAGGGCCGACAGATCGAACAGGCGGCGGTTGAAGCGGTCCCAGGCCTCCTTACCCCAGTTCGCCGTTTTGAGCTCGGCCTTGTGGCCCCACAACAGAAAGGCCCGCCGCTTGAGTTCTTCGCGGGAGAGGTGGCGGAACTTCTCCATCCAGAGGATGAGGTGGTAGTGGGTGCCCATGATCTCGAAAGAGACCAGCACGCAGCAATAGGCCTGGGTATACTGATCGATCATCGAGAGCAGTTGCTTCCAGGGCTCCCACTGCTCGAGGGGACGGAAATGGGGCGCCCCGGCGACCCGGGTGATGATGTGGTAGAAGGTCGACTCCTGACTCTTGTGACGGGCTCTTCGCATGGTTTCCCCTCCTCTCGAGTTCCAGTTCGCTCAAAGGCTGCCCACCGACAGGCCTGCCTACCTACCAATAACGTTCGAGTTGGAAAATCTACGAACTACACCACTCTGTCCCTTGCGCCTTGCGCCCGCCTGCCGAGCAGAGGAGGCTGTCCCTTGCGAGTCCGCATCGCCGGATCAGGGCGCAAGAGCAGAAGCAGAGCGCCATCCGCGTGGCGACCTCGTCAGGGGGATCAATCCGTGTACGGATCGTCCATCGGACCGCAGCAGGGAGGCTCGACGGGCTTGCGGATCATCACTTCCGTACGCGTGTGGTGCTGATCATAGAGGTGCAGGAGCCAGCGCCCGTCGCGGCCGATACTAGGCGGTTGGTTGCCCTGATAGCCGCGCTCGACGACAGTATCCCAGACCTTCTGGATGTCTGTCGTGCCGACGCAGACGTGGTTCCAGACACCCAGTGTCTGGGCATTCGGAGGATGCCCCTCCTGCCACATCATGTACTCAAGCCAGTTGTCGCCGTTGGGAACGAGCAGAGAGATCCAGTCGGCGAGGTCATCTTTCATGCCGCCGCGCCACAAGGGCCGGAAGCCGAGGACGGTCTTGTAGAAGGCGTCGGCTTTCACTTCATCCTTGAAGTCCGCGCCGACGTGAAGGATGTGGTCTGAAATGCGCTCGTCGGACAAATGCTTTCCCTGGTCCTTGATCTGCACGGAGCCGGGCATGTACTGGACGAACTCGATCCGATGGTCTTCGGGGTCGGTCACACGGAAGCTGAGATTGCCGTCCGGATCGGGCTCGACGGTCGCAGGAACCTCGATGCCCTCTTGAGCCAGATAGTCGCGCATTTGCTTTGCATCCGTCGTCTCGAAGCCGAGCTGAAGCAGCTTGTCCTGCTCCTCATCCTTGAGCGTGGGACTCAGCTCGATGAACTGCCGGTCGTTCACCTTGAAGGCGGCGATCTCCCCCTTGATCCCCGGCCGTTCGTGGAGGAATGCCTCGTCATAGCCGAGATAGCCGTTATAGAACGTGCGCGCCGAGTCCAGGCTGTCCGTCATGGCCACGAAATTCGCCACCCCAACGATCGGAGGACGTTCGACTCGAGCCAGGGCCTGCTGCGGCTCGGTTGCAGTCTGGGAACAGCCGGCAAGCGTTCCGGCGGCGAACAGAACAAATAGTACTTTCTTCACGCTGATGGTCTCCTTCGGCATGCGGGAATTGTCCGCTCATGTTACAGGAGACCTGCTTTTCGTGCACGAGTTCGACTCGCGTGTGGCTCTGAAGTGATTAGATTCGCCAGACCGTTCGTATAGGTTACGAATCCAAACCGGAGACTTGGACGATGATCGAACGATTGAAGAACAGTTGGGAACTGGTCAAGGCGAGTGGGAGGGTTCTGCAGGCCGATACGGAACTCCTGCTGTTTCCCGTCTTTTCCGGAGTAGCCATGATTCTGGTGACGGCCACTTTCGTTCTGCCCCTCGCCATCGGCGGCATAGCCTCGAGTCAAGGCGGCGGACTTGAAGTAGGAGCTTATCTGATCTTTCTGGCGTTCTACTTCGTGCAGTACGGGGTGATCATCTTCTTCAACTCCGCCCTGGTTGGAGCGGCCCAGATCCGGCTCCAAGGCGGTGATCCGACCGTCGGAGACGGGATACGGATCGCCCTCGGAAACCTCAAATCGATTCTGGGATACGCATTGATTGCGGCGACGGTGGGGCTGCTCCTGAAGATCCTCAGGGACAAGGCCGGGTTCTTGGGCAAGATCCTGGCGATGGTCGGGGGAGTGGCGTGGAGTCTGGCAACCTACCTGGTCGTACCCGTACTCGTTGCCCGGGGGCTCGGACCCATCGACGCCATCAAGGAAAGCGCGTCGATCCTCAAACGGACTTGGGGCGAACAGATTGCAGGTTCCATCGGCATCGGGCTCGTGTTTGGCTTCGGGACCCTGATCTACTCGCTGATCGTCATTCCGATGGTCATCATCAGCGCCGTGTTGGGTGCACATCTTGCGGTCACGATCGGTCTGGCCGGAGCGGCCGTCCTTGGCTATATCCTGCTTGCCGTCGTGTCAAGCGCCCTGAAGGGAGTCTATTCGGCTGCTCTCTATCAATTTGCCACGACGGGCGAAGCCTTAATGTTCGATCGAAAACTGCTGGCAGAGGCATTTCGAGAAAAACGGTAGGTCGTCGCTTCCTGGGCGCAAAGATGGAGTATGCCACCGTCAGCGTAGACACGGGGGACGGCTGAGGTGGGCGAGGAGAACGGCCGGAGTGGGATGGACGACCCTCTCCTCGCGAAACCGATGAGTTGTGCCAACCGAGCCCGGGTCGGTGGATCAAGGCGGGACTCACCTGTCCTCCGGGACCGTCGTAGGACGCCACTCGATCGCGAAATCTACGGATTTTCCGACTTCAATTCAGCGACCTCGTGGGAGTGTTCCTCGGGAACAACTTGAATCTGGAAGCCGTCTGCACCTCCCATGTAGACCTCCGAGAGGTAGCGTTCCTGTTTGTAGGAGTCAAAGACGACATTCCCATCCGGACGTGCGGAAAGTCTCGTTGTGTACCGAATGAACTGTGTCTCTCGGGTTTTCTTGTTGACGATCTGCAGGTTGCGGGTGTTGGCTCCCGCATAGACGAGCTGGTAACTTCCAGCCGGAAAAGTCGTCTCACCGATCTTGAAGGGAAAAGCAACCGAGAACGTCAACGACGTTTTCGACTGGGCAAATGCCATTTCCATGCCTGCCAGCAGAAAAACCACGATCAAAAGGGTCCAGAATTTTCTCTTCATCGAACAAGTGCCTCCTCGTTGTTTGTAGGTTGGGATGAGTTGTGCTTCTGTTAAATAAAGCGTAACTGAGAACCAAGAACGTCAACACCTCCGCAAAGAAAATGACCCGCACCCGACTGCGAGCAGCTCCAGATTTCCGGGAGGCAGTCCACGAGCCAGATTCTTTCGGGTTGGTGGAAAGCCTCCGCCGCTCCGGGCGTTGATATACTTGAGTCAACTTCCAACAGCGGGTACGGACAGACAGGGACCGGGGGCCGAGAAGATGACCGGAGCGTCAGCCAAAGAGATCACCAGCATCCTCAGAGAATGGACGGCCGGGGACTCTTCAGCACTCGAGCGATTGACACCGCTCGTGTTCGATGAGTTGAGCCGCTTGGCGCGTCGCTACATGGTGGGTGAGCGACACCCGGTGACTCTGGAGACAGCGGCGCTCGTCAATGAGGCATTTCTGCGCCTGGTCGATGTCAAGCGAATCGAATGGCGGGATCGGACCCACTTCTTCGGCCTGTCGGCCACGCTGATGCGTCAGATTCTGGTCGATTTTGCCCGCCGTCGACGCAGCCAGAAGCGTGGCGGAGAATATATGCAGATACCCGTTCAGGATCTGGGCGAGGTGGCCGGAAACGACCGCGCCGATCTCATTGAGCTTGACGATGCCCTCCAAGTTCTCGCCACCCTCGATGCCAGGCAGAGTCGAGTCGTGGAACTTCGCTTCTTCGGGGGGCTGACCGTTGAGGAGACCGCCGAGGTATTGGGCGTTTCACCAGGCACCGTACGGCGAGACTGGAGGCTGGCCCGGGCCTGGTTGTTCCGCGAGCTCGCATCGGAGCGGGCCACCGGTGAGATGCAGCCCGCGGGCAGCCAGCACGGCAAGGGTTCACCCGAATGAACAGTGCCGCGGACGGTCCAAATCAGGATAGATCTCACGAAGGGCCGAGCGGCGAGGGACTGACGCGCGAACAGTACCTCAAGATCCGTGAGCTCTTTCCACTGGCCGCTGACCTCCCTCCGGACAGACGCCGCAAATTCCTGCGCGAGGCCTTCGAGAACGATGAGCGTCTGGTCCGGGAGGTGGAGTCTTTGGTTGCGGCGGACGAGAAGGCAGGGAGCTTCCTCGAACGCCCGGCTCTCGAACAACTGGCCAGGAATCTGGCGACCGAGAGGTTGCGGGGCATGCTCGGTAAGCAACTCGGGCGCTATCGGATCGAGCAACTCCTGGGCGTCGGCGGGGCCGGTGAAGTCTATCTGGCGGAGGATGCAACCCTGAAGCGGAAGGTCGCCATCAAGGTTCTCTTCCGAAAATACCTCGAAGACCGGTCCGTTCTTCGGAGGTTCCAGCACGAAGCGATGGCGGCTTCGGCTCTCAACCACCCAAACATCCTGACTATCTACGAAATCGGAGAGATCGATGGATTTCAATTCATCGTGACCGAATTCATCGAAGGCACGACGCTGCGTCGCCGCCTGAATGATGAAGGACTTCCCCTGCGGGAGTTAGGTGATATCGCCCTGCAGATATCCAGGGCCCTCGGGACGGCGCATGCCTGCGGGATTATTCATCTGGATCTCAAGCCTGAGAATGTCATGGTCCGAACGGATGGACTGGTCAAGGTACTCGATTTCGGCCTGGCGAAGTTGATGTCCGGTCGTGAGTTCGAGACTGGAGAAAGTGAGCCGGGCCCTCGCAGCGAGATGCAGATCGAAGGGACGCTGAACTACATGTCGCCCGAGCAGCTCAACGGAGAGCCACTCGACCTCCGGGCCGACATCTACAGCTTCGGTGTGATGCTCTATGAAATGTCCAGCGGGAAACTCCCCTTCCAGGGTGAGGGCGAGCAGGAGGTTCTCGGTGCGATTCTCGCACACAAATTCCGGCCGCTGACTCAGCACCGGCCCGCTTTGCCGATGAAGTTCGTCGGGATCGTAGAACGGGCGATGTCCGGGTCTGCCAAAGAGCGTTACAGCACGATGGAGGGCCTGAGGCAGGAATTGCTCGATGGAGGTTTCGAGCGGCGGAAACAGGCCTCGCCGGCCATGCTCGAACGAAAGCGGACGTCGCGTCCCCGGTGGGTCGTCGGAACGGTCCTCGTGTTGTTGACGGCCCTGATTCTCCTGTGGTCCTGGCGACAGAACGAAGAGCCCACCGGGATCATCGGCAGACTATCGGAAGCGACGTTCGAGCAAATTACGAGCAATCCGGCGCTGGATCTGTATCCGGCCTTCTCACCGGACGGCAGGACACTCGTTTACGCCTCGAACCGCACTGGGAATTGGGACATTTATCTCCAGCCCATCGGTGAGAACACACTTGTCGACCTGACCACCGATTGCGCCTTCGACGATCGGCAGCCGGCCGTGTCTCCCGATGGGGCATGGATCGCGTTTCGCTCCGAGCGCGACGGTGGTGGAATCTTCCTGATGACAAACGAGGGAGAGAACGTTCGCCGACTCACGAAGGAGGGACACAATCCGGCCTGGTCGCCCGACGGAGCCGAAATCGCCTATACCATCGCAGAGTCGCTCGACCCGAGCGAGAGGGGAGCCTTTCCGAGTGCCCTCTATAGGATTCGGGTGGCGGACGGGCGGAAACGCCGAATCACCCAAAGCGATGCCGTCCAGGCAGCCTGGTCGCCCGACGGATCGCGAATTGCCTATTGGGGCATTCAAGCGGGTGGCCAAAGGGATATCTGGACGATCCCCGCTGAGGGCGGTGAGCCGGAACCCCTTACCCATGATGCCGCGATTGATTGGGGCCCCGTATGGTCTCCGGACGGTCGGTTTCTCTATTTCACGAGCGATCGATCGGGAAGCATGAACCTCTGGCGCCTGCGAGTCGATGAACGGAGCGGAAAAGCGCTCGGTCTCCCCGAGGCGGTCACTTTGCCTGCCACGGCGAGTTGGTACATCTGCTTTTCGAGAGATGGTCGCCGGCTGGCATACGTTCAGACCAGCACCAGAACCAACATTGCTGAGATCCAGTTCGATGAATCGACAGGCCAGGTCGTCGGTGCGATGAACTGGCTGACTCGAGGGAATATCGAAACAACCAATCCGGATGTTTCTTCCGATGGGGACGCGGTCGTATTCGACTCGATCGGTGAGCGACAGGAGGATCTGTACGTTCTGCACGACGGATCGGGTGCTCGCCGCATCACCGACGATGCATACAAAGACCGAGCACCGAGGTGGGAGCCAAACAGCGATCGAATTCTGTTCTTCTCGGATCGAAGCGGGCGTTACGAGTTGTGGACGATCAAATCGGACGGGACGGACCTCCAGCCGATGCCTCGAACTAAGGGACCCGGCGCCCAGATGGGTGTCTGGTCACCCGACGGTACCTCCATCGTCTCGAATCGCCAGAGCGGAGCTCCGCTGTTGCTGTCTCGAGCCTCCACTGGTCGGGGTTGGCAGAGTCGGGAGTTGCCTGAGCCGCCCGCGCGTGATGATCTGATCAATAGCTGGTCTCCTGACGGGCAGCACCTTGCCGGCTTCGGTATGGGTATTTTCAAGTTCAGTTTTGAAACGGGCCGCTATGAGACGTTGACGAATTTCGGGCAGAGACCCGTATGGCTCTCGGACAGCCGGCGCCTCCTGTTCTGCTCTCGCGGGCGGCTCTACCTGCTCGATTCAGACACAGGCAAAAGGCATGAGGTTCTGTCGGTCGATCCTCTGGAGCTGCAATCGCTTTCACTGTCGCACGATCGCCGCCGGCTCTACCTCAGCATCGAGGGCCGTGAAGCGGACATCTGGATGGCGCGACTCGACGACTGAGCCTGTGCCCTCCCGCATTTACACTCGTTCAGTTCGCGGGTCCGACCGGAGTGATTCGATACAGTCCTGATCCATGAGACGGAATTGGAGCGGTGAATCTCGCCGAGAAGGTACCGAGATCCACCTGCTTCCAAAGATCCCGGACGGTCGCTGGTCCCCGTAAGCCGATCTCCTCGAACGAGACACTGATGCCGGGTCCCGTCTCCACATCGGCATCGACAGAGGTCGTATTGAAGTAGGCCACGTACATCTCATTTGAACCCGGGACATTGGCAACCCAGACGATATGACCGTTGTGGTTGAACAGTTTTCGATTTCCGTTGCTGTGCTGGTTGACTGCCAGTACTTCGCGGTTGGTCAGGAGCGACAGGGTAAAGGCATCATTGCTCGGCAGATCCCCGCCAAACATGAGCGGCGACCGGAAGATCGACCAGAGCGTCATCAACGTGATCTGCTCGGTCTTTGTCAACCGCGTCATCCGGTTGTCACCCCGCTCCGCCCGGATGCCGATTCGCCCCAACGGCAGCATGTCGGCATCGGGCCAGTGTCCGGGACCGGAGTAGGGACTCCAGAGCTCACACAGAGCGAATTGAGCCTCGATGTCCTGCCACCGGTCCCAGAAGTCGGCGGAGATACGCCAGAGGTTTGCATGCTCCACGACATGCTCGGCCCGTTCGATCGGCGTGTTGCCGGGCGACAAACTCAGCACGATCGGCCGGCCGCAGCCATCGATCGCTTTGCGGATCATCTCGATCTCGGCTGCGTGATAGGGATGTGACAGGTCGTCCACCTTGATGTAGTCCACGCCCCACGATGCGTAGAGCTTGAGGATGGAGTCGTAATAGGCCTGAGCACCGTTCCTCCCAGCCACGACAGTGTACATGTCGCGAAGCCATCGGCACTGCATGTCGGGGCTGTAGATATCGTCTGCAGTGGCCGAACTGCCGAGAATCGGCATCCTCTTCCGGACGGCGACGACCGGCACTCCTCGCATGACGTGGATTCCGAACTTCAGGCCTCTTCCGTGAATATAGTCGGCCAGGGGCTTGAATCCTGCCCCATCGGCCGCCGACGGAAAGCGGTTGACGGCCGGAAGGAGGCGGCCGTAATCGTCCAGAACATAGTCGGGATTCGTCTGGTTGTAGCCGTGTGCGGAGGGGTTCGTCACGTACCAGCGAATGTCGATGACGACGTACTCCCAGCCATCATCCTTCAGCTTCGTGGCCATGTAGTCTGCGTTGGCCCTCACTTCGGCCTCCGTCACCGTAGGGCCGTAGGCATCCCAGCTGTTCCAACCCATCGGCGGTGATTCGGCCCATGCATAGAATTCGGCCTGCGCCGGAGCGGAGGATCTGCCGGCCGCCGCGAGAGCAGCCATGGAGATTAAGAGAATGAGGATGGCTGTCGAAATCAGTTTCAGCGAACTCATCGGCGCTCCTCCTGCATGTCCGGTCTCATGCGGTTGTCCTTCCTGTCACCCTCGGAAGCCTGCACGTATTCTAGCAAGTGGCCACGCGGACTGCTGGTTTCCGGGGTACGACAGGAGTCGGCGCCTGAAATACGAAAAGTGTGGCCGAACGAGCCACCTTTCACTAGAATGGAGAAACGGAGGACGGCAGGTGCGAAAACCCCTCGGGATGTCGGCCGGGGCCGTGGTGTGTTCCTCCTGCGGACATTCCCTGCCCCAGGACTCGACTGAAGGACTCTGTCCGCGGTGTCTGTTGTCCTTGGGCTTGGGGCCTCATCAGCAGATGGGGCTGATCGGCAAGACCGTCATCCACTACCGGGTCGTCGAACCTCTGGGCGGCGGGGGCATGGGTCTGGTCTACAGGGCGGTAGACACACGGCTCGGCAGGAGCGTCGCACTCAAGTTCCTGCCCGAGACAGTCTCCCTCAACGCAGAGGCTCGTGTCCGGTTTCGGCGCGAAGCGCGTATCGCCTCATCATTGAGCCATCCCCATATCTGTGCGGTGTACGATGTGGGCGAGTTCGAGGGCAGTCCTTTCATTGTCATGGAACTGCTCGAGGGAGCGACGCTGAAATCGGTCGTCTCCCAGAATCCGATTTCTCCCGAGTTACTGATTCCATACGCTATCCAGATCGCCGATGGACTCGCTGCCGCACACCGCTGCGGCATCGTGCATCGAGACATCAAGCCGGCCAATCTCTTCCTCACTGTGGAAGGGAACATCAAGATACTCGACTTCGGCCTTGCCCGGGAGCAGTGGTCATTCCCATTCCACAGTTCCGTCTCGGACGTGACCATGGAAGGCGTGGTTCTGGGCACGGTTCCCTACATGTCTCCCGAGCAGGTCGAGGGCCGGGCCGTCGATCACCGAACCGACCTGTTCTCGCTCGGGATCGTCCTCTACGAGATCGCAACAAGGACGTCCCCCTTTCTCCGGGATTCGATAACGGCAACGCTGTCTGCGATCGCCTCGGAATCGCCTCCACCGGCACGCCACCTGACGGCGAGTGTTTCACAAGAGCTGTCGAGCACAATCGAGAGGCTTCTGGAGAAGGAACCGGATCGGCGCTTTCAGACGGCAAGCGAACTGCTTCTCGCCCTCAGTCAGGCGGTTCCCGGAGGACCATCGGTTCCGCCCCGATCCAACGCGGCCCGGCGGCCGGGAAGCCCCTTGCTCCTCATCGCTCTTCTCACACTGCTTGTTTCGGTCCTCCTGGTCGCGCTCGTCTTCCTCGGCCGACAGGTCGAAGCACCCGTGATCACCTCTGTCGCGGTTCTCCCCTTCGACAATCTTTCGGGGGATCCCGAACTCGAGTTCATTGCAGACGGGATGACGGATGTCTTGAGCATCAGTCTGGCTCGAGTGGGAGGGGTGCGCGTACCTTCCCGGACTTCGGTGATGCAGTTCAAAGGGGAGGGTAAGTCAGTGACAGACATCGCACGGGAGCTTCACGTGGATGCTGTCGTGGAGGGATCGGTCCGGACATCGGCGACGAACCTTTTCATCGATTTCTCACTCGTGGAGGCAGCTTCGGACAAGATCCTGAGATCGGGGAACTTTCGGGTTGACCGGCGAGACTTCGTCGAGATTCAAAACGGCATCGCCCACTCTATCGCGGAGGAGATACGAGGTGAATTGTCGCCGGAGACGGTACAAAAGATGCGCAGCCTCCATCCTTCCGACCCCGTAGCTTATGAGTGCTTCATGAAGGGCCTTTACCTTCTGAACGAGCGTGCGTCGCTGGATCGAGCGGTAGCCTACTTCCGAAAGGCGGCAGTCATCGAGCCGGAAAATGCCCTGGTCCATGCCTATCTTGCACACGCCTACCTTCTGTCGAGCTCCACGGGCTACAGTGCGAGCGCTCCCACGACGGTGGTTCCGGAAGCCAAATGGGCGGCGCAGCGTGCGCTCGAAATCGACGCGAATCTGCCCGAGGCCCACGCGGCATTCGCCACGGCCAGTTTCTCTTTCGACTGGGACTGGCGCCTGGCCGAGAAACACTTTCAAAGAGCGATCGAGGAGGACCCGTCCTATGTAACGGCTTATCACTGGTACGGGCTGATGCTTGCCGCGCGCGGGGACTTGGATGGTGCTCTTGCGAGGATTCGGAAAGCCAAGGAGCTGGATCCCTATTCTCCGCTGATCAGCGCGGCGCTGGGCCGAGTTTACTACTACCGACGCGACTACCAACAGGCGGAGCACTACTATGGAGAGGCCCTCGAACTCGAGCGCCATTTCATTCCGGGGTGGCTCGGATTGGGTTTGCTCCGTCTGGTCCGAGGACAGTATCCCGAGGCACTGGCTGCCTTTCACGAGGGACTCCCGGCTGAAGCACAAGAACTGCTTGGGAAGTTCTCACTCGCTTTGCAGAACCCTGCCGACACGGACGTGGTGCGTCAGATCTCCTGTCCCCCCGGAAGCGAGGGGCACTGCTGCTTCTATCTGGCCGTAGCCGCCTGCGTCAGCGGTCAGACGGATGAGACCTTCTACCGTCTCGAGCAGGCCTATGAGGCGAAATCCGAATACCTCGTCTATTTGAAGGTCGATCCCGTCTTCGATCCAATCCGACAGGATCCGCGCTACCTTACCCTCCTGGCGCGACTCGGCCTGAACAGTCCGTAGACCGCTGGATTGACCGCGGTCACGGCGTGGTTGAGAATACTTGCAGCGGGCTGATACCCAAACAAGGAGGTTCCGTGATGAGCAGTTCGGTTTCCCGTCGTCGTTTTCTGAAGACCTCGGCAGCAACCCTGGCCGGATGTGCGGCCGCTCCTTACCTGAGCTGCGGAAAGGTGGCCGTGGCAGATCCCCTGAGGCGAGTGCTCGGGCGTACCGGATTCGAGGTCACGACACTCGGGCTGGGTGGGCAGGCTTCACTCCAGTGGACTCCGGAGGGGATCGATCCCGTCGCGATCATCACGAAGGCCTATGACGTCGGCGTGACCTACTTCGATACCTCCAACGTCTATGGCCCCAGCCAGATGAACTACGGAAAGGCATTCCGTGCCTTGAACCTTGTCCCTGGTCTGGCGGGCTATGACGAGAAGGCACGCCGCAGCATCCACCTGGCGAGCAAGACGATGGTGCGTCACGCGAAGGGCGCCAGTCCCGATGTGAGAGACGTCTCGCAGGGACCGGCCGGATCCAAGACCATCGATGATCTGCGGCGCACGCTGACGCTGGTTTTCGGCGACGGAGAGGGTGGATACGCGGACGACGCCTATCTGGACGTTTTCTTCATTCACAACCTCACCACGTTCGCCGAGGTCGATGCCATCTACCGGGGCGTCAGCGACCCGGACCCGAATGCGGACATCATCGGGGCCCTGGCGGCACTAAGAGACTACCGGGACGGTACCAATCTGACGGGTCTCAACCCGAGCGAGGAGAAGCGCATCCGCCACATCGGTATATCGGGACACTATTCCTCCCCGGTCATGATGGAGTGCCTGCAGCGCGACGAAAACAACGACTTGATCGATGCCATGCTGATCGCCGTCAATGCCAACGACCGACGTTATTTGAGCCACCAGTACAATGCCATCCCAGTGGCCCGGGCCAAGGATGTGGGGATCGTGGCCATGAAGGTCTTCGCGGACGGTGCCATGTACACGAAAGAAGCCCACTGGTCGCGGACACCCCAGGACGTCGTGCTCACGGTCGGTGACGCTCAGATGCCGAGCCGGTCGCTCGTCGAGTACAGTCTCTCGACGCCGGGGATCGCGACGGCGATTATCGGGACGGGGAGGATCAGTGACGACGCTCGCGAGTGCCAGCTCGAGCAGAACCTGTCGGCCGCCCAAATCGCCCCTGCGTCGCTGGGAACCACGGAACGCAGCGAGATCGAGAGCTTGGCCCGGAGGGCCAAGGGAGGCGAGACCAACTGGTTCCAGGTGCCGAGCCAGCCGCTTGGCGCTCCCCGTGAGTCCGCCATCGAGGTCGTTCAGCAAGCCGGCCGCCAGGTGGTGCGACTCACCTGGCAAACCGCCTACGCCTCGGATGAGCCACTCGCCTACTACCAGATCCTGCGGAACGGCGGGCAGGCGGGGCGTGTTGAACACAAGCCCCAGACGACCAAGGCACCGTTCGAGTTCGAAGACGCCGCCGACACGTCGGCCGCCTACAAGGTCGTCGCCGTCGACGCCGCGGGAAAGACGGCTGCGAGCGAGGAATTGCGACTGCAGATTTGAAGTTTCGGATCGATCGAAGATCAGCCGCAGCGAGGTCAGGGCCGAGGTGTCGAGTTCGGGATTCACCGCTGAAAATGCAGCTACCGGGATTTCGAACGTCTGGTACACGACCTCGGAGGGTCCGCTCTTCTGCATGCCGGAGGAAGATAAGGCGGTCCTCCCCATTCTCGGGATCATCATCGGGTTGCCTCAGTTAAGATAGGGCTGTTCCGCTTTCTTCGCAGCAAAGGCCCGGACGATCTGATCCGGCGCGAAGCCGTCCTCGGACCGGGCTCCTACTGACCAGTAGGGTGCCCAGCCGATGGACACCTGATCGACCCGCACATCGGTCCTTCGAGGCACCAGCTGGACCTCTGTGATTTCTCCGGCTGCGGCGTCCCACTGCCGGGTGATGTTTTCCGACTGCTCTCTGAGTTCCTGCTCCAGCGCCTGAATGTCCGCTCTGAGGGCCTCCACTTTCTGTTCGGCCGCTTCCCGGGCCGTCCCGGCGGAGGCCTTCATTCGGTACTTGGACATGGAAGAGGAGGCCGTCCGAATCGACCGCCTGCCCAGGAACATTCCCAGAAGGGATTCTCCGACCGACACCACCAGCTCGCGTTTTCGGGCGCTCTCTTCGGCTTCCTTCTTGGACAGCCCGAGTTCGGCCGTGCGCATCCGGTGCTGGAACTGATCCAGCTTCTTTTCGTAGCGTGCCGTCAGCTTGTCCACTTCCTGGTCCCTCGCCTCGCGTGCCAGCTGTGTGAGCCTCATGGAAAAGTCTCGCTTCGATTCGCCCGGTTTGGAATAGGTGCGCAGTTCCGGGTTGTAGAAGAGCGTGAGCCGGCGGCTTCTGTAGAGCTCCTCGGCCAGATCCTTTGCAGTCCGGCTCAGTTCGGCAGCTTCATTGAGGAAGGGAGGAAGGCTCTCAAAACGTGCTTCGGACTCCGGGTGGACGGTTTCATCGGCAGGCTCAGCCAGTGCCAGCGCCTCTCGCCACCCCGGTATCGACTCAGCTTGAGAAACCCCCAGGAACAAGGCGAAGTCCTCCCGCTCATCCACATCAAGCTTCTGATCGAAATAGCTGACGCTACCTCGGGCCAGGACCCCGGGGCGGTAAAGCAGTCCTGTCCGTCGTCCGGCGGGCCCTGCGGCCGCATTGGCTTCGACCTCCAGGCGCGCTGCCGCGGCGCTTACCACCGGAACCAGAAAGGTCTGACGGATTCCGGGAGCGAGCGAGGGTGCCTGGTCCGCGTATCCAGCCAGAGGCCCGGAAAGAGAGCCGGTTGCAGACATCCCGGCCGTGCCGGCCGCCGAACCGGCGGATCCGGCGTCGAACCCTCCGGACTGAGAGGAAGATGAAAGCGCAGGTTCGGGTCGCGTGTCCGATCGGGTTCGAACCAGATCAGCCACCTGGGTCCGGGTCAAGGGGCCCCGAAGGTAGCTCAACGCCCAGCGAGTCTGAAACACGATCGGTGCGTCCTCGTGAACGTTGTGCAGCAGGAAGACCCGGTTGCCGAGAACCGAGATCGTGTTAGCCATCTCCCGGCGCCGTTCCGCCGTTCCACCTCCTGCGGCTGCCCCGAGCAAGCCGTCGAGGACCCGCTCCCGATCCCGCTCCGTCTGCAGGCGTCCGATGAACCAGGTCCCGGCATTGCTCAGTCCCTTGTAATCAAGGTCCACGGGGTTCTGGGTAGCCAGGACCAGGCCGATTCCATAGGCACGTGCCTGCTTGAGCAACGTCAGCATCGGTTTCTTGGTTGGAGGGCTCGCGACTGGGGGGAAGAAGCCGAAGATTTCGTCCATGTAAACCAGTGCCCGCAGGCTCGTCGTCCCCGGCTGTCCCCGCATCCAGCCGATGAGGTTGTTGAGGAGCATGGTTACAAAGAAGTGCCTCTCGGCGTCGGTCAAGTGAGCAATGTAGAAGATCGAGTGGCGGGTTCGACCGTCGGGGCCGGCAAGGAAATTCCCAATATCGAGAGGTTCGCCATGAGTCCAGCCGGCGAAGCCGGGCGAAGCCAGTATGTTATTGAGCAGCATCGCCAGCTCGAAGCGTTTCTGGGGAGGGAAAAATGTGTCGATGTCGAAGACGCCCAGGCGGTCCAGCGGCGGCTGTTGAATGGCCAGGATCAGCTTCTGGAAGTCCAGGTCTGCCCCCTGCCGCCAGAAGTGCTCGAGCAGACTGGAAATCAGAATATGCTCACGGGACCGAAGCGGATCGGCGGCGACTCCGACCAGTCCCAGGAGGGCGCTGACCGTCCCTTCGATTCGTTCCCTGAGGATTTCGGCGTCGCTTTCCCAGTCCAGCCCCGGGCAGGCAAACGATTGCAGCACCGAAACCGGAATTCCCGACTCGCTTCCAGGCGTGTAAATCCGGAACTCGGCGGCTTCCCGGAGTGTGCGGATTCGAGAACCGGTCTGTCCCCACTGGGCCAACCCATTCTTCCACAATGCAGCCTGGTTCCCGGCATACTCTTCGAGAGTCATCCCCTTGCGGCGGGCGTCATCCGGATTGATCCAGGGCAGGAAATCCTCCGGCCGCAGATCGGGAAACTGGAGCAGCAGGTTGGTGATGTCTCCTTTTGGATCGATGATCAACGCGGGAACCCGGTCGATCGCCGCCTCTTCCAGCAGGTCGATACAGAGGCCGGTCTTTCCGCTTCCGGTCATTCCGAGACACACGGCATGAGTGGTGAGATCGCGGGCATCGTACATCACCAACTGATCGAGCAGTTGCCCCTGCGCAAGGTCGTATCCTTTCCCAAGATAAAAGGAACCCAGCTTCTCAAAATCCATTTCTATTTCCCTCCTCATGCATATTTTGAAAATTCACTTTGAGTGCCTGGAGCAACCGCCACGCCCCTTCCGAGTAGGTTCCAGCACAGACTAAAGATCGTCTTCACAACAGCATAACGTGGTCCGGCCCCAATTTCGGCCAGCAACAGTGCCCCCCAGTCAATGTATGCTCGTCTCACATCTGACGGGGTAGACCCAATTCCAGAGAATCATTACAGCGCCTTTTTCAGGGGGACTTCTCTGGCCGGCAGGGAGGTTATTGCAGTCATTGGGGCGATGGGTGCGCAGGGCTTGCGAAGTCGGGCGCCGAGATGGCCGCTGCGAACATCACGATTCAGCCAGTCTGAGAGATGCTCTTAAAGCCAACCTGCTCGCCTGGGAGTGCTCAGAGTCCGGATCACTGCATGTCTGTGAAGAGGGGGTGGTTTTGGAGGTCGTTCGGAACGGTTGAACGGTTCCCGTCGGAGAGCGGGGTGAAGTAGTGGCCACCGCCCTTCATTCATTCGCCGAACCCTTCATCCGCTACCGCCTGGGAGACATCGTAACGCGGGGCGAGGAGACCTGCGTCTGCGGACTTCCCTATTCCACAATCCGATCGATCGACGCTCGGATCTAGGATCGGATCATCCTTTCCGATGGAAAGACGGCCTCCCCCGGAGAAGCTCTGGTCCGTCGAGCGGCATTACGTTTCCATGCGCTCGCGTCGCCAACTGAGCGTGCTGGTCTTTCTGGCGCGGGATTCCGCCAACCGCACCTTCTGCTATTCCAACGCCGACCTGCGCAGCAAAGGAGAGGAGGACGAAGAGGTCTCCCGCGTTCTCGAGTTCTGGAACAAGCACCACAGGCGATACCCCCGATGATGCTGCCGAAGTCCATTCCTCCGCCCCCGGCGGCTACACCTATCATCCCGAGCAAATGACCGCCCAAGCCGCCGCCGAAAATGCCCACGAGGGAATTAAGGACGGTCCCCAAAGACAGGTTCTTCATCAGTGCGCCGGCCAGGTTGCCTCCTGCGGCACCACTGATCACCTGAATGATCAACGGCAAGGCGTTTCCCATGATTCTCCCCTTCCATCCTGACGCTCGCCCCCAGTCCGCGGACAGGAACCCTCCCCGGGCGCAATCCTGAAGAACTTGACTCCGCTTCCGGTCGCCCCTCTTGTCCGGAATCGCAGGCGCTCTCGTTGCGGTTCTCTCACCAAGCCCGAACAAAGATACCGGAGATTCGGGCTCGCCCTCTCTGGCGGCATTGACCCACGCATCCTCCGGGCGCATACTGAGCGTGCCTTTAGTTACGTCCTTCGTTTCGAGCACCGAGGAGGTCGCGATGTCGGTCGCGAAAGTTGTCGAAATCAGTTGCCAATCCCCCAAGAGTTTCGAGGATGCCATCCGGGAAGGCATTCGCCGCACCGCCAAGACGGTCGAAGAAGTCCAAACGGCTTGGGTCAAGGAGATGCAGGTCGAGGTGAAAGACGGAGAGGTTACCGGCTATCGGGTCAACCTCAAAGTCACGTTCCTGCTGAACACGTGACCGCGGCTCGGTACTTCAAGAGTCGACCGAACTCCGTTCTTGACCTGTATCCCCGGGCAACCTCGAAGAGGGCCTGGCGACGGCCGCGACCATCGGGGACGACCGATTAGGTCGATTGCCGGGCGGAGCGATCGCGCCGGAATCCTTCACGCAGGGCACGTCCATGAACAGGGCGCAGTGGCTGGACCGGGGTGGAAGGCGGGTGTATCCGATCCCTGTAATACTTTAGCAGGGTGAATGTGCCAAACAAGATGATCGCGCCGTGCCGTGTCGCAATGGAGTTCGGAACCTCTCGCGATTGCCTGCCTAATCAGGAAAGAATGGACAATTGAACGGCACCGAAATTTGAAAGGAATCGACAATGATTCTCGATCTTATTCGACAGGGCCTGGGGAATCGCGAAATCGATCAGATTGGCCGCCGGTTGGAGACCGGCCCGGAACAGACGCAACAGGCGATTGCGGCGGCCCTTCCGCTGCTCTTGGGCGCCCTGGGTCGCAACGCTGCCGAACCCCAGGGGGCAGCGGCGCTTTCGGGCGCTTTGGAGCGGGACCACGACGGTTCGATTCTCGATGATTTGGCGGGATTCCTCGGACAGGGACAAACCGCTCCGGGAGACGGAATCCTGAAACATGTGCTCGGACCTCGCCAGCAGACTGTCGAAGAAGGCCTCGGACAGGCGTATGGCCTGAGTGGGCAGTCGGCCTCCACACTTCTTTCACTTCTGGCTCCCATCGTCATGGGAGCGCTGGGGAAAGCGAAGAACAGCCGGAGCCTCGATCCGGGAGGGCTGTCACATCTGCTCCAGTCCGAAGCGTCCTCGAGCGCGGCATCGAGCCAGTGGAGCGGCCTGCGGTCCCTGCTGGACTCAAACCAGGACGGCGAGGTTTCGGACGATATCGCCCGAATGGGGTCCCAGCTGCTCGGGGGATTGTTCGGCAAGAAGTGAGGAATTCTAAGACGTATCGGGAGCCAATGACGTATCTAAAGAAAGGAATCTGTCATGGGATTGTTTGATTTCGTGAAGGACGCCGGTGCGAAGTTGTTTGGGATCGGTGAAACCAGGGAGGAAAAGGCGGCTCAGGAAAAGGTGAAGGCAGACGCCCTGGCGTCTCAAGTCAAGACGTTCGGGCTGGCCGTTGAGAACCTCCGGATCGAGGTCAAGGAAGATGTGGCCACGGTCTTCGGCACGGTGTCGAGCCAGGCGGACAAAGAGAAGGTGATCTTGCTGGTTGGAAACGTCAACGGAATAGCGCGGGTGGATGACCGTCTCGAAGTCGTGACGCCGGAACCTCCGGCGGTCTTCTACACTGTGGTGCGTGGCGATACGCTCTCGAAGATCGCCAAACAGCATTACGGCAATGCGATGAAGTACCCGGTGATTTTCGAAGCGAACAAACCGATGCTGAAAGATCCCGACAAGATCTATCCGGGCCAGGTCTTGCGGATCCCGCCGCTCGACTGAGTGGGGTGCGGCGGCGGCCAAGCGATTCACGAAGGGCGGGCATCAGTCGCATCGGCCGTTGCGGTGAACTCGTGACCGAGATTCGCCCGTCTCTCTTCAAAACTCGAAGAGCAGGCTCGTGATGAACGCAGAATCGCTCTTCTTGATGTCCGGACTGGGAGTCACGTTCTTGTAGTCAAAAACGCGATATTGGTCTCCAGTGGTTGCCAGGACCCATGTCTTCACGGAAGAATCCAACTCCGCGGCAATGGAACTGTACCGGACGCTCGGCGACAGCCGGCCCAATCGGGACGACGTCATGTTCGAGTGGGGAACGACACAGTGACCGCGTTCCCCGACCGGTCAGGCTTTACGACGATCGATCCTATCCATTGTCTTTGAACAGATCTCTCATTGTGTTTCCAACTGCGTCCATGTCGTGACTGAAGTTCGTCTTGAACTCCTGCCATCTACTCTCGCCCTCGTCTTTATATTCGTCCAACTTCCTTTTGAGGTCACGATTCTTCTGCTCCAAATCCGCCACTACCTTGTTGTATTTCGCTTCGGTATCGGCATTGGTTCCGGCCTCTTGGATTTTCGCCTTAAATGCTTCAATTCTTTCTTTATTGGACTTGATCTGTTCTTCAGAAACAGTTTTGAATTTCTGCCACTCAACAACGTAATCAGCCCTGGCATCCCTCAAGTCCTGGCTGGCTGCCTCAACCTTCTGTTCTGATGTTTTTCCACAGCCCGCCAAAAACATTCCTGCAACAGCGCCTATGACAGCGCAAATGAGTATCTTTTTCTTCATGGTTCTCCTTTTTACTTGGGCATGGAACGCGCCCACTACCGACGCCAACGCGAGTAGCCCCAGCCACCGCCAGTCACCAACAGTACCAATAAGAGCACAATCAATAACGTTGACATATCCACCTCACGCTTGAAAGTGGAAATCGGCGGACCAGCCTCCATGGCTCGCTCGCCGCTTCCCCATCTCTACTCAGGATATAGGTGACGAGGTTTGACGTCAGTGCTTAAGTGACCAGACGCCTGTTCACTTCTGCACACCGGCAGTTTTTGAACGAGAAAGGCATCCGGATTCCGGCGGAAGAGGTGGCCGGCGCTTTGCACCCGGGATGGGTGATGAATCTTGCAGGGGACATTTTCTCGACCCTGAGCGCCGTTTTCACCAATGCGCTTCTGATCCTGATTACGGTCGTATTCATCCTTCTGGAGGTGGCGGAGTTACCTGCGAAATTGCGAATCGCGTTTCGAGACCCCGAGAGGTCGCTCGCTACGATGGAGCAATTCAGTCGGAACGCGCAGCGCTATCTGGTCATTAAGACTCTCCTCAGTGTAGCTACCGGCATTGCGATCGCGCTCTGGCTTCTCCTCCTCGGAGTCCATTACCCGCTGCTCTGGGGAATACTCGCGTTTTTACTGAACTATGTGCCCAATGTTGGCTCCGTTATTGCCGCCATTCCTCCCTTCCTGATCGCACTTCTCACGTTCGGGCTGGGGACTGCCATTCTAACGCTTGTCGGCATTGCGGCAATCAATGTCCTGTTTGGCTATCTCCTCGAGCCGAAGCTGCTGGGTAGGAGCTTGAGCTTATCGACACTCGTGGTCTTTCTTTCATTGGTCTTCTGGGGGTGGATTCGTGGACCACTGGGTATGATTCTTTCGGTGCCCATGACCAGCCTTGTCGTGATCGGATTGGGAAGTTATGACAAAACACGAAAATTCTCCGTCTTGATGGGTTCAGGAGCCGGGAGTGCGCAGATCGAACAGTTGAGACGCCCGAAAGAACTATGATTTCCGTTCCACGCGAATGGAGAATAGAGGCGGTCGGCGCCTCTACGAGTTCGAGTTGCTGCCACGACGAGAGGACAAGCATCTCCTCCGCGGGCGCATCTGGATCGACGCCGGTACTTACCTGCCTCGTCGCTTCCAAGGCGAGCCTG
The DNA here is from genome assembly GCA_963823995.1 of uncultured Acidobacteriota bacterium. Taxonomy (GTDB): domain Bacteria; phylum Acidobacteriota; class UBA6911; order RPQK01; family JAPXNP01; genus JARRKC01. The sequence goes on from CAWGNQ010000005.1 coordinate 1,864,254, forward strand.
CGAAGTCTCCTTCCTGGTGGCTCCAGGACGTGTGCATCACGCTTCTCTACGGCGAGTGAGCGGTTTTGACCGGAAGGATGAGCCCTACTGAACTGACGCTGGAACCAGCAAAGGCTATAAGAGGGAATGCCTTGAGCTGCCAGGCAGGCTGGCAGCCGGCCGTTTCCGGGGTTGAGGAGTGTCCGCTGCCCGGGATTCAGCCGAGGGCAAATCAACAGGAGGACTTTCAATGAGAAGAATCAACATGTACTTGGTTTTAGTCGGCTTGTCTTTGGGCTTGCTGTGCACACAGGTGCCGCTGGCCGCAAATCCGCCGCCGCAGTCCCCGCAAAGTTCAACGGACAGCTCCATGTCCGGCTATCACGTCACTTTGATAGAGCGGACGATGAAGGCGATCAACTATCAGCACCGGAGCGGCGCTACAAAGATAGATTTCCGCGGCACCGATCTGCAGCCGAATGCACGTGGCGAGGCCAAAGTGGAAAGCAAGAAAGGCTACCTGGAGATCGAAGTGGAATTCGATGATATGCAGCCGGCCACCAGGTACGGCGCCGAATACCTCACGTACGTGCTCTGGGCGATCACCCCGGAAGGCCGAACATCCAACTTGGGCGAGCTCCTTCTGAACGGAGGAACCAAGAGCAAGCTGGACGTGACCACTGAGTTGCAGGTCTTCGGCCTTGCCGTGACGGCGGAGCCCTATTTCGCGGTGACCATGCCGAGCAACCTGGTCGTGATGGAGAACGCGGTGCGCAAGGACACCAAGGGCAAGATCGAGGAGATGGATGCCCAGTACAATTTGCTGCAGAGAGGCCAGTATGAGCAGTTGGCAAATCCCTTGGCGCTGAAAAGCGACCCGAAGGTGCCTCTGGAGCTCTACGAGGCACGAAACGCCGTCCAGATCGCTCGTGCCGCCGGCGCGGAACGTCTTGCCTCCGACACTTTCTCCAAGGCCCAATACAGGCTGAATCAGGCCGAGAATTACCAGGGCAGCAAAGCGGGACGTAAAGCGGTTACGAGGGCGGCGCGGGTAGCCGTGCAGACCGCGGAAGATTCCAGGGCCATCGCAGTGAAGCGTCAGGAGGAAGAGCGTCTTGCGAGCGAGCGCCAGGCGGGCGCGGACCGTGAAGCGTCAGCCCAGGCAGCGGCCGAGGCTGAGGCACAGATGCGGGTACAAGCGGAAACCGACCTCAGAGTAGAGGCCGACCGAAGGGCGAATGCTGAGGTGGAACGGAACGCAGCCGAGGCTGAGACCGCGGCGGTCAGAGTCAAATCAGAGGCAGCGCGAGTTGCCGCTCAGGCCGCGGCCGAGCAGGCAGCCCGTACGGCAGCCCAAGCGGAGGCTGACAGAAGCCTGTTGGCAACTCAGGAAGCCGACCGCCTGCGCCTCAGCGCAGAGGCGGAAAAGGCGGAGCTGCGTGCTCAGCTCTTGCAGCAGTTCAACTCGATTCTCGAGACTCGGGACACTGCCCGCGGACTCATTGTGAATATGTCGGATGTGCTTTTCGACACGGCACAGTACTCCCTGCGGCCCGCGGCGCGTGAGCGGCTGGCCAAGGTGGCCGGTATTCTCCTGGGCCACCCGGGCTTGAAGCTGGAGGTCGAAGGTCATACCGATAGTGTCGGCGGTGAGGCGTACAACCAGCGACTCTCTGAACAACGGGCTGAATCGGTGCGCGACTATCTCCTTGAACAGGGGATTGCAGGGATGAACCTGTCTCCGGCCAAAGGGTTTGGAAAGTCACAGCCGGTAGCTACGAACGGGACGGCTGCGGGCCGGCAGAGCAATCGGCGCGTCGAGCTCATTGTCTCCGGAGAACTTATCGGTACAGAGATCGCCCTGTCAGGTGAGTCCCGGTAAGAAGCGAAGACCCAGTCATGATGGTTCGCAGAACGTTCTGAACCATTGCACTGATGGAGGTAGAGCACGGTGGATCGTGTTCTACCTCTTGTTAACCGCAGCGGCCGCCGGCAACTTCAGCCCGAAGGCTACGGGCTGCCGTCGAGAACAACCTCCCGGGGGGACGATCGGGAACAGCAACTCTTGGAGGATTCCACCAGCGGAATCGTCCGACCAAGGAGATAAGAGCAATGAAACCGATTATATGGATTGGGATTGTATTGATCGTGCTGGGTGCCCTGGCCCTCGCCTATCAGGGTTTCAATTACACACGCACGGAAAAGGTGATTGATATCGGACCGCTGCAAGCCACGACCGAAACCCAGCAACGGATTCCCGTTCCTCCCATCCTCGGGGGACTCGCTCTGCTCGGCGGAGTCGTGCTGCTCGTCGTGGGCGTCAGGCGCCGAGTTCACTGATAGCACGGTTTCCGCTGCAGGACCGTCGTTGTCATGCTCCTGTCCGCTCCGGTTTGGGGTTGTGCCAGCCCCCATCTGCTGCGATGAGCTCATCAGCCTCTTTAGGCCCCCAGCTGCCGCGCTTGTAGGGGCGGGCCCGGCGGTGGGTCTTAAGAACTGGGTCGACCACCGCCCAGGCAGCCTCAACCGCGTCCTCCCGGGTGAAGAGCGCTCCGTCCCCAGCCATGGCGTCTCGTAGTAGCCGCTCGTAAGGCGTTTCCTCTCCCGGTTGCTCTTCAACCAGGTAGAGCTCTCGCTGGTCGCCGATGAACTCCTTCCCTGCGCGCTTGACGCGAGCGGCGAGGGCGACGGCAGAGCTGGGCGAGAGCCGAAAGCGCAGATAGTTGTTCCGCTTGGTCGCCGGTGCTGAGTCAGCGAACAGCCTCTGCGGCGGCGGTTTCAGCTCCACCAGGACCTCGGCCGCAGTGCCGGCGAGGCACTTGCCGGAGCGCAGGTACCAGGGCACCCCCGCCCAGCGCCACGAGTCGATGAAGAGCCGCAGGGCACAGAAGGTCTCCACGTCGGATCCCTTCGCCACGCCCGCCTCCTTCCGGTAGCCGGCGTACTGGCCGCGCACGACGTCGTCAAGCTGGAGCGGGTGCATGGCTTGGAAGACCTTGGCCTTCTCGGTGTGCACAGCTTCGTAGCTCTGGTAGGCCGGCGGCTCCATGGCAAGCAGTGCGACCACCTGGAAGAGGTGGTTCTGGATCACGTCGCGCAGACAGCCGGCGCTCTCGTAGAACGCACCACGGTTCTCCACGCCGAAACTCTCGGCCAGGGTGATCTGGACGCAGGCCACGTTGTTGCGGTTCCAGATCGGTTCGAGAAACGAGTTGGCGAAGCGGAAGTAGAGAAGGTTCATGATCGCTTCCTTCCCGAGGTAGTGATCGATGCGGAAAATCGAATCCTCGGGGAACACCGATCGCGCGACGCGGTTGAGCTCCCGTGCAGAGGCCAGGTCGCGTCCGAACGGCTTCTCGACGATGACGCGCGCGTTCTCGGCCAGGTCCGCGGCACCCAGCCCTCTGATCACCGTCCCGAAGAGCGAGGGCGGGATGGCGAGGTAGTGCGCCGGGCGACGGGCGCTGCCCATCGCCGTCTTGAGTGCCGTGAACGTTCCCGGGTCGTTGTAGTCGCCACCTACGTACCCGAGCCGCGACAGGAGGTCATCGAAGGCGCGGAGGTCGTCGATCCCGCCTGCTCGCTCGATACTGTCCTTCGCGCGCCGGTGGACGTGCGCCAGATCCCACTTCGGCGATGCGACGCCGATCACCGGGACCTTGAGAGCGCCGTGTTTCACCATCGCGTACAGCGCCGGGAAGATCATCTTGTGGGCGAGATCGCCCGTCACGCCGAAGAGCACCAGCGCGTCCGAACGGGGAGCGGCCATCAGGAGCCTCCTTCCGTCGTCGCGTGCTTTTCCTCGTGTCCGCCGAACTGGCATCGCAGGGGCGACAGAACCGTATCGGCGAAGTCGGCCGGCTTCAGTTCGTACACGACGCACCGGTGGCGCAGCAGGCGCCGCACTATTTTCGTCCCGATCCCGCCAAGTCCTGTCATGCTCAACTCCATGTCATGATCCTTTTTCGGCGACTACGCCGTCCCTACCGCGCCGTTCGCGGTTGTCTACCTGGGTGGTTCATCCTCCCGAACCTCCCGCTCCGCCTGTTTCCAATCCTCGGCTGCTCGACCGTCCCGGCGGCCGCGTTGCTCGTAGAGCTCATAGGCTCGCTTGGAGATCTGCGCGGTCACATCGACAGGTTGCCTGGCCAAGAGGGGCGCGGCGGTTGGATCGAATACCCGGTACGCGAGCAATTTCACGCGATCATTCACGAGGAACCAAGCCAGAGCATAGCCCCAGACGAACCCTGCCCAACCCCAGCCGAGGGGTGTCATGAACAGCCCATAGACTGCTATCAACGTGGCCACGACTTGCGTGCCGACCACGGCCATCCATAAGATTCGCGCGGGGCGCATGGACCAGAAGGGGCCGCGGGTGCGCGTCAGGAAAATGGTCAAATGTCCCGCTACGGACAGCTTCAAGTACATCAACGTCTGGATGTGCGCACGGTCGAGGAGAAATACACGTTCTCCAAGATAGAACAGCCCGAACGAGGCTACCACGCCCGCCACCCCGAGGGCTGTTGCCAGTCCCAGCACCATGCGCATGTTCCAGGCCTCGGGCTCATTCGAGTAGCGAACCTTGTCATACGCTATGGACAGGATCGCGCCGTCGTTGAGCAAGGCCAGAAGCACGATCATCACCGCCGTGACCGGATAGAAATTGAATATCAGAATGGAAAGTGTCATGAACAGCAGGACGCGGATCGTTTCGGCGATGCGGTAAATCGCGTAGCTGTTCATCCGTTGGAAGATCTTCCGGCTTTCCTTGATCGCGTCGATGATCACCGACAGGCCGGGCGTCAGCAGCACAATGGACGCCGCCGCACGGGCCGCGTCCGTCGCACCCGAAACGGCGATGCCGCAATCGGCTTTCTTCAACGCGGGGGCGTCGTTCACGCCGTCGCCCGTCATTCCGACAATGTGGCCGCGTTGCTGCAGGACGTCCACAATGTGGAACTTGTGTTCGGGGAACACCTGAGCGAAGCCGTCCGCTTTCTCGATGGACTCCTCCAACTGCGCGGTCTCGTGAACCTTCGTGTCGCCGAAGCCGCGGGCATCGAGGATGTTGGCGCCCAGCCCCAGTTTCCCGGCGGTTTCCCGAGCGATCGCCAGTTGATCTCCCGTAACCATCTTCACGTTCACGCCCATCTGGCGCGCCGTCGCGATCGTCGCTTTGGAGTCTTCTCTGGGCGGATCGAAAAGCGGCAGCACGCCAAGGAACTGCCATTGGCCTTGCACGTCGGTCCGAGCTACACCCAACGAACGAAAACCTCGCTTCGCGAATCCGTCGATGGCTTCATCAACGCCGGGCTGCACTTGCGTGGCATTGGCCGACAACTCCAGGATCACTTGCGGTGCGCCCTTGGTGACCTTGAACTCTCTTCCGTCGGCGCCCTTGACGGTGGCTTCGGTGCGCTTATGCACAGGGTCGAACGGCTGGAAATGCTCCACCTCGTAGCCTTCCAAGGCCTGCTCATCCTTCAGGCCGCCCAGCACGGCCAGGTCGATCGTGTCCTGATTTTCCGCGCGTGACGCCAGCGCGGCGCTGAGGACAACCTGATCGGCTTGGATGCCGCTCACACTGAACGGATCACCCAGCGTCAGCTTGTTCTGGGTCAGGGTGCCGGTCTTGTCCGAGCACAACACATCTGTGCCGGCCAATTCCTCGATGGCTGCCAACCGGCTGACAATGGCCTCCATGGTGGCCAGCAGGCGTGCGCCGACCGCCATGGTCACGGACAACACCGTCGGCATCGCCACTGGAATGGCCGCCACGGTCAAAACCAATGCGAACTGAAGGGTGGTAAGCATCCGGTCGCCGCGGAACAGGGCGACCGTAATGATGACCGCCACCAGGACCACCGCGAGGATGATCAGGTAATTGCCGATCTTCAACACCGCGCGCTGGAAATGGCTGACGGTATGCGCCTCCTGCACCAGCTGTGCGGTCTTGCCGAAATAGGTCTTCGCGCCAGTGGCGTACACCATCGCCTCGCTTTCGCCCTGGCGGATGATCGATCCCGAAAAGACCGCCTCGCCCGGTTGGCGCGTGACGGGCAAAGACTCACCCGTCAAGGCGGACTGATCCACTTCCACCGGGTCACCCTCCAGGAGGCGCGCATCCGCCGGTACGATGTCGCCCAGGCGCACGCGGATCACGTCACCCGGCACAATCTCTCGCACCTCCGGAGTGATCCACTTCCCGTCACGTTTCACTCGGGCCTTGATCGCCAGCTTGGCCCTCAGTGCGGCGATGGCGTTGCCCGCCTGGTGCTCCTCCCAGAATCCGACCATGGCGTTGGCCAGCAGCAGAAGGAAAATGATGGCAAAGTCCGGCCAATGACGGGCTACCGCCGAAAGGATCACGGCCGCTTCGATCATCCATGGGATGGGACCCCAAAAATACGAGAGAAACTTCAGGAAAGGATTGCTTTGCTTCTCTTCAATCTCGTTAGGCCCATATTGGGTCAGTCGTTTCTGCGCCTCGGCTTGACTGAGGCCGTCCGGTGACGACCCCAACTTTGCCTGCAGTTCCGGCATGGGAAGGGATTTCAGATCCACCTTCATATCGGGCTTCGATCCCTGCTTTGATTCGGGGTGATTTTGGGTTGGGTCTTCATGGTCCATCCTGGGGGACCTCCTCCGGCGTTTTCCAAAAGGCGCAGGAGCCCCGTGAATCCCTTGTCGCCGGTTGGATTCCTTTCATCAATCAACAGCGGGCCCCTGTCACCGGCGACCAGCGTTCTCGCGGTGTCTATCAGTTCTTGCGCCTTCCTTGGGGACTGCTCAATTGCCAGTTCCGTATTTCCGGCAGGTCCTGGCCGTGCTTGCCGATGTACTGCTTGTGCTCGATGAGCTTGTCCTCGAGCTGTTTCTTCAACTGAACGCCCTTGGCGCCGGTCTGCGGCAGGCGGTCGATGGTGTCCATCACGAGGTGGAAGCGGTCCAGATCGTTCAGCACCGTCATGTCGAAGGGCGTGGTGATGGTGCCCTCTTCCTTGTAACCGCGGACGTGGATGTTGTCGTGGTTGGTGCGGCGGTAGGTGAGCCGGTGGATCAACCACGGGTAGCCATGGAACGCGAAGATGACATGTTTATCCTTGGTGAACAGCGCGTCGAACGCCGCGTCGCTCAACCCGTGCGGATGTTCGCTCTGTGGTTCCAGCTTCATCAGATCCACGACGTTGACGACACGAACTTTCAGGTCGGGCAAATGCTCGCGCAGAATGGAAACGGCAGCCAGCGTCTCCAGCGTGGGCACATCGCCGCAGCAGGCCATGACCACATCGGGTTCGGTGCCTTCGTCGTTGCCGGCCCATTGCCAGATGCCGATGCCCTCGGTGCAGTGCTTGACGGCGGCGTCCATGGTCAACCACTGGGGCGCCTGATACTTGCCCGCGATCACCACGTTGACGTAGTGGCGGCTTCGCAGGCAGTGGTCCCATACCGACAATAGACAGTTGGCATCCGGCGGGAGATACACGCGCACGACGGAGGCTTTCTTGTTCACGACATGATCGATGAACCCGGGATCCTGATGGGTGAAGCCGTTGTGCATTTGCTGCCAGACATGGGAGGCCAGCAGATAATTCAGCGAGGCGATCTTCCGCCGCCACGGCAAATCCGCCGTGACTTTCAGCCACTTGGCATGCTGGTTGAACATCGAGTCGATGATGTGGATGAACGCCTCGTAGCAGTTGAAAAGTCCATGCCGCCCGGTAAGCAGGTAGCCTTCGAGCCAGCCCTCGCACTGATGCTCGCTCAACATCTCCATGACGCGGCCGTCCAGGGCGAGGAACTCGTCGTTGTCCTGCACCCGGGCGTCCCATTGCCTGTTGGTCACCTCAAACACGGCGGTCAGGCGATTGGATAGCGTCTCGTCGGGGCCGAAAATTCTGAAATTGCGCTGCTCTCGGTTGAGCGTTGCCACATCGCGCAGAAAGACGCCCAACTCATGTGCGTCGGCGGCATGAACGGACCCAGGCGACGGCACATCAACCGCATACGTCCGGAAGTCCGGCATGATCAGGTCGCGCAAAAGCAGTCCGCCATTCGCGTGCGGATTTGCGCCCATGCGTCGTTCGCCCGTGGGTGCCAGTTCAGCCAGTTCCGGTTTCAGGCGACCCTGCTCGTCGAAGAGTTCCTCCGGCCGGTAGCTCCGCAGCCAGTCTTCCAGCAGTTTGAGGTGTTCGGGATGAGCCGCATCCACGGCAATTGGAACTTGATGTGCGCGGAACGTGCCTTCGATTTGCAGGCCATCCACCCATTTCGGCCCAGTCCAGCCTTTCGGGGATTTGAGGACAATCATCGGCCAGCGCGGGCGCATGGTGTTGCCCTTGATGCGGGCTTCGTGCTGGATGCGCTTAATCTCTTCCACCACCTGATCCAGCGCGGTCGCCATGGCCTCGTGCATCAGCGCCGGCTCATGTCCCTCGACGTAATACGGCGTCCAGCCGTTACCGCGCAAGAACTGGTCCAGTTCCTCCGGCTCAATGCGCGCGAGCAGGGTCGGGTTGGCGATCTTGTAGCCGTTGAGATGCAGGACGGGCAGCACGGCGCCATCGGTTATCGGATCAAGAAACTTGTTGGACTGCCACGAGGTGGCCAGCGGTCCGGTTTCCGCCTCGCCATCGCCAACGACGCAGGCAACGACGAGATCGGGGTTGTCGAACACCGCCCCGAACGAATGGCTGAGCGAATAACCCAATTCACCGCCCTCGTGGATCGAGCCCGGGCACTCCGGTGAAGCGTGACTGGGAATGCCGCCGGGAAACGAGAACTGCTTGAAGAGCTTTTGCAGCCCGGCCTCATCCTGGGTGATGTCGGGATAGATCTCGCTGTACGTGCCCTCGAGATAGGTGTTGCCCACGACGGCCGGGCCGCCGTGCCCTGGTCCGGAGACGTAGATCATGTCGAGGTCGTATTTCTTGATGACCCGGTTCAGGTGCACGTAAATGAAGTTCTGGCCGGGGGTCGTGCCCCAGTGTCCCAGCAACATGTGCTTTACGTCCGTGAAGGCCAGCGGCCGCTTCAGCAGCGGGTTGTTGTAAAGATAAATTTGCCCGACCGACAGATAGTTGGCGGCGCGCCAGTAGGCATCCATCTTGTGGCGCAGTTCCGGGGAAAGAGTCGTTGCCTTCATGTATCAGCTCTCCTTGTTCTGCAGTCCGAAAGAATCCAATTGCGCACGCGTGGACATGTAATCCGTGTGAAGGATGCTCCGGATCCCCAAACCTTCCGCGATCTGGACGAACATTGGGGTGTTTTCGATGTATACGACCTGCCGGGCCGGCGCCTGGGCGATGTCCAACGCAAGCCGAAAGATGTCCACATCAGGCTTGCGAAGGTGGACAAAGCAGGAGGAAATGAAGACATCCACGAACCCGTCCAGCCTGAATCTGCGAATCCGATATGCATTCAGTTCGCGCGCTTCGTTGCTGACCACGACGATCTTCAGCCCGTGCCGGCGCTTGAGTTGAGTGGCCAACTCGATCATCTCAGGGTAAGATTTCGATTGCGCGAACATAAAGCGCCGAAACTGAGCCCGGGTGAACGCTCGCTTCCGGTAGAAGACAACCCGACCCAAATATTCCTCAATCGTGAGCTTTCCCTCTTCATAGGTGTCGAAATTCAAGCTGTGCCGTTCCTCCATCTCGGCCCACTCCAGCTCGAAGTTGGTCGCTGCCCGTTTGCGGGCATGATGATCCCACCCGTTGGTGAGAAGGACACCGCCAATATCCAGAAACACGCAGGTGATTGCATTCGTCTTCCCCATGGTTTTCCCTTCACTCGATCGGATCATCGCTGCCACAGGATTTGTGAGGCTTCCAGGGGGATCGCGACGCCGTCATTGTTCGGAATGACTCTCGCCGTGTAGTCGGTCGCCGGGCGTCTCGCCGGCACCATTGCGCGATAGACGCAGGTGCCGGAGGTGCCCGCGGGAGCGGAGACACGCTCCATCTCCCGGCGATCCGGACCGCTGCCGTCGATCCCGTCGGAGTAAAGCTCGACCCGCACTACATTCGGGTCGAGTTCATGGAAATCGACTTGAACCTCGAAGAGGAGTTGGGTGCCTTTGGCCTCCACCTTCACTCCGCCGAAGCGCAGCGCCGTCCATTTCTCCTCCAATGCCTGGAGCCAATCAACCACCTGCCGGCCGGCCGCGCCCTTATCGGCCGCCCGCTCACGGTAGGCTGACGCAGCGGGAATGTAGTGTAGCTCGGCGTATTGGCGCACCGTGCGGTTGGCGGAGAAGCGCGGGGTCAAACGCGCCATGCTTTCCCGCATCCGCTTGACCCAAGAGGTGGGAATGCCGCTTTCGTTTCGCGTGTAAAACTCCGGGATCACTTCCTGCTCGAGCAGAGCGTAGAGCGCATCGGCCTCGACAGCGTCCCAGGCCGGATCGTCGCCATGTTCCCGGCCATCCCCCAAGGCCCATCCTACCTCAGGGGCGTAGGCTTCAGCCCACCAGCCGTCCAATTCCGAGAGATTCAAGCCTCCATTAACCAGCACCTTCATGCCGCTCGTCCCGCTCGCTTCCCAGGGCCGTCGCGGGGTGTTGATCCAGAGGTCCACGCCCTGCACCAAATGTTCGGTCAAGAGCATGTCGTAGTCTCCAAGGAAGATCACGTGCCGGCGGACTTCGGGTCGCCGAATGAAATGTGTCCAATCCTGGATCAGGGCCTGTCCCACCCGGTCCTGCGGATGGGCCTTGCCGGCGATGATGAGCTGCACCGGGCGCTCAGGATTTGCCAAAAGGCGCAGCAAACGCGCCGGATCGTGCAGCAGCAGGTTCGGCCTCTTGTAGCTTGCGAAGCGGCGGGCGAATCCCAGTGTCAGAGCACTGGGATTGAACAGGTGTTTCGCAAGGTCGATTTCGTCGCGCGAGGCGCCTGAAGCCGCGAGTTGCCGGGACAATCGCTCGCGGGCGTATTCAACCAGCGACTTGCTGGCGGCGATGCGAAATTGCCAGAGGGTGGCGTCGGAAACGCGACGAATGTCCTGCTCCAGGGTTTCCGTTGTCCCCAGCCAGCGGTCCTTGCCGCAGGTTTCTGTCCACAGATCATCGGCCGGGGCCGAGTCCCAGGTCGGTACGTGGACTCCGTTAGTCACATAGCCGACCGGCACTTCATCCTCCGGCCAGCGTGGAAAGAGCGGCCCGAAGAGATGCCGGCTGACTTTTCCGTGCAGTCGACTCACGCCGTTGACCGCCCCGCTCCCCCGGATCGCAAGATAAGCCATGTTGAAACTCTCCGACGAATCGTTCGGGTCGCTTCGGCCCAGGGCCAGCAAATCGTGGAGGGGAATGCTCAGCGTCTTTTCGGCATACTCGGAGAGGTATTGCTCGATGAGGGCAGGTGCGAATCGGTCGAAGCCGGCGGCCACCGCCGTATGGGTGGTGAAGAGGTTCCCCGCCCGAGTGGCCGCCAGTGCGACTTCGAAGGGCTGCCCGGTGTCTTGCATGAATCCGCGGGCGCGTTCCAACACTGCGAAGGCAGCATGTCCTTCATTGAGATGGCAGACTTCCGGTCGGATGCCAAGCGCATCCAGCAGTCTCCATCCGCCGATTCCGAGGAGGAGTTCCTGCTTGAGGCGCAGTTCGGGTCCGCCGCCGTACAACTCGCTGGTAATCCCTCGATGAGCGGGGAAGTTCGCCGCGTCATTGCTGTCCAGAAGGTAAAGCTTCGCTCTGCCGACCTGCGCCTGCCAGGCACGCAGCCAGACAGAATAACCGGGGAGCGCGATTTCCAGCCGCAACCACTCACCGTTTGCCTGGCGCAGAGGCGTGATCGGCAGCTGTCCGGGGTCGTTGTAAGGGAAAAGGGCCTGTTGCGCTCCGTCCTTGTCGATCACCTGGCGAAAATAGCCTTGTTGATAGAGTAGCCCCACTCCGACCACCGGCACGCCCAGATCGCTGGCGGCTTTGAACTGGTCTCCGGCGACATTACCCAGCCCACCCGAGTAGATCGGCAAGGCTTCGCTCAACATGAATTCCATGCTGAAATAGGCGACGCAGGTCAGAGGGGCTTGCGGATTCTTTTGTTGAAACCACGCCGGCGTCGCATCAGCATCCCGTCTGGCCTGCAACAGAGTGTCAACGTTCTTGCGGAAAGCGGGATCGGCTGACATGCGCTCGATCTGGTCGCGCGATACTGTCTGCAGGACAACCCAGGGGTTATGCGTGATTCTCCACAGTTCGGGGTCCAGCTGCCGCCACACCTGGTCGGTGGCATGATTCCACGACCAACGCATATCCAGGGCCAGCTCAGCAAGGGAATCGAACCCCTCGATCTCCGTGGGTAGAAAATTGTGAATAGGATGAATGGCACGGGTTTGCCTGCTCATGATCTCTCCGTGGCTGCTTGTTCTGGACTTGGTCCACGAAGGCATCCATCGAGGCCGCCGTCATTGAGTGCCTTCTAACCCGCCTCTCTCAGAATCGTTCCGCCGCGGATCCACCCTGCGACTTCGCAGGCGCGGCCGGCCGGGGAGGCGAAGAAGGCAATGGCGACCACGCCTCCGGGAAACCCACGGCCGGACCGTCGGCTTGGTTGCAGGTCCGACATGCGAAAGAGTCATGAGGTTTCGACTATCTTGGTACTGGTGTCCGGGCCACTTGCTGTGATGGCAACTTTCACAGCATCCTCCATCGGATCTTTGAAAGGCACCTCGATTCGGAGCAGGCCGTGCTCGTAAGTCGCTTCAGCTTTGACGGGCTTCACCGGCCAACCTAATGCGAGTGCTGAAACGTACTCGACGTCCCTTGCCGGCGCTGTGAGATGAATGCTGCGTTCCAGGATCTTCACGTCGATCGTGTCTGTTGGCGCTCCCGGGATGGCGAACTCTACGACCAGTTTGTGGTTCTCCGCGTCCGCATACGCAACTGTGTTGGGTGCGATCTTGATTCGATATTTCGACATTTTGATACCCTCCCTACCTTGGTTGACGACCATATGCTTTTTCTTGTGCGCCGGGTCAAACCTGGTCAAACCGGCGCCGTCTTGTGTTCTCTTCACGAAAGACGGCCACGTCACCTCTTCATGATCTGACGACAGGAATCGTACAGACCGGACAACCGATCCGCTGAAGCTACTGCTCGTTCTCCTGGCTGTTGGTTTGCGCCGCTATCTCGGCTCGGTCAGCAGGCGCTCGAGCACCGCCATCGCCTTGCCGAATTCTTCCCAGTCTCCTTCCTGGAGAGCCTTCTGAGCTTCCTCGAGCTGCCTTCTCGCTTGCCCCAACTCAATCTGCCTGCCGGTTGCCTGCGCTGTGCCCTCTTGGGGTTGCTGCGTGCCGAAGAGGGCGTTGAGGGCCCCGTTGAGCGTGGGCTCCATCACCACCTTGTCTCCCGCAACCACGATGACGCGCTTGAGCTGCGGGATATTTGTGCCTTCGGCCGTGAGGTACACCGGTTCGACATAAAGGAAGGAGTTTTCGATCGGTATAGCGATCAGGTTGCCGCGGGTGACTCTCGATCCCTTCTGATCCCAGAGAGACAGTTGTCCGGAGATCGTGGTGTTCTGATCGATCATCGCTTCGATCTGCATCGGGCCCAGAACCAGCTTATCCTTCGGGAGCTGGTAAACCAGAATCTCTCCATACCGAGGGAAGTCGCACCTGGCGGCCATCCAGGCAACCATGTTGTCCCGGTTCTGAGGAGAGAAAGGCAGCATGAGGAGGTACTGGAGCTGGTCGCTTCCGGGAAGTTTCATCAGGATGTAATAGGGCTCCATCGGGAGCGCCGTGCCGGCATACTTCTGCTCAGGAAGCATCCACAAGTCCTCCTGGTTGTAGAAAACCTGGGGAGGGGTCATGTGAAAGGTTCTGTACAAATCCGCCTGGATCGAGAACAGATCTTCCGGATAGCGCAGGTGCTGCTTCAGATCCCCCGAGAGCTGGCTGAGGTCCTTGAACACTCCCGGAAACGCACGCCGATAGACCGCCAGGACCGGATCGTCGGGATCCATGACATAAAAGGACACCGTTCCGTCGTACATGTCCACAACCACCTTCACGGAGTTCCGGATGTAGTTCAGGCTTTCTCCGAAGCCGGTCGGGTACGGATTCGCATAGGGGAAGCGATCCGAGGTTGTGTAGGCATCCTGGATCCAGTACTGCCTGCCCTCACTCAACACGGCGTAAGGATCGCTGTCGAGACGCAAGAAGGGAGCGATCTTCCTTACACGCTCCTGAACCCGTCTCCAGATCTGGATTCGGCTCTTCGGGTCGAGATAGGAGGTCAGCAGAATATTGACATCGGACTGGGTCCAGGAGAAGAGCAGCCTCTTCCACAGGCTGTCCAGCGGGATGCCTCCTTTTCCCTGATAGCTCGTGTAGACATTCTGATCGCCCTTGGGGTAATCGAGCTCTTTAACCTTGGTCCCGACGATTCGATACCCCGGCATCGCCTCGCCATAGTAGACAGCCGGCTGGGTCACGGTCAGTTTGTAGTCGGATTCCGGGGGAATATTCTCGATCAGATACTGCGGGAAGCCTTCTCCGACGATCTCCGAGACGAAACTCATGACCAGGCCATAACCGTGTGTGAACTGCAGGTACTGGTTGACCCAGGTTCGAGCCTTCGGGGGGAGCTCCGCCGAGAGCTCCCGGGCCGAGAGCATCACCTGATGATAGCCATCCACGAGGTGGTACCGATCGACATCGACGTTGTAGAACTGGTAGTAGAGGCGTATCTCCTGGGTCTGACGATAGGTCTGAAGCAGCAGGCGCCAGTCCCAAAGACGCACGTTCTGAACCGTATCCTGATTCCTGGCGATTGTCTCCGGAGTCAGGTCTCCCAGGGCAGGGTAGGATGTTTCCTGGATTGTACTCAGATTGTAGGCCTGCCGAGTGAACTCGATATTGTTCTCGAGATAGGGGCTCTCGAGGGCCAGCTCGTTCGGCTCTACCATGAACCGCTGGAACAAGGCCGGAACCAGCAGAACCGCGATGAGGTACAAAGCAATGTAGATGCCGCATCCAAAAACCATCGCTCTGAATGCGGGTCGGAAGAAGCTGAGCACGAGCAGAGAGCACAGCGCCGCCGAGGCGCCAACCATGCCCCACAGAGCGATCCTGGTCACATGATCTGCCGTAAAGCCGGCTCCGTGCACCACTCCCAGATTGGAGTAGAGAAGCTCGAAGTGATCCAGGTAGAATCCCCAGCCCCAGCTCGCGACCAGGACGAAGAGGAGTGCGGACAGGTGTGGAATCCCGCTTCTTCCCTTTTTGAGCCCTCCGTTGCGACTGAACTGCAGAAGCCCGAAGTATCCGTAGGCGATCAGAACGGCCACGAGCGCGACCAGGCTCAACCCGGTCAGGCTGTTTTGCAGCAGCTCATAAAAGGGCAGACGGAACGCGTAGAACCCGACATCGACTCCGAAGAGAGGATCGGACAGCCCGAAGGCTCCGCCATAACGAAAGCGTAGATAGGTATCCCACTGCGCATAGAACATGAGGGCAAAGAAACAGGCAACGACCGCACTGACCGTGACCATGACCAGTTTCATGCCGGCGGGCGAGATCTGGATACCGCTTTCCTCGACAATGTAAAACGAGCCTGCCGAATGGCCTGCGTGGACCTGGGCGCCTTTCTTTGCGGCAAGGTGGAGATTCACCCACAGGTACAGGAACGCGACCACGAACGCCAGGAAAAACATCTGCCACTTCACTGAGAGGAGTGTCCAGAAGACACTGGAGTAGTCGAGTTGCTGCATCCACAGCCATTTCTGGATCGCGCCGGAAATGATGGCCAGGATGACGATGCCCAGGGTTGCTGCGCCAATGATGAGGGTCAGCAGGCGACCCCGCCTGGTCAGTTGGAATTGGCCTTCCATTGGTTCCTCCGTTCAAACATCAAATGACCGTGATTCCTCAGTCACTGACCCACCCCCGTGTGGAAGGCCATCGCTCCCAGCCCTGCTGAGCGAGCTCTTGTCACTTTCCACGGTTTCCCGGGCCGGAGCTGCGATTTGATTCAAGCAGTGAGGGTGGACCCCTGTTCAGCATGACCTGCGTGCAGGTGGATTTTCTGTTCAATATTGCTCGCTGCACTGTTCACAAGGGCTCATCCCGGTGCCACCAGGCGAAAGGTTTCGATTCAGCGGGCGGGAATTGCCGGTGACCGTCAGGCTTCACCAGATTTACCGTTGGGGCGATCAGAAAGTGGCGGGATAGTCACGGTACCAGACCGCTGCCCTGATCCGGCGGTAACGAACGGAGTGAGGGCGAGGCAAGGGCGCCGGCGTGGCGAAGAGGTCGATGAACAGGGGTATTGCGGGGGAGCAACATCGAGAGAGGCAGTGAGGGCGTGTGCACCCGCTGGGTGTGTGGGTAGAATGGGCCGGTGAAGAAAGGCCGAAAGAGGACCGGCTTGGAACCGGGCCTGCCGATCGAGATCGACCCGACACCGTTACCGGAGATGCTGACCGGCCTGGGCGGCATCCCGCTGCTGGTGCAGACATTTCGCTCGTTGGGAGTAGCGGACAGTGTCGGTCGAGAAGTCCGGGTCAAAGAGCGGGAGCGGGGCTATGGCGAAGCGGCCATGGTGGAGAGCTTTGTCATTCTGAATGCGGCGGGCGGGGAGTGCCTGGACGATTTCCAGCGTTTGCGGGAAGACGCGGGGTTGAGCGAGATGATCGGCCACGCCGTTCCATCGCCGGATGCGGCGCGGCGCTTTTTGTATCAGTTCCATGAAGAAGAGAGGATCGAGGAGGCCAAAGGGCAACGGCGGGGAGAGGAGATCGCCTACATTCCGGAGGAAACGGATGCGCTGAAGGGGCTGGGTCGTGTGAACCGGGACCTGGTGCGGGAACTGGGAAGGCGTTGCGGGCAGCGGATCGCGACGGTGGATCAGGATGCCACGATCATCGAGAGCCGCAAGCGGGAAGCCCTGCGGACGTACGAGGGGGAACGGGGCTATCAGCCGATGTTGGCAGTCTGGGCGGAGTTGAACGTGGTGTTGGCCGATGAGTTCCGGGACGGGAACGTGCCGGCGGATATGGCCCCATTGACGGTGGCGAAGCAGGCGTTCGCGGCGCTGCCGGAGACGGTGGAGGCCTACTATTATCGAGGCGATTCGGCGTGTCACGAAAGCCGCCTGTTGAACTGGCTGCGGGACGAGGAGCGAGCCGATGGCCCGCGGGGAGCGATCGGTTTTGCGGTGAGTGCGCGGATGAGCGAAGCCCTTCGGAAGGCTATTGGCAAGGTACCCGAGGAGGATTGGGAAGCGTACGGGAAAGAGCATCCTCTGGAGATTCGGGAATGCGCGGAAGTGGCGTTCGTGCCCGGTGAGAAGGTGGAACGCAAAGGCTTGTTTCCACTCCGGTACGTGGCGATTCGGATTCGGCAGCGGCAAGGGGAGTTGTTTTCGGACGGGAGCAAGGTGAGGCACTTTGCGGTGGTGACGAACATCTGGGAGTGGGAAGCCACACGGCTGATCGAGTGGCACCGGGAAAAGGCGGGAACCATCGAAGCGATCCACGACGTGCTGAAGAACGAGCTGGGGGCGGGGGTGATGCCCTCGAAGTACTTTGGGGCCAACGCGGCCTGGCTGCGTCTGGCGGTGATCTCCCATAACGTCATGACGGCGCTGCAGAGGTTGGGGTTGCCGGCCGAGATGCTGACGGCGCGGCCCAAGCGGCTGCGGTTTCTGATCTTCAACACGCCGGGACGGATCGTGCATCATGCCCGCCGGGCCGTGCTGCGTGTGGCGACGACGGGCGAGCGACTGGCGCAATGGCTGGATGCACTGAAATCGCTTCGCATGGCGCTGTGAGCGAGCACCTATCGCCGGATTTGGCGCACCCTCCCGGTAGCGGGGTCATTCAGTGGCGTCCGAGAGCGATGCCCCCGGCCCCAAAGCGGGAAACCCGCGTGGCAACTGGGTCAGCGACGGGGTGACGGTCTCTGGCGAACAACTCCTCCGCCCAGCGCCGCATCGAAGGCCGACGCCAATGCCTCCTTACCGCCGGATTAGGGCCGCTGCCCTGATCCGGCGGTAACGAACGGAGTGAGGGCGAGGCAAGGGCGCCGGCGTGGCGAAGAGGTCGATGAACAGGGGTATTGCGGGGGAGCAACATCGAGAGAGGCAGTGAGGGCGTGTGCACCCGCTGGGTGTGTGGGTAGAATGGGCCGGTGAAGAAAGGCCGAAAGAGGACCGGCTTGGAACCGGGCCTGCCGATCGAGATCGACCCGACACCGTTACCGGAGATGCTGACCGGCCTGGGCGGCATCCCGCTGCTGGTGCAGACATTTCGCTCGTTGGGAGTAGCGGACAGTGTCGGTCGAGAAGTCCGGGTCAAAGAGCGGGAGCGGGGCTATGGCGAAGCGGCCATGGTGGAGAGCTTTGTCATTCTGAATGCGGCGGGCGGGGAGTGCCTGGACGATTTCCAGCGTTTGCGGGAAGACGCGGGGTTGAGCGAGATGATCGGCCACGCCGTTCCATCGCCGGATGCGGCGCGGCGCTTTTTGTATCAGTTCCATGAAGAAGAGAGGATCGAGGAGGCCAAAGGGCAACGGCGGGGAGAGGAGATCGCCTACATTCCGGAGGAAACGGATGCGCTGAAGGGGCTGGGTCGTGTGAACCGGGACCTGGTGCGGGAACTGGGAAGGCGTTGCGGGCAGCGGATCGCGACGGTGGATCAGGATGCCACGATCATCGAGAGCCGCAAGCGGGAAGCCCTGCGGACGTACGAGGGGGAACGGGGCTATCAGCCGATGTTGGCAGTCTGGGCGGAGTTGAACGTGGTGTTGGCCGATGAGTTCCGGGACGGGAACGTGCCGGCGGATATGGCCCCATTGACGGTGGCGAAGCAGGCGTTCGCGGCGCTGCCGGAGACGGTGGAGGCCTACTATTATCGAGGCGATTCGGCGTGTCACGAAAGCCGCCTGTTGAACTGGCTGCGGGACGAGGAGCGAGCCGATGGCCCGCGGGGAGCGATCGGTTTTGCGGTGAGTGCGCGGATGAGCGAAGCCCTTCGGAAGGCGATTGGCAAGGTACCCGAGGAGGATTGGGAAGCGTACGGGAAAGAGCATCCTCTGGAGATTCGGGAATGCGCGGAAGTGGCGTTCGTGCCCGGTGAGAAGGTGGAACGCAAAGGCTTGTTTCCACTCCGGTACGTGGCGATTCGGATCCGGCAGCGGCAAGGGGAGTTGTTTTCGGACGGGAGCAAGGTGAGGCACTTTGCGGTGGTGACGAACATCTGGGAGTGGGAAGCCACACGGCTGATCGAGTGACACCGGGAAAAGGCGGGAACCATCGAAGCGATCCACGACGTGCTGAAGAACGAGCTGGGGGCGGGGGTGATGCCCTCGAAGTACTTTGGGGCCAACGCGGCCTGGCTGCGTCTGGCGGTGATCTCCCATAACGTCATGACGGCGCTGCAGAGGTTGGGGTTGCCGGCCGAGATGCTGACGGCGCGGCCCAAGCGGCTGCGGTTTCTGATCTTCAACACGCCGGGACGGATCGTGCATCATGCCCGCCGGGCCGTGCTGCGTGTGGCGACGACGGGCGAGCGACTGGCGCAATGGCTGGATGCACTGAAATCGCTTCGCATGGCGCTGTGAGCGAGCACCTATCGCCGGATTTGGCGCACCCTCCCGGTAGCGGGGTCATTCAGTGGCGTCCGAGAGCGATGCCCCCGGCCCCAAAGCGGGAAACCCGCGTGGCAACTGGGTCAGCGACGGGGTGACGGTCTCTGGCGAACAACTCCTCCGCCCAGCGCCGCATCGAAGGCCGACGCCAATGCCTCCTTACCGCCGGATTAGGGCCGCTGACTCTCCCCTGGAAAAAAGTACGTTAGCATGTAAAGATTGATATGACCGGATGGCGGCAGGGCTGAGCCGCATGGGTCAAAGCAATTTGAGTGTTTTCCCACGGCGATTCTCCAATTCCAAAGCCGGCCGGAGGAAATGTCCATGGCGACAAATAAGAACCGGATTATCGATTGGGAAGCATTCCTTTCCGGGATCCCTGAAGCGAGAGCGCTGGAATACGGCGCGAGCCGCACCGTCTACTGGGAAGGAGACGCGGCGGATTGCGTCTTCTTTCTCCGGCACGGCAAGATGAAGCTCTCGGTTACCTCCCAACAGGGCAAAGAGGCCATCATCGCAATTCTGGACAGCGGTGATTTCTTCGGTGAGGGTTGCCTGGCCGGTCAACCCTTTCGCATGTCAACGGCAACGGCATTCACCGATTGCGGCTTGACCCGGCTGGACAAGAGCCTGATGGTGAAGCTTCTCCACGATCAGCACGAGATCTCGGAGATGTTCGTCACCCATCTGCTGTCGCGCAATATCCGGTATGAAGCGGATCTCGTCGATCAGCTCTTCAACTCGAGCGAGAAGCGGCTGGCTCGGATCCTTTTACTGCTTTCCAATTTCGGCAAGGAGAGCCGGGCTGAACCGGTGCTGCCGAGGATCAGCCAGGAGAATCTGGCCGAGATGGTGGGCACCACTCGCTCGAGGGTCAGTCATTTCATGAACAAGTTCAGGAAGCTCGGCTTCATCGATTACGGGGACGAAGGAGGCTTGACGGTCCATAGCGGCCTCCTCAGTGTGGTCCTTCACGATTAGAAGGATCGGTCGGACCCGCGAACGGGTCATGACGCTTCGGTGATTTGGGCCTTGGCGCCCGGGCCACTCGTTCTGACGGCAACCTTCACTGCATCTTCCGCCCCAGACCGGAAAGGAGTCACGTGCGTCTCGCGCAGAGTGTTTCGGAGTCAGGGCGCTCGCCCGTGGGGCGAATCCGCCGCTGGCTCGTCGCCTGGCTGATCGTCGCCGCACTGCTTGCCGTCCTGCTGCTGGCGAACTCCGTCAGGGACTACCTTTTCGTCTGGCGCATCCTCGCCACTCAGCAGGTGCGTCATCAAATGGCCGGATATGCCGTCGCGCTCGAACAGATCCTCCGGCGTTCTTCGACATCGACCGCACTCTCTGGCGAACTGGCGACGGCCGAGCTCGACCGGATCGCGCAAGACGCGCTGTGGTTCGAGTTGCGACGGCCGGACGGGAGTGTGCTCGCTCGCCGCGGGAACGTGGAGCGCCAGATCTTCACCCCGGAAGAGGAAAGTTCCCGCTTCCGCAGTCACCAGCCTCTCTACAAGATCATTCCGTCATCCGCGGGAGAGGTCGTGGTCGAAGCCTTCCCGCTCTATGGCACGGGACCGGCCTCCGCCGCCGGCCCCGCCGGTTCAGCAGGGGCGGACGCGGCGCGCGGTCCGCGCTCCCTTCTCACCCTGGAGATCGCGGAACCGCTCGCCATCCGGGAGCCGTCGGTCCTCTGGCCGATTCGCCAGAACCTGGTCATCAACTGCAGCGGAGCACTTGCTTTGCTCGCCACCGTCCTCATTGCGGCTCTCGCGTTCCGCTCCTACGAGCGCCGCCAGTGGTTGGAGGCTCAGCTCGAGATTGCTCGTGAAGTGCAGTCCGCCCTCCTCCCATCTCGAACCGACGACTACGAACCGGTCCGACTGGCTGCTTTCTACAGGCCGGCGGAGCAGGTGGGCGGGGATTTCTACGACGTTTTCCGTGCCGAGGCCGGGCGAATCGCCCTCGTGATCGGGGATGTCTCGGGTAAGGGGGTTCCCTCCGCGCTGCTGACGGGCGTCATCCATGGCGCCGTCCGTTCCGCCGCGTGGACGGAGTCCGGCGCGCGGCACGAGCGGGAGTCCGAGCAGCTGAACCGGCTCCTCTGCGCCGATGCCTCCGGCGGTCGCTACGCCAGCATGTTCTGGTGCTATTATGACTCCCCCTCCTCAGTGCTCCACTACGTGAACGCGGGCCACTTTCCCCCGATCCTGGTCCGCCCCGGGGATCGTGCTCCGGATCTTTCCCCTCTCGACACGGGTGGCCCCGTGCTCGGCGTTCTGGGCGACGCCCGCTACGAACAGGGCCGCCGCGAGCTTCGACCCGGCGACACACTGGTCCTGTACTCGGACGGCCTGATTGAGGCCACCAACTCCTCGGACGAAGAGTACGGTGTGGATCGACTGCGCGAGCGGGTGAAAGCCTGCGGCCGCTCGAGCCCGCACGAGATCAGGGACGCCATCGTGACTTCGGTGGGTGACTTCATAGGCGCAGTGGCACCCCGGGACGATCTGACCCTCGTCGTCGCCAGCTTCGGGTCTCCCGCCCGGGTCTTCGTTGAAACGTAGGGTCGATTGGAGAATATTGCTTTCAGGAATCCCCGAGGCAAGAGCCCTGGAATACGGCGCGAGCCGCAACATCTATTTGGAAGGAGACTCGGCCGATTCCGTGCTCTTTCTACTGCACGGCAAGGTGAAGCTCTCGGTTACCTCCCAACAGGGCCGAGAGGCCATTACCGCTATTCTGGACCGCGGTGAGTTTTTCGGCGAGGGTTGCCTGGCCGGTCAGCCTCTGCGGATGGCGACAGCGACAGCCCTCACCGACTGCAGCCTGGCCAGGCTGCCAAAGAGTCTGATGGTGCGGCTTCTCCACGAGCAGCATGAGATCTCGGAGATGTTCGTTGCTCAACTGCTGTCCCGCAACATTCGGTATGAAGCGGATCTCGTCGTTCAGCTCTTGAACTCGAGCGAGAAGCGTCTGGCTCGGATGCTTTTGCTGCTCTCCCATTTCGGCAGGGACACCAGAGCTAAGCCCGTGCTTCCCATGATCAGTGACGAGCATCTGGCCAAAATGGTGGGCACGACTCGCTCGAGAGTCAGTCATTTCATGAACAAATTCAGAGAACTCGGATTTATCGACGACGGCGACGAAGGCGGCTTGACGGTCAACAGCGGCCTCCTGAGCGTGGTTCTTCACGATTAGAGAAACCTCTCCGGCACTCCGGAGAATCCAGGAGAATGGACGAGCAAGTATGTTAACATGTAGAAATTGATATGACCGGATAGCGGCAGGGCTGAGCCGCATGGGTGAAAGCAATTTGAGTGTTTTCCCTCGACGATTCTCCTAGTCCAAAGCCGGCTAGCCTGGATTTCCACGGAGCAGTTTTGAACTAACATTCTCACCGGTCTTTTCCCCACGCTCCGAACGAGAGGGTGGCGTTGTTCCACCAGGGGACGACGGTGCGGGTGTCGAGTAAGCCCGAGGCCAGGATGATGGGGAGATGCGCCCGGCGATGAAAGTGAACGCGAACCTCGGCGGGCGTGGTAGTGACCGAAGCGGGCATCTCGATCAGATCGCGAAAGACGCGGCGTGCCTGGGCGTCGGCATAGCCGCGCATCCGTCGGGCCAGGAGCCGATACAACCCACTGGCGATGACCAACAGCGCCATGTCGAAATCGACCTTCATCCCGACGCTCGAGGACAGGGCGTCGCAGTGGAAAAAGCGGACCGAGTCGGAGATGGAGTTCTCGATGAGCATGCGCTGGGCATAGCGCGTGATCAGCCGCTTGGCGGTGACGGTGGGATGGTTGGTGAGCAGGATGGTCGGCTCGTCGTGTCCGAGATCCTGGACGAAGAATTGACGCAGAGCACAGCCGCCGAGGGTCGCGGCGCTTTCGTGGACCCGAGGGGTGCGAAAACGCCGGGTGACGTTGTCCAACTCGATGGTGCGCCAGGCCGAGCGGGGCAAGGCGGCGATCTCGTCCAGCAGTCGGGCGTCGCGGCGCCGCAGGGTGATGAACCGGACTCCCATCTGATCCAGGCGTGCCAGCGAGCCGTAGGTGGTCAACCGGGAATCGAAGACCAGCTCGCGCGGCAGCTGACCCTGCTGCTTGTTCCAGAACTCCACAAATCGGAAGACCTCTTCGGACTCGTCCCCTTTGCGCAGGTCGGCGTTGGAATAGCAGAAGGTCCGGCTGGTGGAGTCTTGGGCGAGAAACACCAGGACGCTCGGCTGGCGACGCGAGCGCATGGACACGTAATGGCGCTCGACGGTCGGGTCTTCTCCGTAGTAGGGAACGGAATGGAAGTCCAGGTTGAAGGAATCGCCGTCGGTCCAGCCTTCCCCCGAAACAGCATCCTGCCAACCCGCCAACAGACGCAGCGTGCGCCCATGATCGATGCCGTGCGAGTACTCCGACAGATAGCTTTTCTTGGGAATCGCATTGAGGCCCGTAAACAGGGCCAGTCCCGGGTCGGCGACCAGGGCCATGACGTGGCTCTTGCGCTCGACGGACCACAGCTTCAAAGTGAGTGCCGAGCGCAGGGCATGGCCCCGCGGAATCATCCGGGAACCCGGCAGTCCCGCTTTCCGGGCCAGGCCTTCCAAGTTCAGACGGACCAGATCCGGCAGGAACAGAAACAGCCCGCCGCACACCGTCTCGAAGGAAGTCTCGGTCAGCTCGAAAGCCCGCACGTCGGCGACCGCTTCGGCTTCAGGCCCCGGTCTCTTCGGACGCTCCTCGTCCAGACGACGGGGAAGCGGTGCGAACCCCTCTTCCCGCAGGATCTGGCGGATCGCCGTGGGACTCAGATCCAGCCCGCGCTCCTGGAGCGTCTCACTGATCTCATACACGGAGTAGTTCTTCTTTCGGAGCTCCACGGCCTGCTCGCGCGCCCGGGCCGGCCGGGAGGAAGGGCGGCGGCCGCCGGCCGGCGTCGCAAAGAAGTCCGGTTCGGCCGTGCGGCGGAAGGCGTGGCACAGGACCCGGAAGGAACCGGGTGTGTAGCCGAAACGCCTGGCTACTTCGGCCGACGGCAGGTTCTCGACGAAATAGGCTCTCAAGGCTTCATATTGACGCTGTCGAGGCTCCCGGGGCTCGAGGAAGTAACGTCGACACTCTGTTAAGTCAGTAACTGCGCCGTCGTACACATATGCACATTACTACATCGCCCCGACAGATCTCATCTTGAAAAACGCAAGTTCGCATGAAAACCAGAAATAAAGGGCCTCTTCGAGGGGTTGCTGAGGGAGTGCAGAGGCTCTGCCTGTGAGTACACACTCCATGAATCACCGTGCTGAGTGACACAACGGCGAAGATACAGATTAACACGCGCAAGACTCGACATGACCTCGAATGCCGCTATCACAGGCTCCCGGACGATCGACTCTCAAGGCCAGTGTCAGGCCGATTCCCCTCCGTGGAAATCCAGGCTAGAGGAAATGTCCATGGCGACAAAGAAAGATCGGATTGTCGATTGGGAGTCATTCCTTTCCGGGATCCCTGAAGCGAGAGCGCTGGAATACGGCGCGAGCCGCACCGTCTACTGGGAAGGAGACGCGGCGGATTGCGTCTTCTTTCTCCGGCACGGCAAGATGAAGCTCTCGGTTACCTCCCAACAGGGCAAAGAGGCCATCATCGCAATTCTGGACAGCGGTGATTTCTTCGGTGAGGGTTGCCTGGCCGGTCAACCCTTTCGCATGTCAACGGCAACGGCATTCACCGATTGCGGCTTGACCCGGCTGGACAAGAGCCTGATGGTGAAGCTTCTCCACGATCAGCACGAGATCTCGGAGATGTTCGTCACCCATCTGCTGTCGCGCAATATCCGGTATGAAGCGGATCTCGTCGATCAGCTCTTCAACTCGAGCGAGAAGCGGCTGGCTCGGATCCTTTTACTGCTTTCCAATTTCGGCAAGGAGAGCCGGGCTGAACCGGTGCTGCCGAGGATCAGCCAGGAGAATCTGGCCGAGATGGTGGGCACCACTCGCTCGAGGGTCAGTCATTTCATGAACAAGTTCAGGAAGCTCGGCTTCATCGATTACGGGGACGAAGGAGGCTTGACGGTCCATAGCGGCCTCCTCAGTGTGGTCCTTCACGATTAGAGAAACTCTTCCTGCGCACAGAGGTCCCCATCGTCATCTCTCCCTGGAATTGAATGTACTTCTATAGCCTCTCCAATTGTTTGATATCCCATCAGTTGTCTTTGAACAAATCCTTCATTCTTTTCCCATCAAGAGAGAAAGCCGGCGGACTGGCCTCCATGGCTGTCCCGCTGCTTCTCCATACTCCCCTTAGGATAGATGTGGCGACGAGTGACGTCAGTGCAGAAGTGAACGGACGTCTGTTCACTTCTGCACACCTCTGGTGGTGGCCGTCTCTGCCGCCCTGGCCGCGAGGAAAGGTACTGTCGACGCTGGGGTGAGCAATGTTGACCAGACCGGCGCGCAAAATAGAGCAGACCAGCGAATCGCCCGAAAGTACAGTGGGTTCAGGCCAAAGGCGGCGCTGGGCAAGACCGGAACCGGCCGTACGGCATGAGAAAGAACCAGAATCATTCGATGCGGGGGCCCCGCATCCGAAACCAGAATGGAGATTCAAATATGAAACTCTTTATCGGAGTTCTGAGCGGAATCGGACTGCTTCTAGCGATGCTGACTTTGCAGTCCTGCTCATCGACACAGACAGGTCCGAACGGAGGCGAAGTGGTGACGATGGATAACGGACAGGCGAAGGCCGAAATCGTAGCCAACGCGGACACTGGTGAGGTGATGGTCCAAACCTGGGACCAGGATCTCAAGAACCGTCAGCCCATTGAAGACAAGGCTTTGATGATCGGGAGCGGTGACCAAACGGTCGAGCTCGAACCCCATCCGACAGCGAGTGACCCAAGCGGTTCTTGCAGCCGATTCTACGGCCAGGCGGATTGGCTACGCGGAGGTCAAGTGCGCCAAGGTTGGCTCAGCGGCGACACGGACCAAGCCCGACACGAGTTTTCCTGGAACAACTGTTGGGAGGGAGGGGCAGCTAACGGTGGCATGTGGAAGGAAATGGGTGAGCATCGCCGTGGAATGATGGGTGATCCAGGCGCTGGGATGAGACACCAATAATCCGAGGCGGGTGGCGCCACTGAATCGACGCTCAGCGCATTGAACCGGGGAAACAGAACAGGTGCTGCGATGACCAGGTTTATATGCTGGTCATTGTGGCGGGTACCCGAACGACGAACTGGGTGTTCAGCAGAAACTTCATGGGTGACGCAGTGAATTCCACGGCCAAGACGCCTCTGCCATTGATCCTGGCCAGTTTTGTCATTCTGGTAGCGGGAATGAAGGCGGCCAGCCCCATCCTGGTCCCCTTTCTTCTGGCGGTTTTTATTGCGGTCATTTGCGCTCCACCGTTGTTCTGGTTGCGAAGCAAGGGTGTTCCGAAGATCCTCGCGCTTGTTCTCATTCTGGTGATCATTCTGGCTTTGGGATTCTTCTTAGGAGCATTGATCGGTTCGTCGCTGAATCAGTTCCTGCGTTCTCTGCCCGGCTATCAAGAGCAGTTAGCGACTGGTATTG
Organism: uncultured Acidobacteriota bacterium; assembly: GCA_963823995.1. Taxonomy (GTDB): domain Bacteria; phylum Acidobacteriota; class UBA6911; order RPQK01; family JAPXNP01; genus JARRKC01. The sequence goes on from CAWGNQ010000005.1 coordinate 1,891,390, forward strand.
CATCCACGATAGAACAGTTGCACAAGAAAGGCATTCAGATTCCAGCGGAAGAGTTGTCCGGCGCCTTGCACCCGGGATGGGTGATGAACCTAGCAGGGGATATTTTCTCGGCCCTGAGCACTGTTTTCACCAATGCGCTTCTGATCCTCATTACGGTCGTGTTCATCCTTCTGGAGGTGGCGGAGCTGCCTGTGAAATTGCGGGTGGCGTTTAAAGACCCCGAGAGGTCGCTCTCTACGATGGAGCAGTTCAGTCGGAACGCGCAGAACTACTTGGTCATTAAGACACTGATCAGCGCGGCTACCGGTATTGCTATTTGGCTTTGGCTCATCCTCCTCGGAGTCGATTATCCGCTGCTCTGGGGAACACTCGCCTTTCTACTGAACTATGTGCCCAATGTTGGCTCAGTCATTGCTGCCCTTCCTCCTTTCCTGATCGCACTTCTCACGCTCGGGCCGGCGTCTGCCATTCTAGCTCTTGTCGGCATCGCGGTAATCAATGTCGTCTTTGGCTATCTCCTGGAGCCAAAGCTGATGGGCAGGCGCTTGAGATTATCGACTCTGGTTGTGTTTCTTTCATTAGTCTTCTGGGGATGGGTCCTGGGACCACTGGGTATGATTCTTTCGGTGCCCATGACCAGCCTTGTCGTGATCGCCCTGGAAAGTTATGACAAAACGCGCAAGTTCTCCGTCTTGATGGGATCCGGACCCGAGAGTGTACGGATCAAAGAGCTGAGGCGACCGGGCAAATAGGGAACGAAAGGAACACGGATCAACCTCTATTGCACTTCTGCGTGGCTGTATTCCTTAAGGGTGAATCGGAAGTTAGCTACCTGTGAGCAGTTTTGACCGGAGGGGAGAGCCCAACAGAACTGACACCCCAGTCATGCATGCATATGATCAGGATAGGCGGTGGAACATCCCACCGTTCAAATGAGAGAGCAAGGAGTAGTTACTATGTTATACACTATCATATTGGTTTTGTTGGCTTTATGGCTTCTCGGTTTTTCTATGTCAGTGGGAGGCAGCCTGATTCACGCCCTGCTGGTGATCGCGCTCATCATCTTTGTGTTCAACATGCTTGCCGGTCGGCGGCGATCGATCTAGCGTCTTGTTGACTGAGGTCAACGTTGAATACCTCACGTACGTGCTCTGGGCAATTACCCCGGCAGGCCGAACATCCCAACCTGGGTGAGATCCTTCTGAACGGAGGAACCAACAGCAAGCTGGACGTGACCACTGAGTTGCAGGTCTTCGGTCTCGCCGTGACGGCGGAGCCTTACTTCGCGGTGACCCTGCCGAGCAACCTGGTCGTGATGGAAAACGCGGTGCGCGACTATCTCATCGAACAGGGGATTGCGGGGATGAACCTGTCTCCGGCCAAAGGGTTCGGCAAGTCACAGCCGGTAGCCACGAACGGCACGGCTGCGGGCCGGCAGAGCAATCGGCTCGTCGAGCTCATTGTCTCCGGAGAACTTACCGGTACCGAGATCGCCCCGTCAGGTGAGTCCCGGTAATAATCAGTTCAAGGGTCTGATGCCGATCCGCCAGGCACTGGCTGAGTCCCGCAATATCGCGACCAACTCGTGGGACCGGTTCAGACGTTCCCCCCCAAGATCGAGCAAGGGATCGACGGGTACTTGGCCGCGCAGGCGCGGCCGGAAGCAGGTCCGGATCGACCGGCGACGTTGACCTCGATCATGACCTCATCACCCCGCCCATGACGGTCGCGGACGCGATCAACATCGCCATAATCCACTGCTGTATACTTATTTGTAATCCAGGTTGCCAGGAAACGGGATTCCTTGGACTGGCTCCTGCTGTGATTGCGCTTTTTTGGGGGGGGGCGGATGTTCGCGTGTCCAAGGATCCCAGTCACGCGAAAGGCATCTCATGCAGAATCAGAACGAGCTGGAGAAGATCGGGGCGATGTCCGTTTCGCGAAGCGGAGAACGACCTTGCAGCTCTGACCAGGCGAGCGGGCCCGACGGCCATCCCCATCCTCAATAAGGTCGTCACCGGCAGGCCCTGCTCGAACACTCGGGCGCTGAAAACGACCATGGCGCCATGGGGGAAGTGTGGATGGCGGCGAAAGGAAGCAGCTTACCGCGCGGAGAAGAACCCGATGACAGCCAGACGCAAGGCCGAGCGGAACACAGTGGAAGCGCCGGGCCATAGTGAGGCCATCGCGGCGAACCAAACAACTGAGTATTTGTTCGACCGGTTCCCCATCGTCGGCATCGGCGCGTCGGCCGGCGGACTGGCGGCCTTCGAAGCTTTCTTCTCCAATATGCCCGTCGACATCGATCCCGGCATGGCCTTTGTGCTGGTGCAACACTTGGCCCCGGATCACAAAAGCATCCTTACCGACCTCATCAGGCGCTACACGGACATGCAGGTGTCCGAGGTCGTGGATGGGATGACGGTGTTGCCCAACTGCGCCTACATCATCCCGCCCAACCGGGACATGGCATTTCTGAACGGGACGCTCGAACTGATGGAACCCTCCGCCCCGCGCGGCCAGCGCCTGCCGATCGACTTCTTCTTTCGTTCCCTGGCCCAGGACCAGGGCGAGCGGGCTATCTGCATTGTTCTGTCGGGCACGGGCAGCGACGGCACCCTGGGAGCGCGGGCGATAAAGGGAGAGGGCGGCATGGTGATGGTCCAGAATCCCGATTCCACCGAGTACGACGGCATGCCCCGCAGCGCCATCGCCACCGGCCTGGTGGACTACGTGCTGCCACCGGCGGAAATGCCGGGCGTACTCATCGCTTATGCGGCGCACGCTTTGGGCAAGCACCCTCGGCCCCCCGCACCACCGGTGTCCACAGCCAAAAACGCGCTGAAAAAGATACATGTCCTTCTGCGCGCCCAGACAGGCCACGATTTCTCCCAGTACAAGCCGAACACGATCCGCCGTCGCATTGAACGGCGCATGGCCGTCCACCAGATCGAAACAATGGACGAGTATGTCAAGTGCGTGCAGCAGACTCCGACCGAGACGGAAGCTCTCTTTCGCGACTTGTTGATCGGCGTGACCAGTTTCTTCCGGGACGCGGAGGCCTTCACAACGATCGAGGAACAGGTCCTCCCCAAGCTCTTTGCCGACAGACCCGCGAACGGGGTCATCCGAGTCTGGTCGCCGGGTTGCGCCACCGGCGAGGAAGCCTATTCCCTGGCCATCCTGTTCGCCGAGTATCAGATGGCGCTGAAGCAACGGGTCAAAGTGCAGATCTTCGCGACCGATATTGACAGCCAGGCGATTACCAAGGCTCGGGCCGGACTCTATCCGTCCAGTATCGCGGCCGACATCTCGCCGGCGCGAATGTCGCGTTTCTTTCATACCGAGCCCGGCGGTAGCTCTTGCCGCATCCGCAATTCGATCCGGGACATGCTTGTTTTTTCCGAGCAGGATGTCATCAAAGACCCGCCGTTCTCCAAACTCGACCTCCTCAGCTGCCGCAATCTTCTCATCTATATGGGCGGCGACCTGCAAGGGAGGCTCATTCCCCTGTTCCACTACGCCTTGAACCCTGGCGGTTTTCTCTTCCTGGGGACGTCGGAGTCCGTGGGGGAGCACAACGACCTTTTTGTCGCGGTGAACCGCAAGTGGAAGCTGTACCGGCGAAAAGAAGATCTTCTCAATAGGCAGCCCGCAGCCCTGGGCCGGGTTCTTCTGCCTATGACGGGAAGAGATGTGGGGTCCCCGCCGGCCGCTGGAGAGATGGCCGATACGGGAAAGCTGACGTTGCGCGAGTTGACCGAACAGGCGCTGCTGGATCAAATCGCTCCGGCCGCCGCGTTAGTCAACGGACGGGGAGACCTCCTCTATCTTCACGGCCGTGCCGGGATGTACCTGGAGCCGCAGCCGGGCGAGGCCGGCGTCAACAACATTCTCAAGATGGCCCGCGAAGGGTTGCGCCGCGAACTGACTACGGCCGTGCACAAAGCCGCCTCTGGCCAGGTAATCGTGCGCTGCCCGGGACTGCGGATCAAAACCAACGGAGACTTCACCACAACCAACGTGACCGTGCGCCGGGTGGAAAGAGGCCCTGCCGCGGACTCGGAGGAGCCCCTTTACCTGATCGTTCTCGAGGATGCACCGCCCCTCGACCCCGGGCAGGCTCACAGGGCCGCCGTTCTGGATTCCATCGAAGGGGCGGGCGTCCACGATGACAGGGACGCCGACGCCCGCATCGAGGCGTTGAAACAAGAGTTGAAGGCGAAGGAAGAATACCTTCAAACCACCAACGAAGAACTGGAGAGTTCCAACGAAGAACTCAGATCTTCCAATGAGGAAATGCACTCGGTCAACGAGGAACTGCAATCCACAAACGAGGAATTTGAGACCTCTAAGGAGGAGCTGCAATCCGTCAACGAGGAACTTGCCACGGTCAACGCAGAGCTACAAACAAAGATCGTCGATTTGCTGCGGACCAACAACGACATGAACAACCTGCTGTCCGGCACCGGCATCGCTACGGTCTTTGTGGACTATCAGCTTCGCATCCTGCGCTTCACCCCCGCCACGACCCAGATCATCAATCTGATCCTGAGCGATGTGGGTCGGCCCGTGGGCCATATCGTCTCCAATCTGACGAACTACGATCGCCTGGTGGCCGACACGCAGGCGGTGCTGGACACCCTCGTTCCCAAAGAGGTGGAAGTGCGGACCGCGGATGGCAAGTGGTACACGCTTCGCATCCGGCCCTATCGCACCTTGGACAACGTGATCGAAGGTGCGGTGATCACCTTTGTCGACATCACCGAGACGAAACTGACGCGGGAAGCGCTGCAGGAGAGTGAATCTCGCTTCCGGCATCTTGCGGAATCCCTGCCGCAGCTGGTTTGGACGTGCCGGGCCGATGGCTTCTCCGATTACCTGAGCCCGCAGTGGGTCGAATTTACCGGCACGCCGGAGGCCGAACAGCTGGGTTACGGGTGGATCGACCAAATCCACCCGGATGACCGAAGGCTGCTGATCGCCGGGTTGAAGACCGAGCCCACGGTTGGGAAATCTATTACAGTGGAATACCGCATCCGTCACCACATCGGCGACTACCGTTGGTTCGAAACGCGCGCGACAGCCTTGCCCGAGGTGGATAGCCGCATCGTGAAGTGGTTCGGCGTTTGCGCGGAAATCACGGGCCGCCGGCTTCAAGAGCAGACGGAGACGGGGCGGAAGAAGCGCCGCCCAAAAGCGAAAGGGGCTCACGATGGCAAGTGAGGAGTACCGGACGGAAAACGCCGTTCCGTCGGCAAACCCGAAAAACGATCTTCGCGAAAGGGCCGAAGAGATCGCCCGGAAAAGGAGCACCCTGTCCCCGGACAGACTCGAGGACCTGTCACCCGAAGAAGCCCGGCGTACACTCCATGAGCTGCAGGTACACCAGATTGAGTTGGAGATGCAGAACGAAGAATTGCGCCGAACGCAGGAGCAACTGGAGGCCTCGCGGGCACGCTACTTCGACCTCTATGACCTGGCACCGATCGGTTACTGCACGGTCAGCAAAGCGGGTCTGATCCTGGAGGCCAACCTCACCGCTGCGACCCTGCTTGGCGTGGCGAGAGGTGTGCTGGTCAAGCAGCCATTGTCCCGCTTCATCCTCGAGGAAGCACAGGATGTCTATTACCTGCACCGCAAACAGGTCTTTGCGACTGGCGATCCGCAAGAGTGCGAGCTGCGGATGGTGCATGCCGACGGAACGGTATTCTGGGCACATCTGGCGACCTGTGCCGTGCCGGATACCGACGGCGTGTCCACCAAGTGCCGCGTCGTGATGAGCGACATCACCCAGCGCAAACTCGCCGAGGAGGAGAAAGCCAGACTCGAAGACCAGCTCCGGCAGGCCCAGAGACTTGAATCGGTGGGCCAATTGGCGGGCGGGGTGGCGCACGATTTCAACAACATGCTGGGGGTGATTCTCGGGTATGCGGAAATGGCTATCGAGCAGTTGAATCCGGCCCAGCCGCTCCATGCCGAACTCCTGGAAATCCGCAATGCGGCCCGGCGCTCCTCCGACCTCACACGGCAACTGTTGGCCTTTTCCTGCAGGCAGCCCATCATGCCCGAGGTGCTGGACCTGAACGAAACTGTGGCGGGAATGCTGAAAATGCTGCGCCGGCTGATCGGCGAAAATATCGAGCTTGACTGGCGGCCGCAGGAGGACCTGTGGCCGGTCGAAGTGGATCGGTCCCAGTTCGATCAGATCCTGGCCAACCTGTGTATCAACGCCCGCGACGCTATCGCCGAAGTCGGGAAAATCACTATCGAGACAAGTAACAGTATCTTGGATGCGGACGATTGTACGGCCCATCCGGGCTTTAACCCCGGGGAGTATGTGCGGCTCGTCGTCAGCGACAGCGGTTGCGGCATGGACAAGGAGACGCTTGCCCACATTTTCGAACCCTTTTTCACGACTAAAGAGGTGGGAAAGGGCACCGGTTTGGGCCTGGCCACGGTCTATGGCGCCCTGAAGCAGAACAACGGCTTCATCTCTGTCAGCAGCGCTCCAGGAGAGAAGACAGCGTTCACGATCTATCTACCCAAGTATTTGGGCGAGGTGGAGCAGGCACCGACGAAAGGCATGCCGGGAATGCTGAAGCACAACCAGGAGACCATCCTGCTGGTGGATGACGAGCCGACCATCCAGAGACTGACCGCGATAATGCTCGAAAAGCAAGGCTATACCGTGATGTCGGCAAGCACCCCCGATGAGGCCACCCGCCTGGTCCGAGAGCACGCCGACGAGATCGACCTGCTTTTGACCGATGTGTCCATGGCGGGGATGAACGGCCGGGATCTGGCGAGAAACCTGCTTTCCCTCTGTCCACATCTTAAGTTCCTTTTCATGTCGGGATACATGGCCGACGCTACCCCGCACCTCGGCCTGCTGGACGAAGGGGTGCACTCTATTCAGAAGCCTTTCTCAACAAGAGACTTAACCGGCAAGGTCCGGAAGGTGCTGGACTCTGATTAGGGAAGTGGAGTCGCCCGGACCTGTGCCGGGTGCGGAAGCCGCTCGGCCCAATGGTTCCGGAGGGCTCGCCGCCGCCGCAAGGTGACGTCTCGACCTTCGTTCTTCGACTTGTTGAGCCGGAAGTCGTCATCAGTTTCCTGCGGACGTTTCGGGACCCGGCGCAAAGCAGCTCCGACCGCATCAGCAGTTTCTTTTCCAGCCGGGCCGAGCTGCGGCCGTTGATGACCGCCGCCGTTGCCATGCGCAACGGTTGACCGACCAGGCCGCCCTCACCCAAGGAATCAACTCCGTCCAGAAAAGCAAAGAGCAATTCTGACCAACTGGGTGAGCAATGCTGAACTGACGCGCCATTCGACAAAGGGTACAAAGAAGAGGCTGGCAATCGACCTGCCAGGATCTGTCAAAAGGGCGCATGTCGAAAGACACATCTCATCAGGTTAGGGAGGTCCTTGCTCCCGAGGAGGAATTAGGATGAAAAGAATATTCACTTTACCGTTTTTGATTCTCGTGACGATCGCGCTGCTGACAGCCTCTCTTGTGGCGGTCAGCCCCGATCAAACCATCCAGGACGTTCAGACGATCCTGAAAGACAAGGGCTTTAACCCGGGACCGCTCGACGGGCTTATGGGACCGAGGACAGGCGAAGCCATTCGGCAGTTCCAGAAGAGCAACAGTCTGGAGCCTAACGGAATGCTCGACCAGAAGACCCAGGACGCCCTGGGGGTGAAGCTGGACATGCAGGCAAGTCGGTTCGCAGACAGGACTGACCAGCCTGTTCAGGGCGACGTGGCAGACGAGTCCGAACGGGCCCGAAAAGCCGGAAGCGTTCTGTCGGAAATCATGGGTGCTCCCGACCAGGGGATTCCCGGGGATTTGTTGGAAAAAGCCCATGCGATCGCCATCATCCCGCATGTGGTCAAGGGCGCTTTCATCGTGGGCGGACGTTACGGCAAGGGATTGATCGCCCGTCGAAGCACAGACGGCAGCTGGACCGCCCCCGCCTTTATCACCGTCGGTGGCGGAAGTGTGGGTTTTCAGATTGGGGGCTCCGCCACTGATCTAGTCCTGGTTTTCACCAACGAAGACGGCCTCAAGCCGTTGCTCAAGGGGAAATTCACCCTGGGTGGAGACGCCTCAGTGGCAGCCGGACCGGTGGGCAGAACCGCCAGTGGTTCCACCGACATCACACTCAGCTCCGCCATTTACTCCTACTCCCGCAGCAAAGGACTCTTTGCAGGAGTCTCCCTGCAGGGCGCGAGCATCACGATGGATGACAGCGCCAACGAGGCGGTCTATGGACGCCCGGTGACCGGAGAAGACATCCTGCTCAAGGGCAAGGTCAGAACGAATCAGGTGGTTCGACCCTTCATCACGTCGCTCGAAAAGTATGTTCCGAAGTATCGCCAGTGACGTTTGGGATGGCGGCCGGCCCAAGCAAGCCGGCCGCCATCACGATGAGGAAATCAGGAGGAGCCAGAAATGGACAGGAAAGAGATAGTAGATAGCAGCCGGAGAAAGCCACGGTCCATGATGTTCATAGCCGTGGTAATGCTTGTTCTGGCGCCGCTGGTTTGGGCCGGCCGCACGGAACTGAAGCCCGGTTGGAACATGTTCTCCGCCCAGCAGGATGTCGAAGTCGGTCAACAGACCTCGGTCGAGGCTGAGCGGCAACTGCAAATGCTCGACAACTCGCGGGTCGACCGGTACCTGAACGACTTGGGACGGAAACTCGCGGCCCACGCACCGGGTGAGAAGTTTCCCTATCAGTTCAAAGCCGTCAACGACCCGTCCATTAATGCTTTCGCGCTGCCCGGGGGTTTTCTTTTCATTAACCGCGGCGTGATCGATGCCGCTGATAACGAAGCACAACTCGCCGGCGTGATCGCCCACGAAATCGCCCACGTGGCCCTTCGCCACGGAACCAACCAGGCCTCGAAGGCCTACATTGCTCAGGTGCCGCTGGCCATCCTGGGAGGCGCACTGGGCAGCAACTCGACGGGCGCCGTGCTGGCGCAACTCGGTGCAGGATTTGCAGTCGACTCCCTGTTGCTGAAGTACTCGCGGAATGCCGAAAGCCAGGCCGATGTCCTGGGCACGCAAATCCTCTACGATTCGGGTTACGACCCGCAGGCCATGGCCCAGTTCTTCCAGAAGATCCAGGCGGAAAGCCAGGGCGGCCAGCCGCCGACGTTTTTCTCGAGTCATCCCAACCCGGAGAACCGTGAAGGGCGCGTGGACGAGGAGATTGTCAACCTCGGCGGCACGCGGCGCAATTCTATGACCGATTCGCGGGCGTTCCAGGACATCAAACGGTATGCCCACGGTCTCGCTGGGCCTCCGGCCAATAACGGCACGGGAATCGCGCAAGGGAGCACGGGCGGCCAATCCGCAGGTTCCGAATTACGGATCGTGGGCGCAAGCTACGGTGCGAAGAACAAATATATCGACGTCCGCCAGCGTCTGCAGTCTCTCGTGGAGAACGGCCGGCTGGACCTCAAGGTGACCAACTCGTCGATGGGCGGTGATCCCATCAGTGAGCCGAAGTCTCTGCTTCTCAGGTATGAGTGGGCCGGCCGAACTTACGACGTGGTTGTTCGGGAGAAGCAGCGGGTCTCCATTCCCACCGAGCAACAGCAATCGGGAACCGTCGCACCGGGCAACACGCAGCCCGACCGGCCTTCAAACCGGTCGAAAGGCTTCGAAAACGCCACTTTGCGCATCGATCATCCGGACAATTGGCAGGCCTACGGACAGGGAGATGTGACCGTCACGATTGCACCCGAGCGGGGCATCGTCGGCGACGGCCGAGGCAACCAGGCCCTGGCTTACGGCGTCATCGTGAACATTTACGAGCCGCTGATTGAGCGTCGCAGCCTTCAACGACTACAGCCAGAAGGCTTTGGAATGCCCTCGAAAACGTCCCAGAGTGATCAGGAACAGAGACTCCTGGAAAGTGCAACGAGCAGTTTGATTGACGAGCTCAGCCACTCCAACCCCGGGATGCGAATTGTCAGCCAACCGGATTACTTCCGAATCGACGGGCAGGGGGCTGAGTCCACCTATTTGACCAACGACTCGCCGCTCGGAGGTCGCGAAACGAATTGGCTGGTCACGGTGCAGCGACCGGAAGGCCTGCTCTTCATAGTGTTCGTCGCGCCTGATCGCGACTTCAGGAATTATGAGGGTACCTTTCAGAGCATGCTTCGTTCGGTCCGCTTCAGCCGATAACCGCCGGCATAGTGGAGACCGTCGCCATCGCTTAGATTGGTCGGGTCCGATTCTGAAGAGAGATCGCCCGACAACGGAAATAAGAAAAATGAGACCGACTATCTGGAATGGTTTACGTTTCGGGGCCGGATCAGTATGAAACCTTGTCAACGGTGCTAAATGGGGAGCGGCCGTCGAGGTCTGCTCCCAATACAATGGAGAGTCATCATGCCTTTACTTCAACTCGTCATGGTTCTGGTTGTGATTGGTGTTCTACTTTGGCTGGTAAACAGCTTCATCCCAATGCAGGGTTCCATCAAGAGAATCCTGAATGTCGTGGTGGTCATTGCCGTGGTTTTGTGGCTCCTGAGTGTCTTCGGTCTTTTCCACTCCCTCAGCGGACTCCGTATAGGGAGTTGACCTTCTTCCCGGAGCAATTGACCAGAGCCGCGAGCGGCACTGCACCGACACACCATCTGCCGAGAGTGAAAATCCATAAGGGAGTACTGAGTAAGTAATGGCGGATGGCGACGCGGAATTGCACCTTTCGGGAGGCGATGTCGGTGAATCCAACGGTTTGAAAGGTTATGTCGCCGAACAGATAGAGTCCACAAAGAGAATTGCGGACCTCGAGTAAAAAGGAATACGAACATGGCGAAATCCCGATTTTCCATTTACCCCATATCTTTCATGGCATTGGCACTTTTGATCGTCCTGCCTGGCTGTTCGACGAGTTCCACCTCGCAACAACCGGGCGATCTCCTCAGCCAGACCATCACCCCGGATAACGTCGCTCAAATCTCTGAAGGAGCGAGGACCGGGCTCTCCTACGACGAATACCGGCTGGTCCTCGACTATCTCAAAAGGGTGCACCCCGAACTGCCCACCGGCCAGTTGCCCACGGGCTTGACCCTTCAAACGATCATCGAGAGCCAACGTGATTTTGAGGCGTCCGGTTCTGGACGGGCAGAAGGCTCCGAGTCAAGACCCCCCGCAGAATCGTCCCGGGCGTCTCGAACGCCTGCCGCCAGTGCCCAGGCCGCTCCTCAACAAGCCGCAACGGCCCGGACCGCCGTGCCGGCGCCTCCTCGTCAGTCCGCGACTGAAGTTCTTCCGGAAGGGACTCCTATCAAAACGCGTCTCGATCAGGCAATCAGTTCAAAGCAGAACCGGGACGGAGACATGTTTAAAGCGACACTCGAAGATGACCTCGTTGTGGACGGAAAACTGGTGGCCCCTCGAGGAAGCAAAGTGGTCGGGCGGCTTTCGAACGTCAAGGCATCGGGGAAGGTCCAGGGTCGTGCCACTCTTTCGGTGGCTCTGACCAGTATCGAAGTGGGGCAGGAGGTTTACGCGATCCGAACCAATATCCTGCTCTTTGAAGCGCAGGGCACGGGTAAGGCGGACGCCACCAAGGTCGGCATTGGCACCGGTATCGGAGCCGTGATCGGGGCGATCGCCGGCGGCGGAAAAGGTGCGGCGATCGGCGGGGCGATCGGCGCAGGGGCTGGAACCGGCGCGGTCCTCGCCACGTCCGGCAAGGAGGTGGAGTTTGGGGTCGAACAACTCTTCAGTTTCCAGCTCGATCAGGACGTCGAAATGCGGGTTGTAAGGACATAGGTTCGAACCCGGGTCCTTGAACCGTCCTGAAGCCCTGGAATCGGAGTGCCCGTTACATCACTCGCTCGCTACGCATTCCGATTCCCATCGCCGCGGCCGCACTTCTGACTTTGCCTCTCTCGCTGCTGCTGAACTTCTCCTTGCTGGCGAGAGACCCAAAGAGGATAGAATAGTGGTAGTCGGTCGGGGTCATACCCTTGACCCGGTCCTCCTTCTCAGTTGAGAAGTCCTCGTTCTTCAGCGTGTCGTACATGGTCGTCCAAGCAGACGGCTACTGGCACAATCCTAAACCGGAACAGAAGACCTTCGCGGGTGCCCGGAATCTTGATGAAAAGATTGGTGCGTTCGAATAGTCCCGGAGCGATCTGATCGCCTGCATCAAATCGAAAAGCGCCCTGCTCCGGAAAGGGCGATCATGAACGTGGACCGTGTCGGGAGGCACATATGATTGACCTGGTGACAGCATTCCCAGGAATGTGCAAACGCATCGGAATCGCCGCCGACCATGGAGGATTTGAATTGAAGGAGCAGTTGGCCAAGAGTTCGCTGGAGGCCGGCTACGCTGTCGTGGACTTCGGCGCTCCAGGACACGCCGCAACCACCACGCGACGACCGTGCGACATAATACTCCTCTTATAATCAATCGATTGTGAGAATCTCAAAACCCAATTCTTGGGCTTGAACTACTTACCGCTTGCTTTTCATTTCGTATGGCACCGGCCTTTGTCGCTGTAGCTTTTGGTTTGGCACTCCTCGTTTGGAGCGCCGACCGTTTTGTCGAGGGCTCGGCCTCCACCGCCCGTCATTTCGGTATGCCGCCGCTTCTGATCGGCATGGTGATTGTCGGATTCGGCACCTCCGCGCCGGAGATGGTGGTTTCGGCATTGGCCGCTTCGCAGGGTAATCCGGGCATTGCGCTGGGCAACGCCTACGGCTCGAACATCACCAACATCGCACTCATCCTGGGAGTGACGGCGTTGATCAGCCCCATCGCCGTACATTCGCAGGTCTTGCGTAAGGAGTTGCCCATCCTCACGGTGGTGACCGCCCTGGCGGCATGGCAGCTCTGGGATGGCCAGATCACCCGGTTCGATGCCGTGGTGTTGCTTGCGGTGTTCGGCGGGCTGATGGCCTGGACGATCTGGCAGGGGCTGCGGAAAAGAGCGGATGCGCTGGGAAGTGAGATCGAGCACGAGTTCGTTGTCCGCGCCATGCCCATCCGCCGTGCTGTCTTTTGGCTGGTGGTCGGGCTGGCGCTTTTGATTGTCAGTTCCCGCATCCTGGTCTGGGGCGCGGTGGAAATTGCTCATGGATTCGGAGTCAGCGACCTGATCATCGGATTGACCATCGTCGCGGTGGGCACTTCGCTACCGGAACTGGCTTCGTCAGTCATTGCAGCCAGGAAGGGCGAACACGATCTCGCTCTCGGCAATATCCTGGGTTCCAACCTGTTCAACACACTGGCCGTGGTGGGGATCGCCGGTACAATTCACCCGCTGGCGGTGGGGCCGGAAGTCTTCAATCGGGACATACTGGTCATGGCGACGCTGACCCTGTCGCTGTTCGTTATCGGCTATGGATTTCGGGGGCCGGGCCGCATTAGCCGCACTGAGGGTGCTGTGATGCTGGCGTGTTATGTAGGCTATACGGCCTACCTGGTCAGTACGATTTTCGGCCAGCAGGCATAGTCCACTTCGATTCCCGTTCTGGTAATCCGCTCAATTTTCCTTTCCCGGCTCGCTATTTTAGGATGTTCAATAAACTGGTGACACGCACGCATGGACGTCGTAAGTTCCTACCAATAAAGGATTTATCCTGAGTCTGGTACGTATATGGCGGTGACCGCCGAATGCGAGGCTATGTGGCGATGGATCTGCGGGCCTAACAGGCGGCTGCAGTTGGAACCGGCAGCGGTCCTCCGCTATGCTCCCCCAAATCGAGTGACCTGAGCGGGACGCCGACCGCCCGGCCGATCGAGGAGCACTTGACCGCCCCGAAGATGCAGCCCATCTTCCAGCCGTCGGTAGCTCTGGCGTCGGAATTGAAGGCTCGCGGCCAGAAAGTTCGCCTCGACGTCCCGCCTGACTTCCGCGACTGGATCGAAAGTCTGGGGATGCCCGTCACGCCCATTGGTCCCGAAGTGCGCTCGACCGGAAAGGCCGCCCCGCCGGCAGTCCCACCCACGCGCGAGCAGCGGCATCAGATCAAGAAAGCCCTGATCGCCACTCAGTCCGAGGCGATCGCAGCAGCCGCGCAAGGCTGCGACTTGATCCTGGGAGCAACGGCCGTTCAGATCGCCGCTCCCTCAAACGAGGCCGTATTCCAGACCGGTTCCTGAATCCTTTCAGATGAGCGTTCACTTTCCTCCGAATTGGAGGCGCTTTTCGACGCTGGCAAGCCGCCCATCTGCTTCGGTTTCGGCAGCATCCGTGCGGCGGGAAACCTCGGTTGGGTGATGATCGAATCGGCCAGAGGGGAGCTCGGGTGTCTCCGCGACGGCCGGCTCCCAGAGATTCGCACTGAGCCTCGCCGGAGCATACGGACCGACGGGAGAGCATTTGCGTTCCATCGAAGAAAGAGATATACTGCAAGTGCTTGATCGATTAGGAGGTCTGTTGATGGCTTCTATTCAAGAAGACGATCTGAAGACCTCACCAAGTCTCACCTTTTGAAAGAAACCCAAGGAACGACCGATCCATACCTGGCTTCGCTCTGTTCTTCAGCCATGTTCTCCCCCTTCTGCGGTTCGCATTCCAGGGTCGACGACAACTAGTTTTCCAGGAGGAGGACATGAACGGCAAGAAACTGTACGTAGATGGTCTACCCTATTTCATTTCTGACAGGCAGCTGGAAGGAATGTTTTCAGCACACGGAACCGTCGAGTCGGCTCGCGTGATCACGGATCGAATGACGGGTCGCTCCGAGGGCTTTGGATTCGTCGACATGAGTTCTCAGGCTGAGGCGCAGGCCGCCATTGACAAGATCAACGGCACCAGCCTCGAGGGTCGCTCTCTGACCGTCAATGAAGCCAGACCGCAGGCTCCCCGCGGAAGGGTGGCGGCGGCCGAAGCGGCGACCGGAGTCGCTGGTAGTCGAACTGTGACACTGGTGGAGGGGCAACGAAAGGAAATGACAGCCAGACGGAGCGTCATGCGATCCATCGCCGAGGGGATGGTTGAATATGCTGGAGAGGCCGTGGTCACGCTGGATTCGAACGGCCGGATCGTCCTGTTCAATCCCGCCGCCGAAAGGATCTTCGGATATAGCGAGCGGGAAGTGTTGGGGCGCCCCCTTGAAATCCTCATTCCGACGCCTTGGCGATCCCTGCACCGAGACCACATGCGAGGATTCGTCGCGTCTCCCGAGGTTGGTCGTGCCATGGGAGATCGGGGGAAGATCGTGGGTCGTCGCCAAGACGGTTCCACCTTTCCTGCCGAAGCGTCCATTTTCAAAACGCCTCTGTCGGGTGGAGAGTCGCTTCTAACCGCCATGCTCCAGGATGTGTCTCCCCAAGAAGAGCACCGGGCGTTCGAGAACAGCCTCCAAGCCTCGAGACTCACTCAGCTTCACTTCTTTCCCGAGTCCCTGCCGCAACCGCGCGGCGTCGAGCTCGCAGCCGTCAATCTTCCTTCGGACGTGATCAGCGGCGACTATTATGATTTCTTTAAGATCGTCGAAGGCCACTGGGGACTTGTCATTGGCGACGTTGCGGGAAAGGGCATCCCGGCGGGATTGATGATGTCGGCCTTCCGGGCATCACTGCTGGCGGAGATCCGCAACAACTATTCAATCTCTACGATCATGACGAAGGTGAATGACCTGCTCTGGGAGACAACCGCCGCAAATCGTTTCGTCACCGCCTTCTACGGTGTATTCGACGAGCGCCACCGGATGCTGTCCTACTGCAATGCAGGGCACAACTTCCCGATCCTACTGCGGGCGGACGGGAGCTGTCTCGAGCTCGAAACAGGAGGAATTCTCCTGGGAGCCTTTCGGGGTAGTCAATATGAGGAAGGACACGTCGTGCTGGCACCGGGGGACTTGCTGCTGTTTTACACCGACGGACTGACCGAGGCCCTCGGCCCAGACGGCGAGGAGATTGGCACGGTCACGCTGTCCGGGTTGCTGAGGCGCTTATCCTCAGGTTCGGCTGCTGAGATCGTGGAAGGCCTCCAAGCTTATCTCACAGAGAATTCGGCCGAACTTCATCCTGACGACGACGTCTCGATGATCGTCATGAAGATGGAGTAGTCGTCATTGGTCGTGTAGCCGCGCGGGGGTGGCGGAGACGACACTACCGCGGTCATTGATGGCGAAGATCGGATTCAGTGGCGTCCAGTTCACGAAATCATCACTCTCGTAGCTTGAGATATTCGTCAGTTTGCCCCGGTCGTGGGGATGGAAATTGAGTTGGTCTCCGTAGGTCTGGATGATTACGATGGCCCCAGTAACGGCGGCCCGGTCGAGCGACTGGGCCCGGGTGTAGTCCTGCTGTGCCCTTATACGGGATTCCGGAATCAAAGAGTTGGCTGACAGTGTCACTGTCACCGGCCTTACACTGCATCCCGATTCAAGGTGAGCCGCAACGTTTGGAAGTGCGCAGTGAATGTCGACGGGGTCCCGCTGTCCTTTTCACCCTCTTGGACGTCTTTCTTAGTCGTTTCCGCCGAGATACACTCTCTCCCGAAAGATAATAAGTTCCAATCGGTGAACAGGATGAAGATCGACTACCGCAAACAGTTTCCGCTTCTGCTGATCCTGACGACTCTCTCTGGTTGGGCATGGGCAGGGGCCACGGAAATCGACGACTCCCAAGTCAAGATCGAGTTCCTCGGGCAGCCCGCGGTTTTGTGGAGATACACTGCCAAGGTGCCGGGGCAAAGCTTTGAACTTGCTCCGCCCCGGTTCGAGATTGACGGTCGAAGCATCACGGCATCACTGTCCAAGGTCCGGGAAGCCGCAGATTCGAAAGCACTTCCGAACGGCGTCCGAGAATATCGATTCACAGGTACTCTCAAGAGCCTGCCGGAACTCTCGCTCGAGAGCGTTTTCAGAGTACCCGCCGACGGCCCGGTGGTTCGATTTCAATATCGTCTGGTGTCCAGGGGAAAACATGTGATGACGAAGATGGCCGGAGAGGACAATCTTGGGTATTTCGGCATTTCTCTGTCCCGATACCCGGAGATCTCTCAGCTCCATCTGTCGGAGTTTTTTGAGTTACCCCACACCTACAGGCCGGTCGAATCACCTTTGCGCCCTCGGGACTTCGAAGACGGCCAGAGGGTGATGGGACCCGTCGTCACTGCAACGAATGGCAAGGATAGTCTGGTGCTGGCTTACGAGCATGGATCGCAAGTGCCCGACTCTTTCCTGGCTTACCGATTGGCGCCCGGAAAGAACCTGGAATTGCAGGCCGTCAAAGGAAACTACTACGCAGGCGAGCCACTGGATCCGGAACATTCCCATACGTCAATTTGGATGGAGATCGGTGCCGTGAAAGGCCCGCAGGCGGAAGTCCAGAAGGCCTTCCGGACCTTCCTACTTCAAGACCAGGCTCCCTATCCCGAAAGCCGAAAACCCTACGTTTTTTACAACACGTGGAACTTTCAGGAGCGCAACCATGACTGGAAGAAGGGCAACTATCTGGACACCATGAATCTCGACCGGATGCTGGCTGAGATCGACGTAGCTCACCGCATGGGCATCGAGATTTTCGTGATCGATGCCGGATGGTTCAGCAAAACCGGCGACTGGACGGTTGACCGCACGCGGTTCCCGGACGGGTTGAAGGAAGTCGAGTCCAAGCTCGACGGTTACGGAATGCGTTTGGGCCTGTGGTTCACCTCGAAGGCCGCGGTTTCCAGCCGAATGCTCAGTGAGCACCGGGGATGCATTATGACGACCGACGGGAAACCCCACGGCCCGAGTCCGGTCTGGGAAACTGAAGACAGCTACGTGATGTGCATGGTGAGTCCGTTTGCAGACGCCTTCGCGGATGAACTGATCCGCCTGGCTGGAGAGCTCGGCGTCAGGTATTTCAAGTGGGATGCTTTCGACCAGTACGGCTGCAATGATCCTCACCACTTGCATGGCTCCGAGGCGAATTCCGCGGAAGAACGGGCTCAATCCTATTCTTTCCAGTTACCCGAGCAGATGGCGCGGGTAGCTGAAAAGATCAGCCATGCGTATCCTGACGCGATCGTGGATTTCGACATCACCGAAGGCGAGCGGGCCGTGGGATTGCGCTTTCTGGCCGCAGGTAAGTATTTCATCATCAACAACGGTCCCTACTACTATTCGCTCGACGATCCCCAGATGGCGCCGGGCGGCGGCATGGGAGCAAATGTTCTTGTATTCCCCGGTTTGGCGAGAGCGGCTAATGCCCGCCTGGCCTTGGACTACGACAGCTGGATTCCTTCGGTGCTTTTCTTGACCCATTACCTTCCCGACGACCCCGAATATTCGCAATGGATCAACATCGGTTCTCTGATTCTCGGCCAGAACGGCATATGGGGCGATTTGCCGGGAATCTCTGACGAAGGCGTGCGCAGGTTTGGGGAGACGATATCGAAATACAAGCAGGTCAGAGAGGACATTACTGCCGCGTTCCCTGTCCGAACTGGTAAAACCGGCGGATCTCCTGAGATACACGAGAAGATCAATACAATGACAGGCAAAGGCGCCGTCGTCGTCTTCTACAACTACAAGAACGCCTGGCGGCAGGAGGGGCCCTATTTCCCCGGCACATTCCGATACGTCACTCAGAATCCAGTAGTCAGGAAATGGTGGGACAATGGCGCCAAGGTTGAGTTCGATTCAAGAGGCCACGCCGTCATTGAAGTCAAGTTCGAGGGTCCCGGTGCCAAGATAGTCCTTTTCGGCGCGCAGTAGGGGGTGTGTCGCCGGTTCTGATCAAGGTTCGTGGGCATCCCAGTCGTGCGAACGACCCCATGAGACGATCCAGGCAAGCTGACGCAGGGGCGGCAGGAGTGAGTTCGGTCTTCCTGAGAAACCGACGACCGCGGAACCGACGGCGTATCGGGTGAAGGCCCAGTAGAGCAGTGCGAAGAGAACGGCCCAAGCCGCGGCCCCGACCACACTGAGCGTAATCGGGTAGAGGATGAAGGCCAGCGGTGTGACGGCCGTGTTCCCGGGATCGATGCGGACCCGTTCCCAGCCGAGCAGAAGGAAGATCGGCCACAGCAGATCGACGAGCGATGTGGCTGCGAAAAGGACTCCCAGTGATACGCGCGGTACTGCCCGCTTGACACCGAGCGCCACCGCATAGTGGCCGATGAACATCGAATTACGCCTCTTTGTAGATCCAGGACCCGACCTGCACCGCGAGGATCATCTCCACGAGCCCAATCACGGCCCAAGCCGACAGAAGGCCCGAGCACATCCCCATCAGACGGTAGCCGAAAAGAGCTACCAGTCGAATCTGCGCTCGGGACGACACTCACCCGTGAACGATTGCATGAACGCGAAGAATCAAGTGGCCCTATTCTGCCACAGGTTCTGCTCCCACCGGAACCTCAGCTGTTTGAAGGAGGGTTCGAGAGGGACTGTTCTCGACAGCATTCGATCGTAGTCGGCCGACGGTCTCGCCGACGTGAGTGAACGAGACAGGAGCAATGAGAGATGAAGAACCGAATAGACCGACGGCTGTTCCTGGCAGGCAGCTCAAGCCCTTCCGCACCGAGTTCTCAGGTCGTCGGTCTACCTTCCGGAACTCTTCTTCCACCTTTCAACCTCTCCTTCCGCATTAGGAGATAAGGAGAGGTTGAAATGGAATCTACAAAGAACCGCTTTCGTCGAACATGGATCCATATTCAGATGGTAGCTCTCGTCCTGCTCCTGTCAGCTGAGTGGCTGCCCGCGGAAGGCAAAGAGACTTTCTCCTGGCGGGGAACGGACGGGCGCGTGCTTCCGTTCACGAGTCCCGAAGAAGTCGAGAGCTTCCTCCGGACCGCGACCGTCATTGATCTGGAGGGGATCAAAAAGGGGACCACGAATCCAAAGAAACTCCTCCTTGAAAGAGACGGGCTCCGCATGCACGCAATCTTCCGGAGTCATGACGAATTCAAGGGCGTGTGGCAGAGCCCGAGCGGACCCAAAATCAACTTCCGTGACTCCTGCTATTACGAACTCGCCGCCTACAGACTGAGCAAGTTGCTCGGGATACCGCGCGTTCCGCCGGTTGTCGAGCGGACCTTCGAGCGGGAAAACTTCCAAAACGGCAGAGACTTCGGACATCTGTCGGATGGGCGCAAGGGTACGCTTCAGGCGTGGGTCGAGGGAGCCATAACGGAGATCGAGCGCCGCAAACTGCAACAGCGTCCCCCCGACTTCGCCAAATGGCACGACGAATGCCAGATGATGTTCCTGTTCGACAGCTTGACCTACAACGAAGATCGGAATCTCGGCAATATCCTGATCGGCCCCGACTGGAAGATCTGGCTCATCGACTCGACGCGATCGTTCAGGCCTTTCCGCGAGCTTCGATTGCCCGAAGGCATCAAACGCTGCAATCCGGAGATATGGGAGCGGATGCAGAAGCTCCAGCCCGAAACATTGCGTCAACAACTCGGTGACATACTCTCACCGGGAGTCTTGGATTGCCTGATCGCACGACATCTGGCCGTGATCGAGTACCTTCGAGATCTCATCGCCGAGCGTGGCGAATCGGTAGTCGTCAGACGCTTCGGCTATTGACACCTTCGCTCGGGCGCGGCTCTGATCTATGCTTAAGGCAGGGTCGAACCATGACAGGACCGGGCGAGGTCACTCGGCTTCTTCATGCTTGGGCGGATGGTGACAAGACTGCATTGAATCGGCTGATCCCGATCGTCTACTCCGAACTGCACCGCCTGGCACGCCGATACATGTCGAGAGAACAAACCGGCCACGTAATGAAGACGACCGAGTTGATCCATGAAGCGTATTTCAAAATCGCCGAAGTGGACGCGCTCGACTGGCACGACCGCAATCACTTCTTTGCTATTGCCGCTCGTCAAATGCGGCGCATTCTTGTGGACTACGCTCGGGCCCGCGACTCAGAAAAGAGGGGCGGTGGTCGACGCCAGGTGACCCTTGACGAGCAATGTATCGGCACTGCACGGGAGGATATCGACGTCGTCATGCTCGATGAAGTGCTCGAGCAGCTTGCACGGTTCGACTCGAGAAAGGCAAAAGTCATCGAGCTGCGGTTCTTTGGTGGGCTGACCGTCGCAGAGACCGCGAACTTCCTGGAGGTTTCACCCGATACGGTCCTGCGCGACTGGCGACTGGCCAGAGCCTGGCTACTCCGCCGAATGAGATCTTGAACGTCTCAGAGAGGATGCACAGAGTCGGGTAAGCCCAGGAGAACGGACCATGAATCGCTGGCAACAGATTGAAACCATATTCGACCAAGTAGTCGGACTGCCCCATGGAGCTCAGATGACCGCACTCGTCGAGGCCTGCGGGACGGACTGGGAGCTGCTGGAGGAAATCAAGGCGCTGCTCGAGGCAGATCGATCGGCAGGTGCCTTGCTCGAAGTCCCGGCCCTCGAAATGGAGGCACATCGTTTGGCCCGCGAATTCGCCTTCCCCACCGGAAGTCTTCTGGGAGACTACCGGATCGAACAGCTCATCGCGGCCGGCGGCTCGGCAGCCGTCTATCGGGCTACCGACCTGTCGACAGGGCTGCCCGCCGCGCTGAAGGTCTTCCCCACCCAACCCGGGATGAGCAGAGTCCAGAAACGTCGATTCCGACGGGAAGTTCGGGCCATTGAAGCGATGAACGATCCTCGCGTGCCAAAGCTCTACACGACAGGCGAAGAAGGCCACGTCCGCTATCTGGCCGAAGAGTATGTCGATGGCCGAACGCTGCAGGAATTGATGCGGGGACGAAACTTCAGCTCTGACGAATTGATGAATCTGGCGATCCAGATTGCCGAGGTCCTGGCGGTCGCTCACGCCAAGGGCATCGTCCACCGCGACATCAAGCCGGTCAATCTGATGATCACGAAGGAGGGCCACCTGAAGGTGCTCGACTTCGGAATCGTCAAATTCACGGAGTCCGTGACCGGGGCCAGCGAAATGGACTCGTGTACCGACACGCTGACTCAGGAGGGGACAGTCCTCGGAACATTCGAATACATGAGCCCGGAACAGCTGATGGGAGAACGGGTAGATCACCGCACCGATCTGTTCAGCCTGGGATTGACTATCTATGAACTTGCGACCGGTCGGAACCCGTTCCAGACCCGGAGTCTGCTTCAACGAATCGCGGCGCTCGGAGACTGGAAGGTGGCTCCGGTCGGGAGGCTGGTTTCCGGGCTGGATCCGCGCCTGGCAAAAGTCATCGACCGATGCCTGCGTCGATTTCCATACGAGCGTTATCGGTCGGCCGGCGAGTTGCTCGAGGATCTGGCCGCTTCACGGTGAACGGAGACACACGAGGCTGGTCCGACTGGCGAAGAGCCAGATTCTGCGCCTTTCCGCGAGCGAAGCCCGGCGCTTCTTCTCTGAAAGAGATAGAGAGAGCCGACAGATAAGGAATAAGGAATAGGAATTTGCTTTTTCCGGGAGTGGGTTGGTGAGCAGTAAACCCTGCAATGAGCGGCAATGGGCGCCTGGGTTGAAACTTCCGGAAGGGCGGACAGGAAGGGGCGTGGGCGAAGGTCTTGCGGGTTGCGATCCGTCAGATCGACAGGCGCCTCGCCACCTCCGATGAGACTCCGGCCACGACGCCTCCCGGGATGGCCTCCGGCCAGCCGATCGGCTGAGAGGATTGAAGATTTCCGATTTCCGAATTGCGGGCGGCACCGCGACTGCCGAAGGTTTGCACGACCGTGACGATCCGAGCCTCCGGCGCCGACGTTGCAGCCCACAGAAACGCCGACGAGAGAAGCGGTAATTCGCTGGTCATCCATGGCTGTCAGTGCTATGACTATCGTCTGGAAGGTTCGAAAATCACGGGAGGAAGAAAAAGCCGTGTCTACAAAACCCATTAGTCGCCGAAGATTCCTGGAAGCCTCGGCCTCGACGGCCGCCGTCACCATCGTTCCACGCAGCGTCTTGGGCGGCGAGGGGTTCGTGGCGCCCAGCGACCGGATCAACATCGGTTTCATCGGCTCGGGAACCCAGGGCCTGCGCCAGCTCATGGAGTCTCTTCCCAAGTCCGAAGTGACCGTCAGGGCCGTGTGCGACCCGAATCGCTCGACCGAAGACTACATCCCCTGGTTCCGCAATGAGCTCCGGGATAAGATCCGCCGTTTCCTGGACAAACCGTCCTGGGGCGAAACCGACCGGGGCTGCCACTGCGGCCGCGACGTCGGCCGGGAGGTGATCGAGACCTACTATGGCAAGCACCGCCCTTCCGGCACCTACCATGGGTGCATACCCTATGCCGATTTCCGGGAACTGTTGGACAAGGAGAGGGACTTGGACGCCGTCTACATCATGACCCCGAATCATCTGCACGCCACCGTCGCCCTGGCGGCGATGAAGAAGGGCAAGCACGTCATCACGCACAAGCCGATCTCGAACATCTATCACGAAACGCGGCTCGCCATCGACACGTCCCGGCAGTCCGGGGTGGCGACACATATGTTCTGCGCGGCGGCCAACCAGACGACGCCCCAGATCTGCGAATGGATCTGGGGCGGCGCCATCGGGCCGGTTCGCGAGGTCCACAACTGGTCCTCGCGTCCTTTCTGGCCGCAGGGGATGACCGAATACCCCACCGAAGAAGTCCCGGTGCCGGACGGTCTCGAGTGGGATCTCTGGCTGGGACCCGTCCCCGACCGCCCCTATCATCCGGCGTTGACGAACGCCGTCTTTCGCGGATGGTATGCCTTTGGTGCCGGGGCCCTCGGAGACATGGGGCACTACAGCTCGTTTCAGATCTACAAGATCCTCAAGCTGGGCTTTCCCACCAGCGTGGAGGCCGGCCGGAGCCAGTACTGGGCCATCATAGACCACCTCTGGCAGAAACAGGTCAACATGATCGCCTACCCCCGGGCCTCCATGATCCGCTGGGAGTTTCCCGCCCGCGCGGACATGCCCCCGGTCAGCCTCCACTGGTACGACGGAGGACTGCGCCCCTTCCTCCTGCAGGAACTCAAGGAGGACGGAGAACAGATGCCGGACGA
Source organism: uncultured Acidobacteriota bacterium (assembly GCA_963823995.1). Taxonomy (GTDB): domain Bacteria; phylum Acidobacteriota; class UBA6911; order RPQK01; family JAPXNP01; genus JARRKC01. The sequence goes on from CAWGNQ010000005.1 coordinate 1,915,336, forward strand.
GGGTCTACTCTTCGTGGGCGACAAGGGGAAGCTGCTGGCCGGCTTTTCCGGGGAGAACCCACGGCTGATCCCCAAGGCGAGGATGGACAGCTTCCAGCCGCCTGCGCCGACCCTTCCCCGCCCCGTCGACGAACTCGACCAGTGGATCCGGGCCTGCCGCGGCGGCGAGCCGTCGGATGCAAGCTTCGAGCGGGTCGAACCGTTTGCCGAAGCCATCTGCCTCGGCAACATTGCCCTGCGCGTTCCGGGCAAGCTCCAGTGGGATGCGGAGAAGAGGGAATTCTCCAACTCGACAAATGCGAACGAGTTCCTAAAACGCGCGGAGTACCGTCCGGGCTGGGAACTCTAACCGGGGGAACCTGTCCGCAATCGAGGAGACGACCGCTCGACGGGAGTTGGAGCGGAACCTCGCCTGGACCGAGTCAATCGCTGTCGGCAGCAAGGCCTTCGCTCGTTCGGTCAGTGAGAAGTTCAGAGGCGAAAACGGCGATCAGACCGCCTCCCATGGCGAAATTCATGGCAACCAGGTGCAACACGAAGGTCATCAGCAACAAACGCTTCAAGAGCCAATAAGATCCCGGGAGAGGATTCGGGACCAGCATGGGAACGTGAAGCAGGGTTGACGGATGCGGCGGTGAGACGCACCATTCCAGGAGGTTCCGTCATACACTATGGCCACAGGAGTGCAGAAAGACCATGAGTGAAATCTCGAGACGAAGATTCATCGAGAAAGCAACGATCGGTTCCGGCGCCGTGGGGATCCTGCTTGCCCGTGCCGGCAGACTCGAAGCGAATCCGTTGGGACTGCCCATCGGAAGCCAGGTCTGGCCCATGCGTTCGATGCTCGGGGATTTCCCTGCGTTCGCGAGGAAGGTCGCCGGGATCGGCGTCACGCGGCTGGAGCTGTGCTCGCCGATCGGTTACGGCCCTGAATTTGCTTCGCTCGCCGACGGAAAAGAGGTGAGAAGGATCCTGGCCGATCATGGAATGCGCTGCGAGAGTTCCCACTTCACCATGGGAGAGCTGCGGAACTCCCAGCAGAAGAGCATCGAGTGGGCCAACGACATCGGCATCACCCAGATGATCACCGCCACCCTCGGCGAAGGGAATGGAGGGAGCCATCCGACGCTCGATCAGGTCAAGCAGGCAGCGGACGAGTACAACAGGATCGCCGCAGCGGCGGCGCAGGCGGGGATGCAGCAGGGTCTGCACAACGAGGGTTTCGAGCTATCGATGACCGACGGCAAGCGGACTTACGATCGCTTGTTCGATCTCCTCGATCCGAAGCTCGTCAAATTCCAGTTCCAGATGTCCACGATTACGGCAGGCCTGGTCGCTGCCGACTATTTCACGCAGTACCCGAGCCGCTTCTTCTCGATGCACGTTCAGGATGTGGACATGAAGACCACGGTTTCGTCACCGGAAGCGCAGGGAGGTGAAGCCCGCCACCCGCAGGTTCCGGTCGGCCAGGGGAGCATCGACTGGGTAAAGACCTTCCAGGCTGCGAAGGTCGGCGGAGTCAAGAACTACTTCGTCGAGCAATCCTGGGAACTCACCCGACAGAGCGTTGCGTACCTGAAGACCCTCACCGTCTGATCACGCGAGTTGGTCGCACGCACCCGATCCGTGCCAGACAGAGAAATAGTCCTTTGTTCAAAGGCACTTAGGATCCTGATGCGTGCGTGTCACCTATGGCAGGCTTGCCTGCGCCACTGACCCTACATGGCCTCCTTGATCCCCGCCTTCAGCAGCCACCAGTTCACAGGATAGGCGGTCAGGAATCCCGCCAGCATTGCTATCTGCATCATGAACCAGAAGACAGGCTCGGTCTTATCGAGTTCGTGGCCGAAGATGAGGAAGACCACGATGGCCATCCAGCCGTACATCCCGACCTGCCAGGCCGTCAGTGACAATGTGTCCGCCTTGAGCGCGGCGACCAGTCCGTCTCCGACGCTCATTCCCCTCATCGGTTTGATCGTAAAGTACTGGAAGGCAATGCCGAAGCAGAATGCCAGGATGTAGTCGAGCGTCCAGGCGGCGAAGATCGGTTTTCCGAACAGCGACACCGGAGCGATGATCAGGGTGGTTTCCGCAACGATGTCGCCGAGGCCGCAACCGGCCCCACAATGGCTTGCTCCGAGCGCGACCTTCTGCCAGAACGGCTTCGTCTTGCCCGGCGGCTTCTCATCGTGGGCCATCGCACGCTCCGCCTTATGCCGTGTGGAAAGCCGGCCGACTTTGAAGTAGGACCAGAGGCCGAGAGGTCCGGAGTAGAGGGCCGTGATCGGCCACACCACGTTCATGATCCACATTTTCTGCGGGTGTCCCGTGAGGATGTCGACCGCGATGATGATGGTGCAGAGAACCGACACGACGAGGGAAATAGTCGCGAGTACAACCAACCATCCAGGCACTGGCAGAACCTCCGTTTTCCACTTGATTTCAGCAGAGGATCAATGCTCGCCCTTTTCGACTGTGCGCGGGTTTCCTCAACTCCACGACGATGACAGACGGGCTCCTGCCTGAACTCTAACATATCCAATATCAGGCAATAGGGCGAAGTCGAAAGCACTAATACTATTTGTTACTGGATGGTAGGGGAAAGACCCATCTATTTGAAACGAAGTCGGCCACAAACGTTATTCCCTCAACCTCCCCATAGAACCTCGAAGCGACGGACCCTTTCTGCCGGACAGTGTATCCTCCGCTGATTCTGGTGAAGACGAGTACGATGCGGCTTGGAGACTCATCGGCCCGATCACCACAAGGCCTTCGAGACCGAAATCAGTGATTTGATGGCAAAGACCGTCAGCGATTACTTGTTTGAACGACTGCGCGAGTGGAATGTGCAATGAACACGTTACCCTTGACGACCAGGATCGGGTGTTCGGTGGCGGAGATATCCTCGAATGGGTTTCCGGGGACGGCCACGATGTCGGCCGCCTTGCCCTGCACGAGTGCGCCGGTTGTGTCGCTGACGCCGAGGAGGTCGGCAGCGTTGTGGCTCGCCGTCATCAGGGCCTGTGCCGGGGTCAGGCCGTTCTGGACCATCAGAGAGAATTCCTTGGCGTTCATGCCGTGCGGTTCCACAGCCGCATCGGTGCCGAAGGCGACCGGAACTCCGATGCGCACCGCGTGCTGGAACATGATCTGCATCTGCGCAGCAGCAGCCCGTGCCTTCTCCGTAATTTGCGGCGGGAACTTGTCCGCTTTCTGGCCGACCCACCAGCCGGCGATGAGAGTGGGGACCAGGTAGACGCCCTTCTGCTTCATCAGTGCGAGTGTGTCGTCTTTCAGAAAGCTGCCGTGTTCAATCGAGTCGACGCCGGCCTGGATGGCCATCTTCGCTGCCTCGTCGCCGTGGCAGTGGGCCGCGACCTTCCGTTTCCAGGCGTGCGCCTCGGAAACGATGGCGTCCATTTCCTCCTGGCTGAGTTCGGGAACGTCCACCGGATCGGATTCGGACAGCACTCCCCCGGACGGCATGAACTTGATCAGGTCGGCGCCGTACTTGATCTGGTAGCGCACGGCGGCGCGACACTCCGCGGGTCCGTTGCAGATCCCCTCGATCGGTCCGAGCGGCCTGACCTCGTCCGGAGGAAACGGACTCTGGTCGGCATGGCCGGCCGTTCCGCCGATGGCGTGCACCGCCGTCAGGATGCGGGGTCCCTCGGCGATCCCAGCGTTGATGGCGTTGCGCAAACCGATGTCGATCCACTGACTGGCCCCGACGTTGCGGACCGTTGACAAGCGGCTTTGGTGACACGCACGCATTAGCTCCCTAACTACCTATGAATTCGAACTTTTTTCCTGGTCTGGTACGAATGGCCAAAACCGGGTCGGTCTGAAGGGTTCGCCCCCGGGCAGCGGACCCTGTCCCGCATTTGCTTCTCCCTTGCTCAGCAATAGGTGCCGGCAGCAGTCAGAAGCCCGCTGCAACGACTGCTTGCGGCGAGTGTCATCGACGACGGCACTGCGAGGAGACACAGCACTGCGGGGAGGCCTTCAGAAGCCGATTCTACCGTCATCACTCGGTGGACTGGAACGAGAGGTGCTGATTGCGTGACCGAGGAGGATGCCATGGTACGATTTGCAGCCGTCTTGCTCACTCTCGTTTCGGTTCCGGCTTCGGAGATTCAGGCCGGCATCATTCCCGGTCGCTGGGAGAAGGTCGAAACCATTCCCCAAGACCTTCCGATCATCGTGATCCTCACAGGTGGTGATCGGATCGAAGGGGCTTTTCAGCGAGCAGACGACCACTCCGTCCAGCTCGAGACGTCCCGAGGTGTCCCACTCAGTGTGCCGAAGGACGGCATCTCACTGATCCGAAGTCAGGACAGGTTCGAAAACGACGGACTCGCGAACGGAGTCATCATCGGTTCCGTTGTCGGCATCGGGGCTTCGATCCCGCTCTTCCTGATTGCAGTCAACGACAACGCGACCGGAGCCGGTCTGATCGAGATGGGCTTCATCACCGGCACCGGCATGGCGATCGGCATGGGCATCGACGCTCTGATCAAGGCCCCGGCGGTCTTCTATGAAGCACGCAAGTGAGGGTCAACGAGAGATCGAGGGGAGCATTTTGATCCGGACGTTCCGGTACCAGGCCTCGGACGGCTTGCCGGCGTGAATCTGAAGCCCGATGACACCCGATTGCTCGATATCGGGATCGGGTTCGGTGTAGTCGACGGTTTGCAGACCATTGATCCACAGTTGAATGTGTTTTCCGCGACAGCGGATCACGTAGTCGTTCCACTCACCGATTCTCAGAACCTGGCCCAGTTCGGTTCGATCTGGGCATGCCAGGACATCCCTTCTTCTCGATTCATCGTAGAGGCAGCCCCAGTAGTGCTGGCCCATATCCGCCTGGTAACCGATCATTTCGTAGTCGTCGGGGATCCGGCGGCTCCGGATCTGGATTCCGGCGTTGGCAGACTCGGGGTCGCCCAGCAATCTGACCTCCAGGCGAAGTTCAAAGTCGGCGTAATCGTGTTCGGTCGTAAGGAAAAGGTTGTGCGGCACGTCTCGTTCGAGCGACCCGGCCACGATCGCGCCCTTTTCAACACGAAACCAGGCAGGATCTCCTTCCCACCCCTGGAGAGATCTGCCGTCGAAAATGGGTGTAAAGTCCGCCTCTGCGGCTGGGTGGAGGGCTTGCGCTCGTGCGGACCCAAGAGCAAAGAGAACCAGAAGCAGAAACCCGAAGACACGCTGCTTATGATCGTCACAATGTTCAGTCCTCATGGCGCCCCCCCATGAAGGTCCTCGGAGGAAAAATACCCTACGAGGGACCTTCCAGATACGACCAATCCTCCTTCACTGAGTTTTCTATTGATATCAGAAACGTCTTGAAGAGGCACCCCTCAGCGACAACATTTCAGTAGTATGTGGAGCTGAGGGCTCCCGCAGAGAGACTACGTGGGGCTGTGGTGGCAACTTTACGCCCGAGGAGTATGCGTCGGAGTACCTGAGGTTTACGACCTGGGTGCCACACTTCGACACGGATCCGGCCTTCATAGCGGCCGGTCCGAACGGAGGAGCCCGCGGTGGCAGCCTCGATTGGACCCGTGCGTTCTTCTCCAGGCTCACGGAGGATGGCAACGGACCGCTGCGAAGTCTGTACGGCTGGGCGCTCCATTATTACTGCGGGTCGGCCGGCCAAGCCGTCGATTTCACCGTGACCGACTGGTACGAGCTGCTAGCCAAGGCCGGCGAAATGGGGAACCTGATCCACCGGCACTGGGACACCATGGGCGAGGTCGACACGGATCATCGTGTCAAGCTCATCGTGGACGAGTGGGGCGCCTGGCACCGTCAGGGAACGGAGGCCGACATCACCCACCTCTTCAGGCAGACCTCGACGATGAGGGATGCGCTGATCGCCGGACTCACGCTCGATACCTTCAACCGAAACGCGGACAAGGTCGTGATGGCGAACGTGGCTCAGCTCATCAACAATCTGCATTCCCTGTTTCTGGCGCACGAAGACCGGTTCATCGTGACGCCCAACTTCCATGTCTTCGAGATGTATGCCGCGCACCAGAACAATCAGGCCGTCCGAACCGTCTTCTCGGCGCCCCAAGCGGAGTTTACGCGCGAGGGCAAGCCTGCCAGTCTCTGGGGCTTGGCCGGCTCGGCTTCGGTCAAGGACAGGCAGGCGGTATTGACCGTCGTCAATCCGAGCGCAACCGACGCGAGGGAGACGGAAATCGTGGTGCGGGGGGCGTCGATCCGCTCCGCAACGGTTCGTACGCTCGCCGAGCCGGACATTCATGCTCATAACAGCTTCGATCGTCCCGATGCCGTCAGGCCCCGGGATGGCGAGGCCGGCCCGACCAACGGCCTACTGGTCCACACCATCCCCCCGGCCTCGGTCGTTCGGTTCAGTCTCGAGCTTTCCTGAAGAGGAATTCGGCAAGGTAGAGTAGCACCGAAGGCGGACACACAGTCCGTCACAGCGATGCGTTTTCGGGCCGAGTCGTCATGAAGAAGGAGCTAGGCATTTTCGCGAGCTTCATTGCGATGTGCATCGGCCTGTCTCCATCAGCAATCCTCGGTTCCTGAGCGCTTCGAACCTCCGGAACAGAGCCCGTTTGGCAGGCGTCTTCCGATATCGCTTTTGACCCAGAGCGGTTGACTCAGCCGCGGCAGTGGAGTACATCGGGTCTTGATGACTCCCGAAAGACTTCCTTCGGTCCCGAAGTGCCGGCTCTGTTCACTGTTGATCGGTGCAATCGTTTCGATCCACCTGGTCTGTTGGACTCCGGCTCAGCCCGCGAGCGTACTCGATTCCCTGCCCGACAACATTCGAATCCTCACCCGCTTCGGTGAGCGAGCCGTCTGGTCTCCGGACGGTAAGCGAATCGCTTTCGTACACAGAACACTGGGGGACGCCTTCGAAATCGACGTCGCCAGCGGCCGGATCGACTGCCTCACTTGCTTCTTCCCTAACGCCGGCTACTTTCGGGTCCACTACCTTCCTACGGGAGACTTCATTTTGGTCGGACCGGTCGAATCGACCGATTCTCAACAGGCTCGCTGGAACCGGGCGGCACTCTGGTTTCTCTCGAAACAACGCAATTCACCCCCGGTCAGCCTCGACCGCAGAATCAATGAGGGGATTGCCGCGTCTCGAATTGCGTCTCGAATCGCCTGGTCCGAGAGCTCGAACCAGTATCCCGACCGGATTCCTGAAGGGATCTCCCATCTGATGGTGGGGGAAATCGTGGACGACGTGAACGGCCCCCGGCTCACCAACGTCCGTCAGGTCCACGACGACCAGTGGCCTCACTGCTGGCTCGAAGCCCAGGATTTTCGCCACGAGGACGAGGAGCTGATCTTCTCCTGCTACCAACCTGATAACGAGTCAGACGTCATGGGAGTCGATCTCTCCGACGGGACGGTCGTCAACTACACTTCTTCTCCTGATGTCTACGACGAACCGGAGGGAATCTTCCCGGGTGGCGAGTACACGACCGTCGAGTGCGACCTGCAGAACCACCGGGGCGACCACTACATCGATATCTGGAAACTGCGCCTCGACGGAACCGGCAAAGACTACACACGCTTGACCTACTTCTCGGACTACGAGGGCTACAAGGCTTCGAACCCGGTGATCAGCCCCGACGGGCACACCATGGCCTTCCAGGTCGCCATGTCAAAGGACGAAGCCGGCGTCGGCTACGGCATCCTCCTCATGGATCTCACTCAAAATCGGTGACACGCCCCGATTTCAGTCTAAGACATCACGGATAGCAGCGAGGCGAGCGGCTCGAAGTCCTTCCAGTACTGGATCCTGTCTAAGCACAGATGCCGCGACACCTGAGGGGAAGGCCGAGCATGCCCCTACGCCTGGAATCTCGAGGATCCTCAGCAGCTCGAGTGGTTCCTGTCAGCCGACGTCCAGCAGCTCGACGTACCCGGAATAAAAAAGGAGTGTCCCCTACTGTCCCCGGAATTATAAAGGAGTGTCCCCTACTGTCCCCCCTACTGTCCCCCTACTGTCCGCATCCGGGCAAGAGTGCGCTGATCGACTCGTTGCTGGGTGGGCCAATCCTCGAAGTGGGGGTGACCCCCACGACCAAGCGAATTTACCTGGTGCAGCATGGGGAGAGTTCGCGGGAGCTGAAGAAGGCCGAATTCGAAGTCGTCAACGCCCCTTCTGCCCTCCTGCGACAGATCAACATCGTCGATACGCCCGGCACGAACGCGATCTTTCGGCAACACGAAACCTTGACCCGCGAGTTCATTCCGCGCGCCGATCTCATTCTGTTCGTCACCTCCGCCGACCGCCCTTTTACTGAAAGCGAGCGGGCGTTCCTCGAGCTGATCCTGGATTGGGGCAAAAAGATCATCTTCGTCCTCAACAAGATCGACATCTTCGAATCGTCCGTGGAACTGGAGCAGGTGGTTCATTTCGTCAAAGAGCAAGGAACCCGCCTGCTCGGCGTCGAGCCCAGGATTCTTGCGGTCTCTGCCCGAGACGCCCTCGACGGCGAACCGCGACTTCCCAACAACCAGTTTGCCGCCCTCGAAGCGTACATTCATCGGACCCTCGACCAGCGGGAGCGCATCCGGCCCAAGTTTTCGAATCCGCTGGGAGTCGCAGCTCACCTCTCGGAGCGTTATCTCGCTTCGCTGAACCAGGGACTCAGCCTCCTTCAGGACGACCTGGATGCGCTTGATTCCATTGAGGAGCTGCAGGAGAGCTATCAAAAAGAACTCCGGCGCGAGTTCGACCTCAGGCTCGACGGCATCGACAATCTCCTGTACGAATTCGAAAAGCGAGGAGTCGACTTCTTCGAAGATCGGATTCGCCTGATTCGCATCGCCGAATTGCTGCAGCGGTCGAAAATCCAGGCGGACTACATGAGATTGGTCAATCGGGATCTGCCCCAGCAGGTGGAAAGGCGCATCAATGAGATGATCGACTGGATCATCACGAGTGAGCTCGGGCAGTGGCATGCCATCACCGATCTGCTGAATCGGAAGAAAACGGATCGGGGTCGGGAGTTGCTGGGGGGGTTGGGGAGCAGGTTCCAGTACGATCGCTCGCGGCTGATCGACTCCGTCGGACGCAGGGCTCAGGAGACAATCGAGAGCTATGATCGAGAGACCGAGTCCGCCCGACTTGCCGAAGGAATCCAGCATGCCGTGGCGGGAACGGCGCTGGCGGAAGCCGGTGCCATTGGGCTCGGGACGATCGTTTCGCTGCTGGCCACCAGCACCCTCGCGGATGTGACCGGAATCGCCGCAGCGAGCACCCTCGCCATCCTGGGGTTTTTCGTCATACCGGCACGCCGAAGGAAAGCCAACCGTCAGCTGCGTGATCGGATCGTCGAAATGCGCAGGGAACTGACCCGGGCGATGACCGAGCAATTCGAACAGGAACTGAACCGGGGCATCGTCGCCATGCGCGACGCCATTTCCCCGTATATCCGGTTCATTCGTTCGGAGAAGGAACGCTACGATTCGGCGAAGGCTTCACTCAGCCGGATCCAGGACGAGGTGAAGCTGCTCCGTTCGAAGCTGGAACCTTGAGCTTTTGGGCCGGATCCTCCTGAACGTTTTCAAGGCGGCGGCGAACTTTGAGAGACCCGAGTGGCACTTCCTTTGGATGTCCCAATCACGCGCCGCTCGGAACCCGGAACTCGAAACTAATACGTCCCCGTCTGGATTTCCGCGATGATCTCTTGGTGGGTGCGAAGCGCTCCGCCGTGTTCACGCTGGAATTCCCGAGCCGCCTGCGACGAGGCGAAAGCGATCACGCTCGGCAGGCACCGGTCCCAGGTTCGCTCGTACTCCATTCCGGCCTGATCCTTCAGAATTTCCTGTTGCGTACAACAGGGATGGACGGAGCTTCCTTCAACGTAGATCGCCGCCTCGGGGTCGAGCAGCTTTCCGCTGTTGAAATCGGTGACCCGGGCGGAGCGGACGTCGCCTCCGCTCTACTGAAAACGCAGACCGCAGCGCGGACAGCACAGCTCGACTGTCTTACCGTTGCCCAGCGTCACCTCGTAGGCGGTTCCTTTGTGTATCGGTCTCTGGCAGACGGGACAGAGTGTTTCCCGGGAGGGCCAGGAGTAGTAGCCCAATCCACCGGTCAGAGCGAGAATGATCGCTCCTGCGAAGAACTGTCGCACCATGGGCTCACCTCGTGAGAGAAAGAGTTGCGTTTGAATCGATTGTACTATTTTTCGGTTCGACAGTTCCGTCACCGCCGAGACTGGGCCGGCGTTTGCGAAGCTTCGAAGGTGTGGGCCTCGGGAAGTTGAATCGGCCTGGAGCATGTCCTGCCCGGCTTGCCAACGGCTTGCCGGACTGAGTATCCTTTTTCTGATTTGATACGCAAGATCTGGCTTCTCGGACTCTCACTGATCTGTCTGGCCGCGTTCGTGTCGAGCGCGGACATCGTCCCTCTTTCGTTCGACGCGGGCGCATTCAAGGAGGCCTTCAATGCTGCGGCGAACAAGGGGCGTCTCGTCGTGGTCGTTGCTCCTACCTGACCACATTTGTCTTGGGAGGGCCTCCCAGGTTGAAGAAATGCTTTCCAAGCATCCCGAGGCAAAAGACCTCAAGATCTTCTTTTTCTGGACCCCGTGGATGCCGAACGATACCCACTACGCCGCCTCTCAGGCGACGCGCTATGTTCCGGATCCGCGGGTGGAGCATTTTTGGGATCTCTGGAAATTCGGATCCAGGACGTATTCGAAGGAGTTTGGAATCCCCGAGAACCAGTCGTGGGACCTGTTCGTCTTCTACAAGCCTTACATCCTCTGGAAGGATTCTCCCCCGGAACCCACCTTCTGGATGCAGGCGAGAGGGCTCGAAGTCGGACAGAAGTACAGCGAAGAGGCGATCGAGAAGGCACTGCAGCCCTGGCTGGAGAAATAACAGCCGGTTCTCCTGGTCTCCGATCGCGAGGGGAAGTTGGGGAGGGAGAAATTGGGGATACACTGATTCTTCTTCGCTCCTTGTTCCTTCTCCCTCCCGGGTTCACGTCAACGCCGCCAAGGGTCGCAGTCCCGCCAAGTTTCTTTAGTCGTCTCCCCTGTGCGCTTCCCGATCTATTTACCTCGAGTGTGCTTATGGAGTATTCTTATTTACACATAGATCTCTCGGACTCCGATCTTCGAGCCGAAGGAATGGAACCGGGTCATTCCCGAGAACCGGCACAAGACGGATCCGCTGTCCTGCCCGCCCTCTGTCTGAAGCGGGCGACGGAGGTACGGCGAATGAATGAGCAACCCACCCCTGAGCATATCCTGCAGATCGGTCTCGGTTTTTGGGCCTCGAAAACCCTGTTGAGTGCCGTTGAAATCGGTGTGTTCACCGAGTTGTCCAAGCGTCCGCTGGATTTAAACACCCTTCGAGGGAGACTCGGGCTTCACCCGAGATCGGCCCGCGATTTTCTCGACGCGCTGGTAGCACTGGGTTTTCTGCAGAGAGAAGGGGATGTGTATCGGAACGCCCCGGATTCCGAGCTGTTTTTGGCAAAGGGAAAGCCATCCTACATCGGGGGCATCCTCGAAATGGCCAACAATCGGCTTTACGGATTCTGGGGACACCTCACGCAGGCCCTGCGTACCGGCCGACCTCAGAACGAAATTCAACAGGAGGCGGACGGACATTTTGCGGCTCTCTACGCCGATCCTGCTCGCTTGAGAGAGTTCACCGCGGCGATGACCGGCGTGAGTCACGCCGCCAACCGGGCGATCGCCGCGAAGTTCCCCTGGCAGGACTACAAGAGCTTTGTGGATGTGGGTACCTCCCAGGGAGACCTGGCCGTCCAGATTGCGAGCGCTCATCCGCATGTGACCGGCATCGGCTTCGATCTTCCCGAAATTGAACCGATCTTCGAGGATTATGCCCTCAGCAACGGTGTTGCGCGGCGCTTGAGCTTTCGGTCCGGAGACTTCTTCAAGGAGTCGCTGCCCAGGGCCGATGTGGTGCTCTTCGGCCACATCCTGCACGACTGGGGTCTGGCTGAGAAGAAGACACTGATTCGGAAAGGCTACGAAGCGGTCCCGGACGGCGGCGCCGTGATCGTCTATGAGGCGGTCATCGACGACGACCGCTCGAAGAACGCCTTCGGCCTTCTCATGAGTCTGAACATGCTGGTCGAGACCCCGGACGGCTTCGACTACACCGGGGCCGATTGCGAGGGATGGATGAAAGAGGTCGGTTTCAAGGAGACCAAGGTAGAGCACCTCGTCGGCCCCGATTCCATGGTGATCGGCATCAAATAGCGGCCCCTTGTTGCGGTTCGGTTCTCGGTTCACCCCTTAGCTGAGACAGAGCGGAGTGGATGTGAACGGGAAAAAACAGTGTCCCCAACTCTTCCCCCCATGGGGAACTGATTCCGGATGCCAACGGCTTCAGTCCGGAGGAGGAGGATGTCTCCCTCGAGGACGCGGAACCGGATCGAGGCTGCGGTGGCGTCGAACGTGACGGTCGTTCCCCAGGATTCGCCGGCCCCGGTTTCCGATCGTCTGCTGTCCGATCTTCACATGGGTGAGGACGCCCTGGTCGTGTCCATCTCCAGGGCCTGCCGGACGGCACTCCGCCGGCGGCTGATGGATCTCGGAATCGTGCCGGGAACGGTGGTCCGGGCCGAAGGAGCGTTTTCCTACCAGGGAAAACGGTACAAGCTGGTTGATCTTCCGGGGACCTACTCCCTGCTCTCGGCCAGTCACGACGAGGAGATCGTCCGCAACTTCCTTCTCTTCGGCCAGCCTGACGTAACGCTGATCGTGGTCGACTCGACCCGACTGGAGCGCAACCTCAATCTGGTGCTTCAGGTGCTCGAGAGTATTTCGCGGGTGGACGCTCCAACCCATCCTTCTACCGAGCAGTAAAACGCCACTCGATCACCTTCGTACGACCCAGGTGCCCGCGAATCGGTCGGGGAGTCCTCGGCAGGGATGGAGGGCGGCATCAATCGCCCCACCGATCCAGACGAGGATCAGGGCAACGGAGAGGACAAGGGCCGGCGTCACGTTCTCGTTTCCGATCCACACGAGAACCAGAATCAGGAATGGGACAAGAGGAAGCCAGGCGAACGCCCAACGAAGCAGCAGCTTGGGTCTTCGGGCAAGATGACCGGTCTTGTCGATCACGGCGAGCCTGAAAATGTTCTGACTGACCGTTGTCCGAAAGGGCACTTCGATGAGCTGGATCAAAGCGACTCCGGCCAGGAGGCCCAGCAGCGAGAAGGCGACGAAGGTTCCCAGGGATCCGCTCCAAACCTGGATCTTCTGAAAGTCCTGGTAAAGACCCACGAACGCGAGAACCCAGATGTAGGAAGGCATCAGGAAAATCGATGCGGCTCGGATGGGACGATTCATCTCCGCCGGCCGGTCGAGCAGACCCCGAAGGGTGCCCGTGAGAAAGCTCAGCTTCTCGAACTTCCCCTCCGCCAGGTTCTGAAGCACCCGTCTGGCATGAAGGGGGAGGCTGGTCGTATCCGCGCATTCCGCGACGACCTTGAGGAACCGCTGCCGTCCCTCCAGATCGGTTACCGGGATGGCCTCGGCCGGCCGGTCGACCTTGGGCCAGGGCCGGTCCAGCAGGACGGCGAAACCCTGTTCGGTGATCCAGACATGGTCGAGGCTGATGGCGGGGGGAAGCGTCTTGTCCCTGGACGCATCCCACAATTCCGACGCCAGATCGTGAAGCCAATGGCGCAGGCTGGACCACGGGATGCGTCTTCCGTCCTTGATCAGTTCCCTGAGTGGAACCCCCCTCGTGGCCTCGTAGGCATGCCAGGTCGCATCCGCCGTCGAGATTTTCTGTAGCCAGCGGAAACGTCCCGGTCGGGCCGTATCACGGCGGGTCAGGGAGGGCGGGGCGTCGTCCTGCCTGATGAGCCAGACATCGCGACGAAGGATCGGATCGCCGGCGATCAGCCATTCGCCGGGGATCAATTCGTCCGTGACCTGATAGGGTCCAAGGGAAAGGGCATTTTCGAGGGGACGCCACGAATGCTCACTGACCTTGACGGAGGGACGCAACGTCCCCTTAGGTTTGACCACCACACGGGTCCCCGAGAGGAAATCCCAGACCGTGGCAAAACCATTCTCACGTCGGGCCGTCAGGGTCAGCAGAACCGGGATCCAGGCACACGCATTGGCTGCCAGAATGAACAGGGCGTTCTGAGCTCCGGTCATTTCCGCGCCCTGAAAGAAGTAGATCATCAGCGGCATTCGAACGCCCTCGACCGACAGGATCGGAACCAGGATCCGGACCAGCGCTCTCCCGACCCCGGGGACCCGACCGTTCGGGCGGACGACGCGCAGCCCTTTGAGTCGCTTGCCCGGGCCCGCTCCCCAGATCCCTTCAGCCAGGGCGAAGTAGAGGAATCCGAGGCCGAAAAGAGCCAGATAGTATCGAGACGAGTAGAGGCTCGGCTCGATGACCGGGCGAAGCAGCAACTCCACGGGACCGACCCACAGCATGAAAGTGACGTAAGGAACCAAAAAGGCGATCAGGTAATCGAGCCACCCCGCGGAGACGCGGATCTTCAGCGAAGCCGGCTCCGGCTCCTTCGAACTGAAGGGCAACAGGTCATTCCGCAATGCAGCATAGTCCGGGTAGCGCCCGTCCGGTTCTTTGGCGAGACACCGCTCGACGACTTGCTCGAGACCCGGGGGGATGTCCGTGCGGAACTGTGAAAGTGGCGGCGGCTTCAGGTTCACTGCGTTCGCGACGACCTGCACGGCGTTGTCTCCTTCGAAAGGAGCGCGGTTGGTGAGGAGCGTGAACAGGGTCGCCCCGACGGAATAGATGTCGGTGCGCAGGTCCAGCACATCTCCTCTCAGCTGTTCGGGTGAGGCGTAGGCGGGCGTTCCCATGATGGTCCCGGTGGCGGTCACGAAGGTGTCCGTCTTGGCCAAAGTCGAGACCGACAGGCCGAAGTCCCCGACCTTCACCGATCCGTCGGCATAGACGAAGCAGTTCGAGGGTTTGATGTCACGGTGGAGCACTCCCCGTGCGCACGCGAATTCGAGGCCCGAGATGACATCGAGGATCGCATCCACCGCTTCGGGCACGGGCAGGGGACCGCTCTTCTGGAGCCGGTCCCGGAGCGTCCCGCCGCCGGCAATCTCCATGGTAATGACCGGCGTCCCCTCGATCTCTTCGCTACCGAAGACATAGAGGCTGTTCGGATGGTTGACCCCGGCGGCGAGTCGCCCCTCTCGGAGGAACCGCTGGCGCATGTCCGGGGAGTCAATCTGCTCCCCCAGCATTTTCAGTGCGACCCGCCGCCCCGTTTCCAGATGTTCCGCCTCGTAGACGGAGCCCATTCCGCCCTGCCCAAGGAATCCGAGCAGACGATAGTCACCGAACCGGCGGGGGAACGTTCCCGGCTCCTCACTGCGGGGTACCTTTCCCGATTCCACCGACGGAGCAAGGTCTTCCGCGGGCAGGGGGGTCGGGGCGTCGGGAGCAGTTTCTCCGTGTGGAGTATAGGCTTTCGGGATCGGGACCGTCGCGGCCTCGGCATCGGTCGAGTCGAGGGCGACCGACATCAGGCAGGCGGGACAGAGTCCCTCCGCTGATCTTCTGGAAAGCGCAGCTCCGCAGCGCCGGCATTTCTCCTCGGAAGAAGCACTCATTCGTTCACCTCCAGGAACCCGGTCGTCCGGAGAGGTCATGGACTCCTCAGAACGGTGATCAGGTAGCTCATCTCCTCATCGAGGCCCTCTTTGCTGCTGACCGTCTCGGCCACCACGTCCCGCAAAAGTTCGCCGTAGCGCTTGCGCAAACGGTGAATGGCGACTTTGACTGCGCTCTCGCTCATGTGGAGGCGTTCGGCGAGTTCGCTCCGAGGCACGCGGTCCTCACCGGTGAGACTCCCCTTCAAGGCTTCGAACTGGTCGCCTTTGCCTGCGCCATTCATTTCGTCCCGGAGGGAGCGCAGAGCCGCGGTCACGGTTTCGACCGCCCACTCCCGATCGAAGAGGTGTTCCGGTTGATCGGAGCGACGACCAGTCTCCGCATATCGGCTCTCCGGATCCAGCGAATCCCATTCCACGAAATGCCATTGGCTGCCCCGTTTCTGGGCTCTCGTGCGGTGCCATTCATTGGCGAGGAAGTGTTTCATGGCGCCGAGGAGGTAGGATCGGAAACGCCCCCTTGTTCGATCAGCCGTCGCAAATCCGTCCCTCTCAATGATCCGCGTGAAGAAAGCCTGAGTCAGATCCTGGGCATCCTCCGAGGAGTAGCCGCGGCTGCGGACGAAGGCGTAGAGCGGATACCAATAGGCGCGGCAGAGTTCTCCGAGAGCCTGCCGCCCCCGGGTCTGACCCGCCTCGTCGCGCGAGGCCTCGAGAACGAGGCTCCATTGGGTCGTGGCGAAACGTCTCGGGGGCGCCGGGGGAGTCATGGGTCGAACTCTAACCTGCGGCACCGAAGCGGTCAAACGCCGATCCGGTGCCGGTATGGGAGATTCAGGCATTGTCGTATTTGACGTCGAACACGGCCGGCGTCGGTGACGTCACCCTTCGATAGAGGTAAATGAACAGGCTGCTCGCCGAGTAGGTGAGCACGGCCAGCAGGACGTGCTTCATCAAGGAGGGTATGCCGATGCTCATCAGAACCACTGCGATACCACCCAGGACAACCGTGTGAATGATGTAGACCGAGTAGGAGTTGCGGCTCAGTTCCCGAGCCAGGGCCCCCTGCCTGTTCAGGTAGTACCTGAAGGTGTTGATCGTCAGATAGAGGAGGCTCAGCAGGGAGACCGTAACCGAGAGATGGAACAGCAGCCTGTCGAGGGTTGCGGAGAACAAGTGGGCTCCCGGCTGAATGAGCGGATAGATGATGAGCAGCAGATAGAGACAGACTGGTATCCACACCGTCAGGGAAACAACGACGTACAGCCGTTTGTTCTTCGGAGATGTGTCGAAGGTCCGCAGGCGATAGCAGAGCGCACCCACCATGAAGATCATGAAGTAGATCAGGATCCGCTCGTTCTGAAAGTCGAACAGGAATGCCTTCGTCCAACCCTGAAGGCCCAGCAGATCGATGGAGATCGTGTAGAGGAAGCCGAGCGCACAGGTCGCCCCCACGGCGCTGGCAAGGGTGATCGAGGAGACGTCGATGTTGATCCGTGACAAAAGCACGTACAACAGGTCGAACAGAAAGAGGATCGGCAGAAACCACAACCAGTTCTGGCCCCAGATCCCATTCGTCCAGTGGAAGTAGGTGGTCCAGTGCTCCTGCGGCAGTCCCCGGGAGTAGAGGAAGATGACCTTGTAGAGAGGAATCAGGGTCAGAACGGCGATGATCCACGGAACGTAGAGTCGTTTGAACTTCGACCGGAGAAACGCCCACGGGGTCTTTCTGTCCAGAGAGGCCGGTGTGAAGAATCCGGCAACAAAGAAAATGGTAGCCATCACGAAGATGTCGAGGACCAGATTGATTATCCCGGACAAGTCGTTGGTGGCCGGATCGTCGACGACCCAGAAGAAAGCGGTGATCCCGCTGCTTTCATAGACAAGTCCGGCGTGCAGGAGCACGACGAGAAACACGGCGAAGGTTCTCAGATTGTCGAGCCAGTAGATTCTGTTTCCCGGGGCGGCAACGGCTTGTCGTGTATTCATGGTGAAGTCTCCTTCTCGTTTAGGTTCCCTTCACCTCTTCCTGACGGAAAACTGGGGGCGGGTTACAGAGCCGAGCGTCTTGTTGAGCTTTCGGGGGCTCTGGTGCATGATTCAAAGTGCTGGGCAAGCACCGCTTTTCGGGAGGTATTCGATTGATACGGCCATTCCTCGATGTGTCTCCCCGGATCCCGGGTTCCGGGTCTCGGGGGTCTCGGGTCTCCGGAGTCCCGCCTTGCGGGACGAAATGTAGTTGCCCAGGATGAGCCGAAGGCGAAATCCTGGGTTGGCGGATGAGGAGAAACACAGAGTCCCGCCCGGCGGGACGGCATGGGGGCCTCCGACCCACCGCCCGCCGACCCTCGGGGATTGAGAGCCTGGGATTTGGCCCCTCGGCGACGCCCATTCCGTCCCGCAAGGCGGGACTCCGGAGAGAGTGGGCCGACACCCAGGATTCCGCCTGGGCGGCTCCATCCTGGGCTACATACATGCCATCCCGCAAAGCGGGACTCCCGGAAACCCCAGAGCCCCGGCACCCGACACCCGGCACCCGACACGCGGCACGCGGAGGCGCGGAGTCGGCGCGGAGTCGGGGACACTCTTCTACGATCCGTCTACCCCGACTCCCCGAAGTCCTCTTCGCGGACTTTCCGAGACATCAATCGCAGACGGCAGAAGTGGCAAGAGGCTTGTCCGCCTCACCCTGAAGTGGTGCGGTGTATACTGAAACCAGTTTCGCTCCCATTCCCCAATTGCCGCTCTTCGGGGCTGCAAACAAACAGGGGTCCGCTTGTGGGAGGGGCTTTATGATGCACGATGAATCCACGGGCGATTCGCCGAATCCCCCCGCATTTGAAGCAGTGGACGAACATTGGCCGGCTCTGCCGCTCGCAGACTGGGAAGACTCCCGTCACACCCTGCACATGTGGACGCAGATCGTGGGAAAGGTGCGCCTGGTCCTTGCGCCGATGCAGAACCACTGGTGGAATTCGGCGCTTTATGTCAATACGCGAGGACTGACTACTTCTCCTGTTCCGTACAGGGGCGAGGCCTTCGAAATCCGATTCGACTTTATCGACCACCACCTGCAGATCCGGACATCGTACGGCAAGTCGGAGTCCCTGGCGCTCCAGCCGAAGTCCGTCGCGGCCTTCTACCATGACTTCATGTCTCGCTTGCACGCCGTCGGAGTCGACATCGAGATCGATACGAAGCCGCAGGAAGTTCCCGATCCCGTTCCGTTCGATCAGGATGAAGCGCACGGGTCCTACGATCCCGTGTTTGCCAACCGCTTCTGGCGCATATTGCTGTCGACGTCCCTGGTCTTCGAAGAGTTTCGAGGACTTTTCATAGGGAAAGCGAGTCCCGTGCACTTCTTTTGGGGTAGCTTCGATCTGGCGTATACGCGCTTCAGCGGCCGGCTTGCCCCTCCGCGAAAGGGCATCATCACGTCCGAAGCCTATTCGCACGAATGCGCCAGCGTGGGCTGGTGGCCCGGCGGCGGAGAGGTCGAAGGACCGGCCTTCTATGCCTACACCGTCCCCGAGCCGGAGGGCTACGGCCGGCGCACCGTCAGGCCGGACGCGGCATTCTATGATGGCCAACTCCACGAGTTTCTCCTGAGGTACGACGCCGTGCGTCGCGCCCCGTCGCCGCGTGACGACATCCTCCAGTTTGCGCAGAGTGCTTATGAAGCCGGCGCCGATCTTGCCAAGTGGGACCGAGCATCGCTCGAACGGGAGGCGAGACCTTGAGCGACGGAACTCCCTCCTGTACTCATCTCGACCAGATCAGAGTGAAGACTACGGATAAGCATGTGTGTGAGGATTGCATGAAGACGGGCGATTCGTGGGTCCATCTGAGGCTGTGCCTCACCTGCGGCCACGTCGGTTGCTGCGATTCCTCCAAGAACAAGCACGCGACCCGACATTTCCACGAAACGGGCCATCCGCTGATTCGCTCGATCGAGCCCGGAGAACGCTGGATCTGGTGCTACGAGGACACGATCTCTCCCGGAAAGATTGAGGGTTAGCGCCGGCCCGGCTGCGGAACCGGCCACGACTGCGCAACCGGAAAATCCGGAAAAATCGGTGACATGCACGGAATTTAGTCGGAAACCCCCACCAAAACAGCATCCGTGACACACGCTATTCCGTGATCGATCCTCGAACTCTCCCGTTCTCCTTCTCTCTCCCCGAACCTCGAACCTTGAACGAGGAACCGGAAACCCCGGAGGGGGGCCCGAGGATACCCCCGGCGCTTGACACCGCCCCCCGAAAGCCCGATCTTCGAGATCAACCATGAAATGCGTAAGTCCCTATCGCCCTGTCGCCGCAACTTTCTCCCTGATTTTTCTTCTGATTTGCCTTCCGGGAGCCACCCTGCTGAGGGCCCAGCCGCTCCTCGGCTTCTCCCGGGAAACAGGCCGGCAGGAATCCTCGCTGGAGAACCGCTTCGATACCGAAATTCAAAAAAGCGACCTGCGAGAGTGGATGGAGTTCATGAGTTCCCATCCCCACCATGTCGGCTCGCCTTTCGGCAAGGAGGTCGCGAATTTTGTCGCCGACAAATTTCGATCCTGGGGCTACGACACATCCATCGAGACTTTCTACATCCTCTTTCCGACCCCGAAGGAACGCATCCTCACGCTCTTCGAACCCGAGGGTTACGAGGCAAAGCTCGTCGAGCCGGTTCTACCGGAAGACCGGACCTCGGGACAACGGGACGACCAGTTGCCGACGTTTCACTTCTATTCGAAGGACGGGGATGTGACCGCCGACGTGGTCTACGTCAACTACGGCATTCCGAGTGACTATGAGCGGCTCGAGCGGCTTGGAATCGATGTCACGGGCAAAATCGTGCTGGCCCGGTACGGCGCATCCTGGCGGGGCATCAAGCCCAAACTGGCGGCCGAGAAGGGGGCCATCGGCTGCATCGTCTACTCCGATCCCCGGGACGACGGCTACTTCCGAGGCGATGTCTACCCCAAGGGACCCTTTCGCATGTCCGAGGGCGTGCAGCGTGGTTCGGTCATGGACATGCCGCTCTACCCCGGAGACCCGCTGACACCCTCCGAACCTGCAACGCAGGATGCAAAGCGGCTTCCGAAGGAAGAAGCCCCGACGCTGACGAAGATTCCGGTGCTTCCCATCTCCTACGAGGACGCCCTGCCGATCCTGCGCTCGCTCGGCGGACCGGTCGCACCGGCCTCCTGGCGAGGAGCGCTGCCGATCACGTATCACGTCGGTCCCGGCCCCGCCAAAGTCCGTCTGAAGGTCCAGTCCGACTGGAATCTCGCCCCGGCCAATGACATCATCGCCCGGCTTCCGGGCTCCACGTATCCCGACCAGTGGATCATACGAGGCAACCACCACGACGCCTGGGTCAACGGCGCCGGCGACCCGATCTCGGGCCTGGTCGCCCTGATGGAGGAAGCCCGCAGCCTCTCCGAACTGGTCAAGACGGGCTGGCGGCCGAAACGGACCATTGTCTTTGCCGCCTGGGATGCCGAGGAACCGGGTCTGATCGGCTCCACCGAGTGGGTGGAGGCCCACGCCGAGGAACTGTCGGAGAAGGCCGTGGCCTATGTCAACACCGATGGAAACGGCCGCGGATTCCTGCATGCGGCAGGCTCGCACGTCCTCGAAACTCTGGTGAACCAGGTCGCCGGTGATGTCCAGGACCCCGAGAAGGGTGTTTCGGTCCTGTCGCGCCGAAGGTCTCACGACCTCGTTCTCGCCGATCCGGGACGCCGCCGCGAGCTGCTGGGTTCTCCCACGATGCATATCGGGGCGCTCGGATCGGGCTCCGACTACACCCCCTTCCTGCAACATCTCGGGGTCTCGTCGATCAATCTGTCTTACGGCGGAGAGGACGACGGCGGCTCCTACCACTCGATCTTCGACTCCTTCGACTTCTACACCCGGTTCGGAGATCCCACCTTCGACTACGGCAGGGCGCTCTCCCAGACCGCCGGCCGCCTGGTCCTTCGCCTTGCCGATGCCGATGTCCTGCCGTGGGACTTTTCCGGCATGGCGCAGACCATTCAGGGCTATCTGGCGGAAGTCACGGGCCTGGCCGATTCGATGCGCACGGAGACGGACCTTGAGAACCGGCTCATTGAAGAGGGCGACTACAGAGCCTATTTCGATCCGACCAAGCCTTTCGTCGTGCCCAAGCCGAAAGACCCGGTCCCGTTTCTCAACTTCGCCCCGCTCCAGAATGCCGTAAGCCGCCTTCTCGACGCCTCATCGAACTACTCCGACGCGTACCGTGCGTTCATCGACGATACTTCGGCACACGCACAGGTTCCCATCGAAGAGCTCAATCGGCGGCTTTACCTGACGGAGCGCTTGCTGACTCGCGAGGAGGGACTGCCCGGGCGGCCGTGGTATCGCCACTTCATCTATGCCCCTGGTTTCTATACCGGCTACGGCGTCAAGACGCTGCCGGGCGTGCGGGAGGCCATCGAACAGCGAGAGTGGGAAGAAGCCAACCGGCAAATTCAGATTGCCGCCGACGTCCTGAACGGCTACTCGGAGAAGATCTCACAGGCTACCCAAATGCTGCAGCGCCGCTAGCGACCGCACGGCCGCCAAAGCAGGAGAATTCTCGTGAAGCTTCGTTTCCAGAATGACCCGCGGATCGTCATGACGCTCGATGCCGGGGGCACAACCTTCGAGTTCTCGGCAATCCGCGGGAACCAGGGGATAGGCAGGTCTGCGGTCCTGCCCGCGGAGGCGACCTCGCTCGAGAAGAGCCTGGAGAATCTCGTCCAGGGATTCGAGACGATCCGGCAGGAGCTCCCGGAGCCTCCGGTCGCCATCAGCTTTGCCTTCCCCGGCCCGGCCGACTACCCGCGGGGAATCGTCGCCAATGTCGGCAATCTTCCGGCGTTCCGTGGCGGGGTGCCTCTGGGCCCGATGCTCGCGGAGCGATTCCGGCTGCCCGTTTTTCTCAACAACGACGGCGACCTGTTTGCCTATGGCGAAGCTCTCGCCGGCTTTCTGCCCTTCGTAAACGAACGGCTCGAGGCGGCGGGCAGCCAACGCCGATTTCGGAACCTGTTCGGCCTGACGCTCGGCACGGGTCTCGGTGGGGGAACCGTCATCGACGGACGGCTGCTGACGGGAGACAACTCCGCCGGCAGCGAAGTCTGGCTGCTCCGCAACAAGCTCCACCCGGAGACCGACGCCGAAGAGGGGGCCTCGCTTCGGGCGGTGAAGAGGGCCTATGCCGTCGCGGCCGGCATTCCTTTCGATCGGGCACCGGAGCCCCGCGAGATCTTCAGAATTGGAGCCGAACAGGCCGAGGGCGATCGGGACGCGGCTCGTCAAGCCTTTCGGAGACTCGGTGAAGTGGCGGGAGACGTCCTGGCCCAGTCCCTGACGCTGATCGACGGCCTGGCCGTGGTCGGAGGAGGCATGTCGGCGGCTCATCCACTCTTCATGCCGGCACTTTTGGAGGCCATGAATGCGACTTTCCATCGGCCCTCCGGGTCACTCCGGCGCCTGATTCCCTACGCCTGGAACCTCGAGGATCCTCAGCAGCTCGAGCGGTTCCTGTCAGCCGACGTCCAACAGCTCGACGTACCCGGATCAATAAGGAGTGTCCCCTACTGTCCGCATCCCCGGACGGGCGTCGGGATCTCGCGACTGGGGACGGCGCGTGCTGTGGCGATCGGAGCCTACGCCTTCGCGCTGGATCGACTCGACTCGGTTGGATCGTGAGTGCGCCGCAAGCCCGAGTCACCGATATGCGGGCGAGGAAGATTCAGACTTCCGGACACGATTCCCGATAAGCCGTCGATTCGATCTGAAGTGTAATGTGTCCGATCCCGAAGGACTCCTCGAGGCGTCGCTTCATCCTCGTCAGCAGTTCATCCCGATCGAAGTCCGGTCCGCAGCGGACGTGTGCGGAGAGCGCGATCAGCCCACTCGTGATCGTCCAGACGTGCAGGTCGTGCACGTCGTCGGCACCGTCGATTGCGCGCATCGCATGGTAGACCTCATCGACATCGATCTCGCCGGGCGAGCTCTCCATCAGCACGGCCACCGATTCCTTGAGGACGTTCCAGGAGGAGTAGATCACGAGCAGCCCAATCAGAATCGAGGCGACCGGATCCGCCCATTGCCACCCAAAAAGCCAAATGAGCAGTCCCGCCAGAATCGCCTGGATGCTGCCGAGCGTATCGGCCAAAACGTGCAGCCATACGGTCTTGAGATTGAGACTCTCATCCTTTCCTCCATGCAGAATCCGGAGCCCGATCAGGTTGACGGCCAAGCCTCCCAGTGCGATACCCATCATCAAACCGCCTCGGACCTCCGGCGTGGTGACGAGCCTCTGAAAGGCTTCGACGAAGATGAAGATGGAGACGGCCACCAACGCCGCTCCATTGGCAAGGGCTGCCAGGATTTCGGTTCGGAAGTAGCCCCAAGTATGTCGGGAGGGCGACGGCTGGTCCGCAAGCCAGAGTGCGAAGAGCGCAAGAGCGAGCGATCCTGCGTCCGACAGCATGTGGCCGGCATCCGCCATGAGGGCAAGCGATCCGGTGAGGAGACCACCCACGAACTCGGCGACCATGTACGTGCAAACCAGCCCCAGCGACCAGGCAAGTCGCTTTCGGTTCCGCCCCCGGTTCTGGCCGGAGTTCTGCTTTCCGTGATCGTGATGGTGCGCCATGATCTCTCGGACCATCATAACGGGTGAATCGTGATGAGGCACAGTGGCAGTGAAACTGCCAGGATTCGGTTTGCGGGTCCATCTTCATGCTGTCAGTGTGTAGACTGGGGTGCCGAACCCTTCGAGGTCGTTCGTGGCCACGCACCGTCGAACCGAGGCAGCTAGAATTGACCTATGGATCGCACGCTCTCCGTTGACCGGGCCCGCCGCGTCTATGACCGCATCGGTCGGAAGCAAGACACGCAGGCCTTCTATGAGAATCCGGCGCTGAACCGGCTCCTCTCCGCCGGCCGGTTCCCGGAGGCCCGTCACGTCGTCGAATTCGGCTGCGGAACGGGCGCCTTCGCCCGCCGCTTGTTGGAAGAACAGTTGCCGGACCGGAGTCGCTACTCGGGATTCGACCTCAGTTCCACCATGGTTCAGATCGCCCGGGAGCGCCTTTCGCGCTATGCATCGCGCGCATCGGTTGTACAGACGGAAGGATCGGTCAGACTTCCTCTGGAGGACTCGGCGTCCGACCGCTTCGTCGCCAACTACGTACTGGACCTGCTGGCTCTGCCGATGATCGAGGCAGTGGCATCCGAGGCGTATCGGCTCCTCCGGCCCGGCGGACTCGTGTGTGCGACGAGCCTGACGTTTGGGCGGACCGTGCCTTCGAAGCTGATCATCGCGATCTGGCAGAGTGTGAGGAGGATTTCGCCGATCCTGGTAGGCGGTTGCCGCCCGATCCGACTTGAAAGATACTTCCCAGACGATCGGTGGGACATCGTCCTGCAAGACACGGTGATCGCCTGGGGTGTTCCGTCTGCAGTGCTGGTGGCAGCCCGTCGGGTCACTCCCGCCTGAGCACCGCTTTGAGCAAGGTCTCATGCCTCCGGAACCCCGCGCAACCTGAGACTACACCTCGTCGGCTTCCGACGTGGCTTTCCGGTGCCGCAGCCCGTGAAGCCATTCCCGCAGGGACTGGTTGATCACGAAGAATGCCGGGATCAGCAGAATGGCCAGACAGCTCGCAGCGATCATCCCGCCGAAGACGGTCGTGCCGAGTGTGCGGCGAGCAATCGAACCCGCGCCGGTCGCCCAGACGAGGGGGGAGACGCCGAGAATGAAGGCCAGTGCGGTCATGATCACGGGACGGAAGCGCAGGCGCGCCGCTTCGATGGCAGCCTCTCGGATGGTATAGCCGTGTCGTTCGCGGAGCACCTTGGCGAATTCGACGATCAGGATGGCATTCCTTCCCGACAATCCGACCAGCATGACCATGCCGACCTGGGCATATAGGTCCATGCTCAGATGGGCGATTCCAAGGGCGATGAGCGCTCCCAAGACGGAAACCGGGACGGAGAGCATGACGGAGGCCGGTACGGTCCAGCTCTCGTATTGCGCGACGAGGAACAGATAGGCAAACAGGAGTGCCAGGCCGAACAGGATGGGCCCCTTCGAGCCGGCTTCCTGTTCCTGGTACGACATGCCGGACCATTCGAACTGCATTCCCTTGGGTAGTACCCGGTCGGCGATCTCCTGCACCGCCGTCATGGCCTGGCTCGAGCTGTAGCCGTCACCCGGCTCCCCGCTGACGGTGATCGATCGATACATATTGAATCGGCTCAGCGCATCGGGCCCGACCCGGGACTCCAGCGAGACCAGAGTCTTGAGCGGAACCATCGCGCCCCCGGCGCTCTTGACATACATCCGCCCGATGTCTTCCCGGTTGCTCCTGTACGGAATCGCCGCCTGAACGATGACCCGGAAGACACGACCGAAGAGGTTGAAATCGTTGACGTAGAGCGATCCCAGGTTAGTCTGCAATGTGCGAAAGATATCGCCGACGGGAACACCCAGAGCCTGGGCCTGTCGGCGGTCGACCTGAAGCCGGAGTTGCGGAACATTGGACTGGAAGGTACTGAACATGTTCTGGATGCGGGGATCCTGGTTGCAGGCCATGACGAGAGCGCGCATGGCCTGAGCCTGCGCCTGCGGGTCGCCCCCGCTCAGGTCTTCGAGCTGCAATTCGAAACCTGCCGTCTGACCCAGTCCGCGGATCGGCGGCGTCTGGTAGGCGAACATCTGGGCGCCCTGGATGCGTCCGACCTTGCGTCGGATCTGAGACAGAAGGCTCTGGATCGAGAGATCCGGAGTGGTTCGTTCACTCCAGTCCTTCAATCCGATGATCACACGGGCGACGTTGGCGCCTCCCGATCCGCCGATCGTATTGATATGGTCGATCGCCGGAACGGTCTCAACGGCCTTCTCCACCTCGCGCGTGACCTTCTCGGTTCGAGCCAGCGATGATCCATCGGGCAGCAGAACGTTCGAGAAGATCACGCCCTGGTCTTCGGTCGGGAGGAATCCCTTGGGCATCTCCTGGTACATGACGTAGACGGCACCTCCCACGACGGCAAACACCAGGATCGCGATGAACAAACGGTAGGACATCAAGCGGACACCGGCCTTGTAGCCTCCGGTCAATGCACTGAAAACGCGATTGAACCAGCGCAACAGGAAGAAAGGCCGGGGAGGATTGCTTCGCAGCAGGTTGGCACAGAGAGCGGGACTGAGAGAAAGCGCCACGAAGGCCGAGATCGTGAACGAAATCACGATCGTCACCGCAAACTGCCGGTACAGCTCTCCCGTGATCCCGGGCGCGAATGCGACCGGGACGAAGACCGCGGCCAGCACGAGCGCCGAGGCGACGATGGGGCCCGTCACTTCATCCATGGCCACTTCCGCCGCCTGCCTGGGTGCGAGCCCTTCCTCGATGTGCCGTTGCACATTCTCGATCACGATGATGGCATCGTCGACGACGAGTCCGATGGCGAGCACGAGACCGAAGAGCGTAAGCGAATTGATGGAGAACCCGAACAGCTGCAGAAACGAGAAGGTCCCGACCAGCGAAACCGGAATGGCGGCAACCGGGATCAGGGTCGAGCGCCAGTCCTGAAGGAAGATGAACACAACCAGAACGACCAGACCGAGGGCGATGAAGAGCGTCTCCACAAGTTCGAAGAGGGATGCCTTGATGAACAGCGTTTCGTCGCGCACGACTCGGTAGTCCACATCGTCGGGAAACTGCCTTCGCAGGTTCTCCAACTCCGCACTGACTGCGTCGGCCACCTCGATGGCGTTGGCCTCGGGCAACTGGAATACGCCGAAGACAACGCTCGGTTTCCCGTCCATTCGGCCGAATGAACTGTAGCTCTGGGCACCCAAGTCAACTTTCGCGATATCTCCGATACGCACGAGCGATCCATTCGACCGGGCTCGCACAATGATGTTCCGGAACTCGGACGGTTCGGTCAGCCTTCCCTTGGAAAGGATCGAGTACTGGAACTGCTGCTCGGGCGAGGAAGGTGCCGCTCCGATCTGTCCGGCAGCGGCCTGGATGTTCTGATCGCGAATGGCCTGGATGACGTCGTTGACCCCCAGGCCCATGCCGGTCATCCGATCCGGATCGAGCCAGATCCTCATTCCGTAGTCGCGGGCCGTGAAGACATTGACGTCCCCGACGCCCCTGACCCTTGACAGGGCATCCTTGATGTAGATCCCGGCGTAGTTGCCGAGAAAGACGTCATCGTAGGTCCCGTTGGGCGAGTAAAGGTTGACCACCATCAGCATCGTGCTGGAGCTCTTGCGAACCGAGACACCTCGTTGCACCACTTCCGTAGGCAGCTGAGAGGTGGCCAGGGCTACTCGATTCTGCACGTTGACGGCGGCAATGTCGGGATTGGTGCCGACTTCGAAGGTCACCGAAAGCTGGTAGGAGCCGCTGTTCGAGCTCGTGGAGCTCATGTAGATCATGTCCTCCACTCCGTTGACCTGCTGTTCGATGGGAGCGGCGACGGTGGCCTCGACAACCTCTGCACTGGCACCGGGATAGAAGGCCGAGATCTGGACCTGTGGCGGCGTGATTTCCGGATACATGGCGATGGGTAGCCGCACGATCGAAATGGCCCCGGCCAAAACGATCACCAGGGAGATCACGATGGCGAATTTCGGTCGGGAAATGAAGAACTTACTGAGCACCCGCGCTACCCTCCCCAACGTCACTTGCCGATGCCGGCTGAGGGTTCACCTCGCCGCCCGACGTGACCTTCTGCAGACCGTCGGATATGACGAGTTCCCCTTCTCTGAGTCCCTCCGTGACGATCCACTTCGTTCCGGCGACCTCGCCGAGCTGGATTCTCCGGGATTGGGCCCGCTTCTGCTCGTCGACGATCATGACGAAGGGGCCGACCTGGTCCCGCTGGACGGCCGCCTGAGGGATGACGAGCCGCTCGACGGCATCCCGGCTGCTCTGGACGACCGTCACGAACTGGCCCGGACGAAGGAGCAACCGAGGGTTCGGAAAAGTAGCACGCAGGACGATCGTGCCCGTGGCCGGGTCCACACGATTGTCCTGAAAGTCGATCCGGCCCGGATGTGGATAGACCGACCCGTCGACCAGACGAATCGTGGGAACGAGCTGGGGTATCGATTGACGGCCGTTTCGCCCGGCGCCGAGACTTTCCTGCAACATCAGATAGTCCCGTTCGCTGATGGGAAACGTAACCCACATGGGGTCGAGCCGAACGATCGTCGCCAGCACGCCGCTGTCAGGACCGACGAGATTTCCCACGTGGATGGCCGTGCGTCCGATCCGCCCACTGATCGGAGCCCGGATCTCCGTATAACCGAAATTCAGCCTCGCCTGGGTCAACTGTGCCTTTCTCTGGTCCAGCAGCGCCCTATTTTCCATGACCGCTCCTTCTGATGCGTCGAGATTGGCCTTGGAGGCGCCTCCCGCGTCCTTCACGGTGTTCAAGCGATCGAGGTACTTCTGTGCGGTCTCCAGCGCTGCCTCGGTCTGAGCGACGCCCCCTTCGGCCGCGGCGACCGCGGCCCGATAGGGTTCCTGCTCGATCAAGTAAAGGAGCTGTCCCTCGCGCACATCGGCCCCTTCCTCAAACTCGCGTTTGACGAGATAACCGGAGACCCGCGCCCTCAGATCCACGGTCGAGCGCGCCTCGGTTCTGCCGACATACTCGTCGCTGTCCGTCACAGCCAGCTTCTCGACGGGAGTCACGGTCACCGAAGGGGGCGGTGGAGCGGGTGGTGGCGGTGCTTCCTGGCGGGCACAGGCCTGCCAGAACAGGGCGAGGCCGAGAGCGGCCATCCCCAACGCGTCCCTGAATCGTCGTGTCTGCCTGAAGCCATCGAAATGTTTGTCAGTCATGGAACCGAACCCGTCTGTGGTTGAGCGGTCTGCGGAACGGCCTGCTGAGTCGCCGCGGTCCAGCCGCCCCCGAGAGCTTTGTAGAGACGAATCAGATCGGATGTCACCGCGCCGTCGCTGCGAGCCAGCTGATCCTGCAGCGAAAGCAGTGAACGTTGGGAATCGAGAACCGGCTGAAAATCAACAAGTCCCGCCGCGTAATTGGCACGCAGAAGATCCAGCGCCCGACCGGCCGCGTCGGCCGCCTCCACGAGCGATTGCCGGCGCACCTGCTCGTCGAGGTAGGCCACCAGAGCGTTTTCGACCTCCTCGAGAGCGCCGAGGATCGTCGCTTCGTAGTCGACCAAGGCTTGCTCTTGGCGGGCATTCTGAACTTCGATCTGCTGACGGATGCGGCCGGCATCGAAGACCGTCGAAAATGCGCTGGCGGCGATTGATCCGATCAGGTTCCCCAGTGAAAGCGGGTTGCCCTTCGTAATTGCCTCGTACCCGATCGACCCCGACAATCCAAAGTGCGGGTATTTCGCTGTAGCCGCCACACCTATGGCCGCAGTCTGTGCTGCGAGAAGACGCTCTGCCCGCCTCACGTCCGGTCGTCGCCGCAGCGTCTCGGCGGGAATTCCGACTGCGATTTCGACGGGGCCGACCGGAATGGGAGCAGATGCCCTCAGCTCATCGGAGAGGGTGCCCGGATTCTCTCCCAGCAGGACGGAGAGCCGGTTCTTGGCCTGTTCCAGCTGGATTCTGAGGGTCGGAATGGCCGACCGGGTCGAGGCCACGCTGTAAGTCGCCTGCTCGACGTCGACCCGGGTCGTCAGACCGGCATCGAAGAGACGGCGAGCCAGCTCGAGGATATCCTGCTGAACCGAGAGGTTGTTCTCCGCAATGGACAGCTGCTGTTGGTACTGGCGAATCTCCACATAGTTGAGCGCGACCTCGGCCAGCAGGCTGACCAGCGTGTCGCGGAGCGCCTCCTCTGTTGCCTCGAGGCCGGCATCGGCGAGCTCGATCGATCGCTTGACCCGGCCGAATATATCGACCTCCCAGCCGGCATCGAAGCCGACGCTGAAGAGCCCGCCGTTGGCCGCCTCACCCATGCGATTGGAGCCCCGCTGAAAGGCAACGAGACCGGATCCTGTGATGGTGGGAAACCGGTCGGCGTCGGCAATGCCACGCCTCGCTCGAGCTTCTCTGATCACCGCCATGGCTCTGCGGAGATCCAGATTCCCGCGAACCGCCCGGTCCAGAAGACTCTCGAGGGTGGGATCGCCCAGGGTGGTCCACCAATGCGCCAGCGTTTCGTCGGACGTCTCGACTTCACGGACTCCGTCGGAGATGTCCGCATGCCATTTTGCAGGCGGCGCGATCGCCGGTTTCTCATAATCGGGGCCGGCCGCCCGGCAACCGGAAAACAGGACCGCCAAGGCCAAGGCCAACGCCGTTCCTCCCATGAGGAGCAGGCTGAAATAGGGAGTTCGTGGTTCAATCATTCGGTTCCGCTATCCGCTCTGGCCAATCCTCGACCACCGACCGCCGTTCTCCTCTACTTACGTGGATCCACCTTTCCCGTTACGGCAACCTCTCGGGCAGACACGGGCCGGGGCACGCTTCGCCGACAGCTGCTTCCGCCTCGCAGCTCATTCTCACGGAGATCCATGTGTGTCATGTGCGGGATTTAATTCTGATTCAAGTTCCGACCAAGCGAAAGTGCACCCTTCGATTAGGTCACTCTCCGGCCGAGCGTCCTGCCCGGCAGACAAATGAGCCTCAAGAACCTCTCCATGTCCGTCGATAATTCAAGATGGAGTTCCTGTAAGAGGTGTGTTCAGGATCGAGAGCGCCGCACAAGTGCAACGTCCGCCGGTTGACAGGGGACACGCACGTGGCAAGATCACGTCCGGTTGCCCCTCCGCCCTCGGCTCCCCGGTGACAGATGGAAATGACCACGCCAACGAGGATTCTGCTCTGGGGCTACAGCGACCTGATTACAGCGGAGAAGGCCGCCGATCTGGGCATCAGGAAGTTTGTGATGAAGCCGCTACGAATCCACGAAATCGCTCAAATCGTGCGCGAAACCCTGGACGGCCCTGCCACACCCCGAAACCTGCTCTCCAGGCGGACGTCCTCCGAGTGACGATTGAAGCGGAACTGAGACGGCGTCACGGGCAGGCCACCTTCTCCCCGCCTTGTCGTTTGTTCGCACCTCTCATCGGCCCCGTGGACGTCCCATCATCACCAAGCCACCCTGCGCTCTTCATCCCGTCCCATCGGTCTCATCAGTGCCAGGGCTCTGTCCCAACGAGTCCCGTCGCTCGCCCGCAGCGCCCTGGAGGCGTGCGTGTCGCCTATTCCTGAGTGGCGTACGAAAAGGTGATCCCGACTCAGTCGGGCGAGACGGAGTAGCCCAGGACAAGCCGCCAGGCGCAGTCCTGGGTCTTGCTTTGCTGCCCAGCAGCAACCTCGGGGGGCGATGTTAGCGGAATTTGACAGCCTGCGCAGTATCGCCGAACAAGCCGTCCAGTTTCAGCGTGAAACCGATCTGAAAGCGAGCCTCGCTTTCTTTGATCAACTCGGTTCGGTTGGAGTAGGTGAAGGAGAGGGGTACAGTCGTGGTGCCCTCGCCGATCGGAATCTCGAGTTTCGCGTGGAAAAGGCCGATATTCCCAGGCTGGTTGAACAGATCCTGGGGCGCACCTTCGGTTTCGGAGGGCACCGCAATCTCGAATCCCAACGGGCGTTGGTGAATGTGCATCCAGAGTCCTGAGAGACTTAGATTCAAGTATCCCAATTGCGGAATCTTCTTCGAGGTAAAGCGCGCTTTGCCTCCTATTCTCGCGTCACGCCAGAGCCCATCCATTCCCGGTAGGACCTTGCTGAACCAGGAAACGGAGCCGTCGAAGGTGAAATCGATATTGTGATTTTCGACCCCTCGCGCGACGACCAGTTCCGCCGTGTGTAGTGATGGTGGGCGCGTTCCGGCTTCAACCACTCCGTCGATCGCCTCGGTCACGAAATTGGGTCTTTCGAAGGAGTATTGTGCCGTAACGGCCAACGAGTGGAGAAAGGCGTTGCTCTTACTTCGGTCCGCAATCTCAGCTTCCGCCCGTTCCTCGGTCTCCCTCCACCTCCTTTCGATTTCCTGATTCGCCCAATCGGTCAGTTCGGAGCAGACATAGTCGGTGTTCGTAACGCTCGCACCGGCACCATTCACACTCGCACCTCCCTCCCGGCGAATGTTCGAGATCAGCACTCGTAGCCTGGTCTTGAGAACCTCCACCCATGGTCTCTCGGAGCGAGTCCTTGCCAGCGCCGCTTTCATCCGCTTTACGGCTGCCTCGAATGCTTTCGACTTATTGGAGCTCCGATGGTTGATGATGTCTCCGTGTACGGAAAAGCCCGCGAACTGACTCTCCAGGGCGGTCAGATGAAGCTCGCCCGGAAGATCACCACGATCTTTGTCGAACGTGAAAGCCCCGGCGAATCGGCCCCAGAAACCCTTACAGTCTGTGGTGCTCAGGGCGCTCTCCGACTTGACGGCCGATTCACAGATCAAGCCGGAGGGATTGACTGAGAAGGTTACGAGGGAGCCGTCGGTCGTTCGGGTGAGCGCACCCCTCTCCATGGACATACCGAACGTCTCCGGGGATGCTGCGTCCGAAACAGCCGTGGTTGCGGATCTGCCGCTCAGCGTCGAGGCAATTTGAATATCACCACGGGCCTTCTGCCGTTCACGAGCCAAGCTGAGCATACCGAATGAGGAGGTCCTTGCTTCGACCTGTTTCTCGACCTCCTTGGCGAGTGCCTCGAGCGACTGTGCGACTTTTTCTCCGCTCGGACGTCCAAACAGCGCTATAACGAGATCGTTAATCGAATGAACCCGAGGCTCCGTTATCGACGAACAGATACCGACATCTTTGGCGAATACCTGGACACAGAAAAACGAGAGGAAGAATACGAGGAATCTCAGCATTCGAACCCTCCATTCAGACTTTGCTACGTCCCGCAAGCCACCTCCATCCCGATTGGCAAGTTCTCGAGAGGGCGATATACATGGATCGGGCCGACCAGCTTGGTTGTAGAAGGCGTACGGAAAATCTGGATTATCGGCATCGAACAGTTCCTGTGGCGAGAGCTGGACCTTCTGGCCGGCAGACGGAACATTACGCATCCACAATGGCGGGTCTATCAGGCATCCTTCACGATGATCTTCGCAGTACCGACCACGTGGCATCCGACGACGGAGAATTCATGTGTCTTGGGACCATGAAAGAAGACGACGCAGGCACGGGGAAGTGTGATTGTAGGTCCACATCTCTTGAATGGTGCCGGCGGCGTGAACTGGATTTGGGTGCCTTTCGGACCGTCGAACAACACGACATCACCATTCTCCACTTTGGTCTCTTCGGGGAAGATATCGCAGTTTGCCACCGTCACGGTGAAGTCGGGCCGAATGATGTCTTCACAGTCTCCCGCCGCCAAGGCTCTGGAGTCTCTGACGATGATTCGAGCATCGCCAGGCTTGGGGATAGTAGACCTATGTATGGGCTTGACCTTGTAGACGAATTCCTCCTCAATGACCGTAACTCGTGCGCCTTTGCTGCCGCTGGGAACCGGGACCTTCTTCATCGAACCTTCGAAGGGCGAGCCCTTCGGGAAGCGAAGTTCGAGTGAGAGGACTGGTGAAATGAAATGGACCTCCTCGCCAAGTTTGACTTCTGCCCGAGGGTCTTTCACGTTTCCATTTTGGTCGAATTCAATGCGCTTCATCGGGTAACCCCTTTCTGCTTACTGTTGACTCCCGACCGGCTATCCCGAATCCGACTTCAGATCCTCCAGGAGTCCTCGTTCCCTGAACTTTGCGAAGGTCGGATCAAGTTGGATCTCAGACGGAGGATAGCCCTTCTCTACAGCGATCTTGATGCAGCGCAGAGCAGCCTCCTCGTGTCCCAGGGTCGCGTACGTCTCCGCTGCAAGGATGTTGACCCTCGAATCCTCGGGCGCGAGCGACAATGCTTTCCGGATCGTCGACACGGCCTCTTCGGTGGCCCCAACGGTCGACAGATCGTTGGCGAGGTCGCTCAACAACAACGGGTCCAACGGTTGGACCTGGAGCTGCTCCCGGATGATCCGGATGGCCTTTCGGTAGGCATCGCCGGCCTTCTCGCGTTCATTCGCCCAGAACCAGGAGTTTGCCAGGTTCTGCCAGACGAGGTAGTCGCTGGGATCGACCTCGAGAATGGCGCTGTAGAGCTCTGCCGCTTTTCGATAGTCCCCGTTTCGAAACGACAACGTGGCCAGGTTGGAGTAAGCTGCATCATTCGTCGTCACATCGGGTTCCAGGCGGATCGCCCGCTCGAACATCTCGCGGGCCTGATCCAGCTTCTGGAGATAGAACAGACAACCACCAAGACTGTTGTAACCATTGAAGTTGTCCGGTGCGAGCTCGGTGACTCGCCGAAACTCGTCCGCCGCCTCATCGAAGCGCCCGTTTCGGAAATAGAACAGGGCCAACTTGTCATGGTTCCGCCAGTATTCCGGCCGGATCTTGATGGCGTCGCGGTACGTCGACTCCGCCTGTGTGAGGTCGCCGAGCTCCTCGTACGCTCGTGCCAGCTCTCGAAGCGCATCCGCATTCCGCGGATCCAGCTGCAGCGCCTGTTTGAGGATTCCGACAGCAGACTTGGGGTGCCCGAGGCCGGCCTGTACCATGCCTCGGATCACCTGGGTTTCCGGCAGATTCTTCTCGAGGTCCACCGCACGGCGTGAGGCATCGTCGGCCTTCGACGCAAACGTCGTGTCGTTGGTCAGCTTGTACGTGCGCCAATAGGCCTCGGCCAAGCCGCTTTCGGCAAGGGCAAAACCGGGATCTTCCGCAAGGGACTGCTGAAAGAGATCGATCGTCTGCTGGTAATCTTGGATCGACTTGGCCCGCAGCAGTCGCCCGCGCGCCTCGAGATAGAGCTCATATCCCCGAGGTGCCGACACCGTCGAGCCCAACGCGGTCTCGAGCTCGGGGGGATCCACTTCGAGGCCCACGAGTCTGGCCAGTTCGGCCGCCACACGGTCCTGCTGGTTGGCCAGGTCCCCCGCCTTGCTGAGGTCGATGATCGAAGAACGAAGCTGCCGGAGATCGCGGGCATCGACCAGATTCAGCGTGAGCCGGGCCAGAGTTCCGACCTGCTGAAAACTGCCGGTCACCGCCAGGTTGATTCCGAAGGCCTTCCTCGCATCCTCGACCGTCGCATTCGGCAGGTGGGCGACCTCGAAGAAGGGTACGACCCAAAGAGACTGCTGGAGACCTTCCATCTGCGTGAGTTTGCTCGTCAAGGTTTCGGCAAGGCCGTCGATCAGGAGCTGTTGGGAAGGATCGCCTCCCACATTGGTAAATGGAAGCACCACCAGGTGTTTAGCGGCAGGCTCCGTATGCGTGCCCGTCTCGGACAGTCCCAGCAACGACAGGAGATCGGACCGCTCAGTGGCTACAAAGACGGTCGTTCCACCGACCAAGACGATGAGCGTGGCCAGCAGCGCCGTCAGCACGAGTGGAGGTTGCCGGCGACGAGCCTGTCCGGATCGCGTTTGCGCCAGAACCTGGGAATCCTCGAGCCCCTGAAGAATCTCGCCCACGGAGCGGAATCGCTTGGCTGGATCGGGTTGAAGCATCCGTTCGACGACTTGAACGAACTCTCGCGGCAGATCCGGTCGAACGTCGTGCAACAGCCGGCGACGGCCTTCCTGATGCCGGACGGCCAGCTGGACGAGGTCTTCACCCACGACTGGAAACGACCCTGAAACGAGGTGGTAGATGAGTACACCCAGAGCATAGATGTCCGACTGCGGCGAAGCGGACGCGCCCCGAAACATTTCCGGGGCAAGGTAGAGCGGAGTGCCGGCCAGCGCACGGGCCGGGTCGCTCGACTCGCCTCGCGCCACCGGGCTCTGCCCGAGGCCCAGGTCCATCAGGACGATTCGGCCGCCTTCCTCCCGCATGACGTTCTCCGCCTTGACATCGCGATGAATCAGGCCCGCCTGATGGACGGCGGCGAGCGCAAGACAGACGTCGGCGGCGATTCCGGCAGCCTCCCGAAATCCCAGCGGACCCCGTTCGCGGACCAGGCTTCCCAGAGTCTGGCCCTGAATCAGTTCCATCCAGAGACCGATTCGACCGGAGTACTCGGCGATTCCGAAGACAGTGACGACATTACGGTGGCGCAAGCGCGCGAGCAGGCGGCCCTCATTCAGAATGGAGTCCCTGCGACTTGGCTTCCTGCTGCCTTCGGGCAGGAGTTTCAATGCCACTTCCCGCTCGAGGCCAGGATCCCAGGCACGGTAGACCTCGCCGAACCCTCCGGCTCCCAACAGGTCCAGGATCTCGAGTGGGCCCCACGGCTTTGAATCGGAAGTCGGGGCGTTCTGGGTTCTCTGGAAGCGGTGATACTCCGCGATTCGGCCGATGACTTCGAGCTCGGACACGAGCTCCGGATCGACGGGGCCGTCAGGGGTCGAGAGTGAGTGGATTTGCCCTCCGTCCGATATGGAGAGGGCCCAGCTCAACGTCGCATCATTCGGATTTCCGAACTGGGCTCGCTCGCCGAAGTCTCTGGCGCGGATCCCCCGCATCTAGGATACCGTCCTTTTGCCGACGTTTCGACGGATCTCCGCCATCCGTCGCGCCAGCTTGATGAGCGCCCGACTTACCGCCATCCTGGCGGCGTCTTCCGAGGGCCTGCCAATGACTTCGGCCACCTCGGCATAACTGAGTCCGAGTTCGATTCGGGCCGTCACAGCCTCCTGTTCGGCAGATCTGAGGCTCCGGAATGCATCCTCGTAGATCTGAAGCGCTTCCTGCCCGATCAACTCTTCGAGTGGCGATCGCTCGTCCGGCGCTGCGTCGCTCAACAGAGTGTCGCGCTGCGGCCGGCGCTGTGCACGGCGGACTTCGTCCCGAATGCGGTTGCGAACCACTTCTCGCAGGTAGGCGTGAAACGCCCCTTCATGGCGGTACTCAAACGCACCCACCCGACGGATCGCACGCACGAGCGATTCCTGGACCACGTCATCGGTATTGACCAGATCACGTGCCCAGCGCGGCAGGCGGCCTCGAGCCCAACGAATCAGCGGAAGGTGGTAACGTGCGGCCAAGGCCTCGAGAGCTGCAGAATTCCCCTCCTGCGCCGATCTCAGCAACTGAATGGATGTCTTGGCCCCCGGGTCGATTTCCTCCAAAGTCCCTCCGCAGTCATTGAAACGACGGGAGTTGAATTTAAGGAATGATGCCCTATTCATGATTGGTTTGTCAACATGAATGTGTCAATTGAACACTAGATGCACTCACTTCCAACCTTGGTGGCGGGGAGGCGGAAGACCGGTGAGGGACGGCCGCCTCCCCGTGTCAGGTTTCCGGTAAGTTGGATTACTGGACGACTTGCCCGTCGACGCCGTAGGCGAACCACTTGAAACCGCGGTCGCTCTCGACGGCAGAGCCGGCGACTTTCGCATGAAGAGGCCTGCCGGTCGCAGGATCCGAAACCGTTGCCATCAGCATCCCATCGCGCAAGTCTTCCGGATCCAGTTCCTTGAACTCGACGCCCAGCGTCACCAGCCGACTTGCTCCCGGTTCCAGCCGGTAACGTTTCCGACTCACGACCAGGTCGTCGGCGCTTCCTTCGGCGATATATCTGCGAAGGAATCGAAATCGGATAGTGACCGGCACTGTGTCAAGGTTGACGACCTGGACGGCCATGTCGAAGCCGTTGACGTGAAAAGTGTCCTCCGAACCGGGAATCGTCGGAGGAGGAGCGTTCAGGTAGCTGAGGCTCTCATTGACCGCCGGAAACACGAGACCGACCCCGGCGGGCACCGAGTCGGCGGCCACGGGCGTGACGGTGAAAGCGAACGACTGCCACCCGAATGCCTCCTGGTCGAAACCACCCCGGGCAAGTGCAGACGCCAACAGAATGGGGCTGTCGGAGGTCATCTTTACCGACCCGATGAACTCTTCGCCCTGCAGATTTGGGGAAAGTTCGTGCAGTGTTGCGCCGTGCGGCGCCAGCTGGAATACCCGTTCAGAGAGCCGGTGGCCGGCGGAATCGATCAGGGACAGATGGACCTTGGCAGTGGTGTCCGACGGATTATAGAGACTCAGAGCCGACTCCATTCCACGCCGACCGCCGAAGCAAGCAGCCAGCGGGACGATGTATTCGCGACGCGCTTGGGGGGTAGTCGGCTCTGTCTCATTCGAAGACCAGTGCGATTCGATGCCTTCGACTCCGTAGCTGAAGAACTGAAAACGAGCATCGCTCTGGAACAGCACACCGGCAACACGGCTCTGCCCGCTCTCGACCGTGAACTCGAGAACACCCCGACCTGCCAGACCCGGAAACAGAGAAGAGACGTAATCGCTCACTTGTTCCCCGGGTGCAATCGTGAGGATCCCGCTGCGAGCCCAAGACTCGGTGTCTCCGAATCGTGTGAACTGAAAACGACCTTTGATCGTAGCTGTGCCGGTATTGACGAGGGCCACGAGGCCATCCCAGCCCAACGGGATTCCGGAGACTCCCGGGTCGCTTTGATCTTCGAAATCGGGAACACAGGGCAGAGGAGTTCCCTCTGGTGTCGAGCAGCCGAGACGCGAGGGAACGCGTTTGAACTCGGGAATGGAACCCGCCGACCCTGGCGCCGCAACATAGGTCCCCAGAAACCAGAGGGCGCGAGTGGGAGCCCGGTCGGCGACGTCCTGGCGAACAGCCGGGACCCGAAAGGCAGCGCGATTGTAGCCGAAGCTCGTAAATCGACAGCCCGAGGAATCGCAGATCGGATTGACGAGATCGGCACCTCCACGTGCAATCCAGGAACTGGCGATGAAGCCGTCTTGACCGCTGATCTCTTCGACGGTCAGATACCCGATGAAAGTGCGATCGACGAGTGGCTCAGGATCCCCGGCCTCGAGAGAGAAAGTGCGTTCCGGGATGCAGGGAGCGGTCGGCCGATCAGGGGAGCGCATGATACATGCCATGATTTCAGGCGTTGTGAAGATGTTTTGCCCCGCCGGCAACGGCCGTGTGACATAGGAGACCTGCGGTTCGCCGTTCGGGCGGTAGAAAGTGAATCGATAGGTCTCGGCACGGCTGTTCGTATTGTAGATTCCAAAGGAGCTGGACCACCCGGAGCGAATCGCACTTTCCGAAAGATCGTCCCGGGCGCCCGCCTTGAGCGAAACGACGAGTGGAATGAGGTAGGCGTTGCCCTTCTCCGCGGGCGGGTCCATTGCGACTGGGGAGCGAACCGGGGCACGGCGAGCCACGTCTGCGGCAAGGGCAACGGTCACCCAGCCGAACAGAAGTAACCAGGCCCAAATTGCGGCCACCAGGGCGGAATGGATGAAAGGTCGGAATCGTCTGATTGGGAATTGCATCGTTGAACCTCCTTCAAGGGGCGCAACGAGCGGATTTCAGAAACCGAACGATTTCCGAAAAGGAGTATCGGACTGGCGCAGGGGACGGTCGACGTTACCGACACGGCGAGATTTTGAGTCTGGCGTCCACGGCAAGCATAGCGGCGAATGAAGGTGGAATTCTCCCGAAAGCATTTGACAACGCGGGCCGCCAAGACACACTTCCTTCAATAGATGCTTGGGGCCTTTCCCAAGTCAGTCTCGCCCCTGAAGCGGTATCAGAATCTCCGCCGTTCGATCTTGGCGGACCTCACGCGGGCAATCGTCATCACCGCCGATCCGGAGACTCGATCGCCGCCGGCACCGGCCCTCAAGCGTCGGACCAGGCAGACCCATATCGTCCAAAGGAATATCGTGGCTCGACCCGGCAACCTGTGCTCCTCGATACGCTTCGGATACGGCCCAGACATCAGCCGTTGAGCCGGATTGTCTGTATCCGCAACAGGGAGAGACCATCGTCAGGACGGGCGGATCCCGATACAATTTCTCAAACGATCCGGCCATCCCGGAATCAGGGCTCTTCTTTGCGGGTATCATTACGGACAGCCCCTTCCCCGAGGTGACGATCGGAGATACTTCGCAGGGCGGTCCCGCTCACGACGCTTCGCCGCTGGGAATGATCGTCCACTACTTCATGCGCCTCGAAAGATCGAGGCTCAACTCACGCGACCGCTTCCATTACGTGCTTCATGGCCATTGCAGTCCGGCGGACAGCCTCCTCGGGCGACAGTGTTTTAAGGCTGTCATCGAAGGGCTCGGCCCGCGCGGGTCCGTCGAAGCCCACCTGAACCAGCGCACCGAGGAAGGCATGGATGTCGATGACGCCGGTAGTCCCGGGAAGCCGGCGTTTCAGATCCATCTGTTCGTCCACGGGAACGCCGGGGGGTGCGTCGTTGAGGTCGACGGAGACGATCTGATCGTTCGTCAGGGACAGGAGATCCTCCTGAGTTCCCCCTGAGGTGTACCAGTGATAGCTGTCCAGCACATAGCCGACATTCGGCCGCCCGATCGCATCGATCAGTTCCTGCATCTCCCGTTGCGTGTGCACAAAGGCATAGCGCAGCGCCGTCCAGGACGTTTTGGGACCCACGTATTCGAGCCCTAGCCGGATTCCCTCGTCTGCAAGAACGTCGGCCACCTGGCCGAGCCGCTCGCGGTGCAGCTTGAGGTTCTCCAGGTAGGTCAGACTGGAGTGGTTGGGCATGATCCAGGTTCCCATGCGGGAACAGCCGGCGTTCCGAACGGCCTTTGCAGCATTCGGGAGCTTTTCGAGGTCCTCCTTGAACCGCGCCTCATCTCTACGAAACTCCACCGGCAGACCGGCAGGCCCCAGCGCAAGTTGCTTTTCGGACAGCAGACTCTCGAGACGCGCCATCTCGGTGTCGCTCATCGAGGCCAGCTGACCCGTGGCTGCCGCAACTGAATCAAAGCCGAATTTCGAGGCCAGTTCCAGCGCCTTGAACTGATCTGCCTGCACTCCGATGGCTCCACAATCCAGGGTCATCTTCATTTTGAGTCCTCCCACCGCACCCAAACTCAGGCCCCGACCGAGGGCCAGGCCCGTAGAGATCCCGCCGGCGAGC
The DNA here is from genome assembly GCA_963823995.1 of uncultured Acidobacteriota bacterium. Taxonomy (GTDB): domain Bacteria; phylum Acidobacteriota; class UBA6911; order RPQK01; family JAPXNP01; genus JARRKC01. Next base: position 1,956,868 of record CAWGNQ010000005.1, read on the forward strand.
GTCAGAAACGTGCGTCGATGCATTCCGATCATTCCTTGCTCCTTCTCGAGTCCGATTACGTCCCTGATCTTAACCCGCCGGGGAACGGCAGTGAAGCCGGAATGACTTTCGTCATCGTCACCGGATGGGCAAAGGGTGTCAGATGGGGGCAGAAACTAGAAGAAGGAGTTCAATCAGAATGACGATGAACGAAAATCAAACCGTTCGTGAACTGGCTCGGACGCTTCCCGGATCCGCTCGAGTCTTCGAGGAATTTGGCATCGACTACTGTTGCGGGGGCGGACGTAAGCTGGAGGAAGTCTGTAAGGAGAAACAGTTGCCGCTGGGTGATGTTCTCGAGTCACTCAGAGGTCTCCAGAAGCAGGGTGGGTCGTCCGAAGTCGACTGGAACCGGCAGTCGCTGGCCTCTCTGATCGGCCACATTCTGGAAACACATCACCGGACCGTGCGCCGTGAACTACCCCGCTTGGAGCGGCTCATCGTCAAGATGTGCGAGGCGCATGGTTCGAAACGGCCCGAGTTCATCGCTGTCCGCAAGTTGGTCAACGGCCTCACAGAGGAACTCATGGGCCACCTGAAAAAGGAAGAGGTGGTGCTGTTCCCCTATATCGAGAATCTCGAATCTGCGTTGAAATCAGGGGCCTCGCTTCCCCATTCCTGTTTTGGCACCGTGCGGAATCCGATCGCAATGATGGTCCAGGAGCACGAGGATGCAGGCGGGGTCTTGGGGGAGATCCAGAGCCGACTGACGGATCGCACGGGCTGCCCGACCTGCCTGGAGTTTTTCAGAACGCTTGACGCATTCGAAGCAGACCTCCACGAGCACATCCACCTCGAAAACAACATCCTGTTCCCTCGAGCGGTGGAAGTGGAGGCCGAAGCTCTGCAGTGATCGCCTTGGGTCCGGGATCATGGATTGATTGGGAGCGATGTAAACGCAGTAGACCTTGTTCGCCGTAGTGTAACTCTCGACCCACTGAATCTCGGGCCCCATTTCCAGCAGGACGTCGCTGTTGATGTCTGCGAAATACCTCGAAGCTCTTCGGCCAAGAGCTTGCCGGAATCCGGGATTTCTCTCTCGATGACCTCCTTGGGACTGATCGGATGGCCTCGTTCCGGCTCGTGAACCGGACCGCCCGCGACAGACTATCAGCCTATGAAGATTGCCCGTACAGCGCGGTGATCAAGCGGCAAGAGACCCAATCGACGGACCGGACCTCGTCGAATTCCGGAATCACGGCCAGAGCAAAGTGACTGTTGCTGTCAGGTATACCATGCCAATCAGGCGCCCTTCCGGCATGTCCACCAGGGGCGCGATAGGCGGGCCCCCAATAGGCCGGAAAGGGACACTCTTCTCTGGACTCTTCCCGAGACCTGGGAGACCTGGGGAGTCTCACCCTTGGGTTCTCGTCGTTTGCCGGGCGGGCGATGGTCTCAGTGGGCTGTGTCGTTCAGTTCCCCGAAGAATGACAGCAGACCAACGAGCCGCAAGTGCTTCGACCCCATTCGCATGACCACCGCTATCTCGAGTATTGGGGCAAGCCGATCATCCCGATCACGTCGGGGGAACACTGCGGGTCGGTCCTCAATCTTGATTTTGACTACGACCTCTATCTGGAGACACTGGCAGCCGATGGTCTCAACGACACCAGAATCTTTACGGGAATTTACGTGGAGCGGGCCGCGAGCTTTGGCATCGAGAAGAATACGCTCGCACCGGCTCGCGGGCGGTTGATCGTCCCCTGGGCTCGCAGCTTCCGGGCTGGCTATGTGAACGGCGGGAACCGCTTCGATTTCGAGCATTGGGATCCACAATACTTTGCCAGGCTCAAAGATTTCGTCGGCAAAGCGGACGCATACGGCATCATCGTCGAGGTCACGCGGTTTTCCTCGACCTATGCAGACGGCTACTGGGAATACAGTCCGCTCAAACCCTCCAACAACATCAATCTCGAGAAACCGGTCGAGCGCAAGGCGATCCATACTCTCGACAACGGCCCGCTTCTGGCCGTCCAGGAAAAGCTGACTCGAAAGTCGGTCCGGGAGCTCAACGAATTCAACGACACCTTCTTCGAGATTGAGAACGAACCTTATGCGGGATCGCCCAATCACAGTGATGCCCATCAATCACTTCCTGGAGCACTGGAGACACCAATGGATGAACCGAGTCGATCTGGCCGATGGGGCGTCGCTCGAATGGCAGAAGCGGCTCGCTTCGTTCATCGTCGACGAAGAGTCCAAACTCCCGGCCAAAAAACTGATCGCCCAGAACTTCTACAATATCCCGTATCCGGTGGTCGATCTGAAGACGACAGCATTGGCATCCTGCACGTTCACTATGCTTACCCTGAAGCAGTTTCCCTCAATTACGGCTCTCTGAGGGACCGGAGGTGCCGAATTTTCTGCTGGGAGACTCTGAGGCTGCCTTCCCCCCTCAGATGGCGACGAAGTTGCTGCGCTGCTCGCGCAGCGAGTAGAGGTTGCCGACACCCAGGGGAACAGGATTCTTGCGCCGGGTGTAGAGCCCGGTGTCGCGGCAGTGATAGATCGCTTCGCGGACGGTGTCGGCACTCCCCACGACCCGGCCTCGGCTGAAAGCCGGAATCGACTCGAGATAGCAGCCTCGGGGAAAGCCCTCCCGTTCCATCTGCTGGGCCACCTCGACCGGAATCGTCCCATCCGTCTCCTTCTTCGAGCGGGTGCCTCGCCAGTACAGCAACGTCCAGTACATGCGCTCGCCTTCCTCGTCCGTATAGATCCCTTCGCCCATCAGCTCGTCGAGCGGCATCAGCCAGTCGTCTTGGTGGTGGCGGCGCATCCAGGCACTTGAGTCGCGCCACTCTTCGGGCCGGCCGACCAGATGCGCCCGGACTGCGTTCAGATCCACGTAGAATACCGTCTCCTGCAGGTTCTCCGACTCGGTCGAGCGGAAGCGGTCGGCCCAGAAACGTCCCTTGCGATCGTGCCGGCGGTTGTACCAGCGGGCATAGGCCGACTGGATGTTGCGCATCAACTCGGAGACATTGAACAGCCGCCGGTTGAAACGCTCCCAGTCCTCGTCGTTCCAGCGCAGATAGGGCTGATACTTGGGATCGGGATAGAAGCGCGCGGCGATCTGCCACAGTTCCTCACGCGAGAGCTTGCGGAAGGCTTCGAAGACACAGACCAGGTGATAGTGTTTGCCCATAATGGACAGCGAGGCGACCCGGCAGAAGAACAGACCCGTAAAATGGCGGATGACGGCTTTGAGTTGAACGGCGTCCAGCTTGTTCCGGAAAGGGTAATGACCTTTGGGCCCGGCGGCCTGGCCGCGGAGATGGAAGCGGCCTCCCGCCTTCGGATTGAGTCGACGCGGCATGCGGGGCATCAGAGTTCCTTTCTGAAGGCGCGTAATCAGGGCCTTCAGAAACCATTAACGTTCGAGTTTGAAAATCTACGAGATCCGCCGCCTCAGAATGCGAATAAGACATCGGTGACGACGGAAGACATCCTCGAAAACACAGTGTCCCCGCCTCCGCCCCATTCCGTCACTTTGGACGACAGCCGGCCAGCTTGACAGCAATCGTCAGTGAGTTGCGTTTGGCCGTTTGAGACTTGTGATTCTCTGCGGCACAGTGTGCCTCTCGGTCAGTTCACGATCAATCCAATTTCGGATTAACTCCTCGCTGGCATAGCTAGATTCCACACACAGGACTCGCCTCGACAGAATACCTACGGTCCATCCACAAGCTTGCCCTGACAGGGTCCACGGAGGAGATCTCGCGTGCTCTCAAACCAGCGGAGCAATGACGAGTCTACACCACTAAGTCCATCATAGTGGAAACATACGCCAGCACTATTGGTTTGAATTGCAAACTCGTATGAATCTGTATCTAGGGTTACTCCCGAAGGCAAGTCGAGCGACAATGTACCTTTCTCAATTTCCTTTATTAGCGGAACTAGTCCAGGACAACCTTCACTCGAAACCGAGAATCGTCTCACAAGCAACCGCTCTGCGATCTCCTCCGCCGTCAAATCTGGATTTGCTGTATAGAGAGCACTCACTCTGTCGCGCAGTGGTTCAGCCTGATAGGCACAAGTACCCTGAATCAGTGGTTTCCTGTCCTTCTGAAGAAAGACGGCCAATGAGAACCAGAAAAACTCATTCCCATTCTTATCAATAATGCGTGCGGCGTAGTTCGCTACTCTGCCCATGGACAGTGTAGTGCCATCGAGCTCTACCGGGACAATCTCGTCGAGAATCTCATCAATGAAAGGTCTCCTCTTTGTCTGGCCCTCGACGAAGCCACACATGGACACACACGAGATGACCAAAATCCACATCCTCAAAGAACCGAGAGCATGCAACATCGTCATTGATTCCAGTCTAGTGCTTCAGTATCGCAACTCTGATGATCATACCATTTCTCATCCATGACCTGAGTCCAGTCGGATGGTGACTTAGCATCCATGCCCAGCCTGAAGACACTCTTGTCCAAATTAGCGATTCAGGATTGAGCGGCTGAGCCGCTCCTCGTACGATTGGGTTGTCAATCCACGATCCAATCGGAAGGGAGAGCTCAGCCGTGAATCGATTTTGCAGCATCTTCAGCCAAATTCTCCAGCTTTTTCCGCGTCTCGAGTTCCAGGAACTGGTCCGAGAGACCAAAGCCGAGCGTCACGCCCGGGGTTTTGCCTGCTGGACCCAGTTCGTCTCCATGCTGTTCTGTCAACTGGGTCGTGCCCAGAGCCTGCGGGAAATATGCGGCGGTCTGGCCAGTTGCGAAGGGAAACTCAGCCATCTCGGCATGCGGGTTCCCAAGCGCTCGACGCTGGCTTATGCCAACGAACACCGTCCCTGGGAGCTGTATGAACAGCTGTTCCATCGGCTGCTCGACCGGTGCCGCACGTTGACCGTGGGGCGCCGCCGCAAGCCGTTCCGCTTCAAGAACCCGCTGGTCAGCCTGGACGCCAGCGTGATCGATTTGTGCGCCTCGGTCTTTGATTGGGCCCAGTTCCGCCGCACAAAAGGAGCAGTCAAACTCCACCTCCTTCTGGATCATGACGGCTACCTGCCGAAGTTCGCCCTCATCACCGAAGGCGCCGTCTCCGATCTGACCGCCGGCAGGAAGCTGCACTTCGAACCGGGGACCATCGTCGTCTTCGATCGGGGCTATACGGACTATGACTGGTACGCGGACCTGACCGAACAAGGGGTGTTCTTCGTCACCCGGCTGAAAGACAACGCCAACTACGGCGTCGTCAAACAGCGCCCGGTGCCCGAGGGCTCCCCCCTCGTCTCCGATCAGATCATTCACCTCTACGGCCTCCTGCACAAGGGACGACCCTGTCGCTTTCGCCTCGTCGAGATCAACGACCCCGTCCAGGGGCGCCTGCAGTTCCTGACCAATCTGTTCAAACTGGTCCCGGCGACCATCGCGGCCATCTACAAGGAACGCTGGCAGATCGAGCTGATGTTCAAGGCCCTCAAGCAGAACCTCAAGATCAAGACCTTCGTCGGCACCAGCCCGAACGCCCTGAAGTCTCAAATTTGGACAGCACTGATCGCCATGCTGATTCTGCGCTATCTGCAACTGAAGTCCGGCTTCGACTGGTCCTTGTCCAATCTGGCCGCGCTGTTGCGCATGAACCTGTTCGTACATCGAGACTTATGGGCCTGGCTGAATGAGCCGTTCAAGTCCCCGCCCGAGTTGCCGGAAGCCGCTCAGGCGGTCCTCCCCTTCGCATAATCTGGACAGCAGAATCGGAGGCCTGGACATGGACAACGAGAAAATCGAGCCGGAAAGCCAGTCAGAACGCGGGGGCGGTTCTCAGATCTCAGCTAATTTGGACAGCAGTGGCCTGAAGATACCATCTGTCATTATTGTATATACAGGCGTAGGATACTCTGTCGCCCTGTGAAAATCTGGTTCCGAGAACCGAACATCACCATCCGGGTGCGTGTGGGCCAATCCGACGAGGCGCCTGCGCTGATTTAAGGTTAAATCTGGCAGGTCCAATTCGTGGCTCTGTCCGTACTGGAAAACCCAAAGGATCTCCCAGCCGCCGTTTTCGCCTCGCAATATCCAACCTCCCGCCTCGACCGGATGTTCAGTCTGATGGCTCTTCCCATAACCAGACTTCTTGAACATACAAAAGAAGTTCTGAACATTCTCAGAGTGGCTCAGGATTGGATCGTTCTTGTCGAGAAGTGGATCGTGGTTGGTTTGGGGCAGATTTGGGTGTGTCGCTCCCCCGCCCCGCGTCTCCTGGGCCTGCCGTGTTTCCCCCAGTCGAGAAGCCCCTCGGGCATATGTGCACACGAAAATCCCGGCAGAGCTTCTATCGAGTGCCTCTTCCCAATGGCACCCCTGAAACTCCCAGCCTGGGAGTTCCCAACCCGCCCAGTGTTCCTCGCTGCGGCCACCTCGATCCACTTTGTTAATGGGATCATTGAGAACGAATGAGTAGAGATTTAACCTTTGCGGATTGTTGCTACTGTACCCCAGACTTGGGTCCACACTCATCCACGTGCCGTGCGCACTGGCGTAGTACCGCGCGCCGAAGTAGTCGAGGCCGCTTTCGGCGTCGCGCTCTTTGCCCGTGTACTGGTGGGGGGTGTGGGTGCCGGCGTAGCGCTCGCCGTAGGGGAGGTAGCGGTAGGTTTCCATGAGAGTCCCGCTCACGTTCATCCGTGCCGCGATCGTGCCGAGGTGGTTCGTCGCGAAGAACCACGTCGTGCCGCCGCTGTACTCGACCAGCTTACCCCCGAGCCCCTGCACGTACAACTTCGTCCATTGGCCGCTCACCTTCTCGCCGATGCCCCAGTAGAAGTAGGTCGTCGTGCCGCCTGTGATCTTCCACACCCGCTCGCCCTGGGGACCGTAGCCGTACTGGGCCGTCGACCCGCCGTCGATCTTGATCAACCGGTTCTCCGCGTCGTACTGGTAGGTGTGCGATCCGTCGTTGGTCACGTTGCCCGCGGCATCGTACGTCCAGCCGTTGACCCGGTTCGAGGTCGCGCTGATGGAGAGTGTCTCCGAGTACGAGACGCCCGTCGTCGTCTGCGAGAGACGGTTCCCGTAACGGTCGTAGGTCCAGGATGCCGTCCACACAGAAGTGTTGGCACTGATGAGCCGGTACAGGTTGTCGTAGCTGTAAGTCTCCGAGTAGCTCGGGTTTACCTGGTCGCGGATCTGTTGGATCATCCCGTTTTGCGGGGCTTCCAGGTCTGCCGTCTCCTTTTCGAGGGTGATGTCGTCCACATAGGCGACGATCGACGCCGCGCTCGCATGCACCACCCGGACCTTGACGCCGGTGGTCCCGGCTGCGGTCTGGAACATTCCGGTGATGTGCTGCCAACTCCCCACCAGGGACGAGTTGGCGGCAATCGTCACGTCGTTGAAATCCTCGCCCTGACCATGGCCGTCGTCCAGATCGAGGTAGAGATTGCCTCCCGAAGAGGATTGGACGTAGACCCAGGCCGAAAGCCAGTAGGACGTACTGCCTTCGACCGCAATATAGGAGGCGGTTGCCGCATTCAGGACGGAGCCGACGGCGTGGTCGACCTTCAGCGACGCACTGCCGCTATGGGCCCGCGTCGTCGAGCGGCTGGTTCCGAACTGGTTCCAGTCGTAAGCATTCGTTCCCGAACCGCTTTCGAAACCGGCATTGGCGATGCCGATCATCGTGCTGCCGGCCGGGGTATTCGGGTCTCGGTAGTCATAGGTCCAAGCGGCCGCCGGGGGTGACGTGCCCGGGGTGATCGAGATCTCGTCGGCGTAGAAGACCACCGACATGTCGGTCTGGGCGCCGTCGTAGACGATCCGTACCTTGACGCCCGTGGTTGCCGGCGCCGTCGTAAACGTCCCGGCCACCCTCTGCCAGACGCCCACCTTCGAGGTATTCGCCTGGAGGTTGACGTCGGTGATGTTCTGTCCCTGGGCGTTGCCGTCGTTGAGATCGAGGTAGATGTTGCCCGAGTGGCGGTAGAGGATATAGATGTAGCCGGAAAGCGTATAGGTGCTGCTGCCCTGAACGGGAATGTATCCGCTGGTCGTGGCATTGCCGATCCAACCGGCGGCGATCTTCATCGAGGCCTTGCCGGTCAAGGCTCGCTCGGTGCTGCGCGAAGCGCTCAATACTTCATCCCAGCCCGAGGCATCCGTGCCGCTGCCCTCTTCGAAACCGGCATTGGTGAGGGGACGGTCGACATTGCGGATCTCGTGATACTGGAGTTGGCCGGTCGAGGGTCGATAGCCTCGGCGCAGCTCGCGGTTGTTGCCGTAGATCGCGTAGTCCACTGCTCCGGCCGAGTTGTAGCTGATCGATGTGAGCAGACCTGCCGGGTGCCGGCCGTCCACCCAGTTCGAGGTCAGATCGGTCAGCCGGCCGACCGAGTTGTAGTTGTAGAAGAGCGAGTGCCCGTCCGGGCGCGACAGCAGCGAAAGGACCTCGATGCCCCGATCCAGCCGAAGCCTGAGCTCAGCGACGTGCAACTGGCCGAGAAAGCCCAGAGCGCCCTGGAAGGCGTCTCCCCGGGCAGCGAGCTCAGACCCCAAGTCCCGCCCGAGGCGCCCGCCGTTTTCCGCCTGAACCGCCCGGCGACGGAGATCGCGTTCGCCGTCACCGACCGCCTCGCCCTGTGCAAGGCTACCTCCAGGTGCGCGAGGCCGAGGTGGAGATCGGCCGGCTGGATCGAACCATCGCAGCCTGCCAGGGCGAGTGGCCGAAGCGGATCGTCGATCTCGAGAAACAGGCGGAGCGGCTGAAGGTCTACCTGACCACCTGGCCTTCCTGGCGTCCAGCTTCAGCTTCCTGCTCAAGGACCTTGGATCGCTGATCGTCCGGAGGATCTTTGGGTCGCGAGGGGATACGACCTCAAGAACCGGTCTTCTCCGCCGGCGACACGGCGGCCTCCAAGGCTCCTCGTTGCAGACAGAACGGTCTTTTCGCATCTTCCACAAGTGCAATTGGAATGACGAAATAGGCATTCCTGCTTTCGAGATCAGCCATCTGGCTTAGTCGGGATACGGCGGTGGCACCGGCCAAGCACGAAATCCAACGTGTTCCCGGTAGCCCTGTTCGTCCATCACTTCAAGTTCGATGCGAAAAACACGCAGGCTCTTAACAAAGTACTGTACGAATATCATTCCGTTCGACGTACGGAGCGGAAATCCCGGATCTTTCACAACGGCCGCGGGAGGCAATACACGCTGCCAGAACGCCAGGATCTCAAGTTGGTCTTGTGGATCGTTCGGAAACACGGATAAATCCGAGCATGTCCAAAGCACGTCCCGTCGGTCCGCCGGAGCAATCCGAAGGCTGAGTTGATAACCCGACTGTCGAGCCTGTGTCGTCGAAAGGCCGTACGTCCGCTCGGCCCACTCGATCTCTATTGCAGCCTCGATTTCACCGAGATGCGTGACCAATCTATCCCATCTCGGTCCATCGGCTTCGACGCGGCAGAGTTGCGGGTGACACCGCAGATCATCGAATTTGAAGCCGGCTCTTGGACTGATCTTCAGTTCTGTCCCTGAGTGATTCATGGAAATGCCAAGATTCCCGAGGCCGCTTCGACACAGGCTAAACGTCGTGAACAAGTAGCCAAAAGCAAGGCAGACCAGCAGAGCAAGTTTCATGGCTTGCAGAACTCCTGATTCAGAAGCTGTATAGAGGAATAAAAGTAGTCAGACATCTCCATGATCGAATCATGAATTGCTTTCTCAAGATTCTCATCATTGTTTCTAATTGCCCTGCTTCTCTCATCCGGAAATGCCTCCCAGTAACCAATTTCTAGAATCTCATGAAAAAAGCCATACGCGTAGTGGTCTTCTTCAGGGACACCAAAACTGTTGAGATACGACTTCAGATCTCCGGGATCGATATATATCGTTTTGATTCCCGCCACCGAACCCATTCCCGAGTATACACCTTGATGCCTAAGATAGTATTGAGCGTTCCAAGAGAGTGTGACGTCTGGCATGAGACTGAGTCCGGCTCCCAATACTTTCCACATTTTTCCTGATATTCCTGTATCGGAGCCAGTGCCTCGGAAGCTTGAAAAGAAAGACCGAAATTGATTCTGACAATCTTGGCTTATTCTATTGGGGTACTTGTAATTAGGATCAGGCTGAGCGCCGAGACCGAAGTAGGCAGACTGGCCCCCGCTTTGTGCTGTCGCCCCCACGGTTGCTGACAACGAGCCTCCCGACCAACTTGGTGCGGGAGGTGGCGTGGGGATTAAGATGGGTTGTGAAATCGGAGCTGAAACGCCAACAAAGTGGGGTAGCGCGGATAGAATGTACTCCAGCAACAATTGCATCTGGTAAGGCGTGAACGAGATTTCCCCTCCCGTAGGATCTACCAAGTTGATGGGGTCGCCTTTTGTGTATGAATATCTATTGAGGTTCTGCGGATCGATGGGCTGCACCACAGGATCCACACTCATCCACCTGCCATGGCTACTGGCGTAGTACCGCGCGCCGAAGTAGTCGAGGCCGCTTTCGGCGTCCCGCTCCTTGCCCGTGTACTGATGGGGGGTGTAACCGCCGGAATAGCGCTCGCCGTAGGGGAGGTAGCGGTAGGTTTCCATGAGAGTCCCGCTCACGTTCATCCGCGCCGCGATCGTGCCGAGGTGGTTCGTGGCAAGGAACCACGTCGTGCCGCCGCTGTACTCCACGAGTTTACCGCCGAGCCCCGAAACGTACAACCTCGTCCATTGGCCGCCGACCTTCTCCCCGATGCCCCAGTAGAAGTAGGTCGTGACACCTGCGGCAATCTTCGAGATGCGTTCGCCCTGGGGACCGTAGGCGTACTGGGCCGTCGAGCCTCCGTCGATCTTGATCAACCGGTTCTCCGCATCGTACTGGTAGGTGTGCACGCCGTCGTTGGTCACGTTTCCCACCGCGTCGTACGTCCAGCTGTTGACCCGGTTCGAGATCGAACTGATGGAGAGCGTTTCCGAATACGAGACGCCCGTCGTCGTCTGTGAGAGCCGGTTGCCGGAGCGGTCGTACGACCAGGAAGCCGTCCAGACCGAGGATTCGGCATGGGTGAGGCGGTAAAGGTTGTCGTAGCTGTAGGTCTCCGAGTAACTCGGGTTTACCTGGTCGCGAATCTCTTGGATCATCCCGTTTTGCGGCGCTTCCAGATCCCCCATCTCCTTTTCGAGGGTGAGGTCGTCCACATAGGCGACGATCGACGCCGCGCTCGCATGCACCACCCGGACCTTGACGCCGGTGGTCCCGGCTGCGGTCTGGAACATTCCGGTGATGTGCTGCCAACTCCCCACCAGGGACGAGTTGGCGGCAATCGTCACGTCGTTGAAATCCTCGCCCTGGCCATGGCCGTCGTCCAGATCGAGGTAGAGATTGCCTCCCGAAGAGGATTGGACGTAGACCCACGCCGAAAGCCAGTAGGACGTACTGCCTTCGACCGCGATGTAGGAGGCGGTCGCCGCATTCAGGACGGAGCCGACGGCGTGGTCGACCTTCAGCGACGCACTGCCGCTATGGGCCCGCGTCGTCGAGCGGCTGGTTCCGAACTGGTTCCAGTCGTAAGCATTCGTTCCCGAACCGCTTTCGAAACCGGCATTGGCGATGCCGATCATCGTGCTGCCGGCCGGGGTATTCGGGTCTCGGTAGTCATAGGTCCAAGCGGCCGCCGGTGGTGACGTGCCGGGCGTGATCGAGATCTCGTCGGCGTAGAAGACCACCGACATGTCGGTCTGGGCGCCGTCGTAGACGATCCGTACCTTGACGCCCGTGGTTGCCGGCGCCGTCGTAAACGTCCCGGCCACCCTCTGCCAGACGCCCACCTTCGAGGTATTCGCCTGGAGGTTGACGTCGGTGATGTTCTGTCCCTGGGCGTTGCCGTCGTTGAGATCGAGGTAGATGTTGCCCGAGTGGCGGTAGAGGATATAGATGTAGCCGGAAAGCGTATAGGTGCTGCTGCCCTGAACGGGAATGTATCCGCTGGTCGTGGCATTGCCGATCCAACCGGCGGCGATTTTCATCGAGGCCTTGCCGGTGAGCGCTCGCTCGGTGCTGCGCGAAGCGCTCAATACTTCATCCCAGCCCGAGGCATCCGTGCCGCTGCCCTCTTCGAAGCCGGAATTGGTAAACGGACGGTCGACATTGCGTATCTCGTGATGCTGGAGTTGGCCGGTCGAGGGGCGATAGCCTCGGCGAAGCTCCCGGTTGTTGCCGTAAAGCGCGTAATCCACTGCTCCGGCCGAGCTGTAGCTGATCGATGTGAGGAGACCTGCCGGATGCCGGCCGTCCACCCAGTTCGACGTCAGATCGGTCAGCTGACCGACCGAGTTGTAGTTGTAGAAGAGCGAGTGCCCGTCCGGATACTGGAACTCGGTCTTCTGGCCCGCGAGATTGTAGTCGTCGGAAATCGGTGACACGCACGAATCTCGATCGTAAGTTGCCATGAACAAAGGATGTTTGGGTGAGTCTGGCACCTTTCTCGAGCTTTGCGGCGGCTGATCAGCTCCCCAGAAACCTCGTTATTCAGAGTCCTGGCTCTCTCAGAAATCGAAAATCGGCAGTCGACATTCGAAAATGAGTTTCCGGCTTCCACCTCCACCGGCTGGCGGTCCGACGCTGGTTACGGAGGGACCTTCGAACGCCGGGCTGGCTTTCGGCGATGTCGCGGCAAGAGCGAAATGCCCGTGAGCCGCTCGAGTCCCCGGATGAAATCCTCGTTCGCGTAGGGGACGCCCTTCCAGGTGGCCGTCCTGATTTCCTCGAGGGCTTCTGTGGAAAGTTCGTCGGCCAGCCAGGTCCGCCAGTCGGCGATGAGGCCGTCCGGTGGAAAACCAGGATCCAGGAGAGGATCGATGACAAGGCCACAATGCGCGCGAGCACTGGACCACCGGTAGTCTTCCGCTCTCTCCACGAGTCCTGCCCGAACCGGATTCTGTTCCACGTAGCGGACGGCGTTCCAGAGATGGGCGTCGTCGAGGACGCACGCGTAGAAGCTTTCCTGCCAGAGGTGGCCGTCGACCCCGTATTTGTCGTTGAAGTGGTCGGCGTAGAGGCCGTGCAGGTCTCGGAAGCAGCAAGAGGCCGCCTCGCGGGTCGGAGGCACGAGGATGTGGTGGACGTGGTTGGTCATGAGACTGAAAGCGTACAGCCGCACCTTGTAGCGTCCGGCGTAGAGGGCGAGCTTCGAAAGGTAGAACCGGCGGTCGGCGTCGTCCCGAAAGATCGGGGCGCGCCGGTTTCCGCGATGGGTTATGTGATGAGGGAATCCGGACAGAATCAGTCGTGGTCGTCTCGACATGAGATCTTCTCCTTTCTCAGATAGGTGCCAGACTCAAGAAACAGTCTGTTTTCATAGACAGTTACAGAACCAATACGTGCGTGTCACCGATTACGGGTCTCTCGGGACTCGGGAGAACTCTTGACTCGAAAATCCTTTCCCTCCCGTCCTCCGGTTCTCCCGTCCTCCGGTCCCCCGCGACACGAATCCCACGCCGAAACGCGTCACGACGGCAGGCTCACCAGTTCTCGAAGTAGTTGCGGTCGAGCGAGCGGTACTGGATGGCCTCGGAGACGTGGGAGGCGTCGATGCCTTTGGAATCCGCCAGGTCGGCGATGGTGCGGGAGACCTTGAGGATGCGGTCGTAGGCGCGCGCCGACAGGCCAAGATTCTCGATCGCGTTCTCCAGCCGGCGCTGGGCCGGTTCGTCCAGGTTGCAGTACTGCTGGATCTCCCGGGGGCGCATCCGGCCGTTCGACAGGATGCCGCGACCGTCGAAGCGGGCGACCTGGCGCTCCCGGGCCCGCGCAACCCGCTCGGCGATTCGAATCGACGGTTCGCCGTTGGCGGCGGCCGTCAGCTCCTTGTACTTCACCTCGGGCACGTCGACGTGCAGATCGATGCGATCGAGCAGCGGCCCCGAGATCTTCGACAAATACCGCTGGATCTGCATCGGCGTACACACGCACTCCTTCAGAACGCTGTTGTAGTAGCCGCAGGGACAGGGGTTCATGGCCCTTTTTCCATATGACTCTGAGAGGCGAAAAACCACAGCCCAAGGGTTATCCAGTCAATCCGCAGACGATCGGAGAGCACCTCAAGAAGAAACGGATGGAACTAAACCTTCTGCAGAGAGAAGTGGCCCGCCGGATCGGAATCGACCTGACGACCTACCGCAACTGGGAGTGGAACCGAACCTCACCCAGGGTGCGATACATGCCGGCCGTGATCCTGTTCTTGGGATACGCGCCCTACGTACTGCCTGCAAGCTGGGGTGAGTGGTTGCGGATGGTCCGCCGCTCGGTGGGGCTCACTCAGAAGCAGTTCGCAGCGCGGGTAGGCGTCGACCCGAGCACCGTAAGAGGCTGGGAAACGGAGAGACATCGGGCCACAAGTGAGTCTGTCGGGAAGGTCGAGGCTCTTGGGGAAGGCTTCAAACGGCGGGAGCTTTTGCAGGTCGTGGTCTATGATTCGGCTGAGAAGGGACTTCAGAGGTGATTGGAAGCCACATTGACCGTCAGGAGTCGCTCTTCTTTGCTTCCTCGACCTGCCGGAGCATCTGCTCACGGTAGCTCTGCTTCATTGCCGTTACCAACTCGGCCCGGCGACGAGAGGGTTGTCTCGGTACCGAGAAACCTTGGCGTCGACCAGGTGCTCCATCTCGCGGATGGCGCGCTGTAAATCCTCAAGATCTTCTGGGTTGCAGGTGATTTCCCCGAGGCGCCCGTCTAGCAGGCTGCTGAAAAACGCTCCCGTGGCATGGCCAACTGGTTCCAGCGAGGTTTCAATCGGGGAAAATGACGGACATCGAAGAGCCGAAGCCTGGGTTGCGATTGGCGAACCCTCGATTGTCAGGCGAGAGTGGGTGTTTTCGGTCCCATCCGGCCTGCTCAGGCATTCGCCACCGCCTCCAAATTGCGCATCCGAACCAGGTTGTAGACGGCCGTCGCAAACTGAAACATCCAGTTCACTCTCCGCTGACCTCGGACCCTCACCTTGCGCATCAGCCCGATCGTCTTCAGCCAGCCGAAGATCTCTTCCACCCTTTTTCGCTTGCGTTGACTGACCCTATACCCGGCATGCCTCGTCGTTCGTCCGTCGAGGGCGCTTCGGCGCCCCGACTCGTTTTGGGCTACATGCGGTGTGACGTCCATCCCTCGGAGTTCTTCGACAAACTCGCGCGTGTCGTATCCCCGATCGGCTCCCAGCGTGATCCGCTTCCCGGTCGGAATCCGGGCCACCATCCGGACTGCCGTCTCTCGCTCCTGCGTGCCCCCGGCCACCGTCACTCGACCATCCACCGCCAGTCCGTTCCGGTTCTCCATCAGCACATGGCCCAGGTAGCAGAGCTTCGATTCCGTTCCCTTCCCCTTGCGATACAGTTTCGCCTCCGGGTCCGTCGTCGACCGGTACGTCGTGTTGCTGCGTTTCTCCCCCCGGGAAATAAACCGTCGGATCCCACACCTGATCGTCCATCCCCAAGCCCACGAACCAACGCAACAGCAGGTTGTACTCCAGCTGTTCCATCAGCATCCGCTCACTACGGATGGAATAGAGCACCTGCAGCAGCAGGGCCCGCAGCAGCCGCTCCGGAGCCACCGACGGTCGTCCCGTCGACGCGTACAGCTCCCGCAGTCGAGGCCGCAGCTTCTCCAGCACACTGTCGACCATCTTCAGCATCGAGCGCAGCGGGTGATCTTGGGGAATCCGCTTCTCCAGCGGAATGTAACTGAACATGTCCGCTTGGCGGTCGTCTCCACCGATCATAGACATAGATTCTATGACACATCCCTGACACTGCTTTCAGGGGAGTTTTTCAGCAGCCTGCTAGCAGCGCCGGATGACTCAGAAGGTCCAGCCTTGGCTGCGGATCACGTCCACAAAACTCACGCAGGGAATCCCAAAGTGACTGCAGACGTCAGGAATTCGGGGCTTTGCCTCACTTCCTCGTGATTTTTCAAACGTCACGACGGTCAGGCCATGTACCTGTGCCGCAGCTATGACGAAAGGATCCGCCTGGTTTCGCTGAGTGCCGGGCTTCACGAGGTTCTCGAAGCGCGCCGTGCCGAGAATCGTGGTTACCGCCGCCTGAACCGCATCGTCAATTGGCAGAAACATGTTTGGACGCTTCCTCGCCCATTCTGAAATCTCGTCGTCTTTGCGGGCCAGTTCTTCGAGCACCTCGTCCGTGCAGACTATATCGCCGGAGTCGATCAGCGATTCGAGGCCTTTCCACAGTCTGACAAACACATCGGGCGGGTGTGTTCTTCGCCAAGGCTCGATAATTGCGCTCGTGTCGAAAGAGTAGATCAACTCGATTACTCGAACAGTTCGGCTTCGATCTTCGGAAGATGCTTGAGCTTCATGCCCAACAACCCAGAAACCTCTCCCAGTCCAATCACACCTTGGTGAAAGGCTGTCAGAACCAAGGTAGAGTAAGCGCGCCCATGGCTCCTGAGCATCAAACGAGCGTAGGACGGTCCACCCTCGCGCTCGGCTTGCTTCTTCCTATTCGCTTCCGCTTCCCTCTTGTATTCCTTAAGGAACTCAGCTCGTTTCTCCCTGTAGACGCTTTGGGTCGTCCTGCCAAGAATCAACAACCGTCGGAGAACAACCTCGCGACTTACCGAGAATCGACGCGACAGAGCCGCAAGAGTGCTGTCTGGCCACTCGTCGAAATCAGACTCCCGAACCTGGTCATCTGACAACAGCATTTCTGCTGGGAGCAGGATGGCGCCCGCAGTGTGATTGCAGAATATCTCCGTGCGTTCATTTTGAGTCCGGGCTCCAGGCTGTTCCTCCAGGTCGCACACACCACCCCGCCGCAGCATAAGGTGAGCGAGTTCATGCATGAGGGTGAAGACTTTGGCACGGGGCGAGAACTCCCTTGAGTTGACGACGATCACCGGCAGCACGTCCTCGCTCAAGGAGAAACCGCGCATCGTCTCAATCTCGATGCGGCTCGTATGTTGAGTCTCGAAGACCAGAACACCGATTCGTTCCAGCGCCTGCTTCCAAGCCGACAGCGTCTCGTAAGCATTCCTCCACCTTACCTGCTCGTGAACGGATATGTTCAGGCGCTCCCTCGCTCTTGCGGCCACCCCTTCGGGGTCCTCAGCCAAATCTGCGGTCAGTTCGAATGCAGTTGGTCTCTCATCCAGGCCTTCGAGAAGATCGAGGACGACGTCGCGCCGGTCTGAGGCACGACGGACTTCGAGAGCAAGGTGATATGAAAACCTGCCGATGATCGCCTCCGGCAATCTCCGAAAGTCCTCAAGTTTCATCGGCTGGAAGTGTTTGGGAACGCGAGACAGATAGAAGACAGCGAGGGGCCGCTTGTACACATTTGCAGCCTTGCGTAATTGCTTGATCGTAGGACGACCTGCGCCGCTTTCCCAGGACCCAAGTCGGTCAGCCGAAACCTGGAGCTTATGGGCTGCCTCGTCCTGATTCAGTCCGACCGACTTCCGTGCCCACACCAGAAGATCTGGATTGATATTCGCCCGAACCGTCTGAGCCATCCCCGCCAAACCTCTATCCGAGAGTCTAGCTCAGCACCATGGCGAAAGCGAACACACCCGTTTGCGCTTCACATTTTCACGCCGGAGTACCCGGCCGAGTTCGTCCCGAAGAGTCCCGGACTACTCCTCCCACTCGTTCAGGAGACTCACCCTGGCTAGCAGAAGAAGCCGTTCCAGAATTCTCGTCCCTGGGACCAAACAAGAGCGCAGAAGACGTTCCGGAAGAGGGCATTCATAAGCATGTAGCGGTCGTAACTGAGGGACTTCACGTATCGTAGGTCAGGAGAATCGAGTCCATCTGAGAAGTCCACGCCTGCTCTACCCGCCTCTACGGTGATCGCGTGGACCTCGTCGAATGAGGGATCGTACGTGATCTCGTGTACGAACCTATTCCGGAGTCGGTTCAGTTCCTTCACAACCTCCGTGCGTCGTCCAGCAGACCTCGGACAGAGAGTTCATTGACTTTCGCTGCGAAGGTCATCCTCTCGATTCTTTTGGATGACAAAGCGGGAACGCGTCGCTTGAGGATAAACTCCAACAGAGCCTCCATCCGCAGATGGAAGACCACGACATCACTGATCAGCGGGTTGTTCTCGGCAAAGAAGTCTTCAAAATGAGAGACATCCACCGTAGCTTCTTCCGGCTGATCGATCCTATCGTGGCACGCGCGTGTGGCTGGACATGGAAGAGTCGGGCCTCCCAAACACAGGTGGCAGCGACACGCGGGAGTTGAGCACGGCTCTCTTTCACGTTGACCTGTGCGGTTTTGACCGACTACAGAATTGACTACAGTTAGGGATCTTCCGGGATAGGCGAGAATTTCCGTAAGTCGTTGAAAATAAAGTGGTCGGGGCAGAGGGATTTGAACCCCCGACATCCTGCTCCCAAAACAGGACAGCTTCAAAGCCGGAAATGCCCATTTGACGGGCTTTTTGTTTTCAATGAGTTACGGCAACCCTGTTGAAGTCTGTGGCTCTGTGGGGGTCCGCGATAGGTGACACGCACGTATCGGCGTTGTAAGTGGCTGTCAACAAAGGATTCCATCGTTGGTCTGGCACTTATCTCCGAAAAGTCGGCGCCGGCGCCCTTTCGAATGAACCTGGCGTCGGCCTCGTTGGCGCCGGATCTGTTCTTTTCGGGGTGGAATGACCGGGAGTCGACAATTGAATCCGGGGGGGCTCACTTTGTTCGCGTTCTGACCTGCGCGGCTTTGCCGTGGGGTGCAAAGGGGGAAAGGTCGAGGTGCGAAGGAGAAAGTGGGAGGTGCCAAGGGCGAGGGGCGAAATGCGAAGGAGGCTGGCCCACCGACGGTGATCGCACTTTGCATTTCGCCCTTCGCACTTTGATTTGGTCGGGGCAGAGGGATTTGAACCCCCGACATCCTGCTCCCAAAGCAGGACCGCTTCGAACCCGGAAATGCCCATTTCATGGGTCTTTTGTTTTGAATGAGTTACGGCCGGCTTGTTGAAGTCTGTGGCTCTGTGTGGTTCTGAGGGGCTTTGAGCGACTACAGATTTGACTACAGGCGGAAGTCCAACGGCAATGCCCGTCCCAAGTTCGACCACCTGCCGAACTGACAGCGCCCGCGGAAACTGAGCCGCTGACCGCAAACTTCAAGAAGAGTCTCGCCAGGGAGACTCAAGCACGATAGGGTAGCTTCCCCACAGGTTCATGGTGACGAAAGCATCTCCCAATCCCACCTCACGATTCTGCAATCATGATCGGTAACTCTATCCGTATTGGTCTCGGAGACCGATGGCTCCAAATTGACCTCAGTCCGGATCCTTTACCTGATCTTCCTGGGGAAAGGACTGTCCGCCCAAACCTTCGCAGCTGAACTCAAGATCCCGTCCCGCTCCGAGGCTCGTCCCCTTTTCGTCCGTGTAGTAGCGCATCCAGCAATGCGATCGAGAAGCGCCTCTGCATCCGCCGAAGGCGATGAGAGGTTCGTCGTATGGAAGCGATATACCGCCGTAGAACGAGAGGCGGTGGTAAATGTGCACTGAAGCCCCCAATGACGCGGGAATCAGGCCTCCTTTCTCTCCAATGAAACGGCAAAGGAACTCCTCGACTTGCCTGGCCGTCAGGAACTGGTCCACAGAGACCACAAAGTCAGCTCTCGGGTTGGGAATGTCTCCGGTGAGGACTGCCCGGTAAAGCTCCACATACGGGATTTCATTCCCTGATCTCAGTGTGATCGTGCCCGGCCAACGTCCATAGTCTTCCCACGACTGCACCACTGCGTGGAGAGGATTAAGACTCAGTGTAAGGATGACAAAGACTGCGTATCTCATAGGCACTTCTCTCGGATCAACCGAGAATAATTCCCGGTATTCTGCGCGCCAAACTGTTGCCAGGCCGTCCCTATGTCACTGTCTCCGTACCCTAGAATGTGCAGCAATTCGTGGCCCATCGTTCCGGCATTCACACCCGCCCAAGGGGAACGGTTCGCCTGGTCGTTTTGAAATCCCTGTCCATAGAGGAAAACTTGGTTAAGGCTTGGTATCGTCCACCCGATGAGATATTGGCGCTGGGGATCCGACGCCCGCTGAAAACCAAGTTCGAAGAAATCCTTCATCGTGGCCGGCGGCGACACACCCATCAGGGTGAACCAATTGGAAGGATAAATCTGAGAGAGTTGGAGAGTGCTGGTCGTCCCGTCCACAAAGGCGGTACTGGAAATGCGATCCCTAAGCGCAGACATGGTCATGGGTGTGTTGGTGTCAGGAATGTTGCCTAATGCAGACATCAGCTGGTGACAGGGATCATTGGTGTTCCCGGCCTGGTAACTCGCAATGTGGGAATTCAGACCATCTCGGAGAGTTGATTTTGCAGCGGCTAGATTCTTCGCGAACGGAGTAGGGCTCGGCGGATTTGGAGGCTGGGGTATGCTCCCCACGCCAGGTCCCGGCCCTCCTCCTCTTTCGTTAGGTGGCGACAGTGGGATAAAGAAGGTGACGGCTATGGACCCGATAATGATCTCGACATTGCCCTTTTCCCACTCGATGAAGGTCCGGCCGTCCGGATCAACGAGCTTGGCGGGATTGCCGCGCACATAGGTAAAACGATTCAGACTCTGAGGATCGAACAGATTCTGAATGGCCGGATCCACGCTCATCCACCTGCCATGGCTACTGGCATAGTACCGAGCGCCGAAGTAGTCGAGGCCGCTTTCGTTGTCGCGCTCCTTGCCCGTGTACTGGTGGGGTGTCTGGTTGCCCGCGTCGCGCTCGCCGTAGGGGAGGTAGCGGTAGGTTTCCATGAGAGTCCCGCTCACGTTCATCCGCGCCGCGATCGTGCCGAGGTGGTTCGTGGCAAAGAACCACGTCACACCGCCGCTGTACTCGACCAGCTTACCCCCGAGGCCCTGGACGTACAACTTCGTCCACTGCCCGCCGACCTTCTCCCCGATACCCCAGTAGAAGTAGGTCGTCACTCCCGCGGCGATCTTCGAGACCCGCTCCCCCTGGGGGCCGTAGGCATACTGGGCCGTCGAGCCTCCGTCGATCTTGATCAACCGGTTCTCCGCATCATACTGGTAGGTGTGCGACCCGTCGTTGGTCACGTTGCCCGCGGCGTCGTACGTCCAGCCGCTGACCCGGTTCGAAGTCGAGCTGACAGGCAGCGTCTCCGAGTATGAGACGCCCGTCGTCGTCTGCGAGAGCCGATTGCCGTAGCGGTCGTACGACCAGGAAGCCGTCCAGACCGAGGACTCGGCTTGGACCAGCCGGTAAAGGTTGTCGTAACTGTAGGTCTCCGAGTAGCTCGGATTCACCTGGTCGCGAATCTGTTGAATCATCCCGTTTTGCGGCGCTTCCAGATCCCCCATCTCCTTTTCGAGGGTGAGGTCGTCCACATAGGCGACGATCGAAGCCGCGCTCGCATGCACCACCCGGACCTTGACGCCGGTGGTCCCCGGTGCCGTCTGGAACATCCCGGTGATATGCTGCCAACTGCCCACCAGGGACGACTTGGCGGCAATCGTCACGTCGTTGAAATCCTCGCCCTGGCCATGGCCGTCGTCCAGATCGAGGTAGAGATTGCCGCCGGATGAAGACTGAACGTAGACCCAGGCCGAAAGCCAGTAGGACGTACTGCCTTCGACTGCAATGTAGGAGGCGGTTGCCGCATTCAAGACGGAGCCGACGGCATGATCGACCTTCAGCGACGCACTGCCGCTATGGGCCCGCGCCGTCGAGCGGCTGGTTCCAAACTGGCTCCAGTCGTAGGCATTCGTTCCCGACCCGCTCTCGAAACCGGCATTGGTGAGGGGACGATTTCCCGGCGTCAACTACATTTCCCTATCGACGACAACTACACTTCCCTACCTGGTTGATGGATGCATCCTGGTCTGACTCCTGATTTTGGTGTTTGGTTTTTCGATGTTCTCGCTCCCTTCTTTACTGCTCCGGATCGGGTGTGGAGCCCGCTCTCGCCCGGAGGGCGAGATGGCCCGAAGGGCCAAGGGCGGAACACCCGATCCGGAGCGGTCACGCGTCCTCTCCCGGGTATCGGCCGGTGCGACCACGACTTAGCGCATTCCTCTCGAGGATCCGGGCAATCGTCCGCTCGGACGGCAAGGGGACCAGGTTGTAGTGCTCGTGCAGCCTCCGCCGAAGCGCCTTGGGGCCACAGGGTCGCCCCAGGTTGTACAGTTCCAGCCGAAGCATACAAACCAACCCTTCAACCTCTTCGGGGCTCGCTTCGGCCACATAGGCACTGCCTTCTCGTTCCAGCTCTTCTAAATCCAGTTCCGACCACATGGTTGTCTCCAAGCTTCTGAGATCACTTGTCTCGGTTTTGTCGATTGCGGGCCGCTTCCGCCCGGTAGCTGGGGTTGTCCAGCTCGAGGATGATCGAATGGTGGATCAGCCGGTCGATGGCCGCGGCGGTCGTCATCGGGTCCTTGAAGATGCGGTCCCATTCGCTGAAGACCAGGTTCGACGTGATCATCAGGCTGCGCCGCTCGTAGCGTTCGGACAGGAAGGTGAACAGGACCTCCATCTCCTCCCGGTTTTGCTGCACGTAGCCGATGTCGTCGAGCAGCACCACGTCGAAGCGATCGAGCTTCTTGAGCAGCTGCTCGAGCTCGAGATCCCGCCGGGCGATCAGCAGCTTTTCCACCAGATGTCGCGTCGTCGTGAACCAGACCGTATAGCCTTGGGTGACGATTAGTTCCTGAGCGATCGCCGACAGCAAATGAGTCTTCCCCCGACCCGGAAGCCCGAAGGCAAGGATGTTTTCGGCCCGTTCGACGAATCCCCCTTCGATCAAGACCGGGATCTGGCGGCGGACCTTCACCGGCAGCCGCTTCTGATCCAGCGTGGCCAGGCTCTTGCCCTGCGGCAGCTGAGAGCGCTTCAGGAGCCGGGAGATCTTGCGCTCCCGCCGTTCGTGGACCTCCAGCTCCACCAAGGTCCGCAGGTACTGTTCGTAGCTCCATTCGCCGGCTTGGGCCGAGGCGGCCACCGTCTGATACTCGCGTCCGACGCTGGGCAGGTGCAGGGTGCGTAGCAGCATCTCGAGTCCTCCTGTCTCGCTCATACCGCCACCCCCTCTTCGAGCAGATCATCGTATTCGGCCAGACTCACCTCAAGCGGGCGGATCCGGGGAAGCTCGGGGATCGGCGGCGGACTCAGGTCGAGCACTCGATCCAGCCGGGGAACGACTCCCTGCCGGCGCAACACGTCCAAAGCAGCCTCCACCGTCGATTCCATGGTCTGGGCCGCATGATGCAGAATCTGCAGATACTCTCGATCGGCCGTCCGCTCACTCAGGGCCGCCGACAAGGCGTCATAGGCCCAGCGAAAGGTCTCGGTCGGGAACAGGGCGCTCTTGAATCGATAGTTTCGAAACGCCCCGGGTTTGCGAACCAGCCGACCAATCAGATGGCGGTAGTTGACGGCATGCCTTTGTTCCCAGGGGATCCAAGGGGCCCGAAACTGGAAGACTCCGTTGAAGTAGACTTCCAGATGCTCTTCGTAGCGACGTACCACCAACCGTTCGCCGATCAGACGGCCAGGCACCGAGTAGATCCGCCGATCCACCGTGATGGTTCCCCAGCTCATCACCCGGCAGCGATACTCCACGTAGTCGGCCAAACGCGACGCCTTCAGCTTCGGCATGCAGGCCAGCTCCTCGGCCAGGCGTCGACTGCGTCTGCCGTTGACTTTCTCCAGCACCTGCTCCAAAAAGCGACGGTACGCCGCCACATCCGGGAAGTTGCTCGAACCGCGCAGCAGCAGGTACTGCCGGATGCGCCGCTTCAGGGCCCCATTGAGCGATTCCACGTCTCCGTTCTCGTGAGGTGCGCCCACCTGGATGGTCCGAGGCGCCATCCCGAAGTGGTTCATCAGTTTCAGGTAGTTGTCGTTGAATCGACGTCGGGTCGTTCCCTCGTCCGGTCCGGGCCGATGGGTCGCCGCACTGGAGTTGTCCGTCCAATGTTCCCTCGGCACCCGGCCCAAGCGGAACAGCGCCGCTTGAATCCCGCGGCGCAGCGCCAGCAGGCTTTCGCTGCGGCACACCGTCGCCCATTCCCAGTTCGAATAGGTCAACACACAGTGACACAACAGATGAGCGTAGGGTTCGCCGCCGATTGTGATCCCCAGCTCATCCATCCGCGTGCAGTCGGTCGCCATCCGCCTTCCCGGCTCATGGCGCTGGGGGAAGAAGATCTCCTTGTCCGGTCCCTGGAGCGCTCTCCATTCGCGCACCCGCCGCTGAAAGGTCCGCACCTGGCCTTCCTGGTATTCCCCGGGATATTCTTCGCACAGCCACTCGAACAGGAACTTCGCTTCCAGTTCCGGGGCGTCCTCGAGGATCCTCTCGCACTCCTCCCAGTGCGCTTCGAAGGGATCCGGTCGCGTTCTCCAGTCCCGCTCCGCCTTCATCTGGCTCGGCAGTTGGCCCGCTCGCACATACTTGCGCGCCGTCTTCACATCAAGATCCGCCCGCAGTGCCGCCTTCGTCAGCTTTCCCGTCTTCTCGTACTCTGTCATCAGCTTCCTCACTTTCCGGTCCGGCGTTACCATCCGCTAACTCTCCTGTTTTCTGTTCAGAAGAGTCTTCGCCGATTTCCGAAAACCAGGGAAGTCTAATTGTCGTTACCAGGGAGATGTAATTGTCGTTGACCACGTGCCCGGGGTGATCGAGATCTCGTCGGCGTAGAAGACCACCGACATGTCGGTCTGGGCGCCGTCGTAGACGACCCGCACCTTGACGCCCGTCGTTGCCGGCGCCGTCGTAAACGTCCCGGCCACCCTCTGCCAGACGCCCACCTTCGAGGTATTCGCCTGGAGGTTGACGTCGGTGATGTTCTGTCCCTGGGCGTTGCCGTCGTTGAGGTCGAGGTAGATGTTGCCCGAGTGGCGGTAGAGGATATAGATGTAGCCGGAAAGGGTATAGGTGCCGCTTCCCTGGACGGGAATGTAGCCGCTGGTCGTAGCATTGCCGATCCAACCGGCGGCGATTTTCATCGAGGCCTTGCCGGTGAGCGCTCGCTCGGTGCTGCGCGAAGCGCTCAATACTTCATCCCAGCCCGATGCATCCGTGCCGCTGCCCTCTTCGAAACCGGCATTGGTGAGGGGACGGTCGACGTTGCGGATCTCGTGATACTGGAGTTGGCCGGTCGAGGGTCGATAGCCTCGGCGCAGCTCGCGGTTGTTGCCGTAGATCGCGTAGTCCACTGCTCCGGCCGAGCTGTAGCTGATCGATGTGAGCAGACCTGCCGGGTGCTGGCCATCCACCCAGTTCGACGTCAGATCGGTCAGCTGACCGACCGAGTTGTAGTTGTAGAAAAGCGTGTGCCCGTCCGGATACTGGAACTCGGTCTTCTGGCCCGCCAGATTGTAGTCGTAATTGACCTCGTGCTGCGGGTTCGAAGGCAGCGACTTCCATTCCCGGGTCGCGCGGCCCATGATGTCGTACTCGGCCCCGCCGGAGACTCCATTGGTCGACGACCAGCCGGTCATGCGTCCGATCCCGTTCGTGCCGCTGTCGTACGTGTACGTGACCGAAGGCGTCACGCCGCCGTCTCCCGAGTAGCTTTTGCCCGTCGGGCGATTCACGTTGTCGTAGCTGTAGGTCGTCACCCAGCCGCGGGCATCCGCGGCCAAAATGGTGACACGCACGGAATGCGTTTGTAAATACCTACCAATAGAGACTTTTGTTGCGAGTCTGGGACCTATTCGCCTGGGAAGGGCCCACCGCGAAGGCGCTGAGGGCGCGAGGACTTCGCAGATGGCCGAAGAGAATTGGAAGGGCAAGGTCGGAAGTGCGAAGGACCGGCAAGGGCGAGGGGAGAGGTGTGAAGGCATCCATATGGGATCCAGCTTTCCCGTTGCGTGCGCGGCGGCGTGGCGTGGAGTCGGGTCGGCCGGGGGGAGGAGGAATGCGAGGTCGTCGATGGGTCGACTCCACGCAGCGTCCGCAGCGCCGCAACGGGGCTTTCGGGCACGGGACACTGGAGGCACCAACTCCGAGAATGGGGACCGCCGTACACAAAGCGGCAGCGACGCTGCCGCAGTCCAAGGACGCCTCCGGCGTCGGTCGCGAACGATGGTGGCACGCCCATATTCCCTGTAGCTGGCTCTGCGGCCTGGGACGAATGCGAGGGAGGCTAGAATTACCGACGTCGATTCGGTTCACACTTGGGAATTCGCGCTTCGCAAGGGCTTTTGGTCGGGGCAGAGGGATTTGAACCCCCGACATCCTGCTCCCAAAGCAGGACCGCTTCAGAGCCGGAAACGCCCATTTTACGGGCTTTTTGTTTTCAATGAGTTACGGCCGGCTTGTTGAAGTCTGTGGCTCTCTGTGGCTCTGAGGGGCTTTGAGGGACTACAGATTTGACTACAGTCGCACGTTAGGCCTAGTGGCCGACGCCGTTCATCGACCTGGAGAAGCAGGCGGAAGATCCTCCAGGCGATGTCACTGTCGCCGCTCAGAAGACTCATTGGTCGGGAGTGGAAGTTCCAGTCTTGCGTGCTAAACGGGATTCGACGGCTGCCCGCACCCGTCCCATCCAGCGAATCAGGGGATCCTTCGAGATGCCCGTTTCTTGCGGTCCACTCAGCTTGACCGAGATGTTCTTGGAAGGGGAACTCAAAACCAACTCATACGAGGTCCCGTCTATGAAGAGTGTGGTCACGCCCATTAACGACACTTGGCTTGGTCGGTTATCCATGATCAACCTCGACAGTGTCGATGATCGTTTGAGTAACAAGGAAGATCGATCAACACTAATGGCCTGTGCGAGGTCCTCCGCCCGCCACTTCGGATGCTTGCCGGCCAGGTCTAGGAGCTGGACCCAAATAGTCGGCAGACCTGCTGGAACTCTCCACACGTCAAGTTCAATTCGATCTTGGCCCGTCTCATGGACTTGAACCTGAAATTCGCCGGAGTCGGTAGGTAGGTAGCGCAACACAAGTGCTACTGTACCTTGAAGACTCTCCGTGTGAAAGACGTGGTCGAGGACAAATTCATAAAGTTCGATGTCCCCAAGTGCCGTAGATTCTTGCCCCAGAACTATAGTAGCGCTGAAAAGGAGTGCAGAGACAGTGACTAGACATTTCCCCTTCTTCATTCGTCTTCCTCCGGGCAAGGATTGATCCATGAGAGGCCCGGTCTTAATCTCTCCGAACGCGTAGCTCCCGGTCGACGGACCCAAAGACCTCGATTACTCAAGACGTAAAAGGGGACTCTCGCCTGCCGCACTGCGTCAACGTCACCCCTCGAAGGGTGCGGATCTCTAACATTAGGATGCGTATGTACGAATGCTACTCTATTCGGTGGCATGGGTATTCCCCTGATCGTGCTCTCCTCGTTTGTATAGATAATCGAATTGTAATGTGGAACAGTCGTGGATCCAGTAACCCAAAAACCGGCTTCAACATGAATGTTGTTTAACCCGCCGCCGTTGCCGGTAATCATCCACGCCCGCCTTGAGGTTTCGATGAACCCAGGATCGCAGTGGAGTGGAGTTAGTTCGTCAGTGTTTGAGGGTGTGGTCTGCCCTGTCGAACCTCCACCTCCCTGCCCTTCTGGATTCCCGCTCTGGGCCGTCGAGCTAGGACCTCCGGGCACCTGTCCCCCGAAATTGAAGTCTACGAATTCCTCGGGCGGTAGTGTCGCAACGACCGTCACGGTTTCGGGAAGAGGTCCGCTTGGAGTCGCGGAGGCACCATTTGGAATCATCGATTGAATCCACGCCAACATGGCTGCCATCTGATAGGCGGTGATATCGAGGGGATTCTTGCCTGTAGGGTCGATCTTATTGATCGGTTCATTCCGTACGTAGGCGTAGCGGTTGAGAAGCTGAGGGTCTCCCGCCTGGAGCACCGGATCCACCCCCATTCATCCCCCGTGGGCCGAGGCATAATACCGAGCCCCGAAGTAGTCAAGCCCGCTCTCGGCGTCCCTTTCCTTGCCCGTGTACTGGTGGGGGGTGGGGGTACCGGCGTAGCGCTCGCCGTAGGGGAGGTAGCGGTAGGTTTCCATGAGTTGTCCGCTCACGTTCATGCGTGCTGCGATCGTGCCGAGGTGGTTCGTGGCAAAGAACCAGGTCGTGCCGCCGCTGTACTCGACCAGCTTACCCCCGAGCCCCTGCACGTACAACTTCGTCCATTGCCCGCTGATTTTCTCCCCGATGCCCCAGTAGAAGTAGGTCGTGACACCTGCGGCAATCTTCGAGACGCGCTCCCCCTGGGGGCCGTAGGCATACTGGGCCGTCGAGCCTCCGTCGATCTTGATCAACCGGTTCTCCGCATCGTACTGGTAGGTGTGCGTCCCGTCGTTGGTCACGTTGCCCGCGGCGTCGTACGTCCAGCTGTTGACCCGGTTCCACAAAATGGTGACACGCACGGAATACGCCTGTAAATACCTATGGATAAAGCCTTCTGTTGCGAGTCTGGGACCTAACGGCTCGAGAAGGGCCCAGCGCGAAGGTGCTGAGAGGGTGAGTATAGTGCCCTACCGCGACCCCTTGGGAGGGCCACCGCAACCGTGCCCGACTTCCCGAATTGGTCTGGGCTGACCACGACGTCCGGGCGAATCACGGTTGGGTCGGGGCCGGCGCCCACCAAGTGGCGAAACCATCCGAGCCTCAGGGACGACCACGAAGTCGATTCCCGTCGGTTCTCAGGGTGACTCCTGCTTGGGCTCTCGTCGCTGATGCGGAGCTGCCTCGATGACGATGCGACACGGGATGCCAAAATCTCCGTAGGATATTGTAAAGCGGCGTTGTCGTTCTGCGAGATTCCGGTCGAGTTTGAACTCGAAGGTGATCGTCCGCTCGATTTCCGAGGTCACGTAAAGCTTCCACTGCTTCACAACCGTGGAGACTTTGTGCAGCATGTATGATTCCAGGCTGGTGACCGCCCAATCCCACTCTCCGCTAAGATCTGAGGACTCGAGCGTAATCGACTGCGCCGTGCGATGGTCGAACCTGGCAAAGATGGTGATGGTCCCCTCAACTCCGTGGACCCTTTCCAAGAGTCTGTACGTGGGCAACCCGGGAGGTGGGACGCCCAGAAAGTCTATGGGGACTCCGTGTTGGCCGGACCAGGTGGTCAGACACAAAAGACAGAGTGCGAGATTCTGGATCATTGTTCTCCTCCTCGACCAAAACAGGCATCGAGAATCCGGTCAATATTGTCACCGGAAACGTCCGGGTCCTTATTATCTTCCTTGAGTCTGCCCGACAAGTGTCCTGTCTCATGAATGAGCACGAGCTCTCGGTACTCGGCAGGAGTTAAGGAAGTATTGTGAAGCCCGTTGAAATAGTCTAGGTAGCGCATCGTGTTACCGTCATCGGTCTCGATGAGTTCGGGATTCAAGAATGCGCCTCCTGTGTTGATCAGTATGATAGGTGCATTGACCGTGCCGCCAAGTCGTGCGTCGAGAAGTTCATAATTGGGAGGTTTTGGCTTGCCCAGATCCGCAAATTGGATTCTTCCTCCGAGCCAAACATTAAGGAGTGTGTTCTGAGCTTCATCGCCGACGAGACTCCGGCACGGCGAATCACCTATCCGCCGAAGAGTTCGATCTACCGCCTCTCCGATGGGTCCGGTAAAGGGCCTCCCTGAGTGGGACCTCGGCCCGCCCGTCTGGGGCTGTGGCCCCACATTGGGCGACAACGAGCCTCCCGACCAACTTGGGACGGGTGGCGGGGTTGGAATCAGGATGGGTTGGATGGGCTGTGGCGCCGTCGAAGTTACGTAATAATGGGGGAGTCCCGCCTGAATGACAGCCAACATTGCTGCCATCTGCGCTGCTGTGATGTCGAGCGGATTCTCTCCTGTAGGATCAATGTGATTGATCGGATCGCTTCGAACATAGACATAGCGGCTGAGCAGCTGAGGGTCTCCCGCCTGGAGCACCGGATCCACGCTCATCCATCTCCCATGGGCACTGCCGTAGTATCGCGCGCCAAAGTAGTCGAGGCCGCTTTCGGCGTCCCGCTCCTTGCCCGTGTACTGGTGGGGCGTCTGCGTGCCCGCGTAGCGCTCGCCATAGGGGAGATAGCGGTAGGTTTCCATGAGTTGTCCGCCGACGTTCATCCGCGCCGCGATCGTGCCGAGGTGGTTCGTGGCAAAAAACCAGGTCGTGCCGCCGCTGTACTCGACCAGCTTACCCCCGAGCCCCTGGACGTACAACTTCGTCCACTGGCCCCCGACCTTCTCCCCGATACCCCAGTAGAAGTAGGTCGTGACACCTCCTGCGATCTTCCAGACCCGCTCGCCCTGGGGGCCGTAGGCATACTGGGCCGTCGAGCCATTGTCGATCTTGATCAACCGGTTCTCCGCGTCGTACTGGTAGGTGTGCGTTCCATCGTTGGTCACATTCCCCGCCGCATCGTACGTCCACCCGCTGACCCGGTTCGTCGTCGAACTGATGGAGAGCGTCTCCGAATACGAGACGCCCGTCGTCGTCTGCGAGAGCCGGTTGCCGTAGCGGTCGTAGGTCCAGGACGCCGTCCAAACCGACGTCTCGGCCTGGACCAGCCGGTACAGGTTGTCGTAGCTGTAAGTCTCCGAGTAGCTCGGGTTCACCTGGTCGCGAATCTGTTGAATCATCCCGTTTTGCGGCGCTTCCAGATCCCCCATCTCCTTTTCGAGGGTGAGGTCGTCCACATAGGCGACGATCAAAGCCGCGCTCGCATGCACCACCCGGACCTTGACGCCGGTGGTCCCCGGTGCCGTCTGGAACATCCCGGTGATGTGCTGCCAACTCCCCACCAGGGACGAGTTGGCGGCAATCGTCACGTCGTTGAAATCCTCGCCCTGGCCATGGCTGTCGTCCAGATCGAGGTAGAGATTGCCGCCGGATGAAGACTGAACGTAGACCCAGGCCGAAAGCCAGTAGGACGTACTGCCTTCGACCGCAATATAGGAGGCGGTTGCCGCATTCAGGACGGAGCCGACGGCGTGGTCGACCTTCAGCGACGCACTGCCGCTATGGGCCCGCGCCGTCGAGCGGCTGGTTCCAAACTGGCTCCAGTCGTAGGCATTCGTTCCCGAACCGCTTTCGAAACCGGCATTGGCGATGCCGATCATCGTGCTGCCGGCCGGGGTATTCGGGTCTCGGTAGTCATAGGTCCAGGCGGCCGCCGGTGGTGACGTGCCCGGGGTGATCGAGATCTCGTCGGCGTAGAAGACCACCGACATGTCGGTCTGGGCGCCGTCGTAGACGACCCGCACCTTGACGCCCGTGGTTGCCGGCGCCGTCGTAAACGTCCCGGCCACCCTCTGCCAGACGCCCACCTTCGAGGTATTCGCCTGGAGGTTGACGTCGGTGATGTTCTGTCCCTGGGCGTTGCCGTCGTTGAGATCGAGGTAGATGTTGCCCGAGTGGCGGTAGAGGATATAGATGTAGCCGGAGAGCGTATAGGTGCTGCTGCCCTGAACGGGAATGTATCCGCTGGTCGTGGCATTGCCGATCCAACCGGCGGCGATTTTCATCGAGGCCTTGCCGGTGAGCGCTCGCTCGGTGCTGCGCGAAGCGCTCAATACTTCATCCCAGCCCGAGGCATCCGTGCCGCTGCCCTCTTCGAAACCGGCATTGGTGAGGGGACGGTCGACATTGCGGATCTCGTGATACTGGAGTTGGCCGGTCGAGGGTCGATAGCCTCGGCGCAGCTCGCGGTTGTTGCCGTAGATCGCGTAGTCCACTGCTCCGGCCGAGTTGTAGCTGATCGATGTGAGCAGACCTGCCGGATGTTGGCCGTCCACCCAGCTCGAGGTGAGATCCGTCAGCTGACCGACCGAGTTGTAGTTGTAGAAGAGCGTGTGCCCGTCCGGATACTGGAACTCGGTCTTCTGCCCGGCGAGGTTGTAATCGTAGTTGACCTCGTGCTGCGGGTTCGAAGGCAGCGACTTCCATTCCCGGGTCGCGCGGCCCATGATGTCGTACTCGGCCCCGCCGGAGACCCCGTTCGTCGACGACCAGCCCGTCATGCGTCCGATCCCGTTCGTGCCGCTGTCGTACGTGTACGTGACCGAAGGCGTGACGCCGCCGTCTCCCGAGTAGGTCTTACCCGTCGGCCGATTCACGTTGTCGTAGCTGTAGGTCGTCACCCAGCCGCGAGCATCCGTGCGGGTATGGAGCCCTCCGACATCGTTGTACGTGTAGGCCGTCGTCCGGTTTTCGGGATGGGTCTCGGAGACGAGCCGGCCCAGGTTGTCGCTTGTCAGCGTGCGGGTCTGCACACCCTGGGTGATCACCTGATCGAGGTACTTGGCATAGAGGATCGACTGACCGTTGCGCGTCTCTCCCAGGTTCAGCACATTCGGATCGCGGTTCAGCCGGTAGGTCGTCACGAGAGACGAGCTCAGGTCCTGCCGATTCGGGTCCTCCCGAACTTCGAGGACGCCTCCTCCGACGTCGGAGACCGTGACCCGGCCCCGGCCCGTCGGATCGAAGACGCCGACGAGCTGGGCCGACACATCCCAACCGATGTCGTAGTTCTGAATCCAGCCATATTTGTACTCGGTGTAATTCGACAGAGAGGAACCGTCGGGAGGCACGAGCTTGGTGACCCGCCCCAGCCCGTCGTAGTACCGCTCGGTCCAATAGACCGGCTCCCCCGTCTTGTAGGGCGTCGAGACGCGCGCCACCTTGCCCGCACAGGTACACAGTTCATACTGGCGGTCGACAAAGACGGACGAGCCGTCATCCTGCTCCACCTCGGTCCGCAGAAGCCGTCCGAGACCGTCGTAGTACTCCTTCTTGGTGACCGAGTTGACGGCATCGATTTTCCGGGTCGTCTCCGTTTTCACCCGGTACCGGCCCACGTTGTACGTGTCGTCGTAGGACTGGGTCGTTTGTCCGCCATCGGGAGAATCGGTCTGGACCAGGCGATTGTAGGTGTCATAGGTGAAGGTGGTCGTCCGGCTGTTGGCGTCGGTCTTCGTCAGCACCAGACCCGTTTCCCAGTCGTAGTTTGTCGAGGCCGAGTGTCCCAGGGGATCGGTCACCTGGGTCGGATAGGCATAGGCGAAGTTCGACGAGTAACTGCTCGTGGTCGAGTGGTTCAAGGGATCGGTCACCTGGACGACGTTGCCCAGGGTATCGTAATAGCTCTTCGTCGTCAGAAATCGATTCTCCGCCGCCAGGAGCGTCCGCACCTCGGTAACGTTTCCGCGGCTCGTATACGATGAATTGAAGGTGGGGTCGTGTTGCGTGACCGTTCCACGGTTGGTTAAGGAGTACTGATCGTACAGGTAGTCGGTTCGGGCGACGACCGCCTCCTTCCAGCCCGAATCCCAGAACCAGCGGGTCTGGTCGTGACGATTGACGAGGCTGCGATAGTGCGTCCAGTCGAAAGACGCGTAGACCCAGTATTGGCTGGAGTACCGTTCTCCGGACCATCGCTGATAGACGTGTTCCTGGGTCTGTTGGCCCATCGAATTGTAGACATGCTCGTTCCGCAGGTAACCGAATCCCAAAGTGCTTTCCATCTGGACGTCGGTCCGGGAGGCCCGCTTTCCGTAGCTCGTGTCGGTCCAGTAGGAGAGGGTGTGCTGGAGGCGTGTTGTGCCATCCGTGTCATAGGTATCTTCGACGTTGCGGAGGAACTCGTCGGTCGTATCTGCGGCATTGAAGGTCGTCACGATCTTGCTGCCGTCCGGTTTCGTCTCCGTCGCCTGCGTAACGTTGCCTTTGGTATCCCGCTGATACGTATACGTGGTCGTGAACGGATAGCCGTCCAAAGGATTGACCGTGATCGATCCGATTCGCCGGCTCAAGCGCTCGGCATAGATTTCTTTGTCGAGTTGATTGGCCGGATCTGTATACGGATAGCCATGGGGCATCGGGGGTGTGGCGTAACCGAAGGTGAGCTCGGCCCCGGTCGGCAACGTCAGGGTCTCGAGCTGGAACGTCGAGCGGTCGATGTACTCGGTCGGGGAGCTGCGGATATGATCGTAAGCATAGGTAATCCCATACTCGGTGCCGTTCGGCAGGGTGATGGAACTCAGCACACGATTCGGCGTCCAGCCATTGAAGCATGAGTAATAGGTCCGGTAGCTGCCCTGGTAATACTCGAGAGTCGTGAAGCTCGAAGCGACATTCGGGTAGCTGAGAGCGAAAGTCAGATCCTGACCCGCATGATTCTGGACCCGGATTTCGGTCACGTAAGTCCACTCCGAGTCACCGTAAATCAGGTCGACTTCCCGACCGAGCGTGTCGATGATCTGTACGGGCCGCCAATATCCCGGATACCACTGACCAAAGACATACGTGATGCGGTTGCCGTTGCGATCGACATGGTGGATGCGGTGGTTGGTGTCGTACTTGCGTTTGTCCACCTGGTTTGGCCCCTTTTGATCATTTCATTTGGCCCCACCTCTGGTTGTTGATTGAAACGTCTTTCCGCCGAGGAGGTCCGGCCGGAACGGAGCCCGGAGCCGCCGGAGGCGGCGTAGGGCGCAGTGGAGGCCGGACCTCCTCGGCGGGCCGCTCCCTTACCCTTTCTTCTTTTGTCGGCTCTCCAGCGTCCTGCGGAATCGGTAAGACTCCTGACCGGTCTCAATGATGTGGGCCCGGTCCGTGATCCGATCCAGCAGCGCTTTGCACAGCCGCGTGTTCGGGAACACCTGCGTCCATTCCGAGAAGGGCAGGTTCGTCGTCAGGGTGACCGCGGAGCGCTCCGCCCGCTCGGCAATCACCTGAAACAACAGCTCGGCCCCGATCTCGGCCAGCGGGACGTAGCCAACCTCGTCGATCGCGATCAGATCACACCGTGACCAGCGCGCCAGGACCCGACTGAGCTGGTGGCCGTCTTTAGCTTCCACCAGTTCATTGACCAGAGCGGCCGCCGTCGTAAAGCGAACCCGTCGCCGCTGCCGACAGGCGGCCACGCACAACGCCGTCAACAGATGCGTCTTCCCGGTCCCACACTCGCCCACAAAGATCACCGGCTCGGCCCGCTCGATATAACCGCCCTCGGCCAGCTCCCGCAACCTCAAAGCCGAGATGTGCGGGGCCTGCGCGAAGTCGAACTCCTCCAGCGTCTTGACCCGCGGCAGCCGCGCTTCCCGCATCCGCCGCACGATCGCTCGAGCGTCGCGATCTTCCAGTTCCGCCGCCAGCAATGCGTCCAGATAGCGCACGTAGCCGTGCTGCTCCCGGGCCGCCTCCAGCGCCAGGCCGGCGAACTGAACGGCGACTGTCGGGAGTCGCAGCGCCCGGCACTGTTGACGCACCACCGCTTCCTCGCAGTTGCCACTGGCCGCCGTCATGCCGGCACCTCCTCGCCCAGCAACCGGTCATAGTCCGCCACCTGAGGCTGCGGACGCTCGTACCGGGCCAGCCGTCCCAGGATCCCCAGCTCGATCGGCCCGACCCGCTCGTCCTGGCGCAGCCGCTCGCGCGTCATCAGATGCGCCACCGCGGCCGCATCCGTAATCCCCAGCTCGAGCGCCTGTTCGACTGCCTGCTCCAGTTGCGACCAGCCCTGGCGTCGGCCCAACTGCAGCAACTCGATCATCTTGCGCGTGCCGACCAGACGGCCGTCACGCTTCCGCAACTCGGCCCAGAACCGGTCGTAGTGCACCGGCCACCGTCCCGCTCCGCGCCACTGCTCGAGCGGGGTCGATCCGGCCAGTGCTCCCGGTTTGCGCTCCAGCACGTCCAGGTAATGCTCCAGATTCAGGATCTGCTCGCCCCGCCGGTAGCTGCGCTCATGCACTCCCACACACTTTCCGTCATGCCAGACCTGAATCTCGGCCGGCAAAATCCGCGCTTCCACCTGCCGGCCCACCGCCACCGGCGCCGAGTACCAGTTCAGCCGCACCTTGATCCGCCCGTTCCCGTCCACCCGTGGAAAGCTGCTTTCCGCCAACGGGAAACCCGTTTCCGCTAAAGGCTGCAGATGACCCTGTTCGAGCGCCATCCCCTCGCCGACCGTCTGCGGGCGCTCGCCGATCCGCCGCTGCTCGTCTTCCCGGGACCCGGCCCGCAGTTGGCCGTTCAGATCCTCCAGGTCCCGGGCTCGGGGCACCGGCGTCCAGTGTTGCCGGCGAAAGTAGCCGTTCTCCGACTCCACGCCCCCTTTCTCGTGCCCCTGCGCCGCGTTGCAGAACTCGGCCCGAAACTTCCAGTGCGACCGGAAGGCGATGAACCGTTCCGTCTGCTCCCTTTCGTAGCCCCGCAGAATCTTCTTCACGGCGCTGGCCAGATTGTCATACCGCAGCACCTGGAAGACTCCTCCGAAATACCGGAAGGCCGCCTCGTGCGCCTCCAGAAACGCCTGCTGCGTCGCCCGCTCATAGGCCCGGTGGAACGCTCCTCCGCTGGCCATGCTGCGCACACAAAACACCTGCAGGACGCGCCGCCGGCCGTCGATCTCCGCTTCCGCTTCGTACCAGTCCACCTGGCCTTCCACGCCCCACTCATACGATTGCGGGATGCACGTCTGGCGGCCCCGCAGTCCCAGTTCCCGCCGGCGTTTCCCCACGTAGCGCCGCACCGTGCTCTCTCCGATCGAGGACTCCGGCCTCTCCTGCCGGATCCGTCTATAAATCCGATGCGCCGTGTGTCGCTGCTTGCGCGGCGCCTTCAAATCCGCTTCCAGAATCGCGTCGATGAACTCCCGCACCGGCTCCAGTTGCGGGCTGTCCCGCTCCGCCCGCTTGCGCTCCCGCGGAATCGCGCTGCCGAGCGCTTCCCGCACCATCCGTCGATGCACTCCATACTCGCGCGACAGTCCCCGAACCGACTTCCCGCCAAACTCGTGCCCTCGCCTCAGTTGCTCAAACAGTTCCACTTTCCTTACTCCTGTCCAACCCTCCTCCGTTCCGGCTCTTGACCGAAATCAGAGTACAGGTCTGCTCCGAGGTGGGGCCAATTCAGACGATCAAAGGGGGCCAATTCAGATTAGCGAAATCAGCACTCGCTGAAGTCGAAATACTCGCCTGTGGGGTAGGCGACGTGCTTCGAGTTGAAATTGTAAGCGATGTAGCTGCCGTCGGTGGCCATGCACCAGCCCTGGTACCACTGATGGAGGCGATGCAGGCCACCGGGAGGTTTCGGCAGCGGTCGACTGCGTGTGCCGGAGGTGCCGAGTGCGGATGCAGATGCCCCTCAGAGGCCGGAAGTGTGGAATGGCGGGGCTGAGGCCATCACGGCGAGTCACTCGATTGAAGGGGGAGATTCATCCTCGCTTCCAAATATCGGGAAGGCCTGCTCAGATAGGGCATTGAACCTATATGTTAATACAATCTGATGCGTTTCTTGAGTTTTCTGTTGACTCTACCAGTGTAGGCAAATTATCATCCGAAACGTCGATTCCCTAGTTCCTGACATCCGTTCTCTGAAGGAGGTTAAGAATTATGGTTTGCCTACCTTGCTTCTCCCGCCGTGCTTCTCTCTCTCTTCTCTCTGTCCTTTTCCTAACCGGAATTATTGAGGCCTCGGCCGCGCAGCCTTGTGGCGTGTGTGAGGAGGGTGGGTCGGTGCACCGTCTCCGGGCCACCTACTTCGACCTGCAGCGGTTCCGGGGAACGCTCATTCTTAATCACAAGGGGGACCAACCTCTGCCGGTGGAGATCACGGCCTTCTCGAATAACGGTGTCCGGCGGGACCTCGGCGTCTGGGAGCTTGCACCCCAGTCGGCGGAGCGGCTGAATCTCGGTGAGCTGCTTGCCGACGCG
The DNA here is from genome assembly GCA_963823995.1 of uncultured Acidobacteriota bacterium. Classification (GTDB taxonomy): domain Bacteria; phylum Acidobacteriota; class UBA6911; order RPQK01; family JAPXNP01; genus JARRKC01. The sequence continues at coordinate 1,994,510 of CAWGNQ010000005.1, forward strand.
GGTTCAAGCTTTCGACAAGGGAGCCTCGAGGTGCGCCACGGCTATGAGGGCTGTCCCCTCGTTGTCTCTGCAGCCCTGGTTCTCGAGGATCAGATCAACGGGCTCGCCTTCGACGAGCAGCTGGGCTTGGCTGAAGAGCGCCGCTCCAGTCGACTCGAAGGTGTCGGGTGGCTTCCCAGTCGACAGGGACGCGCCACACTTTGGATCACGAATCAGGGAAACACGACACTCGAGGCCACGATCGAAGTCGAGGTCGAAGGCCGCGAGCCGCGACGGTCTCGAAGGGTGCGGTTGAAGGCGCATGAGACCGATAGTATTCGGCTTCAAGAATGGGAAAGACTGGGGCGTTTCGGAGGTGCATCCGGCCGAATTCGGGTCGAGTGGACGGGCGATCCTGAAGCGATCACGGCCTGGGGCTGGTTGGAAGAGTCCGGACGGGGTTTCTCGGCGGTTGTCGATATGGTCGATCCCGAGGCTCAAAGCGGCTTGTCGCGTTGGGGCGGCGGGCTGCGTGTGCATGACGGTGATGGACGGGCCCTCGTACCGGTACTGGTGGTGGGCAACCTGGACGGGGAAGCGAACGCGGTGCAGGTGCGGATGCCCTGGCAGGCAGCAGACGGAACCGAAGGGGTCGTCGAACTCGATCCGGTGGAGCTGGCGTCGGGAGAGGTGGTCAACCTGACGCCGGATCTCTGGCAGGGGCTCGAACCGTTGTGGCCGACGGTGCAAACGGCCAGTGTCGAGGTCGCCGGCACCGGTGCCTTGACGGGGTCGCTCTGGAGTGTCAGCGCCGACGGAAGCCAGGTCTATCGCGTTCCCCTGGTCGATCCCCAAACCAAGGCCTCGGCCGGGATCTACCCCTGGACGCTCGAAGATGACACCGAGAGCTGGATCTACCTGACGAACACCACGGCGGAAATTCAGGAGTTCAACCTCTGGCTGGGTTACGAAGAGGGCGAGTACGTCTTGGGCACGCGGAAACTCGGGCCGGGTCAAACCTACGCGCTCGACGTCGGCGAGCTGTGGGCAAGCGGTGAGCCGGATATGAACGGAAACCCGCTGCCTCCCGACGTCACAAAGGGGCAGGCTCATTGGTCCCTGATCGGCGCGGAACTGCACGCGATGCTCGGTCGCGTCGAGTATGTTGATCGAGCCCATGCCTTGTCCTCCACCATGGCCTGCTCGAATTGCTGTCCGGACAGTTACTGGGAGATCTCGATCATCCCGGGGCCGGATGTCTGGTTTCCGGTGAACAACTGGCAGGAGTTTTCATTCTGGCAGCGGAACCAAGACTGCTACGGTGTCATCGGCCCGCCCTTCCCCATCGATCCGACCGAGTGGTACTGGACCATCGTCGAAGGAGAGGCCCAGCCCGAAGTCTACGACATGGGCTACCGCATCGAGGTGATTGTGTTCGGTACGATGCGAAGAGTGCTGTTGTTCACGCATCATGTTGTGTTCTGGGTTTGCACCCCGGTGGGCACCTTTCCGGTCTATTCCTATCCGCACACGAGTGTCGATGTCTCTGCGTACGAATTCTCCATCACGGCGTCGCCGACCCAATTGTTGCCCAGACCTAAGGAAGGAGGCGGCCAGACATCGACGATCACCGTGCAGACCGATCCTGAATACGCGAATGTCATGGTTCACTTCGAGACGGAAATGGCAAGTGTGAACAGCGGGGGGCACAATGCGGCGTACCACCTTGAAGCCAATCCTCCCGCGACCCAGGCGATCCGAACGGCTCGCCATGGCGTATTGAGCTCCCTCCAAGGATACACTGATGGGAATGGTAGGAGGCAGACAACTCTCGAAACCCCACACGCGGCTGGGGCTGTGAATGTCTGTGCCGCCTCAGAAGAACAGTGTCCCCGACTCCCCGACTCGCGCCGCGCCGCGACTCGCGCCGCGCCGCGGTTCCCATTCCCGCCCCAACACCAACTTCTTGAGCACCACATTCAGATTCAGCGCCAGCACCATGATCGCCCACCAAGCCGCGTTCTCTCCAAAATCCCCGGAAGGCAGCGTGCCGCCGGCCAAGTCCTCCTTCATCACTTTGTGCACTTCTTCGCTCTTCCCGCACCGTTCATGCTGCCACTGGATCAATCGGCTCCCTTCCCAGTCCAGGTTGGTCACCAGCCCGAACAGCTTGTACTCGATCCGGTTCATCTTTAGCGTCTGAAAGGGCAGCTCTCTTTGCTCTCCCAGGGCGTCTTCCAACTCCGGGAAAGTCGGTTGCCGTACCACTTCCCGCATCGCCAGGTAACGGTATTGACGGCCCTGTTTGCTGCGGCTGACAGCGTCGGCCACAAAACAGACCTCCGCCCATTGCCGGCCGGTCTTCTCGCGCCGGCCGGCCGCTTCCCGGTACTCGTCCCGCCAGTCGGCTTCGCTCACTTCCGCCACGCTTTTCTTGAATTCCGGGGTCACGTCGCAGCTGACGGCAAACTCGATCCGCCCAAAACGACCGACCCCATCGTCGCAATAGCCCAGCAGGTCGTGCTGATAGCCCGCCGTGTCCGACCGCAAACGGACCCGCTCCACCCCCTCCGGCAGCCTCTCCAGCGCCTCTTTCAAGACCCGCAACTGGTCCTGGCCGGCGCCCACGTTCCCGTCGCGAAACTCGCTGTCGAGCACTACTTCCTGCTCGGCCCAGTAAGTGTTCAGCGGCTGATACGCCTTGAACCTCTTGTAGCAGTAAAGCGCTTCCTCCTTGCCGGTCTCCACCAGCGTGGCGTCCATATCCAAGGTGGCCGTGCTTTGCGGCCGGCGGCGCTGCAGCTGCGCGATCAGGTCGGCGTTGACCCGCCCCAAACCCCGCAGCGCCTCATTGGGCTTCGGGATGAAGGCCCGCCCCGCCTCTCGCAACTTCTCCTGTTCGGGCTCGTGAAACCCGGCCAGATAGCGGAACACCGCCGAAGGCGACGGCACGCTGCGCCGCCGTTCCTTGCGAAAACGTCGCTCGAACGCTCGTCTTTGCCGCCGGGTCAGTCCCGCCGTCTCCACTCGGCGCAACACGCGCGAAAATCCGGGGTCCTGCTCGAACACCTCCAGGTCGCTGACGTGTTCTCCGCCCGCCAAGTTCAACAGCATCAGAGCCATCACCAACTGGTCATCCGTCCATCCCTGCTCTCCCTCTCGCAGCTTCACATGGCGTCGGATCGATTCCACCAGCCCGGTCACCCAAGCCAGATCCCAGTACAACGGCAAACCCGCCAACGCCATCATCCTCGCCCCTTGTGTCTCGGTTTCGTACTTGTACGGAAGGCGTCCCTGTGCTATCAATTGGTCACCTCGTTGGTGTTCGAACAGCCGCTTTTCAACAGCTATTCTAAGGCACGTAAGTGCTTATGCCAACGAGGTTTCCCTCTTTCTAACCTCTTTCTTAAAATTCTTTTGACGGTGGATTGGGGTAGCTCCTTTTGGAGATTGCTTCCCACTCCAGTCTGACGGGGAGTGATAGACTTACACCAAGTCGCCAGAATCTCAGGATGGGGAGTTCGACCCATTCTTCCTAATGTGCCACCGACAGGATGGCCAGCCGTGGAGACTCCGATGAAAGTGGTGCCGAGTCTTGCTTGTTGTTTCTTGGCTCTGACGTGGGCTTTGCAGGCTCAGCCGTTCGACACCGGCCGGATAGAGCAAATCACCGGTCTGCAAGGATCGTTCGATGAGTCGGAAACCGCATTCAAAGTGAGTACGCCTCGTACGGACGTCGATGTGACCGTGGACGGATGCCCCATGCAACCATTTCGCGGGCTCGGCTCGTGGGCGGCATTCACGTCGGGCCGCGAAGAAAACCTAGTCGTCATGGGAGACTTCGTACTGTTTCAGGATGAAGTCAATCCTGTCATGAGCTCAGCCCTGGATAGCGGTCTACGGGTCACGGCGCTGCACAATCATTTCTTTTTCGACGAGCCCAAGGTCTATTTCATGCACATCAGCGGTGAAGGCCCGCTGCAGCAATTGGCAGCCGGAGTGCGCCGCATGCTAGACAAAGTTAAAGAGATCCGCAACGCTGTTCCTCAGCCAGCTTCGGGGTTTGGCGGCACTCCGCCTGAAAGGAACGAGATCGCCTCGGATCCAATCGAGGAGGTTCTCGGGACGAAAGGACAGAGCAACGATGGGATTCTCAAGGTGACCTTCCCACGCGAAACCCGTTCCATGGGTGTTCCTGTCAGCGGCGGCATGGGGGTCGCCACCTGGGCAGCCTTCGGCGGAACCGATGGCAATGCGATCGTGGACGGCGATTTTGCCGTCTTGGAAGATGAGTTGCAGACGGTGTTGAAAGCTTTGCGTCACGGAGGGATCAACATTGTGGCGATTCACAATCACATGACTCACGAAACGCCCCGCGTGCTCTTCCTTCACTACTGGGGAAGGGGCCGTGCCGAGGAGTTGGCGCGGACGCTCCGTCGGGCGCTGGATACCCAAAAGCAATGAACGCCGAGAGATGGGTCGCTGCATGTCTGAGTCTTGGATTTTCAGTATTCTGCTCCGGGACCCCGAGGGCTGTATCCATTGAGTTCGTGCAATCCGTCCCGATGCCGGGTGTTTCTGGACGGATTGACCACCTGGCCCTGAACGAGAACAAGCACCTGCTGTACGTGGCCGCCCTCGGCAACGATTCTGTCGAGGTCCTCAACCTCGACACGTCGAAATCGATGCGGAGCCTTCGCGGCCACAGTGAACCGCAGGGGATTCTCTACCTTCCCGACGGAGATCGGATCTACGTCGCCAACGGCGGCTCCGGCGAGGTGAGTGTAATCGAAACCGGTTCCCTCAGAATACTTGAGACTTTTAGTGGAATGAGCGATGCGGACAACGTCCGCTATGATCCTAAAACCCGACTCGTGTACGTCGGATTCGGGTCTGGCGCGCTCACCGCAATCCCCGCAGGAGGCGGCGAAAAGGCTGGAACCATCCAGCTCGATGGCCACCCCGAATCCTTCCAGTTGGAGCAAGCCGGTGCTCGGATCTTCATCAATGTCCCCGATGCCCAGGAAATTGAGGTGGCAGATCGCACGCTGAGCAAAGTGATCGCGAAATGGCCCATGACGGATTTCCGGGAGAATTTCCCGATGGCGCTGGATGGCGGGAACCGTCGGCTCTTCGTGGGCTGTCGCCGACCGCCCCGGCTCGTCGTCCTCGACTCGGAAAGCGGCAGGCGGGTCACTGATCTCTCCCTTTCCGGCGACTGCGACGACCTGTTCTTTGACTCTGCCCGTGGCCGAATCTACGCCGCCTGTGGTGAGGGCTTCATCGACGTTTTTGACCAGAGAGATATCGATCACTACGTGCGGATTGATCACGTTCCGACTGTCCGAGGGGCCCGGACGGCGCTCTATTCCCCGGTGGTGGACCAGCTCTTTCTCGCCGTTCCACGGGAAGGAACAAACGAAGCCCAAATCCGTGTCTTTCGTCTGGGAGAATAAGCAGGCTGGATTTGCGGGTGCTCTTTCGCTCCGCTACTGCCGGAACGTCCAGCGCAACTTGATTGCGAGAAGATCCTGGTCGGGAATGAGGTTTAATTCGCCGGGGGTCAGGTAGATTCGCTGCCACCCGCGGTTCCACACAACGAAGAGATCATTGCCCGGCTTCAGGGTCCAGCGCAGGCCCATGTTGTTGCCGACATTTTGCGATTCCGTGTCGTACTGCAGGAAGCTCGTCCAGACCAGGTTAGGATTGAAGGCGTAAGTGAGGCTCAGCTGCAGCAGCCGCTGGACGAACGTGCCTTCGCGCAGGGTCCCGGAATTCTGTTCACTGCTCACCCCCGTCTGCCACTGGCCGGTTCGCCCGGTAAAGCGCAAGTAGTTGTTCTGCTGAAGAAGGTGCCCGTCATACAAAATTCCGATCCAAGTTGTCGTGCCAAACTCCCACCATCGATGACTGCTCGTTTGGAACTCCACCCGGTAGCGGGTGAAGTGATTGGGGCCCACGGGAAGAATAACGTCCCGGGCGATTTCGAACGGCTCGGGCAAGAATTCGTAGGTGGGGACCCAGTTGATTTCGAAGTGCTCGCCTGACTCGAGCCGGATGTTGACCGGCGCCCAGAAGAATCGCCAGGATTCGACGATCCCCTGATCGTCCGTGACGCGATAGTAACGGTGTTCCATGTTTTGCTGGCGCACCCACCGGAACGGCCCGTTCTTGCTCGGCCTCGGCTTGAAGTCGCAGGAGGCGTCGAAGCGTCGGGTACCGGGCCGTGGCAGAAAACCGAGAGACGCTTCGAAAGACTCTCCAAACCTGTTCAAGGACGTAGCACAGTCCCAGAGGTCGTTGGGATACTCGACTGTGAAGCCCCAGGCTGTTTGGCTACCGCCCTGCGGTTGCCCCGAACTGAGAGCCGTCCAGGCTCCTACATGAAAGTTCTTGTCGCCGAGAAACTCCGACGTTCGCCACACGGCATCGAATCCGGTCAACGTGTTATCGCTAATCCCGTCCGGATTTCCATTGGTGATCAAGGTCCCAACTCGGAGCTTCGAAGTCAGGTCGTAGGAAATTCGGCCGGCAAACAGGTTAGTACCCGGCACGTCCGCTTCGACACTGGTGACGTAGCTGTCCCTTGTCTGGACGTCGAGCAGTCCGACATTCCATTTTCCGATGCGTCCGTTCACCTTTGCGCCGGCGTTGATTGGAATCTGTTCGCCCTCATAGAGACCGATCCTGCGGCTGAAGAAAGGGATGAACTGCTGATTCAGACCCAGGCCGAACTGGAATTGGTTGGCGCCTTCCAGGAAGAAGGGACGCTTTTCGGGGAAGAAGAGAGGAAACCAGGTCACGTCCGATAGGAATTTGCTTTTCCCGGGGGTGAGTCTATCTCGGCGGAAATGGCGAGTAAACACTGAAATGAGGGGCTGGGATGTCCCCTACTTCTCTTACTCCCCTACTTCTCCCAGCTCCCCAAGAGACTGTCCCCAATTCAGCTATGTTAGCTCAGCCACAGAGCTCTGCCCCCTACACGGTAGCAGTTCAAGACAAGCGAGGACGCTTATCTCACTCACGCTCCCGTTCTCTGATTCTCCCGGCCTCGGGTTGCCGAGCTCTGCCGCTCTTTCGGGCAGGGGGACAACCGAGGACGGTTGTCCTACCATGGCGCGCGGGGTAGAGTGGTCCGACGAGGAATCATGCAGAAACAGACCCCCGGAGAACGAATATGAAGAAGAACCAACGGACTTTCCTTCGAACTGCCGCCGTGTCCGTGGCTGCGCCTGGACTGGCCCGGGTTGCCGCCGGACAATCGGCCCGTCCGAACTCCTATCCTGAACCGGTCTTTGGTGGACCCTCGAGTGAAACCTCCGTCTCGAAGGAAAAGACCGGACTCAAGATCCGGCAGTCGGGGACACTGTTCGGTTCACCGTTAGGTTCGAACCCCTCACTGCTGGCCTGGTGACCTCGGTACATTGAGGATGCCGAGAAGCTCGAGGGAGTCGCGAAGGAGAGAGGTCGGGGACATGGTCCAAGCGCTTTCCCGCTCCGGCCAGAATTTGGCCCACGGTCAGTTGGTCGGTTCCATGGACAGGGTTGGGGATCGTCTTGAGTCGGGGTAGAATCGGCGCTCGCCATGCCTATGCAAGAGAATGTGAAGAGACTTGCCTCGGGTTTCTTGTCAGGTTTTCTCTTCGCCGCCTGTGTCGTTCAGTTTCCGGAAGATCAACAGCCGGCGGAGCCAACGGTGCTCCGCCAACACCCACGCGACCCCCGCTATCTCGAGTATCAGGGCAAACCGACGATTTTGATCACATCTGGGGAGCACTACGGCGCAGTCCTCAATCTGGACTTCGATTACGACCGGTATCTCGAGACGCTGGCGGCCGATGGCCTGAATTACACCCGGATCTTCACCGGCAGCTACGTCGAACGCCCCATGAGCTTTGGGATCGAGAAGAATTCGCTGGCGCCTGCCCGCGGCCGGCTCATCACTCCCTGGGCACGCAGCGACAAGCCGGGCTACATCAACGGTGGAAACCGCTTCGATCTCGATCAATGGGATCCGCAGTACTTCGAACGGCTCAAAGACTTCGTCCGGAAAGCGGACGGCCACGGCATCATCGTTGAGGTGACGCTGTTCTCTTCGACTTACCAAGATGGCTATTGGGAATACAGCCCGCTCTTTCCGAAGAACAATGTCAACCTTGAAGAACCGATTGACCGAAAGAACGTGCACACGCTCGATAACGGGCCGCTTGTCGCAGTTCAAGAGCAACTCACCCGAAAGCTGGTTCGCGAGCTGAACGAATTCAACAATGTTTTCTTCGAGATTCAGAACGAGCCCTACGCCGATCGTCCCGTCACAAGAGTCCCCATCAATCCGTATCTGAGCGACTGGAAGGAACAGTGGATGAACCGAGTCGACCTGGCGGACCAGGCATCGCTCGACTGGCAGACACGGATTGCCTCATTCATCGTCGACGAGGAGTCGAAGCTTCCTGCCGGTCACCTGGTCGCGCAGAACTTCTTTAATTTTCGCTATCCGATTGCAAATCTGGATGACAACGTCAGGATCTTGAACTTCCACTACGCCTACCCGGAAGCAGCGCGGCTGAACTACGGCTATGCACGAGTGATGAATTTCGACGAGTCGGGATTCTCCGGGTCGGGTGACGATGCCTACCGCCGCCAGGCCTGGCGGTTTATCCTCGCCGGCGGTGCCATCTTCAACAACCTGGACTACTCGTTTTATCCAGGAGCCGAGGACGGAACCGGGGAGAATCGCGCTCCGGGTGGAGGAGGCCCTGCGTTACGCAGGCAACTGGGGGTGCTCAAGCGATTCATTGACGACTTTGACTACCTCCGCATGGGTCCCGATTCGCGAGCAGTGCGCCTTTCACCCGGGTGCAGGTGTGAGGTGCTCGCGAATCGCAATCGCGAGCTCGCGGTTTACGTGGAAGGGGACTCGGGTTGTCCCTTGACGATGAACCTGTATCCAGGAGATTGGCATGCCGATTGGGTGGACACCCGCACCGGTGACGTCATCAGAACCGAAGACGTCTTCAGTAATGGCCAACCGACGCGGATCGAGAGTCCGGCCTTCGACGGCGACATCGCCCTGAGGATCCTTCGCCGCTAACTCGAGTCAGATCCTGCCTTCAGATGGGGACGAAGTCAGTGCGCTGCTCACGCACTCTGCGCACACCTTGCTCAGTATATCATAGATCCTACGATTCATATCCGTTAATAAGTGCGTACAATTTACGATTCGTGGTTACATCCCAGTCCGAACCCGATCAGACTAAGTCCTTTTCCATCAGCTATCTCCTGCGACCTCGGGCCTTTGGAAGAGTCGTCGGCATGAGACGTGCTTGTATCTAGACAACAATTTCTCACTGGCTGTCCGCCCGGTAAAGTTTCGCATTTGCGTTTCTAAGGGGGATCGGTCTCAACTGTCGTGCATTGCCGCGTCTCGCGCGGTAGGAGAGGGGGATGACGGATGAAGAGATCAGGTAACCGCTACGCTTTCCTGGTTTCCCTGGTGGTGGTACTTTCAATGACCAATTTCGACTGGCTCCGGGGTCAGGGCTGAGTCGCCGCCCGACAGGGTGCGCCCGTGATTGGCGCAATTTGTGGTGGAGGTCACGCGTCGGACTTCGGAGGTACCGGTGGTGGAAATCCGGTGACATCGACGTTGTTCAGCCCGGCGCGGTGGCAGGTTTCGCTCGGTTATCGCTGGCAGAACTCGTTCCGTCACTTCCGTGGTTCCCAGGAGGAGGCCAATCGAGTGGAAGACGGGACGCAGGTCGAGAACCGTCTGCATCTGTTCGATGTCGCGCTGAGCTACCAGGTCTCTCCCCGATGGAGCCTGAGCGTCGGAGTCCCCTTCATGACCGTCGATCGGATTTCACACGGTCCCGGAACAACCACCCATACTGCCGGCATCGGTGACATGTCGGTCGGGGCCAAATTCTGGGTCGCCCGCCCTCCGGCGGAGACCAGACAGAACGTCCAGATCGGCTTTTCGGTCAAGCTTCCGACCGGCAATGCCAATGTGACGGACCAGGTTGGTGCGAGTACCGTAGTAGTCGACCAGTCGATCCAGGCGGGTGATTCGGGAACCGGATTCTCTTTGGACTATACGGCCTACAAGTCCATCAAGCAGCTTACCCTTTTTTCGAGCGGCGTCTACCTGTTCAATCCGAAGAACAGTTACACGCCGACCGGGTGGAACGAGACGGAGCGGCCCCCGGGATATCCCGGGTATTCGCGTCCGGGTACGGTCTACTCGGTGGCGGATCAGTATCTGTTCCAGGTCGGAGCAGGCTACGCGTTTCCTGAGAGCGGTATCGCCCTGACAGCGACAGGACGCATCGAAGGTATACCGGCGCGCGATTTGTTCGGCGGCGTCGACGGATTCCGCCGTCCCGGCTACGCTGTATCGGTGGGACCGGGTGTCATGTATTCGCACGGCCGAGACATCGTCTCGGTCAGTGTCCCCGTCGCAGTCTATCGGAACAGGACCTGGAGCGTTTCGGATATCGAACGTGGAAGGCACGGAGATGCGGCGTTCGCAGACTACCTGATTCTGGTTGGATACTCCCGCTCATTCTAGGATCAGGCCTCTTCGGCGGCGGCCCTGCACCGGGCCGCCGCCGGGCGGAGTAGGCCCACACCCGTCAACGCTCGCCTCCCTCGGCCTTCCTTACCTCGGCAACTTCCACTTCCGCACCTCAGCCGGTCTACTCGTGGCATTACTCTTTTCCAGAGTGGTTAAACAGACTGCGGCGAGGATGAGGTGTGAACCGAAAAGCGTCGACCTTAGTCCCTGTCAGGCCGCAAACACTGCGGCTCACTTATCGAGCCAAGGCCCCAGAGCCTTCTCGAGTCCTTCCTCGCTGTACTTCTCTCCGACGTCGAGACCCCGTGCCTGCATCCAGAAAGTGGGCTCGGGGAGTCCATCCCGCCAAACGAGATGGGGCTTGTAGAAGACGAACAGGTCCCACGCCTGATTCTCGGGTATTCCGAACTCCTGTGAAAACGTGCGGGAACCGAACTTCCATAGGTCCCAGAAGTGCTCAGCGCGGGGGTCGGAGACATATTGCGTGGCCCGGGAAGCAGCATAATGGGTATCTCCCGGCATCCAGGGTGTCCAGAGGACCAGAACCTGGATCGCCTTCGCGTCCGGATGCTTGGCCAGCAGCTCTTGGAGTTGGGAGGCCCTCCCAAGACAGTGCGGTCAGGTAGGAGACAAGACCACCACCAGACGCCCCTTGGCTGCCGCGGCGTTGAAGGCCTCCTTGAAGGCGCCCGCATCGAATCCCAGCGGTACGACTTCCGAATTGGAGGCCAGTGCGGCGAAGCACATCAACGAAATCACGATAATCCAGATCCGGCGCATCGATTCAAATCAGCATACTCAGGTCGACGAGCCGTTGGCAAGCGACGCAGACGAAACTTCCGCGCCGGTCGGTGGGGCGACGAAACCAGAGAGATCATCACCCCGATCGCGGACCTCATCCCTTAACCGCCCTGCTTGCCTCTCCACGCCGTCCGCACTACAATCTCAAAACCGGAGATCCGGTTTCCCCGGCGACCCGCAGAAGTTCCCCGATCGGTCGTCGAGGAGGACAGACAAAGCAGCCTCGATGTTCAGATTCCTTCATGCCGCCGATATCCATCTCGACAGTCCGCTTCGGGGACTCGAGCGCTATGAGGGCGCCCCCGTCGAGGAGATCCGAGGTGCCACCCGTCGGGCCTTCGACAATCTCATCGAACTGGCAATCGAGCAACAGGTTCAATTCGTCGTGCTTGCCGGGGACCTCTATGACGGTGACTGGAAAGACTACAACACGGGACTCTACTTCGTCGACCGGATGGCCCGTCTTTGTGAAGCCGACATCCCGGTCTTCCTCATCACCGGCAACCATGATGCCGCAAGTCAGATCACCCGCCATCTCCGGCTACCGGACAACGTCACGAAGTTCTCGGATCGCCACCCGGAGCGGGCCCTGCTCGATGATCTCGGCGTGGCCCTCCACGGCCAGGGCTTTGCGACGCGGTCCGTGACCGAGGACCTGACGCAGGCGTATCCCCAGGGAGATCCCCAACTTTTCAACATCGGACTCTTGCACACCTGCCTGGACGGCAAGCCGGGACACGACCCGTACGCTCCCTGTACGATCGACGGCCTTCGGTCGAAGGGTTATCAATACTGGGCTCTCGGGCACGTTCATGCGAGAGAAGAGGTCTGTGACGATCCCTGGATCGTCTTCCCGGGCAACCTGCAGGGCCGCCATATCCGGGAGACCGGTTCCAAGGGATGCGTACTGGTCACGGTCGACAATCACGAGGTCCAAACGGTAGAGCTCCGCAGCCTGGATGTCCTTCGCTGGTCCTCGTATCTTGTCGAGTTGGGCGGCACCGAGTCGACGGACGATGTCTACGATCGGGTCCTCGAGACAATGGGGAGGGCCGCCGAAGATGCCGCTGGGCGACCGGTCGCGGTCAGGATCCGATTGTCGGGCGCCAGCCACCTGCATGCCCGACTGCGAGCAGAGTTCGAGCATTTCACGCACCAATGTCGTGGTTTGGCCACCAGTCTGAGCGGTGCCGGGGTGTGGCTCGAGAAGGTGGTGCTCACCCCGCAGCCACCGGTCGCTCGGGGTGATCTCGAGAATCGAGCGGACGCACTGTCCGGTCTCCTGCGCGCCATCCGCGAGCTCGAGCTCGGAGCAGAAGCACCACAGGAATTCAGCGATTCCATCGGAGAGCTCCGGCAGAAACTGCCCCCCGAACTTCTGGCAGGCGACGACGGGTTCGACCCGACGGAGCCGGATCAATTGAAGGCGCTTCTGGACGATGTCAAGGAGATCCTGACGACTCGACTGCTCGCGGGAGATCACGATTGATGGAGATCCGGCGCCTCGAACTCAGGGCCTTTGGCCTCTTTACGAATGAGACCCTTGACTTCGAACATGAGTCGGGCGGACTCTATCTGATCTTCGGGCCCAATGAGGCAGGCAAGAGCTCGGCCCTGAGAGCGCTGAAGGCCTTGCTCTACGGTGTGCCCGAACGCACAGCCGACAATTTCATCCACGCCAATGACAAGCTCCGGATCGGCGGACTGCTCAGAAGGAACGGCAACCGTGAACTCGCCCTCGTGCGGCGAAAGGGTCGCAAGAACACGGCCGTCTCACCAAGTGGGGACTCCCTTGACGAGGCTTCTCTTCAAGAGTTCCTGCAGGGAGTGACTCTGGAACAGTTCGAGACGGTGTTCGGAATCGATCACGGCGCACTGGTTCGTGGCGGCAGGGAAATTCTCGAACAGAAAGGCGAGATCGGCCAGCTGCTTTTCTCGGCCGCGCTCGGTAATCCTGCGCTTCACAGCGTCCTCGAAACGCTCGACCGCGAAACCGAAGCTCTGTTCAAGCCCCGGGGCTCTGTCCAGAAGATCAATGCTGCCGTCCGCGAGTACAACGAGAGAATGAGGCAGATGCGGGAGGTGTCTCTTTCCTCAGGCAAGTGGAACGAGCATCGCCGGGCACTGTCCCGGACAACGGAAGAGTTGGAGCAGGTTCGCACCGAGATTGCGCACCGCCGTAAAGACCTCGCTCGGCTCCAACGCATCAAACGCATACTGCCCAAGCTGGCCCAACGCCGCGAACTGCTTCGAAGGCGGATGGAGCTCGGTGAAGTCGTCATTCTCGCGGATGACTTCAAGGAGCGTCGGCAAGCTACGGTTCGAGAACTCGGGAGTGCGCAAGCCGTGCAGCGGAATGCCTCGACGAGGCTCCACCAGCTCGATGAAGAGCTGGAATTGCTCGAAGTCCGCCCCCAAGTCCTCCAGGAGGCGGAGGCGATCGAAGCACTGCATGAGGATTTGGGGGGTCACCGGAAAATCATGAAGGATCACCCTCGGATCGCAGCCGAGCGCAGACAGCTGCTGGTCGATCTGGAGACGCTGCTGAAGCAGGTGAACCCGACCCTCTCACTGGAGGAACTGGAAACGCTTCGGCCCGTGCTGAACCGTCGGAGCCGCATCGCGGCGCTCGGAAATCGGCATCAAGCGCTTCTCGAGGCGGTTCAAGGTGCCCAACAGCGGCAGAAGACGTCCAGGAAACGACTCGACGAAGCTACGGAGGCCCGTCGTGGCCTCTCCGAAAAGTCGGTCCCCGACCCTGTCCGACTCCGAAGAGCCATAGCGGCGGCTTCGCGGACCGGACAGATCGATGAACGTCTGGCATCGAAAGAGAAGGAGTGCGAGCTGCTGGAGAAGAAGGGTCGTGCTCGTCTCGCACGGCTTGCCCTCCGGTCTAGGGACCTTCAGGCTGTCCCCACACTCCCGGTGCCGTCTCAGGAGAGCATCGATCGTTTCGAATCGGACTTCGACAAACTCGCCAAAAACGACGAGCGCCTTCACGAAAGGAGAGAAGCAGCGACGGCCGGCTTGCATGATTCTGTGAGACGGCTGGACGAGATCCGGCGGGCCGGCATCGTCCCGAGCGAACAGGATCTGGTGGAGAGCCGGACTCAACGGGACCGGGCCTGGGAGCTGCTGCGACGCCAGTGGCTGGATTCGGAGGATGTCTGGAAAGAGGCTGAGACGCTCGATCCCGATCACTCGCTTCCGGAAGCGTTTGAGCTCCGGATCTCACGCTCGGATGAACTTGCCGACCGGTTGCGGTGGGAGGCCGACCGGGTCCATAAGCAGGCACATCTGTTGGCCTCGCAGTCCGAACAGCAGTCGCAGCTCGAGGAGATCGAGACACGAATCGAAGAACTCGGCCGGTCCAGGACTTTGCTCATCAACGACTGGAAGGCGATTTGGGAACCCTCTCACATCGAGCCGCGTTCGCCTCGCGAAATGCGTCCATGGCTTGCGGACTTCGAGAAACTTCGGGACGAGGTCGAGCGCTGGACACTGATTCGAAGAGAGACCGAGGAGATTGCGGGTGAGCGTGCGCGCCACCTCGAGACGTTGCGCAAGGAGCTCGAATCCGTGGGTCAGGAGTCACCCGAGAAATCCGATTCCCTTGGATCTATTCTGACATTTGCCGAAGAGGTGGCCGGCGGCCTGGAAAGGGGCAAGAGACATCGCGAGGAACTCGACAATCAGATCCCATCGCTGCGGCGAGAACTCGAAACGGCCGAGACGGACTACGAGACCGCCGTGCGCGAACTGGAAGAATGGACCGATCGATGGAAGCACGAGATTCGCGATCTGGGATTGGATTCGGATGCATTGCCGTCCGAAGCGAACGACGTCCTGGAGGACCTGCGTGAGCTCTTTTCGAAGCACGCCGAAGCGGAAAAACTGCGGATTCGAATGGAGGGAATGGAAAGGGACACTCGCCAGTTCGAGACAGAAGTCCGTCGGGTTGCCGAGAATGCCTCACCGGAGCTGGTCTCTGTGCCGGTGGAACAGGAGGTCGCACGACTGCATCAACTCCTGAAGGAGGACCGATCGAATGAATCGCGTTTGCAGGAGATCGAAAACCAGAGGGAACAGGCCGAAGCGGACATCCGGGAGTCCCGCCAGACAATGGTGACCATGAACGCTCGTCTGGCGGCACTCTGCAGGGAAGCGCAGTGCGAAGACCCGGACCAACTGGAAGAGGCTGAGAAGCGGTCGGACCAGTGTCTTCGACTCCGGTCCGAGAATGAAGGCCTGGAGCGGGAAATCCTCAATGCGGGCGAGGGTGCCTCCCTCGAGGACCTCGAGCAGGAAGTCCAGGGCACAGATCCGGATGCACTCACCGCCGAGATCGACAGACTGGGCGACCTGATCGACCGGGAGTTGGAGCCGAAGTACACAGAACTGGCTCACAGGCAGGGTGCGGAACACAAGGAACTGAGTCTGATGGACGGCGGTGACCGGGCAGCTGTGCTCGCCGACGAGGCGGAAGGCATTCTCGCCGGTATCCGGTCTTCCGCCGAGCATTACGTGAGACTGCGCCTGGCCGGCCGGATTCTCCGACAGCAGATCGAGCGCTACCGGAGGGAAAACGAGGGCCCGCTGCTCCGACGGGCGGGCGAGTTGTTCGCTCGCCTGACGTGTGGGTCCTTCTGTTCGCTGCGTGTGGATTTCGATGAGAAGGACGAACCGGTCCTGGTCGGCGTTCGTCCTCCAGGAAGCCACTGTTTCGAGACGGATGCCGACACAGACGGATCCAAGCGCGAGCCCGCTCCGACCGTTCTGACTTCAGGAGGGATCGTCCATGTGGAGGGAATGAGCTCGGGCTCCCGCGATCAGCTCTACCTGGCGCTCCGTCTTGCAGCACTCGAACAGTACATGACTCAATCTGAACCGCTGCCCTTCGTTGTAGATGATATTCTGGTCCAGTTCGACGACGACCGATCCGCAGCGACGCTCGAAGTCCTCGCGGAGCTCGGCACGAAAACCCAGGTCATCCTCTTCACCCATCACTCCCGTCTGGTCGAGCAGGCGAGGAAACTGAAATCGAAGGACCCTGTCAAAGTCCTCGAACTGCACCGCTCCGAGGTTTGATGAAGCTTTTTCACGTTTCACACTGGGCGGTTTGGATGGGATTGCAGTGAAGCCGTCGAGTTATCTGTTCGCGATCGTGGGCGTTTGCATCATCCTGGCGGCCACAGGAAGGCAGGTTCAAGCGCAAACCCAGTTGTTCTGCGGCGACCGGGTCGAAGCTGCGATCAGCACCGCGGGCGAGCATGATCTGTATCGGTTTCAGGGGAGCCGGGGCGATGCAATCCAGGTCGTCGGAGAAAGCATCGATGCCGCGCTACAACTCCAGGTGCTCGTGCTCGACTCCTCGGGGGAGCTGGTCGGATCCAAGTCGATCGCCTCGCCTCGATCCGGCCCGATCAAGCTCCCCGTTGGCGGCGAGTACATCCTCGAGGTTCGGGACTATCTTGACGAGGAGACGGGCCGGTACGCGCTGAGCCTTCAGTTTACGACCGGGAAGTGTGCGGCTCCCATCGACTGCGAGAACAGCCGCCAGGGACCGGTTTCGATGCGTGCCGAACAGTTCGCCTATTCATTCGAAGGCAGCGCCGGCGAGGCTTTGCGCATCACCGCAGGACTCGAGTCGTCAATTACCCAGTCTCCTGTCCTCGAGGTTTTTGGGCCGGGCGGAAATCGTCTGGGGTGGAGCCCGTCGGGGGATTCGGGAAGCCTGGTGCTGCAGGAAGATGGGACTCAGACCCTGATCTTGAGTGGATTCTTCAGTTTCTTCGACATGCCGCATCCCGACACTTATGGAGTCAGTCTGCAGTTCACAACCGGTCGGTGTGCCGCCGAACTGAACGACGGCGCAGTGATTGAGAGAGACGTCACCTCACTGGTTCAGCAGGACGCAATCCGGTTCTCGGCAGGAGCCGGTTCGTGGATCCACTTGACGACCGCATCACTCGACTACGATTCTTGGACGCCCCGGATAATGTTGTTCGATCAACTCGGCACACCGGTCGACACGGAAACCGGAGCTCAGGCCGACTTCTTCATCCCCCGGGACGGCCCCTACACGGCGATCGTGGACACGCATGGGGTCGAAGGAAGGTCCTACCGGTCACGTCTGGGTCTTCCTGCGTCGCATCGGACGATGGTCACCGGGGATCTTTACCCTTCGCCCGTCGTATCGTCGAGCTTCGCACTCAACCGGCCCCGCAATGAATACCTCGCCGTCTATGCGATCGATATCGCCGGTTTCGGGGAATATGAGATCTACGGTCGGCGGCTCGATGCAGCGACGCTTCAGCCGATCGGAGATGAATTCAGAATCAGCCGGATGGGCCCCGAACTCGATCCCCGATTCCAGGCTACGGACCCGGGGGTCGCCTACGACCCGGTCGGCAACCGGTACCTGGTCGTCTGGTCCGGGGAAAAGTCGATGGATGGAAAATTCGAACTGTACGGCCGGTTTCTGGATGGGGATACTGGCGCCGCCTTCGGAGAGGATGACTTCAGGATCACCCATACCGGACCGGACGCAAATCCCGCTTTCGGCGCGTATCGACCGAGAATCGCGTACCTGTCGGGCAGCGGTCAGTTCTTCCTTGTCTGGCATGCCGACACATCTCAGGATGGGGTCTTCGAGGTGTTTGGTCAGCGCATCACAGCAAACGGAGTATCGGCGGGTAGCCCCGTCAGGTTGAACGGTCGCTCCGCAACGGGCACGGCCTCACCGTCCATGAATCCCGATCTGTCCTACGACTGGGGCAGCGGTGAGATCCTCGTCGTTTGGCAGGGTTCCAGCGAGATCGACACGGGCTCCAAAATCGAGGCCGTTCTCGTGGATGCCGCGACCGGAGCGCCTCTCCCTTCCGGAAAGTTCACGGTCAGTACGTCCGACGAAGAGAATCCTCCTTCGGCTTCCGCTCCTCCCGCGGTGAGTTGCGCTCCATCAGAAGCGGTGTGCCTGGTGGTCTGGTCTGCTGCCGACGGAAGGATCCTGGGCCGGCGCGTCGACGCCGCAACGAGTGCACTCTTGGGGTTTGGATCGATTCCGATGAATTCCGGAGTCGGGGGCAGCCGACCGGCGGTGTCTCATGCCGGTGCGGACGGGGAGTTCCTCGCCGTCTGGCAGCAGGATGTCGGCGAGGGAGAGACAGAGATCTTCGGGCAAAGGATCGACGGCCGTCGGGGACTTCGATCGGGCGACTTCCAGCCTCGGCTCAGTCGCGTCGGACCGGATGGGGACAGCCGATACGGCGCCCGGCTCCCCACGCTTCTTCCGGCCGATCAGAGTGACCGGTATCTGGTGATGTGGTCCGCAAATGCCAGGCCCACAGGAGGAAATCATCTTGCCGCCATGTCCCTGGCTTCGCACGATACGAAGACAGCCGGCCGGCTGAACTGGGTGATGAGCGCCAGAGAGACTCTCCTCGGCGAAAACGGGCCGCGCTTTTCGGGAGCGGTCACAGCGGCCGGCGAGACCGGGCTGGCGGTGGTAGGAGGATTTGGAGCGTTGACCCGGATGGACCAGGACGCAAGTGTCCGGTGGTCCTTGCCGACCGGAGATTTTATCTCCGACCCGGTCGGCCGCCCGCTCACGACAGAAGACGAAATGTTGATCGTCCCGGGAAGACCGGAACAGGGCGAGGCTTCAGGACATCTGAACGCCTTCGACGGGAACGGCATGCGGCTTTGGGAGCAAGGCTCGTCCGAGGGTGCCTGGCTGGCTGCCGCCGAGGGTCCCGGAATAGTTTACTATGCACCCTCGGCGGCAGGCCTGACGGCTTTGGACGGCGACGGACACGCGCTTTGGGAGTTTCGCACCGACCCGTTCAGGCCCGTCACCGCTCCCGTCGTCGATTCTGCCGGTCGGATCTTGTTTGGAGCCCTCGACAGTGCAGCGGGAGGGCGGAGTCGGATCTTTTCCCTGAGCTTGGCGGGGGAGCCGGCTTGGACACTCGACGTCGACTGGCCGATCGGCAACGACTACGCCATCGCACTGGGGGCCGATGGAACCGCCTATGTTGGAGGGTCCTGGCTGGCTGCAGTCAGTGCCGATGGAACCTTGAAGTGGAAGATTCAAGCCGGGAGTACGCCGGGGGCGTCCTGTCATCCTGTCCTCGGCTTCCAGGGCCGGGTGTTCTGTGCTCACGGCAACTCGATCCAGGCGTTCAGTCCCTCCGGCGAGCGCATCTGGTCTTTCCAGGCGGACGAAGCGGGAGAGGTGTTCTCTCCGTACGTTGCGGTGGATGGTGGTGGGACGGTGTATGCGGTCTCGACAGAAAAGGGGTCGTCAGACTGGACCGGTCGCCTCTACGCCCTGGACCAACTCGGTGTTCTCAGTTGGAAGGCGGTTCTTGCGAATGAGCGGCTCGAGAAGAGTGTCCCTTCCTTGGACCGTGCCGGCAACCTTTACCTGGTGTCCGATCAGGGCAGCCTCTTGTCGTTCTGGACCGGCAGTCCTGCTGCGAATGACGGGTGGTCGATCGTCGGTGGCAATGAGCGTCATTCCGGGCAGCGTGGGATCACCGAGTCTCAACGCCTCTACTTCGCCCAGTTTGCGGATGGAGCAGGCGCCCTCTCCAGTCGCCTGGTCCTTCTGAATCCGAACCCGGAATTGGAGAGCAACGCGCATATCCGTCTGAGGGACGACTCCGGCCGGCCGATGACGGTCGATCTGGACGGCGCCGTCGTCGATGGCGAGGTGAGTGTTCCGGTTCCCCCCGAGGGATTGCGCAGCCTCGAGACCGATTCCCTGGGCGCTCTCCAGGCCGGATCGGTAACCGTCGAATCGGCTGAGCGGCTGGCCGGCTTGATCCTGTTTCAGGGAACCGTCGGTCTGGCCGGTGTCGGGGCGAGTGCGGAGCAGTTGTCGAGCTTCCTGGTGCCGATCGAGGTCGATCCGCCACACGGCTTGAACACCGGTGTCGCGATGGTGAATCTCGAGAGTGCGGATGTCGACTTAACACTCGAATTGCTCGACCCTGATGGCCGGATTTTGACCAGGTCCATTCTCACGGGAGACGAAGGACTGGCGGCGAGCGGACACCTCGCCCGTTTCGCCGACCAGTTCAACTGGGACAGCCCGGTCGATTTCTCCGGCTTCACGGGACTCCTCAAGGTCACGGCAACCGGACGATTGTCGGCGACAGCCATCCAGACTCGACCGGGCCAGTTCGCCACGATGCCGGTGACCGCGTGGTCGGATCGGCAGTGGGGCAAGTTGCTGGATCGAGCTCTACGGACTCAGGTCGGTGCCGATGATGCCGGTCCCTTTCGTTTGCAGTTCGCACAGTTTGCCGACGGGTCCGATGGGGAGCGTTCTCTTTTCAGCGAGATTCTTCTGTTCAATCCGGATCAGTCGTCCAGCGCCCAGGCGATACTCCATCTAAGAGACGACTCGGGCACTCCGATTGAGGTCGATCTCAATGGTCAGATCGTCGATGGAGCACTGACGGTCACGCTCCCCCCGCTCGGGTTAGAGGTCCTCGGGACCGACGGGCGAGGCGCAGTGGTCACCGGGTCGGTCACGGTCGAATCGGACGGGCCCCTTTCGGGCGTGATCATCTTTGGTGGAAGCGTGGGTCTCGCCGGCGTCGGATCGAGCCGGGCCATGGAGGAAGGTTTTCTTGCACCGATGCAGACGGATACAGCCGATGGGATCGACACGGGGATCGCCTTCATCAACCTGGAAGAGCGCGAGACCGAACTCGACCTCTGGCTGCTGGAACCGAATGGCGCCACCATCGCACGGGCACATCTGGACGGGGCGGGGGCGCTCCCGGCGGGAGGTCACCGAGCGCTGTTCGTCGATCAGCTCGGGTGGGACGTCCCGGTCGACTTTGAACGGTTCGAGGGGTCGCTCAAGGTCCGCTCCGACGGCTCCATCGCAGCGACTGTCCTCCAGACGCGGCCCGGGCAGTTCGCCACCATGCCGGTCGTCCCCATTGCCGCCCCTCGGCAAGAATGAACGAGCCGTAAGCAGGACAGAAATACCAGCCCTCCTTGAATCCGCAACACCTTACGATCGATCTACGTGCGTGTCACCAATTCTCCCGATTTCCACGACTTCCGGGGGCCTTCTATCCACAGCGTCCTCTACGATGTCATGGCTTTTGACTCAGGGAGTGTCGATCATTATCATAATCAATAGGTTACGGTATGTTTCTTTGAGCCGGTCGTGCGAACATGAAACACCGAGTCATCCATTCAGCGCTGCTTCTTGTCCTGCTCCCGGCCTGCGGATCGCCCCAACCTCCAGAGAAAACCGACAGGGAACTCGTCGTCCTGACGCGCATGGCACCCACCACGTACTACGAAGATCGCGACGGCAATCCGACCGGGCCCGAGTATGATCTGGTCCGGGCGTTTGCACGAGCACGCCGCGTCCCGGTGCGCTTCGAGATGGTCGACTCGATCCAGGAGATCTTTACCAGGCTGGAGCGAGGGCAGGCCGATCTGGCGGCCGCCGGCCTCACCTTGACCGACTCCCGAGCCGATCGCTTCCGGGCAGGACCTGAGTACCAGCAGGTCACGGAGACCTGCGTCTGCCGACAAGACCTGGGGGTGGATGCCCCCGCGGATCTGCCCGGTCTCCGGCTGGCGGTGGCCGGCGGAAGCAGTTATGAAGAGACTCTGCAACAGCTACGCCAGACCATTCCGGACCTGGAGTGGTCCACCCGCGAACTCTCGACGGAACAGTTGCTCCAGGACGTCTGGAAGGACCAGATTGACTGCACGATCGCCGATTCCAATATCGTAGACATCAACCAGCGTTACTTTCCCGAAATAGAACGCTCCTTTCCGGTCGGCGCGCAACGGTCGCTGGTCTGGTACCTGCCCGCTGAAGGTCGCATTCAGTCCGAAGAACTCGCAAACTGGTTCGAGACGATGCGTCAGTCGGGTCGCCTCGACGGGATCCTGAACCGCTACTACGGCTATATCAACGAATTCGATTATTACGACACCCGCGTCTTCCTCGACCGGGTCGAGGACCGCCTTAAAACCTATGCACCGCTGTTCAAAGAGGCCGCCTCCGAAACCGGGTTCTCCTGGCAACTACTCGCAGCGATCTCTTATCAGGAGTCCCATTGGGATCCTCGGGCTGTCAGCCCCACCGGAGTCCGGGGACTCTTCATGTTGACCCAACCGACCGCGCGCTCCCTGGGAGTCACGAACCGGCTCGATCCGGAACAGAGTGCGATCAGCGGGGCCCGCTACCTGCAGAAGCTCTACCGACGGATGCCCTCGTTCATCCAGAGTCCGGACCGGCTCTGGATGACACTGGCAGCCTACAATGTGGGCTTCGCCCACCTTCAGGACGCCCGGCGGCTGGCGATCGACCTGGAGCGGAACCCCAACCGCTGGTATGCAGTCAAAGAGGTGCTGCCTCACCTCACGCAGGAGAAATACTATCGGCAGCTCCGTCACGGCTATGCGCGCGGCTATGAACCGGTCCTCTTCGTGGAACACATACGGGACTACCAGGATCTTCTGATGGAGAAACTCGACAATACCGAGTCCCTGGCTTCGGACTGAAGAGACGAGGCGGTTTCGCATTACCACGCTGAGTTGCCTCGGCTCGACGCCGGCCATGCTCCGCTCAGCAACAAAGTGCTCCGGCTTGCCCGTTCTTTGGCAGAATGGATAGAGGAGGTAAACGACCATGCGACTGAATGTGAAGGCGATGGCGCTGACGGGAGCGATCGTCTGGGGAGGCGCTGTTCTGCTGGTGTGTCTTGCGAACTGGATCCTGCCGGGGTACGGCGGGACATTCCTCAAGCTCGTCGCATCGATCTATCCCGGTTACTACGGGACACAGTCATTCGGCCAGGTCCTCGTGGGGACACTATATGCCTTGGTGGACGGTGCGATTGGCGGTCTCGTTTTTGGATGGTTGTACAACCTGTTTGCGGGACGTGGGTCGAGCAGGTCGGTTCCGTAGACCACATTTAAGGGGTCGGAGGGAAGGATGAGGAAAGAGAACCCGGGTGGACCGCTTTTGTTTCAGCCCATGCACATCCGCGGAATCGAGCTGCCGAACCGCATCGTCGTCAGTCCGATGTGCCAGTACTCGAGCGAGGACGGCTTCGCCGATGACTGGCATCTCACTCACCTGGGAAGCCGTGCCGTGGGAGGCGCTGGTCTTGTGTTCACCGAGGCAACGGCTGTGACCGCCGTCGGACGGATCAGTCCTGCGGATCTCGGGCTTTGGAAGGCCGAACATGTTGAGTTCCTTCGCCGCATCACACGGTTCATCGCCGGCCAGGGAACCGTACCTGGAATCCAGTTGGCCCATGCCGGCCGCAAGGCCAGCACGACTCCACCCTGGGAGGGTGGCCGTCTCATCCCGATCCAGGAAGGGGGCTGGCAATCCGTCGGCCCAAGTTCCGTGCCCTTCCAGCGTGACTGGCCAGCCCCTCGGGAACTGAGCCGGCAAGACATCAAGGCGGTCATAGCGGCCTTCCGCGAGGCTGCCAGCCGCGCCCGGACCGCAGAGTTTCAAGTCGTGGAGATCCACGCCGCCCACGGCTACCTGATTCACGAATTCCTCTCCCCGCTCAGCAACCGACGCACGGACGAGTACGGCGGCTCCTTCGAGAACCGGACACGTCTCGCGCGGGAGATCGTGGCGGCGGTGCGAGACGTGTGGCCCGAGGACCTTCCCCTTTTCGTTCGGATTTCCGCTACCGACTGGATCGACGATGGCTGGGACCTGGAACAGTCGGTCGAGCTTGGCCGCGCCCTGGAGCACCTGGGTGTAGACGTTGTGGACTGCTCCTCCGGAGGCATCGTCCCCGCCGCACGCATCCCGGTCGCTCCGGGCTTCCAGGTGCCCTTCGCCCGGGAGATCCGCAAGCAGAGCAACATCGCCACCGCCGCCGTCGGAGTGATCACTGAGCCTCGCCAAGCCGAGGAAATCCTCGCCGGTGAAGCCGCCGATCTGGTACTGCTGGCTCGCCAGTTTCTACGAGAGCCCTACTGGCCGCTCAAAGCGGCGAAGGAACTGGGCGCCAATCCGGAATGGCCGAACCAGTACCAGAGAGCCGCCGACTAGAACGCTTTGGTCGAATCCGGCGTCGTAGATCGACCGGATCAAAGAGGACCATCCCCACCGCACTCGCTTCGCAGGACCCGAGTTCCCTCGCTACGAGGTCCGGCACCCCGGGGCTCAGCCCGTTCGGGATTCGAGCTTTGAGAGGAGCAACCTCACTTCTTCCCGAATCCGGCTGAGAGATGACCTCGCTGCGTCGTAACGTTCCTTCTCCGAGCGCACGAACCGGCTGTAGGGCGAGATGGCCTGGCGCATGCCGTCGATGCCCCGGTTCAACTCCTGCACGAACTGCTCATTCATCGCCCGGGTCAGCCGCTCACGCATTTCCGACGTCCGACTTCGCAGCTGACGCTTGGCTTCCCGGCGGCGCGCGGGTATGACGAAGAGTCCGAGGACTGCCAGGGTGCTCGCGGCGAGAATGCCCGTCACGTCCGCCATGGTGCTGCTGGCCAGCAACGTCACGATCGTCCCGAGACCGATCGCACCCGCCTCGGCCAGGGCGGTCCCGGTCACGGCATTTTGGATTCCTTCCGCCAACCGAGCAGACTCGGCATCCCGATCATAGCTCTCGATGGTCTCCTGGGCTTTTCGCCCGACCGAGTCGATGAGCCGCGATCGATCGTACTGAAATCGACCCCCGAGGTTGCCGAGCAACTCCTGACCGCGCTCGGTCCGCTTTCGATTCAGGACGTCGGTGATCGCATGCCATTGGCCGAGCTCGCTCGAAATGATCCAGTCGATCATCTCATTGACTCGCTTGTCCACCTGATGTGGCAGATCCTGGATCACGAGCCGCTTGTAGTCGGCTTGGATTTTCGATTTCTGCAGGAGCTCGGCAATTCTGAGCAGGCGGATTCGATCTTCGAAGAACTCGACCCCGCGCTTCTCGAACTCGTGAAGAAGGTTGTCCACTCCGGCGAGCCTGAGCTGGAATTCCTTTTGGAGCTCCGTGCGGTAACTCTCCTGCAGCTGATCGATAGAACCCAGGGCTTCCAGGTCATCTGTGAGGAGTCGGTGACCTTCTTCCAGCGCGGCCAAATAGCGCTCGCTGAGGTGTGCTGCGACTCCCAGTGGATTCAGGAACTTGAGGCGGACCCGCTCCCTTTCGTCGAGTGTTCGGTGGATGAACGCTTCAAGGGCCGCAAACTGGTTGTCGAGACCTTCAGGCCTCCCGCCGACCGCCTCCCGGGCGGAGACGGCAAAGAGTCTTGGCTCGAAACCCATCAGACGGGTCGCCTGCTCCTTGACGAAGCGGATCACCTGGGCCAGTTCCTCCCTCGAATCGAAAATATCGATCTTGTTCACGACCAGGACGATCTTCTTCCCCCAGTCCAGAATCACCTCCAGGAAAGCACGCTCGCTTTCCGTAAAGGGGCGATCGGCGGAGGTCACGAACAGGATCAGATCGGCACGCGGCATGAAATCTCGCGTGAGCGTTTCGTGTTCCCGAAAGATCGCGTTGGTGCCGGGAGTATCGACGATGTTGACGTGCCGAAGAAGATCCGAGGTGGATTCGACGACTTCGAAATCGGCATTCTTCAGCTTGCGTGCCGCCTCGCCGGACTGAACCAGGTGGATGCGCCTGGTCGTCGGCGTAACGCCCACTTCCAGGATCGATCGTCCCAGTAGCGCATTGATCAGAGCGCTCTTGCCTGCGTTGAATTCCCCGACGATCACCAGAAGAAACAGTTGATCGAGCGATTCGAGCGCCTGCTTCAGAGTGGCTTCGTCCTCCGCCTTGGCCTCGAGCCGAGCCACGGCAGCGAGCAGATCGGCCAGGCACTGGCGCTCGCGCGCCAGTAACTCCTCTTCTTCCTGGGTCAATACCTTCTGGATCACCGTCTTACCATCCGAAGTCATTTCCAATTGTATGTGCTAAACCGATCGCAGGCACGCATTATGCAGGCAGGTACCCCAAATCCGACTCTCTCGTCCGCCTCGAACGGGCTCGTCTTCGACTCGGACGGGGGCGGATTCCTGCGCCGTTTGCAGCCATAGGCCTGCTGCTCGCGGACCGCAAGGCGCGCGATGTCGGAATGCCAGCACGAAGCCCGGCATGCTCACTTCAGCGCACTGTGCTGTCTGGAACTCTGAATCGAGGGCACGGTCTCAGGCCACACTGCCCTCGCTCGGCGAACGGTTGCAGGTCCGGACCTCCAGTTTTCCCGTAGTTTACACTCCCGCACAGCCGCTGGTAGCATCGCGTACACGA
Organism: uncultured Acidobacteriota bacterium; assembly: GCA_963823995.1. GTDB lineage: Bacteria > Acidobacteriota > UBA6911 > RPQK01 > JAPXNP01 > JARRKC01. The sequence continues at coordinate 2,021,141 of CAWGNQ010000005.1, forward strand.
TCCGATTCGGCTCGCGATCAAAGTGCGAAATTGGTGACACGCACGGGAATCGATCGTAAGTGTCCGTCGAAAAAGGGTTTTGGGCCTGCTCTGGCACCTATTATCGAAATCGGGTATCAGGCAATGCCCGCTTTCGCTGGATCTCATGAGTACGATCACTGGAGTAGCATGGCCCCGCGAAAACTGGTGAGTCCGGCCCATCGGAATGAGTTGCCGCGGACGACCTCCCGCCACCGAACTGCTCAGCCGCGACGAATGGTTCCCAGGCGCACCTCGACTCCGATTACATCCGCGGACAAGCGCCGGGTCTGAGCGGGTTTACTGAAAAAGGTGCCAGACGGCAGAAAACGTCTTTGTTCGCAAACACTTACATTCACATTACGTGCGTGTCACCAATTTCGTACAAATACGATGAACCGCGAAACGGGATGCGGGAAATCGGAGACGGGGTCTCTCAGTCCGTAAGGAAAGGTGGCCGTCGTCAGCGCCTCAACTCGAAGGTGACACTGACATTGGCCCGGATGGAGATCTTGCCGAGTGAGACGGTATCGGAGATCCCTTCGGCAGCACCGTTTACGTTCTGGACGACGTTCTGCGACATTCCTCGGTCACGGCCATAACCCCACCCGGACCAGCTCGAGAAGTACCACCAGGGCGATCCGTTCTCATGGATCAGGATCGGATCGCCGACGGACTGGTCCAGGTCTGACGCCATCTGCTTCGCCTTTTCTCTGGCTGCTTCGAGAGCGAGTTTACGCGCCCGCTCGCGGTACTTCTTGAATTCCGTCGTCTGGAAATCGATCCCGTGGATGTAGTTCACGCCCGCCTTGAGAACCCTCGTCACGAGACCTTCGACCTTCTCCGGATCGTCGAGCGTGACGGTAAAGGTGTTCCGAACGAAGTACCCCATGAAGCTTCCCTGGTAGCTGTCTTTGTATCTTGGTTCGATGGAGAGGTAGTCCGTCTGGATTTCCTTCTCCGGAACTCCCACTTCCTTGATCGCGGCAATCGCGCCCTTGAGGATGTCGTTGTTCTTTTGTTTGGCCGCCAGAATCTCCGGGTCTCGCGTCTCGATGCCGAACGTCAATACGATTCTGTCCGGCTTCACGTTCACGACAGCCTCTCCACTCACCGTGATCTTGGGCCGATCGTCGTACGACTGCGTCTGCTGCGCCCAGATGGGGCACACAGTGAGAATGATCAGTATCACACCGATGGTCCGTGCCTTCATGATGCCTCCTCTCAATGAAAGATCGATCGTACTTCTCGGAAGTTCCCTCCCGAGATGCTCCGCGACGGCCGCGACGTTTCAGGATTCGAGCAGGGATCGCTGAGTCCACGCAGCGAATGTCTGCTTGATCTGATGGAGTTTGTGACAGCAGGGCACGGTCGTTCAAGCATTTCTTAGTACTCTGCTTGGTCGCCTGCCCTTGGTGTCAACAGAACGACTTTCGGGAAATAGGTGCGGAACCGTCCTCCATCCGCAGTCGCGAGGGACCAGCCCATAATCTGGGCGTGGGCACCGCTGAAGAAATTAGGCAGCGGCATCCGACCAAAGCTTCTTTCGGGCGACGCCGCTCGACGCCCGAGATACTCACTATAAGATGCCGCGCAAACAGGGGTGTCGCCGCCGGCACATCGAGGATTCCGACACCCCCACTGCGGATTCGGTCGGCAACCGTGTCGGGCTCGATCTCCCCGACGCAGACCTCAGCTAATGTGATCGCGTTGATCGCCGCTCCGTCTGCGGATACCGCCTCCGCGATCGTTTCGCACGACCATGAGAAGAAACGGCACGTGGGCTCAGCGGCATAGATCATGACGTTCGTGTCCAGCAGGATCATGGCTCGCGCGTCAGTGACTTGGGACCCGGGTCATCGAGACCACCAGGATCTTGAGAGAACGGCCCTGTTGGCGCTTCAGTGCCTCCGTACCCAGATGACATGCACGTGTGTCCATGGACGAAAGGTCGGGCAGTTTCCGTGCGGATTTCCTGAGATAAGTGCCAGACGGCCATCAGAATCCTTTATTGGCGGCAGTTACGATCAAATTTCGTGCGTGTCACCAATTACGTGCCTTTCATTTGGGCCGGACTTTGAATTCGACCGTGACGCCGCCTATTCGATTGCGGACGAGATCCGTTCCGACGAGGGCAATCTTGCCGGAGTGCTTCAGTCGCCTGCAATCGGCGAGAAACTTCTCCGAATCGAAGAATGTGGCCTCCTCGGTCTTTATGAGACCCTGAGCGACGTCGGAGGCCGCCTTCGGACCGGTGATCACGATGCTGGCGACAATTCGGTGCTCCGCTTCTTTCAGAGTCAGTTTCTTCAGCCAATCCTGGAGTCCGAGGGTGAACTGAATTTCCATCGCAGCCCACACGTCGACCGGCTCCCCTTTCAGAGTCCCGGGACGAAACCGCCAGTTCTTCTCGATCTCTTTGCAGGCAGACTTCCCCAATCCGTGAGGCCGGCAACCGGGCGGGCCTGCCTCGGCGAACCCGCAAGCACTCGACGATCCACGATCTGCTCGTGTTTTCAATGACAAGCATAATCCGAACTCATCGGAATGGAAAGTCCTGCAGCGGGAGGCAGGTCAGCGGCCGCCGAGCGTACGGATATCAGCAGACCGGTGGGCGGCGGCGTCATCCAATGGAGCTATCCGTCGGCAGCTTGATCGGCCGGCGGTTTTGCGCTCCGACCCCAGATTTTGATTTGATCGAAGCGTCCAGTGTCATCGAAGGAGCCGACACCAATGCGACCGAATCTGAGCGTCTTGTCCCGAGCCGTGAGGATCGGCGACGACATATTGTCGAAGAAGACCTTGATTTCGCCGGACTCGACCCGCCGGATGATGCGAACCAGATGGAATACCCCGTCGCCCCAAGCGGTTCGCTCGGTCCGATATTGGGCGATCGAGGTTCGGTCGGCATCGTTGACGAGGAAGATGGAGTTGTGGTGAGGATCGGCTCTCGTTGCGATGTGAGCGTAATAGAACTTCGCGGGCCCCTGCCAGTCGAAGAAGACACACAGATCCCGGCCGTCGTATTCTTTCGTCGTCGAAGCCAGCCGACCCTCGAAGACAAAATCTGAAATCCACAGATTCCGAATCAGTGCCATGTTCAGGAGGACAGTTGGGGACAAGTTGGGGACACTGTTTTCCATCGAGGGGGAGGGGTATTGTTTCGTAGTGCATGTCGTACTGAGTCGTTCAATGTTTACGTGGGCGCTCCAGAGGCTTAAGGTGGACTGGGAGGAACTATGAAACGTGCAGGGGCACTTCTTATCTTGGTGGGTCTGATCGGTCCTTCCTGGGTACATCAGGAAGCCACGCCCTCCGATACGACGGTACAGGCCAAATCGACAACGGTTCGGTGGACGTCGTCGTTCATGATCGCAAAGGGCGGCCGGTTCGTGATTTGAAGGCTTCCGATTTCGAACTGCTGGAAGAAGGCGTTTCTCAGAAGATCAGCTACTTTCAGACGCCTGAAGAGACCGCCCGGACGCGCGAAGAGCCCGGCGGCCGAAAGCTCCGGGCACTGCTTCCTCCGTCTCTGCGGGAGCGCGTGCCTGCGCAATCCCTGGATCAGACGATCCTGAATCCGCGAGGAGACTTCACAGCCCTCCTCTTCTCGGTCCTGCAACCGGAGAATCGTGTGTACGTCCGCAAGGCCGCGATCGAATACGCAGCCCGCAAACGTGACGATACGTGGATAGGCAACAGCACCAGTCGAGAGATGGCTCGCGGCATCGGAGTGGCCGGCACGTCACGCAGATTGGAATCCGACGGAACCTTGATGTCGGGGCCGATGACCCGGGACATTCTGGAGACACGTGAAGATTTGATCCGTTCCGATTCCCACAAGGGTCTCCTGCAGTTGGCGAAAGACACGGGCGGGATCTTTATCCGTTACACGAACGACCTGACGGCCGGCCTGGAGCGAATCGATGAAGACCTGAACAGCTACTATCTGCTGGGCTACAGTCCGACGGCCTCCGACATGGACGGCACGTATCGGAGCATCGAGGTCCGGGTCTCCGGCCTGAAGGACGCCGACCTCCAGTTCCGTCGCGGTTACTACGCCGTCGACCGTGTCTTCGACGAAGCACCGGTCCTCGAATACGAACTGCCTGCACTCACACTCCTCGAGAAGCAGCCCGACGCGAAAGAACTTCCTGTCGCATCAAGGGTTCTTTCGTTCCCGAAGCCCGATGAACCGGGGTTGATTGCGATCCTCGCCGATCTTCCGGCAGGCTCCCTAACCTACGGCCCGAATCCTGCGCCAAGCTTATCCAACTTCACTTTCGTTGTCGTCGTCCGAGACCGGGAGGGCAATCTGGAGCGGAAAGTGAGCCAGCAGTATCGTCTCGGAAGGTCTGCTGATGCTGCCCCTCCGGCGGACGGCATCCTCTTCTACCGGAAGATGCGTCTCGCCCCGGGGGATTACACGGTCGACGTCGTCGGTGTGGACGCCTTGGCGGGAAAGGGAGGCATCGAACATCTCGATGTGCAGATTCCAGTTCCAGATCCCTCTCTTCCGGAGTTGAGCAGCCTGATCCTGGTCGAAAGCGCGGAGCGACTGAACGGCCGGAGCGACGTACCATTCCAGGCGGAAGGGCTGCTGCTGTACCCTATGCTTCGCGATGGCGTGAGCCATGCGGAGCGTTCGCAGCTCGATTTCTTTTTCTCTCTCTATGCTTCGGTGACTGAGCCGAAGAAAGCGATTCTCGAACTGCTCCACTACAACGAAGTCGTCGGGAAGCAGCCGCTCGATCTTCCCACGCCGGAGCCCGGAGGCCGGGTAGCCTAAACAGGTGCCCTGCCCATGGAAAAGCTGGCCAATGGCGTCTATACCCTGACCGTCTGGATCCCGGCCGGAGACAAGATGATCGGTCGGTCACGCCGATTCATGATCACCGATTAGGCGGAAAGGCTACCGGAAGTCGAAGAGAACCGGGAAGATTGCCACCACGATCGAGGCCCAGACTGCGTAGACAGGGAGATAAGCGGTCTGCCAACGCTCCAGCGCGGCAAAGGGGGTTCGTTTGAGCAGGAACTTCGAGTAGAGCGTGGCCGACCAGCCGAGGTTGACCAGCAGGATGAGGTTTTCGCCGAGGGCGGCAACTCGGTTGGGGGTGAAACCGAACTCGGAGATGCGGGCCAAGATCGCCCAGAGAGCGAACGCATCTACCAGGAGGGCGCAAATCACCAGCAGAAGCTGGAGTGCATCAAAACCTCCTGGAACGGACTCCGGATCGCGGGCCGAAATCGAGTAGAGCAGCAGGCCCAAGACGAGAACGAGAAGCAGGTCGAAGCTGATCAGCACTTCGCGGCCGACATCGATGCCGCTGCCGGTCCAGATCATCGTCACGAGAAAGACGAGGAGCATGATCGTGAAGAGCGGCGTGAACAGACGCGTGAGCACGGGTGCCATGTTCTCGATGACGCTCTGTTTGGCCTCCACGAGCCAGGCACCGATCAGCACGGCGCCGACGACTCCGCAGGGCAGAACCCACGCCTGGAGAAAGGCGTCGACCTCGATACCGATGGCTTTGAAGACGGCCTCGGTGCATGCCATCAGGACTCCGCCGCCAAAGGCGATGAGGGTGTAGTAAATGAACCATTCGCCGGTGAAACGCACGAAGTTCATGCGTTGGGCGGGATCGCGCCAACGTCCGCCGACGTAGGCGAAGCCGACAGCCAACCATAACGCGATTGGAAGGTGCAGAGCTGCCAGGATCTCCGTGTGGCCTTCGGGCTGAAAGGGAAGGATGTTCATAACCAGGGCGGCTGCGACGAAGGGTAAGGCCAGCATATAGCACCCGGCCCGTTCGAGACCCCGCTTCCATGCAAAGTATCCGGCGAGGAACGGCAGCACGAAGAGGCTGAAATTGCGGGCATAGAACGAGCCATCGGCGTCCGGTCCCCGGAAGTTCAGACCGAAGAGCTCGGGAACCTTGATCGCGACGCTCGCGGCAATCGCCAGCACGACAGCCACGATCGCCTCTCGATTGGTGTCGAGGACGGCTTCACCCGACCGCGGAGAGACGACGAGCTGCTTCCACAGTCGCTCCGAGTATTCCCGCGCGAACTCGCGCGACAGCGAATCCAGACTGCCCAGCCGTTTCACGGCAACCAGGAACGCTTCATCTTGGTTGAGTCCTGCCTCTTCGAGTGCCATGACCTCGGTGCGGAGGTGGTCTTCGATCTCCTCGACATCGACAGGGCGGACCGCTTGACGGCGGCGCAGATAGGTCCGCCATTCACCAATGCGTTGTTCCAGAACTGGGTTCGTCTCCACCGATTGCGTTCCTCTCTGACGATTCCGTCAGATCCCGTCTACTGCCGGACCAACCGCGGTCAGCCAGATGCCGCGCAACGTCGAGTCGACAACCTGCCACTGGCGGCGTTGACTGGCGAGTTCTTCCCGACCCTTATCGGTCAGGCAATAGTACTTTCGTCGCCTTCCGATCTCCGATTGTCCCCAAGTCGCCTTCACATACCCGTTGCGTTCGAGGCGGTGGAGCAGGGGGTAGAGCATCCCGTCCGTCCACTGCAGCTTGTCACCCGAGAGCTCACTGACCCGTTTGAGAATCGAGTAGCCGTAACTCTGGCCTTCACTGAGGATGGCCAACACGAGCGGAGTGGCGGAGGCGGCGACGAGGTCCTTGCTGATGTTCACGATCGGACTGCTCCAAAGTAAGACAGGCTGTTACATAGAATCTCGATACATCGATGACTTATACATGGATCTATTAGGCATGTCAAACAAATTTCGAACAGAGCTTCGTGGGCTATGGAGCATCCCACTCGACGTTGCAGTTCATCGAACTGGGGGGGACGAATTGGGAACGAATTGGGGACACTGCTTTTCGTTCGCCCCTTCCGGTCGACGGGTAATCAGGGAGGGATGAGAGCCGCAGGACGCTCTTCCCACCGGATTGTCTCCGGGATTTCGTAGATTTCGAAACTCGGACGTTATTGGTATCTGAAGGCTGTCGTCACGCGCCTTCAGAAAGGATCGTCCGATGCCACGTATGCCACGCCAGATCCAACCGGACGCCGAGGGCCGTTACCATCTCCGCGGACAGGCCGCCGGCCCAAAGAATTACTGCCCCTTTAAAAAAGCGAGAGAATGCCCGCCAACTCAACAACGTCGTGCGTCACTTCACGGGACTATTCTTCTGTAGGGTCGTCTCCTTCTCGATCATGGGCAACCACTACCATCTGGTCTGCGTGTTCGAAGCCTTTCGCACGCTATCGCGCGAGGAGCTCTGGCGCATCGCCGAAACTTTCTACTCCGACCCCAAATACCAGCCCTATCTACGCTGGAACGACCAGGACTGGGAGCGCTTCAATCGCCGACTTTTCAACGTCTCCGAACTGATGCGCAACATCCAGTCCGGCTTTGCCCGCTGGTTCAACCGCCGCCATCATCTCAAGGGTCGCTTCTGGGCCGACCGTTTCCGCTCGACCGAGTCCGAGAACCTGCAGGAAACCGCTTTCTACGTCGATCTGAATGCCGTTCGGGCCCATCTGTGCCGTCTCCCCGACCAGTGGCGCTTCTCCTCGGCCTGGATGCGCCGGCATGGCGATGATGACTGGCTGATGCCCCTCGAGCAGTTGATGGGTGGGTTCTGCGAGCGGGAGGAAGCCGAGCGGATGTACTGGGTACTGCTGTACTGGCGCGGAACCCAATCCAAGAAGGAAACCGATGCCACGATCCCGGTCGAGGTGGCCCAGCGCATGGAGCGGGAAGGCTTTCCGCGAGGCTGTTACCTCGACTCGATTCCGGCCTTCAGCCGCGGCCGCGTCGTTGGCTCCTTCGACATCGTCCAGCAGTCACTCGATGATTGCCGCAACCGTGGCCTCTACACCCGCCGCAAGCACGCCGTCCCCCTCGGCGTCGGCCGCCTCTATGCGCTGCGTGAGCAACGCAGCAACTTCGTCCCCATCTAAGGCGTCGAGGCAACACACGTTCCTTCTGGGTCCGAACACACGGCCACCCCTACTCCCAGTCTCATCGTGCACAGGGTAATCTGGGTTGGCAATGGCTCGTGGTTAGGTGTCGCCTGCAACCGATTTTCCCGTTCGGCCGTTCTGAGACGATCAGACCTCTTCGCTCCGATCAGTTCCGACCAAAACAGTGTCCCCCAGCTCCTCCTCTTTTGCTCCTCCCCCTACGACAACACGGCGCTCCGACCCAAGACCGCGAGACTCCGGCTCCGACTTCGGCAACACGTCCGCGACGTGTGATGCGAAAAGCGGATGCTTCCCGGCGTCCCTGATCATCGGGTGGGGAGAGGACGCGGAAGCTCCAGGCAGCCTAAGGTGAGGACAAAGGGAAAACCGGTCTGCTCCGGCTTGCGGTAGGAGCCGTCGAAAAAGACGAACATGCGGTTCGGGTCGGATTCTCCATAGCGCAGCGAAGGCTTGAACGGACCCGAGTGCCAGCCGCGGTCTTCGGCCGTCATGATCTGCACCGGTTCCGACCACTCCGACATGTCGGACGACGGCCTCTCGCACTCGCACCACCACAGTCCGGTCCGCGGGGGCGCCGCCGACTGGCTAAGCCAGACCCTCGAAAAGACGGCTTCATACCGGTAACGCCCTTGGATGACGCAGAAATCAAACACCTTCTCTTCGGCCGGAAAGACGATCTCGTGTTTCGACCACTGGCTGCGGCCGTCTTCGCTTTCGGCAAATCCCTGCACCAGGTAATCGTCCTGATTTGACCCCGCGACGTACCACATCTTCCATTTCCCGTCCGCATAGATGAGGTTGGGTTCGTACACGCTGCCGTGCTCCCATTCCTCCCGGGCCTCAAAAACGGGGGCTGGCTGGTCGACCCACTCGCGTCCGTCCCATTCCAGGTACCCGATCGTATACGGGCCCCAGGCGTTTTCTGCCGCGCCGGCATAGTAGATGCGCTCGACCCAATCACCTCGGCCGGGATCCCAGCCTCGGACGTAGGACGGACAGTGGCGGCCGCCCATCCGATCCCACTCGCGGCTGTGATCGTCTCCCGCAAGGACAACGATCCGGGTCGGGTCATCCGGCCGTGCCGTCAGCGTCCACCCGGTCGCCGCCAGAGGGACCCCTTGCGGAAGGGACGCACTGAAGAGCCGAATCCGGCCCATTTCCCCGGCCATTCCGGCCAGAAACATCCACCAACGGCCGTCACGGCAGGCCAGCGTGGCATCGGTAAGTGTGAAGACATCCGTCAGCGGCGCGAAACCGTCGGCGGGATCGAAGATTTTCGTAACCTGTACCTGTCCACCCGGGGCGGAACCGCCGTTCTCCTGAGAACGCAACAATATGCCTCCGTCTCCAGTCTACCTTTCCCACCTCTCTCTGTCGGGTGAAATTTCTTTATCGGGTGAACGATCGGAAGATGAATCGTGCGATTGACGAAGACCGAAGGACAGAATCGCCGTATCATGTCCCCCGGGATCGCGCTCGGGTGCGTGTCACCAATTTCGGCAGCTACTTGTTACTGTCGACGGGCTCCCAGGGCGCGGGGAAGACGTGCACGCGCTGTGCATACTCGTCCCAAATCGCCGCCATCTGCCGCACTCTTTCAGGAAATTGACCGGAGAGATCGTGCAGTTCACTGCGGTCGGTCTCCATATCGTACAGCTCCCACGGCCCCAGGCGGTAGTTCTTCCAGGTTCCATAGCCGCCGTTCAGCAGTTCGCCCTTGGAGACGAGCTTCCACTTCCCCAGGCGGACTGCCCGGTTCATTTCGTGTTCCCAGCAGATCGGCCCTTCGCGTTCCAGGGGTTCGTCGCGGAACAACGGAACCAGGCTGACCCCCTCCATGGGCTGGATCGGGTGGCCTCTGAACGTCTCGGGGTAGGATGCGCCGGTCAATTCGACGATCGTCGGCATGATGTCGATGACATGGCCCGTAAACGAAGAAAACCGACCGTTGTTCGTGACGCCGTTGGGGTAATGGATGATCAGCGGCGTGGAGATGCCACCCTCGTGGACCCAGTGCTTGTACTCCCGGAACGGCGTATTCGAGGCATTTGCCCAGACCTTGCCGTACGAAACGTAGGTCGATGCCGGACCACCGCTGATTCCCTCCCCCCGCATGACGGGCTGTCCGTCCCGTGTGACGTGAGGGATCATCTCGGTCTGAATTTCGTTCCTGCCCAGAGCCTTCAGACTGTCCACGTCTTCCGACCAGGGTCTCGTCTCACCCAGGCTTCCGATTTCCTCCGCACATCCCCCATTGTCCTGGAGGAACAAAATGACGGTATTGTCCAGGATCTGCTGTTCCTTCAGCGTCTCAACAATCCGACCGATGCCCTGGTCCAGTTCGTCGATCATCGCCGCATAGACTTCCATCCGTCCGGCTTCCGCCTCGGGGTTCTTCTCTTCCTCCCAGGTGTGCACATCCAAAGGAGACAACGCGGACGTCGGCGCCAGCAGTCCCATCCGCTTCATCCGTTCGAACCGCTGTTCCCGGACCGCCTGCCAGCCTGCATCGTACTTCCCATTGTATTGATGGATGACATCAGGCCTTGCCTGCATGGGCCAGTGGGCGGCGGTGTAGGCGACATACATGAAGAAGGGGACACTCCTTTCCCTCTCCCGGACGAATCGGACCGCGGCATTCGTGATCGCATCGGTGTAATAGAACGGCGCACCACCGCCCGTTCCGTCGCTCAATGCACTGATCAGGCGGTTGTCCCGACACAGAGTGGCCGGATCCCAGTAGCTTCCCGCACCGATGATGGTGCCGAAGAAACGATCGAAGCCGCGCTGCCGGGGCCAGTTGTTCTTGGGGCCGTCTTCGGCTGCATTGCGGCTCACGTGCCACTTCCCTGCCATATACGTGGAGTAGCCGGCGGATTTGGCCACTTCTGCCAGGGTGACGCACTCCGCGTTGAGCTCCCCTTGATAGGCGGGTATCTGGGAGTCGATCGCCGTCATCCAGCCCATGCCGGCCTGATGGGGGTACAGTCCGGTCAAGAGCGATGCCCTGGTCGGGCAGCACCGTGCGGTGTTGTAGAACTGGGTCAGCCGCACCCCGTTGTCGGCAAGATGATCCAGGTTGGGCGTCCAAATCTCACTGCCGTAGCATCCAAGGTCCGAAAAGCCCATATCGTCGCTCATGACCAGGACGATATTGGGCCTCGCGGGGCTCCCGGCCGCTTCCCGTGGATTCGTACATCGCGAGAATAAAAGCAAACTGGAGACGACAAACAACAGAGAAAAAACGCATTTTCCCGATCTCAGTTCATTCATCCCGTGTAACATGCCTTGGCAAGTCAATCACGAAATGACGATGTGTCAAGCCCCTTGATCTCGTAAAACCGTCCTGACAGACCTCAAAATACTCCTGGATCCCCGCTCCTTCTGGCCGCTGTATGACGGCAAACAGGCCGGGTAAACTCTCCGTGGGTTCCGTTCGTCTAAAGGGGCAAGAGCGAATCTCCATCAAGCCGGCCGAGAATCGTCCTCGAACAAAAATTCAGCATGACGCGAGTGTCGCGTGAGGCGTACCCGCCTCCGGAAGGGAAGGCCGGTCCGTCGGGTATCTGAATCCCGCCACCCCGGTCCATGAGAAAGCATGCCGGCCCTCGGGTAAACCGCGGGACGGGTCATGTTCTGCCCCCGAGGGGCGACTCGTCGAGTAGAGTTTCGGCCAGGATTGAAGGTCCGTTTCGACTCGCGCGCAACTCGCAGCGAGGAAAGCGAAATGGACTATCTGCGATGGACATGGATCATCACCGTCGGCCTGGCGATCTCCGGGTCCAACATAGGCCCGTGCTTGGCGGTTCCTGCGCAGGAACTGGTACTCAGCGGCCGACTGTTGGGAGGAACCGGGAGCAGTGGGCCAATGGCGGTCCGACTGCGATGCCAGGACTTCCAAACCGAAACTCGAACCACCGGATCGGGCCTGTTTACGGTCCGGATACCTCGGCGCTCCTACAACGGCGCCTCGACAGTACCGGCGATTTCCAGCCGAGGAGGCTTCGCACACGATCCCTCCTCGATGGACACGCTTCGAGGCTCCCTGGAGTGCACCCTCGAAGTCGTCGATCGACATACCGTTCTGACGCGACTCGAATTGTCCGTCCCCGAGCAATCGCGACGTGTCGACCTCGGTGACCTGGCACTGCCGGACCGGGTCGACCACACACCAGGAGCCCGCTTTACGGTTTCCTGGCGCTCACTGACGGCGGCGCCGGAGGCATCTGCGGCCTGCGCCGAAGCCAGAAAGGAGTTGAGCAGGAGTCAACCCGATCTGGCCCGCGCGCACGAACTCCTCGACCGAGCACTTCGTATCGATCCAGACATCCCCGAGGGCTGGGGGTTGCTTGGAATCGTGGAAGCTGCCCAGGGAAACTCCGGTGTGGCGCGCTCCGACTTCGAGAAGGCATTGGAGCTGGATGCCTCCTCGCCGGAGGTGCACACGTTCCTGGCTCAATTGGACATGCGGGAGCAGAAATGGAGGGAAGCGCTCGAACATTGCGACAGCGCCCTCAAGATTGAACCGGGCCGGCTCCAGGCGGAATATATCCGGGCGTTTGAGGCCTACAACCTGGGGGATTTCGAAACGGCGAGAACGGCTTCACGTCGTGTGCGGACCGGCAGGGAGTCGAGTCGCTTCGCGGATATCCTGGTTGTCGACGCCCTCCTTCTGGCGCAGGAGGGTAAGACACAGGAGGCGGCGGCCATGTTTCGGTCCTTTCTTGACCAGCATCCAGATTATGCAAACCGAGCTGCGATCGAACACCAACTCGCGCTTTGGGAGAAATCGGAGTCGGGCTGCCAGTGATCGATATCCACGAACATCCCCCGAGACGGCACGCGCAATCGTCCCCAAGGGGAATTGCCGGCCGCAGGCAGCGCCTCCTACCAGAGAACCTGAGTGGCGAGAGTACCTGCAAGCAAGGCGAGGATCCAGATGACCGCGGGTCCGGCTCCTCCTTTGAGCTTCAATCCCAGGATCTCGAATTCAAGCGGGCCGGACCGGATTTCGAGGATCGTGACAAGGACATAGGCCACCGTCGCGATGATCGGGAGAATGACGGTGGCCTTGAAGTGCTCGCGGACGATTTGCATGAGCCAGTCCTGCTTCCACCAGAACCAATAGGATAGGAGCGCCAGGAATGAAATCAGTAGAGCGGACATGGGAATGGTGATGAGCCAGGGCGTGACAGCCCTCAGTAGATCGAGCCAGTCGGTTCTCCTCGACGCCGGAAGGTCCGAAGCCTCGTTAATGGGCCGGTGACAATGAGGACATTCCCGGGGTTTCATTCTGCTAGCCGTCCGGATGCTGTCAATACTCCATTCCGCCGATGGGACAATGCTTCGAACTGGGGGAAGATCTCCAGTTCGCCGAGGTCGAGCCCCGGTCACTCGAGTACGATGGCTTCATATTCTCTCAACTTCCCGAGGGTCAGGCGGGTATAGGACCCTTCCTGGCGCAGCGGGATCTCCGTGCCGAGGTACAGTGCCCGGGCGGCACCGTAATCTCCTTTAATTCGCAGCTGGATGTCTGTCACTGGAACTGCCTCATAGAGAGCCGTGCCCGCGTGGCCAGTCAGATTGACCAGATGGAGGAGGGTCTGCCCCCTTCGGTTGATCGTGAGTGTCGTTTCCACCAGGGGATGGGCATTCGTGATGAGCTGCCTGCCACGGGGCAGCAGATGGTCGACGAGGTCGGAGAACAGCCGGCGATGCTTGTCGTTGGAGTAGAGATAGTAAAGCCGGCCGAGATCCCAGGGCAGATAAGCCAGCCGCCCCTGTCCTACTGTCTTCAAGATCAAGCCGGGCTTGACCGTTCGCTCGGCCAGGGTCGAGACCATGTCGGGAGGTCCGAACTGCGATGGAGGTATCAGCGTGAGCGGGGAATCTGCTTCAGGTGCAAACTCGAGATACTCGCCCTCCCAAAACAGCACGTTGGTCTTGTCGAGAGAAGGAAGGAGCGCGTGATCTTCGATTCGCATATAGGACGAGCGGGTGTCGTTCCAGAGCCGAACCGCATCGGGAAAGCCTGCGCCCGGATGGTGGGCTCCGGTCAGAAGCACCCTGCCCCCTCGCCTCAGATACTCGTTCAGATCCTGCGGCAGAGGTCCCCGCGGTACGACGACCAGGTCGATTTCGCCGGGATCCAGGTCGTTCACCCGGTTCGTGGCCCGAAAGGGAATATGCAATTCACTGAGCAGCCGGTAGAGGCCGCGGTAATCGCTGGAACTGCTGCTCCAGCCGGGATCCTGTCGTGCGTACAGGATCACGCGGCCGATATTGTGCTGGCCGAGCAGAATCTCCTCGTGGCGTCGATGCCACTCGAAGACCGGACGGACGGCTTCCTGGGCGGTCTTGTCGGGCTGGTCGAATGTGCCGAGAAGGACGAAGGCGGGAAAAGCCCCCTGTGCCAGGTTTTCGTAAAGAAGAGCCCGCAGCGCAGGACCGGGCACGCTGGCAAAGCGGTAACGCATCTCCTGATAGGGCATGACTAGATCGAACGACATCTTTCCAGGCTGGCTGTTTCGTGCGCGATTGACATTCTCACTTGCGGAATAGACCCACAGAGGGAGGGGACGCCACTTGTAAAAGTCGGCCTCGTCGACGATTCCGTCGGTGTACTCCTGAATGTAGGTCATAAAGAGGGCCTCGGGGCGCAGACGCTTGATCAGGCCGCGGAACGTGGCAGCGACGGACCGTGAACTCTCGAACATGAAGCGTTCGTAATCGGCGTCCGGCTCCTCCGGGAGGTCTTTTCCGAATTCCTCACGAAAGCGGCGGCGACACTCGTCACAATGGCAGAGCCCGATTTCATTGCCCTTGTAGTCCCACCGGAGATTGCCGAACCAGTTGAAGAAGAGGCCGTCGAGCGAATATCGAGTCAGAGCTTCCTCCAGCACCTCCAGGGCCTTTGCGTGGTAGTAGCCACCGTTGATGCAGGAGCTGTAGAGTCCGTTATCGTCGACAACCGGGTCTCCCTCGGCGTTGCGGAAAAACCACTCCGGGTGAGCGTCGTAGACGGCTTTTCGCGCGCGGCTGAAGTCGAACCTGCCGATGACGCGGATGCCGCGCTGGTGGCACTGATCCAGGACGCTGCCGACCAGGTCCTCTCCTTCCGGAAGATAGCGGCTCGGATAGTGGAATTCGACCTGCGTCGGGTAGTGGGCGACGATACCCCCCACACTGAACAGCAGCGTGTTCGCTGGAAATGACTCCAGTTGCTCGGAGAGCTGGACGGCGTTCAGAGTGGAATCGGTCTCGCGCAGATTGGTCTGGATCAGCCGGAGAGGCTCGCGCATCCACCATCCAGTCTCTTGCTGACTCCACAGAGTCGAGGCGCAAAGACAAAAGACCGGCCAAATCAGAAGCTGTGCACGGCAAAGTCGCAAGACGTTCGACCTCCTCTCCGTAGTCTAGAGAGATCGGTGGCGTCTGAACACCCCCGAGAATCGATCGTGTGGCTTTCTTCCGTATCCTAGCGGGTTTCCGGCGATTTCCGACCAGCAACAGGCCAACCGTTACGTCCGGGGCGGCACTTCACACGAACCTTTTTCGGGCTCGTGCGTTACTGCTCTGCAAGGAGACCTCCATGAAGACCCCTGTCGATACTATCCGGTATACCCTTCGTGTCCTTTGGAAGCACCCGGCCTTCACCTTCGTGACCGTTCTGATCGTGGCGATCGGTGTGGGAGCCAACACCGCCGTGTTTGCACTGATCGAGGAGGTCCTCCTCAACGGACAACCCTTCACGATTGCGGCAGTCGCTCCGGCACATTTCCGGGGCGTCAATTTCATTTCGACAGGGATCTGGATTCCGATGCAAGCCGCCGTGCTGTTCAACGGCTCTCGAGACTTGCTCGACAATCGCCGGATCGTGTGGTTGCGCTGCTTCGCTCGACTCCGGGAAGGCGTGACTCGTTCGGAAGCCGGAACGCAGATCGCCACTCTGGCAGCTCAGCTCAATGCAGCGTTCCCTGAAGAAGGAGGAGCCGTCGGTGCCAGGCTGGTTCCCCTGAGTTCTCTCCCTGGTTTTTTCAAAACCGCCGTCTCCGTGTTCCTGGCCTTTCTGGCGGCGGTCTCCAGTTTGATCCTGCTGATCGCGGGATTCAATTTTGCGGGAATGATGCTGGCCCGAATCGAGGGTCGGCGCAGGGAGATCGCTGTTCGGCTCTCGCTGGGCGCGACCCGATGGAACATTGCCTCACAGCTTCTTCTCGAGTCGACGGCCTATTTCATTCTGGGTGGACTTGGTGGGGTTCTCGTGGCCCAAGGGATCCTGACCTTCATTGGAGGGTTGATTCCCCGATTGGCGGTACCGGTCAGTCTGGGTCTCCGAATCGATGGGACGGTCTTTGCAGTTAGTCTGGTTCTGGCGACCGCAGCCGGCCTGATCGCCGGGCTTTTGCCGGCGCTGCAGATGTCGCGTACTGACTTCTCGGATGCGCTGAAGTCCGGCATGCTGGGCTCGACCAGCTCCCCACTACGTCTCCGCAGGGCGGCCATCGTGGGTCAAATTGCGGCATCTTTTCTTCTGCTCGTCGTTGCAGGCCTGCTGGGGCGTTCACTGCAGAAGGCCACCGATGTCGACCTGGGTTTCGATCCACAGGACCTGCAGCTAACGACCATCGATCTGTCTCAGGTGAACTACGGCGCAGAAGAGGGAACTCTCTTTTTCGATCAGCTTGTCCAGCGCGTATCTGCGATCCGGGGGGTCAGCGGCGTGACTCTGGCCCGTTCGCTTCCGCTCGGAGGAGGGGGGCTAGAACTGGGTGCGCTTCGGGAGGCTGGGGCGCCGGACAGTGCGGATACCCAGATCCCAGCGGACTGGAACGTGGTTTCTTCTGGCTATTTTGAAACCCTTCACATCCCCTTGGTGAGCGGCCGCCGATTCACCGGCGAGGATCGCGCGGGACGGCCCGAGGTCGCCATCATCAACGAATCGATGGCACGGCGAATCTGGCCAGGCCAGAGCGCCCTGGGCAGACGACTGGTCAGCCAGTCATTCGAAGGTGAGCGGACGCTCGAAGTGGTGGGAGTCGTATCGGATGGACGCTACCGTTGGCTGGGCGACGAGGGACGGATGGTCATCTATGTGCCGGTCGGCCAGTGGTACTTCGGCTCGATGACGCTTATCACAAGGGTCCCCGCCGGCGCTGCTGCAATCCGCCAAATCGGTCAGACGATTCGTGAGCTGAATCCACATCTGCCGCTGTCTCAGATGGAACCGCTGGCGAACTATATCGAGGCCAATCTGCTTCCGCACCGTTTGGCCGCCTCACTTTCTGCAGGGTTGGGTGTGATCGGCATCCTGCTGGTGGTGACGGGTCTGTATGGCGTCACGGGCTTCTGGGCGACGCAGAGGACGCGCGAATTCGGAATCCGCACCGCACTTGGCGCCTCGCGGAAGGAGATCTTCTTCCTCGTAGTCAGGCAAGGTCTCGGCCTCGCGGCGATCGGGCTCGCAGCCGGCCTGGCCCTCTCGATCGCGGCAGCTCATCTCATGCGAAGTCTGTTGTTTGGAATCAGCCCGACCGACCCCCTGACTTTTGTAGCTCTGGCTCTCGCTCTTCTCCTTGTCTCTGTCGTGGCTTGTCTCGTCCCGGCCCGTCGGGCAGCAAGGCTGAACGTGATCCGAGCTCTTCGTTTCGAATGAGACTTCTGTCTCGGGGTCGGACCAGATCCGACCCCAATCCGCACCCTGGCTGTCACCCTGACTTGCGGCCCCGGCTGTTCATCAGTTATAAATCATTCATGTTAGACACATTCCCGCCGACGCCAGCCCGACCTTCCCGCAATCAGCTACGCAAGGCTCTCCGCCGTGGCTCGCTTCTCATTGCCCTGACCACCGTCTGCTTTGGATCAGTCTGGTCGCAGGCTGTGGACTCGGCACCAGCCAAGAGCGCTTTGGAAACCGATCCACAAGGGTGGGTCGACATCCTGCCGCCGTCCGATCTGTCAGGCTGGTCGCGCGTGCCCGTACCACCCGGAGGCGAACTGGGTCGTGCTCAATGGCACGTCGATACGGACCGACATTTGCTCATTTGCGACGGCGATGGCGGCCATGACATGCTCCTGTACGAAAAGCCACTCGGAGACATCATCTTCCACTTCGAGTTCCGCTACATCCCCGGCGCAGGCCTGAAGGGTTACAACAGCGGAGCTTACGTCCGAAACTCCCAGGACGGTGCCGTCTGGCATCAGGCCCAGATGGGCGACGCTCAAGGGGGCTACCTTTTTGGTGAGACGCCGGGTCCCGCCGGTGGGCTCGAGCGCTTCAACCTTCGGAACGAGGTCCAGGATGGACGCGTGCGGCCGGCCGGCGAATGGAACACGATGGAGATCACGGCTCGAGGCAAGACCCTGACGCTGTGGGTGAACGGGGCCGTGACCTGCCAGTTCGACGATTGCGGGAAACCCGAGGGTCTCGTCGGCGTCGAAGGAGAAGGTTTCCACATCGAGTTCCGCAATTTGAAAATCAAACAACTTCGTTAGACAGCCCACATCCGCTGAAATTGGTGACACGCCCGAATCTACCTCCTATGGCGTCCCGACGCATCGGACAGGTGGCGCAGTGGAAGAACCCGTTTCTTTCGTTTGCGCGCAATGCTCTGCTCAGGATGACGCCGGATGCCGTCGCCCGGCGGCAGATGGTCTCACTGGTTTGCTACGAAGCGTTGTTGAAGCAGGAACAGGCGCTTTTCGCCTGAAAAGCAGTCGTCTGAAAAACAGTGTCCCCATCTCCTCCCATCTCCGAAGCGATTCGAAGCCTCCGCACCACAGGCACCCGCCAAGACTGAAACCTCCCCCTGAGTTGCCGGAAACCGGGCAGCATGAATGCGCCCGAGACTTTGAGCTTGTGTTGAGATGTCGATCTTGGAGAGTCTCCTATCGAGTGGTCCCCGTGAGAAGTTGGCTTGCATCCTCATCCAGACTCCGAGGATTGACTTTAGGGGGAATTCGTCGTGCGGAGTCTTCGCAATTCGAACCGAAAACTTTGCAGTTCGGACCAAGATGGGTCGCGGTTCGATTACCAACGCCTCGCACGGAACTGACCTGGAGAGCACCCCAGTCTCTGCCGAAAATGCCGGGTCTTCCCGAAGATCCCGAGTGAACCGACGGGTAGGACTTGGCCAGGAGAACGGTCGAAAGGCGCAGAGGACTCTCTAGCACTACCTCGGCTGTTTTAGATTTGGGGTTCAATCAGCCTGGGTCCGAGTCCAGCTTCGCCCACCCGATGGAGTAGGGTCCCGCGAACCTTGGGGTCCTGAAGCGACCCCTCGAGGAATTCGTCGATCTTTGCCCGCCAATCGAGCCGGGCTCAGGAGTTGTTCTGATCGCACTCGAAGGCTCTCAAGACAGGTCCGGAGCGTCCTGATTTAACCGGGTCGCTAGTTCGAGACGGTTCGATCGGCAAACCGTCTCGCGTGCCAACGCACCATTCAGCTCCGGGTTCCGCCATCAAGCATCGCGTCGTCGGGACCTGCCCGCCAGGTAATTCCAGAATGACCGGAATAGGACGACCAAGCGGAACACCGAGCGGCAGCCAGCAGAGAACGCCTTCCGGCCGGCCCGGCCCACCTCATTCCTGGAGGCTCGCGATAGGAACTGCAGATACGGGGAGGCCCCTTTCCGTCCGCAAGGAGATAACAGCGACGGGCTGGCTGCTCATTACATAGAGAGAAGACTGAACATCCCTTTCGGCAGTCGAGGGGAACAACTCCGAGACAAACCGTGCAACATGTTCGCCGGGGCCCAGGGTCATCAGCATCGCCTCCTGCTGGTCCGCCTCGATGACGACTTCAGCTTCGACTCCGCCTGTGTTGACAATAGCGAACCCGCTGTCGAACTGCTCCTCTCGGAAGATGTAGACCGGCACCAGGGCAGAGACGACGCCCGTGCTGGACTCGACGTCGGCGTTCGACAGTTCCGTACCCGACGCATCATTCATGGAGAAGACCGCCAGACTGGCGACCGGGGCGGCTGCACTCACGACCGCATATCCTGATGATGCAGGATTCGAGCTCCCGTCTGAAACCAGAGTCATTGAGCCGTGGGGATCGAGCTGGAAATCGACGGTGCTTGCTGTGGTGCCATTCACGGTCAGATCAAGCGGCTGCCCAGCGCTGTCAAAGAACGCGATTCGACACTGCACGGGAAGCTCTGTTGGGTTCGAGATTATGAACGACGTTGTCAAGGTCACCTCGTCGTCGCCTTCCTGCAACTGGACCTTGCCGTCCCCGATCTGGGCAAGGAAAGACGTGAACGCTCTCGGGCCTTCCAGGTATTCGATGGCTATCTCTTCGATCGATTCCGGCACCCCCGACGGGTTGCTGAAGAGAACCTTCGAGATGCCCTTGGGTGAACTCGTGGTCAAGCCAACCGGTCCGTCGATTCCGGTTTGTTCTATCGTGCCGAGGGAGGTCCCCTCTGCGTCAAACGCCTGGAGCCTCAACTGCTCCTGGCCCGAGGATAGGCCGACGTATCTGGCTGGCCAGAGGAGCACGCTCTTCAGAGGAAGGGCAAAGTCAACGATGAGAGGTTGGGTCGGCTGTCCATCGCCCTCGCTTTCGGTCGACACGTACCAGAAGTACTCGGGGATCCCAGCAACGCCGCTACTCCTGTCTCGCTTACGAATTACGGGCTCAAATGGCCCCGAGCCGGGAAAGGTGACCCCCCACCTCTTGAAAACTGCGCCGGCCGGAGCTCCGGCCAGCGCAATCTTCGGAACATTCATATCGCCGAAACCGAGGCGAACGGCGTGCGGAGCCAACTGGTCGGGGTCATCGATCTTGCTGACTTGGGAGGTCGCGTAACCCGTGCAACAAATGGCCAGAACCACAGCGCATACGAGCCTTGCACCGGAGGTACTATTCTCGTTGTTCGTATAATGCAGCATATCCGTCTGCTCCTGTCCTCCCCCGTTGATGAAAATCGCCTCCGACCCTATTCCGCCTTGCCTATTCTATCGCAGAGGCAAAGACGTTCCATTCGCTGGCGGCCTTCCCCGGAAATACAAAATGCCATCGCGACCAGAGGGGGTCCCCGAGGCCGTCAGTGAACGGCCAGAAAAACGTGTCAGTGTAGTCGCCAAGCCATCCCGTTCCTGGTAGGCCGAAGCCGTTGCCAACTGGGTTCGAATAGAAGTAGCTATCGACTAAGCCTGAATCTTCCTCTGCGCCTGATGCATCCGTCTCGATCCACGCAGCCACATAGTCCCGATTGGGCGTCGCTGTATCATCACTCCTATCCAGATAGCCGATGACCAACCGGTCACTTGAACTGGAGAAATCGATGGACGGCATGAATTGGTCGTTCTCGAGCGGAACATCAAGGCGCACCTTTGACTGCCAGCCATTCCCAGTCTTCCGAACGAAAAACACATTGGTGTTCTTCGCCTTGATGATGTATTCGTCTCCGTTGTCAAAACGCCTCTCTCCCCCTACCCAGGTCTTCCAGTCAGTCAGACCCAGCTCGGTGCTGGATGTCACCGCGCTCACGAAAGCGAAGGAGTCCTCCGTAAGGTTCCTCACATAATCACCGACCTGTACGCCCAGCGCGATGAAGTCGGCGTTCGCATCCACAAGGCCAAGCGAGTTGTTCGCCCCTGTATGGGTGCCAGCGTCCCCGTACTCGCATTCATGCCAGACCAGCTCCACCTGGTTGTTGACCCAATCGAAGCGCATCTGAGATACGGTCATGGCACCCCCGTGGATAAAGTCCATTTCCCGATTGTAGGGACCCTTGAGCCACGCATCCGCCGCCGTCTCAACCGCCGACCAAGAGACCCCCTTGTTGTCGGACGTCGCATAGTCTATCGTGTCATCATCCCAATTGCTCCAGGCCAGGTACACCCGGTTGTAGTAGAGACTGTGCGAAATCTGGCAAGCGCTAACGTCGCCTTCGACAACGGTGACCGGCGTCTCCCAGGTTTCACCTCCGTCCTCACTTCTTGTGACGCGTATCTCAGCCCCATAGGGGTCGTAAGGATCCAACTCCAACTCCGTATAGCAAACGTAAAGATAACCTCGCGTACCGGAGTAAGGAGAAACGGTGGCGTCGGGCTTATCCAGGTAGATACCTGCTGTATCGCTACGGTCAATCTCTACGAGATCATCCCAATTGAACCCTCCGTCATCGGACCATTGTACCGAGATCGCGCTTGGCGCTTCCAGCGAATCATCTTGGGCGAGGAGTCCAAAGTAGTAAACGCGCTTCGGTTCAACGCCACTGGACAGGGCATTTGCTGTCAGGACAGGATCAACTGCCATATCGTAATCCTCCGGAAGCTCCATCGCCTGACGGGTGTACTGTGCATCGCCCGTTTTATAGGTGGTCGCGTAGTTCTGGAAGATCGAGTCATGGTATTTGATGTATCCAAAGACAGAGTGATCTTTAGGTGTTCCACCCGCGACGCGGTTCACCACAACCATGCTGGTTTCCACGTCAAGATCGTCGCCAGTGCTAATTCCCGTCGTATATGACGCAGTAGCCAGCAGAACCCCCGGAGGATCGTAGGCCACCACACCGTCCGGCGCATCCTTGAATGGCTGATTCGGCGAAAACCCGTCATCTTCTGGGACGGCGACTCGGATAAACGGGTTAATTCCGCCCCTCCCTGCCTCCGATAGTGCTTTTGAATAGAATGGCCCGGACGTCATCGCAGAGGCAATCAACCGCCGCTCGGTCAGGATTGAATTGGCCTCCTCCATCGAGGTTTGAGCCGCTACGAATAGGCCCGCACAAACAAGGAGAAAAAGACACACGAGAGAGAAAATGATACGATGCACTCTTAACATGTCATAGCCTCCTTAGACCTGCGACATCTGGGCAATGCATCTTAGGATAGAGCCAAAGGGAAACGACTACGACCATATACCTGAGGAGAGAGGTGATACGTTAACTTAAACACAGTGCGAAACGCCCTCAGTGGCTCAGAGAATTAAGCTACACCTTATGGTAAACAATGTCAAACACAAAAGTTTAACAACAGGATTAAGTCAAAGGGCAGCACCGGGCTCTTGGGCAAGACCAAATTCGGTGACAAATTCACTCTTGGATGTCCAAATTATAATCGGCAAGCGGCCGAGTTTCATCGCCGTCAGCCAAGGGGTGGCCGATGTCGTCGCGGCCGCGAAATTCGGCCGCGAACACCCTCTGGAAATCTCAGTCCGTGGCGCGGATTGGAGACGACTGGGGAACTGATTTCCATGTCGGGGCTGCTTCTGGAGTTCCTTCAGGAGGCGGTTACCCGTGTCGAAGTGGCAGCCTTTCCTCACCGCCGCCCCGGCTACAATCTGGCCATCATCTCCCAATGGACCACTCGGGAGGAGACCGACGCCAACGTGGCATGGGCCAGAGACACCTTCCGTGTCCTGGAAGCTCACATGGCAGCAAGGTCCTATGTCAATGACCTCTCCCTCCGCGCGGACCTGGTCACGCTTTCGGCCCGTGACACCGGAAACGGACGGCTCCTCGGTCAGGAGGGCATCGCCAGCCTCGAACGTGCCTTCCTCCTGGCGGGCGCCAAATCCGTCCTCGCCAGCCTCTGGACCGACGACGATATCTTCACGACGGCCCTCATGAAGCGCTTCTATCAGCGCCTGGTCGTTGACCACCAAGACAAAGGCACAGCCCTCCGCCAAGCCAAACTCGATCTCCTCGAGAAGTTCGGCAGCGCCGGCCTTCCCACTTACTGGGCAGGATTTGTTCTGGTTGGCGATGGAGCGACCTAGATCGTCGCCTGATGATGGTCGGACGGCGGACGCACCGACCTGACACGTTGAATGCGTTTGCGCCCGATCGGGCCCAGTGATCGTTCGCAGATTTGTGCTGCTCGGACGTTCTGTTCAGGTGATGGCACGACCTGCGATCTACCGGCCGAGACGTCCTCAGGAAAGTGCGCTCTTCCAGTGCTTGGAACATTACTGGGAGGAATTCCGGCACGCCTACACTCCCTTGTACGAGCAAGACTACGGGCCCTTTCGTCCGGTGGTCGAGAAAACGGTCGAGCGCTTCCTCGAGTGCGGGATCCTCCGCCACGGCTTTGCCCGCATCCGCTGCGGCAACTGTCACGAAGAGTATCTGCTCGCTTTTTCCTGCAAAACCCGCTACTTCTGTCCCTCCTGCCAGGCCAAGCGAGTGGCGGCTTTCGTGGAATGGGTGAGCGAGCAGATCCTGGAAGCGGTCGATCACCGGCAACTGGTCTGGACCATTCCCCGGGTGCTGCGTCCCACCTTCCGACGGGATCGGCGGCTGCTCGGAGAGCTGGCCCGTTGCGCCTGGAAGACACTCGAGGACTACACCCAAACCCAGTCGCTCGACCGGGCCGCTGCCAGCGGGGCCATCGTCGTCATCCAGTTTCGGCCTACATCCTGCGGCCCAGTTTCGCCGGAACTCGACTCCACTACGATGCGGACAACGGACAGATCGAGTACCGGACCACCAAGGGTTTGACCCGACGGATGGATGCTCTGGACTGGATCGCTCTGGTGACTTCCCACATCCCCGACCCCCACCAGCAGATGGTCCGCTACTGCGGCCGCTATTCCAACGCCTCGCGCGGCTGGAGACGCAAACAGACCGTGCCGGCGCCCTTGAACGTGGGACTCGACTCGGCACCGCAACCGGACTCGCCCGCCGAACGCTTCGCTCGCCAACGACGCCGCAATTGGGCCCGCTTACTCAAGAAGATCTACGAGGTGGATCCCTTGACCTGTCCTCGCTGCGGAAATCGGATGCAGATCATTGCCTTCATTGAACAGCGGAGCGTCATCCGCAAGATACTTCAGCATTTGGGACTCTGGGAGCAGCCTCAGCGCGCTCCTCCGCCGCCCTCTCTGTTACCGCACAAACTCGAAGCTTTCCTGGCCACCCTCTCTCCCCACCAGCGGCAACAGGTGCGAGCTTCGACAGATTCTGTCTTCTGGGACGACGTCCCCGTCTATCGCGGCTGAAGAGCCCGGGCTCTTCAGCCCCTGTCGATATCCCTGCGTCTGCTCCATGCTCCCATTCCGGCTGATCTACCGACCCTGCCAATGCGAGATCCCTGAACCACGTCCTGCGGGCTTCCTCTCTGCCAGACTCTGCTTGAGCCGCTCATCCCAGCCCCTCATTTCAGGGTTTACTCGCCATTTCCGCCGAGATAGACTCACCCCCGGAAAAAGCAAATTCCTATCGGTTAACTCCGACACCGCGGGCATGCCGGTTGACGGGCGCGAGGGTGAAGGATCGGAGTGGCGGGAAGACGGGACGCCGGAGGAGCGGAGAAGGGGCGGCTTCCGTGACATTCCCCAGGATGCCGGATCCTGGCTCTTGATCGTGCACTGAGACCCGATACACTGAGAAGCGGCCGCCGCTCTCTCCGCCTTTCGAACGTGGGTCACGAACCGATACGGATGACAGGCGGCCGGACTCGAAGGTCGGGCGCGTCGCGGCGATGAGGGGCACCGACGGAGACCACCCACCGCGCCGGCGGCTCATAAGGCGTTCCAGAAGGGGGTGAGCACAGGTTGCCCAGGAAGCTGATGAAGTCCGCCCCGTTTGGTCTCCTTCTTGGAACCGTGGCCGAGCTTCGCAAGTCGTGGGTCCGGCGAAAGAATCGACTGCGGGCCGGCCGCTTCTGGGGAAAGCAACACTCCAGCTCGTCCGCAACGCATGCGTTCTGGCTGGGTGTCGATGAAGTCATGGCCTGGGTGAACCTGAAGGTCTCGGGCCATCCCGAAATCTGGCCCCTGTCCTGGTTCTTGATGTCGTTGCCACCGGATCAACTGCCCGTTCGGTATGCACTGTCGATCGGATGTGGTGAAGGCAGCCTTGAACGGGAGGTGATCCGGCACGAAGCGGCGCTTCGCGTGACGGGGATCGATGTCAGCTCGAAATCGCTGGAGCTGGCATCAAGATTGGCCGGGCGAGCAGGGTACGGAGACAGACTCGAGTATCGACGCTCCGCCGCCGAGGCCTGGCTTGCAGGCGGAGAGGGGGGAGACGCAATCGACCTCATCTTCTTCCACGCCAGCCTGCATCATATGGAGCAGCTGGAAAGAGTATTGAGCCTCTGTGCAAGAAGGCTCGTTCGCGGCAATCCTGGATTGCTGTATGTCGACGAATACATCGGTCCCTCGAGAGATGAATGGACCGAGTTCGACCTGCGCCATTCCGCCACCCTGTTCGAGCGGATCCCCAGGAGATTTCGCCAGCAGCGGTCGTTGAGATTTCCCATTGCTTACGAAGACCCCACCGAGATGATCCGCTCGTCTGAGATCGAGCCCATTCTGCGACAGCATTTCGAAGTCACCGAATACAGGCCATATTACGGAAATGTTTTAATGCCGCTGGTTTGCGGAATCCGACCGGAGTACCTCGAGGACTCTCGGGTCCGAACGGTCCTCAGGGAGGCGATGAAGCTCGAAGACGATCTCGCCCGACAGGGGGCAATCGATCCCATATATGCCGTCTTCGTGGCTCGCCCAAAGGCTCCCGAAGGTCACAGCCGAACGGATTCTAATTCCGGATTCACCGATCAGATGATCAGGCGGACGCCGCCGAGTTCGGCCAGTCCGTAGAGGAAGTGGTCACCCGGTGAGCCGATGAACATGAAATTGGCGGGGATCCGCCATTTCTTGGAGAGCTCCTGAATGAGCGCCGGGCCAAAGGTTCCTTCCACGACCACCAGTTCGATATAGACCTCGGGGTAGGCCTCGTCCAGAAACGCGAGGTCCTTTTCGAGTTTCTGCGGGACATCTTTCTTGTCCTTGACGACGGTCACCACCTTGATCCGGTTGGTGTGCTCATTCTTGCGCACATAGAGCATGGCCTCATTCAGGGTCGCCAGATCATCGCCCCGCGTGAAAAAGACCATCTGCTGCGAGTTGATCTGAGCGATCTTCTCCTGAATTCCCGCTGAGACCTGGGCGGTCAGATCTCCGATGGCTTCGCTGATCGCCTTGACCATGAAGAGGAGAACCTTCATCAGACCGATCCGTCCCAGCATGATGGCGACCACCAGAATCGTCGGGACGAGGTACTCGAGGAACACGCCAAAGTAGGCCGGATGCATGACGATGTTTCCCACCAGCCCGACCAGTGTTGCCAGGATGGCCACTCCCAGAGCCGGCCAGCCGGCCCGAGTCGGGCGAGGCAGGCGGGCGCGCTTCACCTTCAACAGAATGTTCCCACCTGCGAACAGGATCATGACGGCCAAAAAGGAGATGGTGTAGACCCCGGCCAGAGCTTCCAACTCGCCGCGGGTGATCAGGAGGATCGATACGCCCAGCAGGAAGAAGGCGATGATGATCCGATGGGAGGAGCCTCGTCGATTCGATTTGAGAAGAAACTGCGGCAGGCAGCGATCGAGCGTCATGCGCCTCACCAGGCCGGTCACCCCGACATAGGAGGTCAGGACGGCCCCACTGAGCACCAACGACGCGTCCAGCGAAATCAGCCAGGCCAGCCAGGATCCGCCCGCCACGTCCCCCATGTGTGCCAGCAGCGCCTCCTGGTGTTGGGAGACCTCGGGAATGGGAATCAGAGCCAGGGCCAGCAGGGCCATTCCCGGGTTGAAGACCGTCACCGCCAGCCACATGTTGCGAAGCGTCTTCGGGAACACTCCCTCGGCCTGCTCCTCCACGAAATTGGCCGAGCTTTCGAAGCCCGAGATGCCCAGCATGGCGGCGGCAAATCCAAAGACGATCGCCTTTCCAGGATCCACGGTGTGGATCGAAAAGTTCGCCGTCAAGGTGTCGAGTCCATGATTCAGAATGAAGTAGGCGCCGACCAGGAGCAGGAGAGTCAGGGTCCCCAGGTGGGTCACGAAGATCGCCACGGCGACCTTGGAGGATTCGCCGATCCCCAGGATGGTGAGAGCCATGAAGATGGCCAGCAGGCACACGGTCTGCTACTACTATTACAAGCCCTACGGAGAAATCAGCTACAAGAGCTGCACGGAGGCCGACGACTACTGGTTTACCAGCAAGGAACGGGATGCAGAGACGGGCCTGGATTACTTCGGAGCTCGCTACTATGCAAGTACGATGGGCCGCTTCATGACGCCCGATTGGTCAGCGAAACCGCAGACGGTACCTTACGCTGATCTGGCAAACCCGCAAACGCTCAACCTCTACTCGTACGTCGTAAACAACCCGCTGAATCGAACTGATCCACTGGGTCATGATTGGTTCTACGTGGACAAGAAGTGGCAATGGCAGAAGGGCCACGTGTATCACGATGCGAATGGCAATGCCACCAAAGACAAGGGATACGCCGGTCTCCTCGTCGCGCAGGCAACCGGTACCAACAAGCAGGGGGCGACAACGTATAAGCTGACTCTCTGCGACCAGAACAAAGTCGTGGCTACTGGAACGGGCTTCTCAGGAAACAACAACTACGCGGATACCGGCGCGATCAAGAATGGGAACTGAGCGCTGAAAACGGAATGAATGTCCAGGAGTCGCCGACACCTGAATAGCTGCCATCTCACTCCACCTTTCCGAGCGACCCGTGGCGAGCTTAAGGGAGAAGAAAGCCCCCGTTAACGGGGCTCGGGGGCTTTCTTCTCTGCGTTTTTCGGTCC
The DNA here is from genome assembly GCA_963823995.1 of uncultured Acidobacteriota bacterium. GTDB lineage: Bacteria > Acidobacteriota > UBA6911 > RPQK01 > JAPXNP01 > JARRKC01. The sequence continues at coordinate 2,049,690 of CAWGNQ010000005.1, forward strand.
ATCCCGGTGACGGCGAGTATCACCTGATTCGGTCCGCAGCGGCCGGGCGATCCGGGCTCCGGAGGCACGGCCAGTTTCTCGACGGGCTTGCCCTCCATGGGTGAAGCGGCGAAGACGTACACCAGACTCATGGACTCTCCACTTCGACGTCGTTGAGGGAACGGGCACGGCGGCGCATGCCCGAATGTTTATGAACTGGACACCGGCCGGCGCTTCGATTTCGACCGGCAGCGACGGGTTGTCGCGAACGACCAGCTGGGCTTCTTTGAACCGGTATTCCTGAACCGGTTTGCGGGTCCGTCGGTTGGCGCGCTCGATCTTCATGGTTTGGTCCTCCAGTGAAAGGGTTCTTGGTTTCTTCACCGCGGCCGGAGAGACCAAGAACTTCGAACTGGAGGACCCAAAAGGAAGGGCCCGGAAGGCGGCCATCGAAGCGCCGAGCATCCAGAGTGACAGGCCCTCGCCCTGGCGCGAAGGATGCTGCGCGGAGACGTCGGCCGGAGGGTTCAAGAATACGAGATCGAGGAAGCGAGCCGACACGCAGGCGGCAAACAGAGCGATCACGAGAAAGCGGGCGGAGACGGGCCAGATGAGGTCAGAGACCGTGTGGCTCGTTACGGAATCTCTTCGAGACGGCCGGAGCAGTCTTCAGGATCGTAAAGAGGAGCTGTCTGGCCGGCTTGCTTCCACCATGTCGACCAGGCCGTTGCGAGCTCCTGGAAATCCTTCTTCTCCGAGTCTTTGACGGCGCAGTGAGTGAGACTCTGCAGAGCGTAGACTGTGGATTGCCTTACGTTCAGAGACCTCGCGCCACATGGAGATTGCGGCGGGTCTGATACGAGACTCGGGTGTGGCCGGAAACCTGATTCATGACGCCCACATCGCAGCTCTTTGCCTCGAACATGGGGTCCGAGACTTCTACACCGGCGATGGGGACTTCCTGCGGTTCCCGGAACTCAGGGTCATCGACCCGTTCAAAGCCTGAGTCAGGTCGTCCAGTCGTTCCAGGCGTCTGCTGCATGGCCATCCACTCGCTGATCGTTTGAAGCACTTTTGGAAGCCGGACCACTCGGTCGACTACGGTGACACGATCCCGCCCCTGCCCGGGCGGGCGTGATGAAAGGCGGCCTCAATCCCGGGGCCGCGCCGAAGCGGCTTGGCCCCGGGCTAACGGCAATACTGTTCACTTAATAATGTCAGTGGCATCGTGCACGCTTTCTGCTATAAGGAGGAGAGCTGATGCCACGAAACTTAGCCGAACTCCCGGGTGGAGCGCGCCTGACCGATTACATCAGCCTGGGCGTGATTGCCCGCAAGTATCCCCGCTCGAAGATCGAAGCGATTCTGCAGGAGACCGGACGAGCCAGCATCCGAAGACGGCAGTTGCCGGCTCATGTGGTGGTCTACTACGTGATCGCGCTGGGACTGTACCTGGGCGTGTCCTACCGCGAGGTTCTGCGCTGTCTGCTGGAAGGGCTGGAATGGATCGGGTGGGACGTCGGGCGGCTGCGTCGAACGGCCAAGTCGGCGATTTCTCAAGCCCGCACGCGACTCGGCTGGGAACCGCTCAAACAGCTCTACGAAGAGGTGGTGACGCCGATTGCCGAGCGCAAGACGCCGGGGGCTTGGTATCGGCAATGGCGGCTGGTGGCGGTGGACGGCACCACGTTGGAGATGGGAGACACCGAGGAGAACGAACGGGAGTTCGGGCGACCGGCAGCGTCGCGAGGGAAAAGCGGATTCCCGCAGCTGCGACTGGTCTTTTTGTCGGAGACGGGAACGCACGTGCTGTTCGGGACGGCCTTGGGGGGATACCACAACTCGGAGATGGAGTTGACCCGCCAACTCCTGCCGCGGCTCCAGCCGGAGATGCTCTGCCTGGCCGATCGGCTCTATTTCGGCTATGCGCTTTGGAAGCAGGCCCATGAAACCGGGGCGGCTCTGCTGTGGAGGGTCCAGAAGCAGCTGCATCTGCCTTGTCTCCAACGGTTGCCGGATGGGTCTTATCTGAGCAAAATCTACCCTTCGTCCAAAGCCCGGGCTCGTGACCGCCACGGAATCCTGGTGCGAGTGATCGAGTATCGGCTGGAAGGAGTGGAGAAGGTCGAACCTCTGTACCGCTTGATGACGAATGTGCTCGAGGCCGACCAGGCTCCGGCTCAGGAGCTGGCGGCACTGTATCCGGAGCGCTGGGAGAGCGAGGGAGCGTTGGATGAGCTGAAAACTCACCTGCGAGGCCGCGTGGTTCTGCGCAGCAAGAAGCCGGCGCTGGTCCGACAGGAAGTCTACGGACTCCTGCTGGCTCATTTTGCGGTGCGAGGGTTGATGCATGAGGCGGCCCTCCAGGGACAAGTGGATCCGGACAAGCTCTCGTTCACTCATGCGGTCCGAGTCGTCCGGCGGAAGCTGCCACGCATCGTGGCTTTTTCCCCCTCAGCAGACAACGAGCCTGCATAGCGAGCTTCTGGCCGAAATCCTCGAGCAACGCGTCGTTTCGAGCCGCGGCCAGGCCAACCCCCGCGCGGTCAAAAAGAAGATGAGCAAATTCAAGGTGCGTAGCCGGACCAAGCCGATTCCTCGGCATCGCGACGTCAACTTGTATTTGGTAAAGTGAACAGTATTGGGGCTAACGGAATCCGGTCCCTCCGGGACCGTGCTGAGTCCGCCGGGGCTGTGGAATTGGTGGAATTGGTGACACGCACGCAATTCGCTCGTAAGCACCTATCAATAAAGACTTCCTGCCTGAGTCTGGCACCAAACCCATATTCTCCGGGTTCTTCAACTCCAGCCGAAAACGGTCCGTCCTCGCCAGCGATTCGATCACCGGCATAAGAAAGGGCTCCGCGACCCGGTGAAAGGCCCGAAGGTGCTGCGGTAGCTCCGGACTGTAGACGAGGTGCGTGGAACAATCGCGATCACTGGAGACGAACCCGGCCGGGCCTGGTGTAAGGATCGAACCCATGGCCTTAGCAATCGCACACTCCCGGCGTCGGGATGAGCGGATCGGAATCGCTCGACACTCTGCGGCCGCGTCTCGCAGGTAGTCCACGTGCCAGTGGAGACGCTTGCGACGGCGCAGGTGACGGGCGATTCGTGCCGTCAGATTCTGCATGGCCGAGCCGACGTAGACGTACCAACCCTTTCTCGAGCGCCAACTCTCCCCACTTTCCGACCCGGATCCTTCGATCCTCGGCAAGTCTCATCAGCAGAAGATAGGCTCCGCAGTCCCGGGTCTCCCTCTCGACGAAGTCCCAGGGGATGGGCAACGATTTCACCCTTCCCTTCAGCTCCAGCGACGGTGTCCATCCCAAGGCGACCGGAAGAATCCGCACCCGGTTCCGAACCTGGACTTGAGGACGGGAAAAGTCGAGATCCGTATGATAGTCCGGAAGGAATCGGTCGACTCGATCCGAATGGACCAGGGAAAGAACCGCCGCCGGCTTCGGCCTGCCGCCGAGCTCGGCTTGGGATCCGAGCTCGGCCAACTCCAACAGATGACGTCGACCCCGTTCCGTCACGGCGTCCGGGAGGATGGGCACCACCGTTGCCGAACAACGTCCTCTCGGAGGAGCTGGAAATTGTCCGCCAGGGTACACGGTCACACCGGGGAGAAGCAGTTCAGCAAGCCGGCCGGAGTTCAGCAGCTGCGCATCGACACCCTTCCCGTCGATACGGCAACGGATGAGAAAGCGGTTCGGACGTTCGAGAAAGGCCCCCTGCACCATGCAACCCGGCACGAAGTTCATTTCCCATCATGGTCTTCTCAGGATATGGTTATGTCGCTGCCTGGACCACGACCAGGAGGCGGAGAGAAGAAAGGATAAGGATGAAGCACCTGAAACAGCCAGAAAGAGAGCCGGAAAGAGATAGTCTCTCTACCAAGCAAGTGGTGAAGCCGCTGTGCAGACTCAAACGTTCCTTCACGTTCCACGATGCCGTTTCCTGGACCCGTTGGACAAGTGAACACGTCCTGAGTCCGACGCCGCACAGACTCCTCCTGGTCCTTTTCCTGGTTGTCGGTGCCACGCTGACAACGCCCCTTATTCAGAAAAGCGTTGCTCAGAGTCAGGAACTTGCAGACTGGGAAAACCCCGCGATATTTGCGCGCAACCAGGTGGACGGACATACGCGAGTCGTACCGTTCCCCGAGGAGGAGACTGCCCTGGCTTTCGACGCCGCCCAATCTCCCTACTACCTCTCCTTGAATGGCCTCTGGAGTTTCGACTGGGCGAAGAATCTCGATACAGCGCCTGGACATTTCTTCATGCCGGACTACGATGCTGCCTCCTGGGTCTCGATCCCAGTTCCTTCCGACTGGCAGACGGAGGGTTTCGGACATGCCATGTTTCGGAATGTTGCCCACACGTTCAATGCTGATCCTCCGAAGGTCCCGTCTGATGACAATCCGGTAGGCTCCTATCGGTACAGTTTCCGCGTTCCACCCGAATGGAAGGGGCGTCGGATCTTCCTTCATTTCGAAGGAGTGAAGTCGGCCTCACTCGTATGGCTGAACGGTCTGAAAGTCGGCTACGACGAAGGGGGCATGGAGCCCTCGGAGTACGACGTAACCGACTTCCTCGCCAGTGGAGATAACCTCCTGGCCGTTCGAGTTCTTCGCTACTCGGATGGGAGCTATCTCGAGTGCCAAGATATGTGGCGATTCTCCGGAATCTACCGTGACGTCTATCTCTATTCCACTCCTCAGACTTTCATCCAAGACTTTTTCATTCGGACCGATCTCGATTCCTCGTATCGCAACGCCGCTCTCTGTGCAGAAGTCGAAGTCCAGAATGATCCAAGGAATTCCCGGCGCGTTGTTGATGTCGAAATGAAGTTGCTCGACTCTACCGGGACTCCCGTGTCCGCTCAATACAGAACTGTGTCGGCCAGGAGCCTGGAACCGGGAGAAGCGACCAGGTTCTCGCTTCAGGCACAGGTTCCCTCCCCACAGCTCTGGTCCGCCGAGACACCGACCCTGTACACGGTACTCTTTACGCTCACTGACAGTACCAGCAATCGCCCTCTGGAGATCATTCCCGCCCGAGTCGGCTTTCGTTCAGTTGAGATCCGCAATCAAGCTGTGCTGATCAACGGTGTCGCCGTGAAGTTCAATGGCGTGAATCGTCACGAACACGATTTGAAGAGAGGTCGGGCGGTTCCGCTCGACGTCATGCGAACCGACCTGAAGCTGATGAAACAGTTCAATATCAATTTGGTTCGAACCTCTCACTATCCGCCCGATCCAAAGTTCCTCGACCTGGCGGACGAGTACGGAATCTACATCGTCGATGAAGTCAATGATGAAGCCCATGCTCACCCCGGCCTCTCAGCTGATCCGGCGTGGCGCGGTGCCTACCTTGATCGTGGCGAGAGAATGGTACTTCGCGATCGCAATCATCCGAGCATCATCTTCTGGAGTGCAGGGAACGAATCCGGTGTGGGACAGAATCTGGCCGACCTGATCCAAAGAGGTCACGCACTTGACCCAACTCGGCCCGCTTGGATGTATGGAGCGACGTCGACGACGCCGGACCAGCCATTCGAAGAGATCATCGGCCCACGCTACCCTCCCCCGGATGTTCTGGAATCTTTCGCCCGGGTTCCCTCCAGTGACGACCCGCGGCCCTCCTTCATGGATGAATACGACGCGGCGACAGGCAACAGTCTCGGTCATTTCGACGAGTATTGGGAGCTGATCCGGCGGTATCGCCGCCTGACTGGAGGCGCTGTCTGGGACTGGGTCAGTCCAGGGCTCCTCGCTCGGCTCCACACCACTCCGGACAGCTCTCAATACCATCACCAGGGCTACGTCTTTGGGAGTCCAGAACTCATTGAGGGACGGACAGGAAGAGCGCTGTCTCTGAGCGGGCACGACGAATGGGTGGAGATGTACCGAGACCCATCCCTTGACTACAAAGGGGGTCCGCTCACTTTGTTACTTTGGGTGTTTCCCCGGCCTTGGAACGGGGCCAACTCGCTTCTCACCCAGGGTTCTGACTATGGCCTTGCGCAGACTTCGAAGACCGAGCTTCGCTTTTACATCGGAGGCGACGCGGGGGCGGCCGTCTCCGCGCCCGTTCCGGAGAATTGGGAGGGCCGCTGGCATCATGTTGCCGGGGTCTTTGACGGTACTCAAATGACTCTTTTCGTTGACAGCGAGATTGCCGGCCGCACGTCTGCGACGGGTCCCTTTCAGTTTCGCCGCTGGCCGATTGCAGTTGGAAAGAACGTCGAGAGCGAGGGGCAGAATCACAACGGGCCGATTTCGAATGCCGCATTCGACTCGGTGCGCATCTTCCACACTGTTCTAGCTCCCGAAGAGCTTTCCGCTCCACCAAAGGAGAAGGCGGTTCTCTGGCTGGACTTTGACCAAATGGTAGAAGGACCTTCGTTCACTTCTCTTGGAATCGGAGCGCGAAGTTACGGGCTGATATGGGCCGACAGGACCATCCAGCCAGAGCTCTGGCAACTCAAGAAGACAGCTCAACCCGTCCATGTAGAGGCAACGGACTTGCACAGCGGCGTCTTTCAGATCCAGAACCGGCGGTTCTTCCGCGACCTGAGCGATCTGAGTACCGTCTGGGACCTCAGTGACGAAGCTGGCTCGATTGCACAGGGGCAGGTCGAACTGGATATCGGTCCCGGTGAGAGTCAGGAAGCCAAAATAGGATTGCCTGATTTTGAGTCGGAGCCGGGGGCAGAATACTGGCTCACATGGCGGTTTCTGCTTCGCAACCAAAAGATTTGGGCCGATCCAGGCTTTGAAGTCGCCTGGGAACAGTTCCGACTTCCCAACGGAATCGACTCGGTCGAGAGTGCAGTTCCGGGAGCAACCGATCTGATCGAACACCCGCAGGCATGGGAGATTCGAAGTCCGGATGTGAAATGGATCTTGGACAAATCGACGGGTACGCTCACTTCTCTTCGGTATCGTGGAGTTGAACTGCTGAAGAGTGGTCCGAAGGTCAATCTCTGGCGAGCGCCCACAGCCAACGAAATCGACGAATGGAGAAATCCTCCGGTTGCCTACGTCTGGTATGACGTCGGGATGGATCGACTGGAGTCGAAAACCGTGAAGGTTCGCGTCGGGAGAAGCTCGCAAGGTTCGGTTCAGGCAGAGGTCGAATCCCGACTCGAAGCCTCCGGCAGCGGGCTGGCATTTCGTGTTCGGAGGGACTACGAATTTCGAGGCGATGGGATGCTGTCGATCGGTCAGGAAATCGTGCCCGAAGGGCAGGTTCCAGAGTGGTTGCCAGGGGTCGAAATGTGGCTTCCGAGGGTCGGTTTGCAGTTCGCCATGCCCGACGATTTTCGGAACCTGGAATGGTTCGGTCGTGGACCGTTCGAGACCTACCCCGACCGGAAAACCGGCGCTCGCGTGGGTCTGTACCGAAGCCGTGTGGAAAATGAGTACGTCCCCTATTTGGTGCCCGAAGAACATGGAAACAAGACGGACGTGAGATGGGCGGCACTCACCAATGAATCAGGACTCGGCCTGTGGATGACCGGCTCCGACGTTCAGTTCAGTGTCCACGACATCGACCAGGACAATCTCTCGCGAGCAAGGTATCCGTTCCAGCTTGTCAGGCAGCCTGAGATTCAGGTGGACCTGGACTATCGAGTCACTGGTGTCGGTGGCACGCCGGTACCCACTCTTCCGAAGTATCGGGTCCCGGTTCGAAACTACCGCTGGCGAACCTGCCTGCAACCCTTCGACAGCCACGAGATCTCGCCGATCAAACTGGGCCGGAAAACCCGGTGTGAGTGACCCCTGTCAGGCAACCGATCGCCATCTGATCCAGAGGCGGCGGTCGTCCGGAGCATGACACCGATGTGAAAACCCGTGGGCGGTAGTCGGAGAGACATTCCCACGGCCGGGCGTATTCACGCCAATTCGGCTGACATGACTTTCGCCCAGAGGTTGTAGATATCGAAGCCGGCAGCCTTCTCGAACTCCGCTTTTGCCTTCGCTTCCTCGCCCAGGCCGAGCAGGCCGAGTCCGACGAGGTAGTGCGCATTGGATCGTCGTATGTCGTCGGTGAGCCTGTCCCCGAACTTGGCGAAGAAGCTGATACCGGAGGTCGATTCGATTTCTGCCAGCTCCTGGCGCCCCTGTTCGATTAAAGCCTCGAACAGAGGTTTCGCTTCCTCGGCGCGGCCGAGCTTCTTGAGAGCCTGTCCTCGATAGAAGTGGGGTGATCCGTAGGAATGATAGTACTGGCGCTCGGCGACGGCTTTCTCAAAGGCTTGTTTGGCCTTGGCCGGCTCTCCGATCCGCTCATAATAGAGTCCCTGATAATAGAAGACCTCGCACGACCTTCCCCCTGCATAGTACTTCTTGGCCTCCATGTTGAACGGAAACTCCGCGGCGTCCTCGAAATAGGTGCGCGCCCGGTCCAGTTGGTTCTCGTCCACGAGTTCGAGCCCCCGCAGAAGGTTTGCATCCACATAGGACGCGTGAAGACCCTCGCCGCCTTCCCAGATGTAGAAATGATGATCATCCATCATGGACAAGGCCTTTTCATACTCTCCCTTCAAGACGTAGAGCTCGATTTCACTCGCCAGCGGCATGGTGTATTCGTCCGAGATCAGGGTCTCGTGATGCTTTCGAAGCATTGCGAAGCGTCTGTCGAGAGGCACCTGAGCATTTCGGTATGCCGCATCCAGTTCGTGAATCACCCGGGTATCTGTGGGGTCGAGTTCAACGGCACGTTCATAGGACTTGATGGCCCTGTCGCGGTCGCCCAGAGTGCGTTCATAGCCGACACCGAGGTTGCGGTAAACGGTGGCGACCTTGGAACCGAGATCCCTGGCCCGCTCCCACTGTTTGATGGCCACCTCAGGTTGAAGGTCATAGAGGAGATTCCCCAGATAGAGCGGGGCCATTGCGTCCGCGGGGTTGTGCTCCATGGCCGAACCCAGAACCTCCATCATCTCGAGCTGGAAGGGAAAGCAACGATCGGACGGCATACGGGCCGCCAGTTCGAGATACCGATCGGCAGCTTTCTCATCGCCTTTTTGCCTAGACGCATAGGCAGCATAGTAGTAAAGCAGCGGGTAGGAGGCGGATTCTCTATTCTCCGACTGAATCAGTCTGCCGAGAACATCGAGCGCTTCATCCCAGGCGCCGACGTCTCCATAATCCACGGCCAGTTCCAGATGGGAATTCACCTCGTCGCGCATCAGCTTCTCGAGGGAGGCGAGGGTTTCGGCGGCTTGTTCCGATCGTTTCAATGCTCGCCGGCAGAGATAGATCTCGTTTCGCGACCAGTAATCCAGGAGGTCGCCCGCCGCCGTCGAAGAGGCGAGATCGAGGGCTTCTTCGACCCGGCCCAATTTGCGCAGAACAGCGGCCTTCAGATCCAGTGCCTTGATGTCGAGCGTGTTGGTTGTCAGAGAACGGTTCACGTGATCCAGGGCCGTCGTGAAATCGCCCTTGCGACTCGTGAGCTCGGCGAGCTGATAGTAGGCGGGTGAGTTGAACGCATCGTCCCAAGTCGCCTGATACAGAGCGTCGTAAGCTTCCTTGTATCTTCCGAGAGCCCTCAGAGCCAATCCGTGGTAGTAGAGCGGTTCCGCATCCCTCGGGTGAGTGAAGTTCCAGGTGGCCCTCTCAACGGCCTTTCGAAGGTGCTTCTCCGCCTCTTCGTACATCCCTTTTCTCAACATGAGGATGCCGACGGCCGTGTTGACCCTCAGATCGTCCGGTTCGCGACGGAGCGCCTCTTCATAGTAGAGCATGGGATCGACCGAAGGGTTGTAGAACTGCTCCAATCGCATACCGGCCAGATAGAGCATTTCGACCGATTCGATGTCCTTCGGAGGAGCGGGAGGTTTCACCGGTTCCGGCATCGGGGAAGGACTACCGGTCTCGATATCCCCTTCATAGACCCGGCCCGGGAAGGCGCCGGGTGACGTCTTCTTCGGGGTATAGGTGATGAGCTCCAGGCCGTCAGGGGAAACGAGGGAAACGTGCAGATCCTCGTTCTCTACATCCGATGGCAGGGTTACCTCTTTGGAGTAGGGCCGCGTCGGAGTGATATCGATTTTCTCTTCGAGGAGGATTCTCTCACCCGCCTTTACGACGACTCGCGCGTTGTCCCGTCGCGACGTCGTATTGAAGGCGATTCGGGCGACATGGCCGTCCGTGATTTCAAGCCCGACCGCCGCATCCAGGTTGGCGTTCTTGAGCGATCCGATCTGGCGAAGGGGATAGAAATAGTGGCTGACCTTTCTGCTTCGATGGGGCTCCAGCCAGCTGTAGTCCGGTTCGTTGTCGGAATAACCGCCCGCCATCAACTCGAGCTCCGGGCCATCCTTGTCGGAGAGAAGTTTGTCCCAGACCTGACCGTGGGGACTGCTGCCCCAGGTCCAGAACTTCTTGCCGGGTGCGATGTGATGGTTGCCCAGAACCAGGGTGCCGGCCTCTTTCCCGTGATCGTATCCGGCGACCCAGTCGTCCTCGTAGTTGTACCCGAAGAACGAGATCCATTGGAGATTGTTCTTCCACCAGCTGATGTCAGTGCCGTCGGTTCCGAATTCCTCGCCCTGAGCCGTAAAGTCGACGTGGTTGTAGGTCTCATGCGCGATGGGCCAGGAGGCGTATTCTCTCTTGGCGTGCTGGGTGACCCACTCGGTGCTCGGAGGGAACACCACCTGGTAGTCCTCATTCGCATGCACGCCGGCATTGGCGAAGTAGAGCATGGAGTGCAGGAAAGGCGATCGGTTATAGGGGATGAGCGTGGCCTCGATGTACGACTTGCCGGGGTGAACCGTGATGCCGAGGCGCCACTTCATCCGGTGGCGGATCTCAATTTCCCCGATCCAGGCTGTGACGCTGCCGTCCGGGTTCTCCGCCAGCGCGTAGTCGATCGGCATGAATGAAGTGGCGCGGTGATGATGGAAGACATTCCACTCGATGCCCCCCGAAATCCAGGCACCGAGCATGCCGATCAGTGCGGGTTTGATCGCCGTCTGGCGATAGATGAAATCGTAGTTGTCCGTTTTATCGAGGGCGCTGAAGATCCTGCCTCCGATTTCGGGCAGAAGGCTGATGCGGATGTACTCGTTCTCGAGATAAACGGCATCGTAGGTCTTGTCCACGCGCTGCTGAGTCAGGCGCTCCTGCATGGCGTAGGGGTAGACGCGTCCCTGCGCCCCTTGATAGGCCCTTCCAAAGTAGAACCTTGGATTCTTCCCCTTGACACCCACGAGGTAGGTGGGCAAGGTAACGCGCTCCACCCGGATACTTGCGCCCGATTCCGGTTGCCCTTCGGCACCAAGGACGCCGGCCGGCATCGCCAGCGACACTGCCAGGACAATCATGATGTTCAGCACTCGTCTCATCGTCGGCCCCCAAAAGTTCTGTTTGAAGTCGATGCTTCATCATTCCGAGGTTTCCAGGACACAGTGTCAAGTCCTGGCCATAAGTTGTCACCCTGCGGGTTTCGGGTTCCGAGAACTGGCCCGAAGCTCGAAAACCGGATCTCGTAACTGCTTCGAGATTTTGCACTTCGCCCTTCGCACCCCGAACCTATCAGTTCTCACTCCTCGCTTTTCAGCGCTTCCTCTTTCCGCGGTCCGCGAACCTCGTCGGCGCCGATCGTCAGCACACCTTCCGGCGGCAACCGATCTCCAAAGAAGTCCTGCTGTCCGGGGTCGATTCCAAACTCCTTGCGGAGATCGAGTCCTGCGCCGATCGCTGGGGAATTCTCCAGGAGTCGATACTCCACCAGTTCGTGCAGGTCGGACGGGTTCGTCAGCAGGGCCGGTCCCGATTTGTCCAAGCCGGGGTCGGCAAAGAGACCCACCAGTCGAACGCCGATCTTCTCCTGCCCGGATGCCGCCGCCCAATCTTCCAGAGAAGTGAAGTCTCCCACGTGGAAACCCCGCTCCCCCATCGCCCAGTAGAGATTGCCGCGGAAGATGCCGATCTTCCCGATGTCGTCCATCTCGCCGGAGAGCTGCGGGCCCCGGCTGACGAAGATATTGTCGTAGAAGGTGATTTCCGGAAGGTCTCCCGCATAACCTTTAGTGACGCCGAATGCGACGGCCGAGCCCTTGGCGTTCCAGATGGTGTTGTTGTGAACCAGGGTGCTCTCCATTCCCTCACCGCCGACCCAGACGTAGATCCCGGCGTCGTGGCCGAAGAGTCCGTCGTCCTGGCTCACGTTGTACCGAACGACATTGTCGGCAAAGCGGGGAGCGCCGCCGTACTGGCAGATCAGATAGCCGCAACCGAAGTTGTCGTGCGAGTAGTTGTACTGCACAACGCAGTTCGTCGCGCCGCCGTCGAGATCGAAGCCGCCCCCATCGGCGGCGGTACTGCGGTTGTGGTGGGAAACGCAGTACTGAATCGTCACCCGGTCCGAGTTGTAGGTCCAGATTCCGACCGGACCGTTTCCCGTCCAGGGTTGATCCCAGCCGTTATACCGGGACTCACAGTATTCGACCAGAGCCACTTCGGTTTCCCCGACGATGATGCCGTTCCCGCTGTGATTCCGTCGGATGGAAGGGTCGCCGGGGTTGTTTTCCGTCAGGCAGTATCCAATGTAGAGATTCTTCGACAGATCGCCGCCTGAGTTGATCCCTGCGAAGCCGTTCCGGTGGGCGTGTACGTTGGTGATCCGGACATCTTCCGTGCCCTCGATCTGCACGCCGGAATGGCGAAAGCCGGTCACCTCGAGATGGTCGACGGTGGAGCCGGAGGAACGAGCGAGGTAGAGGCCGTCCGTCGTATTGCCGGACTTCCGGCCAGACCCTGCCAGCGTCAGCCGCTGTACGAGAACATGATCGCATCCGTCGATCGTGATCGCACGACCGTCGCCACCGTCAATGACGGCACGCCCCGCACCGTACGATGTGACGACGATATTCCGGGCGGGAGTTCCTCGGTCGTCGCGTCCGAGTTCGAGCGGCCCTGCAAACGTCCGCCCGCCTTCCAGAAGGATCCGATCTCCCGGCTCAAAGCTCACGGCATTGACCCTGCCGAGCGTTCGCCAGGGTTGCTGCTCGGAACCGGGCTTGTTGTCGTCGCCGGTTGGACTCACGAAAAAGTCGCGGGCGACGGCGGGAGAGATCGACAGGAGAATGGACAAGACGAGGGCGAGACGAGACAGGCGCATCGGAGGCTCCCTTCGGAATCACACACTGCTCAATAGAGCTCGAGTTCCGACTATACAGGAGGATGAAGTGAATCCCGAGCGAAAACTCAGAGAAAGCCGCAAGCCTGGCGGGCCGTCGCGCCCGATGGTACGCTTGGCGGTACCAGTCGACAGACTCCAAATCACGGCCTGGAGCGAGGTAAGGAATGCCACTGAAAATTGCGATGATCGGCGCGGGAAGTGTGGTCTTCTGTAAGACCCTGATGAGCGACATCCTGGCGACGCCGTCCTTGAGCGACAGCGAATTCGCCCTGATGAGCCCGACGGAGCCCAAGCTACGGCGGATGGAGGCCTTCGGGCGGCGCATGATCCGGGAAAATGGGCTGCCGGCGAGGATCTGGGCAACGACGGATCGGCGGGACGCGATCCGGGATGCCGATTTCGTTGTCATCATGATCCAGGTCGGCGGGCTCGACGCGTTTGGACTCGATTACGAGATTCCGCTCAAATATGGGGTCGATCAGTGCATCGGAGATTCACTGGGGCCCGGCGGAATCTTCCGTGGTCTGCGGACCATCCCGGTGCTGATCGACATCGCCCGGGACATCGAGGAATTGGCCAAACCGGGTGCTGTGATGCTGCAGTACGCGAATCCCATGGCCGCCAACTGTCTGGCTCTTGGGCAGGCAAGTTCCGTCTCTTTCGTGGGACTCTGTCACGGGGTCCAGACCACCCTCGACCTGATCGCGGGCTACTGCGAAGTTCCCAAAGAGGACATCGTCTACACGTGCGGCGGGATCAACCACATGGACTGGTTTCTGCGTCTCGAGCACCAGGGGCGGGATCTGTATCCACTGCTTCGCGAGCAATTCGAGAAACCGGAGTACTACAAGAACGAGAAAGTCCGAGGGGAAGTCTTCCGTCACTTCGGTTACTTCATGACGGAGAGCACCGGCCATCTCAGCGAGTACCTCCCCTGGTTCCGCAAGAACCGGAAGGCACTCGAGACCTATTGCGACGAGCCGGCATTCGGCGGCGAAAGCGGTGCCTACTACAAGTACACAAAAGCCTTGGCAGACAAGTACGCCCTTCACGATCCGCTGGAATACGAATCTCCCCGGATCGAAAGCCGCAGCGTGGAGTACTGCTCCTACATCATGGAAGCCGTCGCGACCGGCACTCCCTTCCGGTTCATGGGTAACGTCCGCAACGACGGGTACATCACGAACCTGCCGGACGGATGCTGCGTGGAGGTCCCCTGTTTTGCAGACGCAACCGGGATTCACGCCACGCGGGTCGGCGCGCTTCCCGCGCAATGCGCCGCCGCGTGTCTGACGAATGTCAATGTGCAGATTCTGGCGGCTCAGGCCGCACTTTCGGGTGAGCCCGAGGGTGTCATGCATGCGGTCGCACTCGATCCGCTGACTGCATCAGTCTGCACGCTGCGTGAAATTCGTGAGATGTGCGGTGAGCTGCTGGAAGCGGAGAAGCAATGGCTCCCACAATTCGAAGGCAAGCAGCTCCGATCACTTCCCGAGGTGCACATCCCTCCGGACTGCCTTCCGGTCGACGTACCGGTAGATCCGGCACTGGCCATCAACAAGCGGTTTGCGACGTTGATCGAGCAGCGGACCGATTGAACCGAAGAAGCCGGGTTACGGTACTATGTGGATTCGGATGGGTGCCGTGGACACGGCATGGATCGTCCGTGTCCGAATTCACCCGAGCGAAGGGGAAAGTGCGAGGCGGAAGACGAATCCTGGCTCTTCTGATCCTGTTTCTGGGGATCAGTCTGGTCGCACCGCTTCCGGCGGCAGCCTACATCGGGCCGGGTGCGGGATTTGCGTTCGTCTCTTCGTTTCTAATTCTCCTCACTTCGCTGCTGGTCGCCTTCCTGACGCTTCTGACCTGGCCGATCCGGTGGGCGTTTTTGATCCTGCGTGGACGCCGCGGGCTCGCCGATGCCCGCGCGCGAAAGGTCGTCGTCGTCGGCTTCGACGGACAGGATCCGGAGATCACGGACCGCATGCTCGCCGAAGGCGCGCTGCCGAACTTCGCCCGGCTTCGCGACCGGGGAGGTTATGTGAGGCTGAAGACCTCGCTGCCGGCCGAGTCGCCGGTCGCCTGGTCTTCGTTTCAGACCGGATCGAATCCGGGCAAACACCGGGTGTTCGACTTCCTCCTTCCCAACCGCAAGTCCTACCTGCCCGAACTCTGCTCGGCGCGGGTGGAGCCTGCGCGCCGCACGCTGAGGATCGGCCGCTACCGCCTGCCGCTTCGACGACCGCTCATCCGATTCGATCGCAAGAGCCGGTCGTTTTGGAGCATTCTGGGGGATCACGGCATCTTCAGTACGATCCTCCGGGTGCCGATCACGTTCCCGGCTGAGAAGTTCCACGGGGCGCTCCTCTCGGCCATGTCGGTGCCCGACTTGCTCGGCACCCAGGGGACATTCTCCTATTTCACGAGCGACGCGCAGGAGCAGGCCGGGTTGACGAGTGGACAGGTCATCTTGGTGGAACGTCGCAGCGGAACCTGGACGGCCTCGATTCCGGGGCCGGAGAACCCACTGGTCGAAGGCGCGAGACCTCTGAGCCTTCCCTTCAAAATCCGCCGAACCGGCTCCGACTCCGAGTGCGAACTGAGCGTCGGCAGACAGCGGATTCCTCTCCGGGTGAAAAAGTACACACCTTGGGTCACCCTCGATTTCAAGGCGGGCCTCGGCTTCAAGGTCCGGGGCCTGGCCCGCTTCTACCTGAAGGAACTGGATCCCGAGTTTCGCCTCTACATGACCCCGATCCAGATCCATCCGGAAAGACCCGCCCTGCCGATCTCCCATCCTTTCACCTATGCCGTCTACCTGGCCCGGACCCAGGGGGCTTTCGCGACGGCCGGCCTGGCCGAAGACACTTGGGCATTGAACGAAGGCATTCTCGATGAAGCGGCCTTTCTCGAGCAGGCCTACGCGATCCACGAGGAACGGGAACGGATGTTCCTGGATGCCGTCAGGAAGACGCAACGGGGATGTGTGGTCTGTGTATTCGATTTGACCGACCGGATCCAGCACATGTTCTGGCGCTACCTCGACGAGGAGCACCCGGCCAACCAGGGACGCGACCGGTTGCGGTTTCGCAACACGATCGACGAGATGTATCGACGCATGGACCGGCTGGTCGGTCAGGTGCTCGACGAGATCGACGACGAGACCGTGATGTTCGTCATGTCGGATCACGGCTTCAAGTCGTTCCGAAAGGGCGTCAACCTGAACACCTGGCTGCACCAAAACGGCTTTCTGGCACTGCGACAGGGAGCGCCGACGGGTGCCGACTACTACCGGGACGTCGACTGGACGAAGACCCGGGCCTGGGCGGCCGGCATCGGCGGCATCTACCTCAACGTGCGCGATCGGGAGAGTCGGGGGATCGTCAGCCCCGGGGAAGAAGTCCGAGCCCTCAAGCAGGCCATCCGGGCCGGGCTCGAGGAACTGAAGGACGAAGACGAGCCGGTCGTGCGCAAGGTCTACGACACCGCCGAAGAGTACACGGGACCGTACGCCAACGAAGGACCGGATCTGATCGTCGGCTTCGCGCCCGGGTATCGCGTCTCGTGGGAGTGTGCCACGGGTGTCGTCACCACCGACGTGATCGTCGAGAACCGCAAGCGCTGGAGCGGCGATCACTGCATGAACCCGGCCGACGTGCCGGGTATCTTTTTCGCCAACCGACCGATGGACCGGACATCGGTCGACATCATGGACGTGGGACCGACGATCCTGGACCTTTTCGGGATTCCGGTGCCGGAGCACTGTGACGGGCGGTCCATCTTCTCGGATCTCACCGGGAAAGACGTGCGACAAGACCATTTCGAGCAGGCGGTGAGCGCGTGAAACGGATCGTCACCCTGGCGCTTGCCGTCGGAGCCCTCGCCCTGCTCGGCTCGATCTTCTTCGACAAACCTCGGGAACACAGCCACAAAGTGCTCATCCTCGGGATCGACGGTCTGGACCCGGGGCTTCTCGAGAGGTTCATGGGGGCGGGAGACCTGCCCAACTTCAAGCGCGTCGTCGACCGCGGGTCGTTCAAGCCGCTTCAGACGAGCGTGCCGCCTCAGAGTCCGGTCGCGTGGTCGACCTTCATCACGGGACTCGATCCCGGCGGCCACGACATCTTCGACTTTCTGACGCGCGACCCCGCGACCCTGGCGCTCGAGCCCGCAATGTCGGCCGCCGTCGCTCCAGGCTGGACGATTCGTCTCGGAAGCTGGAGGATCCCGCTGACTTCGGGCTACGTCGAACAGCATCGAAAGGGAACGGCGTTTTGGCAGCGGCTCGAAAGCCGCGGCGTCCCGACGACGGTCTTCCGCATTCCGGCCAACTTCCCTCCGGCGAAATCCTCCGGCCGGTCCATCTCCGGAATGGGCACTCCCGACATCCGGGGAACCTCGGGCACCTTCTCCTACTACACCACGGATCCCCCTCTCCACAGCGCGGAGATCAACGGAGGAGAGATCCATGAGGTGGAGGTCCGTGAGGATCACGTCCATGCAGAACTGGTCGGTCCTCCCAACGAGTTCCGCGTCATCGCAGGATTCGACGACCAGCCGGAACATCCCAACCTGATCCTGGGCTTCGATGTCTATCTCGATCCGGAAAAGCCGGTCGCCAAGTTCGAAGTCCAGGGTCATGAGTTCATCCTCCCGGAAGGGGAATGGAGCGACTGGATCCGGGTGGACTTCGAGGCGATTCCGTATCTGGAGAGTGTGAGCGCCGTCGGCCGCTTCTACCTTCAGTCGATCCGGCCCGAGTTCAAGCTCTACGTCACCCCGCTTCAGATCAACCCCGAAGACCCTGCCATGCCCTTCTCCAATCCGCCAGGCTGGTCCGAGGAGCTGTGCGACCGGCTCGGCTACTTCTACACGCAGGAGTTCCCGGAAGACACCAAGGCCTACACGAGCGGTATCTTCGACGGACACGAGTTCTGGCAGCAGTCCCAGTCGGTCTACCGGGAGAGAATGAAAGCGCTCGACTATCTGCTCGGCCGATTCGACGAAGGGCTGCTTTTCTTCTATTTCTCCAGTTTGGACCAGGGAACCCACATGCTGTGGGGGAGTATGGATCCGCATCACCCCTTCTACGAGCCGGATGATCTTCTGCAGAACGGCATCCGCACCCTGTACCGGGAGATGGACGACGCCGTCGGGCGGGCGCTCGCCCATCTGGACGACGACACCACGCTCGTCATCATGTCGGATCACGGCTTCGCCCCCTTCTACCGGCAGGTGAACCTCAACACCTGGCTCCTGTCGAAGGGGTACGTGGAGCTGCTCGATCCGAGGAAGCAAGGGCAGTATCCCCTGTTCATGAACGTCGACTGGAGTCGGACGCGTGCGTACGCCGTCGGACTCAACGGCATCTATCTGAACTTGAAAGGCCGGGAGCGGGAGGGAATCGTCGAACCCGGAGACTACGACCGACTCCTGGACGAGCTGGAGCACGATCTGTTCGAGTTACGGGACCCCAAGGCCGGTGAAGCAGTGGTGACGGAACTCGTGCGTCCCCGGCGGGACTTTTCGGGTCCTTACGCGGCGGACGGCCCGGATCTGATCGTCGGCTACAACCGCGGCTACCGGAGCTCCTGGACGAGCCCCCTCGGAAGCTTCCCATACCCGGTCTTCGTCGACAACCTCGATCCCTGGAGCGGAGACCACTGTATCGACCACCGGTTGGTGCCGGGGGTCCTGATCTCCAATCGACCGATCACCGTCGACGATCCCTCGCTCGAAGATCTGACCGTGGCCATCCTGGATGAGTATGATGTCGAGAAGGCTGCCGGAATGGAGGGACGGGATTGTCTGGGCGATTAGGAGAGTACAGGAGAACGTCATGTTCGACACGTCGAAAGTGCGGCTGAGAAAGAATCTGCTCGAGCGGGTGAGGAAATATGCGCAGATGGCCGGATACTCCTCGGCGGAGGAGTTCATCGAACATGTCCTGGAGAAGGAACTGCGGGCGCTGGAGGAGTCGGACTCTGAAGAGGAGGTCCGCAAACGGCTCAAAGGACTCGGCTATATCTCCTGACCGGGAGACGTGATGCTCATGACCTTGATCGCTTCTGTGAATGCCGCCCTCGGCGCCCTGGTCGATTTTCTGCTGTATCCCTTTCGCGGGATCTCGCCGCTTTGGGCCCTAGTGTGGATCTCGGCCCTCGGGGGGATCCTCCTTGTCTGGGGTTTCGGGAAGTTCTCGAACCAGGAGGCGATCGGCCGGATCCGGCGTACCATCCGCGGGAACCTGCTCGCCGTCCGCATTTATCGCCACGAGATCCGGACCGTAATCGACCTCGAGCGGGAAATCCTGCGAGACACGCTCGGCTACGCCCGCCACTCCGTCCGGCCCATGCTCGTTCTCGCGGTCCCTCTCCTTTTGATCCTGGCCCAGCTCCATCCGAACTTCTCCCGGCGGCCTTTCCAGCCCGGGGAAGCGATCCTGGTGAAGTCGTTCGTCGAGCCGGGAGCATCCGTTGATGCATACCAGCTGAAGGTGCCCGAGGGACTTCGGCTGGAGGCGGGACCGGTGCGCATCCCGTCGCGAGGCGAGGTGGCGTGGAGGGTGCGCGCCGAGCGTCAGGGAAACTTCCGCGTGGAGATCGGAAACGGCGAAAGCACAGCCACCAAGCAAATTCTCGTCGACGCCCGATGGCGGCGGGTCGCCCGTGTGCGTTCAAAGAGCCTGCTCGCGAATCTTCTCTACCCGGGGGAGGCACCAATTCCGAACTCGAGCCCGGTGCGTGCGATTCAGGTAGCCTACCCCGTTTTCGATCTGGTCCTCGTCGGCTTTCATCTCCACTGGCTCGTGGTGTATTTCGTTCTCTCACTCGTCGTCGTTTTCAGTGTCAAGGGAGCGCTCGGTGTCGAGGTCTAGGTCGCTCCTTCATCGATGGCTGCGCGCCTGGGACCGGCTGCGGTTCGGCGAGCCCGTCATCGTCGTCTCCGGTCTTCCCCGCTCCGGCACATCGATGATGATGCAGATGCTCGGGGCAGGCGGAGTCCCCCTGTTCACGGACGAACAGCGGAAACCGGACGAGGAAAACCCGGCCGGTTACTTCGAACTGGAGCAGGTCAAGGAACTCGACAAACCGCTCGACAAATCCTGGCTCATCGAAGCGCGGGGACATGCGATCAAGATCATCTCCAGGCTCCTGACGGATCTTCCGCCCAACAATTATTACCAGGTCCTGTTCATGCGCCGGAATATGGATGAAGTCCTGGCCTCCCAGCGGACTATGCTGCGACGTCGCGGAGAGCCCGTCGACGGGCACGACCGACGCATGGCCGCGCTGTTCGAAGATCATCTGATGCGCGTCGATCGCTGGCTCTCCGACCGGCCGAACATCGACGTACTCTACCTGGACTACGGTGGGAT
Source organism: uncultured Acidobacteriota bacterium (assembly GCA_963823995.1). Taxonomy (GTDB): domain Bacteria; phylum Acidobacteriota; class UBA6911; order RPQK01; family JAPXNP01; genus JARRKC01. Next base: position 2,070,213 of record CAWGNQ010000005.1, read on the forward strand.
CCTGCGAGAGCCCTCGCGCGAGGTCCGTCGCATCGCCGGGTTCCTCGACCGGCCTCTGGACGTGAAGCGGATGGCTCGGGCCGTCGACGCGAAGCTATACAGGAATCGAGCGGCCAAGCGTCGCCTCTGAAGGTGCCGGCCGGCCATGTCACTCCTCTTTGACAAGAACCGCACCTGGGGTCGGATCCGTCACCGTCTGACGGTGACCTCCCGGCCATATGACGTCGAGTTTCCGAATCGACGCAGGCTTCTTGAAGCCGAAATGCACGCGCCTGTCGCTGGAACCACCATAACCGACGGCCGTCTTGCAATAGCGGTGGATCGTCCTCCCGTCATCCAGCGTCAGAATCAGCTCGGCGCCCAGCCCGTCGCGATTCGATCGCTGTCCCTGGAGAGTTACGAGCAGGAACTCACCGGCCTCACGGGTCCGGTTCCAGAAGATCTCGACATTTTCGTTTAGGCGGGTCACCACGGCGTCGATTCGGCCGTCGTTGTCCAGATCGCCGAAGGCCGCTCCTCGGTGGAGGCCGGTCTGTTGAAAATCGGCTCCACACTGACTGGAGACATCCCGAAATTTGCCGTTCGAGAGGTTCTCGAAAATCCGGTTGGTCTGTTTCGAAGCACGCGTCGAATAGAGCTCTTCGTTCGTCTGAACGTGGCCGCCCGCCGTGAACAGATCCAGATCTCCGTCGTTGTCGAAATCGATCATCCCGAGGCTCCAGCCTCCGTACGGCATCGACGAGACGCCGATCCCGGACGAAAATCGCTCGTCTCGGAACAGGCCATTGCCGAGATTCCGAAACAGGGGAAAGGTCTCGTTCGAGAGGGCCGTCATGAAGATATCGGGAAGTCCGTCGCCGTCGTAATCTCCTGAATCGGCTCCCATTCCCGAGACCGGCCGGCCGCTGTCGATGTAGGCGACACCGGCTTCCATCGCAATGTTCTCGAAGTGCCCGCCCCGATTTCTGAAGAGTAAATTGCGCCAGGCGTCATTGGAGACGAAGATGTCGACGAGGCCGTCCCCGTCGAAATCGGCAAAACTGACGCCCATACCCTTCCCAAGATAGTGGCTGATGCCGGTGCTGTCGGAGACGTCGGTGAACGTCCCGTCGCCCTCGTTGCGATACAGGATATCGGGGAGTGGCTCGTAGAGCCGGGGATGACAGTAGGTACGGTAACCAGGTGCAGACGCCCCACAGGTGGGTTCTGTTTCGGGATCCCATTTGCAGTAGTTCACAACAAGGAGGTCGAGGTCTCCATCCGAATCGAAGTCGAGCCAACCCGCTCCAACCGACCAAGCCTTTCCGGATCCTTTTAAAAAGGCTCCGGTCCCGGTTTCCCGGGTGACATCCTCGAACGTCCCGTCACCTTGATTGCGATAGAGGATATTCCGATCGACTCCCGTCACGTACAGATCGGTCCATCCGTCATTGTCGTAGTCTGCGGCGGCGGCGCCCATGGAAAATCCCGCTCCCTTCACCCCGGCTCTCTCCGTAACGTCCTCGAATCTCATTCCCCCAAGGTTCTTGTAGAGACGGTTCCAATACTCGGGTTGCTGCTTGCTGAAGTCGGGAATGTGGGCTCCGTTGGCGATGAACAAATCGAGCAGCCCGTCATTGTCGAAGTCGAACAAAGCGACACCGGCGATCATCGTTTCAATCTGGTATTTCTTGCCCTCGGCCGAGTTGCGCACGGTGAAGTGAACGCGGGCTTGCTCGGAGATTTCCCGGAAGAGGATCGAGTTCTCGGAAGGTTGGTCACGCTCGGTCCGCTCAGCAGGTCTCCCCAGGGCCGTCAGCGAAACAGCGGCAAATGTCACGAGGAAGAACGGTACCGCTTCCGTCGACTTCATTGCTGCCGGCCCTCGCTCGCCAATGCCGCATGCTCCTTGCCGCAGGCGGTTTGCCCAGACTCGAAACAGATCCGGCTCATTAGATAGTGCAGTCGACCTTCTTTCGGCGATAACCGGAGGGCTGCTTCGACCTGCTTCCGGCCTTCCTCGAGCTTGTGCGACCGGTAAAGCGCACGGGCCAATTCGAATCGGGCTTCCACCTCATTGGGTGCCAACTCGACAGCAGTGGTCAGAACCTCCACGCTTTCCTGGATTCGGTCGAACCGATAGAGAAAGATGCCGTATTCGAGGTAGGGCACGAAGTCGCGGTTGGCAGAACGCCCGGTCCGGCGGAGAGCTTTCTTGAACTGCTGTTCCGCCCGGTCGATTTCACCCAGCGCAAACCATACCGAACCGAGATAGGCGTGGGCTTTGGCCATGGCAGGATCGAGCTCGACAGTCTTCTCCAACTCGCCGGCGGCCTCGCGCAGGCGATCGGCCGACTGATACAGCCGCCCGAGCAAGTAGTGGGCCTGGGGATCGGACGGCCACTGCCGGAGGACACGGACGAAAGCACGTTCAGCGGCCGCGGGAACTCCTTTCGCGACGAATACTCTTCCGAGCAGTTTCAAAGCCTCAGGCTGGTCGGGTTCGATAGAAAGACTATGTTCCAGAGATTCGACGGCCCCGTTGAACTCCAGTTGAGCGAATCGGCACAAGCCCAGGTGATGCCACCCCCGGGCATCATCGGGAAAATGGGAGGTATAGTCCTCGAGAACGGATTCTGCCTCCGGCAAACGCATCAACTGAAGCAGAGAGTCCCCGAAATACAGAAGATGTTCCGGAAGAAGGGCCCCATCCCTCCTTTGCCTTTCGAAGGCGGCAGCGGCGTTCTCGAAGTCCCCTTTCCGAAAGTACTCCAAGGCCGAGCTCGAGGCAACCAGGTCGGCGACCGACAGGACGAGCAGCAAGAGGGCCGGCCAGACCAGTGCAGCCCTCAGCGACCTGCGATTCTGCGAAAGAATCTCCGGATCCGGGAACCCGTGAAGTCCCCGACCGATTCGACTACCACCGCAATGGTCACTCGAAGACAATCGCCAGATCCCAGGGGGCCAGTGTAATCGGATCGCCTTGATGCAGTTCGGTATCACTCAGGATCTCGCTTCCGTCTGCATAAGCATACGGCAGTTTCTGGGTTTCTCCGGAGAAGTTGAGGAAAAAATGGATCGGATGTCCATCGGCCGACCGGGCGTGTTTGACTCGAACTGCTTGCGGTACATCCTGGTCGGACGCGCTTAATTCCGCCAAACCCAGGACATCTTTCAATACGGCTGCCTGTAGCCCATCGCTCAGATAGGTGCCCTCGTAGGTGAGTGTCCCCTTCCCGTAGCCGTTTCGGGTGATGGCCGGAAATCGCCCGAAGAAGGGATGTTCGTAACGGGCGAGGACTTCGGCTGTCTCGGGCAACAGAAACTCTGCCCAAACGGAGACCTGATTCGCATCCCCGACGTGAAAGGGATCGCCCTCGAGGCGCAGGGTCTCCGTCAAACTGGAGAATTCCTGGTACGTGAACCCGGCGGCCTCACGGAGAGGGCCTGGGGCCTTCTCCCATCGCACCGTGGAGTATTCGTTCGTAAAGCCGCTCTTGAAGCACATCAGGACGTGCCCGCCATTCTTGACGAAGTCGGAAAGCCGAGTGAGGAGGCTGTCGTCGGCGACGTAGAGCGGCGGAACGAGCAGAACCTTGTACCGAGCGAGATCCTCGGTCTCGGGAAACACGAAATCAACCCCTACGTTCATGTTGTAGAGTGCCCGGTGAAGCTGATTCAGCAAAGTCATATAGTTAACACGGTCACTGAAACGCATGAAACGGAGCCCATGGAAGGAATCGATGCTGAACAGAATCGCCACCTGGTTGCGGATATCGAGATTGACCAGCCGTGGGCCTGTCTTGCGAAGCTCCTGCGCGATCCGACTCACCTCTCGATAGGCACGATTCGGTTCCAGGTCATGGGAGAGAACTCCCTTCCAGTAGGTCTCCTGACCGTAGTGAAGCGAATGCCAGTGCCAGTACGCTACCATGTTGGCTCCGCTGGAGATGTGACTGTACACGCCGAGTCGGAGCTGGCCGTCGTAGGGAGGCTGCTGACCCCGCGAATCCCACCCGATGCCCTGGGCGTTGGTTTCCGTGACCAGATAGTTCTGCCGTCTTAGAGAGCGGTTCAGGTCGCCTGAGAAGGCGATCGCTTCCCCGTCGAACTCGTCCTGAACTCGAAAGTAGGGATTGACCGCGACGATATCGAGAAACCGCGCGATGGCCGGCTGGTCGATATCGGTACGAGCTCCTCCTACGAAGTTGTGGGTCACGAACTGGTCGGGCCGGGCATACTCACGAACGATTGCCGCCTGCCAGGCCAGAAAATCGGTCACCGTCCGGCGCTGGAAGCGCTCCCATTCCAGCTTCCAGCCCGGATTCAGAATGCCGTCGATAGGCGGCAGCTCCGTCCTGTCCCCGATCAATTGTCCCCAGTACGCCAGCCCCCAGATCTTGTTGAGGCGGTCGACGGTCTTGAACTTTGTCATCAAATAGTCGGAAAACAGCTTGTTCGTGTGGTCCGTCGGAATGCTCGAAGGGTGAGTCTCGTTGTCGATCTGGTACCCGATGATCGCAGGATGGTCCTTGAAATGGGACACGACCTTGCGGATCACCCGTTCTGCATAATAGAGATACGCGGGGTGCGTGATGTCCACGTTCTGCCTCGGGCCATAGGCTCCGGGCGCAATCCGATCCGGATAGGTCGAATAGCCCTCGCGATCGGATGGAGGAGCTTCGCCGAAGTGGGAAACCACGATCTCGGGATGCAGCCTGTAGAGCCAGGGAGGGATGGAATAAGTCGGAGTACCGAGGATGACCTTGATACCAGCCCCCTGCATTTTGTCGAGAATGCGCTCCATCCACGCGAATTCGAACTGCCCGGGCTGGGGTTCCCAATTCGTCCAGGTGGATTCACCGAGACGGACCACCGTGATCCCCGCCTGTTTCATGAGATCCACATCCCGATCGAGTCGTTCGTAGGGCATGTACTCATGGTAGTAGGCAGCCCCATAGAGGATGGTGTCGAATTTCGGTGCTTCGGCCTGAAGCAAATTCGGAAGCAGAAGAGCCAGTCCAGAAGCCACTGCGATTCGTTTGATCATGCTAATCGTCTCCCTCCTTCATCTACACCCTCGGGTCCTCATCCGCAAGGTTCGAGACCCATTTGCCTGGGTTTGCTATGCTGTATGACCGTGGGCCGGTGGAAACTCCTCGCCTTGAGCGCAATCATCTTCTTCCTTCAGCCGGTATCGGCCAAGGCAGAGAACTTCATCCTGATCAGTGTCGACACTCTACGGGCGGATCGACTCGGCTGCTACGGGTACCGGGAAAACGCGACCCCCAATTTCGATCGCTGGGCTTTGGAAGGATACCGCTTCGAACACGCCTACTCGGAAACGCCTCTGACGCTGCCCGCCCATTCGACCCTGCTGCTCGGAATCCTGCCCGTCACCCATGGGATCAGGGAAAATGCCGGTTTTCGTCTGGATGACGCTCGGGTGACGCTGGCCGAAGTGTTCCAGAAAGCCGGCTACACAACGGCGGGCTTCATCGGCTCCTACGTATTGGCTTCCGAGTTTGGATTGGCGCAGGGATTCGACGTTTTCGACGAGCAGTTCGACACGCCGATCGAGAGCGTGCTTGCCTCTACCCAACTGCAGCGCTCGAGCGACGTCGTGACCGATTCCTTCCTTGCCTGGCTGGCCCGGCATCACAGTCAGGACTTTTTCGCCTTCATCCATTTCTATGACGTCCATATGCCACGACCGGATGGATACAATTGGGAGGTTTCGCGCGTCGACCGCAACCTCGGGCGGATCGATCGTTACCTACGCGAAAATGGAATTCTTGCCGGTACGAACATCGTTCTGACCTCCGATCATGGGGAGGCATTGGGCGAACATGGCGAGTCGGGACACGGGTTCTTCATCTACGATTCCACGCTCCGCGTCCCATTGATCATCAGGCCTGCGCGCGGCCGAACGGGCCCTGACGGGGACGTGCCCGAGCCCGCATCCCTGGAGGATGTGATGCCGACGATCCTGGAGTTGGCCGGACTCCCCATCCCCGGGGAGGTACAGGGTCGATCACTTGTTCCGGTATTTTCCGGCAAACACCTCCCGGAGAAAGGAGTCTACGCCGAGAGTTTCGTTCCCAATCTGCAGTTCGGCTGGAGCCCACTGAGATCGATTCGCCTCGGGAACATGAAGTTCATCGAGGCACCCAGGGCGGAACTATATGACACGGCAGCGGATCCCCATGAGAAACGGAATCTTGTCGACGAGGTCCCCGAAGTTGCCCGCAAGCTCCGAAAGCAGTTGGACAGGCTCGTTTCGGGTCTTCCGAAGCCGAAGACCGACGAAATGCACAAGGAGGTCGATACCGAGCTGCTCAAGAAGCTTTCCACGCTCGGCTACGTGGCAACCGGACCGACTGGGTCCGCGCGATCGAACAGGATTGACCCCAAGGACCGGATCGAAGCCTTCGAGGAATATCATGGAATGCTCAACAGCCTCTCGTCCGGTGAGATCCCCTCCGACGCTTTGGAGCGCATCGAACGGCTGCGGACGGGCGCGCCCGAGATCAAAGGGCTCGATTTCCTGGAGGCTTGGACACTCGAATTGTCGGGAAGGCTAGAAGAGTCTCTGGAAGCGTACGGCAAGGCCGTTGCCGAAGATCCGGAGAATCTGCTTGCTCGAGGCCGATATGCGACCCTGTTGATGCGTCAGCGAAACTTTGCCGACGCGGAAAGACAGCTCCTCGACATCCTCAGAATCGCTCCGGGCGACTACAAGTCCCGCAACAACCTCGCCGGTCTCTACCATGTGACCGGACGGGACGACCAGGCAATGGCGGAACTGGAAACCATCGTCCGTGCCCGTCCCACTTACGTCTCCGCGTGGCAGAACCTGGGTAACCTGCTGCTGTCGAAGCAGCAGTGGAGCCGGTCCGAGGCAGCCTTTCGCCAGGTAATCTCACTTGACCCGAAAAACGCCATCTGCCATTTCCAGCTCTCCCGAGCTCTCGCCGGCCAAGGGAAAGAGGCGGAAGCCCATCGCGAAAAGCAGATCGCCGTGGAGCTCGACCCTCGTCTGGCGTCACGATAGCGGGAGTGGGATGAGCATCCTGCTTGTTCAGTTCGAGACCGGCACTTCCGAAAAAGGTCGGGCACCGCGCAGCTTGAGTTCGTACAGCCGTTTGTGGGTGGCCCGAGCGGCATTGACGAGTTCCGGATAGGGCAGATCGATGACATTGATGAAGCCGTAATTCAGCCTCTCTTCGTCGCTCGAGCGACCCGTGGGCAGATCGTCGACCAACTGGAACCAGTGGGCTCCGACGATGTAGGGACTCGAGGCACAGGTCTCCACGTAATAGCGGTAGGCCTTGCCCCGCTCGGCGTGATCCCGAACCTTGTGAACGTAGTAGAAGAGTCCCTGCAAACCCCGACCGGGCGTTGCCGCAGTGAACTCCCCGATCATGATGGGTCGTCCGGAAAGCTTCGAGAGGCGCTCCATCCGTTCGGGTTCGGGTCGGAACGTCGATGAGTAGACGTTGAGGCTCAACACATCGAACATCCGGCTCATCTCGATCCAGCGATCCTCCGGATTACCGGCAAAACGGATACCCAGGATGAGATGATTCGGATCGTAGCGTCGAACGGCTTGCATGACGGTTTCAAAATACTGCTGGGCGCAGGTGAAGAGGAACTCGTCCCTGATGCGTTGCGCTTCATTCGGTTTCTCGGCCAGCAGTGCCTGGAGCTTGGCCTTCGTGGCTGACTCGTCGGGATCTGCCAGCACCATCTCGGGCCAGCTCTGGAGGGCTCCGAAGTCCCGGGCCCACCTGGGCTCATTTCCAAGAAACCAGCCGATCAGGTTGGGATCGTTCTTCAGCTCGGCGACCTGCTTTTGGGCGGCCCGATCGCAGTTTTGAGCAAACTCATCGGAGAAGACATCCGGAAAGTCGTAGGGAAAGGGGAATCGCTTCTCGGTCGTCCAGCCCGACAACGGCAATACGTACGGCATGCCGCTGTGGACGGCGAGATCGCGATCCGACCAGTTACCGATCGTATTGAATCCCCAGTGGCGCAGCCTCTCAACGATCTGTCGGTTCCACTCTTTCTGCCAGGCCGATCCGAAACGCTTCATGATGTTGGACATATAGAAACTGACGACGCGTCCCGGGTCGAGCCAGGATGGACCCTCCTCAGGCAGTTCCTGAAACAGGAATTCCCTTCCCTGGACGTCAGTGGCGAAACTGCCCGGGTTGTATCCCACGAGGTCGATTCCTGCCGAATAGAAGGGATGCCCGTGCGGATCCGCGAGGACCCATTTCCCGTCCACCTGATCGGTACGAAAGAAGCCACTTGCCTCGAGCTGAAGACCGGGGTCGCCTCCCAGTTCGCAATAGGGGTACTCGGCAGGTTCAAGAACATCCGCCTTCCAGAGTTGCCTAAGCTCCTCGTCGCTGTGAGCTTTGCCGGGCCAGTTCTCCGGAATCCACTGTCCATAACGATCGATGAGTGGCTTCTTGTCCAGGATGTCGTCACGGGGAACGTCGGGCAGAAGAGTCAGATCGTAAAGCGTCAGCTGCGATGCCTGGTTGGGAGACTTCATTTGGACGATCAGTTCCTTGACCTTTTCGAACGTGAAAAGCCGTTGTGGCCAGATCTTGTAACCGAGGGGCAACAGCGGCGTCATGGAGGTCGTCTGGACGAAGATCGAAAAGGGTATGACTCCGGAGATGCGAATTCCCGGCAGCGGTTCGGTGATGGCGAATTTCGTTTTTTCTCCGTCCGAAAATCCGATAGCTACCGGCTCCTGGGATGTCGTCAGAAACGTGTATCGAAGCGACGCATAAGAGGACCAATCTGTCGGCCAGCCAAGAGCCGAGAGGGGAAATCTCACCTCCGCATTGCCGTCAACATAGTCAAAAGTGATCGTGATGGCAGCTGAGTCCGGATCCCTGAACACAGAAGCTCGATCCGTCTGAATCACAGCGAGCTGAGAATCACGGATCGGTAGAGGTTGCTCCCCCTCGAAGGCGGACACCGATCCAGCGAAGAGAGAAAGCAGGAAGGGTAAGAATCCTACGCTTCGAAAGATTTTCAACGGATACGACATCAGTTCTTTGCCCCTTTCTGGAGAAGCGCAACCCGGATCGTTATCGGCCACCGTTGCGGTTTCTCGACAAGCCAGTGTGAGGCGCCGACCCGTGGCCCTCAGAAGGATCCGGCCTTCGCCCGGGATGGTCCGGCGGTCTGTCGGACTTCCGAAGAGTCATCCGGGCTTCCGGCCTGGAATGTCTGGCAGGCTTCAAGCCTACCGAAGGATTCGACCAGAAAAGACGGTGGGTAGAGAATCCGAGTATTTCAACAGGAGAAGCAGGGGAGCGAACACGGCGTTCTCTCCCCTGCTCTCAGCTATGCCCGGGTCGGCGGACCTACCAGTTCAGCCGAAGACCAAACTGGATGTTCCTTGGCGTCCCTTCGGTCGAGATCACCTGACCGAAAGTCGCACCGTTGGTGATCTTCGTCTGGGGGTTCTGGAAGTAATGGCGATTGCCGACGTTCAGCATCTCCATTCGGAACTGGAGTCGCGCCGTCTCCGCGACATTCCAGTACTTCATGAGCCCGATGTCCTCACTTGCCGTCCCGAAGCCGCGCAGCTGATCGTAACGTCTCGCTCCGTTTCCGAGCATTCCGTAGGACGGCTGTGAGAAGTTGCCCGGATTGAAGTAGTTGTTACCCGGATCCGAGGTGCTTCCGGGGTTGAAGCCCTGCGGGTCAAAGCTGGTGGCAAAGTTGCCGTTGGAGGCCACGTTCGCATAGACGGCTCCATTGGACGGATCGGTCCAACCCGGCACCCAGACGTCGGGATTGACTCCCAGGGGAACGCCAGTGTCGTACCGGAAGATGGTGGTCAAGCTCCATCCGCCAAGGATCGCATCCATTGCAGTATTGCTGTCGGCAAGCCATCGGCGGCCGCGGCCGATCGGCAGCTCGAACTGGGCCAAGCCCTTGAAGACATGCGCCCGGTCGTACGAAACGACGGTGTTCGCTTCTGCGCCGAGATTGTACATATCCTGGATGCCGCCGGTGTAGTCCCAGGTCTCATCGAAGAGGCTTTCCGTGTTGCCCTGGGTCCTGGAGAAGGTATAGGAAAGGTTGGCTGCGATTCCCGCACTCATCCGGCGAGTCAGGTCGATTTGAAGCGAGTTGTAGCTGGAGTCGCCCAACGGGGACGAGACATAGATGAGCGGTCCCCATGGACACCACTTCCAGCCACAATGGGCAACCTGCGGATAGGGCAGGACGGCCATTCCGGCGTAGCCGGAGAATCCGGGGAAGGGATAGGGGACGCCTGCCGCCTCCGCGCTCCCCTCATCGTAGACCCAGGCACCCGGATCGGGGATCGCCTCGAAGACGTCCCGTTGCGCCTGGTTCCTCCTCAAAAAACCGCTGTGAAGACGGTTCCCGTTGTTTCCTATGTAGGCCGCCTCGATCAGGGTATCGGGTGTCACCTCATACTGGACGCTGGCGTTGAACTGGTGGGTGTAACCGAGCTTGAGCGTGTTTTCGTCGAAGGCCACCATGCCCCACTGCAGGAAGTTCGGATCCTTGCCTCCGGGGGCAAAGTTGCCGGGGTATCCCCCGTTGTCCCACCCGAAGTTGGGCACAGTCTTCCCGTTTGTCTGGATGCGATCCGTTCCGGCGATATCGGGAGCCGCGTAGACTCCATACGGAATGCCTCCCCACTGTTGGGTCCCGAGTGGGCTGTAGAAGATCCCGTAACCACCCCGCAAGACGAGCTTGTCGGTCATGCGGAAAGCGAAGCCCACACGGGGAGCGAATGCCTTCCAGTCGCGGGGGCCTTCGAATGTCGTGTCCGGTCCGGTCGCATAGTCCAGAGCGCCGGGAACACCGGGGTCGATCGGCACGTAACCGTTCGGGTTCGTGCTCAGGACGTTCGGCGTGAAATTGGCCCAGTTTCCATTGGCCTCCGTCATCGGCTGCGACTGCTCCCACCGGATGCCCAGATTCAACGTGAATCTGGAAGTCACCTTGAAGTCGTCATTCAGGAAGAACGCCACATACCCTCTGCGCGCATAAAGTGAGAGAGGGACTCCCCGGGATGCCGCGTCGACGTCTCCAAGGAGGAAACTCGCGAATCCGAACCCGACCTTATTTTGGAATGACGCAAGAGGAAGTCCGGTCGTCCAGTTTTCGAAATCGAAATTGATGAGATTGTTGTCGCTGGGGGCATTCTCCTCCTGCCTCCAGACTTCGCCGCCGAATTTGAAGTTGTGATTGCCCTTGATCCAGTCCACGCTGTCACTGAGGATGTAGGTGTTTCCGACGTAGTAACCGTTGGCGTTGTACCCGACATCGGTGATGTCGACACCATTGACACCTGCGCCGAAAGAAATGTCGGGAAAGTTGCCGTAAGCCGCCTGCCCGAGCCCCAGATCCGAGGTCCAATTACCTCCGGCAATGTCCGCAGTCGCGACGCTGGGGTTGCGATAGCGGTTGTAGGCCAACGAAAGCGTGTTGATCAGGTTCGGCTGGAATGTATAGTTGTCGGTCAGCACCAGTCGCCGGCTGGTCACTTCCTGCTTTCTGGATTTTGCCAGCGGCCCACCCCAGCCGTTGGAATCTTCCGGGTCCCAGATCCCGCCCTGGTCAACCAGGATGCGGGGTCGCTGTGTCCAGATGAGGGAGCTTGACAGCTTGTGACTGTCATTGAAAGCATGATCACCCTTCAGAGTCAGCTGTGTTTGATGGAACCAGGGCGTGTTGGTTTCCGTGAGTGCCGAATTGTTCGTGAGACGGCCGGGCACCATCGGCGTGTAGTGTTGGCGGAAGATGTCAACGATCCGGGAGGAGATCGGACTGATCCGATCGGAGGGGATGATGTTGCCCTCGAACGGATCGGCCACCCATGCGCCATCCACTTGCCGCAACGTGCTCGGATCATAGATCTGGCCGGCGAAAACGTCACGGCCCAAGGCGTCCGTTCCCACCTTCTGATCAGTCAGAAGTTGGCTGAAGTCCCCGTTCAGGAACGCCGGAATCGGTACGGTCTGGTTCATGGGTCCGAGCTGATAGCTCTCACGCTGATAATGCTCGAGCGCGCCGAAGATGAAGGTCCGATCTGTTCCGTCATAGACACCAGGGATGACAATGGGACCACCGGCGCTGCCTCCCATCAGGTTCTGCCGGTCACGGGCCCGCTTGTATCTCGTATTCCCGGGGTCTTGAGACAGGTTCCAGTTGTTCATCCAGGTGTTGGCGTTCAATGCCTCGTTACGAGCGTAGTAAAAGGCGCTTCCCGAGAACCTGTTCGTTCCAGACTTCAGTGCAAAATTGAAGACGCCTCCACTCGTGTGGCCATATTCGGCCGACATCCCACTGGTCTGGACCTTGAATTCCTGTACGGCCTCCATCGTCGGGCTCGATTCCCCGATGTGACCCTGGATCTGGGCGGTTGCCGAAATGCCGTCGATCAAGACCTCTTTACTGAACGCCTGTCCCCCCACGAGAAAGGACGTCCAATTGTCTCCTTCCGCCCCCGGGGTGACCGCATAGGCGAAATTTTCGACGGCTCGTCCCCCGGCGAAGGAGAGGGGAAGATCGGTGATGACCTCGCTCTGCATCGTGGTGGAAACGAGCGGACTATCCGTGTCGATCAACTCCGAGTTGGCTGCAATCGTGATCGTTTCAGTCAACTCTCCCACCTGGAGCGCAACGTCGAGTCGGGCCTTCTGTCCGGTGGTGACTTTGTAGTCGGTGCGCTCATAGGTCTTGAAGCCGGGCAGTGCGATTGAGATTTGATAGGTGCCGATCGGGATGTTCAGCAACGAATAATTCCCGACTTCGTTGGTGATCGCTCGGGTCTGCACCCCGGTTTGTACGTTCGTGGCCACGACGTCGACGCCCGGCAAGACTGCTCCGGACGGATCGGTGACCGTTCCGCTGATCGTGGCGCGGTCGGCCTGACCCCATACGGGAACTGCGGCCAGTGCCAGGATCAACAGGAGGATGATTCCCCCTACACTAGGTCGATTCATTTTAGAGTCCCTCCTCTTGGTTAAATTCGCCCAATCGGGATGAGCAGATGAGTCCTTCACTCAACTGCACCCCGTGATGCTTCAACCAGAATGTGCCGGTCGATTCCAGGAACATTTGCTGTGCCTTGACAGGGTCCCTGGAGAGTATGCCTTCAAGAATTCTCCGATGTTGTCTGATGGAATCCCGAAAGCCTGCGAACGTCTGCCGTGACAGGACGAAAGCCAACAGGGAGGGGACCAGACGATGCAGGGCAGACTGCAGGTACTCGTTTTCGCTCTGTTCCCAGATCGCCCTGTGGAACGCCAGATCCCATCGGTGAATCTCCACCCGGTTTTCGTTCTTGACTTCAGCCTCGAAGCGCTGAAGCGCTTCAGTCAGTTTCTCTTCGGTCCGCGCGGTCAACCTGCTCGTTGCATCTCGCACTGCGAGCTGTTCGAGCACCAAACGGACCTCAGATATCTTCTGAAGATCCTCGATATCGATCTGCGTGACGAAGCTTCCCTTGAGCGAGATCTTTCGGATGAAGCCTTCGTACTCCAGCTCCTTCAACGCTTCGCGGACAGTGGGTTGAGAGACTTCGAAGCTTCGAGCCAGTTGCTGCTCGAGGAGTCGGTCACCGGGCTTGAGATGTCCGGAGATGATTTGTTCTCGCAAATGCTGACTGACAGCCTGCGAGCGTGAGAGATGCCGCAGTTTACGAGCGACTGTTGGGTATCCCACTCCTGTCCCCCCTGAGGAGTCGGACAATCGATTCTCGATTCTCGATTCTCGATTCCCGCTTCTCGATTCTCAATTCTAGCGGACTTTCCAAAAATCACAAGAGTTAAATTGACATGGAGTCCGACAGCGACAGCCAGGCAAGTAGAGCGCACAGGACCCCGACTTCAGTTGCCACAAGGGGAGAGCGAAGGACCCTGACGAACTTCCTGCCACATGCCGTATAATGTCGTGACGATGTTTCGATGCAGGGCGGGAATCCGGGTTTTCTCAATTTGCGGTCTCCTGTCTCTCTGCGCCACGTTTGGCGGCGTTCCGGCTTTTCAGGATTCCCAATCCGTCCGTCAAGAAGAAGCTCAGGATTACTACTCCAAGTGGTTGAACGAAGACGTGGTCTACATCATCGCCGACGACGAACGTGCGGTGTTCGAGAGTCTGACTTCGCCGGAGGAGAAGGAACGTTTCATCGAACAGTTCTGGTTGCGACGGGACCCGGATCCGCGTACCGCGGAGAACGAATTCAAGACCGAACATTATCGCCGCATCGCCTATGCAAACGAACGATTCGCAAGCGGATTCCCGGGGTGGAAGACGGCCCGGGGAAGAATCTACATCATCCACGGTCCTCCGTCCCAGATCGAGTCGCATTCTTCGGGAGGTGCCTTTCAACGGCCGATGAACGAGGGTGGAGGAACCACCGCTACCTACCCGTTCGAGATTTGGCGGTACCGCAGTATCCCGGGGATCGGGGACGATATCACGCTCGAGTTCGTGGATCGGTCGTTGAGCGGCGAATATCGACTCGCCATCGAGCCCGAGGAGAAAGATGCGCTGCTCCACGTTCCCGGTGCAGGTCTGACCCTGGCCGAGAATCTGGGCATTGCCAGCAAAGCGGATCGTCCCTATTTCAACGCGTTGAAGCGGGATTATCCCATGATGGAGCAGGGCGCCCGCGACAATCCCTTCTATCGCTACGAGACTCTGACGATGGTGCAGTCTCCGAGGGAAATCAAGTACTCGGATCTCAAGGAACTCGTCAAAGTCGACATTCAGTTCAACAACCTTCCCTTCCAGGTACGGGAAGACCATTTCCAGATCGATCCCGACCGGGTTCTCGTACCTCTGACCATCGAACTGGCGAACAAGAACCTGACTTTCGTTGAAACCGATGGAATCCATTCGGCTCAGGTGGCCCTGTACGGAGTAGTCACGACGATTTCCAACCGCATCGTGACCGAATTCGAACATGATCTTGTGACCAGTTACCCTGAGGACCGATTTCAGTTCGGACTTCGACAGAAATCGGCCTACCAGAAACCACTTTTGCTGGATAGCCACCAGCTCTACCGGCTGGATCTGGTCGTCAAGGATCTCAACAGTGGCCAGGTAGGCTCCGTTCGGCGCGGCATCAGACTTCCGTCGGCACCGGCAGAAAGACTCACGACGAGTTCGTTGGTCCTCTCGGATTCGATCAGCGTCCTTGACAATATCCCGACCGACGATGAGATGTTCGTTATCGGCGACGTGAAGGTGCTCCCCAATCTGGATCGGACCTTCGAGACCGACGGTGTCCTCGGTCTCTACTTCCAGGTTTACAACGCTCAACTCGATCAGACCACGCTGAAGCCGTCTCTGAAAGTCACCTACAGACTCTTATCCGACGGGAAGGTGCTCAGAAAGACCACCGACCTGAACGGAGAGTCGATCCAGTACCATTCCACCAGGCGGATCGTCCTGATCAAGCTGCTCAGTCTCCAGGGCATTCCATCCGGCAACTACCGTCTCCAGATCGAGCTCGAAGATCTGTTGAGTCGTCAGCAGGTCGCCCTGGACGAGAAGCTCTCGGTTGAAGCTCCTGCCTCGGTCGCTTTGAAATCTCGGTAACCCGCCGCCCAATCTGTTAGTCTTAGGAATCATCGCTACCAACGTCGAGAAGGAGCCCGACTATGCTTCCCTTCCGCGGTCTCATTGCCTTGTCGATCGGCATCACTTGTCTTTGCCTGGTTTTCCAGACCTGTCTATGGGGCCAGGGACGAGGCCCGGGTGATCCCGTATCCGATGACACTCTCTTCCTGACGGGCAAAGTGGTTCAGAACGATAACTCCGCTCCAAGTGAGCCTGTTCAGCTCGACCTCTACTGTGGAGGGAGGGTTCAACAGCAAGTCTATACGAGCGAGGACGGCGCCTTTTCATTCAAGATCGAGCGTCAGCAGCCCCAGAAATGGATGGACGCAAGCGTCGGCAATGATGCCGGTCTGAACGACAACAGTCACTGGAACAGCTCGATCGACAAACAGGGCGTTTTCGCTGCCAGTCGTTTCAAGACGTTCAACATGAACGGCTGTCGGATCCGCCTGAGTACGGGACAGAAGTACGTTGCCACCTCGGTCCCGCTCGGGAGCCGAAGCGTCTTCGACAATCCTGATATCGGGGTCATCGTGATCTCGGCCGCGGACTCTGCGGGACCCAGCACGATCGGCGTGACGACTCTCTCGGCGCCCAAGCAGGCCCGCGAGGCCTACCAGAAAGGCTTGGACGAGCTCGAGAAAGGCCATGACTCCAAGGCCCTTGGTCAGCTTGAGAAGGCCGTCAAGCTCTACGACCGGTTTGCGGAAGCCTGGCAGGCCGCCGGTGAAATCCACCTGAAGCGGAATGATCCCCAAGCTGCCCGGAAAGCCTTTACTCAGGCCAACATTGCGGATCCGCAGTTCACCAAGCCCTACCTCTCCCTTGCCCGTCTGGCGCTCTACACGGAGAGTTGGGGTGATGCCGCACGTGTCACAGACCGCCTCATAGCCCTGGAGCCGGGTTCTCCCCAGGGAAATTACTATAACGGCCTCGCATATTTCTTCCTCCACGATGCCGATAAGGCCGAACGGGCGTTGCTGTTCATCAAATCCTCCGGACTGGGTCCCGACTATCCCATCGCCCTGCTTCACCTGGGGGTCATCCATGCTCAAAAGGGGAAGATTGCGTCCGCTGCCGAGGAGTGGGAAGCGTACCTTCGATACATGCCGGAGAAACAGATGCCACCCGGGCAGAAAGAGAAGCTGGAACAGAAACTCACGCGGTGGCGGGAGCAGGGCCTCCTCGAGCAGCCGTCGGTCCCGAAAGAGCCGTGAACCCACTGGCGACGTACCGTCACTCGAGACCCGACATGCGAATCGGAGCGGCCGACGGATCCGGAATCATCACGACGCCGCCTGGGGTTTCACCATGCACTGGTAGGCTTGCAGGATGAGAATCTTTGCGGGCATCGTTCTATCCGCGTTCATCTTCTCTCCTCTGAGCGCCAGGGCGGCCGTTCACCAAGCGGACATCGTCATCTACGGCGGCACTGCAGGTGGTACGATGGCATCTCTTGCGGCGGCGGGTGAGGGAGCCTCCGTGATCCTGATCGAGCCGGGAAGGCACTTGGGCGGGATGCTGACCGGGGGCCTGGGCCGAACGGACATGGACCGCCAGCAGCGAATCATCGGCGGCTTCGCCAGGGAGTTCTTCGTACGTGCGGGGAATCATTATGGCGAGCCTATCGCGTGGACGTTCGAACCGAGTGTCGCCGAGAAGATCATCGATGACTGGATCGGCTCGAGTCCGGTTAAGATCGTTCTCGGTCGACGCGTGGCGTCGGTCGAAGTCGAGGACGGACGGTTGACGTCACTGATTGCAGACGACGGCTCCGAGTTCAGGGCCAAGGTCTTCATTGATGCTTCCTACGAAGGGGACCTCCTGGCACGAGCCGGCGTATCCTACACCGTCGGCCGGGAAGGAACAGAGGTCTACGGTGAATCACTTGCAGGAGTCAGGGAGATCCAGCCCGGCAATCATCAACTCCAGGCGGCCGTCTCCCCCTTCGATGATTCCCGTGCTTTGCTGCCGTTCATCGTCGACGAGGAGGAGGTCGGCCCGGTCGGCTCGGGGGACAGCAGGGTCCAGGCCTATTGTTTCCGCCTCTGTCTGACGGATGTACCGGAAAATCGCATTCCCTTTCCGAGACCGGCGGGTTACGATCCACATCGCTATGAACTGCTCCGGCGGTACCTTCTCGCAACGGAGAAGCGCTTCGGGAAAGCCTCCAATCCGCTCGGCATCTCGCGTCTGCCGAATGGGAAGACCGACGTCAACAGCGGGGGAGCCATCTCCACGAACCTGCCCTCGGCCAGTTGGGCCTATCCCGAAGCGAGCTATGCCGAGCGAACGAAGATCTGGAAGCAGCACATGGACTGGACCCAGGGTCTCCTCTATTTCCTTGCCAACGACCCATCGATTCCGGACTATCTTCGTCAGGAAATGAGCCAGTGGGGTCTGGCAAGGGACGAGTTCGTGGATAGCGACCACTGGCCCCATCAGTTGTATGTCCGCGAGGCACGGCGCATGATCGGAGTGTACGTCATGACGCAGCAGGACCTCGAGTCAAGACGAACCAAGTACGATTCGATTGGCATGGGGGGCTACAACATGGATGTCCGGGAGGTGCAGTGGATTGCGAAGACCGTTTACCGGTTCCCGGTTCCGGCCAAAGAGGTTCTGATGGAGGGCTACATTACGGTCAATGTCGAGCCGTATGAGATCCCTTACCGTGCGCTGCTGCCCCGGCAGGAGGAATGCCGCAATCTCCTGGTTTGTGCCTGCGTTTCAGCAAGCCACATGGCCTACTCATCGATCCGTATGGAGCCCCAATACATGATCCTCGGACAGAGTGCCGGAGTTGCTGCGGCGCTGGCTGTCGCGACCGACCGTAGAGTTCATCAGATCGACCTCGTCAAACTTCAGTCCCAATTGAGAACACAGGGACAGATTCTGCACCTTTCCGAGGCGCGATAGGGACACAGCGCTCGCAGGCCGCCAAAGGTAGTCCAGGCAGCTTTGCCTGACAGGTCGGCCGGGCAGCCTTGCCCGACCTTTCCGGAGGGCTGTCAGCAGACCGCCGAGTGCCCTCGCCGTTGAGGAAGAAAGGATCGGGGATTTTTCAACGAGGCCGGAGACCGCGAATGGAGGGAAATTCGATGTCGAGAGCGAAAGAAGGAAAGAGCAAAAATCGATTCCGGTTGGCGGGCTTATCCCTGATCCTCGCCGGCCTCTGGAGCTCCGCTTGGGCGGCGCAAAACCGCGACGTTACGCTCCACGTGACCGACATGGCTTCCGGGAAACCCGTCGTAGCCCGTGTGTACATCTGGAGAGAGGGTGTGCCCATCCTCCCTGCAGGCTTTCCCTCCTATGACAAGGGGAGGGAAAAGCACTTCCTGGTTTCCGGAGACGCCGGCTTGAGACTCCCTGAGGGAACCTACCGGCTGCGATTCGAGAAGGGTCTCGAGTACTTCCCGGAAGAGCTCGAACTTCAGGTCGCCAAGACGATCGAGAGAACCGTCACTATGAAACGCTGGGTCGACATGAACGAGCGAGGCTGGTACTCGGCGGACATGCACGTTCACCGCGACCCCGCCGACCTCGCCACGATACTTCGCGCGGAGGAATTGAACTTTGCACCGACCATCACCACCCACATCTGGGGTGCCGACGTGAACCGGCCATGGAGTGCTCCGGTCGAGTTCCCGGTGGTCGTCGATGCCCGGCACTTCTACACGGCCAACGCACAGGAAGTCGAACGAATCCAGGGAGGACCTGGCGCCGTGATCCTCCTGGCGCCGGATCTGCCCATTCCCTTCTCGGGCCACGAGTTCTATCCGCCCAGCTCCTTCTACACGCGAAAAGTTCACGAACAGGGAGGCCTGGTCGAAGGGGACAAGCTCTTCTGGCTCGATACCTTCGTCAACGCGGCACTCGGTGAGATCGACTTCATCGAGATCAACTGCAACCATTTCGTGCCTCGCTCAGTGGAAACCGATCTCGTGCCCTGGTCTCGCTGGCCGATGGAACTCGGCTATCGCGGCAATCGTGGATTTGCCCTGTGGATGATGGACAGTTACTACCGGATCCTCAATTCCGGAATCCACTTGCCCCTCTCAGCCGGCTCGGCATGCGGAGTCAAGGAGACACCGGTGGGCTTCGATCGGGTGTATGCACGGCTCGGCGAAACCCGTCTGACCTATGAAAGCCTGATGGAAGCCCTTCAGGCGGGAAGAAGCTTCAGCACGAACGGTCCAGTCCTGGGGCTTCAGATCGACGGGCGCGAGGGACCGGGAACGATCCTTGAGGCGAATCCGGGACAGACCTACGAGATCACCGGGAGCACAAAGTCCAAAGGCCCCCTCGAAAGTCTGGAACTCATCGTGAACGGTCGGGTCGTGGCGCGCGCTTTGGGCAACGGCGAGATGGAGTTAGGTTTGAGCCATTCGCTCCAGATCGACCGGAGCTCCTGGATAGCGCTTCGATCGTTCGAAAAGTGCCCACTGGACAACATCTTCGCCCATACCAGCCCGGCCTACCTGCTCGTGGAGCGGCGCCCGGTCTTGGTCGCCGACGACATTTCGGACCTGATCGAAAAGGTGGATGAGCTAATCGATTACACGCGGAAGGTCGATGGCTTCCGAAGTGAAAATCACCGACGGGAAACGCTGGAACTCTACCACAAGGCACGGGCCGTCTACTCAGAACGGCTTCGATCCGCCAAAGTAAGCCCCTGATCCAACCCCAGGCTCTGACGGGCCGGCGATGGCCTACTCGGTGACTGGAAACTCGTGGACTCCGATGCAGGGTGGAAGCGCATTGGGGAGCGGGTTGCCGAAGAGGTCACGCCCCCCGTTCCCGGAAATGGGGAGCCCGGCCCGGATGGCCGGCGAGCCTCGCCTAAGCATAAAGCCCTCGAGTGTCTCGAAGCCGGCACCGGCCGTCAGAGGAGCTACAAAGAGCGGATGGGCGACCACGGCGTGGGCGTCCTCGGGACCGTTGACGTGGTTGCCGTAGTAGAGATTGTGCTCGAAGATGTGGTTCTTACTCTCGCCCCAGTCATAGCGGGTGTCCCCTTCAACATAAAGGACGTTGTTGGCGAACCAGGTGTCCTCGGGCCAGGGACCTCCCCAGTTGTCCATTTGGATCATTGTGCGGTCGATGGTTGGGCTGGGCTTGGCGGGAACGTAGATGACGTTGTTGTAGATCTTGGTGCCCTTGACCGGGCCGCTGATGTGAAAGGTCGGCGAGAAGTATCCTCGGTGCGAAGTCGGCCGATCACGCAGTCCGTCGTTGTAACTGACGTTGTAGCGGACGATCGTTCCGTCGTTGATTCCGATGTTTGCCGGGGCACCTCCGTTGTTGCAGACGAGCAGGAAGCCGCCCTCGTTGTCGTGGCTGTAGTTGTACTGGATGATCGTGTTCCGGCAATCCCAGTCCGAGTCGAAGCCTTGCGCATCCCAGGGTGCCTTGTGGTCACTGACCTCATTGAACTGGATGACGGTATTGTCGCAGGCCCAGGGCCAGATTCCCGCGGCGGCATCCCCTTCGGGCAGCAAGCGGGTGCAGTTGCGCATGACATTGTGCTCGACCAGCGCGCCGTCGCACGCGATGGGCACGATGCCGTCGCCCGGCACTTCCTCGATCAGGTTATTGCGGATCACGACGTTGAGACTGGGATACCAGTCGATCCCACGCCGGATGTGGCCGCCTCCCATGATGCCGTCACGCTCGCAGCGGACGATGTGGCAGCCCTCGATCAAAAGGCCGTCGAGCCGAGAGTGCCTCGCGGTCCCTTCGGTCCTCCAGCGGATTCCTCCGCTGTTGCCGTCCGCCTTCCGTGTAGTTCCGTTTACATCGTGGATGAAGAGATTCTTCAGCTGGATGTGCGAAGCGGTCCCGAAGTCCTCAATATGAATATAGACTCCTTTGCGCAGAGCCTTCGGCTCCGGTCCTTCGTTGGTCAGTTCCAGGTTGTTCACCTCCCAGTACTCGACGTTGTGCAGGTAGAGGGCGGCCTCGAAGCGGCCTTCGGCGTCGATGCGGGGTAGGGTCCCTTCGCCGTACCGGTCGATCACGATTGGAACGGGCCGACCGTCAATCAGCTTCCCCGAACCCCGGGGTACGAGATGACCCGTGTACCTGGTCCCCGCCTTGAGGAGGAGTCGGTCCCCGGCTTCGAACTTCTCGGCGTTCACCTTTTCGAGAGTCTGCCAGGCCGTGGCCGGGGTGAGACCGTCGGCGTCGTCATGGCCGGTCTGGGAATCGACATAGTGGGTGCGGCCTCGAAAGGGGGCGGCGGCATCTTCGGTGGGCTGCTGTTCCCTGGAACAGCCGACCGCAAGCAGAATCGTCAGAGCGGCGAGGACGAGGAAACGAAGCGAGAGTTTCGACGGCACCAGCATGTCACCTCCTGTCGCCTACCGAGTGCGCACGACGACCCAAAACCTGCGACGAGCGCATTCTACAGGACGGATTGAGACTTCCCAACTTGAAGTCTCTGCCGCAAACGGCAGCGTCAGCAACGTCAGAGCCGGAACGAAGTGAGGGTGTCACCAAAGCCCAGCCGCCGCACCCAGCCGTTCCCACGAAAGCCCCCGGGGCGGCGCCGGCGTTCGTTCGGGGTGGAAAGCAAGGTACGGACGTGCCGGGGGTCCCTCACTTCGTTCCGGCTCTGATTTTGATTTCGGATCGCGCCTTCACGGCGATTCCCGATCGAGCGTCGATCTCTACTGTAAAAGTAGGATTTAAGCAATTACACACGGAGTTTGACATTCTCCATGTTGAGATATAAACTCCTCCACAATTGAATGATTGGTCTATCCGAGACCGCTCTCTGTGAGACCTCTGTGCTGCAGTAGGTCTGGCTTCATCGCCCCGAGTCGAAAGCCCTGTCACGAAGACCGTTCGGTTGGGGAGGAAAGCCGGATGCGCCTGCCGTTTTTGCGGCGGGTGCGATTTCCGCCATTCTCGATCCGATACCCACGGGGCAAGTCGTCGCGCAGACTGACGGTCCTTCTCCTGTCCACAGAGCTTGCAGTACGCCGGTATCGATGGCAACAGAGCGCGGCAAGTTCCCTGAATCCAGCCTTCCTCGCAATGGCCTCCGGGTGGCCGGGCGGATTCGGAAAGGTTCTCTCGGAAAGGAAGGCAGAAGAAAGGAGTCTGACATGTTGTCGATAAATACGCAGGGAAGATCGATTCGAAAGCGTTCCTCACGTAAGGCTGCCACTTCGATGAACATCCTCCACTTCGCCAGGTTGTTGGACTTGACCCCGAATCTGTGTTTGTGCGCGCTGATGATTATCGCAGCATTCGGATTCGTCTCTCATTCCTACGCTGCGAAGCACAGGGAGATCGAAGTGTCCTGGAGTGAGCTTTCATCCTACGTCACTGGGCAAAAGGTCATGATTGCGGCGCTTTCCGGAGCCATGGTCGAAGGCCGCGTGACGTCAGTTGAACCCGACGGGCTGGTCATGAACGTCACCAAAACTTCGGACGAGTCCAAAGTGGCGAAGGGATCTCAGCAGATTCCTCGCTCACAGGTTACCGTCATCCAGTTGAAGACGGTCGAAGGGTCCAGTCGAATGCTGGGTGCGGCAATCGGTGCCGGAGGGGGTGCTGTCGGTGGCTGGGGAATCGGCGAGGGAGTCTTTCACTCCAGTGGCGAGGGGACAGGCGCCGAGGCAGCCGTGTGGATGCTTGGGATGGGAGCAGGTGGGGCGGCTGTGGGATATCTCGTGGGGCGAAATGCCGACACGACAATTACCTACCTGAAGATCCGACCCTGATCCATTGCTTCACCATAGAGCACGCGGCGAGCGAACATCAACCTTCAGAAGAGGAGTTTGGCTTTGGAGCGAAGACCTGTTGGGGACGCGCCATTATCCGGCCGATAACCCCACTCCAAGACGTCGAGATCTTTAGCAGATTCCTGTAGGACAAAGTCTCCATATACATGCAAACAAGAACTGGAATAAGTGCTTTGAATGGATAAATATCCGGCCGACAATCGTTCGATGGGAGCTTTCTAAACAACCACCAAAACTAGGAAATCTAGGAATATGTCCTAGGCTCGACTGCCCGGTTTCCCGATTGTTCGGCGAATGAGACTACTGTCATTATTTGATCGAGAGACCCAGCAATCCGGACGTCAACGGGTTTGATGCAGTCGAACGTAGAGGAGTCCCAAATGTCGGAATGGTCCATCGTGTTGGCCGGCGGTGAAGGAAAGCGGATGCGCCCCTGGATACGAGGCAAATTCGGTCATCCTTATCCCAAACAGTACTGCAACTTTTACGGTCACAAGACGATGCTCGAGCACACGATCGGCCGGGCGACCCAACTCGTGGATCCCGAGCGGATCGTAACGGTGATCCGCAGACGGCACCGCGTCTTCCTGGGGCCGGACGGTCTGCCCGGGACGACGATCGAACAGCCGGCTTCCCGCGATACGGGCCCGGGGTTGTTGCTGCCCGTGTCTCACATTCTGGCCCGGGATCCCGAAGCTCTGATTTATGTATTTCCTGCCGACCATTTCATCTTTCCCGAGGATCGCTTCACCGCCCAGATGCGGCACGCTGCAGACGTCGTCCGGGAGAATCCCGGTCGCCTGGTACTGATGGGTGCTCGACCGGCCGGTGCGGAGACGGAATACGGATGGATTCAGCCCGGCGAGCGCATGGGACATTGGAATGGCCCGCTCAACGCAGCGCCACGACGAGTCCTGGCATTCTGCGAGAAGCCCCGTCCCGAAGTCGCCGAACTGCTCTATTCTCGGGGCTGCCTGTGGAACACCCTGATCTTCAGTTGTCGAGCCAGGACACTTTGGTCCCTGGCTCAAATCTACATGCCGCACGTTCATCGGCAGTTCGAACAGTACCTGTCCCTTCTGCCCCAACTCATTCGCCACTCCAAAGAAACTCGGCGCGAGGTGCTGATGAACCTGTATGCGGGACTGCCCTGCGAGAATCTTTCCTTTCGGCTCCTGAACCGCGCGGCCGAGCACTGCCTCGTTTTGCCCTTGAGCGGGATCGTTTGGAGTGATTGGGGGCGTCCCGAGCGGATCGAGGAGTCGCTGCGGATCCTCTCGGACAGCGGTGAGAGGCTTCCCTCCCTCAGCATGGATTCTGCGAAAATGCACGCCTGAGCCGATTGAGAACGTGCGAGTCCGCCAGGTCATCGAACCGCCATCCTGGAAACGCAAGCCGGTCTCCGTCTCCGAATGATTTTCGCCCCCGCGCAAACGGGCCTCAGATCCGATTGAACTCAGACGCGGCTTCGCATCGGGACCGATGATCGCCAACCTGAGGACGCCGGGAGTCTCCGAGGACGCTCACGACGACTGACCGGAGACGGGTAGAACTGTATCCATATATGCGATAATGTCAACACAACAACAGCCCTGTCGACCGTCAGTCCCTCCGGCAGCCAGCACTGCCGGGTACGGTATCCGATAGAGGCTCACCCAATTCGCCGGATGCAAACCCGATCAGCCGGGTGACTCGTTTCTTGGCTTTCCAACCAATTCGAGAACTTGGCCCGGCCAGTCAGGAGCGCAAACGATGCGTGACAAGTACGGACCGATGTCCTGGACTTCACGAACCCCCGCCAAGATCCCCGGCAGAGCGATCTCCAGTTGCTCTGCTCCCGATCTGGCCCTATACCGGGATCGGGCACCAACGCCCTGCGATTTCTCCATCGTCACCCCGGGAAGTCCAGAAGGACACACTCACTAGGGAGGAAAAGATGATCAACATGGAGGAAAGGAAGATCGACAAGAGAATCATTGAAGAATTCTCGACAAGACTCAGTGGCCAATTGATTCAGCCGGACGACCCCGAGTACGGCGAAGCTCGAACGATCTACAACGCCATGATCGACAAGCATCCCCGTCTTATCGTCAGGTGTGCCGATACGGCAGACGTCATCGAATCGGTGAAATTCGGACGAGCGCACGATTTGGACACGGCTATACGCGGGGGCGGACACCAGGGGCCTGGGCTGGCTCTGGTGGATGACGGACTCGTGATCGACCTCTCGTCGATGAGGGGCATCCGAGTCGATCCCGACGAGAAGACCGTTCGCGTTCAGGCGGGTTGCCGCTGGAAGGATGTAGACCATGCAACCCATTTATTCGGACTCGCGACGGTCAGCGGTGTCATCTCAACGACCGGCGTCGCCGGCCTGACGCTGGGAGGAGGACATGGATACCTGACGAGAAAATACGGCTTGACGATTGACAACCTTCTGGCAGCTGACGTCGTACTGGCGGACGGTCAGCTGGTCCACGCCAGCAAAGATGAAAATCCGGATCTCTTCTGGGCATTGAGAGGCGGCGGCGGAAATTTCGGCGTTGTAACCTCGTTCAAGTTCCGGCTTCACCCCGTGAAAGACGTCGTTGCCGGCCCCCTGTTCTGGCCGATCGAAGATCTGGAGGAAACGCTGCGGTGGTATCGTGACTGGCTGCCCTCGGCCTCCGAGGATATCTATGCCTTCTACCTCGCGGCCGAGGTACCTTCAGCCCCGCCCTTCCCCGAATCCATTCAGGGCAAAAAGGTCTGCGGCTTGATGTGGTGTTGTGTCGGGCCGGCCGAGAAGGCTGAAGCCGCGTTACAGGAGGCGCGCGAAGTAGCCGAACCGATCTTCGAGCATATTGGACCTCTCCCTTATCCGACGCTTCAAGGACTTTTCGATGAGCTCTATCCGCCCGGGCTGCAATGGTACTGGAAAGGTGATTTCGTCCGCGAACTGACAGACGAAGCGATCGCTGAACACAAGGACTTCGCCACGGTCCCGACGATGCATTCCACGATGCATCTCTATCCGATCAACGGCGCCGTACAGCGTGTCGGCAGGGACGAGACCGCGTGGAGCTACCGCGATGCAAACTGGTCCATGGTGATCGCCGGCGTAGACCCAGAACCAAGCCGGGTCAAGGATATTACCGACTGGTCTCGCAGCTACTGGCAGGCCCTCCATCCTCATTCCGGTGGCGCGGCGTACGTCAACTTCATGATGGAAGAGGGCGCGGACCGAGTGCGGGCGACCTACGGCGACAACTACGAACGGTTGCAGCGAGTCAAGGCAAAGTATGACCCTGACAACTTCTTTCACGTCAATCACAACATCGAGCCCGTGAGCTGACCGCGGCAGAGCTTTGCCGAAGTGGGCCATGAGTGATCATGAGCGGGCGGAGTGACCGTCGAAGGATCGTAAACTCCCCCGCCTGCAAGCCAAGCTCCAGGGCTGTCGCTGCAACGGTTCCCCCGGTGATCTCGGTCGAGACGGCGCCTCGAAAATCGGTCGTGTCTGCCGTCGCAAAACGGTTCCTGCAGGAACGGGGCAAAGTGCCCGTGGGGCGCCGGATCGATCAGGGCCACAGTCCCTCCCGGAGCCGGGGTTCCAGTCGTGTCACAAAGCGTCGACTCGATCCGCACGTTGTCGCGTACCTCCCGGCCGATGCGGGCACGAGTTCATCCAGTCTGTCCGAAATCCGGTGACCGGGTTCGAGTTCGATCCCCCGCGAGCCCCCAGACTCCCGTCCAAACGAAAACTCTCGATGCTGACTTCAGCGGTAACATATGGAAAGGTAGATTTGGCGAAAATTCGAGGAGCGCACGTGGTGAGAGCCTTGGCTCATCCTGCGTGCCGTTCAAAGTGGATCAGCTGGCCAAACGTGAGCACTGCGTCTGTGAGTTCAACGAGATGGTCGGTCCCGATATGTCGACGGTCTCCCGCCATCTCGCACGGTTGCGGCAGGCCGGTGATTGTCGGGGATGGGCAGCGGGGTACTCGGGTTTCCTACCGGTCGACCAGGCCCTGCGTCCTGAAGATGTTCGAGTGCATTGAACCGGGGCTGCTCGCCAGGGCTCGAGCTGTCGGGAGGCGGTGAAGGGATGAACCATCACGATGAACCTATGAAAGATCTCAAAGAGCTGTTCGAACTCGGCATGAAGTTTCACGGACATAAATGCCCGGCTATGCCCATGGGGCTGCGCGCCGCAATGGCGGCGATGGGAACCCTTGGGGTGACTCGGGCCCAGGACAAAGAGCTGTTCGTGGTCTCGGAAACGGGGAAAGGGCACGCGGCAGGCTGTTTTCTGGACGGGATCATGACGGCCACGGGCTGCACGTATGGCAAGTCGAATATCGAGAAACGCTATTTCAACAAGATGGCCTTCACTTTGATCGATCAGCGGACCGGTCGGGCCGTGCGCGTTTCCCTGAAGCCGGATTTCTTCGAAAAGGCGCTGGCGTCTCCCTTCGTCCAGAAGCGCAAAGCGGGAGTCCCGCCCCAGGATATCGAGCCCGAAATTGCCGAACCGCTCGTCGACAGAATTCTCACGTTGGAGGAGAACGCCTTCCTCGACATCGGCTCCGTGCATCCGGTGGAGGTCAGCAAGAAAAGAGCAAGCTTTACCGCAAAGCGTTGTGCCGTCTGCGGCGAACTGACTTTTGTAAACAAGCTTCGCGTCACAGAAGAAGGGCGATTGGTCTGCGTCCCCTGCTCCGGCTACCAGGATTGACGCCCGCAACACAGCCTGGCGCTTCCCAGGGAAATCGGCCTGGCTCCCGGGACGCCAAAGGAGCAATGCCATGCCGGTGGAAACACTGGGGCTGCTTTTCTTCCTGTTTCTGATCGTCTCCGCCGTCTTCTCCATGTTCGGCCAGGGTGGGGGCGCTTTCTACGTGCCGATGCTGTTGGCTCTTTCCGTGCCGATCTACGTTGCGGCGACAACGAGCCAGGTTCTGATCATGGTGGTGTCCGTCTCGTCGATGCTGGTCTTTGCCAAGGCCAGGACGGTGGACTGGAAGCTGGTCCTGCTGATCGAGCCCCCCACCACCGTCGGTGCGTTCTTCGGCGGCTACCTCTCTCTGTACATTCCGCCGACCTTCGCCAGACTTTGTTTCGCTGCAGTGTTGCTGGTGGGCGCATGGTACATGTTCGAGCCGCCGCGAGCGGCCGGGGAACACCCTGCCAGACCGAAACACTGGTGGCTGTGGCACCGGACCGGCGTCGCCCAGCCGTACGACGTCAATGTTCTTGCGCTAATTCCCGTGATGCTCGCGGCGGGATTCGTCGCCGGAATGCTGGGCGTCGGCGGTGGCCTGATCAAGGTTCCCGCGGTGGTCGTGCTGGGCGGCGTGCCCATGAGCATTGCCGTGGGCAGCTCGTCGCTCATGATCGGGGTAACCGCTCTCACCGGATTCGTCGGCCACGTGTTGAGAGGCCACTTCGACTGGATGCTCACGGCAGTCCTGGCAGGTGGTGTCCTGATCGGTTCCCAGATTGGTCCCCGCCGAGCGATCAGGACCAGGCAGACCAACCTGAAGAGATACTTTGCACTCTTACTCGTTGGCATCTCGGTGTGGCTTGTCTACGGAGTCGTCGGGTGATCAGGCTTGATCCGTTACAGCATCGATGGCTATACTTCTCCATATGGCGAATTATGATCTGCCTGAATTGACGTACCTCGCCAGCGCCCTGGCGGATGAGAGCCCTGTCCAGATTCTGCTCCCTCACAAACAGGGCGAGTTCTGTGTGCGCCCGGTCCTCGAACTCTTGGACCTTGCGCCTTCGACACCCTCTTTTCAAATGGCACTCCTGAAGCGGGCTCAATCGTGAACGAACGAAGAACACAACGAGCTTATCCAGAGTCGTACGAGAGGGTGCTGCCCGACAGGCTGAAACCGCGAAGCGTCGGTCGTCTTTCGTTTCTGGACCGCTTTCTGACGCTTTGGATCTTCCTGGCCATGGCGGTCGGGGTGGCCATCGGCTACTTCGTCTCGGGCGTGGAGGGCTTCCTCGATCAGTTCCAGGTCGGCACTACCAACCTTCCCATTGCAGCCGGTCTGATCCTGATGATGTATCCCCCTTTGGCCAAGGTGCGCTATGAGGAGTTGGGCGATGTGTTCCGCAACCGGAAAATCCTGGGCGTGTCCCTCATTCAGAATTGGCTCATCGGTCCTGTCCTGATGTTCATTCTGGCAGTCGTCTTCTTGAGGGGCTATCCCGAATACATGGTGGGGCTGATCATGATCGGCCTCGCACGCTGCATCGCCATGGTAATCGTCTGGAATGAGCTGGCGAAGGGGGATACGGAATACTGCGCTGGCCTCGTCGCCTTCAACAGTGTGTTCCAGGTGCTCTTCTACAGCGTCTACGCCTGGTTCTTCATCACCTGGCTTCCTCCGCTGCTCGGCTTGAAGGGCGTAATGGTCGACGTCACGATGGGCCAGATTGCGGAAAGCGTCTTCATCTACCTCGGCATCCCTTTCCTGGCGGGCATCCTGACACGCTTCTTCCTGGTGAAGGCACGCGGGAAAGACTGGTATCACGCGGTCTTCATTCCCAAAATTAGCCCCATCACGCTCGTCGCCCTTCTGTTCACGATTGTGGTCATGTTCAGCCTCAAGGGCGGGCTGGTCGTACGGATTCCTCTGGACGTCCTCCGCATCGCGGTTCCCCTGCTGATCTACTTCGTTCTGATGTTCCTGGTAAGTTTCTGGCTGAGCAAGAAGGTGGGCGCCGATTACTCGAAGTCAGCGACGCTGTCGTTTACGGCCGCCAGCAACAACTTCGAGCTGGCCATCGCCGTGGCGGTGGCGGTTTTCGGGATCAATTCCGGTGCGGCCTTCGCAGCGGTCATCGGACCGCTGGTCGAAGTCCCGGTCCTGATCGGTCTGGTCAACGTCGCATTCCGGTTGCGGCGTCGCTGGTATTCGACCGAGTTGACCGAGTCGAAAGCGGCCTGACTGCCAAGGCCTCTTGACGACTTTTGCGGGGATGAAACCAAGCCGCCGAAGGTGCTGAGCAATCGGGTACGTGAACGCCGAATCTCACGAGAGTCGTCGAGAGGTCTGCGGGGTGCTTCGACTTCGCGGACAGGAGACCCCGGCTTGCGGCCCCGGCTGTTCTCAGCTATAAGTCAATCATGTTAGAAACATTCCCGCCGACACAAGTTCGAGCTGCCCTGGAGCGGTTACCCAAGGCTCTCCGCCGTGGCTCGCTTTTTATTGCTCTGGCCACCGCTTGCTTTGGATCAGTTTGGTCGCAGGCTGTGGATTCGGCACCAACCAAAAGCGCTCTGGAAACCGATCCGCAAGGGTGGATCGATATCCTGCCGCCGGCCGATCTGTCAGGTTGGTCGCGTGTGCCCGTACCACCCGGAGGCGAACTGGGTCGCGCCCAATGGCACGTCGATACGGCACGTCATCTGCTGATTTGCGACGGAGACGGCGGTCACGACATGCTCCTGTACCAGAAATCCCTCGGAGACGTCATCTTCCACTTCGAGTTCCGCTACATCCCCGGTGCAGGCCTGGAGGGTTACAACAGCGGGGCTTACGTCCGGAACTCCCAGGATGGTGCCGTCTGGCATCAGGCCCAGATGGGCGACGCTCAGGGCGGCTACCTCTTTGGTGAGACGCCGGGATCCGACGGCGAACTCAAGCGCTTCAACCTTCGGAACGAGGTCCAGGACGGACGCGTGCGGCCGGCCGGCGAATGGAACACGATGGAGATCACAGCTCGAGGAAAGACCCTGACACTGTGGGTGAACGGGGCCGTGACGTGCCGCTTCGACGGGTGCGGAAAACCCGAAGGTCTCGTCGGCCTCGAAGGTGAAGGTTTCCACATCGAGTTCCGTAATCTAAAGATCAAAGAACTCCCGTAGGACGGACCACATTCCCAGAAAGACCTGGTTCCACACCAGTTGCCGATCGAAGACCATGCCTTCACCTCCTCTCCAAGCAGCTCCGATCGCGTGACCGGCCCTGGTCAATGCTTCGCGGAACTGGTCGACTGTCTGGCAGCTTTGCGCCCTTTCCCGGAGTGAGCAACTTTGGATGTGTGCATAGTCTCGTCAAACTCCGCAGGGGTCGGATCGGTCTGCTGCGGCAGAGCGAGGCGGATCAGACAGCTCGGGCAGAATCCCCCGGGCGCGTCCGTCCAAATCCGGGCTCCGCAGACGGGACAGGTGATCTCTTGCATTGCGGCTTGCCTCTTCCGGCGACCGTCAATCGAGCCTTTTCATCTACCTATAGGGCCTTCGGTTCGAAACGTTACAGCCCGAGTTGCGGGAGAGTGGAGAAGCCAAAACCCAGGTCTTTGGAGGGTCGGGCACCACGTTTCTTAGAGGACACTTCGTCCGGCTGACCTCTGATGCGGGCGGCCACCGCCAGATCGAAGCAGCGCTGCCTTTCGTCGCCCGGTGGACCGACGAACCGGCGCGCCAATCCCGCCTCGTTCGGACTCCGCGGCGCTGTGGCAACGTCCCAGACAGCGTCTGAGCCTGGTCATCGACGACGGTCTTGGCGATCAGTCCGGCCTGCTGATGAGCATTCGAGGCCGGGGACCATTTTCCACCATCCCGCCACGGGCCCAACGGTAACTCTTCGGCAAGGAAGCTGTATTCAGTGATAGGTGCACCGAATCGCTGAGCCAAAGTCATGAGGAGGGTTCGGTCATGAGAAGCTTATGGATCTTCTCTTTCTCCATTTGCTTCCTTCTAGGAAGCTCCGGGTGTTCGCTGAGGAAGAAGGCGGTCAACACCTTGGCGGATGTCTTGGGCAAGGCGGAGATCGTCTATCTGTCCGATGACGATCCGGAACTGGTCGAGGCTGCACTTCCCTTCAATTTGAAGACGGTTGAGACCCTGCTGCAGTCGAGTCCGGAGCATCGCGGATTGCTTCTTACGGCCACCAAGGGTTTCGTCTTCTATACCTATGGCTTCGTGGAACCGGAAGCCGATCGCGTCGAGGAAGAGGACTTCTATCGAGC
Source organism: uncultured Acidobacteriota bacterium (assembly GCA_963823995.1). Lineage (GTDB taxonomy): Bacteria > Acidobacteriota > UBA6911 > RPQK01 > JAPXNP01 > JARRKC01. The sequence goes on from CAWGNQ010000005.1 coordinate 2,102,557, forward strand.
TCTCGAGATTCGCAAGCGGGCTTCCCGGCTTTATGCAAGAGCGTACCGGTACGGTCTGCGGGGTCTCGAGGTCCGACATCCGGGAATCTCCTCCCGCCTGTCCCGAAACCCAAGCGAAGCGTCCCTGGCCCTGGACCGCGAGGATGTTCCTCTGACCGTCTGGACAGCCGCCTCGCTGGGCCTTCTGGTCGGCGTCAGCCTGGATGATCCCGACAAGACGGCCGACATTGCCGTCATTGGCGCTCTTCTCGACAGGGCTTTGGAGCTGGATCCCGATTACGAGGGCGGAACGATTTACGAATTCCTGGTCCTCTACGAATCCGAGTCTATCGGGGGTTCGACCGAGCGCGCCCAGGACCATTTCCGGCAGGCTCTACGACTGTCAGGAGGAAAGCGCTGCAGCATCTGGCTGACCTGGGCCGAGAGTATTTCGGTCGCCGCGCAGAATCGGTCCGAGTTCGATCAGTTCGTGGACAAGGCCCGGAACTGCGACCTGCAATCCGCGCCCGAGAACCGGCTCCTGAACACCTTGGCTCAACGTCGCGCCCGCTGGCTAAAAGCCCACGAGAGCGATTTTTTCCTGGAAGGCAGTGATCAAGATGAGAAATAGAAAACGATGGTTCTGCGTGGTTCTCGTCTCTTTGGTGATGTTCTTCGTCGAGGGGGAAGCTTCAGTCCTCATCAAAATGGGAACGCTGGCTCCCAAGGGATCGGCCTGGGAGCAGATTCTCTCGGAGATGGCCTTCAGGTGGAAACAGGAGTCCCATGGAGAGGTCCTGCTCAGGATCTACGCGGGAGGTGTTCTGGGAGACGAGGGGGACATGATTCGATTGATGCGAATTGACGAGCTTCAGGCGGCGGCAATCTCGGACGCGGGACTTGCCGACATCGACAGCGCGGCGTTTGCACTGATGATGCCCCTGATGTTCAGAGACTATGACGAATGGGACTTCGTTCGGGAGCGAGTCAACCCGGAGATGGAGGCAAGGCTTTCGGCTAAAGGCTTCACGGTGTTGACGTGGTCCGATGTAGGCTGGGTCCACTTCTTCAGCAAGGAGAAGATGCTCAGCCCGGACGACATGGAAAGGTTGAAGCTGTCCGCTTCCGCCACTCAGCCGAGAGCGGTGGAAATCCTTCGCTGGGCGGGATTCAGCCCGGTGCCCGTCCCGACCTCCGAGCTGGTGACCGACCTGAAAACAGGACTGATCGACGCCTTTTACGTTCCCATCATCTTTGCGGAAGCGTCGAACCTCTTCCGGGATGCCCCGAATATGAACGCAATGCGATGGGCGCCTCTGCAGGGAGCCCTGATCGTTCGCAACAAAGACTGGCAGCGCATCCCCGCCAAATTCGAGCCACGGCTCCGGGAGATCGCCCACGAAGTGGGTATTCGCCTCAAGGCCGACACCAGGAAGCGGGAGAAGGCCTCGCTCGAAGCGATGATCGCGCGCGGTTTGACCGTGTGGGAACCCGACCAGGATGATGTCGCGGCTTGGCAGGCGAAGGCGGAGTCTGCATATCCGCACGCTCGGGGGCAGCTCGTTCCGGCTGAACTCTTCGACAAAGTCCGATCGCTAGTCCGAGAGTATCGGAGCCAAAATGCGCACCGCTAGCTTCTCGAAGACACTGCGGCTGAGGTTCGAGCATTGGCTCATCGGCGGCCGGTTTCGGCTGAATTATGAGACGGCCGTCCGGCTGGAGAATCTCGTCTGCACGGGAGCGCTTTTGCTCATGGCCATTCTGCCGCTCATGGAGATTCTCCTGAGAACGCTCTTCTCCGCCGGGATTCCCGCGTCCGCATTCTGGACACAACATCTCGTTCTCTGGGTGGCCCTTCTCGGAGCGGCTATCGCGGCCCGGGACGGCAGGCTGCTCTCACTGGCCACGGAGGTGCTTTTGCCCCCAAGCGTGACGCACTGGGGGAAGCCGTTTGCAGCAGGCCTCGCCCTGGCGGTCTGCTCCGTCATGATGCTGGGAGGCATCTCCTTCGTGCTGGCCGAGCGCGCAGCAGGACAGACGGTCGTCTTCGGGATTCCGGTCTGGGCGCTTCAGGTGATCGTTCCGGCAGGTTTCGCCGTCATCGGGCTTCGGCTGTGGGTCAAAGAGGTTCATGGATGGCGCGATCTTCTCGTATCTGTCGCGGCACCCGCACTGCTTCTGGCGGCTCTCTTGGTGCCAGATTTCGTTCACACTTCCTGGTTTGTCGTACTTCTGTTGGCGGCAGTCGCCCTTGGGGCCGCTCTGGGAGCACCTATTTTCGTGGCTCTGGGAGGGATGGCAGCCGTGTTTCTGTGGGCTGGATACGAACCGATTTCGGCTATCCCGGTCCAGGTCTACAACCTGACGGTCAAGCCTTTGCTGCCGACCATTCCGCTGTTCACCCTGGCCGGCTATATCCTGGCCGCAGGTGGAACCCCCAAGCGACTCGTTGCTCTTTTTCGGGCGGCCTTCGGATGGGCACCGGGGGGTGTCGCGGTTGTGGCCATCCTGGCCTGTGCCTTCTTTACGAGCTTTACGGGCGGCAGCGGAGTGACGATCGTGGCTCTCGGAGGCCTCCTTTACCCGATGCTGGTGCAGGAGCAGTACCGCGAAAAACTCACTACAGGACTCCTGACCTCGGCCGGATCGCTCGGATTGCTGCTCCCTCCATCCCTGGCCGTAATCCTTTACAGCGTCGTGGCTCAGGTGGACATTCGGAGCCTCTTCGTCGGAGGAGTACTTCCGGCGGGACTCGAAATCCTGATCGTGATCGGTTATGTCGTCCTCTTTGCCCGACATCACACCGTCACGCGGACTCCCTTCGAGGTGCGCAGGACGTTGAGGGCACTTCGAGAATCGGCTTGGGAGGTCGCGATTCCAGTGCTGGTCCTGGTCGGACTTCTGGGAGGCGTCACGACGCTCGTGGAGACAGCGGCGGTGACCGTACTCTACTCTCTGGTCCTCGAATTCGGGATCCGGCGTGACCTCTCCCTTCGACAGGACCTGCTCCGGGTCGGCGGCGAGGCCTCAACGCTGATCGGGGGTGTTCTGCTCATTCTGGGTGTCGCCATGGGGTTGACGAATTATCTGGTGATCGAAGAGATTCCCTATCTCGCGACCACGTGGGTGCAGGAGTTCGTCGAGTCACCCCTTGCATTTCTGTTGCTGCTCAATGTCTTTCTGCTGATCGTCGGCTGCCTGATGGACATCTACTCGGCGATCACAGTGATGGTCCCGCTGCTGGCGCCGATCGGGCTGGCCTTCGGAATCGATCCTCTGCAGCTTGGGGTGATCTTCCTGATCAACTTGGAGCTGGGATATCTCACGCCACCGGTCGGGATGAATCTGTTTCTGGCAGCGTACCGTTTCGACCGCCGGCTCGATGAGGTCTACCGAGCGGCCCTCCCGTTTCTGGGCATCCGGACGGCGGCGGTCCTCCTGGTCACCTATGTCCCGGCTCTGACCCTTTGGCTGCCGAAGCAGTTCGGACTGAATGGATGATGGGTGCCGAGAACGCGTAAGTATCCGCTTGCCCCGGGGCGAACCGCGATCGTAGATGTCGCCACGACGTCCACGATCTGTTTCTCTGATGCTCCCGACGTCTGGGATCAGTCCTGGAGTTCTCTGCGCTTAATGGTCCTTTCTCTGCTGAGCCCGACGGCGGGCTCGCCGGAGAGTCCCGACTGCGGTCAGGCACAAGGTCAGCCATGCGACGCCCTCCACGATGCCGCCCAGCACATCGCTGAGGTAGTGGGCACCAAGGTAAACACGGCTAAAGCCGATCAGTGCAATCATGACGATACCCGCCAGGACGGAGAAAACCCGCGATTCCCATTTTCTGAATGACTGAACGGCAAAAACGGCGAGCAGGCCATAGAGGAAAACCGAGGAGCTTGCATGGCCGCTGGGAAAGCTATAGGTGGTCAAATGAACGAACGCCTCCTTGAGACTGGGACGCGGTCTCTGGAACGCCTCTTTCATCAACACATTGATCAGGCTGCCGCCCGGGACCGCCAGCGCCAGCGTCAGAAAGCGGTCCCAGTTTCGCTGCCAGGCCAGTACGATTCCGACCACGAGAGCGATGCCCGCCACCACAGGGGCGGATCCAAACGTGGTGACGACGAACATCAGCGATGTGAAACGTGATGTGGCATGTGCGTGCAACCATTGAGCCAGATTGTGATCGACTACGATGAGCCCCGTCTTATTGACGACGTCCTCGGCGATGGTCGTGAAGAGGGCAACGGCCCCGACGAAGATCAAGAGCCCGATGGTTAAGTGGAGCCCCAGAAAACCTCCGGGCGAGAGACGAGCACGTAGGAACGTGAAGACAGGCGCCAAGATGCGGAGGATTGCCTCCGTGACAGGATTCTGAGTGGCTTTTGACCACCAGTGCCGCAAGGTGTCTTCGTTGTTGTTGACCCACCTCACGATCAGCAGGAGGATAACCCCGATCCCGAGGGCCAAAGCGAAGAAGGTGCTGGCGCGTCCAAACCAGTGTTCGACTGCACGCCAACTGGCTCCCAACAGGTAGCCCGCCACGCTGAAGCCCACAGCCCACAGGATTGCACCGGTCGCATTGTACCGGATGAAATCTGAGTACGGCATCCCGGAGGATCCCGCAACGAACGGTGCCAAGGTGCGTAGAAATGTGATGAAACGGCCGAATATAACGGCCTGTCCACCATGGCGTTCGAAGAGGCGATCCATTCGCTCCAGGTGGTGATGGCGCAAACCGGCCCAGTGACCGTACTTCAGAAGCCAGTCGACTCCGAATCGGCGCCCGAGTTCGAACGAAATCGAATCTCCGATGATGGCGCCCATCGATGCCAGCGGAATCAGATAGACAAGGCTCAAGGTGCCCCGCTCGGACAGAAAACCGCCGAGCATCATGAGGCTCTCTCCCGGGATGAAAAAACCGACCAGGGCGGAGGATTCCAGACAGGCGCCGAGGAAGATGATCAGATATGCCCAGTTTCCGATTTCTCGAATCAGTTCGAACAGGTCTTGGAGCACCAGCCTCCTCTCTTCCCTCTCCCAATCCATTCTGGACTGAAGCGGACAACCCTGGGAAGAGCAGACGAGTCAGTTCATCGAGTCCTATGGACAAACTTGAGCAAAAAGAGCTCCTCTCTGAAGCGAAGATCGGAGAATCTGTCCTTCGCCAATCGTAGGGTCGTCATAGAGCTCGTGGATCCTCGAGTCCAGGTAGGTTCTTTACCGTCTCGTGACTGTTCCTGTAGAATCGGTTGAGCGGAGGCGCCCTTGTCCAACGGAGACCCGTTTCGTGGTGGACCACGCTCGTTCACAACCAGTCATTGGAGTCTCATCCTCACGGCTGGGACTGAGGATGCTGATGCCGCCCGTTCCGCCTTCGAGAAGCTCTTCAGGCAGTATTCTTATCCGCTTTATGCCTATGCACGTCGACGGGGGTACGATCACGACAGCGGCCAGGATCTGACGCAGAGCTTTTTTGTCTATCTTCTGGAAAAGGGTCGTCTGAAGGCTGCGGATCCCCGCCGAGGAAAATTCAGGGCCTTCATCCTGTCGTCCTTCCGTAACTTTCTCTCCAATGAATGGGATCGGAGCACGGCGATGAAGCGGGGCGGAGGCAAGCCGATTCTGCCATTGGACGATGCAAGCGAAAGATTTCGCGTCGCTCCGCAAGATCTGGCGCCGCCGGAGCAAGCCTTTGATCGTGAATGGGCGTTATCGCTGATACGAAAGGCCCTCGATGATCTGCAACGCGAGATGGCTGCGATGGGTGGCTCGGATCGCTTTGCTGTGCTGAAAGTCTTCCTGCTCGGAGAGACACCTCTGAAATCTTATCGCGAGGTTGGAGAGGGCTTGGGGCTCACAGAAGGCGCTGTGAAGGTGGCAGTCCATCGGATGCGTCGGCGGTTGGGCGCGCTGCTGAGAAATGAAATTGCCCAGACTGTCCAGGATGAATCGATGATCGATGACGAACTTCGCTATCTGATGGAAGCGCTCGGCCACTGATCCATTTGTCTTACCTGCGGTAATACCGACATGTAACGTTCCAGGCCTTCTGCTTTAGAACCGGACGTAGGGATCAGGACGGCCACGTCAGCCAAAGGAGGCGGAATGTCTGAAGCATTCATCACGTTGTTGATCCTCTTGCTCATCCTCGTCCCGTTGCTCGTCGTCCCCGTCATTGCTCTGGCCGCTCACAAACGCGCCAGCGAGGCGCTGCGAAAAGCAGCGGATCTCCGAGCGGAAATGCGGCGGCTCGGTGCGGACATTGAACGCCTGCAGGCCTCCCTGGCCGAACGGACGACCGTCGCAGCCGCCGACACTCCGATCGAGCACAAGCCGGACGTTCGACCACAGCCAACAGTGGAGATTCACGCTGCCGCCAGTGAGGAGCCGACCGTTCATTCAGTGCTTGAGCCGCCGATTCCCCGGGACTATCCTTCAGTTCAGAAGCCGGAGCCGGGAAGAAGAGGAGTCGATTGGGAACGGTTTGCCGGTGCTCGGCTCTTTGCGTGGGTAGGTGGATTGGCCCTGTTTCTGGGCATCTCTTTCCTTGTGAAGTACTCGATCGAGCAAGGCCTGATCAGCCCACTGGTTCGCGTGGCCGCTGGAGCGGGGATGGGAATCGGCGTCATCCTCGCCGGTCTTCGGCTGACAGAGAAATACCGCTATACCTCTCACGCACTCTGTGCTTCGGGTCCGGCCATTCTCTTTGTGACGATTTACGCAGCCTGCCATTTCTATCACTTCATCAGTCTGTCGACATCGTTCTTCCTCTTGATGGCTGTCACTGCGGTCATGTTCCTGCTGGCGGTTCACATCAACTCACGATATATCGCCCTGCTGGGGCTCCTTGGTGGATTCTTGACGCCGGTTCTGGTCTCGACGGGACGGGATGATCCCCTGGGGCTGTTCGGTTACCTGGCCCTGCTTGATCTCGGGCTGGTGCTCGTCGCTCTGAAGCGCGACTGGGGCTTCCTGGTCGGTCTCTCCGCGCTGGCTACCTTCATTGCTCAGAGTGTCTGGCTGGATCAGTTCTTCAACCCGGCGAAGGTTCCCGCGGCCGTATCGATTTATCTCCTGTTCGCCCTGATCTACGCGATGGTCGAAGCCCGGACCCACCGGATGCATCGTTCGGACATCTACACACAGTTGGCGGCTGCCGGGATGCCGATTGTTGCTCTGCTGAGCTTTGGATTCGTTTTGGTCTGGCTTCCACAGCTCGAAGAACAGCCTGGGCTTGCTTTTCTCTTCGTTGTCTTGCTGAACGTTCTGGTCGTTTTCCTTGTGAGCCTCGCGGAAAGGTTCCTGCGCGCTCAGATCGTGCTCGGATCGGCTACGTTCATCTGGATTCTCATCTGGACCGCCCTCCACGCGACGACCGCTAACCTCCCGTGGGCGCTTGCTGTCTACCTGGTATTTTCACTCCTCCACGCGGTGTTTCCGGTCGTCCTTTCGAGTCGGCGGCCCATCTCACCGCCAGCCGCGCTCTGGGCGAACGTCTTCCCCTTGTTGATGTTCGTTCCGTTGCTGGTCCTGCTTGCAGAAGACCTGCCTGCTCCCTGGGCCCTCTGGGCGGGCATTTTCGGCGCAGGCGTGATCTCCCTGATGATCGCCTTGGCTCTGGGGGTCATGTGGGCATAAGCGCTTAAATAAGAATTTCTCTATGACAGGGGCAGCGACTCAATCTGGAGCCTGCGCTTCCTGGGGCCCTCCATGAGACGACGGCGAATCCTTGGCCAATCGCGTCGTACTTGGGTGATCGAAAGCCGGGGCACGATGGCGTGTTGGACTAGCATGAACCAGAACTCGAACTCGCGCCACGGACTGCGCACTGGCTTATTTCCGCCGGCCGAGGGCGGTGGAAAGGGGATACCCCCAGGGGGAAAAAAACTCCGCCTCGTGATGGAGTCGTTCGGCCAGCAAAGCCACGAACATCTTGCCGTAGAGCCAGGCGACGCAACTCTCCAGGTTCTGCTTGGGAAGATGACCGAGCCCGATAATGCCCTTCAATCGCTTGAAGACCAGTTGTCGGGTAAGGGACTGGCGCGGTGCTCGGATGTCCGGCCCGTTTCCAGCCCCTCCCCATCAGAACTGCTCGTGAGGTTTTCCCTCAAGCAGCTCACCCGGTGAGTTTCATCCAGAGGGTTATGCGTCCTGTGGCTTGGCGATCACTTTCACACGTACCGCGCGGCCCCGGGCAGAGGCTGAATATTCCAGTCCCAAAACAGGCCCAGAACTCCGTACAGGTATTCGTTACTCCATCTCCGCCAGCCCACACTCGACTTTCGCCGCCGTTTCCGCCGTGTCAGCAGCGTGCGGAGCTTCATCTCGACGTAGTCGCGAACCTCGCTAAAGGCCCGACTCGAGTTTCCGACTCGAAAGTAGTGAACCCAACCGACCAGCGTCGCATTGATCCGTTTCACCAGCACCGGCGCCGGGGTGGATCCCCCGCGAGCGATGAGGTCGCGGATCTTCGCTTTGACGGCCTGGCGGGCCTTCTTCCTCGGAGTCATCAAGATGAAGTATCCCTGCCCGCTGCGCTTGCGGACCCGACGCAGGTCAAAACCCAGAAACCCGAAGGCTTCGCCCTTCAGCGTATCAACCACCCGCGTTTTCTCCCGATTCAGTTCGACACCCAGCGGTGCCAACTGCTCCAGAAGCCGTTGCAGGGCCCGTTCGGCCCAGCCGCGTTTGGTGTGATGACCACTGACGGTGATGACGAGGTGAGTCGCCCGGGGGAGTCTCACCCCCAGGCGCTCGCAGAACCGTACTTGAACCTCTCAGCTCATACGGCTCCCATCATCCAGTCGCAGGCCGCAGCCCCAACAGGTACCAATGGGCAAACAGTCTGGGCTCACGACGGGCAAGGCCGCCCAGCCAATGCTCGGCCCGGCGCCGATGTCCGCGCAGCCTTTTGTACTTCCGCATGGCCCACCGGACCAGCAGACCATTAAAGTGCCGGAAGACCGCATACAGGGCGGACGGGTAGAATCGGCCGTAGTACTGAATCCAGCCCCGAAGAACCGGGTTCCACATGCGCGCAAGATCGTCGATGTCCTTGTCGCTCCGCAGGTGAATTCGCCAGCTCCGCATGGCCTGACGCATCTTCTTCGCCGCTTCGTTGCTGACTGCCGGTGAGAAGTTGATGAAGCATTTGCCCCATCGGTTCTTCGACCGTCGCGGCTGAAACGTGTACCCCAGGAAGCTGAACTTCTCTTCAGGATACCGCCCACGACGGTCTTCATCCTTGCAATAGACGATCTTCGTCTTGCTGGGATGCACCTCCAGTTTGCACCTCCGAAGCCGTTCGACGATACGGCTCAGCATTTGCCTCGCGTGCTCCTCCGTCTTGCAGTGCGCCACGATATCATCCGCGTACCTCGCAAACGGCACCTCCGGATGCTCACAAGCCATCCAGGTATCGAACGCGAGATGCAGGAAGATGTTGGCTATCAAAGGACTAATCACCCCACCCTGTGGGGTTCCCCGATCTCGTTTGACCAGCGTTCCATCATCGAGCTGTAATGGGGCTTTGAGCCACCGCCCGATGTACAGCAGGATCCACCGGCAATCGGTGTACTTCCGCACGGCCCGAAGTACGAGCTCATGATCGAGGTTGTCGAAGAAGCCGCGGATGTCGAGATCGATCACCCAGTCGTTTTGCCAGCACCGCTTGCGCGTCGTTGCCAACGCCTGATGGGCCGACTTGCCCGCACGATACCCATAGGAGTCCGGATGGAACTGCGGTTCCACCTTGGGCTCCAGATACATCCGGGCCACCGCCTGCGCGATTCGATCCCCGACCGTGGGGATCCCCAACCTCCTCTCGCCGCCATCCTTCTTTGGTATCGCTACCGATCGAACGGGCGGCGGGAAGTACGTTCCCGACGACATGCGATTCCAGATCTTGTAGAGGTTGTTCTTGAGATCCCTCTCGAACTCCTCCAAGGATTCGGAATCCACTCCAGCCGCTCCTTGGTTCGCCTTGACGCGTTGGTACGCCTCCCAGACGACCTTCTTGGAAATATCAAACGACTTCGCTTGGCTCATGAGCTCCTCCCACTGCGTGGTTGGCCCATGATCTCCGCTGGATAACACGACCCCTTCGCTCCATCCCGTTTCCGGGACTTCTCCGCTACTACGGGCCATTCCGCCCCTTCGCCTCGCCTCGGTACTCTCATCCTTGTGGGACCTCCACTTGGATTTCTCCCTTCGCATCGAGGCGGAAGGTTCCCACGTTCCGCACAACCGCCTGATCCAGGCTCACGCCACCTCTATGCCGGGCGCCGCACGGGCAGTAAACAGGTCTCTCCCGTACTGGTCCCAGAGTAACGACTCGCTCTGGTTTTGACGCCGTCCCTACGCTTTCGACACGTTTCCGGTGGTTCATTCGCTTCGTCTTCCTGGACCTCACCTGACACAGTCATGCTGCGCCTTTTCCGTCACGCTCACCACCATGGCTTTTGTCCACAGCAGCTGACGGCGGTTTGAAGCCTGCTCCTGCAAGCCGGCTCCAAGGGGCCCTCCCTCATCAGTTGTGCAGCAAAGCTGCATTCAGTTGGCTGTTACAGCCTCCTTCCTGCGCCATCGTGGCGCACTATCATCGGCAAAGCGGTGGTAATTCACCGCCTCGTAGTCGCCTTCCGCCGTTCGGCGTCGGATCGCGTCGAAGTACCAGTCCACCTCATTCAGGTAGATGTTCGCCGCCAGCGGACTGAACGGGCCGCTTTGCGGCACCCCGATCTTTCCACCGGCTTTGAGGATCTGCTTGACCAGGTGCAGCACCTGCGGATCCTGAACCCGCCTGGCAATCTGGCCCAACAGCACCGAATGCCGGATGGTGTCGAAATATCGCGACAAATCCACATCGATGACTATCGACATGCGCCGCAGCAGACTACGGCGCACGGCCGCCAGAGCGCCGTGAGGCGACCGACGGGGTCGGAACCCGTACGAGCTCGGGCAAAAATCCGCCTCGAAGACGGCTTCGAGGATCAGCTTCAGAGCCCCTTGCACCACGCGATCGCGAATACACGGAATCTGAAGGATTCGGACCTTGCCGTTGCCCTTGGGGATCTCCACCCGACGGTTGGGCATGGGTTTGTACCTGCCTGTGACGAGGTCTTCCCGGATGGCCGTCAGGAACCCGTCCCGTCCCGAGGACTCGATGTCCTGGAAAGTCCGGCCGTCGATGCCCGGGGCACCGCCGTTTCCCTTGGCGATCCGATAGGCCTCCTCGAGGGTCTCGATCTTCGTGACATGCACGAACAGACCCCAGAAGCGATGCGTCTTTTCAGACTTGATGGCTTCGTAAAAAGTCACATTCTTATAAGTCGTTGATAACATGGAAGAAAGTGATGTTGGTGGGGGCGGGGGATGTCAGGGTCGTGTGTTACTTTCTCCTGTAGAATCAACGATTTATCGGGAGAATGGATGCTTCACGCCAAAGATCACAAAGCGGGCTACTTGTTCGACCCCTTCGGCTACCTGGGCACGAAGCGACTCCAGCGATTGCGGGAGTCGTGGCCGGGTTTGTTTCGGAAGGAGATTCTGCCGGTGCTGCCGGTCGAGAAACTGATGGAGGACTACAACCCGAGCCAGGGGCGACCCACCAAGGAACTGTACGCGACCCTGGGAGCGGTGCTGCTGCAGCAGATGCAGGATCTGACCGACGAGGAAACGATCGACCGCTTTGCGTTCGATCTGCAGTGGCACTACGCGCTGGACATTACCGAGGAGTCGGACCAGGCCGCCTATCTGTGTGCGAAGACGTTGTGGACGATGCGAACGAAGGTGATGCGGGAGGGGACGGCCGCGGAGTTGTTCGATCGGGTGACGGACAAGTTGAAAGAGGTCTGTGAGGTCGATACGGACCGGCAGCGACTGGACTCGACGCAGATCTTCTCGAATATGCGGTATCTGGGGCGGCTGCGTCTGATCGCGCAGACGAGCCGCAAGTTCCTGAAGAACCTGAAGCGAAAACACCCGAAGCGGTTCGAGGCGCTGTCCGAAGAAGTCCGGGAACGCTATCTGCCGCAGCGGGGACAGGGCGTCTTCGCGCTGGTCAAGCCGTCGGAGTCGGAGCAGACCCTGCGGACGCTGGCCGAGGACCTGTTCGATCTGATCGAACGGTTTGGCAAGGATCAAGAGATTACGGGGATGCACAGCTACCAGTTGCTGGTGCGGGTCTTCTCGGAGCAGTGCCGGGTGGAGGAGGATGGCGAAACGGGGGCGCCACGGATTGCGGTGAAGGCGAATAAAGAGATTTCGGGCGACTCGCTGCAGAATCCGTCGGATCCGGATGCGACCTACGGGCACAAGGGGAAAGGCTACCAGGCGCAGGTCATGGAGACGTATACGGAGCGGGAGGAGGAGGAGGAGGACGAAGCCGAGCCGGCGCTGAACCTGATCACCTATGTGGAAGTCGAAGGGGCACATAAGAACGACAGTCAGTCGCTGATCCCGGCCCTGGAGAAGAGCCGAAAGGAAGGGCGCTCGCCCAAGCAGGTGCTGGCCGACAGCGCCTACGGCAGCGACGACAACTGCACGAAGAGCCGACAAAAGGGGGTGGAGCTGATTGCTCCGGTCCTCTCCGGAAAGCCCGCCCCGCCGGTCGGGTTGGCCGACTTCGACTATGACGAACGGCATCGAGTACGGAGGTGTCCGCAGGGACACGCCCCGAATAGAACGCGGCTGAACAAGCAGCGGCACAGCGCACGGTTCGAGACCGCAGTCTGCGAAGCCTGCCCGCTGCGGGAGGCGTGTCCGGTCGAGCCGGGAGGTCGCGGCCATTATCTTCGCTACACCAACAAGGAACTGCGACTGGAGAAGCGGAAAGCCCATCAGGAGACGGCAGCGTTTCGAGACCGCTACCGCTTTCGATCCGGCTGTGAGGCGACGATGTCGGAGCTGGACCGTAGGACGGGAATCAAGCACCTACGGGTGCGAGGCATGTCTGCGGTTCGCCTGTGTGTGTTCTTGAAGGCGGCCGGACTGAACATCCTGAGGGCCAGTCGGCTCCGAGGTCGTTCGATGAAACCGAAAAGGGGTCCCAACCGGCCGATTCAGGTGCTTCAGAGGCTTCTCGACTCCGTCCGGATGGGGCTGCGACGGTTCCGGATGGACATTTTCGGCCGATATGGCCGCTTAACGGCCGAGCCGCGGCTCAGCCTGCGATTCGGCGCCGGTTTGGCCGCCTGACTTATTACGAGGCCATCAGACTTCGCCTTTCGATAAATCCGCCGTCTCAGTTCCTGCAGATCAATAGGTGCCTTTATCATCTCACCCCTGCCTCCCCTTGACGGACGGAACACTCACCGGTCCGGGCCCTTCCCTCCGGGCGCGTTTTGCTGCGCGCCCATCGACAGTACTACAACCCGATCCGTCACCCTGATGCCTGGAGCTGCACTTCCCACTCACGGTTATAGCCGCCCCCTCCTCGACGAGCTTTCTTCGCCGGGCACCGAGGGTTTCTCCAGTTGACACATCCTCCTTCACACCATGTCGCCGCTGATACCCCGCCGGTGAGAACCGCCGCATCGGACTCCTTTCGGTCGGCCCTTGCTGCCTTCGCACGTTATCGACCGTCTCGGCCACCGGAATTGCGTGTAACGAGGCTACGTCTGCGTTCACTGCACGTTGCAACCTGGTGCGTTGCGCACACTCCTTTCTGAGTATGGTGTCGGAGGGCTTCACCGTCTTGCTTTCGCGCCACGACGCCTCCCAAGCTACGAGGCCTGAGTCTTTTAGCCTCGGTCGGTCTTTCACCGACTGTTTGATGTGCCCTTGACTGGACACGCCGATTTGCCATCGCCCCCGGTACAGGCTCATCACATCGGCCGCCGTGAGCTGCCGTCGGTTCGCCGTACAGAACACCGTCACATAGCGAGCGTGCTCCAGAGTCTGCGGGCGAACGGTCCGTCCCTTCTTCTTGGCCTCGCGGAGGATCTTCTGCCGGGCGATCTCGAAAGCCTCGGGGGTCTTGCGGATGGAGCACAGTCGGCCCTTCTCGTACCGGTCCTGCTCTTGGGGATGGGGGAACCAAACGTCCCAATCCCCGATCTCGGTCTCCGAAAGCGTCTGGAGATGATCCAAGACCGGCCACGGGTTCTTGCTCCGGCTGCACAGAGGCAGGTTGGTCGAGTGAAAGCGAACCAACACCTGGCCCCCTTGCTCCAGCACGTGGACGATGCCCTGGCGTTGGCAGTAAGCTCGATCGCCGACCAACAGGTCCCCCTCCCGCACGGGATATTGTCGGAACCCTTCGGTCTCCTGCGGCGACGTGATCCGGAAAGTGTCGCACCGAAACGTGCACAGTCGAAAGCTGTAGTGCAAGCGCCAGTCCGTCCCCGTACTGCCCGGCTCGCTGACCACCGAGGCGTCCACCACCCGAACACGAAACTTCCGATTCACCGGCAGGGAGGGATATCGCAGGCTTTCGAGCAGTTCCATGCACATCCATCGAAACCATTCCCCGGAGGCTTTCAGCCGATGCAACAGGGCGGCGTCATTCACCTCGCACAGTCCGCACTCGGCGGCATAGGCCGCCGTGGTGCGCAACGACTTCCCGTCGGCCAGGTGAATCAACAACACGCGCAACAGGACCTCCGCCGACGGAAATTTTCTTTTGCGTCGCAACGCCCCCAGTCTGACCGCCATCGCTTCCCAACCGGCCGGGAAGAAACACTTCAGAGTCTGCCAATTCTCGTCCGCCGTGTAGGTCTCCATCGATAATCGAGTGTAGACCCAACCGGCGACATTATCCTATCACTTATTTAAGCGCTTATGGGTCATGTGGGTGGCCTATGGAGTTCTGGGGATGATGCTGTTGGCTTTCTCAGTCTTTTTGGGAAGCCTCGAGAATGCCTCGGATGTCATGGGATTGACTCTTTTACTGGGGCTTTTCACCGGCGGTTTCCTGGCGGCCTCCCTGATGTTGGAGCAGAGGCGCGGGGGAGAGGGAGCTTTGTCCATTTGGAATATCGCGGTGCTTCAAGATCGAACCAGCCCAGTTGCACCTGAAGTGTTCCGTGCTCCCATCCTGGGGGTTCTGATGCCTTTCCTCCTGATGGTTGCCGCCATTGTGCACCTTCCAATTCAGAATCCTGCTCCGCTTTTCGGGCTGGCCCTTCTCCTGATAGGTCTGCTGTTCGGACTGGCCTATGTCCTGAAGACGGATCAGGTTTTGCCGGTCGCCCTCGGCGCCATCGTCTTTCTGGAGTGCATTTGGCATCTGAACCGGTTCGATGCGGGGCACGTCTTTCTCTCGTTGCCCTGGTACGCGCTCTTTGCAGCGATCTTCATTCTCTTTCCCTTCGTGAGTGGGATGCGAGATCGAAGGCTCGTGTGGGGCGCAGCGGGTCTGGCGGCTCCGCTCCACTTCTTCCTGATTTACGGTGCCGTCGTTCAGACTTGGGGCAAAGCATACATCGGCCTGCTTCCACTCGGATTTGCGGCGATCAGCCTCTTCCTCCTGATCTGGTTGACCCGGGTCCTTCCAGGAGAGCTTGCCGTAAGGCGTGCCCTGATCGCGCTCTATGCTGGGATTACACTCTTCTTCGTGAGTCTCGTGTTTCCGCTTCAGTTTCGCAAGGAGTGGTTGACGCTCGGATGGGCTCTCGAGGGAGCGGCGCTCGTCTGGCTCTACCATCGGATCCCTCACAGCGGTCTGAAGAAATGGGCCTTCGCACTTCTCGTGATCTCATTTGCACGGCTCGCCATCAATCCGGCGGTTTTTTCATATCATCCCGTCCAGCAGATACCCTTTCTCAACTGGTATCTGTACACCTACGGAGCGGTCATCAACTGTCTGGCCGCTGCTGCCTATCTGTGGCGTCCGCCGGATGAGCGATACCTCCAATTCGGGTTTCGGCCCGTTCTTTACTCTCTTTCGGCGATCCTCATCTTCCTCCTGATGAACATCGAGATCGCGGACTTTTACAGCACGGGGGAGATCCTGACATTCGCCTTTGGCCGAAGCTTCGCTCAAGATCTGACCTATTCGCTGGCCTGGGCACTGTTCGGTCTCTCGCTGCTCCTGGTGGGTCTCCGAGTTTCGGACAAAAGGACTCGTCTGGCTGCCCTGATCCTCATCGCGTTTACGACGTTCAAACTGTTCTTCTATGATCTGTGGAGCTTGGGGCAGTTGTATCGGGTCGCTGCGTTTGTTGGTCTGGCAGTCGTTTTGATCCTGGTGTCGACCCTGTACCAGCGACTGATCTCCAGAGAAGATCCCAAGCACGAGACTGAGAACGCCAGAACGCTCAACTGAAACAGATAATCCTCGATGCATCTCTGGCGGGAAGTAAGACACAGGGCTGATGGCCGCCCTGTGTCGAAAGAGGGCACTGCAATCGGGCTCTTGAAAATTGACCAACCACGTACGTGCACAACTTCCTTCGCCTCATTCGGACGGCATCTCTTACCTGGAACCGCCCTCCCGCAGCCATAGCCTGTACCCGGGAGGGAGGCTCAGCTAGACTTCGGTTTGAAGTTCATTTTCAAGGGAGGTCCTCTCCGGTGAGTGCGGCGAGGAGACACAAACTTCAATCTGACGCGCCGTGCCAGCAGGCGGCGAGCCGACTTGTCATCATCGGTGACTCCAACTCAGTTGTGAGCCGATTTCTCGTGAAGGCCGCGCTGGAGGTGGCCCGGGAGCAGGCGGTTCAGGTGACGCTCCTATGCGACACGGGTTTTCGACCGTGGTTGGGCGAACTCTTTCACGATCTGCGAATTCGCACCGCTTGGAGGATATGGCAAGTCTTCGAGCCGGACACCGCACCCCACCGTCCCAGGTCTGCGTCCCGATTCAAGGTTCTTTCGAAGCAGTACGGCGTTCCCCTCCTGCGTGCCCCCGGATCAACGATCAATGAGCCGCAGTTCCTCGATCGCATACGCCAGGCGGGAGTCGACTGGTCTCTCTGCTTTCTGTCTCTGGCGATTTTCGGCGCTGAACTGCTCGAACTCTTCAAAGTATCCGTCAACTACCACAATGGTCGCCTGCCTCAGTACCGCGGTCTGAGGGCCACGTCGTGGTCGCTCTATCACGGGGAAGAAGAGACGGGCTTTGCATTCCACTATATGGCCCGGTCGATCGATGCCGGCCCTGTCCTGCTGCAGGGCTCTGTTCCCGTCCGGCAGGGAACGACTCCCCGCGTCCTCGACCTGAACAAGGCGATCCAGGCAGCCACGAGACTTTCGGAGGTCTTTGATTTGGTGGGGGAGGGACATACTGGTCGGTGCCAGGACGAAGTTCCTCGATACTTCAATCGGGCAGCATTCGAGCGCATCACGTCGATCGATCGGCCGTCGGAGCTGACCTCTGCGGAGCTCTTTCTTCGCCTGAGGGCCTTCGAAGAGCTGAAGATGAACCTGGGTGGTACTTGCTACCCCGTGACCCGGATTCACCGGGTCCGTGACGGCGCACCCAAACCGCTTGATTTCGTGACGGTAGATGGTGTGCGGCTCCGGCCTTCTCGCGTCATGCACATACCGAAGTTCCTGTACCGAATCTATCGATTTCTGGCAGGTGCAGGAGGATGAGTTACGCGCGGCTGCTGCGCACGATGTGGCAATGTAGCTATACGTCGACTCCGGCGAGAAGAGTTGCGGAGTTTTCCGCAAAGGCCCTGCTCCTTCCTTTTGCGCGAATGTACGGTCACTGGAATCCACAAGTGACCCGCATCGGCATTACGGGCTCTGCGGGCAAGACGACCACTAAGAACCTGATTCATGCTGTTCTGACAGCAAAATGGAAGGGCACCGCCAGCCACGGAACACGCAATCGCAGCCGTATGATCCTGCGCTCGATGCTTCGGTTCCAATCGGGAGTACGCTATCGAATCCAGGAGTTAGGGGCTTTTGGCCCAGGGACGCTGGACGAATTGCTCTACGCGTTTCAGCCCGATTTGGGCGTGGTCACCAATATAGGGTTGGATCACTATGCGGCCTTCCGTACCCGAGAAGCGGTCGCCGAGGAAAAGAGCAAGCTGGTGAAGAGCCTGCCGTCGGACGGACTGGCCGTTCTGAATGCCGACGATCCGTTGGTCGTTGCTATGCGAGCGCATGCTCGCGGCCGGGCGATTCTGGCGGGCAGGCACGCGAGTGCTGACCTGAAGGCGGACGAGGTGAACTCGGTCTGGCCCGATCCTCTTTCGTTTGTGGTTGTATGCCGCGAAGGGCGAGTCCCGGTTCGCACTCGCCTCCATGGGGAGCAGTGGGTCTTTCCGGTTCTTGCAGCGATCGCAGTCGGCCAGATGCTCGAGGTGCCGATGGTCGACATTCTCCATGCGGTCGCTACTTGTCGTCCGGAGCCGGGACGGATGAGCAGCAATCGGACAGGCAACGGGGTCCACTGGGTCTGCGACGACTGGAAAGCGCCGGCCTGGTCATACCCGAGTGTGCTCACCTTTCTCGAAAGAGCCCGAGCAGAACGGAAGGTGTTGGTCCTTGGGCAGTTCTCCGACTCCCCTCTGAAACCACGCAGGCTCTACGCCCGCTTAGCCCGGCAGGGACGCGCAGTCGCGGATCGCGTCTGTCTGATCGGACAGCATGCGCACCATGGCCTTCGGGCGCGGGAGAGTGAAGATGATACGAGCATCGTGGCGTTTCGCAAGGTAGCCGACGCAGCTCTTTTTCTGAGAGGCGCACTGCGTCAGGGAGACCTGGTGCTCGTAAAGGCCACCGCATCCCGGGATGGACGTTTGAGCACCGCGATATTGAGCGGCCGGGAGGTCCTGGGGCCGAGTGATGAGTCCAGGCGCACGCACTCGGCGGCCATATTCCGATAGGGAGCAGGGTAAACCGCCGCCCGACGACTCGCACTGCATGGATGAACGAGAGCCTGTCGGAGTCCACTCGTCCATCGAGGGCAGCCTCCTGCATGAGTCCTCGCGACGAAGACGCACTGTGGATCCGGAGAGATGGATTATGATCAGATAAGCGCTTGATCACGCGGATCATCTCCCTGCTGGCCTTCTCCTGGGTCTGATCCGTGAGATCACTCGTGTCGAAGGGCGTCGACCGGGTCGAGACCCGCGGCGCGGCGGGCCGGCAAGTATCCGGCGATGACGCCGACGGCGAACGAAGCTGCGACTCCGGCCGCAACCGCCCAAAGCGGGGGCACCGCCGAAAAGCCCTCGAGCACGGACTTCAGACCCAAGCCAATCAGGAGTGACACCGAGACACCGGCGACCCCTCCGATGACCGACAGGATCCCCGATTCGATCAGGAACTGGGCTCGCACCTCGATCCGGCGGGCACCGACAGCGAGGCGAATGCCGATTTCCCGGGTTCGCTCAGTCACTGAGATCACCATGACGTTGGCGATGCCGATGCCCCCGATGAGAAGGCTCAGCCCGGCCAGGGCGAGCGTGGCAATCCCGATCTGGGCACTCAGTTCGTCGAACGAACGAATGATCGACTCTGCCGTGGAAAGGGTGAAGTCGTTTTCCTGTCCAGGCCTCAGGCCCCGGAGCCGACGCAGTATGAACTCGGCTTCGTCCCGCGTCTCATTGAGAAGGCCGGGCTTCGCCCGAATATAGAGGACGGTCCGATCAGCCTCGGAGAAGCGTTTGCGGGCGGAGCCGGTGGGGATAGCCAGGACACGGTCCTGCCGGTTCTCACCGAAGAAGGCCCCTTGCCGCGCCGCGAGTTCACCGACCACGACGTAGGTTTCGCCCGCCAGCACCAGGGGCCGGCCGATGGCGGGACGGTTCCCGAAGAGCGCCCTGGCGATGGCGGGACCCAAGACCGCAACCCGCGCTCCTGACCGGTCTTCCAACTCAGTGAACGGTCGTCCCCGACTGAACTCGGCACCCACGACCTCGAAGAAATTCGAGGAGACACCTTCAACCAGAACCGTATCCGATTCGTTTTGCCCGGCACGAGCCGTCAGTGCGACGCCATTGACGATCGTCGGGATCAGGATCTGAACACCGACTTGTCGAACCGCTGTGCCCAACCGCACCAGGGCTCTGGCAAACTCGGGCTTCAGTGGCTTTCGGTTGAGCTCACTTTCCGATGGTGCCTGGTAGGGGTCTCCCGAGAGATGGTACGCAAAAACATTCTCTGTCCCAAGCTCGCGAAAGAGCAGAGCGACCTGATCCCGAAGATTCGACAGCACCGATGCGACGATCACGACCGTCACGATCCCAATCACGACGCCGGAGATCGCCAGCACCGAGCGCAGTCGATTGGCCCAAAGCGATTCGACCGACAGCCTGGCCGCTTCGACCATGCCCAGAAACCACCGACGAAACCAGTTCGCAAAAGAGCGCATGCGGATCCGGGTCCCTCTCCTATTCGATTCTCAATGCCTGGATGACCTCGACTCGGGCTGCCCGTCGTGCAGGGTACAGACCGGCCACCAGGCCGCTCAAACCTGCCGCAGCCAGACTCCACCCCAGAGTGGACATCGAAAGCGGCAGTTCGAAGGACAGCACTTGTCCTCCCAGGGCGAGGAGCCCCTTGGATACGAAAATGCCCAGTGCGCCTCCCAGAAGGGCGACCTGGGTGGACTCGGATAGAACTTCACCCATGATGCGTCGACGGGAAGCCCCGATCGCTCGCCTGATCCCGATTTCGCGGGTCCGTTCCGTGATCGATACGAGCATGGTGTTGGTAATGACCACGACAGCCGCGAGGAGGGCCGCCAGCGATATGGGCCCCCCTGCGGCGCTGATCCTTCGGGAGATCTCAAAGACGAATCCGCGTGACGCTTCCGGCGTGAGAATATCGAAATTGGCCTGGCTGCCGGGTCTCAGCTGGCGGCGAGCCCGCATTGTCACCCGTGCCCGATCTTCTGCGCCCTGAGTCGACCTGCCATCGGCCGCCCGGGCAAAGACTTGAAGGGACTCGGACGACCCGTAGATCCGTTCGTAGGCCCGGATCGGAATCCAGGCATAGCGATCCAGCGAGACCCCGACCGTGGTCCCCTGGCGCTCCTGAAGTCCGATCACTCGGAAACCACGCCCCCCGAGCCTAACCGTCTTTCCAAGGGGATCACCGGCGGGGAACAGTGAATCGACGACTTCGGATCCTAGAATGATCACCTGGGCCCCGGCCCGATCCTCCGATTCCTCAAAGAAGCGCCCGCGCGCGATACCCAGGTCGCGAATGCGAAACATATCGGCACCGACTCCGTTGACGGACACCTCCTCGGCTTTCCTGGACCCGACGACAACGTCGGTCCGACGCTGGACGACCGGAGAATAGATCACCTCGCCGCTGGCGAATCGCTCGAGAAAACGAACGTCGCTCCGGCGAATCGGAGGGTTGCGCTCGAGCCTGGCCGCCAGCTCCTTCTGACTCAAATCTCCGGCCACGACCTGAACCACCACAAAGCTGTCACTGCCGAAGGTCTTCGCGCTGGTCTCCCGAGCAAACCGGCCGAAACTCTCGAGGCTGGTGTTGACCACAGCGACGGTCGACACGGCCATCGCGATCGCCAGACTGGACAGACCCGTGCGAAGGGGATGCGCCATCGCACTCCTGAAAGACCCGGACACGGTGTCTGAAATCGCCTGAAAGAATTGCGCCACCCACATCCTTTCTGCATATTATCCTAGGGAATCAGCATATTGAGTCGAATGATCCGCCGTTTGCTCGTCTTTCTGATCTTGATCGCCGTTGCGGCGCTGACCTACCGTTACGTGTCTCAGCAGGAAGAGAAGGGTCTGAGAGTCGAGGTCGACAAGGCTGCGAGACGCGACGTTTTTCGGTCGTACGTCACGGCCTCGGGCGAGATCGTGGCAACCCGGTATGCTGACATCGGCTCGAGCATCATGGGGAAGATCGTCGATCTTCCGGTCCGGGAAGGACAGAAGGTCAAGAAGGGCAACCTCCTCGCGCGCATCGACCCGATTCAGGCCGCCGCCGAAAAGGACGCGGCGGTCAATCAGGTGAGGGCGCTCGGAGCGGAACTCGAATCGTCGAATCGGGAGATCGAGGCCGCCCGGTCACAACTCGAGCGCTCGCAGGCGCTGCTCAGGGACCGGGAGACCACGCTGGGCCGAATTCAGAAGCTCTTCAAGCAGGGTGTTTCGTCCCAGGCCGATCTCGATCAAGCCAGGGTCGATCGGGACGCCGAGGCGGCGGACCTGGCCAAGGCCAGGGCCGAACTGGAGCGCTCGCAGAGTGCCCTGAATGCAGCCAGGGAGAGGCTTCTGCAGTCCAAGGCCCAACTCGTGCGCGCCGCCGATACGCTGACGAAAACCGAGATTCGGGCCCCCATGTCCGGCATCGTGAGTCGACTGCAGGTCCGCTTGGGTGAAATGGTAGTCATCGGGATCCAGAACCAGCCCGGGACAACCCTCATGACCATCTCGGATCTGAGCGGCGTCAATGCCGAGGTCAAGGTCGCGGAGGCGGAGATCCTCAGGATCAAACTGGGCCAACAGGCTTTCGTGACCCTGGACGCCGTCCCCGATCGGCGCTTTGAGGGTGAGGTCATCGAGGTGGGGACCAGTGCCCTTGCGCAAGTCGGGGCCGGAGCGGCGGCGAGGGAGTTCAAGGCGGTCATCCGGCTGAAGCACCCCGATCCAGGGTTCCGACCCGGCCTGACCTGCGATGCCGAGATCCTCACGAACGAAGTCGAACAGGCCGTCACGGTTCCCCTTCAGTCCGTAGTCCTGAGAACCCGCGAAGGTGAAGAGAGCACGGGCGTCTTCGTGCCGGAGAGCGGGACGGCCCGGTTTGTCCCCGTCAAGGCAGGGATCATCGGCGGGCTCGATATTTCCATCGAAGGGGTGTTGCCCGGCACGGAGATCATCACCGGCCCCTTCCAGGTTCTCCGCGACCTGAAAGAAGGCGCCCGGATCATTCCCTCCCGGCCCGAGTAAATCCTCGGCTGGAATAGACTCTCGTCCGCAGAAAGCAAGTTCCCACCGGTCGGCCTTGCTCGCCCGAATCGGCAGTGTCACGCCATTGTCCCGGATCCGTGTAAAGAAGGGTAAAGAAGGGGACACTGTTCTTTTCTCCTCACAACAACACCATCCAGGACGCAGGAGGCGTAGCGGAGATGGCTGTCCGTGGAAAGCTGCCGGCGAAGCCGATCTGCCGATGTGCACGAAGCGCCGACATCCGTTTTGTTTTTCCCCGCCAGTTAGTGCGTTTGATCGGCCAATTCCCACCACACGAACGTGCCGGCCATGCCGATTAGGCCCGTGAGAATCACGAGGGCGTAGCTGACTGCGCCAAGCTGAGCATACGCCGGCCCCGCCATCCCCGCCCGCAGCGCCGGCACCGACCACGGAAAAAACTCCCCCCAGCCTGTGAACGCGACGAGTTGAGACAGGATCAACGCCAGGATCGCAGCCCCCATCGGCGGCAGATACCCGCGACCCGCGCTTGCGAAGAACGCGATAGGTGGGGCGAGCGCAATCGTCAAACCCGTCGTCACGGCCAGAGTAATGGTGCCCTGGCAGAATACCTCGGCCGATGCCAGCGGCAGCACGATGGCTGCACCCACACCGAGACCAATGAGATAGACGATGGCCGTCAAGGTCGCCGACCACAGCACGATGAGCACGAACTTGGCCAGCACGACATCAGATCGCGGCGTTGGCAGAGCGAGCAGGCCGGTGACTGTACGGTCCGCATACTCTCGCCCGAAGACCCAACTGCTCACGAAGCTGAACAGAATGAATCCACCAAGCGCCGTCGCCTGAGCGAGGAAGCCCAAGTAGGTTGGCCAGTCGGCGGTGCCGGCCATGATCTGCGCTTTGGCACTGATCAGCCCGAGACGACGAGCGAGGTCGGGGTCTTTCAAGACGATCATGAAGAAGCCGCCCGCAAGTGGGGCCATCGAAAATCCCAACGCGGTCAGAATTGGCATCTTGGAACGACGCGCTTTCAGCAGTTCTACCCAAATGGCTTGCGTGACGTTGCTCATGTGATGTGATCTCCCTTGAGGCCGACCAGCCGCAAAAAGTAGTCCTCCAAGTCTTCCTGATCGACATTGAGCATGGTCGGCGCGTGTCCGGCATGGACTAAACGAGTGGCGACCTCATCTGGACGTTCGAGGGCTCCGTTGTCTCGCACTACAAGGACTTCGTTCGGCAGCAATTCGGCGGCGAACCCTGCGCCGGCAAGCACGTTGCGCGCCGCCTCACCATTGCGCGTGCGAATCATGAGCCGGCGCCGCCGATTGCGTTGCAGCTCGGCCGCATCGAGTTCTTGAATCAAGCACCCCTGGTGGATGATGCCGACCCGATCGGCCAGCCGCGATACCTCGCCGAGGATGTGGCTCGACATGAAGACCGTGACGCCCTGCTCTCGCGCAAGTCCGATGAGGAGTTTGCGTATTTCGACGATGCCAGCCGGGTCGAGCCCGTTGGCGGGTTCGTCGAGGATGAGCAGTTTGGGCTCGTGCAGCAGCGCCTTGGCCAGACCGAGACGCTGCGTATTGCCCCGGGACAGCGTCGCCGCCCGCCGATCTGAATAGGGACTTAATCCCAGCCGCTCGATGACGCGAGCCACCGCTCGTTGATCGGTGCCAGGACGCAGCCGGCGCATCACGTCCAGGTTTTCGCGCACGGTGAGTTCCGGATAGGCGTGCGGTGTTTCGACCAGGTATCCGACACAATCCCAAGGGTTCTTTCCGCCAAACGGAATCCGTGTTCCCAGCACGCGCGCCCGGCCGGACGTCGGTTTGACCATGCCAAGCAACATGCGGATGGTGGTCGTCTTACCGGCGCCGTTGAGCCCCAGGAACGCGTAGATTTCGCCCGGCGCAACACGCAGCGAGACTCCGTCGACGGCGGTGACGTCACCGTACCGCTTTACCAGGTTATTGGTTTCGATGGTTGCGTTCACTTTGTTCCTCGTCCTGTGATGTCACCCGGTGAACTCGCCCTGTGGCGCCAGGAAGCGCCCTAATCCCAAACTCACGCTGCGCACGAGCGCTTCTCTCTTCATGTTCCAGTGTTTCTCAGTTGGCGAGCAGCCACTGATCGGTTGTGTCGGCCGCCAAGACGGGGACCCGGTCCGCGGCGGGCGAGCAGCACGCCACCGACGGCAAGTACCGCCGCCCACGTCCAGACGGCGCGGAAAGGCAGATCGGGCACCGCGCCGTACGCGACGAGGAGGAGCGATACCCAGCACACGCCGCCCAGGAAAGTGACTATCCCGACGATCAGCGGGCGCGGGGCCGAGGAATCGGCATTTGCTGGGATTACCCGGCGCCGAAGAGGACCTCCGCGATCACCGGCGCCAGGAACAAAAGGAGCAGGATGGGCTTTCGATTGCTCCGGCGCTGGTCGGCCTCGCCCTGGGTCCTCCGCTCGTCTCAGGTTTCGCCGTCACGATCCCTCCTCTCACGCGCGGGAGATCTGCTCGATCCAGGCGCGCGTCCAGGTGAGCCGCCCCGCATCGAGATCGTCAAGGATCCCGCTCACCCAGGCGTGGCGTACTCGGCGTCCTTCATGGGCTTGATGTACTCCAACTGCAGTAGGAACAGCCGCGTCTCCGAATCCGCATGCTCCTCGAGCAGACGGTCGAGCCGGTCCCGCTCCCCCAGGAGCGCCGCCGCTCGCCGCGACAGTGCCGCCCGGGCACGATCCGGCTCCAGCAGGTAGATGAACGACAGGACCGCGGGAAACGCCGGATACTCCGACGCCGGAACTGCGACCATCTCGCGTAGCCATCGATCGATCGTCGAGCGGCCAGCCTCGGTGAGCTCGTAGACGGTCCGTTTCGGACGACCTTCGACTCGTTGCGTCTCACGCACCGCGATCATGCCGTCCCGATCCAGCCGTGCGATTGCCTGGTAGAGCCTGGCCCGGTGCCGGACATTCACCACCTCGTCCTTTCCGCGCCGCTCGATGAGCCGCTGCATACGGTACGGGTGCATGGGCGCCTCCTCGAGCGGAGCGAGCACGACGAGCGCGAGAGGTGATGTTCTTGTGCCGGTCGTAGTCATGACATTACCTTGGCGGCGACGCAGATTCATGTCAACCGTACAGGAGTCCGTGTCCCACGATCCGCTTCCACCAATCACGACCATGATCAAATGCATCTGGCACGGCTGGACGACTCCCGCGAATGCGGACCGCTACGAGCGCCTGCTCCTCGAGGAGGCACAGGAGGGGAGGAGGCACAGGAGGGGACACTGTACTTTCTTCGCACTGTTCTTTCCTCGCGAAGTCACTGTACTGCTCTGAGCCACAACGCCGCGTGTCACAGAGAGGCAAGCTGCACCCCCCCCAGGGTTCAGGAATCACGAAAGAGGCCGGACTTGCCAAGCGCGGTGCCTGCACTTGCTCTTTCGGCGGCATCCTGCTCCGGCAGACCTCGTTCAGGGTTGCACTCAAGGTTTGTGGAGTTGCTTGGGTGACACCCGGATTTCGTAGATTTGGAAAGTGGGACGTTAATAGATACTGAAGGGTCTGCTATCCCCCTTCAGAAAGGAACGTTCCATGCCCCGCATGCCGCGTCGACTCAATCCGAAGGCGGGAGGCCGCTTCCATCTCCGCGGCCAGGCCGCCGGGCCCAAAGGTCACTACCCTTTCCGGAACAAGCAGAACGCCGCTCAACTCAAAGCCGTCATCCGCCATTTTACCGGCCTGTTCTTCTGCCAGGTGGCCTCGCTGTCCATCATGGGCAACCACTATCACCTGGTCTGCGTCTTCGAAGCCTTCCGCAAGCTCTCGCGCGAGGAACTATGGCAGATCGCAGCACGCTTCTATTCCGATCCCAAGTATCAGCCCTATCTCCGCTGGAGCGACGCGGACTGGGAGCGCTTCAACGAACGCCTGTTCAATGTCTCCGAGTTGATGCGTAATATCCAGTCGGCCTATGCCCGCTGGTACAACCTCCGGCACAATCGCAAGGGTCGCTTCTGGGCCGACCGCTTCCACTCGACCGAATCGGAGAACCTGCAAGAGACGGTCTTCTACGTGGATCTGAACGCGGTCCGGGCCCATCTGGTCGGCCGACCCGAACAGTGGCGCCACTCGAGCGCCTGGATGCGTCGCCACCATGAAGACGACTGGCTAATGCCGCTGCGTGAGCTCATGGGCGAAGCGGCGGGCTCGGACGAGGAAGCCGAGCGGATGTACTGGACGCTGCTGTACTGGCGAGGCACCCGCTCGAAGAAGGAGACCGACGGGACGATTCCGGTCGAGCTGGCCCAACAGATGGAGCGGGAAGGTTTCCCCCGGGGCTGCTATCTCGAGTCAATTCCGGCCTTCAGTCGGGGCCGGGTCGTGGGCAGCTACGAGACCGTCCGGCAGACCCTGGACGAATGCCGTGCCAACGGCCTCTACGGCCGGCGCAAGAACCCCGTGCCTCTGGGCGTCGGCAATCTCTACGCCCTGCGTGAGCAGCGCAGCAACTTCATTCCCATCTGAGGACGGCAAACGGATCAGGTCCACGTCCATGCAGCCGCGGAGGCTGCGGCTCCCTGACGCGCCAATCCCCAGGACCTGCGCCTCCTGAATGATCCCCGGTGCAACCAAAGCAAGGTGAACCGACTAGAGCCGATTGTTCACGCCTTCGCCGACTCAATGCTTCCGTCTGCTGGCCTTCTTTCTCCATCCCTCCGCCACTCCAGAGCGTCCGCGTTCACCGACTGACAACAAAACCTCCCCTCCTCTACTCTCTGTTCTCCCCTGCTCCGGCAAGTAACAGCCTGTCACCCGAACAGAACAGTGTCCCCAGCTCCTCCCCCCGAGAGGACTGTGCCGGTTCGGATCAAGCTCACCACCGAAACGGCGCAGAGTGTTCAGGTTCGGTACAGAGGGCCGTGCGACTGAAGGTGATCCTGTGGCGGTCGGAGAGGCGAAAGCCGGCGGACTCTGCAGCGCGCTCCGTTTGTCGCATGGCAGCCGCGCTGATGTGCAGCCTCGGATCTACGATCAGGAGCGCTGACGCCCCTTTGAGCAGAGAGTGGAGTTCCCGGAAAAGGGCCGCCTGGTCAGGGACCTCGTGAACCATCCAGAAGGCCAGCGCAAAATCGATGGGTGTCTCGAGGCCGATCTTCTGCGGCCCACAAAGGTGAGTTTTCACGCGTGTTTCGAGACCAGCCCTTGCCGAACGGCTCCGAACCCTCGAGAGCACTTACCCCTGCGGATCGGCTGCAATGACGGTTCCCCCTTGCTCCTACGAGACGGGCCATCCCGATGGAGAAATAGCCCATTCCCAGCCCAGGTCGAGTACCGTCTGGCCTTCAAGGAACAAGCCAGCGAGGATCGCCTCCGGATAGCGAGGATGGCCTCAGGATTGTGAAAGAGCCTTCTCAGCACGTTGTTGAAGGCGTACGCCAACCACCAGGGACAGACACGATGACCCAACTTAGAAACCTGGAGCTCTGCTTCATAAATCGATCGCCGATCATACTCCCAACATCGGCATGGAGAGAACCCACCGCCACAGTCAAGAGGCAGCCGGTCTTCGAGAATTCGAATGGGATCCGAAGGAATCGAGTGGTCTGGCCAATTCTCGATCATTGACTCCTGCGGTTCCGGATGGTAGGGATATGCCTACGTTCTATGGAATTCAGGTATCTCATTGGCGCCAGGCGAAATCGGCCCGTGACCGGCGCTTCGAACGGAGATTTTTCTTGAAGATCACCGACATTCAGCCGATGGCGGTTGCGGAGCCCGGCGGTCGCAGCTACATCGTCCTGAGAATCTCGACCGACGAGGGCCGAACCGGCTATGGCGAGGCCCCTCCGACCAAAGACCTCCACAACGCCGTCGCTCGGCTGAAACACGAACTCGAACCGCTGCGCGACCGGGATCCGGCGAAGTTCCTCCGGATCGACCAGGATCTGCTCCGCGGCGGCGCGTCCCCTGCTGCAAGGGCAGCGGCCAACATAGCCCTCCTCGATATTGTCGGTAAGTCGCTGGAGGTGCCGCTTTGCGAACTGCTCGGCGGACCGACTCGAAACAAGGCACGCGCGATGGCGGCGGTCGAAGGTAGGTCGACGGACGCTCTATCGGAAGCCGTGCTGATGGCCAAGCAGGCGGGTCACCGGGCTTTCTCGGTACCGTTGCAGCTGCCCGCCGGAAATGAGCGGGGTCGCGCGTTCTACACCGACCTCCGTCGCATGATGGACACCCTGCGAGAACTGGCTGGGCAGGAGTGCGACTTCGTCCTCGATTGCGCCGGCCAAACGACGCCCGGAGAGGCACTTTCGGTCGCCGACAGGATGGAGGACTTCCATCTCCTCTGGCTCGACGAGCCGTTCGCAGATTTGAACGCGGCAGCAGAGGCCGGCGTATCGCGGAGGACGTCGACTCCGATTGGCCTCGGCCGAAACTACTCGAACAACTCCAGGTTTCAGGATCTGCTGCGCGAGGGAGCCGTCGACGTTCTGCGCCCGAATCTGACGTTGAACGGGATCACCCCGATCAAAAAAGCAGCGGCATTGGCCGAGACTTACTACATAGATGTCGCACCGTTCCACCGCGGAGGCCCGATCGGCACCGCCGCCGGCATCCATATCTCTGCGTCGCTCTCCAACTCGTTCATTCAGGAAACGCCCTATTCCCTGAGCGAGCCCGACCGTCGGGCGCGTCGCGATCTCGCCGGCGGCTGGGACGAAACACCGATCGACGGGTTCTTCGAGTTATTGGAGGGTCCCGGATTAGGCATCGAGGCGGACGAGAAGGCATTGGCGGAATATACGATCGACAATTAATCGGCTTTGCTCACCAGGGACGGCTGGAAAAGCAGACGCCTCGTGGGGCGACGCCGCCGGAAGGTTGGACTGTAACCGATGAACCGAAGAGAACTTCTCAAGACTACTCTCTCGGCTGCCGCTGCGGCGCCCGGTCTTGCCTCGACGCCCTGGGGGAGTCCCCTCTCCTCCTGCGAGTGCTCCGTAGAACCGGCGGCGGAGCCTGAGGCTACGGCGGCTCTGGCTTCCGCACCTCGGCTTAAGGTCACGGGCTTGAAAGTGATCGGCGTGACCAGCGACGTGCTGATGCCGGACCGCCCCCACATCTTTGTGAAGCTCGAGACCGACGCGGGCGTCGTTGGCTGGGGCGAGGCAACACTCGAGGGCAAGGCGGGGGCCGCCATGCAGGCCGTCAAGGACCTGAGCTACGCAATCATCGGTCAGGACCCGATGCGCGTGGAGCACCACTGGCAATCGATGTACATTCACGGCTTCTACCGGGCCGGTCCGGTGCTGGGCTCGGCGATCTCGGGCATCGACATGGCGCTGTGGGACATCCGAGGCAAGGTCCTGGGCAGGCCCGTCTACGAATTGTTGGGCGGACCACTCGATGATCGGGGGATCCGTGGCTACTATCACCTGATGTCCGGTGGCGCCGCCAGCCTCCTGCCGCCGGACGCCCCCTACCGGGATCAGGTCGCAGAAGTTCGCCAACGCGCGGAGAAATACGGGGTCACGGCCTTCAAGACCGGAATTCCCGGCTACTACGAATGGCTCGACACCCACAGGAGGATCAAGGAAGCGATCGATCGCCTCTACCTCCTGCGTGAGGTGATGGGCGATGAGATCGACATCGGCATCGACTTCCACGCCAAAATGGGACCGACGGTGGCGACGGTGATTTGCCGGGAGATCGAACCGCTCAACCTGATGTTCGTCGAAGAACCTTGCCCCCCGGAGAATGTCCAGGCCATGAAGCGAATCTCGGACCGCACCACGGTCCCCATCGCCACGGGTGAGCGGCTGATCACGCACTACGGTTGCCGGGAGTTGATCGAGCAGAAGGTCGTCAATATTCTGCAGACCGACAGCGCCCACGTGGGCGGGATCAGTGCGCAGTGGAAAGTGGCCGCCATGGCGGAGGCGTCGGGAATTCGGATGGCCCCCCACGCCTGTGAGGGACCGATCGCCGGCATCGCCACGCTGCACGTCGACTCCGCGATGCCGAACTTCCTGGTCCAGGAGATCTGCAGCGGCGTGGAGCCGGGACCGAAGGAGAAGCTTTGGGAGGAGTTTCTCGGATTTCCAGCGATGCGCATGGTGGACGGTTACTTCCCGCTCCCCACGAAACCGGGACTCGGCGTCGAGGTCGATGAAGCCGTTCTGGCGAAGTACCCCTTCGGCGGGACGAAACCGTTCGTGCTCCTGCCGCTGCACGAAGACGGTGCCATCGCCTCACCCTGAACGAACGCAGGGGCCTGCGGGCTCTGTCTCGGAAACTGTAAACCTCACTGGTTCTCGGCTTGCCAAGGCTCGGCAGCGAGAGGAGGCGAGTTCGGTGCAGCTGGCCTGAGTTGAGTTGGTGAAGAGTGTCCCCTACTCGCCGTTGAAGAGCTCGGGCTGAAGAGTGTCCCCTGCTTCTCTCCCCTGCTTCTCCCCGATTGCGTCCCGATTACTCCCCCATTGGGTACGGAAACGTCGGATCAGACGGCCCAATGACCTGGCGCCTGCACAGGAGAGGTGGGCCCCCTGGAATGGACAGTGTCCCCTGTCGCCCTCTGTCTCGGAAACTGTAAACCTCACTGGTTCTCGGCTTGCCAAGGCTCGGCAGCGAGAGGAGGCGAGTTCGGTGCAGCTGGCCTGAGTTGAGTTGGTGAAGAGTGTCCCCTACTCGCCGTTGAAGAGCTCGGGCTGAAGAGTGTCCCCTGCTTCTCTCCCCTGCTTCTCCCCGATTGCGTCCCGATTACTCCCCCATTGGGTACGGAAACGTCGGATCAGACGGCCCAATGACCTGGCGCCTGCACAGGAGAGGTGGGCCCCCTGGAATGGACAGTGTCCCCTGTCGCCCCTGTCGCACTGTCGCCCCTGTCCCTGCCCTGTCGCCCCTGTCGCACTGTTCGCGCCCGTCGGCCCTACCGGGCAGCGAGGAATGCCTGCCAACGCTCCAATTACCGTGCGTCCGGCGATGGGAGCAAAGACCCACTTCGACGAAGTCTAGGATGCGCGCGCGGCACAACTACCCCTCGGCGCGCCGTGGACGGTTAGAGGTGTCGGAACGGTCGATGGGGCGGCTCATCACCGGCCGGCGCCGCTGACCGAATCTTCTGGAAGAGAACAAAGTCACGCTGCAATCCGACGATCCCATGGTTCCGGCCCTTCTTCGCGAACTCGCACCGGAGGTGCTCGGGACGGTGGCGAGGTGCTTCGACGACTTCGCGGCCGCTGAGGACGCAGTTCAGCTCTGGCGAGGGTCGCGGGGCCGGCCGCCGGTTTCGCACTTCTCGAGACGCTCGACTCGGATAGGCTACTGGCCGGCCACTACCGACTCGACGCCGTCCGCGGCCACCCGTACGAAATGACCGGGAGCATCCGCGCCGCGGAACACTACCTGGCGGCCACAGACCGGACCACGAGCACCCCGGAACGGGACTACCCGCGGACCCGGGCACCGCGGCGTTTGACGCGAGACGATGATCACGCGTCGGCGTAGCGCTCGGTCAGCCGGGATTGACTTCAAGCAGGGAATCGGCTTGCCTACCCCGGCGAGATGGAAGCCGGCTGCTGGTTCCCATATGATCTCAGGGTGCCGTCAGCTGCAGGATCAGCGACAGCGCATCTTCGGCCCACCATCCCTCGACGATCTGGCGGTCCGCGATCCGAAAGATCGCCATGCTGGAGAGGTGCACCTGCCTGCCGGTCGCAGGCAGTCCGGCGAAGGTTCCCAGCTGTGTGCCGGTAATCTCGCAGCGGATCGCCACCCGATCCCCATCCGCGACCAGATCTTCGATCGAGATGCTCCGATCCGGGAAAGCCGTGAGCACGGCCTGGATGTAGACGGCTTCGGCGTCCCGGTCGACCACAGAGGTTGCGAGCGGATTGTGATTGACGTATTCCGCCGAGACCACGTAGTCGAAAAGAACGAAATTCCCGGTATTGGCGGCCTGCGTGACACGAATGGCCAGGCTCGCGTTCTGTCCCGGGACACCCGGATCGCCCGTCACCGATGAAGGCGCGCTCCACGAATAGGTGGGACGGGTACGTGGCATGGCCCCGACCTGTTCCAGCACTCCCAGGAAGTCGGTTTCCCACCATTCCTCTGCAATGCGGTCGCCTGCGAAGCGGAAGAACACGATGGCGGTGTTGGTGTAGGGGATGGAATACGGCGGGACGGGCAGGGGCCATTCCGCAGTGATCGTGAACCGGCCCACGAATTCATCGCCCGCGCCGAAAAGATCTTCGAGAACGATCTGGGCGTTCAGTACCCCCGGGGTTTCGATACTCGCGAGATAACTGGCTCGATCGACGATCGGAGTTCCCAGGGTCAGGGGGAAGTGGGGTACGAAATCGGGAGTAAAGATCTTATCGGCCTGTGAGATATCGGCCGTGTTGTACATTTCCAGCCACTGGTCGATGAGCGCTGAGTCGGGAGCCTCTCCATACTTGGTTTTCGGGGTTGCGCTGACTGCCGTCACCGAGGCGCAAGCCCAGAGAACGAATACGAGAATTCGATGGTGCTTCATATTCATCGTTTTCCCTCCTTTGTTTTCAAACATCGCGAAGGTCTCCTTGGCGATCCGTCGTCAGTTTTGAAGGTACCGGGTGGATCTGGACCGTGTCCTCAGAGATTTCTAAAAAGCCTCTCAAATAAACATCAGCGCGAGTCCAAAATCGGTCTACAATGCTTCTTCAAGGGGATTGAAGCGCCCGCGCCGGCCGAGTCTTTTCGGCGAAACGGTGACGCTTCCTGGCATGCAGCGGACGCGGAGAGGGTGTTGTCTCATGCCTGAGGATCCGACCTCGGTGAACGAATCGGCTCCATTCGGGTACGAGTTTGGGCCTTTTCGCCTGAACGTCGAAGAGAAGATCCTATCGTGCAACGGCTCCACGGTGCCCCTGACCCCAAAGGTCTTCGATGTCCTCCTGACGCTCGTCAAGCGCCACGACCATGTCGTTTCGAAAGAGCAGTTGATGCACGAGGTCTGGGGCGACAGCTTCGTCGAGGAATCGAATCTGACCCAAGACATCTCGGTCCTGCGTCGAATCCTGGGAGACAGGCGCGATCAGCCCCATTTTATCCAGACCTTACCGAAGCGCGGCTACAGGTTCGTGGCGCCGGTTAAGGAGATTCGAACTGAGGGCTCCTTCGCCTCGGGGCTTCCACAGCATGCAGGCGATCTGCCGCGGCGCCTGCGAGACGCCTGGCCCTGGATTTCCGCATTCACCGCGGTGACCGTCGCGGTCTCTATTACTGCCTGGCTGTGGACGTCGCATCAGGACCACGATCCTCCAGTAACGCCACGCATTTCTGCCTTCACCAGTTCACCTGGATTCGAAACCGGTCCGGCTTTTTCCCCCGACGGCAGACTCATCGCTTTCGCTTGGGATAAAGGGGACGGGCATAGCAGCATCTATGTGAAGTTGATCGGCTCTGAGAGACCCCTTCGTCTGACCAATCACCCGGGGTCCGACCGGTCTCCGGTCTGGTCGCCCGATGGTGGTCGGATCGCTTTCGCCCGCCGGTTCGCGGGAGAGGATGGGATCTTCTGCATTCCCGCGTTGGGAGGGGCGGAGCAGAAGCTCCTCTCCGTGACCTGGGAGAACTGGGGGTTTTCCTATTTGGACTGGTCTCCCGATGGAAAGCTGATCGCCTTTTCGGAGAGGGACTCGGAAGCTAACTCATCCGGCATCTCTCTGCTCACGCTGGAGGGTCTCAGCCGGCGCCAACTGACATCTCCGTCCGGCCGCTACGCCGGGAATCCGGCTCTTGTGGAACTGGGAGACTTGTCTCCTGCATTCTCTCCGGATGGGCGATGGCTTGCCTTCGTCCGCAGGAGCGCCTCGCTGGCGGGGGACATCTTCCTCGCATCGGTTCTTAGTGGGGAAGTCAAACGTCTGACTTTTGACAATGCGAACCTGCGCGGGCTTGCGTGGATGCCGGATGGCCGAAGCCTCGTCTTTTCCTCGTCCCGGGGAGGCCAGCTGTCTCTTTGGCAAGTCTCCGCGCCCCGGGGGTCGATCGGACCACTCCCGGTCGGGGAATACGCCACGCAAGTTGCGATTTCCCGACGACATGATCGCCTCGCGTACACGCGTTTCAACCCATCACGACTCGGCATTTGGACCACAGCCGGCAACTTCGGTCCCCCCTCGAGATTCCTCGCTTCCACCCGGTCGCAGTACAATGCCACCTTTTCTCCGGACGGCACGCGAGTCACATTTGAATCGGAACGCTCGGGGAGCCACGAAATCTGGCGATGCGAAAGTGACGGCTCGAACCTGGTCCGTTTGACGAATTTCGGTGGTCCCCTTACCGGGACACCCCGATGGTCCCCCGACGGCACGGAGATCGCCTTCGATTCGCGTGTTGAAGGGAATGGTGACATCTATGTAATCAGCGCGGAAGGCGGGGTGCCGCGCCGCCTCACGACTGAATCGAGCGAGGAGATGGTTCCCAGTTGGTCGAGAGACGGGCGGTGGATCTACTTCGGTTCCAACCGAAGCCGGACCCAGCAGATCTGGAGGATCCCGGCCGCGGGCGGTGAAGAGTTGCAGGTGACGACGAACGGGGGATTCGCCGCCTCGGAGGCGAGCGACGGCCGTCTCTATTTCGTCAAGAGCGATCACGCCGGGATCTGGAGCATACCCCCAAGCGGAGGAACGGAGACCCTCGTGATCGATCTGGGACCACAGACCTGGCCACTGCAGAACTGGTCCTTCGCACCGCCCGCCAACTGCTGGGGCGTGACGGAGAAGGGCATCTACTTCATGAACCCGGCTGCACGTCCGGAGCCGGGCATCGAGTTCTTTGATTTCGATTCGAAAACGACGAAATGGGTCGTAGGTGCACAGGCCAGAGGAGGCGGCATCTCCGTCTCCCCTGACGGCCGCACGATCCTTTATTCAGTCGTCGAAGAACAGTCGAACAGTGACATTATGCTGGTGGAGGACTTCCGCTGATCCTCAATTGCAGGAGGGCGGTCGCGGTCGGAAGGAAGAAAGCCGGCGGACTCCGCAATCCGTTCCGTCTTTCGCATGGCGGCCGCGCTGACGTGCAGCCTCGGCTCTACGATCAGGAGCGCTGACGACCCCTTGAGCAGAGAGTGGAGTTCCCGGAAAAGGGCCGCCTGGTCAGGGACCTCGTGAACCATCCAGAAGGCCAGCGCAAAATCGATGGGTGTCTCGAGGCCGATCTTATGCGGCCCACAAAGGTGGGTTTTCACGCGTGTGCCGAGACCAGCCCTTGCCGAACGGCTCCGAACCCTCGAGAACATTTGCTCCTGAAGGTCGGCTGCAATGACGGTCCCTGTTGCTCGTACGAGACGAGCCATTCCGAGGGAGAAATAGCCCATTCCGCACCCCAGATCGAGTACCGTCTGGCCTTCATGGACCAAGCCTCCGAGGATTGCCTCAGGATTGTGAAAGAGCCTTCTCAGCACGTTGTCGAAGGTGTAGGCCAACCACCATGGACAAACACGATGACCCGACGTCGAAACCTGGCGCCCTGCTTCGCACATCGATCACCGATCATACTCCCAGTGTCGGGATGGGGAGAACCCGACGCCGTTCTCAAGAAAGCAGACGGTCTTCGAGGGTTCGTCCCGACGTGCTTTCCGGTAGGTCCTGGGGTGCGGGAGGTGGTATTCTGCCGGCTGGACCGGCTGCCCTGACGGTCATCGGACAGCGGGCCTTGGTTCTTCTCATGGACGACTGGCGACTGCACAAGATTCGACAATGCTTCCCGGACAACGCTCTGTCGGATCCCACCGCTTCGCTCCGCTCAGAGTTGGCTTCTCTCCAGGACCTGATTCGGCCGGGGGCCCACATCGCGCTGGCGGTCGGCAGCCGGGGAATCGGAAGCTTGCCTCTGATCGTTTCCGAAACGGTCCGGATGGTGCTGGAACGAAAAGCCCATCCTTTTATCGTACCGGCCATGGGCAGTCATGGTGGTGCCACTGCCGAGGGCCAGATGGAGGTCCTGAATCTCTATGGTATCCGGGAAGAGGAAGTAGGGGCACCGATCCGATCTTCAATGGAGGTGGTTGAGCTTCCCCAAGGAGGATCTCCGATCCCGGTCTTCATGGACCGCCTGGCCTGGGAATCCGATGGAGTGCTGCTGATCAACCGGGTGAAGCCGCATACCGACTACCACGGAATCTGCGAGAGCGGTCTGATGAAGATGGCGGTCATCGGCCTCGGAAAGCGCGAAGGAGCCAGGGCCGTCCATTGCTTCGGGATTCGGGGACTCAAGCAGATGCTAGCTCCGGCGGCCCGCCATGTACTCTCGACGGGCCGAATTTTGGGGGGCATCGCCCTGATTGAGAACGCCCGCCATCACCTTCTTCGGATCCGGGTTCTAAGGGCCGATCAGATTCCCGGGGAGGAGCCCTCCCTGCTGGAACTGGCTCGCGAGAACATGCCTTCGCTGCCGGTCGAAGAAGCCGATGTTCTGATCATTGATCGGATGGGAAAGGACATCAGCGGAACCGGGCTCGATCCCAATGTGATCGGGAGGATTCGAGTTCCCGGGCAGGAAGAACCCGATCGGCCCCGGATCAAGGCGATCATGGTGGCAACCTTGTCAGAGCGCTCGCACGGCAATGCAGTCGGTGTAGGTTTGGCGGATGTGATCACACAGTCTCTCTATGACCGGATCGACTATCACGCCACCTACGAAAACGTTGTCACCAGCGGATTCCTCGAACGGGGAAAGATCCCTCTCACTGCTCCCGACGATCAGACGGCTTTCCGGATCGCACTGGGCAGCTGCGGTGGAGTCCCACCTGGACAGGAGAGAGTCCTGCGCATTCGGGATACGCTCCACCTGGAGGAGGTCCAGGTTTCGGATCCGGTACTGGCGGGGTTGTCCGGCCGGCGATATGAACTGGTCCGAACGGACCTCGAGCTTTTTGATTCGTTCGGTATCCTGTGTCCCTTCTGATGCGGCCGTTCTATTCTTAAGCTCCGGCGCCGGCAGCGAGCATACCGGCAACCGACATCGCCAGCACAACGAAGAAGGCGATGATCAGACCAACGGACCACCACCGTCTTCCCGGACGTTGCACCCACACATACAGAAGCGTCGAGAACAGAAACGCCTGGGGACCACTTCGATCCAGCCCCGCATCTGGTCGAGAGGTGGAATCATCGTGAATATGAATCCCTCGAACGATCCGGGAGCCGGTCCGGAGGTCGAGAAGATCCCGAGCGCCCCCAACAAGCGCCACAGGATCAGCCCGCCCTGCCGTCTTCCGAACAGCGATTCCCTCAACGGAAAGAACGCCAGCGCGAAAACCACCCCCCGGACCGGCTGGAACAGAGGTGCGCCGGCAACCAAGGGATCATCAACCGAGCGCATCCAACACGCCATGTACGGCCTCGAAAGCGCCTCTGCATAATTCAGCACAAAGAAGGCAACTAAGCCCATGACGAAGTAGGCGTAGGGGCGACGAAGTAGGGGACGAAGTAGGGGACGGTGTGGGCAACGGTCGACTTCCCTGCGAGTTCGCCATCACCCCGGACGACGAAGTTCAATGTCCTAACCCTCCAGCACCTCACCGTCGAACCCTTCGAACTTGATATAGCCGCTGGTGTGCCCGGATGACTCAGAACCGGCCGAGGCGCCGGCTCGCAATGTGAACCAGCAAATCAGGGACGCCGCGACAGCCGCGACCAAAATTAGGGGGATCGAGTCCTTAACGGTTCCCCTGGAAATGATCATGGTGCACCTCCGCCCGTAGATTGTTGCTACAGCCCGACTGCACCTAATATTTACGGAGATTCTATCCGCGTGTAGCGGGGCTCAAAGCAGCTTATTCGCAAGAGTTCTTTCGTAGGGGGCAACACTCGGCTTCGGCTCTTACGGCCTTGGCCGACTCTCGGTGAGAACGGTTTGCTGGGGTTCTCACAAGCAAGGTCCCAAGATCGCCGGAAGGAGTGAGACCGGGGTCGGACAGTGTCCGACCCCAATGTCCCAGGGTTTCGTGTCCGTACGCGAATACGCCCAGGGCTACGGCGCCGTAGCTCAGAATGCCGATTGAAACCCCGCCTACAGTAACGCCGCCCATAGCGACGCCACCGAGGGCGATAACACCGATGGATATGGGTGCCAGCGCGAATATACCCACGGCCACGGCCCCAACAGCGACGACTCCCGTGGCGATTTCGCCCAGGGCAAAGATACCGTGTGCGTGCCCGCGCAACTCGCCCTTCTCTAAATCCGGACCGAAGGCAACGGACCAAAGCGGCATCCCCATGATCATCGTGGACGAGGAAGCCCGTCTTCCGGGACGGTGGGGCCAAGGAGTTCCGATGAACTCGATCTCGGTCTTGAGATCGCTCGCTTGCTGGTATCGTTGCTCGGGCCGGCTCTCCAGCGTTTTGAGGACCACTTTGTCCAAGCGTCCGTCCAGTTTGACGGATTGCGAGGGCGGGGAAAAACGTCCGATGGGAAGCTCGCCGGTCAGCATTTCGTAGAAGACGACACCGAGGGAGTAGATATCTGCGCGATGGTCCACATCGGTTGTGTTTTGGGCTTGTTCAGGCGCCATGTAATGGGCTGTACCCATGCGTTGGCCCACGTGGGAAAGGTTATCATTCAATGAGGATGGGGCAAGGAGCTTGGCGAGCCCGAAGTCTGCAATCTTCACCTGACCCCGACTGTCGAGGAGGATGTTTTCCGGTTTGATGTCTCGGTGCACGATGCCCTGTTCGTGTGCGTACTGCAGCGCGTCGCAGACCTGGGGTACGATCGCAAGGGCTTTCTTGGGATCCAGATGACCGCCTTTTAGGATGTCGCGCAGGTTGACGCCGCCCACGTACTCCATGACGAAATAGTAGTTGCCCGCCTCGGTATACCCTGAGTCGAAGACGCTCACGATGTTCGGGTGATTCAGTTTGGCAAGAGCCTGTGCCTCGCGCTCGAATCGTTTTGCGAAGGCCGGTTCCTGCTGCAGTTCGGAGTGCAGAATCTTAAGGGCTACATCGCGGTCGAGATGGCGCTGTTTGGCTTTGTAGACGAATCCCATCCCCCCGTGGCCGATCAGTTCGCCGATGTCCAGTTGGGGCAGTTGTTTTGCCAGGTCATCAGGGTCGGGGGCGGTGGGCTTCTGTGCGCCCGAGGCCCCATCCCAGGTCGATTGGTCAGCCGTGGTGCGATGCATGCCGGCCTCCAGAAGGCATCTTGGGCAAAGGCCGTGCGGAGCGCCTTCGGGCATCTTCGAGCCGCATTGGGGACAAAGGGTCATTGGTTCTTCTCCCGAGGGTTCAAAACTATGCTCAGTTGGGCCCTTGAACGAAAAACAACTGCACGAGGAGGATCGTGTCCATATACCCGTGGGCCAGAATGTTGACCCACAGATTCCGCTTGACTTTGAGATAGGCGATGGCGAAGACGAGACCTACAAACGTGGTTTGGCCTATGCCTACAGGGCCCCAATCGAAGTGAACGAGGCCGAAGACGGCGGCACTGATCAGGACGCCGAGGCACCTCCTGCCTTTGCCGCCGGAGCCCATCTCTTCGATGCGCGTAATGAGGAACCCACGGTAGATGACTTCTTCGCCGAAGCTCGAGACAATGTAGACGCCAATCAACGAGACGATGAGCAGGGGCAGATTTTGGTAGAGGTAATTGTATCCGCTCATGTCGGCGCTTTCGCGAATACCGGGGATTCGAGCCGCGACGATGGAACCGAGGACGAAGGCGGCGGTTGCTGCAGCGAAGACCGCAAGCGACAGGAGGAGGGTTCGGATGACGGCGGCGCGCCGGGGCTTTCCAAAGGCCAGCCCAAAGTGGGCCCAGGTCTGGCCGCGCAATCGCAAACCCAGGTATACGATCACGAGCATGGCGACGTTGGCCACCCACACGACCCCCTGGCGCACAATGGGATTGTCGCCCACCTTTGGCATCGCAAACAGAAGAAACATCAGGGGTACGGCGAATAGGACTATGAACTCGGCGCATTGAAGCGCTTTCCGCGATAGCAGCGCCTTGTCGGAGCGTCCTGGGTGCATGTCCGCATATGCCATTGGATTGTCCTCCTTGTTCCCGCGCTTGGGTGCGCATGTTCATTCGGGTTCTTCCAGCTACCCGTAAATGAAACAAAGCGCTCGAAAGGTTACAGCGGGCCGGAGGAGGTTCACCACACCGCGACTGTATCCCCTTGCATGCCATCAGTTGCCGAAGGCGCTGAGCAGATCGCGGATTTCTTCTTCGATGCCCTCTTCGGTGGAGACGGTCTCGGCGATGACGGCGCGGAGATGGGCGCGATAGGCACGTCGGAGTCGGTGAACCGCCACTTTCACGGCGCCTTCCGTCGTGTCGAGGGAATGGGCGATTTCGCGGTAGGTCGTCGACTCTTTACCGGGAGTCAAGTACGCTTTGAGAGCGTCGAACTGCGCTTTCTTTTCGCTACGTCGCCACTCGTCTTGAAGCCGGTCCATGGCCTGCTCGAGCACGTTGATCGCCCATGACCGTTCGAAGAGTCTCTCCGGCGTGAGGCCGTCATCGG
Source organism: uncultured Acidobacteriota bacterium (assembly GCA_963823995.1). GTDB lineage: Bacteria > Acidobacteriota > UBA6911 > RPQK01 > JAPXNP01 > JARRKC01. The sequence goes on from CAWGNQ010000005.1 coordinate 2,143,879, forward strand.
CTTCCCGCGCATAGTGTCATTCTGCGTCCCTCAGGTCGATAGCTACGCGCGTCGCCGCGCCGCCGCGTTTCAGCCGCTTCTGGTGTTTTCTTTCGTTCGCGGTAAAATGCCGCAGCGACGCCATCAAGAACGAGCGGAACTTCCCGCGCACGGGGTCGGCCAGTCGGAAGTCGTTCTTCTCCAGCATTCGCGCGAGAAACCCTTGTGTCAGGTCCTCGGCCTCCTGGGGGCCGCAGCCATAGCGCCGCAGGAATGCGTAGAGGGGATACCAATAGGTCTCGCAGAGCGTTGCCAGTGCCGCGCGATAGCCCGGTGAATCCGGGTCGCCTGCATCGCGAACCACGGTCCAGTGAGTGGTCAGAAAACGACCGCCCTTGAGGGCGCTGTCTTTCGCACCCTCGTCCGGACCGGTCATGTCCGTGCCTCGCACTCAATAGATCGGATGGTGAGCATGCGGCGGTGCACCTTTCCTCACGTTTTCAGCGAGAGTGGGACACTCGAAACTCTGGTCTGAGAGAGAGTTCGTGTCTCAGTTGATCTGACTCATTGTGCATTGATGGTTCTCCAACCGCAAGGGTGCTTCCAGACCGGGCCGGACAGTAACCTTTGGCTGAGTTCCGGTAATCTGGAGTTGGCTTGGCGCGGGCACATTGTGGGCGCAGCAAGGGAAAAGTGCGATTTGCGAAGTGCGAAGTACGAACTGGCTGGCTCGGCCTGAAGCACCCGCCGGACGGGGGTTTTGGGCACATGCCCGGGACGGGAGTCGAACGCGTGGTCCCCGCCGAAGGCGGGGACCACAGGATTCTGAGACGCTTCGCCGCAAGAGTGAAAAGCTAAGAAAAGCCAACGAAAAGGGCAGGTTGCCGGATGTCTCGCCGGCCGCGAGAAGTGAACTCTCCAGCATTCCTGACATTTCGCCCGGGCGAATGGGAACTCACATTTGAAGGCTTCTCCGACATCCTTCAGACCAAGGTTGGTAAGACACCTCTTCGAGCCTGGCCCGCCGACTCCTGCTTCGTCGGACCTCGCTCACTCGCCTTCGCCTGACGCCGCCTCAGCGATCGCTTCCCTGCAAAGCCGGAGATTCTCGCGCGCCAGTCTGTCCTCGGGCTTCATAGCTACCGCCCGCTCGAGCCATTCCCGGGCCTCCGACAGGCGGCCCGCCTCGAACAGGGACCAGCCATAATCGTTGACATGCTCCTGGTTCTCCGGCTCGACGGCCATGGCCGCCTTCGATGCCGCGATGGCCTCATCGTGCAGGCCTTCGTGCCCGGCGCAACAGACGACGCCCTGAAGGAGGGCGGCCCTTCGGGGCCAGCGCTTTACGGCTTCCCGGTAAAGCTCGAGCCCGTCGGCGTAGCATTGCCGGAGAATCAGGAAATCCCCGGCCTCGTCGACGATCGCGGTGAGGTCTTCGTCGCCCTCGTCCGCAGCGCTCTCCGGGAGGGTCACGAGAGACATGAACAGCTTCCGGCCTCGTTCCGGCCTCTGCCGTTGATACTCGACGCTACCCAGAGACAGGATCACCGGGGCATAGCCCGGGTCGACCTCGAGCGCGAGCTCGAGCAACTCGATCGTCGACTCGGTGTCGCCGAGAACGGTGCGGATCATGCTCTCGGCATAGTGACCCTCGGCGATGAACCGGCGCTCTCTGTCACTCAGCTCGGGGGCGTCAGTTTTTTTGCGGCGGGGGGAACGTGGCATCGTTTACTCTCCTCGGCTCACCAGCGGATATGCTTCTCTCGAAAAGAAGAAGAATCGAAGCCCGGCCGCCCGAAAGACCGTGGGGCTCATGCCGAAAGTCTACCATTCTTACCGTGATCCGACAGACCCCAGGCCGGCGGATGTGGCGATGTCGTTAAGTGCGGTCGTGCCGCGTCGAAATGGAACAGCTCCGGAACCGATGGGACGAATGCGACGTCCATGAGAAGAGATTTGTTGTCAAGGGCACAGATTGGCCTTGGGTGCTGAGAGAGCACCCGGTGAGGGTCCGATTGGGGGTCAAGCGAAGCTCTTTGAAATCAGTCCAGGATTCCGGAGAAAGATTCCGAATCAGACATCCATTCGCGGTCTCAGCCGGCCGGAGGCAGGCATCACCGAAGATTGAGTTTGGAACCAGCCTGCCGGTCCAGAAACAGATGGAGGGCGTCTCAGGATTGAAGAGTCCATCACGCAGTCCCATTTGGCCGGACCCGGCAGGGAACTTCGCCTGGGTGAAAGCCTGGCTCAGGCCGCGATTTCTTCGACGATAAAGGGAGTCTGACGTCGGTCTACCGCGAGCAGATGAGCGACCAGCTTTCGAGCCACCGCCAGCGTGGCGCGGTTCGAGTGGCCCCGCTGACGCTCTCGATCGTACAGCTCCCGCAGGCGGGGAGAGTAGCGAGGCGCCAGCTTGGCGGCTTCGACCAGTACCCGCTGCAGGTGCTTGTTGCGCTGTTTGGAGATCGGTCCCCGCTTCACCTTGCCGCCCGATTCCCGCAGCGCGCTGCACAGTCCACAGTAGCTGACGACCTTGGCCAGCGAAGAGAAGCGGTCGACCTCTCCGATTTCCAGGGCCCAGGTCAGCGACAGGATCGGGCCCACGGCGGGGATCGACTGCAGAAGCTCGAGGCGCTCGACCAAGTCGGGATGTTGGAGTAATCCATTCAGAAGCCGTCGCTCGAGCACACACAGAAAATCGAGGGTCTGACGGCTGATCTGCAACAGCTCGAGCACCGAGTCGGGCACGTGATCGAGCTGCGTCAACAGCTCCTGGAAATAGGCTTTGCCGTGCAGGCGTCGACGGTTGTACTCGCTGCCCGTCTCCATCAGCAGGCCGGCGATCTTGTTTTTGACGCGGGTGCTCTGACCCACCAGCAGGTTGCGGAAGCGCAGCACGGTGCGCAACTTGCGCAGCTCGGGCGGCAGCATCCGGATCTCGGGGAACAGCCGGCAGCGCAACACATCGGCCAACGTGCGGGCATCGATGCGATCGCTCTTCTTCTTGGCTGCGGCAATGGCCTCGAGCCGAGCCGGATGCGCCACCTGGAGATCCTCGGCCCGATCGCACAGATGATCGTAGATCCAGGCGGTGAACAGCGTCGCCTCCATGCCTCCGATCCAGGGCTGCGGCAGTTGCCGGCTCCAGACATCGAGCGCGGCACGGGTGGCTCGCACGGTGCCTTCCTGCAGGACGTCGCCGATCGCATCCTGGACGCAGTAACTGATGGTCTTCTTGTGAACATCGAGTCCGACGTAGTACATTGAGTGAGTTCTCATGAGTCCTCCTTTTGGGTTTGAGTTGAGGATGGATTGACCCCAATATCTTGCCTCGAAGGGGGACTCTCTCTCCAGGATCACCCGACTCGCACCCGAACGGTCGACATCTCGTCGCGCAGCGCGTGGCCTGCACCAGGCCGGCCGGGCCCTTTGTCTTTCTACAGGTGGTTGGACGATTGCTGCGATCCGTCGTCACCCGCAGGGGCGCAACGCAGTGGAGCACCCCCGCTTGCGGGGGTTGACGCCGGGTCGGAGGAATCGTACGTCTGTTTCGGAAAGACAAAGGGCCTGGCTCCTCTCCCGTACTAGACCGATACGGGCTTCTACATCCAAACAGATGGGACGGGCACTGGGACCTCTTGAGCTCCCAACCACACTCCTCTTGCTGGATCTCGCTGTCTCGAAAAGGCAGTTCGAGGCGATAGTACCCGGAGGAGGTATTGGGGAGGAGGTATTGCGAGGAGGTATTGGGAGGAGGTATTGGGAGGAGAGGAGGTATTGGGGACACTGTTCTTTTCAATTGGAGGACGAGGCAATACACTGGCGGGGACTTGAGAGATCAGTGAACTCAATGGCTCAACGGCAATGGAAGGTTCGATCACGTATGCATCGCCCACGCCCCTTGATCCTTGCGCTGATGGCCCTGTTTCTGACGACAGCGTCGGCTCCTGAATCCGCTGAGAGTCAGCCAGGCTCCCCGCTCGACCATCTGCCGCCCTACATGAGAGCGCTGACGAACTGGGGCCAGCGTCCCGAGTGGTCGCGCGATGGGAAGTGGATCTATTTCCTTCCGCGGGCCTTTTCGAATGTCTTTCGAATCGAGATAGCCACGGGATCGGTCGAACCGGTCACCGCCCATTACTTCCATGAGGGTTACAACCGTGTGCTTTGTCTGGCCAATGGCGACCTCCTGCTCGCCGGACCCGACCGGTTCGATGCCTCCGACCCGTGGAAAGCCCGTCACAAGCTGCACCTCTCGGTACTCCGGAAGCCTTTCGATAAGCCCGCGGTGCTGTTGGATGCCTACTGCGACGAGGGCCCTGCCGTTTCCAGGACCGATGATCGCATCGCCTGGACTCTTCCGGGGCAGCGGGAAATCGAAGTGGGCAGGATCGTCGAACGCGACGGGAAACCGGTCCTCGTCGGCCGGAAGACCGTCCTGTCCTTCGACCGTCTGAAGAGACCTTCGTCGGAGAGATTGGAGACCCAGGATTTTTATCCGGGACAGGACCGGTTGATCTTCACCTACTACCACGGAACCGCTGCCGAGCCTTTCTACTATTCGAATGCCTATGTGCTCGATCTCGCGACCGGAGCGCTGGAGAACCTGACGAACGGGCAAGACGACTACAATGAGGCCGAAGGCGTGGACCCGGACGGTTCATTCCTGCTCATCGAAAGCGATCGCCATGCCGAGCCGAGACATTGGAAAGTCGATGTCTATCTCCTGAAACTGGACGGCACGGGCAACGTAGAGCGTCTCTGCAACTGGACGGACTACCCGGGTTATCGAAGCGATAATCCGGTCGTCAGTCCAGACGGCAAGAGGATCGCAATCCAATGCGGACACATGGCCGGCTCAGGTCAGGGAAACGGGATCGTGCTGTTCGATCTGGAGGAATATCGTCGGATGAATCGGTAGTACCACTACTCGAGGCCAGACTTTTCGGATACAGCCAGTCCCTGATGGCCACCCAAAATCCCCCACTTGTGGCCACCTGAAAATCCCCCACCCTGCAGCATAGATTTCGCGAGGGAATCTGCTGCAAACGGCGACAGAACGTGCAAGCTCCCATTTGTTCCGTTCACAGATGGGAGAGGAAGGATGAACGTTTTGAAGCCGTCACTACAGACCACACTCAAGACCTTGCTGGAGAAGGGGATCAGTCAACGGGAGATCCGGCGCTGGACGGGCATCGATCGAAAGACCATTCGTCGCTATGCCCGCATGTACGGATGCGACGAGACGCGGGAGAGCGGGGTCTCAAAATCCCCCACCCCGCCGGGGGTGGCCACCGGCTCCGAAGTGGTGGAGAACCAAAATCCCCCACCCCGGCCACCGGCTCCGAAGCCCGAGATATCCCGACATGCCCGCTCGGCCTGTGAAGATCACCGGGAGTGGATCGAGGAGCAGTTACAGCTGGGCCGCAATGCGATGGCCATCTACCAGGATCTGGTGGAACTGTTCGGCTTCACTCACCGCTACAACAGCGTCAAGCGGTTCGTGCGGGCGCTCAAGACGAAGGATCCCGAACAGTACGATCGGCTCGAGTGCCTGATGGGTGAAGAGGCTCAAGTGGACTACGGCAAGGGTGCGCCGACTCTGGGCGGCGGTGGGAAGCACCGGCGACCTCGGCTGTTCGTCATGACGCTGAAGTACTCCGGGCGGAGCTTCCGGAAAGTGGAGTGGAACTCGAGCCGGGAAACCTGGTGCCGGCTGCACGAGGAGGCATTCCGGTATTTTGGAGGTTGTCCGCAGTACATCACTCTGGACAACCTCAAGGAAGGCGTGATCCGGCCCGACCTCTACGATCCGGATCTCAACCCCCTGTATGCCGCTGTACTGGCCCACTACCACGTGGTGGCCGATCCGGCGAGGGTGGGCGACGCCAACCGCAAGGGGACGGTCGAAAACGCGGTGAAGTACACGCAGAACACCGCCCTGAAGGGACGGAAGTTCGACAGCCTCGAGGCGCACAACGACTGGTTGAGGCATTGGGAACAGCGGTGGGCGTCGCGGCGGATCCACGGCCGGTCCAAGCGGCAGGTCGAGGAGATGTTCCAGGAGGAGAAGCCCTACCTTCAGGCCTTGCCCTTGACGGGGTTCCGCTACTTCAAGCAGGAAAACCGGACGGTTTACGACGACGGGACGATTCAGGTGGCGAATTCCTACTATGCGGCCGGCCCCGCTGCGCTGAACAGCCGGGTGGTGGTGCGCATCTACGACGATCAAATCGAGATCCTCGACCCGCTGCGCATGGAGATCCTGCGTCGCCATCCCAAGAGCGGGCGGTCCGGTTCGCTGATGATGCTGCCGGCGGACCGGATCTTCAACCCGTCCCGGGAAACCGATCGACTGTTGGCCCAGGCCGAGCGCATCGGCCCGAACGCCTTCGAGCTGTGCGAGAAGTGGTTCCAGGAAGAAGGCCGCAGCGGTCAACGCCGCATGTACGGCCTCGTCAACCTGGCGCGGCGCCACGAGGCCCGTCACATCGAGCGGGCTGCCGAGGTGGCCAAGCGCAACGGATTGAGAAGCTCCAGGGCCCTGCGACGGATGGTCGAGAGCCTGGCGGCGGAAGCCGCACAACGCAAAGCCGGGCCCCCCGAAGCGCTCACGCAAGAGCATCCCTTGATCCGCTCAGGTCAAGACTATGCCGCTTTCTGGGATCTGCATGCGGCCCGGGCGGAGCCGGTGCCGGAACCGGTCGGCAAAAAGCCGGCCGACCCGCGGTCGCAAACGATGGATGGGATGCAGCTGCGCCGGGTCTGGCAGCATGCGAACTGGCGGAAAGTGATCGAGGTCTTCCAACTCCGCGTCGACCACGAGCGTCGCAGCCGCGATGACGAGATCTGGATCCGATCCCCCTTTACGCAGGAACAGCGGGCTTCGATGCACGTCAGTTTGTCGGCCAATGTCTACAAGGACTTCAGCAGCGGAAAGGGGGGCGGAATCATCCAGTTCTGTCGCGAGATGCTCGATCGGCAGGGCCGCGACCTGAGCATGTTCGAAGTGGCCGAATGGATGGTCGCCGAAGGCATCTCAACGGCCGGGCCGCCGAGTCGGCCTGGCGTCGATGCGCACAGACGGCCGGTGTCGGGCGCCCGCTCGGCCGGCTCGCCCTCCGGCAACCGCGCTGTTGAGGTCGATCTGCGCCGGTATCTGCGCTGGGACCATCCCGAACTGGGCCGTCGAGGCATCTCGCCCGCCACCTGCCGTTATCTCGGCTGCGGCTACCTGCCCCCGCGGACCAACGGAAGATCGAGCTCTCCACTCGAGTCCCGCCTGGTATTCCAGATCCGGGGCTTGAGAGAAAACGGCCCGGATCTTCAGCCGATCATCCTCAGCCACAGCGGACGGGCCTTGAGGCCGGAGCAGGAAGCGTCGGATGGGAAGTACTGGGGCTACCCCTTCCGGAAAGGATGGGAGATCTACAACCAGGACCGGCTGCTGCTGGATCCGGAGGCCGCCGGCCAAGCGGTCGCCTTCGGCCTGGTTCTGGTCGAAGGTTTCTTTGATGTGGCCAAGCTGGTGGAGGCGGGGTGCCGCAACGTCGGCGCCTTGATGGGAGCGTCCCTCTCGACGGAGCAGATCGAGCGCTTGACGTGGATCCGATCCCGTCTCCACTTTCCTCGGATTGTGTTGTTCCTGGATCGGGACGAGGCCGGTCGAAACGGCGCCCGGCAGGCGCAACAGCGGCTCCGGCGCCACCACTTCGAAGTCAGCCTGTTCGACTGGGAGTGCACCGGATCCGCAACCCCCTCGATCCCGGATGCGATCCACGACCCGGCCGACTTCTCCGTCGAACAGCTGCAGGACCTGCGTCGACAACGTCTGATCTAAAACCCGTTTTCAAAAGGAACCGGAAAGGAGCCGAACCGAATGGATATGTCCCTGGCGGAAATGCAAAAGAATCTCAGGACGCTTCGCCTGCATGGCATGAACGCCACGCTGGAGACCCGACTCATTCAGGCCAATCAAGGCGCTTGTTTTGCGGAAGTGTTTGCCTGTCTGGTCCAGGACGAGATGGATTGCCGGAGCTCGCGGTTGGTCGAAACCCGCTTGAAAGCGTCCGGTCTGCTCGAACGTCCCACTTTGACGGAGTTCGACTGGAACTTTAATCCGAAGCTGCCCAAGAAGGAGATCTATGAGCTCGTCACCGGCAAGTTCATCCGCGACGGCGCCGACGCGCTGCTGATCGGTTCGCCCGGAACCGGAAAAAGCCACATCGCGAAAACCGTCGCGCACGCCGCCATCCAGGCCGGCTACAAGGTCGTCTATCGAGAAGCTCACAGCTTTTTCGAGGATCTCTTCGAATCCACCCAGCTCAGGCGCAGGAAGAAGGTGGTCAAGCTCTTCTCCGAAACCGATTTGCTCGTCATCGACGATCTGTTCCTGCGCAAGAAGCTGCCGGACGAGGCCGCCGACGACCTCCTGGAGACGATCCTGAATCGCTACTCCGCCAGGAAAAGCACTTTGATCACCTCCAACCGCTTATGCGGTGCACCGC
>CAWGNQ010000006.1:0-1533905 GCA_963823995.1 uncultured Acidobacteriota bacterium
AAGCAGAGGGGGCACTGGTCGAGCGATAAGCCGGTGAGTTCCCGGTAGCGATCTCGGTAGTCCTTTCTGGGTGGGGGTGCAGCCGGGGCGCTGTTGCAGGCCGTCATCGTGAGCAGTTCGCGACAACGGCCGAGTTTTTCCCGTCGCTGACGATGGGCGAGGAAGCCGTAGTAGCGGATCCGCTGAAAGCCGTTCGGCAGCACGTGAAGCAGGAAACGACGAAGGAACTCATGGGCCGACAAGCTCATGGTCTTCTGTTGGTTGTGGTCGCGATAGTCTTTCCAGCGGAATTGGACTTCTCCTCCCTCGATATCGATCAGACGGTGATTGGAGATGGCCACTCGATGGGTGTAGCGGCCCACGTAGTCGAGGACCTGCTCGGGTCCGGCAAAAGGGGGTTTGGCGTAAACCACCCACTCCTGAGTGCGGACCGGAGCCAGATAGCGGCGGAAGGCTCGGCCGTCCCGAAGTGAAGCCAGCGAGGAGAAGAACTCCAGGCGACCGGAATCGAAGGCCTTCTGGAGCAGTTCCAAGAACAGGCGGCGGAACAAGCGGGACAGGACGCGAACGGACAAGAAGAATCCGGGCCGGCAGGAGACCCAGCGTCGGCCGTCGGCGGAAAGTCCGCCGCCCGCCACGACGCAATGCAGATGAGGGTGATGGCGGAGATTTTGCCCCCAGGTGTGAAGCACCGCGAAGAATCCGATCTCGGCACCCAGATGTTGGGGATCGGCGGCGATGGTCCGTAACGTCTGGGCGGCGGCTTGAAAGAGCAGGCCGTAGACGACGGCCTTGTTCTGATAAGCCAGGGCGGCGATCGGTTCGGGAAGCGTAAAGACGACGTGGAAGTACTGGCAGTCGAGAAGCTCGGCCTGGCGGTGCTCGATCCACTCGGCGCGGGCCAGCGACTGGCACTTCGGACAGTGGCGATTGCGGCACGAGTTGTAGGCAATGCGCTGGTGGCCGCACTGATCGCACTGCTCGACGTGACCCCCCAGGGCCGCGGTTCGACAGAGTTCCACGGCCTTCAGGACGCGACGTTGCGCCGTCGATAGCGAGCCGTCTTGGGCTTGACGAAAGGCGGGGCCGTAGCGGCGCACCACGTCCGCCACTTCCAGCTTGGGGCGATCCATGGGACGCTCAGAAATACCGAGGCGCGGGAGGCAGTGGATCCAAGGAGACCGGAAGCAGATCCAACGGACTCGTCGTCGAGCAGACCCTGGTCGTGGCGATGCGCAGGTATCGGGCGGTGGTGGCCAGGCTGCGATGACCGAGCAGCAGTTGGATGGTGCGCACGTCGGTTCCCGATTCGAGCAAATGGACCGCGAAGCCGTGGCGAAGCGAATGGGGGGTGATCGGCTTGGCAATGCCGCAGATTCGATGCGCCCTTTGGCAGGCATGTTCCACGGCATCTTTGCTGATATGCCGATGGGGAAGCTGTCCCGGAAAAAGCCAGTGCCGGGACTTTTCCACACGCCACCAGTCGCGTAGAACCTCGAGCAGCTTGGGAGAGAGCATCACATAGCGGTCTTTGCGGCCTTTACCCTGGTCTACACGAAGAACCATCCGTTGGCTGTCGATGTCGGTGATCTTCAGACGCACGGCTTCGGAAATGCGCAGGCCGGCGGCGTAACAGGTCGTCAGGATGGCGCGATGCTTCACACTTCGGACGCAGCCCAGGAAGTGGAGGACCTCCTCCGGGCTGAGGACAACAGGTAGTGTTTGCGGCCTCTTGGGTGCTGGGATGACCTGGTCCAAGCTCCAATCCTTGTGCAGGGTGGTTCTGTAGAGGAAGCGGAGCGCGGCCACGGCAATCAGGATGGAACTGGAGGCCAGCTTCTTCTCGTTGGTCAGATACACCTGGTAGGTGCGGATCTCCTCGGGACCGAGTGCTTCCGGAGATCGGCTGAAGTACCGTGCAAAGAGGGAGACCTGTTGCAGGTACGAGGCTTGGGTGTGGGGCGACAGATTCCGAACCTGCATGTCTTCGATCATGCGTCGTCGTAGAGAAGTCATGGAAAGCTCCTTTGCCAATGTAAGGGACTGCACCGTGCAGCCACTGCATGATCAGTCAAAGGGGCTTAGGTCAAAAGGAAGGACGGAACGACGAACCGACCTCTCCCGCTGAGCCAGACAGACATCTTACCCATACCGCTCAGCGGTTTAGTCCTAAACCGCTTATGCGGTGCACCGCATAAGCGGTTGGAGGTGATCAAAGTGCTTTTCCTGGCGGAGTAGCGATTCAGGATCGTCTCCAGGAGGTCGTCGGCGGCCTCGTCCGGCAGCTTCTTGCGCAGGAACAGATCGTCGATGACGAGCAAATCGGTTTCGGAGAAGAGCTTGACCACCTTCTTCCTGCGCCTGAGCTGGGTGGATTCGAAGAGATCCTCGAAAAAGCTGTGAGCTTCTCGATAGACGACCTTGTAGCCGGCCTGGATGGCGGCGTGCGCGACGGTTTTCGCGATGTGGCTTTTTCCGGTTCCGGGCGAACCGATCAGCAGCGCGTCGGCGCCGTCGCGGATGAACTTGCCGGTGACGAGCTCATAGATCTCCTTCTTGGGCAGCTTCGGATTAAAGTTCCAGTCGAACTCCGTCAAAGTGGGACGTTCGAGCAGACCGGACGCTTTCAAGCGGGTTTCGACCAACCGCGAGCTCCGGCAATCCATCTCGTCCTGGACCAGACAGGCAAACACTTCCGCAAAACAAGCGCCTTGATTGGCCTGAACGAGTCGGGTCTCCAGCGTGGCGTTCATGCCATGCAGGCGAAGCGTCCTGAGATTCTTTTGCATTTCCGCCAGGGACATATCCATTCGGTTCGGCTCCTTTCCGGTTCCTTTTGAAAACGGGTTTTAGATCAGACGTTGTCGACGCAGGTCCTGCAGCTGTTCGACGGAGAAGTCGGCCGGGTCGTGGATCGCATCCGGGATCGAGGGGGTTGCGGATCCGGTGCACTCCCAGTCGAACAGGCTGACTTCGAAGTGGTGGCGCCGGAGCCGCTGTTGCGCCTGCCGGGCGCCGTTTCGACCGGCCTCGTCCCGATCCAGGAACAACACAATCCGAGGAAAGTGGAGACGGGATCGGATCCACGTCAAGCGCTCGATCTGCTCCGTCGAGAGGGACGCTCCCATCAAGGCGCCGACGTTGCGGCACCCCGCCTCCACCAGCTTGGCCACATCAAAGAAACCTTCGACCAGAACCAGGCCGAAGGCGACCGCTTGGCCGGCGGCCTCCGGATCCAGCAGCAGCCGGTCCTGGTTGTAGATCTCCCATCCTTTCCGGAAGGGGTAGCCCCAGTACTTCCCATCCGACGCTTCCTGCTCCGGCCTCAAGGCCCGTCCGCTGTGGCTGAGGATGATCGGCTGAAGATCCGGGCCGTTTTCTCTCAAGCCCCGGATCTGGAATACCAGGCGGGACTCGAGTGGAGAGCTCGATCTTCCGTTGGTCCGCGGGGGCAGGTAGCCGCAGCCGAGATAACGGCAGGTGGCGGGCGAGATGCCTCGACGGCCCAGTTCGGGATGGTCCCAGCGCAGATACCGGCGCAGATCGACCTCAACAGCGCGGTTGCCGGAGGGCGAGCCGGCCGAGCGGGCGCCCGACACCGGCCGTCTGTGCGCATCGACGCCAGGCCGACTCGGCGGCCCGGCCGTTGAGATGCCTTCGGCGACCATCCATTCGGCCACTTCGAACATGCTCAGGTCGCGGCCCTGCCGATCGAGCATCTCGCGACAGAACTGGATGATTCCGCCCCCCTTTCCGCTGCTGAAGTCCTTGTAGACATTGGCCGACAAACTGACGTGCATCGAAGCCCGCTGTTCCTGCGTAAAGGGGGATCGGATCCAGATCTCGTCATCGCGGCTGCGACGCTCGTGGTCGACGCGGAGTTGGAAGACCTCGATCACTTTCCGCCAGTTCGCATGCTGCCAGACCCGGCGCAGCTGCATCCCATCCATCGTTTGCGACCGCGGGTCGGCCGGCTTTTTGCCGACCGGTTCCGGCACCGGCTCCGCCCGGGCCGCATGCAGATCCCAGAAAGCGGCATAGTCTTGACCTGAGCGGATCAAGGGATGCTCTTGCGTGAGCGCTTCGGGGGGCCCGGCTTTGCGTTGTGCGGCTTCCGCCGCCAGGCTCTCGACCATCCGTCGCAGGGCCCTGGAGCTTCTCAATCCGTTGCGCTTGGCCACCTCGGCAGCCCGCTCGATGTGACGGGCCTCGTGGCGCCGCGCCAGGTTGACGAGGCCGTACATGCGGCGTTGACCGCTGCGGCCTTCTTCCTGGAACCACTTCTCGCACAGCTCGAAGGCGTTCGGGCCGATGCGCTCGGCCTGGGCCAACAGTCGATCGGTTTCCCGGGACGGGTTGAAGATCCGGTCCGCCGGCAGCATCATCAGCGAACCGGACCGCCCGCTCTTGGGATGGCGACGCAGGATCTCCATGCGCAGCGGGTCGAGGATCTCGATTTGATCGTCGTAGATGCGCACCACCACCCGGCTGTTCAGCGCAGCGGGGCCGGCCGCATAGTAGGAATGCGCCACCTGAATCGTCCCGTCGTCGTAAACCGTCCGGTTTTCCTGCTTGAAGTAGCGGAACCCCGTCAAGGGCAAGGCCTGAAGGTAGGGCTTCTCCTCCTGGAACATCTCCTCGACCTGCCGCTTGGACCGGCCGTGGATCCGCCGCGACGCCCACCGCTGTTCCCAATGCCTCAACCAGTCGTTGTGCGCCTCGAGGCTGTCGAACTTCCGTCCCTTCAGGGCGGTGTTCTGCGTGTACTTCACCGCGTTTTCGACCGTCCCCTTGCGGTTGGCGTCGCCCACCCTCGCCGGATCGGCCACCACGTGGTAGTGGGCCAGTACAGCGGCATACAGGGGGTTGAGATCCGGATCGTAGAGGTCGGGCCGGATCACGCCTTCCTTGAGGTTGTCCAGAGTGATGTACTGCGGACAACCTCCAAAATACCGGAAGGCCTCCTCGTGCAGCCGGCACCAGGTTTCCCGGCTCGAGTTCCACTCCACTTTCCGGAAGCTCCGCCCGGAGTACTTCAGCGTCATGACGAACAGCCGAGGTCGCCGGTGCTTCCCACCGCCGCCCAGAGTCGGCGCACCCTTGCCGTAGTCCACTTGAGCCTCTTCACCCATCAGGCACTCGAGCCGATCGTACTGTTCGGGATCCTTCGTCTTGAGCGCCCGCACGAACCGCTTGACGCTGTTGTAGCGGTGAGTGAAGCCGAATCGTTCCACCAGATCCTGGTAGATGGCCATCGCATTGCGGCCCAGCTGTAACTGCTCTTCGATCCACTCGCGGTGATCTTCACAGGCCGAGCGGGCAGGTCGGGATATCTCGGGCTTCGGAGCCGGTGGCCGGGGTGGGGGATTTTGGTTCTCCACCACTTCGGAGCCGGTGGCCACCCCCGGCGGGGTGGGGGATTTTGAGACCCCGCTTTCCCGCGTCTCGTCGCATCCGTACATGCGGGCATAGCGACGAATGGTCTTTCGATCGATGCCCGTCCAGCGCCGGATCTCCCGTTGACTGATCCCCTTCTCCAGCAAGGTCTTGAGTGTGGTCTGTAGTGACGGCTTCAAAACGTTCATCCTTCCTCTCCCATCTGTGAACGGAACAAATGGGAGCTTGCACGTTCTGTCGCCGTTTGCAGCAGATTCCCTCGCGAAATCTATGCTGCAGGGTGGGGGATTTTCAGGTGGCCACAAGTGGGGGATTTTGGGTGGCCATCAGGGCCTGGCCTTGCTCAGTCGTCGGCGGGGACCCCGCACGCTGTATCGGCGGACCGACGAGGTCGTGCGACAGGTCATTCGCCACCGCTTTCTCGATCCCGAAGCCTCGGCGGCGGTCATCGCCCAGAAACTCCAGCAAGGGGGCTGGACCGTGAGTCGACGCAGTGTCGAACGCATCATCGAGGCCTACGGCCTTCAAAAAAAAACTCTGGGCCTTTCGTGCCGACGCCCAGTGGATCGAGACCTTTCGGACCCGTCGGAAAACCCGTCGGGAAGCCTGTGATGCGCTCAGTCTGGAACGGGGCGTGCGCCAGCTCCTGGCTCAGAAGGTCTCGGGCAATCTGGTTGGTTTGTGGCTGCTCGTTCCCGAGCATCTCCGCTTGAGGAGCTGGGACCTGCTGTGCGGCTGGTCGGGCCAATCGCCGTCGTCGCTGGCTCCCCGACTCGCGCTCCAACTGGTTCATGAGGCGGCGTTGTGCAGTGGAATGCGCGAGTCCCGCTGCCTGAGCCAGAGAGGATTCGAACTGGCCAATGGTCTCAGCTTTGTCGCCGGCGACCGGGCCATCCACGATCTGCTCGCCGGGCATACGGTCGCCGAGGCGCAAGCCCTCCAGGTTGCGCTGGGACGCCTGCGTCGAGCCAGTGGTCACTATCGAGGAAACCTGCTGGCGGTCGACCCTCATCACTTACGCAGCTACACCCAACGTCAAACCCGTCGTCATCGTCGCAATGCTCAGGAGACGGCCGTCAAGACCAGCCAGACCTTCTTTTGCCTGGACGTCGACACCGGTGAGCCGCTCGCCTGCACCATCGGAACCTCCGCCCGCACGGTGACCCAAGGCATCCCCGAGCTGCTCCGCCTGGCCCGGGCCATCCTCTCGACCGCGAACCCACCGACCACCGTCCTGGCCGACAAGGAGCACGACTGCGTGGATCTGTTCAACCAAGTGGTGACCCGTACGGGCTTCGACCTGCTCATCCCTCAACGCAGTACTCAGGCTCTGCAGCGTCGACTCCGAGCCCTTCCCGACGAGCTCTTCACCTCTCCCTGGGCCGGCTTTGCCGTCGCCACCGTGCCCTTCCGTTTCGCTTCCGGCCAGGGAGAGTTTCCCCTCTACCAGATCGTCCAACGCTGTGGCGCACGGCCTGACGACTACACCTTTCAGAGCTTCCTGTCCACTTCTCCACGCTCGGCCCTTCAGGCTCTGATCCGGGACTACCCCAAACGATGGCAAATCGGCGTGTCCAGTCAAGGGCACATCAAACAGTCGGTGAAAGACCGACCGAGGCTAAAAGACTCAGGCCTCGTAGCTTGGGAGGCGTCGTGGCGCGAAAGCAAGACGGTGAAGCCCTCCGACACCATACTCAGAAAGGAGTGTGCGCAACGCACCAGGTTGCAACGTGCAGTGAACGCAGACGTAGCCTCGTTACACGCAATTCCGGTGGCCGAGACGGTCGATAACGTGCGAAGGCAGCAAGGGCCGACCGAAAGGAGTCCGATGCGGCGGTTCTCACCGGCGGGGTATCAGCGGCGACATGGTGTGAAGGAGGATGTGTCAACTGGAGAAACCCTCGGTGCCCGGCGAAGAAAGCTCGTCGAGGAGGGGGCGGCTATAACCGTGAGTGGGAAGTGCAGCTCCAGGCATCAGGGTGACGGATCGGGTTGTAGTACTGTCGATGGGCGCGCAGCAAAACGCGCCCGGAGGGAAGGGCCCGGACCGGTGAGTGTTCCGTCCGTCAAGGGGAGGCAGGGGTGAGATGATAAAGGCACCTATTGATCTGCAGGAACTGAGACGGCGGATTTATCGAAAGGCGAAGTCTGAAAAGACGCATCGCTTCTGGGGTCTGTTCGTGCATGTCACGAAGATCGAGACCCTCGAGGAGGCCTATCGGATCGCCAAGGGAAACGGCGGTGCCCCGGGCATCGACGGCCGGACTTTCCAGGACATCGAGTCCTCGGGACGGGACGGGTTCCTG
Organism: uncultured Acidobacteriota bacterium; assembly: GCA_963823995.1. Classification (GTDB taxonomy): domain Bacteria; phylum Acidobacteriota; class UBA6911; order RPQK01; family JAPXNP01; genus JARRKC01. The sequence continues at coordinate 7,704 of CAWGNQ010000006.1, forward strand.
ACGGCCATCCGGGAAGACCTCGTCACAGGCAGGTACAAACCCATGCCCAACCGTCGGGTGGAGATCCCCAAGGGCAACGGCAAGGTCCGAATCCTTCAGATTCCGTGTATTCGCGATCGCGTGGTGCAAGGGGCTCTGAAGCTGATCCTCGAAGCCGTCTTCGAGGCGGATTTTTGCCCGAGCTCGTACGGGTTCCGACCCCGTCGGTCGCCTCACGGCGCTCTGGCGGCCGTGCGCCGTAGTCTGCTGCGGCGCATGTCGATAGTCATCGATGTGGATTTGTCGCGATATTTCGACACCATCCGGCATTCGGTGCTGTTGGGCCAGATTGCCAGGCGGGTTCAGGATCCGCAGGTGCTGCACCTGGTCAAGCAGATCCTCAAAGCCGGTGGAAAGATCGGGGTGCCGCAAAGCGGCCCGTTCAGTCCGCTGGCGGCGAACATCTACCTGAATGAGGTGGACTGGTACTTCGACGCGATCCGACGCCGAACGGCGGAAGGCGACTACGAGGCGGTGAATTACCACCGCTTTGCCGATGATAGTGCGCCACGATGGCGCAGGAAGGAGGCTGTAACAGCCAACTGAATGCAGCTTTGCTGCACAACTGATGAGGGAGGGCCCCTTGGAGCCGGCTTGCAGGAGCAGGCTTCAAACCGCCGTCAGCTGCTGTGGACAAAAGCCATGGTGGTGAGCGTGACGGAAAAGGCGCAGCATGACTGTGTCAGGTGAGGTCCAGGAAGACGAAGCGAATGAACCACCGGAAACGTGTCGAAAGCGTAGGGACGGCGTCAAAACCAGAGCGAGTCGTTACTCTGGGACCAGTACGGGAGAGACCTGTTTACTGCCCGTGCGGCGCCCGGCATAGAGGTGGCGTGAGCCTGGATCAGGCGGTTGTGCGGAACGTGGGAACCTTCCGCCTCGATGCGAAGGGAGAAATCCAAGTGGAGGTCCCACAAGGATGAGAGTACCGAGGCGAGGCGAAGGGGCGGAATGGCCCGTAGTAGCGGAGAAGTCCCGGAAACGGGATGGAGCGAAGGGGTCGTGTTATCCAGCGGAGATCATGGGCCAACCACGCAGTGGGAGGAGCTCATGAGCCAAGCGAAGTCGTTTGATATTTCCAAGAAGGTCGTCTGGGAGGCGTACCAACGCGTCAAGGCGAACCAAGGAGCGGCTGGAGTGGATTCCGAATCCTTGGAGGAGTTCGAGAGGGATCTCAAGAACAACCTCTACAAGATCTGGAATCGCATGTCGTCGGGAACGTACTTCCCGCCGCCCGTTCGATCGGTAGCGATACCAAAGAAGGATGGCGGCGAGAGGAGGTTGGGGATCCCCACGGTCGGGGATCGAATCGCGCAGGCGGTGGCCCGGATGTATCTGGAGCCCAAGGTGGAACCGCAGTTCCATCCGGACTCCTATGGGTATCGTGCGGGCAAGTCGGCCCATCAGGCGTTGGCAACGACGCGCAAGCGGTGCTGGCAAAACGACTGGGTGATCGATCTCGACATCCGCGGCTTCTTCGACAACCTCGATCATGAGCTCGTACTTCGGGCCGTGCGGAAGTACACCGATTGCCGGTGGATCCTGCTGTACATCGGGCGGTGGCTCAAAGCCCCATTACAGCTCGATGATGGAACGCTGGTCAAACGAGATCGGGGAACCCCACAGGGTGGGGTGATTAGTCCTTTGATAGCCAACATCTTCCTGCATCTCGCGTTCGATACCTGGATGGCTTGTGAGCATCCGGAGGTGCCGTTTGCGAGGTACGCGGATGATATCGTGGCGCACTGCAAGACGGAGGAGCACGCGAGGCAAATGCTGAGCCGTATCGTCGAACGGCTTCGGAGGTGCAAACTGGAGGTGCATCCCAGCAAGACGAAGATCGTCTATTGCAAGGATGAAGACCGTCGTGGGCGGTATCCTGAAGAGAAGTTCAGCTTCCTGGGGTACACGTTTCAGCCGCGACGGTCGAAGAACCGATGGGGCAAATGCTTCATCAACTTCTCACCGGCAGTCAGCAACGAAGCGGCGAAGAAGATGCGTCAGGCCATGCGGAGCTGGCGAATTCACCTGCGGAGCGACAAGGACATCGACGATCTTGCGCGCATGTGGAACCCGGTTCTTCGGGGCTGGATTCAGTACTACGGCCGATTCTACCCGTCCGCCCTGTATGCGGTCTTCCGGCACTTTAATGGTCTGCTGGTCCGGTGGGCCATGCGGAAGTACAAAAGGCTGCGCGGACATCGGCGCCGGGCCGAGCATTGGCTGGGCGGCCTTGCCCGTCGTGAGCCCAGACTGTTTGCCCATTGGTACCTGTTGGGGCTGCGGCCTGCGACTGGATGATGGGAGCCGTATGAGCTGAGAGGTTCAAGTACGGTTCTGCGAGCGCCTGGGGGTGAGACTCCCCCGGCGACTCACCTCGTCATCACCGTCAGTGGTCATCACACCAAACGCGGCTGGGCCGAACGGGCCCTGCAACGGCTTCTGGAGCAGTTGGCACCGCTGGGTGTCGAACTGAATCGGGAGAAAACGCGGGTGGTTGATACGCTGAAGGGCGAAGCCTTCGGGTTTCTGGGTTTTGACCTGCGTCGGGTCCGCAAGCGCAGCGGGCAGGGATACTTCATCTTGATGACTCCGAGGAAGAAGGCCCGCCAGGCCGTCAAAGCGAAGATCCGCGACCTCATCGCTCGCGGGGGATCCACCCCGGCGCCGGTGCTGGTGAAACGGATCAATGCGACGCTGGTCGGTTGGGTTCACTACTTTCGAGTCGGAAACTCGAGTCGGGCCTTTAGCGAGGTTCGCGACTACGTCGAGATGAAGCTCCGCACGCTGCTGACACGGCGGAAACGGCGGCGAAAGTCGAGTGTGGGCTGGCGGAGATGGAGTAACGAATACCTGTACGGAGTTCTGGGCCTGTTTTGGGACTGGAATATTCAGCCTCTGCCCGGGGCCGCGCGGTACGTGTGAAAGTGATCGCCAAGCCACAGGACGCATAACCCTTTGGATGAAACTCACCGGGTGAGCTGCTTGAGGGAAAACCTCACGAGCAGTTCTGATGGGGAGGGGCTGGAAACGGGCCGGACATCCGAGCACCGCGCCAGTCCCTTACCCGACAGGAGTTTTTCCGAGCCCACCAGGCGCTCGGTTGGAAACGCGACGGCACCCTCAATCTCAATATCCGTTACGCCCAGATGACCTTCGCCCTGCTCGCCCAAGCGGCCAGCCATCAGCTGCGCCGTCGACTCCATCTCCCGTTGGCTCAGTGGGATGCCTCTCACTTGGCCCAGGACTTCTTTCGTGGTCTGGAGGGGGATCTGCGCGTCGTCGAAGACACCATCCTCGTCACCTACTACAATGCACCCCAGGCCGACCGACTACGTGCCCACTATGAGAACCTGCCCGCCAAACTCCAGCAGGAAAAGATCTCACCTCATGTCCCCTGGCTCTACGACTTCAAACTCGACTTCCGCTTCAGATGAGGGGCCGACGTCAAATTAACTCCCCCCTGAAAATCTCTGCGGCTGGGGCAGAGCGCGGGCGATTCTGGTGTGCCCTCTGCAACAGCGGACGTGGAGAGGCTTCGAACGTGTCGACCCGAGCGGGCCGGCCAAAGGGAGTCCACGAAGAAGGAGGAGGTGACATGAGCGAAGTCCGACTTGTGATTCGTGACGCACAACGGGACATTCACGCCAACAAACACGGCAGCTTTGCCGAAGCGGTCATCGCCTCACTCAGTGCCGAGCCGGAGACGATCGAGGAATTGGACGTGGCGCTCGAGCGGTTCATCGCCCGCGGCGGAGAGCCCTTTTTCCGCGACTTCGCTTCGGGGGTGGACGACGAACCCTACGAAGCGGGCCTGGTCATCATCGATCTGGCCGCCCGTCTCGTAGTTTGCGATTCAACGTATTGCTCAGCGAGACCGGAAGGAACCGCCGATTACCATGACGAAACGGGGGTCACTGACGTGCCGGTCAGATTCCACTTGTCCGACGGCTGGTGCCTTTCGGCGGATTCGCTCGGATGGCGGCTCCGGGCCGAGGACCGCCGGCGCAACCGGCGCCTGTCGCCCCCGCAGGATGTGCGGGCCGTCGTTTACGGGAAGCCCTTGATCAGATTCATCGTCGAGAAGTGCTTCGAGGTATTTCAGGATCAAGGCGCCGCTGCCGAGCCGGACGAGGACAACCCCCACTTTCAGCGAGAGTATGAGCTGTTGCGGGACATCCACATAGAGTGGCTGATGATGCCGCGAGACGAACTGGGTGGTCGAACACCGCGACGAGCCATGACGGCGAGGCGGCGATTCGCCGATGACAGTGTGCACGATCGGGAACTCCAATGGTCGTACCTGAACCAGTGTCCACCGGGGCTCGACCCCGGATCAGCTGCCTATCGTTTTGCCGGATTCGGCACGCACGAGTTGGTCGTCTATTACGACCTGGTGCGAGAACTGCTGTGGTGCTGTCGGCACGATGTCGCGGAGCAGTGGAGCTGCTCGCGACCTGTTGACCTGCCCCGGGAGGATTTCGTTGCTGCTGAGATCGACCGCTTGGCACGATTCGGCGAGCAATGGTTGGATTCACCCTGCCCTGAGTCAGGAGGTCGAACACCCCGCAGCGTCATCCACAACGAACGTGCTCGCATCCCGGAAACGATGAGTGGGCATGAGGCAGTGGTCGAAGCCGACTGTCCCCTTTGCCAGATGCAAGCGGAATGGCCCGGTCCAGTCTTCTGGCACCTCGACGGCTGCAACATGGACGACGACTTCGCCTTCTCCTTCTACCACGAGACCTACGAGGAGTGGGAACAGGGGAAGAGAGAGCAGGAGGAGTTCAATCTTCGCTTCGATGAGGTCTGGGCCGAGCGGAAGCGCCTTGGGGTGGAGTATCCGGGCGACGGATACGTGAACCCCGATCTCGCCTGGAAGATCAGCTTCTCGGCACGCCGATTTTCTGAGGCTCCCCTCGATATTCGACTGTATGCGATCGGTGAGCCCTTGAGCCAGCTCATTGTGGATCTGAGGGAGTCGTCTTCGGGAAGTTCCGGGGAAAAGGCCGCAAAAGGCTCGGCACATGATGAGCTTGCCGACGGCTTGGGCGGCGCCTTTCGCAGGCTGGGGGGGGCACGTCACGAAAAAGGACTCAATCGAGGACCACGCGATCGTCCTGAGCCTGCTGGCCGGATTGCGGGATGCGCTCAAGGCCGTTTCGGATGTGCGCCCCGACTTGGTATTCCAGAGTTTGGATCTTCAGGACCGCCTCGGCCGATTCCTGGAGCCCCCGAGCGAGACGGATGACGAGGATTGGTTTGCCGGAGGAGGTCTGCCGTCTTGAGCGCTTAGCATCCTCTTTGCGAATCAGAACCAGCGCCAATGCCGTCGTTCTCCACATGTCGGTCGAATCAGCAGCCAGTCAGTCCGACAGGAAGTGCGTGTCAGGAGATATCGTGACGTATGATGCCGAAAATCGCGTTCTCACTGACATCAGGTACGCCCCCGCCGGAGGTACTCAACGAGATCATGTGGGGGTATTCCTGATTGATCTTGATCTTCACCGGCTCGAGCCGGTTCAATCCTTCACCGCGGACAAGGCTCGCCTTCTCGAGGCGATCCGCCGTGCCCGAATCGATCCCACAGCGGTCAAGGGCTCGCCGTACACAGGGGCGTTTGCAGAGGCCTTCAAAGAGCTGGCCCGGCAGTTCGAGGCGCAAACCTTCAGCATCGTTGCACTGGTCAAAGATGCATCCGGCGGCCTCGTGCGAAAGGTCAGCCAGCAGTACCGGCTGGGACGCCGTCCGGATGGTCCCGCCGGAGGAGACGGTATTCTCTTCTACAAGGAATTGGCCCTCGATCCCGGCCGCTACACGGTCGAGGTGGCCGGTTTCGACGCCCTGAGCGGAAAGGGAGGAACCGCCCGGACTCAGCTCGAAGTGCAGGCTGCAAACCCGGAACTCCCGGGGTTGAGCAGCATCGTGATCGTCGGCTCCGCAGAGCGTGCCGGAGGAGCGACCGGCTCGACGCCGTTTCGCTACGGGAATGTTCTGTTCTATCCGGAACTCGACAATCGCGTGAGCAAGACGCAGCGGAACGAACTGACGTTCTATTTTTCCGTCCCGCCGCACGAAGAACCGGTCCCAAAGGCCGTCGTGGACCTGATGCAGGGTGGGACGATCGTCCACCGAAACCGGATCGACCTGCCGGACGCCGATGCCGACGGCCGCATACAAAACGCGGGGTCGATCCCGATCAGTTCCTACGGTAAAGGCGTCTACCTGTTGCGATTGACGGTCCTCACCGGCGGAAAGGCCCTCAGCCGGACACATCCCGTGCTTCTCGTGCCGTAGCAGGTCCTTCCGTCTCGCCGTGCGTCTCACGCCGCAATTGTCCGTTCAGAGCCCATCATCACGGAGATCACGTGTGCGATCGAAGCCTGGCTCATCGAACGCAGGTCAACACAAGCAACGCAGTTGTACTTGAGCTTCGATGACCGCACCTGACGCCTGCCGGTTCCCAAAGCAGCCTGTCCCTTTTTGTCCCCAAAGCAACCTGTCCCTTTCGAAGCAGTCCCTTTCACTCCTCACTCACTACCGCCTGTCCCCTTTTTGGAGAGGAGAAGATTGATGGCCTCGTAATAAGTCAGGCGGCCAAACCGGCGCCGAATCGCAGGCTGAGCCGCGGCTCGGCCGTTAAGCGGCCATATCGGCCGAAAATGTCCATCCGGAACCGTCGCAGCCCCATCCGGACGGAGTCGAGAAGCCTCTGAAGCACCTGAATCGGCCGGTTGGGACCCCTTTTCGGTTTCATCGAACGACCTCGGAGCCGACTGGCCCTCAGGATGTTCAGTCCGGCCGCCTTCAAGAACACACACAGGCGAACCGCAGACATGCCTCGCACCCGTAGGTGCTTGATTCCCGTCCTACGGTCCAGCTCCGACATCGTCGCCTCACAGCCGGATCGAAAGCGGTAGCGGTCTCGAAACGCTGCCGTCTCCTGATGGGCTTTCCGCTTCTCCAGTCGCAGTTCCTTGTTGGTGTAGCGAAGATAATGGCCGCGACCTCCCGGCTCGACCGGACACGCCTCCCGCAGCGGGCAGGCTTCGCAGACTGCGGTCTCGAACCGTGCGCTGTGCCGCTGCTTGTTCAGCCGCGTTCTATTCGGGGCGTGTCCCTGCGGACACCTCCGTACTCGATGCCGTTCGTCATAGTCGAAGTCGGCCAACCCGACCGGCGGGGCGGGCTTTCCGGAGAGGACCGGAGCAATCAGCTCCACCCCCTTTTGTCGGCTCTTCGTGCAGTTGTCGTCGCTGCCGTAGGCGCTGTCGGCCAGCACCTGCTTGGGCGAGCGCCCTTCCTTTCGGCTCTTCTCCAGGGCCGGGATCAGCGACTGACTGTCGTTCTTATGTGCCCCTTCGACTTCCACATAGGTGATCAGGTTCAGCGCCGGCTCGGCTTCGTCCTCCTCCTCCTCCTCCTCCCGCTCCGTATACGTCTCCATGACCTGCGCCTGGTAGCCTTTCCCCTTGTGCCCGTAGGTCGCATCCGGATCCGACGGATTCTGCAGCGAGTCGCCCGAAATCTCTTTATTCGCCTTCACCGCAATCCGTGGCGCCCCCGTTTCGCCATCCTCCTCCACCCGGCACTGCTCCGAGAAGACCCGCACCAGCAACTGGTAGCTGTGCATCCCCGTAATCTCTTGATCCTTGCCAAACCGTTCGATCAGATCGAACAGGTCCTCGGCCAGCGTCCGCAGGGTCTGCTCCGACTCCGACGGCTTGACCAGCGCGAAGACGCCCTGTCCCCGCTGCGGCAGATAGCGTTCCCGGACTTCTTCGGACAGCGCCTCGAACCGCTTCGGGTGTTTTCGCTTCAGGTTCTTCAGGAACTTGCGGCTCGTCTGCGCGATCAGACGCAGCCGCCCCAGATACCGCATATTCGAGAAGATCTGCGTCGAGTCCAGTCGCTGCCGGTCCGTATCGACCTCACAGACCTCTTTCAACTTGTCCGTCACCCGATCGAACAACTCCGCGGCCGTCCCCTCCCGCATCACCTTCGTTCGCATCGTCCACAACGTCTTCGCACACAGATAGGCGGCCTGGTCCGACTCCTCGGTAATGTCCAGCGCGTAGTGCCACTGCAGATCGAACGCAAAGCGGTCGATCGTTTCCTCGTCGGTCAGATCCTGCATCTGCTGCAGCAGCACCGCTCCCAGGGTCGCGTACAGTTCCTTGGTGGGTCGCCCCTGGCTCGGGTTGTAGTCCTCCATCAGTTTCTCGACCGGCAGCACCGGCAGAATCTCCTTCCGAAACAAACCCGGCCACGACTCCCGCAATCGCTGGAGTCGCTTCGTGCCCAGGTAGCCGAAGGGGTCGAACAAGTAGCCCGCTTTGTGATCTTTGGCGTGAAGCATCCATTCTCCCGATAAATCGTTGATTCTACAGGAGAAAGTAACACACGACCCTGACATCCCCCGCCCCCACCAACATCACTTTCTTCCATGTTATCAACGACTTATAAGAATGTGACTTTTTACGAAGCCATCAAGATTGGCGGTTCAGAAGCCGGATCCTTCGACTTCAACCGCGAGTCGGCCTGGGCGGCCTAGGGACAGACTCCTCGGGACGTGGATTGGACCGACACACGAGCGACGAATCGAAATGCAAAGACGACGTGCTGTTGTTACCTTGTCGCCTCTCTTGGTCTTTTCCCTGCTGCCGGCCCTGAGGGGCTGTCGCAGGTGCCGTTGCGGGAGGCACATCTCCGGGACGACTTCACGTTCCGCGAAGAGATGGTCCAGATGCGGGGCGGAGTCCGGCTCGAAACGCTCATCCTGACGCCAAAGGAGCACTCGGAGCCGTTGCCGATTCTGCTGGAGCGGACTTCGTACGATGCAACGTGGGCTCTGGGCGATCGCAGCACGACCGCGCTCGAAGTAGCTCGCAGTCACAAGGACCTTGGCGGCGGCTACACCGTCATGGCCCAGGACATTCGAGGTCGGTATCGATCCGAGGGCGGTTATGCCATGTACCGGGTCCCTCGAAGCAAGCCGCAGTGAGGCGGACGAGACCACGGATGCCTGGGACACTATCGAATGGCTGGTCAAGAACTTGCCCGGCAACAACGAAAAGGTCGGCGTCTGGGGGACGTCTTATCCCGGCTGGCTGAACCTGGCGGGGATGCGGAACGCGCACCCGGCTCTGGCGGCGGCCGTCCCCTTCAACACGGTCGTCGACGTCTGGAAGGCGGACGACTGGTTTCACTGGGGAGCCGTTCGAGCGGGGCAACGATAGGGACCAACGATAGGGACAGCCTTGATTCCACTCAGAGGCTGTTGCAAGCTTGGGTGTGCAAGCGCGATCTTTCCTCGATCGTAACAAACAACCACTCTGTCCCTTGGAGGAGGGAGGAGGACGAGCAGCCCGGCAAATCATGACCACGAATCCCTTTCAACTCCTCTAATGTCCCTGGACCTAGGTTCCTTTTGATCCTGGTCTTGGAGTTCCCGCTGATGCGACTCATATCATGAAGATTCTGTACCTTTCCCGTGAATATCCCCCTCACGTCTACGGCGGCGCCGGCGTTCACCTGGAGCACCTCGCTCGAGAAATGGCACAACTGGCCGACGTGGAGGTTCGTTGTTTCGGCGACCAGCAGGTCAACCTCACCAAAGGCGTCCCCGGGGCGATAGGGTTTCAGCCATGGTATGAAGGGATCGCTGCCTCTCGACCGGAAATCCGAAAGGCGCTGGGGCCTGCGTCGGTCGGTCTGGCCATGGCGGCCGTCCCGACGTCAGCCGATCTCGTGCACTGTCATACCTGGTACAGCATGCTCGGAGGTCTGTGGATCAAGATCCTCAGTGATATTCCCCTCGTCGTCACGACCCACTCTCTCGAGCCGCTCCGGCCCTGGAAAGCGGAGCAACTCGGTCGTGGCTATGAGCTGTCGAAGTGGATCGAACGAACCGCCATCCAGGCCGCTGACGCGGTCATTGCAGTCTCTGCGGGTACTCGGCAAGAGATTCTCCATGTGTATGATCTCGACCCGTCCAAGGTGCACGTCATCCACAATGGCGTCGACGTCGAGGTCTTTCAGCCGCGGGATCCTGAGCCGGCGCTCGATCATTACGGGATCTCCTCCGACAGACCCTACGTCCTCTTCGTCGGTCGCATCACGCGGCAGAAGGGCGTCGTCCATCTCGTCCGAGCTCTCCGCCACGTCAATTCGGATGTCCAAGCCGTTTTGTGTGCCGGGGAGCCGGACACCGATGCGATTGGAGCGGAAATGGAGAAGGCTGTCCGGGAACTGCAGGACGCGCGCTCGGGAGTTCACTGGATCCGAGAGATGGTCCCGATTTCCCGTCTGACCGCGCTCTACAGTGGGGCCGCGCTCTTTGTCTGTCCATCCATTTACGAGCCGTTCGGGATCATCAATCTGGAAGCGATGGCGACCGGCTGTCCGGTGGTCGCGAGTCGGGTTGGGGGAATCCCTGAGGCGGTTGCCGACGGGGAGACGGGGTTACTCGTTCCATTTGAGTCTCTCGGTCCGCCGACCTTCGAGCCCCGTGATCCGGAGCGGTTCTCGCGGGATCTTGCCGCAACGATCAATCGGCTGCTCGACGATCCCGATCGTCGCAGGCGCATGGGAGAGGCCAGCCGGCGGAGAGTCGTGCAGCATTTCGCTTGGACCTCCATCGCCAAACGAACTCTTGACCTCTACGACACCTTGATCGGCGAGAAAGCGTGATTGCCCACCTAACGAAACGACAGAGGAGCTGACTGGTACCAGTGAACCTCACCCCCGGGCATGGGAGCGCTGCTCGCGGAGCGTGAAGAGTTGGCCGTCGAGCTGTGGGATGGGATGCTTGCGGCGCAGGTAGTGTCCCTGGGCCTGGTACTGCTCCAGCACCCGGGCGACGTTCTGGCTGGATCCGATGGCAATGCCGTCAGTGAAGAAGCGCTGGCGCCCGCCGTCTTTGCCTGCGGATTCCGCCTCAGCGGCTTCCCGCTCCTTGGCCAAATCGGCCTGTCGCCGCTCTTCGAGACGTCGCCGATAGGTCTCGAACGCCTGGTCGGCGGGCACTTCGGGGAAGATCTTGTGGAGCGGCATCAGTTGCTGATCCTGATGATGGAAGCGCAGCCAGGCCGAGGAGGCCTCAAACTGTTCGGGGAGTTCGACCAGATGCGCGCGGGTGGCATTGGTCTCGATGTAGGCCAGACAGCGCTGCACGGCGTCCAGATCGAGCAGTTCCGGATTCTTGAAGCGGTCGCCCCAGAAGTGACCGTGGCGGTCGTAGGTGCGGTTGTACCACTTGGCATATTCCCCGTTGAGATGCTGCATGAGGGCCGACAGATCGAACAGGCGGCGGTTGAAGCGGTCCCAGGCCTCCTTACCCCAGTTCGCCGTTTTGAGCTCGGCCTTGTGGCCCCACAAGAGAAAGGCCCGCCGCTTGAGTTCTTCGCGGGAGAGGTGGCGGAACTTCTCCATCCAGAGAATGAGGTGGTAGTGGGTGCCCATGATCTCGAAGGAGACCAGCACGCAGCAATAGGCCTGGGTATACTGATCGATCATCGAGAGCAGCTGCTTCCAGGGCTCCCACTGCTCGAGGGGACGGAAATGGGGCGCCCCGGCGACCCGGGTGATGATGTGGTAGAAGGTCGACTCCTGACTCTTGTGACGGGCTCTCCGCATGGTTTCCCTCCTCTCGCGTTCCAGTTCGCTCACAGGCTGCCCACCGACAGGCCTGCCTACCTACCAATAACGTTCGAGTTGGAAAATCTACGAAATACACCACTCTGTCCCTTGCGCCTTGCGCGCGCCTGCCGAGCAGAGGAGGCTGTCCCTTGCCGGTCTCTCTCCTCTTTTCGAACCTGAGCACTCTGTCCCTTTCCTCCTTTCCACGCACTTGCTCCTCGGCCTCGGCAGAGGGTGAGTGCTGGGCCGGTGCGTGGTGGGTCAGTGTGCCCGGTTCGGCTACGACTGCCTTCGAGGTTCTGGAAGGGCGTCCAGACTGACGGAAGAGCCAGAGCCGCCCTGTGCGACCCAGAACCTGTAGACCCTGTAGTTGGCTCCCGCCAGCACCTTTATCGAGGGTCGTGATGAGCTGGGCGCCATTAGCGATGTGAGGATGCCGGGATGTCAGTTGAACCGGAAGGCAGTTCCGCTCGATCGGGCCCCCGGGTGTCGATCCTAGGGGCCCTCGAAACTCACGATGTCGCCAACTGGGCGACCGTGTAGGATCGCGCCGGAAGCTTGAACGTCATCTTCGTTCCCGGTTGAGGCGTGTCGAGCTTGCTCGGGACGACGAGGTTCGGATTGTCGAAGGAATTGACGGCTTTCAGATCCGAGCCGGTCAATGTCTCGCAGGCCAGCACCTGCGTGGGCCTCGGATCACGCCACTCGAGCACCAGTTCCCGTTCTGACTCCAGGTCCCGATTCAGCATCAAGACCGTGACCTGACCATTGTCCGGGTTGAGCGTGGCCACGACATCCAGATACGGCACGTCGTCGTTTCGGGCAAAATCGGGCCGCAGGTCGTCCGCTTTGATCCGATAGGTTTCCGATTCCACATCCAGGTCGAGCACTCGCCCGTGCGCATACTTGAGCGCCCAGGCGTAGGGGTAGTAGATGGTCTGCTTCAACACGGACGTCTCGTTGGTCATCAGTGGAGCAATGACATTGATGATCTGCGCGAGACAGGCCACCCGAACACGATCGGATTCTCGCAGGAGCGTGTTCAGGAATCCGCCAACGAGCAGTGCGTCTTCAAGATTGTAGGGCTCCTCGAGGAGATGGGGCGCGAAGGTGCGATGTCCATCAGTGAATCGGCCGCTTCGGGCACGATACCAGACGTTCCACTCATCGAAGGAGAGCCAGAGCTGCTTCGGCGACTTGCGCAAACCCTGGACGTAATCGCATACCGCAGCGATTTCCTGGATCTGCCGCTCCATGTCCAGATTCATCGCCAGGTAACGCGATGTATCGTTCCCCGTCAGACTCGGCGTATTTCCGTAGTAGTTGTGGAGTGAAATTCCATCAACGAGGTCGAAGCATTCCTCCAAGACCTCGCGATCCCAGGTCAGATAGGTCGGCATGATGGTGTTGCTCGAACCACAGGCGATGAGCTTGGCGTCCGGCGTGATCACGCGGATCTGCTGGGCGGCATCGCGGGCCTTACGCCCATATTCACGCGCCGGCATGTGACCCATTTGCCATGGGCCGTCCATCTCGTTGCCCAGGCACCAGTACTTGACGTTCCATGGTTTTTCATAGCCGTGTTGCCGCCTCAGGTCACTCCACTTGGTGCCTTTCTCGATATTGCAGTACTCTGCGAGAGCGGCGGCCGATTCGGGCGTACCCGTGCCCAGATTAAAACCCAGCAGGGGTTCAGTGTTGACCAACTGGCACCATTCCATGAACTCATTGGTGCCGAATTGGTTCGTCTCAATGGAGTTCCACGCCTTTTCCAAGACAGTCGGCCGCTGGTTCTTAGGTCCCACGCCGTTCAGCCAGTTGTAGCCGGAGACGAAGTTTCCGCCCGGGTACCGGATGATAGGCACGCCCAACTCCTTCACAGCCGCGACCACGTCGCGCCGGAATCCGTGCTCATCGGCCAGAGGCGATCCTGGTTCATAAACGCCGGTGTAGACCGCCCGTCCCAGATGCTCCAGGAAGGAGCCAAGGATCCGCCGATCCATCGTCGATCGATAGCGTGCCTGATTGATCACGGCCCGCGCGGGCCCCCGGGTTTGCGCGTAGCCTATGGCGGAGAGCCAGGATCCGGCCGCCAGAGCGACGCTTGAAGTACAGATCTGTTCCAGAAATCGTCGTCGGTTTGGTGTGTATTTCATAACAGGTGGTAAGGCATATATCATCCCGGGGATGATCAGGCAAGGGGGCAAGGAGGACCCTGATCCGGCGGTAACGAACGGAGTGAGGGCGAGGCAAGGGCGCCGGCGTGGCGAAGAGGTCGATGAACAGGGGTATTGCGGGGGAGCAACATCGAGAGAGGCAGTGAGGGCGTGTGCACCCGCTGGGTGTGTGGGTAGAATGGGCCGGTGAAGAAAGGCCGAAAGAGGACCGGCTTGGAACCGGGCCTGCCGATCGAGATCGACCCGACACCGTTACCGGAGATGCTGACCGGCCTGGGCGGCATCCCGCTGCTGGTGCAGACATTTCGCTCGTTGGGAGTAGCGGACAGTGTCGGTCGAGAAGTCCGGGTCAAAGAGCGGGAGCGGGGCTATGGCGAAGCGGCCATGGTGGAGAGCTTTGTCATTCTGAATGCGGCGGGCGGGGAGTGCCTGGACGATTTCCAGCGTTTGCGGGAAGACGCGGGGTTGAGCGAGATGATCGGCCACGCCGTTCCATCGCCGGATGCGGCGCGGCGCTTTTTGTATCAGTTCCATGAAGAAGAGAGGATCGAGGAGGCCAAAGGGCAACGGCGGGGAGAGGAGATCGCCTACATTCCGGAGGAAACGGATGCGCTGAAGGGGCTGGGTCGTGTGAACCGGGACCTGGTGCGGGAACTGGGAAGGCGTTGCGGGCAGCGGATCGCGACGGTGGATCAGGATGCCACGATCATCGAGAGCCGCAAGCGGGAAGCCCTGCGGACGTACGAGGGGGAACGGGGCTATCAGCCGATGTTGGCAGTCTGGGCGGAGTTGAACGTGGTGTTGGCCGATGAGTTCCGGGACGGGAACGTGCCGGCGGATATGGCCCCATTGACGGTGGCGAAGCAGGCGTTCGCGGCGCTGCCGGAGACGGTGGAGGCCTACTATTATCGAGGCGATTCGGCGTGTCACGAAAGCCGCCTGTTGAACTGGCTGCGGGACGAGGAGCGAGCCGATGGCCCGCGGGGAGCGATCGGTTTTGCGGTGAGTGCGCGGATGAGCGAAGCCCTTCGGAAGGCTATTGGCAAGGTACCCGAGGAGGATTGGGAAGCGTACGGGAAAGAGCATCCTCTGGAGATTCGGGAATGCGCGGAAGTGGCGTTCGTGCCCGGTGAGAAGGTGGAACGCAAAGGCTTGTTTCCACTCCGGTACGTGGCGATTCGGATCCGGCAGCGGCAAGGGGAGTTGTTTTCGGACGGGAGCAAGGTGAGGCACTTTGCGGTGGTGACGAACATCTGGGAGTGGGAAGCCACACGGCTGATCGAGTGGCACCGGGAAAAGGCGGGAACCATCGAAGCGATCCACGACGTGCTGAAGAACGAGCTGGGGGCGGGGGTGATGCCCTCGAAGTACTTTGGGGCCAACGCGGCCTGGCTGCGTCTGGCGGTGATCTCCCATAACGTCATGACGGCGCTGCAGAGGTTGGGGTTGCCGGCCGAGATGCTGACGGCGCGGCCCAAGCGGCTGCGGTTTCTGATCTTCAACACGCCGGGACGGATCGTGCATCATGCCCGCCGGGCCGTGCTGCGTGTGGCGACGACGGGCGAGCGACTGGCGCAATGGCTGGATGCACTGAAATCGCTTCGCATGGCGCTGTGAGCGAGCACCTATCGCCGGATTTGGCGCACCCTCCCGGTAGCGGGGTCATTCAGTGGCGTCCGAGAGCGATGCCCCCGGCCCCAAAGCGGGAAACCCGCGTGGCAACTGGGTCAGCGACGGGGTGACGGTCTCTGGCGAACAACTCCTCCGCCCAGCGCCGCATCGAAGGCCGACGCCAATGCCTCCTTACCGCCGGATTAGGGGAGGACAGAGTCGGAGGGGCAGGCAAGAGGGACAGAGTCGAGTAGTTCGACCGCGATCAGACGGAAGGGCGTTGGATTTCCGATTTTCAATGTTCGATCGTGGAGGCCATCCGAGGAAGAAACTCGGGAAGCCAGAAGGTATGCGGCAAAGTCACTACGGACCTCCTGTCTCCTGCTGCGCCAGCCATTGGGCCGCTGCCCTGGCCGAATCTCCCTCCAAATCGACCAACCTATTGGCTTGCCGCATTTCATGGTTAGTGATGGATCCCAGCAGCGGACGTAAAGCGTTGAGAAGGCGAGCATCGGAGGCCCTTTGAGGAGAGATGAGAAGCACCGCGTCATAGGGGGGGAGCGAGTGACGATCATCCCCCAGGAGAGTCAGATCGAAAGCCTCGATCCGACCATCCGTCGTAAAGGCGGAGATGACGTCGACCTGCCCAGAGGCCACCGCCTGATACATCAGGGAGGAGTCGAAGCTGGTTCTGGACTCGAAACTGAGTCCATAGTCTCGCACCAGGGCCTTCCATTCGGGGCGGCTGAAGAACTCGTAGTCCCCCCCGATGGTCAGGCGGGGGCTGACCTGGGCCAGTTGGGAGATGTTGTGAACCTCGAGTCTCCTCGCCCTCGAAGTTGTCATGGCCAAGGCGTAGGCGTTCTCGAAACCGAGGCTGCCCAGACATCTCACGCCATATTGCTCACGGAGCCAGTCCGTCATTGTGCTCAATACAACTCCACGGGGACGTATGTCGGTCCGCTTCATCGGATTGGCCCAGACGGTGCCCGAGTAGTCCACGTAGACATCGATCTGCCCTGTGCGCAACGCATCGAATGCCACGGTTGAGCCAAGACTCGACACGACGCGTGAAGCAAGATTTGCCGAAGCGAGACGATCGTGGATCAGTTCCGCCAGAATGTACTGCTCGGTAAACGTCTTGCTGCCGATTTTGATCGCCGAAGAACGGGCAGCGGGACGAATACCGGGGAGTGCAATGATCCCGAGCAGGCAGAGACAAACTATAGCTGCGACCCCGGTCTTTCTCCTGCGGTAGGCCCACTCAAGGAGTCGGATCAGCGCGTCCAGACTCAAGGCAAGAAGGGCGGCCGACACGACTCCGACCATAACGGCCGTGTAGTTCTGTGTCTGGAGTCCGCTAAAAATGTAGTTACCCAGGCTGGGTGCACCAACCGGAGTAGAGAGAGTCGCGATTCCTACCACCCAGACGACGGCAATGCGAATCCCTGCGAGAATCGTCGGGGCTGCGAGGGGAAGCTGGACCCGGGTCAACAGCTGGAATTCGGTCATCCCGAGTCCCCGACCGGCCTCGACGAGAGCCGGATCGACTTCCTGAATGCCCGTGATCGTGTTGCGCACGATTGGAAGCATTGAGTACAGAATGAGAGCAATCAGCGCCGGCAAAAATCCGATGCGTCCCAGAAGAGGGACCATGAAAGCCAACAGCGCCAAGGCTGGAATGGTCTGGAGGATATTGGCGATCGAAACCAGAGGCCATTCGAGCCGCCGCATTCGCGTCGCAAGAATGGACAGAGGAAGGCTGACGGCGATTCCGATCAGGATCGCCATCAGGCTGAGACGGATATGATTTCCAAGATACTGGGGCAACAGAGTCAACTGATCCTGAAGTTCCGGGCTCACGAATCTTCCCCAGGATGCAGAAGCGCGGAGAGGCGCTCCCATTGCTCGAGAGGCTTACCTAGAATCTGGGATGCATAGCCTCGAGTTTCGGTCCGAAGGAGCTCTTGAGGGCTTCCAAGAGCGATCAGGCGCCCTGTCTCGAGGACGCCGATCCGGTCGGCCATCAACAGCGCTTCGGCGATATCGTGTGTCACCATGATCGTCGTGAGGCCCAACTCTTTGTGGATTCTCGAGTATTCTTCCTGCAGACTGGCCCGGGTCACGGGGTCGAGAGCACCGAAGGGTTCGTCCATGAGTACCAGTCTGGGGCGAGCGGCCAAGGCTCGAGCGATTCCGACCCGCTGCTGCTGCCCGCCCGAAAGCTCGGCGGGCAGGCGGTTCTGGAACTGAGCGGGCGGCATGTCGACCATCTCGAGCAGTTCGGCGCAACGTGTCGCGATCCGGGGCGGATCCCAGCCGAGAAGCTTTGGGACGATGCCGATATTCTCTCCGACGGTCATGTGAGGAAAGAGCCCGATCTCCTGGAAGACGTATCCTACATTGCGACGCAGCTGCACAGGGTCTTGGCCGGTTACGTCGACGCCGTTCAAGTGTATGGTGCCGGAGGAGGGCTCCACGAGCCGATTGATTATCTTGAGAGTGGTTGTCTTGCCGCTGCCCGAGGAACCGAGAAGGGCGAAAAACTCACCGCGCGCAACATCGAGGCTCAAACCGCGGACCCCTTCGTGGTCGCCCCCGTAGGTTTTGACAAGGTCATGGATGACTAGAATCAGATCGGGCATGATGTTCCGTGCGCCCGGGGTTGGCGGAGTCTTGTGCTGCTCATGACCCCATCCTACTGCTCCAATCTGTCAGATGCTTGGGTGCCTTCAATCGTACACGCCAAGACATCCATGCGCGCCCCCCCGGATACCCGGATAGGGACAGACTCCTCTGGACCGGATAGCCCGGATAGACCGGATAGGGACAGACTCCTCTGGAACTCCAGACTGGAAGGGACGGACTCCTCTGGAACTCCAGGTCCGCTCCGGCCATGCCCACGAAGGACGTACCCCCCCTCCTCCCGTCTCCCCTCCTCCGTACCCTCCTTCCGCGGTTTCCCTCTCCCTCGCTGGTACCGTAAATGTTGGTTATGGTAGAGGATGAACTGCTCTTCGAGGTGACGATTGGCAGCCGCAAGATCTGTGATTCCCTCCAGATGCAGTTCCCGGGGCAGACGGCCTTGCCAGGTTCCGAACAGTCGTTCACAGCGGCCACGAAGCTGGGGTGAGTCGCAGACAATCAACTCAATGCCCAACTGCTCCAAGGCGCGTCCGATCTGAGTCAGACAGTCCCGATCCGGACGGGTTCAGCCAGCGGTGTATGGACCAAATGAGAGGCTCGATCGGCGTATAGAGAGCAGAAGACGCCTTCTTGTTCCTCCGTTGCTTCAGCGCGGCCAAGACCGTTTGCTTACTCTCTTCGTGGACCGGCCGGGCGTAGCAGAGCTCCGAGGTGGCATCGTCGAAGACGACGATAAAGATTGTCATAGGCCTGACCCGCAAGCCACCGATGCTTGCTGCCATCCAAATGCAGCAGCATCCCCTTCAAAAGCTGTCGGAGCTGACGCTTGTGGTGCGTGCCCCGTTTCCTGTTCCGCTTCACCAAACCGGATTCCTGCAGCACTATCTTCCCCCAGCTGCAGATCAGATCGAGCGCATGCCGGAGTGTTACCGGACACTTCACACGTTACTGACGGCATCTGCGTGTCACCTCGACGGTGTTGTTCGCCTGTAGTAGAATCCGAGGCCGGCTCACGACGGCATTGCATCGTCGAATCTGTTTTGGAGAGATTGCCCTTGTTTCGTCAATATTTCCGCAGCCTTGGTCCATTGATCATCATACTCGGGTCGGCCCTTGTCTGCCCGCTGGGTGCACAGACACCGGCCAAGCCATCCCAGGCTCCTCCAGGATTCTCGCCGCCGGTGCCTCATGAAAACGCTCCTTTGGGTGAGATTCCGCGCTTTCCGGGCGATGGAGCCGGTGCCTACAAGACCCACGAGTATCCCGATCTGTTCGCCGAACTGGGCCACTCGCCGGCCGAGAGCCGGGCCAAGATCGAAAAGGCCTTCCAGCAGCTCTTTCATGGTGACGGGCAGGAGGAACGCCTCTACTTCGAGACGGGTGCCAACGCCGACGGGCCGCTCGCCTACATTACCGACTGGGCCAATAATGACGCCCGCAGTGAAGGCATGAGCTACGGGATGATGATCGCCGTGCAACTCGACAAAAAGCGCGAATTCGACGCGATCTGGAATTGGGCCCATACCTACATGCTCATCACCGACCCGGAGAATCCCTCGGTAGGCTACTTCGCCTGGTCCATGAACACGGACGGAACGCCACGTTCGACCGGGGCCGCACCCGACGGTGAAGAGTATTTCGTGATGGCGCTTTACTTCGCGGCACACCGCTGGGGCAACGGAGAAGGCATCTACAACTATCAGGCCGAAGCAGACAAGATCCTCCACCGCATGCGGCACCACCCTGTGCTCACCGGGACCAGTCCGTTCCGGATCCATCCCGACGATCCTCCTTTTGTGCCGCCGGACCATCCTTGGCCCAGCCCCAACAATAAGCGACGCGAAAGAGAGGCCGCGGAGAAGGGCATCCCGCTTCCGAGCTTCCATTCTTCCTGGGACAGGCCACGAAAGGCCACGATCGGACCGATGGTGGATGAAGACCACTTCATGATCCGTTTCGTGGCGGATACCCGCGTCAATTTCACCGATGCTTCGTACCATTTGCCGGCCTTCTACGAATTGTGGGCGCGCTGGGGACCGGTCGAGGATCGTGAGTTCTGGGCCAAGGCGGCCGATGTCAGCCGGGACATGTTCAGCCAGGTGACAGGCCCGGAGACCGGGTTGACGCCCGACCGGAATTATTTCGATGGATCGCAGATCATTCACCGCGACGGCTCGGCTACGCCCTTCGGCTACGACTCATGGCGAAGCGCGAGCAATTGGGCGGTGGATTATGCCTGGTGGAAAAAGGACCCCCAGGAAACGGTGCTGAGCGATCGCATCCAGAAGTTCCTCTTCGGCGAGGGCATCGACACCTTCGCCGATCGCTACACCCTCGACGGCAAGCCACTTTCGACCCGGCATTCGACCGGCATGCTCGCAACGACCGCCGTCGGCGGCCTCGCCGCCACCGAGGGTCCCATTTCGAAGGCCTTCGCCGAGAAACTCTGGAACATGCCCGTTCCTTCCGGCGAGCAGCGCTACTTCGACGGCATGCTGTATCTCATGAGTCTGATGCACTGCAGCGGGAACTTCCGGATTATCAGGCCTGACTGAGTAGCCCCCTTTTCTTTGTGTCCCTCATGCGGACTGTCCGGGCAAGGAGCCCGTCAACAGCGCTTATGTTCTTCTCCGCTTGATCCCGAACTGCGTTCGCGACTATACTTTCCCATATGGCGAATTATGACTTCATCGGGTTCATGGCCGTGGCCAGGGCCTTGGCGGATGAGAGCCGTGTTCGGATCCTGCTCGCACTGGAAGAGGGGGAGCTCTGTGTGTGTCAGATCATCGAGCTTCTCGATCTTGCCCCATCCACAATTTCCAAGCACATGGCACTCCTGAAGCAGGCACGACTGGTTCGCTCCCGGAAGGATGGCCGGTGGATCTACTACAGGCTGGCCCAAGAGGCTCCCACTCCAGTGAGCAAAGCCATTGATTGGGTGTGCAGTTCGCTAAAGGAAACACCTGAGATAATCCGTGATCGCGAACACCTCAGGCAGATCGTTGGTGTGGGGCCAGAGGAACTCTGTCAGCTTCAGAAGAGCAGGTCGGCCTGAGAGGCCACGAAGGCGAGGGTCTGAACCAAACCGGTTCACTGAGGGTGTGAACGAGCAAGCAGGCTCGATCATGAACGACCAAACAATGGAACGACAGAAGATCCTCTTCCTTTGCACCGGCAACTCCTGCCGCAGTCAGATGGCCGAAGGATGGACGCGCCATTTGAAGAGTGGCCGTCTCGAGCCCTACTCGGCAGGGATCGAAAGTCACGGGATGAACTCTCGGGCGGTCGAGGTCATGCGAGAGGCCGGTGTGGATATCAGCGGGCAGTACTCGAAGCAAGTGGACGAGGTGATCGGAATCGATTTCGACTATGTGATCACGGTCTGCAGCAAGGCGCACGAAACATGCCCCGTGTTTCCCGGCGAAACGACCGTCGTCCACGTCGGCTTTGATGATCCTCCCCGTCTGGCGAAAGACGCAATGACCGAAGAGGAAGCCCTCTCACACTACCGCCGCGTGAGAGACGAAATCCGCGGTTTCATAGAGACCCTCCCCGAATCTCTGCCGCAATTTTCTTCTTCCTCGACCCAGTGAATATCGGGAAAGCCGCCCTCTCAGGGCCATCTGACCGATTGCTGGATGGTGGGCCAGCTGCGGAACAGTGCGTCGGCCGCGAGCTGATGCCCCAAAGGATTCGGGTGCATCCACACGTCGGCAAACAGCGAAGGGGCCATTGGATCTACCGCACCTGCATACGACGAATTCACTACCGATCGAGCGGATTCAGTTCAGCGGTGGGAATCTCGACCCTGTAAAGTGGCTCGTCGCCCGAGGAGAGCAGGTCGAAGACGCCACCCAGGCTGGGCCTATCCGACTGTCCGCCCAGAAATGTCATCGATCGGTCCGACACGCGTCCCTCGAGCGTATCCCCTTGCTGATGCCACCGATACCGCCCAGTCGCAAGACGAGTTGGTACGCCCACCTGGAAGCGTAGATCCA
The DNA here is from genome assembly GCA_963823995.1 of uncultured Acidobacteriota bacterium. Classification (GTDB taxonomy): domain Bacteria; phylum Acidobacteriota; class UBA6911; order RPQK01; family JAPXNP01; genus JARRKC01. The sequence goes on from CAWGNQ010000006.1 coordinate 29,815, forward strand.
TTTCGAGGGCTCCACCCGCGGAGGTAAACACGACGACCGCGTCAAGCCGGTCTCCGTCTCGACGCCCGTTGAAGGTAGTGAGCCGATATGCACTTAAGACTTCGTGATCCCGCACCCTTTCGATGACCGGCACGTCGATGCCGCCGCAACTGAAGGCAAGCGAAAGCTGGAGTCCGATCAGGAAAGCAATGCCGATTTTGCTGAATCGTCCATTTGCCATCTGTATGGAAGATTGTCGCACAGCGGAAGGGATCGTCCACACGAGGAGTAAAATCTCACCCTCCTGAGAGCCCGATTGCCGGAATCGGACCTTCGGAGCATCTGCTTCGTCACTCAGCATTTCGTGGACCATTTCGTGCCGAGACCGGCGGACGACGATGGGGTATCATGGGGACCATGGAGGGTCTTCGATGAATGAATCCGTCAATCCAAAAACTTACGACATCTGGTTCGTCACCGGAAGTCAGCATCTTTACGGCGAAGAAGTGCTTCGGCAGGTCGAGTCCGACTCGAAAGAGATCGTCGGCGGCCTTGTCAGCGCGATCGGCTCACCCGTCCGAATCGTTTTCAAGTCGGTGTTAACCAGTTCGGAGGCCATTACCCGGACCTTCCTGCAAGCCAATGCCTCGGAAACATGCATCGGTCTGATTGCTTGGATGCACACCTTCTCACCTGCCAAGATGTGGATCAACGGACTCAATCTCCTGACCAAGCCCTACGTCCATCTGCATACGCAATTCAACCGTGAGATTCCATGGAACGACATCGACATGGATTTCATGAATCTCAACCAATCGGCCCATGGGGGAAGGGAGTTCGGCTTCATTAACGCCCGGATGGGAATCGACCGGAAGGTCATCGTCGGCCATTGGAAGGACCGGGCGGTCATCGACGATTTGGATATCTGGATCCGAGCTGCCGTGGGGAGACGGGAGCTCTCCTCACTGCGCGTTGCCCGTTTCGGCGACAACATGCGCAACGTCGCCGTGACTGAGGGGAACAAAGTCTCCGCCGAGATCCAGTTCGGCTTCGAGGTCCACGGATACGGTGTCGGCGATCTCGTTCAGAGTGTCCAGGAGGTTTCTGACGGGAGTGCTCGTGAGTTGGTGGAGGAGTACCGGCGGGAGTACAGCATTTCCGACTCGATCCTGAATGATGTGGACTCCATGGAAGCTGTCGAGTATCAGGCGCGCATCGAACTGGGACTCAAGTCCTTCCTGGAAGCCGGTGGGTTTACTGCCTTTACGACGAACTTCGAAGACCTGCATGGTTTGCGCCAACTGCCCGGGCTCGCGGTGCAGAGGCTTATGGCGCAGGGCTACGGATTTGGGGCCGAAGGTGACTGGAAGACGGCGGCGCTCGTGCGTGCGTTCAAGGCGATGGCTGTCGGACTCGAGGGGGGTACGTCATTCATGGAAGACTATACGTACCATCTCGATCCGACGGGTATGAGAGTCTTGGGTGCTCATATGCTAGAGGTCTGCCCATCGATCGCGTCGGGCAGGCCGTCCCTCGAAGTGCATCCCTTATCGATCGGCGGCAAAGCCGACCCAGCGCGTCTTGTCTTCAAGTCCTCGACGGGAGATGCTCTGAACGTCTCGCTGATGGACATGGGCAATCGGTTCCGGCTACTCGTCAACAGGGTTCGAGTCGTCGACACGCCGGATTTGCCGAAGCTCCCGGTTGCCCGGGTGCTGTGGGACCCGAAACCCGACCTGAGAGTGGCGGCTGCTGCTTGGATCCTTGCAGGTGGTGCGCATCACACGGTTTTTACTCAACCCTTGACGATGGAGCACGTGCTGGATCTGGCGGAGATGTCGGGCATCGAATGCCTTGTCATCGACGAAGGAACAGATCTTGCCGGGTTCAAGAAGGAGATCCGCTTGAACGAGGTCTATTACTCGTTCGCGAGAGGCGTCCGATAAACATCTCAGTTTGCGGATTTCGAATCCTGCCGGCAGGAATTCGACCCTATTTCCGGGCGCCCGGAGGCGGTCCGAGGCGAAGGAGCTTGATGTCGCGGAACTCGACATCCTCTCCCTTCAGGAACTGCAGTCCGATATACCCCTGAGCCGAAGCATCGTCGTGGAAGTCGACCGTCTTCTTCCCGTCGAGCACGGCCGTGATGTGATCCCCTTCGGCCGTGATCTCATAGCGGTGCCATTCGTTCGGGCTGACCGGGCCGTCATTGTACTTCACACGATTGACGACGCTTCCGGTGGCGTAATCCTCATTCAAATTGTTGATGTTGATCTGGTAGCCGGTCCGGGTGGGATCACCTTCCCGTGCTGCTCGAATGAAGATCCCGCTGTCTGCTTCGGTAGACAGCATACGGAACTCGATCCGGAGGATGAAGTCCGAATAGGGCGTGTTGTGTCTCAGCCAGAAGTAGGTACCTTGCGCAGGTGTCAAGACCTTGGTCGTCTTCCAGTCGGAGACCAGTTCCGGAGTCCAGTTTGCGATTGTCTCCCCGTCCCAGAGGAGGACCCATCCTTTTGCCTCCTCGGCCGGTGAGAGCACGTTGTGGTCCTGAGGCTCGGCGAATGCCGGGATCGAAAGGACGGTAAATAGTGATAAAAGAATCGGGATTCTCATCTTCTCCTCCAGATGCAAAGGCCTGAGAACTCAGGTCCGATCATACCAAACGACTGACCCGGCGTCTCACTCCTGGTCTCGGATCTTCGCTCGAGGTCCTTCCAATGGCGCACACGCCGCGCTACTATCTTCCTCAGTTGCTCTGACCGTCCTGCAAATCTCACAGATTATCGGTGCCGCCGAAAGGGGAGTGATCGTGATTGAACCGGAGCTCCAATTTTGGTCCGAAGTCCGTCGGACATCGATCTCCAAGGTCTCGACGCTGTCTCAAGCGCAGTTGGACTACGCTACCGTTCGTGGAAGTTGGTCCGTGGGAGAAGTCGTCGATCACGTGCTTAAGACAGAGCGCTTTTATCGATCTGAATTCGAACAACTCATCTCCAAGAGCAAAGCGGGAAAGAAACCGGTCATATCTCGCGGTTTGCGTGAGGTGGACGTCGGAATGCCCTTTCTCCCCAAGTCGGTCATGCCGATCCTTGGGATTCCTCTCAGGCTCATCAATCCTTTCGTCCCCCAGTCGGTTCGAAACCAGATCATTCGCAACAGGCTGCTCAAGGCAAGGAACCCGACGGCCCTGACGCCCGAAAGAGGTCGTTCGCGCGAGGAACTCTTTGCGGAGCTCAAGTCCGACTTTGTCAAAACCGAGGCGCTGTTCGATGAGAATTCGGATCTGGATTACACGAGAATGATCTACAAGCACCCGGTGATCGGGATTAACACGGTGCCGCAACTGATTCGGATTGCGGCGCTCCACGAGCAGCGGCATCAGGAACAGATCGACGAGATCCGGGAAGCTGCCGGATTTCCGGCTGGCGGAGACTGACGAGTTTCCTGCCGCGGTTCAGTCGGGACAGGGTCGGGAGGGTAACGGTAGAAGGAGCCGGGGAAGAACGAGTCTGTCCCTTTTCCTCCTTTTCCGTTTTCTTTTCCCCGGTTTTCCCTCCGGTTGAATCCGAACGTGGCTTGGACAGGGAGTCCGGGAGGCAATGAAGATGCGTGAAGCGAGCCTTCAAGGAAGCGAGTCGATGGCGGGTTGGCTCTGCAGGATGGGGGGGACGGCCTCATGGATCCTGCTGGCTTACTGTCTGGTCACCATGGTCCAGCTTATCGTTCTGGGCGGCCCTCCCGAAACTGCCGAGGAGAGTTTCAGGATCCTTCAGGACGACAGGTTTGTGGGACTCCTCCGGCTCGATCTTCTTACCGTGTTCGCGATGCCGCTCTACTACATCTTGTTTCTCGGATTGTATGCGGCTCTGCGACGCACGAACCTAGGTGCAGCCGCCGTCTCGACGGGGCTTGTCTTCATCGGGGTCACGCTGTTTCTGACAACCCCTTCTGCCTTCTCTCTGGCCTATCTCTCCGACCAGTTTGCTTCCGCGTCGACTGACGTGCAGAGGAATGCCTATCTGGCTGCCGGTGAAGCCTTGATCGCTGCCGATATGTGGCATGGCACCGCGGCGGTGATGGCTGGTCTTTTCGTCCAAGTTGCAGGAGTCTTGATCTCTGTCGCGATGCTTCAGGCGGGGACCTTCAGTAAGCTGGCCGCATACATCGGAGTTGTCATGTTCAGTCTCGACCTGGCCCACATCGTTGCTGGATTCGTGTCGGCCGATATCAGTTTTCTGCTGATGGCCACCGCCGGACCCCTTTACCTTCTGTGGTTTCCTCTGGTCGGTCGGAGACTCCGACAACTTGGGCGCATGGAACCGGATACGGGCTCCTTGGTTCCGCGGCTCTAGGAGTCTGCGCGGCAGAAAAGTGAATCAGGGGCGATCGGTATAGTACGGGGATGCCAACGACCTTTCGCCCCTACCAACCCGATCAGATGTTTTTGTTGCCTCCGTCGCCTCGGGAGTGGCTGCCGGAAGAGCACTTGGCGTACTTCATCTCGGAGACGGTCGATCGGCTGGATCTGAAGGCCTTCTATAAACGGTATGAGGGAGACGGGCGTCGCAACCAGCCGTACGAACCGCGCATGATGGTCAAAGTGCTGCTGTATGGGTACGCTACCGGGACGTTCTCGTCGCGCAAGCTGGCCAAGAAGCTGGAGGAGGATGTGGCGTACCGGGTGCTGGGAGCGGGAAACTTTCCGGCCCACCGGACGATCGCGGAGTTTCGGCAGTTACACCTGAAGGAGTTTCAAGAGCTGTTCGTGCAGGTGGTGCGGATTGCCGCGGAGGCGGGAGTGATTCGACTGGGGACGCTGGCGGTGGACGGCAGCAAGGTGCGGGCGAATGCGAGCAAGCACAAGGCGATGAGCTACAAGCGGATGAAATCGGAGCACGAGCGACTGCGACGCGAGATCGAGGAGTTGACGGGACAGGCCGCCCGGGAAGATGCGGAGGAAGACCGGATCTACGGAGAAGACCGACGCGGGGATGAACTGCCCGAGGAGTTACGTCGCCGAGAGGAGCGAGTGGCCAAGATCGAGGCGGCGATGCAGCGGCTGAGGGCGCGTCAGGCGGAAGCGGATCGACAGAAGGGCCGCCATGAAGGAGATGGTCGGAAAAGTCCCCGAGGGGGTCGCAAGTTCAAGCGGGAGTTTGGCGAACCGGAGGAGAAGGCCCAGGACAACTTCACGGATCCGGACAGTCGGATCATGAAGAGCAAGGGGAGCTTCGAGCAGTCTTACAACGCCCAGATTGCAGTCGAGGAGGGATCCCAGTTGGTGGTTGCGACCGGGCTGACGCAGAGTGCGGGCGACAATCCCCAGTTGCTGCCGCTGGTCGAACGAGCGGCGGCCAACACGGGGAAGAAGCCCGAGCGAGTCCTGGCGGATGCGGGGTATCGTGACGAAAAGAGCTTTGAGCGGCTGGAGCAACAGGCGATTGATGGATGCGTACGTCTCGCTGGGACGAGAAGGCAAGCCGGTGAGTCAGAAACCGGCCCCGGCGGCCCCGGCCAGTCTTCGGATGGGAGCCAAGCTTGAGAGCGAGGCGGGGCGATCAATCTATCGGCGGCGTAAAGGGATTGTGGAGCCGGTATTCGGCTGGGCCAAAGAACGGCTCGGCTTCCGCCGGTTCAGCCTGAGGGGCTACGAGAAGGTGTCGGCTGAATGGGACCTGGTGTGTCTGGCCGTCAATCTCAAGCGGCTAAATACCCTACTGAGATGGGTTTAAAGATCCCGGCGGACGGATCGGGAACGGATTCCAGCAATCCGCAGCCTCGAGGATGGCCATGCATCAGACTTGGACTACCCTAAAATAAGGCGAAGTGCCCGACTGAACGTACTGGAAGAAGATCTGGCGCTCTGAAGGTCGTCACGTGCCTCAAAGCTGGACCGCCGATCTTTCTGGCGCGCAGACTCCTAGGCATGCGAAAGGACTCCGGAGTCCGGTGGAAGGTTCGGAAACTCAGTGGCGGCTCCGGGCTGTAGAAGAGGTGGGTCGGACAACCGCAATCACTTGAGCCGAACCCGGTCGGACCCGGTGTGAAGATCAAACCCATCGCTGAACAGCGTCACCGACACCCTTTCCTTCGATACGACAACGGACGAGAAACCGGTTAGGACGTTCCAGGAAGGTTCCCTTGACCAAGCGGCTGTTGGACCCTAAACAGAGGAATCCTGCAACTAGCTGGAACGATCAGGAGCGTGAGCTTGAATCGGCCTGGTCGGTCCAGAAATTTCCGATTCCCGTCGACTCGATCGATTGACTGATCCGACTGACCGCCATACATTCATCCCAGAGACTGCTGGTTTCTGCCGAGCCTTCCACCTGAACGGCAGATTGATGGGTATTCACCGAAGGGACGGTACACCGGGCCAAAGTCGGACCGCGAGCAGGTGCGGCGAGGTCCACTCGGCCGTCCATAGGGATCAGACGAAAGGAGTCAGAACGTGCAGATCGCCTTCATTGGATTGGGAAACATGGGATCTCCGATGGCGCGAAACCTCATCAGCGCGGGACATGAACTGCGGGTTTATAACCGAACCCCAAGCCGGGCCGAGGATTTCCGCTTGTCGGGCGCCCTGGTGGCAGCGACGCCCGCCGAAGCAGCCGAAGAGGCGGAGGTGCTGATTACGATGCTCGCAGACGACCGTGCGGTCGAGGATGTCCTGTTTGCTCCTCACAACGGGCTCCATGCCCTTCCGGTCGGCGCCGTCCACATTTCAATGAGCACGATCAGCGTCGGCCTCTCTCGACGGCTGGTGGAAGCCCACGGCGAAAAGGGACAGCAGTACCTGGCGGCGCCGGTCATGGGTCGGCCGGATGCGGCCGCAGCCGCGAAACTGTTCGTGATCGCCGCCGGTCCGGCCGAGCAGATCGAACGCTGCCAACCTGTTTTCGAAGCACTTGGACAGAGAACGTTTATTGCCGGATCCGATGCTCCGGCCGCCAATGTCTTCAAGCTGGCGGCGAACTTTCTGATCACCTCGGTCATCGAGGGTCTGGCCGAAGCTTCTTCGCTGGTGCGGAAATCCGGCCTGGACCCGGCTGTCTTTTTGGAGTTTCTCACCAATTCCCTGTTTGCGGCACCGATCTATCAGACGTACGGCAAGATGATAGCCGCCGACGAATATGAGCCCGTCGGGTTCAGGCTCCCTCTGGGCCTGAAAGACAATCGCCTGTTGCTTGCCGCCGCCGAAGAGGCCTCGGTCCCGATGCCCCTGGCCAGCCTCGTTCGCGACCGTTTTCTGTCTGCCATGGCTCAAGGCATGACCGAGGCGGACTGGTCGGCGATGGCCCGGATCTCCTATCGGGAGGCGGGCCTTGGCCGATGAATACGCGACTGTTTTCCGGTCGTCATGGAGACCTCGGCGAGTGACGCGATTCTCAGAAGAGGGCTGTCGGGGCCCAAAGACCAAGCCCCACGTCGCTAGGCTGTGTGCCAGAAGGACAAGGTGCATGAGCCCGCGCCAGGGAGGGAACGGGCGAACAAGGTGCCCGGAGCCGGCCTTTGAAACGCAGATTCCTGCGCGAATGGACCGGCTTCCGTCGAGTCGGTTCCATTGGCTCGTGGTCGTGGCCCTTGGGATTACCTGGGTTCTGGATAGCGTCGAAGTCACGATCAAGGGTTCGAGCCGGGACGCTTCGGCGGAAGTTATACTGAGATCTTGGCTAAAGCGGCGGCTCAACGTTGGGGAAGTGTGCCGTCCTGCGATTCGGCCCTGAACGGAAGCGGGAGAAGATCATGTATCGCCACGCTCGACACTCGAACGGATTCTACGACTCTGTCAACTTGCGTTTCGTCGGTCTCCTGGTCATCGCAATCGGCCTTTTCGGACCGCTTTTTGCGCAGGAGGCCCGGGCCCCGAAGCGCAACCTGAGGATCGACGATCTGTTTGCCCTCAAGGATGTTCGCGATCCACGGGTGAGTCCCGACGAAAAGTGGGTGGCCTATACTGTCGCAACCACCGATCTCGAGAAGGACGAATCAGAGACGGCAGTCTGGATCATTTCGGCAAACGGGGGCGAACCCCTTCGCATGACCGCGAAAGGCTCTTCGGCCACTCAACCCAGGTGGAGTCCGGACGGGAAGTACCTCTCTTTCCTGGCAGACCGGCATGAGAGCAAAACACAGGTTTGGCTGCTCGATCGCAGAGGCGGTGAGGCGCAGCAATTGACGGAGGTGAAGCAGGGCATCCAGGACTATGCCTGGTCTCCGGACGGTCGGCGCCTGCTTCTGATGATTAAGGATCCCAAACCTGAGGATCTGCTGGACAAAAAGGAGAGGGAGGAACGCAAACCGGAACCCTGGGTCATCGACCGACTTCAGTTCAAGCGGGACTATATCGGCTACCTGGATCGACGTCGAACCCATCTCTACGTCTTCGACCGTACGACCCGTGACCTGAACCAGATCACCTCAGGCGACTACGACGACTCGGATGCCGTCTGGAGCCCCGATGGCAGGCTGATCGCTTTCGTCAGCAACCGGACCGAGGAGCCGGACAGCAACTCCAATACGGACATTTGGATCGTCTCGGCCGACAATCCGGACAAGGGAAAGACCCTGCTTCGGGTCACGAAGAACCCGGGCTCCGATTCGGATCCCGCCTGGAGCCCCGATGGAGCCCGACTCTGCTATGTGACGGTGCTCGAACCGGACCTGATCTGGTATGCGACGAACCAGTTGGCGGTTATCTCCTCGAAGGGAGGCGAAGCGCGCGTTCTGACCCGGGCGTTGGACCGCAATGTCCTCGATCCGCGATTTTCCAAAGACGGGAACTCGATTCGATTCCTTCTCGAAGACAGCGGTGAGAGCCAGTTGGCCGAAGTGGATGCGACCTCCGGTGAGGTGACCCGCCTGACTTCGGGAGGACGGAGCATCCAGGGTTTCGACGTCATCGGGGATCAGGTCCTCGTTCTGAACAGCGAACCCCATCTCCCGCCGGAGATTTTCAAGCTCTCGGACGGCACGCTGACCCAGTTGACCAGAGCCAACGCAGAACTGCTCGATCGGCTGCGACTCGCGCGAGTCAAAGACGTCCAGTTCCTCAGTAAAGACGGCACCCGGATCGAAGGATTCATCTTTCTCCCACCGGACTACAACGACACACTCACTTACCCGACCCTGCTTCGGATCCACGGAGGACCGGTGGCACAGTTCGATCTGAGCTTCGAGTTCGAGGCCCAGCTGTTTGCGGCCCAGGGTTATGTGGTCGTGCTCGTCAACCCGCGGGGCTCCTCGGGATACGGGCAGCAGTTCGCCATGGGTATCTATCAGGCGTGGGGCCAGAAAGATTTCGAGGATGTCATGGCAGGCGTCGATTATGCGATTCGGGAAGGCTACGCGAATCCTGACCGGCTCGGCGTCGGTGGGTGGTCGTACGGCGGGATTCTCACCAACTATGTCATCACGCAGACCACCCGGTTCAAGGGTGCGATTAGCGGGGCCAGCGAAGTTCTCTACGTCGCCAACTACGGCCATGACCACTACCAATACGAGTGGGAGAAGGAACTGGGCCTGCCCTGGGAGCACCGTGAACTTTGGGAGAAGCTGTCTCCGTTCAACTCGGTCGAGAAGATCGTGACCCCGACGTTGATCATGGGGGGATCGGCAGATTGGAACGTGCCCATTTTGAACTCGGAGCAGCTCTACCAGGCACTGCGTCGTCTGGGGAGGACCACCGAGCTCATCGTTTACCCGGGGGAGCACCACGGGATCGAACGGCCCTCGTTTCAGAAGGACCGTTTGGAGCGTTATCTCGAATGGTACGGTCGCTACGTGAAGGGCGAGACGAAGACCGGGGAAAGTTCACAGTAACGGGGACGGGCGCTGCTGCACGAAGTCCGGGCGCTTTTCGATTGCAGCCAACGGGACGGGCGTGTCCCGGATCCGACGGCTCCTGTTGACAGGAAGATGAGGAGAACGGCGGCGGTCAAGGCTTACTGAAATCACCTGGAAAGCCGACTGTCCAACCATCGCTCGAGGTCCGGCTTGGGTAGAGCTCCGGACACCTGGTCGATCAACTTTCCCCTGGTGAAGAGGATCAGGGTGGGAATCGACCGGATGCCAAACTCGCTGGCCAGCTCACGCTCCTGTTCAGTGTTGACCTTGCCGATTCTGAGGCGGCCGGCTCGTTCCCTTGCCAGTTCCTCGAGGGCGGGAGCGATCATCCGGCAGGGGGCGCACCAGGACGCCCAGAAATCGAGCAGCACGCTTCCCGGCCACTTAAGGACCTCCTTCCCGAAGTTCGTTGCCGTAACGTGAATGGGCTTCTCCTCCAATCGGAGCGGGGTCTTGCAGCGTCCACAGGTCGGTTGCATTGATGAGCCGACGAGGCGGACTCGATTGACCGATCCGCAGGAGGGACAGCGAATAAGCAGCGGTTCGACCATCATGGTACCTCCCTCCTCAGCTTACTTCGTTCGTGCCTGAAAAGGCAGCCGATCGCAAGCCCCGGGGATTCCCGCCGCCGCGGGTCGAGACCTGCCGGGAAGCGGGGAGGCAGACACCATGGAGGCGCTGAGCGAGTCCGCAGGAAGCCGTCAAGCCCTCGGATCCTCGGCAGCCTGCCTGCGAATCGAGAATCGGTGCACGACCAACCCCGCAACGCCGACCAACACCAGGATGATGAGAACCAGCCCCGAGGTGCCTCGATGCGCTTTCAAGCAACGCTCGATCCATTCACCGTAGAGCATAGCCAGAATCCCCCAGGTGAAATAGCGAATGCTGCGCGCGATGGAAACGACCAAGAGGAACTTTCGAAAACGTAATCTGAAGACGCCTGCCGACAGGACAAAGATCTTGAACGGAGCCGGAGGCGGAAGCAGAGATGGGATGAGCAGCGCCCAAGCACCCCATTTCGCGTATTTCCTTCGCGCCCAGTCGAGCCTCCGCCGATTGACCCTCTTTTTGATGAATGTGCGACCCCTTTTTCCGATGTGGTAGAGCATTGCACACCCGGTGATTGATCCGATGATGGTCATGCAGACGAAAAAGCACATTCGATGCCATGGCTGTCCCGCTGACAGCAACATCACGAGGTAGTCGTTGGCTTCCGGCAGGGAAAGAAACGACGAATCCGCAAGAGCTGCCAAGAAAAGTCCGAGGCCGCCGAGTTGAAGCGCCAGGGTAGACAGGTGGTGCGCGCTTTGCTCGAGAACCATCAGAATGCTCTTTACTTCAACCCACATTGTGTCGCTCCTTGGCAGTCCGGATCGGCGGCTGCGGCGATACGGGCGCAACGGGGATGTGTCCGCGTTGATCATTCCGCCTCTTTGAGTTCCCGCACATTCAGGTCCAAAACCGATCGGATGGCGGTTCGGGATGGTCGAGAGGGTCATGGATCGAGCTTCCGGTCAATCCCAAGCGGGGCAATTTTCCCCGATCCCCTGCCGCCGCGGGTCGGGGTGGCGTTTCTTTAGAGATGGCGGTGACACGCACACGGAATTCCGCACGAATTTCCATCGTAAGGTGCTGCCGGATTGGCCACCTCCACGGTATTCTCCCGCTCGTTCACCGAGACGCCGCCGGTCTATCTGGCAGGGGAGTTCTACTGACTGGCTTTGGACCAGAGGATCGTTAGTCGGTTTCGCGGGCTCTCGGGATACACTGCGGGTATGGACGAAATCCAGCCTCCGATCGATCTTCACTCTCCTCCCGAGCAAAAGATCGCGCTCTTTCGGTCTCTCTTCCGCGGGCGTGACGATGTCTATCCACGTCGGTTCGAGAGCCGAAGGACCGGGAGGTCCGGATACTCCCCCGCCTGCGGGAATGAGTGGGTAGCCGGGGTGTGCGAAAAGCCGCGAGTCAAGTGCAGCCGCTGTCCGCACCAACGCTTCCTGGCGGTGACCGATGACGTCATTCGGTTTCACCTTGAGGGACGGGACGACCGGGGACAGGATTGTGTGATCGGCGTCTACCCGATTCTCCAGGATGAGACCTGTTTCTTTCTGGCCGCCGACTTCGACAAGGAGAGCTGGCAGGAGGACGCACTGGCCTTCCTTCAGACCTGCCGAGAGTTTGACCTTCCGGCGGCTCTGGAGCGTTCACGGTCCGGCCGCGGCGCCCATGTCTGGTTCTTTTTCGATCAGTCGATTCCCGCGCGACTGGCACGATCGCTCGGTACATTCATCTTGACCGAAACCATGGAGCGGCGACCGGATATCGGCTTGGATTCGTACGACCGCTTTTTCCCGAATCAGGACACCCTCCCAAAGGGCGGATTCGGCAACCTCATCGCACTTCCCCTTCAAAAGGGACCCAGAGAAGGTCGGAATTCCGTCTTTGTTGACGACCGGTTCGTCCCCTGTTCGGATCAATGGAGCTTCCTGTCGCAAGTCCGGAAGTTGACCCGTCCTGAAGTGGAAGCGGTCGTCGAAGAAGCGGAAGCCCGCGGAAGAATCCTCGGAGTTCGTCTCCCGACCGACGATGACGATCCGACCCCCTGGAAGACGTCTCCGTCCCGCCGCTGGGTCGGCCCACCCGTCACGGGTCCGCTTCCGGAACGACTCGACATCGTCATCGGCAACGAGATCTTCATCTTGAAGCAGGACCTGCCGCCGGCCCTTCGCAACCGCCTGATCTGTCTGGCTGCGTTTCAGAATCCCGAGTTCTACCGGGCGCAGGCGATGCGGTTGCCGACCTTCCGTAAGCCGCGAGTCATCAGCTGTGCCCGAGACTATCCGCGCCACATCGGCCTTCCACGGGGATGCTTAGAAGACCTATTGCGACTTCTCTCCGATCTCAAGGTCGAGACGACGATCCAGGATGAACGATACTGCGGTGACCCGCTGGATATCGAATTCCAGGGCCGCCTGCGGCCGGAGCAGAAGCTCGCCGCGGATGCGCTGCTGGCCTCCGACATCGGGGTGCTCTCCGGGACGACGGCGTTCGGAAAGACGGTCGTAGCAGCGTGGTTGATCGCAGAGCGCGGTGTCAATGCCCTGGTCATCGTCCATCGTAGACAATTGCTCGAGCAGTGGGTCGAGCGACTGAGTTCCTTTCTCGGCCTTCCCACGTCGAGCATCGGTACTGTTGGTGGAGGACAAAAGAAACCATCCGGCGTCCTAGACGTGGCGGTGATCCAAAGCCTGGTCCGCAAGGGGAAGGTCGACGACCTCGTCGGCCGATATGGTCACCTGATCGTCGACGAGTGTCACCATATTCCTGCACGCAGTTTCGAGTCGGCAGCACGCGAGGCGAAAGCAAGATTCGTACTCGGCTTGTCTGCGACTCCCATCCGCAAGGACGGTCACCATCCCATCATCTTCATGCAGTGCGGTCCCATCCGGTACCGGGTGGATCCCAAAAAGCAGGCCACCAAACGTCCTTTCGAACATACCGTGCTGGTTCGTCCCACGGATTTTCGGTCGCTTCGACCTACGGATCTCGACGTCCGGCTGCGATTCCAGGATCTCTGCGATGACCTGACCGTCGATGAAAGAAGGAACCGCACGATCTGTGACGATGTTCTGGAAACCGTTCGGGAAGGTCGGTCACCGATCGTGTTGACCGAGCGAAATGAGCATCTCGACATCCTGGCCCAAGGGCTGTCGGACAAGGTGACGCATCTGGTCACCTTGAGGGGCGGCATGGGACGAAAGGCACTCCGCGAAGCACGGGCCGAGTTGGCTGCCGTTCCGGAACCAGAGGAGCGTGTCCTGCTGGCGACCGGGGGCTTCATCGGAGAAGGATTCGACGACGCTCGCCTGGATACGCTGTTTCTGACGCTGCCTGTCTCATGGCGGGGAACGATCGCCCAGTACCTCGGCCGGCTGCACCGTCTGCATGAGAGCAAGCGCGAAGTTCGAGTCTACGACTATGCCGATCTGAACGTCCCGATGCTGGCGCGAATGTTCGATCGACGTTGCAGGGGCTACGAGGCTGCGGGATACAGGATCATCCTGCCGGCCAACGCGTTGCCCGGCTGGCCCACAGACGTGCCGCTCCCCGTCGATCCCGATTGGAAAGAGGACTACGCAGCCAGTGTTCGGAGACTGGTTCGAGACGGCGTGGACAAGCCGCTGGCCGATCTATTCGTCCACGTAACGAGGACTCCGCCCGTCGATAAGACGGGGAGTGGCCGAGCCCGAAGCGCCAGTGAGGTATTTCTGTTCCGTCGCTTGGAGACGCTGACTCAAACGGTTGGACGGTTTCAGCTCAATGCCGAGCTGCCGATCCCCTTCAATGGGAGAGGGACGATGGAGGTCGATTTTCTCTGCGTGGAAGCCGGTGTCGTCCTCGAAGTCGATGGTGCCCAGCACCTTACCAGCCCGGAAGCTTATCGTCGCGACCGCCGCAAAGACTATCTGCTGCAGGAAAACGGCTACCTGGTGTTGCGATTCCTCGCGGAGGACGTTGGAAGGCATCTGGACGATGTGATCGATGCCATCCTCCGGGCACTGCAACACCGGAGAGACCGTTGAATCATTGATTTCATTGGAGTTAAGCTACTGAATTCCTGAAAAAATGACGTGCAGGCCTGCGCCATTGGGTCCGCGGGTCTGCGAATCTGACGAACTGGTGACACGCACGTATTTCGTCCCTAAGATGTTGTGAATAAAGGATCTTCAGTCCAGTCTGGAACCTATTTGAGAGTACGGGGGTCTTCCAGGAGATCCGATGGTCCTCGATGTATCCCGCCCGAACGGCGCCGGGGAACGGCCGGCAGGAGAGGGCCCGGCAGCCACTGGTCATTGACTGTGATCGGATTGAATCGCACCGGTGCCGACCATCCACCGACTCCCTTACTCACGAACCAGACAACGGGATTTGAGAAAGTCGCATCTTTCCACTGATGGTAGACAACCCCAATCCGACTGGCGACTGAAGTGAAGCGTGCCTGCAGAACCGTCTGGGCAGGCCCACCGTCTGACAGGCTTCGATTTTGACCCGACAGGAAAGAGCTCTCGAACAGGCCTTGCTCAGCCACTTCAAGAACTGTTCAACTGACTCCCTGATCGAGAGGACGAGAACGAGTCTGTCCCGTTCGCCCCCGCGATCAACCCCCCCTGATCGTCAAGCAGATGAACCCAGTGCTTTGCCATGATGTTCGGGTTCACCGCTTAGAGACCAGCCCGACCACCCGGACGACCTTCCCGGCAAAGTCCTCCTTCTTTGCCTGAATGACGCTGGTCGAATCGGTGTTGGGCAGATGAGGAAGCGAACTTTTCGGGTGGAGGTCAGGCTCTGCTGCGTGATCCGAGTACTCTGGGGAACGACGGGGTGCCCCGACGGCAAAGCTTGCACGCGTTGCACGGGGACGGTGGCGCGGTCCTTGACGCGGATCTGATCGACGAACAGGATTTCGGGAAACTTCCGTCCCAGCGTCGGGCTCTGAAAGTCGCTCATCAGCAGCCCCTTCTGGTACTGCAGGACATCTCCGATCCCGACGTCGGAAGTGGCCGTGGCGAGCCAGACAGACCTGTTGTCCGCGTTCACACACAGGTACCGATTTCCCGGCGTGGTTTCTTTCGGGTACGCGTCCAACAACTCTCACGAACATAGTGGGATTCCGACGGCGCTTCTATGGGCCGGATCTGACTCCACGGTGGAGTCAGGCTTGGGTACCCCAGCCCGATGAATGAACGAGCTATGACTGTATTTCATCTACAAGGGAGGTTATACTTTTTGACAACCTACGGGAGATGGCATGGTGAGAACCTTCTTCATGGCCACGTCAGTCGTGCGAGCTTACGGGATGACGATCGCATGCTGGGTGCGGATTGGACGGGCTCAGGATTGATGGGAGGAAGCAGAATGAAAAGGCTGCTGAGCGCATCCTGGATACTCTGGCTTGTTCCGGCGGCCTTAATCGGCGCAGAGGGACCCGGCTACGACCACCCGGTCGATTTTCGACTTGACGAGGTAGCGGAGAAACTGCACATCAGTCCGGAAAAACTTCTGGACGCTCGAAAGGTGCTGCGACAGATCACCGAAGCAACGGATGTCATGACTCCCCAGCGGGGAGGCAATATCGACCCTCTGATCTCCCAGTGGAAGCGAATCGACCCGGACAGCCTGCCCTCGGCCTTTACTTTTCTCTTCGGCCAGATTCGGGAGGATGCCTGGGATGCGGAGGGGATCTTTACGTACGCCTGGGTCACGATGACGGCGACCAATCTCGTGGCCGGAATGTTGGACGTCGCTCCGGAACATGCCAGAGAGTTGGCTGAGACCTGGCCCGCGCCTTCGCCATGGATCGGACAGCAGGCAAGCGATCAATACAGGCACCTCTGGGACCGGGTCCTGGCGATTTCACTCGAGCAGGTGGCTCGGACGGACGTCGACAGGGCCCTGGCACTGGATGCCGAGGGGGACTACCCGCTTCACACCGCAGCCAGAGGGATGATGGTCTCGAGACTTCTGATCGGTCGCAGAACCGACGAAGCCCTGAGCCTCGCTCGACAAACGATTGACGAATACCGGGACTCTCCAGTTGACACGGAAATTGCCGCGGATTTCAGCGGATTCGTCGACCAACTCCTTCCGCTGGCCCTCCAGCCATTTCACAAGGACCTGTATCGGGAGGCTTGGACCCTCGCCCTGGAGAAAGGGACCGTCCTCCAGGAAACTCATTCGATCCTCAAAGCGGATGACGGAACTCCCATCGGTTTTTCGACTCCAGAAGTTCTGGGCCTGTATCAACTGGCCCTCTTGAAGCGGTGTCAGGGTGGAAAATGGCTCGCTTCGGCGTTGCTGAAGGAGTTTCCTGATTTGGATCAGCGCGTCGAGCGCGTAGGCGGCCTTGAAGGATTCGTGTATCAGAAGACGTATCACGGCCCACCAACGCCGGGCTGTTGTCGGAGGCTGCGTCCTCGGCCGAGGGTTGGGCTGATTCCACCCAGTCTGCCGGGCCAGTGGGATGCTTTCCTGCATCACAACGGTCCGTGATGACGCGTCCCCCGGTTGGTGAAAGAGGTATCTGGCCTGGACCGTGGCTCTTCAGTCCGGTCCCGCTGCCTTTTCCCCTCGTGCCGGGGCGGGGGTGGATAGCGCGGCGAGTGCTCCCACAGATTCAGGTGCTGAAGGATCTTGCGGATGACGCTCCACTGTTCAATGAAAGCAATGATCTGCATCTGATGTCCGCAGTGAGGACAGCGCAGCGGGTCCACCTCGTCGATCTTCTTGATCCAGTCCGGAGCATCCAGGCAGCGCGTGACTCCCTTGTGGGTGCGGTACTGGATCTGTCCGGTTTCGGCCTGGTAGCGGAGGCGAGTCCCGGCGAACCCGGGGCGCAGGAAATAGGCGGACAACCGTTCCGAAGCCGCCTGATCGTCTCGATCCACCGGGAGCCCACAGTACACCTGGCAGCGGGAAGGGTTCCAGCAGCGGAGCCGATCATCGAGCACCCCAAACCCTTTCAAGGTGCCCAGATGATCGTGAATACGGTTCTCAGAGCTGCCTTCCCGAAGACCGGTCTCGAGCCGCCGTCCGGGAAAAGCCGGCACGGCTTCGAGCCTGTTCTACAGATCTGCAGACTCTTCTAACGGGATGTCGGCATCACGGAGGATCTTGCGAAGGAGTCCCCTCCCGACGCTTTTCCCCCGATGGACCGCACCGTAACCAGCCGACCATCAGGATGTTTCAGGCGGACATGACTGCCGCGCTGTCGAATCGTCTCGAACCCCAGCCGCTCCAGCCGCCGAACAACCTCTCTGCCCGGCAGAACCGGGATCTCGGGACTCACAGGACGACCTTCTGCACGCCAACGAATTCGACGGGGCTCTGCTCGGGGCCCTCATCCTCCAGACACAGCTCGATCGCTTCACGGATGTTGGCCATCAACTCGTCCAGGCTCACCCCCTGGCTGTAACAGCCCCGGAGTTGAGGCACCTCGCCGACATACAGGCCGTCTTCGTCACGTTCGATCACCACGTAATAATCCGTGCCCTTCTTAACCCGGTCCATTTGCCGCGATTATCTCAGATTCCGCCCTCCATCCAGAAACGCTTCTTCAGCCAATCCAGCCCTCATCGACGAAACGAAAGGGCACCGGCGCCGACTTTTCGGAGATAAGTGCCAGACCAACGATGGAATCCTTTGTTGATAGCTACTTACAATCCCGATACGTGCGTGTCACCTATCGCCCAGGCTCGCCAACACGACACTCTCGGTTAACAGCTGACGAACCAGCTGACCGGTCAGATCCAGACTATGCCTCTCCTTAGCTACTGTAATTGGCCACGACACGGATCACTTTGCCCTCCGCGTCAAACTCCATGAACTCGCCTGTCTTTTTTCCATTCTGATTTTCGTAGTAGAGCACGATGCTGGAAAGGCCCCACATGACATCGAGTAGTTCAAATTTGAGATCCGGGTAGGCTTCGAGGCCACGAGTAAAGTACGCTCGTAGAGCTTCCCGACCAACCACCTCGCCCGAAGGGTTGTTTAGCAGCGCTGCGGCGACGGGGGATATCAACCTCACGTCTGTTGCGTAATGAGACAAAATGGCATCGAGGTCATGTGAGTTCCATGCTCTCACCCAATGATGGGCGAAGGCTTGGGCTTCTTTTTCGGACATCCTATCGTCGCGTTTGTCTTTCGAGGTCTTAGCCGGCTCATCACCGGCACCGGTAAGTCGGGGACGCATGGATTTTCCCAGCTATCCAGGAAACATATCTTCACTCTTTCCTTCTCGCCGACACGGCGCACAACCAGCTCTTCCCGTGAACAGCTTTCCATTGCCGAAGTTGGCCGGATCGTCGAGTCGGAACCGGGCGAGCCACGATGGATGACCCCTCCTGGTGAACTTCGACATTATAGCGGACCCCACTGAACGATTAGGGAGAAGTGAATCGGTACGGATTCGGTATCCCCATCCGATCCTGAGTTGGAGAGTAGCCGGAACATTCCGACATTCCGATCAGCGTGCCGCTCGCCGGGAAGTAGACTTCAGAATGTGCAGGAGCCGGGCGACGACCTGAGAGGAGTTGAACTACACACCGGCAGGCACTTCGCTTTGCACCGGTAGTGTGAGGTTGTCGCGGCGTTGGGGAGGGCACGGGACGTTACGGTCCCTAATGTCGTAGGCAGTAATCTCTTTAACCTGCTTTCCGTTCCGGGCGCCTCGTCGATCGTGGCGCCCGCAGGAGTGCGGGTTTCGACGGCCAAGTTTCTCTCCTTTCCGACGGCCACTGGTTTCGGGTACCGGGTTTCGGGTTTCGGGCTCGGGTTCGCTTGGCGCGGGCGTGTTGCCCAAATGACCCGGTCGCGCGCGGACCTTTCCGGTCCAAGAACGGGACTTCAGTGGTTCGACCCCACGCGGCGTGGAATCGGTTCTGCACGGCTCGCCGAGGCGGCCGCAAGCCCGGGGGGCGAAAAGATTTCGGCAACACGCCCCCGAAACCCGAACCGGGGAAAAGGTGACCCGAAGTGGCGCCAGGGCCGCCTGAGAAGGGATCTGGTCGAATCACTCGGGGCACTGCGTCCCGCCTTCATCCACTTTCCCGGCGGCTGCGTCGTAGAAGGAGCTATCCCGGGGAACCACTATCAGTGGAAGAACACAGTGGGCCCGCTGATCGACCGCATCCCGGACTTCAATCTGTGGGGGGCCCTGATCCAGGACAGCGGCTACTGTCAGTCCAACCAGATTGGCCTCTAAGAGTATTTCCTGTTGTGTGAGGACTTGCAGACCCTCCTTTCTGGGGCGACCCCGAACAGCTACCGGACGGCGCTGGCGGAGGCGGCGTTCCTGACCGGGCTGGAACGAAATTCGGATTTGGTCGTGATGACGGCCTACGCGCCGCTGCTCTCTCTGAGCGAAGGTGAGCAGTGGAACCACAACCTGATCAACTTCAATCCGCATCACGTGCTGCGCACGGCGAATTACCTTGTCCAGGAACTGTGTACCGCCCACATCGGAAGCGTGGTGATTCGGATTGAAGGGGACCTGCCTGCGGGATGCTACGCAAGCGCGACGGCCGATGATGGACATCTCTATATCCATGTCGTGAATTCGACCGAGGGTGTGCGGCGGGTCGCGATCCGACTCGCGAACAGCGACGCGAATTCGGCCACGGAGATCTCCCTGCAGAGTGATGACCTGGAAGCAAAGAACCGGCTGCCGTTTTCGGGAGAGCCCGAATACAGGATTCGGCCGAAAAGGAAGGAAGTCCCGATCCGGGAGAAGACCCTCGACCTCAGTCTGGAGAAGTACTCGTTCCATGTGCTGGTGATCAACAGGCATTGGTCGCGGATAATCTCGCCTGACTGATCAACTGCGCCAACCTGTGGCACCGGTCCCTCCAAACGAGTCGGAGGCGAGTTGGGGGCACTGTCTTGCCTGGGCGGCAGAACCTCGGCGCTGCCAAGGAAAGGGCGCCTCCGGAGTAAGGGACACTCGTCTGTCGACCAGCCACCGGCTCGGAGCAGGGAGAGAAAGGGGGGACACACTTCTTGTCGACCGCCGACTCCCTGTTTTGTCGTCCCGACTTGAACACCGCCGGCAGCTTGACGACTCGGCAAGCGACGGCTCCTTTGGGAAAACGATCCGTCCGGGGCGGCTGGACATCCGACAGCACTCACTCGCGTTCATGCACTGAACTGCGTGGTGGTCGAGCGATCTCGGCCAAGGCCGGATGTCCCATCGATCCCATCAGTCTCAGGCCGTCCCATCCCGGATCCGAAGACTCCCATCCAACCGTCAGTCGTCCCATCCGTCGAATGAGTCCCAGGCTGCCCGCCTCATTTCCAGGTGCCCCCCCTCGCCCCAGCAGTCGATGCAACGGCTGTCGGATCACGAGAAGAACATCCGCCGGGCGTGGGAGCAGCACTTTGAGCGCTGAGGTGACGAACATCTCGAAAAACGGCCTCTCGAGGACCAGAGAACGGGAGTCTCGCGCTCCGGGTTTCGGGAACTCGGAACCTGGGGCGGGATGCCCGGATCTTCTCGACACGACTCCCCTGTTACAAGGGAGTCTTCGAAACCTGCAGAACCGATCCCACGCCTCGCCCACAACGGTCGCCAGGGGCGCCACCCGTTCTGCCGTCCCGGGTTCTCGCGGGTTTTGCCGAAAACCTGCGCCCGAAGGTCAGCCGGTCGTTCCCGCCGTGAACGGATGCCGCGATCCAGCAGAAAGTGCCAGACTCAAACAAGAACTCTGTTTTCATAGGTACTTACGATCGCATTTCGTGCGTGTCACCTGTTTCGGAGGACCGTGCAGCCGCGCGATCAGGCGCGCCGCGAGCGGGTGAAGGATTTGTAAGAGCACGGCCGGCTGCATACCGGTGCCAACTTCTACAGTGCCGCTATGATCCTGCAACACGGGGAGACCCTTGAGGATTACCTGCTGGCCCACGAATTCTGTGGCGTGGCCGGGGGGCAAGGGCGAAGAGCGGGCAAGATGGCTGGCGGCGGCGAGCGAAGACCGGTTTCTCGTGGCCATCGGTCGGGCCCCAGCGCTTTGGTACTCAGTTTCGATCGGAGGATGATGGCGTGGTCCGCCTCTACCGGGTGGACTCCGGCGTCACCGATGGACTGAGGCGCGAGCTGGACGTGCCGTCGCGGGAGGAAACCAAGGCCCGCGAGGCGCAGTTCAATCAGGAACAGTGAGGCCCGCGCCCGGCTCTCGGGGTCAGAAGCTCGACCTCCGGAAAGTAGGTGCGAAACCGACCTTCATCGGCCGTTGCCAGCGCCCAGCCCATGATCTGAGCGTGAGCGCCGATGAAGAAATCGGGCAGGGTCACACGTCCGATGCGTTTCGCAGCCGTCGCCTTACGGTGCCGCAGGTCATCGACGTAGGCCAGCGCGCAAACAGGCGCCAGAGCAACGGGCAGGTCGAGGACTCCCACGCCCCAACTTCGAATCCGGTCGGCCAGCGTGTGTGGCTCCCGATTTCCGACGCATAGTTCGGCCAGAGTTACGACGTTAATGGCTGCCCCCTCCCCGGCGACTGCCGTTGCGATGGTTTCACGGGACCAGTCGCGGTAATCGCCCAAGGGCTCTGAGGCATAGATCAGGACATTCGTATCCAGGAGTAGCCAACCACCTTCAGAAGGAAAGCCATGGGGTGTTCTCGCCCGGCGGTATTCACACATTCGGCATCGTCTCTTCGATCGCTGCACCGGCTGACATGGGCACCAATTCGAGACGCATCGTATGAGCCCATGCAGAAGGTGCAGAATTTCTTTGCCGTTGCATTCGTGTTTGACTGCTTCATGGTCGATTTCTCCTATGCCGGTTTCGCCAACAGGGGAAACTTGTCTTCGACCTCTCTGCGCAGACGATCCAGCTGCAGCAGCATTTCGAGAGTGCCTGCATCCCTCTCGGGAAAGGCATTTCGAAGTGTCAGCCAGGCTTCGATGGAGCGTTGAATTCCTTTCCAGGCGACCTGGGCCGAGAGGCGGCCGTCCTCCGAACTGTGAGGATCCGGTCGCCCGTCCCGCTGCGGCGCGATCCCCGAGAGGGCGCGAAAGATCTTGCTGCAGACCAGGAAGCGGAAGTGAAGGACCGTTTCCACCGCTTCTCGGCATTGCTCGAGGTCCTCCAACGTGAGCCCCTGAATGGGTGTGACTCCGATCAGTTGCGCATCTCAAGTGTGAAGTGAATCTCGAACGTGGCCGATACATCGACCGGCTGTCCCCTCCGCGTTCCTGGGTGGAATCTCCAATTCCTTTCGACTTCCTGCTTGGCGGAGGAATCCAGACCATATCCAAGGCCCTTCTGAGTCTCGCAGTCGGTGACGCGACCATTCTTCCTGATAATGCAGCGGAGGACGACGGCACCCTCCTGACTGCGCCGTCAAGCTCATCGACGAAGCGTCGCGAGTTCTCAGCGATAGGTGCCAGACCGGCATCAAAATCCTTTATTGGAAGGTACTTACAATCGAATTGCGTGCGTGTCACCTATTTCGGGAACCTCTCAATCCGGTGGATGGTCTTCAAGGAACTCCTCCAGCACGGCGAGGGAGCCGTTGTGGGTGGCGCGATACAGGACCTCGAATTGGCTCCGGCAGTGCTCTGACATGGCGGCCCTTTCGAGTTGGGAGCCCTTGGCAAGGGCCACCATGGCGGGCGTGAAGTCTTCGAGCCGCCAGTGGGCCATGCCCACGAAGAAGTAGGCCTCGGCCCTCCTCTCCCAGTCCCCGGCGGACAGCTGAAGGAGCTTCTCATATGCAGCCCGGGCGGTCTTCCAGTCTTCGCGTTCGTAGGCCGCCTTCCCGATGATGGAGTGGGCGTCGATTCTCCTGTCGGCGACGTACTGGCTCCACGCCTCTTCGGACATCCCCTCAGGTCGCTCCACCGTCTCCAACGAGTCGATGACCTTCCTGGCGTAAGAATCGGCCTGAGCCCACTCTTTGTCTTCAACGTAGTAGCCGGCAATCACAGGGTAGAAGGAGTAACAGTCTGCAGGACTTGCCTCGGCACAGAATTTCTCGCCATACTCCACGGTCTTGGGGAGATCTGAGAGCTGCCGATAGGAATAGGCCAGAATTTTCAACAAATCCGCAGTTTCAGGGGCCGCCTGATAGACCTTCTCACCGTATCGGGTGGCCTTTGCCCACTGCTGCGAGTTGAAGGCCCAGTAGGTCGTCAGTTTGAGCATTTCGACCTGCTCGCCGTCGATCCCGCCCAGGAACTTCTCTCCGATTTCCACCGCCTCCTTATAGTTCCCCTCGCCGGCCTGGGCCTGAGCCCATTCATTGACTTTGGGGGCGACGTACTCCCGCAAGGTGGAATCGGGATGTGTTTTGTACCATTCGATCAGCGCGTCCAGGCCTGCCTCGACGGCTCTGAGGTACTCGTCGTATTCCGGAGCGGTGTAACCCTGGCCGAGACCGACACCTGTTGTCGCCAGAACCAGGACCACTCGCAGGCACGCACGGTTGAATAGACGGAAGAACGGTTGCCTGAACATGGTCGCCTCCTCCATCCGATGGCTTCCCGGAACGAACGGCGGGATGTCCGGTACTCGTTTGCGGTGAGCGAGCAACCAGCCCTCCGCCGACGAACCAGGAAGGATTTGAAGTGACAGCTCACGATCTGCTCGTGTGTTCACCGACAACGATAATCCCAGCTGATCGAAATGCAAAGCCTTTGCCGCATTTCGTTCGCACTTCGCACTTTCTTCGCGAGAACACGAGAACGGGGAACCCGGAAAGTGGACGTGTTGCCGAAATCCTTCTGACCCGGTCTCGGCTGTGCTACCCGGTCGTCGAGACCTGCAGAACCGATTCCACGCGAAGGTTGCAGAGTACGCAAAGGGTTCTAAAACAAAGCGATCCTTTGCGTCTGTGCGCGAGACCCAGGACCATGCGGATCCGCGGCCATTTGGGCGGCACACCCGCGAAGTGCGGATTGCCTGTCCGCTGACCTGCAAGCGACAGAAGTCAATGGGACTTCCATGGGACTTCCAGCAGCGATGGAACAGCGTCAATTGAAGTGCCGAGAATCAGGCGTCCAGGCGGAGCTCGGGGACCCGCTCGAAATGGCTGCGATTGCGGGTCAGAAGAACCGCATTTCGCGAAACACAGATGCCGGCGATCAAATAGTCGGCCATTGCCAGACCGCGACCCTCAGCTTCGAGGCTTGCGCGGATCTCGGCAGCCCGATGCGCGGCGTCCGCGTCCAGGGGGAGGATCACAAGTGGAGCGAGCAGCCTGGTGACCTTCTCAATCTGTGATGATGACCGGCTGCCGCTCAAAAGTTCGAAAACCGAGATCACCGTCGTCGCCAATTGACCGGTCTCCAACTCGCGATCGATCCTCTCCCGCGCGGGTCGGCGTCCGCGCAAGGCATCGATCAGGACGTCCGAATCGGCGACGATCATCGCCAGCTCTCCCGGGAGCGCCGAACCGAGATGTCAAGCTCATCGGCCTCTTTCTCGCTGAGAGAACCCAGAACGGAACGGGCCGCATCCAGTTGCTGTCGGCGGTGGGACTCCTCATCGAGGTAGCGCTCGACAGCCTCTCGTACCAAATGGGAGAAGCCCTTCTCACCCCGCTCGGCGGCGATCTCCAGCAACTTCGCACGTTGCTTGTCGGTAAGCTCGATCGTTGTTCTCATGAATCGAGATTGACATGCATGCACATGCATGTCAATCTCACGACGGAGCAGTCCCGCCCCCGGTGCCGGATCTGCAGGTCCACCTCCATTCCCTTCCCCGGCTCGAGCCGGGCCCGATACTGTGTCCAAGCGTCATCTAGTCACCCCCCGGCATTGCTGGCCGGCGGATTGACTCTCCGCCCCCAGATCCGCACCTGGTCGAACCGACCCGTGTCGTCGAAGGTGCCGACCCCGATCCGGCCGAGGCTGAGCGTCCGGTCCCGGGCCGTGAGCATCGGTGTGGTCATGTCGTCGAAGAAGACTTCGATGTCGCCAGACTCGCTCCGCCGGACGACGCGTACGAGGTGGAAGACGCCATCCCCCCAGGCCGTTCGCTCCGTCCGCATGAGGGCGATCGAGGCCCGGTCGGCGTCGTTGACCAGGAAGATGGAATTGTGATGAGGATCGGCCTTCGTGGCGATGTGGGCGTAGTAGAATTTCGCCGGACTCTGCCAGCCGAAGAACACGCACATGTCCCGTCCGTCATACTCCTTGGCCGTCGAGGCCAGTCGGGCTTCGAAAACGAAGTCCGAAACCCAGAGGTCGCGAATGAGCGCCATGTTTACGGGAGAGCGAAAGGGCGGAGCGTATTGGCTCTGCGTGAAGAGCGAAAGGACGCTCTCGTCACCTACCTGGTCTATCCTCCAAGCCGACGGATCGGTGAACTCCCAGCGGACGAGGCCCTCGTCGAAGTCTTCCTGGAACACCAGCGGGAGCCCGTCCCTTGCCGCGGGTACCTGTGCGACCCGGGGGCCCACCGCGAGAGCCACCAGGCAAATCCAGCCTGCGATCAGAGCCACCGCCCTCCAGACGCTCTTTCGTCTCATGCAGTCGATTCTCTCGCGCCAGGAACGGTAAAGACAACCTGGCTCGGGCCGGCGCCCCCAGCGAAGCCTGCGGTCCCCACCAAGCGCCCCTGTTCGCGTGATACGCGGAATCCGCTGGACCCTGGGGCCTTCCTGCCGGCCAATCACGCGCATTTCGCGAATCCGGCTCGATTCCCTACTCCCCGATTTCGCATGGTTTGCGGAATCGTCTGGTTGGTTGTTGCCAACGAATCACGCCTATCTCGCGATTGGGACCTCGGGCTTCGTTCCGGTCAGCGCGACGATTCGCCCGCCGCGTGGACAGACTCAAAGAAGTCGAGGCACTCCGCGCCCATGTCGGAAACCCACAGCGACGGATCCTGCTGGCAGGGCCGCTATCGACTCTTCCCGTGCGAGACAGTAGCGTGGTCCACTTCAGAGGAGGGCCCCATGTCATTCGATCCCTGTCGGCGGTCTCAGTGGACGATGTCTTCTCGTTTCGGCATTTCTCCACTCATTCTGGCCTGCTTTGTCATCCTCAGCGTGTTCGGAACGCCACCTTTCACCTAGACGTCGACCGGCGATGAGCAGATCGACCAGAAGGTCGAGGCGCTGCTCGCACAGATGACGCTCGAGGAGAAGATCGGCCAGCTCACTCAGATCGCCGGCGGCTTGTTGCCGGGGGCCAATCCCGAAGAAGTCGTCCGCAAGGGCGGAGCCGGTTCGATCCTGTGGCTCAACGACACCAAACGTTTCAACGAGATCCAGCATGTGGCGGTCGACGAATCCCGGCTCCACATCCCGGTCTTGTGCGGGCTGGACGTCATTCACGGCTACCGGACGATTTTCCCGGTTCCTCTGGCCATGGCGGCATCCCAGGTCCGGGGTTTCCAGGGCCCCTCTCTTGGAACTGCTCCCGACCGCGTGGTTACCTGCGCGAAGCATTTCGCAGGCTACGGAGCTCCGGAAGGAGGGCGCGACTATGTCTCCGTCTATATTCCCTGGGCGGCGGAGCACGTGCCCGCGATTCTCGAAGCGTGGGAACCGGGCACGGAAGGCGGCAACGCCGTCGCCGATGTGCTTTTCGGGGATGTGAACCCGGGCGGAAAGCTGCCGGCAACCTTTCCCCGCAGCGGAGCCCAGGAGCCTCTCTACTACGCCCACAACCTGACCCATCAGCCAGCAGGCTCGCAGATGTATCGAGGCCGCTATTGGGACGGACCAACAGAGCCCCTGTATCCCTTCGGATACGGCCTGAGCTACACCACCTTTGAATTCGGCAATCTACGGACCGAGCGACCGGAAATCAGAGTGGGCGACCAAGTCGTAGTCTCCGTCGATGTCGCAAACACCGGCAAGATGGCCGGCGACGAGGTCGTGCAGCTCTATATCCACCAGAGGGCGGGGAGCGACTCGCGTCCAGTCCGCCTGCTGAAGGGGTTTCGCCGGATCCACCTGGCTCCCGGCGACCAAGAGACGGTCACGCTGACGCTGGATCGGGACGAATTGGGCTATTGGAGCACTAGCCAGGGGAAGTGGATCCAGGAAGCCGCGGACTTCGACCTCTGGGCGGGCGGTGATTCGACGGCTTCCCTGCACACGGTGCTGAAGGTCGTTCCCTGACATCGCGGGCAAGATCCGAGCCTCGAATTCGAAAGGCCGATTGTCGACGGGTGACGCGTGGACTGACTGCCCCGAAGATCGTTTTCAGGTTGGGCCCCTGTGGTAGGGTTGAATTCCATGAACGATCGTCGGCAGCTCCATAACGAGCGGATTCTGAAGCAGTTTGAGATGCAGGCTGTCCCTTTCGCTGAGATGCCCGCCCATGCGGATTCGATGGAGCTCCTGATCGAACTCTGCCAGGCCCGACCCGATGACGAAGCGCTCGATGTGGCCTGTGGCCCGGGGCTGGTGGGCTGCTCGCTGGCTCCCCGCGTCCGTCACGTTACCGGGATCGATATCACTCCGAAGATGATTGACCAGGCGCGCAAGCTGCAGTCGGAAAAAGGCCTGTCGAACCTGACCTGGCAGGTCGGCGACATTCTTCCCCTCCCTTTTGCCGACGGGAGTTACTCGCTGGTCCTGAGTCGCTACGCCTTTCATCACTTCCTGGAGCCCAAGGCGGTCCTGTCGGAGATGATCCGGGTCTGCCGGCCCGAAGGTCGGGTCATGCTGGTGGATCCCGTCCTTCCGCCCGAGCAGGTCGATGCCTACAACGAGATGGAGAAACTTCGCGATCCCTCGCACGTACACGCTCTGAGCCTGCCGGAGATGGCCAAGCTCGTATCGGAGTCCGGTCTACGAGATGTTCGAACAACCCGGTACAAGGTGGAGATGGAGCTGGAGGCCGTACTGGGAGCCTCCTTTCCCAATCCGGGAGACGCCGACCGGATTCGCACTCTCTTCCGGCAGGACCTGGACTTGGCAGAAGATCGTATGGGCGTCGGGGCTCACCAGGCAGGAGACGAGATCCACTTCGCCTACCCGATTCTGGCGGTCGTGGGTTTCCGAGCGTGAGCCGGGAGAGGCCGTTCCCCTTCCGCATGGGTCAGGGTCGCCGCGGTATTCTCCAATCACTCGATGACGCATAGGTGGTTGTCGTCGTCTTGAAGATCGGCCGCAGCAAAGAGTTCTACCGCTGAAAAGATGAGATCTTTCGTCGCCATCGATGTCGAGACCGCGAGCACTGACCCCGCCAGCATCTGCCAGATCGGTCTCGTTTGCGTCGAGGATGGGTCCGTCCGGGAGTGCTGGACCACGCTGGTCGATCCGCAGTGCGACTTCCACTCCTGGAACATCGCGATCCACGGGATCACGCCGGCAATGGTCGCCGGAGAGCCCCGATTGCCGGAGTTGGCAGACGATCTCCGGAAATTCGTCGGAGCCCGGGTTGTGGCCAGTCACACCGGCTTCGACCGCATTGCCCTGACGCGAGCCTATGACCGCTACGCGCTGGAATGCCCCGAATGGTCCTGGCTCGACACGGCTTCGGTCGTGCGGCGGACCTGGAACCAGTTCTCGAAGCGCGGCTACGGTTTGGCCAACGTCGCGGCCCACTGCGGGATCCGTTTCGGTCATCACGACGCCGGCGAAGACGCCCGGGCGGCGGCTCTGATCCTGGTGCGGGCAATGGACGAGACGGGACTGGACATTCACGGTTGGATGGTCCGCGTCCATCAGCCGATCCATCCCAGGCATCCCCGGGGCTGCCGGAAGGGTCGGGAAACGCCTGCCAAGCAGACTTCAGGGTCCCCACTCCGGCAGGACGCGCCCTAGATGTCGCGGGTGCCGTCTCACTGAAGGATGTTTACTCGCACCCGCTCGCTGCCGGCTCTCGCGCTTGGAGTGTTGTGTGCAACAATCATCCAAAGGAGGTCGCTCATGCAGCAACCTGCGATCCGGATCAATCCTTCCGAAGAGACCATTAAGATCGGCCCGTTGGGGATCCGATTCCTGCTTACGGGTGATGATTCGAACGGCAGCATCTCGGTCTTCGAAGTCTCGGTTCCGGCCGGGCAGAAGCTGGCCGCTCCGGCGCACAGGAATGACGCCTACGAAGAGATGCTTTACGGGATCGAGGGCGTCCTGACCTGGACGGTCGACGGTACGCCCATTGAAGTAGGCCCCGGGCAGGCACTGTGCATTCCCCGAGGCGCCGTCCATCGCTTCGACAACTTCGGCAGCGAGGACGTCAAGCAGCTTGCCGTCATTACGCCGGCCATTATGGGCCCCGCGTATTTCCACGAAGCTGCGGCAGTCATTGGCGCGGCCGGGGGTGGTCCGCCGGATCGCGCCCGGATGACCGAAGTCTTCCGGCGCCACGGCATGACGGTGGCCCCGCCCTCAGCAAAATAGGGTCCGGGCGGCCCAGGCCTTCGGATGAATCACGCCGTTGGCGTGGCAGCCTGAGAAACAAGAGCCGTCGATTGACCCTCCCGATGGGTCAGGGAGCCGTCGACTACGTCCAGAGTTGGGGGAATACCTCGTCGACGTACTTCCGGAAGCCATTGCGCAGAGAACAGCCACGGGGACGGACTTCCGCCGGGCGATTTCGAGCGCTGACTTGATGAGCCATCGACTGGGAAAAGAATTGGAGTCTCCGAAAATGATCAGCCGGTTCTTCGTCTCCCTGCCCACCGAGTCGGTGCGATCGCGCGCCAAATCCCCATTCACCGAAAATACTCCCCTCCGCATCGAACAATCGACAGAAGCCCAGCCTACCGGAGATGTTCCGCCTCTGACAGATGCGCAGGTCACACGGTGCCGGGGAATCGGCCGGCGTGCATCCCCTGCCGGGAGATCCGGGCTCGTGGGGAATGGACTCCGTCACCATCGACAGGGCCTCCCGCGGGAGGTATGCTCCGCTGGATGCGGTGGAAGACGCTCCACCTCTTCGATGAAAGCAATGATCTGCATCTGATGGGAACCGAACGCAACGAGCCCCCGCCCATGACGTGGTGGGTCGCTCTGAGTGGTCCGCTACTTGGCCGGAGTTATGACGATATTGCGGTAAGAGACCTGGCCGTGATCGCCCTGCAGCATGATCGGCCCAGGGGCCCGCTCGTCGGCGCTGAGAGCGCCGCCCGTAATGCCGTCGATCAACTGGCCATCCACCGTCGTCTGCCCGTTGAGCATGATCGTTACTCGATAACCCACCAGGGTTGCGTCGAGGACGTTCCATTCCCCGGCGCGATTGCAGGCGTCGACCAGCGGCGCGATCTGACCGTAGACGCCGCCGACCATCCTGTTGAAGGGTTCCTTTCCATAGTCGTCGGCGACCTGCGTCTCATAGCGGCCACGGAGGTAGATGCCGCTGTTGCTCTCCGGCGGGATCTTGAACTCAACGTGCAGCTTGAAATCACGGAATTCCCTGGTTGTGCGGAGGTTTGCACCGGTGGACTCGTTGAGGAGGATCCCGTCGACCACCTTCCACCTGCTCTCTCTCTTCTCGACGGTCTGCCAGCCGCTCAGGTCAGTTCCGTTGAAAAGCCGAATCGGCTCTTCCCAGGTGACCTGGCGGCCCTGTCCTTCGAGTCGCTCGGGAGCCCGCTCTCCTACCCAGTTGAACGTCTTTCCCTGCGTGTCGGTGCCTGTCCCTTTCAGTTCGCCGTTTTCGAGCGTGCCGGCCAGTGTCGGCCACTTGAAATTCGGGCTTCCGGAATAGCTCGACTCGGGAACCATCTGAACCTCGATCCGGTTGCCCGTGACACTGACGGTACAGGGCAGGGGATGCCCGCCGCGATGCAGATAGAGGGCCTTCCAGTCCTGTCCGGGCTGGTGCGTGACGCGCAACCACGAAGCGTAGGACTGATCTCCGGCCTTCTCCGTCACGAGCCACCGGCCTTCCATCATGTCCTGACCCAGGAGAGAGGCGGAGAGCACGGGAATGAAAACGATTAACAGACAGCAGATTTCCAATGCAGTGCGTTTCATGGCGTCATTCCTTTCGGCTACGCGTCGAACAACACTCGCGATCATAGTGGGATTCCAGCAGGCCTTCAATGGTCGGACCCTTTTCCTCCTGATCCGACATCGCTCAGGGACTAAGACGCCAGTGGATGTTCGGACCGGGGTAGGGAGTCGGGTAATTGGCGGCCTTGCAGGGGGTCCCTCACTTCGTTCCGGCTCTGATGCGTCGGACGTGTGTGGATGGGGCCGCGTCCGGCGTGTTATGCTCCTCCCCAATTGTGCGTCTTTCGCCCGGGTGATGGTGATGCTACGCCCTTGGGCTGCTACTGACGAATCACAGCTTTCTCGAGGGAGCGATTTTGAGGAATCATCAGGGGATCGAAGGGTCCGGCCGGACCCTTCGGTTCATTGCCCCGGTTTGTGTCGTATTCCTGGCCTTGGCCGGTCCGGAAGGGCGTGCGGCCGGAGGCGCGTCAGCTGCTGCTGGTCCACCGGCGACACCCCCCGAAGCAGAGGCCTTTTTCACGGGTCAGGCCCCGACACTCGATGGTGACGTGATCGATGATCCCGCCTGGGACGACGTGGAAGCCATCACCGGCTTCTGGCAGACGACCCCCCGGGAGGGAGAACCGGCCACGGAGAGGACCGAGGTCCGTGTCCTCTACACTCGAAATGTGCTCTATGTGGGAGTGGTCTGCTTCGATGACGATCCCGCCGGAATCATCGTCGCCGACAGTCGAAGGGACTCCTCTCTGGAAGAAACCGACAGCTTCCAGCTGATTCTGGATACGTACCTGGACAGGCAGAACGGATTCGTCTTCGGGACCAATCCGGCGGGCATCGAATATGACGGACAGGTCACGGATGAAGGCCGCGGCTCGGGCGGCGGCATCGGCGGGGGACGCCAGGGGAGCGGTTCGGGCGGTGGATTCAACTTGAACTGGGACGGTGCCTGGGAAGTACGAACCAGGACCGGGAACTTTGGCTGGAGTGCGGAATTCGCCATCCCCTTCTCGACCCTTCGCTTCAGCAATGAGCGGGAACAGACCTGGGGAGTGAATTTCCAGCGCAACATCCGCAGGAAGAACGAGACGAGCTACTGGGCTCCCCTGCCCAGACAGCTCAACCTCTTCCGACTCTCGCTGGCCGGGACCCTCAGCGGGGTCGAAATCGAAGGGACGAGGAACCTTCAGGTCACGCCCTACACGCTCGGTGAGGTGCGACATGATGTTGCCGGCCGCCGGACCAACTATCTCGGAGACGGGGGGGTCGATGTCAAGTACAACTTCACGCCGAGCCTGACGCTGGACGGAACCTACAACACCGATTTTGCGCAGGTGGAGGTCGACGAATTTCAGGTCAACCTGAACCGGTTCAACCTCTTCTTTCCCGAAAAGCGGCCCTTCTTCCTCGAGAATGCCGGGATCTTCTCGGTCGGCTCACCGGGCGAGGTCGAACTGTTCTTCAGTCGCAGGATCGGCATCGGGCCGGAGGGCGAAGTCATTCCGATCATCGGGGGCGGACGACTCTCCGGGAAGCTGGGTGACTCCTACAACGTGGGTGTGCTGGATATGCAGACCCAGGGCGTGGGAGGGGTCGCTCCGTCGAACAATTTCACCGTCCTGCGGTTGAACAGGGAGTTCCGCAACCGCTCGTCCTTTGGGGGGATGTTCGTCAATCGCCAGGCGACGGGAGACCTCGCCGGACCGGATGACCATAATCGAAGCTACGCCGTGGATGGCACGTGGGGAGTCGGGGAGTATGGCGAGGTCTCCGGATTCCTTGCCAAGACGTCGACCCCGGGACTCAGCGAAAATGATCGGGCTTTCAAGATCGGAAGCCGCTACGATTCCCAGAAGTGGCTCTTCGAGGCCAACTACACCGAGGTCGGAGAAGACTTCAATCCGGAGGTCGGTTTTCTCGAGCGGGAGAGCTTCCGCAAGGTTGACTGGACCATCCTCCGGCGCATTCGGCCTGCGGATACCTGGGGCCTTCTCGAACTTCGACCCCACGCGAGCTACCAGGGTTTCTGGAACTTCGAAGGGTTTCAGGAGACCGGCCGTCTCCACGTCGACAACCACTTCGAATGGCGAAGCGGTGCTGAGGTACACACCGGGATCAACTTCACCAAGGAAGGTGTCGTCGATCCCTTCGAGATCTATCCGGGAGTCGTGGTGCCTCAGGGGACCTACGACCACGTCGAAGCGCAGCTGGTCGCCCTCTCCAACCAGGGAGCACCCGTGAGTGTGAGGTTCTCGACCCATTTCGGGGGTTTCTTCGGAGGGGACCGGGTCCAGATGGAGCCGACCTTGCGGCTCAGGGTCGGAGAGCGATTCAATACCGAATTCAGCTGGGACCGAAACGACATCAATCTCCCGTGGGGCGAGTTCGACGTGAACCTGGCCCGGGCCCGTCTTTCTTACTCCTTCACTCCGAGAATGTTCGTGCAGACCTTGATCCAGTACGACGACCGAGCCGAGATCTGGTCGGCCAATGTACGTTTCGCCTGGCTCCAGGCTGCCAACACCGGTCTTTTCGTCGTCTACAACGACACTCGCGGCATCCTGGACTACGACTTTCCGGGCCAGCGAAGCCTGATCGTCAAATACAGTCTTCTACTCGATCTGCTTGATTGACCGGGGTGTCGTCGCAGAGAAGGGACCCGGAACCGCGTCTCCCCCTACTCAGGCCGAGCGGGGACGCTGGTCAACTGGAAACCGCCCTGTGTGTACTGCAGGCGAAGAACGACGAGATAGAACTCGTCCGCCGATTCGGCGACCAGCGATCCTTTGAAGTCGGTTGGCACATCGTCGAAAAGCTCGTCGAAGAAATGTGCGAAGTCACTGCCGGCCGGTACCTCTTCGAACAGCGTACCGTCTGCGTTGTACAGCGTGAGTGTGATCGGTGAGTCGGTCTGCGTGGCGAGCCTGCGGATTGCCAGGCCGGTGTTGATCAGCTCCGACCTTTCCACGGGAAAGGTGAACCTGGACGATGCCACACCCATGGGAACTCCGGTGGAATCCGCCAGAACACCCGCCGCGAAATAGTTGTAGAAATACGCGACGGCGAGGACAGAGGTTGAGGACCCCGCATCTCCTCTGATCGCCAACCCGGTCGTAATCGCATCCGCCCCCCCGCTCAGAATCAGTTTCTTCGTCTCTCGCGGCTGGAGAACGACCTGGGCGGTGAGGTAGTCGAGCGAACCGTCGTCGAGGAGCGGCTCGATGGTTCCCTGCCAGGTCGTATCGCCAGTGTTGTTCACGATGAGGACGACTTCATACCCGCCCCCGACGGCGAGTTGAGGATAGACGATCACATCCCTCGAAACGGAGCCGGATTCGATCGTAAGTTCGGTGATCTCGAATCGGATCTCCCCGATGTCACCGGTCCCCGTCGACTGGAAAATCAAGCGACCCCCTGTCGTGCCGTAGGGAACCTCGGATGTAATGTCGAACTCATCGAGAGGGACGCTCAAAGGAAGGGAATCGTCCGAGAACACGCTCGAATCTGTGTCGACGAGCACGATGTCGATCTGGGCGGGAGGCAGGCCCGACAGTGACGGCCCCGAGACATCCCTCAGCGGGCTCACGACCTCGTAGGCATCGACGGCCGGTTGTCCGGGAATGACGACCGCATCGTTCGAAATGGAGATGTTGTTATCCGATGCGCCGAAGTCGAAAGTCCTGATGGAGAGGCTCAGAGAGTCGGCGGTGTACAGTCCCGAGTTTACGTCCGACGGCATGCCGTCCACCGCTGCGGGATCGAAGCTGAACTGCCCTGTCACTTCGTCGCCCACTGCGACCTCCGAGATCGTGACAGCGTTGGCGTCGGTGGAAGTGACGGTCCCCTTGAAACTGGCCGTGGCCGTCGCGGCATCGGCCATTCCGGAGGTCAATAAGACTGTTGCGACCGTTGACAGTATTCTCACTTTCTTCAATGCGAGCCCTCCAATGGTTGACGGTTGGACGAAGACGTTGCCTGGAATCAGCTCGACCAGTACGACGATCCCCGGACCGGGCGATCCCTTACTACCCTCGTGTAAGGGCAAGTCAGCCGGACGACCAGACAAGATACTCAGACGAGCAAAAAGTGGAACTATTCTACATGAACAGGGATTCAATGTCGGACGAAAGCGGACTTCAACGTCACTCCGTATATCGACAGAGTTCGGCACGGTTGCCCGGATCATCGACATCGCCAAAGAGGCGGGGCGTCGGTGACGTCGGGTTGATGACCTACTGAACTACCTGTCCGAACTCACGAAGTGCAGGCTAGCGAATCTCCGAGAACGACGCCGGCCGCAGGAAAGACGCATGGATGCTCGAGACGGTGTCGACCCAGCGGGGATCGTCCTTGATCCGGTTCCAATCAGGGTTGGAACCAAACCGGGCCCAGGCCGCCTCACGTGCCGCCATGTCGTCGAAGGCAAGCATGTAGGTGAGATGAGGCAGTTTCTGGCCGATCAGCGCCTCGCCAAAGAAGACCGTGTGCATCGCACAGTCGCGAAAGATCTTCATCTCCTCGGTGTTGAACATGTCCACCTTGGCGGCGGCTTTGAGGGCATTCTTGGACTCATACGTGCGCAATTCGAACAGGTGTCCGGAATCCCGCTTGGTCGGCAACGCGATCCTCGGTTGCCCTTCGAACGCGCGAAAAAGCTCGGATCGGTACCGGACATAGGGCATGCCGGAGGAAACGAACTCCTTCCAGCTCTCGTTCGCCTCGGACGCTATTTGTGAACTGGCGCGAAGTTTGTCGGGTGAGTCCAGTTGAAGCAGCAGGATCACCGCCGGAGAGTCCTGTCCGGTAACCACTTCGAAAGCGCCGACCGGACCCGAAAGCTGAGGCCGAATCACAGGCAGGTAGCTCTTCTCCAGGAAAGTACGGAACCTGGCGACCGGCAAATCGTTTCGCAGTTCGTAGGTCCTCAATTCATAGAACGCCGGCTTCTTTTCGTCCTGAGCCAGAATACTGCCCGAGATTCCCGCCGCGGATGTGGCGATTGCTGCCCTGCTGAACTCTCGACGATTCATCGGATTCTCCTCCTCGTTGGACTTGTCTCGAATGTCTGTCGACTCCGCCAAGCTATTCTCTCTCGGATCCCGGCAGAAAGCCACGCTGCAGACCGGT
This sequence comes from uncultured Acidobacteriota bacterium, assembly GCA_963823995.1. Taxonomy (GTDB): domain Bacteria; phylum Acidobacteriota; class UBA6911; order RPQK01; family JAPXNP01; genus JARRKC01. Next base: position 66,189 of record CAWGNQ010000006.1, read on the forward strand.
CGATTTGGAAGTAACATCGACGAGGTGGAGCGAAAGATCGTTGGATATCATCTTGACGAGGAGGGCGAGTGGGTGGCCGAACTCGAGTGTCTTCACGGTTACCACGTCCGTCACATTCCGCCGCTGGTCAGTCGTCCCTGGGTGCTGACTCCCGAAGGAAGGGCCGGCAAACTCGGCGCGGAGCTGAACTGCCTTCGCTGCGACCAGCTCGAATGGCCCGAAGGCCTGGTCTCGGATCGCAAGAGCCGAGAATTCTCAGAGAAGGATGTCCTCCCGGGTCTATTGAAGGCGCATGCTACCCCATCCGGAGTGTGGGCAAAGATTCATGTCATGAAAGGAAGACTCCTCTACCGGGTCGAGATCGGGAGCGGCAAGGAGTTCCTGCTCGCACCGAAGCGGCCGGGCGTAATCGCACCCGAGATGCTGCACTGCGTCCGGATCGTGGAACCGGTCACCTTCTTTTTGGAGTTCTTCCGTCCCTCGCGGTGAAGGAGCAGGCCGCGGGAATGCTTTGGTGCAGTACCGAGGTGAAGCATCAACCTCGGGGCTGACATCGAGACTCAGGCGGCTGCCTCCTCTGTGCCAGGCGAGATCACACTCATCCGCAATATGGTGGTCACTTCATGGCTTGCTCTGCAATCGCTTGGAGCATTCCTCGAAAAACGAATTGATGGACCGGGAAAGCAGCGTACCAGTACAGCCTTCCTGACAATCCCAGAGGTTCGAAGATCGCGCTCTGACAGATGAAGCTTCCGTCTTCTCCTTCACTCTTGACTTCGAATTGGAGCCAGGCCCGGCCGGGCACTTTCATTTCCGCCTTCAGACGAAGGAGGCGATCGGGCTCAAAGGCTTCTACCCTCCAGAAATCAACCGTATCTCCGACTGCGAGCTGATCCGGATCCCGTCGTCCCCGTCGAATCCCCGGTCCTCCGACAAGCAGGTCGAGAAACCCGCGCAGCTCCCATAACCAGTTTCCGTAGTACCAGCCGGTGTCTCCTCCGATTCTTCGGACAGGGTCAAACGCTGCGCTCGGGGAAGCTGGAATTCTGATCGATCGGGAATCGACCCGTCGATGACCGAATTTGCGTCCCCCGTAGCCGGAGGACCTTCCAAGTGAAGACAGCGCGTCCGACCATCGCGTCTCGGCGAAACTCTGGTCTTCGTTGCTCAATGCTCGCTGAATTGCTTCTTCGATGCCGCGGGGGAGAACGGAGAAATCACGCAATGCTTTGTCGTTCGTGACCACCGTCTCGTTGCGAACGCTTTCCACGAGTTTGCGTCCGATGCGCGCATAGATGGGGGTCACGAGCCCCAGCCAGAGACTGGAGAGTCCGGGACTGAGGAGAGGGACGGGGAGAATCCACCTTCTCAGTCCCTTTTGACGAGCGTACTCTCGCATGATGGCGCCATAGGAGACGCGGTCGGGACCGCCGATTTCATAGATCTCGGACCGCTGGAAGCGGGCCTCTGCGGCTTCCTCGAGGTAATCGAGAACGTCTTCAATAGCAATGGGTTGCGACCCGATCCGAACCCACCGCGGCGTGATCATGACGGGAAGCCTCTCCACGAGCGAGCGAATCATCTCGAAAGACAGGCTTCCCGAGCCGATGATGATCGAAGCACGAAGTTCAATCGTTGGCACAGTGGATTCACGAAGGATATGCCCGACGGTCTGTCTACTCAGCAGGTGTGCGGAAAGTCCGGGACCGTGCCCGAGGCCTCCAAGGTAGATGATCCTGCCGAGCCCGGTACTTCGGGCTGCGGCTGCGAAATTCCCGGCTCCCTGGCTGTCCAGCTCCTCGAAGTCGCCCGACGCACCCATGGCGTGGACGAGATAGTACGCGGTATCGATGCCGGCGAGTGCGGATTCGAGAGAGCTCCGGTCGAGAATGTCTCCCGCGACGACTTCGGTGGTTTTCGCCACTTTCGGTGCCAGGTAGAGCGGATTTCGGGTCATGCACCGAAGTGGCACACCCCGATCCTCGAGTCGCCTGCGGAGCCGACCCCCGATATACCCGGTGGCCCCAGTCAGAAGGATGCGTGGCTGTCTCATCTCGATGTCCCCCTCAGTGCCGGCCTCCGGCTGACACTGGGGGATCGTGGTCTCCCCCTGGTAACCTCGAAGCGCGATCGGGAGTCGGAGGCTGAGTCAATTATGCGCGAATATTGGACACAGTATAGTCGGTTGACGCGAAGAGAGATCGCTCTTCATTCCCACTTTGGGACCGGCGTACCGCCTGGGGAACTCCAGTCCTTCTTCCTTCGTCGGACTCATCCTCAGAGCCTTTTGGCCCAATTTGTCCGCTTCTCGGTTCTGTTCATCGATCCTTGTCTGTGGTAAGCAATACGGGATCTCGGTCCGTGCGCGAACGTTCGGGAAACTCAAGGAGGAGATGAGACAAATGAGGCGGAGAGCGAGACATCCGGTCCTGGTCCTCATGATGGTGATGGGGGTCCTTCTGGTCATTCAACTTTGGGGACGTGTCGTGGAAAGAGAAGAGACGATTCTGCCTGCGTCAGAAGCCGACTGGACGGTGCTCGATAACGGCTGGCGGAGGCAGGCAATTTTCAGCGGAGCCCTCACTCTGGCGGTCATCGAGGCCAAGGGCCCCGAAGAGGGGCCGATCTTGTTGCATCATCATGTTCACGATCAGGTCACCTATCTGGTCGATGGGGAGATCGAGGTGCAGATCGGCGACGAAGTAGAGAAGATCGGTCCGGGTGGCTCATATCGCGTTCCTTCCAATGTGCCACACGGCATCCGGGTCCTGAGCGAAAGGGCAAGGCTGATCGACGCCTTTACGCCGCCGCGTGAGGACTTTCGGTAGGGATTCCGCAGGGCGGGGTCCGACGGGAGCCGGAAACGGGAAACGCGGCCCAAGGATCGATGAGCTTCGGATAAGCCCGCCCGAAACCCGTTACCCCGTAACGACAAAGACAAGAGTGACCGCTTCTACTCTGAGTTTGATCGACTTCCCATAGCGCCGATGAACGAGCAAAATCCGAGCATTACTGCGCTGGTTACGGCATTTGCACGTGCCTATCATGCGGCAGACGATTCTCCGAAGATCTTTGAAGATTACCTTGCCGGTCAGATTCTGTCCGACGAAGAACTGGCGTTTCTGGAACAAAGCGTTGCGGCGACTCTGGCTTTCTTCAATCCCGAACTCGCCTCTTCCCATCCCGATCGGGCGACGGCCCTGAATTGGGTCATGAAGGTCCAAAACGCCCCGATCGCGATCAGCCGCGCGCGATACGTGGAAGACTGTCTCGAGTCGGCGATCCAGCAGGGATCCGAACAGTACGTCATCCTCGGTGCCGGCCTGGAGACGTTTGCGTTTCGGCGGCCGGAGGTGATGGACCGGCTCGAGGTCTTCGAAGTGGACCTCCCGGCCACACAGCGGTTCAAACAGCAACGTCTGGAGGGGTTGGGATGGGCGATCCCCTCGAGGCTGCACTTCGTTTCAGTGGATCTCACCGTCGGAGGTCTCGCGAAGGCTCTCGACGCAGCGTCCTACGACCGTGCGAGGAAGTCGTTCTTCAGTTGGCCGGGTGTGACCTACTACCTGGAAAGAGAGGCGATCCTGGAGACCCTGCGCATAATGGTCGGAATCGCGCGGAAGGGAAGTGCCGTGGTCTTCGACTACATCGACTCCGACGCACTGGTTCCGGAGAAGGCTTCGATCCGGATGCAGCGGATGCAGGCCGTCGTGCAGCGCGTCGGCGAGCCGATGAGAACGGCCTTCGATCCGGCAGAGCTCCGCGAAGAGCTGGACCGAATCGGTCTGCGACTCAAAGAAGACCTGACGCCCGCCGACATCGAAAAGCGCTATTTTGCCCAACGTACGGACGGCTATCATGCCTTCGAGCATGTTCATTTCGCCTGGGCGGAGGTCGCCGCAAGTCGATCATGATGTGGAGCCGGGCTCTTTGCCTTTGAGCCTCCTGGCGGCTCAGTTTCGGGAGGACGATTCGAGCTTCTTCCACGTGCGCAGCAGTTGTTTCAGCTCGTCCGCCTGGGGAGGCTTCGTCTTCAAGTAGCTTTCCATCTCCCGCACGGCCCCGGCAATGTCACCCAACTGGTACAGAACATGTGCCAGGAGGAAACAGGCGCGATCGACGGGCGGCTGAAGCTCGAGCGCTCGTTTCAGCGGTTTGACGGCGTCGGGGAGACGATCGCACAGGATCAATGCCCTGGCCAGGTGATACTGGATCACTGCCGCGGTCTTGTCGACCTCCGCCGCGTGCTTGAGATAAACGACGGCCTCCCGAGGTCGATTCAGGTCCAAGAGCACACGCCCCAGGTTCAGATTGGCACCGACGGCGTCGGGATGCAGTGCAATGGCTTTCTCGAAGAACAACGTCGCCTCCTCGTTCCGGCCGGCCTGGGACTGGTATACGGCGAGATTGTTGTAGGCCTCGAAGTACTCAGGGTAGAGCTCGATCGCCTTTTCGGCATGTTCGATGGCATGGTCGAGGCTACCCTGTGCGGCCGCCTTCTCGGCCTGTTTGAGTTCGTTCAATGCATCTTCGGGGACTTTCAGCGAACTGACCCCAACCGTTCGTTCACTCTTTGGCGAGGGGGCCCCGTCCGGCTCTGGCCGAGGGGTCAGACGCAGGACGACATGGATGGTGTTGTGTATGGACCCACTGGGGATCTCGACATCCCGCGTGATGAAAAGGAACCCTTCGGCCTGAACCGAAATCGAGTATTGACCGGTCGCGAGTCCGGAGAAGATCAGCCGACCATTTCCTGACGGTGTGCCACGATCAATCTGACCGCCCGAAGCCATTCTCAACTCGATGACGGCGTTGTCGGGCATCGACTGACCGGAGGGTGGGTCGAGGCTACATTCGATGCGGTTGTCGGAACTGAGGATGAAGGGCTGGACGGACCCGGCCGCCGATATCGATAGCACGAAAATGGGCACGGCAAGAAAGGTGCTTCTCACGGGTCACCTGATTCTCGACGCGGAGCGGATCGCATCAAAATCTCGCTTCGGCGTTTCGTGTCGGCGTTATGAAGGCAGCATAGCGGAAACTCGAGTCGACCGGCAACGAAAAACTCGGAACCTCGGGCCGTCCGGGCGAGAAGCAGATGACAGGCTCAGCTTCACCCGGGATGTGATCCGTTCCGATCAGTGGCGGCCCTTGGCCTGTGCCTTCCAGGTGCGGAGAGTCTGCTTCAGTTCCCGCTCGTTCTTCGGCTTCGTCTTGAGGTACAGGTCGAGTTGGGCGACCGCACCCGTGACATCTCCGAGTTCGTGGTAGACGTGGGCGAGCAGGAATCGAGCGTGCTCGACCGGCGGCTGGAGTTCCAGGGCCCGCTTCAAGGGCTTGATCGAGTCGGGCAGTCTGGAGCACAGAATCAAAGAGCGGGCCAAATGGTACTGGATTTCCGATGCGGTGCGATCGATCTGCGCGGCGTGCTGCAGGTAGAGTACTGCCTCCTCGGGTCGCCTCAGGTCAATCAGGATGCGTCCCAGATTCAGATTCGCTCCCACCGCATCAGGCTCAAGGGTGAGAGCCTTCTTCAAGTGTGCCACCGCTCTCTCGTTACGGCCTGCCTGAGTCTCGTAGACGGCCAGGTTGTTATAGGCCACGAAATACTCGGGGTAGAGTTCGGCGGCCTTCTCGGCATGCCGAATCGCCTCGTCGAAATGTTTGCGGGAGGCTGCCTTCTCGGCCTGCTTGAGCTCATCCAGCGCCTCCCCGGGAACTTTCAGCGAGTCGACGCCGACGGTCCGTTCCCCCTCCTTCGACGGCGCACCATTTGCTTCAGGCCGAGGACGCAACTGGATATTGACGTGGAGAGTGCTTCGAAGGTACCCGCTCGGAATCTCGACATCCTGAGTCACGGGCAGAAATCCCTCGGCTGTCACCGAGATGGAATACTTTCCCGCGGCCAAGCTGGAGAAGGTGGCGCGTCCGTTGCCTGAAGGGACGGCGCTGTCAACTTGCCCGCCGGCGGAGTTGGAGAGACTGACCACGGCGTTGTCGGGCATCGCATAGCCTGGAGGGGGATCCAGCCGGCAGTCGATCTGGTTGGCACCCTGCTGGATCTGCGTGGCCCAGCTCACAGTCAGCGACAATCCAAGGATCACAACACTACAAAAGCTTCTGGTCACACACTCGATCTCCGATCCTTGGTTCCGTAACCCGAAACGGACTATCGCCGGTTCTTCGATTCCGTCTTCCAGGCCCTCAGCGTCTGTTTCAGCTCCCGCTCGTTGTTCGGCTTGGACTTCAGATAGGACTCGAGCTCCTGAACTGCACTCGAGACATTGCCCAGTTGGTAGTAGACGTGGGCGAGCAGAAACCGGGCATGTTCGATGGGCGGCTGGAGTTGAACAGCCAGTTGGAGCGGTTTGACCGACCGGTCGAGAACGGAAGAGAGGATATAGGCTCTGGCCAGATGGTACTGGACCTCCGAGGACGCGGGATTGACCTTGGCGGCACGCTCGAGATAGACGACGGCCTTTTGAGGCTGGTTCAGGTCGAGGAGGACCCGGCCGAGATTGGTATTCGTACCAGCCGCATCCGGTTTGAGGATGAGGGCTCTCTCGAAGTAGTCGACGGCCTTTTCGGGACGGCCCGCCTGATACTGATAAACGGCCAGATTATTGTAGGCCTCGAAATAGGCAGGATAGATCTCCACCGCCTTTTCGGTATGATCGATGGCCTCTTGCAGACGACCGTCGGAAGCGGCCTTCTCGGCGGTCTGGACCTCCTCGATGGCTTCCGGCGGGACCTTCAGAGATCCGAGGGAGACCGTCTTCTCGCTCGGTGGGCGACCCTCGGGCTGCGGCTCCGGTGTGAGCCGGATCGAGACGCTGAACACGCTGGACCCGACGTACCCGCTCGGGACCTCGACTTCCTGAGTGGCGGGCAGGTAACCATCGGCCCGCACGGAGATGATGTAACTGCCGGTGCCCACACGATCAAAAGTGATGTGTCCGTTGCCCTGGGCGACCGCGCTGTCGATCCGGCTGCCCGAGGCCATACTGAGATCGATCTGGGCGTTGTCGGGCACCCGGTATCCGGACGGAACGTCGAGGCTGCACTCGAGCCGGGCGCCGAGCACCGGGTAGGAAGCACACGTCGTGACCACAACCAACAACGCAAGCAACCCCGAACGGGAAAACAGGACCTTACTCACTTCCATCCAACCTTGAAGAGTCCTTGAGCCGACGTCTCAGCTTGGCTCTTTGAGGCCATCCTACCGGATTTCGTCCTCGGTCTGCAAAAGAAAATTCCGGGCCCGTACCTCCGGCGCCGTCTTCTCGTCTGCCCTCGAACAATCGAGCAAACTACTCGATATTGATCGGGGCGGCCTCCGTTCGTGGGGCGAGTTCAGGTCGAATCGGCTGCAGGTCGGCCGCTTCCAGGGCGCGATTGACCTTTGCCAGATTCTCCTGTTTGAGGCTCTCCCACTGCGTGCGGGCGGAGGGCCACGCCGCCTCGAGCTTCTCGGTAGCAGCGACCAGGACTGGCGTGGGTGCCGCATCCACCTGACCGACCATGGAATAGAGTGTCGCCGCCTGTGCGTTCAAACGGCTGAGGTGGGCGGCCGTTCCGGAACCTCCCTGCTCCGAGTCGGTGGGGCCCTGAAGCAACGTGTTGATGCTGTCCTTCAGCCCAGCGAGTTCGTCATTCAGCGGACCCGTTGTTTCCGAAGTCAGATCGGCGATCTGTTCCAGGATCGAACGGGCCTCGTTTACCGCCTGTGAGCTCTCGCTCAGCAGGGTCGACAGGCGCATGGATGTCTCGAACTGCCGCTCGAGGCCAGACCGCGAAGCTGTGACCCTGGGATCCATCTCGACCGTCAGCGGCTGGACGACGCTTTTTCCCCCGACCGTCAAACGTACCTGATACCGTCCCGGCAAAACCAACGGTCCCACCGGGTAGAGCGGGGTGTCGTGGGGCACGGCCGAGATCGGATACTGGTGACTGGTCGATTCCGGTGCCGGATACCGGAGATCCCAAGTCCAGCGGTGCATCCCCGCGTCGGCGGAGAGGGTGCGGGGCGGTCGGATCCAGTAGAGCGGAATCAGCTGTTTTTCGAGTCTTTCGATGCCCGGACCGGGCTCGTCGTCGCTCGAGTAGCGACGCACGACCTCCCCGTCGGCAGTGAGGATTTCGAGAGTAACGACGCCGGCCGCGGGGTGGTTGAGGTAATAGTCGAGGATGGCCCCGTCCGGAGGATTCTCTCCGGCCGGCTCGCCCGGAGGAAGCGGGGTATCGGTATTGGTATCGCGCCGCACGCGGTAAGCATGGGCCGGCTCGAACAGCACGGCGGCGCGTGGGGCGGTGGAAGCATGAATCTGTCGGAGGGGCGACAGGTCGTCGAGGATCCAGAACGACCGCCCGTGAGTGGCGACGATCAGGTCGTCCTGGTGAATCCACAGATCGCGCATCGACGTGTGGGGGAGATTGAGCTGCAGAGATTGCCAGTGTTCACCGTCGTCGAAGGAGACCCACACGCCGGTCTCGGTTCCGGCGAAAAGGAGACCCGGGCGAACCGGATCTTCACGAACGGCGTTGACAGGGGCGTCCGAGGGTAGCCCGGCCGTGACGAGTTGCCAGGTTCGTCCGCTGTCATGGGTCCGATAGATGTAGGGACGCAGGTCGTCGATTCGGAACCGGCTCACCGAAGCGTAGGCTGACTGGTCGTCGAAGTGCGAAGCGGTGATCTGCGTGACCTTGCTCCAGGCCGTGACGTCCGGAGGCGTGATGTCGGCCCAATGACTGCCGCCGTCCTGCGTTCGCCAGATCAAGCCGTCATCGGTTCCGGCCCAAACGCTTCCGACACTCATGAAGGACGGTCCCAGAGCGTAGACGACGCCCCGCTGTTGCCCGGCTTTCGGGTCGCTGTCGGTGAGGGTTCCCAGGTTCTCGGGAATGCCCGGATTCGGTCTTCCGAGATCGGGGCTGATCGTCTGCCAGGTGCGGCCGCCGTCGTCGGTCTGAAAGACCCGATTGGACGCGTAATAGAGAAGGTGAGGGTCGACGGTCGAGAAGATGATCGGCGCCGTGCGGTCCACTCGGTCTTCCGGTCCCAGCAACGGAATCGGTGTGACGTCCTGAACCTGGCCCGTCGAGCGATGATAGCGCGTCACGACGTTGCGGCCGGCCCCATAGATGATGTCCGGATCGAGCGGATCCGGTGCCACGTAGCCATACTCGATCGCGCCGACCGGGTGCCAGTCGCGAAAGGTGATACGCCCGTCGTTGCCGCGGCTGGCGATGCAGACCGATCCGCTTTCCTGTTGACCGCTGCAGACTCGGTAGGGGAATTCATTGCTGGTCCGGACGTGATAGAGCTGGGCGGTCGGCTGGTTGTACCAGGAGCTCCACGTTTGTCCGCCGTTGACCGTGATGATGGCACCCTGATCGCTGGCGAGGAAGATGATGTCGGGGTCGTGAGGGTTGATCCAGATGTTCTGGTAGTCGTCACCGCCCGGGGCACCGCGGATGCTTTTCCATGTCCTCCCGCCGTCGGTCGAGCGGACCGTGACAATGGAGGTGCTGTAGACGATGTCGGGATTCTTGGGATCCACGGCGGGCATCGGCAAATCGCCACCGCCGATCAACATGACGGGTCGGGCATCGGTCGTCACCCGATACCAACTGGCACCGGCGTCGTCGGACCGAAAAAAGCCCAGTCCTTCCCCGGATTCATAGGGACTTTCGAGTGTCGTCGACAAGACGGCGTAGAGCCGAGTCGGGTCGCTCGGGGCGATGGCGAGATTCAGCTGGACGACATGTTCGGGAAGTCCATTGGTCAACTGCTGCCAGGTATCGCCACCGTCGGTCGACTTGTACAGGCCACCTTGAGCGCCGCCGTAGGCGTTGTCGTATTCCCAGGGGCCCTGACGCTGTTCCCAAAGGGAGGCGTAGACGACCCGTGGATCCGACGGATCGAGATCGACGTCGTAGGCGCCGGTGTTCTCATCCTTGGACAGGACTTTGGTCCAGGTCCGGCCGCCGTCGGTCGATCGGAAGAGTCCACGCTCGGGATTCGGTCCGTACGGATGGCCCAGGACAGCAGCGAAGAGACGGTCGGGATCGATTGGATCGACGGTGAGAGCGGGAATCTGCTGGCCGTCGCGAAGGCCCAGATGTTCCCAGGTCCGGCCGCCGTCGTCGGACCTGTAAATCCCGTTGCCCACGGACAGATCCGGCCGAGGCAATCCCTCACCACTGGCGACATAGATGACTGCGGGATCGGAAGGAGCGACCGCGATGGCACCGATCGACTGGGTCGGTTGATCGTCGAAAATCGGTGCCCAGCTGCGGCCATAGTCATCCGAGCGCCAGACGCCGCCGTCGACCGGACACATGAAGAAGAGGTTCGACTGCTGGGGAACGCCCGAGATGGCGCGTGTACGCCCGCCCCGAAATGGTCCGATCATGCGCCAGTGCATTTCCTGGTAGAGATTTTCGGGTAAGGGCTGTGCCTGGCCGGTCGCCCAGAGCAGAGTCAGGACGATTCCGGCAAGTAGGGTCGGCTGAAGTAAACGCAAATATCGCATATCGACAAGACTCCTCATGTCCAAGAGTATCAAGTCCAAACCCGAGCGAACCGTCGGACCGGTGGCGGTCCCCTTGTCAGAGAGTGGAGGCTGGTCTAGTATCGGGTCCGGCGACGTATCCCCATACCTCATAAGGAAACTCAAGATGAAGAAGAATACCCTCCGAGTCATGTTCTTTATAGTGCTGTCGGTGCCTCTGGCTTGTGCCTTACTCTTTGCGCAGCCGGGGGTCTTCTCGAAAGAGGATCTGATCAAATACACGCCGGAATGGACCGGCGAGCGGTTTCCCGACGGCCGACCCAAAGTGCCTGACGGCATCCTGGAACGCATGAAAGATGTGACCCTCGAAGAAGCCTGGGCCGTTCTTCGAAATGCCGGATTCACGAACGAGTATGAGGACGGATGGCTCAGCATTCATCCCGACAAGTCTCTCGTTGGCCGAGCTTTGACGGCGGTCTGGATGCCCGGGCGGCCGGACATCCACAAGGTCATCGCCGAAGTCGGAAAGCAGGACGGTCGTATCGGGGGGCAGAATGCCTGGCCGGTGGACGAACTTCAGCCGGGTGACGTCTATGTCTGCGATCACTTCGGACTGAAAGTCAATGGACCCTCTATCGGGGACAACGTAGGGAACGCCATCTATGCCAAGAGCGGCAACGGCATTGTCTACAACGGAGCTATCCGGGACATCGAAGGGTTAAAGGAGCTCCCCAATTTCGTTTCCTTCGTGCGTTCCTACGATCCCTCTCACCATTTCTCGAGTCTGGGCCCCAATCTCAACTCCACGATGATGGGCATTAACTGTCCGATCCGTATCGGTGGCGCGACCGTTATGCCGGGTGACGTCGTGCTCGGCAAGGACGGGGGTGTCATTTTCATTCCTCCCCAGTTGGCGGAGAGGGTCGTCAAGACTTCCGAGATCGTGCGGCTCCGGGACATGTTCGGTCATGAGCGGCTGCGTGAAGGGAAGTACACCGCAGGCCAGATCGATACTCGCTGGTCGGACGAGATCGAACGCGACTTCTCCAACTGGCTCAAGGATCATATGGACGAGCTGCCGGTGGCCAAGGAGCAGATTCAGGAGATTCTGAAAGAACGGACCTGGTAGCAGCAGGCAGAGAACCGGCTGCGGCTTGAAAGAGCGAGAATCGGGCCTTGCACCGAATCGACCCGACGACGCGCAACCTCCAGCGGCGACCGTTCGACAGGCTCAGTGCTTGGTGCGCTCCATCGAAGGATTCCAGACTTCCCAAACTTTTCCAACCAGCCCCGGACCGGGCTGCAGGGTGGGTTGTCCCGGCTGCCAACCCGACGGTGTCGCTTCCTTGCCTTGGGTGGCACGTACATGCTGGAAGGCCTGGATCTGGCGGATCATCTCAGCGATCCGGCGTCCTACGGGGGGTGTCAACACCTCCATTGCCTGGACGACGCCGTCGGGATCGATGATGAACCGTCCCCGCAGCTCAATTCCCTGCGCCTGATCGTAGACACCGTAGGCCCGGCCGACATTTCCGGCCTGGTCCGAGGCCATCGCAAAGGGAATCCCGCCCGCAACCATCTTGGACAATTCGTGGTCGTCCCACATCTTGTGTACGAAGTGGCTGTCGACACTCACAGAGATGACCTCTACTCCCAGATCCTGCAGTTCGCTGTAATGGTCGGCGACCGCCGACACTTCGGTCGCTCAGACGAAAGTGAAATCACCCGGATAGAAACAGAGCAGGACCCACTTGCCCAGGTGATCGGAAAGTTTGACGGTCGTAAACCCGCACTTGGAGTAGGCAGGTGCCGTAAAGTCGGGCGCTTTCTGTCCAACGAGCACGCTCATGATCGACTCCTCTTCTTCAACGGGATTTTCAGCAGTTCGTTCACTCTCGGAGCGGTCACCGGCGACGGTTCCGGTGATCCGCGCACATCCTTGCGGTTGATCTGACATCGTACCTCCTTCCCGCAGGGTGTTGACGTTCGGGTCGATTATAGGTCTTCCGGCAGGTTTCTGAATATGGAAACGTGTATCCGCCACATCGGCCGGCTGGACAATGGTCGGTCGGGAGGGCATCGCTGAGTTGCTTTCCGTAAGAAACTTCTCATGAAAGGTTCAAATTCATGTAACACAACCTGCGTAGACTCAGCTCGTCTGCCGACCGAACTTCTCGGCCGGTTGTTGAGTGGCACCGCAGATCATGAGAGTCCCGAACCCGAACAGGCGAATTCGGTGCATCTACGGCAAACATGCATCCGGACCAGACGGATCTGAGCGTAGACCCGCCCGATTCGCCGCACTGTTTTCCCCTGAAACGGCCCGACTCCACCGTGGCGAAGGACGCCGTCCTCACCGAGGTGGTGCAGGCCTCTCGAAGGAAAAAGAAACCATGAAGAAGACCATTGCTGCTTGTATATTCGTCACCTTCTGTGCGTTGAGCATGACCTATGCCTCCAATACCACCCGGGCCGATTCCGACGCCATGGATCCACTTCTCAAACTCCTGGTCCAGAATGGCGTGATCACGCAGGCCCAGGCCGTTCAGGTACAGGCCCAATACGATCGGCAAAAGTCGGGTACGTCGGCAGCCGGAGGGCAGCCGTCGGCTGCTCCGTCGGCTGAGGTTCAGTCGGCCACCGGCTCCGGAGGGCAACTGGCTCCCGTGAAAGCCGAGTTGCCTGCTTCCCTGAGGGGCTTCAAGCCCATTGGCCTCTTCTACCTTTCCTACCAGGACGGAACGCAGTATTCCGGCGTTCCCAATGAAACCAGCAGCTACAATGCCTTTGTGCTGAAGCGGGGCTATTTTGGCGCCGACGTGGATGTCACTCCGTACCTGACCGCGCGTTTCGTGACCGACATAACCGTCGACTCGACGGGTGACGTGAAGCCACGGGCAAAGTACATCTACGGGAAGTTCCACTGGCAGGGAAACAACATCATCACCGGGCCTTACATGGAATTCGGCCTGGCACATATGCCCTGGCTCGATTTCGAAGAGGCCATCAACGGCTTTCGCATGCAGGACACGATGTTCCTCGAGCGCAGTAGCGTTTTCAACAGCGCAGATGTCGGAGTGATCTTTGGCTCGGACCTTGGTGGCTCACTCAGCAGCGAATACAAGAGCGATGTCAACAGCCATTACGCGGGTCGCTACGGGTCCTGGCAGGCGGGTTTTTACAACGGCGGCGGATACCACGCTGCGGAGCAGAACAAGAACAAGGTCTTCGAAGGCCGCCTGTCGATCCGCCCCGTCCCCGATGTCATCCCGGGACTTCAATTCACGGCTTTCGGTGTCGTCGGAAAGGGGAATCAGCCGGTCGTCAACGGCGTCCAGCCGCCCGACTGGAAAAGTTTCAACGGAATGGTCTCGTACGAGAGCCGGTTCTTCACGGGCACGGCCCAGGGCTACGTGGGACGCGGCAACCAGTCTGGAAAGGCGATTGCGCCGGACGGTAGGGCTGCCCGCCAGAAGGGGTACTCTCTGTTCGGCGCAGTGCACATACCCACGCCGCACTTCGGCGACAAGATCAGTGTATTGGGCCGCTTCGACGAATTCGACTCCGATAGCGACATCTACTCGGATCTCCAGCACCGTTACATCGCCGGCTTTGCCTGGCATATGTACAAGGGAAACGTCTGGCTGTTCGACTACCAGAGGACGAATCACAGCCTGGACGTGATCCCGGGAGAAAATCGGGTCCAGGTGACGCTGCAGACGGCCTTCTAGACAGAATGATCCGGTTGCAGGCCGGGGGGTGGCGGGTCGGACGCGTCGGGTTTCTCGGACGCGGGCCGACCCGTTTCCTTACGGCAGCTCGCGAATCTCGATGTGGCGGTATTCCATCTGACCGCGGTCGCCTTCGAGGCCGATCGGACCGGTTGCGGGCACCTTCAGGGCTTCCTCCAGAACCTCACCGTTGCAGGTGGCGCGGGCAACGCCGTCTTTGACGGTCACGACGATCTCGTTCCACTGCTGGGGCTTGTAGCTCTCGAGGTTCTTGTACGGGCCTGCGAGTCCGTAGTCGCGACACTGTAGTTGAGGTCCTCGAATGAAGATACCGCTGTCTGCGTTGGGAGTGGCCCGGAACTCCAGCTTCAAAACGAAATCCTTCGGGAACTCGCGCGTGGTCCAGATCTGCTGGATACGACGCCCTTCCGGTGGCGTGGTCACGACGAGGCGACCGTTGATGGCTACGTATCGTCCGTCTTCACTGGCCGTCCGTCCGTCGAGGGACTTGGCTTCGGTCACGATCGGCCAGGCGGCCGCGTTCGGATCCGTCGCATGCCAGTGTTCGCGTGCCTCGAGGTCCTCCTTACTCGTTGGCCGAAAGCCCCAGCCGGTCAGGTCATGACCGTTGAAGAGGCTTTCGAAGCCGGGCTCAGGAGTGAAAGGAGCCGGCTCGGTATCCACGAAACCGAGGGTGGCCAAAAAGGGTCTCAGGGCCGCCGCCCACTTGGCATACCCTGCGGCATTGGGATGCAGCAGATCGGGAAACTCTTCGATTTTCGCATCCCCCTGGTCGTTGGCGAACAACGTCCAAGTGTCCAGGAGAGTGATCTGAGGGTCCCGTGAGACGGCCTCGGCATAGAGACGATTGACGGAGCGAATCTGATCGGCAGGTCGATGCTTCGAAGTGGAACTGGGGAAGACGCGGCACAGCACGATCGGCATCTCACGGCTGTACTCCTCGAGTGCTGCGAGAATCAGCTTGACGTTGGCGGCGATGGTCTCCGGAGCCGCATTCTCTTCGAGGTCGTTGGTTCCAAGCAGCATGACAACGCCGCTCGGATGCAATGCGAGAACGTCCTCCTGGAGCCGAATCAACATGCCGCGCGTCGTGTCGCCGCTGATGCCCCGGTTAGCCACCTTGACGTTGGGGAAGGCGCCGCCCAGGTCGTCTCCCCAACCCTGAGTGATCGAATCGCCGAGGAACACGAGGGCATGCTGGTCCTGTTCGACGCGCTTTGCCCAGGCGCTGCGCCGTTTCCTCCAGAGTTCTCGAAACCAGTCGTATCTCCGGATCGGGCCTTGTCCCGGCAGGCCGTCGTCGGTGGCCGGAATCTCGTAACGCTGATCCGCCGCCACGGAGGAATGTGAAGGCTGTGCAGGGGAGATTCCCACCGCAGTGAGGAAAGGGAGGGTCAAGGCGAAGAGGGGTAAACGTCGAATAATCGATTTCATGGCACCGCTTCCTGTCGATGCGGCAAAGCAGCTCGCCTCGCCGGGTTCGGCGCCCAGTCTACGACAATCTGGCCGGTCCTGCTGCTCCGAGATGGACTCTCTGCACCGGGGGACTACTTCGCGCGGGTCTGCCGGATGGCTTCCAGGAGCGCATCGGATCGCCCACTCTTGCTCAGGTAAGCGACGGCTCCCGCGTCGCGCATGGCGGCAGCGCGCTCCACTTCTGCGTACATGGAGAGGCCGATGATCCGGATTCGCGGACGTTCTGCATGAATGATCCGGGTCGCCTCGACGCCGTTCATGCCGGGCATGCTGAAGTCCATGAGAATCACATCCGGCTGGAGCTCGCGGGCAAAGGTCACGGCCTCCTTGCCGTCCGAAGCCTCTCCGACGACTTCGATATCCGTTTCTTCACCGAGCAACATCGAAAGACCCTGTCGCATCACCACATGGTCATCCACCAGGAGGACACGAATCCGGTCGCTCCTTCCTCCTCCGTCGCCCTCATCGCGGAACCTGTCGGTCCGAGCCGGCCCCTCTCCGGACTCCTCCTCTTCCTCCGAGGCGGTCAATGCCGGGGGCGGTTTGACCGGTACGGTCAGGGTCAGGCGCGTCCCTTCGCCGTTCCCGCTGTCGATCTCCAACGTGCCTCCGAGCAGGCGCAGCCTCTCGCGGATACTGACCAGTCCGAAGCCGGCGCTGACCGAACTTCCGTCGTCCAGCATTTCAGGCGGGAATCCGACTCCGCAATCGCTGACCACAACCTGAAGGTGGGTCGGGTCCACACGATTGAGGGCCACTTCGGCACGGAGAACCTCGGCGTGCTTGACAATGTTGAGCAGGGCCTCGCGCACTGACTGAAAGACCAGCACGCGAATATCCTCGTGTTCTGTTCGAGCCTTGCCGTCGGACCTGAAATCCACGACCAGACCATGGTTTTCGCGCATCCAACGGATAAGCCATTCCAGGGCCGCGTCGAGTCCTGCCTCATGGAGGATGGGCGGTGAGAGATCGGCAGTCAGGGACCGGGCCGTATTGATCGATTCGTTCAGCAGTTTCTCGACCTGCCCGACGGTTCGTGCGTACTCGGGACCAATGCGTCGGCTGAGCACGTCCAGTCCGAACTTCGCACCCACCAGGAGTTGCTGGAGGTGATCGTGCAGTATTCGGGCCAGTCGCCGACGCTCTCGCTGTTCGACAAGGGTCAGCTCCGACGCCAGGCGGGCAAGCTGGTCGGCTCGAAGCTCGAGTTCGGCCGTTCTCTCTCGGACGCGCTCTTCCAGCTCCTGCTTGGCCTCGAGGAGCGCCCTTTCAACCTCCTTGCGGTGCGTGATGTCACGCACGACTCCGACCCGGTAGAGCGGCGACCCCTCGGCGTCGGTGACGACCCGAATCTTGTCTCCCAGCCAGCGGTAGCTCCCGTCCTTGGTCTGGAACCGGTATTCTACGAAACCACTGCCTCCGGCCAGCGTCCGCTCGAGTTCCTGGACGACGGCCCGGCGGTCTTCCGGATGGACGAGTTCCAGGGTCGATTTCGTGTCCAGACGAATCATTTCCTCCGGTTTGAATCCGCCGATCTGCTCGAAAACCGGGCTCATGTAATCGTAGTGGTCGGTCCGCAGATTCCTTCGGTAGGAGGCATCGAGAGAGCTCTCGAGGACCTCTCGGAAACGTGCTTCACTCTCACGCAGAGCTTGTTCGGCTCTCCGACGCGTGGTGATGTCGACGGCTGCCAGTGCAAACAGGGGCAGTTCGGAAGAGGTCGCGGCAATCGGACTGATCGTTCCGTGACACCAGTGCCGCTGCCCCTTCATTTCGAAAACGTAATCGAGGGTGACCGGCTTCCCGGTGGTTCGAGATTCGTTGAACATCTCCATCCAGCCGGCAAGCGTCGCTTCACTGATACCCAGCTCTCGACAGCGCTTTCCTGTCAACTGAGCTGCCGTCAAACCGAAGAACTCTGCCATCGTTTCGTTGGGGCGGACATAGATGAGGTCGTCACTTTCGAGCCCGACGAGACTCATGTAGACACCGCTCGCATCGAAAAACGCTCGGAGCTGGGCCTCCCTCTCGTGCAGTCTCTCCTGTTCGCGAGTGCGTTCGGTGACGTCGAACACAAAGCCGTCGACATAGAGGGCCCGGCCGTTCTCGTCATGGCTGGGACGACCCTGGTCAATCAGGTAGCGAATATCGCCATCCTTATGCCGCAAGCGATAACTCAGCTCGAAGGGCCGGCCCACTTCGATCGCGTCGCTGACTTCGTCGATGACCCGGGGCCGATCTTCCGGAACGATGAGTGACCCAAGCGAGCAGAGGTCGCCGGATTTCAGCTCGCTGGTCGTGAATCCGGTCAGAGGCTCGAGCATCCGATTGTAGAACTGCATCCGGTTTCGGTCCTGCAAATGGATCCGGTAGACCAGTCCCGGCAGGTTCTCAGCCAGCACCTGGTATTCATCCTTGCCCTTGCGCAGCGCTTCCTCGATCTTCTTTTGTTCGCTGATGTCTTCGGCAATGCCGACGACTCGCCCGACGCGTCCCTCTTGGTCATGGACGCCGAAACCACGCGCGCGGACCCAGCGGACGGAGCCGTCGGGACGGAGGATGCGATATTCCGTCGGGGCAAGCTCCGAAAGGCCTTCGCGGGCGACCCGATCGATTTCGGATACGAGCTCCGGCCGGTCCTCCTCCTGGACCGCATCCAGCCATGAGCGGGGGTTGAGATAGAGATCCTCGCACGGTCTGCCCCACAGATGGGCGTAGCTCGGGCTCACATAGAGTACTTGGTTCCAGTCCGGTGAGACGATCCAGAGCACTTCGCGAAGATTCTCCGCGATCTCTCGAACCAACGTCTGCCGGTCCAAAAGTGCTGTTTCAGTCGGGCCATGGTCGATGATTTCGCTCTGCCGAAGTCGGTCCGGATCGGCTGCGACAGGCCCTTCCATGAGGTCACTTTCGACGGAGGAGGGAGGAGCAGAGGTACCGGGACCTTTACGCGTGCGCTTCATGATCTAGTTCCCCAACGCTCGTCAACTCGCCCGACGTAATCGCCTCATGCGATGGCCGAGGCCCCCAACCTGGCCTGAACAGCTCATCGGAAGTCCCTTCTGCGCTCCAGTCTAGCGAAGGCGGCAGACATCGTCTAGCGACCGGGGGACGACGGAGCCGGGAACTTGACAAATCACCTATGTCATTGCCCGAATTCTCGTCCCCTTAGAAAACGGGGCGCGCCCCGCGGCCGCCGGCCGTGCTCAAATTCACATCTCCCTACGGTCTCTCTGCTGCGGGCGGTTGTCTGATGCCCAGATTCCATGCCTGGAGGGCCCAGACATCCGCGGTTTGAGCGATCCGCTTGTCGGTCGGCATGTACCCGTGACTGGTGTTGGTGGCAATGTGTATCAGGACGGGGTTGTCGCACTTCTGGGCGTGCTGCAGGGCCGCCGCGAATTTGTAGGAGTGGCTGGGCACCACGCGGTCGTCATGATCCGCAGTGGTGATAATGGTTGGTGGATAGCAGACCCCTTCTTTGATGTTCTGTAGCGGTGAATAGGCGTTGAGCCATTTGAAGGCTTCTTCGGTCTCCGCTGTCCCATATTCCGGCGCCCAGAGGTCGCCGCCCGAGAAACGTTGGTAGCGGAGCATGTCCAGGACACCGGCGCCCGCATAGGCGGATCCGAAGAGCTCCGGATGCTGGGTGATCGACGCACCGACGAGCAGACCGCCGTTCGAATAGCCCTGGATGCCCAGATGGTCATGGTCGGTATATTTCTGTTCGACGAGGTACCTGGCGCCCCAGGCGAAATCATCGAAGACGTTCTGCTTGTTGCCGAGCATGCCCGCCTCGTGCCATTTCTCTCCGTACGTGCCGCCACCCCGCAGGTTGGCAACCGCGTAAACGCCTCCCATCTCCAGCCAGACGGGAAAAACCGGATTGAAGCTCGGGCTGACCGTGATATTGAAACCGCCATATCCGTAGAGAATGGTCGGGTTTCGGCCGTCGAGCTGCATGTCTCTGCTGTGGGTGATGAACATCGGAATTTCGGTGCCGTCTTTGGATGGGTAGAAGACCTGTTCGGTGACGTACTTCGAGGCGTCGAAGCTGACCTCGGGTTGGAAGAAGACCGAGCGCTCGTCTGACGTCAAATCGTAATGGTAGACCGTGCCGGGCGTCAGAAAGGAAGCGAACCCAAAGAACAGATCCGGTGAATCACTGTGGCCGCTGATCCCGGACACGGAACCGATTCCGGGAAGTCCAACCTGTTCCAGATGCTGTCCGGCTGTGTCATACAGATCCAGCCGGCTCTTGGCGACGATCTCGGAGAGCACGACGAGTCGACCGCCGGCCATCAGCGCCCCGGCCATCACTCCTTCTCCCTGGGGCACGACTTCTCTCCATCGGTCGGGAGCGGGATTGGAGAATGTCGTCGCAATGATCCGTCCCCGGGGTGCGTCGAGGGTGGTCTGGAGAAAGAGCGTATCGCCGTTGTCGCCGAGTGGTTCGTAAACGGCATCGTTCTTGGTAAACAGCGGGTAGATTTCGGCGCTGATGTCAGGTCGCTCCGGACTGCCCAGCCGAGCGTAGAAGAGTTCATTCATATGCGCCGTTCCATTGATCAGATAAACGTAAAGGTATCGTCCATTGTCGGAGACGGTCCCGCCGACGATCCAGTTGGGAAGGTCGGTCCGCTCGAAGATCAGCTTGTCCTGATCCTGATCCGTTCCCAGGCGGTGGTAGTGGAGCTTCTGGTTGAGCACTTGCTGGCTGATGGCCTGTCCCTTCGGTGGTTCCGGGTAGCGTGAATAGAAGAACCCCTGGTTGTCCCTGGTCCACGCCACACCGGAGAATTTCACCCAGTGGACGGTGTCCTCCAGGGTCTTGCCCGAATCGACGTCCAGAATGTGGATGGTCTGCCAGTCGGAGCCTCCTTCGGAAATCTGATAGGCGAGGAGCTTGCCGTTCGGGGAGGGTTGGTATCCGGCCAGAGCCAGAGATCCGTCCGGAGACAACGTGTTTGGATCGAGCAGTTGGCGAGGTTCTCCCTGCAGACCTTCCTGGACGTAGAGGGGCGACTGGTTCTGCAGCCCGCTGTTCTTCCGGAAGAAGAGCCGGCCATTTTGCTCGTCCGGCACGCCTGCTTTCGGGTAGTTCCAGAGATCCGTCAGTCGCTGTTTCACCCAATCCCGTATAGGAACCTTGGAGAGGTAATCGTCCGTCAGATTGTTCTCGGCAGCCACCCACTGCTCGACCTCCGAGCTGTTGAGGTCCTCCATCCACTGGTACGGTTCCGGCACCCTGGTGCCGAAGTACTCGTTGACGACGTCATCACGCCTGGCGGCCGGATAGTTCAGCTTCTCTTCCTCCTGAGTAGTGCAGCCCGTCCACAACAAGGGCACGGCAAGGATCATTGTGAGCATCAGTCTCTTCATGATTGTTCTCCTGAGTTCTCTGCGAGAGGGACTATAAGCCAGATGGGATAGAGAGGACAAACAGGCCGTCTGGACAGGATCGAGGAAGCCACAACCTCCCTTTCAACCTCCGCAACGCCCCATTTTTTCCTTTGCCGGCTCTCTCACTTCCATGACGGCTTACGCTCTTCCAGAAATGCGCGTATGCCTTCCTGCGCTTCCTCGCCGAGGCGCACCCGTCCATGGATGCCGAGGGCCTGTTCCAGATCCGCCTCCAGCGTGTGGGGCCAGAGGGTGCGCAGGAACTCCTTGGTTGTGCGAAGAGCCTGGGGCGCTCCCTCGGCGACTTCGGCGGCGAGCGCGTGTGCTTCCGCCATGAGGTGATCGTTGGGGACGATTCGATTCACAATACCCATTTCGCGAGCGCGTTGAGCCTCGATGAGCTCTCCCGCCAGCAGCAATTCATTGGCCTCGACTTCTCTGACTCTTCGGCGGAGATAGGCCATCACCAGACCGGCAACGAGACCGCGGCGCACCTCGGGAAACCCGACGCGCAGGTCCTGGGCGGCGACCACCAGGTCACAAGCGAGGAGCAGTCCCCCCCGCCGGCGATTGCGGCGCCCTGTGCGGCGGCTATGATCACCTTGGGGCTCTCGCTGAGTGATCGAAAGGTTCGGGCTACCATTCTGCCCGAGCGCTCCGCGAGGGTGGTATCCAGTCCCTCCTTGAGATCGAGTCCGGAGCAGAAGACAGGTCCAGCTCCGCGCAGAATCACGGTCCGGCAGCTTTCAGTGACTGCCAGTTCGTCGAGTCGGCGGCAGAGCTGTTCCATCAGAGGAAGGTTCAGAGCATTTCGCTTCTCGGGCCGGTTCAGGGTGAGGACTGCGAGCTGTGGGCTCGGGCTGTCGGCGAGGATCAGTTGGTCATGCATGATTCCGTAAATCTCTCTTTCCAGTCCGGTCGCCCGGGCCGGCTGAACCTCCACGCCGGGCCCGCAGCCCGATCGACACAAGGGGCAGGGCTGACTGGAGCAGTCTCCGGGTTACTCTTCAAGCTCCATCTCCAGGACCACCTGGCCGATGGCCTTGCCCTGGGCATCCACTCGCAGAGAACGACTTCCGCCGCCCGGCAGCACTTCGGGAAGAATGAAGTTCAGGGCCTGCAGCTTCGGTAGGGAGAAGCGTCGAACGGGCCCACAACCCATCGGCTCGAAGAAACGCTGCACCCTCTCGGCCGTCAAGAGCTTTTCGAGACGGGGAAATTCCTCCGGCCGGCGGGCGAATACGGCCAAGGTCGCCGCCGAACCCTTGTCACCACTGCGTGCGTAAGCGATTTCTCCAAGTCGCATCATTGACCTCGCCAAACCGAAAATCGCGGATCAGAAATCTTAAGTCTCCTCAGACTTCCATGATCTCGACATCCACCGACACCTTATCGCGCGGGAACAGGCAGGGCCAGTAACCGAAGACCGGGCTCGGATGCGGCCGACCGGCGGAAAAGCCGGTCACCCCCTGCGGCCCGGAAGTGATCAGGGGTGCCAGTTCCCGGCAGAAGCGTTCCACTGCCTCGATCCGGCAATCATGGGCGGCCAGTCGCAGCACGGTCTCGAGCAGTTCGGGCCGGGAGAGGACCCCCGGAGCGCACGCACCTGCTCCCAGTGCTTCCACCTCGAAACCGTCCAGCTCGTATCCGGCTCGGCGAACCCGATCGCGTACCACCCGGCCACAACGCTCGGCCTTCTCGACGGCGTTCCGGCCGAAGATCGTCAGCGTGCCCTGAGCCCAATACCCGTCCCGGTAGCTGGCGCTGATCTTGTAAGTCGACGGAGGTGGAGACCCGCGGAATCCCCAGATGCGGACCCGGTCGTTACCTTCCTGGCGAACTTCGATGTCGAGGAATGAGACCACCGCCTCCGGAGTGAGGTAGTGTTCGGGATCGCCGATTTCGTACAAGAGCTGTTCCTTGACGGTCGATTCCGTGACGCAGCCGCCTGTCCCCTGAGGCTTCGTCACGACGAAGGTGCCGTCCCGTTCCACTTCCACGAAGGGAAAACCCATTTCGTCGGGCAGAGGGACGTCCAGCCAATCGGTCGCAATCCCGCCCGAGACCTGAACGCCACACTCGATCACGTGAGCGGCCACCAGGCCGCCTGCCAGCTGGTCGTAGTCGGTGGCCTTCCAGCCGTAATGATGGATGCAGGGAGCGCAGACAAGGCTCGAGTCCGTGACCCGTCCCGTGAGAACGATATCGGCACCCGATTCGAGGGCCCGCACGATGCCGTCGGTCCCCAGGTAGGCGTTGGCCGTCACCAGCCGGTCCGCGACGCTCCGGATCTCCTCTCCCGTCTCCAGGTTGCGGAGAAGGTCGACAGTCGAGCCGTCGAGCGCCAGGCGACGTACCTCATCGAGAACATCGTCGCCGGAGACGATCCCTATCTTCAGGCCGCTGCACCCCTCTTTGCGCAGTGACGTGGCGCAGGCCTCGGCGCAGGCGCGTGGATTGAGTCCTCCACCATTAGTGACGACGCGAATCCGACGGCCGGCCTTCCAGAATGGAGCCAGGGAGCGGATCGCTTCAACGCAGTCACGCGGATAGCCGAGCTCCGGCTTTCGTTCCCTTTGGGCTGCCATGATCGAAAGGGACACCTCGGCCAGGTAATCCATCGTCACGTAGTCGAGATCACTCTGCCGGCCGACCAGTCGGGCCGGTCCATCGGGGTCGTCGCCCCAGAATCCCTGTGCGTTGCCGATCTTCAACGTCATGGTCACACTTGTATGACGCCGGTATGAAAGCGTCCCTTCGGCCTCGGCCGGCTGACAAGCTGGAGCGCGCGGCGAAGCACGGCGCGTGTTCTGTCGGGCGGCAGGATGGCATCGACCCAGCCGCGGGCTGCGCCATAGCGGATGTCGGCCTGCGATTTGTAGTCGGCTGCGATTCGCTCGCGTAACTCTTCCAGCTCCTCCTCGTCCAGCGGACGCCCGCTTCTTTCCGCAGCCTTCTGCTGAATCGTAAGCAGGACTGCCGACGCCTGACCCGGTCCCATGACCGCGTACTGAGCGGTGGGCCAGGCGAAGATGAAGGCCGGATCGTACGCCTTCCCGCACATGGCATAGTTGCCGGCGCCAAAGGATCCGCCCACGATCACGGTGATCTTGGGGACCGTCGAGTTGCTGATGGCATTGACCAGCTTGGCACCGCTTCGGATGATTCCCGATTCCTCTGCCCGTTTTCCCACCATGAACCCCATGACGTCCTGAAAGAAAAGCAGGGGTAGCCGAGACTGATTGCATTCCAGGACGAACCGGGCCGCCTTGTCCGCGCTGTCGGTGTAGATCACACCGCCGATCTGGATTCCCTCGGACGCGGATTGGCATCGAATCCGCTGGTTGGCGACGATTCCGACGGAGAATCCACCCAGACGCGCATAGCCCGTGACGACGGTCTGTCCATACTCCTTCTTCGACTCCTGGAATGAACCGGAATCGACGATACACTCGAGCAATTCGCGCGCGTCGTAGCCCTCGTCCGCTCCTCCATCCAGGAGCCGATAAAGGTCACCGCCGTCCTTCGCGGGTGGTGTGCCGGCGTCCGGGGACGGGCGGCATTCGGGAAGAAGTTCGACCAGCGACCGCAGGCGCGCGAGACAGGATTCATCGTCCTTTTCCCGAAAATCGACGGTGCCGCTGACCTGCGCATGAAGCAGGGCACCACCCAATTCTTCGGTGTCCACGTCCTGACCGATGGCCGCCTTGACCAGAGCCGGACCGGCCAGGTAGAGACCGCTGCCTTCCGTCATCAGAATCTTGTCGCTCAGCACGGGGAGGTAAGCACCTCCGGCGATGCAGTTGCCCATGATGGCGGCATACTGGGGCACTCCTGCGGCCGACAGGACGGCATTGTTGCGGAAGATCCTCCCGAAGTCGTCTTCGTCGGGGAAGATCTCGTCCTGGAGGGGAAGGTAGACACCTGCTGAATCGACCAGGTAGATGAGCGGCAGATTGCACTCGAATGCGATGCGCTGAGCACGCAGGAGCTTCTTGACCGTCTGGGGAAAGAAGGCGCCTGCCTTCACGGTTGCGTCGTTGGCCACGACCATGCAGGGCCGTCCGCAGATATCGCCGACGCCGGTCAGCAATCCGGCTGCCGGGACCGGACCGACCTCCGGATACATCTCATAGGCGGCCCAGAGACCGATCTCGAGAAAAGGGGGTTCCGGATCGAGGAGCTTCGCGAGCCGATCCCGCACCGGCAACCGACCCAGTCTGCGTTGCCGCTCGCGACCCTTTTCTCCTCCCCCTTCCCGAAGATGGGCCTCCTGATCGAGAATCGCCTGGGTCATCCGTCGAAGGGTGCTGTCACTTTGTGCCATTCCGTTACTGCCATCCCGTGATGAGATCGGAGACAAGTCCGATCTGGTCGTCGTCATTGTCGAAGAGCCCGTCCATGGCGCGGTCCATCACCCGGAAGGCCAGCGTGCAGTAGAGCTTTCCCGCGGCGAGATTCTCCTCGCTGCGGCCACCATCGCCGGAATTCTGCGCAAGCTCACGATCCAGACGGCTCAAGACCGCGACGGTCATGTACATGGCCATGCTCGCGTCCGCCAGCCGGTTGAGGATCAGCTGTTCCTCGATGATCTCTTCCTTGTGCCGGGCGAGCAGGCGGGGAATCGCCAGGCCGAGCCGCCGGATACGGGAGGCCAGACCGCGAGCGGGCGACTCCAGTTGTTCGGATTGCACGGGAATTGTCGGTGAGGTCACGATCTGATGGATGCTACGTTTGCCGAAGCCGAGGATCTTTCCGAGGCTCGAGCCGAGGCTCGAAATCGGGTGACGGGCGGCGCCGGCGACCTCCTTGAGCTGCAGGCCGACATCACGGAGTCCGCCGGCTCCGATAAATGCTCGGAGGACTTCGTTGGAGCCTTCACCGATCATGTTCAGCCGGGTGTCCCGCATGATCCTCTCGTATGGACGATCACAGAACAGCGATCGTCCTCCGAGAATCTGCATGGCGTCGTAGACGATCTGCCACAGCGCTTCCGACGCAAAAACCTTGAGCATCGCGGTTTCCAGCATGAAGTCCTCCTCACCCCGGTCGAGCAGCCCCGCGGTAAGGTAGGTTCCGGACTCCATAGCGTAGAGGAGAGCGGCGATTCGGGCGATCTTCTCTTTGACGAGACCGAACGATGCCAGAGGCCTCTGAAACTGGTGGCGTTGGACGGCATGTTCGACGGCCAGCCGGTAGAGTTCGTGCGCCGTGCCGGTGCACGCCGCTCCGAAAGTCGTTCTGCCGAAGTCGAGGCAGGTGAGCGCGATCTTGAGTCCGTCACCCGGCTTCCCCAAGATGTTCTCGGGCGGAACCTCGAGGTCCTCGAAGGCCAGTTTCGATGTCTGGGTTCCGCGCATACCTACTTTCTCGAGTGCCGCATCGGTGACCTTGAAGCCCTGCATCTCGGGTGTGACGATGAATGCAGTGATGCGGTCCCGACCCTCCATTCGGACCTTGGCCATCACGGTCAACATGCCGGCGACGGCGCCATTCGTAATCCATTGCTTCGAGCCGTTGATGCGGTAGACGGACCGTTCGGGGTCGTATTCGGCCTTCGTCTCGATGCCTGCTGCGTCACTACCGGCATTCGGTTCGGTCAAGGCGAAGGCGGCCAGCATTTCGCCTCGGGCAAGGGGTGGAAGGAAGCGGTCCTTCTGTGCCGTCGTTCCGTAGAGCAGGAGCGCCTTGAGCCCGATGCTCTGGTGAGCATTGACCAGGAGCGCCGTCGATCCGCAACGCTCGGCGAGTTCCTGCACCAGCCGACAGTAACCGTACTGGGTCAGCCCGAGGCCGTCATATTCTTCAGGGATCGTGCAACCGAGTACGCCGAGACGCCCAAGCCCGCGTATGATCCTTTCTGGGATCTGGGCATGGCGGTCGATCCAGTCCGGATCCAGATGCTCGTCACAAAAGCTGCGGAGCGACGCGAGAACCTCGGCGACCCGTTCCCGCTCACCGGATTCCACCTCCGGAAACGGAAACACTCGGCGGGAATCGCAGACTCCAAAAAAGAGGGCTCTGGAAAAGCTCGGTAGCCTCGCGCCCGAGAAGAACAGTTCTTCAGCCATTCGAAGCTGTTCTTCCTGCTGGTCCACATCGATCGGCATGGCGGACTCCGTTGCAGCGCGTCTCCGGGGAGGTCAAACGTCCGGCGGATCGCGCCGGACGACGCCGTGTGTTCTTCTACCTAAAGTATATAGGAAGGGAAGCGACCAGCCTCAACCATGAGCCGGGATTCCTGCGCCGGATCAAGACATTTTCCCCTCCGCCTTCATCGGGCGAGAACGCATGTAAAGGCACTCCCGCTCGACGCTTAATGGCTATAGAGAGCCTGTCCTGACTACACAACTCGGGCTCGTCCCCGGAGTACTCCCTACCAGAGTTTAGGGCTTCGACCTATGGAAATGACCGCAGGGAAAATACTATGGTCTGTAACATAAGATGAATTATTGTGTCGGGACGAACAGGTTAAGGATAGGGGTCCGGCGTCGTCGGCCTCGGGACGAAACCCCGTCCCATTCGAGCCTCCCAGATCCCCGTCGCGCACGAACGTGCGGTCACGACTTTCCGCCGGTCGGTTGCTCGGAAGGCTGGACGGCGACCTGAGACCTGCGCTCTGCTGAGGCACCGCGTCTTGTGGACCTCCCACGAGACAAGACCTCGTCAGCCGTCTCGATCACTCGAATCAGGAAGAGACCATGAGACGAATATTGTCCATACTGGTACCATTGATATCGGTTCCTCTATTGGTGATTAACTCTACACACGCACAGTATTTTGGCAGGAACAAAGTCAAATATGAGACGCATGATTTTGAAGTCCTGAAGACCGAGCACTTCCATATCTATTACTATAAGAAGGAAGCAAAAGCTGCTTTCGAAGCCGCGCGCATGGCCGAACGTTGGCGGGGGCGACTGGGACGGGTCTTCCAGCACAGTCTCTCGACTCCTCAGCCGGTCATCCTCTACGGAAACAGCATTCCCTTCCGGGCGACCCGGGCGATTTCGGGCATGATCTCCGAAGGGGTCGGGGGGGTTACGGAGCCGCTGAAACGACGTGTCGTACTGCCCTTTGCCGGCTCTTTCTCCGACACGAACCACGTCTTGGGGCACGAGTTGGTCCACGCTTACCAGTACGACATGGCGCAGAGCGGCGAAGTGAACGTGTTCGGCGGCGGCGGCGGAGGACTCGAGGCACTTCCCGGTTGGTTCATCGAAGGCATGGCCGAGTATCTGTCGATTGGACCGATCTCGACGATGACGTCCATGTGGATGAGAGATGCGGTCCTACACGATGACATTCCGACCATCGATGATCTGGACAATCCGAAGTACTTTCCGTACCGCTATGGTCATGCGCTCTGGGCCTACATCGGCGGCCGTTACGGGGACGAGGCCATTGGCAAGATACTGCGGGCCGCGATTCAGTCGGGAAGGGCCAAACAGGCGCTGAGCAGCGTGCTCGGAACCTCCGTCGAGGACCTGTCAAAGAGCTGGCATGCCGCGCTTCTGGACCTGGATGGCCCCGTTCTGCATGCGACGGTGCCCGCATCCGATCAGGGCCGATCGGTCTTTTCGAGCGACCCTGAAGAGACGATCTACGTCAGCCCGTCCATCAGTCCCGACGGAAAGCGCGTTGCCTTGTTCTCTCAGAAGGATGTCTTCTCCCTCGAACTCTACCTGGCCGACGTTGAAAGTGGCGAGATCATCTCCAAACTGACCGAGACCGCCGTGAGTCCCCACTTCCAGAGCCTCGAGTTCATCGATTCAGCAGGGGCATGGAGCCCGGACGGCCGGGAGTTCGTCTTTGCGGCCGTCAGCGCCGGCCAGCCTGAATTGACGATCGTCAACACCGAGAACGGGAACAAGGTGAAGGAGATCAGACTGGATCAGCTCGGTGAGATCTTCAACCCGTCCTGGTCTCCGGATGGGACACGGATCGCCTTTTCCGCGCTCACCGGCGGCATTGTCGATTTGTACATCCTCGACGTCCAGTCCGAAAAGCTGCGTCAGATCACCGACGACCTCTTTGCGGAGATTCAGCCCGACTGGTCGCCCGACGGGAAATCAGTGGCCGTGGCAACCGATCGGTACACGAGCAACACGGATGATCTCGACTTCGGACGTTTCGTTCTCGCCAGGATCGACGCGGCCACCGGGGAGATGACGCAACTGGCTTCACCCGAGCAGGGAGACGCGACGAATCCCCAATGGTCTCCAGACGGTACGAAGCTCTACTTTCTTTCCGACGCAACGGGCATACGTAATATCTACGAGCTGGAGCCAGATGGGGGGAGCATCCGCCGGCTTTCCGATCTGCAGACCGGAGCCAGCGGAATCACACGCCTGAGTCCGGCTCTTTCGGTAGCCGCGAAGAGCGATCGAATGGTCTTCACGGTCTTCCTGAAAGGGGGCTACGCTTTATACTCGGCAGATTCTCCGGCCCGCGTGGCCGAGGCGACGCTGGGCAAGCCACCGGTCCACGGTGCCGACGTGCTACCACCCCGAGAGAAGGCCGCAGGACTCGTGGCCTCGGAACTCCAGCAACCACGCAAGTCCCTTCCGACGGGACGTGAGTTCGAGGAGACAGACTATCATCCGGGCCTCTCGCTCGACCATATCGCTCCTCCGAGTTTCGGAGTCGGAGTCAGTGATTTCGGCACTTTCGTCGGAGGTGGGACCAGTCTCTACTTCAGTGACATGCTGGGCTTCCACCAGCTCGTGACCACGGTTCAGATCAACAGCGACTCCGGCACCTTCCTGAACGGGTTGACAGGCGTTGCCCAGTACGTGAATCAGCGGAACCGCTGGACCTGGGGAGTTCAGGGAGGACAGGTTCCGTTCGTTTCCGGCGGACTCCAACAGGGAACGACGCAGGTAAACGGAGACACCGTCTTTGCTCAGCGGGAGATCCGATTCTGGCAGATCGACCGGCAGCTCCAGGGCCTGCTTTGGTATCCCTTCAACGAGGCCCAGCGAATCGAGTTCTCGGGAGGATACGAGAATATCGCGTTCGATGCTCAGGCCAACACCCGGTACTACGATCCGGTGACGGGACAGTTCCTCGGGAGCAACACCACCGACATTGCCTCGCCGGATTCGCTGCATTTGGGGACGGCCAGCACGGCTCTGGTCTACGACACCTCACTCTTCGGAGGTACCAGCCCCGTGCTTGGACAGAGGTACCGCTTCGAGGCCTCCGGGGTGGGCGGGGATCTCGGCTATGGAGCCTTTTTGGGCGACTTCCGCAAGTACGTCATGCCGGTAAGGCCGATTACGCTGGCAGGGCGACTCCTCTTCTACGGGCGATACGGGGGAGGAGCCGAAGATCAGCGTCTGCAGCAGCTCTTCATCGGCTATCCGTCGCTCGTTCGAGGTTACACCTTCGGCTCGTTCAGTGCCGCCGAATGCGAGGCTGCCGGGGGAGATGCCGAGTCCGGAAGCTGCCCGGTTTTCGACCAGCTGCTCGGAAGCCGGATCTCGGTCGCCAACCTGGAACTTCGAGTTCCGCTGCTGGGCCCTCTGGGTCTGATCACGAAGGATTTCCTCCCGGTGGAGATTGCCCCATTCTTCGATGCCGGAGTGGCATGGACTTCGAAAAATGGCCCGGCCTTCGCTACCGATGGGTCGCGGCACGTCGTGACCAGCCATGGAGCCTCGCTTCGGGTCAACCTGATGGGGTTTGCCGTGGGCCAGATCAGCCTCGTCCATCCCAACGACCGACCCCTGAAGAACTGGATCTGGGAATTTTCTCTAGTGCCCGGCTTCTGAGTCCGTACTCGCATGCAGGGAGTGCCAGTCTCGGGAGCGGGGGAGGACTCTGAAATTCGTGAGCCTCGACGCTACTGTTCAGGGAAAGAGAGGGAAATCGCTCGACTTCACGAACGGACTTCAAGACAATGAACGTAAGTTAGATCCACCCGATAGAGAGGGGAACACTCCATGCTTTACTGGGCTTTTATTTTTCTGATCATTGCCATCATTGCCTCGTTCTTCGGATTCCGCGGCGCGGCGGCCGCCTCGGCGACGATCGCCAAGGTTCTCTTTTTCATTTTTCTCGTGCTCTTCGTCCTCTTCCTGCTCAGGGCCTGCACGGCTACTCCGTAGCTACGAAGGATCCGTCTGTTTCTGGGACGAGCCGTGAGAGCCTCTCGAGCGGAGCAGGCAGAGGATCCCCACGCCGGCCAGGGCCGCGAGGCCATCGACCAGCAGGTCGAACAAGGTTCCCGAGACAAAGGCGCGATTGTACGTTCTTTCGATATGGGTCGCAAAGGCAGCGTGGGTCGTCAGGATGACAGTGGTAGACCAGGCGACGGCCTGAGCCGTTTCCCACAGGATGGAGCCGACAGCCGTATAGGTGGTCACGAGAGCGATGCTGCCGCGATTCTCACCGGTTCCCCAAGGTCCGAGAAGCAGCGCGACCAGAGCAAAGCCCACACTGTGAGCCAGAATGTGCACCGATGGCAACTGGTTCAGGTCGTCGAAGACGTGAACCAGGAACTGCCGATCGAGCGATACCGGCCCCAGAGGCCCTGTGAAATGCGCGTCCCGACGCCCGGCACTGATCGCGGCGAGAACGATCAGGACCAGGAGGATCATCCGGGCAATGGATTTGCGCGTGCTCAGCGTGACGGTTCGGTGTGCCAACAAGCGTAGCTTATCACTGAAGAGCAGCCCATCACTGCAGGGTCAATTTCAAACCCCAGTCTTCGTCGGTCGGGAAATCGGGCAGCGTGATCTGGCCCCAGATATTGGTTTCGAGACGGCCGTCTCCGACCGTCGACCACTCACCGGTCCGGGGATTGAACCATTCGGCCTCATAAGCCCGATTAGGGAGGGCGCCGCGTACGACACTGGCACTTGGGCATCCCTTCTCAAAATAGGCGAGAAAGAGGTCTTTCTCGGGTGTTCTCGCGCAATAGGCCCAACCGACGTAACCTTTGGTGAGCGGCGTCGAGTTGGGAGAAACGAGATTCGCGTCCGGAACGAGATCCTGGTAGCGGCGCCCTTCCGAGAACGCAAACGTCTTCAAGTACTGCATCTGATTGGCGGAATTCCACAGGAACGCTTCCCACATAAGAGGGCTGGAACCCGGTTCAATGTCCGCACCCCAGATTCCTTCTGCGCCGTAGATATGGCCGGCGAAGCCCCCGGACAGGAAACTGCCGTACATGCCCGACCGCACGTCGCGATCGTCCGCTTCGGTCCCACCCGGCGCCCCGTAGCGGTAGGACGGCGTGTAGCGCTTGTCGGCCATTCCGGAATAGTACGGCTCCCCGTTCAACGCAGGACGGGAGGGGTTTGCATGATAGATTTCCGTCAGGTACCAGTAATAGTCGTGCTCGCGGCCGTTGCCGATCTGATGGAAGGTCAACCAGCGATTCTCCTTTGGACCGCCGAAGTCCAGCAGACTCGAGACGGAAGCATTGCAGGAGACCAGAGTGCCGAACGGGGGGTGGCCGAAGTCGTTGATGACCTGGTTAGCCGCCTGATTGAGCTTTGCCGTCGTCGCCGTCATCACCGGGTAGTCGTAGTGGACCGGGCTGAAGAGGCAGTTGTTTGCCTGATAACGGCTCCAGACGTACTCGATGTAGCGACTATATGAGTCCGGCCAGTCATAGTACTTCGCCCAGCACGCCGTGATGTCGCGGCGCGCGACTTCGATGAAGGGGATGAAGCCCTCGGCGTTGAGGTAGTCGATCTTTCGGTCCAGGTACTTGAAGTACTCCGGGTTGATCCGATCGACGTCGGGAAAGACCCGCTCGTAGCCGGGGACTTTGCCGGGGAGCAAAAAGGCTCGGCCGCCCGCGTTCGACATGTCTTTGGCCTGCCATTGATCCCGTGGAACGTGGTTGGCGATGTCGCCCTGGTTCACCCAGGCCGAGCGCACACCGAGCCCCTGGCCGTCGTCCGGGTCGATCCAGATCTCCCATGGCTGACCGTCCGGCGCCCAGTTGGGGAAAGCGGCGATGATGGCGACGCTGTTGAAACCCTGGCCCTTGCGGAGGCGGACGTAGTCCTGGAAGCCGGCCTCGGGGCCGATGGGACGCGTCTGAGCGTCCTCGCGCCAGGGGAATCGGGATGTCGACGCCGCATACCAGGTGTCTCCGATCAGGAGGAACGGGGTTCCGTCGGCATACTCGAAAGCATGGCCGTTTGCAGACGGTCTGATCATACCTCGACGGGTAGGCAGCACGACCTTTTCGGCTTCGGACCATGGGGCGGCAACGAAGCGTCCTTCCCGCCCGTTCAAACCGGCGTCGCTTTGATTCGATCCGCTCCGCCAGGTCCATTCTCCCGGACGCGTGGCCAGGATGCGCACCTTGAACACGCTTCCGCCGTCCCAAAAGCCATAGCAACGTTTGTCGAACCGGGGGCCTTTCAGATCCACCCAGACCCGAACGTCGGTGTAGGGATTCGCGTATGAGTTCTCTGCGTTGAAGGTGAGTTCCACCTTCTCCCAGACGTGCACCTCGGCCCGGACCGAAGCGAAGGTCGCGACCAGGGTGAAAGCGAAGACGGCGAGCAGCCTTTTCATGCAGGGGATTCTCGGCGATGCTCGGCAAAACGTCAAACTCAACCCGGTTCAGTCTTTCCTGGCCCGGTTCGCCGGCTTGATCCAAAGACAGCCTGAGCTGAACCTGGAGGCGTGAGGTGGCGTTTGCTCGAGCCCGGAAGGAGTCGGGTTGCTGCAGAGCCCGGGACGCCTCGCCCCGGGCTCTCAGGTCTTTCTGGAAGCAGTCTCCCAGTTTTGAAGGAGTCTACAGGCTGATGCAGACCGCCTTGGTCTCCAGGTAGTTGTCGAGAGCGGCGTGGCCCATTTCGCGACCCCATCCGGACTGTTTGTAGCCCCCAAAGGGAAGGGCGGCGTCGAAGACGTTGAAGCAGTTGATCCAGACGGTGCCCGCGCGCAGCCTCGTAGCGAGCTTGTGAGCCTTGCTGATGTCGCGGGTCCATATCCCGGCGGCCAGTCCGTAAACGGTGTCGTTCGCGGCAGGGATGAGCGTCTCGAAGTCCTTGAAGGGTTGGGCAACCACGACCGGACCGAAGATCTCCTCCTGAACGACCTTCATCGACGGCTTGGTATTGACGAGCACCGTCGGCTCGACGAAGTAGCCTTTGTCTCCCTTACGTTTGCCGCCGCAGACGGCTTCCGCTCCTTCGGCGAGACCGGATTCCAGGTAGCTGCTGACACGCCGGAGCTGCTCGTCCGAGACGAGCGGGCCCATCTCGGTATTGCGGTCCAGTCCTGGTCCCAACCTCATCCTCTTCGCGATGCCGGAAACGCCTTCCACAACCTGATCGAAGATGCTCTGCTCGGCATAGAGGCGGCTGCCTGCGCAGCAGCACTGACCATGGTTGAAGAAGATGGCGTTGGCTGCTCCTGAGATGGCGGTCTCGATGTCCGCATCGCCGAAGACGACGTTGGGCGACTTTCCACCCAGTTCGAGGGTCACTTTCTTCAGATCATTCGATGCGGCGCGGACGATCAGTCGGCCGACTTCGGTCGAGCCCGTGAACGCCACCTTGTCGATGCCGGGGTGAGCGGCCAGCGCGGCTCCGGCCGTTTCTCCGAAACCGGGAACGATATTGACGACACCGTCCGGGAAACCGGCTTCGCAAATCAGTTCGCCGAGTCTCAGGGCGGAGAGTGGCGTCTGTTCCGCGGGCTTAAGGACGACGGTACAGCCCGTTGCCAGGGCCGGTCCGAGTTTCCAGGCCGCCATCAGGAGGGGAAAATTCCAGGGGATGATCTGTCCGACGACGCCGACGGGTTCCCGCAGGGTAAACGAATGGAACTCGCTGTCGGGTGCATAGGCCACCGAGACGGGAATGGTGTTGCCTTCGATCTTCGTGGCCCATCCTGCCATATAACGGAACAGGTCGGCGGCCAGCGGAACGTCAGCGACCCGGGCCACCGTCAGGGGCTTGCCGTTATCGAGAGACTCGAGTTCGGCGAACTCCTCGAGGTGTTCTTCGATCAGGTCCGCCAGTTTCCAGATCAGCCGTCCCCGGTCGGAGGGTCTGAGCTTGGACCAGGGACCACGCTCGAAGGCAAACCGTGCGGCACTGACAGCCCTGTCGATGTCCTCCCTGTCGCCCTCGGACACGTGGGCCAGAACGTCACCGGAGGATGGATCGAAGACTTCGAACGTCTTCGACGATGCTGCGTCGACCCACTGACCATTGATCAGCATGCGTCGTTTTCCGAGAATGAATTCACGGACGGCAGGAGCGACTTTGCTTTCGATTGCGAGGTCCATGGTTGGAGCCCTCCTTTCTTCAAACGAGAGAGTTTGGGTATGGTTGGAGCCCACCCCACAGTGAGCTGATGCAATGATCATACTCCCCCGCGAGAGCGGGGGTAAAGGAGCGACCGTTACGGCCAGTGTGAGGATCCACCGGGAACGCCATCCGCGTTCAGGGAAAGATGCCCAGCTGCAGGTAGGATGTGGCGATTTTCCGGATAGCAACGACGAAGGCAGCCACCCGAAGATCCTCGATGTCGGCGTCCTCGAGGAAGGCTTCTCGAAGCTCGTTGTACGCGTTGATCATCGTATCTTCGAGTCCCGAGTTGACCAGGTCGACCTCGTCGGCGCCGTGGATGACCGCTTTCCGCTCCTTCGGGGACAGCTTCTTGCCCGTCAAACGCTCCAGCGACCGGATCAGGGCCCGCTTGGACGATTCCTCGAACCTCTTGCTCATTCTCCCGAGGCGGACGTGGCTGAGGTTCTTCAGCCATTCGAAATAGGACACCGTGACGCCTCCGGCATTGAGGTACATGTCGGGCAGGATCATGGCACCCCGCTCGAGGAGGATCTCTTCTCCCTGGCGGGTCGTAGGTCCGTTGGCTGCTTCCGCGATGATCTTCGCCTTGACCCTTGGGGCGTTCTCCGCCGTAATTTGACGCTCGAGCGCCGCCGGAATCAAAATGTCACACTCGAGCTCGAGGGCCTCCGCGTTTCGGAGGAGATTCCGGGAACCGAGCGAGTCGAGGATCGACCCCGTCTCGACCAGGTGTTCATGGACTTTCGGTATGTTCAGGCCCTTCGGGTTCGTGATCGCACCATCATATTCCGCGATGGCGATGACCTTGGCCCCAGCCTCATGAAAGAAGCGGGCGGCGTGATAGCCGACGTTTCCAAAGCCCTGGATGACAATCGTTTTGCCTTCGATTCCGGTCGACAGGGAGAGCCTCTTCATGTCTTCCTTGAAGGAGAGAGCGTGGCGAACTCCGAAGAACACGCCGTTACCGGTGGCCTCCGTGCGACCATGGATGCCCCCCTGTTCGATCGGTTTACCGGTGACGCATCCGGCGGCATCCAGTGTATCGGAGGTCAGGGCGGCATAGGTATCTGCGATCCAGGCCATCTCTCTCGCCCCGGTGCCGTAATCGGGGGCGGGCACATCGACCCCGGGGCCGATGAAGTTCTTTTTTACGAGCTCGGCCGTGTACCGGCGGGTGATCCGCTCGAGCAGTTCCGGCGTGCACTCCCGAGGCTCGATACAGACTCCTCCTTTGGCTCCTCCGAACGGTACATCGACGAGGGCACATTTGAAGGTCATCAGTGCGGCGAGCGCCTTGACCTCGTCTTCATTGACCATCCCTGAAAAGCGTACGCCCCCCTTCACCGGAAGCTTGTGGTGACTATGCTCTACCCGGAAAGCCTGGACGATCTGAAAGGACCCGTCGTCTCGCTTGACGGGGAAGTGCATCTGGTAAATCCCGTTGCAGACCTTGATCTGTTCGAGAAGCCCGGGAGGAAAGGGCGTGTGCTGTGCTGCTTTGTCGAAAAAGCTGACGACCGTGTCAAAAAATGAGAGCTGGTTTCGGGCCATGTCCGTTCTCCTCCAGGCCAACTTCGAATTCCGATCCTGCGTCCATCGAGACTAGCAGGTTGTCCCGGATTATCAAGACGGCGACGGATAGGCCCAGTTCGAGCGGGCCTTCCCACTCGAGCACCTTCGACACGGATCCGCGATCATCGATCAGGAGCAGACGCCAACCGAAGCCCGGATCCTCGACGACGACCCGATAGTCGGCCGGTTGCGCAGGATCCGCCACGAGCCGGCATTGCGGGCAGATTCGGAGGAAGTCTTCTTCGAGTTCGGACTGCTGGAGGGAGGAGGCCGGGAAACAGCGGGTCGAGGGTACGGCCTCGACGCCGACACGAATCACCTGGGCATGTTGGATGCTCTGTGCCTGAATTGCGACATGTCCCGCAAAGAGAATGCATGCGGCGACAAGCAAAACGCGAAGGTTATTCGCAGGTCGATCGAGCCACTTCCACAACGCGCACATGTCCATACAACGTACATTAGACGGAAGAAGTTCCGAACCGGTTGAAGCGAGCTGTCGGTCTTGTCGTACGACCGACAGAACGTGAATCACCGCCTCCAGTCGTCACGGGCCAAGGGGCCCGGGTTGTCGAATCGGAAGGAGCTGTAAACGAGCCCGCTGACCGCAGGATTCTCCAGCAGCCCGGTCTCCTCATCCCTGGAACGGGCATCCCACTGGCGGGCTACATACAATCGGGTGGATCGCCCCTCGATCCGCGGTGCGTAGTTCTCTTGCAGGTCGACCTCGAGGGTCGGGTGCCTTCGCCGGTCCCGGTAGTCCTCCAGGTAGCCGCGGCCCGGGTGCATCGGCCACAAGTCGAGCCACATCGACGGGCAGCGACACGAGTTCTGATTGATGATCAGCTCGTCGATCAGGCCCAGCTCGATCCACCGCGGCCATTCGAGCGTCATGTTCCCGAGCGGCGGCCCGATAATCCGGCTGCGCGGCACCCCGACGGCCAGGCGGACATTTCTTCCGCTCAATTCCGTGTGCAACTCGGACAGGAAGGTTGTCAGAAACTCGCCCCGGAGATTCCTCCAGATCTGTCGGTCGAACGGTTTAGCGAGCAGATCGACCCCGGTCCTCCTCGCGAACTCCGATCGCACCGGATCGTTGAAGCCGAACTCGTCCGCGTCGTCCGCGGGTCGGGACTGGGAGCGCAGGCACACGAACAAACCGTCGAAATCATAATCTGCGAGAAGTGTGATGAATTTTCGCCGAAAGTATTCCCGAACCTCAGCATAAGCGAGACACAGGACGCCCCACTGACGGTGATGCCGGTTCCGGTCAACGATCGTATAGGCCGGGTTTTCCCGACTGAAGGCGCTCTGCCACGAGACGTGCCGGGCATGCTGGGCGTTGTGGTAGCTGACCTCCCTTTCGGCGTGGGACGCCAGCGGCCAGCCTTCGTCGAAAAGGGTCACGTAAAGATACGCTTGAAGCTCATGGGTGTGGGCGGCGGAACACACTTCGGCGAAATCATCCCACTCGACCGGCGGAGTCGAAACCTGCTTCGGCCGGGTCTCGTCGCCCGCGAAAACGTAGCCGTTTTGTCGCGATCGGAGTTCCCGCCAGCAGATGATGCCCGCACCAAGCTCACTCTTCCAGGCCTCGATACGATGCCGCAAGCTTTTCGGAGTGTGCAGCCGGCCGTCGGCCTCTCCGAAGGCGAGATGGTCCCCCCAGGACACACTGATGATGTTTGTCGACATCGTCGTCGCAGCCCGACTCAACTCACCACGAAGTTGACGAGGTTGTGCTCTCCCCGACGCACGACGATCACTTTACGGATCCGGCGCCCTTCGAGGTGAGCCGCCACCTCGTCTCGAGCGCGCCTCTGGATCGTCTCGTCATCGAGATCGACGGCGGCACGGAACTTTGCCCGGAGTTTACCGTTGACCTGGATCGGAATCTCGACCTCTTCCTCAGCCGCCTGGGCCGGATCGAATTCAGGCCAGGATTGACGGGCAATCCGATCCGCATGGCCGAGTCGGGCCCAGAGTTCCTCCGCCAGATGAGGCGTAAACGGAGCCAGCAACCGGAGAAACGTCATCCAGTCCTCACGCGGGATCTCCTCGAGGGAACTGAAGTAGTTGGCCAGGGTCATCAGAGCCGCGACGGCAGTGTTGAATTTCAGCGACTCGATTCGCTCGCCCACCTGCTTGATCGTTTGGTGGACGATTCGCCGGGTATCGGCCAAGCTATCCGCCTCCCAGGAGACTGCCTCCTGCAAGTCCCAGACTCGCTGAAGGAAGCGGCTCATCCCGATCAAGCCCTGGGTGGACCAGGGAATGGGCTGGTCGAACGGTCCCATGAAAACCTCATAGAGCCGGAAGGCATCCGCGCCATACTTTTCGACCATGACGTCAGGGTTGACGACATTGCCGCGGGACTTGGACATCTTCTCGCCGTTCTCACCCAGGATCAGTCCATGGGAGGTGCGCCGCAGATAGGGTTCGGAGGTTGGGACGACACCGATGTCGAAGAGGAACTTGTGCCAGAAGCGGGAATAGAGCAAATGGAGGGTCGTGTGCTCCATGCCTCCGTTGTACCAGTCGACGGGGGTCCAGTAGTCGAGCTTCTGCCGCGAGGCGAGGGCCCGATCGTTGTGCGGATCGACATATCGCAGAAAGTACCAGGACGAACCTGCCCATTGCGGCATCGTGTCCGTCTCCCGCTTTGCTGCTTCTCCGCATCGGGGACATGGAACATCGACCCAGTCGGTCAACAAAGCGAGCGGCGACTCGCCACTCTCCGTCGTTCGATACTGCTCGACCCGGGGCAGTTTCAGCGGGAGTTCTTCTTCCGGAACCGGCACCCAACCGCAGGAAGGACAGTCGATCATCGGGATCGGCTCTCCCCAGTAACGCTGACGGCTGAACACCCAGTCCCGCAGCCTGTATTGCACCGAACGCTGTCCATAGCCCTCCGCTTCGACGATCTCGGTCATCCGCACGATCGCTTCCGACGGCTTGAGACCGTTGAGGGGACCGGAGTTGACCAGGGGCCCCTGATCGATGTCGGTGAAGGCGGCCGTCGAGACGTCACCGCCGGCGATGACTTCCACGATCGGTAGGTCGTACTTGCGGGCAAATCGCCAATCCCTCTCGTCGTGGCCGGGAACGGCCATGATAGCGCCCGTCCCGTAGGAAATCAGGACATAATCCGCGATCCAGATGGGAATCGTCTCTCCGTTTGCAGGATTCCTGGCGCGTACGCCCCGTAGTTCGACGCCCGTGATCTCCTTGGCGACTTCCGTGCGCTCGAAGTCAGATTTTCGTGCCGCAGCGTCCCGGTACTCGCGGACATCTTCCGAGTTACTCGCACGGGAGAGCAGTTCGTCCACCAGGGGGTGTTCCGGTGCCAGCACCATGTAGGTCACGCCAAACAGCGTGTCCGGCCTCGTCGTGAAGACCCGCATCGCATGCTCGGTCCCGTCGACCGGAAAGTCGATCTCAGCACCGGTGGAGCGACCGATCCAGTTCGTCTGCTGGATCTTGATCTTGTCCAGAAAGTCCACGGTGTCCAGATCTGCGATCAGCCGTTCCGCATAGCGGGTGATGCGCAGCATCCACTGACTGCGGCTCTTGCGGACCACGTTGCCGCCGCACCGTTCGCAAACCCCGCCAACCACCTCTTCGTTTGCGAGCCCGACCTTACACGACTCGCACCAGTTGACGGGCATCTCCATCTTGTAGGCCAGTCCATGGTCCCAGAGTTTGAGGAAGATCCACTGGGTCCACCGGTAGTACTGAGGGTCGGTCGTGTTCACCTCCCGGCTCCAGTCGAAGGAAAAACCGAGGTGCTTCAGCTGTTTGCGAAAGCGGTCGATGTTCCTCTCGGTGACGACCCTGGGGTGCTGCCCGGTCTTGATGGCGAAGTTCTCCGTCGGCAGACCGAAGGCGTCCCAACCGATCGGGAACAGGACGTTGTAACCTTCCATTCGCCGCTTGCGCGCCACGAGATCAAGGGCCGTGTAGCTGCGCGGATGCCCGACGTGCAGTCCCTCTCCGGAAGGATAGGGAAATTCGATCAGGACGTAGTACTTCTCTCGGGTCGGGTCATCGCCGGCTGCAAAAGGCTCTTCCTGTTCCCACTTCTGCTGCCATCTCGTTTCGATCTCGTTGAAGTTGTATTCCGACGGCATAGTCACTTCCTCAATCGTTCCGCCGTCTGTGGTACGGTAGTTCCCCGGCGGACCCGCGGCAGACGACGCTGCCGCTAAAAAGTGTATTCTAACGTGTTATGGGCCTGTCATGGGCATGGCCGCGGGCCTCCGGGCGACTCCAACGAAGAATGCTTCAATAAAAGAACGAAATGGACACGATTCGTCGCGGCTCGACCGTCGCGCTCCACTATCGGCTGACCATCGACGGAGAGGTCGTCGACACGACCGAAGGTTCGAAGCCGGTGATCTATCGGCACGGGGAGCATCAGCTCGTTCCCGGGCTCGAGGAGCGGCTGGAGGGTTGTCGGGAGGGAGAGCGTCTGAGAGTCGTTGTCCCGCCCGAAAAGGCCTATGGGCCCTATGCGCCGCAGAATCTCCACGAGATGGACAAGTCTCTGTTCACCGATCCCGAATCCACGCGTGTCGGAACGCTCATCGAAGGTCGGACACGACTCGGCGCGCCCTTCCGCGCCAGGGTCGTCGAGGAGAAGGAAGACAGCTTCGTCGTCGATCTCAACCACCCATTGGCCGGTAAGTACCTGGAATTCGACGTCGAAGTCGTGTCGGTGACGCGGGAGAGCGAAGAGGACTCAGGAGACTGATCCTTCCTCCGCGCTGTTCTCGAGTCCCCGGAGCAGCTGCAGGAGGAGTCGGGTGACGACGCTGCCGCTGGCCAGGTCCACCGAGCGCTGACTCTGGAGCTTGGTCACGGTTCCGCTGATACGTTCGACCAGGCGGCTTTCCGACTGGAACAGCTCGGCCCGCCAGGACCTGTCGTCGAGTCCGCGCCGGAACGATTCGATGGTGAGCTGTCGTTGGGCATGGCGGAGGTCCATCACGAGCCCGCCGAGGGCAACCGCCTCCCAACGGGAGGTCGGATGCAGTTGGGTAAGCTGATCGCGCAGCCAGCCGAGCGAGAAGACATCGCCGATCGTGTAGAAGCGGCGGGCCGCCTTCTCGAGCCGGACACCCGTCTGACGGCAGATGTCGGCCACTCCCATACAGCTTGCCCAGTAATCGGAGGCGGCGAGATCGGCAGCCAGATCCTCGGGGAATCCTGTTTCCACCGCTTCACGTCTCCGCATGAGGTAGCGCTTTCTCTCGCTCTCGGCCGGAAGGAACTCGTCGATGCGGTTGCGCAGAGTATGGATCGGATCCCGGTAACGGGCAATCAAGGTGCCGAAGTCACTCTCATAGTCATGACCGAGCACCAGGAAATGCACGATGTTTTTGGCTGCATTCGTGAGTTGAGTCATGGCCTGGTACTGGGCGTCGATCTCGACCTTGGCGTCCAGCTCAAAGATCCGGTCAAACAGGCGGTCCAGCTCGAGGATTTCATGCGTGACCAGGACTGCTCGGAGCACCTCGGCCGATTGGCCCTCGGTGTCCTCCATGATCCCATGCACGAAGGAAATGCCGAGACGGTCCACGATCAAGTTGGTCAGGCGGGTGGCGATGATCTCGCGACGCAACTGGTGGCCGGGCAGTTCCTGAGAGAAGCGTTCCCGTAGCTGCTCCGGGAAGTACTCGAACAGATGATGCTCGAGGGCAGACTCATCCAGCAGCCGGCTGTGTCGGAGTGCCTCCTTGACACTCATCTTCGTGTACGCGAGCAGAATGGCGAGTTCAGGCCGTGTGTAGCCCTGATGGCTCCGGCGCCGTGATTCCAGTGTCCGCGAATCGGGCAGAAACTCGACGGCCGGTTTGAGATGGTCCTGCGACAAGACATGCTGGAGTGATTCCAGCATCATCACCCCGTCCGCGCCGCTCCGTTCCGATAGGGAAAGACAAAGGGCCTGGGAGTAGTTGTTCTCGAGAACCAGGCGGCTCACCTGGGACGTCATTTCTTCGAGAAGCTCGTTGCGGGCCTCGAAGGAAAGACGGTTCGAACGCACGGCCGGCTCGAGAAGGATCTTGATATTCACCTCGTGGTCGCTCATGTCGACGCCGCCCGAGTTGTCGATGGCGTCCGTGTTGATGCGGCCTCCAAGTTGGGCGTATTCGATTCTGGCCAGCTGTGTCAGTCCGAGGTTCCCGCCTTCTCCGACGACCCGGGCCTGCAGCTCGGTCGCGTCGATCCGGACGGCGTTGTCGGCCGGGTCTCCGACGTCCGAATTGGATTCAGAACTCGCCTTCACGT
The DNA here is from genome assembly GCA_963823995.1 of uncultured Acidobacteriota bacterium. Lineage (GTDB taxonomy): Bacteria > Acidobacteriota > UBA6911 > RPQK01 > JAPXNP01 > JARRKC01. The sequence continues at coordinate 109,485 of CAWGNQ010000006.1, forward strand.
AGGTCCCGATGCCCCCGTTCCAAAGCAGGTCGACTCGGAGCTGGAGGATTCTCCGGACCATCTCCAGGCCGCTGATCGACTCTTCTTCGACGCCCAGCAAGTGCCTGATCTGGGCCGATAGATCGATCGATTTGGCACTCCGCAGGAAGATGCCGCCGCCTTCGCTCAGTTTGGTCCGGTCATAGTCGTCCCAGGTCAGGGACGGATCGTCGAACAGACGTCGGCGCTCCGCGAAGCCAACCTTGGGGTCGGGATCGGGATCGACGAAGATGTGAGAGTGATTGAAGGCTGCGACCAGACGGATCTTCTCCGTAATGAGCATTCCATTTCCGAAGACGTCACCCGACATGTCTCCGATGCCGGTGACCGTGAACTCATCTCTGTGGGGGTCGAGCCCGAGCTCACGAAGATGCCGCATCACGCATTCCCAGGCTCCTCGTGCCGTGATCGCTTCCTTCTTGTGGTCGTAACCATGCGAACCCCCCGAAGCGAAGGCGTCGCCTAGCCAGAAGTTGTACTCCTGGCTGACCGAGTTCGCGATATCGCTGAATGTTGCCGTCCCCTTGTCGGCAGCGACGACGAGATAAGGATCGTAATCGTCATAGATGACCAGACCTTCGGGATGGACCGCCTGGCCGTCGCGGATGTTGTCGGTCAAATCCAGCAGACCGCGGATGAATGTCTTGTACTGTTCCTGAACGAAGAGCTTCTGCTCCGAGCGGTCGGAAGGTACTCCCTTGAGCACGAATCCGCCCTTGGAGCCCTGGGGAACGATCAGGCAGTTCTTCGTCATCTGCGTCTTCATCAATCCGAGAACTTCCGTGCGGAAATCGTCGGAGCGGTCGCTCCAGCGCAGTCCGCCCCGCGCGATCCGTCCTCCTCGGAGGTGGATCGCCTCCATGTTCGGACTCGATACGAAGATCTCGCAGTGGGGGCGCGGTTCCGGAATGCGGGTGAGTCGGCGCGACTCAACCTTGATGCTGATGTAAGGCTTTCTCAGAAAGAAGTTGGTCCGAACCGTGGCTTCGACGAGTGAGATGAAGAACCGGAGGATGTTGTCCTCGGGAAGTGTGGACACGTCATCCAGGCTCTGCAGCGCGCCGGCCTTCGCCGCACCCACCCGGCTCGGGCGGTCGCCGTCGGGTCCGTCTTCGAATTTGGCCTTGAAGAAATCCAGGATGCGGGCGACACACGCCGGGTAGTTCAACAGGGTGTCGGTGATGAAGGTGAGGCTGGCGGCCGGGAGCAGCTGAAACAGATGGCCGCGATAGGTGGACAGAAGTGCTACCTCCCGGATCGAGAGATCCGCTCCCAGGACGAGACGGTTGAGCCGGTCGTCACGAACGCTGCGGGTGAGGATGGCGACCAGGGCTTCCTTGACCCTCTCTCCCGCCTGTTCGATTGCAATCGGCCTTGCCGTGCTGCTTTGGACTCGGAAAATGTCGATCGAGGCGGTCGGTCGGTCCTGCTCGCGGCGCAGCTGATACGAGATCTGTTCGAAGATCTTCAACCCGAGATTGTCGAGGATCGGAAAGATCTCGGTCAACGCCAGCGTCCCCGGGTGGTAGATCCGCAAATGGGTCGTCTCCTCGGGGTATCGACTCTGGACCGGATTGATCAGATCGATCAGGAACTCGCGGTTGCCGAGCTCTTCGAGGTTCTTGATATCCAGAGCGGCGTCTTCGACGGGGACTTCCGCTTTGTAGCCCTCGCTCAATAGATGCCCGTACTTCTGGGCGATCCGAACGCCTCTTTCGCCCATCGCGGTATGCAGCGTCTCCTGCAGACGGTCATCCCAGGTCCGGGTCAATTCGGCGACTTCTCGCTCGAGCTCTGCGAAGTCGAGTTCGTCGTAATTCAACATCGTGGAGAAAAAGAAGTGAAAGCGGACCTGCTCGTCGTCTTCTCCGACCATCGCGAGCCGGTAGTCGACGTGTACCGCCCGGAGGCGGGTCGACAGGTACTCCTGGACTCTGCTGCGCACGTCCGAGTTGAACCGCTCACGGGGCATGATCACCATGACTGCAAAGCCTCGCTGCAGAGGATCCAGGCGGATTTGCAGCCGGACTCCGCGTTCCCTCTCGATGCTCATGATGTCGCGGATGCCGCGGTGCAGCTCCTCCGCTCCCAGCAGAAAGAGCTCGCCGAGCGGAATCGAATTACAGATGTTGACGATCTGCTTGAAGTCGTGCGACCTGGCTTTGGCATGGTCGAGTTCGAGGACCCGACGCAGTTTGAGGCGAAGTACCGGGATTTCGGTCACCGGGGTCGCATAGGCCCGCGAGGTAAACAAACCGAGAAGGCGCCGCTCTCCGATGAACTGTCCCTTGTCATCGAATTCCTTGACCCCGACGTAGTCCATCAGTCCGCCCCGGTGAATCGGCGATTCCGAATTTGCCTTGGCTACCAGCATCAGGGGAGGTCCTTGCATCTGTTCGCGGATTTTGCCGGGGAGGGTCGATACGGGCACGGGACGGGCATAGCGGCTCCGGTTGGCATTGCGCAGGATGCCCAAGCCTGTCTGGGGCCGGACCCTGGCCTGACGATCGCCAACCTCGCCGCTCACTTCATACTCGCGATAACCGAGGAAGACGAAGTTGTCGGCGTCGAGCCAGCGGATGAATTCGGCGTACTCTTGGAGCATTGCCGCGCTCTCCGGAAAGCGGGCCGTCCCCGCATTCGCAGCGGCTTCACGCAGCCACTGCGCCAGGCCCGCGGCCTGGTCGCGCAGCGGCCTGTAATCATCTGTCGCCGCCACCACGAGTTCCAGGTTGGCCTTGATATCGCGTTCGATGTCCTGCAGAAGCTCGGGTTCCGTGATGCGATCCGTCAGGAAGAGCTCGTAAGACTCCGCGGCAGAGCTGTCCGACTGACGAAGGAAGGCCGTCGTGATGGTGCCGGACTGATCCCGTTCCACAGAAAGGATCGGGTGCAGAAGATGGTGCAGATGGATGCGTCGTCGCTTCAACTGCAGGCGGACGGAATCGACGATGAACGGCCGATCGGCCAGGGTCACCTCGAGTGCAGTATGGTCGGCTTCCCAGCCATGCTCGTCGAGGGTCGGAGTATAGGCCCGAACGAGCACCGGCTCGTCGTGGCGTGCGTTCATGAAATCGAGGACACCCCGGGTGATTGCCAGCAACTGCCTCTCGTCGAACTGACGAAGGAACTCGCTGGTCGCTTCCTCGAAGATCACGGTTGCGATGTTTTGAAGGAGGGCAGCCTCTTCTTGTGGAGCCTGCTGTTCGATGAAAGCCTGAATCTCGCGCAGGGTGACGCTCATGGCAACCTCTTTCTAACTGTCGTGCGAACGTCAGAAAAGCGCACGTGGACCGCTTCAGCGGACCCCGAACATTAGCATATCGTTGTCGGCACTCACGGGCCAGCCTGATTCGGAAGGTTGATCAACCTTCCTGAAGGAGAGTGTTGATGTCCTGTGCAAGGGAGTCTTCGAGATCGGGATCGTCGAGGTGACCAATGTGACGGACCCACCCCTGCCTGCCCACGAGCAGAAAGTCGGTACTGTGGCGGATCTGCGGCATGTCGGGCGACGAACCTTCTCGGATCGCGGTGACCTTGAAACCCGTCTGCAGGGTATCGAGCAGGGTGTCGGGCGGGCCGGTCAGGAATACCCAGTGATCGGGATCGGCGCCCCAGAGCTTGCCGTAGTCCTGAAGGATCTGTGGCGTGTCGTACTGTGGATCCACCGTGATGGAGACCAGTTGGACGCGGGAGTCCTTTCCAAGCAGTCCCTGAGCGTCGAGCTTGTCCTGCAGGGTCTTCATCCTCTGTGTCATCAGCGGGCAGGGACCCCCGCAACGCGTGAAAATGAAATCGACCACCCAGACCTTTCCGAGTAGCGAATCGCGGGAGACCTGCTGACCGGTCTCGCTCGTAAAGACAAAGGGAGGACTTTCGAACAGACGCGGCAGCTGCGATTCCGCCTCCGGAGAATTGCCGGATGAGCAACCGGCTGCCAACGTCAGACCCAGAATCGGTATCAGAAAGACGAGAGCATTGCGCCGCATCATCGGCTTAAGTTATCACACCCGTTATCCGACGCGGGCCCACCTTGGACGGTGGCTTATGGTAAAAGGACAGCTCATGAACCGGCTCTTGCTTCGGCGTGAAACCCCGATCCTCATCTTCGGAGTCGGCGGCGTGGGACGGGCGCTCCTCAAGCAGATCCTGGACAGCCGGACTCGGTTCGAGCAACGGTTCAATCTCGAGCTGAATGTGTGCTGCCTGACGGACCGTCAGGGTGCGGTCTGGGCCGGGCAGGAAGCGACCCTCGACGACGAAACACTCCGGTCTGTACTGGGTTGGAAGCAGGCTGGGCACTCGCTGGCCGCTCATGCGAGGGGGCACGAACGCACGGACGGCGTCGAATTGGTTCGACGCTTCTGCCGTCCAGGTTCGATCGTCGTGGATTGTACCGCCGCCGAGGACACGGCAGGGGCTCTGGTCGAGGCTCTGGAGATGGGCGGCAAGGTGGTGCTGTCCAACAAGAAGCCTCTGACCGCCGATGCGGAGCTCTTTTGGACACTGACCATGAATCCGTCCCTTTGCCGATGGGAGACAACGGTCGGCTCCAGCCTGCCCATCATCACCACCCTGAATCGGATCATTGCCAGCGGCGACGAGGTTGTGCGCATCGCGGGGACTTTCAGCGGCACGCTGGGGCTGCTGATGACACGCCTTCAGGAAGGGGCCTCATTCAGTCGTGTCGTCTGCCAAGCGGTCGAGGCAGGCTTCACCGAGCCGGACCCGCGCGAGGACCTGTCCGGTAAGGACATGGCTCGTAAATCGCTGATCCTGGCTCGCGGAATGGGGTGGAGCCTCAATCTCGAAGACGTCGAGGTGCAGACGATCGTGCCGGGGGCTTTGGATTCGATTCCGGTCGAGGAGTTCCTGAACCGGCTCTCCGAAATGGACGAGTACTTTTCGGTGCGCAGCCGGGCCAGTCAGAAGCGCGGCCACGTTCTCAGGTACGTGGCGGTGATCGGCGAGGGGGGGTGTCGCGTGGGTCTCGACGAAGTCCCCTTGACGAGCCCGCTCGGCCGCCTCAAGGGAAACGACAATCTCGTCGAAGTGTACACACGCCTCTACGACCCGAATCCACTGGTCATACAGGGCCGTGGAACCGGAGTTCCGGCTACCGCAGCAGGCGTTTTGAGCGACATCGTCGAGCTTGCGTTTACGCGCGACATCGAGGTGTCGGGGTAACCTCCCTCAGAAAACCAGCTTCAACACGAGCACGAAGGGCAATACCAGCAGGCCCACAAGAGCCAGGATGGGGAGGAGCACCAGAAAGACCGGTGCTGCCGCAGCCAGCAGGAGTGCGCCGATGACCAGCAACGGAATGCCAAGAACGAGCAGCAGTACCAGTTTTACGGCACCGAGCCCGATCTTCAGAGGCAAAATCACCAGAAACAGTCCAAGCTTCAGCAACCCAATGAACATGACCACCAACAAGACCAGACCAAGCAAAACGAAGAGTTCTGCCATCTTTTCCTCCCAGGCTATATAAAGGGGATACGGAGCCGGGGGACGAAATGTTCATTCGGTGGGCGGTTTCTTGGCTTCCGGCCGACGACTGGCTCGTCGCCATCGAGGACGCAGCTCTCCGAAACCGCCGCCCAGCACCTCCTCGGTCGGATTGACAACCAGGAAGGCGTTTGGGTCTGCGCGGTAAACGACGGATTTGACAGTCGAAGTCTCCGATTTTCCGACCGCGCAAAAGAGCACGGAACGGTCCGTTCCCGTGTACATGCCGGTCCCCTGCAGGCTCGTCACACCACGCTGGAGGATCTTCAGCAGCTGAGCCCCGACTTCCTTCGGTTTCTCCGTAATGACGATCACGAGCTGCTCCCGTTTGTGGACGAAGGGGAGGTCACCGGCGGCGCGAGCCAGGTTGCGCAGCAAATCCGACCCCAATACCTGTTCGTGGGAAAGGACCTCTCCGGGGGAGAATCGCAGGCCGGCGGTCAGAAAGGCGAGCGCGAAGACCAGCAGGAAGAAACCCGCCACGAGGGTCAAAATAGCTCCACCCGGGATGACTCCGAGGGCTGCGTGCTCGGCGAATTCGGCGAAGGAGTGGGCTTCTTCCGGGAAGATCATCAATTTCAGGACCCACGTCAGACCGAGAATCAGGAAGATCCAGATGTAGTTTCGCCGCAGACGGCGTCCGATGGCCTCCAGAAAGCTGATGGGGAACTGAGGCGAGTGGAGGCTCTCGACCATCCGGGAGGCCCATTCATCGTGCGTCCGAAACGGGGTTTCGAGCATGCTGGCAAAGAAATCGGTTTCCATCAATCGCACCCGCAGCGCCCACAGTTCGTAGTAACGATAGCGGCGTGATTCGATGAAAAGAAACAGGGCAATCAACAGGAAACTGATCAGGATGACGGCGTGCGTATGTTCGATCGAGCTGAATGCAAAGGTCAGAACGGCCGCCGTCGTGACTACGGCCCAGTTGGTGGTGTTGTCGAGCCGAGTCCTCCACGTATTCGAACGCGTCAGTTCGCCTCGGTAGAAGTGGACCATCGCCGTGATGAACTCTCCCGGCTTGATCCGGTAGCCCCGATAGGTCCAGACCGGTTCTTCCGTCTCCCGGTCGATCGTTGGCTCCTCCTCCTCGAGTCTGGCCATTGTGCCCCCTGTCTCGGCGAGAAATGCCGACAGCCTATCAATCCCTCCCGGACCCGGCAAGAGGGAAAGCAGACCGAGGGGCTGCTCGACTCGATGGAACGGGGTCTCCTTGCACTTGAATTTTGTATTTCAGTATCCTGTCCTCTACATGTACTGGGCGTTGGTCACCTTATTGAGTTTGCTCCCTCTGCAGTACCTGTCCGATATCCAGGTTACTCCCCTTGCGTTCAACGGTGCGGCTTTCAAAGAGGCCTTCAACAGCGACAAGGAACATGGCCGGCTGGTGCTCGTGTTCTCTCCCACCTGAGGACACTGTCTTCAGGCGGCGTCTGAAGTGGAAGACATCCTGAGTCGGCATCCGCAGGCCAAGATCCGTGTCCTCGTCCTGTGGGCTCCGTATCTCCAGAATGACAACGGCGTGACCGCCCAGCGGGCCACAGTCTATCTCTCGGATCATCGGGTCACCGATTTCTGGGACCTCTGGAGATTCGGCAGTCGGGTCTACTCCGAGGAATTCCAGATTCCCGTCCTCGAGGCCTGGGACATGTGCGTATTCTACGAACCCGGGATCGCCTGGACCGACCGGCCCCCGAAACCGACCTTCTGGATGCAGAATCGCAATCTCGATCACGGAACCGCGTTCAGCAAGGAGGCTCTCGAAGCGGCGCTTCAGCCCTGGCTCCCGGCCCGGTAGTGCTCCCTCGGGCTTCGGGCCTTACTCGAAGGACACCCTCGCAACCAAACTCGAGCCCTGGTGGAACAAGTAGCCCGCAACGCTGTCCTTGAACTGGAGATCGAATCCGCTGCCTACGAAGGGTCGACCGTGGGCCGGGTGGACGGGCTCGTTGTCTTCGTGCCATTCGCGGTACCGGGTGATCGCGTCCGAGCGCGGGTGGTCAAGCGCCGCCGCCGATACGTGGAGGCTGTCGTGGAAGAGGTATTACGTCCCTCTCCCGACCGGGTCGCCCCCCCCTGCACCTATTTCGGGACCTGTGGAGGCTGCCGCCTCCAGAACGTAGCCTATTCCAAACAGCTCGAGGCGAAGGGGGAACAGGTCCGGAGCCTCCTCGAGCGGATCGGGAAGTTCGAATCTCCTCCCGTGGCCCCGGCTCTCGCCGCTCCATCCCCGTACTTCTATCGGAACAAGATGGAATTCTCGTTCGGAAATCGACGATGGCTCACGCAAGAGGAGATCGCCTCGGACCGACCGATCGAACGAGATTTCGCTCTGGGGCTGCACATCCCGGGAAGGTTCGATCGAATCCTCGATCTGCATGAATGCCACCTTCAGTCCGAATGGACGCCGCGACTCGTCAATCGGGTTCGGAGGCTGGCTCTCGAGCAGGGTTGGGACGCCTACGACACCATCAAGCATGAAGGATTTCTGCGCAACCTTGTCATCCGGATGGGTCGGCAGACCGGCCAGATCATGGTGATCCTGGTGACGACGGCGGCGGAGCCCGAGCGGATCGATCTCGTGGACCGCTGCCTCCGGAAGGAGTTTCCGGAAGTGACGACGCTGATCCATGCCGTCAATGCCACCCGTTCGCCGGTGGCCGCGGGAGAGCCGGAGCGATTGGTCTTCGGCCCAGGCTCTATCGAGGAGAAAGTCGGAAGTTTGAGCTTCCGCATCACCCCGTCGGTCTTCTTTCAACCCAACACGCTCCAGGCGGAGCGTCTTTTCCAGGTGATCAGCGAACTCAGTCAGACTTCCGGCAATGAACTTCTCTTTGATCTCTATTGCGGCCTGGGCTGCATCGGTCTGACTCTGGCCTCGAAGGTCGATCGGGTCGTCGGTGTCGAAAGTCATCCGGAGGCGGTGCGCCTCGCGGCCGTGAATGCGGAACGGAACGGAATCGGGAACGCGCTCTTCCATGCCGGAGATGCGTCAATGGCACTCCGACCCGATTTCCAGCGTCGACATGGTCGTCCCGATCTGGTCGTTCTCGATCCGCCCCGGGTTGGTCTGCATCCGGATGTGGTGAAAGGGCTTGGGCGAACCAGGCCCCGACGAATCGTCTACACAAGCTGCAATCCCGCCACGCTCGCGCGCGATCTGCAAGTGTTGTCCGAACACTACGTTCTGGAGGCCGTTCGGCCGGTCGACATGTTTCCCCAGACCTACCACATTGAGGCCGTGGCCGCGCTCAGCAGGAAGACATAGGCGAGCACTCCGGACGCGTGGCTGCCGGTATTTGGTTTCGAATGCCGAGGGTTCCGAGTTCGGAGGTTCCCGCCTTGCGCGCGAGCTCGCCTTGAATTCACTCGACCCGGAGCACGACCTTCCCGAAACTGTCGTTTGAGTCCAGATATCGATGGGCTTCCTCCGCTTCACCCCACGGGAAGACCCGGTCGAGGACCGCTCGAATCCGGCCGCTCGAGAACAGCGGGAGGATGCGATTCGAGAACTCCTGGATCAAGGTTGCCTTCTCGCCGAGCGGACGGGAACGCAAAGCCGTGCCGAACAGCCTCAGCCTTTTGCGCAGCAGAAGCCCGAGATCGAGTTCCGTCTTTCTTCCCGAAACCAGGCCGACGACGATGATCCGGCCCAGGGTGCCCAGCATCTCGAGATTGTCGGGCCAGTAGGCAGCACCGACCAGGTCCAGTATGACCTCGACGCCACGGCCGCCTGTGAGGTCCCGGACCGTGTCGACCAGACGCGCTTTCGCCGGAACGATAGCGTGATCGAGGCCGAGCCGGGTTGCCCGTTCGAGCTTCTCCGGAGTTCGGCTGGTACCGATCGTCCGGCATCCGGCGATCGTGGCCAGCTGAATGGCCGCAGTTCCGACGCCGCTGCCCGCGGCGTGCACCAGGAGAGTTTCGCCGGCCCGCAGATCGACCTGGCGGAACAGAGCATCGTAGGCGGTGAGAAAGACCTCGGGAATGGACGCGGCCTCCTCCAGTTCGAGGTTGTCGGGAACGGGCATACACAAACCGGTCGGCACGACGACTTCCTGCGCGTAGCCCTCACCCGGCAACAGTGCCATGACGCGGTCCCTCTCCCGGATGCTTCCGGTCGGATCGTGCGCGACGCCGACGATTCCCGCAACCTCAAGCCCCAGGATTTCGGGAGCCGTACCCGGAGGTGGCGGATACTGCCCACGGCGCTGCATCAGGTCGGCGCGATTCAGACCCACTGCTGCTACCCGGATTCGGACCTGACCCGGGCCCACCGGGGGGCTCTTCAGATTGCGGATCTCGAGTTGGGAGGAGTCACCTGGATGCGAAACAACGATGGCCTTCATATCCTGGACATCATACCCCGCCGCTGAGTTCCGCAGACGAGCCCCTGGCGGCGGTCCTGCAGGTGAATCCGTTGTCGGTAATGCGGAAGGAAAACCTTCACAGGAATGGAATTATCGGAATCGGTGACCGATGTCACCAATTCTCCGGAGGCGTTGCATATTACGTGGGAGGTGTGTACAGTGAACCCGATTTTACAGGACTGTACCATGGATCTATGGTCGATCTTCCGGGGGTCCCCGGAAAAGCAGATCGAACGCCTCAGAAAGAAGGTCAAGGAACCGCACGGTGATGCTTCCGTGCGGCAAAATGCCGCTGCGCGTCTTTACGAAATGGGCACGGAGCCGGCCATTCGGGCTCTGCTCGATCGGTACACGATTACGGTCTCACCGTCCGTTCAGGATGAACTCGAAAAACAGGATATTTACAACTGGCTGGTGGCTCTTGGCCGAAAAGCTGTGCCGCCGCTCATCGATTTCATCAAGAACGAGCGGGCGGTTCATTGGCCGGCCCGGATTCTTCAGGGGATTCTCGATCCGCAGGAGCAGGCCGAGGAATTCAACCGGATTCTCGATTTCATGTGGAAAAACCCACCCGCCAGCGCGATTCCGAAGAACCAGTTGATGCGGATGCTGGGAGATGTCCATTCGTCCGAGCTCGAAGCGACCGTGCGAAAGTTTCTCGGAGACGACGACGATGACGCCCGGCTCGCTGCCATCCAGTATCTGATGAGCCGTCCTGAAGAAGAGTCTCGAGAGGCCATCCTCGAGTGCTATCTCGACTCGGAAGATCGACCCCGCGTGCGTATGCAGATTCTCGAGCTCTTCATGGAGAATGGATGGAGCGTCCGTGGTTTCCGCCCGGCAGTGGAAGAATCCCTGCCGGAAAGCTTTAGTCTGACCAGGGAAGGAAAGATAAGGCGGGTTGGACCCTGAGAGCCTGGGGCCAGCCGTCTGCAACAACAGGCCGAGGAGAATCCAAGGATGGATGATACGCTTCTCCGGTAAACGTCGTCCGAGTGCATTTGAAGGGTGTTGTCTGCTCTTCGGGACCCGAGGCGGCGTGGTTGTGTGGAGCGTGCCGGAATCGACTCCGGTTCGCATCGCCTCTGCACTTCGACCGCGGGCAGCTTCTCCGTCCTCGGATGCGGTCTCGAGCAGGGACCCCGGCATGCCGAGCGGTCGCGGCGGACGGACCGTTCACCGGGTCGCGACGCTTTGGGCCGGAGAGACCAGGCAGGATGTTCAGCGGCATGTGCTATAAGGTTTTCTGAATTTGTATGTCGATGCTCCGCGGATGTCCGGTGGCGACGCCACGTCGGGAGTTGGCTTGATGTATTTGGAATACTGGGGTTTGAAAGAAAAACCTTTCGAAAATACTCCGGATCGGAGATTTCTGTATCCCTCGGACAATCATCGGGACGGCCTCCAGCGCCTCCTCTACGCCATCGAGAACGAGAAGGGCTGTGCCATGCTCAGTGGAGAGTATGGTTGCGGTAAGACGGTTCTCGTCCGCACCGTCATCAGTTCGCTGGAGCTGGACCGCTACGAGGTGGCGCTCATCAACTATCCCTTTTTCGATCGGACGTCGTTTCTGCGTGAGGTTGCGCATCAGTTCGGGCGCCAGCCCGAGGAACGGCCAAGAGTCGAGGTTTTTCGCGATCTGTCGCAGTTCTACTACGACAATGTGAGCCAGGGGAAAGTCAACCTCTTGATCATTGACGAGGCACAGATCATCGACGATCCCCAGGTATTCGAAGAGCTGCGACTGATCCTCAATATCCAGCTCGAAGACCGGTTTCTGATCAATGTTCTCCTGGTCGGCCAGCCGGAGCTCCGCGAGAAGATCATGCTCTATCCGCAGCTGGATCAGCGCATTGCCATCAAGTGGCACCTGCACAGGTTCGATCATGAGAACACCGCGGCGTACATCCGGCACCGTCTGAAGGTTGCCGGCAGCGAGCGTGAGCTGTTTAGCGAGGAAGCCCTCTACTTGGTCCACAAGATCGCGAATGGTGTCCCGCGCCGGATCAACAACGTGGCAGATCTCTGTTTGCTCGAGGCGGCGAACAGACAAATGAAAATGGTCGATGGAGACGTATTCAAATACGTGGTTTGAAGATGGCCATGGGATTCAACAACAATTTTCTCTTGCGTCGGTCTTCCGATGTTTCGTCACGATCGTCTTTCAAGCAAGACCCGCCTGTTGAACGCGGCAAACAGGGGAAGATCGTGGTCGCGGATTCGAATTCGTCCGACCTGGAGCATCTTGCCTCCATTCTGCGCGGTCTCAATTTCACGGTCCTGACGGCACAGGACGGAAAGACGGCCCTGACTCTGATCCGCCGCCACATGCCGCTGCTCGTCCTTTCGTCGCTGGATCTTCCGATCATCGACGGATACAAACTGGCCCAGCGCCTGAGGGAAGAGAAAGAGACCGATGCGATTCCCTTCATGTTCATCGTCGAGGGAGGCGAGACGCCGGATCGATTAGTAGGTCATGAGACGTTCGCTCACGATTACATTCAGAAGCCGGTCTCCGTTGCCGAGTTCGAAAGCCGGGTGATCGGCCTGCTGAATCTCGTTCGGAGTCGGGAGTCCCGTGAAAAGAGCCCTTCGCAGTCGCCGGGGGCCGATCCGAGCCGCCGGGGATTGTCGCCGCAGAAGGAACGATCGGAACGGCAAAAGCGGCCGGCCGAAGGCCGTAGCTCTGAGACGAGGGCCGAGGCGGTCGGCGGTGAGGCGCTGAGCGGTACAGTGGGCCGAATGCGACAACTCCTGACGCAACTCGCTGAATGCATCGGGCAGATCGATCGGCGCCTGAGACTCTCCGAAGCGCTCACGGAGTCAGGTGCTCTCGCGCAGGAGTTCGATTCGGAGTTGTCGGAGAGGCTTCAGGCAGCGGCGGAAGGTGGATCGGTGGTGAGCTTTCAGGCGCAGCGTTCGCCCGCCGGTGCGGAAGAGACCGGGAATCTCCCGCGGGCAGTGGCTCGACTTCGGGCCGACGTGATACCCGACGAAGGGTTTAGTCGGAAGCAGGCGCTGCAGCTGCTGGAGCGCTATCGCTCCGAATATCGGGAGGCGGCGGGGCTGTCGCCTGTCGGCCCTCGGCCGGCACCTCCGGAGACGAAATCCGATCGAACAGGGCCTGATCAACCGATACTACCGGACTGGCGCCAGGATGTGGAGGAGGAGAGCACGACACAACCGCCGCGATCCGCTGGGAGTGGTCGCGAGGGACAGCTCGAGTTCGATACCGATTTGCTGGGCAAGCTCAATGTGAATCTGGAAGAACCGGCCGGTGCCAAAATCAAGGCCGAGGAATTCACCAGCTTTGCACGGCAGTCCTTCCTTTCGGCGTTTCTCGATGAAACGGAGCAGCCTCGGCGGATGGGGTCTCTTTACGATGAAGCTCAGGACTTCGTCCTCCGTTCCATCCGACGCGCCGCCGTGGGGGGTGTTCCCTATGCCGCCCGAGCCGAAGCATTGGCCCTTCGCCTGATCCAGTCCCTGAATACCGAAGACGAACTTCTGCTCCAGGCGACCGAGCGCGAACAGGGTTTCTCGGTCAGCTACCATAGCGTCAACGTCGCTGTGCTGAGCATCCGCATAGCCCAGGCGCAGCAGCGCAGCGCAACCTTCCAGTTGCGGGTGGCGCTGGCTGCGCTTTTCCACGAAATCGGTGTGGTCAAGCTCCCCGAGAAGCTGGTTTTCAAGGAGGAGCCTCTCAGCGAGTCCGAGTTGCGGACACTGCGGAAGCGGCCCCTGTTTTCGGCTCGGGTCCTCCAGGAGGACTTCGGGATCGTTGCCGAAATCGTTGGGCAGGTCTTCGAGCGCGAGAACGGCTTGGGTCACCCCACCGGCCTGCGGGCAGAGGAGATTCGGAGTGAAGCGAAGCTGATCGGCGTGGCCGACTTCTTCGAGGCGTGCATTCACAAACGGCCCTATCGGAGCCCGCTGACCGGGTATCAGGCGCTGTACGAGCTTTCACGGGACGGGGAATTCGACCAGAATGCCGTGCGTGCCCTGGCCGAGGCCGTCTCCCTGTTCCCGTTCAATGAGATGCTCCTGCTCAGCAGCGGAGAAGTGGGAAAAGTCGTCGGTGTCAACGCGGACAAACTGACCCGCCCGAGGGTGTGTCTGCTGTACGACCGCGACGGTGTGGCCATTCCGGACGGACCGACGATCGACCTTGCCAGAGACCCGGATCGACGCGTCGTTGAAGTTCTGACGTCGGATCGACTCTCGGACCACCGACCCAGGGTTTGAAATCTCCCGCGCTCGAGAGGTTATACTGACCGCTCACGGAGGTGTTGATGATTCATGGGGTTGAGATCAAGCAACTCCCTACCTTCGGCGATGAGCGAGGGTTCTTCAGGGAGCTGATTCGTACGACGGATTCCTTTTTTTCCGAGGGCTTTGCCCAATGGAGTCATTCGCTGATGTATCCGGGTGTGATCAAGGCCTGGCACATCCACGCCAGGCAGGTCGACTGGTGGTATGTTTCCTGCGGCGTCCTCAAGGTCGCGCTCTCCGATCGTCGAGACGACTCTCCCACATCCGGTGAACTGATGGAGCTGTTTCTCGGAGAAGGTCGGGATCCGATCATCTTGAAGATACCACCCGGGGTAGCCCATGGATGCAAGTGCCTCGCCGGTCCGGCGAACCTGCTTTACATCACGTCGCGGACCTATGATCCTCTCGATGAAGGCCGGATCCCCCATGATGATCCGGAGATCGGGTATGATTGGCTGGCTCCTCCCCCCATCAAGTGAGCGCGCATGGCACTGTTTCGGAGAATGAGCCGGTTGTACGGGCCCGGCGGGCTGCTCTTGTGTGGCATGTTGGCCGCGTGCACCCCGCAGGGAGTCCAGGAGCGATCTTCGAACAGTCTGCGATTCCCTCCCGTCGGAGCAGCTCGCGTAGACGTCCGGGGCCATGCCGGGGGGGAGCTTCGATATGCCCTCTCCGGTGAGCCGGATACCTTCAATTACCTGGCTGCCTCGGACAGTCGCTCCAAGCTGATGGCATCCTTGACGACGGGGACGCTTCTCGAATTCGATTCGGTGGCCCAAAAGGTGGTCGGCGGAGTGGCCGACGATTTCCGGCTCGAAGACGGCGGGGCGAGCGTCAGGATGCAACTTCGCGACGGACTGGTGTTCTCGGACGGAACGCCGGTTTCAACCTCGGATGTGGCATTTACCTTCGAGAAGATCTTCGATCCGAGCTCCCACAATGTGCTGAAGGACTCCCTGATGGTGGCCGGCGAGCGGCTGTGCGTCGAGATCGTTGACGACCACGAGATCGTCGTGCATGCAGCACGACCCTATGCCGCGATCGAGTATCTCTTGTCGACCATACCGGTCCTTCCGCACGGGCGCCTCGAATCCAACGCAGGGCGGCCGATCGAGGAAGCCTGGAACTTGTCCACACCGCCCTCGGCGATGGCTGGTCTCGGGCCGTTCACGATCAGTCGGCATGACCCGGGCGTCGCTACCACGTTCGAACGTAATTCCTACTATTGGAAGATCGATGTCTCGGGCGTTCAGTTGCCCTACCTGGACCGGATCGTTCTGGAGTACGTGAGTGACCGAAGTGCTCAGGTCCTGCGTCTTGCATCCGGCAATCTGGACCTGTCGGATCGTTTGCGGCCCGAGGACTTCATGCTGCTGCAGAAGCGGGACGATCTGATCGTTGAGAACCTGGGTCCTTCCAACAGCCTTTCCTTCCTCTGGTTCAATCTGAATCAGCCGGAAGGCACAAAGCGAAGCAGGGAATACGGCTGGTTCTCAAACACTGCATTTCGACGGGCCGTCGACGCTGCCGTCAATCGGGAGGCCATTGCTCGGACCGTCTACGCAGGATTGGCTTCGCCTGCCAACAATTTTGTTTCTCCGGCCAACCAGAATTGGCACGTGCGGCTGGCGAATCGTCCCGGACACGATCTCGACACCGCAAAGGCACTCCTGGGCAGTGCAGGTTTTTCGTGGCGACAGGACGCTGAGGAACCGGCTCTCCTGGATCCGGAAGGCGTACCCGTCGAGTTCGATCTGCTGACCCGCTCCGACGACGTGTCCGGCAAGACGGCTGCCGTGGTTCAGCAGGATTTGGCCGCGCTGGGCATTCGCGTGCACATCCGCCAGGAAGAATTTCGATCCGTGATTTCCCGTGTCATGCGCTCGCGCGATTATGCTGCCGCGCTCATGGATCTGGATTTTCCTCTCGAGCCGCTCGACATGAAGAATTTCCTTCTGTCTTCGGGGGACCTGCATGTCTGGAAACCTCCGGGAGGGGGCAGCCCGACGAGCTGGGAGACCAGGATCGACGGGATCATGGGCGACCTCGGTACGACTCTGGATCGAAAGGAGCGCTTTGCGCTTTTCGAGGAAGTCCAGAGAATCATGGCGAGTGAGAGTCCTTTGATTCCACTGGTCAACCCCGACGTCCTCATAGGACGTGTCCGCACGGTTCGCGGTCTTGAAGTCGCGAAAGTCTTTCCTTACGCATGGGCCAGGATCTGGCAGGTCTATCGAGAACAGCCGTGAGCAGTTTCCTTCGTTTCGCCCTTCGTCGGGCGATCGAGACCATTCCCACTCTGCTGCTCCTCTCATTCCTGGTGTTTGGTCTGTTCAGGCTGATTCCAGGCGACTACCTGAGTGAGATGGAGATGAACCCGTCGATCTCCTCCTCCACTGTGAGCGAGCTTCGCACCGAATTCGGTCTGGACCGCTCACTCCCCGTGCAGTACGGCCTCTGGCTGACGCAGGCTCTCCGGGGGAATCTCGGCTACTCCTTCGCCCAGCGACGTCCCGCCTTCGACGTCATCAGGGAACGGCTTGGCCGGACCCTCTTCCTCACGCTCGCAGCATTGGCGATGAGCCTGGCATGGTCGATACCCTTGGCGGTCGTCGCGGCGCTTCATCTGGGCCGATGGCCGGACCGGACGATGCTGATCCTGTCGCTGGTCGGCATGTCCATTCCCACAGTTCTGGCGGCGTTGATCCTCCTTTGGTTGGCCCTCGTTTGGGGATGGCCTCTCTTCTCCGGACCCGGCCTTGGCGGAGTTCTTCTGCCCGCCGTGACGCTGGCCGTTCCGGCGGGGGCGCTGTTTGCCCGGACGCTCCGACTGGAAATGGTGACGGTGCTTGGACAGCCTTACATTGCGGCGGCCGTCGCCAAGGGCTTGCCCAGGCGGCGCGTTCTGCTTCACGTGGTGAGAAATGCCGCCAATCCGGCGATTTCTCTTTTGGGACTGACACTGGGCGGGCTGCTCTCGGGCGCCGTCGTGGTCGAAAAGGTTTTCTCGTGGCCCGGCCTCGGGGCTCTGACCGTGGATTCGATCCTCGCTCGCGACCTGCATGTCGCCCTCGGGGCTGTGCTGGTGTCGGCCGGCTTCGTCGTCGGGGCGAACTTCGTGGCGGACGTTCTCCTGGCGCTGAACGATCCGAGGGTGAGGGAATGAGGTCCGGACTCGGCTTGCTGCTGATCCTTCTGCTCGCGGTGATCGTGTTCGAATGCGCCGTGCCCTTCGTGGCGCCCTACCCGCCGAACCGGCAGTTTCGAGATTTCAGCAACGCCCCTCCGAGCCGGTGGGTCTGGGTGGATTTCAAAGAAGGGCGCATCGGACCGTTCATCGTCCGTCCCAACTCGGCAGCACGGCCTGTGTCGTCTCTGGAGCAGGTGCGCTGGTTCTCGCCGGGAAGTTCCTATCGGCTCCTGGGCCTTCGCCTGCGGACGCATTTGATAGGACTTCCGGAATCTGCCGGCCCGATGTTTCTGCTGGGTGCCGATTCCCTCGGACGCGACCTGTTCAGTCGACTTCTGTATGCAACGCGATTTTCCTTCCTGGCGGCTCTGCTCGCCATTGCCCTGACTCTGGGGTGCGGCACTCTGGTCGGCGCCCTGTCCGGTTATGCAGGAGGGTGGACGGACCGCGGCCTCATGCGGGTCTGCGATCTCTTTCTGTCCCTGCCCGGGCTGTTCCTCGTGCTCGGCGTCCGAGCGCTCCTGCCGATTCGTCTTTCAGCGAACGGCACGCTGGCGATGATCGTCCTGGTCTTCGTTCTGCTGGGCTGGGCGGCGGTTGCCCGAGTGGTGCGGGGGCAGGTGCTGGCCATCCGTTCTCAACCCCACGTACTTGCAGCCCGGGGGATGGGCGCATCCCGGGCGCGCATTCTCATTCGTCACGTGCTGCCACTGACCACCAATGCACTGATCGTCCAGGGAAGCTTTCTGCTTCCGATGTTCGTCGTTGCGGAAATCACGCTTTCCTTCCTGGGAGTCGGAGTTCAAGAACCGAATGCCAGTTTGGGGACACTGCTTCACGACGCCGCTACGCTGGACGCGGTGATGGCTCATTCGTGGAAGCTCATTCCCGCGGCTGTGGTCTTCTGTCTGGTTCTGTCGCTCAACCTGCTGGCGGATCAGCTCAAAGTGCTCGGAAAAGCCCGCGGCCAATGGTGGTAGAAGGGAATTTGGGGAGCACCGACGCTCCTCAAATCGAAAGTTCCAGGTGTCCACTCCCTCAGACTCCCCGGGCTTGTGCTCCCCATAGAATCTTGTGGAGTTGAACCTGCATCCGCACCGGCAGACCGTCTTCCAGGATCCACTCGGCCAGATCGCGCGGGGGGACTGCATCCCAGACTGGTGAGAGCAGAACGTGATGGCGTCTGACGAGCTCATTCTCCTGGACGATCGTACGTGCCCACTCGTAGTCGGCCCGCGACGCGACCACGAATTTGATCTCGTCCCGAGGACGAAGGAGTTCAAGGTTGTCCCACCGGTTGTGCCGGCTCATTCCGCTGTCCGGACACTTGATGTCGTAGACCAGAATGGCGGCCGGATCGACGTCCCGGATGTCGCGATGACCGCCGGTCTCGATCAGGACCGTCATTTCGAGTTCGACCAGGCGACGGATCAAATCGTGTACGGCCGCCTGCAGCAGCGGCTCGCCGCCCGTGATCTCGACCAGGTTGGTCGGAAACGTCCGCACGCGTTCGATGATCGTCTCGATCTCGAGGCGACGGCCTTCGGTGAACGCGTATTCTGTATCACACCAGCGGCAGCGGAGGTCGCAGCCGGCCAGGCGGACGAAAACACAGGGTTCCCCGATCCGCGTGGACTCTCCCTGGATGCTGAAGTAGATCTCATTGACGGAGAGCGTGTGGGGCATCAGGAATACAGAATACAGGAAACTTCAAATCTCGCTTCCCTACGCCTTACAGGGGGCCCGGAGGGCGTATGCTAGAATCCGTGAGAATACCCGAGGAGACTGACTGATGAGAATCATGGCGATCCGGCGCCGAGCGGCGATTCTCGTTTTCTGGATGAGCGTTCCTCTCTTGCTGGCGGGTGTCAGCAAGGAGGTCGAAAACGAGTATAAGCAGCAGTTCGAGAACAAGGCTCTCTTCCTCAAACAGCCGGTCCGAGGCGAGCGTCAAACCTTCCATCTTCGCGGCAAGGTCGTGGTCCCGGCGACGAGCAATCTGGGAGAGCCGCTGACTTTCAGAGTCGGCGAGCAGGTGCGCATTCTTGAAGTGAACTTCAAGGACTCGGAGGTCGAGTTCAAGATCGCGTCCATCGACCTCGCCAGACGAGCAGGTGTCTATTTCGACTTCGGCCAGTCCATTCCGTATACCTTTCCTCAGCGCGCGTCCTTCGATCGTGCCTTGGCCGATACGTTCACCGAGGGACTGACCTACAGCGAACTGGACAAAGCCAAGGCCGAATTCGTCAAGGACCAGTACGACCGTATCGTGAACCAGTTTGCCGATACGACCGGCACCTCCGAGAAATTCGTTGAAAAGGCGATCCTTTCGACCATTCCGGAAATGGAGGCATTGAGAAAGGATGCCGAGGACCTTCGCGAGAAGCTGGCTCAGGCCGAAACACAACTGGCCGACGAACGGCGACTGAGGAAGGCGGCCGAGAGCCAGATGATCGAGGTGAGATCCAACCTGTCCTCGGTCAATCAGAATACGGCAGATCTGCAGCGCAAGTACGATGAGGCCGTCGCAGAGCGGGACCGGCTCCAGAGAGAAAGTGCCCGACTGGAAGAGCAGAATCGGAACTTCAAGCAGCAGGTGGATGCGATTGCCCGCAAGCTCGACGTTCAGGTCGGTTCGACCTCGAAACTCGATCAGCAGGTCGGCAACCTTACGCGCAATATCGATGAGCTGACCCAGGAACGAACTCGGCTGTCGGGCGAGGTCGGCGAACTCGACCGCAAGGTCACGCGTTTGACCCAGGAACGGGAGAAGTTGACCCGCGATCTTGGTGAAGCCCGCAAGAAGGCCTCCAAGCTCGAGGGAAACCTGTTGGCCTTGACCTCCAATCGTGAAAGCCTGGAAGCGACCTATCTGCGAACCAAGGAGGTCAAGGAGGCCCTGGAGCGCGCCGACCGGTTAGCGGAAAGTCTCAGTCTGCGCCCGTCGTCGGAGCAGAAAGACGATGGTGTCGAACGCGCCGACGTCTATCTGCTCAGCCAACCGATCGGGAGCCTCGAGCTCCATCCTCCGGAGGATCCGAACGGAAGGGCGCGCCTGGTCGTCCGGGCGGCATCCCCCAACACCGTACAGTTCACGGAGGATGAGCGTGCGCTCTATTCGGCCCTTGGAGACGGCCTTAAGGTCCAGCCTTCCTGGCAGTCGTGGTCGGGCCTCTTGCAGCCGGTTCTCGAGTCGGGCGAGACCGTTCAGGTGGTTGCGCCTCGGGAGGAATCGGCATGGCAGTGGACATTCCGGGGAAGCCCCTCCGGCAGCGAACGCCTGGCACTGGATCTCCGGCTACTGGACACCGACGACCATGCGGTGCCGCTCGGGGAGTATCAGTTCCGTCTCAACGGTCACGGCTGGGCCTCGATGCTTGGAGATTCACCCTATATCCCCGCCGCGATCGGCTTCCTTGTGGGCGTGGTGCTGGTCGGGGCGGCCGTCGCCGTCCGCGATCGCCAGTCCTCGAAACGACGCCCCGCTCGCCGTGTCCCGTCTCCAACGGCCAAAGAACTCTGAGGCATCCGAGATCCGCGATCATCCAGGTTCGACTTTGGGCGGACAGCCAAGTCCCGGGCGACACGGACGAACAGGCCCTTTCTCCAAATCGAAAATTGGGAAGCTCAGATCTCGAATTGCCTAGTCCGGCTTCTTCTTCTGTTCCGCGGTGAGTTGGTATCCGTTGTCGCGGAACTTCTTGCCGTCTTCCGTCAGTTGGGGATCTTCATCCCCTTTTTCCGGAATGCTGATGTGACAGAAGGTGCACTTCTTCCCGGTTTCCTTCTTGTACTTCAGCGTTGCCTGGACCTGAGAGACACTCAGGAACAGGATCAAGAAGAACCCTCCAAGAATGCCCAGGATGAGAAACCTCGTCAGTCGCATGATGCTCGAGCCTTTTGTCAATTTCGATTTCCCCTACACCATTAAAGATCCCTGATCGTCCGCGAGGTTGCAGAGGGTGCCGTGGGCCTCTGCTAAGATGGCGGCATGCCATCCAAACGTGCGGCAGGGAAATCCCGGCGCATCACCGAAATCCTCGAACGCCTTGCCGATCATTATCCCGATGCGGCCTGTGCGCTGCATCACTCCAACGCATTCGAGCTTCTGGTGGCGACGATCCTCTCGGCGCAATGCACCGACGACAGGGTAAACCAGGTGACGCCGGGGCTGTTCGAGGCTTATCCGGATGCGGCGGCCATGGCCGATGCCGACTCCGACGACCTTCAGGAAAGGATTCGCAGCACTGGGTTCTTCCGCAACAAGACCCGCAGCCTGATAGGGGCATCCCGACGGATCCGTGAGGAGTTCGGAGGCAGAGTACCGGACAACATGAAGGACTTGCTGACCCTTCCGGGTGTGGCGAGGAAAACGGCCAACGTGGTGCTCGGCTCCTGGTATGGAATTGCTGACGGTGTCGTCGTCGATACACACGTCAAACGACTGTCTCACCGTCTCGGCCTGGTCGGCTCGAAATCGCCGGATCAAATCGAGAAAGAGCTGATGGAGACGGTTCCCCGCGAGCAGTGGATCGATCTGTCGCACCGCCTCATCCGGCATGGTCGACAGATCTGCAAGGCGCAGAAGCCAAAATGCCCCGAGTGCTTCTTGCCCGACGTCTGTCCGTTCTACGCGAAGCAGGAGGGGGCAACGGGATAGATACTCCCGCTCAGGCCTGTTTCCAAAGTTCGAAGAAGTGTCCTAACGGCCCCGGGCCATGTCCCAGCGTGAGCGAGTGCTCGAGCGCACGTGTGACGTATTGCTTGGCTATGCGACAGGCCGGGAGAAGGGGGAGTCCTCTTGCCAGGCCGGCGGCGATGGCGGCCGCGAGGGTGCACCCGCTGCCGTGGGTGTTGGGGGTGGCAACCCTTTTGGCGGTAAGCCATTCCCTTCGGGTGGCGTCGGCGTACAAATCAACGGCATCCTCGCCATCGCCGCGGTGACCCCCCTTGATCAGAACCGCCTTCGGACCCGCTGCGAGCAGGACCTCAGCTGCTTCCTCGATCTCCACAGCGGTCCGGACCGGTCTCCCCGTCAGCGCCCCGGCTTCATGCAGGTTGGGCGTAACGACCAGGGCTCGCGGGAACAGGAGCTCGACGAGGGCCGTCGCGGCCGCGTTCTCGATAAGCGGCGCTCCGGATGTGGAGATCAACACGGGATCGACTACCAGAGTACCGATGTCGTGGCGGGCTACGGCTTCGGCCACGGTTTCGATGATTCGGAGCGATGACAGCATGCCTGTCTTGGCCGCATCGACGCCGATGTCCTCGACGACGAGGTCGATCTGACGGCGGATCAGGTCGGGGGGAAGATCGAAGATCTCCCCGACTTCCACCGTGTTCTGGGCGGTGACCGAAGTGATTGCGGACATGCCGTAAACCCCGAGCGCTCCGAATGTCTTGAGGTCGGCCTGGATGCCGGCTCCGCCCCCGCTGTCGCTTCCGGCAATCGTCAGGGCCCTGGGAATCCGATCGATCTCTCGGGAGGGGAACTCATTCATATCCATCGAACACTTATGATACTCTTGCAGGAAGATATAAGTTGTTTTACATCAACGATCCATTGGGGTAATACCTATTCGTTTCCAGTAAGGAGAGTCAGAATGGCCAAAGGTGGAGAGAAGCTGCTTTACTTCCTGATCGGGGGCTTCGTGGGAGCCTCGGTTGCCTTGCTCTTCGCACCCAAATCGGGGGAGGAGACCCGGCAGTTGTTGGAGGATCGATATCGAACCGGAGCGGACCAGGTGTCCAAGAAAGTCCAGGCCGGACGGGAATACGTCTCGTCCACTCGACAGAACCTGGGTGACACGTTGTCCTCCAGCATCGACAAGGGCCGCGACGTCGTCAATAAGCAGAAGGACCAGATTTCATCGGCGATCGAAGCCGGCAAGCGTGCCTATCACGAGGAAAAGGGCAAGCTTGAAACCGGCGCCGAAGAAAACAGCTAGTTCCACGAGAGCAGGAAACAGGGGGTCACGTTGGCTGTCGAGACTTTACTGGTCATTTTCGTGGGAGTGACGGCATTGTCGATCGTCCTGGAGGGCATTTTCGTCTTGCGTACCCTGCGTTCCACGAACGACGCAGTGGCCAGGTTGTCTTCACTTTCGAGCGATCTGGAGCAGGACGCCCGCGACGTTCTGTCGCAGTTTCAGGATGTCGCCGCCGGTCTCGAGCAGGTGAAGACCGCTTTCGAGAACCTGGGTACCCGAGCGGCCGAAGTCAATGAGATGATGGAGGACAGGGCCCGGGACCTTGATCGGTTTGTGGAACGGATCGTCGATGTCGGAACGCGTCAAGCGGAGAAGGTCGACGAGGCGGTCACGGACACGGTTGGAAAATTCCGGCAGACAACGGAGATTATTCAGCAGGACGTGCTGAAGCCGGTGGTGGAGATCGCCTCCGTCGTCCGGGGCCTGAAGACCGGGATCGACTACCTCTTCGCAAGGAAGTCGGCCACTACGAAGCGCGGGGCCAACCTCTCCGACGAAGAAATGTTCATTTAGGCCGCCGGGAAGACGATTCTAGATTCCCCAACGCAGGAGCACGCTGCCCCAGGTGAATCCGGCGCCGAAACTCGTGAGCAGCACGAGATCTCCCTTCGCAAGCCGCCCCTCGCGGTAGCTCTCACACAGGCAGATGGGGATGGTGGCGGCCGTCGTGTTCGCGTATTTGTCGATGTTGACGACGACCTGATCGTCCCTGAGCTTGAGACGCTCCGCAGTCGATCTGATGATGCGGAGATTCGCCTGGTGGGGAATGAAGAGCCGAAGATCCTGGGCCGTCAAACCATTGCGTCCGAGGACGTCGAGGGAGACGTCCGTCATGTACTTGACCGCGAACTTGTAGACGGAGCGGCCATCCTGTTGCACGAAATGCATCCTGCGTTCGACGGTCTCGCATGAGGCCGGATTCCTGCTTCCCCCGGCCGGCATGAAGAGGAACTTGCCGCCGGCACCGTCGCCGCGCATGACGAAGTCAACGATTCCGATCCCTTCGTCTTCCGAGCCTTCCAGAAGAACCGCCCCGGCTCCATCGCCGAACAGTACACAGGTCGAACGATCTTTCGGATCGACGATGCTGGTCATCACGTCCGTTCCGACGATCAGAACACGCTGGTGAGTTCCCGCTTCGATGAATTGTACGCCCGTCGCCAGTGCGAAGAGGAACCCCGAACAGGCGCCCGACAGGTCAAATCCCCAGGCTCGCTTGGCTCCGATCCTGTCCTGAACGACACAGGCCGTCGAAGGGAACATCATGTCGGGTGTCACCGTCGGGACGATGATCAGGTCGATGTCCTCGGGCCCGCACCGACCGGATGCGAGACAGTCCTCGATCGCCTTCACCGACAGATCGCTGTTGCACTGCCCGTTCTCCACGTATCGTCTTTCCCGTATGCCGGTGCGGTCGTGAATCCATTCGTCCGAGGTGTCGACCTTCCTGGCGAGGTCGTCATTGGTCACGACCTTCTCCGGAACGTACATGCCAACGGCCGAGATGTATGCGCGCCTCTTCTTCACCCTGTTCTCCTCCATGCTCTACTGCTCGATCACTTCCACATTGGGCGGAATCTTCAGTCTAAAGATCCGATCGGGAATTTGCACGTTTTGCCGGAAATCGGTCAGGAGGTACTCGTTCTCCTGTCCTATCGGCTCGACGACGACCAGTCTCCGGATCAGATAATCGGAAGCGACGATCTCGACCAACACGTAAGAGAAATCCGGCTGAGGCTTTCGCGGCGTGAGTCGGAGCAGGATGTTGCCCGGATCGACGGTTTCTGCCTCCTTCTCCCGCGAAACCAGATAGTCTCTTTCGATGTCGGCACGGCCGAGTAAGAAGAGCAGGGGGGATTCCTGGTTCTCGAGATCCAGGTCCGAGACGACGAGTTGATGATCCCTGGGTACGTAGAAGTAGGTCTTTTTGCCGTCGGCGACGAAGTACTTCTCGACCGGAGACTGATACTCCCAGTACATGCGGCCGGGGCGCTTCATCATCACGATTCCGCTCTCGGTCTCCGAGATTCCGCGGCTGCGGAACGTCTGCTGAAAATGGGCGCGAAAGCTCGAGATGTGGTCGTACTTGTCCTGCAGGCGGGCGACGATCGTCTCGGTCCCCGGCGAGGCAGGCATCTGCCAGAGCAAGGGCAGGAGCAGCAACTCCGAAGCATGACGTGCGCGCCGGGAGTCGACCACGAAGGTCTTGACGAGAATCAGAAAGACGCCCGTGCTGATCGCTGCGTCCGCCAGGTTGAAGGTGGGCCAGAAGTACTGGTTGTACCAATGCAGCGTCATGAAATCGACCACTGACTTGTGTACCAGACGATCGCTGAAATTCCCGAGAATTCCGCCCAGCAGCAGGCCGAGAGAAATCAGCGTCAAGCGATCCTCCTTAGGTGTGTGGAGGATGTAGTAGGAGACGAGCGCGATCCCGACCAGAGCCACCAGGGAAAGAACCACCGGTTTCCACTGGCTGTTGAAATCGTGAAACAGGCCGAATGCGATGCCCTCGTTGCGGACGTACTGAATCTTGAAGAAGCCGTCGATGATGGAGTAGGAACGATAGTGCAGCCAAACGAGGTTGGATACCCACCACTTGGTGAGCAGGTCGAGGGCAAACACGCCCGCAGCGATCCAGAGTGCAACGATTCGCATTGATTTAGATTCTGTAAGGCTGGAGAGGATGCGTGACCTCAGCGCAGGTTGAACTGCACCTCGATCGTTGCCCGAACATTCACCGGCTGTCCGTTCTTGGTACCGGGACGAAACCGCCAGTTCGCCGCGATCTCTTCGATGGCCTTCTCTTCGAGACCGTACCCCAGTCCCCTGACTACCTGGAAATCGGTCACCCGTCCGTCTTTTCGAATGGTCGCCATCAGCAGTACGACGCCCTGAGCCTTGGCTTTGATCGCCTCATCGGTGTAGGCCGGCATGGTTTGCTGGATGATGACCGGTGGTGCAACCCCACCTCCCAGTTGATATACACCATCGCCTGCGCCCGCTGCCGGGCCCTCACCGGTGGTGCTGCCCGTGCCGGTTCCTTCGGTGCCCTGGCCGCCTCCCGAGGGCGCCGATATGTCACCAAGGTTGAGATCGGCGGAGATTTCGTCGACCACCTTGGGGGAGTTCAGGACGACTTCACGCTCGATTGGTTCGGGCTCGAACGGCGTCGGGTCCGGGATTGGCACAAGAATCGGCTTTGGCTTGGGAACGACTTCCTTCGGCTTCGGCTTCTCGACCTCCGGCTGTGGAGGAGCGCCGCCTTTCGGGAGGGAAGGTTGGGCCAGTTGAACCAGCGAAATGATGTCCTTGCTCGGAAGCAGAACCTGGCTGTGGAGGAAGGGCAGGCTGATCAGGAAGAGGACGATGTGGAAGAGAACGGCCAGAATCGCCGCGACTCGGAGCGGCCGCTGATTGGAAAAATCCTCGCCGAAAACATTCAGGGGATCGTCGGCGTAGCGAACCCGCTCCCCTTCGGTGACCTTCAGGGCCAACAGTCGTTCCAGAAATTGCTTGACCTTCAACAGGAAGCTTTGCTCCTCAGCAGACATCGATCAAGAACACCTCGAAAGCTCGTATACTCAATAGATTCTAAAAACCCGTTGCGGTTGTGGTCAACCTCACCGGCCCATCACTGTCTATGATGAATCGCCCCCTCAAAAGTATCACAGAAACTGCGTCAAGCCAGTATCCACGGCGATTCGCGTGAGCTCACCCGCAGGGCCGGTCGGAGCCGGTCGTCAGTGGCGGTGACCGCCCGGAATCCACTACTCTCTGTTAGATGCCGGCATTCCGTCGGTCGTTTCATCCGGATCGACCAGGGCGGCCCGAAGCCGGCTGTTTCGCCACTGAGCCGAGTCCCGGATCTGAGCGCGGATTCGAGCAAGGTCGTGGGCCGTGTCAATGTCGGACCAGGGGGGCAGCAGCACATAGTCCGGCGCCGGAAGGCGGGACAGCGTCTGGTCGAGAACGCGGCGCGATCCCCATTCGATTTCGTCGAACAGGTCAGTGCGGGCTTCCCGGAGAGCCAGCAGGTAATAACCGCCGTCGAGGGCGGGCCCGACGACAACCGGTACGCTCGACAGCAGCTCTCCGGCTCGCCGAAGGTAATCCAGTGGCACCGTCGGACTGTCCCCTCCGAGAATCAGGAACCCGCCGGCTGAGTCGCCGCAGGTCTGCAACGCATTCGTGAGACGGGCTCCCAGATCCGCGCCCTCCTGCATGGCGACCGTGAAGTGCCGGCCCTGCTCCGCACACGCCGCGAGTGCGTGGCCCTCCGCTTCGCTACATCCGCTCAAGAAGATCCAGCGCCGCACGGCAGGTATCAGTGCAAAGCGATCGATCGAGTCGAGCAGCATGGCACGATAGATGCGGAGTGCCCGGTCTTTGCCGAGCGTGGCGGCCAGTCGGGTCTTGACCTGACCCTCGCGCGGGTAGCGGGCCAGAACGAGCAACGTTGGAGCGGAACGAGGGGAGGAAGGCATGCCGAATCGTACCGATGGTCAGCTGAAGATGTACATCCTCCAACAGTGGGGTGGCTGCATTCTCGAGAACAGGAGCTGGGCCCTGGCCGGAAAGCTGGCCGGGGCTGCCGGGGATTTCAGTAACTGCATTCCGACCTCTTCCGGCGTGTGATTGGCCTTCCTGCGGTTGCACGGTATGCAGGAGGTAACGATGTTCTCCCAGCTCTTGCGTCCCCCGCGTGCTACCGGGACGACGTGATCATAGGTCAAGTCCGCGACGGGAAGTCGCCGGCCACAGTACTGGCAGCGGAACTTGTCACGGGCGAAAAGGTTCTGGCGAGAGAATTTGACCCGCGTATGAGAGTGACGGACCCGAACATAATGCCGCAGGCGCACCACGGAAGGGACCTTCATGACGATCCGGACGCTGTGGATTTCACGGCTGTATTGCTCCAGGACTTCGACCTTGTCCTGGTAGATCATCCTCACTGCCCTCTGCCAAGTCACGACCTGGAGGGGCTCGTAGGTCGCATTCAATAAGAGCGTCTGACTCATCTCGTTGACCGCAAACTCCCGCCTATTAGAAAAAAGATGCACCCCGCTTGTAAAGGTCGTTGGCGAAAATGTGACGGGGACCCTCGAAACTTGGAATCCCGAGAGCCCTGCCATCCACCGGGTCGGTTGACCTGCCCGGCGGCCTCGGAGTAACGTCGTGTCCGTTCTTCACTGACTTGCGAGAGGTTCTGCCGTGCGAAGCTTCCGTGATTGCCTTCCGGGGATTCTCAAAACGACCGTCGATCGGCCGGATGTCGTGCTCGTCCTGATCCGTGAGCTCTGGCCCCAGATCGCGGGTGAAGAGCTGGCCCGCAACTCGGAACCGATCCAACTGAGCGGGCGCACTTTGACTCTGGCCGTGGACGATGCCGTCTGGAAAACTCAGCTGCAGGAGCTGCGCCCTCTGATCATCCGGGCGATCAATGAGCAGTGGGGCTGCCGGCTGATTGAAAGAATCCGGATCAATCTGCGTCCAAGGTGAATGAGAGTGACCCGGGTGGTGCGTATGTATAATGGTGTGCTTATGGCTCGGCGATGGTTGCTGCTTGCGGTTCTTATTTCTCTGACGACCCAGGTTTCGGCTCAGCGCGTCTTCAAGACGATCAAGCCGGACGAGGTCGACGAGACGCTCAAGTTCGATGTCAACTCGGTTCCTGTGAAGTCCACCTTCTTCTCGAACACGGTCGCTTCGACGACGGTCGAGACTCCGCGCCGGACGAGTTCCGGCCAGGTGCTCGACTTGAACTTCTGCCCCAATGTGGTCTTCAGTCCCGATTCCACCAAGGGCTTCGTGAGTTTTCCCGGTTCGGACAAGGTGATGGTCTTCGATCCGAAGACGGGAGACATCCTCTCGATTCTCGAAGTCGGGATGAATCCAGGACAGCTGTCCATTTCTCCGGACGGGAAGACGGTCATGACTCTCTGCCTGTTGCTGGCGCGGAACATCCCCAAGGGGCAGGGGCAGAATTTCAATGCCGAAGAGGTGGCGACGCTGGTGGCCATCGACGTCGAGACGCTCGAAGTCCGGACGCTCGATCTGACTCAAGTCTGGTTCTCTCTCTTCAACAACATCGTCTTCTCTCCAGACAGCCAGACCGCGTTTGTTGCCTCCATGAGGACCGATGAACTCCTTCGATTCGATGTTGGGTCGCTCACCGAGATCCAGCCGCGACTCAAGTTTCGGACCGGAGGCTGGCCGGCGGCACTCACGATGGCTTCCGATTACAGCTTCATGACGGCCGTGTTGACGAACTCGACGGCTGTGAACCGGCTCACGAACCCCGATGCCATCGCTTTCATCGATCCTGCCCAGTTCAAGATCACACGGACGTTATCGCCCCCGACGGACGCTCAGGCGAACGATCAGGATTTCCGGTATCCACAGGACTTCACAGCCATGAACACGGTGGCCTTGAGCCCGGATGGGAAGTTTGGGGCGATCGGGGACCTCGCTTACTCCTCGCAAATTTCTCTGCCTGACGCGTCGCGGGATCGTGTCTGGATCTTCAATGTCGAAACCGGCGATTTCCAGTTGTATCTGGCCTTCGGTCCGGCGACATCCGTCTTTGCGACACCGGACGGGCGGTTTCTGGTCCCGGGTTCCCTCTATTTCACCTTCATCGACCCGGTGGCCAAGACGTCGGGCGAAGTCGCGCCGCTGTTCACGCACAGCGGTTTCCTGCCGCGAACTAAGCCGGCCTTCTCCGCGGATGGGACCCGCATGTACTTTGCGACGCCGTACTACGACACGCTGGACGTCTTCAACCTGGTGACGAACGAGTTTCCGGTGAGTGTTTCCATTGGCGGTCCGATCGAGCTCAGCGACGGCGAGATCCTGTCCTCCGCACCGCTGCAGCTGCAGTTCACACCGGATCATGAGGTGCTCGCCGCGGTCAACTTCAACGCGAATACGATCGATCTCATCGAGCACACGGCGCATGTTCCGGTTGCCGGCTTGCGTTCGAACGACACGTTCTTTACCGGTCTGGCCCTGACGAATCCCTCGGCCGATGATGCGAATCTGGTCGTGACCGGTTACAGGAACGACGGTCAGCTCTTCGCGGATGACACCTCGACGGAGGATGTCGTCGAATTCGTGAATCCGCAGACGATGACCGTGCCGGCCGGCAGCCAGCTCGCCGAGACGGCCGAGGAGATTCTGTCGAGCGCCCCCGACCAGACGATCGCCGGATGGATCGATATCGACACGGACCAACCCGATCTGAAGAGCTTCTCCCTGATAGGTGATCGGGTACTGAAGCGTCTCGACGGTGTCGTTGCTTCCAGTCCCAACTCCGTGCAGTTCATCGTGCCGGAGGTGAGGGTCGCGGACGGCTTCGCCACCGAACTGGTCGTGCTGAACCCCAATTTGCAGACGGTGCACCTCGTGGCTCAGCTCTTCAACAACTCCGGCGAGCTGCTTGCAACCCGTGCGGCGGATATATCCCGCCGAAGCTCTCTGGTCGAGTTCCTGCGCGATCCGGATCCGGAGGATACGGTGACGGCCGGCATGTTTGCGGAAAGCTATTTCGAAGATTTCGAGGACGGCTATGTCGTTCTGACAACCGCAACTCGGGTTGTGGCGTTCGAACGATACTATGATACCGAGCGCATGTCGGCGCTCGACTGCGCGTCGATTGTGGGAGAGGATCCGGCGCCGACGCGTTTCGTTCTGCCTCAGATCGTGGAGTTCGAGGGGAATCAGACGACACTGAAACTGGTCAACAGCCATCCCATTCCTCCGGAGCCCGCAGAGGGCGAGGATCCGGTCGATCCGGAAACCCTCAAGCTGAACGTGCAGCTCTCGCTCAAAGGAAGCGACGGACAGGATCTGGCTGCCCCCGTAATCGTCGACCTCGAGGCGGGACAGTCGATCCGTCGGGACGTCGCCGAACTGTTCGGGCTCGAGGACAGCGGCGAGGTCGTAAGCGGGTGGATTCTCGTCGACGTGAATCAGGGGGGGCTCGTCGGAAGCGCCGAATTTCAGGTTTACGGTGGAAAGGGAATGTCGACAGTCCCGCTGCAGGTCGTCTCTGAGAATTCGAGCCAGATGGTGTTTTCTCATGTCGCGCAGGGACAGGGCCTTTCAACCGGCCTGGTGCTGGTCAATCCGGGAACGGAGAGTGCGAACGTTACGGTCCAGGTCTTCCGCAAGGAGGGTGATCTGAACGCCGGTACGGTCCTCCAGGTACCCGCCGGGGGCCGGATTGCGGGACTGCTTCCGGAACTCATCGACGGTCTCGCCGATCAGATCGGAGGCTATGTCAAAGTCGATTCGGACTCCGGTTTGATCGGCCTGGAGCTCTTCTATGCGAACAGTCTCGAGTACATCGCCGCAGTCGAGGCACAGTGACTCGATTGAGAAGACAGAAGGCGGGAGGATTTGACGCTTCGGCACGGACGCAAAACTTCGGTGTCTCGATGTGAGATAATCTGGCCCAAGTTAGGAGGTCACGGACTTATTTCAATGCGAGTTAGCCGGACAATTCTGATCGCCGTCTTTATTGCGAGCTGGACCACGGCCCTCGGCGCTGTCGATCTGGCCGAGTCCTACTACCACTTCAGTCTGGGAAGGATGTATCAGTTTCGGGAATCCTATCCGCTGGCGCTCAAAGAGTTCCGAGAAGCATTGGCGAAGGATCCTGGAAGCGCCGGAGTCCGAGTGGCTCTGGCCGAGACGCTCGTCCAAATGGGCGACGTCTCGAAGGCAGTCGATCTCCTGCAGGAGACGACTCGAGTCGAACCGGGCAATCTGGACGCACATTTGATGCTGGGTCGCATCTTCGGCCAGATGCATTCCCAGGACAACATGCGGAAGCGAGCCCTCGACGAGTTCGAAAAGGCTCTGGAAATCGACCCAAAGAACCTCGAGGCGCTGGAGCAAGCGGCGGACCTCCAGATCGCCGGCGGTAACTACGAGAAGGCGGTCGAGTACTTCGAACGTTTCCGCAAAATGGTCCCATCCTCCATCGGTGCCTGCTACAAGGAAGCCGCCAGTGCCCTGATCCCCTTGGGCCGATACGACGAAGCCATTCGGGTGCTCCAAGCCGGGACCGAGATCCGCGATGACATTCCGGATTACATGCGTCTGCTGGGAGACCTTCTGGCCCACCAGGGAAGGCTCGAAGAGGCTGTCGACGCCTATGAGAAAGGACTCGACGGCGATCCGACGAGACAGGATACGCGCATTCCCCTGGGTCTGGCGGAGACCTACCTGCGCCTCGGTCGGGGCCAGGAGGCGATCCCGCTCCTCGAGCAGCTCAACACGGACCATCCCGGGGACAGTGAGACGCGATACGATCTGGCGCGCTCCTACCTCGATGTGAATCGCCTGGACGACGCCCGTGGGATCCTCGAGAAACTGGAGAAGGAATCCGATCTGACGACCAGCCCCAGTCGGGTCGAAGTGGGCATTGCACTGGCCAACGCGCTCGCCGGACTGGGGGAGTTGGATCAGGCGGCCGATAAGCTGGACTCGCTGCTTCAGCAGGTCGGCCAGGACCAGCAGGACGTCCGGGTGCTGCTGCTCAAGAATCTGGCGCTCCTTCGCGAACGCCAGTCGCGGACGGCGGAGTCACGCAGGGCGGAGGCCATCGATCTCCTCGAGCAGGTCGTGAAGGCCGAGCCACAGGATCTGGGCTCGCAGCTTCAGCTCGTCGACATGTACAGTCGGGCCTCGCGAGACAAACAGGCTTTGGCACTTTCCAAGAGGCTCGTCGATGCTCACCCGGACGATCCCTACGTCCTGATATCCCGGGCCCAGGCCCTTGCGTCGTCCGGAGAGGTCGAAGCCGGCGCGGAGTTGCTTCAGGATCGTGCCCAAGACTCCGGGAACGTCGAGTTGCTCTATTTGGCGGCCAGCCAGATCTATCTGACTTACGAGCATTTCAGCGGGGCGCAGAAGGCTGCGGAAAAGGGACTGGAGGCGGTTCCGTCGAGCGAGGAACTGCGGTTTCAGCTGGGTGCCGTCTATGAGCGCCAAGCCAACTACGGTGCCGCCGAGAGTGAATTCAAGCAGGTCCTCGATGCGCGCCCCGATTACGCCGAAGCGTTGAATTACCTCGGCTACATGCTGGCGGAGCGGGGAGTCCGCCTGAGCGAGGCGCTCGGCTACGTCCAAAGGGCGGTCGAGCTTGAACCCCACAACGGCGCCTTTCTGGACAGCCTGGGCTGGGTCTACTTCAAGCAGGACAACCTGGAGAAGGCCGAGGTCCATCTCCGCGAAGCCGTCCGCCTGGAATCGACCGACTCTACGATTCTCGAGCACCTGGGAGACCTCTATGTCCGCAAGGGCGACATCGATGCGGCTCGCCGCTTCTACAAGGACTCGTTACGTTTTGCCGATAAGGATGTGGACTCGCAAAGGGTGAAGCAGAAGCTCGACAAGCTCGTCCGTTCCGCACCGGGCAGCTGAACCACGGCTGAGCGCGTCGAACCGGGCCAGCCGGCTCGACTTTCTCCGTTTCGAGGGATCGGCACGTCGTGAGAGTCAGCGTTCCAGCCTTCGGCAAGATCAATCTTTGGCTCGAGATCCTTGGCCGTCGCGCAGACGGATTTCATGAGATCCGGACTCTTTTTCAGTCGCTCGATTTCCACGACCTGATCGACATTGAAACGCACGAAGGGGTGGGGATCGCACTGCAGGTCGAAGGGCGCGAAGTTCCCCGAGGTCGGGAAAACCTGGTGATTCGCGCGGCGGAGATCTTCAGCGAAGGAACGGGATTCAAGCCCGGTCTGCACATCCTGTTGCACAAACGGCTCCCGGTCGGGTCGGGGCTTGGTGGTGGTTCGAGCGATGCTGCAGCGACCCTGGCCGGGCTCAATCGGCTTTCCGGAGACCGCTTCACCCGTGGCGAGTTGTCAGAGATGGGCGCGCGGATCGGATCGGACGTACCCTTCTTCCTGTGGGGTGGGACTGCCTTCGGAAGCGGTCGGGGCGAGCTCGTCCGGCCCCTTCCCGACGCCGGCCTCGAAGAGGCGATTCTGGTCGTCTGGCCCGGCTTTCCGGTCTCCGCGGCACGGGCTTATGAGGCTCTTGAGGCTCCTTTGTGGCAGGCCGACGACGAGTTGACAAGCCGGGACCCGGATACTACAATTCGCGAGTTCTTCAGCGTCCGCGATTCGGGTCGATGGGGAGCTTTGAGGAATGACCTGGAATCCCCGGTTACCCGACTGTATCCGGAGTTGAACCGGCTCAAGCAGTTCCTGCTGGAGGGAGGGTGCCGGGAGGCGCTCCTGGCCGGGAGTGGTTCCAGTGTTTTCGGCATGGGGGAGCCTGCGACGCTGCGCAAGGCGGCTCAGAAGTGCAGGGATTCAGGTTGGAGGGACACCTTCCTGTGCCGTCCGCTTTCGAGTGCGGAGTATTGTCGACGATGGGCCGCGTCTGGAATCTGCCTGAATGACTAGTCGCGGTCGGCTCGAGTTCGGAAAAACAGTCATCCTCTGAGCGGTCGGAGGAGTTTCCGCTCGAGAAGACGGGAACAGCGAGTACTGTATCTGCGTGAGCCTATGTCCACCCTGAAAATCTTCTCCGGTGCTGCCAATCTTCCACTCGCACAGGAACTCTGCGACCATCTGAGCGTGCCTTTGGGCAAGGTCAAGCTGAAGCGGTTCAGTGACGGCGAGGTGAGCTTCCAGATTCTCGAGAACGTGCGCGGTCAGGACGTGTTTCTCGTGCAGCCGAGCTGTCCGCCGGTTGCAGAGAGCCTGATGGAGCTGCTCGTTATGATCGACGCCTTCAAGCGGTCGTCGGCCCAGCGGATTACCGCCGTCCTGCCCTACTACGGCTACGCCCGCCAGGACCGCAAGGACAAGCCCCGGGTTCCGATCTCCTCGAAGCTGGTGGCGGACCTGCTGACTGCGGCCGGTGCGCACCGGATTCTGGCTATGGATCTGCACGCGGATCAGATCCAGGGCTTCTTCAACATACCGGTGGATCATCTGTACGCGACGCCGGTTCTGATCGAGCATCTGAAGCAGATGCACCTCGAGGAACTGACCATCGTTTCGCCCGACTCGGGAGGTGTCGAGCGGGCCCGCTTCTACGCGAAATACCTGAAGGCCAATCTGGCGATCATCGACAAGCGGCGCGTGGCCGACAACGAAGCGGAAGTGATGAACATCGTCGGTGACGTGCACGGACGCGACGTTATCATCGTCGACGACCTGATCGACACGGGCGGGACCATTGTGAATGCGACCAGGGAGATGCGGAAAAAGGGGGCCCGCCGCCTGTTCGCTTCCGCGACGCACGGCGTCCTCTCCGGCCCTGCGATCAGCAGACTACAGGAGTCGGAATTCGAGCAGGTTCTCGTCACCAACACGATTCCTCTCAGCGAGGAAAAGAGGATCCCCAAGATCCGGGTCCTGAGTGTGGCGCCGCTGCTGGGCGAGGCGATCAAGTCGATCCACGAGGAGACGTCGGTCAGTCGGCTGTTCGTGCAACTTCGATAGCGGTTCTCCGTTGCGCCCTCTTGGGGAGAAGGAGGGCGGCAGGAAGGAGACCGCCCGGCTGAGGCGACATCGATCCCCTATTCGCTTTCAGCGCGTGAATCCTGTTAAAATACCGCTTTTTCCGAGACAGGAGACGGCAAATGGCCCAATTCACCATAGAGGCTCAGGTTCGAGAGACGCGGGGTAAGAATGCCAGTCGACGGCTACGAGCCGAGGGAATGATCCCCGGCGTCGTATATGGTCGGGACTTTCCGACGACGGTGCTGTCGGTCGACCCGAAACAGGTCGAGAGGATCCTGACGTCGGGGGCCGGCCGAAACACGATCTTTACGCTCAAGGTGGAAAAGCAGAGCAGTGATGTCCTGGTCAAGGACTTCCAACTCGAGCCCGTGTACGGCCGTCTCACCCACGTCGACTTCCAGCGCATCTCGATGGACGAGCTGATGGAGTTCGAGGTTCCGGTAGAAATGGTCGGAACGGCCGCTGGCGTCAAGGCCGGAGGCGTCGTGGATCTGGTGCTCCGCGAAATCCTCGTGGAATGCCTGCCTGCCGACGTGCCGAGCGAGATCGAGGTGCCGATGGAGGCGCTCGAGATCGGCGACATGGTGCGCGTCTCGGAGCTCAACGTGGATACGAGCAAGATCAAGGTCCTGACGGAACCGGATCAGGTGGTGGTCACCGTGATCCCGCCGCGGGTGGAAGAGGAAGAGGTCGAAGCGGCGGAGGGTGAGGGCGAAGAGCCGGAGTTGATCCGCAAGGCCAAGCCCGAGGCTGGCGAGGAGGAATCCGGGGAGTAGCCGACGGGCCGCCATCACCGGTTGGATCTGCTGTGTATCTCATCGCGGGGCTGGGGAATCCGGGACGGCGGTATCGGAAGACCAGGCACAACGTCGGCTTCATGGTGGTCGATCGATTGGCCGAGCGTTCCGGTCTTACGTTCTCGTCGTTCAGGGTCGCCTCTCTCGTTGCCAGGAGTGTGCTGGTCGATCGTCCCGTCATGCTGCTCAAGCCGCAGATATTCATGAATGCGAGCGGCACGGCGGTGAGGGAAGCGATCCGGTACTTCGATCTCCGGCTGGAGGATTGCCTGGTCGTCTACGACGAAGTTGCCTTGCCGCTGGGCAGGATCCGGTTTCGGCGCTCAGGCAGCGCCGGAGGACACAAGGGCATGCAGTCGGTCATCGATCATTTGGGCACCCAGGAAATTCCGCGCTTGCGGGTCGGCATTGCCGGCGAGCAGCCGGCCGAGGATCTGGTGGGCTATGTGCTCGGCAAATTTGCGCGAAGCGAACAGGGCCTTCTGGAGGAAACGGTGGACCACTGCATCGAGGGGATCGAGGTTTTTCTGCGAGAGGGCGTCGACCGGGCAATGGCCCGGTACAACTAGCCTGAACGTCCGGTGATCCGGCGGGCCGACGATCGCACAAGACAGCAAGCACAAGGTGAGGTTCGAAACGTTCATCCTGTACTGACGCGGACGGACGAGGAGGAGGGGGTAGCTCATGTCAGAATTGTCGCTCTGGTTCCCGGTGATCGGCCTCGCAGGGCTCTTGTGCGCCGGGTTGGTTTTCCTGTTCATTGCCAGGATTCCGGTCACCAACCCTGTCATGGTGGAGATTTCCGAGGCGATTCATCACGGGGCCATGGTGTTTCTGCGTCGCGAATACTCCATTCTGGCGATCTTCATCGTCGTGGTCTTCGCACTCTTGACGACGGTCATCAGCTTTCACACCGCGCTCGCTTTTCTGGCTGGGGCGTGCAGTTCGATGCTGGCCGGGTTCTTCGGCATGCAGGCCGCGACACGGGCCAACGTTCGGACCACCCAAGCGGCCAATGAATTCGGAATCGGAAAGGCGCTGAGCGTCGCCTTTTCCGGCGGAGCCGTCATGGGGCTCTCGGTCGCCAGTCTGGGTCTGCTTGGGGTGGGCGTGGCCTTTCTCCTCTACCAGAGTGGTTTTCTCCTGGCGTCGGACATCAACGGCTTTGCCATGGGTGCCAGCTCCATTGCACTGTTTGCCAGGGTCGGTGGCGGGATCTACACGAAGACCGCAGACGTCGGCGCCGATCTCGTTGGGAAGGTCGAGGCGGGAATTCCGGAAGATGATCCGCGAAACCCGGCGACGATCGCGGACAACGTGGGCGATTGTGTCGGCGACACGGCCGGCATGGGTGCGGACATCTTCGAGAGCTACGTGGGCTCGATCATCGCGACGATCGCCATCGCCGCAACGGCGTCTTCATCGGTCCTCAACATCACCCCCGAAAATCAGATCTACTATATGGGATTGCCGATCCTGCTCGTCAGCATCGGACTGATCGCTTCGCTGATCGGAGTGGCTTCGATCAAGATCCTGCAAAGCCTCAATCCGGCGGCCGCATTGCGCGCCTCGACGATCCTGAGTGCCGTACTGATGCTGGCCGGTGCGCTGTTCGCGATCAGCGGTCTGGGGCTCGAATTGCAGATCTTCGGCGCGATTTTCATGGGCACCCTGTCAGGAGTCGTGATCGGTTTGCTGACGGAATGGTATACGGCGGGTCCACCCGTCCGGCGGATTGCCGATTCCTGCCAGACCGGAGTCGCGACGAACATCATTTCTGGCTTGGCCGTCGGGATGCAGTCGACCGTGGCACCCATCCTGATGATCGGGGCAACGATCCTGATCGCCTACAATCAGGCGGGCCTGTATGGCATCGGTATCGCTGCAGTCGGAATGCTCGGAACGGTTGGCATCACGATGTCGGTCGACGCCTACGGCCCGATCGCCGACAACGCCGGCGGCATCTCGGAGATGAGCGGGCTGGGAGCGGAGACCCGCCGGATCACGGACAGTCTGGATGCTCTCGGAAATACGACGGCTGCCATCGGGAAGGGCTTCGCCATCGGATCGGCGGCGCTCACGGCGCTGGCACTCTACTCCGCGTATGCAAAGACCGTCGGACTGAGTGCCATCAACCTGATGGATCCGCCCGTCGTCGTCGGTCTGCTCGTGGGGGGGGCGTTGCCCTTCCTGATCGCGGACATGACCATGTCGTCGGTGGGCAAGGCCGCTTTCAAGATGGTCGAAGAGGTGCGCCGGCAATTCCGTGAGATCGAAGGTCTGATGGAAGGCAAAGCCAAACCGGACGTTCAGCGCTGTATCGACATCTCGACGCGGGCAGCTCTGCGTGAGATGGTTGCGCCCGGTGTCGTGGCCGTGGCCAGCCCCGTCGTGATCGGTGCGTTTCTGGGAGCCACGGCGTTGGGTGGCATGTTGGCCGGCGCGACGCTGTCCGGCGTCCTGATGGCG
The DNA here is from genome assembly GCA_963823995.1 of uncultured Acidobacteriota bacterium. Classification (GTDB taxonomy): domain Bacteria; phylum Acidobacteriota; class UBA6911; order RPQK01; family JAPXNP01; genus JARRKC01. Next base: position 148,614 of record CAWGNQ010000006.1, read on the forward strand.
CTGTTCATGGCCAATGCCGGAGGCGCCTGGGACAATGCCAAAAAGCTGATCGAAAACGGCTACCTGGGCGGAAAGGGCTCCGAGGCGCACAAGGCCGCGGTCGTGGGTGATACGGTCGGGGATCCCTTCAAAGACACGAGCGGTCCTTCCATGAACATCCTGATCAAGCTCATGTCGATCGTGGCGCTCGTGATTGCGCCGCTGCTCCGTTGAATGAGTGCACTCGACCGTGGTGCGGCCGGGCCGGTTGTCGACTCTGGGGCATCGCGGACTGTATGGTAGGACTGTATGGTAGGATACATGCTTTTAACCCTAGGAGACTGAGACCATGAGACGATACGAAGTAGTATTCGTTCTCGCTCCCACGATGACCGAGGAAGAGGTCGACCAACTGGTCGATACCTACTCGACGGTCGCCCAGGAAGTGGGAGCCGAAGTCGTGCAGGTGGACAAGTGGGGGAAACGACGTCTGGCGTTTCCTGTCCAGAAGCACAGCGAAGGCTATTACACGGTACTGACCCTTGAGGAAGAGGCGGCCAAGTCCATTTCGGAGCTGGAGCGGAGATTCAAGGTCAATGATTCCGTCATCCGGTTCCTCTCGGTTCGCATCGACCCGGACGTCAAGCGGGCTGAGAAGTTCGAAACAAAGAGGGAGCGCCGGAAGGCGCGTAAGCTCAAGGCCCGCGTGACCGCTGCTGCTGAAGAAGCGAGTGCGAGTTCGACGGAAACGTCCGAAGAGAGTGAGAATTCCGGCGACGCCGGCCAGGAGTCATAACGATGGCGAGAAGACGCAAATTCTGCAAAATGTGTGTGGGCAGGTATTACTTTGACTACAAGGACGCCAGGTTCCTGAGTCAATTCGTGACCGAGAACGGCAAGATCGTGCCTCGGCGCATCACGGGTGCCTGCGCGCCCTGCCAACGGAAATTGACGATTGCGATCAAACGGGCGCGTCACCTGGCGCTGCTGCCGTACGTCAAGCGTTAGTCCCTCAATGAGGTAGATTTCGATGGAAGTCATTCTGATCGACGACGTGTTCGAGTTGGGCCGGCGTGGTGAGGTCGTCAAGGTTGCGGCCGGCTACGGACGGAATTTTCTGATTCCCAAACACCTTGCCGTGCCGGCGACGCCCGGCAACCTCAAGATGGTCGAGCAGCAGCGCGTCGCGCTCGCCAAGGTTGAGGCCAAGGACCGGGGCGAGGCCGAAATCCTCGCCGCCGAACTGGGGCAGTTGCATATCGTGGTCAGCCGTAAGGCCGGCGATACCGGGGTCCTGTTCGGATCTGTCACGTCGAAGGACATTGCCGACATTCTGGCCGCGAGCGGCATCAACCTCGACCGGAGGAAGATCCTTCTCCACCAGCCCATCAAGAGTATCGGCAACTATACCGTCGAGGTGCGTCCGCATGCCGACGTGGATGTCACGCTGCTGGTGTCGGTTCAGCCGGAAGCGGGCGAAGAGGTTGCCCGGACCATGCCTCGAGGCGAAGCCAGCGACAGGATCGTCGAAGAACTCAAGGCCAAGGTCGCTGAGATCGAACGACTGGCGGGGACTGCTTCTGCGGTCAGTGAGGAACCGGTGGAACCGGAATAGTCGTTCCGGATCTTCACCCTCTTTCGTGATTCGACGATCCCTGTGTCGACCATTCGATCCGACGCTGCGACCCTCCTGCAAAGCAGGTCGAAAAGCGGCATAATGATCTGCGTCGATGAGTCAAGAACTGACCCTGGATAGATCGCTGCCCCACTCTCTGGAGGCTGAGCGAGCGGTGTTGGGAGCGATCCTCCTGGACAACCGACTCTACGACCAGGCTGCGGAGCTCTTGACTGAGGCCGACTTCCACAGCGAGGCGCATCAGAGGATCTTCGTTCAGATGGAGCAGTTGTCCTCAAGTTCGCGGGCGATCGACTCGGTGACGCTTCGGGAAGCACTGCAGAAAGACAACGCCCTGGAGGTCGTGGGAGGAGCGGCGTACATCGCCTCCCTAATCGACGGAGTTCCACGAACCTCGAACCTTGCGCAGTATGCTCGGATCGTCAAGGAGAAGTCGATTCTCCGACGGTTGATCCATTCGACGAACGAGATACTCCTGCGGAGCTACGCAGCGGAGGACGATCCGCTGGCGCTTCTGGAACAAGCCGAGCAGTCGATCTTCCAGATCAGTCAGGAACGGGTTCGTGGCGGTTTCACCTCGCTTTCGGATCTGCTCAAGACGACCTGGGAGCACATTCACACGCTCGATGAGCGGAAGGAACTGGTCACGGGCGTGGCCACCGGCTTCACCGAGTTGGACGAGATGACCTCCGGCTTCCAAAAATCGGATCTGGTCATCCTGGCTGGACGTCCCGGCATGGGAAAGACCAGTCTGGCGCTGAACATCGGTCAGTACGCAGCCATTCGTGAAGGGTGTACGGTCGGCATCTTCAGCCTCGAAATGTCGGCCGAACAGCTCGTGATGAGACTCTTGTGCGGAGAAGCGCGGGTGGACAGCCACAAGGTCCGCTCCGGTTTTCTCTCGAAAGGGGACTGGCAGGGTCTTGCCAAGGCACTCAGCCGGCTTGCACAGGCCAAAATCTTCATCGACGACACTCCCGGAATTTCGATCGTCGAAATGCGTTCGAAGAGTCGTCGGCTGATGGTGGAGCACGGTCTCGACATGATCGTCATCGACTACATGCAGCTCATGGGCGCCTTTTCGGGAGCGCGACAGCGTTTCGAAAGTCGCCAGCAGGAGATCTCCGCGATCAGCCGCTCCCTGAAAGGGCTCGCCAAGGAGCTGAACATTCCCGTGCTGGCGCTGTCTCAGTTGAGCCGCGCTCCGGAGCAGCGCCGGGGTGACCATCGTCCTCAGCTTTCCGACCTGCGAGAGTCGGGATCCATCGAACAGGATGCCGATCTGGTGCTTTTCGTCTTCCGGCCCGATCTCTATGCAAAGGAGGAGGAGTCCGAAGAGGAATCGGGTGTGGCCGAGATCATCATCGGCAAGCAGCGGAACGGACCTACCGGAACGGTCAAGCTGGCCTTCATCGACCAGTGGACCAAGTTCGAGAATCTTTCCAGAGAACCGGTATGAGGCGCTCTTGGGCTGAAGTCTCGATGTCTCGGCTCGAATACAATCATGGGGTCATCCGGCGTCTGGTGGGCGGCAGACCGATCATTGCCGTCGTGAAGGCCGATGCCTACGGCCACGGGCTGCAGCCGGTCGCATCCAGGTTGCTCGATTGCGGTGTGCGGAGTTTCGGCGTGGCCGATCTGAGCGAGGCGCGCCTGCTTCGAAGACATGCTCCCGATGCGGAGATCATCGTTTTCGGCGGATGCAGCGAGGCCGAGGTCCCGGAGTTTCTGGAGCATCACCTGACGGCCTCCGTATACCGGGAGGACGCGGTGCCGCCCCGTATCCCGGTTGAGGTTAAGGTCGAAACCGGCATGGGACGGCTCGGGATCCATCCTGGACGACTCCGCCCACTGCTCGATCGTCTGGGGGGGCGGGTGACCGGCGTCTTCTCGACGCTGTCCTGCTCCGACTGTGACGAAGCGTTTACGCGAGCGCAGATCGACCGATTCCTCAGGGCGACTGACGGATTGGACGTCCGAAGGCATCTTGCCAACAGCGCCGCTCTCGGTTTTCCGGCAGCCGGTCTGGATGCCGTGCGCCCGGGTCTGGCGCTCTACGGGATCGCAAATTCGCCGGCGCTTCTGGACCTCAAGCCAATCCTCAGCTGGAAGAGCACGATCATGACCGTCAACGATCATCCCGCCGGTGCTCCCGTCGGATACGGGGCCAGCTTCCGGACCTCCAGAGAAAGCCGGATTGGTATCGTCGGCGTCGGCTACGCGGACGGGTATCGCCGCGACTTGTCGAATCGGGGGCAGGTTCGGACTGCAGAGGGGTTCGCGCCGATCGTCGGCCGAATCAGCATGGACCTGACGGCCATCGATCTCACGGACCTGCCATCGATCGGTCCAGGCGACGATGTCGTATTGCTTGATTCCGATCCGGATTCTCCGATCAGCGCAGTCGCACTGGCGGACCTACTGGGGACGATCCCCTATGAGATCCTCACTTCGATCGGCTCCCGAGTCGAAAGGGTTGACGGGAAGGGATAGGCGGCCCGGTCGGGGGAGGAGGGAACGTTTGGGACGGAGTCGATCGACCCTGAGTCATATCGGTCCCATCGGTCCCAAGGACCCAGGCTCTCCCTTCTCTCGGGGGCGCCGTCGCCACATCACCCTTCCGAGGTAGAATTCCAATCTCATGGCGAAGCCCGGTACGAAAACGCTGTTCGTTTGTGCGGCCTGCGGTGCCGCGAGCGTCAAGTGGCTGGGCCGCTGTCCGACCTGCGGAGAGTGGGAGTCGCTGGTCGAGGAGCGGGCAGGATCGCCCGCTTCGCCGGGGATCCGAGAAGCTGTCTCTGCCATTTCCTACGCGAATGTGGAACAGCAGGTCTTCGATCGCACGATTACGGGTAATCGCGAGTTCGACCGGGTGTTGGGTGGCGGTATCGTCCGGGGGTCGCTGGTCCTGCTCGGCGGCGAACCCGGGATCGGAAAATCGACGTTGCTTCTGCAGATCGCCGAACTGTTGTCACGGCTCGAGGAGCGGGTGCTCTACGTTGCCGGTGAAGAGTCCGCTCGGCAGATCAAGATGCGGGGAGACCGGCTGAGCATTCAGGGTTCGAATGTCTTCATTTCACCGGAAACCTGCCTGGAAGCGGTCTTTGCGGAGATTGAGCGGTTGAATCCGACAGTCCTCATCGTCGATTCGATCCAGACCGTTTACACGGAGACGTTCGAGTCGGTACCCGGCAGCATCGGGCAGATCCGCGAGTGTGCCATGCAGTTTCTCTCCTATGCCAAGAAAAGCCATGTGCCGACGTTTCTGATCGGACACGTAACGAAGGACGGGAGTCTGGCGGGACCGAAGGCGCTCGAACACATCGTCGACGTCGTGCTCTACTTCGAAGGGGACCGCCACCACAACCAGAAGCTCGTACGGACGGTCAAGAACCGCTTCGGTCCCGCCAATGAACTCGGAATTTTCGAGATGACGTCGCGGGGGCTCGAAAGCGTCGAAAATCCCTCCAGCCTGTTCCTTTCGGAGCGGGCGGAGGAAGTCTCCGGTTCGGTCGTGATGTGCGCGATACAGGGCTCGCGCCCTGTCCTGGTCGAGCTGCAGTCTCTCGTAAGCCAGACGAATTACAGTAGCGGTCGGCGGACCTCGAACGGTGTCGATCCCAATCGGGTCTCACTCCTTCTGGCGATGCTCGAGAAGCGGGTGGGCTTCCATCTGCTGGGCAGCGATGTCTTCGTCAACGTAGCCGGCGGTCTCAGCCTGGCTGAGCCCGCGATCGACCTTGCCCTGGTGGCGGCCGTGGTGTCCAGCTTTCGGGATCTGGCGCTGCCGCGTTCCACGGTCGTTTTCGGGGAAGTCGGTCTGGCGGGCGAGGTGCGTTCGGTCAGTTTCCCTCACGTTCGGGTCAAGGAAGCGGCCAATATGGGATTCGAGCGAGTTGTTCTGCCGAAGGGCAATCTGCCCCTGACGGAAACGGTGCAGGGGGTGCGGCTGACAGGGGTGGGTTCGATCAATGACTTCCTGGACGAGATCGGGCTTTAGAAAGACTGAGGGATTTGGGATCAGGGGGGACAGCGATGGGACTTTGGCACGAAGGAACCTACGGAAGCATGAGACGGGGTCGCCGGTTGTCGCGACGGATGGGTCTCTTGGGTCCCATGGGTCGCAGGCCGTTTCGTCCTGAAGAACGCTCATGACTCAGGCATCAGACACCGGGCTCATCCTGGCCGCCGGCGGGTTCGGCATCCGCTTCGGGTCCGAAATGCCGAAGCAGTTTCTCTCCTGGCGGGGCCGCCCCCTCTACCTCCAGGCCCTCAGTCGCTTCGCAGGGTTCGTCGACCGGGCTGTGGTCGTCGTTCCGGCGACCCGGGTCGAGCCGGTCAAGAGGGAAGTGGCGGGCACGCTTCCCGGAGAGATCCGGGTGGTCTCGGGCGGAGACAGCCGGCAGTGCTCGGTGGAGTGTGGGCTGCAGGCCCTTTGGCAGGATGTGGAGTATGTACTGGTCCATGACGCGGCCCGTCCGTTCGTTTCCCGGGAGCTGATTGCCTCCGTCGTGGAGGGTATGCGCCGTTCCCGGGCCTGTATCCCGGTTCTCTCCGTGCGCGACACCGTCAAGGAAATCGCCGACGGGGTCGTCGTCCGTACGATTCCGCGGGAAACGCTCGGGCTGGCGCAGACCCCTCAGGGGTTTCGGACGCGACTCCTGCGACGAGCCGTCGAGCAGGCCCGGGCGGACCGGGTACGCTGCACCGACGAGGCGTCGCTGGTCGAGCGTCTCGGGGAGGCCGTTCGGGTCGTCCCGGGGGATCCGGACAACATCAAAATCACGTGGAGTCGAGACCTGCCCGGATTGACGCCGTCATCGGACCTTTCATAGGCTGTGGATCATGAGCCTCGATTCACGCGTCGGTATCGGTTTCGATTTTCATCCGTTCGCAGCGGGCCGGACCCTCATACTGGGCGGGGTTCAGATTCCATTCGAACAGGGCCTCGAGGGACATTCGGATGCGGATGCCGTGTTGCATGCCCTCACAGACGCACTTCTGGGTGCGGCCGGACTCGGGGACATCGGAACCTATTTCCCGGACACCGACCCGGGTTTGCGGGGCATTTCGAGCCGGATTCTGCTCGAACAGGCTTGTGGTCGGGTTCGCGAACGGGGATACCGGGTGGGGAATGTCGATATCGTTGTCGTGGCGGAGATTCCGAAAATCCAACCCCATGTTGCCGCGATGAAGAGTACGATTGCCAGGCTCCTGGGTGTGCGGCCGTTCGATGTCGGAGTCAAGGCCACGACAATGGAGGGCAGGGGCGTGATCGGAAGGGCGGAGGGCATTGCCGCGCAGGCAGTCGCGCTTCTGCATGCGGTCGAGGCAGGAAGTCGGGGGATTGTGGGAAGGCGGAAGGATGATGGAGAAGACTGAGCTGAATGAGGCGCTTGCTCTGGCGAATGTGATCGCACGCAAGGCCGGGCGCATACTCCAGGAGCGGCAGAAGTCGGGCTTCAAGGTCGCAAAGAAGGGCCGAGTGAACCTGGTGACGGAAGCGGATCTCGCATCGGAAGAGATGATTGTCAGCAGCATCCACGAGGCCTTTCCCACACACCAGATTCTCGCCGAAGAGCGCGGTACCGGTGGCGGAGAGGGCTCGACCAAATGGGTGATCGATCCCCTTGACGGAACGACCAACTTCGCCCACGGTTACCCCGCCTACTGTGTGTCCATCGGACTCGAATCGGACCGACAGGTGGTCGCCGGAGTCGTGTACGATCCGGTGCGCGAGGAGTGCTTTACCGCCCGCCGGGGCGAAGGGGCTTATCTGAACGGCGAGCACATCGAGGTTTCCAGCGAAGGTCGGCTGGAGGATAGTCTGCTCTGTACCGGCTTCTCGTACGAAACCGAAGAGATCGAGGAAAATCTGAGGTATTTCAACTACATGATGAAGCATGCCCGTTCTGTGCGTCGTGACGGGTCCGCTGCGCTCGATCTCTGTTACGTCGCCTGCGGACGTTTCGAAGGCTTCTGGGAACTGAGCCTTCACCCCTGGGATGTGGCGGCAGGATCGCTCATTGTCACGGAAGCGGGTGGACGGGTGACCCGGCTCGACGGATCGTCGACCTCGATCTACGACCGCGAATGTCTGGCCACCAACGGGCGGTTGCACCGGACCATCAGCGACATATTGACGTCGACCGGAACAGCGTCAGACAGCCCCGATAGAATCCGGTCATGAGAATCGCCATCGCTACGGCCGCGCTCGATGAAGTCGAGGCGGTCAAGGAGGCGTGGAAGGTATTCGGAACCTCGATCGTCGACGAACGGGACAAGGTGGAATTCCTGCGCTACAGCGTCGCCGGGGACGTGCGAAGCCTGCCACTGAGTCTCGAAGAGCTGATGGAAGCCGCCCGCTCCAGCGCGGAGAACCTCATTCTCCAACTGAAACGCGAGCGCGCGGAAGCCGACTTCTACCTTGCTCTGCAGTCCGGATTCCAGGTGGTCGGATCACAGGGGCCGCGCCGCCAGGTCTTTCTCGTCAGCCTCGCCTATGTCACCGACGGCCACACGGGTTGCTTCGGATACGGTCCTGGTCTGATCGTGCCCGCCTCGATCGCCGGTCCCGTCATCGATCGGGGTATCGAGCTGAGCATTGCGCTCGATCGGATCTCGAGCCGGGAAGCTGTCGGCACCGGAGCCGAGCCTTGGGGTATCTTGACGCGCGACATACTCGGCGGACGCCATACTTTCGTTCTGGCCATGATCTCCGCCTTCGCCCCCTTCTACAACGCCGAGGCCTACGGCGGGTAGGGACGCATCCAGAAATCTGTCACCCGAAAACCCGCAATCTGTTACCCATTAGCGGGCTCCGGCGAGCCTGCGGGATCGGTACGCTCGCCGCCCAGTTCTCGTTTGAGTGTTTCGGCGAGCTTGCGGCCGACGAAGGGCGTCAGTTCCTCGACCGTGGCGCGCCGAACGCGCGCGACGCTCCCGAAATTCTGCAGGAGGCGCTTTTTTCGCTTGGCGCCGATGCCCGGCACCCGATCGAGCTCCGAGTCGAAGTCGCGCATCGACCGGCGTTTTCGGTGAAACGTGACGGCAAAGCGGTGGGCCTCGTCACGGATTTCCTGGACGAGATGCAGAGCCGGCGATGCCGGACCCAGCCGGACCGGATCTTCCTGGCCCTGCACGAATATGATCTCCTCCCGCTTGGCGATGGCGGCCAGCGGGGTCTCCTCGAGTCCGAGCTGAGAAAGAGCCTGGAAGGCGGAGTGGAGCTGACCCTTGCCTCCGTCGACGAGAATCAGGTCGGGCTGGTCCGTCTCCTCCTCCTGGAGTCTGCGGTAGCGTCGGGAGACAACCTCGCGCATGGCCTCGAAGTCATTGGGACCCGAGATCGACCGGATCTTGAACTTCCGGTAATCCCGGCGCGACATGATTCCGTCCCGGCAGACCACCATTGAGGCGACCGGCTCGGCCCCCTGGATGTTCGATATATCGAAGGCCTCGATCGTTCGAGGTATCCGGGGCAGATTCAACTGCGCCTGAATCTCTTCGAGGACCTTCAGTTTGGCCGTACGGGGAATCTTGAAGCGGGCTTCGAATGAGATTTTTGCGTTGCGTTCCACCAGAAGCAGCAGATCGAGCTTCTCGCCTTTCCGGGGTACGAGAAGTTGGACTTTGCTGCGGGTTGTCCGGAGCCGTTTCGTGCTGAGCCACCGCTGAATGATGTCCTGGTCCTCGATTTCGACCGGAAGGAAGATCTGGCGCGGAACGAATCCGGCGTTGAGATAGTACTGCTGTACGGCGTCGCGCAGGAAGACTGGAGGATCGAGCACTTCCAGGTCCTCCCAGAAGAACTCACGCTTTCCGACGACCTTCCCGCTGCGCAGAGTGAACAGCTGCAGTGCCAGTCGGGAGCCCTCCCGGTAGTAGGCAAACACGTCGATGTCGTCTTCGCCGGCGAGAGCCATCTTCTGCTTCTCCGCCAGATCCCGCACCAGTTGGATGCGGTCGCGAAAAAAAGCCGCGGCTTCGAAATGCTCCTGTTCGGCGGCTTCCCGCATTTTGACGGTCAGTTGTTCGATCAACTGCTCGTTCTTCCCCTCGAGAAGCAGAATGACATCCTGCACGGCCCGCTGGTAATCCTTGCTGCTGCACAACCCCTCGACGCAGGGTCCCAGACAACGCTGGATATGGAATTCGAGGCATGGGCGCTCGAGCGTCCCGTCGATCGGAATGGAGCAGGTGCGCAGCTGAAAGTGGCGGTGGATGATCTTGATCAGGTTGCGTGCAAGCGACGCGGGCAGATAGGGTCCGAAATACAGTGCCCCGTCATGGCGCACCCGGCGCGTCAGCAAAACCCGGGGGAAAGCCTCGTTGACCGTCAGCTTGATGTGCAAGAAGGACTTGTCGTCCTTGAGCCGCACATTGAGCCGGGGCTGGTGCTTCTTGACCAGCGTGCTCTCGAGGATGAGAGCCTCGACCTCGTTGTCGGTCAGGATGTAATCCAGATCCGTCGCGTGACGGGCAATATACTCGCTCTTCGGGTCGAGGCCGCGGTTGCTCTGGAAATAGGAGCGGACCCGCAGCCGTAAATTCTTCGCCTTTCCGATGTAGAGGATCTGTTTCTTCTCATTCCGAAACAGATACACACCGGGTGAGCCGGGCAGGCGATCCAGCTTGGCCTGCAAGATTCGACGTTGTTCGGGCAAGAAACCCTCGGGTCAGCCCCGGCCCGGACGGTCGCACTGCCGCGTCGATGGACGCTCAGCCGGCCAGGGCATATTCGAATTCGGGTGCGGCGTCGGGATGCCACCCGCGACGAAGGACGTGAATCTTGATCTTCTGCCGTCCGAACTGAATCGCTTCTTCATGATCCGGCATGTAGATGTCGATCAGGTGTCCCTTCACCACGCCGCCCGTGTCCATAACTGTGTAGATACCGCTATAGTCGCCGGCCTCGATCTGAAGGATCGATCCAATGGGAAGAACCTGCGGGTCAGCTGCCACCATTCCCCGGCGGGCCAGCAAGCCGGAATGGGTGATTCCAAAATCGCAATACGCCGTCGCCTCGAACACTTCGAAGTCGGACGCCTCCTGTTGAGGCTCCTCTCCTTGAGGCTCCTCTCCCTTCACGGTCGAGTCCTGACTGGAAGTACGTTCATTCATTGCTGGGGCCGTGGGCGTCTGTATCACTGAAGACGAGCGTGTCGCGACCGGTTGCACCGACGTGTAACTCCACGCCGAGGCGACCACCAGAGCGATCGCGATCACTCCGGCGCCTGCGAAGACTCTCTTTCGTCTCATTACAACCTCCATGAAAAAACACCCCGACCCTTGGTGCGACGGGGTGTGGATTCTGGATTCGACCGTAGAGATGCCGAACCAGCTAAAAGGTTTCGCTTATTATTTTAACGGTTCTTTCGATCGGCTGTGCCAACTCGGTGGCGAGAATCTGCTAAGATACCCGACTCGGAGTGACTCACGCAAGTTGGCCGGGCCTTCGGAGTTATGCTAAAGTCACATTCAACCCGCATTTCTCACCTTTGTGGCAAATGCGGGTTGTGATCAACGTCATCAGAGAAAAGACCGGACATGAACCTTCCCACGGCACTCACTTTGTCAAGGATCTTCCTGGTGCCGCTGTTGCTGGTGGTCCTGCTGACCGGGAACTTTCCCGACCGCGAGATCTGGGGTCTCGTCGTCTTTCTCGCTGCTGCGGGAACCGACTATCTGGACGGATACCTCGCACGCAAACGATCCCAGGTCACGACTCTGGGTAAGCTGCTCGATCCGATCGCCGACAAAATCCTGATCTCCGCCGCTCTGGTTGCGCTCGTCGAACTCGGAGGCGCCCCGGCCTGGATGGTAATCATTATCATCGGGCGAGAGTATGCGGTCACCGGATTGCGCAGTATCGCATCCGCGGAAGGCCTGACCATTGCGGCCTCCCGGTTGGGGAAGTACAAGATGGTTGCGCAGGTGGCGTGTTGCAGCTTTCTGATCGCAGGAAGTCGATATCCTGAGAGCTATCTCTTCTCGATCGGAAGCATTCTCCTTTGGGTCGTGGTGGCGCTGTCGATTTTCTCGATGTGGCACTACTTCCAGTCCTTCTGGGGGCGCATCGGAGAGAACGTGAGGACGCGCGAGAGCCTCGAGAAGCAGAAGGAGCTGGACGTCCTGACGGGGCAGGGAAAGCATTCCGACGCCCTGATCAACACCTGAAGGGTCCGCATGTCTGCGCTGTGTCTGACCCTTGCCGAACGGCACCCCTCGATTCTGAATGAGAAGATCCGGATCTTTGCCGGTCGAGTCGCGTTCGTCGAAGTGCGCTTCGACTACCTGGCCGATCCCGGGGAACTGCCCCGACTACCCGACACGCCGACGCGCTTCATTGCAACCTGCCGTTCAGCCGGACAGGGAGGACGCTTCGACGGGCCTGAAGGCGAGCGCCTGAAGATCCTCGAGCGGTCAGCTGGAGCCGGTTTTTCGTGGATCGACCTGGAGCGGGAGGCCTCCGTCGACACGTCGATCTTCCAGGGCGTCCCCGTGTTGCGCTCCCATCATGATTTTTCCACGTGTTCGAAGGAACTGGCGCAGCTCTACAAAGAGATGCGACGCTTGCCGGGTCAGGCCGTCAAGATCGCCGTGACGCCCGGTGATGGACGTGAGTCGGTGCGGATTCTGAAGTGGATGGAGGGTCTCCCGGAAGATCATCTCCGAGTCATCCTGGGAATGGGGCGGCTCGGTCAACCGACGCGCGTTCTGGGGCCGCTGGTAGGCAGCCTTTGGACCTACGTCGTGGAGGATGCCGGCCATACCGTGGCGCCTGGCCAGTTCACCCTGAGGGAAGCCTCCGACGTGCTGCGCTACGGGGCCTGGAGTGCAGCGGCCGGGCGGCCTTCGTTCTACGTCGTGCTGACGCGGACGGACGTCGGGTTCCGGCTCTGCCGCATCCTGAACCGCCTGTTCGAGGCCCGTGGCCTGGAATCAGCCTGTCTACCTCTGGTCGTGGAGGATGTCAAGCCGTGGCTGGAGTATTTTTCCGGTTCGATGCTCTCGATCCAGGGGCTCGCCGTCGTGGGTGAACTCGCACGGACGACTCCCGAACTTCCTGAGGGGCCGGGAGGGCCACTGAAGGAAGCGATGGACAGCGTTCGGCGTTCGGCGGACGGGTGGGAGGCAGGTGAGACGGGTGTGGCATTCGACCTGCCGGAAACGATGGCTGCGTCCCCCGAGTCGGTCTGGACAGACTGGCTGGTTGCCCAGTTTCGGTTCTGGACGGGGTCCGAAGCCAACCGCGACGTGCTGGAGTCCGGCTTGGAGGCAGTGCTGGAAGACAGGAGAGGAGGAAGCTTTGACGGGTGAGTTTACCGTGCAGGTTCCCGGCAGTACGAGCAACCTTGGATCCGGCTTCGATGCCCTTTCGGCTGCCCTCAGTGTGTACCTTCGAGTCGGTGTCAGCCCGACCGGAGGATCGGGACTCCAATGGCCGCAGGAGTGGAGGCTCGAACCCGAGGAGAATGCGATCGAGGTCGGTTTGCGCAGAGCCTGTGAGGAGTTGGGCTTGACGGTTCCGGCGCTGAAACTCAGTGTCGACTCGGAAATCCCTCTACGCAGGGGACTGGGGAGCAGCGGAGCCGCCTTCATTGCCGGCATCCGGATCGCTGAGAAGCTCGCCGACCGGTGGCTGCCGGTCGGACAGGTGCTCCGGATCGCCTATGAGTTGGAGGGGCATCCCGACAACATCTCGGCGAGCTTGCTGGGCGGATGGGTGCTCTCGTGCACGGAGGGTGAACGCCTGCTTTCAGAGAGGATTCCTTCGCGTCTGAATTGCCGGTTCGTCGTGGCCATCCCCGAGGGCACGGTCTCGACTGCTGAAGCCCGGGCCATACTGCCGAAGAGTTATCCCCTTTCCGATGCTGTGTTCGGTCTGCAGAGATGCGGTTTGATGGTCCTGGCGCTCCTCGAGGGGAAGGAGGAGTTGCTCGCAGAGGCAACGAGAGACCGGCTTCATCAGCCGTATCGAGCAACATTGATCCCCGGCTGTGACGCTGTCCTCGAGCGCCGCGGGCTGCCGACCCAGCTGGCGGACTCGCTCCTGAGCGTCACGATTTCTGGCTCCGGCTCGACATTGCTGGCGATCGCGCGGAATCGCTGGGCGGAGATCGGACAGTGGATGACGGCGGTCCTGGGGGAGCAGGGCGTCAAGTCCGAGTACCGGGTCCTGGACCTCGACCCGCAGGGCGCGCGCTACCTTTAGGGGTCCCCTACGTCCGATATCCGTGACCCACATCACCTCTGCCGCTCTGCACCGGTGTCAGACTAGGTCACTCAGAACCAGGCATCCGTACCGGTACGGGAGGCTGGCCGGAGTGAGATCCCACCCGCCGGTCGCCTCACGGAAGGAGGCGAGGAGATGATGAGCGAGACGTTTTACGCAGTGGACGGTCGGGGCAAGGTCGCCCGCATGGAACGCAAAGACCTCTTTGCAGGGTCGGACGAGTTGCGCTCCCTACTGGAGCGAAATCCCGGTCTTATAGCGGGAGATCCCGCGGATTCCGAGGAGTCGGGCTGGCTGCTGATGCGGGCAGGACTCGAGATCGAAGATCCCGAGTTCGGGGATCAGCCATGGACGGCGGACCTGGTCTTTGCCGACAGGGATCACACGCCGATTTTCGTTCAATGTGTCCCCTCACTCGAAGAGCGGACGCGCCGGGAGATCATCGGAGAAGTCATGGAGCATGTCGCCAGCGTGCAGTCCTGCTTCGCCGGGGCGACGACAGCCGAGGACTGGGGTGTTGACGAAGCGGATCTCGATAAGAGGATCGGCGCCCTGAAGAACGCCTCCGGGGAAAAGGCCGACTCGATGATCCGGAGGATCTCCGAGCGGTTGGCAGAGGGCCACCTCCGACTGGCGTACGTCACGGGACGGTGTCCCCAGGAATTCAAACGGGTCGTCGATTTTCTGAATCGGCAGATGGAGCACCTTGAGGTCGCTGTCGTCGAGGTCCAGGAATTTCGGTCCAACGGCTTCCGACTGCTGATTCCCACACTGTTCACTTCTGCCGCCCAGGCGGTGGAAGTGCCGGAACCGATCTTCTCTCCTCCCGATCCGCCGGCTCCGGAACCGGAGGCTATCGACGATCTCTTTGACTCCGAACCGCTCGAGGTCTCGCTCGAGTCGGACGGTCTCGGCGATTCAGACACGGAATTCGATCTTGGAGTAGAGACCTTCGGGCCCGATTCGGGCTGGGATGAGGTTTCCTTCTTTGAACGCATCGAAGCGGAGCTGGCTCGATCGCAGGTGCAGGCCGTCCGGACGTTCCATCAGTCGTTGCAGAAACTGAACCTGGACGTGGAGTGGACGGGAGACGACGAGCAGGGCTCGCTCGACGTCGCCCTGGGATCACTGGCACCTGAACCGATCCTGAGCCTTCACACCGACGGCGAGCTGGTCTTCCGCTTCGATGTCCTGACCGGCGATGACGATCGGGAGGATCTCCAACAGAGGATGCGGTCCATCATTGACGATCGACTCGGGGTCGTGTTTCACCTCGATGATCCGTCTCCGGTAATGACTCCAGCCGACTGGTGTCCCAAGGTGACCGGCCTCCTGCGGGTCCTGGATGATCTCGGAAAGGTCGCGGACGAGAACAAGTGACGACGGTTTCGGTCTAAGGTCTCCGGGGCGGGGCTGTGGCCGGGACCATGTGAAGCTCTCGCGGACCGGCTGTGGCTCTCGCCCCGCTCCGGCCGGCGACCGAAGGGATTGTCCTTCCATGGTCGTGCCGGAAGGCACGAGGTTTCGCAGCAGGATCGTCCAGCCTCGCTGGAGGCGGGTATCGCGCTGCGATACACCATTGCCGAGCAGCAGGACGAGCACGGCATGGTCAACTCCCTTCGGCCGCGGACGGAGCGTTCGGCTCAGCGGTCTTCAATGTTTTCCAGCTCGCTGATAGCCCATGCTCTTCGCACCAGGTCGAGGAACTCACCTCGATAGCCTTCCGTGTCGTCTCCTTGACTGCTTCGGGCGATCCGGAGGACCTCATCCCAGGTCAGATCTCCTTTGTACGGCGAGTCGCGCAGGAGCATCCCGAATCCAGCCACTCCGGCGGAAAAGCGAAAGTCGCTCGAGGCGTTCTCAAAGTCCGTTGTCGATTTGCGGAGTGGGATTTCCATCAACCGGCTGCTGTCTTCCTTCGGCTCCTTGTAACGGAGCTTCAGGGTGAGCAGCTCGCCGTTCGCCGAACCCGGGTCGGGTCGAGACTGGGATTGGTACTTCAGAGGGTCCACGCGGGGCGGCAGATCCGCCTCGGCGCCCGGAGGGACCAGTTCATAGAGCACGGTCACCGTGTGCCCGGCGCCGATTTCGCCGGCGTCCTTGGTGTCGTCGTTGAAGTCCTGGTCGCGCAGGAGACGGTTCTCGTAGCCGATCAACCGGTAAGCGGCGATTTCGTGCGGATTGAACTCGACCTGGATCTTGACGTCCTTGGCGATCGTGACCAGGGTACCCCCGATCTGTTCGACCAGGACCTTGCGGGCTTCCTGCAACGTGTCGATGTAGGCGTAGTTCCCGTCGCCGCGATCGGCCAGCTTCTCGAGCGTCGAATCCTGGTAGTTGCCCATGCCGAAACCGAGGACGGTCAAAAAGACCCCGGATTTGGCGTTGGTTTCGATGATTCGGGTCAACTCTCCCTGGTTCGTGACGCCGACGTTGAAGTCGCCGTCGGTGGCCAGGATGACCCGGTTGATGCCGTCCAAAATCAGATTCCGGCGGGCAATTTTGTAGGCCAGTTCGATTCCCGCGCCACCGTTGGTGGATCCGCCGGCCTGCAGGCCGTCGAGGGCGTCCAGGATCTTCTGCTTCTCGGAGCAGGGTGTGGAGGGCAGGACCAGGCCCGAGGCTCCTGCGTACACCACCATGGCGATCCGGTCCTCCTGGTTGAGCTTCTCGACCATCAGGCGCAGAGAGCGCCGGAGGAGAGGCAGTTTGTTCGGAGGCATCATCGATCCGGAGACATCGATCAGGAAGACGAAATTCCCCGGTTTGCGATGCGACAGGTCGATCTCGCGTCCCTTGAGTCCGACCCTCAGGAGCAGATGCCGGGGGTTCCACGGTGCCGTCGCCGCTTCCATGTGGGCCGCAAAGGGTCGGCCGTCGGTCGGCCCGGCATAGTCATAGTGGAAGTAGTTGACCAGCTCTTCGATCCGGACGGCGTCTCTGGGCGGCATCTGTCGGTTCGTCAGGAAGCGCCGGACGTTCGAGTAGGAAGCCGTATCCACGTCGATGGAGAAGGTGGAAAG
The DNA here is from genome assembly GCA_963823995.1 of uncultured Acidobacteriota bacterium. Taxonomy (GTDB): domain Bacteria; phylum Acidobacteriota; class UBA6911; order RPQK01; family JAPXNP01; genus JARRKC01. The sequence goes on from CAWGNQ010000006.1 coordinate 165,490, forward strand.
GGGGTGATCGGCAACTCGGATGAATTCATTCTCGTCGATCCGGTCATAGGCTTCGGTGTTGAAGTCGGCGGGAGGATATATCTCCGCCGGTCGATCGACGACGTCCATGGCGCCGAAGGCAGATGCCCCCGGCAAGTTGGTGCTGGTGACACGACTATACGGTTTGCTCCTGCTTCTCGTTGCTGCGATACGGTTGAACTCAGTGGATGTGTACCGAGGAGAGGGGGAAGCAGGGATCTGCACGGTCTCAGCCGTTTCTCCGAGCTGCAGGACTGGATTGACCCGTACTTCTTCTCTCTTCTCCAGTTCAATCTCGGGGCTCCGATAGGTCTTAAACCCGGGCGACTGCGATTGGAGCGCGTATTCTCCAGGTGTCCGGACATTCGTGAATTCGAACTGACCCGAGGCGTCGGTTTGAACGCTCCTGGTTTCCGACGATTTCAGGTTCTGGAGTTCAACCGCCACACCGGGGATGCTCCCACCGGTGGGATCGTACACCGTCCCGGAGATCCGGCTGGCAGTTGACGCCGTCTTCGCTGAAGTAGGCTTGTTCTTTGGTTTGACGGTCGCCTGTTCGTCAACCGTCATGGCTGTAGGCGAGGCGGCATGCTCTTTCGCTTCAGAGTCAGCTGTCTCGGAGTTGGTGACCTGCTCCGTCTTCTGTGGCGCCGTCTTATCCACGCCGTGTTGCGGGTCGGTCTCGGCTCGTTGGCTCATCGGGGTCTGAGCAGCGTTCGCGGCGTCTGGTGCTTCGGCTGGTTCAGACGTACTATCGGCCTCTGTCCCAACTCCGACTACTGAACCCCGGTTTGGCTCGGATCCCAGCTGGATACTGCCTTCCTCGGCTGGAATGTTGTGATAGACGATGCCCGCCGCCACGGCCAGGACGAGGGCGGCTGCGATCTTGTAGACGGCGGGCAGATAGCGGTGGTGCTTCCGGGGCGCCGGGACAATGCCGGCGCGCTGGTCGTCTCGCAGGGCCGGTGCCGGTTCCGCGTGGAATTCCTCTTCCAGCAGGCCCACGGTTTCGCGGATGGCGTCGACCTCGGCACGCAATTCCGGCGATTCTTCGAGGATTCGATCGATCTCGATCGCTTCGTCAGGGTCCAGTTCGCCGAGGACAAAGGCGGTCAGCTTCGTTTCATCGATCTTTCTATTCATTTCACCCTCCTGAATTGGCTCCGCAGGCGGTCCTGTTCGAGCTGCTCGCGCAGCGTCTTGATCGCCGTGTGCAGGAGGAAGCCAACGTTGGAGACGGAAAGCCCCGTAATCTCACTGATTTCCTTGTAGCGGAGTCCGGTCTGGAATTTCAGGCGCAGGACCTCGCGTTGATTCTCCGACAGATTTCCGATCAGTCGGTTCACCATCGAGAGCGCCTCCTTTTGCTCCAGAACATCGACCGTTGGGGGTGCAGCGTCCCTCAACTGAGTTTGTTGTGTGGCGACTGCCATTCGAACCTCCTTTCTCCGTAGATCCAGGGCCAGGTTCCGGCAGACCTTGAACAGCCAGGGGGCCAGGTGCGGCCGGACAGCGTCCGGATTCTGTTCGCACAGCCTGAGGAACGTCTCCTGAACGACATCTCGGGCCCGGTCGATGTCGCGGAGGAGGCTGACGGCATAGCGCATGAGCGGCGATTCGAACTCCCGGAGTGCCTTCCGGATCCAGTTCGCATCGTCCACTCGCCTACCCTCCGTCTCGGTTTTGTGCATGTTCCTCACCCTGTTAACGTAGAACGGGAGGTTTTCTTAGAGAGTAGGACAAATCCTTCCGATTGTCCCTCTCCCCCGAACGGAGGGATTGGACCCCGCGAAGTCCACGAAAACGGCGGATCGTTCGTGTTCAGAAACAGGCGCGAGCAGTTGTCCTGCTATAGAATGGCTCTATGGACGACCGCTATTCCCGCCAGATGCTCTTCTCCGGCATCGGCCCGGAAGGTCAGGTCAGGATCCGGAAGGCGCGTGTCGCCGTAGTCGGCTGTGGAGCTCTCGGTTCGGTAGGAAGCGAGATGCTGGTACGGGCCGGGGTGGGCGGCCTGCGCGTGATCGACCGGGACTTCGTCGAATGGACCAACCTTCAACGTCAGAGCCTGTTCACGGAAGATGATGCGAGACGTGGAGTTCCGAAGGCCGTCGCAGCCGAGCAGGCCCTGAGGAGTATCAACTCCGGCGTGGAGATCTCCGGTGTAGTCGAGGATCTCGACTATCGCAACATCGGTGAGTTGTTGCGGGACGTCGATCTGGTGTTGGACGGCGCCGACAATTTCGAGGTCCGGTTCCTGGTCAATGACTACTGCGTTCAGCAACGGCTGCCCTGGGTGTACGGTGCGGCGGTGGGCAGTTACGGTCTTTCGATGGCCGTCGTGCCGGGAGAGACCGCCTGCCTTCGCTGTCTGTTCCCGGAACCTCCCGCGCGCGGCTCTGGGGAAACCTGCGACACGGCCGGCATCCTGGCATCGATCGTCCATGTCGTTTCCGCCTTCCAGGTAGCCCAGTCCCTGCGCATCCTGACCGGACACAGTCCGTCCGACGGGCTCCTGGCCGTCGATGTCTGGAGGGACGACTGGCGTCAGGTGTCGGTGCGCGGACCGGAGGAGGCCTGCCCCTGTTGTCGCTTTGGTCGCTTCGAGTTTCTCGCCGGTTCGGGAAGTTCCGCCACGACCAGCCTTTGTGGCAGGAATGCCGTACAGATCAAGCCTCGGAAGAACGGGCGGATCGACCTGGCGCAACTGGCCCGTCGGCTCGAGGGAACGGTCCCGGTGCAGTTGAGCCGGCATCTCCTGCAGATCCGGCCGGAGAAGTTCGAGATCGCTCTGTTTCCGGATGGTCGCGCGATAATCAAGGGAACCGGCGATCCGTCCGAAGCGCGTGCTGTCTATGCCCGCTACATCGGCCACTGACCGATCCGCGGCGAGGTGCTTGTCGTCGCCTGCCGTGGAGACACTCTTGACTCCCGACGACGGCGGTCCGAGCGTCCCAGCACCGTCTCTTCTGGTAATATCTGGGTCAGATTGAACACGATGAAAAGCACTGCACAGACCCTGATTCTGGTTGCTTTCTTGACCTTGCTGGGTTCAGTTGTCGCGGTTTGGGCGAGTGAAGACTCACCCGATCCGGCCCGAGCCATCGTCGATAAAGCCATTGAAGCGATGGGGGGCGATGCTTACCGGAATGTCCGGAGTTCCTCCAGCGAGGGACGTCTCTTTACCTTCTCGAAGAAGGGGAAGGGCTTTGCCCTGTACCATGACTGGACGGTCTATGAACCGATCAAGTCGCGCTTTCAGATGGGTGAAGGCAAGCGACAGTATGTAGAGGTTTACAACGCCGAACTCAACAAGGGCTGGTCTCTGGAAGGGGAAGCGGAAGTCTCGGAGTTGCCGGCGGAAGCCGTCAAGACCTTCCTCGAGGAAGTGAGTGTCGATCTCGACGTGCTTCTTCACGCTCGGCTCGACGAGGAAGGGATGAACCTCTTCTATTACGGCCCGGACGAGATTTCGGGAGAGGGGAACTTCGAGGCGGTTGAATTTTTGGACAATACCAACAATTCGGCCGTGGTCTTTTTCGACCGCGATACCCACCTGCCCACCAAGATAGAGACCCACTACACGGATAAGATGGGGGTTCGACACAAACGGGAGCAGGAGCGCTTCAACTGGCACGTGGTCGAAGGAGTCAATGTCGCCATGAATCTCGAGACCTATACGGACGGTGAACGATCCTCCCAGCAGTTCATCCAGCAGATCACGTTCAACCCGGATGTGCCGCCCGCCCTGTTCGAAAAACCGGTCCCGACCAAAAAGTAACTGTCTCCGATCGGACACAGTCGGTGTCGTATCGACCGCACAGCCGTTGGGTCGAGGCCGGCCCTAAGTTGTTGTGATTACGTCGGGAACGGCTCTGGACCCAATCGTGCACACCTCAAGCCAATAGAAATGCAGACTACGATCGCGAAATCTGCCCGTGCTTCAGGCGTCGGTCTCCATACCGGTTGCCAGGTGTCCCTTACGCTCCGACCCGCTCCACCCCGGACCGGGATCATCTTCCGTCGGGTCGATCTCCACGGCTTCGAGATCGAAGCACGGCGCAAGTGGGTTTCCCGGGTCGTCCTGGCCACTACGCTGATGAAACGCGGGGTCATGCTGTCGACGGTCGAGCATGTCCTTTCGGCGGTCTACGGCTGCGGGATCGATAATCTCTACATCGACATCGATTCCCTCGAAATCCCGATTCTCGACGGCTCGGCTCAACCGTTCGTCGAGCTGATCGATGAAGCCGGAATCGTCGAACAGGAAGCCGAGCGATCCTACCTGGTCGTCGAGCGCTCACTGCGGCTCGAAGAGCCTGGGAAGTTCGTCATGGTCGAGCCCTCCGACCGACTTTCGATCAGCTATGAGATCGATTTTCGTCATCCGGCGATCGGACGCCAGTCGATCGACCTCGAGTTGACTCGAGACAGCTACACTCGGGAGATCTCCTTTGCTCGTACCTTCGGGTTCTACAGGGAAGTCGAGGATCTGCGGCGGAAAGGACTGATTCGCGGGGGCAGCCTGGACAATGCCGTGGTCCTCAGCGAGAACGGAGTGATGAACGGAGAGCTCCGGTCACCGGACGAGTTCGTCCGTCACAAGGTGCTGGATCTGATCGGTGATGTTTCCCTGTGCGGTTCTCCTTTGCTGGGGAGGATCACGGCGTTTCGCGCAGGGCATTCCCTGCACACCAACCTGGCGACCGAGATCTCCCGAAGCGAGGGTGCGGTTCGTCGGGTGGCCGAGTCGGATCTGCAGCTCGGCGAGGCCGTGAATCTGTAGACGAGGGAGGATCAGAGGAAAGGGACGGCGGGGCCCTGGCGGGGCCACAGCACGTCCCGTATCCCCCGCACTGGTTCAAGGATCTTCCTCGACTATAATGGGGTGATGTCTGCAGGGAGGCCACATCGTCGGTCTGTTCGCTGGGTTGCCGGCCTGTCCATCCTCAGCTGCCTGCTGGTCGCGGGGTTTTCCAGTGACCTTCGTATCCAGATCGGTAATGCGAAGCGCTCGATCGAAGAGCATGACCGCAATGGTCGGCCTTTCTACAGCCTCAGCCAACTTGCCCGGGTCCTCGGGCTGAATCTCCAGAAGGGGAGTGACGGTGTCGCCCGGCTCAGCGGCAGCCGGGGCTCCATCGTCCTGACCTCGAACCGCCCGCTGGTTCGCGTGGGCGACGAATACGTTCTGCTTTCTCATCCTGTGTGGGAGAGGGGCTCAGGGAACTGGTACGTGCCGGCGGACTTTTTCGACAAGGTCTTGCCGTCATTGCTCGACCGCCGGCTGGTGCGCACGGGCGACGATTCCTACCAGATTGAGGCAGGCGATCAAACGCAGGTGAGCGTCAAGGTTTTCGAGTATCCGGACCATCTCTCGGTGGTCTTTCGGGGAACGCGTCCGGCACAGGTTCGCGAGTTCCACGACTATTTGAGTGTGACCTTCGATACATTGGTCGAGCCCGGAACGATCGACGCTTCACCCGACCCGGCGCTGGTCCCGTCCATCGATTTTGCTCCGCAGGATGCTCTTGGAGCCTTTCGCGTCCGGAAAGGAGACCGCTTCGGGCGCTATTTGGAGCACACCCTGAACGATCCCCCGCGCACCGTGCTGGACATTTACGGTGTTCCGGCCGTCGCCGAGTCCGGGGCCGGCGCCTCACCTTCCAGTACACCTCTGGATCGGGCCGCCACCACCCCGGCTCCGGATCGACCGACCCCGGCCCCGAGCCCTCCGGCCGCGGATCTGGAGGTGAGCGAAGGCGGGGCGGTGATCGATCCCGGACATGGGGGCGTCGATTATGGAGTCGACATCAGTCCGACCGTCGTCGAGAAGGTCCTGACCCTGGAGCTGGCCAATCTCGTGGATCAGCAGCTGCAACATGACGGCGAGCAGACGCATCTTACGCGCAATCGCGACGTTGATCTCGATCTTGAACAGCGGAGCGCCGTGGCGAACTTCTATCACGCCGGTGCGTTCGTCACGATCCACTCGGGAGGCGCTCCGACGGATAGGATGCGCGGCCCGGTCGTCTATGTATACGAACCTCCCCGTGAGTCCGAGGACGACTCGGCACACTCTTCGGTCCGGACGACGGCGGAGACGACGCCTCAGCTCGTCCCGTGGGAACTGGCTCAGCTCCCCTTTCTCGATGAGAGTCGCCGACTGGCGGATATCCTCCAGACGACACTCAATACGCTTTTCGACACCCACAATTCGGTCTGCTCGGCGCCCGTGGCCGTGCTGGCGCCTGTCCAGGCACCGGCCGTAGTCGTCGAAGTCGGCTACCTGACGAATGAGCAGGATCTCGAGCTCCTGTCCAAACCCGAGTTCCGAAAGAACGTGGCGGATTCGATTGCAAGGGGCCTCTTACAATTTCTGAGGTCGCAATGAAAAGAGACTACAAGTGGGCGGCGGTTGCGGTTCTGCTCGTCGCGGTGGCCGGATACATGGCATACAGTCTGTTCCTGTCCGAACGGATTCGTCACCGATCTGTCGAACAAGCGGCTTCCCAAACGCTGACGCCCGAACTCTCGATGATCGACAAGGAGAGTGCCTCCGAGATCCGGATAAAGCTCTTTTCGTACCATTCGGGTGAGCCGTGGGGGAGCGAGCATTTTCTGGACGAAAAGGAGCGGAGTGTCTACAAGGTGGATGACCCGACCTTGATGGCGCGGCAGATTCTCCAGGAGCTGTTCAAGGACCCCGGAACGGCTCCCGAAGAGCTGACTCCGGAAGGCGAGCCGCCGAGGCCTCCGGCCTTCTCCCTGGTACGCCTGCGGCAAATCTATCTGCTCGATGACGGCACCGCCGTCGTCGATCTGGGGTTTGCAGAGGGTCAGCCTTTCCCGCGGGGGATCGTGACGGAGATGGCCCTCATAGAATCGATCACCCGTTCCTTACGGGCAAATCTGCCGGAGATCCAGCGGGTGCGGTTCCTGGTCGAGGGACACCAGCAAGACACCCTGCTGGGCCACATTTCGCTGTCACGGGCCTTCATGTAGAATACCGCCGATGCGGACACGATCGGACGGTCGCCTCTCCGACCAGCTTCGGCCCCTGGTCATCACTCCTGATTTCAGCGTCCACGCGGAAGGCTCGGTTCTCATCGAGTGTGGGGCAACCCGGGTTGTCTGCACGGCCAGCGTGGAAGATCGCGTTCCACCGTTCCGCCGAGGGACGGGGAGCGGCTGGGTGACCTCCGAGTATGGAATGCTACCCAGGTCGACGTCGACCCGGATGATCCGCGAATCGTCCAAAGGGCGACCTTCGGGCCGGACACAGGAGATCCAGAGAATCATCGGCCGCGCTCTCCGCTCGGTTGTGGATCTGGACGTGTTGGGCGAACGAACGATCTGGATGGATTGCGACGTCCTTCAGGCGGACGGGGGAACGCGGACGGCATCGATTACGGGCGCCTTCGTGGCGCTCGCACTGGCCACGCAGAAGATGCGCTCCCAGAACCTGATCAACCGCTCACCTCTGCTCGACTACGTAGCCGCCGTCAGTGTCGGAGTCGTCGGCGATACGGTGATGCTTGATCTGGCCTACGATGAGGACTCGACTGCCGAGGTCGACATGAATGTGGTGATGACGGGCAGCGGAAGCTTCGTCGAAGTACAGGGTACCGCCGAAGGCGTTCCATTCGCGCGTGACCGCCTGAATGAGATGCTCGATCTCGCGGCGCAGGGGGCACGCAGCCTGGTCGATCGTCAGCGGGAGATTCTGGGTGAACGATTCGGCGGACCGTCGGCCATACTTCAGGAAGGCTCCTTTGCGATTTCTTCTGGCGACGCTGAATAAGGGCAAGCTGAAGGAACTTCAGGCGGTTTTGAGCGAGCTCGGAATCGAGTTGATTTCGCTCGATGCCTATCCGGACCTGCCGGAAGCCGTCGAGGACGGCGATACATTCTCAGAGAATGCGCGCAAGAAGGCGCTGCATTACTGGCGCCTGACTTCCGTGCCTGCGATTGCGGATGATTCCGGGCTCGTCGTCGACGCTCTTGGCGGTCGGCCTGGTGTCTACTCGGCCCGTTTGGCGCCCGATGACCCCTCGCGAATACGTTCGGTCCTGGAGGCGCTCGAGCGCGCCGGACCGGCGGCCTCCCGGCGAGCCCGCTTCGTCTGCAGTCTTTGTGCGATCCTGGATGAAAAGCAATCCGTCGAAGTCGAGGGCACCGTCGAAGGGCTGATCACGCCGTTCCCTCGGGGTGACGAGGGCTTTGGTTACGATCCGATCTTTCTCTATGAGCCTCTCGGCCGGACGTTCGGCGAATTGTCCTCCGCCGCGAAGAACACCGTATCGCATCGTGCTGTCGCCCTGCAGAAGCTGAAAGCCCGACTGCGCGAACAACTGGGGCCCATTTAGATCTCGCCCGACCGCGCGCTCCATTCGGCCACGTCACGGCGCATCGGCCTTCTGTCGCTCGTCGAGGGACAGCTGCCGTAGGAGTACTTCCGGGTTGGTCGTCGGTGCCTGGCAGGTGTACGACTGGCAGACGTACGCCGTGGCCTTCCCCTGTTGGGGCGGGCGGTCTCGCAGCAGGGGAAGCGGCTCCTCGGCTGACAGATCCGAGGCGGATGCCAAGACGAGAACTTTGCGCGGCAAGTAATGGTCCCGAAGTACCCGTGCGAGGGACTCCCTCTCCGACGGCTCTCCGACGATGACCACCTGCTGAACCGGTCCAACATGAAAGTCAGCCGCACACAGCCAGTTACTGAATGCTTCGGGATAGCGAAGCAGAGCAGGCGCCATCCGTTCCACCATGCGATCCGCCATCTCCCGGAGGTGTTCCTCACCGGTCAGTTCGGCAAGGACGAGAAGATTCCAAAGAGATGCGGAATTGCCGCTCGGCGTGGCGTTATCGAAATGCTCTCTGGGCCGAATCAGGAGCTCTTCGTGATCCGTCGGAGTGAAGAAGAAATCGGCCGTCGAGTCGTCCCAGAACAGTTCCAACTGTGTCTGCGTCAGAGTCCGGGCCCGTTCGAGCCAGATGCGGTCGCCCGTTGTCTGGAAGATCCTGAGCAGCCCCGCAGCCACATCGGCGTAGTCCTCGAGATAACCGTTCAGGCGGGCCTGGCCGTCTCGCCAGGTTCGCTTCAGTCGGCCGTCCTGAACCATTTCGTTCCAAAGAAATTCTGCCGATCGGAGAGCGACATTCAGATAGCGGGGTTCCTTCAATGCAAAGGCAGCCTCCGAGAAGGATTGAAGCATGAGGCCGTTCCATGAGGCGAGGATCTTGTCGTCCAGGCCGGGTCGAACCCGGCTCTCGCGCTCTGCCAGGAGCCTCCCGCGACATCGATCGAGGACCCGGGTCAGTTCGTCGGCCGGAACTCCACGCTCCCGGGCCATTTCTTCGAGCTCACGGTTCTGGTGCAGGATGTTGGAGCCTTCCCAGTTTCCCGTCGCCGCGACGCCGTAATACTCATTGAAGAGGCCCGCTTGTTCGCTGCCGAGAATGCCTTCGACCTCGGCCGCGCTCCAGACATAGAATTTCCCCTCTTCCCCTTCACTGTCTGCATCTTCCGCCGTGTAGAAGCCACCCGACGCATGCGTCATCCGCCTGAGAACGTAATCGAGCGTCTCCCGTACGACCTGACGGTAGTGCTGGTTGCCGGTGACCTGATGGGCGGCGAGGTAGAGCCGGCTGAGCAGGGCATTGTCGTAGAGCATCTTCTCGAAGTGCGGGGCGAACCAGCGCTCATCAGTGGAATATCGATGAAAGCCCCCGCCGAGCTGATCGTAGATCCCACCGCGAGCCATCGCGTCGAGCGTTAGCGTCACCGCCTCCAGCGCTGAGCGATCGCCGGAACGGTAGTAGATACGCAGCAAGAACTCGAGCGACATGGCGGCGGGGAACTTGGGTGCTCCGCCGAAGCCACCATGTCTGGGGTCCAATCGCTGGATCAGGGTGCCGGCCGCAGACTCCAGGGAGGCTTCGTCGACGAGCCGGGTCCCACCGGTTCCGAGATAGCTGGTTTGCTCGAGCGCAGCAGCGATCTTGGATCGATCGGCGTCGATTTCATCGCGGCGATTCCGGTAGAAGTCGGAGACGCCCTGCAGGACCTTCGGAAAGCCGGGACGTCCCGGCAGGTCGTGGGGCGGAAAGTAGGTACCACCAAAAAAGGGGACGAGCCGGGGCGTCAGGAAGACGGTCAGAGGCCAGCCTCCCTGGCCCGTGCTCGCCTGGACATAACCCATGTAGATGGAGTCGAGGTCGGGCCGTTCCTCGCGATCCACTTTGATGTTCACGAAACCCTTGTTCATGCGGGCAGCGATCTCATCGTCTTCGAACGACTCCCGCTCCATGACGTGGCACCAGTGACAGCTCGAATAGCCGATGCTGAGGAGGATCGGCTTGTCCTTGGTGCGCGCGCGCTCGAGGGCTTCATCGCCCCATGGAAACCAGTCCACAGGATTATGCGCATGCTGGCGCAGGTAAGGGCTGGACTCATGAATCAGACGGTTCGACGGGCGGGGGGACATGGATGCATTGTAGCAGACCGTTTTTGGCGCTTTCGGGCTCTCCGCTTTGGGCATTGGGATCCTGCGATGAAACGGATGCCGTCCCCTTGTCCAAAGGGCGCTCCCGGGCCGGCTCTTTGCATTGCATCGGACGCCACGCCACGCGATCCATCGCGAGAGCTCGTCGAAGAACCGGCGCTGTCCCCGAGCTCAGGTGACGTGGATTTCTCGGCGGTTCGAGAGGCGGTAGGCGCCTTCGACGAGGCCTGCGCCCCCAACCAGTCCGGCGACCACCCAGAGGTGACCCGGGTGGTCGGACAGGACCTGGAACAGGAGCGCAACCAGCGCCGCCAGACACGCCAGTACGCCCAGTCCTGAGAGCCAGCGACGGCTCCCGGTTTTCTTCGCCAGCGACCAGTTGGCGGCATTCACGGCCCCGAAGATGATGAGGAAACCGGTACTCCCGAGCGTCGAGATCGAGGAGAGGTTGGCAAGGTTGGCCAACAGCAATGATAGCGCCACCGTAATCAGGAGTCCCTCGATGTGGCGGTTCCAGACCTTTTTCTCGAGGAAGGCCGGTAGCTCGCCCTCCTTGGCGATCGTGAAGCTGAGGCGGGCCGAGCCGTAAAGGGTGGCATTGATGGCCGAGAACGTCGAGAGCAACGCGGCGACGGCGATCAGCCGAAAACCGAATTCACCGAGAAAGGGCCGCGCGGCTGCTGCCAGCGCGTAGTCTTCTGCGCCGGCGATCTGGCTCAGGCTCAGGTTGCCCACGGTAACCATCGAAACGAGGACGTAAAGGATGATGACGAACCCCACCGCGCTGAAGTAGGCGCGGGGCAGGACCCGTTTGAAATTCCGGACATCTTGCGCCGTGTTGGCGATGAGTTCGAAGCCCTCATAGGCGACGAAGATGATCATCCCGCCTGCCAGGAGGTGCAGCGGCGGAGCCCAGGTCGGCGGAGCCAGTCGACCCGATTCGATGCCGAAGCAGCCGACACCGATGAAGAGCAGGAGGAGTGAGACCTTCGCGATCACGACGTACGTTTCGGCCCGCCCAATGATCTCGGCGCTCAGGAGATTGAGCGAGGCTGGGAGCAGGATGGCCGCGCTGATCATGAGGTTCTGTCCCCAGGTCTGCCAGCTCTGAGGGAGGAAAGTTGCGCCGTACCCTCCGAATGCGTACGCGTAGAGTGCCACCATTACGATGTAGCTCAGCCAGAGAAGAGTATTGAGGCTGCCGGTAAAGAAATTTCCTCCGAAAGCCTGATCGAGGAAAACGACGGTGCCGCCCTGGCTCGGGTAGGTTACAGATAATCGGGCATAAGAATAGGTCGTCAGGAGGGCCACTCCGCCGGCAACCAGAAAGGCTACGGGAGTGCCCCCTCCGGCGAGCGCGACCGCGAGGCCGAGGACAGCGAAAATCCCTCCGCCGACCATTCCTCCCACTCCGATCGCCGTCGTGGCGAGGAAGCCGATCTTTCCCTCAGCATCGCTCGTCTGTCCGCTCCAGGCGGGCCCGGCCTTCGTCTTTGCGGTCAACTCTCACGCTCCCCTCTGATTTCGGCCTTTCAAGGAGTGCACCCCTCACTTGGAGTTCACTCTCTTGTCGACTAGAAGCCCACACTCGCCCCCCCATCGACCGGCAGGCAGGCTGCCGTGATGTAGCGGCCGGCGGGTGAACAAAGAAAGACGACGGCCCAGCCAACATCCTCCGGTTCTCCGAAACAGCCCAGCATTGTGCGGGAGAGAACCCTCTCCCTGCGTCCCGGGTCTCCCTCCATCGATTGGTCGAGCATCCTGCTCTGGATCCACCCTGGCGCCACCGCATTGAAGCGGACTCCGCTCCGGGAGTATTCGGCGGCCAGAGAGCGGACCATTCCGAGGACGCCGGTTTTGGCGGTGCTGTAGGTCAGTACCAACGGCAATCCCAGGAAGGAAGCCATAGAGGCGATGAAGACGACCGAACCGTTCCGGGCGGCGATCATATCGGGCAGGCAGGCCCGGGTCAGGGAAAAAGCCCCGGTAAGGTGAACATCGATCACTTGCTGAAGTTCACGTTCCGAGGTTTCGAGTGCCGGTTTTTTCAGGTGGACGCCTGCATTGTTGACCAGCATGCTGACGGGTCCCACCTGCTCGCGAATGCGCGTGATCAGTCCGTCAGCGGCATCGAAGTCCGTTACATCGTGGACGAAACAGAAGGCCCGCTTTCCAAGCGAATCCACGGCCGTACGGAGGATGCTTTCGCGCCGTCCGATCAAAACGACTCGGGCTCCGGCGGACCAGAGACATCGGGCGATCCCCCACCCGATGCCGGTTCCGCCGCCGGAGACCAAGGCCACACGCCCGGCGAGATCGAACGCATCTCCAAGGTGCGGTGTGTCTCGAGAGGAATCTCCGCTCGATCGCCCGGGCTTCGGTTCTTGGGTCATCGATACTCCCTGACTGCTTTACCTTAGCGTACCGGATGCGCACGGCAATTCCTATCCAGGAAGGGTTTCGAATGAGACGGTGAGTAGTCCGGGCATTTTGCCCGGAACGATTCAGCGGGCTTTCAGCCTATCGAGGCCCGACTCCGGGCCTGATTACAAACAGAGCCATAGCACGGCCTGCTCACCGGACGTTCCGGGCAGAATGCCCGGACTGCTCTCAGTCTCAGGATGTGCGGAAGATATTCGAGGGTTCTGAATGGGTTGCCAGACCCCCACCGTTCATTCCACATACAGGGATCCGACGGGAGTCGGAGCTTCCGGCTGGAGGCCTGGCAGACAGGTGTAAAGCGTTCGTCCTTGGGCACCTGAATTCTGCACACTGGTTGAGATTCGTAAGTATTGCATGATCGTTTCCCGAAACGGACGAAATCGCCGGTTTGCTCAGATCACGTGGGGTCGATCGTCATCGTGCCTGCGGCCCACGAATGAACGGGTCATCGCTACGATTGCAGCAAGACCAACAATCGAACCGGCCAGCGTCAGCAACAGCATTCCATCGCTCATGATGAGTATGTCTCCTTTCTCGTGTAGTCGAACACCTTCCTATACAAGCAATGCAGGTGCCAATGCGCGGAAAGCCCTGCCGATAAGCGTATTTCCGGGTCAAAACGTCGTGGATCGCTGAGCGTACGCCGTTCCTGCAGCACCGCAGAGTGGCTTATTGAGTTGGAGCGGCAAGGTCGGAGTGTGGCAATGTTGCCGAACGGTGCAAATCTGCCACAGGAACCGGTGGATGCGACCCTCGAACAGTGGATTGAGTCGCCAGGTCTCCGTCGAGGCTTCCAGCATCCACTCCCATTACCTTGACATCGCTGAATCGGGAAGAAATTCCTCGAAGCCCAGGCGCCGCCTGACCGATCGACTCTGCTCGCAGAGGGAGGGGTCAGGGCCGAGCAGGATCAGGGGAGAAGTTGCCGGCGTCTCAGTGCCTGTCGGACTCCCTCCACGCCGGCCACGACCTCAGCTTGGAATCCGGCGGTTCTTGCGCTTTCGACGCACTCGGAGTTGTCGTCGAAGAAGAGGATTCGGTCGGCCGGACGTTTCAGATCGCTCAGGACGAACTCGAAGATCTCACGATCCGGTTTGGCGGCCCCGATCTCATGTGACAGGTAGCAGCGTTCGAAGAACGTGCTCAGGCCTCGCGCATCCCGGATTCGCGGCCAGGCGAGAGCATTGTTGTTGCTCAGACAGGCCAGCCGGAATCGCGGGCGGAGCTCGGCCAGGAGTTTCGGCGTCTCCGGGAACGGTCCGCGGTCCCATTCGGCGAAGCGGGCGAGGAAATCGGAAGGTGTCATCTCCAGGTCGAGTTCGGCGATCGCGTCGGCGGCAAATTCGACCTCGCTGATTTCTCCCCTCTCAAATCTTCGGACTGCGGGTGAGTCGAGCCAGAACTTGCGCGCTTCTTCCTTCGAAAGGCGGGCTCCGGTGAGTTCACGGAGGGATCCGACCCCATCCCAGTGGACGAGCACACCGCCCAGGTCGAACAGAAGGATCTCAACGGAATCTGCGAATGTCCGATGGCTCAAGAGGCATCTCCTTGAGGGATTTAGTAGAATCCGACCCACAGTGTACACGTTCGCCTTCGGCGAGGCGAAGGAACGAGGAGCGGACCGATGTCATGAATCTGCAGCGCGGCGATCGTGTCTCGCATTATGAGCTGATCGATGAACTGGGTGTAGGCGGTATGGGTATCGTCTATCTGGCCCGCGACAGCCGACTCGACCGACGGGTCGCCCTGAAGTTCCTTCCGCCCGGCATGAACGTCGGTGACGAGACGACGGAGCGGTTCATCGCAGAGGCCAGACTGACCTCTGCACTCGATCACCCGAATATCTGCACGATTTACGATATCGACTCGACGTCCGAGGGACAAACCTTCATCGTCATGGCCTACTATGAGGGCGAGACCCTTCGACAGCGCGTTGACAAGGGTGCCCTTTCGGTTCGTGAGGCAACCGGCCTGGCGATCCAGCTCTGCGAGGGGCTGGCCAAGGCACACCGCTGCGGAGTCGTCCACAGAGACATCAAGCCGGACAATCTGATCCTCACCGGGGACGGCGTCCTGAAGATCGTCGATTTCGGAATCGCCAAGCTGCTCGGCAGCAAGGGTCAAACGCAGCCGGGTCTCGTAGTCGGAACCCCCGCCTACATGGCACCCGAGCAGATCCAGGGCGCAGACGTGGACCAGCGTGCAGACATCTGGTCGGCTGGGGTCGCGCTCTTCTACATGCTCTGTGCCCAACTACCGTTTCAGGGGGATTCCGATCTCAGTCTGATGTATTCGATCGTCCACGAGCCACCTCGAAAGATCCGGGATGTGCGTGGGGAAGTCCCGGAATTTCTCGATCAGGTTCTGGACCGGGCGCTGGCCAAGGACCCGGGTTCGCGTTATCCCTCGGCCGAAGACATGTTGGCCGGTCTCAGGTCGAGCCAGGGGACCGGCGAGTCTTCGGCGATCCGGGAGCCGGCATTCGAGTCGGCTGATCCCTCGATCGCGTCGCTCGCGGTGATGACGTTCCGGGACCTGAGCCCTGAACGTGATCAGGCGTCGCTCTGCGAAGGACTGGCGGAAGCCATCATCGCGGACTTGGGGCGCCTCGAAGGACTCAGGGTCATCTCGCCGACTTCGAGTTTCCGTCTCTCCGCCGAGGAAGCGACGCTTGCCACCATCGGCGAGAAACTCGACGTGCAGGCGGTTCTCGAGGGCAGCCTTCAGCGCAGCGGAAGCCGTCTGCGCGTACTCATCCGTCTCGTCCGGGTCCAAACCGGAGAGATTCTCTGGACGCATGACTTTCGTGCCGAACTGTACGATATCTTCGAGATCCAGGACCAGATTTCCCGAAGCGTGGCCGAGGCCTTCGAGGTTCAGCTGGGTCGAACCCGGCCGCCGCAGGCCATGACGAAACCCAGGACCGCTCAGGTCGCTGCTTATTCCGCCTATCTTCGGGGGCGCTATTTCTGGAACCGGCGCAGCGTCGATGCCATCAAGCGGGGCATCGAGTCGTTTACGGAGGCCATCGACATCGACCCGAGGTTCGCTCCGGCTCTCGCTGGTCTGGCAGATTCCTACGCCATTCTCGGCATCTACGGAGCGTACCCTCCCAAAGAAGTGATGTCGAGAGCCAAGGATACGGCCCTGCGAGCTCTGGAAGCCGACGACACGGTTGCGGAAACACAGGTCTCCCTGGGGTGCGTCGAGTCCGTCTTCGAATGGAACTGGACAGCAGGCGAGCAGCGATTCCTGCGAGCGATCGAGCTCAACCCGAACTACGCCGCCGCCTATCACCGCTATGCCGTCGACAACCTGATTCCGCGGGGTAGGCTGGACGAGGCAATTGATCGGACGCGTTTTGCCCTTGATTTGGACCCGGTGTCTCCGGCAATATCGACGTCAGTTGGGCTTCCATACTATTTCTCCGGCGATTTCGGAGCAGCGATCGGTCACTTTCATGATGCCCTGGAAATAGACGGCGGGTTTGCACTCGCCCACGCGTTCCTGGGGCGGGCCTGTGTTCAGGCCGGCAGTGTCGACGAAGGAATGGAGCACCTCGAGACGGCCGTGAGACTCTACGATGGGAACACGAACATGCTCGCCATGTACGGATGTGCGGCGGCGGCTGCGGGCCGAGGTGATGTGGCCCGCGACGTCAAGGAGCGTCTCGACAAGATCGGCCGGGACCGATATGTTTCGGCCTACGACGTCGCCAGTCTCGAGGCGGCATTGGGAAAATCGGACCAGTCGATCGCAGCCTTGCGGTCTGCCGTGGAAGAACGATCCTGTCTGCTCATCTACCTCGCCTGTGATCCCACTTTCAGCGGGTTGAGAAGTTGTCCCGAGGTTTTGGCACTGCTCGCACAGGTACAGGGGGAGCACGACCATGTCACATGAACCGGCAGGCACCCGGACAGGGAAACGCGGCCGCGAGCCCGTCCTCCACGTCAAAGTCGAACGCGACGGTGTGGAGAGTTGCGATTTCACCTTTCGCCGGTCGTTTCGCATCGGTCGTGACGACGACTGCGAAATCCAGATACAGAGCCCCGGAATCAGTCGGCGGCATGCCGAGGTCCAGTTGGAGGGAGGGTGCTGGCGCCTCAAAGACCTCGACAGTGCCAACGGCGTCTACTTTCAGGGGCGTCGGGTCAGCGATGTTCCACTGGAGGGCGTCGTGGCCGCCGAGCTGGGACTGAGGGATGCGGTTTTGACCTTCGCGGTGGTTGGGACGGAGCCGCCCGCTCCGGGTGACGGTGCCACTGTCGTCGAGAGGCCGCCTTCCGTGACCGAGTATGTCCAGCGTTATTTCGACGGCAAGGCCGTGGGCCCCATGGGGCAGCGTACGAGGATGATCCGGGAGGCCTTTAAGGTGGTCGACAGGAAGAAACGACTTCGCTACGGCGCCGCAATCCTCGGCATTCTCGCCGTCACAGCTTCGATCAGTATCTACACCTACGTCCAGCACGAGGAGCTCCAGCGCCAGAAGAAGATCGCCGAGGAGATCTTCTACAATATGAAGTCCCTCGAGCTCGAAGATCTCCCGTCTGCAGGCACGCGTGGAAGAGACCGGCGATCAGCAGTCACAGGAAGAGCTGTCCGGCTATCGGCGGCAGCAGGACGCGATGGTCCGCAATTACGACCGTTTCCTCGATGAGATGGAGTTCTATCAGGACAGTCATTGGACACCTGAGGACCGTGTGATCCTCCGGGTCTCCCGGATCTTCGGCGAATGCGAGCTGACGATGCCGGCGGAGTTCCGTAAGAAGGTCTACGAGTACATCGAAAAGTGGAAGACCACACAGCGATTACGGCTGGCCATTCGGCGAGCGCGGGATAACGGCTGGGATACGGTCGTCGGCGACACGATGCTCAAATACCATTTGCCTCCCCAGTTCTTCTTCCTGGGTCTCCAGGAAAGCAGCTATGACCCGAAGACGATCGGTCCAAAGACTCGTTTCGGGATCGCCAAGGGAATCTGGCAATTCATCCCGGCCACGGCCCTTCGCTACAAACTGCAGGTGGGACCTCTCGTGGAGCTGCCGCGCTTCGACCCGAGAGATGAGCGCTTCACCTTCGAGAAGGCGACGGATGCTGCGGCGCGCTACATCCGCGACATTTACAATACCGAGGCGCAGGCGTCCGGACTGCTGGTCATCGCCTCCTACAACTGGGGCGAACAGAACGTCCGGAGCCTCGTCCGAAAGCTCCCGGAGAACCCCCGCGATCGGAACTTCTGGCAGCTGCTCGAGCAGTACGGCAGGAGGATTCCGACAGAGACGTATGACTACGTCTTCTACATCGTGTCGGCGGCCGTCATCGGCGAGAATCCCAAGCTGTTCGGATTCGATTTCGACAATCCTCTCCAGACGGTCTCCAATCAGACGGACCGGCAACGCTCCGAAGTGCAGAGTCAGAAGATCCCCGACACGACCAACTGATCGGTCGCCTGCGCGTTCACGACGACAACGCCGACAAGGATTTCAGGCACAGCTCCGAGTCGGATGCTGTGCCTGACGGACGTAGGGCTCACTTCGTTCCGCCCTATTTCTTCTTCTTGGCGTCTTTCGCTTCCGAAAGATCCCGTTCCAGCGTCTCGGCGACTTGCTTCTTCTCGAGCGGGGTCAGGTACTCTTCGCTCACCAGAGCCTGGACGAGTGGTCCGGCGGCTCCGGAGAACGCCTTTTCGATGAGAGACTTGAGGGCAGAACGCTGGGCCTGCTGTCGGGTGATCAAGGCAGTGTACAGTCGGGTGTTTGCCCGCAGTCGGGAGCGGAGAGCCTTCTTTTGAGCCAGCCGAACCATGATGGTTTGTACCGTCTGGTAAGCCCAGCTCGTTTGAGGTTCCACAACTTCCAGCACATCGCGCACACTGCTTTCCACAGGACGGTCCCACACAGCGTTCATGACGATCCATTCCGCATCAGACAATCGCATCTCCGAACTCCTTCTTTGTGCCATTCCTCGTTTGTCCCAGGCGCCATCGGGCCGCCGAACATCGGGCGACTCCAGGCTGACCCGGGTCTCCCCACAGTTAGCCTCGAGGTCCTTGAAGGAAGATGATCATGAGCCGTCCCAGCACTCCGGTCGGGTCTCGCGACCCACTTCCGTGTCTGCGTTCACAGAATTCCCGGAAACCGACGTGGCCATGCTCAGGTCCCCCACCAACCCAAGGTAGAACACATTTACTACGAATCGTGTAGTGGGCACAAGACCCTCAGGCGAATATTCTTGTATTTTCCGTCAATAATTCTAGGAATTGACCCTGAACAGAAATCGGGAGGTCGGCCGGCGAGCTGCCGGGGACTACTCCAGCTGATCGAGGAAGCGGGTCACCTCGATCCGGTCTTTTTGGGCAGCGAGCGCCCTTGCCGTCCAGCCCTGGGGTGTCGCCGCATCGGGGTCGGCACCCCCTTCCAGCAGCGCTTTGACCGTTTCCAGTTGACCCTCCCACGCTGCATACATGAGGGAAGTCATCCCCTGGCGGTCGGTGAGGTCGGTCCGAGCGCCGTGCTCGAGTAGGACCTTGACGGTTTCCGTGTGGCCTGCGCCGGCCGTGGTTGCCAGGAGCGGGACGCCCTCCTTGTCTTTCCGATTCGGGTTGGCTCCCGCTTCGAGAAGTGTGCGGGCGGCGTCGCTCTGACCTTTCGACGCGGCCCAGGCGAGGGCGGTCCAGCCGTCCCGGTCCTGAGCCTCGAGTTGGGCTCCCCGCTTCAGGAGAAGTCGAATCGCCTCCGAATGTCCTCCGAGCGCGGCCCACATGAGAGCCGTTCTCCCGTCGTTGGTCCAGACGTTGACCTCGGCCTTTCGCGAGATCAACAGGTCGAGCATTTCGGTTCGGCCGTTCGAGGCGGCCAGCATGAGCGCGGTCCGGCTCTCAGCGTCCTGGATCCGCGGGTCCGCACCGTGTCCGAGCAGGACCTCGGCCGCACCTGTGTGGCCTTCCGAGGCAGTCTGCATGAGCGGAGTCCTCCCATTGGTGTCGCGTGCGTCGGGGTCGGAGCCGCCTTCGAGCAGCCGCCGGACGGATGGAGCATCGCCGGTGAGGGCCGCCCACATCAGAGCCGACCAGTTGGCCGAGTCGACCGGGGCGACGCTCGCCCCTCGCGCGAGAAGAAGATCGATGACCTCCGAGTGACCGTTCATCGCCGCAAAGATCAGGGGAGTGCGGCCCGACGGATCGATCTCCTCGAGGCCGGCGCCATGTTCGACCAGAACTCTCACGGCATCAGCGGAGCCTGCCTCGGCGGCCCTCATCAGGGCCGTTCTGCCGGCGCTGTCGCGGGCCTCGAGAGCTGCCCCGCGATCGAGGAGCAGGGCGACGATGTCGCCTTTGCCCAGCTCGGAGGCAAGCAGAAGGGGAGTAGCACCGTCCTTGTCCAGGACGGTCGGATCTGCCCCGGCATCGAGGAGCGCTTCGACGAGCTCACGGCCCCCCTTTTCCACGCCGAGCATCAAGATGGTCCTCCCCTTTCCGAGCTGGAGGTTGGCGTCGGCACCGTCTTCGAGCAGCGAGACGACGGCGGCCGAATCTCCTTCCTCGGTACGGGAAACCAACTCCCGATTGACATCGGCACAAGAAATCACAAGCAGGCCGGTAGCCAGTGACAGAAAGATCGAGGAGCAGCGCTTCGGATGCACGACAGCACCTCCTTTTCCGGCAGGGCTCGTGTTCAGGGACCCCTGCGAACATGTACGGACTTGGAACCTAGAACGTCGTGAGGCTGAGCGACGCCTCCGGCAGGCCCTCAGCCGTCGCCGTTAGTCTGATAGTACCAGCGTTTTTCGTCGACTCAACCACGACGAGGCATTTGCCGTGAAAGGCCTTGCGATGGTCCGCCTGAAAAGACTGGTGACTGATCTGGCTGCCGTTGTCGACGCCGATGATCCGGCCACCGCCTTCGATCTGGAAATCCACAAGGTTGTCAGCGAGAGGAACGACCGTTCCATTTTCATCCACGACCCGCACAGTAACGAACGCAAGATCCCTTCCGTCGGCATGAATCCGGTCACGATCCGCTTCGAGTTGCAGCGCAGCCGGGAGCCCGGCCGTCC
Source organism: uncultured Acidobacteriota bacterium (assembly GCA_963823995.1). Classification (GTDB taxonomy): domain Bacteria; phylum Acidobacteriota; class UBA6911; order RPQK01; family JAPXNP01; genus JARRKC01. The sequence goes on from CAWGNQ010000006.1 coordinate 186,510, forward strand.
GGATCTCGCGGACCAGGGTTTCTTCGCCGGCGACCCGGCCGATCGCCTTCAGCGTTCCCGGCACATACTTCAATCGCCACATCAGATGGAGATTGTCGGGCCCCCGCTTGCGAACTCCCTGGGACTTTCCGTTGAGGAACAGTTCGACTTCCTCGCAGTTGGTATACGCCCAGACGTCGATCGTGTCGCCGTTCTCCCAGTTCCAGTGGGGAAAGACGTGAAGAACAGGCGTCTCGGTCCACTCGCTTCGAAACAGGTAATAGGAATCCTTGGGGAAACCTGCCAGGTCGACGATGCCGAAGTAGGAACTCCGTGCGGGCCACGAATAGGGGGTGGGTTCCCCGAGATAGTCGAAGCCGGTCCATATGAACTGTCCCGAAAGGAAGTCATGCTTTTGGATCACCCTCCAGGTTGCTTCGAGCGTCGAACCCCATGGGACCCGGCAATTGTCGTACGCGGAGCAGGAGTAGTCGGGATTTCCCTTGAAGGGCCGGTTACCGCGGGCCGGCCAGATTCGAACCTCGTCGGAGGGCATGTCATAACTGCCGCGCGTGGCCAGAGCGGAACAGGTCTCCGTCGCGATGAATTTCTGATCGGGGAAATTCTCGAGGAATTTTGGATAGTCCTCGTGATGATAGTTGAGGCCGATGAGGTCCAGGGCGCCTGAGCGAACCAGTGAATTGCTCGGCTCAGGATTGTTCATCGCAGCCGTAATCGGCCGAGTCGTATCCAGTTCCCGAACGATCCCCGCCAACTCCCGAGCGATCGAAACACCGGATTCATCCCACTGCTCCCTCACCTCGTTGCCGATGCTCCAGATCGTCACACTTGGGTGATTTCGGTCGCGGAGGACCATATCCTCGAGGTCCCGCTTGTGCCATTCGTCCCAGTCCAGGTGGTAGTCGTACTCCGTTTTGCCCATCGCCCACATATCGAAGGCTTCGTCCATCACGATGAGTCCCATTCGATCGCAGAGTTCGAGCAACTCCGGTGCTGGAGGATTATGGGATGTGCGAAGCGCATTGACTCCCATCCCCTTGAGGATTTCGATCTGCCGCTCCAGTGCCCGGGTGTGGATCGCAGCTCCCAGACAGCCGAGGTCATGGTGATCGCAGACTCCGTTGATCTTCATGTTCTTGCCGTTGAGGAAGAAGCCTTTGTCGCGATCGAATGAGAATTCCCGGATCCCGAACGGTGTTTGGTATTCGTCGCAGACCCGCTGGTCCCGGAGGCATGCCACCTGTGACACTGCTTTGTAGAGATTGGGCTCGTCGATCGACCAGAGGCTCGGTGACGCCACGTGGAAATCCTGGGAGAACACGGCCGTCGAACCCGCTGTTATGTCCTTATCCGCGGAAACGCGAGTGACCTCCTTGCCGTTCGGGTCGTAGAGGATCGTGGTCAGCTGAACCCCTTGATCACTCTCCGCCGCGTTCTTCACCGTGGTCGCGACATGCACGGTTGCCGAGTCGGTTGCGATGGTCGGAGTCGTCACGAAGGTGCCCCAATGATCGACGTGGACCTTTTCGGTCACCTCGAGCCACACGTTGCGATAGATCCCGGAGCCTGAATACCAGCGGGAATTCGGCTGCTCGGAGTTGTCGACCCTGACCGCCAGCACGTTGGCCGTGCTGCCGAGGTGCAGATGGGGAGTCAATTCATAGCGAAACGAGCTGTATCCGTACGGGCGTTTGCCGAGATAGGCTCCGTTGATCCAGACCTCGCTGTTGCGATAGACCCCGTCGAAGTCGATGAAGACGAGGCGGTTCGCATCGCTTTCCGGGAGCGTGAAGGTCTTCCGATACCATCCAATCCCCCCGGGCAGGGCCCCACCACCGGGAGTGGCAGGATTGCTCTCGCTGAATTCTCCCTCGATGCTCCAGTCATGAGGGACGTCGAGGGTTCTCCAGTTGGAATCATCGAAGTCCGACGCCTGGGCGTCCGTGACGTCTCCCAGATGGAATCTCCATCCGGCTCCGAAGTTGGTGATCTGGCGTGAACTTTCGGTGGACGGCTTTCCTGGGGGCACACAGGAGCCGATGAGCAGCGAAATGAGGATGATCATCCCGCTCAATCCTGTTTTCTGTGTCATAACCATAACTCCTGGTTCCCACCGTCCGAGTGGCTGCCGAAAGCAGACCGCATCCGGCACCCGGGAGTAAGAACCGATTTCAGCCCAACACGACGTTCACCTCGCAACGGGTCCCGGGTTCCTGGACGGGAACCAGGCTGCCTTCGATCTCCCGGCCGTTCGCCGTCAGACGGAGGATTCCCTTACTGACTCCCGACGGATTCGAGACGCGGATTGAATACCGTGCTCCGCGATAGGTCCTTTCGGCGCTGAACGATGCCCAGCCGGGTGGAATGCAGGGATCGATTCGAAGGCCTTCGAGTTCGGCTCGAATACCCAGGATGAACTGTGTGATCGCCACATAATTCCAGGCCGCTGTGCCCGTCAGCCACGAGTTCTTGGCCTCTCCCGGAGTCCATGCGTCCTTTCCGGCGATCATCTGTGAATAGACATAGGGTTCCGTCTTGTGGAGATCGCTGATCTCCTCGAGATAGGCAGGACAGATCCGCCGATAGTAGTCGAAGGCCCGGGCCCCGTTGCCCACGACGGTCTCGGCGATCATGATCCAGGGGTTGTTGTGGCAGAAGACCCCCGCGTTCTCCTTGTATCCCTCCGGGTAGGATGAAATTTCGCCCAGCTCGACATGATATTTCGTGAAGGCGGGGTTGTGGAGCACGATACCATGCTCGCAGGCCAGATGCTTTCGGACCGAATCGAGCGCAGTATCTGCCTTCCCATCGTCGCGACCAATGCCGGCCATGATACTGAACCCCTGCGACTCGATGAAGATCCTGCCCTCGTCGCATTGCGAACTGCCGACCTTGTTTCCAAAGTGGTCATAGGCCCTGAGAAACCAGGCTCCATCCCAACCGTGCTCATGGATGGCCTGGACCATGGCGGCGATGTGCTGTTCGGCCCTGATGGCTTCCTCGTCGGCACCGCGGAAGCGGCACAGGTCGACATAGTCCTTTCCATAGAGGACGAACTGCCCGGCAATCATGACCGACTCGGCCCGACCGCCCTCGCGGTTCTCCGTCGTCTGGAAGGATTCGTCGGGATTGGTCGAAAAGCAGTTCAGATTGAGGCAGTCGTTCCAATCGGCTCGTCCGATCAGGGGGAGTCCATGTTCACCGCGGTTGTTGACGACGTGGTCGAAGGATCGTCTGAGGTGTTCGAACAGGCCGGCCGAGTTCTCTTCATCGTTGTCGAAAGGAACCTGTACGTCCAGAATCTCCGCGTCGCCCGTTTCCCGGATGTAGGCTGCGACACCCGCGATCAGCCAGAGGGGGTCGTCGTTGAAGTTGCCCCCGATCTCGTTGTTCCCCCGTTTGGTCAGCGGCTGGTACTGATGGTAGGCGCCGCCGTCCTCGAACTGTGTCGCGGCAATGTCGAGGATGCGCTCGCGGGCCCGCTCGGGGGCCATGTGAACGAAACCGAGCAGATCCTGATTCGAGTCGCGGAAACCCATGCCGCGGCCGATTCCGGATTCGAAATAGGAGGAGCTCCGGGAGAAATTGTAGGTCACCATGCACTGGTACGGGTTCCAGATGTTCACCATCCGGTTTACCCGTTCATCGGGTGTCTCGACGGAACAGACCTCGAGCAGTCCGTCCCAATAAGACTGCAGGTCGTCCATGGCTCGGTCGACTTCCTCGGTGCCGGGGAAGCGCTCGATCATGGCATGGGCACGCCGCTTGTCGATGACCTGCGGCGAAGTGAACTTTTCTTCGTCTTCGTTCTCCACGAAGCCGAGAACGAAAACCAGATCCCGGATCTCTCCCGGTTGAAGGGGACATTCGATGCAGTGCGAAGCGATCGGAGACCAGCCGTGGGCGATCGAGTTTCGGGGCCGGCCTTCGACGACCGCATCGGGCGCCTCGAATCCGTTGTAGATGCCGAGGAAACGTTCGCGATCGGTATCGAAGCCGACGATGGGGGAATTGACCGAGTAGAAGGCGAAATGATTCCGGCGCTCGCGATACTCCGTCTTGTGATAGAGCGCAGAGCCTTCCACCTCGACTTCGCCCGTCGACAGATTACGCTGGAAGTTCGTCATGTCGTCCAGGGCATTCCAGAGACACCACTCAACGAACGAGAAGAGTTGAATCCGCTTTGGTTCGGTCGTCAGGTTGCGAACTCGGACACGTTGAACTTCGCCCTGAAAGCGAAGCGGAACCAGGGAGAGGACCGTCACTTCGATTCCGTTTCGGGCGCCCGTCAGACGGGTATAACCGAGTCCGTGACGGCACTCGTAGTGGTCGAGCGACCGCTTGACCGGCTTCCAGCCGGGTGACCAGAAATCCCCGTCATCGCGGACGTAGAAGTATTTGCCGCCGTTGTCGAGCGGGACACTGTTGTACCGGTAGCGTGTGATCCGACGCAAGCGCGCGTCCCGGAAAAAGCTGTACCCGCCACCGGTATTCGAGATCAGGGAGTAGAAATCATGATTGCCCAGGTAGTTGATCCAGGGATAGGGAGTCCTGGGATCCGTGATCACATATTCCCTGTTCCCGTCGTCGAAAAATCCATATTTCATGCTGTCCCTCAGTCACTCAATCATTCGGCAGGTGCTCCCACCAGGTCTTCTTGAGGATGAGCGTGGTCGTCACGATCAGAACAAGGGCAATGACGATCCCCGTCGGTTGCATCAGGATGATGTAGATCGGAATCACCACGAGTGCGGTTTGCCAGATGATGCCTATGAAGACGTTGAACATGTCCCTCTTGAAGTTCTTGTTCTTCTCGAACTCCGGATCGAGAGCCACGACCTTCTCATAAACGGGTTTCCAGAATCCCCAGGGTCGCACGGACCGGTAGAAGGAGACCAGGGTCGTTTCGTCCGTAGGGGGGTACATGTAGGTTCCGACGAGGCATCCGACGATTGAGACGGCCAGAATCAGGGGGAAGTAGTAGAGCTCCAGGACCTGCTGGAAGATCAGCGGGAAGATGAGGGCCGGCAGGAGTCCGAAGACCATTCCCAGAAAATAGCCATGACCGTTGAACCGCCACCAGTACCATTTCAGACAGTTGGCCGCGATGTACCCTCCCCAGAGGGCCGAAACGATCCACTGAAGCAGACTGTTGACGTCCTGTGCATAGAATCCCAGCACGATGCTGATCGCCACGACCGCGACACCGACGATGTAATTGGCGTACTTGATCTGTACGTTCGAAGCGTCAGGTTTCGTTTTCAGATACATGTCGTTGATGACGTAGGCTTGCGCCGCATTCAGGGTCCCGGCAAAGGTGGACATGAACGCCGCGAGCAGCCCGGCCAGCAGTAAGCCGGTCAAACCGATGGGCACGAACTGGTTGATGGCCGACGGGAGGATCTGTTCGAAATCGACACGCCCTCCCACGACCAAGTTGAGCTGGTCGTAGTAGAGGAGTCCCAGAACGACGAAGCCGGTAATCATGAAGTAACGGATCGGATTGAGGATCACCGAGACGAAGCCGCTCATCATGGCGCCTTCGCGAGGGCTCCGTGTGGACAGAATCTTCTGCATGTCATAGTTGGGCGCCGGGCCGGCTGCACTGACGAGAAACCCCTTGAACAACATCATCATGAAGAAGACCGAAAAGAGGGAGAAGCCGTCTTCGGCAATCTTGCGGTTCACCTCGGGAAGAATCTGGCCCCAGTCGAGCCCGAGGTCCCACCCGAACCAGGGAGAAATCCAACCGGCGGGCACGACGAGCTGCGAATGGGACAACGCACTCATGGCGATGATCCCGATCAGCAAAGACGAAATGGTCATGATGATGTACTGGACGAGATCTGCCCAGACGATGCTGACCATCCCTCCGAGAACCGCGTAGAGCGTGGCAAAAAACGTAAAGATGACTCCGTAGACGTGGGGAACGTATTCCGGAGGCACGATATCGGTGCTGACTCCGAGAGCCCCGCATACGGTCGGCCACGGAATGAAAATCATGATGAACTTGCCGAGGCCGATGAAGCCGTAAGCCAGAAATCCGAGGCAACTGACGAGAGCGAACGCGACAACGATGTTGTGGGAGAGTCGAGCTCCGATTCCTTTTCCGAACCGCGTTCCGATCCATTCGGCCCCGGTCGTGACGTTGGATCGGCGGAGCCAGATGGAGAGGAAGACCATGAGGAAGATCTGGTTGAAGGTCGGCCAGAGCCAGGGAATCCAGATCGACTTCAGACCATAGACGAAACCGATCGTCACGAGCCACATCGTGCCGGAAATGTCGAACATTCCCGAAGCGTTGGACAGGCCGAGCAGGTACCAGGGGAGCTCATTGCTGCCGAGCAGGTATGATTTCTTGCTTCGCTCGGCTTTCTTCTTGAGCACGAGTCCGATGACGACCGTGGACGCCAGATAGGCGCAAATGATGAGAACGTCGAGTGCATTGAGTTTCATGGTGATTCGTCCCGCTAACCTCTGGGGCGGAGGACCCCGACGACGAGGAGCACATTCGGGCGTACCGGCCTGCGTTGCTGAAGACGCATGCGGACGAGATGGTGTGACTCAGCCGTGGAGAGTGTTCCATTCAACAAGGGCCGACGGTTCCAGGGCTCAAGGCGCCCCATCCACCCTTCCTGCAGATGGGGGATCGCGATCCGAGTGCGGATTGTAATGACACTACTGGATGCGGTCAAGAAGGCCATTGCCATCCATCACTTACTTTCGATTGTGACATTCACGGTAAGGTTCATTGGATCGGGTTTAACTTCCATGCTCATCTTCGTTCCGGGGGTGGCCCGGAGCTTGAGTCTCGAGATCGTCTCGAGGAAAGTGTCCAGATAAGTGCTGTCGTAGACCTGCCCCGGTTCGAGTTTCCAGGCCGCTTTGAGCCTTCTTGCGTCCTCGTCGGGCCATCCCCTGATCACGAGTTTGCCCATCTGGTACGTCGGGCCTTCGCTCAGAGTGAACGAATAGCTCACCGTCGCATCGTCCTTCGAGAAACTTGCCTGTGCACGGGTCTGAAGCGCAAAGTGCCCCTTCCTCCCATAGGAGTCCCGGATTTTCTGGAGGCCCTCGTCGAGCTTGACTCCGTTGGCGATCTCACCCTGTCGCATCCCCAGCAACTCGTCCAGTTCCGAAGACGAGAAGAGGGTGTTCCCCACCCAGTCGGCTCCGGCCCAGTGAAATTGAGTTCCTTCCGTTACCGGAACGCTCAGCGTGACGCCCGAGCCGTCATCGGCGGAGGCAGGCTCCGCTGTCGCGGTTCCGAACGAGGCCTGCAGGCATCCGCGTTCGCGGTAGATGGGAAGCAGGCTCAACCTGAAAAATCCTGCCGCGGAGGTGCGCGAGTACCGCCGACCGATCAGTTGTTCCGACGCCTTGACCAGCGTGTCCGGTTGGACCTGCTGCGCCCCGGGAAATTCGAAGCCTGCGATCTTGTAGACTTCGCTGGTGACTTCGAACAGAACGAGCACCTTCCCCGTGTTCGTGTCCACGAAGTCCGTGTGGGAGACTTCGGCCGTGATCCCGCGCACTTTCAGCAGTTCTTCGAGGGCGGCGGAAGCGGTGTCCAAGGCGGCTCCGGATGCGGGCAACTCCCCCGAGTACATGGGCAGCCGGGCGCGCAAGGCGGCGTTCAATTCGGACTCGGGGATACCGACGAAATTGTCAAAGACGCAGCGTCGGAACGGAGCGGCTTCCGTAACTTCGAAGGTGACGGCCATGCGTCCATCCCTCGTCTCGTAGTGGTAACGGAGGCTGCTGAAGAAGCCGCTCTCTCCGAGGCGTGCCGCGGCGGCCTCGACGTCTTCGGGGGTGATCGGTTCGGCAAGACGCAGGCCCGACGAGATTGCCACCTGGGTTTGTTCGAGCCGGTTCAGCCCGCTGATCTCGAGCCGACCCAACACCACGGGCTCCCCGAGCAAGTGCATCGAGAGAAGACACCCGAGTCCGAAGATGTTGAGGAGAACTGGTTTCGTGAAGCTACGGGATCGCTTGCGCGTTTCACGAACTTTCATCAACGGATTTCTCCTTAATCGGTCGGCCAGTGCCACTCCGTGGTCAGACGAACACCCTATTTTGACGTGAAGCCGTGACACGCACAAGACAGGAAGGGTGCTTGAAATCTTTAGCCCGGTCCAGGGCCATGGATAGCGGATTCAGTCGCATCGGGGCCGGCTGTCGTAATGGGTCGTCGAAGTCGCGAACATCCGTCTGCCATCCGGGACTCGGACGGTGTAGTGTGAGATGTGGTAGAAATGCTGCAGGTCCGGTAACCGCTGCGTCACCGATTGTTTGGCCGGTTCCGGGGAACTCCGTCGGTTCCTCCCGCCGGAGACCAACGGATGGCGCCGCCGCTCAGGAGAGAAGTTCAATGAAGAGTCATGGGGTGATTTCAGTTGTTTTGTCCGTCTGGTTCCTGCCGGTCTGCCTGGCCGGATCCGGAGATTCATCATCGGACGGCCCGGTGAGCGTCAGGACGTCCCCCGTGGTCATCACGGTCGGTGGACCCGGGGCCGATCTTCCCGCCTACACTTCTCGGGCCATCCAGTTGGCCGTTGATGCCCTGGCCGTCCACGGGGGTGGGACAGTGCGGCTGGGAGCGGGAACCTTCGAGTTGAGCGGGCCGGTTCGTCTCGCCTCGAACGTCACCCTGGAAGGAGCCGGGGAGGATACGATCCTTCACAAAAGCGACGGCAACAGGACGCGCTTCGTCGTCGATGCCGACTATGGGATGCTCGCGATCACGGTGGAGGATTCTTCCGGTTTCGGCGTCGGTACCGGTATCGAACTGTTCGATGATCAGCACAATTCGGCTTGGGACGTCAGCACGGCGGTCATTACCGCCGTCGAGGGACGGCTGTTGTATCTGGACGCTCCGACAGTCCGGGATTATCTCGCCGAACAGAACGGGGTGGTGACCAATGCCTTCTCGCCGGTCGAGGCCGTCGGGGTGGAGAACGTCCGGATCGCGAATCTCGTGATCGACGGTAATCGGGCGACGAACGACTACATCAATGGCTGTCGAGGTGGTGGGATCTACCTCCACAAAGCCAGGAACTGCGTGGTCGAAGGCGTACGTGTCCAGAACTTCCACGGAGACTCGTTCAGCTGGCAGACGACGGAAGACATCACGATCCGAAACTGTGAGGCGTCCCATGGTGGAGGGTTGGGCTTCCATCCCGGGACCGGGTCGGACAGAACCGTCATGGAAGACTGTGTGAGCCACGATAACGACGAGGACGGGATCTTCCTGTGCTGGCGGGTGCAGAACGGGGTCTTCCGGCGCAACAAGAGCTACCGGAACAAACGGTTCGGGATCTCCATCGGTCATCAGGACACCGACAACCTTTTCGTCGACAATGCGGTATTCGAGAACGGTCGCCACGGCGTTTTCTTTCGCGATGAGAGCGAGCAGAATGGAGGTCATCGCAACACGCTGCGCGGGAACGTGATCGAGAACAATGGAATGCTGGGAGATCCGGCCTATGGAGTCTTCATCGGCGGGACGACCCACGATATCCGGCTCGACGGGAACACCATCCGTTCTGCCGGCACCGGACATCAGGTGGCCGGGGTGTACGTGGGGGCTCGGGCAGGTACGGTGGAGATGAAGGACAACCGGGTCGTCGGTCACCCGGAGGTGATCCGGGAGAATGCCTTAAAGCCGCTGACAGATTGACCGGGAACACTCTGGTCACACGACTGCGCTCAGATCGAGAGTTGACAATCCCGCATCGAGCGCCTACGACGGAAGCAACTCCTCGGGACGAAACCAGAGATTGCGGCCCTTCTCGGTCCGACATTGCACGTAGGCTTGCCGTAGGCCTTTGCAGGGCCAGGCAGTGATGATCAGGGGGCCCGGGTCGGGCTGAAAGGGGAGAGCCTTCGGATGTATGCGGACCCGCCGACCTCTGTTGATCTCCCATGTGTACATGGTGCGAACCTCCGTTCGAGATTCGGGCTGGAAACAGCGACTGGGGGAAGGATCTCACGGGAGGCCGACATATCCTGCCCGATGGGGGGTACATTGGCTTTCGCACTCGGCTGTGTCCGCGGCTTCTCGAGTCAATCCGAATCTTCGGTTTCCCCCGACTCGAGTTGGAGCAGGCGTGCGTCGATATCGGCCAGCAACTTCTCGTAGATGTCCTGTCCAAGGAGTCCCTGGTGGAAGGCGTCGATGACCCGCTTCTTCTCCGTGAGCAGCAAGTGACGGCGCGCCCACTCCAGTTCCTCCGTTTCGACCAACTCGCGATCGACGTGCAGATCCTCGATCTTCTCACGCGTGTCCCTTGCGACTTCTTCGTACTCATCGCGAAGGCGGGAGAGTACCTTTCGGTTCTCGAAATGGACGTGCTCCATCTCATTGAGTTCGGACAGGGCGGCATTGGCTGCCTGAAGCTTGCCCCGAGCCATCTCGTAGGCGTCCCGCTCCTCGCTTCGTTCAACGATTCCCAGGCGTCGCAGCAGCGAGGACATGGTCAGTCCCTGAGCCAGGATCGAGAGCAAGACGACGCCGAAGGTCATGGTCACCAGCAGTTCCCGGTGGGGAAAATCGGGTGCAAGGCTGAGCACGAGCACCATGGGCAGGCCTCCCCGGAGTCCTCCCCAGGTCAGCACCACACTCCAGGAAAGGGGAATTCGCTCACGCGTCGATCGAAGCAGCCCTTGAGCTGCAAAAATGACGAGTCCACGACCGACGATGACCACCAGGTATGCCAGCAGAATGACCTTCCACGAGGCGAGAAGGGTCTCGAGGCGGACTTCGAAGCCGATCATAAGAAAGACGATGGAGTTGAGAGCAAAAGCCACATACTCCCAGAACGTTTCGACGGCTACGCGCGTACTGGGAGACATTCCGACCCGCGTCGCGTAGTTCCCGCAGAGCATTCCGGCGCAGACCGTGGCAATGACGCCCGAGAATTCGAAGTGCTCCGCAGCGACGAAGGAGCCGTAGGCGGCAATCGTCGTCAGTGTCGTCTCGATCATGGGATCGTCTACGTGACGAATGACCTGTGAAACGGCCAGGCCGACGGCTGTCCCGATCAGAGCGCCGAAACCCACGATGGAAATGAAGTCGACGAAGAGACTCCCGGGGTGGAGGGCCGCGCCGGCGACGAGCGAAAGGCTGAGCGTGAAGAAGACGACCGCCGTACCGTCATTGAGAAGGCTCTCGCCGTCGAGCAGAACTCCCAGACGCTTGGGCACACCGAGAGTCTTGAAGATGCCCACGACGGCGATCGGATCAGTGGCGGAAATCAGCGCGCCGAAGACGAGAGCGTGGCGCCAGTTGAATCCGGACACAAAATGCAGTGCATCGGCCGCCGGCGTCAGGATCAGGACCGTCAAGGCGATCGCCGCCGCGAGGCCGGGCACAGCGAGTGACGCGATGGTGGTCCTGTTTCGCCAGAACTGCGTGAACTCGATATGGAAGGCTGCTTCGAACAGCAGCCCCGGCAGGAAGATCGAAAACAGGATCTCTTTGGTCAGATGCGGGACATTGATGGCATGGGTGAAGCCGAGAACAAGGCCCGCAAGGACGAGTGCCACCGTGTAGGGCATCTGGAGACGGCGGACGACGATGGCCACTGCAGAGGCGACGATGAAGAGCAAAACGAGTGCGGTCTCAGCTTCCATCCTCTTCTGATCCTTGCATATCCGAAGCCCGCTTGCACTCCCGTTTCAGTTCGAATTCCTGCTCCATCGGGCTCCCGTAATGATTCGATGATGAGGATTCATTGCCGTCTCATGGAGGCGGCGTCGGACCTGGAGCAAACCACTGGCCAGAGGGGGACGGGCAGTTGCCATTTCGTTCAATAGCCGGGTGTATAGTGAAGTTATGATGAAGAAATATACAGCCTTTGCTTTTAGTTTTCTGGTTGTCCTGGCCATCGGTGCCGTATCTTCAACGCAAGCCGGCACCATCACCAAGAAGAAGGCCGTCGGATCGTACGAATTCGAGCTCCAGGTCTTGCCCCCGGAGCCCTTCTACACCCAGTCACAGGTGAAATCCGACAACGTCCAAAAGGGGATGGTCGTCGAGCGTGGGGCACAACCGGTCGAACCCAACGATTCTTCCAGGCCCAATCATCATCTGGTGGTGCACGTATTCCACAATGCGACCGGTAAGGCCGTGACCGACGCGGATGTCAAGTTGAGTTTTCAGAAGCTGGGTCCCGGGGGACAGCCGACAGGTAACCCGACGCAGGTTCCGGTCGTTGAAATGCAGGTGATCGGCAAAGGAGCCGCCACGACGCACTACGGGAACAACGTCAAGATGCCGTCGGGAACCTACCAGGTCAACGTCTCCGTCAACGGCGAAACCGCGGCCTTCCAGGTCCAGGTCTGACCGCCGGATCGTTCCGGGATTTTGCCGTCAACAGAGTCGAAGCGTACCGCAAGACTCGCAGGTCGCGAGGATCGACTCTGCGCCAAACGCAAGGTGCCTGGCTAAGATTCGAGCCTCAAGACGATCATCGTCAGGTCGTCGTGCTGGTGGGCTCCGGAAAAAGCGCGCACCTCCCGCAGGAGAGCATCCCGGACTTCCGCGGCCGTCCGGCCCTGCGGAGTCGGCACGAGCCGAATCAGGCGCTCCGAGCCGAATTCCTCGCCGTCGGGACTCGGTGCTTCGGTGAGACCATCGGTATAGAAGATCAGTGTGTCCCCGCCAACCAACTGCACTGAAGCCTCCTCATATGCCGCGTCCGGAAAGACCCCGAGAACGGGCCCACCCGGCATCAGCTTCGTGACCTCACCCGAGCGGAAGAGCAGCGGCGGCAGATGTCCCGCATTGGCGTACCTGAACAGACCGGTCCGTTCCTCGAAGACGCCGTAAATCATGGAAGCAAAGCGGCTTGATTCGGTCATCTGGAAGAAGTCACGATTGAGTTTCCGCAATACTGCGGCCGGCTCCGCGCTCGATTTCACGATGGACTGAAGTCTTCCCTGGAGACTCGCCATCAGCAGGGCTGCGGCCACTCCCTTGCCGGAGACGTCAGCCAGTGCGATCGCCAGCTTGCCCGCACCCAGGTCGATGAAATCGAAGTAATCTCCACCGGCGTGGCGGGCCGGCTGACAGCAACCTGTATAGTCGAGCCCGCATACCTTCGGCATCTGCTGGGGAAACAGGCGGAGTTGAACCTGCCGGGCGAGGAGCAGGTCCATCTCGATGGCGGAGTCGGGATGATTATCGACGGTCGGCGCATCGGGACCGCTTCGGCAGGCCGCCAGAAGCGTGCGCAGCAGCTTATCGTTGTCCCAGGGTTTCAGGACGAAATCACGCGCACCGCATCGGATCGCCTCCACGGCGGTTTCGACATCACCGTATCCGGTGAACAGCACCACGGGAAGGCCGGGGTCCAGGCGTCGAATCGTCTCCAGCCATCGGAATCCCTCCAGGCCGCTCGTGGTGTCCCGGGTGAAATTCATGTCGAGCAGGATGACATCGTACGGAATGCCCTGGAGGCGCTCCGGGATGAACTCGGGACTCAATTCAGTGTCGATGCGGCTGAAGTCCGGCTTCAACAGCATGACGAGACTCGTCAGGATGTCCGGATTGTCATCGACGATCAGCAGGGATCGGTTCGCGTGTGTCACGGTCCAACTCCAAGAGCCCCGCCATCGATTTGCCACCGAAGTGGCAGGATGCGGAAACTCCACGCAATCTTCCCTTACTCACTCCGCAATCAGTATGCCAAAGGAAACTATAGCTGATTTGGGCCATTCCGACCGGCGGTTCCAGGGCTTCACGTCTCCAAAATGGAACGCCTCGTCTCGAAATCGGACACTGATCCGGAACTGCACCGGATCGAGCCAATGTGTGACGCCTGCAACGACGGGACGGGTCTCAGGTCCCTCACGTCGCATCTGTGCGCCTTGGATCCCTACCTGAAGAAACCGACCAGCCAGGGCGTCAACAGAGCCAGGTCTGCAAGTTCCCGGCGTACGGAGAGGCCCATCCTCGGACCGCGGAGGTCGAGGGCCCACAACAGAAGCGAACTGACCCCAATGCTGAGCCCGATCCGCCAGGGTCCCATTCCGAAAGCCGGCACCAGGAACGCCAGTACGGCCAGCCCTGCAAGATACGAGGGAAGCAGTCGCAGAAAACGCGGAAAGTCGAGGGCAATCGAGTTTTGGTACGAACGCCGGTCGAAAGCCTGCTCCCACTTTGAAATCGAACACGTGTTTCCGAAGAAGAGGAGGAGGGCTCCGGAGAACGGAATCAGAAGCATCGTCCAACGCGACGGTTGAGTCGACAGGACGAAAACCGCCGAGCCGGCGGCAAACAGAAAAGCGACGAGCAACTCCTTCGGAAACAGCATTCTCGCAGGGCGAATCCAGTGAACGACCGCGAAGTAGGTGGCAACGACCGTGGCGAGGCCGATCCAACTCAGAAGTGCACGAAGTGGCAGCAGGAGGAAGGAGGAGACCACCATCAGGACGAAGGCGGCGGAACCAACGGCGAAGAGTCCTCCGAAGTGACGGTGTGCAAACGCGTGCCGTGGAACCGTCGGTGTGGCCGGCCGACTCCGGAGGGCGTCCAGGGCCCTGTCCAGAACGTAAAGGCACCAGACCGACCCGCCCAGGACGGCGTAGTACTTCCAGCCGAGGTGCGTTCCCGTGGAGTTCGCAAAGGCCCATTGCCAAGTCATGGCAACCAGTGGAGCGTCCAGACTGAGCTGGTTGATTGCCGTCAGCAGCCTGGAGACCTGCAGTCCGCTCAATCTCCGCCCTCACCACGGAGGCTCCCGCCTTCGCCGCCTTCATGCACTTTCCTCCGCATCAGCTTCAGAATAGACTACAGGTCGCGATCCCGATCCACCGAATCAGCCTGGAGAATTCACGTATGCCCAGCTTGCGGCCGGTCGTTTGGCTCCTGGTTCTCATCATTGGCGCCGTTCCCGGAACCGTAACGGCCCAGAGTTTCCAGTACTTCATCACCCGGGACGGAGACCGTTTAATGGACGGTGACCAGGAATTCCGCTTCATTTCCTTCAACGTCCCGAATCTCTTCTACGTCGAGGATGCGATGGCCTTCGACAATCGAATGCCCTTTCGTTTCCCGGACGAGTTTGAAATGCGGGACGCTCTGGCCACGATTCGCCAGATGGGGGGCCTGGTTGCCCGAACCTACACACTCGCGGTTTTCCAGGAATCAGCTCCGCCCGGAACTCCGAAGTTCGTCGAAGGACCGGGAGAGTTCAATGAGGAGGCGTTCAAGACCCTCGACAGGGCCATCGCCCTGGCCAACGAGGAAGGGGTGAGGCTGATCATTCCGCTCGTCAACAACTTCCAGTGGTGGGGTGGCGTTGCGGACTATGCCGCCTTTCGCGACAAGCCGGGGAATGCCTTCTGGACCGATCCGCAGTTGATCGAAGACTTTGAAGAGACCGTGCGTTTCGTCCTGGCGCGGGTCAACAGCATCACCGGCGTGCCCTACCGGGAGGACAAGGCGATCCTGGCGTGGGAAACTGCCAACGAGAGCCAGTGCCCTCATTCCTGGACCCGTCAAATTGCCGCTTTTATGAAGTCGCTCGATCCCAACCACCTGGTCGTCGACGGCTTCCTGACGCCCGTGTTGCGGCAGGATTCGATTTCCGACGAGAACGTCGACATCGTACAGACGCACCATTACGAGGGGGACCCACGGCTCATGGTGGAGCATATCCGCACGAGCGCGGCGATGGCGAAACATCGGAAACCCTACATCGTCGGAGAGTTCGGTTTCGTAGGAACCGAGGCGACGCGGACGGTACTGAGTACGGCTATCGGAGAAGGGCTCGCCGGCGCTCTGATCTGGAGCCTCCGTTACCATCGTCGCGCAGGAGGGTTCTTCTGGCATTCCGAGCCATCCGGAGGAGACTTCTTCAAGTCCTATCACTGGCCGGGGTTCCCTTCCGGAGAGACCTATGACGAGTCCGGCCTGATGACGCTCATGCGGCAGAAGGCCTTCGAAATTCGGGGGCTTGCGGTCCCGCAGCAGGATCGTCCGATGCCTCCGCGGCTCCTGCCGATTCAGACCGTCTCAGCCATCAGTTGGCAGGGATCTACGGGTGCAGCCGGGTACGATGTCGAGCGCTCCGAGAGTGCCGGCGGGCCCTGGCACACAGTCGCATTCCAGCTTTCCGACGCGAGATTTCAGTACCGTCCCCTGTTCAGCGACGACTCGGCGAAGATCGGAAAGAGCTATTTCTACCGCATCCGAGCGCGCAATGCGGCGGGGACGTCCGATCCCGGCAACGTCGTCGGACCGGTTCCCGTCACCGTGGCGGTCCTGGTCGACGAACTGGTCAATGAGGGACAGATCTACTTCAAGGATGGGAATCTTTCCCTTCGCCAGAATCAAGCACGCCGATACAAGGAGGATGCCAGTCGCCTCGACGGCCGAATGGGAGCTTGGATTCTCTATCGGGTCCCCGGACCCATCGCTTCCTTCAAGGTCTTCGCTTTCGGTGAAGGGGGAGAAGCAGGTCTGAGGTTTTCTCTCTCCTCCGACGGGAAGCAGTTCGAGCCGATCGAGACGGCGGTGACGAATTACAGTGCCGGGGAGGGGGAGTACGGGTACCTGAGCCCGATCCTCTACGCGGGCAACGTGTCCGGGAGTTCTTCTGTTTTCCTCAGAATCGAATTCGCAAGCGCCGTCGCCCTGTCGAGAGTTGAGATCCGGCATCGACCCTGACCCGAGTCCTACCGGAGAATGTCCGGGTTCCTCAGCGAAGGACGGTCAGAAAGCCGCAGTGGCCGATAGCATGGTAGACGCGACCGCTCTGGTGGTCGGTGTAGATCTCGACGGGTCGGAAGACGACGAGCGTGTCGGGAGCACGGTAACTTTGCTCCGCGGCCAGGGTCGGGTTCACGGAGACGAATGCCGGCTCGTACAGATTCCTGCGGACGAGCCGCATCAAGGGGTATTCCCACGACCAGTCCCCTCGCGAGTCGATGCCGACCACGGTCGGATGGAAGGACCGGACGAACGCTGCAGCTTCCTCGTAGATTGGTCGCAAGTGCTGCCCCTCGGAGAACAGAAGAGCAGCACGAGGACGAGGTAATGGGTCGAAGACCAACCGTGCCGATGAGCTCAAGGATGGATAGAGTTGAAGGACAAATAGTCCCGCCGCAAGGAGGACCAGGGCACTGGCCGCCTTCGGGGTGCGGCCGGCAGTCCACAGCCTGGAAACACTCTCGATCAGCACGCCCATGGCCGGTGCCGCAACCATGAACAGGAGAAGATGCAGGCGCGGATTCAGATAGGGTTCCCATTTCGAGACCAGGCAGAGCCACAAGAACATGGCCCAGGGAACGAGCGCCGGCAGCCACCACTCCGGTGTCAGCCGATGGCGAAGGATCAAGCCGGCGACGAGTAAAAGCACAAGGCCGGCAAAGTGAAGAGGAGCGCCGGCCTGGTACTCGTTGTAGGGCAGGAAATTCACCTCGAATCGCCGATCCGGAAAGCTTGTCGAGGGGTCCAGGACGTCGACTCCCAGCCAGCCGTGCAGCCGGCGAATGGTTGCTTCGACCTCTCGGTTCACCGACGCGACGGGAGTCGCGATTTCGAGGCTGGCTTCGCGGGTAAATCGCGAGATAAATCTTGCTGGTGACATGGCCTCATTCACGAATAGCCGGGTCAGCCGGACCGGACCGAGAGGGCTTCCAAAGGTCGCGACATTCCTTGACCAATGCGCGATGTTGACGCCGATGGCGGCGACGGCGATCAGCAGACCGCAGACAAGCCGGTGACGGAGCCTGGCCAGGAGAAAAGCGAGAATCGGCAGCACCGGTACCAGCAGCAGGTAGGCCGAGGACTTCGTGAGCCCGGCCAGCCCAAGGGCAAGACCGATCATCAGGGCGTCTGTGCGGCTCATCCGTCTCGTCCTCCATGCCCGAACCAGGAGCCAGAGGAAGCCGAGCGACCAGGCGGCGACCACGACATCGTTCTTCGTCGCGGAAGCTTCCAGGAATGCGATCGGGACACAAAGGGCGATGAGTGAGCTCAGCAGGCGACTGCGCCTCGAGGCCCCGATTTCCCCGGCCAACAGTCCGACATAGAGAAGGGCCAACAGCAGCGCTGCCCAAGAGACCAGTTGAACGGTCAGGTCGGTGCGTGTCAGAAGTTGAAGGCTCGCTTGCAGGGTTTCTGCAAGAGGCCCGCGAAACAACTGATAGGGGACATGTGCCGGAAAGAACTCGAGCGACCCTTGCTGAATCCATCGGACCTGCCGCGGCAGGTGGTACACCATTGAATCCCAGCTTCGGGGAGGAGACAGGAGGCCGACGATGAGTGCAAAGACCATCAAACCCGCAATCAGAATGAGAACCAGCCGCTCATCGAGGCGAAGTTCCTTCAATCGAAGCGGGGAGAGTTTCTCGACATGCATCCATCTCGAGAGCGTCCGAAGGGAAACGAATGCCACGAGCGTCCAGAGCAGGAGCACCGGCCAGAAAGAAAAGAGATGTAACAGACTCAGTAGCTCGCTGCCCAACGCAAGACAGCCGCCTGCGACGATCATGAGCTTGCCAAGCCGCTGCCCCACGAGCGGCGATTATGACACGAGACAGGGGGTCGGGCTAAAACATCAGTTTCAACGGCACCTGCAACACTCCTGATGGAATGAAAGGGGTGTCATTGAGGGTGGAGAGAAAGTTGTAGAGAGCGACCTCAACGGTCAGATTCAGCGCGATCGGGCGATGGTGAGCATTGTGCGCGTCCCGGACCGGCACCGTTGATCGACAGTCCGGGACGGGGGACCCCGTCACAGCACGAGGGTGACGATCGAATGAGCGGGAAGGTTCGAGCGGGCTGCCCGGCCCGAAAGCCAGACCTGGAATTCGATCGCCCGATCGTGGAGGTTGAGCACGACGACCGCTACTCGTCCGTCCGGATTCAGGAAGGCCGTCGCCTGGAGCTCATCCGATGAAGACGTGCACGAGACCCGTTTGGCGCCGGGCCGGAGGAACTTCGAGAAGTGGCCGATGTAATAGTACGAATTCATGTAGTGCAGAGTGCCGTCCCGCGTGTCGCCATGAATCGGTGCGAAACAGTAGTTCCCGACGTGATTGGGACCCCCCTGCTCGTCCAAAAGCAGGTTCCAGTCGGTCCAGCCGCAGGATCCGTTGTTGAGGTCCTGAACCATGGATCGCCCATAGTTCTCGCCCCACTTCCACGCATCGATGGTTGCCGGGTCGAAGCCGCCGTTGCAGCCCTCCGAGAAGAGCAAATGCTTCTCAGGAAAGGCCTCGCTGACTAGGCGGACGTTGTCGAAATGGTCTCCCACATACCAGTGGAAGGCCGTCCCCCAAACGTACTTGGCGGCCTCCGGGTCTTCTAGAACGGTCTGAGCCCGTTGGTACATCAGGCCCCGGTTGTGGTCCCAGATCATGAGCCGAACACGTCCGAGGCCGGCGTGGTCCAGTTCGGGTCCCAGGTACTTCTTCACGAAATCCCGCTCCTCTTCCGCCGTGTAAATGCAGGATTCCCAGGTCTGAACCGCCATCGGCTCGTTCTGAACCGTCAGGCCCCATACGTTCACGTCCTGTTTGGCGTATTCCTGGATGAACCGGACATAGTAGTCGGCCCATGTCCCGAAGTACTCCGGTTTCAGCTTGCCTCCGTGCAGCATGTCGTTATTGGTCTTCATCCAGGCCGGAGGACTCCAGGGAGATGCAAAGAGCTTGAGATCGGGAGCCCTTTCGAGAGCTCCCTTGATGAAGGGGACCTTGTACTTCAGATCGTGGGCAATCGAGAATGTGGAGAGAGTCTTGTCGCCCGGTTCCGCGTAGGCGTAACTGGCGCTGGAGAAGTCGCAGCTGTTGATATTCGTCCGACCGAGCGTGTACCCGATCCCTTTCTGCGGATCAAAATAGGCTGCGAGAACTTCGGCACGCCTCTCCTCGGGCAGTTTGTAGAAGGTCTCTGCGGCTGCATCCGTGAATGCTCCGCCGATCCCGACCATGGTCTGAAAGGTCTTCGTCGGATCGACCATGACCGTGGGAAAGTTCTCATCCGGCTGGAGCAGTTCGTGAAAGGACACGGTCCCCACGTCGGTCAGGCGATTCCGGGTGTCTCTGGCGGTCAGAACGACACGGGCCGATTCGGGTGGTCGATAGGCGGGCGCCGTGGCCGCCTCTGCCTTCGGGACGGAGCCGGTGCCAGGTCCGACGAGCCAGGGATAGAGGAACCAGCCGATGGACACGAGAATCGCAATTGCCAGAAGCTTGCTTTTCATTACCGGATAAGGTTTACAGGGAACTGATCGCTCGTCAATGGAAAGCTTTCGCAGCACCGAGCTTGGCCGATCGTCGTCAAAGTCCGTCTCGAACCACGAGAAGGTCTGGAAATCATCATTTAGGTTAACTATTATCTTGACTGAACTGTCAATCCACGACGGGCCTTCGGTTGGGGTCACGGGAATGCCGATCGTGCCGTTGTGCCGGCGGGATTCCGGCGCCTGTCTCAGGATGCAGCGGGCAGAGGTGTGGCCGGTGTTGCCGGGCGTTCTGCGTGGAAAACCGCTCGTTCGGAGGTGATCATGAAACGCCTTTGGATTCTCTGCGTCCCTCTGATGATCGGGGCAACCCAGATCGTCTTTGGTGGCACCACCTTTCCGCAACTGGCGCTCGGAGGCCTCCCCGGAGCCGATGAGCACTACGAGTGCATCATCCTGATTTCCAACAAGACGGACCAGATCTGGTCCGGCCAGATGACGGCGCGCACGGGCAACCATGAGCCTTGGACGATCCGCTGGGTTGCCGGCGGACAGAATCATGAGGTGCAGAGGGTTCTGTTCGATCTTCCCGCGGGCGGGACGATCAAAGTCGTGGCGCAAAGTATCTCCGGTGAGCTGGCGGCCGGCTACCTCGTATTGGAAGGGCAAAGCGGATTTTCCGAATCGAACGTGACAATCTCGTTCTTCTACAACCTGCTTGACGCGACCGGAGATCTCCTCGATTCCGTCTCCGTACCCAAGGCTTCCTACGCATCGGGTGCGGTCCTTCCCGTCGAGTTCGAGCGGAATCACATCGACACCGGCCTGGCCTGGGCTCCGCTGCTCCACTGGTCCAGTGACTTTGTACTGACGTTCGAGCTGCTCGATGGTTCCGGAGCCGTCCTGGAGACCAGAGACGTCCCGTATGAGGGCCAGACCGCGACCTTCATCAGCGAGCTTTTTCCCGATGCTGCCCAAAGTGGCCGCATCGTCGGGCGGGTGCGGATCAGCTGTGAAAAGGGGATGTACATAACGGCTCTTCGAATCCAGTATTGTCACAGCGGCTTTCAGCTGACGGGAACGCCTCCCGATCCGGTTTGGGACTGATCGCGAGGTACCTGGAAGGAGTGGGGGAGGAGCGCCATGTGTCGACGAACGGACTGTTGTCTCTACAGCGTATTGATGCTCGCCGCACTGGTCGCAACACCCTTGGCCGCGTCATGGCCACGAGTACAATCGTCCGGGGAGTCTGCAGCTCGATGCCACCAAGAGTGAGAGAATGAACCCATGAATGCAGATAAGGACCTCAGAGAACAACTGCTGGCTCTGCTCAAGGGTGGACAAGCGCACCTCGGTCCTGGAGACATCCTGGAGAAGGTCCCCCCTGAACTGCAGGGCAAACGTCCGGACGGGGTGGCCCACACTCCGTGGCAGCTTCTGGAGCATCTTCGAATCGCGCAGTGGGACATCCTGGAGTTCAGCCGCAATCCGAAACACAAGTCGCCGAAATGGCCGGATGGGTACTGGCCGAAAACCGACGCGCCGCCCAACGACGCTGCGTGGGACGAAAGTGTGGCAGCGTTTCACGAGAACAACCAGGCCATGCAGGCCCTGGTATCCGATCCCTCGAGGGATCTCCATGCGCCATTCGCTCACGGCAAGGGGCAGACGCTGCTCCGGGAGGCCCTGCTCGTGGCCGACCACAATGCCTACCACCTTGGACAGTTCGTTCAGCTGAGGCGGCTTCTGGGGTGCTTCTAGGTTGTCGACGGCGTTCGCACGAACGGTGCTGTGGGTGCGAGGGACGAATGGACGGCCGTGCGGGGCAGCATCCGGGGGCGAAACCAGGGCTCGGGAACGATCGGATTCTATCGTCTGATGGATAACCTGGTACGAGCTCTTCCTCGAGAGTCCTGGGTCGTCGATATCGGTGCCGGACCGGGGAGTTTCGACTATGCCTCAACATCGGCTCACGTGCTGGCCGTTGACTTGGAGTTCGCGGATACTCGCCGACACAAGGACGGTTCGGTCCGGGCTCCCGCTAATTGGCTCCCGTTGGGGGATGCTGTCGCGGACGTCGTCGTCTGCAACCACAGTCTGGAGCACTTTCCCGAACCTGGAAGGGCACTGAATGAGATCGATCGAGTCCTGAAACCGGGCGGATTCTGCTGGATTGCTGTCCCCGATGGACGCTCGGTCGACGACCGGCTGTATCGTTTTCTCTTCGCCGGAGGAGGACACCTGAACCGCTTCAGCATCGATTCGTTCCTGCGGACGCTCAATTCGGCGACGGAGCTGAATCTGGTTTCCTTCAAGGATCTGTACAGCGGTTTCGTTTTTCTGGTGCCCCCGACGAAACAGAGGCTGCAATACTTTCCGCAGCCTGCGCGAGCTATCTTCTCGATCGCACCCGCCCGGATGGTTCGCTTTTCCGCCCGCTGGTTCGCCTACCTCACCCGAAGAATCGATCGACTTCTGGGCTCGCACACGAGCCGTTACGGATGGGGCTTCGTGCTGCAGAAGTCGACGGTCGGCGCAGCGGTTCGTCGGATGCCGGACTACGTCAATGTCTGCGTCGGCTGCGGAGCGGGGCATCCCGCCGAGTCGCTGATGCCCGACCGCGGGTACCTGGGTTTCGTCCGCTCCTATCGATGTCCGTCATGCGGAGCGAGGAACCTCTTTTCCGATGGCCCGGGTTGCCGGAAGGACGAGTGAGGGGCTCTCACGGACGAACACGGGCGGACACGGACTCACACGGACGGCGTCCAAGTTCCAGATTCCCGCAAATCGAGAATCTCAAATCGAAATTCCCAAATTCTGTCAAGTCCTGGTCAGAAGTTGTCACCCTGATGGTTTCGAGAACGCGAAGAATCGACGAACCCGGAACGTAGCAGATGTCAAGTCCGGTCCTCCCGTCCCCCCGTCCTCCTTCCAATCCTCCGGTCCCTTCCCTATACTCGGCCTGAGGGAGATCCGAAGCATCCAAAGCAAGGAGAGACGAAATGAGAAACGGAATCGCTGCCGTTCCGATGGCTGCGAACGAACCGATTCGTGAGTACCGTCCCGGCACTGCGGAACGAGAAAGTCTGAAACGGACCATCGCCCAGTTGAAGGGCAAGACGATCGAGATCCCTCTGATCATCGGGGGAAGGGAAGTCCGGACCGACAGAATCGCTGAGTGCCGGATTCCCCATAAACACGGACATCTGCTGGCGACCTATCATCAGGCCGGCCCGGACGAAGTCGCACTTGCCATCGAAGAGAGCCGGCGGGCCTGGGAGAGCTGGTCCCAGGTAGCGTGGGAGGATCGCGTGGCCATTTTTCGCCGAATGGCCGTCCTCCTGGCCGGGCCCTATCGTGACCTGCTCAACGCTTCGACCATGCTCGGGCAGAGCAAAACCGTGTTTCAGGCGGAAATCGACTCGGCCTGCGAGCTGATCGATTTCTTCAACTTCAACTGCAGCTATCTTGCGCAGATCTACGGAGATCAGCCCCCTTACAGTTCGACGGGCACCTGGAATCAGCTTGAATATCGACCACTGGAAGGTTTTGTTTTTGCCGTGACTCCGTTCAATTTCACGTCGATTGCCGGGAACCTGCCGACGTCGCCCGCGCTCATGGGTAACGTCGTGCTCTGGAAACCGGCCTCCTCGGCTGTCTACTCGGCCTACTTTCTGGCCCAGCTCTTCCGGGAGGCGGGGATGCCCGACGGTGTCATCAACTTCATTCCCGGACCTGGATCCAAGGTCGGTCCGCCTGTCCTGGAAAGCCCGCAGCTCGCCGGCATCCATTTCACCGGTTCGACGGCTGTTTTTCAGCAGATGTGGACCACCGTCGGTCGCAATATCCGTCAGTACCGCGCCTACCCACGCATCGTGGGCGAAACGGGAGGCAAGGACTATATCTTCGTGCACGAATCGGCGGACCCGGACGAGACGGTGACGGCTCTCGTGCGTGGTGCCTTCGAGTACCAGGGGCAGAAGTGCTCCGCCGCATCGCGCGCCTATGTTCCCGACTCGATCTGGCCTCGAATCAAGGAGAAATACCTGGCGGCGGTCGATTCCATCACGATGGGCGACATCGAGGATTTTACCCACCTTATGGGCGCCGTCATCGACGAAGAGGCATTCGGAAATATCACCGCCTACATCGATTTTGCAGCCCAAAGTCCGGAGGCGGAAATCATCACGGGCGGAAAGTACGATGATGCGGTCGGATACTTCATCGAACCCACGACGATCGTTACGACCAACCCACAGTTCAAAACGATGGTGGAGGAAATCTTCGGACCGGTCTTGACGATCTTCGTCTACCAGGCCGATCAGTACGAAGCCGCGCTGCGAGTGTGCGACCGGACGAGTCCGTACGCCCTGACGGGCGCCATCTTTGCCCGAGACCGGTCGGCAATCGTTCTTGCGCGGGACATCCTGACTCACAACGCCGGCAATTTCTATATCAACGACAAGCCGACCGGTGCTGTGGTCGGCCAGCAGCCTTTCGGCGGGGCCAGAGCTTCCGGGACGAACGACAAGGCCGGCTCGGCCATGAACCTGCTTCGCTGGGCAAGCGTACGGACGATCAAGGAGAACTTTTTGCCTCCCAAGGATTACCGGTATCCGCACATGGGCGCGGAATGACCCCGCAAGCAGCGGGATGTCGTATTCGATTCGGCGAACTCACAAATTGAAAATCCCAGACGCCCTCCGTCCTTGCCTGCCGGGCCCGAGAGGCGAATAATGGGTGCATCAATCTCCCGAATGCCCACGCAAAGGAGGTCTCTATGCCTTGGACACAGGTCAAAGAGTTCCTTGACAAGCAGAGCATTCCCTACGTCACGATCTCACATTCTCCCGCCTACACCGCACAGGGAATTGCCGCTTCTGCCCATGTGAAGGGCAGGGAACTCGCAAAGACAGTCATCATCAAGGTGAACGGTAAGCTGGCCATGGCGGTCCTGCCGGCGCCCTTTAAGGTCAACTTCGACCGGCTCAAAGAGGCTCTCGGCGACCCCGGGGCCACGCTCGCTGCGGAACAGGAGTTCGAACATCTCTTTCCGGATTGCGAACTTGGGGCCATGCCTCCCTTCGGCAACCTTTACGGTATGGATGTCTACGTCGCCAAGAGCCTGACCGAGGACGAGGAGATCGCCTTCAATGCAGGATCCCATTCGGAGCTCGTCCGGATGGCCTATCGCGACTTCGAGCGCCTCGCAAAGCCGAAAGTGCTGAGCTTCACGACCCACCCGGGTTCCGGGTAGGCGATGCGCGTTGCCGGGTCCGGTGAATCACCGGCCAACAACTAACGCACTTCGAGTCGAAACAGGCTCACACTGAGCGGAGGTACCACGAGCGGAACCGCATCGGTCAAATAGGACTGCTCCTGGATGTCGACCCCTCTCGACTCACCGGGCCGGTTGCCCGCGAACCGATCCATTCCGGTGATGACCCAGCGCTGGCTCTTGCCGGTTGGCGTGGCTCCCAGGAAATCGACGGAAAAAGTCTGTTCTTCGGAGGCCGTGTTGACGATCCCGACGGTAATCGCCGTATGGTCATCCGTCCAGGCGGCAGAGACATCGACGGCATCCGATCCTCCGGTGACTGCGATCGGCACCGTACCGAAGTGGTGACGATAGAGCGCCAGAACGAGTCCGGTCGGCTCCATCTCTGCTGCGGTCCTGGTTGTCTTGATCGCGCCGATGACGTTGACGGTCTGGGCATAATTTGCCATGTAGTAGATGTCGCTGTTGCGGAACAGCTCATGTAGACCTGCTGCTATCCCGAGTGCATCCTGCAGGAAATAGCGGACACCGAGCTCACCGAACTCGTTGGGCCCATACCAGTAGTTCCATTCGTCGAGAGCGATCCTGATGTTCTTCCCAGCCAGAGAATCAATCTCCTGGCGGTATTTGCGATGTGTCTCGGCGACACGTCGGATCCCCTCCGGTACCTGCCGCACGTGAGCCAGCAGGTCGTCTCGATCCTGCCAGTAGAGGTGCTCGCTGATCAGGTCCATGTGATCGGCACACGATTCAAGCATCCTGCGGCTCCATTCGCCGGCGGCTCCGACGCCGATCGGGGTAAACGAAGGATCGATGCGACGCATGGCATCGACGACCTGGTTGTGCTTCTCGAGGTACTTCTCGAGCGGCATGTGCCCCAGTTGCCAGTCACCGTACATCTCGTTGCCGATTGCCCAGAATTTGGCCCCGAACGGCTCGGGATGTCCATTCTTGGCCCGAAGACTCCCCATCGGAGTGTCTGCCGCACCATTGACGTACTCGATCTCCCTGGCCGCTGTTTCGGCGTCTCCCAGTCCGGTATTGACGGCGATGTAGGGTTCGGTGTCGACCATTCGGCAGAAATCCATGAACTCGTGGATGCCCACGTCGTTCGACTCGATGCCCTTCCAGGCAGGGTTCTTGCGAGGCGGTCGCTTGTCCCGGTCGCCGATGCCGTCTTTCCAGTCATAGCCGCTGACGAAGTTGCCGCCCGGCCATCGGTAGACGGGAGAATCGAGTTCCCTGATCAGCACCAGGGTGTCCTTGCGCCAGCCCAGGAGATTGTCCGCAGGCATCAGAGACACCGTGCCCACCAGGAAACTCCCGGAGCCCTTGCTGACGACCTCGATGTGCCCGTTGTCGGTGGCCAGCTGCGCCCGGTACTTCAGCGGGTAGGTTCGATAGTCCCGCGAGAGCTCCTTGACCTGGATGGTCTGCCGATCACTGGCACCGGGGCCCCAGACCAGACTGACCTCGATCGGTGCTGCGGTCGGATCGCCCGCCACTACGACGCGGCCCACATAGTCCCGGTCCTTCTCCAGCCCCAGACGCTCCTGGAAGATGCCTGCGCGAGTGCCGTCGCCCGGTGCCGTGATCTTCGGCGTCTGGTCACCGACGTAGCTGTCGTCCTTGACCATGGAGACGGCGTCATGGCTTCCGATGATCATCCAGGGGGATCGTTCCAGCAACTCGTACGGATGGCCCTCCCCGTCAAACGACCGCATACCGGGCGTAAACAGTTCCCAGGCGGGCGCCTCCCCGGTGACAGGGTAGTAGAATTTCCGATCCTCCAGCATCTCAGCCCAGAGACCGCCGTAGATACAGCGGCCCAGGTGCTCGATGAACTGACCGTAGATGTAAGGTGAGATCGGCTCGGCCGTCCGGGTCGTGTCGATGTGGAGTACCTGTTGGGCCGCCGCCATGATCGGAAGGGTCGTCACGAGGAGGACCAGGATCACTGTGCCGACGAAGACTCGAATGTTGACACTCTTCATAGCTGTAAGTTCCATTGGCGGGAAATTCTAACCGACGGCGGAGGAGGAGTACAGAAGGTCCGAAGGGCGGAGACGTTTTCCGGTTTCGGGTCCATGGTTCGGGCGGTCACCGGGCGGACGCATGTTCGTCGGTGGAAGACCCGCGACCCATATCCATGACCGTGGAGCCGACCCCCGCCTTTCGCGATCCGTCACAGCCCATCGGCTACAGCACCACCCGGGCCGGATCGTTGCCGGCCGCTTCCATCGTGCGGCGGACGTCCACCCGGCTGAGTAGCAGAAGGCCGACGACAAAGAAAGCGATGAGGCTCAGGATGGCGCTCCGTTGCGAGCCGGTCAGCTGGACGGCCACAGCAAAGACCAGCGGTCCCACCCAAGACGTGCCTCGATCGCTGATCTCGTAGAACGCGAAGTACTCGGCCTCGTGCTGGGCGGGGATCATCTGGGCGAACAGCGAGCGGCTGAGTGCCTGCGATCCACCGAGCACGATCGCGACCAGGAAGCCGAGGACAAAGAGCTGCAGTTCGCTCTGCAACAGCAGGTAGGCGAAGATGACGGCTCCGGACCAGATCACCAGGCTGAGCATGATCGAACGCCTCGCTCCCATCCAGCCGGCCAGTCGTCCGAACAGGAGCGCACCGAGGAAAGCCACCGCCTGGATCATGAGGACCAGCAGGAGGAGGTGGCTCTGCTTGACACCGAGTTCTCCCGAGGCAAAGGATGTGGCGACGACGATCACCGTCTGGATCCCGTCGTTGTAGATGAGGTAGGCGACCAGATATTTGAGCGTACCCGTATAGTTCGAACGGAGTTCGCGAACCGTCTGAGCGATGCGCAAGAGACTGTGGCTGATCAACCCTCGGCCATGCGGGAGTTTTCGGCCCGACTGCCGCACACGAAGACGCCGTTGCGGAAAGAGCCAGGTGAACAGCAGCCACCAGATCCCGGCACTGGCGAGGGAGAGGCGCACGGCCAGGGCCTTGTCCGCCATCAGCGCGATCAGTATGAAATTCAGTAACAGGAGCAGCCCACCTCCCAGGTATCCGACTGCAAATCCCTGAGAGCTCACCGCATCGCGTCGATCCGGAGAGGCGACTTCGGGGAGAAAGGCATTGTAGAAGACCAGAGACGCTCCGAAGCAGAGATTCGCGACGACCACGAGCAACCCTGCAATCAGGATCGCGCCGTTCGTCCCGACGACCAGCATGTCGCTCCGGATGAAAAAGAGGAGGCAGGTGCAAAGAGCCCCGGTGTAGGCAAAGGTCAGCAACATGCTTTTCTTGAGTCGCGTGTAGTCCGCAATCGTCCCGAGCACGGGAAGAAAGAAGACCTGCATCAGGACCGAAACGGAAACGGCCGCGGGGAAAACGGCTGCAGGCTGAATTCTCCAGCGACCGATTTCGAGCGGGCTCGGGCTCGCCTGAGCCAGGCTCAGGATGTAGGGGCCGAGAAGGGCCGTGATCACGGTCGTCACGAACGCCGAATTGGCCCAGTCGTACATGACCCAACCGAAAATCTCGTGACGATCGTTGATCATTTCCCGCCCGAGACGAGATCCTTCAGTCCGTCCCATGGCTCAGCTTCGAAGGCTTCCCTGGCCGTAGACGACGAACTTCTTCGTCGTCAGTTCCTGGACGCCCATGGGACCGAACGCATGGAGCTTGTCGGTACTGATGCCGATCTCCGCCCCCAGGCCATAGACGCCGCCATCCGCGAGACGGGTGCTCGCGTTGACCATGACGCTCGACGAGTCCACGGCTCGGACGAATCGTCGGGCCACGTCGTAGGATCGGGTGACGATGGCATCCGTATGGTGTGAGCCGTAGGTCTCGATATGGGCGACCGCCTCGTCGAAGCCGGCTACGACTCGGATGTTGCAGGCCGCGGCCAGATACTCTGTGCGAAAATCGTCCTCGCCGGCCCGCTCGGCGTCAGGGATGAGCCGTAGCGTTTTTTCGCATCCATGGATCGTCACGCCCCGGCTCGAGAATTCCGCTGCGATCGAGGGCAGGAACTCATCGGCGACGGCACGGTCTACCAGCAGGGTCTCCATGGCATTGCAGGTGGCAGGCCGCTGTAATTTCGCGTTGGTCACGATCTCTCGTGCCATCTCGAGGTCCGCATCCTCATGGACGTAGATGTGACAGATCCCCTCGTAGTGCTTGATTACCGGGATCGTCGATTCCTGGACGACCCGGCGGATCAGACTCTTACCTCCTCGCGGGATGATGAGGTCCACCAGATCGTTCTGTTTGAGGAGAGCCCCGACGGCAGCCCGGTCGGAGGTCTCGACGATCTGCAGGACGTCCGGTTCGATATCAGTGGACTCGAGGGCCTTCCGCAGCACGGCGGCCAGCACGCTGTTAGTCCGGATCGCCTCGGAGCCTCCCCGCAGAATCGTGGCGTTTCCCGCTTTGAAACAAAGTCCGCCTGCATCGGTCGTAACATTCGGGCGGGATTCATAGATGATCCCGATCACTCCGAGCGGGATGCGCACCTGACCGACTTCGAGACCGCCGGGTCGTCGCCACTGGGCGACGATCTCACCGACCG
Source organism: uncultured Acidobacteriota bacterium (assembly GCA_963823995.1). GTDB lineage: Bacteria > Acidobacteriota > UBA6911 > RPQK01 > JAPXNP01 > JARRKC01. The sequence goes on from CAWGNQ010000006.1 coordinate 216,536, forward strand.
GATCTCTCAGAGCGGCGATGTCCTCCAGCCCGTCCGCCATCCCTTCGATGCGGTCCCTTGTGAGTTGGAGTCGGTCGAGCAATGGTGCCGCCAGGCCCAGCCGTCGAGCCTTCTCCAGGTCCCCCTGATTGGCTTCGATGATCCGTGGGGCCTCGCTGCGGATGCCGGCGGCCATTCTCCTCAGTGCCGCTTCCTTCGATTCCGGGCTGGTTCGGGCCAATCCCCGTCCGGCGGTCCTGGCTTTTCGACACAGGTCCCGGATGTACTCCGCGACAGACTGGTTACCGATCATCGAAGACTCCTTCGTCCCTCACTACGACCATGTCGTCACGATGGACGACTTCAAAGCTCGGCCGATCTCCCAGCAGCTGCAGGACGTCCGAGGTCCTGCAGCCCCGGATCCTCTCCAGTTCCTCGGCCGAGTAACGGCTGAGACCAATCGCGATCTCGTTGGCTGAGGCGTCGAGTATGCGGACCAGCTCTCCCGGTTCGAAACAACCTTCGATTTTCGACACCCCCGACGGAAGCAGACTCTTGCCGCCCATGCGCAGAGCCTGCTCAGCCCCCTGGTCGACGAAGACGCGACCCTCGCCGATCCGCTTTCCGAGTGCGAGCCAGCGCTTGCGTGCCGAGATTCGGCGCCTCTGCGGGATGCACCAGGTTCCCAGGTCGTCTCCACGAAGAACCCGGTGAAGGATGTCATCGGTGCGCCCTGGACCGACGAAGGTCAGAATCCCGGCCCGAGTGGCCATTCTAGCCGCCTCGAGTTTGCTCTTCATTCCCCCCAACCCGAACGACCCCGCTCCGCCCGGACCGAGATCGAGCCGGGATTGCTGCCCGGGTGTGAGATAGGGGATTCGAACGGCGCCGGGCTCGGACGGTTGCCGGTCGAAGATCCCCTGGACGTCGGTGAGGATTACCAGGAGATCGGCGCCGATCTTGCCCGCAATGAGGGCCGAGAGCTGATCGTTGTCGCCGAATTTCAGCTCTTCGACGGCGGTCGTGTCATTCTCATTGACGATGGGGAGGATCTTCCAGTTCAGCAGTGTCTCGAACGTATTCCGTGCGTTCAGATAGCGACTCCGATGATCCAGGCTGTCTCGGGTCAGCAGCACTTGGGCAACCTGGATCCCCATCGACTCGAAGATCGCCTTGTAGCTGTGCATCAGGCGCGACTGGCCGATGGCGGCCAGGGCCTGGCGGAGGTGGGTTTCAGTCGGCGGCGCATCGAAGCCCAGGACGTGGCAGCCGGCTCCCACCGCGCCGGAGGAAACGAGGATGATATCCCTGTGCTCGCGTTGGATCTCGACGATCTGGCGAGCCAGAGATCGCATGAAAGGATGGTTCATCCCTTCATCGGAGCCTCGCACGAGATTGGTTCCCACCTTGACGACCATGCGGCGTGTGACCTGAAGGCACCGCTGCACCCATTCCCTGCTTTCCACGAAAGCCCGATCCTCCGGATGAAACCGATGGCGCCTGCCGCCTTCGGTGAGTATTGAAGTATAGCGGAACCCGAAGCCCGGAAACCTCGGAACCGGTCGTACCTTTCGGTGATTACCGTCCAGCTTTCAGTTTCGGCGGGGGCGGAAGCGCCTCGAGACGCTTTTGGATGTTCTTGAAACCGCCGACCGGTCGGGTTGTGCGAACGCCGCCCATGAGCCTGACCTCTTTCTCGACGCGGGCGACCCGCTCGACCGGGGCCGGATGATCGCTGAAGAATCGTTCCAAGCGGTTGGGATCATTGCCTGCCTCTTCCCGAAGCTTCTCGAAGAACTCGGCCATCGCCCGGGGATCGTAGCCGGCCCGGGCCATGATCTGGGCGCCCACGACATCGGCCTGTTCCTCCGCCGTCCGGCTGAACTTCAGAAAGACGGCGTTCATCCCGAAACCTCCGATGGCCTGGATCATGTTGGTTGTCCCGCCTTTACCGAGCAGTCCTCCCAGCAGCCCCAGACCGGCCTGGGCGAGATAGGCCTTGGAGGCCTGGTTCGTACCGTGTCGGAGAGCGACATGGGCCATCTCGTGGGCCATGACTCCGGCCAGTTCGGCCTCGTTGTCGGCGGCTTCGATCAGGCCTCGATTCAGGAACATGAAGCCTCCGGGCAAGGCGAATGCGTTGACCTCTGCGGTGTTGACGACATGGAATTCATAGGGGAACTCAGGGCCCGGTGCCACGGCCGCAAGCCTCTTGCCGACTTTCCGGACGTAGTTGTCGACGGACCGGATCTGCAGGATCGGCATCTGCTTCTCGACTTCTGCGGCCGACTGACGCCCGATCTCGACGTCCTGTTGAGGCGAGAAGAGGTTGAATCCCGGCTCGACCCGGGTCTGAGCCTGGAGCGAGACTCCCCCGCAGACCAGAATCCAGAACATACCGACGCTACTCAACCGGCGAGGCCATTTGAGCGAGGGTGAATTCATGGTCGTCCTCCTGTTCTTTCGCATGGAAGGTTGCCAACATCATACGCTGAACGAACACACCCGGAAGCCCCCGGGGCGCCGGCCTGATCACTTGCAGTCTGTTCCGACCTGAGTCGAGATGTCCTATTGGCCGTTCAGATGGGGTTTCCGGCCATTGAGCCGTGACCGGACGGCTTTGACGCCACGCCCCACCCTGTCCGAGGCCCGAAAAATGTGGCCGACTTTGAAGCTGCCGAATAAGGAGGTATCGGCGACAGCTTTGAGACCGACTGCCGCCAGGCAACCACAGTTCTCACAGTCCGGCGTTCCGCCCAATTGGCAGGGTTCGACGCGACTCTCGAGATCCGGGGAAAGGCAGTCGGTGACGCGGGCGAAGATGCACTGTTGCGGATTTTCCGGTGGATGGAGGTAAGCTTCAACCATGGCGGGCGTCAAGCGAAGTTTGGGATAGAGCGTATGGAGCCGCTCCAGTTCTCGAATGGTCGCCACCCGCATCTCGGGCGGCAGGATGTCTTCGCTCTCCTCGCCGATCTGGGGAGTGAAGAGACTGACGCGAATTGCCTGTGTTTCCGGCCGTTCGTTCCAGAACTCCATGAAGCGTTCGAGGCGGCCTTCACCCTCCATCAACCGGCGCGTCACCGTGCAGTGGACCGCGATCTCGTGTCCCGCGATGTGCTTGAGAATGCGGTCGTAGGTCGCGGGCTTTCGCCGCGCATCGTGTTCCTCGCGTGGACCGTCGATCGAAACGACAATGGTGAGATTCGGGATCTCCGTCCAAGAGGGAGGAATGGGTCGAACGGCGCTCGTGACGATTTCTACGGAAATACCTCGGCCGCAGATCTGCGGGAGAAGTTCGTTCAGTTCCCGATAGCGGACCAGCGGTTCTCCACCAACGATGAACAGTCCCAAGGGGCGCCTGCGGTCAACGAGATCGACGACGGCTCGAACAAGCTTGTCGCCGACGAGTTCGGACATATCTTCGATGGACGCTCCATTCACATGGCCGGGGGCATAGGCGTAGCAGCCCGGGCAGGACAAAGGGCAACGGTTCGTGATTTCAATGGCCAGAACAGGGCTGTAGCCGAGTAGGATTCGACCCCAAGCCTGAAAGATGTCGGATCTTAGCATGCATGCATCCTGGCAAGCGAAGCAAAGAATCGCGCGCTCGTGTTCTCGTGCGGCGATTCTCAACCAGCTTGCGGCTGTTGCTTCTTCTTCAAATTCCTGTGCACCGTCCCGAATCGCACCGACTATGCATCGACTGCGAGGAGACGTTACGATGGGAGCAGTCTGACGCTTTCCCCCCGGCTCCGCGAAGAGCATGGGCGGTATGTGATGCACGAGGAATTCCAGATTTGCCGTTACGATAGATATCGATCCGGAGTCTCCGCAATTGACTTCAGTATCTTCCGTTGCGTCCGCGAGTTCAAGGTGTCCAGCCGGCGGCGATGAAACCCCAGAAGATGGAACGATTCGTGCTTGCTGTGGGGTGAAGGGAGGCGTCGGGAGAGAGATGCTCCATCCAGGTTTGATCTTCCTGTTACTGCTCGTGATCTTCTACGGCCTTCTGGGGGGAGCTTTGCTGGCGGATGTTCTGAGGCAGGCATTCAGGGTGAGGAGGAACACGCAATCACGGGGTGAGCGATGGATGGAATTTGCGAGGAGGGGATGAGGAACCGGAGCCCCTGCATTTGGAGCCCGGTTCCCGAGGGATCCCGACTTGGCTGGGAACCTCTCCATAGAGATCCCTTACGCGAGATGGTCGTGTCAGAAAATGTCATCCAACTCTTCGGCGAACGGACGCGTCGAGCGGTTCGGAGCGACCTTCCCGTCCAACAAGATGTCCCTTCCGGTGAAGTTGCCGTTGTAGGCCTCCTGGTTGGCGCTGTTGTCGATGCTCAAGACGGCTCCATTGAGGGCAACGCCGGCAAAGATTCCCTTACTCCTCGAGTAGGAGTAGATCGCCGAATTCAGGGTCACGTCGGTACTGGCGTTTGCCGTCCGTCCTACGGGACCGGCTGCGACGGAGGCGTCGGCTCCAAGCGTCAGTTTGCCGGACAACAGAGGCTTCAGGCCTTCGCTGTTGGTGAAAACGAGGACATAGTCAGTAGCCGAAGCGCCGATCTGAAATCCGAAACTTCCGCCACCCAGGCTGATGTAGGCGGGTGCACTCCAGCCGGAGGCGGTCCGCTGCGCGATCAAGCCCTTACCATAGCTCCCGCCGACGACGAAGGCGCCCTTCAGCACATGCGGAATGACGGCAATGGCGGTTGCCTTATCCAGCAGGGCTTTCGGAATTCCATTGTCCGGGGCGTTCAGAATGTCGGTCAGCACGGCTGCCGCCTGTTCGGACCGGTCGCGCAATTTCGTTTCGCCTTGATCGGATGCTGTGCCGGCAACAGCGCTGGTACTGATCATGCTGAGCACAAGGATTATCATTGAAATGAGTCTCATGTTTATTTCTCCTTTCACAATCGTCCGGAGCACCCCGCGAAATGCGATGCTGAGAGGGTGGGCGAGCTTGGCAGGGCGCCAGACAGATTCTTTCTCTTTCCATGACACCAAGATGCAAGTGTCGTTCCAGACTTACGAATCGAAGGTAGCGGGGGAGCTAGCCTCCAATCCCCCGGACTCAGACGATTTTGCGGTGGTGCGGCCGGTTCAGGAAAAATTTCCCGGGTTCACGTCATGAGAATCACGACCAAGCTCGTCCTCGGCTTTTCTTTGCTGATCCTCATCTTCCTGGTCGTCCACCTCTACCAGGAGCGTCTCATCTATGAAATGCGGCAGGCTCAGGAGGATCTCTCGAAGCTGAGTCTGGAGGCCGGGCTGAAAGCGCTTTCGATTGTCGAGAATGTCCGGGATCTGGAGGAATTCACGAACAAGTTTCTCTCGAGTGGAGATCCCTTCTATCGCGATGAGTCCCGGGCCAACCGGGCAAGTCTGGAGCAGGAAATCTCTGAACTGAACGCGCTGAGCAGGGGCAGCGATATTCTCCAGGTCCAGGTCAGAGCACTGAACGGATTCTGGCTTGACCTCCAGAACGACCTTGTCGAGATCGAGAAGCTGACGCAGCGTACCGGACCTTCCGAACGGAACCGATGGTGGCAGGAGGTGTCTCCGAAGTTCGACCGGCTTCTTGTCGAAGCGAAGAATGCGGAACGCGCCAGCGACCGGATGATCGAGGTTGGGATCGCCCGGTCGCGCGCTACCGCGGAGCGGGTGAACTGGGTCTCCCGGATGGCCCTTTTCGTGGCGTTGGCGCTCGCCCTCTCGGTTACGGTTGTCGTGTTCCGCTCAATCAGGCGATCTCTGGTTCAACTGATCGTCGGCACGAGACGAATTGCGCGCGGCGACTTTACTTATAAGGTCGACGAGTCCCAAGGAGATGAACTGGCGGAGCTGGCTTCGTATTTCAATCAGATGGCGCGGCGTCTTGGAGAACTCGATCAGCTCAAGCGCGACTTCGTCTCATGGGTTTCTCACGATTTGAGGGCACCGCTGGCGTCCATCCAGGAGACCACGAGTCTTCTGCTCGAGCAGTTTTCCGAAGACCTCAGGACACCACAGAGGCGACTGCTGGAGTTGAATCTCGCCAGCAGCCAAAGGCTCTCCCAGATGATTCGGAATCTGCTCGATCTGTCCTCGATCGAAGCAGGCGCAGTGAAATACGAGTTCGAGCCGGTCGACGTCGGAGAGATCCTGGCAGGGGCTGCCGAAGACGTTCATGGACTCCTCCTCGACAAACGCCTGACGCTGTTCTCTCCCAACGGGTCGCCGGGTCGACAGGTCTGGGCCGACCCGTTCCGCTTGAGGCAAGTGTTGGGAAACCTGCTGTCCAATGCCATCAAATTCTCACCGGAAGGCGGAACCATCCAGTTTCATGTAGAGTCTTTCGAGCAGGTTCCGGCGGACGTGCCGAAGGATTGGGCCGAGCGTGTGCGGAAGTCGAGGGCGGGATATTGCAGGATCTCGGTATCGGATGAGGGGCCGGGAGTTCCTGAGGAAATCCGGCACAAGATCTTCGACCAGTACTATCAGGCCGCCCAGCGAACGGCACCGGGCCTTCAGGGGACCGGTCTGGGACTGGCCATTGCCCGGAGAATCGTGGAGGCGCATGATGGTGCCATCTGGGTCTCGGACAACCCGGGTCGTGGCAGCACCTTTTCGGTTCTCTTGAGACGCCCGGATGTCGAGCTTTCTAGATGAAGATGGCGATCGCGGCCTTCGATCTCAGCGCAGCCACCTCATCCTGGACTGCCCTGCGCAGTGCCTCCTGCTGAAGGTACTGCTCGATACGCTCCTCGACCTCCTCGTAAGGGATCTTGCGCGACGGGACCCGTTCCAGGAGTTGGATAATGTGATAACCGAACCGGGTCTCGACGATTTCGCTGATGGCGCCAGGTTCGAGCTTGAACGCGGCTTCCTCGAATGGTGGAGCCGTCTGCCCCTCCATGACCGTCAGCTCACCACCCTGGTCGCGCGAGCCGGGGTCGTCCGAGTTCTCTTTAGCGAGGGCTGCAAAGTCCGCACCTTCCTCCGTAATCTGCTTTCTCAGTCCCTCGATTTTCTGGCGAGCTGCTTCCCGCTGCGCCACGCTTGAATCGTCGGGAACGCGCACCAGGATGTGGCGCAGCTTGAGGTGCTCGGGTTGTTCCATCTGTTCTTCGTTGTCGGTGTAGAATTGCCGCTTGGCGTCGTCGGTGATGACGACGTTCTTCGACAGCACGCCCTCGACCAGTTTCTGGATGCTGATGTCCTTGGCCAGCATTGCCTTGACCGAGTCGAGCGAAATATCCTCCGATTCGAGTTGCTCCTTGAAGGCCTCTTCACTCGGATATGGCGCTTGCAGCTCGGCCAGGCTCTTGGCGATCTCGTCCGGGGTCGCCGTCAGATTGTTACTGCGGCTCGACTGGTAGAGGAGTTCGAGATCCACCATGTCGCTCAGCACGGTCCGATAGATATCGATCGGCAGATCGCCCTGCGGAATGTGCATCTGATCGCGAACGGTCTCCACCCGGGTCAGCAGTTCCGACTTGCCGATCGGCTCTTCGTTGACGCGGGCGACCACTTCGGGAAAGTCCTCCGGATGGGCGGTCTCCATCTTCGGTTTGGTCGCAGGCGCAGCCGCGGCAGGGGCTGTCTCCTGGGGAGCAGCGATCAGCGTCCCCCAAGCCAGAAGCCCAGCGACGACGAGCACCGAAAACAGTCTTCTATGTATGCGATGATCTATCTCGTTCAAGTCCGTCTCCTTTGGCTGCCCACGCCGTTCAGACGCCCGAGCCGGCAGCAGATTCCCGGGGAAATCGAAGCGCATGCAATCGCTACATCATACGCCGACTCAGAGCCTGGTGCGAACCGTCGGAAGGACGCCGGCGGCGTGCCCGTCGGCTACGCTTCCGGAGATCCCTCTCCAGATTGCCGGTCGGCCACCCAGTTGATGAGCCCGCCCTTCCGGAGGATCTCGATCTGTCTCTCGGACAGGCCATGTTCCGCCTCTATTGTTCGATGATCGTTCTCGCTCGAAAGGGTCAATCGACCGCCCGGTGCGAGTTGGTGCAGCCCCTGGACTCGGACCGTATCCCCCTGCTTCAGCGTCTCATAGTCGTCGGCCTCGACGAAGGTGAGTGGCAGGATTCCGAAGTTGACAAGGTTCTGGCGATGGATCCGCGCAAAGGAGAGGGCCAAAACGACCCGGAGGCCCAGAAAACGGGGCGCCAGGGCGGCGTGCTCCCGACTGGATCCCTGCCCGTAGTTGCGGCCTCCGACGATCATGTGCCCGGCCTTGGCATTCCGGGCTCGTTCAGGATATTCGGAATCGACGATATCGAAGACGAATTGGCTGATCTCCGGGATGTTGCTGCGGAACGGTAATACCCGGGATCCGGCCGGCATGATCTCGTCGGTCGAAATGTCGTCGGCGACCTTCAGGAGGATCGGCAGGGTCAGTTCCTCCGGAAGTTCGTCGAACTGCGGCAGACTCTTGATGTTCGGTCCCTTCCTGAGTTCGACGCGACGGGCCTCCTCGAGCGGGAGGGGCGCCACGAGCAGTTCGGAGTTCAGGATCGGTTCTGCGGGATCGTGGACCGCGGGGTACTCCATGTCGAGCGTGCGGGGATCCGTGATGACGCCCCTGAGGGCGGATGCCGCAGCCGTTTCCGGGCTGACCAGGCAGACTTGGTCCTCCCGTGAACCCGAGCGTCCCGGAAAATTGCGTGGAACCGTGCGCAGGCTGATCTGTCCCGTGGCAGGAGCCTGGCCCATCCCGATACAGCCGTTACAACCGGCCTGGTGGATCCGGGCGCCGGAGTGGATCAGACTCAGCAGGTGTCCGTCCGACACCAGGTTCTCCAGGATTTGCCTGGAAGTCGGATTGACGTCGAAAGAGACTCCTTCATGGATCCGTCGGCCCCGGACGATCTCGGCGGCCACCGCGAAATCCCGGTAGCCTGGATTGGCCGAGGAGCCGATGTAGGCCTGGTAGATTTCCTCGCCCGCCACCTCGGAGACCGGCCTGACATTGCCCGGACTCGAAGGCATCGCGATCAGGGGTTCCAGCGACGACAGGTCGATTTCCTCGTGGAGGTCGTAGGCTTCCTCGTCGTCCGCCACCAGTTCGGACCAGTCTTCCTCCCGGCCCTGAGATTTCAGGAAGGCACGGACCTCACCATCGGAAGGAAACACGGTGCTGGTCGCCCCGAGTTCCGTTCCCATGTTGGCGATCACATGACGGTCCATGGCGGAAAGGGAGGCGAGACCGGGACCGAAGTACTCGAGGACGCAGCCCACTCCGCCGTCCACATCGTGGCGTCGGAGCATCTCCAGAATGACATCCTTGGCGCTGACCCAGTTCGGAAGCTTGCCCGTCAATCGAATTCCCCAGACCTTGGGCATGCGGAACACGAACGGCTGGCCGGCCATGGCCATGGCCACCTCCAGGCCGCCGGCCCCGATAGCGAGCATCCCGATGGCCCCGGCGGCCGGTGTATGAGAGTCCGAACCCAGCAGCGTTCTACCCGGTTTGCCGAATCGCTCCTGGTGGACGGGATGACTGACTCCGTTGCCCGCTCGGCTGTACCAGATGCCGAAGCGCCGGCAGGCAGACTGCAGGAACAGATGGTCGTCCGGGTTCTTGAAATCCTCCTGGAGAAGGTTGTGATCGACATACTGCGTCGAAAGCTCCGTCTGAACACGGTCGAGGCCGATGGCCTCCAGCTCGAGCATGACCAGCGTCCCTGTCGCGTCCTGCGTCAGAGTCTGGTCGATCCGCATCTGAATTTCGCTTCCCGGTGTCATCTCCCCCTTCAAAAGATGGGCATCGATGATCTTCTGAGTGACGTTCATGATTGGTCCTCCCGGCCTGTCGGTGTCGGTCGCCGGCCCCGCTGAAACGGAGAGCGCCAAGGTGGATATGCGGTCCCAGATCCAACATATCAGAAAGCGATCGAGCCATTGTGGGTCGGGGCTCGAGGTGAATCGGAACACTCTGACAATGCCGTCGCCCCCAGTGCCGGAGTCCCCGAAGCACCTCCGAACGGCGACCCATCGCAGGGCGGCGTCACGTCCGGTGATCACCCTCACCGGAGAGTCCGTCCGACGGATCCATAATCAGACCGTGAAGCGACAAAGGCATTCGGAGAGCGGTCTGAGCTTTCTCTCCATTCTCCTGGCGCTCCTGATCATCGGTCTGCTCTACTTCTGGATCGGCGGACCCGGATTGTCCTCCGTCGAGAATTCCGTCTCGGAAGCGAAGACGGTCAAGACGTCAGGCAACCTGCTTGCCTGTGAGATGAACCGAAAGGCGGTCGAGAAGGAGTTGATGACCTGGTCGGTGGCGCATCCGGGCGAGCGGGCGACGATCGAGAAGCTCCGGGCAGCCGGCGTTTACGTCCCGGCCTGTCCGGACGGCGGCAGGATCAGTATCGAGGGAAGATCGGTCATCTGTTCGAAGCACTCCCGTCCGCAGCAGTCGAGCGGTCGATGATCTTCGCCGATTCGATGTAGTCCATTTTGGGAAAGTGCATCCGCAAGTATGCATTCCCCTGCAGATTCAGCAGCTGAAACCGGGGACCGTTGCCTTTCGGATGCAGTTCACCGTAGCCGGTATACAATCGATCCACGACATCCATGCCGTCGACAACTCGTGCGATCGGTACGAAACCGGCGCTGTCGAGTTCGAGATTGTCCTTCAGATTGATGAAGATCTGCGTTGTTCGCGAGTTTGCAGCTCCCCTCGCGAAACTCAGGAGGCCACGCTCATTGCTCTTCTTCGGTGGATCGTCCGGAATCGTCGCGACGGACCAGACCTTGTTGACGTCAGGATCCCCATGAACGCCGAACTGGATGATGAAGTGGTCGACGGCTCGAAAAAACGCCACGTCATGAAAGAAACCGATCCGGACGAGGTTGTAGAAGCGGTCGACCCCCAGAGGTGCCCAGTCGCGGGTCGCCTCGACTACGAAAGGCCCTTTCGTGGTCTGGAAGCGGACGCGAAACCTGTCGGGTGCCCGATCACGTGCGATCTCGGGAAGCATCAGGGCCGGATTGCTCTTCGACGTCGTGGTCGCGGCCTTCGGGCTGTCGGCCGTCGCAGCTGAATCCTCGCTGCCCGACGGCGCACAGGCGGCCAAAACGACGGCTACGGCGAGAAGCGAAAACCCGATCCTGAAGTCATGCTTCATGTCGAGACGTTTAACACGGATACCGGGAAATGTCGACCGCGCCGAACACCGCGCCGAACGCCCCTTCGTCGAGTGGGGCGGAACAAAAGCGGAACCAACTCAGGAGGAGTGATTCCGTCCGGGCGGGGTGTAGATTTTGCGATACTCCTGGTCGCTGGCGTACTCGGTTTCGATTTTGAGGTCGAGTTGCTCCACCGTGGGCATCTTTGCGCGAATCCTGGCAGCCAAACGGTCGAGAACGTCCGGGAAGTCTTCCTGCATAACCTCCGCGCAGACGACGAGATCGACCGAGATATCGTGTGCTTCGCCCGTCCCGTCGACACGCAGGTCGTGGAAGCCGACGACATCCTGATGGGCACCTATGATGTCCCTGAGGGCTTCAGCGAACTGAATGTAGAGCGGATGACTGTGGTCGACCGGATCCACATGGACGATAACCTTGGCGCCCACGTCGTCGGCGACCGCCTGCTCGACATTCTCCGCCAGATGGTGGGCCTCCATGGCACTCTGGTTCGCGTCCACTTCGGCATGAAGAGAGATGAGCTGGCGATCTCCGTAGGAGTGGATGATGATGTCGTGCACGCCGTAGATCTCGGGTACCGATGTGGCGATCTGATGGATTCTATGCAACTCCTCATGAGAGGGGGCCTCGCCGAGCAACGTGTGAATAGCCTGGCGCACGAACACGATCCCGGTATAGACGATGAAGACCGAGACGCCCAGACCTGCCCAGCCATCTACGCTGTTCCATCCCCAGCGGGAACAGAACAGGGCGACGAGGACGAGTGAAGTGGTCAGGATGTCGTACGTGTGATTCCAGGCTTCGGCCCGAATCGCGGGGGAGCGTGTCAAGCGTGCCAGTCGTCGGGCAAAACCGGCGAGCCACAATTTGACCACGATCGTCGCCACAACAACCAGCAGGATCCAAAAGGGCACAGTGAAGTCGACCGGTTGAAGAAGGCGGCGGACACCGGCGCGGGCAACCTCGATACCGACGCCTATCAGGATGACTGCGAGCACGAGCGTGGCAACGGGTTCCATTCGGCCATGCCCGTACGGATGCTCGCGGTCCCGAGGCTTCCGGACCACACGAAACCCGAGAACCACGATCAGGCTGCTGCCGACGTCGGCAAGGTTGTTCAGTGCGTCTGCCAGCAGGGAGATACTGGAGGTCAACCAAGCCAGAGACCCCTTCGTGGCGGCGAGGACGATGCTGATCAGTATGCTGATCAGGCCTTCCCATTCGCCGAGCCGGGAACGCCCTTCGACAGAGTCCACAGAAGTGCCTGGGGTCAGGACCCGGCGCACGAGGCGGCCTGTCAGTCCCTTCGGTCGCTCCACCTGGTCGCTCTGTGCGTTGGTCAACGTTCCTGCCTCACCGGATCCGGGTAGCCCGCAATGTATGCTGCGACGCCGGTGAGGTCAAATGACCGGAATGCAAAAGCGGCCGGCTGGGGGCCGGCCGCTTCTGACTCAGCTTCGAAGGGCGATCTTCGAAGCCGCCTTGGGGGAGGATCGTGAAAAGCTGTTATCGAATTCCCGCATCCGCCGGCTGGGCATTCGCCGTCTTGACGGCCATGCGGGACTCTGACTGTGTGATACCAACATTCTGCAGGACTCTCACCTCAACCCGGCGATTCTGCTTGCGACCGGCCTGAGTGTCGTTGTCGGCGACCGGTCTGGTCTCACCAAAACCAAAGGGACGAACGATCCGTCGAATCGGTATGTCGTGATTCTCGGCGAGATAGTCCACGACGACCTGTGCGCGTCGTTCGCTGAGCCGCCGATTGTAGGCGGGATCACCGTCGGAAGAGGCAAACCCGGCGACCTCGACCAAGTATGCGTCCTGATTGACGAAGTGGTTGACCAGCGCATCGAGCTTGTCCTTCGCGTCCTGAGTGAGCTCAGAGCTGTTGAAGCCGAACGGAATCACGGCCGCGTCCAGCTCCTGGTACTGATCCAGGCTGGAAATCCGCTGGTTGGCCAAAGCGGCGTGCTGATCCGCCGTGTCAGCGGTCGTCTGGGCCTTCGCTGCTTCGTTTCGTGCGAGCCGAAATGCATCGTTGAGTTCGTCCACCTGGGAAGACAGTTGCCCCGTCTTCTCATCCAGCTCACTGGTGTTCTTGCGAAGCTCCTCCTGCGTCGCGACCAGCTCGTCATGCGTTTCGTTCAATTGGGCTTCGACTGGAGAAACCCGCGAAGTGATGGTCTGAGCGACTTTCAGTTCATCTTGGGTGAAGCGGATTTTGTCGGCCAGCAATGCGCCGCTGGTATCCCCATGTCCCTCCACGCGAACGTTGAGTCCGAGCAGGAAGTCCTCCGGGCTGTACTTCTCCGCCGAGCGAAATGGATTCGTTTTCTTCTCTTCGATCTTGGTGGTCGGACCCCAGGTCACGCTGACCTCTGTCCCGTCGAAGGTACGGATGCGGAATTGGTCTGCAGCCTTCTGAACGATTACACCCTCCAGCGAGACTTCCTGTCCGATGGGAATCTTGGAGAGCTGGGCCCCAAGTACGGGTGCGCCGAGCAGCGCTGCGAGAGCCAAAAATGTCAATCGATATTTTATTCTCATTCGAGTCCTCCTTGGCACGACGTCCGGCACCACACTAGCAACCCCCGTGCCAGTTCCTGGAAAACCCGAGAATGCGGGGCTATTGGATCGGTCCCCAGGCCCCCGCGCGTGTTTCGCGTCTGCGGCCGTGGTCAGGGGAGCGGGAAAGTTTCCCTCTTTCCCGCATGTGCGAGCAGGGGGGGACCGATAAATCCCGGTCGAGGGGCCTCAGTTCGGGCACTGGTTCGGACCGTGGTCAAGGTTGACGGTCGCGTCGGCGGGCCCGGTCGATCTCTTTGATCTTCTCGAGCTCTTCGGAAACCCGGCGCAACTCGCTCTTCGTGGAGGCGTACTGACCTTCGATCTTCGTCAGCCTCGTGAGCAACAGCGCCAGAATGGAGGCCTGCGCCTGATATTTGCTGTCGGTCTCCTGGGCCAGAGGGGCCAGCAGTTCCCCCGCCTTGGCCGGATCCCAGAGGGCGGACTCCGGGTCCGCATGAAGCAGGGCGAGACGGAAACGGATCCTGTCGAGTTCCGCCTGTGCCAGCTCGGGATGAGCGGTGAGCATGGGTTGATACAGATCGGCTGCGGCAGCCCAGTCGCCGGAATCAAAGCGCGCATCGGCTTCGACGAGTTCCTCGGGTTGGGCAGGCGCAAGCGGTGGGGGCGGCGGTGTTCGCTTCTTTGCGCAGCCGCCGGCAGCGACGAGCAGCAGAAGGAGCAGTACGCCCGGCAGGAGACGTTTGATCACCGGAGACATTCTACCGCGATCTGTCCCGGTTCTGCCACATCTCCCCAAAGCCGGCGCCGGCGGTAAAAGACGGAAAAGAACGGCGTCATGGAGGAAGATTCGAGTCTTTCTGTTGATTCGAACACATGGAAACAGGGAGAATTTAACGTAGGTTCGTTCCGTCCGGTCTTTGGGAAGTGAGAAATCAGGCATGTCGAAAGTCTTGATCGTCGATGATGACGCGGCGATGCGCGAGGTCCTCAGGATTCGTCTCGAGAAATGGGGACATGAGGTGCAGGTTGCGGAGGACGGCCATGCAGGGGAGAAGCTGGCTGCGTCCTGGGGCCCGGACATCGTCGTATCCGATCTGGTGATGCCGGGACCGTCGGGCCTCGAGCTGCTCCAATCCCTCAAGTCGGGGGACCCACAGCGTCCGGTCGTCCTGATCACCGCGCACGGCGAGGTAGAGACCGCCGTGGAAGCGATGAAGCAGGGTGCTTCCGACTTCATTACGAAGCCCATCGACTACGACCACCTGCAGGTACTGCTGCACGAATTCGAGGATAAGGCGAGGTTGCGCGACCGGACCCGGAAGTTGATGTCGAAGGCAGAGCGCGGCGGCGACTTCGGACCCTTCGTGGGGCGCAGCAAGGTGATGAAGCGGGTGTACGGTCTGATCCGCGAGGTCTCCGGGACACAGGCATCGGTCCTGATCACCGGACCCAGCGGTACCGGTAAGGAACTCGTGGCGAGAACGATCCACGAATTGAGCGCGCGGGCCGACGGTCCGTTTTTGGCTCTCAATGCCGCGGCGATCCCTTCGGAGTTGATCGAAAGCGAAGTCTTCGGGCATGAGAAGGGATCATTCACGGGCGCAACGACGAGCCGAAAGGGCTGCATCGAAATGGCCGATCAAGGAACCCTCTTCTTTGATGAGATTGGCGAGATGCCCGTCAAACTTCAGGCCAAGCTCCTGCGCGTCCTCGAGGATGGTCGGGTTCGACGCGTCGGCGGGCGAGAAGAGCTGCAGTTCGATGTGCGCGTGCTGGCTGCGACCAACCGCGATCCACGCAAGGCGATCGAGTCCGGGGACCTGCGGGAGGATCTCTTCTTTCGACTGAGCGTCTTTACGATCGAGTTGCCGCCCCTCAAGGACCGAAAAGGGGATATTCCGGCGCTGGTACACTACTTCATCAATCTCTTCAACGAGCGTCACGGCACCTGTGTCGAAGGCGTCAGCGACGATGTCGAGCACCTGTTGAATACGTACCTCTGGCCGGGCAACGTGCGCGAACTGCGTAACGTGATCGAGCGGGCCACGGTCCTTGCCAAAGAGGGGTGGATCGAGATCGCGCACCTCCCACCGTTTCTCAAGCAGAGCAGCGATCGCGAGGACATGCAGGTCATCGTCTCTGCCGGCACACCGCTCGCCGAGGCCGAAAAGCGGTTGATTCTGAAGACGCTGGAACTCACCGGTGAAAACAAGGCCGAGACCGCTCGGAGGCTCGGTGTGGACGTCAAGACGATCCGCAACAAGCTCAGGGAATACGGGCTCTCCTGAAACGCGGGCGCCGTTCAACCTGTGACCGGCTGGCTGATCGGGACACCGAACGGCCCGGTGGCTGCCGCCGGTTCCCTGGAAGGGTTCGAGAATACCGGAGCCTTTCCGTGACGTCTCAGGCACTCGTCGATGCGCGCAGGTCGCCCCCAGTCGCTCCATTCCACGTCTTCGAGCGGGAGCAGGAGCAATCTCTCGGGAATGCGCTGGAGCAGATCCCTCGACAGATCGGTTTCCTCAATCGATTCGTAGACATGGTGCAGCGCCACCTGTTCCATCGAGGGTGCCACCCTGCCCATCCTGACGGCCTTCAGCACCCTTCGGAGTAGATCGAACCTCTGGGCGGATTCCGGATAGAACTCTCCGACGAAGTTCCAGAGGGATCTCGCCTTTGCAGCGAAGACCAGGGTATTCCAAAAACAGCCGTTCTTGAACAGCTGACGGGCCTTCCTTCGACTCGGCTTCTCGAAGAAGCTTTGGATCCTTCGGACCCGGTTGCTTCCGTCGGCGGCAGGCGTGCCCTCGATCCAACCGTAGTCGGACTCTGCTCCGTCCGGAACGGCTCCGAGAAGGACCAGGCGATCGGGACGGCAGGAGGCGATGAGCCCTGCGGCACGTACGAAGCGCAGAAAGCGTGCTTCGGGATAGACGAAATGGTCGGAAGGGAAGACATAAACAATGGCCCTCGGATTGGCCGCCATCAGATAGGTAAGCGGCAGGAGGAGACCCGGAAGGGTCCCCTTGGCTTCCGGTTGTTCGATGACCATACCCGGGATCTTTGGGGACTTGAACTGCTCTATGAACTGACGGTGTCCCGCACCGATGATGCTGATGATCCGGTGGGGCGACGTCAGAAGTCGGCAGCGATCCCAGGTGTGCTCCAGCATGGACCGGGTTCCAATGAACGTGCAGTACTGTTTCGGGCGGTGACCTCCGAGCCAGCGGCACACGGCCGGCTTCAGTCTCTCTCCCTCTCCGCCGGCCAGCACGATGGCCCAGGCCTGAGTGTTTTCGAAGTCATACTTTGCGCTTGCTGCTTCCATCGCTAGGAGCCTCCGTTGATCGAGGGTTCGCACATATCCGTAGATCGTTTCATCGTGAGTTGGGCGGGGGCCGCGCGAGAAATTGGGTCGACGGTCCAACCGCTGGTACCCATGCACACAAGCACGTGTCATTCCATTTACAGACGAACGGACGGATGCCCGGGAGTCCCTTAAACACTGGCGTCCGAATTCGCGTACCTGCGACGCGTGGCAGAAATGTTGTGGCAGGAATGGTCGCCTGGGACAGAATGCCACAGGGAATCTGTCCGGACAGGTGCTCCGGCCCTTCCTGTACAAGTGCCCGGGCTCCCACTATCATTCCGTGAGACTCGAAACAGGAGGTGAAGGAATGTGTTCGTCCAGACTGTTGCTGTCGATGCTGTTCGTTGCGATCTCCCTTTGGGGCTGCACGTCCGAAACGGAGTGGCACTCACTTTTCAACGGAAGGAATCTGGAAGGTTGGCGAGCCTCCGAAGACGAATCGACGTTTCGAGTCGAGGACGGAGCGATCGTCTGTAACGGACCTCGAGCCCACCTCTTCTACGTCGGTGACGTCAATCAGGGGAATTTCAAGAACTTCGAATTCGAAGCCGAAGTCAAGACCACACCCGGCTCGAACTCGGGCATCTATTTTCACACCGACTTCCAGGAGACCGGCTGGCCCTCGAAGGGCTATGAATGCCAGGTGTTGAATTCGAATCGGGTGGAGCCGAACAGTGACTACGTCGAGCACAAGATGACCGGGAGCCTGTACGCAATCCGCAACCTGTGGAAGGCGCCGGCCCGTGACAACGAGTGGTTCATCTACCGGATCCTCGTTCAAGGGCGCACGATTCGCATCTGGATCGATGACGAACTGGTGGTGGACTACACGGAGCCTGCCCGACCGTTTCGTCCTCAAGGGATGGAGGAGCGACTGCTCTCTGACGGGACCTTTGCCCTCCAGGGCCACGATCCCGGAAGCACGGTTTCCTACCGGAACATCCGCGTGCGGATCCTGCCCGACGACGTGGAGACTCCCGGAACTCCTGCTCCCGATCAGGATCTGGCCCGGCGATACGTCGAGCTCTCTGCGCGAAACTTTCCGCTGATGGACCTGCATGTCCATCTCAAACAGTCGCTGACGCTGGAGCAGGCACTTGCCGAGGCTCGGATCTATGGCGAAACCTACGGAATCGCGGTGAACTGCGGACTGGGAATGCCGATCCGGGACGAGGCCGGGCTTCGGGATTTTCTGGCCAACTATCCTCGACCGCCGGAGGCGTACATGGCGATGCAGGCGGAGGGACGGGAGTGGCTGGATCTGTTCTCAGAGGAGTCGATCGATCAGTTCGATCACGTCTTTACGGACTCGATGACCTGGACGAACGACGACGGCAAGCGGATGCGCTTGTGGATTCCAGAGGAGACCGAGGTCGGCGATCCGCAGCACTTCATGGCGATGCTGGTCGATCGGATCGAGAATATCCTGAATAACGAGCCTATTGACATCTACGTGAATCCCACCTATCTACCGGATGAAATCAGCGACCAGTACGACGAACTGTGGACCGAACAGAGGATGGATCGGGTGATCGCGGCGCTGGCCAAGAACCAGATCGCTCTCGAGATCAACGACCGGTACCATCTGCCCAGCGTCGTTTTCATTCGTCGGGCCAAGGCGGCGGGAGTCAAATTCACCTTCGGGACGAACAATGCGGGAGAGGCAGACCTCGAACATCTCCGTTACTGTCTCGACATGATCGATCAGTGCGGACTCGAGCCGAGCGATATGTGGATTCCACCTTCGAGATAGGAGTAGCGGGACGCCCAGGTCTTAGGACCTCGTCCAGGCTCCGTCGACCAAGCGCCAGATGCCGCGCTCATTCTCGTCGCGCAGCTCAACGGGCAGGAGGCCGACCGGGCAGTCCTGGTAACAGACAGGCCTCAGAAACCGGAAGACGGCCGCGGTGCCGACGGATGTTTGTTTGGAGTCGGTGGTTGCCGGGTAAGGTCCGCCGTGCTGCATGGCGTGACCCACCTCGACGCCGGTCGGGAAGCCGTTGAAGATCAGGCGTCCGACCTTTTCGCGCAGGATACGGACCAGGTCGGAATAGGTCTGGAGTTCCTCGCCGGTCGCGTGGACCGTGGCGGTCAGGTTGCCCTCGAGAGATTCGGCCACCTCGAGCATTTCGTTCCTGTCCTCGCAGGTTACGAGAAGTGACGACGGCCCGAACACCTCTCCGGACAGCACGGAGTCCTCACGGAACGTACCGGCATCGGTCATCATCAGAATCGATGCGGCTTCGGTCTTCTCCGCGTCCGGTTTTCCCGGCGATTGCCCGACGATCCTCACGCCGGCCCGCGAGCAGAAGCTCGAAGACTCCCCGTTCGAAGGCCTCCCGGATGCCCGAGTGCAGCATCGTTCCAGGGTTGGAGCCGTCCAGTGCGGAGCGGAGCGCCTCGAGGAAGAGGTCGAGGGAAGGACCCTTCAGTGCGACTACGAGACCAGGGTTGGTGCAGAACTGACCGACGCCGAGTGTCACGGACTGGACCAAACCCCTGGCGATACGTTCGGCGTCCGTCTTCAGAACGGCCGGAAGCAGGAACACCGGATTGATGCTCCCCATTTCCGCGTACACGGGAATCGGCTCGGAGCGCTGGGCGGCGGCGTCGAACAGCGCCCGGCCGCCGGCTTGAGAACCGGTGAAGGCCACGGCCTTCACAGCAAAATGGGATGCTAGTCGGAGGCCCACTTCATGGGACGCACCGTGCAGCATGGAGAAGGTCCCCTCCGGCATGCCGTGTCGGTGCCCGGCCTCGGCGATGGCTTTGGCCACCAGTTCCGAAGTTCCCGGGTGTGCGGGGTGCGCCTTGCAGACGACCGGGTTTCCCGCGGCCAGGGCCGACGCCGTATCACCGCCGGCCACGGAGAAGGCGAGTGGGAAATTGCTGGCACCGAAGACCGCCACGGGGCCGATCGGGATCAGCATGCGGCGGAGATCCGGTTTGGGGATGGGCTTGCGCGCGGGGTCTCCGTGATCGATGCGGGCGCCCACCATCGATCCTTCATCGATAAGATCGGCGAACATACGGATCTGATTCACCGTCCGGGTCCGCTCACCCTGGAGGCGGCCTGCAGGAAGACCGCTCTCTTCCGAGGCTCGCTGGATCAGCGCCTCTCCGAGTCCTTCGATCTCCGAGGCCATCTGCCGCAGGAACGCGCTGCGGATTCCAGGATCGGCGAGTTTCGGACTGGCGAAGGCCGACCCGGCGAGCTCGAGTGCGCGATCGGTCTCGGCTTCCGTGGCCTCGATGAAGGCCGGTTCAAGTTCTCGGCCGTTCGACGGGTTCACGGCACGGATCGTCTTGGATCCTTCTCCGCTCCATTGATGACCGATGAGGTTCTTTCCCGTAAGCGTCATGACAGCTCTCCAAATATTTGAGATTTTCGATAAATTTCAGATTTTCGATCCGGAGTGAAAGCCTCAGAAATCCCGAATCCCATATGAGAACTGAGCCACCCCCGACCGCGGCGAGACCGCAACCAGCACTCCGGAATCCCGGTCCTCCTACTCCCGTCCTTCCGTTCTCCCGTCCCATCGGTTACGGCGAACCAGCAAAGAACAAGCAGGATGCATATCCCACCCGTTCTCCCGTCCTCACGTCCTCCGGTTCTCCCGTCCTCCGGCCCACCCGTTCTCCGGTCCTCTGTTTCCCCCGTTCCCCCTCGTGACCCAAGTCGAAAATCGAAGATTCTCCTACGTTCCTACCACATTGATGAGCGTGCCGATCGGTTCGATCCTGATGCGAATTTCGTCGTCGACCCGGAGGCTGAAATCGGAGGGCGGCACGATCCCGGTGCCCGTCATGAGAAGACAACCCCTGGGAAATTCCAGCTCCCGATAGAGATACTCGACCAGTTCCGTCGGCGTGCGCTTCATCTGAGACAGCTGGGTGGAATCCTGAAAGGCCATCTGATCCCCGCGCCGGATCTCCAAGACGATCTCGGTCTCCGGAGGCAGCTCCTCTTCGGCCAACAGTATCCCCGGCCCCAGTGCGCTACTACCATCGTATATCTTGGCCTGGGGTAAATACAGGGGATTGTCCCCTTCGATGTCACGAGCGCTCATGTCGTTGCCGACCGTATACCCAATGATTTTTCCACCGGCGGAGATGACCAGCGTCAATTCCGGCTCGGGCACGCTCCAATTCGAATCACGACGAATCCGCACGGGATCCCGGTGGCCTCGGACGCGATAGGGCATCCCCTTGAAGAAGAGCTCGGGTCGTTCGGCGTCGTAGACCTTCTCATAGAAAGCCCCTCCTCCGGCCGACTCTGCCTCCTCTTCGCGGGCTTCCCGACTCTTTCGATAGGTCACTCCTGCGGCCCAGAGCTCCTGCCCACCGATCGGGGGGCGCAACTCGAGACTTCCGGGAGAGCCGGCAACCAGAGGCTCCAGGTCGTCCGGATTGACATTGCGCAGATGAGCGCTCAGATTGTCTCGGCTGATCAGGGCATCCCAGCTCTCGTAGACGACGAAGAAGCCGTCTTCCCGTTCCAGCACCGGGCTTGTTATGGTTCGGTAAAGTTTCATCGGTTTCCGAGTCCTTTCTTTGTTCAGTCCGGGCTATGCTACGTTATAGAGGAAACGGGCCAGGCCGACAATGTCTCTGCCGACCTCTTCGGCCAAGTTCCCTACGTCCTCCTTGGCTGCTTGTGCCGTTGAGTCACCGCAGGAAAAATCGTCGGCCCGGGGGTTCCATCGCCATGATCATTCAGGAAGGTGTTGCAATTCCGGACGAGGAGCTCAGCTTCTCCTTCTCGCGGAGCGGAGGTCCGGGAGGACAGCATGTCAACAAAGTGAGCTCGCGGGTGACACTTCATTTCGATCTCGCACAGAGCAGCTCGCTGACAGACGAGCAGAAGGATGCTGTTCGCCGTACTCTGGCGCCGCGAATTTCGAAGTCCGGGGTACTGAGGGTGTCGAGCCAGCGGCACCGTTCGCAGGCGGCGAACCGGGAGGATGCGAAGCAGCGCTTTGCAGAGCTGCTCGTCGATGCCCTGGCCGGTCGCAAGCCCCGCCGTCCGACGCGGGTGCCGAAACGGGAAAAAGAGAAACGCCTTGCCGGGAAAAAGCAGAAAAGCCTGCTCAAACGGAGCCGAAGCGACAGGCAACCCGAGGATTGATTTGAGCTTCGAGACGTAAGGTTGTCGATCTGGAATCTGTCACAGGGAGGCGGGCATCGCTCGGTCTCCGGTTTCCTGTAGTCCAACTTCCGGCTCCCATTCTCCCAAAACGGAAATCTCAAAACGGAAATCGCAGGTCCGGAATTCGCCCTTACTGCAGCGCCTTGCCGAACAGAATGCCGTTGATGACCAGACGGTCGAGCCCCCGCCAGTAGCCCCGAAAGGTGGGGTCGTCCGCAAACAGGATGACGTGACCCTTCCCCAGTGGAACATCGGACAGGTAGACGTGGTCTGCCAGGATCTTCTCAGTCTCGCTCCATTTGTGTCCCTGTACATAGCTCGAATCGGGATAGACTCCGACGTTCGTCCCGTCGGTGGATTTCGTGAAGACTCGATCACCTCGAAACTGGACCGCAATTTCGGACGCGTAACCGAAGGCCAGCGGATAGTCGGTGTTCAGTTCAACTCGGAAGATCGAACCGGGATGCCAGTCGATGGGCCTCAAGGTTTCCGAAACCGATTCAGAGTGGATCCCGGCTTCCGGAGTATATTGATCCATCACCTCGAGATCCGCGAGTCGGACGTCATCGAGCGTCGTGAACTCGGCGCCCCCTTTGATGCCCATCAGGATGCCACCCTCCTGAATCCAGTTGCGAAGCCGCTCAACGCCCTCCTCGCCCAGTCGCTCCCGGTAGCCCCTGGCCGAGCCGTCGGGCAGGATGATCACGTTGTAGCGGGAGAGTTCGACCTCATCGAAATAGTCGGAGCGTACCGCAGTGAAACGCAGGCCGAATCTTTGTTCCAGCAGGCTGTAGACTGCACCGAAGGTCACGGCGCGGGTCGGTTCGCCGCTGAAGACAAGGATGCGCGGGTCGTCCAGATCGACGACGGTCGAAGAGCCGAGCGACGGACCCCGCTCGCTCCCGGCGGAGCCGATCCCGACAACCGTCGTTCCGCACTCGGCAGCCATTTCCCGGATCCTTTCATGGAGATTGTCCGGATTTCGCTCCACGCGAAGCACGAATGTACCGGCGGGGAAGTTCCGGGATTCGTGTGTAAATGGACGTGTGGCCAGCGCTATTTTGAAGCCCTCCTGCAGGAGTCGTCCGGCCAGCGCACCTGCGGCATCGGTGTCCGCGGAGAAAAGGTAGGCATAGCGAGCGGGAGCGCCAGTCACCGAACCGGTCGGTCGAGGCGGTTCCGTGACCCGCACGGTATCGGCCATGGGCAGCTCCTCGGAAAGCAGGACGCTGTCGACGCCATAAGCAAGAGGAAGAGCCCAGGCCGTGATGTCGTAGAACCCGAGCGATTCCTTGCGCGCTTTGGCTCCAAGGCGCCCGTTCCGGGCCGAGGTCGCTTCGACGTCGTCGAGAAAAGTCTGCTCGAGCTTCGGATCGGGTTCGAGCAGAGTCTTGATCAATCGTTTCTGAGGCTGGCGGAGTGGAACCAGGTAGCTGCCGGAAGGGATCTCAATCGATCGTGAAGTCTTGTCGAAATAGTCGAACGCGGTCCCGGACCGGGTCGATGTCGGGATGCGGAAGACCTCGATGCCGTGTCGCATCAGGAGTCGGATCAGGGCATCCAGACGACCGGAATCGGTCTGGGGTGGAAAGGCGACCGCCTTCAATCGCTCCTGATCGACCTCGGCCATCCCGGTTCGGAAAAAGTCGTAGTAATAGCGCAGGAATCCGTCCGGCTTGTCAGCCAGCGTTTCGAGCGCGGCCAGATCCGCAATGAAATGGGCGTGAATGCCGCCTCGCAGTGTGGCAATGCTCCCGTCCCCGCGCTCCCAGGCGAGGTTCTTCCAGCCGCCTCCATTGGTCTCATAGGTGGCCGAGACGGTGCCGTGGAGGGCCGGATAGGAATCCCAGTAACCGGGGAAATAGAGGTCGTAGACTTCGTCGCGAGCAAAGGTCCAGCCGAAGCGGTCGAAGTATCGCGAACAGGACTTTCCGATTTCGGTCGCCCAGTCGCGAAGCGCGGCCGGATAGTTGAGATTCATTGGCGTGCAGAAGGGCGCGAAGTGATACTCGTCCGGCTCTCCATGGTTGTCGATCCAGACTTGCGGGTGCCAGTGCTGGAGGGCCGCGGCAATGGTTCGGGTTTCCGGTTGTGTGAGGGCAAAGGCATCCCGGTTCGAGTCGATGAGATAGTGGTTGCCGTCGGAGCTGATGAACCAGGGGACGTGGTGTTCCGAAGCCGCGGGATCGGCTGTTCCTTGCGGGCCGATCGTCGATGCCTTCATCCAGCCGACGAAGGATTGATGGCTGTCCGGGTTGGCCGCCGGATTGAGGATCACCACCATACGATCCAGGATCTTGCGGGTCAGTGGATCGGTGCCGGCCGCAAGCTGATAAGCCATCAGGATGCCGGCTTCGAAGGCGGCAGTTTCGCCTCCGTCGTTGGCATAGTTGAGCCAGGCGATGGGGGGTGTTTCCCGGATGATCCGGTCCGCTTCATCCGGGCTCAAGTTACGTGGATCGGAAAGACGTTCCAGCGAGGAGCGGATTTCCTCGAGGCGGGCCAGATTCTCGGGAGATCCGACAATGACGAGGTACATGGCCCGTTTCTCCACGGACTGGCCGATCCGGATCACCCGGACTCTTGGAGATGCCTCCGCGAGCTCTTGGATGTACGACTCCATCTGGTGATGATCGGTCAGGAAGCTGCCAATCGAATATCCCAGGGCCGACTCCGGGGTCGGGACGGAGGCTTCGTACGTCGCGCCGGGCAACCACTCGAAGGCGGGTGCGGTCCAGGCGCTCAGCAGCAGGAGACTCAGGACGAACGGCAGGGTGAGCATTCTCTTCATCGGGTTCCCTCCTCTGCGGTTTTCCGACTCCCCACGGGAGTCAACTCGCCAAGACTTTAGCCTGAAACGTCACGGGTGCCAAGGAGGGCGTGCTTCCGGGTTCCTCGTGTTTCCGGCCAGGTTCAACGTGGCAGAGGGGAAACGGGAGTCTGGAACCGTGAACGGTGAGCTCCGAAGGCCAGCGTCAGGCACTCTCTTCGATCGCGAAGAGCTCCTTTTGGACGACCTTCTCGCGAATGGGGATGGCGTAGGTGCGGTCGAAGCAGGCCGCACAGAAATTGGAATCGGCACCGACGGCCCTGCGGAGACCCTCCAGCGAGAGGTAACCGAGCGAGTCCGCGGTCGTGAACTCCTCGATCTCCTTCAACGTTTTGTTGTTGGCGATCAGCTCCGACTCGGTCGGGGTGTCGATTCCGTAGTGGCAGGGCCCGACGGTCGGGGGCGAGCTGATGCGGAGATGCACCTCCCGGGCCCCGGCGGAACGAACCATCTCGACGATCTTCCGGCTGGTGGTGCCGCGGACGATCGAGTCGTCGATCAGGATCACGCGGCGGTCGGCCAGCAGTTCCTTCACCGGGTTCAGCTTCACCTTCACCCCGAAATGTCGGATGGCCTGTTTCGGCTCGATGAAGGTTCGGCCCACGTAATGGTTTCGGATCAGGCCGAAGTCGAAGGGGATGCCCGATTCGCGGGAATAGCCGAGTGCCGCCGTGACGCCGGAGTCGGGCACCGGAACGACGACATCGGCGTCGACCGGACATTCGCGCGCCAGCTGCCGACCCATCTCGTGGCGCGTCTTGTGGACACTCCTCTCGAAGACCAGGCTGTCCGGACGACTGAAATAGACATGTTCGAAGATGCAGTGGGCCTGACGCGGGGCTGGACCGAGGTTGATGGAAAGAAGCTGCGTTCCCTGGATGCGCAGGATCTCGCCCGGCTCCACCTCCCGGATATAGGTGGCACCGATCAGATCGAAGGCGCAGGTCTCGGAGGCCACGACATATGCGCCGTTCATCTTTCCGAGACACAGCGGGCGAACACCGAAGGGATCCCGGACGGCGTACAGTGCCTGGGGCGTCAGCATCAGCAGCGAGTAGGCCCCGTGCACCAGACGGAGAGTGTCCACCAATGCGTCTTCCAGTTCCTCCCGGTGGGACCTGGCGAGAAGGTGCAGGATGACCTCGGTGTCCGACGTGGACTGGAAGATCGCTCCATCACCCTCGAGCCGTCTTCTGAGAGTCGCCGCGTTGACCAGGTTCCCATTGTGCGCGATCGCGATGGGACCTCTCCACGATTCTGTCAGGATCGGTTGGGCGTTCGCACTCGTACTCTCTCCGCTCGTCGAATAACGGACATGACCGATGGCATATTCGCCCGGCAGCCGCTCGAGGGTCGCCTCTTTGAAGACGTCGGCGACGTAGCCCATCCCCCTCTCGCGGTGCAGCCCCCGGCCGTCGCTGGTGGCAATGCCGGCGGATTCCTGGCCCCGGTGCTGCAGTCCGTAGAGACCCAGGTAGGTGTGGCGAGCCGACTCGGGGTGCCCGCCTATCCCAAAGACCCCGCATTCGTCTCGAAACTTGTCCGATTCTTCAAACAACTTCGCTCACCTCGATGAAGATGAAAGGAAGAGCACAACCCAGAAAGCCGTCACCCGTGTCCGGCGAATCTTACGGAAGGGAATCATCGAGATGCCGACGGCGTCTGAAGGTCTCGGTCAAAACCGATTGTTCTCCCGGAGCAGAGTGTCTCTAAAAAGCTAATTATAGCACGGAGGGTCTGTCACAGAGCACACGCATGCCTACCTTACTGCGGGCTTGCGTCCAGCCCGAGGCCGTTGTTATGATCCGACCGCCGCTCACCTCGAAAGCAATGCATAGTCTTTAAGGAGTGATCATCATGGCCGACGTCGATACCGTGAAGGAAGCCAAAGATTTCTATCTGGATGTTCCGTACCGGAACACCCCCTTCTTCTTGAAGGGCAACAATGCGGTGGACTGGGGGATGCAGAACCGCTTTTCCCGCATCTTCGATTCTCGAACCGGACGCACGGTCATGCTGGCGATCGACCATGGCTATTTCATGGGCCCGACCACCGGCCTCGAACGAGTCGACGTCAACATTGTACCGCTGCTGCCCTATTGCGATGCCTTGATGCTCACCCGGGGTGTCCTGCGGTCGATGATTCCCTCCAGCTTCGGCCGTGGCGTCGTACTTCGAGCCAGCGGTGGACCGAGCATCCTCAAGGAGCTCTCCAATGAAAACATCGCCGTGGACATCGAAGATGCGGTCCGTCTGAACGTCTCGGCGCTGGCCGTCCAGATCTTCATCGGCGGCGAATACGAAACCCAGTCGATCCACAACCTGACCCGACTGATCGATCTGGGTAACCGGTATGGGATCCCGGTCTTTGCCGTGACGGCGGTCGGTCGGGAGATGAAGCGCGATGCCCAGTACTTCCGTCTGGCTTGCCGGATCTGTGCCGAACTCGGCGCCCACTTCATCAAGACCTACTTCGTACCGGAGGGGTTCGAGACGGTCGCGGCATCCTGTCCGGTCCCGATCGTCATGGCCGGCGGCAAAAAGCTGCCGGAGTTGGAGGCTCTGACGATGGCCTACAACGCGATCGATCAAGGGGCCTCCGGCGTCGACATGGGCCGCAACATCTTCCAGTCCGATGCACCCATCGCCATGCTTCAGGCCGTTCGCAGTGTCGTGCACGAGCAGATGAAGCCCCTGCAGGCGCTCGAACTGTACGAAACCCTCAAGAGCGAGCAGCAGGGATGACGGAGCGCCCGGTTCTCGAGCGACTGAAGACACTGGTTCCGACGCTCAGCGTCGGTGTGCTGACGGCCGATCTGATGTGTCTCGGCGATGAGCTGGAAAAACTGGAAGGGACGGGCGTCGAAATCCTTCATTTCGATGTGATGGACGGCTGCTTCTGTCCAATGATGACGGTCGGTCCGCACTTCATCCGGTCAGTCCGCTCCGGTGGTCGTCTGAAGGACGCGCACCTCATGATCGCCCAGCCACTCGAGAAGGTCGGCGGCTACATTGCGGCGGGCGCCGACCTGATCACCGTTCACGTGGAGCATCACGATCACATCCACCGCACGCTCCAGCAACTGGAACGACTGGCTCAAGAGGCGGGGCGAGACGTTGTACGGGGCGTGGCTCTCAACCCGGGCACTCCCGTGGAGACGATCGAACCCTTGGTCGACAACGTGGATATGGTGACGATTCTCGGTGTCAATCCGGGCTGGGGCGGGCAGTCGATGATTCCCTCCACTCTGAGACGGGTCACGCAGACGAAGGAGCTGATCGAGAAACGGGGTCTTCCGGCATTCGTCTGTGTCGACGGTGGGATCACACGCAAGAACATCGGCGAAGTTGCGACCTGGGGAGTGGATCTCGTCGTTACCGGCAGCGCCGTGTTCGACGGCAAGGCCCCGAGCGGGAATGCCCGTTTCATGTTGAGCTCGTTTCGAGCGTCCTGAGGGAGGCGAGATGGAGAGTCGATGGTCCGATGAGGAAGCGAAGTCCTTCCGCGCCCGCTACGGGCAGCGCTGGGGTGAAGACCTGGCACTGCGCACATACACGTCCCGCCTGATCGGCAGTGAACCGTCGCTCGTTCTTCACGGGGGAGGGAACACATCCGTCAAGTCGAGGTCGTCCGATCCCCTCGGCAAAGAGCTGGATGCGATCTTCGTCAAGGCTTCGGGACGAGATCTCGCGGGAATCGAGCCGGAAGGACACTGTGGTCTTGATCTGGCGTGGCTCAGACAGGCTAGGCGGCTCGATCAGCTCTCCGACGAGGCGATGGTCCGGTTGATCCGTTCCCGCCTGCTCGACTACCGTTCGGCCAATCCTTCGATCGAAACACTGGTGCATGCATTTTTGCCGGAGAAGTTCGTGGACCACACCCATGCCGACGCGGTGTTGGCGCTGACGAACCAGGACCGGGGAAGGGATCTGGTTCGGGAGGTCCTGGGGGATGGAGTCATTGTCATCGATTATGTCGAGCCGGGATTCCGGCTGGCCAAAGCGACTGCAGACGCCGTCGATGCCTGGCCTGGAGCCTGGGCGGCCGTCTGGATGCAACACGGGCTGATCACCTGGGGTTCAACGGCGCGTGAGTCCTACGAACGGACGATCGACGCGGTCACGCGGGCCGAGCATTTCCTGATCGAGAAGGGGGGACGAGCGGTTTCGGTTTCTTCGGACGAGCTCGAGCAGGCGAAGCATCGCTGGCATGCGCTGGCTCCGGTGCTTCGCGGGGTGCTGGCCGAATCGACTGGGGACGAAGACCGCCCCCGACTGCCGGGTCTTCTCCTGCCCCTCATTGATGCACCGACGCTCGGTTTCCTTGCGTCCGACGGCGCAAAGGCGCTCGCCCTGACGCCCTCCGTGACCTCGGACCATTTGATTCGAACGAAGGCTTACCCCCTGTGGATCGATGCGGTTGAAGTTTCAGATACGGAAGCGACCCGAACCCGTGTCAGGGAGGCGGTCGAAGACTACCGACGCGGATACGAGTCCTATTTCGCCCGACACGCCGCCCAACTCGACGTCGGTGTGCAACCTATTGATGCTTCGCCGAGGGTGGTCCTGGTCCCCGGAGTCGGCGCTGCCTGTGCGGGTCCGAATTTGCGGGAGGCGTCGATCTGTCGCGATATCACGGCGCAGACCCTCAAGATCAAGACCTGGATCGGCGGGCTCGGCGCCTACCGTGGCTTGGAAGAGGCGGAGCTTTTTGCCATGGAGTACCGAGGCCTCCAACATGCGAAGCTCGCGGGCCCGGCTCGTTCGTTGGAGCGTTACGTTGCCCTCGTGACCGGAGCCGCGGGAGCGATAGGTGCGGGGATCTGCCGGCGCCTTCTGGAGGAGGGATGCCAGGTCGCGGCATCCGATCTCTCCAAGGAGCGGTTGCAGCTGCTCGCGGACGAACTGAGTCCCGCCTTCGGCGACCGGCTCCTGACCGTTCCCGCCGATGTGACCCGGCCGGAATCGGTCGCGTCGGCGTTCGGGCGAGTCATCGCGAGCTGGGGCGGTATCGACTTCGTGATCGTCAATGCCGGCGTGGCGCTGGTGGCCTCCCTGGCGGAGATGAAGCTCGAGGAATTTCGGCGGCTCGAGAAGGTCAACACCGAGGGAACGCTGATCGTTCTTTCCGAATCGGCGCGGTTTTTCGAAAAGCAGGGTGTGGGCGGTGACATTG
Organism: uncultured Acidobacteriota bacterium; assembly: GCA_963823995.1. Classification (GTDB taxonomy): domain Bacteria; phylum Acidobacteriota; class UBA6911; order RPQK01; family JAPXNP01; genus JARRKC01. Next base: position 246,720 of record CAWGNQ010000006.1, read on the forward strand.
TACTGGTTTCGACCAAGAATGTTTTTGCGCCTGGTGCTCGATTCGGAGCGTATAGTGCGACCAAAGCTGCCTCGCACCAGCTTGCGCGCATTGCCAGTCTGGAGCTCGCGCCGGCCGGCGTCCGGGTCAACATGGTCGCTCCGGATGCGGTTTTCGGAGAAGGGCATTTCAAGTCGGGTCTCTGGGCGGAGGTCGGACCTGATCGGATGCGGGCCCGCGGCCTCAGCGAGGATGGACTGCAGGATTACTATCGGGGCCGCAACCTTCTCAAGGCACGCGTGACCAGCCGCCATGTGGGCAATGCCGTGCTCTATTTCCTCACCCGCCAGAGTCCGACGACGGGCGCTACCATCCCCGTCGACGGCGGTCTTCCCGACTCGACTCCACGGTAACGACATCCCGCTGGCTTATAATCGGAGCGGCATGATTGCCCAACTCAGGGGGACTCTCTCGTACAAGTCGGCCGATCGCCTCATCGTTGATGTCCATGGTGTCGGCTATGAGGTTGCGATCCCCTTCTCGACCTACTACGAGCTCGGTTCGGAGGGCGAGGAGGTGGTGTTAAAGACCTACCTGCACGTGCGGGAAGATACGCTGAGTCTGTTCGGCTTCAGAACGCTCAAGGAAAAGCGGGTCTTTCTTCAGCTGATCCAGATTTCCGGGATTGGCCCGCGACTGGCGATCTCCATTCTGTCCGGCCTGCCCATCGACGAACTGCTGGCCGCTGTCGGGACGCGAGATGTCCATCGACTCTCGTCCATTCCGGGCGTTGGGAAGAAGACGGCCGAGCGTATCGCCCTGGAACTGTCCGACAAGGTGAAAGACCTTCTCCCCGGCGAGGCGCCTTCGCAGCCGAGCTTGGCCGAAGATGCTCTGGGACTCGATGTCGTTTCTGCACTGGTCAATCTGGGTTATCAGCGGGCCAAGGCCGAGGCCGCGGTCTCACGCGCAAAACGGGGAGAGACTCCGGGCGGGTTTGAGCCGCTGCTGAAACGGGCCCTGAAGGAATTATCGGGCTGAGCCCTATGGAAGAACGAATCGTCGATCCGGTCCATCAGGACGAAGAGACACTGTTCGAGAATAGCCTCAGGCCGCGGTGTCTGTCCGATTTCGTGGGCCAGGAGAGCGTCAAAGCCAATCTCGCCATCGGGATCGAGGCGACCCGGCAGCGCCGCGAGGCACTCGATCACGTCCTCCTCTTCGGCCCTCCCGGCCTCGGCAAGACGACCCTCGCCCAGATCGTGGCGAACGAGCTCAATGTCAATTTTCGATCCACGGCCGGACCGGCCATCGAAAAGCGGGGTGATCTGGCGGCCATCCTGACCAACCTGGCCGAACACGACGTGCTGTTCATCGACGAGATCCACCGGTTGCATCCGGCGGTCGAAGAAATCCTCTATCCGGCCATGGAGGACTTCCAGATCGACATCATCATCGGGGAAGGGCCGGGTGCGCGGTCCATCAAGATCGATGTGCCGCCTTTTACGCTGATCGGTGCCACCACGCGCACCGGCTTGCTCACTTCCCCTCTTCGGGCCCGTTTCGGGATCATCCAAAGGCTGGATTTCTACGATGCCGAGGCGCTGAAGGCGATCGTCCGAAGGTCGGCTTCGATTCTCGACGTCGAGATCGACCCCGACGGCGCGCAGGAGATCGCGCGCCGGAGTCGAGGTACGCCGCGAATCGCCAACCGCCTGCTGCGCAGGGTTCGGGACTACGCGCAGGTCAAGGGCAACGGAGTCATCCGACATACCGTGGCCTGCAAGGCTCTGGAAATGATGAACGTCGATCGCTTCGGCTTCGATGAGATCGATCGCAAGCTTCTGCTGACCATCATTGAGAAGTTCAGCGGCGGACCGGTGGGTCTCGGCACCATTTCTGCAGCCATCAGCGAGGAGAAGGACGCCATTGAGGACATCTATGAGCCGTACCTGATCCAGATAGGCTTCCTGAATCGCACACCGCGCGGCCGAACCGTGACGCGCCTCGCCTTCGAGCACTTCGGCTTCACTCCCGGCCGCGACCAACAATCTCTGTTCTGAACTTCGTCGTTCGAAGTTCGACGTTCAATGTCTGAGGTTGTTGTCACTTCTGGACCCGGAATCCACGATGATCGGCCATAAGTCACATATTGTCCATTGGCCAGGAGGGTGCCCTTCCGACACTTGGGGTGCTCTCTCCGCGCCGGACGAAAAGACGATCACCTTCTCCGCCTCGCAGGGCGGCGAGCATGAACTCCGGCTCATGGAGGATCTCGTGCAACTGATCGAGCCGGCTGCCTCCGGGGATTGAACTTACGTTGCCGTCATTGCCGCCTGTCCTGGAGATTACCTATAATAAATGTGCATGTGTAACGAGGATGTTCGGTGACAGCTCGAGTGCAGATCGTAGTGGATGAGATCGAACGCGAGGCCTTTCGCCAGGCCGCAGCCCGTGAAGGTCTGTCGCTCAGCGACTGGCTTCGCCGTGCGGCCCGCGACCGCTTGGCCTCTTCTTCGCCGTCAAAACTTTCGTCACTCACGGATCTGCGGAATTTCTTCGAAGACTGCGACAGGCGAGAACAGGGCGAAGAGCCCGACTGGCAGGAGCATCGCAGGATGATCGAGGAATCGAAGGCGACAGGAACTCCCAAAACGTGATCTTCGTCGATACCAACGTCATCATCTACGCCGTAGGTCGCAAACATCCATTGCGCAGTGAAGCTCGCACCTTTTTCGAATCGGCAATCGAGGGAGAGCGCAACGAACTTTGCACCTCGGCCGAAGTGCTCCAGGAGCTGCTTCACGCCTACATACCGGTCGGCCGTTGGCAGACGCTCGATGCTGCGCTCACCCTGGCGGAATCCTGTATTCCCGCTGTGCATCCGATCGATGCCGAGGATGTTCGGGCAGCTCGCCTTCTCTCGGACGGCTACCCCGAACTCGGCGCGCGCGATCTCATTCATTTGGCCGTCTGTCGTCGACACGGAATAACTGAGATCAAGACCTTTGATCGCGCTTTGGCTGCCGCTTGTCGTCGCTCGTGACTGCAGCGCGGGATGCCCGCAGTCGGGTGTGCGTCGAGGACCCCTCGATCGAAACTCGGATCGAAAGAGTCACCGACGGCTTCTTCAACGGACCGCTGGCCGAACAGATGAAGGAAGCTGATGTTCCGGGCATCTCGATTGCCGAAATCGACACCGGCCGGATCGGGTGGGCCCGGGGCTTTGGAGTTAAGCGGGCGATGAACAGCAACGGGGTTGACGAGGCGACGATGTGGGTTGACCGCAAAGGGACCACGCACGAGCCAGTCTGTCCTATACGGAGAACGTCTTCCCTCTCCCCTCCTGAGGAATGCGACGCTCCTGCGATTCCTGCAGTCCACTCATGAAGCGGCGGCCGACCTGGTCTCCTGGGACCGCCCCATGCTTCAGCGCGCCGCTTCCCGGGAGGCTAAGCCTCCCAGGAACCAGGAACCAGAAAACGGTTCAGGACGGAACCTCGATAGCGTCGACCAACTCGCGGAGAATCAGTTCTGCTTCTTCGCTGATCTGCAGCGGGCTGGTGAAGCGGGAACTGACCACCACCCGGTGGGAGAGGACCGGCACGGCGAGCGCCCGCAGGTCGTCGGGAATGCAGTAGTCGCGACCGTGCAGGCAGGCAAATGATTGGGCGGACCGGTAGAATGCCATGGCGCCGCGGGGACTGACGCCAAGGTCGAGCAACTCATGCCGGCGTGTGGCCGCGACGATGGCCATCAGATAACTGAGCAGGCTCTCATCCATCCGAATGGTCTCCACGGCCTGCTGAGCTGCCAGGACCTCTTCTTCAGTGACGACCGGGGTTAGGCTTTCCGCCGACTGATAGCTGATTCCCGTCCGCAGGATCTCCTTTTCGTCCTCCGGTCCGGGGTACCCCATACGGATGCGCATCAGGAACCGGTCCAGCTGCGATTCAGGCAGCGGATAGGTGCCATGGTGCTCGATCGGATTCTGGGTCGCAATGACCACGAAAGGTTGGGGAAGCGGATAGGTCTGATCCTCGATGGAGACGTTCCCCTCGCTCATGGCTTCGAGCAGAGCACTCTGCGTTTTCGGCGTCGTCCGGTTGATCTCGTCGGCGAGGACGACGTTGGCGAACAGGGGGCCACGGCGAAACTCGAACCGGCCGGCAGCCTGATTGAAGATGGAAACGCCGGTAAGATCCGATGGCAGCAGGTCGCTGGTGAACTGGATGCGGTGGAACGTGCAGTCGAAGGAGCGGGCCAGTGCGTAGGCCAGGGTGGTCTTCCCGACACCCGGGACATCCTCGATCAGGAGATGCCCGCGGGCCAGCAAAGTAACGAGGGCCAATTCGACCACCTCCCGCTTGCCCTTGATGACCCCCTCGATCGATGCCTGCAGAGCGCGGATCCTCTCGGTCGCCGCTTCAAGTTCGGCTCTCACCACCGGGCCATCATAGCTCAGAATCCGGGCACTCGCAGAGTAGAATAGGGGAGTGGAACCGAAAACCGGCACCGGCAGAGAACCGTGATGAACATCGCCCGCAGCGCGAAGAAGTGGTATTGGACCCCCACGATTAGGGACTTCGTCTGTTCAGTGGGCCTCCTGCTGACCGCCCTCGGTATGGCGATCCTGGGAATCGTCAGCCGCAGTCAGGGCCGTGGCCTGTTGGCCATCACGCTGTCCGTCGTCGCACTGGGGATCGCCGCCGCCGTCACCGTCATGTTCGTGCCCCGGCTCGCACGACGGCTGAGCCTCGAATACTGGGGCAGCATGAGGCTGTTTCGGGTGACCGCCCGCGGAGCGCTCTTTCTTTTCCTGCTCGTGCTCATTGCCGCTTCGACCCTGAACACCGGCAACAACCTTCTCGTCCTCGTCCTTTCATATTTGATGGCTGCGCTCCTCGTGTCGGGTATGGTGTCGAACCTCGTTCTCCACGGACTCCGTGTCACGCTGAACCTGCCCGAGACCATCCATGCCGGCCAGAAGGCTTTCAGTCTGTTGACGCTGCACAACGAGAAGAAGTACCTCCCCTCGTTTGCGTTGAGCCTGCGAGGGAAAGGGGAGGCCGTTGAGGGAGCGACCGATTTCTTCTCTCAGGAAAAGCACTTTCCCTTTCTGCGAGCCGGCTCGTTTCATACCGCGCGTCTGGAAGCGAGGTTCCATCGCCGCGGCGTCTATCCGGTGAGCGGGTTCGAGGTCCGCACGAAGTTCCCCTTCGGGTTCTTTTTCCGCGGCCGTGAAGTGCCGGCCGAGGGCAAAATCACGGTCTACCCGCTGTTGCTGGACGTGCGTAGCTTTCTGCGGCGGTTTCCCTATCTTCAGGGGCCCGAAGTCTACAATCAGCGCGGTGCGGGCACGGGTCTTTACAACATCCGGGACTATCAGAGGGGGGACGATTCGCGTCACATCCACTGGAAATCTACCGCCAAACTCTCGAGACTGATGGTCAAGGAGTTCATCGAGGAAAGGGACGATGCGTTTCAAGTGGTCTTGTCGACACACCTGCCGGAACGGACCACTCGAGCGCTCCAGGCCTTCGAGAACGCACTGAGTCTGGTGGCCTCACTGGTGCTTCACTATCGGAATCGGACCATTCCCTTTTCCTTTTACTCCGGTGAATTCGAGATTGAACTGAACGGCCGTCGAGAGAATTACGAATCGCTGATGGAGTATCTGGCCTGGGTGCAGCCGTCGGACCGCCTCCTGATCGAATCGGCCAAAATCGGAAGGATGGCGGTCATCTTCGCTGCCGGGTCCGTGGGCTCGATCGGCAGGGGACCGGTCATCGACTATTTGACGGTATGAACTACAACCGCGCGCTCCAGCTCGTGACCTATCTGCTGCTGCTGGCGGGATTCTCCGCCATGCTGGTCGCCGGCGCGGTCGACCCGATCTGGGGAGGTGCTTTTCTCCTGCTGGTCGGCGGGACCGCCTGGGTCGGTCCCCGCCAACTCGGGCGGTTCTGGCACGGTCTGACGCTGGGACTCTGTTTGACGGCCTTCTTCGCCGATTGGATTCTGCTCAGCGGAATCGTCTCGGCGGCCGTTCACCTGCTTCTGCTGCTGAGCCTCTACAAGGTGGCCACCCGCGAGAAGGACAGCGATTTCCTTGCGCTCTACCTGATGTCGCTGGGGTTTCTGCTGATCGCTTCGACCTATACGCTGTCCGTCAGCTATCTGGTCTTCCTGGTCCTGTTCGTCTTTCTGGCCGTTCTTTCCTTCGTTTTGTTCGAAAGCCGTGGGGCCTATCGGGAGAATCCGAAGGCTGATTTCTCACTGACATCCTTTCTGCAGATTTCCCTGATCATCACGCTCCTGACGACGATTCTCGCCGTGCCGATCTTCCTGGCGGTCCCGAGGACGGCGCTCGGGTGGTGGGGAAACTCCGACTCCCGAATGGTCGGATTCTCGGATTCCGTTCGACTGGGCGAGCTCGGTCAAATCCTCCAGAATCCTGAGATCGTCATGCGGGTGACGGTCGACCGCCCGCTCGGTCGCCTGCCGACCGGCCTGAAATGGCGGGGTGTCGCCCTGAACTATTTTGACGGACGGTCCTGGGTCAACACTCTGCAGCCCGCGACCGAGCACGTGCCGGACAGGCGGGGGACTATCCTTGTCAACAGTCAGCGCCGCCAGGGCGAAGACCTGCTTCGTCAGAAGTTCGATGTCGAGCCCTTCACGAACGTGATCTTCGGGGCGCCCTCGGTGATCCAGCTGGCCGGCCTGAGCCGACGTGTGACACGGGTCATGGTCGACGGAAACCAGGCCATCACGGTACGCCCCAGGCCACTCGAACCGACTCGGTACTACATCTACTCCGACCTACGCGATCGGGCCGACCGCGTGGGCGCCATTGATCCCAACGGTTCGATCCCGCAACCGGTCCGTGAGGCTTTCCTGGGTCTGCCGGACCTCGATCCCCGCATTGCGGATCTGACCCATCGGATCGTCTCGCCCGACTCCACGGCACTGGCGAAAGCTCAGAGACTCGAGGCGTTCTTCAGGGGGCCTCGGTTTCGCTACAGCCTGCGCGATCCGTCCGGAAGCAGCCCGGATCCTGTTTCGGATTTCCTGTTCAGGAGCAGGGAAGGGCACTGCGAATACTTCGCCACCTCGATGGCTGTGATGCTGAGAGTGCTCGGAATTCCGAGTCGCATCGTCAACGGTTTTCGCCGGGGAGAGTACAACCGCTGGGGCGGATATCTGATCGTCCGAGAATCGGACGCACACAGCTGGGTGGAAGCCTATTTCCCAGGGGGCGGATGGCTGGAGTTCGATCCGACTCCTGCCGGGCCCGTGGTACAGAGCGGCCTCCTCTTTCAGCTGGTCGATCAGTTCCTCGATTCGCTCAACGTCTTCTGGGCCGAGGTGGTCACCTTCGATCGGATCAAGCAGCTGGGCTTCTTCCTGCGGGTGCGAACCGGCCTGGTATCGGCCTGGCGCGAGCTGCTGGATGGTGTGGATCGAGTGGTGGGGTTCGACTGGCAGACGATGGGCGGCGGTCAAGTGAGCCGGCGCTCGATCCTGAGGGGAGTGGCTCTGCTCTCGAGCGGGCTGATCGGGGGCCTGCTGCTCTGGAGAGAACGCCGGCGGTTGCGACTTCTTTGGCGGCGTCGGTTTGTCCGACGAAGCCCTGAGGTTGCCTGTGGCTACTATGATGAGCTGCTCGTCATACTGGATCGCAAGGGCTTCAAGAAGAGCCGGTTCGAAACGCCGCTCGAATTCTCGAGGCGAGTGGCAGGACGGCTCGAGACCGACCTGCCCGTGGCCATTACCGAAACCTACTATCGGGCACGCTTTGGAGCCGAAGAACCGGATGAGGCAGATCTTGACCGTCTCCAGAACTTCCTGCGGCAGCTCCGGGCTGTTCGCGTCTGAAGCGGGGTGGCAGGTTATAATCGGGTCAGCCCCACGGCTTCAGGATTGGTCGTTCGTTTTCCGGCCATCCTGACACCTGACTCTGTTCTCCCTTCGAATGTGGTGGAACGTTTCAGGAACTTCGGGCCGGAGCGGCCGGCTCGGGAAACTCGGGCTCGGGATTCATCGTGAGGGCGGGCAATGCCTCGTCTCGAGCGGTTCGGAAAACCATGGCAAAAGTAGGATTCATAAGTCTGGGGTGCCCCAAGAACCTCGTGGACACCGAGGTCATGCTGGGGATGCTGACCCGAGAGGGGCATCAGATCACGGCCGCTCAGTCCGAGGCTGAGATCATTGTCGTCAATACGTGCGGTTTCATCGAAAGTGCCAAGCAGGAGTCGATCAACGCGATTCTCGAGATGGCGGCCTACAAGGAACTCGGCAAGTGCAGGAGACTGATCGTGGCGGGGTGTTTGGTGGAACGTTATCGAGAGGAGATCCTTCAGGAGATCCCTGAGGTGGATGCCGTCATCGGCACCAACCAGATTCCGGAAATCGTCTCGACCTGTATGGAAGAACTCCGTCCTCCCGCCTACGAGTCGCGTGAGCTCTACCTGTACTCGGATCTGGACCCACGGCTGCTGACGACGCCCGGCTACTCCGCCTACATGAAGATCGCGGAAGGCTGTGACCATCCCTGTACCTTTTGCGTCATCCCCAAGATGCGAGGGCGGTTTCGGAGCCGCCCGATCGATTCTCTGGTCCGGGAAGCGGAGCGTCTCGCCGACCAGGGGATCCGCGAGCTCAATCTGATCGCTCAAGACTCGACGATGTACGGGCGCGATCTTGGATGCAGGGACGGACTGGCTCGACTTCTTAGGCATCTTGCAGGCGTGGACGGGATCGAGTGGATCCGATTTCTCTACGCCTATCCCAACAGCCTGTACGAGGAAGTGCTGGATGTGATTGCGGAGACTCCCAAGGTCTGCAAGTATATCGACATGCCTCTCCAGAGCGCATCCAGAGAGGTTCTCAGACGGATGAAAAGGGGAGGGAACCGGGGGTCTTTGACACGTCTGATCGAGCGAGTGCGCGCCCGGATACCCGGCGTGTCGATTCGCACTACCATGATCGTGGGTTTTCCAGGGGAGACCGAGGGCGACTTCCGTGAGCTCTTGGAGTTCATCGAAGAAGTGCAGTTCGATCGGCTGGGGGCGTTTGTCTATTCCGACGAGGAAGATGCCGAGTCCTGTGGGCTCGACCGCAAGGTTCCGGACTCGGTGAAGCAGGAGCGCCTCGCCGTCCTGATGACGACACAGGCCGAGATATCGAAGAGAAAGAACCAGGCCATGGTCGGGGGAGAATACCCGATACTGATCGAGGGGCCGTCGAGGGAGACGGATCTCCTGTGGGAGGGACGGCTTCCTTCGCAGGCTCCGGAAATCGACGGGGTCGTCTACTTGAATGACGGGGTGAGCGAACGAACCCGACCGGGTGAACTCGGCCGTGTACTGATCACGGAAGCACACGAGTACGATCTGGTCGGGACGATCCAGGCATGAAGAGACGGCGACAGTTGACCTGCCCCACCTGCGGCAAGGTGGTTCGGCCGGATGATCCGGCGTTTCCTTTCTGTAGCGAACGCTGTCGATTGCTGGATTTGGGACGGTGGGTAAATGGAAGTTTCAGAATTCCTGGGGAGAAAGTCACTGAGACAGAAGGGGACGGAGAGGAGCGCTAGCCTTTCGCCGTCGCAACTCCTCGCCACCTGTTTCGGGATCGGATACCTGCCGTATGCGCCCGGCACCTGGGCAGCGTTGGCGACGACCACGGGCTGGTTCGCCGTCTATACGCTGCTGCCCGGAGCCGCCTCCGTGATCTATCTGGCGGCGGTCATCGCTCTGATCCCTGTATGTTGGATCACCGCCGGGCGGGCTGCCCGCCAAATGGGTGTCGAAGATCCTTCCGTCGTCGTCATCGATGAAGTCCTCGGCCAATCGATCGCGCTGTTTTTTGCTCCGGTTGGGATCTGGTGGTTTCTCGGCGGATTTGCACTTTTTCGCTTCTTCGATATTCTCAAGCCTCCTCCGATTCGCCGGTGCGAAGCCTGCCCTGGTGGACTCGGCATCACGCTGGATGATCTGGTCGCAGGGCTATACAGTTGCCTGATCCTCTGGTTGATCCATGCGCTCTGAAATCATTGCTGTCGGATCCGAACTGCTCGGATTGGGCCGAGCCGAGACCAATTCTCTGTTGATTGCGTCCCGACTGAGGGCCTTGGGCTGCGCGGTCTCCAGAAAATTCGTCGCGGCCGACTCCGAGATCGAGATCTCGGAGTGCCTGGCGCTGGCACTCGGACGGTCGGACGTCGTCATCGTGACGGGTGGACTGGGCCCGACGACCGACGACGTGACGAGGGAAAGTGTAGCGCACTTCCTGGGACGGCAACTCATCGAACATGCCGACATCGTCGAGACCCTCGAGAGGCGCTCGCGTCGTTTCCGCCTGCGGCTGACACCCAACAACCGGCGTCAGGCGGAGGTTCCGGAAGGAGCCACCGTGCTGCCCAACGCAAATGGCACGGCTCCGGGACTTTGTCTCGAACACGAGGGAAAGTTGATCTTTCTGCTGCCGGGCCCCCCGCGGGAACTTGCGCCGATGCTGGAGGATCAGGTGCTCCCTTTGCTCCGGCGCCGTTTTGTCACGCGGCCGACCCTGTACCGGCAGTTGAAGGTCGCCGGCGAAGCCGAATCCAGGGTGGACAGCCGGATTGCCGAAATCTACCGGGCATTCCCGCAGATCGAGACGACGATCCTCTCCTCGCCCGGCATCATCAGTCTCTATTTCACGTGGCGGGGAGAAGGCGATGAGGCGGATGCCCATGCCGCATTGGACGACCTTGTTGGGCAGGTCGGACGGGCGCTGGGGGCGTCGGTCTATTCACACGAGGACGAGACGCTCAGTGAGGCCCTGGGGCAGCTGCTTCGCAGCCGTTCGATGACACTGGCGGCGGCTGAATCCTGCACGGGCGGAATGCTCGGAGAGATGATCACGAACGTTCCGGGAAGCTCGGACTATTTTCTGGGAAGTGTGGTCTGTTACAGCAATCTGGCGAAAGAACGTCTGCTGGGCGTCGATCCTGAGCGGATTCGCCGGCTGGGTGCCGTCAGTCCCGAGGTTGCCGAACAGATGGCACGTGGAGCACGGGAAGCTCTGGGGGCGTCCGTCGCCGTCTCGACGACCGGTATCGCGGGCCCCGGCGGGGGAACGGAAGAAAAGCCGGTCGGGACCGTGTTTCTGGGACTTGCGACAGCCCGGGAGTCTCGGTCCAGAAAGCTCGTGCTGCCGGGGAATCGCGAAGCGATCCGCCTGCGGACCTGCATCCTGGCACTGGACTGGATTCGGAGGGAGATTTCATGATCCGATCATTTATCGCCATCGAGATGCCGGCCGACCTGAGGAGCCGTCTCGAAGCCACCATCGAGGAGTTGCGGAGACTACGTGTCGATGCTCGGCTGTCACGACCCGAGTCGGTACACCTGACGCTCAAGTTTCTGGGGAACATTGAGGAGAGCCGGATCCAGCCGATCGAGGACGCCCTCACTCGCGCCGTCGAGGATCGTCGGCCCTTTCCGATCCGGATTGCCGGCCTGGGCGTCTTTCCCTATCTGGCCAATCCCCGGGTCGTCTGGGTCGGCGTCGACGGGGGCAAAGAGCTCATCGATCTTCAGCACGACGTGGAGTCGAGTCTGGCCGAACTGGCTTTCCCGCCGGAGAAGCGCGCGTATGAACCGCATCTGACGCTGGCGAGGGTCAAGTCCCGCCGGAACATCGCAGCCTTGATCCACCACGTGGAATCGAGCGGCTCGGCCGTGGCCCTGGGCGAATTCGTCGCGCAAGGGCTCCATCTCTACCAGAGCATCCTCAAGCCGCAGGGTGCGGAATACCGCAAGCTGGCGAGCCTGAGCTTCGGTCAGGGCGCATAAGTCCCATGACTCCCCCGGGTCCCGGGCCCTCGCATCACCCAGGCCGTCCGTCTCAGACGCCCATCGCCTCAATCTCCTCAAGCACTCTTTCCGGAGTGACCTCATACATGCAACGATTTCGGGGACAGTCCCGAATCGCGCCGGTCAACGAGCATGGGCTGCACTCCAGACCGGCCGTCACGACACGAACATGGTTTTCGGGCGTGGCATACGGGGCGGTCCTCCGATCGTCGCTGGGGCCGAAGATCACCAGGACCGGAGTGTTGACGGCACCCGCTACATGGGAGGGGCCGGTGTCGGTCGTGATCATGCAACGGGCTCCGGCGATCACGGCCGCCAGCTGGTCGAGCCGTGTCTGTCCGGCGAGTGAGATGACGCGGGAACTTCCGCCCAGATACCGCTGCAAGTACTCCCGCTCGTCCGCTCCACCGATCAGGACGAGTGAGTCGGAGCGACGTTCGGTCAGCAGCTCGATGAGGCGCTGCCAGTGTTCCGCCGGCCAGGATCGGTAACTCCGATAATCATTCTTACGGAAGTGACTGTTCGTCGGGTTGAGCACGAGATACCGGTCGGGCAGATTGAATTCTCTCAAAGTTGCGGAGGGCTCGGTCACGATCAACGACGGAGCAGCCCGCTGAACGACGTCGGGCGACAGGAACAGGGCGTAGATTCGCCGGAGCCGCTCGATGGCATGCTCTCCGGGACGATCATCCAGGGCGCTTTCCCAAGGTCTGCCCACCTTTCTGCGGGCCCGAAGCGCGTACATCAGATCGTCGAATAACGGGCCTGTTTCCAGGTTGACAACAAGGTCATACGGTTTGAGCCATGACCGTGCAACCAGGCTCAGTTTGCGCCAGTGCAGCGGCAACGGGATCTTGCGGTACAGGATTTCCGTCGTGCGGGAGATCCGACGATCCTTTCGGAACAGCGCCGCCAGTCCCTTGCGGAGTACGAAGTGGATTTCGGTTTCCTCGCCGTGAGCCCGCCGGAGAGCATCGAGAATACTCGTTGCGAAGACCGTGTCGCCAAGCAGCCCGGCTCGAAGGACCAAGAACCGGGTTTTAGGAGAGCCGGGGTGCGGCATTGTCGGATTCTATCAGAGGATCCGGGTTTCCTTCGCAGCGGGTCGAAATGGCCGAAACGTCCGGGGAAGTAAAATCATTGAAGTTTTCAGGGCAGAACTCCACAATGGATCGCCGTGATCCCTTCACTCGAGCGCCTGCAGGCTGCATTGGATGCGTTCCCGAACGTCCGGGTCGCCGTCGTCGGGGACCTGATTCTGGATTCGTTCATCTGGGGTAAGGTCGAACGGATTTCGCCCGAGGCTCCTGTGCCGGTCGTTGAAGTCGTACGCGAGACGGAATGTCTCGGTGGGGCCGCCAATGTGGCGCGCAATCTCGCCGCGCTCGATGCGCAACCGATACTGATCGGAGTCGTCGGACCGGATCGTGCAGGACGGCGATTCCTGGATCTTCTGGCGGAAGAGCGAATCGACGGTAGTGGTGTGGTCGTCGACGATTCACGGCGAACGACTACGAAGAGCCGCATCATCGCTCACCATCAACAGGTTTGCCGGTTCGATCGCGAGGATCGGGATCCACCTTCCCCTGAAAGGTTTGCCGAGGTTCGGCAACGTGCGCTCGACATCGTCTCGGAGGTCCATGCCGTGTTGATTTCCGACTATTCCAAAGGCATGATCTCCGGTGCCCTGATCGGGCCGCTCATTGAGCGATGCCGGGCGGCCGGTGTCCTCGTAGCCGTCGACCCCAAGGTTCGCGACCTGACTCTCTATCGGGGTGTGGACGTGATCACGCCGAACAAGCACGAAGCCGAACTCGCCTCGGGAGTGGATATTCTCGATGAGATCTCGCTGGGCATGGCAGCCCGGATCGTTCAGGAGCGCTCGGGATCGCGACAGGTCCTGATCACCCGGGGTGAGGAAGGGATGTCTCTGCTCGATGGAGACCTTCTGCAGAATTTCCCCGCCGTTGCGCGGGAGGTCTTCGATGTGACGGGTGCCGGAGACACGGTCATTGCGACCTACGCACTGGCCCTGGCGGCCGGGGCTCCTCCTGCGGATGCCGCGCTGCTGTCCAATCATGCAGCCGGTGTCGTGGTGGGCAAGCTGGGCACCGCAACGCTGACTCGAGATGAACTGGTCCGGGCCGTGATCTCGACCCCGGGGCGGTAGGCACACCAGACCTGCCGGGCGGGTCCGGTCGTGTGAAAGGAGGTGCGATCGGATGCACCATGGAAGCGTTTTCTCTCGTGCAACCAGGAGGATCCTGCCACCTCGGGGATGGCTGAGCGGGGTGGCTGTCGCGGCGATCGTCTCGATGCCTGCATGGTGCGGAGCTTCTTCGAGCCGACAGAGTTCGTCCGAGCCGGTCGAATGGGTCGGAGCGGAAGGGACAGCCTACTCATTTGCTTCGATTCAGGAGATCGAAAACTTCCTGTCTCGAGCGAAAGTCGTCGAGATGAAGACCATCGGCATGACGACGGGAACCCCGTTTCGGTTTACCCTGACCGATGGCAAGGTGACGATGCATGCGATTTTCCGACACGTCGAGATTTTCAAGCGGCGTCTGAAAACGGCGGAGGGACTGGAGCTCGACTTTCGAGATTCCGCCCTGTTCGAATGCGCGGCCTATCGACTTTCCCGCCTGCTGGAACTCGGCCACATTCCACCGACGGTGCAACGCGAGTTCAAGTCGGCGGATTTCGAACGTCCCCAGGATCTCGCACGACTTCCTCATCGTGAGGGGTCGCTTCAGGCCTGGGTCGAGGATGCCTTCACGGAAAAGACCCGTCGCAAGGACGGCCCGCCCTCACCTCAAAGCCTCAGCTGGATGCGCCAGATCCAGTTGATGTGGCTGTTCGACCAGCTGATCGACAACTCGGATCGGAACCAGGGGAACATGCTCATCGAGTCGGACTGGACCCTCTGGTTCATCGATGCCACACGGAGCTTCCGAACCCATCACAGGATGCAGAGACCCGAGCGGATCAACTTCTGTGACCGCAGAGTCTGGTCACGTCTCAAGTCGATCCCGGATGCGACCCTCGAGCAGGAACTGGAACCCTATTTGAGTCGGGCCGAGATCCGTGCGCTGCTGGCCCGACGATTGCAGTTGATCGAGCATTTCGAGAAGCTCATTCAGAAACGGGGTGAGGAAGCCGTCCTCTTCTGATGTCGGATGCGGTGGCTTTGATTCCGCATTCCGGCGCGGCTTCGAGGTAGGATGTGGAGAAGGGGAGAAACTGCCGTGTATCTTCAGATCGGTGCAGTCTTGAGTATCGTCCTGGGGCTGATGTCCTGTTTTGCGGGGTATCGACTCTTCCGCGTGGTTCTGGCCGTTGCGGGCTTCTTCGCAGGTGCGGCACTGGCGGGAGGACTGTTCTGGACGTTTTTTCCTCAGCAGCCCCAATTCGTAGCCGTCATCGTGGGCCTGGTCGGCGGCATCATTGGGGCCGTTCTGCTCGGGTTCTTTTACTTCGCGGGTGTATTCGTTGCCGGCGTGGCACTCGGAGTCCTGCTCGGTTCGATTATCTCGGTCAACCTGGGATGGCAGAGAGTCCTGGCCAGTATCATTCTGGGGCTGTTGTGTGGAATCCTCGCCCTGGCTATGCAAAAGCTGTTGATCGTCATCGCGACTGCCTTCATCGGGGCGTGGTCCGTCCTCGGTGGCGTCGCGCTCTTGATGGGGTGGGCCTTGCCGATGGAACTGGTCCGCCAGCCACCGGTCTTCTGGTCTACGAACTGGGGAACGGCTTTTCTGGTCGCCTGGCTCGTCCTCGGCGGATTCGGCGTGGCCGTCCAGTATCAACCCGGCCGGGAACACGCAGCGCCGGCCCCGTCCGAGCGGGCACAGTAGACCTGCCTCCAGGGTCTGCCGACAGAGGGTGGAAGAGAGTCCGGAATGATCTATTTTTCCGTATTGCGCATCCCAAGAAGCATGTGGGGAATCCTCCTGCATAAGGCAGGGATTCTGTCGCTTCTGCTCTTTGTCCTGCCGAGTGCATCCGTGCGTGCACAGGACGCACGACCGGCACCGCCCGACGGTAACGAACAGTTCGTCCACGTCCGCTTTGTCGGCCAGGACGGCGTCTCGGTCCGAAATCTGAGGCTCGAAGAGATCGAAGCGACGACACAGGATGGTGAGCCCCTCGAGGTCACGCGTCTGATTCCTCCCAGTGTTCCCTATGACGTCGGCCTCGTCATGGATGTCAGTCCGAGCACCGAAGAAGACATCAATCCGATTCGTCAGTCTACCTCCGACTTCGTCTCCTATTTCCCGTTGGAGAGCAGAATCCTCGTTCTGACCTTCGATGACGACGTCTATGTCGATTGCGACTGGACGACCGATCGGAAGAAGGTGGACGAGGCAATCTGGGAATACGGCCTGCACAAATCGGGAAGTTCCACGATCCTTCGGGACGCCATCGTTGCGTCGACGGAACAGAAGTTTTTCTCACATCGCCCGCGGACAGCCATGATTCTCTTTACCGACGGCGTCGACACCGGCAGCAAGGTCTACGACAAGGACAAGACGGTCGAGTTCCTGCAGGGCGCCGGTGTCCTGACATACGCGCTTCAATACTTCTCGCTGAGGCACTACCAGATGATCTACGCGCCCGGCTCGACGCGCTACCCACCGGATCCGACGCGACTGCCGCCACCGTCCGGAGGAGGCGGAGGACTCGGGGGAATCATGATCGGGGGCTCCGACCGGGACATGGCCGATCGCAAAATCCGATCGATGTACGACAATGCCGTCGGCTTCATGCGACGGATTGGGGATGCCGGTGGCGGCGGGCTCTTCCACCTGACGGGGTTGGACCGAATGCCGGAAGCCTACGAAGAAATCGCCTCTGAACTGCTCGATTCCTATACGATCGGCTTCCGACCCGCCTCGCGGACGACGAAAGAACCGGTGCGCAAGGTGCGGATCAGGAGCACCCGGGAAGGGGTTCTGGCGCGTTCGGTCAAACCGGTCGGTTATGTCCAGTAGGACGACGTTCACGGATTCAGACAGTGTGGAAGTACCGGTGGATGAAGTCGAGTGCCCGGTGGTGGTCCGGGTGACGCTTCTCCGCCCTTCGGAAGGCGGCGCTGTGGATGCGCCGACGGCCCGATGCGTCCGGAGGCAGATCGCCGAAATGAAGGTGAAGCATCTCGTGGTACAGAACGAAGCGCACCACGTACTCGGGAACGAGCGGATTGTCGAGCCGGCGGCTTAAGACGATAGCGTCGTGAGCCGGGTCGTAGTGACCCAGGCGGCGGGCGCTCCGCACGGGACTCCAGCCAAGTTGTCGGACCTGCAGGGCTCCTCCGAAGTAAGTCTGATTGAGATTCTCGAAGAGGCCGGCGAGGTCGAACACGTCGCCGGCAGGAGGAAGGAGACGCTTGTGTCCCCTCTGCCTCCTCATTTCCCGTTCGCGGCGCACGGTCTCCGGATCGTTCAGAAATGCGTTGCACTGTCGGACGATCCGGCGGGAGGGACGCGTTCGGGTCAGCTTGTGCAGGAGCTTCAGGGCAAAGGACTCGACAACTTCCGGGGAGGCGTCGAGCAGCAGATCGGAAAGCCTGACCTGGAGCCGATCATCCCTCAGTCGAATGGTGCTGGTGAAGCGCGCATACGGGTAGAAAGCAATGCTGCATCCGCTGAGTCCGGTTCCGGTGAGCTCAAAGAACCGCTTCTCGAGCAGCACTCCGAGCTCAGTCAGGATCTCGCGATGATTTCTTTCCACGTAGTCGGCTCTCGAGGAACTCAATGATTTCGGTCGTGGTGGCACCTGGTTGGAAGATCTCTGCAACTCCGGACGCCTTGAGCGTGGGGATATCCTGATCGGGAATGATCCCTCCGCCGAAGACCATGATGTCGTCGGCATCCTGTTCCTTCAGGAGTTCGAGGACCCGCCGGAAAAGATGCAGGTGAGCTCCTGACAGAACTGAGAGGCCGACGACATCGACATCCTCCTGAACGGCAGCACTCACGATCTGTTCCGGACTCTGGCGCAGTCCCGTGTAGATGACTTCCATGCCGGCATCGCGAAGCGCCCGCGCAACGATCTTGGCACCCCGGTCATGACCGTCCAGTCCCGGTTTTGCGATCAGCACCCGAATTCGGCGTTCGACCATGATTCCGTCTCCCCCGCATTTCGGACCAACACACTGACATTGATCATTCGTGCAGGCTAAAGTTGATGGCCTCGTAATAAGTCAGGCGGCCAAACCGGCGCCGAATCGCAGGCTGAGCCGCGGCTCGGCCGTTAAGCGGCCATATCGGCCGAAAATGTCCATCCGGAACCGTCGCAGCCCCATCCGGACGGAGTCGAGAAGCCTCTGAAGCACCTGAATCGGCCGGTTGGGACCCCTTTTCGGTTTCATCGAACGACCTCGGAGCCGACTGGCCCTCAGGATGTTCAGTCCGGCCGCCTTCAAGAACACACACAGGCGAACCGCAGACATGCCTCGCACCCGTAGGTGCTTGATTCCCGTCCTACGGTCCAGCTCCGACATCGTCGCCTCACAGCCGGATCGAAAGCGGTAGCGGTCTCGAAACGCTGCCGTCTCCTGATGGGCTTTCCGCTTCTCCAGTCGCAGTTCCTTGTTGGTGTAGCGAAGATAATGGCCGCGACCTCCCGGCTCGACCGGACACGCCTCCCGCAGCGGGCAGGCTTCGCAGACTGCGGTCTCGAACCGTGCGCTGTGCCGCTGCTTGTTCAGCCGCGTTCTATTCGGGGCGTGTCCCTGCGGACACCTCCGTACTCGATGCCGTTCGTCATAGTCGAAGTCGGCCAACCCGACCGGCGGGGCGGGCTTTCCGGAGAGGACCGGAGCAATCAGCTCCACCCCCTTTTGTCGGCTCTTCGTGCAGTTGTCGTCGCTGCCGTAGGCGCTGTCGGCCAGCACCTGCTTGGGCGAGCGCCCTTCCTTTCGGCTCTTCTCCAGGGCCGGGATCAGCGACTGACTGTCGTTCTTATGTGCCCCTTCGACTTCCACATAGGTGATCAGGTTCAGCGCCGGCTCGGCTTCGTCCTCCTCCTCCTCCTCCTCCCGCTCCGTATACGTCTCCATGACCTGCGCCTGGTAGCCTTTCCCCTTGTGCCCGTAGGTCGCATCCGGATCCGACGGATTCTGCAGCGAGTCGCCCGAAATCTCTTTATTCGCCTTCACCGCAATCCGTGGCGCCCCCGTTTCGCCATCCTCCTCCACCCGGCACTGCTCCGAGAAGACCCGCACCAGCAACTGGTAGCTGTGCATCCCCGTAATCTCTTGATCCTTGCCAAACCGTTCGATCAGATCGAACAGGTCCTCGGCCAGCGTCCGCAGGGTCTGCTCCGACTCCGACGGCTTGACCAGCGCGAAGACGCCCTGTCCCCGCTGCGGCAGATAGCGTTCCCGGACTTCTTCGGACAGCGCCTCGAACCGCTTCGGGTGTTTTCGCTTCAGGTTCTTCAGGAACTTGCGGCTCGTCTGCGCGATCAGACGCAGCCGCCCCAGATACCGCATATTCGAGAAGATCTGCGTCGAGTCCAGTCGCTGCCGGTCCGTATCGACCTCACAGACCTCTTTCAACTTGTCCGTCACCCGATCGAACAACTCCGCGGCCGTCCCCTCCCGCATCACCTTCGTTCGCATCGTCCACAACGTCTTCGCACACAGATAGGCGGCCTGGTCCGACTCCTCGGTAATGTCCAGCGCGTAGTGCCACTGCAGATCGAACGCAAAGCGGTCGATCGTTTCCTCGTCGGTCAGATCCTGCATCTGCTGCAGCAGCACCGCTCCCAGGGTCGCGTACAGTTCCTTGGTGGGTCGCCCCTGGCTCGGGTTGTAGTCCTCCATCAGTTTCTCGACCGGCAGCACCGGCAGAATCTCCTTCCGAAACAAACCCGGCCACGACTCCCGCAATCGCTGGAGTCGCTTCGTGCCCAGGTAGCCGAAGGGGTCGAACAAGTAGCCCGCTTTGTGATCTTTGGCGTGAAGCATCCATTCTCCCGATAAATCGTTGATTCTACAGGAGAAAGTAACACACGACCCTGACATCCCCCGCCCCCACCAACATCACTTTCTTCCATGTTATCAACGACTTATAAGAATGTGACTTTTTACGAAGCCATCAAAGTTCGCGTTCGACTTTTCCGATTATAGACGCGATCGGCCTTGCCGAGGACTTGAATCCCCGCGGGCGTGTAACCCAATCACCCGTGACCGACCGTTACCGGAGCAGAACTTCATGTGGAACAACCTGAGCTTGACGCGAAAGCTTACCCTCGGATTCGTACTCAGTGCAGCCATTCTGACGACTCTCATCGTTCATGACTTATGGACCCTTGCGGCGCTCGAAGACCTGCAACAGGAATCGCAACAGCGAAGTTCCGAGCTGTTCGCGGTAACCGAGGGGTCTCTGTTGGGTGCACATCTCTACCAGGTGGTTGCGGAAACCGTCCATACGAAGGATCCCGGGCAGATCCGGGATCATTGGGTCTCGACCAGGGACGAACTGCTCTCCGAATTCGAGAAGGTCCGGCAGGCGGGCAAGTCCGAGCAGGCCCCCCAGTTCATCGGACAGGCGGAAACGGAGCTCGTCGAAGTGGTACGCCTCTTCGACGAGGAGCTGATTCCGTCACTGGACAGAGCCGACGCTTCGACGGCTGTGAGTCGATTCGGCGGTCAGGCCACTCCCGTAGTGGATCGGTTCGTGGCCGGCTTTCGGGACTTTGCGGCTGCACTGAACACGGCGGACGCCGAAGCCGAGGCCCGTTTCGCTCAGCTCACTTCGAGAGGGAGAAGTATGGCGATAGGTCTGGCGCTGCTCGGATTGATCGGTGTCGCCGCAGTCGGGTTCTTTACGACCCGCACGATAGCCGGTCCGGTCCGTCTGCTCGTCGACCGCATCGAGGCCTTGTCGGGTGGGCATATCTCGAGCCGGTTGAAGCTGAATCGGCGGGATGAGTTTGGACGAATTGCCGCCTCTCTGGACCTCTTTTCGGATCGCATGGAAGCTCTGGTCTTTGGGCTTTTCGATCGGCTTGCGGAGGGGAAGGTTGATCTGGAGACGGCGGATCAGTCCGCCAACGATGAAATCGCCCCGAGGTTGAGGAAACTCAAAGGAGCGATCCGAGGCCTGACGTCGGAGATCCGGGGCCTTTACGAAGCTGCCCTCGAAGGACGACTCGAATATCGGGCCGATGCCTCGAAGTTGCAGGGCGAGTATTCCCAGATGATCCGGGGCGTGAACGACACCCTGGATGCGCTGTTGGCTCCGGTCAACGAGGCGGCCGAGGTGCTCGAACGGGTGGCCGGCCGGGATCTCGGGGCCAGGGTCACCGGAGACTACAAGGGTGGGCATGCCCGCATCAAGACATCGGTCAACACAGCCATCCAGAATCTCGATGACAGTCTGCACCAGGTCAGTGAGGGGGCACAACAAGTGGCCTCGGCCGCCCAGCAGATCGGATCCGGCAGTCAGGGCCTCGCCAAGAGCGCTTCGGAACAGGCAGGCACGCTGCAGCAGATCGCCGGAAGCCTGCAGGAAGTCTCGGGCATGGCGAGCACGAATGTGGAGAGCGCGAAACAGGCGAAGAGTCTGGTCGAGGAAGCCCACACGAGTTCGGCTCAGGGAGTGACCAATATGACGAGCCTGAGTGCGGCCATGGAGAAGATCAAGTCCTCTTCCGATCAGACGGCGAGGATCGTCAAGACGATCGACGAGATCGCCTTTCAGACGAACCTGTTGGCACTGAATGCTGCCGTCGAGGCCGCTCGTGCCGGAGAATCCGGAAAAGGGTTTGCCGTCGTGGCGGAGGAGGTCCGAAGCCTGGCTATGCGGAGTGCGGAAGCGGCCAAGAACACTGCTTCGCTGATTGAAGAGGCGGTTCACAATGCCGCCGAGGGATTCGCTCTAAATGCTACCGTTCTGTCCCGGCTTCAGGAAATCAACCGAAAAGTCGAATCGGCGAGTGCCAGCATGACCGAGGTCGCCATGGCCTCCGAACAGCAGCGGGAAGGGGTCGATCAGGTCAATGAAGCGATCGAGCAGATGAATCAGATTACTCAGGCCACCGCGGCAAATGCCGAAGAGTCCTCGAGCGCCGCCGAGGAGCTCTCAAGTCAGGCAGAATCCATGAACAGCATGGTGGCCGGCTTCAAGCTGAGCGGGAGATCGTCGCGTGAGGCTCGCTCGTCATCCGGTCCCAGCGAGCCCTGGTCCTTGCCGGAGACCGAAGCCGAAGCTCGGGAGCACGATTTGCGGCGTTTCGTGGGGAGTCGTAGACAGGCCAAAGCGAACGGCCACTCGAAGAAAGTGCCGGCCGAGGATTTTCAGCTTCCGAATGAGCCCGACGACGCTTCGCTCCAAAGATTCTGATTCTCGATTCCTCGCGTCAAGCGAGAAGGAATTCTGGTTCCCTTGAGGCCCACAGGCCGATCAATTACGATGTGTTCAGGGCGCTAGACCATCAATGCCTTCGAGACTGACGAAGACCCGGGAAGCTCGATCCTTTGTGGTGGATACCGGGTTTACGAATCCGGGGACGCATGCAGAAGCTGAACGATCGAGCCGATCACCCTCGATTTCGCAAGACACGGAACGAGCATTCGGGTCGGTCGTCGGTCGGTATCGGATCGTCGGTGCTTGGGCTCATCGCCGTGCTGCTTCTGCAGACCGGAGTCTATGCCGGTCCACCCTTCGTCACGGATGATCCTGCTCCACTTCCCTACCATACCGGTGAGTTCTATCTCTTCTCCGCCGGCACTCGTACTGCCGATGGGACCGCACTGGACGCCGGTCCAGGGGGCGAACTGAACTACAGCGCTTTTCGGAATACCTTCTTTCATCTTGTCGTACCCCTGGCGTACAGCCATCCCTTCGGAGAACCTTCATCCTACGGTCTGGGCGACATTGAAACCGGGTTCAAGTGGCGATTCATGGAGCAATCCCGATCGGGTCTGGATGTGGGCATCTTTCCCTTTCTGGAGTTGCCTACCGGTGACGAAAAGCGCGGTCTGGGAAACGGGAAGCCCCAGATCCTCCTTCCCCTCTGGCTGGGCAAGGATACGGGGCCCTGGACGGTCTACGGCGGCGCGGCCTATTGGATCAATCCGGGCACGGGAAACCAGGACTGGTGGTTCACGGGGGTTGTCGTTCAACGGCAGATCACCGAGAGGCTCAATTTGGGCGGCGAGCTCTATCATCAGACTCCGGACACGAAGGGCGGTTCACCCGGCACCGGATTCGACGTCGGCGGCGCGTTGACTCTGGTCGGACCCTACCAGATCCTCTTCTCCGCCGGCCGCAACATCCAGAATCCAGAGGACAATCGCTTCTCCTTCTACGTGGCGCTCTACCGGACCTTCTGAATTGGGGTCGGGAGCGACTTGATTTGCAGGTGTCCTGAACCCGGAAGTGGCATGCAGCTACGGACGAAGAGCAGGAACGCTTTCGGCCCGCCCGTCTGGACGGTTTCGGATGCTCCAGTTTCACGGGAAATGTGAAGTGCAAACTACAGGAGAGAGGGCTCTTCGTAACCGCCGAAGACCTCCTTCAGGGCCGCACACATCTCCCCGACCGTAGCGTAAGCTCGGACCGACTCGAGCAGGTCAGGCATGAGGTTGACACCGTTGTGGGCGGCCGATTTCAGGTGCTCGAGGGATCGTGCCACTTCCGAATCACTGCGCCGAGACTTCAGCGATCGGAGACGTTCGACCTGTCTTTCCCGAACCGTCTCCCCGATCTGCAGCGTCGAGACGCGCTCTTCCTCACCGGCGGTGTAGGCATTGACTCCGACGACGATCTGTTCCTTCTTCTCGACGGCGCGCTGGTACTGGTAGGAGGCTTCCTGGATCTCACGTTGCGGATAGCCTTGGCCGATGGCGCTGATCATACCTCCTCGCGAGTCGATCTCCCGAATGTACTCGACAGCCTCAGCCTCGAGCTCGTTGGTGAGCGCCTCCACGAAGTAGGAACCGCCCAGGGGGTCGACCGTGTTCGTGACACCGCTCTCGTGTGCGATGATCTGCTGCGTTCGCAGGGCGAGTCGGGCCGACTCCTCGGTGGGAAGGGACAAAGCTTCGTCGAGGGCGTTGGCGTGCAGGGAATTCGTCCCCCCGAGCACTCCTGCCAGCGTCTGGAGACTGGTCCGGATGACATTATTCATCGGCTGCTGGGCTGTCAGGCTGCAGCCGGCGGTCTGGGTGTGGAAGCGGCACATCCAGGAGCGCTCACTCCGCGCGTCGAAACGATTCCGCATGATGTTTGCCCAAAGTCGTCGCGCCGCCCTGAATTTGGCGATTTCCTCGAAGAAATCGTTGTGGCAGTTGAAGAAGAACGAGAGGCGGGGTGCGAAGCTGTCGACCGACAGACCCCGTTCGAGGCAGGCCTCGACATACTGAATCGCGTCGCGCAGCGTAAAGGCCAGTTCCTGAACGGCGGTCGACCCGGCCTCGCGGATGTGATATCCGCTGATCGAGATCGCATGGTAACGGGGCAGCTGCTCGGTACAGAATTCGATAACGTCCACGACCAGACGCATGGAGGGATCGGGTGGAAAGATCCACTCCTTTTGGGCGATGTACTCCTTCAGGATGTCGTTTTGGAGAGTCCCGCCGATTCGGTCCGCGGCGCAGCCCTGCTTCTCGGCGACGGCCAGGTACATGGCGAGAAGAATCGCTGCGGGCGCGTTGATCGTCATCGAGGTCGTGACCTGGTCGAGACGGATGCCGGCCAGCAGTTCTTCCATATCGGCCAGCGAGTCCACGGCGACGCCACACTTGCCGACTTCGCCCTCGGCCTGCGGGTCGTCCGAGTCCAGACCCATCAGCGTGGGGAGGTCGAAGGCAATCGAAAGGCCGGTCTGCCCCTGCTCGAGGAGGAACCTCAGCCGCTGGTTCGTTTCGGCCGGCGATCCGAACCCGGCAAACTGGCGCATGGTCCAGAGCCGACCCCGGTACATATCCGGGTAGATTCCGCGCGTGTAAGGAAAGCGACCGGGCGCAGCAATGCCCTCAGGAAAATGGTGCGGCGGCAGGTCCGAGGGCTCGTAGAGTGACCGGATCGGCTTTCCCGACACCGTGCAGAATTCATCACTGTCCTGCTTGCGCCTGCGCATGCACTCGCTATTCGGGTTGTTTCTGTTTCTCGAGTTTCAGGGATTCCTCGAATTCCTTGAGCGCCTCATCGTTCTTGCCTTCTCGCCGATAGATGAAGGCCTGCTCCTTGTGAAGCTCCGCCTTCGATTGCGGCGTTTTCACACAGTGCATCGCATCGGTGACCACCTGATGGGCGATGTCCGTTCGATTGTGATGAAGTAATGCGCTGGACAGAATCTGCGCCTCCTTGACGATGCGGTGTTCCTGGTCTTCGGGAAAATGCAGCTTGAAGATCTCCCGGGCTGCCTGGGGGACCTTATCAAACTCTTCCTTCTCGATCAGGAGGAGCACGATTTCATGCTGGGTCTCGGCGATCACACGTACCTCTTCCCAGTTGTCTTGATTCGTGGACCAGAGAGGAGAGGCAAGGAGGAGGGTCGTCAATAGGCCCGAGATCAACATTACGGTCACTCCTGAAAGGGGTTCTGGCTGGAGAAGCTTGCCGGTTGGCTGAACGGGTTGCGCTCGTCCCGGGGCTGCCATTGTCCATGCGTGAAGAGGATCCTGCGCTGGCTGTCGTACATCCTTTCCCGTTCCTGAATGAAATGGGAGAATTCATTCTGAACCGGGTTTGGAGGGTCGAGGTAGTTGGCGAGCAGGACCAGGCCCAGGATTCCTCCGAGGGCCGAAATGGGAAGCCAGGGCCGCAGAAGCCAGCCGACCAGCGTCTGGATCAGCTTCCGATGGGCTTGCGGACCCTGGACAGAAGACCGACCCGCGGGAGCGAGAGCGATTTCTGCCTGAATCGCGTCCCAGACCCGCAAGTCCGGCTCGAGCCACGGCAATTTGGCCATCAGTTCGTGCGAGTTCAGAAGTGAACGATACTCATCCCGGCAGCTGGGACAGCGGTCCAGGTGTTCCTCGACAGACTGCCGATCACCGGGGGACAGTTCCTGATCGATAAAGGCTGTCAAAGCATCAAAGCAACTTCGACATTCCATAATTTTCCCCCAAGTACTGCTTGATCCTGTCTCTTACGGTTACTCTGGCCCTATGGATATCCGATTTGACCGACGCCAGGGAGCGACCGACAATCTCGCTGATTTCCTGGTAACTCATGCGCTGTACTGCCGAGAGTATGAAAACGGTCCGATACTTTTCGGGAAGCTCCTCGATGGTTTCGGCGATCAGTCTTTCAAGTTCTTCGGATAGGACGCTCCCTTCGGGGTTGTGTTGGGGAGCGGCCAGTTTCTGGAGGTCGGACAATTCCGAGGCCTCCTCTCGATCTATCGATTCAAGTTGCGGCTTCTTGCCGCGATATCGCTGGTAGACATTGTTCTGGGCAATTCGAAACAGCCAACTCTGGAACTTGACCGGATCCTTGAGGGTGTCCAACTTGCGGTATGCGAGCACGAAAGTGTCCTGGGCAAGGTCTTCTGCTTCTTCTCTGGAGCCTGTCATTCGATACAAGTAATTTAAGATCTTCCGGCTGAAAACATCGTAGAGTTTCTGAAAGTCATCTACGTTGCCGCGCTGAGCGCCGCGAACCAATGCGGAAAGCTGACCGCCATCCAGCGGAACGGCGGCCTTCTCGCTGCTCTTCGATCGCTGTTTCGTTGCCTTTTTGTCGTTCACCTAGTTGGATTGAAACTCCAGCCAAAAGTTGCAGACCGTTCGACCTTTCGAGGCCCCTGAACGTACGGGTTCGAACGCCCGCCGAAAAAGTCGAGCAAACACCGTCCCTTCGGCTGCGCCGTCCGTCCGATCTCCGCCCCCAATTCCCTCGCTGGGAGAGGGAAACGTCTGCGATGTCGCATCCAAGAATAACAAAATGACCGATCAGCGACGAGGGCGCTGTGGGAACACCGATATCTGTTGCAGCGTGTAATAGCATAAGGAGAAATGATGATGAATCGGATTTTTGGAGCTCTTATATTCCCGCTTGCCCTGTCGAGCCTGCTTCTGGGATCCCCGACCGCCCAGGTTGGAGAGGTCAGAATCGTGGGGCCGTCGCAGAGTTTCCTCGGTGTGCTGATCCAGGACGTGACAGCCGAAGAGGTCACTCGCTTGGGTCTTCCTCGCGAACAGGGAGTCTACGTCAATGAAGTCACGCCGAATTCTCCGGCCGCCCGGGCAGGAGTCCGGGAAGGAGATGTGATCTACGAGTATTCCGGAATTCCCGTAATCAGCGTCGCTCAGTTCCGGCGTCTGGTCTCGGAAACACCTGTTGGCCGGGAACTGGAGCTGCAGGTCTGGCGCGACGGAGAGCCGATGACACTGCACGCCACTGTTGAGGCCCGCGGGTCTCGCCGGCCGGGAGGGGGAACGGGCAATTCCTTCTCCTTCCGGGTGCCGAAGGCGCCTCCCGACCTTGGCGATCTTGAGAGTCAGGGGATCTTCATCCATCGCCGCGGTCCGCTGCTCGGAATCCAGGGAGTGCCGCTGACCGATCAGATGGCGGAATTTCTGGGCATTCCGGGAAAGCAGGGTGTCCTCGTCCTGGAAGTGGGGAAAGACACTCCGGGAGCCGCAGCAGGATTGAAGGCGGGGGATGTCATACTGTCGGTCAACGGAACACCCGTCGAGAATCCCGCGGAGTTGGCCGCGGCACTCGCCGTCGGTCCCGTCGAGCTGCAGGTTGCCCGTGGAGGTCAGATGTTGAAGCTGCAGGCAACGCTCGAGACCAGCGCCGACAGCGACGCGACGCGGATGTGAGACGTCTCGTGAAGGATGCAGGGGCCGAGCGGTCCCGGACTTGACATTGCTTTCCACCGGAACTGTGGAAAAGGTCGTGGAAAAGCTCGGGAGCCGGTCGGTCTCCCTGACCCGAGACCACTTTGCACACAGGCTGTGCTCCCCACCTTGCTAGCCGGTCGCACTGGAGTGCTTGGCCTGGGTGTTCGACGTGCGCAGAGCGTGAAGCGGCGCCAACTGAGCGGCTCTCCGCTTGGCCTCGACGGCACGCTTGAGTAACCTGCGGGTGTCATCGCCTTCGAAAACTTTGCCTGCCACACGGATCTGATAGCGCATGGGTAATCGCTCCTTTCAGTACTTACGGATGAGCCCAACGACGACGCCCTGAATCTGCAGGCGGTCGGCCGGGACGAAAATAGGATCGAGGGTCGGATTGGCCGGCTGAAGCCGGACCCGGGAGCCCTCGCGGTAGACTTTCTTGAGGGTGGCCCGGTCCCCGTCGACCAGAGCCACGACGGTCTCTCCGTCACGGGCGCTTTCTCTCTGCTCGACGACGATCAGATCTCCGTCCTGAATATGCTCGTCGATCATCGAGTCACCTTCGACCTGGAGCACGTAGTTTTGGCCGCGGGTCAGAAGCCTCTCCGGCACGAAGAATTCCTCGCGGTCTGCAACCGCTTCGATTGGCAGACCTGCGGCAATGCGACCGAGAAGGGGGATCGACCTCCCTCGCTCGAGATCCTCGTGAACGACTCGAATCGAGCGCGCACGGTTGCTGAGACGGTGGATGAAGCCCCGCTCCTCGAGGACGTGAAGGTGCTTGTGGATCGCATTGAGTGAGGCAATTCCGAAGTGGTCGGCGATTTCCTCCATGCTGGGCGAGTAGCCCCGAGACTCGATGAAGGATTCGATAAAACTGAGGACCTGCTGCTGTCTTTGCGTCAATGGCATAATGACTTCCAATCTGCCTTTTCCGCATTCTGGGTGAAAATAAGGTGAATGTCAATGAAAAAGGAGTGAAGAGAGGGTGAAAATATCGGCATGAGTGAACCGACCCCGCAGGAGATCGAGGAGGAAAATCAAAGGATTCGCTGGCTGCGGATACAGACCGATTTCATGAAGGCGGTCCTCTACCAGGATCGTCGGCTGACCCTGCACAGCGCGCGAAAGCTCATCTACGACTTTCGGGCTCGTGTTCTGGAAAGCTTTCCAGACGGGGCGGAGACTTTCGATCTGGTCCTGCTGCCGCGCTTCGAACGGATACTTCTCGAGAGGTGGGGTGAGGGATTGGATCCTCACATTCAGTAGGATCGTCCTTGTTTGGGGCCGTCGTGTTCCGGGCCGATTCCTTGATCGGCTGTACGGCCAGAGCGCGTTCGAATGGAGAGGGATGACATGCGATCCGTAGTACAGCGTGTCGAGCAGGCATGGGTGACGGTGGAGGAAAAGCAGGTTGGAGCGATCGGCGCGGGTCTCCTCGTTCTGGTCGCGGTCCGCTCGGACGATGGTCCGCAGGATCTCGAGTTCATGTCGAGAAAGCTGATGAATCTGCGTATCTTCGGAGATGCGGACGGAAGGATGAACCGGTCGGTCCGGGACGTGAAAGGGAGTATCCTCCTCGTCGCACAATTCACCCTGTTTGGTGACTGTCGCAAGGGCAACCGGCCCAGCTTCGTTCGTTCCGCTCCACCGGAGAAGGCAGAAGAGCTCTATCTCGGGCTGACGCGCACGCTGCAACGGGAAGGGATCCCCGTGCAGACCGGCAGGTTCCAGGCGATGATGAAGGTGCACATTGTCAACGACGGTCCCGTTACGGTCATTGTCGATTCGAAGAAGGACTTTTACTGAACGGATTTTCGACCGTGTGGATCTCCGTGTCGAGCTGGCGCGGCAGATTCGGCATGTCTACCGGTTGCGGGAACAGGGTCTCTCGGATCTCGGCGCGGGAGCGTGCGCTCTGGACCCAATCCTCGAGCTGTGATGTGGTTCGGCGGACGCTCAGTATCTGTCGGATGGTCTCCCGGACCACCGACAGATCCGGCACGGGGGAGCCCTGCTTCTCGAGTTTCGGGACGTATTCGGTTCGGTAGTACTCCTCGATGTCGTCCGGGAGGATGATGACGAAAGGCTCGAAGCGCAAGTCGATGAACTTGTTTACCGCGAGTTCCCGCCGGAGGATCCGACGCAGGTCAGTCTCTGTCATTCCCAATTCCTGCAGCCTCTGTTCGAGGTCCTCGCGGGATCCGAACCGCTTCACGTAATCCCTGAAGAACTGGTCCAACTGGGAGTCGGTGACCTGTACAAAGGGTGTCTTCGCGATATCCCTGGCGATCAGAATCTGGTTGATCAGCTGGTCCAAGACGTCCCGATAGAGGTGATGGAATGCCGCTTCTGTCGTGGGTTGCGGGTAGTTGTGCAATCCGATCTGCCAGCGAAGATCGGTCAAGGTAACCACCTGGTCGTCGACTTTCGCCACGACACGGTCGACCGTCTCCGCCGGTTGCGAGTTTGCCGTGGACGGCACGAACAGGCAGAGCAGAATCAGAAAGGATTTCCAATGTTGAAGTGGATGTTCCATCTGCTGTATCCCTGGACATTATCCGGATTGTCGCTGAACTGCCGGACATCAGGCGGGTTCGGATTGTAGGCGAAATCCACCCGAACCGGCCCCACCGGCGTCCTGATCGAGATTCCTATGCCGAAGTCGTTCTCGAATTTGCTCGACGGAATCGCGCTGAGGCTCTCGAAGACGTTGCCTACGTCGTAGAAGAGTGCGCCGCCGATGAACTTGTAGATGGGGAAGCGAAGTTCCGCGTTGCCGACGATGAGAGCGTCGCCTCCGAGCGGGACGGGTACCTGCTTCTGGCCCGATTCCGGTTTCTCTGGGACCAGGAAGATATCACCGTTGTCATGGCGGAGCAGGGGACCGGCAAGATCGATGGGCAGTCCACGGATCGTGTTCGGTCCGCCGGCGAAAAATCGTTCGCTGATCGGTACGGTGTTGGCTCGATTGCCTGCCTGGTCCGGCGGAGGAGGGGCTCCGAACGGCTCGATCACGCCCAGACGGAGCGCGGTGACGAAAGTAAGATCGGGGTAAAGTGGGAAGTAGTAGCGGCCCTGGGTGAAGATCTTCGCATACTGCCTCTGAGAGCCGATGGGCCGCGCGGCCAGCGTGGCCTCGCCGTTGAGGAAGAAACCCTGGGTCGGCGCCTCCTGCTGATCGCGGGAGTCGTTCAAATAGGAAAGTGAGATCTTCGAGAGAAGCAGATTTGTCTCCTCCCGGAAAAATGCGGGCGGCAGGTTCGACTCGGGCGGAAGCGACAGTCGGAGACGTTCGAAGTTATAACGGAAGAACAACGATTCGCGGCGACTCAAGGTCCTCTCGGCCTGCAGGGAACCGATCAGACGGAACGAATCATAGGGCCGACCCCGGATGATCACGGATCTCGTGCTGCCGCTCTCGATTCGTTTCTCGTTGTCCACCGAGAATGAGAGCAGGAGGGGCGTTTCTTTGCCGATCAACCGGGGGAGCGTATAGGATACGTTTCCCCGCTGGCGTCGCCGGCCGGCGCGAAGGCTCAGCCCAAGGACGCGGGCCATTCCCTGGAAGTTCGTGTTAGTGATCCCGAGCGTTCCGCGGAGTCCCTCCGAGGCAGCGCTGCCAAAGGAATGGCTGTAGCCGAGTCCATAGATCAGCGAGTATTTCTTGGCTTCTTCCAGGGAGAAGAGCGCCGATTTTTCGGTTTGGCTCCCGTAAACGGGCAGTTCCTTCATCCTGACCCGGTTGAAGACCGCCAGATTGTACAGATTCGTCTCCGACTGCAGAAGCTTCTCGTACGAGAGCGGCTCTCCCGGTTCGACCAGGATCTCCTGGTCGATCAGCTTGCGTTTGGTCATCTCGTTGCCGGCGACCAGCAGATATCTGGTGAACGACTGGGATCCCTCCGCGATTGTGTAGTGGATGTCGACGACGTGCCCGGCCCGGTGTTCGATCGCCGAATCGACCTCGACCGATCGAAAACCTCGAGTCTCGTAGACTGCCTGTATCTGGGATCGATCCGACGCCAGAACGAACGGCGAAAAGACGCCTCCCTCTGAGAGGTCAGTTCTCTTCAGCAGCAGTTCTCTGGACAGCTGTTGGTTCCCGTCGAGGGAGATCGTCCCGACGTGATACTGCGGTCCCTGTTCGATCCGGTAGACGAGCGTCAGGCTGCCCCCATCCTCTTCGAAATGGTGGTGCACCGCCACATCGAGAAATCCTCGATGCTGGTACATCGTCCGGATGTTGTCGGAGTCCTTCTGGATCGTCTCGTCCGTGACCGTCCCGCGCGAGAGGACACCTGCTGTCTCAGAGACGAGGGCCTGCTGCAGGAGTTCACTCGGAACCGCATCGTTTCCTTCGAAACGGATCCTGGAGAGGTCGTATTTATGCCCGGTCGTCACATTGATGGTCACCTTGCTGGGAGGGAATTCCGTTCCAGTCGCCTCGTAGCTGACCTCCGCCCTGAAGTACCCGTCATCCTGGAGCTGCCTGGTGAGCGCATTCACGGTTTCCTCGAGCAGCAGCCGGCGCGGACCGGCGTTGGCGTAGAGAGGCAGTTCGAGGAGTTCGGACCGGCTCAGGTCCAGCCCCATCAGCCGAACGTCCGTGTGCTCACGCGGCAGGACACGAACCTCCAGTGCCACGGTGTTCGTCTTTTCGTCGTACCGAACTCCACCCCGGACGTAGATCTCGGAATGAAAATAGCCTTGGAGAGCGAGACGCCTGCGCACCGACTCGAGATCCGAATCGAGTTGTTCGCGCGAGAAGGGTTTCCCCTGTTCCGTCTTCATCACATCCTTGAGGTTCAGGTCCGAAGGTGGATTCTCGATATCCATCCGAAGTGAGGCCACACTGGCCTGTTTGCCGGCATCGATCGAGAAGATGACGGCGACCTGGGGTCGGCCGTTTTCGTCCAGCTTGAAGCCGGGTTTGATTTGCGACCGGTAATAGCCGTTCCGCTGGTACACAGTGCGGAGACGTGTGACCGAACCCTCGAGAGCGGCGTCGGAGTAAGGTTCTCCTTCTCGGAAGTCGAGTTCACGCAGCAACAAATGGTCACTGAGCTTCGGGTCCCCTTCGAACTTCAAGCGAGAAACCTTGTAAAGGCGAACCAGCACGACGGCGACATCGACCGACTTCTCGTCGACAGGGTCGACCCGGATTTCCGCATTCCAAAACAGATCGCTCGCCAGCAGTTGCACGACCGTTGCCCTGGACTTCGACTCGGTGAAGGTCTCCCCTTCCCGCAGAACGACGAGCTTCTCGAGGTCGTCGCGATTGATCTTCCGAATCGGTCCGTCCGAAAGGAAGGTGAGATGACGGATCACGCGACCGTTGAAGTTCTGCCCGGCGGCCGTCTCGATCTGGAGGAGAAACAGCGCCAGCAGGAGAGCCAGCGTCGTGAGAGAGGCGCTCCCGGGGTGCCATCGAGTTCGTGCCACGGCAGGGACCACGTCGCTAGAACCTCTTTCTGAGTTTGAAATCGATGGCGACGGTCCCGTCCGTCTGGCTCGTCCCGACGGCCGTGAGCCAGTCGGTCACACGATATTCGATGATGACCGTCTGCTCCTGGAAGCTGTTCGCCAGACTCGAAACGTAGGAGATCCCCAGATTCCGGGTAATCTGCTTGCCAAGCGTGATCCGCGCGCCCGGGTCCCGGGAGGCCGTGTCGTCCACGAAGGGATCGATCGAGAATCGATCGATCCCGAACAGCCGGCTGGCCTGGCCTTCGACAGCCGCGCCCAGTGTCTTCGTCAGGAGGGTTCCCGCACCGAAGGCGGCGAGTGTTCCGGAACTGGTTGCCGAGCCCGTTGCGCCCAGAATTTCCTGTTCGGTCTGACCTGCCGCGAGGAGCGACACGATGTTGGACGTCGAAAGAGGGGGCTCCGACCGAAACGACATCTGAAGCCGATCCGCCGGGCCGTGAATCAAGATCGAAATATCGTATTCACGGACCTGGGTCTCCGCCTCGAAATTGAAGTAGGGACTGGTCTTTCTCGGATTGTCGAAACTGACCGTTCCCCGTGTGATCTCGTACTGGTTCCCCTCGAGCTTGAGCGTACCCTCATCAATGGTCAGACTGCCCAGAACCACCGGGTCCGCAACCGTCCCGACCACCGAGAAGTTGCCGCTGGCCGTGATCTCGGCCAGATTGTTGTTGACTCGCAGGCTTCGATGGGCCTCAACCGAAATGTCGAGGGAAATGGCCCCCTGCTCACCGCCGCCGCTCGGAGCGGGATTCGAGCGGCCGAGCTGCAGGATGAGCTGGGGAATGGTGATGTCCTTTGAATACTCAGCGGAGCGGATGTAGACGGCGCCCGATAGGAGTTCCCCCTTGTCTCCCTTGGCAAAATCGACGTCGGCATCGAGCACCGTCGTGAAGCCTTCGGGATAGGGGATGGTGACGCT
This sequence comes from uncultured Acidobacteriota bacterium, assembly GCA_963823995.1. Lineage (GTDB taxonomy): Bacteria > Acidobacteriota > UBA6911 > RPQK01 > JAPXNP01 > JARRKC01. The sequence continues at coordinate 280,783 of CAWGNQ010000006.1, forward strand.
GTTGGCCGTGGCATTGATCTGCCACCGAACCGGGACGAAGCCATCCATGAAGATGCCTCCGCCGGCCGAAAATTCGCCATAGCTGGTCTGTCCCGAAAAGGAGTCGATCGAAATCTGGTTGGCCGTGAACTTGAACTGGCCATGCCCGTTCTGGATGCTGACCGGAAGGCTGGGCATGCCCAGGAAGAGGCCGGAGAGGGAGGCGGAGCCGACGACTTTCGGCTCGCTGATCGAGCCTCCAATGTTGGTCTCGAGTTGAAGCTCTCCCTGCACATCGCCCTGGTCCAGAAATGCGTTGACAAGTCGCAGGTTGAGATTGCCCTCCACTTTGAAATTCAGCTGGGACTCTTTGAAATTCGCCGTACCCCCGACTCGAAGGTCGGTATCCCGCCCTGTCAGCCCGGTCTGAGCCACGGTCAGCAGATCGTTTTGAAACGAGAAACTCATGGGCTGACTCAGGTGCACGTCGTAATCTCCTACCGAGACCTCCAGCGTCGGGAGTGACCCCTTTGCCTGGATCGATGTGAGGTCGCTCAGGTTGCCGCTGGCTTGCGCCGAGACGCCCACCTTTCCGGAAAAATCGCTCAACTGGAAGGTCGTGAACTCCTTGAGAAAGGGGGTCAGGCCGAGTTCGGGAATTTCGGCCTCCGCCTGGAACGCATAGGGAGAGGCGACCTGGACGGTACCCTTCGCGTGCACCGGCTCGTCGAGGTAAGCCGCCTTGGCGGACACACTGGCTTCACCGTTGCGGTAGCTCGCCTGGACAGCGAGCTCTGAAAAGGTCTCGCTGCCAAACTGGATCCGAGACGAGTGAAGATCGACGGTGGCGTTTGGGGAATCCAGGGTGCCGGAACCCTTGAGTGAAACCGTCAGGCTTCCGGTCACTTTGGGCTCGGTTCGGTTCAAGGGTGATTGGGCGAGTGCAATGTCCTTTCCCTCGAGGGAGACATGGAAGGCCTGGGAGTTCAGGTCATAGCTGCCTCTCCCATCGACACTGCCACCCCATGCCCGTGCCTGGAGGCCGGACAGCCGGACGGTCTGGTTCTGCACTCGAGCCTGGGCCTTCACGACAGGAACGGTGACACCGTAGAGCCCGACGTCGTCGAGCTGGATCGAACCGCTGCCGCTCAGATCCGTCCAATCCTGCCCGACGTCGAGATCGGCCTGGACGGACGCGCGACCGGACAGATCCAGCGAGGAATCGACCAGTCCGAGCCGCGCCAATTCTGCCAACGGAAGCGTGCGCGTTTCGACCCGGACACTCTGCAGCGCCACCGGCTCGCGATCGAGTACGAGATCGGCATCGAGGCGGGAGTCCGAACGTACGAGTTCGAGATCGTGAATGTCGATCTCGTTCGGGAGAAGCCTGAATCCGGCACGGAGGTGTCCCTCGGGTTCGCCGCGGATGAGGACGGACGCGGTCTCGGCCCAGCCCTCCATCTGCACTGGGGTGTCCGGCTGCCGTTCGAGCTTCACCTCCGCGTTGAAGGCCCCCTGCACTTCCACCGAGTAGCGGGCCATCACGTCTTCGGGAAGAAGCCCGAAAAGCCTGCCGATCGTCCAGATTTCGCCCGACGATTGAGAATGGACCTCTGCCGAGAGAGTCGTGGCTCCCTGGAAATCGACCCGTCCGCTGGACGTGACGTTGGTTTGCGCCGTATCGACGGATCCGTCGCTGAAGCTGATCCGGCCTTCGCCGAATTCGAGCGACGCCTTCGCAGAAAAAGGAATGCTCTCCTGCCGATCATCGAGGCTTCCCGTCAACTCCCCCTGTGAGACGATCCGCCCCGGACCGGCAAACTCGCCTACCTCGACTCCCGGCCAGCTGATATGGGCCGTCAGACGGTTTCGCGCCTCGAGCGGCAACCCCTGAACGTCGAAAGCTTCCAGCGCCTGGCTCAGCTGGATGCCCTGACTGGTCAGGTCGGCGGAGGACTGGCGGGAAGCATCCCACCAGATACGGCTGGTGGCCCGGCCGGAGCCTCCGAGAACCGAAAACTGCATCGAATTCACCTCGGCCTTCTCCTGGTCCACATGGACCTCCGAGACGAGATTCCTCAGCGCGATCCCCTTGATCTCGAGGAGATTCGAACGGGCGCTCCCATCGAAGTCCACCTTTCCGGAACCACCCTGGACCTGTCCCTCGAGATCCACTTCACCTTGTCCGAAGATCGCACCGAGATCGGGGTTCTGAAATCGAGGAAGATTGGCGGCCATTTCGACGTCGAAATCGAACGTGAAGGGGGAGAAGCTGGTGATCGCACCGGAAAGTTTCGAAGTCAGGGCGTCGGAGGAGGTCCGGATCGACTCGAATCGAATGCTGTCCTCGCCGACCTCGAACGTCCCCTGAAAATCGGTCAACGGGATCGGGAAGTTGTCGACCTGCAATTCCAGTGAATTCAGGTCGATAGAGCCCTTGTAGGCTGGAATGGTGCGGTCAAAGCTGAGGTTCAGGTGAAAGGCCTCGGAGTCGGTATTGAAGGTGATGAGGCGATCCTCATAGGAGACCTTGGCATCGTGAAGGTGAATCGCTGAGATCTTGACCTTCAGCGGCGAAAATCCTCCACCGCTTTCGGGGGGCTGTGGTTGAGGCTTGCCGCTGCTGAACATATTGGCCAGGTTGAGACGGTCGTTCGGATCCTTTCGGAGATTCAGACGCAACTGATCGAGAGAGACCTCGTCGAGGGGAAGGTCATTGAAGAAGTAGTCGAGGATCGAGAAATTGACCAGGGCGTGACCGACCGAGATGGCGGGCGCCGGACCCGGGTAGGCGGCGTCTTCGAGGCGAAGGTCATCGATCTCGACACTCCCGCCCCACAGATGTACGTCCATCCGTCCGAAATGAGCCTGCAATTGGAAGTGTCCCTCGAGAAAACGAGTTGCTTCCCTGCGGGCCCAGTCGTCAAATTCGTGTGTGGACAGGAAGAGACCTACTCCAAGCACAGAGGCCAGGATGACGATCAAAGCAATGAGAGCAAAGGTCTTGATGGCTCGGGACATAAATCGGGAGTCCTCTTCATCTTAGCAGATTCACTCGGGACCTTACCGTTATGGGCACCCGATGCGAACGCCGCCGGCAGGGGCAGAATCGGTATCGTCGATCGGCTTCATTGACAAAGACTTCGCCCCATGATTAAGATTTCACGTTCCTTGAGCGGCAGACGTGGGGATACGGCCCGATGTCCGGACCGTCGTTGAGCCTGACTTTCGAACGACGCATTGATCTACAGATGAGAGAATCTCGGTTGTGAGTTCACCGGAACGGAACGAGATCGAGCTCACTTTTGGGAGTGATATCGGGCTTCTCGATTTGGTGCAGGAGATCTCCGACAGTATTTCGCGACAGGCGGGATTCAGCGCGGACGACCTGTACTGGATCGGATTGTCCGTCCGGGAGGCCGTGACGAACGCGATCCAACACGGAAACAAACAGGACCCGAAGAAGAGGGTCCATGTTGCCTTCCTGATGGAAGTCGATCGGATCAAGATCGTCGTCCGCGATCAGGGGCAGGGAATCAGCGATTCCGATATTCCGGATCCTCTCGATCCTGAGAATCTTCTCAAGCCGAGGGGCCGAGGGATATTTTTCGTGCGCTCGTTCATGGATAATGTCAGGTTCCATGTCCGTCCCGAGGGCGGACATGAAGTCATAATGGAGAAGCTTCGAGGCAGCAAAAACGAGGGAGAGGAAAATGAGAATCGAAACCCGAACCGTGAATGACGTGACGATTCTGGATATCCACGGCAAGATCACGATAGGTGAGGGAAGTGCCGAGATCCGTAACCGGGTTCGTGATCTGTTGCAGGCCGGAAGGAAGAAGATCCTGTTGAACCTCGGCGATGTCAGCTACGTGGACAGTTCCGGAATCGGTGAGCTCGTCAGCTCCTTCACGACTGTCACCAACCAGGGCGGGCAGCTCAAACTGCTTAGCCTGACCAAGAAGTTGCGGGAGCTGCTCGCGATCACGAAGCTCCTCACCGTTTTCGATACCTACGACGAAGAAAGCAAAGCCGTCGCCAGCTTTTCCTGATCACTCCGCGACCGGCAGATCGTTGCATCGTCCGTTGAAGGGAAGGCATCGTCCTCGTCGGTTCATTCGCTGGCATGGAAGAGGAGCTGGCCCAGCTACTTGCGACGGCTCCCTGGTTCTTGCTGGCGGGCGTCATTGTCGCCTGCCTGCTGATCCTGGCCAAGGGAGCGGACTGGCTGGTGAGGGAAGCCGTGACCCTCTCCGGTCGGTCGGGCATCCCCAAGGTTGTCATTGGTGCCACGATCGTCAGCATCGGTACCACCACTCCGGAAGCGGTGGTGTCGGTTCTGGCGGCCGTGACGGGCAGGCCCGGGCTTGCTTTGGGAAACGCCGTCGGATCGATCATCACCGACACTGGTTTAATCCTGGGCTTGGCGTGCCTGATCGCGCCTCTTCCCCTGGAACGCAGGATCGTCAACCGGCAGGGTTGGCTCCAGTTCGCTTGCGGCATTGCGCTGGTCGTTGCCTGCCTGCCCTTCGGAAATCTTGGGCAGATCTGGACCGATGGCGGGCGCCTTCCACGCTTGTTGGGAGTCCTCTTCCTGGTCGGGCTTCTCGCCTATCTGTTCGCCAGCGTCCGCTGGGCACGACAAGGCGGTTCGACTGCACAAGAGGTTCTCGAGGAGGCCTCTCAGCGGGCGGGACGTCGCTCGCTTCCCGTGGTGATCCTGAAGCTTCTGGAGGCCATTGCCGTCGTGGTGGCCTCCTCTTGGGTATTGATCCCGGCGGTCGCCGAGGCGGCCATGAGACTTCAAGTTCCGGAAAGCATCATTGCCGCAACCATGGTGGCCTTCGGCACGTCGCTGCCCGAACTGGTCACCGCTGTGGCCGCCGCTCGGCGCGGACATGGTGAACTGGCGGTCGGCAACATTGTCGGCGCCGATATTCTGAATGTGCTTTTCGTCGCCGGAGCGTCGGCCGCCGCGACACGGGGAGGCCTCCAGTGTCCTCCGCATTTCTTCTCCCTCTACTTCCCCTCGATGCTGCTGGTGCTCATCGTCTTCCGCTTCGGGATCTTTGCGTCCGGCTCTCACCTGAGGAGGCCCTTCGGCTTCGTGCTGCTGGCTACCTATCTCGCGGTCACGGTTCTGAGTTACGTGATCGCGTGAGGAGATTTTCGATTTGGGACGAGACGGGAAACGGGAATCGGGAAACGGGAAAGGAGTAATGAGCGATCTTGCGGCCGCGGATCAGTGGCACGAACAATCTCAATGAGGCTGGACGGTTTGGAAGTCAGCTCCGCTGCGGAACCTCCCATCCCAAACTCCCGTTTTCCCGATTTCCAGATCTCAAATCGAAAATCTGAAAGTTCAGCGCCTCTACATGATCTTCGCGATGTCGTTGAAGATTACGACGCTCATCAGGAGGATCAAGAAGATGAAGCCGACCTGGAAAATTCGTTCCTTGGCCTTCAGACTCAGGTCCCTTCCAATGACCGCCTCGATGAACAGCAAAGCGATCATGCCACCATCGAGAATGGGAATCGGAAGCAGGTTGAAAATCCCGAGCTGCAGAGAGATCAGCGACATCAGTCCGATGAGAGCGAGCGGACCTTCTGAGGCGGCCTGGCCGGAGAAACGAGCGATATCGATCGGCCCGGACATCATCCGGATCGACGTCGTGCCGGTAACCAGCTTGCCGACGATCCGAAAGGTCAGGACGGTCATCTGATAGTTGCGTTCGATTGACTGTCGGAGTGCCGCCAGGGGGCCGTAACGTTCGGTTCGGGTCTCGAGGTCCGGCGACGGTCCGGCCTGGATCCCGATGATGGCCTTTCCACCGGTCTCGACCGGCGTAATCGTTCGGGTGAGAGTGTTTGAATCCCGCTGGATAGTGAACTCGAGAGGCTGTCCTTCGCTCTTCGAAATCAGGTTGAGAATGGCATTCCCGTCTTCGACTTTCTTGTCCTTGGATGCCACTGCTTCAATCACATCGTTTTTCTGGAGCCCGGCCTGCATCGCCGGTCCCGTAGGCTCCACTCCAGCGACGAACAGACCCTTGGAAGGAGGGTATACACCCAGAATGCCGGCACCTGTCCTGGGCTCCTCGCCGATATGCACGAGCCGTTCGAAGGTTCTGCCCCCGCGGAGGATTTCGATCGGAACCGTCTGGCCTGGATCGGTCGCCACGGCGAGCTGCTCCGACTCCCAGTCGGGGGTCTGAGTTCCTCCGACCGACAGGATCTGATCCCCCTCCTGGAGACCGGCGTCGGCGGCGGGCGATTTCTCCGCTACGTATCCGATCACGGGAGGCTGACTCAGGTAGGCGGGGACTTCAATGCCCGCCATGTAGATACCCGCCAAAAGCAAAACAGCCATCGCGATGTTCATGAACGGTCCGGCTATGGCGACTGCCAGGCGATGGGTCTTGGGTCGCGAAAGAAATTCGTCGTCGCTTCCGGTGAGATCCTCGTCGTAGTTCTCGCCCCTCATCTTGACGTAGCCGCCCAACGGGATACCGCTGATCCGGTAATCGGTATGACCCTTCTGAAATCCGAGCAGGCGCGGTCCGAAGCCGAGCGAGAAGACTTCGACGCGGATGCCCAGGAACTTGGCCATCAGGTAATGTCCCAGCTCATGAACGAAAATCATGACGCCGAGGACGACAACGACCCAAATCAAGCTCCAACCGACCGTATCTAATATTTCCAAGGTTCTCTGACCCTCTCTCTTCGTGCTGGACTGTTTCCAAGCATTAGACGCATTTAGCGTAACACCGTTTCGTCCGGCGTTTCCTTTCCTACAACGACAGACAGAGGTTGCCCGCCTTTTCCCGTGCACGGCGATCGGCTTCGAGCACCGCTTCCAGATCGTTGGCCGGCAACGGCGGATGTTCTTCGAGCGTTCTCTCGATCACCCTCGGAATATCGACGAAATCGAGCCTTCCATCCAGAAACATCTGCACCGCGACCTCGTTGGCCGCGTTGAGAGCGGCCGGGCAGGTTCCACCGAGGCGCAGGGCCTCGTAGGCCAGTTTCAGACAAGGAAAACGATCCGTATCGGGCGAGCAGAAGCTGAGCTCGGGCAGCGTAAAGAGATCGAGCCTGGGCAGGCGCGAGGTCCAGCGTTCCGGGTAACCGAAAGCATAAAGCAGGCACGAACGCATGTCGGTGATGCTGAGTTGGGCCAGCATGGTGCCGTCGACGAACTCCACGATCGAATGGACGACTGACTGCGGATGAACCGCTACGGAGATCCGGTCGGCGGGAATCCCGAAGAAATGGCAGGCCTCGATGACTTCAAGGCCCTTGTTCATCAGGGTAGCCGAGTCGATGGTGATCTTCGGACCCATGGACCAGGTGGGATGGTCCAGGGCTTGCTGGATCGTGACGTCCTGAAGTTCCTCCGAGCTGTGGTTGAGGAACGGCCCTCCCGAAGCGGTCAGGATCAGACGGGCGATCTCGCTGCGTTCCGATCCGCGCAGACACTGGTGGAGAGCGCTGTGTTCGCTGTCTACGGGCACGATGATCGAGCCCGTCCGATGCGATCGTTCGATCAGCAGAGCACCGGCCATGACCATCGGCTCCTTGTTGGCCAGTGCGATGATTCGACCCTGTTCGATCGCCTGATAGGTGGGGACCAGACCCGCGGCACCGGTCGCCGCCGACAGCACAATGTCGGCATCGGGATGGCAGGCCACTTCCTCGAGACCGGAGGCCCCGGTCAGTACCGGGACATCCGGGCACTCGCGGTGGAAGGCCTCCGCGGCTTCCAGTTCGTAAAGCGCCACCAGAGCGGGCCGATAGCGGCGCGCCTGTTCGGCGAGCAGACGACTGTTGCAACGGGCAGCCAGGGCGGTCACCTGCAGCCTCTCAGGGTACAGATCGACGACGCCGAGAGCGCTTTGTCCGATCGAGCCGGTCGAGCCGAGAATCGCGAGCCGTTTCATAGTCACGACAGCGAGGGCGATTCTAACAGAACCTTCAGCAGGAAATAGGCGGGAACTGCGAGGAGCAGGCTGTCGATCCTGTCGAGGACCCCGCCGTGGCCCGGCAGCAGCGTGGAAGAGTCCTTGATCTGAGCGCCCCGCTTGAACATCGATTCGAGGAGATCGCCGGCAATACCCGCAAGCGAGACGAGCAGAGCTGCGACGACCAGAAAAGCCGGGCCACGGCCCGGAAGCAGGTAGGTGCCGATGACCGGGATCAGGATTGCCGGTACGACCAGTCCGGCCACAAAGCCCTCGAGCGACTTCTTCGGGCTGATATGGGAAAGGATCCGACGTCTGCCGAATGCCCGACCCACAAAATAGGCGGCGGAGTCACTGATCCAGATGGTCAGCAGGACGAGCAACAGCTCATTGCCGCGGTCCCAGCGCACGGTCGCGCCCCCTGGGACACGGGGATGGAACAACACGACCAGCGTCAGGGGGAGACCCAGATAGAACAGCCCGAAAGCGTTTCCCGAAATGCTCAGGAGGCCTTCTCGCAGGGTTCGGATCTGCACCAGCGTCGATGCCGACAGGACGAGCAGGGTCAGCACCAGGAAAGCCGGGATCCACTCCGGAGTGAAGCCGGCCAGCCAGGGGCAGAGGACGATGCAGGGGTAAACGACCGCAAAGCTGCGGCCGCCATGGTGCTGCAGAAGATTCAGATACTCGCGCATGGCCAGGACGGCGACCACATCGACCAGCACCAGGAAGATCGAGAATGGAAACCAGTAGATGGCCAGCAGGACCAGAGGAATGAGAAGGCTTGCGGTGACGATTCTCTGGATCATCGAGCGCTCTGGTAGGTCCCGGAGAGGATGCCTCCATAGCGACGTTCCCGCTTCTGAAAGGCGACCACTGCCTCCAGTAGGTTGGCTCCTCGAAAATCGGGCCACAGCTTCTGCTCCACGAAAATCTCGGCGTAGGCGACCTGCCAGAGCAGAAAGTTGCTCAGGCGCATCTCTCCGCTGGTTCGAATCAACAGATCGAGATCGGGCAGGCTGGCCGTATAGAGGTGATTCTGGATTTCGGCTTCCGTGATCGGCCCCGGGACCCCCTCGGACAGCATGTTGTTGAACGCGTCGACCAGTTCGAGTCGGCCGCTGTAATTCAGGGCGATACTCAGGGTCATTCGCTGGTTTTCGACCGTGTCCTGTTCGGCGCGTCGCAGTTCGGCGCGCACGTTCTCGGGGAGATCGTCCACTCGTCCGATCGGAATGAAGCGAATCCCATACTTCTGAAGGGTCCCGAGTTCATTTCGCACATACCGCCGCAACAGCGTCCATAGAGTGTTCACCTCTTCGGCAGGTCGCTTCCAGTTCTCGGCGGAGAAGGCGTAAAGAGTGAGTGCCGAAATGCCCAACCGAGCGGAGAACTCGACGGCGGCGCGCACCGACTCGATACCGGCCCGATGCCCCTCGACGCGGGGCAGCCCCCTCTGTCTTGCCCATCGACCGTTTCCATCCATGATGATGGCGACGTGACGCGGTAGTCGCGTCGGTTCGATGCGGGCGAGAAGTTCGGCCTCACGGCTGCCGGGCTGGATGACCTCTTCGAAATTCTTTGCAAGCTCGGCCATAAGAGTGCCCCAACTCTACCACCACGTTTGGAACGGACACAACCGCCCGGCAAGGCGCCTTTCAGTACCAGATTCTGACCAGATACAATCCCTCGGCCGGCGCCGTTGGACCGGCCAGCCTGCGATCCCGTGTCTGGATCAGTGAGGGGAGGTCGGCGGCCCGACGCTTGCCGAGTCCGACCTCGATGAGCGTCCCCACGAAATTACGTACCATGTGGTGCAGGAAGCCGTCTGCCTCGACGCGATAGAGGAGGGTGTGCCCCCTGCGATGGAACTCGGAGAGGATGACGGTCCGGATGTGGCTGCGCACGCGGGAGGCCGCGGCTGCGAAAGAGGAGAAGTCATGTCGTCCCTGCAGTATGGTCGCGGCTTCCTGCATGGACCGCAAGTCGAGTGCCGCCGGCAGATGGCAAACTCGGTTGTGAAGAAACGGCGGGGCCACGTCGGCGGTCGAAATCCGGTACTCATAACGTTTCTTGACCGCGTGTTTCTGCGCGTGAAAAGCCCGGTCGACCTCGACCAGCCGCATGACCCGGATGTCCCAAGGGAGTAGGGCGTTCAGCGCCCGGCGTAAATCGGGTATCGACTCCTTCTGAGGGAAGAAGAAGTGAACGACCTGACCCAGTGCATGCACTCCAGAATCGGTCCGACTGGCACCGACCACGGTCACCGAATGCCCGGCAAGTCGACTCAGTTTCTCCCGAAGCTCGCCCTGGACGGTGCGGGCATCCCGTTGAATCTGCCAGCCCGCATAGCGAGTGCCCACATATTGAAGGTCTGCCCGGTACTTTCCTTCCCGCCGGTCGGTATCAGTGTTCACGATCGTGCCTTTTGCATGCCTTCGGTTCGATCGATATGCTATCTGAAACGTGCCGACGCTCCGTAAGAAGTGACAGCCGGTGCGTTTCCTCCATGCTAGAATTGCTGATCGGACCTCGCGTCCAAAGGAGTAATACCATGTCCGGACATTCCAAATGGCATTCGATCAAGCATAAGAAGGCGGCCGTCGATGCGAAGAGGGGCAAGATGTTTACCAAGCTGATCAAAGAGATCAGCGTTGCCGCCAGAATCGGCGGAGGGGACATGAATTCCAATCCACGTCTGAGGGCGGCCGTGCAGGCTGCGAAGAATGCCAACATGCCGCAGGACAACATTCAGCGGGCCATCCTGAAAGGAACCGGTGAGCTGCCGGGACAGAGCTACGAAGAATCGACCTACGAGGGATACGGACCGGGTGGGGTGGCGGTTCTGGTCGAGGTTCTCACCGACAACAAGAACCGCACCGTCGCCGAGGTGCGCCACATCTTCTCCAAACATGGAGGCAGTCTGGGCGAGGCGGGCAGCGTGCTCTGGATGTTCGACAAGAAGGGGTATGTCGCCGTCAGTAAGGAAGACAGTTCTGAGGTGACGCTTCTCGAGATTGCTCTGGAAGCGGGTGCCGAGGATCTTCAGTCTGAGGGTGACCTGTTCTCTCTCTACACCCCGCTCGAGGCATTCGAGGATGTGAAGCGCTCGATCGAGGAAGCCGGTATCGACATTGAAGAGAGTTCTCTGACCATGATCCCGCAGTCGGAAGTGCATCTGGAAGGGAAAGTGGCGGGTCAGATGTTGAATCTCATGGAGGCCCTCGAAGATCACGACGACGTCCAGAACGTGTTTGCCAATTTCGATATCGACGAGGCGGAACTCGAGTCACTTGCTTCGTAACCGACCGGATCACCCCCGCTTGATCTCGACAGACCGCCAGCGCCGGTGCCGTCGACCGGTTTTGCCCCCCGAGAACGTGTGGCAGAGGGCGATAGCGAGAGCGTCCGAAGCATCGTGAGGGGTGGGAGGCTCCGGCAGGTTCAAGAGCATGCGCACCATGTGCTGGACCTGCTGCTTGTCCGCTCGTCCGTAACCGGTGACCGCCTTCTTGACTTCCAGCGGCGAAAATTCCAGCAAAGGCAGCTCGTGATTGGTGAGGGCCAGCAGGACGACGCCTCGCACGTGGCCGAGTGTCAGCGCGCTCTTTACGTTGGCCGCGTGGAAGACGCTCTCGACGGCGGCGACCTCAGGCCGGAACTCTCGAATGACGGTCTCGAGGCCGTCAAAGATCGCCTTGAGCCTCCCGGGCATGGGCAGTTCTCCAGGACGCCCGGGTGGCCGAATCGCACCGAAACCGAGACAGCGCAGGCGGCTGCCTTCCACAGCCACGATCCCGTAGCCTGTCGAACGGCTTCCGGGATCGATGCCAATGACGATCATGGACTCATGTTACCCAGTCGGACTGACCTTGTCCCGGCCTGATCTCGTGACGTCTTTGAGGTACGATCGGCCCTTCGGAAGATTCTGCCCCCGGCTGGCAATCGAAACCCATGGTGGTCATAATGACGAAACATGACCAGAACCCCCTTGCAGCTGATTTGGCTCGGATGGGTCCTTCTGGCGGCATGTGGATCTCCGACGGCTCCTGACAATCCCCCTTCGCAGGCGGGGGAGGAATCCACGGCGGAGACGGCTGCGGCCGAGCCGACAGGGCGGCCCTTCGCAGTGATCGAAACGGATCAGGGCGATATCACGGTCGAGCTTCTCCCCGATCTGGCCCCCAAGACGGTTCAGAGGTTCATCGAGCTGGCGGACCTCGGCTTCTACAGTCGCACTGCGTTCCACCGTGTAATGAAGGACCGGATGATCCAGGGCGGTGATCCCCTTTCGCGGGATCATGACCCCTACAATGACGGGCAGGGAACCTCCGGCTCCTATCTGCCCCAGGAATTCGGTTCCGCTCCGGTCGAGAGGGGGACGGTTGCCATGGGGCATGAGGAGGGCGCTGATAATGGAGGCAGTTGCCAGTTCTTCATCGCTCTCGAGCGGACACCGGAATGGGACGGTCTATACAACGTTTTCGGCAAGGTCGTCGACGGCATCGAGGTGGCCGACAAAATCTCGAATGCCCCGCTGACCAAAGATCCTCACCCGGCTCTCAAATATCATCCCGCCGGGAAACAGACGATCGAATCGATCCGGATCGAATACCGGGAATGATGGAAATCTGAAAGTGTGATTTCCTGTTTTCGATTGGGCAGCGTCGCTGTCACGTCCTGGCCGGAAGTTGTCACCCTACGGGTTTCGGGTCGCGGGTTTCGGGTTTCGAGGGCCGGGATTTTTCCCTCCCCCGAGCTTGCGGCCATCTCGAGGAGACGTGCAGAATCGATTCCACGCAGCGTCCGCAACGACCGCCGCGGGCTCCGAACCCGAAAGGCCCCGTTGCGTGCGCTCAGGCGTTGCGTGAGATCGAGCCGCCGAGGTTTCGCGTGCAGGCCGGAATCCGAAACCCGGAAGGGGGCTGAGACGAATTGGGCAGCACCCCCCCGGAACTCGTAACTGTGTCTGCAAACACGCTCCCGTCTTCGGCATTCCCCGAAGCGGAAATCGCGAGTCTCAGATTTTTCCGACTCGGACGATGGCGGGCCGCAGGAGCTGTTCGTCCCACCGGTAACCCTTCTGGACGACTTCCACGACCGTTCCGTCCAGTTCGGGATTGCTGACGTCGACGGTTCCGATGGCCTCCGCGACGTTGGGGTCGAACGGCAGGCCCAGGCTTTCGATCGGCTCGACGCCGGTCGATTTCAGCTTACCGAGGAAAAGGTCGAGGTTGAGTGCAACCCCTTGATAGAGGGCCGATTTTGAAGTGTCCGATGCGGCCTCGAGGGCGCGCTCGAGGTTGTCGACGACCTCCAGCAGATCTCGCAGCAGCTCCGCCTTGCCACGTCGAACCCTCTGCTCTACCTGCCGATCGAGGCGCTCCCGGAATGCATCGTTTTCCCGTTGCAGAGCGTCGATTCGTTCCCGGAGTTTCTGCTCGGCTGCTTCCGTCCTTGCTTTGAGCTCCTCTACGAAGGAAGGGAATTTCGGTCCCGCCGCTTCGGCCCGCTCGATGATCGAGTCGTCGCCTACCCAAAAACGCTTGTCGGTAACCTGGAATCTCGGGGACTCTTCGTATTCGTTCTCTTCTCGCTTGTCTTCCATGATGGGGACACAAACCGTGGTGGCCTGCAATCGCCGCGACGAATCGCGTCGGGAATCGTTGAGCAATCCCTCTTGGAATTGCCGCCATCAATCAGGAGAAGGGCGCCGCAGCGCCCCTCCGCTATCGCGACTATAGCTGTACTCCATTCGACCGGCGCACAGGCTGAATCCTATTTCCGCTTCAGCGAATAGGTGGTTTCACGACCGCTGCCATGGCGGCGAACCGTGCCTTCATCCAGCAACTCTTTGATACGAAGATTCCAGCTTGAAGGGCTCACTCCGGTAGCGCTGATGATCGCCGACTTTTTCATTGGCTCCTTCGACGAGGCGAGCGCGGAGACGATCCGGCTGCGCGACTCCTCGGCTGAGATACGACCCGTGGCTGAGGCCGCTCCTTCTGTAGAGCGAGTCCGCCTCGCTTGCCGGAACTTGAGTGCCAGGCTCTTCTTTTCCCGATTGGCGCGGATGATCAGGTCGATGCCCTCCTGCCCGGCCACATACTGAAATGCCTTTCTGACCTTTCGAGGTTCTTCGTTTTTCTCCAAGTCGTAGAAGACGAAATTCGCGTCAGCCGCGCTCCGGGCTTCGTCCAGGACCCCCTTGTAGTATTGATACTCCTCTTTGCTTACTGGAGGTTTGACTTTTGGCTCGATCCTCAATTTCCCCATCCGTGCACCGCCTTCCTCGGCTTGAGCAAACTTGACTCTATAAAGAAAGTGACATCTCAGAGAGACAGATCATATCCAAAAACAATCGTACCATCAATAGATGGAATGGGTGCGGGCCCATTACTTGAAATTCGGGGCCTTCGAGTCAGGAAGGAAGAACGTCAAATTCGTCGATAGATACTACAAGACCCGGTCCCTTGTGATGGTTTGCGTGCGCGACTTGGCTGTCACCCCTTGGATACATCGGATCCCGGGATCGGCGGGGATTCGAAGATCATTCGGACCCGCACGCCTCATCCTCGCCGGGCAGCAGCTGGGCTTTCGTGGATAGTCAGCCGTCCCTTCTTTACGTGCAGGTCAATTGCACGGCGCGAAAAGCACTGGTCCTGGCGTAGGTCTCTGGTAAAATCACTCAAAACGACGGGCCGGACGGGCCCGGGAGAGCGGAGGAGAGCGCACCCGCCGCTCTTCGGATCAGGCTCGAGGCGAGCCGCAACGGCGCGACAGGTTCGGACCTTATGATGCTCCACTTCCGGTTCAGGATTGGTCTTATTTGCCTCCTGTCGTTGATCCCGGGAATCCGGCCGGCTCTCGGGGAACAGGAGAGCTTTTCTCTCGGCGACGTCTCTTCCCTCTTTCCATCACGAGGATTCGAACTGCAAATCGAGTTCTGGAGGAAGGTCTTCACGCAGTACGAAGCCACGCAGGTGATCTTTCATGACCGGGATGATCTGCGGCTGATTTACGAGATGAGGACTTTTGAGAAGGATGTCGAAGGAGATTCCGAGGAAGCGGATCGGCAGAAGGAAGCCCTCAAGAAGGACCTGAACGACCTCCAGTCCGTCTTCGACGATCTCGCGGCAAAAGGGGCCGACTCACCCGACCTGGACTCCCGTGAAAAGCATATCGTCGGGGTCTTCCGGGCTCTTGGCTACCGTGTCGGCCCTACACTCCTGCGTGAGAAGCGGGACCTCATCCGCTACCAGCGGGGTGTTCGCGACAAGTTCAAGGAGAGTCTCGTTCGGTCGGGGCTCTACATGCCCTGGATCGAACAGACCTTGAGCGAAATGGGGCTTCCGATCGAACTTGCCGTGTTGCCTCATGTGGAGAGCTCCTTTAACTATGGCGCCTACTCGCACGCCGGGGCGGCCGGGATCTGGCAGTTCACCCGCGGAACGGGCCGCAGCTACCTGCGTGTCGATCGGACTGTCGATGAAAGACTGGATCCGATCCGTGCGACCGTCGCCGCCGCCCAACTTCTGTCGGAAAACTATGCCGCACTTGGGAGTTGGCCCTTGGCGATCACCAGCTACAACTACGGCCGGAACGGGATGCTGAGAGCCAAGGCACAATGTGGCGACGACCTGCGTGAGATCATCCGGAATTACGAATCCAACTACTTCGGCTTTGCCAGCAAGAACTTCTATGCTGAGTTCCTGGCGGCTCTGGAGGTGTCGAGGAACTGGCGGAGCTACTTCGGGGAGCTGGAACTCGAACACCCGCTCGAGTTCGATACCGTTCAGTTGTCGAGGGCTTGTGCGGTCTCGCATTTCACAGACGTCCCCGGGGTCACCGAGGCCGACCTGCGGGATCTGAATCCCCACCTCAAGCATTTGTTGGCTCGCTCTCGCCAGGTCATCCCGGCAGGCATCGAAGTGCGTGTTCCTCCAGGAACCGGTCGCTCGGTCGAAGAGGCGCTGGCGCGGGTCCATGCGCCGGGCCGAAAGGTGATGGTCGCGTCGAATGGCGATGTCCGCTACCGTGTGGCGGAAGGCGACACGCTTGGCTCGATTGCGTCCGAGTTCCGAACCACCCCGGGGAATGTCGTTCGCCTGAGCAAGCTGCGCAACCCCAACCTGATCTATCCGGGTCAGGTCCTGGTCGTCGGCAGATCCTCGACCCTCGGTGATTCGGCCGAGTTCTTTGCCGGAGCCGACGGCGGCGACGATCCGAGAAGCTACACCGTTCGCCCCGGGGACAGCCTTTTCGGAATCGCTCGACAGTTCGGAACGACGGTGAATGCACTGATCGAAGCCAACCGGATCCGGAGTCCCGATACGATCCAGCCCGGTGCGACGTTGGCGATTCCGTATGATGGAGCCGAATCTTCGCCTCGCGAGTCGAGACGCTATGTCGTCCGAAGGGGAGATACGCTTCTCAACATCGCCCAACGCTTCGGTTCGTCCCTGGAGCGGATTCTCCAGGTCAACGGGATTCGCAATCCGGACCAGATCCACCAGGGTCAGGAATTGCAGATTCCCTGAGAGATCCGGAATTTCGTCTTTGCGATTTCCGGGGGGTGCACCCGTTTCCCGTTTTCTCTCCTCCGCTCTCCGCTTGCCCCCTGACCTCCCCGATCTTATAGAAGACCCATGGACATGAATCGTTTGACGGAAAAGGCGCGTGAGGCTCTCGCGTCGGCCCATACACTTGCCGTGCGCGAACAGCACAGCGAAATCGATACGGCACATTTACTCGCAAGCCTCATCGAACAGGAAGGCGGCCTGGTCTCGTCCGTGCTTCGGCGAGCCAATCTCGACCCGGAGATCCTCTCGAACGGCGCTCGGGAGTTGCTCGAGCGCAAGCCTCGACTCAGCGGGTCGAATCAAGGACAGGCCTACTTTTCGGGCGAGCTCAACATCCTGCTCACCAAGGCGGAAGAAGAGGCCAAAGATCTGCGAGACGAGTATATTTCGGTCGAACACCTGCTGCTCGCCATGTCGGCGGACCGGGGGGAGACGGGCAAGCTCCTCAAGAAGATCGGCTTGACTCGCGAAGTTGTCATGGCTGCCCTGAGGGAAATTCGGGGCAACCAGCGGGTTACCTCCGCCAATCCCGAGGCAACCTACGAGGCACTCGACAAATACAGCCGTGATCTGACCCGGGAAGCCTCGGCGGGACGACTCGACCCGGTGATCGGAAGGGATGACGAGATCCGTCGCATCATGCAGGTCCTCTCGCGGCGAACCAAGAACAATCCCGTCCTGATTGGTGATCCGGGTGTTGGAAAGACGGCCATCGTGGAGGGTCTCGCCCAGAGGATCGTGCGGGGAGACGTGCCCGAGGGACTCAAGAATAAGCGCGTGGTCGCACTCGATCTGGGTGCCCTCATCGCCGGCGCAAAGTACCGAGGGGAGTTCGAAGAACGGCTGAAGGCCGTGCTGAAGGAGGTCCAGTCTTCCCAGGGAGAGATCATCCTCTTCATCGACGAATTGCATACGGTCGTAGGGGCCGGTAAAGCCGAGGGCGCTATGGACGCCGGGAACCTTTTGAAGCCGATGCTGGCCCGGGGGGAACTTCACTGCATCGGAGCAACGACCCTCGACGAATATCGGAAGTACATCGAGAAAGACAAGGCACTGGAACGCCGGTTTCAGACGGTTCTCGTGACGCAGCCGAGCGTCGAGGATACGATCTCGATCCTGCGCGGCCTCAAGGACCGTTACGAAGTCCATCATGGTGTGCGCATCAAGGACTCCGCGCTGGTCGCCGCCGCAGTCTTGTCGCACCGCTACATCACGGACCGTTTCCTTCCCGACAAGGCGATCGACCTCATGGATGAGGCGGCTGCCAAACTGCGCACGGAGATCGATTCGATGCCGACGCAGGTGGACGAACTCGCACGGCGGGTCATGCAGCTCGAGATCGAACGGCAGGCACTCAAAAGGGAAAAGGACGCTGCGTCATTGGAACGATTGGCCAAGTTGGAGAAGGAGCTCGCGGAGACGCGCTCGCAGGCCGATGCGTTGAAAGGACAATGGCTGGCGGAAAAGGAATCGGTCAAGGAACTGCGTGGGCTCCGTGAAGAGATCGAGCGGGCCAAGATCGAGATCGAACAGGCGGAACGAAACTATGACCTGAACCGGGTCGCCGAGTTGCGTTACGGGAAGTTGCCCGGTCTCGAACAGCAGCTCAAGGAGCACTCCGAAAAGGCGCTCGCCCAGAAGGGACAACAGGGACTGTTGCGGGAGGAGGTCGACGAGGAGGATATCGCCGGCGTCATCAGCCGATGGACCGGTATCCCGATCTCCCGACTCCTGGAGGGCGAGGTCGAGAAGCTTCTCCATCTCGAAGAGTCCCTTCACCAACGTGTGGTCGGCCAAGACGAAGCGGTCAAGGCCGTGTCCGAGGCCGTGATCCGCGCTCGCTCCGGCCTCAAGGACCCCAACAGGCCGGTCGGCAGCTTCATCTTCCTTGGGCCAACCGGCGTTGGGAAGACGGAACTGGCGCGCGCTCTGGCGGAATTTCTCTTCGATGACGAGCATGCTTTGGTGAGGATCGATATGTCGGAGTACCAGGAAAGGCATACGGTGGCCCGACTGATCGGCGCGCCTCCCGGATACGTCGGTTTCGAAGAAGGCGGTCAGCTGACCGAAGCCGTCCGCAGGCGTCCCTATTCGGTCATCCTTTTCGATGAAATAGAGAAGGCCCACTATGACGTCTTCAACACGATGCTGCAGATCCTGGACGACGGCCGCCTGACCGACGGACAGGGCCGGACCGTGGACTTCAAGAACACCATCCTCATCATGACGTCGAACATCGGCAGCCGGGAGATCCTCGAATTTCCGGGCGGGGTCGAAGGGGAAGGCCACGACCGGATGCGGCGCACCGTCCTCGAGGAAGTCCGCCGCCATTTTCGCCCCGAATTTTTGAACCGGGTCGACGAGGTGATCGTCTTCCATTCGCTCGACGAAACGCACTTGAAGCAGATCGTCCAGATCCAGCTGAAGCTCCTGCAGAAGCGTCTGACAGAGCGGGATCTGAAGTTCGAGTTGAATGAGCGAGCCCTGGAGTATCTCGTCCGGGTCGGATACGATCCGTCTTTCGGTGCCCGGCCGCTCAAACGTGCCATCCAGAGAAAGCTGGAGAATCCGCTGGCCAGGATGCTCGTGGCCGGCGAGATCCGGGAAGGTCAGACCATCCACATCGGTTACGATCCCGACCGGTCGGAACTGACTTTCGAAGCGGCGGCTCCCGTGACGCAGTGATCCGGATCAGCAGGCGACTTCACGTCCCTTCTGTGGAGGCCTGGTCGACAGAGGCGTGCGATCACGGAAGGGACGCGAATGGGTTCCGTCACGTCCTGATATCGAGCCCAGACTATAATGTCCCCCGTGTCGCAACCTCCAGAAATCGAACACTCCGGCATCCGCTACGGGCAGGCGCTGACGCGCTCCGGCAACTTCGAGCTGGCATCACATTTCACTCCCAGTGAGGACCAGGCCGCTGCGATCCAGGGACTTCAGGATGGCATTGTCGGAGGCCGCCGGGACCAGATCCTCCTCGGCGTGACCGGTTCGGGCAAGACCTTCACGATGGCCGAGATGATCGCGCGGCTCAATCGCCCGACGCTCGTCCTCAGCCACAATAAGACGCTCGCCGCCCAGCTTTACCAGGAGTTTCGGGGCTTCTTTCCCAAGAATGCAGTGGAGTACTTTGTCAGCTACTACGACTACTACCAGCCCGAGGCCTATATCGCATCTACGGATACCTACATTGAAAAGGAAGCGACGATCAACGACGAGATCGACAAGATGCGTCATTCGGCGACCCGGTCGCTATTCGAGCGTCGTGACTGCGTCATCGTCAGCAGCGTCAGTTGCATTTACGGACTGGGATCGCCGGAAGCCTACTATGGAATGCTTCTCATGCTGGAGCGCGGCCAGACGATGAGCCGCCGCGAGATCCTGAGAAGACTCGTCGAGCTGCAGTACCAGCGGAACGACTTCGATCTCGTCCGTGGGTCTTTTCGGGTTCGCGGAGATGTCATCGAGATCGTCCCGTCCTACGAAGAGTACGGCATCCGCATCGAACTGTTCGGCAATGAAATCGACGATCTGTGCCAGTTCGATCCTCTGACCGGCGAGATTCTCACGCAGCACGAGCGGGTCCCCATCTACCCGCGGACCCATTACGTCATTCCGCAGGAGCGATGGGAGATCGCCGTGGAGAGCATCCTCGAGGAACTCGAAGCCCACTGCGAGAACCTTCGTCAGGAGGGGCGGGGCCTCGAGGCAGAGCGGATTCACCAGAGAACACGCTTCGACGTCGAGATGCTCAAAACGCTGGGATACTGCCGTGGAATCGAGAACTACTCCAGGCATCTGACCGGGCGGGAACCCGGCGCACCCCCTCCCACCTTGATGGACTATCTTCCCCGCGACGCCCTTCTGCTCATCGACGAAAGTCACGTGACGCTTCCTCAGGTACGGGGCATGTACGAGGGCGACCGGTCTCGGAAACTGAACCTGGTCCGTTATGGATTCCGGTTGCCGTCGGCGCTCGACAATCGACCGCTCAACTTTCAGGAGTTCGAAGAACGGCGACCGCCCACCATCTATGTGTCTGCCACGCCGGGCGCTTATGAGCTGGCGCTCTGTCAGGGACGGGTGGTCGAACAGATCATCCGGCCGACAGGACTGATGGACCCGGAGATCGAGGTCCGCCCCGTGGCGGGGCAGATCGACGATCTGCTCGAGGAGATCCAGCGCAGGGTGGGCGTAGGCGAACGGATCCTGGTTGCGACCCTGACCAAGCGGATGGCCGAAGAACTGACGGAGTATTACACGGAAGTCGGCGTAGCGGTTCGTTATCTGCATTCGGAAATCGAAACGCTGGAGCGTGTGCGTATCCTTCGGAATCTCCGTCTCGGCAGGTTCGACGTCCTGGTCGGAGTGAACCTTCTTCGAGAAGGTCTGGACCTCCCGGAGGTTTCTCTTGTGGCCATCCTGGATGCCGACAAGGAGGGGTATCTCCGCAGCGATACTTCGCTGATCCAGATGTCCGGTCGTGCGGCACGAAACGTCCACGGCAAGGTCATCTTCTACGCGGACCGTTTGACCGGGTCCATGCAGCGCGCGCTGGAGGAGACGCGAAGGCGGCGGGAAATCCAGGAGGAGTTCAACCGCCGGCACAACATCACTCCCACGACCATCCTGAAGCCGGTCGATCGAAGCGTCTTCGCCATGGCCGAACTCGACTACTACGAGGTCCCGCTGATAGCCGAGGATGTCGCCGAGTACGAATCGATGGAGGAGGTCGAACAGAAGGTCGAGGAACTGCGGAGTCTCATGAAGGAGGCCGCCGAGCAGTTCGAATTCGAGAAAGCAGCGGAGTATCGGGATAGAATCAGGCGGTTGCAGGAACTGGAGATGGACTTCGGAGGGGACCTCAATGTGGATCAAGCCGGCCGCTGAACTTCGCGGCCGTATCGACTTGCCGGGCGACAAATCGATCTCGCACCGGTTTGCCATTCTCGGTACAATGGCGGAAGGGCGGACGCTCATCACCAACTACTCCCACAGCGCCGACTGCCGGTCGACGCTGCGTTGCATCCGAAATCTGGGCATCGAGTTGCGCACCGAAGGCGGAGTGGTCGAAATGGTCAGTCCCGGTTGGGGCCGGCTGAAGGCTCCGGAGCAACCGCTCGACGCAGGGAACAGCGGGACGACGATGCGACTCCTTTCGGGGCTGCTTTCGGCGCGACCCTTTGTCAGCCGGATTGCAGGCGATGACTCCCTGAACCGCCGTCCCATGCGCCGCATCATCGAGCCGTTGAGCCGGATGGGAGCGACGATTCACGCCCGGGAGGGGGAGTATCCTCCGCTCGAAATCCATGGAGCGATGCTCAACCCCATCCGTTACGTCCTGCCGATGGCCAGCGCACAGGTCAAGTCCTGCGTGCTTCTGGCCGGACTCACGGCGCCGGGCCGAACGACGGTCGTCGAGCCTGCGCCCTCGCGCGATCATACGGAGCGCGCGCTCCATGTCTTCGGTGCTCCGGTGCATCGAGAGGGAGCGGAGATCTCGGTCAGAGGGCCGATCCATCTCTACGGCGCAGTCGTCCAGGTTCCCGGTGATCTTTCGGCGGCCAGCTTCCTCGTCACGGCAGCTCTTCTGCGACCGGGCTCGACATTGACTCTCCCCAACATCGGAGTCAATCCGACGCGTGACGGATATCTCCGACTGCTGGAAGACGCGGGCGCACCCATACGCCGCATGCGTGAGACCCGGGTCAGCGACGAGCCGGTGTGCGATCTCGAGGTTGCCGGGTCGGTCGATTTTCTGGAAGCCGTACCAAACGAAATCGCCGGCAGGCAGATTCCGATTCTGATCGACGAGATCCCGATCCTGGCCGTGCTGGGGACCCGCTTGCCGGGAGGGCTCGCGGTGCACGACGCGGCTGAACTGAGGAAGAAGGAGTCGGACCGGATCGAAGCCGTCGTTCGGAACCTGCGCGCCGTCGGAGTCGCGGCCGAAGAGTTCCCGGACGGCTTCAGGGTGCCCTTCACGCCCCGTGTGTCGGGCGGCCGCATCACAACCTGCGGTGACCACCGGATCGCCATGGCCTTTGCCGTTCTGGGACTGCTCTCGGAGTCGGGCGTCGAAATCGATGATCCCGATTGCGTCGAGGTCTCGTTCCCGGGCTTCTTCGAGGTTTTGACCCGACTCACCGGCCACGCCGTCCGCTAGTCGCTCCGGCTCCCGGAGTCTTCGCTGCCGGCGGCGACACCGGGTCAGCGTCCGGCTCACGGCGGCTCGCCGTCGACCCTGGAGTGAAGGCTCTCGCCGGAGGTACCCCGAACTGCTATTCTAAGCTTCCCGAGGAGGGGAGAGCGCATGAATCGCAGAGAGTTTGCCTTAAAGACGGGTGCTGCTGCGGTGTGGCTGCCACGGAATCCGAACGGATCCGTGCCGCCGGGGCGTCGCGGCCGATCGTGATTTCCAGCAAGAACGGCCTGAGAGCCACGGGGTGTGCCAGGGCGATGCTTCGTGAGGGTGCGGATACACTCGATGCGGTCGTTGCCGGTGTCAATCTGGTGGAAGAAGATCCCGACGATATGAGCGTGGGTTTCGGCGGTCTTCCCAATGAAGATGGAGTCGTTCAGCTCGATGCTTCCGTCATGCACGGGCCGACGCGCGGGGCCGGCGCTGTCGGCGCACTGGAAGGGATCAAGACTCCGTCGCGGGTGGCCAAGCTGGTGATGGAACGGACGAATCACATTTTCCTGGTCGGAGAAGGCGCGTTGAAGTTCGCTCTGGCCATGGGTTTCAAAAAAGAGAGCCTGCTCACAGACGAATCTCGAGAAATGTGGTTGAAATGGAAGTCGATGCTCAACAGGGATGACAATTGGATTGATCCGCCGGATCGCATCCCGGCTTCCTTATCGTGAACAAGAAAGGCGAGCATGCCGGAGTTTCCATGTATGACGGCAGGCAGAATGCCGTCCACGACGGTCGGGAGAACCGCCTCCTGGACTCTGCCTTTCTCTTGACGGGGTATGAGCGGAACGAAGACTGAAGGCCGGGCAGGAGGCCCTTCAGGGAAGGACTGAAAGGGAATGTTGGGAAACAATCGCGGAGAAAGCCGGGCCGGCTGTCTCCTCATGTTGCTGCTCGTGCTCGTCTCCCTTTTTCTTGGGTACAAGGTCGCGCCCGTCTATATGGACAAGATCAACTTCGAAGACGAAATGGCTAGGATCGTCAATCGTGCCGGAGCGGAGAACTGGCGCGACCAGGTGATTCGGGATCAAATCGTGACCTCGGCGCGCGGTTTTGGATTCGCAATTGAGAAGAACAAGATCAAGGTGGATCGAACCGGCCGGTTTCAGTCGGCTTCCCGGTTGCACGTCACCATGACTTACCATCGCCCGGTCGATTTTCCGGGCTACCGATACATCTTCAAATTCGAATCGGAGGCGACGGCCCTGATCGGCAGGCTCTAGCCCGCCTGATTTCGGAGATATTGAGTATGAAACGGGTACTCGTCACTGGCGGTGCGGGCTTCATTGGAAGTCATCTCTGCGAGAAGCTTCTGCGGGACGGCTGCGAGGTGCTTTGTCTCGACAATCTGTTTTCAAGCTCGAAACGGAATGTCATTCCTTTCCTTGGCAATCCTTCCTTCGAGTTCCTTCGACATGACATCACCCACCCGGTGTTTGCCGAAGTCGATTGGATCTTCAATCTGGCCTGCCCCGCATCGCCGGTTCACTACCAGTACAATCCGGTCAAGACGGTCAAGACGAACGTGATGGGGACGCTCCACATGCTCGGCCTGGCCAAGCGCGTGCGGGCGAGGGTTTTGCAGGCCAGCACCTCGGAGGTCTACGGGGACCCGGAGGTCCACCCGCAGCGGGAAGACTACTGGGGGTCGGTGAACCCCATCGGTCCGCGTAGCTGCTACGATGAGGGAAAGCGACTGGCGGAGACCCTGATGATGGACTACCATCGTCAGAACGGAGTTCAGGTCCGCATTGCGCGGATCTTCAATACCTATGGGCCGCGTATGTCCATTCACGACGGCCGTGTTGTCAGCAACCTGATCGTGGCCGCCCTTCGCAATCAGCCGCTGACCATTTACGGGGACGGAGGTCAGACGAGGTCCTTCTGCTTCGTTTCCGACCTGATCCGCGGGCTGGATCGCTTGATGCGATGGGAGGGTGGAACGGGGCCGATCAACTTGGGCAATCCGGAAGAAATCACGATCCTGGAGCTCGCCGAAGTGATCGCCGATCTGACCGGAACCCAATCGGGGATCCACTTTGCTCCGCTGCCGAAGGACGATCCGGTTCGCCGCCGACCCGACATCAGCCGGGCGATAGCCGAACTCGGCTGGAAGCCCGAGGTAGGTCTGAAAGAAGGGCTTCGTCAGACCATTGATTACTTTGACGATCAGCTGTCACAGCAGGCGTCGTGAGCCGTCCGGATCGACGAAGCCGTCGGCGGGATGCGGGGGAGCATGTCGGGAGGGAGCAGGGACTACCGACGTCTGGCCGTTTACTCGGGGCTGATCTCCGCGATTGCGGTGACGCTCGTGGTCCCAATCTACCTTGGCCATCTGCTCGATGACCGGTGGGGGACGCGTCCCTGGCTGACGCTGGTCGGCTTGCTCGCCGGGACCTGCGGCGCATTCTTCGAGGTCTTCCGCCTTCTCCAACAGGACCGGGATTGATGCGGAGCGAAATCGTGACGCGAGAGGAACGGAGCGGCTCCGGACGGGGACCGTTGGACGTCGAAGGGCTCTTCCGGAGGGGGATCTGGATTCTGGCGGTGATGTCGCTGGTGGCGGGCGTCGTCTGGGGATGGCAGATGGCGGTCTCGATTCTGGTGGGTGGAGGGTTGGCCAGCGTGAATTTTCACTGGCTGAAGCTCGCGGTCGACGGCATGCTGACCGGTGCATCGCGCCATAGCCCGACGCTGCTGATAGCGGGATTCCTCGGCCGGCTCTTATTGATCTTGGTAGGGCTGTTTGCTATCATCCAACTTTCTTTTTTGAGCCTTTATGGGGCTTTGGGGGGGATGGCGATCTTTGTTGTCGCCGGTTTTCTGGAAGCGATTCTCCTGCTGATGCGCAAGTAGCGAGGGATCATCCTGGTCATGGGGCATCACGAGTTCTTCATATCCACGATCGTTAATCGGTTTGTTGTCTGGGTGGCGTCCCTGTTCGGGTATCAGCTCGAGCCTCATCTGTTGCCTCCCCATCTCGTGATGGTCATCATCGTCGGTCTGGTGCTCGTCGTACTGTCCCTCATCCTGCGCAGGCGCTTCGACGTGGAGGAGCCCGGTCCTGCTCAGCAGTTCCTGGAATTGTGGGCGGAAGGGACCATGGGGCTGGCACGCGACATTATCGGCGGGTCTGCTCGACGCTTTTTTCCTCTGCTCGGCGGACTGTTCCTCTACATCCTGCTGGGAAACGTCCTGGGTATGCTGCCGGGATTCATGTCGCCGACCAGCAATATCAACGTGACAGCGAGTTGTGGCATCGTCGTGTTCCTCTACTACAACTACGTCGGCTTCAAGACCCACGGATTCCTGAAATACATGGGCCATTTTGCGGGGCCTTCGCTGGTGATTGCGCCACTTCTGTTCGTTATCGAGATCATCAGCCACTTCGCCCGGCCCTTTTCGTTGTCCGTCAGGTTGTTCGGCAACATCTATGCCGAGGAGACGATCATCGGCACGCTCAACAACATGTTCCCGTTCCTGCTCAGCCTGCCCGTCATGGGCCTTGCACTTTTCGCCAGCACGATTCAGGCTTTCATATTCATCGTTCTGACCATGGTCTACCTGGGTGGTGCGCTCGAACACGGCCCGGAAGAAGAGGGACACGAGCCTTCGCAAGCTCTCAGTCCCTGAAGACAAGGAGAATGCTCACATGAGGAAGTTTGCGCTGCTAACTGTCGGTCTCCTATTACTTTGTCTACTGACGATCCCTGTGTACGCGCAGGCCGAGGGTGGCGCCACGACGACAACGATGCAGACGCACTGGTTGGCCGTTGCCATGGCCATCGCGGCCGCGGGCTGCGGCATCGCCCAGAGCCGGGCGATTGCCGGTGGTTGCGAAGGCGTGTCCCGGAATCCCGGCGCCGTCGACACCATTCGATTCTTTGTCATTCTGGGTCTGGCGTTCATCGAGTTTCTGGCACTTCTGACCTTCGTCGTCGTTCTGCTTCTCTAGTCCCGCTCAGTAATCGATTCCACGAGGTCCCGCCGGTTTGCTGATACCGGAACCGGCGGGGCTTCGAAGCCTCCGGCCGGGAAGAGAATCCCGCCGCCTTCGCGGGACGTTCCACTACCCTTGGTTTCCTGTTAGAATGTCCTTCAGTTCTCAATCTCGCGAGACCGTGCATTACGGCACGGCAGGGGATCAATCATGAAGTTGCCGCACCTGAAATTCCTGATCGCCGGAGCGTTGATCGTCGGCGGAATCTGCTACCTGATGTTTAGCGGGATCAATGGCTCGATGGTGTACTACTACACCCTGACCGAGCTGTCCGAACAGGCTCCACGATTGGCGGGTCAGGGGGTGCGGATCAGCGGCTACGTACGTCCGGGAAGCATCCAGCGGGACAAGAACGGCTCGCTGGTGCAATTCGACGTCTACGAGAAGACGACGAAAAGGACCATTCCGGTCGTCTACGCCGGCATCATTCCGGATACTTTCAAGGACGATGCCGAAGTCGTTGTCGAAGGAATCTATGATCCGTCATCTCCCACCTTCACTGCGAACACGCTGCTGGCGAAGTGCCCCTCGAAATACGAGTCCATGGGTGAGCAGCATCCGGAAGATGTTCCGGTGAAATAGAAGGGGCAGCACCGTCTCCATGATTCAGCTCGGACACTACGCGATACTGGCCTCTCTCTGTTTTTGCGCCTACGGGATTTTCATCGGTGTCTGGGGGGGGAGGCAGCGAAATCTGGCCCTGGTACGCAGCGCCGAAAACGCGGTCATCGCGAACGGTGCGCTGATCCTGGTCGCTTCACTGAGCCTCTGGTACCTCCTGCTGACCGACAATTTCCTGGTCAAGTACGTCACCGAGTACAGTTCGGCCGACATGCCCACGCACTTCAAGTTCACCGCCTTCTGGGGTGGTCAACAGGGAAGTCTGTTGCTGTGGGCCCTGGTGCTTTCGGTCTTCTCGACCGTGGCCATCGTGCAGAACCGGCACCGCCACCGGGCCCTGATGCCCTATGTGGCAGCCTGTCTGTTGGGCGTCATGTTCTTCTTCTCGCTGCTGCTGACCTTTGCAGCGAATCCATTCGAGACCCTGCCCGTCGCGCAGGCGGACGGGCGCGGTCTCAACCCTCTTCTGCAGAACTGGTACATGATCATCCATCCGCCCATGCTTTTTCTCGGGTATGTAGGGATGGCGATTCCGTTCGCATTCTCCATGGGCGCCCTGATCAGCGGAAAGACGGATATTTCCTGGATTCGGACGACTCGAAGGTGGACGCTCATCAGCTGGATCTTCCTGACCGTCGGATTCACCCTCGGCGGACGGTGGGCCTATGAGGAACTGGGTTGGGGCGGCTACTGGGCCTGGGACCCGGTCGAAAATGCATCGTTCATGCCCTGGCTGGTGGCCACAGCCTTCCTGCACTCCATCATGATCACCGAGCGGAAGGGGATGCTCAAGCTTTGGAATTTCATCCTGATCATCCTCGCTTTCGAGTTGTCGATCTTCGGGACCTTCATCACCCGCAGCGGCGTGATCTCTTCCGTCCACTCATTCGCCCTCTCCAACATTGGCCCGTTCTTTGTGGTCTTCCTGGCCGTCAGCGCCTTTTTCGCGCTCTTCTGGGTTTTTTACCGGCAGGGAGAGTTGCGCAGCGAGTTGCGCATGCGTTCGTTCCTCTCACGGGAAGCCAGCTTTCTGCTCAATAACTGGCTGCTGATTTCAATCTGTTTCGCGATTTTCTGGGGAACCGTGTTTCCCATCCTTTCCGAAGCTTTTCGAGGCGAGAAGATCTCGGTTGCGGCCCCCTTCTTCAATCAGGTCACCTGGCCGCTGGGGCTGGGCCTGCTCATTTTGACGGGCATCTGTCCATTGATCGCGTGGAGAAAGGCGACGGCCAGGAATTTCCGGCGGAACTTCATCTATCCGATGGCCTTCGGTATCGTCGCAGGTGCCGTGCTCTTCGGCCTCGGCGTCCGTCGCTGGATTCCGCTGGCCTTCTTCTCGTCCGCCGCTTTCGTGACCTGGACCATCTTTTTTGAGTTCTTCAAGGGGGCGCGGGCGCGGCAGAGCATTCGTCCGACGGGCTTCCTGACGGCGGTCAAGGACCTGACTCTGATGAACAAGCGCCGGTACGGCGGCTTCATCATCCACGCCGGGACCGTGCTGGTGTTCATCGGGATTATCGCCAGTTCGTTCTTCAGCCAGGACCAGATGTTCACCGTGAAGCAGGGGCAGATGTTCCAGTTGGCCGGCTATACTCTCAAGTTCGATGGTTTGTCTCAGCGCCGCGATCCGGAGAAGGACGTGGTCTTCGCGAGGGTGGGTGTGTTCAGCGGCGGGCAGAAGATCGACAATGTCTACCCGCAGAAGAACTTCTACCACAAGAGCGAACAGCCATCGACGGAAGTCGCGATCCGCTCGAGGCTCAATGAAGATCTCTATGTCGTCCTTTCGGGATGGGACGAGACCGGGAACGTGACACTACATGTTTTCGTCAACCCCTTCGTCCAGTTCATCTGGATGGGCATCGCTGTCATGGCTCTGGGCGGAATGTTCGTACTGTTCCCGGACAAGAAGGTCGCTGCCGCCCGGTCGTCTGAGAAGGCGGACGCTCCTGTTCGCGATGCGGCCGCCTGATCCGCTTCTTTTCGGGTACAATCGAGTTCGAAATGGAAATGCTGCTACCTCCGGCCGTTCTGATTACCCTCGTGCTGTTCGTCGCGTGGCCCCTGCTCAAGGACGAACCTGAAGAGGAGGCACTGGAGGAAGTCACCGAACTCGACCTGGCCCTCGAAGCCAAAGAAAACGCCATCTCGAATCTCAAGGACATCGAGATGGACTTTCGGATGGGAAAGCTCTCCGAGGACGATTACGTTCGACTGAAGGACGAATGGGAGGCTTCGGCCGTCGAAGCGCTCCAGAGAGTCGAGTCGTTGTCCAAGAATCGGCGGCCTCCGCGCCGCTCCTGATCCATGTCCTCGCAATCGGCGCCCATTCTCACGGTCGAGCAACTCACCAAACGGTTCGGTTCACTGACAGCTGTCTGGAAGGTGGACCTCTCCATCCGAGCCGGTGATTTCTGGGTCATCTTCGGACCCAATGGGGCCGGGAAGTCGACCCTGCTGCGGACGCTGGCTCAGTTGACGCGTCCAAGCGAAGGTACGATCGAATACCTCGACCCCGACCAGGGCAGGGGACGCATCGGCTACGTTTCTCATCAGAGTCTGCTGTATGGAGAGCTGACCGGTTTCGAGAACCTGGTGTTCTTCGGGCAGCTCTACGGCGTTGCCGATCCGAAGGGCAGGGCCGAGGAACTTCTAGAGCAGATGAGGCTGAGCAGTGCCCGTAATCGCCAGACACGCGGATACTCGAGTGGCATGAAGCAGCGCCTCACGCTGGCTCGGGCTCTTCTGCACAACCCTGGACTGCTGTTGCTTGATGAGCCTTACGCGGGTCTGGATCAGCACGGCAGTCGCCTGCTGACGGACGTCCTCTCGGAGGTGAAGCAGGAGGAGCGGACGGTGTTGATGATCACGCACAACCTGGCGGCCGGACTGGTCCTGGCCAGTCACGTCATGGTCATGAGTCGAGGCCAGACAGTCTATCGTGCGTGCCGGGCCGAAATCGAAGAGAGTGCGTTCGAAAGCCTCTACTTTCAGTTGGTCGAAGGTTAGCGGGCCGGAAGCTGGACATGAAATCACTGCAGCTGATCTGGACATTGACTGCAAAGGACCTGCGGATCGAGTATCGATCCCGACAGGCCTTCTTGACCACGGTGTTCTTTGCTCTGCTGATCCTGATCATCTTCAACTTCGCGTTCGATCCTGGGGACGAGAAGATCCGGGCGGCGGCTCCTGGAATTCTCTGGGTCTCCCTTCTCTTTCCGGGTGTGATCCAGCTGAATCGCTCATTCCAGTCCGAACGAGAGGACGGTACTCTGTTCGCGTTGATCCTGGCTCCCGTGGACCGGGGTATCATCTTCGTGGGAAAACTCCTGGCCAACTGGTTTCTTCTGACCCTCGTCGATCTTTTGATCCTGGGAGCATTTCTGATCTTCTATAACTTTCCTCTCTCCTCTCGACTGGTCTGGCTGCCGCTGCTCCTGGTACTGGTCGGACTCGTCTTCTCGTCGGTGGGGACGCTGTTTGCCGCGATGGTCAGCGGTCTGCGAACGAGGGACGTGCTGCTTCCGATTCTGCTGTTTCCGATCCTTGTGCCCATCGTGATCGCAGCCGTCAATGCGACCCGGGAATTGTTCGGGGTCGGTGAGTTCCAGTTCTTCTATCAATGGATCAAGCTGCTCGTCGTAGCGGACGTCGTCTTCCTGGCCGGGACCTTTCTGGTGTTCGACTTCGTCGTCGAAGACTGAGCCCCGCCGAGCGGAGACCGGAGACAGTCGCGAGTGTCCTGCGTCGAAGGTCCGAGTTCCCGGCCCTCCGGGCCCGGCACCCGGCACCCGGAACCAGGAAACCAGGAACCCGGAACCTCTAATCTCGAACCCGGGGCCGCCTTGGGCGCGCTGCGGGACACCCGCATGCGATTGCGGGATATAATCTCTGGCAGCATGACCGACGACACTCCTGAACTGAGGACGGCAGCGACCTGGTTGCGGTGGGCAAAGAGGCTCCAGGTGCCTCTCTATGTGCTCGTACTGATCGGATTGTACGGCTCCTTCGTCTACGCACCGACAGAGCGTGTCATGGGAGACGTGCAGCGGATCTTCTACCATCATGTCGCAGCCGCCTTCGATGCATTTCTGGCGTTCTTCATCGTGTTCGTGGCAGGTATCGCTTACCTGGCGACGAGGAAGGTCATCTGGGATCAGTTGGCAGCGGCAGCGGTCGAGGTCGGCATCCTTTTCACGACCATCGTCCTGACGACCGGCCCGGTCTGGGCCAAACCGGTCTGGAATACCTGGTTCCCATGGGGCGATCCCCGGGTGATGACGACCCTGGTCCTCTGGCTCATCTATGTTGCGTATCTGATTCTCCGCTCGAGTCTGCCCGAGGGAGACAAGAAGTATAAATTCTGTGCGGTGTTCGGAATCATCGGATTCCTGGATGTCCCGATCGTCTGGATGTCGATCCGCTGGTGGAGGACGATCCACCCCGTCGTCATCACCAGCTCCGGCGCGAACCTCGAACCACGGATGCTCCACGCCCTGCTTGCGACCATCTTTGCCTGGTTCGTTGCGCTTTTCGTCCTGGTCTTGCTGCGTGGTTCGATGCGACTGCATGGGTTGGCGGCCGAGCGGCTGAGACAGGAGATCTTCGATCGCAGGAGGACTGCAGCTTGAACTGGTATCTCTTCTTTGGCTACGCCATCTTCTGGACTCTCGTCTTCATTTATCTCGTTTATCTGAACGGACGGCAGCGGGAACTGAATCGAGAACTCGAGGAGCTGCGAGAATTGCTGAGGGAATAATGGTGGGGTCTCGACACCGAACCGATTCTGGTCCGCGTCGCGGAGGCCGAGGGCGAAGGAGCGTCTCGGCATCTTTCCGCCATGCGCGGAAGTTCCTTTGCGCCGCCTTGTGCTTCGGAACGGTGGCCATCCTGGCGGCCGGAGCGTGCCGGGCCAGGGATGTGGAGTACTTGACCTTCTCCGTCGTGAATCGTTTCGGTGTCTATGTGCGGGATCTCAAACGCGACGAGGTGGAACTGAGGCTGGATGGCCACCCGGTCGACATCGGATATCTCAGCTCCGGTGATGTGGATACGGCCGTCGCCATCTTCCTGGAAAACAGTCCGAGGACGGCAGAGGATTCCGTCAGCATTCCTCAACTGGGTCGCATCAACCTGATCGATCGCGTCCGATACGAGTTGCTGGACGATTTCTTTCCCCCGTTGTGCCGGATCGGTCGCGTCATGCTGGCCGAGTTCTTCGATGAGATCCACATCCTGCAGGATTTCACCGACGACGAATCGTATCTGCTCGACGCTCTCCACAAACTTCAGCCTCATGCGGAAGGCATCGTCTTCGATCAGATCCGGGTCGGCAGAGTGCTGGGCCGCGGTGTGGATATCCTGAAGGCCCGACCCGAAAAGCGGAAGGTCCTGTTTCTCGTGACCCGCACGGTGGATCGCGAGTCGGCGGGCAACCTGGAGGAATACCAGCTCATGCTGCGCAACACGGGTGTGGACGTCTTCGTACTGTCCCTGGCGCCCCGTTTCGTGAGCGGACCGGGCAGGAGCTTCGAAGAGAAGGTGAATGCCTATTTCTTCCAGAATCTCGTGAAAGAGACCGCGGGAAAAGCCTATATGGCCGGCGAGTACAAGTTCATCGAGGATCTGTTCACCGATCTCAAAGGCCGATTGCTCGAGACCTACACCATCGGCTTCTACGTTGAGCCCGGAGAAAAGGTGGAGGACCACAAGGTGGACCTTCGGGTCCAGCGGGACAAGTGCCGCATCACGCACCGCGAATACCTTGTGTATTGACAGGCGTAGGACTCCGAAGTTCAACGTTCCTGTCAAGTCCTGGTCAGAAGTTGTCACCCTGATGGTTTTGAGTTACGGGTTTCGGGTTTCGAGAACTCGAAGACCCGAATCGTCGAACCCGGAACGTTGCAGATGTCAAGTCCGGTTCTCCCGTCCTCCGGTTCTCCCGTTCTCCCGTTCTCCCGTCCTCCTGGTTTCCTTGACAGTCGCCGCCCCCGATCTTATATGAGCAACGTGGCTTAAATAATTGGAATTCAAAAATTTAAGAGTATAGATGCGCAGCTATCGTACTTTGAAGGAGGCTTTTTGATGGGAAAGATTATCGGAATCGATTTGGGAACCACGAACTCGGTCGTGGCGGTGATGGAGGGCGGCAGCCCCAACGTCATCACCAATCCCGAGGGGGGCAGGACCACGCCCTCGGTGGTGGGATTTGCCAAGGGCGGTGATCAACTCGTCGGCCAGGTCGCCAAGCGGCAGGCCATCACGAATCCGGAAAACACCGTCTACTCCATAAAGCGTTTCATGGGTCGGAAGTTCGGCGAAGTCAGCGAAGAGATTTCCATGGTCCCGTACAAGGTCGTCCAAGCCAAGAACGGGGATGTGGCGGTTCAGATCAGCTCGAAGACCTATTCTCCTCCTGAGATTTCGGCGCGGATCTTGATGAAGCTGAAGGAATCAGCTGAAGATTATCTGGGGGAGAAGGTGACCCAGGCGGTCATTACCGTCCCTGCCTATTTCAACGACTCACAGCGCCAGGCGACCAAGGATGCCGGGAAGATCGCCGGACTTGAAGTGTTGCGTCTGGTGAACGAGCCCACGGCTGCGGCTCTCGCCTACGGCCTCGACAAGGAGAAGGACGAGACGATCGCCGTTTTCGACTTCGGCGGTGGAACCTTCGACATCTCGATCCTGGAGGTCGGAGAAGGCGTGGTCGAGGTCAAGGCGACCAATGGAGACACCCACCTGGGCGGCGACAACATCGACCAGCGGATCATCGACTGGATCGTCTCGGAGTTCAAGAAGGATCAGGGGATCGACCTGTCCCAGGACAAGATGGCGCTCCAGCGCCTGAAGGAGGCGGCTGAAAAGGCGAAGATGGAGCTGTCGACGACACCGGAGACGGACATCAATCTCCCCTTCATCACGGCCGATGCCAGTGGCCCTAAACACCTTAACCTCAAACTTTCGAGGTCCAAGTTCGAGCAACTCGTGGATGACATTCTCCAGAAGACGCTCGAGCCCTGCCGGTTGGCGCTGAAGGATGCCGGGCTGAACTCGGATAAGATCGATGAAGTGGTGCTCGTTGGTGGATCCACCCGAATCCCGAAGGTCCAGCAGCTGGTCAAGGAATTCTTCGGCAAGGAGCCTCACCGGGGCGTCAACCCGGACGAAGTGGTCGCCATTGGGGCGGCCGTCCAGGCCGGCGTGCTGGGCGGAGACGTCAAGGACGTTCTGCTGCTCGATGTGACGCCTCTTTCGCTGGGGATCGAGACGCTGGGCGGCGTAGCAACTGTTCTGATCCCGCGCAATACGACGATTCCCACCCGCAAGAGCGAGGTTTTCTCGACGGCTGCCGACTCCCAAACCTCGGTCGAAATTCATGTCGTTCAGGGCGAGCGGCCGATGGCCAAAGACAACAAGTCACTTGGGCGTTTTCATCTGGTTGGAATTCCGCCGGCTCCCCGCGGCGTCCCTCAGATCGAAGTGACGTTCGACATCGATGCCAACGGAATCCTCAACGTCTCGGCCAAAGACCGGGGCACGGGCCAGGAGCAGAAGATCACCATCACCGGATCGAGCGGTCTCAACGATCAGGAAATCCAGGAGATGGTCAAGAACGCGGAGTCACATGCCGAGGACGATCGTCGCAAGAAGGAAGAGATCGAAGCACGTAACCGCGCCGACAATATGATCTACAGCTGTGAAAAGCTGCTGCGGGACAACCGCGAGAAGGTCGGCCCCGCGGAAGCCAAATCGGTCGAAGAGGCGATCTCCAAGGCCAAGCAGGCTCTGGAGTCGGGTGATGTGGATCGCATCAACGCCTCGGTCGAGGATCTGACCCAGGCCTCGCACAAGCTTGCGGAAGTCATCTACCAGTCCGCCCAGGCTCAGCCGGGCCCTGAGGGCGGTCAGGGTGGTCCGACCGGTTCAGCAGAGGACGAAGCCGCTTCTTCGGAAGACGAAGGCGAAGTCATTGACGCCGAGTATGTCGACGTCGACGACAAGAAGTAGACGAGTGGACCCGGGCGGCTCGGCCGCCCGGGGTTTCCGCCCTGCCAAAACCGGTGTGCAAATTCGGGGGATACGGATAGAACTTGATCGGACACCAGCGCCTCCAACCCTGACCTATCCATCCTTTCGAGCCTCCCTCTCCGCTCCCAGTAGACTTTTTCGTAACTGTCGAAAGAGATTGCGCAGACGTTGCGTTTCGTCAATCGTGCTCTTCAGTTCATTGAAACAGGACTCCAGCGCGGGCGTGATTTCGGCGGTGCGGTGCGGTTCGTAGGGGATCAGAACCGAGGCCAGGCCGATCTCTCCGAAGATCCGCAGGTAGCGAGCCGTCGCCTCGTCCGGGCAGGTTACCCGCTTTTGAGCCAACTGGAGTTCATAACCGAGGAATGTCCGCATCAGTCGGGGCGTACACTTTCTCCCGAGAAGGTGGACACGCCGTGTCCGGGCTGGCAGAATCTCGTCCCGATATAATGAAACCAGCCTGGAAACCAATTCGTTGCTCGATGAAGCTGCCATGACGCTTGACGGTCCTGCCAAAGCACTTGTGGCTCGCCCTTCCTCGTCTCCCGGCTGTTATCCTTGGAGTAAGGCTGGCAGGAAGCAGGGATCTTACAGGACATTCGACACCGAATTCCACTCGAGAAGCGTCGTTCTCGAGTCCGAAAGGGGTGAGTACGCTGCACGAGCTGCAGCGAAATTGTTGCACCCTGAGGCGTATGCACGGTGGGTCGACGCCCTTTCGGGGGGCAGACGAGGAGTGAGTGCTTCTCAGCAAACCATGATGAAGCCATCGTCTCCATCTGGCGGCGGACCGCAGTCTCGTGAATTGGAACACCAGATGCTTTCTACTGGTCTCGATAGGATGACCAGATTGAAGTAACACCTATGTTATTGGTGGAACTAACCGGAATCACGGGATGGATCTATACCGCGGCGCGCGCACTTTACGAATTCGCTCAAGGGCTGGGCGGCCCTGGCTTGCTGCTGATCGCGCTTGCGGATTCTTCCTTTCTCTCGGTGCCCGAGGGCAACGATATTCTGATCGTCGTGCTCTCGATCGGTCGCAGCTGGGAAGTCATGCTCTACTTCGTCGCAATGACGGTGGCGGGATCCGTGATTGGTTGTTCGCTGCTCTACTGGGTGGGCACCCGCGGCGGGGGGATCGTCGCCAATCGGCTCAGCCCGAAGCGATTGGATCGCATTCGCCGCCAATATCATCGCTGGGGAGTGTGGGCGGTCATCATCCCGTCGATTCTCCCGCCGCCGACGCCGTTCAAGATCTTCGTGCTGACGGCAGGTGTCTTCAATCTGCCCTTCGGGAGATTCGTGTTGGCCGTGAGTCTTGGCCGTTCGATACGCTACCTTGTGTGGGGAATCCTGGCGGTCGTCTACGGACCGTTGGCCCAGGAATTTCTGGAGAAGAACCTCCACACCGTGGGGGTCGGACTGGCCCTCGTGGTACTCGCCGGTGTGGCGGGATATCTCAGTCTGAAGCTCAGGAACCGGCTTCGATCCCGCTCACTGGCCTAGAAGGGAAGATCGTGCGCAAGATCCACATCGTCATACTGCTCCTTCTGCTGACCGGTTGCGGTGCCGTCAAAGAACGCAAAGTCCTGACGGTGCCTCCGGCCTACGCGGCGGCTCAAACGGCTTCGCTCGACGATCTCATGACGTTGATCAATACCCGCTATGCCGGGATTCAGTCACTGGTCGTTTCGCGTCTCTCAGTGGAATTTACCGGACGATCGATCGAGCAGGGGTACTTCGAGAAGTACCGGAAAGCGGACGGTTATCTCGTAGCCGAGGAGCCGGACTCCATCTTCCTGAACATCCTGAATCCATTGACCCGCTCTTCGGTCCTGGTCATGGCTTCCCGGGCGCAACACTTCGAGATCTGGATTCCGTCTCGCAACCAATTCGTGACGGGAACCACCAACCGCAAGGTCAAAGAAGAGAATCCGGTGTACAATGTGCGGCCCCTGCATATTCTGCAGGGAATCATGGTGGAGGCGGTCCCGCAGCAGTCGGAGTTCAGGTATGCCCTCGAGGAAGATCATGACGCGCAGTTCAAGTACTACGTGTTGGACGTGTTCCGGCTCGCACCGGATTCGCAGGTCCTGCAGCTGATGCGCAAGATCTGGATCGAACGCAGTCAGCTCCGTCTGGCCCGCCAACAGTTCTACCGGGGGCCCGAGGTCGTCAGCGTGGTGACCTACTCGGATCCCGTGGCGGTGCAGGACAAGCTCGTCAGCACCCGAGTGATGATCGACCGACCCGTCGACGGGTACACGATCTCCTTTACGTTCGAGCCGGACAAGATCCAGCTGAATCGCTCCGTCAAAGAAGATGCGTTCAAACTCGCGCAACCACCCGGTGCAGAACTGATCCAAGTAGATGAGGGACAATAGCAGATAGCTCATGGTGAAGCACATATTCGCAAATCTGTTACAGCGGCCGACTCGAACCGTCGTCAGTATGCTGGCCATCTCCGTCGGCGTCGTGCTCATTCTGGTGAGCGTCGGCCTGACCTACGGCCAGCTCAACGATAATGCCGAACGCACGCGTCGGGTGGGTGGGGACTTCATGGTGCAGCCCCCGGATGCTTCCTTCATTTTTGCCCTCAACAGCGGTACGCTACCGGTCAAGATCCAGAGAGTCATCCAGGAGGTGCCCGGCATCGAGGCGGCGACTCCGGTCTTGGCCAAGTTCATCAGCGACAAGTTTCACATCGTCTTCGGAATCGATCGTGAGAGTTTCCAGCGGGTCAACAGTTCGCTGCGCTTCGTCCGCGGGAGGCTCTTCGATCGTCCCGATGAAGTCGTCATCGACACGGTGTACGCCAAATCGAACCACTTGAGCGTCGGAGACCATCTGGCATTATTGGGCAGGGAGTTTCTGGTCTGTGGCGTCTTCGAGCAGGGGACAGCCGCTCGCGTATTGATGCCTCTCGAGACGCTGCAGGAGATGAACGGGACCCCTCAGAAGGCCACCATGTTCTTTGCGCGCGTCGTGCCGGGTCAGAATGTCGACACGGTCTATGAGCGGCTCAAGGCCCGAATGCCCCATTACAAGATTACGAAGACGGCTGAGTTGCAGGAACTCATGGCATCGAACACGCCGGTCTTCAAGCAGTTTCTGACGGCCATTGTGTTTCTCGCCGTGGTCATCAGCTTTTTGATCGTTTTATTGGCTATGTACAGCACGATTACCGAACGTACTCGCGAGATCGGTATCC
Organism: uncultured Acidobacteriota bacterium; assembly: GCA_963823995.1. Lineage (GTDB taxonomy): Bacteria > Acidobacteriota > UBA6911 > RPQK01 > JAPXNP01 > JARRKC01. The sequence continues at coordinate 319,370 of CAWGNQ010000006.1, forward strand.
TGAAATCGCTCGGTGCTTCGCGCACCTATATTATTCAGCTCATCCTCAAGGAATCCATGGCCATTTGTGTTCTCGGTGTCGTGCTGGGCTTCATTTTGACTTTCATTTCAATCCAGCTTATTCTGGTTGCCTTTCCAGCGATACCGGTGATGATCCCCGTCTACTGGCGGGTCGCCGCCGCTTCGCTGGCTATTGCAGGGGGAGGCTTGGGTGCATTGTATCCTGCCGTGAAGGCAGCGCAGCTGGATCCCGTTAAGGCACTTGGATATGAGTAAGACAGTGGGTATCAGCCAGCGAAGGGATATCGTCGTCACGGAAAGCCTGCAGATGGTGTACCGTGTCGGAAAGGTCGACGTGCAGGCGCTTCGCGGCGTCGACATGACCGTCAAGGAAGGTGAATTCGTCGCAGTCATGGGACCGAGCGGATGTGGTAAGTCCACACTTCTCCACCTGCTCGGAGGACTCCTGACGCCGACTTCAGGCCTCGTCAAGATCGACGGTACCGATCTGGCCGCGGTCGGAGACGCACGCCGAACCGAGATACGCCGACGCAAGATCGGATTTGTGTTCCAGCGATACAATCTGCTCCCGACACTGACCGCCGCCGACAACATCGAATTGGCCCGGCGTATCCACGGCAACGGGCAGGCTCGCAATGGACAGCACAGTGTTCGTCAGATCCTGGCGATGTTGGGGCTCGAACACAAGCTTAATCACAAGCCGTCCGAGCTGTCGGGCGGCGAGCAGCAGAGGGTGGCCATTGCCCGGGCCGTCATCAATCGCCCGGCCATTCTGCTTGCCGATGAGCCGACCGGAAACCTCGACTCGGAGAATTCCCAAATGGTGCTCGAGATGCTCCAGAGCCTGAATCGGGAGTATCGACAGACGATCGTGATGATCACGCACGATCCGGAGGCGGCGGCCGCTGCCTCCCGGATGCTTGAAATGCGGGACGGCCGCATCTTGAACCGGGTGCGCAACCTCTTCTACGCCGTCGAGCCGACGGGTGTCTGAAATGGCGGACGAACGGTCCCTCCGATCCTTCGGTCAGGTGATCTTCTGGCGGTATCCGCGCGGGAGCTGGCAGTACGATGTGTTGTGTCTGCTGATCCTCGCGTTCATCTTCCTGACCCCGCGCGGCGTATTCGACGGGAGCTACTTCGACGACGCCAGACAGGATGCGGATCAGGTCAGGTCGGTTGACCAAACCGGACAGGCAAAAGCGCCGGGTCAGGTCGAAGCGAAACCCCTCGCCAAACAGCCGTAACTCGCGGACCGAATCTGAGCGGAAATGCGGGTCGACTGAAACCAGGTCCCCGATTGTGAATCTGAAGGAGTGCGATGAAGCGACACCCATGGTCTTTTTGGCTGTTTCTTGTTTGCCTGGGGTTGTGCCTCACTCTGGGGTCGGCGGTTGCTGCAGCGGCTGTGACCCTCGATTCGATTCTCACCAAGATGGACAGCGTCGGCCAGAACCTGAAGAGCATGAAGGCCGATATCGTTCAGAAGAAGTGGACCGACATCTTGTCGGAGTACGACGAGGGTGAAAAGGGGCAGTTCCTGTTTCTGAAGGAGGGGAACTCGGTCTACCTTCGCAAGGAAATCAAGGAACCGACGGCGAGCGTGTTGGTGATCAAGGACGGCAAGGTAACGTTCTATCAGCCTTCGATCAAACAGGCACAGGAGTACGAGTTGGGCAGCCACAAGGACAAGGCCGAATTCATGCTCCTCGGCTTCGGCGCAAACAAGGAAGCGCTTCGAAAGACCTATGACATCCACTACCTCGGCCAAGAGGAACTCGACGGCAAAGCCACCTACAAGCTGGAATTGAAGCCCAAATCGGATCAGGTGGCGGCGTTCTTCGTCAGGATCGTCCTCTGGGTCGATCCTGACCGGGGCATCCCCCTTCAGCAGCAGTTGGTAGAACCGACCCAGGATCACCTGCTGATCCGATTCTCGGACATTCAATTGAACCCGAAGATCTCCAAGTCGGCCTTTGACGTCAAACTGCCCAAGGACGTTCGAATCATCGGGCACTGAGAGGCCGATTTCCCTACTGCGTTCGGAACGACGGGTTCACGGCGCCATGCTTTCCCAGCATGACGGCACGCGTGTACAGGATCCGGTGAACCACCGTCCAGTTCGAGAGGACGGCGATAACCCACAGCACGGGGTCCATGAAGTAGAACGAACCGATGATCAGCAGTACGATCCGTTCGGGGCGCTCCAGGAAGCCGACCTTGCATTTGGGAATGAGGGACTCGGCGCGCGCCCGGGCATAGCTCGTCAGAACGGAACCCATCATCACGATTCCGACCAACACCACGTAGGTAATCCTTTCGGCCCGGCCGTAATAGATGATCAACCCCAGGTACATGATGAGATCCGAGTAGCGATCCATGATGGAGTCGAAAAAGGCTCCAAAGGGGGTCTCTGCGCTGAGCTTGCGCGCGACCATGCCGTCGACCATGTCGAAGAGCCCCGCCACAATGAGGAGCGCTCCAGCCAGCCGGAATCGCCCTTCGGCGAAGACGGAGGCCACGACAATGCTCATCAGGAAGCCCGCCATCGTGAGGTGGTTGGGCTTGACCCGCAAGAAGATCAGCGCCGCGATAATGCCTCGCAGCAGGATCTGCGCACCCTGTCCAATTTTCCTGGAGATCATTCCTCCTCCATTCAGAAAAGCTGAAATTTGATCGTGAGATACTTCTTCGGGTCCTTCCGGATGTCATAGATCAGCTTGACGATCTCCGACGAAACTGAATCCAGGTTGTTGTAGAGTTCCTCGTTCGTCGTCAACTGCCCCAGGGTCCCCTTGCCCGACTTCACATCTTTCAGGATGGCGGCGAGTTCGTCAACACTGTCGCGGAGGTTAGCGTAGAGTTGCTCGTCGGTCGAAAGCTTCCCCAGCGTGCCTTCGCCCCGGTTCATGCGCCCCGTGATCTCGTCCAGATTGGAGAGCAGATTCTCGCTCCGCTCGTAGACCGACGGGTCGTTGACGAAGCGGCCCAGCGTTCCGTCTCCGCTGTTGATCTTCTGGGCCAGAGTCTTCATGTCCCCAATTGTGGATACCAGGTCGTTGTACAGCGTGTCGTCGTGGATCAGCTTGGACATCGTCCCGCCGGCGTTGTCGATGTTCGAAACCAGATTTCCGAGTTTCTCGACGGTCCGGTCGGCATTTTCGATGGCGGAGTTCAAGTTGTTGAAGAACTCCGGGTTGGTCAGGAACTTGCCAACTGTGCCTTCTCCTGCTTCGAGGTTTCGAACGATGTCCTGAACCTGGTCGGAAAGTGTTTCAAAATTGGCCAGGATGTCGTTGGCCCCGGTGATCAGTTCGCCGAAAGACGCCTGCTGGGTCCCGGTGATGAACACGGCTTCGTCGGTCTCGGAGCCGAGCCAGGTATCGACGGAGACCTGCATCGTCTTGGGGGGCTGATCGGTGCGTCCGAGCGAGATCTCGATGTACTTGTCGCCGAGCAGACCAATCGACCCGAGAGAAATACTGCTGTCCTCACGGATCCAGTCCCGGTAGGCGGCGTTGATCCGCATCCGCACTTCGATGTTCTGGAGACCCGAGCGGGCTTGCGCGATGTCGTCGTGTAAGTCCGAGGCGGTGGACCGGTAGTCTTCGAGGCGCCGGTTCAGATCCTCGACCTCCTGGTCCCGGTGTTCGGCCTCCGATGAATTGGCACCATGCTGTTGCACCGCCTGGCGGTAGTCATTTCGCGCTCGCTGCAGATCGGATTCTGTCTCCTGAGCCTGAGCCTGAGCTGTCTCGAGTTGATCCTGCAGACGGGCAACCCGTTGCAGAATGTTCGCATTGGTCTCGGTCTGGGGCAATTCTCCGGGTGCTGAGATATTGACCGCCTGGACATTTCCGACCTCGACGCCGCCGAGAAGCACCACGTCTCCAGGCTTGAGTCCGGATACGTTCGACAGGTACGTGACCGCCAGAAAGTGCCTTTCGAACAGTCCAACCTGTGATCCGATCGCGAAGATGGCGAGAGCCAGGATCGCGCAGACGACTACGACGAATATCCCAACTCTCAGCTCGATCAGTGTGAATTGCTGCTTCGGACTCATGATTGCACCTCAATCAAGAAACTCGCGGATATAGGGGTTCTCCGAATCACGAAACGCACGTTCAGTACCCTCCATCAGCACCGACCCCTTTTCCAGCATGATTATGCGTGTATTGCCATCGCTGTCGGACGTGACTGGAACGAACCGCACCTCGTCCTCCTCCTCGGCCACTGCCCGCTCGGTCGCCAGCGTATGGACCGCATGGAGGTCGTTGGTGACGAAGATCGATGTCACGTCCTGCAGGTCTCGCAATCGCATCACCAGTTCGATGATCGTCCGGCTGGTGATCGGATCCAGGCCCGCCGTAGGTTCATCGTACAGCATGATCTCAGGATGTCCCACCAGCGCCCGCGCAATGGCGACCCGCCGACGCATTCCCCCCGAGAGTTCGGAAGGGAGCTTGTCGAACGTGTCCTGCAGTCCGACGAATCCAAGGAAGGACCGAACCGTCTCTTCAATCTCTTCGTCGGCGAGCTGTCCCTGCTCACGGAGGCGATAGGCCACATTCTCACCCACCGACAGGGAGTCGAAGAGCGCCCCGGCCTGAAAAACCATCCCGATCTTTGCGCGGATGGGCATCAGCTGATCCTCACGCAGCTCCGTGATCTCCTGGTCCAGAACCCGAACCTCCCCCCTATCCGGTTTGATCAGACCGAGGACCGTCTTCAGAATCGTCGATTTGCCGGAGCCGCTTCCACCCAGAATCACCTTCATAGTGGCCTTCTGGACATCCATGCTGAACTCATCCAAGACGGGTGTGCCGTCGAAGACCTTCGTGACGGAATCGAATCGGATGACGCTCAAATTCGGAGCTCCAGGACGAGCTTGCTCAGGAAGAAGTCGCTGATGATCACCAGGATCGAAGCGAACACAACCGCCTGAGTCGTAGACTTGCCCACCCCACGCGTGCCGCCGCGTGTCCTCAAACCGGCATAGGAACCAACCATGCCGATGATGAAACCGAAGACGAGTGGCTTGATCAGTCCCTCGAGTGCATCCGAGTAGTCGACGGAACGAAGCGCGGTGTTCCAATAGAGATTCGTATTGAGTCGGAGGGTATAGAAGGCCACGATCCATCCTCCCACCAGTCCGAACAGATCGGCCAGGACGGTCAGAAGCGGCACCATCGTGGTGCAGGCCACCATCCGCGGCGTGACCAACTTCTTCGTCGGGTCGGTCCCGAGTGCGCGCATCGCATCGACCTGTTCCGTGACGACCATCGATCCCAGCTCGGAAGCAATTCCCGAACCGACTCTCCCGGCGATCATCAACGCGGTCAGAACCGGGCCGAGTTCGCGAATCAGGGAGAGTGCCACCAGCTGGCCGGTGAGATTGACCGCACCAAAGGACTGAAGTGATTTGGAGGACTGCAGGGCAAGTACTCCTCCCGTGAAGAATCCAGTCAGGATGATGATGAAAACCGAACTGACGCCCACGGTGTCCATCTGCTGGAAGGTGTCCTGGAAGTAGCGGGGGCCCCGAAAGAGGTTGCTGAGAGATTTGGCCGCAAGGAGGACAAACTCCTGGATTTCATAGAGTGCCCGATAGATTGGATTCATCGTTTTGCCATCATGGCCGCGACATTGCCCCAGCCCCTCGGGGGAATTCTACCAGAGATCCTCTGAACCTTAGTGATGGCAATCCGGTTCTTTTGTTCGACTTATCGCTTTGTAACCTTGCTACGGAAATTCTCATCTATAACATGTTGACGGGCAGTCTCACCGTTCGGCAGTCATCAGCCGTAAACTGAGGGTAGAGCAGACGCGGCCCGACATAGAGGCAGGGAACGAGAAGGCGAATGATCAGACCGATAGTGAAATATCCCGAACCGGTACTTGAAGAAAAGACCAGGGAAGTCGAAAGTTTCGACGAGGAACTGCGGCAGCTGGCGACCGATATGCTCGAGACGATGTATGCTGCACCGGGGATCGGCCTGGCAGCACCGCAGGTGGGCGAGAGCATTCGGCTGCTCGTGGTCGACGTGACATCGGGTCGTGAGGATGGTCACCAGGTTATCCTTGTGAATCCGGAGGTCGTGGAAGAAGAAGGTCGACAGCGGGAGGAGGAAGGCTGCCTCAGTCTCCCTGGAATCACGGCGGTCGTTGAACGACCGGAGAAGATTCGGGTCAAAGCGCAGGACCTGGACGGCAACCCGGTCGAAATGGAAGGCGAGGAGCTGATGGCGCGGGTCTTGTGCCATGAGATCGATCATCTGGACGGGATCCTCTACCTGGACCGTATCTCTCCCCTGAAGCGGGATTTTCTGAAACGTAAGATCCGTAAGCTGATCCGAGCCGGTGAATGGTAGACAAGGTCGTCTTTCTCGGCACGCCTGATTTTGCCGTCCCCAGCCTCAAATCGCTGGTCACCGATCCCGACATCGACGTTGCAGCGGTCATCACCCAGCCCGATCGTCCGGCCGGACGGGGCCGGAAACTGACTGCGCCTCCCGTCAAACAGACAGCGCTCGAGGCCGGCCTTCCCCTCTATCAGTTTCGACGCATCCGGGACAATCCGGAAGCACTGGCGGTCTTGGAAAAGACGGAAGCGAAGGCCTGCATCGTGGCCGCTTTTGGCCAGATCCTGCCGGCAGGTTTCTTCGACGCGCCGCCCTGCGGGACCCTCAACGTGCATGCTTCGGTGCTTCCCGCCTATCGGGGGGCTTCCCCGGTCGTCCATGCCATTCTGAATGGCGACAGCGAAACCGGGGTGACGATCATGAAGATCGATGCGGGCATGGATACCGGCGGAATACTGAGCGTGCGCTGGACTCCCGTTCCGCCGGAGGCGACGGCCGGTGAGCTCGAGGCGGTCCTTGCCGAACAGGGGGCGAGACTCCTGTTGCCCACGCTCAAGCAGTACCTGGCAGGCGAGCTCGAGGTGATCCCTCAATCCGATGAAGGCGCGAGCTACGCTCCCCGGGTCAAGAAGGAAGACGGCAGAATCGACTGGCTGGGTTCGGCGGCGGAAGTTCACAATCGGATTCGGGCCATGAATCCCTGGCCCGGTGCTTTCACAGACTGGCGAGGAGGAGAGCTCAAGGTCTGGCGGGCGAGCCTGGTAACCGTAGACTCCACGGGAACGGCTCCCGGCACCGTCCTGCGTCTCGATTCGAGCGGAGTCGTTGTTCAGTGCGGCGACGGCGCGGTGAGTCTGACGGAACTTCAGTTGCCGAATCGCAGGCGAGTAGGGGCGCGCGATTTCATCAACGGAACTCGGATTTGGACGGGTGATCTGCTGGGGCAGACCGCCTCGCCATGAGCGGCCGGTTCGTCGCTTCCGTCCGAGGCTGCCCCCGGCTGTCTGCCGTCCCGTCCACTCTTTGGTCGGGGGGCCGACCGGTCGGGGTTCGACGAGGGCTGCGCGAGAGAGCCCGAAGATGAGCAAGTCGAACGAGTCGCGACGCAGAACGGCGAGAGGCCGGCGAACGTCGGGTGCTGGAGATGCTCGCTCACTGGCGGTGCAGATCCTTCGCCGGCGGTTCGAGCGGACGATTCCCTTCCAGACGAGCTTCGGGTCAGCCGAATTCGCTCGACTGTCACTGGCCGATCAGCTGCTGGTCCGGGAACTGGTCGGGGGAGTGGTCCGTCATTTTTCTCTGATCGACCTTTGGCTCGGAGAGGTCTCGAGTCGACCGCTCCATCAGTTGGATCCTGTGATCCTGTGGATTCTCAGAATCTCGATCTATCAGATTCGATGGCTGCGGGTGCCCGATTATGCCAGTGTGGACGAAGCCGTCCGGTTGGCCGGGGAATTGGGACGAGCGCGCGGTCGATCTTTCGTCAATGCGGTGCTGAGGGCCTTTCTGCGTTCAAATTCGAAGGAACCCGAGGGCTCCTCCGTGGAGGCGCTGGCGGCCCGGTACAGTCACCCAATCTGGCTGGTCGAGAGATGGCTTGCCCGCTTCGGCGCGGCGACCACCGAGGAAATTCTGATCCGCAACAATGAGCTTCCTCCGTCCGTGGTTCGGGTCAATACCTTTCGCGTGACGACGGAAGAAGTGCTTCGGCACCTCGCGGATCAAGGTGTCGTGGCCGAAGCCCTTCCGGGCATCCCCGCCTGCATTCGAGTGGAAAGTCGCGGCTTCGTGCGCCACCCTCTTTACCGGAAGGGATACTGCTTTTTCATGGACTATTCGAGCCAGCAGGTCGCACATCTCGGCGAGGTCGCCGGCGCGCAACGCATTGCCGATGTGTGTGCCGCCCCCGGAGGAAAGAGCTTTATCCTCGCGTCCCGACTCCCCCCTGGAATTCTGGTCCTATGCGTCGATCTCGATCGGAGGCGTGTCGTCGATATGCGGAGGCGGGCTGGGGAACTGGCTGTGCCGGGGCTCCGGTTCGTTCAGGCGGACTCGGCCGAAACCCTGCCCCTGACGTCGGGATTCGATTTCGTCCTGGCCGATGTTCCCTGTTCCGGTCTGGGGACGATCCGATCGAATCCTGATGTCAAGTGGTCGGTTCGTGAAGCCGACCTGATCCGCTGGCAGAATCGGCAGCGCAGAATCCTGGCAAATGCGTTCCGGTTGCTCGATGTTGGCGGAGAACTCGTCTACTCGACCTGTTCCACCGAGCCGGAAGAGAATGAGCGGGTCGTCGAGGACCTGCTTGCCTCGAACCCCCGGGCTTGCCTCCAGGGTGAGTTCTGGAGAAGCTTTCCTTCTCAAGGGCCGGGCGACGGCTTCTTTGCAGCCAGAATCCGGCGATGTTGACCGATTTGTGATAACTTTTCCGTCAGTCTGATCATGTCGCCAAAGAAGCTTTTCGATTTTCAATCCAGATTCGTAGGTTGGGGAAAGATCTGTCTTCTGGGGGGGATTCTCGTCACTGCCTTCCTGATCAGCATGGTCATCGGGATGCGGCTGGCTGTCCGAGGTCATGAGGTGGAGACGCCGACGCTGGTGGGAATGGCTCTCGCGGACGCCGAAGATCTGTTCCAGCGGCTGGATCTGGATCTGATCATCAGTGGGCACCGGTACGATGCGATGGTGCCGAAGGGTGCGATCATCAGTCAAGTCCCCGGTGCCGGGGTCCGCACGAAGGAGAACGGGAGTGTTCAGGTGATCGTGAGCCTCGGTCGGCGCACGCGGCCCATTCCGGAACTGAGCGGATCATCGATTCGGGCGGCGCGGTTGCTTCTGGAACAAGAGGAATACCAGCTTGGGAGGATTTCCGAGTTTCCTGTTTCGGGAGGCCGCGACGTGATCGCGGCCCAGTGGCCGCGACCCCAGGCCGGGATTGCTGCGGCGGATCGAGTCGACGTGCTGCTCGAAACCAAGGCCAAGGAGCGCTTTGTCATGCCGGAATTGACGGGCTCGAACCTGAATCGTGCTCTCCTGTCTCTCGAACGGCTCGGCCTGGAAACCCGGACGTACTATCGCGACTATCCCGGTGCCGCCCGGGGCACGGTCGTAAGGCAGTTTCCGGATCCCGGGTACCCGGTCACGCGCGACCAGGTCATCAATCTGGAGGTGGCACGATGAGACCGCGAGTGGTCCCTTCGATTCTCTCGGCGGACTTTGCGAATCTCGAGGCTGCCATCCGGCTCATGGAGGGCGCAGGGGCGGATTGGATCCACGTCGACGTGATGGATGGACATTTCGTTCCCAACCTCACCGTTGGTCTGCCGGTCATCCGGCGCATTCGGGAGGTCACCGACCGTCATCTCGATGTGCATCTGATGATCTCCAACCCGGATGCCATGGCGGTCGAGTACGTGAAGGCAGGTGCAGACTCGCTTCTGGTGCACTTTGAAGCGACGACTCATCTCCATCAGGTGCTCTCTTCGATTCGCCGGGCAGGAGCCTGGGCAGGGATCGCTTTGAACCCCCACACGTCGGTGAGCGTCCTTGAAGAGATCCTCCCCTATTGTGACTATGTACTCGTGATGTCGGTGAATCCTGGATTCGGGGGGCAAGAGTTCATTTCAACTAGCTTCGAAAAAGTGAGAAAATTGAAAAGTCTGATCCAGGACAAGGGTCTGGATCAAGTGCGAGTTGAGATCGACGGCGGCATTGGACCGGAGAATTCCGCGGACGCGGTAGAGGCTGGCGTGGATCTTCTGGTTTCAGGCAGCGCGATCTTCGGTTCCTCGGATCCGGCGGCGACGTATCAGGAAATGCGTTCATCCGCCGAAAACGCTGTCGCCGTGATTTGAGCAAGGGTGTAGATGATATGGCTGCCATGAAGCGAATCCTGTTGATTCTTTTCGGTACACTGATTTTGACGTCTTGCGGCCAGAAGAGCGCCGGCCTGCAGGAAGGTGCCGCTCCCCCGGACACACAGTTGTTCGAGAACGGCATGACCTATCTGGAGAAGTCCCAGTATACGAAGGCGCGGCTGGCGTTCCAGACGTTGATCAACACTTACCCGGACAGCGACTACACTCCCGCGGCCTTCCTCGCGATCGCCGACTCCTACTATGGGCAACAGGGTACGGAGAATTATCTGCAGGCTGAAGCCCAGTACAAGGACTTCCTGATCTTTTATCCGACACATGAAATGGCCGACGATGCTCAGATGAAGATCTGTGCTCTGAACTTCAAGCTGATCAAACCCTACGACAGGGATCCCACCTACGCCAAGAAGGCCGAACTCGAGTGCAAACGCGTCCTCGACAACTATCCGGACAGCGAACTGGCTCCGACGGCGCAGGAAGCGCTCAAAGAGGTTCAGGACATTCTGGCGAGACACGATCAGGATATCGGCGACTTTTATTTCGGGCGGGCAGCGTACAATGCAGCGGAAGGGCGGTATAAGGAAGTTCTGGACAAATACCCGGACTACGGACGTATGGATGAGACCCTCTTCAAGCTTGCCGAATCACTCGAGCAAACTGGTCGCGTCACCGAGGCCAGTGTCTACTATGAGCAGATCGCCCGGGAATATCCGTACAGCAAGTACTTCAAGGACTCCAAGGAGAAACTCATCCTTCTGGAGCGTGATGTTCCTTCGGTCGATCAACAGGCCGCCGCCCGTCACAAGGTGAACAGGACGGAAGATTCATTCTCACTGATGGACCCCTTCCGCAGTGTGCTGGAGGTGTTTGCCGGCCGACCGGACATCTATGAGGTCGCGCGCAAGCGGGCTGAGGAGCGACGCATGCAGCAGCATGCCGGGCTCCCGGAAGAGGGTGCACCCATCCCGCAGAATTGATCGCCATGTATCGAATCATTCTCGCCGATGACAGCAAGACGATCCAGAAGGTTGTGATGTTGTCGTTTGCCGGTGAAGGCTTCCGGGTTGAGCCTTTCTCGGACGGTTCTTCGGCTCTGGAGCACGTGCGAAGAGGGGGAGCCGATGTAGTGCTGGCTGACGTGGCTCTTCCGGAGAAGGACGGGTATGAACTGTGCCGCGACCTGAAACGCGATCTGGCGACGGCTTCGATACCGGTCGTGTTGCTGGCCGGTTCGCTCTCACCGGTCGATCCGGATCGGCTCGCCTGGGCGGGGGCAGACGCGACACTGACCAAGCCTTTCGAGACCTCACGATTGATCGACGTCGTCGAAGGTCTGATCGCTCGGCGTCAGGCCGAGCCGGAGCCCCCTCCGACCCACTCGGAATTCGAGGGACCAACCGAGTCATTCTGGGAGCCACCCACGCTGGACGTTTCCCCGTCCGGTCGGCTCTTCGAGTTGACGCCGGAGGAGTGCCGGGTCGACTTTCGCCTTCGTCCGCGGGAACTCTGGCAACCCCCTCGCATCCCCGAGTTGACCGACGAGCAGTTCCGCGCCCTCGTCGACGCGCTCACTGAAAGGCTGCCTCAGACCTTGCGGGCATTGCTCCCCGATGTTGCCCGGGACGTATTGCGGCGTCCGGGCGCCTGACCCGGGCGGTTTCTCTCTCTTCTCCGGGTTATAATTCACGTTTTCTCGCACCGGACAAAGGAGACTCCCTTGAGTACCGAGATTCCGAAAAGCTATGAGCCCCGTGGCAGGGAGCAGTCCCTCTATCAGTGGTGGGAGGAGCAGGGCTTTTTTGTCGCAGATGTCCGTTCGGAGCGCCCACCCTTCTCCATGGTGCTGCCGCCCCCCAATGTAACCGGGGCCTTGCACATGGGACACGCGTTGAACATCACACTCCAGGACATCCTGGCTCGCTGGAAGCGCATGGATGGTTACAACGTGCTCTGGGTGCCGGGGACGGACCACGCCGGAATCGCAACGCAGAATGTCGTCGAGAGGAATCTTGCCGCCGAAGGCAAGAAGCGGACCGACTTCACGCGCAGCGAATTCGAGGAGATCGTCTGGCAGTGGAAGGAGAAGTCGGAGGCCAACATCCTGGGCCAGATCAAACAACTCGGCTGTTCCTGCGACTGGAGTCGCCGGCGCTTCACGATGGATGAAGGATTGTCGCGGGCAGTCCGCGAGGTTTTCGTTCGCCTGTACGAAGACGGGCTGATCTATCGGGGTGAATACCTCGTCAACTGGTGCCCCCGCTGTGTGACCGCCATTTCGGACCTCGAAGTCGAATACGAACCGGCGGACGGACGGCTCTGGCATATCCGCTATCCTGTCAAGGGTTCCGATGCAGCCGTCGTGGTGGCGACGACCCGTCCCGAGACCATGCTGGGAGATACGGCGGTGGCCGTGCACCCTGACGACGAGCGCTATCGCCGGCTCGAGGGAAAGAGCGTCGTGCTGCCGCTGATGGATCGGGAGATCCCCGTGATCTTCGATACGTTCGTCGAACGGGATTTCGGCACCGGTGTCGTCAAGGTCACCCCGGGACACGACCCCGCGGACTTCGAAGCAGGGCGCCGGCACGACCTGCCGATTCTTCGCGTCATCGGGGACGACGGACGCATGACGGCAGAAGCAGGCCGCTACGAGGGGCTGGATCGCTACGAGGCCAGGAAGAAGGTCATCGCCGATCTGGAATCTCTCGGGTTGATGGAGAAGTCCGAGCGGCATTCGCACAACCTCGGACACTGCCAGCGGTGCCACACCGTGGTCGAACCACTTGTCTCGAACCAGTGGTTCGTCAAGGTCAAGCCGTTGGCAGAAGAGGCGATCCGGGCAGTCGAACAGGGGCGGACCGACTTTCTGCCGAAGAACTTCGAGAAAGTCTACTTCGAGTGGATGCACAACATTCACGACTGGTGCATCAGTCGCCAATTGTGGTGGGGACACCGCATTCCGGCCTGGTATTGTGACGATTGCCGGGAGACGATCGTGGCCCGGGAAACTCCCGAGGCATGCCCGCGTTGCCGGGGTTCGAAGCTGAGACAGGAGACCGATGTCCTGGACACCTGGTTCAGTTCGGCCCTGTGGCCCTTCTCCACACTCGGTTGGCCGGACCAGACCGAGGAGCAGGAGGTCTTCTATCCGACGTCAGCGATGGTCACAGGCTTCGACATCATCTTCTTCTGGGTGGCTCGAATGATGATGATGGGGCTTCGCTTCAAGAAGGAGGTCCCGTTCCGCCACGTCTACATCAACGGGCTGGTGCGCGACGCTCAAGGGCAGAAGATGTCGAAATCCAGGGGCAACAGCATCGATCCGCTCTCCATCATCGAAGAATATGGCACCGACGCCGTCCGGTTCACGCTGGCCGTGATGGCCGTGCCGGGAACCGATATCCCCTTCTCGATCGATCGGATGGCGGGATATCGGGCCTTCTGCAACAAGATCTGGAATGCTGCGAGATTCCTCCTCATGCATCTTGACAGCGAGGTTCCCGTCGACGAAGAGGCAATTGACGCGCTGCTCGTTGGTCCGGAGCCGGGGCTCCATCACCGCTGGATCCTGGCGCGCCTGAGCGAGGTCATCGAGAGCACCCGGAGGGATCTTGACCGGTTCTTCGTTCACGAAGCGACCAACACGCTGTACCATTTCTTCTGGGGCGATCTGTGTGACTGGTACATCGAACTGATCAAGGAAGATCTCTCGGGAGACGATGCCGAACGCCGGAGCCGGGCTCAGAAGGTCGCCTGTTTCGTCCTCGAAACGGCTATGCGTCTCCTCCACCCATTCATCCCCTTCATTACCGAGGAGATCTGGCTCAAGGTGCCGCACCAGGGCGAGACAATTATGAGGCGCCCCTTTCCGCAGGCTCTCCCGCGCTGGCAAAATGCCGGCGTTTCGGAAAGCATGCAGCGCATTCAGGAGCTGATTTCAGCCATGCGGACCGCCCGGGCGGAGAACAACGTCGATCCCAGGAAATGGGTGACCGTCTACCTGCGCTGCGGTGAGGAGTCTCGAAACCTGGTCGAGTCTCAGCTCGCCAATCTCAAACGGCTCGTCCGCGCCCGTGAGGTCGTCCTCTCGGACGGTTTTCCGGTCGATCGCCTGTATCTGCAAGGCGTCACCGCGCTGGGTGAGTTTGCGCTCCTTCTCGACGATGTCATCGATATCGACGTGGAGACACAGCGCCTGCAGAAAGAACTTCAGAAACTCGAGTCAGAGTGGCTCAGCCTCGAGAAGAAGCTCACCAATCAAGGTTTCCTCGAGAAGGCGCCGGCCGAGGTCGTTGCGGGGGCTCGCTCGCGCCAGGACGAGGTCCAGGAACTGCGCGACAAGACACTCGAGAAACTGAATCGGTTGGCGCGCTGACCGCCGATGGTCCGGCAGGCGATGTTCGAAACGGTAGAAATTCTGGATCGGGTGGACTCCACCAACGACTACCTCAAGGGCTTCATCCGCGAGGCCATTCCGCGAATCGTCGTCGCCGGAGAGCAGACGGCCGGCAAAGGGCGCCACGGGCGCAGCTGGCATTCTCCTCCGGGAAAGGGGCTCTACGTCTCCTACCTGTTCTTTCCGGAGTGGGAACTGACCCGTTCGACGGTGGTCAACCTGGCATCCAGCCTGGCAGTGTCCGAGGCGATTCGACACTTCGATCCTGCAGCCGATGTGCGACTCAAGCCTCCCAACGATGTCTACATCGGCAGCCGGAAGGTCTGCGGGATCCTCGCAGAGCTCGGGTCGACAGAGGAGCGAGTGAACTGGGCCATCGTCGGGATCGGCGTCAATCTCTACCGGGGCAGTCTGCCGTCTGAGCTGGAGAGATCGGCCACTTGTCTCGAACGTGAGAGAATCAGAGTACGGCATCCGCTCGATTTTTGTCATGAACTGACCGGGCGGTTGGTGCAGAACCTCGAGTGCGCAGCCTCACCCGACTGGCGTGAGTTGGAGGCGCGTTACCAACAGGAAGTCCGATGAGCATCTTCAACTATAGAGAACAGCCGGGCTACTTCAAACGCATGAAGGATGCCTTCAAGGTAACGGCTGAAGACATCAACCACCAGCTCTCGAGGTTGACCGGAACGGCCGAGAGTCCGATTACGGAAGAACAGATCGAGGAACTCGAAGAAGCGTTGCTGGCCGCAGACATGGGGGTTCAGACGACCGAGCACCTTCTGAATCAGATTCGCGGGGCCACGGCAGGGGACCGTTACATCACCCGTCATCAGGTCAAACGGCTCATCCGGAAGGAACTGCTCCAGATCCTTGGAGAGTCCGAGGGACCCTTCGATCAGGCCCTCCAGCGGAGGGACCTTTCTGTAGTCTTCGTGGTCGGAGTCAACGGTGTCGGGAAGACGACGACCATTGGAAAGCTTGCCCGCCTCTACCAGGGTGAGAACAAGTCGGTCCTCTTCTCGGCATCGGACACGTTTCGCGCCGCTGCCGTCGAACAGCTCGAAATCTGGGGAGAGCGGACCCATTCGCCTGTGGTCAAGCAGACCCCCGGGGCCGATCCCGCCGCGGTGCTCTTCGATGCCATCGCAGCCGGCCGGGCCCGCTCCGCCGATATTGTCATCGTCGACACGGCCGGCCGGATCCATACGAAGAGCAATCTGATGCAGGAGCTCGAGAAGATGAGCCGGGTCGCCGGCCGTGAAGTCGAGGATGGTCCCCACGAGGTTTTTCTCGTCCTGGATGCGACGACGGGTCAGAACGGGTTGGTCCAGGCGCGGGAGTTCCTGAAGAGTTCAGGCGTCACGGGTCTAATCGTGACCAAGCTCGATGGCACGGCCAAAGGCGGCATTCTGATCGCCATTGCCCGCGAACTGCACATTCCGATCCGCTACATCGGGGTGGGCGAGAAAGTGGACGATCTGCTCGTCTTCGATCCGGAAGCGTACATCGACACGCTGCTGAAGATGTCGGAGACCGAGCGGGTGTAAGAGGTGGAGAACGGGAGAACCGGAGGACGGGAGAACGGGTGGGATCTGCCGGTTCGCCGTGACAGCCGGGACACGGGGGAGCCGGAGAACGAGAGAACGGGGGGCCGGGAGAACGGGAGGCGCGCGTAGCGCGACCCGTTCTCCCGGCGACCCGTTCTCCCGGCGACCCGTTCTCCCGGCGACCCGTTCTCCCGGCGACCCGTTCTCCCGGCGACCCGTTCTCCCGGCGACCCGTTCTCCCGGCGACCCGTTCTCCCGGCGACCCGTTCTCCCGGCGACCCGTTCTCCCGGCGACCCGTTCTCCCGGCGACCCGTTCTCCCGGCGACCCGTTCTCCCGGCGACCCGTTCTCCCGGCGACCCGTTCTCCCGGCGACCCGTTCTCCCGGCGACCCGTTCTCCCGGCGACCCGTTCTCCCGGCGACCCGTTCTCCCGGCGACCCGTTCTCCCGGCGACCCGTTCTCCCGGCGACCCGTTCTCCCGGCGACCCGTTCTCCCGGCGACCCGTTCTCCGCTCCCCCGGCTAGTGCTTGAGCGGTTTTCCCTCACTGGCCGGTACGGGCTTGACGAACTCGACGTCTTCCTGCAGCTGGATGGTCAGTCCGGAGCCTTTGGGCAGCTCGACTTCTTCGCCCTTGTTGAGGAGGCCGATCAAGGCTCCGCCGGCCGCTCCCGCCAAACTCCCGATACCGGCTCCCCGCAGGGTCCGGCCGTTGAAGACACCGACGGTCGCGCCGGTAATCGCTCCGGTGGCGGCGCCGGTGGCCGCTCCGACGGCCACCTCCTTCGACTGGTTGCCGGGCGCCTCGACACGTCCGGTTTCATCCGCCGGATTGGGGGAGTATTGATCGGCTGATTGAACCACGGCCTGGATTTGGCGCGTGGTTCCATCTGGGAGAATCACCGTGTCGAAGCCGAGCAGCATCTGGGCCTTGCCTCGAACGTAGCCGGCGGCCTTCCTGTCGATGATGTGCCCGATGATGAAGCTTCCGACCGGAATGACGATCTGGTCGTTGAGAGTCACCGGAACCTGGACCGTGGCCGAGAACTTGTCCCCCACCTGGGCCGTCTTGCTGTTGATGCTGCGCATCAGCTCGATGAAAAGGCCGGTCTTGCGGGGGAGAACGATACCATCGAGCGGGCTGGTGGCGACGGCAAGAGCACTCAGGCTCGAAAACATCGCCACGGAGAGTAGGATTCTTTTCATCACTGGTCTCCTCATCACGCAGCGTCCCGAATGCCTTCGAACCAGGACGATGCCGACCAATGACGGATCGGCGTCCCGGCGGGTCAGTCCTCGAATGTAATCAATCGAGCAAAGCGAACCTCGGGGAGCTCGCGTATCTTCTCCAAGACGGATTCCGGAATCCCGCTGTCGGTGTTGACCACTCCGACGGCGTGGTCCGACTCGTCACTCCGGCCGAGGACGAATGAGCCGATGTTGATCCCGGCGTCACCGAGAATCGTACCCAACCGTCCGATCACGCCGGGCTTGTCCTCATTTCGAATGAACAGGATGTGCTTTTCGAGCTGACTCTCCACCGGGATCCCATCCACGGTAACGAGGCGCAGGTTCCCCTGGTGGAGAATGGCGCCCTCGACCCACCCCATTTCTGCTCCGGATCTCAGCTGGATGCTGATCAGATTGGAGTAGCTCCGCTCGCGCGAACTGACCGTTTCAATGACGGAGATGCCCCGGTCGATGGCGAGCTTGCGGGCATTTACCTGATTGATCTCTTCGGAGAGAATCGGCTTCAGGATGGCCTTCAAGATGTAGTTCGACAAGGGCTTGTAGTTCATCTTCGCAAGATCTCCGTAATAGCGGAGACCGATTTCAGAAACGCGGATCATCGAGATGTTGGTCACGAGTGTTCCGAGTTTCTCGCCGAGGCGGATGAACGGTTCGAGATTGCTCAGCTCCTTGGTCGTGACCGATGGGAAGTTGACGGCATTGACGATCACGTCGTGCTGCAGATAGTTCGAGATCTGAACTGCAATGTCGTAACCCACTTTCGCCTGTGCTTCCTGGGTCGAACCCGCAATGTGCGGTGTCAAAATGAGGTTCGGCGCATTCCGCACGGCTTCGCTCACGTTCGGTTCGCCCTCGAACACATCGAGCGCCGCACCACCGAGCTTGCCGCTCTCGAGCGCGGCAATCAGATCCTCCTCTTGCACGAGTGCTCCGCGTGCGGCGTTGATCAACAAGGCTCCGTCCTTCATCCGATCGATGTTCTCTTTATTGATGATGTGACGAGTCTTTTCGTTCAGCGGAAGATGCAGCGTGACGAAGTCGGACTGCGAGAGGACCTCATCGAGCGGTTTCAGCTCTGCTCCCAGGTCGGCGACATAGGATTCAGCGACGAACGGATCATACGCCAGCACCCGCATCTCAAAACCGATGGCCCGCTTGGCCACGACGGCACCGATCTTACCGAGTCCCAGGACCCCCAGTGTCTTTCCCTGGAGTTCCCGTCCGGTATAAGCAGACTTGTTCCACTGGCCACCCTTCAGTGTGGTATGTGCAAACGGGATCTTGCGGGCGAGAGCCATCAAAAGCGCGAAAGCATGCTCGCCTGCGCTGACCGAGTTGCCGCCCGGAGTATTCATGACGACGATCCCACGTCGTGTCGCAGCTTCCAGGTCGATGTTGTCCACTCCGGCCCCGGCTCGGCCTACGACTCGCAACTTTTTAGCGGCTGCGAAGACCTCGGCCGTAACCTTCGTCTTGCTCCGCACGAGCAGGGCGCTGGCGTCAGCAATCTCCTCGAGCAGATCCGCCGGGGGAAGTCCCGGTCGGTTGGCCACTTCGAAGCAGCCTTCACTTTCAAGAAACTCTATTCCCTCACCCGACATCGCATCGCTGATTAGGACCTTCATCATTTCCCCCAGGTTCTCGTCAGAATTCCGAGGCATCATACCACCCGGCCGAACCAGATGCGCGTCGAGCAATTCCGTAGCGGGAGAACGGTTTCAGGCCACCCATTCTCCCGCCACCCGTTCTCTCCTCCGATCGGTTCGGCTTGACCTCGCTCCGGCGCGATTCATATCATTTAAAGCCATGACGAAGACGGCTGTCGCCTGTGCCTTGGCCTGGTTCATTCCCGGAAGTGGCCACTTTTACCTCGGCAAGTCAGTGAGAGCGGCAGTTTTCTTTTGTGCCGTATTGCTGCTGTTCTCTCTCGGGGTCTGGATGGACGGACGGCTGTTCAGTCTCGAGAGCGGCTTCTTTGGTCTGCTTCGTTTTTTTGCCGACGCGGCTATCGGTCTACCCTATCTCGCGGGCAAGCTCCTGGGTTGGGGCGCCGGCGACATCCGGTCGCTCGGCTACGAATACGGCAATACGTTCCTGTACACCGCCGGTCTTATCAACATGCTGTTCGTCCTGGATGCGTTCGATATTGCGCAGGAAAGGAGACAGTGAACCACTTCGTCAGTCTCATCATTATGTCGATCGTGATCGCCACGGTCTTTTCACTTTTGAACCGATCCGAGCGAAACGAGCGGATGCGCTATTTCTTCATGCTACTCGGCTACATGGTGGTGGGATCCCTGGTCGTGTCCTGGATCATGTACTTTCTGCCACTTTAATGCGTGTCCTCCACTGGGTGCCTGCCATAGCACTGGCCGTTCTCATCTTCTATCTCTCCAGTCAGAGTGATCCCCCCGGCGTAGATCTCGGTCCGGACTACATTCTGCATTCCTGGGGCTATGCCATCTTCGGCGCGGCTCTGCTGTGGGGAGTGACGGCCGGACTGAGTGAAAGACTGGTCTGGACGACCCTGCTGACAGCCTGGATTCTGGCGGTACTCTACGGAGCCTCCGACGAGTTCCACCAATCCTTCGTACCGGGACGGGATCCGAGCCTGCACGATCTGACCGCCGACTCAGTCGGTGCCGCTGTCGGCATTGTGGTCCTCTCGCTGGTTCTGCGTTGGCGAAGAGGGCGCAGGCAGGCGTGATACAGATCTTCGGCGAGGGCTCGCACGCCGAAACCTTACGAGGTCTGTTTGAGCGACGTCCGTACCGATGCCATCGTTGGCTACGCAGTGGGCATCTGCAGACGATCGTGGGATCGCGACAACGGCGTTGCTTCGACTGGGGATGGTCGAGCTCGAGTCGCGAGAGCATCTCACTCTCCGACAGCACCCGGGTCGACGCGATTTGGGTCGAGGTCGATCGATCGGCGCCGACCCTCATCGCAGTCCACGGCATGTCGGGCTCGAACCGCTCCGCCTACATGCTGGGGCTCTCACACAAGGCCTACCGGCGAGGGTGGAACAGTCTCCTCCTCGATCTGTACGACCGCTCGGGTTCGCCGCGCATCTTTCATGCCGGCTCCAGCAAAGAAGTATGGGCGCTCATCGAAGCCTTCCGCTCATCCAAGCGATTGGCCGACATTCTGATTGCGGGAGTGTCCATGGGAGGCAACATCCTACTGAAACTGGCCGGAGAGGCCGGAGCGGACCACCCGCCGTGGCTGCGCGGAATCGGAGTCATCTCTCCACTGGTGGACTTGACGGCCAGCTGGCGTCTGCTCGAACACCGATCCAACTGGGTCTATCGGCAGTACTATGTGCGCCGCCTGAAGGATCTGGCACTGCGCAATCTTTCCGATCTTCGCAGGGAGATCGATCCGGACCGACTTCGGAGAGTGCGGTCGATCCGGCAATTCGACGAGGTCGTCACCGTCCCCCTGTCGGACTTCTCCGATGTATCCGAGTATTACCGGGAAGCCAGCGCCGCACCCTGGCTCGACCGTGTCGATGTGCCCGCACTCGTCATCCACTCACGGGACGATCCGTTCCTGCCGTTTCAACCCCTTCTCCGTGAGGGCTTGGCCCGACATCCCAGTCTGACCGTTGTCCTCACCGATCACGGAGGCCACGTGGCCTTCATCGAGGACCGGTGCATCGACCTCGACCGTTCCTGGGCCGAGAACCGCTTGATCGATTTCTTCTCGTTCCTCGTCTGAGACGCCAACGTCGCCTCCTGTTTCATCGTGGCGTCGTATCGGGTTCTCGCAGATTCGATGCGTTGAAACGTTGATAGAAAGAGAGATGAGAAAGTCGAGTTCGATCGAGAACCTTGAAGAACAACTGGCGGAAAAGGGGTGGGAGGGGCTGAGCGACGAGAATCTGCTCGCGCTGACCCACGCTCCGAACAACACCTGGAGCCGGGCTACGATTCAGGCAGCCCGACTCCACGAGCAGGCGGCCTCTCTGCGAGCATTCTGGACGGCCTCCTATCCCGAACTGCGTGCCCTGGGATGCTCGCATCGTCGGGCACTGGCGTTTCTGGCAGCACGCGAGATCCAGCGCCGGGCAAACCGACGCCTCCTTCCCAGGGAACGCTCCTTTCGATGCAGCGCGGAGATCTTCGAATATTTCCGTCCCGCGACCGCTTCGCTTCAGAAGGAATGTTTCTGGGTGTTACTGCTGGATGGCAAAAACCGGGTGATTCGGGTTCTTCGGATCTCCGAGGGAAGCCTGACCCGGTCGCTGGTCCATCCGCGCGAAGTCTTCCGACCGGCCATCCGGGAAGCCGCTGCCGGGGTTCTCTTCGTCCATAACCACCCCAGCGGTGCACCGGAGCCCAGCCAGGAGGACATCCAGATCACCCGACGTCTGGTGGAGACGGGGAAGATCATCGGCATCCGGGTCCTCGATCACGTCATCGTGGGCACCTTCCGCTACTTCAGTTTCGCCGACGAAGGCATGCTGTAGATTTTCGATCTGATCGAGTCGGAATGAGGGCAACCCTCACCGGAAATTGAGTCTCCACTGTCAACTCCCGGTCTGTTTGCGATAAAAAGGGACGGAGCGAAAAGCGATTCCATGGGTGATCTTGGCGACGTCTTCTTCGAATTCGACCTTCCGGGGAATCGGCCCTTCCAGGTGATCGGCTTCGGAGAGAATGCTGTCGACTGGGTGTGTCGGATCCCTGAATACCCGGAGCATGACAGCAAGATCAGGATGGAGCGGATGCTGCGTTTTTGCGGCGGACAGATCGCGACCGCCTGCTCCTTCTGGGCACGCCTCGGCCTGCGCACACGCTACGTCGGACGGGTCGGAGACGACGATCTTGGAGCTTTCGTACAAGAGGAGCTTCGCGGGGAGCCGATGGATCTGGCACTCGACGTCGTTCCAGGCGCCTTCAGCCACCATTCGTTGATCCTCGTGGATCGGGCCACCGGGGGACGCACGATCCTGTTCGACCGGGATCCGGCCCTGAGTTACGGAAAAGGAAAGTTCGATTCGGGATTGGTCACCTCGGGAAGCCTTCTCCACGTCGACGCCAATGATCTCGAGGCGTCGATCCGGGCCGCGGGCTCAGCGGCCGCGGCCGGGTCGGTCGTCAGTGTCGACATCGACCGCATCGAAGACGGAACGGTGAGGCTGCTCGAACGGGCCGATCTGCTCATCGCGAGCCGGGGCTTCGTCTCCGGTTTCGGGGGGAGCGGAGACTGGCGTCGTGATCTCGTGAAGGTCGACGAGGCCTGCCCGGGGTTCGTCGCCATGACCCGGGGAGAAGCCGGAGCGGCGGCATGCTGGAACGGTCGGCTGTACGAGTTCCCGGCCTGTCCCGTAGAAACCGTCGACTCGACCGGCGCCGGCGACATGTTTCACGCCGCCTTCGTTTATGGTGTCCTCCAGAGCTGGCCCGTGGGCCGTTGCATGCGTTTTGCCAACGCAGCCGGAGCCCTGGCCTGCTCCCGGCTCGGTGCGCGACCGTCAATCCCAACACGGGAGGAAATCGTAGCTTTGGAAACCAGGACAGGATCAACCGGATGAGATCTGCACCCGGACTGCGCAGCGTGATTGGTCAGTCCATGTACGTCCGTGTACGTCCGTGTACGTCCGTGTCGAAACCGGGCGAGAAACCGAGTTTGAAGTCCAAAGGGCGAACGGAGTGGAGGACAAACTAACGTGATCGATCTCAGAAGCGATACCGTGACGACGCCGACCGCGGAGATGCGCAAGGCGATGGCCGAGGCGGAAGTGGGAGACGACGTTTTTCGGGAGGATCCTACGGTTCGACGACTGCAGGATCGCGCCGCTGAGATCCTCGCCAAGGAAGCCGCTCTGTTCGTTCCGTCGGGAACGATGGGCAACCAGGTGGCCGTCAAGCTGCACACCCGGTCCGGACAGGAAGTCGTCACGGAAGCACGGGGGCACATCTACAACTACGAGATGGCCATGATGGCCGCTTTTTCAGGATGTCTGCCCAGGCCAGTCGACGCTCCACGCGGCCTGTTGACGTGGGAACTCATTGAGCCCGTTCTCAGTCCCCCCGTCTATTACCGTGCACGAACCGGCCTGATCGCTCTGGAGAACACGCACAACATGGCGGGCGGCACGGTGCTCCCGACGGACTGTCTCGACCGGATCGTCGCCGGGGCCAGGCAGCACGGCCTGCCGGTCCATCTGGACGGAGCCCGGATCTTCAATGCTGCGACGGCATTGGGTAAACCTCCGTCCCGGTTGGCCCTTGGCTGCGATAGCGTCATGTTCTGTTTGTCCAAAGGCTTGTGTGCTCCGGTAGGCTCTCTGCTCCTGGGGAGCCGGGAGTTCATCGAGGAAGCGTGGAGAGTGCGCAAAATGATGGGAGGCGGAATGCGGCAGGTCGGGGTGCTGGCGGCTGCGGGTCTGGTCGCTTTGGAGCAGATGCCGTCCCGGCTGGCCGACGATCACGCCAATGCACGGCGTCTGGCCGAGGGCCTCGCGGAGATTCCCGGGTTTCGGATCGACCTTTCTACTGTCGAAACCAACATCGTGATCGCGGATCTCGAGGGCTCGACAAGCCAGGCGTTGCTCGCGTCATTGGAACGGGAAGGAATCCGGGCCGTCCCCACGGGCATGCACCAGATCAGGTTCGTGACCCATCGGGAGATTCTTCGTGCGCATGTGGATACGGCGGTGTCGAGCATTCGCCGGATCGTCGCGGCTCAGCCCTGAGGGAACCGTCGCTGCGGCCAAGTTTCGGCGGGCCCGTGTCAGGCTGGGGAATAAGACGGCGAAGGGGTGTCCGCGAAAGAGTCGTTGGGCACCGGCGCAAAGAGGTAGAATTCGGAAAAGAAGTCCGCACAAGGGTGAGTGACATTGAACAATCTGTCGGAGACTCCGCGAGAGGATTCCTTCGAGACAAAGGCGCTCCTCGCCTGCCTCGAGGTAGGAAAACTCCTGACCTCGACGCTGGATCTGCGAGGAATACTGCAACTGATCGTCGATCGGGTCAGCGACCTGATTGCCGCGGAGAACTGGTCGATTCTGCTGCGAAACGAGTCTTCCGGCGAGTTGACCTTCGAAATCGTGGCCGGTGTGGAAGAGTCCCTGCTGAAGGGTATCGCTCTGGCCCGGGGTGAGGGGATCGCCGGCTATGTCGCGGAGACGGGAAACTCGGTACTGGTTCCCGACGTCGCCCAGGATCCCCGTTTCAGCCCCCGGGCTGATCAGCAGACCGGGTTTCTGACCCGGTCGATCGCCTGCCTGCCCTTGCAGACGCACGGACAGATCGTGGGTGTGATCGAAGTCGTCAATGTTCGGGATTTCGAGGCCTTTCGCAGGAGGGATCTGCCGGTTCTGAAGATCCTGGCCGATTACGCCGCCATTGCCATTCAGAATGCCCGCCTCTTCAGCCGGATCGAGGAGTTGAGCATCACGGACGAGTACACCGGACTTCCCAACGCCCGGCACCTCTATCAGGTCCTCGACGAGATCCTCGAGCGGGCCGACGCGGATGGTGGCCTGGTCTGCGTCGTGTTTGTGGATATGGACAACTTCAAGAGCATCGTGGACACCTACGGGCATCTCCTCGGCACGCGGGTGCTGCGCGAAGTGGGCGAAACGATGAATTCTCGTCTCCGACCGGAGGATCATCTCTTCAAATATGGCGGAGACGAGTTCGTCCTCGTCCTCCCCGGACGGAGCAAACAAGATGCACGGGACTTCGTCGAAGGCCTCTGCCAGGCGGTCCGGGAGGCCGTCTTTCTCGAGTCGGAGGGAGACGGTGTCAGACTGAGTGCCAGCTTCGGCGTGGCCGTTTATCCCATCGATGGAGATTCCCAGAGGGAGATCCTGATGGCGGCGGACCGGGCGCTCTACAGGGTCAAGAAGACGACCAAGAATGGCGTCGCCGTCGGCTGACTTTCCTTGAGCCTGCCCGTGGGTGAACTTCTTCGGGTCATCCTGCGTATGGTTGCTTGATGGCCGATTCGTCCCCGAGCCATTCTCCGGGGGCGAAGCCTACTTGAAAGGAGCAAGCGATGCGGCGATGTCTGATCGTCATAGTTGGGGCGGCTAGTCTGATTTTCGGAGGGCAGGCCTGCATGTTGGCATTCCAGCAGATCAGAGGCTCTGGACATGTCAACGCCGTCGAGTTGTCCGACCAGGGGTTTACGAAGGTCCGCCTGGGCCACGGGTGTCGGTCGCACATTTCCTATTCGACCGATTATTCGGTCGTCGTCCGGATCGACGACAACATCGAACAGTATCTCGACGTGGAACGCAACGGTTCGGAATTGTCGATCGGGCTGAAGCCGCACCACTGGTACAGCGGGATCACGTTCGAAGCGGACATCGCGATGCCCGACCTGGAGCGGCTCGACCTGAGCGGGGGAACCAAATGTGCTCTCTCCGGCTTTACTCTGGATCACGACGTGGACTTCGGCCTGTCGGGTGGCAGCGAGCTGAATGGCGGCATCACCGCGACGAATGGATCATTCTCGTTGTCCGGCGGGAGCAGCATCGAGCTCATGGGGCAGGGAAGCTCGACCCGGCTCGACGGGTCCGGAGGAAGTCGCTTCGATCTCGGAGATTTCGACTCCCGGGATGTCGATGTCAACCTGAGCGGCGGGAGCAACGCCACGGTTCGCGTCAGCGGCGAATTGTCCGGTGACCTGAGTGGAGGATCCCAAGTCCGTTACATCGGTGAGCCGAAAATGGAGAGAATCTCCAAGAGCGGCGGAGCCGGTGTGCGGCCGAGATAGACTCGAGTCTCGATTTCCGAGTTTCGAGGACGGCGGGCAGGCAGCCCGCGATCCGCTGGATCTTGAGCCGCAAACATATTAGATTGGCCGGTAGTCCGGGTAATTCTCGCGGCATCAAGATGATGGCAACGGAACTGGTGGAGAGGATCCTGGCCGGGGACGCTCGCTCGGTCGGGAGACTGCTCAGTCTCATCGAAGATGGAAACGAACGGAGCGTCGTGGCGCTCCTGGCCCAGCTTTATCCACACGCCGGCAGGACAGCGGTTTTGGGCGTTACGGGAAGTCCGGGAGCCGGCAAGAGTACGCTTGTCGACCAGCTGGCGCGAGTCTACGTCGAGAAGGGGGAACGAGTCGGGATCCTGGCCGTCGACCCCACCTCTCCATTTACAGGGGGAGCGCTCCTGGGCGATCGAATCCGGATGCGTTCCCTTGCTTCCGATCCCCGCGTCTTCATCCGGTCCATGGCGACCCGCGGCCGGTTGGGGGGGCTCTCGGCCGGTGTTGACGATGCCGTTGTCGTGCTGGCTGCAGCAGGATATCGTCGTCTCATCGTCGAAACTGTCGGAACCGGTCAGGACGAGGTCGACATCGCCCGGAGCGCCGAGGTGACGCTGGTCGTCCTGGTGCCGGGGATGGGGGACGAGATCCAGACCCTCAAGTCCGGCATCATGGAGATCGGCGAAATTTTCGTCATCAACAAGGCGGACCGCGAGGGGGCCGACAGGGTCAAGCGGGAGCTCGAGGCTCTGATTGCCGATCGGAGTAACCATCGTGGATGGATTCCTCGCATTCTCGCGACCGTGGCGACGTCCGGACAGGGAGTGCGTGAGCTCGTGGATTCCGTCGAGGACGCACATCGCTTCTTGCAGGAGTCGGAGTTCGGCGAAACGAGACGTGTCGAAGCAGCGCGCCGCCGCATTGAAGAGCGGATGGAGCAGCAGGTTCTGGAAGATTTCCGTCGAACGCTGGACAATTCGGAGTTGGATCGGCAGGCTGAAAGAGTGGCTCTGGGAGAGACGAATCCCTATGATGCTGCCGAGTTCCTTCGCTTGCGTTGCCTCAAGCGCATCCGGTCCACCGCAGAAAGTGCGGCATCGGATTCGCGTGAAACTGCTCCGTGACCTCGAGGCGGGTCCCGGAAAGCCGCACGATCAGAGATCGTGTTCGGGAAGAGAAGGGGGAGATCATGGTCACGAGAATTCTACATGTGGGCATTGCCGCCCGTTCCATCGCAGTGGTCTCGGAGTTTTATCGTTTGCTGGGCCTTCGAAGCGATCGGACCGAACTCGTGAAGGACGATCGAGTCAAGGTCGCGATGATGCCTGTCGGGGACTCTTTGATCGAGCTGATCGAGCCGACCGACCCAAAATCACCGGTTGCCAAGTTCCTGGAGAACCGGGGGGAAGGCATCCACCACATCTCGTTGGAACTGGACGATTTCGATGCGACTCTCGAGCGTCTGAAGAAGATGGACGTGCAACTGATCGATAAGGAGCCGCGCAAGGGGGCAGAGGGCCGCCGGATTGTCTTCATTCACCCTCACTCGACCGGGGGGGTCCTGGTCGAGCTCTGCGAGGCGCCTCCGGAAGGTTGAAATCATGGAACTCAAGGTAGGTGATTTTGAGCTGCATCTGTTATCGGACGGGACGTTCGCGCTGGACGGCGGGGCCATGTTCGGCGTCGTTCCCCGTGTGCTTTGGGAGAAGCGGATTCAGCCCGACGCACGAAACCGCATCCGCCTCGGCCTGAACTGCCTGCTGGTCCGCACCGGGCGGGAGAACATCCTCATCGATACCGGCTGTGGTTTCAAGTACAGCGAAAAACAGCGCGCTATCTACGATATTGCCCATGAGACGGCTATCCCCGCCGAACTGGATCGACTCGGGCTCATTCCGGATGACATCGACTGGGTCATCAACACCCATTTTCATTTCGATCACTGCGGCGGCAATACGATTCGCGTGGACGGCGGATCGCTCGAGCCTGCTTTCCCGCGTGCTCGTTACGTCGTCCAGCGACAGGAACTGGAGGACGCGGACCATCCGAATGAACGCAATCAGGCCAGTTACTTTGCAGAGAACTGGCAACCGATCCGTGATTCCGGCCGGCTCGAGATCGTGGACGGTCCCGCCGAGCTTGTGCCCGGCATCCACCTGGACCCGACACCGGGTCACACACTCGGGCATCAGTCGATCCGAATCGAATCGGGCAACGACGTTCTTTTCTACATTGCCGATCTGTGTCCAACACTCGCACACGTGCCTCTGGCGTGGGTGATGGGCTATGATCTGTTTCCGCTGACGACGATGGACACCCGACGCCGCATCTATCGTCGAGCGATCGAAGAAGATTGGCTGATCCTGTTCGAACACGACGCTGAGACGCCTCTCGGCCGGCTGGAGCTGCGCGATGGCAAGTTCTCTTGCCGCCCGCTGTCCCGGAACAGCTCCGCATCCTGAGTCGCGGTTCTCGCCCGGGAAAGCGAACGGGTGAGGCATCGGCTACCCCCGAAACATTCTGGAAAGGACGGCATTGATGCCAGCACGACAGCAAGCTGAGATCGGTATTATCGGAGGAAGCGGACTCTACGAAATCGAGGGTCTGGAGGATCCCTGTGAGGTCGCCGTGGAGACGCCCTTCGGAGATCCGAGTGACGCCTTCATTCTGGGCACACTGCATGGCAAGCGGGTGGCCTTTCTCGCTCGACATGGACGCGGACATCGTCTCCTTCCGACGGAACTCAACTTTCGTGCGAATCTTTTTGGGATGAAGAAGCTGGGCGTCGGCTCCATCCTCTCGGCCAGTGCCGTAGGCTCTCTCCGCGACGTGCATCGCCCCATGGATTTCGTGCTTCCGGATCAGTTTCTCGATCGGACACGACAGCGAATTTCGACCTTCTTCGGAGACGGTCTGGTCGCGCATATCGGGTTCGCCGACCCCATCTGCGCAAGACTCGCGGGTTTGGTCCAGGAGGCCGCAGGCAACATCCGGTTTCCCATCAAGCGCGGCGGGACCTACGTCTGCATGGAAGGTCCCGCCTTCTCGACCCGTGCCGAATCCCGCCTCTATCGGAGTTGGGGGATGGATCTGATCGGCATGACCAACCTCCAGGAGGCCAAGCTGGCCCGGGAAGCAGAGATCTGCTATGTCACAATTGCCATGGTCACTGACTACGACTGCTGGCACGAGGAGGGGGAAGACGTAACCGTCGAGATGCTGCTCGGCTACCTCAGGAAGAACAGCGAGCACGCCAAGGCTCTGATTGCCGAAGCGGTCAGAATTCTGCCCGCGGAGGCGGACTGCACGTGCCGCCACGCTCTGGAAACCGCTATCATAACCGACCGGGCTTCCATTCCCGAGGAGACCCGGGCCCGGTTGGAGCCGATCATCGGCAAGTACGTCGAGGAGTAGAGTAAGTACTTAGAGGAGTAGAGGAAGAGGTGAAGGATGCCTGTGTTGGTCGTTGGTTCGGTGGCCTATGATTCGGTTGAAACTCCTTTCGGAAGGGTCGAAGATGCACTCGGAGGCTCGGCCACCTACTTCAGTGTCTCAGCCAGTTTCTTTACTCCCGTTCTGCTCGTGGCATGTGTCGGCAAGGACTTTCGAACGGAAGATCGATTCCTTCTCGAGAGCCGCAACGTCGATCTCGAGGGTCTCGAGTATCTGGATGGTGAGACGTTTCGATGGAAAGGGAATTACACTCGGGATCTGAATGAAGCCACCACACTGGAGACGCATCTCAATGTCTTCGCAGACTTTCGTCCCAACATTCCGGAGCGTTTTCGGAGTGCTGAATTCGTTTTTCTGGGAAACATCGATCCGACGCTGCAGCGGCAGGTCCTGTCGCAGGTCAGGGCTCCCCGCCTTGTCGTCTGCGACACGATGAACTACTGGATCGAGGGACATTTCGAGTCGCTCGTGGAGACCCTGCGTCATGTGGACGTACTCGTCATCAATGACCATGAGACCCGCCTCCTTGCGTGTGAGGCCTCGCTCGTCAGGGCCGCCCGCAAGATCATGGATTGGGGTCCTCGCACTGTCGTGGTCAAACGGGGCGAATACGGAGTCGTGAAATTCAGCCTGGTCGGCCGGGACCTTCAGACGTTCGGGATCCCCGCTTATCCGGTCGAGGATGTTGCCGATCCGACCGGGGCCGGGGACACTTTTGCGGGCGGATTCGTGGGTTACCTCGCCGGAACGGGCCGGACCGACGACGCCACGCTCCGCCAGGCCGTGGTCTTCGGTTCGGTGATGGCGAGCTTCAACGTCGAGAAGTTCTCCCTGGAGAGGCTGCGCGAGTTGACGTTCACGGAGGTGCAGATGCGGTTTCGAGAGTTCCAGGACCTGACGCGTTTCGACGCCGCGGTCTTCGATTGAACCGCGTCGACACGACTTCCCACCATGACACGGAGATTCCCGCATCGTGCTCCTTTGAGCCGTTATGGTGAGCCTCCGACGTGGTGGCCGTCGTGTTGCGATTCTTCCCGGACGGATCGATTGTACTCACCACAACGACACGACGGGCACTACGTTGTGTTCCTTTCCGGTGGCGCGCCTGCGCTATGCTAGTATCGACTTTCAGTCAATCTCCCTATCGGAAAGGACGGGGTGCAGGCATGTCGACTCTACGGGCAACTTGTTTTGGGTTGGTGGCAGTGGTCGCGCTGCAGTCGGTGATCTGGGCAGACACGAAGGAGGAGCGGGAAAGGCTCAAGGAGTGTGCCGAGGTCACCAGCGAAGTTCTAAGCATGCCGGAGGGAATTCCGCAGGATCTGCTCGACAAGGCGGAGTGTGTGGTGGTCATCCCCTCCGTCAAGAAGTTCGCTCTCGGCATCGGTGGCAGCTACGGGAAAGGTGCCATGGTTTGTCGCGGCGGCTCCGATTTTGAGGGCCCTTGGGGTGCGCCGGCCATGATGCGGCTGGAAGGGGGAAGTTTTGGTCTGCAGATCGGAGGATCGGCGACCGACTTCATCCTCCTTGTGATGAATCGGAAAGGCGCGGACTCTTTACTCAAGAGCAAGGTCAAGCTTGGTGCCGATGCCACAGTGGCGGCAGGTCCGAAGGGCCGCAGTGCCGAGGCCTCGACCGATGCCCTGATGACGGCCGAAATTCTCACCTATTCGCGCTCCAAGGGTCTGTTTGCAGGGGTTTCCCTGGCGGGGTCGACGTTGCGCCAGGACTCGGGAGCCAACCAGGATCTCTACGGGCGCAAGGTGACGGCCAGGCAGATCGTTCTGGGACATAAGGTCAAGACACCCTCCGAGGGTGCGGCTCTGGTGAAGGCACTCGAGGAGCATTCGCCGAAGAACCTGTCGAACTGAAGAACCGCTGCTGAGATGGCGCCTCCTGGAACCATCGCGTCGCCGAGTCATCTGAATACGCAAGCTCATGTTACTGATCGTTCTTCTTCTGCTGTCCCTTCAGACGGCACAGGACATCCGGCCCGAAGCCGTCGAGTGGTTCCGAAAAGGGGAAGCCCTGATCGGGACGGATCAGGAATTTTCCCCGCAGCAGGCCGAGTACTTTAGAAAGGCCGTAGAACTCGCTCCGGACTTCGCCGCCGCCCGGTTCAATCTGGCGTTGATCTACCGACACGAGGCCAAGCCGGATCTCGCTCTCGAGCAGTCGGAGCAATTGATCGCTCTGGAGCCCGACGATGCTCGGGGGTATGGCCTCAAGGCGCGCATCCTGATCGACGAAGGCCGGCCGGAGGAGGCCCGCTCGCCCCTGAGCAGGGCCGTGCAGCTTGATCCGGACAATTTCCTCCTTTGGCAGGACTTGGGAGACCTGGAGTACGCCGCAGGACACTACGAGAAGGCACTTCAGGCCTACGAGAAGGTCCTGCAGCTCCACCCCTCTCCGGTCGAGGTCTACTTTAGTCTCGCCCTGTGCCAGCACCACCTCGACCATCTCGACGAGGCGGCGGCGAGCTACCGGAAGTATCTCGACGCATTTCCGGATGACTTCCATGCACACCTCTATCTGGGTATCGTCGAGCGAAGACTCGGACGAAGCGACCAGGCGCTCGAACAACTGCGTGCCGCCGAGCGGATCCGTCCGGACGATCCGGACCTTGTCCACGAGCTCGGAGGACTGCTGTTGGACCGCAACCAGCTCGAGGAGGCCGGCCGGTACTTGGCACGGGCCACGGACGTTTCACCGGCCGAGCTCGCCAACCTCGGAATCCTGGCAAAGCAAGAAGGGCACCTGGCCGAGGCGGAAACCTACTTTCGAAAGGCTCTCGAGAAAGATTCCAAGAACGCGCTTGTCTGGGGTCACCTGGGTGATCTCTTGATGCAACTGAAGCGCACGGACGAAGCGCTGGACGCGTACAAGAAGGCCCTCGTCAATGATCCGGACGACTTCGACTCTCAGTTCAATTCCGGCTCGATTCTCGCCAATCTGGGGAGGACGGAGGAGGCGCGCGAACGATTCGGCCGTGCGGTCGAGATTCGTCCGAACTCCGGAGAGGCCCACTACAGCCTGGGGAGCATCCTCGAGCGCTTGAAGAAGCCGGATGCCGCGTTCGGTGAGTATCTTCGGGCACTCGACCTGGGAGTTGACAAGCCCCGGCTGCACTATCGACTGGCGGCCCTGTTCGCCCAGCACGGAGAGAAGGAGAAATCCCTCCAGCAGCTCGAGAAAGCTTTTCAGGGGGAGCCGGATACCTACGTTCCCGCTGTCGTCGATGCGCTCCGATCCGTCCATTGCGAGTTCGACGCTGTGCGCTACGCGCCGGAATTTAGCCGGCTGCTGGACCGATACAGGGCCCAGATCGAGAAGAAGTGAGAGGATTGACGGTTTTTGAGACTTTCGATTGTGGACCCGAACATCGACAGATCGCACATCGTCAATCCCTCAGTACAGCAGGTATTTCTCGCGCCGCTGCTTGAATTCGGCAAGGACGGGCTGCCATCGATTGACGATCGCATCCACGGCCCGACTTTCGTTCAGCATCCTGCGGATCCAGCTGTTTCCGGCGAGCCGGTCGAACGTCTCGTTCTCGAAACGGAATTCCTCGGGATGCAGGTTCAGGACCTCCCGGATGATGTAGAGGCCGGTCTGGACAGGTTGGAACTGGTCCCGATCAAGGACATGAATCTGGATGCCCTGGCAGAGCTCTCCCTGGTACTTCGAGAAGCTGGGGGTGAAGGGCTGGGGGCGAAAATGTACGCCTGGCAGATGCTGGTTGTTCAGCAGGACGGCGAGTACATCGGCATTCAGCCAGGGCGCCCCGATCAGTTCGAAGGGCCGAGTCGTCCCGCGACCCTCCGAGAGGTTCGTGCCCTCGATCAGGCAGGTGCCCGGGTAAACGACGGCCGTGAAGACCGTGGGCATGTTCGGTGACGGAGGAATCCACTGACGTCCCGTGGACTCAAAGTAGCTTGCGCGCTTCCAACCCTTCAGTGGGACGACCCACAGGACCAGGTCCAGGCCCCGTTCCGCCTTGAGGAGGCCTGCCAATTCGCCGGGCGTCATACCGTACCGGATCGGAAGTGCGTGGGTTCCCACGAAAGACCGGAAGACCTTTTCGAGGACCGGTCCCTCCACACGTCCTCCGTCGATCGGGTCCGGCCGGTCGAGCACCAGGAAGGGAATCCGCTGCCGGGCGGCGGCCGCCATGGCCGCATCCATCGTGGAAATGTACGTGTAGAAACGCGCCCCGACGTCCTGGACGTCGTAGATCAGCACGTCGACACCTTTCAGCATCTCGGGAGTCGGGGCTCGATCCTTGCCGTAGAGGCTGTAGACGTGAGGTTGATCCGGAACGTCGGCGCCGGCGGGAAGCTGACCGTTGAGTCCGTGTTCGGGAGCAAACAGCGCGGTGAGATGTACCTCGGGGCTTTCGGCGAGGAGGGCATAGACGGGCTTTAGACCCTCGGTCACACCGGTCTGATTGGAAATCATCGCGACATTCTTGCCCCGGATCCATGAGAGATAGGGCTCATCGAAAAGCTGATCCGCTCCTGTCTGGAATCTCTCGAAGCGCGGGCTCTCAACGCAACCCGAACAGAGGAGGAGAAGAAGCAACCAGGCGGCACGTCCGCTCACGATATCACCTCCCCAGGTTTTCGGCACCAGCGTGGAGACCTCGTCCACGACAGGGCTCTTCGGTCCGATGCTCCCACTCTCGTCTCCTCGTCTCCCTCGAACTCGGCTTCGGGAAAAACCAAGAAATACTCTACCTCGAATGGCTCGACGGTGATCTGACGCACTGCGGACCTTCGCTGTCCGGGTCCGAGTGGTCGACTCATCGCAGTTTCGGAGCCTCCTGTGTCAACGCTTTCAGCAGCTTTAAGGTACCTTATACGGCGTGACTTGGGAACGAATGACGCAGGGTGTGCTTGGTGTGGGACTTCTCGTGGTGTTGCTTTTCAGCGGCTGCGCGGAGAAGGAGCCGCCGGCTCCTCAGGATCTTCTGGTCGTTCTGAACAAGGCGGGACACTCGGCCACGGTGATCGATGTCCATACCGGAAGGACGAAGGGAACGCTCGTCACCGGCGTAGCGCCGCACGAGGCAGCCGGTGACTCAGCGAGCGGAGTGGTCGTCGCCTGCAATTACGGCAGCCAGGAGAACGCAGGATTCAGTCTGACCGTGCTCGATCTGAAAAAGATGCGCGTGAGCCGGACGATTCCGCTGGGGCGGTTTCGCCGACCCCATGGAATCCAGTTCTTCCATGACGGCGAGCGGGTTGCGGTGACCGCTGAGGACAGTCAGAGCGTACTGGTCGTCAACGTGAGAAGCGGGAAGATCGAGAAAGCGATACCGACGACGCAGCGCGGCTCGCACATGCTCGTCCTGAGTCCGGACGAAAGACGCGCCTACGTCGCGAACATCCGCAGTGGAACCATCTCCGTGCTGGACATTGGGGACAGCAGCCTCGTCACGAATCTGGCTCTCGGAGAAGGTGTCGAGGGCCTGGACCTGTCACCTGACGGTCGGGAGCTCTGGGTTGCGAACCGGTTGAAGGATGAGCTGGCGGTGGTCGACACGGGTTCACTGGAGGTCACCGATCGGATCCCCTGTGCGAGTTCTCCCATCCGCGTGCGCTTCACCCCTGATGGTGAGCGGGTCATGATATCGAACGCGCAGTCGGGCGATCTGGCCGTATTCTCGGTGCCCGACCACCATGAAATCGCGAGGGTTCCGATGGCTTTGAAACCCGGGGAGGGGGATGGACGCTTCAAAGATCTCGAGCTCAGTCCCGTGCCCATCGGAATTGTCGCGGATCCCTTCGGAGAACGAGCCTACGTGGCGAGCAGCAACGCGGATCTCGTGACGGTCGTCGATATGACCGACTGGACCATCAAGGGTCGACTGCCGACCGGACAGGAGCCGGACGGGATGGCGTTGCTGCATCTGATGCCACCAAAGACTCCGGCCCGGCAGAACCAGGATCCGGTCCCGGAAGCCGTGACGGCCCGGTGAAGCCGGTGCCGCTCGCACGCCGGGAAGACTGTCGGAAAAAGCGGGTAGAATGTGAATCGCAATGCATCATGACTTCCTCCTCCCCCAAAGTCCCCGTTCTCTGTTGAAGCTCTGGTTCCTGCTGCTCCTGCTGGTGCTGCCGTGGATTTCGGCGGTGGGTCTCAGCCAGAGTCTGCCCGCCGGTCAGCCGGCGGAACTGGGGATCTCACCCGAGCGGCTCACACGGCTCGACGGTGTCATACAGGCTTCGATCGATGCCGAGGAGATTCCGGGAGCCGTGCTGCTCGTAGCTCGTCGGGGCAAGACGGTCTACAGAAAGGCTTTCGGACTACGATCCAAGGAGCCGGAAGTGGAGCAGATGACCGTCGATTCCATTTTCGATGTGGCGTCGCTGACCAAGGTGATCGCAACCGCAACCTCGATCATGATTCTGGTCGAAGAAGGACGGATTGCGCTCAACGAACCGGTCAGTGATTTTATCCCGAACTTTGCGAGGCGCGGCAAGGAGAAGGTCACCCTGCTGCATCTTCTGACGCATCACTCCGGGTTGCGGCCGGATCTGGATCTCCTGCCCAAGTGGGAAGGCTATGATCGAGCTATTGAACTCGCCTGCCGGGAGCGACTCGTTTCCGATCCGGGAGAAAAGTTCATTTACAGCGATATCAACTATGTCCTTCTCGGTGAGGTCGTTCACCGGGTCTCGGGGATGACGCTCGATAAATTTGCCGGCCAGCGGATATTCAAGCCGCTCGGCATGATCGATACGGGGTTCCTTCCGGTACCCGAGAAGAAGGAACGACTCGTCCCGACGATCCTTCGGGACGGTGAGATGTTGAGGGGAAAGGTCCACGATCCGACGGCAGCACGTATGGGGGGCGTCGCCGGAAACGCCGGCGTATTTTCGACGGCAGACGACATCGCTATTTGGGCCCAGATGCTCCTGAACGGCGGCGACTACCGGGGTGTCAGGATTCTTTCTCCGCTCGGTGCGCTCAAAATGTCGACACCGCAGGAGGCCCGCTCGAGCCCGGATTGGCGGGGTGCCGGATTCGATATCGAGACCCGTTTCAGTACGGTTCGGGGAGACCTGTTTCCAACCGGATCGTTTGGACATACGGGCTACACGGGGACCTCCGTTTGGCTCGATCCTTACACGGAGACAATCGTGATCTTACTGACGAGTCGGCTCCATCCAAATGGTGAAGGCGACGTGGTGCCTCTGCGCAGCAAGGTCGCGTCGGTCGTTGCGGCATCGCTGATGGACGTGCGCATTCCCCGCGGCTTCTTCTATCAGGGATACTGAAGGTCTCTCATGACGCACATCTGCCCCGTCTGCAAAGCCCGCCTTTGGAGAAGGCCTTTTGCGCGCCGCCTCCGGTGCCCTCGATGCGGACTGGAGTTTCGTCCGACGGTTTCGCTTTTCTACTTTCAGATTTTGTTCTGCCTCTTTCTGTTGGTCTGTCTGGCGGTCGTCATCGTGCTCTCGGGGAACTATCTCTGGCTGACCGTCGTCTTCGGCCTCATACTGCTCATCGGAGCCGCGTTCCTGCCCCGCCTCGTGAGACTGGAGCCGGACTCGCGCAGACTGCCGGTTGCCGAGGGGCCGGGTCCGGACGAGATGGACAAGTATCAGTTCCAGGACTGGGACGATTCGGATGATGCCCCCCCTGCCAGCCTCTTGCTGACCATCCTCATCGTGTTCAGTGCCGTCATCCTGGGCTGGCTCATACTGCATTACCTGCGTTGAGACACGTTTTCTTTTTCGGAATCTCGGGTTAGAGTTCTAGCCTGCGGTCTGCATCGGGTTGCCGCGATCGCGCTGGAGACCGGGTGCAGGCTGGCGTTGGTTCATCGAACGGAGGCGAGGGAGATCATGAAGAAGCAGATGACACTGGGGCTGATCGTAGGCAACCGGGGGTTCTTCCCCGATCATCTTGCGGAATCGGGCCGGACGGAGATGATCGGTGTGCTCGAGAAGGCCGGAATCAAAGTCGTATGCCCAGGTCCGGAGGATACGAAGTTCGGAGCCGTCGAGACGCGGGCCGAAGCAAGGAAGTGTGCGGACCTCTTCAAGCAGCACCGCGACGAGATCGACGGTGTTGTCGTAACCCTCCCGAACTTCGGTGACGAGCGTGGGATCGCCGAGACCCTGAGGCTCTCGGGGCTTGATGTCCCGGTGCTCGTGCAGGCCACGCCCGACGCCGCCGCCAAGATGGGTCTTCAACACCGCCGCGACAGTTTCTGCGGGAAGATGTCGGCCTGCAACAATCTGCGCCAGTACGGGATCCCCTTTTCCCTGACCCGTTCTCACACCGTCGCGCCCGGATCGGAAGAGTTCCGCCAGGATCTGGAGTGGTTCACCGGCGTGTGTCGTGTCTCGGGAGGACTCCGACGTGCGCGGATCGGAGCAATCGGTGCCCGCCCCGCCGCCTTCAATACCGTTCGCTACAGCGAGAAGCTGCTCGAGCTGTCCGGTATCGCGGTGGAAACCGTGGACCTCTCCGAAATCCTCGGACGGATCCAGAAACGGGCCGACGCCGACGGTGCGGTGCAGAAGAAGCTGGATGAGATTCGGGCCTACGTTCCGACCTCGGGGGTTCCGGAGGAATCGCTGATGAGGATGGCCAAGCTTGCCACGGTCGTCGAAGAGTGGATGTGCGAGGCTGAGGTCACGATGAGCGCCGTTCAGTGCTGGACGGCGATTGAACAATACTATGGCGTCGTGCCCTGCACGGTCATGAGCATGATGAGCAACTCCCTTCTTCCGGCCGCCTGCGAGGTCGACGTCTGCGGCGTTGTCGCCATGTATGGACTTCAGCTGGCGTCCGAGACACCCAGTGCCCTTTTGGACTGGAATAACAATTATGGAGACGATCCCGACAAGACGGTCTGCTTCCACTGCTCGAATCTGCCCAGGCATTTCTTCGAAGACGTCGTGATGGACTATCAGGAGATCATCGCCGGCGCCGTCGGGAAGGAAGGCACCTTTGGAACCGTGGTCGGACGCGTCAAGGCTGCTCCCATGACGTTTGCGCGAATTTCGACCGACGAGTTGAACGGCGTCATCTGCGGCTACGTGGGACAGGGACGGTTCACGGACGATCCGTTGGAGACGTTCGGTGGCTACGGAGTGGCGGAAATCCCGGACCTCCAGGAGCTTCTGCACTTCATCTGCGAGAACGGATTTGAGCACCATGTCGCGGCCAACCTGTCCTCCGTCGCGCATGTTTTCCACGAAGCGACGACCCGATACCTGGGTTGGGACATGTATCTGCATCACTGAGAAGGAGAGACGCGATGTCTATCGTGGCAGGTGTCGACTTCGGCACACTGAGTGTCCGCGTATCAATCGTGGACAGCGAAAAAGGGCGCCTCGGATCCGCAACCGCCGAGTATCCCCTGATCCGGAGGCGGGAAGATCCGGATCATGCGACGCAGCGGCACGGAGACCACATGGAGGCACTGGTCCAAGCCACCCGCCAGGCGCTCGAGAATGCCGGGGTCCGGGGGGACGATGTTGGGGCCATCGCCGTCGATACGACCGGGTCCACGGTGCTTCCGCTGGGCGAGAACCTGGAACCCCTCGACGACTACTACCTTTGGTGCGACCATCGGGCAAAAGAAGAAGCCGCACTCATCACCCGGCTCGCTCAAGAGCGGGATCTCGAGGCGATCCGTTGGTATGGCGGCGTGTACTCGTCCGAATGGGGCTTTGCCAAGCTGCTGCACTGGCTCCGGCACAATCCCCAGAAGCGGGGCCGCCTCACCGCCGCTATCGAGCACTGCGACATGGTTGCTGCAACCCTGTGCGGGATCACGGATCCGGCCCGCCTTCCGCGCAGCATCTGCGCAATGGGACACAAATGGATGTGGAACGAGGACCTGGGCGGATTTCCGTCCGAGGAATTTCTGGTGTCGGTCGATCCTCTGCTCGAGGGCATCACGGAAAAGCTCACCGGCCTCTATGCCACGTCCAATCACGTGGCGGGCGAACTGGCACCGGCCTGGGCGGAGAAGCTCGGCTTGCGTCCCGGGATACCCATCCCGGTTGGTGCTTTCGACGCTCACTGGGACGCCGTCGGTGCGGGCGTCAGCGAGGGCGATGTCGTCAACGTCGTAGGGACCTCCACCTGTATCATGGCGATTGCCGGGCAGGTCGACTTGATCCCGGGCGTCTGCGGCGTCGTCAAAGGGTCGGTACATCCCGACTACTTTGGGATCGAGGCCGGGCTTTCAGCGACGGGAGACATCTTCGAGGCCATTGCGCGTCGGGCCGGAAGCTCGGTTGGACAGTTGTCGGTGGGGCTGGAGGCTTACCGGGCCGGTCAGACGGGACTCCTTCGGCTGACCTGGGACAATGGCGATCGCACCGTTCTTGTGAATGCGGAACTGGGGGGCGTGACCCTGGGATGGAACCTGACCCACAACGCGCAGGATGAGCTGTTTTCCGCAATCGAGGGCACAGCGTTCCACACTCGGATCATTCTGGAGCGAATGGCCGAGCATGGTGTGGCCATCCACCGTGTCATCAACGGAGGTGGTATCCCGCAAAAGAACGAGGTTCTAAATCAGATCTATGCCAACGTGCTCCAGAAACCGGTAATGGTGCCGAAGCAGGAGGTCACGAGCCTGGGGTCGGCAATCTTTGCGTTCCTCGCTGCAGGTACGTTTGCCTCGATCGAGGACGCGCAGAGTGCTTTGTGTCCCGACTATCGCGTCATCGAGCCGGACCGCTCGACGAAAGAGGTCTACGACACGCTCCACGGCCTCTTTCGCAAGCTCTATTTCGGACTGGGTTCGAAGGATGCGGAGCCGATCGCGTTCGGGGACGTGCTGCCCGAATTGCGGCGCCTCAGGGGATAGCTGAAGGGTGTTCAAGCCTTCGGTCCCCCCTCCTGCCCGTAATAGGCCTTCGGCCCGTGTTTGCGCAGAAAGTGTTTGTCCAGCAGGCTCCGGCCGATCGGTTGCACGTCGGGATTGATGGTTCTCGTGTAATAAGCGATCCGTGCGATCTCCTCGAGCAGCACCGCCGTGTGCGCGGCCTCCGGCGCCGACGGACCCCAGCAAAAAGGTCCGTGTCCGGCGACCAGAACTGCAGGAAAGCTCTTCGGATCGAGCTCCTTGAAGCGTCGGGCGATGACCTTTCCCGTGTTCAGTTCGTAGGCGTCCACGATTTCTTCGGAGGTCATCGGCTCCGTGAGAGGAACCGGACCGTGGAAGTAGTCGGCATGGGTCGTCCCGTAGCATGGAATGGCTTGGTGCGCCTGGGCCCAGGACGTAGCAAACCTCGAATGCGTGTGGACGACACCGCCGATTTCCGGGAAGGATCGATAGAGTTCGAGATGCGTCGCCAGATCGGAGGAGGGTCGGAGCTCACCCTCGACGATGTCACCCTGGAGATTCGTGATGACCAGGTCGACCGGTCGAAGGCGATCGTAACTGACGCCGCTTGGTTTGATCGCAACCAGGCTTTCCTTACGGAGGACGCCACTGGCATTTCCAAAGGTGGAGACAACCAGGCCCTGCCGGACAAGTTCCAGGTTCGCTTCCAGCACCTCTTCCCGAAGTTCTCTCAACGTCTCGGCCATCCGCCATTCCTTTCGCGACTTGCTTGGTGAGCTTGTGAGAATAAGATAGTGAAGGTTGATCTCGCCGACTGCAAGTCCGGGGTAGAATCGGGAGCAGCATGAACGCATCAATTGGGGGAAATGACTCGATGCAGGCACTCGAGCTGCATGGAACAGGGCAGTTGAGACTGGTCCGTCGGCCCGTGCCGGTCCCGGACGCGGGAGAAGATCTGCTTCGGATCTCCGCCGTCGGTATCTGCGGAAGCGATCTTCACTGGCTGGGTGAGGCCGGTATTGGGGATGCACGATTGAGTCGTCCCCTCGTGCTCGGGCATGAATTTGCCGCTGTCGCGGAATCGGGGAACTGGAAGGGTCGGCCTGTCGCCGTCGACCCGGCGATTGCCTGTGGTGCTTGCGAGTTCTGCCTCCGAGGCGACCCGAACTTTTGTTCGCATCTGCATTTTGCCGGACACGATCGGGACGACGGCGCGCTCAGAGAGAAGATGGCCTGGCCGACACGGTGTCTATATCCCATGCCGGAGTCGCTCAGCCCTGCGGATGGTGCCATGCTGGAGCCGCTCGGAGTCGCGCTCCACTCGGTCGATCTGGCTCACCTGAGGCCCGGAATGACCATGGGCGTTGTCGGCTGCGGACCGATCGGACTGCTGCTGGTCCAGCTGATGCGACTGAGTGGCGCCTCGCGAATCGTCGCCACCGATCCGCTGGCGCATCGAATCGATGCCGCACGGGAATTTGGGGCGACCGATGCGGTTCTGGCGCGCAGCGGCGAAGAGGCCGGGGAGGTATTGTCGCTGACCAAAGGGCGCGGCCTCGATGTCGTGTTCGAGGCTGCCGGTGACGGTTCGGCCGTGGAAACGGCGATGATCACCGCCTCGCCGGGTGCCCGAGTGATTCTCGTCGGGATCCCGGCCGACGACCGGATCTCCTTCTCGGCCTCCGCGTCACGTCGCAAGGGACTGACCGTCAAGCTTGTTCGACGGATGAAGCATACCTATGAACGCGCGGCGGTCTTGGTAGAGCGAGGCCTGGTCGATGTCCGCTCGCTGGTCACCCATCGCTATTCGCTCAACCGCTTCGCTGAGGCATTCGGCGTAGCGAGCCGGCGGGAGGGCCTCAAAGTGATCCTCGAGCCATGAACGAAAAAGGAGAAATATCGATGAAGATGGGAAGTGTCATTTTGACTGTCGGCTTGGTGCTCGGGGGTTCGTCCCTGCTTGGCCAGATTCCCGAGTGCTATCGCCATGTCGACAGCGTCGACTGGGTCGTCCCAAGTCTCGACGGTGTCGTCGATGGCTGGCAAAAACTGGGTTTCGGGGTTGAAAAGCTGGGGCCTCAGACGCTCGAAAGCCGCGATGCCGATGGCCGGCCGGTTTCCGTTCAAGTGAAGCTGGCTCGGGGGAACCTGGCAGGTTTTCAGATCCTCTGGATCGAACCCGTGTCGAGCAACAGCATCTATGCAGCCAGCCTGAAACGCCGAGGGCCGAGCATTTTCAGCCTCAACTACCGATTGGACGGCCCGGAGGGACTGAA
The DNA here is from genome assembly GCA_963823995.1 of uncultured Acidobacteriota bacterium. Taxonomy (GTDB): domain Bacteria; phylum Acidobacteriota; class UBA6911; order RPQK01; family JAPXNP01; genus JARRKC01. Next base: position 362,105 of record CAWGNQ010000006.1, read on the forward strand.
CCAGGAACTCGATCGGATTGCGAAGCTCGGAGTTCAGCCCATCCAGAGGTCGACCGTCAAGGTCGCCGGGAGCGTGCGGACAACGGTCTACCTTGCCACGGCGGAAGATGGGCACGCCCGGCTGGGCCTCGTCGAGTACTCGGCCCCCGTGAAACCTCTCGATTGCCGGTTGCCGATCTCGCTGCGTCCTTCCCAGTACGCCTTCATCGTGCGAGATCTGAAGCCGGTCTCCGCCTACTGGGAGAAGCTCGGATTTGGTGCCATGGAGATCACACACGGCGCCCTCGGGGATCTGGAGTACCGGGGCCGAAAGGGGACCTTCGATCAACGACTGGGCTGGCAGCGCCACAGCGACATCACCTACGAATGGATCGAACCGCTGCAGGGTCCCAGTGTCTACTACGAAGCACTCGACTCTCATGGAGAGGGCTTCCACCACTTCGCTTTCGACGTCGACGATATGGATCAGGCGATCGACTTCTTCGAGGATCGGGGCTTTTCGGTCTCACAGTCGGGGAGTTGGGGAGAAAAGGGTAAGCCGGGCTCGGGCCGATTCGCCTACATCGACACGGACGGCATCGGCGGAGCGACGGTGGAGTTGCTCTGGAACTACCGGCAATAGCCGCTTCTCCGCTCGAAACCTGCGCAGTTCTAGCTGTCTCGAGGTCGACACAGTCGTCATGTAAGAACCGGCAGCGTCGTCGCAGCCGGGCACCCGTCTGCGTAACGGAAGTGGAATCGAAAATACTTCTTTGATCGATGAGTTTTCTCTATCGTACTTTGATTAACCATTTGCAATTCTCATGGTATCTTTGGTGAACACGGAAAGGTCTGGGAGAAAGTAGAAGTATGTCGAGACGAGGGAATCCAAATAGTCAGGGGCTGTACGATCCTGCATTCGAGCATGATGCTTGCGGAGTGGGATTCGTGGTGGACATGAACGGTCGCAGGTCGCATACGATCCTGAAGCAGTCCATCGAGGTCCTGAACAACCTGCACCATCGCGGAGCCTGTGGCTGCGAGGCGGATACGGGCGACGGGGCAGGGATTCTCATCCAGATGCCGCATCGCTTCTTTCAGGATTTCCGCACGGATCTTCACTTTCGACTTCCGAGGCCGGGAGCGTACGGCGCCGGACTCGTCTTCCTGCCTACGGATCCGGAAGCTCGTTATCACTTCGAGTGGTTGTTCGAGCAGGTTGCGGAAGAGGAAGGACAGAAGGTTCTCGGCTGGCGTACGGTTCCAACCAACAGTACGACGCTGGGACTGAGCGCCAAAGCCTCCGAGCCGGTCATCCGTCAGGTTTTCATCGGCCGGGCCGACGGCTTGGACGACCCGATGGCCTTCGAGCGCAAGCTCTTCGTGATTCGGCGACAGATCGAAAATCGCATCCAGACACTTGGGATTCCGGAGAGCGCCCACTTCTACGTCTGTTCCCTTTCGCATCGGACGCTCGTCTACAAGGGAATGCTGAAGTCGGACCAGCTGTTGCCCTTCTATCCGGACCTCCAGAATCCGTCCATGGAGACAGCTCTGGCTATGGTTCATTCGCGCTTCAGCACCAACACGTTTCCGACCTGGGCTCGGGCCCATCCGTACCGCTATCTCTCGCACAACGGAGAGATCAACACCTTGAGGGGAAATATCAACTGGATGCGGGCACGGCAAAGTCTGTTCTCCTCGCAGCTGTTCGGGGACGACATCGAGAAAGTCCTCCCGGTGCTGGACGAGACGGGAAGCGATTCGGCGATTTTCGACAACGCCCTCGAGCTGCTGCATCTGGCAGGTCGATCCCTGCCGCATTCCGTCATGATGATGATCCCGGAACCCTGGGAAGGGCATGAGTCGATGTCCGAGCGGAAACGGAACTTCTATCGCTATCACTCGTGTCTGATGGAGCCTTGGGATGGCCCCGCTTCCGTGGCTTTTACGGACGGGACTCGAATCGGGGCCGTTCTCGACCGCAATGGCCTGCGACCGTCGCGGTACTACGTAACGAAAGACGGTCTTGTGATCATGGCTTCCGAGGTCGGTGTCCTGCCGGTTGCGGCCGAGCAGGTCGAGTACAAGGGCCGACTCCAGCCCGGTCGTATGTTGCTCGTGGACACCGAGGAGGGGCGAATCGTCTCGGATGAAGAGATCAAGGAGCGGATTGCAGGTGAGCAGCCTTACGGAGAGTGGGTGCATCGACACCAGGTGGCGCTCGATGATCTGCCCGACCCGGATTTCATGCATCCGGTGGATCCCGAAACAGTCAGGTTGCGTCAGCAGGTTTTCGGGTACACGTCGGAGGAACTGAAGCTCATTTTGACGCCCATGGCTCTCAACGGTGCGGAGCCGGTCGGTTCGATGGGCAACGACGCCTCCCTGGCGGTCCTCTCGGAGCGACCTCAGTTGCTGTTCAACTACTTCAAGCAGCTCTTCGCACAGGTCACCAATCCGCCGATCGACTCGATTCGTGAAGAGATCATCGTTTCTCACGACGTCACGATCGGACCGGAGCGAAACCTGCTGGAGGCGCAACCCGAATCGGCACGCCAGATTCTGCTGGGAGCTCCCATTCTGAGCAACGAAGGGCTGGAGAAGCTCAGGCAGTTGGACGGCTCTCTGGAAGGTCCCGGTGGGCTGCATGGATTCCAGAGCCGCATGATCCCCACACTCTTTCCCGTTGCGAGCGGGGGGGAGGGCCTCGAGTCCTCGCTGGATGCGCTCTGTCGCGAGGCCAGCCGTGCCATCGCCGAGGGCTGCGAGATTCTGATCCTGTCCGACCGAGGGCATGACCGCGAGATGGCGCCGATTCCGGCGCTGCTGGCCCTGTCCGCGGTGCATCACCACCTGATCCGCGAGGAGACACGCACGCGGGTGGGCCTGCTCGTCGAGAGCGGGGAACCCCGTGAAGTGCACCACTTTGCCCTGCTCATCGGGTACGGAGCGAGTGCGGTCAATCCCTACCTTGCGTTCGAAACGCTCGACGACATGATCGGTCAGGGCCTGCTTCCGGGAATCGAGCACAAGACGGCCGTCAAAAACTACATCAAGGCGGCCATCAAGGGTGTGGTCAAGGTGATGTCGAAGATGGGAATTTCGACTGTCCAGAGCTACCATGGTGCTCAGATTTTCGAGGCGCTGGGCATCCATCGGAGTGTGATCGACCGGTACTTTACGGGTACGGTTTCCAGGATCGGTGGGATCGATCTCGACACCATCGCCGAAGAAGTCCGGAGGCGCCATGAGAAGGCCTTTCCCGAGCGCCCGGCGGGCCACCGCCTCTTGGATGCCGGAGGAGCCTATACATGGCGGAAAGATGGCGAGTTCCACCTGTTCAATCCGAAAACGGTCCACATGCTTCAGAACGCCTGCCGGACCGGTGACTACGAGCAATACAAACGCTACAGCACGGAGGTCAATGACCGGGCGGACCATATGGCGACGTTGCGGTCGTTGCTTCGGTTGAAGCCGAGTTCGAGCGGACCGGTCCCCATCGGTGAGATCGAGTCGGTCGATTCGATTGTCCGCCGCTTCAAGGGTGGGGCCATGTCCTACGGTTCGATCAGCCGGGAAGCCCATGAGACGCTGGCGATAGCCATGAACCGCTTGGGAGCCAGAAGCAACACGGGAGAAGGGGGTGAAGATCCCGCCCGCTACGTACCGGATTCGAACGGCGATTCCCGCAGCAGCGCCATCAAGCAGGTAGCCTCCGGCCGTTTCGGTGTGACCAGCGAGTACCTGGTCAATGCCCGGGAGATCCAGATCAAAATGGCTCAGGGAGCCAAGCCGGGTGAGGGTGGACAGTTGCCGGGACACAAGGTGTATCCGGAGATTGCGCGCGTGCGTCACTCGACGCCAGGGGTCGGCCTGATTTCGCCGCCGCCCCATCACGACATCTACTCGATCGAAGATCTGGCTCAGCTGATTCATGACCTGAAGAATGCCAATACCGGGGCGCGGATCAGTGTCAAACTCGTATCTGAAGTCGGCGTCGGAACGATCGCAGCAGGTGTGGCAAAGGCTCATGCCGATGTGATACTGATCAGTGGTTACGACGGCGGCACCGGTGCCTCTCCGATGACGAGTATCAAGCACGCCGGCGTTCCCTGGGAACTGGGCCTGGCCGAGACGCAGCAGACGCTGCTGCTGAACGATCTGCGCGGGCGCGTGACCCTCGAAGTCGATGGTCAGATCAAGACCGGACGTGACGTCATCATCGGGGCACTTCTCGGTGCGGAAGAGTTCGGTTTCGGGACCTTGCCTCTGGTAGCGCTGGGCTGCGTCATGATGCGCGTCTGCCATCTCAATACCTGTCCGGTGGGTGTGGCCACCCAGAATCCGGAGTTGCGCAAGAAGTTTGCGGGTCGGCCCGAATTCGTGGTCAATCTCATGCGTTTCATCGCGGAGGAAGTCCGGGAATGGATGGCCGAGCTCGGTTTTCGGACGTTCGAGGAGATGGTGGGTCGAAGCGAGTGTCTGGAAAGCGATCCGGCGGCAGATCATTGGAAGGCCGCAAAACTCGATCTGAGTCCGGTTCTGTTTCAACCGAAGGTGCCCCGCTATGTCGGCCGGCGCTGTCGGATTCCGCAGGATCACGGTCTCGATAAGGCGCTCGACAATACACATCTGATGAAGTTGTGTCAGCCTGCTCTCGAGCGGAAGTTCCCCGTCTCGGTCACGCTGCCGATCCACAACACGGATCGTGTCGTCGGAACGATTCTGGGAAGCGAGGTGACCCGCCGATACGGTGCCAAGGGACTGCCGGACGGGACCATCAATCTACTCTTCAAAGGCTCTGCCGGACAGAGTTTTGGGGCCTTCACACCCCCTGGTATGACCCTGACCTTGGAGGGTGACGCCAACGACTATCTGGGGAAGGGACTCTCGGGTGGTCGCATCGTCGTGTTCCCTCCGCGCAAAGCCGCCTATGCGGCGGAGCAAAACGTGATCATTGGAAACGTCGCTTTCTATGGCGCAACCGCCGGTGAAGCGTTCATCTCCGGGATTGCAGGCGAGCGTTTCTGTGTTCGGAACAGCGGCGTCAATGCCATCGTCGAGGGAGTCGGGGATCATGGCTGCGAGTACATGACAGGAGGTAAGGTGATCATTCTTGGTCCGACGGGGCGCAACTTTGCCGCGGGCATGTCGGGTGGCATCGCTTATGTCTTCGATCCGGAACGAAGTCTGTCCGACCACTGCAATCGAGAGATGGTCAAGCTCTTCGAAGTCGAAGAAGCGAAGGAGCGCCGGTTCATCCGCGATTTCATCAAGCGGCATCTCGATCTGACCGGAAGTCGGCTCGCGCTCGAGATCCTGGACGATTGGAAGAGCGCGTCACGGAGCTTTGTGAGGGTCTATCCGAACGACTACGCCAGGGTCATCGAAGCCCAGAATCGGAATCGGAGGGCCGGGCGGAGTGAAGAGGAAGTGCTCATGCTGGCCTTCCAGGAGAACGTGGAAGACCGAATGCGGGCGGGCGGCAACTGATCCGCCATCGTCTCCTTCCAGGCGGCCACCCGCGTCGGGGCCGGTCCCGAACCCTCCCATCAGCGAGGGATGGAGTGACGGCAGTGTGTGAGGACTGAGAAGTATGGGAAAACCGACAGGATTTATGGAATACCGGAAGGAGACCGGTCCGGCGCGCGAACCCGTGGAACGCGTCCGTGACTGGGACGAGTTTCACCCTTGGCCCGGAGACGATCTTCTTCGTCGCCAGGCCGCGCGCTGCATGGACTGCGGCATCCCGTTCTGCCACGTCGGTGGGGACATTGACGGCAAACAGACGGGTTGTCCGGTCAACAACCTGATCCCCGAATGGAACGATCTCGTCTATCGCGGACTCTGGAGAGAAGCCTACGAGCGGTTGAACAAAACCAACAATTTCCCGGAATTCACCGGCCGTGTCTGTCCTGCCCCGTGTGAGGCTTCCTGCGTTCTTGGAATCAATGAGCCGGCGGTGACGATCAAGAGTCTCGAGTGCGCCATCATCGATCGGGCTTTCGAAGAAGGCTGGATCAAGCCGGAGCCTCCTGCTCTGCGGACGGGTAAGAAGGTGGCGATCGTCGGGTCCGGCCCCGCGGGACTCGCATGCGCGGCCCAATTGAATCGGGTCGGTCATCATGTGACGGTGTTCGAGCGCGAAGATCGCGTCGGGGGACTTCTGACCTACGGCATCCCCAACATGAAGCTCGACAAGCAGATCGTTCAGCGGAGAGTCGACCTGCTCGCTGCCGAGGGGATCGAGTTCCTGACGGGAGTTGCGGTAGGGACAGACTACCCGTCCGAGCGACTGCGGAAAGAGTTCGATGCGGTCGTCCTCTGCACGGGTGCCACCCGCCCGCGCGATCTGTCGATACCGGGTCGCGATCTCGCAAGGATCCACTTCGCAATGGAGTTTCTGACGGCGAACACCCGAAATCTTCTGTCGAGCGGGTTGCGCGACGGCGAGTACATCTCTGCCAAGGATCTCGACGTTGTCGTGATCGGAGGCGGCGACACGGGGACCGACTGTGTCGGCACGGCGATGCGCCACGGCTGTCGCAGTCTGATCCAACTCGAGATTCTGCCGAGACCGCCTCAGGATCGAAGCCCGGACAACCCGTGGCCGCAATGGCCGCGGATTTTTCGCGTCGATTATGGACAAGAGGAAGCCCAGGCGATTTTCGGCAGCGATCCCCGGGATTTCGAGATCATGACCCGGGAGTTCGTTGGTGACGAGAAGGGCCGGGTCAAGGAACTTCATACCGTGCGGATCGAGTGGGTTGCCGACCATGGCCGACTTGTACCGAAAGAGATCCCCGGGAGCGAACGTGTGATCCCGGCTCAGCTTGTACTGCTCGCCATGGGTTTTCTGGGCCCGGAACAGACTCTCCTGGAGGGGCTCGAGGTGGAAACCGATGTTCGAAGCAACGTCAAGGCCGACTTCGGCCGCTATGCCACATCTCTGCCCGGCGTGTTTGCCGCCGGCGATGCCCGGCGCGGCCAGAGCTTGATCGTCTGGGCGATCCGGGAAGGTCGCGAAGCCGCCCGGGAGTGCGACCGCTTCCTGATGGGCTCCTCGACTCTGCCGTAGGCTGGTTCGTCAGAAGCGGATCTGCTCTCCGACTTCGAAGACGCGATCGGCGGGCAGGTTGAAATAGCGCGTCGCCCGTTCCGAGTTGCGGGCCATCAGCGTGTAGAGGGCGAATTTCCAGCGGCGCAGCGGGTTTCGGGTTGCGGGTACAACCAGCGTCTCTCGGCCGACGAAGAGGGTCGTGTCGTCGAGTGGGATGTCGAAGCCCCGATTCCTGAGGATCCGCAGTACTCCCGGGACGTCCGCACGATCCATGAATCCATACCGGACGAGCACCCGGTGGAAGCCTTTGGGGAGTTCTTCGATCTTCAGGCGGTCGTCCACATGGACATAGGGAATATTCTTGAAGCCGAGGGAAAGGAAGAATACCTGTTTGTGCACGACCTTGTTGTGTTTCAGGTTGTGCAGGAAGGCGGGTGGGCTGGACAAGGGATTCCGAGTCAGGTAAATCGCCGTCCCGTGGACCCGTGTCACGGTCCTCAGATCGAAATCCTCGATGAAACTCTTTAGAGGCTGGACGTAATCTGCGATGCCGCGGGAGATCGCCTTTTGCCCGCCGATCCAGGTACTCATCAGGAGGTAGACCAGCGCTGCCAGCAGGATGGGATACCAGCCGCCTTCAGCGATCTTCAGCATATTCGCCCCGAAGTAGGAGAGGTCGATCACGAGCAGGAACGTGGTGATGAGGACAGCCAGTGCCTTGTTCCATTCCCAGACACTCGTCATGGCCACGAAACCAAGGAGTGTCGTAATAACCATTGTGGTTGAAACCGCGACTCCGTAGGCACCGGCCAGGTTGCTCGAGGATTGGAATCCGAGAACGACTCCGGCCGTCATGATGAACAGGAGCCAATTGATCTTGGGTAGATAGACCTGTCCCCGCTCCTTCTCCGATGTGTGGCGAACCTCGAGCCGCGGGAGGTAGCCGAGTTGCAGGGCCTGAAACGTCAGAGAGAACGACCCGGAGATGATCGCCTGTGAGGCAATGATCGTGGCTGCGGTTGCCAGTATCACCATCGGATAGAGGGCTTGGGAAGGGATCAGGTGATAGAAGGGATTGCTGGCCACGGAAGGGTCCTTCAAAAGCAAGGCTCCTTGCCCGAAGTAGTTTAGAACGAGAGCGGGCAGGACGACTGCAAACCAGGACAGCCGGATCGGAGTTCGGCCGAAATGGCCGATGTCGGCATAGAGAGCCTCTCCCCCGGTTACGACCAGGAACACCGCACCCAGAGTGATGAAGCTCCCCAGGCCGTGGAACGTGAAGAACCGGATCGCATGAACCGGGCTCAGTGCGGCGAAGACGGCAGGATTGATCGCGATGCTGTAGATCCCTGCGGCGCCAATCACGAGAAACCAGACCATCATGATCGGACCAAAGAGGAGTCCCACGTTGCTCGTGCCCTTGCTCTGGAACAGAAACAGGGAGAACAGGATGGCCAGCGTGATGGGGACGATGTATGGATCGAACACGGGGGTGGCAATGCGCAAGCCTTCAACCGCGCTCAGAACAGAAATGGCCGGAGTGATCGTGCCGTCGCCGTAGAGAAGTGTGGCGCCGAAGAGCCCCATTACGAGCACGACGGACCGCGAACGACCTCGCGCGGGGAGAACCAGTTCCATCAGGGCGAGGATTCCGCCTTCGCCATGGTTGTCTGCCCTGAGGATCAGCAGGAGGTATTTGATGGAAATGACCAGGACGAGAGACCAGAAGATCAGTGAGAGAACACCGAGGACGTTGGCCGCGCTGGACTCGAGCGCGTGGTCCCCGTGAAAGCAGATTCTGAGTGCATAGAGCGGACTGGTCCCGATGTCGCCATAGACGACGCCGAGCGCACTGAGAGACAAAAGGGCGAGGTACTTCTTGGTCTCCTTTTCTTCATCATCCTTTCGTTTTGCCATGGTCAAAGAGGCTGCAGAGAAAGGGGTCTCCGGCAACCTGAGTCGGCCCCAACACCCGTTAGAGGTAACTTACCATGTCTCGGTCTCCGCAGATGGAGGGCGGCGGCCAATGGGCCGCGACCGCACGGTCGAGAAGCGGCAATGTCGACTGCTGGAAGCGCTGCCTTCCGAATCGCGTCCGCGAAGGAGATTCCGAGTGAGAGAGATCAGAGCTCGAGACCGTTGGACAACCGTCTGCCTGCTTCTGCGAGCAGGGCCTCGGTTTTGCAGTAGGTGAACCGCACCAGATGACGGCCGAGTTCCGGGCGACTGAAGAAGCTGCTGCCCGGCACGGCGGCGACATTGCGTTCCCGGATGAGCCGGCCCACAAACTCCACATCCGTCTCATCCGTGAGGGCCGATATGTCGGCCATGATGTAGTAAGCGCCGTGAGGGGTCCAAGTGCGGAAACCGGCATCGTCGAGAAGCTGGAGTAAGAGATCCCGCCGTCGCCGGTAACTCTCGGCAAGCTCGGCGTAGTAATCATCGTCGATGTCGAGGGCCGATGCCGCCGCTTCCTGGAGGGGGGCAGGCGCTCCGACAGTGAGAAAGTCATGCACTTTGCGAATCGCTGCGGTCAGATCGGAAGGGGCGATCACGTAGCCTAATCGCCATCCGGTGATGCTGAACGTCTTGGAGAGGCCGCTGACCGTGACTGTGCGCTCGCGCATTCCCGGAATCAGCGCGATCGGCGTATGCTGATGGCCGTCGTAGGTTATGTGTTCGTAGATCTCGTCCGTGATGACGTAGAAGTCATAGCTCTTGGCAAGTCGGGCGATCGTCTCGAGTTCCTCCCGGGCAAACACGCGCCCGGTCGGGTTGTTTGGCGTGTTGAGGATCAGCGCGCGGACCTTCCCTCGTGCTGCTGCCTCGCGGATTCTGCTCTCCAGGGCGACTTCGTCGAAAGCCCAACCTCCTATGGGATCGAGAGGAACGAATACGGGAAGGGCTCCGGCGATGATCGTATCCGGTCCGTAATTCTCGTAGAACGGTTCGAATACGACGACCTGCTCTCCCGGATCGATCAACGCCAGGATCGAAGAAACCATTGACTCAGTGGCGCCGCAGCAAACCGTAATCTCCTGTTCGGGGTCCACAGTCCAGCCATAATGCCGGTCATACTTGCGGGCGATTGCTTCCCGAAGCCGAGGCGAGCCCCACGTCACCGAATACTGGTTGAACTCGGCATCGATGGCACGATGGGCGGCGTCTTTGATGAAGCGCGGCGCAGAGAAATCGGGGAAGCCCTGCGCAAGATTGATCGCGTTGTGGCGGTCCGCCAGTCGCGTCATCTCGCGAATGACTGACTCAGTGAATCGGCCGGCCTTCGACGAGACCCGGCGTACCGGCCCCTGTTCAGGCATTCTTCGCAACCTGGGGCCCCGGGTAGCCTTCGCCCATCAACTTCTCGTCGTCTTGGGCCAAGACCTGGATCAACTGGGCATGGAAGTAGTCCGACGATGCTTTGACCGATGAGTGTACCCGCTTCTCATACATTTCCCGGCTGCGATCGATGTCAGTCTTCAGGCGGGTGTAGAGATCGCCGTTCTTGCGCCCTTCCTCGACCTCCGCTTCGTTATAGAGCTTGATCTCGGCGACCAGCAGTCGAGCAAATCGATGTGCCTCACCATGAAGGACTTCCTCGGGTGAGCCCACTTCTTCCGGTTCCGCTACGACTTCGGCTTCGCCTTGGCCTGGCTGTTCTGCTTCGGCCTGTCTCGGGAATTCTGGCTGTTCGATCGCAGACGCCACGTCCGAAACCTCGGTCATTGTCTCATCCGACGGCACGGAGGCTGGTTCTTCGCGTCCTGCTGAGTCCCCGGTGGGGATGAGCTTCTCCTCTGTTTCCTCAGGAAATGGCTCGGCGACGGCTCGTTCCTGACTCCCTTCTTCCGCCGGGGCCGTCTGTTTCTGTATTTCCGGGGGCGGCATTCCTTCCGGCTCGTCGACCTGAGGAGTCGACTCCGGACGGGTCGCCTCCTCGGGCGGCTTCTCAGATGTCTCGGAATGCTCTTGGCGGCGGGCTTTCTGAACGCGCAGCCAGTCGGTTGAAGCCTGTCCCATGAGGCGGTCGAATTCGTCTTGGGAGAGGCCCAGGTCGGCAGGTTCCAAGGCGATTTCCGAATCGACTTGCCAGGCAGATTCACCTTCCGGGGCTGGCTGGGAACCCTCCTGCGCCGGCGATTTTTGGTCGGGGGACTCTGTTTCACCGGTAGCTGCGGTGTGCGGCTCCAGGGGCGGGGCCTCTGCCTCCCCCGGCTGAAGCTCGGACGCAGTTGCTCCAGCCCTGCTCTCGGTTGGTTCGGTCGCAGCGGGGGGGCCGGCAAGGGACGCAGCTTCGGTCGGTGCCGTCTCCCGTTCACGGTCACCTTCGGAAGAGAGAGCCTCGAGGGTCGGCCATCGGCTCGGCGTGGAGCCGCCCTGATCTTCGGCCTGGGCTAGCTGACTCAGATACTGGTTCTGGAGGACGAGCCGCGCCATTTCCACGAGCAATTCCACGGAGTCGATCCGGGGCTCCGGAACACCCTGGGTAAACAGTAGAAGGGGAGTGCGCGATCCGAATGAAAGAGGAAACAGTGCCGCTCGTCCCGGGCCGTTCAATCCGGCCAGACAATCCGGTATCTCTCCGGCCTCCAGATCGAATTCGAGGATTCGCTGATCTCGCACGGACTCCAGAATGGGATCTCCCGGCGGAATCGAGGTCCGCTCCCAGCCCTCGTGTGCAGCGCCCTGTGTGCGCCAGGCGCGGAACCCGCCGCCTTCGGCCGCGAGGAAAACGACGGCCGTGTCGGAATATCGGGCCGCCTCCTCCAGCAAGCGCGCGAGAATTTCCATCTGGTCGCCCCCTTGGGCAAGGCTCCGGACTGCCTGAGCGGCACCTTCGAGTCCCATCGGGCTCGGGGGAGCAGGGTGCGTTTCATCCGTTTCGCGGGGAATCTCAAGGTCTGCCACGATCCGGTCGATTTCGAGCAGTCTGGTCCGAAGCTCACCGACTTCACGCCGCAGGCGTTCCAGGGGAGTACCGTACACATCCTTACTCATGAACTGCTCCTCCTCAAACCGATCCACCGAGAACCCTGCCATGGCCGAGCTTTCGGGCGAGAACCCTGCCATGGCCGAGCTTTCGGGAAAATTAGGCAGTCAGATGTTACCATATCCGTCTGCCAGCGACTGGCTCACCGAAACCCCGCCGCTCCGACCTGCCGGCCCTCAACACCCCCGCTCACGAAAAGGGACAGACTCCTCCTCGCCTCCTTGCCGTTCTTCGCTCCCACGAAAAGGGACAGACTCCTCCTACTCGGCCCTCCTCGGACCTCCTCGCCCTCCTTGGCTCACGAGAAGGAACTCACGCAGAGGGACTCGTGCAAGAACTACAGAAAGTGTAAAAAGGGGACAGACTCCTCGTGAAGTACCGTACCTGCGGCCTGTTTCAGAACGTTTGTGGGCCGTCAGTCCAGAAACTTCTCGGAGATTTCGAAACCCAGGAGGGAGACCGTGAGAGCAGCGAAGACGATGACAGAAATGCCGTTGATGCCGCCGATCCAGCTGATTTGCATCAATACACCGAGGAACCCCAGGCCGTGGCACAGCCGGATTCCAGAGACACGTACCCGCGAGCGCCGGGGATAGCGCCATTTGAAGTAGATGAATCCAAACGAAGCTGCCGAGAAGCAGAATAGGGCCCCATATCGAAATATATCTGCAGTCATAAGCTCGGCCGGGTTGAATCCGCTTGCAGCTTCTGTCTCGCCCCTCAGTTCTCTATTCTCTCAACTTTTCGCAGTCAGAGACACCGGACTCAGTAACTACTGACACCTCACTCACGAAATCGTTCCCAAAACGAATCGGAGAGACGGCGGGACGAGAGCCTGGGAACCGGTATAGCACCGACGCTGCAAGAGCCCCTCGATCACGTAGAGGCACGCCGCCCAGCCTGTGGAGATGTGGAGAAACAGGCGACGTGCGATTAATGAAATGTCGGCGGAGCTACAGAGTCGGAGGCCCGCATGTAGTGCTCATTGACGAAGGAACCCTAACCCTCGGAGCCAATTTAGCTCCGGGCATGGGAGCGCTGCTCGCGGAGCGTGAAGAGTTGGCCGTCGAGCTGTGGGATGGGATGCTTGCGGCGAAGGTAGTGTCCCTGGGCCTGGTACTGCTCCAGCACCCGGGCGACGTTCTGGCTGGATCCGATGGCAATGCCGTCAGTGAAGAAGCGCTGGCGCCCGCCGTCTTTGCCTGCGGATTCCGCCTCAGCGGCTTCCCGCTCCTTGGCCAAATCGGCCTGTCGCCGCTCTTCGAGACGTCGCCGATAGGTCTCGAACGCCTGGTCGGCGGGCACTTCGGGGAAGATCTTGTGGAGCGGCATCAGTTGCTGATCCTGATGATGGAAGCGCAGCCAGGCCGAGGAGGCCTCAAACTGTTCGGGGAGTTCGACCAGATGCGCGCGGGTGGCATTGGTCTCGATGTAGGCCAGACAGCGCTGCACGGCGTCCAGATCGAGCAGTTCCGGATTCTTGAAGCGGTCGCCCCAGAAGTGACCGTGGCGGTCGTAGGTGCGGTTGTACCACTTGGCATATTCCCCGTTGAGATGCTGCATGAGGGCCGACAGATCGAACAGGCGGCGGTTGAAGCGGTCCCAGGCCTCCTTACCCCAGTTCGCCGTTTTGAGCTCGGCCTTGTGGCCCCACAACCGAAAGGCCCGCCGCTTGAGTTCTTCGCGGGAGAGGTGGCGGAACTTCTCCATCCAGAGGATGAGGTGGTAGTGGGTGCCCATGATCTCGAAGGAGACCAGCACGCAGCAATAGGCCTGGGTATACTGATCGATCATCGAGAGCAGCTGCTTCCAGGGCTCCCACTGCTCGAGGGGACGGAAATGGGGCGCCCCGGCGACCCGGGTGATGATGTGGTAGAAGGTCGACTCCTGACTCTTGTGACGGGCTCTTCGCATGGTTTCCCTCCTCTCGCGTTCCAGTTCGCTCACAGGCTGCCCACCGACAGGCCTGCCTACCTACCAATAACGTTCGAGTTGGAAAATCTACGAAATACACCACTCTGTCCCTTGCGCCTCTTGCGACCTCGCGAAATACACCACTCCGTCCCTTTTGTATTCCTTGTGTACTCCGAAGTCCGAAGCTGCAGGCCATGCGACGAACACTCAAGCCGGTTTCCTGCCCCGCACTCGACGGACCGTCAACTCCAGCCTTTCGTTCTTTTAAGCCCGGATCGTCAAAGCCTGATCACCTGCCAGTTGCTCGAGTTCTCCCACCCGCCGTTCGAACTCCTTCTCCCGACTGCTCGGTCGTTGGGCTGGCTGGTCGATCCCCTGGCGCAACAGTTCCAGGGCCCGATCCTTGAGCTTGTAGGCATAGGTTGAGCTGATCTCGTGTTTGCGACATCCCTCATGACGGGACAGCTTTCCCGAGATCAGTTCGAGGGCAATTTCCAACTTCTGTTCCTTCGTGAATTTCGACACCTTCGGCATGGTCTCCTCCCGCCGAGCAGAGGGGTCTGTCCCTTTCCCTCCCGCCGAGCAGAGGAGGCAGAGGAGGAGGCCGAGGAGGCTGTCCCTTTTCTCCTTTTCTCCCCTCCTCCTCGGCCTCGGTAGGGGGCGAGGCTGGGCCGGTGCGGGAGGACGGGCTGGGGCCTGTTGTTTGCGCTGGGGCCGGAGAATTGTCATATTGGTGACAACTTGGAGACAACGCAGCCCGCCGGCAGGGCGGTCCGTGGACATCGGGGGTGCTGAACCGACCATGTCCAGTCGAGGACAACCGCAGCCCGTTCCGGTGGCAAGATGAAAGGGGAGGATGATGAGCAACAGAGAGCTCGACCTTATTCCACTCAGCGAGTCGTTTTCCGGTGCGCTTCTGCGTCCTGGCGATTCGGGCTATGACGAGACACGTCGCATTCACAACGGGTTGATCGACAAGAGGCCGAAAGTGATCGCCTGCTGCGCAGGTACAGCGGACGTTGTGCAGGCAATTCGCTTCGCCCGCGAACATTCGTTGGAAATCTCCGTTCGCAGTGGAGGACACAATGTGGCGGGCCGCGCCGTGTGCGACGGAGGCCTGATGATCGATCTGGCTCGAATGAAGGGTCTGTATGTCGACACCCGGGACCGGACGGCCCGGGCGCAGCCCGGTTTGACCTGGCGAGAGTTCAATCGGGAAACTCAGCTTCACGGACTTGCTACGACCGGGGGAGTGATTTCGACGACTGGAATTGCCGGCCTGACACTTGGAGGTGGTATCGGATACCTCATGGGAAGGCACGGTCTCACCGCGGACAACCTACGTTCCGCTGAAGTCGTCACGGCGGATGGTGAGGTCCTGCGCGCGGCTGAGGACGAGAACAGCGAACTATTCTGGGGCCTCCGGGGCGGCGGAGGAAACTTCGGTGTCGTAACCAGCCTCGAGTATCAGCTCCATCCGGTCGGGCCCGAGGTCACTGGCGGGCTCTTGGCATTTGCTTTTGAAGATGCACGCGAGGTGCTGCGGTTCTTCCGAAAGTTCACATCCTCCTTGCCTGACGAAATGGTGATGTTTTGCGGCCTGATCCATGCTCCCGATGGACCCGGTACACCTCTGGCTGCCATCATTCCCTGCCACTGTGGATCGCTCACGGACGGCCGGTCCGCCGTACTTCCCCTCAAGGCGTTCGCTTCACCCGTAATGGATACGGTCGATGCCATTCAGTACACGAGGATGAACATGATGCTGGATGCCGGGTATCCGAAGGGCGCCCTGAATTATTGGAAGTCCGGGTTCCTGGCAGACTTGTCCGACGAAGTGATCGATGTCCTGATCGAACAATTCTCGCGTTGTCCTTCTCCGATGTCCGGCATGATTCTCGAGTTCTTTCATGGCGCAGTCACCCGGGTCTCTGTGACCGACACGGCCTTTCCGCATCGGACATCGGGGTACAACCTCGCCATCGTTTCCCAATGGAGAAGCCCGGGCGAGACGGACGCTAACGTCGCTTGGGCAAGAGAAACTTTTGCGGCTCTGGAGCCACACATGGCCGGAGCAGCGTACGTGAACTATCTGGAGGAAGACGCTGACCTGGCGCGCGTACGGACGGCGTATGGTCCGAACTTTGAGAGGCTTCGAGCCATCAAAGACCGCTACGATCCCGAGAACCTCTTCCACCTGAACCAGAACATTCCTCCGTCGACCGGCTGATCGTCAGCGCGTACAGCGAGGTGTCGTCGAAGCCATGGTGTCCCGTCGCAGTTCTGCTGCAACAAGGTGGGGACACTAAGCTGCTGACTATGCCGCCGACCGAGTGTGAAGAAGCTGGTGGACCTTTGAGACCAGGCGTTCGGGCGGAATCGGCTTGGTCAGGCTCGGGTAGACGGTATCGAGCGCGATCGCCGAAGTGGCACTGAGCAGCAGAACCTTGGTGTTCGCAAGCCCGTCAATCAGCTTTTCGAACTCGGGGCCTGGCTCGCCGCTGGCGGCGAAGATCACCAGGTCGACATCGATCTCCTGTTGACTTGTGAAGTCGAGCGCAAGCGCTTCATCCTTTACCGACAAGACACGGTAGTTTTCAAATTCGAGGAATTTCCGGAAACGTCGTCGAAGGGATTCATCGCTTTCAATCAAGAGAATGGTTTTCATCTGTTTTCCCTGATAACGTGCCGTTCGAAAGGCTGTGCATCCGGCCGGCTCTTACAGGGAGAATTATCTCTCGTCGAAACTCGATCTGCGGTGACCGCTCTCACCCACCCTCGGCGGACTTGAGAGCATGAGAGCATGCCGTCAAGGATCCGCACGGCGGGTGCACAAAACGGCTGAGGATAGTGAAGATATGTTCCGGAGTGGACTGTCCGGCCAAAATTGCCACCTGCCGGTCTTTTTGGAGTCTATGCAGTAGAGACGTTTTCGATGGGACTGACGGACGAACGTACCATGCTGCCAATCCGTGATCGGGACCAAGGGATCATCCTTTCATCCCGCATCGGCCGAGGTTCGCACGCAGCCCGTGTGCGCCTCCCCAGTCCCGGTTCTGTCCTGCGGTGGGTTCGAATCTTTATCGAAGCTCTCTGTTACGTCTTCGGTCGGGAAGGGACCGGACTGGTCTCCGCCATCACATTCAACTTCTTTCTCTCCGTGTTTCCGATCATCGTCTTATTGCTGAGTGTGGCCGGCTACCTGGGACTGGCCTGGCTCAGGGACTCGGTCTTCGAGGCTCTGGGCGCGTTCTTTCCGATCTCGCAGGACTTCATTGTGCGCAATCTCCGCATCTATACGCGGCGGCTCGGCGAACCGCAGCTCGTGTCTTTGGCCTTGATCGCCTGGACCGGCTCAGCCTTCTTCTTTTCGCTCGAAGCTGCGCTCTACTCCGCGCTCCGATTAGGCCGGCGCCGTCGCTTCGTCAGCTCTCAGCTACTCGGCATCGGGATGGCGCTCTGGGCCGGCATCCTGATCTTGCTCTGTATTCTCCTGCTGGGATGGGCCGACCAGGGATTGCAGTCCATGGCCGACATGCCGGGATGGGTCTATGCAGCTCTGGGGTACGGCCTCTCCTATTTGCTGGCATTTCTGCTGTTCGGACATGTCTATCTCCTGTTGCCGAGCGACCGACAGCCTCTGTTCCGGGTCCTTGCTACCTCGATGGTGGCCTCGCTTGCGTGGCTCGGTGTCAATGAGTTCTTTCGTCGTCTGTCAGCCTCTTGGTCGCTCGAGGCCATCTACGGTCCATTTTTCGTGTCGATCACGATCCTTTTCTGGGCGTATGCAACCGGCTGCATCCTGGTCGGGTTCGCCAGGCTCAGCGCCGACGGTTTCTTCGGCGAGTAGTCGTTCAATGGCTCGGCAGGGGCCCGCACTCGTCGTGTCACCCCTCGGGGATGCTCGCTGCCGCATCTCGACACGTGACACAGCAGCGTGAGACGGCCGTTTCCCATTGTATCCGGGAGGTTTCGGGCAGGGCTCGGTTCGCCGAAGCTTGGCAGAGTCCGTGCGCTGCTGTTAGGCTGAGAAGTGGAGTGTCCTTCCGTCGTGTCTGGTTCGGGAAGAGAGGCTCACCTGTGTGCGAATATCGCGTGGAGGAGATGTATGGGTGTGCATGAGCTGGCCGGTGAACCGGCCCCAGAAGAGATCCTCGCAAATATCCCCCGGCTCGTCAGTGAGTATTACGCGGTTCGACCTGACCCGGAAAAGGCCGTTCAGCGCGTCTCGTTCGGAACCTCGGGTCATCGCGGCTCCTCCTCCGAGGCCACCTTCAACGAAGCGCATGTGGCGGCCATCGCCCAAGCCATCGTGGAGTTCAGACAGGCCCGGGGCATCGATGGACCCTTGTTTCTCGGTAAGGACACCCATGCCCTCTCGGAACCGGCGCACATTACCGCACTGGAGGTGTTCGCGGCCAATGAGGTGGGCGTCCGCATCGCGGCGGACTTGGGATTTACGCCCACGCCCGTGATCTCACACGCCATCGTTGTACACAATCGCGGAGATTCCGGCCACCAGGCGGATGGAATCGTCATGACTCCCTCTCACAATCCTCCCGAGGACGGGGGATTCAAATACAATCCGCCGCATGGGGGGCCCGCAGACGAACGGGTTACGGCGTGGATCCAGGAGCGGGCGAACGAGATCATGGAGGGAGGCAATCGGGATGTTCGAAGGATCCAGTATAGGGACGCGCTCGAGAGGGCCGAACGCTTCGATTTCATCACCTCTTATGTCGAGGATCTGGAGCAAGTGATCCGATTTGGGGCGATCCGTGATGCCGGCATCAAATTGGGGGTGGATCCTATGGGGGGTGCAGGAATTGCCTACTGGGACCCGATCGCCGATCGATACGGCCTGGATCTCGAGATCGTGAATCGCCGGATCGATCCGACCTTCAGGTTCATGAGCGTCGACTGGGATGGGAAGATCCGGATGGACTGTTCGTCCCCCTACGCCATGGCCGGCCTGATCGAGATGAAGCAGCGTTTCCAGGTGGCCTTCGGAAATGACTCCGATTTCGATCGCCACGGCATCGTCACACCGGGCGCCGGACTGATGAATCCCAACCACTTCCTCGCGACGGCCGTGTCCTATCTGTTTCAGAACCGCGAGCAGTGGCCGGACCGCGCCGCGGTAGGGAAGACCTTGGTCAGCAGCAGCATGATCGATCGGGTTGCCGAGAGCCTGGGGCGGCTGGTCTGTGAAGTTCCGGTCGGATTCAAGTGGTTTGTGGACGGTCTATCCGACGGCAGCTTCGGATTCGGGGGAGAGGAAAGTGCAGGAGCGTCCTTTCTCCGGATCGATGGAAGTGTCTGGACGACCGACAAAGACGGGTTCATCATGGACCTGCTCGCGGCGGAGATCCTTGCCGTCACGGGCAGTGATCCGGCGGACCACTATGCGGAACTGTCGCGATTGTTTGGCTCGCCCGTCTACCAGAGGATTGATACCCCTGCCAACCGTGAGCAGAAAGAGGTTTTGAAGAGTCTCTCGCCGGACCAGGTACGTGCCGACGAACTCGCCGGCGAGCCGATCCTCAAGAAGTTGACGCGGGCTCCCGGGAATGATGCGGCGATCGGAGGTCTCAAAGTCGTAACCGAAAATGGCTGGTTCGCTGCGAGGCCCTCCGGGACGGAGGACGTCTATAAACTCTATGCCGAGAGCTTCAGCGGCGAGGACCACCTTCATCAGATCCAGGAGGAGGCGAAGCAGATCATCCAGTCGGCGTTCCAGTCGGCCGGAGCCAAGACGTCGGCCTGATTTCGGGCGATCGCACTGCCCTGCGTGCGGACGATCCATGTCCACGTTCAATCATCAGCATGCCACGGCCACGGCGCGCCACCGCTCCAGAGAACCGGGTGCGCCCAGGTGCTGGAAGTAGGCCTCGTCGACGACTGCGCACTGTCCCTCAGTCTCGGCGTTCTGCTCGTGCTCGAAGAAATTCGTTGCGTAAACGATGGCTGCGAGGGGCATCGACGAGCGGCTCACGCTGCCGGGATCGTGGTGCGAGAGGACCGTCTCCACAACCGGATCCGGCAAATTCCAGCGACTCAGCAGAATGCCACCCGCCTCAGCATGATTGAAACCGAAGACTTCTTCTTCGGCGGCGTGGGACGGAATCAGTTCGTCGGTGACCAGTTCAGAGACGCGCCGATAGGACTCGGGTTTCTCATTGGCCATGAGCAGTTTGCCGATGTCGTGCAGAAAAGCGGCAGTGCACACATGTTCCATCGATTCTTTGCGAAGCCGTTCCTCGAGAGCGACCCGGCGCGCCATGCTCGAGCAGTTCATGCTGTGTCGCCACAAGCCTGCAACGGTCAATCCTGCCAGCCGTCGGGGCTCGAACATCGAGAAGACCTCTGCAGACAGAACGAAGGTTCTCAGCATCTCCAGTCCCATCAGGAGGATGGCCCTCTCCACGCTGCTGATCTGGCGGGAGAGTCCGAAATAGGCGGAGTTGACGATCTGCAGAATCTTCGAGGTCATGGCAAGATCCTTCGAGATAATCCTGCCGACCCGTGCCGCGGAAACGTCGGGAGAACGCAATTCCTCCGCAAGCTGGAGATAGAGTGAAGGAAGACTGGGCAGCGAGCCCATTTCGGCTATAAAGTGCTTCAGTTCCTCTTTCACAGCATGAGTTTCCGTCTCCGGTCTCAGACTGATTCGACCGAGAGGGCTCCAACAGAATCAGAAGTACTTGTACACGCCCAGCACGGCTTTGGACGAGATGTCGAGGACGAGTACGACGGCTTGGCCTCGCTGAAGTGCGTCTGCGTCGATGGCCATCCGACCCTCCATCACTTTGAATCCAGGGCTCAATGCCAGCACCACCGTCTTCTCTTCGGAGTCGGCGGTCTTCACGATGATCCTGCCCGAAGATGGGACGATCGTGACCAGATTGGCCAGCATGGCTCCCTCTCCGATCTTCAGCTGAACCTGCCACTTCTTCAGGAAACTCGTGGCGTCATCAGCTCCCAGGGAAAACGACCCCAGCACCAGCAGGAGCCCGATCGATAGGGCAACGGTGAGAACCCGCGTTTTCGAAGTCATCTAAAACTGGCTCCTTCCCCTTTAGCAAGAATCGGTTTCGATACATTGAGGAAACCACCCTCGAGGGCTTCCTCGGCACGAACTCACGAATACGGAAGGGAGGATACAGTCCCGGCCCTCCGCACTTATTCAATCGTCTCATCCCGCGGATTTCTTTAGCCTCTTTCTGCGAATTGGCGATTAGGAACCGATGGGGTCGGGAATTGTGTCCTAAAGAAGCGGGACGGATGAGTCGATTGATAGTCCGTGAAGCTGTTGGAAGAAGGGAGAGCCATGCAATGAAAGTACTTGCCAGTCTGACTGGTCCCGTCCTCAAGTTCATCAAGGATCTTCGACTGTCGACGAAGGTCTTCCTGCTCGTGGGCCTCAGCATTCTCGTCGGAATATCGGCGACGGTGTTCCTCTTCTATCGAATCAACACGACCTCTCTCGCCTACGAATCGATCATCACCACTCAGGTTCACAAACAGGACCTCGCGCGCGTGATGCAGGTCAACTTCAAGAAGGCGGTTCAGAGCTGGCACAACATCTTGCTTCGGGGCAAGGACGCGGAGACGCTCTCCAATCTTCAGACCGAGTATCGTCAGGAGATCGCCCAGGTCGACCAATCCCTGAATTCGCTGAAGGAGGCGCTCTCGGACCCGAACGTCATCACTCTGATCGAGGCGTTCGAGGCGGAGTACGGCGTCCTGCGCGCGACCTACGATGAAGCCCTCAACGCATACCAGGAGAACCCCAGGTCAGGTATCGGGCAAGCCGTGGACATGGTGACCGGTCTCGACCGGGGGCCGACCGATCTGATTGACGAGATCGTCGACCAGATGCGTGAGCAGAATCAGAAGGCGGTCGAAGACCTCAAAGCGTCGGTGGCCCGAGAGCGCACTGTCATCGGTATCTCACTGACCGCAATCTTCGTTGCTCTCGTCATCGCACTCACGCTCCTCGTGCGCACGCTTGCTCGTCGCATGGAGGCCGTCGTCCAGCGGCTCGACTCCCTGTGCCGGCAGGACATAGCAGGTCTCGAGGAAGGCATCCAGGCCATCGCCCGTGGCGACCTGAGCCGAACCGTGGCGATCCGTACTTCGCAGGTCGAAGAGGACGCCAAGGACGAGCTGGGGATCGTAGGGCGAAATGTCAACGACATCCTCCAGAGGATCGAAGCGACTCTTTCGGCCTTCGGCCATATGCGCAGCACACTCGAAGAGCTGGTGCGTCAGACCAACTCTTTGACCGAGGCGGCTCGGTCCGGCAGGCTCGATCGCCGTGGGCAGGTGGACAAGTTCGGTGGCGTTTACCGGAAGCTCATCGAGGGTGTCAACGACACGCTCGACGCCATGGTGGCTCCCATCGACGAGACGGCAGAGGTCCTGCAACGGGTGGCTGATCGAGATGTGACTGCACGAATGGTCGGCAACTACCACGGCGATTTCGCCCGCATCAGGGAGGCCCTGAATCTGGCCGTGGAGAATCTCGATGACGCGCTGGGACAGGTGACGGTGACAGCCGAACAGGTCTCGGCGGCTTCGAACCAGATCAGCTCCGGCAGCCACAGCCTGGCAGACGGCGCCTCACGCCAGGCCAGTTCTCTGCAGGAGATCAGCAGCAGCTTGCAGGAGGTGACGTCGATGGCCGGTCAGAATGCCGACAAAGCCAAGGAGGCGCAGGAGCTGTCCGAGAAAGCACGCTCGAGCGCGGACAAGGGTGTCGCGAGCATCGGAAGACTGTCGGCTTCCATCGACAAGATCAAGGCGTCGGCAGACAAGACCGGGCGCATTGTGAAGACGATCGATGAGATTGCGTTTCAGACCAACCTTCTGGCTTTGAATGCAGCGGTCGAAGCGGCGCGCGCCGGCGAGGCCGGGAAAGGGTTTGCTGTCGTCGCAGAGGAGGTCCGCAACCTCGCCATTCGAAGTGCAGAGGCGACTCGAACGACGGCAGTCCTCATCGAAGAAGCTTCCACCAATGCGAACGAGGGCGTTTCGATCAACCAGGAAGTCCTCGAGAACTTCAAGGAGATCGACACCCAGATCCGGCGAGTGAGCCAGGTCGTGGAGGACATTACCGTGGCCTCCGCTCAGCAGAGCAATGCCATCGAGCAGGTCAATAACGGTGTCCACGACATGAATGGCGTGACGCAGCAGGCGGCGGCGAGTGCCCAGGAGTCCGCCAGTTCGGCTGCCGAGATGCTGCAACTCGCGCGAGACTTGATGGAAATGGTCAGTGCCTTCCGACTCAATGCCCGGGCGAGCACCCAGCCCTCCGGCGGCACCCGTCAAGACGAGACCGACGAGGAGCCGGCGATGGCTCCTCCGGTCAATGGTCGAGCTCATCTCGATAACACCCAGCTTTGGAGTCAGGACTTCTAGGAGTCGGCGCGGCAGGAAATGTCCGGCCCTTCAGTAGCGTGCCTGGGCCGGCTGTCCATCCAGAGATAGTGGTCATTGCGCTTGGAAATCGTTCCAACGCGCAGA
Source organism: uncultured Acidobacteriota bacterium (assembly GCA_963823995.1). Taxonomy (GTDB): domain Bacteria; phylum Acidobacteriota; class UBA6911; order RPQK01; family JAPXNP01; genus JARRKC01. The sequence goes on from CAWGNQ010000006.1 coordinate 385,579, forward strand.
CTCCTCGCCCGCAACATCCGGCAGGGTACGGAGCAACAGGTACGCAATGCTCCAGTGAGTGACTGCTAGGGGTCGGTCAAGAGAGTACTTCGGCGACCTTCTTGCAGATCGCATCGATACTGAAGGGCTTCTGGATGAAGGGAAGTCCCGCATCGATGACCCCTCGGGTCGAGATCACATCTTCGGTGTAGCCGGACATGAAGAGGACCTTCAAATCGGGTCGTGATTCGATCAGTTGACGGTGGAGTTCTTTGCCGTTCAACTGCGGCATGACGACGTCGGTCAGGAGGAGATCGATGCCTCCGTCGTAGCCCCCGCTCAGCTCGAGCGCCTCACGTCCACCCCCAGCTTCGAGTACCGAGTAGCCGGCTGCCGACAGTACCTTCCGAGTCAGGGACCGCACGGCCAATTCGTCCTCGACGAGAAGGACCGTACCTCGCCCCTGTGCGTATGTAGATTCGGTTTTGCTCGGTTCGGCCGGGGCCGGTTCACACGAGGTCCGCGCAAAGCAGATCTCAAAGGTTGTTCCTCTGCTCTTTTCAGAGCGTACGGTAATCGCCCCGTTATTCTGTTGGACGATCCCATAGACCGTCGCCAGGCCCAGCCCGGTTCCCTTGCCCTTCTCCTTGGTGGTGAAGAAAGGCTCGAAGATGCGCTTCTGCGTCGCTTCATCGATTCCGTCGCCGGAATCCTGCAGAGTAAGGACGATGATCCCGTCTCCCCGCGGATCGGACAGGACCTTGCCCTCTTCCACGCGTCCCTGGATCTCAGTGGTCGAGATCTTCAGTCTGCCACCGTCGGGCATGGCATCGCGCGCATTGGCGACCAGGTTCAAGAGAACCTGATCGATTTGATGTGGGTCTGCCAGGATACGGGGAGGGGCCGTGCAAAGGTCGAAAACGAGCTCTATATCCTCTCCGATGACCCGTTCGAGCATCGCCCGGGAGTCGAGAACGCTCTCGTTCAGATCCATCACCCGCGGTTCGATGCTCTGTTTGCGGCTGAAGGCCAAGAGTTGCTGGGTCAGAGCCGTGGCGCGGTCAGCGGCCTTGCGGATCTCCAGGATGTCAGTCCGCAATGGATCGTTACTGCGGGTGGCATTGAGGACGATCTCCGAATATCCCTGAATGGCGGTCAGCAGGTTGTTGAAGTCGTGAGCAACTCCGCCCGCAAGACGGCCGATGGCCTCCATCTTCTGCGACTGGCGAAGCTGTTCCTCCAGCTCGGCCTTCTCCTGCTCGGCCCTGTGGCGCTCCCGATTCAACAGTGTCTGCGACAGTTGATCGGCGACTTCTGCCGCAAGACTGACCTCTTCCGGAAGCCAGTTCCGGTTTGTGAGGGTTTGCTCGTGTGAGAGGGCGCCGACCACCTTGCCGCCCATACGGATCGCCGAATGGAGCAGGGATCGTACCCGGGCTGTGTCGGGCCAGATCTCGGCCAGCCCGGCCGTTCTGGAATCAGAGCGGACGTTGGAGACCTCGATCGCCCGTGCCGAGTGCAGTGCCTCCAGATACTCGTCCCGGCCCGTCAAGACGCGACTGGAAGCGAGCCCATGGCTCGCGGTGGAGCGGTCGAATCGGTCGACGCAATCCAGGCTGTCCCCTCCAGAGCCCAACGTCCAGACGGTGACCTGGTCTACCTCGAGTGCGAATGAGACCGACTCGGTGACGATACGGACCACCGTCTCAAAGTCGCCTGCGGCCACTGCGGGATGGGTCGCTAGATCCTTGACCAGGATTTGCTGACGCTGCATCCTCCGCAATCGCTGCAGTTCGATTTCCTGAGAGATCTTGCTCTCAGTGATGTCGCGTGCCGATCCGATCACGGCTTTGACTTCCATGGCCTCGGAGAACTCAGGCATCAGCATGCAGTCGAACCAGTTTCCATCCAGGGTCTGGAGTTCGAAACGACTGAGCGTCCCGTGTCCGAAGACGTGGTGAACTGCCTCGAGCAGCGGTCTGGAAAGGTCCTCCGGAAGGGCCATCGAATGCAGATTTCGACCGATTACCTTTTCCGGTGGGAGGCCGATAGGGGCCTCCACCGCCGGATTGACGTACAGGACGGTGCCTTCATGATCGAGACGAAAAACAATGTCGAGCGAGTTTTCGGCAAGGGCGCGGAAGGTCTCTTCACTCCTTCTCAGTGCCTCGATCGTCTGTTTCCGCTGCGTCTCGTCTCGCATCACGAACGCGAGCGCAGGTTCGTCGCCCGAATCGATGGGCTGCACCATGAACGAATTGACGAAGACCTCCAGCCTCCGTCCGGAACAGAGTTGGACGCTCGCTTCCCCATTGAATGTGCCGTGTCGATCCGGGTTCCCGAAGTGGTTCGCGGAAAGGAGGCCGTTCATGCCGGACAGGAACTCGCTCAGGAGGACGCTTCCCTCCATCAGTCGCTCGGATTCGATTTCGAGGAGCCGTTGCCCTGCTCGATTCAGATAACGTAGTGAGCCGTCCATGGAGGCAAGCCCGATCGCCTCCGTACTGTTCTCGATCAGAGCGGTCAGCTTTCGCCACTCGATCTCGGCTCTTCGTCGATCGGTGCTGTCGATGATGTGGACGAGAAACTGGATCGAGCCGGAGTCGGCCTGGATACTGGAAACCAGAACCTCTACCCAGATTGTCCGGCCCGTCCTCGTTACGAGCCGAATAGAGTACTCCTGGGGTGCCGAATCGCCTTGTACCCTGCGCCGGATGGTTTCGGCGGTTCGGTCGCGATCTTCAGCATGTACAAAGTCGAGCACGGGCCGGCCGATCAGGAGCGCTCGGTCGTCGGCTCCATACTCCAGCATCGAGAGGAGACGTGAATTGACGTACCGGAGAACGCCTTGCTCGTGGACGATGATTCCGGTCAGGGATCGCTCGCTGATCGTTCTGTATCGATCTTCAGATTTCCTGACCCGGTCGGCCAGCAGAATGTTCCGAAGTGCCTCCACGCCGTGGAAGACGATTATCTGCCCGACTTCGAGGTCCTGTGGAGTAAACGGCGGCAGGCGTTTGTTGTGGAGTCCGATTGCGCCCTGGATTTCTCCGTTCGAGCTGAAAAAGGGAAGTGCCAGTAGCGATCCGTCGCGGTAACCGTTCCAGCCGGAACTTTGAAACTCCTCCGACGTGTCCTGGATGCCCTCCACGAGAATCCCGCGCTTTCGTTCGAAGACGCGAGCCAGCACCGAGTTTGGCGGTGGAGGTAAAGGAATCGTCACGCGCTGGTGTCCCGGGTCGAGCGCGTGGATGAGCTGAAGACTGCCGTCGCGGACGACGTAGAAGCTGCCGCCATCGGCTCCTAGGCTGGCGGAGAGCAGGTTGAGAAGCTCGAGGCCGAGCTCCTCGAGGCTGCGACACGCGGTCAGACGCCGGGTCCGGTCCGCAACCAGGCGCAACCGGTCGCTGTACTCCCGGATTTGACGCGTCCGGTCGCGGACGAGCCCTTCCAGCTGGTTCCGATAGTTGCGATTCTCATCTTCGAGGGCCTTGATCCGCTCGGCCGACCCCACGGCCCGGCAGATCGCCTCCCGCGTGACCGGTTTGACGAGAAAGTCGAAGGCTCCGGTCCGGACGGCCTCGGCAGCAGACTCGAAGGTGGGCTTCTCAGCCGTGAGCAGAACTTTGATCTCCGGGTGGGAAACGCGAACCCGACACAGAAGCTCGAGACCCCCGGATCCGGGTAGCTCGAGATCGGTCACGATGACGTCGATGGTCTCCGACGAGAGAGAGTCGAGAACGGAGTCTCCATCCGAGCAGGCGACGGTGCTGTGGCCCGCGCTCTGAAGGAAGGAGACGACCCGCTGACGGGTCACCTCGTCGGCCTCTGCAATCAGGACGCTTGCCATGGCCTAATCGGTGTTTCCCTCAAGGATCTCCTGAATCCGGTCACAAAGCGCCGTCGGAGTGAAGGGCTTCTGAATGAACGGAATCCCGGGAGCAGCCTCCAGCAATTGACGAGAGTACCCCGACATGAACAGGGCCTTGAGCTCCGGTTTCAAAGAGCTCAGGCGGCGATGGAGCTCGGTACCCTTGATCTTCGGAAGAACCACATCCGTGAGAAGCAGATCGATCGACTGGTTGCTCTCCTCGAATAGTCGTTCTGCCTCCTCCGGGGACTGGGCGGCGAAAACGGTGTAACCGGCGACCGACAGAGCGCGCTCGATCAGTCTGAGGATGCTTACCTCGTCCTCGACGAGCAGGATCCCCCTGGGCCGGTCGGACGCTTCGTCCGCCTGGGTGTTCTGTTCTTCGAGATTCGGAAAGTAGACCTCGACGGTGGTCCCCGCCCCGGGGGTGCTCCGAACGTGGATCGATCCCGCAAACTGGGTCACGATCCCGTAGACCGTCGAGAGACCCAACCCGCTGCCTTCTCCCACACCCTTGGTCGTAAAGAACGGTTCGAAGACCCGTTGAATCGTCTCCTCATCCATGCCGACTCCAGTATCGGAGACCGCAATGAGGCTGTAATCTCGATCCGCAGATGGAGCTCCCGCGGGCCAGGGCTCTCCGCCTACGGTGAGTTGCCGAGTCTCAATCGTTACGATTCCTCCCTCGGGCATGGCATCCTTGGCATTCAGAAGCAGGTGCAACAGAATCTGGCCGATCTGTCCGGGGTCGGCCATCACCGGCTTGAGCTCCGGATCGCTTCGGACTTCGATCTCCGTCGTATCACCGGCGAGACGTTCCAGCATGGGGCGAATCGATTCAACCTCGGCGTTGAGAATCAGCGGACGCGGGTGCAGCGACTGCCTCTTGCTGAAGGCCAGGAGCTGTTCCGTCAGCGTTGCGGCTCGGTCGGCCGCAGCCTCGATCTCCCGAAGATGGTCGGAGACCTGCAGCTGGTTGCTCGCCGCTACTTCCGCCAGTTCGACATGTCCTTTGATCACGGTCAGCAGATTGTTGAAATCATGCGCAACACCGCCTGCCAGCTGGCCGATTGCCTCGAGACGACGTGCCTGGTCGAGTTGGCGGTCACGGAGCTGGAGCTTCTGCCGGCAGGTTTCCGTCTCCTGTCGTTCGGACTTCAGCTCCGCATACATCTCTCCGAGCTCCGAGTTGGCCTGGAAGGCCATACTGAGATAGAGCTCAGTAGAGCCCCCTTCGATTTCAAAGATCCCGGCCCGCTCGTCGAAGCGCTTCAGGACCTCGCCGGCCAGCTCGTGGAATCTCTGGATCGAGATCCCGGTGTCTTCGGTAAGCTGCTGCCGGTCCAGATGGAAAACCGGATTGCCGCTACGTCCGAGCCGCGTCTGGTGGCAGAGTGCATTTGCGTAGTTGACGGCCAGGGCCAGCTGGCTGCCGGGCTTGCTCCTGAGGACATCCCGGGAAAGATGGTGATCGGAGACGGCCGCGCAGATCCGTCCCGGAAAACCCCAGGTTTGCAGCAGCTGTTCCCCGATGAAAGCATGCGTGACCCCCAATCGGACGGTCTCGATCGTCTGGATCTGGCTTTGGTTTTCGAATGCCTCCTGAAGGACTTCGGCATAGGATTGCCAGTTCCACTGCAGCAGAACGAACTTCCCAATGTCGTGCAGAAGGCCCGAAATGAAGGCGGCCTTGGGGTCGGCGTCGGGGAGGTGTGCGGCCAAGAGCTCGGCGCCAATGGCACATCCCAGGCTGTGCTGCCACACGCCCCGGAAGACATCCCTCAGCCTCTCGCTGTTTTCTCCGAGAAAGAGTTTTGAAATTGCGACCGACAGCGCCAGGCAGCGGATCATGTCGAGGCCGAGAAGCGTGGTCGCTCGCTGCAAGGTGCAGACTTTCCCGGCGAAACCGAGCCACGCGGAATTGGAGACCTTGAGGACCTTCGCAGTGAGACCAGCGTCTGCTTCGATAATTCGGCTGATCTGATCGACGTTCGTATCCGAGCGGCTCGCCGCTTCGATGACCTTGAGCGCCACTCCCGGCGTGGAGTCGAGTTGTTTCAGGTTCTCAAGGAACCTTAAAGGAAATGCACTCATTTCGAAACCGGTTTCACTCCGGGTGAGAAGCCTCGCTCCGGCACCATGCCGGAGTCGGGTTTCGACCTCTCACTTTCCCGTATGTCGGTCAGTACCAGTCACTTATTTCGGCCGCAAAGCCGTTCCCCTTTAGTATCGAGAGGCGTGTTTTCCATTGGGCTGTGGCAGCCTCGATTCTTCCGGGTGGAAATCGAGGCTAAAGCCCGAAGTGGACACTGCCGATATATGGGCTGGATGAAATAGAGCAGGTCGGGGCTGATCCAGAAAAACTCTCCTCAAAAAGCCCTCCTAAGAAACCCGCTATGATCAGCCCCGCCTCATCATCCTCCAGCGCGGGACACCAGGATCCAGATCACCAGATTCCCGGCCAATGGAGTGTAAGCATTCGGCGCTTTCGACCGATATTACTAGAGACATCGACGCCTTGAGCACAGTCTTGGAGGAAGCATGAAGGTTCTGACCGTTGATGACAGCCGCATGATTCGTACGCTGATCCGCAAGTACCTGGCGGGCCTGAAGCTGGAAATCCACGAGGCTGCGGATGGACAAGCAGGCCTCGTGGCAGCGCGCGCCGAGAAGCCCGATCTCATCATTCTGGATATCAACATGCCGGTCATGGATGGGACCGAAATGCTTCGCGAACTGCGGAAGATTCCCGAGCTGAAGAATACGAAGGTCTTGATGCTCACGGCCGAATCGGCCGAGAAGCTGGTACTCGAAGTCATCAAAATAGGAATCTCCGATTACATCGTAAAGCCGTTTGAAGAGGACGTTTTGATCAGGAAGGTCTGCAAGATCCTGCAGATCGATCCGTCCCGTGCGGATGAAGGGAATGGCGACGGGAGGCTGAGGAAGGTGCTCGTTCTCGATGACAACGAGAGCATCCTGCTCGTTGCCCGTAAGTTCCTTGCGGGCATTGCCGATGTGCTGACCACCAGCCATCCCGAGAAGGCCCTGCAACTTGCCAGCCAACACAGCCCTGAAGTCGTCCTCCTCGACCTACAGACGGATGCCCTCCGTATGCTCAATACCATGAAGAACGAAAGCGGTCTGGACGCAGCCCGCTTCGTCTGCCTTGCGACGCGATCCGCGGAGGACAAGGCTGGAGAAGCGCAGGAGGCCGGTTTTGCCGAAGTTCTCTACAAGCCGTTCGACAAGGAGACGCTGACCAAAGCCGTCAAGGGATGAGCCGGCCTGGCGGCCGTTGTCCCGGGCGGTTTCAGAAGAAAACACTCAAGGGAGTGACAGGTCATGGATGTAATCAACCCCGAGGAACTGACGAAAGCGGTCCAGCAGGTGTTTTTCTCGCTGCTGGGTCTGAAACTGCAAAATGGAAACGGCAATCGCCCACCGGATTTTCCACCAGACCGAAAAGTCTCGGCTGCCGTGGGTATTAACGGTGATTGGAACGGCGCCGTTGTCCTCGAGTGTGGCACCGGGACCGCCTGCCATCTGGCGGGCATGATGATGGGTCTGGGCGCACCCAGTCACGTCGATGACGACGTCAAGGATGTCATTGGAGAGATCACCAATATGGTCGCCGGAACCTTCAAGAACAGTCTTCCGGGCCATTCGATTTTAACTCTGCCCTGTTTCATCGAAGGGTCGGATTACTCGATGGACATCATCCAGGGCCAGCCTCTGGTCTCGCAGGCGATGCTCTATGAAGGACGAGGAATCGTACTCTCCGTGATCAAGGCGAACGGTCGACACTGAACCGCTTCATTCAATCAGCCTTCGGAAACCTCATCATGAAGCCAAAGAAGCAGAAACCGGCTCCAAAAGAACGTTCGTCTTTGGATTCTTCCCGGCACCATACCGACTCGGCCGCGCGACTGAACGACCTCGCAGCCCGCCTGCTCCAGTTGAGCGGTGCAGATACGGTTGAATTGGAGGCAGTGCGGGAGGAATTGCTCGAGGTCGCCCGGGATACGGAGGTGCTCGACGAAGTCCGAACCCTCGCCGCCGAGGCGCTGCTCAAACTTGATGAAGTCCTGTACGGAAAGGGTGAAGCGGCTGCGGATTCGATCCTCGCCGAGGTCAACTCCATCCTCGGTTGTGCCATTGAGAAAGAGATTGTCGGTGGGGTCTCCCCATTGGACAGAGGGCAGGCTTCGGCGGCAACGGCAAAGCCTGCAGAGCCCAAACCCCCGGAGGCTGCGCCCTCGTCATTGTTCGACATGGTCAAGTTCGATACGGAGCTTTCGCCGGACACCGACATGGATCTGCTGCGAGACTTCGTGGCGGAATCACTGGAGCAGATCGAAGCGGCGGAAGCGAGTTTGTTGGCCCTCGAGGTTGATCCGGATGACATGGAATCGGTCAATACGGTTTTCCGGGCCTTCCACACGATCAAGGGCACATCCGGATTTCTCGGTCTGGTACCGATCAAAGAACTCGCCCACAGGGCGGAATCGCTGCTCAGTCGGGTCCGTGACGGCGAGGTCCGTTACTCGGGGGGATATGCGGACCTTTCCCTTCGCTCCGTTGATGTGATCAAGGAGCTGATCCGCTCGATTGACGGTTCTCTATCGGGAGCGGATCTGTTCAAGCCATCTGACTACGACGATCTCTTCGTTGTGCTCTCCGACCCCGAAGCGGCCGGAATCACGGATGATTCAGGGTCGGGGGAGGGGACTCCGCGACTCGGAGATCTTCTGGTCAGCCAGGGCAAGATCCAGCGTGAAGATCTGGAACAGGTCGTTTCCGTCAAGGAAGGGGAGCCGATCGGCGAGGCACTTATCCGCTCAGGGAAGGCCACGGCCAGTGACGTGGCGAAGAGCCTGCGGACACAGCGAAAAATCTCCCAACCTGGAGAATCGGTCGGTGATGCATCCGTGCGAGTCCGCACGGACCGTCTCGATCGGTTGATCGACATGGTGGGTGAACTGGTGATCGCCCATTCGATGGTCGCCCAGGACGAGACCGTAGTGGACGGCCGACATCAGGAACTCTCGCGCAAGGCCTCCCAGGTGGGGAAGATCGTGAGGGAGCTGCAGGACCTGAGCATGTCATTGCGCATGGTGCCTCTCAGGCCCGCCTTTCAGAAGGTGAATCGACTGATCCGGGATCTGTCTCAGAAGGCCGGGAAGCGGGTATCGCTGAGGACGCAGGGAGAGGACACCGAGATCGACCGCAACATGGTCGATGTCATCCGTGATCCCCTCGTGCACATGGTGAGGAACGCCGTCGATCATGGGATCGAGACTCCGGAAGCTCGAGTTGCCGCGGGGAAATCGGAAGAAGGCCACATCACCCTCTTCGCCTATCACAGTGGAGGGAGCGTGATGGTTGAATTGCGGGACGATGGCAAGGGGCTGGACAAGCAGAAGATCATCGACAAGGCCATTGGACTCGGTCTGGTCGATTCTGCATCCGGGATGTCGGACGGCGAGATCCACAATCTGATCTTCAGGCCCGGGTTCTCGACCGCCGACCAGGTCACGGAAGTGTCAGGCCGTGGCGTCGGTATGGACGTCGTCAGGCGGAACATCGAGGCACTGCGCGGCCGTGTCGATATCACGTCGGAGTTCGGTCGTGGGTGCTGCTTCAAGATCGTGCTGCCACTCACGATGGCCATTACCGACGGAATGCTCGTCCAGGTCGGAGGCGAGCGCTACATCATACCGACGGTCAGCATCCTCAAGACGTTTCGGCCGCAGCCGAACCAACTTTCGACGATCGCCGGGCGCGGCGAAATGGTCATGCTCCGGGGTGAACTGCTTCCGATGTATCGTCTCCATCGACTCCTCAACATCCAAAACGCAGTCGAGGATCCGACGAAGGGGCTGCTCGTGATCATCTCGATCGGGGAATCGAAGTATGGCTTGTTGGTCGATGAACTCCTGGGCCAGCAGCAGGTCGTAGCCAAGTCGCTACCCAAGGGGATCCGGAAGGTGAGAGGGGTGTCCGGTGCTGCCATCCTGGGGGATGGGAGAGTCGGTTTGATCCTCGACAGCAGTGAACTCGGGGCCGTGGCGAGACAGGACATGCTGGGCGGAGCGATGGATATGTCGGTGGAGACGATCTCCTCGGCAATGGTCAACTGAGAGGCTGCTATGGCTCAAGTCGCGAGAACACTCGAACGGGAAGAAGCTAGTACGGACCAGAAGGCCAGAAGTTTTCTGACCTTCCTGTTGGGGTCCGAACAGTATGGCGTCGAGATCCTCAAGGTTCAGGAAATCATCGGATTGCTGCCGATCACGCGCGTTCCCAATACCCGGGGACACGTCAAAGGTCTCGTGAACCTTCGGGGAAAGATCCTGATGGTCGTCGATTTGCGTCTGCGCTTCGGCATGGAAGCGATCGAGCCCACCGAGGAATCCTGCATCATCTTCGTGCGGGTCCAAAAGGTCGAAATGGGACTGATCGTCGATAAGGTGTCGGATGTTCTGGACATTCCGGAGAAGGACATCGACAAGGACCAAACATTCAGCACGGACTGCCTGCTTGGCATCGGAAAGGTCGACGGCAAGGCCAGGCTGCTGCTCGATCTCGACAGGGTATGCGAAGTGAGTGCATGAGCCCGGTCGAACCCGGGAACACCGCAGCCAGGCCGCAGGGTGCAAAGCGCGTCGGTGGCGGTGACGTCACCACACCTTCGAGCCCCATCGAGTGCGGCATCCGGTTGTTTCCGCTCTCAGCGGCGGAGTTCTCACGTGTCGCGCGGTTGATCTACAAGACCTGCGGGATCCACCTCAAAGAAGGGAAGCAGGACCTGGTCAAGGCACGGCTGGGACGCCGGCTTCGAACCCTCGCTCTCGGTTCGTTCGACGAGTACTTCGACTTGGTCGAGAACGATGCCACAGGCGTCGAACTGGCTGAAATGGTCGATCTGCTGACGACCAACAAAACCGAGTTCTTCAGGGATTCCGCTCATTTCGAGTTCATTCGGAGAGAGATCCTGCCTTGGTGCTCGGATCTGGAGCGCGTTCGATTCTGGTCGGCGGGTTGCTCCACCGGACAGGAGCCGTATTCCCTCGCCATTGTAGTCCGGGAGTTCTTCCGAGACCTGAGTCGCCGGGACTGCAGGATTCTCGCGACGGATATCTGTCGGCCGGCACTGGACCGCGCCCTCGAAGGCAAGTTTGCGGAAGCGGATACAGAAGGTCTGCCTTCGGAGTATCGGTCCCGTTACTTTTCGAAGACCGACGGTGGAAGTATCCGGGTAGGCCCGGCTCTGTCCGGGCTCATTCACTTTGCTCGACTGAATCTCATGGAGAAGTGGCCGATGAGGGGGCCGTTCCAACTCATCATGTGTCGCAACGTGATGATCTATTTCGATCGCGAGACGAGGGGGGAACTGGTCGGCAAATTCTCGAACTTGCTGGGTCCGGGAGGGTGTCTGATGGTGGGACTCTCGGAGAGCCTGACGGGACTGAGCCACACTTTGAAATATGTTCAGCCGGCAGTCTACCGTAAAGAGTAGCGAGTCGATCGTGGGTGTGCGGCAGTGAAGCATGTCGTAGGTATTGCAGATATGAAGGTGTCGAACAGGAGCGACGACACGTTGATCACATATGCCCTCGGGAGTTGTCTGGGGGTGACGATCTACGACCCGGTCGTACGTGTCGGGGGTCTCCTGCATGCAATGCTGCCATTTGCCGAAGTAAGTCCGGAAAAAGCTGCGGAAAAGCCATGGATGTTCGTCGACTCCGGCATTCCCCTGCTTTTTCGTGAAAGTTACAGTTATGGAGCCAGAAAGGAACGCATGTTGGTCACCGTTTCCGGCGGTGCAAGGCTTCGCGATTCCGAGAGGGACTGCTTCGAAATCGGCAAGAGAAACATCTTGATGCTGCGCAAGATCCTGTGGAGAAACGGCGTCCTCCTGAGGGCCGAGGACGTCGGCGGCACCCGCTCACGCAACATGTCTCTGAACCTCGAAACTGGATGTGTCACCGTTTTTACCTATAACGGGGAAAAGGGCAAGGAAGAGAGGGTGTACGAATGTCGCTAAACATTCTGATCGTGGACGACAGTGCCACCATGCGCAGAATGATAACCAGGACCCTCCACCTGAGCGGATTACGGGTTGACGAGGTCTTTGAGGCCGCCAATGGTCGCGAGGGACTTCTCGTTTTGACCAAGAACCGTATCGATCTGGCCTTGATCGATATCAATATGCCGGAGATGAACGGTGCGGAGATGATCGCCCGTATCCGGCAGAATCCGACGTTCAAAGAGCTGCCTGTCGTCGTCGTTTCGACCGAGGGGAGCACCACACGCATTGCATCTTTGCTGGAGCATTCGGCAGTGGGCTTCGTGCACAAGCCGTTTACGCCGGAACATCTGAGTCAGGTTGTTTACAAAATAACGGGAGGCATGCATGGCGAGGGACCTGAGCGACCATCTGCGCCGGTCAGCGGTCCGGACTTTTGAAGAACTGGCATTCGTCTTCACCGACTCGGAACTGGACCAGGTGCAGATGACGGCTCCGTTCGAAGCCGGGGCATGGGTTGCCTTCGACGGACCGATGCGCGGTCGGCTGACGATTCACCTGTATGGGAGGGTTCTGGCCACACTGACGCACAACATGTTGCCCGACCTGGAGGAGTCGAGTCCTGCCATGCAACTCGACACCCTCAAAGAGATAGCCAACGTGATTTGCGGAAACCTGCTTCCCAACCTTGCCGGGCAGGAGGCTGTCTTCGATCTCCATCCTCCTGAAAGTGAGGATTCCGACGCATTGCCGGATGTGGCCCGGTCGCCTGCGGCGAGGGTCCCCGTCGGCCTCGAGACAGGTCGTGCGGAGCTGCTGCTCTATCTGGAAGAGATCCAGTCGGGTGGCGAGGGAGTCGTAGCGTGATTCGCGTTCTGGTTATCGACGATTCGGCCATTGTTCGCAAGGTGTTGACCGAGCAGCTTTCGAGCCATCCCGATATCGAGGTGGTTGGCAGTGCCGTCGATCCCTACGTGGCTCGAGACAAGATCCTGAAGTTGGAACCCGATGTCCTGACCCTCGACATCGAGATGCCTCGCATGGACGGCCTGACGTTCCTCGAACACCTGATGCGGCAGCATCCGATGCCGGTTGTCGTATTGAGCTCCCTAACTCCACGAAACAGCGAGACCGCCCTCAGGGCACTGCGGATGGGCGCGGTGGAAGTCTTGCCAAAGCCCAACTCCAGGTATTCCACGCCGGATGGTCGGTACCTGGCTGAAGTCATTCGTGCCGCGGCCCGGGCACGAGTGCGAAAGATCCCCTCCGAGCCGGAGAAGGAACCGGGAACGGATACTTCCCTCGTCTCGGCTCTTTCGACGATCGAGACGACCCACAAGGTCCTGGCCATCGGAGCTTCGACGGGAGGCACGAATACCATCGAAGCGATCCTCAAGTCGCTGCCGCACAATGTCTCGGGGACACTCATCGTGCAACACATGCCGCCGGACTTCACCCGAATCTTCGCGGAGCGCCTGGACGCCGTCTGCGCTTTACGGGTCCGGGAGGGGCGTGATGGCGACCCGGTCGTCCCGGGAGTGGCACTGGTCGCTCCCGGAGGACAACATATGTTGCTCGAGCGGAGTGGCGCCCAGTATCGAATCCGGATCAAAGACGGTCCCAAGGTCCACTTCCAGCGACCCAGCGTGGATGTGCTGTTCTACTCGGTCGCCCGAAATGCCGGACGCAACGCCGTGGGTGTCATCCTGACCGGAATGGGAGCCGACGGGGCGCGCGGACTGGCAGCGATGAAGGAAAGCGGTGCCCGGACGATTGCACAGGACGAGGAATCCTGCGTCGTGTTCGGGATGCCGAAGGAGGCGATCCGCATTGGTGCTGCGGAGCGGGTCCTCCCTCTCCCGGAGATTCCACGGAACATCCTTCAACTGCTTTCGCTGACTCACCGGACTACGTCCGCCGAATCCCGCATTCCTCTCAGGAACGGACAGCCCGCACAGGGCGGCGGGTAAGGTATCTGGGAGGTCGGACTAAAGCAACCTGGCCTTCGAGCCGATATCTGAATGTGGAATCTCGAGCTCAGTACACGATCAAATCGGGAGTTGAAGCGGTATGAATGTCGAACAGGCGACCGGAAGAAGTGAACAGCGGATGCCCGTCGCGCGCCATGACCGTGGCGGGAAGTATGTCACTTTCTTTTTGGGAGCGGAAGAGTACGGACTCCCGATTCTCTCCGTCCGCGAGATTATCGGAATCGTCGAGATCACGCCCATTCCTCAGACGCCGTCATTCGTTCGGGGTGTGGTCAACCTGCGGGGCAACGTGATCCCGATCATCGATTTACGGCGGAAGTTCAGCATGCAATCGAGCGAGGAGAACCGCGAAAACTGCATCATCGTCGTGCGTGCGCACGGCGCCGACACGGGCGTTGTCGTGGACCGGATGTCCGAGGTCGCTCATGTCGAGTCGGTGGACATTCAGGAGCCGCCGCCGGTCGGCGCAGACGTCAACACCGATTTCATCCTGGGCATTGACAAGTCGGGTGGCAAAGTTCGACTGCTGCTCGATATCGAAAAGGTCATTTCGAGCCAGGATCTTCTCAGCCTTCAGGGAATTGCCGACGAAGCACTGGAACGGTAGTCGCCGCGGCGGCGGTGTTCGTTCCAGGCTTTCCTAAAGCCCGGGGTCCTTGACAGTCCAGGGGCCGGACTGTCAAAGTTCAGTGAACCAGGAGCCTTGGGTGGACAGAAACTGCCGGCTGGTCGCTCTCTTGATACTTCTATGGACAACCGCTGGGTTGGCCGAGGAAACCTCTCTCCCTGTAGCGGTGGTCGAAAACGCTGCGCTCGTCATGCTGCGTTCGGAGCCCAGGGTCAGCAAACAGACCGCCATTGGTGCTGTCCCCCGGGGCACACGCTTACCACTGGTCGGTCAGAGTGAGAATTGGTTTCAGGTCGAGCTCGCGGATGGGACGGAGGCCTGGATCAGTCGCGCTTACGCACGCGTCGCGACTCTCGAGCAACCCTTCTGGATCGTCGCTGCGTCTGTGTCTCTCAGGAGTTCCCCCTCGGGCGAGGCGCCGACCGTGACCCAGGTAACGGGAGGTGAGCTGGTGCCTCTCCTGGAGCGGGAAGGGGACTGGGCGCGGATCGAGCTTTCGGACGGGAGCTCCGGCTGGATTCCGGCCTCGGCCATTGAGACCGCGCTCGAAGGTTCCTTTTCCGAAGACGCCCAGGCGTCGTCGCCGGGCATCGGCGAACACAATCCAGCCCAGGCTGCATCTGCCGGACAGGGGTCTTCCGTCGAACCGCCGGAGACACAGGCCGGGGGTTCATCCGAGAATCAGGCGACAGACGAGCCGATGGCTTCGACCCGGCGGGAAACATCGCCGCCGGCTCCGAGTACCGCCGAGACCGCTTCTGAGCGCAACTCCGAGAATCTTCCCACGATCGAAGAGAGTCCGGGGATTCCGCCCGTTCAGCGTCTTTCGGAACCACTGGCGTCGAGGTACGACGTCGTCTTCCTGATCGGTGGATTGGTGGCGATGGCGCTCGTGATGGTCGGAGGCTACTGGTGGTATCGGCGCCGAAGGGTTCGCGAGATCGAACAGCTGATCAGGGCAGGTCAGGGCTCCATGGTCGGCGGCGAGTTTCTGAAGAACCTGCGAGAGGCGGAGATCCGGCAGGCTCGGCTCGAGAAGGACCTCCAGCAGCGTCTCGAGGCGTTGCGTGGAACGATCGGAACCGGGCAGTCCTTGGAAGACTCCGACGAGAGCCTTGCCGTCGGCAGGATCGAGGAGATCCGGAAACTCGTCCTGGAGCAACAGGCGAAGGTCAACGCGCTGTCGGATCTGCTGGCCCTCCAAAATCAGAAGCTGGCGGCGGCGGAAGAGGAGAATCGGTTGCTTCGACAACTCCTTCCCAGGCGGTAACGGAACATCCCAAGCTTCCAGACTGCCGATCGTTCGTCAGATTTCCGAGCCGTGCCGGAAGACCGCGTGCGCGTCGTGGTGCCCTCTGAGAATCGGAGCCCCGGGAAACTGGATCCCCAGGCAGCGTCAGCGACCTTGCTCCTGAAGGAGGTTCATCCTGCGGAGCTTCTCGACCAAGGTGGTCCGTTTCAGGAAGAGCAGTCGAGCGGCTTTTCCCTTGTTTCCGCCGGTGCGTTCCAGGGATTGGCAGATCAGATTCCGCTCAACTTCAGAGACCACCTGGTTGAGATCGATTCCCTCCTCAGGCAGGTGCAGAAGGGCGTCAAGCTGGTGACCGTGGACCGAAGCGCCGATCTGTTCGTCCAAGGTCGGCAGATCATCGAGACCAATCTCGTCCCTATCTCCGGACAGAATGAACCCGAGCTCGATCACATTGCGGAGCTCTCGGATGTTTCCGGGCCAGGTGTGTTGGGTGAGGGCCTTGAGTGCCTCCGGCTCCAGCACTTTCGGCGTCTCATCGTATTGAACTGCGAACAGACTGAGGAAATGCTTTGCGAGCAACGGGATGTCCGAAGCACGCTCTTTAAGGGGAGGAACGTGAATCGGAACCACGTTCAGTCGGTAGAAAAGATCCTCCCGGAACTCCCCATCCTCGATCCGCTGACGCAGATCGGCGTTGGTGGCCGAGATCAGACGAAAATCGACGGAAACGCTCTGGTTGCTGCCCAGTCTCTGAAAGGAACGTTCTTCGAGGACGCGCAGGAGCTTGACTTGAAGAGCCGGCTTCATTTCACCGATCTCATCCAGGAAGATCGTCCCGCCGTTGGCCTCCTCGAGTCTGCCGATCCGGGTCGCCTTCGCATCGGTGTACGCACCCCGCACATGACCGAACAGCTCGTCCTCGAGCAGGTTTTCGGGAATCGCGCCGCAGTTGATCGCGACGAAGGCGCGCGACGACCTGGGACTGAGTTCATGGATCGCCCGCGCAACCAGTTCCTTACCCGTACCACTCTGTCCCGTGACCATGACGGGTGGATCCTTCACGGCAACCATGTGGATTAAGCGGACGAGCTTTTTGATGGCGAGACTCTCTCCGACGATGGCGCGGGGCCAGGCACTCTCGTCGGGTTCGGCCTGGGTGACTTTCTCGTCGGTGCGGGAGCGACGGTGCATGACAGCGGCGATCCGCTCTTCCAACTCCTGGATTCTGAAAGGTTTTGGAAGCAGATCGGCGGCTCCCTTTCGGAAAGCTGAGGCAGCCACGCCCATGTCCTGGACGCCCGTCATCAACATCACTTTCGTCAAGGGGGAGCGTCTTTGGATCTCCTCGAAAATGGCCAGCCCGTTGTCGTCCGGAAGCAGATAATCGGACAGGACGAGGTCGTAAGTCTTTTCCGCGATCATCTTGTTCGCGTCGCCGACCGTGCCGGCGCAATCAACTTGCCATCCCCATTGATCAAAGAACTTTTCGAGCAGGGCTGATAATGTCAGGTCATCCTCAAGCAGCAGGACGGAGCTTCCTCCTGAAGTGCTTGGTGCCATACGCGCTTCCTCCCCCGAGCAGCAACTGGCTGAACGGCACTGGTGCATATAATGACGGGAAAGCAGGTGGAAAAGCAAACAGAACATCATTTCTCCTAAAGAACGTGGCTCAGATGCCGATAAGCAGACTGGGAGACCAAGGACGGTTTACCTATGGAAATCGGCCGACTCATCAATGTAGAGAAAATGTCGGGACAACTCCCGTCGGACGAGGCGAAAGGAAGCGCTAAGACCAAGAAGAAGGAATCCGGTGTGAGCGAGCAGAACCAGAATTCAAAATCGGCGAAGTCAGGTGGGGCCGAGGCATTCTCGGCACCGATCAATTTCGAGTATCTCCCCTCGGGCCGCATTCTGCTCAACCGTGAGGCTCGCAAGCAGATCATCGATTTCTTCGAGTAAGCCCGAAATGCCGGTGGCCCGAATGGCTTCTTCGACTTCGTCAATTGAACTGCTGCTTGTGGACGATGACCGCGATCTCAGTGACGCGCTCTCATCCTTCATCAAGTCGAAGGGGATCGCTGTTGCCGCATGCAACACGAGTGAGCAGGCCCGGGAACGTCTGGAGAAGGATGGGGAGCGCTTTCACATTCTCCTGTCTGATCTGCGGCTTCCTGACGGGGACGGACTGAAGTTGATCGAAGTCGCCAAGATGAAGAATCCGGCGATTCTGGCAGCGTTGATGACCGGATATGCCTCGCTCGAAACGGCTCTGAAGGCGATCCAGTTGGGTGCCTACGACTACATTACCAAGCCTTTCAGCCTGAACGAAATCGAGATCCTGCTCCGCAACATGTGCGACAAGATCAGGCTCGAGGAAGGCGCCCGGCGAGCCGAGAGGGAAATCGAAGAAGCCAACGAGAAGCTCCGCGATATCTACGGCAAAATCGACACCCTCCATGACGAGAAGCTGGAGTTGATGCGTCTGAACCGAGAGATGAAGAAAGAGTTCCTGGGCCTGTCGAACAAGGTCGATCAGGTCATCCAGCTTTTGCAGGTCATCTTTCCGCAGGCCAATCGAAATCGGTGGGTCGACACTGCATCGCCGAAGCTCCTCGACTAACCTCCCTGTGTGGATCCACTGCTCTTTCGTTCTCAGACGTCCGCTTTCACGGATTGTTGACTGTCCCGCGTCATCCCGTTGACGATTTCCGGAGTCGGGTAGACTCGGGACGAGACACTCGACGCTGGCCCGGAACTCCCTCACGAGTGTCGGCGTATCATTCTTAAAATCAATTGTTTAGGCTAGTTCTGTCGATGCCGTGAAGCAGCCGTGTCTAGCGGCTGGCACGGGTCGTGCAAACCGGTGAGCCGGAGAGACCGCGTGAACAGAGGGAGCAACACCGGAGAAAACAAGATGTCTCAGGCCGAGCCTGCAAGTTTGGGTAAGTCGTCCGAGCGGGTGGCTTCGGCGCAAGAACATGTCGCCGATGGGCAGAACAACGAGGCCAAGATCCGCGAGCTGATCACCGTCAATGAACAGCTTCAGAAGGAAATTCGTGATCTTCTGGTCATTGGAGAGGTTGCCCGCTCCATCACCAGCACGTTGCTCATCGAGGAGATACTCGGTGAGATTCTGTGCGGCATTCGCGAGACGCTGTGTCTCGATCGGGTTGTCCTCGGGCTGGTCCACTATGAAGGCGGCTACGAGGAAGTGAAGCTGGCGATCGGCGTCTCGGGAGAGGCGATGAAGAAGGCCCGATGGATGATCGAAGAGGCTGACCCTGTTTGGAAGCGGCTCAAGGATCAGCGCATGCCCATCTTGGTGGATCTGCACAAGGAGAAGGGTCTGCCGGAGTTCATCCAGAGAGTTTTCGGCGATGAATTCGTCAAAGCTCCGATGGTGGTCAAGAATGAGATCATCGGCACGATCATGGTCTCGGCTTCGTCCCGCAGCATCTCGCCGCGCGATCTTCGTCTTTTGAGAATCCTCGTCGAGTATGCCGGCATTGCCGTCGAAAACGGCCGACTCTACTACGACGTCATCCGGTCGGAAGAGGAACTGCGCAAGACCCAGGAACAGTTGCTCGGTGCCGAGCGACTGGCGGCCATCGGTCAGCTGGCGGTCAGCATCAATCACGAGATCAACAATCCATTGTGCACCATCAACATGAGCTCTCAATTGCTGCGTCTGGAACTGGAGAAACGCGCACCCGATCTGGTCGAGAGGCTTGACGGGATCGAAACGGCTGTGCGCCGAATCATGGAAGTCACCCAGCGGGTCTCGAAGATGAACACGCTTCGCTCGACCGAGTACCTGCCCAACCAGATGATGATCGATTTGAAATGAGCTCTGCGGGCGTCGCATCCAACCAGGCTGAACTGCTGCTCAACGCATTCCACTCGTTCAACGAAGTGTCGGGTGCTCTGCAGACGGCCTACCAGGACCTTCAGGATCGGGTTCACAACCTCTCGGAAGAGCTCGAACAGCGCAACTACTTCCTGTCGACCGTCCTCCAGAGTCTGCCGTGTGGCGTTCTGGTCGTGAACCCGGGTGGCGATGTGACCACCCTCAACCGGGCAGCCCGGGAGCTGTTCGAAATTCCCGAAATCGAAACACCCTTCGCACTGGCCTCGATCCTCGAAGGTGCCGCTTTCAGCGACCGGGCGGATATGCTGATGGAAGAGGGTGGAAGCAGCACCGAGATCACACTCATCGGAGCTGAGGAACGGACGCTGCACTGCAGTTGGGCTGCCTTGCGCGACGGAGAGCGTGTGTTGGTCGTCCAGGACCTTTCTCCGGTCCGCCGGCTCGAAAAGCAGATGCGCGAGGCCGAGCGTCTGGCGGCGATGGGTGAGATGGCCCTGGAAGTGGCCCATGAGATACGCAATCCGTTGGGGGCCCTGGAGCTCTTTGCCTCACTGTTGGAAGAGGAGGATCTTGCCACGGAAGTGCGAGCCGGCTATTTGGCCAATATCCGTATCGGCATCCGGTCGCTGAACACCGTCCTCAACAACATGCTCTGCATTCGCCGCACTCCCGAGCCCAAGCTCGGATGGACACGTCTCGGAGAGGCCGTGGGGTCAACCGCCGAATTCATGCGGCCGCTGCTCGAGCAACGAGGGATTCCGCTGGAGGTTTTGCTCGGGGACGAAACGCAGCTTCTGCTCGACGAGCAGTTGATCCAGCAAGTCGTGACGAA
Source organism: uncultured Acidobacteriota bacterium (assembly GCA_963823995.1). Lineage (GTDB taxonomy): Bacteria > Acidobacteriota > UBA6911 > RPQK01 > JAPXNP01 > JARRKC01. Next base: position 406,032 of record CAWGNQ010000006.1, read on the forward strand.
TCTCCTCACAAATGCGGTCCAGGCCCTTCCGGAGGGGGGATCGGTCTCGGTCAGAACGATCGAAACGCCCGAGCATGTGATCGCCGAAATTGCCGACACCGGTGTCGGGATTCCTCCCAAGTACCAGCGACTCATCTTCGATTCCGGGTTTTCGATGTCGAAGGGGGGCTCCGGACTGGGTCTGGCCATCGTCCGCCGTCTCGTTGATCAGCTTGGAGGGTCGATCGACCTCGAAAGCGAGGAGGGACGGGGCACACGGTTCTATCTGAAGTTTCCCAGGACACCCCGGGGAACAGGAGATCGCAGATTATGAAAGAAGTTCTGGTCGTAGATGATGAGCAGCAGATGCTCGTAGCCATCCGGGAGACCCTGAACCGAAAGGGCTTTCAGGTGACGACCGCAAGCAGCGGTAGCGACGCGGTGGGGAAGCTCCAGCGGAACTTCTATCAGGCAGTGCTGACCGACGTGCGAATGCCCGGTCTGGACGGCATGGACCTTTTACGGCACGTCAAGAGGCTGTCACCGACGACACCTGTGATCCTCCTGACCGGGCACGGAACGGTATCCGACGCCGTCTGTGCGCTCAAGCAGGGTGCTTATGACTATCTGATGAAACCCTTCTCGGCCTCCCAGTTGACCGATGTCCTCAACAAAGCGACCACCGGGCATTCCGCAGTTCCGACCGCCGGGCACCGCATCGTGACCGGCGATCCGGCCGTGAAGAAGCTGCTGGACATGGCCTTCCAGGCCGCACAGAGCGATGCCCCCGTGCTTATTCAGGCGGAGAGCGGCACGGGCAAGGAACTGCTCGCGCGATATATCCACGCCAGCAGCACGCGATTCGACAAGAACTTCGTCGCCATCAATTGTGCCGCCGTTCCGGACGAGCTGCTCGAGAGCGAGCTGTTCGGACACGAGAAGGGTTCCTTCACCGGTGCCTCAGTCCAGAAAACGGGCAAGTTCGAGTTGGCGGATCGGGGAACGATCCTGCTCGACGAAATCGGAGAGATGGACCTGAGGCTGCAGGCGAAGCTTCTGAGAGTGCTGCAGGAGAATGAGATTGACCGTGTCGGAGGCTTACACCCGGTTTCCATCGACGTCCGGACGATCGCGACGACAAACCGTGCCCTGAAAGAACTGGTGCTGGAAGGGTCGTTTCGAGAGGATCTGTACTATCGCCTCAACGTGATTCCGCTGACGATTCCACCACTTCGCCGGCGGAAAGGGGATATTCGGCAGCTGGTGCCTCACTTCTGTGCCAAGTACTCTCAGAGTGACCCTCGGGGGTTTGCCGAAGAAACGCTCGAATTGCTCGAGAAGTACGACTGGCCCGGCAATGTGCGTGAGCTCGAAAATGTGACCCGTCGCGCACTGGCCCTTTGTCGCAATCCCGTCGTGTCGCCGTCCGACCTGTTTCTGGAAACCGGAGACCTCTCCTCGAGTGGGACGACACAGCTCAAAGCGGGGCTCTCTTTGCGGGAGCTGGAAAAGCAGCTGATCGCCGTCACCCTGAAGGAAACGGACGGAAACCGGACGAAAGCAGCCGAGATGCTGGGCATCAGTCTGCGGACGTTGAGGAACAAGCTGAAGGAATACCGGGAACAGGGAGAGATCCTCTAGCCGGAGAAGACCGATGAGAATTGACGATGCCGTCTTGAATCGAATGAGTCGCTTCCTCGACTTTGCGGCTCGAAAGCAGCAGATCATCACGAGCAACCTGGCGAATGCGGAAACACCCGGTTACCAGGCAAAGGACGTCCAGTTCCAGGATGTCCTTGCCGAGGCGGAGACGGGAGGGGCACAGACTCTGAGGAAGACCCATGCGGAGCATCTGTCGGGAAAACCGGAGTTGATTCGGGAGGAGCTCTCCAGGGGGCACCTTGGGGACAGTCTGGGTCATGACGGCAACGACGTGGATTTCGAGAAGGAGCTGGTTGACCTGTCCGAGAACGTCCTGAAGTTCAGCGTTGTCGGACGGCTGCTTCAGCTGAAGCTCCAGCTGATCAAGGCCGGAATCAAGGAGGGACGGAGCTGATGAGTGGATTGTTCAGTGCCATGGATGTCTCGGCGTCTGCCTTGACAGCACAGCGTCGGCGGCTCGAACTGCTCGTAACGAACCTGGCCAACGCCCAGACTACACAGACGCCCGAAGGTGGACCCTACCGTCGGAAGGACGTCGTCTTCGAGTCTCAATCGGTTGAGCCGTTCTGGAAGGTCCTCTCGGAAGTCGAACAGGATCAACTCAAGGGTGTCCGCGTCAAGGAAGTCGTCACCGATCAGCGGCCACCCGTCCTGGTGTATCAGCCGAACCACCCGGATGCGGATCCGCAGGGCTATGTCGCCTTCCCCAACGTCAATCCGATGGAGGAGATGGCCAACGTCATGGCTGCGCGGCGATCGTATGAGGCCAATGTTCGAGCCTTCGAGGCGATCCGGGAACTGGTCCGCCGATCTCTCGAAATCGCCCGGTAGTGAAGAGGTGTTGCAATGAGTGACTTGATGATTCAGCGAACCAGCCCGTTCCAGCAGCTCCAGGAATTCGAATCGAAGCTCCCCAAAAAGGAGGAGGGAGCCGGGACTCCCAATTTCAAAGACCTGCTGACCGAGGCCCTGCAGGATGTGGACGACGCCCACAAAGTCTCCGACGAGCAGATCCAGAAGGTGATCTCGGGAGAAGTCCAGGACGTTCATACCGCAATGATCGCGATGCAGAAGGCGGATCTCTCCTTCCAGATGATGATGCAGGTGCGCAACAAGTTGATCGACGCCTACCACGAGGTAATGCGAATGGGGGTCTAGTTTTCCCCTTGAAGGTGGATCATGGCTGCAAGTACCCTCTCTCAACTCAGTGCCCTGAATAAGAGCCTGACTCTGAATCAGAAGCTTTCCATCGTCGGCCTCGCCGTCGTCATTCTGTTTGGAGTCCTGCTGTTCGGTTATCTGGTCCAGCGAGAGCCGTATCAGCTGCTCTTCTCCGACCTGGATGCCGCCAATGCCAACTCGGTGGTCGAACGGTTGAAGCAGCTCGACGTTGCGTACCAGCTGGGAAACGGTGGGAAATCGATCCTCGTTCCGGCCGATCGAGTCTCCGAGATTCGGATCGAGCTGGCCAGTGAGAACCTGCCTACCAGCGGGAGAATCGGTCTGGAGCTCTTCGACCAAAACAACTGGGGTCTGAGCGATTTTGCCCAGAAGGTCAACTACAAGAGAGCACTCGAGGGGGAGCTGGAGCGGACGATCCTGAGTCTGTCCGAAGTCGGTCAGGCGAGGGTGCATCTGGTCATGCAAAAGGACTCGCTCTTCGAGGAGGACAGCCGGCCCGCCAAGGCATCGGTCGTCATCAAATTGAACAATCTGTCGACCTTGAGTCGGCAGAAGGTCGCCGCGATTCGCAATCTGGTCGCGTTCGCGGTCGAGGGGCTCGACCCTCAGAACGTAACACTGGTCGACGTCCGGGGAAACCTCCTGTCGGAGCCGCTCCCCGAGGAGGAATCGCTGACTGCCGCACAGGTGGGAATGCGCCGCAAGGCAGAGAAGGAGCTGTGCAGCAAGGTGGAGGCCATCCTGTCTCCGATCGTCGGAGAAGACAGTGTTCGGGTCAGTGCCTCCGTGCAGCTCGATTTCTCCGAGACGACCGAGAAATCGGAGCGCGTCCAGGACCCGGTGATCATCAGCCAGCAGGTTTCGAAGGAGTTGGTCAACTCACCGGAACAACAGGGCATCCCCTTCAAGGCGAATGATCCGGCGGCTGCCGGTGCCGGCGGTCAGGCCGGTCCTGTGACAACCCGGAACGGTCGCAGCATGCAGACCGAGACGACCAACTACGAGGTAAGCAAGACGGTCCGCCAGACCGTTGTGCCGCGCGGCGGGATCCTGCGGCAATCGGTGGCCGTCGTGGTCAACGACAAACAAGCGGTCACGGCAGACGGACAGGGCACCGAGATGCAGAGCCGCTCAGCCGAGGAAATGGAACGCATTCGAAATCTCGTCACGGCGACCGTAGGACTGAATGCGGAACGGGGGGATACACTGACGGTCGAGAACATTTCCTTCACGCTTCGTCCCGAGGATTCTCCCGCCGGACCGGCGCCATCCTTCTGGCAGAAAAACAAGGATGTGGTCTACCCGGCGGCCCGCTACCTTTTGGTTCTGGTCGTGTTTGCGCTCTTTTACCTGATGATATTTCGGCCCGTGAAGAACCGGGTGTTCTCCTACGTGGAGGTCGAGAAGATGAACAAGGGCCAACTCGCGGCTTCGATAAAGGACCCCGAACTGCTGAGGCAGCTCGAGAGTGCCCTTTCCGGAGATCACGCCCTTTCGGAAGGGAAGCTCCTTCACAAGCCGACCGACCCCGAAACTGCTATGAGAAAGGAAATACTCAGGCTGGCCAAAGAGGACCCGCAGGCAGTGACTCATCTGATTCGTAGCTGGCTTTCGGAGGGTGTCTAATGCTGGATGCAACAGGAGTTCTCTCAGATGAATTAGTGACCGACCTGCCTGCCCGCTCCAGTGGGATGGGTCGTTCCGGTCGGATGAACGGTATCCGCAAGGCGGCGGTTCTGCTTGTCTTTCTCGGGGAGAAGGTGAGTGCGGAGATCTTCAGGAGCCTGCACGACGAGGAGGTCAAGATCCTTGGCCAGGAGATCACCAACCTCGGCTGGATCGAGGAGTCGACGACGTCTGCGGTGCTTCATGAGTGCTTCGACGAGGTGAGTCGGGGAAAGATGAAGCTGCGCGGCGAGCTGGACTACGTCCGGAAAATCATTGAGTCTGCCTTCGATCCCGGCGTTTCGCAGGAGATTCTGCGTTATCTGACCGGAAAGTCCCTGACGGCGACCGAGAGTCTGAAGACGCTGAAATACGCCGACCCGCAAGATGTGTACGAACTGATCAAGTTCGAACATCCCCAGACGGTCGCCGTGATCCTCAGTCACATGGAGCCGGACGCCGCCGCAGAAGTCGTTCGTCTGCACCCGGAGGAAACTCGTGCCGAGGTGATGAAGCGTCTGGCTCAGCTCGAGCAGGTCGCCAAACCGGTCCGGAACAAGCTGGTCGAGCTGCTCGCCTCCAAGCTGCGACACGCGGGTCAGTTCGACCAGGGAGCGCTCGGCGGTTTGAGGAAGGTGGCGGAGATTTTCAACCGGATGGACCGAAAGCTCAGTCGGGATACGCTGGAGCGCATCGAAACGGACGATCCCAATCTGGCGCTGTCGATCCGTAATCTGATGTTCGTCTTCGACGACATCCTTTTGCTGACCGACAACGACATGCGCAAGATCATCCAGCGAGTCGACAAGAAGTCCCTTGTGACGGCTCTAAAGGGAACTCCCGAAGAACTGCGGGAGCACTTTTACCGTAATATGTCGGGTCGCGCCGTGGAAATGCTCAAAGAGGACATGGAAGCACTCGGCCCCGTTCGCCTGAAAGAGGTCGAATCGGCGCGTCAGCAGATTGTGGCCGTCATTCGCGAGATGGACGTCTCGGGCGAGATCGACATCGGCGGTTCCGGAGGAGATCAGTATGTCGTCTAACCGCCTGGCCTCGAAGGATCGTGCCCGCATTCTGGAGTTTCAGGACCTCTCGGCTCGGGGCCCCCAGTCTTTCGGAGGTCCGCTGACCGGTGGTCGGCGCAGCGAAGCCGACCGGCTGGCGACCGTGGAGAGGGATGCATTTCAGAAGGGGTTCGAGGCGGGTAAGAGCTCCGGACTCGAGATGGCGGAAAAGAAGGTCGAAGCAATTCTTGATCGTTTCACCGAATCGATCGGGATGCTCGGTCACGCCAGGTCGGAAGTGATCCACGAGACCCAGAAGGACGTGTTGCGCCTGGCGGTTGCCATTGCACACAAACTCGTCCAACGGGAGATCCATCTGGACCAGGAGATTCTCCTTACCCTGATTCAGGTTGCCCTGAATAAACTCAACGAGGCTGCTCCGGTGACCGTCTATCTGAACTTCGAGGACCATTCCTATATCCGGAAAATCCTCGATGAACAGCCGCAGGCCTTCGGTGACCGTGAATTGTCACTGAAGGTGAAGGACGACCTGAAGCGGGGAGACTGTATCTTCGAGTCGCCCTACGGGAATATCGATGCCAGGCTATCCGAACAATTCAAGCGAGTCGAACAGGGACTCCTCTCTCAATTTTGATCTGCCGCGTCTGTTGCAGATGCTGGAGACGCTTGAGCTGCACCCGGTGGAGGGGCGCGTTCGTCGTGCCGACGGTCTGACCATCGAGTCGGACGGCCCTCCGGTGACGATCGGAGAGCTTTGCGAGATATCGACGGCTTCCCACCCTGAGCCGGTGGAAGTCGAGGTCATCGGCTTTCGAGACAAATCCGTCCTGTCAATGCCGATCTACAACACCGAGGGGATCCGCCTTGGAGACCGGGTCAAATCGAGGGGCCACCGGGCACAACTGCCGGTCGGCAAGGGGCTCTTGGGACGGGTCATCGACGGGAACGGAAAGCCCCTCGATGGGAAGGGCCACGTTCGACAGGAGCTGCTCTATCCTCTCAGTCGATTCGGTCAGAACCCGCTCGACAGGAGGGAGATCGATACATCCTTGGGCACCGGAGTCCGGTGTATCGACGGACTCCTCACGGTCGGAGGCGGGCAACGCATTGGCATCTTCGGAGGAAGTGGAGTCGGAAAGAGTACGCTGCTCGGCATGATGGCGCGCAACACGGAGGCGACGGTGAGCGTCATCGCCCTGGTCGGAGAGCGCTCGCGTGAGGTCAATGCCTTCATCAAGGACGACCTGGGCCCGGAAGGGCTTGCGAAAAGCGTCGTCGTCGTCTCGACTTCGGACAACCCGCCCTTGATGCGAATCCGAGCGGCCCTGGTGGCGACCACCATTGCGGAGTTCTTCAAAGATCAGGGGAACGACGTCCTCTTGGTCATGGATTCGGTGACGCGTGTCGCCATGGCTCAGCGGGAGGTCGGACTGGCTGCCGGTGAGCCTCCGGCATCGAAAGGGTACACTCCTTCCGTCTTCAGTCTCCTTCCCAGACTATTTGAGCGAGCAGGCCGGTTCGAGCAGGGAAGCATCACTGGCTTCTACACGGTTCTTGTCGAAGGGGACGACATGAATGAACCCGTTGCCGACGCGGTGCGCGGGCTGCTCGATGGACACATCGTTCTCTCCCGGGAGATGGCGTGGAAAAACCATTTTCCGGCAATCAACGTCCTGGAGAGCATCAGTCGATTGATGCCCTACCTGTCCTCGAAGGAACAGCTTACGGCAGTCGGTAAGATCAGGGAGCTGATGAGCACGTATCAGCAGGCTGAGGACCTGATCAACATCGGGGCGTACAACAGGGGCGCCAATCCGAAGATCGATCTGGCGATTCGGATGCAGGACAAGATCAACGCCTACCTTTGCCAGGGAGTCAAGGACCGGGTGGACCGCCAGGCTGCAGTCGACGATCTGCTCGGCATTCTGGATGAAGCATGAAGAAATTCAGCTTTCGTCTGGAGCCTTATCTGGGGCTATGCCGGCACCGCGAGGAAATCGAACAGGTTCGTCTGGCGGAGCTGGTCTCCGAAGCCAAACGGATTCGTGACATGCTGCAGACCTTTCGAGAGGGCCTCCGCCGCACAAAGGATGAGCTCGGGGCCCGACATGAGATTCGGGCGTACGAGGTCGGCTGGTACCGTCAGCGTATCCAGGGGCTTCAGGTTCAGATCGAACTGACCGAGTCACGGCTGACCAATCTCCAGGATCTGATTATCCGCCAGAGAGTCCAGCTGATCGAGGCCCGGAGGCGACGCAAGGTCGTCGAAAAGCTGCGGTCGAACCGGCTCCAGCACCACCAGCAGCAGGTTGAGCTCGAGCAGCAGAAGGAAATCGACGACCTCTACCTGCAGCGGCTCCACCAACGCGGTGAATGACTGGTCTGGCTCGACTCAGTGACGCTGCGAACATGTCCAACGTCTCTTCGACTTACGGGGAGAAGGCGCATTTCAGCGAGATACTTCGGCAGACTCGCCACCTCCGGGCACTCTGCCTTTCACTCGGTCTTTCAAGGTCTCGACGCATGTGCTAGAAATGGACGGGTCGCGCAAGAAGAATCGCGATTGTTCAGGTCGCATCCGGAAGAGAGACCATGAGACTCGTGCAGCTTAGGCATCCCGTTCAGGGACGGCGCGTCGCCGTAGTTGAAGCGGATCGCCTTTACTTCCTCCGGACTTCCTATCGGTCGATCTATGAGCTGGCGGTCCAGGCGATCGATCGCCCCGTCGGATTGCCGCCCCTGGTCTCCGACGTTCTGTCCACTGAGCAGGAACCGTACGATGCCGTCTGGGACGGGGGGTCGGCCTGGAAACTCCTCCCGGCCTTCGACCATCCCGAGGAGCCGGCGCGCTGCCTGGTGAGCGGGACCGGCCTCACCCATCGACTCAGCGCCCAAGCCCGGCAGAAGATCCACCAGGAAGGAGCGCAGGACCAGGCGGATCTGACCGACAGCATGCGCATGTACCAGTGGGGACTCGATGGGGGGCGGCCCGAACAGGGGGACATCGGAGTTCAGCCCGAGTGGTTCTACAAAGGGTGCGGCACGATCCTTCGGGCCCATGGCGAGCCTCTCGAAGTTCCGGCATTCGCCGACGAGGGCGGAGAGGAAGCGGAAGTGGCCGGAGCGTATCTGATCGCACCGGACGGATCACCCCGACGAGTCGGTTTCATGCAGGGCAATGAGTTTTCGGACCACCTGATGGAGGCCAAGAACTACCTTTACCTGGCCCCCTCGAAGCTGCGCACCTGTGCTGTCGGGCCTGAGTTGGTGCTCGACGCGGACTTTTGCGACGTGCGGGGAAGCGTGCGCCTCAAAAGGGGGGAGAAGATCATCTGGCAGAGGGAGGTCGCGACGGGGGAAGTTAACATGTGCCACTCACTGGGAAACCTCGAGCATCACCACTTCAAGTACTCCGCGCACCGACGTCCGGGCGATGTTCATATCCACTTTTTCGGCGCCGCCGTGGTCAGCTTCGTGGAGAAGATCGCGCTCGAGGAAGGAGACGCCATCATCATCGAACTGGAGGGCTTCGGGCGGCCGTTGCGGAATACGCTGGCAGTGGCACGAGGGGCACCCCAACTGATCGTCGCCGAACCACTGGCGTAGGGTGCTCAGGCTCCCGGTCCTACGATGAACCGCGGATCGTCAGGAGGGAAGGAAGATGGCAGGCGAGAAGATCCTCTTTATCAGTGGTTCGATCGGCTTAGGACATGTTCTGAGGGATCTGGCGATCGCCGTGGAGCTCCGTCGGCAGATTCCTGGCGTCGAGATTTCCTGGCTCGCCGCTTCTCCCGCTTCCGACCGACTCGAAGAGGCGGAGGAGCGTCTTCTCCCCGAAGCGGCGAGATTCGTCGAGGACAGTGCCGCCGCGGAAGATGCCGCGAAGGACGGATTTCGACTCAACTTGTTGAAGTACCTTTCCAGTGCGATGCCTGCCTGGAAGCAGAATGTGCGGGCGTTCAGCCAGGTGCTCGAACGCAGCGAATTTGACCTGATCGTGGCGGATGAGGCCTATGAGATCGCCATGGCCCTGCGCAAGGGGCAGGTCTCCACGGAGGCGCACTTCGTCATGATCTACGACTTCTTCGGCAACGTCTCGATGAGTTCGAATCCGCTCGAGAAGCTGATGACCTACCTGTGGAATCGCCAGTGGGCCAAGGTCCGCCGGGATGAGACCGGGAAGCATTTCACGCAACTGTTCATCGGTGAACCGGAAGACGTTCCCGATCGGAGACTCGGATTTCTGCTGCCCAATGCCCGGAAGACGGCCCGCCAGGTCTGTGAATTCGTCGGCTACATTCTGCCGTTCGATCCGCAGCAGTATTCGAATCCGTCGCAGGTCAAATCGGAGCTCGGCTACGGCCCCGAACCCCTCGTGATCTGTGCCGTCGGGGGAACTTCGGTGGGAGGTGAGCTGCTCGAACTCTGCGGGCGGGCCTACGGGATCATGCAGGGCCGGACTCCCGATCTGCGCATGCTCTGCATCTGCGGTCCGCGGCTTGTCTCCGAAACCTTGCGGCTCCCGGAGGGGCTCGAAGTGCGGGGATACGTTCCGGAGCTGTACAAGCACCTGGCGGCCGGCGATCTGGCTATCGTGCAGGCAGGCGGGACCACGACACTGGAGCTGACGGCTTTGCGACGGCCGTTCATCTACTTTCCTCTCGAGGGTCATTTCGAGCAGCAGGTCCATGTTTCGGGACGGCTCGAGCGACACCGTGCCGGCGTGCGGATGAACTTCCGGGAAACGACCCCCGAGGTACTTGCGAAACGGGCCGCCTCACTGCTCGGCAAGGCCGTCGCACCGTCGTCGATCGAGATCGATGGAGCCCGACGGGCCGCCGAGATCATTGCATCCGCTCTCGCCGCCTGAGCGCCGGAGGGCTGGTCAGTCCCGAGTCGTCCGGTGCCGCTCGAACCAGTCGAGGACGTGACGGTCCCGCTCGTTCCGTCGCTGCGACAGGATGTGGTCGGCTCCGTCGAAGATGATCAGTTCGTAAGACTTGTCGAGTTTCTGGAGGCGCAGCGCGAGCCTCAGGGTCTGCTCCGGGGGCACGCTCCGGTCTGCCGATCCATGCATGAGCAGGAGAGGTGTCCTGACCGACTCAGCCCAGGACAGAGCCGACCGACGCCTCTGGATTTCCTCCTTGCGCTGGCTGAAATCAGGCCAGATCTTCGATATGAGCGGCTGATACCGGTCCGGGTCGGTCTCGAGCAGTGCTTCGAGATCGGTGAATGCTCCGAACACGGCTGCGGCTCGGGCCGGGAATCCTTCCCGCAGGGCCTGGAGAACCATCATGCCGCCTCGCGATTCTCCATAAAGGAAGAGATTGGCGGAGTCGATGAAGTCCATGCTCCTGGCCAGCGGCACCACGTTCAAGAGATCATCGAGGTCGGCACCGCCCATTTCGTCACGTCCCTCTCCACCGTCGCTGCCTCGGTACAGCGGGGCCAAGATCACGTAACCGGCGGAAGCCAAACGGTGAAAGAGCGCAATCAACTCGGGAGCAATGTCCCCTCGAACATAGCTGCCCCGGTTGAAGACGATTGCGGGGTACTTCCGGCCGTCGGTCTTCTTCGGCCGGTATTCGTAGCAGATCACGCGAAGCCCGTCGCTCAGATAGACGATCTTTCCGAACTCGAACCGCTCGTCTTTGAGTGCGGCTTCGTATTCGTCCGGCGAAGCATAGAGCTTGACGTCGGTGGTCGCAGCGGCTGTCCCGTAGTCGGGAAAGCTGTAGGCCCGGCGGGCGACGATTCGTCCGCTTTGGTCGGCCTCGGTCTCCGCGCTCAGGCCGGGTTCGGCGAGAAGAGGGAGCAGCAAACTGAAAAGGAGCAACTTTCTCATTGTCCTGGTAAGGACGAAGCCAGGCCGGCCAAGGTTCAGCCACCCCATGGGTGACCTATTGGTGACACGCACGTAATTCTATCGTAAGTTTCTTTAAATAAACGATTTTATTCCGGTCTGGCACCAACTGAAGGTGTCGTCAGGTGTCCTGACGCGAGAGGACGGACATCTTCCGAGGCATTCGAAACACGATCTCCTCAATAGTCGAGCAAGAGGATCCGTCCGTCTGTGAACGAGAAGAAGGGCTCGGCGTCGGCCAACACGACTCCGTCGATCAAATCTGCCTCCGACTTCCCGGCCGCCTCGTGGCAGCCCGGGCAGGCCATCACGGTCACTCCCTTCTCTCGAAGGGTTCCCTGCAGCGCCCGTGAGGACCCCAACCGGCTCCATCGTCAAGTCGGGCGCGTCTTCCAAGACCCCTGCACACCCGGCTTCGAATCGGGATTTCTCCCTCTGGCGCGCCCGCGCGGCCGACTCACATGCCCGGCCTACTCATAGCGCAAAGCATTGACCGGGTTGATGCGCATCGCTCGTCGCGTCGGGAGGTAGCTCGCCAGAGAGGCGACCAGCACGAGAAGACCCACCGCCACGCCCACGGCCTCCACGCCCTGGAAGCCCGAGCCGAACAAAAGGCTTCGCACGAAACGGGTGACCCAGAATGCACCGATCGCGCCCAACGCGATTCCGACCGACATCAGCAAAAGGATGTCGCGCACCACGGATTGCAGAATCCATCTCCGTCCCGCACCCAGGGCCATGCGGATGCCGATTTCACGGGTGCGCTGCGTGACTGCGTAAGCCATCACTCCGTAGATTCCGACGCTGGTGAGCAGGATCGCCAGCAATCCGAAGAAGCCGGAGAGGGTAGCCAGCAGGCGCTCCTGAACGAGCGTGTCGGCCACCTGCCGGGCCAGCGTGGTGAAATGGAACGACACATCGGCGCTGGCGCCCCTGATCGCTTCTCGGACGGCCGCAACCACCGATGCAGGTTCGGTGGCCGTCCGGATCGCAAAGGAACTGGACGAGAAGGGAATAGAGACCTGGGAGAAGGGGAAGTAGGCGAACGGCAGCGGGTCCTCGCGCAATGAGAGATACCTGGAATCCTGCACGACTCCGACGATCCGAACTGGTGGACTCGCGCTCGGGCCGCTATCCCCGACTCTCAGTGTCTCGCCGAGAGGATCCCGGTTCGGAAAGAAACGGTGCGCCAGGGCTTCGTTGATGATGGCCACTCTGGGTGACTCGGACGTATCCGTCGAGTCGAAGTCGCGACCCCTCAACAGCGAAGTCTGCATTGTCCGAAAGTACCCCGGCGTGACCGCATTGAACCAGACCAAGGGTGCTTCGCCCTCGGGCGGAGCGTGTCCCGCCACCTCGACGGGACCGTTCCACTCGAACCCTGACATGGGAGAGATGAAATGCTGCCCCGCTGAAACTACTCCGGGTACCGCCCTGATGTGCTCCAGCACGCTGGAGTGCAGGGCCGCCAAGGCATCCCCTTCGAGACCGGTCTTGCCAGTGTCCATGCTGACCAAAAGAACGTTGGACGGATCGAAGCCCGGATCGCTGGTCACCAGGTTCCGAAAGGACTGAACGAAGAGGACCGCGCCGACGAGCAGGATGAGCGAAAGAGCCAGTTGCGCGGTCAGGATCCAGCGGCCCGTTCGAAAATGCGTCTGCCGCTCGCCGGGAACCAGTGTGCCCCCTTTCATGGCGGCGACGAGCGAAACACGGGTGGCGCGAAAAGCCGGCGCGATACTGAAGACGAGTCCGGTCAACAGGGTGATCCCAATCGTGAATGCCAGCACGCGGCCGTCCAGAGAGAGGTCGAAGTAGAGCCGGTTGCCGGACGTCGAGACGTAGTCCACCATCATGGCGCCGCCCCACCGGGCGAAAAGAAGTCCAAGCAGGGCCCCGGCGCAGGAAAGGGCGAGACCTTCCGTCAACAGTTGGCGAATCAAGCGCCGGCGCGATCCACCGAGCGACAAACGAACGGCAATCTCCCGCTGTCGCGCCATCGAGCGCGCCAGCATCAGACTCGCGATGTTGGAGCAGGCGATGAGCAGCACCAGACCCACCAGGATCATCAGGATCTCGAGCGGTCGGCGGTACCGGTCGCGGATTCCGGAAAAGCCAGTCAGCCCGGTCGCGGCAGGCACGGCGGTCAAGGTGAAATGGCGGAACTCATCCTGCATTTTCGGGGGCCATTCCTCCGGCACGACCGGCTCGACGGTCGCCGGTGAGAGCAAGGCCAGGCGGGCATTGGCCTGCTCGAGGCTCAGGCCGGGCTGGAGGCGCCCCATCACGAGCAGCCACCAAGCCGATCGAGCATCCAGCATCGAGCCTTGACCGCTCAGAACTGCCTCTGCACAGATGGGAAGAGCAACGTCGAAGCGGTCACCGACGTCGGTGCCGAAGAAGCCGGGCTGGGTCACTCCGATCACGGTGAACGGCCGTCCGTTCAAACGAAGCGTGCTGCCGACCGCCCGTTCGGTGCCGCCGTAATACCGCTGCCAGAAGCTGTGTCCCAGCACGACGGCTCCGTTGCAGCCCCGCCTGTCGTCACCGGAATCGAAAAGCCTTCCCATGGCCGGCCGGACTCCCAGAGTCGTAAAGTAGCTGCCGCTCGCATAGATGCCGCGGATCCGCCGGGATTCGCCGGTATCCGAGAGATCGAAATCCTGAGGCGACCAGGCAAACGTCCCGGAGAATACGTCCTGTCGGTCCCGCAGCTGTTCCCAGAAGGGGTTCGTGAACGTTCCGCGCGGGTCCCGGCTCCGGGGAGAACGAAAGCTCACCTGCACCAGCTCTTCGGGATGCTGGACGGGCAGCATGCGAAGCAGAACGGCATCGATGAGACTGAATATGGCCGTGTTGGCGCCGATGCCGAGAGCCAGGGACAGGAGGGCCACCGCACTGATTAGAGGCGTCTTGCGGAAAAGGCGGACGGCGAAGAGGACATCCTGCCGCAGCGATTCCAGGAATGCAGTACCGGCAGAGCCGAGGGATTTCCCGAACTCAGCTTGCCTGGAACCACGGCCAACCGGCTTGTCTGGACGAAACGGAAGTCGGCTCCACATGATGCCTCCTTAATGCTCAACAGGAACTGATCGTATTGCGCTCGCAGGAGTCTTTGCATGACATATGCCAGAGAGCCCGCCGAGGGGCAACTCCCGGAAATTGAAAGGGTTACTGGTCGGGCCGGCTGTCGCGCCCAGACGAGACTGTTCGGATCTGGGACAGAGATGGTCCAAAACGAACATTCGGAGGGCCGTTTGACTGAGCCGCCCTTCACACAAAACCCCGAGTTTGCGTCACTCCATCCTCAGGGCTTTTATCGGATCCACGCTGGCCGCACGGCCGCGCAGGCAGCCAGCAGGCGAACATGGCGACCAGCAAGAGCACGGCCGATGTCACGACGAGGGTGGAGGTGTCGTTCGGTTCGACTCCAAACAGGATGGCCCGCATGAGTCCGCTCAGCGCGTACGAAGCTCCGAGTCCCAGCGCCGTGCCGAACAGGGCCAGACTCATGCCTTCTCTGATCACGAGTGAGAGGAGATCGAGGCGGCGGGCCCCCAGCGCCATGCGGATGCCGATTTCACGTTTCCGCTGTGAGACGACATAGGACATGACGGCATAGATCCCGAGAGCGGCGAGCGTCAACGCCAGACCCGCGAAGATGCCGATGACGACCAAGCTGGTCCGCTGCCTGCGAACCGAGTCGGACGTCACCTCCTCCAGGGTTGCCACGCTGGAAACGGGGGCGCCTCCGTCAAGCCCCCAAATGAGGCGCTGCACGGGACCGGACAATTGGTGAGGGTCGGTCGTCGAGTGAATCACCAGGGTCATGTATGCGAAATGACGGCTCGTGCTGTTGACGTAATTCTCGGACTGGAGCCAGGGTAGATAGATCTCCGGAGAGACCTCCGTCGTCAGCGGATCTGAGGACTCCGATGTGCCGGAACAACGGTCCAGGAGGTGAGGTTGTGAGCCGGCTTGCCGCGGGTCCGGCGGTGATCGGACCGCCGGCGAATTCCGGCGCCAGTCCTCAGGGAGGATCTCGGTCGTCCATCCGGGACTGGGTGGGGTTATTGCGCACCGAGCAACGCAGTGCCCATCGCCGAGAAGGTACCGGAGTAGAGCAAAAGCGGTAAACCGCGCGAAATCTCCTTGCCGGGCAAAGGTACGGGCCGACCCTCGGCGGACAGGCTGAGTCCCCACACATCGCCGGCAAAAGGCAGTGGTTGACGGCACTCGCCGAAACAACCCCGGGTGTGGAGCCGATCTTCCCGAAGGATTTCCGGAATGTCTCCCTTACAGGTCCTGCCACGCCTCTGTCCGGCCAGTGAGACGATCAGGTAAGCATGTGGGTTCGTCCGAAAACCCGGATCGGTCGGATCAAATTACGAAGGTCCGCAGCAGTAGACCCAGCCCCGACGAGCAATCACGAGGTAGCGAGGCCGATCTCCACGAGACCTGCCCCGCCCGCAGTCGTCGGCCGCGGCGCGACGTATTCGCTCCGCGGCTGCTTTCGTTGAGAGCGAGCTGCAGCCTGGGTTTCGTCGTCTGAAACGTCGGATCGAAGCACGAACATCCAAAGCCGTGAAAGCCAGAGCGAGGAGTGAGCGTAAAGCGATCGTCTGCGTGTCCATACCGACTTCCTTGACGCGGTGGAATCTCAGAGTCGCACCGATCGCCTGATCCTGCATGAGACCTTTGAGACAGAAGACTCCCAGATACCCGAGCATCAGTCCGAGTATTCCTGCCATCGCCGCGAGCACGACGCTCTCGGCAGGAACCTGGCGGAAGGTACGCCAGCGGCCGGCGCCGAGAGCGGTTCGAATCGCCATCTCCTTCTCACTTGGCCGCCGCATCACTGCAGGTTGGCCACGTTCGCGAGGCGATCAACAGGACGAAGCCGACGGCGACGAGAAGAGTCAGAAGCGCCGGCCGGACGTCCCCGACGACCTTCTCACCGGAGCCGATCCACCCGCGGCGCCCGCCCCACATTCGTCACGGGAAGGCGGCCGCCAGTCGGCGGGAGATGGCATCCATCTCAGCCTGCGCCTGGCTCGGTCGAGACGCCCCGCTTTGAGCCGCGCAAAGACCCGTAGGGTGCTGCCGCCGCGATCGGAGGCCCGATCGCCAATGAGAGGGGAGCCCACATACTGCGCTCGTGTCGGCAAGAACGAGGGGAATCGAAACCCGGCCGGCATGACGCCGATGACCGATGAATCGCGGCCGTCGAGGGCCACATCCTGACCGAGTATCTTTGGGCTGCCTCCGAACCGACGCTGCCAGAGGCGGTAGCTGAGGATCAGTACATCCTGGTTTCCCGGTGTGAAGTCATCGGGTTGAAATCTCCGACCCAGTAGAGGAGCTATGCCCAGGATCTGCATCAATCCCTCGCCCATCCGAAGTCCCGCGACGTTCTCCGGCCGGCCGCTGCCGGTGAACGTGCCGCCCCAGGCTTCGGCTGCGGCCATGTTCGAAGCCTTCGCTCTGGCGATGCCAGTCCAGAAAATCGGCGGGCGCAACCGGACCGTCGCCGTGTGGAGAATCGTGACGAGCGCTCCGGTTCCCTGTACGCAAGCGGGCGCAGCAGCACCCCTTCCACGACACTGAAGATGGCGGTGTTTGCGCCGATTCCGAGCGCGAGCGTGATGACCGCGACGGCCGTAATGCCCGGGTGTTTCGAGATCTGACGCAGAGCGAGTCTTAAGTCGTGCATGTCTACCTTTTCGGTTGGACGCTCTTGGAAGCGACTCGGTCGGTGGAGGCAGTGCACGACAGTGCGGGCAGGGGCTTGTCCAGGAAGATGCCATGGATGGTTCTCAAGCCATGGATCGTCCGAAGGGCGTCTCGATTCGCGACACACTTCGTCTCCGCCGGCCGGCAGTCGACCAGGTGGCCCGCTTGCCTGGGCAGGGCCGGGGTGTCGGAGCCAGGATGCGTGAGTCCCCCTAACGCCAGCACGGTTCGCTCCTATCCCGAGGGAGTAGGAGGATCGTGCGATGAAGGCCGGCCGCCTTCGAAGCTGACGGAAGGCGAATCTGTCTTCATTGTTGTCACTCCTCCCTCAATGCCCGCATCGGGTCGATACTGGCGGCCCGGCGGGCCGGGATGCAGGCGGCGGCGACGGCGGTTGCGAGAAGAAGGGCTGCCCCGACAGCATAGGTCAGCGGGTCTCTGCTGCTGACTTCGAAGAGTTGGCTTTCAATCAAACGAGCTCCGGCAAACGCACACCCAAGTCCGATGACGAGTCCCGGAACGACGAGGACAAGTCCGCGCGAGAGGACGCTGCGAACGACGTCGCGGCGGTTTCCTCCGAGGGCCATACGGATGCCGATCTCACGCGTTCTCCGTCCGACATTGAAGGCCAGGACACCGTAGATTCCGATGATCGCAAGGACGAAGGCCGTCATGGCGAAAATGGTGAACAGGCCACCGTTGAACCGGCGGTCTGCCGTCGATGCGTCGATCCTCTCGGAGAGGACTCGGACATCTCGGATCGTGGTCCGGGGCAGAGCGGAAGTGATGGCGGTCCGGACCGAGTTGACCGCGGCTGCCGGGTCGAGTTTCGTCCGTACGAGCAGGTGCAGTGCGATGGGCTGCGGCCACTGGTGCAGCGGAAGGTAGAATTCCGTCGACTCGCCCTGGTCGAGTCCGAACTGCACGGTGTTGCCGACGATGCCGATCACCTCGATCGTCGGCAGACCCAGGCTCGGAGGGCCCATGTGAAAGCGTTTGCCGATGGGATCCTCTCCCGGCCAGAAACGTTCCGCCATCTTCCGGCTGATGACGCCCGAGATCGTATAGTCCTTGAACAGGGTGCCCAGATTCGACGGCGTCAGGATGACGCCTTTGGGCAGGACGTACTCCGGCTCGGTTCCGTCGAAAAGGCGCCCGCGCAGGAGGGGAATCCCCATGGCTCGAAAGTAGTTCGAACTGACCGAATGGGAGTGGGCATTGGGAAATTGACCTGCTGCCGGTATAGGTTGATCCTCACGATAGAAGGACATCGTGCTCGAGTGCCCGGAGAAGGGAAGGTCCGAGCCCACGGCGGCCGCTTCGACTTCCGGCAAGCGCTCGACCGAAGCGAGGACATTCTCGTAGTGTCGGGCGAAGCTCTGGGGATCCCGCTGGAACTGCTCGACCGGAGGCGCCCCGACCTCCAGGGTGAGCACGCGGCTCGCATCGTAGCCGGGTTTGACCTCGAGCAGGTTCTCGAGACTGCGGATCAGAAGGCCGGCTCCGATGAGCAGGACCAGGGCGAGCGCCACCTGGGCCACGACGAGCAGATCGCTCATCCGGATGCGACCGAACAAGGCGCGCCCCAGCCCTTCCTTTCGTTTGAGCGCCTCCGCCGGGCGCACGTGGGAAAGCTGCCAGGCGGGCATCAGGCCGAAGCAGATCCCGGTCAGGATCGTCAGGCCCACGATGAAGACGACCATGCGCAAATCGAAGATGCCGTCTGCCGTAACGATGCGTTGAACCTGCGAAGGCACGAGCCGTCCGGCAAGCTGGTAACCCCAGACGCCGATCAGCGTTCCGGCGGCTCCACCGGCGGTCGCCAGTACCAGGCTTTCGACGAGCAGCTGGCGCAGGAGTTGAGGTCGCGATGCACCCAGCGACGAGCGGATCGCCATTTCCCGTTCCCTGGCGAAGGAGCGGGCGAGCAGCATGTTGGCTACGTTGACACAGGCGATGAGCAGGACCAGGGCAACGGCTCCGAAGAGCAGGAGAAGCTCAGTGCGTACCGAACCCGACATCCATTCACGCAGTGGACACGATCGCCACACCGACACCCTTGTTCGCCTCGGGATATTCGTCGGAGAGGTGCGTGGCGATGAGATTCAGGTTCGCCTGCGCAGTGTCAAGGGAGACTCCCGGCGCCAGGCGCGCGATGACCTGCGTGTTGCTGCGATTCTGGCGTGTGTCCAGAAAGAACTGGCGGGCGAAGGGTGCGATAGGCGTGATCAGGTCGGTACTTCGGTAGAAGCGAAAATCCGGAGGAAGAATGCCGGCCACGGTCATGCTCTGGCCGTCAAGCACGATCGATCGTCCCACCAGCTTGGGATCGCTTTCGAAGAAGCGCTCCCAGGCGCTGTCCGTAACCCAGACGGCCCGTTCGGCGCCCACTCGGTCATCCTCCGGCGTCAGGCTTCGCCCGAGGGCGGGCTTGACATCGAGAACATCGAAGAAGTCGGCGGAAACATGCTGGACGGAGACGATCTCCGCGCTCCCCTCGGTCTGCAGGGTGCCGTCGGCTCCATGGATAATGGCGAGCCCGCTGAAAACCTTCTGTTGATCATACCAGTCGAGGAAGTTTGGATATGCGACCGAAATCTCGTGGCCCGGGGTGTTGGTTTCGGCAACGTGTACGAGCCGATCAGGCTCGGTATAGGGCAGAGGGCGCAGAAAGGCGGAATTGATCAGGCTGAAGATGGCGATGTTGGCGCCGATCCCGAGCGCGAGCGAAAGCACCGCGATCGCAGTGAATCCGGGATTCCTACGCAATTGGCGAAAAGCAAATTTCAGGTTATTCATAGCGAACCGCCTTCATGGGATCGACCCGGGCGGCGCGACGGGTCGGCAGCCCGGTGGCAAACAGCACGGAGCCTGACGGTGGCAGGGCGACAATATTGAGCACACTCACTCCTCTCTCAGCGCGCGCATCGGATCGACGCGGGCGGCTCGACGGGCAGGAATGCAGGCCGCGGCGACGGCTGTGGCGAGCAGAAGAGCGGCCCCCGCCGCGTAGGTCATGGGGTCTCTGCTGCTGACCTCGAAGAGCTGACTCTCCAGCAGGCGGGCCCCCATGTAGGCACATCCCGATCCGATGACGAGGCCGGGAACGACGAGAGCAAGCCCACGGGAGAGGACGCTGCGAACCACATCATGACGGCTCCCGCCGAGGGCCATCCGGATTCCGATTTCACGCGTCCGTCGTCCCACATTGAAGGCCAGGACGCCATAGATACCGATGATGGCCAGCAGGAATGCCGTCCCGGCAAAGAAGGTGAAGAGACTTCCGTTGAAGCGGCGATCTGCCGTCGACGCGTCGATCCGCTCGGACAGCACTCGCACGTCTCGGATCGTCTCGTTGGGCAGGACGGCTTGGATGGCCGTCCGGACCGGGTTGATTGCGGCCTCCGGCTCGAGTTTCGTACGAGCGACCAGGTGAAGCGAAACGGGAATGGGCCATTGATTCAGCGGAAGGTAGAACTCTGTCGATTCTCCCTGATCGAGCCCGAACTGAACCGTGTTCCCGACCACACCGACGACTTCGACCGTCGGAAGGCTCACGCTGGGCGGGCCCATGTGGAAGCGCTTGCCGATCGGATCCTCTCCCGGCCAGAAACGCTCCGCCATCTTCCGACTGATCACGCCCGAGACCGTAAAGTCCTTGAAAATGGCGGGCAGATTTTCCTGAGTCAACGTCAGGCCCTGGGGCAGGACGTACGCCGGCTCGGTCCCGTCAAACAAATGTCCCCGGAGAAGCGGAATGCCCATGGCTCGGAAATAGTCCGGGCTTACGGTGTGGGAACTGGCATTCGGATACTCGCCGGCAGCCGGGATGGGTTGATCCTCCCTGTAGAAGTTCATGTAGTTGTAGTTCCCGGTGAAGGGCAGGCCCGAGACCACCCCCGCCGCTTCCACTTCCGGCAGGTTTTCGACTGAGGTGACGACCTTCTCGTAGTGGCGGGCAAAGCTCAGCGGATCGCGCTGGAACTGTTCGGCCGGCGGTGCCCCGACCTCCAGCGTGAGTACGCGGCTTGCGTCGTACCCCGGCTTGACCTCGAGGAGATGCTGGAGGCTGCGGATCAGAAGGCCGGCACCGACCAGAAGGACCAGGGCCAGGGCCACCTGAGCGACCACCAGCAAATCGCTCATCCGGATGCGGCCGAAGACCGTGCGCCCCAGCCCCGCTCTTCGTTTGAGAGCGTCGGTTGGTCGAATGTGAGAGAGTTGCCAGGCAGGAAGAAGGCCAAAGCAGATCCCGGTCACGAACGTGACGGCGACGATGAACAGGGCCGTTCGGAGATCGAAGACGGGTCCCACCGCGACCACCCGCTGAACTTGCCCTGGAATGAGTCGGCTCGCCAGTTGGGACCCCCAGAAGCCCAGTAATGTTCCAGGAGCACCTCCTGCCGTCGCCAGAACCAGACTCTCGACCAGCAGCTGTCGGAGGAGCTGAGGGCGAGACGCGCCGAGCGACGCGCGGATCGCGATCTCCCGTTGGCGCGCGAAAGAGCGGGCCAGCAGCATATCGGCGACGTTGACGCAGGCGATGAGGAGGACCAGGCCGACGGCCCCGAAGAGAAGAAAGAGTTCGGCGCGCGAGGACCCCGCCACCCACGTGCGCAGAGGCAAAAGGTTCACACCGATCCCCTTGTCGGCTATCGGATACTCCTCGGAGAGGCGTGCTGCAATCGTTCCCATATTCGCTCGTGCCGCCGCCATGTTCGTTCCGGGTTTCAGACGGGCCACGACTCCGGAATCGCTGTGGTCCTCCCGCACGTCGAGAAAGAACTGTCTGGCAAAAGGTGCAACTGCCGTGATCAGGTCGGTTCGTCTGTGAAATCTGAAATCGGGGGGAAGGATGCCCGCTACGGTCAGGTGCTGATTGTCGACGGCGATCGATCTCCCAACCAGCTTGGGATCCCCGTCGAAAAGGCGCTTCCAGGCGTCGTGCATCACCCAGACCACCCGTGGAGCGCCGATCCGGTCGTCCCCGGCCGTGAGGCTGCGTCCAAGCTCCGGGCGCACGCCGAGGACATCGAAGAACTCGGCCGAGACGTGCTGGACGGCCACGATCTCCGTGCCTCCCTCCGTCGCGAGAGTGCCGTCCGCGCTATGAACGAAGGCGAGTCGACTGAATGCATCCTGCTGCTTTTGCCAGTCGAGGAAATTCGGATAGGAGACCGGCATCTCGTTTCCCCGAGCGTTGGTCTCTGCGATGTGCACGAGTTGGTCGGGATCGGGGTAGGGCAGGGACCGCAGGATGGTCGTGTTGATGAGGCTGAAGATGGCGATGTTGGCGCCGATCCCGATGGCGAGGGAAAGCACCGCGATCGTGGTGAATCCGGGATTTCTGCGCAACTGGCGGAGAGCGAATTTCAGGTTATTCATAGCGAACCGCCTTCATGGGATCGATCCGGCCGGCACGACGCGCCGGCAGCCGGCAGGCAAGTACTGTGGCCCCGATTCCAAAAGCCGGTGAAAGTACCGCCACGGCAGTGAATCCCGGGTGCTTCAGAAGCCGGCGGAAGGTAAATCTCAGGTCGTGCATTGTCTGTTTCTCCCTGTCGGTTGCCTTCCGATCGACTCCTCGAGCGCCCCATCGGCGGAGTCTCCTGCCTTGAGTTTCAGGCAAAAACACTCTCCGGGGCCGGCAAAAAATCTACTGCGCCCTTGAGGAACGCAAGAGAGATGCCAGAAAGTTCCATCGGCGCCGAAGGGTCGAAAATCCGTCGATTTCTTGCCCGACAGAGTCTGTCTCACTCCGACTGGTGTCCGAAAGTGGGACCGGACTGTCCTGAATCGAACAGATGCGGGCTTTCACCTCCGGGCTATCGGTTCGCATGACTCTGGTGTAACGTTGACCTGTGGGTAAAGGCTGATCTGAGCCCGAGCAGGATTCGTCGTTGCGCGTGGAACTGGACTGATGGTACAGCAACCTGCACGTTAGGACTTGATGGAACTGAAGAAGAACGACGGAAGAATCGGAATCGCCTGCGGAGGCACCTGGGTCGTCGACCGGCTCAAGGTCATTCATCGATATCCGGCCGAGAACTCGACGGTGGACATCCTGGAAGAAGCCGTCGGAGGAGGGGGCTGTGGGTTCAATGTCACGATCGACCTGGCGCGCTTCGACAGCCAGCTGCCCGTAGAGGCGGTCGGCCTGATCGGAGACGACCCGGAAGGTGAGTTCCTGCTCGAGCAGTGCCGTCGCTGCCCGAACATCTCGACGGACCAGTTGCGTCGCACCCACGAGGCCAAAACCTCCTACACGGATGTGTTCAGTAGTCGAGCGGGAGGAGGTCGGACCTTCTTCCATCTGCGCGGAACCAACCGACTGTTCGGTCCAGAGTCGGTGAGGATCGAGGAGCTGAGCTCGGCCATCTTTCATCTTGGCTATCTCACGATTCTCGACCGGCTGGACGTCCCCGATCCGGAGTATGGCCGCGTGAGCGCCCGCTTCCTGGACTCGATCCGTCGTGCCGGTATCCGGACGTCCGTCGATCTGGTCTCGACGAATGTCCCCGATTTCGAGGAGATCGTCTCGCCGGTCTTCCCCTGTACCGATCTGCTCATCATTAACGATTTCGAAGCGGAAAGGTTGACCGGTCTGCCTTTGACCGTTGCCGGCGGACCGGCCGTTGAGACACTCAGATCCGCCGCCCGCCGCATCTTCCAGGGGGGGGTCGAAGAACTCATCGTGATTCACTTTCCTTTGGGTTCCTATTCTCTGAGCCGAGCGGGTGAGGAGGTCGCCATGCCTTCCCTTGAAGTGCCGTCCAACCGGATTGTCGGAACCGCAGGCGCGGGCGACGCCTTTTGTGCCGGTGTCCTGTATGGTCTTCATGAAGGCTGGGACTTGAGGCGGGCGCTCGAGCTTGCCACCTGTGCCGGAGCCATGTGCCTCCTTGACGTCACAACGACGGGCTCGATCAAGAGTTGGCAGGAGGCCCTGGCCATGAAGGAGGAGTTTCCGTTCCGCCCCCTCACCTGGGCCGGGTCCTGATCAGTCGCTTCAGTCGATCAGCGCGGAAATCCGCATGCCAGGGTGAATATCCTCCCCACGCTTCTGTTCCGCCGTCGGGCGGCTTAGACGTTGCGTGTCGCGATGGCTGGAGATACCCTGGCTCCTCTCCAGGCCGGGAGCAGCGTTGCTGCAATTCCGACAATCCACATGGCCGCCACGCCCAGCGCCAGGAGCGTCCAGTCCAGCTTGGCTCCATCGATGAAAGTGACCAGCGCGTAGTTCAGCCCGTAGGTCAGGGCCACTCCGATCGCGATTCCGGACGTCGTGATGAGCCAGTTCTCGGTGAGGAAATACCGAAGAATGTCGAGCTTTCGTGCGCCGAGAGCGCGACGGGTGCCGATATGGTGGAGTCGGTCGGTGACCGAGAAAGAGGTCATTCCGACGATGCCGAGAGCGGTCACGAAGACCAGCAGGACAATCACGGCGCTGAGCATCTTCATGACGGCGTAGTCGCTCGAAAAGGTATGCGCCTTGATCTCGGACAGCGTCTGGATCTCAAGATTCCGGCCGTCGTTGAGCGCGAGCAGACGCTTCTCGACCTCCGGTATGAGCTCCATGATGCGATCGGGTGAAGTCCGCACCATGTAGCGGACGCCCCAGTTGTAGGATCCGACCTTGCCGGGTGCCAGCATGACGTGCTCGATGAATCTCCAGCGGGGCCACGATCCGTGCATCTTCTCGATGATCCCGACGATCGTGTGTGGATGATCCGCTTCCCGACCCTGGATTTGCTTGCCCAGAGCATCCCCGTCGGGAAACAGGCGGTCGGCATAGGCCTTCGTGACGATCACGTTCTTGGAGTCCGATTCGTTGATATCGTCCTCGATGAAGTTCCGGCCGGCGATCAATCGGACACCCAGGGTGTCGATGCCCTCCGTTCCGGTCCAGAAGACGTTCGTCGCCAGCGTATCCATCTCCGACCCGAGCGGTTTGTAGCCCGAAGAACTGCCCGATCCGCTCAGCGGAACGTGGGTGAAGGCATCGGCTGCCCGGATACCGGGCAGCGATCTCAGCAAATCGAGATCGGCTTTGCGTGCGTTGTCGAAATAGCCGTCCTCCTTGAAGTCCTCCGCGAACGGCTGGCTGCGGATCACGATGATACCCGCCTCGTCCAGACCCGTCGGGCTGTCGATCGTATGGCGGATGTCGAGCATCATGTTGACGCAATTGACGACGATCGCGAGGGTCAGTGCGACCTCGAGGCTGATGAGGAGGAAGCGGGTCTTGCTTCGGAACAGTGCTTTGATGATGGGGCCGATTTCCATGGCGCTGTCCTTCTTCTATCGTTCCTTGAGGTAGGCCGCCGGAGGGATCGAGCAGATCCGCCAGGCGGGGTAGAGGCCTGCCACGAGCCCCGCCGCCAGCGAAAGAACGATGGCGGCCGTCAGCATGTTGCCGTCCAGCTGGAAATGAAAGGTTCCCGGAAAGAGGCTGTTGACGGCTTCGAGGCCGAGGAGGGACAGGACGATGCCGAGCACGCCCCCGAGGACACCGACCGTCTCGCACTCGATGACGTACTGCACGAAAATCGAGGCACGACTTGCGCCGAGCGCCCGCCGGACACTGACTTCCGATGCGCGGGAGAGGAACTTCCCAAGCAGGATCCCGATCAGGTTCAGTGCGCAGACCAAAAGGAAGAGCAGCGCGATGACCATGAGGCTGGTGGCTTCCTCGGGGACGACCTCCCGATCGTCGAGCCATTGCATGACCGACAGCAGCTTGTTGTTCGTCGGCCGCAGCATGCGGCCCACCTTCTTCTGCCCCTCGACGTAGGCGTTCAGGAAGTCCAGGTAGGCTTCCTTCTGCTGCGGCGTATCCAGTTGGACCCAGAACTGGATCCAGATGGCTTCGGAGGCCAGGTACTGATCGAAATCGTCCCAGTCGAACGATTTCCAGTTCGAGGTGTTGCCCGCGCTGTGCAGTTCGAGGGGGCGGAAGAACTCGAAAGGCAGGTAGACGTCTTCCGTCTCCTCGAAGGGGCCGTTGTGAGGATCGTAGTACTTCGGAAGCGGCCTCCAGTGTTTCAGGACGCCGGCAACCCGGAACTCCCGGTCCTCGATCCGGATCATCCGGCCGACGCTGTTCTCTCCGCCGAAGACCTTCTGATTGGTCTCCTGACTCAACACGACGACCGGTTCCGGCCCCTCGTCGGCGCTCTGGTCCCATCCGGAGCCGTATTCGAAGGGGACGTCGAAGAGCTGAAAGAAGTCGCTGAGGCACATCCGACCGACCACCTTGAAGGGTCGCCCCACCTCGGGATCCGGGTACAGGTAGAGGGACGATTTGAAACTGCCGCCCTGATGAGTCGGGATGTCCGATTTCATGATCGCGACCATGTCGCGGTAGGTGATCTGGTCGGGGATGTTGTTCGGGTCTTCGTCGTCCCATCCCCGGTTCGGGTCCCAATTGTCCATCTCGACGTAGTAGAGCACGTCGCTCTTCTCGGGAATCGGGTTCATCGAAAGGAGGTAGTGCGCGGTCACGAACGTGGTCGAAACCCCGATCCCGAAGCCGATGCCGCTGATGATCAGGATGGAGAGCACCGGATTTCTCCGGAGGCTCTTCAGTGCCATGCGAAGGAGATAAAGAAACATGTCTGTCAAGTCCTGGTTAGTAGCTGGCGGCCGTTTTTGCGTTACGGGTCACGGGTTTGGGCAACACGCCCTTGACACCCGAAGCTCCATCTCCGTCTTGCGCAACGCTCATCCCGACGGGTCCTCTCAGAAGCGTTCTCCACCTGCGGCGAGTTGGGACATTTCGACCGGCGCTCCCTCTGCTCGTACGACCTTCCCGTCGAGAAGGCGGACCAGTCGGTCGGCCTGCGCAGCGATCGAGGCGTCGTGCGTGACCATGACGATGGTGGCGCCCTCCTCGTTGATCTGCCGGAGGAGATCGAGTATCTCCGCCGCCATGTGCGAATCGAGGTTGCCCGTCGGTTCGTCCGCCAGGATGAGTCGGGGTCTTCCCACCAGCGCCCGGGCGATGGCGACCCGCTGCTGCTGCCCACCGGAGAGCTGGGAGGGCAGGTGCTTCAGGCGGGCCGACAGGCCGACCCGCTCCAGTGCTTCCTCGATCGCCGTCTTCCTCTGCCGCGCCCCGAAGCCCCGGTAGCGGAGCGGCACGTCGACATTGTCGAAGACATCCAGATCCGGAATGAGATTGAAGCTCTGAAACACGAAACCGAGCTTCTCATTGCGGATGCGGGACATCTCCCGGTCGCTCAATCCCGAAACGTCCGCGCCGTCCAGCCGATAGGCGCCGTCATCGAAGGTGTCGAGCAGACCGGCGACGTTCAGGAAGGTCGTCTTGCCGCAACCCGACGGTCCCATAACCGAGACGAATTCGCCTTCGCCGACCTCGATGTCGATCTCGTCGAGCGCCCGGGTCATGACACTGTCGGTCCGGTAGGTTTTCACGACTTTCTGCATACTCAACATCGAGTGGACTCCTTCCCGTGCGTCAGCGCAGCAGGATGCGTTCTGCGCCGTTGAAGCGGGTCATGTCGGAAAGGACGATTCGCTCGCCCTCCTGCAACCCGGAGGTGACTTCGACTTCGGTAACACTTACAGCCCCGACGGTGATCGGACGAACTTCAGCAATGCCGTTGGACACGACATAGGCTTGGCGGCCCCCCATGCTCTCCAGGTACGGGCCGCGGGGCGCTTTGATGACGTTCGGCCTGGAATCGAGGATGAGGCGGGTACTCACGCGTTGGTTCTGCTTGAGGGAGCCCGGAGGATTCTCGGCGAACTCGACGACACCCTTGAACTGGCTGTTCTCGACCTCGGGAGACAGGGACTTCACGTCTCCCGGATACTCCGATCCCTCGTAGAGAATGGCTGCCGGCGTACCGATTCCGATCTCGCCGCCGTAGTTCTCCGGTACTTGGATTTCGACCTCGAATCGCGAAAGGTCGACGACGCTGATCAGGGCCTGATTCGGCTGGACCGTGTCCTTGTCGCGGATCTCGACGCGCGACACGAGGCCGTCGACCGGTGAAACCACGGCGAGCCGGTTCACCTTTCGCTCCAGGTCCTCGACGATCAGGCGCTGGCGGTTCAAAGTCAGTTCCTTGGTCCGGGCATCGAACTGCATCGTCTCTTTGGCCAGCTTCGCGTTCTCGCGTGCATTGGCGAGCTCCAGGCCGGTCACTTCGAGATCGTCCACCGCCTTCTCGTAATCCATCGAGTTGCCGAGACCCTCTTCGTAGAGCGCCTTGGCTCGCTCCATGGACCTCTGATCGGCACGGAGCTTGACTTCGAGCAGATCGATCGCCTGCTGGTTCTGGAGCTCCGTCTGTCGGTTGGCGATCTGAAGCCGCTCCACCTCCGCTTCCAGCGATTCCTGGGTCGCACGCTCCTGCTCGAGGCTGTTCTGGAGTTCGGGGCTGTCGATGCGCGCCAGGGCCATGTCACGACGGACCTTGTCTCCCGCCTTCACCAGCAGGGTGAGAACCCCCTGCGCCGGGGACACCACGGTGGGGTGATCCGCTGCGACGATCCTTCCCTGGACGGACACGTCTCGCAGCAGTTCCCCGCGCGTGACCGTACCGAGTCGAAGGCGATCCAGCTCGATGGAGCGATCGGTCGAAGCCCAGCGGTCGAAGGAAGGGTAGAGCAGGACGGAGGCGGTTACCGCCCCGACCAGAAGGACGATGAGAACGACCCGCAGAATCCAGTTCCCGGAGCGGCCGACCCGCTGGTCCATCGAAAGTCCGTCTTGCTCCATATGCGCGTTCTCTCCCGTCGTGGGATCGCAGGCGATCCCGATCGGCCCCGTCACCTCCAGGGATTCGGCTCGGATGTTTGCCGCCGCCGGCAACGTGTCGAGCCTGTCCTTTCTGTACGAAAGGTGAGCTGCATTGGTTCAGTTCAATGGATTCAGTTTCCTGATCCCCTCATCGTCCATGCCTTCCGCAACGACCGCAGGACGGGGCCGGACCCCGCGTGCGTGCGTTGGTCGTCTGGACGACACGCTCCGCCTGAACCGTTAGACTCTCTCGACGTCCGATTGGTTGGCGCGGGATCGGCCGAATCTGCCTTGCGGCACGTCGACCGAGCCGTTATGATGCGCGAAGTCGAAGGTCAAACCGGGGAGTCGGACCATGAGGAAGATGGAGAATTCACGCAGAGCGTTTCTTCGCAGAGTGGGCTCCGGGGCCCTGGCGCTGGGAGCCGGAAGCCTGGTCACGGTCGACGACTACGAAGCCGTCGCGCAGAACGTCGGCACGGCCTCGCAGCCTTCCGGGCTCAAAATCACCGACCTGCGGGTTTGCAGGGTTCGCGGACACTGGATCATCCGCATCGACACGAACCAGGGTTTGCACGGCTACGGCGAAATCCGGGACGGTTCGAGTCCCACCTACGCTCTGATGTTGAAGAGCCGCATTCTCGGCATGAATCCCTGCAACGTGGACAAGATTTTCCGCCATATCAAGCAGTTCGGATACCATGCCCGCCAGGCCGCCGGACCGGTGTCCATCGAGGAAGCCTGCTGGGACATCGCAGGAAAGGCCTGGGGGGTTCCTTGCTGGCAGATGCTCGGCGGACAGTTTCGGGACAAGGTGCGTCTCTACGCCGACACGACCTCGTCTCATGATCCCCATGTCATGGCCGAGCGCCTCAACGGTCGAATCCAGGAAGGCTTCACTTTCCTCAAGATGGATGTGGGGATTTCGCTGCTTCGCGGTGTGGAGGACGCCCTGACCTACCCCAAAGGGCAGGGAGTCGACCCCTTCCAGCAGTGGGGCGATCAGAACTGGGAATGGACCTACAAGGCCCATCCGTTCACCGGAATTCGGCTGACCCCAAATGGGCTGGACGTCCTGGAGCAGTACTGTCTGTCCATCCGGGAACTGGTCGGGTGGGAGATCCCGATCGCCACCGACCACTACGGACATTTCGGAATCGAGGACGGAATCAAGCTGGCTCAGCGGCTCGACAAGTGCAACTTTGCCTGGTACGAGGACATGGTTCCCTGGTGGTACACCGACCAGTACGTTCGCTTGAAGAACGCCTGCACGACCCCCATTCTGACCGGCGAAGACATCTACCTCCTGGACGGTTTCAGGGAGTTGATCGATCGAAAGGCGGTCTCGATCATCCACCCGGACCTGGCGACGGCCGGGGGTCTGATGGAGACGAAGAAGATCGGCGACTACGCCCAGCGAAACGGCATTGCCATGGCCATGCACATGGCCGGAAGCCCGGTGACGATGTTTTCGAGCGTCCATTGTGCCGCCGCGACGCAGAACTTCCTCGTAATGGAGCATCACGGAGTGGACGATCCCAAGTACGATTCGGTGATCGAAGGACCTGTCAAGCCACTGATGCAGGCCGACGGTTTCGTGCCCGTGCCGACCTCACCCGGGCTCGGTATCGAGTTGAACGAGGACGCAATCAAGCGTGAACTCGAACACCCGGACGAGGAGTACTTTCCACCCACCCCGGAATGGGACAATGAGCGCTCCCATGACCGGCTCTGGAGCCTCGGAATCCCGGGCCCTTCCGATCCCCGGCCAACTGAATTCAGCGGTTGACCGGGGTTGTCCCCGGACGCGGAAGCGGTATCGACGCGACCGAAAAACCGGGAAATTCTCCCGTATCGAATCGGCCGACTCCCGCCCTGTTCCACTCTCGTCTGCCTCGCTGAGATCTCTGTACAACGTTGATTTCAGAGAGATTAGTCAGTTCCTTCGGCGTTTTGGAACGTCGTGTGCCTGTGAGGGGGTACCAAGGTCATGAATCGATATTGACCTGCAACTCGAATGATTCCAGGAGGTGACTGATGAAGACTCACCGACACGCCAAGGGCCTCGCCGCACTGACGGGCACAGTCCTGCTGATGCTCTCTGCGGCCTGTGCCCCGTCGAATACAAGCGCGGATTCGTCGAAGGACGGATCGACCGCAGGCAAGGATGCTTCGCTTTTGTCCAAGGTGACAACTGCGTTCTCTCCCAAAAAGTATGAGGTCCCGGCCGGAACGAAGGTGACGGTCAGGTTGAACCAGGCTCTGAGCTCGGCCGTCAACGAGGCTGGAGACCAGTTCGACGCGACTCTCGATGATCCCATCGTTGTCGATGGCCGGACTCTGGCTCCTGCCGGCACGCCCGTCAAGGGTTTAGTGACCCACGCGCGAGAATCAGGAAAGGTCAAAGGCAAGGCTGAGCTGACGCTCTCCCTCGACTCGATCGAGATCTCCGACAGCACGTATCCCCTCGATGTGCATCCGTTGACCCTCAAAGCATCGGGTAATGAGGGGAAGGACGCTGCGACCATTGCCGGCAGTGCCGCACTCGGTGCCGTCATTGGAGCCATTACCGGTGGCGGCAAGGGAGCCGCTGTCGGAGCCGGAGTTGGAGGCGGTGCCGGAGCCGGATATGTCCTCTTGACGAAAGGCAAGGAGATCGAGCTGAACCGCGAGACTCGAGTCCAGTTCACGCTCCAGGAACCAGCCGAACTGCCGAAATCAGAATCTTGAGGGGAGCGCGGGGCGGCATCATGATCCTATAGATGCCGCCCCACGCCAAATGGGCTCACGACCCTCATCGGCAGACCGGTAGCAGTCAGTAGTAGGAACCTTCGGGCATCGAGTGAGCCGAAGCGGCCGGTTTGAGATCGAGGCTCCAGATCTGGTCTCCCCAAGCCATTTCCAACTGCGCGCCGTTTGTCTCGGGCGTCAGGGTCATCGTGAACGAGTCGACGGTCTGATTGCCGTCGGATCGTGCCATGGGTGCCCGAGCCACCTCCTGATCCCCGATTTCCTTCTGATAGTTGAAATGAGGCCAGGGCTCGTTGGCAAGTTCCGGCGGCGCGGCCGCCCAGATCTTCTTCAGCGGTTGGCCCAACACCTTATTGAGGACGAGTGCGTAAGATCCATTTTCGGGACAGTAAACGTACAGGGAATACTTGCCTGCGGGCACGACCTTTCCACCGACGCTGACCGGGGCCGTCGTCGTGAAGGTCGTGACCTGCTCCGAGCCGGCTCTCCACATGCGGTCGGCGGGCAGCTGATTCATCAAATCGGACACGCTGCGACCCTTCAGAACGGGCCGACCATATTCGATGTTGACTTTGGCGCTGCCGACTTGCGCGCTGACGGTCTCGCGTGGAGCGGCCGATTGAGCAAAGACAGCAGTTGCTGAGAAGAGCAGGCAGACCGACGAAGCAAACACGGCAATTCTCGCTGACATAGCTAACCTCCAGTGAAAGGCAAAGCGTTCGCGTCGCTTTTCGAAATGAGCGTGCCGGAGAGATTACCACAAGAGTGACCCGACCATCTCGACTGCCTCGCCGTTGATGCGAAGACTGTCGGCGAGCCGACTCCGGGGCCCCCCACTTTCGAGTCGGGGACCCCGGCGTGACTAAAGTCAAAGACGAACAGTCGCTCAGGCGTTTACTCTGTTTCCGAAGATTGGGTTAGCTGGTTTCGATGGGCGGTTTGCGGAAATAGACTTTGACCACGCCGGGTGCTTCCTCCGACCACCAGGCTTCAAAGGCGCGTTCGACGGCGAGGTCGATGAGCGGAATCGGGGCGAAGGGTGCCGTGAGCTCGTAGCTGCCGGAGTCCGGGAGCCGCTCGAGTTCCTTCAAGACGCGGCCCACCGGTTTCTCGCCGCGGTCGAGAAGGGGACCGGCATCGAGCTGCATGACGACTTCTTTCGGCCGGCACCACGCCGGCCGAGTGGTCGACGGAGTCGAATCGATCGGCTCCGACAGCTCATCCTGCGCCGCGAGCCCAGCCGCGTTCCTCAGGCGGTTCACCATCTCGCCCACCGATACACCGCCGACCCGAGCCGCCTGTTGCAGCGTGGTTACGCGGGCAACCGTCCGGCGCAGCAGGGGATTCTTGAGTTTCGCAAAGGCGGGGCTGATCTCGATCAGCACGGCCTCGAGCTTCGGGTAAGCGTCGAGCAGTTCCCCCACACGGGTATCGGGTGTGATCGGGTGCTCTGTCCGGTCGGTCATTCATTCCTCCGCTGCATAGCTGAGCAAACGTTGCTCTCCATCGAGCGCCCGCTTCGCGGTGAGATCCTGACTTACCTCGAGGGTCCCGAGGTATTCTCCCTTCCGGTCCCGTAGCGCGAAATACTCGATGTGGACGAAATTCCCCTTGAGGTTGATCCAGAAAGGTGCTCGGCTTTGTCGCCCGGCACGAAAATCGTCGAGAATCTGCTGGACGATATGAACGCTCGAGGGGGGGTGACAGAGCTGGACCTTTCGCCCCAGGATGGCGCGGGTGCGTGTGAAGATCCGCTCCCGTCCCTGGGTAAAGTAGCGGACCCGATCATCGCGATCGACGAAGGTCAGATCGAAGGGGATCGTGTTGAGGATCGCATCCAGTTCGGTCAGCGAGAGGCTCCCCGAAGGAAGCTGGATGCGTTCGGTTTCCTGGGGGGAGGCATCCTCGAGCACTTGGAGGGATTCCGGACTCCACTCCTGCTCCGGGTCGTAGAGACAGAATCCGATCTCCGGGCTCTGCTGGTGAATCGAGTACCATTCACTCTCCGTGAGGGCTTCCAGAGACATCGGGAACAGGACCTGTTCCTCTCGATAGATCATGTCTTCGACGCTCCGGAGCGCAGGATCGAGGACCAGTTCCTTCACTCCCCGCAGTTCCCCCGCAGTCAGGCTGTCGGAGCGGCGAAGCACCTCGACACCCGATGCAAGCTGCTCCCGGGCCTCATCGTCCTTGGCCCACATGACCGTCGACGGTCCCTTGATGCCCCGGCTCTCCAGGAAGGGGAACAGAAGATTCTCCTTGCGGGAGTAGTGCTTCTCGACGTCGACGAGTTCATAGAATCGGATCTTGATTTGGTCGAGCAGTTCGTCGATCGTTTCTTCGTCTTCCTTCTTGTCGAGAGACGAGAAAAGACGACCGAGTTGTTCAAGGACCCACTCCAGCGCGCGATTCTCCTGACGAAACGTATGGAGCGGATGGCCCGCCGGGACGGTTCCGGTCTCGGCGGTCTGGATGTTGCCCTTGAGCACCTGCGTGTGGATGTCGCAGAACTTCAGAATCTCCTGGGCCGGCAGACCGTCGGCCAGCAGTTCCTGTTCGACCTCGACAACCTGCCCATAGGGGATTTCACCCAGCAGTCTTTCGAGTTGGTGCCGGACCGCATCGGGCAGGGCTCCCTGGTGAACCTGTAGAAGCAGGTGCTTCAAGAGTTCCTTCCGGCGGATTGCATTGTCGATGAGCTCGCTCATGAGGGATTCCTCTTCATGAGCGCATCATAACGGACTGTCTGCTGCCTCGTCGTTGACCTAAGTCACGGGGGAAATCGGAGTGCGGCTCCGGCCGCGGGGCGCGATCGGCTCAATCAGAGAGAACGGGTGGCCGGGAGAGCGGGAGTGGGATATGCATCCTGCTTGTCTTTTTCGGTTCTCCGGGACAGCCGGGACAGCCAAGGCACGAGAACGCGAGAACGGGTGGCCGGGAGAGCGGGAGTGGGATATGCATCCTGCTTGTCTTTTTCGGTTCTCCGGGACAGCCAAGACGGGAGACGAGGAGAACGGGAGAGCGGGAACCGCTGCTGCCCGGAATCTTTTGGTGAAAAGCTCTTTCCGGGATTCGGCACGGACGGGGAGTACCCGCGGCTGAAAAGCCGGCGCAGGCGGAGCCCTCAGCGGTCGCTCCGCCCGCGGTTGGCTGGGAGGATTCTAACGGCCGGCGGGACCCTGAGCTTCCCGTCGGGCCTGTCTCATCTCGAACAGATTCTGCGCCTTCTCCTGCTGCTCGGGCGTGAGCAGTGTGTAGATTTGATGCATGGTCTTCTGTCGGGCGATGAAGCCGTCCTCCAGAATCGTCGAACGCTGTGCGTACAGCTGCCGCAACATCGACTCGTCCAAAGACTGGGCCATCGTCGCTTCGTGGATCTGCTTCTGGATGGCCTGTAATTGAGCGGCCCGCTCCTGGCGGACGGGAGCGTTCGCTTCACGTTCCTGCTTCAGGGTCTGGCGGATCTGTGTCTGTTGATCTTCCGTCAGGTCGAGATAGCGAGTCATGAAACGCAGTGAGTGCCCGAAGGGCCCGAAAGCCATCCCGGGCCCTTTGTCCATTCGCGCAGCCCAATGGTGGCCGGGGCCGTTCCCGGGCCCTCCTTGAGCGATCAACAGGGTTCCGCCTACGACGAGTGTGGTTAAGGCAGCGATCAGTAGTGTCCATCTTGGTTTCATTGCATCGTTCTCCTTCCGGCCCAGGGGCGGGGGAAAAACACGCGCCGGGCCGGTTCATTCATTGTTTGCCGCCTCTGCGGCATACCTTAGTTACGTCCACGGACCGGATTGCGTTGCACCCAAATCTGCTCCCGCTTCCCACAGTGGCGGAGGTTCCGCCGAGGGCCGCAGTGTCACTCATGATAAGATTTGATTCTTCTTCGATGACGCTGCTGATCGCAAGCCTCCTGGCACTTCTGGTCGGACCGCTGGTCTATAGGGCCTTTCATCGGCGGGATGCTATGCTGGCGTTGCTCGACGGGTTGATCTTCGTCGCGATCACCGGCCTGGTGCTGCTCTTCATCCTGCCCGACAGCTATGAGAACGGTGGCTGGTTGACCCTGCCCGTGGCCGTGGCCGGTCTGTTCGGTCCGACGCTTCTCGAGGGGGCTTCCCGACGTGCCGCGAAGCGAACCCACATCACCGCTCTCGTCCTGGGACTCACGGCCCTCATTCTCCACGCTTTGATCGACGGCACGGCTCTTTCGGAAACCGGGGCCTCGGGAGCGTCCTTGCTTCCCTTGGCGGTCGTCATCCACCGTCTTCCGGTCGGCCTGACGATCTGGTGGCTCTTGCGACCGAGTTTCGGGGTACGAAGCGCGGCCGGTGTGCTGGGGATGATCGCTGTCGCGACCATCACAGGCTATGCATTCGGGCCGGTGCTCATCGGTGGGCTCTCGAGCCACGGGATTGCGTGGTTTCAGGCCTTCGTGGCGGGCTCGCTTCTGCACGTCGTTTTCCACCAACCGCATCTGACAGGGAGCCAATGTGGATGCGATGAGGTGACCGCTCATAGCGGTTGGCACGAGGGTGCCGGAGCCCTGCTCGGCATTGCTCTCCTGGCGATCCTGCTTGGAGAGGGCGCGCTTCACCACCCTCACGGCGCCGGAATGGCCATTGTCCACGCAGGGCTCGAGACCTTCTGGGTGTTGGCCCTGGAGAGCGCCCCCGCTCTGCTTCTTGCATATCTGATGGCCGGCGCACTGCACGCCTTCCTTCCGGCATCGACGATCCGCTGGCTGCACGGCGGTTCTTCCCTGAACCAGGCGTTCCGCGGTATGGCCATTGGTCTGCCTTTCCCGGTGTGTTCCTGTGGTGTCGTGCCGCTTTACCAGAGTCTGATCCGCAAGGGCGCACCCGCGACCGCTGCCATGGCTTTTCTGATCGCGACTCCCGAACTCGGTCTCGATGCCGTGCTGCTGTCGGTTCCGCTGCTCGGCGGCGAACTGACTGCTATCCGTGTCGTGTGTGCCGCTTTGGTCGCCGCGCTCGTGGGGTGGACCATCGGAAGCCTGCCCGCGGCATCGGCGGGCTCGGTCCCCCGGGTGGCGAACGATTGTGCGTGCGACGAAGAGCCGTCGGAAAGGACGTTCTCTGAAAAGGTCAGATCGGCACTCTCGGTGGGTTTGATCGAAGTTGTCGACCACACCGCCCCGTGGATTGTCCTTGGCATCGGGATCGCCTCGGTCATTCAGCCATTCCTGGCCGGGGGATGGCTCTCTCGCCTCCCCGGGGGTCTGGACGTACCGCTGTTTACGCTGATCGGTCTCCCGACCTATGTCTGTGCTTCAGGTGCGACGCCTCTGGTGGTCGTGCTGATTGCAGGCGGCGTTTCTCCCGGAGCGGCGCTGGCATTCCTGCTGACCGGTCCGGCGACCAATGCTACGACTTTCGGGCTGCTCGGCAAGCTTCACGGCCGGCGGATTGCCGTGCTGTTCAGTGCCATGATCATTGGGCTCGCGATCGTCCTCGGGTATCTTGTCAACGGCCTGTTTCCGGGCAGTGGCGGCGCGGCTCTAAATCCGGTCGCCGCGGGCGAGCCCTCAACCGTGCAGCTGGTCAGCCTGATTCTCCTCGGGGGCATCTATCTCTTCTCGATCCTCCGAAGAGGGGCCCGCCGGTTCGTCGCAGAGCTCTTCTTTCGGGGACAGAGGACCCTGGACCTCCATCCCCACTACCACTAGCCCGGCTTGCGAATCATCCCTCGAGCTTCGACAGTGCGTCGTCGAGATCCGCGCTTTCGTGGACGAGGGAATGGATGGCCCGGGTCATGCGCAGCGGATCGGGGTGCTGGAAGATGTTCCTTCCGTAGACGACTCCCGCAGCGCCTGCCTGCAGCATCTGATGCGTCCGTGACAGGATTTCGCGGTCGGTGACCTTCCCGCCGCCGCGGGGCAGCAGAGGGATCCCGCCGACCAGGTCGACCAGTTCTTCATAGCGGTCCAGGTGATCGGTCGGGTCGGCCTTGATAATGTGCACTCCCAGTTCGGCGGCCTGGCGGTGCAGTGCGACAACCTTCTCGAACTTGCTCGAGACTCGATAACCACTTTGCTCGGCGTCGGATTCGAGAACCAGCGGCTCGACCATCAAGGGCATGCCGGAGCTCTCACAGGCCTCCCGGAGCTCGGAGATGTTTTGCACGCAGTGTTGGTTGATCCCGGGATCCTGCTGTGCGTAGAAGAGGTTCAGGACGATGGCGGCAGCATCGAGACGCAGCGCCTGTTCGAGCTGGAAATCGATCAGCTGGCTGAAGGCATAGTCGGGCCTGCGCGCGTCGTAAGCGTTCGAAACGTCGGCTCTCATGACCAGGGCCGGCTTGCGCGGAACCCGTCTGGCCTGAAGATGTCGCGCCTGACCCGGGCTCATGAGCAGGGCGTCGACATCCGCCTCGATGGCCAAATCGAGGACGCGTCCGATGTCTTCGACGCCGGATAAGAGCGCATATCCGTTGAACAATCCATGGTCGACCGCGATCTGGAAGCATCGGCCATCATCTCGGAACAAGCGATTCATGCGGGGAAGAACTGACATTGACTCCTCCTGAGTTGTCGAGAGCTCCGGCTCACTACTCTGCCCGACCCCAGACTTCGTGTGGCGAGAGTCGTCACGTGAGCTCATTCTCGAACGATCACCATCTGTTGGATTTTGACAAAGTCGAAGTACTGGTTTCCACTCACAGGACATTCTCCCGGAAGCCGGCCGCCAATGCCAGCCGTGTCGGCAATGCTATCGCAATCATGACTTTAGTCATCGCTCGACACCGGCACCCGGCTTAATCTCCGTTTCGAGGAATTTTGTCCGTCCGCCCGTACCTGGGAGCAGAGATCGGGCGCCGAGAAAAGAACGCGACTGTTGGAAGGAGGGGGTGCGTTGAATTTCAAGAGACTCTGGATCGGCTTCATCGCCGTCATAGTCATTTCGTTCGCAACCATCGGGTACTTTGGCCTCGAAATCTTTCGAAAAGCTCCGCCCGTGCCGGACCGAGTCGTCTCCGTCGACGGACAGACCCTGTTCACGGGTCAGGACATCCGAGACGGCCAGAATGTCTGGCAATCGATGGGTGGCCAGGAGATCGGTACGATCTGGGGCCACGGCTCTTATGTCGCTCCCGACTGGTCCGCAGACTGGCTCCACCGGGAGGCGACATCGATTTTGGATCGCTGGGCCGAGGCGGATTTCGGAGGCACCTATTCGGAGCAGAGTCTCGAGGATCAGGCGCTTCTGAGAACTCGTCTACAGGAGGAACTGCGTAGAAACACGTACGATTCCTCGTCCGGGATCCTGAGCGTGACTGCGACCCGGGCCGCAGCGATTCGAGGCAACAGCGACTACTACTCGAGGCTCTTCACTCACGACCCGAATCTCGACGAGACCCGCGAAGCCTACGCGATTCCCGAGGATGCCCTCAGGGATCCCGAACGGGCCCGCAAACTCACGGCGTTCTTCTTCTGGGCCTCCTGGGCATGCGTCACCGATCGGCCGAACAGCCATGTGAGCTACACGAACAACTGGCCCCCGGATGATCTGGTGGGCAACCGTCCTACCAGTTCGCTGATTCTCTGGACGGGATTCAGCGTGATCCTCCTTCTGGCGGGCATCGGGGCGCTGGCTTTCTACTATGCTTCGCAACGTGACGAGAAACCGGGCAAGGTCGACATTCCCGATTATGATCCGTTGACCGGTCTGCGACCTACGCCCTCGATGAAGGCGACGCTCAAGTACTTCTGGGTCGTCTGCGCACTCATCGTCGTCCAGGTCGTCCTGGGAGCCATCACGGC
This sequence comes from uncultured Acidobacteriota bacterium, assembly GCA_963823995.1. GTDB lineage: Bacteria > Acidobacteriota > UBA6911 > RPQK01 > JAPXNP01 > JARRKC01. The sequence continues at coordinate 445,436 of CAWGNQ010000006.1, forward strand.
TCACTACGGAGTCGAGGGCACCGGCTTCTACGGGATTCCCCTCGCGGAATGGCTGCCCTACTCGATCACCCGTACGTGGCACATCCAGCTGGCGATCTTCTGGATCGCCACCTCCTGGCTTGCGACCGGCCTGTTCATCGCACCCGCTGTTTCGGGAGTCGAGCCACGCTACCAGAAGCTCGGTGTGAACGTTCTGTTCGGTGCCTTGCTCGTCATCGTCGTCGGATCCCTCTACGGTCAGTGGGCCGGTGTGATGCAGCGCTTCGGCCTGACCACGAACTTCTGGTTCGGCCATCAGGGCCTCGAGTACGTGGACCTGGGGAGGTTCTGGCAGATCTTCCTGTTCGCCGGCCTGTTCATCTGGCTGTTCCTGATGGCCAGAGCCCTGCTGCCCGCATTCAAGAAGGTGAGCGAGCACCGACATCTGCTGGGCATGTTTCTGATCTCATCGGCGGCCATTGCCCTGTTCTACGGGGCAGGTCTGATGTGGGGCCGCCAGAGCAACCTGGCGGTGATCGAGTACTGGCGCTGGTGGGTGGTCCACCTCTGGGTGGAAGGCTTCTTCGAAGTCTTCGCCACGGTCGTCATTGCTTTCCTGTTCGTCCGGATGGGACTGCTCCAGACGAAGACGGCGACCGCCACGGTGCTCTTTTCGACGAATATCTTTCTGACCGGTGGGATCATCGGTACGTTCCATCATCTCTACTTTACGGGGACGCCCACGGCGGTCATGGCGCTGGGGGCCACATTCAGCGCTCTCGAGGTCGTCCCGCTGGTGCTGATGGGATTCGAGGCTTACCACAACCTGACCCTCAGTCGTGCGACGCGCTGGATCCGCGCCTACCGATGGCCGATCTACTGTTTCATCGCCGTCGCCTTCTGGAACCTGGTCGGTGCGGGGATTTTCGGATTCCTGATCAACCCTCCGATCGCCCTCTACTACATGCAGGGTCTGAATACGACGCCCGTTCACGGCCATACGGCGCTGTTCGGCGTCTACGGGATGCTCGGCATCGGCCTGATGCTCTTCTCGCTGAAAGGGCTGGCGGTGCGGAAGGTCTGGAAAGAGGGGGTGATCCGCTTCGCCTTCTGGGCGATCAACATCGGCCTCATGCTCATGGTCCTGCTCAGCGTCCTGCCTCTGGGGCTCGCCCAGACGGTGGCGAGCGTCAACGACGGACTCTGGTATGCCCGCTCCATGGAATTCATGCAGACACCCTGGCTGGACACGGTCCGCTGGCTCCGGGTCATCGGCGACACGATCTTCGCGGCGGGAGTGCTGGCGCTGGCCTGGTTCGTGCTGGGGTTGAAAACCGGCTGGTCGGTCCGCCAAGGTGTGGATCTTCCGGTGGAGGACGCAGTTCCGGTACCGAGCCGATCGGTGACCTAGCCGGGGAGTTACCTGGAAACCTTATAATTAGCAGTGAGGGCACACGGTAACGCAGCCCGTTCCGTACTCGAACTGCGGCGAAGTTGCCAGCCCAAGCCAGTATTAGGAGGTTTTCATGAGCCCAAAGAAAGGCAAGAGCACCACCGGCAAGTCATCCACGGGATTCACGGACGAGGAACGAGCTGCGATGAAGGAGCGCGCCCGGGAGTTGAAGGCCGAAACGCGCCGTGGCAAAGGCGCGAAGAATGCGGACGGGGAAAAGGACGTGCTCGCGAAGATCGCCGAGATGCCGGAAGCGGATCGCGCCATGGCCGAGCGGCTTCATGCCCTCATCAGAGCCTCCGCGCCGGACCTTACGCCGAGAACCTGGTATGGAATGCCTGCGTACGCCAAGGACGACAAGGTCGTCTGTTTTTTCCAAAGCGCGCAGAAGTTCAAATCGAGATACGCGACATTGGGCTTCAGCGACAAGGCGAACCTCGACGAGGGCGCCCTCTGGCCGACGGCCTTCGCGCTGAAGGAACTGACCCGGGCCGTCGAAGCCGAGATCGCCGCGCTCGTGAAGAAGGCGGTGAGCTGAGGCGGGCGATGCTACCGCCAAAGCGCAAATGATGCGAAGGGTTTCGTTGGGTTCGGAACCCTTTGGCGATCCCGGCGTCTCGGCGTTAGATCGTGTTTCCCCCGCGGAGTGAACGGACCCTAATCCGGCGGTAAGGAGGCATTGGCGTCGGCCTTCGATGCGGCGCTGGGCGGAGGAGTTGTTCGCCAGAGACCGTCACCCCGTCGCTGACCCAGTTGCCACGCGGGTTTCCCGCTTTGGGGCCGGGGGCATCGCTCTCGGACGCCACTGAATGACCCCGCTACCGGGAGGGTGCGCCAAATCCGGCGATAGGTGCTCGCTCACAGCGCCATGCGAAGCGATTTCAGTGCATCCAGCCATTGCGCCAGTCGCTCGCCCGTCGTCGCCACACGCAGCACGGCCCGGCGGGCATGATGCACGATCCGTCCCGGCGTGTTGAAGATCAGAAACCGCAGCCGCTTGGGCCGCGCCGTCAGCATCTCGGCCGGCAACCCCAACCTCTGCAGCGCCGTCATGACGTTATGGGAGATCACCGCCAGACGCAGCCAGGCCGCGTTGGCCCCAAAGTACTTCGAGGGCATCACCCCCGCCCCCAGCTCGTTCTTCAGCACGTCGTGGATCGCTTCGATGGTTCCCGCCTTTTCCCGGTGCCACTCGATCAGCCGTGTGGCTTCCCACTCCCAGATGTTCGTCACCACCGCAAAGTGCCTCACCTTGCTCCCGTCCGAAAACAACTCCCCTTGCCGCTGCCGGATCCGAATCGCCACGTACCGGAGTGGAAACAAGCCTTTGCGTTCCACCTTCTCACCGGGCACGAACGCCACTTCCGCGCATTCCCGAATCTCCAGAGGATGCTCTTTCCCGTACGCTTCCCAATCCTCCTCGGGTACCTTGCCAATGGCCTTCCGAAGGGCTTCGCTCATCCGCGCACTCACCGCAAAACCGATCGCTCCCCGCGGGCCATCGGCTCGCTCCTCGTCCCGCAGCCAGTTCAACAGGCGGCTTTCGTGACACGCCGAATCGCCTCGATAATAGTAGGCCTCCACCGTCTCCGGCAGCGCCGCGAACGCCTGCTTCGCCACCGTCAATGGGGCCATATCCGCCGGCACGTTCCCGTCCCGGAACTCATCGGCCAACACCACGTTCAACTCCGCCCAGACTGCCAACATCGGCTGATAGCCCCGTTCCCCCTCGTACGTCCGCAGGGCTTCCCGCTTGCGGCTCTCGATGATCGTGGCATCCTGATCCACCGTCGCGATCCGCTGCCCGCAACGCCTTCCCAGTTCCCGCACCAGGTCCCGGTTCACACGACCCAGCCCCTTCAGCGCATCCGTTTCCTCCGGAATGTAGGCGATCTCCTCTCCCCGCCGTTGCCCTTTGGCCTCCTCGATCCTCTCTTCTTCATGGAACTGATACAAAAAGCGCCGCGCCGCATCCGGCGATGGAACGGCGTGGCCGATCATCTCGCTCAACCCCGCGTCTTCCCGCAAACGCTGGAAATCGTCCAGGCACTCCCCGCCCGCCGCATTCAGAATGACAAAGCTCTCCACCATGGCCGCTTCGCCATAGCCCCGCTCCCGCTCTTTGACCCGGACTTCTCGACCGACACTGTCCGCTACTCCCAACGAGCGAAATGTCTGCACCAGCAGCGGGATGCCGCCCAGGCCGGTCAGCATCTCCGGTAACGGTGTCGGGTCGATCTCGATCGGCAGGCCCGGTTCCAAGCCGGTCCTCTTTCGGCCTTTCTTCACCGGCCCATTCTACCCACACACCCAGCGGGTGCACACGCCCTCACTGCCTCTCTCGATGTTGCTCCCCCGCAATACCCCTGTTCATCGACCTCTTCGCCACGCCGGCGCCCTTGCCTCGCCCTCACTCCGTTCGTTACCGCCGGATCAGGGACGGACGGCGCCTGTTTCGGGATCGCTCATCTTGCGGTATCCTCGTGACTTCAACGTTGAGGAGGATCGCATGTCACGGAATCTCCCGTCTGTCTTTCGGCGTTACGCCTGGTCCCTTTGCATTCTTTTGGGAGTTGTTGCGCTTCCGGCCCGAGCTCAGCCGGCCTCGGGTGAGGCGCCGTACCTGGACCCCAAACTGCCGGTCGAAGAGCGCGTGAACGACCTGGTCTCGCGCATGACGCTCGACGAAAAGGTCTCGCAGATGCGGGACCATGCGGCGGCGATCCCTCGCTTGGGCGTACCCAGGTACGAATGGTGGAACGAAGGTTTGCACGGCGTGGCCTTCGCCGGCTACGCCACGAACTTTCCCCAGGTGATCGGCATGGCCGCGACCTGGGACACGGACCTGGTCCACCGCATGGCGGAGATCATCTCGACCGAGGCGCGCGCAAAGTACAACGAGGCCATGCGCAAGAACCAGCGTGAAATGTTCTTCGGTCTCACGTTCTGGGCGCCGAACGTGAACATCTTCCGTGACCCGCGCTGGGGACGCGGTCAGGAGACCTACGGTGAGGATCCGTACCTGACCGGGCGGATGGCGGTCGCCTTCGTCTCCGGGATGCAGGGCAACGACCCCCACTACTTCCGAGTCGTGTCGACGCCGAAGCACTTCGCGGTGCACAGCGGCCCGGAGCCGCTGCGTCACAGCTTCAACGTCGACGTCTCGCCGCACGACCTCGAAGACACGTATCTGCCGGCCTTCCGCGACGCGGTGACCGAGGCGCATGCGCAGTCGGTCATGTGCGCCTACAACGCCGTCGACGGCTTTCCGGCCTGCGCGAGCACCGAATTGCTTCAGGATCACTTGCGTGACGCATGGGGCTTTGACGGTTACGTCGTCTCCGACTGTGCCGCTGTCGCCGACATCGCGACAGGACACAAATTCGCTCCCGACTTCGCTCACGCTTCGGCCGCTGCGGTCAAGGCCGGCACCGACGTCGAGTGTGGCTACGGGCAGGGGGTGGCGTTCGTGGATCTCGCCACTGCGGTTCGGCAGGACCTGATCAATGAGGCCGCGATCGACACGGCGCTCAAGCGGCTCTTCCGAGCCCGCTTCCGCCTCGGCATGTTCGATCCCCCGGACTCTTTTGCTTACGGCAGGATCCCGATGACGGTGGTCAACTCTCCCGAACACCGCAAGCTCTCGCTCCAGGCGGCGCGTGAGGCGATCGTTTTGCTCAAGAACGAAGACGGCTTTTTGCCGCTCGGCTCCGACGTCAAGAAGATCGCCGTTGTCGGCCCGACCGCCGAGCTGGTTCAGGCGCTCCAAGGGAATTACAACGGCCCGCCGCCGAACCCGGTCTTTCCCATCGTGGGTATCGAGGGCAGGTTTGGTAAGCAGGCTCAGGTTGTGTATGCGCAGGGCTCGACGCTCGTCGAAGGCTTCGGAGTCCCGATCTCGCGGAACGCCCTCCGGACGGCGGAGGGCAAAGAAGGCCTGACCGGTGAGTACTTCGACAACGTCGACTTGAGCGGCAAGCCGGTGCTGACGCGCGTCGATCGCACCGTCAATTTCAACTGGGACAAGGTCGTCCCCGTGCCCGGCCTCCAGCGCGACAACTTCTCGGTGCGCTGGAGCGGAACGCTCACACCGCCCGCCGCGGGCGAATACAGGCTCGGCGGACGCGTCAATTACTGCTATGCCTGCGAGAGCCATGAGGGCCTGCGACTTTACGTGGACGGCAAGCTGCTCGTCGAAAGCGGCGAGGATCGCAACGCCGAGGCGACGATCCGCTTCCAGGACACGAAGCCGCATGAGATTCGTCTGGAGTACCTCCACTACACGAGCACGGCCGGTGTCGACCTCACCTGGCAACCGCCCGCCGCTGCCCTAAGGGCCGAGGCTGCTGCGGCCGCCAAACAGTCCGACGTCGTTGTCGCCTTCGTCGGCCTCTCGCCCCAACTCGAGGGCGAGGAGATGCCGGTCGAGCTGGAGGGCTTCGAAGGCGGCGATCGGACCGACATCAAGCTTCCCAAGGTTCAGCGTGAACTGCTGGAAGCGCTTCAGGCAACGGGCAAGCCGCTCGTCGTCGTTTTGACGAGCGGCAGCGCGCTGGCGGTCCCCGACGTCGAGCAGTACGCCAAAGCCATCCTCCACGCCTGGTACCCCGGCGAGGAGGGTGGGACGGCCATCGCCGAGACGCTCGCCGGAGACAACAATCCCGCGGGCCGGCTGCCGCTGACCTTCTACAAAAGCGTAGACCAGTTGCCGCCTTTTACCGATTACGACATGATGGGCCACACCTATCGCTATTTCGAGGGCGATCCCCTGTACGGGTTTGGATACGGGTTGAGCTACTCGAAGTTCGAGTACAGCAATCTGAAGCTCCCGAGCCGGCCGGTTCGGGCCGGCGAGCCGGTGACCGTCGAGGTCGACGTGAAGAACCTTAGCGGGCGCGCCGGCGACGAAGTCGTCGAGCTGTATCTCACCCAGCCGAAATCGGCGCTCACGCCGATTCGTGCTCTCGGCGGGTTCAAGCGGGTACGGATCGAGCCCGGCCAGACCGCTCACGTCGCGCTCGAACTGACGCCGCGTACCGTGGGCCAGGTGAACGAGAAAGGCGAGCGGGTCATCGTGCCGGGAACCTACACGGTCGCCGTGGGCGGAACGCAGCCGGGTGAAACGCCGGGAGGCGTGACGGGCACGTTCACCATCACGGGATCGGCCCCGCTGCCCCGCTGAGGCCGGGATCGTCGATCGGGCACGCAAAGCTTGCGTGACATTCCGAACCAGACGGTGCACCCAAACGGCGGCAATCCTCCGGTCAAGGTACAAATGTCACGACATCGGCGGCTCGCTCCGGTGGCCGTCCTGAGTAAAATGAAACGACCTGCGACCGACACGCCGCCATCTTGGCTCCTACGAATTCATCGATCGTTGGTTTGCCTGCCGTTTCTCTTCCTTTGCTCCAGTTCTCCCGCACAATGGGCCAATCCCAGCGAGAGATACCTCAACGAGTACAAGGAGTATTCCGATGCGAGATGTCCGATCGAGGAAGACGGCATCAGACACTTCGTCTATTTCGCTCGGGACAGAGAAGGGATTCACGATCACCCCTTCTTGGAAAGTCCGAGATTCGTGGGTGCACAAATCATGTACCCGTGGTCTGAACTGGAACCGTCAAAGGGGCGCTATGAGTTTTCAGTCATCACGAAGGACCTCGACTACCTAAAGTCGAAGGGAAAAGAGCTTTTCATCCAACTGCAGGATGCAACCTTCGACCCGAGATTTCGAGGTGTCCCCGACTACCTGTGCGCGCAGGAGTATGGAGGTGGGGCGGTCCTCCAGCGAAACGACAACGGCATACCGGACGGCTGGACGGCAAAGCGTTGGAACAAGCGAGTTCGAGAACGCTTTTCGCTGCTCCTCCGGGCCCTGGGCGAGACCTTCGATGGAAGGGTCGAGGGGATAAACCTCCAGGAAACCGCAGTCGGTGTCACCAGCAAATATGACGGATCATTCTCCCCCTCCGTTTACGCGGAATCCATCAAGGCGAATATGTTGGCCTTGAAAGAGGCGTTTCCGCGCTCAGTGAAGATTCAATATGCCAATTTCATGCCTGGTGAGTGGCTTCCATGGGAAGACAAGGGATTCTTACGATCGATTTATCAGTTTGGGGAGGAGATTGGAGTTGGCCTGGGCGCCCCCGACCTCATGGTTCGACGAAAAGGACAACTGAACCATGCACTTGCGATGATGCACGAACACAAGTACAGCGTTCCTTTGGGGATTGCCGTTCAAGACGGGAACTACATTGGACTTACAGACGCCGCTTTCGTGAAGGAGGATCGCGAGAACATCGTTCCCCTGCTCCACGCCTTCGCAAAGGACTTCCTGAACGTGCACTACATGTTCTGGGTGAATCAAGACCCGTATTTCGAGGAGGACGTGTTGCCGTGTTTCGCCGGCGGTCATGAGCCACAGAGATCGCCCAATCAATGACACCCCACGTTGCTGCACATTGCGAGTAGCGATCCCGGCCGGAGACAAGGTCGTCACTCGCAGCCGCCGCTTCTTCCTGGTTCCGTAGACTCCCTTATCCAGGACTCTTCGCCGCCGACGGTTCGGTCATCCCGACTTCGATCGGTTTCCATCCCGTGAGGACCATTTCGGCCGTCTCCGAGCGTATCGCCGAAGCGGTCATCGACAGCTATTGAGCCTTCCAGGCCTCGATCAGTGGCCCGGTTTCGCCCTCGACCGGGTCGGTTTGCGGCAGTGGTACTGCTGCGATATTCTCATCGACCAGAGGCCGTTCGCCCGATCCTCCGCGGTTCATGTCCCAGTCCTGGCCGCGAGGATAGCCTCCGACCACGAGCAAGTCCCCGCTCGAACCGAGATTCTTATGGGCGACGCCGGCCGGGATGACGACGACGTCGCCCGGTCCGACGTCGACCGTGACCCCGCAGTCACCGCCGAATTGGACCCGGGCCGTTCCCCGGGCGATCCCCAGGACCTCGTGGGCGGTGCTGTGGAAATGATGGAACGGGTAAATTCCGTTTCTCCACAGAGCATCCCAGCGGTTCTCCCCGAACCGCCGTTCGAATGCGGCGGCCGGATCGGGCCCCTCCGCAGCGATGGCATCCCGGTAAAGCAACAGAGGAAGGCCGCTGTTTGGAAAGGTCCCATCGTCCTGGAGTTGGAATTTCTCAACCATTGATTTGAGTATATACGCCCCCTTGCTGACCTTCCGTCATGGCGCCTTTGACCGAGGCTCCAGGGTGCCGCAGGGGAAACCCCCTCGAAATCTGCCGGCCGTCGATCTATACTCGGGTTTGTCTTTGGGACTACGTCTCGCATCCAAACGGATTCGTTATGTCAAATTGGCTCGCAATCGGCTCCCCGTCGAATTGGAGGGTTGGATCCGCGAAAGGTATTTGGGCGGTACCTCCAAACCAGTACAAGAGCTGGGGGCAGGTCGGCAAGGGCGACGTCGTCTATTTCTACGCGACGGCACCGGTTAAAGGACTGATCGGGTACGCAGCCGTTTCGACAACCGCAGCGACCGAGAAACCATTCTGGCCGGAGGAGAGGGAGAAAGGGCGCGTGCTTTGGCCGTACCATATCCTCCTCGTGGATGTGCGAGTCCTTCCTGCGGAGAGATGGGAGTCGAGGCGCCTCTCGCCGGAACGGGAGGGCATTCTCTTTCAGCGGGCGTTTCAGCCCATCTCAGATGAGCGAGCAGCTGAATGGAAGATCGGTCTGGACCGAGTTCTCGAAGGGTGACGGCCAGAACGGCGCCGGCCAGTCGACGAGGGGAATAGTGGGGTGAGTCGCCTGATCGTCGTAAGTCGTGACGATAAACCGGCGCTTCTCAGGCGACACGTCGACAATGGACTAGAAGTTCTTCATGAGGCAAGCGTTGTTGTCCGTTTCCCAGATCGCAATGGCCACTTCCGGGGCAAGCAGTGACTCGAGCTCGCGGCGCAGGGAGTCCTCTCCCGCGCAGGCTTCCGTCAGAAACGCCGCCCGCGCGCTCTTGTCCAGCTCCCGTGCCGCGTAGCCGTGGCTTGCAGGGTGTGGTGTGGTTTGGACGTTCGCCGGCCATCAGGCGTTCGGCGCTGCGATGATGCTCACTTTGAACCAGCGGCGCCAAGCGGCCCAAGGATTCCTTGTTCCCGCCGCTCCAGGCCCGGAGAAATCGGGTAATGTCATTTGCCGAAGGCGCCCGCCGCATAGTTAGCCAACCATGAAGAGCAAGAACGTTGACTCCGGCATACCGTGCCTGCAGGGCCTTTCGCTTCGGTTGACTCCGCATTTGCGGTGACGGTACCATCTGCAGTCAAGTTTCTCTTGGGCCCGGCAGGGCTCGCACTCAAACGGGGGCCGATTCCCCCGATGTATCATCCGAAAGCGAGGGACCCCGATGTTTGTAGAAGAGAATCGGCCGACCCCGTCTCCCCAGTCGATACCCCAGGAAGCCTTCGATTGGTACGACGAGTATGCCCACGGACTCATCGACCGTCGGACCTTCATGGATCGACTGGCAACCATCACAACGGCGACGCTGACCATGGGCGTGCTCTTGCCGGCGCTACTTCCGGACTACGCAAAAGCCGAACAGGTCTCCTTCAACGACCCGGATATCAAAGCCCGCTACGTGACGTTTCCCTCGCCTCAAGGTTACGGGGAGGGGAAAGGTTATCTGGTCGTGCCGTCGGCGCTCGAGGGCAAATCTCCGGTCGTTCTGGTGGTTCATGAAAACAGGGGGCTGAATCCCTATATCAAGGACGTGGCTCGACGCCTCGCCAAGGTCGGTTTCGTGACCCTGGCTCCCGACGCGCTTCATCCTGTCGGAGGCTATCCGGGAAACGACGACGAAGGGCGGAACTTGCAGCGCTCGCTGGATCGGGCAAAGATCGAGCAGGATTTCATCGCCGCTGCGAAGTTTCTGAGGTCGCACGAACTGAGCAGTGGGAAGCTGGGCGCCGTCGGGTTCTGCTTCGGCGGCTACATCGTGAACATGCTGGCCGCCGTCCTGCCGGACGTCGTCGATGCCGCTGTTCCTTTCTACGGCACACCCGCGGCCAAAGAGCTGCGCAAGAACATCAAGGGCCCCCTGATGCTCCACTTCGCCGGACTGGACACGCGGGTCAATGCCACCTGGCCGGAGTACGAGGCGGATCTGAAGGCCAACGGTGTTGAATACACCGCGTACGTTTATCCAAACGTGAATCACGGGTTCCATAACGATTCGACCGCCCGCTACGACGAGCCGGCGGCGGAACTGGCCTGGAGCCGGACGCTGGGGTTCTTCAAGGAACACTTGTAGCCGCCTGCGCCATCGAGAGAGTCTGTTCTTAGCCCCATACAGGCGGAGGGCATATCAGCCGGAGAAAAAATCATCCGCCCGTCGCCGGTTTATGTCCATGCCGTCCGAATGCTTGGTTTTCAGGCGACGGAGAAGATTGGCTGCGACCGGTAAGCCGATCCGAGATACCGCCAGGAAAGGGCCCAGGTTACCGGCAACCATCCACCGTTCCGAACCCTTTCCTATGCTTCACTGTTTTTGCATTTCCCTGACATCGTCGAGAGTGAGCGTTTTTCCTCCGATTCCCCAGTTCCCGCTCTTGACTTCTTCCACGACCACCCAAGTCGCTTCGCGAAGGCTCTCTCCCCGCAGAGAGACAATAGCGTCGGTAACTGAGCGAACGAGTTCGTCCGTCTCAGGTTCTGAGAATTCGTTTTCGAAGACCTTGATTTCTACCAAAGGCATAATCGTTTTCCTCCATGTCGTTGTGGTTGAGAGAACCCGTCCGACGAGTCCTCTTCGAATCAATGGGAGCGGGTGAGCGGCCACACACTTTCCGCGGAACAGTGCCGAGAACAATGAAAACAGCGGTTTGTTCGATGCCCATTGCTTGACCCTCCCCGGCGGAAGGGAAAGTGTGCTCGGGTTTCACCGGGCAGTGAAAGCACGGAATCACTCAGTGTGGTCCGGATTCAGCGGAAGGATTCCAGGCCGGTCAGCTTCAGCAATCCGGGAAACCCGTTGGCCGTCACCGGCGATCTTAATTGCCACCTTATCGCCTATGCTGGTTCCTTTCAAATCGTCCGGCCCGTTTGAATTTCTCTCGATTTTCAAAGCACCAACGGAGGCGGGGGAGCAGATTGGCACCGGAGCGCGGCAAAGGTGCGTCAAGCTTTACGGTGGTCGAAGTCCGACAGAATACGCGAGAGCTGATCCTCGATCATGGGACGGCCCGGGACTGATGCGACGGCCCGCCCCGTGATCCTGCCTTGACTCACCTGGCTCTGCCGTTCGATGTCAGCTGTTGTCTCCGTCCACCGCCAAGTATAGCGCACGAGTGCCGAACGGTCGGGCCCGTCGACGAAATCCGGGGGAAACTGGTGGCGAGCCCGCTCCAGGAACGCCGCAGCGTCGGGCTCTTCGGCGAGATCGGGGGAACACTGGGGAGAAGAAGTAAGGCCCAGGCCGACATCCACGGAATTTTCCTCAATCGCCTCACCAACTTATACTATCCGATGACTTCAGAGGTTTACAGTGATAAGACCTTCAGGGGGAGACACCAGCCCGGCGCTCGGCGCGACCCCGTGGCTTGGAGTTCTGGGGCTTCGGTGGTAGACAGTTCCGAGGTTCCACGCCAGAGGTTGATGGTTCCGAGGTTCGTGGTGTCAATTTGGCGGATGCCAGGTTGGAGAGCGTCCCGGAGGGACATTCCGCCCGTAGCCCGTAGCCCAGGAGTTCACTCCTGGGGCCGGAAGCGACATACTTACGTGAAGGCCCGAGTACAGAAGGTCGAAAGCGACAGCCTGTTACTCTCCGTCGAAGAGTCGGAGGGTCCGGCGCCGCTGGATGGAGGTGACCAGAATGTGGCGCTCTCGCGCTTCTCGACGATCACCGTCACGAGATATGAGGTCTGCAAGCGAGCCGTCCTGGGCTTCACACTTGGGGCGCTGAGCACAGCGGCGAGCTGGTTGCTGGGTGCCGAGCGGGACGAAGCCTCCGGTCTCGGGACTCACGTCACCGAAGTCGGAATCATTGCTGGCGGTATCGGTGGAGGCTATCTCCTGGGTCGGCACTTGGACAAGCAGGAGGTCACGATCATCATCGACTGAGGTCCGACGAGAGAGTCGCTCGCTCCAGAGACAGTTGTCCGAGGGCTGACGCCGCAGGCGTCCTTGGAAGTGCGGCAGCTCGCGCCGCCTTGTGTGCCCGAAGCGTGATCCGCCGCGAACACAACCGCTTCACCTGAGGCCGATCTCGTCAATAGTCGATCCGGCCTTGGAGCGCCGACGGAACGTCGGTTATCATGTCCCCCACGCGCCCGTAGCTCAGCTGGATAGAGCAACGGACTTCTAATCAGGAACCCTCTGTTTTCACAACCTCCTCATCTTCATTAACTTACAGAGATTTCTGGGGTCGCGGGTTTTGCCGATTTTGGCAGATTTTCCAGATCTTCGCCGATTTTACACAAGATTTCTCACACGCATTCTCACACGACACTCGCATTGGGTTGTAACCTATAACGTGTCGGGGTACAATCCCGACAGTGATTCGAAGCTTCGCGCACAAGGGCTTGGAAGGCTTCTTCACGTCCGGCAGTAAGGCGGGGATCCAAGCCCGGCATGCGGGGAGACTTCGGTTGATTCTTGGTCGCCTGAATGCGTCGACCTCACCCGAAGACATGCGACTGCCGGGCTTGGCTCTTCACGAACTCAGTGGTCCACGGAAAGGCACGTGGTCGGTCAAGGTCAGCGGCAACTGGCGTGTGACGTTCCGATTCGTTGGGGTCGACGCCGAAATAGTCGACTACGAGGATTATCATTGAGGAAAGACGATGTTAATGCATAACCCACCTCATCCCGGCGAAATTCTGAAGGAACTGTGCCTGCAACCGCTGGGAGTGAGCGTCACCGATGCAGCCAGGGCTCTGGGTGTCAGCCGGAAAACGCTCTCGGCCATCCTGAACGGTCGTGCCGGGATCAGTCCCGAGATGGCCGTGCGACTGTCGATCGCCTTTGATACCTCCGCTGAGAGCTGGCTGAATCAGCAGACCCAGTATGACCTCTGGAAGGCGGAGCAACAACGCTCGGAGCTCAATGTCAAGAAGCTCTCGGCTGCGTGACCATCATGTCGACAGAAAACGACGGGCCGTCAATGACCCAGGGCCTGATCAATCAGATCCTTTATCGCCGGGTTAACCGTAGCGCTGCGGATCTGACGGAGTCGGCCTGCCAGGAGTTCATGGCGGTCCTACGAGACTCGAGGGTCGTTGAGTACGTCGTGACTTCCAGCCTCCCAGCGCACCCTCCGTTCCGTGCCCTTCGGGGCTCATCCTCCATGCCGAGTTGCGCGTGCTCGCGCGGTGGACCACGTTCAAACCGGCGTTCTCATCCAACAAATTCGCCAGTATCGACAGACCCATTGACGATCAGTGTTCTTGTCTTCGTTCCACCTGCTCGATCTCGGATAAGGCACGATCTATGGCCTCATGGACCTTTGCATCCTTTTCCTGTACGAGGGCACTTTGCAGGAATTGTCGGGCATTTTGGTGGGCACCCGGCCTGAGTTCTGATTCTTCTGCAATGTACTTGAGACTTCGGACCGCATTCAGACGCACTTGCCTGGGGTGCTCTTTTCCTGGGAATTTCGCCAGGCGCGGAACAGCGTTCTCTCCCATTTGAACGATGGCGCGCAAGACCGGAAAATGGGCTAAAGAAAAGCCCATCGTACCGTCATTATAGTCAATGTGCTTGATGAGGAGGTCGATAGTTTGAACCGCGTCGAGGTCAGCGAGAATCTCGGAGATACATCGCCACTTCAGGAAGTGTGCCTCAACCCCATCCGGCGGAGTTGCCTTCAATTCGTCAAGCAGCTGGTGGATGATTCTCTCCCTGGACACGGCCGAGTGATCGGCTTCGGCGAGAAGGTCCTTTCGGGATTGGCTCCTCATCGCTGGCTCCGTAGAGCAAAGCTGACCGAGATCGACGGAATCCTGCGGGTTCGCCTGTTCTCGCAAAAATGCGGGTCCCCTCGTTTCATGGATCTGGGTCGCTCCGGAGCCTGTTGAGCCGACTGCGAAGACCGGACTCACGAAAATGGCCCATGCGAAGGCGAGAACCTCTCTGCAATGGTGGTATCTTGCCATACGGAATTCATCCGCCAACGTCGGCAGTGCAGGCTAAGTGTAGTTCTACGCTCCTACACCTTCGAGAGAAGCCTCTGGTCAGTCCGTAAGTTCCATTGATCCTCCTATTTGCCGGCGAATACGGTCGGCCGGCGGAGCCCGGCACGCTGCGAGTGCTGGGGGTAGAGTAGCCTCGAAACGCAACGGCAGGGAAGGAAGTCTCACCTGAAGAGCTGGATCGAGACCCGCACGAGCAGTGACTGACGGCGCCCAAAACCGGTAGAATCCGGAGCACGCGCCCGCAGCTCAGCTGGAAAGTGCAACGGACTTCTAATCAGGAACCCTCTGTTTTCACAACCTCCTCACCTTCAGTTGCTTAGAGGGATTTCGGGGATCGCGAGTTTTGCCGATTTTGGCAGATTTTCCAGATCTTTGCCGATTTTACGCAAGATTTCTCACACGGATTCTCACAGAAGAGGGAAACCAGGTGCGGTAACGTCAAGTTTGGCCTGATCCCTCTAAGAGGCCGATAATTCCAATTGTTGTTGCTTCGAAGTTCCCCCTGCAGCCGCGGACAGCCAAGCTCCGGTTGAGACGACACGGCGAACCAACCTATGGATCCTCGTGTGCGCTTTTGTCTCAGTGTACAATTGTGCATATAATCGTGGCAGGTGGATTACGAGTGGGACCCGAGGAAGGCAGCAACCAACCTCCGCAAGTACGGAATCGACTTCGCCGATGCCGTCGCGATCTTCAGTGACGACTCGGCGCTAACGATTGAGGATGCCGGCGGGAGTGAGAGGAGATTCGTCATTCTCGGTATGGACGCGTTCGCGCGGATCCTGGTTGTCGTCTTTACCTGGAGGGGCGAGAGGATCCGTCTAATCTCGGCTCGAAGGGCCACCCCTTCTGAGCGCAAGCAATACGGGCGAGGCCAATGAAGAAAGAATACGATTTCAGTCAGGGCAAGCGTGGAGCCATTGAACGGACGCAGGGCAAAACGAGGATTACGATCCGCCTGGACGATGAGGTCCTGGAGTGGTTCCGCAATCAGGTCCGGCAGATGGGCGGAGGAAACTACCAGACCCTGATCAACCGGGTCCTTCAGGAACACATCCACCAGAAGAGGGAGCCCCTCGAGGAAACGGTTCGACGGGTGATCCGAGAGGAACTTCACCGCGTGAGCTGAACCAGCAGACCCAGTACGACCTCTGGAAGGCGGAGCAACACCGCTCGGAGCTCACCGTCAAGAAGCTCTCGGCTGCGTGACCATCACGTCGGCAGAAAACGACGAGATCGAGATACGCACGAGAAGTGGCTGACCGCGCCTAAAATCTGTAAAATCAGCAGCACGCGCCCGTAGCTCAGCTGGATAGAGCAACGGACTTCTAATCCGTAGGCCGCGCGTTCGAATCGCGCCGGGCGCGCCATTGGTTCTCAACGACTTAGCCCGTCCTTCGGATTCCGGTCCCATGACCATCTTTCCTGTTTGTGTCCTGCGGCCGCTCATGCGGCCCCTCTTTCGTCCTTCGTACCTTCGATCAACGTCAGACCCCGCTGCACGGCCAGCCGGTGCGAGTGGAACGCGTAGAAGCGCTCGGTCGTCGACAGGCTGGAGTGTCCGAGCAGCGTTTGGATCGTGTGCTTTTCCAGCCCCGGCATGTTGGCCAGCCGGATGCCGAAGGCCGTCCGCATGTCTTTGACCTTGAGCCACGGATAGCCGGCCTTCTTGCGGGCGGCTTCCCAGGGCTTGCGGCAATCCGACCAGCGGTCGAGTGTCTTCGGATTGTAGAACACGTAGTCCGACACCCGCGGCAGACGCTGTACGGCCTCGATGGCCGCCCTGGTCAAAGCGATGTAGCGCAGCCGTCCGGCCTTCGTCTTCGGAAGCACCACAAGTCTTTCGGAAAGAAAGACCTGGGAGTGCTTCAGAGAAAGAGCCTCTTCCTTGCGGCAGCCCGTTTCGTAGATGAAACGGAACACCGGCTCGCACTCCTCACGAAGACTGGCGAGCGTCTCGCGAATCGCATCTTCCAAGATCGGAATCCGCCAGTCTGAGATCGGCAGCCTGCGCTCCTCGCGGAGCTTCTTCATCGGCCGGATCGGATTGGACGCGATGAGACCCTGATCCACAGCCCATCCCAGCATGTGTTTGAGTGCCGAGATGTCCCGGTTGATGGTGGCGTTGCCGACACCGGCGTTCTTCTTTCGTGACATGTAAGACGTCACGTCGAAGACGGTGAGTTCCGACACGGGGATGTGGCCGAGCTCGTGGACGACCAGGCTGACTCGGTTCTCCTTGCTCTTCGGATGGCGATTCTGCACCTTGACATACTGGTCGAGATACAGGTCGGCCAGGTCCTTGATGAGCGAGGCCGAGGCCTGATTCCGGTTCAGATCCGACAGCACTTGCTTGACGCGTCCTTCGAGCTTGGCGACCTTCAGTTTGAGGTCGGTGGCTTTCGCGATGTCCTCGGTCGGATAACGGCGTCTCCATCTTCGATTTCGGTCCCGACGATTTCCGGGCAAATAGATACTGATCTCCCAAGACCCGTTGGGGAGTTGCTTAATGCCCAAGGGAGTCCTCCTTTCGGTGGAGTCTAGCCGGGTCTTGAGACCGAATCTTAAGCGCTTCCCCACCGACCGGCAAGCTTCTCTCTCGGTCACCCGGCACCTGGGTCTTGCGATCGACGGGCGGATGCGCCTTGAAATCGACCGGTACCTGGGCCCTGGGATCAGTCGGCTGACCGGCGTTGCGATCAACCGGAAGACTGCGAAGGAAATCCTCGAGGTCCGCCCGAAGATAGATCCGGGTCTTGCCCAAAAGCCGAGGAACGATCCGGCCGTCTCGGACCAGCCGTCGAAAGAGATGGATCCCAACGCCCACAAACTGAGCAGCCCGCTTCTCCCGAAACCCTTCGGGAACGGCAGCTTTGATCGAATCCGGAACCATCACCAATCGAAGTCTTCCCGTCATGAGGCTAGTCAAAGAGGGCAATGTCCCCGGTCCGGAGATCCGATCCGGGGACTGTGGCTTTCTTTTCTTGCCCTCTATCTACAAAGAGCCTCTCAAGCCCGAAAACCTCAAAGCCGGACTCAGTTCTCGGGAGCTTGACACCCTGTTCGAGAGCGGGAAGGATTACAGCTCGAGAGAGGGATCCATCATGGCGCTCGTTTGGATACACGGCGAGTGCATCCGTTCGGTGAAGGACCCGGTATCCGGTTGAGGAACCGATGAAGTCAGCCTTTGACCGTCACATCGGCATTGACTACTCGGGCAGAAGCGGCCCGGATGACCCGCTCCAACAGATCCAGGTCGGAGCTGCGGGTCGGGACGAACCCCTGCGTCTGGTCCCGAATCCTCGTGACCCACAAGGGCACTGGAGCCGACACGACTTGGCGTACTGGCTCGATGAGCGGTTGAACGAGCCCGGGCGAATGATCGTCGGCATCGACCACGCGTTCTCGTTTCCTGGGGCTTATCTCAACGATCACAAGCTCCGCTCGTGGGACGAATTCCTGGACTGGTTCGAGAAGCGTTGGCCGACCCGGGAGGTCCCTGTGAAAGAGCTCCTCGCCAGGCATGGCGCATATCCAACGAGAGAGCTGCGCCTCACGGAACGCTGGACCTCGTCGGCCAAGAGCGTCTTCCAGATGGACGGCCCTGGAAACGTCGGCCGTTCGACCCACTGCGGAATCCCCTGGCTGGCCTGGCTGCGCCGCCGTCACCGAGATCGCATCCATTTCTGGCCCTTCGACGGCCTCACTCCTCCGCCCGATCGCTCAGTCGTCGCCGAGGTGTACCCCTCGATATTCCGCCACCGCTACGTCGAGACGATCCAGAAACAACTCGGCGTCCGTGAACTCTCCCCTGACGAACGAGACGCCCTCTCCGTCGCTCTCTGGCTGAGTACCACGGACGAAAGCGGCTTCCTCCCCCGCTACTTCGTGCCTCCCCTGACCGAATGGGAACGAGACACCGTCCTCCGGGAGGGCTGGATCCTGGGAGTTGCCTGACGCGAGCAGAGGCTCGACACCACTCCTGACCCTCGGTCGGCGGGCCGCTGGCCCAACTCTGCCCGAGGTCATGCAGCAGGGAGATTACCGACAGAATCCTGGGGGAAGCGCCCGGATGTCTTCTCCTAATCGGACAAGATCCAAGCCTCCGAACCCACAGTCTCCCGATTAACCCGAGTTAAACAGACTTCAACTTCCCTTCAGGACTTTCACTGCCCGGCCCTTGGAGGAGAGGGCGCCCGAAAGTCCCCAAGCCATTTCCTCTCAAAAGCTTACCTTGCCCACCTTCCAAACTGGCACTCCTCGTGCTCTGTGGGTTCTTCCGGTTCACAAAGTTCACGAGGAGGAAGTCATGAATCAGATCTTTCGGAAGTTTGTTGTTGCCTTCACGATTGTCATTTCCATTTCATCGGTCCTCAGCCTGCCTTTGTTGGGGCGAAGCCGTGCGTCGTCCGCCGAGATGAGTTTCGACAAGCTCGATCTGCGGACCAACTTCGGGGCCGCCGAGCAGGGGAAGAAGGGGCGACTGGTCGTCACTGCCGACACGATCCGCTTCGTCGACAAGAAGGGAAAGACGGAGTACTTCACGATTCCCGCGTCGGCGGTCACCGACCTGTTCTACAGCCGAGTTTCGGGCCGCCGGATCAAGACCGCCGTCTTCGTCACGCCGTTTCTGCTCTTCAGCAAGGGCAAGAAGCACTACATGACCATCTCCTTCGACGACGGGAAGGACCTGGTCGGTGCGGTCGAGTTCCGTCTCGACAAGAGCAACTATCGGGGCATTCTTCATGCCGTGGAGTCGGTCTCCGGGGTGCCGCTGGAATTCGACCAGGAAGGCATCAAGGACGAAAAGGAGACAGTGGCAACGGGCGGAGGGGGCGCCACCGCATCCGCGGCCATGGCCTCGGTCGAGATCACCTCGAACCCGGACGGAGCCGATGTCGAGATCGACGGCGCCTACGCCGGTGCCACCCCACGCACCAAAGCGCTCAAGCCCGGCACCTACAAGATCAAGCTGATCAAGAAGGGCTTCAAGGACTGGAAACGAGAGATCACCGTCGCCGCGGGTGAGCAGATCCCCATCCACGCCGACCTGGAGAAGGAATAGGCTTGGTTTTGGTTGCGTTGTCGCGCGGGAGCCTTCCGACGCGACGGCGCACAAGACGGCGCCGAAGGATTTCAGGTTGCGCGTGAGCTTTGAGCGAGGAAGAATAGGCGCTTGTGCGCCAGTTCCAACCAAAAGCCACGACGAGAGTGATTGATGGCCCCACAGTCAGTTCTGGGAGGAGGTTCCCCGATTGAACCAGTGGGCGTACGGCCGTCGGTAGTGCTCGTGGCTCGACATTGCCGCGGTTTCTGTGTTGATTTGGAAGACCTCGGCGCACGGATCCGGAAGAGAAGCGAATGGCAGTGAAGAATGGCTAACGACACGATCTTGAAGCAGTTTCTCCAGTTGCGCGTTTTGGTGGGCTTTCTCGGCGAAAAGCACGAGTCTAAGTGGTGGGACACCTCCTGTCTCGATTCCACCGGTCAGCAGTTTCTCCAGATTGCCTTTCCCCGGTCGGCGTTATCGGCTGGGGTGAACTCGGTGACCGAGGCCGCCCGCAAGCTCCACGATTCGAGGATCGGGGCGACGGGCGTCTACCACCTCTTCCGGCTGCCGGTGGGGATGGAGGAAAGCCTTCACCGCGCGCTGCTGGAAATGGACGCGCCGGGGCTGCGCGAGTTGAAGGAATTGATTTCGGACCGCGACACCGCCCTGGCTCGACTCCGGGAGTTGGGCCAGGATCTGGTCACGGCTCCCGAGGGTCCCGTCCAGATCGGCACCGAGAAGACTCTGTTCTGGAAGACCAGTGTCGAGGAGCTGGCCAAGCACTACTACGACGCCTTCACGCACGACCGGCAGGTTCTGCCCTATTTTTCGAAGTCTTGATCCAATGACCGAGACCCAACAGAAGATCTACACCACCGAACTCTCCAAGGGGCAAGGAATGGTCCCGGAAACGGTGGCCATCCTCGACCTCTGGGAACCTGGGATGACGACCGTCGAGCTCAAGCAGAAAGTGAAGGAGCAGGGGATCCTCGGTCGGGCGACCTCGCTTCGCACCGACGATCTGGTCGGGCGGCCCTTTGCGCATCGCTACCTGTCAGGCGATCCACCCCCGGCGGCCTGGCTCAAGCGACTGCTGGAGAAGGGTGTTTCACCGTCGAAAGTCACCCAGATCCTGTTGATCTACACCTCGCGGGCGAACGTCGTTCTGCACGATTTCATCACCGAGGTCTATTGGCCGCGCTATGCCGCCGGGGCGACCAAGATCGCCCGCCAGGACGCCGTCGATTTCCTGGAGCGGGCCACGCAGCAGGGATTCATCCCCCGGCGATGGTCGGAGACCGTGATGTTGCGGATGGCCCGCTACCTGACCGGCAGTCTGACCGATTTCGGCCTGGCGGGGGTGGACCGGGGCGGGAAACGGGAACTGGTCTCGTTCACCATCGCCTCCCTGACGACGGCCTGGCTGGCCCACGAACTCCACTTCACCGGGGCGGGTGACAACGCGATCCTGACCCACCCCGACTGGCGACTGTTCGGGCTCGAACCGCGCGACACCGTCCAGGAACTGAAGCGGGTTCAGAACCCGGCCAACTTTATTGTCCAGTACTCGGGAGACCTCCTGCGCATCTCCTGGAGTTACTCATCCATGGAGCAGTACATCGATGACATCGCTCAGCAGGGACTTTGAGGAACTCAGAAACCGGCTTCGGACCGGGATCCGTTTTTCGAATCACAGTGACGACCCGGTCTATTACCTGGTCTTTCCTCCCGACCAGATGATCGAGGTCAAGCGCCTCCTGCCGGAGTGGAAAGCCAAGCTGAAACTGGACGACTGGGAGGTCTCCGAGCTTTCGATGGCTGATGCGGTCCACGACATTTTGCGCAAGCACGAACTCCGTGAGTTCTGGCTCGAAGCTGAGCAGGACGCCCCCCTCGACTTCGACTCGATCAACGGCACGCTTCGTTCCGCCGTCGAAGAAGGGGATCCCTTAAAGAACCGGGTCCTCGAGCGCCTCGAGGAATTGAAGTCGAAGGAGCGGGGGCTCCTGCTGATCACCGACCTGGAAGCCCTCCACCCCTACGCCAGGATCGGCGCCATCGAGCAGAGGCTGCAGGGCAAGTTCTCGGTTCCGACCGTGGTTCTCTATCCCGGCTACCGCGCGGGGCGGAACTCGCTTGGCTTTCTCGGCATTTACACCGAAGACGGGAACTATCGCTCGATTCACATCGGAGGCGGGTATCAATGAAGATTCGCGAGCTGTTCGACACCACGAAACCGATCGACCGACGGATCGAGAAGGTCATCACCTACGACCTCACCGAGGAGAAGCTCCTGAAACAGGAGGTCGAGGAGTATGTCGCCACCGAGAGCATCGAGGAGCACCTGGAGCGACTGCTCGACTTCTTCGACGCCGGCATGAGCGGCAACACGGTCACCGATACCGGGGTCTGGGTCTCGGGGTTCTACGGGTCCGGAAAGAGCTCCTTCACCAAGTACCTCGGCTTCGCCCTCGACCCCAATCGGACGATTAAAGGAAAGCCCTTTCTCGAGTACCTCCAGGTACAGCTGAAGTCGGGTCCGGTCCGACAGCGACTGGCCACGGTGGCGAAGAGGCACCCGACGACAGTCGTCATGCTCGACCTGGCCTCCCAGGATATGGCGGGAACCAACCTGATTTCGAGCGTCCTCTACTGGCATGTCATGTGAGATATGAGATTGAGATAGGAATTTGAGATAGGAATTTGAGATAGGAATTTGCTTTTTGTGGGAGTGAGTCCATCGGAGCGGAAAGGGTGAGTCAGCCCTGCAATGAACGCCTGGGTTGCGGGTCCGGATAGGGCGGACGGGAAGGAAGGGGCGTGGGCGCTACGTCTCGGGGTTGTGAGGAGTGGCTGAGTCGGTCTTTGAGCCGGAATTGGAGCCGGAGCGGACGCAGGGATATCGGCAGGGGCTGAAGAGCCGCGGCTCTTCAGCCGCGATAGATGGGGACGTCGTCCCAGAAGACGGAATCGGTGGAGGCTCGCACCTGTTGCGCCTGGCGGGGAGAGAGGGTGGCCAGGAAAGCCTCGAGTTTGTGGGGCAAGAGGCGGGGCGGGGGTGGAGAGCGCGACGAGTGCTCCCACAGATTCAGATGCTGGAGGATCTTGCGGATGACGGTCCAGTCTTCGATGAAGGCCATGATCTGCATCCGACTGCCGCAGCGAGGACAGGACAAGGGATCCACCTCGTAGATCTTCTTGAGTAAACGGGCCCAATTGCGGCGGCGTTGGCGGGCAAAATGCTCGGCGGGCGAGTCCGGTTGCGTTGCCGAGTCGAGTCCCACGTTCAAGGGCGCCTGTACGGTCTGTTTGCGTCTCCAGCCGCGAGAGGCGTTGGAATAGCGGCCGTAGTAGCGGACGATCTGCTGGTGGGGGTCGGGGATGTGCGACGTCACCAGAGCGATCCAGTCCAGAGCATCCATCCGTCGGGTCAATCCCTTGGTGGTCCGGTACTCGATCTGTCCGTTGTCCGCATCGTAGTGGAGTCGAGTGCCGGCGAAACTGGGCCGCAGGATGTAGGCCGACAATCGTTCCAGAGCCGGTTGATCGGCTCGATCCATCGGAGGCCCACAGTAAACCTGAAAGCCCGAAGGATGCCAGGAGCGCAGCCGATCGGCGAAGTCCCGGCTGAGACGACGTTGGGAGGTCAACATCTCCAGGACGTGGTGTTGGAACAGCCGCGTGAGCCCCTCCGAGTCCAGCGGGTCGAAGGGGTGAAACTGTTCCTGCCGATCCCAAACGCCGTTGCTGACCAGCGAGTGCAGGTGGGGATGGAAATTGAGTTGGTCTCCGTACGTCTGGATGGCGACGATGGCCCCGCTGGCAGCGGCCCGGTCGAGCGACTGGGCCCGGGTATAGTCCTCGAGTGTCTTCCAGGCGCAACGCGCCGGCTCTCCCAGCAGCCGCCGATCCCGCCGGAAGGTGGGACGCAGCGCCCGGGGAATGGTCCACACCAGTTGACGGTGATCGACTGCTTCCAGGACCTGCTCGTTCAGCCATTCCACGAAAGCCGCCACTCGCTTGGCCTGACAGGAGGGACAGAAGTAGCGGGTCTTGCAGGAAAAGGCGAGCAGAAACTCTTCGTGGCAGCTGCCACAGCGGATGCGGGCAAAGCCGTGGCGGAGGATGCCGCACTCGAAGAAGCGCTCGACCGTTTTCTCGACCACCGGACGAAAGGGCCCGTAGTCTCGCTCGTACAAGGGAGTGTAGGCGTGCCGGAATTCCTCCCAGTAATGTTCCAGGCACTGGTAGAGCGCAGTTTCCTGAGGACGTCTCGGCCGGTAGATCGCAGGTCGTGCCATCACCTGAACAGAACGTCCGGGCAGCACAAATCACAGGAGTCCGTCAAAGATGGTTTGAGACGACCAAGACCATGCGGGGCAACCTGGGCCGGCTTCGCCTTTCTACTGATTCCGGATAGTCGCGACGAGCGCGTTTACCCCGTCTGGTATGGAGATAACATCACGCAGCTTGCACTCGGTTCGGAGGGCAGTCCAGGATTCTTCAACAACCTCACTGCGGACTGTCAGGCGACCGTGAAACGCTTCTGGTCGGAGTTTTGAAACGCCAGCGCAAATCTGGGAACGATCACTGGGGCCGATCGGGCGCGAACGCATTCAACGACTCAGTTCGCTGTGGCCGCCGCCCGACCATCATCAGGCGACGTTCTAGGTCGCCCCTTCTCCAACCAGCACGAATCCTGCCCAGTAGACGGGAAGGGCCGTGTCGCCGAACTTCTCGAGGAGATCAAGTTTGGCTTGGAGGAGGGCGGTGGCTTTGTCATGGCCATCGACCAGGTGCTGGTAGAAGCGCTTCATGAGAGCGGTCGTGAAGATGTCGTCGTCGGTCCAGAGGCTGGCGGGGACGGATTGGGCGCCGGCCAGGAGGAAGGCGCGTTCGAGACTGGCGATACCCTCCTGTCCGAGGAGCCTTCCGTTCCCGCTGTCGCAGGCCGATAGCGTGACCAGGTCCGCACGGAGGGGAAGGTCTCGAATCTCTCGGACCTGGAGCAGGCCGTCTTCTTGTGGGGCGGGGGAGGTTCCCAGCACGAGCGCTGCGCGGTCCGGGAACTGCCTGTCGGCGATGCCGTGGACGGCGAGATGAATCATTCGGAAATCCCGCAGCGGCTTCACTTCGCCAGTCATTGGGCTTCCTCGCCGGCTCTACCAATTTGCAGCCCCATCGAGTTCGACCTCAATGCCATAGCGTAAAACGTCGGAAGTACTGATGTAGATCAGTCCGTGGTAATTTAAAATATAGAACATACGCCAACCTCTTTTACTCTTGACTTGTTCCACCGAGTTCTATAGTATCTTGGCTTACACTTCGCGCGTGCAGGTTACTGTTGTCGCTTTAGTTGGTGCATGTCTGAGTACAGGTTGAGAAAGGAGCACCCGATTATGACCGCGACGTGTCGCAGAAGATCCCTTATCCTCGCCCTGTTCGCTTTTTTCGTCGGTCTCACCTACGGCCAGGACGCCATCCCGGAGGTCCGCCGCCTTCTCATGCTCGATCTTGAAGCGGATCGAGTCGAGCTGGACTTCGGCCGGAAGATAGTCGACGCGGAGTCGGAATTCCTGATCGACCTCGATCATTTCGCCCTTGTCGATGACCCAGCCGTCCTGACTCTCGGCTTGTACGACGGTGTCCGCCTTGAGGCTCATCGGTCCAGGAGCCGCCCTTACACGGCAACGGTGATACGGCCCGAGGGAGAAGAGGTTGTCACCTGGACGACTTGGACGGGAAAGCTCTACTTCCCGGATATCTTTGGAACAGATCAGCCTGCCGGCGTCATTATGTTGAACGACCATGGGAGCCACATTACAGGCACTATTCAGGTGGATGCGACACTGGACGATTTTCAGATCGCCGGTGATTCCAGTGGGAGGCATCGGCTCGTACGGATTAACCGCAATCGTACCCAATCCTGCGCCCTCCAGAGCGAAGTGGCCCTTCCTATCTCGACGGCTCCGGCCGACGTAATAGAATCCCAGGAAGCTGCCGAGGTCCACGGCATGGACCCTGATCCCTTGCTGCTGGCTGGTGATACCATAATCCGTGTCTTAGCCCTAGTCGACCATTACGACCAATCAACCGTCGATTTTATCCAAGACTCGGTATCCTGGGCTAACGAGATTTTTGACAACAGCAACATCGCTGCAACCTACGAAGTCGTGATCATGAGCATGGACATCCCTGTACAAGAAGATATTTTCGCTTATATCGATTGGATGAATAATGCGGGCCGCTCGGCAGTTGAAGTCCGCCGGAAGGATTGGGTCGTCAGCGCCGATATGGTGGCTTTGTTCGTTGAACCGCCAGAAGTACATAGAGCGTGTGGTATTGCCAATCTTCGGCTATGGCGTGACGGCGTGGAATCTGTGTTTGACGGGACTCTTCCCACTCTGCCTTGGCACGATGGAGAGCCCGCCTACAGCGTCCATGAGAAGGGGTGTGGTTTGCTTGATTATACCTTCGCACACGAACTGGGCCATAATATGGGACTCCGCCACGACATTACTGACTTAGGCGAGACACCCCAGGTATGGGCGAATTATCCACCGATCGATGATCATCCTCGCGGCTATGAGTTTGCGACGATCTGGGGATATAGGGCAACGGCCATGGGTTGTTGGGGTGAGACGGCACCGTGCTACCGCACACCCTACTTCTCTGACCCGGATCTACTCTGGTACGGGATGCAGCCGACCGGGAATATCGACCCAGATGAGCCGGATCCAGGGCATCCATGGAACGCAGATGCCGTGGATGCACTCGACGATCGTGTGGTGGAATACTCACATCTGAGTTGGCCGTGATGGCGAGGTCGATTGCGATCAGACCACTACGCAGCACACGCGTCCACGGGGCCCACCAGGTCTCACCGTCTATGCAAAGCAGCGGCCCCGAGGAACGTCTTGGCAGGAGTCTTCAATGCTCGAAACAATGATAACCACGGTGGCCGGTGTTCTCTTGCTTGGAAGCATCGGGACCCAGGCTGCAGAGACGACTGAACAACCTCGGCAGATCACTTTCTCGCAGAACGCGGTGGATCTGAGCCTCCCCCCACAACCGGATGGCACCGACGTCACCCGTGTTTTCTCGGACTGGGGCATTGAACTGTCCAGCGAATCCGGGGCCTCGCCCGTCAGTGGAACACGGACCATAATTCCCTTTGAAGGGGTGCCGACGGAGGCGCGGGTCATTCTCAATGGTTCGCCCGGTATGGATGCCGGGGCTCTCGCGATCACGTTTCATAATCCCGTCCGGCGCCTCGCATTCGACTTGGGATCGCAAGGCGGCGCAGATGCGACAGTCCGGTATTTCGATGCCGACGGACTGCCACTGGGCGAAGACGCTCTGGATATCCTGGACGAGTACGCATGGTATAGCGGAGGCGAGTTCGATGGAAACGGGCGAGAGATCGGCCGGGTCGAGATCGAGTACGAACCCTCCGAGGAACCGGAGACGCTGTTTCTGGTTCGAGCCGATTTCGTCGAACCACCCGCCTTTCGGACCTGTGTGGCTCAGGTGGCTCACGGTGCGTTTCCCGGAACCAACCACATGTTGCAGACGCAGTTGAGCACGACGAGCAGCGCAATTCCCTCTGCCTATCGCGGCATTCCCGACGCCCAGATTCAGCTCGAGGTCCTGGACCCGTCTGGAGAGATTTCCAGCATACGCCTGAACGGCCGGGTGACCCCTCTGCGGTACGAGACTTTCAGCCTACGCTCGGATACCTTCCGAACGTCCCTTCTTGGATCCGGGAGTGAGCGTGGGTACACATGTGTGACAGCCAACTACCCCGTGGAATTGGCTGCTGTCTACCGAATCCTCGATTCCGACGACCGACCGATCTCCGAGGCCGGAATTCAGGGGGCGACGCCAGGCTACCGTTTCTTCGGGCCCTTTCAGAAGGAACGTCTCGAGGGGACCAATACGGCCTTGGCGTTTGTGAACGTCTCGACGGCCGAGGCCACGCTTACGGTCACGTTCTACTCTGATGCTTTGATCCCACGGCCGAGCGTTGACTTGCTCCTGGATCCGGGTGAACAAAGAGCCTTGTTCATCGACGAACTCCTCTCAGACCTGTCGGACCTAGACGCTGAAGGAACGGTCGAGATCGTCTCGGATCAGCCTATCGTCGTCACCAGCCTTCGAACGATTCAAGGCGCAGTCTCATCGAGTCTCCCACTAGGCAGGTCGTGGACCCCCGTGGATTAGCCTGAGCTCTTTTCCTGACGGTTTTGTTTTCGTCCCTATCTGCCGGAGGAAACGGCGGAGTACCTTTTCTTGGGCAGGAGCCGGGCGGGTCAGAACCTCCCGGCCCGACCCCACCTCGCCCGACCACCCATTGCCTTGCAGCTGGTCGTTGTATTCGGGACAGTCTATGACTTCCGAGAAGGCCGCTGGTCGACCCTTGACTTGAATTGGACGGCCCGATTACCTGTATGGGAGCTTGTTCTACTCCGGACAAGCGCACAAGCGCGTGGTTCAAATGACTCCCCGGCAGCGGCGGCCCGGTCGAGCGACTGGGTTTGGGTGTAGTCCTCGAGTGTCTTCCAGGCACAACGCGCCAGCTCTCCGAGCAGCCGCCGATCCCGTCGGAAGGTGGGACGCAGGACCCGGGGAATGGTCCAGACCAGTTGGCGGTGATCGACCGCTTCCAGGATCTGCTCGTTCAGCCATTCCACGAAAGCCGCCACTCGCTTGGCCTGACAGGAGGGACAGAAGTAGCGGGTCTTGCAGGAAAAGGCGAGCAGATACTCTTCGTGGCAGCTGCCACAGCGGATGCGGGCAAAGCCGTGGCGGAGGATCCCGCACTCGAAGAAGCGCTCGACCGTTTTCTCGACCACCGGACGAAAGGGCCCGTAGTCTTGCTCGTACAACGCAGTGTAGGCCTGCCGGAATTCCTCCCAGTAATGTTCCAGGCACTGGTAGAGCGCAGTTTCCCGAGGACGTCTTCGCCGGTAGATCGCAGGTCGTGCCATCACCTGAACAGAACGTCCGGGCAGCACAAATCTGCGAACGATCACCGGGCCCGATCGGGCGCAAACGAATTCAACGAGTCAGTTCGGTGCGGCCGCCGCCCGACCATCATCAGGCGATGCTCCAGGTCGCCCCATCTCCAACCAGCACGAAGCCTGCCCAGTAGATACGGAGGGCGGTGTCGCCGAACTTTCCCAGGAGGTCCAGCTTGGCTTGGCGGAGGGCTGTGCCCGCGTCCTGGTGGCCAACGACCAGGTGCTGGTAGGAGGTTCAATCGCGTGGTTCAGGAGTGCGATATCTCGCCTGCAAACTTGTATTGAATCGAAGTCCCGGGATGTCGTTCCACGACCGTAGAACGGATTCCATGATGAGCGAGTAAAACTGCGGTCGATAGGCCGTTCAGGCCTCCGCCGACGATCAATACGGGTGTCTTGAATTCCATGCGATCACCTCCGTTCCCGAAATAGTTGTGAGTCAATCATCGGCAGGCCGGCTGTTTCGGAGTATCCGAACTTCTACTGGTTAGTCGAACGAAGTCCCGCAGATTCGACAATCCGCCGGGTCTCCAGAATCACACCGAGGGCCTTCCGCAAGGCAAGAGTCTCTCCTGATGGCCATGCACGAAGGCGAGCAGCTAGAAGCGACGAGCGATGCATGTTCGCTTACCCCCAGGGCGCCCTTTCCGTCGAACCGAAGCATCGCCGATTCCAGCGGGAACATCCGCCCGCCTCTGGCCAGCATCTCGCCGAAGATGAGGGGCCCACCGACCGACCGGGAGCTGCCGAGGATTGCCTCGCCTGTGGCCTGGATCATCAGGAGAGGAAGATGGTCTGTCTCGTTTCTCCCGTCAGCTCGAGCACTCCGCGGGTCAAATCCTCGCGGAAGACCAGATCCAGTCCACTGAACGGTTCGTCCAGAATCAGGAGGTCCGTAACAAGGGACACTGTCCTTTACTCTGGCCCTGATAGTCGCTCCGACCTCCTTCTATGCCGTGGGCGCAGAAGGAGAACGTGAAGACCTGCAGATCAATTCCAGAAAACTATTCGTTTTGAGCGACATTGTCGGCGATGTATTTGCGGGCTTCCTGCACCGCGACTCGCATTGATTCCTCTGCGGTAATCGCCAATAGCTCCGCGTAATACTCCCGGGCGCTCTGCTCGTCTCTGAGCTCCTTTGCAGCGCGGGCGGCGCCAAGCAGACTGTTGAACCGCTTCGGATATAGTTCGAGTGAGCGCCTAAATGCCATCAGCGCCTGGTCAGGCTTGTCCAGGTCCATCAGCAGGTTTCCAAGAACCTCGTAGGCAGGCAGTGTCGGTCCTGGGGTTACCGGATGTTTGGGTGTGGCGACTTCCAGTTCCGTCGCCTTTTCCATCAGTTCGAGCCCTTTTTCCTCGTTGCCATGAAGATGGGCAAGCCAGGCGGAAACGGTAAGCTTCAACACTCGAATCTGCCGTGTGAAGAGTCGCTCTCCCGTTCTATTCGCGGCTTCTTCCAAGACCTGCAGGCGGTCGTACGCACGCTGCGCATCTTCGATCCGGCCTGTATGAACGGCGCCGAGGCCTTTGGCAAACCACGTTATTGCCTCGGGCCAGGGAAAACGGTCCCAATCGAGTCCATCGTATGGCCGCGGAACTAATTGAGCCGCTTCCTGCCAATCCCCACGTTCGAGTGCATAGCGAGCCGGAATCGAGGAAAGGTGGAAGGCGGTTTTGAAGGTCGGATGAAGGTTTTCCGTTGAGGTCAGGCGCTCGAGCTGTGCTGCCGCGGCCCCGTCGTCTCCTTGTTGCAGATAGGCATAGACGAGGTACTCAATGGCGTGGGGAAATTCGTCCCACACGTACTGGCCCTGATCCCCGGCCGGATGCTCGAGTGCAGCTTCGGCCGCCTTGCGATTCCATTCGATGACCTCCCGCCAACTCCCAAGGCGAGTGAATATATGCGTCGGCATGTGCAGCGCGTGTGGGTTGCGCGGAGCGATGTTGCCGTACCTGCGAACGATGTCCAACGATTCATGTTCGCGTCCGCGGATGTCGTTCGCGTGAATCAGGTAATGAATAGAGCCGGGGTGATTGGGATTCTCCCTATGGATGGACAACAGGATTTCTGCGGCGCGATTGTGATAATCGAGCGGATTTGCGCTTGTTTGTGCTATGGCAAGCTGGGCAAGTGCAAAGAGAGCCTTCGCTTCCGGATCATTTGGATACTTGTGATACAGAGTTTCCATACCCTGCTCCCACCGATGAATCCTTTGCCAATAATCCGTTGCATCCGGTTCCAGAAAAAAGGCTTCGGCTGCCGCGATGAAGAGTCGTTCGCGCTCGGTCGGGGGGGCCAGCGCTTTTGCTCGTTGCAGGGAATTCCATCCCTGCTGCAATTCAGACAGGCCGGGCCGGGTAGGCCACAACGGTTGGAAAAGGGTCATCGCGACACCCCAGTAAGCCATCGCACATTGCGGATCGACTTTCGCTACGTGCTCAAAGACGGTCTTCGCCTGGGGGTAAGTCATGTGGTGGAGAAGCGCGACACCCCGATTGAATTCCTGTTGCGCTTCCACGGAGCAGGATATTGTGAATTGGACTTTGCCGAGCGGATATCGGTCTTCGTTGGCGTCCTGGGCTCGCCCGGCAACCGTTGATGAGAGCAGAAGCCATACCGCCGATATGCTCTTTATCAAGATGCGCGTGGTTCTGCCTGGATCAGACATTTGTGCCTCCTTTTCCTTTGACAGATGACGACCTTAATCGTGCTGAGGCGGATCGTGTCGATCGGTTTGTTCATTACCTCCACTGTTTCTCCTCCCTTCCCACGTCCTGGAGATGTTGAACCCCCTGCGTCTGCTCCGCTCTCCAATTCCGGAGTGCTCGAACAACGCCTGGAGGCGTTCCTTATCTCATTCATTTCCTCGCCGCCAGCGCCGTCCAGTTGGCAATCAGCGTAATGGCTCGAGCGTCAGTCTCGGCAGGCTGAGTGACGAAGATAAACTTGTTGCCGTCGCCGGTTACGTCACAAATCCGAAAGACGCTCGGCGAGAAATTCCCTTGAAACAAAAGGTGGGGGCTGCCGACCTCGAGTGAAGAGCCCTTCTCTTGGATCGCCGTGGCCATGAGCTTGTGTTGCGAACTCAGGTAGAACAACTCCCTTCCGTCACCTCGCCAGCGAGGCTGTCTGCCTCCATTCGACGAAACCTGCCACTTACCTTCTCCTCGGGGAAAGGGAACGATATACACCTCCCATGATCCGGACTCATCTGAAGTGTAGGCGAGGAATTTCCCGTCCGGAGAGAACGCAGGCGTTTCCTTATTGAACTCGCTCTCTACCACTGCAAACGGCTTGCGCTCTCCGAATAACGGCAATGCCCAGATATCCCATCCCGGCTTCCGCCGTGGATCCGAGCGGGCATAGAGGATGTATTTCCCGTCGGGCGACCAGGAATCCACGTACTCAATGGCATCGTCCTCGAAAAGTGGATGTGTGGCTCCCGAGCCGTCCGCTCGCCTGATGTAGATATGGAATTTTCCTTTCGGATTTGAAGAGTAGGCAATCCTCGCGCCGTCTGGCGACCAGGCCGGGGTCCAGTTGTGGAATTGATCGAAGGTCAGGCGCCTTTCCGTTCCACGCGCGACGCTGTAAATCCAAATGTCACGCTTGGGACTTCCGGGAGGGGCAACTGTGACGGCAATTTCCCTGCCACTTGGCGAGAGCTGCGGAGTGAAGTAAATCTGCCTATCTCCGATTCCTTGCTCCTTGCCGGTGCGGTCAAACCATGTCATTTGCCAACCGGAGTCAGCCGTGCCCGCGACATAAGCCAGCAGCCCACCCTGTGAGGCGCTCACGGTTTCCACGTAATTCGTCCCAACGGAGCGCACGATGGCCACCGGGTTGCCGGAGATCTCAAACCGGCCTGGGTCGAAACGTCGCACTATGAGGGTCCCTTCCTGTACATAAAGCAGGTCGCTGGGCGGCGCATACAAGGCAGTTGAGATGCCGCGCAGTAGAAGCTTGGCGTCACCCCCGTCGAGCGATCCCAGGTAAATTCCGCTGAATTCAGGTGACGCAGAGGAAGAATAGTAAAGAAAGTGGCGGCCGTCGGGCAGGAACTGCGGCGAGGAGTGGCTTGCTTCCTGTCGCGCCGGGTTCAGAGATGTCACCTGCACGGGTTGGCCCCCACTAGCCGGTACGCGATAAAGTGGCGAGGTGTGATTCGGGGCAAACAGGATGGTCCCGTCGAGAGCCCAGCTTCCGCCATACCCAAGTGAGGCCAAACACAACTCCGTCGGCGGCCCCCCCGAAACTTCAACTTTTTTCAATTTGCCGCTGGCGAAAAAGCCAATCGCCTGCCCGTCCGGTGACCAGAATGGGGCAATCGCACCATCCGTTCCTGCCAAGGGCATAGCGGCTGTGGAATCCAGAGAGCGCACCCATAGCCGCGAATTCCCGACGCCCCCATTTGCCAGATATACCAGCTTGCGGCCATCGGGCGAGAGTTGAGGCGGCGCTCCGAAGGTCACGTTGATGTCAAAGACGGTGCCCGGCGGCGGTGGAATTTGGCTGATGATAGCAGGGCCTGTCACTGGGTGTGAGGTCAGATGAACGATGAAGGGGATTGATGCCGCAACGAAAATGACCGCGGCGAGAATGAAAGTGAGGGTTCGAAGTCGCGACGGACTCATCCGTGCCAATGGCTGAGCGCCTGGGATAATTGATTCCGTAGCGACTGATTCGCCGACGGTCTGACTTCGAATTGTACTTCCGCCTGGCGCCACGGACCGCCTCAGAGCCATGCGGCGCAGGTCCACTGCAATCTCTTTCGCGGTCTGGTAGCGGTTCTCCGGATCCCTATCCAAACACTTAACGATGATCTCTTCCAGCTTCGACGCGATGTTGGGATTGATGAGGCTGGGCGGCGGCAGCGGCTGATTGAGTATTTCATCCGCCAGCTCAAGTTGCGACTTGGCGCTGTACAACCTGTGTCCTGTCGCCATTTCAAAGAGCACCACGCCCAACGAGTAGATGTCCGACCGCGCATCCACCACCTCACCCCGCAACTGCTCCGGAGCCATGTAGGCCAGAGTCCCGACAATCGTTCGCGACGACGTCAGTTCCCCCGTCCCCAGGCGAGTGCTTCCTTGGATGAGCTTTGCTATCCCGAAATCCAGCACCTTCACAATCCCAGAGCTTGTGACGAAAATATTCCCCGGCTTTATGTCGCGATGCACAATCCCTTGGGTGTGCGCCGCATGAAGGGCGTCCCCTATCGGGATGGCCATCCTCGATACTCTTTCACTCCTTAGCGCCTGGCCGGCGATTTGCGCGCCCAGGGACTGCCCCTCGAGGTACTCCATCGCGATAAACTCCCGCGACTCGTGTTCCGCGATCTCGTAGATCGTGCAGATGTTGGGATGATTCAGAGCCGACGCCACCCGCGCCTCGCGTCGGAACCGCTCCAGCGCCACCAAGCGGCCGAGCTTTGTATCTACTGCCTTGTAAACGACTCCCGTTCCGCCGGCGCCTATCTCTTCTAAAACGCGATAATGGTTCAGGATTGCGCCGATCAGTACCTTCCGGACCGGCGCCGTCGCGGTTGCAGTCAGGAACAAAAAGGCCGGATTCTCGATGAAGTTCGCCGCCTGCCGGTCGTGCGCCAGCAGCGATTCCACTTCCATCCTAAGCGATACATCGCCTTCGCAGAATTCATCCAGCATCGCGCCACGGTGGTCTTCGCTCGCCTCCAGAACCTTCTGGAAGAGGCTCTCGACCTTCTTCCACCGATCAGCGTTCATCCGACTCACCGCTCATCTCACGCAGCAGCCAGGCCTTTGCCAGCCGCCAATCTCGTGCCACTGTTTCCGGCGAAACGCCCAAAAACCTCGGCTGTTTCTTCAACCGTCAACCCGCCGAAAAACCTCATCTCCACAATCTCGGCTTTGCGTTTGTCGAATATGGCCAGGGCGTGCAGTGCTTCGTCCAACGCAATCAGTTCAGGGCCAAACCGCGCCGAGACGAGAGATAGGAACTTGCTTTTGCCGGGAGTGAGTCCATCGGAGGGGAAATGGTGAGTCAACCCTGCAATGACCCCTGGGTTGCGGGTCCAGAGAGGGCGGTCAGGAAGGAAGGGGCGTGGGCGCTGGCTTCGGGGTTGTGGGGAGTGGGAGATCGGTCTTAGAGCCGGAATGGGAGCACGGAGCAGACGTAGGGATATCGGCAGGGGCTGAAGAGCCACGGCTCTTCAGCCCCGATAGACGGGGACATCGTCCCAGAAGACGGAATCGGTGGAGGCTCGCACCTGTTGAGCCTGGCGGGGAGAGAGGGTGGCCAGGAAAGCCTCGAGTTTGTGGGGCAAGAGGCGGGTCGGGGGTGGAGAGCGCGACGAGTGCTCCCACAGATTCAGATGCTGGAGGATCTTGCGGACCACGGTCCAGTCTTCGATGAAGGCAATAATCTGCATCCGATTTCCGCAGCGAGGACAGGACAAGGGATCCACCTCGTAGATCTTCTTGAGTAAACGGGCCCAATTGCGGCGGCGTTGGCGGGCAAAATGCTCGGCGGGCGAGTCCGGTTGCCGTGCCGAGTCGAGTCCCACGTTCAAGGGAGCCGGCGCGGTCTGTTTGCGTCTCCAGCCGCGCGAGGCGTTGGAATAGCGGCCGTAGTAGCGGACCATCTGCTGGTGGGGGTCGGGGATGTGGGAAGTCACCAGAGCGATCCAGTCCAGAGCATCCATCCGTCGGGTCAAACCCTTGGTGGTCCGGTACTCGATCTGTCCGTTGTCCGCATGCGTATTCCGCCGTTATGCGGAGTCCGGAGTTATGCGGAGTGGCGATCTGCGATTCCCCTCAAAGTACTGAGGCTTCAGAAGGATTCGCGTCGATGAAGGGTGCTTGAGTCAGCATAAATGGGAGGCTTGCCGGCAGTGGAGTGGCGCCAGATCACTTTACCAAAGGAGGCAACATGCTGACCGATTACTACTTGTCGTCTCTCGCCCTGGAGCGTTTACGATGTGGGATCCTGGCACCCTTCATTGAGGACTTCATAGAACGGCTCGAAGACAAGGGATACACACGGACTTCGGTCCGGGCTCATCTCTCCACTGCCGCTCATGTGGGTTTCTGGGGAGCAAACCAGAACCTGCGCCCACAGGATCTCGACGACGCGGTCGTGCAGCTGTTTATGGATCATTTGGCCCACTGCAGCTGTTTTCGGCCGAACACGGGCAAGTATGAAGATGTGGCCGGGCATCTGCGATTCCTGCTGGAGTGCCTTCAGGAGCTGGGAGTCCTGAAGGCCAAGGAAATGGAGACGGTCTCCTCCGATCCTCCGCTGATCCGCGATTTCCAGCAATGGATGTACAAGAACCGGGGCGTAAGAGAAGCGACACTCAGGTCATACCGTCCTGTGCTGATCGAGTTGTTGAAGGTCGTGGACAACGACGTGCAACGTTTTACGACGGCCAAGATTCGGCAGTTCGTGATGCAGTGGGCGGCTGGTCGCCCCCGCAGCAGCACCTCAACAGCAACCGGAGCCATCCGCATGTTCCTGCGGTACTTGGCGATCGAAGGGCAGATTTCTCCTGCTTTGATCTGTGCTGTCCCCTCGATGGCGAACTGGCGGCTCTCCTCCTTGCCACGCTCTCTGCCTGCGGAAGCCATCGAACGGCTCATCAGTTACTGGGATCCGGCCACCGAGTTGGGCGCTCGCAATCGCGCGATTCTCCTGCTCCTCGCCCGGCTCGGATTGCGCGCTGGGGACGTAGTGGCGCTACGGTTCGCCGATATCGATTGGGCCCGGGCCACGATCCGCCTGTGCGGAAAAGGGCGGCGTCAGGCTCTGCTGCCATTGACGCAGGAAGTCGGGGACGCTCTGTGCGCCTATCTGCCATATCGACTCCATCACGATTGTGGAGACCGGCTGTTCATCCGGGACCGCGCACCTCGCCGACCGCTGTCACCCCACGGAACGGTTTCCGTGATGGTGGCTCGAACCATGAAACGGGTCGGAATCTGCTCACCCGTCCGCGGAGCTCATGTTCTGCGGCACTCGGCCGCCACCCAGATGTTGCGGGAAGGCGCTTCTCTCCAGAGTATCGGCTCCGTCCTTCGCCATCGTTCGACCGAGACGACAGAGCTCTACGCGAAGGTGGATACGCAGACCCTGCGACTCGTGGTGCAGCCTTGGCCGGAGGTGAGGAATGTTGAATGAACACGTTGAGTCCTACCTCGAGCTTCGTCGGGCGGCCGGGTTCGACCTGCATTACGACCGAAGCGTGCTCCGGCGATTCGCCTATTTTGCTTCTGAACGAGGCGAGATCCACGTAGTCTCCCAAACCGCCATAGGATGGTCCGCTCAAGCGGCTTCCGTCGGAGAGCGGGAACGGCGGTTGGGGGTGTTGATTCGCTTCGCACGCCACGCTCATGCCAAAGATCCACGTCATCAGATCCCTCCGCCCAACCTCTTTGGTCGCCATCGCCAACGTCACACGCCGTTCATCTTCTCCCCGGGCCAGATCTGTCGGCTACTCGAACAGGCGAACCGTTTGGGCCCTCCCGGCTCATTGCGACCCCATACCTACGCCACCCTTTTCGGATTGCTCTCAGCGACTGGGCTCCGGATCTCCGAGGCCTTGAACCTCCGCTTCGAGGACCTGATATCGGACGGGCTGGTTATCCGGCAGACCAAGTTCAGGAAGAGCCGTCTCGTGCCCCTGCACTCGACGACGCCCCGGGCGTTGGCGGACTATCGGGTGCTTCGAAGTCTGCTGACGTCCGACGATCATCTTTTCGTCTCCTTACGCGGCCGCCTTCTCTGTTATGAGTCGGTTCGCCGTGTGTTTCATGCCTTGGTGCAGGAAGCCGGCATCGATTCAGGAGTCAACGGTAGAATCCCGCAAATCCATTCGCTCCGTCACACCTTCGCCGTCAGAGCGCTGGAAGCTTGTCGGTGCGAGCGGGACTACGTTGGCCGCCACTTGGTCGCTCTATCCACTTATCTTGGACATGCTCATGTGGCCGATACCTACTGGTACCTCGAGGCCACACCTCAACTGCTTGGCGATATCGCTGCCGCCTGGGACAACTTCGTGAAAGGAGGTGCACAATGACTCCGCTGGCACCGCACCTGGCCGCCTTTTTTCAGGTCCGTCTCCCAGTGGAACGCCAAGTCAGTCCCCACACGTTAAGTACCTATGCCTACGCCTTTCAGCTGTTGCTGCGATTCGCTCACCTCCGGCTGGGAATACGGCCTTCGGCTCTCTATCTCGAGCAGATCGATGCTCCGTTGATCCTGGCTTTCCTGGAGTATCTCGAAGTGGTACGCCAGAACAGCCCGATCAGCCGCAACGCTCGGCTTGCTGCTGTTAAGTCGTTCATGCGTTTCATTGAGTACCGAGTCCCATCGGCGATCGAGCAGGTACGGCGCATCCTCGCGATCCCCGAAAAGAGGTCGGATCAGAAGCTCGTCACTCACCTCACCGTGTCTGAGATGAAGGCGGTGTTGGACGCTCCGGATCCTCATACCCGAAGCGGCATCCGCGACCGTGCCATGCTGCACCTGGGGTTTACGGCCGGCCTGCGGGTCTCGGAACTTGTCGGTCTTCGACTGGACGATGTCACTCTGCAGTCCTCGACATCGATCGTCTTGGTTCGCGGCAAAGGCCGAAGAGAGCGAGCACTGCCGATGACCAGGGAAACCACTGAGGCGATCCGAGGCTGGCTCGCGGTACGCGGATCTGCGTGCGTGCCGGAGCTGTTTCTTAATGCCCGAAGATCTCAGCTGACCCGGGCAGGCTTCGAGTATGTGCTCGACAAGCATGTGCGAGCAGCGTCAGCCTTCTGTCCCTCTTTGGCAGCCAGGAAGATCTCGCCCCACTCCTTGAGACACACCTGCGCCATGATCCTCCTGCAGGCCACGGGCGATATCCGAAAGGTCTCGCTCTGGTTGGGCCATGCCGGCACCCAGAGTACCGAGATCTACACGCGAGCAGACCTGAGCGACAAGCTGGAAACCCTTGAGGCTCTGACGCCTCCAACCCTCCGGCGGGGACGCTTCCAGGCGCCCGATCAGCTTATGGCCCTTCTCAAGGCAGTCTGATTTATGTGGAGTCCGGAATGCCGAAGTCCAAACCCTTCTCAAGAAAAAACCTCACTGCTCCGCATAACTCCGGACTCCGCATAAGCCCGGAATACGCAGAGCTTACCTCATCGGCTGGTTTGCGATCCTGGTCTTCCTCGCGGCCATTGGAGCTCTCTGTGATGTCCGGGCGCTGGCCGGCGTGGGACAACTCGGAGTTCATCTCGTCATTTTGGTCGCCACCATCATTGTCGTGCATGCTTTGATCACGTTCGGTGGCGCGGCACTCTTTCGCGTCGATCCGGCGGTGGCTTCGGTCGCTTCCCAAGCAAACATTGGCGGCGGCGTTTCCGCCCTCGCCTTGGCTCGCAGTTTGGAACGTGACGATCTTGCCCTGCCGGGCATTCTGGTGGGCTCGCTTGGCTACGCCGCCGGGACCTACATCGGGTTTCTGGTCACTTCCTTGCTGGCGCATTAGAACGCGTCTCAATGGGTCAGTTGCCGTGCCCCGGGGACGGGTCCCAGACTTGATCTAAGATCGAGCAATAAATGCCACGATGATGGTCGCGATGGCCTGGATGATCGCCGCCACGATGGTGGGGCTCAAGCCGCTATTCTCTGCCGCGCCGCTAGGTACGGGCGTCGACACCGGCGAGACGCTCCCACGGTAGGCATGATTATTCTAAGTATTTGAACGATGCGTTTCTTATTTCGCATTTGCGATTACCTTTCCAAGCCGTCTAACGTTCGAACTAATCGGAGGCCGATAGACGGCGTAGCCGGCTGTTGGGCGTCCGGTTGAGCGAGGGGTTAGACGTCGGTCTTTCAAAGCGGCGACTGAACTTCAATGCCCTTCTGTCGGCTGCCAGAGTTCAACTTTGTTGCCCTCTATAAGGTCCGTATATCGTACCCGCTCTCCAGAAGCTGCGTGGCAAAGGAGTGCCGAAACGTATGGCAGGTGGCCCTCTTGACTCGTGTCGACAGGAGTCTCGATCGGTGTGGCCGGAATAGAGGACGTCTCCGACGGCAAGAAGACGGCGCTTTCCACCCCGAACGAACACCGGCGGCAACCCGGTGGTTCCCGCGGGGAACGGCCTGGCGCGGCGGTTGGGCTTTGGTGACACCCTCACTTCGTTCCGGCTCTGACGATCGAGGATGCCGAGGGCGGGGGTGGGGGGAGAACGGGTGGCCGGGAGAAGCGGAGAAGGAGGTTCCACCCGTTCTCCCGGCCACTGGCGTACACTGGTTGCTTTTCTCATCCGTGGATCTCAGAATGGGTTGCTGAGACAGGTTTCCCGTCGAGGTTATCCGTTTGCGGGAGGGTCTCGAACGTCCCGGCCGAGAATGTCTGCATGCCGATTTCCGACTCGGGACAGTGGGTTCGATTGTCTATGGGAGGGACCGATGAAGCGAGTTCTACGACTGATGATACTGCTGGCGTTCTGGACGGCCGGCCAGGCGGGCCCTGCCAAAAACGTCATCCTCTTTATCGGAGATGCCGCAGGTTCACCCACCATCAGTGCTGCGAGTATTTACAGATATGATCAGCCCCTCAAACTTTTCGTGCAACAGATGCCCTACGTCGCCCTGATGGATACTTCGTCCGCCTCGGAGTGGGTCACCGATTCGGCTGCCGGAATGACCGCGATCGTCACGGGCCACAAGACTCGGAATAGCGTCGTCTCCCAGTCCGAAACGGCGGTACCCGGCGAAAGAGACGGCGAATGGCTGAAGACCATCCTGGAACACGCCGAAGAACGCGGTCTTTCGACGGGCGTGGTTTCGAACAGTATGATTCTCTCCGCCACGCCGGCGGCATGCTTCGCACATGTCAATGACCGTGATCGCTACGATCAGATCTTCACCCACCTTCTCCAGCCTCGGTTCGGTGACGGAGTGGATGTGATGTTCGGTCCAGAGCGGGCGAGAATGACGGAAATAGCCCGCCGGCAGGGTATGGAGGTCGGCTCCGCATTGGATTCGCTCGGACTCACATTGTTTGCAGCTGTAGACGAGGTCCCCGAGGGTGCCCGACGTGCCGCTGTCTTTTTGGATGGTGAGGATTTCGATTTGAATCATGTCACGCAGCGAGCGATCGATGTGCTGTCGCAGAACTCGAGCGGCTTCTTCCTGATGGTGGAGTCGGATTGCCACACCAGCAAACTGATCAAAGGTCTGCGGAATATGTTAAAGCTGGACGATGCCGTCCGTGGCGCCGCAGAGCGGATGAAAGGAACCGACACACTGGTCGTTTTCACGGCAGATCATTCTTACGATTTCCGCGTCTACGACGGTTCCAGGAACGAACCACTGTTAGGCGAGTTGGAGGATCCGGATATCGGTGACGGGATGCAGGGGATCATCATGGGAAACGTACGGCGATTCGACGATCACACCGGCGAGGAGGTCCCGGTCTGCGCGCAGGGTCCCGGAGCGGAGCGGTTCAGAGGATACCTCCGGAACACGGATCTGTTCCACATCATGATGGAGGCCTACGGCTGGGAAACCGAACTCACCAACCTGGACCGCTGACCGGCTGAGACGGGAATCGGGAGCGGGCTGATCCTCAGAGACCGGGGCGAACATTTAAAAGACAGGTGCAAGGTCGGAGACCGTCCGCCTCCTACTCGGCATTGGCCATGTGCACGGTCCGCTGCGGAAAGGGTATTTCGATGCCTTCGGCGTCGAAAGCTTCCTTGATGGCTCTGGTCATATCGAACTTGAGAGACCAGTAGTCTTCCTTGGCGCACCACATGCGTACGACGAAATTGACACTGGAGTCGGCCAGCTCGGATACCGCCAACTGGTGGGCCGGTTCCGCGAGCACCCGGCGATCGGCCTTGATGAGCCCGTCCATTGTGGAAATGGCCTTCTCAATGTCGGAGGTATAACCGATTCCGATAGCGAGATCGCAGCGTCGCGTGGCGTACGCGGAGTAGTTCTTGATGGTGCTGCCGAAAATGGCACCGTTGCCGACGATGATCTTGACATTGTCGGGCGTCGCAAGAGTCGTCGTGAAGAAATTGATCTCCTTGACTGTGCCGGCGACACCGGCAACGTCGACATACTCACCCGGGTTGAACGGACGGAACACCAGCAGCATTACCCCGGCGGCAAAGTTCGACAGCGATCCCTGGAGCGCAAATCCAAATGCAAAGCCGACGGCTCC
This sequence comes from uncultured Acidobacteriota bacterium, assembly GCA_963823995.1. Lineage (GTDB taxonomy): Bacteria > Acidobacteriota > UBA6911 > RPQK01 > JAPXNP01 > JARRKC01. Next base: position 487,283 of record CAWGNQ010000006.1, read on the forward strand.
GAGCACCACAACGAACGATGCCGTCTCCACGCCGAATTTGGCCAGTGCGGCCAGCACCGCAAAAACGATGACCGCGATAAACACGACACGCGCGGAGAAAAGCGTCAGTGTTTCGTCGACCTTGGCCTTTCTGAGGCCATGGAGCGTGGCACTGCGCAGTATCCCGGCCACGATGCGGCCGACGATGAGAATGATGATCGCGCCCACGACGGCGAGTCCGTACGTCACGACGAATTCATTCAGTGTCTGAATCAGGTTATCCATTTCACCCTCCTCTTATTCATTTCACCCTCCTCGGGCCGAAGTGCCAGGCGGGCTACCCGCCGAAGATGGCTTTCGATTCTGGATTTCGCCGGATTGCCACGCGGTGCGGCTGCCTTTGGTTCGGATCATATAGGTGCGCACGGGGAAGGGCAACCCGGGTGGGGTGAACGGACCGGCGTCGAGGAGGACAACGGACGGTTCAGACGCGGAAGCCCGCTCCTCGCTCGCGTTTCGAGCCCAGACTGACGGTTCGAACACTTATGGACGTGAGCGTAGCCGACGACGCTGCCGGCGGTCAACGAGACGGGCACCTCATAACTCGACGTGCTCGACAAAGACGAGTCGCCGTCCCTTCGCCTCGGGCACAGGATCGTACGGATGGCGGTCGTCGACGAGATATTCCTCGTATTCGGCGATCACCAGCCGGTACCTGTCACCTTCGGCAGGTTCCGAGGGAAGTTCGACGCGCCCGTCCCACAGCGTGTTGGCCAGAAAGATGCGGTCGATCAGCTTTTCTCTGCTCAGTTGTGCGAATTTTCCGGCCGACTGCAATTCGAAAGCCCGGACGACTTCCTGCGCCGGATTGAACCGGTGGACGAATTTGCCGGGGCTCGACGGAATTGCTTTGGCGCCGCTGACCCGTTCCCACCCGAAATCTTCGCCCTTCGGCTCATTGAGACGCTCGACCGAGATTTCGATCACACTTGTTCCCGAAACCTCTGCCGGTTCACGGTTCTCGACCTGATGGGTGATCGGGTCGATCGTGCTGAAGGAAGGCGCTTTCGACGCCTCCAACCGAGCACTCGAATCGCTGTACCGATAGCCGTAGACGACGACGTTGCGGATTCTCGGATCGTCGGTCTGGTTCACGTGGAGCCAGCGGTCGGTAGTCAACGGCATGAAGTCGGCGAGAACGACGTTCGAGAGGTGGGCACCCGAAATCGAGACCGGCTGGTAGCGGGCGAGGGCCAGGCGGATGAAGGGGAAATAGGATGCCCCATGATTCATTTCGATGTCGCAGTACCAGAGACGGCGACCGGCGTCATAGTGGACGTCGTGGGGGGCCAGTTCGATCGCCGGTCCGGATGGGGGAATCCCCGGAGGTTGGAGCCCCGTAACCGGGAAAGGTCCCGGACGTTGGTCCTTCTCGTCGGCAGGAGCCTGGCCCGGCAGCCAACTCCCGGTGGGATCGGGAGCAGTTCGGGTTAGAGGGAAGTCGCTCCGCTTCGGTGCAATCCCCGAGACGAACGGAGAGAGCCAGACGGGGTCGTTCCCCCACTGGGTGACGTAGTTCTTGAGCGGCGAACCCTTCGGATCGGTTTCGGGGTCGCCGGCGAAGGAAGCGGGCGGAAGCACCACAGCCAACATCTCGCCGTAGCCGGACGCCATCCACGGACGGTCGAGATAGACCCGGAGGCCCCCTCCCCGCCGCCAGCGGGTTTTGTTGCCCTGTTCATCGGTCGTCCGGATCCAGTGGAAGGTCGGGACGACGTAGAGTATCCGTGGAGTCGGGGGAGGCGCCGAATTCGGAATCCAGGTCACGAGTCGAGGCCCGACGACTTTGATCTTCTCGTCGGTCGGTTTCGGATCGGGAGAACCGTCGAGCAGCAACGCTGCCGGCAGGAACTCGCGGAAACGGGTCGTCGCTTCCAGCCAGTACTCGATCCGCCGGTAGCGTGTGTCGTGGAACTCGTGATGCTTCGAACTGACCAGATCATGGCCCGGCATACCGACCCCGATGACTTCCTTGCCGGTGATCGTGTGGTCGGGAATACCACCTCGGGTGTTGCCAAGGTATTTTGCAGAGTAGGAGAGGGGATCGGTGATCTTCACTGAGAAGGCGGTATCGCCCCGATCCCGATCGGCGGCGGCCGCCTCGCTGTCGGGATCGGCCGGATCGTCGACCGGTTCGTGCCACTCGGCGTGGAGATCGAGCCGATCCGTGCTCTTCAGGCTGCACGTGGCCACGAAGCGCGGCCGGGCCGAAGTGGAGCGATAGCCGCGGTCGATCACGTGTTTGACAATCTCCGGGGAGATCAGCGGGCGCTGGACGGCGTGGACGACGTCCACCGTACGCCAGGGCGTCAACATCCAGTGTTGACCTTCCAGGGCAAGGCGGAACTGGGTCTCCTTGTCGGGCTGAGAGAGCCATTGCCAGAGGCCCATCTGAGCCTTGAGGGCACCCTCGGGCGGTTTCATCGAAAGCCGGACCTTGGCCCGGATTGCTTTCGGCAGCGGGACCAGAAGTGTGTGCGTTGCCGCATCGTAGACCGGTTTCGAGCCCGGCTCCTCAAAAACGCGGATCTTGAACGGAACGGCGTCGGGCCAGGCGCCGGCAGGGTAGAGCGGGATCGTGATGATCTCGTCGTCACCGATTTCGGGATGGTCGAAGACCCTTACGGCAACTTCCTGAGGGAGAGGATCCGGTAGATAGGTCATCGCATGGCCGTCTCGATAGACCGCGAACACCGTGTTGACCGGGGTCGCGTCGAGAGGTCCCTGTTGTGGGATCAGTTCCTCCTGCAGTGCGGCATTCGGGTTCTTGGCATCCAGGTCTTTCAAGTTGGCAAGAAGGTTGAAGGTCGTCGCATCGACTTTGCCGGCCGCGTCCAGCATGCCATGATATTCGGCGTCCCGAGCGCTGGCCTGAGGGGGGACGGCAAATCGTCGGGCCTCCTGGCCGGTCACGATGTCGTTATCCGGCGGTGTGTCGTTGAAACTGCGAATCGCGATCCGTTCCATCGATTCGCCTTCTTCCGGTTTCTCGGTCGTGCCGTCCCCCCTCTTGACCAGCGCGATGGCTGGAGCCGCGATCGGCTCGTAGCGCAAGAATGCTCGGGCCTCCTTGGGCGGCGGTTCGGACCCAAAGTCGTCGCGCCGAGGCGGAAGTGAGTTCCCGGCCAGATCGACGACTCGGCCGCGAATCCGGTACCGACGTCCGAAACGGAGCCTTGGTAGAGACCCGGGCAAGGCCTTGAAAGTGGATTGGAAGCTGATGCCGGGAGGAAGCTCGGGCTGCGTTTCAGTCGTGTTCGGGTCGACCGAATCATCGGGCAAGATCGCCCGACCCGGAGCTGCCGCGGCCAAACTCCAGCCCGTCCAACTTACAACCGCTTCGTGGAGGTAGATGGTCTTGGGATTGCTCGCCGGATCCGCCGACTTTGTTGCCGCCAGACGCACGGTCCCTTCTTCCGGCTTGTCGGCTGGGATGAGGACCTTGACTCCATCCACGTTATACGTGGCTGTGCGAAGGCAGAGCGAACGCCAGACTTCGGTTGAACGGTCCCAGACGTCGAATCGAAAGCCCCGCACCAGGTCCTCGGCCCAGAGCTGCGGTGGAGCGATGTTGGCCTGGCCCTGGAAGATTTTCTCCGCGGCGTCGTTTCGTCCCTTGTTCGTCCCGAAGCGGTGTTCCAGAGCCGGCCCTCGTCCCCGGTGCACCAGCATCATACCGGCCGTACGGACGGAGGGTACACCGGCCTGCTTTTCAAAGCGCGTCACCGAGTCGACTCTCTCACTGTCGGGCTGATGACGACCGAGAGTACGCGCGAAGTTCATCAACTTCAGGCCGGCTGAATCGACATCTGCCTGGATGAGTCCGAACTGTTTTGACGAGAGGTCGATCAGGCCATCCTTGACGCGGATCTCTCCGGGCTGAAGGGCCGGGTTGGAGACCGCCTGGAAATGCTGGTCGGACAGGCCGGCATGCGTGACCGGGGAGACCGTCGGTGCCGTGGCGATCTGCAGGACGCCGGGATCCGCCTGGACCTCGGTGGAAAGAGGCGCGTCCGGCACTGCCGGGAACGCTTCCGCTTCGAGCACCAGGTCGACCACCAGACCGAGTTTGCGCAGGAGCGTCGGGTACTGGTTCATGGACGCTACGACCTGGTGGAAGTCGATCTCCTTCGCGAGATCTGCCTTTGCAGGGAGGGAGGGGCGATCGAACTCCAGCGACCGCGTCTTGATTCGCGGGTCATCGGTGCGCACATGCTCGGCGACCTTCGGTGCCGAAGGGGGGGTGTGGAAGAGCTGAAGCCTCGAGAGAAGTTCGACGGTCGCGTTCTGGGCGAACACCTGGCCGTCCTGAAAGGCTTCGAACTGGCGCGTGGGGTTTCGGAGGCCTGTCTTGTCGTCAAAGGACATGCGGTCGATGGCCGCGACGGCGTGCACCAGGTCTTTCCAATCCGGGTTGTCGAGGAAGTCGGAGACGTTCGGCAAGTGTCCGGAATTGGACGCAGCTAGTTTCGAGTAGAGATCCCGAATCTTCGCCTCGAGCGCGGAGGTGTCATAGGAGAGAACTCGATGATCCGTCAGGTCCCGAAAGGCAAAACCACGCACGAACAGATCGGGTTTGAACAGCGCCGTCCAAAGGGCCGAATCGGCTGTTCCCAAATTCGTGTCGACCCGATTGGGCCCCACGGTCTGACCCGCCGGGATGCTGACCTTGTTGAAGCCGTACGTGACCTCGAAAGTCATCTTTGAGAGGGTCGACGGCCAGTCCTTCCAGTCGGGATAAAAGCTGTCGAGACGATCCGGATCGGCTTCAGGATCGAGCCTCGGGGAGAGGAGCACCGACAGGCGCAAGCCTTTGTGGTCCTCCGTGAAACCGTTGGGGAGCGTGGTCCAGACAAACGATTGCTTGGCCATCAGGCTGCCTCCTCGGCGAATGCATCGCAGTACTCCGCCCAAACGGCGGCGCTGGGGATGAGGTCGATGAATTTCGGGTCGGATTGTGAGCCTGCGAATTCGCGCCGACACTTGACCGACACGCTGGCACTGAAGAAGAGCACTTCGACCTCGACTTCGAGCGTCGCCATCCCCCAGACGGTCGAGCCTCCGTTTTCCTTGAGGTAACCGAGCTGTAGATTGAACGTCAAAGAAGCGGAAATCAGGCCGAGCACGGAGAGTTCTCCATGAAGGCGGACATACCCCTCCAGCTGAACGGAACCCTGGTCCGGGTTCGGCTCGAGCCAGTGGAAGTAGACGCCGGCCTTGATCTCGACACTGCCCGAGGCGACCCCCAGATCGATGGCGACCGCGGCGCCGAACTCCAGCGCCGCTTCGATCTCGTTGACTCCGCGAGTCGAGATGCCGATGGCGAAGAAGCCTCCGCCACCGAGCAGCGAGACCGTCAGGCTGAATGGATGCTCCCTCTGGGAGAAGTTGAATTTGACGGATGCGGGCTTTGAGTCGAACGGAAGATTGAAGCCGGCACCGAGCGAGGCGTTCGAGAGCGTGAAGACACCGACACCGACGGTCGGCAGGTTGAGCGAGTAGCCCGCAGCAATGCCGCTGGGAGTCACCGTCAGCGAGGGAGGATCCGAAAAGCCGTTCGAGGGGATCAGATTGCGCAGGGTGTTGACGAACTCGAGCGCTCCGCCGAATTGAATCGAATCGTCTCCCGGGTGGAGATCCACGGCCACGTCCGGCTTCTGACCGTTCTGAACAGAGAAGCGGAGGGCGTCGAACCAGATGATGACGAACCCGAACAGGTTGACTTTGAAGTTGTTCAGAGTGGCGGTGGCTTTGACCGCGACATTCTGCGGGTTCTTGAGTGGCGTGCTCACCAGGCCGTGCATGGTCAGTTTCGTCGACGCCGCTCCGGAATCGGCGTTGGGAATCAACAACCCGAGAGGGTCCGATTTGTTGACGGCGGTTTCCCAATCGAAGGACGCCTCCACCCGATCGGGGAATTCCTGCGACACGAGCTTGGGCACGTCCGCGCCGAGGAGCGAAGAGGCGATATCGAGGATGGACGCGAGTTCCACCCCTCCGAGGATCTTCGCTCCCTTGAAGAAGTCGGTCGGATCGAACTTGTTACCGATCACGTTGGCGAGCGCGTTTTCAATCTGGGCGGGGTCGCTGAGGTTGGACGGCACCTGGCCCGCCACCGGGCCCATGATCCGGGACAGGCCCTGAATCGCCATCTGGGGCGACGCCAGTGCGCCCAGCGCGTCACTCTTCGCCTTTCCGGAGCCCTCGCCGAAGTCGAGCTGATGCACGGCATTGATCAGCTGGAGAAAGACCTGTCCCCTGTTCTTTGACGGATCCTTCTCTCCGAACCCGTGATTTTTGTAGACGCCGGGATACGTGACGTCGACCACGGCATTGGGCTGGGCGAGCAGTTTCTGTACCGGCCGGATTCCGACCTGGGCCGCCTCGGTTTCGGGATAGAAGTTGGGTGCCAGGGGGAAATGTACGCCGGGCTTGAGGTCGCCTGCCGAGAAAGTCATATCGGCTGTCGGCAATCTCGGGTCTCCCTTGGCTCCCGGGTCGATCGGAGCGTAGGTGACGACCGCCGAACCCAGATCTGCCTTTCGGTGGCCGACAGTCCCGGGGGCGTTGTAGGCTCGGCGGATTTCGTCGTCTTTGACGTCGTTGGCGACCTCGCCGACGAAGAGGAGAGGGACCGAGAAGGTGATCCGGCGATCGTCCAGGTCCGTGGCGACCACCTCGAATCGGAAGTCCGTCGGGTTGGCGGAGGTGGAACCGGGCACCATGGGCCAGAAAGCCATCCGAGGCACAACTTCGTTTTCGAAAATGACATCACCGGCGACCGCCTTCAGGGCGCTCTTGTCGACACCGGGCTCGAGCAGGTCGGGTGTAACCTTGGTGAGGATCTCGACGCGTTTGAAGGGGAAATTGCGCCCTTCGAACTGGTGGCTCCCTCCGCTGAATTCCTTCACTCGTTCACGGCAGACGATGAAGAAGCGTTGGCGCAGGACTGCGATGCGCTTCGCGGGGTCTCCATCCAGTCTCTCGAACTTGCGTTCCGTCACCTTGACCAGTGATGCAGCATGACCAAAAGCGCACAGGTAGCCGGCATAGACGACTCGGACATAGTGATCGCGACCCAGGGTCGCCAGATGTCGCCACTGTTCGAGATCGACGCCGGTCGGCCGCGGGCTCCAGTTTCCTTCCGTGTCCACCAGGGCGCCCAGAGAAGTGAGATGTAGCCGATTGGATCGACTGGCTCGAGGACGGTAGGCCACCCGTCCACGCTTCTGATCCCAGCCGGCCATGAGCTTGACCAGCATCTTTCGGTCGAGGGGATCGAGCGTCATGCGGAACGGCTTCGGCTTGGGGGACAGCAAGGGGATGAAATCGGTTATGGGGTAGTCGGGCGACCAGATGGCACGGATCTTCGAAGGCAGGTCGGCACCAAAATCCTCAGCGGAAGTCGTCAGTCGCGTGTGCCAGAGTTCGACACGGCCGTTGTGTTCGACCGGAAGGTCGCTGTGGAGCCAGCGGGCCGACTCGATCGGGGAAGTGATGAGTCGGTAAGGAAGTTCCAGGGCCGTCACATAGCCGGGGGGTTCATGAGGGGCGAGAAGGAGAGGAAGATACGGGATGAACGCAATTTCGTCGAATCCGATCTCATAGCGTTTGGCGCTCCCTGCCAGGAGTTCCGTGGCGCCGAGGGTTACGGCCGCGATGGCGGCTTCTCGGGCGGGTCCCTTGCGGAGTTGGGGAAAGCGTTGTGTCAGCGCCTCGATCTGCTCTTCGAGCACTCCCGGGAGAGTCACGCCGAGGCAACTGCGGCCGCCTGTACTGAGGCCTGCGACGACCCGTTCCGCCAGGCGCCTGGCCGTCAGCTCGATCTCTTCACCGATTCGCTTTGCACCGAGTTGCTCCAGGGCTCCCGAGAGATCGGCCCGCAAAAGATGCCAGGTCGGCGATTGGCTGACGAGTTCGAGGAAGTTGCCGAGGCCGATCTGGTCGAGGAACGGCTGGACGAGCCTCGACGGGGGATCGGGAAGGGCCGTCGTGTCGAGACGCATCGGCCAGGTGCGCATGGCTTCGAGCACCGCCGCGAGAGTAAACGATAAGCTCTCTTCCGAGTCCGGCATCGTGTAAGCCACTCGACTCGGACCTGCCATCCGGATGCGGGCCGACGGCAGCGGCGGTACGGGCTCGCCGGGTTGAGGCTTGTTCTTCTTGGGGTAACCGGGATCCGTGGAGACTTCTTTTCCGATATCGGCATCGGCGTTCGACACCTGCAGGAAAGCTTCTTCGCCGAAGCTTTGCGGAGGGAATTCGACGATCAGCGTGGCCGCCGCCGCTGGATTCTGTCGTTCCAGTCGAGGCTCCTCGACCGTGACCAATCTCAGGTTTTCGAACAGGAGATCGAAGACCAGCAGGTCGTCCGGGCGCCTGACATGGACCCGGAATTCCGGGGTCGGGCGTCCCAGTTGCCCGAGGATTCTCCCCAGGTCGAAGTCGAGAGAAGCGCTAAGGTCTCTGAGCACGATGGAGTCGGCCTCGCGCTTTGCTGCCGTCCTCGATCCCGGGCGGCCTTCAGAGCGGTCCGGCGGTCTGGGGGAATCGTTGTCGAGGTCATGCATGGAGATCTCCTGTCGGGAAGCTCGAGAAGCCGAGCGGGCACTGCGATGAGGGGGCAAACGGGCTCAGATCGATGCAGTCGACGTCGAAGCGCCGTTCCGCAACTGTTCCCGAGTTTGTCGTATGCGTCACGGATTTTCGTGGATCGGACGAAGGTGAAGCCCTCATCCTATCGGTGCGCCAGTGTGCCGGAGCAGGCATAGGAAAAAACAGCATCACGGAACCTCCTTCAGCTTCAGAGGCCCAACACTTCCCCTGCATCGACGGGGCCTGTTACGTATGAATTGTCAATAGACTAGGCTTTATACGAAAAGAATGTAAAGAGAATTCTCGTGACAGACGACGCGGAATCCGAGAGCCAAGCCGGGCTCAGTGTGACAGTTACCAGGATCGGCGTAGTGAAAAGAAGCCTCAGCCGATCGAGATCCACTTCCTTGCGGGAGCGTCGGGTAAATGCCTTCCAGTCCTCGCGTGACGTTGCAGCCTGAGCCTGCTTCACGAGTTCGGCGCTGGGAGCGAGCTGCGGCAGCCAGACGTCGTAACAGTTGTCGGTCGAGAAGCGCTCCTTCAAAACGCCGCGCGGCGGACGGCGGACCGTACCGATGCGAAGGCCTTCGCTGTGCTCGCGATTCGAGCCCAAGCGGACGATTCGGACGTCCATGTTCGCAAGCCTAGCCGATCTCGAAGTGCCCGGTCGACGAGGTCCCAAACGGAGAGCTTTCCGTTTGGTTATGTGAGGGGCGCCTCGACGGAGGAGGCCGGGGCCTTCACCGTTGCACAGGACGAAGCCACCTCGGTGGTCTTCGGAATGCCCAACGAAGCCATCAAGCGGGGGGCCGTCGACAAGGTGCTTCCCCTGAACTCCATCGCCGGCGAAATCCTGCGGTTCGCGGGCTGAGTGGGAGGTGCTTCTCAGAGACGAGGTGGAAGCATGTCCCAGGCTATTCCTCCCGGGGCACGATTTCGACCCCTTCCTTGACACGGTCGGGAGGGTACATGACGACCTGTTCACCGGCTTCGAGGCCTTCGAGGACCTCGGCCTGCAGGTTGTCCCGCCGGCCCAGCTCCAGCCGGCGCAGGCGAGCGAGATTTTCGTCGGCCACGTAGACCGCCCAATCATCGCCCTGGCGAAACAGGGCACCGATAGGAACCAGCAGCGCATCGTCCGTCTTCCAGACCACGACCCGGACCTCGACCCGGTAGTCGTCGCCCAGACGCCGCCAGGCTTCGGCCGGAGCTTCGAAGTCGACGATCACGTTGACCCGCTGTTCCTCCACGCCGAGGGCCGAGATCTTCATGAACCCCCCCGGTTCGATGCGGCGCACCTCTCCCGCCAGGGGCGCCTCGCCACCCCAACGGTCGATCACTACCGGCATGCCGGGATGGATCATGACTGCGTCGGTCGAAAGGAAATCGGCGACGACCTCGAGTCCCCCGATGTCGGCGATCTCGAGCAGAGGTTCCGACTGCGGGACCACGGCCTCACTCTCGCGGAACCGCTTGAGTACCACGCCGTCGATGGGAGCGTGAATCCGGACGAGCCGGTGGTCCGAGGCGGCTCCTCCCGGATTGCCGTCGGGCGGCGGGTCGAGCAGGCGGGCCTGGGTAGCCTGCAGTTCGAAGCGGGCCACACGAATCGCTGCGTCCGCCGACTCGAGAGCCTCCTGCAGGGCGTCGGCCCGACTTTTGGCCGCGTCGAAGTCGGCCCGGGACAGCACACCTTTCTCCAGAAGCTGTCGGGATCGCTCCAGGTCCGTTTCGGCCTGTCGGTGATCGACTGCGAGTCGGCTCCGCTCCGCGTTGGCCCGCTCCAGGGCCGAACGGGCCGCCAGCACCCGGGCTTCGGCTTCCGCTTTCGAGCGGGGATCGAGGAACTCGGGTCCCTGCGATTTCACGGTCGCCAGCAGTGTCCGGCCCTTCATGACACGGTCGCCCGGTTCCAGATCGATCCGGCTGACCCTGCCGGCCAACGGCGTGGAGACGACGAAGCGGTCTCTCACTCGGGTCTTTCCTTCATGATCCAGGGTCACCTGCAGGGGACCTCGGACGACCGGGGTGAGGTCGACCGGAACGGGTCTCGGCTGCAGCGCCATGACGATTCCGGCCACGACGACGCTGAGCAGGAGGAGTTTCCAAAGTCGGGAGCGCCATTTTCTTCGGGTTGCCTTGTTCATCGATCATTCCCTGAGTTTCAGCGACTCGACCAGGTCGAGTCGATTGAGTCTTCGTCGGACAACTGTTGCTGATAGCCAGGCGGCCGCGGCGATGGTTCCCGCCGCGAGCACGAGGGTGCGGATGGACACCACGACCGGAAAACGAAAAGCCTCCGACTCCGTCGCCTTGATGATGGCCGTCACCATCAGCCGGCCGAGCAGCATCCCCAGGGGGATGGCGACGAGGGTAATCAGGAAGAGTTCGCCCAGAAGGATGAAGGAGACCTCCTTCCGGGAGAAACCGATCACTCGCAGCGTCGCGAGTTCCCGGGCGCGTTCGGCCAGTGAAATGCGCGCACTGTTGTAGACGACTCCGAGGGCGATCAACCCGGCGAAAATCGTATAGATGGCCCGCATCGTGCCCATCATGGCGGAGTAGGTTTCGTTGAAGCTTTCGAGGGCGGCATTCTTGAGGGCGACACCGGCCACGGCAGGCGTCTGTTTGAGTCGTGCATAGAGGCGGTCCAGCTCCTGCGGGTCGGCTGTCAGGTAGACGCCGGACAGGACCTCGGTCTCTCCCATCAGGCGGTGCAGAGCATCCATTTCCATGTAGGCATTGACCCCCATGAAGTCGTCGATCACCCGATGGACAACGGTGGTCAACTCGGGCTGTCGGCCCTCGCGAACCTGGATCCGCACGGAATCACCCTCCCTGACACCCAGCGAATCGGCCAGGACGGAGGAGAGGGCAAGACCTTCGGCGGGAGGCTCCACGACGGCGTCCGAGGCGTCGAAGATGCGGCTCAACCTGCTCTTCAGTGGGAGACCGGTGATGGCCATGTCGCGCCCGAGATGGCCGTGCACCAGTCGCGCCGGGACGCTTCGGAATGGTTCCAGGTCGAGCACGCCCGGCAATCGTTCGATCTCGTAGCGTGCCCGGGGCGAAGCAGGTTCGACGAATGTGACCATGAGATCGTAACGCTGCGCCCGGTTGAACTGGATCTCGGTGAAATCGCCAATGGCGTCCTCCGAAAAGGTCCCGAGGATGAGCAGTGCCGTGGCCGCCGCGATACCGACGAGTGAGACCAGGGCCCGCCAAGGTCGCCGCTCCAGTGACCGGACGATGATGCGTGCAGGCTGGGAGAGGATCCGCCGCAGCCCGAATCGCTCGACGAGGCTCGTGCGATAGAGCGGAGGGGCCTCGGGTCGCATGGCTTCGGCCGGCGGCAGACGCAGAGCCCGGCGAACCGCGAAGAGCGCTCCCAGGACGGCCACTCCCAGACTGATCCCGACGGCTTCAATCGCCACTTGGGGCCCGAGCCGGTAGAGGAGGATCGGGAAATGGAAGAATTGATTGTAGAGCTCCGTCATGGCTCTCCCGAGACGGATCCCGCCGGCGAGTCCGATCACCGAGCCCAGCACTGCGATGGCCAGCGCCCACTTGAGGTAGTGGACGGCAATCTTCCGGTCGGAGTAACCGAGAGCCTTGAGAGCGCCGATCTGTTCGCGCTGGACCGCCACGATGCGAGTCAGGACGACGTTCAGGAGAAAGGCCGCGACGCCGAGGAACAACACGGGAATCGAGGTGCCGAAGGAGCGCAGCTGGACGAGCTCGTTTTCCAGGAACCAGTGGGACATCTGCAACCGTCGCGGGACGGCGCCGAAGCCGCCGTAGGGTTCCAGGAGATGGTCGAGACGATCGATGACGGCGGGTTCGGAGGCGTCGCGTCTGAGCTTCAACAAGATGCTGTTGAAGCCTCCCTCCATCCGGTAAGCGGTCGCCAGCGCACGATGTTCCATCCACAGGACGCCGAAGCGCCGGTCGTCGGGCATCAGTTCGCCCGGACGGATGTGGTAGACATACTCGGGTGAGAGGGCCAGACCGGCGATATCGAGCTGCTTTCTGCGTCCGTTGATCACGGCGGCCAGCCGGTCGCCCGGTTCGAGACCGTGAGCGGCGGCGAAGTTGGCGCTGACCAGCACCTCGTCGGAGCGGTCCGGATCGAGATAGTGCCCCTTTTGGATGAAAACGTCGCACAGCGCAGGTCGGCGGTCGGCGGGGAGAGAGACCAGGCGTCCCACGACAGGCTCGGAGAAGCCCGGTACGTCGAGCGTGACGTCGACGACGACGCGGGGCTCCGCCACGGCTACGCCCGGAATCTCCCGAATCTGTTCGGCCAGGCGGAGCGGGGCCCGTTTCGCTCCGGCGAAGACATCGGCAAATCGGTAGCGGTCATAGTAGACGGCACGGGTCAGCTCGAGTGAGTCGAGGGTGGACAGCATGAGGACGTAGATCGCGACGCCCGCCGCGATGACGAGCCCGATGGAAACCGCCTGGCCCTTGATCAGCCAGAGGTCGCGAAGCAGTTTTCGATCGAGCATGGACAGGCGCATCCCAATACCTCACCAGGAAATGTCCCGGACCGGAGTCCTCACCGGGTTGCAGTGGTCCTCGGCTATCCTGCCGTCGGCCATCGTGATGACGCGGTCCCCCATCTGCGCAATCGCGGCGTTGTGGGTGATGATTACCACAGTGGTACCGAGCTCACGGTTCACCTTCTCCAGCGCTTCCAGCACGACCATTCCCGTGGAGATGTCCAGCGCTCCGGTCGGCTCGTCACAGAGCAAAACGTCCGGCTGTTTCGAGATGGCCCGGGCGATGGCGACCCGCTGTTGTTCACCACCCGACATCTGGGCCGGAAAATGATCGGCCCGCTCCTTCAGACCGACGAGTGCAAGAGCCTCCGGGGCGGGCAGGGGTTCCTCGGCGATCTCGGTCACGAGTTCGACATTTTCCCGGGCGGTGAGGCTCGGGATCAGGTTGTAGAACTGGAAGACGAAGCCAACGTGGCGGCGGCGAAACTCGGTCAGCTCCTCTTCCTCGGCCGCCGTCACCTCGGTCTGGCGATAGAAGACGCGGCCCGTCGTAGGCAGGTCGAGCCCCCCCACGATGTTCAGGAGCGTCGATTTACCGCTGCCCGAGGGTCCGAGCAAGACGAGAAACTGGCTCTCCGGCACCGTGATGTCGATTCCCCGAAGAGCGTGGACCTCGACTTCGCCCATCCGGTAGACCTTCGTGATGCGCTCGGCACGAAGGACGAGGGCTGTGCTCGTCGCGGGTGAATCGAATGTTGTGGTCGACATGTTCCTGCCTCACGGTCGAAATCGTTCGAGAGAAGCGTCGGTTTCGAAATGAAGGGAGCCTCGGCGAGCGCCGAGCACCCGCTCGATGGCGTCGGTGTAACAGTCGATACGGCGCACGAGGGCATCCCACTTCTCGGGATGCTCGGGAGCGGACAACACGAGCTCTACGGTTCCCTCCTGAGTCGCGAAACCGATGCCCAGGATGAGGTCGGCAGCTTCCGATGGGAATTCAGTATCGAAGACGCCTTCGTCGACACCTTGTTGAACGATCTCAGTCAAGATCGGGAGGGTCAACTCCCGCGTCCGTCTGTTCATCTTGACGCGCAGCGGGAGGTTTTCGTCGCGGAAGATCGGCTGGATGAGAGCTCGCAGCGATTCCTGATTGGCCGCCTTCCAGCGGGACGAGGAGACGAAGAAGCGATGGAGCCTCTGCAGGGCTGTGAGCCCCGGCTCGTGAATCAGGGAGTGGACCTCTTCCAGGATACGGTGAGTGATCCTCTCCACGAGACAGTCCAGGAGATCTTCTTTGGACCTGAAGTAGTGGTAGAAAGTCCCCTTGGCCACCCCGGCCTTCTCGAGGATGGCGCTGATCGGGGTGGCGTCGTACCCGCGCTCGTTGAAAAGCTGCTGGCTGATCTCGAGCAGCTCGTTTTTTCGGACCGTATGTTTTTTGACGACTCGCTTGGCCATGGGGTGATTCCGAATTGTCCCGATGATAGACCGACCGTCGGTCGGTTGTCAACGGAATTTGAGCCGGGTGGATAAGCTTCCAGCTTGTCGTTGACTTGTCGCCGCGGCTGCGGGGGTTCTGTATCTGATTGGTTGGCCGGAGGGTTGGGGGAGTACCGGGGTTACGGCTTCGAGCCTAAGACAAGCTGGAAGCTTATCCCACTCGAAGTCGGCCTGCCTTGCAGATGCGGATGCCCCGGAATCCGTCGTGGGCCAGGAGATGACGGTCACTGCTGATGATGCAGTCGGCACCGCCCGCCAGAGCACACTCCAGATACTTGTTGTCGGCCGGATCCTCCACGACGTCGAGACGAGGACCTCCCGTCACTCGGACCGCTGCAGCATAGAACCGGTCCAGGCGATCCCAGAACGCCGGTGACGGCCTGACCTTCTGGAGAATAGCGCGGTTCTCGCGTTCGATTTCATCGGAGACGACGGCTTCCACCCTGCCGTCGATGCAGTCGTCGAGCAGGCGGGAAGCTGCACCGTCCGGCGAGAACCGAGCGGCAACCAGAGCATTGGTATCGATCACGACGCGCATTGAGCTCCAATCTGTTCCGGGGAGGGTCCAAGTGTACAGGAAGCAGCAGGCCGGACAGGGACTCACACGGACTCACACGGACTCACACGGACTCACACGGACGAACACGGACGAACACGGACGAACACGGACAACTGGAACGCCCTTCTGTCTCCTTGCGGCAAATCGTAAATCAGATGATTCGCTGATTGATCCGCTGCTGTGGGATCAGTCTCACCGGACCGAGGAGACCGGCCGGGGGAATCTTCTCCGGGGGAACCTCACCGTATCGGCCCCAGCGGATCCCGTAACTCTTTTCGAGTTTCGAATAATCGGGCGGGGGGGAAGCGACAATGTGATGGATCCACAGATTGGCGACGCGGATCGTCAGCTGATTCATTCCCTCCTGAAGAGCAGCCGTGCAATCCAGTCGACGCGGTCTTTTCCAGGCGTCGCCGACCTCGGAACCGTTGAGCTCGACTTCGGCCGTGTCGTAGACCTCACCGAGATCGATGAGCCAGCGGAAACCGGGCTCGAGAGCGTCGAACTGAAAGCTGGTGGAATAACTTGCCCAACCGCTGAAGTCCCGCAGGCCGTCGAGTTCGACCCAGGATTCCAATTGCTCGAGCCGGACGCCGGGTCGACCGTCGGGCTGGAGTAGCCAGGGGCCGCTGACGGTGATCGGCTCCCGCTTCGTCGTCCGCCGGAGACGATGGACCCTGCCGTCCGCCGTCGTTACGCTGTACTCGCCCGTATCGGGGAGGAAACCGGTGACCTGCAACTGTCCATTCTCTTCACTGAGGGTCAGCGAGTTGGGAAGACGCCCATCCCGTACTTGCGGCTTTCGCTGGTCGGAGAACTCCAGGAAGCAGGCCTCGAACGGTTCGAGATCGAGATGGACACGGGTCGTCTCGAGGCCGCTTCGGGGATCTTTCTCAAAGTCGTAGACGAGCTCGTCGCGGCGTTCGAGGGTCATCGGATCGAATCGCCTCGGTCTTCGGTGCCCGACGCCAAAACCGAGTTTCATCGACTTGAGTCCCGAACCGACGTTGGCCACGAAGAAGACGTCCCGGCCCGCCACGCGGCGCCGAGCAAAACCGATGTCCGCCCGTGCCTGGGCGAGGGAGCCGTCCTGAACCTCCAGCAGCTGGAGATCGGGACCGACATGGTCGGAAAGCTCCTGGACGAGTTGCGACAACTCGGCGGTTGCGAGCCAGCGTCCGCTGGCATGTCGTCCGCTGTCGTCCGGCTTGGCGCCGATAGCGGCCAGCTGCGATTCGAGCTTCTGCTGTCGAGACCGGTAATCGGCGAGTCCCGGGACGCGGTCGGGGATTCGTCTGTAGAAACCCAGGTAGCCGCCGGCCCGATTGAACTCGGCCAGCACATCGAGCGTTTCCACCGGGATCGATTCCACCTCGGGCAGAATCACCGCCTCGTAACGCCCCGTTCCAATGGCCAGTCGTCCGGACTCGATCCGGGCCAGGCGGGTCAACGCGTCGTCGTTGAGAAAATCGAAGTCGAAGCCGGCCGTTCGGAGCCCCTCGACAAGCTCTTCGCCGAGACTTTGTTCGATCGCCTCGTCGAAATGAAATCCTCCGATGCCCTTGCGGGACAGGATGTCGGCCATCGGGATGTAAATCGCGACGCGATTCACGGCCTCACCCCGGCGAAGAACCGACGCACAACGCCGGACGTAAGCGGCAAGATGGTGATAATGGCGCCACCAGGTGTTGGTCGGATTGATGTGGGTCGACGCGTAGAATCGCCAGCCCGGCAGTCCGGCCTGGAGAGGGGAATAGGAGTAGCCGTGGTTGACGATCTGGTTGATGCCGTCCAGAAACGCCGCGTCGGTCGCGGCCTTCATCATCTCCAGGTTGACCATGAACATCGGCATCCGAAGCCACGTATAGGTCTCGGCCGAGACGACGGGCTTCGAGTAGACGTGAGCGGCGGAGGAGGCGAGCCGACGGTGCCGGATGTTGACCTTGTTGACGTCGCCTCCGAAGATCGTCTCGCCTTCCGGAATGTCGACGGTCCCGTAGGCCTTCATGATGTCGCCCATGGCCCCGTGGGCTTGGACACGGGAAGGAATTCCCTTCGCTTTGCACCAGTCGGCCAGTCGTCCGAAGAAGTTCTCGAGCGTGAGCTCGGAAAGCGTCTGGTGATAGTCGTACCGGATGCGTTCGGCCGCCTCGTCCGTCGGCTCGATGAGCAGGTGCATTCGCTCGACGAGGTCGTACCCGCGGCGCTTGCGGAATTCTTCGAGCAAGGAGGGCGTCCAGTCGGCACCGTAGACTTCGAGACTGTCGCAGAAGACATTGTCGAAGACCGGAGCGCGTCGAGCGGCCAGCTCCTCGAGGGTTCGCTCGCCGGTTGCGTCGAGAAAAAGATCCAGCGACGGCCGGGCGAAGTGGTCGATGACGTAGCCTTCCATGCCGAGCGTGGGGCGTTTGACCTGCATGTAGGTCGGTGCATCGATGGCGGCGTAGAACCGCCACCTTCCCGCTCCGACCGTCAGCCCTTCGCTTCCCAGCTGTTTGATTTCAGCCTGACTCAGGATTCGCGATGCCGGCTCGTCGGCGGACTGAACGAGAGATCGTCCGGAGACGGTCGCGACCCGCTCGCCTTCGCCCAGCTCAGCCGCCGGATTCCATTGAATCCTCGCCGGACCGTGGAATTCACGGGTCAGGAAGCGGATTCGGCGAGCGGCCTGGTCGAGCTGGACGAAGGGACCGCCGAACGGCCAGCCGCTGCCGAGCGTCAGATCCACTTCGAGCCCGAGCCGGTTTCCCTGCTCGACGGTAAAGGCGAGAAGGTCGTACCAGCGGGCCGAGAAAAAGGGAATGTTGAGGATTCCACGGTCGGGATCGTCGATCGCGACCGGATACACGGGTTGGATCTCCGCCCCGCCGATTCCGGCATCGCGCATGCTCTCGAGCTCGCGGGCAATTTCACCCCGGGTCACCGCACCGCCGTACCACCACCAGCGCGTCTTCGGCCGGCAGTCGAGAGGAGGTTCGCTCAGGGCGTTCCAGAGAAGATCATGCACGTTCGCTGGTCCTGGAGTCTGTGGCGCTCCTCGAACTCTCTTCGAGAGCAGGGGAAGACCCGCGCTGTAGCCAAGGAAAGCCCGCCGATTCAGTTTGCGCTGTTCCATTGCGGTAGTGTAGGACAACCTTCCGCGGTTGTCCCGGTGCCCGAAAGAACGGTCCCGAGCTTCCCCACGCGCATACCTGGTTTTGATGCACCGTGCGGCTTTCTCGGTAGCCACTGCTTCGGGCAGCGAGAACGTTTCCCTACTCTAGGGCATTCTTCCATTCCGGTGTAAGATTGGGACCTTGCAACTTCGAGGTATCGCCAGGACGCGCGGGAACAAAACCGCGCTCGAATGGAGAAGAATCCGATGAAAGATTCTGTTCACTTGCGCAAGGCACGCTCTTACAGCCGCACCCATCGTCTTGACACTCCTGATCATCCCTTGTTGGCCGCCGCCGGAGGTGTCCGGTCAGAACAACCAGCTCAAGCTCAACGACCAGGGGTACTTCGAGGAGACCGGTTTCAACGTGTTCGTTTTCAGCGATCAGTACAACGGGATGTTCTTCGACGAGAAGACGGCCGGAATCGAGCTGATCCATCATGGCGTCCGAACGGCCACGGGCGGTGCCGTCAGGCTGAAGCCGACCCCCGAGCAATGGGATCAGATTCCGAAAGTCGTCGATCGAAAAGTGGACAAGGCGAGCAACACGATCGAAGTGACTCTCCGGTATGAAGCTTTCGACTTCGACTCCAGACTCGTCGTCACGCCGAAGGATCAGGGCGTCTCGATCAGCGTCTATCTCGACAAGCCTCTGCCTGCAGAGCTCGAAGGGCGCACCGGGTTGAATCTCGAGTTTCTGCCCTCCGCCTATTTCGAGAAGACTTATCTGATGGACGGTCAACCCGGAATCTTCCCGCTCTACCCATCCGGGCCCATGGTCGTGAAGCCCGCCGGTACGCAGATTCGCCAGTTCGAAGGCTACTCGACTTTCGACGATCGAGGGCGGGGCGAATACGTGGAGCCTGATCCGATTGCGATCGGCAAGACTTTGGTGCTGGCACCTGAGGATCCGGAACGCCACATTGATATCCACAGTCTCACCGCCGACCTGATGCTGCTGGATGGCCGCAATGTCGCGCAGAACGGATGGTTCGTCGTCCGTACCCTGATTCCTGCGAAGGCCACGGGCAAAGTCGCTGAATGGTATCTGCGGCCCCATACGATCCCCAGCTGGAAGCGGACCCCCGTCATCGGGTTCTCGCAGACCGGATACCATCCCGACCAGCAGAAGATCTCAGTGATCGAGTTGGACCGGAACGACACCCCCCTGCCGAAGGCTTCGGTCTATCAGGTGACGGCCTCCGGCGACGAGGTCGAAAAGCTGACGGGTGACGTCAAGCCCTGGGGCGAGTACCTTCGCTACCGGTACGCCACCTTCGATTTCAGCTCCGTCAAGGATCCCGGTCTCTACGTCATCAAGTATGGAGATCAGAAGACCGATCCGTTTCCCGTCGGGCCGGAGGTACATAAGGACATCTGGTACAAGACCCTCGATGTCTGGTTCCCCGTGCAGATGGACCATATGTTCGTCAATGAAGCCTATCGGGTCTGGCACGGTGCGGCGCATCTGGACGACGCGCGGCAGGCGCCCGTCAACATTCAGCATTTCGACGGCTATCGGATGGGGCCTTCGACCGAGACGAAGTACAAGCCGGGAGAGCACATTCCGGGACTGAACGTCGGTGGCTGGTTCGATGCCGGAGACTACGACATCCGGACAGGCTCTCATTCCAGTACGATCATGTACCTGGTCGATACCTGGGAGAATTTCAAACCGGAACGGGACGAGACGCTGGTCGATCAGGCGCGCCGTTTTGTCGACATCCACCACCCGGACGGAAAGGCGGACATACTCCAGCAGATCGAGCAGGGCGCGCTGGCACTCGTCGCGCAACACCGGGCCTTCGGCCGGGCGATTCCGGGGATCATCGTTCCTCACCTGCATCAGTATCATCACCTCGGTGACGGTTCGACTCAAACGGACGGTCTGCTGTACAACCCGGAACTGGAGCCTCATCAGACCGATGGGTTCAGTAGCGGCACGCCCGACGATCGATGGGCCTTCACGAACAAGTCCGCTGCGAACAACTACGTGTCCAGCGCCGCTCTGGCGGCGGCCAGCCGCGCGCTGCGCGGTTTCAACGATCCACTGGCGGACGAGTGTCTGGCGGATGCTGAAAAGGCCTGGAACGACGAACGCGAGGCGCCTGCTTCCAACGAAGCCGGCTTCATGGCGGCTTTTCGCCAAAGTGCAGAATTGACGTCGACGCTTCAGTTGCTGATCGCGACGAAGGATCAGAGATATGCAGATCGCTTCGACGAGCTGATCTGGCCCGCCCTGGATCGTGCGCTGGGTCGAAGCATCTCGACCGCCGTGAGGGCGGTACCGTATCTCGATTCGGCGTTCAAGGAAAAGCTGCAGCCCTATGTCGTCAAATACAAAGACGAGGCCGCCGGCCTGTACAAGCAGAATCCCTACGGCGTTCCGATCACCACGGGCGGCTGGGCCGGCAATCAGACCGTCATCAACTGGTCTGTCACGAACTATCATCTCCACAAGGAGTTCCCCGAGATCTTCGGGCCTGAGTATGTCTACCGCGGACTGAATTACATCCTCGGTTGCCATCCGACCTCGAATGTCTCGTTTGTCTCTGGCGTCGGGACCCGTTCCAAGAAGATTGCCTACGGAAACAACCGCGCCGACTACACTTTCATTGCCGGCGGAGTGGTTCCGGGAGTGCTGGTCCTCAAACCGGACTTTCCCGAGAACAAGCTGGACTGGCCCTTCCTCTGGGGTGAGAACGAGTATGTGATCGACATTTGTGCGGAGTACATCCTCCTCTCCAATGCGGTCGACCACCTGCTGGGCGAGTAGATCCGGGCAGGCCGGCCGGATCGATGGCTGCCGGGGGCCGGGACCCCGGCAGCGCGGAGGAGATACCCATGAAATCTGTTGCCTTTGATGGGGAGGTCCGGAAGGGGACCCCCGACCACGTACTGAGAGTTCTGTCTTTCGCTTTCCTGATCTTCGGGGTGTCGGTCCTGTTCGGAGCCTGCACCCGACCGTCGCCGGCTTCCGCCGCGGAAGAGACCGTCCAGCCCGGGATTGCCGTGCTCCTCGTCGACACCGACCGTGTCATGGGAGAGATCGAACCGGGCGTCTACGGCCAGTTCCTCGAACATATCAACCATTCGGTCGTCGATGGTCTCTATGCCGAGCAGGTCCGGGGCCAGGGATTCGAAGGGAACGACTTCGAGACCTACTGGCAGCCCTTTGCCGAGCAGGGCAGTCAGGGAAGCGCGGACGTTGTCGAAGGGCAGTTTCCCAACGGGGAGAAAGGTGTCAGGCTGGACGTTTCCGGCGGCACGATCGGCATCCGGCAGCGGCGGATCGACCTCGAGGTGGATCACGACTATGACGGATCGGTCTGGCTCAAGCCCGAAGAGGGATCAGCGCAGGTTGTTCTTCGAGTGAAGGACTCCACCGGGGTCGTAGTGGCGCAGACGCCTCTCGAGACCCAAGGCTCGGATTGGCAGGAGGCGTCCTACCGCTTCTCGTGCCCGAAGGCCGACACCGAGGGGATGGTCGAGATCTCCGCCTCGGGAAGCGGGCGGGTGCTGGTGGACTTTCTGTCGATGATGCGGGCCGACGTGCGTAAAAACGGAATGCTGCGTCCCGACCTCCTCGAGGCACTTCAGGATCTCGAGCCACCGTTCGTCCGCTGGCCCGGCGGATCCTTCGCTTCCTTCTACAACTGGAAAGACGGTATCGGCCCTCGGGTATCGCGCAAATACCGCCCCAATGAGCTCTGGGGCAATTACTCCGATTACAACGGATTCGGTGTGGACGAGTTTATGGAGTTGTGCCGACAGTTGGGGGCGGAGCCGTTGATCTGTCTCAGCGCGACGAGCACGAAGCCCGAGGAAATCCAGAACGCCATGGACTGGGTTCACTATGTCAACGACCCGCCCACGACCGAGTGGGGGAAGAAGCGTGCGGAGAACGGCCACGCAGAGCCCTACAATGTGCGTTACTTCCAGATCGACAACGAGCCGATGAACCACGGCCTGACTCCGGATCAGTACGCTGAGATCGTGAACGTCTATGGGAGTCGGCTGAGGAAGATCGCTCCGGAAGCCAAGATCGTAGCCTGCGGACAGAAGCGGTCCAACGACATGGTGTGGAGCGAGAAGGTCATCGATGAAGCCGGAGAGAACTTCGACATCCTCGGTTGCCACAACTATGAATACGAGCCCGAGAACTTCGAGACGGGTCTCCGCCGGATCCAGGATTATCTGGTCAAACTCAGGGATTACGTCAGGGCGTCCGCGCATCCGGACATCAAGCTCGCCGTGCTGGAGTGGGGCCTGTGCCGGAGCTATGCCTGGCGTGCGGGGCTGCACACGGCGGGCAGTCTGATGATTTACGAGAAGCTGAGCCCCGAGCTGGAGATGAGCTGTCCCGCGCTGCTGATGCGGAACACAACGGACGACCCGACCTGGACGGCCTTCATCTACCATGATCATGTCTCATGGTTCCCGGGATCGGGATACGTCGTGGAGAGAGCTGTTTCGGGATCACTTCGCGGAGAAGCATTTCGCATCCACGACCGGGACCTTTGCAGATATCGAGCATCGGAGCGAGTTCTTCGATGGCATTGCTCAGATGAAACCCACTGACTGGAAACCCGGAACAGTCGACGCGATCGCTACGGGCAGTGCCGACGGCAAACGCATCGTCATCAAGGCGGTCAACTACGAGCCGACGAGCAACGTGCTGCTCACCCGGCTTCAGGGTTCCGGAGTGCCCGAGAATGCCGAAGTGAAAGTGTATTCGGTCTCCGCCGGTCTGGACGACGCCTGTTCGATTGAGAATCCTGGTCGGATTGCTCCTCACGAATCGAGCATGGCTTATTCGAAGGATCTGACGATCGACCTGGATCCCTACGAGGTGGTCGTGGTGGAGATTACGGCAAGATGAGTGTCGAGTTTCGGGGGCGCGTTGCCCGAATGGCCTCAGCCGTGGTCTGGTTTGAAATCTCGGTCTACACGCGAAACCTCGGCGGTTCGATCTCTCGCAAAGCCGCAGAGAACGCAAAGGTTTTCTTTGTCTCTGAGTCCCTCTGCGACCTTGGGACCTTGGCGTGGAATCGGACCTGCAGGTCTCGACAGCTGGGCGACAAAGGTCAAGGCAGGGTCCAAAGGGTTTGGGCAAGACGCCCCCGGGTTCCGAGTTCCGAGGCTCAGAGTTCCTTCGGCCGCCCATCGAAGAGCCGTGGGGGATGGGAGGACGTCCGCTTCCCCCTGGGAAAGCGGAAGCTTCGCGCCTCCGCTTCCGCGCTCCAAAGCGGCTTCGCCGCAGTATTGCTGCTGATCCGTCTCACTTCTCTCGGCTTTGCTCAAAATGCCGTGCCGCCGCCGCTTCCCGTGATGCCGATTCCCACTGAACGGCAGCTGGAATGGCAGCAGCGCGAGCTGGCCATGTTCGTCCATTTCACCGTCAACACCTTCACCAACCGGGAATGGGGAGACGGGACCGAGGATCCTGCAATCTTCGATCCGTCGGAGCTCGACGTCGTCCAGTGGGTAAAGGCGGCCCGGGAATTCGGTTTTCGTTCCGTCGTCTTGACCGCAAAGCATCACGACGGCTTCTGTCTCTGGCCCAGTCGCTACACCGATCACTCGGTTCGCAGCAGCCCCTGGCGCGACGGTCGTGGAGACGTGGTGGGCGAACTCGCCCGGGCCTGCTCCAAGGCCGGGATCCGCTTCGGAGTCTATCTGTCACCCTGGGATCGTCACGAACCGAGCTACGGGAACGAGCTTCAATACAACCTGTACTATCTGGGACAGCTGCGCGAACTGCTGACGGGCTATGGACCGCTTTCCGAGGTCTGGTTCGACGGCGCTAAAGGTGAAGACGCCCGGGACATGAACTACTATTTTCAGACGTACTGGGCCCTGGTCCGCCAGCTGCAACCGGGTGCCGTCATCTTCTCGGACGAAGGCCCCGACGTCCGCTGGATCGGAAACGAGCGCGGAAGCGCCGGCGAGTCCTGCTGGTCGATGCTGGATCGATCCAGAGTGTCGGTCGGGAAATCCGACACCGATTACCTGAATACGGGCGATCCCGACGGACCACAGTGGGTTCCTGGAGAAACGGACGTCTCGATCCGCAAAGGCTGGTTCTGGCATCCCGATCAGAAGCCGAAGTCGGTCGGGGAACTCGTTGACATCTACTTTCACTCCGTAGGACGAAACAGCGTGCTGCTTCTCAACGTGCCTCCGGACAACCGGGGAAGGCTTCCTGAGCCCGACGTCCGCCGGCTTCGGGAATTTCGGAGCGCTCTGGATTCGATCTTCCGAAAGGACCTGGCTGCGGGGGCGACCGGTCGGGCCGGCAATGTACGGGGAGGGTCACCCGATTTCGGTGTGGAAAAGACGCTGGACGGTCAACTGGAAACCTACTGGGCGACGGATGATGCTGCTCGATCGGCGTGGGTGGAATATGATCTGGGCAAACCCCGCCGCTTCAATGTCTGCCGGTTGCAGGAGCCGATCCAACTGGGTCAGCGCATCAGGCGCTATCGCCTCGAAGTCGAGACTCCGTCGGGCTGGAAGGCCGTTGCGGAAGGAACGACGATCGGGTACAAGAAGCTCGACCGATTCGAGCCGGTGGAGGCCCGACGTGTCCGGCTGCGGATTCTGGATTCCCGGGCTTGTCCGTTGCTCGCGGAGTTCGGGCTCTACTTCGATCCCGGCCGGGGGACTCGTGCCGCTCGAGCAGCGGCTCGGGGCCTGAAGAAGACAACAGTCCGAGAGCTTCGATGAGACCTTGCTGCGGTCCGTCTTGCAGGATCGCGAAGATCCGTCTATCGTCCTTCCCGAATTGAATGGTCATCCAGCTTCGAATCCGACGGACTCCGAACTGCATCAAGAGCCGTTCAGACGGTACTCTCCCCACCTGGTCCCGGTTTTGCTCCTGGCATTTTTGACTCCGATCTTCCTGCATTCCTTCGTGTGTCTCTGGAATCTCGGTGCGACGCCGATCGAGGGGAGTGACCCCGGTCTCGTAATGTGGACGATCAGTTGGGTCAATCACGCGCTTCTGAATCAGGCGACCGACCTCTTTGCGGCGAACGCTTTCTATCCCTATCCGGGAAGCCTCGCCTACTCCGAACACGGTTTCGGGGTAGCGATTCTGGTGAGCCCGTGGTACTGGTTTTCGGATAATCCCGTCGTTCCCTATAATCTGCTCCTGCTCTTCAGTTACTTCGGCTCCGCGGTCGGGATGTACTGCCTGGCTTTCTACTACACAGGTTCCAGGTGGGCCGCTTTTGTGAGCGGAACGATTTTCGGGTTCGCCTTCTTTCGGAGCCATCACTTCGGCCATCTGACCCTGATCTGTACAGCCTGGTTTCCACTCTCGATCTGGGCGCTCCACCGATTGCGCGATCGGTTTTCCTGGAGACTCGGCGTCGTCTGGGTGGCGGTGACCGCCATGCAGTGCCTGAGCAACTGGTACATCGCCGTCATGCTGGCGTTGACGCTCGGATGCTTGACGCTCTTCCTCTGCCTTCGCTCGCCTCGACCGTGGACTTTCCTGCTTCGTATGGCTCCCCTGGCTGGCGCGATTGCGTTGATCATCCTCCCATTCGCCCGGCCCTACATGATGCATTCCGTCGACCACAGCATGGAGGAGGGCACGGTTTTTTCCGCCGATGCGATCGATTACGTGACTCCACCCTGGAATACCATTGCGGGTCAGTTGCTGGGCAACCAGGGTCACTGGATCTGGGGAGAGAGGACGATCTATCTCGGTCTGGCGGCCTTGCTCCTTGCCGCTGCCGGTCTGCTTTCGAATCGGCACCGGAACATCGCCTGGTTCTACCTCGGACTGGGAGCCCTCGGCTTCGTGTTCTCCCTGGGACCACGTATGCCCGGTGGGACGCTTCTGCCGCTGGCGCTGGTCTACAAGGCAGTTCCGTTTCTTGGCCAGTTCCGTGCGACGGCCCGATTCGCCTTCCTCGTCGCCTTCGCGGTCTCGGTCCTCGCCGGCTTCGCGGCCGCGAAGCTGCGATCGCGACCTGGCCTGCTCGCGACACTGATCATGATCATTCTGGTCGAGTACTTTCCTGTCGGACTCGGCTTCAGACCCTGTTCAGCTAAGGCATTTGCGCCAAGGCCCGTCGATTCCTGGCTGAGGGAGCGGAACCCGGAGCCGGTCGGCCCGCCGGGTGATCGCCGACCCCGCCAGCGCGAACGAAAGGTCGTCCTCGAACTGCCCGACTACAGCGGGACCGATCAATGGCCGAAGGAGAGCCTCTACATGCTCTACTCCACCCAGCACTGGATGAATCTGGTCAACGGCTATACACGCTTCTATCCTGCGGACTATGCTGCGGATTTCAGAGCCTACGACGGTTTCCCCGACCCCGGTTCGATCCGGTTCATGCGACGGCGAGGGATCGACTACCTGGTGGTTCATCTTCAGGCGTATGACGAGCAGAGAAGGGAGCAGTTCCTTTCGGCGCCAGGCCTCGTCCGGCGATTCGGCGATGACTGCGTCTTCGAAATTTCCGCCCTGCAGCCGTCCGGGGGTGAGTAGAAGCTCGGTGCGGTCTTCATGAGCGCTCCAGGGCCTGACGAGTCTGTGGATTGCGGCTAGAATCGAGGGTCAGGAGGTAGGCGAAGTGTCAGATGGAGACCAGAAAGTGCGGAGAGCGGGATCTAGAAGTACGGCCGTCAGACGTCGGGTCGCCTGGAGGCCGTTGCTCTGGGTGATCGGAGCGCTGCTGCTCCTTGTTTTGGTCGCGGTGGCCTGCCACCGGTCTCCGAATCTCATCCGTTCAACCGACCCGGTTGCGTTCTCCCGCAGAGACCATGTCGTGTTGCCGGTGAGCCAGATTCTGAGCCCCGCGGGCGCTCAGGTCGAGCTTCCGGGCCTGCGCCCCCAGGCTCTGGCCCTGAGCCCGGACGGGCGGGTCCTCCTCACGGCGGGCAAAACGCCTGAGATCATCGTGATCGATCCGGACACCGCCGCCGTCAGACAGAGGGTTCCTCTGCCCGCCGCTGGACAGGATGTGCCGGCGGATGCGGTCTCCACGCATTTCCTGCAGCCCGACGAAGAGGGTCAGCTGAGCTACACGGGGCTGGTCTTCTCGCCTGACGGCGGGAGGGCCTACATGTCCGACGTCAACGGCAGCGTCAAGGTGTTTCGGGTTTCGGAGCCGGGAAGCCTGGAACCGCTTCGGTCGCTGCCGCTTCCTGCCACCGGGCTGGAGCGGCGAGGCGAGCCCATTCCTTCGGGTCTTCGGGTCTCGGAGGATGGGAAGCGCCTCTTCGTCGTGCTGAACCTGACCAACCGGCTGGTCGAGCTCGATGCCGCGAGCGGGCGGATCCTGCGCAGGTTTGAGGTCGGAGTCGCCCCGTTCGACGTGATCCTGGCCGATGGAAAGGCGTATGTGAGCAACTGGGGAGGCCGCCGACCTGAGGCCGACTCCGTCGTCGGTCCGGCCGGGCGGGGCTCCGAGGTGCGCGTCGACCCGAAACGCTACGTGGCCTCGGACGGATCGGTCACGGCCATCGATCTCGAGGCCGGTCGCGTGGTTCGGGAGATACCGGTCGGACTGCATTCCTCGGGCCTGGCTCTGACGCCGGACCGGCGCTTCCTCGCCGTTGCGAACGCAGCCAGTGACTCCGTTTCGGTGATAGACACAAGAAGAGACGAGGTCGTCGAGACCATCTCCCTGCGTTGGCAGCCGAGGGACTACTTCGGAGCGAGCCCCAACGCGCTCACCTTCGACTCGACGGGACGGAAGCTCTTCGTCTGCAACGGAACCCAAAACGCCGTTGCCGTCGTCTCCTTCGATCCGGGACACTCGACCCTGGAGGGAATGATCCCGGTTGGATGGTTTCCGGGGGCGATCCTGTATGACGGCGCTCGAAACGCACTCGTCGTGGCCAATATCAAGGGGCTCGGTTCCGGACGCCGGACATTCGGACCGGAGGAAGAGGGGTTCAATTCCCGCCAGTACTTCGGTTCGATTTCGGTGGTCCCGGTCCCGGACGATCGCCAGCTGGTCCGCTACACGAAGACCGTGCGGCGAACTTCCGACGGGAGATCGATCGAAGCCGCACAGTTGCCGGCTCGCCCGGGACGGGCCGCCCGTCCCGTCCCCGAGCGGGTGGGCGAGCCTTCGGTCTTCAAGCACGTCGTCTACATCATCAAAGAGAATCGTACCTATGATCAGGTGCTCGGGGATCTCGCCCGGGGCAATGGAGATCCGCGGCTCTGCGTCTTCGGGGAACGGGTGACGCCCAACCTGCACAAAATCGTCAAGGAGTTCGTCCTGTCTGGACAACACCTACTGTTCGGGGATCCTGAGTGCCGACGGGCATCAGTGGTCGACGACCGCAATGGCAACCGACTATATGGAGAAGTCGTTTGCCGGATTCCCTCGAAGCTATCCGGACGGGATGAGCGACGACGACGTCGATGCGCTGGCCTATGCGCCGACCGGATTCATCTGGGACAACGTTCTGGAGCAGGGGAAGACGCTTCGCGACTACGGTGAATTCTCGATCGCGGAGATCGGATGGACCGATCCGTGGCGGATGCCGCCGCCGACTTTCATCGACTTCTACCGGGACTTCATCAACAAGACGGGGTTGACCCGGGTGGGGAGTCGACCCGCCATCGAATCTCTGCGTCCCTATCTCGACAGGGAGGTGGGTTGGAGCCTGGATGTTCCGGAGTTCTCCGGGCCGACCGGTTCATCAAAGAGCTCGGCGAGTTCGAGAAGAGCGGCCGGTTTCCGGATCTCGTCATCATCTGTCTGCCCAACGATCACACTTCGGGAACCAAGGAAGGGATGCCGACTCCCGAGGCTCATGTGGCCGACAACGATCTGGCCTTCGGCCGGATCGTCGAGGCGATCAGTCACAGCCGCTTCTGGAAGGAGACCTGTATCTTTGCGATCGAGGACGATCCGCAGGACGGCTGGGATCATGTCAGTTCCTTCCGGACGACCGCTTACGTGATCAGTCCCTACACCCGACGCGGCGCGGTCGTCGGCACGCAATACAACCAGCCCGGCATCCTGCGCACGATCGAACTGATCCTGGGCCTTCCTCCGATGAACCAGATGGATGCGGCCGCTACGCCGTTGTTCGACTGCTTTCAGGACAAGCCCGACTTCACTCCGTACGATGCCGTCCCGAACAACATCCCGCTCGACCGGCTGAATCCTCCCGCCAGAGCTGGAAGGACAGTCGTATGCGAGGTATGCGGAGTTGTCGGCGACGCTGCCGTTGGACGAAGTGGACCGGTGCCCGGAAGATCTTCTCAACAGGATCCTGTGGCATGCACGGAAAGGGCCGGACGCTCCCTATCCGGAATGGGCAACGACGCCGAACTCCGACGAGGACAAATGAGGGATTCCGAATTTCCATTTTGACTGGGCACGCAGTTCGCGCCGGAAGGAGAGTCAGGAGTCGACGGCCGTGCAGCGGGTCCCTCACTTCGTTCCGGCTCTGATGCGGCCAATGGAAAATCTCGACGCTCTGCCGTCCTTGCGTTGCCGCGCGCTGCCCGCTATTCTCAGATCGATCGTTCGCCCATTCTTCGAAGAAGGGGGCCTTTCGTGAGAGTACTTTCCGTATCGTTCTTGTCGCTTCGATCCTGATCCTTGCCGGCTGTTCCACTCAGCAACAGGCCGTCGGGACCCCTCCCAACATTCTGTTCATCATGTCGGACGATCATGGCGAGCAGGCGATTTCGGCGTATGGGAGTCAATTGATCCAGACACCGAATATCGACCGAATCGCCAACGAGGGCGTCCGCTTTACGAGCAGCTTCGTCACGAACTCGTTCTGCGCCCCCAGCCGCGCCGTCCTTCTGACGGGCAAGTACAGCCACATCAACCGGCTTCGAGACAATCGAGATCAGTTCGACGGTAGTCAGATGACTTTCCCGAAGCTGCTCCAGAAGGCCGGATATCAGACGGCGATCGTAGGGAAATGGCATCTCAAGACGGATCCGACGGGCTTCGATCTCTGGAAGATTCTGATCGATCAGGGCGAGTACTACAATCCCGACTTCATCGAGATGGGTGAGAAGGTCCATGAGACCGGATACGTCACGGATTTGATCACGGACTTCGCTGTCGACTTCCTCGATCATCGAGATCCGAACAAGCCCTTCTGTCTCCTTCTTCACAACAAGGCGCCCCATCGAAACTGGATGCCGAACGCAAAATACATGGATCTGTATGACGAGCGAGACGATCCCCGAGCCGGAGACGTTCTGGGACGACTATAAGGGCCGGATCGCCGCCCAACAGCAGGACATGCGCATCGCAGGGATGTACCTGAGCATGGACATGAAGCTCTTCGAGGACGCCTACGGCAAGGAAACCGGAACGGGCGGTCAGGCCGGCTTTCCTGCGGGAATGGTCTGGAAGATGGAATACAACCGGATGAACGACGAACAGAAAGCCGCCTG
Source organism: uncultured Acidobacteriota bacterium (assembly GCA_963823995.1). GTDB lineage: Bacteria > Acidobacteriota > UBA6911 > RPQK01 > JAPXNP01 > JARRKC01. Next base: position 518,035 of record CAWGNQ010000006.1, read on the forward strand.
GAACGCGCACTACGATAAGGTCAATGAGGAGTACAAGAAGAATCCGCCGACGGGAAAGGCCCTGACCGAGTGGAAGTACCAGCGTTTCATGAAGGACTACCTCCGCTGCATCGCCTCGGTGGATGATAATGTGGGTCGAGTTCTCGACTACCTCGACGAACACGATCTCGCGAAGAACACGATCGTCGTCTACACCTCGGATCAGGGCTTCTACCTGGGCGAGCATGGCTGGTTCGACAAGCGCTTCATGTACGAGGAGTCGTTCGAGATGCCGCTCATGATCCGCTATCCGGCCGAGATCGAGGCCGGCCAGGTGTCGGACGATCTGGTCATGAACCTCGATTTCGCACCCACCTTCCTCGACTATGCCGGCGTCCCGGTTCCCGAGCAGATGCAGGGAGTTTCCCTGCGGCCGTTGATGGAGGGATCCAGGCCGGACAACTGGCGCGAGGCCGTCTACTACCACTACTACGAATACCCGCATGGGTGGCACAACGTGAAGCGGCACTACGGAGTCCGGACCGACCGCTACAAGCTGATCCACTTCTACAATGATATCGACGTGTGGGAGCTCTATGACCTGCAGAAAGACCCGCACGAGTTGCACAACGTCTACGGACAGCCCGAGTACGCGGACGTCCAGGCCGACCTCCACGCTAAGCTGAAGGAACTGCAGCAGCAGTACAGGGACACGAACCCGGAATCGGACGAGCTCCCGCCGGTCGAAGTTCCGGGGAAATAGCGCTGGGGGCGAGGGCCTGTGTCTGATGTCCAAGTTCCGGGTTCCGAGTTCGGTCGACACTGCGGCCTCGACAGACGGTTGGCGAGATTGTGGAAGGTCGAGGGTTTTGACATATTTATGATTCCTCTATATGCTTTTATGCATGAGGACCACCATTGACATCGATGACGATCTCCTTCGTGAGGTGAAGCGCTACGCGGTGGAGAACGACCGGACGATGCGCGCGGTCATCGAGGAGGCGCTCCGTTCCGATCTGGTCAGGAGGAAACGGCGCCGGGATGCGCTCGAGGTCGACGAAGTGATCACGTTCAAAGGACGTGGTACGAAACCAGGCGTCGATCTGGACAGTACAGCGGACTTGCTCGATCTGATGGAGTCGGGTCGGTGACTCTCGTCGACGTGAATGTGCTCATCTACGCCCACCGCGAAGAGAGCCCTCGGCATCAGGAGTACCGGGATTGGCTCCGGTCATTGTGGGCCGGACCCACCGATTTCGGGGTTTCGGAGCTGGTGCTCAGCTCGTGCCTGCGGGTTTTGACTCATCCCAAAGTCTTCGATCCCCCAACCCCCCTCGATCGCGCTCTGTCCTACGTGAATCAGGTGCGATCACAGCCGAACTGCATTGTCATTACTCCCGGCAACCGGCACTGGGACATCTTCTGTGAACTGTGCGCCAATGCCGAGGTCAAGGGCAATCTCGTCGCCGACGCCTACCTGGCCGCGCTGGCCATCGAATCGGGCTGTGAATGGCTGACGACCGATCGGGACTTCGCCCGATTTTCCGGTCTGCGTTGGAGACACCCGCTGGCTTGATGCCGAGGCAACCCGCAGTCGGCTTGGCGGATGCTCGGGCACGCCGCCCCGGGGCGCCGCCACGACGGGCTCGGCGTCGCAGCCGGCTGATCTTCGGGACTGGACTTTGCGCCGAGCACCCAACAGAATGGTCGAAGAAGTCGATCCAGTCGCATCGGAGGTCACATGAAAGGTTTAGGCAAACATCGCAGTCGCATTGTCACCGAAGGTCGAAATCGAGCCGGAGCCCGGGCCTTTTTCAAGGCCGTGGGCTTCTCCCACGAGGATCTGTCCAAGCCGATCATCGGCATTGCCAATACCTGGATCGAGACCATGCCCTGCAACATCCACCTGCGCGACCTGGCCGCGAAGGTCAAGGAAGGGGTCCGTGCGGCAGGTGGTACGCCCATGGAATTCAACACGATCGCCATCAGCGACGCGATCACCATGGGGATCGAGGGCATGAAGGCGTCGCTCGTCAGTCGGGAGGTCATTGCCGATTCGATCGAACTGGCCGGTCGCGGTTATCTGTTCGACGCCATCGTGGCACTGGTCGGTTGCGACAAGACGATACCCGGCGCCGGTATGGCTGCGATCCGCCTGGACGTACCCAGCCTCGTGCTCTACGGAGGGACGATCTTACCGGGCCACTACCATGGGCGCGACGTCAACATCCAGGACGTCTTCGAGGCGGTCGGGGCCACCGCCGCCGGGAGGATGTCCGAGGACGAGCTGTACGAACTCGAGGAAGTCGCCTGCCCTGGGCCGGGAGCCTGCGGTGGGCAGTTCACGGCCAACACGATGGCCACTGCCATGGAGTTTCTCGGTCTTTCCGCGCTGGGAACGGCCAGCACTCCTGCGGCGGATCCGAAGAAGTCCGATGTGGCCGTCCGGTGCGGAGAGCTGATCATCGGAATGCTCGAACAGGAGCTGACGCCGAGCCGGATCTTGACGCGGGGAGCTTTCGAGAACGCAATCGCTGGTGTCTCCGCCACCGGGGGCTCGACCAACTCCGTACTGCACTTGTTGGCTCTGGCGCGGGAGGCAGGCATCCCGCTCGTCATCGAGGACTTCGACGCGATCAGTCGGAAGATTCCCCTATTGGCCGATCTCAAACCATGGGGACGGTACCTGGCGGCCGATCTCTATCGGGCCGGAGGGATCGAGCTGGTCGCGCAACGGCTGGTCGAAGGCGGCTTCGTCGACGGGACTCAGTTGACTCCCACCGGGCGAACACTCGCGGAGGAGGCGGCGCATGCCTCGGAAACACCAGGTCAGGACGTCGTCCGTGATCTCGAGCATCCGATCAAACGTTCGGGAGGACTGGTCGTCCTGAAGGGGAATCTCGCGCTCGAAGGGTGCGTTCTGAAGGTCACGGACCGGCGAAAGACGCATCATGTGGGCCCGGCCAGGGTCTTCGACCGGGAAGAAGATGCCATGGCGGCCGTGACGTCGGATTCGATTCGCCCCGGCGACGTGGTGGTGATCCGCTACGAAGGACCCCGTGGAGGCCCCGGCATGAGGGAGATGCTCGGTGTGACGGGTGCCATTGTCGGAGCCGGGCTGGGCGAAGAAGTCGCTCTGATCACGGACGGACGCTTCAGCGGGGCGACGCGAGGACTGATGATCGGGCACGTCGCTCCGGAAGCGGCCCGGGGCGGGACGATCGCACTCCTGCAGGAGGGAGATAAGATCGAGATCGACATCGATTCGCGTACGATCAGCGTGCAGGTTTCCGAAGCGGAACTGCAGGTGCGTGCGAAGGCCTGGAAGGCTCCGGGACCACATTACCGGGGCGGAGTCTTCGCGAAGTACGCGAGGTCGGTGTCCTCCGCCTCCGAGGGCGCGATCACCGTCTGACTCAGGAGAGCGGGGCGCTGAGAGATGCGGTGCTGACTTCCGTGCCGGCGCAGGGAAACAGGATCGAGAACGTCGTTCCTCGGCCCGGTGCGCTCTCCACCTGAATGGAGCCGTTGTGCTGTCGGACGATGCCGTAGACGGTCGACAAGCCCAGACCCGCGCCCCTGCCAAAGGCTTCGGTGGTGAAGAACGGGTCGAAGATCCGTGAGACCGTGTCTGGATCCATTCCCCGGCCGGAATCGGACACCCGAACTTCGACGTATGTGCCCGGGTCCAGCTCCGAAATCGTCTTGGAGTCGGATGCGTCCAGGCGGCGATTCCGCACGGAGAGGCGGAGTTGCCCACCGTTCGGCATCGCATTTCGCGCATTGGAGACGAAATTCTCGAGTACCCGCTCGATCAACTGGGTGTCGGCCAGGACCGGAGCGATACCGACGCCGTATTCATACTCCTGCCGGATTCCCTCACCCGCCAGGCGGGACAGGTTCGGTTGTAGGGCCGAGACGAACTCGGAGAGATCCACCCGGCGGAGATCGAGCAGCAGCTTTCGGCTGAAGGCGAGCAGTTTCTCGACCAGCCTGGCCGCCCGCAGCCCGGCCATCCGAATCTCCTCGAGATCCTCCTGGATTCCGGCTCCGCTGCGATCCGCCGCGAGCGCAAGCTCGGTCCGACCATTGATGATCATCAGGAGGTTGTTGAAATCATGGGCAACCCCGCCGGCAAGGTTGCCGACGGCCTCCATCTTCTGCGAGTGCCGAAGTTGGCTCTCGAGCCGCCTTCGTTCCTCGATGTCTCGAATAACGAGAAGACCCCGCTCTTCTCCGCCGACCGATGATCTCTGGGCCAGCATCTCCGCCCAGAAACTCGATCCGTCGCAGCGGCGCACGTGGAGTTCGTGCAGGGACGGCGCCGGACTGTGGAGGGCCGTCTCGACCCGCTCGGACCCCTCCTGGACCAGATCGCAGATGCCCTTCGTCACCAGACCTTCGCAGGAGCATCCCAGAAGCCGGGCCGCCGCCTCGTTGCTCTGGACGATGCGTCCCGTTTCGCCTTCGACCAGCAGGATCCCTTCGTCGACGGCATTGAAAATCTCCCTGTAGATCGCTTCCGATCGCAGCAGTCTCTCTTCCGCCCGGACGCGCCGCTCGGCCAGTGACAGCGCTTCGCGCGAGAGCAGGACGATCACGAAGGTGCCGGCCAGTACGAAGAGCCCGAGGGCGAGATCCGGATAATTCGGGCGGTCTCCCAGGAGGTAGCCTCCCAAGCCGAGCACAGGCAGGGAGAAGAGCATCAGATTATCGCGAAACTGCAAGACGGGCAGATAGCCGACGAAGGTGATGGCGATCCAGGCCAGAGGGCTGAGATCGACTCCGAACAACCAGCCGAAGAACAAAACCGCCGCAAAGCGCAGGCGCGCCACACGCCACTGACCCAGCCGCCTGGATGCGAACTCGTCCGCCAGGACCAGACCGCAAAGGACGAGGTAGAAGATCAGCACTCTGTCGTCGATCCAGCCCGAGTGAGCCACCAGATCACACAGAAAGGACAGCGAGATCAACGAGAAACCGGCTTGCCTGAGGACCGACCCGCGGATCAGTTCGGACTCTCGGTTCGGCGGCCCGGGAGCCGACATTCGAATCAGCAGAAACAGACCGGTGGCGAAAAGCACAGCCAGGACCCCCAGGGAACCTGCGTTGTAACCGTCCCACTCGAACCGAAACTCGCGAATGTCCAATTTGAATCCGTCGGAGGGAGGGAAGGTGAAGGCCACACTCCGAACCAGGGATGTTTGCAGGACTCCGTCCTGGAGGTCCGGATCGAGATTCGGATCTTCGGACGGTTCGAGATGGTCCAGAGGGAACTCGGTGCGGGTCCACCCCTGATCGGGGCCGCGAAGCGGGCCGTTGAAGATCTCCCCGTACTCGACATCATGCCGGTGGGTTCGTTCCCGAAGCGTGACTACGAACTCGGGGATCGTTCCATGGCCGCGCCAATCCAGCGTCAGGCGGGCGCCGAAACGGGGGGCGCCGGACAATTCCGTGACACCGAAGCCGAGGTACTGGTCCGACCTGGGAATCCCGACCTCCAGGAAGCGCTCGCCCGTTGCCGGCGTCTCCCGGAAGGTCAACGAAGAGTCCTGGAGCAGGTAGAGATAGATCGGATACTGCTCGGTGAAGGCACCCAACACGTAACTGCCGGGGTCGATGATCGCCGCCGATCCGCCGGGGGGAAAGAAGAGGATCAGGACGATGATCGTCACCAGAGGCAGCAGCGCGAAGACTGCAACAACGGTGCGCAGGAGTCCGTTCATGCTCGACAATGCTTGAGACATAGTTCGGCCGTGTCTGCCGTTCGATCTTAAGATCGGTTCCTCCGGGAAAGACCATTAGGGTTCTGAGACTGGTTGAAGAGGAGTGCTCCTCAGCTCTGGAAGAGGACGAGAGTGTTCGGAGGAATCTGGGCGTCATTGATCTCGTCGCCGCTGAGGATCGTCCCGTCGGGCAGGCGATAGAAGGTCGATGGATAGTTCCACTTGCGTCCGGCAATTCGGGAGGGCAGCCGGTTTCGCTTGACGTGCCCGCCGTAGACGTACCCGACCAGAACTCGGGTTCCGGCAGGCAGCGACTCGAGCAGGCGCCGGGTCGAGCGCCTTCGATACAGGTCGTGACCGGTTCTCACCATGCCGCTGGGAAGCAGGTAGATGGTGGTGTTACTGTCGAACGCCTCCCCCGCGATTTCATGTCCGCTCTCTCCCAGTTTTGCTTCGACGAAACCTTCGAAACTCGACTCGTCTTCCTGAGAGACCAAGACAGCGGTGCCCACGGGTATCTGACCCCAGTCCGTAATCTGGTCGCCGGACTGACGGGTCCCGTTCGGGAAGATGTAGACCGTGTGAGCGCTGTCGTACTGGTCGCGCGCAATGTACCAGGCGGTGCGTCGGGCCGTGATGACATTCTCGTCGCTGCCGGCGGGCGTGCCGGCAGCCGCGACCCTGGAGGGAGCTGCCGATGCGACTCCTTCACGGAAATGGTAGAGGTAGTGTTGCAGCTCCACATCAGCCACCTTGACCCTCCCGGCACGGACATCCGGATCGGATGAGGGACTCGCCGTCAATCCGAGTCTCTGGCGGACATCGGGCCGCGCGAAGATCATGCCGCATCGTTTCCGGCCACGGTGGTTGAAGGGATAGAAGCGGTTGGGGCGACCGTAGGCAACCATCGAGTGGGTAAGGACGTTCTTGTCCGGAATTTTGTACAGGCTTTGCAGTTGTCGGAGAAGCTCCCGGACAGCCCGATACTGTGCGTCAGTGATGTCCTGGTCGTGGTACCCGACGATTTCGATCCCGATCGAGTAGTTGTCGATCGGGCCGTGACCCTCCCACATGCTCCTGCCTGCATGGGTCGCAATTTTCGACTTGTCGACGACCCGGTACACGCGTCCTTTCTTGGTCACGAAGTAGTGGGTTTCACCGCGACGCCAGACCTTCCGAAGCGAACCGGTCTCTCCGCCCTCCGTCGTGTGCAGGATGATGTACCTGGTGTGAGGACGTTTCGGACGGACGCGGTTTCTGGGACTGAAGTGGTTGCGGATGTCCAGACTGGCGGCGAAGATCTGCGTTCCGGAGATGGCGGCCAGTCCGATCGCCGTACACCAGGCATGTCGAATGACATCTCTGCGCGAAACTTTCCCTGAATCCATGTTCGACTGTCATTCGAGGGGTGAGAGAATCAGGTCGTTCGCCCAGCATCCATGCGTCCCCTGCTACCTCGCTCTCGGACCCCCAACTTCGATATCTGGGCGGGACAGCGCTAGAACCCTACCACACTACGGTGCTGTTTCGCGGACCCAGCCGGAAGTAGAGCTGCCCCTGGAACGGAGTTCTATGCAGCGCTCCGGTGTCGTAGTCGACGATCTTTCGATCGAGAATGCGGAGTCCCGCCGCGTCAATCGTCCGGGCGATTTCAGCCGGGCTGAACAGGTAACCCCGACCGTGAAGCTTGCGGCTGCCGAAGACCAGGTCGAACTCTCTCGCACCGTTCTCGCTTCGGAAATGGACGATGTCGTCGAGAAGGTTGCGGAACAGGGTTGTCCAGCCGTAGGCGCGGGCATTGTAACGATTGTGGACATCCATGTGCAGCGAGCCCCCCGGGGCCAGGAGGGAGGCCATCGTGCGGAGCGCCGCGACCCGCGCATCGAAGCCTCGAATGTGCCCGAGTACGTTCCACAGACAGGTCATGTTGTCGAAAGTCTGATCGGGAGGATGAAACTCCTCAATGGGGATGATATGGACACAGGAACATGATTTGCGGCAAAGGGACGCCATGGCCGGGCTCGGTTCGACCATCACCAGGCGCTCAATCCCGGCTCGGAGCACCAGCCGTTGTGCCCGGACCCCGTCTCCGGCGCCCACGTCGAGCAAGCTGTTTCCGGTCAGCCAGGGGGCGACGAGTCGATCGATGCTCGCCAGATACGCCGCGCGCCGTCCGGCGTATTCCCGAAAAAAGGGTGCGAGATCGTCATAGAACGCATCGGTTGAGCTCGTCATTCTCCGCGCTCACGTTAACACAGGGACCAGGAGGCCGGGATTGCCTGCGCACGGGGGGCACCTCGGGCTGCACCCGGTTCGCAGTGGTCGTGCCAACCCGGTTATACTGCGTGGGATATGACCGGCAGCTTGCGTCGAATCGCATTCGTCACTACCTCGAGGGCCGACTACGGTCACCTCTACTGGCCCATGAAGGAGGTGCTGCAAGCTCCGCAGTTGGATCTGTCCCTGATCGTTCTCGGATCGCACCTGTCGCCCGAGTTCGGGCGAACCGTCGGAGAAATCGAACGAGACGGATTTCCGATCACCGATCGCATCGAATGTCTGCTCAGTAGCGACAGTGACGTCGGGATGGCCAAGACCATCGGTTTGGCGACACTGAGTCTGGCCGAGGCGTTGGATCGACATCGACCCGATCTGCTCGTCCTCATAGCCGACCGGTACGAAATGCTGGCCCCGGCATCGACCGCTCTGGCTCTCCGCATCCCCATCGTACATATCGAGGGTGGGGAAGTGAGCGAGGGAGCGATCGACGAAGCGGTCCGCAATGCCCTCACCAAATTGAGTCATATTCACTTGACGCCGACCGAAAGCTCGCGACGACGGGTTCTGGCGATGGGCGAGGAGTCTTGGCGGGTGCACCGGGTCGGCGCTCCTTCCCTCGATCACCTTTATCGGCGTCCGATTCCCGGACGGGAGGAGGTTGAGCGGGAACTCGGTGTCGATCTCGACATGCCGACGATCCTGGTTCTCTATCACCCTGTGACTCTGGCGCGGGACACTACGTTCGAGGCAGACTCGCTCTACGAGATTCTGGCCGGGCTCGAACAGCAGATCCTGTTCTGTTTCCCCAATTCCGACGCCGGTAGTCGCGCACTGATCGAGCGGTCGCGAGTTTTTTGCCGGCATCATCCAAAGGCCCGCCTGTTCGTAAATCTGGCACATTTGAAGTACTGGGCGCTGCTGCGACACGTCAGCCTCCTGGTCGGAAACTCGAGCAGCGGCATCATGGAAACACCCTCGCTGTCCCTGCCGACGGTCAATGTAGGGATTCGGCAGCGTGGGCGGGAACGAGCCCGCAACGTCATCGACGTGGAATCGGAGCCCGATGCGATTCGCAAAGGCATCCTGGAGGCGCTGCGACCTGAATTCCGCGCCTCGCTGGAGGGCCTGGTCAACCCCTATGGAGACGGGCATGCCTCCGAACGAATCGTGCGGATCCTGAAAGAGGTCGAACTGGGGGACCGTCTCCTCATCAAGCCCGCGGTTCCGCTGATGCCTTCAGCCGAACCTGTTGCGGCCGTGCAGGACCCATGACGAAGGTTCCCCTTTCGTCACCCGATATTGGGCGCGAAGAGATCGAGGCGGTCGTCGACGTACTCGGCAGTGCGAGACTGAGCTGGGGTCCGCGGCTGAAGCAATTCGAAACAGAGTTCGCGCGATTTGTGGGACAGGAGTTTGCTGTTGGAGTCTCCAGCGGAACGGCCGCTCTGCACCTGAGTCTGCTGGCAGCCGGCGTCGGGGCAGGTGATCTGGTCGTAACCACTCCACTTTCCTTCATCAGCTCCGCCAACGCGGCATTGTACGTGGGTGCACGGCCCGTCTTTGTCGACGTCGAATCGAGGACAGGGAACCTCGATCCGAATCGGGTCTCCGATTGCGTTCGCAACCTACGCAGCGGCGGTCTGCCTGTTCGAGCCATTCTGCCCGTACATCTCTTTGGTCATCCCGCTGCAATGAACCCGCTTCTCGAAATTGCCCGGGAGAACGATCTGCTCGTCATCGAGGACGCATGTGAAGCATTGGGTTCCGAATATCGGGGGCGACAGGTCGGCAGCTTCGGGCATGCATCCGCCTTTGGGTTCTATCCGAACAAGCAGTTGACAACCGGCGAGGGAGGCATCGTCGTCACCTCGGATCCAAAATGGGCCGACCTGTTCGAGTCTCTGCGAAACCAGGGGCGGGGCACCGGCTCGTCCGAGGCTGTGGCGGTCCGCCTCGGCTACAACTACCGGCTGAATGAGCTGAGCGCCGCGCTCGGACTGGTCCAGTTGCGGCGATTCGACGATCTGCAACGGAAGCGCGCACGGGTCGTCGAATGGTACAGGCAGCGTCTCGAGGGCATCCATGGCATCGGACTTCCGGAGGTCCTGCCGGAAGCGACTCGAATGTCCTGGTTTCTCTTCCGTGTGATTCTGAGTGGTCCCGAGGAACGCGCGAGAGTCGAAGGCGCCTTGGCAGAGCGTGGCATTCCATCCCGCGGATACTTCACGCCGATTCACCTGCAGCCTTACTATCGGGAGCATTTCGGATTTCAGTCGGGCATGTTTCCAATCGCGGAACGTCTGGGAGGTTCTTCCCTGGCGCTTCCCTTTTCCAGCGTCATGACCGAGCAGCAGGTCGACATGGTCTGCCACGAACTCCGCCAGGTGTTCGAATCGCAGCGCCTGCATGCCGGTCATTGACGACACCGCCGGGAAGCTGACCATGACGGCCATGACGGGACCGATTGCGTCGCGCTGGTCGTCCCGTCGTGGCGAAAAAGCCTGTGTCAATCCGGTGATGAGAAATCCGCAAAATTCTCTGTTACTTGTCGCCCTGTTCGTGCATCATATCAAGCGGCCGTTCGTTCCGCGCGGACATGATGATACGAATGGAGTAGCTTCAAAATGAGACACGTTCGAATGACCGAAAGGAGGAGCGCTACCGCGCCGTCGATGCCGGCTCGCGAAAGCGAAGCCGAGCTCGACCATCCTCCGCCCCTTCCGACCGCTACGGTGTCCGCACGCTCCGCGCCGACACCATCGGATTCTTCTCCTTTTCCCGCAAGACAACCGTTTCCGCAGGCTCAGTGGGCCGACTGGCGCTGGCAGTTGCGTCATCGCATCCGGTCGGTCGAACAGCTCCTGGAGTATTTTCCCGGAGTCCAGGAAACGGACGCCTTGAGGCAGGCCTCGGACCGATTCCCTCTGGCCGTTACGCCCTACTATGCCTCACTCATCCGCAGCGTCGGGGTCGACGACCCGGTCTACCAGATGGCGGTGCCCCAAGTCGGAGAGCTCTTCGACGGACCGTTTCTCACCGAAGACCCACTGTCCGAGGATGAAGACATGCCGGTCCCCGGTCTGGTCCATCGCTACCCGGACCGAGCACTTCTGATTGCGACGTCCGCGTGTGCGGTCTACTGTCGTCACTGTACGCGTAAACGGGTCACGGGCCACCGGGAAACCATGATCAGCCGCACCGATCTGGACCTCGTCATCGGGTATCTGCGGCAGCACCCGGAAATTCGGGATGTCATCGTCTCGGGCGGAGATCCGCTGACTCTGGCTACCGAGGTACTGGAAGAGATCCTCGCCGCCCTGCGTGCCGTGCCGTCCGTGGAGATCATCCGGATCGGCACCCGAACTCCGGTGACACTGCCCATGCGCATCACCGATGAGCTCGTCGAGATGCTGCGGCGCTACCACCCGGTCTTCGTCAATGCGCACTTCAATCATCCGGTGGAACTGACGGCCGACTCAACCGAGGCCTGCCTCAGACTCGCGGACGCAGGCATTCCCCTCGGCAATCAGTCGGTCCTGCTGCGGGGGGTCAATGATTCCCCACTGGTCCTCGAGACGCTCTTCCGGTCTTTGTTGCGCATTCGAGTGCGTCCGTACTATCTGTTTCAGTGTGACCTCGTGAGAGGAGTCGAGCATTTCCGTACGCCCATTTCGAGGGGATTGGAGATCATGGAGTACCTGCGGGGCCGGTTGAGCGGTCTGGCAATTCCGACCTTTGTCGTCGATGCTCCACACGGCGGTGGAAAGATCCCCCTGCTGCCGACCTATATTCTCTCCATGAGCCCGACCCACACGGTACTGCGCAACTTCGAGGGGCTGATCGTCTCCTATCCGGAACCGGCCGCCGCGGAGCTCCAGCTTCCCGGTTCGGCCCGCGACGGGACGCGGGGGGGAGTCTGGGAGGTTGCCACAGGAAGGCGGTCCCACCTGCAGCCGGAACAGATGGAGCGGCAGGAGCGACGGTCCGCGAATGGGCGATCTCGTCGGACAGGTGAACCTCGATGATTCGGATTCGCCGGGTCTACAGCACAGCGCTCTCCGTCGATCGACAGCGCCTCGATCAAGTTCGGCAGATCTTCCGGGCGAACTTTCCTTCGGTGGCCGGATATGCCGACACGCTGGCCCACAAGCTCGATCATCCGTTCAAATACGGCTATCGTACCTTCCTGCTGGTCAGTGAATCGTCGCTCGCCAAGGTCACCGGATTCTCGCTTTTGCTTCATTTGCCGGAGGTCAACAGCACGGTCCTCGACTTCATCGCGGTCGGTCGAACGATTCGAGGCGGTGGCGTCGGCACTGCCCTCTACGAGTCCACGCAAAGTTACCTGAAATCCATCGGTTCACGAGGTCTCTACATGGAGGTGCTCCCGGATGATCCCGCGGTCGTCAAGGATCGCCGCGAACTGAGGGAGAATCGGCGTCGACTCGCTTTCTACGAAGCCCACGGTGTTTTTCCGGTCATCGGAACCGAATATGAAACGCCCATCGACGAGTCGCCCGCACCCTATCTGCTGTTCGATCCCCTCGGCCGTAAGGGGCCTCTCCGCCGATCCGAGGCGCGGAACGTCGTACGCCTTCTGCTGGAGCGCAAGTACTCACACGTGGTTCCACCGGCCTATATCGAGCGGGTCGTCGAGTCCTTCACGGATGATCCGGTGCGCATGCGGGAGCCGCGCTATGGCGGCGAGAAGCCCGGCCAGGCAATTCCGCGGGTTTCCGGGAGCGAGTTGCTGGCGCGCCCTTTCATCCTGGTTTACGATGATCGGCACCGCGTCCACCATGTCCGTGAGCGGGGCTATGTCGAACGCCCGGCGCGCGTCAAGGCGCTGGTCGAGTCACTGCGGCCGACCGAGCTCTTCAATGTCGAGGCGCCCCGGAATCACGGCGAGAGTGCGATCCGGAGGGTCCATGACGGTGGTTTCGTCTCATATCTGAAGGCCGTCTGCCGGACCCTGGAGCAGGCGAAGCCGGTCTATCCGTACGTCTTCCCGATCCGACGCCCCGACCGTAAACCCCGGGAGCTGGCCATCCGTGCGGGCTATTACTGCATCGATACGTTTACTCCGCTCGACCGGAATGCCTATGAAGCCGCCCGGGCCTCGGTCAATGTGGCCCTGTCCGCCATGGAAAAGCTGATTCGGGACGGGTCCGGACTCGCCTATGCTTTGTGCCGGCCACCCGGTCACCATGCCGAGCGCAAGGCATTCGGAGGTTTCTGCTATTTCAACAACGCGGCGATTGCCGCCAGTGAGCTGAGCCGTTTGGGGCCGGTCGCGCTGCTCGACCTCGATTTTCACCACGGAAACGGAACGCAGGACATCTTCTATCGACGATCGGACGTCTTGACCGTTTCGGTTCATGGACATCCGAATTACGCCTATCCCTATTTCTCCGGCTTCGGCGATGAGACGGGCGAAGGGGAGGGGAAGGGCTTCAACTTCAATTTTCCTCTGCCGGAGGAGTCCGGACCCGAGCGTTACTTCGAAACGCTGCAGAAAGCTCTCAAACAGGTTCATCAGTTCAAGCCTCGTTTCCTCGTTGTTTCGCTCGGCTTCGACACGATGACGGGAGATCCCACCGGGGCCTTTCTGCTGACGGCGGCCTCCCTCCGGGAAATCGGTCGTCGATTGGGGCGCCTGAACCACCCGACCCTCGTCGTGCAGGAGGGTGGCTACAACCTGCGTAACCTTCGCCGGGGTGCTGTTGCGTTCTTTTCGGGTTTTGGAGAGGCATTGTGGACCTGATGGATTCCGGGCGGTGAACTGCCTGTTCCGATACCGAATCGATCGGCGGCCGCTTTACCAGGGGGCGATAGGGCAATGAAGACAGGTCTGGTCTACGATCTACGCGATGACTATCTGGCCGAAGGCTGGACGGCCGAAGAGGCGGCTGAGTTCGATTCCGTGTCGACGATCGACGCACTCGTGGAGGCATTGGGCACTCTGGGGCACGATGTCGAGCGGATCGGGCATGCTCGGCGCCTTTGTGCCCGAATCGTCGAGGGTGCTCGATGGGATCTCGTCTTCAATATCGCGGAGGGCGTGAAGGGGAGAAGTCGCGAGGCTCAGGTTCCGGCCCTGCTCGAACTGTTCGACATTCCCTATACTTTTTCCGATCCGCTGGTCTGTGCGGCAACCCTCGACAAAGCCGTTGCGAAGCGGCTGGTCCGTGATGCCGGTCTGCGGACGCCTGATTTCGTTGTTCTCCGCAACCCTGCGGAGATTGCGTCGGTCGACCTGGTTTTTCCGCTCTTCGTCAAGCCTCTTGCGGAAGGAACGGGGAAGTGGATCGACTCGACTTCAAGGGTCGAGGATCACGAGGGTCTGCAGAGCGTCTGCATGAGTCTCCTGGCCCGCTCCGGCCAGCCCGTTTTGGTCGAGGAGTACCTCCCGGGTCGGGAGTTTACGACGGGGATCGTCGGTACCGGCTCCCGGGCACAGATCGTTGGCAGCATGGAGATCACCATCCGCCAGAGCGCCGGAACGGCCGATTATTCCTACACAGTCAAGCAGGAGTGGCGGGAGTTGTGCGACTATCCCGTCCTGGAGCCGGGAGGGCTGAAGGACGAGGTCGAGAGACTCGCACTGGATTCCTACCTCGCCCTCGAGTGCCGGGACTTGGCCCGGGTGGACCTGCGGCTGGATCGCGACGGACGCCCCTCCTTCGTCGAGATCAATCCGCTGCCGGGCTTGAATCCCGTCTATTCCGATTTGCCGATTCTCTCGCGCCTGAACGGATGGGAGTACGTTGACATCATTCGGGCGGTCGTGGACAGTGCCCTGGAACGGCATGAAGGAGGTGGGCGATGAAGCCGGCTGAGGTCCTGATTCTCCACAACCTGCCGGCGGAGCAACCAGCTGTGGGCCTGGAGCGATTTCCGGAATCGGATGAGGGGGTTCTCCGTGAGGCAGCTGCGGTCGCAGACGCCCTTGTGCGGCTCGACGTCGGATTTCGCAGGGCCGGCGTTCGCACCTTCGAAGACGTGGTCAGTGCCGTCTCGGGAGGGAGAGAATGGCTGGTCGTGAACCTCGTCGAGAGTCTGGGGGCTGATGCCGCCGACGCCTGCTACGTCCCGATGGTGTGTCGTGCTTTGGGGCGGCAGTTCACCGGAAGTGACAGCCGTTGTCTTGCGATGACCCTGGACAAGAATCTGGCGAAGTGCGTCTTGCGGTCGCAGGGTGTGCGGACGCCGCAATGGCTTTTCGTGCCTCGCGGCAGTGACGTCGTGACGCACCCGGATCTCGTTTTTCCGGTCATCGTCAAGCCGGTCGCCGCGGATGCCAGCGAAGGCATCGACCCGGCTTCTGTCGTGAGGCAGCCGGGCATGGAACTGGTGTCGGCCATCCGGAGGATCCACGAGCGGATGGGACAGGACGCCCTGATCGAGGAGTTTGTGGCGGGCAGAGAATTCAATATTTCGCTTCTTCAGCGAGGCACCGCTCTCGAAGTCCTGCCGCCGGCGGAGATCGAGTTCGTCGACTTTCCGGCGGGAAAGCCTCGTATTGTGGACTATGCGGCCAAATGGCTTCCCGCCACCTTCGAGTACCGGAACACGGTTCGAAAGGTCCCTGCCGAAGTGGACGGACCTCTGGCAAGCGAGATCCGATCGATCGCCCTGGCCGCTTGGGCCGCGGCCGGATGCGGAGACTATGCGCGGGTGGATCTGAGACTCGACGGCCAGGGAGTGCCGTTTGTCCTTGAAGTGAATGCGAACCCCGATATTTCCCCGGATGGCGGTTTTTCGGCGGCTCTCGAGGCCGCCGGTGTGACGTTTGCGGACTTTGTGGCGAGTCTCCACGAGAATGCTTCGGCCCGAAGGCGTCCCCTGCAGCTACCGACTCGACGGATCACGGTCGATGACCGTCTTCGGATTCGCAGGACCGAGGCCGGTGACCGGGACGGGATCGTCAGCCTTCTTTCGGCGACGGGCTTTTTCAAACCGGACGAGCTCACGGTCGCAGCTGAAGTGCTTGACGGGACCGTTGCACCGGACAGCACGCATTATCAGTCCTACACGTGCGAGCAGGACGGTTTTCCGGTCGGGTGGGTCTGCTGGGGCCCCACACCCTGCACGCAGGGAACGTTCGATCTCTACTGGCTGGCAGTCTCGCCGCTCGAGCAGGGGAGGGGCATCGGGAGGCTTCTGATGCAGTTTGCCGAGGAAAGCATCCGGGACCAGGGTGGGAGGATCATCGTGGTCGAGACCGCCGGCCGCTCGGAGTACGCACCGACGCGGGCGTTCTATACGAGAATCGGCTACTGGGAGCAGGCAAGACTGGTCGACTTCTATGCTCCCGGTGACGACAAGGTCCTTTTCACGAAGCAGTTTCCGCTCGGTGTCTGACCGCTCCAGCAGGTACGACTCGATCTCGTCCCAGTAGCCCTGGTCGACGCGGACCTGCTTACAGGACGAGCAGATGGACATCAGACCTCGCTCGATCGGCGCCCATAGACGAAAAAAGGGCGCCGCGATTGTGCTGCAAGCAGCAGTATTCGCGGCGCCCTGGACGAAGCCGTTACCTGGAATGCCGGACGGCGGGTTGCGCCGTCCGGTCATGGCGGCGAACATCCTCCGTGATCAATTCGAAGATCAGCGCGAGGCGTGGGCCGCCTGTTGAATGGGCATACCCGCTTCCCGCCAGGCCTTCATCCCGCCTTCATAGCGGTCGACATGCTCGTAACCTTCCGACTCCAGTTTCTTGGCGGCGGTTTCGGAGGCCGTACAGTCGGACCCGGCACAGTAGACGACGATTCGGTGCTCCTTATTCTCCGCTCGTCTGCCGACTTCTCTCAGGAAATCTTCGCGTTCGAGCGGAATGTTCAGTGAGCCCGGAATATGTCCCTCATCAAAACTATCCTCGCCCAGCACGTTGATCAAAAGGAAGTCCTCTTTGCGCTTTCTCATATCTTTCAATTCGTCAGTTGACAGCTTTCTCATAATGACCTTTCCTTCCTGATCCTCTGTGACGATAAGTCACATTGGATCATATATTTAAATGATCATATATCTATGTTTCCGAAAATTCGTTGCGAGCACTGTAAAGTGCCATTTACATAGTCATACAACCAACAAATTAATTATATCAATGGATAGGTCGCATTTCAAAGATGGCTTTGCTGACGTCGAGTCACAGTCACACCACAGCTCATATAGCATCACAGCCGTGATGATCGGAGGCACCCCGCTCTGTCGCGGGCCGGGTTCGGCGACGCGACACCGCTTCACTGAGGTACTTCTCGCGCTATTGCGTCTTCCACTGAATGGGAATGACGGCTGTGCCGTCGAGGACACGAAACGTGAATGTCTCGGTGAAGTATAGCTGGACCTTCCTGGTGTCGTGGTGGTGGTAGCCGATGGCCAAGTCCTGCCCCAAGGTCAGCTTCATGTCCCCGCCGCGCAAGGAGACGAGCACGGTCTCCTGGAGGAACGGACTGAGGATGATCGGATTCCCGAGCAGCCGTTCGAGGTGCGTCTTCAGCGGGTAGCACTGGTTGTGTTCGCTGATGCCCTGCCAGAGCTTCGAACCGGCGACCAGAACGTAAGGCCCATCCACGCCGTTCCGAGCGAATTTGGTGATCCCCACTGCTACGGCCTCGAGCAGGTTTGCGGGATCACCGGAAAAGCTGAGTTCGTCGTACTTGCTGCACTCGCGCAGACCTTTGATCCCACCGGCGGAAAAACCGTGGTAGATCGCCTGTTCTTCGAACATCGCGATCTTGCGGGCGGCATCTTCCAGGGGGAGGAGATCGATCGCCTCGTCGCCCCGGGAGGCATTGTCCAGCTCCCAGACATCCAGTTCGAAAAGAATACGAGACTCGATGAGGGGACGAACGGCTCGGATTCCAAATCCGACTTCTCCCATCGAGGCCTCGTCGGCGTTTGTAAGGCGGCCCAGGGGAACGGCCGAGTAGTCCCATCCGTGGGGACCTGCCACATCGACGATCCGACGTCCGGACAGGGATGCCCGCAGGACCTCCTGTGCTCGGTGGTCGATGGACTTCCAAGCGGCTTCGGTGATGGGTGCGAGTTCTCTTCTCAAGATGTTCATCGTCGACTCCTTTGACTCTGTACCCGGAGGCGGGGCTATTCGTTCAGTTCCCTGAGACCACCGATGCTCAGCCCCTCTCCCGGAGATCCTCCTTCAGCTGAATCCGAGTCCTCTCCGATCGAGGTGATGTCTCCCTCGGTAAACAGGTAGGTGTGCATTCGTGCGTCCCAGCCCGGCATGTTGCGTCGCAACCATTCGAGCGTCATGCAGGCATGTTCCATTTCCTCGTCTCGATTGTGGGCGAGGATGGCCTTCAGCTCCTCGTTGTCGGACGATGCGATACGCTGCTGGTACCAGTCTACAGCTTCGACTTCCTCGATCAGACTGCGCAGGGCCCGTACGTAATCGCGGTCCTGCTCAGACATTTGCTCCGGCGGCTCGTGGTAATCGGTCATCTGAACCTCCCGTCGGTTTGTTGGATTTTCAATCGGCGGCGGTGTGAGCCCAACGACTCTCGAATCGAGCCCTGCTGGCAAGCGGAAAAAGTTGTCTACAAATGACTTACATGGTGCCGCCGCTTTCAGTATACAGAGCTGCGGAGGAAACCGACAAGCGATGGGGACGAATACCGGAGAGCGCCACCCCGACTTGCCAACTCCGGCCCGGGCCGGTCGCCAAGGGCTGAGGAGTTCCTGGAAAGGAGACCGGAGCCTGGAAACGGGAAAAGTGATCGTCCGTGTCCGTCCGCGTCCGTCCGTGAGTGTCCGTGTCTACTGGGAGGAGCGTTGGAACTCCAGCCGTCCGAGATTGTAGCCTCCCACGGGCATCTCGAGCCGCAGCGTGTGGTTCCCCGCGTTCAGGAGAAGACCGACGAGGTGTAGGGACATCCAGTTCTGCCAGCCACCGGTCAGGGGAACCGGAATCGGCTGCGGCGAAAGTGCCGTGCCGTCCCACCGGACCTGCAATCGACCTCCGGTCTGCGGCGTAGCGACCCGGATCTCCAGGTCGTAGAGCCCGGTCTCACCGACATTCACGGTATAGGAGAGCCACTCGCCGGTCTCGATCCAGCCCACGTCGAAGGGCGCGCCATCCGGATCGGTCGAGGTCTCGATGTCGACCCCGTCGTTGCGATATTGCCACCCCATGTTCCAGGGCGTACTGTCGACGTAGTTGTCCCGCTGTGAGCGTCCGTCGTGATAGGAAGTTCCGTCGGTTCCCAGGTCGTAGTCGACCGCATCGATCACGCCGGGAATCGTCAGTTCGCGAGAGGGAACCGGGGCGGTGCCGCGATTCGGATCGAACAGCGCAAACAAAACATCCGGATGCTCGGTGCAGGATGAGAGTGCGAGATGGTCGGCCATATCGAGGAGCGCCGTTCGGGCCGAATCGGCCGTCGGACGAACGGTCGTGCGACCTTCCCAGTAATCCAGAAGGCTCTGGTAATCGGGAGGGATGGGCGCGGAGACCGGGCTCGAGATCGTTTCGAGCTTCTTGTGGGTCCACCAGCACCAACCGATGTCGCCGCGTTCAACCAAGTCCACCGATTGAGTCGCCCAGACATTCGAATTCTCTCCGAACTCCCCGAGCCACAAAGGCGCCTGCGTGGTCTGCCGGAGATTCAGGAATGCCTGGATGGAGTTCCGGTCGGTCCCGTTCCAGTACTTGTGAAAGCTGTAGACGAGGTTCGAATCGAACGGTGGAGTGAGATTCGAGAAATCCGTGGCGTACCAGCTCCCCTCTATGAAGAGTATATGGTCGGGATCGACCTCACGAACGGCACTCGCCAGTCGGATGTAGAGGGACCGGAGATCCTGATTGCTCGTTCCCTGGGGCATGACCGGCTCGTTCAGCAGGTCGTAGCCGATCAACCAGGGATCATCGGCGAACCGGCGGGCGATCTCCCGCCAGATGCGCACGCTGAGATCGCGATGCGATTGACCGGCAGCGCCCCAGAGAAGAGCGCCTGTATCCTCCGGACTGTCCGAGATGTTGTCGCCGTTTTGTCCGCCCGGTGCACAGTGCATGTCGAGGACGACCGCAAGGCCGTGGCGACCACACCAGTCGAGGAGACGCCTCAGCAGAAGAAAGCCTTCCTCCCTGAAGCCGTCGCTCGACGGATCGTAGATGTCGAGGTAGTGGAACGGCAGACGAATCGAATTGAAGCCCCAGCGAGCGATCTGGTCGATGTCCGCTTCGGTCACGTAGCATTCCCGGTAACGGGCGAAGAATTCACGCGTCGTCTCTTCACCGGCCAGGTCCTGGATCATGTTCCGGATCGAGGTCGGCGATCCGTACCCGGGCAAGTGCAGGATGTAACCTTCGGGGACCAGCCAGCCGCCGAGGTTGATGCCCCGAAGGAGAATCGGGTCACCGAGCGGGTCGAGGATGCGAGTCTGCGCTGTCCGGAAATAGCCGGAGGTCGGGGAGGGGAGTGTCATCAGGGCCCCGTCGGCCCCCCGCTGGACGAGAGCCATCGTCGCGACGGGTCCTCCCTGTGTGACCTCCAGCGTCATACTTCCGAGGAACGGGGCGGGATGCTCCTCGAAATAGGTCTTGAAGAATTCGGCTTCCGTGATGAATTTGCTGAGTTGTCGATGAGGCTCGAGCGTGATATCCCCTTCGGTCACGACCTCACCGGCGGAGTCCTGAAGTGAGGTGTGCACCTTTGTTGAACGTGTGCCGGGATTGTAGATCGCGACGGCTGTGCTCTCGCTTTGCGTGACCCGGACGACCTGTCGTTGACTTGCTGCGGCCGTCGAAGCAGGGACGGAGACGAGGTGCCCCAGAACTTCGTAGACCAGGATCCCCGTCAGCGAGGCCCCGGGCGGAGCGAAGCTCACCACAACGGTGCCGTTCAGAAGCGCACCCGTTCCGTCGGTCTGAAGCTCGAACGTCCCGAGAGGTGGAATTTCGAAAGAGGCCGAACTGAGATCGGTACCGCCGATCGGGACTGTCAAAGCCGTGCTGTCGGGAGCGAAGAACCGGATCTCACCCGAGACGGCAGCCTGACTCTGATTCATCAAGGTCAATCGGCTGCGGTTCGGAAGGCCACCCTCGACGGTGCCGTTGACGAACTGCGGGAAGAGCAGATTGGCTCCCCAGGCGGTGGAAATGTCCGGGTAAACGAGGAACGCAAAGTAGACCACAAGGAGGATTTCAACAGCTCGACGCATTGCGCCCGAGTCTAACAGTCCTCGTCGCGAAATCGCCAGCGAAAGCGGGTCGGGAGCGGAGGGAGCCGTGAGTTCCCGGCGCTGCTTCCGATCTTCGTCAGTACCGTTCTTGCCCGGGGAGCAGCGGATCCAGAGGGGAGGCATACCAGGAAGATCCTCCCTCGACCAGGTTCCAGCCCCAGTCGACCGAGAGGCCCAGGCCCAGAGGCGTACGCACTCGTAACTCGACTCCGGCATCTGCAAGCCAGCCCTGTGACCGTGGCGTACGCGGTGCTCCCCACGCCCTTCCAAAATCGAGAAACGGGGCCAGTTCGATGTCGAGCAGGCCGTTGCTCCACAGCCGCTTCTCGATTTCCGAGCGGACCAGATGCTTCCGCGTACCGAACGGGGCATTGCCTTTGAATCCGTCGAATGTAGCGATGTGGCCACGCAATCCCGTGGGATCATCACGGTCGAATCCGATGAAGAAGAGCGCATCGAGGGCCGGAGAGCCTCCAATAACGCCGCCCCGATAGGCCAGCCCCACCCGCCAGTCGAGCTCTCCCGGATCGAGATACGCGGATAGATCTGCGCCTCCTTCAAACCGGATCATCCGCGTGCGCCGGCCAGCCAGGGTGCCTCTGCCGGTCAAGCGGCCGAGTGCCCTCAGCTCGAGCCGGTGCTTCGGCAGGTAGACCAGAGTTCTTTCGAGGCTCGTAGAATATTCGAGTGACCAGCCGTTCCAGTGCAAGGCGCCGGGCGTCGGCTCATGACTCCCGAAATTGAATTTCCTCCACACCAGGCGGGGGCCGCCGGACCAGTGCCAGCGGGCACCCGGGATCCAGTCGAGCTGAAAGCCGATCGACCTGTGCTCGAGCCCATAGACAGGAAACTGCCCGTTGCGATCGGGTCCGTTGCCCCGCAGCTTCCAGTCCTCGTCTCGGAGGTCGGTTCCGAGAGACCAGCGCCACTGAGGATGGAGGGCAAACGGCCTTTCCAGGCGGCTCAGTAGCCTCTCTTTGCGAGCATCCCAACGAAAGAGCGTGTTGAGGTTCATCGCGGCTCGGTCCAGGTTGAACAAATCGGCGTGGATCGTCTGGTAGGGAAGTCCGCGCGCTGCCGAAAACAGCGCAGACTTCCTTCCGCCGAGCAAACCACGTCGTTCGAGCGCCGAAACGATGACCGTGAATCTCGAGTCCCGGTCCGGGTCGAGGCGGACGTTCAGACCCGTGTAAAGATGGAGTGTCGTCAGCTCCGCCAGCGTGTCGCGCAGCTCCTGCAATCGAAGAGTCTCTCCGGGTACGATCGGAATGAGCCGGTTCCGGAGCAGAGGATCCAATCGCGTCCCCGACTCCAGTCTGACCCCCGAGATTTTCGGCTTGTCGATTCGATTCCAGAACTCCAAAGTCGAGGGGAGGTCTCCGCTGAGATAGCAGGTCGTACCGAGAAGGTCGAGGGCATAGGGATCTCCCGGGTTGAGGTGTAGGGCCCGCTCGACAAATCGTCGGGCCCGGTCCAGGTCACGGACTGTAAATGCCAACCCTCCCAGCTCGAGAGGAAAGCGGTAGTCGTCCGGAAAGCGCTCGCGCCCCGTTTCGAGGGTCGACCTGGCCGATTCGCTCCGGCCCAAACGAGCCTCCGCGAGCCCCCGGTAGTAGAGGACATCGGCGGCAGGAAGCGGCAGCCCGTCGGTCAGTTGCAGCACTTCGTTCCAGCGCCCTGCCTGTGCGAGCCGACGCAGATCCTCGCGGTCCTCGGAAGGCCCGGCAAGCAGGGTACACGTAAGACTCAGAAGCAGAACTGTGCTGCGGAGCATGGACGTCGACCCTCAGAGGATCAGTCTACCGATCCGGGCAGTGCAAGCAGAGTCCAGTTGCCGGACGCTTTCCAGCGCTTCACGAAATCGGACCGGGGGATGGCCAGAAGCTTGCGCTGGGCCGGATCATTCAGGTAGAGAAGCCCCTCGTCCGTATCGATGCCGACGACGACCACGAAATGAGCAAGGTCGTCGTCGGTTCCATTCGAAAGGCAAACGATCAAAGGGCGCCCTCTTGCCAGGTGATGTTCGAGATCCCGCTCTTCACCCTGAAAGATGAAGGTCCGGAAGCCGGTGCGCCTCAGGGCGTTTTCCAGAGCGGCTCCTGTGACGCCCAATTGCGGGTCCGCCTTCAAGGATTCCAGAGGGGAGGTCTTCGACGGTACCGTGTGACGCCCTCCCGTTCCCAAGGCATCCCAGTACTGTTCCACCATCGCTGCCGCAGCCGGACCGCAACCCCCGGGACCTTGAGCCACGAACGGAACGTCGATCCACTTTCCGGATGCTGCGGCCACCGTGACCTGCAGGGAGAGGAGCAACGGGACGGCCCACATTCTCCGCCTCACTTGGCAACAGGCCTCAGTCGGCAACAAGGATGAGTACGATGACGGCGGTGCCCAGAGCGATCAGGATGTACGTAATCTGCTGATTGGTCAGAGCCCCTGCACGGACGTCCCTTTGGACGCGATCGACCTGATCGGCGAGTCGAGCCAGTTCAGCGTCGCTGAGGGCCGGCACCGCCGCGGTGACCTGCTCGGGGTCGAGGCTCGTCTTCGCAAAGGCATCCCTGGCGACATCGGATTCGAAGAAACGCTGGATCGCCCGAACGTTGGCTTCGCGCTGGAAAGCTTTCTGCTGGATCGCCCCGCTGAGATCCTTCGATGAGACGATATGGTCCTGTTCCCCGGCGGAGAAGATCTCACTGGAGAGTGTGCAGAGGCCGATCACTAAAGCAAGTACGAAAGTTCGTCGTTTCGTCATTATGAAACTCCTCACTGAAGAAGCATTTTGATGGTCGTCGATCTCAGGGTCTGGCCAGTCCACCGTGGACCTTCCGGCCCGGTCGTCCGAAGACCTGAGTGCACTTAAATCTAAGGATAGCAGGATTTGCTGCAACCAGAGAACAGTCGCCGGCCTCTGGCATTCGCCTGCGCACGAGTGTACTCTCGCAGTCGCAATCTCGAGCCATCACATGACGGGAGAATTGACATGAGTCGCCGTTCTATCCATGTTTCGATTTGCACCCTTGTGACCTTCCTCGTCTTGGTCTCTGCAGGCATGGCCCAGTCGACCGGCTGGCAACGCGGACAAGGCCCTCTTTCGACGCGCTGGACCAGCCAGGTGTTACCGGCGAACGTGCATCCCGAGTATCCCCGTCCCCAACTGGTCCGTGATGACTGGCAAAGCCTGAACGGCCTTTGGGACTACGCGATTCGACCCACGAATGCCCCTGCACCTTCGGAGCACTTCGACGGACAGATCCTCGTCCCGTTTTCCATTACATCGGCCCTTTCGGGTGTCATGGATCAGGTGGGGCCGGGGAACATGCTCTGGTATCGCAGGAGTTTCGAAATTCCGAGTCGTTGGAGGACGGGACGAGTTCTCCTGCACTTTGGGGCTGTCGACTGGGCTGCGACGGTCTGGGTCAATGGCCACCAGGTCGGCTCCCATGAGGGCGGGTATACGCCGTTCAGCTGTGATGTGACCTCGGCGTTGGCGGATTCGGCGGGCCAGGAGGTCGTGGTCTCGGTCTGGGACCCGACCGATGCGGGATTCCAACCCCGGGGGAAGCAAGTACGGAATCCGCACGGTATCTGGTACACACCGACGACCGGGATTTGGCAGACGGTCTGGGCCGAAACCGTCCCCGACACTTACATCGAAGCCATTCGGATAACTCCCGACGTCGATGCCGGGGCTCTTCGGCTCTTGGTTCATACGAACCAGAAAACAGCAGGGGTCACCGTCAGGGCCGAGGTTGTCGACGACGGCACCGTCGCCTCGGCAACCGGTCGCGCCGGCGACCAGATCGTGCTGGAGATCGATCATCCCAGGCTCTGGTCCCCCGAGACACCCTTCCTCTACGACCTGCATGTTTCGCTGATCCGGAACGGGCAAAGCATCGACAGCGTCAAGAGCTACTTCGGCATGAGGAAGATCAGTCTCGGAAAGGGCCCGGACGGCGTGCTTCGCCTCCTTCTCAACGACAAGGCCCTTTTCCAGTTCGGTCCGCTCGACCAAGGCTTCTGGCCTGACGGCATCTACACGGCGCCGACCGACGAGGCGCTGCGCTACGACATCGAGGTCACCAAACGGCTCGGATTCAACATGATTCGCAAACATGTCAAGATCGAGCCCGAACGCTGGTACTACTGGGCGGACAAGCTGGGGATCCTGGTCTGGCAGGATATGCCGAGCGGCGATGCCTACATCCGTCCGAACGAGCCGGACATAACGCGCGTTGCGCAGTCCGCCTACCACTTCGACCGGGAGTTGAAGGAACTGATCGACAGCCGATACAACCACCCCTCGATCGTGATGTGGGTGCCGTTCAATGAAGGGTGGGGGCAATTCGAGACCGGCCGGATCACAAGCTGGATCAAGAACTACGATCCGAGCCGACTGGTCGACAGCACCAGCGGCTGGGCCGACCGGGGCGTTGGAGACGTACACGACATCCACGCCTATCCGGGTCCCACGGCTCCGGTCGTCGAACCCTATCGGGCCGTCGTGTTGGGGGAGTTCGGCGGGCTGGGTCTTCCGCTTCCGGGTCATACCTGGCAGTCGGAGGACAACTGGGGATATCGAAGCTTCAAGAATGCCCAGGAATTGACGGACGCCTACGTGCAGCTCCTCGAGAAGCTGAAGCCGCTCGTTGCCGACCGCGGCCTGGCAGCGGCCGTCTATACGCAGACGACCGACGTAGAAGTCGAAGTGAACGGGTTGATGACTTACGACCGGGCGGTCGTCAAGATGGACCAGGAGAAGGTCCGGCAGGCGAACGAGGAGTTATACGGAAAGGTTCCGGAGTAGGACAACCGTCCCCGGTTGTCCCGGTGCCCCGAAAGAACGGTCTCAGCACGACCCCCACGGATGCCGAGGCTTCGATGCGCCTTCCAGCTCTTCCGGTGCCCGCAGTTGCGGCAATCGGACAAGCAAGGATGCTTATCCTACTCGGAACTCGGAACTCGGAGACTACTCCCCGACGCGCCACTCGTAGACACCCGACGACGCTTCGGGGCGGGACTGGATGACGATCCGAACCGCGCGGGCCTGGACGGGCGCAAAGTCCACACGGCTGAACCGGTTCTCTTCGATCGGGTAGTCTCCGGAAGCGGAAACCGGTCGCCAGCTTTGCCCGTCGGACCAGAGAATCTGCCAGCTCTGGGGAAGCTCCACTTCGCCGTCGTAAACGAAGAATGCTTCGCTCGATGTTAACCGTCTGACTTCAGGAAAGTTGTACTGGATCCACTCGGCCGTGCCCGGGTGCGATCGGAACGTTGCTTTGGGGGCATCCTGGTGTCCGGCAGTCGGGACGACGCCGTCGTTGACCGCCGAAATCTGGTCTTCGTGCCAGATAAAGGACGCCACCGGCGGACTGGTGGACACACTCCAGACCTTTCCTTCTTCACCGGGCCCGGCGATCCGCGGGAAGGCCGAGATTCTCAAGCGGGCGGCACCCATGGGAATCAGGCGCACCTGTTCGGCCGGGGCCTCCGACCGGACGGGACTTTGCCCGATTGCTCCGACGAGACCGTTCGACTCGAGCTGCCACTCGGGAATCCTCCTGGCGCGTGCCTCGAGCTCGATGGGTGCAGCATCGAGCTCGAACGGCTGATCGGCAATGGGCCCGTCCTTCTCGACGATCTTGAAGGAGGTCTGCGGCTGATCCGGATCGACGATCAGGCCATAGTTCCAGGCCGATGCAGGATAGACTTCGTAAGCCGGCCACTGATCCGTTCCGCCATACTTCTCCCAACGCTCCTCGATTCTCAACGAGTAGGTCAGCGGTCCCCGGCTCACCGAGATGGAATCCTTGTTCCTGGTCCAGTCCTTGACTCGGATCTTCATCGGAAAGCGGAGTCGAACCACGTCCCCGGCCTGCCAGCTGCGGTTGAGCTCTAGCCAGGGTCCACGGCTGTTTCCGGGCGAAAGCTTCCGGCCGTTGAGTTCGATCTCGACCTCGTCGCTCCATCCGGGAATGCGAAGATAGAGCGGAAAGGAAACCGGCTTTTCGGTCGAGACCCGAAATTCGATTCGGTCCCTGAACGGATAGTCGGTCGACTCTTCGATCTTCACCCGGGTTCCGTCACCCACCCGTGCGCTCACGGAGTTGGGTGCATAGAGAACGGCGGCCAGACCGTTGCCGCGCGTTGCCATCCAGAGGCTCTCGGCAAAGTAAGGCCAGCCGAAGGCCACGTTGTGCTGGCAGCAGCGGTAGCGCCAGGGGTTGTAGGAAAGCGTGTCGCCGGTGTTCTCCAACAGTGGGCTCTTGCTCTGGCGGTCCAGCTGGACCATGTTCGGCGCCGTCAGATAATGAAGTCCCCGTAGATTGGGTGTCATCGAGGCGGGAAACGAGTTGAAGGCGATCTCCTCGGCACGGTCGGCCCACTTCGGGTCGCCGGTGATGCGAGTCAGCATCTCGTCGCTGTGCATGAACTCCGCCATTGTGCATGTTTCTGCCGCCTGGCGGGGTCCGGTGAAACCGGGCCGGGCGTTCTCGTCGGCTCCGAACATGCCTCCCGGAACCTGTCCGTAAGTTCCCATAAAGGTCTCGTAATTTCGGATGGTCGCCTCCAGGTGACGCGGGTCGTGGGACTGTTGGAAGTACTGGGCCGGTTCGCGGAAGCCTTGTGCGAGGTTGACGCCGTGCCAGGTCGGGATGTCTGCCGACCAGTCGGCCGTCTGCTCGTGATTGATCCGGGCAAGATCGAGCAGCCACGCCTCACCGGTGCGATTGTAGAGCCAGTAGATACTGTCGAGGTTGTCGCCCGCCCTCCAATGCTGCCAGGTGCCCTGGACGAAGACGTCCAGCGGAACCGTCGTCTGCCACTTGAAGTAGCGCCTCATCAAGGTCAGCACCCGGTCGTCGCCGGTCGCGTCGTAGTAGGTGCGCAATACGTAGAGCATGATCATGTTCGGCCAGAGATCGTTATCGGTCGTGTGTGACACGGCCGCCTCCTCGAGGTTGGTGCGCGGTCCGAAAAATCCGTCCTTTCCCTGGCTCGAGATCACGCCCTCGATCCACTTCCTGCTTTCGTCGATGATTCGCTGGTCATTCATGATGAAGCCGAGAGCCGTGAAGCCGCGAAGCCAGTAGGGAACCTCTTCCCATCCGTGTTCGCCCCGGCCGACCGGACTGACCCAGGCATTACCGTTGATGCTGCACCAGTCGCTGACTTCCGTGAGATTTCCGACAAAACCGTCGGCCATGAGCCGGAGCTGAGCCCGGATCCAACCGTGAGGCTCAATGCTCCCGATGGGGAGGGCGAGCAGAGGGTTTGCCGTGAGCGGATCCCGATTGCCCACATAGAATTCGTTGCTGCCGCTCTTGGGCGGGCTTGCGACGAATCGGGCGTCGGCAGGCGGATCCGACTGGGCTCCGGAGACGGCCGGCGCAAGGATCAGTCCTGGCAACAAGAGAATCGGGGCCAGGAACCAGAGACGTTTCGACTGGAGCTCTCTGATTGTCATAACGTTGGTCCTCCCTCCGACGACACCTGCGCCGTCGCGGCGCCCGAAGCCGAGCGAGGCGCAAAGACGGGAATCAGAACCGTAACAAGGAAAACGTAAGGATGGCACTGCCCCATGGTTTGCATCACCGCTAACTTAGCACAAGCCTGAACTTTCCGGGGGCGACCTGAATTCGCAACTCTCTCGGATCGGAGATCAGTCCTTCTCCGGTCATTTTGAGTGTCGATTCCTTCGTAGTCCAGCAGAGGTAAAAGAACTGAAGCCTCGGCAAGCGTACCTCGCTGAGAAAGGCGCGCAGTTCGTCAGTCGACATGAAGGTAGCGGCCACCTCGGACAGACAGGGGAAGTCTCGAACCCGTTCCAGATCCACTCCGACCTCTGCGCCACTGAAGGTCAAAAGCGCCAGATCTTCACAATGGGTGCTGCTGAAGTGGATTGGGGACTCCGCAGGAACAAAGGGAACGGAAGGCTTGCCGCGCGACGAATACTCGAAGCGGATCTCGGTCGATCTTCCGCAGCCATAGCGCTCGAACAAAATCCGAAGGGCGGCGCGCTGGACGATGAATCGTCGCTCGTCCTCCCGCAACTTGAAAGCGCTAATCCGTTTGCGCTCGCCATCGCTGAGCAGGCGCTCGAGATCCCCGACCGTTCGGTCACCCGGGCAGAAGTCGACGGCCCAGACGTGCACTGTGTCTCCGGGAGGGATCGGAGAAACCGGCCCCGGTTTCCAGTGAATTATGGGAATCTCGCGCGAGATGAAGGCCCTCGAGTCGAGCAGATCCGCATTCGGTTAATGTCCCCGGGGTGCAGTCACGATCGCGTTTTGAGTCACCGTTGGAATGATTCCAAGCAGACCGTAGCCGAGCGTTTTCACGGCGCTACCAGGAATAAAGATGATGTCGTTGGGCCGGACGGGAAAATCGGGCTGCCTTCCCTGGAGGATGGCGGCAAAATCGACCTTCAGTTCCTGTCTGGAGCCGGAGGCGTTATACCGAACCAGCATTCCCTTGCTCATCTTTGCTGTTCGGGTCGGGCCGCCGGCCTGAGCGAGAGCTTGCGAAACCAGGAGTTTCTTGCCTTCCGGTATTTCGAAGGAACCCGCCTTCCCGACATCACCCACCACGAAGAAGAACTCGGTCTTTCTCTGCGGGACGTACAGGATGTCCCCTGCCTGAAGTTCCAGGTCGAGGTCGAGGCGTCCCCCTTCCAGGAGAGACTTGAGGTCGATCGGGATGATCCTGAACTGTTCGTTCGCCGACTGCTCGGTCTCCCCGGCAGGAGGACTCTGGCGTGGACTTCTGGACTTCTGGCGGTAGAGGTAACCGGTCCGCTGTGCCACATCGTTGACTCCTCCCGCCATCGTGATCAGATCCATCACATGGAGACGACCGGTCGTCAGGTACTGTCCCGGCAGTCCGACTTCGCCGATAATGTAGACGGGACGGGCCCGGT
The DNA here is from genome assembly GCA_963823995.1 of uncultured Acidobacteriota bacterium. Classification (GTDB taxonomy): domain Bacteria; phylum Acidobacteriota; class UBA6911; order RPQK01; family JAPXNP01; genus JARRKC01. The sequence goes on from CAWGNQ010000006.1 coordinate 548,143, forward strand.
ACTGAGCGATGAGAACCTGTACCTGCGGATCCCGCACGAGCCCCTTCTTCTGAAGCTCCTCACGGATACTTGCGGTAAGTTCCGGTACGGTCATGTCGGTGACCGACAGAATCCCCAGGTGTGGGAGGTGGATCTTGCCGGAATTACTGATCCTGACCGTCTTCGAGAGCTGATCCAGTCCCATCACCCTCACATTGAGCTGATCACCGGGCCCGAGTTGATAGTCTGCGGTCCGGACAGTGTCCGGCGGTGTCTCGCCCATTTCCTGGAAATTTCCGAGAGCAGCCGGGAGCTGCAGACAATAGGCGAGTGCAATCAGTAAAGAGAATCTCACGAGTACCTCACAGTCCAGCGACCGGGCCGCGGCGCACCGATCAACACGATGATCAAGGGCGGCGACGTGATCAAGGAATGACTCCGTAGATCAGTGCGCTTTGAGCGATTCGCGGAATGACTCCGAGCAGGCCATATCCCACGGTTTTGGCCGTGCTTCCCGGGATGAATATGATGTCGTTCGACTGCACGTCGAAGTCCGCGTGCCTGCCGTTCAGGATCGCCGCAAAGTCAACGGGGAGCTCCTTACGCTCACCGGATTCGGAATAGCGCACCAGGATGCCGTCGCTCATCTTGGCGGTCTTGGTTGGACCTCCTGCCGAAGCGATGGCCTGAGTGACACGCAATTTGTGCTCTTCCGGGATCTCGAATGCACCCGGGCGGCCAACATCGCCCACGACGTAGCAGAGTTCGACCTTTCGCTCCGGAATCAGGATGACGTCGCCTGACCGAAGAGCAGGATTGGGCACGAGTAAACGCCCTTCCTTCAGCGGCTCGAGGTCGATTTTGATGACCTCCGTTCCCGGGGTCGTGCGCACGCTGCCGGGATCGATCTTTTCCGTCGACGGGGGAAGGGGAGCCTGCGTCTCTCCGCGCCTTTGCAGGTATCCGTAACGATCGGCGGTGAAGTCAAGCCCTCCGGCGAGCAGTAGGGCGTCCATCAGATAAAGTTGTTGGGTCATCATATACTGCCCCGGGCGGTCCACCTCGCCCAGAACGTAGACGGGTTTCGCTTTGTACTCCACCACCGAGACGAGGACTTCAGGATGCTTGATGAGCTTCCTTTCGCGCAGTTTATCGGCGATCGTATTTTCGAGTTCGGTGGCCGTCAACTCGGCGGCAGTGAGGGTCCCTATGAAAGGCAGGCTGATCTCTCCGGCGTTGCCCACGCGGACCGACTGTGCAAAATTGTCGAGTCCGACGACTTCCAGGTCCAAAAGATCACCTGCTCCAATCCGGTAATCTGCCGACTCTCCCGGCAGCCGCAGAAAATTGAGCTCGCGATTGTTCTGCACCAGACTGTCCGGTCTCGTATAGTCCGGCGTGACCACGACCGGGGGCTCGTTGACTTGCGCCAATCCCGTTCCGGCAAAAAGCAGGAGGACGACGAGGACGGGCGTCATCGTGCCGAGGCAGCGCATGGAGAGCGGTTCGGCGTCCCCGTGTGGGAGACACCCCCGTCGCGCGTCGGTTGTGGGTTGATGGAGGATGCCGATGCGACTCAGTGGAATTTTGGAGATCATGCCTACTTCGCTCATCGGAGAATGAATTTCAGTCATTATAGGAGCGCCTTTTCATTTGCTTCAATAAATATGGGCCGGCAGGGTAGCGACTTATCCCCACCTACGATAGTTGAAGATGACTTTGCTTCCATCCGATTCAAGGTGAAAAGGAAGTTCCTGAAGGCTGCTGAGTGCCGAACGCACTCCGTCCTGATGTTCACGCGGACAATAGATGAGCAGGAAACCTCCCCCGCCGGCACCGGTGATCTTCCCTCCCATGGCGCCGGCCCGAAGTGCCGCTTGATAGATCGTGTCGATGTCTCCGTTGGTGACCCGACTGGCCAGTTGCTTCTTCAGTTGCCAGGCGGAGTCCAGCAGGCGACCAAACTCATCGAGCTCACCCGCTTCAAGGCATTTCCGGGCGGTCAAGGCGAGCGCTTTCAGCTCTCGCAAGACATCCATGCGTGACTCGATCTGCTGGACCTGTTCTGTGAGAATCGTCTCGGAGCGGCGCGTAACATTCGTAAAAAACAGCAGCAGATTGCGGTTAAGCCGACGTCCGAGGTTTTCCGGCAGGTTGAGAGACTCGACCTCGATCTCTCCATTGGGCTGAAACCGGATGAACCTCTGACCCCCGAAGGCCGCGATGTACTGATCCTGATAACCGATCGGCTTGTGCAATGTTGCGATTTCGATCTCACAGGCCTCCCTGGCCAGTGATTCCGCGTCGCGCGTCACTCCGCGGTGCTGGTACATGGCATTGAGCAGACCGACGGTCACGGTGCTCGATGACCCCATCCCCGAACCGGCCGATGGGATGTCCCCCATGGTGGATATCTCGATGCCCTCTCGAACCCCCGTCTTCCTCAGGCATTCCCTCACCAGTTCATGCTGGAGCTCGTCGATGTCGTCGACCAGTTCGGTCTTCGTGTAACCAACCCGGATCTTTCGATCGAATCTCCTTTTAATGATTACGAAAATATACCGATCGACGGCCGAGGTCAGGACCCAACCTCCTTCCTTTTGAAAGAACTGCTCGAAGTCCGTTCCACCTCCGAAGAAACTGATCCTAAGAGGTGTCTGTGTGATGATCATCGCAGATGCCTCTCTATGGGTGCGTCAGCGACCGAAGAAGGACCCGAAATCCTGGACCCCGAGTCTCCCGTTGTCGGTTGGTCGACGAGACACGAGATGCGTGTGGGAATGATCACAACGCTCTGGCGTTCTTGTATGCTAAAAATGCCTTTCTCGAAACCAGAGATCGGATGTTCAGCCATGCCAGTTCGCCTGCTCACCAGCGCTTTGATTGCCTGGGTCACGCTATCCATTCCCTTGTTCGGAGGGACCTATTATGTCGCACCGGTCGGCTCGGACGGGTCTGCAGGAACGAGCCTTCAGCCGTGGGCTACGTTCGAACGTGCATGGCAGACGATTCAGCCTGGCGATACACTGGTCCTCAAGGATGGGACTTACTACCAGAGCCTCGAACCACCCCTCGGAGGGACTTCGGCCGCACCGATCACGATCAGGGCCGAACACGAAGGAATGGCCGTCATCGACGGGCAGCACCAGCGGACACCCATACTGCTGCGAAATTACAGGGGTGCTGACTACTTTGTCGTGGAGGGGCTGGTGGCCAGGAACGGGTCCATTCCGCCCCTGCCCCAGTGCGTCATCTGCATCGAGACAGACCACAATGTCTTTCGCCGGGTCTCTGCCTACAACGCAGCGACTGACTACAACACGACAGTTATCAGTCTGGGGAGTTCCGCCGACCACAACCTTGTCGAAGACTGTGTTGCGGCCGGCTCCGGTCGCAAGATGATCAACATCTATAAGGGGCACGACAACACGATTCGTCGTTGTCTGGCCTACTGGACCGGCTGGAACGGAGGCGAGAGCTGCCAGGACTGGCCCAATGGGGGCAACATCCACATCTACAATGCCAGCGACAACATCATCGAAAACTGCATTGCCATCGGTCCGGTGGGAAAATGGTCCGTGCTGGTCCAAGCGAACGCCGATCAGGCCGTCGCAGTCGGGAATCGGGTGCTGGGTACCATAGCTATCGACGCCGGGGTGGATCCGGACGGTTCGGTCATCGTGTGGCCGCGCACCCGCCCCCAGCCGACCATGTGCGATCCTGCGAAGGTCATCGATTTCGAGAACTGGCCCGAACACAGGGTCGGCTTCCGGCTCCATGGGCAAGGACTTGCCGAAGTCCGGAACAATACATTCCAAGATGTCTTCGCCTGGCGGAACGGAAGCCACGGCTTTTCGGTTCAGGTATCCAGCAATTTCTCCAACAACAGGCTCGTGCGGGCCACGCTGGTTTCGAACGGACTGGGGCTCTCCACGAAAGGAGGCGGCACCGGTACGGACGTCCTCTCGGAAGATCTGGCCAACGTCTCGGTGACCGATTGCTGGATTGGCACCATTCGAAATGGAAACGGCGTCGATGAACCTCCTCGAAGGGGAAGCGGAGCCAAACTGACGCATCGTTACGTGGACGGAGTGCTCATGGACGGATCCACGGGACAGCCGCCGCAACCCCTTTGGCCTTGGCCGATGGAAAGCCGAACTCGCAAGGAACTGGGGATTTCGGTGACAAACCTTATCGCGAGTGCGATTCCCTCCCAGGTCTCCCCAACCTCCGATCGGCCGTTCAGCAATCTCTCGCTGGCGACCCGGTTCCATTCGTTTGGAACGGCTGTGGCTGGAACGGCGGTGACCGACGCAATCAGGCTCGAGAACCAGGGCACGGAGTCGATGGTGGTCACAGGGTACGACTTCGAAAACGCTTCGGGGGCCTTCGGTGTGGCGAACGGCACCTGTCCGCCGCCTCCTTTCTCTCTGGAATCCAACGGTTCTTGTTCCTTGGACTTCTCGTTCGATCCCCTTACGGACGGTCCGGCGGCAGCCTCTTTTTCCGTCCAGTCGCCCGATCTTTCTCCTTATCCCGGACCACCCGAGGTCTATCTTTCCGGAATCGGCAGAAAACAACCTCTGTCCGAAGATGTTCCGGGGAAGATCGAAGTCGAACATTTCAGGAACTCCGGGGGCAACTTTCGGCTCAGCCCCACCGCCGACGGTGGCACCCTGAAACTGTCGAACATTGCGGCCGGCAGTTGGACGGAGTATGAGGTGGATGTTGCCGTCGACGGCAATTATGCTGTGTCCGTTCGGGCGGCTTCGGGAATGAGGACCGGTGACAGACGATTGGATATCCAGGTCGACGGAACAACGCTCGGTTCGTTTTTTCTGCCGTTCACTGGAGGCTGGGAAGACTTCGCGGACAGCGCGATTGCGATGATCCACCTGCACGCCGGCAAGCACGTCTTGCGAATCCTGATGCAGACGGGCGGTTTCGATGTCAATTACATTTCCCTTTCCTTGCCTGCCGCCTCGGCGCCGACAAGTCCGCGGCGGTTGCGGTTCCGGGATTTCGGTGAAGGGGGAGAGTAACCGGAAGTGGGCTTGACCGTGATGACGACCTCCGATCCTGTCTTGGTTTTCTGCAACCGCATGACCAGCCTGATGCGTTTCCGGCATCGGAACGGGAAGGCGGCGGGCAGGGTCCGACGCGGATCGCGCCACCAGATGCCCGCGATCGCCTTTCTGACGGTTGTCAGCCTGTCCACGATCGGCTTGTCGGCACCGGTTCTGAGCTCCGTCGAATCCGCCGGCGACGTGGGGAGGTTCGAGAAGTTCGAGGTGACATTCCAAGTGACCTCCACAGTCGCCCAGAACCTCCAGTGGCCTTATGACGGTGCGCCTCCGCGTGGCGTCGAAGAAGGCGTCGGAATCTCGGTCGATGCTCTCTTCACTCCCGACGGCTGGCAGACGGTCTACAGCCAGCCCGGTTTTCTCTTTCGAGACTTCGTCGACGAGATCCGGGACGGCAAGGCCTGGCTCTATCCCACGGATCGAACCTCCTGGAAGGTCCGTTTTGCACCCGATCGGACTGGAAGTTGGCAATTCAAAATCCGGGTGACAGACGCGTCGGGAACGGTCGTGAGTGGACCCCGCTCCTTCAGCGTTCACGACTCTCCGAGTCCCGGTTTCCTCCATGTCAGCACCGCCGATCCACGGTACTTTGAATTCGATGACGGAAGCCCCTTCGTCGGATTGGGCTTTCAAGGATCGAAGTTGACAGAAGCCGATTTCCAGAAGATGAAGGAAAACGGCATCCAACTCGTTCGTGTCTGGCTCGGGCCGCTCTCGATCTTCGGTTCCCAGTGGAATCCCTACTACGAGATCCGGAATACGTACCTGGGGTACGTTCCCAGGGCGGGAGTGCTTCCTTTCACGGACGACGTCACCGGCCAAACGTCGATCAAATTGAGAATCGACTACGAGCCGGCCGGCAACAGTGGTTGGTTCGACGCTTGCCGCGTGATCGGCTACTGGGGCACTCCAACGGAAGTCAAGCCGCACACACGCTATCGGATCCAGGTCACTTACCGAGGCTTCAATATCGAGGGGCCGAGGGATCCCTCGCATCCCGCGTTCGGACTGGTCGTGAAAACGGATGTGGCTTCTTCGGACTTCCAGCGCTCGTTCGACGGCGGCATAGGACGAACGCTGACGAACCATGGCCAGAACGCGCCCGACGCCTGGAATGTTCTGGAAGGCAGTTGGGATTCGGGGAGCCGGAACTTCCTGCCCAAGTTTTTCATGGTGCTGGAGAATGTTAGGAATGGACAGGTTTACATCGATCGATTCTCGATGCGCGAGGATCTGGGCGACGGAAGTCTCGGTCCCGAGATCATGCACAAGCCTTCGATGCAGCACCTCCACTACTTTCAGCAGCGGAACTCGTTCTACCTGGACAAGGTCGTCGCCTGGGCCGAGAAGTATGGGGTCTATCTCAAGCTCGTCGTGCTCGAGAAGGGCGAGAAGATCATGAACAAGATCGACTTCAACGGCGAGTTTGCGCAGGACGATGAACAATTTTTCTATGGCAACTATCGAGAAGTCACCAAAGTTCGTTGGCTCCAGCAGGCCTGGTGGCGATATCTGCAGGCGCGGTGGGGTTACTCGCCGAGCATCCATTCGTGGGAGCTCTTGAACGAGGGCGATCCAGTCAACGCTCGGCACTACGCTCTGACCGACGAGTTTGGCAAATACATGCACTGCAGGGTCTTTGGCGCTCCGGTCGGATCGGGCGACGCATCCCGATGCACCTATCAGCATCCCGACAGCCACCTGATCACAACGTCCTTTTGGCATTCGCTTCCGGCGGATCGATTCTGGTCGAACTCGGCCTATCCGAATGTCGATTACGTGGACCTGCACGCCTACATCAGCACCGGATGGATCACCGATCCGGAAATCGAGACCGACGCCGCGCGCTACCATCTCGCCTACAGCAAGGAGGCCCGCGAAAACGTCGACTACTACGCGGAGCGGAATGGTCTGGCAACCAAGCCGATCATCCGCGGAGAGGCGGGAATCGACCGCCTCTCCGTACAGCAGGAGAATCCAAAGCTGGCACAGGACCGGCAGGGAATCTGGTTGCACAATCTCACGTGGTCTCAACTCGACGCCGGGGCCATGCTGGAGCTGTATTGGTGGGGACAAAATCGCGAAACCCTCGAGGGACCGGACGGCAAACCGGGGCTTTATGAGATCTATCGGACGTTTGACCATTTCGTCCGGGACGTACCTCTCAACAATGGCCACTATCACAGCATCTCGTTGCATTCGTCGAACGACCAGTTGCGTGTGGAGGGTCAGCAGGACGATCAGGCGGGCCGTGCACATCTGTGGATCCAGAACAAGGCGCACACCTGGAACAAGGTCGTTGACGGAGTGGCCATCGCACCCGCCTCGGGCAACCTGCAACTCGATGGCTTTGCCGCAGACGGTTACTATCGCCTTACCTGGTTCGATACCTATTCGATCGCCGCGGATCCAACTCCGACGCGGGTCGAGACCATTCAGGCATCCTCCGCAGGTGTCCTCACGATTCCGATCGTCAGTCTCGTGTCGGACGTTGCCCTGAAGATCTCCGGGGGGCAGCCCGTGCCGGAGGGTACACCGGCGCGCCCCAAGAATTTGCGGGCGTTCCGCCCCTGACCATGAGCGTGACGTTCCAGTGGCGACTGAGAACGTCATGACTCCGCTGCGGACAGGAGGATCTCTAGGATCCTGCGCCGCATCTCTTCCAACTCGAACTTCTCCTCGACGATTTCCCGCAGCCGGTCGCGATGTGCCTGCCGGTCGGCATCCGTTGAGTGAACGTGCCGGGTGATCTTCTCGATCAGTTCCGATTCGGTCGCATAGACGTATTCCGACGGCAGGATCTCATCGACACCGTCCCAAAAATGAGCCAGACAATGGCAGCCGGACGCCATCGCCTCGACCAGGGCATTCTGTTGCCCTTCCCAGTAGCTGTTCGAGATGAAGATGTCGATGTCCCGGAACCAGGCTACTGGGTCGGTCACCCATCCGTGGAAGACGACCGAGTCCGTCAGGTCCAGCCGTTTGATGGCGCCCTTCACGCTCGTGAAATAGCGTTCATTCTCTCCGCCGGGCCTGGGGTCACCGCCCAGATGGAGCCGCAGATGGAAGCCGCGTCTGTGGAGTTCCGCAAGCGAGAGAATCATTTCATAGACTCTCTTGATCGGAACCAGGTCGCAGAGCATTCCAAGATTGCCCCGAAACGTCCGGCTCTTCGAATCGATGGCGGGAAGAACTTTCCCGCAGGGGACGACGGACGTACTCGTGGAGTTGGGAAGGCGGCTTCGAAAATTCCGCTCCATCGCCCGACTCACGAGAATTACGCGGCTGACGCGGTCCCAGCGCACGTGACCGGCAAACTCGAATAGCTCCCAAGAATGAAGTCGTGTGATGAGCGGCGTTGTTGACGACACCAGGGAGGCCTCAATCAGGAGGCGTCCAGCCCATTCGAAGAAGACCACATCATGGCGGCGAAGAAACGAACGAAGCTCCCGCCCCAGCCGCCAACGGTTGATTCGGGTCTGAGCGAGAGGTGGATGCCAGTCGTCGAAAGAGAACACGTCGACCTCGAAGTAGCGCCGCCAGTCCTCAAGGAGGTCCCCGATGAAACGCCGGTTTCCATCGATTACGACGCCAAGTTTCAGCAGCGGGCCGCCTCCCGATCCACGAACAGTCTGTTCCACAATTCGAAACTGATGAGGATTCCGATCGGGCGCGACAAGGACTCGCCGGCCATGTGGCGTCGAACGAGAGCGGTCAGGGACTCCGGAACGAAATAGCCCCTCTCCAGCGCGCGATCGCTCAGGAGCAGTTCTTCTGCCCAGGGTCGCAAAACGGTGCGAAGCCACTGATCATAGTCGGCGTACGGGCGGGCACGGGGTGAGGCGACTCCGGAAATGCCGGCGGCCCGGAGCCTCCAGCGCAACTGCCTGACGAAGCGGAGCCCCAGACTCTGGAAGCAATCCGCTAGCGGAAGGCCGTCCTCCGTCGTTGGCACTTTGGCCAGGGCGGGGTGGCAGTCGACGAGAAAGGCTTTGATCAACGAGCGGTTCCAGCGGACTCCCGGCGGCAGGTTCAGGACATAGTCGACCAGGTCGTTGTCGCAAAAGGGCGTCCGCACGAGAGTTCGGCTTCGGACCAGCTGTACACCGTGTAGGATGAATCGACGTTGGCGCTGGAGCAGATCGAAGTGATTCTGCCGATTCGCGGTCAGGCTCGATGAAGACCGGCCGAGACTCTTCTTGAATCCCTCGTACAGAGGGTGTTCGATTTCCCTGAGAACTCCTGGAGCGAGCAGCGTCTTCTGCTCTTCCTCTCCAAACAGGGTGACCGTCTCGTGGAAGAGTTGGGTCGCAGATGTTTCCGGGTCGCTGCCGTTCCAGAGCCCAAGATGAAGGTGGCCACCCAGCAGGGCGTCACCGAGGAAACCCTTGAACAGAATTCGAACTCTCTCCGCCTGCCGGTCCAGATTCGCCAGGGCGTGCATGTGGACGACGCTCTCCATGCCGTCGGTCAAAATCACTCCCTGTTCCGCACTGTGCTTGAGGTAAGTAGGATCCAGGACGTGAAAATGGTGGGCATTGCCGTTCAAACGGGCCAGACGCCGAGCCAACCGGGCATCGTCGCAGCCGGGTTGACCAAAAGTAAAGCTGACCTGATTCGCGGGATCGGCGACGTCGGAAAGAAGTGCCAAAAGCACCCGTGAATCGAGACCTCCGCTCAGCAGGATGCCGCTCTCCTCACTCCTGTCCTGTGCCTGCCGCCGCATCGCCTGTCGGAGCAGGTCCGTCAAATCGGAGACACACTCCTCCCACGAACCTGGCAGCCGGTCCTCACGGAATTGAAGGTCGAAGTAGCGGTGGACCTGGATCTGGTCGCGTTCGAAAACGACCAGCGAACCCGGAGGCACGAGTCGGATGCCGGACACGAGGGTCCGTTCGTCGAGCACGAACTCGAAGGAGAGCAGCTGGCTGAGCGCCGTGGCATCTACTCGGGGTTCGAGGGAGCGGTCGGCAAGCAGAGAGCGAATTCCGGCGCCAAAGAGGAAGCGGTCTGGCGTCAGTGCGTAGTAGAGCGGCAACGTTCCGAGCCGATCACAGGCCAGAATCAGGCGTGCCGTCCGGGCGTCCCATACGGCAGCCGCGAAAGCTCCGTTCAGCTGCTCGGCAAAGAAGAGGCCCGATTCCTCATAAAGATGGGGGACGAGGCCGAGCGGGTCGTCTGTTGCCGGTTCGTGTCCGGTCCGGACGAGTCTCCGACGGATCGCCTGGACATCGAAGATCTCACCCTCCACGACCGCACAGATACTTCGCGCTTCATTCCAGAAGGGCTGTCGGGGCGTTCCGAGGAAATTCAAACATGTCCGTCCTAGTCCGACTCCTTTTGCGGCGTACACGTCAGTCGAATAGGAGGGCAACTCCGTCAGCGCCCGGCCCATGCAGTCAAGTAGTCCGGGCTGTCCGGTCGAGGCTGTGCGATCGACGAATCCAAAGAGTCCTGGCATGAGTCGTTCAGAAGATCCGTTTCAGCAGGGATCGTCGCAGCAGTGAGTGCAGGCCCCGGTTGAGGATCTGGCCGGGTTGATACCATACGCCGCGCAGGGCGGCAGACGCTACTTCACGGCTCTGACCCTTGTGGTGAAGCGAAAAGGCTCTGTTGATCAAACAGAGTCCACGCAGCCGGCGGACGAAGGGCCGCCCGAGTACGAGGGTGAGAGACGGATCGAGAGCCCTCAGCACCCCGTCGGCAGACTTCGCTCCGAATTCCGATTCGTAGATCGAGATCTGATCCGCCAGCTCATGTAACAAGTCCGGCGGCTCCTGCGTCCACCGATAGTCCCGGGCTTTCGAGGCGTATGCTTGGCCCGCCTCCAGGCGGCCCCAGAACAGAGCTCGGATCATTTTGACCAGAAATCCATAAGCGATCGCCCTTTCGGCCTGCTTCCGAAGACTTCGTTGGCTCTCCGGGAGCTGTTCGAACATGCTGGACATGATCGCAACATGATCAGCGCTGTCGTCGGCAATCGCCAGAGAAAGGAACATGTTCACGAGCTCGCAAGGATTACCCTCGACGACACCCGCCCTCAGGCGCACGGCATCCTCCAGGAACTGCCTGCCCTCCTGTGTTCGATGCTGCACGAAGGCATGGAAGGCGAGGACCATCGCCTGGTGGGCCATGCCGGCGTCGCGCGCCTCCGCGGATCCTTCGGGACACCTCGGGTCGGCTGTGAGCCGGGCGAGTGTGGCGTTGGCTTCCTCGAACCGTTCCCGGAGGTTCTTGCGGTATCGGTTCGAATGATGCCGCCTGTAGTTCAGGATTCGATCGACACTGGCAAATCGGCACCCGGCCAGCGCCAGGCGGGCAGGGAACTCCAGGTCCTCGCTCCCGTTCACGCACGCCTCGTCGAACAGATCGACGGCCACGGCCCAGTTCCGGCGCATCACCATATCGCTCGGAGCAAACGGAAATCCAGCCAGGAAATCGAGGAATCCGACCGAAAGGGGTGGGCGACTGAGGTTTCTGATTGTGTCCGAGGAATAGTTCAGCTCGTAACGGCCGTTGTAGGTGACTCCGACCTCCGGGTGCTCGTTCAGGAAGGCCGCGTGCGTCGCGAGCTTCTCCGGGTGGAAATAGTCGTCGGCATCGAGGAAAGCAATCCAGTCTCCATTGGAGTAACGAATTCCGGTGTTACGGGTGGCCGGAAGCCCCCTGTTCTCAGGATGTTCCACGAGATGGATGCGGGGATCCGAGAACATGTCGACGACATGCGAAGTACTATCGGGAGAAGCGTCGTTGACGACGACGATCTCCAATTTGCCAAAAGTCTGGTTCAGGACGCTTCGAATCGCGTCGGCAAGGAATTCCGCTTGGTTGTAGGCGGGGATGACGATGCTGAAAGCCGGGGAATGCTCCATGATTCAGACGATGTCGGCGAAAAGATGCTCGACCTTCCGAAACAATCCGTAGCCGGCGATGAAGATCACGACGGAGAGCACCAGCGAGACCATGAATGACGACCCAGGGAGAACTCCTGAGATGAGCACATCTCGATAGGCCTGAAGGATGCCGACCATCGGGTTCAGTAGATAGAAGCGCCGGTAAGGTTCGGGCACCATCGTCACGGGATAGATGATCGGCGAGGCGTAGAACCAGATCTGAATGCCGAGCGCCAGCAACGATTTCACGTCGCGATAGAAGACATTGAGCGCTGAACAAGTCAGCCCGATTCCAGCGATCAGCAGGAGCTGGACGATCAGAATCAAAGGCAGAAACAGCCATGGGATCGTGAAGATCGGAAGCTGGTAGACGATCAGCAGGACTACGAAGACCACGGCCGCGACGAAGAAGTCGGTAAATCTGGCCAGCATGGCCGCGATCGGCAGTACTTCGCGCGGAAGATAGATTTTCGTGATCAGGTTCATGTTGAGCACCAACGAGTCCGCCATGTCCTGAAGCGAGTTCGAAAGCAGTGTCCAAGGAATGACGCCCACGAAGGAGAAGAGGATGTAGGGTGTGTCGCCGGTATTGACTCGAACGAACCGGGTAAACACGATCGTCAGAATAATCACCGAGACGGCCGGCTGAATGACGGCCCAAAGCCAACCAAGCAACGATTGCTGGTACCTGCCACGGATCGTCCGACCTGTCCAGGCCCAAAGCAGTTCCTTGGACTTCAGTAACCGGGTCAAGGTAGCCGACTCCTGGGTCTGCACGAAGGTTCCCGGTAAATCAGCCTCTTTCATGTTTCCATTCCCGATTGGGCTCAAAAACCCCGTTCATCTCCTGATGACTCAGAACAGAACCTGCGACGTAGAAGAGCGGCGAAGTCGCAGAGTGCAGACCGAACGAGTCGCTTTCGTCCCGCGCAATCACCTGAGCGTAATAGGCCCCTCCATACAACTGGATGGGATCCAGGCGTAAGGTTACGATCCCTTCCCCACGTTGCAGGGCAAAAGACAGGTCATCCAGTCGGGAACGGATCATGCAACAGGTTAATCCATCCGATCGTAGGATTCGGACGACCAGCTGCACGACCGTGTCCGCAAAGGCAATGTAGTGGATCTGAAGCACGGCAGGTTTGGATGAGGACAAACCGACGTGGTCGGGGGCCGGCAAAACTTCGACCCGTGAAATCTCGACCTCTTTGTCGTCGAACTCCACCTCATCGATCTCGAGCTTGCGAGCTCGCTCATGCTGAATGTCGCGGTCATATCGCTCGATGACTTCCGCTGCCCGACCCTGAAGGACCAGGCGACCTTTCTGGATGTAAATGGCGGATTCACAGACCGACTGAACCAGCCAAAGGTTGTGAGAAACGAAGATGATGCTCGTTCCTTTAGCCAGCAATTCGGCAATCCTGTCCATGCAGCGCTTTCGAAAAGTCGCGTCCCCGACGGCCAGCACCTCGTCGACCAGGAGAATCTCAGGTTCGATGCAGGCGGCGACGGAGAATCCGAGACGCACTGCCATTCCCGAGGAATAGCGTTTCACGGGTGTGTCGATGAAGTCCTCGAGCTCAGAAAAGGCGACGATTTCATCGAAGCGTCTTCGAATCTCGCTTCGGGGCAGGCCCAGGATCGCTCCGTTCAAGAAGATGTTCTCGCGACCCGTAAGATCGGGGTGGAATCCTGCCCCCAGTTCGATCAACGCGGAGAGCCGGCCATGGATGCTGATCGTTCCCGAGGTCGGTCGAGTGATCTTGGCCAACAGCTTCAGGATAGTCGTCTTTCCGGCGCCATTCGGACCCACCAGTGCAAGGGACTGTCCCCGGTTGAGATCGAACGACACATCCCGAACCGCCCAAAGCTCTTGACGGGCTGTCGTCCCGTCCCTTCTCACCAATTTTCTGAGTGAGTTGGAAACGAGCGTCGGGAGACTCGTCCGGCTCAAGCCGAGGCGGTATCGTTTGAAAACTGCCCTGAACTGAACCGTCTTCACCAGAGCGTTTTCCTTGCGCGGCCCGGCACATCGACGAGGGCCGCAGACTCCTGGTAGACTCGCTCGCACCTACGCTCGACGATTCTCTGCTCTCGTCGGGTCAGGGCATTTCTCTTGCCGACGCTCCGGGTGTGAATGTACTCCCCATATTCTGGCTTGTAGCGCAATCTCGCAAACCGATAGAGGAACGGAAGGAGCGTCTCCTTTTCGGTGACGAGTGCATCATAGTCGACGACCAGGATATTCTCCCTGCCGAGGGCCTTCCTGAGGATCGAGAGTTGTGCCAGTTTCCAGCTGTATAAGGCACATGCCTTCTCGAGGGACTCGATCCGGGCGCCCCCGATCGTCCTGTAAAACCGGCCCCTCAGACCGGCCATTCCAGGGAGCACCGCTTGCTCGAAGGTACGATTCAGAGCTTCCGAGGGCCAGTTGTAGGCGAGCGAGAAAACTGTTGAATACGGATTCCGCAGAACCCAGATCATCTGGAAATCGCCCTTGTACTGCAGGTACTCAGGGTATGACTCGTCGACATACGTGGTTTGAAAACAGTAACGCCCCGATGCATCGGATTCGGCCATGCCGGCAAGGAGCAAGGCTCCGGAAAGTTCATCATCTCCTTCAACCCAGTGGGGAGTCATCCCCTCACTCTGGTTGAAGAGTCGGGCCAGCATCGTGGTCCCGGACCGTTGGCATCCCGTGATCAGAAGAGCGTTTCGAAATTCCGGCAGCCGTTTCAGGAGATTCTTTGGCCGAGATCCGACGGCGGAGCGAAACTGCCGCCAACTCGCGATCCGAGGTTGCTCCGCCTCCCTGTGGCTCGTGGGTGCTGTCGCTTTCATTTCCACGTTCAATTTCGGGATACTCCGCAAGCGCCCCGGCTTCCTTCTTCAATTACTTTGCGATAATACCGTTTGACGCCGACCGGTCTTCACTCCGAAACGAACTTCACCCGCTCAGGAGCGATGCCGCACAGATCCGGACTTCTCAGCTTCATACAGAGCGGTCATAATTCGTTCAATGCTGCGACGAAAAGTTACACGGTTCACCATCAACTCGTAGGCTCTCTCGACGAACTCCTGGCGCTCCGTTTCATGCTCGAGGTAGTGGAGAATGGAGCTTGGAATCTGGTCCGGAGAAACCGAAATGTAGTGGACATTCGGCTGATAATCGGTACAGTGTTCCTGAAGGGGTTCCGAAACAACCAGCGATCGATTTGACATGGCCATCGCGAGCCGCGACATGTTGTCGTCGTACCAGGTTCGGGTGATGTTTAGGGTAATCGTCGAGCGGTTCAAGAGCACCGTTCGGTCGTGTCCGAAGGCGTACGGATTCTCTTCGTTGTCCGCCACATGCATACGGACGCCCTCCTTCTCGATTTCCGACCGAACTCGATCCAAGAGTCGGCTTCGTCTGCCCGAACCCCTCTTCCCGATCCAGAGCACATCGATATCCCTCTCCAATTGAAGGTCGTCGTACCAGTCAGGAATACTGCCCCAGGGAGCCGCCACCACGGGGATGCCGCGCGCTCTGTGGAGTCGTGCATACACCTCGGATGCGTCGGCGAGGACGTGTAGCAGTCCCTTTTGCCAGGCGTAGTGGTAGTCTCCGACATACCGAAATCGAAGCAATCGACGGTCGAGAAAAGAACCGGCAACACGCTTGAGACCGTTGTGTCTTCTGACGATCCTCCCGACTCCGGATCTCATAGAAGCGAGGAACATGGTCAACGGGAGAGGAATCCGCAGATCGGGAAAGCCTTCCAGGTTCCACTGGATCGTGACAGGAGGTGGTGATTTGCCGGCTGCTTCTTCGAGACGTGGAAGCAGATCGCCGTATGGCGCAAATAGAAAGACGACGTCCACCCCCTCCGGGACCGGATCCTGGGGTCCGAAGTAGATCACAGTGTGGCCCAGCGACGTTAGTGCCGAGCCGATCGCGCGGGCGCACTCGTCGCTCGGAGCAGACCATTCCACGACCGCGACCCGCCGACTGGGCTCGGTTGGCTTGCCCATGTTTACGCCACCTCCTGACGTGGAGTATAAGTCATTGGTCAATTCCGACCATGTGCCAGAGGCCTGCTCTCACTCTAGCTCTTAGCCGGAACTCCAAACGCTTCCGCCAGGGATCCTCATGACCGGCTCGATCGGGGGCCGGTTGCGGATCGGCGGCCCAGGAAAGGGCTTCCCTCGTCGTCTCCTCGAAGGAGAGCTTCGTTCTGGCGATCTCCTGGGCAGTGGACTTCATTCGTAGCCTCAATGCTTCGTCACGTGACGATTTCAGAATCGCCTCGCCCAATCCCTGCCAGTCGCCCACCTCGAAGCACAGGCCCGCTCCCCATGAACTTAAGAGATTGCTCAGTTCCGAACCGGTGCTGGACAAGACGGGTAAACCGGCCCCGATCATTTCCACTAATCGAGTTCTTGTACCGTAGATCGTTTCGTAATGCATGGCATCGATGTTGAGCCCCAGATCGCTCAGAAGATAAAAGTCGGCCACCTTCTGCCACGGTTGCCAACCCACGAGATGAAAATGGTCCCGGTGCGAAGATGCTGCGATCATGTTCTGTAGTTCCGAGTAGACTGTCTGTGGCGCTTCGTATGTGCTCTCCCCCACGGAAACGTAGTGGACGCGCGGGTTTCTCCGCATCGCGAATTCCATTCCGCGAAACAGTGTCTCAACGTCAGTCCAGGTGTTGTACCCACCGCACCAGAGAACCAGGAAATCGTCAGGCGATATATTCAGCTTGTCTCCCCACGTCCATTTCGGTTCTTCCTGTTGTCGGCCCGGGGAAGGTGCCGACCCGGGAAGAATGACCCGCGAAAACTCATAACCGAAGTTCTCCCGAGTCAGGCGCCCGGCCATGGCCATCTCTCCGACCAGCATGTGCTTCTGCGGGACACCGCAGACCGAAAAGAGATCCCCGCTCCGAAGAACTTCCTTCATGAAGGCAACCGAAGTGGTCATTCCCCGGTTCGACTGCTTCCGGAAGCAGTAGGCCTGCTGGATGGTGAGCATATCGCCATAGATATCCATCCACCGGGGCCGATCGGTCCGAAGCTTGGTCGAGTAGAGGCAATGCGAAAAGTTGATGGAGAAGATGCAGTCGGGTCCGACACGGTCATGAGCCCTCTGGAGTTCTCCGGCCCAGCCCTGTCGTCCAAAGGGAATCGAGATACAGCGGACGTTCGGCCATGGAAGTCGGTTCGTCGCGAGAACGAGTTCCTGACCGTGGATTCCGGCACAGAATTCGATCTCATGTCCGGCGAGGGCGAGTGGCTCGAGGAATTGCCAGGTACGGTAGTGACCGGCGTCGATGCGCTGATCGCCGAGCAGATGAGGCGTCGGATAACCGATCAACAGTATTTTCGCCACGTTCTCCTCCGTCCGGGCAGACGCCGCGGTTTACAGGTGTCCGAAGAGGTCGAGGTTCTCCTCGATCCAGTGGTAAAGGCGGGTCACACCTTCCCTGACCGAAATCCGGGGTCGCCAGTCCAGCTCCCGCTCAGCCTTGCCAATGTCGCTGATGTAGATCGGTTGGTCGCCCGGCCTCCAAGCTGCGTAGGCGACTTCGAGATCATGTCCGAGCAACTCCTCCAGGAGACTCGAAAACTCCCGCCAGATGCTAATCGTGTTTCCCGCGCCTCCTCCGATATTGTAGATTCGGCCTCGGGCCGTGTCGATCTTCGAGACGATGGACTCATAGGCATCCAGAAGATCGTCGATGAAGAGCACGTCGCGCACTTGCTTGCCGTTCCCGAAGATGGAGATGGATCGCCGCTTGAGCGCTGCAATGATGAACCACGCCAGCCACCCCTGATCTTCGACTCCGAACTGTCGGTATCCATAGATACAGCTCTGACGCACGACGACCGTCCTGAGCCCGTAGATCCTCGCGTAGTCTCTGGTGTACTGGTCTCCGGCCCCCTTGGAGCACCCGTAGGGTGAATGAAAGTCGACAGCCTGAGTCTCCGGAATGCCTCTGGACAGATGCTTGAAACGGTATCGGCTTTCTTCTTCGACGACCTCGACCGCGTCGAGCTCTCCGTAGACCTTGTTGGTGCTCGCGTAGATCACGACCGGGTCGTCTCCGTTCTCGCGAGCGGATTCCAGGACGTTGAACGTGCCGAGGGCATTCGCTTCGAAGTCGAGTCTTGGACTGCAGACCGAGGAGGTGACGGCGACCTGGCCGGCCAGATGGTACACGCGTGACGCACCCCGCATCGCGTCTCTCAGACGAGGATAATCGGTGATGTCTGCGCGGACGAAGCTCAAAGCGTCGGAAAAATGATGTTCCCTCAGCCAGGACACATTGGCTTCACATCCTGATCGAGAGAGGTTGTCGTAAACGACGACTCTATGACCGGACTCCAGCAACCGGTGAACCAGATTCGAGCCGATGAATCCTGCGCCTCCCGTAATCAAAACCTTTTCTTGCGTCACCGAGATCCTCCCGCTTCGTCCTGTGCCTGCATCGATCCTTCGTCGGAGCGGCGAGTCGGGAACCGCTTCGATTCGGGTCGAATCGGAGACGGACCCTCGAACGCCTTCTGGAGACTTCGGATACCTTCGAATGCGGCTTCCAGGTCGTCGACCATCCGCTCCAGGCTGAAATTCCGTCGGACCTCGTCCCGCCCGGCTCGGGCCAGCCGGTGGCATAGGCGAGGATCGTGGAGGATCCGGCGAATCTGAGCTGCCAGTCCCTCCGGATCTCCCGCTCGGAAGGTCAAGCCGTTCTCGTTGTCCCGGAGGAGCTCGCCGGTCCCCCCGGTCGTCGTTCCGATGACCATCAGTCCCGCCGCCATCGCCTCGAGCGCGACTCGGGCGAACGGCTCTTCCCATTCGGAAGGGAACAGCAGGACATCATAGCCCTCCAGGATCCCGGGTATGGCGGCGCGATCGACCGAACCCCGGAATCGCACATGGCTCTGCAGTCCGTGACGGTAGACTTGTCTCTCAAGGCGGGCGAGATAGTCGCGATCACCACTCCCGTAGAAGTCGATCGAAAAGCATTCGCCCCACTGCGTCAGGATGCGTGCCGATTCCACAGCTGTGTGAACACCCTTCTCATGAGCCATCCGGCCGACGTAGACCAGGCGGATCCGATTGGCTCCGTCGACGCCGGGCACCTCCCGGTCCGTGCCGATCAGGTCGGTTCCACCATAGATAATGGTTCCGTGGGCGGCTCGAACGCCGAGGGAAATCAGTTGCTTCCGGACCGCCCTCGAAACGAAGAAGGGATGCGTCAAGGAGAGGGGGTATTCCTCGAAATCGTCCGTCATTCGAGCCAGCACCGAGTACAACAGACGCTTGGCCCATGCCGCATACCTGCGACGTGCCGGAGCCTGCAATTGTTGCCGGAAAGCACTGGGGAGTGAAGGCCAGTAGTCACAGAAGTAGTAGGCCACTCTGTCTTTCATCAGTCGTTCGATGAGTGCCGGGACAGCACGGTGGATGTTCCACATCCCCCATATCAGCACGACCTCCGGTGACGTCTGCTCGAGGATCCTTCGGGTCTGCTCCAGGTTTTCCGTGACCAGAGACTTCTGCCGAAGTATCCGCCCAATCGAAGAAGAAAGCCCGTTCGTAACCTCGCGATTCAATTCACGAAACACCTGAAACGGCAGGTTGTCCTCTTTTGCCGCGACAGTCGATTTGCCGGTCAGCACGGCCAGTTCATGACCTCTGGACTGCAACGCCCCCGCTACTTCGAGGCACCACTGCTCGTAGCCACCCCTCGAATCGGGAGGAAAGTAGTTGGAGACGAAAAGGATCCTCATCGTGTGTCAGCGCCGGTCAAGTCCGCTCCAGCCAGCGGCCCGCTTCCTCTACGTTGGGACGAGAATCCATGGAGTAAATGCTGTCGAGCCCGAATGAAGCGAGTATTTCCATGGCTCGAGCGGACGAGGCGGCCGGAACTTCCTGCCTCCAGCTGTCCACGAGGCTCCCGCCCGTGAGGACGGGACTGTCCGGACGAGCCTGTGAAGAAGGCCTTTTCCACAGCTGTGGATCGAGCCTCGATGGACGTTGCCCAAGGAAGTCAAACATCCGGCCCGCTTCCTTCTGAGGGTTCAGGCAAAGCTCCTCATAGAAGACGAGATGGACCTCGTCTCTGGAAAGCTGCCGCAAGGGTACATAGTTGAGAATGCACCAGATGAGTACGTTTCGCTCGAAGTCGTCGGAGACCGATTCGGCCAGGAGAAGGAACGGGCTGAGGTAATCGACGACCAACGCGTCCTGAGACAGCAGGATTTGGAGATCGTCGCGCTCTCCTCCTTCAATTCCCCAGTTCAACCGGCACCAGGAATTCGCGACCGCGCACGGGTGTCTGAGCAAGAGGAGGATGGGCATCTCCGGAAAACGGCGATGCAGCCATTTCAACATAAGATTCGACCGGACCTCCTTGACGAGGCGACGAACGGCAACTCGTGACCGGTTCTCACGATCGGACCATTCCGTTCTGCAACGTCCCGTCAGGATCCTCCGCGCCGCATCGTACAGGTCGGGTCGAGCATCATCCGGGCTGAGGTACTGGTGATATTCAAAGCAGGCCGCTTCCGGGACCCGGTGCGGGTGGAACGGTTCGAAGATGACCCTGTACTGATCCCTATGATTGAGCATATCGGCCACCCAGGTCGTGCCGCTCCGTCCGACTCCCGCCAGAAAGACGGTCGCCCGATGGTTTGGGTTCACATCCCAGAACAAATAGGGAAGTCTCACTGGTTTCCCGTCGACCGTGAGGCGGTTGCATCTTGCCCTGAGATCAAGGCGGAAGGGGTGACGTGTCCGTGTGCGGGCGAAGGTATTGTTTTGAACCGAGCCGCAAGCATCCTCGTCAGTTTGAGTGCACCCGTACCATTCAAATGGTTCAGGTCGGAAAACTCATCGTCATTGATGTATACCGGCGGACGATTTTCGAGATTCCAAAAGCGAATGTGATATTCCGCCGAAAGCTGCTCGAGAGTGCTCAAGTAGCTCGTATAATCAGAAGGTCTGTCCAGGTTTCCGAGATACCCTTTGGCCAAGGGCATGTTCACCAGAATCACTTCGATGTTCGATTGTCGGCAGCGCTCAATGAGTCGTACGAGTTCATCCCTCTGAAGGCCCTCTAAGTTGTAGTTGAGAATCCCCGCGCGGTTCCGGAGGATGTTCCGTTGTGTCGAAGCAATTGACGAGAGCTTCTTCCTTTGGGCGTCAAATCCACGCCGATCGAAGTATACGGATTGTGTCGGCGGGCTCTGGCCCCCCCGGAGAATCCACTGATGAAGCAGAAAGTGGTAACGGTAGACCAGCGAGTAGCGAAGGAAGAAATGGGCGAGTTCGCCCCGGATTCCTCGTCGAGCCTCTGCGATTTCAAGAGGAGCTGATTGGACTCGGTCGGTGACGTTTTGAGCCCACGGGCTCGCTGAATTCAGGTCTTGTGGACTGAATCCGTAGATGACGACCGCAGGATGACTATAGCTCAGATAGATGTCCAGAAAGAGGCGGACCCCAAACGGAGGGAGGCCTTCGATGCCTCCGTTGAACGACCCTCCGCGTGAAGGCATGGAGTTGCCTCGGATTTCATCGAAGGTCTCGGGGTCGATGCCGCATTGAACTGTCGAGTTGCCGATAAACAGAACGTCCAGTTTGCGAGCACGGGCGAATTCTCTGAAGTACTGCATCTTTGCATCAATCAGAGGGGCGTGCCACAGGGTCGTTTCGGGGCGAGGCAGGGAACCGGCCACCGCAGGCAAGCGGAGCAGGATTTCTCCGGAAAGTAGGAGGGCCACCAAAATCCACAGCCACAAGCTCGATCTAAAGAAACGCATCCAACTAGAACTGGAAATAGATGAATGGCGCGTGGGTCCCCAAACCCAGCAGAATCGCTGCCAACATGGCGGCTGTTGCGGTCTGTCGGACGAAGTTGGGTACTCGCTGGAGAATCTCATGATGACCGCTGAGGTGCTGCGGCACATCGATGAGAAGGACCAGTACCCAAGGTACCAACACCAACGGGAGTACTTGGGCCCATTCATCCATCCCCCGGAACGAGAAGATCAGCCGTAGAAAGTTGAGAGCACTCAAGAGGCCCGGAGATCTGAAGAAGACCCAGGTAAACAGCACCAGATGAAAAGTAAGGATCATCGCAACGATGCGACGACCCGACCAAAGCGGCAGGTCCTCGATTTCCGATTGCAGGAGTATGCGCGAGAAGAATCGGGAGACCGCGAGATACGCACCGTGCAGCCCTCCCCAGGCGACGAAGCACCAAGCGGCTCCGTGCCAGAGACCTCCGAGGAGCATGGTCAGCATGAGATTGCGGTAAGTCTTGAACTTTCCATGCCGGTTACCCCCGAGAGGAATGTAGAGGTAGTCCCGCAGCCACGTCGAGAGAGAAATGTGCCATCGATGCCAGAAATCGGAGACGTTTGTAGCGAAGTAGGGATGATTGAAGTTCACCATTAGTTCTATGCCGAGCAATCTGCTGGATCCCCTCGCGATATCCGAGTAGCCCGCGAAATCGCAATAGATCTGGAGAGCAAACAGGTATACCGCCTTCAGTAGGACGGGACTCGAATACGAGGACGGTGAGGCGAAGACAGGGTCGATCTGTTGAGCGAGTCCGTCCGCAATCACGACTTTACGAAAGAGGCCGATCAGAATCAAAGTCAATCCACTCGAAATCATCTCTCGAGTGACTCTTCGGTCCTTCCTCAGTGCTGGGATCAGATGAGATGCTCGCTCAATCGGGCCGGCTACCAACTGAGGAAAATAGGCGACGTACAGCGCGAAGTCCAGCGGATTACGGACCGCAGGGATGCGGCGGTTGAAGACATCGATCGTGTAGCCCAGTGTCTGGAATGTATAGAAAGAGATTCCCACGGGCAGCACGATATAGAGAACCGAGTAACTCGCATGAACCCCAAGC
Organism: uncultured Acidobacteriota bacterium; assembly: GCA_963823995.1. Lineage (GTDB taxonomy): Bacteria > Acidobacteriota > UBA6911 > RPQK01 > JAPXNP01 > JARRKC01. The sequence goes on from CAWGNQ010000006.1 coordinate 571,009, forward strand.
GACCCGAGCAGCCGAGCCGCATTATCGGCAAAAAAGTTGAAGTACTTGAAGACTCCAAGAATCCCGAGGTTGACCACGACACTCGTCATGAGGAACATCCTCCGAGTCGACGGATTCTTGGATCGCTCGAGTCTCAAAGACACGAGAAAGTCGACTGCAGTCGACAGTACGATCAGAGACAGGAAGCGGTAGTCCCAGCAGGCATAGAAGAAGTAGCTCGCCACCAGGAGGAAGATATTCTGCGTCCGGTGGGCCGATCGGTAGTAAACGGCTAGGACTACAAGGAGGAAAAGGAAATATTCGGGTGTGTTGAAGAGCATGAGATGATCAGACCGGCATTCATCGGACCGCGCACGTCCTGACTTGCGTTCTCGGAGAATCGGACACGGCAATCTCTTCGAGAAACGTCTCCATCTCGTCGACCATTCGAGTGAGTGAAAACCGCTGCGCGACGGTGCGCCGACCCTGCTCTGCCAGGCGCTTTCGAAGCTCGGGCTCCATCAGCGCCTTGCGGATCTGCGTTGCCAGCGCCGGAGAATCCCCAGGGGCAAAGGTCAGCGCATTAATCCCCTCCTGGAGCATCTCGACCTGGCCTCCCGTCCGGCTTCCGATGACGAGCAAGCCCGCAGCCATCGCTTCCATCACGCTTCGGGCCATCGGTTCCGGCCAGATCGACGTGAATAGACAGACATCGTGCCACCGCAGCCAGGCGGGTATCTCCCGTCGTAAGACCTGGCCGGCGAAGGTCACCCGCTCGGTCAGGCCCCGCTCTCGGATCTGCCGGAGCAGTTCGGCCTCGTAGTCCGGGTGTCCGTGTCCGACGATGGAAAGAGTCACCTTGTCCCCCAGTCCGACACTCGCTAGATGTGCCATCGCTTCGACGGCCGTGTGAACACCCTTGTCGGCGATGAGCCTGCCAAAATAGAGAAGTCTGAGTGGACGGTTCGAGCTGAGCCGACCCTCTGCCCGCGGAGTTAGTTGCATCCAGGTTCCATCGATTCCGTTGTGAAGAACCTGTGCTGTCGGGGCAAGCTTTCCCACGGCGACGAGCGATTCCCTGACATGGTTGCTGCAACAAGCTGCGTGCCGGAGTTCGAGCTCAGGAGGATATCCGTGGTGTTGAAGTCGTCGGGTCACCACCCGGCCAAGGAGGGTCTTTAGGGGCTGCAGAGACTTGTGCCGCATCGGCAGCGACCAGTATCGAGCGTGGGGGTCTTCATCGTTCGGCCAGTAGGAGCAGATGTAGTAGCCTACTCGACCGGGAAGTAGGCTCTCTGCATAGTGGGGAAGAGCCAGAGAAAGGTTCCACATTCCCCAGACGAGCATGACCTGCGGTTGGAAATCCCGGACGTGGCGCTCGAGAGCCCCCAGATTCGCAAGTTCGTTTCTTCTCCAATAGAGGAAGAAACGGAGGGGCCTGTAAAAGTGTATATCCGAGATCTCCCAGAGGTCCCGAAATACGGGGATTCCTCGATGTTCGTCGGATCCGGTCCGTCCGCGATTGGTGGTCAGGACCCGGATCTGGTGTCCTCTGTCCGAAAGGTGTTCGCCGACCTCCTGACACAACTGCTCGTATCCGCCGAAGTCGAAGGGTGGATAGTAGTTTGAAAGAAAGAGAATCCGCATCTATTCAACAACTAGGGCTGTGACGGCCGAGAATCGGACCGATTTTCGTCGATCGAGGACTTCTCCGATTCCGAGTGAGTTGTTCGGGATGGAATCATGGACCTCAGAAACCGTGACCACATGTGAGGTGCCAAAGTCAGTCCCGGATCCGCTGCCGCCGCTTCCAACAAAAATCGTCTCGAAAGGCCTGGGTTCTTTGATGCGTAACAAAGTTTGCCGAGAGCGAGGCGAGTCTTCGCAAAGGCCTTACGACGCATTGCTGCCGTGACCGGTGGCGACGCTGTCTCGAGCTTCTCGAGCATCGCCGACAGGACATATGCTGCAGCGGACGGATCGAAGCTTCCGGAATCTCCAGCGAAACCGCGCGGCTGAGTGCCACACGCGATCTCGAAATAGGTCCTCTCCGAGGTGGCCAGACGAGGATAGGCCTGCACCATCCTGACATAGGTCCCGACGGCGTTCGTGAGATCCTCGTTTTGCAGGTACTCAACGGTTGCTCTGAGAAGAGCGTTGCCCCTGGCTTCTCGCGCGAGGCTTGCAGGTGTCTCCTTTTCGCTCAGGTGCTTGTCCAATACAGCCATCCGGAAGTTGAGCATCCGACTCGGGTCACTCGACATACTCCTCGTGACAACCCGATAGCGCACCAGCCGTTCCGGGGTTCCGCGGATCAAGAACTGCCGGGACAGCCGCAGCCACATGTCCCAGTCCTCGCACGATCGGAGCTCCGTATCAAAAGGGCCGACGACCTCGTAGCATGATTTGCGGACGGCCATACAAGAGGGCACCACGAAGTTGCCGTTGAGTAAATGCATGCGAAGTTGATTGGGCGGTACGACTGTCGATCCACCGAACGGTAGCGACCTCCCTTGTTCGTCGATGCTCTGGAAGCCGCAGTAGGCTGCGTCCGTTTCGGAATCATCGAACAGGCCGCGCATGACCTCGAGGAAAGAGGGCTCGTACCGATCGTCGGCATCCAGGAGTGTCATGATCCTGCCGCGGGACTCCCGGATTCCCGAATTCCGCGCAGCTGACAGGCCCTGGTTCTCCTGGCGAAAATAGCGTACGCGAACGTCGTGACGCGGGACGATCCGGGGCGTCTCATCGGTCGAGCCGTCGTCGATGACCACCACTTCGAAGTCGAAGAAGCTCTGATCGAGGACGCTGGCGACGGCTTCAGGCAGAAACTGTGCGTGGTTGTACGCGGGAACGATCACGGAAAACCAGGGTGCTGCGGGTGCCGTCGGCTCGCTCATGCGCGCTCTCTCCCACGTTGCGTGGAGACGGTTTGCTGAAAGAGCGCATCGAGATGAGCCGCCGTTATCTTCCAGCTGTGATCGCGCTCTGCCTCGATTCGGGCCGCTCTTCCCAGTCGGTTCCGTAGTTCGATGTTGGACGCCAGAAGCGCGATGGCCTCGGCCAGGGCTCGAGCGTCACAGGGGGGCACGACCCAGCCGGTTCTCCCATCGTCGAGTACGGCAGGTTCGCCTGCCTGGCCCGAGGCGATAATCGCGAGTCCGGCACTCTTGTAATCGATCAGCTTGAGTCCGGAAAATTCGACGCGTCCGCAATAGGGTGACACTCCAATATGAGAGTCTGCCAGCAGTGAAGCCACCCGACACGGTTCTAGTTGACCGGTGAAAGTCACGCATCCATTCAGGCCGAGGTCGTTCCGAAGCTGTTTGAGTGAATCGCTCAGACTTCCGTTGCCGGCGAGGACCAGTCGTACGTCTATGCCTCGTGAGACGACGTCCGCCAGAGCGTTCATGAGAACGGCCAGTCCGCTCCACGGCTCGAAGGCACCGATGTAAGCGATCGTGATCGGTCCGCAATCGCCATCGTCACTGCGAAAGGCCCTGAGCTGGCTGCGCTGAAGAATCTCCACGAACTCGCTTCCGTTGTCGACAGTTGACACGGTTTCGGGGGCCAGACCCCACCGTTCGATATGCCGGCGACCCCAGCCGGCGCCTGCGGCAACCGTCCGAGAGGCTCTCAGGGCCGCCCACCCGGTAACCCGACTGGAGATCCGCAATTGAAGTCCCCGAGGTGCGACGCCAAGCATTTCCATCTCCGAAAGATGATCACCGTTGACTTCGAGTACATGGGGAACCTCGAGCGCCTTCGCGGCGATGGCCCCACCGTAACCCATCCAGCCGAACCGCTCGTAGAGCAGATCGCATCCGGCAAGTTCCTGACAGGCGGCCCGTGCAAAGCGGACGCTGTCGAACAAGGAGAGATAGGGGAGTTTCAAGTCGCCCTGGATCCGTCGCACGAGTCGCTCCAGGAGTCGGAGTGGTCCCCGGTCGATGTAATCGACTCGAATCGGGGTGAACTCCAGGAGGTCGTCCGATCGCCAGATCCGACCGTCCAGAACCACGATCGTGCGAACGCGGTGACCCAACTCGATCAACCCGCGGATCACATGAACGACGTGTTTACCGGGCCCAGAAACAACGGGCGGGCGTACGTCGGGTACGCCCGCCTGGAGGAGGTAGCCGATCTGCATTTCGACCTACTGCAAAGAAGAAACGGTTTGGCTCAGGCCTTCCTCCAGGGGGATCTCGACCTTCCAGCCGAGTTCCTGGTGCGCTTTTTCCGGGTTCAGGAAGATCCGGTTTACTTCTCCCTGTTTTGCCGGACCATGAAGGGGCCCCTGTTTGAATCCCGTCAGCTCAGCCAGCTGAGCGTAGATCTGGTTGACCGAGGTTCCGACCCCGCCCCCGATGTTGAGGATGCTGCCCGAGGCCCGTTCTAGGGAGAGGAGGTTGGCCCGGGCCACGTCGCGGACGAAGACGAAATCCCTCTCCTGATCGCCCGTACCGTTGATCACCGGCTGTGTTCCCTCGAGCATCAGGCCGGTGAAGATTGCGACGACGCCGGCCTCGCCGTGGCGATCCTGACGCGGGCCGTAGACATTCGGATATCGCAGGGCAGTGAAGTCGAGTCCGTGATTTACTTGGTAGAGCTCGAGATAGTGCTCGACATGATGCTTGCTGGCCCCGTACGGATCGAGCGGATGGATAGGATGGTCTTCGGTCACCGGGAGAAAGCGGGGTTCTCCGTAGACCGCGCCGCCCGTCGATGCATAGATGATCTTCCGTACGCCGTTCCTTCGACAGCACTCGAGGAGATTGACCGAACCGACCACGTTGACCTCGGCGTAGAGTACGGGCTTCTCCAACGACTCCCTGACGTTGGCGCGGGCGGCCTGATGGCTCACGACCTCGGGTCGCTCATGCCGGAAGACATCTTCCAGTTCCGGGCTGCGAATGTCCACTTGATAGAACTTGACTCCCTGGGGAACGTTCCGGCGTCTGCCCGATGAGAGGTCGTCGACGACAGCGACGTCGTGCCCCTTCTCGAGCAGGGCATCCACGATGTGGGAGCCGATGAAGCCCGCTCCGCCCGTGATCAGTACTTTCATATCTTCTCCAGGTTTCAGTAAGCGCCGCGGCCCCGAACCACGGCGGGAATGGTCTGTATGAACAAAATTTGCAGATCCAGCCAGACACTATAGTTTCGGATGTAGTACATATCCAGCCGGACGCGCTCGTCGTAGGAAAGGTCGGATCGGCCGGAGACTTGCCAGAGACCGGTCAGTCCCGGCTTGACGGTGAGCAGGTTCAGCTTCTTGCGCCCATATTTCCGGGCCTCATCCGGGCTGATCATGCGGGGGCCGACCAATCCCATCTGGCCGAAAAGGACATTGAACAATTGGGGCAACTCGTCGAGGCTGAATTTCCTCAGCCATTTTCCCACCCGGGTGATTCTGGGATCATCTCGCAGCTTGTGGTTCTGGTGGAGTTCCTCGGCCAGTTCGGGCCGTTGGTCCAGGATCTCGTCGCCGTCGATGTACATGGTTCTAAACTTGAAGGCATCGAAGGCCCTCCCCGAGACACCGAGCACTCGACGACGGTGCAGAATCGGCCCGGGCGAATCGAGCCGGATCAGGAGGGCGATGGCCAGTAAGACTGGGGAAAGGACCAACAATGCGCCAATCGTGATCAGATACTCCAGGGCCGTCTTGATGTAGAACTCCTCGGGCTCCAGACGGATCTTCCTCAAGCTGACCAGAGGGACGGAGCCAAGGGTACGAACCTGGACGCCGGTCGTCAGCAGTTCGTAGAGGCCCGAAGAGAGACGGAGGTGAACGTTCTCGAGCTCGTTTACCTGTTCACAGAGGAGAAGCAGTTCCCGTCGGCTCAAAGCCGTGATGGAGACGACAATGTCTTCGACGCCGTAGCGGGCGATCACCTCGCGGATTCCCTTGATCGAGCCAAGCACGGGGCGGCCCGCGAAGAGGGGGCGCTCGGCTCCGCCGTCCCTGGCGACGAAGCCAAGGATCCGAAGGCCGGACAGGCGCCAATCGGAGAGGTCTTCAGCGAGGGTCCGGGCTTCCTCATTGACGCCGACGATCACACAGGGGACCAGCAGATAGCCTTTCGGTCTCAGCCGGTAGACGATTCTTCTCAGGATGAAGCGGTTGGCCGACAACAGAATGAAACAGAGGCACCAGGAACCGATCACGAAGAAACGGGAGACGACGAACTCCGGGACGATGAAGGTAGCCAGGACGACGAGCATCGTGGCCGTCGTACAAGCGTTGAAGATCCGGGCGTATTCGGACACGCCCCCCAGAATCCGGAAAAGGTCGTAGAGATTGAAGATCATCAGGACCAGGACCCAGAGCGGCACCAGGACGGCAGCCAGACTGGAATAGAAGAGCAGATCCGGTACGATGCCCGGCGAAGTCGTCCAGTGAAGATCGAAACGAAACCAAAATGCAATGCGAAAGGCCACTCCGAGCGCCAGCACGTCGGTCAGTACGAGTACCAACCTCAAGATGCGCCGCTGTGCCCCGAGTGAAACGGCGACCTCACCGGGATACGACTCTACCCTCGGGACGGAAATGCCCTCAGCTTGGACATTCATCGTGTTGCCCTTTCATGAATTCCGCTCTTCAGGTGATAGTAGTTCGCCGAAATCGAGGCAGCCGGAAGCCGAGGCTGTCATAGCATCGGACGACGCCGACAGCCGCAAAGAGAATCATGATGGCGTCGACGGGAATCCGATAGCGAACGAGAGCCCAAGTCATCAGATGGATGACCGAATAGAGTGCGGCGACAGCGATCAGGAGCAGTGTGCCATCGCGCATATCTGACTGGCGAACCGAGCGGTTAGTTCGGAGATCGTTCAGAAGGCCCCCCAGGGAGACAACCATGCCCCACAGCATGAAGGGCAGGCAGAGGCCGAAGGAGGCGACGCGGGCGATGTTGCTGACCAGACCGGACTCGGTCGACGGCCAGAACTTGAAGTACTCGATAGCTCGGGTGATGCAGAGGAAAATGTAGCGCACCGGGTCGTCCAGGATGAAGCCGAGGCCCCGCTTCATCAAAGCAGCATCCATCGCGGGTTCATCCAGGCCTCGGACTTCCTTCGGAATGAGCTCTCCGTATCCGGTTGTCGGGTGCTCCGGGTCGGGCCCCGGAAGGATCGGGATGAAGTAGTAGCCGTGAATCGGATGATTTCCCCAGAAGAATGCGAAGCCCGCATTCGAGTTCAGCAGTACGAATCGATCGAAGGCCCGGTAATTGCGGATCGTCCAGGGCAGGATCATCAGCACGATCACTCCCAGACTCAACATGGCACCCTTCGCGAAGCGACCAAGACTCGGCCTCGATGGCCCGGATCTCCAGAGCAGTCGCCAGACAAGGAAGAGAAGGATAACGGGAATGACGAACAGGAAGACCTGTCGGAGTAGGACGGCGCCCCCGAGAGCCAAGCCAAGCATGAGCCAGGACCGGTATGGAATCCGATAGACCCGCGGCAAGGACGATTCGAGTGGCGGCACTCTTCGGCCGGCACTTTCAGCCATGGACGTTGCCAGATCGAGGGCCCAGAGAATACAGAGGACGTAAAAGGTTTCCGTCATCAGCGAACCGGCGTAGTAGATGAAATAAGCATAGACGGCCGCGATGCCGGCCGCCGCCAGGCCGATCCGTTCGCCGAAGAGCCGGGTACCGAGACGGAAGGTCAGCCAGGGCTGCAGGATGCCGGCCAAAACGGCTTGGATCAGACGTGCAGCCAGCGGGTGAACGCCGGTCAGCGCATAGACTCCGATCAGATACAGAACATAGAGAAAACTCCAGTGTGCGGTAGGCTTTCCTGCCGGAGTTGCGGGCCACCAGCCTTTTGCGAAACTGAACCCATGTCCGTCCAAAACCCGTACGGCCAATCCGTGATAGGAGATTTGATCATAGGTGCCGGGAAGCGGTTCGACCGAATCCCCCTGATAGATGGCGGAGGCCACCCTCAACAGCACGGACGCGATCACGATCATGAGGAGCGCTCGCTTCAAGAGGCACTCCGATACTGCCCGCGTTCGGCGGCTTCAGACCGGCACTCCTGGTAGATAGTCTCCAGTTTGCGCCCCGAGGCAAGCCAGTCGTGACATCGTTCCACGTACTCCCGTCCGGCCGTACCTGTGCGTTGCCTCGACTCAGTCCGTTCGAGGAGCGAAATGACGGCGGAGGCGAACTCATCCGTGCTGTCCGCGACCAGGCAATCGGTTCCGTCTCGTACGGAGAGAGCCCCTACGGCCTGTCGGGAAGCGACGACCGGAATTCCACAACCCATCGCTTCGAGCACCTTGTTCTGAACTCCGGCGCCGTAACGAATTGGTGCCACGGCTACGGCGGCTTCCCAGAGGAAGGGACGAATATCGGCGACCGTACCGGTGATGAAAACCCCGCCGCTCGTGTTCGATCTCCTTCTCAACCGTGAGATCTCCTCCAGCGGCTCGCCCAAACGGCGAATCTCGGCGGGGGGATCCTTGCCGACGACCAGGAATCGGGCGTCGGGAAAGCGGTTGCGTACGATCGGCAGGACCTCTTCGGAGAACTGACGGACGGCGGTAACGTTGGCGTGATAGCTCATCTTGCCCGTGAACACGATGTTGCGGGCGTACCCGTTCGTCCCGTTCTCGGATGTCGCCGGATGAAAGTAATCCAGATCGACTCCGTTTTCGACGACCGTGACGGGCTGATCCTGATGCGGCGGCTTCGGGCTCGAGCCGTCGGAACCGTTCCGGGAGATGGCGAGCAGTGCCTGGCGGTCGATTTCCGAGGTCACCACGGTCCTCGAAAATCGTCGTAGCAGCAGCGCCTCGTATCTGCGCGTGCGAGTTTCCTCCAATCCGGCGATCAATCGGGACCTTCGGTTCGCAGTCATCCGGCGTGCCTGTTTGAAGAGGTGGCTGATGCAATCGACACTGTCCCAGACGATCGGAATCGTAGCACCGGTTCCTCGGATCCGGCGGAGAAGCTCGGCGCCGTAGCAGGAGCCTCGGAGATGCTCGACATGGACGACGTCGGGAGCGTCCGTATTCAACACATTCTCGATTCTTCTCGCCAGCGCCGGGTTCCAGCTATATTCGGCTTGCAGCGGCCGCCCGGCCTGGACGGCTGTCAGGCAGTTCAGCAGAGTCCGACTCAGCGACAGCGGTTCCGCGATGATCCGACCCGGACCCAGCAGGCCGGAAAGCTCGTCCAGGTCTTCGGTCCGGTCCGGGATGGTCGCCAATGTGATCTGGTGTCCCAGCGCCAAGAGTGCCTTGATCAGGTGATAAGGGCGGGTGCGAACCCGGCTGGGAGTATAGGGCACCACGAAGAGAATCTTCATCGGTACACCTCGTCCCACCGTCTGTAGACCTTGCGCCAGTCGTAATGGTCTACGATCGTCTGCCGACCCCCGTCGACCAGTCTCCTCGACAATTCGGGGCGACGGGCCACCTCGACGATCGCGGAAGCCAGGGCTTCGGCGGAGTCTCCGAGGAGCATGTTTTCGCCCGCGCGGATCTGGAGGCCCTCGGCTCCCAGGGTCGTGGAGACGACCGGGATCCCCCAGCACCAGGCGTCCAGGATCTTGACCCGCATGCCTGCTCCGCAACGCAGAGGTACGACGAAGACGGCCGTCTCCGTCAGGTAGCCCTCCAACTCCGGCGCAAATCCGACGACATCACAGGTCCCATTGAGGCGCTGCAGGACGGCCGGTGGCCGTTTGCCGATCACTGTGAGTCGGGCCCAAGGGATTTGCCTGATGACTTCCGGCCAAACCTCGGTGGCAAACCAGCGGATCCCGTCTGCATTCGGTGGCCAATGCATGCCGCCGACGAAGGTGATGCGAAAAGGTTTCAGCTGCCGTTCGATGAGGGGCTGCTCCTCCGGGTCGGTCGCGATCGGGATGACCAGTTCCGGCGGGTTGGTTTTCACAACCGGATGTTCTCCTCGGACTGCCAGACGGTCTTTCTCCGAAACCCAGACGACGCGGTCGAACCGCCGGCAGGTCGAGCGTTCGAACCGTTGCAGCTTGGCGGCTTCCCTGGCCGCCAGTAAGCGAGTCAGCGGATCCCGGCGGACATCCGCCCAGCGACGCGCCGCCTGATAGACGGCGTTGTGCTGATCGAGCACCGTCGTCGCCTTGTGATCCGCCTGGGTCGCAAAAGGAGCCATCCAGAGCTGGTCGGCATGAACGGCATCGAAGGAGCCGGTTCGTGCCAGATCTGTTACGCATCGCACCATCGGACCGATCCGGTCTCTGACGATCAGAAACGGCTGATCGGAGACGAGGCTCCACATTCCGTCCCGCAGGTCTTTCATGCGCGACCGCTTCAAGGGCACCGTTCGAACCGATTCGCAGAGTTTCGCGAGTTTCTCGGTCGAAGCCGACGTATCGCTCTCGCGGCTGAAAGCCAGCAACGTGATTCGATGGCCGGCTTCCGCGAGATAGCGCAACACGTAGTACGCGCGCAGTTTGGGCCCTGCATCGAGGGGAAAGGGCAGAAGTTGACTCAGGAAGAGAATTCTCACGGCGATGTCACAGATTCGGAAGCTGTCGGACCAGAGCGCTGTAGTTGAACACGATCTGCACCAGCTCCTTTCGGCGGCGGCGCGACCAGGGCATGATCAGTGGCGGAACCAGGAGTCGCAGCAGCGATGCCAGGAGCAGCACAATCTTGTAGACGAGTGCGCCTCCGAACCCGTAGTGCTTCCTGAAATAGAGCAGTTTGTTGCGGTAGAGCTCGATGAACATCCTGCGGGCCACCAGTCGCGTGCTCTGTCCGCCGAGATGAAGGACGCGGGCTTCCGGCACCCAGACGATCCGCCATCCCGCATCGACCGCCCGGCGACAGAGATCGATCTCCTCGGAGTAGACGAAGAAGCCCTCGTCGAAGGCGCCGATTTGATCCAGGAGATCCCTTCGAACCAACATGCAGGCTCCTTGAACCGCTTCGACCTGTCGCGGCTCTCTGTGGCCCCATGCCGCAACCGGGTAGACCGACTTCTTCCACACGAGATCCAGATGAAGGAGTCGCCAGGCCTCGCGTCCCAGAGTGGGCAGGGGCGAGCAGGATTCCTGCGTCTGGCCGTCGGGGCCTACCAGTCGCGGCCCCGTAATGCCGACATCGGGATCACTCTCCATGTAGCCAAGAAGGATCGTTGGACTTTCCGCAAGTAATTCCGAGTCGGGGTTGAGGAAGAGCACGAAGCGGCCACGGGCTCTTCGAAGCCCAGTGTTGCACGCTCGGGCGAATCCTTCGTTCCAGGAGTTTTCGATAAGCGTGACCCGTGTGCCGAGTTCCTTCCTGATCGCTGCCACGCTGTCATCGGTCGACGCATTGTCGACGACGATCACTTCCACCCCTCGGGCTTCCAGGTCCGAGGTCTCCCTCAGGACCGACGACAGGCACCGAAGCACGAGCTCGTGGGTATTCCAGTTGACGACCACGACAGATACCAGCGGGGTCATTCGGTCTTCGGCTCGAGTCATGACGTCAGATCTCTCTTAGCGCAGTCTCCAGCCGCTGTCCGACGACAAGCGGTTTCGAAGCCCGGAGCGGTGAGCCGGCGGGTTCCCGAACCATCCGCCGAAGCGCGAACAGGCCCCCCAGAAAGACCCAGAAGAGGGCGCTGGAACGAAAACCCTCGAGGCCGATGTTGTAGACGAAGGGAAGGATCCAGTCTCCGAGCAGTCCTGCCACGAGAGAACCGGCCAGTCCTCCCAGGGCACCTGCCGCGTAGGCACCCGCGAATCCACTGCGGTCGGTCCGAAGCACCCGGACTCCGTCGCGACCGATCTCCAGTGCGAACCAGAAGAACGTCAAGAGACCGGCCAGCCCGACTTGGGCGGCGATGTCGAAGTAGTTGTTGTGCGAGTTGAATTTCACGTACCAGCCCAGGATCGAGAACTGGGGCGTGTAGTAGTAATAGTTGGCGGGACCGACACCCAGAATCGGATTGTTGCTTAGGATGTCGGAAATGATTCCCCATGCCTTCAGGCGCGTCATCCAGCTGTACTGTTCGTTGACCATGAGCGCTCCCCAGATCCGGTTCAGCAGGGCGAGACCGATCGGCAGCGCGAGAAGACCACCTCCGATGGCGAATCTTGGGAAGCGAATGAGCACGATCAATCCTGCGGCGACGAGGCCCGGCAGCCAGCCGGACGCCCACCCGATGCGGGTGCCCAGACCGATCCCGATGGGAGCCAATGCCAGGACGAAGCAGAGAGCCCGTTTCCAGGCCGTCAACTGCCGGTTGAAGAGCGCCTGGGAGAGACTCAGGGCGACCACCCAGGTCCAGAAGAGGCTTCCGATGCTGTGCGGCTCGATCGCTACCGCGGTCCAGTCGCTGACCCCGGGCAGGCTCACCAGCGCGGTGACAATCGCGGAGAGGGACAGGAAGAACCAGACGAGACGTTCGAGCTGCTTTGGCTCGCGGAGGATATGACCGAACAGGAGGAAGATGCTCCCGGAGAGAAGAAAGATGCCCAGCCCTCCGATTTGCGCCCGCAAAGGTGCTCCGGCAATCGGATACCAGGGGAACTGTCCGGCCAGAAAAGCGAGAACGCAGACGCTCATGAACACCAGGAGGGCGATGGTGGTTCGGGAGAATTCCACCTGAAGTCGCCGGGACAGCACGAGTTGGCGAAAGAGCCACAGACCGATCAGGCCGGCGGCCAGAAGATGGACCAAATGAAGCTGGTCCGTCAGTTCGACGGGGAGCGCAACACAGAGCAGGAGGAAGAGGTACAGCCCCTTTTCCTGCTGTCTCAGGGCAGGGCCGAGGAAAATCAGACCGACGAGCCCGGCCAGCACCGCCGCAAGGGCCAGCAGATAGGTTTCGGGAGCAGGCATCGTGACTACCGTCCCAGGGCCCAACCCAGGTGCTCCATGCCCACGCGCACGGCTCGTTTGAACGTGCGCAGGTCCGAAGCCAGCATCTTGAGATAGGTCATGGCCGGTCCCGGCCGGAAGGCCCACTCGCGAAAGGCCCGCCGCTGCCAGTAGAGGAGATCCTCGGCGGACAGATTCTCATACTGCAGCACCGTCTCCTTGTCCATGTCGACCTGTTCCCACTTCGTCCCTTCACGGAACCATCCGTTCTCGACGACCTCGAAGAAGAAGGGGGTGCCCGGGTAAGGGGCGGCGACATGGAACAGTGCCAACTCGAGGGGAAGGCTCTTCGAGAGGTCAATGGTCTGACGGATCGTCTCCACGGTCTCGCCAGGCAGACCGATGATGAAATAGCCCCAGTTCTTGATGCCCGCTTTTCGGGCCCAGAGGAGAGCCTGTTTGGCCTTCTTCGGATCGGCGCCCTTGGCGGCTTTGCGGAGGATCATCTCGTTGCCGCTTTCGATGCCCCAGGAGATCATCCAGCAGCCCGCTTTTCCCATCATCTGGAGCATTTCCTCGTCGACAAAGTCCACCCGGCTGTTGCAGGTCCAGCGGATCTCGAGACCCTCCTTCAGGATCAGCTCGCAGAGGCCCATGACCTGCTCGCGGTTGACCGTGAACAGGTCGGCATACATGTGGATGTTACGGATGCCCCGGGTATGGAGGATCTTCAATTCTTCAAGGATCCGCTCCGGAGAGAGGAGCCGCACCGACCACTGGTAGGAGACGTGTTTGATGCAGTATTTGCATCCGGCGGGACATCCACGACTCGTCAGAACGAAACAGAAGGGTCCCTTCATCAGAGGCATGCGGTACTCGTTGAGGGGCAGCCGGTCATAGAGTGGAACCGGGAGCTCATCGAGGTCGCGGACGAAGCTGCGGTCGATGTTGCGTCGGATTTCGTTTCCGTCCCTCCAGACCAGCCCCTTGATGCGGGATAGATCGGGTGAACCGGGTTCTTTCTCTTTGTCGGGAACGGGTTGCCATCCCGGATCGGCCCCCTCGAAGAGCTTCCGGACCCAGTCGGGTCGGTCCTCCTGTCGTCCCTCGAGGACATCGACCAGTTCGCGCAGCGTCAGCTCGGGTTCACCCCGCAGGACGAAGTCGAGTGCCGGAAAGTCCCGCATTGTTTCCGTCGGCATGGGAGTCACGTGAGTCCCGAAAGCGAGGGTGCGGGCTCCAATGCTGCGGGCCAGCATGACACCGTACATGTCGTTCGTGAGCGTCGGCGCTGTGGCCTGAGTGAGGTAGTACTTGGGGGCCTTCTCTCTCAGAATCTCCTCGAAACGAGTCCAGCTCATCCGCTCCGCAATGGCGTCTACGACGGCTACCGAGTAGTCCGGTTCCAGCATGGCGGCCAGCTGGGCCAGAGAGCACTGGGGCCAGACCATCTCCTCACGACTGCGGCGTCCGACCCGATGCTGGGTCCGGATCCAGATCCCTCCATCGGGGGAAGGGGGATTGACAAGCAGCACATCGACGGCGCCCTCCGGGCGCGCACTGCGGCGGTCTCCGACCACCGCACCGGCATCGGGAAACCGGGCCTCCTTGAGCGGCCTCACATCGCGGGTACCCAGATTGTGTCGAAGTTCGTCCGGGATCTTGTTTCTGGCTCGTCTATTCGATTCAGTCACTTTGCACTCCAAACTGGGCTCTATCGGGATGAGCCCGAAACAGGGGCATTCGGCATCAGGGATTCTTGCGAGAACCCTGGTTGAACGGGGAGGATTTCGCTTTGGGCGGCGGTCTCTCCCAGGTCCGCCTCCACGCGAATTTCTCTTTCGTGGAGGGTCTCGAGGATCCTCATCAGCAGCCAGGAGAGCACCAGTTGCACGCCGACCAGCACGAACAGTGCGCTCCCGACCAACCACAACCAGAGTCGTGGAATCTCCCACCCGTTGAGTCCGAGCACCAGTCCAGCCAGTCCAAGAGCACCCCCAGTGAGCGTCAGAACAAGTCCGATCCACCCGAAATGGCGTTCGAGTGACGGGCCGAAAAGCTTCGCTCCCATGCTGACCTGTCGGATGGTTCGGTGGTGGAAGAGCGCGACCAGATAGTTGAAGGAATAACCCAGGGAGAGGACGCTGACACCGGTGATCCCGAGTACCAGGCTCGCATAGACGGAGAAGACGCCCCAGGATTCCAGTCGGGTGATTCCCTGGAGCCGCATGATGACGATCAGGCCGCCGAAAAGGCCGGCGGCAAGCAGGCTGCCCAACCCCACGAGTTCGAGGACCCTGGCGGGATTGTACTCGAGTGCGGTCCAGAGAATCGTCTTCAGGAAACGGGTGCCGTCTCTGACCACACTCAGCTTGGATCGTCCCGACCGCTCGTGATATGGGATCGGGATCTCCGACACATGCAGACCCTCATGAACCGATCGGGTGCTCATGACCGGCGTGAAGTTGAGGCCGTCGGGGAGGGGATAGAGACGTCGCAGGGTGTCCTTCCTGACGACGCGCATTCCGCTGGCCGGATCTTGAACCTTGGTGGCGCCGAGCGTGCTCAGGAGGGTGGACCAGATCAGGTTCCCCAGCCGGCGCACGGCGGGCATCTGGCTGCGGGCGCCCGAGCGGCGGGAACCCACCGCCACGGCCGCACCGTCTTCGAGGATGGCTCGGCACAGTTGCGCGAAATGCTCGGGAGGGTAGGTACTGTCGGCGTCCAGGAAGGCGAGCAGATCGCCCCGGGCATGGGCGAAGCCGGTCTTGATTGCAGCCCCGTAGCCCCGATTCCGTTCATGCCGAATCAATCGCGCCTCCGGCATCGCCTCGACGATCAGGGCCGTCCGATCGGCTCGAGCCGTCGTCGACGACGATGATCTCCAGGTCGTCGACCCCGGCTTCATTCAGGCCGTCGCGGATGCTTGCGATGCGCCGGACAATGTCCGCGATCCCGTCCTCTTCGTTGAGTGCCGGAATCACGACCGACAGACATGGACCCGGACCGGACAACTCCGGTTCCGACTCGGATGTGGCGACCTCTATTGGATTCGAATCCATTGAATCTCTCCTGGTTCTTGAGGATTTCCCTGCCACTGGGAGAGTCCTCCCCACAGTAGGGATGCCGAAGGCGTCTTTGAACTGGGGCAGCCTGCTGCAGTCGGCTCGGCGCGAACGCTCAATTCGGTGGTTTTACGCCCCCGGGTAGTCGACGTTCAGAAGAAGACGGGCAACTGCCGGTCGTTCGGAGGTTTGTCACCGACACGGCGGATGAATCGTGCCGGACTGCCGGCCACGACCGTGCGAGCATCGACATCGCGAGTGACGACGGACCCTGCGGCCACGACAGACCCGGCCCCGATCGTCACGCCGTCGGTCAAAACCGCCCCCGAACCGATCCAGACATCGTCCTCGATGTTGATGCCCTGAGCGGTGATGCCCTGATCGATGAAGGGTCGGGAGACGTCGTCGAAGAGATGGTTCACTGCCAGGATCTGAACGAACGGGGAGGTGTAGACACGATCCCCGATTTGGACTCCACCCTGACCACGGATGACGTTGTACTCGCCGATCAGACTCTTTTTTCCGATTCGGATGCCGGCGCGCGGAATTTGACGGAAGTTATAGACATGAAGAACGGAACCATGCATCACCAGGGTCTCCGAACCGATCGAGATGCCTCCGGGACAGGCATGAAGATAGACGCCCTGGTCGAGGTAAGCGCCATGGCCCAGGCGGATATGGTCCGCGAATCGGATCCGGACCCCTTTCTCGATGGCGGCCGTCCCTTCCATCTCGAGGATCAGTCGGTAGCAAAGCCCTCGGACACCGATGCCAGGGACGCCCGGTACCCAGCCCAGTCCCTCTGTGATCAACTGCTCGAGGCAGTAGCGGGGAAGGCTCGACGCCTGCCTGGAAACGTAAAGGCGCAGCGAGCGCAGCAGGGAAGAGCGAATCCGCGCCGGCCGATCGATGGGCCGCGCCGTGGGCTGTTCAGGCTTTGGGGGCGCTGTGGTCACCGGCATAGTAACTGGTGTCTCGATAGTATCGGTAGTAATAGGAGTCGTCCCGTTTCGGATTGGCGCCATTCAGGATCATGCCGATGATGTTTCCGCCGGAATGCTGCAGGCTGAGTCGTGCACGCTGGACGAGCTTTCGCGGCGTCTTACCGGCCCGGACGACGAGCACCGAGCCGTCGACTTTGGAGCCGAGAACCCGTGCGTCCGCGACGGTCAGTAGTGGAGGACTGTCGATCAGGATGAACCGAAACGCCTCGGAAAGTTCCTTGAACAGGTAGTCAAGACGCTCCGATTGGAGCAGGGCCAGTGGATTGGGTGGACGGGGACCGGCCGCGATGACATGCAGATCCGGAATATCAGTCTGCTGAATCATCGGGAGGGGGCTGACGTGCCCGGACAGGAACAGACTCAGGCCGTTTTCGTCGCCGAGACCGAATCCTCGGGCAAGTACGGGCTTGCGCAGGTCGAGCTCGAGCAGAACCGTCCTCGATCCGCTTTCGGCCAGCGTGCGTCCAAGTTGGGCCACCAGGCTGGTCTTACCCTCTCCTGGGATGGCGGAGGTGACCAGGATGGACTGGGGGGCCTTGTCGGAGCACGAGAGAAGAATGGATGCACAGATGCTTCGAAACGACTCCCGGACCTCTACGGGCAGGGGACCGTGGCCGTTGGTCGAAAAGGCTCTCCGAACCATGGGGAGGGCCGCCGACCCGGAATCGAGTATCGAATGCTCGCTCAGGTGTTTCCGGTTCGAGCTTCCGTTCTCCTGTTCGAGATGGCGAACTTGCGGTACCGTGCCGAGGGCTGGAATGGCGAGAAGCTGCTCGGCTTCCTCGAGCGAGGAAAGCGATGTGTCCCAAGCCTCGGAAAGGAATGCGATACAGACTCCCAGGGCGAGGCCCAGAAGGCCGGCCAGCGAGAGGTTCCAGTAGATCTTGGGGCTGTAGACCTTCGGGTTTCTCCTGCCGGGTTCCACGATATGGATGTTTCCAAACTCGAGGCCGGCCGTCACGCTGGTCTGTTTCAACCGTTCCAAAAGGCCCTCATAAAGTTGTTCGTTGGTCTCAACGTCCCTTCGGAGAATGTTGTATTGAATCGAGGCCTCATTGAGCTGGTTGACGAGTTGCTGCTGCCGGTTGAAGGATTCGGAGAGCATCCTGTAGCGGCTCTCTACCGTCTGAAGCTGCATCCGTGCTTCCTGGCGCGCAGCGGCGATTGCGGCGGCTTTTTCCCGCTCCACCTGTTTGCGGGCCAGCTCGAGCTCCGTGCGCTTCTGGACGACCGCGGGCCAGTTCTCACCGAAACGCTGAAGCAGTCCGGTCAGATCATGCTCCAGCTGTAATTGTCGAGACATCAGGTCGGAGATGACCTGATTCATCAGGTGTTCCGGAAAGTTCTCGAGCGTCGCACCGTCGAGGCTCGCCAGCTTGGATCGGGCTGTGATGAGATCGGACTCAATCGATGAGACCTGTTGCCCCAGGTAGCTCAGCTTATCGGTCACCACGTTCGATTTGTCCTGGTTCAGGGTCTGCAGGCTGTTGTCCCGGGCGTACTCGACCATCTGCTTCTCGGAGCCCTGGACCCGCTGTCGCAGATCCGCCAGCTCCCGCTCCAGGAATTTACGCGCCTTCTCCCTTGTTTCCTGACGGGACTCGAAGTGCCGTTTGATGTACTCCTCGGCGAACAGATTGACCACCTTCGCGGCCAATTCGGGTGTGGGAGCGAGGCAACTGAGCTGGAAGAGCTTGGTGTTTTCGACGCGCTGGACATCCAGACTCTGGACAACGGGTCGGGCCTCTTCGAACTCAGTGGGTGTCAGGTCGCTGCGCAGGCGATCCTCGACTCTGCCGGTGAGGGTCGGTCCCTGCAGCACCTGGTCCTGCGTCTTCATGAAGAGTTCGTAATTGGCGTCGCCATCGAGGAGTTCGGTCACATCGCGATAGGGGAGAACCCGCGTCGGTTCCGCGTCGATCTCCAGGATCACCACGGAGCGATATTGCGGAGTTGCCAGAAAGGTCAAAACGGCGGCCGGAATCACGACCAGGACGGCCACGAGGAGAATCAGAAACTTCCGCCGTCGGAGGATCGACAGGATCTTTCCCATCTCGCCGGGTTCCTCGAGGTGAACCGGTGAGAGATCCATGGTCCGGTGCGAGTCCAGTGTCTGCAGTTCGGTTGGTTTTCTTTTTTCGAGGTCGTTCACGAAGCTACTCCTTGGGCGCAGGAAACCGGCCCAACGATAGTTCGGCCTAATGAAACAGGGGACTTACGAGTGAGTGAATCGTCGAACTGGATGGTAAAACGCCGGGACGGGGGAACCGTTCGGAGGAGGCGATTTCTGTGGCCCCAGGCGCGCTTCGCCCCTGTCACTTACAGAACGAGGTTCGCTTGGTGAGCATGGATGCACTTTCAATGCCATGGGATTCGGGTATTCGAGTGATTTGCGTCGATGATCTGCCACAGGTCAGGCATGCGGCACGCTCGGGCGGGGTGAAGCTCCTTGGGGACTGGGTAAGAGCATTCATACATCGTTATGAAGTTCACAACCTTCCGTGAATTGACTCCGGGCTGAAGTTCGAGGATCTTCACAAATCCGTGTCAACTGTCGGGTGTCTTTACATCGAGCCGCTCGGGGCCCGATCAATGGAAATGCAATCAGGGATTTTATCCTGCTTCACAGGCGAAAACCGGAGGCCCGCTTTCAACGACCTCTTTCCTATGGCTCTTGCTCGAGCCGTCAGGGATTCCGATGGTGATCAACCGATTTTCATCGGAACCGTTGTGCCGGCCTTTGACCGACCCCTTACCGCGCCTCAGCATCTGCAATGTCTGCCCGGAAGGCGACTCCCGGAGGCACCGGACAACTACGCTCTTTACTGCCTTCGTCCACTCAACTAAACTGCGGTGGCGGAAGAGCGACCTCCTTTCGGCCGCCTGTGGCTCATTCTCAGAGGGTATCTGCGACAATCCGAACAGAGGCGGGCAACGAGATGAGTTGAGTCCACTGAGTGCAACGAAGTGTAAACAACCGGAACGATCTCATGTTTTCTACCACGATCATCCCGACCGTCGGGCGGACATTACTGGATCGCGCCGTGCACAGCGTTCTGGACCAAAGTCTCTTCCAGGGGGATTTCGAGATCGTCGTCGTGAACGATTCCGGCGCTCCTCTGCGCGAATCGGACTGGCGGCGGTCGGAACGCGTGAAAGTCATCCATACCTCGCGGAGAGAGCGGAGCGTCGCGCGCAACGTTGGGGCGGCCGTCGCCCGAGGCGACTATCTTCATTTCCTGGACGACGACGACTGGCTGCTGCCGGGGGCCCTGGAAATCTTCTGGAGGATGGCTCAAACGGAGCCGGATTGCGCGTGGCTCGCCGGCGGCGCCCAGCTCGTCGACCGTGAGGGAATCCCGATCCAGCCGCTTTGCCATGAACTGGAGAGGAACTGCTTCATTCGGGTCATGGCGGGTGAGTGGATTCCGCTTCAGGCGTCGTTGATCGAGCAGGGAGCTTTCCATGCGGTGGGCGGCTTCAATCCGAACATATCGGGTCCTGAGGATATGGACCTCTCCCGGCGCATGGCGCTTCACTACGACTTCTGCAGTACGCCCGAGTTGGTCGCAGGCATCGGCATGGGTGCCGCCGGCAGCACGACGGACCATCAGAAGGCCCGACTCGAAGCACGCCAAACGCGAGAGCTGATCATCGATCACCGGGCGACCTTTCGCAGACTGCGCTCCTCGGCCGGGAACCGGTTCTGGCAGGGTCGCGTGATCCGGATCTATTTGACTTCCATGGCCTGGAATGCCGCTCGAAAGAACTTCCTTACGGCTTTCAGTCGTCTGCTTTATGCCGTGATGGGGGGTCTGATCTACCTTCCTTCTGTCTTTTCCCGGGACTTTTGGAGGGCTCTATCCGGGCCTTACAGGAGTGAAGCGTTTGCTCGCGGTGCGCGGGAAGAGTCGGCGCGCAGATCCGATCAGGCAACGGCGGGCGTCTGATGTGGCTGGAATATCGAGGTCGGGAGGGTTCGGACATTGTTGACCATCTTCACCATCCCCAAGCCCTTTAAGGCTCATATTGGAGTGATACAGCGGAATGCGATTCGCAGTTGGACTCTCCTCGAGCCTGCCTGTGAGGTGGTGTTGTTCGGCGACGAGCCGGGGACGGGAGAGGCGGCGGCTGAATTCGGCGTCAGGCACGTTCCGGAGATCTCCCGCAACGACTTCGGGACACCGTTGTTGGATTCGGTCTTCGAGTCGGTCGCGTCGACGGCTCGATTCCCCATCGTCTGTTACGTCAACGCGGACATCGTATTCTTCCATGATCTTCTGGCGGCTGTTCGGCGTATTCCCTCCGAACGATTCCTCGCCGTGGGTCGCCGCACGAACCTTGCCGTGACCGAGCCGTTGGATTTCGAGGCCGTTTCCTGGCGCTCGCGGTTGTTGGAGCGTGCGGCACTGAGCGGGGAACGGGGAGGGGTCCACTGGATCGACTACTTCGTTTTTCCGCTCGCTACGGGGCTGGCGGAGATCCTGCCTTTTGCTGTAGGAAGGCCGGAATGGGACAACTGGTTCCTCTTCAATGCTCGCAGAACGGGTGTCCCCATCGTCGACATATCCCGTGTCTGCACGGCCGTCCATCAGAATCACGATTTTGCTCATGTGCCGCAGGGAGTGGGAAACACCTGGTATGGCCCGGAGGCGGACCGGAATCACGAGCTGGCCGTCCAGTCCATGAAGGTCTCCGGTCATCTCTGCAACATCTGGGACGCTACCCACATTCTGGGCCGCAGACGGCTCTTCCCGGCCTTTTTTCTCCGCAATCTCCATCAACGGTGGTACACGGCGTCCGTCCTGCATCCTGCCCTGAGACCGATCGTCCGCGCCCTCGATCCGATCCTCCGACCGCGAAGGTGGATCAGGGAACACCTGCAAGGGGGCTCGGGGAATGGACAAGGTTAGCTGGAGAGCCTCCGCTGCCGTGATCAGGTCCGGAGAACCGATTCTACTTTAAGCCGCAAGGTTCGTAGGTGTGCTACCGAAGTGCCAGTCTGCCCGGAATCGGCACGCGAACGCTCGCGATCTGCGGCTGAGCGGCGCACCCCTCGGATTCAGTATGCGAACGCTCGGCATCCGCAGCCGAGCGGCGCACCCCGGAATCAGTGCGCGAACGCGAGTGAGTCGTCTCTCCCCGATTGCTCGCCGGGCGCGGAATGGTCTCTCACGGCTACGACCTCGGCCCGCGGTCCGGACGGCTTTGGATGGTCCACCTTCACGGTCCGGCCGGGGTCGCCCAGCCACGATTGCCGCTTGTTCGGAGAGGGACGACTCACTCGCGTTCGCGCACTGACGCTGCACGACCACTCGCGTTCGTGGTTCTGTCGGATGACGAGATCAATGAGCTGGAGAGACCCTTGGGTGCGATGGGTTTCCGTTGCGCCCCGAAGGGGCGCCTTCGGGGTGCCGAGCCCGGCATCGACCTCCAGACGGCGCCCCATCAAGCCGGCGGCACCAAACCAGGCGTCTTTTGGACGAAGGGTCCTCCTACAGCTTAGGCCGGTCTCTCTCAGCCGGAGACACGAGACCGATGAAGTCCGACTGTCAAGAACTCCGACAGAGAGCCCCCAGGCGGGACAAAAAGAAAAACCGGGGCGCCGTGGCGCCCCGGTTCGAAGCGAATCCTTCAAATTCAGGATCGATCCAAGACTTTAGGACCGGCGTCGGCGCACCAGACCCGCACCAACCAGGCCGAATCCAAGCAGAAGCAGCGTCATCGGCTCCGGCGTGGGGATGGCCACATTCAAGACCGATGGTTCCCCATTGCTTTCCACGTACGTAATCTGGAAAGTATGGGTTCCTCCTCCCGGAAAAGTCGCATTCTCAGTTATCTCTTCTGTCTGGTCCGGATGGTTCAAACCCGTAAATCCAGCCGTCCAATCAGTTCCATCAAATGTACTGTCCATGTAAACGCTAACACCGTCATCATGCGCAACCGGGATCAGCTGGTTTGGCCCATTTAGCGTGTATGTTCCCTCGATCAAGAAGTACGAGACGGTCGTATTCCCAGACATGCTCATCGTCGTAGCCAGGAAAGTGGCCAAACCCGTGCCTGTCTGAGTGGAGTACGACAAGGCATCGATCAGTCCTGGAGTGAGAAAGGACCCGACCGTGTTCGTGGCACTGGTGGTTTGCCAGTCGATGGGGCCGTTATAGTCAAAACTGGCCACATAGTTTCCAGAAGGAGGCTGAAACTCCGCTTGCAGTTTTGAGTTAACTAAGTCGTTGGCTCCGATCCATACAGTCACGTGAACCGGATCCGCCAGCAGCGGACCTGCACTCAGAAACAGCGCCAGGAACAGGGCGGCCGCGATGACGGCGACCTTGGTTCGATTTTTCCCAATGCTTTTCATTGTCTCTCCTTTTCCCGAGGCCTCCGCCTCTTTGAATCTCTAATAAACCCTTGAAGACTCCTCGAAATTGTTGTGTCTCGCTTGAGATCAATCACTGGAGGAGTTAGGCATGTTTCGTGCCAGTCACGTAATGCCTGTATCCAGGGCATTTCACCGATCCGAGCACTCTGCCGAGCCCCAAAGTGCCGTGATTCTTTACAGGAGGGCCTGAGAAGAGCGGAAATCAACCGCCCGCGACGCGCCCTGCGGCGTTCCCTCCCGGCGCGTTTCTCGCCTCAGAGGCCGCAGGACCGCGCCGAGGCGCTGTTCGCGAGCACTTCGGCCGGTATGGACCGCTTTCCTCGTCGAAGAGCGCCGCGCGTAAGTGTCAAGGATTCCGACAACCATCTTCCGGTGGGGCGCCACGGACCGAATGCCGCCGGGCCTATCGCCTTCGGCTGATGCGGTGTGGCATTGCGGCGCAGCCGCCAGAGTAATCCAGGCAGCCCTGCCTGTTGGGTCGGCCAGGCAGCTTGCCTGGCTGTCCACTCTCATCCGGCACCCTGCCGATTGGCGGCCCCGTACATTCAGAAGATCGACGTCCTGGCAGTGAAGTTGTGATCGCGCCGTATGGATGATGGGACCACGCCGGGACGTATGGGAGACCGATGGGACAGGACGAGACCGAGGGTCGGCGGCTTGCGGATGATGGGACCGCGCCGGGACGGATGGGACTCATGAGACGGATGCGACGAGTTCGGATCGACACTACGACCCGGGAGCAACGAGACTTCCTGGCCAACGACAATGACCTTTCCCGGGAAGTGGTGAATGACCGTCTCCTGTCCCTCCGCTGATGAGTTTGGAGTGGCAAGACGGGAGACGGACAAGCGTTCAGCGGATCCCGTTCATGCACTGATGTCGTCCCCCCTGCCGTCTATTCCCGGCTCCCGTTTCCCGTTTCGCGACTCCCGTTCTCCCCAAATCGAGAATCGGCAAGGTCGCCGCAACCGGTCGGCCTCCGAGCCAGGCTGACCGTCCCCCGGTCCTATCGGTCCTATCCGTCTCATCCGTCCCAAGCCGTCCCATTACAGCCCGCACAGCCCCACCGACCCTTTTTGTCCCATCGGCCCTATCTGTTTGGATGTAGAAGCCCGTATCGGTCTAGTACGGGAGAGGAGCCAGGCCCTTTGTCTTTCCGAAACAGACGTACGATTCCTCCGACCCGGCGTCAACCCCCGCAAGCGGGGGTGCTCCACTGCGTTGCGCCCCTGCGGGTGACGACGGATCGCAGCAATCGTCCAACCACCTGTAGAAAGACAAAGGGCCCGGCCGGCCTGGTGCAGGCCACGCGCTGCGCGACGAGATGTCGACCGTTCGGGTGCGAGTCGGGTGATCCTGGAGAGAGAGTCCCCCTTCGAGGCAAGATATTGGGGTCAATCCATCCTCAACTCAAACCCAAAAGGAGGACTCATGAGAACTCACTCAATGTACTACGTCGGACTCGATGTTCACAAGAAGACCATCAGTTACTGCGTCCAGGATGCGATCGGCGACGTCCTGCAGGAAGGCACCGTGCGAGCCACCCGTGCCGCGCTCGATGTCTGGAGCCGGCAACTGCCGCAGCCCTGGATCGGAGGCATGGAGGCGACGCTGTTCACCGCCTGGATCTACGATCATCTGTGCGATCGGGCCGAGGATCTCCAGGTGGCGCATCCGGATCGGCTCGAGGCCATTGCCGCAGCCAAGAAGAAGAGCGATCGCATCGATGCCCGCACGTTGGCCGATGTGTTGCGCTGCCGGCTGTTCCCCGAGATCCGGATGCTGCCGCCCGAGCTGCGCAAGTTGCGCACCGTGCTGCGCTTCCGCAACCTGCTGGTGGGTCAGAGCACCCGCGTCAAAAACAAGATCGCCGGCCTGCTGATGGAGACGGGCAGCGAGTACAACCGTCGACGCCTGCACGGCAAAGCCTATTTCCAGGAGCTGTTGGCGCAGCTCGATCACGAACCCGACTCGGTGCTCGAGCTGTTGCAGATCAGCCGTCAGACCCTCGATTTTCTGTGTGTGCTCGAGCGACGGCTTCTGAATGGATTACTCCAACATCCCGACTTGGTCGAGCGCCTCGAGCTTCTGCAGTCGATCCCCGCCGTGGGCCCGATCCTGTCGCTGACCTGGGCCCTGGAAATCGGAGAGGTCGACCGCTTCTCTTCGCTGGCCAAGGTCGTCAGCTACTGTGGACTGTGCAGCGCGCTGCGGGAATCGGGCGGCAAGGTGAAGCGGGGACCGATCTCCAAACAGCGCAACAAGCACCTGCAGCGGGTACTGGTCGAAGCCGCCAAGCTGGCGCCTCGCTACTCTCCCCGCCTGCGGGAGCTGTACGATCGAGAGCGTCAGCGGGGCCACTCGAACCGCGCCACGCTGGCGGTGGCTCGAAAGCTGGTCGCTCATCTGCTCGCGGTAGACCGACGTCAGACTCCCTTTATCGTCGAAGAAATCGCGGCCTGAGCCAGGCTTTCACCCAGGCGAAGTTCCCTGCCGGGTCCGGCCAAATGGGACTGCGTGATGGACTCTTCAATCCTGAGACGCCCTCCATCTGTTTCTGGACCGGCAGGCTGGTTCCAAACTCAATCTTCGGTGATGCCTGCCTCCGGCCGGCTGAGACCGCGAATGGATGTCTGATTCGGAATCTTTCTCCGGAATCCTGGACTGATTTCAAAGAGCTTCGCTTGACCCCCAATCGGACCCTCACCGGGTGCTCTCTCAGCACCCAAGGCCAATCTGTGCCCTTGACAACAAATCTCTTCTCATGGACG
Organism: uncultured Acidobacteriota bacterium; assembly: GCA_963823995.1. Taxonomy (GTDB): domain Bacteria; phylum Acidobacteriota; class UBA6911; order RPQK01; family JAPXNP01; genus JARRKC01. The sequence goes on from CAWGNQ010000006.1 coordinate 597,024, forward strand.
TCCCATCGGTCCCAGCCGTTGTAGGACGAGCTCCCGTTTCGTCTCCTCCTCCGATGTAGCATGGAATAGGAGTTCCAGACATTCTCATCCCGACTGTTCCAGCTCCTGACTGCCCGGCTTTTCGGGCCGGGTGGACGGGGAGCAGGTGCCGGGATGCAATAGCACCGGAGGTGGTGACATAGTCAAGGTCGCACTGCTTGTCAAAGCTTCGGATCGAAGGAATTCTCGTCGTGTGTCCGCAGTACCGCTCCTGAGAAGAAACCCATTGCGTCCGTGGCGGCTTTGCATGGAATCGGTTCTGCAGACTCGATGATCAAGACTCCCCCCGTGGAGTTTCCGACCTTTACCACCACGCAAAGGGGGCGGGACGCCCTCTCCGATTACTCCCATCGTCCGATTACTCCCGTCCTCCAGTTCTCCCGTCCTCCAGTTCTCCCGTCCTCCAGTCTCCCGTCCTCCGGTTCTCCCGTCCTCGGTTCTCCCGTCCTCCCGTTCTCCCCGGAAGGAGGCCGCCGTCGCTGACAAGCAGGGATGCTTAGCCTGCCGACCCTCCCGTTTCCCCTCCGCGGCTACAGCGTCGACAGCGTCTCCCGCAGCGCCTGAAGGCCGGCGATCGAGACCAGGACCGAAAAAACGAAAGCCGCCGCCAGGCCCAGGTTGAGGAGAAGACCGGCGCGGTGGTCGCCCATCAGGGAGCGGCGGTTGATCAAGATCGTGATGCAGAGGATGACCAGCGGCAGAACGAAGACGTTGAAGACCTGCGTCAGGATTTGGGCGACGACCGGGTTGGCTCCCAGGATCGGGACGGTCAGCCCGACCAGACAGGCGACGGCCGTCAGGCTTCGGAACAGCGCCGACCGGCTCTCGAACCGACCGTCGCGGTAGTCTCCGATCAGAAGCGGGGCGACCATCAGTATGGGGAAGACGGAAGACAGTCCCGCGGCCAGAGCCCCGAGAAGGAAGATCACGACGGCGAACGGCCCGGCCAGAGGGGTCAGAGCGTCGACCATGTCGAGGACGCGCTCGATCGATTTGTCGTGGTAGGCCAGCGCACCCGTGGCGACGGCCATGATCGAAGCGCTGATCCCGAACATCAATGCAGCCGAAACGAAGGCGTCTCGCTGCTGAACTCGGTAGTCTCGCGCCGTCCAGCCTTTGGCCTTGAGCAGAAGCGGGCGCACGACGAACGTGGGTGCCGCCATCGTGGTTCCGACGAATGCGGCCACCATGAGTGAAGCCCCGGGTGCATTCGGAATTCGAGGGATGAGACCGGCCGCCACATCCGAAAGGCGGGGGGGCGCGATAAAGATCGAGATGACGAAGCTGACTCCCATCAGGGCGACGAATCCCACCAGTATCTTCTCGAAGAGCGAATACTCGCCTCGCAGGAGAACGGCGTACATGACAGTCACGATGCCGAGGGCGATCAGCAGGACCGGCCGGTAGCTGTCTCCGCCCTGCGCGATGCCGACCAGCCGTCCGGTTTCGTACAGAGCATTGGAAGAGAGCCCGAGAATGCCCGTCAGGGAGTTCCACTGCCCGAAGACCACGCCGACGATGACGAGGATCGACAAGAGGTTGCCGAAGGGAAGCATCCGTCGGAAGCCGTGGATGGCCGTGGAGCCGGTCACGATCGCAAAGCGTCCGAAGGCTTCCATCAGAACCCAGGAGAACAGGCAGCTCAAAAGCAGCACCCAGAGCAGACCCATCCGGTAGTCCGAGCCGGCCTTGAGCATCGAGGTCACGCTGCCCGTTCCGATCGTATAACCGATGCAGAAGATCCCTGGCCCGACGGTCAGGAGAAGCGCCCACAGTCGTTCCAAGCGATTTTTCATTCAGATCCTGAACACGGACGAACACGGACAAACACGGACGGACACGGACAATCCGAAATTGAAAATCTCAAATGCGGCTACCAGTCCAGAACCGAGCCGTCATCCGGATCGTAGGTCTCCGGATTTCGCCAGTCGTGGTCGATCTTGTCGGCCAGCGCTTCCTCGTCGAGCTCGATGCCCAGCCCGGGTCCGGTCGGCAGATCGATATAGCCGTCCCGGATCCGGAACGGCTTCATCAGATAGCCTTCGCCCAGAGAAACCTGCTCCTGGCAGAGGAAATTGGGGATCGATGCATCCAGCTGAATCCCGGCGGCCAGCGAAATCGGGCCCATCGGGTTGTGGGGTGCGATCGAGGCGTAATAAGACTCCGCCATCCCGGCGATCAGCCGTACTTCCGTAATCCCACCGGCATGGCAGAGATCGGGCTGCAGAATGCCCGCCGCTCTCTTCTCCAGGATGTCCCGGAAACCCCACTTGGTAAAGATCCGCTCGCCCGTGGCGATCGGCAAAAACGTCTTCCGAGCGATTTCGGCCATCCCATCCACGTCCTGACAGTTGATCGGCTCTTCGATGAACATGGGCTGGTAGGGTTCCAGCGCCTTGATGAGAAGCATCGCTGTCTGAGGTGAAATGGCGCCGTGGAAATCGATGCCGATGTCGACTCCGTCGCCGGCGGTCTTGCGGAGGGCAGCGAAGTGCTCCGCCGCGTACTCGACGAAGGCCGGCGTCTCGACGATCCGCGCAGGCTTTTGCTTGGCCACACCTGTCTTGAAGGACTTGAAGCCCTGCGCGAGGCCCCTCCGGATCTCATCGGGCGAATTGGCGTGCGCATAGACGCGAATGCGGTTCCGCGTAGGACCGCCGAGGAGCTCATAGACCGGCACGCCGAGCGCCTTGCCCTTGATGTCCCACAGGGCCTGATCGATACCGCTGAGCGCGCTCGTCAGAATCGGGCCGCCGCGATAGAACGCGTGTCGGTAGATCGCTTGCCAGTGGTGGACGACTCTGCGCGGATCTTTGCCTACGAGGTACGGTTCGATCTCGGAGACGGCCGTCGCAATCGTCTTTGCCCGGCCTTCGAGAAGCGGCTCGCCGAGGCCCGTTATGCCGGCGTTCGTGTGGACCTTCAGGAAGATCCAGCGCGGCTTGACGAGGAAGGTCTCCAGCCGCGTGACCTCGAGCGGTCCTGTCTCCGCCTGCGACGAAACTGCGGAGACTGCTGTCGCTCGGGACAGTCCCAGTCCCAATGCCGGAAACGTGGCTGCACCCGCCATTCGGGTCAGCCATCGGCGACGGTTGTACTGTTTGCTTGGTTGTGGAGGAAGACTCTTCATGGCTGGACAGTTTAGTCAGTGGAAACAGGAAAGAGAAGCAGAGGCTTCTCAGATCGGCTCGAACGCCTGCCGACGGAAGTCGTCGTCGGCGAAGGCACTCCTTGAAGTTTCAACGAAGGTCAGATCAAATGAGTGGTTCTCTCCGGGAGCCTGGGGCGTTATGCTTGAGGGCGTCGTGCCGAGGGGCAGACACACAGAACCGCTCTCGCGGGAAAGGAACACATCCATGGAAAAGAATCTTCGACGGCTCGGTGTGGCGGCTTGTGTCGGTTTCAGCCTGATCCTGTTCCTCAGTCTCGGGTTTCGGACGAATGTCGACGACACAATGACCGCCGACGAACTCATCCAGCGGCATCTCGAGTCGATCGCCACACCCAAGCAACTGAAGGCACTGCAGTCGTTTGCACTCCGAGGCGACTGCGAATATCGGATTCTGACCGGGGGATCGCTCACGGCGCCGGGCATGACGCAGATCGTCTCCAAGGGTGAGGCCTACAACATTTTGTTTCAATTTCAGGCCGGCGAACTGGGAACGACCCAGTACGTCACGAATGGGAAGAAGACGGAGACGCGTCTTTCGACGGGTGCGCAGATGAACCCGCTGCGGAACTTCATGGAAGGATACGGCGTCCTGCAGACCGAGGGGCTGCTCGGAGGAGAGCTCACGACGGCCTGGTCTCTTCTGGATCTCAAGAAGCACAAGCCCAAACTCTCTTACGAGGGCCTGCAGGAAGTGGACGGACGTGAGTTGCACCGGCTCGATTACCGAGTCAGCAAGGGAGGCGGGGCAATGCAGATCCGGCTCTACTTTGAGCCGAAGACCTTTCACCACGTCTTGTCGACCTACGAGGTAAGGCAGTCCGCCCCGGCTTCATCGGACCCGGATCAATCCTCCCAGCAACGCGTTTCGCGCCAGCGCATCGAGGAGACGTTTGCCGACTTCGAGAATCTCGACGGTTACACTCTGCCTACGACCTGGACGTTGCTCTACTCCAAATCCGGGAATGACGCCGGCGTGGTGCAGTCCCACGGGGCGGATGCGCCTCCCTCGGTCGGCACTCTCAATACGGCTCCCGGAGCCCAGGGAGCCGCAGGCGCGGCGTTGCAGGGCATCTATTCGGGCAGCGGCGGAACCCTGGTTCTGCAGTGGACGACCAAAGTCACGAACAGTGGTGCAAACATGGGGTTTCCGCCGAACCTGGTTACGGTCAAGTAGTCGAAGCACTCGGCCGCAGGTTCTATTTCGGGCGGTACGGTCGGGTGCGCCCGGTGAATTCCGGGGGCACCGACGACCTCACGAACGGCAAGAGGGTGGACACGCACTACGTTTCGGGAGGACAGGGGACGATGATGCTGCACTGAATGTCAAAGTCCACCCAGAGCGCGGCGGATGTGGATTTCGCCCCCCAGGCCGATCGCGATCGACTAGTGTCTTCGCAGGAAGTCAAGAACGGCCGAGGCAAAAGCCGGAGCGTTTTCTTCGTGGATGAGGTGCGAAGCATTCGGAATCTCGATGCGATCGGACTGTGGCAACAACTCCTCGAGCCTGTCTGCCAGCCGGTGGAATAGAGGTTTGCTGCGTCCTCCGTTCACGAGCAGCACGGGCTTGCGGAGAGCCCGTATCCGGTCGTCATCCAGTGGCAGGAAGCCGGACCCGAGCAGTTCGGCCTGGATATTCGAAAGGTTGTCGCTCACCTGCTGTCTGTGTGTTTGCGGAAGGCGGCGCAGACCGCCGCGCCCAAATATCGCGTCGGCGAATGTTTGGACGGCGGTCTCCGGCTCACCGCGTCGGAATGCCTTGGTGGCAGGGGCGACTCCTCTTGCCCCGAACTCCAGAATGGCTACGGCTGTCCGCGGCCTGGTCAACAGCAGCTTGAGGATTTCCCACGGTCTGGGAGTATTGCTGACGAACAGGGTAATCGCAGGCGGCTCGGCCAACACCAGCGTGCGGACCATATGTGGCTCCCGGATGGCGAGAAGCAGGCAAAGTAAGCCACCGTAGGAATGGCCGACGAGATGGGCCGGAGCCGCCTCGAGCCTCCGAAGCAGTCGTCCGAGGTCGTCGCGATGCTCGGCCATCGAGTAGTCCGCTCCCTCAGGAATGGGCTCGTTGGGCCAATGGTAGCGCCGGCTGTAGCGGATGGCGCGGTAGTACTTCTGGAACTCGGCCTGCTGGTCGGTCCAGGTCCGATGGTCGCTGGCAGATCCGTGCACCATGACGACGGGATCGCCGCGTCCCGCTTCCAGACACCTCAGCCGGGCGCCGTTGATCTTCACGTCCGCCATGCCGTCTTCCTCCTGAAACCCAGGTCTACCGTAAAGGTTCCACTTCTGCAACCGATCTACTCGGGAGTGCGGGTCGAGACCGGACCGGGCGCTCATCCTGGATGAGTGGATTTTGGGAGCCATCACCGCCCCGATGCGTGAAGAAGTCCAGTCCGATGGCCGAATCAGAAGATGGGCAAGGATCCCGGAATACCAGAATCGCTTCCTTCGGGCCATCCTGCTACCGGACGGCAAAACCGTTCACGATGCTTGCTTCGACCGCTCGAGTCCGCAAATTAGCCGCTTGTGACGCTCGTGGTCGGCACCTTTCGTGCCGGATCCTCATCTTGAGCGATCGTGCCGGATTCGTGCTCATTCGGGAATCCTCAGATTTGAGAGTCCCTCCGGGCAATCGGCTACATGGGACATCCATGAGAAGAGATTTGTTGTCAAGGGCACAGATTGGCCTTGGGTGCTGAGAGAGCACCCGGTGAGGGTCCGATTGGGGGTCAAGCGAAGCTCTTTGAAATCAGTCCAGGATTCCGGAGAAAGATTCCGAATCAGACATCCATTCGCGGTCTCAGCCGGCCGGAGGCAGGCATCACCGAAGATTGAGTTTGGAACCAGCCTGCCGGTCCAGAAACAGATGGAGGGCGTCTCAGGATTGAAGAGTCCATCACGCAGTCCCATTTGGCCGGACCCGGCAGGGAACTTCGCCTGGGTGAAAGCCTGGCTCAGGCCGCGATTTCTTCGACGATAAAGGGAGTCTGACGTCGGTCTACCGCGAGCAGATGAGCGACCAGCTTTCGAGCCACCGCCAGCGTGGCGCGGTTCGAGTGGCCCCGCTGACGCTCTCGATCGTACAGCTCCCGCAGGCGGGGAGAGTAGCGAGGCGCCAGCTTGGCGGCTTCGACCAGTACCCGCTGCAGGTGCTTGTTGCGCTGTTTGGAGATCGGTCCCCGCTTCACCTTGCCGCCCGATTCCCGCAGCGCGCTGCACAGTCCACAGTAGCTGACGACCTTGGCCAGCGAAGAGAAGCGGTCGACCTCTCCGATTTCCAGGGCCCAGGTCAGCGACAGGATCGGGCCCACGGCGGGGATCGACTGCAGAAGCTCGAGGCGCTCGACCAAGTCGGGATGTTGGAGTAATCCATTCAGAAGCCGTCGCTCGAGCACACACAGAAAATCGAGGGTCTGACGGCTGATCTGCAACAGCTCGAGCACCGAGTCGGGCACGTGATCGAGCTGCGTCAACAGCTCCTGGAAATAGGCTTTGCCGTGCAGGCGTCGACGGTTGTACTCGCTGCCCGTCTCCATCAGCAGGCCGGCGATCTTGTTTTTGACGCGGGTGCTCTGACCCACCAGCAGGTTGCGGAAGCGCAGCACGGTGCGCAACTTGCGCAGCTCGGGCGGCAGCATCCGGATCTCGGGGAACAGCCGGCAGCGCAACACATCGGCCAACGTGCGGGCATCGATGCGATCGCTCTTCTTCTTGGCTGCGGCAATGGCCTCGAGCCGAGCCGGATGCGCCACCTGGAGATCCTCGGCCCGATCGCACAGATGATCGTAGATCCAGGCGGTGAACAGCGTCGCCTCCATGCCTCCGATCCAGGGCTGCGGCAGTTGCCGGCTCCAGACATCGAGCGCGGCACGGGTGGCTCGCACGGTGCCTTCCTGCAGGACGTCGCCGATCGCATCCTGGACGCAGTAACTGATGGTCTTCTTGTGAACATCGAGTCCGACGTAGTACATTGAGTGAGTTCTCATGAGTCCTCCTTTTGGGTTTGAGTTGAGGATGGATTGACCCCAATATCTTGCCTCGAAGGGGGACTCTCTCTCCAGGATCACCCGACTCGCACCCGAACGGTCGACATCTCGTCGCGCAGCGCGTGGCCTGCACCAGGCCGGCCGGGCCCTTTGTCTTTCTACAGGTGGTTGGACGATTGCTGCGATCCGTCGTCACCCGCAGGGGCGCAACGCAGTGGAGCACCCCCGCTTGCGGGGGTTGACGCCGGGTCGGAGGAATCGTACGTCTGTTTCGGAAAGACAAAGGGCCCGGCTCCTCTCCCGTACTAGACCGATACGGGCTTCTACATCCAAACAGAAGGGACCTATGAGTCAATCAGGCAGCGATGGGTCACCCAGAAAAGGCAGTTGGAGGCGGCGAGCGGATTCGAACCGCTGAATAAAGGTTTTGCAGACCTCTCCCTTAGCCACTTGGGTACGCCGCCCCAGCGGGGAATTTTACCATAGGCCATTTCAGATTTTCGATTTGCGATCTTCGATTTAGCCCGGAGCCGCGCAACGGAACCGGCAGCGTCAGAGCCGGAACGAAGTGAGAGTTGCGTAAGGCCCAATGCCGGAGGACGCCATCTTTCCCGCAGAAATCGGCAAGGGCCGATCTGGCAGGTTGCCTGTCGTGTTCACCGGGGGCGGCCAGTCAGGGAGGGGATGATCGTCCAGGTGGTCCCTCACTTCGTTCCGGCTCTGAAAAGCTCGGAGGCCCGAACGTCGTTTGGGCGCTTTGGGCAAAACACCCTCGCAATTCGAAACTACTTCCCGCCCGTCCTCCCGGCCACCCGTTCTCCCGGCCACCCGTTCTCCGGTTCTCCCGTTCTCCGGTCCTCCCGTTCTCCAGTCCTCACCCCCCGAAACGCGGCGCTTTCCCTCGCCGTCCATTGTCGAGCTACCCCGGGCGCCATTCGAGTTTGCGCATATAGACGGTGTGCAGGCGCGGATGCAGGGACTTCATGGCCCGCCGGGAGCGGAGCAGCATGGCGTCGCCGCACAGTTGCCGATTCTCGCTGACGACCCAGTGGATGCCGAACCGACGGGGCGGATCGAGTTCGGAGTTGGCCGGGTCGGCCAGATGCTCGACGAAGTCCCGGACAAATTCCTCGAACTCGGCACGCATCGTGAACCGCGGACTCGGGAAGGAGCCCTCCACGAAGGCCTCCGGAAAAGCCCAATCCGGCTCCTCCGCCGTCGTCAGGTTCCGCCAAAGCTCGGCGTCTACGATGTCGCCAACGGCGTCGACGGGAAGACCGAGGAGAAAGGCCTGGCGATAATTGGCGCGCGCGGCTCGGTCGTCGCCGGCCATGAAGTTGCAGTTCCCCAGCCTCAGGCGGAGCTCCCAGCTTTCTCCATATTGGAGTCGCTCACGTTCGTACGTTCGACGGGCGTTTCGGGGCTGATCGGCGAACATGTAGTAGTCGCCCAGTGAGCGGCCCGCCCGGGTTCGAGTGTCCTCGAACAGGCTCCGGTTCTGTGCCAGCAGGCGGGAAAAGAAGGCGGCGCGCATCCGATCGGCGTAGAAGGTTGCCGTTTCCGGAAGGGGATCGGCTTCCCTGAAATCCTCCCAGAGGTCGAAGCCGGCATCGAGATCGAGCCCCTTCCGGGGCATGCGTCGGCCGAAACGCAGCACCTTCAATTCCCACTGGAGTCGCCGGGCTCCCGGAATCCTGCGGTACGCCTTGACCTTCTCCGCCGCCTTCGAGAAGTCGAGACGCATCAGCGCGCGTCGGATCTCCTCGCGGAGCAGCCGGTCCCGATCGAAAAGGGGGAGCTGGGCCATGATTCCGTTCTTCTTAGCACAGTTTCTCTCGGCCGGCGAAGAGATTTCCGCCATCGGATACGCGCCGCGAAATCGATTCCCCCTCGAATCGGTCGGTTTTCTTTTCGCAGGCAGCCGGAACATCTCGTGTTCATCGTCGCCCGACGCGTGAACGCACGGGACCGTGTGTCCGGATGGCTCGGACACATCGGCCCGGAAATCCGACCCGCTCGGTTGACCGGCGCGGCGACCCGGCTTGCCTTGAAGTTCCCAGGCGTCGCGAATATTCTTGATATTAAAGGGAATCTAGACCGCACAGGTGAATCTGCCGCGGACTCGTTCGCACGTCGATCACCTCTGTTGTCGATTCGTCCTTCGCGGCGGCAATTTTGGGGTCATGCCCGTACATCATTCGCTCAGCCGGCCGGTCGCGCCACGAGTGGGGCCTCACGCGACGAACATTCGCCCCGCGGCGCAGGGCCGACGGATCATCGGCCACCTGACTCCGCGCGACACGCCGGCAGTGCAGCAGATGAGGAGCACAAACTGATGAAGATCTTTGTCACGGTTCTGGTCGTTCTGGCAGTGTTCGTCGTGGCCGGTCTGTTTCTCATCTATTCAGGTGCCTACGACATCAGCACCTCCAATCACGACAACCGATTGATGAACTGGGCACTCGATACGGCGATGACCAACTCCGTCAAGAATCACGCTGAAGGGATCACGCCCCCCAACCTCGAGGACCTCGCAATGGTCCGTGAGGGTGCGGCGCATTACCAGGAGATGTGTGTCGGCTGCCATGGAGCTCCCGGACGAGAGCCGGGCGAAATGGCCGAGGGACTTTGGCCCACGGCTCCTGAACTGGCCGAGCAGGATCTCGACTGGACCGCTGCCCAGACATTCTGGATCGTGAAGAACGGGATCAAGTTCACGGCCATGCCTGCCTGGGGTCCTTCGCACAGCGATGACGAGCTGTGGGCCATCGTCGCACTGCTCGAACGCCTGCCTCATCTTTCGCCGAGCGAATACCAGGCGATGGTCAAGGCCGCGGGACCCATGAAGGAGGAAGAACCAAACCACGAATCAGGGCTCGAGGAGCCTGGCGAAACAAAGGCTCCTGGAGCGGGAGGCTCGTAGCGATGAATAAAGAGAACACAGAGAGAATCGAACATCTCGAGAAGATCGCCAAGCTCATCCGCTATTACAGCTTGGTTGCCACATCGAAAGCGGGATCCGGTCATCCGACTTCGGCGATGTCCGCGACCGAGTTGATGTCGGGGCTGGTCTTCGGAGGGACGTTTCGTTTCGACATCGACCATCCGGAACACCCCAACAACGATCGTCTGATCTTCTCGAAAGGGCATGCCACGCCGCTGCTCTATGGTCTTTGGCTGGCCGCCGGGGCCATTACCCCCGACGAGATGCTCACTTACCGCGAGTTCGGCAGTCGTCTCGAAGGCCATCCGACGCCGCGCTTTCCCTATGTCGACGCCGCAACCGGCTCACTCGGCCAGGGACTTTCCGTCGGTGTCGGGATGGCGCTGAATGCACGCTATCTCGACAACCTGACCTACCGCACGTATGTCCTGCTTGGAGATAGCGAGATGGCCGAGGGATCCCAGTGGGAAGCCATTCAGCTGGCCGCCTACTATCAACTGGGGAACCTGATCGGCGTGCTCGACGTGAATCGACTCGGCCAGCGGGGCGAGACCATGTATGGCTTCGACGTGGAGGCCTACCAGCGGAGGATCAGCGCCTTCGGATGGGACACGATCGTCATCGACGGTCATTCTTACCCGGATATTCTCGCGGCTTTCAAGACCGCCTCCGAGAGTGCCCGCACACCGACGATGATCATTGGGAAGACCGTCAAGGGCAAGGGAGTCACGTTTCTGGAGAACAAGAACGGGTGGCACGGCACGGCACTCGACGACCAGCAACTCGAGAAGGCGCTCGATCAACTCGGGGAAGTCGACAAATCGGTGCGAGGCCGGCTGCCGAAGCCCGAGAATCTGCGCCCGAGTCAGCCGAAGGTTCAAGCGATCGAGGAACCGGATTACAGTCAGGACGAGGCTGTTCCCACCCGAAACGCCTTCGGCAAGGCGCTCGTGAGGATCTTTCCGAAGTTTCCGTTGATCGTGAGTCTCGATGGAGAAGTCAGCAACTCGACCCGGACGAAGTGGTTTTCCAAGGAGCACGCCGACCGCTTCTTCGAAATGTACATTGCAGAACAGAACATGGTTGGGGCCGCCCTGGGGTTGTCCTGTCGGGGCAAGATCCCCTTCGTTTCCACCTTCTCCGCGTTTCTGACCCGGGCCTTCGATCAGATTCGCATGAGCCAGTACTCGAATGCCAACATCAAATTCGTCGGTTCGCACGCCGGCATTTCTATCGGCCAGGACGGCCCCTCCCAGATGGGACTCGAGGACATCGCAATGTTCCGCACGATCGTCGACAGTGTCGTTCTGCATCCCTGTGATGCAGTCTCCACCGAGAGGCTTGTCGAAGCGGCCACCGAGCACGAAGGGATCGTCTACCTGCGGACCATGCGCCAGGCCACACCGACTCTCTATTCCTCCGAAGATCATTTCCACATCGGCGGCAGCAAGGTCCTGAAGACCAGCGACCAGGATGTCGCCGTGGTCGTAGGGGCGGGCCAGACGGTGCATGAAGCCCTGCAGGCTCACGAGCAGCTGAAGAAGAAAGGCGTGCGGGTCCGGGTGATCGATCTCTACAGCATCAAACCGGTCGACCGGAAGACCCTCAAAGCCGCAGCGGAAGCGACCGATTTCGTGTTGACCGTGGAAGACCACTATGCCGAGGGAGGCCTCGGTGAAGCCGTGCGGAGCGCTCTGGCCGATGTGCCGGTTCCGATCCGGTCCCTCGCCGTCGGAAGCAAACCCATGAGCGGCAAGCCCGATGAGCTCCGAGACTTCGAAGGAATCTCGGCCGATTCGATCGTCGAGGCGATCCTCTCGCACGTCAGAGAAGCCCGGGAAGCGACCGTCTAGGGTCCGGGTATGGACATTGAGATCGACGAGATACCGAATATTCCGATGGAAAGGGGAACATGATGAACCCGTTGAGAAAGCTCCATGATTTCGAACAGTCTATCTGGCTCGACTTCATCCGCCGCTCCCTGATGACGAGTGGAAAACTCGAGAAGCTCATTCGAGAAGATGGACTGCGCGGAATGACCTCGAATCCGAAGATCTTCGACCAGGCCATATCGGAGAGCGACAACTATAATGACGCAATCAAAGGGTTGTCGGAACAGGGATGTTCCGTTGAAGAAGCCTATCGCAAGTTGACCGTCGAGGACGTCCAGATGGCCGCGGACCGGTTCCGTCCGGTCTATGATGAGTCGGATGGTGAGGACGGCTGTGTCAGCTACGAGGTGTCTCCCCATCTGGCTCATGACACCGACAGGACGATCGAAGAGGCTCGTCGGCTCTGGAAGACCCTCGACCGGCCCAACGTTTTCATCAAGGTTCCGGCCACGCTCGAGGGCCTGCCGGCGATTCGCCGGCTGATCAGCGAGGGGATCAACGTCAACGTGACGCTTCTGTTCGGACTGCCCCGGTACCGGAAGGTAGCCGATGCCTATCTTTCGGGACTCGAGGATCGCCTGAAGCAGGGCGGCTCACTCGACCGGGTTGTATCGGTGGCCAGCTTCTTCCTGAGTCGGATCGACGTGCTCGTCGATCCGAAGCTGAAGAAGATCCGCGAAGAAGGCGGCCCCAAGGCGGATCTTGCAGGCGAGGTGTATGGTGAGACAGCCATCGCGAGTGCCAAACTGGCCTATCAGATCTTCAAGGAGATCTACGCCGAGGACCGCTTCCGGAGGCTCCGCGATAAGGGGGCCCGACCCCAGAGACTGCTCTGGGCGAGTACGAGTACCAAGAACCCCGACTTCAGCGACGTCAAGTATGTCGAGGCGCTGATCGGCCCCAACACCGTCAATACCGTTCCGATGGACACGCTGGACGCGTATCGGGATCACGGCAATCCTCAGGTCCGTCTCGAAGACGACCTCGACAAGGCGCACCGTGTCTTTGAGAGTCTCTCCAAGCTGGGCATCGACATCGATGAGGTGACGCAGCAGCTGGAAGATGAGGGGGTTGAGAAGTTCAACAAGCCCTACGACGATCTGATGAAGACCCTGGAGAAGGAACTGGGCAAGGCCCACGAGGTCTCTTCGGCAAAGTAACTCTCGACATACCCCGGAGCGCAGCCTGTTCGACTCCGCGTATCCTCCGAGATCGAGAGCTTCGGCTGCCACGGCCCACCAGCGGCCTTGTCAGTCGCGGGTGTGCGGTCAACGCCGGAAGAAAGTCAGAAAGAACTGAATAGGGGCGCGCGCGAGCCCGTACTGGGGGGTGTGATTCACTCCAATCCATCCACCGGGAAGTGAGGTTCGCGCCATCATGTATATCGCTCTGCTCCTGATTCTGATTGGACTCAGTGGATATCTCGCACTGAGCGGCATTCGCGGACATCAGAAGGGACGCGTCTACCTCGGCGTCGCCCTGGCCGCGCTGACCGTCTGTTTCTTCTCCTTCCTCGATTTCTGGACGGAAATGCTCTGGTTTGATGCCCTCGGCTTTGGCCGACGATTCTGGACGGTTGTCTGGGCAAAGACACTGCTGGGACTTCTCGCCGCATTGTTCGGCTTCGTCGTCGTCTTCGTCACGACCTTGCCTTTGCGCGGCAAATCCCGGGTTCCCGGTTCGTTCTGGGGTCTGATTGGCTCGATCGTGGGTCTGATTTGGGGTGTCGGGAATTGGGATGTCATCCTGCGGTTCCATTACCGTGTGAGCTCCGGTGTCCTCGACCCGATCCTCAAACGGGATGCCGGAATCTATCTCTTCACTCTCCCCTTCCTCGACAGGTTGTACTGGCTGCTCCTCCTCCTGGTCGCCGTGAGTCTCTTCGCCGCAATCGTGCCGTTTCTCGAGTTCCGGCCAGGCCGCGAGCAGCGTAGTGCGGTGAAATTCAAAGTTCCGGCGAACTTGCGCGAGGTCGTCGGTCCTCTCTGGATCGCAGCGGGTACGATGCTGCTGGTGCTCGCGTTCGGCAAGTTCATCGACCGATTCCACCTTCTGTTTTCGACCTGGGGAGCGGTCTCCGGGCCCGGGTGGACCGATGTCCATGTCCGCCTTCCGGGATACTGGGTCGCCGCCATCCTGACCGCTTTCGTCGGGATCGCGTTGATCGCAGGTGGACTGACCGGTCGCTCCTCAAAGGGGACTTGGGCGGGAATTTACGGCCTTGCCGCGAGCGGCGTCTTCGTGGTGGCCGTGTGGGGCGTCGCCCTGCTGCTCGTTCCCGGCCTGATCCAGTGGCTGCGCGTGGAGCCGAACGAAATCACCTTCGAGAAGCCGTACATTGCCAACAACATCGAATTTACGCGTCGAGGTTTCGGGCTGGGGAATGCGGAATCGCGGGAATTTCCCGCCTCCGATGTCTTCACTCCCCAGATGGCCGAGGCCAATAAAGAGGTCCTCTCGGAAGTGCGCCTCTGGGACTGGAGGGCGCTGGACGCCGTTTACAAGCAGTTCCAGGAAATCCGCCTTTACTATGCCTTCGAGGATGTCGATATCGACCGCTACACCTTCAACGACCGCTATCGCCAGGTGATGGTATCCGCCCGTGAGATGGAACCGGGCAATCTGCCTGAACAGAGCCAAACGTTCGTCAACCGGCGCTTCAAATACACACATGGATATGGAATCACCCTCACACCGGTCAGCGAATTTACGCCAGAAGGCCTGCCGAACCTTCTGGTCAAGAACATTCCGCCTCAATCGACCTATCCGGGGCTCGAAGTCGACCGGCCCCAGATCTACTACGGCGAGAGGACCCGGTCGCATGTTTTCGTCAACACGAGCGAGGAGGAGTTCGACTATCCAAGCGGCGAGGACAATAGGTACATTCGCTATTCCGGAAAGGGCGGTGTACCGCTGAGCAGCTTCTGGCGGCAGTTCATTCTGGGTTGGAACTTCGACGGCACACGGCTGCTGCTTTCGAGCTATCCTACTCATCAGAGCCGCATCATGTTCCGGCGTCAAATCCGACAGCGTGTCGAAGCACTGGCGCCCTTCCTCCAGTTCGACCGGGATCCTTACATCGTGCTCTCGAAAGGGCGCCTGTACTGGTTCATCGACGGCTATACGACGTCTCACTTCTATCCTTACAGCGAGCCTTACGACTCACGTGAGGTGATCCAGTTCAAGGAGGGCGACCGCGAGCGGCGTCTCGTCGAACACACGAATCCGCAGTTCGAGGGGCTCAACTACATCCGCAACTCCGTCAAGGCCGTCGTCGATGCCTTCGACGGAACCGTTTCCTTCTATGTCTTCGATCCGGAGGACCCGGTCATCCAGGTGTGGCAACGGATCTTTCCCGATCTCTTCCACGACCGGGCGGACATGCCGGACGAACTTCAGAGGCACGTCCGGTATCCGGAAGAGCTTCTGCTGACGCAGGGGTTGATTTATGCCAAGTATCACATGAGGGACCCGGAAGTTTTCTACAACCAGGAGGACCTTTGGGTGCGGGCAACCGAAAAGTATTACAGTCAGGTTCAACCGGTCGAGCCTTACTACATCATGTGGTCCCGCTCGGCAGAGGAGCGTCCCCAGTTCGTTCTGATGCTGCCCTTCACACCGAAGAACCGGCAGGTCTTGATCGGCTGGATCGCGGGCATGTGCGACGGAGACAACTACGGACAGTTCCTGGCCTATCAGTTTCCGAAAGAGAAGCGGATCCTCGGCCCGCAGCAGGTGGAAACCAAAATCGACCAGGACCGCTTTCTGTCCTCACAGCTGAGCCTCTGGGATCAGCGCGGCTCCTCGGTGATCCGCGGCAACATGCTGGCGATTCCGATCGAGGACACGATCCTCTATGTCGAACCGATCTACCTGCAGGCGGAGACGGCTGCCTACCCGGAGCTTCGACTGGTCGCCGTGATGCACGAAGACAATCTCAGCTACGGAGAGACCTTCCAGGAGGCGCTTCAGGGGCTGTTCGAGGAGGGCCGACCGGTGTCGCAGCTGCCGGGGATCTCGCCGGCGACCGGCGAGAGTCTCGCCGAGAAGGCCCAACATGCTTTCCAGTCTTATCTGCAACTGCAGGCCCAGCAGCGGTTCGCCGACGCAGCCCAACAGCTGCAGCAGCTCCAGGGGTATCTCCAGGAGATGGTCCAGCAGGCCCAAGGGTCGTCCCCGGCTGAGTGAACTGTTGTTATCTGTCGCCGGCCGATGTACGTCCCGTACGACCTCGATGTCCCAGGCCGCCCTCTCTTCCTATCCCGCTGGGTCGGAGCTTTCCCGGCCTGTCCCGTCTTCCCGCCCCGACTCCGGGGGCCGACTCGGTTTCTCCTGCTCCTCCGCGAGGACGGCATGGATCTTCTCGGTGAGAGCGTTGAGGGAGAAGGGCTTCTGGATGAAATGGACGCCCTTCTCGAGGATTCCGCGCTGGGCGATCAAATCGGCCGTGTAGCCCGACATGAACAACGTCCGGAAGCCGGGCTTGAGGCTGCATAGCTGGTCCTGTAGATCGCGGCCGTTCATGCCGGGCATCACGACGTCGGTCAGCAGGAGCTGCAGGTCTCCCTCGAGGTTTTCGACTCGCTGTCGGGCTTCCTCCGGGTTCGTGGCTGTCAGCACTTCGAATCCCT
The DNA here is from genome assembly GCA_963823995.1 of uncultured Acidobacteriota bacterium. Taxonomy (GTDB): domain Bacteria; phylum Acidobacteriota; class UBA6911; order RPQK01; family JAPXNP01; genus JARRKC01. Next base: position 613,691 of record CAWGNQ010000006.1, read on the forward strand.
CGCGCTCGAGTCCCCGTTTGACGATCGTGAGGATCTGCTCTTCGTCGTCGTGTCGGAACAAGACTCCCGGTCCTCCATTGCATTTCTTTCTCCGATGACTATTCTGTAGAAGGCGAGGGGACCATGAAACTTCGAGACTTTGTGTCACCAGGCGTTGTTCTGGGAATCGTGCTCATCGGCTGGATTGCTGCTCCATCCGTAGGGGCCGTCGAGCCGGCGGTCGAGCGTTCTCCCGTGACCGCGCAACAAGGAGTCAACGTGCAACCGGGATTCATTCACACCGTGCTTTTCTGGCTCAAGCCGGGTACCAGTCAAGAGGCCAGACAGCAGATCCTCGACGACTGCCGAGAATTGCTCGGTTCGATCTCGACGGTCCGTTTCCTGGCCGTTGGAGAACCGGCCGGAACGCCGCGCGAGGTTGTCGACAACAGCTACGAGGTTGGACTGGTCGTGCATTTCGACGATAAGGCCGGCCACGATGCCTACCAGAAGGCGGAAAAGCACTTGGAGTTTATCCGGCGCAACGAGGCCGTATGGGCGCGCGTCCAGGCCTACGATCTCGTTCCGGAGTGATCCAGGCCGGAGATGCCGAATACCGCAGCATCCGTAGGTGAGGATGGGATGAAGATCGAAAAGGCCGCTGTTCTGGGGGCAACCGGTGCCACCGGATTCTACCTGACGCGAGAATTGCTCCGGCGCCAGATCCACGTTCGGGTCGTTTCGCGCACGCGTGAACATCTCGAAACCCGTTTCAGCGGACTCGACGTGGAGGTCGTTCCTGCGGATCTGATGGATCCGGCAGCCGCCGTCCGCGCCGCCAACTCCTGCGACCTGCTGTTCCACTGCGTGGGCCTGCCAGTCGACCGATTTGCCGACCACCTCGTGATCTCCCGCAACGTCGTCGAGGCCGCCCATGACACCGATGGGCGCCTCCTGCTTCTCGGTGCATACTGGTCCTACGGGCCCGCCTCGTCCAATCCCGTCAAGGAGGGTGGTCCCCGTAGACCGCGGGCGACGAAGGCACGAATTCGCATGGAACAGGAAGATCTGTTCCAGGCAGCCGGCGGGGCCGTGGCGATCCTGCCCGATTTCTACGGCCCACGGGCCGATATCGGCTTCGTCAATCCGGCACTGCGCTCCATCGTTGCCGGGAAGACGGCCAATTGGATCGGCAACCTGGATCGGCCTCGCGAACTGATCTACGTTCCCGACATGGCATTTCCCATTGTCGAACTTGCCCTGAGAGAGGAAGCGTACGGGGAGCGCTGGAACGTCGCGGGGCCCGGAGCCGTGATTCCGAGATATCTTTTCGAAACCGCGGGAAAGCTATGCGGCCGGGATTCCAAGATCCGAACCGCCAACCGGGCCATGCTGGCGATTCTAGGTCTGTTCAACCGCGACATTCGGGCCATCCGTGAGCTTTATCCGATCTACATGCAACCGCCCATTCTGGATCCTCGAAAACTGCGTCATCTGATCGGGGACTATCCGGTGACGTCCTACGAGGAAGGTATTCGGCGGACCCTCGAGTGGATCCGGGAATAGGTCGCCATGAAGACACTCGTCCTGAAGCCGAGGGAAGAGGGTCGCCTGAGAGCCGGGCACCTCTGGGTGTTCTCCAACGAAATAGCCGACATGCCGAAGGACAGTCAGGCCGGCGATCTCATCGAGGTCGAGACGAGCCGCGGCGACTCAGTGGGGGCGGCCCTGTTCCACCCTCATTCGCTGATCAGCGCACGTCTGATCGGTCCCGGGATCGAGGAGATGGACGACAGCTTTTTCCGGGACCGGATCGGGGCCGCCGCGCGGCTCAGAGAGCAGAGCATGCGAGGCGAGACGTCCTACCGGCTGATCTATGGAGAGAGCGATTTTCTGCCCGGGCTGGTCATTGACCGCTACGGAGAGCACTATGTCCTTCAGGTGCTCTCAGCCGGGATGGAACGACGCACGCATCTGATCGTGGAGACGCTGAAGGATCTGTTTCAGCCGGCGGCCATCGTCGAGCGCAACGACGTGGAGATCCGAAAGCACGAAGGCCTTTCCCTCCAGAAGTCGGTCCTCTACGGCAGCGTCCACGGACCGATCGAGATCCGGGAGAACGGCATCCGCTATCGCATCGACCTGCTGGAGGGCCAGAAGACGGGCTTTTTCCTCGATCAGAAGTTCAATAGGCGGGCGGCCGCGGAGTTGTGCAGGGGACGGAACGTGCTCGATTGCTGCTGCTATGCCGGAACCTTTGGTCTCAATGCGCTTCGGGGAGGCGCCAGGTCGGTGGTCTGCGTCGACGCCTCGGCCCCTGCGCTCGAAACGGCACGCGGGAATGCGGACCTGAACGACGCAGAAATCCGATTCGAGCAAGCAGACGTCTTCCGATTCCTGAGTCGGTGTCTCGAGGAAAAGCGGCGCTTCGATGTTCTGATTCTGGATCCACCCTCCTTCGCACCACGGAAAAAGGACGTTTCCAAAGCAAGGAAGGCCTACCAGAAACTCAACGAACTCGGCATGCGCTTGCTTAATCGAGAGGGCATCCTGGTGACCGCCTCCTGCTCGTTTCACTTACGTGAGGATGTCTTCTACCAGATCGTGCGACAGTCAGCCGAGCGATGCGGTCGACGTCTTCAGTTGCTGGAACGGCGGCACCAGGCGCCCGATCATCCGATCCACCCTTCGATGCCGGAAACGGCGTACCTCAAGCTCGGGGTGTTCCGAGTGCTTTGACGGGTTTCCGAGATTCCGCAAGGCCGGCTGGGCAACAGTCCCTCCCCCTGTCCCGTTCCCTGGTTCTCCGGTTCTTCCGATTTTCCGACTCGGAACTTGCGCTCGTCTCTGGTAGTCTTGGTTGATCATGCCAGCCAGAACCCTGATCCGATCGGTCCTTTTCGCAATGACGCTGCTGGGGATAGGAGCCTGTTCGACGTCCGAGCAGCCGGAAACCTTCGTCGCCTCACCGCAGGCCATACCGGAAGTCGACGTGCAAACTCTCGAGATCGGGAGCACGGCTCCCCCGTTTCGTTTGCCGGGTGTCGACGGGCGGTTCTTTACGCTGGCCGATTTCAGCGACGCACCCGTACTCGTCCTGATTTTCACGTGCAATCACTGTCCGACGGCACAGGCCTATGAAGCTCGAATCAAGGAGTTCGTGACCGACTACCGACCGAAAGAGGTTGCCACCGTGGCGATTTCGCCCAATTCACCACTGGGACTTCTCTACGAGGAACTGGGTTATTCGGATCTCGGTGACACCTACGAAGAAATGAGGATCCGGGCCCGGGACCACCAGTTCAACTTTCCCTATCTGTATGACGGTGACGACCAACAGGTCTCGATCGCGTATGGTCCGGTCGCGACGCCTCATGCCTTCGTCTTCGACGCGGATCGCCGACTGCGCTACACGGGCCGTCTGGATGGTTCGGAGAAGCCCGGAACGGGTCACGCGGAGGACCTTCGCGCGGCCGTTGACGCCGTGCTGGCGGGAGAGGATGTGTCCGAGCCGAAGACGAAGTCGTTCGGCTGCTCCGTCAAGTGGTCATGGAAGACGGCCTGGCGTGAAAAGGTGGACCGCGAGTGGGAGGAAAGTCCCGTCAGGCTCGAACCCGTGGACCGTGGGGGCGTAGGTGAGTTGCTCGCCAACGATTCGGACAAGTTGCGGTTGATCAACATCTGGGCAACCTGGTGCGGTCCATGCATCATCGAGTATCCGGAATTCGTCGTGATTCACCGCATGTACAAGGACCGTGATTTCGAGTTCGTTTCCCTGAGCGCCGATTCGATTGAAAAGCAGTCGGACGCTCTCAAGTTCCTGACGCAGAGACATTCAGCCGTGCGCAATCTGATATTCTCGGAGTCCGACCGTTATGCACTCATTGAAGCGGTCGATCCGGAATGGGACGGGGCACTGCCGTACACGCTCCTTGTGGAGCCGGGCGGGGACGTCGTGTATCGGAAGCAGGGAGCGATCGACCCGCTGGAGCTGAAGCGGGCAATCGTCGAGCACCGGATGATCGGACGCTACTACTGACGGAACTCGTGGGCCGTCCGAGCCGGGAGTTTGAAGAGGGTCTCGCAGGCAACACTTGTCACGTCGGAGTCGGATGGGCTAGGATAACCGGTAATGGCGGGATTCCTTTCAACTTTCCGGGGAATCAGCTGATTCATCTTGTTTCTACGTTACTCGCTGGTGCATGAAAGCCACGAGATGCAGCGCTTGGAGTGTGGGGGCACGGCCTTTCGGCATCCATCCCGTTCACAGCTCGAGATCGAGCCGGACCGGCCTCCTCTTGACTGAAAGGAGACAGTAGTGAGTACAGCCCAACATCAACCCACCAGTCACAGCGAACAGCTGTTTCGTCTCGAGACGAAGGTCCATGACGAGTTGATGGGTGGTCCGGGACGCGATCCGTTGAGACCCGAAGGCGAGGCCCTGACGCTTCCGGATCCGGTCTTTCCCCAGCGTCCGGAATCCAAACTGCACCGGATGAGCGACTCGGAATACAACAAAGTCAACGGGTGGAGAGCCTGGAAGGCCTGGGGGGTACCCTATTTCAAGTCCCGATGGCATTCAAAGGAACTGCGTCCGATCGTGGCCTACCTGTTCACGGACTATAAATGCAACCTCGATTGTCATTACTGCTGGGCTTACAACAACAAGGTCAAGGGCATGACAGAGGATTCGGCCCGGCGCTCCATCGATTGGCTCGAGGACATCGGCTGCCGGGTTCTCGCGCTGATGGGGGGTGAGCCTCTGGTGCGCTGGCCTTTCGTCCACAAGGTCACGGACTACGCCGCTAAGAAGGGGTTTTTCGTGTATCTGGCGACCAACGGTCGACTTCTGCGTCCGAAGGTCATGGACCGTCTGGGTGATGCGGGAATCGCCGTCATCAACCTCGCTGTCGACAGTGTCGAGGCGCGGCCGGAGTTGCCCAAAGCGATCAAGCCGATCTGGGAAAACTTCGAGTACATGGTCGAGATGCAGCGTTACTACGGCTACTCGGCTTTCCTCAACATCAACATCACGCGCATCAACGTCGACGATGTGAAGGAACTGACGGAGATCGGCAACAAATACAAGATCGCCACCGACTATCACATCAACGAATCTCCGATGATGGAGCATGACAACTTCAAGCACCTGGAGCGCAACAGCACGTTCATCCGGGAGGAAGATCATGCCCGGATCGATGCGCTGATCGACTGGTTGGTGGACAAGCATAAGTCCGGATACAAGATGGCCAATCCGATTGATCAGCTGCTGAACATGAAGAACATGGTGCGTGGCAGTGTCGAGCCGTGGCCGTGCCGGGCGGGTCAGAATACGCTGATCATTCGGGAAGACGGCACCCTGGCTCCCTGTTTTCCGATGTACGATGCGACCTACAACTGGGGAAAGGTCGGGGACCACCAGTTCGACGTGGTGCAGTTGGACGAAATGAAGAAGAGCTGCAATACCACCTGCTTCTCGACTTTGAACTCGATCGTGGGCCACTGCTATGACGACATGCGGGTCGTCAAGTGGCTGGCCAAGCAGGCTAAAAATCGTTTCCGGGGTGTGACCGGCAGCTTCTAGTTTTCTCTGGCCCGGAAACCAGGGAGGTTTCCGGGCCGAACCTTATTCGGGCTTCCTTCCTTTTCACCCGTCCGGGACACTCATCGGATGCCTGCATCCGCTTCTGCCGGGAGTTCTATTTTTGTGTTGGCGGATCGACCGCTGTAGGATATTTGTCGGGCCGGTCAGCTGATTCGGAGTCGAATCAGCGGGACCGGGAGACCGGGCGGTGCAGTTATCGGCGGCGCGGGCCCCGAAACCCCGAATCGAGAGGGAAACTCAATTGCCAAGATTCATTGCAGTTTTAGTGGGAATCGCACTCCTTGCCCTGGGCCTCGCGCAGAGCGACGGATTTCAACCGAATTACGACGAGAGTAAGGTGCCGACGTATGCGCTGCCCGATCCTCTGCTCACCTCCGATGGAATCAGGGTGACCGATGCGATGACCTGGTTCCAGAAGGCACGGCCGGAAATCTTACGGGCCTTCGAGACGCAGGTTTATGGGATCGCACCTCCCCCGGTCTCTGATCGGCCGTCCAAAGTCACTTCGCGGGATCGTCATGCCCTGGGAGGACTGGCGACACGGGAAGAGGTGGACGTTTTTCTGACGCGGCGTACGGAAGGGCCGGCGCTTCATCTGCTCATCTACCGGCCCAATGCGGCCAAGAAGGCCGTACCGGTGTTCCTGGGATTGAACTTCGAGGGTAACCAGACGATCACAACGGAGCCGGGCGTCCAGATTACTCAGGCCTGGGTACCCAACGACAAGGACCTTGGCATTACCGATCATCGGGCGACCGAGGCAACACGTGGAATCGCCTCCTCGCGCTGGCCGCTGGAGATGATACTCAACAGCGGGTATGGTCTGGTCACAGCCTACTACGGGGATCTCGATCCCGACTTTGACGACGGTTTCAGGAACGGAGTCCAGCCGCTTTACTACTTTCCGGGGCAGCGGTCCCCGGCTGCCGATCAGTGGGCCGCCATCGCGGCCTGGGCCTGGGGCCTGAGCCGGGCGATGGATTACATCGAGACCGATTCTCACCTCGATCGTCGGAAGGTGGCTGTATTGGGGCATTCCCGTTTGGGCAAGGCAGCGCTCTGGGCCGGGGCCGAGGACCAGCGGTTCTCGATCGTGATCTCGAACGAGTCAGGGTGCGGAGGAGCCGCCCTCTCGCGTCGCCGATTCGGGGAGACGGTGGCAAGGATCAACAACGTCTTTCCGCACTGGTTCTGCGCCAACTTCAAACAGTACAACGACCACGAAAGCGCACTTCCCGTCGACCAGCACGAGCTGCTCGCCCTGATCGCTCCGCGGCCGCTCTATGTCGCCAGTGCCGTCGGCGATCAGTGGTCCGATCCGAGAGGAGAGTTCCTCTCGGCCAAGGCCGCCGATCCGGTCTATCGAGTCCTCGGGACGGACGGGCTCGGTGTTGAAGAGATGCCTCCCGTCGACCATCCTGTCATGCACCAGATCGGGTATCACATCCGCAGTGGTGGTCACGATCTGACCGAGTATGACTGGCAGCAGTACCTGCGATTCGCCGACATGCACTTCAAGAAGAACCGCCGTTGATGCGATCCGATCACTCGGGCTGGAGCGTTCGCTCGGTGTAGTCGGGCGGGGGCGCAAACAGCGCCATGTCGAGTTCGAGGGTCTCCGCCGCGCCGATTCGGGTCACTTCGCCGGTTGCCAAGTCTTCGATCTTCGATGGGAAGCCGTCCATTTCGCCAATTCCCGCAAACGGATTATCGCCGAAGGTGATCAGCGGCAAGTCGGTGGAAAGCGATTCCATGACGGTATCGTAGAAGGCGGACATCTTGCGGATCAGTTCCAGGGCGCTCGGGTCCAACCCCATGACGTCCAAGGGCTTCGTCCAGACGGCCGTGGTCTTCTTGCCGTTGACACGAACCTCATATTTGGTGGCTCCGTCGTCGGGTCCGATCTTGCGGATATCGAGAGCGAATTGAAGTGTCCCCGGGGGGGACTCGGCTTTCAGTATCTTCTCCATCATCTGGCGCTGTGCCGGCGGCATCTCGTCGAGACGCTGTCTCATCTCCTGGAGTTGCCGCTTCAACTCGGTCGAGAAACTCCGGAGGCGTCCCTTGTCGAGGACGAGGTAGTCCTCTTCATCGGGATCCAGGACGACGAACGTTCCGGTGTCTGCGCGAAAAATGATGGAATTGTCTTTGGGAACTCCTTGTGCATTCACCTCCGGGTCGAATCGAAAGAAGTTCCCGTCCTCGATATAGATTCGACCGGTCTCCTGACGGGCCCCGGTCGGATCAAAGGTCTGAACCTCGAGCTTCTCACCTGCCAGGGCGAAAATCGGCGCCACGAAACAGAAAAACGATGCCAAAATCAGCGTTCGACGCATCATATGCTGCTCTTGATCCCCGCTCATCAGTGAGGCGATGGTGACCTGAAAGCGGATGACGCGGCCGCGCTCCACCGCAACCAGGCCATCGGTCACCTGTCATCCGGCATGGTCACGGCTCCCAAGAACCGATGAGGATTGCCGTGCGCACCGCTGGATCCAATGATACGCGCTCTTTCCGGATGAAGTAGAAGCTTCGTGTGATGAAGCGGCCGAGACGATGGACGGCCGGCGTGCCGGTCCGAACGGGCTTACCGAATTGCCGGGCGACCCACCGACAGTCCTCAGCGAATGAGCGTTCCAGCCGGTTTTGCGAACGCGATCAGCATCACGCGAGGCATGGGTCGTCATCATACGAACCGAGCCGCCGGACCCGGTTACAGGTCTTCAGCATGTTGCCCGTACCACTCGATGAACCGTGGGACCCCGGTTTCGATGGTCGTCGCGGGTGCGTAGTCGAGCAATCGTCGGGCCTTGTCGATGTCGGCGTAGGTGATCGGCACATCTCCGAGTTGGGCCGGCATCAGACGGAGTTCGGCCCCTCTTCCGGTCGCCTGCTCGATCAGATGGACCAGGTCCAAAAGCGGAACGGTCTTGGAGTTCCCGAGATTGATGATTTCGAAGTCGAAGCGATGTTGAACTGCCGCCGTGACGCCCTGCACGATATCGTCGACGTAGGTGTAGTCCCGCTGCGACCGGCCCTGATGGTAGATGGGGATCGGCATCCCTTCGAGGATCATACGGGTGAATTTGTGAATCGCCATTTCGGGTCGCTGGCGCGGACCGTAGACCGTGAAGAAGCGCAGGCAGGTCACGGGCAGGCCGTAGTTGTGGTGGTACGTGAAACAGAGCAATTCTGCGGCGCGCTTGGTAACTGCGTAAGGAGAGACCGGCGTGTCGAGCGGATCGCTCTCCGCGAAGGGCACCTTGGTGTTGATGCCGTAGACGGACGATGTGCTGCCGAAGATGAAATGCCCCGTTCCCGAAGCCCGGGCCAGTTCCAGCAGATGGATCGTTCCCGTCACATTGACGTGGTCGTACAGGGCCGGCCGCTCGAGGGAGGGGCGAACCCCCGCGTAGGCGGCCAGATGGACGATCACTTCCGGGCTGCGCTGCCGAAACGTCTCCTGCAGGGCTTTGAGGTCCAGCAGGTCGGCCCGGCGAAGATCGAAGTCGCCGATGCGACGGATCTCCTCGACGTTGGCCTCCTTGATGCGGGGCGAATAGAAGTCGTTGAAGTTGTCGAAAATGGTCAGTTCGTGGCCCAGCCGAAGCAGAGCTTCAGCTACGTGGGAACCGATGAAGCCGGCACCGCCGGTGAGCAGAATGCGCATGGTCAGGGGAGTTGATAGACGAACACGTGATTGTCCATTTCGTCGGTCACGTAGGCGAATCGACCGTCCCCGGAGACGGTGACGTCGACCGGCTTCTTCCGAGCCTCGAGGGAGGTGAGCTTCTTGAAGTCCGAGTCGTAGACGCCGACCTGCCTGTCGCCGGTCTCGACGACGAAGATCCGTCCCTTCGGACCGACAGCGATCGAAAACGGCTTGGAACCGACCTTCACGCGGCGGACTTCCTTCATGTCCAAAAGGTCGATGACCGAGAGGTCGTCCGAGACGCTGTTGGCCACATAGAGTTGAAGTCCGTCGGCCGACAGTGCGATCCCGTCCGGCCCTCGTCCGACACCGATCTTCGTAATGACCTCGCGACGGTTGACATCGATTGCGTAGAGGTCGTTCGAGGCCGAACAGACGACGAAAAGTCGATCTCCGAGCCGCGAAAGTACACCCTGTACCGGTCGAATGCCGATCTCGACCTCGCCCTGGATTCGGTGGCTGCCGGCATCGAGGAAATCAACGCGGCCGATCTTTCCTCGGCCGAGATTCAGGACATAGGCCTGCAGACCACTCGGAGCGACGACTACATTGACGGGTCGGCCGGCCACCTTGACGTCGTCCATGATCTCGTAGTTGCGCGCATTGATGACCTTGACCAGCCCTCCGCTCATGCTGGTGACGAAGAGCTTTTCACCGTCGGGCGAGGCAGCGATGCCGACCGGCTCGTACCCACCGTAGAAGGTCCGGTCCGCGCGGTTGTTGACGGTGTCGATGACCTGAATTTCGCTGTCCGCATAGCAGGTCACATACAGGCGCCTGCCGTCCGGGCTCAACGACGTGAAATAGGGCCCTTTGGAGACCTTCAGTTTCTCGATGGGCTTCATCTGAGCAGACAGATTCCAGGACGTGAGACAGAAGATCAGAAGAAGGAGCTTTTTCATGGTCGTACGCGTCGCTCTGTTATCTTCCAGGGTGCGCGGCGAGAGCCGCAACAATAGCCTCGGTTGTCACCGCTTCTCAGCTTACCACCGACTCACCCCCTGCGCGCCTCGCAGGCAAGCACCGTGTTCTTGACGAGGTGCGCAATGGTCAAGGGACCCACACCCCCGGGAACGGGAGTCACTGCCGACGCGACTCCGAGGGGATCGCGGGGATGCACGTCGCCGACCAGCGTCGAACCGCGCTTCTCATAGGTGGCCAGCCGAGGAGAATCGTCGCCGAACAACCGTCGGATCTCCGCTTCCTCGTCGATTCGGTTGGTGCCGACGTCGACGACCACCGCACCTTCTTTGATGTATTCGCGAGTGATCATTGCCGGCCGACCGATGGCGGCGACGAGGATATCGGCCCTTCGGCAGACGGCCGGAAGGTCCCGGGTCCGAGAATGACAGATCGTGACCGTCGCGTGCTGGTGCATCAGCAGGAGTGCCATCGGTTTTCCGACGATGTTGCTGCGCCCCACAACCACGGCCTCGGCTCCCCTGAACGTGACACCCTCTCGTCGCAACATCTCCATGATACCCATGGGAGTGCAGGGAGCGAGTGTGAACTTGCCGGCTACGAGCCGTCCCACATTGACGGGATGGAGCCCGTCGACGTCCTTTTCGGGAGAAATCGAATCCAAAACGGTCCGTTCGTCGATCTGGTCGGGGAGGGGAAGCTGGACCAGGACGCCGTCGACCTGATCGTCCCGGTTCAGACGGTCGACGACCTCGAGGAGTTCCCGGGTGCTCGTCGTCGCAGGCAGTTCGATCAGTTCGGAACTCAGACCCAATTCCTGGCAGGTCCTGGTCTTGTTTCGCGTGTAGATCCGGGAGGCCGGATCATCACCGACCAGGACCACCGCAAGCCCCGGAGTGACGCCCGCTGCCGTAAGCCTCCGGGCTTCCTCGGCTACTTCCTGCTTGATCTCCTCGCCGATCTTCTTGCCACTGAGAATTCTGGTTTCCATCATTTCCCTTCGGTCTCGGTCTTGGTCTTGGTCTTGGAGGGTTGGGTCAGGGGTACATCCGATAGAGCATTCGTGGAAACGGGATGGTCTCCCTGACATGATCCAGTTTACAGATCCATGCGACGACGCGCTCGATACCCATGCCGAACCCGGAGTGGGGCACGCTCCCGTAGCGACGCAGATCCAGGTACCACTGGAAGGCCTCCATGGGCAGCTTGTTCTCGCGCAGCCTCGCGACCAGAAGCTCGTGATCATGGATCCGCTGGCTGCCTCCGATGATCTCCCCGTACCCCTCGGGCGCCAGCATGTCCATGCACAGCGCCAGCCCCGGATCCTCGGAATCGGGCTGCATGTAGAAAGCCTTGACCTCCTTCGGGTAGCGGTGCACGATCAACGGCAGTTCATAGCGGGCGGAGAGAATGGTCTCGTCTCCACCGCCGAAATCGGAACCCCGCGGTGTCTGTGTGTCTTCTTGTTCGAGGAGATCGAAGGCTTCGTGATAGGTGAGCCGTGGGAAAGGAGGTTGCATGCCTTCCAGGATCGTTGTGTCGCGCTCGAGGCGCTTCAGTTCTTCGCTGCGCCGATCGAGAACGCGTTCGACGATGGAGCTGACCAGTTCTTCTCCCAGTTGCATGATGTCGTCGAGACCCGCATAGGCTACCTCGGGCTCCACCATCCAGAACTCCATCAGATGGCGCCGGGTCTTCGATTTCTCGGCGCGGAAGGTCGGTCCGAAGCAATAAGTCTTCCCGACGGACATGCAGGCGGCCTCGTTGTAGAGCTGACCCGACTGGCTCAGGTACGCCTTCTCGCCGAAGTAGTCGAGCTCGAACAGCGTGGTCGTGCCCTCGCAGGCAGCGGGCGTCAGGATCGGTGTATCCACGAGGATGAAGCCCCGATCATCGAAGAAGTCCCGGACGGCGCGAATAATCTCGTGACGCACGAGAAGGATCGCATGCTGTCTGGAGGATCGCAGCCAGAGATGGCGGTTCTCCATGAGGAAGGCAGTGCCGTGCTCTTTGGGGGTGATCGGGTACTCCTCGGCGAGCTGGACGACACGAAAATCGGTACCGTCCAATTCGAATCCTCCCGGCGCGCGATCGTCCTGTCGGATCGTCCCGGCCACTTCAACGGAAGATTCCTGCGTCACTCCGTCGGCGGCTTCGAAAATTTCGGCAGCGACATTCTTCTTGAAGATCACGGCCTGGATGGTGCCCGTTCCGTCCCGAACCAACAGGAATCGGAGCTTGCCCTTGTCGGTCTTGTTGTAGAGCCAGCCGCGTATCTGGACCTGTTCTCCAACGTGCTTGTGAACATCTTCGACGTAGACGTGCATGAGTAGCGATTGTAGACGGGGAACCCCCGGAACGACAAACCCGGAAGGAAACTGAGATTGGCGATCTTCGATTTCCGATTGGAGCCGGAGGAAGGGAGAACCAAAGGAATGGAGAAGGTGAGAGTCGGAGCATCAGGCAGCCTGGATTGCCTTGGGAGCCGCGCTCCGGTCTCAAATGTTCCCGAGTTCTGTTTCGATCAGTCGTCTTGTTGCCGGAAACTCCGGGAGCAGCTCGAGCGAGGAAACCGCTCTTTCCAGCGTGCCCGGAATGAGCCGGCGATAGGAATCGATTCCGCGCACCGCGATCTGGTTCCCGTAGGTTCCGAGCGCCTTCAGGAGCCGTTGGACGGCCATCAGGTGGAATTGACGCAGGAACGAGGGTCGTTCGAAGATCTCGGCAGAAAGCCCGGCATAGCCCCGGCGAGACAGCTCACGTCGATAGACCTCGATGCACCCGTCGATTTCGTCGGGACCCAGCTGGACCGAATCCTCGAGGAGTGAGGCCAGGTCATAGCTCGGGGGACCCCAGCGGGCGTCCTGGAAGTCGATGACGTACAGGGTCTCATCAGCCACCATGAGGTTGCGGACCTGATAGTCGCGATGGCAGAAGACCTGCGGGCACCCGTCGAGTTCGCCGACGATGTAGCGGAACTCATCCTGGAGAGCGTCGACCTGTTCGATTCGCCGCCCTCTGAAGTCTCCGACATAGTGGTCGAGGAAGAAGTCGAGTTCCCACTGCAATCTGGCGGCGTCCAGACCGAGGGAATGGTTGGTGTACTCGGGGCCGAAACGGCGGCTCCCCTCCACCTGCATCGTCACGATGTAATCCAACGCCGTGCGCAGTATCCCCGACAGCTGTCCAGGAGATTCGAGGGCCATGCGTTCGAGTGAGAGTGTGCCCAGGTCCTGCTGGAGAAGGAGGCCGTGCGCGGTGTCGACGGCGATGATTTCGGGCACTGGGACCCCAATACTTCGAAGCAGACCGTGGATTTGCCGATAGCTGAAGCGAGTTCCTTCGATCGCGGCAGGATAGATCGTCAAGATCCAGGAGGAGTCCCGTTCGTCGACGCAACGCAGATATCGACGTGTGGATGCGTCCCCCCTCAAAGCCTCGACCCGGCAGATCCTTCCCGGAATCGGGCAGTCGTCGAGGAAGCTCCGGATGATCGGATTCAGCGGCTCCGGCGAGGACGCGGTCATGAGACCTCCGACATTCCCGGCATTTCAGCGGGGGACTGCATCGGCCAGCAGATGAATCCTTCATCGATCCGAGCGTCATGTTCGCGCGCCCGGGCGTCCAGAAGGGACGAACGGGGGGTCACGATGCAGTCACGGAATTCCCTCTCCCCGAAGACCCGTACATCCTCGGTGAAAACCGTTCGAACGGCCGATACGGCACCCGACAGTTCCACCCGGTCCCAGAGGATGCACTTTTCCAGCCGCACTTCCGGCCCGATCCGATTCCGCTCTCCGTAGACCGTGTCCGTATGAGCGGCAATGGTCTGCGATGTTCCCTCGCGGGTCGCGCCTCGTTGCCGGCGCAGGAGTTCGATCGACCGGGCGAGGTAGCGCTCCGGCGTGCTGGTCTCGAACCAGCAGCGGTCGCTGACGAAGGCGAGGATCCGGCGACCCTCGGCAATCAGTGGTGGATAGAGGTCGGCGACTGTATCGCTGAAACCGTCCCCGATCCGCTCGACGACTTCGGGTTCGAGAACGTGCACCCCGGTGAAGACGAAGGGCCGAAGACCGGTATCGGGATCGAGCGGGGACGGATCGTGGCCCGGCCGAGTGCGGCTGAAGCGATGAATCCGCAGGTCGGCATCGACCAGAACCGGATTGAAGGGACAGTCCGGCCACCAGGGGCGAACCATCAGGGTGACCAGGGCCTCCTTGCGGCGGTGAAACTCGACGACATGGCGGAGGTGCTCCTCCGTGTAGATCTTGCCGTTGACCAGAATGACCGATGCATCCCGGAGCCGATCCCGGACCCGGCTCAGGGCACCGGCGGTGCCGAGAATCGGTGCCTCCTTCGAGAAGTGGATCCGCACGTCGGTCCGTGAGGCTGCTTCCATCACCGTCGACGGCAGATGATGCAGGTTGATGATGATGTTCCGGACGGGAGTGTCCACCAGCCGATCGAGTACGTACTGAATCAGAGGGCGGCCAAGAAGCGGAACAGCCGGTTTGGCGCGCAGGTAGGTCAGTGGGCGAAGACGGGTGCCGAATCCTGCGGCGAGTACCATCGCCTTCAGTTCACGTTCCAAGGCCGTGTTCCGCGTAGAGGTCGACGTAGTTGCGAGTGATGAAGCGATCGCGGGGCCAGCCCAGCCGAGCGGCGATTTCACGGATGTCGTCGCGTGCCCCCTCGATCTCGACGAAGCATCCGAAAGGCGTTTCGTCGATGCACAGACTGACTTCGTGACCGTCCGGTCGCGAGAGGGAGAACTTCTCGCGATGCTTCTCATAGTGAAAGCTGGGCTCGAGGCCGATCCTTTCGAGGATCCGCTCGAGTGCACCGAAGTCGTCGACCGCCGACTCGATTTCCTCGCGGACCTTCAGTTCCGGGTCTTCGATCTGCGGTCCCTTGTAGGTCAGGACCTGCTTCGACCCGTAACTGCGAAGGCGAAGGGCTGAGCCGCGCCCGGCCAGGCGTCGGTCGGGGAAGTCGAACAGCGTGTTCTTCTCGAACCTGCGGCTCGCTGCCTCCTCGAAGCCCAGCGCCAGCACCTCCGACCGAATGCGGGCGATGTCGTCCTCCCGAATGGAGATTTTGACCTCGATTTCCTGGTTGTTCACAGTTTCCTCGCGAGGCAGATCTTAGCAGAAGAGTCGCCTGTTGCGGATCCTCCGGGGAAGAGACGCTAGTAGAGAAGGTGACGCCGGCGAATCGCCTCGAAAGTCTCAAGGTCACTCGTCCAGCTCTGCTCGAGCGCATCGAGGCTGCTGCCGTTCTCGAGGGCCTGACGTATTGCATCCGAACCGCAGAGGATGTCGAAAGGCAGCAGTCGGTGCTCGTATTCGTAGGGAGGCTGTTTCCAGGCAAAGGACCGTCCTCCCCGTTCGAGACAGAGACGAACGATCTCCAGACCGGTGCGAAAGGGGCTGTGCTCCCGGCGGTCCGCCAGATGGATCTGGACTCCGCCGATTCGATGACCTTCCCACTTGTCGAACGTCGGCTGAAACCAGGCCGGACGGAAGCGGACGCCGGGGAGATCGAGCCGGTTGAGCTCCTTCGCCAGGTCATCGGGCCGAATCCAGGGTGCCCCGGTCAGCTCGAAGGGCATGGTCGTCCCCCGGCCTTCAGAAAGGTTCGTTCCCTCGAGCAGACACATTCCCGGATAGAGGAGGGCCGTTTCGAGGCGGGGCATGTTCGGTGACGGCAGCACCCAGGGCAATCCGGTCTCGTCGAAGTACATCTCCCTTCGCCAGTTGCGCATCCTGACGACACTCAGGCTGCAACCGATAGCGAATTCCTCGTTGAACAGCCGTGCCAACTCCGCGATGGTCATCCCGTGGCGGACGGGTATCGGGTACAGTCCGACGAACGAAGCAAAGGCCGGGTCGAGCACGGGACCCTGCACATCGATCCCGTCGATGGGGTTGGGCCGGTCCAGAACAACGACCTCCTTCCCCTGTTCGGCGCAGGCTTCCATGGCCATGGCCATCGTGTAGATGTAGGTGTAGTATCGAGACCCGACATCCTGGAGATCGACGAGCAGAAGATCGATTCCCTCCAGCATCTCGTCGCTTGGTTTGCGCGTCGACCCGTAGAGGGAGTGCACCGGAAGCCCGGTTCCGGGATCACGGTATCCCTGCCATTCGATCATGTTGGCCTGCGTCTCGCCCCGCACGCCGTGCTGGGGGCCGAACAAGGCCGTCAATGCGACTTCCGGGACTTCCTGCAACCGATCGACAGCGTGGACCAGTCGGGAGTCGATCGAGGCAGGGTGTGCCAGCAGACCGACCCTCCTGCCGCGGATCAGGTCGAACTCGTCGTTGAAGACAACTTCCAGACCGACTTCGACGGGCACTCGACGATTCTAGCCTTTCCACGGGCGTGTGCAAGGTTTCATGTTCCACGTTCCATGTTCCACGTTTCACGTTTCGAGAACGCAGGTTCCGGGGAGCCGAGTCGTCCGGGCGGCCTGTCCGGCGACAGCTTGCCGGTTCGCAGGAACCCGAATCCATACGCCCCCGGAACCCGGCGAGCCGGACTGGGAGCCGTGAACAGCGGTACTTCGTTTCGCCGTTCATGCTAGTCTGGCACTTCAGGAGTCCACGATTGCGCATCTCTTTCATCGAATTTCTGAATGCCGTCCCGCTCGGCTGGGGCTTTCTCCACGGTTCCCTCAAGGGGCGGCATGAGATCCTGTTCGACGTGCCTTCGGAGTGCGCCCGGAAGCTCCGCTCGGGTGACGCTGACGCGGGGCTGATTCCGGTCATCGAATATCAGCGAATCCCAGGACTGAGGGTCGTGCCGGGCATGGCCATCGCCGCACGTGAAGAGGTTCGCAGTGTCTTGTTCCTGAGCAGAATGCCGATTCGGCAGGTTCAGCGGGTGGCGGTCGATGCTTCGAGCCGGACTTCGGTGGCACTCCTGAAAATTATCCTCGAGGAGTTTTACGGCTGCCGCGGGATCGATTATGTGGAGTTTCCGCCCTCACCCCGCACGATGCTCGAAGAGGCCGATGCCGCGCTCCTGATCGGCAATCCCGCCCTTGCGATCGCGAGGGAGGGCCTTTACGTCTATGACCTGGCTGCAGAATGGAATCGGTTCACCGGTCTACCTTTCGTCTTCGCCTTCTGGGCCGTTCGCGGCGGCTTCGATCCCGGGAACGGGGCCGCCGACTTCGAACAATCGCGGCGGGAAGGACTGCAGTCGATCCCCTTCATCGCCGAGTGGTACGCATCCCGCCTGCCGATCTCGTCGCAGGAGATTCGCCGGTACCTGAACGGGAATCTGAATTTCCTCCTGGATGAGGCGAATCTGCGAGGGCTCGAGCGTTACTATGCTCTGGCGGCGAAGCTCGGCCTGATCGAAACGGTCCGACCGATCGAGTTTTTGACCGTTCCGTCCGCCCGTCCCACCGAGGCAATTTCGTAGATTTCGAATCTGCTGCGTTCTTATATAGAGAATGGAGCAGAAATCTTTCGACCTGTTGAGCCTGTCGCTCATCCCGGGGCTTGGAAGCAGCCGGACGGCCCGACTTCTGCAGCATGTGGGCGAACCGGGTGAGCTCTTCCGTAAGTCGCGGGCCGAGCTGAGAGGGCTGGGACTGTCCAGCGACATTCAGTACTACATACTCGGTGGCTGGGCCCGAAAAGATGCAGAATCGGCGCTCGAGGCCGCGTCCGAGAAGGGGGTCGGCATACTGACCCGTTTCGATCCAGGCTATCCTGCATTGCTCGGGCAGATCTTCGATCCTCCTCTCGTGCTCTATTACCTGGGGAATCCAGGCCTCCTGTCGAAACCCGCCATCGCTGTCGTGGGCTCCCGGAAGTGTTCGATCTACGGAAGCGAGGTGGCCTACACCCTGGGTCGCGACCTGGCCGACCGCGGACTGGTCGTCGTCAGCGGTATGGCCCTGGGGATCGACGGAAGAGCCCACCAGGGGGCGCTCTCCCGACAGGGTGAGACCGTCGCCGTACTCGGCACCGGCGTCGATGTGATCTACCCTCGAAGCCACAGGAAGATGTACCATCAGATCCGTGAGACCGGCTGCGTCGTCTCTGAGTGTCTTCTTGGGGCATTCGCGGCACCGCAAAACTTTCCCATCCGCAATCGGATCATTGCCGGGCTCTCGCTCGGAACGGTCATTCCCGAGGCTTCCGAGTTCTCCGGCTCATTGATCACCGCACGCCTGACGCTCGAACAGGACCGGGAGCTCTGGGCGGTTCCGGGAAATATCACGAATCCGGGCAGCTACGGACCCAATCACCTGATCAAACAAGGGGCTCGGCCTCTTCTCGACGTTCAGGACGTCCTCGAAGGCCTTCCCGTCCATGTCCTGAGCACCCTGGAGCGCGATCCGGAAGGTCCAGAATGCTCCGGTCTCGAGCCTGCCGAGTCGGAGATCCTGGAGATGCTGTCGGTCGAAACGGCACAACCTTTCGACCGGTTGCTGGTTCGCAGCGGACGAAACATTACGGATCTGAGCGGCATCCTGATTTCTTTGGAGGAGAAGGGAATGGTCCGCTCATTGCCGGGGAGGCGCTATTCGCGTCGACTCGGTACGATATCATCGTCAAAGGAAGAACGGGCACCGGGACGCAACTGACCGACAGGAGCATGCGTCTTGTGCTATAGATTACGGTCCGACGTGACGGGCGCCCGGAGCGCAGCCGTTTTTCGAGGCGCTTATACGACGACCCACTCGCAGGGGGGCCATCGGGGTCGTCTCAGTTCGAGGACTGCGGAGGTTCAGTTTTGAAGAAGTCAATGGTCATTGTGGAATCCCCGGCTAAAGCCCGGACAATCGGGAAGTACCTGGGCAAGCAGTTCTTTGTCCGTGCTTCGCGCGGTCACGTGCGTGATCTTCCCCCTCGGGCCCTGGGGGTCGATATAAAGCACGGATTCGAGCCAACGTATCGGATCATCCCCGGTAAGGAGAAGGTGGTCGCGGAGCTCAAAAAAGAGGCCCGGCAGGCCGACTCGATCTATCTGGCGGCCGACCCCGATCGCGAGGGGGAGGCGATCTGTTTTCACTTGGCCCACGAGCTCGACGGGAAGGCGGGGCACCCGGTCTACCGGGTTCTTTTCAACGAAATCACCAAGAAGGCCATCCTGCAGGCTTTCGACCATCCCACGGAGATCGACAGTCACAAGGTGGAGGCGCAGCAGGCGCGTCGGATTCTCGATCGCATCGTCGGCTACAAGGTCAGCCCGCTGCTCTGGCAGAAGGTCAAGAAAGGACTTTCCGCAGGACGAGTACAGACGGTGACCGTCAGGATGATCGTCGACCGCGAACGCGAGATCCGTGCGTTCGAACCGGAGGAATACTGGGACTTTCGGGCCCGTCTCGAGGGTGGGACCAAGCCGGCGTTCGAGGCGAAAGCATCGCGGTATCAGGGGCGCAAATTCAAGATCTCGAACCAGGAGGAAGCGGATCGGCTCCTGGGCGAATTGAATGAATCGGACTTTATCGTCCGAAAGATCCAAAAGAAGGAACGCAAAAGACGACCCCTGCCTCCGTTCATCACCAGCAAGTTGCAGCAGGAGGCCGTCCGCAAGCTCGGTTTCACGGTCAAACGGACCATGCAGGTAGCCCAGCGACTTTACGAAGGTGTGGAAATCGGTGACGAGGGGTCGGTCGGTTTGATCACCTACATGCGGACCGACTCGACGCGGGTCTCGGACGGGGCGCTTGGCGAGGTTCGTGAATTCATCTCCAGCCAGTACGGGGCGCCGTACCTGCCCAAGGATCCCGTGCGCTACAGCAGCAAGAAGGGAGCTCAGGACGCGCACGAGGCGATTCGTCCGACTTCGGCGATCCGGGATCCGCACAGCCTCCGACCATTCCTGGGTAAGGACGAACTGAGGCTCTACACGCTGATCTGGAACCGCTTTGTGGCCTCCCAGATGATGCCGGCCCTGTTCGATCAGACGGATATTCACATCGAAGCGGGCCCGGCCGAGTTCAAAGCCGTGGGTTCGATTCTGAAGTTCGACGGGTTCCTGAAGCTCTATCGCTCTGATGAGGATGCCAACGCCGAAGACGACGAAGCCGAAGGCAAACTGCTGCCCGACCTGAAGGAAGGCGAGAAGCTCGCGGTTCATGAGATCCTGCGCGAACAGAAGTTCACACAGCCTCCACCCCGATACAATGAGGCCAGTCTGGTCAAGTCGCTCGAAGAGAAGGGGATCGGTCGACCGTCCACGTACCAACAGATCCTGACGGTCATCCTCAGCCGCGACTATGTTCGCAAGGACGAAGGCCGTTTCGTCCCGACCGAACTGGGGGAGGTCGTGATCGATCTCCTGATCGACCATTTCGTCGAGGTCTTCGATTACGACTATACGGCCAAGCTCGAGGGTGAACTCGACAGCATCGAGGCCGGCAAGGCCGACTGGATCGAAACGCTCGAAGGCTTTTACAGCGGGTTCAAGGAACGGCTCGAGCATGCGCGCTCGGGAATGAGGAACCTCAAGCAGGAGGAGATTCCGACCGACGAAAAATGTGAGAAGTGCGGCAGTCCGATGGTCATCCGCTGGGGCAAATTCGGGAAGTTTGTCGCTTGTACCAACTTCCCCAAATGCCGGAACACGCGCGAGTTGACCACTGAGATTTCGGATGACAGTGATGTCGAAGCCCCGCGTGAGACCTGTTCCCAGTGCGGCCGACCGATGGTTCTCAAGAAAGGGAGGTTCGGGCCGTTTCTGGCCTGTACGGGCTATCCCGAATGCAAGAACACGAAGAAGCTGATCGAGGTGAACGGTCAAGCCGTCCCGGCAGAGGAGAAGGTCCTCGATGAGAAGTGTCCCCGTTGTGGCGAGAATCTCATGCGCAAACAGGGGCGATTCGGGGAGTTCGTTGCTTGCCGCAACTATCCCGAATGCAGATACATTCAACCTCGGAAAACCGGCGTCAGGTGTCCGGAGTGCGGCAAGGGGGAACTCGTCGAACGGCGCTCCAAGCGGGGGCGGACGTTCTACGGCTGCGAGACTTATCCTGAGTGCAAGTTCGTCCTCTGGCAGAAGCCGGTGCCCGAATCGTGTCCCGAATGCGGTGCTCCCTATCTGCTCGAACGGACCACCAAGAAATCCGGGACGGTACGTCGATGTCCCAATCAGGAATGTGGATACACAATGACCGTGGATGATGCCGGAGGCAGTGGGGTCCCGAAGAGCCGGGAGCGAGATGTCGTGTCTCCCTGACACCTCCGACCTGCATCGTCTGTGACAGGAGAGCTCAGCGTATGAAGAGGATCGCGTTCTCGACCTTGGCCGCACTGATTCTGGTTGCGCCCGTGCTGCTTTTCGGCATGGCATCGGGTGATGTTGAACAGGGAAAGGCCGTCTTCATGAAGCGGTGCAAGATGTGTCATGGAGCCGACGGCGAGGGAAATCCTGCCATTGCCCGAATGATGAAGGTGGAATTTCATCCGATGTCGTCGGACTACATTCAGAAAAAGACGGACGCGGAGTTTACCGACATCATCGAGAAAGGCAAGGGAAAGATGCCGGCGGTCAAGGGGATCACACCCGAGGAAATCACCGACGTCATCGCCTATATCCGCTCGCTCGGCAAGAAGGATTGAGGCGGCCCTGGGAAAATAGAGATTTGTCATTTCCGATTGCAGGTACCCCCAATCGCAATCATAAATCTCCCGCAGCCCTTCAGTCGGTCTGTCGTCTGAACCGCCGAAAGTCCACTTTGCAGCCGTGATGGCTCAGGAAGTTGAGAAACTTCTTGTATTCCGAATCCTCGAGTCCAAAATAGCGGACCAGGCGACGGTAGTTGCCTCCACAGGCGTCCAGTCCCATGGAGACGATGTAGATCACGTCCCGCTTGGAAAGAATCCTCTCGAGAAAGGGCTGCCGGACAGCGGACCAGAATGTGGCTCGTCCCTCGGCCATGTCCTCGACGATCTGTTCCAGATCTGCCCGATCATTCCTTCGGGAATGCACGTTCCGGGACGGTGCGATCCTTGCTTCGATGTCGGAGGGGGTGATGACGGCGTCTTTGCAGGTGTGGGACAGATTCTCGAGGAGATTCCGAAGCTCTCGCACGTTGCCCGGAAAAGGGTAATCCGTGAGGGCTTGCATGGCGGCAGTCGTGATTCGGACATTCAAGCCTGATTCGGAACAGAACTCTTCGAGGAAGTAGCGGGTGAGCACGGGGATATCGGATCTCCGGTCCCGCAGCGGCGGCACGTCGACGCGCAATACGTTGAGCCGGTGAAACAGGTCCGAACGGAAGGCACCCCGTTCGCAGAGCCCCTTCAGGTCGCAGTTGGTGGCCGCAAGGACACGCGTGTCGACCGGTCTTTGCTCGGTTTCGCCAAGACGGATAATCTGTTTCTCCTGAAGGACTCGAAGCAGCCTCGGCTGGAGCGTCGAAGGCATCGACGAGATCTCATCCAGAAACAGGGTCCCACCCGATGCGGCCTCGAAGAAACCGATTTTCGTGTAGGTCGCACCCGTGAAGGCGCCACGGGCATGTCCGAAGAGCTGGCTCTCGATGAGTTCTGCAGCGAAGCTGGCGCAGTTGACGGCGACGAACGGACCGTTGCGCCGCCGACTGAATTCGTGGATGGCCCGTGCGATCAGTTCCTTGCCGGTGCCGCTTTCGCCGCAAACCAGTACCGTGCTCTCCGTAGCGGCGAACTTCTGAGCGTCCTGGATCATCTGTCTGACCTGAGGATGACGTCCCGCGAGGACCCGGCCGTTTCGCAGGCGGATCTGGGCGGGAAGCTCGGCCTTTCGTCTTCGCGGAGGAGCCAGGGAAAGGGCCAGTTGAGTGATTGCCCTGAGGGTTCCAAGCAGATCGAACTCGACCTCGGGCAGCACACCGACTTTTTCCGCATACAGCCAACCAGCGGTTCCGTGCGCGTCATCGAGAGGCATCACGAGTGCGAGCGTGCCTTCGAGAATCCGCGGCCGAATCTCGGCACTGCGATCGGCCGTGGCGGCCATGATCATTCGGCGGGCGTCGAACCGATGCTGGCCGGTCGCCGCCGCCGCGGAACCGATCTCGCCGTCGGCTGTTGTCCAGAACAGGCTTCCTGCCGTGATGCCGAGTTGATCTCTCAAACACCGCAGGAGATGCCGTGCCAGACCAGATGGATCCCTCCGTCCTGTCACAGCCGTCGTGAATCGTGTCAGGCCCACCAGCCTCAGGGGTGCGGGAGTTCTTCTCCTTCGGAGGGAACGTTCCATTCGCTTTTCGATCGGTTCGATATGGATCATGGTGAAGGCGGCTCGAAGCTCCGGGGCGAAGAGCTCGCAGGGAGCGCACAGTGACTCCAGTGCCGCCGAGTAGTGTTTCTCGGCATCCGCGGGTCGTCCGAGGGCTACCTCGGCGTCGGCAATGCTTGCCAATACGTGTGAGCGGAGCAGCGGGCGCTCACATCGTGCGAGGACCTGCAGGGCTCGGTTTCCAAAGACGCGGGCCCGCACCGGTGCCTCAATTGCCCCCGAGGCATGCGCAAGGAGAGCGTACGATTCTGCGAGGAGGATCGGCGAATCCAGATTCTGCAACGTCTTGAGCGCGGCCTTTCCATAGAGGAGTGCCGCTTCCGGCCGGCTGCAGGCGAGTTCGATTCGGCCGTTCTCAACGAGGATCTCGGCTCGAAGGAGGAGTCCTGTCCGGAAGCTCTGCCGCACTGCGGGGGCGAGTCGTCTTCCAGCTGCGTGAGGAATTCCGAGCGCTCGGTCGGCGCGGCAGCCGAGAAGACAGCCGCGCGCCTGCCAGAGCGGATCCTCGGATCGGCTGAGTCGTCCCGCCGTCTCGAGCACTTCCTGGAATCCTCCAGTCATCAGCTTCAATCGGGCCTCGACAAAAGCGATCTCTCGAGCTGCCTCCCTGCCAGCAGCAAGGGCGAAACCCCGACCCGTCTCGACGAAGCGGTTGGCTTGGGAAATTCGAAGACGTTCCAGGCTGCTGGTGGCCAACTGGGCCTGGATATGGGTATCCAGATCGGGGTGACGGCCCTGTTGCGATGGACGCGCGAATTCCCTGAGAAGTCGCTCGGCGGTGGTGTGCTGGCCCGCTGCGTTGGCCAGCTGTGCCCGGTTGAGAGCTGCCAGCATCCTTAATTGCAGGTTTCCCGTCCGGGCGGCGATTTCCGACCCGAAAAACGTCATCCTTTCCGCGGTTCCCAGCTCGCCTCGGGCGAACTGAAGGGTACCCAATTCGAGGCAGCGTCGGGCCATGGCGACAGGATCTCCCAAACGAACTGCCGCCCGAACCGATCGAACCAACCAGGAAACGGCTTCACCGTGCCGGCCGCTGCTCCGAAAGAAACGAGACAGTGCACCGAAGATTTTGCCGACCACTTCGGGTGTTTGGGAAGGTCTCCCGTGTCGCAGCAGCCGGGCCGCGGGTTGACGGGCCTTGGCGAGTTCGCCCGTGTGACTGAGGCAGGTAACCAGCTCCGCAGCCGTCTCCAAAAAGGCCGGCTCGTCGTCCTCCGACGCGGAATGCGCCTGTTCCAGCAGGCGACCGGCGTCGTACAGTCGACCACGCACGATCAGGATGCGGGCGAGCATGGTCCAAAGATGGGGAAGATGAGAGCGAGAGCAGTGGCCGGCCAGCTGCTCCTGGATGACATGCTCGCAACGCGGGTGGTCACCGGCCAGATAAAGAAGCTCGATTCGCGTCTTGACGTCCTCCCAGCACGCGGATGAAAGACACCCCGCAGCCAGAGCTCGTTCGAACAGGTCGGAGGCCTGACGAAACAGTCGGTCCTGCCGCAACTCAGAGACGGCGATCCGGGTCCAGAATTCGGCCTCTTGCTTCGAATCGGACGCGATGGAATGGCGCGCGAGCTCCTCGGGGCCGGGCCTGGAGTGTCGTGCTGAAGACTGCGTCAGTGCACCGAGAATTCTGCGATGAATCTGGTTTCTTGCATCCGGAGGGAGTTCCTGCTCCAGGATGGCCTTCAACCACCGGTGGCTGAGGGCGGCCAGTGGACACGCGAAGTCGCCGGTGATCTCGAGGAAGCCGAGTGCTTCCAGGCATCGGAGTTGATCCAGTACTTCTTGAGGATCCCGCTGAATCACTCTCGAGAGCAGATCGAGTTCGGCCGGGCGGTCCAGGAGCGTGAGGCAGTCGAGGATCGTACGCCCCGTCCGGTGGACGCGCTCGATGCGCGCTCTGAGGCCCTCGGAAACAGTCTGAGGAGGCGCCCACTCGGCTTCGAAGAGGCGTCGGCCGGTCCATCCGAGACCTGTGTATCGGATCTGGTTGCGGTCCCTGAGACATGAGAGCAGAGCCTTCAGGTGAAAGGGATTTCCTGAACAGATTCCGGTCACCTGTTGGAGCCAGCCATCCGGCCATCCGGAGCCAATGGCATGTTCGAGGATCTCTTGGATCTCCACGGCGGACAGCGGCGGAAGAGCGATCTCTCCAAGCCGGCCGGAGCGACGGAATTCCGCTTCGAGTTCCGTCCAGTAACGGTTCGGCTGGTCGTTCCGGACGTCTCCGAGCAGCATGACCGGCGCTTCTCCTCCGAGGACATGACGGTAGATCTCCAGTGAGCCTTCGTCGAGCCACTGAAGATCTGTGGCTCGAATGAGCAGCGGCTTTTGGTGTGCCAGTGCAACGATGTGCGTCGCCAGTCGGCGACCTTGATGGGCGATTTCATGGGAGGGGTGGCCGCTGTTTGAGGAAGGGTGCGTTTCAAGGCCGTGGCGAAAGGCTTCGAATGCGCCATCCGTCTCTCTGTGGGCGATGCCGAGGACTTCCATCTGCCGGAGGTGAGCGCCGACCAGCAACTGTTCGGTGAGGAAGGTCTTGCCGATTCCCGCGGGCCCGGAGACGACGGAGATCCATGGTCGGCGTCTTCGGGCGAACCGTTTCAGTGCCTCCCGGAGTTGTTCGAGTTCCTTCTTCCGACCCACCAAAGGCGTCGCGAGTCCGGGTGCCTGCCAATTCGCGCGAGACAGATTCTCCGAGAGCATCTGCAGGGCCTGATCAACGGAAAATCGGTCCTGGGGCCGCTTTCGAATCAGGCCGTCGACGAGCACCTGACAGACGGGCGGCAACTCGTCCCGCAGGATCCGAACCGGCGTCGGATTGACAGCCATCTGTTTGCGGCGGATGGAATCGGGGCTGGAGTCGGAAAAGGGCTCGCAGCCGGTGAACAGAAAATAGAGCAGCATCCCAAGTGCGTAGGCGTCGGAAGCGGTTCCGGGTTCGCCGCCATCCAGGATCTCGGGTGCACAGTAGCGCAGACTCCGAACGCTCGGCGGAGAGCCTGCCAGGGCAACTGCAGGCAGCACCAGATTGATCGTTGCGAGACGATCGTCTCGGCAGAAGATCTTGGCCGGGCTGAGCCAACCTGCCTGGATCGAACGCCGATGGAGGAAGCTGAACAACAGGAGGAGATCCTGAGCCGCTTCCAGCCTGCGCTCGAGAGGCCAGTTCGGGCCCGTCTCGTACAACTTCTCTTCCTTGAAGTGAGCCGTCACGAACCCGGCCAGCCGGCCCCGAAACCCGATGCCCTGGATCTCGGGGAGAAGAGGGTGGGAGGTCCGAGCGCGGAGATTGTAGAGACGCTCGACGGCGCGCCGGCCTGCCTCGCCTTGTTGATACTCTGCAGGAACCAGCGTCAGGACACGTTCGGATGCATCCGTCGAAGGGCCCTCTTCCAGGAGAAATACGCGAATTTCGGGTCCCGATTCGAGCGGGCGCACGACGCCGTAATGTCTGACCTGGTTGGCTCCCCCCGGATCCTCCATGCCCGATCCTCACTGGCGTAGGATCTGCGACTAGACCTCCGTGTCCCGCGCAATGCTAAATAAGAATCCAGTAAAGATCAATCAGAAAATCAGAGCCGGTTGTGACAATCAATACCAAGAAACTTCTTGAACGGCGGGCAAAATAGGCGTATTCAGATGCCAGCGGGTGCACAGAACCGGAATCATAGGACGAATTGTGCCAACCGACTGGTCTGGAGGGTAGTCATGAGCATGAAGGCTTCGCGTTCCCAACTCATCCCAGTTCTCGTTTTTACGTTCTTTACATTGATGTCGAGCATCGGACTCGCGCAGACGGCCGACGGCCGGGGAGCGTTGCGCTCCGACCCGGGACGACACCGTCTCTCCCCGATTCTTCGGCAGGCTATAAGTGTAGAGGCTCGGCGCGGATCTGTAGATGAGAGGATTCCTGTCGTCGTTCAGATGGAGGAGGGTGCGACGGCAGGCATGGCGCTGGCTCGCCTCGGATCCTCGGCGTCCGTGCGTGATCTGCCGATCGTGAATGGTTTTTCGGCGCACCTGACACGAGCGCAGATTTCAGATCTATCCGCTTCCGGGTCGGTTCGCTTCGTCAGCCTGGATACCGTCATTCAGCCTACGACGCGTGGTTTCCAGCCCTTCGCGGATGATGCACCCGTCAGCCTGACTACGATGGGCGCCGACCTCTCGCAAGCGGACGGCTTCGATGGCAGCGGTGTAGTCGTGGCGCTGTTCGACTCGGGCATCGGGCGGCACCCGGATCTCGAGATGACGCGAGTTCTTGAAGCGGTCGATTTCACGGGGGAAAGTGCTCGGCGCGTTCGGCGAAACTCCGACGGATACGGCCACGGAACGGCCATGGCCGGGATCATCGGCGGATCGGGGAGGGCATCCCGGGGTACGCTTCGCGGTGTGGCTCCAAACGTCCAGTTCGTCGATCTGAAGGTGATCCGGGACGACGGCGTGGGCAAAGTCAGCAACCTTGTGGCGGCCATTGACTGGCTCGTTCGGAATCGCGAGCGTCTGGGAGTGACGGTCGCATCTCTTTCCCTCGGACACCCGCCGATGGACTCCTACAGGGATGATCCTCTCTGCCAGGCTGTCGAACGATTGACTGCGGCCGGCATCTCGACCTTTGTATCGGCCGGAAATCTGGGCAAGACGGAGCAGTACTCCGAAATCTGGGGTGCAATCACCAGTCCGGGCAACGATCCTGCGGTCATCACGCTGGGGGCCGTGAACACTCGCGGCACGGCGGGCCATGACGACGACATCGCTACGACCTATTCTTCGCGGGGACCGACCTACCGGGACGGACTCTTCAAGCCCGACCTTTCCGCACCTGGGAACAGAATCCCGGTTCCTCTGGCCGAGCGAAGCTGGGTTGCCCAGAATCTGGGGGACCGCGTGACCGACGAATCCCCATTCTACGTGTACATGAGCGGATCCAGTGTGGCGACCGCGTTTGCAGCTGGAACCGCGGCACTGATGCACCAGGCCAATCCTGAGCTGGGACCGAACGGAACCAAACTGCTCATGGTTATGACTGCGATCAAGCTCCAGAGCCCGCATCTGCTCGAGCAGGGAAACGGGCTCGTCAACGTCAAGGCAGTGGTCGACGCGGCTTCGAAGCTGAACGTGGCGACCCGACGCTTCAGCGTACCCCCGTCGCCCGCCTGGCGGGTCGGTGACGAACTGGTACTGCCTGGCTACGCCTTTGCCTACGCAGATAAGGTGATCTACGGCCCGATGGTGCGGGACGGCTTTTCGGGCTTCTGGGGCAACGACGTCGACTGGTACCACGATGCCCTGGGTGCCGCGCAGGTGATCTGGACCGACGAGAATGTGAAATCGAGTCAAGTGATCTGGACGGACGAGAATGTCCGGTCCAGCCAGGTGATCTGGACGGATGGTGACGTGCGATCGAATCAGGTGATCTGGACCGACGAAGACGTCCAGGCTTTCCAGGTGATTTGGACGGACCAGGTGATCTGGACCGACCAGGTGATCTGGACCGATCAGGTGATTTGGTCGGACCAGGTGATTTGGACAGATCAGGTGATCTGGACCGATCAGGTGATCTGGACGGATGAGGATGTCAAGTCGAGTCAGGTGATCTGGACGGACGGGGACGTTCGATCCAATCAGGTCATCTGGACCGACGGCGACGTGCGCTCGAATCAGGTGATCTGGACGGACGAGAATGTCCGGTCCAGCCAGGTGATCTGGACCGATGGCGATGTACGGTCGAATCAAGTGATCTGGACCGACGGGGATGTCCGCGCCAATCAGGTGATTTGGACCGATGAAAATGTGAGAGCCAACCAGGTGATCTGGACAGACCAGGTCATTTGGACGGATGAGGACGTCAAATCGAGTCAAGTGATCTGGACGGACCAGGTGATCTGGACCGATCAGGTGATTTGGACCGACGGAGACTCAAACCGAGGCTAACAGACTCAAGATATTCGAGGAGAAAGATAATGGAAAAAGAACTCAACATCGTTCATTGGACCGACAGCATTACTCAGGGAACCACTTTCGGAGCCGAAGAAGTCCGGATCGTCCACTGGACGGATTGAATTGCACAGTCCGGCGAGCACGGGCGGCCGTTCCGGCAGAAACTTCAGCGGTTTCCGCCGGCGTGGGTCTTTCGGATTATGACGCACATCCCACTGGTGCCGCCCTTGCGCCGAGTGTTGTAGGATAGCTCCATGAGCTTCGGTATCGTGGTGGACGAGGCTTTCTTGGAGCATCGAAACCCGCCTGGTCATCCTGAGCGCCCCGACCGCGTCCAAGCCCTCCTGGACATCGTCAAAACCCTGCCCGACTCTGTGGTCCGGATTCCGACCTGTTCGATTGACGAGAGTCTGATTCTAGCCGTTCATACCCAAGAGCACCTGGACCGTGTGGCCGCGACGGCCGGGAGGGACGAATCGATGTTCGATCCGGACACCTACGCCTGTGCCTGTTCGTATGAAACGGCTCGGCTGGCGGCCGGAAGTACCGTCCGGCTGGTCGAGGCGATCTTCGACTTTGAGATCGAGGCCGGCTTTGCACTGGTGCGACCTCCAGGGCATCACGCGACTTCCCGTCGGCCGATGGGTTTCTGCTTGTTCAACAATGTCGCGATCGCGGCTCGATGGGCTGTAGATCAAGGGGGGGCAGCCCGGGTGGCCATCGTGGACTTCGATGTGCACCACGGCAACGGCACCGAGGAGATCTTCTGGACGTGCTCAGAGGTACTGTATGTTTCCAGTCATCAATATCCGTTTTATCCCGGCACGGGCGCAGCCGAGGATGCCGGCGCCGGGAAGGGACTCGGACTGACGGTGAACCTTCCGATCGGGGCAGGTCAGGATGATGCCTTCTTCCTCCCTCTTTACGCCGAGGTCGTAGCACCGATCCTGCGAGAGTATGAGCCGGACCTGATCCTGGTTTCCGCCGGCTACGATGCCCACCTCCGGGATCCGCTCGGTGGTATGCGGATGACGAGCGAAGGTTTCGGAGTACTGGCGGCGATCCTCAGCGGAGCGGCCCGCGAACTCTGCGAGGGGCGGATCGCCTACGTCCTGGAAGGTGGGTACGATCTCGAGGCGCTGGCGACGAGCGTTACCAGGACGATCTCTGCTGCTGTCGATCCCAGGGAAGGAGCGGACGTCCCCAAAGGGAACGAAACCTTCGCCGGGTATCGTGCAACAACAGCCGATCGACTCAGTTCTTGCTGGAGGAATGCTTTTTCTTATTGAGGTGAAGGCCCCCAGGTTGCTATAAAATGCATATCGGAGGTCGGACAGAAGCGATTCAACCTCATGCCCTTCTACGATAAGGCGATTAGCCCGAAGGCCCGAATGATCTTTTCGTCGGTCATCCTGATCGGCACGGGGATCCTCGTCTATTCCGGCTATCATACGTTTACGGGTGATGTCTCCTGGCTGTTTCTCGCCCTGGCGACCGTGGTGTCGGGTGTCTTTCCGGTACGGCTCCCCTTCATCACGGGGAAGAACAATTCGCTGACCATCACCGTCAGCGACATCTTCATTTTTACGGGCATTTTGCTCTATTCCCCCGAAGTCGCCGTCATTCTTTCCGTGCTGGACGGTTCGCTGGCGGCCATTCGAGCCGACCGGAGCCGGAGACCCTACAGGGTCTTGTTCAATCTCAGCCAATTGGCCATCTCCACGTGGTTGGTGGGCCACGTGTTCTATGCGCTGGTTTCGACCCGGCCGCCGCTGCAGCCCCACCTCGTCGAGAGTGTCACGCTCTTTCTCGACCTGGGTCTGTGCGCCCTGCTGCACTTCTTCCTCAATTCGGGTGCGGTTTCCGTGGCGGTCGCACTGGCAACCGGTCAGCGGGTGGGACGGGTATTTTCCGAGAACCTGCTTTGGGCCTCTTTGACGAACGTGGCCGGAGCGGCAGGGGCGGCGATTATTTTTCTCAACTTTGAATCCACGCCGCTCTTTGCCTTCGCCGTGACCGTGCCGATCATTCTCGTCATTTACTATGCCTACAAGATGAACCTCAAGAGGATCGATCAGGCCCGGCAGCATCTAGACGAGCTCGACGATCTGTACCATGCCACCATCACGTCCCTGGCCATGGCGATTGACGCGAAAGAACACAGCAGCTACGGCAACATTCAGCGGGTACGTGCCATGACGATGGCGCTGGCCGAGTGTCTCGAGATCGAGGACGGAGAAACGCTCAAAGGCCTGAGAGCGGCTGCCCTGCTTCGCGATATCGGAAAACTCGCCATCCCCGAATACATCCTCAACAAGCCTGGGAAGTTGACCGAAACCGAGGCAGCCAAGGTCCGCAATCACCCCACCGTCGGCGCCGACATCCTCGAGACGGTCCCCTTTCCCTATCCTGTCGTACCTTTCGTTCGCCACCATCACGAACGTTGGGACGGCTCCGGTTATCCTGCCGGCCTGCGCGAGGAGGAGATCGCCCTCGGAGCCAGAATCCTGGCGGTTGTCGACTGCTACTTCGGGCTTCGATCGGATCGGCCTTTCCGCCCCAAGCTCAGTCGTGACTTGGCACTCAACTTCATCAAACAAGAGTCGGGCAAGGCGTTCGATCCCCACATCGTGGAGGTCTTCCTCGCCAATATCGATGAGCTCGAGAAGGCGGCGGACGATGCCGAAACTTCGCGGCTGCCCGCGCTCGAGAGTGCCGGTCTCGTCAGCCCCGGATCTCTGCTGGATCGGCGTCGCATCGAAAAGACCGTGTTCCACGACATTGCCTCCACACACAAGGAGATGCAGGCGGTTTACGAGATTTCCCAGAACATCGGACGGTCTCTCAATATCAAGGAGACACTGGCCTATCTGACGGCGCGTATCAAACGGTTCGTTCCGTATTCTGCTTGTGCGGTTTTCCTGTCGAGCGCAGAGGAGGACCGACTCCTTCCTCATCACGTGACGGGGATGTTCCGGGACGTCCTGGAAGGGGTGGAGGTCAAGCTGGGCGAAGGGGTCACCGGCTGGGTGGCGGCGCACAATCAGGCTCTCATGAATGTGACCCCGGAACTGGATTTCCCGCACGTCGAGGTTCTCAGGGAGGCCTTTCAATCTTGTCTGGCGGTACCGCTCTCGGTCGAGACGAGTGTCGTGGGAGTGATCACCCTCTACTCGAACGCCCCGGAAAACTACCGGGAACCACACCTGCGCCTCATGGAAGCTATCGCGCCCTACTCGGCAGCAGCCATCAGCAACGCCGTCATCTACGAGGAGACCCAGGAAGACGCCTACACGGACCCACTTACGGAGCTGCCCAATATCCGCTATTTCAATGTGTTCATCGGAGAGGAGCTGAAGCGGGCCAAGCGTATCGGCTATCCGGTGACCATCCTGATGATGGATCTCGACGGGTTCAAGACTGTCAACGACCGCTATGGTCACAAGAACGGGGATTTCCTCCTCGTCGAGGTCGGGAAGTTGTTGCGCTCCCATCTGCGCAAATCGGATACCTGTCTTCGTTACGGTGGTGACGAATTCCTCGCGGTGCTCCCCGGTCTGGACACCACTTTGGGCCGGCAGGCTGCTCAGCGGATCCAGTCCGCGTTCGAGGGACAGGCACTCGTCAACGTCGACGGCGAAAATGTCGGTGTGGGCATCAGCATCGGCGTAGCGACCTTTCCGGGCGACGGTCTGGAGCCGGACGAGTTGGTCGGGAAGGCGGATCGCGAGATGTACCGCAACAAGATCGAGCGAGCAGAACGCACCCTCGAACCGGGTTCCGTCGTCGCGTTCGGGCGCAGACCGGAGCGCCGCTGACGGCGCCGACCTATGGTCAGCGTCGTTATCCCCACCTTCAACCGCGTCGATCGCTTGATGGGGGCGATCGAATCCATCCGCTCCCAGAGTTTCATGGATTGGGAACTGCTTGTCGTCGACGACGGTTCCGACGACGGGACCGAAGCTGCCGTTCGCAGTCTCGATGATTCCCGGATTCGCATCGTTCGAGTCCGTCACGGCGGAGTGAGCCGGGCCCGGAACATCGGCATTCGGCTGTGCCGCAGCGACTGGATCAGTTTTCTCGACAGCGACGACCTTTGGATGTCACGGAAGCTCGAACAGCAGATTGAAGCGCTCGAGGGTCAGCCTTCCCGGCGTGTCGTCTACACGAACGAGATCTGGGTTCGCAACGGAAAGCGCCACAACCCGAAGAAGAAGCACCGGAAGTATGACGGATGGATGTTTCGACCGTCGCTGGCCCTTTGTCTGATCAGCCCGAGCTCGGTGATGCTGCACCGCTCGGTCCTGTGTGAAATCGGCCTTTTCGACGAGTCGTTCAGGGTTTGCGAAGACTATGAGCTCTGGCTGAGACTCACCTCCCGGTACCCCGTTCTATACCTGGATGAGCCGCTGATTACGAAGTTCGGGGGGCACGCGGACCAGCTGTCCCACAGCGAGTGGGGCTTCGATCGCTACCGGGTCCGAGCTCTTCTGAAAACCCTGGCTCGAGGATGCCTGACATCCCAGCAGAGAATCTGGACTGCGGGTGAGATCGCCCGCAAGTCAACGATCCTGGCCGGCGGCTACCGGAATCGGGACAAAGTGCAGATGGCGGAGCGCTATCGCCGCCTGGCACGACAGTGGCACGCGAGAGCGTCCTGGGAGGGGCAGACAGAAGGGTGATTCGGCGAAGACACCGACCGGCTGGAGCCGTCCATTGTGTTTTTTGAACGCTCGGCGAACCGATGGCGGGCGAACTGCATCCAATTGGAGAGAGAACAACAAAGGATCGCGTGCAACGATGACCATTACTTTCGCAGCTTTCATCCTGACCGTGCTTGCCAGTCTCTCCATCGGCTTTCTGATGCTGAAACGCTCGTCTCGCAACGGCGCCTGGCTTCTGAAGATCGAATCGGAGCGCAGGCACCCGCCTGAACAGTGATCCGCGATTTCCCTCCTCACTCTTCACCCGAAGCTTCTGCCGCGAGGGGGGCGTAGTAGCCTTTGCGATGGCGGACATTGACTCCGTCGCGTCGGACGTTGACCGTAATCTCACGGAATGAACCGTCCCGTTCCTTGTTGGTCGGGACGTAAGTCAGGTTGTACTGGCTGCGCAGCTCCTGCTCGATCGAGGTAAACGCCTTCGTGAAGTCGGTCGACGAATACGGAAAGAACACGCGTCCTCCGGTCGCGTCTGCAAGTTGCTTGAGCGCATTGTCCCCCTCGTGGTCGACGTCGGCCCCGAAGCGCGTCGTACTGACGGCATAGATGGAGATTTCGGCGCGCTGCGCCATCTGGAGGGCCTCCTCGAAGCTATGCGAGCTGGTCAGATCACTGCCGTCCGAGAGAATGACCATCGTGCGTCGACCTGTCTCGTGAAGCATCTTCTCTTCCGACACCAGGTAAACCGCGTCATAGAGGGATGTCCCGCCGCCCGCACGAAGGTTCTTGATCTCTGCGGCGAGGTCGTTGGGGTTGGCAGTGTAGTCGTGAAGCAGGGTCACGCCCGTATCGAATTCCGCCAACAGCGCCCGATCATTCGGTCGCATGACCGTGAAGAGGAAGTCGAGCGCTGCCTCTTTCTCGAAATCGAGCTTCACCTTGACGCTGGAGCTCGTGTCCACGCACAGGGCAATCGTCAGTGGCAGATTCGTCTGTCGGCTGAAGTTGGTGATCGTCTGTCGGATTCCGTTCTCCAAAACGTCAAAGTCCGATTTGACCAGGTCTTTGATGAATTTGCCATCGTCCTTGCTATTGACGGTGACCAGGACGTTGACGGCCTCGACCTGGACTCGGATCCGGTCACTTTGCTGCTGGGCGATCAGAATGCCGGAAGCTGCGCAGGCGGCGAGGCCCAGCAACACAGCGAATTTTGATGTTCGCATCGGTCGGTTATTCTCCCAAAGTAACAATCAGCTCTTCAAGCACCGGCGGAAGCGGCGCCTCGAACTTCATTTTCTCACCTGTTGCCGGGTGACGTATCTCGAGGGAGGAGGCGTGCAGAAACAGTCGGTCGAAGCCGACCGGCAGTCCGGGTGGTTGAGGCAGCCCGCGACGTGTGTAGACCGTGTCTCCGACAACGGGGTGTCCCAGGTGGTGAAAGTGAACACGGATCTGATGGGTCCGACCGGTCACGGGGAAGGCACGGACCAGCGAGAAGTTCGGGAAACAGCGTATCCGTTGGTAGCGGGTGACGGCCGGGCGGGGTCGGTCGGTTCTCGGCGAAATCCGCGTTCGGATCTTTCGATCCCGCCCGATCGGAAGATCGATCTTCCCCGAAGCGGGCTCGAGGCGGCCATGCAGAAGCGCCAGATAGACCTTGCTGACCTGCCGTTCCCGAAACTCCCCGGCCAGCGCTTCGTGTCCGGCCTCAGTCTTGGCGACGAGCAGGACGCCGGACGTACCTTTGTCCAGACGATGCACGATGCCGGGGCGCAGCGATCCCCCATGACTGAGGCTCTTCCAGTGGTAGGCCAGGGCGTTCGCAAGCGTGCCCCGCCAGTTGCCCGCGCCCGGATGTACCACGATTCCCGCCTGTTTGTTCAGGACCACCAGAGAGTCGTCTTCAAAGAGTATGTCGAGGGGAAGGTCTTCGGGAATTAGAGTACTCGGCTCCGGTGCGGGGGGACGGACCGCGATGATCTGTCCGGAGGACAGTGCGTAACTCGCCTTGCGTGATCGGCCGTTGACCTCAACACATCCGGAATCAATCCAGTGCCGTACCTTGGAGCGGCTCACGGAGTCAAGCCGCGCCGCCAGAAAGAGGTCGAGTCGGACCCCCTGGCCATCCTCAGGAACGCTGAAAGTGATGCTGTCCGACACGTGGAGCCTCTCGCCTGCGCAGGTATGCATACGCAATCAGTGCGGCGGGGAGTATCAGCAGACTGATGAACTGGGATGTCGAGAGGAGGCCGTGGAAGACGAAGCCGCGATCCGCATCGCCGCGGAAGAACTCCAATATGAAGCGCAGGATCGCATAGACGCCGAGGTACAGCAGGAAGGTCTGACCGACGAACGATCGCCGGCGATAAGCCCAAAGCAGTCCGAGGAAGAGCAGGAACGTGGCTGCCGACTCGTAGAGCTGATAAGGATGCAGGGGCACGTTCAGAGGCGTGCCGACCATCCGGGCCGCGGAGGGATTGGTGAACGTCACGGCCCAGGGAACATCTGTCGGGCTGCCGTAATCACAGCCGGCGGAAAAACAGCCCAGCCGGCCGATCGACTGGCCGAGGGCGATGGCTGGGGCCGCAACGTCGGCGACCCGCCAGAACCTCAGGTTGGGGTGCCGGCGAGCGAACCAGATACTGCCCAGGATCGCACCGATCAATCCTCCATAGAACACTCCGCCCGCCTGGAGAAACTCGAGGGAGAAGATGCGGCCGGGGTTTCGCACGTAGTACCCCAGCGCCGTCAGAATCATCAGGAGCTTCGCTCCGATGATGGCGGAAATGATGACGACGAAGCCCAAATCCCACATGACTGAACGGGGGATTCCATCCTTTTCGCCCAGCCTCGCGGCCACGGTAATAGCGACCAGGAGAGCAAGCGTCAGCAAGACACCGTACGTGTAGACGGGAAGGGGTCCGATCTGAAAGAGCTTGGGATACATTCCTCATTTGCCGAGGATCCGTGCGCAGGAAAGCACCGAAGAAGCAGAGCCTCTTTGGCGCCTCCAGAATGCCTACCTGGATTCCTCGGCTTCCTTCTTTGCCTCGGCGATGACCTTCTCGGCCAGGTGGGGCGGGACGATGTCGTAGTGGGACTGCTCCATCTGGTAGCTTCCCCGGCCCCCGGTCATTGAAGTCAACGCAGGCTGATAATTCAGCATCTCAGCAAGCGGCACCTGCGCCCGGATCACCTGCGTATGACCTTTGACGTCCATGCCCTGGATCCGGCCGCGCCGTGAGTTGAGATCTCCCATAATATCACCTGCGTTTTCCTCAGGTGCGTACACCTCGACGTTCATGATCGGCTCGAGCAGGACCGGGTGGGCCTTCTCCATGGCCTTTCGGAACGCGAGTCCGCCGGCGATTTTGAAGGCCATTTCAGAGGAGTCCACGTCGTGGTAACTGCCGTCGTAGAGGATGACTTTGAAATCGACGACCGGAAAGCCGGCCAGGTATCCCTTATCGGCGGCCTCCACGACCCCTTTCTCGACCGCGGGAATGTACTGTTTCGGAATCGCACCTCCAAAGATGACGTCCTCGAACACAAAGCCCTCCCCACGCGGCATGGGCTCCATCTTGATCTTGCAGTCCCCGAACTGCCCGTGCCCCCCGGTCTGCTTCTTGTGGCGGCCCTGCACATCGGCCGATCCGGTCACAGTTTCGCGATAGGGAACCTTCGGGGTCTTGAGGATGACCTCCACGCCGTAGCGTTTCTTCAGCTTGGCGACGGAAACCTCGATGTGTAGCTGACCGGTTCCGGAAAGCAGGAATTCCTTCGTCTGCTGATCGCGACTGAACCGAAGGGAGGGATCCTCCTCCATGATTCGGCCAACAGCACTCCCGATCTTCTCCTCGTCTCCCCGAGAGGCAGGCTCGATGGCGAAGCTGATGGACGGTTCGGGGTAGTTCACCCTGCGAACGGTGGATCCGAAATTGCTCGGCGCCAGCGTGTCGCCCGTCGTGGTATTCCGGAGCTTGAGAACGCCGCAGATGTCACCGGCATTTGCCTCGGAAATCCCCTCGTGGGTCTTGCCCTGAAAGACTTGCAGCGCTCCCAGTCGTTCATCCGTATCGGAGGAAAGGTTGTGGAGCGACGTGTCCGATTTGAACGTCCCAGAATAGATCTTCAACAGCGTAATCCGGCCAGCAAAGGGATCGGCCAGCGTTTTGAAAACGAAGCCGACCGGAGGGCCGGAGGGGTCGACCTTGAGCGTCGCCTCTTCCTCGCCGGCGGTGCTGACGATCGGAACCGGAGTTCGGTCGAGCGGGCTGGGGCAGAGCTCGATGATGGCGTCGAGAATGGGGGCGGCACCCACGTTGTGCGAAGCAGAGGCACACAGAGCAGGATAGATTCTGCGTTGGCGGATGGAGCGGCCGAGACCGAGAATCAAGTCTTGCTCGGCCAGCGTCCCCTCCTCGAAGAACTTCTCCATCAGGCTTTCGTCTGATTCCGCCACCATCTCGATGAGTTCTTCTCTCCGCTGCGCGACGGTGTCGGCGAGATCGGCAGGGATCTCCTGCTCTTTCGGTCGGCCGTCGCCGTCCCATTCGAAGAAATAAGCCTTGTTGCGAATGAGGTCGACGACGCCCTTGAAGTCTTTCTCCTCGCCGATCGGAATCTGAATGGGAACCACTTCCCGGCCGAATGCTTGGTTGAGCGCATCGATAGTCCGCTGGAAGCTTGCATTGTCGCGATCCAGCTTGTTGATGACGATGATCTTCGCCGTGTCGAACGAAGTGGCGAAATCCCAGACGACCTCGGTCTGGACCTCGACGCCGGACACCGCATCGGCCAGAACGACCGCCGTTTCGGCCGCGGCCATGGCAGATTTGGCGTCGAGCACGAAGGCCCGATATCCGGGAGTATCGAGGAAGTTGACCTTGTGGCCCTTCCATTCGCAGTAAGCCAGCGCAGTGTTGATCGTGACCTTGCGCTCGATCTCGTCTTCGTCGTAGTCCGTGATCGTCGTGCCGTCCTCGACTCGCCCCATGCGGTTGACCGCTCCGGAGGTGTAAAGGAGGGCACTGACAAGGGTGGTCTTGCCGGTGTCGCCATGCCCGACTACGGCGACATTGCGGATCTTATCGCTGTCGAAAACCTTCATTGAGGCTCCTTTCTGCGCTGTTACAAGGTCCGCAAATGTAGCATAGGGCCGGGTGGTTTTCAATTTCGTCCAACGGAGTGCCGGCGGCTCCGTTTCGGGCAACAGAAGACAGGGAATCTTCGATGTGAGCGCAGCCGGAGACTGCCAGAGTCGCACACGATGCCAGCCTGCAATGTCCAGAGGGCTGCCGGCCCGCCGAGTGGCAAGGACTGTCCCATCGGACGACAGAGAATCAGAGGGAATTCATGGGACCGTTTCTGGTTCCTGGTTCCTGGTTCCTGGCGTGTTGCCGGAATCTTTTCGCCCCTCCCCGAGCTTGCGGCCATCTCAAGGAGACGTGCAGAGCCGATTCCACGCAGCGTCCGCAACGACCGCCACGAGCTCCGAGCCCGGAAGGCCCCGTTGCGTCCGCTGCGGCTCTGCGTGAGATCGAACCGCCGAGGTTTCGCGGGCGTGTTGCCGCAATCTTTTCGTCCCCCCGAGCTTGTGGCCATCTCGAGGAGACGTGCAGAGCCGATTCCACGCAGCGTCCGCAACGACCGCCACGGGCTCCGAACCCGAAAGGCCCCGTTTCGTCCGCTGCGGCGTTGCGTGAGATCGAACCGTCGAGGTTTCGCGGGCGTGTTGCCGCAATCTTTTCGTCCCCCCGAGCTTGTGGCCATCTCGAGGAGACGTGCAGAGCCGATTCCACGCAGCGTCCGCAACGACCGCCACGGGCTGCGAACCCGGAAGGCTCCGCTGCGTGCGCTGCGTCCGCCGCGTGGGGTCGAACCGCCGAGGTTTCGCGTGCAGGCCGGAATCCCAAACCGGAAGGGGGCTGAGACGAATCGGGCAACACGCCCGCGGGTTCGGGTTTCTGGTTCCTGGTTTCTAACGTGTTGCCGAAATCTTTTCGTCCCCCCCGAGCTCGCGGCCGTCTCGGCGAGACGTGCAGAACCGACTCCACGCAGCGTCCGCAACGACCGCCACGAGCTCCGAGCCCGGAAGGCCCCGTTGCGTCCGCTGCGGCTCTGCGTGAGATCGAACCGCCGAGGTTTCGCGGGCGTGTTGCCGCAATCTTTTCGTCCCCCCGAGCTTGTGGCCATCTCGAGGAGACGTGCAGAGCCGATTCCACGCAGCGTCCGCAACGACCGCCACGAGCTCCGAGCCCGGAAGGCCCCGTTGCGTCCGCTGCGGCTCTGCGTGAGATCGAACCGCCGAGGTTTCGCGGGCGTGTTGCCGCAATCTTTTCGTCCCCCCGAGCTTGTGGCCATCTCGAGGAGACGTGCAGAGCCGATTCCACGCAGCGTCCGCAACGACCGCCACGGGCTCCGAGCCCGGAAGGCCCCGTTGCGTCCGCTGCGGCTCTGCGTGAGATCGAACCGCCGAGGTTTCGCGTGCAGGCCGGAATCCCAAACCAGAAGGGGCTGAGACGAATCGGGCAACTGGCCCTCGGGTTTCGAGACCTCGTCTCCCGGCCAAGCACTTCGCGTTGCAGGTTCGAAGTTCCACGTGGGCCGGGAGCGGAGCGAAAGTAATCCAGGCAGCTTTGCCTGTTGGGTCTGGCGGGCAGCCTTGCCCGCCCGTTCCCTGGGGATCGTGCAACAAGCGCATGAGACCCCCGACGACAGCGCGGAGGGCGCCAGTGAAGTGGCCGTTCGCGCACTGACGCTGCACACTGACGCTGCACACTGACGCTGCACACTGACGCTGCACACTGACGCTGCACACTGACGCTGCGTACCGGATACTGCAGGCGGATGATCGCGCACGAAGGTTGTGGCCGTCCCCCACAACGTTCCGCACCTGGGATCCGTGAAGAAGGATAGGGAAAAGGGAATCGGCCTGATCCTCCATGGACAGCCTGGGACGCATGGGACTCATGTGACCTATGGGACCCGACAATCGTCTCACGGGATCGAGAACTGGTAAACCCGGAACTCGAAACCCGGTGGCGTGTTGCCGAAATCTTTACGCCCCCCCCGAGGTTGCGGCCATCTCAAGGAGACGTGCAGAACCGATTCCACGCAGCGTCCGCAACGACCGCCACGGGCTCCGAACCCGGAAGGCTCCGCTGCGTGCGCTGCGTCCGCCGCGTGGGGTCGAACCGCCGAGGTTTCGCGTGCAGGCCGGAATCCCAAACCGGAAGGGGGCTGAGACGAATTGAGCAACACGCCCGCGAATCCTGTCACCCGAGACCGCATTCCTCACCGGGAATGGACTCGAAGAGGTCCAACCTGGTTTTCGTTTTCGTTTTCGTTCGGGAATGCTATCTTCTGTGCCGGCGTTGCTCGAGCCTCGTTGCGGGTGACTTCCCCACACAAGGGCGGTCAGTCGATTGC
This sequence comes from uncultured Acidobacteriota bacterium, assembly GCA_963823995.1. Classification (GTDB taxonomy): domain Bacteria; phylum Acidobacteriota; class UBA6911; order RPQK01; family JAPXNP01; genus JARRKC01. Next base: position 655,188 of record CAWGNQ010000006.1, read on the forward strand.
CTTGTCCGCTCGCGTCGGCTCCCGCAACGGAGTGAGGAAGCCACGATGACCAAGCCTTTTCGGATGCGTTTGAGATTCTGGGGCGTCCGAGGTTCGATCCCCACACCCCAGGCTGAGAACCTCGAGTTCGGCGGCAACACCGCGTGCGTCGAGATCCGGTTACCCAGCGGAGTGGTGCTCGTCTTCGATGGAGGTACCGGCATTCGAGACCTCGGATTGCTCCTGACCCGGGAATTTGTCGATCGTCCGCTGAATCTGAATGTCTTTCTGACGCACTTTCACTGGGATCATATTCAGGGCATCCCTTTCTTCGGTCCTCTGTACTCCGCCCGCAACACGGTGACCTTTTACGGCCACGGGGCCCTCGGACATCCCGAGCGGATGCTGGGGGGACAAATGCAGGAACCCTATTTTCCAGTGGGCCTGGACCGCGCTGCTGCGACCAAGGAGTTCGTCGAGGTCGGGCGCTCGAATATTCGGATCGATTCTGCAACGATCCATCCTTTTCCGCTCAACCACCCGCAGGGAGCAATCGGCTATCGGATCGAGAACGACGGGGCCGTGATCGTCTATGCCACGGATCTCGAACATGGGCACGCCGAGCTTGATGGGGTACTGCAGGAGTTTTCGAGGGATGCCGACGTGTTGATCTTCGACGCCCAGTACACTCCCGAAGAGTACGAAAGCCACCAGGGCTGGGGACACAGTACCTGGCTCGAGGCAACCCGCGTGGCGTCGGATGCTCGCGTGGGTCGGCTGATCCTGTTCCATCACGATCCCTCGCACGATTCGAAGAAGACCATCGAGATCGTCGAGCAGGCCCGGCAACACTTCCCGAATACGATCGCCGCCCAGGAAGGATGGGCGGCGAATCTTTAGTTTCTGCCCTCTTTTACGCGGATCCGGCCGGGGAACCGGTTTCCGAACTGCACGAAGTCCTTCCGGTTGTGCGGTGCGGTGCCCGACCGGTCGAAGCGGGAGTCTTTCCCGGTCGGCGCTTTCCGCGCCGACTCCGCAGCGCAATCTCGTTAAAATCGTAGAGAGGTGGACCGGACGATGGACCTGTACCAAAAGCTCGACGTCGGCCGAAAGGCCACCGATAGGGAGATCCGTACCGCGTATCGTAAGAAGGTCCAGGAACTGCATCCCGACCATTCGGCCGGCGATGATTCCGCCCGGTTTCGGGAAGTGCAGGAGGCCTACGAAGTCTTGTCCGATACAAAGGCGCGGCGCGCCTACGACCGGAAGCTCGAGTCCCAGGTCGCGTCCGCCGGGACCGGGGTTACTTTCCGACAAGGCGTCTACGAGGTCTTCCCTGGCGGACGCGGTCGGCGCGAGACCGTCCGCGAGGTGAGCCGGAGTGCCGCACGAGACACGCGAACGCCGCGCGAAGCTCGGGAAAATCCGTTCTCCGATGACCCTCTCGAGGCCGAGTGGGCACGCATCATGGACTGGATCTTCGGTCGTCGATTCTAGCGTCGCCGCCGACTTGCGTTCAGCGAGTCCGGATCTTAGATACCTCCCGTCAACGAAACCAATATTCTTCACAGGAGGTTATGAACGATGTTTCCAACCCGACGTGATGCATCCACCCCAGCACCTGCTTTGCAGAATATTCAGTCGACCATGAACCGGCTCTTCGACGAGGCCCTCGGCGATTTCTTCGGCCCGACCCGCTCTCGTGCGATGGGCTGGGCCCCGCCCGTCGAGATCTATGAGACGGACAACGACCTCGTGCTCGTCGCCGAGATTCCCGGAATCGACCGAAAGGACATTCACATCTCGTTCGAGAACGGTCAGCTGACCATCGCCGGCGAACGAAAGCTCGAAGAGAAGTCACGCAACTATCACAGGAACGAGCGGTTCTACGGAAGCTTCGAACGCTCGTTCCAGTTCCCCGGTTCCGTCGAGGGTGAGAAGATCGCCGCGAATCTCAAGGATGGAATCCTTCGCATTTCGGTCCCCAAAAAGGAGGAAGCCAAGGCGCGTCAGATTCAGGTGAGTGTCGAGTAGGTCGGGGCGACGAAGGGTACAGTTCTGAGGGTCTTTTCGGGTCTCGGGTTCTCGGTTCCCGAGACCCGAGGCCCAGGTTCCTGTAAAACGGAACCTCGACTTTGAGTCGCGACAGGTCGGTGAGGACGCATCCTTTGCACTTCGGATTCACGGAGTAGGAGGGTCGGAGGCGGTAACCTCGAGCGCGTTGAATGCTTCGGAGTGGCCTCCCGTTTTTCGGATCATGGATCCTCGGCTTCTTCGTTCCGTTCTTGTTCATGGTGGCCTCTCTGATCGCCCTGCTGAACCTCGCCGTCAACATCGTCTACGGCCAGCGCGTCTTTCAGTATTTCGGGGACCTGACCCATTTCTCCAGCTTGTTGACGGTCGCAGGACTCAGAGCCTGTGGACCAAGCAACAGAGCCGTTATGGAAAACGTCGACTTCATCTACAATGACCCCCTCACGATCGATGACTTCGTCGCGCTGCTCGAAGCTTCGACGCTCGCTGCAAGAAGGCCCGTCGAGGATCGGGAATGCCTGCGGAGTATGCTCGAGCATGCGAATCTGACGGTGTGTGCGCGACGCCAGGGAAAGCTTATCGGGATCGCCCGTTCTGTGACCGATTTCAGCTATTGCTGTTACTTGTCCGATCTTGCCGTCGACCGCGAGTTCCAGGGGCAGGGAATCGGCCGGGAACTGATTCGTCTGACCCGTAGCCGCCTCGGTCCGAGATGCAAGCTCCTTTTGCTTTCGGCACCGGCGGCCGTCGACTACTATTCGAAACTCGGTTTTCGGCGGCATCCGGAGGCCTGGTATCTGGACGCGGACGACCGACCCGAGGAGCCACCACCCCGTTGTCCGGAGTCCGGGAGTCGATGACGGTGGACTGCCGGTCCGGAGCGTGCCGGCTGTGGTAGTATCGCGGTAATTCTCTTTGGACCCCATGCCTATGAAACCATGCAGGGGCTCCTACAGTCGCCGCAGAACAGCGGAGAAAGTGACGTGGAACATGCAGGCAAGATTCGCATCCGTCTTCGCCGTCCTGCTCGCCACCCTGGGCCCGGCCATAGCACAGCGGGATTTCTCGTCGGTTGAAGTCACTTCGCAGCATGTGGGTGGAAACGTCTACATGTTGCAGGGATCCGGCGGCAACGTCGGCGTCTCGGTGGGACCCGACGGGATTCTCATCGTCGACGACCAATTCGCGCCTTTGGCGGATAAGATCCGCGCCGCGCTGAAGGAACTGTCGCCCGGCAAGCTGAAGTTCATCCTCAACACGCACTTCCACGGTGATCACACCGGCGGCAACCCGGTCTTCGGTTCTGAAGCTCCGATCATCGCCCAAACCAATGTCCGCAAGCGTCTCCGGGGTGGTCAGGGACTGCCCGGCGAAAGTGATGCCATACCGCCCGAGGGTTGGCCGGTGATCACGTTCGACGAGTCGCTGTCGGTCCACTTCAACGATGAGGAGATTCAGGTCGTGCACCTCCCGCACGGCCACACCGACGGTGATTCGGTCATCCGGTTCACCCAATCGAACGTCGTCCACATGGGAGATGACTTCTTCAACGGAGGTTTCCCATTCGTGGACCTCGAACATGGCGGCGACGTACTCGGTCTGACCCGCAACGTCGCTCATGTCATCGAGAACCTTCCCGAGGATGTGCGGATCATTCCCGGCCATGGTCCCGTCGGCTCACTGGATGACCTGAAGGCTTTCCACCGCATGCTGGTGGAGACGACCGAGATCGTACGGAGCCGAATGGAGTCGGGTCAGGGTCTCGATGCCATCAAAGCGGCCGGTTTGCCCGAGGAATGGCAGACCTGGGGGAAGGGCTTCATCTCGACGGATCGATGGCTCGAGACTGTCTACCGTTCCCTTGTGCGGCAGCCCTGAGGAGTTCGCCGACGACTGTGACATCGAGGCCGACCGGTTTCGCGGGCGCGCCGTCATCCGGGTCCCCCTCGCGGATTCGGGACACCTGCGTCCCAAAATCGAACACTTTCAGACTCCATTCCGGAGGCTCCGTTTTGCTCTGCGATCACCTGGACGTCCGTTGAGGCTTTGAGATCCGCTCTTCCAAGCAAGTTGGCATACGATTTGCTTTGAGAGGAGGCCAGAGCAAACGATATGGTGGATGTACCTCGAACAGGCTACGCACGGAAAAAGCGCATACGACAAGTTCTTTTCACTGTCCTGATTCTGGCTGCCCTGGCGGTCGCGACCTGGGGTCTTTCGCGGTTGGAGCCTGCTCCGCCGTCGATCGAACGTTCCTCGGTGTTCATCGGAAAGGTCGAACGGGGACCGCTCGTCGTCGAAGTCCGCGGCCCGGGAACGCTGGTGCCCGAAGAGATTCGGTGGGTGGCGGCCGCGACGGAAGGCCGGGTCGAGAGAATCCCGGTGTTGCCCGGCACGAGTGTGCGGGAGGACACGGTCCTCGTGGTTCTGGACAATCCCGAGCTGGAGAGGGAGGTTAAGGACTCCGAGCTGCAATTGCAGAAGGAGGAGGCCGAGTTGGAGAACCTCAGGGTGGACTTGCGGCGCCAGGCTCTCGATCAGGAAGCGACCGCCGCCGGAATCCGGGCGACCTATCTGCAACAGAGCCTCCAGGCCGACCTGAACGAAAGCCTCGCCAAGCAGGGATTGATCTCCAACCTCAACCTGAAGCTTTCACAACTGTCTGCCGAAGAGTCGCAGAAGCGATATGAGCTGGAGCAGCAGCGTCTTCAGATCAACTCCGATGCCGTCAAAGCGCAGATTCGCGCCAAGGAGGCCGGCGTCGCTCAGATCCGGGGAATGTACGAATTGAAGCGCCGTCAGCTCGACATGTTGAAGGTCAGGTCGGGTATCCGCGGAGTCCTGCAGGAGACCCCGGTGGAGGTCGGCCAGAGAGTCTCGATCGGCGGCATCCTCGGCAGGGTCGCGGTTCCCGGACGATTGAAGGCGGAACTGAGAATTCCGGAGACACAGGCCAAGGACGTCGTCCTTGGACTCCCGGCGAGGATCGATACTCGCAACGGCATCATTCCGGGAGAGGTCGTCCGCGTGGATCCTGCTGCGCGACAGGGGACGGTGACGGTGGACGTGACGCTGAAAGGCCAACTCCCGGCCGGGGCACGGCCCGATCTGAATGTCGACGGCACGATCCAGATTGATCGGCTCGACGACGTGCTGAAGATGAGTCGGCCCGCCTTTGGGCAGGCCGACAGCACTGTGGGCATCTTCAGACTGCTCGAGGACGGGCGGGATGCCGTGAGAGTGCGGGTACACCTGGGACGAACTTCGGTGACGACAGTCCAGGTTCTGGAAGGTCTCAACGAAGGGGATGAGGTGATTCTGAGCGATACCTCCGCGTATGACGAATTTGACAGGATTCGTCTCGATTAAACATTTGAGGGGTCATATCCGTTTTGTTTGATCGAAAGATGAGCCGTAGCCGTGCTGATGATGGAGAACAAGAAGATGACCGATTCGACGAACAATCTGGTAATCGAAATGGATGGTGTTACGAAGGTCTTCTTCACCGACGAGGTGGAGACGCACGCGCTGGCGGGAGTTCATTTGACGATCGGAGCCGGCGAGTTCGTCTGCGTGGCGGGCCCCTCCGGATGCGGGAAGTCGACGCTGCTTTCGATCATGGGCCTGCTCGACACGCCCACGGATGGCGGCTACTTCCTCAAGGGAGAGCCGGTCGAGAGTTTGACCCTCTCGCAGCGTGCCCGGATTCGAAATCGGGAGATCGGATTCATCTTCCAAAGCTTCAATCTCATCGGAGATCTCAATGTCTTCGAAAACGTCGAATTGCCGCTGACCTATCGGGGCATGCCGTCTTCGCAGCGCAAGAGGGCGGTGGAAGAATCGCTCGAGCGCGTCGGAATGGTGCATCGCATGCGGCACTTTCCGTCGCAGCTCTCAGGGGGCCAGCAGCAGCGTGTTGCCGTCGCCCGTGCACTGGTCGGCCAACCTTCCATTCTGCTGGCGGATGAGCCGACCGGAAATCTCGACTCTCACAACGGCGACGCCGTCATGGATCTCCTTCGGGAGTTGCATCGCGACGGTGCGACGATCGGAATGGTGACCCACGATCCGCGTTACGCTGTTTACGCCGAGCGTCAGATCCATCTGTTCGACGGTCGCATCGTGGAAGAAGAGGTCGGGACCCCCGCGTGAGCTTTGAGATTGGAAACTCGAGATCGCCGATATTCGGTCTTTCGTGGGGGGCCGACTTCGGCGCAACATCGTTCTTCTCGAGCGAACCAGATCGATGAGGGCAGTCGATGATCCAGCTACACAACCTCGAAAAATCGTATCCACTCGCATCGGGACGGAGCTATGTTCTCAGGCGCATCAGCCTGAATATCCGAGAGGGCGAGTTTTTGACCATCATGGGCCCCTCGGGGGCCGGTAAATCGACCCTGCTGAGCATCCTGGGGATGCTCGACGGGGAGTTTGACGGCAGCTACTTGTTCGGTGGCGTCGAGATCCACGGCCTCAAGCCCAAGGAACGACTCAAGTTGGGGCGGCTCCATGTGGGGTTCGTGTTTCAAAGTTACCACCTGCTCGATGATCTGACCGTCTACGAGAATCTCGACGTTCCCCTGAGCTATCGAAACGTCCCCCGGGCCGAGCGGGCGTCGCTGGTGGCCGACGTGCTCGATCGGTTCAACATCGTCGCCAAGAAGGACCTGTATCCGTCCCAGCTTTCGGGAGGCCAACAGCAGCTCGTCGCCGTGGCACGGGCAGTAATCGCGAACCCGAAGCTGATCCTGGCGGACGAGCCGACAGGCAATCTCCATACCTCGCAGGGCAAAGAGATCATGGATCTGTTCCGACGCCTCAACGAGGACGGGACGACGATCGTTCAGGTCACCCACCACGAAGCATGGGCCGCCTACGGCGAACGGATCGTTCAGCTGGTCGACGGCTGGATGGAGAAGGAACAGGCGGTGGGAATCTCAGATTTTCGATCGACGATTCGACCGCCACCCGAGGCCGGCGGAGTAATCCAGGCATCGTTGCCCGGGATGTCTTGCAGGCCTTGAGCCTGCCCGAGCGCCTCATCTCATCAGAGTGGCCCACCGACTTCGGGAAGGTTCGAAGGAGGAAGCGCAGCATCAGCATGCAGGCAAATCCGCGCTGTACCGCCCGGATATCGAAAATCGAAAATCGCAAATTCTCGGCGGGGGTCCGTTCATGACAGGTGTGTGGCAGGATATTCGAAGCGCCGTTCGGCAACTCTGGAAGAAACCGGGTCTGACAGCGATCGTCGTGATCACGCGGGCGTTGGGCCTTGGTGCCAACACGGCGATCTTCAGCGTGGTCAACTCGGCTCTGATCGAAGCGTTGCCTTATCCATCGCCCGACCGGATCGTACAGGTCTTCGAAGCCACCAGTCCAGGTCTCTGGGGATTGGATCTGTATGAACACTGAATCCTGAGCTTTGAACCTCGCCTGAAAGCGATCGTGATCATGACACTTTGGCAAGACCTTCGATATGCGTGCAGGATGCTGCGAAAGCATCGGGGCATGGCGCTCGCGGCGGTGCTCACGCTGGGACTGGGCATCGGGATGAGCACGGCCATGTTCAGTATCATCGACGCGACCCTCCTGAAGCCGCTACCCTTTCACGATCCTGACCGGATCCTGACCGTCTGGGAAACGAACTCGGAATTGGGCATCGACCGATTTCCGGCGTCGGTCCCGAACCTGCGTGACTGGCGCGAGCGAAACCGGGTCTTCGAGTCGCTGGCCGCGGTCGAGGAAGTCGACATCAATCTGGTCTGGACCGGGGACCCCGTCCACGTCCAAGGTCTCGCGGTCACGCCGAACTGGTTTCAGCTGTTCGGGCTCAAGCCGCTGCGAGGCCGGAACTTCGACCCGGAGGAAACGAAGCTCCGGGGTTTTCACCTGGCTGTTATCAGTGAACGCCTGTGGAGGGAGCAGTTCAGTGCCGATCCTCAGATTGTCGGCCGAGTGGTCTCTCTGAATGGAGAGCCTTTCGAGATCATCGGAGTGGCTGCGTCCGACTACCAGGTGGGACGAACGCGGGCCGAACTGTGGACGCCCTTCTTCCTCGATCCCGCGAACGATGATCGCGACGATCACCGCATGATCGTCATCGGCAGACTGCAGAAGGGCGTGACGGCGGCCCAGGCGGAGCAGTCCATGCAGACGATCTCGGAATCGCTCGCTCGTGAGTATCCCGACACCAATCGGGGCTGGACGACCCGGGTCGATCCGCTTCGGAACCTCTTCGTCGAAACTGCGACCCGCCGGATGTTGATCCTCCTCTTTGCTTCGGTCGGCTTTCTGCTGCTGATCGCCTGTACGAACATCGCAGGGCTTCAGGTCAGTCAGTGTCTCGGACGGCAGAAGGAACTCGCTATGCGTTCGGCCCTGGGCGCGTCCCGCAGGCGCCTCGTCCGGCAGTTGCTCACCGAGTCCGTTCTTTTGTCGCTGCTCGGAGCGCTGGCCGGAGTGCTGCTCGCGCACTGGGGGCTGGTCGTGGTCCGTACCCTCGGTCCGGACGGATTCCCTCAAATCGGTCAGGCCGGGATTGACCTGGCGGCGCTCGCCTTCGCCTCCCTGGCCTGCCTCGTCGCGGCGATTCTCTCCGGCATTTTCCCCGCTCTTCGAGCGGCTCGGATGGAGCTGATCCAGGCGGTGCAGCAAAGTGCTCACCTGGTCGGTTCGAGCGTCCTGCAGCAGAGGTCCCGAAAGGCGCTGGTCGTGGGCCAGCTTGCTTTGTCCTTCGTCCTCCTTCTTACGGCCGTGCTGCTCCTCCAGAGCTTTCTGCGGCTTCGAAACGTGAATCCCGGATTCGAGCCCCGAGGACTCGTTACCGCCACCTTGACGCCCGACCCGACGAGATATGGGGACGGCGCAAGCCGTACCCAGTTTTACGGGCGAGTTCTCGAACGCGTTCAAGCCCTCCCCGGCGTTGAGCAGGCCGGCCTTTCGAGCGGGGTCCCATTCGACGGCTTCAATACGAGTCTCAACGTCTATACTGAGGACCCTTCTACCCTTCGGCCGAATCAGTCCCTGCAGACCGACTGGCGGATTGTCAGCCCCGGTTTCTTTGACGCTCTGGGTCTTTCCATGATCGAAGGGCGTACCTTTGATCAATTTGACAACGAGACGGGCCGGCGCGTCCTGGTGATCGACGAGCGCATGGCGCACCAACTCTGGCCGAATGAGACAGCCATCGGCAAGCGGCTCAACCCGGGCGGCGGAGAGAACCTGTATGCGGTTGTCGGAGTCGTCAGTTCCTGCCTGACAGGGGACCTCTCGGGTGGAGCCAAGCCGACCATGTACATTCCACTCTGGCAGTGGTGGGATTGGCCGAGGATGACCCTGGCGGTTCGAAGCAGTGAACCGGCCGATGCGGTCTTCCCGGCCATCCGTGAGGCGGTGAGATCGGTCGATCCCGATCAGCCGGTGTACGACATGCGAACCATGAATGACCTCCTGAGTGGCGAGGTCTTCGAGCCCCGACTGCAATCCGAGCTCCTGGGCCTCTTTGCCATTCTCGCGCTCGCCTTGGCAGCCGTAGGAGTCTATGGAGTCGTGGCGACGTCCGTGGTGCAAAGGAGAGGAGAAATCGGGATTCGCATGACGCTCGGCGCGAAATCGCGTGACGTCTTCGCACTGATTTTGGGACAGGGGTGGAGGATGCTCGCCGTCGGCCTCGTGCTCGGGGTCGTGATGTCGGTCGCTCTCTCCCGACTGCTCCAGTCCCAATTGTTCGATACGACGTCGACCGACCCCGTGAGCTACCTCCTGGCAACCTTGACGCTCGGCTCGGTGGGGCTCTTGGCCTCCACGCTGCCGGCGATCCGGGCCGCCCGAGTGGATCCGGTCGAGGCGCTGAGGACGGAATAGAAAGCGGTTGTCGATTTTTGATTTCCGTGGATCGTGAAATGATTTTGGAGCGAAAGAGGATCGAAATTCCGCGAGAATGCCGATATTAAGAGGCAGCATGGAAAACTTCGAAAGAACGCTCTACGAGTCATTGCTGGTTGCCTTCGGAAAGATCCTCGCCAAGTACAATGCTTTCGCGCAGGGATCCATTCTGCGGGACGTGGGCAAGGAGATCATCGAGTACCTGAACCGTCACGGATTCGACTTCGAGGAAACCGGGGACACGTCCGACCTGGCCCGGCTGACGAAGCTGTTCATTGAAAACGGTTTCGCGGAGAAGCTGGAGGTCCAACCGGCCGAGAAGGGGCACAACTACATCTGGCACGGTTTGTATGGACGGGCCGCATACAAGGAGTTGCACGAGATTTCCGATAACCCCTTCCTTGCGTGCCCCCTGAATCTCTGCCTCTACTATCTGGCCCAGAAGCACGGTAAGTCGATGAAGTTGCTCGACAAGCAGTTCGACGGGGACAGCGGCGTGGTGGAATCTCAGTACGAAGTCGTGGAGTTGGAGCCGCTGTCCGTCGGCGAACTGGATCCTCTCGTGATCGAGAATGCCCGGCTTTATGAGTTGGCGCAGGAGCGAGCCGATCGCCTCGAAAAGGCACAAAAGGAGATCCGCACGCTCCACGGTATTTTGCCGATTTGCATCTCGTGCAAGAATGTTCGAGACGACGAAGGTTATTGGCAAAAAGTCGAGGTGTATATTCGCGACCACAGCGACGCCATGTGCAGTCATGGACTCTGCCCGGACTGTGCAGAAAAGGCGATGAAGGAGTGGGGCGATCCGGTGGCATCCGAGCACTCGCGTTCCTCCGAGCGCTCCCAAGCCGGACAGGTCTCCTGAGCCGGAATCGCAGACGGGCTCGCCTTCTGGTGATCGGTTTGTGGGCGCATACGGACGGTATCGCTCAGAACGACTCCCTGAGATGAGCACGCAAGACGCCAACCGACCCAGAGTATTGGTCGCGGACGATCAGCGGGATGTGCTGGAAGCCCTGCGTCTGCTGTTGAAGACCGAAGGCTTCTCCATCGAGACGGCTTCGTCGCCCGCCGGAGTTCTCGCGGCGGTTTCCGATCGGGAATTCGACGTCCTGCTCATCGATCTCAACTATGCGCAGGACACCACCTCGGGAAAAGAGGGGCTTGAGCTGTTGACCCGTCTCCAGCGCCTCGATTCGACGCTGCCGGTCGTCGTCATGACGGCGTGGGGGAGCGTCGACGTCGCTGTCGAGGCCATGCACAGGGGTGCGAGTGATTTCGTTGAAAAACCCTGGGAGAACGCCCGGCTCGTCAGTATCCTGAAAAGTCAGGCAGAGCTGGCCCTGGCGAGGAGGACCCGGCAGAGGCTGGAAGCCGAAAACCGCCTGTTGCGTGGCGAAGGGCATGTGACGTTGATCGCCGACTCGGCGGTCATGCGGCCGGTGTTGCGGCTCATCGAGCGAGTGGGTCCCTCGGAAGCCAACGTTCTCATCACCGGGGAAAACGGAACCGGCAAGTCGATCATCGCCAAAGCGTTGCACGGTGTCTCCGGTCGTTCTTCCCAGGCCATGATCACGGTCAACATCGGAGGACTCTCCGAAGGCGTTTTCGAGAGCGAGCTCTTCGGTCACGTGCGAGGCGCTTTCACGGATGCCAAGGCGGACCGGGTGGGTCGGTTCGAGCTGGCCGATCAGGGAACCCTCTTTCTGGATGAGATCGCCAACATTCCGCTCGGTCTTCAGCCCAAACTTCTGCGTGTGCTGGAAACCGGTGAGTTCGAGAGGGTCGGTTCCTCCGCTACTCGTAAGGTCGATGTCCGCGTGCTCTCCGCCACGAACTCGGATCTTCGCGGTCAGATCGCGTCGGGGGCGTTTCGACAAGATCTCTTCTTCCGACTCAATACCGTCGAAATCAGGCTGCCTCCACTGCGTGAACGCCACGGAGACATTGCGCTGCTGGCCCAGGAGTTCCTGCAGCGTCACACCAAAAAGTACCAAAGGGAGCTGAACGGCTTCGATACCGCCGCCTTGCGCGCGATGGAATGCTACTCCTGGCCCGGCAATATCCGCGAGTTGGATCATGCCGTGGAGCGCGCCGTGCTGATGGCACAGGACAAGTGGGTTCGAGCGGACGATCTCGGCCTTCGGCCGGACACGGAGGAAGAACGGCGGCTGGAGGAAATGAGTCTCGACGAAGCGGAGGCCGAATTGATCCAGCGGGCACTCTCGCGGCGCGACGGCAATGTGAGCCAGGCGGCACAGGATCTGGGTGTCAGTCGCAGCGCTCTGTATCGACGCCTCGACAAGCTGGGGATCAAATAGGTGGTGCCGATGGCCGGCAGACCCAGCCCGAGTCCGGTCGGTGCGGAAGCTCGTCACGGACGTTCGACTCGACTCTCGTTCGAAGTCCGCCTCTTGCTCTATTTCCTGGTCGTGGCTGCCCCCGGAACTCTCATCGCCGTCATCCTAATCTGGAAAGGGGACCACAGCGAGGACCTCCGCTGGACGGTAACCATCTTCCTGGGCGCATTGTGGGCGCTCCTACCCTTCGTTTTGCGCAATCGGCTGATCTTTCCTCTGCAGACCCTATCCAATCTCATGTCGGCCTATCGGGAGGGCGACTATTCGATTCGCGTGCGGCGCTCCAGGCATCGTGATGTCCTGGGCCACATCTTCGATGATGTCAACAGCCTCGGAGATCAGCTGAGCGGACAACGGGTGAAGGCACTCGATGCAACGAATCTGCTTCGGAAAGTCATGGAGGAGATCGAGGTCGCCGTGTTTACCTTCGACCAGGACCAGCACCTGGCATTGGTCAATCGCGCCGGAACGGATCTCCTGGCGCAACCCGCGGAACGACTGCTCGGAAGGGAGGCGGCGGACCTCGGTCTCTCGGCCTTTCTGAGTGGAGCGGCATCGCGGACCGTCGAGTGGGCCTTTCCGGGGCGGATGGGTCGCTGGGGCCTCCGAAGAACCGGCTTTCGAGAGAGGGGGCTGCCCCACCAGATGCTCGTGCTGACCGACTTGAGTCTTCAGCTGCGCGAAGAGGAGCGGAAAGCGTGGCGAAGACTGCTGCGCGTCCTCGGACACGAGCTGAACAACTCGCTCGCCCCGATCAAATCGATGGCGTCGACGCTCGAACGAATGCTCTCCAGCGCACAGCCCCTTCCGGACCTCAGAGAAGACATGGAACGAGGGCTTGGCGTGATTGCGGCTCGGGCAGAGGCGCTCAATCGATTCATGGTTGCCTACTCCAAGCTGGCGCGACTTCCCGAACCAACCAAGAAGCCCGTATCGGTGAACGACCTGATCCGTCGAGTCGCGGGTCTCGAGCACCGCGGAAGTGTCGTAGTCCGGGGCGGACCCGCCGTTACCATCCAGGCCGACGCGGATCAGCTGGAGCAGCTCCTGATCAATCTACTGCGCAATGCCGTGGATGCGGTCGGAGTCGAAGACGGGAATGTGGGCATCCACTGGTCCTGGGACGGTTGCGCTTTGGAGGTTACGATCGAGGATGATGGTCCGGGTCTGCCCGATACGGCCAACCTGTTCGTGCCCTTCTTCACCACCAAACCGGGCGGGACGGGCATCGGACTGGCATTGAGCCGCCAGATCGCCGAAGCTCACGGAGGGACGCTCACCCTCGAGAATCGAAAGGGTCACCGGGGCTGCGTGGCCCGCCTGCGCCTGCCGGCGTGATTCGGCGACGGGAAACCGGGGATCCGAAGACAGCGCCCGGCTGCGGCGTTGTGGCATAATCTGCGAAACCCATCGTCAGAAGAGTGTCGCACGTCATGAACCATCGGCTCCGAACGATCTGTAAAGCGGTTTTTGCGCTCGCCTTGTGCAGTGCTCCGACGGCAGGGCAAGTCCCTCTCGACGAACAGGTGACCGTCACCGCACAGGCCGTCCCTGTGCCTTTCAGGAACCTGGCACGCACGGTCGATGTCATCACCCGCGAGCAGATCGCGTATCTTCCCGTTGCAGACGTTGCCGACCTGATCCGCTACGCCTCGAGTGTCGATGTACAGTCCCGGGGGCCTTTCGGGATCCAGTCCGATTTTTCGATTCGTGGCTCAACCTTCGACCAGGTTCTCGTCCTGGTTGACGGCCAGAGGCTGAACGATCCTCAGACCGGACATCACAACGGTGATATTCCGGTCGCCCTCGAGGATGTCGAGCGCGTCGAGATCCTCTACGGCTCGGGATCCTCGCTGCATGGATCCGATGCCGTGGGAGGAGTGATCAACATCGTCACCCGGAAGAGCGACCTGCCGAGCTCGGCTCGGTTCAGTACCGGGCAGTACGGCCTCCTGACCGGCTTCGGGAGGGTCGACCTTTCCCGAACGGGAGTGCTGCAGAGTCTTTCGATGTGGGGAGATCGCTCCTCCGGTTTCAAATTCGATCGGGACTTCCGGACGCTCGGCGTCCGGCTCCTGGGCCGGCTCGGTGCAGAGGGCAGTTTCCAGATATCCCATCTCGACAAGGGTTTCGGTGCCGACGGCTTCTACGGACCCTCACCATCCCGTGAATGGACCAGTCAGACGCTCGTGGCGGCCGAGTCTCCGTTAGCCTCCGGCGAGAGTTGGACCCTCTCCACAACGGCGTCGTTCCGGACGCACCGGGATCACTTCCTTTGGGACGTGGCACGTCCCGGCTTCGCGGAGAATTTCCACCGCGACCATTCACTCGATGCCGGCATGGGACTCGATTGGAACGTCCGGGGGGCGACGCGGTTGAGCGTGGGCGGCACGGCGGGAGGCGACTGGATCGATTCGAACAACCTCGGCTCTCACCGCTACAGCCGCTATGGCCTCTACACGGAAGTCGAACAGAGACTGGGCAATCGGGTGCTCCTCTACCCGGGGCTCCGATATGACGGCTCGAGCGCATTCGTCGGCGCCTGGAGCCCTTCCTTGAGCGGCCTTGCCTGGCCGACTCCGGCGATCAAGATCCGCGCATCCGCAGGAGAGGCATTCCGTATCCCGACTTTTACGGAGCGGTTCTATTCCGATCCGAACCATCAAGCGGATCCTGGCCTTCAACCCGAACGATCGTTCAGTTATGAAGCCGGGATCGACTGGGTGCCTTCTGCACGCTGGCTGATCGGTCTGACGGCCTTCTCACGTCATCAGCGCAACGCCATCGACTGGGTGCGACCGGACGCTTCCGAACGGTGGCACACGGCCAATATCCGAGAGCTGCAGACCGGCGGAGCTGAGGTCTCGGTTCGGAGGCGCCTCACCGCTTTCACCTGGGTCGGTCTGGAGTACACTTACCTCGACGTCCAGGCGGACGAGCTCGACCTGCAGTCGAAGTACATTCTCCAGTACGCGCGTCATTCGATGACGGCGGCGACGACCTTCATGCTTCCGCTGGGACTGAGACTGGGCCACCGGTTGTCCTATCGGCGGAGACGGGACGGTTTGGACTACTGGGTTGCCGATGCACGCCTGAGCAGGCGGGTCTCGCATCACGTGCGGCTCTATGTCGACGTGACCAACTACCTGGACCGGTCGTACCAGGAGATCCCGGGCGTGGACATGCCTCCACGCTGGCTCAGACTCGGCGTTGAATTCTAAGGAGTGGAATCGGGTCGCAGCGAAATCGTTCACCGGGAAGAAAGCCGGTCTTCGAATTCAGCGTAGAGGTCGCCGAGCTTCAGACTGACCGCATTTCCGGGCAGCGGCTGCCCGTCGATCGCTCGGAGCGGCATGACTCCCTGGGTCGTGCTCGTGATGAAGGCCTCACTCGCAATCTCGGCCTCGGTACGAGAGACGGGCCTCTCGGCGACATTCATTCCGGCCTCCCGGGCGATGCGGACGACCTGAGCGCGCACGGTTCCGTGCAAGATCCGTTCGTCGGTGGGATGGGTCGTCAGGTTTCCGTCCAACAGGAAGAAGACGTTCGAGTGAGCTCCCTCTGTGAAGACCCCGTCCCGGACCAGCAGGGCCTCGGAGGCGCCCCGCCGTCTGGCATCCTGGCGGGCCAGGACGCTGCCAAGGAGATTGACCGACTTGATGTCGCAGCGGCTCCATCGCAGATCCGGAGCGGTCACGGTGGTGACGCCCGAGACCCGAGCTTCCCGGGAGGGAAACTGCAAGCCTCGTGCGTACGCGACGACCGTCCCGGGCAGATCCTCAGGATAGAGCGTGGAGCGGGAAGTCTCACCGCGAGTGACCTGGAGGTAGAGAGTCCCGTCTGAAGCCCCGGAGCGCTCGATCAGCTCATGGAAGATCTCGATCCACTCCGTACGATCGAGCGGCGGACGGATCTCGAGAGCGGCGAGCCCCGCTGCCAGCCGTTCGAGATGCTCCGTGACGAGCAGCGGCTGCTTGCCGATGAACTTGACGACCTCATAAATGCCGTCGCCGAACTGGAAACCTCGATCCTCGACTCCTATGACGGGTTTGTCCGTGGTGGTATATCGGCCGTTGCAGTAGAGGGGTGCGTGCATGGACACGTATCCTATCCCAAAGCAGACTCTCGAGCGACGCTCCACTTGAACTTGAAACGTGTGACCCATAAACTACCAGCCACTTATTTCACTTTTCAGCAACATCATCCTTGCGAAAGGACAGGAGCGGACCCATGAGTCGCATCGGGATCGTGCTCTCTTCGTTTCTCCTGTGTTTTGTCGGTTGGGCGCATGCGTCGAGGATGCCGGGCGGCACCGATCAGCAACGTGGAGCGACCTTGAGCTCCGTCCGCTGGTCGCAGGGCAACGACGGGATCGAGATCTTCCTGGCAACACCTGCCGTCTCGTCACTGGGCATGACCTGGAATCTCGATGGACCCTCCGTCTGCCTCGAATTGCCGGAGCTTGAAGCAGTTCCCGCGGAGTCGGTCATCGACGTCGGTGTCGCCGGTGTGCACCGGATCAGGATCGGTCGCACCGTGGAGACGGGTGCCGAGGTTTTCGTCGACTTCGATTCCATTCCTTCCGGGGAAGTGCGGGTCCATCCGGTCGACGGCGGGATCATCCTGACGGTTCCCCCTCCCGGAGGAAGCGCGGGAGATTCTTCGGACGAAGCGGAGCGCTCCGAAGCTCGAAGTTCCGACACGAACGCGCGCCTCGAACAGCGGATTGCCGAACTCGAGAGGCGACTTGCCAAGACTGAACAGAGGGTGGCCCGAGTCACGGAGAGCGACGGTACCGCCGCCCCGGTCGACTCTGTGACCCGCACCGCGCTTGCGTCGAACCGGGAAGCTGCCGCCACAGTCTCAGCGTCTCCCCGACAGTCCGGCCAGCAACCGCCGTCTGTGCCTCCGACTCCCGTGACACAAGACGTGATCCTGGCTGACGCCAGACCCGAATACCCCCACCTGAGGTTTGCCGGATTCTCGAACCTGGATTACGGTGCGAGCGAGGGGGACCGGCATGGGAACGGCTTTCGGTCGGGACAATTCGTGCTCCATCTCAGCTCTCCGCTCTCCGAGAGGGTCCAGGTCTTCGGAGAGTTGGCGCTGACAGCGCACAACGACGGATTTGAATCGAGTGTGGAGCGGGCCATCCTCAGAATCAGCCAGAGCGACGCTCTCCGCTTCTCCTTCGGACGATTCCATACCCCGGTCAGCTGGTGGAACACGGAGTTCCATCACGGGCTATGGCTTCAGACCTCGATCGAGAGACCTTACATGGTCAACTTTGGCTCCCGATTCCTTCCGATCCATGCCGTGGGAGCCTTCGCCAGCGGCCGACTTCCTACCGCCCCTCTCAACCTGGAATACGAGGCAGGCATCGGCAACGGCCGGGCCCGGGACATCGCGGAGCCGGCCCAAGCGGGCGACGTCAACAACCACCGGTCGCTGGTCTTCAGACTTGCGGCAAGGCCGGGTGATTTCTCGCAGCTCGCGGTCGGCGGCTCCTTCTATTCGGACCAAATCACCGAACCGGGAATTCCCGACTACCGGGAGCAGATTGCGTCGGCTTTCTTCGCGTGGACGAGGGAAACGCCGGAGCTGGTCGCGGAGTTCTTCCATGTCCGGCACACGCGGGCGGGCGGATCGGAAGGGTTCAACAGCTGGGCCGGCTACGGACAGGCCGCCTATCGGCTGCCCTGGCTGCACGAAGCGTTCAAGCCCTACGTTCGCTACGAGCGGACACAGGTCAGCGCAGACGACCCCGTCTTCTTCGGCTTTCCGGGCTTGCGCGCCACTATCGTCGGACTTCGATACGATTTCAGTTTCTTCGCCGCGCTCAAGGCAGAGTATCAGCGTCGCAAGCCTTCCGGGTCCGATCCGTTCAACGCGGGTATGATGCAGATAGCATTTACATTTTGAGGACAGCAACCATGGCTCGACGATTCGTCTGTGCGCTGACTCTCGCTTTCTCCCTGGTCGCCTTCTGTCACTCCGCCCCGACGAAGGGTGAGGTCGACGTGGCCGTGATCGTCCACCCGGGTGTCGGAGAGAGCGATCTGGCCCTTGGAGAGATCCGGCGTCTCCTTCTCGGAGATCGTCAGTTCTGGCCTTCCGGCGAGCGAGTGACGCTCATGATCCGGGCTCCGGTGGCACGGGAGCGTGACGTGGTGCTCAAGAAGATCTACCAGATGAGCGAATCACAGTTCCGTCAGTACTGGATAGCCAAGGTATTTCGTGCGGAAGCCGTGGCGGGGCCGAAGATCGTCTATTCGAACGTCATGGCGACGCAGTTGGTCAAAGCGATTCCAGGATCGATCAGCTTCGTCAGCGCCGACAATGTTCCACCGGGAGTCAAGGTCCTGCGTATCGACGGTAAACTGCCGGGTGAGGCCGGTTATCCCCTTCGCTGAACATGTCCATCAAACGACGACTGAGCCTTTCGTTTTTGATCATCCTGGTGCTGTTCGGCGTCAATCTGGGAATCTACTTCTGGGGATCTGGCAAGAGATCTCGAACGCTGGCGGAAGTCCAGTCGGGTGTGGCCCGACAGGATCTTGTAAACTCGGTCAGTCAGGAGATCGAGAACAAGCTCAAGCAGATTCAACTCCTGATGAGCGTCATGTCGGACGAGTCCCAGGGCGCGGTTCCGCCCGGCCAGCTGGATCAGTTCAAGAGCGAATTGCAGACGACGTTGCAGCGCATCGACCAGCTTCTGTCTCTCACGCCGACGGAGGGAAAGCCTGAGGTCGAAGAGCTCAAGGAGACGTTTGAAAAGCTCTCCGCTTCGTGGGTCGCCATCTACCAGAATCTCGGGGTGGATCACGTCCGGGCGATCACCGAACTGGCCATGCATGCGGAACCTCTGAGCGAACCGATTGTGGACGAGCTGGCGGCGCTGAAGCAGGCTGAGAAGGTACGCGTTCGCTCGGCCGGAGAGCGTTCGGAAGAAATTCAGCATGTGACCACCAATCTGACTCTCCTCATCTTCGTCTTGTCCACATTGACCGCCGTCGCCGTTGCCCTCTATTTCTCCCGCTTCTTCAATCGACGACTGGCCGACCTCAAGGAGGGCGCGAGCATCATCGGTTCCATGAACCTCGATCATCGCATCCGACTGGGTTCCAACGACGAATTCGGTGAGCTGGCGGCGGCCTTCAACTCGATGACGGAGAAGCTGGCGCTCGCCAGGGGGCGTTTGACCGATGCGAATCGTCAGCTCGCTCTGCGCAATCGGGAAATCGCCCAGGAAAAGGAACGGTCCGAGGAACTCCTCCAGAACATTCTCCCTGAGGAGATTGCCGAGGAGCTGCATACCAAAGGGGCCGTTGATCCGAAATACTTCGAAGACGTCACGATCCTCTTTACCGACTTCGTCGGGTTCACGCAATCGACTGCGCGCCTTTCGGCGGAAGAGCTGGTTGAGAATCTCCAGGACTATTTCACGGCATTCGACCAAATCGTCGACCGGTATCAGCTCGAGAAGCTCAAGACGATCGGAGACGCTTACATGTGTGCCGGGGGGATGCCGGTCCGAAACCCCGCACATCCGGTCGAGGCCGTCCTGGCCGGATTCGAGCTCCTGGAGGCCGTACGTCTGCGCGACAATCCCATGAACCCCGCCCGCTGGGCGGTTCGTATCGGGATTCACACCGGCCCGGTGATCGCGGGGGTGGTCGGCATCCGGAAGTTCGCCTTCGATGTCTGGGGAGACACGGTCAACCTGAGCTCACGGATGGAGTCCTCCGGGGTGCCGAATCGCATCAATGTCTCCCGCGCCACCTACCTGAGGGTCAAGGATTTCTTTCGCTGCGCACACCGCGGCAAAGTGGCGACCAAAGACGGCGATGCCCTGGACATGTATTTCGTCGATGGTCTGCAGTCGGGTCTCCTCGAGGGCTCCGAAGAGGACGGCATCCCGCCGGCCTTTCGAAGGCGGTTCCGGGTCTATTTCCAGCGCGAGCCGGTGGCCTTTCCTCAAATTCTCAGGGAGCCTGCAATCAGAGGCTGAAGAAGGAGCGGATCTTCGTCAACAGGGACTTCTCGACCTCACGCCGCACCGGCCTGCGGCTCTTCAACTCGTCGGCTTTCGCCTTCAGACCCTCTTTCCGCTCGGCAATGACAGCAGTGATGCTTTCGATGATCTGAGGGTGCCGCACGAGGACGTGGCGGAAGGTTTCCTTCCGCAGCATGTAGGCATGCACGTCGGAGACGGCAATGGCCGTGGCCGTTCTCGGTTCACCGGTCAGCAGCGCCATTTCTCCGAAGTACTGCCCGTCCGACAGTTGAGCCACCTGATGGGCGACTGAATCTTCCTCGATGACGACCCGGATCCGGCCCTGTTCAATCAGGAACATCGAGTCTCCCTGCTCGCCCTGGCGGATGATCGGTTCGTCGACGGCGAACATGATCCGTTCGAGACAGCGGGCGATCCCCTCCTGTTCTTCCTTTTCCAGTGGAGAGAAAAGATCCATCGAGGCGACGAAACGCCGCTTCCGGTCGAGCTCGAGGCTCTCCCGCTGATCGGCGGACTCTTCCTGCTTCACCCGGACGTCGCGGATCGGGAAAGGAATCTTGAGACCTTCACGCTCGAGGCGGTAGTAGAGAAGGGTCATGAACTTGTCGATGATCGGCTCGAGAAATTCGAATTCGTTGATCCAGAATCGGCACCGGTAGTCGATCGAGAAGTCGTTGTAGGTGTCGAGCAGGACGTCGGGTCGAGGCTCGCGCAGGATCTCGGGAACATCCGCCATCGCCGCCAGCACGACGCGCTTGATGTGGTTCGGATGGGCTTCATACCCGAATCCGATCTTCTTCTCGATCCGTAGAAACGGTGTGGGGTGAGTGTAATTGACCAGAGTGTCCTTGGAGATCAGATTGTTCGGGATGACGCAGAAATGCCCCGCCTTGGTCCGGATCTTCGTGGCTCGCCAAGTGATTTCCTTGACACGGCCTTCAAGCTGGCCCATCCGGACCCAGTCACCGACGAAAAAGGGTTTCTCGATCTGAAGCGCCAATCCCGAAAAGAGATTTCCCAGAGTGTCCTGCAGTGCCAGACCGATGATCAATCCACCAACGGCGGATGTGGTCAGGAGCTCCTCTCCGCCGAGCAGCACGGCTACGATGGCGAATACGCCGATGACCAGCGCGTCCTGAACGATCGCGGGAAACTTCTGCGAGACGGAGGCACCCGAGAAACGGTTCAGAAGCAGGACGATGGCCGCCAGGATGACGGCCACAAAAATGCCCAGTCCGGCGATCTTGGCGACGGTCTGATCCGTGACCCAGCCTGCGTTGGAGAGAATCAGGCTGGCTCCTGCGCTCGCCAGGAGAATGAAGATGGCGAGAGTCAGGCGCTTGCGGATCCAAGGGTTGCGGGATAAGGCGCGGACGACGTACAGGGCAAGGGCCAGTCCCGCGGACCCCATCGCGAGCACCTGGATCGAGATCTGACCCGAAAAACCCTCCAACTAGGCGAGTCCTCCCTGCTCCTTGAAGTCTCGGACATCCGCCGGAGTGATCTTGACCGCGACGACGTTCGGGTTGCCGGGCTGTTCCGTCCCGACCTCGGTCTCCACTCCTCGAGCCGCTGCCGATCCGGTAACTTCCGCCTTTTCCTCCTTCTTGCCGGAGCCGAACGGATTGTTCAGCTTGGCCATGAAGCCGCCGCCTTTCTTGTCTTTATCCGAATCCTTCTCCTTGTCACCGTCTGAGCTCTTCGATTCACTCTCTCCGCCGGCCATCCCGCGTGCGCCTTCGGCGACTTCACCGGTACCGGTGTAGGCGACCACTTTGTACTGGATGTTCGATTGGAACCGGTCCGGAAGAACGACCGTCCCCTCTTGATCGAGCTTCTCCTTCTGAATCTGCTGCGCCAGTTTGTCGAGACGCTCCTGCGTCTGCGGGTGGGAGGCAAACAGTCCGGCACGCTGCTGGCGTGACGCATAGCGTTCCTGGAGGGTCTCGAGGAATTCGACCAGCCCCTGTGGGGAGTAGTGACACTCGGCAGCAAGTTCGATGCCGCCCTCGTCGGCTTCGAGCTCCTCCGTCCGGCCGAAACCCTGCAACAGAGCTTCCGTGGCCTTCTCGGCGACTTTGTCGAGCAACTGGGAATTTCCCGAGAGCGATGTCTCATCGCCGGCGATCTCGATCCCCTTCATCTTCTGGATGCCCTTGATCGTGTGTTTCTCCGTGACGTGGGTGATCTCGTGCGCCAGCACCCCGGCGAGTTCGGCCTCATCCTTCATCACAGCCAGCGCTCCGCGCGTGATATGGATGTAGCCGCCCGGCGCTGCGAAAGCATTCGTGCTGTCGGAGTCCAGGATGATGAACGTCCAGGGGAGGTTCGGCCTGCTCGAACGCTCGGCCAGAACACGCCCGACCAACGAGACGTAGCGGGTCTGCGCTTCGTCCTGCTGGACGCCGTAGATGTTCCGGATTCGCTGGCTGATGGCTTGGCCGAGAGCCTGCTCGTCCTCATCGCTGATCCGGAGATCGGCGAAGGTCTTCGCCTTGCTCAGCGCTTTGGTGATTCTTCCGAACTGGCCGAAAGCCGCTCCCGAAAAGATAGAAAAAAGGATCAAAAAAACCGAAGTGGTTACCAGGTACCTCTGCTTCATGCAGCCCCTCCCTTGAGAATTCTAGCAAAGGCCTCCGGCGGGGAATGCTCCCGCAGACGGCGGAATTCTCTGTAGAATCTATCCCGATGTCTCGTCGGAAGCAAAAGACGCGTCTGATTGCCCTTGTCTGTTTGACCGTTGTCTCGATGTCGGCGACCTGGATGCTGAGCCTAACCCGCTTCTTTTCGACCATAGAGCTCAAAACGCTGGACTACCGGTTTCGTCTCCTCGGTCAGCAGAACGCAGCATCACCCGAAATCGTTCTGGCTGAGATCGATGACAACAGTATAAAGCATCTCGAACCGGTGTTCGGACGCTGGCCGTGGAGCCGTGAAGTGCACGGCTACTTTCTCCGCTTCATGCGACGCGCCGGAGCCCGAGCGGTGATCTTCGACGTGCTCTTCACGGAGAAGGACGTGGGGAACCCGGAAGGTGACAAAATGTTTGCCGACGAAACACGGGCATCCGACTCCGTCGTCCAAGCCGTCTTTCTGGGGAATCAGGATAATGAACAAGTGACAGGTACGGTCGACTCGAATACGCTCGAGCGATTTACGCTGCCCGAACAGGGTCACTTTCCGGAGTTCATCCAGGTCGATCTGCCGTATCCCCGTCTGGTCGATGCCACCTCGCGACTGGGCCATACGGCCAATGCCCTCGATTCCGATGGCCCTTTCCGACACTATCTGCTCATGGCCTCGGCCAAGGGCAGGAACTTCCCATCGCTGGCGCTGGCGGCCTCACTGGCGGCCCGACACCTCGACGTTGCAGACATCCGCATTGATGGCCGCATGCTGAGGGCAGGCTCCATCGAGGCGCCACTGAACGACGAGTGGCGGCTTCCCATCTGGTTCAACGGCGGGCCGGGAACGTACACGAGCTACAGCTACAGCCATATCGTCTATGCAGAAGGCCAGATCGAACAGGGAGACAAGCCGGGGCTCGATCCGGAGCAATTCCGCGACAAGATCGTGCTGGTCGGTGTCAGTGCAACCGGTCTTCACGACATGTTCACGACTCCCTATTCTGGGACGGCCACGGAGAGCGCTCGCACCCGGAGCGGTCTGAGGCTCGGAGCAATGGCCGGCGTGGAAGTGCATGCCAACGTTCTGGATGACCTGCTACACAACCGATACCTCGTGAAGGCGCCTGCCTGGATGAACTGGACGATCGGACTGACGATCACGGCCCTGGTCCTCGTGGCGGTTTTCTTCCTGCGACTTTTGCGGGCCCTTCTCGTCGGCCTCGCCCTGCTGGGGGGCTACCTGTGGGCGGCCCAGTATGCCTTCGGGCACGAACATTTCCAGTTGCCGGTGGCCACCGCCTTCGTCGGCTGGAGCCTGGCTCTCGGACTCGGTCTGTCCTACCAGTATTGGATCGAAGGGGCGGAGAAGAGGCAGGTTAAAGCGATCTTCTCGAGATATGTCTCGAGAGACGTCTTCCAGCAATTGATGGACGACCCGGAGACGGCGAAGCTGGGCGGCGTGCGCACGATCGTGACGGTTCTGTTTTCGGATCTTCGCGGGTTCACGACCATGTCGGAAAATCGTGAGCCGGAGGACATCGTCGCCCAGCTGAACGAATACTTTTCGGCCATGGTAGAGCTCGTCTTCGATCACAAGGGAACGATCGACAAATTCGTCGGGGACATGGTAATGGCGCTTTTCAATGCACCGGTCGGGGATGCGGATCATGCGGATCACGCACTGCAGTGCGCGCTCGCGATGCAGAGCCGGCTGGGAGAGCTCAATGAGAGATGGCGGGAAGGCGGCCTGCCGGCGCTGGCTTGCGGCGTGGGCATCAACACGGGAGAGATGATTGCGGGCAATGTCGGTGCCGAGACGATTCAGAGCTACACGGTCATCGGAGACAACGTGAATCTGGGTGCCCGACTGGAGTCTCTCTGTAAGGAGTACAAGGCGCGGATCATCATCAGTGAGTTCACCCGGGACCTGCTCCAGGGCGACTATGACCTGCACGAGCTGGGGGACGTCCTGGTCAAGGGAAAATCGAAGCCGGTGAAGATCTTCGAAGTGCGGGTACCCGGGGGCGCTGAGGCTTGAGATTTGCGGTTGAGGATTTGCGCCGCGAAACGGGGGCGATGGTCTGTTGGCATGGTTTCTGGTTTCTGGTTCCTGGTTCGATGTGGCCGGGTTCGAGGACGGAGGGGGTGGAGAGCCGGAGAGCGGGAGAGCTTGGGCTGTCCATCTGGAGGGGTGTGCGAAACCGTCTCCTGCCTCTTGCCTTCCCAGTTTCCCAATCGAAAATCGAAAATCACACCGCTCAAATTCCTGAACTATTTCGCCTCGAGCGTGTAGACCCCGTCCCAGTCATCGGCCGGGGCGGTTTCGCGGAATTTGTGACAGCGCTTTAGATAAGTCTGCGCGACGAAATCACCGGGGAACCGATCGAGATGGACCTGGCACAGTTTCTCGGCCCGGACCCAGTCCCGTGAATCGTAAGCCTCGAGCAGCTTGCCGAAGGAGTCGACCAGGGGAAGCAGTGGGTCTGCCTCGGCCGCGTCCTGGAGCGCCATCACTTCGAAGACGGCGACCGGATGCTCCTTGCCGACGACCCGAATCCGATCCACGCGCCGCAGCAGGAAGAAGTCGCGGACCAGAGCTTCCGTGGTCTCGCTGATCAGGATTACGGTGCCGAAGACTTTATTGGCGCCCTCCAGCCTCGAAGCGAGATTGACCGAGTCGCCGATGACCGTGTATTCCATGCGCTCGCGGTGCCCCAGATTTCCGGCGACCATGGTTCCGGTGTTGATCCCGATGCGCATGCGAAGGGGCGGCATCTCGGCGACGATCCGCCTCATCTCGAGAGCGGCTTCGCAGGCCAGCCGGCCGTGAGCGCGGGTGGGAAGCGGTGCGTTCCAGATGGCCATGATGGCGTCGCCGATATACTTGTTGATCATTCCCTCCCGGTTCATGATCGTGTCGCCCATGCGCGTGAAATAGTCGTTGAGCAACGCTGCCAGTTCCCGCGGCGTGATGCTCTCGGAGATCTTCGAGAAGCCGGCGATATCGGAAAAGAGTACCGTGGCCTCGACCTGCACCCCTCCGAGCTCGAGCTCGTCGGGATGTTTCATGATCTCGCCCATGACCTGCTTCGAGACGTAGCCGGAGAGCGCACGTCGGATCTGGGCGCGTTCTCTTTCCGTCAGCCGGTACTGGTAGAGGATGTTGAGGCCGAAGACGAGCACCATCAGAGTTACGGGCTGAACCGTCAACAACCAGATCCGACCGTATACGAACAGCAAGGCTGAAGTGGCCGCGAAGGCCAGGATCAGAAGCAGCGATGCGCTGACTTTGAGAGCAAAGCGCTCGGTCATCAGGACGGCCAGCGAAGTGAGGATCGCCAGGCCGATGAAGATCAACCACTGCGGGAGCAGCGAGAGCCGGGTGATGAAGCTTTGGGTCAGGATCGTGTTGAGGATGTTGGCATGAATCTCGACTCCCGGCATGCTGGCCATCCCCGACAGGCCGTCGAACGGTGAAGGGTAGTGGTCGGGGGTACCACCCTGGGAGAGATCCGTCACCGCCAGGGAGTAGCCAACGAAGACGATCTTGTCCTTGAAGTAACCCTCCGGAAGAAGGGATCGGGCGTCCAGGGCCTGGTAGAAACTCACCGTCGGCATGGTCCGACTGCCGCCGACATAGTTGACCAGGATCTCCGGGTCCTCTCCTTCCAGGTTGATGACGGAGGCCTTCCTCAGGAGGTCCGATTCCCCCAGATCCTGCAATGCTCGCGTCGCCAGCGTGGGTTCGGATCCGACCGAGAGTCGGCCGCGGCGCAGCACACCGTCGCGGTCCGGATTCAGCGTGGCATAGCCTATCTGTGCGCCCGCGTTCAGGAACCCTTCGTAGGGAAGCAGTTGACGTACCATCGAAAACCGCGGGTCGGAGACGACTTCGACGGCGGCGGCGATGACGACGGGAATATGGCTCCGCCGGATCGCCCGTGCGAACGCCTCGTCCTCGTCGGGGAGGCTCGCATCGAAGAATGCCACATCGAACACGACAGCGCGTGCGCCGAGGGCGTTCAGCGTGTCGACCAACTCGCCGTAGAAGCCCCTCGGCCACGGATAGGTGACGCCGTAATCCTGTTCGAACTGGGATCGGGATGCCTCGTCGATCGCGACGATGACGATCTCCTTCGACGGTTGCCGGGGACCGCGCAGCACCGCCATCATGAAGTCATAGTTTCTCAATTCCAGGTCGTCGAGATAGGGGGAGTATTTCGAGAAGAGCGCCATCAAAGCGACCGCAACGACCAGAATCAACGCAGAGGCGAGAATCTTCTTTCGCTGCTTGCTCATTGTTTCGTGTCAGGCGTGCTTCTGTTGTCCGCCTCTCTCCTCTGGTGTGGTCCCGAACGACCCCTGCTGCCCGGATTCAAAAGTTGACACTCAAGCGTAGCTCCATCCGGCGTGCGGGCACTCGCCGCTCGAGTGCCAGGGGATCGACGAGAAATGCATATTTGCGGTCGAAAAGATTCGTTCCAACGAAGGACAGCCGGCCGAACTTTCGGGGGAACTCATAGGCCACCTCGAGATTCGTGGTGAAGACCTTGATGTGATTCCGGAAGGTCCCGTACTGACCGGTCTGGCGAAGGAAATCCTCCGCAGCCGTCACGAACAGACCCCACGGGTGAACGAAGTTGAGGGCCAGCGTGACTTCCTGATCGTGTCGCAGGCTCAGTGTGTCGAGGCTGTGAGCCAGTCCGTAGTCGGCCGTCAACGCCAGCTTTTCGGTCAGCAACTGGTTCAGGACTGCGTGGCCGCCATACAGCTTTCCGTCGAAGAAGAAGGGCTCCTCGTTAACGTTCAGACTCGGGATCGATCGGTCCCTCCAGTAGGCAAACGTCCGAAGGAAGGTCCGTCCGAACAGACGTTGATCCCAGCCGGCATTGTAGTTGCGGCTGTGCGCCATCGTGTCCTCGTTCAGAGCGATCGGGAAACCGTAGAAATGAGACGGCACGAGCGTCTCCTGGCGTTCGGCCTGCAGCGACTGGAAGTAGGCAAAGCGTAATGCGGAACTTTCGAAGGGATGGAAGTAGATCCCCCCCTGGGGGTTCCACCTGGACGTCGACTGCTGTTCGGTGGCGAGCGGATTTCGCTCGTTGGTCCAGTTCCAGTTCAGTCCTGCCGAGAGGAACAGATTCTGTCGAAGGCGGTAATCGGACCGGAAGAAGGCCGTTCGGTACCGGATCTTGTGCCTCGAATAGTCGAATTCCTGCGGAATCGGCTCCTCCACTCCGGTGAGGGAAATCTGAAGGTCCGCGAGCGAGCGATGGTGGCTCTCGAAGACGTCGAGCCCGTAGCGCAGTCGAAAGGGCCCCGTCTCGAGGAGATGGGAGGCCTCGAAGTCCAGGCCCGGCTGCTTCGTGGACTGCCGGAGCCCGTAGGTGCGGTCCGGGAAGACCCGCCAGTCGGGATCTCGAAGAACCTGATCGACCTTTCGGCCTGAGAGCAGTACGAGCAGCTCCGAGCCCGGTCTCAGCTGCCGGTGGTAACCGATCTCGACTCGCTGGGCCCGCAGGAACGATCGCTGATTCGGGTCGTTGAACTCATTGACGAGAACCTGGCTGCCGTGGTCCCCCTCATTTGCCTGCTGGTTCGCATAGGAAAGGAGGATGTCACTCGACGGAGTCAACGCGAACTTGAACAGGGCCGTACCCGTGTATTGCTTCAGGTCGTCATTCTGGGGACGGAAGCCGGCGGTTCGGTCGTAGGCGAAAGTAGAGCTATAGGCGATCCGGTTGGTTCCCCCGGTCGCAATGAGCTGGCCGCCGAAGGCATCGAAGGTTCCGTAGTAGCCACCCGCGGTCCAATAGGCCCGAGGAAGTTCGAAGAGGGTCGTGTAATCGTTGAAGGTATTGAAAGAGTTGGCGTTGACCGGGAGCAACATTCTGGCCAGCAGCAGCTCGGAACCCCCGCTGATCGTTCTCCCCGTGAGATTCAGGAAGGTGTTGGCCAGAAACAGGTGGGCCGAGCTGTTGGTTGGATCACTCAGCTCCGAAGTCACGGCCTCACTGTTCCCCCACTCGGAAAGACCGAGCTGCCGATAGGCGCGGGCCAGATTCACGTTCCTGCTCGCCCGATCGCGATCGAGCAGGAGCCGGCTCCGATAGACGGCCCGATTGTCGTTGAGGCGGATCGACTGCTGGAAATCCTGGACTGCACGGCCGGGCCGGTAGAGATCGTCTCGGAAGATCCCGGAGTAGAGATAGGGAGTCGGGTCGCGCGGATCCAGTTCCTTGGCGGTCTCGAGCGTCGCGAAGGCCTGTTCGAACCTGCGGAGCTCATAAAAGGCCTTGGCGAGGTAGCTCTGGTACAAGGAGAGGCGCGGTTCGAGAGTCGCCGCCGTCAGGAGTTCCCCAGTGGCATCCAGGTTCTCGTTTCGACGCATCTTGACCAGGCCCAGACCCAGCCGTGGGTCGCCCAGGGTGCTGTCCTCGGCCACGGCTTTCTCGAACATCGATTCCGCATCGTCGGTTTTTCCCCGTGCCAGGAGAACGAAGCCGAGCAGGGAAGCGGCCGAGGCGTCGTTCGGTGCCACCTCCAGTGCCCGACGTGCGATCTCCTCGGCCTGCTCGGTCAGGCCGAAGCCGAACTGCAGGCGGGCCAGCTGAAGCTGTGCATCGAGAAACCCCGGGTCGAGCTCGAGCGCCCGTCGCGCCGCCGAGCGCGCGGCCGGAAGATCGAAGAAAGACTGCAGCACGCGGCTCAAGGCAATCTGTGCCGAGGGTGATGTGGGAGTGCTTCGGGCTGCCGTCCGTGCCGTTTCCAGAGCTTCGTCCTTCTTGTTCTGCGTCAACAAGATGGTGGCCTTCAGGCTCTGGGCCAGCGAAAAGGTCAGGCTGGCGGAGGAAATCTGCGTGAGCAGGGACAGAGCCTGGGGGGTGTCCCCGAATGTCGTAAGGACGAGGGCCTTCTGAAGGATGAGGTCGTCGTGGCCGTCGATCGGAGAAAGAACACTGAGCGCACGATCGAAGTCATCCTGGCGCATCGCGCACAGGGAAAGGCCGAGGCGCGTACGCACGGCGTCCGGAGGAGCCTCGGCAAAAGCTGCCTCGGCTTCGGCAGTCTGATGGCGTTCGAGCAGGAGCCAGCCCCGGATCATGGCGGCTTCCGGCGACTCGACACCCTGAAGGGTCGACCAGGCTGCATCGAGGTCGCCTGCGTCATGCTCGAGCATGGCACGGCGCACCGGGTCGGTAACGCCGGCGGCAAGCTCCTGTCGGGCAGGCGCCGGGGAGGGCTCGAGGAACGGATAGTCGCGTGGGCTCGCGGCCGCCGTGTAGAAGAGTGTCCACTGGACGGCGTCCTGCGGATTGACGATCACGACTTTGGTCGGAGCCTGTCCGACCCGCGCAACCCCCTGCTCGCCCGGATTCACGACGATCGCACCATAGTCGTTGCGGTAGTCGACCGAACCCTCGAGAACCGTGGTGATCGTCTCGCCGTCGGCACGGACCTGGATGTCGAATTCGGTGCCGCGGATAGCCGCGGTGACTGCCGGCGTATCGACCCTCACTCGAGCCGGTGTCCGCTTGGACCGGACGTAGGCCTGGCCGGACCGGAGGTTCAGGATACTCTGCTCGGTCCGTGCGCCGGCCGTCGAGATCCGGCTGATCAGGTTGGACGAGTGATTGGCGGACTGGAGTTGCAGCTCGGTATTTGCATTGAGCTTGAGCTGGGTCTCGTCGGCCAACAGAAGAACGGCACGGCTCTGGGCATGCGTACGAATCGTATTGCCGGCAAAGAGATCCTGGTTCAGCGCGGCAGTAGCCCAGGAGGTGGTCAGAACCTCGACCTCCCCCTGCATCGCGATCAGTCGCCCTGCGACTTGCTGGCCGAAGGTCAAAACCGGGAGGAAGAGGCAAGCGCACAGGAGGACGAGAACTCTCTTCACGATCTCCGCTTCTCCTTGAGTGCCCGGACACCGGCGCCGATCAACGCGGTTTTGCTGTTGAGGACCAGATAGACGGGAATCGTCTCGAGCAGGGATCGCAGGCGGCCCTTCGAATTGAACGCCTCCATGAAATCTCCTGCGATGATCCGATCGCGGATCTTGGGGGCGATGCCGCCACCGATGTACAGACCTCCGGTCGATTTCGCCTTCAGGGCCAGGTTTCCTGCCTCAGCGCCGTAGATTTCCACGAAGTGACCCAGGGCCTCTTCGCAGACGGCAGAGTTGCCGGCCAGCGCGAGGCGAGAGATCTCGGCACTCGGGTCCGCAGCGGAGTCGATGCGTTCGGCGACCTCCGGCGATTCCTCCTCTCCCGAGGCCCGCAGGAAACGGTAGATGTTGTTCAGACCCGGCCCCGAGAGGACGCGCTCGTAACTGACGTGGGACCAACGTCCCCGCAAGTGCTCGAGGAGTTCGGATTGCCTCGGATTACGAGGAGCAAAGTCGGAGTGTCCCCCCTCCGAAGCAACCGGGAAGTAGTTCCCGTCGTGCCCCACGGCGATGATCGCTTCTCCGAGGCCGGTACCTGCCGCAAGGAGCGCGCGGGTTCCGCCGGGTTCGGGCCGACACTCGTTCAGTCGCTCGAGGTCGTCGGTGGCCAGGACGAGGACGCCGTGAACCGTTGCCTCGAGATCGTTGATCAGGAGAATCCTCTCGATCCCCGAAGACCGCTTCAGGGCAGGGACCTCGACGGTCCAGGGGAGATTCGAAGCCTTGACGCGATCGTCCACGACCGGACCCGCGACGCCGAAGCAGGCGATATTCAGCCGGTTGCGAATCTTGTCGGCAGCGGGGTTGGAGAGAAAATCCTGCACGACGGCCTCGAGCGAAGGGTAGTCACCGCTCGAGAAGGTGTCTTCCAGATGAGGCCGAAGGCCGGACGGATCCGATCCTTCTTCGTAGATTGCCAACCTGCACTTGGTACCACCAACGTCGCCTGCGAGGATCATCGCTTGTTTTCCTTTCGTCACCCTTCGGGCATTGAAACGGCTTGCACCGAGTCGCCCACAGGATCCCGGCGGAATCGGCAAGACTAATCAAATCAAGCACGAATGGGCCAGCTTCTGCGTATTCTGGCAGATTCAGGGATACCTCACAAGGAGAGGATCCCCGAAGACGGCCGAAGGTCGGGCGTTTGGGAATCGCCGCGAAGGCAGTGCTCAAGCCGATCGCCACGGCGTGGAGTCCCCTCGACCATTCACTCGCGCCGTTTGGCTGTGATGTTCGAGGAGCCGGCGGATTCAGTGAACGAATCGGCCAAGCCTGGCGGTGCGAAAGGTGATGAATCAGTCCAGCTGGCGCCGCAGGAATGTCGGGATCTCCAGAACATCGGGTTCCGGCGCCTTGCCCGTTCCGTTGCCGGAATGCTGGTCTTCGAAGTCCGGCCTGTATTCGACCCGATCGGGCCGAACGATCTCCCGATCGTCCGTCTCCCGGACAGGTTGCTGGGCCGCCTGCATGTCGCGATCGAAGCCGGTGGCGATGACCGTGATCTTGATGCGGTCGCCGATCGTGTCATCGCAGACCGATCCGAAGATGATGTGGGCTTCCGGGTGGGCCGCTTCCTGGATGACCCGGCTGGCTTCGCTCACCTCGTGGAGTCCCATGCGGACGTTGCCCGTCACGTTGATGAGCACGCCGCGTGCGCCGTGGATCGTCGTGTCCTCGAGCAGGGGGCTCGAGATCGCGCGGCGTGCAGCGGTCACGGCCCGGTCGTCGCCGTCCGCCACGCCCGTTCCCATCAGTGCCATACCCATGCCCGACATGATCGTGCGCACATCGGCGAAGTCCAGGTTGATGGTGCCCGGTATGGTGATCAGATCGCTGATGCCCTGGACGGCCTGGCGGAGGACGTCATCAGCGATCTTGAAGGCGTCGAACAGCGAGGTTCCGGTCGGCACGGTATTGAGCAGGCGCTCGTTCGGAATCGTAATGACGGTGTCGGCACTGTCCCGGAGTTCGTCGAGACCTCGGTCTGCTTGCAGGT
This sequence comes from uncultured Acidobacteriota bacterium, assembly GCA_963823995.1. Classification (GTDB taxonomy): domain Bacteria; phylum Acidobacteriota; class UBA6911; order RPQK01; family JAPXNP01; genus JARRKC01. The sequence goes on from CAWGNQ010000006.1 coordinate 688,030, forward strand.
GCCGGCGCTTTCCCTCGAATTGAAAGGGAGTCGTCACGACGGCGACGGTCAGCGCGCCCAGTTCGGTCGCCAGACTCGACACGATCGGCGAGGCCCCGGTGCCGGTCCCGCCGCCAAGTCCGGCCGTCACGAAGACCATGTCTGCACCGTCGAGAAGCTCGATCACCTTTTCGGTATCCTCCAGGGCGGCCTTTTTTCCAATTTCGGGATCCGAGCCGACACCGAGACCTTTAGTCAGCTTCTCACCCAGTTGCAGCTTGCGCGGTGCTCGCGACTGCCGCAAAGCTTGGACGTCGGTATTTGCAGCAATGAACTCGACGCCTTCGATGCCGGCTTCGATCATTCTGTTGACGGCATTGCACCCACCGCCACCGACGCCGATGACCTTGATGGCGGCCCCGGTGATCGGCTTTTCTTCAAAGGAAAGTTTGATGATTCGGTCGTCGTGGTGATTCGCAGTCATGAAAACCTCCAGCGGGATGTCGGGAAACGATTTCTTGACGTCCCGTTTTTTAGATCCTCTCGAAAATCCAGTTCTTCAAGCGCTCGGTCGGCCCTTTCGGCGTCGGTGACGCTACTGCATGGGCGATCTTGACGACATCACGGGGCCGCAGCGTGTGAGCGTATTTCAGCAGGCCGAGTCCGGTGGCATACGCCGGGTGCAGAATATCCGGGTCGTTGCACTCGAGATCGATCGGAATACCGAGTCGGACGGGGGAATCCAGGATTTCCTGCGCCCGCTCGACGAAACCGTGCATAAGGGCTCCGCCGCCAGTCAGGACGACTCCGCTGAGCAGATCGGTCTGAACTCCGGCCCGACGGATGACGGCGCTGGCAGCCTGGAGAATTTCCTCGCAGCGCGCCTGGACGATCTGGCAGAGCAGGCGCCGTGGAATGGAATGGTCGCGGCCGGTGCCGATCTCCTTGATGTCGACGACTTCCTCTTCCGCAACGTCGTCGCAATAGACGCTGCCCATCTCGATCTTGAGTCTCTCAGCCTCGTGCAACGGCGCTCTCAGACCGATCGCAATGTCCTTCGTAATGAGGCTGCCCCCCATCGGTAAAACTTCGGAGTGCCAGATGCTCCCCTGATCGTAGATCGAAATATCGGTGGTGCCGCCGCCGATGTCGATCAGGACCGTGCCGAGTTCCTTTTCGTCCTCGGTGAGGACGGCCTGGCCGGAGGCCAGTTGCTGCATCACCACGCCCGCCACGTCCACGTCGGCTCGATTGATCGCATTGACGATGTTCTGGACCACCGCGGTGGCGTTGAAGACGACATGTAGCCGGACTGAGAGGCGAGTCCCCCGCAGCCCTATCGGATCCTGGATGCCGTCCTGGTCGTCCAGTCGAAAACTCTGCGTCAGAACGTGAATGATCTCGCTGTCGTTCGGCATCTGCAGGTGCTGGGCTTCCATCAGTGCCCGGCTGATGTCGTCATTCGAAACCCGACCGCTCTTGCCGCGGATTTCGGTTTCAGCCGACGTGTTGACGCTGCGCAGCAGACGCCCGCCGACGCTCACATAGGCTGAGTCGACGACCGTGTTTGCCTCGCTTTCGGCGCGGTCGAGCGATTCCTTGATGCTTTGAAAAGTCTCGGACAGGTTGACGACCATGCCTTTCTTGAGCCCCCGGGAAGGAGCCCATCCGGTACCGAGGACCACAACACGGTCTCCGGAGAGATCTGCGATACACGAACAGATCTTGGTCGTTCCCACATCGATTCCAGCGGTGACTTGCTTCTTTGCCATGATGTGAACTCGACTGCCTCTTTCGAAACATCCCAACACGCCCGGGTCGGTTTCCGGCCGGTCCTCCAGCTCAGCCGGCCGTCACCTGTTTCGGGGTGTGGAAAATGATTTTGTTGTCCATGGTTACATCGACGTATTCGATCAAACCGTATTTCTGTTTCAGGCGCTCGTAGAGGTCCTTCTGTGCGAGGAACCTCTCGAAGCGGGATGCGAAGGCCTCGTGGCCCAGATAGATCGTGATCGGCTCGGAGACGGGTACAATGGCGACCCGCGCGGGATCCGTCACATCCACCTCCGAAACCTGCTCGGCATACTGCCGCCCGTTCGACTCGAAATCGTAGAGCAGCGCCATGTAGAGCTTCATTCGGCGAGCGTTCTCCTCGATTGCGTTTTCCCGAGCCGTATTGCGCAGGCCCTTGACGATGGGACGATCGAGGGATTCATAGTCCGGTCCGAAGGAATCGAGAATGACTCCCTCGTCGTCGACGACATAGAGATCGTTATCGATGGCCGCGATGGCAACGGGTTCTCGTTCGGTCAGGTACAGGCACAGCCGGTCCGGAAGTCGCCGTCGAACCACGGCGTGCTTGACCCAGCCCTCAGCCTCGGCGAGGGCTCGGACACGATCAAGGTCGATCGTCAGCAGATTGTGCCCGAGACTCTTGAGGATCAGCAGGTTAAAGGCCTCAGCATCGAAACGGTGCGCGCCCTGGTATTCGATCGTCTGGATGTCGAACAGAGAGGTTTCGGAAACCGCCCTTCGGCCATAGTAGTAGACGGTTAGTCCGAGCAGCAGAACGCCGAGGCCGAGCAGAACCTTGGCGGTTCGTCCCAGCCACCGAGTCAGCCGTCTCCTTTCCCTTCTACTCGCTTCCTTCAAGGAACTTCTCTCCTAATTTCCAGACGTCGCCGGCCCCCATCGTGACCAGGAGATCGCCCGGTCTGCATTCGCGGTGCAAAAGCGCCGGCAGTTCGTGAGGCACAGGGACGTATTCGATTTGACGCCGAAGCGCGATCCGTTTCGCCAGCTCCGAGGAGCTGACTCCTTCCATGGGGGACTCCCCAGCCGGGTAAATGTCCAGCAGGTACAGGAGATCCGCGCCTTCGAAGCAGTCCGCGAACTGGTCGATCAGGCCCAGAGTGCGGGAGTACCTGTGCGGCTGGAACACGAGCACGATCCTCCGACCGATCGCTCGACACGCTGCCAGCGTTGCCCGCACCTCCGTCGGATGATGGGCATAGTCATCGAATACCAGGACTCCGTTCGCTTCGCCCTTAGGCTCCATGCGTCGTTCCGCACCGGTGAAGCAGCCCAGTGCGTCATGGATCGTCTCGAACGGAAGACCGAGAAGATGACCCACCGAGGCTGCTGCCGTTGCGTTCAATGCGTTATGTTGTCCTCCGACCTGGAGTTGAATCGTGCCAAGCGGCTCTCCACGCCGACACAAGTCGAATCGAACCCTGAATGGACCACTTTCGATGGCCGTAACCTGGAAATCCGCCTGCTCGCTCGCGCCGTAGGTTACCACCTGCCGGTGAACATTTCGGGCGATCCCGACCAGTGCCGGATCGTCTTCACAGACCACTGCATAGCCATAGAACGGGAGCTGCTCGAGAAAGGTCCGAAAGGAGTCGGTCAGATCCTCCAGATTGCGGTATTGGTCGGTATGGTCCAGGTCGAGATTCGTAATGACGGCGTGGACCGGATGCAGCCGGAGGAAACTCCGATCGCTCTCATCGGCCTCGGCGACGAAAAAGGGTGCCGTCCCGAGCCGGGCATTACTGCCCAGCGACGGTACCGTGGCCCCGACCACCACGGTTGGATCCAAGCCGGCCTCCACGAGGAGGTGGGCGGTCATGGCGGTGGTCGTAGTCTTCCCGTGACTCCCTGCGACGGCGATGCTTTCGCGAAAACGCATCATTTCCGCCAGGAGCTCGGAGCGATGGATGATCGTCAGGCCGCGACGCCGGGCTTCCACGAGTTCGACGTTGTGCTGTGGAACGGCGGAGGACACCACCACGACCTCGGCTCCTTCCAGATGCTGTTTTTCATGACCGACGAAACAGCGCACACCGAGCGTCGAGAGCCGGCGCAGATAGGCGGAATCCGCACGGTCCGAACCGCTGACACCCGTACCCTGCCCACGGAGCAGCTCAGCGAGCGCACTCATCCCGACTCCACCGATCCCGATGAAGTGGAATGACTGCATACGTCCAAAACGGTTCAGCACTCGTGCCGCTTCCAATGTTCCTCTCCGTTGTCGCTCCGAAGGCCTTGTCCCCATTGACGGCTCCCTTCGGCGGCCGGTCCCGGCAGTGTGTTCGATCGCCCGAGACGTTGAGTGAGGCCGCGAAAGATCACCTTGCTGCGAGAGGGCTTTTGGGTAGGGGTCGGCTTTTGGGTGATGGAACTCTCGCAGCGTTGACTTCGCGGCCTCACTGAACGTCTCAAGCGGCAATCTCCTCCATCAGTTGGGCAACGGCCTGAGCTGCCCCGGAACGTCCGGTCGCCCGGCTGGCGCCGGCCATGGCCTCGAGCCGGTCCCGGTCCGATTCGAGTTCTCGAATCGTTCGTGCCAGAAGCTCGCCCGATGTCGTCGCTTCGGGAAGCGTCACGGCCGCGCTTCTGGCTTCGAGCGCGCGCGCATTCGTGGTCTGGTGGTCGTCGGCGGCGTGGGGAAAGGGGACCAGCAGTGCAGGCCGTCCCGCCGCCGTGATCTCGGCAATCGTCGAAGCCCCCGCGCGCGACACGATCAGATCGGCCCGCCCGAAATAGCGGGGCATATCCTCGATGTAGGGCAAGACCTCGCGTTCGATCCGGAACTCGCGATAGCCTGACTCGACCGCATCGAAGTGTTCCGGTCCGGTCTGATGGATCAGGCGAACCGGCAGATCAAGGAGCCCCGGAAGCGATTCCAGGACGAGGTGATTCAAGGGACGGCTTCCGCGGCTTCCTCCGAAAACGAGCACCGTCAACGTCTTCCCGCGAAAATCATGGTCCTGGTGGTCGAAGAACTCCTCGCGAATGGGAACCCCGGTCAGGATCGCCTTGTTTCCAAACCAGCTGGACGTCTCCTCATAGGCGACGGCGGCCTTGCGAATGATCCTCCGCACGAGTCGGTTGGCGAGCCCGGGATGGACATTGGGCTCGATCACCAGAGAAGGAATCCGCAGCAGCGAGGAGGCCAAAACGAGCGGTCCCGACGAGTAGCCGCCGACTCCTGCGACCGCCTGCGGTCGCAGTCGCCGCAGGATCGACAGCGATGCGAGCGTGCTGGCGGGCAGCTGCCAGAACGTCTGGACGAGACGTTTCAGCCCGACCTTCTTGAGGCCTCCGATTCGGATCGTCTCGAGACGGTAGCCGAGACCGGGTACGATGCGACTCTCGAGGCCCTCGGAGGTTCCCGCAAAGATGATTTCGACGCCAGGATGGCGAAAGGCGAGCTGCTGGGCGACCGCGACGGCCATATAGACGTGGCCGCCGGTCCCGCCGCCGGCGAAGAGCACCCGATCGAGATGTCGAACAGACTTCATCGGGAGCCTCCGAGGCTTTGCGGCGGAGCCGAGAAAGAGACTCCCGGACCGGACAGACGCGGCGTCAGCCGCTGCGGCGGCCGTCCCGCCGCACCACCAGGCGGCGCCCCGGCCTCGTCGGTGCCGGGGACCTGACCGGCACCGGCACCCGTGCCGTCGGGCACGGCCGCAGCCGGGACCGATGGCTGTGCGTGTTTGGAGATGTTCAGCAGGACACCGATTGCTGTCAACATGACCAGGACGGAAGAACCGCCAACGGAGATGAAGGGAAGGGGGATGCCTTTGGTCGGGCAGAGACTGAGCACGACACTCATATTGATCAGGGCCTGCAGCGTGATCATCGAGACGATCCCAAGCCCTACGTAGGTTCCGAACAGGGTATCGGAGCGAAGTGCCGCCCGCAAACCTCTCCACAACAGGAGCAGGAACAGCCCGAGGACCAGGCTGCAGCCCCAGAGGCCGGTCTCTTCGCCGATCACCGCGTAGATGAAGTCGGTATGCGGCTCCGGCAGAAAGAAGAGTTTCTGTGTGCCTTGCGCCAGGCCCTTGCCAATGAGGCCGCCGGACCCGACTGCGATCAGGCTTTGAATGACCTGATAACTCGCACCGAATGGATCGGCCTCGGGGTTGAGGAATGCAAACAGGCGGACCCGGCGATAGGGAACCTGATAGACGAGGAAAAAGAATAGAGGAAGAGCGGCCAGCGCCGCTCCCAGATAGTATCGAATGGGCAGCCCGCCGGCGAACAGGAGAAGGGACGCAGTGAGCGCCAGGCTGGTCGTCGTGCCGAAATCCGGTTCTGCGAGCACGAGGACCAGGATGATTCCCAGTATGGCCAGATACGCCAGCACCGAGCGATCGACCGTCCGGACCCGGCCTTCACGCCTGGCCAGGAGGTAGGCACTCATGAAGATGACCGCCAGTTTGGCTACCTCGGACGGCTGAAAGCGCATCGGTCCGAGGCGGATCCAGCGATGGACCTGGTTGATGTCGGGGCTGGCCAGTGCCCAGCACAGAAGTCCCAGCGACGCCGCGATGAGGAGAACGATGACGAACCGATTCGCAAAGAGCCGGTAATCGATCCGCATGACCACGATCATCAGGACCAGCCCGAGGATCACCGAGTAAAGCTGCTTCGTGAAGATCGCCGTCGAGGAGTCATAGATCTCCTTGGAGATGACGGCCGATGCGCTAAAAACCATCACCAGACCGATACCGAGCAGGACGAGTACCAGGAGAATAAGGATGCGATCGTAGGGCATTCTCGCCTTCATTGGACCGTCTCCCTGTCTCGTCGGCTCTCTTGCGGTGTGAGTCTCTGGACAAACTCCTTGAAAACGCGTCCCCGTTCTTCATAGTTCTCGAACATGTCGAAACTCGCGCAGCCCGGCGCCAGCAGGACGACATCGCCAGGCTGCGCGAGCGTTCGAGCCTGGCCAACGGCCTCCTGCATCCCGCTCGTCCGCAGGACCGGGACGACCGAGCCGAGCTGACGCTCGATCTTGTCGGCAGCTTTCCCGATCAAGACGAGCCGGCGGACCCGGCCGGCGATCAACGTCTGCAACCCCGAAAAGTCACCCCCTTTGTCCAGTCCGCCCATGATCAGCACGAGTGGAGCATCGAAGGACTCGATCGCCTTCACCGCCGAATCGACGTTCGTTGCTTTCGAATCATTGTAGTAGTCCACCTCGTCGAGCCGGCGGACCAGTTCGAGGCGGTGCACCACGCCCCGGAAGTTGCGGACGGCCTCGGCGATCACGGACGGCTGGACGCCGGCGAGAAAGGTCGCGGCGGATGCTGCCAGGACGTTCGAGAGATTGTGTCGTCCACGAAGCCGAATCTCGCTGGCCTGCAGGAAGCGGGTCTTACGTTCTGGCGAGTTGATCCAGAGCTGACCGTCTTTCAGGAAGGCCCCGGAAGCCGGCGCGCTTTCCTGTGAGAACGGAAAACGACCGGCACGCACATCCAGGTGGCGCAGGGCCGGGTCGTCCAGGTTGAGCACGGCCCAGTCCTCGGGTTCCTGATTTTCGAAGATCCGCTTCTTGGCGGCAAAGTACTCCTCCGTATCAGCGTGCCGATCGAGATGGTCGGGCGTGAGGTTGAGGAAGACGGCGATCTGGCAGCGGAACCGGTCGATGGCCTCCAATTGAAAAGAGGACAGTTCCACGACGAGGGTCGCGTATCGCCCGCGGTCCTCAAGCAAGGCGTCGGTCAAGGGACGGCCGATATTGCCCGCCACGAAGCACTCCCTGCCCGCATGCCGGAGGATTTCACCGATCAGCGTCGTGGTCGTGGTCTTCCCGTTCGAGCCGGTAACGCCGATGATGTGCCCGGAGAGGAAACGGTAAGCCAGTTCGATTTCGCCGATCACCTCGACGCCCCGCCGGCGCGCTGTCGCGACCAGGGGGAGCGACGCCGGGACACCGGGACTGAGGACAATGCAGTCGGCGGAGAGGAAGTCGGCTTCATCGTGGCCGCCGAGTCTCAGTTCGACCTGGGGCTCCAGGCGCCGGACCCAGGAAGCGAGCCGGTCGGCGCCTTCGAGGTCGGTGACGGTCACCCGGGCTCCTCGAGACGTGAGAAACCGAGCCGCAGCGACTCCGCTCCGACCCAGCCCGACCACCAGAAACTTCCTGTTCTTCAGTGCCATCATTCGTCGATCCGCGGCAAACGGGCTTCCGCGGCTCCTTACCTGATCTTCAGTGTCGTCAAACTGAATAGGGCGAAGATCAAACCCAGCAACCAGAAGCGTATGACGACCTTGGGCTCGCTCCAGCCCAGCAGCTCGAAATGGTGGTGTAAGGGAGCCATACGCAGAATCCGCTTACCCCGAAACTTGAAAGAGGCCACCTGCAGAATGACGGAGAGGGCCTCGAGCACGAAGATTCCCCCGATCGAAAAGAGCAGCAGCTCCTGCTTGACCAGGATGGCCACGGTACCGATCGCTCCGCCCAGCGCCATGGCTCCCACATCTCCCATGAAGATCTCGGCGGGATAGCAGTTGTACCAGAGAAAGCCCAGTGTGGCCCCGACCATGGCACCGCAGAAGACCGTCAACTCGCTCGCATAGGTATTCTTGATCAGCCCAAGGTAGGTGGCGAAGGTGGCGTGCCCGGTGACATAGGTCAGGACCGTCAGGGCCGACGCCGCGATGACGACCAGACCTCCTGCGAGCCCGTCGAGGCCGTCGGTCAGGTTGACGGCGTTACTGGCCCCGATGATCACGAACATCACGAAAACGATCAATGGAAGAAAGGTTGAGACGCCAAACAGCGTCAAGTCCATCTGGGGCGTGAACCGTTTGAAGAAGGGAACACTCAGTCGCGTCGAATAGAGCCCGTCATGGCTGAGGTAGATCAGCAGTGCAGCAATGCCGAGTGAGAACAGGATCTGCAGGGCGACCTTCTGTCGAGCCTTGAGGCCCAGTGATCGCTGCCGCCGGATCTTCAGGTAGTCATCCATGAAGCCGACGGAGGCAAAGAAGAGAAGCGAGGTCAGGGCAATCCAGACATAGGCGTTGGTGAGGTCGACCCACATGAGAGTCGGGATGACAATGCTGATGATGATCAGCACGCCCCCCATCGTCGGAGTGCCGGCCTTGCTCTGATGGGATTGCGGGCCCTCCTCCCGGATGTACTGACCGATCTGGAACTGGCGCAGGCGGGCGATTACCCAGGGGCCGAGCCACATGCTGATCAGCAGCGCCGTCATCGATGCGTAGGCCGTCCGGAAGGTGATGTAACGGACGACGTTCAGCACGGAGAATTCGTCGTGAAAGGTGTAGAGGAGATAGTAGATCAAGGCAACCCTCCTCCGAGTGCGTCGACGATCCGGTCCAGATGCACGCCGCGCGACGCTTTGATCACGATCAGGTCCCCGTCGCGAAGCAGTGGCGGCAGGGCCTCTGCAGCCTCTTCGGAGCACTGAAAATGGAGCGTGGACGTGGCCGGAAGCCCCGCTTCGATGGCGCCTTCTCGAAGGTGCTCGGACAGTCGGCCGACGGTCACGAGCAGATCGGCCACGGCTGCGGCGTGTCTGCCTGTGCGTCGATGCAGCTCCGGCCCGGTTGGGCCGAGTTCGAGCATGTCTCCGAGGACCAGGACCTTGCGTGAGACGCTCCGCAGGACGGACAGGGTTTCGAGCACGCTGTCCACTGCCCGCGGGTTGGAGTTGTACGAGTCGTCCCAGATCGTATGGGGTCCCCGTACGAGAAGCCTGCCCCGCCCTTGGAGGGAGAGAAGGCGGGACAGGCCTCGGTTGATCTCCTCCTGAGGGAGACCAAACAGCGCAGCAACGGCGATCGCGGCTGCCGCATCGTAAAGGAGGTGCTTTCCGATGGCCGCGAGTCGCCCGGAAACTCGGAGGTCGGGGCCCGCCAGCGTGAACGACATGCCGGAGAGGTTTTCAATGGTCCAGGCGGTAACGCGATAGTCGGATTCGGGACCGAATCCGAACGAGACCTTTCGGCCCTGGAACCCCCGGGCCAGGGACCGGCATCTCGCATCGTCGGCATTGAAGGCGAAGCAGCCGTTCGGTTGGACGTTCGCGAGAATCTCGCCCTTGGCGCGGGCGATATCGTCGACCGACTCGAAGAATTCGAGATGGACGGGAGCGACATTTGTGATCAGAGCAATGTCAGGCCTGCAGATGCCTCCCAGAAGGGTGATCTCTCCGGCGTGATTCATGCCCAGTTCGACGACCGCCGCGTCATGCGTTCGGTCAAGGCGGCTCAGTGAGAGCGGCAGACCGATGTGGTTGTTGAGATTGCCTTGGGGCTGCAGGACCCGGAAACGTCCCGAAAGCAGCCGGGCGGTGAATTCCCGGGTGGTCGTTTTCCCCATGCTTCCCGTAACGGCGATCACTTTCCCGTCCCAAATCTTCCGGAGGTACCGAGCCAGATCCTGGAGGGCCCGGGTCGTGTCCTCGACGGTCAGGACGGGCAGCTCGCCGGGAAGATCGGCACCGTCGCAATGCTCGACGACGAGGGCGGAAGCACCTGCGGCCAGGGCCTGGGGAACGAAGGAGTGACCGTCGTGGCGGTCTCCGATGATCGCGAAGTAGATTTCGCCGGTCCGCAGCGTTCGAGAGTCGATCGAGACCGGGGGAAACGGGCGATCGAGGATCGGGTCGTCGCCCCGACGATCGTGAATCCGGGCCTGCATGGCCGCCGCTGCCTCACGAATACTCAATTCGAGCACAGCGCCTCCTTGACTACCTGCCGCTCGTCGAAGGCGATTCGATTCGTTCCGATTTCCTGATAGGTCTCGTGGCCCTTTCCGGCAAGCAGCACCGTATCCCCTTCCGCGGCCAGGTCGAGGGCCCGGCGGATCGCACGACGCCGGTCGGTTATCGCCTCGACGTTGGGCGTTCCGGCTGGAATGCCTTCGAGGATCTGCCGGATGATCGAGTCCGGATCTTCGGTTCTCGGGTTGTCGGAAGTGACCAGCGTGAGGTCCGCGTAGCGCACTGCAATCTCGCCCATCAGCGGCCGCTTGGACCGGTCGCGGTCACCGCCGCAGCCGAACAGGCAGATCAGTCTTCCCCGCGTGACCTCCCGAGCCAGGCGAAGCAGATTCTCCAGCGCGTCCGGCGTATGTGCGTAATCGATGGCGACGGCGTAGGGCGTGTCCAGATCGAGGACTTCGAAGCGACCCGGCACGACGTCGAGCCGGTGAACGCCCTCCAGAATCGAAGCATCGGAGATTCCCAGGGCGGAGCAGGCCGCAGTCGCAGCCAGGATGTTGTAGACGTTGTGTTTGCCGACAAGGCGGCTTGCCATCTCGAGTTGTCGGCCCGGGAGTTGAATCGTGATCCGGGTGCCTGACACCGTGGTCACAAATTCGACCGGTCGGATGTCCTGCTCGGCCGCGAGGCCGAAGGTGATCACCCTCCCGGCCTGGGCAGCCAGCCTGCGGCCCCAGGGGTCGTCGGTGTTGATCACCGAGTACTCAAGTCCGGGATTGTAGTCGAGTTCGAAGAGGCGCTTCTTGGCGCCGAAGTAGTCCTCGAAAGAGGCATGGAAGTCGAGGTGATCCTGGGTCAGATTCGTAAAGACCGCGACCGGAAAACGGCAGCCGTAGGTACGCTCCAGAGAAAGGGCGTGGGACGATACTTCGAGAACTCCGGTCCTGCAGCCCTCCTGCCAACCTCGGTCGAGCGCCGACTGGATGTCGATCGATTCCGGTGTCGTCAGCCTGGAGGGCGCACTCGAATCTCCTACCAGGGTTTGGATGGTCCCGAGCATCAGGGCCCGGTTCTCGGTGTTGAGGATGCTGTGCACGAGATACGCCGTCGTCGTCTTGCCGTTGGTTCCCGTGATCCCGACCAGTCGGAGTTTACGGGAAGGCTGGTCGAAGAACCGGTCTGCAGCCAGAGCCATCCACCTTCGGATCGATTCCACCTGAAGCCAGACGGCGGGGACCGACGCTCGCGGCCCCTCTTCCGATACGACCGCGACGGCGCCGCGCTGCAGCGCCTGATCGAGGAACCGGTGGCCGTCGGTCCGCAGCCCTTTGATGGCAAAGAACAGCGTCCCGGGAACCACGTTCCTGGAATCCACGGCCAGGTTTGAAATCTCCGGGTCAGTCCCGCAGTCCGCTCGCACGAGCAGATTCGCGGGAAGTCCGGAGACCAGCTCTCGCAGGTGCATTTCCGTTTCTATCCTCACTTGCGAAGAAGACTTCGCACACCATTCCCTGGGAGACTCTTCCTCCCGGTGCCGGCCTCTGGGCCACCGCAAGGCCGGAGCCCGAGATCTTGAGCCGGATGTCGAGTCGGGCACACAGACGGGCCACGGCGCGGAGGCTCAGCCCGGTGAAATCGGGAAGCCGCTCACTTCCCGATTCTATGACGATATGTTCGTCTCCATGGACCTCGACCTCCGCCTGTTCGGAGATCACGGACGTTCCCTGGGCGTCGTCGTCGACCGGGACATCATCCCAGTCGTCACCGAGCACGGGGCGAGGAGCCGACGGCAACTCCTCCCGAACGAGTTCCTGTCTTAGCTCGATCTCGGTCGGACGATCCTGACGTACGCCGAGATGGATCAAGGATCGCTCCATGATCTCCTTGTAGACCGGCGCCGCCACATATCCGCCATAGTAGAGCCCGCCCCGAGGCTCGTTGATGACGACCAGGGTAATCAGCTCGGGATCATCGGCCGGCGCGAACCCGATGAAGGAGGCCACATACCGGGATGAGGAATAGTGCCCGTCGATGAACTTCTGTGCCGTGCCGGTCTTTCCACAGGACGAATAGCCGCGCAACTGGGCCTTGGTTCCCGTACCTTCTTCGACGACCAGGGAAAGAATGCGGCGTGCGGTCGCCGTGGCCTCGCTCTTGAGAATGCGCTTACGCTCCGGCCTGGATTCGTACAGCGTGTCGCCGGACGGGCTGACGATCCGTTTGACGATGAGAGGCCTGACGAGGAAGCCGCCGTTGGCCACCGCCGCCACGGCTCTGATCAGCTGGAGTGGGGTGACGGCGATTTCCTGCCCGATCGCAATGGCTCCAATGGACACCTTCGACCACTGGGAGGTGCGGCGCAGGATTCCGGACTCTTCCCCCGGGAGATCGACTCCGGTCGGCTGACCGAATCCGAAGCGCTCTGCATAATCGTGCATTCGCTCGTCACCCAGTCTCAACGAGAGCTGGACCGTGCCGATGTTGCTCGATTTCTCGATGACCTGGGCGACCGTCAGGAAGCCGTAGCTCGAGCCGGCTTCGTGGTACACCTTGTTTCCCAGCCGAGCCCGGCCGGCGCGACAGTCGATGACCTCATTCGGGTCGACCAGACCTTCATTGAGCAGAGCGGAAAGTGTGATGACCTTGAAGGTGCTTCCAGGTTCGTAGAGATCGAGAATACAGCGGTTTCTCCGCTCCGCCGCCGAGAAGCCCCGGTATTCATTCGGATCGAACTCCGGGTACGACGTCATCGCCAGAATTTCGCCCGTTCGAGGGTCCATGACGATAGCTGACCCGTTCACCGCTCCCGTCGACTTCACCCCCTCGACGAGTGCGGCCTCGGCAATGTGCTGGATGGTGCTGTCCAGGGTCAAGACGAGATTGTTGCCGCGGGTGGGAGCATCGGGCCGGTTGCGATAGAAACTGTTTCGTTTTGCATCGACCCTGAGGTCGATCCGTGTCTTGCTTCCGCTCAACTCCTTGCCGTAGAGGTACTCGACGCCTTCCAGTCCCTCGTGGTCGACCCCGACGATCCCCAGGACGTGACAGGCGAGGTCTTTGCCTGGGTAGACCCGGGTCGTATCTTCATGGGTGCCGACCCCCTCGATCTCCAGGTCGCGGATCTTGCGTGACGTCTCCATGGACACGCCCCGTTCGAGGTAGACGAAGGTCTTCCGGGAGCTCAGTTCCTCGAACAGGGCGTCCGGAGGGACGTCGAGCAACGGGGACAGTTCCTGGGCGACGGTCATGGGGTTCTGGACCTTGGGGGGCTGGGCATAGACTGAGTCGGCTCGGACGCTGATGGCCAGTTCCTTGAGGTTGCGGTCCAGAATGTCGCCGCGGCGGGGCGTCAGGACGAGGAAACCCTGTTGCTGGTTATCGGCCTGGAGTCGAAAGTGTTCGCCGCGAAAGGTCTGCAGGTCGACGAGGCGGAGGAAGACGATGATCGCCCAGACCGCAAAAAGGCAAAGGACGACCAGCAGTCGTCCCAGAAAGGCGGATTGCAGTTGCTTGTCTTCCCTCAGAGCTTTCATTCATGCAGGGCCTTGGGCTCGTTGTCCAGGTGTGCGATCTTGTCGCGAGCCTGTTCGAACCCGTGGGAATCGAGAATCAAAACGCGGTCGTCATTTGCGCTGATCAGACCCAGATCGCGGGCCGCCTTTTCGAGCCGGGCCGGGGCCGTCAGCGACTGAAGCTCCACCCGCAACAGGTCGTTCTGTTCATTGAGGGCCTTGTTGTCGTTGTTCAATGCCTCGATCCTGTACTGGACGTTGAGGATCTGATCGCGAATTCCGACGGAAGTGGCCAGGAGAGCGACAACCACGCCGGTCAGAGTGACCCACTTGGCGATGGCGAAGACGGTCGCGCCCTCGTTTCCGTTTGCGGCGCGGTTGACGATCACCTGATTGCTGAAATCGAACATTTCAATCATCCCTTCGCTGGGTGGGGCTCGGTACGCGTTCGACCGCCCTCATCTTGGCGCTGCGCGCACTCGGGTTGGACTCACGTTCAGGACCGGATGCCGTCACCGGTTTGCGCGTGAGAATCTCGACATTCCGGACGCGGGGACAGCGACAACGGTCCCCCGGCTGGAAGCAGATGCACTTTCCGGCCTCGAGCTGGAAAGTGCGTTTGACGATCCGGTCTTCGAGACTGTGGAAGCTGATTACGACCAGACGCCCACCCGGCTCGAGGCACTGAATTGTCCGGCTCAGAAAACGGTCCAGGTCCTCGAGTTCCTGGTTGACGGCGATGCGCAACGCCTGGAAAACGAGCGTGGCAGGGTGCAGCTGACTGCGCCTCTTCTTGACACGGGCAATGAAGTCCGCCAGTTCGGCCGTGGATCGAAAGCGAGTGTGTCGTCGTTCCGCGACCAGTGCGCGGGCGATGCGGGCAGCTTCCGGTTCTTCTCCGAAACGGCGGAACAGATCGGTGAGTTCCTGGACGTTCAGTCCCTGGACCAGGTCGGCGGCGCTGGTTCGTTGATTGCGGTCCATTCTCATATCGAGCGGTCCGGCCTCTCGGATGCTGAAGCCTCGGCCGGGGTCGGTCAGCTGATAGCGGGAAACGCCCAGATCCACAAGACAGCCGTCGATGCTCGCAATATCGAGGTTGTTGAGGAGCAGGGGAAGGTTCTTGAAGTTGTCTCGATGCAGCGAGAGGTGTCCGCCCCGTTCCACCAGTGCTCGGCGCGCCAGCTCGAGACTGTCCGGATCCCGATCGATGGCGATCAGGAGACCGCTTCCGTCGAGTCGTCGGAGAATTTCCCTCGCGTGACCCCCGAGTCCCACCGTGCAGTCGACATAGGTCCCCCCGGGTCGGACCGCCAGGGCGTCGATGGCTTCATTCAGCAGTACGGGGACATGTTCGACCATTGCTGCCAACATTTTCTAAATCCCGAGTTCGGCCAGGGCAACGGCGTCGGCCCGGGTGTACGGGTCAGCCGCCATCTGGCTCGTGAACTTTTCATGGTTCCACACCTCGAGATAGTGGAGCTGCCCCATCACGGCCACATCGCCATCGATGGATGCGCTGTCGCGCAGGTGCTGGGGAATCAGGACGCGTCCCTGCTTGTCCATCGTCGTGACCTGTCCGTAGAAGCTTGTATTTCTCAGAAATTTGACCTTTTCCGGGAGCATCTTCGGGGGCTCTTGGAGCTTGGCCTCGATCTTCTCCCACTCGCTGAGCGGATAGATCAGGACGTTCTCACCGGTGACGCTGGTGACGAAGACGTCGAGGCCGAAGTCCTCCTCGAGCACCTTTCGGTGGTTGGCGGGAATCTTGATTCTCCCCTGCGCATCGATTTTCGCGGGGGAGTTTCCACGCATCACCATTGTGTCACCCTAATTTGAAATGATTTCCCCAATATTTCCCAACGCGATCCTATATGGTCCTGATTACTCCATATTGGACATCGTCTGTCAAGGGAAATCTCCTTAGGGGAGAATTTCAGTCGCCGGATGCGCGGTTTGGACCTGCAGCGACCTCTACAGTTCGGACGCCGCCTGGAAGACGGCGGCCATTTTCCTTATTGTGGGAGACAGTTCAAGCATACACCCGGGAGGAACGATCAATGAGCAGGAATTGGGGTCTTGGGGTGATGATGGCGACGGGATTGTGTCTGGCCGCCGCGGCCGGGGCACTGGCCGAAACGGTTGCCGTCGAGGTACGGCCCGTTCCGGAGCGAAAGGCGGTCGAGGTCTGGGTGAAAGGACGGCTGTTTACAGCCTTTCATTTTGGCCCCGAGTTTGCCCAGAAGCCGGTCTTCTATCCCGTGCTCGATCCCGACGGGGCCATGATCAACCGCGAACTGTCCTTCCTGAAGCCAACCGGGGAGACCACGGATCATCCCCACCATCAGTCGTTGTTCCTTGGCTACGGGGATGTGAACGGGCTCGATTTCTGGAGCACGTCGCATGGGGAACGGATCGTGTGCCTTGCGACGCTCCGGACCCGCAGCGGAGACACGGGGGAGCTCGACTTCGCGGCGGACTGGCAAGACCCGCAGGGGAGGGCGGTTCTTCGGGAGTTCCGGAACGTCACTTTCGGCGCCACGTCGGATTCGCGCTGGATGGATCACGACATCACGCTGCAGGCGCTCGATCAGCCGTTGGATTTCAACGACACCAAAGAGGGGATGCTTGGACTCCGCCTGGCCGATGCCCTGCGCGAAGAGGGCGGGAATGGCCGCTATGAAAATGCCTTTGGTCGCGAAACGTCGACGAACGTCTGGGGAAAGCGGTCCCCCTGGGTCGCCTTACGCGGCGAACTGGACGGAAAGCCCGTCACCATCGCCATTTTCGAGCATCCCAGTACAACGGGCCACCCTTCCTACTGGCATGCCCGCGGGTATGGATTGTTCGCCGTCAATCCGTTCGGAAGAAAGGACTTCGTCCAGGGGGCCCGCTCCCTGAACCGTCGCTTGCAGCCTGGGCACGGCTTCCACTTCCGCTGGAGGATCTGGATCTACCGTGGCAAGGTTTCGCAGGAGCGGCTCGATGAAGACTACTCGACCTACATTCAGTGACCCACCGCCGCCGCCAGGTTACGAACGCCGGCGGTCGTGGAAGTTCGGTAGAAATGGAATGGAGGAACCGCCATGAAGATAGCCGTAATGTCCGATACTCACGACCATATCTGGCGTCTGGATCTCGCGCTGACGCTCATGCTCGATGCCGACCGGATCATTCACTGCGGCGACCTGTGCAGTCCGTTCGTAATCAAGCACATCGGAGAAGCCGCCCGCGGGCGGCCGGTCGATGTCGTGTGGGGTAACAACGACGGGGATCCGCGTTTGATCTGCAAGGTGGCCTCTTCCTACCGCAACATCACTCTGCATGGTCAATTTGCGGAGCTCCGAATCGACGACCTCGTCGTCGCCGTCAATCACTATCCGGAGATCGCAGAACCCCTCGCCGCTTCGGGGAAGTTCGACCTCGTCTGCTACGGTCACAATCACACGGCACACGAGAGCCGGGTCGGCAAGTGTATCCTGCTCAATCCAGGGGAGCTGATGGGCATGAAGGGAAAAAGCACCTTTGCCTGGTTCGACACGGTGACCCGCTCGATCCGGTTCGAGGAAGTGGACTGACGGGAAACCGACACGGCAGACTCGAGAATGGGGGCAATCACCCGAACCGGCCCAGGAGACAGGAGACAGCGTCCCGCCCCCGTCGAGGGTCGGTGAGAGTCGGAAACCCGAGAAGGAGCCTCCGGAAGGGAAAAGGAGAGAGAATTCCGTGCCTCCGAAGCCCGGCCCGAAATCTCAGCCCGGGTATGCTTCGAGCAGCTCGATGATCCGCGCAACGGCATCGGAGACAGGAACCGTACTCGATTCGCGCCGCCGCCGACTGAAGAGCTCCACCTCGCCCTGGGCGAGCTTCTTTCCGATCGTAATTCGGATCGGAAATCCGATCAGTTCCGCATCCTTGAACTTGACCCCGGGACGCTCGTTGCGGTCATCGAGCAATGTATCGATGCTGCGCCGGCTCAACTCGTCGATCAAACGTTCCGCTGTTTCCGCCTGCTGCGGATCGTCCGGCCTGAGCAGCGTAATGATCGCCTCGAACGGTGCGATGCTCCGCGGGAGGGCCATTCCGAGTTCGTCGTGGTACAGCTCGGCAGCCGACGCCAGGATGCGTTCGATGCCGATCCCGTAGCTGCCCATGACGACGGGCACTTCCTGCCCCTCTCGATTCAGTACGGTGGCGCCCATGCTCTTGCTGTAGCGCTGCCCCAGCTTGAAGATATGACCCACCTCGATGGCTTTAGCCACTTCCATGGGATTACCGCACTCCGGACAGGCGTCCCCTTTCTGCACTTCGCGGAGATCGGCGAACTCGGCCTGAAAATCGCGGCCAGGTGTTACGTCCGTCAGGTGGTAATCGTCGCGATTGGCTCCGCAAACCATGCTTCGGCGACCCTCGAGGGCCGCGTCGGCCAGAATGCGCATGCCCGTGACGGCGACGGGCCCGAGGCTCCCCGGATCCGCTCCGAAGGCTTCACGGATCTCCTCGGCCGTCGCGGGTCGCAGAAGATCATTCCCGACCGCCACACCGAGCTTTATCTCGCTGAGTTGATGATCTCCCCGGATCAGCACGAGAACCGGGCGGCTGTCGACGATATAGACGAGCGATTTGATCTGGCGGTCTTTCTCGATACCCAGAAACTCACTGACTTCTTCGATCGTCTTCCGTCCTGGTGTATGCACTTCCGCGGGCGGTCCGGTTTCCGCAGGATCGGTCAGCTCGGAGACGCGGGAGACGGCTCTCTCGAGATTGGCGGCATAACCGCAGGCGGCGCAGCTTACGATCCAGTCTTCACCGGCGTCGGAGTAGACGACGAACTCCTCCGAGGCACTGCCGCCCATGGAACCGGAACTCGCCTTGACTGCCAGGAACTCCAATCCGCAACGAGAGAAGATGCGGCGGTACGCTTGATTATGGAGTTCATAACTCTTGTCGAGACCGGCCGGGTCGATATCGAAGCTGTACGAATCCTTCATGGTAAACTGGCGTACCCGAAGAAGCCCCGATTTCGGCCGCGGTTCGTCCCGGAACTTGACCTGGATCTGGTACCAGATCTGCGGCAGGTCGCGATAGGAGCGCAGTTCGTCACGGGCGATCGCCGTGAAGACTTCTTCGTGCGTCATGCCGAGGCAAAGGTCACGGCCGTTCCGATCACGAATCCGGAACATGTTGTCACCCATGGTTTCCCAGCGTCCCGACTCCTTCCAGATGTCGTCCGGATTGAGGGCCGGGAGCAGGAACTCCTGTCCTCCGATGCTCTCCATCTCTTCCCGGACGATTCGTTCGATTTTCAGGAGAGAACGTCGTGCCAGCGGAAGGATCGAGTAGATCCCCGCTCCAAGCTGTCGGATGAAGCCGGCACGAAGGAGAAGTTGGTGGGATGCCACCTCGGCGTCGGCGGGGACATCTCTCAGAGTGGGAATGAAGAGATTTGACCAGCGCATAAGAGCGCCACTTTTATTTGTTTGATCGGGTGAAGTCAAGTCGACGGCCGATGCAGCCGCCGTTCACCGGAATCCGGTAAACTGTTCTTCCACATCCGGAGCGGCTCGAGGCTCGAGAGGTGGGGGAAAGGATGAGCGCACCATGAATCGATCGCTTTTCGAAGTCGACCCTGACGTTGCCGCAGCACTTCGGAATGAAACGCGTCGTCAGGCTGGGACCCTGGAGATGATTGCATCGGAGAACTTCGTCAGCGAAGCGGTTCTCGAGGCAGTCGGCTCCGTCTTTACCAACAAGTATGCGGAAGGCTATCCGGGCCGACGCTATTACGGGGGATGCGAATTCGTCGATGTCGTCGAGCAGCTCGCCATCGATCGTGCGAAAGAGCTGTTCGATGCCGACCATGCCAACGTGCAGCCCCACTCGGGAACCCAGGCGAACATTGCCGCCTACCTGGCACTGTTGGAACCGGGTGACAAGATCCTGGGAATGAATCTCTCTCACGGGGGGCATCTGACTCATGGTCACCCGCTGAACTTCTCGGGCCGTTTCTTCGAGATCGTTCCGTACGGCGTGGACCCGGAAACGGAGACGATCGACTACGACGCTCTGGCGGAGTTGGCTGCCCGGGAGAAGCCCAAGCTGATCGTAGCCGGCGCGAGTGCCTACAGTCGGATCATCCGGTTCGACCGCCTGGCTCAGATCGCCGAAGCCACGGGCGCCTACTTGATGGTCGACATCGCTCATATCGCCGGCCTCGTGGTCGTGGGACTCCATCCCAGTCCGGTGCCGCATGCCGATATCGTTACCACGACGACCCACAAGACCCTTCGGGGCCCCCGGGGCGGACTGATCCTTTGCCGGGAGGAACACAGGAAGATGGTCAACCGCAACGTGTTTCCCGGCAACCAGGGAGGGCCGTTGGTCCACGTCATCGCGGGCAAGGCGGTGTGCCTGAAAGAGGCGGCGACCCCGGAGTTCGCCGACTATCAGAAGCAGGTCGTCCGTAATGCCAAGGTTCTGGCCCAGGTACTGGCGGAACAGGGCTTCCGAATCGTTTCGGGTGGAACCGACAATCATCTCTTTCTCGTCGACGTTTTCTCGAAGGGCCTGACCGGCAAGCAGGCGGAGGCCTTGCTCGAGACTGCGGGGATCACCGTCAACAAGAACACGATCCCCTTCGATCAGCATCCGCCGATGACGACGAGCGGTATCCGAGTCGGGACGCCGGCATTGACGACCCGCGGGATGAAGGAAACCGAAATGCACCAGATCGGGACGTGGATGGCCGAGGTCCTCAGCCGACCCGACGACGAACAGGTGGCCGGGTCGGTCCGCCAGGAAGTGGAGAAGCTCGTCTCCCGGTTCCCGCTGTACTCTGAACGGCTCAAATCAGGTGCCGTCGAGGTCTGAAGGTTCCGTGACCGGAGCACAAGGCAATGAGCGGCCATCCTGGCGAAGGACCGGAAATGCACCGGAGCCGTCGGTTTCGTCCGGAAATGTCCCTCAGGATTCAAGCATGCACGATTCTGCGGCTTCGCTGGAATCGATCTTCCGTCCAGGCGGCCTGCTGGAGCAGCGTCTCGGGCGCTATGAGTTCCGGTCCTCGCAGCTCGAGATGGCTGGAGCGGTGCTCGACGCAATAGCCGATCGGAACCATCTCTGTGTCGAGGCCGGGACGGGGACGGGCAAGACCCTCTCCTACCTTATTCCGGCACTGCTGGCCGGCAAACGCGTGATCGTCTCGACGGCCACCAAAAATCTCCAGGAGCAGATCTTCTTCAAGGATCTGCCCTTTCTCCGGGCCTGCTTGTTCCCCGATCTCAAGGCCACCTACATGAAGGGGCGCCAGAATTATCTCTGTCTTCGTCGCTTCGAAGAAAAGGGACGGGAGGTTTGGCCGGCACATGGTGCGGACCTGACGCTCGAAAAGGAACTGGCTCGATGGAGGGCCACGACGG
Source organism: uncultured Acidobacteriota bacterium (assembly GCA_963823995.1). Classification (GTDB taxonomy): domain Bacteria; phylum Acidobacteriota; class UBA6911; order RPQK01; family JAPXNP01; genus JARRKC01. The sequence continues at coordinate 709,429 of CAWGNQ010000006.1, forward strand.
AAACCGGGGACCGTGCCGAGCTGGAGTGGCTCGAGGATGACGACGCGGTCTGGGCTTCGCTGGATGCGCGCAGCGACGGCTGCATCGGCCAGAAATGCCCCTGCTTTGCGGAGTGCTTTGTGACGCGGATGCGGCAGAGAGCCTTCGAGTCGGACATTATCGTGGTCAACCATGCCCTGTTCTTCGCCAACCTGGCCCTCGAGACCGACGAGATCGGCAGGATCCTGCCCGAGTTTTCGGTGCTTATTCTGGACGAGGCGCACGATGTGGAGGAGGTGGCGGCCGACCACTTTGGAAAGCGGTTGTCCAACTACCAGCTGGAGGATCTGTGCCGGATGCTTCGAAAGTCGGTCCCACCCGATGCGTCCGACACGCTGGACCTCGTGGGTCGACTGGAGGAAGCCTCTCTGCGCTTCTTCGCGCATTTTCCGGCCGTTGAAGGACGCCACTCCCTGAATTTCTACCGGCAGCCCGGAACGTCCCGAGTGATCGATCTGCGAGGGGAACTGGGGGAAGGAGCGTCGAGGCTCTCTCATGTTCTCGAATCGCTGTTTCACGACTTCGAGTCCAAACGATCGGCAGGTGAAGAGACCGAAGCTGCCCTGCGACGGGTCGATCGCTGTGTCGAGACCCTGCAGGACCTCTTCACCCTGGATGTCCCGGAAAACGTCTACTGGTTCGAGCGTTCCGGCCGAGGCGTCTTTGTGCATCTGACTCCGATTCGCGTGGCCCCTCTGCTCCGGGAACATCTGTTCGGAAGAACCGACACCGCGGTGCTGACTTCGGCGACGCTGACCGTTGACGGGAGCTTCGAGTACATTCGGGAGCGCATCGGCGTGCCCGATCCCCAGGAGCTGGTCGTTCCGGGTGAATTCGATTTCGATCGTCAGGCCGTACTCTTCGTTCCCCGCGATGTGCCGGATCCGAGGTCCGGTGAGCATTTCCTGCACCTCATGCGTCACATCCGATCCGTCCTGCGATTGACCGACGGGCACGCCTTTCTCCTCTTTACGAGTCTGCAGCAGATGCAGCGCGTCTACGCCGCGCTCAGCGCTTCGGGCGACTATCCGGTTGCCTGCCAGGGATTCAAACCGAAGTCGAAGCTTCTCGAGGAGTTTCGCTCGACCCCCCGTTCGGTTCTGTGTGCGACCTCGAGTTTCTGGCAGGGAGTCGACGTTCAGGGCAGGGCTCTTCAGGCGGTGGTGATCGACAAACTGCCTTTCCACGTGCCGACCGAGCCGCTGACGGCCGCACGGATCCACCATTTGCGAGAAGAGGGCCGCGACCCGTTTCTGTCGTATACCGTTCCCTCCGCCATCATCAGCCTCAAGCAGGGTCTCGGACGTCTGATCCGATCGAAAAGCGACCTCGGAATCCTGGCGGTTCTCGACTCGCGTCTTTGGTCTCGCCGTTATGGAAACCTCTTCTTTCGGAGCTTGCCAAAATGTCCTGTCGCCGATAACATTGAGGATCTTGAAAACTTCTTCAGCCGGATCGTATCTACTCATCTAGAGGGATAGGGATCCCTTCACCGAAGTTTTTAGGGGAGTGCAGCACGGTGAACCGGCGACTGACGTTATGGGATCGAGGAGTTTCCGGTCCTTCTCGTGGCGTCCGCTGGACTTCTCAGTTCCTTCCTCGAGCAGACTTTCGGAACGCACAATCAAGGAGCTATTGAAATGAGATTTAGAATCCTGGTGGCCCTCGCAGTGCTTATCGCTCTGCCCCTGTTTTGCCCGGTCACTCCGGTGTTCGGACAGGTCGGTTTCATCTCCGGGCAAGTCGTTGACTCCGACGGGAACCCGATCAAGAGCGCGACGATTCGTATCGAGTCGCTCGAAAGTAGCCGCAAGTACACCTTGAAGACCGACAAGAACGGTCGTTACCTGCATGCCGGCGTCCAGTTGGGCAACTACCGCGTCATCTGTGAGGCCGAAGGATACAAGCCGGACTACCGCCAGCCGGTTCGCCCCGGTCATTCGCGAGACGAACCTCAGGGAATCGTGGATTTCACGCTGGTCAAGGGTAAGGGCCGGCTTTCCTTCGATATGAGTGAGGAACAGCAGGCCGATCTGCAGAAACGCCAGGAAGAGGCCAAGAAGCAAGCCGAGAAGCTCGAGAAGATTCGAGCCGCTTTCGACGCCGCCAATACGCTTTACAACAACGGCCAGTACCAAGAGGCGGCGGATGCCTATCAACAGATCCTCACCCAGGACCAAGGACAGGCCGTGGTTTGGGCCAAACTCGCGATGACCTACTCGAAGCTCAACAACAACGATAAGGCCGCCGAGAGTTACCAGAAGGCTGTCGAGCTCGATCCGACGAACGCTGCCTATCTGCAGAATCTCGGTTCCGTCTACGCAGCGATGGGCCAGGATGATAAAGCCCGGGAAATGTATCAGAAAGCTGCCGAAATCGGGGCTGCCGGTAATCCGAAAGATGCCGCGATGAGCTTCTACAATATGGGCGTAACCTATATCAACTCAGGCAAGAACCAGGAAGCTGTGGAGGCCCTCACCAAGGCTATTCAGTACGATCCGACTTATGCGGAAGCCTACTATCAGCTCGGATTGACGCTGCTCGGTCTCGGGAAGATGGACGAAGCGCTGGCGCAGCTGAAGAAGTACGTCGCGATGTCCCCGAATTCGGACAATGCCGCCGTTGCTCAGGAGTTGATCAAACAGCTCGGAGGTTGATCGGAACTCCGGATCCCGACTCGAGCCATCAGGGCGTCGACGGCGCAAAGCAACCCTTTGCGCCTCGGCGCCTTTTGCTTTCCTGCGTCGGCTGTTGTGGTTCGGGCGAGGATCGGTCGATCGAATGTCAGGAGGTCGATGCTTCGGAGAGCTGGGCAATCAGCACTTCCGCCTTGCGGCACCCGAGCTGAGCCAGGCTGTGCAGGCCCGCATGCGAGGCCGTCGCCACCTCTTCGGACGAATCGGCAGTCAGGTCGAACATCTGCTGCAGAAGGGTTCCCGAAATCTGGTTGGGGCGGTGCCAGTAGGCCAATGCCAATTCCGTCACTGCCAGGCTTCGAAGCGCTGGTTCCGAGTCCGAGAGAAAGCGCACCAGCTCGGCCTCTGCCAGTTCCACGTCCTGCTGAGCCAGTTGGCCCAGAGCAGTGACAAGGAGCTTCTTGCGTCGGCCTGCCGGATTACCGCCCGGCGAAACAGCCTGTTGGATTTCCTGGAGCACCCGCACTGCCTCGGGCGAAGCAATCTCGCCGAGGGCGCTTATGATCGCCGACTGAAGCGGCTCGATCTCCCGCTTGCCGGAGCCTCTGGCGCCGAAGAAGGCATCACGCAGTGGCGGAATGCAGCCGGGATCTCCAAGGCTTCCCAGTGCCGCCGCCGCCGCGGACTGCTGCTCGGACTTGCCTTCGCCGAGCAGTTCCACCAGAGGCTGGAAGAACTGTGGGGAACGGATCACGCGAATGTGGGGCAGGATATCGAGGATGCTGTCCGCATCGCCCTCCGAGATGATCCTGAGGCAGGTGTCGGTGAGTTTCTCTCGACCCCCCATATCCTTGCCGCGGTAGAGAAACATATTCGAAATATCCAGGCCCGCAATTCAGAACTGAAAAAGCTTCCCAAGCCCGCTCAGGATCCGTGCCAGAACGGGGCCGGGACCGTCTCCCGGCGCCATCACGAACGGGCGCTATGATACCATATCGCCTTGCGTGAGTCGTAAACAGGCAGTCACCGGCATTGTTGGTATCGTCATCGGTTTCATCCTCGGATTCTTCGTGGCGAAAGGCGTTGTGACCCCCCGGCAGACGGAGACGGGCGCGCAGGCCAGTGCGCTCCCCGAGAATCACCCGAGTCCCGAAGTCATGGCCCAGGTCGAGCAGTTGACGAAGGTCGCCAACCAGAACCCCCAGGATCGTGACACGCGTCTCAAACTTGGGAATTTTTTCTATGACTTGGGGAGGTTCGATGCCGCGATTCCCTGGTATGAGGAAGCTTTTGCCCTGGATCCTTCCGACGTTCTGGTGTCGACCGATCTGGGTACCTCCTATCTTTACGTCGGCAATGTCTCGAAAGCTCTGGAACAGTACCAGAAGTCGCTGAAGATCGATCCGGACCACCCGCAAACCTTGCAGAATCTCGGGATTGCTTACTTCACGACCGGTGACTACCAGAAGGCCATCGAGGTCTGGGAGCGCCTCTTGAAGGCGCATCCGGATTACCAAAATGCCGCCGACGTCAGGAGTCAGTTGCAGACAGCGCGGATGCACCTGGCGACCGAGGCTTCGGCCCCATGACCTGGCTCTTTCGTTTTCTCATCTTCGTCATTCTCTTTTCGGTCGTCAGGGCGGTGCTGACCCGGTTGTTCGGCTGGTCCCCCGCGAAGACCACGACGCACCGGAAACAGAGTCGATCGGCCTCGCCGGGCATGCGATCGATCAGCCATGCGGTTGTCAAGGACCCGGTCTGTGGTACATACGTGGATCAGGATCTGGCGCTTCCGTTACATTCGGCTCAGCAGACCCTGTTCTTCTGCTCCGAAAAGTGTCGCGAGGAATACTCCAGACGAGTCAGTGCCGAAGTCCGGTGATTGAATCTGCGGTCGTTTCGGATCAGGGAGAGTGAGGAGAGGATCCCATGAAAATCGGGCTCTTTGCCAAGCTTCATCGTACTGACTTTGCCGAAGAACTCCGCGAAATCGTCGGTTGGCTTCGGACGAACGACTGCGAGCCGATCGTCGATCAGACAGTCGTCGAGAAGTTCCATCTGAGCGAGGTGACCGGTGTGGAGCCGGATCGGATCCCCGAATTGGCGGATGCCGTGGTGGTTTTCGGAGGCGACGGCACAATGCTCTCCGTCGCACGCCTCATTCGCGGACACCAATGCCCCATCTTGGGTGTGAATCTTGGAAGCCTCGGTTTCCTCACCGAAGTTACCCTCGACCGCCTCTACAGCGATCTCCGCACACTGATCGATGGGAATTTCACGGTGGAGGAGCGATGCCTGGTCAAGGCGACGTTGCAGCGTCAAAGCGGAGAGGTGCAGGAATTTCACGCACTCAACGACATCGTGATCAATAAGGCCGCGCTGGCTCGGGTCGTCACGATCGACGCGCATTTCGATCAGCATTTCATTGCCAGCTTCGTGGCCGACGGCATCATCGTTTCGACGCCGACCGGTTCCACCGCCTACTCCCTGTCCGCGGGAGGCCCGATCATCCATCCCATCCTGGACTGTCTGCTCATCACACCGATCTGCCCGCACACGCTGACCAACCGACCCATCGTCATTCCGGGACATCACGAGCTTCGCTTTGCGCTCCGCTCCGGAAAGGATGTCATGCTCACCGTGGACGGGCAGGTGGGAGCCGCTTTCGAAGAAGGAAACGAGGTCGTGTGCACGCTTTCCGAATACAAGGTGGAACTCGTCCGGCCCAACAGTAAGGCCTTTTTCGAGGTGCTTCGCGAGAAACTGAAGTGGGCCAAGAGGTAAAGTGGAGCCATGGACCAAACGAAACTGGACAAACTCAAAGATCTCGTAGAAAAGAACCCGGCGGAAGCATTCGTCCGCTACGGGCTCGCACTGGAGTATCGCACTCTCGGTCTTGAAGAGTCGGCTCGAGACTGTTTCGAGCAACTGATTGAAGAGAATCCCGATTACGTCCCCACCTATCTCCAGTTTGGTCAGTTGCTGATCGAACTCGGTGAGGATGACCGGGCTCGTGAGGTCCTCCGCCGCGGTGTCGAAGTGGCCCGGCAACAGGAGGACGTCAAGGCCTCTTCCGAGTTGTCGGAAGCTCTCGAAGAACTCGAAACCTGACGGGTCGGGAACCTGCAGGAGATCGCTGCCGAATGCCGCGGTCGGAGAGACCATGGGAAGCGATCCACTCTCGTCTCAACGGCAAAGGACCTGCTGAGGCACGGCTGCGAGGTTGGCCGTCGAGCCGAAGAGCTCGAACCCGACGACCGGACGACTGGCGCGGACGCGCACGAAGCCCTCGACCTGAAAAGAGAGGGAGGGGATCCACTCCGGGAGCAGCCTGGCCTTCTTTTCGCCGGCTGCCAGTTCGATGAAGGCCACGCCCTTCAACGTCCCCCCGGCATCGAATACCTCGATCGAGGCCAGAGTCGGCTCCGATCCGGGGTTGAGGAGGGTCAGGCCCGTGTAGATGGCCGAGGTCTGGGCGACGTGGCTGAAGATCGACTCCCGGGCACCCGTACTTTCGAGCGGTAGCGATGCCATCTGCCTGCCGGCAGGGTCGGAGAAGGTCACGCTCCCGACGAGTCTGCCGCCCTCCAGACTAACCCGGAGCCAACCGACGAGTTCGTCGATTCCGAACAGCTGTGCAGCCCGGCCCCGCCACTGTCCTCCTGCACCGATCGTCAGCGTGCGGGTCTCGGCGAGCTGCCCCGACTCCTCGAAGGCCTCGAAGGTGACGGTTCCGGCGTCACCGAGGTTGATCAGGCTGATCACAGTGTCGATGGAGGAGGTCACCGCGAGTTGCGGGCCGTAGAGTCGAGCCGAACCCTGGTCGACGGAGATCCCGGGCAGAGCCCCGATGGCGGAGTCGGTTCCGAACAGCTCCATGGACCAAAGAGGAGCACCGGAGGTTGACTCGATCCGAAGATATCCCCCGTCTTGCTCTCCGATGAAGTCTGCCAGCGAAAGCTCGACGCGGCCGGCTGGTGGAATCGTCGGTGTCGGAATCAAGACGGCCTCCCGATCCGGTGCCAGCCACCAAATGTTCGCCTGCTCCGCGGTTGCACCGGGGTTTACAATGTAGACGCGAGTGAATGATCCCGCCGATGTTCGAACCTCCGACAGAACCTGGACCGGCACCGGCGGATTCCCGAGGGCGATGCCGTCCAGCCGGTTCATTGCATAGTCGCCGATGAGCGTGAAGCCCACCAGGTCCGGCCGGTCCGGGAGCATCTCGAGCCAGCCGGGACCCGGGTTCCCGATCAATTCCGACAGCAGACGTGAGAGCTGGGTCATCGGAACGAGCTCGATCGCCGCGCTGGGAGGAACTTTGCCGTCGACGGGATGAGCCGAGAGGGCGACGGTCGTCGGGTCGGTGGCGGTGTCCGTTGGGCGGGGCCGGGCACTGGTCATTGCGAGCCCGATGAACTCGTCCGGATGTGAGTCGGTGACCGGGAGAATCAAGGGTGGAGCCGAGCGGGATCCATACTCCAGAGCTCCAATGTCGACCTGGCGTACTCCGTCGCCGTTGCCGTCCACGGAGCGCTCGTGTCCCGCGAGATCTGTCAGGCCGGCATCGACGAAACTGCTGTCGGCTGCATCAATGGCCGGGGAGCCGTCTCGCAGGGAGAAGTCACCGGCCTGCGGGTCGTTGAGCGGCCCCTGGTCATCCGCGGCTTCGCCCGGCACCGTCTGATCCTCGGTCAGGTTGTAGAAGGAGGACGAGGAGGCGACACCGACCAGGTTCTGTCCTGGCGGGTGACCCCACGCGATCGTGTTCGCTACGAGCGTCGAGGTCCCGCCGCTGCTCGACAGGCCGGCGCCGCCGTTGCCGAAGATCGTGTCGTTGATGAGCTGCACGGACGAATCAACGGAGCTGATCCCCTGGTTCATCGAGAACGCCACGACGCTATCGGAGAGGCTCAATTCTGCCCCCTCCACCAGAATTCCGAGTCCGTTCCCCGTGATCGTCTCCGCCTGACCCGACAGGAGGGCTCCGGACTCGAGCCGGATGCCCGCAGAGGCGTTGTCTATAAGCCGGTTTCGACGGAGATCGGCCGCAGCACCGTTCAGCAGATAGACCCCGTATTCGCCGTTGTCGGCGACCAGGTTGTCCACAGCGTCGAGATGGGACAGACTGGAAGCAACGAGGACACCGTCGGCTGCCTGCCCGCTGAATCCGAGAATCTGGTTACCCTTGAGCAGGAGAGAGGACGCATTCGCCTCGACACCCGGCATATTGGAGGAACCGCCCTGCAGTCGGTTGTCGAAGAGTGCCGCCACGCTGGATGTCAACACGCTCACACCGCGACCGCCAAAGGCTCCTCCCGAAGAGGCGTCGTCTCCAATGCGATTCCCCTGCACGAGCGCGTCGCTGTCGAGCACAAGGATGCCGCTGCCTTCCGTTCCCCTGATCCGGTTGTCATAGACGTGGACCTGGCTGTCACTGAGACGAATTCCGAAGCCGGTGGTCGTCCCGGGATCGACCTCGATGTCACAGTCCCGGATCAGACCGCTGGACCTCAGAAAAGCGACTCCATAACGACCTCCCTGGAAGTGGAGGCCCTCGATCGTGACTCGTCGCAGATCCGAGACTGAGAGAATCGGCTCCTCCTGGGTCGAGCCGGCCCCGACGATCGTTGGACTTTCCCCGGCTCGACTTCGGATGTGGAGTCCGTTCAATGCAATACCCTGGGCGTTCGTCTGGAGCGTACCCGGAGAGCCGTAGGTCCCGCTGTCGGTGATTTCGATGAGGTTACCCGGGTTGGCGGCCTGAATCGCTGCCGCCAGCGAGTGGTAGGCAGACGAATCCCGCTGCGAAACCCTCAAGGTCGTATCGGGATCTTCGGCCACGATCGCTCCCCAGACAGGGATCCTCAGTTCCGTTCCCGAGGGCTGCTCCGCGATGACGACGAAGCCCTCCACGGTGCCGCCCTGTGAGACGGCTGCAAGATTGAGCGTGAGGTCGATTCGGTCGGACTGACCCCGGGCAAGGACGAGGTCCGAACGTGAGATCGAGACGGCCGCGCCCGATGTCGAGAGCCAAGGTTCGAAATACAGCGAATATTCGCGGGCCGCGCTTCCGAGATTGGTCAGTGTGAGCGTCACGGGTCCTGGCGGCTGAACGCGATCCATGAAACCGAAGCTGAGGTTGGGCGGATCCAGGTACGTGTCGACTTCGGCCGCGTGGCTGAGATCGAGCCGTCCTCCGCCCATCTGGGTGAGATGTGCCGGCTGGTCGTCGAGTTGGGGAGTCTGGCTCGATGTCGAGACGAGAACCGATTTGACCGCCTCCGCCGGCCAGTCGGGGTGGAGTTGCCGGACGAGGGCGGCGGCCCCCGAGACCATGGGCGTTGCGAAGCTGGTTCCGTTGGAGTGACCGGAGTAGATCCCGACGGTATTGGTGGCCGCATAGACATCGGTACCGACGGCGACCAGATCCGGCTTGAGCGAACCGTCCAGGAGAGGTCCTCGACCACTGAAGGCGGCCACGACATCCCCCTGCGCCGGCAGGCGGGACTCTTCGCTCGAGGGCCGAAGCAGTGCCGTCACAGCCGATGGTGGGTTGGCAGCGATCCAATCGCGCAGATCTTCTCCGAACGACAACCCGATCATGACGGACGGAGAGTCCGGGACCGTTTCGAAACCCATCTGGACGTTCTCGCCGGCGACGTTGTTGTAGACGACCATGGCGCGGGCGCCGGCAGCGAAGACGTGATCCGCTTTCAACTGAAAGGTGCAATTACCTCTCTTGACCAGGACGATTGTGCCGTCGAGCGAGTCGTTGGGCAGAGACGTGCAGGCTTCTTCGGAGGGATCAAGATCCGCCACCGAGACGATCGGCATCGGGCCGACCTGGCCGGCGATCGTCACGCCTGCCCCGGGCGTGTAAGCGATCGTTCGGAGATGATCCGGAACGAGGGTAGGCGGTCCGATGTCGAGCGCGGGAGCAGAGACCCGACCGTTGGTGACGGCGCCGACCGTGACCACGTCCGGGCTGCTCCCCGGAAAAGTGACGCTCTGGGCATCGGGTCCCAGATTCCCGGCGGCCGCGACGACGACGATGCCCAGCCGGACGGCATTGGCAATGGCTTCCTCCTCCGGTTCGGTCCCGGGCTCCGCCGCGGAACCGCCTATGCTGAGATTGATGACGTCCATTCCGTCGAGAGCGGCCTGGTTGATGGCGGCGGCCACCGCCGCCGATGTCGTCGTGGTGTTCGATCCGGACCCGAAAATCTTGTAGTTTCCCAGAAAGGCCATGGGAGCGACGCCTTCGATCGTGCCCGCGGGAGATTCGGTCACGGCGCCGGCCGCGATCGAAGCAACCCTCGATCCATGACCCTGCTGGTCGACAGGAGTCTGCTCCATCGCACTCGGTGGGGATGGGAACAGTCGCCAGAAGCTGCGGGCTACGATGACCTTGTTGTTCGTGTACGCGAGATCTTGCGGCTGGTCGGCGTCGACCTTGGGAAACCCGCTCGGAGGTGTCAGGCCCGTTCCTCGGAACATCGGCTGGTTCTGCTGGATGCCGGAATCGACGATGCCGATCTTCACTCCCCGACCGGCCTCGGAGATTCCTCCGAGGCTGCTCCAAACGGAATCGGCACGGATCATTTCGATAGCGGTGTCCAGCGTCGGGTAACGGATCCGGCTCGGAAAGACGCCGCTTACCTCCGGGTCCGAGCGGAGTGCCTCCGCGGCAGTACGCTCTCCGCGAATGAAAACGACGTTAATCAGATACGTGCAACCGCCGATCACCTGGAGTCGCCCGTCTGCCGAGATCCGGTCGGAGAAGCTCCGATGTTCGACGCGCAGTTGTGCCTCGTACGCCTCTGACGACAGCGTCCTAGCCCGAATTCTCAGGTCCGCTCCCGGAGGCTCTACCGAGACGAGACGGGAGACGAGCGAAGGGCGGCGCAGGCGGACGATGAACAACCTTTCATTCGAATCCGCCGCCGGCGCACTCTGGGCCCGAATCGAGGCCGGGCCGAGTGCGAACAGTAGAAGAATCAGGATCGTCCAGGTGCGCACACTGAAGCGCTTCTCCAAGCTTCCTTTGAACGGCATTCTCGGGTCTTCCACGGAAATGATCCCAGGCAATCCTTGGTTGTCCTGACATTCTACCGGAACTCGAGCTCGCTTCCTTGCGGCCGCTGTAATTCCCGCGGAAGCATCTTGTGCATTTCCCCGGCAAAAGACTGCGGCGGCGATCACCATGCCGGGTCAAACGGGGGCTTTGTTCCTCGATCGGGTAGAATGTTGAATCAGAAATGCGGTGCGGTACCTGCTCCCGGACGATTCCGGAAGAGAGTCGATTCTGCCCACACTGTGGGCATGAGGTCGATCCGTCGATTGCCATGACGCGCTCGGAGTCGACTCTCCCGAGCGGTGGACCCTCTCCACCACCCGTGACCCCTGCGAGCACCGGCGGATCAAAACTGCATCTGTCCCAGAGTTCCCAGGGACGGTTTGCTCCGGGCACGATGCTCGGTCAGCGATATCGGATCGTAGGACAGATCGGCAAGGGGGGCATGGGCGAGGTCTACCGGGCCGACGACCTCAGACTGGATCAGACGGTCGCCTTGAAGTTCCTCCCTCCCGAATTGGCCGGCGATCCCGTCCGACTGGCCCGTTTCCATGCCGAGGTCCGGCTGGCGCGCCAGGTGACGCATCCGAATGTTTGTCGGGTTCACGACATTGGTGATTTCGACGGTCTGCCCTTCCTGAGCATGGAGTTCGTGGACGGTGAGGACCTGAGAGTTCTTTTGAGAAGGATCGGACGCCTTCCGGAAGACAAGGCGATCGACATCGCCCGCCAGATCTGTTCCGGCATTGCCGCCGGCCACCGGCAAGGAGTACTTCACCGGGATCTGAAGCCGGCCAACATCATGCTCGACGGAGCAGGCAAGGTTCGGATCACCGACTTCGGCCTGGCGGCTGTCGTTGGGGAAATCGGGGGCGATGACCTGCGGTCGGGAACTCCAGCCTACATGGCACCCGAGCAGCTGCAGGGGAAGGCCGTGTCGGTCAAGAGCGACATCTTCGCTCTGGGTTTGGTCCTGTACGAGATCTTCACCGGCAAGCGGGTCTTTGATGCGAAGAGCCTCGACGAATTGAGCCGGCTCCACCAGACGACGCGAGTCCCTCCGCGTGAGGTCGTCGATCGTCTGAACCCGGCTGTCGAGGAGGTCATCCTTCGCTGTCTCGAGAAAGATCCCGATATGCGGCCCGAATCGGTGCTGGCCGTGGCGTCCGCGCTGCCCGGCGGCGACCCATTGGCGGCGGCGCTCGAGGCCGGGGAGACACCTTCTCCGGAAATGGTCGCTGCCGCCGGTTCGAAAGGTACGATGCGAGTCTGGTCCGCGACGCTGTGTCTGGTGCTGGTCGTCGCCGGCATTGCCACGCTCATCGGGACCAGCCGCAACAGCCTGATCCATCGCAGCCCGGTCACCCGACCTCCGGAGGTGCTGGCCGACGTAGCCCGACGAACGATCGAGGACTTTGGTCACGTCGATCCACCGGACGATAGCGCGTACGGATTCGGAGAGGATACGGCCTACGAGCAGTACATCCAGAGGACCGATTCCTCCCTCGGCCGCTGGGAACGGCTGTCCGAAGATCCGCCGTCCGCCGTTTTCTTCTGGTATCGTCAGAGTCCTCGACCGCTGATCGGCTTGTCCGGATCGCGCGTGTCGTACGCCAATCCTCCCCCGCTCGTGCCGGGCATGGTTTCCCTGAAACTGAGCCCCCAGGGTCACCTGGTCGAACTTCAGGTCGTTCCTCGAAACAGCGGGAAGATCCCGCAGACCGCTCCATCCGCTCCCTGGAAGTTGGCCTTTGAAAAGGGGGGGCTCAACGTGAGTCTCTTTCACGAGACCGAAGAGAGTTGGGTGCCACCGGTCTATGCTGACTCGGTCAAGGCCTGGGAAGGTCCCTTCGGTCCGAGTTCGGATCTAAAGGCCCGCGTGGAGGCTGCAATGTACCAGGGCCGGCTCGTCTACTTCAGCATCCGCGGTCCCTGGAGTCCCGAGGCAGTCCGTGCCGATACGCAGGAATCGTTCGTTCAACGTCTGGGGGGTGCCATCGGTGCTCTGCTGGTGGTCGTCATCGTTGGGGGCAGCCTGCTGCTGGCTCGAAAGAACATCAAGGCCGGGAGGAGTGATCGGCAGGGTGCATTCCGTCTGGCTGCCGGTCTGTTCGTGATCAACCTCCTGTCCTGGGTCCTCAGTGCCGACCATGTGACGGATCTGAGCGGCGAGCTTTCGATCTTCGGTCGCAGCACGTCCTATTCGCTGGCTGCATGCGGCGTTGTCTGGCTCCTCTATGTGGCGCTCGAACCTTACCTGCGCAGGCGCTGGCCGCAGGGCGTCATTTCCTGGAGCCGTCTTCTGGCGGGTCGTTTCGGAGATCCGCTTATCGCCAGGGACCTTCTTGTAGGCTGTACGGTCGGCGTTCTGCTGGCCGCTCTGCTGCTTCTTCAGTTCTCATTGAGACCGCTGCTCGGCGGACCGATGCCCGTTCCGGTCTCCCCGGACTGGCTCATGCTCCTCGGACCTCGATATGCCCTGGCCGAGATGCTTTCGGTTGCATTCAATGCGGTGCTGTCCGGTCTGGCGTTCTTCTTCCTCCTGTTGCTCATGCGCATGGCTTTGAGGCGGGAGTGGATTGCTATCGTGTTCGTCTTTCTGATGGGAGTCGCGCTGAACGTGATCGGTGCCAGCGAATCCGGCAGTCCGCTCGTCCTGATGGTGATCATGATGGCCGTGATCTGGAGTACGATCGTGTTCGTGACCCTGCGATTCGGGATGTTGACAGGGATCGTCAGCATCTTCACGGCCAACTTCATGCTACTGAGTCCGGTCACCATGGACTCTTCCATCTTCTACTTCGGAGTCTTTCTATTCGTGGCGGGCTGTATTCTGGCGCTTGCAGTCTACGGATTCCTGCGCGCCGTGGACCGGCAGGCGAGCTATTTCGAGGCGGAGTTGCTCAGATGAAGGGAGGGAGACGTGCGAGACACCAAAGTCTGTTTGCGGGCCATGGGCCGGACCGCTCATGCACTGAGTGCCGCAACGCATGAGTCCGAGATCATTGAAACGCTCCTGGAACAGGTCGTGACCGTCTTCTCGGCTCGCGCCGCAGTAGTCCGGTTGCTCGGTCCCGACGGGAAGGAACTACTTTTGGCCGGCTCAAACGGCCTGAGCGATACGTACCTGCATAAGGGATCCGTGCGGGTGGCGGACAGTCGGATCGACCAGCAGGTTCTAGCCGGAGAAGTGAGGGTGATACCCGACGTGACCCGCGATCCGACTTTCCAGTACTCCGAAGAGGCCGGCGGCGAGGGGCTCAAAGGGGTGGCTGTCGTTCCACTGAAAGTCCGGGAGAGCACCATCGGGGTGCTCCGGATTTACGTCGATGAGGTGGCCGAGTTGTCGCAGGAGGACCTGCTGCTGGCCGATATCCTCACGGATCTTGGGGCCGTGGCTTTGGAGAAGGTGCGCCTGCACCAGGCTCTCTACCGGATTGCCGAAGCCATCAATGCCTCTCTCGAGATGAAGCCGATGCTTCAGCGCGTGCTGGAAGCAACGGTGGAGCGGATGCGTCTGAAGGCGGCCTCGATCCGGCTTCTGAACCCGAAGGATCAACTGCTGCATCTGGTGGCCTCCTACGGCCTCAGTGATGCCTATCTTTCCAAAGGGGCCGTGCATTTCCGAAGAAGCAGGGTCGACCAGAAGGTCCTGGCCGGAGAATCGGTCGTCATCTTCGATGTCGCCGAGGACAGCGATTTCGAATACTCGGAGGAGGCGGCTCGCGAAGGGATCCGCTCGGTTCTCGTGGTTCCGCTGCGGCTCAAGGAGCGGGTGCTCGGCGCCATGCGCGTCTATTCGGCCCGGCCGCGGCACTTCAGCATCGTCGACACCGGGTTCCTGACGTCCGTGTCCGGTCTGGTCGCCATGGCGATCGAGAACAGCGAACTCTACTCGGCCTTGCGGGCACGGTACGAGGACCTGCAGATCGATATGGCCGACTGGTATCGCTTCCTGGCACTGGGATAGAGAAAGGGCCGGACGTGATCCAGTTGGCACTCTTCATCACCGGCACGGTCGCGGGCATCCTGGGAGCACTGCTCGGATTGGGAGGCGGAATCTTCCTCGTGCCAACCCTGACGATTCTGTTCGACCTGCCGATCCGCACGGCCGTCGGTGCAAGTCTGATGGGTGTCATTGCTACGTCGGCCGGTGTCGCGGCCATGGCACGCAAGGGCCGTGGTGCCGATGTCCCTTTGGCGCTGCGTCTCGAGGCTGCCAGCGCGGCCGGAGCCATTGCGGGAGGGTGGGTGGCAGGCATGGTAGGGACCCGGGAACTGAGTCTTCTGTTCGCCGGAGTCGCATTCTCTTCCGCGTTCTATCTTTTCTACAAGGCACGAGCACGTACAGAAAGTCCGACTCCGGAACAGCTGTTCACTCGATCTTACAAACCCCGAAGGTGGATATCCGGGCTCTCCATCGCCTCGATGGCAGGCGCCGTCTCCGGCCTGCTTGGGGTCGGAGGAGGCTTCATCAAGGTTCCGGCAATGTATGCCGTAATGGGAGTGCCTCTCGGGATTGCCACGGCGACGAGCAACTTCATGGTTGGCATCACCGCGGCCGCCAGCGTGTTCATCTACTATGGACGGGGGGATATCCATCCGGAAGTCGTTGTGCCGACGGCGCTGGGAGTCTTCCTGGGAGCGATGCTTGGCGTCTACGTACTGATCCGCCTTCGAGTGTCCTGGGTCCGGATAGCGCTGATCGGTCTACTGATTCTTCTCAGTATTCAGATGGTGGTGCATGCGTTGCGGAGTTGACGAGCCTCGATGAAATACTTTGACATTCCCGAGCCTGAGCGCGAGACCGACGTCGACATCGAGGCGGCGATGCGTAAGACATCGCTCGTCGTCTCGATTGTCGCCCTCGCCTTGATGGTCGGCGGCCTCCTTCAGTTCAACCTTTTCGGGCCCGGTCCGACCGTCAACGCAGGTTACTCGGTGGTGCCGCTCGCGCAGTTCATCCACCCTCTGAATCCTCCACTCGGACTGCTGGCGATGAGTACCGGTGTAATCTTGCTTTGCCTGCTCCCCGCCGTACGCGTGGTGCTGGCCCTCTGGGCTTACGTACGTGAGAAATGCCTGTTCGACGCACTCATTGCCCTGCTCGTGCTCCTCGAACTCGTCTTTGGAATGCAGGCGGGGCGCTGAGGAAAATCGCCGGGAAGGACGGACGAGACCATTGGCCACTCATTCGAGAACCGATCCCAATCGGTGAATCTCAGTAAGACCCCGTTGAATCTCGTTGTTAACCTTTCTTGAAAGTTCCATCCGCCCTGTCACATAGTAAGGGTTGACAGCCGTGTGAACCTGCGCTGTCGGTGACGGGATGCAAATGGATATCGTGAGTCCGCTCGTACCTTCGACTCCCCAGGCGCGGGAAATCGCCCGTCTCTTTTACGTCGACATGATCATTGCCGGAGTAATTCTGGCCGTGGTTGTCGGGCTCGTCGTCACGATCATCATCCGGAACCGTCGGCGGGTGGGCGATCGCATTCCCGAGCAGAACTTCGGCAATGAGAAGCTCGAATGGACGTGGACGATCGTTCCACTGATGATCGTGACCGGCCTCTTCATTTACACGGTGAAGGTGATGCATGAGGTGGACCCGAAACCTGTCGGCAGGCAACCCGATGTGGAGATCGTGGCCCACCAGTGGTGGTGGGAAGTGCACTATCGCCCATCGGGCGCCGTGACGGCCAACGAGATCCACCTGCCCGTGGGCAGGGATCTGCTGTTCAAGGTTCGCTCAGCCGACGTCGTTCACGATTTCTGGGTCCCCGAGCTGGGCCAGAAGGTCGATGCGTTCCCGAATCACCCGACTTTTGCCTGGTATACCATCGAGAAGCCCGGAACGTACCTGGGGACCTGCGCGGAGTTCTGCGGTGCCGAGCATGCATGGATGAGGATCCGCGTGATCGGGGAAGCGGTCCCCGCTTTCGGCTCCTGGTTGGAAGAGCAATTGACGGACGCGAGGAAACCGACCGGAGCCGAGGCGATTCAGGGAGCCCGGCTGTTCGAGAAGCACACCTGCATGAACTGCCATACCATTCGGGGAACTTCGGCCGACGGTACGATCGGACCCGACCTGACGCACATCGCCAGCCGCCAGACGCTGGCTGCAGGTATCTTCCGGAATACCCACGAGAACTTACTCAAGTGGCTCGAGGATCCGCAGAAGTATAAACCGGACTGCCACATGCCCGACCTCAATCTGAAACGTCGGTCATTCGAACGGATTGCGGCCTACCTGGAGGAGCTTCAATGAGCCCGGATGCGAACACACCCGAGACGCTCTGGGACATCCGCGAGTATCGGGGATTCCTCAGTTGGGTCTCTTCGGTCGACCACAAGCAGATCGGCATCATGTACCTGCTGAGCGCCGGCCTCTTTTTCTGCGTAGGCCTGGCCGAGGCCCTCACCATGAGGACGCAGCTCATCAGGCCCGAAAACCATTGGTTGTCGCCGGATACCTACAACCAGATCTTTACGATGCACGGCACGACGATGATCTTCCTCGTTATCGTGCCGTCTTTGCTCGGCTTCTCGATGTACTTCGTGCCCCTGATGATCGGAGCTCGGGACGTAGCCTTTCCCCGGCTGAACGCTTTCGGCTTCTGGATCACCTTTCTCGGCGGTCTGATGCTCTATTTCAGTTTCGCTGCAGGCGGTGCGCCGGCTGCGGGCTGGTTCGCCTATGCGCCCCTCACGGAAAAGGCCTATTCCTTCAGCCCCGGCGAGGATTACTGGGCGCTCGCCCTGCTGGCCGTGGGCGTGGGAACCGTCGCTGCGGCAATCAACATCATCGTCACCGTGGGGACATTGCGGGTTCCCGGGATGACGATGCGGCGCCTGCCCCTATTCGTGTGGATGACCTTCGTCAACAGCTTCCTGATCATCCTTGCGATCCCCGCCCTGAACGCTGCGCTGGTCATGCTCCTGGCCGACCGTCAGCTTCAGGCATTGTTCTTTCAGCCTCAGGCGGGCGGCTCAGCGCTCGTCTGGCAGAACTACTTCTGGTTCTTCGGGCACCCGGAGGTCTACATCATGATCCTGCCCGGCTTCGGCATGGTTTCCGAGGTCATTCCCGTCTTCTCGCGCAAGGTGATCTACGGTTACGGCTTCATGGCGATCTCGACGGTGGCCATTGCCTTCTTGAGCTTCGGCGTGTGGGTTCATCACATGTTTGCGACCGGCCTCGGGTTCCCGATCTATTACATTTTCGCCGGTGCCAGCATGCTCATCGCAGTACCGACCGGCGTGAAGATCTTCAACTGGATCGCCACCATGTGGGGGGGCTCGATCCGGTTCTCGACCGCCATGCTCTTCGCGACGGCATTCATCGTCCAGTTCACGATCGGCGGTCTCAGTGGAGTCACTTTCGCCGCCGTCCCGATCGACTGGCAGCTGACCGACACCTATTTCGTCGTCGCCCACTTCCACTACGTTCTCTTCGGGGGCGCGCTCTTTACCCTCTTCTCGGCGATCTATTACTGGTTTCCCAAGATGACCGGGAGGATGCTCTCCGAGAGGCTCGGTCAAGCCCATTTCTGGCTCCTCGTGATCGGCTTCAACGGGACCTTCTTCGTGATGCATCCCATGGGCCTTCTCGGGATGCCTCGGCGTGTCTTCACCTATCCGGATCTTCCGTATCTCGGGTTGCTGAACGAGATCTCCACGATCGGCGCCTACATTCTGGCGCTGTCCATCCTGGTGTTTCTCGTCAACGTTGGCTACAGCCTCCAGCGCGGGCGCAAGGCGGAGGCAAATCCGTGGCAGGGTTGGACCCTGGAGTGGGTGACGAGCTCGCCGCCGGCTGTCGAGAACTTCGCAGTCGTGCCTCCGGTCAAGAGCCGACGGCCGCTTTGGGACCTGCAACATCCCGAGGACCCCGACTGGAAACATGAGGGAGGAGCGTAGTCCGTTCCCATGACCGAGAAGAACAAGCTGGCGATGATCCTGTTTCTGCTGTCGGAGTCGGTTTTCTTCATTTTGTTGATTCTCGCCTATGTGACGTACCACAGATCCCAGGGGAACGGTCCTTCGGCGGCTGACAGCCTCGATGTGATCAAGACCGGGGTCTTCTCTCTCTTCCTTTTCTCGAGCAGCTTCACGATATGGAGAGCCGGGCTCCAGTTCAGCGACGGCAAGCGGTCGACAAGGGCGCTGCCATGGCTCGGCCTCACGATCGCCTTCGGCGTCATCTTTCTCGTCGGGCAGGGCCTGGAGTATGCCGACCTGATCCGGCACGATGTCACCATCAGTCGCGATCTGTTCGGCACGACGTTCTTCACCCTGACCGGGTTTCACGGACTGCACGTGACCGTAGGACTCGTGATGCTCTCGGTGATCTTTTGGATGGCGGTTCGCACCCGCCTCGAGGGACCCAAGCCGGTCGCTCTCGAGGTCGCATCTCTCTACTGGCACTTCGTCGATGGAGTCTGGGTGGCCATCTTCGCCGTGGTCTATTTGTGGGCCTTTTTTGGATGACAAGCCATGACGACGGCTGAGTTGCTCGAGGGAACCTGGAATTTCGACCCGTCGATTCTGGTCGGGTGTGCGCTGCTGCTGGCGTTCCACTTCTGGGCTTCAAAGGGTCGACCCTTGCGATCGACGCTTCTTTTTCTGATCGGCGACCTCGTGCTCTTGATCGCCCTCGTGTCGCCGCTGGATGAACTGGGCGACACTTATCTGTTCAGCGCCCATATGCTGCAGCATCTTCTGCTCGTCCTGTTGGCACCCCCGCTGCTGATCGGGGGATTGCCGAAAGAACCGTTGCGAAGAATGCTCCGAAACAGTCGGCTGCGACGTCTCGAACGGATTCTCTCGAAGCCGGTCGTTGCATGGTTTCTCGGAATCGGGACGCTCTGGGTATGGCATCTTCCAGTCCTCTACAACGCCACTCTTGCGGACGAACGCATTCACATCTTCGAGCATCTGACCTTTCTGGTCACCGGTGTCATCTTCTGGTGGCCGATCTTTACGCCGATCGAGGAGCGCCGCTATCCGCCGGCGACTGCTGTCAGCTATCTCGGGCTGGGGGCATTGACCAACACGGTTCTCGGGGTGCTCCTGACCTTCGCGCCGGCAGGATTCTATCCCTACTATGTCCATCCCCGAGATCCTTATCATGCGCTCGACCTGATCCGGAACGACTGGGGCCTCGATGCTGCGGATGATCAACAACTGGGAGGGGTCCTGATGTGGGTCTTGGGCGGGCTGTTCTTCCTGACGGCCCTGATGATCGTTCTTCAGCGCTGGTACAGGGCACCGGCGTCCGAGGTGTCCACTGCGGCGCGCTTGGAGGAAGGAAAACAAACAAGGATGACCATCGGAAAGGAGGTGCACCACCATGGCCGAGAGTGATGCGATTCAGGACCAGACGGCTGATCACTGGCAGAAGCCCACGGAAGAGTGGACCCGTCCCGAGTCTCTCGAAGTTCCGGAACGGACCTATTGGCCGGCTGTCGCCGCCCTGTCGGTTGTGATGCTGTTGTTCGGGGTCCTGACGTCCTGGGTGATCTCTCTGGCGGGTTTCGTTCTGTTCGTGGTTTCGATAAAGACGTGGATGGAGGAATTGACTCGTGACGCCGGCTGAGCATCGGATGGGTGGGCCCGAAATGAGCTCTCGCAGGAGGTTTCTGAAGCTCCTGAGCCTCGCCGCGGGCCTGGCCGGCGCGCTTGCCGCCGGCGTGCCTGCAATCGGCTTCCTGGTGGCGCCCCTGTTCAGAAAGACACCCGGGGCATGGCGGGACGTCGGCCAAGTCGATGACTTTGAAGTCGGTCAAATCGTCGAAATCAAGATCGAGGACGTTTCGACCGTTCCATGGTCTGGCGTTACCGCCCGCACCGGTGCATGGCTGCACCGGCAGACCGAGACGGAGTTCGTCGTCTTCTCCCTCAACTGCACGCATCTGGGATGTCCTGTCCGGTGGGAGTCGGGCGCGCAACTCTTCATGTGCCCCTGCCACGGCGGCGTCTACTACACCGACGGTACGGTGGCTGCCGGGCCCCCTCCCAAGCCTTTGCCCCAGTACCCCGTGAGGGTACGGAAAGGAAAAGTCCAGGTGCAGACCAGCCCCATACCGATCACCTGAAGACGATGCTTCTTGACCCACAGGGAAGGAAAGGCGCAGCAATGAAGATAGCCAAGACGGCTTTGGACTGGATCAACGACAGGACGGGCCTCGTCGACATGGTCGTTCCGATGGTCACGCACCCGGTTCCACCCGACACCGGTTGGACGTATGTCTTCGGCAGTGCCGTTTTGATCTCCTTCGCGATCCAGATGATAACGGGCGTCGTCCTTGCGACGATGTTCGTCCCTTCGTCGTCGTCGGCTTATGAGAGCCTCGATTTCATCACCAACTCGGTGACGTTTGGTGCGGTGGTCCGAGGAATGCATTTCTGGGGTGCCTCCTCGATGATTCTCTTCATCGGGGTTCATATGATCCGTGTCTTCCTGACCGGTTCGTACAAGTTTCCACGTGAGATGAACTGGATCAGCGGCCTGTTTCTTCTCCTGTTCACCGTCGGAATGGGTTTTACGGGGCAATTGCTGCGCTGGGATCAGAATGCGGTCTGGAGTGTGATCGTCGGCGCCGAGCAGGCCGGCCGCGTCCCCTATATCGGACACTGGCTCGCTCGATTGCTCCTGGCAGGCGAGACCTTGAGCAGCGTGACACTGAGCCGCTTCTTCGTCCTTCATGTCTTCATCCTCCCAGGACTGATTTTCGTCGTGGTAGGGCTGCACCTCTATCTGGTTCTTCGAAATGGCATTTCCGAGCCCCCTCGAGCCGACCATCCGGTCAACCGAGACGAATACCGCTCGTTCTACAATCGGCTGCTCGATACGAGTGGTGTCCCGTTCTGGCCCTATGCGGCCTGGCGGGACGCGCTGTTTGGTCTGGTCGTGCTGCTGAGCGTTCTCTTTCTTGCCTGGTGGTTCGGTCCGCCGGTGCTCGGCCGGGCTCCGAATCCGACCCTGGTTCAGGCACAGCCGAGGCCGGACTGGTACCTGCTCTGGTACTTCGCCGTGCTGGCACTTCTTCCGCACGGAGCCGAAGACTACGTGATCGTTCTCGGTCCCCCTGTCGCAGGTTTGATACTCCTTCTGCTTCCTTTCGTGTTCCCGGCCGGCGAACGCAGCCCCCGCCGGCGACCCTGGGCCGTGGCTATCGTGCTCACGATCGTCATTTCGATTGCCGTGCTCTGGAGGGCGGGAATCGAAGCTCCCTGGTCCCCCGATTTCAGCGCTCAGCCCCTCTCGGAGAAAGTCATCGGCGTTTCTTCGGGGCCGGTCTACCTGGGAGGGCAGCTCTTCGCAGAGAAGGGCTGCGTCTATTGCCACACCATCGCCGGAGACGGCGGAAAGAGGGGACCCGATCTCACGACGGTCGGAAACCGCCTGACCGAACAGCAGATGATCATCCGTGTGCTCAACGGCGGCTACAACATGCCGGGCTACTCCCGCATTCTGAATTCGGATGAGCTGAAGAAGGTGGTCAGCTTCCTCCAGTCGCGAAAGAGCCCCGAGTGAGTGCAATCCGAAAGCGGGGCCGGGGGACGAGACGGGAGTTCCGAGCTCGTCGATTGCGCTGCAATGAGCTCAATTCTTGGGGCGGGGTGCAGCCGGATCGTATCCGGGATTCGGATCGGGCATGTCCGCGCCGACAGAGTCCCGCCATTGATGCAGCAGTGTGCGGAGTGCTGTCGTCCGGCCGGGCAGTTCTTTCCCGAGGTCATGTTGCTCGCCAATATCGGAGTTGAGATCGTACAACTCGCAGCGACCGTCCTCGAAGAACTCGATCAGTTTGTATCGGCCCTGGCGGACCGCGCCTCCAGGCTCTCCTCCTTGGTTCGAGTAGTGCGGATAATGCCAGAAGAGAGCGCGTTCTGCCTGATCGGCCTCCGGCGACTGAATGAGCAGAGGCAGGAAGCTTGCTCCGTCGACGTGCTGCTGAGGTTCCAGAGGAAGACCGGCCAGCTCGAGAATGGTGGAATAGAAGTCCGTACTGATCACCGGCGCTTCACATGAAGTCCCGGCTTCGATCAGGCCGGGATAGCGGACGATCAGGGGCTCACGAATTCCCCCCTCGTAAAGCCAGCCCTTCCCGGCGCGCAGAGGGAGATTGGAAGTCGGTGAACCTTCTGCTGTCGACAGACCACCATTGTCTGACATGAAGATCACGACCGTCTTCCCGGTCAAATCGAGCTCCTCCAGTGCATCCATGAGCCGCCCCACGTTTTCGTCCAGACTGTGGACCATGGCGGCATAGACGGCGTGATCCTGCACCTGCCGAGCCTGTGTCCAGCCTTCGGGCAGAAACCGTGGGCCCTCAGGGCGTTCGAGGGCGGCGCGCTTTTCCTCGAAGTGCTCGATCCATGGCTCTTTGGCCTGCATGGGGTTATGAACGGTGTAGAAGGAAAGGTAAGCGAAAAACCGACGATCCCGGTTCGATTCGATGAAGCGGATCGTCTCGGTCGTCAACCGATCGGTCAAGTACTCCCCCTCAGGGCCGTTCTGAATTTTCGGATTGTCGTAGGGGGAGAAGTATCCGCCTCGGGGCCAGCCGAACTCGGCTCCGGCGATGTTCGTATCGAAGCCCTGGCTTTCGGGATAGAAACCCGCGCCGCCGAGATGCCATTTTCCTGCGAAGAAAGTACGGTATGCACCTTCCTTCAGGGCTTCAGCAATCGTTCGCTCGGTTAGCGGCAGTTCATTGCGGAACTCGGGTCCCAGAAGTTCTTCCGATGGATCCGGACCCCGTGATGCCTGACGCCCGGGGATCCAGTCGGTGATCTTGAGGCGGGCAGGGTAACGACCGGTCATGATGCTGGCCCGGGTGGGGCTGCAGACCGGACAGGCAGCGTAGGCATTGGTAAAACGCATGCCCTGTGTGGACAAACGATCGATGTTCGGCGTTTCGTAAAAGGTACTGCCATAGCAGCCGAGGTCCCTCCAGCCGAGATCATCGACCAGGACGAACAGGAAATTGGGCCGGTCCCGTTCTTTCTCATCCCGGGAGACTCCGCACGAAAGCAACGCGACAGCCGCAAGAAGGATCATCAGCTTTGGTCGGAGCCCCTTGGATGTCAACATTCGCCGACAAAGATCATATGCCGAACAAGGAGTCTCGCCAAGACCCTCGAGGCAGGCGGCCGCAAGTTCGGCTCACATCGATCGCGATCGACAGCGGGCCAGCGGGCAAAGAGTCCGTCGGCTGAACCCGAGGAGAGGGGAGTCAGAAGGCGGCGGATAGGCGAAACTGGGTCTGGGCGCCTTCGTTGCTGAAGGCTTCGTCGAGGCGAAGCAGGACTCGCCTGAATCCCAGGATGCGGACGCCGATTCCCCAGTCGCTCTTCAGTTCGTCGAGCGAAAGCCGGGATCCCTGCATGGCGACGGTGCCGGTGTCGCCGAAAAGGGCAAAGCCGAACCGGTCCGTAACTTCCCACCGATACTCGGCCTGCACCAACATCGACTTGTCCCCCTGAAACCGGAAGGACTCATAGCCTCGCAGGGAGTCACTGCCGCCGAGTGAAGGCTCGAGAAAGAAGGGAATGCGGTTGTTCGGGGCCGGATCTTCGTCAATGAACACGCCTCTTACGGCGATGACGTGCCGATTGCCATGCACGGGAACGTATCCCCGAACGTCCGATGAGAACTGGTTGAAGTTGAAGCGGTTGCCGGCATTGACGTTGTCCCATTTCGTCCAGCCGAACGTCCACATGAAGCCTTTGTGCGGTCTGCCGACATCGTCCCGGAAATCGATCAGGGCGGTCGCACGAACCCGAAAATAGGCCGGTGGGGCCAGGACGCCTGCAGGTACCTGGTTCGGCGATTCCGCACAAAGCCGCGGACCGGTCCGGCTGCAGGCAAGGGAGTGTTGCAGGTAGCCGGCCCGTACGGTGAAGCCGACCGCTGGAATGGGACGGTAGCCAGTCACGACTTCGCCGAGAACGTCCTTGATCCGATACCGAAGACGACCCGACGTTTCCGAGTCGGGCCCCAGGCCGAAGAAGGAATCATCCGTGCGGTCGCGGTACCGTGCGGCTCCATAGAGCTGGAACCGATCGAACCCGGTTCGGTCGACATCGCCCACCTTGTCGATATCCTCCGTCTCGAGTGTCTCCGGTGGAATTCGGTTCTCCGCGTGGGGAATGCGGCCCACCTGGAAGTCATAGAGCTGGTAATGCCTCCACGAGTAAAAAGCGGAACCCATCGCATCGAGCCTTCCGATCGCACCCGGGTTCCAGTATCTAATCCCCAATGCGGGGCCTGATTTCTTGGCAATCCAGTCGAGGCGGGGGTAGAAGCCCCGGAAATTGAACTTCTGGTAGAGATCCATCCCCTTCTCCAGCAGTTCTTTCCAGGAGACGCCTCCCTGACTCGATTCCGGGCCGTCTTGCCGGGACTGCGAGGAGTTGGAAGATTGCTCCTGCGGATCCCCTTCATACTTTCCGTCGTCCTGCCGGCCTGTGCCGGCTGCCAACAGTTGGCCGCCCAAGAACGACAACAAGAGAAGGATGCCAACAGCAGCCGGCCCGCGTCCGATACGGCGAAGCGTCTGAGAGAGAGCGTGATCGGAGAGAGGTCGCTCGGTGTGTGGCCTGCTCATGATCGATTCGAAGCTCCGCGCCCGTCGGATTTCATTTCCCATCTTTCGAGCAGCCGAAGACGGATCTTCTGGAACTCGTCGAGAATTGCGGGATTGGCCAGAGCGTCGCGATTGGAGACTTCGCGGCCCGAAAGGACCGCCTTGACGCTCAGTTCCACGACCTTGCCACTGCGTGTGACGGGGATTCCGCTGACTACGAACACGGCTCTGGGAACGTGGCGTGGAGAGCAGTTCTCCCGCAGTGCCGTGCGAATCCGGTTTGTGAGTTCCGGCGCCGCTTCGACGGGCACCGGACCCGGATCCCGAATCGTTACGGCAAGAATGATGATCTCGTCGGAGCGACCCGGTGGTGTCCATCCGGTAACGAGTGCCCCGGTTATCTCCGGGATACCCGTCAAGGTATTGTAGATTTCTGCGGCTCCGATGCGAACTCCCCCCGGATTGAGCGTCGCATCACTTCTTCCGTAGATCACGACACCTCCACTCGCAGACCGGAACTCGACGAAGTCGCCGTGCGTCCAGTAGCCCGGATACTGCTCGAAGTAGGCCGCTCGGTACCGACTGCCGTCCGGATCGTTGAGAAACTCGAGGGGCATCGAGGGCAAAGGCTGACGGCAGACCAGTTCACCCGGGCGATCCGTAACCTCACGGCCGGCTTCGTCGAGGGCGACCACGTCCACGCCCAGACCCTTGCACTGGATCTCTCCGGCCCGCACCGGCAGGTTCGGGTTTCCGAGAACGAAACAGGAGACGATGTCGGTCCCACCACTGATGCCGGCCAGATGGAGATCGTCGGACACGGCGTCGTAGACCCACCGGAATCCGTCGGGCGACAGCGGTGAGCCCGTGTATAGAACCGACTCCAGGGTTTCGCTCGGCGGATCGACGCGGCAACGCTGCTTCATGCAGGCCTCGAGATAACGGCCGCTGGTCCCGAGATGTGTGACTCCGAGATCTCGCGCAATCGACCAGAGTCGATCAAGAGAGGGATACCCGGGATGCCCGTCGTACAAACACACCGTGGCTCCGGTGGCCAGTGCGGTCACCTGCCAGTTCCACATCATCCACCCGCAGGTCGTGAAGAAGAGGAGGCGCGATCCCCGACCGAGGTTACAGTGCAGACGGAGTTCCTTCAGATGTTGAACAAGGGTCCCTCCCGCACCGTGGACCATACATTTGGGCTTTCCCGTGGTCCCGGAAGAAAAGAGGACATAGAGGGGGTGGTTGAACGGGCGTTCCCTGGCCTGAAGTGCTTCCCCCTTGCTCGAATCCAGAAAGCCGTTCCAGGAGAGGTCGCCGACTCCTGCGGTGTCCGGTCCGACGGTGACGACCGCCTCGATCGACGGGACCTTGTGTTTGAGCTCCCGGAGGACCGATTCGGTGGAAAAAGTCTTGCCTCCATATCGGTATTCCGAGCTGGCAAAGACCACACGCGGCTCGACCTCGGAGAGCCGGTCCACGAGCGCACGCAGACCGAAGTCGGGGGATGCGCTGCTCCAGACGGCGCCGACCGAGGCACTGCCGAGGCAGGCGATGATGGCTTCCGGGATGTTGGCGAGGTAGCCGGCGACGCGGTCTCCCTCCTGAATGCCCAGCCGGTGAAGTCCCCGGGCAACGGCCGCGACCTGTTCCCCCAGTTCCGCTGCCGAAATCTCCCTGGGCCGATCCGAAGTTTCGCTCACGGCGAGGATGGCAGGGCCGGAGAACTCTCTGTCCAGCAGATTTCGAGCGAAGTCGAGCCGGAGGTTTGGGAACCATCGCGCGCCCGGCATTGTCCGGCTCGTGACGACGGGAGAGGGATCGCCTGACCACCGTACGGAGTTGAAATCGAGCATGGATTCCCAGAACGCTTCAGGAGACTCGATACTCCAGGCGTGCAGCGCACGGTAGCCTGGAAAGCGTCGACCCGTCTGCTGCTCTATGTAGGTCTGAAATCGGGTCATCCTGCTCGCAGCGATCCGGCTTGGCGAAGGCGTCCACAGAATCTCCGCCTCAGTGGAATTCCGGCGTCCGGTCATCTGTCGTGTCATGGCTTTCCGTTTGGTTTCCGGTTACCTCCAGTCAGGATATCGGAGCAGGAGAGCGAAGTCGTGCTTTTCTACCGTCCGATGTCCTTCTGCCGCTCATTCAAACGTCAACTCGGTTGAAGAATCGGCGAAGCGAAGGCATTGAGCAAATTAGCCCCGCGCCTAGGGCGCGCGTCCACGAGCGGCCCGGCGCTCGAGGATTCGGCGGCGTTCGCTTGTCGGCAGTTCATCCAGCAGGTGCGTAAAAGCCGCGTTCGTCCAACCGAATCCGATTTGATTCGAATGATAGCCGAACTGGATCTCGGCTCCGAGATTCGCGCTCCGGTCCACCACGTTGTATTTCTCAACGATCGTGCCGGTCCTGCGGAACTCGGCGAGAACCAGCGTGAGGAACTCCCTGGAAATGCGGTCTGCTTCCTTGTTGTATCCATATCGGCGCAGTCCGTCGACAGCGATCATCTGCAGCGGCGCCCAGCCGAACGGTGCATCCCACTGGCTGCCGCTCCGCGTTGCGCTGGTCTGCAATCCTCCGGGTCGCTCGAACTTACCGAGATTGGCCACTACGTTGGCGGCCTGTTCGCGGCTTGCGATGCCGGCCCACAGCGGGTAGAACGTCGTAAGGAACGGATAGCGGAGAACTCGCTGGGTTTGAAGGTCGTAGTCATAGTACAAACCGTCCTTCGTGTCCCACATCAGTCGGTTGATCCGCTCCGCACGCTCGTCCGCACGCTGTTCCCAGACGTGCGCATCTCGCGCCCGCCCCACCTTCCGAAGGATATCCGCCGTCTGTACCTCCATCAGGTACAGGAGTGAATTGAGTCCGACCGGATCGTAGTGGATGATATCGATACTGAACGGGCCGTAGCGGTTCGAGGGATCGAAACCCGACTCGCGCATCGAGCGGTCGCCCTTGTAAAAGAGCGGCGTCAGCGTATCGGTTTCGCGGTCATAGTACTGGGTTACGTCGTATGCCGTGATCTGATGCGTCCTGTAGAACTTCTTCACCAGGTCGTAGTGCGTGCGGCCTTCGGCATCGCGCTCCGCCGAGAGCACCTCGGGCGCAGGGCCCTCACCCGTGCTGTAGTAGCGGGACAGGCCTGTCGCAGGCGTCAGGTGAGGTGCGCTGGTCCAGAACCGGTAGTATGCTTCGATCGCGGGAATCGCTGCAGCGAGCCAGTCTTTGTCGTGCGTCTTCTCGTACACGCCAAGCAGCATCCCGGTCAGAAACGGGGGCTGCGAGCGGTGCAGGTAGTAGGTTCGATTCGCGTTCAGGACCTTGCCGTATTGTCGGATCTCATACAAGAAGTTGTCCGCCATGCCTTTCGCGAGTTCCACGTCGTTGTCGTGCAGCAGACCTACCAGGATGAAGTAGCTGTCCCAGCCATACATTTCGTTGAACCGCCCGCCCGGAACCACATAGGGGAACGGCAGGTACAAAAGGCCCTGGACGCTGAGCCGGGAAACGTCCGACGGAAGCCGGCGCAGCACGATCTTCGAGAAATCACCGGCGGGCATCTCCTTGCGAAGCTTCTGTGCGATCCCGGCAAGGTCTTCGGATCGCGAAACGAACACGGGCCAACGGCCGTTCGCGTCCGGGTAAAACTTCGGATCCACCGCGGCAGTCGCGAGATCGTGGTTCGAACGCGTCAGTACATTCCAGGTTTCGCGGATGTAGTCGAGAATTTCCGGAGACTTCGGCCTCGGCGCGGGTTGCGCCGGCGCAAGCCCAGCCGCGAGCAGGAACCAGGTGAGGAGTACGGCGCCGGTCCTGAGGCGAGCTCGATTTTCCGTAAGCGGCTGTCGATCCATAAATTCAGTATATTCCGCGTGAAAGCAAGGGGTCGAACATGGGAATGCAATGTGTTTGAGTCAACAAGGGCTTTGACTGGATGCTCTCGAAATGGTTGAAGACAGGAGAACTCACTGCAATGCTCCAGGAGTCTGCGTATGCGCGGATCATCCATAAAGAGGAGCTCGATATCGTCGAGGTACCTGAGCGGGATGATGCCGAAGTGCGTCGCGACCTCGAGGAGAAGCGCCTCCTCTTCCGGGAGGTCAACCGGAAGCTCCGTGCGGCGTCTTTCGAGATCGTGATCGGGTTCAAAGACGAGCCTCAATGGTGCCAGACCGCCCTCCGAATCCTTTCTTTACAGTACGTTACGATCGAATTGCGTGCGTGTCACCAATTTCCCGCACGTTCGCTCGGAATGATCGGGGCGCTCGCTGTGCCCGAAGCCGGGGGCTCTTCGGGATCGGTCCTGATTGACCACGGTCATGGATCTCGGATGACTCGGCGTGGTACCTTGGCAAATCCGGCCTCCGCAATTTCTGTCGATGGAGAGTCCATAGCCAGCAGAAGGGGGTTTTGCATTGCCGGGCCAAGGGCGCAGCACACACGATGCTCTACCCGATCCGCGCAATGAACAGGTCCTGATCTACATGAACGGGGCGCTCGTTCCGCGATCGGAAGCCAAGGTATCCGTTTTCGACAGCGGTTTTCTCATCGGTGACGGCGTTTGGGAAGGCATCCGCTATCACGAACAGACCTTTCTCTTTCTCGACCGCCATCTGGAGCGACTCTTCCAGGGTGCCGCCGCGATCGATCTGGATCTCGGCATGGGCCGGGACGAACTCACTCAGGCACTCCTCGAGACAGTCCGCGCCAACAGGATGGAAACCGGAGTCCATGTCCGGTTGATGGTGACGCGGGGAGTCAAGGAAACACCCAGTCAGGATCCCCGTCTGACTCTCGGTGGACCGACGGTCGTCATCATCGCCGAGCACAAACTGGCCAGTCCCGAGACGACCCGCCGGGGAATCCGACTCTTCACCGCGGCGACGCGACGGGGCTCTCCCGACTATCTCGACCCGCAACTGAACTGTCACAGCAAGCTTCACGAAGTCATCGCGTTGATTCAGGCGCTGAAAGGAGGAGCCGACGAAGCTCTCATGCTCGATATCCACGGATTCGTCGCCACCTGCAATGCGACGAACTTCTTCGTCGTCCGCGGGGAGGAGGTCTGGACCTCCACGGGTCAGTACTGCCTGCACGGCGTCACCCGTTCGCTCATCATCGAGCTGTGCCGCAGGAACGGCATTCCGGTCACAGAGCGCCCCTTCACGCTGACCAATGTCTACGATGCGAGCGAGGCTTTTGTGACGGGAACGTTCGGCGGCGTGACACCCGTCGTCGAGGTCGACGGAAGAACGATTGGATTGGGCTCCCAGGGACGGAGAACCGCGGAATTGCGTCGGCTTTACGAGGCGAGGGTCGCGGAAGAAGTCGAAGCCAGTGGCGGGGAGCACCGATGGAAGAAAAGGTGAAGACCGGCGGCACCCCGATGCGCATCTCCCTTTGGTCGGGTCCCCGCAACGTCTCGACGGCTCTGATGTACTCCTTTGCGCAGCGCCCGGACACCCAGGTGTTCGACGAGCCGCTCTACGGTCATTACCTGGCCCATTCGGATGCGCGCTTCTATCATCCCGGAGCGAGTCGAGTGATCGAAACGATGGAGACCGACGGAGTGCGTGTTGTACGAGACCTTCTTCTCGGCCGACACGAGCGACCGGTCGTCTTCTTCAAGAACATGGCCCATCACCTGGTGGAGCTGGACTGGGGATTCCTCCGTCAGTTGCACAACGTCCTCCTGATCCGAGAACCTTCCGAGATGCTCTCGTCCTTTGCGAAGGTCGTAAACAGACCGGCGCTGCAGGACACGGGTTACCCCACTCAGGTTCGCCTTCTGGAGTATCTGGAGGCTGAGGGCGAGCATCCCATCGTTCTCGACGCTCGGGAACTGCTCCTCGACCCGAGAAGCGTTCTGGGCGAGTTGTGTTGCCGTCTCGGAATTCCTTTCTCCGACCAGATGCTGTCCTGGCCGCCGGGCCCTCGCCCCGAGGAAGGGATCTGGGCCATGCACTGGTACGAACAAGTCCGCCGTTCCACGGGCTTCATGCCGTACCGTTCCAAATCCCAACCGGTGGCCGAGCACCTCGAACCCCTGCTCGGTGAATGCAGGCCGCTTTACGAACGCCTCTACGCGGAGGCAATCAAGGCCGGGTGAGCGATGTGAGATTTCCGATTCGGAGTGAGAACGGGAGAAGCGGTTCCAGGACGTCAGAGCCGGAACGAAGTGACGGAAGGAGAGGTCGAACCGTCCGAGGCCGACCGATTCCGTGAGACCGCCCGCCGTTCTGCCCGGGCGCGGCTGGCGTCGATCAGCCGTGAAAAGCCCGGTTTCCGACGATCGAGCCGCCGGGTCCCTCACGTCGTTCGGGTTCCGACGCGCGCCTTTTCCCAAGAGAGCCAGCAGCATGAAATGCTGATTTCCTTTCTCGAGGCCTTCGCGCGCGATGCGTACCGCCTCGTCTGCGTCGCTGTCGAAGAAGCTCTTCCGAGCCACCGAGATGTACGCGACGTCGGTCCCCGGCGCCAGTTCGGTGACCCTCTGGAACTCCTTCATGCTTGTTCAATGAAGTCGAGTCGCGCCAGTGGCTCCGGGTGCTTTTCTCCCGTCCGATGTCCTTCAGCCGCACATTCGAGCGTCCACTCGGTTGAAGAATCGAGAAAGGTAAGGCATTGTTGACGCAGAAGTTCGTCAGGACGTTGAAAGCATGCGACTTCCCGATTCATTTCACAACTGGGTCAGCTACATCGGCGCTGCTTTGGCGACGTTGGCGTTCGCGGTCTTCGTATTTCTGTTCATCTTCCACACCTTTGCCGAGCCGAATCGAGTTCCCTATGCGGGCTTGGTGATCTTCATCCTGGTCCCGGCCTTCATTCTGCTTGGCCTGATCCTGATTCCGGTCGGGATGGTCGTCGAATGGTGGCGGTGGCGCAAGACCGGACAGCACTCGATACCTCGCTTCCCCAAGATCGATCTAAACAATCCGACGCATCGCAATGCGACCTTTGCCTTTCTGGTCGGATCGACGATCCTGTTGTTCTTTTCAGTCTACGGGGGATATCGAGCCTACCAATACACTGATTCGGTGACGTTCTGCGGGCAATTGTGTCACACGGTCATGAAGCCGGAATTCGTGACGCATCGAGACTCTCCCCACGCCCAGGTGAAGTGTGTCGACTGCCATGTCGGTCCGGGAGCTACCTGGTATGTCCGTTCCAAGTTGTCTGGGCTGTACCAGGTCTATGCCACACTGGCCGACAAGTACCCGAGACCGATCCCGGGCACGATCACCGATCTCCGCCCGGCCCGGCAGGTGTGCGAGCAGTGCCATTGGCCCAAGGCGCTCTGGGGTGGGAAAGATGAGCCCAAAGCCTTCTTCCTGCCAGATAAGGCCAGTTCCCGTTGGAATGTCGAACTCCTCCTGAAGATCGGTGGGACGACTCCTGAAACGGCTACCGCCGCCGGCATCCACTGGCACGTAGCCGACAATGTCCGGGTCGAATACATCGCCACCGACGAGAACCGACAAACGATTCCCTGGGTGAAGGTGACCTACCTGCCGAGCGGCAAGAGCGTCGAATACGACTCCAGCCAGTCTCCACTTACCCAGCAACAGAGGGCCGGCGCGGACGTCCGCACCATGGACTGCATGGACTGTCACAATCGGCCCAGCCACGATTTTCGCTCCCCGGTTGAGGCCGTGAATCTCTCCCTGGCTTCGGGGAGCCTCACTTCGCGGTTGCCCTTCATCCGGCAGGAAGGGGTTCGTGTCCTGTCGCAGAAGTATGACAGTCGGAAGGCGGCGTACCGGGGGATCGAAAAGGGGATCCACGACTACTACCAGAAGAACTTCCCGGACCTCCAGTCGAGGCAGGGTGATGAGATTACGAAAGCCGTCGGCCTTTTGCAGGGGATCTATGACGAGAATTTCTTTCCGGCGATGAAATCCCGCTGGACGGACTATCCGAACAACATCGGCCACTGGATTTTCCCGGGGTGCATGCGCTGTCATGACGGCCGGCACCAGTCTTCGGACGGACAGGTGATACCCCATGACTGCACGACCTGTCACGTGATCCTCGCCCAGGGTAAGGCCGGCCACGAAGAATACAGGAAGAGCGAGGAGGGTTTGGCATTTCAGCATCCCGTCGCCGTCGGCGGCGTCTGGCAGCAGACCCCCTGCACGCAGTGCCACTCCGGCGGAACAAACTGACTCTCAAGGTGCGAAGGGCGAAGGGCGAACGAAGTGTCGGTCACAGCGAAGGGTGCACGGGAGATGGTGAGCCGCCAAGGACTCGAACCTTGAACCTAGTGATTAAGAGTCACTTGCTCTACCACTTGAGCTAGCGGCCCACCCTGGTTGGAAAGCGACATTCTATGGTTGAGGGCCGGACTTGTCAACGTAACCGGACCGCTTCGGCGGCACTCGAGAATCTGAGGTCTCTAATCTGCGATTGCGTAACTGTTCCCGAGCACTTGACTGCGCCGGCTCGGCCCTGAATTGCAGATCGAGAATCACGAATTGGACAGGTTGGGCTGACGTGGGCTTTCCACCATCGGTCTCGATTTGATTACAATAGCGCGATGGAAATCCATGCTGATCTCGAAGATGTGAGCAGCGTCGAGAAGATCCTCAAGGTCGAGGTGTCGGCCACGGATGCGTCCAGTCGCTTCCAAAGCGTTGCCGAAGAATACCGAAGACATGCCCGGGTACCGGGCTTCCGGCCAGGGAAAGCACCGCTGGGACTGATCAAGCGACGATACGCTTCGGACATCCGCGGCGACGTGGTGAGCAAGCTCGTTCCGGAATCCTTTCAGGAAGTCTTGAAGGAGAAGAAGGTGGAGTTTCTCGGCGAACCGCGACTGGAGAAGGTGGAAGCCGAGGAAGGGAAGCCCCTCAGCTATGAGGCGCATTTCGAGGTGGCTCCCGACTTCGAGCTTCCCCGCTATCGGGGACTCGAGATCGAGGTCGAAGAGAAGTCGGTCACGGATGCCGACGTCGACGAGCAGCTCGAGAAGCTGCGGGAGCAGCAGGCCACACTCGTCTCGATCGAGGATCGCCCCATCGAGATCGGAGATGCCGCCATCGTGGATTTGAAGGGCGAGTACGCCGATGAAGCCGAAGGCAAGCCGACCGGTACGGCGATCGAGCAGGAAGACGTTATGGTGCGTGTCGAGAATGAGGGGACGCACCCGACCTTTCGAGAGAATCTGGTCGGCATGAACATCGGCGAAGAGAAGTCCTTCGACGTCGAATATGATGAGGACTACCCAGAGGGAAAGCTGGCCGGTCGCAAGGTGCGGTTCACCGTTCATGTGACGGATATCAAAGGCCGCGAGTTGCCCGAACTGAACGATGAATTCGCCAAGGATCTGGGCAGTTTCGATTCGCTCGAGGACGTGCGCGAACGGATTCGTCACGATCTGGCACATCGTCAGGAGCACGAGAAGGACGCCGAAATGCGAGGCGCTCTCCATGAGAAGCTCCTTGCGGACGTCTCCTTCGAAGTTCCTTCGGTTCTCGTTCGCAGCCGACTCCGTGAGAAACTGGAGGGGGTGGCCCGTGAAGTGGCTTCACGGGGTGTGGACCCGGCCAGGGCCAATATCAACTGGAACGAGCTTCGCAGCGAGATGCAGCCGGAGGCGGAGAAGGAAGTGCGCATCGGACTGATCCTGGACAAGATCGCCCGGAAAGAAGAGCTGAAGATCACTGAAGAGGAGTTCGACCAGGAGGTCGAGCAGATGGCGGGCCGGCTCAACCAGCCCCGGGAAAAGGTGGCGCAGTACTTCGGAGATCCCGAGCAACGAGCCGCCCTGGAGCAGGAACTGCTGCGCAGCCGGGTGATGGACCTCATCATTCAGAGCGCCAAGGTTCATTGAGGAGCCGGGCTACGACAAGAAGCGAAAAGGAACGACTTATGGCACTGATTCCAATGGTGGTCGAGCAGACCAACCGGGGCGAGCGCGCCTACGACATCTACTCACGCTTGCTCAAGGACAACATCATTTTCGTCGGCACGCCCATCGACGACAACGTCGCCAATCTGGTGACGGCTCAGTTATTGTTCCTGGAGGCGGAAGATCCCGATCGGGACGTTTACCTCTACATCAATTCACCGGGGGGCTCGATCACGGCGGGCCTGGCCATTTACGACACGATGCAGTTCATCAAGAACGACGTCAATACGATCTGCATCGGGCAGGCGGCTTCCATGGGAGCGTTGTTGCTGGCGGCCGGTGAGTCGACCAAGCGGTTCGCCCTCCCCCACAGCCGAATCCTCATACACCAGCCCGCGATGACGGGGCTTTCCGGGCAGGCCACGGATATCGACATCCACGCCAGAGAGATCCTCCGGCTGCGGCAAATGACCAACGAAATTCTGGCACGCCACACCGGACAGGAGGTTGCGCGGGTCTCCACGGATGTCGAACGGGACTACATAATGGGGGTGGAGCAGGCGCTGGAATATGGTATTATTGACAAGATTATCGAGAAGCACACGTAGCCGTCGGCGCGGAGGATGTCACCGATCGAAAGCATAATTGGCCCGACGAGATTTCGAGCAGGGGGTTCAGTTGAAAAAGGATGGTGATGACGTCTTAAGGTGCTCTTTCTGTAACAAGAGCCAGAACGACGTCAAGAAGCTGATCGCCGGTCCGACGGTTTTCATCTGCGACGAGTGCGTCGACGTCTGCAACGAGATCATCACGGACGATTTTTCCGCCGAGGCGTCTTCCATTCGGGACACGCTGCCCAAGCCGACCGAGATCAAGGGTTTTCTCGATGATTTCGTCATCGGTCAGGAATTGGCGAAGAAGAAACTCTCCGTGGCCGTCTACAATCACTACAAGCGGATCAAGCTTGGGAAGCGGCGGCATCAGGAAGTCGAAATCGCCAAGAGCAATGTTCTGTTGATCGGTCCCACCGGAACCGGAAAGACGCTGCTCGCCCAGACACTCGCCCGAATGCTGTCCGTCCCATTTGCGATCGTCGATGCGACGACGCTGACCGAGGCCGGATACGTCGGTGAGGATGTGGAGAACATTATCCTCAAGTTGCTTCAGGCGGCCGGCGGCGACCGCGAACGCTGT
Organism: uncultured Acidobacteriota bacterium; assembly: GCA_963823995.1. Taxonomy (GTDB): domain Bacteria; phylum Acidobacteriota; class UBA6911; order RPQK01; family JAPXNP01; genus JARRKC01. Next base: position 745,825 of record CAWGNQ010000006.1, read on the forward strand.
ATGCAGGGGATCATCTACATCGACGAGATCGACAAGATTTCGCGCAAGGACGAAAACCCCTCGATCACCCGTGATGTGTCGGGCGAGGGAGTTCAGCAGGCGCTTTTGAAGATCCTGGAGGGGACGGTTGCCAACGTGCCTCCGCAGGGAGGACGCAAGCACCCTCATCAGGAATTCGTCCAGGTCGACACGACCAACATCCTCTTCATTTGCGGCGGCGCATTCGTGGGACTGGACAAAATCATCAAGAGGCGGCTGGGCCGTAACGGGATCGGGTTCGGCACCAACCTGTCGCAGAACTTCTGGAAGAGCCTGGGCGAATCCGAGACGCTTGCACACGTGCTCCCAGAGGACCTCATCAAGTACGGGCTCATCCCCGAATTCGTCGGACGACTGCCCATCATGTCCGCTTTGCACGATCTCGACATCGATGCGCTGGTTCAGATTCTGACCCGGCCCAAGAACTCACTCGTCAAGCAGTATCAGAAGATGTTCGAGTTTGAGAGCGTGGCCCTGAGATTCACGGACGACTCGCTGCGCGCCATTGCCGAACTGGCCATCGAGCGGAAGATCGGCGCACGGGGCTTGCGTATGATCATGGAAGATCTTATGTTGGACTTGATGTACGAGTTGCCCTCCTCCACCAAAGTCAAAGAATTCGTGGTCACCCGCGAGATGGTGGAGAACAAGGAGGTTGTCTTCAAACTCCTTGAGAAGGCCGGCTAGGCCTTCGAGGGTGAAACCAAGACCTGGCCTCAGCCGGTAGTCCGGCGGATTTTCCCAGACCGACTTCGACACGAAGGTGCGCGGAAGTTTGAAACACAGGGCCGACCCCGAGCATCTAACAGGGAGGATACCCACTTCCGATACAGAATTTAACAATGAATGAACAACGACAAAGCGATATGAAGCATGTTTACCCGATGGTCCCGATCCGGGACGTTGTGGTCTTTCCCTATATGATGGTCCCCTTCGTGATCGGCCGCGCGTCCTCCGTTCGCGCGCTTGAAGCGGCGTTGCAGGGGGACAAGAAAATCTACCTCGCGACCCAGAAAGACGCTTCGCAGGACAATCCGAAAGCCGACGATATCTATCAGGTCGGGACCGTTTCGACGATTGCCCAGAGTTTGAAGTTGCCGGACGGCAACATTCGCGTCCTGGTTGAAGGGGGTCAAAGAGCGCGCACGGTGGATATCGTCGAGATCGACGGTTCGTTTCAGGCAACCGTTCAGTTCGATCCGATTCCCAGGGTCTCTCCGGCCAAGATGGGTCTCCTGACCAAGCGGCTCACGCTGCAGTTCGAGGAGTTTGCCAAGCTCAATCCCAACATCAATTACGAGGCGATCCTTCAGGCCATCAAGAATACCGAGACCGAGCGTCTGGCAGACACGATTGCCGCGAATCTTCCGATTTCGGTGGAGGACAAACAGACGCTTCTCGAGATCGTGGATCCCGCGGGGCGGATGGAACAGATCATCCATTTCATCGAGATCGAGATCGAGAAGATCCAGATGGACAAGTCCATTCAGGGGCGCGTGCGCCGGGGCATGGAAAAGGCCCAGCGCGAGTACTACCTGAATGAAAAGATCCGCGCGATTCAGAAGGAACTCGGTCGGGACGACAAGAGTGAGATCGAGGAGCTGAAGGAGAAGGTCGAGGCGGCCAAGATGCCGAAAGACGCTCATGAAAAGGCGGTGAGCGAGATCAAGCGGCTTGAGCAGATGCCGCCGATGAGCGCCGAAACGACCGTCTCGCGCACCTACCTTGACTGGCTGATCAGCATGCCCTGGAGCAAGCGAAGCCGCGAGGTCCGTGACATCGAACGTGCCGAGCGGATACTCAACGAGGATCACTACGGACTGGAAAAGGTCAAGGAACGGATTCTCGAATTCCTGGCAGTTCGCCAGCTTCTGGGCCAGAACCGCAAGAAGTCGGTGCAGGGATCGATTCTCTGCTTCGTCGGACCTCCCGGTGTCGGTAAGACCTCGCTGGGCCGTTCGATCGGCCGGGCGACGGGACGCAAGTTCGTGCGCCAGTCGCTCGGTGGAGTCCGTGACGAGGCGGAGATCCGGGGGCACCGGCGGACCTACATCGGGGCATTGCCGGGTCAGATCATCCAGATGATGCGAAAGGCCGGTACCAGAAATCCGATCTTCCTGCTCGATGAAATCGACAAGATGAGCATGGACTTCCGGGGCGATCCCTCGGCGGCCCTGATGGAGGTCCTGGATCCGGAGCACAATCAGTCGTTCGTGGACCATTATCTGGATACGGAGTTCGATCTTTCCGAGGTCCTTTTCGTGTGCACGGCCAACGTCCTGCATACGGTTCCCGCTCCGCTTCGCGACCGCATGGAGATCATCGAGATCTCGGGATATACGGAGATTGAGAAGCTTCAGATCGCGAAGCAGTTCCTGGTCCCGAAACAGCTGGAGCAGAAAGGCCTGAGCTCCGACCAGCTGAAGTTTGATGACGCAGCGATCCTCGAGTTGATTCGCCACTACACGCGAGAGTCGGGTGTGCGCAACCTCGAGCGCGAAATCGGCAACGTGATGCGCAAGATCGCTCGCAAGGTGGTTACTCGCCAGTTGAGTGACGAGCCCTATGTGGTGGATGCTGCAAAGGTGAATGAGCTGCTGGGTGTGAAAAGGTATCGTCAACAGCTCGCCGCCGAGGAGAATGAGGTGGGTCTGGCGACCGGACTGGCCTGGACCGAGGTGGGAGGAGAAGTACTTCTCACCGAGGCGACGACCATGGACGGAAAGGGCGAGCTGCAGCTCACCGGAAAGCTGGGTGAGGTGATGCAGGAGTCCGCGCGCGCCGCGCTCTCGTTTGTCCGCTCCCGCGGTGCTGACTGGGGCCTGACCAAGGACTTTTACAAGCTCAAAGACATGCACGTGCACGTCCCGGAAGGTGCCATTCCCAAGGACGGGCCGTCGGCAGGCATCACGCTGGCGACGACGATCGTATCGGCTCTTTCGGGTATTCCCGTCAAGCGCGACGTGGCCATGACCGGAGAAATCACGCTTCGCGGCAAGGTGCTGCCCATCGGCGGGGTCAAGGAGAAGGTCCTCGCGGCGCATCGGGCGGGGATCAAGACCGTCCTTCTGCCGAAGGAAAACGAAAAGGACCTGAAGGATATTCCGGATTCGGTCCGTGAAGATCTTAAGATCATGCTGGTCGAGAGCATGGATGAAGTACTGAATATGGCCCTCGAGCGGCCGATCGGCAGAGAAAAGAGGTCAGAAGGGGGAGACTCGGAGCGCGAGTCGGACGAGTCCTACCAGGAGCGTCAGCCGCCCGATGTGATCAAGCCGGATGAGAATAACCGCCCCGGCGTCCATTGAGCCGAAGATTCCCCGAATTTCTGGCGTGCGGAGTGGTTCTTTGCGCAATGCTCGGTTTGTCAAGAGTGCAGACCGAAAAGATGGCTACCCTCGATCGAAGATTCCGGCGATCGCGTTTGCAGGTCGCTCGAACGTCGGAAAGTCGAGTCTGATCAACTGTCTGGTTGGAGCGAAGGGGCTCGCTCGAACGAGCTCGACGCCGGGCAGGACACAGTACATCAACTTTTTTTCGATCGATGAGAAGTGGATGTTCGTCGATCTGCCCGGATATGGTTTCGCCCGGGTTCCCGAACGTGTTCGCGAGCGTTGGGCGTTCATGATCGAAGAGTTCTTCTCCGAGTACTCGCCGCTTCGGATGACGGTGGTCATCGTCGATGCGCGGCGAGATCCTACGGAGCTGGATTTCGAGATGGTGAAGTACCTGGAGGAGTTGGGGCTGCCTTTCGTGATTGCGGCGACGAAGACCGACAAGATCTCCAGTAGCCGCAGATTGCGATCGGTTCAGGCGATTCGCGAGAAAGTCTCCAGGTCGCCTGTCGTGGCTTTCTCTTCGACCACCGGGGAGGGCCGGCACGAACTCTGGCGGATGATCGAGAATTCCGGAGTCAACATCTAATTGCAGGAAGGGCCAGCGCCCAGGGCCGGATGCTCACTGTTTCGGCTTCCGGTCGCCGGCCGTGTTCGAGGTGCACCTATGGCTGAAGTGACTGATTCGAAAACGGATGTGAAACCGAAGAAGAAGGGCACGAAGGAGAACGGCGAGCCCCTGAACATTCAGGAGCTCAAGGAGATGAACATCCAGACCCTCAACAAGATCGCCAAATCGCTGGAGATCGAAGGGGCGGCCGGGCTGCGCAAGCAGGAACTGATCTTCCAGATCCTCAAGGCTCAGACCGAGAGAAGCGGTCTGATTTTCTCGGAGGGAGTGCTGGAGACGCTTCCGGACGGGTTCGGATTCTTGCGGGCTCCCGAGTACAACTATCTGCCGGGACCCGACGACATCTACGTCTCTCCTTCGCAGATCCGCAAATTCGATCTGCGAACCGGGGACACGGTCTCCGGTCAGGTCCGTCCGCCCAAGGACGGTGAGCGCTACTTCGCGCTGATCAAAGTCGAGGCCATCAACTTCGAACATCCGGAGGTTGCCCGTGAGCGGACCTTCTTCGAGAATCTGACGCCGCTTTATCCGCTCGAACGGATCAAGCTCGAAACGGAGTCCGAGAATCTGACCGGGAGAGTGATGGATCTGATGAACCCGATCGGGAAGGGGCAGCGTGGTCTGATCGTTTCGCCTCCCCGCGCCGGTAAGACGATGATCCTGCAAAGCATCGCCCATTCGATTGAGGTGAACCATCCCGAGATCGTCTTGATCGTACTCCTCATCGACGAGCGCCCGGAAGAGGTCACCGATATGCTGAGGTCGGTCAACGGCGAGGTGGTCAGTTCCACCTTCGACGAACCCGCGTCACGTCATGTCCAGGTGGCTGAGATGGTGCTCGAAAAGGCCAAGCGTCTGGTCGAGCACAACAAGGATGTCGTCATCCTCCTCGATTCGATCACGCGACTGGCACGAGCCTACAATACCGTCGTGCCGCCATCCGGCAAGGTACTCTCCGGTGGTGTTGATTCCAACGCCCTGCAGAGACCGAAGCGCTTCTTCGGTGCCGCCCGGAATCTGGAAGAGGGGGGCAGCCTGACCATCATCGCAACGGCTTTGATCGATACGGGCAGCCGTATGGACGACGTCATCTTCGAGGAGTTCAAGGGTACCGGGAACATGGAACTGGTTCTCGACCGTCGTCTCGTCGACAAGCGCATCTTCCCGGCGATCGACATCAACCGGTCGGGAACTCGGAAGGAAGAACTTCTGCTCGACGATGCGACACTGAACCGGGTCTGGGTACTTCGCAAGGTCCTCAATCCTCTGTCGGTGACCGAATCGATGGAGTTGCTGCTCGATAAGCTCGGCAAGACGCCCAGCAACGAGGAGTTCCTGCGCTCCATGTCGCAGGGGTGATCCCAAGACGACCCTGCAGTCCGGGTCATGCCCCATTTCCTCCGTTGCCTGGCGCGAGAATGCTGTGCTACACTTATGAGCCGGGAAGATCATGAGTTCGAACAAGTCCCTCTGGCATTGGTGGCGAAATTGACATCGGTGCCGAGGACTGTCGGTCTCATGTAACCTGAAGTAGAGATAGTCAATCGAAAAAGAGGCCGTGGAGACAGTTCTCCACGGCCTTTTTGTATTTAGGGGCGGCGGAAGAAGTGGAAGGGAATTGGACCGGACATGATTCATCACAAGACGGTTTTGGCCGACCTGTTGACTCCTGTATCTGCGTTCCTGAGGGTCTCGGCTTCCAGTGAGCGGGCATTCCTGCTCGAATCGGTCGAGGGAGGCGAGAGGGTTGCCCGATATTCTTTCATCGGGGTCGACCCTTCCCGCAGTTTCGATGGATGCTTCGCCGATTTCAGGAAGGGCTTCCCACCTACTTTGCCGGTGCATCCAGGCCTTCCTCCGTTTACCGGCGGTGCGGTCGGCGGGTTCAGCTACGAGATGATCCGCGAGCTGGAACGGATCCCGAACCGACATTCCGGCTCCGACATCCTTTCATCCGTTCTGATGGACTTCTACCCGACCGTGCTGGCTTTCGATCATCTGCGGCACCAGATCGTCGTGATGTCTCATGAGAGTCCGGAGAAGATCGAGGAGATCGAGGCGCGCCTCGATCGTCCGGCTCCCCAGGAGCATGTTCGCGGCCATGGCGACGATGAATCGTGTCCCGGAGACCCGAGTGACGCCGAAGTCCTCCCCGGTGACCGGACGTGGAATGCCGGAAGCGTGACGGTGCCGCCGGGTCGCGTACGGTCCCGTTCCACTGCTGACGCTTATTGTGCCGCCGTGGAGCAGGCGAAGGAGTACATTCGCGCCGGGGACATCTTCCAGGTCGTCCTCTCCCAGGTCTTCGAGATGGACTTTCAGGGTGATCCTTTCAATGTCTACCGGGCCCTTCGATTCATCAATCCGTCGCCCTACATGTTCTTTCTGAAACGCGGCCATCGGTGCATTGCCGGTGCTTCCCCAGAAATGCTGGTCCGTGTCCAGGGTCGTGACCTCGAGTACCGTCCCCTTGCGGGGACCCGAAGGCGCGGTCGCGACCCGGAAACCGATCAGCGCCTCGAGGAGGAACTGAAGGCAGACGAGAAGGAACGGGCGGAGCATCTGATGCTGGTGGACCTCGGCCGGAACGACCTCGGACGGGTCAGTGAGTTCGGGAAGGTCCGCGTGGAGCGGATGATGTTCGTGGAGCGCTACTCCCACGTGATGCACTTGGTGAGCTCCCTGAAGGGAAGCCTACGATCCGATCTTGATCGATTCGATGCCCTGGCGGCCTGCTTTCCTGCCGGCACGGTGACCGGGGCACCGAAGATTCGGGCCATGGAGATCATCGAGGATCTCGAACCCTTCCACCGTGGCGTCTACGCCGGGGCGATCGGCTACCTGGACTACTGTGGCAATCTGGATACCTGTATTGCTATTCGAACGATCACGCTGGAGAATGGCCAGGCCCGGATCCAGGCCGGGGCCGGAATCGTGGCCGACTCGATCCCCGAGCGCGAAAATCTCGAATGTCACAACAAGGCCAAAGCGATGGTTCATGCCGTGCAACTCGCAGAGGGACTCTGAGCGGGATGCGGCGACCGGATGCGAGAGGACGACTCGACATGCAGACTGAACAGCAACAGCCGGGGGAGATCGAAGCTGCGGCGACGTCCGGAAACGGCTGCCGGGTGCTGGTCATAGACAACTATGACAGCTTCACGTACAACCTCTGTCAGTATCTGGGAGAACTGGGAGCGCACCTTACCGTCTACCGCAACGATGAACTCACTTTCGACACCGTGAGAGAGGTCGGACCCGACCGGATCGTCATCTCTCCGGGGCCCGGAACCCCGGTAAACGCAGGGATGTCGGTGCCGATCATTCGCGAATTCGCAGGTGCGATACCCATTCTCGGAGTCTGCCTCGGACATCAGGCGATCGGCGAGGCATTCGGAGGAACGGTTCGCCGCGCGCAGTCATTGATGCACGGCAAGACCTCCTGGATCCATCACCGAGGAGACGGCATTCTGGCAGGACTCGAAAACCCCTTCGAGGCCACCCGGTATCATTCTCTGGTTATCGACGGAACCGATCTGCCCGAGTGTCTCGAAAAGACGGCCTGGACCGAGGATGACGTCATCATGGGTGTTAAACACCGGAACTGCGACCTCTTTGGTGTACAGTTTCACCCGGAATCGATCCTGACCCGAGAAGGAAAGAAGCTGTTGGAGAATTTCCTATGCTGGAGGAGCTGAAAGCCCAGGTCGTCGCGGGCGAGGACCTGGACGAAGAGCAGGCCAAGCGTGCTCTGGAGGCGATTCTGTCGACCGATCAGCCCGATGCATTGATCTCCGAGTTTCTCGTAGCCCTGGCCGAGAAGGGGGAGAGCGAGTCGGAGATCGTCGGGTTTGCGACGATCATGCGTCGCCTGGCAATCCCCGTCTCCTCGACCCACGCACAACTGGTAGACACTGCGGGAACCGGCGGCGGGCGTCCCTCTTTCAACATTTCGACCGCGGCTGCGCTGGTGGCGGCAGGAGCCGGGGTTGCCGTGGCCAAACATGGAAACCGGGCGGTGACGTCGCGGTCGGGGAGTGCGGATGTGCTCGTCGAATTGGGTCTGATCCTGGACCGGCCACCAGAGGTCTCCGAGAGGGCGCTGAACGAGCTCGGGATCTGCTTTCTCTATGCTCCTCTCCATCATCCGGCCATGAAACGGGTAGCGGCCATCCGGAGGGAGCTTGGCCGCCGGACCATTTTCAACCTCCTGGGCCCACTCACCAACCCGGCTGCCGCCCCCTTCCAGGTCGTGGGAGTGTTCGCTCCGGAGCTCACCGAAAAAATTGGAAAGGCTCTCGTGAAGCTGGGCTGTCGTCGTGCCTGGGTCGTCCATGGGAGGGACGGTCTGGACGAGGTCTCGGTGGCGGCAGAGACGCGGGTCACGGAGATTCAGAATGGCGAGGCACACAGTTTTGATTTTCGGCCGATCCGGGCCCATCTTGGGATCCCGGCAGGCGGGAGCCCGGCGGAGAACGCTCAGCTTATCCGGGGCATCCTCGGCGGCAGCGTCACGGGTCCCGCCCGGGAAGTCGTTCTTCTGAATGCGGCCGTCGCCATTCGGGTGGCCACCGACGAGCACTTCAGCAGGGCGTTGGAGATGGCGGAGGATGCGCTGCTCGGAGGGATGGCCTGGAAGAAGCTCGCGCAACTCGTGGAATTCTATGCAAGCTGAGGTAAATCAGTGAACCCGGAGCGGAAATCGAGGCAGCAGATTCGTCAAAGTGGGGACTTCATGGCGAAAGTCTGTGGGCTCACCAACTCCGGGGACGCTCTCCTGGCAGTCGAGCTTGGAGCCAATTGTCTCGGGTTCAACTTCTATCCGATGAGTCCGCGTTTCGTGACACCTGAAGCGGCTGCCAGAATGATCGACACTCTTCCGGAGCAGATCCTGATCTTCGGGATCACCGTCCTCGGGCGCGAAGGCTCCGAGCTATGGCGTGAGGTCGATGACCGGCTCGACGGGGTCCAGGTACACGGAGCGCACAGCGAGGCGGATTTGGCCGATTTCGGAAATCGTCGGCTGTTGGTGGCGGTCTCGCCGGCCGAAGCCGTCTGCTTTCCCGAGCGGGAGTTGATCATCGACACATCGTGGGGAACCGGGCGACTGGCGCCCTGGGACGAAGTGGCTCGCCTGGACCGGCCTTTTGTCCTCTCGGGCGGACTGACGCCCGAGAACGTGGGCGATGCGATCCGCGTGCTGAAGCCGAGTGGCGTCGACGTGTGCTCAGGGGTGGAACGCACCCCGGGTCGCAAGGACCCGGAGAAGCTTGCCCGGTTTCTGGGCGCGATCCGCCACAGTCTCGGCGCTACGGGCGCCACTGGTGATGAGGAGGGAGCGACCGATCGATGAATTTTCTCGAACGGATCCTGGAAACGAAGCGGCAGGAAGTGGCGCGAAGGAGCGAGCGGATCCGGCTCGACCAACTGCTCGATAGGGTGCCGGAGAGTCGTCCGACGCTCCTTTCCCAGGCCTTGTCCGCCGCCGGCCTGCAGATCATTGCCGAGTTGAAGTACCGGAGTCCCAGCCATGGGCCATTCACCTGTCAGGATCCTCCGGCCGAAATCGGTCGTGCCTACGCCCGCGCCGGTGCGGCCGCCCTCTCTATCCTCACCGACGAGGATTATTTTGGAGGTCGTCTCGAATATCTGGACGAAATCAATGCGGCCATGCAGCGAAGATGGATTCTCCGCGACGATGAGAAGGATCGGGAGGAGGTCGAGGACGAAGCCTGGCGCGACCGGCGGCTGCCGCTCCTGCGCAAGGACTTCATCGTAGACCGGTATCAGGTAGCGGAGGCACGGGCCCACGGTGCGTCGGCGTTTCTCCTGATTGTTGCGGCGCTCTCCCGGGATCGACTCGCTGCTTTGCGCCACTATGGCGGTGACCTGGGGCTCGAGGCACTGGTCGAAGTTCACGACCTGTTCGAGCTGGACTCCGCTCTGGAGTCGGGATCCCGGATCATCGGAGTCAACAACCGGAATCTGAAGGACTTCAGCGTCGACATCCGAACCTCTTTTGAGATCGCCCGCCGACTCGAGGGCGAGACGTCGCTGACCCTCGTTGCGGAGAGCGGGCTTTCGACGCGCTCTCAGTTGATGGAGCTGAAGGATGCCGGCTTTTCCGGGTTTCTGATCGGCACGACCTTCATGGAAACGGCCTGCCCCGGCCTGCGGCTGGAGGAACTTCTGGGGAGCGGGTCGGCGGCTGGTTCCGAAAGCAGGTAACCTGCAGGCCGATGCGGGGGGAGACAGACGGTAACCAGGAGTGGACTGAGCACGAAGGCAGGAGATTTGTCAGTATGACTTCATTTTCGGATTTCCCGGATGCAACCGGTCATTTCGGCCGTTTCGGCGGTTCGTTCGCGCCCGAGACGCTCATGACGCCGATCCTCGAACTCCAGAAGGCCTATTCTTCGGCACGACAGGACCCGTCCTTTCAGTCGAGGCTGGAAGAGCTGCTCCGGAACTACGCCGGACGACCGACGCCACTCTGGCGGGCTCAGCGCCTTTCGTCGGAGCTGAGGGCGCGGGTGTTCCTGAAGCGTGAGGATCTCTGCCACACGGGAGCCCACAAGATCAACAATGCAATGGGCCAGGCTCTCCTTGCGCAGCGTATGGGCAAGACCCGTATTATCGCGGAAACCGGTGCTGGACAGCATGGCGTGGCGACGGCGACTGTCTGCGCCCTGCTGGGCCTCGACTGTGAGGTCTACATGGGGACGGAAGACATGCGCCGACAGGCTTTGAACGTCTTTCGCATGGAGCTCCTGGGGGCTCGCGTGACGGGCGTCGAGGCCGGCAGCTGCACGTTGAAGGATGCCATCAACGAAGCGATGCGCGACTGGGTGACGAATGTCGATGACACCTACTACCTGCTCGGTTCGGTCTTGGGACCGCATCCCTATCCGACGATGGTTCGGGATTTCCAGCGGGTCATCGGAGCGGAGACACGCCGGCAGTTCCTGGAGCAGGAAGGAGGGGTGCCTGATTTTCTCGTGGCCTGCGTCGGCGGCGGAAGCAACTCGATCGGCCTCTTCTTCGATTTCCTCGATGACCCCTCGGTCCAGATGATCGGTGTGGAAGCCGGTGGCCGGGGGACGGCCCTCGGGGAGCATGCTGCGCGCTTCCACGGAGGCTTCCCCGGTGTGCTGCATGGAACATTCAGCTATGTACTGCAGGACGAGCGCGGACAAATCGCTACCACCCACAGTGTTTCGGCGGGCCTGGATTATCCCTCGGTCGGACCGGAACATGCCAACCTGATGGAATCGGGCCGGATCCGCTACGAGTCGGTATCGGACGACGAAGCCCTTCGTGCATTTCACGACCTGTCGCGGCTCGAGGGCATTATTCCCGCACTCGAATCGGCGCACGCTCTCGCTTTCCTGTGGAAGCGGCGCGAAGCATTTGAGGGACGTTCGGTCGTCGTCAATCTCTCCGGCCGGGGCGACAAGGATGTCGAAACGGTACGGAACACGCATGCAGAGGACGCCGAAGACGAGGCCACCGTCTGAGCGAAGGAGGAGCATGTTCAAGGCGAAATCATTCATTCCTTTCGTGACGGCCGGATTTCCGGATCTCGAGACCACGCGGGATGTGGTGGTTCAGCTGGCCGCCAGCGGTGCAGGGCTGGTCGAGATCGGCCTGCCCTTCTCCGATCCGATCGCAGACGGACCGGTCATCCAACAGGCGTCTTTCGACGCCCTGCGGCACGGCTATACGATCTCCGACTATCTCGAAATGGTGCGGGAGATCAGAAAGCACACCAGCGTCCCCTTGATCTTCATGACCTATCTCAACCCTGTTCTGCGTTTCGGATTGGAGCGGCTCGATCGCGAGGCTGCAGACGCCGGCCTGAACGGTCTGCTGATTTCGGATCTGACACCGGAAGAAGGAAACGCCGGCCTGTCGGTTGCGGATTCGATCCGGCGATTGAAGACCGTCTGCCTCGTGGCTCCAACCTCTTCGTCGGAGCGAATCGAGCGGATCTGCAAGACGGCGACCGGCTTCATCTACCTGGTCGCCCGCACCGGTGTGACCGGGAAGCAGAGTCACTTCGGAGGGGAGGCCCGCGGTCTGGTGGAGCAGATCCGCACCTGCTCGGATCGACCCGTTGCCGTTGGCTTCGGCATCCGGTCCCGGGAGGACGTACGACGCGTCTGGGAGTTTGCCGACGGTGCGGTCGTCGGCACGGCCATCGTACAATTCATGCAGCAGAATCGTCGCGAGAGCGATCTGGCGCGCCGGGTCGCGGAGTTCATCGAGAGGCAGTTCCTTGGATAGACGACCTGACCAACTCTTCGAGTCCTGGCGGGAGGAAATCGACGAACTCGACCGAGAGCTCGTGCGCCTGCTGGCAAGACGCACCGAGTGTGCCATCGAGATCGGCAGGCTCAAAGCACGGCACGGCCTGCAGGTCTACGATCCCCAGCGGGAAGAGGAAGTCATGACCAATGTCCAGTCGGCGGCGGCCGGCCCACTGAACGCCGAGTCGGCACGCCGCATCTTCGAGAGGATCGTGGACGAGACCCGCCGGGCCGAAAGGGAGCATCGGAAAATGCTGGAGGTGAACCCGTCGGATGGAGGAGGCGACTCGTGATCGTCGTCATGCAGCGCGATGCCACTGAGAAACAGATCGAGAGGGTGATTGACCTGCTCACGTCCCGGGACTTCGATGTCCATCGATCCACCGGTGTCGAAAAGACGATTCTGGGGGTGGTCGGGGTGAAGCTGAGCTCGGTCGAAGAGGCCGTCAGGTCGATGGAAGGTGTCGAGGACGTCATCCGGATCACCAAGGACTGAAGCGGGAAGATTCAAGGGTGCTCACCGGCCGGAAACCCCGCAGACACGCGGGTTGGCGACGCCGGGGCCTGCAATGGCATTCGTCCGACCTCGCTGCTATAATCCCGCAATGGAACTGCTCGAAGCCCTTACGTTCGACGATGTTCTGCTGATGCCGGCGAGATCGGACGTTATGCCGGCCGAGGCCCAGCTGGGGAGTATCTTCTCCCAGAATATCTCACTCAACATCCCTCTGTGTTCCGCGGCGATGGATACGGTCACGGAAGCCCGGATGGCGATCGCTCTGGCTCGCCTGGGCGGGATCGGTATCATCCACCGCAACATGACCATCGAAGAACAGGTGGCCGAATTGGACAAGACCAAGCGCTCGGAGTCGGGCATGATCGTGGATCCGATCCAGGTTAGCCCTGAGACCAAGCTTCGAGAGGTCCTGGCGATCATGGACCGGTACCGGATCTCCGGTGTGCCGGTGACCAATCCGCGGGGAAGGCTCCTCGGTATCCTCACGAACCGGGATCTGCGCTTCGCGACGGATCTGGACGTGGAAGCCAAGGAACTGATGACCCGGGAGAACCTGATCACGGTCCAGGAGGGCATTTCGGTGGAGGAGGCCAAAAAGAAACTTCACGAGCATCGCATCGAGAAGTTGCCCGTGGTCGACGAGAAGTTCCGACTCCGGGGCCTGATCACCGTCAAGGACATCATGAAGATGATCACCTACCCGGATGCGGCCAAGGACGGCTACGGACGGCTACGGGCGGGTGCGGCGGTCGGAGCGAGCGGTGATTTCCTGGAGCGCGCGCGGGAACTCGAAAAGGCTGGGGCCGATGTGATCGTTCTCGACACGGCTCACGGTTTCAGCGAACGGGTCATCAAGGGCGTGCGGGCGTTGCGCAAGAAGCTGAAGACGGCCGATCTGGTGGCAGGGAACATCGCCGGCGGCGATGCGGCCAAGGCGCTGATCGACGCCGGAGCGAACGCGGTCAAGGTCGGCATGGGACCGGGAAGTATCTGTACGACGCGGATCGTCACGGGAACCGGCGTACCGCAGATCACCGCTATCCTGGAAACGGTCAAGGTGACGCGCAAACTGGGGATTCCGGTGATCGCCGACGGAGGGATCAAGTACTCCGGAGACATCGTCAAAGGCCTGGCTGCCGGAGCGAGCTGCGTCATGGTCGGCAATCTGTTTGCGGGTACCGACGAAGCTCCCGGCGAACTGGTCTTCTACCAGAACCGCAGCTACAAATCGTACCGGGGCATGGGATCGCAAGGCGCGATGTCGAAGGGGCACAGTTCCGACCGCTACGGTCATTCGATGGAAGCGGGACTGAGGAAGGCGGCACCGGAAGGCATCGAGGGTCGGGTTCCGTACAAGGGGAGCCTGGAGAACCTCGTCCCCGTTCTGCTCGGGGGGGTTCGTGCCGGAATGGGCTATGTGGGAGCCCGGACCATCACCGAGCTGCAACGCAAGGCCAAATTCATCCGGGTCACCCACCACGGGGTCCGCGAGAGCCACGTCCATGACGTGGTCGTCACGAAGGAAGCTCCGAACTATCGCGTGGAAGACTGAGCTTTCAGCCAGGTCTCCGGGGTTTTGTCCTGCCGCGATGCCTCGGCAGTCCGGTAAGTGGGACGTCCAGCGTTCCCAGGATGTCAAGGCGTCCGATGGTTCCCCGCATGTCCCGCAGGTCCCAGGCGGTCCCCTTCCAGACATGGGTTGCTGAAACCCGGTAAAATGGATTATCCATGTTAAATGAATTCCTTGCCAAGATAATCGGCTCCAAGAATCAGCGCTACCTCAAGCGCGTGCAGCCGGTTGTCGACCACATAAACTCCCTGGAGCGGGAGATCTCCGGTCTGTCGGCCGACGGCTTGAGGAATAAGACCGCGGAGTTCCGGCAGCGGCTCGAACAGGGAGCCTCGATAGACGATCTACTTCCGGAAGCCTTCGCCTGCGTGCGCGAGGCATCCAGACGCACGCTCGGCATGCGCCATTATGACGTCCAGTTGATCGGCGGTATGGTTCTGCACGAAGGCCGGATCGCCGAGATGAAGACCGGTGAAGGAAAGACGCTCGTCGCGACGCTGCCCATTTACCTCAATGCGCTGGAGAGCAAGGGTGTCCACCTGGTGACCGTCAACGATTATCTGGCGCGCCGCGACGCCGACTGGATGCGTCCGATCTATGAGTACCTGGGCTTGTCCGTCGGCGTGATTCAGCACGATATGCCGGATGCCGACCGAAAGGCGGCCTACGGCTCCGATATCACTTACGGTACGAACAATGAATTCGGGTTCGACTATCTGCGGGACAACATGAAGTTTACTCTGGACGACTGTGTCCAGCGGAGGCATCACTACGCGATCGTCGACGAGGTCGACTCCATTTTGGTTGACGAGGCGAGAACACCGCTGATCATCAGCGGGCCCTCGGAAGAATCGACCGACAAATACGTCAAGATCGATCGCCTCATCCCGCGGCTGATTCGCGAAGAGGACTTCAATGTCGACGAGAAAGCGCGTTCCGTCGTCCTCCAGGAGTCGGGAATCGAAAAGGCCGAGAAAGCGCTGGGCGTAGAGAATCTGTACGACCCGCGCAACATGGAACTGGTGCATCATATCCAGCAGGCGTTGAAGGCGCATACCCTGTTCACTCGTGACAAGGACTACATGGTGAAGGACGGCCAGGTCGTCATCGTCGATGAGTTTACAGGCCGACTGATGCCCGGGCGCCGATATTCCGATGGTCTGCATCAGGCCCTGGAGGCGAAGGAAGGCGTCAAGATCGAGCGGGAAAACCAGACTCTCGCCACGATCACCTTTCAGAACTACTTCCGGATGTACGACAAGCTGGGGGGCATGACGGGCACCGCCGAGACCGAAGCCGCCGAGTTCGAGAGCACGTACAAGCTGGATGTTGTCGTCATCCCGACCAACCGGCCGCTGCGTCGGGTCGAGTACTCCGACCTCGTCTACCGGACCGAGCGGGAGAAGTTTCAGGCGGTTGCGGACGAGATTGCCGAGCTGAACGAGGTGGGACGCCCGGTTCTGGTCGGCACGACGTCCATCGAGAAATCGGAGCGCCTCGCCGGGACTCTCAAGCGCCGCGGCGTTCGCCACGTGGTTCTCAACGCCAAGCATCATGCACGTGAGGCGGAGATCGTGGCCGATGCCGGTAAGAAGGGTGCCGTGACGATTGCGACGAACATGGCGGGCCGTGGCACCGACATCATTCTCGGCGGCAAGCCCGAGTACGAGATGACCGATCAGCTGGATGAGGAGGAGTTGGCCGCCGAAAATCCAGACCATCCGGTTGCAATTTCGGAAGAGGATCGAAAGAGAGCGTTCGAAAAGTGGAAGAACGTTCACGACGAGGTCGTCGCTCTGGGCGGACTTCATATCATCGGAACCGAGCGGCATGAGGCTCGACGCATCGACAACCAGTTGCGAGGTCGTGCCGGTCGGCAGGGTGATCCCGGTTCGAGCCGTTTCTATCTGTCACTCGAAGACGACCTCCTGAGGATCTTCGGTTCCGAGAACATCACCAATCTGATGCAGCGTCTCGGGATGGAAGAAGGGGTACCGATCGAATCCAAGCTGCTGAGTCGTCAGATCGAGCGGGCGCAGGCCCAGGTGGAAGCACGCAACTTCGAGATCAGAAAGCACCTGCTCGAATACGACGATGTGATGAACAAGCAGCGTGAGGAGATCTACCGTTTTCGGCGTGAACTGCTCGAAGGCGGAGACCAGCGCGCCTACGTGATGGAGATGGCCGAGGAAATCCTCCTCAGCTTTCTGGACGCTTACGCCAGCTCCGAAGTCAGCAGTGAACGCTGGGAGTACGATCAGCTCAAACTCAACGTGAAACGGATCTTCGGCGTCGACATACCGGACGAAGTGGTTCCTCCGCCGGTGCAGGGAAGCGACAACGACGCGGCATCGCCGGCGTCTGCTGCACAGAAGGTACCTTTGCCGGAGCTTTCGAGACCCGAACTCGAGGATTACCTGCTCGAACTGATTCGACATCGCTACGAGGAGAAAGAGCAGGAAGCTTCGCCCCAGGCGATGCGCTGGTTCGAGCGGGTGCTGATGCTCCAGATTCTGGATCAGCAATGGAAGGATCATCTGCTCGCGCTCGATCACCTGAAGGAGGGTATCGGGCTGCGCGGTTACGCGCAGCGCGATCCGAAGGTTGAATACAAACGCGAGGCCTTCGAACTCTTCGAGGGGCTCCGGGACAGGGTCAGCGAAGAGGTCGTACGCATGCTCTACCTGCTCAGGCCGATGACACCCGAAGAGGAGAACGAAATCCTGACGGCCCGAGCACGTCGTGATCGACAGGTCAGCTATTCGGGTGGAGAAGCGGAGCCGGCGTATGCCGGCGCTTCCCCGGGTGGTGCGACGGCGGGGACCCGGACCCAGACATCGAAATCATCCGGGTCGGGCCGCACCGTTGTCCGAACGCTCAAGAAAGTCGGTCGGAACGATCCCTGCCCTTGTGGATCGGGCAAGAAGTTCAAGAAGTGTTGTGGCCGGTAGTCTGGTGAAGGGTCGCCGGACTGCGGAAACCTGAAAACCTGTCGGGTCAACCCCGCGGCGTCTGTCCAAGATCGAAACAATGAGCGAATCCGAGCACTGGTACGCAGTGTACACGCGCAGCCGACATGAGAAAGTCGTCGCCGAGGAGCTCTGGCAGCGCAAAATCGAAGTCTTTCTCCCTCTCCGCAGTGTGGTCTCCAAATGGAAAGATCGCCGGAAAGAGGTTCAGTTTCCCTTGTTTCCGGGCTACATCTTCGTACGAGCCGACGTTCGCCGGCGCCGGCTCGATATTCTGAAGGTTCCGTCCGTTGTTCGGATCATCGGCTTCAACAACGAACCGGTTCCGATTCCATCCGAACAAGTCGACGCGGTGAAGACGCTGGTCTTCAGCAAACTCCCCTATGATCCGTTTCCCGAGATGGTGGTCGGCGACCGGGTTCGCGTCCGCCGAGGCCCTCTGCGGGGCCTGGTCGGTTACCTCATCGAGAAGAAAAGCCGCTTCCGCTTTGTCATCACGGTCGATCTCATCCAGCAGGCGGTCTGCTGTGAGATCGATGCCGCCGACGTCGAGAAACTCTAAGCGATGCCTGTTAGAACGGGCCGGGGCATCGGAGTGGACAGACGCCCCGTGGACAGAGGCTGTCTGGAGGATGATGAACTCGGCAGCCGCCGAGATCAGGCAGAGCCGCGACAGCAGCGACATCCGTCTGACGTCCGATGCGACCCCGATGGAAACGAACTTGATCCGGCTTTCACCCGCCCATAGAATCGCGGAGAACTCATGATCCGAGGAGAAGTCCATGCGCACGATTTCGAGGATGTTCCCCGCCTTCATCGTTTCAATCTTCTTTCTGGTTCACGTTGCCGGACAGTCCGGGGAGCCAAAGCCGGCGGCACTCAGTGCGCCCACCTTTGACGGGCTTGCCCTGCGGGGAATTGGACCGGCGACGATGTCGGGACGGATCGCGGATATCGCCGTCAGCCCCGATCGACAGGATACCTGGTATCTCGCCGCGGCTTCGGGGGGCGTCTGGAAGACCGAGAATGCGGGAACGACCTGGATGCCGGTGTTCGACAAGGAAGGTTCGTACTCGATCGGCTGTGTCTCTATCGATCCCAACCGACCGTTGACTGTCTGGGTCGGGACGGGCGAAAACAACTCCCAGCGCTCGGTCAGCTACGGTGACGGGGTCTACAAATCGATCGACGGCGGCAAGAGCTGGCAAAACGTCGGACTCGGAGATTCCCAGCATATCGGCAGGATTCTGATTGATCCGCGGAACAGCGATACGGTCTACGTCGCCTCCCAGGGACCCCTCTGGAGTGCCGGGGGAGATCGGGGGCTCTATAAGACGGAGGACGGTGGCAAGTCCTGGAAGAAGGTTCTCGACATCAGCGAGAACACCGGGGTAAACGATGTCGTGTTCGATCCGCGCGACCCGGATGTCCTGATCGCCTCAGCGTATCAGCGCCGGCGCCATGTCTGGACCCTCATCGACGGAGGCCCGGAGTCCGCCATCTACCGGTCCGTGGACGGTGGAAGCACCTGGACGAAGATCGAGAACGGGCTCCCGAAGGTCGACCTCGGCCGCATCGGACTGGCCGTGGCTCCTTCTACGCCCGAGATCGTCTACGCGATCATCGAAGCACAGGAAGACAAGGGCGGCTTCTTCCGCTCCAACGACGGCGGGGTCAACTGGGAGAAGCGCAGCGACTACGTGAGCTCATCGCCCCAGTACTACAACGAACTGGTCGTCGACCCCTCCAACCCGGACCGGGTTTACTCGATGGATACTTTTCTTCACCGTAGCGACGACGGAGGCAAAACTTGGTACAGCTATCCCGAGAAGACCAAGCACGTCGACAATCACGCTCTCTGGATCGATCCGGTCAATACCGAACATCTCCTGGTCGGCTGTGACGGAGGCTTGTACGAAACTCCGGACCGAGGCGAGACCTGGGATTTCATGGCCAATCTCTCGATCACCCAGTTCTATCACGTGACACCCGATACGGCCGAGCCCTTCTACAACGTCTACGGCGGGACTCAGGACAATGCCACGCAGGGAGGGCCTTCGAGGACGTTGAATCGGAGGGGCATCTCCAATGCCGACTGGTATGTCACGGTCTTCGGCGACGGTTTCAAGACGCAGATCGACCCGGAGGACCCTGACATCGTCTACTCTCAGTCCCAGTATGGGGGTCTGGTCCGCTACGACAAGCAGAGCGGAGAGGTCATCCAGATCCAGCCGCAGCCTCTGCCGGACCACGCTCCTTTGCGCTGGAACTGGAGCTCTCCACTGATCATCAGCCCCCATTTGCATACACGTCTATACTTCGCAGCGCAGAGGATCTTCCTGAGCGACGATCGCGGAGACAGTTGGCGGGTCGTTAGCCCCGATCTGAGCCGGAACATCGACCGCACCGAGCTCGAGGTCATGGGCAGGGTCTGGAGCGTCGATGCGGTCGCGAAAAGCGACTCGACCTCCTTTTACGGAAACGTCGTGAGCCTCTCGGAGTCTCCCCTCGAGGAAGATCTGATCTATGCCGGGACCGACGACGGCCTGGTTCAGGTGACTGAGGACGCGGGAGAGCACTGGCGAAAAGTCGATTCGATCCCGGGCGTCCCCGGGCGTGCGTATGTCGGCCACGTCGAAGCTTCTCTTCACGCAGCCGACACCGTCTTTGCGGCATTCGACAACCACAAGGCAGGGGACTTCAAGCCCTATCTCTACAAGAGCACCGATCGGGGGCGAAGCTGGGAGCCGATCCAGGGAGACCTTCCAGAACGTGGCTCCATCCATGCCTTTGCCCAGGACCATATTTCCCCCGACCTTCTGTTCGCAGGAACCGAGTTCGGACTCTTCTTTACGATCGACGGGGGAGGGCACTGGATTCAACTCAAGGGAGGCATCCCGGTGATCGCCGTCCGGGATCTGGAAATCCAGCGGCGCGAAGGAGATCTTGTCGCCGGAACGTTCGGGCGGGGTATCTACATACTGGACGACTACTCACCGTTGCGCGGAATTACGGGTGAGAAGCTCAAGACTGCGGCGCTCCTCTTCCCGGTTCGAAAGGCGTGGATGTACATTCAGGCCGGCGATTTCGATACGCGGTTTCAGGGGGACTCCTTTTTCACGGCTCCGAATCCACCCTTTGGCGCCGTCTTCACCTACTATCTGGGGGACGAGATCCGGAGCCTCAAGCAGAAGCGCCGCGAGCAGGAGAAGAAGGTCGAGAAGGACGGGGGCAACGTGCCCTATCCCTCCTGGGACGAACTGCGGGCCGAAGACCGGGAAACCGAACCGACTGTCGTTCTCACGGTCAAGGACTCACAAGGAGGAGTCGTCCGGCATCTGTCGGGCCCGGTGAAGGCCGGCTTTCACCGAGTGGCGTGGAACCTCCGATATGCCCCGTCCAATCCGGTCCGCCTTGAACCGCACGAGCCGGCCCCCTGGGACGTCGAGCCGGAAGGTCCCATGGTGACGCCCGGCCCTTACTCCGTGACGCTCGGTCAGCGGGTGGACGGCGTCTACACGCAGCTTGCAGAACCGGTGCCCTTCGAAACGGAAGCACTGGGAATCGCGACACTCGCGGATCCGGACAAAGCGAAGCTACTGGCGTTCCAGGAGAAGGTTGCTCGCCTTCAGAGGGCCGTTCTGGGTGCCGGTCGTTCGCTCGATGACGGGCTGAAGAGACTCCAGTATGTCGATAAGGCATTCCAGGAAACGCCGACCGTCGACCGATCACTGATGGAGCAGGCCCGCTCGCTTCGGATGCGGCTGCTCGACATACAGATACAGCTGAATGGCGACAGGACGCGCAGCAGCCGGAATCATCCCACGCTACCGTCCATTACGGAGCGTGTCGAAGCGATCGTGGACAGTCAGTGGCGTTCCACCTCCGCACCCACGACGACGAATCGTGAGGCATACCGCATCGCTGCAGAAGAGTTTGCGCCTGCTCTGGAGGAGCTGAGGCAGACTATCGAGACTGATCTGCCCGCGCTCGAGCAGGAACTGGAGAAGGTCGGTGCGCCGTGGACCCCCGGCCGCGTACCTCGGTGGACTCCGGAGTAGGCCACGTCGCGAGTCGTTGTGCCTTCGTGGTGGGCCTCCGGCATCGTGCCGTCTTGTGGAATTGTCGCCACGACGAGCACGAAGGTCCTTCCACAACACGGATGAGGTCGTACTGGTTGTCGCGCCGAAGATGATCGGCAATAATCGAGTCCTGACGCAAGGAGGGTTACATGCGCGTGAAGTTTCTGTTCTTTGTGATTTGTCTTGCCTTACTCCTTCCGGCATGTTCGGAGTCCGAAGCCGCTCAGGCTGAAAAAGTCGAAGTCAAGAACTATCTCGACGAGAGCCAGGAGGCGAAGGATCAACGCATGCAGTGGTGGCGGAACGACCGGTTCGGCATGTTCATCCACTGGGGTCTGTACGCCGTTCCTGCCGGTGAATACAAGGGGAAGCGTTCGGACGAGATCGGTGAGTGGATCAAGTCGTGGGCCAACATTCCAGAAGCCGAATACGTCAAGTTCGCCCAGGAATTCAATCCGGTCGATTTCGACGCGGCCCAATGGGTCGGGATCGCCAAAGAGGCCGGTATGAAGTACATGGTGATCACCTCCAAACACCACGACGGGTTCTCCATGTTCGACAGCCAGGTCAGTGATTATGACATCGTCGATTCCACACCTTTCGGCCGCGACCCCATGGCCGCTCTCAGTGAACAGTGTCGCGAGCAGGGCATCACTTTCGGCTTTTACTACTCGATCATGGACTGGCACCATCCTTCCCAGTACGTGGACAAAGAAGGCAAGGATCCCACGGCCGGTGATGCACAGACGAAGATCCATCCCGATCAGAAGCAGGCGTACGTCGACTACATGAAGGCTCAGCTCAAGGAGTTGGTGACACAGTACGATCCTGCCATCCTCTGGTTCGATGGGGAGTGGGTCGACTGGTGGACGGAGGAAGACGGGAAGGACCTCTACAACTACGTCCGCAGTCTCAAGCCTTCGATCATCATCAACAACCGCGTCGGAAAAGGGCGCCAGGGCATGCAGGGCATGAACAAGGGGCCCGGCTTCGCCGGTGACTTCGGAACTCCGGAACAGGAGATACCGGCCACCGGCCTCAAAGGTGTCGACTGGGAATCGTGCATGACGATGAACGACACCTGGGGCTATAAATCGTACGACGAGAACTGGAAGTCCGCCGAGGTGCTGATCCGCAATCTCATCGACATCGCAAGCAAAGGGGGCAACTACCTCCTCAACGTCGGGCCGACGGCCCAGGGGAAGATTCCGGAGCCGAGCGTCGAACGGCTCCATCGCATCGGTGAGTGGATGAATGTGAACGGGGAGGCGATCTACGGTACTGAGGCCAGCCCTTTCAGCGAGCTGACGTGGGGCCGGGCAACCACCAAGGACCAGCGGATCTTCCTGATGGTCTTCGACTGGCCGAAGAGCAAATTGGAGGTTCCGCCGGTCTCAGGATCGATCACCAAGGCCTATCTTCTGGCGCAACCCGACCAGGAGCTGGAATTCACCCAGCAGGACAATGGCGTCACCGTGCAGTTGCCGGCAAAGGCTCCCGATCCGATTGCGAGCGTCATCGTGCTCGAGCACGAGTGAACCGTCCGCGGCCGGAGTTTGAGCATCGAACGCCGAAAGCCAGGCCTCGGTTACCGGGAGGTGGCCGGCTGCTGCTGCGTGAGGCAGTGGATCGACCCGAGGCCGTAGACCATGTCGAGGGCAGGAATTCCGAGGACGCGGCGACCGGGGAAGACGCTCTCGAGCAGGTCCAGAGCGGCTCGATCTCTCGACTGGCCGAAGACGGGGACGAGGACGAGCGCGTTGGCAATGAAGAAGTTGGCGTAGCTGGCCGGGAGACGCTCCCCTTCCGCGAAGACCGGTTCCGGCATCGGGAGAGGGATCACACGGAAGAGATCCTCCCGTCGTGAGAGGTGGCACAACTGCTCGTAATTCGCGCGGAGGATCGCGAAGTTCGCATCCGTCGGATCCTCCTCAACCACGCAGAGGACGAGATCGGGCGCAACGAACCGAGCGATATCGTCGATGTGGCCGTCGGTGTCGTCACCGACGATGCCCTCATCGAGCCAGATCACGCGATCGACCCCGAGGTGGCCTTTCAGCATGCCTTCGATTTGCCCGGACTCCAGATCGGGGTTGCGGTTCGGGTTGAGCAGACACTGTCGGGTGGTCAGGCACAGCCCCTCCCCGTTGACGTCGATCGAGCCCCCCTCGAGAACCATCGGTGGACGAAACATTCGCGCATCCAATACTGCCTCGAGCCGGTCGACGACCGAGTTGTCCTCGGCCAGATCCGGATATTTGTTTCCCCAGGCATTGAACGTCCATTTGTTGAAGGCCAGCGGGTATTCGCTCGAAGCAGGATGGACGAGGAAATTCGGGCCATAGTCGCGGATCCATCCGTCGACCGT
Source organism: uncultured Acidobacteriota bacterium (assembly GCA_963823995.1). Classification (GTDB taxonomy): domain Bacteria; phylum Acidobacteriota; class UBA6911; order RPQK01; family JAPXNP01; genus JARRKC01. Next base: position 769,645 of record CAWGNQ010000006.1, read on the forward strand.
GGGCACCACCTGAAAGAACAGTCGAGTCGGATCGACACCGGCGCCGGTCAGTCGATCGTGAACCTCGTGCTCCGTCTCGCTGTCATCGACGAGCAGGTGGACCCGCTCGTGGCCGGTCAGGGCACGGATCATGCCGGTGTAGGCTTCCCGCACTCGCTCCAGACGGCCGTCCGGCCAGGTGACCGTGTTGGTTGGCCAGGCCAGCCAGGCAGCGGAATGGGGGTGCCACTCGGCGGGCATGAAGTAACCGATCTCGGACGGGCATCCGCTCCTCTGGGCATTCATGACGGATTTACTTTGGGCTTTGCGGGTCGAGGAATCGGACGGCCAGGTCGCCGTAGGCGTCGATGCGTCGGTCACGCAGAAAACACCATTCGCGTCGTGTCTTCTCGACGAGAGAGAGATCGCAGGGCACGATCAGTATCTGCTCGTCGACAGACGAGGCTCTCGAAATCACCTGACCGAACGGATCGGAGACGAACGATTGCCCCCAGAATCGGATGTTATCCTCGCGGCCGACCCGGTTCACGGCCACGACGAAGACCCCGTTCGAGACCGCATGGGCGCGCTGTGCAACCTCCCAGGCGGAGTGCTGGGACCGGTCGGTTTCTTCGGACTGCCCATCGAGCCAGCCGATGGCCGTCGGGTAGAAGATGATCTGGGCTCCGGCCAGTGCCGAGAGTCGGGCTGCTTCGGGAAACCACTGGTCCCAGCAGATCAGCAGACCGAGGCGACCGGCACTCGTCGTGTGTGCCCCGAAACCCAGGTCCCCCGGTGTGAAGTAGAATTTCTCATAGTAATGGGGATCATCCGGGATGTGCATCTTTCGATAACGGCCGGCGATCTGTCCGTCCCTGTCAAGGATGACAGCCGTGTTGTGGTAGATGCCGGCGGCCCGCTTCTCGAAAAGGGATGCCACGACGACGATGCCGAGCTCTTTGGCGAGGGACCCGAGCGCCTCGGTCGCAGGACCGGGGATCGGCTGCGCATATTCGAAGAAGCGAACGTCCTCCTCCTGACAGAAATAGCGCGTGCGGAAGAGTTCCTGCAGACAGACGACCTGGGCGCCGTCAGCGGCTGCCTGCCGAGTCCGTGACATGGCAACTCCGAAATTTGCTTCGGGATCGGTCGCGCAGGACATTTGCACGAGTCCCACCTTCAGGATTCTTTCCGTCATTGCAGCCAGCTCCCTCTGATTTTTGGGTTCAATCATAACAGCAAGCGGGGCGCGAGATGAGCCCGCTGCCCCGTCCACGTTGACCTGTTCAGGGGGTGTTGTTATGCTTTTCCCAAGCGAAGACGTCTCGAACCGGCGTTCAATTCGCCGGATATCGACGCAACAACACCTGACGAAATTAGAGGTCTGAGGCAGCCTTGATCAGTCTGGGGAAGAGATTTACGCTCCGAACGCGGGAGTGGTGGATGATCAGCCGCGGTTTGATCTCCACGGATCACCCGATTCTGGCTCATATCATTCCGATGCGTCGCTGCAATCTCGCTTGCGGCTACTGCAACGAATTTGACGACCATTCCGAACCGGTGCCCACGGACCGGATTCGGAAAAGGGTCGATCAGCTGGCCGACCTTGGGACCGCGGTTCTCACGATCAGCGGAGGAGAGCCGCTGCTTCACCCGGAGCTCGAAATCATCATCCGGCATATCCGGCGCCGGAGGATGATCGCCGGGATGATCACGAACGGATACCTGCTTTCCCGAAAGCGCATCCGATCGCTCAATGAGTCGGGACTCGACCACCTGCAGATCAGTATCGACAATGTTCAGCCGGATGAGATGTCGATGAAGAGCCTCAAGGTTCTCGACAAGAAATTGCGCTACCTGGCGGAAGAAGCCAATTTCAAAGTCAACATCAACACGGTCCTCGGTTCCGGGGTGCAAAATCCGACCGACGCGTTGACCATCGCCGAGCGCGCGGTCGCGTTGGGCTTCACCTGTACCGTCGGGATCATTCATGACGGTGAGGGGCATCTCAAGCCCCTGGGCTCCGACGAGATGGGGATCTTCGAAAAGGTGCGAGGTCTGGGAAAACGGGGGTATGCCCGTCTGACCAAGTACTTCCAATCGAATCTGGCGGCCGGCCAGCCGAACCACTGGCGGTGCCGTGCGGGGGCGCGCTACCTTTACGTCTGCGAGGACGGACTCGTCCACTACTGCTCGCAGCAGCGTGGGTTCCCGGGCATCCCTCTGGAACAATACACGGTCGAGGACATCAGACGGGAGCATCGCACCGAGAAAGGGTGTGCGCCGATGTGCACCATTTCGTGTGTGCACCAGGTATCTCTGATCGATTTCTGGCGCGATCCCCAGGAACTCCAGCCCGCACAGAGCCCGGGCGCCGTGGGCGCACCCGGGCCGATCGAAGAAGTCATCGAGCTGAAGTAACCCTGCTACAGCTTCCAGGGCGCTCGATAGGCACGATCCAAGTATGCGGCGGCCTCCGCATCATCCGGAATCGTCTCATTGGCTGCGTCCCAACGGATCTTGTGCCCCGTTCTGACGGACATGTTCCCGAGAAAACAGGTGGATGAGGACCGGTGTCCGATCTCGATGTCGGAGATCGGTCGTTGGCGGCTGCGGATGCATTCCAGGAAGTTGCCGACGTGGTCGTGATTGTCGTCGTTCGTGTCCGGATACTGCATTGCGTACATCCGCGGTGCATCCTTATCGTCCCGACGAACCGTCTGGGGTGTGACCTGGAACCCCGATCGATCGAGAAACAGAGTCCCTTCGCTGCCGTAGAACTCGATACCATAACCATGCTCGTTGATCCGGCTCGAGTTGCATTCGCGATATTCATACGTGCAGATGAACCCCGGATACTCGAAGGCGACCGTCAAGGTGTCGGGGGTTTCCCGGTTGTCCTTCAGTCCGAGTTTGCCTCCGCTCGCGGACATGGCCACCGGCGCTTCGACATCCATCGCCCACTGGATGATGTCGAGGTGGTGGACTCCCCAGTCGGTCATCATCCCGCCGGCATAATCCCAGAACCAACGGAACGAAGACCAGCGGTCAGGGAATACGCCGAAGCGGTTCGCGTTGAAGGGGACTTTCGGAGCCGGGCCCAGCCACATATCCCAGTCGAGGTCCTGGGGAGGATCGGAGTCCGGGGGATTGCCGATCCCGTTGGGTGTCGAGTTATTGAAATTCCAGCAGCGAACGGACGTGATCTTGCCCAGATCCCCGCGGCGGACCAGCTCGACCGCCTCCTGGAAGTGAAGACCCGATCTTTGCTGGGTGCCGACCTGAACGACCCGTTGATTCCTGCGTGCCGCCTCGACCATGGCCCGCCCCTCGCGGACGGCAACACAGATGGGTTTTTCAACGTAGACGTCCTTGCCGGCCTCGCAGGCCATGATGGTCATCGCGGCATGCCAGTGATCGGGTGAAGCGATCATCACGACGTCGACATCGTTGCGTTCGAGGACCTTCCTGAAATCGCGGTAAGACTCCGCTCCGGTCTCTTCCTTGGCCCGTTGGAGGTGTGGTTCATAGACGTCACAGACGGCGAGGGCCCGGAAGTCGGGATAGTCCAGAAACTTCCGCATGTTGAACGTCCCCTGTCGTCCCAGCCCGATGAATGCAGCCCCCAGTTGGTCGGAGGGAGCGACCGTCCTTGCCCGCACGGGCCGAATAGCGGCGGCCGCGGTCAGGCCGACTGCGCTGGTTCCCATGAATTCTCTTCGTCCCAGTTTGTTCATAGCATTCCCTTCACTCTGATGTGCCGGATCCGGCTCGATTCGTCGGCTCTCAGCCTAGCCCTGACTCGAGGATTTGGCAAGGCAGGCAGGACAGACAGGCGGAACAAGACGGGCGGGATGAGGGGGAACCCGCCGATAGCGAAGCGGATCACGGCTTCGAGATTGGGAGGTTCGTGCCTCACCGCGAGTTTGAGGCTGCAGAGACCTCAAAATCGAGGCCTCCTCCGAGTTCCTCCGTTTACACCCGTTGAAAGAAAATGGTGGACGGCGATATGCCTGCCGCAGTAAAGTTTCTCCGAGCAGGATCGGCGTTGAGAACCGCCAAGCCGACTCCGAACCTGTGCCGTGACCCGATGGATGCACGCCTGGATCGCATTTGTGCGGGAGGTTTGAAATGAGGCGAACGCTTTCGATCGGAGCTGCGGTATCCTGTTGTACTGCCAGTCTTCTCCTTCTCATCTCGGGTCTGGCTGGAATGTCGGTCAGACCGCTCGCTCTCGATGAGATGGTTGCCTACTCGCAACGGATTTTCCGGGGCGTTTGCGTGTCCGCGGAGCCCGACGGTGTGATCTCCGGACTGCCCGTCACCCGCTACACCTTTCGGATTCTGGAGGAAGTCAAAGGAGCGACGGGTGAACGGACGATTTCTTTTCGGCAAATCGGTTCTGCGGGCGAATCGTTCGAGATTCCCCGCTACCGGGTCGATGCCGAATACGTACTCTTTCTGTATCCCGAGAGTGAGATCGGACTCACAAGTCCGGTCGGACTGCTTCAAGGTGCCTTTCAGGTCATGCGCCTTTCAGGCGACGGCGAACCATTGGTCCGAAACGGCGTGGGCAACCGGAATCTCTTCTTGAAGAGGAAGGGAATGGGGAAAGCGGCGGCCGATCACCGGTCGCTCCCATCTACTCCGCAGCTTGGGGCAGGAGCATTGACCCTCGAACAGTTGCTGGGCTCAGCCAGAGGCGAAGTGGCGGCGGAAAGCGGGGAGGCACAGTGATGAAAAAGCTTTCCATACATTCCCTTGGCACCTGCTTGTTGGCAGTCCTCCTGTTTTCCTCTGGTGCCGCGTCCTGGCTTTATGGGGGCGGTCCTCTCTACGTTTGGGACGGGCAACCGGTGGTCTGGGCGGGCCCCGTGGCCTATCGAACCGACCAGGGGTATCTTGGAGAGCTGACGAATGCGGAAGCCACCGAACTGGTCCGCTCTTCGTTCGACGTCTGGGAGTCCGTGGCGACTGCCTCGATCTCGTTCCAGCACATGGGCCAGCTTCCGATGGATGTGACTTCGACGAATTTCAATCGACTCAACGGCTACGACAATCCCATCGTATTCGACGCGAATGGGACGCTGACCGACATGCTTCTCGGCTACGGTGCCAGTGACGCGATCCTGGGTTTCTCTGCGCCGATATACGATGCTCCGAGAATCGTAGGTGGTCGGACGGTCATCAATGGGAAAATGGTCCATCGCGATTCCCTGGAGGGCGTGCGTGCGGTCATGGCACACGAATTTGGGCATCTGATCGGGCTGCATCACACGCAAGTCAATCTGTGGGATGCGTTCGACGACGATCCGGAGAACGATGCGCTGGTTCCTTTGATGTTTCCTCTCCTGCTCGAGGGGAGCCGCGCAGAGGCCCGGGCCGATGATGCCGCCTGGGTGTCTTATCTCTATCCATCCCCGGACTTCGTTTCGACCACGGCCTCAATTTCCGGGCAGGTGTTCCGAACCCATGGAAGCCCCCTGACCGGCGCCAATCTGTGTGCCATTCCACTCGATTCCGACGGCGTCCCGATTCCGGCCGGTGTCGTTTCGTCGGTTTCGGGGTTCCTGCTGAACGGGGACGGAGCCTACCTGATCCCCGGTCTGGGCGGGGGCGATTTCCTGCTCTACATGGAGCCGCTGTTTCCCTTCGGACTTTATCTCGGAGAGGGCAGCGACATCGGTCCGCCGAACAAGTTCTACAACTTCTATGCCGAGTACTACAACGGTATCGGCGAGGGAAATTCACTCAGCGACTCGAGTGACGAGTCGGATGTCCTCCGCCTCTTACCGGGGACGACGACCCGGGGGATGGACCTGATCGCGAATGAATGGACGAACACTTTCGTCTATCCGGGAGACGACGAGACGAGGACATTCGTCTTCCCCTCCGATTTCTGGTTTCCCTTTTTTGGCCGTTACTACAATGCCGTTTCGGTCAGCACGAACGGGTTCATCAGTTTCAGGTCCGATCCTTCCTGGGTAGATCCATTCGCTTCGCGCCTGGAGTCGGACGTGCCGATCATTGCTCCGCTGTTCAGCGACCTCGATCCTGCAACTGCCGGGGCCATCTCGGTCGAATTCTTCGAGGATCGCGTCGAGATCCTCTGGGATTCGATTCCGTTCTATGGTGCGTCGGAGGAAGAGGGTACCAATACGTTCAGCTTGACCCTGAGCCGCAGCGGTGAGATCGCGATCGAGTATTTCGAGATCGCCCGAAACGCAGGCACGGACGCGCAGCCCGTGATCGTCGGTGTCGGACCGGGGACTCGAACGGCGGGGGAGAGCATCGACTGGACGAGCCTGGGTGCAGATCCGGTCGGACTGGGGGAGGTACCTCTGTATGAAGACTTCCGGACGGAAGGCATCGATCTATCGGAAAAGCGCATCACCCTGCAGCCGGCGCCCTCCGAGTCCGGATTGACGGCTGAGCCCAATCTTTTTCAGATCTGTGATGGCACACCAAGGGTGCGGTCGACAATCCAATGGTCGACCGATCGAAGCGGCGTGGAGGTTCGGCTGCGGTCGTCCATCGGGACGGTGTTCTCCAGGGGCAGGTCGGCGGGTAACGTGGAAACGGGGACCTGGGTCACCGATGGAATGAACTTCCTGCTGCTCGATCAAACGGATCGTCAGGTCTACGGGGTCGATACGGTACGGACCACCACCGACGGCTGCGGAATTGTTTTTCGGACCGAAACGAATCCCGTCATGGTCTGCGACGGCCGCACCAGCGTTGCGATTCGACTCGAGTGGACAGCTCCCGCGGTCGAACGGGTGGAAATCCGAATCGACTCGCCCAAGGGGACGCTCCTCACCCGCGGGCCGTCGAGCGGAAGCTTTGGGACGGGGGACCTGGTCGTGGATGGGACGACCTTCTACCTGGTCAACCCCGAGAACCATGGCGTGCTGGCACAACAGACGATTCACGTCACCACGGACGGGTGCGGACCTCGGATCTACGTCTGGCCCAGTCCGGCGCGGATCTGCAATCCGCTCGGACTCGGAGCCGTGACCCTGCACTGGGATGCCGAGCGCGAGGGGATGATGCAGATCCGTGTCGGTTCACCCGACGGCAAGTTGATGGCTCGTGTCCGATCCTCCGGAAGTCTGCAGACCGGCGCCTGGGCACGCGACGGGATGGAATTCTATCTGCTGGACGACGCGACGGGTGAGGTGCTCGGCCAGGTCGTCACTCAGACGACCGAGGCAGGGTGCGTTCGATCTCTGGTCGCAGACCCGAACCCGATCCAGGTCTGTGACCTGTCCGGCTTGGGGCGGACCACGCTGAGCTGGCAAATCGAAGGGTCCAGTGGAGTTCAGGTGCGGCTGGGTTCGCCCGAGGGTGTGTTGTTCACCGAGGGCCACGGCGAGGGCACCGGGACCACAGGAAAATGGGTCCGCGAGGGCACGGTCTTCTACGCCGTGGACTCCGCCACGGGTCGCCAGATGGCCGACCTGACGGTCCATCTCACCGAGGGAGGCTGCGATCAGTTGTTCTGGGCGATGCCCGCCGCGATCACCGAGTGTGCGAGTGCAGGGAGGGGAGAGACGACGCTGCACTGGAACGTACCCGACGTGGAGCGGGTCGAAATTCGGGTAGGCAGTCCGGATGGCGCTCTCCTTGCGATCTCCGGTTCGCAGGAGTCCAAACACACGGGGACTTGGGTGCGTGACGGTATGCGGTTCTATCTGTTGAATGCCATGACGCGGGAAGTGATCGGCGCTCTTTCGGTTCCGGTGGCGTGCCCGTGAGACCCGCCGCGAAACCGGCCGGAGATGTCGCGCTGAGACAGACTGTGCGGCTGGAATTGTGCTACATTGCTCTGGCATGCTTCTGCTCCCGCTGGCCCTGCACATACCCGATGGATTCCTCTCTGCCGGGGTCTCTCTCTGCGGCTGGCTCGTTGCCGCATCGGTGACGTGGCTCGCCCTCAGGCATACGTCGAATCAACTGGGTGAGAAGCAGGCTCCGCTGATCGGCATGCTGGCCGCGTTCATTTTCGCCGCGCAGGCCATCAATTTCCCCATCGCGGGAGGGACCTCGGGTCATATCCTTGGCGCCGCACTTGCCGCGATCCTGGTGGGACCTTGGGCCGCCATCCTGCTGATGAGTGCGGTCGTCCTGGTGCAGGGACTGCTGTTCCAGGACGGAGGTCTGCTGGTGATGGGCTGCAATCTCGTCAACATGGGGGCCTTTGCCGTCTTCGCAGGCTACGCGGCGCATACGCTCGTACTCCGCATCACGAAGCGTCGTGGGCCCGCCGCCTTCGTGGGGGCCTGGCTCTCGGTCGAGGTCAGCGCCGCAGCAACGGCTGTCGAGCTCTCGCTCTCCGGGACATTTCCCGTGAAGATGGCCTTACCCGCCCTGACCGGAGTCTACGCGTTCGTGGGGATCGGTGAAGGACTCGTGACGGCCGCTGCCGTGTCGCTTCTGAGCGCCGCACGGCCCGAGATCCTCCGCGAGAATCCTGCGTTGCCTGGTCGAACCTCAGCCTCGCTTTTGACCGCAGGGATGACCGGCACGCTCATGCTGGTCCTGCTGGCCCCGCTGGCCTCCGTCAGCCCGGACGGGCTCGAATCGGTGGCTCACAGTGCCGGATTCAGCAGTCTGGTGCAACCTCCGGCGTTCCAGGTCATGGCCGGTTACTCGATTCAGTGGCTGGGTGCATCCTTTTACTCGGTGATCATTGCCATGATGGTGGGCGCTGTGGCTGTGGCCGGGCTCGTTTCCGCGATCGGCCATATCCGGAACGGCCGCTCAGGGGACTGAGTCTTGGGGCTGGGGGAACGAAGTAGTCGACGTCTCCGAGCAGGGGGACGATTGGATCCCCGGACCCGCATATTGCTGACTTTGCTTTTCATCCTGTCGGTGAACCTGGTCCCGCTCTCGTCCTGGTGGCTCTTTGTCGCTGCGCTGGTCATCGTCTGGACCTTCATTGCCCTCTCCGGTGCATCCTTTATGAAGATCTGGTTGCGCACGCTCGCAACGCTTCCATTCCTGCTTGCCGCGCTCGCCATCCCCTTTACGACACCCGGCCCGGTCGTCTGGACCCTGCCTGTCCTGCACTGGACTGTCTCGAACTCCGGAGTAGAGCTGTTCGGGACGGTGGTTGTTCGGTTTCTGCTGGCCGTCCAGGCGACGGTCACGCTGGCTTCCGTGACGCCCTCTCACGAGCTGTTCCTGGCGCTCGGCAGGATCGGAGTTCCGTCTGCATTGGTGGCGATCATCGGCCTGATGTACCGTTATCTCTCGGTCCTGGGCGATGATGCCTCACGGATGCTTCGAGCCCGGTCCGCTCGCAGTGCCCGCGCTCCGGGCGGCCGGAGGCCCTCGATGCTCTGGCAGGCTCGAGTGACCGGCTCCATGATCGGGAGTCTGTTCGTCCGCGCCGTCGGCCGTGGCGACCGGCTGTACATGGCCATGCGGTCGCGCGGTTTTGACGGCACGATTCGGACGTTGCACCGAGGCGGGCTCCACCGGCTCGACTGGGCGATGCTGTCGGCTGGCGTAACCATCACCCTCTGGCTGCTCTTCTGGAGGTTCGTCTGAGCGTGCTTCTCGAGATTCGGGATCTTTCATACAGCTATGGAGACGGGCTCGACGCACTGCGTCGCGTTTCCCTGCAAGTCGCAGAAGGCGAGAAGATCGGCATCGTCGGTGCCAACGGGGCCGGCAAGTCGACCCTCCTGCTGCATCTGAACGGAGTTCTGGAAGGCCAGGGCCAGATTTTCGTGGATGGTCGGCGTGTGGAGGAGCGCAGCCTCACGGAGATTCGCCGCGCAGTCGGCCTCGTCTTTCAGGATCCGGATGACCAGCTCTTCTCCTCGACGGTGTTCGAAGACGTGGCATTCGGTCCTCTCTACATGGGTTTGCCGGAGGAGGAGGTTCGTGAGCGCGTCGCGTCCGCACTGTCTGCGGTCGGAATGCAGCGGATGGCGGACAGGGCGCCCCATCGCATGAGTCTCGGCGAGAAGAAGCTGGTGGCGATTGCCACGGTTCTGTCGATGGATCCCCGGATCCTGGCGCTCGACGAACCGACCTCCGGCCTGGATGCCCGAGCGACTCGCAGAATTACCCGGCTGCTGGCCGAGCTCGATCTGACCCTGCTCGTCGCAACCCACGATCTGGACCTCGTCGGGGAGATTCTGCCCAGAATCATCGTCATGGACCAGGGGGAGATCGTCGCCGATGCAGCAACCCGAGAGGTCCTTGGAGATCGAGCCCTGCTGATCCGTCACGGCCTTCTCTGACCGGGATGCGGGTTCGTGCCTGCAATCAGGGACTCAGGAATGCGCGGATCCGCGGAGCCAGCGTGTCCACCCAGAGGTGCCCGCCGTCGAACGTGTACGTACAGGTCGGCACCCTCGCCGCGGCGAGTCTCCGAAGGTCCCCATCCATCTTTTCAGCCGGATAGTGAAGGTCGCGCATCCCACGTGCGACGAGGGTGCTCTTCAGGCGACCGAGCGTCGGTGAGTCCAACTCCGGCGGAATGTCGCCGCCGACGGCGACGACGCCCGTGGTCCCGGGCGGTTGCGCGACTGCAGCGCGATAGGCTGTGGCGGCCCCTTGGGAGAATCCGCACAGGACCAGCTCGGTCGGTTCCGGGAACTGCGTGCGCAATCGTTGCAGGACGATCTCGACATAGCGTCGATTCTCATGAATGGCCAGCTGCCGGTCGAGACTGGTCATCCAGTTGGCTACGACCTTACCGTCGCTCCGTGTGTAAAACGGATGCAGTGCCTGGATCGAGCAGACAAGCCAGCCGGACGCTCCAACCTGCTGCAGTCGATCGAACTGAATCTGTGCGTTCTCCGCGTAGCCATGAAAACCGACGAGGAGACCCCTGCCGGGTCCGTCAGCGGGCGGAGAAATCAGGACACGCCCGTGCACCGGAGTCTCGACGTGCAAAAGGATCGGTCCCTTCGCGCCCATTGTGAGATGTTGGCATTTTTGGTGGCCCATTTCCAGATCGCCGTGGCACGCACAGCGGGTGTCGAGTTCCTGTAGCATGGTGGGATCAGCCGCAGGGTCCTTTGGGAGGGAGCATCGTGAAGATCTACGACATTTCGCCTTTGCTGCGGACCGGCATTCCGGTCTGGCCGGGAGATGAGCCTTTCTCGCTCGTCGCGAGCCGGCGGCTGTCTCAGGGAGACGATTTCAATCTCAGTCGCATGACGCTCAGTCTCCACACGGGGGCGCATATGGATGCTCCTTCCCATTATTTGGCCGAGGCCCTTTCGATCGACCAGGTCGATTTGAGCCGCTGCATTGGTCCCGTCCGAGTCGTGACGCTCGAAGCCTGCAGCGAGATTCGGCCTGGCGATCTGGAAGGGCGACTTTCGAACATGCCGCCGCGACTACTGGTGCGAACGGCGACGGCCCGAAACCCGGATCGCTTTCCGGCCTCCTTTGCCTACTTCGGTCGCGATACCGCCGAGATGCTGGTCGAGCAGGGAGTCATCCTCGTCGGTACCGACGCACCCTCGGTCGACCGGGCCGACGATGCGAGACTTTCCGCCCACCGGGCCTTGGGTCACGCCGGAGTCCTGATTCTCGAGAACCTTCTGCTTGCCGACGTGCCGGAGGGCGATTACGAGCTCATCGCTCTGCCGCTCCGGATCGAGGGTGGCGAAGCATCCCCGGTTCGGGCCATCCTGCGCGAAATGGAGCAGAACACCGAGAGCCCTGGGGACCGGTGAGTGTGCAGGCTTCGGGGATTCCACGGGTCGTATGGAGCCTCTGTGTCCCGGACGATCCAAGCCGTGTGATGACTACCCATTCTTCTTGGCGGCTGGAGCCGGGCCAAATCATCGGGAGCTCACCCGAATCCGGTCCGACTCCTCATCCAGATCCGGCTCGCCGAGCTGACCCTCCGAGGAGGCCACGACGACGGCCACGGTGGCGTCCCCCGTCACATTGGTCACCGTCCTCAGCATGTCGAGGATTCTGTCAACGCCAAGAATGAGTGCGATGCCGGCGGTCGGGACGCCGATCGCCTCGAGGATGATCACGAGCATGATGATACCGGCGCTCGGGACCGCGGCCGTACCGATCGATGCCAGCACGGCCGTGACGACGATCGTCAATTGCTGGGCGAAGCTCAGGTCCATGCCGACGGCCTGTGCAATGAAGACGGCAGCCACCGCCTGGTAGAGCGCGGTGCCGTCCATGTTGATGGTGGCTCCCAGGGGCAGGACGAACGAGGTGATCTCCTCGGACACACCCAGTTTCTCTCGACACCGTTCCATGGTTACGGGAAGGGTTGCGCCGGAGGAACTGGTTGAAAAGGCAACCAGCTGCGCCTGACCGATCCCACGGAAAAACGTGGCGATCGGCATGGACGACAGCGACCGAAGGAGGATCGGGTAGGTGCCGAGGGTGTGGATCAGCAACCCCGCGATCACGGCGAGGCAATAGTAGCCGAGGGCGCCGAGGAGATCGAGGATCTGCGTCAGGTTGTTCCCGGCGACGGAAGTGATCGTAGCTGCGATCAGTGCAAATACCCCGATCGGAGCCATCAGCATGATCAGGTCGACGAGCCGAATGATGACGTCATTGAGTCCCTCGAAGAAGGCCAGGACCGGTCTGGAGCGTGCCTCGGAAACCTGAATGAGTCCGACCCCAAAGAGCAAGGCGATGAACACGACCTGGAGCATGTTGCGATTGTCCGAGGCTGCTCCAAAGAGATTCTCGGGAACCACATCGACCAGGGGCTGAAGTGGCCCCTTTGACTTCGTCGCCAGGGCGATTCCGGTCTGGGACTCGACATCGGCCTGGTAGGTCGCCTCCAGGCTGTCGCGCATCTGGGGTGGGACCCTGTGCCCCGGCTTGAGCACGTTCACGATAAGGAGTCCGATCGTCACCGAGATTATGGTCGTGCAGATGTAGATCGCGATCGTCTTACCGCCGATCCTCGACAAGCGTCTCAGATCGGACAGAGAAGCGACCCCACAAATCAGGGACGTCAGGACCAGCGGCACGGCGATCAACTTCAAAAGGCGGATGAAAATCGTGCCGAACGGTGCGATCCAGTTGGTCGTGAAGTCGATCAGGCCGGTGATGCTGGCCACAATGCCGTAGACGACTCCCAGAGCGAGTCCGATGATGATCTGCCAGTGCAGCTTGCGGTACCAGAGCATGCGCCCGATAGTAGATCGTGTCGGGAGCCGCCAGTCAATCGCGCCGCCATTTCCGCCAATGATCCGTTTCGGACTGCGATACACTGTGCCGATGGGCGCAAGACGCTTGATCGTTGGAATCTCGGGAGCCTCTGCGGCGATTCTGGGGGTCCGGACCCTTGAACTCCTCCGTCAGGTTCCGGAGGTGGAGACGCACCTGGTCTGTACCCGGGCTTCATCGAGGACACTGGAGCTCGAGACGCGGTGGTCCATGCAGGATGTCGAACAGTTGGCCGATGTGGTCCATGCCTCCGACGACCTGAGCGCTTCCATCTCGAGCGGTTCGTTCCGGACCGACGGCATGATCGTGGTCCCCTGTTCCATGAGCACGCTTTCCTGCATCGCCGGCTCCGTGACGAAGGACCTGCTGACGCGGGCGGCCGATGTCACCCTCAAGGAGCGCCGACCCCTCGTCCTCATGCCGCGTGAGTCCCCGTTCCATCTGGGGCACTTGAGACGCATGGTGGAAGTCACGGAGATGGGTGCAGTGATCGCTCCGCCAATTCCCTCGTTCTACCATCAACCCGCGAACGTCACGGAATTGCTGGATCACTGCGTCGGCCGAGCTCTGGATCGATTCGGCTTCGAACTACCCTGGATGACTCGCTGGTCCACTCCCGAGGAGTGATTCCCAAGCGATGATCACATCCGCAGCTCCCGAATCCTGAATCTGGAACTGCGACGTGCGAACGTCGTAGAACGGGCCAGAGCCGAGAAGAACGAAGACAGCGCCCCGGGCCAGGGGCACGATACACTTCTGTCCGCCCTTTGCCATCATGTCGACCCGCCCACCCGCTCACGGCGGCACGACCTGCTTTCTCCTCGTGAGGGCCTGCGCGGGCGCAGCCGGGCGAAATCTACAGGCAGCCATGATTCACCGCAGGGCGATCCCGTCCCTTCCGGGGCGGTTCCGTGGTGCCGTCGCTTGACCCCGGGGCTACAAGAATCGGACCCCTGCCCGGGGCCAATCGAACGTGTTTGTTGCGAGGTCTGGCCGGCGAGAATTCCTTCCCCTGGAACTGTTGCGTGAAGGGATTGACCACCAGCTCTCCGAGCAATAGTGGCTGAACTCCGCATCGAGCACTGTCCCTGGGCTACAGCAGGTGGCCCATCTTCTCTTTCTTCGTGCGCAGATAACCTGTGAACAGCGGGTTCGAAGGAACGATCAGCGGGACGCGTTCGACCACCCGAACGTGAGCATCCTCGAGGCCCTTGATCTTGTCCGGGTTGTTCGACATCAGTCGGACCTCTTTGGCCCCCAGAAAGCGGAGGATCTCCGCACAGAACCAGTAATTGCGTTCATCGGCTTCGAATCCGAGCTGAATGTTGGCGTCGACGGTGTCGACTCCCTGATCCTGGAGAGCGTAGGCCCGCAACTTATTCAGCAGCCCGATTCCGCGACCTTCCTGCATCTGGTAGATAAGGATCCCCTGATCAGCTTCACCGATCCGCTCCAGCGCCTGCTCGAGTTGGTCCCCGCAGTCACAGCGCAGGGAATGCAGCGTGTCGCCCGTGAAGCACTGAGAGTGGATCCGCACGAGCGGTTGTCCTGAAAGAGGAACCTCTCCCCTGACCAGGGCGATCGCTTCCTCACCGTCGACTTCATTTCGGAAACCATAGATTTCAAAGGGACCGAAACGCGTCGGCAGCTCTGCTCGGACGACCTGCTCAGGGTCCAACCGCACCTTTTCCATCGGGCCAAAGTATAGCACGTGACCGCCCGTCGCTCAGGCCCGCAGAGCAGCGACGTCAGTCCCTCTTTGAGACACTGGAAGCGATGGCGCAACTTCGGGTACTCGGAATCGGGGATGCATTCAGTGCGCTTCACTTCGGAACGAGTTTTCTCCTCGAGGTCGGCGAAAATCGGATGCTGATCGACGGACCTCCCGGTCTGTTCCATCTGCTCGAGCGGTTCCGGATCGATCGCCGGTCCGTGGATTCGGTACTTTTGACGCACATTCATGAGGACCACGCCGGTGGTGTCGAGACACTGATCCTTTGGCGGCGGTTCGAACTCGGGCTCAGGACGCGTCTGTTCACCTCTGCCCGAGTCTATCGGGCCGTGGAGGAACGCCTGTTTCCACGATTCCAGGAGTCCTTTGGTCCCGAGTTGAACGGAGTCCGTTCCGCTCAACTCGACGAGTTCGTCGAATTCCACGAGTTGGTCGAAGAAGCGGAGACGCGCTTGATGGCGGGAGCAGCCGTGGAAATCCGGCACAACTGGCATCCCACACCGACGCTGGGGCTGCGGCTGAGAATCGGGGACTCCCGCATCGGTATCAGCGGAGACACCTGCTACCGGATTTCTCTCCTGGACGGGCTGCTTCGGGAAGGCCGGATCAGTGATGCCCGTCACAGAAAGCTTGCGGGAAACTGGCTGTGGAAATCGGAGCTGATCTTCCATGAAGCGAGCCGCCGAGCTCGGTCTCATACACTCGAGGCGGACCTCCTCCAGCTTCCCGGGGAGATCCGTCGAAAGATCCGCCTCGTCCACCTCTCGGATGACTTCGAACCGGGGCCGTTGGCCCTTGCAAAAGAGGGAGAGACCGTCACGGTGACGGAGAAGGGGCTTGCAATCGGGGGGGCTTCGGCTTGAGAATCGATGGTTGCTGTGCTAGGTAAGTAAGCGATTTCAACTCGTACAGCATTTGTACTGTTCAAGGAAGACAAGAGGAGAGGAGTCAATGCAAGACACGCCGCAAGGACCGCAGACACCGCCACCGTCCCAGCCGCCGCCGCAGCAGGGTCCTCCGCCGGGCGGAGGAGGTGCATCGCAAAATCGCACCATCATGCTGATCCTGGCCTATCTGGGGATTCTGGCGCTGATCCCACTGCTGACTGAGAAGGACGATGCAGAAGTGCAGTGGCATGCAAAGTATGGGATCGTGCTGACCGTGACCTGGATCGTCGTTTGGATCGTTCTGTTCATCATCACGATGATTCCGGTGGTCGGCCAGATCGTGGGTTGTCTGCTGAGTGTTGTTCTTCCGCTCGGCATTCTGGCGATTCACATCATCTGCATCATCAAGGCGATCAATGGTGAACGATTCCGGTTGCCGGTGGTGGCGGATTTCGCAGATCAGTGGAAGTAGGAAAGTCCAGGAAGATGAAGCTGTTCTGGGGGGGCGTGCTGCTACTCGCAGCCGCCTCCCTGGCGACGCCTTGGCCGCTCAGGGCGGAGATCGCCTCGGTACGTTTCTACCGTGGCCATCTTTCCCACTACGTCGGCTATGTCGCCACTTGTCGCTACCGTCCCACCTGTTCCAGATACGCTTTGCAGCACCTCGAGTCCGACGGGTTCTGGCTCGGGAATCTACAGATCGCCCAGCGTCTCGTTATGTGCTCGCCGGTCGGGTTCGTCATCGACACCGTGCGCGGAACGACTCCGGAATGGAAAGCGGGCCCGACTCACGCGACGGCCCGGTCCCGGAAGACTGCCGATTCCACGGCAACCGCGAACTGATCGAGGATTCGTTGTCGGGAACGCTCCTCTGCATTTCTGTCTGCAGGACTCGACTAGAAGGTATCCCGATCGAGCAATTGTCGAATCTGCGCAGCTGCTCGATGCTCGGGATGATCGCGCAGGAACCGGGTCAGCAACTCCCGTGCCTCTGAACCCTCTCCATTCTGAATGAGGAGTTGGGCGCGCATGAGGGAAGACGCGGTCGCGTGTTCGTTTCCAGGGAAGCGTGCCCGGAGCTTGTCGAGTGTTGCGAGGGCTGCGTCGGTCTCTCCGAGCATGGCTTCAGCACCGGCCATGTAGTAGAGGCCGTCGTCAACGAGGCCGGACTGGTTGTTCGGATCCAGGGCGACCACTTTTTGCAGATGCTCGCCTGCCTCCCGAAACCGCTTTCGCTCGAGATACTTGGAGGCGATTTTAAAATGAGCCTCGGCGCTGTCCGGGTTCTCTTCGAGTTGGTCTTGCAGGCCCGGAAACGAATCGGGTCCGGAGACCAGGGATTCGATGCGCGGAACGAATTGATCGGGCGGGACGTAGCCTGACAGCCGATCGATTTCGTTGCCGTCACCGTCGAGGATCAGGATCGTCGGGTACCCTTCCACTCCGAAGCGTCTCTGAAGCTCCACGCCTTCCGTGTCGGTCTCGGCATTGAGACGAAGCCAGGCGAAGTGGGGGCCCATTTCCTCGATGACTGCAGGATTCCGGAACGTCTCACTGTCCATCCGGCGGCAGTAAGTGCACCAGTCGGCGTAGAGAAAAGCGAGGACCGGGTGTTGACTCTCACGAGCTTCCAGGAACGCCTCGGCGCTCTCCCGGTGCCACTCGAGGGAGGCGGGACGAGAGCGCAGGAAGGGGATCACGGCAAGCGCGATCAGAAGCAAACCGAACAATACGAAGAATCTGCTTTTCATTGCTTTGCGACGATGTCATCCGAAGTGCCGAGCTTGCGATCGGGACCGGGAGAGGTCAGCACGTACCGATCGGGCCCGAGGGTTGCGTACGCAAAGGGACTTTTCCATCCATCCAGCCGGATCACCGAATCGAGAAAACGAGGATTCAGCTGATCGATCAGTTCGACGAAACTCGTTGCCTGGGGGATGTGCCCGTTGGCTCCGTAAAATCGATCGAGGCCCTGGCGGATCGCGTCCATCTGCCTCCGCGTCGACTCGGCCCGACTGGCCTGGATGGCTGCGACGATCCGATCCACGCTTTCCCACCATTCGTCATCGAGTCGCACCTCGTCGAGGCGCCACTTTCCGTCTTCCTGCTTCAGTGTCACGGGAACGGTCACCGTCACGTCTGCAATGGCGTGCCCTCCAACCTTCTGGCGGATATTGGACACCTTGATCTGGTCCTTGTGCCAGTCGGCGCCGGAGAGGGTTCTAACTTGCTGTTCAGTCTGCTGCTCCAACGATTTTCCGCAAGCCAACGTTATTAGAAGAAGAAGCAGTGAGACCGCTCTCAGGAGCATCACGCTGCAACTATAGCATAGGGGCTGAGGGAGGAGACCCGGAAGTCTGCCGACGGTCGACGCCGGAGGCCTCGACGACTTGACCGTGGAGGTACGACCGATGAGGATAGGTGAAATGTTGGTCAACCTGGAAACCCCGGCCCGCTATCTCAAGGGTGTCGGTCCCCGTCGGGCCGGGGTACTCGAAGCGGCAGGGATTCGTACCGCCGGAGATCTGCTTCGATATCTGCCCTTTCGGTATGAGGATCGCAGCCGATTCCTGGGGATTGCCTCTCTTCATGCGGATCAGGAGGCCGTCATTCAAACGACCGTCCTGGTCGCCGGCGGCTATACGACCAGGCTGCAAGGCAAGAAGATCTTTGAAGTCCTGGTGCGGGACCGTTCCGGATCGATGCCCGTGAAGTTCTTCAATCAGCAGTATCTGTCAAAGGTATTCAAACGCGGACAGACGGTCGTCTTCTTCGGTGTTCCCCGCTTCGACAAATTTTCACACTCGCTTTCGATGCTCAATCCCGACTTTGAGATCGTGGGGGAAGAGAACGATGCCACGCTCCACACGGGCAGAATCGTTCCGGTCTACCGCCGAATCGGCGAGATGAGTACTCGTGTCCTGCGTCAAATCATGTTTCATCTGCTCGACGGTCTGGATTCGGAACTCGAGGATCCCCTGCCCGCGGATCTGCGAAAACGCTGGAAGTTTCCCGGGTTGCTCGACAGCCTGCGGCAGGTCCATTTCCCGGACAGCGGCAGTGCCGAGGAAAACGATGCGCTTCTGAGAGAACTCGACCAACACCGGACGCCGGCCTTTCGGCGTCTGATCTTCGAAGAGTTCTTTCTCTTTCAGCGCGGACTGCAGTTGATTCGCCGGCGTCGGGTCGCAGTTGCGAAAGGTCACCATATCTCCATCGATGAGCGAGTCCGCGATCGATTGAAAAGCCTGCTGCCCTTTCACCTGACGGGCGCTCAGAAGCGGGTTCTCAAGGAAATCGTCGACGATCTTCGTGCGACCAGCCCGATGTCACGCCTGCTGCAGGGGGATGTCGGCTCGGGGAAGACGATCGTGGCGCTCCTGTCGGCGGCGGTTGCGATCGAGAATGGCTTTCAGGCCTGTCTGATGGCGCCGACCGAACTGCTCGCGGAGCAACACTACAGGACCAGCACCCGAATCCTCAAAGCGGCCGGATACCGGGTGGAACTGCTGACTTCGGCGACGAAGAAACGCGACCGCGAAGCTCTGTTCGCGCGACTGAAGGAAGGGGAAGTCGATCTCCTGGTGGGAACCCATGCATTGATTCAGGAGACCGTCGAGTTTCGGAGGCTGGCTCTCGCCATTATCGACGAACAGCATCGCTTCGGGGTCCTGCAGCGCTCCCGTTTGATGGAAAAGGGCGTCCAGCCCGATACGCTCGTCATGACGGCGACTCCGATCCCGAGGAGTCTGGCACTGACGGTTTACGGCGACCTCGACGTTTCGGTGCTGGATGAACTGCCTCCGGGCCGCCAGCCCGTCAAGACCGTGATCAAAGGGGAGCAGAGTCGGGACGAGGTCTATCGGGTCGTCCGCCAGTATCTGCGGAAGGGCCGGCAGGTCTACATTGTCTATCCGCTCGTCGAAGAGTCCGCCGGGATGGATCTGAAGGCGGCCACGGAGATGGCCGAGCATCTGAGTCTGGATGTTTTCCCCGATTATCGGGTGGGCCTGATGCATGGCCGTCTGAAAAGTCGGGACAAAGATGCCTTGATGGCCGAGTTCCTTTCGGGTGCAGTGAGAATCCTGGTCTCCACGACCGTCATTGAGGTCGGCATCGATGTGGCAAATGCTTCGATCATGGTGATCGAGCACGCCGATCGGTTCGGCTTGTCGCAGCTGCATCAGCTGCGCGGGCGAATCGGCAGAGGCAACGATCCTGGACTGTGCATTCTGCTCGTGGAGCGGGTGTCGTCGAAGGAGGCCTACGAGCGGTTGGAGATCATGCGGAGGACCACCGACGGTTTCCTGATCGCTGAGAAGGACCTTGAGATCCGAGGCCCGGGTGAGTTCGCCGGCACTCGTCAGTCCGGAATGCCCGAGTTCTTCATCGGAAATGTCCTGAAGGACCGGCAACTGCTCGAGATGGCCCGGAGGGAAGCGGAGCAGTCGGTCGCCGCCCTTGATCCGTCCGATCCGGAATCACACAAGGAAATGGTCCGGCTCGCTGCCGCCTGGAAAGACCGTTACGGACTGTTTCAGATAGGATGAGGGTGTCGATGCGGATTATTGCAGGACGTTACAAGGGAAGACGACTGGCATCGGTTCGAGGTTCCATCCGGCCCACATCGGAGCGCCTTCGGGAAACTCTGTTCGATGTCCTCGGCGGCGCCGTAAGGGACAGCAGCTGGTTGGATCTGTTCGCCGGCTCTGGAGCGGTGGGTCTCGAGGCGATGAGCCGGGGTGCCGCGGAGGTGGTGTTCAACGATCGCGATCCACAGGCCGTCTCACTCCTCGAGAAGAACCTGGATTTGTGCGGAGTCGAAGAGGCATTCCGAATCTGGAACAAGGATGCGTTCGTGCTGATGCGCCAGCTGTCGGGGAAGACGACCTTCGACTTCATCTTCCTGGATCCCCCCTACGGCTATCGCCGGTATCGAAAGCTGCTCGACAAACTCCTCGCCTCGGGTCTTTGCGGCCAGGGGACCACCGTGATCCTGGAGGTGTTCAAGAAGCAGTCGCTGGAGATCATTCCTGCCGGCCTCGAAGTGCGTCGTCTTCTCGAGGGAGGAGACAATGTGATCGTCCTGATATCGAGCCGCAGTCCCTAGCATTCCAACAATTGCGCTGAGCGAGCCGCCCCGGCCGGCCAGCCGACGTTGAACTGACAGGCGACGGGTGTCCCCCTGTCGCAAAGCTCATCATTCCTAGCCTCCCTTCCTCTTCCGTCCTTTGGCGGCACACCAGAGCCCGGAGGCGACGGCCACGGTCAGCAGGACGATCGTGGGATCGACAGCGGATCCGGAAGCGGCACGGGTGAGCACCCTGCCAGGCCAGCCGACATAGATGATGCCGGCCCAGAACAGTGGGTGTCGGGCCGGGAAATCGGCGTGCCGCGTACCCTTGAATCTTCGCCTTGCCTCCGCCAGTGCTTCGTCGATCGCCAACCCCCGGCCGATCATTCGGTACATGTCGAGCAGCATGGGAATCGTGCGCTCGTCGAGTTGCCACCGACTCATGACGAGCGACTGGGCTCCATGAACCAGCAGGAGCTCGGAAGCGCCCATCCAGTACGGGAACGAATCGTCCCGGGACCGAGCGCCGTTGCAGGCCGCCAGAACCAGCATTTCGCAGTCGAGAGGTTGGTCCAGGAGATTCATGATGCCGAGATCCTTTCCAGGCTCGCCGAGACGGGACAAATACCAGAAGCGGTCGTCGAGGCGAAGGTGACCGGCGATGTGAATCCAGCCTCCATTGTGGGCGGCATTCGGTCGTGTGAGTTCGATGACGCGTGGAGTCGGTTTGGCGCCGGCGAGGAATTCGAGTTCGCGACGCGCCGTTTCCCGTTCGAGCAGATCGGAAGAGTACAGGATCAGAGGCCGAGCGACGACAGGTCGCGAGGTCGCGAACTGTTGGTCGGCGATCGGCAGGTAGCTGGTGAAGTAGCGATCGCCCAACAGGGAGCCGTCGCGCAGTCTCAACAGTTCGAACGGGAGCCGTTGCAGATCCTTGTGTGGCACGATCAAAAGGTGGGACGATCGCAATTCCGATTCCAGCGGCAAAAGAAGCTGCCGGGACGCTTCGTCCAGCAGCGAACGAGCCGGCGCCGGGGGCAGCGAGCGACCACCGGCTCGCAACGAATGGTCGAGTTCTTCGAGTAGAGTGCTCAATCCGCAGCGGAGACTGATTCGAAAGAATCGCCGCCTGGCCGGCCGGTCAAGCCAGACGTAGATATGCTCGTTGTCAGGCCACAATTCAAGGATGGAGGTGTCTGGAGGAAGTGGTGCAGGTTCTGCTTCGGGCAGCCGGGTGTCGCTCAGCCGGGTGGGAGCCTGGAGGGCATTGACCGTCACGGCGTCGAGGAGATTTCGGGAGCCCGACGCAGGAGGTGCCAGCGGCCCCTGATGCAGAAAACTCGTTGTCTTGAAGAGCCGCAGTCGGGTGAACCAATGGATTGCTCTGCGTGCCTCGCTCGGTCTTCCAAGTTCGACCAGGCTCCGAATCCAGCCGTCCAGAAAGGGCGAGACGGCCCGTCGAAACGGGAAAGCCGCGTCGACGTTGAAGAGGAATTCCTCCCGGTCGAGCGATCGTCGGTAGTGACGGGCCGCTTCTTCGAACTGTGACTGCTGCTCGAGGAGCGCACCCAGCCCCAGAGCCGCCCTGCGTTCGAACAGTCTCAGGCCCTGGCGGTGGGCCTCATCACGGGCTTCCAGCAGGAGGCGTCTGGCCCGGACGGGTTCGCTGTCGGCCAGTCGATCGGCTTGCTGGATCCGGCGCTGAATCCCGACCAGCCCTGTCGAACGTGCGGGGAGCCGCGACAAATCTTGGTGGATCTCCGCTTCGGCCAGTGCGAAGTCGGACGGGGACAGATCCGCATAATGGCGAGCAATATCAAGGAAGCGCCGGGCGATGGGCTGTCTGCCGTTCCGAAAGGCGAACAATGCATAATTGAG
Source organism: uncultured Acidobacteriota bacterium (assembly GCA_963823995.1). Taxonomy (GTDB): domain Bacteria; phylum Acidobacteriota; class UBA6911; order RPQK01; family JAPXNP01; genus JARRKC01. The sequence goes on from CAWGNQ010000006.1 coordinate 792,380, forward strand.
GAGTAGCTGGCCGCGGATTTCCCGCTCCGTCTGTGTCGTCAGCCCGGCCAGGGCCTCGAGGTAACAGTCCTCAGCACGCTCCGGAAGACCAAGCTCGTCGTACAGCAGTGCGAGGTTGCTCCAGGAGGCCACAATACCGTCTTTGAACGGAATTCTTTTCCAGATTTCAAGCGCTCGACCAAAGGATTCGGCACTGTCGGGAAGGTGATCCTGGAACCATTCGACGAAACCCGAACTCTGGTAGAACAGCGCCGTCAGATAGTCGAAATTCCGCTTCCGAGAGGCCTCGAGGCCCTTCCGGATAAGTTTCAGACTCTCTGTGAAGTCCTCCGCCTGTGCAAGGACCTCGGCCTGCAGATACAGGCAGAACAACGCCTCGGAGTTTGCTCCCACGCGCTCAAAGCCTGCCTGCGCCCGCGCAAACATACGTCTCGCCGCGGCTTCGTCGCCCGATTCCCAGGCATCGGCCCCGAGCCGCCTCAAACGCAGCCCGCTTTCGAGCCGCGCGGGGACGATCTTCAACCCCTCGAACGAATGATCGCCCGTGTGGACCTCCAGGTATTCGATGGCCTGCCTGCAGCAGCGACCCGCCCGGATCTGTTGGCGTAAATAGCGATGCGCCAGCAGGGGAGACCTCCGATAAAGATCGAGGAGTTCGCCGGCTTTGGATGGTTGTGCCACTCCGGTCAGTCCGCCGGCCATCGGGATGAGGGAGACGAAGAGGATCAGTATCGATCGCATGCCATTCAACCGGTCAGGGATCTCGCTCTGACAGCGCGCCGAGCTGTTCGAGGAGTCTCCGGGACTGAATCTCGAATTCACCTCTTTGCCGGACGATCAGCTCCAGTTGCTCGCGGGCCGGCCCGATCTTCCCATCCTTCAGAAGTGCATTTGCGAGGTACCATTGCCCGGGCCGGCGCCAGCTCTCGGAAGCCGCGGCTTCCCTGAGATACGGCGTGGCGGCATTCGGATTGTCTGTGAGGTAGAGCGATACGCCCAGATAGAGGGCAATCTCCGGATCGATTGGGACTCGCATGAAGTGCTGGACGGCGGCCTCGTAGTCGCCCTGTACGTAGGAGGCGAAGGCGCGCCGGCGTTCCTCGCTCGGCAGGGAAGGGGACTCGCGTACGCTCAAGCCGACAAAGGGATAGGGATGATCGGTCGCCCAGGATGCCGGCGGGTCGTTGTGCAGAGCGTCGAGGCCTGAATGTTGGAGCGCCAGCACCAGCAGGACAGCCGTCAGGAAAACCGAAGCGGCCAGAGCCAGGGCTCGACGGAGAGGAAGACGGGGCCCGGACGCCGGTCGGTCCGAGACTTCGAACACAGCCATGATCCGGGCGCGTTCTCGACAACGCGGGCAGCTTTCGATGTGTGCCTCCACCTGAGCCGCAGACTCTTCGCGCAGCTCGCCACGGATCAGTTCTGGGAGAGGAATCTGTTCGCACTTCATGGCTCGCTCTCTTCCTCGTCTCCGAAACCATTGATGTTTCGTTCCTGGAGTTGTTCGCGGATCCGGTCGATACCCTTCAGCATCCGACACCTGAGCGTTGAATAGGAGACCCCCGCGTCCATGCAGTATTCCTTGAGCGACGCCTGGCGGCGCTTTCCGAAGAAGGCCCGAATGGCTTCCTGCTGTTCCGGTGCAAGGTTTTCGACGGCTGCGTAGACTTCCGCCATGAGCGTATTCCGCTCGTTCGCCTCTTCAACTCGGATCAGACGCCTCAGCGGGTCATCGTTCCCAGACGCGGGTCTGTAAATGCTCTTGACGTCGCAGGCCGCGAAAACCCGATGTTGCCGCTTCAACCTCCGGTAGAAGTCGATGGCGGTGGTCAGCGTCGAGGTTCGGAGGTACTTGTAGGCATCGTTCGGGTTGGCGAACCTCCGATTGCTTCGCAGGACCCGGGTGAAGGCCTCCTGAAGCACATCGTCGACATGGTGCGAGCCTGGCAAAACTGCGCCCACCAGAGCTTTGAGGCTCTTTTGACGTTTCTTCCAAATCTGTGCCAACAGCGACAAGCGACGGTATCGTCAGACTGGGGTCGGGAGGCACACTACACCTCAGAGGCGGGGAAATCGACAGGAGAATCGTAGGGGACATTGACGGACGTGTCAAGTGGAAGGAGAGGCAAATTTGAGATTTGTGATTTTTGATTCTTCGATTTGGAGGATGGATCGTCTTCAGGCCTCGCTCTGAAACGACTCCTGTCTCCTCTCTTCAGGTTCCCAAAATCGAACATCGAACATCTCGAATCCCCTATGCCCCGAATTTTCGTCCTCTGATTAACGTGGGCGCGCCCCGCGGCCAGCGGCCGTGCTCCCATTACGGATTCCCCGGGTATTCCGCTTCGTCAGCGCCATGACACCGTAATCCCGGTGGTGAAACGGATCGTCTCGGCGTCGTCCGAGCCGGGGTTGTGCAGCTTCACCCCACCCACCCAGTGCAGGTGCGTCGTGAGATCTCGGCGGAAGCCTCCACCCAACGTGAAGACCCCCTTCCGTGTGCTTTGCTTGCCCGATTCGATGAAACCGGGCAGAGCGTGGGGGTTGTCGATGTGACGGTTATCGTACAGGAAGCCACCACCGATTTCGCCAAAGGCACTCCACCCATGATCCCGAAAAAACTGATACTGCACCGTCAGATCGACATGCTGTCGGTTCCGGGCGATTTCTCCGTAGGGAAAGCCGTCGACCACTTGATGAAAATCGTCTCGATAGATGTAGGCCCAGTCCCCCGATACCGCAAGTCGATCCGTCATCCAGAGATTGAGCCAGACCCCATACTCCGGACCCGACTCATCTCCGAGGACCGTCGAGTCCTGCAGAAACGCGTATCCCCCGTGGACGCCGGCCTCGATGTTCTGGGCGGATGTGACCGAACCGCAGAACGCAGCAACCGTACACCAGAGCAGGAGTTGGAGAAGCGACCGGGTCGTCTTCATGGGCCCCGAGTTTAGCAGGGTTTGCCTTGGCTCTGCGTTGCATTTAATAATCTAGTCTCGCTATGTCTGGCACGGTAGGCGCGCTTTATCCCGGAACGTTCGATCCGGTGACGAATGGTCACCTGGACATCATCGAGCGAGGCTGTCGTCTGTTCGACCGGGTGACCGTGGCGGTGTCTCAGAATCCTGACAAGGAGCCATTGTTCTCCCTCGAGGAGCGCATGGCACTTCTGTCGAGTGTCACGAGCCGGTGGCATAATGTCGAGATTGCCAGCTTCAAGGGGTTGCTCGTGGACTACGCGATTTCCCGGGGAGCGTCGGCGATCATCCGCGGGATTCGGGCGATCAGCGATTTCGACTACGAGTTTCAGATGGCACTGATGAATCGGCGACTCGATGACAGGCTGGAAACCATCTTTCTCGTTCCCGCCGAGGAGTACACTTATTTGAGTTCGAGTCTGGTCAAGGAGGTCTTTTCACTCGGAGGAAACGTCCGGGGGTTGGTACCGCCCGAGGTCGAGCGGGCGCTTCGCGGTAAGCTGAGACAAGATTAACCGGTCAGGAAAGTGGGGAATGATTGAAGTTCCGGAAAGTGTATCTCCTTTACGCCGGTGCGATTCTGTTCGTGGTGCTGGGGCTCCTTTGGCTCGTCGTTTCCCTGCGCATCGCTCCCTCAGCTGTGGCTACAGAGTCGGCGCAGCGGCCGACGACGATCCAGCTCCCCATGGGACCTCCCATCCCCGATGAGCTGAAGGTGAAGCGGATCGAAGATGAGTTCCCCCGGAACTCGAATCTCCGGGACGTTCTGGCACCGTACGGGTTTACACCGCAGGACATCCACCAGTTGATCGAACAGACGCGGGACGTCCACAATCTGAATCGGGTCGTCGCAGGGCACCGCTATGCGGTAGAGCTTTCCCCAGGCGGCCAGTTTCGGGGCTTCGAGTATGATCTCGACGAAGCCCGTTACCTGGTCGTCCGACCTGTGGCGGGCCGATACGAGGCCGAGATCAGGCAGAGGATCTTCGAGACCAGCGTGGTCCAGCTTGCAGGCCGCATTCAGGACAACCTCTGGAATTCGATCGTCGAGCAGGGAGAGTCGGGTCAACTCGCGATGTCCATGCACGAGCTCTTGCAGTGGGACGTCGATTTTACGGCGATCCAGCCCGATGATTCCTACCGTGCCATTCTCGAAAAGCAGTTTTTCGAGGGGGATTTCGTCAGGTACGGACCCATTCGGGCGCTGGAATTCGCCCACGGAGGACGCACGTTTTACGCCTTCCGTTTCGAAGACTCCAAGTCCGGCAAAGCCGCCTATTTCGATGCCGACGGAAAGAGTGTCAAGAAGGCGTTCCTCAAGGTGCCCTTCAAATACGATTACCGGATTTCGTCGGGTTTCTCGGCGTCGCGGCTTCACCCGGTGCTGGGCACGCGCCGTCCCCATTACGGCGTGGACTTCGCCGCACCGACAGGCACGCCGGTCCTGGCTTCGGCCAGTGGTCGCGTGATCTTCGCGGGCTGGAAGGGAGGGAACGGCAGGCTCGTCGAGATCCGTCATCCCAACGGCTATGTGACCTACTATCTCCATCTCTCCAAGATCCTGGTGAAATCGGGGCAATCGGTCGCTCAGGGTGATCGGATCGGCCGGGTCGGCTCGACCGGTCTGGCCAGCGGCCCGCATCTCGACTACCGGATCCGTGACCGCCGGGGGCATTTTCTCAATCCGAAGAAATGGGTTGCCTTTCCGTCGGACACGGGAGTGCGCAAGGAAGAGATGAAAGATTTCATTGCAGTGCGAGACCGGCTTATGAGGCAGCTCGATCGCATTCCCGTAGAACGGCAGTCGCCCCCTGGAGTCGCCGTGGCCGGCTGAGGCCGGTGGTGCCCGGATAGAAAGAGGGCCGTCGGTGACAACCGTTTCCCGGATGGAATCGGCTCCGAAGAATCTTCGAGAATCGGTCCGCTAAGTGCATTCACACGACACAAGGATGGGTCGGACGGTCGGCTTGGCAGGATAAGGTGGTTCCTCATGGGCGCTCGAGCGCTGCTTCTCTACAACCCCAAGGCGGGCAGGGCAGATTCGGTGGGCCGCGCTTCCGCGCTGGCGAGGCGTTTGTCTGATGCGGGATTCGACTGCCGGTTGGGCGAGATCGGACCGGGGAAGAGCCTCCAGCCGGGAATCCTGGCCGGGCGAGAATTGCTGGTCGTGCATGGGGGGGACGGCACGCTGCATCATTTGCTGCCCACCGCCCTCGAAGCGGGTTTGCCTGTCGGCCTGATCCCCGGCGGGACGGCGAACGTGCTGGCCCGCGAGATCGGTATTCCGTCACGCGTCGATCGGGCGATCGAAATCCTGCGACGGGGCCGGGTGCGCGAGATGTACCTGGCGCAGGCCCCCAGCCGGCGGTTCCTGCTGATGGCGGGCATGGGAGCGGACGCCTATCTTCTGCAGCGAGTTCCGTCCGGCCTGAAGAGTTTCTTGGGAATCGTCGCCTTCTGGATCACCGGATTGACGGCATTCTGGAGCTATCCGCTCCAACCGTTTCGAGTCGGCACGGCGAACGAGCAGTTCGTGGGGACCATGGCGGTCGTCTCGAATGGGCGCTTCTACGGCAGACATCTGTTGCTCGCGCCTCGTGCCAGCGTATTCGAGCCGGTCCTGGATCTCTGCCTGTTCAAATCCCGTCACCATCTTCGCTTTCTCGGCTACGTCTGGTTGAGTTTCTGGGGACGCCACACGAGCCTGCCTGATGTGGTGTACCGGAAGGCTCCGATGGTCTGGGCCGAGGGTGCTGCCGACACCCTCGTTCAGATGGATGGTGAGCCGGCCGGGGTCTTGCCGCAGCGATTCCAACTCGCTCCGGAACGGTTGCAGATCGTCTGTCCGTAGTGTGTGGACCGATCAGTAGAACCGTCTTCGGGCTTCCCGTTTTCCTTTGAACGGGATCTTCAGAACATCGTAATCCTGTCGGATGTCGGGGCTGTCGTAATTGATCTGGTCGATGCGCTGGGCCAGGTTCTCGAATTCGAGGCAGTCGACCGGGGCGAGTGTGAAATCGTTGTCACCGAGCTCGATGGTGACCATCGAGGGCGTTGCGAAGGCCGAAAAGTCCCCGATCAGATCCATGCCGATGAAACTGCTCCCGTGCACCTTGAGGTACTGCAGATAGTAGGGATCATCCGGGACGCCCGTGTCGATCGAGAACTTGTCGATCTCCGCCTCCTGGCGTCTCTGATTGTAGATGTGGACATTGGACGGTCGAAGATCCCACTGGCCTTCGGGGAAGGTGATGATGTTCAGAATGGGAACGGGTTGCCCGGAGGGGTTCTTGACGACTTCCAGGGTCCACACGAACTGATAGTCAATGAAGACGTGGCAAGCCGAGGTTTCCGGCGGCTTCTCCACCGACTGGGCATTCAGGACCGGGAAAGCGGCGAGGAAGGAAAGCAATGCGAGGGCCGGCGAGCGCATCTACTCCAAGATAGCAGATTCGATCTCCCTGAGGAGAGTCCGTGCCGCCCCGACAGGGTCGTCGGCCTGGACGATCGGTCGGCCTACGACGAGATAGCCCGCGCCCGACCGAATGGCTTCGGCCGCGGTCGCGACACGTTTCTGATCGTCGGTACGGGCTGCGGAAGCCGGTCGGATGCCCGGCGTAACGAAAATGAGCTCGTCGAGCCCGGAGGCGCGTAACCGCCCGACCTCGAGCGGGGAAGAGACGACACCGTCCAGCCCCGATTCGGCGGCGATGTGTGCCAGACGGAGAACCAGGTCATCGACGCCCGCGGAGAAACCGACCTCGGAAATCTCCTGCTCACCCAGGCTCGTGAGGACGGTGACTCCCAGGAGAATCGGGCTCGGACGTCCCGTGCTGACCCTGAAATGATCGGCAGCCTCCCTGGCCTTGCGCAGCATCGCCCGCCCCCCGGACGTGTGCAGGGTCAGCATGCTCACGCCCAGGCAGCACGCTTCGGTGACGGCACCGGCGACGGTATTGGGGATGTCGTGGAACTTGAGATCGAGAAACACATCGGCTCCGAACTCCTGGATCCGGCGGACAATCTCCGGACCGCAGGCCGTAAAGAGTTGCAGCCCGACCTTGAAGGTACCCACGCTTTCACTCAAGACGCCGGCAAGCTCGATGGCTTCTTCCCGGGTTGGAACATCCAGCGCCACGATCAGTCGTTTGTGCACGTCGATTTTCTGCATCTGCCGTCCCCCTCTCCACAAATCAGTTCAGTAGTAGACGAACTCTCCCTCACCGATCGGTTTCAGGGATGCGATCAGACTTCGAATCGTCGGTATCCCTTCCTCCCTGCAAAACTCCTGCAAGCCTTCGATGACCTTCAGTGCCGCCAGAGGGTCCACGAAATTCGCCGTGCCCACCTGAATGGCAGAGGCTCCCGCAATCAGGAATTCAAGGGCGTCGCGGGCGCAGCTGATGCCTCCGATCCCAACGACGGGGATCGAAACGCTCCGGGCCACCTGGTAGACCAGGCGCACGGCCAGCGGGCGGATGGCCGGGCCCGAGAGGCCGCCGGTGCCGTTCGACAGCATGGGGCGTCTTCGACGAACGTCGATTGCCATGCCGACGAACGTGTTGACCAGAGTCACCGCGTCAGCCCCGGCCTCCTCACAGGCCCGGGCGAACACGGTAATGTCGGTGACGTTGGGCGAGAGCTTGACCCAGACCGGTTTGGCCGTCGATCTCCGAACCGCATCCACGACCTGAAAGGTGAGTTTCGGATCGTGGCCGAACTGCATGCCGCCCTGCTTGATGTTCGGACAGGAGATATTCAGCTCGTAGGCGCCGACTTTTGGAAAAAAATCGAGCTTCTCCACGATCCGGATGAATTCCTCTGTGCTCTTGCCGAGGATGTTGGCAACGACATGGCAGTCATACGCGTCGAGCGGAGGGAGCTTCTCGCGGATGAAGGCGTCGACACCGACATTTTCCAGCCCGATAGCATTCAGCATTCCTGCCGGAGTTTCAAAGATGCGGCCGGGGGCATTTCCGGCCATGGGCTCGAGTGAGAGCCCCTTTGTACAGAAGCCGCCAAGGAGGGAGATATCGAAAAACCGGGTGAACTCGATCCCGTAACCGAAGGTCCCCGAGGCGGTCAGGACGGGGTTCTTGAATCGAAGTCCGCCGAATTCCACAGTGAGATCTACTTGCTGGACCATTCGGACTCCTCAACTCGGGGCTCCCAGACGAACTCGGACGCATCGAAGACCGGGCCGTGGGTACAGGCGAGACGATAGCCGGCGGAGGTCTTGACCGTGCAGCCGAGGCACACGCCAAATCCACAAGCCATCTTGATTTCTACCGAAACCTGACAGGGAATCGCGAGGGGACTGGCCATCTCGGAGACGACCTGCATCATCCGGTTGGGCCCGCAGGTGTACAGATTGAGGTGACGAACCGGGTACCGTTGCAGGCAATCCCGCAACGCGGCGGTGACCAGACCGGTCTCACCCGCCGTTCCGTCTTCGGTCGTCGTCAGGATCGGAATGTTCAACCGCTCGAAGGGCTCCAGTCCCGCCAGGTCATCGGCGCTCCGACCGCCGTAGAGAAGGCGGACTTCCTCACCTCTGTGGCAGAGGTCCCGCGCCAGGAGGTAGACGGAGGCGATTCCGGTGCCTCCGACCACGATCAGATTGATCCGGTTGCGGGCCCGCTCGAGATCGAAGCCCTCGCCGAGAGGGCCGACGAGTTCGAGCGTGTCTCCCGGCCTCACGGCCGCCAGTCGTCGAGTTCCGTCACCGAGTGTTTTGATGAGCAGCGTGATGCGAGTCGGTTCCCGGTCGGGAATGGTGAAGACCGCCAAGGCTCGCTTCAGGAGCGGAGAGGGGATGTCGCCCTGACCCGAGACGGCCGCCATGACAAACTGGCCCGGTCGGGTCGCACTCGCAATCTCGGGAGCCTGGACGGTCAGAATGAAAACGTGGCGCGGGAAGACACGGTTCTCGAGAACAGGAGCCTGGAGTCGAACCACGAGCGAAAGCATAGCACAGGGGCCTGGAAAATTGACCGATCCCGGAGGTGTCGTCGATCCCGTGAATGGCGCAGCCCGTTCGCGTCGGGATTGGAGCGGTCCCGGCAACGATTTGAAGCCGGAGCGCCTTTCTTCCGATACCCTTTTCGGCTATCATTCCCAACCGGGACGCACCTATGCCAATCAAGTACCTCCGCCGACTGATGAAACCACGGGAGATGGATCTCGCTCTGTCCCGGATCGCCGCAGAGATCATCGAAGATCATCCAGATCTGACCGATGTGGTGTTCGTGGGTATCCGACGCCGTGGGATCCCTCTGGCCGAGAAGCTTCGCCAGAAGATCCTGAAGCTCGCCGGACAGGAGCTTCCGCTCGGAAAGCTCGACATCACCTTCTACCGGGATGATTTGACTCTGGTCGACACGCAGCCGGTGGTGGAAGCATCCCACCTCGACTTCGACGTCGAGGAGAAGACGGTCATTCTGGTCGATGACGTGCTCTACACGGGGCGCACGACGCGTGCTGCACTCGACAGTGTCCTCGACTACGGTCGGCCCCGGTCCGTCGAACTCGTCGTTTTGGTCGATCGCGGACACCGCGAACTGCCGATTCAGGCCGACTATATCGGCAAGCATGTCGAGACGGCTCGGGATGAAGTAGTCGAGGTGCGCATACCCTCGATTGACGACGAAGAGGGAGTGTTTTTGACGACCCCCGAACTGCTGCAGCAGTCGGATAGCCAGGGTTCCTCGGGAGCCGTCTCAACCTGAAACCAGAAGGTGGATCCGTGAAGTATCCGTCCTTCTCTTGAACCGGTTCTCATCGACCTATGCCACTAAGTGGAAAGCATCTCCTGGGGATTTCCGGACTCCCTGTTTCCGACATCCGGCTGATTCTGAATACGGCGCGGAGCTTTCGGGAGATTTCGTCCCGCCCGATCAAAAAGGTCCCGACCTTGCGCGGCCGGACGATCATCAATCTCTTCTTCGAGCCCTCGACTCGAACCCGCTCGTCGTTCGAAATTGCCGCCAAGCGACTCAGCGCGGATGCACTGAACTTCAGTGTCTCCACGAGCAGTGTCTCCAAAGGGGAGACGCTGATCGACACTGGCCTGAATCTGCTCTCCATGAATCCGGATGTCATCATTATTCGTCATTCGGCCGCCGGAGCGCCGCACCTGCTGGCACGTCACCTGAAAGGCTGTTCAATCGTGAACGCAGGTGACGGCATGCACGAACATCCGACGCAGGCGCTTCTCGACGCCCTGACCATCGAGGACCGGAAGAAGCGCTTCGAAGGGCTCAAGGTGGCAATCGTCGGCGACATCACCCACAGTCGGGTGGCGCGGTCGAATGCGCTTCTTCTGACCAAAATGGGGAGTGATGTCTGGATCTGCGGACCGCCCACGCTGATCCCTCTTGCCTTTGACCAGTACAAGGTTCACGTCACCCCACACATGAAGGAAGCGCTTGAATCGGCCGACGTGGTGATGATGCTGAGAACCCAGAGGGAACGCCAGAAGGAGGTTTTCTATCCCTCGGTCAAGGAGTATTTCTCCCTCTACGGGCTGGACAAGCGAAAGCTTGCATGGGCAAAGAAGGACGCCATCATCATGCATCCGGGGCCGATCAACCGGGGTGTCGAAATCGATCCCGAAGTCGCAGACGGAATGGGATCCGTCATCCTGGAACAGGTGACAAACGGTGTCGCTGTTCGGATGGCGGTGCTGTACCTGATCCTGGGAGCCAGCGAGGAAGGTTCGAAATGACGATTCTGATCCGGGGTGGAAAGCTCATCGATCCGAGCCAGGGCCTCAACAAGCAGGCCGATCTTCTGATCGAGAAGGGCAAAGTGTCCAGAGTAGGCAGGATCAGTCCCGAGGATGGCTGGAAAGTCATCGATGCCAAGGGCTGGATCGTTGCACCCGGCTTCATCGACATGCACGTTCACCTGCGCGAGCCGGGCAGGGAAGATAAAGAGACGATCGCCACCGGCACGCGGGCTGCGGTGGCCGGCGGATTCACCGGGGTGGCCTGTATGCCGAATACTTCCCCCGTGAACGATTGTGAAGCAATCACGCGGTTCATTCGCGAGAAGGCCCGGGAAACTAATCTGGCGCACGTCTACCCGGTCGGAGCCGTGACCAAGGGGTCCGAAGGCTCCGAACTTTCAGAAATCGGCGAAATGATCAAGGCAGGTGCGGTGGCGCTCTCGGATGACGGACGGCCGGTGCAGAACAACCAGATCATGCGTCGCGCACTGGAATATGCGCGGATCTTCGATATCCCTATCCTCGACCATTGTGAGGACCTGAACCTGGCCGCCCGCGGATCGATGAACGAGAGCGCAGTCTCCACCGAGCTCGGCCTGAGGGGAATCAACGGTGCCGCAGAGGAGATGCAGGTCGCCCGCGACGTGATTGCGGCACGCTTGACGGGGGGGCGCGTGCACATCTGCCATCTGTCGACGCGGGAATCGCTCGACTGGGTACGGATGGGCAAGAAACAGGGGGTTCGGATCACCTGCGAAGTGACCCCTCATCACTTCACCTTAACCGACGAAGCGGTACGCTCCTATGACACGAATTTCAAGGTGAATCCTCCCCTGCGCTCCCGGAGCGATGTCGAGGCGCTGCTCGAGGGAATCGCGGACGGGACAGTGGATTGCATCGCCACCGATCACGCCCCACACACGAGTCTCGACAAGGACGTGACCTTTGAGGAAGCCGCTTTCGGGGTAGTCGGCATGGAGACGGCGGTGCCGCTCATCTGGGAATTCCTGGTTCTCAAGGGGATCATCGACGAGTCCAGAGCCGTTGAGTTGCTGAGCGTGAATCCCGGTCGAATTCTCGGAACCTCCGGCGGAACTCTGAAGGAAGGGACGGCGGCTGACGTTACGCTGATCGATCCGCAGCGACGCACCAGGATCGATGTGAGTCGGTTCGCTTCCAAAGGGCGCAACTGTCCCTACCAGGGCTGGGAACTTCGCGGGGTGCCCATGATGACGATCGTGGGCGGCCGGATCGTCCACGAGCAGAGAGCCTAGGCGGGCCGCCCACCGTCGCTTTTCGGGACAAAGGGCGGATCCGGCGAATACTGCCCGCCACGGGTTCGGGCGAAACCTCCGGCGGTGCGATAACATCCTAGAAGAGACGGGAATGAAGTACAGGAGTGTCCTGATTCTGCTTGTGGTCTGGCTGGGTGCGGCCGGGCCGGGCCTCGCCCAGAACGTCGTCGACTGGCAGTTCGTGGCTCCTCCGGCAAGCGTCGGTGCTGGGCAGCGATTCGATGTCACACTGCGTGCCGTGATCGAGCCCGGGTGGCATCTCTATTCGATGAGTGTGCCCGAGGGTGGACCCATCCCGACTGCGATTTCGGTCCAGGATTCCCCGGTCTTCACCTCGGGCGGAGAACCTCGCGAGCCCACGCCGATCCCCTGGTTCGATCAGAACTTCAACATGGAGACCAACTACTTCCGCGGGGAGGCCGACTTCAGGGTGCCCGTGGAAGTCAAGCCGACCGCCCCGGGCGGCATGCAGAATCTGGTCTTGCGGGCGCGTTTCATGGCCTGCAATGATACCTCCTGCCTGCCGCCCCAGACGAAAGAGGTTTCGACGAGGATCGAGATCGAGCCGGGCGGCAGCGGCGTTGCGTCCGGAGAAGCCCGGGTGGGGGCCGGTCCGGCGCCGGGGAGCGGAGGCGAGGCGGGTGCAGGCGATCAAGAGGCGGCAGCTACTGTTGCGCCGGACCAGGCGCTTTCCGGCGCATCGGCCGAGAGCCCCGCGGATGCCGGCGGCGGACTTCCGGCAGGCCTTCTTCCCTATCTCTGGTTTGCCATGTCCATGGGAGCTCTTGCGCTGCTGACCCCCTGCGTGTTTCCCATGATCCCGATTACCGTGTCCTATTTCACGAAGCGAGAGGCCCAGACGCGCGGTCGTGCCATCTTCGAAGGCGGCCTTTACTCGCTCGGGATCATCGCGACATTCACCCTGCTGGGCTTTGCCCTGACCTTCGCATTCGGGGCCGGAGGGATCAACCGCCTGGCGGCCAATCCTGTCGTGAACCTGGTCATTGCAGCGGTCTTCGTCATCTTTGCGCTGAGTCTGTTCGGCGTCGTCGAGATCCGGCTTCCGAGTAGTTGGCTGAGTGCCGTCAATCGGAAGTCGTCACAGAGTTCGGGGCTGATCGGGATTCTCCTGATGGCATTGACGTTCTCGCTGACCTCCTTCACCTGTACCGTGCCGTTCGTGGGGACGGTGATGGTGGCGGCTCTGCAGGGGGATTTCCTTTGGTCGCTCATCGGTGTGACTGCTTTTGCGGCGGTGTTCTCCCTGCCCTTCTTCGTTCTGGCGATTTTCCCTTCCTGGCTGCAGTCGCTGCCGAAGAGCGGGAACTGGATGAATTCGATCAAGATCGTGATGGGCTTTCTCGAGCTGGCGGCGGCGCTGAAGTTCATCAGCAATGTGGATCTGGTCTACCAGTGGGAGTTCATCACGCGACCGGTGTTCATTACCTTATGGCTCGCCATCGGACTGGTTGCCGTCGTCTACCTGCTCGGCTGGATCCGCTTTCCTCACGAGATGCCGACCGAGACGGTGGGAGTGGGGCGCGTCCTATCGGCAATCTTCTTCCTGGCGGTGACGCTTTACCTGCTGCGCGGGCTGTTCGGTTTCGGCCTGGGCGAGCTGGATGCTTTCCTTCCCCCGCGCGACTACGGAGCCGTGGCCGAAGCCGGGTTCTTCCCGGGAGCAGGTTCTCCTGTGGCAAAGCGGGAGTCGGCCTGGTTGACCCATTACGATCAGGCGCTGGCGAAGGCAAAAGCGGAGAACCGGCCGCTTTTCGTCGACTTTACCGGGTATACTTGCACCAATTGCCGCTGGATGGAGTCGAATATCTTCCCACAGCCCGAGGTCCAGGAATTGTTCGGTCGCTACATCCTGGTGCGTCTCTACACGGACGGTACAGAGGCGATCCATGATGCGAACCGGAAGATGGAAGAAGAGCGGTTCTCGACGATCGCCCTACCCTTCTATGCGCTGATTTCTCCCGATGATGAGCCGATCGCGACGTTTCCCGGTCTAACCCGGAACAAGCAGGAGTTCGTCCAGTTTCTGAAGAAGGGGTTGCCGACTATTTCGGCGTATTCACGATGATGTCGCCCGGTCTGGCGAGTTGATACTGTTCGCGCGCGATTCGTTCGATCTCCCGGGGATCTTCCTTGAGACGGCCGATCTGTTCCAGCAGGGAGGTCTGCGCTTCGTGCAGCAGGCGGTTCCGGGTTTCCAGCCTGCGGACTTCGGCCCGGTACTGGCGCAGTTTCATGTACCCTCCGCTGCCCACTATCATGTAGATGCAGAAACCGATGACGGCGAGCAACGCCAAGCTCAGAATAAGGTCACGCTGCGCTTTCCGGCTGATCCCCATCTTGAAAGGAGTTTAGCATGTCCGAGGTTAAAGTCGTGCTTTGCACCATCGATTCCGCCGAAAAAGGCCGGCAGGTTGCCCGAATCCTGGTGACCGAGCGGCTGGCGGCCTGCGCCGGCATCCTCCCGCCGATGATCTCCATCTATCGTTGGAAGGACGAACTCCACGAAGACCCGGAATCACAACTGATTATAAAGACTGCCTCCGACAAGGTAGAGGCTCTCGTCGGTCGCCTCCGGGAGGTTCATCCCTACGAGGTTCCGGAGATTCTTGTGCTTCCCGTCTCCGGAGGTCTGGGGCCCTATCTCGAATGGGTGCGGGCGGAGACCCGATAGTTCGTCCTTCGTGTCAGGTCCTGGCCAGAAGTTGTCACCCTACGGGTTTCGGGAACAAACTTCGCGGACTATAGCGGCCAGATAAACGGAATCGCCAGGCTGGCGACGATCCAGAGGAGGATGTTGAGGGGGATTCCGATTTTGAGAAAGTCTGCGAACTTGTATCCGCCCGGCCCGTAGACCATCAGGTTCGTGTGGTAGCCGAAGGGAGTGAAAAGGGAAGACGAGGCTGCAAAGGTGATGGCCATCAGAAAGGGCATCGGGCTCACGCCCAGATCCCGGGCCGAGGCGATGCCGATCGGAACCAGCAGGATGACCGCGGCATTGTGCGACATGATGCCTGCGAAGAATGTCGCCAAGAGGTAGAAAACAGGGATGATCACCGCGATGCCGAGGATGCCGGTCAATGCCAGCAGCGACCCGGCAACGAACTCCGCGGTTCCGGTCTTCTCCATGGCGATCCCGAGAGGGATCACTCCAGCCAGGAGGAAGATGACGAACCAGTCGATGGAATCGTAGGCGTCCTGCAGAGAAATACAGCCGGTCAGCACCATCAAGATGCAGCCTACAACGGCACTCACCAGGATCGGAGCGATGCCCATGGCGGCCACCGCCACGACGCCACCCACGATCACAAAGGCACAGATCGCCCGATTTCCGCGAACGCGCGGCAGGAACTTCTCTTCGATGGCCAGGAAGTCGGGACTCTTGGCCAGACCCTCGAGAAAGCCTTTGGCTCCCTGCAGGAGAAGACTGTCGCCGGCCTGTAGCTTGATGAGCCCCAGGTGATCGCGAATGACTTCCCCCTGTTTTCGGATGGCCAGGACGAACACCCGGAACTGCTTACGGAAATTAACGTCCCTGAGCGTGCGTCCCTCAAGGCCCGAGCCGGGTGCGACGATCGCCTCGACGAGCAGAGGTTCGTCCTCTTCCTCCTGCTCCGAGCCGTATTTGACTTCGGATCGGATCGACAGCCCTTCGAAACTGTTCATCTCCAAAATGTTCTGCAATGAACCCTGAACGAGCAGTACATCGCCTTCCTGGAGATGGGTGTCCCGGATGCCGGTCGAGATACGGCAGCTCTTCCGAAAGACCTCCAGAATGTGCACGTCGTACTTCTCTCCGATGCGGGCCTGGACCGGCGTCAGGGAAATCAGAGAAGACTTCCGATTGACGACCACCGAGGTGAGATAGTTTCCCAGACGGTACTCCTGGACCAGGCCGCGTGTTCCTACACGCTCAGGCAACGAGCGGCGGGCATAGAAGAACAGGTAGGCCATGCCCACGCCGAAGAAGATGATGCCGAGCTTGGAGAGTTCGAACATCGAAAACTCCCCAAGGCCCCGATCCGCAGCCATCGAGCTGACGAGAATGTTGGTGGAGGTTCCGATCAGGGTACAGGTGCCTCCGACGATTGAGGCAAACGAGATCGGCAACAGGATCTTCGACGGGCTGAGCTTCTGGCGTCGAGCGATGGTGAGGGAAATCGGGATGAAGACCGCAACGGCAGCCGCATTGTTGATGAAGGCGGAGACCGTTCCAACGGCCAGCATCAGGAGGACGAACAGGCGTGCCTCGCTGTTGCTTCCGAAGTGAAGAATCCGTCCGGTCACCCAGTTGATCGCGCCGGTCTTGACCAGCCCGGCGCTGAGGATGAACATCGCCGCGATGGTCACCGTTGCCTTGTTGGAGAAGCCCGAAATGCCTTCGTCGACGGTGGGAAAATCGGGACGAAAGGTCCCGAGCACCGTCAGCAATGCCATGATCAGGAGAGCGACCAGATCGGCGCGGATCTTCTCCGATGCGAAGGCGACCAACGCGCCTGCGACGATAGCGATCACCAAAATGATGTCGATCATGCTACGGCTCCGCGGCTCGGTCAGGAACTTGCGCGGTTCGACGGTCCGGAGTCGCCTGAGGATCTACCATCGGCCAACCGCCTCGTCAAGTCCAGTGTCGGTTCGAATGATGCATCTCCCTCTGTCTTTCGATCGTTCGACGATTTTCGTCCAATTCCGGACGGACACGACTGCCTAGTGTTTGTGTGCCGGGGGGTCACCTCCGGGCAATATCCCGACTTCGAGGATCAAGATCTCGTCCGTTCCCTTCCGTTTCCTGGACACGGTGCCTCCCAGCCGAGCCATGAGCGGCTCGAGCAGGTCCATCTGCGCGCTGCTGGTCGAAGAGTCGACTCCCCTGGGACCCTGGATGGTCACAATGGGTCGTTTGCGGTCCCTGTCCACGGTGACATGCACCGTGTTTCCAGGGCCGCAGATTGAGAAGGCCCGACGCAACCCGGCGAACACAGCCTGTTGGACTGCGAACGGATCGGTTCGGATCCGGACCTCCTCATCCGAAAACCGGCACTCTACCGTGACTCCTCGAGAGTCCGCAAACCGGCCGGTGACGCCGAGCAGGTCGCGGACCAGGGCGTTCAGATCGATCTCGAGCAGGCGTTGATCGATCCCGTGGGCAAATCGGTTGAGGTTCCGGATGAGCGCCGATGCGCGGCGAGTCTGCCGGCCCAGACGTTCTTCGATCACGCCGATCCGGTCGCAGCTGACGGGCCGCCCTTCACGATGTGTTTCGAGCAGGTCTTCGAGAAGGCCACTGATCTGCTCGATGATCAGGATCACATTGGCGAGCTCGTGGGTCATGCTCGTGGTGATCAGACCGAAGAACGCCAGATCTCGAACGGCGTCGCTGTTTTTTTCGTCGTCCACGCTCCACCTCTCATCGAGAACCGACGGCCTCTGCGATCCAGTTCAAGAGTGCGTCGATTCCGAACGGCTTCATCAAGACGTCGATTTCGGTGTCCTCATCTCCCGTTTCCCGGCCACCGTGGCCGGTGACGAGAAGGACTCTGGTGTTCGGATATTCCCGTTCGACCGTGCGCTTGATCTCGAGCCCGTCGATGCCCGGCATCTTCAGGTCGGCAATCACCACGTCGAACGGCTCGCGACGCAGGCAGTCGAGGGCCTGCTCGCCCGTCGTGAAGCCTTTGGCCACGATGCCACGGAATTCCAGGCGTTCCACCAGGGTCGTGATGAACTCTTCCTCGTCATCTACTAGTAAGACTCGACGTGCTTGCACAGCTCACTCCAGGGGGCTTTCCATGTCCAGGGGGAGCATGACCGTGAAACGTGTTCCACGACCCGGCTCGCTCTGGACGTCGATTCTTCCGCCCAGTTTGTGTACCAGTTCGTAGGTGATGCACAGGCCCAAACCCGTGCCGAATTCTCCCTTGGTCGAAAAGAATGGCTCGAAGATGTGCTCGAGATCCTCGTCCGGGATGCCGCAGCCGTTGTCTGACACACTCAGGACGACCCGATCCACCCCAGCGGCTCGCACGGCGATCTCGACGCGGCCACCGTCTTCGAGCGCCCCGAAAGCGTTGTTGAGGATATTGAGGAGGACCTCCTCGAGCTGGCCCCGGTCGCTCGTGATCAACGGCGTGTCCGATCCGAAGTCGGTCTGGACATGGATGCTGCGGTGCATTGCCTCCTTTTCGAGGAAACCCAGGACTTCCGTGACCAGGAGCCGGAGATCGATTTGTTCCCTCCTCGACTTCAGTCTCCGTGTAAAACCGAGCAGCCGGTGTGTGACCGTTCCGCAGCGTTCGACGGAGCGGGTGATCCCGTCCAGGCTCCGAAGGATCTTCTCGCGGTGCGGATAGTCGGGCGAGGAGCCGATCAGGTCCTGCAGAAGGCCCGCCTTCTCGTTGATGATGGCCATCGGATTGTTGACCTCGTGGGCCACACTGGCGGCGAGACGCCCGATCGTGGCCATCTTGCTCGTATATTCGACGTTTCGCAGCATCTGGGCTCGCCGCAGGTCGGCGGCCCGGATCTGCTCCACGGTGGCCGTCATGCTCCAGAGCACGACAATGACGATCAGGACCGCACTGACCAACAGGAATGCGACCATTTCCGCGCTGTTTCTCAACCAGTCTCCCAGCACATCCACTGCTCTTCGGACGACCACGATGATGAAGGGCGTATTGCTGACGTAGCTGCTGCCCAGAAAAGATGGGGTACCGGCTTCCTTGAAGCTCTGCGAGATCTGGGAATCTGGAGAATAGGGCGGCACGGGAAACGGACAGGGTTCGAGCAGCTGGCCATGGAAACGCGAATTGGTCTGGAGAATTCCCTTCCGATTCACGAGAAAGACGTCATCGAAAGGGCGGACGTCCGGAATGAAGACTTGGCGGTGCAGCAACTCCATGTCGACCGTGGCCCGCAGGAGGTGATCCTTCTGGCGGACGACCACGACGAAATGGGGGAGATGGCGATGCCCGAGAAAGACGTCGCTGACGTAGAATCCTCGCAGGAGAACCTGGTGAAGCCAGTCTTCATCCGCATAGTTGTGCCCGCCCAGATCATAGGGGCCGGAATAGTGGATCTGGATTCCCCGCCGGTCGATCAGTCCGAGATCGACGAATCCGCCAAAGGAGGCCTGAAGGTTGCCGAGAGCGGCGGCGATATCGGCGGAAGTCAGATCAGCCGGGTCATGTTCACGAATCACGAGCCGAAGAGCCGAGACGCGCTCCTCGATCACTGCCTCGATCGACCGGGAGATGTTGGAGAGGTCCTGCGAGATCTGGTGCTGGAGGTCCGATTGCAGACTTCTGCGGTACAGGTAGTAGTTCACGCCGGTCATCACCGCCAGCGGCATCAGTGCGACGGCGAGCGTCAGCATCACCGTTCGCCACCAGAGCAGTCGGTAGCGCCTCAATTCCTTCGATTCAGCGGATTTGCCGTTTCCCCAGGGAAGCAGCATCCGCAGGAAGAATTCGGTCGACATTCCTGCTCACCGTCTCCACGCCGCCAATCCGGCCGGCGTTCAACGTCCGCGATTCGGCTTCAACGATCGAGACTTCAACGTTGAACCTTGAATCCCGGTTCCGAAACCCCGGAATTAGGAACTTTGTTTGGTCTTCTGATACGCCTCCCTCATGACGCGTGCGAGCTGATCAAGATCGACCGGTTTATGGAGATACGCAAATGCTCCCAGCTCACGCGCTATCTTTTCCTCGCGCTCCGTGCCGTGGCCGGTCAGGATGATCACCTCCACACGCGGATGATCGCGCTTGACCCGACGCAGGACCTCCATGCCGTCGATACCCGGCATCCTCAGGTCGAGCACCATCACCTCGGGCTCCTCGGTCGCGAGCAACGAGAGAGCTTCCTCGCCGTCGTAGACTACGGCGGAATCGAGATTGCGGCTCTGAAGCCGCTCGGAGAGCGTCTGTACGAACTCTCGCTCGTCATCGACGAGAAGGACTTTCGACGGCACTTCGAGATCGATGTTTCGGGTCAGCGACGGAGGAACGAACCGGGTGCCGGGTGTGACCGTCACGCCCCGGACACCGCTCACCTGGCGGGCCAGTTCTTCGAGTTTCTTCTTGTAGCGCGACAGGCGGATGACATAGCGGTTGATGGTCACGCAAACATGACCGTCGGTCGCCACGACTCCGACGTCATGGCCGTTCTCGGCGAGATGAAGACCGACTTTCGAAGCCAGGATGAAGTCTCGCATGGCCCGCTCCGAATCCTCGGTCGTTCTGAGGGCCGGTTGGCGCGCGTAGCGGCAGATCATGTCCGAAGCCTCATCGGCGGTGTTCGAATCCATCGGAAGGACGACGTCGTAAAGATCCGGGTCGTAGGCATCCGCATCCCTGCCGAAGACGTGTCGGGTCCAGCGGATACGCACATTGTCCTCCCGGCTGATCAGGCGGCGGGCCTCGTCCGTCGCCAGGCCCTGCATCCTGGCGACGTCGACACGATGACCAAGCTTGGCGATCAGGCAGACGCGCAGGACATGGGAGATACTCTTCCCGAAAAGGTGACCGGCCATCCCGTGACAGACCACGTTGTTCGATTCGGCCAGCTCTCCAAGGACGAGCCTCAGCCCCGAGATGCTCCGTTCCCTCGCATGGGTGATGCTGTTGAACAGAGGTGGTCCCTGCATGGCCCGGAGAAGCTTCGAAGGCGTCGTGGCCAGACGCGCCGCCGTACGGTCGAGCAGGACCCGGTCGATGCGGTCATATCCGAGACGCTCGGCGACTCGATCGGCGACTTCCTCGCCGTAACAGAACGTTCCACTGAAAATCGTCACTATCGCCACGGACGGCACTCCTTCTAGGGTCGATCGATCTTCGATCCCTGTTCCTCGACGGCCAGCGCCTTGCGCACTTTGCGGGCCGGGAGATCGGGGCTCTTCATCGTCTTCGGTGACTCGCTCCCGAAGACCCCCCGGGGATTGACCAGCGGGCATTCTTCTCCGGAAAGAATGCAGGCTCCTCTGTGGATCGCCTCGATCGCATGCGCCACACTCGTATAGAAATGATCTTCCCCGACCTTCTCATAGAGGCCGGTTCGGTGCATCACCGCCAGGACGTGATCGTTCAGGCCGCAGAAGGACACGTCGTAGCCGGCTGAACGCAGCTGGGTGATCCTGGTCGACAGCGTGACTTCGCCCGAGGCGTCCAGTTCATTGATCGCGTACCCGACGATCAGTACATGCCGCAAGTCGGACATTGTCCTCACGATGTGGTCGAAGGCGTCCTCCAGATGATCGACATTGGCGAAAATGATGGATCGATTGAATGCGAGAACCGCAACATGCTTGCAGACAGGGAGATTCCAGCGGTCCGCTCGAAGATACGCACCATCGGGGCTGCGCGAGAGGATCCACCAGTTGGGACGCATCGTGCGATACAGATACGAGGCCGTCGAGAGGGCCACTCCGGTCAAGATGCCTACCTCGAGATGAGGCGCGAAGCCGAGCGTGACCCCGAAGGTCAGGATCGAGATGACGCCGTCATACTTTTGGGCTGTCCACGCATGGATGAAGCCGCGCACGTTGATCAGATTGAAGACGGCCATGATGATGACGGCGGCGAGGACGGAGCGCGGCAGGTGATACAGCAGCGGAGTGAGGAAGAGCAGAGTACAGAGGACGACCAGACTACTGAAGATCATGGCCAGGCCGGTTTGCCCACCTGACTGGAAGTTGACCGCCGAGCGCGAGAAGGATCCGGAGACCGGGTAGCTCTGGAAGAATGAACCGACGATGTTCGCGAGGCCCTGTCCGATCAATTCCTGATTCGGATCGATGCGCTGTCCGGTGGCGGATGCGATGCGTTTGGCGATCGAGATGGCTTCCATGAAGCCCAGGATCGAGATGACGAAAGCCATGGGCAGCAGGTCGAACAGGATGGTCGGACTGATGCCCGGAAAGGACATCTTTGGAAGTCCCTTCGGAATGTTGCCCACGACCTGACCGCCGCCCCGCAGGAAAAGCTCGTGTTCGTCGAGCGGCTCGTTTCCGACGCGCAGACGCCATTCTCCCTCGAGGAGAGACGCGCCGGGAGGCACATCCTTCGGAAGGAAGTAGACCAGGTTCCCGCCGGCGTCTTCCGCCGCCACGAACCAGCGTTCCCTGAGTTGCCCGCGCAACCGGGCGCTCTCCGATGTCAGCAGCTGGATGTTGGCCAGAAGTTTCGCGAGTTCCGCATTCTCTTCGATGATCCGATGCCGTGAAGATGCCCGGTCGGCCTCCATCCGTCTGACGCTGGAGGTTAACTCGACTCGGCGGCGGCTCAGGCGCTCGATCTCGGATGTGAGTGCATTGTAGTCGAGCATCAGTCGAACCGTTTCCGGATCCCGGATCTGCTCGGGTGTCGCGGTGTGATTCCGGTCGAATCCGATGGCCGCCGACAGCACGGTCGTTACGACCACGGCCGCGAGGACGTAGGGGATGCGCGGGCTCAGCCAGCGCAGGATCAGCATGATCGCGATGGCCAGAAGCCCCAACCCCAGCGTCGGCCAGTGAACATGATGCAGGACTGCGACGAGCGTCCGGTACACGGTCTGCAGATGATACTCGCCGCTTTCGATGGTGATACCGAACAACTGGGGAATCTGTGACGTGGCAATAACGATGGCGGCTGCGTTTGTGAACCCGTTGACTACGGGATGGGACAGGAAGTTGACCAGCAGACCCAGTCGCAGGACCCCGAGCAGAAGTTGAATCAGGCCGGCGGTCAGGGCGAGCATGATGGCATAGGCGATGAATGCGCTGCTACCCGCGGTGGCCATCGGGAGGAGCGCTGCGCTGGTCATCAGGGAAACGACGGCGACGGGCCCGGTTGCCAGGTGCTGACTGGATCCGAACAGGACGGCAATTACCGGCGGCAGGAGTGCGGCATACAATCCGTAGTAGGGCGGCAGCCCGGCAAGCTGGGCATAGGCCATGGACTGGGGCACGATCACCAGGGCGACCGTGAGGCCCGAGACGAGATCGGCTTTGAGCCTGTCACCCGAATAGTCGCGGAAGCTGTCGAAGAATGGCAGAAATCCGATTCGACCTAATATCGACCTTCGCGTCAATTGGAATCCCCCGTCAAAGTTACATGCAACATGCAAGTCAGGTGCCGTAGGGACCATTCCTGCGAAGGATGACGATCCGGTCGGAGCGAATCGTGCCTGCTCGATCATCTGTTCTCTGTGTTAACATGGCTTGGCCGCGAAGTGACACATCCCTGTGTGGTATGCCTCACCGGCACCTTCGGGGAAGACAGGAGTTGGTCATGTCGGACGCGATCAGACTCTTGGTGGTAGATGATGAGGTCGATTTCCTGACCACGATCTCGGAACGGCTCTCCGCACGCGAGTTCGACGTGACGGGCGTCTCGAGCGGGCCCGAGGCGATCGAGGCCGCCCGCGGCGGCGGATTCGATCTCGCTCTCGTCGATTTGATGATGCCGGGAATGGACGGCATCGAGCTCCTGCAGGTCCTGCGAGAAAATCACCAGTATCTCGAAGTAATCATTCTGACCGCCTTCGGATCCATCGCCACGGCCGTTGAGTGTACGCGTCTTGGGGCTTTCGACTATCTGGCGAAGCCCTGTGAGCTCGACACGATTCTGGAGAAGCTTCGGGCCGCCTATGCCCACCGGCTCAAGAAGAAGTTTGCGGAAGACCGGGAGCGGTATCGGCAGATCGAGGAGATCGTTGAGAGCGGGCCGATGGCTCTCTGGCAGGGAGCGCGGGAGAAAATGAAGCATCGTCCCTCGCTTCTTTCCGTATTTCGGGAACTCCGACGTCTGGACGATTCCAAGAAGTAGCCAGTTTGCGGTAATTGCCCCACGATTCTGAGTCTAATGCCCCATTGAATCCCGCCGTCGGAGCGTGGGCCATGTCGGGACTGTCGCAGGTGCCCTTCGGAACTCTACTCTTCTGCACGAATCTGCGTCTTCTCGCCAAGCGCCCGGCGCTGATTGGGGTTGACAGACCTGTGTCGCATAGTCGTCCGCGGACCTTAAATTGCATGTAAATCGCCCTTGGATGGGTTCTCCTCCGAGAGGAGAGCGGATATCCGTGAGACCTGAAAAGGTGTGTCGAGTCCAAACCGGCGAAGGGAAGGAGAAAACATGAGCGAACAGAGGAAGACCCCGCTCGTCGATGAGCTCGAGAAGGGTCCCTGGCCCAGTTTTGTCAAGGAAATCAAAAGCCTGGACAATCCCAAGGCCAAGGATCTGCTGGGGGTTCTCGAGCGATCCTACAGTGACAAGATTGGCCACTGGAAACATGGTGGCCTGGTCGGTGTGATGGGATACGGAGGAGGCGTCATCGGGCGCTACAATGACCTGCCCGAAGAGTTCCCGGAGGTCGCCGAGTTCCACACCATGCGCATCAATCAGCCGGCGGGATGGTTCTACACCGCCGACGTCCTGCGCAAGCTTTGTGATATCTGGGAAGAGCATGGCTCGGGCCTGACCAACATGCATGGCTCTACAGGAGACATCATCTTCCTGGGGTGCTCGACCGAAGAGTTGGAGCCGACCTTCCAGGCGTTGACGGAGTTGGGATTCGACCTCGGGGGATCCGGTTCCTGTGTGCGGACGCCGAGTTGCTGCAACGGCATGGCGCGTTGTGAATGGGCCTGCTACGACACCATGGCTCTCACCTACGACCTGACGATGCAGTATCAGGACGAGATGCACCGGCCGCCCTTCCCCTACAAGTTCAAGTTCAAGATGTCCGGCTGCGCGAATGACTGTGTCGCATCGATCGCCCGCGCCGACATGTCCATCATCGGCACGTGGAAGGACGAAATCCAGGTCGACCAGGATGCTGTTCGAGAATATGCCAAGAGCGGCGACTTCGACATTCTGGACGATGTCGTGGGCCGTTGTCCCACCGGCTGCATGGCTTGGGACGGCAACGAACTCCAGATCGACGACACGAACTGCGTCAAGTGCATGCACTGCATCAACGTGATGCCCAAGGCTCTGGCTCCCGGAAAGGAGCGGGGGGCCACCATCCTGGTGGGTTCCAAGGCACCGATCATCGGAGGTGCTCTCCTGTCTTCGGTCTTCGTACCTTTCCTGGAGATGACGCCGCCTTACGAGGATCTCAAGGAGCTCGTGGAAGCGATGTGGGAACTGTGGTCGGAACATGGCAAGAATCGGGAGCGAACCGGGGAGTTCATCCAGCGCATCGGCCTGGGCAACTTCCTGGAGCAGATCGGGCTCGATCCGACGCCCGAGATGATCCTGCAGCCGCGCAGCAACCCTTACATCTTCTTTGAGCCTGATGAAGACGACGAGTAATCGCAGTCGCCGTCCCTGACAAGGAGTTTTGGTATGTCGACCAATGGAAAGAAGAGAGTCACGGACATCGGACCTCCTCATTACGAGAAGTTCCTTCCTCCGATCATCAAGAAGAACTGGGGCAAGTGGAAATATCACGAAGTGCCCAAGCCGGGTGTGATGGTGCACGTGGCGGAATCGGGGGATCGCCTGTATACGGTTCGAGCGGCTACGCCGCGGTTGGCGAGCATTCAGACCATCCGTCTTTTCGCCGACCTTGCAGACGAGTTCTCCGGAGGTCATCTCCGCTATACCAGCCGGAACAACGTAGAGTTCCTGGTGACGGACGAAAACCTCGTCGAGCCTCTGATCGAACGTTTGAACGAGGCCGGCTACCTGGTCGGAGGCACGGGTGCTTCGATCAGTAACCCCGTGCACACCCAGGGCTGGATCCACTGCCATTCCGCTGCTTCCGATGCCTCGGGAGTCGTGAAATCGCTGATGGACGAGTTGAGCGGTTACTTTACCGAGTCGAAGCTTCCGGCCAAGCTCCGGTTGGCCTTCGCCTGCTGTCTCAATATGTGCGGCGCCGTTCACTGTTCGGACATCGCCATTCTGGGCGTGCACCGGCGGGCTCCGAAGATCAACCACGACACGATCCGCGCACAGTGCGAGATCCCAACGACGGTAGCAGCGTGCCCGACGGGTGCGATCCGACCCACCACTGTGGATGGGAAGCCCTCGGTCGAAGTGGTGGAAGAGCAGTGCATGTTCTGCGCGAACTGCTACACCGTTTGCCCCTCGATGACGCTGAACGATCCCGAGATGGACGGTGTCTCCATTTGGGTCGGAGGAAAAGTCAGCAATGCCCGGCACGAACCGATGTTTTCGAAGCTGGCCATTCCCTATATTCCGAACAATCCGCCGCGTTGGCCGGAGGTCGTCGATGCGGTCAAGAACATCGTCGAAGTCTATGCGGCAAATGCGCGACGTTTCGAGAGGGTGGGCGAGTGGATCGAGCGGATCGGCTGGCCCCGCTTCTTCGAGTTGACCGGCATTGAATTCACCAAGTATCACATCGATGATTTCACTCACGCCGGAGTCAGCTTTCGGACGTCGATGCATTTCCGCCAGTGAGAGGAGTGCACCATGAGTGACGGTCAGGAAGTAAGTGTGGAAGAAGTGGCGAATGCCATGTACGAACTGGTGCGGGAGTTCCATGGGAAAAGGAATCTGAAGCCCATCGATCTCACGAAAGCCATGGTGCAGAAGTTCGGTGACGAGCGATGCTCGAAGACCACCTGCAAGCAGGCCATCCGCGAGCTGATCGACGGAGGGAGGTGCATCTATTCCTACGTCGGCGGCAGTTACGTGACGCTTCCGCCTGAAGGCTGAAACGGTCCGACCCGTTTCGCCGTTATGAGGTGCCGGGCTGGGACTTGCCCGCCCGGCATGCCGATCTCCACGCTGAACTGTCGTCCGATGGGGTAGACCTATGGGCGTTGACAAGATCAGAGTACCGAGGGTCGTCGTCGCCGGGCTTTCCGGGGACAGCGGTAAGACTTTTGTGACCCTCGGCGTCCTCCGGGCCCTGGTCCGAAGAGGGCTGAAGGTCGCCGGGTTCAAGAAGGGCCCCGATTTCATCGACGCCGCATGGATCGGGCGGGCGACGGGTCGACCCGGACGAAATCTCGATACCTTTCTCATGGATACCGCGGCCCTCTCGTCCACGCTTGGGCGGGGATCCGCCGGGAGCCGTATCGTTCTCATCGAGGGAAACCGCGGATTGTTCGACGGCCTCGATGCCCGCGGCAGTCATTCGACGGCCGAGTTGGCGAAGAAGCTCCGGACACCCGTAGTGCTCGTCGTCGACACCACCAAGACGACTCGGACCGTCGCCGCACTGGTGGCCGGTTGCCGGGTCCTCGATCCGGACTTGGATCTGCGAGGCGTGATCCTGAACCGGGTTGCCACCCACCGTCAGGAGCAGGTGATCCGCCAAGCGGTGCTCGACGCGACGGGGCTCGAAGTGCTGGGTGCGGTGCCTCGGGTAGACGAAACGGGACTGATCAGCCGTCACCTCGGTCTGGTCACCGCAGACGAAGAGGATCGCGGCGACGACGTCCTCGACGGGCTCGCAGGGTTGATGGAAAAGCATGTCGACATCGACCGCCTGATGACAATTGCGGCGACGGCCCGGCCTCTCGCGTGCCCGTCGCCTCGGCCGGTCTCCTCGAGAGGCCTCGATCGGATCAGGGTAGGTGTACTGCGGGATCGGGCGTTCTCTTTTTACTATCCGGAAAACCTCGAACTTCTCGAGGAAGCCGGTGCCGAACTCGTCCCGGTATCACCGCTGGAGGCGGAGGAGTTGCCCGAGATCGAGGCGTTGTACGCCGGCGGAGGGTTTCCGGAAGTCTATGCCCGTCGACTTTCTGAAAACCGTTCGTTTCGTGAGTCGCTGCGCCGTCGAGCGGAGCAGGGCCTTCCGATCTGGGCGGAGTGCGGCGGTCTCATGTATCTCGCCCGGACACTGTGCTGGGGGCAGGATTCGTTTCCCATGGTTGGCGCTCTACCCATCGAAATCGAGCAGATGAAGCGACCCCAGGGACACGGCTATGTCGAGGGAGAGGTCGAAGCCGCCAACCCCTTCCTGGAATCCGGCACCCGATTGCGGGGTCACGAGTTCCATTACTCCCGGACTTCTTCGGAGAGCGACCTGCAAACGGTGCTGAGGCTTCAGAGAGGGACCGGGTTGGGAGCAGGACGGGATGGTCTCTGCTATCGATCGATCCTGGCCTCCTACACACATCTGCATGCTTTGAGCATCGACCGATGGGGCGAAGCCTGGGTCCGGGCGGCCGGCGGGGGTGCCTCATGACGTTGCGTGAGCGCGTTGCAGGAGCCGTCGAGCAGTATTTGGGAGGGGACGAAGCGGCGCTCGAAGCTTTGGTGGCCGAACAGTCGGGCGCCGTCAGGTTTCTGGTGGGGCTGACCTATCGGGAAGATTCAGCACGTCGTCGAGCAGGTGCACGCGGCCTGGCATTGGCGGCGCGCTACCACCCGAAACTGATTCAGGAGGTGGTCCGCAGACTCGTCTGGGCCATGAACGACGAATCCGGCACGAATGGATTGACCGCTCCGGAGGTGCTTTTCGCCATCGCGGAAGAGAGCCCCGAACTGCTGCTGCCCGTCGTACCGGACCTGACCCGCCTTTCCACCGACGCGGGTCTGCAGGAGGGACTCCACAGGACGCTCGAGCGTCTGTCGACAGCCTGTCCGGGACAGGTCGGGGACCGGATAGCCCGCTCCTTGACCGCGGCGCGGCGGAAGGCGGAGAGATGGAAGTGAAAAAGATGAAGCAAATATCGAAAGTAAGCCGCCCGATTAGCGAACTCAGGGAGGAGGCGGCTCGTTGCCCCGAGTCGGCGGAAGCTCGCTGGAAGCTGGGCACGGCCCTGCTGGGCGTCGGATTCCTCAGTCAGGGGGAGCGCGAGCTCGAGCAGGCCGTCGAACTCGATCCGGAGATGGTCAAGGCCTGGGTGAATCTGGGCGGAGCCCGGCTTTCGAAGTGGGATTTCCAGGGCTGTATTGAAGCGAATCAGCACGCCCTGGAGTGCGATCCGGACCTGGTCCAGGCCCATTTCAATCTCGGTCTGGGATATCTGTACACCAAGCAAGTCGCCGAGATGGTGCGGTGTTTCGAGCGAGTCGTCGCGCTCGATCCCGAGATGGCGGACGGCCACTACCATCTGGCCGTCGGCCTGCACGCCCTGGGTCGCGTGGACGAAGCACGGGAGGCCCTGGGAGAAGCGATGGTGCGGGGCTACTCCCCTGATCCCGAGTTCCTTCGCGAATTCGAGAAAATCGACGGGGCTTCGTCACCGGCGCTGGTCATGGAGTTCGGGGGAGGACAGTCCGGTCGCGATGAGGGTGACGACAGCGAACCAAGTAAGGGATGAAAGGAGACGAACCATGCCAGTTTTCCAAGTGGGATCGATCAATCTCGACATCGATGAGGATGGATTCATTCAAGAACCGGACAAGTGGAATCAGGAAGTTGCCAAGGCCCTGGCTCAAACCGAAGGGGTCGACGAACTGACGGAGGATCACTGGAAGGTGGTCAACTATCTCAGGGATTACTACCTCGAGTTCGGGATTGCGCCGATGATCCGCAAGCTCTGCAAGTCGACCGGCTTCAAACTCAAGGAAATCTACGACCTGTTCCCTTCCGGGCCCGCCAAGGGAGCCTGTAAGGTAGCCGGTCTGCCCAAGCCGACCGGATGCGTATAGCGCAGCGCGGCGCTGCGAAGACGCCAAATCCCAAGGGGCCAATTCCCAGGGACCGATTCTTGGGAATTGGGACCTTGGGGCTTGGGAATTGCGAAGCCGATGGTTGTCATAGACGAGCTGTGCCGTAGGCGCAATCAGGTGAAGAGACTCTGGCTCGGGCGCATTCTGGACGAGTATGCGCCCGAGACGGCCCGCTTGTTCACGCGCTCTCGAGACCGATTCTCCAACCCGGCCGGGGTGTTGTTGGAACAAGGCTCCGGAGACTTCGTAGACGCGGTCTTCGATCTGTCGAAAATGGAGTCGGTTCCCGCCCCGTTCGATCGCCTGCTTCAGTACCGGGCGATTCAGGGGCAGAAGCCTTCGCAGGCTCTGAACTTTGTCACGAGTTTGAAATCGGTGTGCCGACAGGTGGCGGGCTCCGGCGACTATTCGGAGCTGGATCGAAGGGTCGATCAGGCTTTCCTTGTGGCCGTCGACTGTTATCTCGCCCATCGAGAGCGGCTCGGCGAAGTTCGAATCGCCGAGCTCAAACGCTCATCCGAGAGCATGCTTCGGCGTTTGCAGGGAGGCGCCGGGCCTTCGTTGGAGGAGGAGGGAATGCCATGAACTTTCTGCTCGCGCTCGTCCTGGTGGCGGCGTGGGGCCTCCTGGCGGCCCTGGGGACGGATCTGCTCGGCCTCTACGGTCTCTTTGGAATCTGGATACCGTATGCGGCGATCCTGATCTTTGTGGTGGGGTTGTCGGCACGAGTCGTTCGTTGGGCCCGATCTCCCGTGCCCTTTCGAATCCCCGTCACCTGTGGTCAGCAGAAGTCATTGTCCTGGATTCATACCGATTCCCTCGACAATCCACACAACGGATGGGGAGCCCTGGGGCGGATGGCTCTGGAGATCCTTCTGTTTCGTTCCCTGTTCCGCAATACGCGGGCGGCCGTTCTCCCCGAGCAGCGCCGGATCGTCTTCGGTCCGGACAAGCGGCTGTGGTTAGGGGCGCTGGTCTTTCACTGGTCGTTGCTCGTGATCCTGCTGCGCCACCTGCGGCTCTTTACCGCGCCCGTTCCGGCCTGGGTCGCGGGACTGATATCGCTCGACGGCTTCTTTCAGGTCGGAGTGCCGGTCTTTTTCGCATCGAGCGTGATTTTCCTCGCTGCGGGGACATTCCTGCTGCTGAGGCGACTTCTCTCTCCGCAGCTGCGTTACATCTCGATATTGGGGGACTACTTCGCCGTCGTGTTGTTGCTTGGAATCGGTTCGACGGGCTTTTTCCTCCGGCACGTCCTCAAGACTGACGTCAGTGCTGTCAAAGAACTCGCTGTGGGTCTGGTGCATTTCTCGCCGGTGGCTTCTCCGGACCTTCATTGGCTCTTCTACACACACCTGTTCCTGGTCTCGATGCTGTTCGCCTATTTCCCATTCAGCAAGCTGGTCCACCTGGGCGGGATCTTCTTGAGTCCCACCCGCAATCTGGCGAACAACAACCGGGCAAGACGCCATGTGAACCCCTGGGACGCGCCCGTTCCGGTTCACACCTACCAGGAATATGAAGAGGAGTTCCGGGACAAGATGGTCGCCGCCGGCATACCCGTGGAGGGAAAGTAGCCATGGCCGAGCCGAGATTCGACGAGATGGATTACTACGACCAGGATGAACTGGTCCAGATCCGTCACGATCCGCCCGGCGGCTCGTGGATGGACGTGCCGGCGGAGTTCCGGCCCGGGACCTGGATCTATCCCGCCAAGCCCAAACATCTCGAGTACCTGGGTTTCCCCAACCCGCGCAAATGGTCACCGACCGACGAAGACTGGAAGCTTCCGCCGAACTGGAAGGAGATCCTGCACGAGGGGATGCGCGAGCGGCTCGAGAAGTACCGCTCATTTCGGCTCTTCATGGACATCTGCGTGCACTGCGGCGCCTGTGCCGACAAGTGTCACTTCTTTCTGGGCGGCGGCGATCCCAAGAACATGCCGGTGCTGCGCGCCGAACTCCTTCGCTCCATATACCGAAAAGACTTCACTCTTGCCGGTCGGCTGCTGGGTCGTATCGCCGGTGCCCGCGAACTGACCGAAGAGGTGGTCAAGGAGTGGTTCCTCTATTTCTTCCAATGTACGGAATGCCGGCGCTGCTCCGTGTTTTGCCCTTACGGAATCGACACGGCCGAGATCACGATGATGGGCCGGGAACTGCTCAATCTCCTGGGCCTGAACGTGAACTGGATCATCGAACCCGTGGCCAACTGTTACCGCACGGGCAACCATCTGGGTATCCAGCCTCACGGGCTCAAGGACACGCTCGAGTTCTTCGCCGACGACATCGAGGAGATCACCGGCATTCGGGTCGACATCCCCATCAACAAGAAGGGTGCCGAGATCCTGTTCGTGACGCCGTCGGGCGATTTCCTGGCCGAGCCCGGGACCTTCACCTGCATGGGTTACATGATGCTGTTTCACGAACTGGGGCTCGACTATACCTGGAGCACCTATGCGTCCGAGGGAGGCAACTTCGGCCTCTTCACGTCCCACGAGACCATGAAGCGGCTCAATGCCAAGATCTACGCGGAGGCGCGCCGACTGGGCGTCAAGTGGATCCTGGGTGGGGAATGCGGTCACATGTGGCGCGTCCTGCACCAGTACATGGACACCCTCAACGGGCCGGCGGATTTTCTGGAAGTGCCGCGGTCGCCCGTGACCGGGACGGTCTTCGAGAATGCCCGGTCCACTCGCACGGTCCACATTATCGAATTCATGGCGGACGCCATCCGACACGGAAAGTTGAAGCTCGATCCGAGACGAAACGATCATTTCCGAGTCACGTTCCACGATTCGTGCAATCCGGCCCGGGCCATGGGATTCTTCGAGGAACCGCGCTACGTACTGCGCAATATCTGCAACCACTTCTACGAAATGCCCGAAAACACCATTCGCGAGCAGACCTTCTGCTGCGGTGGAGGCGCCGGGTTGGGGACGGACGAGAACATGGAGATGCGCCTGCGAGGCGGCTTCCCCCGCGGGAACGCCGTCCGCTACGTGCAGGAGAAGCATGAGGTCAACCGACTGGCCTGCATCTGTGCCATCGACCGGGCTACGCTCTCGACGGTCTGCGACTATTGGGCACCGGGAGTGCAGGTTACGGGCATCCATGAGCTGTTGGCCAACGCCATTGTGATGAAGGGCGAGAAGGAGCGGACGCTGGATCTGCGACTGGAGCCCCTCGGGGGGAGGGGGAAGCGGAAGATGTATGACCGGGTGAAGGTGATTGCCGGTTTGCTGATCTTTGGAGTGCTCGTGAGCTTTCCGTTCTGGTACGACTGGGCCCAGCCGGGTCGCGGTGATCCTCCCGAGCTGGCCAAACCCAAAAACGCCGCCAGCTGCATCGAATCGATCGAGTTCATGCGGGCTCAACATATGACGCTCTTGAACCAGTGGCGAGACGATTTCGTGCGGAAAGGACAGCGGGTCTACGTCTCGACGAGCGGGAAGTCTTTTCGAATCGGTCTGACCGGGACCTGCCTCCAGTGCCACGGGGCGCGAGCCGATTTCTGCGATCGGTGTCATGACTATGTCGGCGAGAATCCACCCTGCTGGAACTGCCACCTGGACCCCCATATGCCGACGGCCGGAGGAAGCTAATCATGGACGACAGCAAACGAGGATTCCTGAAGATCGCGGGGGGTACGGTCCTGGGGACTCTGGGGGCTGCCTGGAGCCGGGCCGGGGTGGGGCTGGGTCGGGTGGCGGACTCCCCGGCCGCGGCATCACAGCCGACGCGGAAATGGGGCATGGTCATCGATGTGAAGCGCTGCCGTGAAAAGGAGGGATGCGACGCCTGTATTCGGGCATGCCATGCCGATCACAACGTGCCGTCCATCGGCTCGGCCAAAGAGGAAGTCAAGTGGATCTGGAAGGAGCCCTACGAACATGCCTTCCCCACGCAGACCCATCCTTATGTGGAAGAGGCTCTGCGCGATCAGAAGCTGCCCGTCCTCTGCAATCACTGTGAGAATCCTCCCTGCGTGCGGGTTTGTCCGACTCAGGCAACCTGGAAGAGGGAGGAGGACGGTGTGGTCATGATGGATCCGCACCGCTGTATCGGGTGCCGGTATTGTCTCGTTGCCTGTCCGTTCGGGGCCCGCAGTTTCAACTGGAGCGATCCGCAGCTGCATTTGGCTGAGACGAATCCCGACTACCCCACCCGGACGCGCGGTGTCGTAGAGAAGTGCACGTTCTGTGACGAGAGGCTGGCGGACGGAAAGATTCCGCTCTGCGTCGAAGCGTGCCGGACCGAAGGGCCCGGTGCGCTGTACTTCGGTGACCTCGAGGACCCTCAGTCCGAGGTGTCCGTGGTCTTGAAGCAACGCTACAGCATCCGTCGCAAACCGGCTCTGGGAACCGGACCCCAAGTCTACTACCTGGTGTGAGGTCAGAATGCTGGAAAAGGGACTTCATGGAAGCGGTAAGTATTGGGTGGCGGTCGCCATCCTGTCGCTGGTAACGCTGGGTGGGCTGCTTGCCTATCTTCGCCAGTACGAACTGGGATTGACGGTAACCGGGATGAGCCGGGACGTTCCCTGGGGGTTCTACATCTCACAGTTCACCTTCCTGGTGGGCGTGGCCGCTTCCGCAGTAATGGTGGTTCTGCCCTATTACCTGTACGACTACAAGGCCTTCGGTAAGGTGACCATTCTCGGTGAGTTTCTGGCCGTCGCCGCCGTCACCATGTGCATGCTCTTCGTCTTCGTCGACATGGGCCAGCCGACGCGGGTAATGAACATTCTCCTGCATCCGACTCCGAACTCTCTGATGTTCTGGGACTTCATGGCTCTGGGGGGATATCTGGGCCTGAACGTCTTGATCACGCATGTCACTCTCGGGGCCGAGCGGAAGGGCGTTCCGCCTCCGTCCTGGATCCGGCCGATCATCTTCCTCTCGATTCCCTGGGCCGTGAGCATCCACACGGTGACGGCCTTTTTGTACTCCGGGCTGGAAGCGAGGGCCTTCTGGATGACGGCGATCCTGGCGCCCAGGTTCCTGGCGTCCGCTTTCGCCTCCGGGCCCAGCCTCCTGATCCTCCTCTGCCTGGTCGTGCGGCGCGTTTCGAAGTTCGACCCCGGCCGCAAAGCCATTCAGAAACTGGCCGAGATCGTCACCTATGCTTTGGCCGTGAACGTCTTCTTCGTCGCCGTGGAGCTCTTTACCGCGCTTTACAGTGGCATTCCGGAGCATGTGGAGCACTTTCAGTACCTCTTCTTCGGCCTCGAGGGGAAGGCCGAACTGGTTCCCTGGATCTGGACTTCTCAGATCCTGGCGGTGGCATCCCTCGTGCTCCTTCTGATCCCCAGGTTCCGAAGAAAAGAGAAGTTGCTCGCTGTGATCTGCAGCGCCGTCGTGGTCTCGATCTGGATTGAAAAGGGGCTCGGAATGGTCATCACGGGATTCATCCCGTCTCCCCTGGGCAGCGTCACCGAGTATGCCCCCACCCTGAATGAGCTGGCGATCTCCATCGGCGTCTACGCGATGGGAGCGCTCATCCTTATGGTCCTGTACAAGATCGGCGTGACGATACGAGAGGAACTGGAGGCGCGTTAGCGAGGATCTGTCTATGTACCCTGTAATGCTCCAACTCGAAGGTCGCCGCTGTCTGGTCGTGGGCGGCGGTGGCGTGGCGCTGCGAAAGGTCGAGGGGCTCCTGCATGAGGGGGCGGTGGTTCGTCTGATCGCTCCGGAACCGATCGAACCGGTCGTCGAACTGGCCCGGCAGGGTCGCATCGACCTCGAGCATCGAGGCTACTGTCGGGGCGAAGCCTCCGGCTACACCCTGGTTTTCGCCGCCACCTCGGATCACACTACGAACCAGCAGGTTTACGAAGACGCCCAGCGGGCGGGGGTCTGGGTCAACACCGCGGACGATCCGGAGCGGTGCGCCTTTCACCTTCCAGCCCGGGTTCAGCGCGGAGACCTGCAAATCACCCTCTCCTCGGGCGGCAACGCGCCCTTTGCTGTGCGGAGACTTCGACAGGCGGTCGAGCGAATCTTCGGCGCCGAGTGGACCGAATGGATGGCGGCCGCCGGGCGTTTTCGACGCAGGGTCCGCGCGACAGAGCGGGAGGGCAGCGAGGAGCAGGCGCTCTACGATCACTTCTTCGACTCGACGGTCGACGAAGAGCGACTGATCGTTCGCGTACCCGGGAAGATGGAATCGGACGCCTGGCTTCGGCAAGAGGCTGAGGAGAGTTCCGCGGAGTCGACCGAGGAGGATCCCGGGTCCCGGACCGAGGAATCGAGCAAGGGATTTGTTTCGCTCGTGGGAGCGGGCCCGGGTGACCCCGGTCTGGTGACGGTCAAAGGGTACCGGCGACTGTTGCGGGCTGAGGCCGTCGTCTTCGATCACCTGGCGGAGACCGTACTGCCTCCGTCGCTCGGAGCCGACGTCGAACTGCATCCGGTGGGGAAGCGCGCCGGCTACCACCCGGTTTGCCAGGACGAGATCAATGCTCTCCTGGTCAGGCTGGCCGGGGAGGGGAAGCGGGTCGTCCGCTTGAAGGGGGGAGATCCTTACATCTTCGGAAGGGGCGGCGAGGAGGTGGAGGTCCTGTCCGCCCTCGGCATTCCTTTCGAAGTCGTGCCTGGAGTGACGGCCGGGGTGGCGGTTCCCGCCTATGCGGGAATTCCGGTCACCCACCGCAACGAGGCCGTACGCGTGAGCTTCGTAACTGCTCACGAGTGTATGAAAGAGGACGGTCCTCAGGTGCGTTGGGACCTGCTGGCAGCGGATCGCAGCATGACCCTGGTCGGCTACATGGGAGTCACGAACCTGCCCCACGTCGTTGCCCGGCTGCTCGAAGGTGGAATGGACCCCGGCACACCGGCGGCTCTGATCGAGCGGGGAACGACTTCCCGTCAAAGAGTCGTGCGTGCGGAGCTGGCCGGTCTCGTGGAAAGTGCTCGTGTCGCGGGGATTCGACCTCCCGCCGTCTTCGTGATCGGCCCGGGTGTCCGGCACGCCGACCGCTTGGACTGGTTTGGTTCGCAGCCGCTCTTCGGCGAGCGAATCCTGGTCGCAGCGAACGGGGATGGGATCGGTTCCGCACTGGAGCTCTCGGGCGCCGAGGTCGTCGAGGTTCCTCTGCCCGTCACGCCCGCCGCCCGGGTTGCGATCAATGCGCTCCCGCTGACCGGATGCCTTTTCCGAAGCGCCGACGAAGTCGAGGCTTTGGAGGAAGAAAGGGACGGAACGTCCTGGGGGCCCGGTGTGCGGGCCTGGTGCCTGGGCCCTGAGGCGGCGGAACGTGCGCGCCGGAGGGGCTGGCGACGCGTCGAGCAGCTCCCCGTGGGAGTCGCCGCCGAGCAGCTTGTCGCCCGGATCCGACGTGCGGGCAGCCGTAAGGAGGCTCGGACGCATTCGAGTGAGGTGTCGAGCATCCGATTGGTCTGAATCGCCGAGCAGGAGTTTTCCGGCTCGGCCGGAGATTCCCGAGTTCGACAACGGAAAGGAGCAGGCCCGTGGTCGTCTACATCATCGCCTATGCGGGGCTGGTGATCTTTCTTCTGGGCGTGAGCGTTCGCATTTCGCTCTGGGTGCGGATGCCGATCCATGTTCGATGGGAACTGTATCCCGTCGCTCATGAGGGCGCCAGAGCCGCCTACGGAGGTTCCTACCTGGAAGAGACCGACTGGTGGACCAAGCCCCGAAACTTCTCCTGGTGGGGAGAGCTCAAGGTCATGCTCCCCGAGATTCTGTTTCTGGTCGCATTGCGTGAACACAATCGCAAGCTGTGGTTCCGCTCCTTCCCCTTTCACTTCGGACTCTACCTGGTGGCGGCAACGAGCGTCATCCTGCTGGCGAACGGTCTGGTGGCCGCCCTCGGCCTCGGAGATCCGCTTGCGACGCTCGCCGCGATGCGAATGGTCACCATTCTCGGAGCAGTAGGACTTGCGGCTGCGCTGTTTGGCGCCGTCGGCCTCTACGTAAGGAGGCTTCGTCTGCCGGAGCTTCGCAAGTACAGCACAAATGCCGACTACTTCAATGTCGCAGCCTTCGCTCTGACCTTCGGATTTGCTCTGGTGAGTGTTCTCACGCAGGGGGTCGGGTTTTTCATCTACCTGAAGGAGTTCGCGGTGAGGCTCCTGAGCTTTGATCCCGCAGGCGGAGCGTCGGCGTCGACGCTCCCGGCCGTCTCCATCGTACTGATGGGAGCGCTGCTGGCTTACATTCCCTGGACACACATGTCCCACTTCATCGGGAAGTACTTTGCCTACCATGCGGTCCGCTGGAACGACACGCCGAACCTGCCGGGCGGTCCTCAGGAGGCTTCCATCCGGGAAGCGCTGGGATGGCCGGTGAGCTGGGCGGCACCTCACATTCGGGGCGACGGCCGGAAAAGCTGGGCGACGGTGGCGACGGAGTCGGCGGAAGGGGAGCGGAAGTCATGAACGGAGGTTGCGGATTTCAGGAGTTTGGGGACGGCGACGGCGCACTGGTCAAAATCGCCCTGGATGAGCAGACGCCACTGCCCCCACCGTTCGATCGGATCGACGAGGAACCTCCCTTCAAGAGCCTCAGCCAGGAAGCTCGGGAGCGCTACGTTCAGCTCGACGACACCATCGCGCTGAACATTCCCGTGCCGCAGACCGTGGGGGAAGAGAAGGAGCTCGTCGACCGATTCATTTCGGGCTTGAAGAAGCTTGTCACCAAGGAAAACAACTGGACCTTCCTCGAGCCGCTGATGATTTCCTTCGAACATTGCGCTCGCTGCCAAAGCTGTTCGGAAGCCTGCCATGTTTACGAGGAAAGCGGACGCCACCCCGTGTACCGGCCGTCCTATCGAGCGGAGATTCTGAGGCGTCTGTACTTCAAATACGTCAAGAATGCCTCGACTTGGGTCCACGGCGACGTCGACCTCAACTGGAGGACGGTGACGCGTCTCATCGAGCTGGCCTACCGCTGCAATCTCTGCCGCCGCTGCGCGCAGGCTTGTCCCATTGGCGTCGACAACGGCCTGCTGGCACGGGAGATCCGCAAGATCGCCAGCCAGGAGATGGGGATCGCGCCGAAGGAACTCCACGAATCGGGTTCGGTGCTGCAGCTCAAGGTCGGGTCTTCCACCGGGATGAACTCGGTGGTCGTCAAAGACAATATCGAGTTCATCGACGAAGATACGACCGACCGGACCGGTATTCCGGTCGAGACCCCCTGGGACAAAGAGGGAGCGGACATCCTGCTGATCCACAACGCCGGCGAGATCATGGCCTGGCCCGAGAATCCGGGTGCTTTCGCGCTCCTCTTCAATGCGGCTGGACTGAGTTGGACCCTCTCGAGCGACCTGGCGGCCTACGACGGAATCAATTATGGGGTGTTCTACGATGATTTCCAGTTCGCTCGCACGGCCCTGAAACATCTGGAAGCGGCGCGCAAGCTCAAAGTCAAGAAGATCGTCATGGGAGAATGCGGACACGCCCACAAGGCCATCTCAGTAATCGCCGACAAGATCGTAACGGGCGATCTCAACATCCCCCGCGAGAGCGGAATGAACGTGCTGCGGGACATTGTGAAATCGGGCCGCATCCGGTTCGACAAGGGTCGCAACGATTTTCCCGTGACGTTGCACGACCCCTGCAACCTGGTGCGTCTCATGGGCGTGGTCTCGCCGCAACGTGAGGTCATCCGCGCGGTCGTTCCCGAGGAGCGCTTTCGGGAGATGACGCCGCACGGCGTGCACAATTACTGCTGTGGCGGAGGGTCGGGCTTCGCCATCATGTCGGGCCACAACTTTGCCGACTGGAGGCACCGGATCTCGGGTCGCCGAAAGTTTCGCCAGATCCTGGAGGCGTTTCAGGACGAGCCGATGGACATGGAGCATCCGAAGTACGTCTGTGCCCCGTGCAGCAACTGCAAAGGCCAGCTGCGCGACATCATCAGCTACTACGATGCCTGGGAGAAGGCCGGGATCTCTTACGGCGGTCTGGTCGAACTGATGGTCAACGCCATGGTGGACGCCCAGCCCGGCTACATCGACTGGGAATGGCATTAGGAAAGTGCGAAGTGCGAAGTGCGAAGTGCGAAGGGTGAGGGGTTTGGGGTTTTGTCAGGAGATGAGTTCCTCGAAACCCGAAACCCGCGACCCGAGACCCGTAGGGTGGCGACTTCCGGCCAGGACTTGACACTGGAACCTTCTACCCGGAACGTCGACAGAGCAGGCGGGAGGGACGAGCTGGATGGCAAATGGCAGCGGAGCGGGGAAGCGGAGTCCATGGAGCGCGTTGTATCGACTCGAAGACTGGTGGGCGGTATGGCTGGGGCTTGGGATCGTTCTCGTGGCGATTCTTTTCGTACAGTCGGGATCCTCACTCAAGCCCCTCGCAGTGGCACCACCCAAGTGGGCGGCTCTGAGCGCACTCGTCCAACACTATGAGACGAGCTGGGCGTGGTATCTGGTCCTCTATCTTGTTTTCGGCGTTCTGTTCGTGGCCAGCGGTGCCATCATGGGCCTCAGAGTCGGGGAGTACGCGGCGGGGTACACGGTCGTTTTCGTTTCGTCCGCCGTCATCCTGGCGCTGAGTCGCTCCGCGTTCGCCAGTGACTATAATCTGGAAGCACCGCTGCTCGCGCTGATCGCCGGACTTGCTGCAGGGAATCTCCTTCGCCTGCCGGCCTGGCTGGACACATCGCTTCGGACCGAGTACTACATCAAGACGGGCATCGTACTTCTGGGCGCGACCCTCCCGCTGAGCATCATTCTCCAGTCGGGGCCCGTGGCCTTTCTGCAGGCCACCGTCGTTTCGCTGACCACCTGGTTCATCATCTACCTGACGGCGACCCGGATCTTCCAACTCGATCCCCGATTCGGCGCGGTGCTCGGAGCGGCGGGGTCGGTCTGTGGGGTTTCCGCCTCCATAGCCGTCGGAGCCTCGGTGAAGGCACACAAAGAACACATCGCCATTGCGATATCGGTCGTGACGATCTGGGCCATCGTGATGATCTTCTTCCTGCCGTATGCCAGCCATCTGCTGGGTCTTCCTTCGGCCGTGGCGGGAGCCTGGATAGGAACATCCGAATTCGCCGATGCGGCTGGATTCGCCGCTGCTTCGGCTATCGGCGGAGAGGCGCCCATTCAGGCATTTACGCTGATGAAGGTGATCGGGCGTGATATCTGGATCGGGATCTGGTGTTTCGTTCTGTCGATCGTTGCCGTCATGGTCTGGGAGAGGCGGGCCGGAAGCGTCCAGGGTGATGCCGGACCTGCGGTCATTTGGGAGCGATTTCCCAAGTTTGTGCTCGGTTTTCTGGCGGCATCGATCATCATGAGTCTGGTGGCCACCGGTTACGCCAAGGACGCCTACGATGAAATCGTCAGTCCCCGTCTGATCGCGCCTATCAAGACGCTTCGCACGTGGACCTTCGTCTTTACCTTCCTCTGCATCGGCCTGACGACCCGCTTCCGAGAATTGACCCGGTTTGGTTCGCCCCCTTTCTGGGCCTTCACCATCGGTGTCGGCGTCAACGTGATCCTCGGTTACTGGCTGTCCAATCACGTTTTCAGGGATTACTGGATGCAGCTGATGGAAGCCGTGCCCTGATCCGGATGCCGGTTTGCCGGCAAATCACGTTCGGTCGGTCGGTCGAATGATGTCGGATCCGCGTATCAGGCCCTGGTTCCATTCAACTTGTGAACGTGATTCGTCGGCCTGAACCCCGGGGCTGCCCTCAACCGAAATCGATGTCGATCTCCGGAGGATTCATCAGCGTCGCATGGACCGGGCAGAGGCGCAGCAGGCGCTCCAGGGCGGGTTTGCGATCCGCCGGAAAGCCATCCGGAAGTTCGACGTCGATGACGATCGTGGAAATGCGTGGAGGGTGATCGGCCATCTGGTAGGTCAAGTAGAGGGCCAATGTCTCGTCGCTCAGGCCCAAAGTCTCGCAATAGCGGGCAATGGCAAGGCCCAGACAGGAGGCCAGCGAGGCGACCAGGCCTTCGACCGGCTGCCAGGCCTGGTCGTCGCCGGCGTGCATATTGAACCGGACCTCCTGGCCGCGGACCTCGACGACAAGGCCAGGAGCTTCCGAGCGGGTGGCGCGAATCAGGTCCATGGCGTCAGGCTGCCGTCAACTTGCCCTGAGCAGGGGAAACGGCCGGTTGCGTCTGCGGCGCAGCCGGCGCGGCCCGCGGTGACAGCCGGCCGGTCTGTTCCGCGTAAACGAGCGCCGCCGTGCGATAGACGATGTGCGAGAACTTCGAGTAGGGCAAGTAAATCAGAAGCATGAAGGCCAGGACCAAATGGACGAAGTAAACCGGATATCCGATCGAGGCATTCTGGGCGAAGCGCAGTGTCTCACTGGCCAGCCCCGTGAGCCCCACCCCTCCGACGATTCCAAGGAAGATCCAGTCGGCGGCCGTCGTGTCGTTGACTCCGGGGTCGCTGCGAAGTCGCCGGGTGATGGCCCAGATCGCTCCTCCAAGAAACGCCAGAGCGCCGATATTGGCCAGAATCTTGGCAGGATCCCAGAAAGGAAACGGATACGGCATCGGAGTTGCCAGGAGCGGATTGATCACGTAGATCAGGAGCACTGCCCACCCCGAGACCGCGAACAGGATCAGGAATCCGTAGAACAGTGCCAGATGGGAAGGAAACGGCGTTTCCCGGCTCGCACAAACCCGGAATTTCCGGTGTGTCAAAACGCCTTGGACCACGGACAGCAGGCTTGAAAGCAGGGACCGCTGTCGTGGTCTGCCGGAGTCGTTTGCGGCCATGGCACGCCAGAAGCGCACGATGCCGACCACCGAAGCGAGTACCGAGAGGCCCAGAAAGAAGCTGAAGAACGAGATCAGCAGCCAATGAGGGAACAGGCTCGCGTACTCCATTGTTTCCGCTGCGTGCGGCTCGATCCCGAGAAAATTGGCGACTGGATCCCGAACGATGAGGGCCAGGGCCAGGAGAAGAGCCGGGAGGAGGATCATGAGCGGGAGAAAGGCCGGACGGTTCACCCAGTCCCACAGGAACCGGGGAGCACTATGGTGACGGACGGAGAGCTTCCTGAGTGCTGCGAGGACCTCGCCGGGTCGTGCATCCCGAGGGCAGCGTGCCGAGCACTCGCCGCACTGATGACAAAGCCAGATATCCGGATCGGCCGCCAGACGATCTTCGAGACCCCACTGCGCCCAGATCATCTCCTTGCGAGGGAAAGGATGGTCGGAGGGGGCCAGTTCGCAAGTGACCGAACAGGTCGCACACTGAAAGCAGTTCCTGAGCTGTTTTCCACCGGCGTGCAGGACGGCCCGGGAGAAGCCCGGGTTTGGGTTGATCAGGGTTGCTTGACTCATCGGATCCTCCCTTTCGCCTCGTTACGGACCCTCGAGGGGAACAGGACTAGAAACCCTTGAAAGGATTCAGGCCTACCTCCTCGATCTGTGCTGCAAACTCATCGATGAGCTTCGGAAGTTGGTCATAATCCGTGATAGCGACCTCCTCGAGACGGACACGTTCCTCCTCCAAAGCCAACTGAACCAACTTCTCCTTGATGTTTTTACCGCGGGTTCCCATCAGTTCGCTGCCCCGGATGAAGTGGCACTGGTAGTCTTCGCCCGATTTGCAGCCGAGCAGCAGGATGCCGTCGAAGCCGCGCGACAGTGCGTCGGCAATCCAGACAGTATTCACCGAGCCGAGACAGCGGACCGGAATGAAACGCACGAAGGCATTGAACTGAAGCCGCTTCAGCCCGGCCGTATCCAGCGCCGGGTAGGCATCGTTTTCGCAGAGCAGGCAGAGCAGTCGCGGTTTTTCCTCGAATTCATCGGGAATCTCCACCGCGCGAATCATCGACGAGACGATGTCGATCGAGTAGTCGGAGAACGAGACGACTCGCTCCGGGCAGGCTCCCATGCAGATACCGCAGCGGCGGCAGCGGGCTGGGTTGGGCTGGGGGGTGCCCTTGGCGTCTTCGTTGAGAGCACCGAAGGGGCACTCCTCTGTGCAGCGCTTGCACTGGGTGCAGCGCTGCAGGGAGAAATCGGGAAATGACATGTCTTCCCAACGGGGATGGACCGCCTTTCCTTCTCCCGTCAGCCGAATCGCCTGGATGGCTTTGATGACGGCCCCGGCCGCATCGGTTCGAACGCTTTCGGAATCGGCTGGTGCACGCATGCAGCCCGTTGTGTAAATCCCCGTGCGGCGGGTCTCATAAGGAAAGCAGATGAAGTGGGAATCGGGAAATCCATGGCGGAGCTGGGGCGTGTCCGGGCCCTGGCGGTAGTCCAGATGCA
The DNA here is from genome assembly GCA_963823995.1 of uncultured Acidobacteriota bacterium. Lineage (GTDB taxonomy): Bacteria > Acidobacteriota > UBA6911 > RPQK01 > JAPXNP01 > JARRKC01. The sequence continues at coordinate 836,211 of CAWGNQ010000006.1, forward strand.
GGATGCTCTCACCCGTGCGCTCGCCCAGCTCTTCGACGACCTTGAGGGCGGCGTCCATGCGGGCTCCTGTTCCCCCCTTCTCGATGACGCTGCGGGCATCCCGGACCTGGCGGATCGCCTCTCCGTCGGCAGCCACCGGAACCATGCCGGTGGCGAGTACGACGAGATCCGCCTCCAGCGCGATTTCGTCACCCAAAAGCGTGTTGGAGGCCCCGAGACGCAGGCTGCCTTCGGCCGTCGGCTCGACAGTCCCGACTTCGGCCCGCGTAAAGAAGATTCCAGGATCCGCCTGCGCCTTTCGATAGAGATCCTCGTACTGGCCCGGTGTGCGCATGTCCTTGTAGAGGATATAGACCTCGAGATCGGGGTCGGATCGGCGCAGCTCGAGAGCCTGTTTGAGGCTGACCCGGCAGCAGACGGCGGAGCAATAGGGAAGGTGTTCCGGATCGCGGGAGCCGGCGCACTGCACGAAGGCAATCCGCCGCGGCCGACCGCCGTCGGACGGTCGGCGGAGAACGCCCTTCGCGAGCAGAGCTTCCATTTCTACGTTGGTCACCACGTCGGCCGACTTCCCATACCCAAGATGTGGCAGGCGTGTGGCATCATAAGGCCGCCAGCCCGTCGCCTGGACGATCGCACCGGCCCGGAAGGTCGTCGAGTCGCCGTTGCGACGGACTTCGACGTCGAAGCTTCCGGGCTGCCCCGTAATGGCACCGACTTGGGAGGAGGTGAGGATCCGCACTGTTTGATCGGCCTTGAGCTCGTCAATGAGCCCGTCGAGGCTCCCATCCTCGAAGCGGTCGAAGGGAGGGTGGCTGGGGAAGACGGTCCGAAAGGACTGTCGTCGTCCCCCAAGATTTTCCTCTTTCTCGACCAGGACGACGGGATGCCCGGCGCGGGAGGCCTCGCGGGCGGCCGTGAGGCCGGCCAGTCCGCCGCCGACCACCAGGATCGTCGGTTCCGACTCGTTCAAAGGCGGATCACCGGCAGCCATACGACTCGCCCGGGCAATCCCCATTCGCACGGCATCGGCCGCCATCATCTGGGTGTCCTCGTCGTTGGGCGGATGGGTCCAGACGACCTGTTCGCGCAGATTGACGCGTTCGACGAGGGTCCCGTCGTCGAACCGAAACTCCGCCGATTTGAAGCGGGGCGAGCAAGCGGCCAGAACCAGGATTTCGACGCCGCCGTCCAACTCGTGACGAATCTGCTGGAGACCTTCGGTGCCACACAGACAGGGGTGGACGAACGTGGACGCGTTCTCGACCGCGTCGGTCAAGGCATCCAGATCCAGCGAATCGCCGATCTCGCAACCTGAGCAGATGAAAACGCCAAGCTTCTTGTCATCCATGATTCATCCTCGACAAAACTGCAGGGCTCGCAGGGCGGCGGCGGTGGCGTCACGCACCGCTTCGGCGACCTCGACCGGCCGTCGGACGCAACCCGCCGGGACAAGTCCCGTACCCTCCTCGTGAACCAGGAAGCCATGCTCGTCTCCCACGAGGATCCCAGCCAGAGATGGAACGGAGGGGACGATCCCGGTGGACAACACGACCAGATCAACGGTCTCACCCGCGGTGCTGCCGGACAGCACGTCCTCCGCTTCGACCACGACCTGGTTGGAGCCGGCATCGACGATTCGCGCCACCTTGCCCTTGATGAGCCGCAACAAGGGATCCTTCTGAACCTCCTGGTAGAAATCCTCGAGTCGTCCGGGTGAGCGAACATCGATATAGAACAGGAGGATTTCGGCTTCCGGGTATTGCTTGCGAATGTAGCGGCTCTGTTTGAGCGCCGCCATACAGCAGACCCCGGAGCAGTGACGCAGATGATTTTCGTCTCTCGAACCGGCACACTGAACGAAAGCGACTCGGCCGATCTGCCCGCCGTCGGAGGGGCGAGTGAGCAGACCGCCGGTGGGGCCGTCGGGCGCATTCAGGCGCTCCATTTCGAGGTTCGTAATCACGTTGGGATGAGTGCCGTAGGCCAGGTTTTCCAGCCGGCGCGCGTCGTACGGTTGCCAGCCCGTCGCGATGATCACGGATGCAAACTCTTCCTCGATGGTGCGCTCCGCTGCATCCAGATCGATCGCACCGTACTCGCATGCGTCGAGGCAACGGCCGCATTCCGACCCGCGACAGGCGTGCGCATCGATCGTATACCGGAGGGGAAACGCATTCGGAAAGGGAAGGTAGCTGGCCCGGGTCTTCGTCAATCCCATGTTGAAGACGTCCAGCCGCTCGGACGGGCAGGTTTCAGCGCAGCGTCCGCAGATGGTACAGCGATCGCTGATCCTCTGAGGTTCCTGGCGTATCACCGCCCAGTAATGCCCGGGTTCGCCACGAAGTCGCAGCACCTCGGCCTGGACCAGATAACGGATGCGAGGTGACGTTCGGAAACGGCGCAGGTTGATTTCGAGACCGCAGCTCGGTGGGCAGAGCTTGGGGAAGTAGAGGTTCATTTGCGCCACGCGGCCCCCCAGGTAGGGGTTCCGCTCGACCAGAAGGACCTCGGCTCCGGCTTCCGAAGCCTCGATCGCGGCCGTGATTCCGCTGATGCCGCCCCCAATGATCAAAACTGTGCCATGTGGATTCATGGCGCTCTCCTTGTTCCGGTCGCCGCCCGCCCGATACCGGCGTCGCGATCCCGGCAAACCTCGAGTGTGGGTTCCTTGAAAAGACACAGGCGCAGCCATCGAAAGCCCAGACGGAGGAGTTCCACATCGCTCTCCCGAATCTGCGCCAGTTCATCCGGGGGGAGCTGGAAGCGTTGCAGAAACGAACTTTCGAAGACGAACCGGCGGAACCGGTCCAGGTCGTACAGGCTCATGAACAACATGTCCATCTGCGCAGGCTCGAGTCGTCCTCCCTGCTGAAAGAACGGATGAAGCGAAATGGACTTGAACTCCTCGCCCAGGTCGTCATACGGCCGGGTGGACTGGTCTTCGAGCCAGGACCGGACCGTCCAGGCGCCGGCATCATCATGGCCCTGGCAGGTCGTTTCCCGGAATACGAAGTAGAAGCTTTTCTGTCCCTCCTCGGCCGGAGCGGCGAGTCCCACCGGGTACATGCGACAGGCCCACGGACGATCTGCATAGATCGTGCACCCCTCGGTCCCCACGAACGGACAGGCGTGAGGCTCCTCCCGATTCATCTTGAGAAAGACGACCGGGAAGGTGTGTTCCTTGGAGAACGGGATCAGGGTGTATGTGTCGAGGAAGTCCCCGGAGGACAGGTGCAAGGCCTGCCTCATGCGGAGGACGTCATAGGGAGTCAGGACGATGTTCACATCCGCGCAACAGTGATTGAAGCACGTGCGATGGGGTCCGCATCGGAACTGGAACTCGCCGTCGAGGTCGAGTCGTGGGAAATCGTTCAGAATGGCCTTTCCAAGCCGAGTTCGAGATGGATCATGCATGTGGTTCCTCACGATTCGGAGATGACACGATCGCGTTCCTCAGGGCCGACGAGGACCAGACCGGAAGAGGACTGATGTGGCCGGTCATCGGATCCCGGGAGTACCGGTAGGAGCAGGAAACGGCGTAGTGGCTCTGCATCCACTCCCACCCCCGGATGTAATAGGGGCATTCGTCATTGAAGCAGACGTGAAGGACCCGGCCGCCCCAGGACGACTCCTCCGGGCTCCGCCAGAGAAGCGTTGCAGCATGACAATGTGGGCACTCCGAAGGCTGGCCCATGGAAAACATCCTCGCAGACTGGATCGGGCGGGGGCCAGGGTTTGACCGTGCCCCCGCGAGTCTTTCAGTCGATTAGTCTTTGACCAGTTCGATAACTGGGCGTTTGTACATCTCCCAGCTGCCATTCGACGGGTCGAAGCGGCAGTTGACGAACACCTTCCATTCGGAATCGTTCATCGCCGGTTTGTCGGCGCGGAAGTAGTAGCCCGGCCAGCGGGTCTCATCCCGGAAAAGGATGCTGCGTACATGGGCTTCCGCCTGCCACATGCGATGCACGTTCTCCCAGCAGCGCATCAGCTCATGGAGGTCTTCGGCCGCCAGCTTCTCAGAGTCCTCGCGCAAAAGGCTCAGGAGCTCGAGCCCCTTTTCCAGTTGCGCTTTGCCGGTCTTGAAGGCAGTGGACACGCCGCCGGCGTACTCGTCCATGATTTTCTGCAGCCGGAACATGAACATCTTCGGTCGCACGTAGTCCGGGTTGATGTCCGGATCCGTGGTCTTACCCTTGCTGTTCTCGAAGGTGCTCAAGGGCGACAGGATCTTGCTCTTCAGGTCTTCGATCTGAGTGGCGTCGACGTTGGGCAGGCCGCCGTTCTCGGTGATGTATCGGATCGCCGATTTGGCTGCGATTCGACCTTCGGCGTGCGACCCCGACGAGAACTTATGGCTCGAGGCGCCGGAGGCATCACCCGCACAGAACAGGGCCTTGACGGTGGCCATGTTGCAGTAGCCCCAGTTGTATTCGTCCGGAGCGATATCTTCGGGACCGCTGACCCAGGCACCGGAAGCGCCCGAGTGAGAGCCGATGAAATAAGGTTCGGCGGCGGCGATCTCCGACGGCTTCTCATCGGGCGCCACGTTGGTGGCGGCCCAGAGAATGGCCTGAGAGATGGTCATATCGAGGAAGTCTTCCCAGGCTTCGGATTCGAGTTCCTTCAGCTTCTTGCGGCGCAGCTTTTCATCGGGCTCGGCCTCGGAGAGGTTGGCGATGGCTTCGGCTGTCTGCATGAAGATCGGGCCTTTGCCTTCGTCGACATCGAGCATCATCAGATAGTTGCGCAGATTTGCCGGGACCGGTTTGACCTTGCCGTAGGGGGCCCATTTTTCCAGTTCGGGTCGCCGGGTCTCCATGTAGCTTTCGCCCAGCGCATTGGTGGCCTTTGACTTGAAGAGGAGGAACCAGGCTCCCACCGGACCGTAGGCGTCCTTGAACCGGACCGGGATGAAGCGAACCTCCTGGCAAGTCATCTCTGCGCCGGCCTGGATCGTGAAGTAGGCGCTGGAGCCCGAGTTCCAGGGCGGATACCAGGCACGTCCCAGCCCTTCACCCGAGGACCTCGGTTTGAAGACGTGCACCGCACCGCCCATGGCGACCAGAACGGCTTTGGCGCGGAACACATAGAACTTCTTTTCCCGAATGCTGAAGCCGACGGCTCCGGCACAACGGTCGCCGTCCATCAGGGGGCCGACGATGAAAACCCGCTCGTAAATGTTCTCGAGACCGATCGCATTCTTCGCGGCCTCGGCGACGACGACCTTGTAGGATTCGCCGTTGATCATCAATTGCCAGCGGCCTTCATGGACGTATTTTCCCTCGGCATCCTTCCAGATGGGCAGGCCCCATTTTTCGAAGAGGTGGACGGATGAGTCGACGTGGCGGGCAATGTTCGCGACGAGATCGTGTCGCGTGATGCCCATCAGGTCGTTCTTGACGTAGCGGACGTAGTCCTCGACGGTGTTCTCTCCGTCTTTCAGGCCCACGTACTGATTGATCGCAGACAGTCCCATCGCGACGGCTCCGCTGCGATCGACGGCCGCTTTGTCGACCAATGTGGCTTTGAGACCGTTCTTCTTGGCCCAGTAGGCGGCTTCCACGGCGGCCCCACAGGCCGCCATGCCACCGCCGACTATCAGCAGATCGGTGGTGACTTCTACGGTTTCGAATTCGTTCGGATTCATGCTTGCTTTCTCCTCGTGGCTGTCGGCAGGAGGGTGGTGTCTCTGGAAGCCTTCCCACCGAGCGACCCGGCACGTTCCCTTACCGCCCGACTGGGGGCGGTAACCAGCACGGGTAACGCACCTAGAGTTTAGCGACCGCTTCAAGACCCAACGAATCGGGTTCCGTGAAGAGGTTGGGACTTGCCAGATCGTCATTCCCGTTCGTCCAGCCGCCGTCGGGCACAGCCGTCCCCTCAGGGGTGGTACGGATCGGGAACTTGAAGCGCTTCAGGGTGCCGTTGCGGAATCTCAGTGTCCACATGATGGCATCGCTGCTGCGCATGCAAGTCACTTGGGCGCCCAGGGGTACGAAGTCGGCGTAGCCGCGGACCTCGATGGCCTGGTTGGGACAAATCTTGACGCAGTTGTAGCACTCCCAGCACATGGCGGGATCGCGGTTGAACGCCTTCATGGTCTGCGTGTCGAGAACCATGAGGTCGTTGGGGCAGATGTACTGGCAGGCGGTCTTGTCAAGTGCCTTACATCCGTCGCATTTTTCAGGATTAACGTAGCTTGGCATTTTCCCCTCCCCTGATTGGATGCAGGTTAAGCGGCTCCAGAAAGAGTCGCACTGGACTCAAAGTTCGGAGCAGAAGTTATCGTGAACACTACACACAAAGCCATCGTCACTGAAGGTTAAGCAATTTGTATACCTCGCAGGGGACTCGCGCGGAGACGTCGTATCCGGGCCCCGATCTCTCGAGATGGGGCAATAGACTCATTCGGATGGGTCAATCACCCCATCGGCCGATCGCCGGACGAAAACTGACAGGGGTATTCGTCGGACCACTTGCTACTGTCGGGCGGCCGGAGGAACCGGACTGTGACATGACACGGGTCGGCTGGGGCATCTCACGGGGTCCGATCCGAGGATTGAATCGTCGCGACGGCGCCGGTCCGCCTGTTTGGGCGAATCGTGCGAGAGAATCTAAGTTGACAGACCGGACAACCGGAAGCACACTTCCGGCGGAGTCTGTGCGACTGCGAATTTCAGCTCTTCCCGGCTTCGAAGCCGGACATCGGCGACGAATGGAGAGCGGACGAGCACCACCCCCTGTTTGCTCGGGACGTGAAACGCGAAAACTCGGAAACCAATGCTCGTTCTCTCAGGCCGGAATCCCCAACAGCTTCTCCACGATCTTCAAGAGGCGTTCCGGCTCGATGGGCTTGGCGATGAACGCCTCCGGCGGAGGGACCTGGCGCCGGCTGCTGATGAACTTCTCGAACGATCGGGGATCGCCCCCATATCCGGTGACGGCCGTGATGATGACGACCGGGATCGAAGCCAGCCGCTCATCCTCTTTCAGATCGCGGTAGAAGCGAATTCCCGAGCGCTCCGGCATGGTGATGTCGAGGGTGATCAGGTCAGGTCTCCACTGCGCGGCCATCTCGAGACCCTCTCGCCCGTCGCCTGCCGACTGGACGGAATAGCCATGATCGTCGAAGAGAGTGGCCAGGTAAGTCACCACGTCCGGTTCATCGTCAAGAACGAGGATTTTCTTCTTTGCTTCAGCCATGGTATTCAAACGCTCCCTATTTCGATTTGCCCAGGGCAGCCAACGCCTTTCGGAGCGCTTCCGGCCCGGCATGTTCGAGGCGCTCCTCGACCCGACGGCGAAGGTCTCCGGTTTCGGGCACCGGGGAAGTGGGCTCCAGCCCCAGGGCCCGTTCGACGCAGCGGACGAGTTCCGACGGATCCACCGGCTTTTCAAGGTAGGCGCCCGGACCGGAGAGGATGCGGCTCTCCAGGAGTTGGGACAATTCATCCTGTCCGAGATGATCACGAGCGTGGGCGGTGACGATGAGGACGGGAATTCGGGCGAGACGCCGGTCCTTCTGCAGTTCATGGAGGAGTCGGCGTCCCGATCGACGCGGCATGAGCAGGTCCAGCGAGATGAAATCGGGCGGATCGGAACGGATCATCTCCAACGCCTCTTCACCGTCCGATGCGGTGAGCACCTGGAATCCCGCATCGATCAGAATGGCTGCCAGGTAGTCCCGCACGTCCGGTTCGTCGTCGACGACGAGTATCTTTTTGTCACTCCTCGACATCGGGTCCTCCTGTTTTGGGTGCCCCGGCGGCTTCACCGCACTTTGGAAGCCGATCCAGGGGAAACTCGAGCCGGAACAGGGAACCTTCTCCCGGTTCGGACTCGAAGGAAATGGAACCACCGTGCTCCTGGACGATCTTTTTGGTCGTCAAAAGCCCCAGACCGGTTCCCTGTCCGGCGGCCTTGGTCGTGAAGAACGTCGTGAAGATCCGTTTCTTTACCTCGTAGTCCATCCCGCAGCCGTCGTCGGAGACTTGCAGTATCAGGCAATCGGCCGTCTGGCTGGTCGAGACTTCGACCGATCTCCCCGGTTGATCGCTGAGAGCACAAGCGTCGAGCGCGTTGGAGACGAGATTCACGAGACAACTGTGGATCCCGTCGGAATCCATCGGGAAAGACGGCAGGTCCGCCTGGAGGTTGGCTTCCAGACCGATCCCTTCGAGTCGCGCCTTGTCGCAAAACAGATCGACGACGTTCTGGACGATCACGTTCGGAGAGGCCATCTCTACGAGGGGTGTCTTTCCCCGGGCAAACTCCAGGAATTCGCGGACGAAGGCGGATATCCGCTGGATGTTGTTCTCGAGCATTCTCCACCCTTTGACGAGCCGCTGCTGATCTCCACGCTCCATGCCCGATCGAAATACGTAGACGCCGCCCTCCAGTCCCATCAGCAGATTCTTGACGCCGTGGGCAAGGCCGGCCACCGTCTGTCCGACGGCAGCCAGGCGTTCTGCCTCCCGCTTCTCCCTTTCGAGCTGTTTGGTCAGGCTGATGTCGGTCGACATTTCGATCACATAGGGAATCTGCCCCTCTGGCGTTACCAGGGGGACCATGTGGACGAGATAGTCGGTGCGGTCCCCGTTCCGGCCGACACCGGCTTCCTCACGAATTCGAACCTGACCGTCGGCGAAACTCTCGGCGGCCGCGCAGCTCAGGCAGCGCGTTTGACGTCCTTTGTAAACCTTGAAACAGGGCTGGTTCTGCCACTCACCGAATTTGTCGGTGAAGGCCCGATTTGCCTCGACTACCTCGAAGTCGTGATCGACCACGGCGATGCAGACCGGGACCTGGTCCCACAGTTCCTGATGGATCCAGTTCCTCAGGTGGGCTCTCAATCCTGCACTCCTTCCCTGGCATAGGGGCCAAGCGACGCCATGTAGTCCGCCGCCACCCGGTGGTGGCAGGTCCGACACTCACCCAGGTCTTTCGGGGCCCCGTTCAGACCGGCCTCCCGCAGATGGCAGCCCCGACAAAGTCCATGCAGAGCATCGCGGTAGGGTGGTGCCATGCCTGGATGCCCGTCCCGATCGAACGAGACGAGACGAGTCGTCCGCCACTGAGAACGGTGGCAGTCGCCGCAGGCGGCAGCCGAGAGGCGCGTCTTGATCGCCTCCTTGTCCAAATGACACCGGCTGCAGCTCCCATTGCCCCCCAGGCGGGCAACGTGATGCGCATGCTGGAACAGGTCGGTCGGCAGGTAGAGGTCCCGGTGACAGCCGGAGCAGGGTGTCTCCAGCCGAAACGGAAGCTCGGCGTGATGACAATCCGGACAGGCGCTCTCTCCACCCAGTTTTCTCGCGTGGGCATCGTGGTCGAAGACGACAACCCTGCCGTCTCGATTCCCGTCGAAGATCATCCATGAGGGGGAACTGCTGCGGCGTCGCAAGGGGAAGAGCAAGGCCTCGAGGGGCGACGCGACCGGAAGGGTCGAGGCATGGGCAATCTGGAGCGGAGGGGAGACCGGCGTCTGCACGGACATCGACTCCGTGCGGATGTCGTCTGCGATGAGAGCCAGCGCGAGAGCAGCTCCCACCGCCACAGCAAGCGAATAGTTTCGTAAGGGGCCGAGCCAGGACGGGATGAGAGGCCGTGTCGAGAAGGGGGTTGCCCCGGCCACGTTTCCGTCGGGAGGCGCCGCAGGACCCTCACCGGTCTCTTCGGCCGGAAGGACGTTCAGATTCTCGACGAAGAACAGGAACAGGAGAACGGCAGCCGCCACCAGTCCCAGGCTGACCATGAATTCGCTCAGACTGGGAAAGTAGGGCATGTCGGCCGGCCGGTAGAAGGCCACAATCGTGACGTTGAAGCGGTACCCCAGAACGCCGAGGATGGCCAGTGCGGAGCCGGCGGTCAGGCCTGCCTTCGAGTTTCGGAAGCGGGGGATCAGCAGCAGCAGCGCGGCGGCCGCCGTCACGCCTATTTCGAGCATGAAGACCCACAACAGAGGATCACCGAGCGATACGCCCACTGCTCGATCGGCCAGGAAGAGATCTCCCAGCCTCAGCGAAAGGTAGAGTCCCAGGAGCATCGCTGCGCCGAGTCCGAGACGCCCCAGCAGTGCGAGCGGCGGCCGGTGACCGAAGTACCAGTCGGAGAAGAGCGTCTCCGCAATGACGACGGCCAGGCCGAGCCCGGCGGCCGAGATGAAAAAGAGCACCCAGATCAGGGGGCTGTACCAGAGCGGGTGCACCCGGTAGGGCGCGATGAGGAACAGCGACCCGAGGGAGGACTGATGGAGTGTCGACAGAACGATGCCCGCAATTACAAGCGGGATGGTCCACTTCCGCAATGCGCGGTGAATCCGTTGGATGAACGGGGACTGCAATCGAGGATGTTCGAGAATGGCCGGACAGAATTCGAGGAAGAGGACAGTGAGGTAGAGCATGACACACATGGCCACTTCGAACAGGACCGAGTGAGGCTGGCGGTAGACCAGTGGATGCCAGATGTGCATCGGAATGCCAAGATCGTAGAGCAGGCCGACGGCCACGGCCAGATAGCCGATGAAGGCCGTGAGAATGGCGGGGCGGGCAAATCGATGATACTTCCGCCTCCCGAAGATGTAGACCAGCGCGGCGACCACGAAGCCGCCTGCCGCCAGGGCCACGCCGGATACGACATCGAAGGCGATCCACAATCCCCATGGAGTCGAGTCGGTGAGCGCCGTCGTTGCACCGAGGCCCTTCAAGAACCGGGCGACCGTCACTGTGCCGAGGACGCCGACCAGGAACCAGAGCACCGTCTTCAATCGGGTGGCCCTCATGACTCGTCTTCCTTCCTCTCGGGTGGGTCGTTTTCAGCATCCTCGGTTTCGAGCTTCATGCGACGCTGGATCACCCACCACACGCCGGTCAGCAGGGTGGCGCCGCCGGCCACGATAGGGGGAACCTTCGAGAGGGCTTCCCAGGTCAGCGAGGGGAGCGGACGATCGCCGAGATCGGGCTTGAAGGCCAGAAAATCGAGCGAGATATCCGAGACGTAGAGAACGGAGGTCCCACCGATCTCGCTCTCTCCCCAGACCCTCGGAAGATAGCGATCCGGAGCCCGACGGATCCGGTCATGCGCCTCAGCGAGCATCTCATCGCGCGCTCCGAAGGCGAGCGCTTCGTAGGGACACGCCTCGACACAGGCCGGAAGCTTTCCCTCGGAAATGCGTGGATAGCAGAGCGTGCATTTTCTGATCCGCGGTGTGGCATCGGCCCAGTCGTAGCGGGGAATCCCGTACGGACAGGCCATCATGCAGTAACGACAACCCATGCATCGATCGACATCGTAGGTCACGGCGCCGATGGAAGTCTTCTGGAGGGCACCCACGATGCAGACGGAGACACAGGCCGGTTCGACACAATGTCGGCACAGAAGCCGGACCGAGCGTTCGTCCGACACATTCTGGAGCGTCGTGAAGCGGGTGGAGGAGAGATCGTCGATCCTGCGCTTCCATCGACGCGGCAGATCGGGGCCCAGATCATTGACAGTCTTGCAGGCCGCGACGCAGCGCTCGCAGCCTTTGCACCGTGTGACGTCGATCAACATTCCGAGTGGCTGGCTCATACGGGTGTTTTCTCCTTCCCGAGCGTCCGTGCAACCCTCTCCCCGGCTCCGGGAGGCCAGTGCCAGCCCAACTCACTGACGAGTCGGGCCTGAGGGAAAAGCGCAACATGACTGAGTTTTGACAGCGGGAGGAGGATCAGAAGCAGGTTTCCACTCAGGATGTGTATCAGAAAGGTCGTCTGGTACGGGAGAGGATCCAGAGTGGGATGGGACACCAGATAGCCGGAAAGGAACGGCAGAAGCACGGCCATCGGGATCAGGTAATCGCCCGGACGGGAGATGGATCTCGTCACAGGAGCGGCCCAACGCAGAACCAGGAGCAACAGGCCGGCGGTGATGGCGGCCAGGGTCAACCCGTCGGCCCAGACCGCGGGAAGAGCCGGCCAGGTGACGCCCAGGCCTCTCTCCCAAAGGACGACGTGCCCGGCCAGGAAAAGGGGAACGGGCAGGGCGGTCGCATGGAAGACCATGGAGGTCAGAGAAAACGCCGGTCTTCTCGGAAGTTCTCTGAAGGGAATCAGGTAACGGAGGGATCGTCCGAGGATCCGTCTCATGGGTAGAACGGGATCGCCCGCTCGGAACCAGGTTCGAGCGGCGCTCCAGCCAAACAGAAAGAGCAACCGCGCCAGTCCCAGGATGCAAAAGGCGAGGCAGAACAGGAAGATCGGTCCCCGAGCCCATTCAATCCACGGATCCATCGGGTCCTCCTCCGTGCTCGGCGGTCGGGTTCGTGGCCGATTCGGCGGACGTGCCTTGGACCTTCCGAAGGGGTTCGAAGTCCAGCACCTGGAGAAGCAGGTCATGCAGACCCACCACCTCGACTTCCTCCAACTGGTGGTCCTCACAGACTTCGCGGAGTTGCTTTTTGCAGTTGGCACAGGGAGAAACCACGATTTCGGCGCCGGTGTCCCGGATCTGACGCGCCTTGAGGAGCCCTGATTGTCCCGTACGGAACTTCCGGATCTCGTCGATGGAGACCGTGCCGCCTCCGCCTCCGCAGCAGTAGTTGAGCTCGCCGCCGGGCTGCATCTCCACGAAATCGCGGCAGATTGCTCTCAGGAGTTCTCTCGGCTGATGGACGATCCGGCCGACCCGCGCGATATTGCAGGGATCGTGGTAGGTCACACGTTTCTCGATGCGACGCTCCGAATCGATCGGAAGCCGACCCGACCGGAGTTGATCCCAGGCATACTCGAGGCAATTGACGACCGGAGGGGCTTCCGAACCCCACAATGTCTTCAGAAGCCAGGCACTTCGGGTGGCATGTCCGCACTCCCCGACCAGGATCTTCCGTCCTTTCAAACGGTGCACCTCGTCGATCACCTTGCGTCCGATTCTCTCCATCATGCGGTCGCTGTAGAAAAGGCCGTAGTTGATGCCGTCATAGTTTCCCGTGCCGATCGTCCAGGATGCACCGGTCAGAGCCAGAACCGCAGCATTCCCCATGAGCGTGTCCGCCTCCAGGAGGTAATCGGAGACGGCCGGAAAGAAAACGTATTCGCAATTCTGCTGATCGACAGGGAAGGGAACCTGGACCTGGTAGATGTCTTCGAACTCCTCTTCGAGGAATTCGAGCGTATCCCGCAGTGCCGGAACCGGTATGGCCGAGGTATTTCCAACACCTTCCAGTTGCTCCCGGACCGCCACGACCAGCGCCTTCGGCGTCAGGTCAACCTCCGCCAGTAGCCAGCGTCCAAGGTGAGTCAAAAGCCCATGATCGATGCCCATCGGACAGGTATCCATGCACCTGCGGCATGCGGTGCACCGGTAGTAGGATTCGGCCATCTCCATCAGATAGTCGTCGTTCAGGATGAAGCCTCCTCCGCTCAAGCGGGCCTTCAAGGCACCGAGTCGAGTGAAATAGCGCCGGTAGATCCGCAGCAGCAGTTCTGATCGATGGCAGGGAATGTCGCGATCCTCGCCAGTGGCCTGATAGACTTGACACGAGGCGGCACAGCGACTGCACCGGGCGCTCAACCGGCTGAACAGTTCCAGGGGTAATGCGTAGCTGGAGTGTTCCAGAACCGCAGCCATGGCGCGAAGAAACTGCGCAGGTCGGTCCTGCAGCTGGTTGGTCCTGTTTTCGATGTGATAGCTGATGTTCGTTGATGACCGCATCCGGAACCGGACCTTCCCTCGAAGTACCTTGATATGTCCGCCAAGGGAAAACCCCTTGCGGGTTCTCCCTCAGGTCACCAGGTCCGCGGTCAGGAGACTCCCTGCTGCTGGGACTGGTAGTGGGCCATCAGGATCGCGGCGACCTCCGGCCGAGAAAATTCGACGGGCAACGATTCACCCCGCGATAGCATTTCCCGAACTTTTGTGCCCGAAAGGAAGACGTAATCCTCCTTGGTGTGGTCGGGGTGATCGCGCATCATCACCACTTTATTGAGCTTCTTTGACCAGGCCGTGTGGTCGGCCTCGAAGATCTCGATCTCGAGGGCTCCGTCGGGTACTTCGTCGTGGAAGATCTTTTGTGCATCAAACGGTCCGTAGTAGCTCCCCACGCCGGCATGGTCTCGGCCGACGATGAGGTGCGTACAGCCGCTGTTCTGACGAAAGACGGCATGCAAGACCGCTTCGCGCGGTCCTGCATAGAGCATGTCGAAACCATATCCGGTGACCAGCACGGTGTTCGCTGGGAAATAGTGCTCGACCATGGTTCGGATGCAGGTATCACGCACGTCGGCCGGAATATCGCCAGGCTTCAATTTACCCAGGAGCATGTGGATGAGAATGCCATCCGCTCCCACCGCCTCATAGGCCATCCGGCACAGTTCCTCGTGAGCCCGGTGCATGGGGTTGCGGGTCTGAAAGGCCACGACCTTTTCCCATCCCAGATCCTGCATCTGCTGCCGGATCTGGTAGGCGGTTCGAAACGTATCCGGAAAGTCCGTTTCGAAGTACGAGAAGTTCAGTACCTGCAGCGGACCCGAAAGGCAGACCCGACCGCTGCTGTTGAATGCGGCCACCCCGGGATGTTCCGGATCGAGGGTCCGGAAGATCTTCTCCGTCATGAAACGCATGTCCTCGTCCATAAACCGCTCGATGGCTTCCACATCCTGGACTGCCAGGACGGGGTTCCCCTCGACGTTGGGATCGCGAAGGGCAATCCGCTTCGGTGAATCGGGAGCCTTCTCCTCGGGCAGCAGGTTGAGGATCGGAACCGGCCAGAACAGGTACCGCTCTGTGCGCATCTCCGCGGCTACCCGGAGGCTGTCCGCACGGTTCATGTAGCCGGTCAGGGGGTTGAAGTAGCCGCTGCCGAGCATGACTGCATTTGCTGCTGCAGCCGATGATACGACTACCGAGGGAAGGGACTCCGCTTCCCGGAGCAATTCCTTCCGCTCGCCTTCATCCTGTACGTAAAGTGGATTCAACCGGTCCGACCCGTGGGGTTTGATCATCATGCGTTTCTCCTGTCTCTCTGACTGGACTCTCCCTATCTATCACAACTCGGACGGCACCAGACCGTCCCCGGGGACTACCCGGTCGCCTTCGATCCGATCCGCTAAGTTGATCTCCAAAGCAAGATGGGGACCAGTGGGAGTCTGATCACCCTGCGACGAAGCCCCAACGGGACGGAAGATCCGCCCGGAAAGCCGGACGCGGACAATTGGGAATGGGTCAAATAGCACCGGCTGGTGGGGCAATTGACCCGCGAAGCAAGGGTGACGGAAAGGTCAACACCGACGCCGACCTGTCGATTGGAGCGCCCTTCACGGCCCGATTTCAGAGCTGGGTGGATTCCCGCTGCAGCGGAGGGAGGTCGGGGGCTTCTGCCTTTGCTTTCCACGACCATCCCGACTGGATCGCACCGGTGGCAGCGGGATTGCTTTCGAATCGGGACAGGGACCGTCGATCCGGGGAACTCCCCCGCAGGTCTCCGCAGGAGCGGAAACGCTGAGAGGAGGGTACGAGGCGCATGGGACTGCTGAAGAAAAAGGACTCGAGCAAACTCAAGAAATCGATGGAACGTCTCTCGGGACGAAGGACCGGCGGCGAGATTTCGAGCCTCAGACCGCGTCTGACCGAAAAGCCTCCGCCCTGCTCCGTCGGGTGTCCCAGCGGGAATGATGTTCGAGGGTGGCTGACGCTGATCGCGCAGCGGGAAAAGCTGGGCCTGTCCCTCGAAGATGCGATGGATCGTGCGTGGAAGCTCGAAGTGGAGACGAATCCCTTTCCCGCCGTCATGGGAAGGGTCTGCCCCCACCCCTGCGAGGACGGCTGCAACCGCCGGGAAAAGGATGGGGCGGTCGCGATCAATTCCGTTGAGCGGGCGCTGGGTGACTGGGCCATCGAACGGGGTCTCGGGCTGGAAAGGACGACCGGCGAGACCCGGTCTGAGCGGGTCGCCGTCGTCGGGGCGGGTCCATCGGGGCTGTCTTGTGCCTATCAACTCGCCCGCCGCGGTTACGCCGTCACGGTCTTTGAAGCCTTTGATCAGCCGGGAGGGATGCTTCGGTTTGGGATACCCCCGTATCGTTTGCCGAGAGCCATCCTCGATGCTGAAATTCGGCGCATCCAGGAATTGGGCGTCCAGATCCGGTGCGGTACGAGTGTCGGCCGGGATGTGACCCTGGAGGAGCTTCGCCAGGACTTCGATGCGGTCTTTGTCGGCATCGGCGCCCACGCCGGCAAGACGATGGGCATCGCGGGAGAGGAGGGATCGGGAGTCTACACCGGGACCGATTTCCTGCGTCACGTCAACGCCGGTGAAGAGGTCGAGGTTGGACGCAAGGTCGTCGTCATCGGAGGTGGAGATACGGCGGTCGATGCCGCCCGGGTCTCTCTCCGGCTGAGCTCGGACGTCGCGGGCACGAGCCGACGTCTCGGATCGGACGTGACGATCCTGTACCGGAGGACTCGCAAGGAGATGCCGGCCATTGACCGGGAAATCGAGGAAGCGCTCGAGGAAGGGATCAATATCGAGTTTCTGGCAGCTCCCATCCGGGTCATCCGCAGTGAGGGCGGCCGGATGAAGGCGCTCGAAGTCCAGCGGATGAAGCTGGGCGAGCCGGACGACTCGGGCCGCAGACGGCCCGTTCCGATCGAGGGGGATGTCTACGAACTCGAAGCCGACACGATGATCACGGCGGTCAGCCAGCAGCCCGATTGGTCGCAACTGGGTGCCCTGTGCCATGAGGGTTCCTGGCTGGAAACCGACTCCTGGGGCAAGACCGAACTGGAGGATGTCTGGTCGGGAGGCGATGTGCTGCGCCTCGGTCTGGCCACCATCTCCATCGGACAGGGCCGCAAAGCGGCCGAGGCGATCGCAGCATCGTTCGAAGGACAGCCCCCGGTGTCGAGCAACGGCCGCCGACCGATCGGGATCGACCGACTCAAGCTCGATTACTATGCCGCTGCCGAGCGGGCGGAACGGACCGTGCTCCCGCCGGAACAGCGTCTGGCGCAGCCGGCCGAGGAAGCGGATCGAGGCATCACCCGTCAGGCCGCCCTGCTGGAAGCCGAGCGATGCTTCAGCTGCGGAAAGTGTTTCGGTTGCGAAAATTGCTGGATGTATTGCCAGAACAGCGGATTCGTCAAGGTGAGCGATCCGCTCGCGGCAGGCCGCTATTTCGACGTCAACGTCGCGCTCTGCAACGGATGTGAAAAGTGCGCGGACGTCTGCCCATGCGGATACATTGATCTTCAGTAAGCCCCGGTTTACCGATCGTTCGGTGCCGATGACGTCGCCGGCTGATCCTCCGGTGGATGATCGCTTGCACATCGGAATCCGACGGTCGCGGAGCGCTCGTTGACCGGGACTCCGGGACTGCGGTGAAATCCGAGAAGGTTCTGGATGCCACTCTGAAACGATCCGCCGCGGATGATGTAACCGGGCCGCGTGTCGACGTCGGATCCGCTATCGGTCAATTCGGACACGTTCCCGGCCAGGTCGTAGATGCCGTATTGCGAGCAGTCGGCCGGCCGATTTCCGACCGGTTCGATCTTCCCTGTCCCTGAGTTCGCTGTGTCGGGATCCGGAAGTCTGTCTCCCCATGGGAACAGCCGTCCCGAAGGGCCGCGAAAGGCTTTCTCCCACTCAGGGTCGGTCGGCAACCGCTCATTCCTCCACCGGCAGTAGGCCTCGGCGTCCTTACCTGACACCCACACGACCGGGAAGTCTCCCGCCCAGTCGGGGTACTGCGAGCCGTTCCAATGCTCGAGGAAGTGGGCCTGGGAAGCGGGCCGGTAACCGGTATCGACGAGAAACTCGGAAAACTGCCGGTTCGTCACTTCGAATCTGTCCATCCAGAAATCCGGAAGATCGATCGGCTGGGGAGGGATCACCAATGCCTTGCGGAGCAGATCCGTCATCCCGGGGAAACCGACCCGCGACTGTGCAATGTAGACCTGGAATTGACTTTCAGTGGCGCCGTAGACGAACAGACCTGCCGGAACCTTGGCCATCTCGACCGGAGAGCGTGAAGCCGGGGCCCCGGACGGCTCTTCGGCGACTTTCTCCGGCTGGCCGGCCCGGGCGTCCTGTTGCGACATGCGACTGCAGGCGGCCGTCAGCATGACCAGCGAGATCATCCAGATGAGGGATCGAGAAGGTCGTTCGCGTTCTTGGCTGTTTCGACTCATACCTGCCTGTCTCTTGGACCTCAGAATACATCAACCGGATCAGCGCCCACGGAAGCGGGGAAGTCGATTGTGCAGGAAGGCTTCCATGCCCTCGCGGAAATCTTCGCTGAGCAGGCATCGAACCCGGGCTTCCACTTCCCCCTCCAGAGACGTGGCCTCGGGCAGGGTCCGGTGCAGGTTCCGTTTGACTCCGCGCAGTACAACGGGTGGAAGCCGCGAGGCCCAGGCGGCCATCGACAGCGTACGACGGATCATCTCCGTGTCGGGAGTGGTTTCCTGAATCAGTCCGAGACGTCGAGCCTCGGGTGCGCTCACCAGACGACCCGTCAGCAGGAACTGCAGGGCCCGGACTTGGGTAAGCATCGGCGTCAGAAGCATCGACGTGCCGACATCGGGTGTCAGGCCAACCTGACCAAACGGATATCCGAACTGGGTCTGGTCGGCCGCGATGGCGTAATCGCAGGCGAGCGCAAGGTTCAGCCCACCGTCCACGGCGAGTCCGTTGATGGAAGCGATCGTGTACTGGGGCAGTCTCCGAAGCAGCAGCAGGAGTTCACGTGTGGTCTCCGCCAGTCGCTTGAGGGAACGCACGTTGTCGTCCTCCAGTGCCTCGAGCAGGAACGTCAGCCGGGCTCCCGAACAGAAGGCGGTGCCCGAGCCGGTCAGCACGAGAACACGAATGTCCTCCCTTTCCGAGACCCGCTCGATTGCCTCCTGCAGCTGGGCAAGCATCTCGAGGTCGTAGGCATTCAGGACCTCCGGACGCCGAAGTGTCATCGTCACGACCCGATCTTCGATGCGCTCACTCAGAAAGCCGGACACTCACTTCCTCCCATCCGCTGAAGTTCCTGTCGCTCCAAACGTTAATAGAAGCGAGGGGACTCTGGCAAATGAATGACAAAGAGCTCGAGATCTTTCGCGAGTATCTGAGACGGAATCCGGCACACCGGACCGAACTGAGGCTGATGCCGGCTCGGGCCCGAATCGGAGGCAGCTGGAAGAGGATCGTCGAAATTCGGAGCCTCGGCTACAACCTCGAACTCCTTTGTCAGGGAGGCTCCCGGCTCAGGGTGCCTCGGGACCTTCAGTTGCGAACCCAGCAACTCGAAGAAGTCGAACGCCTCCTGGCGATCGCGCACGACGCAATCGGTCCCTGCCGGCTGACTCGATCTCCTGCCGGCGTGGGGCATTCACGGGGACCCGCACCGTTTGCGAAGTGGCTGGTCCTGTGTCCGGGACGGCAGCGCGTGGCCGTAATGGGGGCACTCCACTGGGCCCCCGCTTCCCTGGCAGCCCGGCTGCTCTGCAGACTCGTCGTTTGGTGGGACCGTCTACGCGGGGCCGATCGCGCCGTACTCCTGATTCCGGAAGGGTGGGGAGACTACATCGCCGAGCTGATCGCTCGCATCCGCATCCCGGTGACCTGTTTCAACTATACGAGACACGGTCGGATCCGGCAGATTTTTCCTCGCTTGCGCGGAGAGAGCTCGACCCGTTCGCCCTATGTGATCTTTCCACTCGATTCTCCTGCGCCGGAGTTGTTCCGGCAGTTCTCCCAAGTCTCTGCGGAGCTCGATGTCATGTTCAGATCGAGTCGCTGGGAGCTTTCCTACCGCGGTCTGCCGGTTCTGTGGCTTCATCCGACGGGAGAACTCATGTTCGACTGGCAGAGGCCGACGCGGCTTCATGCCGGCGGAGTCGAAGCTTGGAGGAGACATCTCACGGAAGTCGCTCACCTTCGAAGCTGGCCGCCACCGCTGCCTTACAGCCCCTTTTACCGCTACGGGCCGGAACGCTGGCTCGAGAGTCTCGTGATTCGGAACCACCGCAGGATTCGAGCTGATTGCCGGGAGACGGTCTATTGCCAGGTACCGACGTTCGTTGAAGGAGACCGCAAGGTCATCGACATCCTTACCGTCACCCGAGAGGGTCGACTCGTCGTGATCGAACTCAAGCCGAAACGCGAGACGGGGCTTCTGCTGCAGGGGCTCGATTACTGGGATCGGGTCCGAAGGCATCTCGACGCGCGAGATTTTCAGAGAGCGGGGTACTTTCCAGAAATCGAGCTTCGCGCCGAACCGCCCCTGCTCTACCTGGTGTCACCTCTATTCGAGTTTCACCCGGTCATGCCGGTGCTGCGGAGCTATCTGGACACTTCGGTCCGCTTCAACTGTGTCGGCATCAACTGTGACTGGCGGCGGAAGCTGAGAATTCTGAGACGATTTACGCTCTGAGGAAAACCCGACTGCGCTTTCGGTCGAAGAAGATGGCTATGATTTGGTTTTGGACTCGTCTTCCGCAGTGTCCTGACCGGACTTGATCGAACGTTTGAAGTTCGAAATGCCCTCGCCCAGCCCCTTGCCGATTTGCGGCAGCCGGCTTGCTCCGAACAGCACGACGACGATGACCAAAATGATCAGTAGTTCTGATACGCCAAGACCCATCATGAGGTTATTTTGTCTCCGAGCGCCATCATACGACTTCGCTCGGAGGGGTGTCAAACAAAGCGGGCCCCCCGACACCTTGCGCTACTCGAACGACGGCACCGACTTGATGAAAGTCCGACCATCGCCCGTGCGACGGGTTACCCGCATGCGGTCCAGATACTCCAGCAGCGGAATCACGTACTTGCGGCTCAGCCCGAGGATCTCCTTGACCTCGGGGACGGTGAAGATGTGTCCCTCTGGAAACCGACGTCTTATGCGGATGATGAGGTCATCGATCTGCTCGGGTAGGACCGTCAGCTCCTCCGAGATCTTGAGGATGTCTCCGGACTCGATCAGGTAGTAAATGAGGCTGCGCACCGATGCTTCCGGTCCTTCGATCTCCCCTGCCAGCGCGCTGGGTCCGGGCGCCTGAAAAGGACGTTGCCGCAGCCGCTCGAGCAGCCTTGACCTCAGCTCTTCCTGCTCGTCCGAGAGTCGAACCGCAGAGCCGGCCAGCGCCACCTGGCTGGCCCGCAGTTCGATGACCTGTCGCCGCTCCAGTTCGCCAAAGAGAAACTGTGCCACCGCCACGGGAACGCCCGCGAGAAAGCGCTCGCGCAGTTCTTCGCGAGGCATTCCGTGAGCCAACGGGTGTCGGGCGTGATAGAGTTCGAGGACTTCCCGTATCTCGTCGGCAAGGCCGTCCACGGCCGCCATCTCGATGGCGAAAGGCGGTTCCTGATCGATGACACGGATGTCGCCCAGATCGCGAAGCAGTTCGAGGAGGACCGCGGCCTTGAGACCGGTCGCTGCCACGAGTTCCCCGACTTCGATGCCGCGCAGTCCGCGCCGGCGGATTCTCTGGGAAAGCAACAACCTGTAAGCGGCGGGCCCGTCGTCGTCGAGAACAGCCAGCACTTTCTCGTATTCCGTGAGCAGGGTCGCCCGATCCCGCTTTCGCAGGCGTGGCGGAGCGTTGTCCAGGATCACACCTCCTCCGATCGTCACCAGGGGAGAATAGCGGCGCAGGATGAAGCGATCACCCGGCAGGAGCACGGCAGGTTCCGTGAGGCGCAGCTGAGCGATCGTCCCCTCTCCGGGTTTCAGCTCGGTGCGATCGAAAAGATAGACGCGGGCGATCATCTCTGCGCTGCCATGGTGAAAACGCACCGGCATCCGATGCCGTAAGGGGGCGGGACTGGTGGGCAGGAGCTCCAGCCGGACGTTGGCAGTGGTCTGGGTCTCGAGGGTGTGGTCGGGGCAGATGGTCATGCCGCGCCGCAGATCGGACCTTGCGATACCCGGCAGGTTCAGTGCCGTGCGCTGGCCGGCGTCGGCACGCTCGGCCGCCTCGCCGAAAATCTCGATTCCCCGGACCTTGCTTCGAAGATCACCGGGCAGGACCCGGACCGATTCGTCTCGGTGAAGGCTCCCGGAGACTGCGGTGCCGGTGACAACCGTTCCAAAGCCACGGATCGTAAAGACGCGGTCGATCGGCAGCTGAAAGACCCGTTCCTCGATCCGCTCCCGCAACTCCTGCTGTCGGAGTGTGCGGATCTCCTCGGCCATCGTCTCCCGCAGATGATCGATTCCCTCACCGGCCAGGCTGTCGACAGAGATGACGGGGGCCTTTTCCAGGAAGCTCCCCTTCACGAGTTCGGCCACCTCCTGGCGGACAACGGCCAAAAGTTCGGCATCGACGAGGCGACACTTGGTCAGGACGATGACGCCTCGCCGGATTCCGAGTAGCTTGCAGATCTGGAAGTGCTCGACCGTTTGAGGCATGATCGATTCATCGGCCGCGACCACGAACAGGAGCAGATGGATGCCGCCGATTCCGGCCAGCATGTTCTTAACGAATCTCTCGTGCCCCGGCACGTCGATGAATCCGACCCGGTAATCACCAAGCTGCATGTGAGCAAAGCCGATGTCGATCGTGATGCCGCGACGCTTCTCTTCGACGAGACGGTCGGTATCAATGCCCGTCAGCGCCCGGACCAGGGCTGTCTTGCCATGGTCGATGTGTCCCGCGGTCCCAACAATCAGATCCTTCAATGTCGCCCCTCTCGTGAATTGAAGACGGATGATTTTCGATTCTGGATTTCGGACATTCGGAACGCCGCGGTCCTCGAATCATCTCCATGAGTTGCCCCGGGAAAGATCACTCCGAATCTCCGACCTCGCGCTTCGGGTTTATTTCGATTGCATTCGAATGTACAGCCACCGTTTTGACACCCCTCCCTCAGGATCGCTAGAATAGCGAATTTCCGCTTCAGGTGGATTTATGTTAGACGGACTTTCTTCACGACTGCAGCACACCCTTCGCAATTTAAAGGGGGAAGGACGGGTCTCGGAGCGTCATATCCAGGAGACGATGCGGGAGATCCGTATGGCGCTGCTCGAGGCCGACGTCAACTTCAAGGTCGTCAAGGAGTTTGTCGCCAATCTCAGAGATAAAGCGCTCGGAACGGACGTCCTGGAGAGCCTGACGCCCGCACAGCAGGTGATCAAGATCGTCCGTGACGAACTGGTCGGTCTCCTGGGCAGGGATCCCGTACCCCTCGAGTTCAAGAAGCAGCCTCCGAGCGTCTTCATGATGGTGGGCCTTCAGGGAAGCGGTAAAACGACGACCACAGGCAAACTGGCACTGTGGCTGTCGAAAAAAGGACGGCGTCCGCTGGTCGTCTCGACAGACGTGTATCGGCCCGCCGCCATCGAGCAACTCTCCATCATCGGTCAGGCCGTCGAGATACCCGTGTACAGTACTGAAAGCCGGGATCCTGTCGAGATTGCTTCGCAGGCTTGGCGGCAGTGCCGGAACATGGGCTATGACAGCCTGATCATCGATACCGCCGGCCGTCTCCATATCGACGAAATGCTAATGGATGAACTGGAGCGGATTCGGTCGGCGGTGGAGCCTCAGGAGATCCTTCTGGTGGCGGATGCGATGACCGGACAGGACGCGGTCAACTCCGCCGCCGAATTCAATCGCCGAATGGAGTTGACGGGGGTCGTCCTCACCAAGCTGGATGGCGATGCCCGCGGTGGTGCTGCACTTTCGATCCGCGCGGTCACGGGCACGCCCATCAAGTTTATCGGCGTCGGTGAGAAGTACGATGCACTCGAGCCCTTCCATCCCGATCGCCTCGCTGGTCGGATCCTCGGAATGGGGGACATCCTCACGCTGATTGAAAAGGCGGAAGATGCGGCGGACGAGCGCCAGGCCGAGGAGGTGCTCGAGAAGATCCGCAAGGATCAGTTCACCCTCGAAGACTTCCGCGATCAGCTTAAGCAGATTCGAAAACTGGGACCTCTCGAGCAGGTCATCGGAATGCTGCCACAAATCGGTCCACTCAAGGGTCTGGACCGGATCCAGTTCGATGAGAAGCAATTGAGTCATTTCGAGGCGATCATCAACTCCATGACTCCAAGAGAGAGAGTTCATCACAAGCTGATCGACGGATCCCGTCGAAAACGGATCGCACGGGGAAGTGGACGGCCCGTGTCGGAGGTAAACCGCCTAATAAAGCAGTACATTCAAGCGCGCAAGATGATGAAGACGATGAGTAAAGGACTGTTTGGAAAGGCGTTGCCGAAGTTCCGGATGCGGTAAGTTTTGATTGGGATTCATTTACTAATTTGCTAAAATCCCTATTCATCAGGAGGCTTTACGTTGCTTAGAATTCGTTTGACGCGCACTGGGGCCAAAAAGAATCCCCATTATCGAGTAGTCATAGCAGAAAAGGAAAGTCCGCGGGACGGCCGTTTCGTGGAAATTGTCGGCCACTACAGCCCGGCGCAGGAGCCGGTTCAGCTGCAACTCGACCTCGAAAGGGTCGATTACTGGTTGGGCAAGGGAGCCCAGCCGACGTTGACGGTCAAGACCTTGGTTCGCAGGGTGAGAGAGCGACAGGTGAATGAGCAAGCGAGTGAAGCTCTGGGGCAGCCGAGTTAGTTCGATCGTACCAAATCCAGGGGTGAGCCGCGAGGAGGAAGCATGAGACAGCTAGTGGAAGACATCGCGAAGGCGTTGGTGGACAGTCCTGAGCACGTGAATGTGACTGAAGTGGAAGGTGAACAGACCACGGTCCTGGAACTGCGCGTCGCACAGCCCGATTTGGGAAAGGTCATCGGAAAGCAGGGACGAACCGCTCGAGCCATCCGGACGATTCTGGGTGCGGCGGGAATGAAACTCCGAAAGCGTTTCGTCCTGGAAATCCTCGAGTAGTTGAAAGATCTGGTTTCCGTTGCCAGGATTGTCAAGTCGCGTGGCGTCCGCGGCGAAGTCGCGGCGGAACTCCTTACCGATTTTCCGGAACGGTTCGAGGAGCTGCACACAGTAGCCGTCGCCGGCCCGGAAAAGCACTTCGAAGAATCCCTGGAAGCATTCTGGTTCCATAAGAATCGTGTCATCCTCAAGTTCGCGGGGCGCGAGAGCCCCGAAGCCGTTCAGGAACTGATCGGGTGCGAAGTCCGTATCCCTGCTGAGGAGCGGGTCGAGCTGCCTGCCGACACCTATTTCGACTCGGAACTGGTGGACTGCGAGATCGTGCAAATGGGACGTTCCCTCGGTCGTGTCGTCGACGTGCTCAAGGTCGGCGACGGAATCACGAATCTCGTCGTCGTGGACAGCGAGGACCGGGAACTTCTGGTGCCCTTCATCCATGAGTTCATCCGCTCCGTGTCGATCGAGGAACGACGGATAGAGGTGGAGCTTCCACCCGGCTTGCTGGAGCTGGCCGTTGAGCGCCGGGGCAAGAGAAATTCGTCATCATGAGGGTAGAGATCATTTCGATCTTCCCGGCTCTTTTCGAGAGTCTGTTCCGATTCGGGATGATTCGTCAGGCTCAGGCCAAGGGCCTGCTCTCGATTTCACTCATCGATCTGCGCGCCTTTACCGAGGATCGCCACCGCACGGTGGACGACCGACCCTTTGGAGGCGGGGAGGGCATGGTCTTGAAACCGGAACCCCTGTTCCGCGCCGTCGAGGCTCTGAAGGCCGACGATCCCACGCCGGGCCCCGTCATCCTGCTGTCTCCGCAGGGGCGTCTGTTTGATCAGGAGAAGGCAAAGGAGTTATCCTTAAACGCTCGTCTGACCCTGATTTGTGGACGATACGAAGGAGTCGATCAGCGTGTCGCGGATCACCTTGTCGACGAGGAGATTTCGATCGGCGATTTCATCCTCTCGGGCGGAGAGTTGCCGGCTGCGGTGATCGTGGACGCGGCTGCTCGGCTGATCCCGGGTGTGCTGGGAGAAGGGCAATCGGCATTGAGCGAATCCTTCATGGAGGGGCTGCTCGATCACCCTCAGTACACTCGGCCCGCGCGGTTTCGCAGCTGGGATGTGCCCGAGGTGCTCCTTTCGGGGAACCACAGCGAGATTCGAAAGTGGCGGGCAGAGAAGGCGATGGATTTGACTCGGCAACGGCGCCCGGATCTGCTTCGGGCTCACAGGGAGAAGGAACTATGAATCCGATAGAGCTGGTAGAGAAGAAACATACGAACAGGGAGGTCCCCGAGTTTCGTCCTGGAGACACGGTCCGCGTCAACGTCAGGATCCAGGAAGGAGACAAGTCCCGCATACAGGCATTCGAGGGTGTGGTCATCGGTAAGAAAAGGCGCGGCGTAACCGCGACCTTCACCGTGCGCAAGGTCAGCTTCGGCTACGGAGTCGAGCGGGTCTTTCCCCTCTATTCCCCGATGATCGACAGCATCGAACGTCTCAGACGCGGACGCGTGCGAAGAGCCAAGCTCTACTATCTGCGGGAGAGAAAGGGCAAGGCCGCTCGCATCCGAGAGGTTCGCTAGCAGGGACCATCCGTGCGGCCACGAAAACGGCCGAGTCGGTTTTGTGACCGAAATCCATGTTTCGCCCGCTTGCCCCTGCTAAGATGCGCCCGGATTCGTTACGGCTGAGCAGATGGAAGACAAGTTCAAAATCCTGAGGAATGCCGAGCTCTTTGTCGTCAACCGGCAATACGACCGTGCGGTCACCGAGTATCAGAAGATCGTCGAGACGCTCGGAGAAGATCCGTCAGTCCTCAACACCCTCGGCGACCTGCTCCTCAAGACGGGGAGGCGGGAGGAAGCGCTCGAGACTTTCCGGAGAGTCGCGGAGATCTTCACGCAGAGCGGTTTCGTTTCGAAAGCGATCGCCATCTACCGCAAGGTGGATCAGCTGGGTCCGGGTAATTTGCAGGTGGTCCGGAAGCTCGCCGAACTTTACACCCGCAGAGGTCTCTCCTCCGAGTCCGTGCGCTACTGGCGGAAGCTGGGCCGTCTTCTCGAAGACACGAATGATGCGGAGGCCCTCGTTACGGTCTGGCGTCGTGTACTCGAACTTCAGCCGCAGGACGTCGAGGCTCATTCCCGCCTGGCGGAAGCACTGTCCGCCTCCGATCCGGACGAAGCCTCCAACGAATGGCTCGCTGCGGCCAAACTGCTCTTCGCCGAAGGCGACTTCGGTCCGGCTCGCGAAGCGGCCGAGCACGCACTGACGCTCAACGCCGCCAACATGGATGCTCGTGAGCTGATCGCCGACGTGAACGAGAAGTTGCCGCCGGAACCCCAGCAAGCCGGGACCGAAGAAGGGACCGCTGCGATACCACAGACCGTTGCACCGGAAGAGCCTCCGCTTCCCGACCCCGAGCCGTCGGAAGCCGCCGGAACGGCCGTGTCTTCGAATCAGACACCGACGGCCGGCGAACCGGCCGCCGATTTGACCGAAGACAGCGAGGCCGAAACCGGACCGGAGAGCCGTTCGTGGACCGATCAGCTGGTCGTGTCCCAAGACACGCCCGATGTTGATCGCCAGGAGTCGGCGACTTTCGACCTCGAAACCGAATCCCGGCACCACGGGGAGTGGGAGGAAGACGACGCCGCGGCATTTTTTGGAACCGAGCCAGAAGAACCGGTCAAGGTCGAAGCGGATGGAGAGAATGAGAAAGGTGGGGGCGACGAGTCTCCGAAAGATCTTCCGTCCTCGGATCCAGCATTCTTCGACATGAGCGATGCTGGGCCGGTCACGAACCCACCGCCGCCCGAGCCGCCTTCCGGTGACGGAGCGAAGCCGAGCGCGGGGGAGAGGTCTCTTGAGAGCTCTCTGGAAGAGATCGATTTCTATCTCAAACTGGACCTCAGAAGCGATGCGGTGCGGGTGCTCGAGGAACTTCTCGTGCGTTATCCCGATGACGAGCGTGTGCGGAACAGAGCCCGAAAGGCCGGGCTGTCCGTCGGTGCTGAAGAAACCGTCGCGGAGGATGCTCCGGCAGCCTTCGAATCCAATGTGGAGTCGGCCCTGGAAGATCTCTTTTTCGAGGACTCTGATCTCAACGAGACGAACCAGACCCGGGTTGCGGATCTCGAATCGAGAAGCGAGATCCAGCGGGACGATCCCCGGTCCCAATATGACCTCGGCGTGGCTTATCGCGAGATGGGCATGTTCGAGGACGCCGCTGCGAAGTTCGAACGCGCCTACCAGCTCTTCTCGGATGCGGAAAGCCCGGAACAGGCCCTGCTCTGTTCGAGCATGCTGACCTCGACCTATCTCAGGCTTCACCGATTTGACAAATCAGTGGAGTGGGCCGACATTGGACTCAGCCTTCCGCGCCTGGAAGGCGACGAGCGCAAAGCGCTCGAGTATGATCGGGCTGTCGCGCTGGAACAGATCGGGGAGGCGGAGGAGAGCTTGAACGGATTTCGCCGGCTTCTCGAATTCGATCCGGACTTCCGGGACGTTCGCGAGCGCGTGGCTCGAATGGTGCACGAGCCCGAATAATGTTGTCCAAGGTCCTCTATGCTGTCTATGTCCTGTATTGCTTCGAAGTCGGCCTGTTTCTGATCGTCTTCCCCTGGATGGAATTCTGGAACCAGAATCTCCTACTACACTATGTCCCTCTGATGCAGACCCTTTTCCTGAACAATTTTTTTCGGGGAGCGGTGACCGGACTGGGCTTCGCCAATCTGATCGTGGGAGCGTGGGAGATTGCATCCTACCGGCGCTATTTTCGAAAGACCGAAGCTTGAGCGACCGATCCGGTATGCCATCAGTGATCGAAGGCTCTTTCCGTCTCTGACCTCTGAAGCCTATCTCGACCGCCTCACCTCCGTCACCGCCACGGTGATCCAGCTCAGGGAGAAGGATCTCGAGGTCACGGCCTTGCGACGGCTGGTCGAGCTCGGCCTGCAAGGGGCCCGGCGCCGCGGGAAGCTCTTCATCGTCAATTCCGATACTCGGCTGGCGGCCGAGGCGGGAGCCGACGGCGTCCATTTGCCGAGCACGGCACAACCGGAGACGGCGCGCCGAATGGCCGACGAGGCAGGACGGCCGGAGCTGCTGATCGGTTGGTCGACCCACAGTGTGCATGAGATTCAGGAGGCCGAGACAAGAGGCGTGGATTATGTCCTGCTTGCCCCGATCTTTCGTCCGATTTCAAAGCAGGGGCGAGCACCGCTGGGTCTTGGCCTGCTCCGGGAAGCCTGCGCCGTCACGGCACTCCCGGTCGTGGCTCTGGGCGGCGTCACGCTCGAGCGTGTGGACGACGTGTTGGGGGCTGGGGCCGCCGGATTTGCCGGAATCAGCTGGGTGGCCGACGAGATACGGGCGCAGTCCCGGGCTGACTAGAGATCCGAAGTTCGTTACCTGAACAGCGGGCCGCTGTTCAGTCGTCCTTGTCTTTGAGCTTCTCGAGTCCGTATCGGGCGCCCTTTGCAGCAACGTTCGTGGTTTCAACTGCCTTGCCGTAGACCTCGAGCAACTCTTGATCTCTTTGTTCGCGAATGAAGGGTTCGATTGCGTCGAGGCGCGATTTGAACTCCATGGACTTCTCCTCGAGCTTCTCGAGTGCCTTGCGAACATCCTTGACTTCCTCGGTGCCGTCGCGAGCTTTGAGATCGATGTTCTTCATGATCCCTTCGACGGCGCGAACGTACGCATGGAGCATCTCGCCGTACATGTAGAACTCGAGGGGATTCGGCTCTTCTTTGTCCCATTCGATCTGATTTCTGCGGCGGTCGATCTCATTGAGGCGTTGCTCGGCAATGTCCAGAAAGACTTCGATCCGTTTGACCAGTTTCTGGGAAAGCTGAATTCGCCGAAACTCTTCCTCCGTAAACTTGTCGAGGTCCCAGAGTCCCTGGGTACTTCGGTACGCTTCCTCTCGGGCCACGGGAAGCAAGGATGAAGATACCGTCGGAGGTCGGGCTGTCGTTGGTGTGGAAGCCTCCCCTATGGCTTTGCCGAAAAGCTGTCGGAGAAGCTGGTTGCGCAGCTCCTCGATCAGCTTCTGCGTGATGTCGAACTGGTTTCTGTCTTCCAGGGGAACTGCCAGAGACATGTCCCCCAGGCCGGCAGACAGCCTCCTCAGCTCGATCTCCAGCTTCTTGACCTCTTTGTGACGCCGCTCGTCCTTATCGGTCACTTTCACCGAGATGCTGAGGGCTTCGGAGACCAGTCCGCGGATCTCGGCGAGGGTTCGGAAGATCACGGCGAGATCCCGCTCTTCGATTTGGTCGGGCAGGTGATCCGACCTCCGCTCGATCGCCTTCCGCAACATCTCCAGCTTGGAATGGTAGTCATCTTCGGTTCTGTACTTCCGCAGGTCCCGGGCTGAGAGCAAGTGATCGAGCGGGACCCTTGCAGGCACGGTTTCGGGCTGGGCCGGGGCCAGAAACGTCAGCGCGACAAGGAAAAGGAGTGGAAGTGCCATCACATTCTCTCCGGGACTTCGAGGCCGAGCAGATCGAGCAAGCGCAGGAGAGCCAGTCGCGCGGCGTCGGTGACCTGCAGGTAGAAGGCCTTTCGAAGTTCGCTCTCCTCCGAGAGGATATGGTGGGAGTGGTAGAAGAGATTGAACTGCTGGGCGATCGAGAAGGCATGCTTCGCAGCACCCGAGAGTTCGAGCGAATCGACGGCCTGGCGCACGGCATCTTCAATCCGTGCGATATCCCGAAGCAGCCTCCAGATGCTGTCATCCGTAAGACAGTCGCTCACTTCCTCCGACTCGGGAAGCTGCTTCCTCAGCTCGGCCCACTCGGATTCGCCCCAATGACCGCCCCGCTCGAAGAGCTTCCGGAAGATGTTGTTGGAGCGGACCACGGAGTACTGCAAGTACGGGCCCGTCTCACCCTCGAAGCTCAGTGCTTCGTCGAAATCGAAGGCAATCACCGAATTGCGGGTGTACTTGAGCATGAAATAGCGGAGTGCCCCGACTGCGATTTGTCGCGCGATCTCCTCCCGCCGCTGCAACGAGAGCTCCCGCTGTCGTTGGGTCACTTCGACCAGGGACTTCTCGATCAGGCGATCGAGAAGATCGTCGGCCTTGACGCCCAAACCCTTGCGCCCCGACACTTCGACGTAAGGGCGATTCCGATCTTCCTCCGAAAGTTCGATTCCCAGTTCTTCCGAACAGCGTGGCGAGAGCGCCACCATCTCGTAGGAGAAATGGACCGAGCGGTCGGCCTGCTCCGCGAAATCGAGGCTTCGAAGGCCCTGCACGACCACCCTCTGCAGGTAGGATTGTCGGACATCGATGACGTTGTAGACCCATGAGCCGGAGCCGAAAGCAGGCTCATTGCCCGGTCCCGGATCGAGCGACGTCACCCAGACCTTGTGACCGTCCGGGTAGGCATGGAAAGGTCGATAGTGAAAGGTCCGTCCAAGCAAGCCGAACTTCCACAGCTGATACGCGATGTCCTTGCCGACGTAGGTGACCGTGCCATTACTGCGGACAATGATCTTCTCCTCATCGGGCTGTCCGTTTTCACCCTTCAGTCGCATCACCCAGCAGCCCTGGTTGGGCCCTTCTCCAGCCAGGTCAATTGCCCTGCGTTCCTTCAGTTGCCGGAACGCGTCGTCCCAGAACTTCAGGTGGAGGATCTCACTTTCCCGGGGCAGCACATCGTAGCGGACGCCGATCCGATCCATCGTCGCCAGGTGCGCTCGGACGATCCGCTCCGAGATATGCTCCGCAAGCGGGAAGAAGGGCTCAAGTCCCTGCTCGATGGCCGACAGCACCTTCTGGCGATGCTCGAGGCGCTGCGAGTCGCCTTCATACCATTCCGATACCTCGGCATAGAGATCCCAGCAGTAGTAATCGAAAGGCTCAGGGATCTTCTCGACCTCCTGAAGGTGCAGACCGCGTAGAAAATGAAAGCCCACAACGACATCGGCAACCTGAACGCCTGTATTGTCGATATAATTCTGGACCTCGACCTTGCGGTCCAGGCTGCGCGCAAGCCGAACGAACGTGTCGCCCAGGACCGCGTTGCGCAGGTGTCCGATGTGTGCGGCCTTGTTGGGGTTGATGTTGGTATGCTCGACGATGATCTTATCTCCCGTCGGAGCCTGCCTGGGGCGGTGAAGGTGATCGAGCAACTCCTGGAAGAACAGCGACCGATCCAGAAACAGATTGATGAAGCCGGCCGCTGCGTCGAGGCGGGCGACCCCTGCGATCGGTCCGATGTTGTCGATGACCTCCTGTGCGATCTGTCCGGGTGCCTTTCGCAGGACCCGGGCCAGTTGGAAGGGGAAGGTCAGGGCCAGATCGCCCATCTCGGTTCGGGGCGGAATCTCGACGGTGAGCTCCTCCGTCTCGATGCCGTAGAAGCGCTCCAGGAAGGCACTGAACTGGTGGCGGATCTGACTGATTCGAGCCTGAAACATACGCGAGTATCATAGCGGAATTCAGATGACCGTGTGGCCGGCTGCGGGCGCGGCTGGGCCCTGTTCGCGATTGAGGGAGTATGGCGAAACTGCTTCTGTTCGATGCTTTCAATGGTGTCTCCGGCGACATGATCCTGGGGGCGATGGTTGATCTTGGACTGCCGCTCGAGTACCTCGAACGGCGCCTCGGAGCGCTCGGACTGGAGGATTTCGGATGCACTGCGGAACGAGTCAAGCGCCAAAGTGTCCTGGGCACGGACTTTCGCGTCGAGCCGGGCCGCATAGGGAGTGACCCGGAATCCCGCAAACAGGAAGGCAAAACGGATCTCGCCCACTCCCACCCACATTCCCAGGCTGATGCACAGCATCATGGGCACGCTCATCTCCGCGCGAGTCACCGGTCGTATGCGCAAATCCGGGAGATGATCGATCGAGCCGATTTGGAGGTGCCGGTCAAGGAGTGCGCTCAGGCCATTTTTCGCCGTCTGGCCGAGGCCGAGGCCGGCGTCCACGGAACGGATGTCGGCGACGTCCATTTCCACGAGGTCGGTGCCCTCGATTCGATCGTGGATATCGTGGGAGCCTGTATCGGATTCCACTATTTCAATGTCGAAGAGTACTTTGCATCTCCTCTCAATCTGGGAGGGGGTACGGTGACCTTCTCGCACGGGACCTGGCCTGTTCCTGCTCCCGCCACTGCGGAGCTCGTTCGGAATTTTCCCGTGCGCCTCTCGGCGATCGACGCGGAGCTCACGACGCCGACCGGAGCTGCTATCGTCACTACCCTCGTTGATCCCGCGCGGAAACTGCCGGAATTCGTGCTCCTCGGGGCCGGGTTTGGTGCCGGTGACATGGAGCTTCCGGGGATTCCCAATATGCTAAGATTAGTCCTCGGGGAGAGCGCGAAAGCGGGTTCGACCGCTCTTACTTCGGACCTTGTCACAGAAGCGATCGTACAGTTGGAGGCTAATATCGATGACATGGATCCGGAGACGTTCGGTTATTTCATGGAATCGGCCCTGGAACGCGGAGCGCTGGACGTCTTCTTCGTGCCGGTCCAGATGAAGAAGAACCGGCCGGGTCAGCTTCTGACTGTGCTTTGTCGCATGGAAGACCGCGAGCGGATGCTGGAGCTCGTGTTCCGCGAGACGACGACCCTGGGTGTCCGGGTTCGCACTGCTGAACGCTCCGTCCTCCGACGTGAAACAGTGGAGGTCGAATCAGAGTTCGGACCGGTTCGCTGTAAGTTGAGCCGGAGGCAGGGGGGTATCGCCGACATCTCTCCCGAATTTGAAGACCTGAAACGGATCGCCCGGCAGTCCGGACTCCCCCTGAGGGTCATTCGGCGTAAACTGTTCGAGCGTCTCACAGAGCTGAAGTTATGGGAAAGAAGTTCTACCTGACCACACCCTTGTATTACGTCAACGGCGTGCCGCACGTCGGACACGTGTACACGACCGTCATCGCCAACGCGATTGCACGTTACAAGCGGCTTTGCGGACTGGAGGTCTGCGCCCTGACGGGCACGGACGAGCACGGTCTCAAGATCGAGCGGGCGGCACGCGAGCAGGGCCTCGAACCGAAGCAGTTGACCGACAAATACGCGGAAGCGTTTCGGGATTCGTGGCAACGGCTGGGGTTGACCTTCGACGAGTTCATCCGGACGACGGATGAACGCCATTCGACTGCCGTGGTCGAAATTGCCCGACGGATTCAGTCGAAGGGATTTATCTACCTGGGCGAGTACAGCGGCAACTACTGTGTCAGCTGCGAGGCCTATGCCCCGGAAGGCGCTACGACCTGTCCCGACTGTGGTCGCCCGACCGAGTTCATGACCGAAGAAAGCTATTTCTTCAAATTGTCCGAGTTCGAGGAGAAACTGATCGGCTTTTATGAGTCGAATCCGGACTTTGTCCTGCCGCAAACGCGGATGAACGAGATCATCAGCTTCGTCAAGGGTGGATTGAAGGACATCAGTATCAGCCGGACTTCATTCAAATGGGGTATCCCGCTGCCGGATGACCCGAAGCACATTTTCTATGTCTGGTTCGATGCGCTGACCGGCTACCTCTCCGGTATCGGATTTCCCGACGCCGAGAAGGAATTCGGCCAGCGCTGGCCGGCGGACGTACAGCTGATTGGCAAGGACATTCTTCGCTTTCATGCCGTGTACTGGCCGGCTTTCCTGATGGCGGCGGGCCTCGAACCTCCCCGCCACATCCTGGTCAACGGCTGGTGGACCGTAAACGGGGAGAAGATGTCGAAATCGCGGGGCAACTTCATATCGGTCGAAGAACTGATCGGCAAGCTGCCGGCCGACTACATCAAGTATTTCCTGTTGCGGGAAATACCGATCGGTTCGGACGGCGATTTCTCCTATGAGTCGGTCGTCAATCGGGTCAACAGCGATCTTGCCAATGACGTCGGAAATCTCGCCAACCGGACGTTCAAGATGATCGAGAATTACTTCGACGGCGTGGTTCCGGAGAATGACGACAGCGAGGGTGGCGACGAGCAGTTGGCACGGTTTTGCCGGGAGACCGTGGAACTCTACCGTGAGAACTTCGACCGGCTTTTGATCACCAAGGCGCTGGAGAACATCTGGGAACTCGTGTCCGCCGCCAACCGCTATCTTGTTGCAAACGAACCGTGGGTTCTCGCCCGCGATCGCTCCCGCAAGAAGCGGCTGGGATCGGTACTCTACCACTCGGCGGAAACGGTTCGCATCGTAGCCTCGCTGCTGACCCCGATCGTTCCCGATGGAGCCGAGGCCATTCTCAAACAGATGGGAATCGAGACTCCTGTTGGCGGGCTGAGACTGGACGCTCTGCGCTGGGGAGGATTGAAGCCCGGCAACAAACTGGCTGGGGTCGAGGGTGTGTTTCCCCGGCTTGATCTGGAAGCCCTCAAAGGCTCTGCCCCGGAGCCGGCCGCCGCGCCGGCAGCACCCAACGAAGCCGTTGTGGAGTCGTCCGCAAGCCAGGAAATCTCGATCGATGATTTTGCCCGGATAGAAATGAAGGTGGGACGGATCGTCTCCGCGGAGAGGGTTCCAAGATCGTCGAAGCTCCTCAAGCTGATGGTCGACATTGGGATCGAGACCCGACAGATCGTGGCCGGCATCGGTGAGGCCTATGAGCCCGAGGCACTCGCAGGCCGACTGGTTGCCGTAGTTACCAACCTCAAGCCGGCGAAGCTGATGGGAGTCGAGTCGAATGGCATGATCGTCGCTGCCTCGGATCAGGGCAAGCCGGTCCTGACGACTTTTAACGAAGATGTCGCTCTGGGCGCCCGTCTGAGATGAATTTGGTCGATTCGCATGCCCACCTCGACGATCCCCGGTTCGAAGAGGACCTGGAGGAGGTCCTGGAACGAGCCGCTCAACGTGGCGTCACGTCGATCCTGACGATCGGATGCCTGGGTGAGGATCCGCACGTGCCGGACCGCGTGTGCGCACTGCTCGAGCGCTTTTCGCCTCTGGTTGCAGCATTCGGCGTACACCCTCACGATGCGCGGTTCATGAGCGATCGTTGGGAGGATCGGCTCGACGGACTGGCGGCGGATCCGAAGGTTCTGGGGATCGGCGAAATTGGTCTCGACTACCACTATGACAACAGTCCCCGCGATGCTCAACGGGAGTCGTTCGCTCGACAGATCGACCTGGCGAAGGCGCGCAAAATGCCGATCATCATTCATACCCGGGATGCTGAAGAGGACACCGTCGACATTCTGCAGCGCGCCTTCCCGCCCGGATCGGTTCGACCGGGTGTCCTCCACTGCTTTACCGGATCTGCGGATTTGGCCGAGGCGTGTCTGCACTTGGGCTTCTACATCTCTTTTGGAGGAATCGTCACGTTCAAAAAGGCGGGCGCTCTGCGGGAGGTCGCTGCACAGGTTCCGGACGATCGGCTGTTGATCGAAACCGACAGCCCTTACCTGGCCCCGGTACCTCTCCGCGGCAAGCGAAATGAACCTGCGTTTGTGGAACTGGTGCTGGAGAAGCTGGCACAGATCCGGGGAGTCTCCCGTGAGGCGATCGCCTCGCGGGTGGTCGGGAACTTCCAGAGGCTTTTCGAACCCCCGCCCGAATCGACAGGAGTTCGCCCCGGCGTCTGAGCGGTCTCCGCCCGAATCGGAGAGGGGGCGGAAAGGGCTGTGAATCCGCTGTTTTCGCTGATCTCCACCGGCCTTTCCAGGAGGTCTCTATTGGTATACTATCCGCAAGGTTCCGCATGAAAGTCGTTCCCAATGCCACTGTTGCGCCCATGCTGGGCTTTCGGCTGATTGCCACTGAGCTGGAGGAAGTCGAGAGACGGCTGGAACTGGAAGCCCTCTCGAACCTGCCGGTTGTGGACCGGATCAACCGGTACCTTCATGGAAGCGGGGGCAAGCGCCTGCGGCCTGCTTTGGTGCTGCTGACCTCGAGGCTCTGTGGGGCTCCCGTGGAACCCTCCATTCAGCTGGGTGTCGTGGTCGAGCTTGTCCATGTGGCAACACTGGTGCACGACGACATCATCGACAACTCGGTGGTCCGGCGGGGCAAACCGTCCGTGAATGCCAAGTGGGGTAACGAGGTTACGGTGCTGTTCGGTGACTGGCTCTACATGACGGCTTTTTGGATCGCACTGCAGGAACGGAAGTTCCGCATTCTCGATGTGTTGATCGACCTGACACGGAAGATGGTCGAAGGCGAACTGCTTCAGCTCGAACACAACTATCGGCTGGACACATCGGTCCAGGATTACCTGACGATCTGCTGGCACAAGACGGCTCATCTGTTCTCGGCGTGCGGGCGCTTCGGCGCCATTCCGGCCGACACGCCTCCCCGTGCCGAGGAACAGCTGGCAAAGTTCGGACGCACGCTGGGCATGGCCTTCCAGCTCGTCGACGATCTGCTCGACTACACGGCGGATGCCTCCGTGTTGGGCAAGCCCGTGCTGAAGGATCTGGAGGAAGGGAACGTCACCTTCCCGATCATTCATCTCCTCGAACGTGCCACCCCCGAGGAACGGGCGTTCGTACGAGGGGCTGTGGAATCTCGGGACTTCAGTCCGGAGAACAAGGCGGAGATCGTCCGGCTCGCTGAATCCTACGGAGCTCTTGGCGAGCTTCGGCGCCTGGCCCATGACTATGCGAGACAGGCGTGCGTCTGCTTGAAGACTTTCCCCGAATCGGACTATCGGGAAGCACTTCTGGAACTCCCGGAACTGGTCATCAGCCGCGAGCGATGACGAACCGGGGATCCCCATTCCCAAGACAGTGACACCTCGTTCCTTTCGACGTTTCGGGACGCGTATCCTCCTTGGCGTCACTGTCTCGTCGTTGCCGCAGTCCGAAGTGTCCGGGCACAGACGTTTCGGGACTTCGAGCTGATCGTTGTCGACGACGGCTCGGACGATGGAACGGCCGAAGCGATCTACTGGGTGTGAAGTACTACTGAGACGGCGGCGGCTTAATGTCCTCTACGGTAAAGACCTTGCGCGTCGGCTCCTTTTTCGCCGGTTGTTCGCCTGGGGGAGGTTCTTCGGTTTCCGACTGAGGTTCCTGAAGCTTCTCGAGCTGTTCCTCCGACGCCATCGAGACCCCGCTGGGCTGCCAGGTCGATTCGAAGTCGGCCGGAGGCATATCCTTCAAAGCATCCTTCATCATGTCCTTCCAGATCGGAAGGGCGAGCGTATTCCCGTACACCCTATCGCCGAGCGATTTCTTCTCGTCGTAGCCGACCCAGACGCCGGCGGCAAGGCGGGGAGTGAATCCAACGAACCAGGTATCGGTCGATTCGTTCGTCGTTCCCGTCTTGCCTCCGATTGGGCGGCCGAGATCCAGCAGAGGGCGGCCTGATCCCGATCGCACCACCTCGCGCAGCAGGTAGAGCATCTTGTCGGCGACCTCCGGGCTCACGACTGCGTCGAAGACCTGTGCCCGATGCTCCTCCAGAATCGACCCGTTATGATCTTCGACGCGATCCACATAATAGGGCTGTGCCCGCACACCATGGTTCGGAAACGCACTGAAGGCCGAAACCATTTCGGAGAGCGTCACCTCGACCGAGCCAAGGGCGATCGACAGATAGGGAGGGAAATTCTGCTGCAGACCGAAGCGCTTGGCGACATCGGCAATCTTCTGGGGGCCGAGCGTGTTGGCGAGTCGAACAGTCGGGACATTTCGCGACTCGGCCAATGCCTGACGGATGGTGATGAGGCCCTTGTATTGGTCGTCCCAGTTGGAAGGCGAGTAGGGGCGGCCCAGAGCATCGGTGAACTCGACAGGGCTGTCCAGGACCTTGTCCTGAGGTGAGAAGCCGGCCTCCATGGCTGCGACGTACGTAAAGGGCTTGAAGACGGATCCC
Source organism: uncultured Acidobacteriota bacterium (assembly GCA_963823995.1). Taxonomy (GTDB): domain Bacteria; phylum Acidobacteriota; class UBA6911; order RPQK01; family JAPXNP01; genus JARRKC01. The sequence continues at coordinate 874,815 of CAWGNQ010000006.1, forward strand.
GGCTGGCGAAGAGCCTGAGTCGCCCGGTTGAACTTGCTGAGGTTGAAGTCGAAACCGCCCACCATGGCACGGACGGCGCCGGTGCGATTGTCGAGAATCAGGGCCGAGCCCTGGACTTCTGGAATCTGATCAAGTGTGGCATGAATCGTCTTCGATTCGCGATCGACCTTCTCGAACGTGAAAACGTCCACGTCACCGGGTGACAGCACCTCATCGACCTTTTTGTGCTTCGTCCAGGCAATGTCTTCGGGAGTGATGGTCGCCGTAAAGCTGCCGAAGCGCACGGTCGCGGAATCGGGGGTCGATTCGAGGACGAGTCCGTGAATCAACTGGCCTTCGTAGAAGAGGCGGGCCCAGTCCGGGTGTCGATACTCATCGAGAGCGAGGCCCCGTTTCAGGATATTCTCGGAAGGTCCGGCCCAACCGCGCTTTTTGCGGTCGAAGGCCCTCAGTCCCGCTTTGATGGCACGGTCCGCAGCCGTCTGCATGTCGTAATCGAGGGTCGTATAGATACGCAGCCCACCCTGCCAGATGTCCCGGGTCGGATACTGCGTTCCCAGGTACTGGCGGACCCACTCGACGAAATAAGGGGCAGGGGACTGCTCGTCATCCCGTCCTCTGACGTCCATCGGTTCGGCCACGGCGGCCTCATATCCCGATTTGTCGACGAAGCCGAGTTCTCTCATTCGGCCCAGGACCCAGTTTCGGCGTGACAAGGCCCGCTTCGGGTGTGTGATCGGGGAGAGGTGTGCCGGGGCCTGAATGACTTCGGCCAGGGTGGCGCATTCGGCGGGCGTCAGTTGGTCGAGAGTCTTGTGGAAGTAGAAATCAGCCCCGGCCGCAATGCCGTAGCGGCCGTGGCCCATCGGAATCTGGTTCGCATAGAACGTGAAGATCTGTTCTTTCGAATAGTTCTTCTCGATATCGATGGCATACAGAGCATCCTTGATCTTGCGCTCCCAGGTCTTTTCGGGACTCGTAAATCGAAGTTTCGACAACTGCATGGTCAAAGTCGATCCGCCGCCTCGCTTCTCCCATTTCACGAGATCCCAGAAAGCGGTTCGGACGATCGCAGTGAAGTCGAGACCGGGATGTTCAAAGAAATCCTCGTCTTCGGCGGCCAGGATCGCCTGTCTTATCCGATCCGGAATCTCTTCGTAGGTCACGAGAATCCGCTTTTCCTCCGCAAATTGGCCGATGATCCGGCCGTCCGATGAATAGACATAGCTGACCAGCGCTGGACGGTTCAGCCGCAGTTCGTCAACCCGCGGAAGGTCGACGGCATAGCCGAACACGAGACCGACGAGGCCGCCGGCAAGGATGGCGCCGAGTACGAGGAGGCCGTAGGTGGTCCAAAAGACGTATCGGGCACGTTTTCTTACTGATGATGAAGCCATCACTCTATCTCCGTCCGCCATCCCCTTCCTGCGCGGCCCTGGAGGGTAGGGGGGCACTGAGGGGGATCTCGGACCAACGATTCGACGTCACGGAAGTCTTCAGGTTCCGCAACCCCTCTATCTTATCAGGCAGCCGGGTACATTCGCCTGTCGTCACCCGGTCCTCGAGGATGGTCCGGCGGGACAACACCGAGCCTGCGTTGCCCTGTGCGAAACTGCGATTCGCGTCACAGACTGCCGCATCGAGTTATGGTTCCATGACGACTTCAAGGAAAGGTGCAATGAAACGGAAACAGCCAGCACTATTTGCAGTCCTCTTCTTCAGCCTCTTCTTGGTGTCTCTCTTCGCCCAGGAGTGGAAGTACGTCGGTGTCATAGTATCGGATGCTTCCCGGGGCGAGTCCGCCATCGTCGTCAAGACGGACGTCGCCATCGTCGCGGGTCGAGCGATCCTGATCGAGAGCAGGGACGGGCTGGTACGGGATACCTACGACGTCCGGCATGTCTACGGCCAGACGGTGGTGTTGGAGAAGAGGCTTCGCGAGACGTACGTCTCCGGTTCGAGAGTGTATCAATAGGCTTGGGCCAACGCGGGCTATTGCTGGTCCTGACTCTTGGCCGCGGCCTGGTCGTGGATCGTCGCAAGGCGAACGATCTCATAGGTACGGGTTCCGCCGGGGGTTCTGATTTCGACTTCGTCCCCTTCCACTTTTCCCATCAGGCTCCGGCCGATGGGAGAGGAAGTTGAGATGAGCCCCTTGGCGACATCGGATTCTTCGCTCATGACCAGACGATAGGTCACCTCCTGATCCCGATCGAGGTCATGGAGGACGACGGTCGAGCCATACGAGACTATTCCTTGTGGAATCTTGTCCAGGTTGACCAGGGAGAGTTTGGCCAATCGCTGTTTGAGCTGGCCCAACTCGGCCTGGACGTAGGTTTGACGATCCTTGGCCGTCTGGTATTCCGCATTTTCCCTCAGGTCTCCCAGCTCTCGGGCTTTCTGGAGGGCTTTCGGAAGCTCGTCGTGCAGCTCCCGCTCCAGCTTTCGGATCTTCTCTTCGAGTTTCTGTTTGACTTCGTTCAAAAGCGAATCGCCTCACTCGCAAGATTCAGGACTGTCTGAGGAAGAATTCCCATATACAGTGTACCAAGGGCCATGATTACGAGTACGATCTGGACCGCTACAGGAAGGGGAATCGGCTCGATCTCTCCTTCCGGCTGACGCATGTACATCAGAACCAGGACACGCAGGTAGTAGTAAATCCCGATGACCGATGCTATCACGGAGATGCCCACGAGCCAGTAGAGGCCGCTCTCCATTGCCGCCGAAAACAGGAAGAGCTTGCCGGAGAAGCCTGCGGTCAACGGAATGCCTGCAAGGGACACGAGGAATATGGAAAGTGCGAGACTCAGTCCCGGGTAGCGATAGCCGAGCCCAGTATAGTCGGTGATGGCGACGGTCTTCTCGTTCCGCCGCCCGACCAACTGGACGACGATCAACGCTCCGAGATTCATGAACGCATAGGCCAACAGGTAGAAGAGCACTCCCTGCGCCCCCTTCGAACTGCCTGCGACCAATCCGACCAGCAGATAGCCGGCATGGGCAATGGAAGAGTAGGCGAGCATGCGCTTGATGTTGCTCTGAGTCAGAGCCGCGATGTTGCCGATCAGCATGGTCAGTACTGCGGAGATCCAGAGGATGCTCTGCCAGTCGGAGATCAGGGCCGGCAGCACCTGATAGAGGATGCGCAGAAGCGCAATCACTGCGGCAGCCTTCGAGGCCACGGCCAGATGAGCGGTGATCGGCGTGGGGGCGCCTTCGTACACGTCGGGCGTCCAGATATGGAACGGCGCAAAGGCCGCTTTGAAACCGAATCCGACGAACAGCAGACCCAGACCCAGGAGCAGGAACAGCGGGTAGGTATGGCCGGAGGACCCCTCACCTGCAAGAATGCGCGCGATGTCCAGGTACCGGGTTGTCCCGGTGGCGCCGTAGATGAACGCGAGCCCGTAGAGGAGGAATGCGGTCGAGAAGGCTCCCAGGATGAAGTACTTCAGTGCAGATTCCGTCGACTTCATGTCGTCCCGCCGAAACCCGGCCAGTACATACGTGGCGATCGAGAGGACCTCGAGCCCGAGAAAGGTCATGATCAGATTGGCGCTGGCCGCCATGAGGCCCATTCCTACCGCCGCAAAGAGCAGCAGAGAAAAATACTCTGCTCGATCGAGCCGGTCCTGCTCGAGATAGCTGATCGAGGCCGTAACGATAGCCCCGACTGAGAGAAAGAAGACGACCCGCGAGAATTGGGCGAAGTTGTCCTGAAAAACCATACCGAACAGGGCCAGGTCCTTCTGTCCCCATTGCAGGACGGTCGTGACCAGGGCCAGTGCGAGACCCGCCAGCGCAAGGTATCCGAGTTTGGCCTGGCTTTCTCGCCGTATAAACGGAATGAGGACCATCAGGACGATCCCCACCACCGACAGGATGATTTCGGGCAAAACTGCAAAGTAATTGATGTCCATCGGTGCCTAATGCCTGACCCTATTTGTGTTTTGAGCGATTCTCTACGGACAGGATCTCCATGTTCTTGACCTGCTCGATCCGATCCACGATCCGTTGTACCGAGGTGTCCATCCTTCGGAGGAAGGTTCCCGAAGAGACGCCCATCCAGATCGCCAGTACGATCAGAGGCAGGATCGTCAAAACCTCTCGGGGGCGCAAATCGAGGAGTCTCCTGTTTTCGTCTCTCGCGAGCTTGCCCATAAAGACTCTCTGGTACATCCAAAGCATGTAGACGGCGGCCAGGATCACGGCGCCGGCGGCAACCGCCGCGTGCGTATGGCTGGACAGGAACGTGCCTTGAAGGATCAGGAATTCGCCGACGAAGCCGTTGAGTCCGGGCAGCCCGATGCTGCTGAGCGCGATCACGAGAAACACCCCCGCGTAGATGGGCATCCGGTGGGCGATTCCGCCAAAGTCCTCAATCAGTCGTGTGTGTCGGCGGTCATAGATCATTCCGACCAGAAGGAACAGCGCACCGGTCGATACCCCGTGGTTGAGCATCTGATAGGTTGCACCTTCGATCGAAGTGACGTTGAAGGCGAAGATACCGAGCACTACGAAACCGAGGTGACTGACCGATGAGTAGGCAACGAGCTTCTTGACGTCGGGCTGGACCATCGCGACGAGCGCGCCGTAGATGATGCCGATGATGGCCAGCACGGAAATAAGGGGCGCCAGCTTCACGGAGGCCTCCGGAAACATGGGGAGGCAGAAACGGAGCATGCCGTAAGTGCCCATCTTCAGCAGGATGCCCGCCAGTACGACCGATCCTGCGGTCGGCGCTTCCACGTGAGCGTCGGGAAGCCAGGTGTGGAACGGGAACAGAGGAACCTTGATGGCAAAGGCCACGAAGAAGGCCCCGAACAGGAGCATCTCCGTGTGAAAGGGCATCGAGATCTGCCCCGAAGCCAACCGGTCCGTGATCTGGACGATGTCGAAGCTCTCCCCCTGGTTGATGAAGTAAAGGGCAATCAGTGCCGCAAGCATCAGGAACGACCCGAAGGCCGTGTAGATGAAGAACTTGACCGCTGCGTAGATGCGGCGGCCACCACCCCAGACGCCGATCAGGAAGTACATCGGGATCAGCATGGCTTCCCAGAAGAAGTAGAACAGCACCAGGTCCAGAGCGACGAAGACGCCCAGCATTCCCGCTTCGAGCAACAGCATCAACGCCATGTACGGCTTCAGGTTCTTCTCGACGCTCCAGCTGCCCAGAATCGCAAGCGGCATGAGAACGGTCGTCAGCAACACCAGAAAGAGGCTGATGCCGTCGATCCCCACGTGGTAGGCGATCCGAAAGCCACCGGCCTCGATCCAGGGGACGTTCTGGACGAACTGCATGCCCGGTGCCGCCGAGTCGAAACCTGTCACCAGAGGCAGGGACACGACGAGCGTGATGAGCGAGAAGAGAAGCGCAGTGATCCGGACAACCGACAGCCGGGTCCTCGGCAACAGAAGGACCACAATCGCCCCCAGCGTCGGGAGAATGAGCAAAATCGTCAAGAGGTTCTCTGGTGCCAGCATCTTCAACTCACGATGTAGAAGTAGACAAAGATCAGGACGACCCCGAGGAGGATCCAGCTCGCATAGGCCCGGGCGTAGCCGGTCTGCATCTTGCGGACGCGCTGGCTCCAGTTCCGGAACAGAGAGGCCACACCGTTGACGGCCCCGTCGATAACGCCATCATCGATCCCCTTCCAGAGGACCGACTCGGAGAGCCGTGCGACCGGCTGAATGATGGCGGCATCGTAGATTTCGTCCACGTAGAACTTGTTCCAGAAAGCTCGATACAGGCCCGGATGTCGTGCGGCGAACTTCTCGGCCCGCGTTGGGTCCGCCAGGAAATACCGGTAGGCGAGCCAGATGGAGAAGACGGCCAGGCCAACGACCAGGATGGTCAGGCCGATCTCACTTGCATGGCCCTGCCCCTCTTCCGTGAGCGGCCCGCGGTAGGCAAACTCGAGCGACGGATCGAGAAATCCTTCGAAATAGTTGGCTCCCAGCCACGCGGGAAGTCCTACGAGACCTCCCAGCAACGACAAGATCGCGAGGACGCTCAGTGGCCCTTTGACGATCCAGGAAGGCTCGACCGGCTTGGTCTGCCCGTGTCCTCCGCCGTGCTCCTGATCGTCGTGACCGTGATGTCCCAACTCGAACCGTTCCGGACCGTAGAAGGTCAGGTACATCAAGCGAGCCATGTAGAAAGCGGTCAGCGCGGCCACGCCCGTTCCGATCAGCCAGTAGAGGATCTGGCCGTGTTGGCTCGTCAACGCTTGCCAGAGAATCTCGTCCTTCGAAAAGAAGCCCGCAAAGGGAGGAATGCCGGCGATCGCCAGCGTGGCAATCCCCATGGTTGCCCACGTCACGGGCAGGTACTTCTTCAATCCGCCCATCTTGTACATGTTCTGCTCGTGGTGGACGGCCAGGATCACGCTGCCCGATCCGAGGAAGAGCAGCGCCTTGAAAAAGGCATGGGTATAGAGGTGGAAGATCCCGACTGAAAAGGCACCCACGCCGACGGCCAGGAACATGTATCCCAGCTGGCTGACCGTCGAGTAGGCCAGGACCTTTTTGATGTCCTTCTGAGCAATGGCGATCAGCGCAGCCAACAGACAGGTCAGGACCCCGATCGTCGCGACGACCGCCAGCGTATCGGGAGCGCGACTGTAGAGCGCCGCCGAGCGGGCGATCATGTAGACACCGGCGGTGACCATGGTTGCTGCGTGGATGAGCGCGCTCACCGGGGTCGGGCCTGCCATGGCATCCGGAAGCCAAACGTAGAGGGGAATCTGGGCACTCTTCCCGGTGGCTCCCAGAAACAGGAGCAGAGTAATCGCCCCCAGGACGCCGAATCCTGCTTCGGGCATGGGAAAGCGTTCCACCACCCGGCTGAAAACTTCATGGAAACTGATGCTTCCGAAGGTCTGGAAGATCAGAAAGACGCCGAGAAGGAAACCGAAATCACCGATGCGGTTGACGATGAAGGCTTTTTTGGCCGCGTCTCCGGCCACGCGCGTATCGAAGTAGTAGCCTATCAACAGATAGGAACAGAGACCGACCCCTTCCCAGCCGACGAACATCAGTAGGTAGTTGTCCGACAGCACCAGGACACTCATCATGAAGATGAAGAGATTCATGTAGGCGAAAAAGCGGTAGTAGCCGTCATCTCCCTGCATGTATTCGATTGAATAGACGTGGATCAGGAAACCGACACCGGTCACCACCAGGATCATCACCGCCGACAGTGGGTCGAAGATGAACGAGCATTCGGCCACGAAGTCTCCGGCCTGGATCCAGGTGAAGAGATGGTTCGTTACGGCCCGCTCGGCGGGTGACATCCCGAGCAGTTGAATGAAGGAGAGAGCTGCGACGCCGAAGCTCAGGAAGATGGTCAGGCTTCCGATCACTCCAATCAGGCGCGCGGGCAGCTTCTTTCCGAGGAGTCCGTTGAAAGCTGCGCCGAATAGCGGAAAGAGCAGCAGTATCCAGAAATTATCGAGCATCGTTCACCACTTCATCGTGTCGGCATCGTCGATGTCGACCGAATCCGTCTTTCGAGACAACAGGACGATCAGCGCCAGCCCGACGGCGGCTTCCGCGGCTGCCACGGTCATGACAAAGAAGACGAAGATCTGTCCGTCGATCTGCCCATACATTCGGGCAAAGGCGAGCAGGGTCAGATTGACGGCGTTCAGCATCAGTTCGACGCACATGAACATCGTGATGACATTGCGTCGGACGATCACGCCAAAGACGCCGATCGTAAACAGGATTGCTCCAAGAACCAGATAGTGTGTGGTGGAAACCATGGAATCAGTCCGTCCGCTTGGCCAGGACCATTGCACCCAGCACGGCCACGAGAATCAAGATCGACGTCACTTCGAACGGCAGCAGGTAACTGCTGAACAGTGCCTCGGCGATAGCCGTAACGTCCCCGGGAACGGCAGCGGCCTCCGGTGTTCCCGAGGTTGCACTCAGCGCACTGAGCAGGATCAGCGCAACCAGCGCCGCCATGGGTAGTGCCAGGACTGCGAGGTTCCTGGTCTTCTTGACGGCAAAGATCTCCGCTTCGGGATCGATCAACATGACGACGAAAAGGAACAGGACCATGATGGCCCCGGCATAGACGATCACCTGGATGGCGGCAATGAAGAGCGCGCCGAGTTGGTAGAAAAGAGCCGCGATGGCACCGAAGCAGACGATCAGAGCCAGCGTGCTGTAAATGGCCCGACGCTGGAGCACCACCAGCAGAGCGGCGACGACAGAAACCGCGGCAAAGAGATAGAAGACCAACTGCTCCACAAGCCAATATCCTTGAGCACGTGACGGTTGAAAAATACTACGACCCCCGCCCCAGACCGAGATAGCATCTTAGTGTGAGACCCAGGGCTTGTCAACTTTGTTCAGGGCCGTCAACTGACCGGAAATTCGGGACTTTTCCAGCTTGGCAAACGACGGTCGGAAGCTGCACGGGAACCTGCGGCGCCCGTGCCGTCGAGCTACCCCTCGGCCCGAATGGTGTTGCGGTCCGAGCGGACTTTCTCTTTCTGGAAAAATTGAGATAATCGGGAATCAGAAATGAACGACCTGACGACATCGGAGCCGTTCAAGGTTCGGATCAACGGGCGGGAACAGGAAGTTCCGGCCGGCCTGGATCTGGTTCGGCTCATCGAACGACTGGGACTGAAGGGAGACCGCATCGCGATCGAAGTGAACCGCGAGATCATCAAGCGAGACCGTTGGGCTGCATATCGAGTGCAGTCGGGAGATACGATCGAGATCGTGCACTTCGTCGGTGGTGGAAGCTTTCAAAGATGAATGACAAACTGAGAATCGGAAAACGCGAGTTTACATCCCGCCTGATCGTGGGTACGGGGAAATATCCGACCTTTGCCGTTATGCGGGAGGCATTGGCCGCCAGCGGCGCGGAGATCGTCACGGTGGCCGTCCGCCGCGTCGATCTCAGCAGTCGAGGGGCGGAGTCCTTCCTGGGCAACATACCGCCTGAGATGATGCTGCTGCCGAACACCGCAGGGTGCTACACAGCCGAAGACGCGGTCCGGTATGCGCGCCTCGGCCGGGAAACGGGGCTGTCCAATTTCGTCAAACTCGAGGTCCTGGGAGACGAGAAGACGCTGTTTCCGGACAACGAACAACTTCTGCTGGCTACCGAGCAACTCGTCAAGGAAGGTTTCGTCGTCTTGCCCTACACGAACGACGACCCGATCGTGTGCCGTAAGCTCGAGGACATGGGGGCGGCGGCGGTCATGCCGCTCGGGGCGCCCATTGGTTCCGGGCTTGGGATCCAGAATCCGAACAACATTCGGATCATCCTCGAGCATGCCTCGGTTCCGGTGATCGTGGATGCGGGCGTGGGAACCGCGTCGGACGCTGCGATCGCCATGGAACTGGGTGTCGACGGAGTCCTCATGAACACTGGAATCGCCGGCGCCCGGGATCCGGTGGCTATGGCACGAGCCATGCGGTATGCAGTGGAGGCCGGTCGTCTCGCGTTTCGCGCCGGACGGATCGCCCGCAAAATTTACGCCACTGCCAGTAGTCCGATCGAAGGCGTGCTGACCAGCTGATTCGGGGGATCGGCCCATGAGAACCGTGCGGGTGGAACTGGGGAATCGGACCTACGACATTTTAATCGGTCCGAAGCTGATTGGCGGGATCGGGGAGATCTTCCACGAGCAGGGAGTTGGCCAACGGATCTTCGTGATCACGAATCCCGTGGTCTTCGAGCTCTACGGGGAAGCGGTCGTTTCCGCACTCTCCCAGAGCGGATTCAGTGTGGTGCATCTGATGATTCCGGACGGCGAGCCGACCAAGAGCCTCCACACCGTCGAGAACATCTATACGTACCTGATCGCGCAGAAGGCGGATCGGCGCTCGACACTGGTCGCGCTCGGGGGCGGAGTGACCGGGGACGTCGTGGGCTTCGTGGCCGCGACTTTCCTGCGGGGCATCCCCTACGTTCAGCTTCCCACGACGCTGCTGGCTCAGGTCGACAGCTCGGTCGGAGGGAAGACGGGCGTCAATCACCGGCTCGGCAAGAACATGATCGGAGCGTTTTATCAGCCCAATCTGGTCTGTGTCGATACGAAGACACTGGGCAGCCTCCCCATGCGGGAATTTCGAAGCGGCCTTTACGAGGTCATCAAGTACGGCCTGATCTACGACCGCCCCCTCTTCGACTTCCTGGTCGACAACCTCCCGGCGATCCTCAACCGCGAGGATGCGTCACTCGAGCGGATCATCAGCCGCTGTTGTGAAATCAAGGCCGAGGTCATTGCCGTCGACGAGAGGGAACAGAATCTGCGCCGAATCCTCAACTTCGGACATACCATGGGGCATGCGCTGGAGGCCGCGACCGAGTACGATCGCTTCAAGCATGGCGAAGCGGTCGCCTATGGGATGCTGGCTGCGGTGCATCTGTCGCAAAGGGAAGGCCTGATTGACGAGGCAGCCTTGCGACGGATCTGCCAGACAGTGCGCGCGGTCGGCGATCTGCCGAGTGCGGCCGATATCTCCTTCGAACAGCTCGGTACGGCGATGCGCAGGGACAAGAAGCGGGAGGACGATCAGACGGTCTTCGTGCTCTTGAACGGTATCGGTCAGACTGAGATCCGGGCGGGATTCGAGGATACTCTCCTCGAAGAGATGTGGGCGCGGGCGCTGGAGGAAGTAGAAACGTGAGCCCGGATGGTTGACAAGGCGTCCCGTCGGGTTCGCCGGATGTTCGCCTCGGTCGCGCACCGGTACGACCTCCTCAATCATCTCCTGTCACTGTCGATCGATCGCTACTGGAGACGCGTCGTGCGCCGCAGACTCTTTGCCGCGCTTCCCTCGCCACGTTCGATCCTCGATCTGTGTACGGGAACCGGGGATCTCGCCTTCGCGCTGGCTCCGGGCTCGTCCGTGGTGGGTTGTGATTTCTGCCGACCCATGCTGGAGATCGGCGTCCGCAAAGCGACCGATCGTGGGCTCGAAGGCACCGTACGGTTTGTCGAGGGAGACGCCCTCGAATTGGCCTTTCCCGCCGGCAGCTTCGATGCTGTGAGCATTGCCTTCGGGTTGAGGAACCTGGAAGACTACCGCCGCGGACTGCGGGAGATGGCCCGTGTCCTTCGCCCGGGCGGCACCCTGGCGATCCTGGAGTTCTCGATTCCGACCCTGCCCGTTCTGCGGCAGCTCTACCTGTTCTATTTCACGAGAATCCTGCCCCGCATCGGGGCGCTCGTATCGGGTCATGAAGGTCCCTATTCGTACCTTCCGGCGTCTGTGCGTGAGTTTCCGGAGCCGCGCGTGCTCTGTCGGACTCTTGAAGAGGAGGGCTTCGTCGACGCCCACGATTACGGCTTGACCTTGCGAGTTGCCACGCTCTACCTGGCCACCCGAGAAGGAGCCCCGCAGGTGTGAGATTCTTCAACGAAGGGCGACCGGAAGACCTCGCTCTTGATCGCCGTCCGCTGAGTCCAAAGTGAGGATTCGGGCTGCAGCGCCGGGGGCCTTCGAGCGGGCAGACCGTGGGAGCGGGCTTGCATTCATGACCCTCATCCTTGACGATGTCTGTGGTGGAGTCGTCATTGTGGCGCCGAACTTGAATCGAATCTGCAGTTTCTATCGATGAGTCCTGACGTCGAGTACGCCCGGCGCTCGCGGGCGCCGCGGAGCTTCCTCTGGATATTCAGCGGTGCGGTATGGTGGATTTGCGCGCACACCATGAGCCTGCTGGTGCCGTTCTCCGGTCCATGGCTTCCGGTTGGAGTCGCCACGCCTGTCGGAGTCTTGATGGGCCTGGTCGGCTGGTACATGCCCTCCCGAAGGATGCTGCCCTGGCTGCTCGGCTCGACCGGATTCGTTGCGGGTGCCTGTCTCGGATGGGTCTATGCGAGAGGCGACCTGCGGTCCGGCGGTTACCTCCCTCCGACGGCCATGGATCAATTCACCGCTGTGATCGTCTGCGGCCTTCTCGGAGTGGCTGCCAATCTCGGCTGCTACTGGCTGATGACGGTCGCCGCGGACAGACCCATGCGATTACTGGCGTTTCTTCTCCTGCTGGTCGTCATCATGCTTGCCGCCGTCACCGCCGTGACGCTCGTCGCCGCTTAGGCTTGCCGGCCAATCACCTGCAGCCGGAGAAGGCTGCGCATCGAGCGAGGGGAAGGCCAGAGGGCGTCCTTCGCGGGATCAGCGTGATTCGCTGACAGACTCGTTGCGGGCTAACCAACGGTCTCCTCGACCGCGACCCGGAGCGTTGCGAGCTCTTCTTCCAGAAACGACCAGACCAGGGCCTGACCGGCTCCGTAGTAGTCCTCTTCGGAGCTGCACAAAAGCGTGACCGGCGACTCCGGACCCAGCAGATGAAAGCGGACGAGCAACTGGGGCGCCGCCTGTTGACAGTTGTCCCGAATGAATTCCAGGTTCCGGCAGACCGCCTCCTGAACGAGCGGGTCCTGGAAGAAAGTCTCCCGTCCTTCTTCGGTGTAGAGACGAATCCGGTCAATCGCTTCCAGGACGGCCTGCAATGACTGACGCTTCATATCCATGGGAGTACCTGCAGAGCCGCCGGGCTGAGGCTGTATGGCGTAAGAAGGTCCCGGTCCGCTCCGACAGGATCCATCATAAACCTGACCCGCCGGATTTGCATTCTCCCGGTTCGGGGCCCGACGGGGACGCTCGATGAGAGCTTGTGGGAAAGTCCAAGGATCGGGGATCCCGGAGACAGAAATCGATTCGATGACCGACGTAACCGAAACGGGCTTCGCTGCAAACTCATCTAACAAAGGTACGAGATGGAATTCGACACGAACGAGAGGATGACAGCACGATGAAGATACGGAGCCTGAGGTTCATGACATACTCCACTATTTTGTTTCTGGTTTTCGGGGCCGTGGGTGTTTTTGCATCCCATTCGCTGTCGGATCAGCAGCCGGATGAGCGGCAGACGGCGATCTTTGCCGGCGGTTGCTTCTGGTGCGTGGAAGCCGACTTCGAGAAAGTGCCGGGAGTGCTCGAGGTGATTTCGGGCTATACCGGCGGCCATACCGTGGACCCAAGCTATAAGGACGTCTCCTCGGGTACGACGGGACATGTGGAAGCGGTCGAGGTCCGGTACGATCCCCAGGTCGTCTCCTATGACCGGCTGGTTGAATATTTCTGGCATCATGTCGATCCGACCGATGGTGACGGACAGTTCGTCGACCGCGGCGAGCAATACCGATCGATCATCTTCTATCATGGAGAGCAGGAGCGGGAGATCGCCGAACGGTCGAAGGCGGCGCTCGATGCCTCCGGCGTATTCAGCCGTCCGATCGTAACCGAGATCCTGCCGGTCTCAGACTTTTATACGGCCGAGGAATACCATCAAGATTATTACAGAAAGAACCCGATCCGTTATCGCTTCTACCGCTTTGCTTCAGGTCGCGATCAGTTCCTGCATCGGGTTTGGGAAGACGAGGACACGATGAAACCGGATTCAGCCAGATCGACCAAGCAAACCTATGCGAAACCGCCTGATGACGAACTGCAGCGGCGCCTGACACCGCTGCAGTACAAGGTCACTCAGAAGGAAGGGACCGAACCGGCGTTCCGCAACGAGTACTGGGACAACAAGCGTGAGGGGATCTACGTCGACGTCGTCAGCGGTGAGCCCCTGTTCAGCTCCACCGACAAGTTCGATTCCGGGACCGGATGGCCGAGTTTCACGAGACCATTGGAGCCGGACGATATCGTCGAGAAACAGGACCGGAGCCTGTTCTTCATGGCACGAACGGAGGTTCGCAGCAAGCACGGAGGCTCGCATCTTGGGCACGTCTTTCAGGACGGTCCGCGCCCCACGGGACTGCGCTATTGCATCAACTCCGCTGCACTCCGGTTCGTTCCCAAAGAAGATCTGGAAAAAGAGGGCTACGGCCAGTACGTCTCGCTCTTCGACAAGTAGAGTCGCAGTGGTTGAGCTCCCGCGACAGCTTCTCAGGGGACGAAACGGACCGCCGATCTCAGTCTTCTGAAAGCCCGAGCAGGACGCCGAGGAGCCGCATTGAGACCCGTCGGCTCGAGCCGTCCCGGTCGAGATCCGGATTCCATGTCGATACGGAGACGGCGACCACCCGTCGGGTCGCGGCAATGGCCCGGAAAACCTCCGCGATCTCCTTCGAGCTCGATCCTCCGGAAGCGGGGTAATTCTGCGCCGGGACTTCTTCTGCGTTGACAACGTCGGTGTCGAAGTGGACGTACAGCGGTCCCTCGGGAGGAACCGCTCGCGGAACGTCGGTAACCCGCGTAAGATGGCGGACGCCGGATGATTCGACGGCCGGTCTTTCCAGCGAATCGAGGTCCCGTGCATCGCTCAGTATGACGCGTTCTTCCGGTGGTGGACACAGTCCGAGTCCTTGGGCCGGTCTCGGATCGCCCCGACCGACCAGCATGGCCAGCGGCATCCCTCCCAGAAAACCACTCGGTGACGTTTCCGGCGTGTTGAAATCGCCATGCGCGTCCAGCCAGATCAGGGTTGGGTCCAGGCCCATCCGTTGGAGGCCGGCCAGCACGGCGAGGGATGAGCAACAGTCGCCGGAGATCGTGACAGGGCGCTCTCCCCCTGCGAGTGTCTTCGACACCTGTTCGGCCAGCGGGGCATAGACCGAGATCAGGCGCTCGATCGTGTCCTCGCCCTCTACGTGCGGCCGGTTGTGGATCCAGTCGTCGCCCGAGAGAGCCTCGAGGCCTGCCAGCGGCTGATCCAGGAAGAAGGCGGTCAGGATGAATCTGTCGGTTCGAGCCCGTGTCATCTGAACTTTTCCTCCAATCCCTGGGCCGCGAGGACCCCGGCTCCCGCTCCCGGTGGCGCCGACCGAGCGCGGCATACGAACACGACGCCGGGCGAGAGGACGGTCGTCGGACCGTTCACTCACTTCCGGTCCGGATCGTATCCAGTCCGTGTCCTCGGGACCCGGCCTCGCGACGATTCAACAAAATGGCGAAAACCAGCCCGATGACCCCCAAAGACGAAAACAGCCACATTCCCAGGTTATAGCCCCCGGGGTTCAGGGGACCCGCGCCCGAGAAGTCATTTGCCCACCCGATCAGGAAGTTGAAGATGGTGAGACCGATGTTCTGGATCATCGTCATCAGACCATAGCCGGTACCGAGACGTACCTCCTGAACCACGTAGGCGACCGAAGGCCACATGACCGCGGGGATGAGGGAAAAGGCGATGCCCATCATCGACATGGGCACATAGAGACTGATATCGGTATAGGCCATCATCAGGTAGACCGGGATCAGGAGAATCGAGCCGACCATCATCAGATGGGAACGCTTACCGATGCGGTCCGCCAGAAGACCGAAGAGAGGAGTACAGATCATTGCGAACAGGGTCAACATACTCGAGAGAAAGCTGCCGAGCTCCCGACTCGTCCCATGGGCTTCGATGAAGAACTTGACGGCAAAAGTCTGAAACGGAAAGATCCCCGAGTAGAAGACGGCGCACAATCCGACGATGTACCAGTAGGACCGGCTGAAGGCAAAGACGTCCTGCCACTCGATCTTGTCCGGCGTCGCGGGGTCCCCAAGCTGGTAGCGTCTTGCTGCCGACGACTCGAAAATCCAGTAGATCACCGCACCGATCACGCAGGTCAGCGAGATGACCGCGGCCAGAAGAAGTGGACCGCGCCAACTGGCGTAGAGGGAGCGGGCCCAGGTGGCTGAGTTGAGTGCGGCAAAGGACCCGAGACGGGCAATCGTCAGGTTCAGGCCGAAGGCGAAACTCAACTCCTTGCCTTTGAACCACTTGGCCAGTGCCGTCGTGACTGCGACGATCATCGATTCGGCACCCAGGCCGAAAATCAGACGCCCGGCCGCCATGCTCCAAAGTTCGGGATTCAAGGTCGTGACGACGGCACCCAGGACGCAGAGACAGGCGAACAGGAACGTCGAGCGCCGCGTGCCGATCCGGTCGATGATGAGCCCTCCGATCAGCACCATCACCACGTTGGGAAGACTGTAGATCCCGTTCAAGGTTCCGATGTCGGCGTCCGAAAAGTTCAGCTGCCGTTTCAGGACGTCCGCCAACGGGCTGATACTGTCGTAGACGTAGTAGTTCCCAAACATGGCCAGGCTGACGAAGACGAGAACGCCCCAGCGCATGAGCGCCGGCGGCTGAAGGCTCGGATTCCGATCGGCTGCTTCGCTCATAAGGTCCCCTACTTTACCCTGTTTTTCGGATCTTGAGGATCCCGCAGGTTTGGCAATGGGCAGCCCCGCTTACGAATCGACACGGAATTCGTTCCGTTCGGTACCCGACTCAGAAAACCAAACCATCGACCGGACCGTTCGTCTAAAAAGGATGAAAATAGGGAATGAGCCGGGATTTTCGAGACGCGTCTTTTGCAGTGGTTCGCCCAAAGGAAAGGGTCCGAAATTGAGCTTGCGGAGCTTTCTGAGACCGATGATCGGTCGAATTCATGGAGATCTCAACCGGGCCTCGAATGTGATGAGAGTTCGAACGACATTTAAGGAGAAAACGAGATGAAGAGAATCGGCTTTATAGTCATCCTGCTTTGCCTGGCACTTTTGATCCCCTCCAGCGCGTTCGGTAAAACCCACCGGGTACAATTCGTGGCCGATGCGGTTATCAATGGATCGACCCTGGATGCGGGCCGTTACAAGATGGAACTGGACGGTGACGGCCAGGCACTGTTCTATGACGGGAAGAACGTCGTGGCCAAGGCGCAGGTCCGGGTCGAACCCATCGGTGACGCGACCCCGAACAGTGTGACTCAGATGTCCGATGGAACTGTCGTCGAAATCCGTCTCAAGGATCAGAGGGTCGTCATCGTAAAGTCATAGGCAGCCAACAGCCTGGCGTGGTAGGGGACGGCCTGGGACGCAGGGAACTTATGAGAGTATGGGACCGGGAGTGCCGGCGTCAGGACGACGACGGTCCCGGTCCCGTCGGTCCCATTCGTCGCAGGCCGCCCCTCGATCTCGGGCACCCGGATCCGCAAACCCTCCCGAGCCCCGAACCTCCCGCCTCAACGCAGTCTGAGCACGAACACCGTCACGTCATCCTCGAAGTTTCTTCCGTCCGCGAAACGGCGGGCCTGTTCCATGACCTGCCGAGTGATATCATCGAGCGGAAGTGCTCGATGTCGACGCAGTTCCTCGATGGCCCGATCTGACCCGAAGTAGTCATCCTGCGGGTTCTGAATGTCCAGCAGACCGTCGGTATAGAGAGCCACCAGGTCTCCGGAATGGAGTTGAGCCTGGCCGACCGGATAGCGGGAGGCCTTGAACATCCCCAAGGGCGGGCCTCCTCCGGGAAGTGTCCGGATACTACCGTCTCCCGAAATCACGACCGGCTCGTAGTGCCCCGCGTTGATATAGTCCAGTCGACCCGTCGTCTCTTCGATCTGGAGGAAGACGCCCGTCAGATACTGGATCAGATCGTCGTCGAAGTGGATCATCTCGTTCAGAGACGAAAAGAGGCCTTCCAAACCCTGTCGCCGAAGGACCTCCGAGCGCAGCAGGCCCCGAAAGTTCGACATGATCAACGCTGCCGCCATACCGTGCCCGCAGGCATCGGCCAGAATGCATTGAACGATGTCATCCTCTTCGTCGAAGTAGTCGAAATAATCGCCTCCGACGAGGTTCGAGGAGTGGTTGACTCCGTAGACCTCGCAGCGATGCGTGCGCGGCGGGTTCTTGGGCAGGAAATTCAACTGGATCTGTCGCGCCCGCTGCAGATCTTCGGAGTCGAGAAGTTTGGCGCGGTTGACCTCGAGACGCGACGATGACATGAACAGTCCGAGAAAACGCGAGATCACCAGCGAACATTCGCTTCGGACCGCCGTCATCTCGATGGGAGTGTCTCCCTCGAAGACCACCACCGCCTCCAGCACATCCCGAAAGTAGCAGGGAATGATCAGCAGATTCGGATTTCGTTCGGAACAGAAGGGAGATCGCTCATCGAGCGCACGTCTGACCTGCATCTCGCCGAGTCTGCGCTGCAGCGCGTGGCGGGCATCGGGGGCGTATCCGGCGAAAAACAGGAGATTGAAATGATCCGTATCCTCGTAGTAATCGACCAGTGCGATGCGGCTCGAATGAAAGATCTCGCCGATCACGGGCAAAGCGGTGCCCATGAAGGCATTCAGGCTGGTCGTCTGCGTCAGCAGGTAGGTGAGAAATCCGGACAGCCGCGCAGTCTCAGGGCTCTGGTCGGTGGGAACCGGAATCATGCTCTGCATAGTAACGCGAAATCACTCATGATGGGCGATTCGGTCCCGGACGACTACCTGAGCTGACGCAAAAACGTGTCGTTGTCCGGGGTCTCCTGGATCTTGCGGAGCAGCGCGGACATGGCCTTCTCGGCACTCAGATTCGAAAGGGCACGCCGCATCAGATTGACCTGATTCTGGGTGGCCTCATCCCGAAGCTGCTCCTCTCGGCGCGTCCCGGAAAGCGGGAGGTCGATCGCAGGCCAGATCCGGCGGTCGGCCAACCCTCGATGCAGAACGAGTTCCATATTTCCCGTACCCTTGAACTCCTCGAAAATGACGTCATCCATGCGGCTGCCTGTGTCGATGAGCGCTGTCGCGACGATCGTCAGGCTGCCGCCTTCCTGAGTCTTCCGTGCCGCACCGAAGAACTCTCGCGGCTTCAACATGCTTCCTGCTCCGAGGCCACCGGAAAGGGTTCGGCTCTTGCCCCGGTGGAGTGAGTTGTAGGCACGGGCCAGCCGGGTGATACTGTCCAGCAGGATCATAACGTCGCGGCCGCTCTCGACCAGCCTGCGGGATCTTTGGAGGATCATCTCAGCGATGCGTGTGTGCCGTTCGGGAGGCATGTCCGAAGAAGAGTCGACCACAAGGCCGGCGCCGAGACGCTTCATTTCGGTTGCCTCTTCGGGCCTTTCGTCGACGAGCAGTATGATGAGCTCGACCTCAGGATGGCATTCCTGCACCGTCGTGGCCAGTTTCTGGAGCAACATGGTCTTCCCCGTGCGGGGAGGGGCAACGATCAGTGCGCGCTGGCCCTTGCCGATGGGCGCGATGAGGTCGATCACCCGCAGACTCGGATCATTCGTCTCATCGATCCGGAGCCGCTCGTGGGGGTTGATGCTGGTCAGGCGGGTGAACTCGGGCAAGTCCGAGTAATCGGCAGCATCGAGGCCGTCGACGGTCGTGAGTTTGACCAGCCGGTCGCTCTTTTGTCCGGTCCCATTCGCGGCGAGCCCTTCGATGAGGCTCCCCGGCCTGAGATTTCGGGAGCGAACCATGGAAGCTTCCACGAAGACATCGTGCGGACCCGGTTCAAATCCACGTTCGAGCTGACGGAGAAATCCGAAGCCCTTGGCGTGCAGGTCGAGATAACCCGACGTCTCGTGCAGCTTCTGGTTGGAACGTTCCGAACCTTTCCTGGCTCCCTTCATTGATCCCTTCATTACACTTTACTTTCGAGGGGTGCAGCAGATCATTGTCCACCGCACGATTGAGAAGGACGCGACGCGGCGATCCCGGAGGGAAAACTACAGCGGCTCTCCCGGAAAACGAGCATCGCCATTGATCGTCGGAGTCCCAGACCGAACCGGAAAGGGGGAGGGCTCTCGAGGCCCCCTGCTCAGGCCGCTAGTAACCTGCCTCTTCCAGGTTCACTTTTCCTGAAAAACGGCGGTAAGTGTACACGAAGTACGCCGCCACCAGGATGATCCCCGGAATCCACCAAATCAGGCCCACCCTCATGCCGTATTCCGAGGTTGCTACATTATACACCGTTAGTCCAAGGTCGGGGTTCGTGCTGGAGGGCAGCAGATAGGGGAAGATGCCGAAAACGGCGCTCGTGAGCATCCCTATGATGAAGAGACTGGACGACAGAAAAGCATGCCGTTCTCGCTTCGGGCTCCGAAAGATCTTCATACCTGCCAGGCCTGCCAGGGCAAGAGCCGGGAAGACGAACCCCCAAGGGGCGCTTGCGAAGTTGTCGAGCACCTGGGGCTGGATCCGAAACGTCACCAGGGTCACGATCACGACGAAGAGGAGCACCGCCCACCAGCTCTTCAATGCAATCCCCCGGCTTCGTTCGTTTACGGTGCCGTCGGTCTTGAGGACCAGCCAGCGCGCTCCGTGCTGGACCAGGGTCAAAAAGGCCAAAACTGCGACCAGGATCGTGTACCAGTCGAGAATGCCCCCTTCCTCGGCATGCAGGCCGGCGGCCCCAAAACCGAAATCGGTCCAGAGGGGCAGGAAGAAGTATCCTCCCGGTTCGAGGGGTACGCCGCGGACGACATTGCCCAGGGCCGCGCCGAAGAAGACGGCCAGCAGGCCGCTCGAGCCGCAGAAAACCAGATCCCAGAAGGGCTTCCAGAGCGGAGTATCGATGTGATTGCGCAGTTCGATCGAGATGCCCCTCAGGATCAGCAGCCAGAGCACGATCATGAGCGGCAGGTAGAAACCGCTGAAACTCGACGCATAGAGAGCGGGGAAAGCGAAGTAAAGTGTTCCCCCCGCAGCGATCAGCCAGACCTCGTTCCCGTCCCAGACCGGGCCCACGGACCGGATAACGGTCCGGCGTTCCTGTTCATTCCTGGCGACGACGAGGTGGAGTGCCCCGGCACCGAGGTCGAAACCGTCGAGCACGACGTAGATCGCGATCATCACGGCGACGATTGCCAGCCAGACGACTATCATGCCTCCTCCTTGCTAGACTGCGGTCGACCGGGATTTCTTCGGCTCACCTGCCACAACCTCTGCATGTGGACCGTGTTCGAACTCCCGGAAAAGAAGAAACAGAAACAGGATCATCAGGAGAGCGTACATGCCCATGAAACCGATCAATGTGAACATGGTGTTTCCCGCGGAGACATAAGGCGACGCCCCGTCGGCCGTGCGGAGCAGTCCGTAGACGACCCAGGGCTGACGACCTGTTTCCACCGTGATCCAGCCGGCCGTATTGGCGATGAAGGGAAAGGGTATCAGAATCACGAGCACCCACAGCATGGCCTTCGAATCCATGAGACGTCTCCGCCAGAGAAGGAAGGCGGCCAAGCCGGTCAGGACGATGAAGATCGTTCCGAGCCCCACCATGATCCGAAAGCTGTAATAGAGCAGCGGGATGTTCGTCGGCCAATCCTCCTTCGGAAAAGCGTTCAGACCGCGGACTTCCGCCGTCCACTGGCGGTAGGTCATGAAACTGAGGAAGTTGGGAAGCAACAGCGGGTTGTCCAGACGCTGCTTCACCGTGTCCGGCTGACCCAGGATGGCCAGAGGGGCTCCCTCAACGGTCTGAAAGAGTCCTTCCATGGCTGCAAGCGTGACCGGCTGGTATTGGGCGATGTTGCGCCCCTGCTGATCGCCGGTCGGAAACAGAAGCAGGACACAGCAGACGAAGGCCGTGATCACTCCTGCGCGGACGAACATCCGCGCGTGTTCACGGTGTCGTTCCAGCAGGAGGTAGACGGCGCCGATGCCGCAGACGACCAGCGCTCCGGTGACGGCGGCACCGAGCTGGTTGTGCGTGTATTGCCAGAGGATCCAAGGGTTGAGTACGAGCGACCAGAAGCTCTGCAAGGCAAACTGACCGTCCGGCTGGAGTGTGTAGCCGACCGGATGGAGCATCCAGGCATTGGTGGCAATGATGAAATACCCGGAGAGCCAGGAACCGAAAAAGACCAGGAACGATACGAACCAGTGGCCCTTCTGGCCAAGCTTCTTTTCACCGAACAGGAGAAGGCCGAGGAACGAGGATTCCAGGAAGAAGGCAAACACACCCTCCATCGCCAGCGTCTGGCCGATGACGCCGCCGGCGGCCTTGGAGAACTGCGCCCAGTTCGTGCCGAACTGGAATTCCATCGGAACACCGGTCACGACGCCCAGGGCGAAGCTGACGGCCAGAATCTTGATCCAGAAGCGCGCGGCTTCGTCGTAGCGCGGGTTGCCGGTGCGCACGGCGAGGGTCTTGAAGATGAAGACCATCAGCGCCAGGCCCATGCTCAGCTGGACGAAAATGTAATGAAACGTAATCGTGAAAGCAAAGTGAAGGCGGTGGAGACCCAACGCTTCTTCCATCGCGGCTACCTCCCGAGCGTCGTTGCCCCGTCGTGCCGAAAATCGCTCTCCCGGGGCACCAGACGGCCCTTCGATAACGCTATCGTTTCAATCGCAAACACTCAAGAGCCTGCGAGTCGATTTTCTTGCCTCCGACTCAGTCTTCGTCGATGCGGATCAGGCGTTCCGATTCCGAAACGACCTCGAAGGTGATCCGAAGGGGGGCCGGAATCGGCCAGGGGAGTTTCTCGGCCCACTCGATGACGATGAAGCACTCCTTGTCGAGTAACTCTTCGAGACCGATGGAGAAGAAGTCCCGGCTGCTCTCGAGCCGGTACAGGTCGATATGGTAGAGCGTTCCGGAGGCGATCGCATACTGGTTGATCAGGCTGAAGGTCGGGCTGTGAACCAGGGAGGGATCCTCCAGACCCAGGCCGGTCGCCAGGCCGCGCGTAAAGGCGGTCTTTCCCGCGCCGAGCTCACCGGAAAGAAGGATGATCCGGGGCGTCTCGAGCCTCTCGGCCAGCTCACGGCCGGCTTGAACCGTCGCGGATTCGCTTTGCGAAACGATCTTCATCCGCGTCCCATCACCTCGAGCAGCTCGGCGAAGGCCTCGCCCAGCGTCTCGATGACGTCGCCGGCCACGAGATGCTCCCAGCCCTGTTCGTCGGCCGCCGTATCTCCTGCCCGTCCGTGCAGGAACACACCCAGGCACACGGCCCGGGTAATATCCGTCCGATCCCGGAGGCCTGAGGCCGCATACTGGCCGACCAGTGAAGTGAGGACGCCGGTCAGCACGTCCCCCATGCCGGCTGTGGCCATCCCGGGATTCCCGCAGGGAGACACGTAGACGGTTCCGTCCGGAGTTGCGATCAGCGTCCGATAGCTCTTCAGCACCAGCCAGACATCATGATCGGCGACGAAATCGGTTGCACTGCCGATGGGGTCCTTCAGAATGTCTGCGATCGAACGGCCGCATAGGCGGGAGAACTCGCCGGGATGAGGAGTCAGGACGAGGGGATGTCCTCGCTCGTTCTCGAGTCGATCCGTGCAGCCCTGGAATGCGTTGAGGCCGTCGGCGTCGATGATCAGGGGGACCGGCGACTCGGCGACCACCGTCCGAATGAAGTCGACCGTCTCTTCGTTGGTCGTCAGGCCGGGACCGATACCGGCAACGTTCATCTCTTGGAGCAGGTCGAGCGCCGAGCGAGCTGCATCGCGCGAGAAGGTTCCGTCGGCCGTGGCGCCCAGCCCCTCCGTCATGATCTCCGGATGGAATCCGGCGACCGTCGCCTGGGCGTCGCGGGGGGTCAGGACCGTCACCAGCCCCGAGCCGGTCCGCAGCGCGGAGATCGAGCAGAGTCCGGCCGCTCCGGCCTTGCCCCGGCTGCCCGAGATGAGGGCGGCGCGCCCGTAGAGCCCCTTGTGAGAGGCCACCGGGCGTGGCAGCACGGCGTCGGCCAACTCCTCGGCTGTGAGCAGGTTGAGCCGGTATTCGGAACGATCCAGGAGACTTCGCGGAGTGCCAATCGAAACGATCGACAGTTCCCCGATCGCCTCCAGATCCTGATTCATGACGTGGGCGATCTTGGGAGCGGTGAAGGTGACGGTCGCATCGGCGGTGACACAAGAGGGTGGGGCAGACACGGCGTCGGAGACCATACCCGATGGAATGTCGACCGACAGCACGAAAGCCGGTGAATCGTTCAGGTCGGCGACGACGCGGGCGAAAAAACCGTGCAGCGGCTGGGTAATTCCGGTGCCCAGGATGGCGTCGACGACGATATCGTAGACATCGAGGGTCGTCGAGAACTCGTCCCAGTTCTCCTCCGTCGAGATCTCGAAGACGGGCAGGCCCGAGTTCGACAGGATCGCCAGATTGACGGCGGCGTCACCGGAGATCTGTTCATGCGGAGCCAGCAGGATCACATCCGGATAGATTTCCCGCTGAGCGAGTTGGCGTGCGAGGACGAGCCCGTCTCCCCCGTTGTTCCCTTTTCCACAGATGATCGCAATGTCGAGGTCCGCCAGGTCGTCGAATCGATCGCGTAAGGCCAGATAGAGATGAAAGCCGGCGTTCTCCATCAGTGTGAGGCTCGGAATACCGGCCTCCTCGGTACTGAGGCGGTCGACTTCGCGCATTTGCTCGGCAGTCAGAATTTTCATCGTCTTTCCTCTCCCCCTTCCCGCGATTGAAACCTTTCCAAACGAAACCAGTCATTTAATGATAGAAGATCGGGAGACCCATCGACAAAGAAGCGACTTTCAGTGGCGGCAGTCGAGGGGCACTTCCGATATAATCATTTGCAGTGGAAAGGTTGGATTTGTGAGAACCTTCGCCGTTCGTGCTCTTGCAGTTTGCATCGCGCTGGCCCTTGCATTCCCGCCCGGGTTGATGGCCGGACGAAAGCACGGGGATGTGGAAAACATCGGCAACCGGGACATCAACGGACGAGTCGCGCTCATTTTCCCCAACTTTGTCTCGCTGGAGAAAGAAATCCAGATCGGGGCTCAGTACGCTCAGTATTTCGAGCAGACCGCGCGGTTGGTGGAGGATCCGGTCGTCACCGAGTACGTGGATCGCGTGGGACAGCAGATCGTCAAACATTCCGATGCCAAGGTACCCTTCGTCATCAAGGTCGTCGACACCGACGAGGTGAACGCCTTTGCCTTGCCGGGCGGCTATTTCTACGTCAATAAGGGACTGCTTCTGGAAGCAGAAAACGAGTCGGAGTTGGCCGGGGTCATGGCTCACGAGATTGCTCATGTTGCCGCTCGACATGCCACGGAACGGATGACCAAGCAGCAGTTGATCCAGTTCGCAGCTCTGCCTGCCCTGTTCATCGGCGGTTACTGGACTCAGATGGCGGTCCAGAACGGGCTGGGGCTCGGAGTTTCGCTGGCGGTTCTCGGCATTACCCGAAAATCGGAAGAAGAGGCGGACCAGCTGGGTACCCAGTACCTCTGGAATTCAGGATACGATCCAAACGGGTTCATCACCTTCTTCGAGAAGCTCCAGGCTCATGAGAAAGACAAGCCGGGCAAGTTTGCGAGTTTCTTCCGCACGCATCCTCCTGTGGAGGATCGGATCTCCAGGGTCCAGGAAGAGATTTCCTATCTTCCGGTCAAAGACGAATACGTCGTCAGCACGTCCGAGTTCAATAAGGTGAAGTCGAGGCTCGTTGCGATCGACAACAAGCTGGCTGCGCCCGGTGCGGCGGGCCAGAGCGCAGGCAAGCGGCCCACCTTGAAGAGGAAGACCAATACGGACCGCTCGGAGCGTGAGGAACCCACCTTGAAGCAGGACCGCCCGACGCTGAAAAGACCGACGCTCGAGAAGAAGAGCGACGACTCGGGCGACAGCGGACGCTGATCGGTTCGAAGTCTGACTGAAAGGCCGTGCTCCCGGGAGCACGGCCTTTTTGTTTTTCGCCCGTTTGAAACAATTTCAGAACCTTTTTCGTAATTTCGTTGTCGAACCTTCGTTATTGATTGGCAGGAGATTGGAGTCACAATGAAAGTCGCTCGTTTGGTTACGTTCGTTTGTATCATCTCGTTCCTGGCGGTCGCCGCGCCGCTGGCGCAGGGGACGTCCGGTTCCCAACAGGTGCCCTCCGTCCCGCCACAACCGTCGGTTCCGCCCGGAGCAACCAATCCCGAGCAGGGTGCGACGCAGGTCGCCCAGGACTTCACCGTCCCCGACAGCTACATCGACCGGGTCAAGAAGGAAGGGGCCGTTCTCGAACTGGGCCTGAAGGATGCCATCCGGCTGGCCCTGACCAACAATCTGAATCTCGAGATCGAGAACTATAATGAGAACCTGAACCGGATGAGGGTCTTTGGGACGAAAGGTTACTACGATCCGGTTTTGAGTTTCTCGTTCGGATGGAATTCGCAGACGAGGCCTGCCACCAGCATTCTGCAAGCTGGACAAGGTGTTCCCACGTCGATCCAGAAGACATGGACGTTCAACACCGGCTTGACACAAAATGTCGTTGGCGGCGGGCAATTTGAGCTTTCGTTCGACAACAACCGGCAGGCAACCAACAGCACGTTCTTCACGGTCAATCCGCAGTTCGGCACGAATTTCTCACTGAATTACACACAGCCACTCTGGCGCGGTTTCAGAGAAACCCAGACCGAGAGGGACCTCAAGCTCTATAACCTCGACACCGAGATCTCGGATACGCAGTTTCAGGAGCGGGTCTCTCAGACCATCCAGCAGGTCGAGGACCAATACTGGGAACTCGTCTACTCGATCCGGAACTACGAGGCTCAGCGTCGCGGTCTCGAAATGGCGATCATCCAGTACCGAAACAATCAGAAGCGTGTCGAGATCGGCGTCATGGCGCCGATCGAAATCACATCTTCCCAGGCGGAGGTCGCCAATCGTCAGCAGGACATGATCACCTCCGAGGTCCAAATCATCACGGCCCAGAACACTCTGAAGAACCTCCTGGCCCCCGATCCGAAGGCCACCCTGTGGAGTGAAACGTTGATCCCCATCGACGAGCCGCAGGTCAAGGAGGTCCAGGTGACCCTCGACGATGCAGTCCAGACGGCACTCGAGAACCGTCCCGAGCTCAAACGCTGGAATCTGCAAATGGAGCAGACTGGAATCAGTCGGAATTACCTGCACAACCAGGGCAAGCCGCAGGTTGATCTGGTTGTCGGTCTCACCAGTATCGGGACTTCGGGCGTCGTATACGGTTCCTCCTTCATCGACACGAACGGGGACGGCGTGCCGGACACGGAAGTGAACCATGTCCCTCAGCCAGGAAGCCCCCTCTACGGTAATTTCACGAATTCTTTTGGACAGGCATTTGGTCTCGACTACCTCAGTTACAATGCCGCCGTAAACGTGCAGATACCCCTGCGCAATCGCGCCAATGAGGCTCAGTTGGCCCAGAACCTGATCACCCGGCGCCAGCAGGAGAGTAACCTGCGAATGGAGCAGCAGACGGTGATGGTCGATGTGCGCAACGCTTATCAGGCGATCGCGACACGCAGGAAAGCGCTCGATGCGGCGCAGGCAGCACGGCGGCTCAGCCAGGAAAAGCTCGATGGGGAGAACAAGCGCTTCGAGGCAGGCCTGTCCACCAACTTCGAGGTTCTCAGCTATCAGCGCGATCTCGTCAACGCCCAGGTCAACGAACTGCGCGCCATGGTCAACTACCAGCAGGCGCTCACGGCCCTGCAGACGGCCATGTTCACGATCATCAGCGAGAACGACATTGTGACGGCACGAAGGAACGGTGGTCAGTAGGAGAGGTCAGAAAGCGCAAAACAATCTCCTCAAATGAGACGGCCTGGGGCCTATGGGACTTATGTGGCAGATGGGAACTGGGATAGAGCGAGCGACCCGGTCCGGGTCCCATAAGTCCTCCAGGTCCCGGGCTGTCCCATTATCACAGACCCTTCGCCTATAATCGCCGGATGCCTGCTGCAGTGCTTGCGGTGATTGTGGGACTGGTGTTCGGCAGCTTTGTGAATGTCTGCATCTACCGCATTCCCCGGGGGCTTTCGGTCGTGTTGCCGGGCTCTCGTTGTCCCCACTGCGGCAGGTCGATCCGCCCCAGGGAGAACATCCCGGTCTTGAGCTATCTCCTGCAGCGCGGCCGCTGTCGCGGTTGTGGCCAGGCGATCAGCTGGTTCTATCCGGCAGTCGAGTTGATGACCGCCGTCTGCTTTCTGGCTCTCTATCTGAGGTTCGGGCTGGTTCCCGCCTTGTTCCTGAACGCCGGATTCTTCTGCCTGATCATCGCCCTGATCTTCATCGATCTGTTCGACCGGATCCTCCCCGACGTTCTGACCCTCAGCGGTACCGTCGCCGGATTTCTCCTGTCTCCGTTCCAGGCTCCGGACTTCTTGCACGGGACGGGCTCGCTCTCCTGGGGAGGGCCGATTGCAGGGAGCTATCTCAATTCCGCGCTCGGAATCCTTTTCGGGGGAGGCTTTCTCTGGCTCGTGGCCACCGCCTATCTCAAACTTCGCAAGATCGAGGGTATGGGATTCGGCGACGTGAAGATGATGGCCATGGTAGGCGCGTTTCTGGGCTGGCAGTTCAGTTGGCTGACGATCCTGCTCGGCTCGTTGCTGGGGGCCCTGGTGGGCGGCCTGTATATCTGGCGGGCCGGACAGAATCGCCGCTACGAGCTGCCGTTCGGTTCCTTCCTCGGTCTCGCCGCGATCGCCGTGACGCTCGGGGGTCCCGCCTTCGTGGACTGGTATGTCCACTTCTTTCTCGGGTCCTGATCTCTTCGGTTTCGTAGATTTTTCTCCTCGAACGTTAATGGTAGGTAAGAGGCGCATGTCGCGCCCGAAGGAGGAAAGTCATGTTGAAGAAGAGTGTGTTTCTGACAGTGGTCGCCGTCTTCGGTCTCATGATCTGGGCGTCGGCCGATCTGCTGGCCCAGCCGTCCAAGGTCATCGACATCAACCAGGCGAGCGTCCAGGAGCTGGATGAGCTGCCGGGTATCGGGCCGGCGATCGCTGCGCGCATCGTCGACTACCGCGAAAAAAACGGCCCCTTTTCGAAGATCGAGGACTTGATGGAGGTGCGGGGAATCGGCGAGAAGAAGTTCCTCAATCTCCGGGACCGCGTGACGGTCGGGGAGGGGACAAAGCCCGAAGCTGCGACCCCGAAGACGGCCAAACCCCAGCCGGAGAAATCGCAGAAAGACTCCTGACCACAGGCCGGGGCGCCGGCCGGCCGGCGCCCCGGCCCTGCCGCCGGCTCTTGACAGGACGGACGCAGCGTGTCAGTTGGTGGTTCGATGAGTCTTTTGGGTATCGATGTCGGAACCAGTGGCTGTAAATCGGCGGTCTTCTCGGAGGAAGGAGACCTGCTTGGCTTTGCCTACGAAGAATATGACTACCTGGGCCCCCGGCCGGGCTGGGCCGAATTGGATTCCAGGCTGGTTTGGAACGCAATCAAGAGGACGATCGGAAAGGCCGTCACCGATGCCTCCAGCAATCCGGTGAAAGCGCTCTGCATTTCATCACTCGGGGAGGCCGTCGTCCCGGTCACGATGGACCGGCAGATCCTGGGGCCTGCGATCCTGAACTTTGATGTGCGCGGGGAGGAATACCTGGAAGAGCTCTCCGGACGGATCAGCAATGACCGCATCTATGCCACGACCGGCAATACGCTGGGAAACCAATACACCCTGACCAAGCTGAAGTGGCTGGAGGCGCACCGGCCCGAGCTCTACCGCCGGACGGATCGATTCCTCCTCTGGAGCGGCTTCGTCGCATTTATGCTGGGTGCCGAACCAACGGCCGACTTTTCCTTGGCCAATCGTACGCTCCTGTTCGATCTCGAGTCGGCCGACTGGTCGGATGAGATGCTGCGTCTGGCCGGTCTGCACCGTGAGAAGCTGCCTCCCACCGTTCCTTCCGGAACCGTCATCGGGACGGTAAGGGATGCTCTCGCCGCCGATCTCGGGTTGCCGAAGGCGGTCCCGATCATCAGTGGTGCCCACGATCAGTGCTGCAACGGAATCGGCGCGGGGGTGTTGGCTCCCGGGCAGGCAATGTACGGAATGGGATCTTATCTCTGCCTCATGCCTGTCTTCGATCGGCGGCCCCCGACACAGCCGATGATCGAGCGCGGGTTGAACACGGAGCACCACGCAGCGCCGGATCGATTTGTGAGCTTCCTCTATAACCAGGGCGGATTGCTCGTCAAGTGGTTCCGGAGCACCTTTGCCGCGTCCGAGCTCGAGCGGGACCGATCCGGTGGGGATGAACTGTATCGAGTGCTGCTGGCGGAAATGCCGGAGAACCCCAGCCGGGTGGTCGCCCTGCCGCACTTTACCGCCACGGGACCTCCACGGTTTCTCAGCAGCTCTTCGGGCGTTCTTACCGGTCTGAAGCTCGATACCTCCCGTGGTGAGATCCTGAAGGGACTCCTCGAGTCGATGACCTTCTATATACGCGAGAGCTTCGAGACCCTACCGGATGTCGACATCGACGTGCTCGGTCTCCGGGCTGTCGGTGGAGGCAGCAAGTCGGATGCCTGGGTGCAGATCACGGCCGATATCCTGGGCCGCCCCGTGCTGCGTCCCGGCATCGCGGAGGCGGGCGCCCTCGGCGCAGCAATCCTGGCAGGGACCGGCTCCGGCATCTTTCGCTCGCTGGACGAAGGCGTCGAAAGCATGGTCCGTCCGGGCCGGTCATTCGAACCGGATCCGGCGAGGCAGTCGGTCTACGACGAGCGCTTCCGTCGATACCGGCGTCTGCACCCGTTGCTGGAGGACTACCTGCGTGGTCTCGATGCTTGAGCAGCGTCTCTATAAGGGGAGCCCTTGGCCAACAAGACGAACGTCTGCATGTGAAGGCGGCGCTGCACGGGATGACAGGACATGAGTTCGAGGCCGCTCTGACGAGCCAGGTTCCACAGTTGTTCTTCGCTCGTGAACCTCAGGCGCCCCGGCGTTCCCTTGAAGTGTCTCCAGACCGCATGGAGCAGAGTGGGCAGATAGACGCTGATCAGGACGAACCGCCGCGACACCCTGCCCAATTCTCGCAAAATCGACAAGCGCTCCGGGTCGCTGAACCGAAGATGCAGGAGACGAATGCACGTCACGCAGTCAAAGGAGTCATTGTCGAAAGGCAACTCGAAGACGTTGCCGCACACGGAATGGCTCCGGCCAGTGGCCGAATAGCCGGCACCGGCTTTGCGGGTCATCTCCGGGTCCCGGTCGACCCCGATGAGTCGGAGGTCGAGTTCCTCGAACGTCTCCCAGAAGCGCCCGTAGCCGCAGGGAACGTCTAGGAGCGACGCTCCGATCAGCCGGTTTTGGGTCAGAAGCCGTCTTAGGAGCCTCTGTTCAAGCCAGTTTACCAGCGACTGATCGAACGACCGCGTCGCGGCCTCCCTCATGGATCCGCCTCCTCCATTCCCCCGGCGAAAAGTGTATCAGATGGAGCTTCGCCGAAATCGTGCGATCTGTGCTGCAGCATCATTACTTAGTGCGAACGACGCGGCTACAGTAGAATTGAAGTACCGGGTCTCAGGTTCTCGAGTTTCCGTTGCTCGAGCGGGGCGCAATCAGGGGGGATTTTTGAGCAAAAGGAGCGACGACGTCAGGCTGCTGCTGGCCGGAGCCGCGCCTTTGGTCCGGGCCGCCTTGGCCGGTCTGATCGTTCAGGCCGGATACAGGCTCCGCAAGGCCGACCAGGTGTCGAGCCGCCGGACGGTTCTCAAGCGGATTCGAAGAAAAGAGGTCGACCTGGTGGTCCTCGTCTACGACACCGCCGCCGGGCTCGGGCTGAACCTCATCGAGCAGATCCGTGTCGAGGAGCCCGACCTTCCTCTGCTCGTCATCAGTTCGACTCCCTCGAATCATGAAGCGATGACCATTATTCGTGCGGGCGTGTCCGGATATCTGGGAAGGAAGAGCACCCCGGAAGACTTCGCTCGATCAATCGAGCGAAGTCTTGCCGGCGGTCACTACGTGAGCCCGGAGGTCGCTGAAAGGCTCCTGTTTCAATTCGGTGCGGCCTCGGGTGACTCGATCGACGAACAACTCTCTCCCCGAGAAGTCCAGGTGCTGGGACTGATTGCCAAGGGGAAGAAACGTGCCGAGATTGCTGAGACACTCGCTTTGAGTCCGCAGACGATCAGTTCGTATCGTGCTCGTATCATGGAGAAGCTCGGTCTCCGGACGACCGCAGAACTGATCCGCTACGCGGTCGATCACAAGCTCGTCTAGCCCGCAAGTCGCCGGATGGCCTGTCTGAGTTCTTCCAGCGTACTCGTCCTGTTCAAGCAGGTCGCGAAGCCTCTTTTCACCTTCATTCCGGAAGAGCCTCGAGAGGAATGACGTCTCAGGGCAAGAACGGGCAAGGAAGGGAAGGCCCTCTCCAATCTTCGGCCAATCGGCTCCCCTCCACCCGTGTCGGTCTCCATTCCCAGAATTAGGATGTCGGGTTCGATACGACGGATCATCGCCGGCAGGCTGTCGGTCCGGCCGGCCCGTCCCACGACTTCCATATCGGACTCACGGTCGATCAGTAGGCACAAGCCTTCCCTGAAAAGAGTGTCACCGTCCGCAACCGCTACTCGAATGCTCATCTCACAACCACCTGCACCTAGTCGAACAGTTTTATTTCTCCGTCGGCCATAAGTAGAGTCATGAAACGTCTGAGGCAATAACTTGTCTTCTGCGAAAGTTACCATTGAACGAATATTTGGTTGGATGTGTAGTCATTTCTTTTACGAGCAGGTGAGAGCGTCTAGCTTTCTTTGGCAGAACATACTCTAGATCTCAATGGAGTTTCGCAGGACAATGGCAGTAGTCTGGCTGAAAAGTCAATTCGATTGAGAAGGCATATAAACGATGCTGGATCAGATTAGTGAGTGCTACATCGATTCGGCAAGATGACTTCTCTGTTACTGACTCAAGATTGAATGGAATAGTAAAAGAAGGAGATCTAACTATATGTTGAAGAAGCTATATTCAACAAAATTCCTGGCAATTCTGTCTACCCTCTTGCTTTCCTCCACTCTCGTCTTTGCGGGGTCCTTCGATCCTGTGAACCAGGAGGAGCAAGCTCAGCGGACGCTGAGACGAATGGAGATCCTGATGGCTCAGGTCAATCAGAATGCAGCGAGGCTGAACGTCTTGGCCATGCAGCCCGGACCTTCGTTCCGAGCCCACGGGTTTGAGTTGGAACAGGCGAAGGTGGAGATGAACGACTTTGCGGATCTGCTACCGAAGCTGGAGAAGGAGACCAAGGGCGCGGAATGGACGAAGAAGCCAATGAACCGCATTCGGGCCAAAGCCACAGCACTTGCGGCCGAGCTGGAGACGGCGATTGATCAGGTGAACAAACTCCGCAGCTCGGAACGACTGATTGTAGATAAACAGTACCAGGCCAGTCTCGCCGCGATCAGTCGATTCTCGAAAGACCTGGGCCACACCCTCGACTATCTGCAGTCTCGAGTAGACATGGAAGGCGGATACAGTGAAGCGACGAGCACTGAATCTACGAGCTGATTCAGAATATTGATCTGTTGAATTCAACGTCCAACGCGGCCGGCCCCTTTCGGCCGGCTGCGATCAGGCTGGTCCGCTGTCGGGCCGGCCTCTGGAATCTCGAATAGAAAATTAAAGGAGTATCAATGAGCTTGTTCAAGCAATGTTACAGAGCTCAGTTTTGTATAGCCATGTTGGTTGGCATTGTCGCCTTTGCAGGTACCACCGTCGCTTTTGCGGACATGCAGCTTTCGAGCCAGGACATTTCGCACGCCATCCAGGCTCAGTTGACGTTGGATCCCGGCGTGAAATCGCAGAGGGTCGATGTCGAAACGAATAACGGAATCGTGACCCTGACGGGAACGGTCAACAATATCCTCGCGCGCGACCGGGCGGCGGAGATCGCCGAGAGCGTCAAGGGCGTCAGAAGCGTCATCAATGCGATCCAGGTAAAGCCGATCTCCCGAACAGATAGAGAGATCGGCTCCGAGGTCGAAGTTGCCCTGCTGACGAATCCCGCGACCGAGTCATGGAAGATCGAGTCGGCTGTCGAGGACGGCGTCGTCACACTGAGAGGTGAAGTCGACTCCTGGCGGGAGAAACAGTTGGCCGAGTTGATCGCGAAACAGGTCAAGGGGATCCGCGAAGTTCGCAACAATCTGACGCTCGCCCCGTCCCCGGATCGCAGTGATGCTGAGATCGAAAATGAAGTAAAGGCGGCAATGCGCTGGGATGTGCGAGTCGACGACGAGCTCGTCGATGTCGACGTTACGAACGGAGAAGTCGAGCTGACCGGAACCGTCGGAAGAGCCGCCGAAAAGACGCGTGCGATATTCGATGCCTGGATCCGAGGTGTTCATGACGTGGATGCCGACGAATTGAGTGTCGAAAGCTGGGCTCGAGATCCACGATTTCGGAAGACTAAATACAACTTCGTCTCAGATTCCAAGATCGAGCAGGCGATTCGGGACACTCTGAAACGAGATCCTCGGATCGGCGAGTACGAACCGGATCTCACCGTCGAGGACGGGGTGGTGACACTGAATGGAACCGTCACGACCGAGATGGCCAAACGAGCGGCCGGGCAGGACATCCGAAATGTCGTCGGAGTCTTCCGAGTCAAGAACTATCTGAGAGTCCGCCCGGACCATCCGTTGCAGGACAAGGAGGTGACGGATCGTATCGAAACCCGCCTGCTCGTGGATCCTTACCTGGAGAGCTATGAGATCGACGTGGCCACCTTTAACGGCATGGTGAGACTAACCGGGGAAGTCGACACGGAGTTCGAGAGACGCCGAGCTGGAGACATGGCGGCACTGGTCCAGGGAGTCGTCGATGTGGACAATCGTCTCGTGGTGTCGAGTGTCCCGGCCGACCTCTCCACGAAATCCGACTGGGAGATCACCCAGGATATCGAGGATGAGCTCTACTGGTCGCCATTCGTCAACCGTTCGGATGTTCACATCGAGGTCGAGAACGGTGTCGCGACCCTGACCGGAACGGTCGATACCTGGGCCGAGCGCATCGCAGCACAGAGAAACGCCCGTGAAGGCGGAGCCGTGAGCGTCAAGAACAATATTCAGGTGGTCAACGGCCCCGAGTACTACAAGCCTCAGTCGTAAGCGGGAGCCGCAAAATACTTCTGGACGGCGCAATCGACTTTCCGCTAGAGTGAACAGCAACTTCATTCATAACAGAAATGGAAAGAGCTGTTCCGGCTCCTCGGGAGTGGTGCAAGGTCCGCACGCCTCCCGTCCGTCTCACAGTAACGGAGTACCGAGTCGATGTCATCACAGAAACGTGTGTCTTCCTGTGCAGGTGTCCTTCTGTCCTGGTCCGTTCTTGCCCCGCTCGTTGGAGCGGCCGCGTCCGGAATCCCGACTGATTCGATCGTCACATCCCGCTACCGCGAGGTTCGTCGACCGATACTGTTCGAGGAGAACCGGGGTCAAGCGTTCGCCAAGGCGGGCTTCCTGGCGCGGGTCCCGGGTTTCGTCATGCTGCTGACCCCGGACGAGACGGTCTGGGTGTCGACGGCCGGACCAGTGCCGGCCGGCAGCTCTTCGGCTTTCCCGCACTTCGATCCGGTACAGATCCGTATGGAGTATGTCGATCGAGAGCCGGACGCCCGCCTGGTTGCCGAGGAGTTGCTGCCGGCGCGCACGACCTATCTGGGCAGCGGCACGGATGGGCGAAGCCGGTCCTTCGGTGTCGAGAACCACCGCAGAGTCCGGTATGAGGACATCTATCCCGGAATCGATCTGGTTTTTCACGGTGACCGCAATCAGCTGGAATTCGACTTCATTCTCGCTCCCGGGGCGGATCCCGATCGGATCCGGCTGCGCTTCAAGCAGACTGAGTCGATCTCGATCGGCGCGGACGGCGAACTGATCCTTGTCTCCGGACCGGCGGAGGTTCATCAACTTCCTCCGCGGATGTTGCAGCGCATCGATGGGCGGCAAATTGCTCTGCCGGCGCACTACCGTCTTCATGATGACAGGTCGGTGTCGATCGAGTTGGATGCTTCGTACGACCCGAATGAGGAGTTGATCATCGATCCCGTGCTGGGCTTCTCCAGCTACCATGGTGGATCCGCCGACGATGTTCCGGGAGCGATCGCCGTCGATGCGGACGGAAATCTGTATGTCGCGGGTTCGACACGCTCGACGGACTTTCCTCTCCGGAATCCGATCCAAGGTGAATTAGCCGGCGGTGGATCGCCCAATACGGACGTTTTTGTCACAAAGCTGGATCCGACCGGTTCAACAGTCCTCTACTCTACCTACATTGGAGGAGAGGGGACTGACATCGCCCGGAGCATCGTTGTTGACTCTCTCGGCCGGGCCGTGATTACCGGTACGACTTTCTCCTCCGACTTTCCCGCCACGACGGGCGCCTATCAGCCGACCTGTTCGGGCCAGTGTCCCTTCGTCGTCATGCTCAGCGCGGATGGCTCCCAGTTCGTCTACTCGACCTTTGTCGGTCGCGGGGACGGGGAGGCCGTCGCCGTGGACTCGCAGAACCGGCCGGTCGTCACCGGCCGAACGAGTAGCCCCGATTTTCCTGTCAAGAGCGCTTTTCAGGAAGAGGGTGGGGGAGGGTGGGATGCCTTCGTCTTCAAGCTCAACGCCGACGGCTCGCAGCTGGAGTTCTCTACCTACCTCGGCGGAACCGGTGACGAGAATCTCTCAGGTCGTCGTGACCTTACCCTGGATCCCTCCGACAACATCTACGTCGTCGGGAGGACGACTTCGGATGACTTTCCGACGCTTCAGTCGATTCAATCGGGGCCACAGGGCGAGGACGACGCCTTCATTGCGAAATTCGGTACCCAGGGAAGCCTCCTCTATGCGACCTATCTGGGCGGCAGCCTGGACGATGGCGCACAGGGTATTGCCGCAGATGCGGCCGGAAATGCTTATGTGACGGGAGTGACGCTGTCCAGTGACTTTCCGACGGCCGACGCATTGCAGCCGGTCTTCGGCGGCAGCGCAGCGATCGGCGATGCCTTTCTCGCCAAAATCGCACCGGGTGGAGGAGACCTGGTCTTTTCCACCTATCTGGGAGGAACCGGAGGTGACACCGGCGTCGATGTGGTCGTAGACGATCTTGGCCGCCCCGTCGTGGTCGGAAGTGCATCGACGAGTTTTCCGACTCGAGATCCCTTTCGACCGTTCGACGGCGTCCGGAATTTCGTAGCGAAGCTCAGCGCCGACGGCTCCGAGTTGGTCTATTCCACACCGATTGGTGGGGGAGATTCGGATATTGCCGCCGCCGCCTTTGGGTCCCATGTTTTTATCGCCGGAAACGTGTCGACCGGAACACTCCCTATTCTCAACGCAAGGCAGCCGAGGCTGAAGGGTGGTGCCGATGCCTTCCTCGTAGACGTGTCCGACGGTGGAACGCTGCATTTCGCACACTTCGGCAACGGCACGGCCGAAGGGACGACGGTGGTCTCCGAAGTCCTCCTTACCAACTCCTCCGAGTCGAGCCCGTCCCACGCCACCGTCAGCATTCTCGGTGATGACGGAACACCGCTCCCGCTCGATCTGACGGTGACCGGCGACCCCGGTACGGCCGAGACCCAACCGCAGACCAGCGAACTGGACGTCACTGTCGCGCCGCTTGGAGCGGTCAGGATTGCGACCGATGGAGTCGGAGAAGTTGTTACCGGGTCGGTGATGGTGACGTTCGATAATCCCTTGGGAGGCGTCGTGCGCTTCAACCTCAATCCGAATGGGACGGCGGGCGTGGGAGCGAGCCAGCTCGTACGCGGCTTCATCACCCCGGTGCGACATTCGGCTATCAACACCGGCGTCGCCGTCTCCAACCCGGGAGACGAACAGGTCGGTTTGACGTTGCGACTGCGCGGCACGGATGGTCAGCAGGTTCAAGGGGGTCTGCGCACCTTGGCCCTGGCGCCCGGCGAACATCTGGCTCAATTCATCAATGAGCTCTTCACGAACGCCGATCTGACGGACTTCGAAGGGACACTCACGGTCACGACCGGGAGCCTCAACGCACTCCTCGTCGCCACGGCCCTTGAACTCGGCCCCCAGCCCGGCCAGTTCACGACCCTGCCCGTGACTCCGATACCGTAGAATCAGCGGACAGGAATCCGCACGAGCAGATGCCGGCGCCACTCGTCTCTGGACGCGTCGGTCGGATCGTCAAAATAGAGCCCTTCGAGGCAACTGCGCAGGTGGAGAACAAAGAGCCCTCTTTGCCGGCTCTGCTATGATTGTGGCAAATCATGGAGCACATCCCGTTCCTTCGAGATCTGGTGCTCGTCTATGCAGTTAGCGCCGTCGTCGTCTATCTCTTCCACCACATTCGTCAGTCTCCGATCGTCGGGTTTCTGGTCACGGGCGTTCTGGTGGGGCCGAGTGGTCTTGGCCTTGTCTCGGATGTCGAGACCGTGCGCCTGCTGGCGGAAATCGGAGTCATGCTTCTCCTGTTCTCGATCGGGCTGGAGTTCTCACTCCGGAAGCTGGCCCAGGTGCGCAAGGTGGTGCTCCTGTCGGGGCCGATCCAGATCGGGGCCACGATCGCCCTGGTGACTCTCTCACTCCGACTCGCGGGAATCGACGTCGGTCCGGCCCTTGTAATCGGATTTTTGGTCGCCTTGAGCAGCACTGCGATGATTGTCAAGATTCTGCTCGATCGAGGCGAAGTGGACTCATTGCATGGGCGGGTATGCCTCGGAATCCTGATCCTGCAGGATCTGGCCGTTGTGCCGATGATGGTCCTGATCCCCCACTTGAGATCGTCCGAGGAGAGCTGGATCGGAATCCTTGCGTCGGTCGGGATGGCCTTCGGGTTCCTGCTCCTGATCTACCTGATCGCCCGCTATGCATTCCCTCGGCTGGTCAGGCGTATCGTCGGAACGCGCAGCAAGGAGCTGTTCATCATCTCTGTCCTGCTTGCCTTCCTCGGTACGGCCTGGGTCAGCGCCGAAGCCGGTTTCTCCCTGGCTCTCGGCGGCTTCCTGGCGGGCTTCATCCTGTCGACTTCCGAGTACAGCCATCAGATCTTCAGCGAGATCCGCCCACTGCGGGACAGCCTGAACAGTCTCTTCTTCGTCTCGATCGGCATGCTGGTCGATCCGATTTTCATTGGCGGCCATCTCGGTTCAGTCTGTTCGGTCATCGCGCTGATCATTCTGGGGAAGTTCGTTGTCACAAGCTTTGCGGCCAGCCTGGCGGGCCTTCCCGTTCCGGTCACGATCATCACCGGATTGACACTCGCCCAGATCGGTGAGTTCTCCTTCATCATCCTGGAGCAGGCTCTTCGGTATGGCCTGGTTCCGGCTGACTGGTATCAGTTACTGATTTCATGCGCCGTTGCGACCATGCTTTTGACACCGTTGATGGTGACTGGGGGCCGACGGCTCGCCGGGACTCGAGCCGTCGGCTGGCTGGCGGCCCACAGCGCGGGGCAGCTGGCGATCCGAGAACTCGATCGCGAGGAACCGGGCGCCGCCGACCACGTCATCCTGTGCGGCTTCGGCGTGAGCGGCCGAAACATCGCCCGCGTGCTCGAAGCCAACCAGCTTCGATTCATCGTGCTGGAACTCAACCCGGTCACCGTGAAAGAGTGGAAATCGAAGGGCCTTCCGATTCATTTCGGAGACTGTACCGACGCGGATATCCTGGAGCATGCCGGCCTCCGTCAGGCGCGCGTGATCGTGTTGGCCATTTCCGACCCCTTCGCCTTGCGGCGTGCGGTTCGTCTCGCCCGATCTCTGAATCCCGAGATCGTGATCCTGACTCGCGTCAAGCGTCTCTCCGAGATCGACGAACTGTACGAACTGGGCGCCGACGAAGTCGTCCCGGAAGAGTTCGAAGGGTCGATCGAGCTGTTGACCCGGATCCTGCGGCTCTTCAACTTTCCTCGCGATCTGATCGCGGCGGAGATTCGGAAGATCCGCGAGACTCGTTATGATCTGTTTCGGGACGCGCATCGAACGATCCCGCGACTGAGGCTGAGTGAGGACCTCGATGTCTTTACGGAGACCTGCGCTGTCCCGGAAGACTCTTCTCTGGCCGGGATGCGAATAGCTGAGAGCAACCTGCGTCGCCGCTCCGGCGCATTGATACTTGGAATCATCCGCAACAACGTGACGATCAACAATCCGTCGGCGGACGAGAAGCTTCGGCCCCGCGACGTCCTCGTGCTAAGCGGCACCAAGCAGCAGCTCAAGGACGCCATCGGGCTCGTCCGGGGGGATCTCGTCTGAGGCGATCAGGCCTCTTTGTAGATCCAGGACCCGACCAGCACGGCCAGGATCATCTCGACGAGGCCGATGATGGCCCAAAGCAACAAAAGGCCGGAGAACATCCCCATGAGCCTGTATCCGATCAGGGTAGGAATGTAGCCACCCAGGTAAAGCCCCAGCACCACCAGAACGGCCGTTCTCGGTCCGGGTCCCAGCCGCGGACGGACGGCGGCGTAGAAGAAGATTGCGACCACACCGCTCAGAATGCAGGAGAGGATGATCAGACCCAAGGCCGAGGCCGACATCTCCATCGATCGCCCCATCTCCGTCAGCGCGGCAGTCACCTGCTCGTCATAGAACATGTTGGCGATCCCCTCGCAGACGAAGACGATCAGACCCGCTACGATTCCCCCGACGAGGATCCTGCGTAAATTCATTCCTGCCATTGGTGCCCTCCTTGCCGGAAGACGGACGAAGCACCCGTCGCGGTCAATGCTCGGGCACCCCCGGCGTGCCGGCGCCTGAAACTGAACTCAACAGTCAACTGGAAACGAAGGTGTGAACCCTACGGCTAAAGTTGCCACATTTTGCCACAACCCGCCGTCCGGTGGAAGATATTTGAACGACTCACTGAGAGGGGCTATCCTCGACGGCGTCTCGTCAGGGTCCAGTCAGCGTCGGTGGGTCGACGTGCAGCCGGGGAGTGTGGAATGAACCACGAATCGCCAATCTTGCGTCTCGTGCGCGTCCGGCACACGCAGAAGCCCGGGGACGCGGGTGCATCGAACGATACCAACTCGAGGGTCCAGGCCGTCGATCCCGGCCCGGACGGATGGAGAGGAAGACAATGAGAAAGAGGACTAATCGTCGCAGCTTCCTGATCGGAAGTACCGGGATGACTCTGTGGGGAATGAGCAGGTCTGCTTTGGCCTTCCAGCAGAAGTTTGAAGTCTCGCGAGTTGCAGGAACGGGGCTGCGGATCGGCTTGAACGCCTATTCGTTCAACGCCCCCCTGAGCGATGGGTCGATGACGCTCGAGGATCTCGTGGATTACTGCGCGCGCCAGGGTTTCGAGGGATTGGATGCGACCGGCTATTACTTTCCCGGCTATCCCGTCGTACCGGACGACGATGTCATCCATTCCCTGAAACGGCGTGGCTTCGTCAACGGTGTGGACCTCTGCGGAACCGGGGTCCGCAACGACTTCTCCACAGCGGACGAGGAAAAGCGGGGCGGTGATGTCCGGCTCGTAAAGCAATGGATCGAAGTCGCCCAGAAGCTCGGTGCCGGAACGATCCGCATCTTCGCCGGGCCTGGCGTCCCGCACGGATATACCTTCGAGCAGGCCCTGGCGTGGATGACCCCGGCGATCCG
This sequence comes from uncultured Acidobacteriota bacterium, assembly GCA_963823995.1. Classification (GTDB taxonomy): domain Bacteria; phylum Acidobacteriota; class UBA6911; order RPQK01; family JAPXNP01; genus JARRKC01. The sequence goes on from CAWGNQ010000006.1 coordinate 915,905, forward strand.
CGAATGCGCCGAGTACGGTCGCCAGCACGGTGTCATGGTCGCGGTCCAGAATCACAACGGCTTTCTTCGGACCGCCGGTCAAACGATTCGGTTGCTCGAAGACGTCGCGTCCGACTGGTGCGGTCTCATGCTCGACGTCGGAAGTCTCCGCAGCGGAGATCCTTACGAGGAGATCGAGCGGCTGATTCCTTACGCCGTGTCCTGGCAGCTCAAGGAAAGTGTGGGACACGGAGACAGGGAGGAGCCGATCGACCTGCGGCGGATCCGCAAGAGTATCGAGAAACACGGTTACCGGGGATATCTGTCGCTCGAGACGCTGGGAGGCGGTGATCCGAAGGCAAAGGTCGAGCGATTCTTGCGCAAAGTCCGAGCGGTCTTCGGCTGAATTCCCGCGCGACGGCCGGTCGAACGATCTCCGCTTTTCCCCGCTCCTGGGGAAACGGGTACCAGACTGAAATAAAAGGCCTTTGTCGTGGGCACTTAGGAATCAATTACGTGCGTGTCACCGATTTGAAGAACTGAAGGATCGCCGCGAGGATGTCGGTTTTCCCGAAGCCGCCGGCTTTGGTCGCGACGGGCAGGTCGTCGAGACGGCCGCCCTGGAGACGGCCGTGGGGGATGCCCGGGGCGATCTCGCCCAGGAGGAGGATGGCGGAGACGTCGAGTGCCCTGCAGACGGCCGCGGCCGTCTCACCTCCCGTCAGCACAAGCGAAGCCGGCCGAGTCCGTTGAACGATCATGCGAGCCGCCCGGGCGAGGTGGTTCGCCACTTCCGGTGTGGTCGGCCGATGACTTTCGACCGGAGCGGCCAGAACGACGTCGCGGCGTCGCTCCAGGGCCTGGCGTGCCGTCTCCGCCGAGGCTGCACATCCCGGCCGGGAGGAGTCCGCTTCGGGCGGCACATCGAGAATGAGGGCCCCCGTCTTCTCGACCGCCCGGATCTGAGCTTGCGTTCGGGTATGGCGGCTCCCCGCGACGATCAGGGCTGGACCCTTCATCGCGGGCTTGAGATCCGGCATCGGCACCCGAGCCCTCCATTCGCGCACGCTCATCAGTGCGGACATGAGGCCCGCCGAGCCGCAGAAGAGCCGGAGGCCGGCCCCGAGAGCCGCCCGGGCCAGCCGCTTCAAGTCGTCTTGGGTTCGGATGTCCGAGAGAATGATCCGCGCGGACGAGTCGGACAAAAGGGAACGGAGCCGGTCTGTGGATGAGCGGAGCTGCTCGAGCCGCAGATGAACCAGGGGACGACCGGCGGTCGCGAAGAGTGCCCTCAGATCCGAGGCCGGCACTTCCTGTCCGAATTCGCTATGTTCCAACCGTGCGTCTCCCACGAGCTGATGGCCGTCGACCGTGGTTCTTCCCTGGGCGGGAAAGGCCGGAGCGACGAGGGCCGAATTCCTTCCCACCGAGTCCATCAAGGTCGCCAGCTCCCCTGCCGCATGTCCGCGCAACGTGGAGTCGATCTTCTTGTAGATCAAGGTGGATTCGCTCAGAAGATCTGCACGCCGCAGGTTGCGAACCAGCAGGCGCATCGCCTGTACGGCCTGTTTCTCTGAGAGCGCGCGACTTTCGGTCGAAAGAACCAGGGCATCGGCAAGGATCGGAACCATTCCGGAGAACGTAAGGACCGTGACGAGGCCCCGGGTGGCGATCCCGGCCGCGGCGTCCGCAGCACCCGTCAAATCGTCGGCGATGAGGATGATCTGAGGAGAACCCCTCATCCCTGCGCGGTTCCTGCAAAGCGCACGGCGAGCTCGATGGCGGCCCTCAGGCTGTCGGGGCGGGCCCGCCCCGTACCGGCGATGTCGAAAGCCGTGCCGTGATCGACTGAGGTCCGGATGATCGGGATGCCGACCGTGACGTTGACCGTGTCGTCCATGGCGATGAGCTTCATGGGGGCGTGTCCCTGATCGTGGTACATGGCAACGACCAGATCGAACTCCCCGTCTCTCATCCGGTTGTAGATTGTGTCGGCCGGAAACGGACCCGAACAGTCCAAACCGGCCTGTCGAGCCTTCTGAATAGCCGGTCCGATCTCTTCGATTTCCTCCCTTCCAAAGGCCCCTCCTTCTCCCGCATGGGGATTGAGGCCGCATACAGCGATTCGGCGCTTCTCGAGGCCCAGACGGTCCAGGGCGGTCGCGGCTATCTTCAGGGTCTCGAGAATCCTGGCCGAGCCGGCCAGATCGATGGCTTCCCTCAAGGAGCAATGAGTCGAGTTATGGACGACCCTCATGTTGTCGGAGAAGAGGCCGAGACGATAATTCCGGGCTCCGGTCATTTCGGCGATCAGTTCGGTGTGCCCGGGATATCGGTATCCGGCGCGGTGGATCGCCTCCTTGTTGAGAGGGGCCGTGACGATGGCATCGACAGATCGATCCATGGCCAGTCGGGTGGCGAGCTTCACCCATTCGACCGCACACCGGCCTGCCTCTGGATCGAGCTTTCCGGGTCGCCGCACGGGTATCTCGAGACCACCGTCGAGCAACGGGACCCGGGAAGGGTCGTCCCAATTCGCTTCATCCAGGTGGCTGACACGGTAGAGGGGCGGAGCGCCGGGAGCGCAATTTCGGGATCCATTGTAAGAATCCATATCTCCGACGACGACCATCCGGGCTTGTCGAGACAATTCCGTCATGGCCAGAGCTTTAGCCAGGATCTCGGGGCCGACACCGTTGATGTCCCCCATCGTCAATGCAAGTAAAGGTTTCACGCAGTCAAAAGTCTATTACAGATCGCTCCGGGTAAGACAACCGTCCCCGGTCGTCCCGGCGCCACGAATGAACGATCCGGGTGCCGGCCGCACGAACGCCGCGGTTTCAATGCTCCGGGCAGCCCTCCCGGTGGTCCTCATCTCGACAGCCGGACGAGCGAGATGCTCGTTGACCTCCTACAGTGCCCCAACTTCGATGCGCTGTTGAGCTGTACCGGTGGCCACCGCCTCGGCAGGGGGACAAGTGAGGACGCTTGTTGACGTCCTACAATATCTAACTGCGATGCGCTGTTGAGCTGTACTGGTGGCCGCAGTCTCGGCAGGGGGACAAGCGAGGACGCTTATCCTACTCGGAACGTCTCCTTGCTCTCCTCGCCACGAAGCTCGTCAGGATAGGCGTGAGAAGGGCCGTCGTGACGGTCGAGGCGGCCACCTGAGGGGTCGCTACGGCGGCGAGAGATCGCAACGACGGATCGACGATCGCAATGGCTGCAGGTGTGGCCACCGCGTTTCCCGCCGTGCTGGAGGCGGCGGCACCCGCAATGCCCGAGCCTCCCGCAGCCCGATCGGCCAGGATCGTGAAGAATCCCCCGATCAGAGTCGTCGCGAATCCGAGGAGAATTCCCGGGAGGCCGGCCTTGACGAGCGTGAGGAGGTCGATGCCGGCTCCGAGAGCAAAGGCGAAGAAGGGAATCAGAACGGGGCCGCCTTTGAGCAACATCTCTCTCATTCGAGGATCGAGATTGCCCAGGATCATTCCGAGCAGGATCGGTGCCACAACCGCTACCAGACCGAGGAAAGGAATGCTGGCAATCCCTGCTGCACCGAGGGCAACCATCGTCAGAAACGGTCCGTCATTGATCGAAATGACGGCGATGGCCCCGACGTCGGACTCATCGCCGAACTCACCGGCCAAAGCCGCGTAGAGTCCACCGTTCGAGTTGGTCATGGCTGCGATGATGGCCAGCGACGAGAGTCCCAGAAGTCCTTCACTTCCGAACAGACCGGCGACGGTGAGTCCTATGCCGGCGCCGACCACCAACTTCGTCACTGTGACCACGAGTCCCGTTCGGAGAGCTCTGGGTGCGGTTTGCAGTGTAATCCCGGCACCCATGCAAACCAGGAAGGCGCCGATCAGGGCGGGCGCACCTTCGGCGAGGGCCGTCGTGAAGCCGCCGATGGCCAGAACTTGCGGGCAGAAAGAGTTGATCGCGGCCCCCGCCAGGAGCGGGACCACCATCATGCCTCCCGGAATGGCTTCAATCCTGTCGCGAATCCTGATGACTCGAAGTCCCCTTCAGTCCGTATATCGGATCGAGAGCATAGCAGGAAGGAAGCAGCAAGGCGAATGGCGTCACGGCCTGCGGAATCCAAGAACCGATCGTGCGGTCCGGGGCTGTTGGTAATGCGGGAAAGTTCTGACGCCGCATCGCCCTGCGGAGTATTCGGAGAGAGAAAGGCCGAGAAGTGGAGCAGCTGGAAGCAGATCGGCGAAGCGGTCGGCCACACACAGCAGTCCGGGTCGTCTTCTCCGTCGATCCGGCCGGCAGCTTGGATGTCTTCGCCCGCCGTTTCCCAAAACGGTTCCGCACGTGGAAGAATGACACCGATGTCAGCCAATTCAATAGTGCTCACGTTGGTGTTGTCTTTGATTGCCGGATCAGCGCCGCCGGCTCGCGCCGCCGAATTAACGGCTACCGAGCAAAGGCTGGTCGATTACGCGGAAGTGCATCGGGACGACGCGTTGGCCCTCCTCGAACGACTGGTCGAGGTCAACAGCGGTACTCAGAATTTCGCGGGCGTTCGAAGGGTGGCAGAGATGCTTGAAGCGGAATTTCACTCTCTGGGATTCGCCACCCGCTGGGTCGATGGAAGTTCCTTCAACCGGGCCGGGCACCTGATCGCGGAGCGCCCCGGCCGTAACGCCGCTCTGAAGGTGCTGCTCATCGGACACCTCGACACGGTATTCAGCTCGGATAGCCCTTTCCGGCACTTCGAGCGGCTCGCCGGGAACCGTGCCCGAGGCCCCGGAGTGATCGATATGAAAGGGGGCGACGTCGTCATGCTGTACGCACTGAAGGCACTCGAGGCAGTGGGAGTGCTCGACCGCCTGCATGTGATCGCGGTTCTAAGTGGTGATGAAGAGGATGCCGGAGAACCCGTCCTCCTGGCCCGACGCGACCTCATTGCAGCCGGCAAAGGCTCAGCGTTCGCCTTGGGATTCGAGGACGGTGACGGCGATCCGACCACCGCGGTGATCGCCCGACGTGGCTCCACGAGCTGGCGACTGACGGTCACCGGACATCCGGCCCATTCCTCTCAGATCTTCCAGGCGGACGTCGGCGCCGGCGCGATCTTCGAAGCCTCTCGGATCCTGAATGCTTTCTACCTCGGCCTATCGAACACACCCGATCTGACCTTCAGTCCAGGGGTCATCCTCGGCGGAACGGATGTGACCTTCGATCCGATGGGTAGTCGTGGCAGTGCATTCGGCAAATCCAATGTAGTGGCGGGCAAGACCCTCGTGGTGGGGGATCTTCGGTCTCTCTCGCCCCAACAGCTGGAAGATGCCGAGGCCGCGATGCACGCCGTCATTGCCGACCATCTGCCGAATACCGGAGCCTCACTTTCCTTTCTCGAGGGATACCCGCCTATGGCCCCAAGTGAGGGCAACCGCAGGCTTTTGGAGAGACTGGACCAGGTCAGCCGAGACCTGGGGCTTGGTCCTGTAACGGCCGTAAATCCCAGGAACGCCGGCGCAGCCGACGTATCGTTCATCGCGTCAGAAGTTCCCATGGTACTGGACGGACTGGGCCTCATGGGCAGCGGGGGTCACACGGTCCAGGAAACTGCCGATCTCTCGACGCTTCCCACTCAGACCGCCAAGGCGGCCATCCTGCTGGAGCGCATGGCTCGTCCGAGTGGGGAAGGGGAGTAGTGGACATGTAAGCGGGACAACCCGAGGTCCCATCACCTCGGATTCTTGACACCCGTCTCCAGTTTATTTCGGACTTCCCGTCGCACCAGGGCAGGCAGAAGCGAGGCATTCTCTTCCACGTAGCGGCGAACCGCGTCCGGATCCCACGACACCAGGGAGCGCAAAGCCCAGCTGACCGCCTTGACGACGGCCGGGTGCCGGTCCGCCTTCAGTCGGTCGACGACCATGAGCGTTCGCCTCCTGTCGCCGTGGCCGCCGCGGGATTTCACGTTGAACGGGACCACAGAGACCAGGGCGGTCCGACGCCACCAAGGGTCGGACGATTGCGCCCAGCTTAAGATGGTTGGGTCCGCGACGCGACCGCGGAGCCAGAGCGCACCGGTAATGAGAATGGAAAATGTGTCCACGCTGGCCCAGTTGTCGTTGCCCGAGCCCAGTTCCTCGATCTCGGAAAGCGACAGGGCCTGCATCGTGGCGGCGTGCCGGGCCATGATTTCATAGGCAAGGGCCCGGGCTTCGAATTCTCCACTTGCCAGAAGAAACCGGGTCAATGCGAGTACCGTTTCCTTCGGCTCGCCCTGGAGCTTCCGAAGGGTCTCCCGCGTGACTTGGCGCAGATCGGCGGTCGTGACACCGAGGCAGTGCATCGAAGTCGTGAAGTAGTGACTCATCCCTTCACGACGTTCCGGTGTGGCCAGCGATTTCAATCTCCGCAATGCTTCACGCGCAGTCGCTTCGGCAACGCTCATAGGTCACCTGGATCGTATAGTAGCCTCCTCTGCGTTGGCGTATCCAGATCTTTTGTGGCTCACCGAGAGAACGTCACAGGTTCGGCTGATGGGTTGCGACGAGTTCCAGCGGGGCAGACGAAGATCTCAGGTGCGAATAAGTAATGAGTGTCGCCACGGGAGGTCTGACCAGAGGGAGATGCACAGCGGGAGTTTCGGAAGGCTCATACCCTCGATTTCGGCGGTACTGCTCCCGCCCGCATGCAGCGGGAGCCGGCGACAGGTCTTGCTGTCGACCGATGTGGGACTGGCGAATCACGGCGGGCTGAAGCACAATGGGACGGGCCTGCATTGAAGGGCGACGAACTGCAAAGATCGGATCCGGAGCCTGCCATCGACCCTACCGATGGTCGAAGGCACCCGCTGCCGCGTACCGAGTGTGTCAGAACTCCGTGAGTGGGCCTTATGCTGACCGAGAAGAGGTTTCGGCAACTCTTTCGATTCGGCATCTTCCTGAAGGCTGTCGACGGTGTCCTGGAGATCACCGGAGGAACCCTGCTGCTTCTGATCAGCAAGGAAACCCTCAACGACATCGTAATCTTCCTGACTCAGCATGAGTTATCGGAGGACCCGAACGACCTGGTGGCCAACTACCTGGTCCACGCCGTCCAGCATCTGTCCACCTCGACCAAGCAGTTCGGCGCATTCTACCTTTTGTTCCACGGGGCCCTGAAGATCTTCCTCGTGGTCGGGCTGTTTCGAGACAGACTGTGGGCATACCCTTCGGCGATGATCTTCCTGGTGGCGTTCATCGGATATCAGCTGTACCGCTACAGTCTGACCCATTCCGTCGCTTTGATTCTTTTGACGATCTTCGATGCCGTGATCGTATTTCTGATCTGGCACGAGTATCGGTACCTGAAGCGCACCGGGGGCTTCAGATAAGGGCCGCGTGCCGCGTCAGAGCAACGAAGTGAGTGACCCCGGAACAGCGCTTGACTTCCTGCCGTGCCACCCCGCATGCACACCGGTGGCAACTGGGCAAACTGGGGGACGGTTGGCTTTCCCGGACCAGCGTTGCCGAAGTGATCCTGTTTCCGTGCGCCACCCACTTCGTTTGGGCTCTGATCGCTTTGCGATTCTGCTATGCCTGGCCGGCGGTCTTTCCGTTTTTCCGCATCGACTGGAGCAGGAGAAGCACTCCGCCGATCACCAGCGCTGCCGGCCACCAGTCCTCGAGCCAATCCAGAGGGAGATTGAACAGCGTGTGGGAGAGCGCGATGACGCCGAGTACGATCAGAACAATTCCTCCTACCAGGGTACCCTGGCCTCCCGGCATGCTGAAATTCTCCGGAAATTCGCCGGGGTCGGCTCCCGCCATGACTTCGTTGTAGAACATCGCGCGCCGGGAGGCGTCGATGATGTTGAATAGCCAGTAGAAGGCCAGGAAAAGGCCGGCCAGCGGCATCAGGTCTCCCAGTCGGCCCTGCATCAGGCTGATCGTGGATCCGATGATTACGAGGTTGATGAAGCCCTGTTGGTAATAGCCGACATAGATCTGCCCGAGGCCCGGCAGCAATGAGAGCAGTCCGGCCAGAATCGGAGACTTTCTCCTCAAATCCTGCGACCACTGAGAGGACTGATAGGACTGGGGCTCCGTCCGCGGTGGGTACGGAGCGTGCGGTGGTGGTTGGTGCGTGGTTTGTGTCTCGTTCATCTTTACTCTCCTTCGATCATTCCGTCGTACATCTTCGGAACCGTCCAGGTTTTTCGGAAGCTTCGGGCCTCCAAGGTCCGTTCGGTATCTCGTTCCACAGGATTAACGCATGGGTCCGTCAGGAGGTTCGCTGCCGAAAGCAGGCTAGGATTCCGGGTTGATCTCTGGTCCGTGCCACGCTTGTTCGATGTGGAGCTGCGCTTCCTCCAGAATTCCAAGCGTCCATTCCCGAACTCGTCGATAGTCGTTTTCGAGGCCGACAATCGTGACCGTTGCGCAATGGTCTGCGGTCTCTCCTGCGGATTTCAGGCAGGTTCCGGCGAAATTCCTCAGTCTCCCGCTCTGTTCGAATAGGGTACCGAGGTTGGCCGTGACATATTCGGTGGCCGTTTCGCAAAGCTCCACCGGTGTCGGACCTGCCTGGAGCAGAGCCGGCTGCACGGAGGTTCCCGGAAGCAGTCCATAGAGACCGAACAGGAGCAGTGCGCCGATGTAGGCGGCTTCGAGCGCAAAGCGCGGACGAAAGAAGAGGGATCGAAGGAACCGGAATGCGAAATCGAACGATTGCGAGGGTCGCAGCGGAAGTCGGCTGGTCCGTTCCAGCACGGAATCGACGAATTCCGGTCCGGGATCGGCGGTGGCCAACTCGGGGAGCAGGAGATCGCAGACGCCGAGGGCATCGGCGATCGACCGGCACTCTGGGCAGAGTCGCAGATGGTGTTCCAGAAGCAGGGCGTTGCTCGGAGGGAGCATGTCGATCCCCTCGCACAACAACGCTCGAGCCTCCCCACAGCCGCTGCCCGAAGTCCTCTCCAGGATTCGCTCCGCCAGATCATCCGGAGGCTCAACATCGAGGCTTCCGGAAACCGTAGCCAGCAATCCGGTACATCGGCGACAGGATCCGGCATGGCGGAGACAGGCGGCTTCATCGTCTGCACCCAGTTGTCCACCGCTGAGTTGGGCCAGGAATCGTTCGAATTCTTCGCAGCGCATCGTGAGTCTAGCTTTCGGAGTTTGGTCCGCTTTGGAGTTCCCTCATGTTCAGTAGCTGTTCGGCCAGTTCGAGTCTGGCCCGATGAGATCGCGACTTGGCAGTTCCGATGGGAATCCTCAGCATCGTCGAAATCTCTTCGAGACTGAGGCCCTGGATCTCCTTGAGCAGCACGATCTCACGATTCATCCGCGTCAGCTTCTGAAGTGCTCGATACAACAGACCCTTCCTCGATTCGGCCAGTGCCTGTTCTTCCGGGTTGCGTCCCCCCACACGGGCGAAACGAACCTTGTCGAGCGCGGTGGTCTGCGGGCGAGCTCTGCGCCGTCTCAGGTGGTCCAGACAGGCATTACGGCAGATCGTCAGGAGCCAGGGGAGGAAGTGCTCCGAGCCGGGACAAGTGCGCAGCTTGCGGTAGATCTTGACGAACACCTCCTGGGCCACATCCCGCGCATCGTCCGGGTTGCCGACATAATGGAGGCACAGACCGAAGACACGGCCCTGATAGAGGCGGACGAGCTTCTCCCAGGCCAGGTTTTCCCCATTCCGGCAACGTTGCAGCAGCTCTTCGAGCTCCATGGATCCCCTGTCCGATCGCTGTGCGTATTCAAGCCGATCTGGAGATAAAACGCATGCGAAGCAATAAAGGTTCGATTTCTGAGCGGCCTGGTCGGCCAAGGCCACGGTTCTTTCACTGGCAGCGGAAGCGACGAACCGCCGCGAAGCCGGCGAGAAAAGCAGCAGCGGCCAGGAGACAGCCTCCAAGAGCCACCAGGAGGTTTGCAGAGAGGACTCCGATTCCGACTGCCTGTCCTTCGGTCCGAGCCGGCGAGCCGAGCAGGAGCGCCAGTGAGGAATCCCGGGACTCGCACCCTGCCCGCGGAAGGCGGAATCAGACCGGAAATACACCCCAGAGTTCTTTTTCCGGAATGCTCTCATTCTGCTGTGACAAATGATGCGCCGGTTCGGGCTCCCGCTCAGGCTCGTCTGCGCTCGTAGGTGAGAAAGCTGAAAGCGTGGGCGTTGCGTTCGTCGGGTTCGTGGTCCTCACGGGAACCGAGCGTCCAATGCGACTCGACGAACTCGGGGAAGAACGTGTCGCCGTCGAAGCTTTCGTGGATCAACGTCAGATACATACGATCCGCAATCGCGAGGGCCATCCTGTAGATCTCCGCACCACCGATGATGAAGACCTCCTCACTCGCCGCATCGACCCGTTCGAGCGCCTCCTCGAGGGTATGAACGACCTCGGCCCCGGAAATTTCGAGCTCCGACTGGCGCGTGATGACAATGTTGCGCCGGTTCGGCAGCGGCTTGCCCATCGTGTCGAAAGTCTTGCGTCCCATGATCACGGGATGGCCACGGGTGGCCTCCTTGAAAAAGCGGGTATCGGCGGGTAGATTCCAGGGCAGACCGTTTCCTTTGCCGATGACGCGATTCTGGCCCATGGCCGCAATGATCGAGATGCTCATACTGCAACCGGAGCCTTGATATGGGGATGCGGAGCGTAACCCTCGAGGTGGAAATCCTCGAAGCGGAAATCGAAGATCGAGTCGGCCTCCGGGTTGAGGATGATGCGAGGCAGCGGGCGCGGCTCCCGCCCCAGTTGGAGCTTCGCCTGCTCCACGTGATTGAGATAGAGGTGGACATCGCCGAACGTGTGCACGAAATCACCCACCTCGAGTTCGCAGACCTGGGCGACCATTGTCGTGAGCAGGGCGTAGGAGGCGATGTTGAATGGTACTCCCAGGAATACATCGGCGCTTCGCTGATAGAGCTGACACGAGAGCCGGCCGTCGGCGACGTAGAACTGAAACAGAAGGTGACAAGGAGGCAGCGCCATCCGCGGAAGGTCCCCGACATTCCAGGCCGACACGATCAACCGTCTCGAATCAGGGTTCTCCCGGATCTGATCGATGACCTGAGAGATCTGATCGATGGCACCGTGATCGGGGCCGCTCCAGGACCTCCACTGGCGGCCATAGATGGGACCCAAGTCCCCCTGGGCGTCCGCCCACTCGTTCCAGATCGAAACGCCATGCTCGTTCAGATACTGGATGTTCGTGTCGCCTGAAAGAAACCAAAGCAGCTCGTAGACGATCGATTTGAGATGCAGCTTTTTGGTGGTCAACAAAGGAAAACCTTCAGCCAGGTCGAAGCGCAACTGATGACCAAAAATGCTGAGCGTGCCCGTCCCCGTGCGGTCATCCTTGCGGTTTCCCGTCCGAAGGATCGTGTCGAGCAGGTCGAGATAAGGCTGCATTTCCCCCATTACAGCACAGGGCAGTGACGGAGGACAGGACGCCGAAGTGCGGATGGCTTGGAGAGGAAGGATGTAATACACTTAGCCCGTATTGCCCTGCATGGTCTTCCGGGACGTTGCAGATCCAAGGGCGATATCGAGACAGAGAATCTGCTTCCATCCGCTCGGCTTTTCGCGGGGTCAACAGAAGGGAGATCGAGACTATGGCTGAAGCCAGACATGAGACCGACTTGGTGGTCATCGGGGCAGGACCGGGAGGCTATGCCGCCGCTTTCCACGCTGCCGACCTTGGCTTGGAAGTAACGATGGTCGATGTCCGGGACCGCCCCGGAGGCGTCTGTCTCAATGTCGGGTGCATTCCTTCGAAGGCCCTGCTGCACGCCGCGCAGGTCATCGACGAAGCGCGCCATGCAGGGGATTTTGGGATCGAATTCAAGGACCCCTCCATCGATCTGGATGCCTTGCGCGGATGGAAGGAAAAGGTAGTCGACCAGTTGACCGGCGGCCTCGCCCAGGTGGCCAAGGCCCGAAACGTCAAGTACGTGCAGGGCAGGGCATCGTTTACCGATTCCCATACTGTTTCCGTCTCCGGTGGGAAGGTCTCGGAGATCGCCTTCCAGAAGGCCATCATTGCCACCGGCTCCCGGCCCAGCGGGATTCCCGGTATCGATCTCGAAAGCGACCGGTTGATGGATTCGACGGGAGGGCTGGAAATCCGGGACATCCCGAAGAAGCTGCTCGTCGTCGGGGGCGGTTACATCGGACTCGAGCTTGGGACGGTCTATGCGACGCTTGGCTCGAAGGTCACCGTGGTCGAGCTCCTGGACGGGCTGCTGCCGGGGGTGGACCGGGACCTCGTCCGTCCGCTGGCCAAACGCCTCGAGAATCTGCTCCATGAGATTCACCTGAAAACCAAAGTGACGGCAATGAAGGAGACGAAGCAGGGAATCTCGGTCACACTCGAGGGAGAACTGGAGGGAAACCACACGTTCGATCGGGTGCTCGTCGCCGTGGGCAGAAGGCCGAATTCAGAGGACCTTGGCCTGGAAAATACGTCGGTCAAGGTCGGCAAGGGCGGATTCATCGAGGTCGATGAACAGCGTCGAACCAGCGAATCCCATATCTTCGCGATCGGTGATGTCGCCGGTCAGCCGATGCTGGCGCACAAGGGCATGCGTGAAGGAAAAGTCGCCGCCGAAGCGATTGCCGGGCAGAAGTCGGCTTTCGACAATCGAGCGATTCCTGCGGTCGTCTTTACGAATCCGGAGGTCGCCTGGTCGGGACTGACCGAAGCGGAGGCGAAGGAGGCAGGCATCGAAGTGCAGGTGGCCCGGTTTCCCTGGGCGGCCTCCGGTCGCTCGTTGACCCTTGGTCGGAAGGACGGCTTGACCAAAATGGTTTTCGAGCCGGAGACCGGTCGCGTGCTCGGAGTCGGCATCGTCGGACCGAATGCGGGCGAGTTGATCGCAGAAGGAACGTTGGCGATCGAGATGGCGGCCGTGGCCGAAGATCTCGCACTGACGATCCACACCCACCCCACACTGTCGGAGACCGTGGGCGAAGTCGCCGAGATGTTTCTCGGGCATGCCACCCACATTTTCAAGAAGTAGTGATTCCGCGAGGGACCGGCCGTTTCCCCGCGTCGCGCGATCATCACACAAGGAGCTTCGGAGATGTCACACCACAGCCTGGACAGTTTTGGAGTCCGACGGGCCCTCGAGGTCCGCGGCCGTGAATTTCAGTACTTCAGTCTCCCGGAATTGGAGAAGCAGGGCTTCGCCAACGTGAAGCACCTGCCCTATTCGCTGAAGGTGCTCCTGGAGAACCTGTTGCGCAATGAGGACGATCAGGCCGTCCGCCGGTCGGACATCGAGGCGCTGGCGAACTGGGACCCTGCACAGAAGCTGGAGCAGGAGATTGCCTTCAATCCGGCGCGGGTGATCATGCAGGATTTTACCGGCGTTCCGGCCATTGTCGATCTGGCGGTCATGCGGGATGCCATGGCCGAGCTTGGCGGGAACCCCTCGCTGATCAATCCCCAGGTCCAGGCAGACATGGTCATCGACCACTCGGTTCAGGTCGATTCCTTCGGCACTCCTCGTTCCCTGGCATTCAACGTGGAAAAGGAATTCGAGAGAAACCGGGAGCGCTACGCTTTCCTCCGCTGGGGACAGTCGTCGTTCGACAACTTTCGCGTCGTTCCTCCGGCGACCGGCATCGTCCATCAGGTCAATCTCGAATACCTGGCCCAGGTCATCTATCGTGCATCCCATGACGGCAGCACTTTCGCCTATCCGGACACGCTGGTGGGGACCGACAGCCACACGACGATGATCAACGGTCTGGGCGTACTGGGATGGGGCGTCGGCGGTATCGAAGCGGAAGCGGCCATGCTCGGACAGCCGATCAGCCTGCTGATACCGGAGGTCGTCGGATTCAGGCTGATCGGGACACTCCCCCAGGGCGCGACCGCGACCGATCTCGTGCTGACCATCACGGAAATCCTCCGCCGGGAAGGTGTGGTCGGCAAATTCGTCGAATTCTTCGGTCCGGGCATCGCCGGACTGTCACTGGCCGACCGCGCCACACTCGGCAATATGTCCCCCGAATATGGAGCCACCTGCGCCATTTTTCCGATCGACCAGCAGACCCTCGACTATCTGCAGTTCACAGCTCGCGATGACGGTCAGATCGCGCTGGTCGAGGCGTATGCGGTCGCTCAGGGATTGTTCCATTCGGACGCCAGTCCGGAGCCGGTCTTCTCTCGTGTCCTGGAGCTGGAGCTCGGGTCCGTACGGCCTTCCATCGCCGGGCCCAGAAGGCCGCAGGATCGTATAGCGCTGCGTTCCTCGAAGCCTGCCTTCGAGAAGACGCTCGACGCCATGTTGGAGAGTCTCGATCGCGGAGCCGGGGAGGGGGGAGGCGGCACCGCCGTGGCGGCCGCGCCCGCCCGTGTAGCGGTGAGCCTGACGGACGAACAGACCGGTGAGGAGGTCGAGTTCACGCTCCGCGACGGCAGCGTGGTCATTGCGGCCATCACCAGCTGCACGAACACGTCCAATCCGTCCGTCATGGTCGGAGCAGGACTGCTGGCGAAGAAGGCTGTTGAGCGGGGCCTCGAGCGGAAGCCGTGGGTCAAAACGAGCCTGGCGCCCGGGTCCCAGGTCGTGACCCGCTATCTTGCGGAGGCGGATCTGAGCCGCTATCTCGAGGCACTCGGATTCGCGGTCGTGGGTTACGGCTGTACGACCTGCATCGGAAACAGCGGCCCTCTGCCCGAGCCGATCTCGCAGGCGATCCGCGAGCATCAACTCGTAGCCTGCTCGGTGCTTTCGGGAAATCGGAACTTCGAGGGCCGGATCAGTCCCGACGTGCGTGCCAACTATCTGGCATCCCCCCCGCTGGTGGTCGCTTATGCACTGGCTGGACGAATGGACATCGACCTCTACTCCGAGCCACTGGGGCAGGACGGCGATGGGAAGGACGTGTTCCTTCGCGACGTGTGGCCGAGCGAGCGGGAAATCCAGGAGACCGTCCGGGAGTCGGTCCAAAGCCGCATGTTTGCCGAGAAGTATGCGGACGTATTCACCGGTGACGAGACATGGCGGGAATTGCCCATTCCCGAAGGGGATCGATACGTCTGGGAGCCCGACTCGACGTACATCCGCAAGCCGACGTTCTTCGACGGCATGCCGCCGGAACCGCCGCGGCTGGCGGACCTGAGCGGGATGCGAGTGCTGGCTCTCCTGGGCGATTCCGTGACGACGGACCACATCTCGCCGGCAGGCACCATCCAGGTCGACAGCCCGGCCGGTCGTTACCTGATCGAACATGGTGTCGAGCCGCAGCAGTTCAATTCCTACGGTTCGCGGAGGGGCAACCATGAAGTGATGATCCGGGGTACGTTCGCCAACATCCGCCTCCGCAACCAGCTCGTGCCGGGAGTCGAAGGAGGCTTTACGCGCCATCCGGATGTTGAGGGCGTCCTTTCGATCTACGATGCGGCGATGCGGTTTCAGGAGGACGGAGTGCCGCTTCTGATCCTCGCCGGAAAGGAATATGGAAGCGGCTCGTCCCGGGACTGGGCCGCCAAGGGAACCCGCCTGCTCGGAGTCGATGCTGTTCTGGCGGAGAGTTTCGAACGGATTCACCGCAGCAACCTGATCGGGATGGGAGTCCTGCCGCTTCAGTTCGAGGAAGGGCAAAGTGCCTCGACGATGGGGCTGACCGGTGACGAAAGCTACGATCTTGTCGGCCTTTCGGACGATCTGAAACCAGGCGCCCGCCTGACCGTGCGCGCGACCGACAGTGAGGGGCAAGTCAAGGAATTCCGGGTCATCACGCGCGTCGATACGCCCAACGAAGTCCAATACTATCGACATGGGGGCATTCTGCATTACGTGCTGCGGTCGCTGATGAAACAGTGAGGCCGTTTCGGGAGGAGACTTTGTGCTGGGTCCGCTTGCTTGCCTGCTGATCGGTGTCGGAACCATCATTTTCCTGCTCCTCTACGTGCGCCTGCATGCCTTCCTCGCCCTTCTGCTGGCATCTCTTCTCGTCGCGTTCCTCTCCGATCGGATCCCGGCGGCAGAGGCGGCGGTGACCGTGGCGGCCGGCTTTGCCGATCTGATGGGCAAGATCGGCATCCTGCTGGTACTGGCTTCCATTGTCGGGAAGTGCCTCGTGGACAGCGGTGCGGCGGATCGGATCATTCGCTCCTTCACAGCGTTCTTCGGGGAGGGCCGGGAGCACTATTCATTCCTCGCAAGCGGATTTGTCCTTTCCATGCCGGTCTTCTTCGACTCGGTCTTCTATCTTTTGGCTCCGCTCGTCCGTGCAGCGTATGCCCGCCGGAAAAAGGACTATGCGCTGATGATCTGTGCGGCCGCTGGTGGCGCCGTGGTGACACATGCCCTGGTTCCGCCGACGCCGGGTCCCGTCGTCGTTGCCGAAACGCTCCATGTTTCGATGGGTATCACCTTCCTGATGGGCATTGTTCTGGCTGCCGTACCGGCGGCCATTGGAGGGATCGGTTACGCCCACTTCATCAATCGACGCATGGAAATCCAGCCGCAGGAAGTCTATGGGATCTCGAATGCCGAAATGGACCGGATGGCGCACAAGCCGGACAGTGAATTGCCGTCGCTTTTCGCGGCCCTGACGCCGGTCCTGTTGCCGGTGCTGCTTATCACGCTCTCGACCGTGACGGCTCTCTGGCTTGCAGAAGGCAATCCGGTACAGGGTTGGATGGAGATCCTGGGCGACAAGAATCTTGCGTTCCTGGTGGGAGCCCTGGCGGCAGTCGGTCTCGTCGGCTTGCGGTCGGAACTCTCTGTTCGCGATGTCGCGAAGGGGCTCGAGCCGGCTGTGGCGGCCGGCGCCGGGATCGCTTTCATCACTTGTGCGGGAGGTGCCTTCGGCCACGTTCTGACCCTCTCCGGTGTGGGCGATCTCATTGCGGAAGCCTCCAGGAACTGGGGCCTGTCTTTGCTGACGCTCTCCTTCATCACAGCCGCTCTCATCCGGCTCGCCCAGGGATCGGCCACTGTCGCCATGATCACGACGGCGGGCATGGTCGCGCCGGCGGCCAGTGCGGGGCACCTCGGGTTCCACCCGGTCTACTTGGTGGCCGCAATCGGTTTTGGGGCGACGACGACGTCCTGGATGAATGACAGTGGATTCTGGATCGTGGCGAAGATGGGTGGCATGACCGAGTCGGAGACGCTCAAGACGTGGACCGTGCAACTGACGATCATGGCGATCGTCGGCTTCTTCTGGTGCTGGCTGCTCTCGTCGGTGTTTCCGATGGCGCCGGCCGGCTGAAGCCGGAGTTGAAGGGTCCCTCGAACTGGAGAAACGGACGATCTCCCGTCCCCTTTCCAGGAACTTTTCGAGTCTCTGATTTTCACCTGCCCTCGAAGGGGAAACATTGACTCCGGCCTCCTGTCAGTGCCATGACGGCCGGGCGGGAGACCGGGAACGATCTTTCCTTCTGTGGATGACTCCGAGGATGACGGGCGCGCACGGCATGAGCGCCTCGTGGCCACAGGCCGCGTCCGAATTCTACTGGATTCCCTGATGCATGGCCCGGTCGATCTCCCGGGCGGTCGTTTCCCCACGGGTGATCTTCTCGAACAGGGTGGCGAAGTCCCAGCCCGGGGGCAGGTCGAATTTCTTTTCGAGATGCAGGCGGTCGATGGGATGTCGGCCTTCGAGCACGAGCAGATCCAGGTGGTGAATGTCGGTGGCACCGTAGGAGCAGTCGTCGATCTCGACAGGGAGGTGGGCGCCCTTCATGATGTAGGCCGTTCGCTCCGAGACGAAGCCCATATAGTCTTCTTCCTCGGCGGGAGGTCCAAAGCCGGAGTAGGGGGTCTTTTCGACTTCGACGAGCACGCCCTTGGCGGTGCCGAATAGACGGACCCAGTCTTCCTCCGAAAGGCGGTCTTGGGGAATCACCGAGAGCAGACCTTCCGGCTCCTCTCCGTCGTCGTCGAAGATTCTTGGATCCTTGCCCAAGGCGTCGACAAGGGCTTTCCGGGCCTCGTCGAGATTCCGATAACGAATTGCTTTCAAAAGTTCGGCCATGGTGTCTTCTCCGTGGTCTTACAGTGCAAGAATTTCATCCCTCCGTACGACGGGATGCGCCGTGCCGGGAGTAGATGCCCGGATCAC
This sequence comes from uncultured Acidobacteriota bacterium, assembly GCA_963823995.1. Taxonomy (GTDB): domain Bacteria; phylum Acidobacteriota; class UBA6911; order RPQK01; family JAPXNP01; genus JARRKC01. The sequence goes on from CAWGNQ010000006.1 coordinate 933,930, forward strand.
TTGGGCTGCCAGATCTCAAATCAACAACACACTCTGGAGTTGACGATTTTCGGTACCCTGACTTACACTCGAAATACATCGTTCCAATGCGATTGCTGACAGTGTTCTCCCTATGTTTTTGTGCGCTAACGGCTCCGGGATGGGCTTCCGGGCAGATGATAGGGCCACCTTCATTCGATCAGAGTGTCGCCAGGATCTCATTTGAGGGTGTGGACCTGAGTCCACTCCGGCCGTGGGCCCGACAGCGGACACCGGGACTTCCTGATGCGGAGTTGGATCGTCGTATTTCCTCGAATCTCCAGTTTATTTTCCATAATCTCCTGAACCGCCGTCACTTCATCGTTGCCCCGGACCCTTCGGACGTGATCACTCAGATTACCCGCATCCTTCAACTCGTCGACGAACTAAACCGGCTGATGGAGGATGGACATCGAAAGATCTCCCGGGATGCCGATCCCGATAGACGCCTGGTCGAGGAGGTCGGTCAGCTGGCGAAGCGCCTGCATGACTGTTTCACCGCCTACTTCACCGAGGGATACGATTCCGCTTATCAACTCGATCTGCGTGTCTCGCCTGACCCGACGGCTCAACTACTCTGCTTTCTCTCCGAATCTGAGATCATCGTCCGCCAGCTGACGGATCGGACGGACGACTATTTCTTGGGCTCTGCTCCGGCGTCGGTGAGCCTCGAGCAGTATAAGAGTTCCTCGATCAGCGTACTTTCAGCATCGCTCGAGCGGCTCGCTAAGCTGGTCACGAGACGTCTGGAGTCCGGTGCAGCTAGATGAATGCCTCTTCATCCTGGGTCGGAACGTCGCGCTCCCGTGAAAGTAACGTCCGAAGACCGACCTGAACGCCCTTGAGCACGGCTGAGAGCCTCTTCGCGGGATATCGGACCTCCCGTGTCAGCTGAGTCGTCTGCCGCATGAACTGGGCGAGAGCATACTCGAACGTTCGCCCCGATTCTTCGATCTTCGTTGTCGCGGTACCGAGAAGACGGGCGATTCGTGAGTTTGCGTCTTCGATCCGCTCTCCCGTGGCATCGATGAATCCGTTTGAGCGGACGGCGATTTGCTCGAGCTGGCCCTGCATGCCCGACAGATGTTTGAGCAGGGTGTTTGCCTCGACCAGACGGCCATGGATGATCTCAGTGATCTGCACGAGACTCTGCTCGGTCTTGCGTACCTGGCTGGACAACTTGCCGAGAGCTATCAATAGTCCGGCTGTCTGGATGAGCAGGAGCCCTGCCATGATGAAAACCAGCACCGCGGTCAGAGTCGGATCATTGACTGCCATTGAATTGCACCCTACCACAGGTGAGTGCCGGCGGGGAAGCGATCCGGAGATCTCGAATCCGGTCTGAGATTTACGATCTGCAGAACTCGATTTGGGATGAGGGGGGACCGAAGTCGGGAGAACACGTCTTGCCCCCTGTGGGGGGAGCTGGGACTCGGAAACTCGAGAGAGGGTTTCCTGGAAAGGAGACAGGGGGTCAGACCACAAATCGAAGCTCCATAATCGCAAATCTCAAATTCCTCCGGATACAATGCTGTCCGACAGGAGAAAGCATCGATGGAAGCAAAGAAAGTCAGTGAGTCGCGAACGACGATGACGGAAATGGTTCTGCCGAACGACGCCAATACCTATGGCAACGTCCTCGGCGGAAAGGTCATGCACTGGATCGACTTGACCGGGGCGATTGCTGCATTTCGGCATTCCCGCAAACCGGTCGTGACCGTCTCCGTGGATACGGTGCGCTTCCATCATCCGGTCAAAGTCGGAGAGGTGGTTCTGCTCGAGGCTGGGGTGACCCGTGCCTTTACGAGTTCCATGGAGGTGCGCGTCGAGGTTCGATCCGAAGACCCGCTGACCGGGATCCAGATTCGGACCTGTTCAGCATTTCTGACCTTCGTGGCCGTGGATGAAGAGGGCCATCCGACGCAGGTCCCACCGCTGACTCCGGAGACGGAGGAGGAAAAGCGATACTATGCACAGGCCATCGCAAGACGGGAGTATCGACTGAGAGCTTCCGAAGAGGATCAATGAACGACGCGGATTCGACAGGAAATGAAGCGATCCGACGGGTGCCGCTCTCGAAATCGCAGAGGTACGAAAATTTCCTGCATGAGGTGGACGCGGTGCTGGCCGGCGAAGACGACCCGGTCCTCTGGATGGCCACCGTCGCCTCTCTGATCCGGGGACGGTTCGATTTCCTCTGGGCCGGTTTCTACCGGGTCCGTGGGCGGGAGCTGTGGGTCGGTCCCTATCAGGGAGCTCCGGGTTGCCTGCGGATTCCTTTCGAACGGGGCGTCTGTGGCGCCTGCGCCCGGAGCGAGACGACGGTGATCGTTCAAGACGTACATGCCTGGTCGGATCACATCGCCTGTGACAGCCGGTCCCGCTCGGAAATCGTGGTGCCCGTTTTCGATCGGTCAGGCCGGCTCCGGGCCGTGATGGACATCGACTCGGAAGAGATCGGGACCTTCGACGAGTTCGACCGGCAGGGACTGGAGCGGCTGGTATCGCGCATGAAAGACCTGCAATGGAACGTGCCGCTCTAACCCGAAAGGTCAGGGAGTTGGCCGCTTCCTGCGGTTTCAATGCCGTGGGAATCGGCGATGCCGAACCGATCGCTCCCGACCGGCTGGTCACCTGGCTTTCACGTGGTTATCAGGGACGCATGGAGTATATGGAGCGCAACTCCCCGCGGCGACTCGATCCGTCCGAGGTCCTGGAGGACGTTCGCTCCGTCGTCTCACTTGCGCTCGACTACGCGGATCCCGACTGGGTCCCGGCCTATGACGATGCCGGCCAGGCCGTGGTTTCCCGTTATGCGCTGGGACGGGATTATCACCGCGTGCTCGAAGCGAAGCTGAAGCGTTTCATGACGGGACTTGCCGAGTTCGAGCCGGAAGTCCAGGGCCGCTGGTATGTGGATACGGGGCCTGTCCTCGAGAAGGTGTGGGGTGCACGGGCGGGGATCGGCTGGATGGGCAAACATACGAATCTCATTTCGCGACGGCGCGGCTCCTGGTTCTTCCTGGCCGAAGTATTCCTGAATCTTGAGCTGGAACCGGATGCTCCCATCGGCGATTTCTGTGGGAGCTGCTCGCGCTGTATCGATGCCTGTCCGACTCAGGCAATCGTCGAGCCGTATGTGCTGGATGCGAGCCGATGCATCTCCTATCTGACCATCGAGCTTCGCGACGATATCCCCGTCGAGTTGCGACCGGCGATGGGCAATCTCGTCTTCGGTTGCGACATCTGCCAGGACGTCTGTCCCTGGAACGAGAAGACCGGCACGGCAGGCACCACACCCGAATTTCGCGATGGGGGGCGGGACTATTCTCTCGAGTCGCTCTCCAGGCTCACTCCCGAAGAGTTCGCCCGGATCTTCCAGGGCAGTGCCGTCAAGCGGACGAAGTGGAGGGGCTTCCTTCGCAACGTGGCCGTCGCGATGGGAAACAGTGGCCGTCGGGAGTTCATCCCGCACCTTCGGCGGCTGCTCGATTGCGGGGATGAAGTCGTGTCTCGTCACGCTGCCTGGGCTCTTGAGCGGCTGAACTGTAAATTCTAGGTCTCAAGTTGCTGAAATCTGCGCAGAAGCTGCTAGAATCGTGGGCGTGAAAGAGATTCTCGGCGTCGTTCTGGGAGGTGGGAAGGGAAGTCGACTGTTTCCGCTTACGCTGATCCGCTCCAAGCCTGCGGTTCCGCTCGGCGGCAAGTACCGTCTCGTCGATATCCCGATCAGCAACTGCATCAACTCTGGGATCAACCGCATCTTCGTCTTGACCCAGTACAATTCCGAATCCCTGAATCGGCATATCACGCAGACGTACCGGTTCGGTCTCTTCTCCCAGGGTTTCGTCGACATTCTGGCCGCTGAGCAGACGCCCGAGAGCGTCACCTGGTATCAGGGAACCGCCGATGCGGTGCGGCAGTCGCTGCGACACATCCTGACCTATCGACCGAAATACATCCTCATCCTTTCCGGTGATCATCTCTATCGGATGGACTACCGGATGCTCCTCGAGCACCACGTTCAGACCGGCGCGGACCTGAGCCTGTGTGTCATGCCGGTGACGGCTCAACAGGCCGGCGAACTGGGCATTCTGAAGATGGAAACGTCAGGCAGGATCACACGGTTCTGTGAGAAGCCTCAGGAGCCGGAGTTGGTGGACTCCCTGAAGATCGACGTCGAGGCCTGGCGTCATCGGGGAGTCACGGAGCAAAAGAGCCTGATGGCCTCCATGGGCATCTACCTGTTCAGCACCGAGGTGCTGGTCGATGTGCTGGCCAAAGAGCCGAAGATGGACTTCGGCAAGGACATCATTCCCTACTCGCTCCCCAATCACAACGTTTTCGGATACGTGTTCGACAACTACTGGGAGGACATCGGAACCATCGAGGCCTTCTATCGAGCCAACCTCGAACTGACGGCCGATCAGCCGCAATTCAGCTTTTATGCCCCCGACGGTCCCATCTATTCTCACCCGCGGTTCCTGCCGGCGAGCCGCATCCAGCACTGCAGCCTGGTGCGGAGCATCGTCTCGGAGGGGTGCGAGATCTACGGCGCCACGATCGCCGAATCTGTCATCGGCATTCGCAGCATCATCGGCGAGGCTTGCGAAATGAACCGCACGCTGATGATGGGTGCCGACTATTACGAAGACGAACTGGGCGGCCGGCCTCCGTTGGGGATCGGGAACGGGAGCGTCGTCAATGGCGCCATTATCGACAAGAACGCACGCATCGGCCAGGGAGTCCGTATCGTCAACGAGCGCAATCTGCGCAATCATGACGGCGAGAACTTCTTCGTCCGGGACGGCATCGTGATCGTTCCCAAGAACGCCGTGATTCCGGACGGATCCGTCATTTAGGCCGGGATCGATTCAGGCGGGGCTCCTGCCGGTTTCCATTTCGCAGCGGAGATCAGTTGATCGTCTCTCCTGCAACCGGAGTGTGTTTGCGGCGGGAGATCTCTTCAATCTTCTCCTGGACCCGTCGTTCGAGATCCTCGATCCGGTCCTTTTCCCGCTCGATCGCCTGCGGATCAATGACTTCTCCGATGAAGTTGACATGGATGCGCCAGGCCTTGGTAACGTCGCCGCCATCGGGGTCCCTGTAGTAGCAGTCCTCCCAGAGCTTCTTGTTGTCGAACGCCAGCGTGACGTACTGTCCCTTCCGGTAGTCCAGAGTCGTCGGAACAACATCGAGTTCCTGTACCTCGTCGTCGGGGTCCAGGGCCTGAATGATGGCCAGGGTCGCGTCCGGAATCCGCTGAGTGCACTCCTCGTCCAGGAAGAAGGGGATGTCCGTCTCCAGAACCTTGAAGGGAACCAGGGGGACCTTTGTCGTCGTCGGGGGCGTCGTCGATGGTTCGGTCTTCTTGCTGCTTTTCGACATTCCCATGGGTGCTTCACTCCTCACAAATCAAGACAGTCAAGCTCTGAAACGGACTCGGCTCCGAGCTCGAGCAAACGATCCGAGACCAGGAACCGGCCTAGTTTAGCATGCAGGGATGGGAGGTCGTCCAGGCAGCCTGCCCGGGAGGCCGGTTTGGCGGCCATGAGCGCTTCACCGAACGGAACGGTGGCCGGGAGGGGCCGGATCCTTAGTGGGCCGGCGGGCACAGCGCACCCACCTCGAATCGACGGCTCGGCAACGTGCAAAAACTCTTTTCCCTGAGCCGCTTCGAATGGCCGGGATCCTTGATCTCCCGGGGGAAATCTGCTAGTAATTCACTTTCCTATGCTGAAGCTGGACTGGACTCTGCTGGCGACGGGCGTTGTCTTTCTCCTGACCTTTTGGGTGCTTAACGGGCTTCTGTTCGGGCCTCTTCTGCGGGTTCTCGACGAACGTCGCAGGCGAAGCGTAGAAACGCAGAAGCAAGCTGCCGCTTCTCTTCGATCGAGGGAAGCGCTTCTCGCCGAATATGAGACGAAGGTCCGGGAGCAGAGACAGCAGGGGTACCGGTTGGCGGAAGCAGTCCGGCGAGAAGCAGGGGAAGCCCGCCTTCGGCGACTCGGCCAGGCCAGGGACGAAGCTGAGCGACTGCTCGGTGATTCCAGACAGAAGGTTCAAGAGGAAGTCAGTGCTGCGAAGGTCGAACTTCGACGTGGTGCAGAACAAATGGCTCAGATCATCGTCTCACGAATTTTGGAGAGGTCCTGAACTGCGGTCGCGGATCGGTGTCCGGTTTCCGGGGATCTTCGCCGGCCGGATATCCAAACGACAGGAAATGCTGGTGAGAGTCGCTTCGAGGATCCTGTTTTTCATTCTTTTCCTGTGTCTGCTGCCGGTCAGCGCTTGGGCCGCCGAGGGCGCAGCCGAAAGCTGGGGCTGGGCCGAGACCCTGGGGCGCTGGTTCAACCTTCTCGTACTGCTCGGCGTGATCGCCTACTTTACCCGCGAGCCGATCGGCCGGTTTCTCCAGGACCGGCGCGAAGGTATCCGGCGCGAGATTACCGAAGCACGAGAGGCCCGGGCAGAGGCCGAACAGCAGTTGTCCGAGGCGCAGGAACGAATCCGCCATCTCGAAGATGAGCTTGCGGAAATCCGGCACAAAGCGCAGGTCGAGGCCGAAGCCGAGCGCGAGCGACTGTTGGCGCAGGCAGAACAGGAAGCAAAGCGGATTCTCGCCTCGGCGACGCGGGAGATCGATGGCTTGTCGCGAACGGCCCGCCAGGATCTTCGGAACTACGTTGCCGAGCTCTCGGTGGAGCTTGCGGAGGAGCAGATCAAAGGGCAACTCGACGCGCAGGGACAGAAACGGATCGTCGACCGTTTTATCCGGAGTCTGGGCCGGCGTGAGGAGGAGAGGCCGTCGTGATGATCACATCGACGACCATGAAGTACGCGAGGGCACTGGCCGAAGTGGCGTTCGAGATCGGGACGGCCGAGCAGATCGCAGATGAATTGAGCAGGTTCGTCGAAGCCATGGAGGAGAGTCGGGAGCTCGCAGCTGCTCTGCAAAACCCGGCCTATCCACTTGCGATCAAGCAGGGAATCGTGCGCAAGGTGGCCGATCGCATGAAATTGGAGCCGATCGTTCTGAACTTTCTTCTCCTCCTCGTCGAGCGGAGTCGGATCAGCCAGCTCGAGGTGATGAGGGAAGGCTATCAGCGGGTCCTGGACGAGCATGCGGGCGTCGTGCAGGTCTCGGTTTCCTCGACACACGAGCTGCCCGACGCGACTCGAAAAGGCCTGGAAAAGGCCCTTCGCCGACTGACCGGAGAGAAGGTACGTCTCGAGTACGGTCTCGACGAAAGCCTGATCGGCGGCGTGAAGCTTCAAATCGGTTCGACCGTCTACGACGGATCGGTGAGAACACAGTTGGATCAACTCCGGCAGGAACTGTCCGGATGACGGAAGCAGGGGAACAAGAGGCGTAGCGATGGCGATCAAAGCAGAAGAAATCAGCGAAATCATCAGGCAGCAGATCAAGGACTACAAGAGCGATCTCCTGGTCAGCGAAATCGGAACGGTCATTGCGGCAGGAGACGGGGTCGCCAGAGTCCATGGTCTCGACAAGGCCATGGCCCTCGAGTTGCTTGAGTTCCCGCACGATGTCTATGGACTGGCACTGAATCTGGAGGAAGATGCGGTCGGGGCCGTGCTCTTCGGAGATGTCCACTCGGTGAGCGAAGGTGACACGGTCAAGCGCACGAAGAAGATCATGCAGGCGCCGGTCGGATCCGAACTGCTGGGAAGGGTCGTCGATTCACTCGGTGCTCCCCAGGACGACAAGGGTCCGATCGGAGCTCAACAGTATATCCCCGTCGAACGACTGGCTCCCGGCGTCATCGATCGCCAGCCGGTGCGCGAACCGCTGCAGACAGGGTTGAAGGCAGTCGACTCGATGATTCCGATCGGCCGAGGACAGCGCGAGTTGATCATCGGCGACCGGCAGACCGGGAAGAGCGCCATCGCCATCGATACGATCATCAATCAGAAGGAAACCGACGTCGTCTGCATCTATGTGGCGATCGGGCAGAAGCGTTCGACCATAGCCCGGGTGATCAAGACGCTCGAGGACCACGGCGTCATGGAGAAGTGCGTCGTCGTGTCCGCTGCCTCGTCGGATCCTGCCACGATGCAGTATCTGGCTCCCTACGCAGGCTGCGCCATGGGCGAGTACTTTCGGGACAACGGCCAGCATTGCCTGATCATCTACGACGACCTTTCCAAGCATGCGGCGGCCTATCGAGAGATTTCACTGCTGCTTCGCCGGCCTCCCGGGCGGGAGGCCTACCCGGGTGATGTTTTCTATCTGCACAGCCGGCTGCTCGAGCGGGCGGCCAAACTCAGTGACGAGAACGGCGGCGGTAGCTTGACGGCGTTGCCGATCATCGAAACGCAGGCGGGAGATATCTCCGCCTATATTCCGACGAACGTCATCTCGATCACCGACGGACAGATGTTTCTCGAAGCCGACCTTTTCTATTCGGGTATTCGCCCCGCCATCAATGTGGGAAATTCGGTCAGCCGGGTTGGCGGTTCGGCGCAGATCAAGGCGATTCGCCAGGTTGCGGGTCGCCTTCGCCTCGAGCTGGCGCAGTACCGGGAACTGGCCGCTTTCGCCCAGTTCGGTTCGGATCTGGACAAAGCCACGCAGCGCCAGCTTGCCCGGGGAGCGCGACTGACCGAAATCCTCAAGCAGCCACAGTATCAGCCGTTGTCCGTGGAGAGGCAGATTCTCATTATCTACGCAGGAACCAACGGGTTGCTCGACGATCTCGATCTCACGGACGTTCATGACTTCGAGGAAGGGCTCTACAAATTCGTCGAGACCAGCCGATCGGAACTGGTCCAGGAGATCCGGGAGAAGAAGCAGCTGTCGGACGAACTTCGCAGCCGCCTCGATGAGGCGCTGAACGAATACAAGGAACGCTTCCAGGAGCGAACCGCCGTTCAAGACTAGACCGACGGAAGACGGGAACCCATGCCGAGTGGAAATCTGATCGATCTGAGACGGCGCATCCGCTCAGTCAGGAATATTCAGCAAATCACGCGAGCGATGAAATTCGTTTCGGCGTCGCGGCTGCGACGCGCGCAGGAGCGGATCATGGCGGCCCGTCCCTATGCGAATCGGATGCTGGGTGTGCTCAATTCGCTGGCAGCGCGGGTCGATCCGGCCAGCCATCCCCTGCTCGAGGTGCGAAATGAGGAGCAGCTGATGCTGATCGTCGTCACGTCGGACAAGGGGCTGTGCGGAGCCTTCAACGCCAATCTGATCAAGTCGGCCGTCCGGTTCATCGAAGACGAGGCGGCCAACAAGGCGTTGAGCCTCTCGCTGATCGGCCGAAAGGGCTACGAGGGCTTCCGGCATCGCAAGTGGCCCATCAAACATCAGTACATCAACATCATGAGCCAGGTGAGCTTCGAATATGCTCAGGAACTGGCCGGTCTCATCATCGATTACTTCTCGCGCAGTGAGCTCGACTCGGTCTACCTGCTTTACAACGAATTCAAATCAGTCATATCGCAGAAGGTTGTCGTGGAGCCCCTGCTTCCGATCCGGCGCCTCGAGGAGGCGTCGAAGGAGGTGCACCTCGACTACCTGTATGAGCAGCCTCCGCAGTTGATCTTCGACAGGCTGCTCCCGCGTCATGTGGAAACGCAGCTGTTTCGTGCCATGCTCGAGTCCGAGGCTTCGGAACACGCGGCACGGATGACCGCGATGGATGCGGCGACGCGCAACGCGAGCGAAATGATCGAGACGCTGACCCTGCACATCAATCGCCTACGCCAGGCCTCGATCACGACCGAGATTATCGAGATCGTCAGCGGGTCCAATGCCTTGCAGGAATCCAGGAGTGAATGACATGAAGAAAGTCGTGGGGAAGGTCATCCAGGTCATGGGACCGGTGATCGATGTCCGATTTGAAGGCGAACATGTTCCAAACATCTACAACGCGGTCCGGGTCACCTCCGAGGGGATGGACACGCCGGTAGCGATTGACATCATCGTCGAAGTGGCCCAGCACCTCGGAGACGGCGTGGCGAAGTGCGTTTCCATGGAGCCGACGGACGGAGTCGTCCGCGGGATGAAGGCGATCGATCTGGGGACCCCGATCTTGGTGCCTGTCGGTCGGGAGACGCTGGGACGGGTGATCAACGTGCTCGGCGAGCCGGTCGACAAGATGGGCCCGATCAAGAGCGAGAAGAGGCTGCCGATCCACCGCCCCGCACCGTCGCTCGAGGAGCAGAACACCGACACGGAGATGCTTGAAACGGGTATCAAGGTCATCGATCTGATCGAGCCCTTCGCCAAGGGAGGCAAGATCGGCCTGTTCGGAGGTGCCGGCGTCGGAAAGACGGTCATCATCATGGAGTTGATCAACCGGATCGCGACCCAGCATGGTGGTTTCTCGGTCTTTGCGGGTGTCGGAGAGAGGACTCGCGAGGGTAACGACCTCTGGCGGGAGATGAAGGAGTCGGGGGTCATCGACAAGACGGCGCTGATCTACGGGCAGATGACGGAACCACCCGGCGCCCGGCTGCGGGTCGGTCTGACCGGGCTGACGGTTGCGGAGTATTTTCGTGATGAAGAGGGCCAGGACGTGCTCCTTTTCATCGACAACATCTTCCGCTTCACGCAGGCGGGATCGGAGGTGTCCGCGCTGCTCGGCCGAATGCCTTCGGCGGTCGGCTACCAGCCCAATCTGGCGACGGAAATGGGTGAACTCCAGGAGCGGATCACGAGCACGCGGAAGGGATCGATCACGTCGATCCAGGCTATCTACGTGCCGGCGGACGACTATACTGATCCTGCACCGGCCACGACGTTCGCCCACTTGGACGCCACGACGAACCTGGAACGGTCGATTGCCGAGATGGGAATCTATCCGGCCGTGGATCCGCTGGCTTCGACGAGCCGGATCCTCGATCCCCGAGTCATTGGCGACGAGCACTATTCGGTGGCACGGACGGTGCAGAACGTGCTCCAGCGCTACCGGGACCTCCAGGACATCATCGCCATTCTTGGAATGGACGAGCTTTCGGAAGAAGACAAGCTGACCGTGACCCGGGCGCGCAAGATCCAGAAGTTCCTGTCGCAGCCCTTCTTCGTTGCGGAGCAGTTCACGGGAATTCCGGGAAAATACGTTCCAATCGCCGACACGATCAGCGCGTTTCAGGAGATCTGCGACGGCAAGCACGATGAGGTCCCGGAGCAGGCATTCTACATGGTCGGCGGAATCGATGAGGTCCTCGAGCAGGCCGAAAAGATGAAGGCGGCGTGAGATGGTCGAACAGCTACCAGGCAAACTGCAGCTGGAAATCGTGACGCCCACCCGGCAGCTCTTTGTCGGTGAGGTGGACGAGGTGACGGTTCCGGGTCTCGAGGGCTACCTCGGGATTCTGCCCGGCCATGCTCCGCTTCTTTCCGAGCTGAAGGTCGGGGTTCTGAGCTTCCGCGTCGGCTCGGAACGGACCCGGCTGTACTGCGGCTGGGGTTTCGTCGAGGTGCTTCCCGGCCAGGTTTCGGTTCTGGCCGAGCATGCGGAGATGCCGAATGAGATCGACGTGACGCGGGCCGGCGAGGCGAAAGTCGAAGCCGAAGCGAGGCTGCACTCGAAGGCTGCGGACACGGATTACCGTGAGGCCATGAATCTGTGGGAGTCGGCAGTGGCGAGGCTGGAAGCCGCGGGCCTGCCGACCAGGTAGCACGACAAGCTTCCGGATTGTTCCGAAGCCGAAACTGTGGCTGCCGGGTGAATCTCCGATCGTGCGCCGGTTCGGAGCGTCCGGACGATCTGGAGGGTTGTCCTGCGTGGCCCCATTTTTGCTATAATACCGCCTTCCCGAGCTGGGGGATGGTGTAATGGCAACACTCGTGGCTCTGGACCACGCTATCGGGGTTCGAATCCCTGTCCCCCAGCCAACTCAAGGCGCGTCCCAAACCTCTCCGCCCTCGGACTGGACTGGAATGCGGTGAAGTCCTGACCACAGAGGATCCTCATGAAGGTCGGCATCTCCGGCGCGACGGGTCTGATCGGCCGGGCGCTGTGTCGGCGGCTCGGCCCGATGGGCCACACCATCACGGTCTTCGGCCGAAGCCGCGTGCGCGACCTCCGCTTCGTCGAGTGGGACCTGCTTGGCGAAGGTCCGGCGCCGGCCGATCTCGAGGGCCTCGATCTCTTCGTCCACCTGGCGGGCAAGCCGATTCCGGCGGCCCTCTGGTCGTCGCGTGGGCGCCGCCAGGTGCGGGAAAGCCGTGTCGGCGGGACGCGACGGCTCGTACAGTCGCTGGCCCGCTGCGAATCTCCGCCGAAGGTGCTCGTCAATGCCTCCGCGGTGGGCTTCTACGGGGACACGGGCGACCGAATGGTGACCGAAGAAAGCCCGCCGGGAGAAGGTTTTCTCTCCGATGCGTGCCAGGCCTGGGAGCGGGAGGCGCTGGGCGCTCGGGAACTAGGGCTGCGTGTCGTGCTGGCACGCTCGGGTATCGTTCTCTCGACCGAGGGAGGCCTGCTCGAGCAGATGATGCTCCCGTTCCGGTTGGGCTTGGGTGCATCACTGGGCTCCGGCCATCAGTTTCTCTCCTGGATCCATCTCGAAGACGAAGTCTCAATCCTCGAGAAGTGCCTGATGGACGATCGCTGGGAAGGTGCTGTCAACCTGACCGCACCCAGTCCGGTCACCAACGCCGAGTTTTCCCGCCGATTGGCCCGGACGCTGCGACGACCGCAATGGCTCCGCGCGCCGCGCTCCCTATTGCGGCTCGCCTTCGGGGAAATGGCGAACGAGATTCTGCTCAATGGTCAGCGGGTCCTGCCGCAGAAAGCCCTGGAGCTCGGGTACAACTTCTCCTTTCGGCAGCTGGATGCGGCTCTGGATGATCTGCTGCACTGATCCATCGAACCTGGAACCGGAATCTCTAGCGGATTCCATAGTATCCGACCGCCCAGCCCAGGACCGAACCGGTGACAGCATCCGAAGCAAAGTGGTTTCCGGTACTCACCCGGGAAAAGGCGATGAGACCGGCAATAGGGTAGGCGACGAAGGGAACCCAGCGGTGGTTTGGGAAGTGCCGGGCGGTCGCTCCTGCAATGGCCCACGCGACGGCCGAGTGTCCGGAAGGAAAGGAATTTCCGCCTTCCCAGAAGCCGTATACCTTGCCGGAGTGTGGGCGGGGTCGCTGGGAGACCGTCTTCAAGATCGATGCGACGGCAATGCCGGCAATCGCCGCACGCGTGACTTTGATGCCATAGTCGGTCAATGCCGGTTTTTCGAGCAGGACCCCGGCGGCCAGCACCGCGGCCGGGAAGACCGTGACGGCGACGCCGGTACCCTGGGAGGAGAAGACGTCGTTGAATCCCCGGAGACTCGTGGACTCCCGCAAGCGGCGAGAGGGCCCGTCGTCGAGGGCAAAGGACGAGCCGCTCAAGAGAACCATGACGAAGGGAGTCTTCCTCTCCCAGGTCGTCTTCTCGACGGGTGCGCTCCAGATCTCTTTCTGATCGAGCAGAAGCTGGTGGAGGACCGCACGAACGCCTTGATCGTCCCGGGTTGCGAGAGCGATCGAATGTGCGGGGACGAGGGTCAGCAGGAGGATAAGGAGTAGATGTCGTTTCAACCAACCTCCTGGTGTTGTCTCGAGATGATCTCCTGCGCATCCTGGCGGACCTTTTCGATGAACTCGGGTGGAGACAAGGGCCGCGCATACGGTGCATGAGCGAGCACGACCCGCGATGGGAATTCGAGAGTCGTGCTGTACAAAGTGAGAATCACATCACCGTTTTCATCCTCCCGACTCAGATCTCCCCAGCGTTCCCGTATCCAGGGGGCCACTTCCCGGTCGAAGCAGATCTCGACCCGATAGTCGCCGGAAGGTCGCAGAAAATCGGAACGATATTTCTCGACGTCGAAATCGCTCGGCGAAGGAAAAGTCTCGTCGAGCAGTCTGACCGAGAGAATCCTTTCGAATTTGAAGGTACGGAGGTCTTTGCGTCGTTCGCAGTAGCCGGTGACATACCAGAATCCGAGGCGCTTCATCAGATGATAGGGGCGGATGATCCGCTTTCCCTTTCGGTTTCGGGTCATCGCGAAGTAGTCGATCTCGAGCTTCCTCCGCTGGTCGACTGCCTGACGGATCTGTCGGAAATGGTCCGAAATCAGAAGCGACGGCTTCTCCAGGATGACACGGTCCTGCAATGAGGCGGCCAGGTCCACGGAACGGCTGATCGATGTCTCGATCTTGCTCCGCACTGAGCGCACTCCTTCCGGGTCGATCTCCGGATCGAGCAGTTCGAGCGACATGAGAAGCGACACGGCTTCCGCCCGGGTGAAGCGAAGCGGGCGGTTCAGACTCTGGTCGAATTCGATGAAAACCCGGTCGTCTTCGACATAGATGTCGACATAGTCGTCCGGCTTGAAAGGAGGTTTTCCGATCAGTGTGATGAATTCGAGTTCCTTGATCAAGGCTCGCGGGCGCATGCCCACCTTTGCCGAGAGCGCTTCGACGGTGATCCCCTGATTCTGCGAGACGAAGCTCAGAATGAAGAGAATCCTGTTGATACGGCCGGTCACATTCATGCGAGCTTCCGAACTGCGCTGACGAGATGGTCTCTCAATTCCGGGGGTTCGAGGATCCGCACGTCGGTCTTCTGCTCGAGAATCCAGGAAAGCAGCCCCTTTTGGTTGGTCACTCGCAGGCGGAATCTTCCTCGTACCACCTCTTCGGCAGGCGTAAGCTGGGCTCGCAGTTCGGTGAGGCGGTCGTTCGAGACCTCGATCGTGACCCATATGGGCGGATGCTCAACGAACTCCCAGGGCTGCTGGTTCTGAAACTTCATGAGTCTGAAATCGGCCGGAACCTCATAGTCGGCGGTCCCCGGACGGCGCGTATTCACGTCGAGCCGACGAATCCGATTGACGACGAAGCTTCGGATATCTTCTCTCAGATGGTCCCAGCCGACCAAGGTCCATTTGCGTCGCCGGAAGATCAGCCCGTACGGATCGACCCGGCGCTCGGTCGTCTCACCCGTGGAGAACGCGTAATACTCGATGAAGACCCACTTGCGGCGCTCGAGGGCGTCCTGAAGACGCTGGATCATGCTGGTCGACGGAGCCTCACGCAGCGGCACGTACGTCATGGAGATGTCCTCGGGTGCGGGGTCCAGCCGCCCCTGAAGACTGATGATCTTGTTGAGTGCAGATTCCAGTTGATCGCGATAAGGGAATCCCTCGTTTCCCAGAACCGCACCGGCCGCCAGCATCAGCAGAGAGAACTCTTCGGGCGAAAACTGGATCTCCGGGAGGAAGAGTTTCTCCTTTCGGATCAGATACCCCTCCTTCTGCCCCTCCGAGCCGCTTTGGTAGTCGATCGGAATACCGAGCGAGATGAGTTCGGCCTTGTCCCTCTCGAACTTTCGCTGATTGGACTCTTCCACTCCCCGTGCGTAGTCATCCGGGAAGTGGTTCTTGATCTTCCGCCAGGAGACCGGCTCCTTGGAATTCAGGAGGTAGGTGATGAGGTCCAGGAGGCGTTCGGTCCGGTTCACTGGCGTAAGTGTATGGGAAACGGTTTCGGCGAATCAATGGTCGACTCCCGTTTCCCGTTTCCCGACACCCGTTTCCCAAAATCCACAATTCCAGGTCTCAAATCCTCAGCGGAGTTGTCACGACCTCGTGCTGGGTGGTAATTTCTTGCGGCGATCACGCGCAATGTGGAAAATGGATAAAATCTATTTCAAATGGTATAGATTTACTCAAGCCGGCAACGGAGCGATTGCAGAACCGGAGTCAAGAAAGGAACGAACGGATGGCATTCATCATTACCGAACCCTGCATTGGAACGAAAGATACCGCCTGCGTGGATTCGTGTCCCGTTGACTGCATCCACCCACGCAGCGACGAAGACGAGTTCGAAGACGCCGTTCAGCTCTACATCGATCCGGAGGAGTGTATCGACTGTGGAGCCTGTGTGCCCGAATGCCCGGTGGAGGCCATCTTCCCGGAGGACGAGGTCCCCGAGAAATGGCAGCAGTACATCGAGGTCAACTACAACTGGTACGAGAACAAGTAGCAGCGTTCCCTTTCCCCGGCCCCCGGCGCCCGCGGCCCCGGGGGGACCTTCCTTCAGCTTTGCCCCCGATTCATAGTCGTCGCCAACCGGGACGGGTCGAACCTCTTGGCGCCTTTGCCCATCATACGTATGTCATCAGAAGGAGGAACCGTGAAAAGACTGTGGCTGTTCATGATCGTTCTGGCTTGCTCGAGTCCGGCACTTCCGGCTCAGAGTCCAGGCGGCGAAATGCGGGGATACTACCAGACCGTCCGATCGTTCGACTTTGCACCGGGCGGCAATCAGGGCGCCGTCTCGGGCGCCGCTTTTCACGGGGGCGGCTTCGGCTTCGTCATCGACCTGAGCGACGTGCTGGGTCTCTATACCGACTCGACCTTTCTCACCGGCGTTGACAGCAATTATCTGCAGTTGAAGTTGTTCAACCAGGTGCAGGGTTTCCGAGCGACGGCGCGAGATGTCGGGCCGGTGAACGTCTATGCCAAGGCCGGGATGGGCTTCGCTCGCTGGGAGGTCAACGGCGCCTACGGATCCGGCATCGCCTACAAGATGAGCTTCGAGTACGGCGGCGGCATCGATGCGCCGCTTTCAGACAACCTGTTCCTGTTCGGCGAGTTCAAAGGTTCGACGTTCGCACTGCCCCAGTTGACGGCATTCTCCAACCGGCAGAAATGGCAGACGTCACCGGTCGTGATGACCGGCATCGGTATTCGATTCTGATCGCTTAAGGTGGAGTGGGGCGTCCTCCAAGTCCGACGTGGGACATGCATTCTGCGCGTCTTCGACTCGACGGACGATTCCCGCAAAGTCGGCCGGTCCGTCAAAGACAGGCTGGAAGCATGTCCCACTCAGAGCTCATTTACCCGGGATGCCCACCGGGTAGCTCGACATCTGGAATCCGTTCTGGGTCCTGAGAGCGGTGACGATGATGGGCACATCCGATTGGATGATCAGGGTGCCCTCACTTCCAGCGTCGGCATCACCCTGGAAGAGTTCCTCGATGAACTGGGCATTGTGCTCACCGGGCTGCAGAATCAACTGCTCTTCGAAAACACCGGTCGAAGGCAAACGGCGGCGGAAGGTCAGGTTCACGACCGCCGGCTCGTCCAGCGGGTTGGCGATGGCGATGCCCGTACTGTAGGTTGTGGCAAACGGCGAGACACGGGATACGAAGAGGTTCGCCCGACCCGTCGCGGGAGCATCCCCGACACCCGCCTCGAACAGAACGGAATCCTGGCCGCTGACCTGGAAGACGGCGGTTCCCCGGATGGGTTTGTCCGCCGTAGCCCGTGCCCATCCCTTGATCAGGGGGTCGGACAGGCCCGTGGTCTGGATTCTGGTCGTACCGTTGGGCTGAAGGGAGAACTCGAGGCTCGAGACCGGATCCGTCAAACCCTGCACCCCGACCATCGCGGGATTACCCTCATCATCGAAGAATTCCAGCGTGCCGACCGCCACGTTGGGGCTCAGGTTGGCCAGAGTGACCAGCGTCGAAGCGTTCATTCCGTCGGCAATCTGCGCCAGGTAGATCGTATTCGACGGACTATACACCCGGATCTCGTCCGGGAGCAGCACGTAGAGAGCCCGGTCCGCGACGGCAAGCCCGCGCACGCCCGTCGCGCGGATGCTCCAGATCGTGTTGCCCGAGAAGACGTCCAGCACGCGCACACGTTCCGTATCGGGATTGTAGAAGTAGATCGCATTGTTTGCGACCTGGGCAAACATGGGTGTCTCAGCCGATGTCGATGTGGAGTCGGCAACTTCCCAGAGCGTTTCGCCGGTCTGAGGATTGAGCGCTGTGATCCGTGTCTCGTCGGAGCTCGCCCAGAACACGAGGAGCTGATTGTAGGCCAGGACGATTCCGGGCCTTCCGAAAGTACCGTCGAATTCGACGCTCCAAGCCACCGATCCGTTGGATGTTCGAACCGCCGTCACCGTACCGCTGGTCCGGTCGTTGGCGTAGACGAACTTGCGCGTGGCGATCACGTTCGATCCGTCGGAGCCGACGGCGGGCGTCGACCAGAAGGCCTCTCCCGTCAGTCGATTCAGGGCGAAGAGGTTTCCGGCACTGGCGATGCCGTAGACCCGGCTGCCATAGGTCGACAGAGGAGCCCGGGCGAGTTCGACACTGCCGATGTCGGTGCTGGCCGGATTCTGCCAGATGACCATGCCGTCGCTCGGTCGCGCCGCGACCACGCCCCAGCGCCCCGAGTAGAGAGCGACATCGTTCGTCAGGATGGGGAAGCGACCCTCCGACGCACCCACCCGATCCTCCTCCCAGAGCGTATCGCCCGTCGAGACCTGCACGGCCGCGACCGAAGTGGTCGTCGAGCCACCCAGCAGGACGATGTCGTTATTGAAGGCGGCGCTGTAGTTCAGTGGGTCCGATGCCGAGGCGATCTCGTAGTTCCAGCGCTGGACGCCGGTCGCCTTGTTCATGAGAAGGTACCGGCCCGGCATCCCGCCCTCGCCGACGAGGACATACTGTTCGAAAACGGACAGGCTCTGCGCCGAGAACTGATCGGGCAAGGTCAGGGTCTGGACCAGACCGATCGGCGGCTTGAAGTTGCCCGCGTCGGAATTCAGGTAGCTCCGGAAGTTTGTGTATCCCGCCGTCGGCTGATCGCCGGGGTTCTGGGCGGCTGTAAAGGTGCCAAGCAGGCTCGCGCAAAGCAGCACGGTAAGCAGACTTCTTTTCATGGACTCTCTCCTCAAAGATGTGTATTCCCGGGACGGGAACTGCGGACCAAATTCAGTGAAAACACTGCCTCCGTCCGGCACCGGAACCGGCACGGCGGACGAAACAAGTCCTCCACCATTCTTCGACTATGCACCTCTTATACACCAGGTCGAGGGGAGTTTTGCACAACTTTTGCACGGCTTCTTCACAATACGCCGGGGTGGCCGCTCCTTCACCGGCCCGGGATTCCCACCGGGTGACTCGAAATGGGATAACCGTTCCGGGTCCGTTGCGCCCGGACGACCACAGGAACCGGCGATTCGCTGATCAGGGTCCCCTCGTTGTCGAGGATCAAAGTCCGGTCCAGGTTCAGTGGCGGCTTGAGGTCGCCTGCGTCTGAGTTGAAGTAGGTGCGTCAATGTGTCAATCGGGCCATGGCTTGGTCACCGGAACAGATGCTGCGCTTCACTTCAGGATGTCCTTTCTGGAGCGCTGTCCGCGTCCAGGAAGGGTTTGAGATCGAGATCGCGGATCTTCTGCTGCAGGCTCTGGCGGTGAATCTCGATGGCCGCTGCGGTGTGCGTGATGTTCTGGTCGTGCTCGGAGAGCTTACGCAGCAGGTAGTGACGCTCGAAGCTCTCTCGCGCCTCCCGATAAGGCAGGGAGAGAAACGGATCGAGACTGAGATCGGCCGCACTTTGACCGGTGGCGGGATCGAAGAGGCGAATCTCGTCGGGGAGGTCGCGTGGCCCGATCGGACGGTCTCCCGACAGCACAACCAGGCGCTCGACGATATTTCGCAGCTGACGAACGTTCCCCGGGAAATCGTATCGACCGAGTAACGCGAGGGCATCCGGATCGATCGTGACCTGCGCGCGCTGGTATCGCCTTGCGAACGTGTCCAAGAAGTGCTCGACCAGCAGAAGGATGTCGTCCCGCCGTCGCCGCAGGGGAGGAATGTCGATGCGAACAACTTCCAGCCGGTAGAAGAGATCGGAACGAAATGATCCGTCGGAAATGAGCGCGGTCAGTTCCCGGTTCGTTGCGCTGACGATCCGAACGTCGACGTCGATGTTCTGATTGCTCCCGAGTCTTTGGACCGAGCGCTCCTCCAGGGCCCGCAGAATCTTGGCTTGGGTCCCGAGGGGCATGTCTCCGATCTCATCCAGGAACAACGTGCCACCACGGGCCTGCTCGAATTTTCCGATTCTCTTCTGCAGGGCGCCGGTGAAGGCCCCCTTCTCGTGGCCGAAAAGCTCGCTTTCGATGAGGTTCTCCGGAATCGCGGCACAATTGACGGCCACCAGTTCGCTCCGCGACCGGGGACTGTTGCGGTGGATCTCCCGCGCCACGAGCTCCTTGCCGGAACCGCTCTCACCGGTGATCAGAACCGAGACGTCGGTCTCCGCGACCTTCTCGATCAGTGAATAGATCCGCTCCATCGTCTGACTCCGTCCGACCAGGGATCCGTAGCCGCGGGCCTCGTCCAGCCGTCGGCGCAATTGCCGAATCTCATCCTGCAGGCGACAGCGGTCGGCCGCGTTGCGGACCACCAGACGGAGCTCGTCCAGCTCGAAGGGCTTGGCCAGATAGTCATGGGCGCCTGACTTCATCGCATCGACGGCGATCTTCTCATTGCCGTGGGCGGTGATGATGATGACGAGCGGCGCCGGCGACAGTGTGCGCGTATGGTCGAGAAGATCGAGTCCGCTCTCTGCCCCGAGGTTCAGATCCAGCAGGATGAGGTCGGGTCGATGCTCGTCGACAAGATCGGCGGCCTTTTGGAGAGACTCGGCCTCGAGTACGTCGATGTCCTCGTCCAGGGCCCGGCGCATACCGTAGCGGGCATTGCGTTCGTCATCGACGATCAAGACCAAGGGTGACTTTCGCATAATTGCTCCTCTCAAGCTCGGGGCGAAACCTGCGGCGTCCGAGATGCCACCAATCGAACGACAACGCGGGTCCCCGACGGACTCCGTCCGGTGATCCGAAGGTTTCCCCGCATCTGTTCCATGCGCCGCCGGGCAATCGCCAGACCGAGCCCCGTGCCGCTCGATTTTGTGGTGACGAACGGCTGGAACAGGCGGCTCACGATGCCCTCCGGGATGCCCGGTCCCTCATCTTCGATGAAGAGATCGACCGAGTCGCCGGCATTCTCCCCCCGAATGGTGATGGTCCCGCCCGGCGGGCTTGCCTCGATTGCGTTCGAGAGCAGGTTGGCGAGGACGTCCTTCAGACCGTCCGCGCTGGCCCGAACGAGCGACAGGTCCCTCGGCAGTTGTATTACGAGTCTTCGATGCTGATCCGTGAGAGAACCTCGAAAAACAGACACAACGGTCTCCACGAGACTCCGCAGATCGACATCGCCGAGCTCATGGGCATCCCCCCCCGATTCGAGCCTGGAGAAACGCAGGAGGTTCGTGACCGTCTTCGAGAGCCGGTCCACTTCTTCGAGCATCATTCCGAATTCCTGTTGCTGCTCCTGCGTCAGGTTCTCCGATTCCATCTGGAGTTGCAGCAGGGTCTTGATCGAGCTCAGGGGATTCTTGACGTTGTGTGCGATGGTCGCAGCCATTCGACCCAGCTCCTCGAGATGACTCTTGCGGGCCACCTCCCTCTCCAGTGTCACCTGACGTTCGAGCAGTCGGCTGCGCTCCAGGGCGGAGCCGATTTCGGCCAGGAGGACCCGGAGGCCTTCGCGCTGTCCGGGGGAACTGGCCTCGAAACTGCGAAATTCGAGGAAGCCGGCCGGTCTGTCCGCGGCGGGAATCATATAGACCGAATCTCCGTCGGGATGGGAGTGACCGAGGTGAATCGATGCCTCCGAGTCGGGGTACTCCCCCCGGAGCAGTTGCACGATTTCATCGGCCAGGTCGCGCGTCGAGACGATCCCTGGAGAGCCTGCCTGGATCCGTTCGGCGATCTGGCGAAAGTGCCCGATGTCTTCCGCGAAACTGCGTGAGACCCAGTGCTGCAGCCCGCGGCTGATCGGCGGGAAGATGAGCAACAGGCTGAACAGGAAGGTTGCTTCCAGGAGGAAGGCGGGTGCACCGATCTCTTCGTGGAGATACTGGACGAAACTGCGGACGCCCGCCAGGTAGATCACCATGAACAAGAGCACCATCACTGCGGAGACCAGACCGCGGTGGATCCGAATTTGAAGAAACTGATAGCGATAGATGTAGTAGGCAACCAGGAAGGCGGGGAACGCCGAAGCAAGCAGAGCCAGCGTCACCGCATACGGATAAAAGTCCGTGCTTGGATCTGCGAACTCGAAGACCCAGAGCGTAAAGACCGGAATGACCAGGAAGAGGACGAAGAGTCTTTTGAAGAGCCCGGACTCGATGGGCCGCGACGAACGTTCGACGATCCGATACTGGAAATAGGCCGAACCGAAGTAAGAAAAGGCCAGCAGGATGAGAAACGGAGTGCGGAAAGGCCCGAGTTTCTCGATCGGGAGCCCGGATGCGCCGGAGAAAAGCTCGACCAGCGCCAGAGGGAGGACCAAGATGGCGGCATACAACAGCGTCAGCAGCACCTGAACGGTCCGCCTTTCCACGGGAGTCGTGTCGAAGAAACGACGGTAGTACAGCCAGTGTGTATGGAGAAGCAGTGCCGGCAGGAAACTCAGCGCCGAAAAGGCGATCGCGTCGGTCGCCCTCAGAGCGGCGGCGGCCGGTCCGTGGATCAGCGAGCGGAGAATACCCGAGAGAAAATTGCCGCCGTACCAGATCAGGAGTCCGGCCAGAAGGAGAATCAGTCCCCGCTCGAGCCCCTTTCTGCGAGGGCGCTTGAGGACCGTGACCAGGAGAACCCCATGGAGAATGATTCCCAGGAAGAAGCCCACCAGTGCAAACAGGGAAGGCACGCTCATCCTGCCGGTACTATATAGGACAATCGGGGATTAAGGGACAGTCTGGACCCTCCCATCCTGAAAGCCTTCAGCCCACGACCTGCCTGCCCTCGATCGTCGTCTGCTCGACTTTCGCCTGGCTGTCCGAACGGTTGATGAGCTCGACATCGCCTTCGAGCCGGACTTCCCGGCCGAACAGGATGTCGCCGCTGACCTTCAGACGGCGGCACTTGACCAGGGAGGGCGGCCCCTCGGGGAAACGGCTCTCGAGATCGTCGATCAGCTTGTAGTACTTCTCATCCAGCGACAGCACAGGGGGGCCCTCGGAACGCTCCGGAGCCGGAATGACGCGGTTATCGTCGGTCAGTACGGTGGCGTCGGAGCGGACGACCAGCAGGTCCTCGCAAGTCTTCACCGGGGCGAAGCGGCTGCGAGGAACTTCGATCACGCCTGCGTTCTCGAAGAGCGCGATGGCGGCACCGACCGCCGTCTCGAGCTGGAAGACAGGGGTCGAATCGGGATCGCGGGGATCGACGGTCTTCTCATTGCGGATCATCGGCAGGCGAAGGAACTCTTCCCGGTCGAGCTTCCTGCGCAGGGCGGAGAGGTTGATCCACAGATTGTTCGTGTTGAAGAAGCGGTACCGTTCGATGTCCTGGAACTGTTCGCGATCCTCGTCGGGGCACTGCGCCGATTCGCGCAAAAGGAATCGATCTTCGTCCCGGCTCCGAGCCAGATGTCCTCCCTTGCGGTCGGCGTCGGTTCGATGAGCGACTTCCATCAGGAAGTCGAGCTCCCGGTCGGCGAAGTAACCGAGGATCCCCTCGTGCAGTGCGGCTCCCAGGTTGTCGGAGTTCGAGATGAAGGCAAATCGAATCCCGGCATCGAGGAGTTGATCGAGCGCCTGACTGGTGACCAGAGCATTGTAGAGATCTCCGTGGCCGGGCGGACACCACTCGAGCTCAGGGTCCTGCGGGTGTTCGACGGCCTGCAGATTCCGTCGATCGATCTTGGGAACCCGGTGCTGCCGAAAGGTCACGGGAATATCCCGGCTGAGACCGGGGTAACGCTCGAGTACGGAAGCGGTATCTTCTTCGGTGTTGAAGCTGTTCATCAAGAGGAGCCGGCAACCATCATTCCGGGCCTGACGGATGATGATGTCGAGAAAATTCAAGTCCCGCTTCACGGTGAGGACCGATTTGGCCCGATCCAGCCCCATGCTCGTGCCAAGTCCGCCGTTGAGCTTGATCAGCACGGTCTGTTCGTGCAGTCGGGTACCCATTCCGGCGGCCTGATTGCCCAGATCCTCCAGGCGTGGCACGGAATCGATGGGATGGATCGAATCTTCAGGCAGCATGCCTGACTCGCCCGAGGCCAGTTTTCGGTAGTAGTAGCGAAAGGACGCGATCGCCAGATCGGGCACGCCCGCATCCTTCATCTTGGCTTCGATTGCTGGAAAGGCATCCTTGTCGTCCACTGTGATCTCTCCGTCGCTGAAATCTCACGAAACAGGGGGCTTCGTTGCATGCCGGACGATTCCCCCGGGCAGTCGAAGGCACCACGACACCCGGAACGGCTCTCCCATCGTATCAGGTTCGAAGCAGCGAACGGGCTTCCCGCACCAGGTCCGGATCGAGACTGCCCTGACCCCAGTGCTCGAGAAATTGAGTCAGGTAGCGGCGGCCCCGCTCCCGATCTCCCGTGTCCAGGTAGTGCCGCCCAAGGTAGAAAAGCGAGCGGACGTAGCCGATCGGGTTACTCAGGCGCTCCTTGGCGTGTTCGTGAAGCCGCAGAAACCAGTGAGCCGCGTCATCGTGCCGTCCCGCCTCCCAGTATGCAAGCCCGGTGACGTAGCAGTGCGGGTCGTCGATCGTGTTGAAGCTCTCGGGGTAGGTCGCCCAGGCCTCCTCGAAACGTGCGACCGCTTCGTCGGACTGTTTCTCCAGCAGAGCCATGGTCCCCAGAATGAAATTGTCCATGCGGACCACGATCCGGGACGGCAGAAGCTGGTAGCGGGTGCGCAGATCCTCGAAGGTATTGCGGGCCTCGTCCCTCCGTCCGAGCAGGGCCTGGGAGCAGGCAGCGACCTCGAGGATGTCGGTCTCGACCGGATAGCCGTGGGCAGCCGTGTACGCAGCCTCTGCGAGCTTGAGTGCCTGTTCCCCGTTTCCGGCGAGCAGTTCGATGCTGCTGTGAGTCAGGAGGAGACTGGCCCGGTTGACCCCGGGTTCCGGAAAAAGGGCTTCGGCCTGACCAAGCTGAGCCAGACCCTGGTCGAGTCGGCCCTGCAGCAAGGAGAGGGTTGCCTGCATGTCGAGTGCCCTTGCCTTCCAATAGGGCTCCGGGGAGGTCGCCACCGCTTCGGCAGCACTGTCGGCCGCCGCGATGTCTCCGGACAACACGTAGGCACTCCATTCCAGCAGCTTGTTTTCCAGGTCACCGGGGGCGAGGATCTCGGCCCGTTTCAAATAGGAGAGGGAATCCTGAACGTGACCTGTCTGAATCAGAAAGGAGGCCAGCTCGCGATTGCCGACGGCCGAGTCCGGATGTTCGGTGACGAATTCCTCGAGCACTTGATGTCCCTGATCCACCTGGCCCGTTTGGGCATAGGCGTTCGCCAGATTCGTATAGGTGCCGGCAAATGTGGAGCCCCCTTTGCGCAGGGCTTCATACTGTGTGATCGCGTCCTCGTATCGTCCCAGCGACAGGTAGAGGTTGGCCAGATTGTGCCGTGCCGCCATATGATCCGGGTAGAGGGCGATGGCCGTTTCATAGGCCTCGACCGCTTTGGGCACGGTCTCCGGGTCCAGGCTGTAGTAGCGCCCTTCGATGTAATAACGCTCCCGGTCGGGCAGCCGGTCCACATGCTCCAGGGCCCGGCGGGCATAGTCATGAGACTCCTGCACCTGCCCCAGATTCCAATGGCTGACCGACAATTTTGCCAGGGCCATCGCGAAGTCCGGATCCAGCTTGACCGCCTTCTCGAGCAGGGGAATGGCTTCCCTCTCCTTGGACTGGGCGTGGAGTTCGTTGGCCTGGTTGTAATACCGATACGCCTCGAAAGAGGAGGTGGTGACCGATTCGATGCTCCGGGCCATTTTTCCACCGGAATCCGAAACCTCCAGGGCAATCTGGATGCGGCGGGTCAACTCATCGACCATCTCGAAAATGCTCGACTCGCCGACTCCTTCGACTCGTTCAGTGGCCAGGATTCGCCCGCTGGAGGCGTCCTGAATCCGTGTGCTCAGACGGAAGGTGTCTCCGGCACGAACGAAGCTGCCCAGAACGACCGTGCGCACGCTGGCCCGGCGCGCCAGCCGCTGGATCGATTCGAACGAGACGGTCGGCTCGTCGAGGTTGCCGAGCTCCTTCAGGATCTGGAACAGACGGTCCGTACTGAGGACCTCGATCTGCGGCCTTTGGGACAGGTCGGTCACGAGCATGTTCGTCAGCGCCGTCCGCAGCCAGTCGAGAGACTCGTCGCCGGTGTTGTTCTCGAAATAGAGGACCGCGACCGAAGGACGTGAAGTCGCGCTGCGAGGAACGCCCCGCGGCAGGAAGAACCAGAGGACGGCGAGGGCCAGTACGATCACGACGCCCATCACGGCCAGCCATTTGCGATTCATGTGCCGCAGTCCGGACCATCCGAATCCGACCGAGATCTCGGGGCTCGAGGCGAGCGAGCGCAGATGCATCGCCAGGTCTCTGGCGGATTGGTAGCGACGATCCGGGCTCTTCTCCAGGCAGTGGTTCGCGACCCTCTCGGCTTCGGGCGGTACCTGTCGGCCCGATGCCAGGAAATCGGGAGGATTCTCCGTCAGGATGGCCGTCATCGTGTCGGCGACCGTTTCCCTGGCGAAGGCCCGTTGGCCGGTCAGCATCTCATAGAGGATGCAGCCGAACGAGAAGATGTCACTGCGGCCGTCGACGCTATGGCCTCGCAACTGCTCGGGCGCCATGTAGCCGATCGTCCCCTTGATGACGCCCGGCTCGGTCTCAGTCGGAATCGCATCGTGAGCGGCCCCGGAAGGCGAGTTCGCCGGCTCGATCCTGGCCAGTCCGAAGTCCAGGATCTTGATCTGTCCATCGTCGGTGATGAAGATGTTCTCGGGCTTCAGATCCCGGTGGACGATGCCCTTGGAATGGGCCGCCGCCAAACCCTCCGCAATCTGGGCGCCGATTTCGATCGACCGCCGGGCCGACAGACCGGTTTCATCGATCACCTGCCGCAATGTCCGGCCCTCGAGCAATTCCATGACGGCGACGGTCACGCCATCGTAGTTGCCGAAATCGTGGATGGAGAGGATGTTGGGATGTGAGAGCTGGGCGAGGACGACGGCCTCCCGTTCGAACCGACTGAGGGAATCCGGGTTGTTCGACACGTGGTCCGGGAGGATCTTCAGCGCCACGTCGCGCTTCAGCTTCGTGTCCCTTGCGCGATAGACCTCACCCATCCCGCCGGCTCCCAGGCAGCCGGTGACGGCATAGTGGCCGATGGTGGATCCCTGAGAGAGCTTCATGTGCCTGTTCGAATCTCCATTCGCAAGCCGTCGCCAATCAGGACGACTGCTGAGGCATTCGCTGGATACTATATCTCGACGACGCACCTCGACCCAAACAGGGTCCTGCTTCGGCCGTCCCTTTCATAACTGAACGAAAATACGCCTGAATCGGTTCAGCGGATGCAAAGCGGATCGGTGCCTGCCCGCGCAGCGCTTCGGACTCGGCGGCCGGTGGCGCACAGGTCAGCGAAGCGTGGCCGTGACGGGAAAGTGGTCGGAAGGATTGAAGTGATAGAAGCGGAACCCCGATTCAGTATCGAGAAAGCGGGCCCACGTGCAAATCCGAGGATAGTGATTGCCCCACGTCATGGAGCCTGGCTCGTTCGGTGAGTCGGAGAACCAGAAGGTGTCCTGCGCCTGCACCTGAAAGCGATCCCGCCGATAGAGAATCGCCGAATACTCACCTTTCATCTGCCCATCATCGCGCCCCTGTCCGATTTCGGCGTATTCGGGCAAAGCCTCGAGCAGGGCGTCGATCTGAAAGCGCAGGGCCTCCTGGAGCCCCAGCAGATCGGGGTGGTTCTTCTCGATCACGTCGATGACGAGGCTTCTTCGATTTTGCCAGCGGTTCTCGCCGTCCGGCGCCGTGCCGACGCGGATATTGAAGGTCATGACCCGGATGGGATGCTCGAGGCGCGGCTGTTCCCGGACTTCCCGCGCAAGGGCGGCACCCACGGCCAGAAGCAGGGCGATGTGCACAAGGACAATCTCCCGGAATCTCTGAGCCCACATGATTTCTCCTTCCCCTCCATCCTAACGGAGCCGGCAGCAGTTTGAAATCATCACGACAATCGTCAATAATCGTCATGATAGGAGGTGCCTAAAACGTGTCCGGTAGTGGTGATGCATTGAATCAGGCTCAAAGGCGGATGTCGGAGATCCGTGCCGAGTTGAATCTACTGAAAGCGGAGAATCAAGCGGCAAGCGACCAGTTGGTAGCG
Source organism: uncultured Acidobacteriota bacterium (assembly GCA_963823995.1). Taxonomy (GTDB): domain Bacteria; phylum Acidobacteriota; class UBA6911; order RPQK01; family JAPXNP01; genus JARRKC01. The sequence continues at coordinate 961,996 of CAWGNQ010000006.1, forward strand.
GAGGTTCGCCAGGTTCGTGACCGGGCGGAAGCAGCTCGTGAGAAGCGTGCGCGTGCAGAGAATCTCAAGGCGGAAGCTTTGTACCTCCATTTGCGGCATGGAGTGCCGGTCGAGGAAGTCGTGACGCCGGAGGCCCCTCTCGATGCCTGCGAAACGGCCTGGAGAGAGGTGCGGGCCACGCTGCAGCCGGTTCGACCGTCGGCGGAATGGCTCGAGCGGATACGGGAAGTCGAAGAGAATCGCGAACGCCGGCCGGCTCTGAGTGACAGCGAGCGGGTCGAACTGGAACGCCGGCTCAAGGACAACGTCTGCCCCATCTGCGTGTCCTTTGCCCTGGACGGATCGTGCACTCTGGAAGCCTTCGAGACCTGTCCGATCGACATCTACCTGAACCGTCTCGTCTCGATCGTCGAGCAGCTCGGCCATCGACCCTGGATGGAAGACTATTTCGAGCGGATGTATCGTGAAATCTGTCCGGCCTGTCAGGGACGAGTCGACAAGGATTATTGCCCCCCCCGGGATGAGGGCGACTGTGCGCTCTACACGTATCTTCCGACTGTCGTTCGTACGATCGAAGACTTCCTGAAAGAACGACAGACGCGCCAGAGCGCCTGAGACATGCGCTGCCTCCGTCGGTCGCGATGGGAGGCCGGAGAAGCGTGTTGAGTCTCGAGTCGTTCAAGATCTTCGGAGAAGCGCTCGCGATCGGATTGCTGATCGGATCCGAGCGATACCGGGATCTCGAAGAGGGCCGACACCGGACTGCCGGCGTTCGAACCTATCCCATCATCGCGCTGCTGGGAGCAGCGACGGTTCTGATCGATCAACCCGCCCTGACCGTCTGTACCTTCGCGGCGGTCACTCTCCTGATGGCGGTCGGCTACGTTCGCGATCCACGGGGCGGTTTCGGTCTGACCACCGAAATGTCGGCTCTCTTCACTTTCTGGCTCGGCTTTCTTCTGCGCGATCACGAAGTCCTGGCCATCAGCAGTTCGATTGTCCTCGTGATCCTGCTGACTTCCAAGAAGGTGATGCACGAGTTCGTGCGCCATCGGCTCAGCGAGCAGGAGTTCCTGGGCACCCTGAAGTTTCTGGCGATCGTCTTCATCGTGCTGCCGCTTCTACCCAACCGATATATCGGGCCGCTCGATTTCTTCAACCCTTTCCAGATCTGGATGCTGATCATTCTGGTCTCGGGCATCAGCTACGTCGGATACATCCTGGTCCGGATCTTCGGAAACCAGCGTGGTCTGCTGATCACTTCGGTGCTCGGCGCCGTCGTCTCGACGACGGCGGTGACGATGTCGCTGGCGGAACGGGACCGGGAGACGGCCGGTCTTTCGCGTATTTGTGCCGTGGCCGGCGTACTCGCCAACTCGATCCAGTTTCCCCGCGTGCTCCTGCTCATCTGGCTGGTCGACGGTGAGCTCGGCCAAGCTCTGACCTTGCCCCTGGGAGTCATGCTGGCCGTCGGCCTCGTCGGTTCGTTTTTCGTGTGGCGACTGAACTCCGGAGGAAAGGACTCGGTGCCCGTCAAGCCGGTGCTTGAGAATCCGTTTTCTCTGAAGCCGGCGCTGTTGTTCGGCATCCTGTTCATCGTCGTCTTTTTCGTTTCGAAAGGCGCAGCGACCTGGTTCGGAGATCAGGGCATCTATCTCGCCAGCGCGCTGGCAGGTCTGGGAGGGGTCAGCGCGATCGGACTGTCTTTGGCGAACCTCGTCCAGGGAGGGTCCATTCACGTGCACGTGGCGGTCGTTTCCGTGGTGATCGCGCTCGTGGCCAACGCGGCGGTCAAGTGGATGCTCGTGCTCATCCACGGCACGCGGGGCCTGGCGCTCTGGCTGGCCGGCGGTTTCATCAGCATGCTGGGGGCCGGTGTGCTGCTGGTGATGTGGGGAATGGGATAGAGGGACGGCGGGTTCCAGGTTCCGCGTCCCCGGGTTCCTCATCAAACCGCGAGGTGACCAGTTCCGACCAAGTCCCGACACTACAGACCGGCAGGGCGCTCTGATATTCTGGGTTTTGGAGTGAGATTAGCCCGTTTCCTTTTTGGCCTATCGCTGCTCTCCTGCCTGGTGGGTGCAACTCCGACGGAGTTGGCACGGCGAGTCGGCCCTGCCGGGGGCGGCCGTGTTTTTCATGCCGAGAGGATCCGTTCCCCGGCTGACCTCCGGAAGCTTCAGAAACAACTGGGAAAACAGGGGACGCTCCTGCTCGAAAAAATCAATCGGCGAGACCTCGGACACATGCGCCGGAACGTGGAGCTGGCGGTGCCCGAGGCGCCCTTTGATTTCGGGCGCTACAGTCCCTTTCCTCTGACGATGACGGAGCTGGCCGACATTCCGAAGGCGGTTCTGGTTTCACTGCGTGTGCAGGTCTTCGCCGCTTACGAAAAGGGCAGACTCGTGCGCTGGGGACCGGTTTCGACCGGGGCCAGGAGACATCCGACGCCTGCCGGTCTCTATCACACCAACTGGAGATCCCGACGCAAGGTCAGCACGATCAACTCCCACTGGATCATGCCCTGGTATTTCAATCTCCATACCTCGATGGGCGTGGCGTTTCACCAGTATGCGGTGCCTGGCAGGCCCCAAAGTTACGGGTGCATTCGCCTGCTGGGCGAGGATGCCCGCTGGATCTATTCCTGGGCTGACGAATGGATTCCGCCTGCCGGGTCGGGAAGGATTCCCCGCGCATTCGGAACCGCCGTCGTCGTGTTCGGCGGCTATGATTACGGAGAAGACCCTCCCTGGCGAAACCTGGTGCTGGATCCTTCTTCGGGTGACGTGGACACTGATATCCTCCGGGAAGCGCTAAGACGATATCGGGTGGTCCTTCGCGAGCGTGTCGCCGTGCGGCTCAGTCTCGAGGCGGAGCCGAACAGGGAGGGTTCGGCTTCCGAGGATTCGAACTGACCGGGATTCCGGACTGCCGCCGGACGGCCCGGACGGCGAGTCTGTCAAGTCCTGGCCGGAAGTTGTCACCCTGCGGGTTTCGGGTTTCGGCGGGCCTGCATCCACTTCGCCCTTTGCCCTTGCGTTGCGGTCCGCTTGGCGGGGAGAGTCATCCGCCGCTGACTATCCTCCCAACCCCACCTCCCGGCTTGACTTGCGGGAAATGGAAAGCGTAAAATGGCAGTTTAAGATTAAAACCTATCGGAATACTAGACATTCGCGGAAAGGATGGTTGGGCATGAGCACACAGGCAACGGTCGGAAAGGAAACGGGACAAAGAATTTATGGTTCGATCAACGAATCGATCGGCAACACGCCGCTGGTTCGATTGAACGGACTGAATGACACCGAAGCGAAGGTCGTCGCAAAGCTCGAGTTCTTCAATCCGGCCGGAAGCGTCAAGGACCGGATCGGCCGTTCCATGGTGGAGGCCGCCGAAAAGGAGGGCAAGATCCAGCCTGGCAAAACGGTCATCGTCGAACCGACCAGCGGGAATACCGGAATCGCACTGGCGATGGTCGCTGCTGCGAAGGGGTATCGACTGATCCTGACCATGCCCGACACGATGAGCGTGGAACGGCGCAAACTCTTGAAGGGGTTCGGCGCCGAGTTGGTATTGACTCCCGGAGCGGACGGTATGAAGGGCGCGATCGCGAAGGCGGACGAAGTGGCCGGCCAAACGGCCAACGGCTGGGTCCCCCAGCAGTTCAAGAATGCGGCGAATCCTGAGGTTCATCGCAGGACAACCGCCGAAGAGATTTGGAGAGATACCAACGGCGAGGTCGACATCCTGGTCGCAGGAGTGGGAACGGGCGGTACCATCACGGGCGTTGCCGAGGTGATCAAATCCCGCAAGCCGTCCTTTCGGGCCATCGCGGTCGAGCCGGAAGGCTCCGCCATCCTGTCCGGCGGAAAGCCGGGACCGCACAAGATCCAGGGGATCGGTGCCGGGTTCGTGCCCGACGTGCTCAACACCGAGATCATCGACGACGTGGTCCAGGTATCCAATGACAGCGCCTTCCAGATGGCCCGCAGAATGGCGCGCGAAGAGGGACTGATGGTCGGCATCTCGTCCGGTGCGGCCACTTGGGCGGCTCTCGAGGTTGCCCGCCGGCCGGAGAACGCCGGCAAGCTGATCGTCTACATCTGCCCGAGCAACGGCGAACGCTACCTGAGCACGCCGCTCTACGACGCTGAAGACTAAGTGGGTCTCGGTTAATCCCTTTCGGGTTCCGGGTTTCGCAACGCGAGGGCGTGTTGCCCAAATGGCCTCAGCCCAGATCTGGTTTGAAATTTCGGTCTACACGCGAAACCTCGGCGGCTCGATCTCACGCAAAGCCGCAGCGAACGCAAAGGTCTTCTTTGTTTTTGAGTCCTTTGCGTCCGTCGCACCTTGGCGTGTAATCGGGTCCGCCGGTCTCGACGGCCGGACGACAAGGGTCAAAGGAGGGTCCAGAGGGTCGAGGCAACACGCCCCCAAAACCCGGAGCCCGAAACCTCTTCAATCGTCGCCACTGCACAAGTGCCACATCAGTCTTTCTCAAGCCGCTCCCGCATCCGCTCGAATTCGGCGACCTTGTCCGGTCCGATCTGTGGGTATTGCAGGGGGAGGCGGCGCAGGTTCTGGACGATAATCCTCGCCACCGTGTAGCGCATGAACGGTTTGTCGTCGGCCGGGATGGCGTACCAGGGAGCCCAGGAGCGGGACGTTTCCCGCAGGGTCTCCTCGTAGGCTTTCTGGTAGTCGTCCCAGAAACCGCGCTCATGGACGTCCGCTTCCGAGAACTTCCAGTTCTTCGAAGGGTCCTCGAGACGAGAGAGGAACCTCTTGCGCTGTTCGTCCTTCGAGACGTTCAGCCAGAACTTCAGGATCAGCGTACCGTTCCGCGCCAGGTGCAGTTCGTGATTGCGAATCGATTCGAAACGCTGCTCCCAGAGAGCCTTCGACCGCGGCCGCACGCCCAGCCTCTGGTCGTCGAGGAATTCCGGATGGACCCGGACCACCAGGACTTCCTCGTAGTAGCTGCGATTGAAGACGCCGATGCGTCCTCTCTCGGGAAGTCGGCTGTGTGTGCGCCATAGAAAATCATGGTCGAGTTCTTCCGGCGTGGGTTGCTTGAACGAAAAGACCTGACAGCCCGCTGGATTGACTCCGCGGAGGACCGCGCGGATGGTACTGTCCTTGCCGGCCGCATCGAGCGCCTGGAAGATCAGCAGGACGGAAAAACGGTTGTCGGCGAAGAGAATCCTCTGCTGGTGGTCGAGCCGTTTGACGAGTTTATGTAGCTGTTTCTTGTTCCGATCCTTGTGGCGATCCTCGTCGGACGGCCGCGTGGCCACGTCTTTGACCCGAAACGTTTCGTCGAATGGAACGAGAAAGGCATCCTTGACGGCTTTGAACATGGCCTCATACTGCCATGGTCCTGTCTCGGACGTAAGGGGCCACACGCTTGGCCAGGAGGTCGCCGACCCACCGACTGACGGCATCTTGTTTCTCAAGACCGATCACTTTCGATGTCACCGTGAAGTTCCAGGGGCCGGAATTGACGCACCGGATCTCCGCAGACGCGTCGTTTGACCGGCCTGCAGGACCGTGCGCTACTCCAGGTCCGGGCCTCTGAACGTGTAGGTCTCTCCGGCGACGGTTTCGAAGCTCTGGACCGTCGTACCGGACCGGACGCGACACGGTTTGCCGAGAAGCGACTGGATGCTCGTCTGAACGGGCCGCCCATTCTTCCAGCTGAGGCTGACCTCGAATCCACCCCGGGCACGCAGGCCGCTGAAACGGCCGGATCCCCACTGTCTGGGCAGTGCAGGCAACAGATCGATTTCGCCGTTGTGGCTTTGAAGGAGCATCTCCGCGATGCCGGCAGTGCCCCCGAAGTTCCCGTCGATCTGAAAGGGCGGATGGTTGTCGAACAGATTTGTCAGCGTTGATTTGGTCAGCAGTGCCTGCACGTTTTCGTAAGCCCTCTGCGCATCCTTGAAACGGGCCCAGAAATTGATGATCCAGGCTCGGCTCCAGCCGGTGTGACCACCTCCGTGAGCGAGCCGATAGTCGATCGTCCTGCGGGCCGCCGTCAGATATTGGGGCGTGCGGTCGAGCGTGAACTGGTAACCGGGATAGAGGCCAAACAGATGGGAGAGATGCCGGTGTCCGGGTTCAGGTTCCTGGAACTCCTCGGCCCATTCCATCAGCCGGCCGTCCGATCCGATCCTGGGAAGAGCGAGCTTATCCAGCGCGGCCTCGACCGAGGCGGTCACGTCATCCCGGATGTTCAGCTCGTGTGCGGCAGACAGGAAATTGTGGAAAGTATCCCAGGCGATCTCCTGATCCATCGAATTTCCCATCGAAACCGAATGCTTCTGCCCGTCGGGTCCGATGAATTCGTTCTCGGGAGACGCGCTTGGACCCGAGACCAGTCTGCCCGATCGCGGATCCGGCACGAGCCAGTCCAGGAGGAACAGACTCGCGTCCCGAAGGATCGGATAGGCACGCTTCTCGAGAAACCGTCGGTCACCCGTGTACCGGTAGTGCTCCATGAACTGCCGCGTACACCAGGCACCGCCCATCTGCCAGAGTGCCCATTTGGGCTGTCCGGCCGTCGGCGTGTAGAGCCAGGCGTCGGTGGTGTAGTGGCCGACGAAACCTCGAGCGCCCCAGTAATCCCGCGCGGTCTGTCGGCCGGACACCGCGGCGTAGTGTTCCACGAAGTCGAAGAAGGGTGCGTGGCATTCGGAAAGATTCGTCACCTCGGCCGGCCAGTAGTTCATCTGGAGGTTGATGTTGATGTGATAGTCGGATCCCCAGGGAGCCCAGATGTCCTGGTTCCAAACACCCTGGAGGTTTGCCGGGAGATCACCGGGCCGGGAAGAACCGATCAGCAGGTAGCGTCCGTACTGAAAATAGAGAGCGACCAGGTTGGGATCATCGGCACCCCTCTGCAAGGCTTCCAGGCGTGCATCGGTAGGCAGGCGGGCCGGCGGCTCTGTCGAGAGCTGCAGATCGACCCGGCGGAACAGGCCCTGGTGGTCCTCGGTGCTGCGTCGGCGAAGCTCGGTGTAGGATCGCCTGCTCGATTGCCGGACCTCACGGAGAGCCTGGGCGCGGTAGTCGATCGTCAGCGGCTCGAGCGGGTCGTTCGGATTGTAGTCGGTGGCAGCGGTGACGAGCAGGGTGACTTCACTCGACCCGGATATGACCAGGTGGTTGCCATCGGCGCGGACCTCTCCGTCGCCCGGCAGAATCTTCAAGACAGCGGCGAACTTGACGCCGTCGGTGGGCTGACCCGTGCGGGTATCACGGCTCATCACCAGCGTGTCCGTGCCCAACACCTTAATAGCCACGTCGGAACGCTCGAAGTATGTCGAGAAGTCGAGAGCCCCCGGCCGGTCGGCGCGGAGGTGCACGACGATCGCCTGATCGGGAGCGCTCGCGAGTACTTCGCGATAATAGGTGACGCCGTCGACCTGAAACGAAGTCCGGGCAATCCCGGAATCCAGATCGAGCGAGCGACGGTAGTCGGAGGCTGTCCCTGTCAGGTCGCTCTCCAGCACGAGTTCGCCCATGGTCTGGTAACTCGTGCCCTCGGCCTTTCCGACCAGGAGCTTGGTACGGACGAGCGTCTCGGCCTCCGCGTAACTGCCTTCGAAGAGAAGCTGCCGGATCTTCGGCAGCCACTGGTAGGCGCCCGCCGGGGCGGGACGTGGTTGCCCTCCGGACCAGATAGTGTCCTCGTTGAGCTGGATCCGTTCCCGATCGATCCCACCATAGACCATGGCTCCAAGTCTGCCGTTGCCGACGGGGAGCGCCTGGACCCACTCGGTGGCGGGCTGCCGGTACCAAAGAACCCACTCGCTCTCCGGCTGCGTGTCGGGCGCCGGGTTCTTCTCGGCCGGCGGTGGTTGGCAGAGTACGACGACGGTTGCCGGCCACAGCAACAGTGGTGCGACCAGCCTCAGGATCGTGCCGCGGAAAGGCTTTTTCAGTGAACATCGTTTCATGGTCACCTACAAGCTTACGGTGCAGCTGAGGACTGCGCAATGAGCCGACGGACAAACCTTCGGGCAAGAAGCAACCTGTGGAGCGGTTCGACTTCGGCATCGAAGAGGCTGCTACCACAGGCGACTTCGATGCAATTTTCTCGGGAGTTCTTTCGGTCGATCAGGCAGAAGAGCCCCGAACCTTGGAAGCGTGGCGGATATCTCTGCCTTGAACCATGAAGATGACCATCTTCGAGATATTGCAGCTGTGATCGCCCGCCCGTTCCAGATACTTGGCGATCGAAAGGAGAAGGAAGCCCTGGTCGATCTGGAGGGCTCCCGAGGCGATCGCATCCACAAGCGAGTTGAACATCCTCTTCAGCAGCTCATCCAGGACATCATCGGTCTCGATGACCTGCCGGGCGAGAGCCACGTCCCGGCCGACAAAGGCCTCCATGGCCGAGTGGAGCATCATCCGGGCGGCCTCCGCCATCTGGGGGATTTCGAGGAGCTCCGTTATTGTGGACTCATCCAGGACCTTGAGGGTCAGCCTGGCCACATGCTTGGCGATATCGCCGATACGCTCCAGATCCTTGACCGCTTTGAGGGCGGTCGCGGCAAATCTCAGATCGCCGGCCAGGGGTCCGCGAAGGGCCACGAATTCCAGGCACTGCTTGTCGATCTGGATTTCGAGGAGATCAACCTGGTCGTCCCGCTTCGCCACGTTGCCGGCCAGCGGGGCGTCCTGCCCGGTCAGGGCCTGGATGGCGTCGTCCACATTTCTTTCGACCAGGGTGCCCATGGTCAGAAAGCACTGCTTGAGTTCCTCCAGATCGGAGAGAAGTCGGTTGTCCATGTCGAGTTGGCTCCGAATCGAGACACACGCCCCCCGGGAGCTATCCGAAGCGACCGGTCAGGTATTCTTCCGTTCGCTGGTCCTTGGGAGTCGTGAACATCTTGCTGCTGGGTCCGAACTCCACGAGTTCACCCAGGTAGAGGAAGGCCGTAAAGTCGGAGACTCGAGCGGCCTGGGCTATGTTGTGGGTCACCATCAGGATCGTGACCGTCGATTTCAACTCCCCGATCAGCTCCTCGATATGGCCCGTGGCCTTGGGATCCAGAGCGGATGTCGGCTCGTCCAACAGAAGGATCTCGGGGTTCATGGCCAATGCCCGGGCGATGCACAGGCGCTGTTGCTGCCCTCCGGACAGGAAGACGCCGCGACGGGGCAGGTCGTCTTTGACTTCGTCCCAAAGGGCGGCTCGGCGCAGGGACTGCTCGAGCACGGAGCGCTTTTCCTCACGGCTGAGCCGGATGCCGTTCAGCTGGTAGCCTGCCAGAACATTGTCCTGGATGCTCATGGTCGGAAAAGGATTGGGCCTTTGAAAGACCATGCCGACTCGGCGTCTCAGTTGCATCGAGTTCATTTCGTAGATGCTTTCGCCGTTCAGGTAGACCTGTCCCTGGACCGAGGCTCCTTCGGTCAGTTCATGCATGCGGTTGATGCAACGGATCAGCGTCGTTTTGCCGCAGCCTGAGGGTCCCATGATGGCCGTCACCCGCTCCCTTTCGATCTCGAGATTGACGCCCTCGAGGATGCGTTTCCGGCCAAAGGACGCGGAAAAGTCTTCGACTTTCAGAACTGGATTTTCCATCGTGCCGTCACAATTCGAGTGATGAGATTGAGACCCAGGACAAGGATGACCAGGACCAGGGAAGCACCCCAGGCAATGGTATGCCATTGGGGATAAGGACTCGTCGCGTAGTTGAAGATCAGCAGCGGCAACGATTCCGTGGGTCGGGTGACGTCCCAGTTCATGAAGGGGTTGCCGAAGGCGGTAAAGAGCAGGGGAGCCGTCTCCCCGGCAATCCTCGCGATGCCGAGGAGGATCCCCGTCAGAATGCCGCTGAGCGCACTGGGCAGGACGACCTTGAGCAGGGTCTTCCAGTACGGGACGCCCAGCGCCAGGGCGGCCTCTTTGAGCGAATAGGGGATCAGCTTGAGCGTTTCCTGCGTCGTGCGCGCAATGACGGGAAGCATCATGATCGCCAGCGCCACCCCGCCGGAAAAGGCCGAAAATGAGTGCATCGGTTTGACGACCCATTCATAGGCGAGGATGCCTACGACGATCGAGGGCACGGCCTGCAGGATCTCGACGGAAAGTTCTCCCCAATAAGACAGCTTGCTGCCGGCATGCTCGCTGAAATAGACCCCCGCAGCCACGCCGACCGGGATCGCCACCAGCGAGGCCACCAGAACGAGCAGTCCCGTTCCCACGATGGCATTGGCGATTCCCCCGCCTTCTTCACCGACCGGTCGGGGCAGTTCGACGAGAAACTCCCAGTCGATCGACGTGATGCCCTGGTGCACGATCTGGTAGAGGATGAAGACCAGCGGCACGATCGAAAGACCGGACAGCAGGATCACGGAAATCCTGAAGATCCGGTTCTGCAGCGTTCGAAGGCGGATGCTGCGCTCTCTCATGTCGTCTGCCACCGTTTGATCACGAACTTGCCGACAATGTTGACGACGGCCGTGACCACGAACAGGAGGAGTCCGATCTCGATCAGACTCGACAGGTAGAGCGGATCGGTTGCCTCGGTAAACTCGTTGGCGATCACGCTGGCCATCGTGTTGGCCGGGCTGAACAGACCGGCCGGAAGATTGTTGGCATTTCCGATCACCATAGTGACGGCCATGGTCTCACCGAGAGCCCGTCCCCAGGCCAGCAGGATTCCTGCAGTGATCCCCGAACGGGCGTAGGGCAGCACGACTCGACGCACGACCTCGAACCGCGTGGCGCCAAGGGAGTAGGCCGCCTCTTTCAGCTCCGCAGGTGTCAGCACGACGACCTCGCGCCCGATGGAAGCGGAATAGGGAACGATCATCACGGCAAGGATCAGGGACGCCGTGAAGAGGCCGACCCCGTAGGGAGGAATGCCGAGCCAGATCTGCAGTTGCCGAACCAGAGGCACGAGTGCCAGCAGGGCCCAGAATCCGTAAATGACCGAGGGAATTCCCGCCAGCAATTCGACGGCACTCTTGAGGACCGTCGATGCCTTTCCCTCGCGAAAGAGCTCACCGAGGAACAGCGAAATCGCGAGCGAGAAGGGTATGCAGATCAGCAGGGCGAGCAGCGAGCTGACCAAAGTCCCAACCAGAAACGGAAGGGCCCCGAACTCCCCTGTGACCGGGTCCCAGGTCGTGCCTGTCAGGAATGCCGGACCGAAGGCCTTCAACGAGGTCAACGAGCCCAAAATCAGAGTGAGCAGCGTCGCCCCGACGACACCAATGACCACCACCGCCGCCAGGAACAAGACCAGGCGGAAGAGTCGTTCCTGCAGTCCACCTTCGTCCATGGATAGGCGTTTCCCAAGGAAACGAAAGGAGAGGTCGGCCAAGCTGAACCGACCTCCCACGTGTTGCTCAGCGAAATCCCGCAAGGACTTACTGTAAGGATTGTCCATCATACGTGATCGAACGGAGGATCGCCTCGGCCTTCTTGACGGCGGCGTCGGGCAGAGGCGCGTAGTGGAGTGGCGCCGCAGCCGACTGACCGTCGTGAATGACGTACTCAAGCAGATTCCTGGTGGCCTGGGCCCGATCCTTGGATCGTCCTCCGTAGTTCTGGTCCTTGTAGAAGATCAGCCATGTGAAACTGCTGATCGGATAGCCCTGAGCGGCATCCGTGTCGGTGATCGAGACGCGAGTATCATCCGGCAGCTCGACATTCGCGGCGAGGCTGACCGAGTCGATGCTCGGCGTAATGTAATTGCCCGAGCGGTTCTTGATCGTCGCAAAGGGCATGGTGTTCTCGATAGCGTAGATCAACTCGACATAGCCGACCGAACCTGGAAGCTGTTGGATGATTCCGGCGACTCCCGCGTTCCCTTTGGCTCCGACTCCCACCGGCCAGTTCAAGGACTTCCCCGTCCCGACCTTGCTCTTCCATTCCGGGTTCACCTTCGTGAGGTAGTCGCTGAAGATGAAGGTCGTGCCACTCCCGTCGGAGCGATGGGCCACCGACATGGGGAGGTTCGGCAGAGAGGCCGAGGGATTGAGCGCTTTGATCGCCGGATCGTTCCAGTTCGTGATCTTGCCGAGGAAGATGTCCGAAACGACTTCCGGTGTCATCCGCAGTTTCGGGTTACCGGTCAGGTTGTACGTCACGACGACGGCGCCCAGACAGCTGGGGATATGCAGGACGGGGGCTGGTGACGCCTTCAGTTCTTGCTCGCTCATGAACGCGTCGGTACCGCCAAAATCGACCGTCCGGGACTGAAGCTGCTTGATGCCTCCTCCGGAGCCGATGGCCTGGTAGTTGATGCGGACGTCGTGGTGCTTGGAGTAGATGTCGAAGATCTTCGAGTAGAAGGGGTAGGGAAACGTCGCCCCGGCCCCCAGCAGGTCGGTGGCTGCCCACATCGGATTTCCACTCCCCAACAGTGCGAAGGCCAGCCCGATCGAAAACAGGGTGGTTCGCATTCGCCGACGATTGGCTTGTTTGTTCATGATGTCAAAGTTCCTCGCGATTGTTTGGGAATCTGAAAGTCATACATGGATGCCGAACTTCGATCCGGATGTGTTCAAGTCCCACACTCCTGCAGCCCAGAAGCTAACAAGGGCGAGTTAAACGCTTATGAACGGATCATGAATTTCTTGTTAAGGAGCAGGAAGAGAAAGAACGCGTTGGTGATTTTGGTGGGAAAACTGGAAAGGGGAGAGGATCCTGCCAAATCGGCGGCTTAGACTGCTTCGGGCGCTACAACGAACCGATAGCCGGAACCTCGGACAGTCTGCAGATGCAGGGGGTGGCTCGGATCCTCCTCGATCTTCTCCCGTAGCCGGCGGACATGGACGTCCACGGTTCGCGGCGTGACGAACCGGTCGGCGCCCCAGACCTCGTCGAGCAGTCGGTCCCGACTAAAAACCTGCCGGGGACTGGAGGCCAGGAAATGGAGAAGGCGGAACTCGAGGGCACTCAAAGCGACCGGTTCTCCGCGAACCATAACGTCCTGGGTGCGCATGTCCATCCGGAGCCCGCTCACTTCGATGACCTCGTGTCGGTTCACCCGCGGTTCGCGACGACGGAGTACGGCCTTCGCCCGGGCGACCAACTCCCTGGGGCTGAACGGCTTGACGACATAGTCGTCGGCGCCGAGTTCCAGACCCAGGACGCGGTCGATTTCTTCACCTCTTGCAGTGAGTATGATGATCGGAAGGTCCTTCAGTCGAGGGTCCCGCCGCAGATGCCTGCAAAGTTCGAGCCCGTCCGCATCGGGAAGCATGAGGTCGAGCAAAAGGAGATCGGGCGGTCGGCGTTCCACCTCGGCAAGACCCTCTCTCCCGCGCACGAAGCCCTCGATCTCAAATCCTTCCTTGCGGAAGTTGTAAAGCACGAGATCGATGATGTCCTGGGCGTCTTCGATGATGACGATCCGGTGACTCACGCCCGAATTGTATCATCGCACCGGCTGGAACGGGCCCGGATGCCGGCAGATCTCCGACCATCGGTCAAGAAGGGGAAAAGCTCAGGATTCTAGACCATTGTTGTCGGCTGAATCCCGAAGCGCGACTGGAGAGCCCGGCGCCGGAATTCGAAGATCTTCTCCAGCTGAGGTCGAACCAGGGTGCCGTCGATCCACCCTGCGAAAAAACCGCCATGCAGGCCATAGTGCACGAGATCCTGCGCCAGGATGCCTCGGGGGCAAGGCGTGAACCGATGTTGGTGGTGCCAGAATCGATAGGGCCCGAAGCGTTGCTCGTCGACGAAGAAGTGGGGAGCATCGACATGGGTGATCTCGGTAACCCAAGTCGACCGGACGCCCGGAAGCGGCCGAATCCGGTAGGTCACGATCATACCCGGGTGCATGTGGTTTGGCAGGTCCCGTTCCGGAGTCAGGCCGAGGCTCGGAGGTGTGATCTCCACAAGGTTCTGCGGATCGGAGAAGAACGCCCAGGCCTCGGCAACCGAGATGCGCAACACCTGGGACTTCTCGAGGCGGAAGAGCTTCATGGCGCCACTCTACCTCGAACGTGTCGATTGCTGTCTTTCATTTCGCTGCTCCGTCGTTTTCATGGGACAGGAAGAGGGCGGACCGGAAGGCGACGATCCTTTGGCGACAGTGAGCGGCGAAGCTTCTTCGGACGGGTCGCGGGACTCCGGCGGAGCAGCGGTTTCGAAATTTGAGCCTTGCAATCCGGATCGGATTGTCCTACTCTCAGCCTCAACAGTCTGCCCCAACCGTTAGAGGATATGGACGAGTTCATTCGAGCCAAATCGATGCTCGCTCCGGGAGTAGCGGGTGTCACGACAACCCTGATCACCGGGACCTTGGTGACTCAGTTCAGTTTCCTGCCAGGTAACTGGACGGCCTTGACGGTGAGCTTCCTGATAGGTCTCCTGGTTCTCGGAGACAAGTCGGTCGCAGGTGCGCAGCGCCTGCTGCTGTACTTCATCAACTCGCTGATCATTTTCTCGGTTGCCGCCGGCATCAACACGGCCGGAGTCGCAGCTACGCGGAGTCTCGAACCGCCCACTCGAGCCGTTCAGCCGGTGGAGGGGGGCTCCAGGCCCTTCTTCCACGAGTGGTTCTGAGCGGAAGGCGGCCGGGGCGCCGCCGCGGGCCCGAGCACGGGCGGGCCCTCAGGCACGGATGGAGCAGACCGATGCATGAGTCTCAGCCGGTGGGGCGCGAGCCGCCGACCGCCTGAGCCGGGAGCACCACGATGCCTGCCGTCAGAGTTGCCCAGGTTCTGAGTTTGACGACCCTTTTCCTTGCCGGCTGTTTCGGCCCGTCGGTTCAGACGGCGCCGGTAGCCTCCGGGACAACGCGTGTGATCCACCTGCCCAGTGCGATCCTTGGGCAGGCCCGTCTGGATGAGAACCGCGCATTGCTCGCCATTGCACCCGGCAGCGAGGATGAACTCCCCCAGGGTCCGCAAGGATTCGCCGTGATGCCTGACGGAGCGCTCGTCGTTGCCGACCCTCTGGCCGATCGACTCGTCGTGTTCGATGAGCAAGGAACCTTTCGCCGTTCTCTGGAGATTGGTTTTGCGGCGGACAGTATTCGCTTGGAGGATCGTGGGCTGCTGGTTCGAAAGGCCTACACCGGCGAGGAGTATTTCATCGACCCTGCGGGCGGAACTCCACCCGAGTCGCGCGGGCGCAGTCGTGCCGTGGCCGGAATGGAACGCGCCCGGATGCTCGTGCCGGGAAGGGGTGTGATCACTCCCAGTCCCACCCGTGGACTCCAGCAGGAGTCGTTCGAGGTTCAGCTGGAGACCGGCGATCTTCGGCTGATCTCTCTCGAGTACCTGGGTTCCGATGAGAGTGGGTCTCACTATGTCGCGCTGGAGGCCGCGGGCGGTGGGGACACGATCGAAGTCGCTAAACGACTCCAGAAGTACACGCCCGACGGTCACCTGGTTGCGGAGAAGATCGACGTTCCCAACGACTACTTCGTCAATCCGGTCGACGAGTTCCGTCTGCACCGACAGGCCGTGTTTCACCTCATCCCCCTCCGGGATGAGGTGAGGATCGAAGTCTGGGAGACGGGCGGTTCAGAAGAGAACGACCGACCGGGAGCTCAGGAGTAGGATGCGATGAAACTTCCACTCCCCATCATCTTCGCGTCGGCTCTGGTCGTCGCGGGTCTGATCGGCGGACTCGGGCAACCGGCCCGGACCCTGCCACCTCTGACCCGCGATCAGATCCTGGCCACGGCCCGGATGTTCGCGGACCATCTCTGGACCTGCCAGGAGCGGAATCGCCACGCTCCGTGCGTCAGCGGCGACTATACGAGCGACTGGAAACCGAGTGAATCGGTAAGCGGCGTGGCTTATGACTGGGGAGGCATGGATTCGCCCGAAACCTTCGACCGGAAGCTGGCCGAAGGGCAGGCCGCCGGTTCCCATTCGAGGCACGGGATCACGAACTGCACGGCAGGAATCGACTGTTCGGGATTCGTCGCATTTTGCTGGGGGCAGCCGCCCGTCCACGAGTTCTCGACGCGGAACATCCGGGAGATCTCCGGGCGGCCCAAATACAACTGGTACACGGATATGAAGCCCGGGGATGCGCTCAACAAACCGGGTAGCCACGTGGTCCTGTTTGCCGGCTATCGAGCCGACGGCAATCCGATCGTTTACGAAGCTTCGGGCAGTGCCGGCCGGGTCATCCGAAACGACTGGAGCACCTGGTCGAGGTTCAAGGGGTATTACCCGCTCCAATACAGCGGGATCGTGGAGTCGAGATGAGAACATTATGGACCCTGGTCTTGCTTGCCGTCCTGACGTCGACTGCCTGTTCGTGGTCGTCCCGGGAACCTGAATCCACCGGTCGACAGCAGGAGCCGGGGCGCCCGCCACTTCCTGCCGATGTCGACTATGCAGAGCCGACGCGACCACCGACGCAATGGGCTCTGCTGGTCGGGATCAACGAGTACCGCAATCGGTCCCGGGTTTCCTCGCTGGCCGGCTGCGTCAACGATGTGGCGATGATGCGCGGCGTTCTGATCGGCAAGTACTCGTTTCCGGAAGACCACATTCTGGTGCTGACAAACGATCAGGCCACCCACGAGGGGATCGTTCAGGCGTTTCGAAATCACCTTATGCACAACGCCGAGCGTGACGACATCGTCGTCTTCCACTACAGCGGCCACGGCTCTCAGATGCGTGATACTTCGGGTGACGAGGCGGATGGCTGGGACGAGACCCTCGTCCCCAACGACAGCCGCGACCCCGAGGGGAAGGTCTTCGACATCAGTGACGACGAGCTGAACGAGCTTTTCCTCGAACTCCAGCAGAAGACTCGGAACGTCACGTTCATCCTGGACAGCTGCAATTCCGGGACGGCCCTCCGGGCTGCGGGTAATGTTCGGCGGATTGCCCCCGACGACCGCACCCCTCCCCCCGCCGTGCCGGGAAGCCCGACGCGGGGGATCGGCGAGGGAGACATCGACTGGAGACCCTCGAGCCTCAACTACACGCTGATTTCGGGCTGTCGCGCCGGCGAGAGTTCCTTCGAACATTTCGCCGACGATGAGGAACATGGAGCTCTGACCTGGTTTCTGGCGCAGGAGCTTCGCACCGCGAGCCCCGAGGCGACCTTCCGCGACGTGATGGATATTGTCGAGGCCAAGGTCAACGCACGATATCCGTCTCAGCATCCACAGCTGGAAGGCACCGACTCGGACAAGCTGGTCTTCGGAGACACGGCTGTGTTGCCGGAGCCCTTCGTTCTGTGCAGTCCTCGGAGCGGGCAGCAGGTCGAGTTGCAGGTCGGCCGGGTTCAAGGTGCCACCGAAGGATCTACTTACGAGATCTATCCACCGGGAACGAAGACCTTTGAGGGGTCCGGCGCTCGCCTGGCCACGTGTCGGATCACGGAAGCGGGCGCCTTCGATTCCCGTGCGGAACTTCTCTCTCCTGTGAGCATCCCGGCGTCCTCTCGTTGCGTGGAAAGGGAGCATCGCTACCCGGAATTCCGGCTTCGCGTTCATTTCGACGGATTGCGCGATTCAGCGGTGTTGCAGAGCGTCCGTCAGGAACTGGAACACTACGATCACATCGAATTCAAACTGCAACCACGCGACTACCACGTGTTGTTCCGCAGGGAAGGGGGCGAGCTCATCATGGAAGGTGGCGACGAGACGGAAATCGCTCCGCGTACTGCCGTGGACGATCCCAATGCCGCGACCGTCCTCGTTCGTCGGACGCTCGACTGGGCCAAGTGGTTCAACGTACTCTCCGTGGAAAACCCTTCACCCGAGCTCGATGTCCGGCTGACGGTCTCACCGGCAGAGGGCGCGGGTGGTAGGGGAACGCCGTTCCAGCGCGTCGGCGCGGCGGCCCTGGTCCTGCGTGATGGTGAGAGGTTCGATTGCCGGGTTGACAATCACTCGAGCCAGGGTGTCTATGTGTCCATCCTCGATCTGTCGACCGATGGGAGCGTGACAGTCGTCTACCCACCCGCCGGAGCGGCCGAGATTCTGGCGGCGGGCGGTCAGTGGAGTCGCAGACTGAATTCGTTCGTGCCCGAGGGCAGGCAATCGGTCAAGGATGTTCTCAAGGTCTTTGCAACGACGACCCCGGTTGACTTCCGGTTCCTTCAGAAGGATCCGGTGCGCGGGGGTGTCATGCCGGACGAGCTTACACGCGGCGCCGCCACACCGCTCCGCCAGTTGCTCGCTTCGGTTGCGCTGGGAACGACGAGAAACGTCTCCTCGGCCGTTCCGCTCGGAGACTGGACGACCGCGGAGCAGATCATCGAGGTCCGACGCCAGTGAGGTCCGTGGGGCCCGTTCGAGAAAGGGGGCATCTTATGTCGATCATTCGCCTAACGGCTTTTCTCTTGGCGCTGTTTCCGCTGGTGAGCTGCCAGGCAGCCCAAAGCGAACAGCAGCGGGGCGTGACACTCGAAGACACACCTCTCGAGATGGGTGATTTCGGAGTGTATCGGGCCCTGATCGTCGGAATCAATTCGTACGAACATTGGCCGGTCCTTCAGTTCGCGGAGCAAGACGCCCGCGATCTCAGTGAAATCCTCGTCTCCGAGTACGGATTCCAACCGGAACACGTCGTCTCACTGATCGGCGCCGACGCAACGGAGAGCCATATCCGAAATGCCCTCAAGGATTTGTTGAACGAATCCTCGGAAAAGGACAACATCCTGATCTACTACGCAGGTCATGGACAGCTCGATCCGCTGACCGATTCGGGGAACTGGATTCCCGTCGATGGCGATCTTTACGACGAATCCTCCTGGATTCCTTTCTCCGTCGTCCGCACGCTGCTGACGGCCGAAAAGGTCAAGGCGGAGAGGATCCTGGTGATCACGGACTCCTGTTACGGTGGAGCATTGGCCCGTTCGGGTCCGACCCCCGGGAAGCTCAACCCGGATGACTCCGGCTACCTCAAGTCGCTGCAAAGCCTTCTCCATGAAAAAAGCCGCCAGGTCATGGCCTCTGGTGGGTTCGAGGAGGTTCCCGATCGGAGTCACTTTGCGGAACTTCTCAAGAGCGCCCTTCGCATGAACCCGTATCCGGTGGTCGACATGGAGTTTATCTTCTATACGGAGGTGTTTCCAAACCTCCGGCTCATCGGAACCCAGTACCCGACCATGGTACGGATGGTGAGCGGTCCGAAGGAGAACGGCCAGTTCATTCTCGTCAAGGAAGGCGTCTCGATGGATGCGCTCAACAGCGAGGTCGAGGAGGAGCCCCCGGTTTCGGAGGAGTCACGCGGCAATTCCGACGTAAAGATGCAGGCTGACGTGGAGTTTTGGAATACGATCAAAGAATCGTCCGATCCGGACCTCTTCCAGGAGTATCTCCGACAGTTCCCTGACGGAGTCTTCGCCGTCATTGCCCAAAAGCGTCTCGATGATCTTGTATCGGCCGAACAAACCAGTCACAAGGTGCCGAAGCTGGTGGGGATGAACGTCAAGAGCGCGCTCGGAATTCTGGAGGATCTGGGCTTCAAACAAGGTCGGATCACGCAGGAGGAAAGCGGCGCGGATGAAGGCACCGTCCTGTCGCAGAGCCCCGAGCCCGACAGTCCAGCTGAAGAGGGAAGCCCGATTGATCTCGTCATTGCCGAGGTCGCGAGCCGGCTGAAGATGCCGAAACTGATCGGCCTTAGTCGTGCGGCCCTCGCCGAGGCCGTAGCCAAGTATGGTCTTACGATCGGGAAAGTGGAATACGTCAGCATGGAGAGGGCCGGAGTCAAGGAAGCGGGCATCGTCGTCGCCCAGTCCCCGGAAGCCGGGACGGCGGTGGAGCCCAAATCGTCGGTGAATCTCATTTTTAGCCGGGGAGAACAGCTCGTACCGAACCTCATCGGCCAGAGCGAGGACCGGGCCAAGGCCATCATCGAGAGAGTCGGTCTTCGTGTCGGTGAAATCAAGCGGGTAGCGAAAGGAAAGGCGGGTACGGTGATCGGTCAATCTCCCAAGGCGGGCGATCGGGTCGAGCGCGGTTCGGAGGTGCTCCTCTATATTGCGTCACCGATCTCTTCCGCGTTGTCGCTCCAGGCCATCAAGAACTCGGTGGCCACGGTTGCTCGACCGTTGAATGCAGCGCTTGCAGCTCCGGTGCCCTCCGCCCCGGCCGACGGATCGGTGTTCAACCAGTATCCCCGCAAGACGGAGCTGAGCTGGAATCCGGTGCAGGGGGCCGTCAGCTATGCGGTCGAAGTCGAGTTCCAGTCGGGTTCGAGTTGGCATTCCCTCTTCACGCGGGACGATATCCGTTCCGTACGCTACACCTTCAACTTCGTCGGCGCCCAGCCGGGTCGCTGGCGGGTGTGGGCGGTCGATTCCAAGGGGAATGCGGGTGTGAAATCCGACTGGAGGACCTTTGTCTACAAGCGTTAGGGGATCGGACGGCTCCTTTGTTCCGGCTCGACATCTGGGAGTCTTTCGAGTTTCGAGCTGTGTTGTCCAAATCATCGGAGCGAAGACGCGTGCCGGATCATCGGTACGCGAGCGCGGAACGAGGCGACTGTCCCCGAAACCTGCGAAGCGAAACGTGAGGTGCCGGCACCTGACCGGTTCTTGCCGGCTCGAACGGGAAAACCGGCGGAAGGAGAAATGATCCATGAAACAGTCACGCAAACTCAGCGTTGGGCTTCTGTTCCTGTTGCCGGCGTTCTTCCTGATCGGGCCGGTCAGTCGGGGTCTCGGAACGCCGGCTGACCGTGGCATACGAGAACAATCTGCAGCGTCCATCGGCGATTCGGCTCAGCCCTGTCAGGCGGATTTGTTGTTGGTAACGACCTTCCAAGGTGCTGATGCCGATCGTGGCTGCTGCCTCTGGAAGATCTCCGGCGGAAACAAGTGCTCCTATACCAACCGCGGTTACTGTCGGCGGAAGGCGGAGGAACTGAAGGTCGAGTTCGAATTCCACAAGGACAAGCGATGCGAGACGGTCGGGGGCTGTCCTTCCGTCACGCCCCGCTGAGCTCCGGACTGCTCGGCCGGTGTATTGTCTTTCGCAGACTTCGAGAAAAGACGGGACTCTCGGCGTCGACGGCTGTATAATTCCATTTATAGCACCCGTTCTGTTGTCTTTTGAGTGAAGCCCGCCTCCCTTGACGGTCAAAGCTCCGCAGGAGTCCCGGCAGGAGCGGGCGAAGGGTCCGTTGGGAAGAGGTCTCCGCCCAAGTCGACCCGTTCCGATTTCCGGTGCGGCGGTCTCACCCGGTCGGACCCCTTTCTCCTGCCCTTCGTCGGGCGAACGGAGGAGAGTATGGATCTGAAAAAGGTTCTTTCCTGGATTCCCGGCTGGCTTGGATTTCTGCTGCTCATTCTGGTCGGTCTCGCCATGACCATCAATGGGGCGGCCAACCCGAATCTTGACTCAGTCAATCGCCTCGGGTTCATCCTGTTCGGACTCTGCGCGGTCGCGATCGGCTGCCTTTCCTGGATCGCCGGGGGCACCTCGAAGATCAAGGGAAGGGAGGGCAAGGTGGGGGTGAAGGTCGCTGTAACCGACATGCCCTGGTGGGCCTGGATTGCAGATATCGGGATCCTGGTGGTTTCCGTAGTGGTTTTCGCTGTGGCCAGCTGAAGACGCATGCTCGACCGACTCCGCCGGCCTTTCTTCATCCTTGCTCTGATCTGTCTGGCTCTCGCGCTGCTGGTGGAACTGGGTTCCACTGCGATCCTCGGGAATGGAGGGATCGCCGCGAAGCTGGACCTGCCAACTCCAGGCTACGGCGTTCCCTACCTGGCTTTTCTGGACGGACTGCTGATGCTGACCGTCGCATTGATCGCACTCGCCCTGCTCTTACCCGAGAGACTCCACGGGCGAACCCAGGGGATCGTGACGCTGATTGCGTCGATCCTGTTTCTGGTGGGCAGCTTCTTCGCTGCGATTGCGGCCTTCGTCACGCTCATCCTGATGGTCAGCCTGCTGCTTGCACCAATTTTCGGAACGATCGCCTATATGGCGATGTTTGCTCACTTCAACCGGTCCGGTGCAGCCATCGCATTGAGCGCGGCCATGTCGCTGAAACTGCTGTTCGCGCTCTTTCTCGTCCTCGGTCACCAGCGATTCCTTCAGAACAAGAGCCTGGTGCTGGTGACTCTGACGTCGCTGATCGCCACCTGGCTGGTGGCGTTCCTGCATGCCTTCCCACCCCGGATTCTGGCCAGCATCACGGACGCGCTGGCCGGACTCGTCGTCGCGATCCTCGCGATCGTCTGGGCGATCCTGTATCTCGTCTTCTCGGTCTTCTCGGTGATCCGGGTTCTACGGGTCGATCGGGCCGCCGGATGAACGGCGAGCGCCGCACCCGCGGATGGAGACCTTTCCCGGCGATGCCGGAATACCAACGTCCGGCGTCGTGAACCTCATGACTCCGGCTACTCGAATTCGATCCGGCAGGAGTTCATCCCGGTACACCTCAGCTGCAGCGTGCCTCCGCCGGAAACGATGATGAAGGACCCGCACCGAGGATCGTCCCGCGGGCCCTGACGTTCGGCCCTGGGCAGCTCCGTTTGGCATTTGCCGTCTTGGCAGCCGTCGTCTCCCGACAAAGCGTTCATCAACTCCTGGTCGGCCGCACCCGCGGTTCTGGCCGTATAAACGGCATTCAGCCGAGAGTTGGACTTCAGGCAGAATTTCAGGATCCGGACCGGACTGCTGCCTGGGGGCACAAGCTTGTCCCAGGTTTCTCCCGGCGGAACTACGAGAGGTGTCTTTTGGAGTTCGATCGTGGGGCTGACCGAAGCAAACGCGCTTTGGATTGAATACGTCCAGGAGGGGGGAGTCACCTCGCTCCAGGACGGAAGGGCCGCCTCCTCCCCGTTGCCCCCCAGGAAAAGGACGACGACGAACAATACGGCCACAACGATGAGTACCAGGCAAACGATGCGAAAAGGGCTCATCGGTTGTCAGGGCTCTCGCTGGGTGGCGGCAGATGCTTCGCACGGATAAAGCCCTGCAGGCCGCTGTCGAGAATGGCCGTCTTCTGGCTCTGGAGGATTCGAATTTCGGAGTTGGAAAGCACTTTGTCCCACTTGATTCCCCGCTTGTGGTAGAGCCAGAGGTTCACCTCCGTCCCGTCGAGAACCCGTTTATCCGGGATGGGGTCCTGTTTGTCCACCTTGCCGACCAGTGCGTCCTTGGTCGTTCCGGTTGTTCCCAGTTTTCCCAGTTTCAACCCTCTCCGCTGGAGAGCTCCGACCGCCTGTTCGAGCGTGTTTCCGGAGAGTTTGGGGACCACCCTGGCGTTGGCCTCGAGCGTCAACTCGACGGTGCTTCCTTGCTCTACCTCCGCGCCCTGCTCCGGCTCCACCCGAAGAACCGTCCCCGGGGGCGGAGGAAAACTGACGCCGGCCGGAGCATTGGCTGCAGACGCCGTGATCTCCCGGTCCCTTTCAAGAGGGTTGAGGCCGGCATCGGTGATCGCCTGCATGGCTTCCGGACCGGGCATGCCCACCACCTCCGGAACCATCACCGTGGATCCCGATCGCATCATCCAGACGGCCACGGCTCCGCCGACCAAAACGAGACCGGCTATGACGGCGATGACGGGCCACCAGTTGAACCCCACAGGCTCTTCCACCTTGGGAACCTGGAAGGCGATCATCTGGCCCTCGTCGAACTCTTCGTTCGGTCGCTGAAATGACGCCACGACCGGGCGGAACGTGTAGGTTCCCTCGGGCGTCGACGCGGGAGCCCGGATCTTTACGGTAAAGGAGTGGGTCTCATCGATACCGAAGTCCTTTTCGGTCTCTCCGTCGATCGAAAGCCAGTCCTTCTGGGTCTCGCCGAGTGCGCTCAGCCAGACCTGGCCACGGATGGGGTGACCGCTCACGTTGGTGACGGTCAACGTCACTTCCCCGAGTCCGTCCGTCAGAATCCCGGGATCTTTGGCCGTAATGCTGAAGAATTTCGCAGCCATAAATCGTTCTTTCTCCTTTCAGGCATCGTTCCCCGGAAGCCGGAGTCGACACCTGTTCGAAATTCGATGTTTTGTAGCAGAGATTTCGCCTGCCGGCCGAGTCGCGTGTCATCGCCGGAAAAGGGGATCGCCACGTCGAAGCGTCGCGATTCTCATTCTCCATCGCCCGATCTCGATCCCCTGAATGACAACTCGAAAGTGACATGGGCCGGTTTCTCCATTTCGATGATTCGCCGAATCAGCCTTCGGTGGGGCAGCGCTGCCGACGGAGCGTCGATCCGGACGTGGAAAGGCACCACTCGGCCCTCCTCATCCCGAGTCGTCTCTTCGATGCTGAACCCCGTGAGGCCCGTGGCCGTCTCGAGAAAGCGCACGATGCCTTGTCGGGTTCCCAACTCCTTGCCCAGACCTGCCGAAGCCGCCACGAGCTCCCTGAGTCGTCCGATGCCCGACGACATCGGTTCTGAGCCGGGTCTTCGGTCCATCCCTTTTTCGGTCGACTCGTCCAGGATCCAGCCGAGATCCACCCAGCCGGCCAAATACTCGACCATCCCGGACGAAGTCGTCAGCGGATTGAACCGGGAGGGCAGGTCGGCCAGAATCTCCTCGGAAGGAGTATGCAGGGACTCCATCACCTCGAGCAGGGCCGCCAGCGGGGACCCCTCGCGCAGCGTCCGCCGTATCACCTCCGGCAGCAGTGTCGCAATTTCATCCCGTCTCATGCTCGCTTACAACCTCGATTTCGTGCTCGCCGGAGCAGAAAAGCCAGGTCTCCGGAAGCGTCACCGTTTCCATGAACTCCCGGCGGGAACAGGAGTCGTAGGTCAACCCTTCGTCCCCCGAGCGGTACACTCCCTGACTGCTTCCGGTCAACAGGAAACGCTTTTCAGGATCGGCGGCCAGAGACCGAATCGGCTCGTACTTACCCACGTCCCGCATCGGCAGACCACATCCGACTTTGGGTGCCTCCCATTCCGGTTCGTGGGAGGCAGGGTCGATCTTGAACACGCCGGCCTGGTCCGTCGCGGCGAACAGGGTCTGACCCTGGAAGGACAGATCCCAGCAGCTTCCACCTTCCCAGCCCTTGCTGAAGTACTCACCCTCCAGCTGGACCTGGGAGCTTCTCAGCTCCCATCGATAGCATCCCTTTCCCGCCGCCCTTCCGGGTACGGCGAGACCCGCCCAGAGATAGCGCAGCGGACCCACCTGTTGAACCTCGAGAACGCGCACGTCCTCTCCTTCGAGACCGATGCGCTCAAAGCTGCCCGTGCGGCCTCCGTCGGTCGAAAGGAAGACACCGGTGGCACCCCGTCCCGCCGCTGCCACCGAGACTCCGCCCTGGGCGTCGACCGACGCAGCCACCGCGTAGAACCCCAGATCCTGGTTGGTCGGATCCACGACGATCTGGATGGGAACGGCCCCGGCCTTCATCGCCAGTTCATAGAGCCCGACATCGGTAGCCAGGATGAGGAGGGGCTCTCCTTCGCGAATGATCCAGTCCATGTCGAAGATGGAGAACCCGGTCTGGGCAGCCTGGCGCCAAGTCTCACCACAATCCGAGGAGATGTGTACCCGGGAGGCCCCCGTCTCGGACTGAATGCTGGAAGTGACGGCCAGCAGCCCGGGTCGCGATCGATGAACCTTGACGCGGTTCAGCTCTTCGTCGGCGAATTTGCCGGCGGCTTCCCAGCCATGACCATCGTCCAGCGACCGGTACAAGACCGCACCGGACGCGGCATACCAGGCACCCCGCTGGAATTCGTCTGCAGCAACGGCCGCGACCTCCTTCTCGGGCACCTCGTCGACCAGAAGACGGACCTGATCGGCATAGCTGACGCCCGGGTCGGAGAGCAGGAGGTCATAGACGTGGGAAGCTCGCAACGGATACCCGAATCTCCAGCCGGGCGCCGATCCGGACGGGAGGGGATTGATCGCCGCATACAGACGGTCGAGCGCCCGGCCCTGGACCGCCTCCGGCGTCTCTCCCATGTGAGCTACGACGCGGGCTTTGACCCGGACGATCTTGTAGCGGACCCAATTCACGAGGCAGGTGGTCCCGAGGGGTCGTTTGCGGTCCAGCTCCCCCTGAATCCTCTTCCGTTCCGACTCGGTCTGGTGGTCCGAGAGCGACTCGACAGAGACCCGACTGCCACCCCCCTCCTGATCCGGCACGGCCGGGACGAGCAAGACCTCGACGGTGCCGGGTACGGCGTGGACCCAGAGGGCCGCCTTGGTGAAGGCCTTCGCCCGGGCAACCGCTCCCGATGCTCCGAGTGCCACCATTTCATAGTCCCGAGCGGTGACGGCTCGACTAAGGGCTCGCATTTCCTGCGTGCCCCGGATGAGAGCATTCTCGACGCTCTCAATGTCACGACCTCCCGTAGCCGGGGACGGGTTGGTCACGTTGAGACCGGGAACAGGGTCGCGGAGGACGGTCAGCAGGCCGGCGCCGACGTTGCCCTCCGCTCCTCCACCGTAACGGTACCAGATCCGGATCTCCCGCTCGGCCGGAGGTACTTCCGCCAGTAGCGACGATGAATCCTCGAGTGTGCCGTCAGGAGTCGTCATCCGGGCAGCCGGGGCGAAGAAGACCGTTCCCGCGTAGCGGTCGACGACGTAGGCGAAGCGATCGACTCCCAGATCGGTGAAGCTCTCGACCTCCCTCCAGATCCGAAAGGCCTTGCCGGCGAATTCGACGGCTCGCACCCGTTTGTCGAGGGCCTCGGTGTCCGTCTCGATGCCGACCATCAGGTCCAGTTCGTCGCCGGTCGAGGCAATCAGCGGTGCGTGCGCCGTTCGGAGCGTCTGCCCGGGCAGTCCGGTCCCATGGCCCGCCAGTTCTCCTTCGACCTGCTCGCAATGATAAGCGGGGACATCCACCTCGGATTCCTTGGCATCCAGCGTGGCCGGTTGAGCCGTGGCGAAGGACACAATGCGACCGGTGCCTCCGGTCCGGGTCAACGTGACGCGTGTTCCCTTCGGGATCTGGATCGGATTCGAGCCCGCACGGCTGCGGCTGAATCGCAGCAGGGTCTTGGATGCGGACGGCGGCATCAGCTGGACACCCATCAGCCTGAGGAACTCGATGAACGCCTTCTCCGGCAATCGATTCAGCCGGTAGATCATCACCTCGGTCAGATGGGCGAACAGTTCGAGCAGCATGACGCCCGGATCGCTTGGACTCAGGTCGGTCCACTGAGGACACACTTGCTGGACCCGGTGCAGGGCCCCTTCCAAGAGCTGTCGAAAGTCCCGATCATCCAGATTCGGCGGCGTCAGGGCCATCAGGCGACCTCCCCGGAAAGGCTTAGGGGCAGTTCGATTCGGCCTCTGCGCCGGGTGGAGCGAACGCGGTACTCGAGCGAAATATCGAGTCGACCCGGATCCGATGGATGGCAATCGGCATCGAGGAACAGGATCTCGATTCGAGGTTCCCAGCGCACGAGACTTTGCCGGACATAGTGAATGGCAAGGCCTGCCGTTGTTTCGTCGTTGGGGGAGAACTGCAGCCGGCCGAGATCGCATCCATAGTCGGGACGCATCACGCGCTCTCCCGGGTGCGTCAGAAGCAGCAGGAAGATCGCCTGTCGGACCGTCGCGTCCTCTTCGACCATTTCGATTTCGCCGGTCGGAGCAACGCGGAAGCCCGCTTCGGCCTCGGGGGCATCGAGGTCGGGGATGTCGAAGCGCCAGCCGCGATATCTCGTTGCTTTCATTCGAGCGTCTCTCCCGTCAAATCCTGACCCGGACTGCGCACCTTGTAATCGACCGTTCCCGGAGGGGTTCCGTCGGTCAACCCGCGAACCGTGTCAAGGCACACCCGCTTCTGCTCGATTCGCAGAAGATCGGAGTACCCCTGGCGCACCGTGAGAGTCATCTGACAGGGTTTGATCCCGATCCCCACATTCGGGCATCCCTTGACCTCTTTGCCTTCCGGGTCGACTTCGACGAGCACTCGCCGGCCCTCGACCGTGACCAGGTCCTGGGTAGGCACTACAGACACATTGCCCAGCTCATGCAGGCAGACCAGCACAGCATCCTCCGTCAACCAGAACACTCAAGCCCTCCGAAAGTCGACGCTGCCCCCACGGATCACGATGGGATTACCCGGCGCCCGGATTTCCAGACCGGTCATGGCGTGCAGCAATACCTTTTCCGGCGTCATCTCCAGATAGCTCCCCGCCCGGTTCTCGAGGCGAATTCGGGTACCCGAATCGTCGAGGACGATCTTCTGCCCGCCCGGAGTCTGCAGGGTGTAGCGACGAACCTGTCCATCCTCGAGTCCCCAGTCGGGCGAACGCTTGGCTCCAAACAGGCTGCCGAGGACGACGCCCTGAGTGAGATCCTCGCGGGCGAACAATACTAGTACCTGATCCTCCACGTCGGGAAGGGCCACGAAGCCCTTTCCATTGCCGGCCCCCGTCGTCACGACGCCGAGCCATCCCGTCTCGATGCCCCCGAGAGATGGCAGGACTGCCCGGAGACGGCCGAGTTCTTCGGGATCATCCAGATTGGAGACGATCCCGATGGCGATCATGGTTCCCCTCGGCCGGGGAGGACACGGCGCCACTGCCGTCGTCAGCTCCGACAAGTAGCCCCGGACCGCTTCGATCGTGTGCGTCACCTCGGTCACGACGTAGTCGCCGTCGAGGCCGGCATCCAATCCCTCGACGGTGGTCACCACACCCGGCATGAGGTCGGCGTTTCCGGAAGCGACGCCCCACAGCACCACTTCGTTGGCCATCCGGCGGTCGAGCTCGTCCTGCGCCGTCGCATCGGCCTGGGAATCTTCGGCCCAGACCTCGTTCAGGATCTGACGCTCACCCGTGCCGCCGAGCCGGTCGGGTGAAACCTCACAGGGCACGCGGCGGCCCTGGCGTGCCGTCCCCGCTTTCCCTCGTCGAGCTTCGACACGCCCGAGGTCCCAGCCAAAGGCCGAGACAGAGCGGCACGAGGGATCTCCGTTGATCTCGATACGGGCCTCCAAAAGGGACTCTCCGATTCTCAGGGGAACGCGCCCAGGTG
This sequence comes from uncultured Acidobacteriota bacterium, assembly GCA_963823995.1. Classification (GTDB taxonomy): domain Bacteria; phylum Acidobacteriota; class UBA6911; order RPQK01; family JAPXNP01; genus JARRKC01. The sequence continues at coordinate 990,871 of CAWGNQ010000006.1, forward strand.
CCCCCTCGAGGCTGAAGATGTGCACGATCGGCGGGCGCAGGACGAAATGGAGGCCGGAGCGGTCGCAGACCTCCTTCAGGAGGTCGAGATCTGTCTGACCGCATTGGACGATGCGGTTCCAGATCGGTCCGCTGTCCCTGGCTTCCACTTCCAGGTTCAGTTCCGCAACCAGTTCGTGGGCGAGCGTTGCGCAGCTCAGAGAGTCGAAAACCCGGTTGGACTGGCGTTTGCGCAGCCGGTGAAGCAGATCGTACCCGCGTACTTTCAACTGGTGGCCCCGTGTGCTTTCGAAGGAGTGCTCGACTGCAGTCACCTCGCCCTCGAAAAGCGGCCCGGTCATTCCTTCGACTTCGACATGCAACCGGCTTCCTGGCTCGACGAGATGGGCGAGCTCGGATCGCCGCGGCGGGTCGATGAAGGTCAGCTCACACAGAACGGGCATCGACAGACGCTGCCTCACGAGGACGTTGCCGAGATTCCCGTGCCGGGCAGGATCAGAGCGCGTCCCGTCAAACTTGACCATGACTGCAGGCACTGCCGCCACCGAAGGCATACCTTAGCTCCCTTCTTCCAGCATCGACGGAACGCTCACGACGGAGCCCGGCGAGAGGTGAAGCGGATCGTCCAGATCGTTGGCCCATGCCAGCAGCCGCCAGTAGGATGGGTTTCCATAGTGCCGGAAGGCGATGTTGGAGAGCCCTTCTCCGTACGTTCCGGTCGCCGGGTCTGCGCCGCCTACGACTTCATGGACCCCGTCCCTGCGACCCGGTTCCGCGGAGACCGACTCGGGCGAGACCGTGGGCGGGAGGCTTTCGGGGAGGGTCTCCGCCTTCTCGAACTGCTCTGCCACGCGAATCAGCTTCATCCGCAACCACGACGTCCGGGGCGCCCCGGCCGCATTGAAGTACTCGAAGCGTTCGGAAACCGCGGCGACCACACCCGGAATGTTCCACACCTTGCCCCAAACGAGCCGCACCAGAGGCGGTCGGGCGGATGACCCCTCCTCGGCCAGGTTCTCGGCGAGCTGCCACAGCGGAGCCGTCAGTTCGCGGACGTTCTCGGTCTGGATCGACGAGCCGGCCAGGTTCGTGTCGAACAGGAGGTCCAGCGTCAACTCGGTCGTCCCACCTCCCGTGTACAGGAGCGGATCATCGGAGAGTCCCGGTCCGGTGAATCGGCTGTTGAGAGATCTGCGTGCGCGAACGCCGGCCCGGCGACGAACTTTCAGTGACTCCGGGTTGAGCAGGCACCGGAGCCGTTCCCCGGTCGCGTCGATCAGAAGCGCTACGAGTTCCACCGCTTCCCCTCCTGTTCCAGTTCCAGGACTCTCCTCCGTTCGCGTGTCCGGCCCGGCGCTTCGAACTCCTCATACCAGTCGTCGCCTGGTTCGAGCAGGGAGGGCCAGCGATTCTTGACGGAGGACGGGAACGGTTCCCTCTGGTCTTTTGCTGCAGGCTCCGCTGTCTCGACGGGTGCATTTTCCGCTTGGGCGCGAACACCAAAGGACGGCAGTGAAGCCACGGGCGGGGCTGTGGAAGACCCACTCACTTCGACCGGCGGCCAGGCATCGGGTGGGACTCTTCGCTCCATCTCGCGATCGACGTGCCTTCGCACGCGGGTCGTCGGCCGGTCGGACGTCAGTCGGTGCGGCCTGGCCGGGGCTCCCGGCTCTCTCGGGCGCACCTCCCCGAGGTCGCTCCGAAACGCAGGTCCGATCGCCTCATGGCCGGAAGTCCGCGCCCGCTCCCGGTTCTCCCGCTGCCTCGAGACTTTACGAGGCTCCAATCCCGTCTCGAGCGGCGGCTCGCCGAGCTTCGGAGTCGAGGGCCGGTTCGGGGGTCGTCGACGTGGCGGAACCTGTTCACGATCTTCTGATCCTCGAAGGTCGTTTCTGCGATGCGGACTGTCCGGCGGCGGAATGTCCGGGTCGATCGAACGGACATGGTTCGCCGGACGGAGTGTCTCGGGGGAGGCGGACTGCACATGAGCGGCAGAGTGCCCGGGCTTCCGGGTGGGAAGCGCCGCCCTCTCGAGGCCCGATCCCTCCCGCCATCGTAGCCAGCCGTCCGGCTCGGTGATCGTCTCCCCGCTCGAATCCGGCTCCGCCCGTGCGCGGATCGTCTGAATGTCTTCCAGCCAATGAGCCGGCGGGCCAGGATAGGCTTGCCGGAAGTGGTTCTCGAGCCACTGCGTTGAAGCTGCGGGGGGCGGTGGGGCCGACTCGTCGGCAGACATCGATTCGAGCCGGGCAGCCCAAGACCTCGTCCAGGCCTGGACGGCTCGCAGCAACTGGATCAGCAGGCCTTTTGCCAGCTCTATCAATACCACCGGCTAGCCCCTCTCCAGACTCTCGAAGACCAGCGTCAACGACTCGATGGCGGCTTCGTTCCTCAGGGCGTCCAATGGGGCTCCGCACCATTCGGAGGGCCATGCGTTGAGGAGGTTCCAGCGAAGCACTTCGGTGACCCCGTCCGCATCGAGCATCACGACCGAGACGTTCCGGCGTTCGACGCTCCCCTGGACGGCAGTCATGAACCACTCCCACAGGCCTGTGGACGTGGTCAGACCGTAGCGCAGGGTGAGGTCGCCGTATTCGACGTGACCCGGGAGGCGGCGAACCACCTGCCGGGTCCCTCCTTCCCGGTAGCGAATGGCGTCGACCCGGATGCGCAACCCGCTGCAGGCCGTAAAGTGTCCCTCCGCCACGCCCTGGACTTCGAGCTTGAAGTTGTAGGCCCGGAAGGGATCCACCCAGCCACCGGTCTGAGCACCTGTTTGAGTGTCCTGGGGGGGAGTTTCGGCAGGTTCAGGCATGAGTTGTCTCCTTACTCGGTTTCGATCTCGGCACCGGCGGCACTCTGGCCGATCCGGAACACGATAAACTCCGCGGGCTTGACGGGTGCCATTCCAATGAGGATGACGACCCGGCCGGCGTCGATTGATTCGGGTGGATTGGTTTCCTCGTCACATTTGACGAAAAATGCTTCTTCGGGACTGCGCCCCATCAAGGCACCGTCGCGCCACAGATTCGACAGAAAGGCGCTCACGTCGCGCCGGATCTTCTTCCAGAGCGCTTCTTCGTTCGGCTCGAAAACGATCCATCGGGTGCTGTTCGCGATCGATTCCTCGACCATCGTGAACAGGCGGCGCACGTTCACGTAGGTCCATTCGCTCCCCTTCTCCGCCAAAGTGCGGGCGCCCCAGACCAGAATTCCGTCTCTGGGGAAGAGTCGAATGCAGTTGATCCCGTGCTGGTTGAGCTCTCCCTGTTCGTCCCGGGTCAGCCGATACGTGACGTTTAGTGCGCCCCGAATCCGTTCATTCGCAGGTGCTTTGTGAACGCCCCGGGTGGCGTCGGTTCGGGCATAAATCCCTGCCAGATGTCCTGACGGTGCCACATCGACGAAATCGTTGGGCGGAAGCGGATCCCGGACCGTGACCCTTGGAAAGTAGACGGCTCCCCAGGGCGAAGCGGGCGGCCGCATGCCGCCGTCGGAATCGGACCCGGCGTCGGTGTCTTCGGGCTTTTTCTTGCGGCTGGAAACGACGGCCACTTGGGTCAGCAGGTCCAGTCTGGGCACCGTTTCGGGGCAGTCCAAAATGGCGAAGCGGTCCTTCATCCCGCTGCAGTGGTCGAGAACGGCCGCGTAGGATGCGGCATCGGCAAGGCCCGGAGCTGCGACAATGGCCACTTCGTCGATCTCTTTGAGGACATCAAGCCCGGCGCGACTGGTCCCACCTCCGGCAATGTCTTTGCAGTTCACCACGAAACACCGGCGCCCGCCGTTGGCGAAAAAGCCGTAGACGGCGTGCGAGAGGGGTGTGCTGGCACTCCCTTTCGGCACGAACAGGTTCACGAACTGGGTCCAATTGTTGACGGCCACAGCTTCGTTGACCCGGGCCTTCGCATCGGGCGCCTGTCCCACGAAGCCGGCGGTACTCGTCCCCGTGGGTTGAATGGGGCGTGGCCCCATGGAAACTTCCTCGACATAGACACCCGGTGAAAGATAGGTCGGCATCTCAAACCTCCATTAATTCGAATCGAATCAAGAGTGGGGTCTCCTCTTTCTCCCATGCAGGGGAAGGATCCACCTGCAGTTCCTGTCCCCTGGCCTCGACCCGAATCGAGGTCGGTGCAGGGTCAGACGGGACCCGAGAAAAGTAGAATCTTCCCTGTGCATCCGTCCGCGTATGCTGTCCGAGCCCCGGGATCTCGATCCGGGCACCCATGACGGGCACGTCGCCGGGCCCAAGGACCTGCCCGCTCAAGGGCCTGACCGGCGACTGCTGGATGACCAGGGGTTGCATCACCGGCTTTCCCCTTGCTTGTCGACGCGCCCGTCTGCACGGGACCTTGAGCCGGAAGCTCGGACAGGGTGCGACGCCGAATCCGGCCCAGAGCTCGGGGGGCGGCGGGTCCAGGTTTACTTCGAACTCCGGATGCTCCATGGCCGCGAATAGGAGCTCACCCAGCCAGCGGTGCGCCTGCTCGACGTCCTGCGACCAGGTGGTGACGAGATACAGGAGAGCAAACTGGAGAGGCGTCCGGGAGTTCGTCCTGGGAGGTGGGCTTTCAACGATCTCGAGCAGGTAGAGGCTGACGCCCGTCTCGTGGTTTTCCGAGACTCCGGGCTTGGACAGGATGACCTGCGTCCCGTCCAATACGGTCAGCATCCAATCCCTTACCCGCCGATCGACTTCATCGATCATGGGCAGATTCCTGGTTTCTGACGTCGAGTTTACGCGAGACGAAAGAGTTGAGGATTATGCTACTGCACAAGGCCGTGCCAGGCAAACAGTTTCCTGTACGGACTCATCACACCCGGCTGCCGCGGGAGGGACGGGAGTCTCGATGCCCCGGGGTCAATTTGTTTTCTTGCCCGGCAGCGTCGCAGGGATCTGGTCAGAAGCGTGGGTTCGAGTCAGAAACGCTTTCGGAATTACCGAAAAGCCTTGACCCGCAAGTGCCGGGCTTTGACAGAATGTCGCCTCAGAACAATGTGAAGTCCGGGAAGCAGGTTTCCGGAAGAGACCATTCTCGCTTTCCGGTTTCGATCCACCTGGCCGGGAGAAGGGGGACTCATGCAATCAAGGGCTGCATCTCTGCAGTCGAGCGGCTCGATCGTGTCCGAGGCGAGAAAGTGGCTGAGTGTTGTCCGTGAGCTGCGGGATACGACCGAAGCATCGGGAATCGAGCTTCGCCTGGCGCACCTCATCGATGCCATGCCAGGCATGGTTTACGAGTGCGCGAACGATCGATCCTGGCACATGAAGTTCGCCAGCAGCTGGTGTAAGCGCATTACCGGATACCCGGCCTCGGACTTCCTCGAAGGGCGGGTCGACCTCGGGTCTCTGATCGAGCCCGAGGATCGGGACCGCGTCTGGCAGGAGGTCCAGGAGTCCATTCAGGACCGGAATCCGTTCGACATCTTCTACAGAATTCACACGGCGGACGGCGAGCTTCGGTGGGTCTGGGACCGTGGCGAAGGGGTCTTCGACGAGGCGGGGACGCTGCAGTTCTTGGAGGGGTTCATCTGCGATGTGACCAATGACATCCGGATGCGGGAGGAGCTGTTTCACCTCCAGAAACTCGAGGCCGTGGAGCGGATCGCTGAAGGAATTGCCCACGACTTCCGGAATCTGCTGGCCGGAATCTTTGCGAGCGTTGACATGTATCGGGTGCTCGGGCCCGAGCATTCCGATCCCGAACAGGTGATGGAAGATGTCGCCGCGTTGGCAGAGCGGGCTTCAACGCTGACCGATCGTCTTTCCCGGCTCGTCCAGCGTCGTCCGGCAGGAAGGCGCCGGCTGGACCTGAATCAGCTTGTCGCCCAAACGAAGCCGGTGCTCGAGATGCTCAAGCCAAAGGACGTCGAGTTGATCATCTCGACGCACGCAGAGAACAGCCATATCGTTGCCGACTCCGGTCAGCTTGAGCAGGTCGTGTTGAACCTTGCCATCAACGGTTTTGAGGCCATGCCCGACGGGGGCTCGCTCCACATCGAGACCTTTGATTCGCCTGCCGGCCCCAATGGGTCGTCGGCACGCCCCCGCATTTTGTTGGCGGTTCGGGATTCGGGGAAGGGCATGGAAACGGAGACACTCAAAGGCGTCTTTCAGCCCTTCTTCAGCACCAAAGGCTGCGGTGGCCTTGGCCTGCCGGTCGTGCACGCAATCGTCACCCAACACGGCGGCGTAATCGAGGTAACCTCGGAGAAGGGACACGGCTCGAGTTTCCAGGTCTTTCTTCCGGTCGCGTAGGACCTGCACTCCTGCGGGTTCGGCACCCCCACAGGACGAGTTGACCTGTCATTGAAAAACAGACAGTTTTTGAGAAGCTCGCACTCGGCCATCTTCCAGCCTCCTCGCGTCCAGCCCGTCTGGAGAACGGGGCTCAAGTCTTCGAAACTTCTTCTGCTCGATCTCAAACACTCTATCGTCTGGTGGTCTGTTATCCATCACTATTTCGGAATTTAGCGCCTCCGGAGGAGTCTGGAGAGACTCGTGGCCTACTGTGACGCCAGGCTCTCGGGAAGGGAAAGGCTCACGCAGGTGCCTTTCCCGTGGGCCGACTCGATCTTCATTTCACCACCCATGAGCTTGATGCGCTCTTCGATCGTGGACAAACCGAGATGGTCGCCATCGCTTGCCTTCTGTCTGGCCTCCAGAGGATCGAAGCCGATCCCATCGTCGCTGACACGGATCACGAGCCGGCCGTTCGATCTCGAGAAGTCTACATGTGCGCGTTTGACTCCGGAATGCTTGATAGTGTTGAACAGCAGTTCGCGCAGACACTGGTAGAGAAGCACGCGATGAGTGAGATCATCGATTCTGAACGGCTTGGGCTCGTGGAGCTCAATCTCCAGCTGATACAGGCTGTGCATCTGTTCGGCCAGCCATCGGATCGCCTCGGAGAGTTTTTTGTCGATCACCGGGGGAGTCAGGATTCTGCTGAGAGTCCGGGTCATGTTCAGGATCTCGACAAGTTCCGATTTGACGTTGTTGGCCCGCTCGAGGGGGGCGTCGAGGTCCTCCTTCTCGAGCTGGCTGCAGAGTGATCCGATCTGCAGTTGACAGGCATAGATTCGCTGCTGCAGATCGTCATGGAGCACCTCGGAGATGCGTCGTTGCTCGATTTCCTCCGACTTGGCCAGCCGCAGTGTCATCTCGCGGATCGCCTCCGACCTCTCCTCTACCCGTTGCTCCAACGTTCGATTGAGCTCCTTCAGTTCAATCTCTGCCTTCTCCCTCTCCGTGATGTCTTCCATGCTCAACAGAATCAGCTGCTTCTCAGCGATTCTACGTACATCGAACAGGATCACGCGGCGGCCGATTCGCCCGAAGTCATGTTCGACTCGAAAGCTTCCGATGGAATCCTTACTACGGAGGGCCGATTCGAACGATTCTCGAAACTGTGCAAAGTCCCACTGGCCATCTGCGAGCTCGTAGAGAGAATGGCCTGCCGTTTCGTCCGGAGACACGCTGAAACGTTCGTAGAAGCTGCGGTTCGCGAGGACGATTTTCAGGTGTGCATCCAAAACGAGGAGGCTCTCCCGCACCGTATCCACGATGAGGTCCGAATACTCCTTTTCGACGCGCAACTGCTCTTCCGCGCTCTTCAGCGCCGTGATATCGACAAATGTCGCGACGACCCCTTCGATCCGTTGATCAACGGTCCGATAGGGACCCAGACGGACGAGAAACCAACCGTCCTCTCTCCGTCGGATCTTGCGTTCGACGGGAACCAGCGTCTTGAGGACTTTTCTTGCGTCACTGACGAACTCTTCATAGTTGAGTCGGTGGGTCAGATCGGTAATGGGCCTGCCACGGTCGGTCGGGACGATGTGAAAAACCTCATTCAGGCGGGGGGTAAAGCGTTGGATTCGCAACTCCCGGTCAAGGAACAGGGTTTCCACGTCGCTGGAATCCATAAGGTTCTGGAGATCGCTGTTGGATCGACTCAACTCCTCGACCTTGTTCTTCAACTCCTGGTTGACCGTCTCCAGCTCCTCGTTGACCGACTGCAGCTCCTCCTTGGACGTCTCCAGCTCTTCACTGGTGGATCTGTATTCTTCGGCGATCGACTGGAGCTCCTCGTTCGAGGCCCTCATTTCTTCTCTCGAAGACTCATGTTCCTGGATCGTGCTCTGCAGCTGCTCTTGGAGCCGTTGAACTTCCGCATCCAGATGCTGCACGCCAGGATGCCAGCCGGGCTCTTTCCAGTCCGGGTCGGATTCCAAAACTGTACTTACCTCGGCGAACAGGACCAATGCGATCTCCGGGCGTTGCTGCTCGGTCGCCAGCGGCCGCACGATGAGGTGAACCCAACGGCATTCGCCGTTGAAGTGCACCTCCACGGGACGGCTGCTGGTCGCAACCTGCTCCTCAAAGGCGGCGTGAAGGCATCGTTGAAGGAGGGGACGGAGCTCCGGACGAATCTCCCGCAGGAGGTCGTTGGACGGTACGCCGCCGGGCCGCTTCAGATACCTGCCTGCGGAGTCCGATAGATGGATCAATTCGTAATTGCGCCGGACAAGGATGCTCGGCGGAGCGGCTTCTTCCAGCGCCTTCTGATGTCGTTTCACCTCTTCGGCGGCGGTTTGTCTCGGCCTTTCGAGTTCACTAAGTCGCAGATCGAAAATGGATCGGCCGGACAGCTGCGGAGCCGGCAAATCCGGTCTCTTTGACGATGCCAGCCTTCGATAGAGGCGGTGTTTGCGGTCGATCGGTTCAAAGAGTCCGTCGTCTGCCTCAACCATCTCGGCACTACCGAGAAACAGAAAGCCTCCCGGCTTGAGTGCATAGTGGAACAGGCGGAAGACACTCTGCTGCAGGTCGCGATTCAGATAGATCAGGAGATTGCGACAACTGATCAGATCCAGTTTCGAGAAGGGAGGATCCTTGAAGAGGCTGTGAGGAGAGAAGAGGACCTGATCCCGAATTTCCTTCTTGATCCTGAAATGATCGCCCTCCTTGCAGAAGAATCGGGCCAGGCGCTCTTCTGACACGTCGGCGCAGATGGCATCCGGATAGAGGGCGTGGCGTCCCGTCGTGAGGGCTCGATCATCCAGATCCGAAGCGAAGATCTGGACCTCGGGAAGCTCTTGGCCCTGCATATGCTCCCTCAGGACGATCGCCACGGAATAGGCTTCCTCCCCGGTTGCACATGCGGGTACCCAGACACGGATTTTCTGATCCTGTTGGCCGGAGGTCTTCAAAATCTCCGGAATGACGTTGTCTCCCAGCTTCTTCCAAGCCTCCGGGTCGCGGAAGAAATGGGTGACTCCGATCAACAGGTCCCTCTGGAGGAGCTCGCTCTCAGCCGGCGTGCTACGAAGCAAGACCAGGTAGGCGTTTAGGGAGGACACCTGGTTGACTCGCATGCGCCTGCCGATTCGGCGCAACACCGTTGCGCTCTTGTACTGCGAGAAATCATGGCCCGTCCTCGCCCGTAACAGAGAGAGCACTCTCTTCAGGCTTTCATCCTGGTCGGTCGGAAGCTCCTCTGGGTCTTTTGAAATGCTCGGCGGGAGTTCGCTCTCACGATACTGTTGAAGCTTCTGAATGAGTCCCTCCACCGGAAGGACCAGGTCGGCCAGCCCGGTATTGATGGCACTCCTGGGCATCCCTTCGTGCTCGGCATCCTGGGGCGCCTGGACCAGAACGATCCCGCCCTGATCCTTGACCGATCTCAATCCGACCGTTCCGTCGGTGCCGCCCCCGGAGAGGATCACGGCTACCGCATTCTCTTTGTGAGTCTCCGCCAGGGTCCGAAAGAAGACGTCGATCGGCGCGCGCCTTCCCCGAGGTTCCTCGAATGCGGCGAGCGTCAACTGGTCGTCCGTGGCGGAAATGGCTCGGCCGGGTGGGATGACGAACACGTGACCAGGTTCGATTCGAGTCGTTTCCGTGACCTGCACCACCTTCATGGAAGTGTGGCGCTGGAGGATCTCCGCGAGGTTGCTTTCCCGGTGGGGATCGAGATGGACGACGACAACGAAGGTCAACCCCTTACCGTCGGACATCGCTCTGAAGAAACGCTGCAGAGCACTCAGTCCCCCTGCCGATGCACCGATGCCGACGATCAGTCGGCGATCGGGTGTCTCTTTTGCTTGCTCGACGTGGGCAGCGGCCTGCCTATGATTGGCTGAGGAACGACGTGGTTTTCGCTTCGGCTGATCACCCATGCTGACTCCAACCCACCAACAGCAGATTTCCCATCGATGATCAAAAACCGTACTAGAAGGTATCCCTAAACAGGCGCCGCAGGTTGAGATGACATCCCAGCACCGGGAAGCCTTTCATGCCCTATCCCTACCGCAATCTGCGAGAAGATTACTACGAAATATCCGGGAGTGCACTGGAATTCTCAACTCCGGTGCGAGGATGCAGCACCTGCGACGCCGACCAAGCACGCCGCTCCCCCGGAAATGGGTGAGAATCCGTGATACGCACGCATTTCGACTGCAAGTTATTTCGAACACACGATTCTTTCGTCGGGCTGGCACCTATCTGCGAAAAGGCCAGTGTCCTGACGGTCCTATTCCGAACGTTTGAAGGTGATGGCGAGGCCGCCTCCCCGCGTGTCCACGCTCGTTTCCAGATTGGCGAGGCTCTGAAGATACTTCAGGTATTCGCCGTTCCAGCCGTTGGGGATGACGTTGTGGGTCGTATAGCATCCTCCGACTTCGAGCTTGGGGAGAAGGGCGTCGAAATAGTTCTTGTACCAGCCTTTGTCGGCGTCGCTGAAGATGAAGTCGAAGGGACCCTCCAGGGCGGGGACGATCTCATGAGCATCGCCAAGTCGGGCATCGATCACATCTGAAAGTCCCACTGCTTCGAAGTTCCTCAGGGCCTGACGTTGCCTTCCTTCGTCGATGTCGATCGTTAGCAGTCTACCCCCCGTCTTCTTGAGCGCCCAGGCCAGCCAGATGCCCGAGCGTCCCGTCGACGTCCCTATCTCGAGTGCTCGGGTGTAATGATGTTGAAGAATCAGATCGTGAAGCGTCTGGCCGTCCACCTCGGGGACGTTCATATCGTGCCACTCGTGGTCGTTCAGGAAACTCCTTACACGGCGATCGAGGTCCTCCTGACCCTGGCCGGCACAGTCGGAAGAAATCGCGACGAGGAGCAGAAGGTACGGGATCACTCCAAATGCGAGAAAGGGGTAGAAGCGCAACAAGTGATCCTTCATTCGATGTTCTTCCTTTGCGAAACAGAATACAGGAAAGAAGCAGCGCGAGCAGAGGCGTTCCAGAACTTTCTTCTGGAGGGGACAGGGTGAAGTTAGCCCCGTCCGCACTTCGGGGGCGTGTTGCCGAAATCCTCTCAGGGCCTCCTTCAGTGTGATGGGGGCCCTTCGGAAGGGGTTTGGCTTTGGGCGGCTGCCCAAAAGCTCCTGGGGGAGACGATACCTTCGGCGTCTGAGTCCGAGGCGGGGGCGCTCTTTAAAGTGCGAAGTGGGAAGTGCGAAGTGCGAGGGCGTGTTGCCCAAACGGTCTCGGCCCGGGTCTGGTTTGGAATCTCGGTCCACACGTGAAGCTCCCGCAGCCCGATCTCACGCCAAGCCGCAGCGAACGCAAAGGTCTTTTTTGTTTTTGAGTCGTTTGCGGCCGTTGCGCCTTCCATGAGCGTGGAATCGGATCTGCAAGTCAGGACAGCTGGGAGAAAAGACCGAGGCAGGCGCCAAACGATTTCGACTGCTCGATGGTGGGTATGCTCTCGAGCAGGCGCTCCTGGAGCCATTCGCGCCCGTCGGCCAAAAGGCCTTCCGGCCGTCATGAGCCGCGATGAAGTGAGGTCCGTGCCGATGAACTTGACGGGGGTCAAGCGGCTGATGGCTGCGCTGATGAATGGTGCTGGTCTGGATTATGGCCGACGACCTGGGCTACGGAGACCTGGGCAGCTACGGGCAACAAATCATACAAACACCCAGGCTGGACCAGATGGTCGTCGAAGGGATGCGTTTCACCCAGTTCTATGCAGGCGCCACGGTGTGCGCGCCATCGCGATCGGTGTTGATGACCGGCCGGCACACTGGGCACACCTTCGTCAGGGGAAATGCCGACAGAGAGATGGCGATCCAGACCCTCCGCCCGCAAGACACGACGGTTGTGGAAGTCTTGCACGGCGCCGGATATGCGACGGCCCTGATCGGGAAGTGGGGACTCGGCGAACCGGGCAGCACCGGTCACCCGCTCAAGAAGGGATTCGACTTTTTCTTCGGATACCTCAACCAGGTCCATGCCCACAACTACTATCCCGAATTCCTATGGCGGAACACAAGAGGTTCCCTTGCGCAACGTGGTCACCCGGACCGGCGATAGCTACGGCGGTTTCACGGGAGGCTACGCGACCAAGCGAGTCGATTACAGCCATGATCTCTTCGCTGCCGAAAGTCTGAACTGGATACGAGAGCATGCCAACGGACCGTTTTTCCTTTACCTGGCTTTGACGATTCCTCACGCCAACAACGAAGGGACACGGGGCACAGGCAACGGCGAAGAAGTGCCCGATTACGGAATCTATGCCGAGAAGGACTGGCCCGATACCGACAAGGGCCAGGCTGCAATGATTACGAGGATGGACAAAGACGTGGGCCGTCTGCTCGATCTGCTTCGATCCTTAAGGATCGATCACAACACCCTCGTGATCTTCACCTCCGACAACGGGCCACACTCGGAGGGGGGCAACAACCTGGATTTTGAATAGAGGACCAACGAATCCAGACGTCAGGAGACCGGATGTCACTCCCCTTGTCGAGCGGCTGAACCAGAACGACGTTTGCCGCATCGTTGGAAATGCGTGGTCCGCTTCGGAGAACCCCCGCCCGCTCCTGGTATGCGACCCGGGTGCGCCACATCGGTGCGGGAGGCATCGAGAAGGAAGGCCATGCGTATTGGAAGGGAGGATTTGCAGTGAAAAGAACCGCTGGACACTTCGGCCTCTGGACATGCCTGGGACTCAGCGCCATCCTGCTCGCGGGCCTGGGCTTTCGCAGCGATGACGGCCAGAAACTCTCTGTCAACCAGTTGATCGAGCAGCACCTCAAGTCGATCGCTCCGCGCGACCGGCTCAAGGCGCGGCAGTCCTTCGCCCTGCGAGGCGACTGCGACTACCGGATCTTGATGGGAGGGGCTCTTTCTGCGGAGGGCATGACCCAGATCGCCTCGAAAGGCGATGCCTATAACATTCTCTTCCAGTTTTCCGCGGGAGAATTGGGAGGAGCCGAATACCTGACGAACGGAAAGAAATCGGACACGCGTCTAACCTCGGGGGCACAGATCAATCCTTTCCGAAACTTCCTGGAGGGATACGGGGTGCTTCAGACAGAGGGCCTGCTCGGTGGTGAACTGACGACCGCGTGGACCTTGCTGGATGTGAAGGAACACAAGCCCAAACTGAGCTACGAAGGGCTCGAGGAGGTCGACGGCCAGGAGCTGCACCGGCTCGACTACCGAATTCGAAAGGGGGGCGGCGGTCTCGATGTCCGGCTTTATTTCGAGCCGGAGACCTTCCATCATGTCCTTTCCACCTACGAGGTGACTCAGTCGGCCCCGGTAGGATCCGATCCGGAGCAGTCCGCACAGCAGCGTGTGACACGGCAGCGAGTAGAAGAACGATTCTCCGACTTCAAGGACCTCGACGGATTCGTGCTTCCTACGACTTGGACGCTGCAGTATTTCCGCTCGGACAACGACGCCGGCGTGGTGCAGTCGGGCGGGGCACTCGGACCGGGCCCGATGGTCGGCACCGTGAACCCCGCGGCCGGCGTAACCGGTGCTGCAGGTCCGGCGCTGACCAATTCGGGAGGCCGGGGCACCATTCTCCTGCAATGGAAAACGACGGTCACCAACAGCGCGGCGAATGTTCCCTTTGCTCCGAGACTGATCACGATCGACTAGACAGTCCCGGCACCGCGCCCGAGCCGACGATCAAACGGAGAGTGTTCGGACTAGACGGATCCGCCTCAGTGCCGCCGGGAGTGTAACTCTATCGCGTCGACTACTCCGGATTGGTCACGAGAAAGTAGAAGAATCCGACGGCAAGCGCAGCTTCGATCGCGACGGCACTCCAGAGCACTGGTCCGACAGCTCCACTGAGTAGCCCGAAGAGACTCAAAAAAGTCATGACGGTGGTGACCACCGCTCCGCCCGCCAGGATCGCAGAGCGAGTCCGCGATGATGCAGCAGCTCGACTGAGCCATAGAATGGTTGCGTATCCGAAGAACAGACCACCGTACCTGCGCCCCAGGTACACGGCGACACCCTCCGGCTGTGCACCCCACGATGACAGCATTTGCCGGGGAAGGAAGACCCAGGCGATCCCGAGAAGCAGAAGCAGGACCGCTGCAATGCGAAAAAAGGCCTTCATCGGCATCCTCCACTGAAAGGACCGTCTCGCCCAGTCCAGGTGAATCGTATGCACGGGACGGTGCAGGCGTGATTTTACCTGGAGATGAGCCGGCCGCGTTGCCGTTGTGGTGTCAGGAACGGTTTCCACGTGGCCTCGATTATAGGTTCTCGGTTCTGAAATTCGAAAGCGCCGGTGGATCAGCTCTTTCGCCAGGTCGTGAGGCCGGACTGAGGTTGACGGTCCAAATTGAGAAGGTGATAGTCTCCTGTGGAATAGTGATGGAGAAGTTTCTTAATGGTTAGGAGTTCAACCGCACAGGTGTCCCGTCGGATTTCCGGAGAAAGGCGCTGTCCACTCTGCTACGGGTCGGAAAGTAGCGACGAGTTTTCGAAGAAGGGATGGCACTACTGGCGGTGCACCTGCGGTCACGTCTTCGTGGATCCTCTCCCGTCCGATGCAGAGACTCGAAGACTCTACGACACGTCCTATTCGGATCGGCTGTTGCAGGAGTCGCGTGCATGGTTCGAAGTCCTGGCACGCGACCGCGTGAGGATCGTTGACCGGCATTGGGGCCGTCGCCCTCCGGGCACCCTGGTTGATGCAGGATGTGGGGCTGGATTCTTTCTGAACGATGCCCGGGAGCGGGGCTGGAAGGCATGCGGTATCGACTATTCGGGACACCCCGTCGAATTCGCCAGGAGAGAGTTCGGATTGGATGTTGTCACTGACGACATCGAAAGGGCGATCCAACGGCTACCTGAAAGGTCGGTGGATGTCCTGACGTTTTGGCATGTTCTCGAACATCTGAACCATCCCGGTCGGATCCTCGATCGTGCTGTCGAAGCCCTCAGGCCGGGTGGCCTGCTGATTCTGAATTCGCCGAACCTCGACTCTGCGATCTACCGGTGTGCCGGTCGATTTTGGAGCTGGATCTATACTCCGGGTCACGTCCAGTACTTCTCCACAGACAGCCTGGCGAATGCCGTCGAAGCCAGGGGTCTGACGGTTCGGAGGCGGGAGACCTGGACGCACGCGCCGAATCTCTTCTTCCTCCTGGAGGATGCCGTGCTTCACGGTGTTTGCGATGTGTTGGAGAAAGGGCGCTGGGCCCCGGTGACAAGGCTGGGGCAGCGCCTCCGCCGATTTGCTTTTTCCCCTTTCCATCAGCAGGTGATGCAGCTCAGATTCTTCAAGGTTCTCTACGACCGGACGCCGGGTTTGGACCGGCATCTGCGCCGGGCGATGAAGGGGCACGAGTTCCTGTTGGTGGCCCGAAAAAGATGAGGCATCGTTCACTGTCGTGCGATTCGGTGGAGAGATGAACATTTCGGACTCCACCGATCAGGCGCTTCTCCTTTGCCGCATCTTCTTCGCGCTAAGGTTTTCTCTGCATCACGAGAAGGTCCTGGTAGTTGTCGAGTCCTCTTTCGATGTAGGCCCGGATTCGAAAGTGCTTCGACCATTTCCGCAGAGTGTAGTGGGGCTCCTGATAGGTATTTCGGTAGTAATCGCTCCCCACCAGGCGCCGGAGCGAGTTGTTCTTGAACTGATCGAGGATGCCTCGCGACTCGAGTCGCCTTCCGGCCAGATAGACGCGGAACCGATACCCTCCACTCCATCGGGAGCACGAATCGCGCAGGTAGGCATAGGGTCCCAGGACTGAAGCGACGAGGAGCCCGCCGGGCTCGAGGACCCGCGCAAGCTCATCCAGCCAGAGTTGCTGGAGATTCCGGTCTAGGTGAGTGAACACCGACGACGCGATCACCAGATCAAAGGAATGATTGTCAAAGGGCAGGGGAGGATGCGTCTTGGCGTACTCGAAGCTGCCCTCTGGAAACTGTGTTCTACACCAGTCAATGGCTTCGGGGACCAGATCGCACCCGCTGAAGTCTTTATCCGGAAAGGCGGGGATCAGATGGGTGAGCAGCCTCCCGCAGCCACAGCCCCAATCCAGGACACGGGTGAATCGATCAAGATCGTCATAACGTCGGATGGCCGAAGTGATGTCGGAAAAGATCTTCAATCCCTGCGAAGTGTAGCTCGCTGCATCCGGGGAACCGACGAGCTTGAACAGTTCTTCCGGCGGCAGAGGATGTGTGCATCGACTCCCGTGATTGTCGAGCCCAATCATCGAGACGATGCGCCCGGATCGCCCAACCCCTCGAATTTCAACCTCGCTGAGATCGGAGTCCCGTCGCGACGGATCATCCTGGTGGAACGAGAATCCGGACTTTCCGGCATGGGAGATCCAGCGATGGACCTTGGCCACGTCCGCGCGTTCCTGTGGCGTGGCTTCTCCCAGGAGGCCGCCATTCACGAGTACTTCGAGCCGCACCAGCGGCTCTTTGGGACACAAGATCCAGCCTGCGATCGTGACCTGATCCCGAGAGATCTCGATCTGGTCGAAATGGCCGGCGGGAACCTGAGTGAATTCGGTTTCTGCAAGGCCGGACCTGTTTCCCATCCTCGGCCGTCTTCCTCTCGCGATTCTTTGAATCAGCGCCTGCCGGCAAATAGACCGCTTGCACCGCCAGGGCGAAATCCCCAGCCTCCGGCCGTTCGCTTCGGCGCGGACATCGTCCCTCGATAAGCTGGGGCTGTCAACAGACGCTATCCAGCTATCCGGTCGGGTTTCCGCACGGATAGCCCCGGCCGTGGCCGATCACCCAGGCGGTGGAGAGCGTCAAGATGAAACCCAGGATGGTGAGATTAAGGCCGAGGGTGACCGAGCCGGGAGCGTAGCGAAGTACCACATGGCTGTGTCCCGCCGGAACTGCAAGCGCGGTCATGAACAGGGCTGCGGGAGTCAGGTCAACCGGGGCACCGTTGACATCGGCCGACCATCCCGGGTAATAAGTCGTCGAAATGAACAGGTGGGTGGGACGGTCCGTCTGAACGTCGCATTCGACTCTGTTGGCCGTTCGGCGAACGAGACGGACTCCGCCCCGCTGCGTTGGCGAATCCGCTGGTCCGTCGGGATCAACAATCGACTCGAGCCGGAATCTCCGCAGCTGCTCCATGGACTGAGCGTCGAGCAGCTCAGGTGAGTCGGTGAGGAAGGCGACGGGAAGAGCCGTCGGCCGCTCGAACACCTTCACCCGACTTTCCGGAAGATTCAGGGGGATCAATCCGGCGGTCTCCACTGATAGATGGGCCGTAACGGCCGCATAGGCGTTCGGGTCCGAATCTACTTCAACCCTCAGTGACGAGCGCCGGGGCAGACGGCCCACCGGCGTCGGTCCCAGAGAATGAAGGCCGGATTCAACGGTCCATGACCCGAGGTCTCCCTGCGGACCCAAAAGCCGGACAGATGTGCGATCGTCTGCCTCGACCAGCACGGAGAGCGTATCGCACAACGAAGGGAGGTGGAACTCCGCAGCGGCACGAGGGCCCAGGAGGAGCAGCGGAATCCCTGTTTTGTCGCGATCTTCGGTCCACAGCTTCTCGGCAGTCGTTCGCGGGCGTTGTCGAAGGAGCAGGTTGCGGATGTCCTGGCTTGAGACGACGTATCGGACTCCAAGGAGATCGAGAACCGGGTCTTCATAGTCATCGAATTCGCGAAAGGTCAATCGAGACACCAGCGGCGTCTGGGCCAACTCGGAGAAGGACTGCAGCATTCGTTCGGGCAGGAGCGGATCGAGGAAGCGAAGATCCGAGATCTGGACGGCCGAAGCCGTGTTGGGAAAAAGCGGGAAGTCTCCGATGCTCCGGAATGCACTGCCTTCCTGTTTCAGCTTTTCGACGAAGCCCATGTCGGGTGCCCGCGCCTTCCGAATCGGATGGATCCTGACTCCCAAGGACACGATCTCCAACGCCGCAAGAGCCAAGACCGCCGGCGCCGCATACCTGTACCCCCTGCGAAGCATCCAGCCGAGAGCCACGATCGATAGTGCCACGGCGATGCCAAAGACAGCGCAGGCCAGAACGCTCAACACGACGAGCCGTTGAGGAGCCTGGACGAGCTGCGGGAAGAAATAGGCCACCCAGCCGGTGACGGTCAAGGCTCCCACACCCCCCAAAACCATCAGATAGGTCCCCGCTCGCGAGAATCTCTCGAATGCCGCGGACATTCCCAGAGCTGCCAGCACAGCCACGCAAAATGCCAGTGAAGGCTGAAGATACTTCGTGAAGATCATCCGCTCGAGCACAGGCAGCCTGCCGATGTTCTGGACCGCGAGAGGTCCGAAGAGCTTGAGCAGCACGAGCAGAGCATACAAGCCAAAGAACCAGCGCAAGCGATGCCGTGAGAGCAAGACTCCCACTGCTGCAAGAACCAGAACGGCCACGCCGAGGCCCGAGGGGACCGTGAAGGCCTTGCCGTAGTCGGCACTCCAACTAGGCCCAGCTGATCCAAAGAAGAACGGCACCAAGAAGGTGATGAAGGCACCGGGCAGAAAACGAACGGTGCCCCATTCGTGCAGGAAGTGCTTGCTGAAGCTGAGTTGGAGATACTCGAGTCCGGGGAAGAGCAATACTCCCGATAAGGTCACAACGAGAACAAAGACCCAGGCCCAACGAAGCCAATCCTGCCATGACCGATGTTCTCTCAACAGCTGAGTGACCAGAAACGAACCGATCAACACTCCGGCGAGGAGCGTCGCTTCGGGCATTCCTGCGAGGATGAGAAGCGCCAATGTCAGGACCACTCCGAGAAAGTGACTCGTTCGTCGCTCCAGTCGCCAGCTTTCCACGAAGTACATTGCCGCAGGCAGCAGGAGGGGGACGGCAATGTGGTTCATGTTGATGTAGTCGATGAAATAGCCGCTGAGCATGTAAGCCAATCCACCGAACCAGGCGGGGAGGGTACTGAGGCCGATTCGTCTCAGAAAGAGAAATGTGAAACAGCCGGCCAACAATAAACGCAGCACGAACAGGTAGTCCCACCACCATCTCGACGTCGAAACGAAAAACGGCCACTGCAAGGGCGAGAAGACTCCCGACTGGAAGTTAGCGGCGAGAGGCATTCCCGTCCCCTGGTAGGGATTCCAGAGCGGAACCTCTCCCTCCTCGAAGAGCTCGTGGTGAACAAGGATGTTCCAAGGCTGAAATGCCCAAACCACGGCGCCGGCATCATTGCAGAACGCCGGTCCTGTCTTCTGCGGCGGTGAGTGCCCGGAGACCCCGGGAACAGAGGGGGAAGGATCGAGTGTACGTCCGAAGAAAAGCACATCCGCGAACAGCAGAGCGAGAACAGCAAGGTAGAGGAGGAGGGCACGGCCGAACGCCTTTTCGTTTGCCGGCCTGACATGTGAAAGTCGTTCGCTCACGGAAGAACCTTCGGGTCGTTCAAGTCCGTCGACTCGCCGCACACTTCAGCGGAACAATGCGGTACCGTCCCGGGTAAGGTCCGCTGTTTCCGGATTGTACAGAGGGCTAGCATGCCTGCGCCACGAAAACGGCATAGAGAGGTTCGATCAAGCGTCTTTCGGCGAGATAGTCCTCGAGGTCCATCGCCTGATTCAGCAGGGCCTGGATGCCCGGGTTCTGCAGGCCGGCAGAGCGGATTCCGGAAACCAGCGGCATCACGACGTTTCCGAAGTAAGGTCGATAGGCTGTGATCTCGAATATCTCCCTGAGGCGTGCTTCGATTTCGGAAGAGCGAACCATCTCGGTCGGATCATCATAGGCCACGGGCGGCGCCAGCTCCTTCGCAATCCGGAACTCCGGGGGAACGCGCTCGAACAGGGCGGCAGCATAGCCCAGATGTCCCCGATTCCACTCGTCCCTCGAGGGACCGATGTATTCATCGACGTACATCAGGCCGGGCTTTCCGTGGCGGAGTAGCTGCGCACACAGGGAAAGGACGGGTTCCAGACGCTCGATGTGATGCAGGCTCGCATGAAAGAAGATCAGGTCGATATCGGGCTCTTGTTCGAGGTCCTGGATCCAGGACTCGGCGTCCGAGAGACGGTACTCGATCTGCGGGGCGTACCCGGCTTCAGTTGCCAGCCTGCGGGCGATTTCCAGAGACTGTGGACTCACATCGATTCCCGTGATGTGCGAAGCCGATCCGTGTCGCATGACCTCGCGCTCCAGGTTGCCGGGCCCGCAGCCAATCGAAAGCGCATAGTCGACGGGAACGACTTTCTCGGGAAGATTCATCAGGAACCACGAAAGCGGCCAAATCCGGCGATCCCCCGAGACTTTGAGGTTGACCCACTCCATCACCGGTTCGATACCCAGCCAATAGGCATGGTCTTCCGATGATCCGGCGTGCTCTTGGCCCCATACCTTTGCCGTCTTCGCCCATTTGCGCTTTTGAATCCAGGCTTTCAGTGAATGCATTTCTGCAGTCCAAGGCCAAGTCTCCGCAGATCCGGCTGATGATCCACTTTGCGGCCGCCACCGACACTGGCTCGTCTCAATGGGACCCGATCGACGACACCGATCTTCCTGCAGCCCCCAGATGTCGAAAATATCCCTCGTCGGCAAGAATCGCGAGGATCTTTTGCACCACCAGAGTGTATCCCTCCTCGTTCAAATGGCAACAGTCGTCCGCGTACAGCGGCCGCTCCACGTCCCGAAACATCATCGAGAGGTCGCGAAAATCCACACCTTCCCGGGAAAGGCGCCTTGCGTACCGAATCAGATGAGGGTAGCCCCGTCTTGCCCAATTGGCGTAGGGTTGATCGTCATCGATCGCAACGGCTTTCTCTTTCGGTGTCATCGGCTTGGATGCTTCGACGTACTGGTTGGGCTGGAGACAGTGAAGGTAATATGTGCCATCCGCCTTGCACAGGTGACTCATCTGAATCGAACTGCGCGCCCAATTTTCTGCAACGAATTCCAGCAGCGCGTCATCGTCGGCAAAGACGCGTCGGGGGCCACTGACTTCCCACGGGATCCCCCTGGCTCCCTTTCCGAAATCGAGCGTCAGATGTGCGATCCTGGATTGAAGCCGGAGATCGAGGCTCTTCCACAACGCTAGAGCTGTATTGGACCCACGTAGCGGCCAAGTCTGAAAGAGGCGGGCACAGCGCCTTCGTAGAGCCTGAAGCGAACTCAATCGTGCGAGGCGTTCCCTGCCGGAAGCCTCCAGATGGACCGTCTGAATGTACCAGTCCCGTGGATAAAGGGGGAAGACACCTCTGGGCACGAGCTCGGTCGGCGGTAGAGCGACCTCATTGAAGCCATCGATGTTGATCACGAGATCGAACTCCGCTCCCAGGCTGGTCAGATACACAAGAGTCATCAATTGCTGGGTTGCTTATAGCCGCCCATTCCCAGGTTGACCAGGCGGATTTCTCGTCCCGACGCCTTTGCGAGTCCGGTCGTGAGCTGGGCTCCCCCGAAGAATCCGGTCTGGGCCGCAAACGATCCCCCCATCAGGGCGACGACGAGATGCTCCGGCCCCCGCTTCATCCATGGGACTGTGTAGCCCATGTGCGGGGAGTCCGGCGCGTGTTTCTTAGGTCGAGGTCCAGCGTGTATCCAAGGTAGGGGTGCCGCACGTATCGGGCATTTACGTCAGTGGCCGAATGAGGAGATGCCGTCGACCCGGTACGTTCTCCACTTTGCGGTGTCGCCAGCCCGGCCAGTTGTTTGCGAATCCTTTCCCTCGGAAATTCCCTGCCACGCACGATCTTGAATCCTACGGGAATCAGAAGCTCGACCAGGAGAAGCGCGGCCGTGAGGCTCGCCAGCAGGAGGAGGATGCGTCTCGCGCGCAAGCCGGACGGAAACAGTCTCATCACATGGGTCCTCCGTAGTGGGTGAAGCATATCCTGCTGCGCCGGGCACGATGCCATGCAGGTCCAGCGCTTCAGTCGTGCCGTCACCCATCAGAACGCCGCCTCATCCAGTGATCCGGGTTGGAGGAGCAACGGGGAGCCAGACTACCACATCCAGAAAGCGATTTTCCGCTGGGATCAGGCCTCTCGGACCGCGTCCCGGCCTTGAAAATAGGTGACACGCACGTAATTCAATCGTAAAGTACCGCTGAGAAAGGGTTTTGAGGCCAGTCTGGCACCTGTCTCGAAAATCACTTGCGAGCTGACGATTCGCGCGTCTTGCATTTCCGGAATGGGCGGGAGGTGGCGATGGTGAAGGGGATCGCCCACTGTTCGCGCTCTGGTGCTGTGTCGGGCGGCAGTCCCTTAGTCGAAGACTTTGCGAAGGACTCGTTGACCCAGGCTTTTCCGGTGGATCACGGTGATCAGATACGGATTCAGACCACTTCGGGTCAACGGTTCCAGAATGGGTGTCGACAAGATCTCGAGCCAGAGCCTAACCAGCGGAGCCAAAGCCTGGCCGGACCTGAGTCGCCGAACACGACCGAGTCTCAGCCGATCGACCGGCGAAAGAGAGAGGAATCTGGATATCAGGCTCGACGGTTCTGAAGTAGCGAAAAATCTCCGAGAAGCGAGGCAGCATATCGCCCCGGGGAGAGTGTATCCGGCAGCCGCCATGCCAGAAGTCGATGGGAAAGCTTCCGTTGGGGTGATCGAGGAGGATGAAGCCATCCTCTCGGGTGACCCGCAGGAGATCGCGCGCGAACTGCGTTCGTCGCTCATCACAGTCGGCAAGACGGCGGGCGACGAAGTGAGCCTCCATCGCTTCGTAGATTCCGATGTGCTCGATGAGGCCGCAAGAGATGACGATATCGAAACTGTTTCGCTGGAACGGAATCTGGAGCGCATCGGCAGAATGCAGGAAAGGGCCGCTGGCCCTCTCTTGCCATTGGCGATGCCGTGACCGCCCCGCATCGATTCCCCAGGCGTCGAAGCCCGCCTCTCTCAGACGGTCGACCGAGAGACCGCCTCCGCATCCGCAGTCGAGAACGGTGAGTTCGGCGGGCACCCGGCCCGTGCAGGCGCAGTAACGCCGAAGTGCCGGCAGGAGGAAACTCTCGACTCGCTCCGCGACACCCTGGGCCTCCAGTCGAAGGGTCTCCGCCTGATCGGGGTCTGCGGGATCGAGGTCGAAGTCATGGAATGGATTCCCCCGGAGGAAGTCGAGCCCACCGAGCACATCGGACCTCTCCTCGCCATTGATGCGGAGAGTCGCTTCGCAGTCGGGCAAATCAATTCACGGGCATAGGGCGGCCGAACCTTGTGGATTGCTGTAATTCATCTCTCCGACAATTTCGGCGATCCGAGAAGGGGAAAGAGCCCACCGCCTGCCGAACCGTCAAGCTGTCGGCCGTGTTCGATTCGGGACGAAATGCCAGGGAGTCGGCGACTGTGCACGGGGTCGACTCACTCCCGTTCGCGTTCTGATACGAATGACTGTCGTGACATGGAGTCCCCGTCTGTGCTTCCATGACGAAGATGGCCGTTCTCCGGTGGATCTTGACCGTTCCGTTCGGCGTCTTTCTGTTGCTGGGCGCTTTGGACATCCGGAATCCTGATGCGGCCGTTCTGGGCGTCTTCCTGGTGGTCGGCGTCGGGATGAGCAACCGGAGGATTCGAGGGTTCGTGGGAAGAGCGACTCAGGAGATCCAATGCCCTATTCGCGGTCGACGTCATCCTCTGGAACGGATTCCTCGCTTTCGTCCTCCTCGAGTTCGGCCTCGCTGCGGCAGACCATGTCCTGCCCAGCCCACTGCTGATGGCGCCGAACGCGAAGTCGCAGGAGCGGATCGATCACTACAAGAATTCGCTTCCTGCCCGAATGGATCGCGATCCTCGGAACTCCCAGGGGTTCAACGACACCGAGTGGGCGATCCCGAAACCGCCCGGAACCTTCAGGATCGTCGCTCTGGGTGACAGCTTTGCCTTCGGTGTGGTCGGCTATGAGAAGAACTTTCTGACGATCCTGGAAGAGAAGCTGACGGGCAGCGGCCCCGGCCGCGTGGAGGTCTGCAATCTGGGTATCCCGGCGCTGGATCCGATCGATTATCTTCAGCTGCTGAATCTCGAGGGAAGGGAACTCGAACCGGACCTTGTCCTGGTCTGTCTTTTCGCCGGCAACGACTTCGTGCGGACGGCTCGCGGGTCGCGGCTTCGTCTGCGCAACACTCGGACGTTTGCGGTCCTCTGGCGGATGTGGCGGCTGCGCGAGGAGTCGAGACGGCGGGAGGAAGACGGCCAGGCATCCGTAGAGCCGCCGGGAGCATTCGTGGAACGATCCAGATTTTCCGATGAAGCGTATCTCGAGATCGCGGCCAGGTATCTCGAGTTCCTGCGTCGGCAGTATTCAACGAAGACCGAGAGGAAGGTGCAGGACACCCTCGAGGTACTTGATCGAATTGCATCGGAAGCCGGGGACGACCGGCTGATTGTGGCTGTGCTTCCTTGCGAGGTCCAGGTCAACCCTGCGCTGAGGCGGGAGGTCTGTCGATCGATGGGTGTCTCCGAGGCCGATCTGGATCTGCGCCACCCGGCCCGTTGTCTGATCGAACATTTCGATGGCCGCGACGTTACGATCGTGGACCTGCTGAAGGACTTCCAGTCGGCCGAGAAGGGTCGGTCGACCTACCGGCATTACGACTCACACTGGAACGCCCGGGGAAATCGTGTAGCCGCCGACGCTTTGGCGCCCGTACTGCATTCGCGGATCCAAGTCTTGAGTCCTTAGCGCACCACACAGGGACGTCGTCCCATCCGAGAGCCTTGGGCAGCGCCCAAGGAAAATCGGGCGCGGCAAGGATCCGAGCGCTGACGGCGCGATTCGATTTTCGGCGACCATCAGTCCCAGACCCATCGTTCATCGAAGTCGACCTCGGGCAGGTGGAGCAGACGTCGGTATTCGTCCTGGAAAGTCTCGTGCCGGTGGTGCTCTTCCTGATTGTCGATGTAGTCGACCAGCTTTCCGAGTTGACTGGGACCGACAGAGAATCCGGCATATCCCCTCTGCCATTTGAAATGTGAATGGACATCGGGAAATGAATCGCGCCTACAGCGCTTTCTGCTCGGTTTGTCGCTCGATACTTTGGGCGTTGCCCAAAGCTCACGGATGACACGACGCCGTTGGCGTCTCGGATGCGCGCCGTTGCCGGTGGCGTCCCGGAGGCCGCGCCGTTGGAATTCGACACGCGGTTCGAGATGGCGGATGACACGACGCCGTTGGCGTCTCCGTGTCCCTGCAGGTCGGGATTGAAGACGCCAAAGGCGTCGCATCATCCCAGAGCCTGGGCCATTCGGCCCAGGCGAACCGGGGCACAACGCGGATCCGAGCGCTGAAGGCGCGATCCAATTCTCTGACCGGATTTCTCTCCAGGGTCCTACTGCAGCGGCGGCTAGACAGGCGTCTGCTGCCTTGCTGCTCCTCGTCCTCCTCGACCTTCCGCCCAGTACGCTTGCGGGGGCATTCGTCGCGCGCCTTGCAGTCACCTGCCTCTCCCCCATCTCGCTACGGACCCTGGTGAGAAATCCGGTCAGAGATAGGTGCCAGACTCACAACAGAAGTCTTTATCCATAGGCATTTACAAACGCATTCCGTGCGTGTCACCATTTCGTGGGAGACTCCGAGTTTCTGATTCTCACCTCCCCCGGCCGGCGGGCGGACGCCGTCTACGGAGACACCCTCGAGCGCCGGGCGGGCTTTCGCCGGTGTCGCGGCAAGAGCGAAATACCCGTGAGCCGCTCGAGTCCCCGGATGAAGTCCTCGTTCGCGTAGGGGACGCCCTTCCACGTGGCCGTCCTGATTTCCTCGAGCGTGTCCGATGAGAGTTCATCGGTCAGCCAGGTTCGCCAGTCGGCGATGAGGCCATCCGGTGGGAAGTCGGGATCCAGCAGTGGATCGATGATAAGACCACAATGTGCAGGAGCACTCGACCACGGATAGTCTTCCGCTTTTTTCACGAGTCCTGCCCGAACCGGATTCTGTTCCACGTAGCGCACGGCGTTTCAGAGGTGGGCGTCGTCGAGGACGCACGCATAGAAGAGCTCCTGCCAGAGGTGGCCGTCCACTCCGTACTTCCCGTTGAAGTGGTCGGCGTAGAGCCCGTGGAGGTCACGGAAGCAGCAGGAGGCCGCCCTCGCGGGTCGGAGGTACGAGTGTGTGGTGTTAGATCCCTCCGAAGCTCGGAAGTGGGGAATCGCGGGCTGAGTTCGGCGATGGCCGGCGACTGGCGGCTACGCAGTCGTTGAAGAGGATCCACGCTCCTCTGCCAAGCATCTGGAGAACTGGCTGCAGGGTAGGCGCGTTCAACACCATGTTACTTCGGGCTGATGCTTGTCTTTACTTTTCTGTTGACTCTACCGGTGTAGGTGAATTATCATGCAGTTCGCCTAATTCTTGGTGTCCGAACGTCAAATTCTGGAGGAGGTTGGGAATTATGGTATACGTGCCTTGTTTCTCCCGCCTTGCCCTCACGCCCTCTCTCCTCTCTCTCTCTCTCTCTCTCTCTCTCTCTCTCTCTTGCTGGCTGGGTTCAGTGAGGCCTCGGCCGCGCAGCCTTGTGGCGTGTGTGAGGAGGATGGATCGGTACATCGTGTCCGGGCTACCTACCTCGACCTCCAGCGGTTCCGGGGAACCGTCATTCCCAACCACAGTGGGGGCCACCCTCTGCCGGTGGAGATCACGGCCTCTCGAAGCAGGGCGCACGGCGGGAGCTCGGAGTCTGGGAGCTTCCACCCCAATCAGCGGAGCGACTGGATCTCGTTGAGCTGCTTGCCGACGCGGGGCCAGAGTTTCGCATCCAGCAGCGCGAACGAGGAGGCTTAGCTGTCAGAGAAGGTACCGACTGCTGGTCCACGACAAATAGTCCCTAGTTCGGACGGGCTCGGGTCCAACCCGCCCGTGCCAAAGTGTGTTCAGCGACCTGGGGCTTCGAGTTCTCCAAGTGTCGCTAGGTGCCCATAAGGAGATGTCCCATGTAAGCCATCCGATCGTTTCTCTTACCTGTTGTTCTGCCTTGACCAACGTTTCTTATTCGGAATGAAGGGTCAGGACGGCATGAATGAACGTAGTGAAGCGCCCACGAGGTCCAGAGGGAATTGTCTGGATCCAGCACATCCCGACAGATGCGGTCCAGAGGAGGTCAAGTAATGTTTTCGCCCAAAACCAATAGAGCCGTACAGCACATTGCATTTATCGCAGTCATCGTCGGTATTTGTTCTATCTTCCTCGGAACTCAAGTAGCCGGCGGACAGTCAGATAAATCCATACTTCCCGAATGGGTATCAGGAATCGCCAGTACGCCCTTGTACAATATGATTGCCAGCGACTACGGTGTCATGCCTACACCGGCGACGCCATATGTTAAGGGCTCCAATTCCGGAGTTTACGCAGTCGACCAGAATCTCTGGACTGTGCCGCTGACGAGCGACGAAACGATTAAGGATGCTGAGACAACGATTACCGCCCTCACCATCGGCAGCACGGACTACGTCTTCGGTGGTTTCATGTCCGACATGGACCCAAGGCCAGGGCAGGACCAGTACTCGTGGAGGCTCCGCCTGGCTTTCGGCAAAACGGGTACCCCCCATACTATTAGCACCATGCCGATGCCACCGGGATACGACCACGCGGTAGATCCGACCCTGGCTGCGAACCTGTATTCGTCAGGCGTCCACCCGTTCCGCGTCTATTACGCGGGGCTCTTCTTGACGAACGAACTAGCAAGTGCAATCGGAGTGTGGCATTCTGATCCCCCTTACACGAGTTGGAGCGGACCGGTGCTGGTAGAAACTGGTAGCACAATGAACTACCTGTTGGATAAGCCGGATCTCGTGGTCTCAGGCTACTCGTCTAGTAGAGGGGTACTTTACATTACATATGGGGTCCGAGCTGGTCGGGTTTGGAAAATCCGTTTTGCGCGGAGTGCCGATGGGGGGGCCACCTTCAGTACACCATTGACGCTTGCATCCGGCACTAGCGTGAATGCGTCTCAGATAGTAGCCAATCCCTACTACGATAGAGTTTACGTTGTATGGGTCGATTACTCGAACAACGAGATCGTGATGCGGTACTCTCTCGATGAGGGAGTCAGTTGGACACTACCTGAAGTGGCGGCGCAAAGCCTGTTCGTGGACTCTTTCCTGTCGACTCAAAGTCAAGGAGGAAGATTCTTATCGGACGACGTCCCTGCCCAGACGGTTCTGCAGGCACGATTCAATTCAGTCGCCAATCGGATTGGGGTTGTCTACCATCAGTGGGAAGATGCGACCTTCTCAAATACCGATGTCTGGTTCGCGAGTAAGGGAGCCGGTGGATGGTCGGCACCGGTGCGAGTCAATCCGATCACAGTCAATGACCAGTGGATGCCGGGACTCGATTTCGATCCGTCTGGAGACTGGTTGGTCTCCTTTTTCGATCGCAGCAGCGACCCTGATAACATTCTTTACCTAGAAAGTTGGGTGCGGCTGAATTCGGACGGGACAGGAAAGAACCCACCGGAAGGTGGGCCGATAAGTGGGGCGATCCCGACCAATCCGGATGATAATCAGAACACTAGATTCGTCGGAGACTATCAGGAGGTCTGGTGGTGGGAGCTACAGGATCAATATGGAGGTCGGTTCTTTCTCTGTTTTCCACAAGGAGACAACCAGGGGGACATCTACCTGTCTGCAGCGCAGTAGAAAGAGAAGCACAAACCATTACGTTAGGAATCCTGACTCTTTAAAGAATGAAACATAGGGCTGGGGGGAGATGATTTAGGAGGATGACCATGAATGTAGACCAATCCCTCAATCTCAATCGCCTGTCTCCTTGCCGCGAACACAGATGCAGGACCGTTCGGGCAAGCACCACAACTGGGTCTATTCTCACTCTCCTCATCGCCCTCGGTACATGCAGCAGCTGGGCAGTTTCCCAGAACCTCGGCGATTTCTATACAGCCGGCTACTCGAATGCCCGTACAGGATTGAATGCTCAGATGGGGGACTTTCGGCCTCCGCTGAAGCTCGTCCGAACGATTCCGCTCAGCGGGATCGAGCATCCCGAGGTTTTGACGGCTTTTGACCAATCGGTGCTCGTCGGCGGCGAATCGGGCGATGTGGTCCGCTACCAACTCCTCGACCGGCAAAGCGGCGAGGTTCGGTGGGAGCAAACGCTTGCGGGCCGGGGCAGCGAATACACAGTCGTCTTCGATAATGTGCCGGCCTATGCCCGCGACGTCGTCTTCCTCGCAGGCCCCGCAACCACGGCCGCCAAAGCGGTTCGGGTATCCACGGGTGAGGTCTTGTGGAGCGACGACACCGTCAGCGACAGGTCGGAGCGATCTCCGCTGATTTCGGACGACGTGATCGTTTACAGCGGCGCGAATCGAGTCGTGGCGGCCGAACTGGAAACGGGCGAAGTGCTGTGGCAGATCGACGCGGAGACGGCCCAGGCTCCGCTCTGCAGTATTGGAGACCTCGTCTTCTGGCTGGACAGCGATCGGATCGTCCACGCCGTCCGGCTCCGGACCGGTGAGGAGGAATGGCACAGCGGACCCGCGCCGGGCACTCCCAACCCCTACGGCATAGAAGGCGATTCCAGCCTGGTGGCAACGGATCGGTATCTGTTTGTCAGCATGCTGCGATCGGGTCTGTCGAGCGGTGAGGGAAGCGTCGTGCAGGCCCTCGACACCCGGGATGGACACGTGGTCTGGAGCCGGGAGGCCGAGGTGGATAACGTCCGAAAGCTCCTGCTGGCCTATGACCGACTCTATGTCGTAGGCGACACGATCAGCAGTCTTCTAAGCATCAGTGAATTGGCAGCATACGACCCCGATTCCGGTACGTTGCTCTGGAAAACCGACAAACCCGCCTCGGGGGGCGTGGGTTTTCCATCCTTTGAACCCAAGCTTCGGGTGCCCGGCATCGCGAACAACACGGTCTACTACCTCAATTTGCGTCACCGCGCGATCCTGGCTCGGAATGCGTTGACGGGCACCGCCTTGTGGAGCAAGCGGGCAGTAGGGTTCGTGAGTATGTGTCTGGCCGACGGACGGCTTCTGGCACTGTTCAGCGTCAACGACCGGATCGAGATCTATGAACCGTCACATGAGATCTTCTTCGCCCACATTGCGGACGGTGGTGGTCAGACGACGCTCCTCACGCTGACGAATACGAAACCGGTCCCGACAACCGGCAGTGTCCATTTTCTCAATGACAAGGGCGAGCCGCTATCGCTCGGCATCGAGGGGCAGGAAGACTCCATGTCCACGGTTCCCTTCAGCATTCCCGCCCGTTCGTCGACTGCCATTCAAACGGTGGGCGGATCCGAGGTGCACTCGGGATGGGCCCGGGTCGAGGTGGACCAACCCATCCGGGGGAGCTCGATTTTTCAGTACTCGGGTAACGGTCTGTACTCCGAGGCAGGTGTGGCCGACGCTCCGGCAGCCGGCGAGACGAGCGTTTTCGTGGAGCGGGCCGACAACGTAAGTACGGCCGTGGCCATTGCGGCGCCGGCGGACCAGTTGACGTACGTCACGCTGCGGCTCCTGGATGAGGCGGGTCTGGAACTCGCATCGCAGGAAATCAGCGTTTTCCCTGGAGGTCACGTGGCGGAATTTGTTGAGGAACTCTTCCCTGAGGAGGTGGGACCACAGTTCCAGGGCACCCTCGAGGTCGAATCCATCATCCCGGTAGTCGTGACGGCTCTTCGCACGAAGAACGGCATCCAGTTGTCCAGCTATGCCTCTGTACAGACTGGAATGTGATCGCTCAAACTGACTCGGGCCAATGTCGCAGCGTAGTGGCTGTCAACAATTCATTTGGACGGGATCTCTGACAAATTGGTGACACGCACGTTCCTCGATCGTAAGTTACCATGAACAATAGATTGTGAAGCCAGTCTGGCACCTGTCCCGAGCATTGCGGTCGCTGAGCGGCCGTCTACGGAGAAACCTTCGAGCGACGAGTGGGCCTTCGTTGGTGTCGCGGCAAAAGCGACATGCCCGTGAGCCGCTCGAGTCGTCGGATGAAATCCTCGTTCGCGTAGGGTACGCCCTTCCGGGTTGCCTCCCTGATCTCCTCGAGTGCTCCTGCGGGGAGTTCGTCGGCCAGCCAGGCACGCCAGTCCGGGATGGGACCGTCGGGCGGAAAGTTCGGGTCCAGAAGAGGATCGATGATCAGACCACAATGTGCGGGAGCACTGGACCACAGGTAGTCTTCCGCTCTCTCCACGAGTCCTGCCCGAACCGGATTCTGTTCCACGTAGCGCACGGCGTTCCAGAGATGGGCGTCGTCGAGGACGCACGCATAGAAGCGCTCCTGCCAGAGGTGGCCGTCCACTCCGTACTTCCCGTTGAAGTGATCGGCGTAGAGGCCGTGCAGGTCTAGGAAGCAGCAAGAGGCCGCCTCGCGGGTCGGAGGCACGAGGATGTGGTGGACGTGGTTGGTCATGAGACTGAAAGCGTACAGCCGCACCTTGTAGCGTCCGGCGTAGAGGGCGAGCTTCGAAAGGTAGAACCGGCGGTCGGCGTCGTCCCGAAAGATCGGGGCGCGCCGGTTTCCGCGATGGGTGATGTGATGAGGGAATCCGGGCAAAATCAATCGTGGTCGTCTCGACATGAGATCTCCTCCTTTCTCAGGTTGGTGCCAGACTCAAGAAAAACTCTTTTCTCATAGGCGGTTACAGAACCAATTGGTGCGTGTCACCAATGACGGGTCTGTCGGGACTCGGGAGAACTCCTGGCTCGGAAGTTCTCCCGTTCTCCCGTTCTCCGGTTCTCCGGTCCGCCCGCGACACGAATTCCACG
Source organism: uncultured Acidobacteriota bacterium (assembly GCA_963823995.1). Taxonomy (GTDB): domain Bacteria; phylum Acidobacteriota; class UBA6911; order RPQK01; family JAPXNP01; genus JARRKC01. Next base: position 1,022,798 of record CAWGNQ010000006.1, read on the forward strand.
CCGAAACGCGTAACGACGGCAGGCTCAGAAGTTCTCGAAGTAGTTGCGATCGAGCGAGCGGCCCGGAGATCTTCGACAGATACCGCTGGATCTGGATCGGCGTGCAGACGCATTCCTTGAGCACGCTGTTGTAGTAGCCGCAGGGACAGGGGTTCATTGCCCTTTTGCCATATGACTCTGAAAGGCGAAAAACCGCAGCAGAAGGGCTATCCGACCCAACCGCAAACGATCGGAGAGCACCTCAAGAAAAAGAGAATGGACCTGAACCTTCTGCAGAGGGAAGTGGCCGACCAGATCGGAATCGACGTGACGACCTACCGCAACTGGGAGTGCAACCGGACCTCACCTCGGATGCGATACCGGCCGGCGATCATCGCGTTCCTGGATCTCGCGGGGTCTTCTGGCGCTGACTCTCGGATCTCTCGGCTGAACCCCAGAAGGCCCAGTGGACATCCAGGATCTTCTCGTCGTTTACGAGCAGTTCAGGCTCTTTAAGTCCGTGCTCGTCTATCGTTGCTCGGTACAGATTCGCTGCCGATCGGTAGAAGACCTCATGCTCCCTCACTAAGAGAACCTCGCTGTCCGGCACACCCGTGGTGATTTCAAACTGTTGCTGTGTCCTCATATTGTAGAGCAGGAGCCTTCCGGGGACGCGATAGCCCTCGGCCGCAAAGACGACTTCTGCGGGAACGCCGGTTGATCGGCGGACATCTGGAGGCTCCCTTCGTGCTTCCCGGTTCTGCTGCGCGATGATGATGGCTAACCAGTCGTTATCGAACCCCCGGACGAACGGACGATTGCCCTCAATCTTCAGGGTCTTCCACCCGGAGGGCGAACCCTCCTTCAAGATGAATAGTTCGGTCGACCGGCGACTTGGATCCGGCCAAGGGCGCTCCGTTGGACGCAGGACCGTCCACGTCCCATTTCGAACATCAATAACCAATGCGTCCTTCTTTCCTTTCAGCCCGTCCGGGATCTTCATTCCAAGTGGTGGAAAGGCCGGGTATGCACGAAAAAGCAGGTTTCCATCGGGTGAGGGCATTGGCGAGAATGTGGTGCCCTCCTCTTCAATCCAGGATGAGCCGTAAGCGCGAACCCACCGTGTGTCACTCCAATCCAATTCGACGGGAGCCGCTGCCTCGGCGAGATTGAACCCGAGAAATTCGCGATGCTCACCTCGCAACGTGAGCGCGAAAAACGGTCTCTCCTCAGGGAGACTCAATAAGACGGCCCCGCCATAGGAACTGTTTGCATGCGGAACTTCAAACCTGGTGAATCTCGAGGGGTTATCCATATCAAAAGTCGTGCATGATCCAAGATAGTAGCGGGGGCACACAACGAACCTCCGGTTCTCAAAAAAAGGAAGAATCGTATGAGTCCCAGTCTCTGCTGAGTATAATTCACGTACTCTCTTGAGATCTCGACTGCGCACTTGGAACAACGTTGAGGGTGCAGATAAAAGACCCCACTGGTTTGAAAATGGAAAGCCACTCACGACAAACAATGGTATGAATTTTGGGTTTACTTGTTCAGCGACAGACGCACAAATCGTATGTACATCATATACTAAGAGAATAAGGGAGATTAGAAAGAACGGTCTAATCAACTGAATTAACATATGACTATTCCACGGTGGCGCAGACCGAGTTCAAGTACGAGGAAGAATTAATATCCAAAAAGCCTTGTCCGGTTCCATTCCTAAATACAATATAGAAAGAAGAAGCTCCATTATAGGCCTTTATCCAATTCCCATCCGACAGGGGGTGTTGTCCGGTCGTCGGACCAAAGCTGAAAATGCACGACCCGTTAATTAAAGGATCTGGGATAGTGTTACGTCTGGCCGGATTATCTGGATGATTATTGTTCCATTCGGTCTCGTCGTCAATTTGGTCCTGCCAAAATAAGTTTGCGATACTTCTCTTCTCATTCAAAATGGTCCTTCCCCCGAGAACATTGTCCTTCCTGTTTGGATGTAGAAGCCCGTATCGGTCTAGTACGGGAGAGGAGCCAGGCCCTTTGTCTTTCCGAAACAGACGTACGATTCCTCCGACCCGGCGTCAACCCCCGCAAGCGGGGGTGCTCCACTGCGTTGCGCCCCTGCGGGTGACGACGGATCGCAGCAATCGTCCAACCACCTGTAGAAAGACAAAGGGCCCGGCCGGCCTGGTGCAGGCCACGCGCTGCGCGACGAGATGTCGACCGTTCGGGTGCGAGTCGGGTGATCCTGGAGAGAGAGTCCCCCTTCGAGGCAAGATATTGGGGTCAATCCATCCTCAACTCAAACCCAAAAGGAGGACTCATGAGAACTCACTCAATGTACTACGTCGGACTCGATGTTCACAAGAAGACCATCAGTTACTGCGTCCAGGATGCGATCGGCGACGTCCTGCAGGAAGGCACCGTGCGAGCCACCCGTGCCGCGCTCGATGTCTGGAGCCGGCAACTGCCGCAGCCCTGGATCGGAGGCATGGAGGCGACGCTGTTCACCGCCTGGATCTACGATCATCTGTGCGATCGGGCCGAGGATCTCCAGGTGGCGCATCCGGCTCGGCTCGAGGCCATTGCCGCAGCCAAGAAGAAGAGCGATCGCATCGATGCCCGCACGTTGGCCGATGTGTTGCGCTGCCGGCTGTTCCCCGAGATCCGGATGCTGCCGCCCGAGCTGCGCAAGTTGCGCACCGTGCTGCGCTTCCGCAACCTGCTGGTGGGTCAGAGCACCCGCGTCAAAAACAAGATCGCCGGCCTGCTGATGGAGACGGGCAGCGAGTACAACCGTCGACGCCTGCACGGCAAAGCCTATTTCCAGGAGCTGTTGACGCAGCTCGATCACGTGCCCGACTCGGTGCTCGAGCTGTTGCAGATCAGCCGTCAGACCCTCGATTTTCTGTGTGTGCTCGAGCGACGGCTTCTGAATGGATTACTCCAACATCCCGACTTGGTCGAGCGCCTCGAGCTTCTGCAGTCGATCCCCGCCGTGGGCCCGATCCTGTCGCTGACCTGGGCCCTGGAAATCGGAGAGGTCGACCGCTTCTCTTCGCTGGCCAAGGTCGTCAGCTACTGTGGACTGTGCAGCGCGCTGCGGGAATCGGGCGGCAAGGTGAAGCGGGGACCGATCTCCAAACAGCGCAACAAGCACCTGCAGCGGGTACTGGTCGAAGCCGCCAGGCTGGCGCCTCGCTACTCTCCCCGCCTGCGGGAGCTGTACGATCGAGAGCGTCAGCGGGGCCACTCGAACCGCGCCACGCTGGCGGTGGCTCGAAAGCTGGTCGCTCATCTGCTCGCGGTAGACCGACGTCAGACTCCCTTTATCGTCGAAGAAATCGCGGCCTGAGCCAGGCTTTCACCCAGGCGAAGTTCCCTGCCGGGTCCGGCCAAATGGGACTGCGTGATGGACTCTTCAATCCTGAGACGCCCTCCATCTGTTTCTGGACCGGCAGGCTGGTTCCAAACTCAATCTTCGGTGATGCCTGCCTCCGGCCGGCTGAGACCGCGAATGGATGTCTGATTCGGAATCTTTCTCCGGAATCCTGGACTGATTTCAAAGAGCTTCGCTTGACCCCCAATCGGACCCTCACCGGGTGCTCTCTCAGCACCCAAGGCCAATCTGTGCCCTTGACAACAAATCTCTTCTCATGGAAGTCCCAAACTTGGTTCATCGGGTTTCTGGGGGGTGTGAGCTGGAAGATGCCGTAGCCGCCGTCACCTTGGCTGTTCGGAAGCGGCATTCCATCTCCCCCAAACTGCCGATAACCGCTTTCATGGTTTGCCATCCTCTTGGCAAACCAGTACGGCGATGGCGGCATCACGCTGTCAATGTAGCCCTTCACGGCTCCGGAGCTCGGATTCGTACCCCTGATAGTTCTGATGTTCGGCAGGGATACTCTGTATAGACTCGGGTCCCCTTCCGGCAAGATTACCTCAACCGTTGCGGAGATATTCCCTCCGAGGATCCAGTTGATGGGTACATCCCATGTCGTCTCCTCACTGCCAATGGCTGTGGGGCCCCCACCCATAGACGTCCAAGTCATCCCGGTGTGCACACCCTGATCACCCGTCCAGTCCACGGTATATGTCCAGTCGAACTGTATGGGCCCAAGGCCGCCGCCATAGCCTCTTAGGCGTGCCCGGCCTTGTAGTAGCGGCATTGTCGGGTAGTCGCTGATGGAGTAACCGAAACCGCCCGGCGCGGGTTCCAACATGTCCAGGTGCAGGATGTTGCCGTCGGAGCCCACGAAGTTATCGTGACAGGACTCCTGGCACTGCATGATCGGATATCCGATGTAGTAGTGGTTGCAGGTCTCCCATTCTCCGATGATGGTGGTTACACCGGGAGCGAAACCCGCCACGACGTCTTCGACGATATCAGCTACATAGGGAAACTCGCTGATCCACGAAAGGCCCGCGGTGACATAATAGGGCTGCAGAAGCGACCCGTAGCAGTTTCTGCTGACCTGTATGGCACGGACGTTCACGAAGCCTCCATCATCCGGAATGAAGAATCGCTCTGGTTCAGGCAGGGAACTCTCATAGCTATCGCCGCAACACGAGGAACAGGCGAAGGTGCTGGCGATGTCCCCGTCTGGACTGAAATACTCGGACCTGCCGACCATCGAATGCAGCGAGCCTGATCCGATCGCCGACCAGTGGAGCTGACCGGATGAAAGGTCAACAGGCAGAATCGTGCCGTTGTCATCGGGTTGCTGGCTGTCACGTATCTCTCGAATGTCTATCCGGACGGTCTCGCCAGGTGCAAGCACGTGAAGGCCGAGCGTATATGCACCGCCTTCGTAATTGAGCTGCCCTGAGTACTGGCGGGGACGGTCGGTCACATTCTTCAAGTAGACGACCGTCGATTCGTAGTCGCTGATGCGCCAGGGGTAGTTGCCGGCCGCACCTTTCGTCTGAGGATCGACCAGGGGGAGCCGGAAAACCCGGGCACCATCGAGGCTGACCGACTCCGCCGCCGCGAGCAGCGTGCCCGGACCGCCGCTTGATCTGATCTCCAGCCCGGCCGTCTCGATTTGTCCCGGCGCCAGATTCTGCGTCAAGGCGTAGATGTCGGCGCTCAAGTCACGGATCTCACCAGGCTCGAGAGTAATCGGCTCCAGTTCGAGCCGTTCGGCCTCTCCTTCAGGATTGGTATACGGGATCCCAACGGTGAGCGTGCTGTCCTCCTCGGCCACGCTTCGCACCACCAGCACCGGGGCCAGTGGTGTGTCTGCGAAGCTGCCGAGCCGCCAACCGGTACCCTGAAGGTCCTGCCCCATTTCCGCCTCGGGATCGGAGAACTCTACGACGCCCGAATAGCGGATCGCCCGGTCTTCGATCATTCCGCGGGCAACCAGATCGTCGGGCTCTCCATCGTAGGTGACGCTCAGGGAACCGGCAGTCCAGGCTCTTCTCCCGATCCGGTTGGTCAGAGTCCACGCCCGTGGCAGGTTGATGACGCGGGTCTCGCGGGGGTCGAGATCAACCTCGAGCGACTTTCTCTCCGCTGCCCGGCCGAGGCTTTGTCCGGTGACGGCTACCGTTAGCGAGGACTCACTGTGGTTGGAGAGCACGAGCTCCAGCTTACTGCTTCGCGAAGGAACCCACCACAAGCCTTCCAGACGTCGGGACACCCGATGATGGGAGCGAGTGAGCAACTCGTCAAAGGAGATGCCCGCAGCCGGGTCCTCCAAGATGATTCCAGCCGACAGGACCAGGGCACAGCCCTCGTAGCTGTAGCGCAGTTCGAGGCTCCCTTTCTGAAAAGCTGCACCGGCTTCAAGCAGCGCCTCATTCAGATTGAGAATCCGGCCCGTCTCACCCGGCAACTCGACAGTCGGGAGGTCCAGCCGATCTCCGTGCAGGGAATGAACGGTAATCTCGACCGGCAAGGAATCCGGGCCTTTGTTGTTCAAGACGAGGGAGACATCGAAGCGGCGGGTGTCGTAGTAGGAACCCTGCAAACGAAGCTCGGTCGGAGCCTCCACCCAGTCACAGCCCGTACAGGGTCGCTTGGAGTTTGCCGGCTCGAGCTGAGTTGCGGGCGGCAAGCCCAGCAGTGTCGACGCGCTGACGGGACTCAGCTCAAGAGCTGACGGCTCGGGAGTGACCCCCCCGCAGTTGGACGATCCCCATCGAGACGACGAGGAGACTTAAATGGAAGGCTTTGCTGACGGACATCAGATTTTCCTTTCTCAGATCACGTGTAATCGATATCCAGAAGGAAAAGCCCTTGCGGGTTCCAAGAATGTCCGCGACTATGAACTGTTCACGGCTACCTTACGTCCTTCCTTCTACAGATGCAAGAGAAAAATGATGGCGCGAGTAACGCTACGTCCCTCACGAAACCGTCAGGGACAGGATGAGAATAGCCTGGCATGGCAATGCCGGGTCTCGAAGTCTCGGTTTCCTCGGAGTTCCAGTCCCGGCGGTAGGTTGAATGCTCCCTCCGTTCTTCCGCTTTACCGCGCGTTGGGCCTCGACCGAACCCACCACACTGCGACGGGCGTCGGTTGTCCGGGACGGAGGCCGGCACCACTCCCGACGATTGGATTTCAGTTGCGCTCGTGGACGCGGAGTCAGACCGAGGAGAGTGAAGTGCGAGCTTGGAAAGGTAGAATCGGCGGTCAGCGTCGTCCCGGAAGATCGGGGCGCGCCGGTTTCCGCGGTGGGTGACGTGATGAGGGAATCCGGGCAGAATCAAGCGTGGTCGTCTTGACATGAGATCTTCTCCTTTCTCAGATCGGTGCCAGCCTCCGTAGCCCTGCGGGCAAACCTAAGACGATGAAAATGCATGCCTGCATTTTCGAGAGAGACTCAAGAAAAAGTCTGTGTTCATAGACAGTTAAAGAACCAATCGGTGCGTGTCACCTACTTCACCTACTTCGCTGTTGTACGTTGCTCGGCTTCGGCCGGGCCCACCACGTTGTGACGGGCGTCGGTCGTCCCTCCGGGACTGACGCACCCTCTGACTTCAACTTTCCCGGCACTGACGTACCGGGCTACTTTCACCTCGTCCCTCCGGGACTAAGGCCGGGCTGATTCCCGAAACGACGGCAAGCTCAGAAGTTCTCGAAGTAGTTGCGGTCGAGTGAGCGGTACTGGATGGCCTCGGAGACGTGGGAGGCGTCGATCCCGTCCGTGTCGGCCAGGTCGGCGATGGTGCGGGAGACCTTGAGGATGCGGTCGTAGGCGCGGGCGGACAGGCCCAGCTTCTCGATGGCATTCTCCAGCCGGCGCTGGGCCGGTTCGTCCAGGTTGCAGTACTGCTGGATCTCCCGGGGCCGCATCTGGCCGTTCGAGAGGATGCCGCGGCCTGCGAAGCGGGCGACCTGGCGCTCCCGAGCCCGCGCCACGCGTTCGGCGATTCGAATCGACGGTTCGCCGTTGGCGGCCGCCGTCAGCTCCTTGTACTTCACCTCGGGCACGTCGACGTGCAGGTCGATGCGGTCCAGCAGCGGCCCGGAGATCTTCGACAGGTACCGCTGGATCTGCATGGGCGTACACACGCATTCCTTGAGAACGCTGTTGTAGTAGCCGCAGGGACAGGGGTTCATTGCCCTTTTGCCATATGACTCTGAGAGGCGAAAAACCACAGCCCAAGGGTTATCCAGTCAATCCGCAGACGATCGGAGAGCACCTCAAGAAGAAACGGATGGACCTTAACCTTCTGCAGAGAGAGATGGCCCGTCAGATCGGAGTCGACCTGACGACGTACCGAAACTGGGAGTGGCACCGGACCTCACCCAGGGTGCGATACATGCCGGCCGTTATCAAGTTTCTCGGCTATGCACCGTATGCGCCACCGGCGAGTTTCGGCTTGTGGGTGAAAGCAGTCCGAAGTGCAATAGGACTGTCACAGCGGGGCTTTGCCAAAATGCTCGAGCTTGATCCATCTACTCTGGGGTCTTGGGAAACGGGGAAGCGACGGCCGACGGCTTTCTTGTTCAAGCGGGTCTTGGCGTTCACTCATCGCCGCATCTCCTAAGTGTGGCCTGGTGATCTAGAAACTCAAGATCAATCACAACGGATCTCGCCTCCGAGAATTGCCTCTCGGGCAAATTCCACCGTCTTGCCACCTCGTAACGCTCTGCTGCTTCCCGGTCTTGATCGAAGGAGGAAGTACGCGCTCCGACCCGCGTAATGACCAAAGCAGAACCATACCACTTGCTCTGAGGGTCCCGGCAATCTCACCTTCCAACAGGCTCCCCTCCAGCCGCCTGGGAGGTTGACCTCTTCCCGTCCATCTGGATCAAAGCCGTTCACGGGCTCATTGTGGACGCACTGGTATCGATTGAGCTGCTGCGGATTATCCGTGTGAAGCACTGGATCCACGCTCATCCACCTTCCATGTGCTGATGCGTAATACCGCGCCCCGAAGTAGTCGAGGCCGCTTTCGTTGTCGCGCTCCTTGCCCGTGTACTGGTGGGGTGTCTGGTTGCCCGCGTCGCGCTCGCCGTAGGGGAGGTAGCGGTAGGTTTCCATGAGAGTCCCGCTCACGTTCATCCGCGCCGCGATCGTGCCGAGGTGGTTCGTGGCAAAGAACCACGTCGTGCCGCCGCTGTACTCGACGAGCTTACCATTCGGGTCGGAAACGTACAGCTTTGTCCATTGCCCTCCGACCTTCTCCCCGATGCCCCAGTAGAAGTAGGTCGTCGTGCCGGAAGCTGTCTTCCAGACCCGCTCACCCTGGGGACCGTAGGCATACTGGGCCGTCGAGCCTCCGTCGATCTTGATCAACCGGTTCTCCGCATCGTACTGGTAGGTGTGGGTTCCGTCGTTGGTCACATTGCCCGCGGCGTCGTACGTCCAGCCGCTGACTGGGTTCGAAGTCGAGCTGATCGACGACTGCGGTGTCGATCAGGAGTGTGTCCCGGCAGGGACACGGTGACAGTAGCCCGGTACGCCAGTGCCGGGTGATTCGGTGTCGATCTTGCAAGAGCCTCAGTCCCGTAGGGACGACTGAGGTTTTCTTGCCCTTCTCCCCGGAACCGCGTCCTCGGGATCGTGGCTTTGCTCCCTTCGTTCGCCTGTCCGCCGACCGGACCGCTGCGCCGCTGCCTTTCTCAGACACGACAGCAGCCGTCTGCACTTTGGAGTCTTTCAGCCGTCCCTGACGGGACTCCGGCTTCGCAGCGGATACCGACCCAACCCGGCACTGGCGTGCCGGGCCACTCTCTCGGGTCCCTACGGGACAAGTCCGGATGTCTACTGGGTCGGCGTGCCTGCGAGTACGTTCATCTCGGGTGGGGAAGATCAGGAGTCGGCGGTTGAAAGTGGGATCGACTCGCTTCGCTCGCGTTCGGACCTGCGCGTGCTTCGCCGCGGGGTGGGAAGGGCAAAGTGGAAAGGGCGAGGTGCGAAGGGCGAAGGAGGTCGTGCTTTCTGATTTCGGTTCGCCCTTCGGACTTCGGACTTCGGACCTTGATTTGGCCTCCTGCTCCCAAAGCAGGACCGCTCCAAAGCCGGAAGCGCCCATCTTACGGACCTTTTCGTTTCAACGAGTTACGGCCGGCCTGTTGAACTCTGTGGCTCTGTGTGGGTCTGAGGGGACGGGAACGACTACAGAATTGACTACAGTCTCCGCCGATTCTGACTGGGGACTCCGCTGCCGCCACCTCCACGCGCAGAGTCTCCTCTTCCACCAATCGGCCGATGCGCGACCGCCGTCTCTCGGCCCTCCGCAAGTTCTCTCACCCTTTCGCTGACGAGCGCGAAGCTCACCAGGGTCTCACTTGAGGGCGCCCTCGGTGGTCGCCCGTCAACCGACTCGCAATCGACAATCTCCGGCCTCCCTCGGATATCTTCGACGGATTTATGCATAATGGCGTCGCTGGGATTTCGGTGATCTGTGCCAAGATCGCAATTGCTTGACTACGTCAGAGAGGTGGATCAGTTACCCTCCTTCTGCTCGGATCTCGATGATAGGCTGTCGTTCCCCAAGGTTAGGGTGACGGAGCCCTGAGTGAGTTCATCACTACCTGCCACGACCGCTGCCGGCCTATGAGTCTCATCGAATGCATAGACGATAGAATTGAAAGCGAACATGTCGTGCGCTACCGTGACCGTGAACTGCCCGCTTCCATCGGTGTGCACCTGGACAGCATCGCACGGATTATAGGGGCTGGTGACCGTCACTGTCGCACGAGTGGCCGGGGAGCCATCGGGCAAGAGAACCTTGCCTTTCAGCGTCAGGGGAGGTCCCTCATTGGGAAACCTACCTTTCAAGTCTAAGAAGTCCACAATTACGGGGGCTCCGGAAGGGGAATATAGGTTCCGCCATGTCGATTCGGAGCCGAAATAGGGTGTGGAGCATTCAATGAGGTATTGGCCTGAGGGCAGGCCCTCGGCCTGATACTGGCCAAAGCGGTCGCTCGTCACTTCTAGAACAAGTTTCAGGGTCTGCTCGGCGGTCGAGACCGGGGGCTGCAGAAGCCAGAAGCTGATTATGGCCTTGGCTTGCTCTGCATCGAAATAGGAGGGTAGATGACCTTCAACGCGAACCGACTTGATTTCCTGGCAAAGGACTTGTGTCGGCAGCATCCCGAGAACGAGAATGACTAGAGCAATGGTGTCGAGAGTCTTTCCCATCTTTCGTTCACCTCATAGCCCACAATCATTTTGCAGCTTCTGTGTTATGTATATGCTCGGCAGGTTTGTGTTTATACCCCATGCCCTCTCGATTGCTTTATCGTCCATACCACCCAGAATATGTAGAGCCTCATGAACCAATGTTGCGGGATTCATCGCACCCACTCCTCTGAAGAGAGCGACACTTATCGGAGCTACAGAATACGCATTTGACCCCGGGTAAGCCGCAAAATAGTCAGCCACGGTCGGATTGCTCGGGAGGGTTATGTGATGCCGGTTCCTCGCCGTCCAAACCAAGCCCCTGACAAATGCTGGCAGCGCAGGAGCGTTCCCCAGCTGACTGATGGGAGTTGAAGCAACACTGGAATCAGTCGCATCCAGAATCGTCAACGAGTTTATCAAATCTACCACTTGATTGGGAGTGATCGAACTCGCGGATGGACCTACGTGAATCTTGCTCAAGAGCTGAACGCACGGGAAGGGGGCGTTGAGAAGAGTCGTCATTGCGGTCTGGCTGGCTTGAAAGGCGGCATCCCCAAAGGATTGAGTACTCGCAGCCGGTGTCCCTCCTTGAGAACCTGGGCCACCCGTCTGAGCCGGAGGGCCCACATTAGGCGACAGGGGTCCCCCCGACCAACTTGGAACGGGCGGCGGGGTTGGAATTAAGATGGGTTGTGGCGCCGTTACAGTGACGTGAAAAGTAATTGTTGACTGAATGTAAGCCAACATCAGGGCCATTTGATATGCGGTGATGTCGACGGGATTTTCTCCTGTAGGATCAATTCGATTGATCGGATCATTTCGAACGTATGCGTAGCGGTCGAGAAGCTGAGGATCGCCCGCCTGAAGAACAGGATCCACGCTCATCCATCTCCCATGCGCGCCGGCCAGATACCGGGCCCCGAAGTAGTCGAGGCCGCTTTCGGCGTCCCTCTCCTTGCCCGTGTACTGGTGGGGCGTCTGGGTACCCGCGTAGCGCTCGCCGTAGGGGAGGTAGCGGTAGGTTTCCATGAGAGTCCCGCTCACGTTCATCCGCGCCGCGATCGTGCCGAGGTGGTTCGTGGCAGAGAACCACGTCGTGCCGCCGCTGTACTCGACCAGCTTACCACCGAGGCCCTGCACGTAGAGCCTCGTCCAGCTGCCGCTGATCTTCTCGCCGATGCCCCAGTAGAAGTAGGTCGTCACTCCCGCGGCGATCTTCCAGACCCGCTCACCCTGGGGGCCGTAAGCATACTGGGCCGTCGACCCTCCGTCGATCTTGATCAACCGGTTCTCCGCATCGTACTGGTAGGTGTGCGTTCCGTCGTTGGTCACGTTGCCCGCGGCATCGTACGTCCAGCCGTTGACCCGGTTCGAGGTCGAACTGATGGAGAGCGTCTCCGAATACGAGACGCCCGTCGTCGTCTGCGAGAGCCGATTGCCGTAGCGGTCGTACGACCAGGAAGCCGTCCAGACCGAGGATTCGGCATGGGTGAGCCGATAGAGGGTGTCGTAGCTGTAGGTCTCCGAGTAACTCGGGTTCACCTGGTCGCGAATCTCCTGGATCATCCCGTTTTGCGGCGCTTCCAGGTCCCCCATCTCCTTTTCGAGCGTGATGTCGTCGACGTAGGCGACGATCGCATTCGGGCTGCCGTGCACCACCCGGACCTTGACGCCCGTTGTCCCGGGCGCTGTCTGGAACATCCCGGTGATATGCTGCCAACTCCCCACCAGGGACGAGTTGGCGGCAATCGTCACGTCGTTGAAATCCTCGCCCTGACCATGGCCGTCGTCCAGATCGAGGTAGAGATTGCCTCCCGAAGAGGATTGGACGTAGACCCAGGCCGAAAGCCAGTAGGACGTACTGCCTTCGACCGCAATATAGGAGGCGGTTGCCGCATTCAGGACGGAGCCGACGGCGTGGTCGACCTTCAGCGACGCACTGCCGCTATGGGCCCGCGTCGTCGTGCGGCTGGTTCCGAACTGGTTCCAGTCGTAAGCATTCGTTCCCGAACCGCTTTCGAAACCGGCATTGGCGATGCCGATCATCGTGCTGCTTCCCGCACTTGCGGGATCCCGATAGTCATAGGTCCAGGCGGCCGCCGGTGGTGACGTGCCCGGGGTGATCGAGATCTCGTCGGCGTAGAAGACCACCGACATGTCGGTCTGGGCGCCGTCGTAGACGATCCGTACCTTGACGCCCGTGGTTGCCGGCGCCGTCGTAAACGTCCCGGCCACCCTCTGCCAGACGCCCACCTTCGAGGTATTCGCCTGGAGGTTGACGTCGGTGATGTTCTGTCCCTGGGCGTTGCCGTCGTTGAGATCGAGGTAGATGTTGCCCGAGTGGCGGTAGAGGATATAGATGTAGCCGGAGAGCGTATAGGTGCTGCTGCCCTGAACGGGAATGTAGCCGCTGGTCGTGGCATTGCCGATCCAACCGGCGGCGATTTTCATCGAGGCCTTGCCGGTGAGCGCTCGCTCGGTGCTGCGCGAAGCGCTCAATACTTCATCCCAGCCCGAGGCATCCGTACCGCTCCCCTCTTCGAAACCGGCATTGGTGAGGGGACGGTCGACATTGCGGATCTCGTGATACTGGAGTTGGCCGGTCGAGGGTCGATAGCCTCGGCGCAGCTCGCGGTTGTTGCCGTAAAGCGCGTAATCCACTGCTCCGGCCGAGTTGTAGCTGATCGATGTGAGCAGACCTGCCGGATGTTGGCCGTCCACCCAGCTCGAGGTGAGATCCGTCAACTGACCGACCGAGTTGTAGTTGTAGAAGAGCGAGTGCCCGTCCGGATACTGGAACTCGGTCTTCTGGCCCGCGAGATTGTAGTCGTAGTTGACCTCGTGCTGCGGGTTCGAAGGCAGCGACTTCCATTCCCGGGTCGTGCGGCCCAGGACGTCGTATTCGGCCCCTCCGGAGACCCCGTTGGTCGACGACCAGCCCGTCATGCGTCCGATCCCGTTCGTGCCGCTGTCGTACGTGTACGTGACCGAGGGCGTGACGCCCCCGTCTCCCGAGTAGGTCTTACCCGTCGGCCGATTCACGTTGTCGTAGCTGTAGGTCGTCACCCAGCCGCGAGCATCCGTGCGGGTATGGAGCCCTCCGACATCGTTGTACGTGTAGGCCGTCGTCCCGTTTTCGGGATGGGTCTCGGAGACGAGCCGGCCCAGGTTGTCGCTTGTCAGCGTGCGGGTCTGCACACCCTGGGTGATCACCTGATCGAGGTACTTGGCATAGAGGATCGACTGACCGTTGCGCGTCTCTCCCAGGTTCAGCACATTCGGATCGCGGTTCAGCCGGTAGGTCGTCACGAGCGACGAGCTCAGATCCTGCGGGTTCGGATCCTCTCGCACCTCGAGGACGCCTCCCCCGACATCGGAGACCGTGACCCGACCCCGACCCGTCGGATCGAAGACGCCGACGAGCTGGGCCGACACATCCCAACCGATGTCGTAGTTCTGAATCCAGCCATACTTGTACTCGGTGTAATTCGACAGAGAGGAACCGTCGGGAGGCACGAGCTTGGTGACCCGCCCCAGCCCGTCGTAGTACCGCTCGGACCAATAGACCGGCTCCCCCGTCTTGTAGGGCGTCGAGACGCGCGCCACCTTCCCCGCACAGGTACAGAGCTCGTACTGGCGGTCGACAAAGACGGACGAGCCGTCGTCCTGCTCCACCTCGGTTCGCAGGAGCCGTCCGAGGCCGTCGTAGTATTCCTTCTTGGTCACCGAGTTGACCGAATCGATCTTCTGGGTCGTTTCCGTCTTCACCCGGTACTGGCCGACGTTGTAGGTATCGTCATAGGCTTGGGTCGTTCGCCCGCCGTCGGGAAGATCGGTCTGGACGAGCCGGTTGTACGTGTCATAGGTGAAGGTGGTCGTCCGGCTGTTGGCGTCGGTCTTCGTCAGCACCAGACCCGTTTCCCAGTCGTAGTTTGTCGAGGCCGAGTGTCCCAGGGGATCGGTCACCTGGGTCGGATAGGCATAGGCGAAGTTCGACGAGTAACTGCTCGTGGTCGAGTGGTTCAAGGGATCGGTCACCTGGACGACGTTGCCCAGGGTATCGTAATAGCTCTTCGTCGTCAGAAATCGATTCTCCGCCGCCAGGAGCGTCCGCACCTCGGTAACGTTTCCGCGGCTCGTATACGATGAATTGAAGGTGGGGTCGTGTTGCGTGACCGTTCCACGGTTGGTTAAGGAGTACTGATCGTACAGGTAGTCGGTTCGGGCGACGACCGCCTCCTTCCAGCCCGAATCCCAGAACCAGCGGGTCTGGTCGTGACGATTGACGAGGCTGCGATAGTGCGTCCAGTCGAAAGACGCGTAGACCCAGTATTGGCTGGAGTACCGTTCTCCGGACCATCGCTGATAGACGTGTTCCTGGGTCTGTTGGCCCATCGAATTGTAGACATGCTCGTTCCGCAGGTAACCGAATCCCAAAGTGCTTTCCATCTGGACGTCGGTCCGGGAGGCCCGCTTTCCGTAGCTCGTGTCGGTCCAGTAGGAGAGGGTGTGCTGGAGGCGTGTTGTGCCATCCGTGTCATAGGTATCTTCGACGTTGCGGAGAAATGCGTAGGTCGTATCTTTGGCATTGAAGGTCGTCACGATCTTGCTGCCGTCCGGTTTCGTCTCCGTCGCCTGCGTAACGTTGCCTTTGGTATCCCGCTGATACGTATACGTGGTCGTGAACGGATAGCCGTCCAAAGGATCAACGGTGATGGAGCCGATCCGACGACTCAGGCGCTCGGCATATTGCTCATGGTCCTTCCAATAGTCCTGCGTTCCCGGAGGATACCCATAAGGCATCGGTGGCGTTGCGTATTCAAAACCCAAGCTTGCTCCGGTGGGAAGCGTCAGTTCGGAGAGCTGAAACGTGGAGGTATCGTAGTAGGGTGGGTACCCACCCACATAGATATGGTCGAATCTATAGTCCATCCCGTAGGAGGTCCCGTTAGGCAGGGTGATCTGTGTCAGCACTCGGCCAGGATAAGCGGCGTTGTCGGATGACCCATAGTACGGGCGGTAGGAACCGGAATAGCGTTCAAAGGCCGAAAGGTCTGCCGTGATGGTCTGGTACTGCACGCCAAACGTCAGGTTCTGGCCCTGATGATTCTGCACCCGGATCTCCGTGACGAAACTCCACCGCGAATCACCGTAGATGAAGTCGATTTCTCTGCCGAGCGTGTCGATGATCTGCACAGGGCGCCATGCTCCCGAATAGGAGCCGAACACGTACGTAATGCGGTTTCCGTTGCGATCGACGTGGTGGATGCGGTGGTTCGTATCATACTCGCTGAAGTCGAAGTACTCACCCGATGGATAGGCCACATGTTTGGACGTGGCATTGTAGCCGATGTAACTGCCGTCCGTCGCGACGCGCCAACCCCCGGAGTACTGGTGCAGACGATGCACTGCTCCGTCGGGCGTCGAAAAGAGATACTCCCCCGGGGATTCTTCTGTCAGGGAGGGCCAGATGTTCAGGAACCAGCGCCCCTGATGGGGGCCGGGCAAGTAGCTGTGGGAAAGGAAGCCGGGAACGAAGGTCCTGAGGTCGTAATCGTAGACGTAGCCTTCCTCCAGCCAGAACTGCTTGCTGCCATACGAGGCGTAGATGTTGAGATCGTGGCCGGCTCTGCCCGGTAGGCTGAGGATCGGGATGTGCAGGTTGTAGCCGCCACTGTACTTGTTGACACTCAGCGAGTACATTCCGCCGCCGGCAAGGAATCCCCCATAGGTCGACGTCTGGAAATAGCCGTTCTTCGAGGCTTCATGATCGTACGGATCGTCTTGGGCCGGAAGATTCCAGAGCAGACAGGAGGTGACAATAGAGAGTGCGACAAAAGTCCGATGACATCCCATCACCGGCCTCCTTTCCCGACCAACTGAACTTCCTCGTCGGAAAACCCCGGATTCAAATCGACCGTTTCGACTCGCACCACGTACATGGGCTTATCGCCAGACCAGCGGGTGACCGTGGTGGAGACCGGAATCCCATCGACCTCGCCGTAGTCTTCATAGGTCATGGCCAGATTCAGCCGGGCGTCATCTACGCAGTGGTAGACAACACTGCGGAGAAGGAGTGTTTTGATGTCGAAAGTCATCTCGACGGTGATCGGCGGGGGCGTGTAGCCGATGAAGCCGCCCCGCGGGAGCGTGCCTTTGAAGAGATAGACGTCGTCGGAGACTCCGGCGTATTCGAAGGAGGGATCGGCCAGGCGCACCACCAACTCAACCGGGAAGATCAGCGTCTGGTCCAGGCCGACGGCCGAACGTCGAGCTTTCGAAATGCCCTTGTCTGCCGCTCCGCTCTGCGCAAAGCCTCCGTTACGGATGGCGCGAAAATGCGCGGTCTCGAATCGACTGTTGTCACCACTGACTTTCAGGGTGAACGCCTCTCTGAGTGACGCTCCTCCCATGTGTCCCGTGATCTCGAAGCGTTGCACCTGCCCGAGGCTCGCCGCACCACCGTACTCGGCCAGGATGGCCTTGGCAACGTCCTGACAAAGCACGGGGGTCGTGACAATGTTGACAAGAAAGAGAAAGACGAAAGGCTCGACTCTCATGGTCCGGTTCTCCCGTTCGTTGAGGGATCGGGCTTCGCACTCCCCGGAAGATCGTCCGTGACGAGAGGGTCTTCCGAGTGGGTTCCCGAAGATCGACCCCGCATTGACAGCCTGTTGGTCTCGCGCGGCAAGTGGCGTGAACCGGAGCCGAACAGCCGGAAAGGAGGCATATGAACCAGCCTGCCGTGTTCTGAAACGGAGGCAGTCTGGTCTGACTCACAGATCCGAATCAATCGATTTCGGCAATTCCGAAAGAAATGGGCCAGTTTATTCGGTGTCAACGAAAAGACTTGACATTATGTTGTTAGGAGAGTAAAGAAGCTCTGCTCTTCCGCCGGGACGACGAAAGGCCGCTCGCATTCAGCAGATTTGATCGCGCCTTCAGCGCTCCGGTCCTGCCTGCCTGCAATCCGTGGGTTTCACTCAGGGCTCTCGGATGAGGCGACGCCGTCGAACCGCTCCGGACAGGGGCGGAATCGTCCTGTCAAACTGGTGACACGCACGGAATGCGTTTGTAAATGCCTATGGATAAAGACTTCTGTTGTGAGTCTGGGACCTAATTGCCCGAGAAGGGCCCACCGCGAAGGTGCTGAGAGGGTGAGGACTTCGCAGATGGGCGGGGTGAATTGGAATGTCGGGGGCGAGGTCGGAAGTGCGAAGGACGATCCAGGCAAGGGCGAGGGGAGAGGTGCGAAGGCATCCATATGGGATCCCGCTTTCCCGTTGCGTGCGCGGCGGCGTGGCGTGGAGTCGGGTCGGCCGGAGGGAGGAATAGGAGGTCGTCGATGGGTCGACTCCACGCGGCGTCCGCAGCGCCGCAACGGGGCTTTCGGGCACGGGAAGCTGGAGGCCCCTGCTCCGAGAATGGGGGCCGCCCTACATAAAGCGGCAGCGACGCTGCCGCAGTCCCAAGAGGCCTCCGGCGTCGGTCGCTAACGATGGTGACATGCCCATATTGCGCCTTTAAATGGCGCTGCGGCCTGGGACGAATACAAATTGGTGACACGCACGAATCTCGATCGTAAGTTGCCATGAACAAAGGATTGTGACGTGAGTCTGGCACCTGTCGTGAGCATTGCGGTTGCAGAGCAGCTTCCCGCAAACTCCCTTTTCGAGTTTCTGCCTCTCACCGCCCCCGGCCGGGGCTGGGACGCTGTCTATCGAGAGACCTTCAAGCGGCGAGGGGGCTTTCGTTGGTGTCGCGGCGAGAGCGAAATACCCGTCAATCGCTCGAGTCCCCGGATGAAATCCTCGTTCGCGTAGGGGACGCCCTTCCAGGTCGCCGTCCTGATTTCCTCGAGGGCTTCTGTGGAAAGTTCGTCGGCCAGCCAGGTCCGCCAGTCGGCGATGAGGCCGTCTGGTGGAAAGTTGGGATCCAGAAGAGGATCGATGATCAGACCACAATGTGCGCGAGCACTCGACCACCGATAGTCTTCCGCTCTCTCTACGAGTCCTGCCCGAACCGGATTCTGCTCCACGTAGCGGACGGCGTTCCAGAGATGGGCGTCGTCGAGAAGACAGGCGTAGAAGCGTTCCTGCCAGAGATGGCCGTCCACTCCGTACTTCCCGTTGAATCGGTCGGCGTAGAGGCCGTGGAGGTCACGAAAGCAGCAGGAGGCCGCCTCGCGGGTCGGAGGTACGAGGATGTGGTGGACGTGGTTGGTCATGAGACTGTACGCGTACAGGCGGATGCCATAGCGTTCGGCGTAGAGGGCGAGCTTCGAAAGGTAGAACCGGCGGTCGGCGTCATCCCGAAAGATCGGGGCGCGCCGGTTTCCGCGATGGGTTATGTGATGAGGGAATCCGGGCAAAATCAATCGTGGTCGTCTCGACATGAGATCTCCTCCTTTCTCAGGTAGGTGCCAGACTCAAGAAAAACTCTTTTCTCATAGGCGGTTACAGAACCAATTGGTGCGTGTCACCGATTACGGGTCTGTCGGGACTCGGGAGAACCCCTGGCTCGGAAGTCCTCCCGTTCTCCCGTTCTCCGGTCCGCCCGCGACACGAATCCCACGCCGAAACGCGTAACGACGGCAGGCTCAAAAGTTCTCGAAGTAGTTGCGGTCGAGCGAGCGGTACTGGATGGCCTCGGAGACGTGGGCGGCGTCGATGATCGGGGAGTCGGCGAGGTCGGCGATGGTGCGGGAGACCTTGAGGATGCGGTCGTAGGCGCGGGCCGACAGGCCGAGCTTCTCGATGGCATTCTCCAGTCGTCGCTGGGCCGGTTCGTCCAGGTTGCAGTACTGCTGGATCTCCCGGGGGCGCATTTGGCCGTTCGACAGAATGCCGCAGCTGTCGAAGCGGGCGACCTGGCGCTCCCGAGCCCGCGCCACGCGTTCGGCGATTCGAATCGACGGTTCGCCGTTGGCGGCCGCCGTCAGCTCCTTGTACTTCACCTCGGGCACGTCGACGTGCAGATCGATGCGATCGAGCAGCGGTCCCGAGATCTTCGACAGATACCGCTGGATCTGCATCGGCGTGCAGACGCATTCCTTGAGAACGCTGTTGTAGTAGCCGCAGGGACAGGGGTTCATTGCCCTTTTGCCATATGACTCTGAGAGGCGAAAAACCACAGCCCAAGGGTTATCCAGTCAATCCGCAGACGATCGGAGAGCACCTCAAGAAGAAACGGATGGACCTTAACCTTCTGCAGAGAGAGATGGCCCGTCAGATCGGAGTCGACCTGACGACGTACCGAAACTGGGAGTGGCACCGGACCTCACCCAGGGTGCGATACATGCCGGCCGTTATCAAGTTTCTCGGCTATGCACCGTATGCGCCACCGGCGAGTTTCGGCTTGTGGGTGAAAGCAGTCCGAAGTGCAATAGGACTGTCACAGCGGGGCTTTGCCAAAATGCTCGAGCTTGATCCATCTACTCTGGGGTCTTGGGAAACGGGGAAGCGACGGCCGACGGCTTTCTTGTTCAAGCGGGTCTTGGCGTTCACTCATCGCCGCATCTCCTAAGTGTGGCCTGGTGATCTAGAAACTCAAGATCAATCACAACGGATCTCGCCTCCGAGAATTGCCTCTCGGGCAAATTCCACCGTCTTGCCACCTCGTAACGCTCTGCTGCTTCCCGGTCTTGATCGAAGGAGGAAGTACGCGCTCCGACCCGCGTAATGACCAAAGCAGAACCATACCACTTGCTCTGAGGGTCCCGGCAATCTCACCTTCCAACAGGCTCCCCTCCAGCCGCCTGGGAGGTTGACCTCTTCCCGTCCATCTGGATCAAAGCCGTTCACGGGCTCATTGTGGACGCACTGGTATCGATTGAGCTGCTGCGGATTATCCGTGTGAAGCACTGGATCCACGCTCATCCACCTTCCATGTGCTGATGCGTAATACCGCGCCCCGAAGTAGTCGAGGCCACTTTCGGCGTCGCGCTCCTTGCCCGTGTACTGGTGCGGGGTCTGTGTGCCGGCGTAGCGCTCGCCGTAGGGGAGGTAGCGGTAGGTTTCCATGAGTTGTCCGCCGACGTTCATCCGCGCCGCGATCGTGCCGAGGTGGTTCGTCGCAAAGAACCACGTCGTGCCGTCGCTCGTCTCGACCAGCTTACCCCCGAGCCCCTGCGCGGACAACGGAGGCGACGGACACACCGCATTTCAGAGCCCGAGCGAAGCGAGTGGTCTTACCGTTCGCCCCGATATGACCGCAGGACCCCGGCATTCCGTCCTGCCCCGAGGCCTGAGAGTTGGGCACACTCGCTTCGCTCGGGCTCTGACTGCGCGGCCTTGTGGGCGTGGGGAAAAGGGGACAAGTGCGAGAGACGAAGGGCGAGCGCCGAACGGCGAAAGGACGAAATACGAGGGGCGGAGTGCACACCGTTTCGAGCTTCGGGTTTCGGGTTCTGGGTTGGTGTCGCCCGAAACACGAGACCCGAAACGAAGGCACCGACAACTTCCGACCAGGACTTGACAGAATTACCGACGCGGATTCGGTTCACACATCGAATTTCGCGCTTCGCAAGTTCTTTTGGTCGGGGCAGAGGGATTTGAACCCCCGACATCCTGCTCCCAAAGCAGGAAAGCTCCCAATCCGGCAAAGCCCATTTTACGGGCCTTTTCTTTTCACCGAGTTGCGGCCGGCTTGTTGAAACTCGTTGCTCTGTGTGGGTCTGTGGGGCTTTGAACGACGACAGATTTGACGACAGCTGAAGGCAGATTGGAAAGGCGGGTGTCGCGTCTGTCCCCAGGAAACCCTCCCGGCATCGCCACGTGAATTGAATGGTCCGCCGTGGCGCCGGGCGCCAGAATTCGCTCAGTACCTGAAATCAGTCGGTTCGTCGGCATCATCATCCGCATGTTCGCAAAAGTCGGACAGCTGCACTCCACGCCTGACTTCGACGCTTAGCATCAGGACGACGTCGGGGTACTCAGTATTGACCCCGTCGAACTGATCGCAAGCGGACTCCCGAAGTGTTAGCGCCAAGTCGATCGAGACCTGGGCCGAATTCTATCAGGATGAGCCTTTCGAGATAGACTGAAGAGCACCTCAGCTCATCGCCAAATAGTAGTCTCGAGATTCCGCGAAGCGGTTGGACACTGGTTTCTCCAAAGGCTCTCAATCCTCCGGGTCGAGCACAACGGTTACTTGGTTTGGCTTATCACCAATAATCACGTTTAACTGTTTCGACCGATAGCCCCCTTTGTGCAACCGTATCGAATGCCTTCCAGTCTTGAAGGTATTGGAGAAATCGCCACAGCGATTCGTCTGGAGCGAAAGCCAATCACTTCCGTCAACCGAGACGCTCACCCCCTCGAGAGGTTCACCGTCGCGATCCTCTGTACGGATCCACAATTCACCGACCCGCCAAAAAAAGATCACATCCAAGTGTAGAATCCCATCAATTGGAGCAGTTCTTGGACTTTCATACGAAAAAGGGCCAACCGACTCACGAATATATCCTTCTTTGGAGAAACTCAGCTGATACACTCCAAAGTCGAGACACTCGAATGAGTAGAAGCCCGCTGAATCCGTTACCGTGGATCGAGTAGTCCCGGTGGACAGATCCGTAAGCAATACGTCAGCATTTCGAATGGGCGAATGAGTTCCATCCAGCACAGAAGTCGGCCACCCGTATACATTTCCGTATACTCCATCAACAGGGAGCACAGGTTCACGATATTCCGGAACTGATTGACCTGAAACAGTGAGCGTCAACCCCAAGAGTATAATCAATATCATTCCTGCTTCCCCTCATCAATGCAATTTTCTATCACTTTCCTGTTGTTCTGCAGTATAAGATCTTGATTACGGTAGTCATTGGGAGCCATCGTCCCCTTCATGTGACCTATTTCATGACCCAATATCACAGCCCAAAACTCTTCTTTTGTCAGAGCCTGTCGATTGATCGAAGTCAGCGCAGCCGAGTTCGCTTTATTGAATTCGTCCAAGAGCCTGAGACGATGATCCGTACCAGGAACATTCCTCTCCCAATCTGGTGTGAAAAATCCGCTATTCACGTTGACGTTTATTTCACCATCCCTTGTGTACGCGATTAGTACATCCCACGCGCCGTGTCCTTGGTATATCGGTTGTTCACCTCTATACCTATGGAATGTCCCGCTCTCAAGTAGGGCCTTCGCCCCGCCAGGCTGAATCCCCAGGGCGTCGGCGCATTTACCTTTCGACAGAAGTCCTTCGAGCAGATTTATACCGTCCTTAAACGCGACGTCGATGGCCGGGGTGTGGTGCGGCAAATGTTGATCAGTGGGCCTCGCCTGGGGAACCTCAAGCTCTCCGCATTCGGTCGGTAGGAATATCGCTCCCACGAGAGAGGGAACGAGACCGGCCTCTTGACTCATCGGTCTCCATACCGATGTACCACAGGTTGGCATCCTGCCATCAAAGTCGACGTACCGGGCTGGGTTTCCCAAGACGTAGCCGTATCGATTCAGCGACTGCGGAATGAACATCCTGCTCTGCACCGGATCCACGCTCATCCACCTTCCATGTGCCGATGCGTAATACCGGGCGCCGAAGTAGTCGAGGCCGCTTTCGGCATCCCTCTCCTTGCCCGTGTACTGGTGGGGCGTCTGGGTGCCCGCGTAGCGCTCGCCGTAGGGGAGGTAGCGGTAGGTTTCCATGAGAGTCCCGCTCACGTTCATCCGCGCCGCGATCGTGCCGAGGTGGTTCGTGGCAAAGAACCAGGTCGTGCCGCCGCTGTACTCGACCAGCTTACCACCGAGGCCCTGCACGTAGAGCCTCGTCCAGCTGCCGCTGATCTTCTCGCCGATGCCCCAGTAGAAGTAGGTCGTCACTCCCGCGGCGATCTTCCAGACCCGCTCACCCTGGGGGCCGTAAGCATACTGGGCCGTCGACCCTCCGTCGATCTTGATCAACCGGTTCTCCGCATCGTACTGGTAGGTGTGCGTTCCGTCGTTGGTCACGTTGCCCGCGGCATCGTACGTCCAGCCGTTGACCCGGTTCGAGGTCGAACTGATGGAGAGCGTCTCCGAATACGAGACGCCCGTCGTCGTCTGCGAGAGCCGATTGCCGTAGCGGTCGTACGACCAGGAAGCCGTCCAGACCGAGGATTCGGCATGGGTGAGCCGATAGAGGGTGTCGTAGCTGTAGGTCTCCGAGTAACTCGGGTTCACCTGGTCGCGAATCTCCTGGATCATCCCGTTTTGCGGCGCTTCCAGGTCCCCCATCTCCTTTTCGAGCGTGATGTCGTCGACGTAGGCGACGATCGCATTCGGGCTGCCGTGCACCACCCGGACCTTGACGCCCGTTGTCCCGGGCGCTGTCTGGAACATCCCGGTGATATGCTGCCAACTCCCCACCAGGGACGAGTTGGCGGCAATCGTCACGTCGTTGAAATCCTCGCCCTGACCATGGCCGTCGTCCAGATCGAGGTAGAGATTGCCTCCCGAAGAGGATTGGACGTAGACCCAGGCCGAAAGCCAGTAGGACGTACTGCCTTCGACCGCAATATAGGAGGCGGTTGCCGCATTCAGGACGGAGCCGACGGCGTGGTCGACCTTCAGCGACGCACTGCCGCTATGGGCCCGCGTCGTCGTGCGGCTGGTTCCGAACTGGTTCCAGTCGTAAGCATTCGTTCCCGAACCGCTTTCGAAACCGGCATTGGCGATGCCGATCATCGTGCTGCTTCCCGCACTTGCGGGATCCCGATAGTCATAGGTCCAGGCGGCCGCCGGTGGTGACGTGCCCGGGGTGATCGAGATCTCGTCGGCGTAGAAGACCACCGACATGTCGGTCTGGGCGCCGTCGTAGACGATCCGTACCTTGACGCCCGTGGTTGCCGGCGCCGTCGTAAACGTCCCGGCCACCCTCTGCCAGACGCCCACCTTCGAGGTATTCGCCTGGAGGTTGACGTCGGTGATGTTCTGTCCCTGGGCGTTGCCGTCGTTGAGATCGAGGTAGATGTTGCCCGAGTGGCGGTAGAGGATATAGATGTAGCCGGAGAGCGTATAGGTGCTGCTGCCCTGAACGGGAATGTAGCCGCTGGTCGTGGCATTGCCGATCCAACCGGCGGCGATTTTCATCGAGGCCTTGCCGGTGAGCGCTCGCTCGGTGCTGCGCGAAGCGCTCAATACTTCATCCCAGCCCGAGGCATCCGTACCGCTCCCCTCTTCGAAACCGGCATTGGTGAGGGGACGGTCGACATTGCGGATCTCGTGATACTGGAGTTGGCCGGTCGAGGGTCGATAGCCTCGGCGCAGCTCGCGGTTGTTGCCGTAAAGCGCGTAATCCACTGCTCCGGCCGAGTTGTAGCTGATCGATGTGAGCAGACCTGCCGGATGTTGGCCGTCCACCCAGCTCGAGGTGAGATCCGTCAACTGACCGACCGAGTTGTAGTTGTAGAAGAGCGAGTGCCCGTCCGGATACTGGAACTCGGTCTTCTGGCCCGCGAGATTGTAGTCGTAGTTGACCTCGTGCTGCGGGTTCGAAGGCAGCGACTTCCATTCCCGGGTCGTGCGGCCCAGGACGTCGTATTCGGCCCCTCCGGAGACCCCGTTGGTCGACGACCAGCCCGTCATGCGTCCGATCCCGTTCGTGCCGCTGTCGTACGTGTACGTGACCGAGGGCGTGACGCCCCCGTCTCCCGAGTAGGTCTTACCCGTCGGCCGATTCACGTTGTCGTAGCTGTAGGTCGTCACCCAGCCGCGAGCATCCGTGCGGGTATGGAGCCCTCCGACATCGTTGTACGTGTAGGCCGTCGTCCCGTTTTCGGGATGGGTCTCGGAGACGAGCCGGCCCAGGTTGTCGCTTGTCAGCGTGCGGGTCTGCACACCCTGGGTGATCACCTGATCGAGGTACTTGGCATAGAGGATCGACTGACCGTTGCGCGTCTCTCCCAGGTTCAGCACATTCGGATCGCGGTTCAGCCGGTAGGTCGTCACGAGCGACGAGCTCAGATCCTGCGGGTTCGGATCCTCTCGCACCTCGAGGACGCCTCCCCCGACATCGGAGACCGTGACCCGACCCCGACCCGTCGGATCGAAGACGCCGACGAGCTGGGCCGACACATCCCAACCGATGTCGTAGTTCTGAATCCAGCCATACTTGTACTCGGTGTAATTCGACAGAGAGGAACCGTCGGGAGGCACGAGCTTGGTGACCCGCCCCAGCCCGTCGTAGTACCGCTCGGACCAATAGACCGGCTCCCCCGTCTTGTAGGGCGTCGAGACGCGCGCCACCTTCCCCGCACAGGTACAGAGCTCGTACTGGCGGTCGACAAAGACGGACGAGCCGTCGTCCTGCTCCACCTCGGTTCGCAGGAGCCGTCCGAGGCCGTCGTAGTATTCCTTCTTGGTCACCGAGTTGACCGCATCGATTTTCCGGGTCGTCTCCGTTTTCACCCGGTACTGGCCCACGTTGTACGTGTCGTCGTAGGACTGGGTCGTTTGTCCGCCATCGGGAAGATCGGTCTGGACGAGCCGGTTGTACGTGTCATAGGTGAACGTGGTCGTCCGGCTGTTGGCGTCGGTCTTCGTCAGCACCAGACCCGTTTCCCAGTCGTAGTTTGTCGAGGCCGAGTGTCCCAGGGGATCGGTCACCTGGGTCGGATAGGCATAGGCGAAGTTCGACGAGTAACTGCTCGTGGTCGAGTGGTTCAAGGGATCGGTCACCTGGACGACGTTGCCCAGGGTATCGTAATAGCTCTTCGTCGTCAGAAATCGATTCTCCGCCGCCAGGAGCGTCCGCACCTCGGTAACGTTTCCGCGGCTCGTATACGATGAATTGAAGGTGGGGTCGTGTTGCGTGACCGTTCCACGGTTGGTTAAGGAGTACTGATCGTACAGGTAGTCGGTTCGGGCGACGACCGCCTCCTTCCAGCCCGAATCCCAGAACCAGCGGGTCTGGTCGTGACGATTGACGAGGCTGCGATAGTGCGTCCAGTCGAAAGACGCGTAGACCCAGTATTGGCTGGAGTACCGTTCTCCGGACCATCGCTGATAGACGTGTTCCTGGGTCTGTTGGCCCATCGAATTGTAGACATGCTCGTTCCGCAGGTAACCGAATCCCAAAGTGCTTTCCATCTGGACGTCGGTCCGGGAGGCCCGCTTTCCGTAGCTCGTGTCGGTCCAGTAGGAGAGGGTGTGCTGGAGGCGTGTTGTGCCATCCGTGTCATAGGTATCTTCGACGTTGCGGAGAAATGCGTAGGTCGTATCTTTGGCATTGAAGGTCGTCACGATCTTGCTGCCGTCCGGTTTCGTCTCCGTCGCCTGCGTAACGTTGCCTTTGGTATCCCGCTGATACGTATACGTGGTCGTGAACGGATAGCCGTCCAAAGGATCAACGGTGATGGAGCCGATCCGACGACTCAGGCGCTCGGCATATTGCTCATGGTCCTTCCAATAGTCCTGCGTTCCCGGAGGATACCCATAAGGCATCGGTGGCGTTGCGTATTCAAAACCCAAGCTTGCTCCGGTGGGAAGCGTCAGTTCGGAGAGCTGAAACGTGGAGGTATCGTAGTAGGGTGGGTACCCACCCACATAGATATGGTCGAATCTATAGTCCATCCCGTAGGAGGTCCCGTTAGGCAGGGTGATCTGTGTCAGCACTCGGCCAGGATAAGCGGCGTTGTCGGATGACCCATAGTACGGGCGGTAGGAACCGGAATAGCGTTCAAAGGCCGAAAGGTCTGCCGTGATGGTCTGGTACTGCACGCCAAACGTCAGGTTCTGGCCCTGATGATTCTGCACCCGGATCTCCGTGACGAAACTCCACCGCGAATCACCGTAGATGAAGTCGATTTCTCTGCCGAGCGTGTCGATGATCTGCACAGGGCGCCATGCTCCCGAATAGGAACCGAACACGTACGTAATGCGGTTTCCGTTGCGATCGACGTGGTGGATGCGGTGGTTCGTATCATACTCGCTGAAGTCGAAGAACTCGCCGGACGGATAGGCCACATGCTTGGACGTGGGGTTGTAGCCGATGTAACTGCCGTCCGTGGCGACATGCCAACCCCCGGAATACTGATGCAGACGATGCACGGCGCCGTCGGGCGTCGAGAAGAGATACTCCCCGGGGGACTCCTCTTTCAGGGACGGCCAGATATTTAGGAACCAGCGCCCTTGATGGGGGCCGGGCAAGTAGCTGTGGGAAAGGAAGCCGGGAACGAAGGTCCTGAGGTCGTAATCGTAGACGTAGCCTTCCTCCAGCCAGAACTGCTTGCTGCCATACGAGGCGTAGATGTTGAGATCGTGGCCGGCCCGGCCCGGGAAGGCTCAGGATCGGGATTTGCAGGTTGTAGCCGCCACTGTACTTGTTGACACTCAGCGAGTACATTCCGCCGCCGGCAAGGAATCCCCCATAGGTCGACGTCTGGAAATAGCCGTTCTTCGAGGCTTCATGATCGTACGGATCGTCTTGGGCCGGAAGATTCCAGAGCAGACAGGAGGTGACAATAGAGAGTGCGACAAAAGTCCGATGACATCCCATCACCGGCCTCCTTTCCCGACCAACTGAACTTCCTCGTCGGAAAACCCCGGATTCAAATCGACCGTTTCGACTCGCACCACGTACATGGGCTTATCGCCAGACCAGCGGGTGACCGTGGTGGAGACCGGAATCCCATCGACCTCGCCGTAGTCTTCATAGGTCATGGCCAGATTCAGCCGGGCGTCATCTACGCAGTGGTAGACAACACTGCGGAGAAGGAGTGTTTTGATGTCGAAAGTCATCTCGACGGTGATCGGCGGGGGCGTGTAGCCGATGAAGCCGCCCCGCGGGAGCGTGCCTTTGAAGAGATAGACGTCGTCGGAGACTCCGGCGTATTCGAAGGAGGGATCGGCCAGGCGCACCACCAACTCAATCGGGAAGATCAGCGTCTGGTCCAGGCCGACGGCCGAACGTCGAGCTTTCGAAATGCCCTTGTCTGCCGCTCCGCTCTGCGCAAAGCCTCCGTTACGGATGGCGCGAAAATGCGCGGTCTCGAATCGACTGTTGTCACCACTGACTTTCAGGGTGAACGCCTCTCTGAGTGACGCTCCTCCCATGTGTCCCGTGATCTCGAAGCGTTGCACCTGCCCGAGGCTCGCCGCACCACCGTACTCGGCCAGGATGGCCTTGGCAACGTCCTGACAAAGCACGGGGGTCGTGACAATGTTGACAAGAAAGAGAAAGACGAAAGGCTCGACTCTCATGGTCCGGTTCTCCCGTTCGTTGAGGGATCGGGCTTCGCACTCCCCGGAAGATCGTCCGTGACGAGAGGGTCTTCCGAGTGGGTTCCCGAAGATCGACCCCGCATTGACAGCCTGTTGGTCTCGCGCGGCAAGTGGCGTGAACCGGAGCCGAACAGCCGGAAAGGAGGCATATGAACCAGCCTGCCGTGTTCTGAAACGGAGGCAGTCTGATCTGACTCACAGATCCGAATCAATCGATTTCGGCAATTCCGAAAGAAATGGGCCAGTTTATTCGGTGTCAACGAAAAGACTTGACATTATGTTGTTAGGAGAGTAAAGAAGCTCTGCTCTTCCGCCGGGACGACGAAAGGCCGCTCGCATTCAGCAGATTTGATCGCGCCTTCAGCGCTCCGGTCCTGCCTGCCTGCAATCCGTGGGTTTCACTCAGGGCTCTCGGATGAGGCGACGCCGTCGAACCGCTCCGGACAGGGGCGGAATCGTCCTGTCAAACTGGTGACACGCACGGAATGCGTTTGTAAATGCCTATGGATAAAGACTTCTGTTGTGAGTCTGGGACCTAATTGCCCGAGAAGGGCCCACCGCGAAGGTGCTGAGAGGGTGAGGACTTCGCAGATGGGCGGGGTGAATTGGAATGTCGGGGGCGAGGTCGGAAGTGCGAAGGACGATCCAGGCAAGGGCGAGGGGAGAGGTGCGAAGGCATCCATATGGGATCCCGCTTTCCCGTTGCGTGCGCGGCGGCGTGGCGTGGAGTCGGGTCGGCCGGAGGGAGGAATAGGAGGTCGTCGATGGGTCGACTCCACGCGGCGTCCGCAGCGCCGCAACGGGGCTTTCGGGCACGGGAAGCTGGAGGCCCCTGCTCCGAGAATGGGGGCCGCCCTACATAAAGCGGCAGCGACGCTGCCGCAGTCCCAAGAGGCCTCCGGCGTCGGTCGCTAACGATGGTGACATGCCCATATTGCGCCTTTAAATGGCGCTGCGGCCTGGGACGAATACAAATTGGTGACACGCACGAATCTCGATCGTAAGTTGCCATGAACAAAGGATTGTGACGTGAGTCTGGCACCTGTCGTGAGCATTGCGGTTGCAGAGCAGCTTCCCGCAAACTCCCTTTTCGAGTTTCTGCCTCTCACCGCCCCCGGCCGGGGCTGGGACGCTGTCTATCGAGAGACCTTCAAGCGGCGAGGGGGCTTTCGTTGGTGTCGCGGCGAGAGCGAAATACCCGTCAATCGCTCGAGTCCCCGGATGAAATCCTCGTTCGCGTAGGGGACGCCCTTCCAGGTCGCCGTCCTGATTTCCTCGAGGGCTTCTGTGGAAAGTTCGTCGGCCAGCCAGGTCCGCCAGTCGGCGATGAGGCCGTCTGGTGGAAAGTTGGGATCCAGAAGAGGATCGATGATCAGACCACAATGTGCGCGAGCACTCGACCACCGATAGTCTTCCGCTCTCTCTACGAGTCCTGCCCGAACCGGATTCTGCTCCACGTAGCGGACGGCGTTCCAGAGATGGGCGTCGTCGAGAAGACAGGCGTAGAAGCGTTCCTGCCAGAGATGGCCGTCCACTCCGTACTTCCCGTTGAATCGGTCGGCGTAGAGGCCGTGGAGGTCACGAAAGCAGCAGGAGGCCGCCTCGCGGGTCGGAGGTACGAGGATGTGGTGGACGTGGTTGGTCATGAGACTGTACGCGTACAGGCGGATGCCATAGCGTTCGGCGTAGAGGGCGAGCTTCGAAAGGTAGAACCGGCGGTCGGCGTCATCCCGAAAGATCGGGGCGCGCCGGTTTCCGCGATGGGTTATGTGATGAGGGAATCCGGGCAAAATCAATCGTGGTCGTCTCGACATGAGATCTCCTCCTTTCTCAGGTAGGTGCCAGACTCAAGAAAAACTCTTTTCTCATAGGCGGTTACAGAACCAATTGGTGCGTGTCACCGATTACGGGTCTGTCGGGACTCGGGAGAACCCCTGGCTCGGAAGTCCTCCCGTTCTCCCGTTCTCCGGTCCGCCCGCGACACGAATCCCACGCCGAAACGCGTAACGACGGCAGGCTCAAAAGTTCTCGAAGTAGTTGCGGTCGAGCGAGCGGTACTGGATGGCCTCGGAGACGTGGGCGGCGTCGATGATCGGGGAGTCGGCGAGGTCGGCGATGGTGCGGGAGACCTTGAGGATGCGGTCGTAGGCGCGGGCCGACAGGCCGAGCTTCTCGATGGCATTCTCCAGTCGTCGCTGGGCCGGTTCGTCCAGGTTGCAGTACTGCTGGATCTCCCGGGGGCGCATTTGGCCGTTCGACAGAATGCCGCAGCTGTCGAAGCGGGCGACCTGGCGCTCCCGAGCCCGCGCCACGCGTTCGGCGATTCGAATCGACGGTTCGCCGTTGGCGGCCGCCGTCAGCTCCTTGTACTTCACCTCGGGCACGTCGACGTGCAGATCGATGCGATCGAGCAGCGGTCCCGAGATCTTCGACAGATACCGCTGGATCTGCATCGGCGTGCAGACGCATTCCTTGAGAACGCTGTTGTAGTAGCCGCAGGGACAGGGGTTCATTGCGGCGACCAGGATAAAATCGGCGGGGAAGGTCAGGGATCTCGCCGCCCGGGCGATCGTGATGGCGCGGTCCTCGAGAGGTTGCCGCAACACTTCGAGGACATGGCGTTGAAACTCCGGCAGTTCGTCGAGGAAGAGAACTCCATTGTGCGCCAGAGAGACCTCGCCCGGTTTCGGATTCGAACTCCCACCCACCAGACCCGCCGTGCTGATCGTGTGGTGGGGTGCGCGAAAGGGACGACGCGCCACAAACTGACATCGGTCGTTCAGCATTCCGCAAACGCTGTGAATGGCGGTCGTCTCGAGGGCTTCGGTGAACGTCATGGGCGGAATGATGGAAGGGATCCGCTTGGCCACCATGGTCTTGCCTGCTCCCGGCGGTCCGATCAGGAGCAGATTATGACCGCCCGCCGTGGCTACTTCGAGGGCGCGCTTGACGGCCTGCTGGCCTTTGACTTCCGAGAAGTCGGGGCCGCCGTTCTGCTGACTGGCAAACATCTGTTCCAGGTCGATCCGAATGGGCTCCGCATCGATCTCGCCCTGCAGCAGTTCGACCACTTCGCGCAGCCTTCGTGCGGAATAGACTTCGACTCCCTCGACGACGGCTGCTTCGGGGACATTGTCGGCCGGAAGCAGGATCCGTCCCAGCCCCGCCGCCTCGGCTCCCAGCGCGATGGGCAAGGCACCGCGTATTGGACGGAGTTGGCCGTCCAGCGAGAGCTCTCCCGAGATGAGCCAGCCCCGCAGGCAGTCCGGATCGAGGTTCTTCATGATGCCCATGACGGCCAGCGCGATGGGCAGGTCGTAGCAGCTCCCTTCCTTCTTGAAAGCAGCAGGTGCCAGATTGACCGTCAGCTGGCCGGATTGGGGAAAGCTGAAGCCACAGTTTTTGATGGCCGCCTGGACCCGCTTGCCGCTCTCCTTGATCGCAGTGTCGGGCAACCCGACGACGTGATAGCAGAATCCGGGTGCCACTGAAAGGTCGACTTCCACGTCGATGATCTGGGCCTGGATCCCGAGAACCGATGCACTCTTGACCTTCATCAGCATGGTGTTCCTCCTGTTGCTTCACTCTCTAACAACGTTCGAGTCGGAGAATCTGCGAAACCCGGGGAGAGCTGAATGGTCCGATGTGCAACAATAGAGCGGGTTTGGGGAATTTGAGATCTGAGATTTTCATAGTGCAAACTTGACAGGAGAAGCGCAACAGTGACCGAGAAGCCCATTAAGTCCGACCGTGAACCTCGCTTTCTCCGAGCCTGCCGGCGGGAGCCGGTCGATCGCACACCTGTCTGGTTCATGCGTCAGGCCGGCCGCTACATGGAGGAATATCGCAAGCTCAGGGAAAAGTACTCGATGCTGGAATTGTGTCGGCAGCCCGAACTGGCCGCGGAAGTCACGCTCCAGCCGATCCGCCGGTTCGATCTGGATGCGGCCATCATCTTTGCGGACATTCTCCTGCCCCTGCCGCCGATGGGGATCAGGTTCGACTTCGCCGCCGGAGAAGGACCGATGATTCACACGCCGGTCCGAAACCCCGACGACGTCGCCCGTCTTCGGACGATCGATGCCGAGGAATCCCTGGGATTCGTGCTACAGGCGATTCGCCATGTCCGATCCGAGCTCGACCCGCGCATTGCGCTGATCGGTTTCGCCGGCGCACCCTTCACCCTGGCCAGCTACATGATCGAAGGGGGGCACTCTCGTCACTTCCTGCTGACCAAACGGATGATGTACGAGGAGCCCGCCGCCTGGGACCGGTTGATGACCGTCTTGGCGGAATCGACCCTGAACTACCTTCGGGCACAGATCCACGCCGGGGCACAGACGGTACAGCTCTTTGACAGCTGGGTCGGTGCCGTTGATCCGGAAGACTATCGGCGGTTCGTGTTGCCCTATTCGGCGCGCATCCTGAAGCCACTCGAATCGACCGGTGTACCCGTGATCCACTTCGGAACGGGCACCTCCGGTTTTCTGGAGTTGATTCGGGAGGCCGGAGGGACTGTTATCGGGGTGGACTGGCGCATTCGTCTCGGGCGAGCATGGAAGCGGATCGGCTACGACCGTGCCGTGCAGGGAAACCTGGATCCGCTGGCCATGCTGGCACCGCTCGACGTACTCGAGAAGAAGGTCGATACCGTGCTCGATGAAGCCGGTGGCCGACCGGGTCACATCTTCAACCTGGGTCACGGGTTCGTCCCTCAAACCCCGATTTCCCATGTCGAAGCCGTGGTGGAACGAGTTCATTCCCGACGCAGGTTAGTATCGTCACATCCGGTCGATTAAACCTTTTGCTAGGTTAGTCCCATCCAATAGGGAGGTAGACATTGAAAAAGTTCGTATGGTGCGTACTGGTGGCAGTGATGATGTCCCCTCTCGCCCTGGCACAGGAATGTCAGGGTGTCTTGCAGGAATTGAAGCTGCCGCGAAAGTTGGGGACGAACGGCAAGCCACGAATGCTCAAGTGGCATGAGGTGGACGAGACCTTGAACGCAGTAGCGAAGGAGCTTCAGGGCAAGACCTGCACGTATAGCTTTGCGCAGCTCTTTCGGACCAAACATGACGACGCGCTGTTTCCGCTGACCAACTCGGTCGTGAGAATCGTTCCGGAGTCAACCTTTGAAGGTATGATGGTCGTGACACGAGAGGGAGACGAATTGGGGAGTTTCGGCGGTCGTTTTCGCTACGACCGCTCCGGCGGCGGGTTTGCCCTGCAGCATTATTCGCTGATCTCTTTTCAGTATCGAGACAACGAAGGTGAATTCCACACGGTCGGGACCGATCTCCTGATGGACCAGTACGGCGTCAGTTGGGAAAAGCTCCGCGGAAAAGTCGCCATCTCGACGCAATAGGGTGCACATGAAGAAGCTCTCGGTCTGGATTGCTGTGATGCTGCTGACTTGGATGCCGGCGACGCCCGGGCTGTGGGCGGTGAGCCAGGACACGTACCGTGAGGCCTATGACGCGGGATTCCAGGACGGCAGCGCGGTCGGGATGAGGCATCGGGAAGGCCATCGGGCCTTCGATTTTGCCAATGACCCCGCTTATGCCGAGGCCACCCGAGGCTTTGATCCCCAGACGCACGATCGGGACGTATACCGGGTCGCCTATCGACGTGGATTCGAAGATGGCTACGAAGAAGGATACGGGCTTGGAACTGGGGACCAATCATCTTCCTTCGCAGGTCAGGCCGCAGGCGCAGCGGCGCCCGCCGGCAAAGGTCTGGCGGGTCGTTATGTCATTCCAGAGGGGACCGAAATTCGCGTGCGCCTGCTCGACACGCTCGCAACCCAGCGCAATGAAGCAGGCGACAATTTTCGTGCCGAGACCGTAGGCGATGTGATCGTTGACGGCGAAGTGGCCATTCCATCCGGTTCGAAGGTTTACGGCGAAGTTACGCTCGTAAAGCGGGCGGGTCGGATCCGGGGCCGCTCCGAGATGACTTTAAAGTTCCGTGAGGTCGAGCTTGCCGATGGCCACCGCTTCCCCTTCGATGCTTCGGTCGTCTCGATCGAGGAGCAGCGGGACGAGAAGGTGGAGGGCGAAGAGGGGACTCTGGAAGCGCCCAGTGGTGCAGGGAGTGATGCCAAGAAGATCGGTGCTGCGGCCGGAATCGGAGCTTTGATTGGCATTCTGGCGGGTGGAGGGGCCAAGGTGGGAGCGGCGATCGGTGCCCTGACCGGGACTGCCGGGGTGCTCGCCGTGAGAGGCAGCGACCTGATCCTCCCCGTCGAAACCGAGCTTGTCGTCAAGCTGAATCAGGACGTGAGCGTGACTTCCGGTTTCTTGAGAAAACGCTGATGCCCGATGCTTCTACGTTCCGGGATCTGTTGCGGTTTTCGGGAACGGGAGTGGAAGTGGGAACCTGCTTTCTACGGTACCGGTACCCGATGTCGAGCCTCACGAATGTCCCATCTCGAGTCTCAAACACCGTGCCATGAAGGCTACTAAACGGGCAAACCCGTGCTAATCTGGGTTCATTGTGGATGCGGGAGACTTCTTTCAGCGAGAGGCGGATGCCGTTCTGAGGATCGTCCGCCCGTTTCAGGTGCACGGAGCGCAATTTTATGAGATCGGTTTCTCACTGAGCACCGATCCTCCCGATTCCGTCCGCCGGGCTCGGGTGAGTGACAATCTCGTCTACTCCGACCCCAAGCCCGGAGACCGCGTCAAAATTGCCCTCCTGATGGGCAACGTGACCCGCATCATCAAGGCCGGAGAGTAGGTCGGTGCCGGCGTCGATGACCCTCGAAGGGCTCTTCGAAAGGCTCCATCGGAACCTCTCTTTCGATTCCGGTTGGCCCGACGGACACTGGCCGATTCGCTGGGCATTTCGGCCGGACGGATTCGAAATCGCCGTCGGTTCCGTCCTGACGCAGAATACCCGCTGGCAAAACGTTGAGCGAGCACTCGAGGGCTTGGCGACAGCCTCGCTGACCGATCCCGATGCGATCCTCTCGGCGGGCGGCCGTCTGGAAGAGGTGATTCGACCGGCCGGTTTCTTTCGCCGGAAGTCGGCGACCCTCAGGGGCCTCAGCGGTCTCTGGCGACGTACCGGGCATCGGATTCCCGGGAGGGCGGACCTGATGGCCGTGCCCGGAATCGGGCCGGAAACTGCCGACGCGATCTGCCTCTTCGCAGCGCACCGTCCCGAATTCATCGCCGACGCCTACGCCCGACGCCTCGTCGTGCGCCTGGGACTTCTCACAGCCGAGGAAGCGACCTACGAAGCGGTCAAGGCCCTGTTCGAGACTCAGTTGGAAGCGGATGCACGTCTGTTTTGCACTTTCCATGCTCTCATCGTGCAGCACGGCAAGCGCTACTGTCGAAAGAATCCAGTCTGTCGGGAGTGTCCGCTGCGGCGCAATTGCCCGAGCGCGGTCGGAGCATAGGAGTCAGAGGGCGCAGAGGATTTCAGTCTGCGATTCCTGAGCCGAGGTCCCGCCCGGATATCTCTACACTTTTCGCCCTGCGGGTCCCCGAGCCCCATCGGCCGCACACGTCCGATGGATCTCACGAAGGCTGCCTGCCCGGCAGTTCGGCCTATCCCAGCCTCTCGGTGACCAGTTCCGCCGCCCGCCGCCCGACTTCCCAGCTGGCACCCATTCCATGACCGCCGAGGCCGGCCACCCAGAGGAACCCGGGCAATTCTCGAGAGAAGCCCAGATGGAACACACCGTCGGGCGTCTTGGTCCGAAAACAGGACCATTCCCTGCGCTGAAGCGCCGATTCGAGCGCCGGAAGCTGCTCCGCAATGAGCTCTGCCAGCCTTTCCGAGATCTCCGAATTGATCGTGGGCACGAAGTTGGACGTGGCCAGTTCCTCATCACAGACGCTGAAAAGCAGCCCGCCCGATTCGGGGCGAAAATAGAAGGCCTTTTCCGTGCTCCAGACGAAAGGCCAATCCGGTTCGATATCGTCGATTCCTTCCAGCACGAAGAGATGGCGCTTGTAGGATTGCATCGGCAAGGAGGCGATGCCGGCCATCTCTGCGACGGCGGGTGCCCAGGCACCGGCTCCGTTGACGACCAGCCGCGATGTTACGCTCGAGCCGTCCTGGAGGAAGACCTCGAAACCGTGGCTGCCCGGCGAAACCTTGACCACGGCGCAGTCGAGCCGGAGCTGCAGGCCCCCGGACCGGGCTTCCTCGAGGTAGAACTGCAGGAGGCGTGAGATGTCCATGACGCCGTCCGAAGGTGTGAACAGGGCGGCGCTGAAATCGTGTCCTTCGAGCAGTGGGATGCGTCGCCGAACCTGCTCCGGCGACAACAGGTCGCTACGGATCCGATCCCGGTCCCGGAGTGTCTCGAGTTCGGCCTGTCTGCCAAGCAGCGCCGAGCCGACCGGGGAATAGCCCACCTTGTCGGCCAGTTCCAGGTAGTGGGCGACACTGCGGGCAACCATGTCACGGACGACCGGATTGTCGACTGACTGCAGGACCATGGAGGCGTTGCGTCCCGAGGCGTGGTACCCGGGTACTTCCTCCTTTTCCACGAGCAGGATCGATCCGGGAAATCCTCCGCGGGTGAGATGGTAGGCGGTCGAAGCACCGGCAAAGCCGGCACCAATGATCAGGACGTCGATATCCACAGCGCCGATTCTAACACCCGGGCTGCGGAATTTGAGAGCTGTGGCTTTCGATGAGCGATTTGGAAGAAAGCCGCCTCTGGCCGGGTGAGTCCGCGTCCGTTCCTTTTGGAGACGGCAGTATCCAAATTCGAGAATCGAGAATCACATCTCAGATCCCCGACACGAACTGTTCGAGGAACCGCTCAACTTGTGAGTAGTATTCCGCGATCGTTTCCGACTTCCGCCAGCCGTGGCCTTCACCGGGAAACACCGTGTAGACGTGAGCAACCCCTCGTTTCGAGAGCGAACCGGCCAGGCGATCGGATTGATCCTGAGGGACGACCTTGTCGCTGTCTCCCTGGAACAGCGCCAGTGGTACGCGCAGGCGGTCCGCCTGCGAAAGGGGAGAGCGCGCCCGATAGATCTCGGCGGCATCGGGCAATGGACCGATCAGCGAATCGACGTAGTGTCGCTCGAACTTATGTGTTTCCGCCGACAACGCCAGTAAATCGGTGACCGGGAACCGGCACAGACCCGCTCGGAAGCGGTCCGGATAGCGGATCAGGGCAAGCAGCAGCGTGAAGCCTCCGGCGCTTCCTCCGGAAAGGACCAGCCGCTTCGGGTCCGCCCCGAGATCCTCAGTAAGCACGCGTGCCGCCAGCGCCACGTCTTCGACGTCCCGCTCGCCCCAGCCGCCGTCCAGGGCGTCCCGGTACGCGCGCCCATAGCCGCTGCTGCCCCGGTAGTTCAGCTTCAGGACGGCAAACCCTCGGCTCGTAAAGAACTGGGTATCAAAGTCGAAATCGGCTTGAGACTGGGAAGTGGGCCCGCCATGAATCTTGATGACGGCGGGAGGCGTCTCGGCGGCTGAGTCGTCTGCCCACGGTGGATAGTAGAGCCCGTGACAGGCGTGGTCGGCGGCCTCCCACTTGATGGGCCGCGGCTTTGAAAACTGACGCAGGAATCGACGCTCGCACAGGGCCCTCTGTACGACCTCTACGTGGCCCTGTGCGATGCGCAAGACACGAACAGGGTGCTGGGCCGACGAAGCGAGCAGCGCCACGCTCCCGTCCGGTGCGGCCATCGGCTGGGAGAACCAGGTGTATTCGCCGAGGCCTTTCGCCAGGGGGTCCCGGCTCCTTTCGAGAACCGAGTAGCGGCTGCAACTCATCAGTCCCTGCCGGTTCCGAAGAAGGACGAGATGGTCGGAGTCACTCCAGCAAAAGGAACGCAATCCCTGGACCCAGGCCGGTGGAGCATATTCGGCTTCGTCTTCGAAACGGTGGAGCAGTCCGAGATCGGAATTGCGGTACACGGCCACGTTGGACCACCCCGATTCGTCATTGACGGCGGCAAGCCATGCTCCGCCCGGCGAAAACGAGGGTTGGAACCAGGCGCACCCTTCCAGGTTCTGACCTTGCAGGACCGTCGTGGCAGCCAGTCCCGGGCGGGTACCCCCGAGATCGAGGTCAGCGACGACGAGCCGCGTTTTCTGCCAAGGCATGGAGGGGTGATCCCAGGAGATCCAGGCGATGCGCTCTCCGGACGGGTGCCACGCAGGCTGCATCACGAAATCGCTCTCGTCGAACAGTTCTGTCGGAGAGCCACCGTCGGCTGGGACAAGGAGGATGCGGTCACGATCCTCCGCGCCGCCGACCAATAGAATCCAGCGGCCGTCAGGAGACAGCGCCGGAGAAGAGAGATGGAAGTCGGCCTCGACAATCAGTTGGGGGCTCGAGGGTTCGATTCCCTGGGCGAAGAGTTTGCGGCCTGCGACATAGTAGACCCGTGCGTCGCCGGCTGTGAATTCGCCCCCTCCGTAGCCGACTCGCGCCTGAACATCTGGCTCCCGGACCAGATCTCTGCGAAAACGACCCCGTACGGACCAAGCCACCAGCGTGGTCCGTCCGGAGCGCCCTTCAGACCAGATGAGATATTCGCCGGACCTGTTCCACGCGACATCAGTGAGCCGAAAGACATCGGCGATGGACTCGGGTCGGAGCGTTTGGACATAGCTTTCCACGGGTTCTCGACTCATCCTCCGTGCCTCCCTGGAGCCGGGCTCGAAAGGTGCGATTCTAATGGATTTGCCTGTTCGCTGACCAGTTGTGCCCGTCGATGCGATCGACTTGCAAAGCGGTTCCCAAAGTGCTTCACTCTAAGCCTCATGAAGATCCACGAATTTCAGGCCAAACAGCTTCTTGCGCGCTTCGGGGTCAGCGTGCCCGAAGGGCGCGTGGTCCGCAGTGCCCCGGAAGCCTTCGAGGTTGCCCGGCGGTTCGGCGGGGTGGTTGCCGTGAAGGCTCAGATCCATGCGGGAGGTCGGGGCAAGGGCGGCGGTATCAGGATCGCGAAGTCACCGGCCGAAGCCGAGCAGGCGGCCTCCGCGCTGCTGGGCAGCAAGTTGGTGACTCCCCAGACCGGCCCGGAAGGCAAGGAGGTCCGGATCCTGCTCGTTGAGAAGGGAATCACGATCAAACGCGAGTTCTATCTCGGGATCGTCATCGACCGCAGTGCCGAGAAACCGGTCATGATGGCCAGCCGGGAGGGCGGGGTCGAGATCGAGGAGGTGGCCCGGCGGTCGCCGGAGCTGATCATGAAAGAGCACGTGGATCCGGCACTGGGTCTGAGCGACTATCAGGTCCGAAAGCTCGCCTTCGGACTCGACTTGAGCCCACGGGCCGCCGGATCGTTCATGAAATCGCTGTATCGGGCATTTCAGGAATTGGACTGCTCGCTCGCCGAAATCAATCCGCTGGTGGAGACGATGGAAGGCCAGGTCCTGGCGCTGGACGCCAAGATGAACTTTGACGACAACGCCCTGTTCCGGCATCCGGACGTGTTGGAGCTGCGTGATTTCAACGAGGAGGAGCCGCTTGAAATCCGGGCCTCACGCTTCGGCCTGAACTACATCAAGCTGGATGGGACCGTCGGCTGCATGGTGAACGGGGCGGGTCTGGCGATGGCAACCATGGACATCATCAAGCTCGCCGGAGGGAATCCTGCCAACTTCCTCGACGTGGGGGGCGGCGCCAACGTCGAACAGGTCAAGAATGCCTTCAAGATCCTGATTTCCGATTCCAGTGTTCAGGCGGTGCTGATCAACATCTTCGGCGGAATCATGCGATGCGACACCGTCGCTGAGGGGGTTGTTCAAGCGGTCCGTGACGTCGGAGTGGAGCTGCCCGTCGTGGTGCGACTCGAAGGTACGAACGTCGAGCGTGGCCGTGAGATCCTGAATGAGTCGAATCTGAATTTCATCGTGGCTGAAGGAATGGCCGACGCGGCCAGGAAAGTCGTGGCGGCGGCAAGCTGAGGAGATCGATCCGTGGCAATTTGGATCAATCGTGGTACGAGAGTCGTGGTTCAGGGCATCACCGGCCGGGAAGGGAGCTTCCACGCCCGCCTCTGCCGGGAATACGGAACCCGGATCGTTGCCGGAGTCACCCCCGGCAAGGGCGGCACACTGCATGAAGGCGTACCGGTCTTCAACACGGTCGGAGAGGCTGTCGAACGGGAGCAGGCGGATACCAGTGTCGTCTTCGTTCCGCCGCCCTTTGCAGCCGACGCGATTCTGGAAGCGGTCGATGCCCGTGTGCGGCTCGTCGTGTGCATCACCGAAGGGATTCCGGTCTTCGACATGCTGAAGGTGGCCAAAGCGATGAAGGGCCATGAGACCCGGCTGATCGGTCCGAACTGTCCGGGTATCATTTCTCCGGGAAAATGCAAGATTGGCATCATGCCCGGCCACATCCACCAGGAGGGATCGGTTGGAGTGATCTCGCGAAGCGGCACCTTGACCTACGAGGCCGTCGGTCAGTTGACGGGTCGCGGGATCGGACAGAGCACCTGCATCGGTATCGGAGGGGACCCGATCGTCGGTACCGGTTTCATCGACGCACTGAAGGCATTCGGCCAGGACGACGAGACCGAGGCGGTCGTCATGATTGGTGAGATCGGCGGATCGGCCGAAGAGGAAGCAGCGGAATTCATCCAGGCCAGCTTCTCGAAGCCCGTGGTCGGCTTCATCGCCGGTCAGACCGCACCTCCCGGCCGGCGGATGGGTCATGCCGGGGCCATCATTTCGCAGGGCAAAGGCACTGCTTCCGAAAAGATCTCCAAGATGCAGGAGTGCGGGATCACCGTGGTGGAAAGCCCGGCCGACATCGGCTCGGCCATGGAAGCACTGATCAAGTGAGGTCGTCATGGAAAAGACACTGGGAATCATCAAGCCGGATGCGGTCAAGCGGAATCTGATCGGTGCCATCCTCGAGAAGGCGGAATCGAATGGTCTGAACATCAAGGCCCTGAAGATGGTTCATCTGACCAAGGAGCAGGCCCAGGGCTTTTACTACGTCCACAAGGACCGGCCCTTCTTCGAAAGCCTCACCGGATTCATGTCGGAAGGACCGATTGTGGTCGTGGTTTTCGAGTCCGCCCAGGCCATCTCCACGTGGCGGAAGGTCATGGGTGCAACGGATCCGGCCAAGGCGGCAGACGGCACGATCCGCAAGCTCTACGGCCAAAGTGTCGAGCGGAACTCCTCGCACGGCAGCGACAGTCCGTCGGCGGCGGAATTCGAAATCGCCTATTTCTTCGGGGCGCTCGAACAGGTCGGCTAACCCGGACTCCGCGGAGACTTCCCCTGCTTCACATGGCTCGCAAGAGGGGGCCTCCGGTCGGGCGCCGGGAGTCTCGACCGTGGATCGGAGAACGATGTTCGGGGAACTCGGCAAGCTGCTGATCGTGGTTGGGCTGGTCATCGCAGCGGTGGGCCTTCTCCTCGTCCTGTTTCCCTCCCTTCGATTAGGGCGCCTGCCGGGCGACATCACGATCCACCTCAGGCAGGGACGCATCTTCATCCCGATCGGCACCTGCATCCTGCTCTCGGTCGTCCTGACCCTGATCCTCTGGCTGATCGGCTGGCTGCGCCGGTAGGACCGTCCCCGGTCATCCCCCCGGCTCCGCATCCACGACCCCCCGAAGATCTTTATGGACACTGCGGTTCCGAATTCCGGCCCATCCCTTTCGGGAGCCACTGCTGGGGGATCCGAGCAAGCGCGGACGTCGATCGTGCTTCCGGAGCCGCGGAAGCCGGGAATGCTAGAATGATGCGAAGCGAGGAGGAGTGGTGGGCGATACTGGACTCGAACCAGTGACCTCCGCCGTGTGAAGACGGCGCTCTAACCAGCTGAGCTAATCGCCCTGAGAGACCGGTATTCTAGTGAAGTGAAAGATGGTGTGTCAAATGGATCGGACGCGAGATTTACTGATCATCGGAGCCGGGCCGGCGGGCCTTGCCTGCGCTGTCTATGCCTGCAATGCGGGGCTCGATACCGTGATCGTCGAGAAAGGATGCCTGGTCAATTCCATCTACCACTATCCGGAGAACATGACCTTTTTTACCACGGCCGAACTACTCGAGATCGGGAATATCCCGATGACCGTCGCGGCGGAGAAACCGAAACGGGTCGATGCCTTGAAGTACTATCGACGAGTTTCCGAACATTTCGGTCTGGACGTGAGGGACTTCGAAAAGGTGCAGACCGTCTCGGGTCGGGACCTGGAATTCACCGTCGAGACAGAAGGTCGCTTCAACCGGCGCTTCGAGCACCGGGCGCGCAAGATCGTGGTCGCAACCGGATACTACGACAACCCGAATTTCCTCGGGATTCCCGGTGAGGATCTGCCGAAGGTCAGCCACTACTACCACGACCCCCACCCGTTTTACCGGAAGAAAGTT
The DNA here is from genome assembly GCA_963823995.1 of uncultured Acidobacteriota bacterium. Taxonomy (GTDB): domain Bacteria; phylum Acidobacteriota; class UBA6911; order RPQK01; family JAPXNP01; genus JARRKC01. The sequence continues at coordinate 1,065,883 of CAWGNQ010000006.1, forward strand.
CTGATCATCGGGGGAAAGAACTCGGCCGCGATTGCGGCGCTGGAGCTGTTCCGCAACGGCGCCGAGGTGACGCTGGTCCACCGCCGAGCAGAGCTCGGACGCGAGATCAAGTACTGGATCCGACCCGACATCAAGAACCGGATCTCGAATGGAGAAGTCAATGCCTACTTCGAAAGCAGAGTCGTCGAGATTCGCGAGTCGGAGGTGGTCTTGGCAACTCCGACCGGTGAGCTCTCGCTGGAGAACGATTTCGTGTTCGCTCTGACCGGGTATCATCCGGACCCCGCGCTGCTGCGGGAAATGGGTGTGGAGATCGATCCGGACACTTACGTTCCACAGCACGATCCCGACACGCTCGAGACCAACGTGCCGGGCATCTACCTGGCCGGGTCGGTGGCGTCGGGTCGTATGACGAATCGGATCTTCATCGAGAACGGCCGCTTCCACGGCGAGCGGATCATTCCTCACCTGACGGCCTCGCTGGCCCGGATTTCCCATCAGGGATCCTGATATGGCAGTCGAGGAATTCCGTTTTTCATTTCCTCGGGTTCCGAGGCGTGTTCTGCGGGAGGCGTACCGTGTGGACGACTGAGGAGACGACCGAGCGTGCCGTGCTGGTCGGCCTGGCGCGCGGCCCTGCGCAACGCTCCCTCAGCGAGTATTCCCTTCAGGAACTCAAAGAGCTCGTCCGTTCGGCAGGTGCTGAGGTTGCCCGTGTGCACCTCCAGGAACGACCGGATCCGGACCCGTCCTTCTTCATCGGTCGAGGAAAGCTGGAGCAGGTTCGTACCTCGATCTTCGATGACGACGCGGATCTGGTCGTCTTCGACGATGAACTCTCCCCCGCCCAGCAGCGCAATCTGGAGAAAGAGCTCGAGGTCAAGGTGATCGACCGCAGTGGTCTGATTCTCGATATCTTTGCCCAGCGGGCCCGCAGCCGGGAAGGGAAGCTGCAGGTGGAACTGGCCCTGCTCGAGTACCGACTCCCGCGGCTCGCCGGGAAGGGGACGGCGCTGTCACGGCTTGGAGGCGGAATCGGGACGCGGGGGCCGGGTGAGACGAAACTCGAGAGTGACCGTCGCGCCGTCCGACGGCGGATTTCGCGGATTCGCGACGAGCTGAAGGATCTCGAGGAGCGTCGGGCCATCCAGCGCCAGAAGCGGCAAGGAATTCCCATGCCTGCCATGAGTCTGGTCGGCTACACGAACGCCGGCAAGTCGACCCTGTTCAATCGGCTCACGACCGAGCAGACCCTGGTCAGCCCGGGCATGTTCGCCACGCTGGATCCGCTGGTGAGGCGAGTGACGCTGCCTTCGGGGCAGGAGGTGCTCCTGTCGGACACCGTAGGGTTCATCCGCAAACTGCCCCACTCGCTCGTCGCCGCCTTCCACGCGACACTCGAGGAGACGATCGAAGCTGATCTTCTGCTCCATGTCGTCGATCTGTCCGACCCGAGTCATGCTTTGCTGGAGCGAACTGTCGGGCAGGTGCTCGAGGAGATCGGGGCTTCAGACATTCCTGTGCTCGAGGTCTTCAACAAGACCGACCTGGTCGGGGAGGACCAGCTGGTCGGTCTGCCGGGCGGTGCCGTCCGGGTTTCGGCGCGCACCGGAGAAGGGGTCGCAGACTTGCTCGATGCCATCGAAGAACGCATCAGCCGAGGCTACCGGGAGGTGCGCATGCTGATCCCCTTCGATCGTGGTGAGGTGCTTTCTGCGGTTCGCGAAAGAGGGCGCATTGACCGGACGGAGTATCTCCCCGAAGGCATCGAGGTCCGTCTGGCGCTCCGCCGCGCCGATCTTGGTCGCTTCCGCGACTTCATCGTAGAGGGATAGCAGCATGTATCGAGTGGCGATCGTAGGCCGGCCGAATGTCGGCAAATCCACCCTTTTCAACCGCCTTTCGAAGACGAGGAAGGCGCTCGTTGGCAATGAGCCGGGGATCACGCGTGACCGCATCTTCCAGCGAGTCGAGTGGGAGGACCGGGAGTTCGAGCTGATCGATACCGGCGGAATACTCTTCGGCGAGAACGAAGAAATACCGGAGAAGGTCCTCGAGCAGGCATCCGTTGCGATCGAGGGATCCGACCTGGTACTGCTGGTCGTCGATACCCGGGCCGGGCTGCTGCCCCTCGACGCCCAGACAGCATCATTTCTGCAGTCACGAGGGCGCGAATTCTGGGTCATCGCGAACAAGGTGGACGTGCCGGCAGTGGAGCCGGCCGCTTACGAATTTGCCGGACTCGGCACGGACGCGATTTTCCCTGTGTCCTGCGAGCACAACCTGGGACTCGAAGAGTTGGCGGAGGCACTGCGGGAGAGGATCCCGCAAGGGAAGAAAGTGACGGAAAGGGAGATCCGGGTCGCCATCATCGGTCGCCCCAATGTCGGTAAATCGTCTCTCGTAAACCAACTACTCGGGGAGGTTCGAGTCATCGTGACGGATACTCCCGGAACGACCCGGGATGCGGTGGATTCGCTATTGGCCTACCACGGCCGTCGCTACCGAATCGTCGACACGGCCGGCATCCGTCGCAAGGGACGCACGGACCAGATGGCCGAGAAGTTGAGCGTCGTGATGGCGCGCAAGAACATCGCACGGGCCGACGTCGTGCTGCTGATGATCGATGCCTCGGAGGGTGCGACGAAACTCGACGCCACCATCGGCGGCTACGCACACGACGAAGGCAAGCCGGTGGTCCTGCTGGTCAACAAATGGGACCTGGTCGAAAAGGACTCCCACACGATGGTCCGGATCGAGAAGGAATACCGGCAACGGATGCGCTTTCTTGACTATGCTCCGATGCTGTTCATTTCGGCGCAGACCGGACAGCGGATTCCGAAGATCCTGGAAATCGCGCAACAGGCCTACGAGAGCAGTTTGACCAGGATCCCGACCGGCGAGTTGAATCAGTTTCTCCAGCGTGAGGTCGGCACCATGCTCGAGCGGGAAACATCGCGCAAGTTCTTCCTGAAATATGCTTGCCAGGTCAGCAGCGCACCGCCTACCTTCGTTCTTTTCCTGCGGGGAGGCGGCAAACTTCATTTCTCGACGGAGCGTTTTCTGATCAACCGGCTCAGAGAGCGCTACGGTCTGTTTGCCACCCCGGTCCGCCTGCTTCAAAAGCCCTCGAAAAGACCGTCCAAAAAGTAGCCGGTGGGGCCCTTGACACCCCTTTGGGGCGCCCATATCATGGCCACACCAACGAGGACGAGTTTGGGAAAATGATCAAGGCGGACTTGGCGCAGGTTGTCTATGAGGCACATGGAGGTATCTCTTACCGGGAAGCGCTCGAGATGGTCGACACCATTCTCGAGAAGATCAAGGACAGCCTCTGCCGTTGCGAAAACGTCAAGTTGACGGGCTTCGGCACTTTTTGTGTCGTCGAGCGGAAGGCACGAAACGGCCGAAATCCACAGACCGGCGAGCGCATCCTCCTCCCCGAGAGCCGCTATGTATCGTTTCGCCCTTCTCGTCTGATCAACCTGTAGACCGATGGCCAAGACCCGCCACAAGCTGTTTTACAAGATTGGCGAAGTGTGCAGGATCTGCGAGATCGAGCCGCACGTCCTGCGCTACTGGGAGACCGTCTTTACTCGTTTGAAGCCGGTCAAGAACCGTGCCGGCCAGCGCATTTACCGCCGCAGCGACCTCGAGTTGATCGAGACGATCAAGAGTCTGCTTTACGAGCAGGGCTTTACGATCGCGGGGGCCAATCAGCGTCTGAACGACAACGGGGTCGGCTCGAAGGAGGAGATGTCGCTCTTCCACGGTGCGTTGGAAGCCGGTCAGCGTCGCGCCGTCCAGGAGATCAAACGCGAGCTCGAAGAGCTCGAAAAGCTGCTCGAGGAGTAGGCCATTCCTTCCCGGATGTCCCGTCGTGCCGAAGAAGGTTCCGAGTCTCGGGTTCCGAGTTCCGAGTGCAGGACAACCGTCCCCGGTTGTCCCGCTGCCCCGAAAGCCCGGTTCCGGCCTGAGCGATCGATTTCGCCGACTGTCGCCAACTCACTCTGGATTTCTTCTTTTAGAGACCCTTCCAGGAGCTCCCGTTCTTGGGCCGATTCGGCTTTCGCTTCAGGGATGTAATTCGAGGCGACGGGCGGTAGGTCTTGTGGCGGAAGCGTTCCGTCCGAGGGACCGGATGGGTACGTTTATGCTCTGACGCGCGACCCCGAGATCCACTCTCCCTTTGATCCACAAAGTTCCAACCGATATGGCTATGCGCGCGCTAATCCTGTCACATTCATAGATGGGGACGGGAGGGAGGTTGAGCCGTGGGGGCCGAATGTAGTTATAGAAATCGTTTCCGGCGGGATTATCGGCATTACGGTCTTTGTTCCCCTATCACCACCGAACGAGAGAGGAGGAGGTCCAGGACCAGGCGTTGCGAGCATACCTCAGCCACCGAATTCGCCGCCGCCCGAGCGGAGACCGTCTGAAAGCCAAATCAAAGACTATGTCAGTGCAGTATTGGAGGCGACAAACTGAGGGAATGTCTTTCGAGCATGGGCGGGTTGTCACCATGGTTCGCGACCGACGGAGGAGGCGTCTTTGGACTGCGGCAGCGTGGCTGCCGCTTGGTGTAAGGCCGTCCCCATTCTCGGAGCTGGTGCCTCCAGTGTCCCAGGCCCCGTTGCGGCGCTGCGGACGCTGCGTGGAGTCGACCCATCGACGACCTCCTATTCCTCCCTCCGGCCGACCCGACTCCACGCCACGCCGCCGCGCACGCAACGGGAAAGCGGGATCCCATATGGATGCCTTCGCACCTCTCCCCTCGCCCTTGCCTGGATCGTCCTTCGCACTTCCGACCTCGCCCCCGACATTCCAATTCACCCCGCCCATCTGCGAAGTCCTCACCCTCTCAGCACCTTCGCGGTGGGCCCTTCTCGGGCAATTAGGTCCCAGACTCACAACAGAAGTCTTTATCCATAGGCATTTACAAACGCATTCCGTGCGTGTCACCAGTTTGACAGGACGATTCCGCCCCTGTCCGGAGCGGTTCGACGGCGTCGCCTCATCCGAGAGCCCTGAGTGAAACCCACGGATTGCAGGCAGGCAGGACCGGAGCGCTGAAGGCGCGATCAAATCTGCTGAATGCGAGCGGCCTTTCGTCGTCCCGGCGGAAGAGCAGAGCTTCTTTACTCTCCTAACAACATAATGTCAAGTCTTTTCGTTGACACCGAATAAACTGGCCCATTTCTTTCGGAATTGCCGAAATCGATTGATTCGGATCTGTGAGTCAGATCAGACTGCCTCCGTTTCAGAACACGGCAGGCTGGTTCATATGCCTCCTTTCCGGCTGTTCGGCTCCGGTTCACGCCACTTGCCGCGCGAGACCAACAGGCTGTCAATGCGGGGTCGATCTTCGGGAACCCACTCGGAAGACCCTCTCGTCACGGACGATCTTCCGGGGAGTGCGAAGCCCGATCCCTCAACGAACGGGAGAACCGGACCATGAGAGTCGAGCCTTTCGTCTTTCTCTTTCTTGTCAACATTGTCACGACCCCCGTGCTTTGTCAGGACGTTGCCAAGGCCATCCTGGCCGAGTACGGTGGTGCGGCGAGCCTCGGGCAGGTGCAACGCTTCGAGATCACGGGACACATGGGAGGAGCGTCACTCAGAGAGGCGTTCACCCTGAAAGTCAGTGGTGACAACAGTCGATTCGAGACCGCGCATTTTCGCGCCATCCGTAACGGAGGCTTTGCGCAGAGCGGAGCGGCAGACAAGGGCATTTCGAAAGCTCGACGTTCGGCCGTCGGCCTGGACCAGACGCTGATCTTCCCGATTGAGTTGGTGGTGCGCCTGGCCGATCCCTCCTTCGAATACGCCGGAGTCTCCGACGACGTCTATCTCTTCAAAGGCACGCTCCCGCGGGGCGGCTTCATCGGCTACACGCCCCCGCCGATCACCGTCGAGATGACTTTCGACATCAAAACACTCCTTCTCCGCAGTGTTGTCTACCACTGCGTAGATGACGCCCGGCTGAATCTGGCCATGACCTATGAAGACTACGGCGAGGTCGATGGGATTCCGGTCTCCACCACGGTCACCCGCTGGTCTGGCGATAAGCCCATGTACGTGGTGCGAGTCGAAACGGTCGATTTGAATCCGGGGTTTTCCGACGAGGAAGTTCAGTTGGTCGGGAAAGGAGGCCGGTGATGGGATGTCATCGGACTTTTGTCGCACTCTCTATTGTCACCTCCTGTCTGCTCTGGAATCTTCCGGCCCAAGACGATCCGTACGATCATGAAGCCTCGAAGAACGGCTATTTCCAGACGTCGACCTATGGGGGATTCCTTGCCGGCGGCGGAATGTACTCGCTGAGTGTCAACAAGTACAGTGGCGGCTACAACCTGCAAATCCCGATCCTGAGCCTTCCCGGGCCGGGCCGGCCACGATCTCAACATCTACGCCTCGTATGGCAGCAAGCAGTTCTGGCTGGAGGAAGGCTACGTCTACGATTACGACCTCAGGACCTTCGTTCCCGGCTTCCTTTCCCACAGCTACTTGCCCGGCCCCCATCAAGGGCGCTGGTTCCTAAATATCTGGCCGTCCCTGAAGGAGGAGTCCCCCGGAGAATATCTCTTCTCGACGCCCGACGGCGCCGTGCATCGTCTGCATCAGTATTCCGGGGGTTGGTATGTCGCCACGGACGGCAGTTACATCGGCTACAACCCCACGTCCAAGCATGTGGCCTATCCGTCCGGCGAGTTCTTCGACTTCAGCGAGTATGATACGAACCACCGCATCCACCACGTCGATCGCAACGGAAACCGCATTACGTACGTGTTCGGTTCCTATTCGGGAGCATGGCGCCCTGTGCAGATCATCGACACGCTCGGCAGAGAAATCGACTTCATCTACGGTGATTCGCGGTGGAGTTTCGTCACGGAGATCCGGGTGCAGAATCATCAGGGCCAGAACCTGACGTTTGGCGTGCAGTACCAGACCATCACGGCAGACCTTTCGGCCTTTGAACGCTATTCCGGTTCCTACCGCCCGTACTATGGGTCATCCGACAACGCCGCTTATCCTGGCCGAGTGCTGACACAGATCACCCTGCCTAACGGGACCTCCTACGGGATGGACTATAGATTCGACCATATCTATGTGGGTGGGTACCCACCCTACTACGATACCTCCACGTTTCAGCTCTCCGAACTGACGCTTCCCACCGGAGCAAGCTTGGGTTTTGAATACGCAACGCCACCGATGCCTTATGGGTATCCTCCGGGAACGCAGGACTATTGGAAGGACCATGAGCAATATGCCGAGCGCCTGAGTCGTCGGATCGGCTCCATCACCGTTGATCCTTTGGACGGCTATCCGTTCACGACCACGTATACGTATCAGCGGGATACCAAAGGCAACGTTACGCAGGCGACGGAGACGAAACCGGACGGCAGCAAGATCGTGACGACCTTCAATGCCAAAGATACGACCTACGCATTTCTCCGCAACGTCGAAGATACCTATGACACGGATGGCACAACACGCCTCCAGCACACCCTCTCCTACTGGACCGACACGAGCTACGGAAAGCGGGCCTCCCGGACCGACGTCCAGATGGAAAGCACTTTGGGATTCGGTTACCTGCGGAACGAGCATGTCTACAATTCGATGGGCCAACAGACCCAGGAACACGTCTATCAGCGATGGTCCGGAGAACGGTACTCCAGCCAATACTGGGTCTACGCGTCTTTCGACTGGACGCACTATCGCAGCCTCGTCAATCGTCACGACCAGACCCGCTGGTTCTGGGATTCGGGCTGGAAGGAGGCGGTCGTCGCCCGAACCGACTACCTGTACGATCAGTACTCCTTAACCAACCGTGGAACGGTCACGCAACACGACCCCACCTTCAATTCATCGTATACGAGCCGCGGAAACGTTACCGAGGTGCGGACGCTCCTGGCGGCGGAGAATCGATTTCTGACGACGAAGAGCTATTACGATACCCTGGGCAACGTCGTCCAGGTGACCGATCCCTTGAACCACTCGACCACGAGCAGTTACTCGTCGAACTTCGCCTATGCCTATCCGACCCAGGTGACCGATCCCCTGGGACACTCGGCCTCGACAAACTACGACTGGGAAACGGGTCTGGTGCTGACGAAGACCGACGCCAACAGCCGGACGACCACGTTCACCTACGACACGTACAACCGGCTCGTCCAGACCGATCTTCCCGATGGCGGACAAACGACCCAGTCCTACGACGACACGTACAACGTGGGCCGGTACCGGGTGAAAACGGAGACGACCCGGAAAATCGATGCGGTCAACTCGGTGACCAAGAAGGAATACTACGACGGCCTCGGACGGCTCCTGCGAACCGAGGTGGAGCAGGACGACGGCTCGTCCGTCTTTGTCGACCGCCAGTACGAGCTCTGTACCTGTGCGGGGAAGGTGGCGCGCGTCTCGACGCCCTACAAGACGGGGGAGGCGGTCTATTGGTCCGAGCGGTACTACGACGGGCTGGGGCGGGTCACCAAGCTCGTGCCTCCCGACGGTTCCTCTCTGTCGAATTACACCGAGTACAAGTATGGCTGGATTCAGAACTACGACATCGGTTGGGATGTGTCGGCCCAGCTCGTCGGCGTCTTCGATCCGACGGGTCGGGGTCGGGTCACGGTCTCCGATGTCGGGGGAGGCGTCCTCGAGGTGCGAGAGGATCCGAACCCGCAGGATCTGAGCTCGTCGCTCGTGACGACCTACCGGCTGAACCGCGATCCGAATGTGCTGAACCTGGGAGAGACGCGCAACGGTCAGTCGATCCTCTATGCCAAGTACCTCGATCAGGTGATCACCCAGGGTGTGCAGACCCGCACGCTGACAAGCGACAACCTGGGCCGGCTCGTCTCCGAGACCCATCCCGAAAACGGGACGACGGCCTACACGTACAACGATGTCGGAGGGCTCCATACCCGCACGGATGCTCGCGGCTGGGTGACGACCTACAGCTACGACAACGTGAATCGGCCGACGGGTAAGACCTACTCGGGAGACGGCGGCGTCACGCCTTCGGTCACGTACACGTACGACAGCGGCACGAACGGGATCGGACGCATGACGGGCTGGTCGTCGACCAACGGGGTCTCCGGAGGGGCCGAATACGACGTCCTGGGCCGCACGACCCGGGAATGGAAGTCGCTGCCTTCGAACCCGCAGCACGAGGTCAACTACGACTACAATCTGGCGGGCCAGAAGACCGAGTTCCAGTATCCGGACGGGCACTCGCTCTTCTACAACTACAACTCGGTCGGTCAGTTGACGGATCTCACCTCGAGCTGGGTGGACGGCCGGCACCCGGCAGGTCTCCTCACATCGATCAGCTACAACTCGGCCGGAGCGGTGGACTACGCGATCTACGGCAACAACCGCGAGCTGCGCCGAGGCTATCGACCCTCGACCGGCCAACTCCAGTATCACGAGATCCGCAATGTCGACCGTCCCCTCACCAATGCCGGTTTCGAAGAGGGCAGCGGCACGGATGCCTCGGGCTGGGATGAAGTATTGAGCGCTTCGCGCAGCACCGAGCGAGCGCTCACCGGCAAGGCCTCGATGAAAATCGCCGCCGGTTGGATCGGCAATGCCACGACCAGCGGCTACATTCCCGTTCAGGGCAGCAGCACCTATACGCTCTCCGGCTACATCTATATCCTCTACCGCCACTCGGGCAACATCTACCTCGATCTCAACGACGGCAACGCCCAGGGACAGAACATCACCGACGTCAACCTCCAGGCGAATACCTCGAAGGTGGGCGTCTGGCAGAGGGTGGCCGGGACGTTTACGACGGCGCCGGCAACCACGGGCGTCAAGGTACGGATCGTCTACGACGGCGCCCAGACCGACATGTCGGTGGTCTTCTACGCCGACGAGATCTCGATCACCCCGGGCACGTCACCACCGGCGGCCGCTTGGACCTATGACTACCGAGACCCGAATACCCCGGCCGGCAGCACGATGCTCGGCATCGCCAATGCCGGTTTCGAAAGCGGTTCGGGAACGAATGCTTACGACTGGAACCAGTTTGGAACCAGCCGCACGACGACGCGGGCCCATAGCGGCAGTGCTTCGCTGAAGGTCGATCATGCCGTCGGCTCCGTTCTGAATGCGGCGACCGCCTCCTACATCGCGGTCGAAGGCAGTACGTCCTACTGGCTTTCGGCCTGGGTCTACGTTCAGTCTTCATCCGGCGGCAATCTCTACCTCGATCTGGACGACGGCCATGGTCAGGGCGAGGATTTCAACGACGTGACGATTGCCGCCAACTCGTCCCTGGTGGGGAGTTGGCAGCACATCACCGGAATGTTCCAGACCGCAGCCGGGACCACCGGCGTCAAGGTCCGGGTGGTCCATGCGAGCGCGGCTTCGATCGTCGCCTATGTGGACGACCTCACCCTCGAAAAGGAGACGGCGGACCTGGAAGCCCCGCAAAACGGGATGATCCAACAGATCCGCGACCAGGTAAACCCGAGCTACTCGGAGACTTACAGCTACGACAACCTGTACCGGCTGGTCCAGGCCGAGACGTCGGTTTGGACGGCGTCCTGGGCCTACGATCGCTCCGGCAACCGGCTCTCGCAGACGACGACGGGCGTCTCGTACTCGGAGACACTCTCCATCAGCGCGACTTCGAACCGGGTCAACGGCTGGACGTACGATGCCGCGGGCAACGTGACCAACGACGGGGTTCACACCTACCAGTACGATGCGGAGAACCGGTTGATCAAGATCGATAATGGCTCGACGGCCCTATACGCCTACGGCCCGAAAGGAGAACGGGTCTCGAAGATCGCCGCGGGAGTGACGACTTACTTCTACTGGGGCATCGGAGAGAAGGTCGGCGGGCAATGGACGAAGTTGTACGTTTCGGGTCTCGGCGGTAAGCTCGTCGAGTACAGCGGCGGCACGGCCTGGTTCTTTGCCACGAACCACCTCGGCACGATCGCGGCGCGGATGAACGTCGGCGGACAACTCATGGAAACCTACCGCTACCTCCCCTACGGCGAGCCCTACGCGGGCACGCAGACACCGCATCAGTACACGGGCAAGGAGCGCGACGCCGAAAGCGGCCTCGATTACTTCGGCGCACGGTACTACGCAAGCGCGCATGGCAGGTGGATGAGTGTGGATCCGGTGGTCGAAACCGGTGATCCCCAAAGACTCAACAGGTACTCCTACACCTTGGGTAATCCGATTCTCTTCACCGATCGGGATGGTCGTACACCGAATTGTGAGGTGACTGTAACGCAAGTCAATGTTGTGTTTGGCGGCCAGACAGTATATGGACCTGTCATCCACCATTTAGCCTGCCATGGATCTCTCCCGGGGAGTCACAACTTGTTTGAGGGGGGACAATATACTGTGAAGGTAAGCGGTTCGGAAAGGGACCGCAGTGTCGTTCGCTTATCCAGTCCGCATTTACTGGATAAGAGTGACAAGGTCTTGACCAATATCGGAAATGTGGGCAACTTCTTTTGTATGTACAAGAAGGCAGGCTCTGGGAAGAGCCACCAATCTCAGCCTGTTGAGGCAGGTGGCTGGATACTCCGGGGCCAGAACGGAGGATTTGAGTTCGTCTTTGGTGTCAATTATGATTGGACCCACCGACTGGATCTTCCTGTGCTGACCCCCGATCAACAACGTCGCATACTCGGGTTTGCACACACTCATCCTGATAATGACCTACGTTTTTCGGACGGAGACTTTGAGACGGCCACTAACCCCAACTTTCCTTTTCCACTTTACACGATAATGACCGATGGCATCTTCAGGCTCGATATGGACGCAGGGAGCCGAGATGACTGGACTCAAGTCATGGATGAGAACTGGTGGCAAGGGCAATGGTGCGACACTTCAAAGATCGACTGGAGACCCTGATGTTGCTGGAGAATCATGCAAGAAGGTCTATGCGCCTGTTCGTCTGCGTGCTTATTCTCTCACTTGGATCGACGTGGGCTGAGAGGAAGAGGGTGCCGTATACCGATGACGTCTTGGATGAAATCGTCCCGATCCAGGTAACAAGACGATTTCTTCCGATGGGAACAGAAGCAGTCTATTCCGGGCGTTTTCTGGACCGAAATGGTAGACGGTTTTTCTGGTTCTCGCTTAGCCTCTTCCAAGAAGGTTATAGCCCGAGCAAATCTCTGATCGAAGGGGAATACGCGTTTCAAGCAGAACCGGTGAGTGACAAAGTGATTTCGCTTTGGGAACAGAATCATGATTTGACGGCCGGTCAGATCGCTAGACAGCTCAAAGTAGAACGCTTTTCGGTCTCTGGTGATAGCTGCCCTCAATTGAAGGTGTTGATCAATGAACTGGACTACCGTACCATTCCGGTCGATCTCCCGAAAGGAGTGTTTCTGGACACAGAATCATACCGTTTCGGCTTTCAGACGGGAAGCGGATCAATTCGGATCTCCTACTTAGGTCCGTTCCCGAAAGAGGACGCCAATTCGTATTTGATCGAATGGTTCGGGCGAGTGCAGAATCTCCTTCGCGGAGCTTGTTCGGCGGAACGGGTTGAACCCTGATTTTGGTTTGTCCTTGCTGCACTCCCCATACCCGACCCGACTCCCGGGTCGGCCCAGGGCATCGTCTCGTACTCGGAGACGCTGTCGATCAGCTCGACTTCGAACCGGGTCAACGGCTGGACGTACGACGCCGCGGGCAATGTGACCAACGACGGCGTCCACACCTACCAGTACGACGCGGAGAACCGGTTGATCAAGATCGACAATGGCTCGACGGCCCAGTATGCCTATGGTCCCCAGGGCGAGCGGGTCTCGAAGATCGCGGCGGGAGTGACGACCTACTTCTACTGGGGCATTGGGGAAAAGGTCGGCGGGCAATGGGCCAAGTTGTACGTGCAGGGGCTCGGGGGTAAGCTCGTCGAGTACAGCGGCGGCACGACGTGGTTTTTTGCCACGAACCATCTCGGCACGATCGCGGCGCGGATGGACATCAGCGGACAGACTGATGGAAACCTACCGCTACCTCCCCTACGGCGAGCGCTACGCCGGCACCCACACCATCCACCAGTACACGGGCAAGGAGCGGGACAGCGAGAGTGGGCTTGATTACTTCGGCGCGAGGTACCTCTCCTCGGCGCATGGGAGATGGATGAGTGTGGATCCGATTGTCAGCATGAGTGACCCGCAAAGCCTGAACAGATACGCCTCCGTTGCTGGAAATCCGATCAACTTCTTGGATCCGGATGGCCGTGGAGTTCAGTGTGTCTCTGTGGTCGTTAATGGCGTGCTGGTGTCTTTCAAATGCCATGTGGAAGCACCGAAGCCGGATCCGGCCGCGTACTACAATGCTTGGAGTGTGTACGTTGCAACGTTCTCATGGGGAAACAACTACAATACACTAGGAGCACCTCCTCCAATCACGTCGGGTCCCCCGTCCGGTATGATGTCTGCGGCAGCTGTCTTCTCTCAGGAGGTCGCAGGTGCTAAGAGTCTTCTGAGCACAGCCTTGAGCCCAGATAACATTACGAGTGACTGTGAGTCCTTCTTTGAGACACTTGGCATCTCTCCCCAGAGTTTTCTAGACAAACTGGCGCATGCGAGTGTTCGAGATGCCTCAACGATGAATTCTCCGTTCACCGCAATCTCGGGCGATCCAGCTTTCCAGCATTGGATTGGATTGTGGCTTGATAAGAATGCACCACCGAAGTTTCCTCTGTTCTGGAAGAGAGATCGTGACATAACCGTACAGAGATGGTTCGAGAAACATGGAGATATCACAGCCCTTTCATTTTACTATGCCAACACCATCCTCATCCGAAACGTTGACTATGTGATACCAGGCCGAATTGCTCATGAAACTCTGCACCTCTTTCCAAGCCTCACCGATGATGGAGGCATACAGAGTAAGCTTGGACTTACGAACGGGCCTTCAGAAAACATCACCCACACGTTTGAAGCGAAATGCCTTTCGAACTGAAGGAGAGAGAACGCTCACATGAGATATGATATTCTACTTCCAATTATCCTCACTTTAACCCTCTTGCACGGTCCAATCTTTGTGGAGAGCCAGAGTTGGGCAATCCAAGGACAGATCACGTCGAGCCTCGGCGGAGACCCGATTCCTGGAATCGAGGTTACACTGAGCAGTGACTGCAACCCTCTGGAACGTGACCGTGGCCTGAATCGTTCGACCAAGACAGCGTCAGACGGAACCTATAGGTTCGATCATCTGCCGTACCGCCTCTATTCCATATCAACCTTCCCGGCACAGTATACCCCGGCCGGTCTTGTCTATGTGAGACCCGGAAAAGAGCCTGGAAATATCGTAGATTTTGGTCTAGACATTATTGATCCGGTCAGGCACCGCAAGATGAATGTATACGGGACCGTGACGTCGAAATCTGGCAAAGCGGTATCCAATGCCAAAGTAATCTTGCAGTGTATACTCAATCCAGTGATTCGATACGAGACCCGCACAGACGACGGGGGGAAATTCTCGATTGATCTGACGTCCGCTTGGAACGGTCCGGCAGGGCATTATTATCTCACTGCCTTCAAGGGCGACGTTGGCTTTTCAGTAAAGGGGGTCACCTTTTTGCGAGACAACGAAGAGTTCCAAATAGACCTTCGACTAGAAGCCGTGCGACATTAGTGAAGCTATAGCGCACTGCCTGTAGGGCTATCGGAGGATAAATGGGAGCAGAGTTCGCCACGTCGTCAAGCACATGGACAGAGACATACTGATCGCACCGACTGAGGCGGTGCCAATGCTGAGTATGCGCCCCCGCCCGACAGTCGGTTTGCTCTCCTTTTCTGCGGGTGGCCGGCAGTTGGTGAGCTCAGGTTCCCACACATTCGTCTGGAACGTACCAGAGGCGCGAATCGTCTGGGAGTTCGAGATGAAACGAAGGCCGCTACACATGGCTTTTTCCATCAGCGGGGCAGTGTTGTGGGCTCCCAACTTCAAAGAGAAGTCGATCGAGTTCGATGAGCCGGGCGAGTGGAGTCGGCCCGTGCGTAAGTTCCCGGTGCAGGATGGACCCGACGTGCGCTTCGGGTTGGTGGGACTTTGCCTGGACGATACCGCCATGCTATGGAGAGGGAATAGCTGGCTGAGTGTACTGGGCATGTCCTCCGGAAGAACCGTGCGACGATTCGGGCGACATGTGGGAGGTCACGTCCATGCATCAATTTCCACCGACGGGTCGGAGGGTGGCCAGCGTCTACCTTCGCACCCAACTGGAGGTCTTCGACATCGCCACCGGGAAACTTCTCCGGCTGATGGATCTTTCCTGGTTCGATCGGCCGACTGGCGGCGGGATAGATGCGTTCGCAATCAGCGGGGATCCCTTTGTTGCGGTCAGAACGGGCAACCGGCTCGAACTCTGCCAAAAACGGGGTCGGACCACGATAATTGACTGATTAGTCGTAACTTAAGCAGGATGGGAGGCCCCAGGGGGCCGGTTACGCTGACTTTTCGGCCCCATTTTCGGCTTCTAAGAAGCCCACACCGTAAATCCGGTCCTGGGCTCCGCCGGAGATCTCATCTGTCCTCTGTGCCGAACGCAACGCAGCCCACTCTTCTGGGTCGACAGCCTTACAGCCCGTTTTTGGGTCCGAATAATAGACGTAACCCTGCTTTCAGGACCTCATATTCCAGACAAATTACATCGACTCTCCGAGAACGAAGAAGAGGTGAGCTGCAGATCGTCCATGTGGCCGGTGAGACGAACCGTGGACCTTCGCGGAATCCGGCCCGCGCAGACGACGCCTTTGGCGTCTCAGTCCGATGCGGAGAACCGGTCCAGCTCCCAGCGCTTCGCTCGTCGGCGGAAGGCCTGTTCGTAGTCGGGCCAGTCGTGCAGGGTGGCCGGGTCGAAATCCGCGCCGTTGGGCCAGACCAGAGTGTGGACTTCCGGATCGATCCTGACGGCTTCGAAGAGGGCAGGGTCGCGAAGCGGACCGTAGAGTTCACCCACCAGAACCGGGCCAAGGTCGATCCGGCGTTCGGTGCCGTCGGCGAATTGCACCTCAAGTGTGTAGGGTGCAATCACCCGCACACGAGTGACCTTGTGGATGGCGTGATGCATACGACTATCTTAACGGTTCGATCGGTTCTGGTGCCCGCCCTTCCTGCAAAACGGTCCAATCAGCCTGAAGCGCATCCTGAAGTAATTCCGCCCAAGCTTCGACCAATCGGCGCTGACGCCTCGGAAGTTCGCCTGCGATCAGCTCGACGGGGTCAATACTGAATATTCCGACGGCCTCCTGGTAGTAAGCGTGGAAATGAGGTGTGTCGTGCGGCTGGCCGACTTCCGCGAACATGCGGATGATGATTCCGAAGAACCGACTGATCTCAGGCACGCAGCGAATTCTACCGCCTGGTATTGCGACCGACCAGTGATTTCAACTAGGGATGCCGCGAGGTTTCGCTTGGAACGGACGTGACGACCTGCCTTTCGATTTGCGATTTCCACTGTAGTCAAATCTGTAGTCGTTCAAAGCCCCTCAGACCCACACAGAGCCACAGACTTCAACAGGCTGGCCGTAACTCGTTGAAAAGAAAGAGCCCATGAAATCGGCGTTTTCGGGTTTGAAGCGCTCCTGCTTTGGGAGCAGGATGTCGGGGGTTCAAATCCCTCTGCCCCGACCAAAGCCCTTGCGAAGCGCAAATTCCGCAGTGTGAACCGAATCGACGTCGGGAATTCGAGCCTCCTTCGCCCCTCGTCCCTCGCACCTTCAAGTTCGCCCTTCGGCCTTCGCCTTTCGCACTTGCCGGCTCGTGCTTGGCGGCTCGATCTCACGCCGCGGCCGCTACGACGGCAACGGGTCTTTGGGGTTCAAAGCCCGGGCGTCCCGGGAGGGACGCGATCGGGCCGGCGACGTCTTCGGCGGATGTCGGCCGTGACCTCGGCGTTTCCGGATCAGGATCCTGGTCGGTCAGCGGGGGAATCCGGATGATTCGACGAGCGGGTCGCAGGACGATCCCGCCCCTGTCCGGGGCGGTGGTGCAGCGTAGGGTCTTCACCCCCCGGGGTCGCGCCGCGACGGCTTGCCCCCGGCCCGGGGCCGATCGGTGCCGTTGGTCCGGAACTCTGCGCGCAGATTCTGAAAGATCGGAAGACGCCAAAGGCGTCGCCTCATCCGAGAGCCGTGGGCAGAGCCCGGGCCCCGCCCGGGCGTCGCCCACGGACCATTCCCATGTGCAGGTCGTGAGCGCTGGAGGCGCGACTCAGTTCCGCGATCGATCAGACCCGGCGGGCGGGTGCATTGAATCGCGCCTTCAGCGCTGGGGGCATCCTTTGGGCGAGTTCTGCTTTGGGCGGCTGCCCAAAGCTCTCGGATGAAACGACGCCGTTGGCGTCTCAATGCCCTGGGGAGAACCGCTTGATCTCCTCCGTCAACGCCATCGCCCCAGGGAAATGTCGTTGACCACATCGGGGAGAAGGTCGGTGGGCAATGGACGAAGTTGTACGTTTCGGGTCTCGGCGGTAAGCTGGTCGAGTACAGCGGCGGCACGACCTGGTTCTTTGCCACGAACCACCTCGGCACGATCGCGGCGCGGATGAACGTGAGCCGACAACTCATGGAAACCTACCGCTACCTCCCCTACGGCGAGCGCTACGCGGGCACGCACACGCCCCACCAGTACACAGGCAAGGAGCGGGATGCGGAAAGCGGCCTCGACTACTTCGGTGCGCGGTACCTGGCCAGCGCGCACGGGAGATGGATGAGCGTGGATCCGGAGCTCGGGCGGGTTGCCAAGCCACAAGCGCTGAATCGCTACACGTATGTCACGGCAGATCCCGTTGGCCGCCTTGATCCGGACGGCCGACAAGACGTACGTGTCGACTGCATCAGGTTGCCGTCCGTGGAAACAGTGATGGAACCTCCGAGATGGGTCTGCTACGGCTCTTGGGTCGACGATATTCCGGAATCTCCAAAGACTGACCGTGGTGGTGGTGGGCCAGATCGTGGAGAACAACGGTTTAACTCATGCAAGACGTCGGCACTGCTGATGTCAAATCCTCTTGACTTCTTTCTTAGCAGTCACAGCGGCGCAGAATACAACGTCAATTATGAAATGTATCAGCTTGCCTCTTCAGTTGCTGGACGGGCTGGAGTAGGTGTCGTCGATGTACTGAGTCTCTGGGGGACCGAATCAAGCTTTAGCACGGATCCGGATTTTCCAAACGGTGGGCCGATGCAGATGACAACAATAGCGTATGAAGAATTGAGGCGTAGAGGCTATACCCCATCTATCGATGTGCCAGATCAACTCGTTCCAAATCAGCTGTTTGCTGCTCTTCTGGATGGAGCAAATTATTGGAGGGTAGTCTTAGACCATTATATGAGTGGAATACCCGAGGACCAAGCATATGCGGTCTACAATATGGGGCGGGGCGGCTGGAACAGCCCTGAGGCGCAAAGAAACCAGTCACATTTCAACAGAATTCACAATGTGATGGATATGATCGATAAATGTCTTCGTTCTGGCCTATTAGGTGCACCTTAGACATGGAGATCAAGATGAATTTTATGTTTGCTTTCGCCGCTCTGGTTGCATTGTCGAATCTGGGCCCAATGAGGACGGGGCCACAGAAGTCCGTGCGGGTCAATGGGATGACAGTTTCCATACCAAGTCGCGATACGGTGGTTGACCACAGTGTCGAAGAGATGGCAGATAGGAAGATTCTTTACTTGCTGACTCGGGATGTCGACGGGCTAATCAAGAGCTATGCCTACCATGCATCCGGCTTTGCTGACGAAGACTTAATCGGTCCCTACGTTCTGGGTTACTCGGTTGATGTGCCTGCAGGACTAGAGATCCAGTCGGGTCAGATTCCGATTCGTTATATCGAATCAACCTGTCCAGGCAGAGCTGGACTAGCCGCAGTCGCTGCCTATGGATTTTGTCGACCGAGTTGGGGAGGTCGCACCTGTTACAGCCTTTATGTCTTCCGGACGACAGCATCGGGCACATACGGCCGCATTTATCTCCGAACCGACGTCGGAGAGATACTCCAGGACCTAGTATTTCGAGATGTGGACGGCGACTGTCTACCGGAGCTCATTGACGTCGGAAAGTCGGAGCATGTGACGTATGCAAACGTCCAAATCATCGACAAGGATCTTACCGTTGAGTTGGTCCAGAGGATAGGAGGGGCGGAGGTAGATCTGAGGGTGGCGGGGCCATCGCGCTTTGCGGTTGAAGCTGACGATTCATATCCTGGGGAGCGAGGTCTCTGCTATGTGCTTGGCTACAGAGGGTGGTGGGACCCTGGCCAGCGAAGGTTCAAGACTGTGTTCGAACGTCACTCCGATCGTCCCGAGGATCGAGGTTACCGACATTCGACAGACCCCACGGATCAATCTTCTCCACAGACGCCCCAATAGGGTGCACGTAGCTTCCGCTACCGGCACCCTGGCTCGGGAAACCTTGGTCAAGCACGGAAGGGGCCGCAACGATGAGAGCGAGGCGTGGAACGAGCGCCAAGAAAGCACCCACGACTGAGAGTCCGGCTGGCTTCGAGCTGGTCAGTGAGGAGCGAGTAGCGCTACATGCCGGCTTGGAGCTGGCACTGGCAGTCGGACGTCGGCTGGGCACGGGCCGACGCCTGGATCAGGAGAGACCGCGCACTGTCCTGGCAGCGGTGGAGAAGAGCGGGTGCTGAGCCTATGGCCGGCGACCGAGGTTTTGCTAAGCGCCATGCCCTACAACATCCGACGAACTCCCCGAAGCCGTTATGAAGGGAGAAGGGTTCCTTGTCTGTCTGGCCGGATCAGGATCCGTGCCGATGCTCGATGGTGCGCTGCACCTGTATTTCCGCCTGTAGTCAGTTTTGTAGTCGCTCAAAGCCCCTCAGAACCACACAGAGCCACAGACTTCAACAGGGCGGCCGTAACTCATTGAAACGAAAAGGCCCGTAAAATGGACGTTTCGGGGTTCGAAGCGGTCCTGCTTTGGGAGAAGTTCACTGCCCTAGGGCAGGCGCTGGCTGGAAATTCTTATTTGTTCGATAGTTATGCGGCTCTTTTGCGCCACAAAAAGTGCAGCGTGAAAACGCAAAGAGCAGGCGCGCGCAGGCTCGTAACCGACTGTCCGGTGACCGTTATTCGATTCCAATGGAAACCGACGCGCGCCTGCCCAAAAGGCAGGATGTCACCGAGCGCCGGGAGCCCCATGGGGTCGGTATTCGGCAAATCGAGTTGAGGGCTGGATGTGACGGTTTCGGAAAGGTGTTGTAGACTTCCATTGAAGAAGGATCTATCCCAATGTTCGATCGAATTGTCGTCAATCCGGAAATCTGCCAGGGAAAGCCCACCATCAAGGGGACTCGCATCACGGTGGACTTCATTCTGAAGCTCCTGGGCGATGGCTATAGCGCGGAGCAGATTGCCGGCGAGTATCCGGAACTGCAGGTCGACGACGTCTACCAAGCCGCCAAATACGGTGCGTGCCTGGCCAGTGAACGGACTTCTGCGATCGCATGAAGGCCGGAAGCACGTTAACGCGTGGGACTCAGGAATGCCCGTCCCCCTTGTCACGAGACTCGAAGCGCTCCATGAGCGCCGCACATTCTTGTCGAAGCCTTGGGACATCCGTTTCCACGATCGCCCAGACCAAGGCGTCGTCGACGGTCGGATATTCGTGGGTCAACTGATTTCGAAAATCGACGATCCGGCGAGCGTGGGTGATCGCCGCGAAGGCTTCGGGAGAGACACGGGCGAGAGCAGCCACAGCCTCGCCAATGATAATGAACTCGCGCTCAACGGAGGAGCGAACGAGCCGACTCCCTTGGTACGCTGCGAGATCCAGGTCTCGGACCGCCGCCGCGATCGCGTCGCAGGAGTCCATGATGTCGTTCAGCTAGGCACGCGCGTCACGCGGCATAGAGCAATTGCTTCGTCCGTTCGATCTGCCGGGCTATGTACGGATTCTTGACCGCTCCGACCATGACCAGATCGATCTCGCGGCCCAACAGCGTTCGGAGTTCATCCAACATTCCAAAGTAGGCGTCGACGCGGGCATACGCGGGCATGGGTTCGAACTCGATCAGGAGATCCAGATCACTCCGCTCCGGGTCGAAATCACCCCCCAGCGCCGAACCGAAGGCTTCCAGCCGCTTGACCCCGTAGCGCTTGCATAGCTTCACTATGGCCTCACGATGGCTCTCGAGTAACGGATTCACAGCGGTATCTCCCTGCTCATCGTAACCTCGGAGGCGGAACCCCGCAACAATCAAGATGTTCGGTTCGCGAGGCCTGACCGGATCGGGATTCATGGGGTGGAGCCGATGGCGGCTCCGCAGATGCGAGCCTGCGTGTAGTCAAATCTGTAGTCGGTCAAAGCCTCCCAGAACCCCACAAAGCCACAGACTTCAACAGGCCGGGCGTAACTCATTGCAAACAAAAGGCGCGTAAAATGGGCATTTCCGGGTTCGAAGCTGTCCTGCTTTGGGAGCAGGATGTCGGGGGTTCAAATCCCTCTGCCCCGACCAAAGCCCTTGCGAAGCGCGAATTCCCAAGTGCACTCCGAATCGACGTCGGTAATTCTGTCAAGTCCTGGTCAGAAGCTGTCGGTGCCTTCGTTTCGGGTCTCGTGTTTCGGGCACCACCAACCCGGAACCCGAAACTCGAAACGGCGTTGTGTGCACTCCGCCCGTCGTATTTCGTCCTTTCGGCGTTCGGCGCTCGCCCTTCGTCTCTCGCACTTGTCCCCTTTTCCCCGCACCCACAAGGCCGCACAGTCAGAGCCCGAGCGAAGCGAGTGTGCCCAACTCTCAGGCCTCGGGGCAGGACGGAATGCCGCAGTCCTGCGGTTATATCGGGGCGAACGGCAAGACCACTCGCTTCGCTCGGGCTCTGAAATGCGGTGTGCTTGCAGGCTCAGTTGTACGTGCAGGGCCTCGGCGGTAAGCTGGTCGAGTACAGCGGCGGCACGACGTGGTTCTTTGCGACGAACCACCTCGGCACGATCGCGGCGCGGATGAACGTGAGCGGGACTCTCATGGAAACCTACCGCTACCTCCCCTACGGCGAGCGCTATGCCGGCACGCAGACCCCCCACCAGTACACGGGCAAAGAGCGCGACGCCGAAAGCGGTCTCGACTACTTTGGTGCTCGGTACTACGCCAGTGCGCATGGGAGATGGATGAGCGTGGATCCGGTGGTGCAGGCGGGTGATCCCCAGCTTCTCAACCGCTACGCCTACGTACGAAATGAACCGATCAATAAGATCGACCCTACAGGCAAGAATCCCCTCGATATCACCGCCTATCAGATGGCTCTGATATTGGCGTGGATACAATCGATGATCTCGCAGGGTGTCTCCGCGACTCCAATCGGACCTCCTCCCGAAACCGTGACAGTCGTCGGGACACTGCCGCCCGAAGAATTCGTAGACTTCAATTTCGGGGGACAGGTGCCCGGAGGTCCTAGCTCGACGGGCCAGCAGAGCGGGAATCCAGGAGGCCAAGGAGGAGTTGGCGGAGGCACTACTCAGGGACCCAGCGGAAGCCGAGGCGAGCCCCACTGTCCGCCTGTGCCCTTTCACCCGGCTGGAGCGAATGTCGACAGGAACATCAATGCCGCCAGGGCTTTAGGATTGAGAGGTTCGACGGTGAATATGGTTACTTCCATGTTTCTGTTCTACGACTTGAGCAGAAATGGAGGCAGTTGGGATTACAAGCAACAAGGAAGGGTCGTTAGGGCTTCGGGAGCACCTAAACCCAATAGATCGCTATTTGAGCACTTTGGCAACTTCAATTACGGCGCGACTGGAGGGGCTTGGGGCATTCCCTTGGGTGTTCTGCAACGTGCCGCCGGAGTCGCGCAATTACTCGCAGGTACATCCGAGCCAGATTCGGGAAGCCCGCTCGGATCGTTTCCCTATTCCGATGATGTAGCTGACCAAATCGACATAATTTGGGGGTATATCTACTATGAAAATGGCTGTAATGATCGGAACTAGGAAGATAGCTATTTTGTTGTGTTTAGCCTATCTGTTGTCGTCGTGCAGTTCATGGATATGTGGCGACACTACGAAGGCTGAATCCATCTCTCCAAATGGACGAGTTGTTGCTAGGTTTATTGAGCGGAATTGTGGGGCCACTACTGACTATGCCTCAAGGGTGGAGCTTCAGTTCACATCGGACTGGTTCAACCCGAAGAAAGAAGTTGTCTTCATCGTCAATGGTTCATACGATATCTCTCTTGAATGGGCTGATCCAAAGATTCTCACGATCACCTGCCCCGGATGCGTCCGGAGAAATATCTTCCGCCAGGTAGTGGCTATAGGATCGTTTGACGTGAAATACCGGCTGGGTCATACTGATGGACCGTCGGCTCATTTTCTGGAACCATAGAAGCGTCCGTATGCTCTCTCAGAAAACAGCACTCAGACGCCTCGCCCGTACACGGGCAAGGAGAGGGACAACGAAAGCGGCCTCGACTACTTCGGCGCCCGGTACCTCTCCTCGGCACATGCTGGTGGATGGGTGTGGATCCGGTGGTGTAGACGGGAGGCCCTCGACTCGTCAACCGATACGCCTACGTTCGAATGATCCGATCAACCAGATCGACCCTACAGGCGAGAATCCCGTCGACATCACCCCGGAACAGATGGCTCTTTTATTGGCCTGGATTCAATCGATATTTCAACAGGGCGACCCCGATGGTCAGAATTGCATTCAGTCGTGTTCGAGCTGGCCCCTGCACCTTTATTTCCGACTGTAGTCAGATTTGTAGTCGATCAAAGCCCTCAGACCCACACAGAGCCACAGGCTTCAACACGCCTGCCGTAACTCATTGAAATGAAAAGGCCCGTAGAATGGACGTTTGCGGGTTCGAAGCGGTCCTGCTTTGGGAGCAGGATGTCGGGGGTTCAAATCCCTCTGCCCCGACCAAAGCCCTTGCGAAGCGCGAAATTCGATGTGTGAACCGAATCCGCGTCGGTAATTCTGTCAAGTCCTGGTCAGGAGTTGTCGGTGCCTTCGTTTCGGGTCTCGTGTTTCGGGCAACACCAACCCGGAACCCGAAACCCGAAACTCGAAACGGTGTTGTGTGCACTCCGCCCCTGGTATTTCGTCCTTTCGCCGTTCGGCGCTCGCCCTTCGTCTCTCGCACTTGTCCCCTTTTCCCCACGCCCACAAGGCCGCGCAGTCAGAGCCCGAGCGAAGCGAGTGTGCCCAACTCTCAGGCCTCGGGGCAGGACGGAATGCCGGGGTCCTGCGATTATATCTCGATGAAGATTGCCGCCGGTTGGATCGGCAATGCCACGACCAGCGGATACATTCCCGTTCAAGGCAGCAGCACCTATACGCTTTCCGGCTACATCTATATCCTCTACCGCCACTCGGGCAACATCTACCTCGACCTCAACGACGGCAACGCCCAGGGACAGAACATCACCGACGTCAACGTCCAGGCGGATACCTCGAAGGTCGGGGTCTGGCAGCGTGTGGCCGGGACGTTTACGACGGCGCCGGCGACGACGGGCGTGAAGGTGCGCGTGGTCTACGACGGCGCACAGACCGACATGTCGGTGGTCTTCTATGCCGACGAGATCTCGATCACGCCCGGCACGGCGCCACCGGCGGCCGCCTGGACCTACGATTATCGGGATCCCGCAAGTGCGGGAAGCAGCACGATGATCGGCATCGCCAATGCCGGTTTCGAAAGCGGTTCGGGAACGAATGCTTACGACTGGAACCAGTTTGGAACGAGCCGCACGACGACGCGGGCCCATAGCGGCAGTGCTTCGCTGAAGGTCGACCATGCGGTCGGCTCCGTCCTGAATGCGGCCACCGCCTCCTATATTGCGGTCGAAGGCAGTACGTCCTACTGGCTTTCGGCCTGGGTCTATGTCCAATCCTCTTCCGGAGGCAATCTCTACCTCGATCTGGACGACGGCCATGGCCAGGGCGAGGATTTCAACGACGTGACGATTGCCGCCAACTCGTCCCTGGTGGGGAGTTGGCAGCACATCACCGGGATGTTCCAGACCGCAGCCGGGACCACCGGCGTCAAGGTCCGGGTGGTGCATGCGAGCGCTGCGTCGATCGTCGCCTATGTGGACGACATCACCCTCGAAAAGGAGACGGCAGACCTGGAAGCGCCGCAAAACGGGATGATCCAACAGATCCGCGATCAGGTGAATCCGAGTTACTCGGAGACCTACAGCTACGACAACCTGTACCGGCTGGTCCAGGCCGAGACGTCCGTTTGGACAGCGTCGTGGGCCTACGACCGCTACGGCAACCGGCTCTCGCAGACGACGACGGGCGTCTCGTACTCGGAAACGCTTTCGATCAGCGCGACTTCGAACCGGGTCAACGGCTGGACGTACGATGCCGCGGGCAATGTGACCAACGACGGATCGCACACCTACCAGTACGACGCGGAGAACCGGTTGATCAAGATCGACAATGGCTCGACGGCGGTCTACGCCTACGGCCCGAAAGGAGAACGGGTCTCGAAGATCGCCGCGGGAGTGACGACTTACTTCTACTGGGGCATCGGAGAGAAGGTCGGCGGGCAATGGACGAGGTTGTACGTGCAGGGGCTCGGGGGTAAGCTGGTCGAGTACAGCGGCGGTACGACCTGGTTCTTTGCCACGAACCACCTCGGCACGATCGCGGCGCGGATGAACGTGAGCGGGCAACTCATGGAAACCTACCGCTACCTCCCCTACGGCGAGCGCTACGCGGGCACGCACACGCCCCACCAGTACACGGGCAAGGAGCGGGACACAGAGAGCGGCCTCGATTACTTCGGGGCACGGTACCTGGCCAGCGCGCATGGCAGGTGGATGAGCGTGGATCCGGTGTCAGGCACTAAAGATCCGCGGAGGCTAAACAGATATGCGTACGTTTTGGGAAACCCGATTTCCTTCGTCGACCCTGACGGACGTCAAGGTGACTGTCTAACGAAAACCCTAGGTACGACTGTCAGAGATTTGAATGGTAACATCATAGCGACTGGAAGCGGAACGGGTGCTGTCCACTGCGAGTCTTGGGGAAGCCTGCCTGGCAGCCACAACTTCTTTGAGGGGGGACAGGACGTAGCCGTTACGAGAAGCGATTACGATAAACCGTCTGTTCCAGATCTTCGAATTCCAGATTGGTTCGATTGCGCTGATAGGATAATGGGCGCACTTGACGCTGTACCGATTCCGGGGATCGTAGCTGTGCCGTTCTACTTGGACGGGACAGCTTTCCTGACGTCGATGGTGAATGCCGGGCGGCATGGTGGGCTATCCGCCGCAGGCGAAGCATTTTCTGGTTTCTTTTCCAATCTATTCTTGGGAGAACTTGGAAACTCCTTGAGCGCGGTCACAATGGTCTTTGGCGCGACGAATCCAGAGGTATCGCCACTGGCGATTGCGGCAAGTTTCAGTGTCACGGCTCTGTTCACTGGCACAGAGCTTGTGATGTATGAGTCAATGGCAGCGGAGGATCAGAGTTTTGATCATTCAAAGACCTACACCATAGGTTTAAGCGAGGGTAATCCCTTCGAAAGATTCCTTCATTACACGGCAGAAGCGGCAGCTCAAACAGCCGATCTGGCTAAACGTAAGAACTGGGCAAATCAGATCCGGCACAATTGTGGAGGTAAACCTTGAGAGCAGTAACTGGATCAAGCACAATGTTGCGAAGGGAGACACTCCTGTGAGGTATTAGTCGGTGCCAGTACGTCACATATTCTATCCGAGGAGACGCAACTTCATCCCTTCGCTCGTCTTAGCGACTGTCTCTAGCCTCTTTGTTGGGCTACAGGTCGGGGATCTGACCGGTTCGAGGGAAATTGTGGATTCGGAAGTTGTGTATGTTGCTTGGCTGGTTCTCTTGACAGTCTCTTCGACGGGACTCCTCTTGTGGATGATCAGCGCCTGTTGGCCGTCAAGGCCGTGGTTTGAGATTGATCAACGCGGAATTACAGATCGGACTCCTTTGGGTTTGGGTCAAGTGGATTGGGACGAGGTGACGATGGCCGTCATCGGGGGTTTAGGACTGTCACACGGAAGAAGCCTTGGTTTTTATTTGAGGAACTCGAAGCAGGTCATTGCGAGGAGATCCTTTCCTGTGCGGACCTATTTGCGGTTTGAGCTGTTCGTTCATGGTGAACCTGTATTGCGAGTCCAAGAAACAGGCATCAAAGGGGGCATCGGACCGCTCTTTCAGGAAATCGCGAAGCACACGCGGACAGCACACCCAGCGGGTTTTACATTGACTCTGAAGCGCCCGGCCATATTGTTGACAGTCGGACTCGGAATACTTGGCGTATCGCTGTGGCCCATGAGCCAAGGTTGGATTTTCCCCACTGTCCTCACATTATCAATCGGATGGCTTCTCACTTTATGCGGGATCTTTGGCTTTGGGCTAGAGGTAGGCAGAGGCTCAAGGCTCGGTGCGATTGTTGGTTTGTGGCTTCTAGCCGTACTCACAGTCTTCGGTGGTTTAGTCGTTTCATTGTCTGGCCGGCAATTCCACGAGGCTCCGGTTTGGCGAAATTCTGTTCTCAACAGTAGTACGATTCGCTCGGACACTGCGAATTCGACGAATCCTGCTCGGAGCGTGTCTTCCCTGGGGGGATTGCCACTATGTGCAAATCGTCGGCGTCGTCTCCCTCAAGGGCTCGAAGATCCTCCGGACGATGAGTGATCCCAGGTCCTTGAGCAAGCAGCTGAAGCTGGAGGCCAGGAAGGCTGAGGTGGTCGGGAAGACCTTCAGGCGATCGGCCTGTTTCTCCAGGTCGATGATCCGCTTCGGCTATCTGCCCTGGCGGCGGCTGTAGTCAATTCTGTAGTCGTTCAAAGCCGCACAGAACCGCACAGAGCCACAGGCTTCAACAGGCCGGCCGTAACTCATTGAAGCGAAAAGGCCCGTAACATGGGTGTTTCCGAGTTCTGAGCTGTCCTGCTTTGGGAGCAGGATGTCGGGGGTTCAAATCCCTCTGCCCCGACCAAAGCCCTTGCGAAGCGCGAATTCCCAAGTGCACTCCGAATCGACGTCGGTAATTCTGTCAAGTCCTGGTCAGAAGTTGTCGGTGCCTTCGTTTCGGGTCTCGTGTTTCGGGCACCACCAACCCGGAACCCGAAACTCGAAACGGCGTTGTGTGCACTCCGCCCGTCGTATTTCGTCCTTTCGGCGTTCGGCGCTCGCCCTTCGTCTCTCGCACTTGTCCCCTTTTCCCCGCACCCACAAGGCCGCACAGTCAGAGCCCGAGCGAAGCGAGTGTGCCCAACTCTCAGGCCTCGGGGCAGGACGGAATGCCGCGGTCCTGCGGTTATATCGTAAGCGTCCCGTGAACCCATCTTGATTCGGAGTGCCGACGTGTGGAACGGGTGCGGCGATTCAGGAGGTTGGAGTGGCCCGAGCGGCCTGCCAGCGGTCGGGCAGGAGCTCGTCGAGCCGGGTGTGGGGATGTTCTCCGATGCGCTCGAAGACGTCGCGCAGATAGCTGAAGGGTTCGATGCCGTGCCTGCGGCACGTGGCGATGAGACTGGTCAAGACCGCGCCGGTGCGTCCGCCGTTGTCGCTGCCGTAGAACATCCAGTTCTTGCGGCCGATGGCGATGCCTCGCAGACTGCGCTCGGCCGGGTTGTTGTCGATCTCGAGATCGCCGTCCTCCAGGTAACGGACCAGCGCCCGCCAGTTCGAGAGCGCATAGCCGACGGCCACCCCGATCGGAGACTTCGGCAAGACGTGTTGCCGCTCCTTCTCCAGGTAGGCTCGGATGTCGTCGAGAATCAGCCGGGAACGCCGTCGTCGGCGCAAGCGATAGCGTTGCTTGGCGGTCAGCTTTTCTCGCGGGCCTCCCGTTCGACGTCGTACAGCAGCCGGATGTACGCCAGCATGATGGTCGAGCGCATCACGTCCGACGACTGGGCCTCGAAGAACTTGCGACGGGCGTGCGCCCAGCAGGCCACCTCCACGACCCGGCGTCCGGGATCCTGATAGAGCTGATCGTAGCCGGCGTAGGCGTCCGCCTGCAGATATCCGGCGAAGTCGTCGAGGAAAGCTTTCGGTCCGGCCCGGCTGCGATTGGGCGTGTAGTCGTAGACCGTATACGGATGCCGGTCGTCCCCCACATAGGTCCAGATCCGGCCCACCCGGGTGCGCGATCGGTTCCGATCCAGCACGTTGACCGGCGTATCGTCGGTCCCGACGACCTTCGAGTTCAAAACCTCCCGCTTCATCCGTGCATACAGAGGATGGACCAGGTCGGCACATTGGCGCATCCAGCCGCACAGGGTCTGGCGCGACAGCTCCACGCCCTGACGCCGGTAGATGCCTTCCTGCCGATACAAGCGGAAGATGGTCGGCGTACTTCGAGACCGCCACCTGGGCCAACAGGCCCGGCCCCGGCCGTCCCTTGTCGATCGGCGCTCGAGGCTTGTCGGCCGTCACCACCGTGCACCCTTTCCGACAGGCGTACTTTTGACAGGCTTCCTCGATCACATGAAAGGAGGCCGGGACGTACTCCAACCGCTCGCTCGTCTCCTCGCCGATGTGCTGCAACTCGATCCCCGGCATTCGGGACAGTGTCGTTCGTCGTCCCCGAGGTCATAGACCACCCGGCGGCGTTCGAGCGAGGCCGGCAGCGGCTTGCGACCATGGCCTCGCTTCTTGGGCTTCGGTGAGGGAGTCTCTTCTGTCGGCGGGGGTGTCGCCGCCTGTCCGCTTTCCACGATTCCGGCGGCAAACAAGAACAGCTGGTTCTCATCGACCCGCTCCCGCCGTGCTCCGTAGCGGTGCCGCAACAACTGTTCGAGCAGATGTTGGGTCTGGCGCAGTCGACGTCGACTGGTCTCCAGGTCTTCGACCAGTCCCCGGACCATCTCCTGCAGTGCCGCTTTATCGTCCGGCAGGTCGATCGGGATCAATCTGCATGGCTCGCTTTGGCTTCCTCGCGTTCGGTCCGCTCCAGCTCGACGGCCAGATCCACCCAGCGGTTGACCAGCTCCCGCAGCTGTTTGTAGTTGGCCACCTTGCGGCGGGTCGCCTCGAGCCGATCCTGCTTGACGAAGCGCGAGCTGCTCTTGCCCCGCCAGGTGAAGCTCAGCTGGTAGTAGGGTCCATGCTTTTGCGGATTCTCGGGATCCTTGCAGCGGCAGCCCGGCGTCCCGCACACGTTGTACTGTTCCGAGAGGCTGCCCGGGTGGATCGGGCCCAGGGCGGCCAGCTCGTTTTGGACCTGTTCGATCTGTTCGCGCAATGCGAGGTAGAGGAAGTCAAAATCATAACCGATAGCCTAGCAGAGCTCTCGGTGTTTGTCCACAAGAAAATGACCCTCTCGCCCAAAAATCTTCATTTCTTTCTCGTTTCCTCCTTCTGCTCTGTTTCGCCCGGCAACGCGTAGCGCTTGCGGCGTCGGCCCCGACCCAGATCGATCCCCTCCAACAAGACCCCCAACTCCCAGGCCGCAATCTCTTTCCTTCCCGTCTCGGCGAAGGGGAAGGCGAACGTTCCCGCCTCGAGCCGCTTGTAACTCGATTCAAAATGCAGACCTTTCCGTCACCTCGACTTGTTTTGTGCGCGTAACGCATCCGTTCCATCCGCTCAGCGGACAACGGCTCATATGCGTGGGCAATCGGTACAACCGCTACGGCACGAGGCTTTTGCTGCAGGTCGACGAGAAGACCGTGTGTTCCGTTCCCCGGCAGTGGACGGACGTCGTTCCCCTGGATCCGGAGGTCGTCATGGGCGGGCAGCGCGCTCTTTTTCGGGTCACAGACTTGATCGAGCTGGCACGACTTGTAGCTCGCCTCGTCAGACGGGACTCGGGGAAGGCGTCAGATGGGGATGTAAGGTTAATTTCGCCGCTATCGTAAATGAAAAAATGCCGCAGGTAGCATTTGAGGACCGATGTAGTTCATCTATAGTTACCGTTTTAAAAGTCATGGCTGCATATAAAAATATGCTTGACAAAGGCAATACATGCGGTTTATTTATCATTACGTTAGTGTTAGGTGCTTTGCGGGGAGATCGGGGTGTTCTCAAAGAACGACAGCAAAAGTTTGAAAGCCAAGGCCCTTTCCGAAGAAGGTACTTTGAATTCCGCCCCGGAAAAGGTCGGCGATCCGAAGTTCCAGGACAGCGAGTTCTTCGATCCCCGCGACGTGGTGCAGGTCAAGTACGAGATGTTGCGCCGCGTGTCAGCGGAAAAAACGCCGGTGGCGGAGACGGCCAAACAGTACGGAGTCTCTCGACCGACCTACTATCAGGCCAAAGCGAACTTCGAAGAGGCAGGGATTGCGGGGCTGGTACCGAAGAAGCGAGGTCCTCGCGGCCCCCACAAACTCCAAGGCGAAGTGTTAGCGTTTCTCGAAAGCCAGGTCACTGCGGGCGAGCCGATCCGAGCTCGAAAGCTGGCTGCAATGATTCGACAAGAGTTCGGTCTCGAGGTACACCCGAGGACCATCGAGCGAGCGGTGGGGGTAAAAAAAACTCCCCGGTGAACTCCGACCCCACAGCGAAGCGCTTGGCGCAGGTGCCAGCTTCGATAGCCGCGCAATACGAGACCTTGCGCAGTGCCGCAATGGGCGAGCCGCTACCCGTTGAAGCGCGCCGTGGGCTGGGGCTGTTTCTACGCCGGGGCATGTGGGGATGGGTTCGGGCGCTGGCCGTTGCCGGGGAGCCCGCTCAGCCGACAGGCTTACCTCGGTCGGAGTCGGCCCCACCACACCTACACAGAGCCGTCATTCAGATCTTGGCAACAATGGCACTCAACAGCAACCACAGGAGAGCGCAATGAACGAGTCACTCAAGGTCCAGGCTCACCACCTGGCACGTGATGCCTACCTCTATATCCGGCAATCGTCGATGCGACAGGTCGTCGAGAACATCGAAAGCACAAAGCGTCAGTACGCGCTTCGGACCCGAGCAACGGCACTCGGTTGGCCTGACGAACGGATCGTGGTGATCGATTGCGACCAAGGCGAGTCGGGGGCGTCGGCGGCTTGGAGGGAAGGCTTTCGACGTCTGGTCACGGACGTCGGCCTGGGCCGCGCCGGCATCGTCATGGGACTCGAGGTCTCCCGTCTGGCGAGAAACAACGCCGACTGGCACCGCTTGCTGGAGATCTGTGCCCTGGCCGACACACTCATCCTGGACGAGGATGGGGTGTACGATCCTGCCCACTTTAACGACCGCCTGTTGCTCGGTCTCAAAGGCACCATGAGTGAGGCGGAGCTGCATGTCCTGAAGGCGAGATTACGCGGGGGGATCCTCAACAAGGTGCGACGCGGCGAGTATCGTTGCAATCTCCCCACCGGTTTCGTGTACGATGAGGCCGGCGACGTGGTCCTGGACCCCGACGCACAGGTGCGCGAGACGATTGGGTACTTCTTCGAGACATTTTCCCGTGTTGGCTCGGCACACCAGACGGTCAAGGCGTTTCGGGACGAGGGTCTTTGCTTTCCTTCTCGCCTTCGCAACCACGGTAGCAAAGTGATCTTCCGACCGCTCACCGCATCGACAGCGATGCGCACACTGCATAATCCACGATATGCTGGTGTCTACGTGTACGGACGGCGACGCTACCGCCGCACTGCCGAAGGCAAGAAAATACAGCGAATACGCGACTGCAGAGATTGGCTCGCTTGCATCCCGAACGCTCATTCCGGCTACATCACCTGGGATCGGTACCAGGAGAATATCCAACTGCTGGAAGCCAACGGTCGAGGATATGAGCTGGCGCGGGCCTCTCCCCCTCGAGAGGGTTGCGCGCTGCTGCAGGGACGTGCCGTGTGTGGGCGCTGCGGCAGACACATGCGCGCAAGATACGCAGCGCGACGGGGGCGATTGGATTCCTGGTACGTCTGTGATCGTGCGCACAGCACTCTTGGCGAGCCCAACTGCCAGTCAATCGCAGGCCGTCCCGTCGACGAGGCGGTCGGGAGACTGGTTGCCGAGCGGATGACTCCCTCGGCCGTCGAGTTGGCGCTGGAGATCCGAAGAGAGATCGAAACTCGGCAGGAGGAGGCCGATCAACTGCGGCGTCGTGCGGTCGAGAGAGCTCAAGTCGAAGCGGACCTGGCACAGCGCCGGTTCATGATGGTCGATCCGAGTAATCGCCTGGTTGCCGATACACTCGAGGCAGACTGGAACAACAAGCTGCGTGTGTTGGCCCAGTCACGAGAGCAAAGGGAACGCGCACGACACGAGGACCAGACGCTCCTCGACGACGCGGTCCGCCAACGCCTGCTTACCATGACGACCGATTTCCAGCAGCTGTGGGCTGACCCGGCGACGCCCAACCGCGAGCGCAAGCGGATGCTCGCCCACATCATAGAGGACGTGACGCTCATCAAGCTCAGGGGCAAAAGAATCACCAAGATCCACTTGCGCTTCAAGGGTGGCAAAACCGAGACGCTGACAACCATGAATCCCAAGTCCTGCGCGGAGCAAATCACGACATCGCCGAAAATCGTAGAGCTCGTCGACCAACTCCTCGACAACCACATCTACTCCGAGATTGCCGACCTACTCAACGAGCGAGGACTGCATCCGGGTGCTTCGGCTCGACGGGGACGCGAGGCCGATCGCTTTACTGCCAAGCGGGTAGCTTACCTCGTACAAAGCTACGGGCTGCGCTCACGCTACGACCGGCTTCGGGACCGAGGAATGCTCAATAGAAAGGAGATGGCGCAACGCCTCGGCATTCACGAGCACACGCTGATCCGGTGGGCAAAGCATGGCATCGTCAACGCCCACCCTTACAGCGGCCGTGCCAGTCTGTACGAAGTTCCCGGGCCGAATCTGCCCAGCAAACATTGCAGTCGATGGGATCGCCTCGTCGATCGGGCCGGCACTTATCCAAAAACCGGGAAAGCCATCTCAACTCGTTCACATAGAACGGAAGGAGGTGTAGTGTGAAGATAGTTGGTTGTACCAGATCGCCCATCCGTCCCGGTCCCAGTACAGAATCTTCACCCGGTCGCAACGTCGGTTGCAGAACACCAGCAGGTGACCCGAGAAGGGATTGCAGCGGATCACGTGTTCGGCCATCATCGACAGCCCGTCGAACGATCGCCGCATGTCGCAGGGCACCGTGCACAGATAGACCTTGATGGCCGCCGGGAAGCTCAGCAACCGGTCGTCTCCACCGCCGCCAGCACCGTCCGCAGCGTCTCCTCATCCACGCCCCGGCCGATGCGCAGTCGCCGGCCGTCGGCCAGGACCAGCTCCAAACCGGCCTCCAGCGCGCCCCCTTCTTCACTGACCAGCGCGAAGCTCGCCGAGCTCTCCTCCGTGGGCTTGCTCTTGGCACTCGTCCGGCCGCTCGCCCTCAGTCGACGTTGCCACCAGTGAAACTGGCTTTCCTTCAGGTCGTGCCGCCGGCAAAACTCCCGGATCGACAGTCCGCTGCGGGCCGCCGCCCGGATCGTCTTCCGCCAGTACTTCTCCTTCTCCATATCCCGCTGTGCTCCGGCCATCGAATACCTCCCGTTCTCAGTTCGCACACGTCGGCACTCGCACCACGCCCCGTGCCGATGTTCGGGGAGTATCCGTCGGGGGAACTACCGCAGAGAAGATGGGTTCACAGGACGCTTACGGATTAGGGGCCCGCGGGGGCCGCGTCATCCTTGGTCGCTTCAGGATTCGTGCCCATGCCCGATGGCGCCCTGCGCCGAAACTCCCGCCTGTAGTCAAATGTGTAGTCGCGCAAAGCCCCACAGACCCACACAGAGCCACAGACTTCAACAGGCCGGTCGTAACTCATTGAAAAGAAAAAGCCCGAAAAATGGGCGTTTCCGGTCTCGGAGCGGTCCTGCTTTGGGAGCAGGATGTCGGGGGTTCAAATCCCTCTGCCCCGACCAAAAGCCCTTGCGAAGCGCGAATTTCCAAGTGTGAACCGAATCGACGTCGGTAATTTCAGCCTCCCTCGCATTCGTCCCAGACCGCAGCGCCATTTACAGGCGCAATATGGGTGTGCCACCATCGTTTGCGACCGACGCCGGAGGCGTCCTTGGACTGCGGCAGCGTCGCTGCCGCTTTGTGTACGGCGGTCCCCATTCTCGGAGTTGGTGCCTCCAGTGTCCCGTGCCCGAAAGCCCCGTTGCGGCGCTGCGGACGCTGCGTGGAGTCGACCCATCGACGACCTCGCATTCCTCCTCCCCCCGGCCGACCCGACTCCACGCCACGCCGCCGCGCACGCAACGGGTAAGCTGGATCCCATACGGATGCCTATAGCACCTCTCCCCTCGTCCTCGCCGGTCCTTCGCACTTCCGACCTCGCCCTTCCAATTCTCTTCTGCCATCTGCGAAGTCCTCGCGCCCTCAGCGCCTTCGCGGTGGGCCCTTCCCAGGCGAATAGGTCCCAGACTCGCAACAAAAGTCTCTATTCGTAGGTATTTACAAACGCATTCCGTGCGTGTCACCATTTTGTGGAACCGGTCAACAGAGGCTGGACGTACGATGCCGCGGGCAACGTGACCAACGACGGGGTGCACACCTACCAGTACGATGCGGAGAACCGGTTGATCAAGATAGACGGCGGGTCGACGGCCCAGTACGGCTACGGTCCCCAGGGCGAGCGGGTGTGGAAGATCACAGGCGGCACGACGACCTACTTCTACTGGGGCATCGGCGAGAAGGTGAGCGGCCAATGGACGAAGTTGTACGTGCAGGGGCTCGGGGGTAAGCTGGTCGAGTACAGCGGCGGCACGACGTGGTTTTTTGCCACGAACCATCTCGGCACGATCGCGGCGCGGATGGACATCAGCGGACAACTCATGGAAATCTACCGCTACCTCCCCTACGGCGAGCGCTACGCCGGCACACAGACCCCCCACCAGTACACGGGCAAGGAGCGCGACAACGAAAGCGGCCTCGACTACTTCGGCGCGCGGTACTACGCCAGTGCCCATGGAAGATGGATGAGCGTGGATCCGGTGCTCCAGACAGATAATCCTCAGCTCCTAAACCGTTATGGCTATGTCAGAAATGATCCAATCAATTTCACGGATCCCAATGGGAAGTACCTGATATTTTCTGCTTACCAGATGGCATTACTCTTGGCATGGATTCAATCGCAACACCCTTCTCAAGCTCCTGAGGGACCTGACACTGAAGTAACGGTCAGTGCAAGTCTACCTCCGGAGCCGTTCGAGAATTTCGATTTTGGAGAGCAGGTGCCTGGAAGTACTGGTTCAATGGGTCAGACGGGAAATCCGCAACAAGGACAAGGAAGCGGTTCAACGGGGACAGGTAATCCCCCACCAAGCAGCGAGCAGCCACTGCACTGTCGGCCGGACATTATCGCAGCGATGAACCATGCTTGGAGACTATCAAGTGGCGGTGAAGGACACGGTGAGGCGTCCTTCAGACTAGATGGGAATCTCTCAGACTACACTATCATTCACCAGCCGTACACAAATGAGCGAGACAGCGTCACTTTTACAATAAGGCGGGACGTGACATTTGCTGTCTTTCATACTCACCGTAACGGAGACTCCAACACTTGGAGGCCTTCGACGCCTCGAAATAATGCATTGGGAAATGGGCTGGGAGATACAGGGGTTGCAAACGAGTTCAGAGTTCGAATGTATGTTATGCATCGCAGAGGCTTAGGATTGTACGATCCAGAGACGAGAACGACCACCCGACTGAGGCCGAACCTCGAATGGACCCAACCCTGTCCGTAAAGGAAGATCATAAGATGCAGATGATCAAGAGATTCCTGCTATGTTCGATTTTCTTAGTCCCCCTGATGAGTCGAGTCGAGCGTTCTGCCGCACAAGGTCAGCCGGTCGTCAGCTCAGTAGCTTACAATCGTGTACTGGACGCTATCTTTCCGTATGAAAGGCTGCGTGCGAACGTAGTCCAATATCAGATGGTACTTCGTTATACGCCTTCTGCGCAGGCCGAGTGTGAATTGATTGTCAATGTTTATAACAATGGGCATGCCCGTGTTTCCTTCTTCGAGGTCAGTGGTTCAACTGCTTGGGACACGGCGAATGATTACGTGCGGAAGAACGGTAGCGAAAGTGTCGCGCAGATTGCAGCATTGGTTGATGTAAAGAAACAAGAGATTGATGTCCCCCTCAGTCAGGCCGAGCTCTGGCATAGGAGGCTACTTCTGTCCCTTGTAGAAACCAGTCGCGAACTCCAAGAGGAATCAGATGAAGTCCAAAGGAGCGGTGAAGTCACGGTCTCTCTCGATGGAACCGGATACGAATTGTGGCTATTTCAGAATATGACTGAAATTCGCTGGAAGGTGGTCGACGAGGAGCTGGATGACGCCCGTACGTCAGGGCGTTTTGCTGTGGCGAGATCGATGAATGAAGTTCGACGATCTGTTCTCAGTCGAGATTGGAAATGAATCGCTTTCAACTGTTGCGTTTTTGTATCATAGCGTTTCCATGTAAGCTGGCATAGAAATCAGGGATCAACAGCTCCAATGCTCTGGCTCGTAGAGAGGACCGTGAGTTTTCATGGTTTGCCAGCACTTCAAACGAACATTTGCACAAGCGCAGGCGTCCGATGAGCCATCTCGGGTTGGCCTGCCTACGTGCGGAGCGGATGTGTCGGACTCCGACAGTGGGAAGCCTCCGAACAAGCTGCCAATGATCGGGCGGAACCTCCTGCAGCGAGCTGTGTGGATGCGCACGGGTGTGCTTGAAGACATCGTGCAAGTAGGGGAAAGGATCGATACCGAGCTGCCGGGACTCAGAGGAGTACTGGCAGCCCCCGCTACTCCTTAGTCCGGGACCGCGTCGGCCTGGTTGCTGCATCGTCGGAGACGACACGGGGCTCTTCGAGTCGTCTCCGCTGGCTAGCGCTACGCTTCCGACTTGG
This sequence comes from uncultured Acidobacteriota bacterium, assembly GCA_963823995.1. Lineage (GTDB taxonomy): Bacteria > Acidobacteriota > UBA6911 > RPQK01 > JAPXNP01 > JARRKC01. The sequence goes on from CAWGNQ010000006.1 coordinate 1,103,672, forward strand.
TCGTTCGGGGCTCCCCAAGGCGACAGAAGGCCACCAACTTCAAGAAGCGGGGCGCAACCGGATGAAGACAAGACCCACGTAGAATGCGCGTTTCCGGCGTAGGAGCGGTTCTGCTTTGGAGCAGGTGCCGGGCCTGGGACAGACGCTCCCTGAAACCCCTTATTTACCCGCTAGTTATACGGTTTATCGGCGTCGCAAAGAGTGCAGCGTGGAAACGCAGAACACAGGCGCGCGCAGTCTCGTAACCGGCTGTCCGCCCACTCTATTTCGCTCTCGACCCCAATCGACGCGCTCCTGCCATAAAGGCAGGATGTCTCTGCAATTCTGAGGGTCATTGGGCCGACGGGCTCTCTGCCACCGATATGCGGGCTGCCCGAGTCTTGACGGACAGCCTGGCGCCTGCCAAGAGTCTGCTCGCGGTGGGAAGGCATCCACCCCCGCTGTCTTTGGCAGAGGGCACGAATTGTTCCGGCCGGGCAGGTTGGCTTAGAATCAGGCTATGACCGAGCGAGCGCAGACGTTACTTCGCGAGGCTCTGAGGTTGCCTGCGGACGAACGTGCCGATGTCGCTGCCGAGCTGCTGGCGAGCCTCGAGGATGAGGCTGAAGATCCGGCAACCGTGCGAGCGGCCTGGGCAAAGGAGATCGAGCGCCGGGCCCGCCGCGTGTTGGCCGGGGAGTCGGCCGGCGAGCGGTGGGAAGAAGTGCGTGATCGGATCGACCATCGACTCTCCGAGCAGTAATGGCTGAACTGCGGATCGAGCCTGAAGCATCTGCGGAGCTGACGGAAGCGGCGGTCTGGTATGAAAAGCAAAGGACCGGCCTGGGTCGTCAGTTCCTCAGAAGCGTCGACGCCGCAGTGGAATTCATGGGTCGTTTTCCCGGTGCCGGCGCCCCCGTGCCCGAGCTTTCTCCCGAATTAGTCGTTCGTCGCATGCCGGTGAAGAGATTCCCCTTTCATGTCGTGTATCTGGAGCGATCCGGCCAGATCCACATCCTCGCGTTCGCTCATGATCGGAGGTTGCCCGGGTACTGGCGGCCTCGAACGAAGAAGAGGTGAGCCGCAGATCGTGCATGTGGCCGGTGGGATGAACCGTGGACCTTCGCGGAAACCGGCCCACGCAGACGACGCCTTCGGCGTCTCAGTCCGATGCGGGGAACCGGATGGATGGCCCAGGGCGAGCACGGCCTCCTTCGCAGTTCGCCCTTCGCATTTCGCCCCTCCCACTTTCTCCTCCGCACCTCGGCCTTCCCCCTTGGGACCCCGAGGCGAAGCCGCGAACATCAGAACGCGAACGAACCCGACCCCCGTTTCAATTGCCGCCGATTTCCGGTCATTCCACGCCCGAAGCGAACATCTTCGAGGACACGCCGATCCAGTCGGCACCCGGCTCTGTCCCGTAGGGACACGTTCGACCACCACATCCGAGACGCTGTCGATCAGCGCGACCTCCAACCGGGTCAGCGGCTGGACGTACGATGCCGCGGGCAACGTGACCAACGACGGATCGCACACCTACCAGTACGACGCGGAGAACCGGTTGATCAAGATCGACGGAGGCTCGACGGCCCAGTACGCCTACGGTCCCCAGGGCGAACGCGTCTCGAAGATTGCCGCAGGTGTCACGACCTACTTCTACTGGGGCATCGGGGAGAAGATCAGCGGGCAATGGACGAAGTTGTACGTGCAGGGGCTCGGGGGTAAGCTGGTCGAGTACAGCGGCGGCACGACCTGGTTCTTTGCCACGAACCACCTCGGCACGATCGCAGCACGCATGAACGTGAGCGGACAACTCATGGAAACCTACCGCTACCTCCTTTACGGCGAGCGCTACGCCGGTACCCCCACCCCCCACCAGTACACGGGCAAGGAAAGGGACGCCGAGAGCGGGCTTGACTACTTCGGGGCTCGGTATTATGCCTCGGCCCACGGGAGATGGATGGGGGTGGATCCGGTGCTCCAGGCGGGAGACCCTCAGCTTCTCAACCGCTACGCCTACGTACGGAATGAACCGATCAATAAGATCGACCCTACAGGCAAGAATCCCCTCGATATCACCGCCTATCAGATGGCAGCCATGTTGGCGTGGATTCAATCGATGATTCCAAATGGTGCCTCCGCGACTCCAAGCGGACCTCCTCCCGAAACCGTGACGGTCGTCGGGACACTACCGGCCGAAGAATTCGTCGACTTCAATTTCGGAGGACAGGTGCCCGGAGGTCCTGGCTCGACGGCCCAAAGCGGGAATCCAGGAGGGCAGGGAGGTGGAGGTTCTCACGGATCCAGTAGCAGCAGCGGAAGCGAAACGAACTGCCCGCCCGTGCCCCTGCATCCAAGCAATGCAGACGTGGATCGTAACATACGTGAGGCAGAGATCGTACGCGTCTTGAGTATGTTGATTGCACCGGCATACGGAATTACCACCTCCGGCTGGTTCGTCGGACGGGTAGCTCCCACGATGTCTTGGGACTATAAGAGGGATGGCAATGTCCAGTTTGCCCCGTTTGGGAATTTCAATTATGGAGCGACGGGCGCAGCATTGGGACTCCCTTTGAGGGGCCTGCAAATGATGGGCGGGTTAGTGGCAGAAGCCGTCGGAACCCATCGAGAAGAGTGGGGCCGTTTCTATGAGACCCCGTATTTCGGCCATGATCCTGCCGATGTTCAGAGTATTACTGAAGGCTATACGTACTATCAGAACGGATGCGCGAGTCATGAACCGTAAGAAGACGCTCCTTTGGAGCACTCTGACTGTCGCACTCTCTATCAGTGTCCTCAGTAGTTGTTGCGGCGTATACGTGAGGATGGGCACCACGGTCCTTGGCGAGTTTCCTTCACCGAATGGTAGATGGAATGCCTTGTTGATGCTACGTAACGGTGGAGCGATGGGAGGATTTAGCACGCAGATCTCGCTTGTGCGCACAGGAAGCGTGCTATCCCGTCAATTTGCATTGTTTCGCCCGGGAAACGCTTTCATTGTCGACAGTAATCAAGCGACAGCTCCATCCGGGCCTCGAGGAGAGATACCAGTTGTGATCGACTGGACTTCGAACAGCAAACTAACGGTCACATATCCTCATGATGCCAGGGTATTCAGACGGTCAAAATCTGTAGACTCAGTCAGTATTGAGTACCACTCCAAAATAGCGATTCAGGATTGAGCGGCTGAGCCGCTCCTCGTACGATTGGGTTGTCAAACCACGATCCAATCGGAAGGGAGAGCTCAGCCGTGAATCGATTTTGCAGCATCTTTAGCCAACTTCTCCAGCTTTTTCCGCGTCTCGAGTTCCAGGAACTGGTCCGAGAGACGAAAGCCGAGCGTCGCGCCCGGACGGGCACTCGCTCTTCTACAACTACAACTCGGTCGGTCAGTTGACGGATCTCACCTCGAGCTGGGTGGACGGCCGGCACCCGGCAGGTCTCCTCACATCGATCAGCTACAACTCGGCCGGAGCGGTGGACTACGCGATCTACGGCAACAACCGCGAGCTGCGCCGAGGCTATCGACCCTCGACCGGCCAACTCCAGTATCACGAGATCCGCAATGTCGACCGTCCCCTCACCAATGCCGGTTTCGAAGAGGGCAGCGGCACGGATGCCTCGGGCTGGGATGAAGTATTGAGCGCTTCGCGCAGCACCGAGCGAGCGCTCACCGGCAAGGCCTCGATGAAAATCGCCGCCGGTTGGATCGGCAATGCCACGACCAGCGGCTACATTCCCGTTCAGGGCAGCAGCACCTATACGCTCTCCGGCTACATCTATATCCTCTACCGCCACTCGGGCAACATCTACCTCGATCTCAACGACGGCAACGCCCAGGGACAGAACATCACCGACGTCAACCTCCAGGCGAATACCTCGAAGGTGGGCGTCTGGCAGAGGGTGGCCGGGACGTTTACGACGGCGCCGGCAACCACGGGCGTCAAGGTACGGATCGTCTACGACGGCGCCCAGACCGACATGTCGGTGGTCTTCTACGCCGACGAGATCTCGATCACCCCGGGCACGTCACCACCGGCGGCCGCTTGGACCTATGACTACCGAGACCCGAATACCCCGGCCGGCAGCACGATGCTCGGCATCGCCAATGCCGGTTTCGAAAGCGGTTCGGGAACGAATGCTTACGACTGGAACCAGTTTGGAACCAGCCGCACGACGACGCGGGCCCATAGCGGCAGTGCTTCGCTGAAGGTCGATCATGCCGTCGGCTCCGTTCTGAATGCGGCGACCGCCTCCTACATCGCGGTCGAAGGCAGTACGTCCTACTGGCTTTCGGCCTGGGTCTACGTTCAGTCTTCATCCGGCGGCAATCTCTACCTCGATCTGGACGACGGCCATGGTCAGGGCGAGGATTTCAACGACGTGACGATTGCCGCCAACTCGTCCCTGGTGGGGAGTTGGCAGCACATCACCGGAATGTTCCAGACCGCAGCCGGGACCACCGGCGTCAAGGTCCGGGTGGTCCATGCGAGCGCGGCTTCGATCGTCGCCTATGTGGACGACCTCACCCTCGAAAAGGAGACGGCGGACCTGGAAGCCCCGCAAAACGGGATGATCCAACAGATCCGCGACCAGGTAAACTCGAGCTACTCGGAGACTTACAGCTACGACAACCTGTACCGGCTGGTCCAGGCCGAGACGTCGGTTTGGACGGCGTCCTGGGCCTACGATCGCTCCGGCAACCGGCTCTCGCAGACGACGACGGGCGTCTCGTACTCGGAGACACTCTCCATCAGCGCGACTTCGAACCGGGTCAACGGCTGGACGTACGATGCCGCGGGCAACGTGACCAACGACGGGGTGCACACCTACCAGTACGATGCGGAGAACCGGTTGATCAAGATCGACAATGGCTCGACGGCGGTCTACGCCTACGGCCCGAAAGGAGAACGGGTCTCGAAGATCGCCGCGGGAGTGACGACTTACTTCTACTGGGGCATCGGGGAGAAGGTCGGCGGGCAATGGACGAGGTTGTACGTTTCGGGTCCCGGGGGTAAGCTCGTCGAGTACAGCGGCGGCACGACGTGGTTCTTTGCGACGAACCACCTCGGCACGATCGCGGCGCGGATGAACGTGAGCGGACAGACGATGGAAACCTACCGCTACCTCCCCTACGGCGAGCGCTATGCCGGCACGCAGACCCCCCACCAGTACACGGGCAAGGAGAGGGACGCCGAAAGCGGGCTCGACTACTTCGGCGCGCGGTACCTCTCCTCGGCGCATGGGAGATGGATGAGCGTGGATCCGGTGGTGCAGGCGGGTGATCCCCAGCTTCTCAACCGCTATGCCTATGTGAGAAATAGTCCGATCAACTACACGGATCCCAACGGCGGGTACCTCATCTTCACCGCATACCAGATGGCATTGATGATGGCTTACATGCAGAGTCAACTGACTTTTCACGTCACTGTGACGGCGCCACAACCCATCCTAATCCCGACCCCTCCCCCGGTACCGAGTTGGTCAGGTGGTCCGTTGTCGTCAAGCGTAGGCCCTACGGCACAGACAGGTGGACCGGGTTCCCAGGGCGGGACGTCTTCCTCGACTGCTCAAGCCAGTCAGACGTTTGCAGATGCTGCGTTCCAGGACACCCAGACAGCGATCACCATACTGCTTAACGCGTCCTTCCGTTGCAGTCAGCTGTTGAGCAAAATCACGAATGGCGTGGGCGGGCCTTCGGTCACACCGCTGATGGTGATAGATTTGATCAATTCGGCTCAGTTCCTGGATGCCACCGATCCTACCGTTGCTGCAACACCACTGGCCCAACTCGGCAACGCTCCGTCCTTGCCCAATTTCGTCAATGCTATTGTTGCCAAGGCTGGCCAACAAGGCATAACCCTCCCGAGCAATCCGACTGTGGTTGACCTATTTGCTGCCTACCCTGGACGGAATGCATTTGCCGTGCCCATGGCACATACTGCCCTTTTTCGAGGATCACTTGCGATGAATCCTGCGACAGTCGTTCACGAAATGCTACATTTTTTGAAAGATATGGATGATCCAACAATAAAGGGTCTATGGAACATTAAGGGGTATTTGCCAAGTATATACATATCGAAGAAGATCGAAAGTGAGTGTGGAATGTGAAGAATGGACGAGTGCGAAACGCTCTTCTGTCCGCGATTCTGAATTCCTTCGTCGTCGGAATGGTGACGCTTCCAGTGGCATGCCAGGATAATCAATCAGTTCGAGTGGAAGGGCGGTTGCCATCCTATATCGATGCAGCTATCTTTCCGGTAACGATCAGGTTCTGGCTTCTGCAACCTCCTGCAACCGGCGCATCCACCGAGCAAGAACTGAAACTTGTACACGTAGTCAAGGTCAATCAGTCGAATCACTACTCCGCGGAAGGTCTGCCCCCGGGCCAATACCGTATCGAATGTTTTACGACGTACATGGGCTCTGATTGGACTTGGAGAGAGTTAGTCTCACCCGGAGATGACCCCGTAGTCGTCGATTTCCTGAATCTGAGGGGCTTGCTTTCCCAAGAAGGGCCTCCGTGGACACTCGGGGGGAAGGTCCTCTTGCCGGATGGCTCTCCCGCGACTCGAGCGACGGTGACACTGACTGATCCGTACAATCCCTCAGAGGCATCGCAAGTCCATACTGACGAAGGCGGACGATTCACGATGAGAATAGGCCGAAGCGAGCTCACCTTCTATTCCATCGTTCATGCGTTTGATGACACTCACAAGCCAGCCGTAGTGGTGGCCAGCCGGGATGCGCTAACCGAGCGATCGGTCGTCCTCAAGTTGGGGGAGTACTAGCGATCATGAGAATGAGTCAAGCCGCTGGCTCGAGTGTGAGAGAGCAAGGTCCTGCTGGATTAGGATCCATGGGCTGAAGCTCGAAGCTGGCCTTTCGGTTCCAGTCCGACTGTAGTCAAATCTGTAGTCGCTCAGAGCCCCTCAGAGCCACAGAGAACCACAGAGTTCAACAAGCTGACCGTAACTCGTTGAAAACAAAAAGCCCGTAGAATGGGCATTTCCGGGTTCGGAGCTGTCCTGCTTTGGGAGCAGGATGTCGGGGGTTTAAATCCCTCTGGCCCGGCCAAAAGAAAGTGCGAGGTCCGAGGTCCGAAGTGCGAACTGAAGACCAACAGCGGTCCACACAGCCAGTTCGCACTTCGCATTTCGCCCTTTCTCCTTCCCACCTCGACCCTCCCCGTTTGCGCCCCGTGGCGAAGCCGCGAACATCAGAACGTGAACGAAGTGAGCGACCCCCTGAGCAGTCGCCGACTCCCTGACTTGTTGCCCCGAAAAAGACAGATCCAATAACACGCCAACGAGCCCGCAGCCAGGATTTCGTGAAAGGGCACCCGCGCCGACTTTTCGGAGAATGGTGCCAGACTGCCGATGGAATCCTTTGTTCGCAGCCACTTACGACGCCGATACGTGCGTGTCGCCAATCTCGGTTGTACGTATCGGGGCTCGGGGGTAAGCTGGTCGAGACGAGCGACGGCACGACGTGGTTCTTTGCGACGAACCACCTCGGCACGATCGCGGCGCGGATGAACGTCGGCGGACAGCTCATGGAAACCTACCGCTACCTCCCCTACGGCGAGCGCTACGCGGGCACGCAGACACCGCATCAGTACACGGGCAAGGAGCGCGACGCCGAAAGCGGCCTCGACTACTTCGGCGCGCGGTACCTCGCGAGCGCGCATGGGAGGTGGATGGCCGTGGATAGCAACGAAGGTGCCATCACCCATCCCCAAAGTCTGAACCGCTACAGCTTCGTCTTGAGCAATCCTGTGAATTTCATTGACCCAGCCGGGGCCGAAGCTCAAATGTGGTGCGAGGTGGTTGACGGTGAGCAGATATGCCATATCAGCTTGCCGGCGCAACCTCCGCACACAGAATCTCTCCCGGGAAGTCACAACTTCTTTGAGGGTGCGCAAGACGCTGTGAAGGTAACCGGCTCGGAAAGGGACCACACGGTACCGGATCTTCCTGGTCTTGAGGTGTCACAAGCCGTTACAATGGCACAGGGGATCTTACGATCACGCAGTGATTGTGAGGACTTCTTTGGGGAGGGAGCCAGTTCAATACTAGACGAGATATACAGCGGAAATGATATAAGGCTATGGAATGACGGTCCTAGAGTGAAGACGGACAATGGGGTAACAAAGGTGACTTTCGCTGGGACCGTAAACGCCGGAAACGTGAAGAGGATTTTCATTAATACGAATTCCGGCTTCATGTCTCCAGGCAATCCTGTAATAAGGATAAATAATGATGCGGGACGTGTGGAGATGGACTTTATCATGGTTGACTTCCTGAATCGATCATTCAGTTCTCATCTTGGTGACTTTAGATTCAATGAGGATACAGCTCGAGCTTTTGTCACGTTACACGAACTTGGTCATCTGCTTTCTGGACCCAATCAATTTCCATCCGACCATGGCAATTAGCTCCAGGTGGATGAGAATTCAATTGGAGTAATTGAAAATTGTTTCAAGTATACAAACGAACCCTGACTGCCGGATTAATTGTTATAGCATTCTTGATTTCCAATTCCATGGAATGCCGTTGTCAGAGATCCGTCTCTGGGATATTCGGGAACGTATTTGATGAGACCGGAGCAGATCTGCCGTCCATCGTACACGTACGACTGACCAATACGGAGACGGGGAAGAGTCTGGAGACAACTACGGACAAGGGTGGTTTCTACGAATTTCCCTGCCCGGACAATGGACACTATGATCTGACATTTTCGGCCGAGGAGTTCACAACCCATGCGGTGAAGGACATCCTGTTCCGATTTCCTGATTCTCGCAGGTTCAATCAAGTGATGTACTTGAGCTGGCACAATCATCGCTCTCCGACCGAGTCGACAGACTTGCTGATTCGCGTGCATGACTCAGAGGGGCGGTCGGTTGAGGGTGCAGTGATTGAGTTGGACGGTCACAAAACAGCCAAGACTTTTCCTTGTGGTGTGACCTACGTGAGTCCAAGTCCTGGCAAGCATATACTTGGAGTTTACAAGGAAGGCTATCAGGAGGCGACGACGACCCTGGAGGTGAGAGGCGGATATATGAACGTGGTCGTTACTTTGAACCACCTAACCGAGCAGTAATCGGGGTACCCAGGTTCCAGCAAGGGTCAAGGTTGTGCGGGCGGGGTTCCGTTAACTCGAATTCGGAGAGAACGGAATGCGCAGTGGGAGGGTGTGCGGCCGGGAACCTGCGCGATTGCTGTTTCGCTTGTCGGCTATCGCTGTAGTGGAAGGGTTCATGGAGGCAAGCCTGGGTGCGGGCGAAGGTGAGGTAGTTCAGAGTCCCTGAGCTTGATGGATAGCCAGGTTCTCCAAACCACCTCTGACCGTGACCTCCTGAAAATGGGAGAATCGTAGGTCATGAAGCCGGAGGATTGGCGAGGCATGAGCTTGGGCGGCTAACCGGGAGGTTGGCGTCGAGTGTCCAATCCTTTTCGGGAGGCAATCTCTACCTCGATCTGGATGACGGCCATGGCCAGGGCGAGGATTTCAACGACGTGACGATTGCCGCCAACTCGTCCCTGGTGGGGAGTTGGCAGCACATCACCGGGATGTTCCAGACCGCACCGGGAACCACCGGCGTCAAGGTCCGGGTGGTGCACGCGAGCGCGGCTTCGATCGTCGCCTATGTGGACGACATCACCCTCGAAAAGGAGTTGGGGGAGCTGGAAGCGCCGCAGAACGGCATGATCCAGGAGATCCGCGACCAGGTGAACCCGAGCTACTCGGAGACCTACGGCTACGACAATCTTTATCGCCTCGTCCAGGCCGAGACCTCCGTCTGGACGGCAGCGTGGAGTTACGATCGGTACGGGAACCGGCTCTCGCAGACCACTACGGGCGTCTCGTACTCGGAGACGCTCTCCATCAGCGCGAGCACGAACCGGGTCAACGTCTGGACGTACGATGCCGCAGGCAACGTGACCAACGACGGCACTCACACCTACCAGTACGATGCGGAGAACCGGCTGATCAAGATCGATGGAGGCTCAACCGCCCAATACGCCTACGGCCCCCAGGGTGAGCGGGTCTCGAAGATCGCCGCGGGAGTGACGACCTACTTCTACTGGGGCATCGGAGAGAAGGTCGGCGGGCAATGGACGAAGTTGTACGTTTCGGGGCTCGGGGGTAAGCTGGTCGAGACGAGCGACGGCACGGCCTGGTTCTTTGCGACGAACCACCTCGGCACGATCGCGGCGCGGATGAACGTCGGCGGACAACTCATGGAAACCTACCGCTACCTCCCCTACGGCGAGCCCTACGCGGGCACGCAGACACCGCATCAGTACACGGGCAAGGAGCGCGACGCCGAAAGCGGCCTCGACTACTTTGGTGCTCGGTACTACGCAAGTGCGCATGGGAGATGGATGAGCGTGGATCCAAGTCTGGGATTCAGTAGCAACAATCCGCAACGATTGAATCTCTACTCCTTCGTCCTCAATAATCCTGTCAACAGCGTGGATCGAGGTGGCCGCAGCGAGGAAAACTGGGCGGGTTGGGAACTCCCTGGCTGGGAGTTTCAGGGGTGCCATTGGGAAGAGGTCCTCGATAGATCCTCAGGCGGAATTTTCGTGTGCACGTATACCCGAGGGGCTTCTCGCCTAGGGGAGACACGTCAAGCGCGGGAAGCGCGAGGCGGGGGAGGCGCGCCCGAATCATTCAAGGACGAGCGAAAACAATACGACAAGTGTAAGACCGAGGCATTCGGAAATAAGAAGACGCTAGGGAATAAATCATTACCTACCTTTGGCGCGACCCGTGAAGTGCTCTCAGCGAGTGCGGCCACAGGGGTTAGTGCCGCCCTTATCGCGGTTACTTGGGCAGGGGAGACGAATTTCGCGAGAACACCGGTCAGTTCAGATGGCGATCATGTCGGGCCCATGCAGATTGGTCTTGGTGTCTGGGCGATGACTCCGCAGGTTGCTGGGCTTGACCCATTCGGCACCGACGTTACGAAAGGCCAACGATTTAACGGAAACGTACAAGACAATCTCCGAACTGGGACCAACATCCTCGGATACTATGCGGATCGCTATGGTCTAGACGCGGCCGCCGGATACTACAGGACAGGCGATGGCCCGTTTAGGGATGACCCCGGGAATCAGGCGACTCTGCAGGAAAGAGAAGAGTTGTGGAATACGCTGAAGGACTCATACGGGAAGTTCTTCGATTGCATGAAAGAGAACCCATAGGAAGGTTGAGAAGAGATGCGTGTGGCGGTATTGATGGTAGCGGTGATGTGCAGCTATGTTCCCGGCGCTGGACTCAATTGGGGATCGGAGATTCTCAAAAAGCTTGACGTCGGGGTACTCAAAGGTGGGGACGTGATTGCGTTGCAGAGGGCTGTCGGTCCACCGGTTAAACGCTCTGACGGAAGAACTGGGGCATGGAATCGAATGCTCGTCGTCACAGAGGGCTCGGAGATCTGGCAGGTGGACTACGTAGATGTAACGGATGATCCGACCGTCTGGAGTGTCAAGCGAATCGGAGTCGAGATTGATGCCGGGACGAAGGATCTTGTCTCAACTTACATCCCATGGAGCGAGGTTCCGTTCCGCGCGGAGTGGTTTACTGCCTCTTCAATGGACTATCTCTTAGTTCTTACGTGGAGCGTGACACGGAACGTCCGAGCGCCAGGCCCTGTATTCTTCATATATTGCTTTGTTCGGTCGGGGAATTGTCTCAAGAAAGTGATCGATGCGGATGGCGACTTGATTCTTAAGGAGGTCGCTTTCTGCGATATGGACGGTGATGGAGTTCCCGATCTGGAAATCAGCGGCCAGGGAGAGTCGTTCGTTTCAGGTTGGATGTACGTCTGGCGGATGAGAGGGGAGAATCGTGCGGATCCTATAGTTGTTCACACTGCAGAAGGCTTCAATCCCAGCCTTGTTCTGAGCAAGGACGGATCGCAGTGTTCGATCCTGACGCGCTCTGATGTTATCGAGAACCGAAAGCAGAAGCTGTTTCGATATAGATGGAATTCTACCTCGGACTCGTTTGTCTTGGAATCGACTCGCGTTGAAATCCTAACCCCAAATCCGGATAGGTGATTTCCGATTGCGGTGTAGCGATCGGACAGATGGCCGTGCAGCACAGGTCGGTGACGTGAGCGAAGAGATCTGCTGACCGGGCTTCATCTCCTACCGAGCGGTCATTTGCTTCGTCTGATTGAGAGGCTCGGCTGCGGATAGAGTCGATGACTAGCCTTCCGGTTTGAATTGGCAGTGCTCAGAACCGAAGCGGTTCGAGGTTCTCAGGATCACAGAGCTGATGTGATTTCGCTAATCTGAATTGGCCCCCTTTGATCGTCTGAATTGGCCCCACCTCGGAGCAGACCTGTACTCTGATTTCGGTCAAGAGCCGGAACGGAGGAGGGTTGGACAGGAGTAAGGAAAGTGGAACTGTTTGAGCAACTGAGGCGAGGGCACGAGTTTGGCGGGAAGTCGGTTCGGGGACTGTCGCGCGAGTATGGAGTGCATCGACGGATGGTGCGGGAAGCGCTCGGCAGCGCGATTCCGCGGGAGCGCAAGCGGGCGGAGCGGGACAGCCCGCAACTGGAGCCGGTGCGGGAGTTCATCGACGCGATTCTGGAAGCGGATTTGAAGGCGCCGCGCAAGCAGCGACACACGGCGCATCGGATTTATAGACGGATCCGGCAGGAGAGGCCGGAGTCCTCGATCGGAGAGAGCACGGTGCGGCGCTACGTGGGGAAACGCCGGCGGGAACTGGGACTGCGGGGCCGCCAGACGTGCATCCCGCAATCGTATGAGTGGGGCGTGGAAGGCCAGGTGGACTGGTACGAAGCGGAAGCGGAGATCGACGGCCGGCGGCGCGTCCTGCAGGTGTTTTGTGTGCGCAGCATGGCCAGCGGAGGAGCGTTCCACCGGGCCTATGAGCGGGCGACGCAGCAGGCGTTTCTGGAGGCGCACGAGGCGGCCTTCCGGTATTTCGGAGGAGTCTTCCAGGTGCTGCGGTATGACAATCTGGCCAGCGCCGTGAAGAAGATTCTGCGGGGCTACGAAAGGGAGCAGACGGAACGGTTCATCGCCTTCCGGTCGCACTGGAAGTTTCGGGCCGAGTTCTGCAACGCGGCGCAGGGGCACGAGAAAGGGGGCGTGGAGTCGGAGAACGGCTACTTTCGCCGGCAACACTGGACGCCGGTGCCCCGAGCCCGGGACCTGGAGGATCTGAACGGCCAACTGCGGGCCGGGTCCCGGGAAGACGAGCAGCGGCGGATCGGCGAGCGCCCGCAGACGGTCGGCGAGGGGATGGCGCTCGAACAGGGTCATCTGCAGCCTTTAGCGGAAACGGGTTTCCCGTTGGCGGAAAGCAGCTTTCCACGGGTGGACGGGAACGGGCGGATCAAGGTGCGGCTGAACTGGTACTCGGCGCCGGTGGCGGTGGGCCGGCAGGTGGAAGCGCGGATTTTGCCGGCCGAGATTCAGGTCTGGCATGACGGAAAGTGTGTGGGAGTGCATGAGCGCAGCTACCGGCGGGGCGAGCAGATCCTGAATCTGGAGCATTACCTGGACGTGCTGGAGCGCAAACCGGGAGCACTGGCCGGATCGACCCCGCTCGAGCAGTGGCGCGGAGCGGGACGGTGGCCGGTGCACTACGACCGGTTCTGGGCCGAGTTGCGGAAGCGTGACGGCCGTCTGGTCGGCACGCGCAAGATGATCGAGTTGCTGCAGTTGGGCCGACGCCAGGGCTGGTCGCAACTGGAGCAGGCAGTCGAACAGGCGCTCGAGCTGGGGATTACGGATGCGGCCGCGGTGGCGCATCTGATGACGCGCGAGCGGCTGCGCCAGGACGAGCGGGTCGGGCCGATCGAGCTGGGGATCCTGGGACGGCTGGCCCGGTACGAGCGTCCGCAGCCTCAGGTGGCGGACTATGACCGGTTGCTGGGCGAGGAGGTGCCGGCATGACGGCGGCCAGTGGCAACTGCGAGGAAGCGGTGGTGCGTCAACAGTGCCGGGCGCTGCGACTCCCGACAGTCGCCGTTCAGTTCGCCGGCCTGGCGCTGGAGGCGGCCCGGGAGCAGCACGGCTACGTGCGCTATCTGGACGCATTGCTGGCGGCGGAACTGGAAGATCGCGACGCTCGAGCGATCGTGCGGCGGATGCGGGAAGCGCGGCTGCCGCGGGTCAAGACGCTGGAGGAGTTCGACTTCGCGCAGGCCCCGCACATCTCGGCTTTGAGGTTGCGGGAGCTGGCCGAGGGCGGTTATATCGAGCGGGCCGAGCCGGTGATCTTTGTGGGCGAGTGTGGGACCGGGAAGACGCATCTGTTGACGGCGTTGTGCGTGGCCGCCTGTCGGCAGCGGCGACGGGTTCGTTTTACGACGGCGGCCGCTCTGGTCAATGAACTGGTAGAAGCTAAAGACGGCCACCAGCTCAGCCGGGTGCTGGCGCGCTGGTCACGGTGTGATCTGATCGCGATCGACGAGGTTGGCTACGTCCCGCTGGCCGAGATCGGGGCCGAGCTGTTGTTTCAGGTGATTGCCGAGCGGGCGGAGCGCTCCGCGGTCACCCTGACGACGAACCTGCCCTTCTCGGAATGGACGCAGGTGTTCCCGAACACGCGGCTGTGCAAAGCGCTGCTGGATCGGATCACGGACCGGGCCCACATCATTGAGACCGGTCAGGAGTCTTACCGATTCCGCAGGACGCTGGAGAGCCGACAAAAGAAGAAAGGGTAAGGGAGCGGCCCGCCGAGGAGGTCCGGCCTCCACTGCGCCCTACGCCGCCTCCGGCGGCTCCGGGCTCCGTTCCGGCCGGACCTCCTCGGCGGAAAGACGTTTCAATCAACAACCAGAGGTGGGGCCAAATGAAATGATCAAAAGGGGCCAAACCAGGTGGACAAACGCATGATGATCGAGATATTTGACTGTAGTCAGATTTGTAGCCGCTCAAAGCCCCGCAGACCCACAAAGCCACAGAGTTCCACAGGGCGACCGTAACTCATTGAGAACAAAGAGCCCGTAGAATGGGCAGGGTTCAGCCAACGTAGGTGCCTCCGGTCCTTCCATACCTCTCCTCTCAGGAACCGAAGATCTTGCGGACGACAAACGATCCGAGGTCCTTGAGCAGGAAGCTGAAGCTGGAGGCCAGAAAAGCCACAGTCGTCAGGTAGACCTTCAGCCGCTCCGCCTGTTTCTCGAGATCGACGATCCGCTTCGGCCAGCCGCGACTGTAGTCAAATCTGTAGTCGTTCAAAGCCCCACAGAACCACACAGAGCCACAGACTTCAACAGGCTGGCCGTAACTCATTGAAAACAAAATGCCCGTAAAATGGGCGTTTCCGGGTTTGGAGCTATCCTGCTTTGGGAGCAGGATGTCGGGGGTTCAAATCCCTCTGCCCCGACCAAAGCCCTTGCGAAGCGCAAATTCCGCAGTGTGAACCGAATCGACGTCGGTAATTCGAGCCTCCTTTGCCCTTCGCACTTCGCACCTTCAAGTTCGCCCTTCGGCCTTCGCCCTTCGCACTTGCCCACTCGTGCTTGGCGGCTCGATCTCACGCCACGGCCGCCACGACCGCAGCGGGTCCATTTGGGTTCAAAGCCCCCGCGCCCGTTGCGACTCCGGCGGGGAGTTGATTGGTGACTCGCCCCTTCCCCCTCCCACCACCCAACCGCGAAGTCAGAGCCCGAGTGAAGCGAGTGGTCCCCCGCTGTCGCTCGTCGGGGAAGGACGCAATGCTGGAAGCTTGCGGTGTCATTTCGGGGTGGCCGTCGGGGTCCCTCGCTTCGCTCGGGCTCTGAAAGGCGGCGTGCAGGCCGCATCGGGTCATGGGAACACCCGTTGCGGCGCTGCGGACGCTGCGTGAGGTCGACCCAT
The DNA here is from genome assembly GCA_963823995.1 of uncultured Acidobacteriota bacterium. Classification (GTDB taxonomy): domain Bacteria; phylum Acidobacteriota; class UBA6911; order RPQK01; family JAPXNP01; genus JARRKC01. The sequence goes on from CAWGNQ010000006.1 coordinate 1,119,508, forward strand.
CGATGGTCCCGCATTCCTCCTCCGACCGACCCATTTCCACGGCGCCGCGCAGGCCACGAGTTGGAGTCTGTCCCCAAGAGCTGCCTGACTCCCCGGCTCGCATCGGAAGTCTCTATTCACCGCTACTTACAGACGCGAGACGTGCGTGTCACCATTCTCCCGTTCGGTTGAGGTCAGGCGTTCGATGGCAGGAGGACGCCGGTGCACGATGGGACGGGCTCGGCGCCCTGAAAGGGCAGCCTGATCCGAGAGCCGCGGGCAGAGCCCGGGCCTCGCCCGGGCGGCGCCCACGGACCATGTCAATGTGCACGTGGTCAGCGCTGAAGGCGCGACTCCATTCCGCGATCGAACGGGCCGGCATGCGGGTGCATTGAATCGCGCCTACAGCGCTGGGGAGATCCTTCGGGGCTGTGTTCCGGACTTTGGGCGACTGCCCAAAGCTCGCGGATGAAACGACGCCCTTGGCGTCTGGGACCTGGCGAGCAGTCACGGCAGGTGGATGCCCGACACGCTCCGCTCTGCGCGCAATCGCATCCCCCGTCCCTCCGGACGACATGTGTCCTCCAGGGTTACTCCGTCTCGGAACCTCGGAAATTCGGAACCCGGAAGCTCGAAACAATTCCCGGTTCTGATATACTTCCCATCCTCACGAGAGTCGGGACGTGGCGCAGCCTGGTAGCGCACCTGAATGGGGTTCAGGGGGTCGCGAGTTCAAATCTCGCCGTCCCGACCAGAAAACAAAGGACTTACGGCGAAAGCTCCAACCCGCCGCGAGTCGCCGGATGCGGATAGGGTGCGGGAGACACGCGCAAGATCCTTGCTTTCCTTCCCATCGCGATGAGGTGCTTGAACCTCGCCTCAGGTTCTCCACGCTGTCGGACGCAGTCTATTTACGACCGATCTGGAGGTATTTCTTTCAACTGTTTATAAAATACCACGTGAGGTTTGACAGTATTGCCCGTGTGGTCAACGACAATTACATCTCCCTGGTAACGACAATGTAGTTGACGCCGGGTACCCGTGGCCGCGTTCTGATGTGAGGGGGACAACGACCTGTGAGTGGAAGCTGTGTCAAAGCGGCTTCCGGAGGAGGCGAAGATGAAACTCATGCACAGTGGATTACCAGTGAGGGTGCCGTCTTGGGCGACCAGAGGACGGTGTTCGTCGTGCTTTCGGACCAAGCATCGCAGGGAGACCTGCGCCTTCGGGTACCCGCCCCTTCACGAACTGGTAGCAGGGTAACCCGGCTTGGCTGCTCGTGAGACCGACTGGTACCATCCTGGGGCAAGGTTTCCGAGCGGAGCGGCGAACGACTCCGGCACGTCGGCGAGCGGAGGGACGTGGACGGAGACGCGAACTACAGTACCGACCTGAGTCCACCTCGCGGATCTGGAGCGGGAGGAACCTTGTGGCCCTGACCCGCAGATGTTCCCCTGTCTTTCGTATCAGGGGAACATCCTGGATTCCCCGAATCTAGTTCGACGGTGGTGGCGGGAAAGTCGCATCGCCCGCACCTTGACAGACACCCGGCTCAGCCTGAGGTATCGTGCTGAGATACGTGTAGATGGCGAGGATGTCCCGGTCGGTCATGTTCCTCAGAAGAGGCCAGGGCATCACTTGCAGAAGCTCTCCCGTGTCCGGATCGACGCCGGTGCGAAGCACCGATCGGAACTCATCGAAAGTCAATCCTGCGGGTCTGCCCTGGTCGTCCGGCGTCAGATTCTTGGAAATGAACGGACCGAAGGCGACGCCGCCTGCCAGGTAGTTGGCGGAGTTGACCTCCCCATCGCCTCCGATGAACGGGTTGTGTTCGAGACCGGGAGCGTATGTCGGGCAGGTGTGGCAATCGTTGCATCCCCCGATGGCATTGACCAGGTAGCTTCCGAGTCCGACGAGTGCCCGGTTCGTCCCTTGCAGATGCAGGGGCACTGGAGCGATCTCGAAGCCCTGCTTCACCTGGCTTTCATCCGATGATCGACCGTATTGGGCCGAAACTGGGACTGCTGCCAGAATCACAGCAGCAACTGCTGCCAGAAACCAAACAACTGACCTTTTCATTGGGGTTTTCCTCTTGTGTTTGGAGCACCGGTTGAAACGATTGTGATTACTGATAGATAAATAAAGAGGCTTTAGTTAATCTCCAACTCAAGTCCCTGTCAAGGAAAATCATCAGGGCCCTAATCCGGCGATAAGGAGGCCTTGACGGGGGCCTTCGGTCCGGCGCTGAGCGGGGGGCACGGTTTGCCGGAAGCCGTCACTCCGACCATGACCCAGTAGGGACGCGGGTTTTCCGCTTTGGGCCGGGGAGCATCGCTCTCGGACGCCCCTGAATGACCGCCGTGCCAGGAGGTGCTACAGAGAGCCAGACTGCCTGGAAGCAAAGCGATTTCAGTCCAGTGGATCAGCCTGAGGACAAAGTGCTAGACAGGCAGAACCGACCTCCGCCCTGGATACTCGATGACTGGAGCTGATTAGAACCCGCCGGGGTCCAGATTCAGCAGGTCGGGGGATTGACACCCGCATGATATGCGGGGCAAAGAAAGAGTGTGTTTGGACGGTCTGGCCTCGGAGGACGCTTCGCCGGTGCCTGCATCCAGGGTGCGCCCAGGGTGCGGAAGTGAGGGTCAAATTCCACTTCAGTCCACTTCAGTCCAAGCGCAAACTTTCTAAGTACCGCTATTGCAACACTTGTAATATAAATAGGGTTCAGGGGGTCGCGAGTTCAAATCTCGCCGTCCCGACCAGCTTTCAGCCCTCGGCAAAAAGTCTCAGGCAAAAAGTCTCAGGTACCAAATGCTGTCGGCCTTGATCGCCGGGACTACTTTCGGCTGCTCAATCAGTGCTAGAAACTGGGCGTCTCCGTGTTGATGTCGGCGGGATGTCAGTTCCGCACTCCCGGCGACAAGTACTCAGACTCGACGATCCTCAGCAGGGGACCGCAACGCGCGGATTGACAGGGCCGGTCGTCACGTGTCATGGTTCGATCCAGTTGTCTCGAACGCCTGTCGGCTCTTGGACCCGTTCGGCCTGCAGCAGTTCACGCGATACTGACTTGGAAGGTTGACTTGTCTTTCGGGGCGCGCATACTGTCTGCAGGTGGACCTGATCGATTCTGGTGCGGCCGAGTGAAGGAAACAGCGAACCGGGGTGAGCCTCCCTCGAAGGGGCGGAATCGTCCAGTTTCTCACGTCCGGAAAATCACTGATTCGACACGAATTAAAGCGTGGTTCAGCCGATGATCGACTACCGGGAAGGAACCAAGAAGGACGTCGCCGAAATCAAGTTTCTCATTCACGATCTCCGTGTCGACCGATTCATCAATGAAGTGATTCACTTCCACGTTACGCTCAACACGGATTTGGAGATCTTCGGCATCAACCAGGCCGCTGTACTGCACGGCGAAGATCTGCAGGATCTGAAAGCCAGGGCGGTGAGTCTTCGCAAGACCTACAGCTCCTACTCAAACGCCGTGAAGAGCTTTTCTCCGGACAAAACCATCCTGCTCGCTGGAAGGGCGTATATCCAGGCGATCCTGGACATGTGTGAGCTGATCCTCAACCCCCTCTGGGGACGGATCGAAAGCGTTCTGTCGTTCCTGCCGGAGGAAAGCAGGAGCGTCCGGTCCCGGAGTCACTATCGTAACTGCCTGCGCTGGATTGCGGAAGTCCGTACGAGAATTGAACATTTCCTGGGGGAACAACAGAACCGGAATGCCGTCGAGGAGTTCGAAATCGCGAAGGATATCGAAGAGTTCACCCGCAATGTGGTGTTCGGCTATGTGACCGAGAAGAGCGGCGGACATGTGGAACTGCAGCTTGACCAGCTCGAACCGGCGGTCATCCGAGGAAATCGGCATCGGTTCCGCCGCATGTTCTTCAATCTGGTCATGAATGCCGTCGACGCAATGAGCCATCTCAAGCTCGGAATTCTGCACATCAGCGAGTCGGTCGAAGGAGATCATGTCGTTCTGCGCGTCCGGGACAATGGGACCGGCATGAGCGAAGAGAAGATCCGGCATTTGATGACCGACAAGGAGACGCTCGATGGAGAGCTCCATTCGCTCGGATTCGTCTTTGTCCGCCAGACGGTCCTTGATTTCAAGGGAGATCTTGCGATTGAGAGCGAACTGGACAAGGGAACGACGCTGAAGATCACTCTGCCACGCGTGAACGAAGAACCGGCGGCCTCTCGAACGCTCTCCGCAGAGAGTTCGCCGATCTCTTCATCGCAGAGCCCGGTCTCCGTCTCGGCCTCTGTGACGGAGGCGGCCCCGGAGTTGGACAGGATCATGGCCCCGGTCAGGAGTCCCTCGAGCACGCGGACCGCCGGCGGCCTGGAGCAGCGGGATCGCTATGGGGAGTTGCTCCTCCACGCCTATACAAGGTCCGAATCGGCGTTGCACGGGAGCATCTTCGCCATGGGGGTCGATGAAGAGGACAACGTCGACTTCTTTACCCACCAGCCGTATGAACGATATTGGAACGTCACACATGAAGACCTTTCTCCCATGTTCTACCAAGCCACCATCCGAGGGCGCCTTGAAGAAGACGACGAGAAGAAGCCGGTTTTGATTCTGAAGGCTCCCCACAGCGTCGAAGAGTATTTCCACTTTCGAAAAGTCCCTCCGGAGCGGCGCACGGCGGAGAGATTTACTGCGATGGTCCATGACGAGTACGTCATGGTCGCCCGGAAGTTGCTCGAAACCGGATTGGCGCCCGACACCGGGGTCCGACTGACCGGGGCCGACCGGTTTTTTGCTTCGAACCCGGAACTCTTCGCGGTTGAGCCGGTCCCGCTCGAGCGGCTCTCTCAGGAGCCGCTTTCGACCGACTCCTGAGGCCCCTCCGAATTCGAGTTCCCGTCAGTAGGTGCCAGACAGGAGACAAAAGTCCATCTTCGCGCGCACTTACGAGTGAGTTTCGTGCGTGTCACCAATTTCACCCATTTCGCGGGTCCGCACCTGTGAGCAGACGGCCCGGGTGTCGGTGTGCCTGGGCCGGGATCGAACCAAGAAGCGAAAAGAAGCGCAAAGAAGCGAAATCGCGGTCTCGAAAGGGTGACGCGTATTGATTTCGGGCCCCGTCCTACGTTAATCAGAAGGTGCCATGTGGTCGCCAGATCAAGGGCGGAAGCCTTCGGACCATCCCCCGGGTGGTCGGACTTTCGCGGATGGCGGCGCTTGAGCCCCCTGCCACAACGGCGATCGCTGGCGGACGGTCGTGTACCCGCGTACCCTCCGGCCTTCCCAGCGATCGCCGGATCATGCCCGCGCCTCCCTTGAAGGCGCGTCGCTCGTTGTTGCGTGTCTCCTCCCTCCGGCTGATCGTAGAATGGAGGCTGCCGGATCGCCTGGGAGATGCGTAAGATGGTCGTCTTTGTCCGATAAGGGCGCCTGCCCGAACTGCCGCTCGCTCATCTGGATCCGATCCTGTGCAGCAATGGGCTGATCCCGGCTACGGGAGCTCGCCTACTCCACGGCATCCAGGGCCTGCGGGATCAATGATCGAAATTCGTATCCACAGCCGCGGCACTCCCATTCGAAGCTCTCGTCGTCGAGGCCCAATCCGCCGAGGTAGATCTCGTCTCGATAGACTCGTGTCACCAGTTCGGACCCAGGCAGCCCGGAGGTGATCCGGATGACCTGCTCCGAGCCGCACCGTGGACATCGCCGGGCTTGCTTCGTTGTTTTCATCGTCATCCCTCCTTCAGTTTCCGACTCCGGCGGCTTCTCCTTCATCGAATCGGAAAAGCCGATGGAGCACGGCCGCTGTCTCTGCCGTCTTCGAGGGGGCGGTTCGAGGTTGGTAAAGGGGAGGGGACCCTGCAGTCCTTCCATCCCCGCAGATCTGGAAGACGGCGATCCGTTGCCCCACGCAACAGCATACGGGGAAACGGGCGGATTGGGAAGAGGCCTCGACGCACGTCAGAAAGGAATCTTCGTGAGGAAATCGATTGATCTGGTCGGCAATGTGCGCGTTCGGGCGGCCATCAATCGGCAAAGCGAATCCTACTTGGCTTTTCTCCACCAGAGCAGCAAGTCGGATGGCCGACGGGTGAGGTCCTGATAAGGATACACGGGCTTCGAGACGGAGCGCACGTTCTGTGTCGCAATGAAAGCGTTGGGGTGGAATTGTTCGACGACGCGTCGGAGACTCTCGAGGTCTTTGCGCCGGATGACGGAGAAGACGATACGAACGCGGCCGGTCGCACCCGAGGCGCTCACGCTGGTGATGCCATACTTCTCTCGCTTGAGCTGCTCGATCAGTCCTCCGGCGTCCCGGTTCGTGATCACCGTGACGCCCAGGAGTCCCAACGCCATCTTCTCCTCGATCTTCAGCCCGAGGAAGTTTCCCGTCGCAAAGCCGGCCGCGTAGGCGAAGTAGTTGGATATCGTCGTCAAGTTTTGAAGTATGTAGGAAATGGCGCTGAGCCAGATAAGGACTTCGAAAAAGCCCAACAATGCGGCTTTTCCCTTCTCGCCGCGGGCGACGAAGACCATACGGAGCGTACCGAGCGTCACGTCACTGACTCGAGCCAGGAAAATGAGCAGCGGGAAGGCGACGGCTTCAACCAGATTCGAAGCAAACAGCTGAGTCAATTCGAGCCCCATTGCCTTGAGCCTATCTCGACCGGTTGAAAAGGTCGACCCTCGCTTCAGGGGGTATCTGGCGCCGCTGCCTGGGAAACGAGACCGCCGTCGATCAAAATCGAGACGTCCTCGTCGTTTCCAGATTGGCGGGTGATCTGAACGGTGGCGAGATGGGGCTCGTCGATTTCACCGTTCCAGGTTCCGAAGCCGCTGAAGGTGAGGATCTCCCGGTCCGCTTCGACCATGCAGGAGGCCGAGGACAGCTTCTTCATGACGAACCGCCCGTCATGGCTCGGTCCCGTGAAGTTCTCGTACTCGAAGGAGGCCGACTCGTTTCCGGGATCACAGGACACGGAGTAGCGGTAGGAGAAGCGCTCGCCGATGGTCGATACGACGTCGTCCCCGCTGCCTTCCCAGAGCAGCTGCACTTCAGCTGATGGTGACCGGGCCGTGAGGCTGACTCTGGGATTCAACTCGGAGCCGGGCCCCGCCTGGTAGCCGTGGGCGGGATTGTAGTCGGGTGATGGGAAGATGAAGCCCCCGTAGGGCAGGTGAAGCTGGCCGTCGAAGGTGATCTGGAGTCCGTCGTCCCCTTGGCGCTGGAAGGCGGCCGGACCGCGAAACGGGAAGGAAGCCTGGGGGATCCTGCCCTGGTTCTGGAGGAGCACCTGAACGAGCAAAGACTGGATGAAGAAGCCCCGGTACGTGAGGTCTCCGAGGACCGCTCCCGTGGATGTATCGACGAAACCGACCGCCAGGTCGAAGGGATCGTCGAAGATGGCCAGATCCTCGAACCGGTAGGTCTGCAGCTGGAAGTCGAGATCCCCGTCATGACCGATCGCACCAATGGAGAGACCGCTCGGCAGTGGAATGTCTCCCTCCGGCGGCTCGGCGATCAACCCGGAGGGCGGCAGTAACCCGAAAACGAAGGGAATCAGGTTTCCTGAGCGCGGGCCGAACTGCAGCTGAACGCGTCCCTGCAGCTTCGAACGGGCCGTCGCCAGTCCGTCGCCGAGTTGCCCGATATTCAGATTGAAGCGGTCGGCGATCCGGGAGTCGGCGGTCAGAAGGGTGAGCTGGCGTACGGCATTTTCCGGTATGGGAGGGCAGTGCTCGTCACAGATCGGCGCCGAGCTCTCCTTCGTGGTCAGCCGGATTCTCGGATGCAGGCTCGTGCCCGGTGCTTCGAAACCGGCGCAGTAGAGCAGCGGTCCGCAGAAAGGGAGGGGAAACCTTACGGGATCGCCTTCAATGTTGTTCCCCAAGGGCAGAAACGTGCTTGCGGACATCGTGAAGTCCAGGAGGCCATCCGAGCGCTGCTCGAACTGCACATCCACGTTGCCGTAGGCTCCGGGGAATTCGAACATGTCACCGCGCAGATTCGGATTCACATCAGCCAGGCGGTCATAGAAGCTGTTCGAGAAGAAAACGGGATAGGAGAAGTTCGTGACCTCGCCGGTGAACAGATCGAGATCACCCGAAGCGACGCGTCCGACCGGCTGGAGGAGGTAGTTGTCGGTCACCTGGAACGAGAAGAGCTCGGGTGCCTCCATCAGGGAATCGATCCCCACCAGGTTTCCGGGATGGGTGACTTCGAAGTGGGAGACACCGTCGACCGGGGTAAAGAAGCGGATCTGCACGAAGCCTGAAAGCGGACTGCTGTAGATCGCGTTGCCCCCGAACAGTACGTTGCCGCAGGTGCCCAGCGGATTGTCCTCGTCGTCGGGACAATTGGCCACCCGCACGACATCGGCCATGGCACTGGCCGTCTCATTTAGAGGTAGTACTTCCAGGAGGCCGGAGGGCAGTTGCAGCGGCTCGTCTGTGGTCTGGGCACGATTCCAGCCGGTGACGAGGGAAAGCAGGATGAGCGGGGAGAGGCCCCACTTCACGATCTTCACTGCTCACCTCCCGGTCCGTCGGAACCCGTCGAGTTCTCGGCCGGTCGCGTCCTGGGGGCGGGTACGCGTTGACTCGGGCTTCGTCCATTGTGTCGGTTCCGGAGCAGGTCGAGGCGCCTGCGCAGATCGGGGACGAACTCCTCCAGTTGCTCGATGGAATACACGCCACGGCGCGCGCTCGCGGAGCTTCGGGCAATTCCCTGGTCGACGAAATCGCTCAGGGACAGGAGCGGTGTATCCGTACCGAACGACTGGTCGAGAAATGTCAGGAATGCGTTGCTGATGGCCGCCTGCCCAAGTGGACCCGGATAGACCGCATCCAGAGAGTAGAAGCCTCCCAGATAGTCGGTCGTGATTTCCTGTTCTGCAACCAGAAGCCCGGTTTGTCGAACGCCGTCCAGGTAGGCCGCGAGATCGAAGACGTGGGCCCCGGCCGCCTGGGCGGCGGCAGTGATCTCCTGATTCCACTGGCTGACGACCGCCTCGAGGTCGGCCACCTGAGCCGCGGGCAGAACAGAGCCGGCCGGCAGCGGCTCGACCTTCCGCCGGAGCAGTTGGTTCGCGATTGAGAAGAGGGCGGGCAGCGTGAGCCGATCGCCCGGATCGAGTCCGTACAGCACTGCCAGGACGTCGGGAGTCACTCCGACGAGCCGGGTGGCCTGATCCAGTGTGGCGAAGAACGGAGTCAAGGTCGGGCTGGGAATGGTGGTGACGATCACCTGGGCGTGCAGTCCGGAGAGCCCCTGCAGGATCTCGCCGTAGCGACTCGCAAACGCGGAGGTGGATCCACTCAGTTCCGCCGTCGCGCCCCGGACGGCCGCCGAGAAGACCCGGTCGAAGCCGAGAGAGACCAGAACGGTCGTAGCGTGAAGCTGTTGAGCGTATTCGAGTTGAGTCCAATAGGGAACGTCCCGATTCAGGATTAGAGAGGGGAATCCCAGGATGAAGTTGGCCGCTGTCTGGGTGGGATTCGTCTTGTCGATGAGCGGTGGTGCGGGCCGCATGGTCAACGATTCGGACGGTCCAAAGCCGGGGACGGACAGATTGAAGATGAACAGGTCCGGAGGGAACGTGCGGACCGTGGTTTGCAGCGTGCGGGGCAGATCGACCGGTCCTGCGGAACGGCCGGGCAGGCTGCCGAGGCCGGGTCCGTTGATCAGCGGCAGCGGAAACAGAGCGTGCAATTGCCTGGCCGACAGGGCGGGGAAGGAACCTTGCTGAGCTTCTGCGTAGAGCCGGGAATTACGCATGCCTGCCGCCAGCCCGTCGCCCAATACAACGAAAGTCGTGACATCCAGAGCCCCGGCGCCGCGGACTGCAGGAGTCACCCAGCAGATGAGGAGAAGGGCAGTGAAAAAGCGTGTCAACGACTTCATTTCAGGTCCGAGAAATCGAATTCTTTTGGGTTAATGATCCGGAAACGGAGTCCGCCGGGGATGAAGACATACTGGTCCGTTTCGAGTCGGATTGGCCCGCTTCCCGCCGGCTCGATGCGGATTCGTCCCTCGAGCACGAAGACGTGGGTGTTACCGCTGATCCGGATCGGCGGAGTGCGGGTTCCCGGCTCGAACCTCAAGAGGGTCAGTGTGCTTCCTTCTTCCGGATCGACATCGACGGTCTTGAGGAAGATCCCCGACGGCCAGCGACTGCCGGGATAGAGTCGCCGCAGAGGGTGCCAGGGCAGGAACGGGATCACTTTCCCCTGACTGAACACATACTCGGTTCCCGTCATTCCGGGAGGCACCTTGGGTCCGGTCTCGCCCGGGGGGATCTGCTGCACCAGCGGAAAGTCGGAATTGGACGCCCAGAACAGGACGATGAGTTTCTCGAGTGCCTTGTCGGGCCCGTAATCTACGCCTTCGCCAAGGGGAGCGTAACTGGCCGCGAAACCGTCCGTGTTGGAACCCACCTCTCGGACGAAGCCCTGAATCACGAAAGTCTTGTAGGTTTCGAGGAAGACTCGGTGAGGACCGGGAGGTCCTTCCCGGTGTGTGAGCAACGTGAGGAAGTCGTCCGGCTCGCTGTGCAGCGGCTGGTGCGTAAAGTTGTCGGGAAAAGGAGGGCCCAACGGAATGCTCGGCACCATGGCCGGATCCACCCGATCCACGCGGTCCAGCAGGTCCGGGGCGTTGTCGGAGCCGACCGAGACGGTCTCGAAAGTCTGTGCACCCTTCGTGGTCAGCAGGTAGAGGACGGTGTCTTTTCCCTTCCCGCCGAACTGACCGACACAGAGCGCCGACAGACAGGCCAGCACGACACCGAGAGGGGCCAGGCTCGAGATCCATCGACGCTTCATATGTAAGGGTTGCTCCTGTCGACGCCAGGCACTTCCTCGGCATCGAGAAATCGCTCGCGCAGCTGTTCTTCTTCGTCGGGTCCCACCGGACCCCGAAAGCCCATGATCGAAAAGCCGGTGCGGGGAGCGTTCACCGGTGTCTGGTTCTGATACTCGCTGCCGACGTCAGCGAGATGATAGGGAAAATTCGAGAAGAAGACGGCCTTCGTCGTCAGCAGACAGACGTTCCCGGCCAGCGACAGGATCTCCTGGACCCCGTCGTTTTCGAACTGGCCGGTCAGAATCTCTCGGAAGTAAGTCTCCTGGGCGGCTTCGTCCATGTCCAGGAAACGGCGCCCGTAATTGATCAGGACAGGGATCTCATGCATGGATCGCAGCAGTTCGAGAAAGGCGTCGAAGGCCCGTTCGTTGCCGGCCAGGAAGGCCTGTTTGATGAACACGTCGAGCGCATACGCACTGATGTCCGGCTCGAACGTCGACCAGCCCGGATCCTCGTCCACGGGGATGACGATTCGACCGACCGCGCCGACCACCCGTTGCGGGATGCCCTCGGTGTCGGCCAGAATCCGGGGATCGAGCTGGGACACAGCGGCGAACAGCGCGGCACTCTTGATGCCCAGCTTGAAGACGGCTCGCCGCGAAAGCTCCCGGCAGAGTTGGTCACAATCTTCTCGCTTCATGCTCCCTCCCGATTCGTCGCCGGCGCGCACCGGTCGAGGATGCCGCCTGAAGTATCTCCCGGTTGACGAACTCGCCGGCCCGGGCGGCGATCGACATGATCATCCCGTTCGGATTCGCACTGATCTGGTGCGGAATGACCGAAGCATCGCAGCACATCAGATTCTCAATCTCGTGAGACATGCAATTCGTGTCGACGACGGAGTTTTCGGGCCCCGAGCCGGCGCGACACGTGCTCTGCGGATGCAGTGCTCCCGCCGTAGTCACGAGCAGAGTCGCCTGTTGCTCGAGCAGATCCAACGGCTGATTCGGATTGGGAAAGCTCGTGATGGCTCCCATCGAGGCGAAGATGTCTCCGACCTGCCGTATGCCGGCCACGAAATCGGACATCAGCTTGGGTTCGAGGATACCGTCGCGTCCCGCGATGGGGTAGTGGATCGCTCCCGCCCCGACGTTGCCGATGACCCGTCCCTCGACGGCCGGCTTGAGGGCGAACAGGAATGCGCCGGCCCGCTCGCGGAACCGCCGCATCAGATCCTTGTACGGTTTTCCGTAGAAGCCCACCTGCGCCGCAACCCAGGGAGTGGCTGCAGGGAAGCCGGCCGCGGCGTGGACCAGAACATCGAGCGGTTCGCCGGCTTCGTCCATGACGTAGTGCATGCAGTTCCACTGGTAACCCCGATCCGTCTTCCAGTCCGTGCCCGGAATCAGGGCATCCATGGCAATGCCGGGGTGGGCGGTGAGATGCCGGCCCACGTGGGCATTGAGCTCTGCGACGCCGGAATCGATCAGGATCAGCGGGGTACCGATTGCCCCTGCAGCGGCGACGACGAGCTTCGAGGCCCGTGCGGTGACGATTTCCCCGTCCGCCCGGCGGTAGGTGACTCCGGTTGCTTTACGGCCCTCGATCTCAATGCGCAGGACGGTCGTGTTGTCTTCGAGGGTCGCGCCGGCCGCCAGGGCCCTGGGAATCTGGGTCAGTGCCGTGCTCATCAGCGCGTCGTATTTGCAGGGCATGCCCGCGTCCAGACGGTGACCGCAGAAGATACAGTTCTTGCGGTTGGACGCGGTCTCGAAAATGGGTATGCCGAGTGATTTGGCGGCCTGCTCGTAGAGTACGCTGGCGGCATTCCATTCGGATCTCCGATTCCGGTGGACATTCGATACGATTTCGGTGTACTCGAAATAGGGTTCGAAGCTTTCCCTGGTCCAGCCCTCGATGGAGGTGGCTTCGACGAAACCGTCCCAGTCGACCAGCCGCGGTCGCACCCAGGCTCCGACGTTGATGAACGATCCTCCACCGACGATCTTGGCTTCCCGCTGCACTGCCGAGGAGGCCGGATTCGACTCGTCCTGGAAGATGGGGTACGAAAAGAAGGTCCTTCCGGAGTTCACGGCACTGACGCCATCCGGAATGTACTGACCGAGATTGATCTGAGTCGAGTAGCGTCGACGGGCTTCCGAGCCGTATCCGGGACGGGGATCCCCTCCCACGTGGGGGCCGGCGTCGAGGATCAGCAGAGAACAGTTGGAAGCGATTTCACCCGCCAGGAAACCGCCGCCCGATCCTGCACCACAGATGATCACATCGTATGTTTCAGGCAAGTATGTTCACCGTCTGGTTACACGAAACGTGGAACACATTTGAATATATACACAGATTAAGCAAGGTTGAGTGGCCTGAGGATAGCCGCTGAACCCGCGCATGTCAACCCTCGCTTCACGCATGTTCCTCACTCCGGGCGGCGTCCAGTCGAGCGACACAGTTCACGATCCTGCTGTGGAAGTCGGGTCGAGAAAGGGCTCGATCGCGGAGGACCCTCCCTGAAACTTCACCTGAGGTCGAATGCCGAGCGTCGATCGCCGATGAGAGGGTGTGTCAGACACCGGTACGCGTTTCGGGGTTCGAGTTTCGAGGGGCCCCCCAGGGAGCGGAGCGAAATTAATCCAGGCAGCTTTGCCTGTTGGGTCTGGCGGGCAGCCCTGCCCGCCCGTTCCATAGGGATTATTCAGCAACCGCATGAGACCCCCGACGACGGTGCAAAGGGCGAGGCCGCCAGTGAAGGGGGTTTCCAACTGCCCTGAACCGACCGACCCCGAACAACTCACTGCCTACTCTCCCCCAACTGCCGGTCGTGGTCGGATTGGGGCGACATGACACGGGGCCGGCGACTGCGCACGGGGGTCGCTCACTGGCCGTTCGCGCACTGACGCTGCACACTGACGCTGCACACTGACGCTGCAACCCGATACTGCAGGCGGATGATCGCGCACGGGTTGCGGCCGTCACCCTTTCCCCACAACGTTCCGCACCTGGGATCCGTGAAGGATAGGGAAAAGGAAATCGGCCTGATCCTCCATGGGACAGCCTGGGACGCATGGGACCTATGCGACCCGACAACGGGTCGCGGGTTTCGGGGTTACCCCCAGGAACCAGGAACCAGGAACCAGAAACCAGGAACCAGAAACCAGGAACCAGAAACCCGTACGGTGACAACTTCTGGCCAGGATTTGACAGTACTCGGAGCACTCAGTATGAGCGGGTTGACGAAAGGATGGGACGCCGCGGCATGATCTCCCGAAAGTCCTGGATAGCCGGGAACTCCGTGATCTCGCGAACCGGGCCGTGGCTGTTGGGCTGGCGGATCGAGATCAGGTGCCGGATCCCGTAGGTTCGGGCAGAGCGAAGAACAGGGAGACTGTCGTCCACGAGCAGAGTGGAGTCCGGATCGAACGGTTCGAGGCCACGCAGGCGGTCCCAGAACGGGACATCTTCCTTTGGAAGGCCCAGGTCATGGGCGCAGACCAATGCGTCCAGTCGCTCCCCGAGCTTCGTCTTCTTCATCTTGATTTCGAGGCTCTTGCCGTGGGCATTGGTCACGAGCACTACCCTTCGCTCCGGTGTGCGGACCGCCTCGAGAAAGTCGACGACGTAAGGCTGGACGGCAATGAGGTGGTCGACTTCCCGCTTCAAAACCGGGATATCCATTTCGAGCTCCCGGCTCCAAAAATCGACGCAATACCACTCCAGCGTGCCTTCGAGGCTCCGATAGCGTGAGAAGAGCTCATTTCTGGCCTTCTGGACGGTCATCGAATGGCGTCGTGCATAGCGACTCGGTACATACTCGGTCCAGAAGAAATCATCGAAGTGGAGATCGAGCAGCGTTCCATCCATGTCCAGCAGAACGGTACGGATTGAATTCCAGTCGAGGGCCGGGCTGAGCTCATGTTTCACGATCGTCCTCGACAGCTTAGCAGATCGGTCCGGGACCAAGGGAAAGGAGGATTCCAGACGGGTGATTCTAGAATTACGATTTTCTGGAGTCGGGAGAAGGCAGAAGACAGAAGGCAGAAGGCAGTGCAAAGGAAGGCGGAGTTCCGGGGGGGTGCCATCCTCTTTCCGAAAGGGAGGTGAAAGTCGGAAACTCGGAAAGGAGCTTCTTGAAAGGGCGAGCTGAGGCCCGCGGTGAAGTCCAGGCAGGCCCTGCTTGAATGACCTTGGCGGTCTCCGGCCGCGGTCAAATCTCAAATTCTCAGAACGTTCGTCCAAAGAAAATCGCGTTGTAGAAGACCGCGGAGGTCCCGTACCAGAAGGCCCGGAAGTTCGGATCGTCCGCAAACAGGACGACATGACCGCGACCGACGTGACGTCCAATGATGGCCGCCGTGCCCTTGAGTTGCGACAGGATCTCCTCGGGGACATATCCGCTGAGGAGGGGGGATTCGGAATAGAGCGCGACGTTGGCACCCGGGACATGGGACGGTTCGAAGAGGATCTCGTGGTCCCGAAAGACCGGAAGGTGCTCGGTCAGCCCATAGGCCAGGGGATGCGTCACATCGAGGTCGGTTTCGAAGATCGATCCCGGAATGGTCTGCGATCGGAGGGTGCCGGCGACCTCGGAGTAGCGCAGTTTCTGCGCTGAGATGGTCCGCTCGCGTAGCCTTTCCTCGACCATTTCATGCTCGATCAACCAGCGTGCCCCATAATCCGACGCGATGATCAGCCCTCCGTTCGAGAGCCAATTTTTGAGGTCCGTGATCCCCTTCTCGGTGACGGTCTGATAGCTCCCGCCCGGCAGGATGATCGTGTTGTAGCGGCTCAGATCCGTATCTGAGACGTCCGCTGCCTCCAGCAGGCTGATCGGGATCCCTTCCCGTTCATTCAGCACGAACCAGCTCTCGCCCGCCTCGCTGCTGCGGGTTCCCGGACCGCAGAGCAGGGCAATCGACGGCTTCTCCAACGGCTGACTCGACGGTCCTCCCAGGTCCGGGCCTTCATCGGTCCAACCCGAATCGACGCCGTGGAACGACACACCCTTCTGCGCCGCCTCCTCCCGGACCAGCGCTGCGATCTGTGCCGCCTCCAGCGATGGCTGGTGGACCGGCACTACGATCATGGGCCGGTCGAACCGGATCACGTTGTCACCCCGTCCGTAAGCGATCGATCGGGTTAGCAACCGTGTCCGGATGCCCGCCTGCTGAAGTGAAAAGAGGGCGCCCGGCGCCCGGTCGCTGTTCCAGTCCATGAGATAGGCATAGGGTTGATCGGCGCCGTCCACCCTGCCTTCCGGCCTGGCCGAATCCACCAGGCGGCTTCCGAGGAAGGGCTGAGGATCGGTCTGGAGTTCCACCGATTCGACGTTGAAGGCCAATGGAAATGTCCAGGTCGAAACATCGTAGAAGACGGTGTCCCTGAACTCGGTCGCCCGGTTCATCATCGCCTGGAGAAGACGCGTCTGCGTTTGAAACGCGGGTGCTACGTAAGCCTGTCCGGCCGGAAACACGCGGTCTCCGATCTTGAGATCCCTCGCCAGTTCATAGACCTGAATGTGGTGTTGCAGGAGTACGTCGAGCAGTGGGCGAATCCGCCCTCCGGAATGTCGAGCATCGAAGAGCCAGCCTTGGGTCGAGCTCCGGCGAGCCTCATCGAGAGCCTGGCGGTAGGTGTCTCGTTGCTGTCCAAGGAGATCGAGTCGCAGCGTCACGGCCGCATCGAGGCTCGAAAGCGAGGCCGCGAACTGGTTGCGGATCGTGAATCCGTAATGGATCACGCCGTCGCTGACTTCGCGCTCCAGCGCCCGCGACGACGCCTGTTCGAACAGAATTCCGATGGCTCCGTTGATGTCCGGGTAGGTCGAGCCTTTCCCGTAGTAGAAGTCGTCATAACCCTCTTCGGAATAGTAGAGCGATCCCAGACGATCGAGATAGCGTGCGTGGAATGCGGCAATCCGGCGCGTCAAATCGAAGTTGACTTGGGGGGTGAGGGGATTGGTTCGGTGGGGAACTCCCGGCATGAAGAAGAAGGTCGAGCCGCTTCCCATTTCGTGAAAATCAGTCACCAGTTGAGGCCGCCAGTGGTAGAAGAACTGCAGACGCCCTTGGCTCTCCTTGAGCTGGGCGGGCAGCCAGTCCCGGTTGAGATCGAACCAGTAGTGGTTCGTGCGACCCCCCGGCCATGGTTCCTGGTGCTCCCGGTCATTCGGATCGGCTGTGGCGACCCGACCACGGTTTTCATTGACCCAGTTGACGAAGCGCGAGCGGCCGTCGGGATTGAGCATCGGATCGATTAGGACGATACAGTGCTGGAGGATGCGATCGACCGGCTCGCCGGTACCGGCCGCCAGATGGTAGAGGAGGAGGAGGGCGGCTTCGGAGCCGCTGGCCTCATTGCCATGGACACTGTAGCCCATGAGAACGACCGTCGGCATCTGCGCCAGTTCCGCATCGCCCACGGCTCCGGGATCCTCGGCCAGGCGAAGATTCGCTGTCCGGAGCTCTTCGAGACGTCGCAGATTTTCGGGCGAGCTGACAATCGCGTGCAGAAGCGGGCGTTCCTCGTACGTCGTTCCATGTCGTTCCACCCGGACGCGATCGCTGGCGGCGGCAACCGCTTCGAAGTAACGGACGATCTGGTCGGGGCGCGAGTGCCCGTCGCCGATCCGGTGACCCAGAATGGTCCCGGGCTTCGGAATGGAGTCCGAGTACTCCACGCCTTCGACATTCATCTCAACAGAGAGAGGGATTCGGCCGGCGTGCGGTTGGAGAATGAACGGGCAGGCGACGAGGGCGATGAGGGCGGTCTTCTGGATCGACATGGCGGTCCATAATTGTCAGTCGCCGGGCGGGCCGGGGTCAACCGTGAGTTCCGGTCCCGGTCGCTCCAGGTCAGAGTTTTCTGTTAACTTTCATAGGCAGATCGATTGAAAGGATGCCACGCATGCGAACGTACAGAGGGAGAGTTCTCCCGATAGCCTTCCCGATAGCCTTTTTGTTGAGCCTGTTACTCGCACTGCCCGCCCTCGGCCAGGCGAACAAGCCGGAGACACGCAGTGTCGATGGGCTGATCTATGATCTCAAGAATCCTGACGCGAACAAGCGGACTGAAGCGGCCCGTCTGCTGGGAGAGAACAAAGTCCGCGCCGCCGTGCCGGCCCTCGTCGAGGCGGCCGGGGATGCCAATGCGGAAGTGCGTTACGCGGTCGCCAATGCCCTCGTAACGATCGGGGATACCCGCGCTCTTCCCGCTTACGTCCAATTCGCCCGCGACTCGGACAAGCGGATCCAGAAAGTGGCGGTCCAGGGGATTGTCGATACCTACACGAGCGGCGAAACCGGTTTTGTTTCCGGAGTCAAGAAGGTCGTGAGCTTCCTGAATCCGCTCAGCAACGACTATGATTCGCGCGTCGTGGAACCCTACGTTCCGGTCAGCGACGACGCGGTGAAGGCGCTGATCGATCTGCTGTTCAATTCGGACAAAGGACTGCGAAAGGATGCCGCGGTCGCGCTGGGGATCCTCCGGGCTCGCGCCGCCCTTCCGGCCATCGAGGACGCATTGAACCGCGAGGATTCGAGCGACATCAAGATCGCGCTGATCCGGGCGGTCTACAAGATCGGCGATTCGGCGAGCGCGGAGATGGTCGTCCCCTTCATTCGGGATTCGGACAAAGGGGTTCACGACGAAGCGATCCTGACGGCCGGGCGGCTCCGAGTCAAGAGCGCGGTCCCGATCCTCAACGACCTCTACCGTGTGGGCGTGGAAGAACGCAAGAAGATCTTCGGGATCGTCCCGGTTTCGGGCTCCGACGACCTCCAGCGCAAGGTCCTCGAGGCACTGGCCTACATCGGAGATCCCAGGAGTCAGGACATCTTCGAAGATGCGCTCAACGACTCCCGCGACGAGTATCGCCGATATGCGGCGGAAGGGCTCGGCCGGACAGGTGACCAGAAGTATGTCAAGCTGCTGGCCATGCGATACCTGCGGGAACAGGATCCGAACGTGAAGCTGGCGCTGGGCTATGCGCTTTTCCTGCTGGGGCGGGAGGAGCACATCGTGGAGATGGTCGACAATGTCGAGAAGGATCAGGTCTACTATTATCTCATGGAGCTTCCACCCGATAAGATCAGAATGCTCTACAGCCAGTTGCAGACGGCGCGCGATCCGATTACGATCCGTCTGCTCGACATCATCGGGATGCGTGGCGGAGCCGACGCTCTGCCCGTCGTGCAGGACCTGTCATCCAGCCAGAATGCCGACATTGCGTCGGCCGCGAACCTGGCCATTCGTCGGCTGCGGGCGCGCTTTCCAAACGCCTGACGCGGCGGCCGCGGCCCGGGTCTCTGGCTCGACGTCGAACGTCCTGACGTCCAGGGGTCCCAGCCGAAAGTCCCTGGATTTCGGCAACCCAAAAACCTGTGACCGTTCAGGCGTCGATGAGATCCCTGAAGTGCTTGAGTTCTGTCTCGAAAGCGGCGCGGTCCAGCTCCTTCTCACCTGGCTCGGTTTGGATCCTGAAAGTTGTGGCGGCCCTCAGAGCTCCGCGCGGTTCCGGGAGAGCGTCCAGCTCGTGGAATCTCAGGAAGCGGCGGTAGTTGTTGAAACGTCCCGTTACGCCCGTTCCGTCCACCGTGATGAAACCTCCCTCGGACGAGCCCAGTGAGACGCGGCAGTCCTTGACTTCGCAGTAATTGGCAATCTCTTCAATCGTCACGTGCATGCCTCCGCTCAAGCGTAATATTCTACAGGTCATCGCGTTCAGGAACAGCCCTCGACCTCCCTCGACCTCCGTTTCGCTTCGCTCCGTTTTCTTTGCCTGCTCCGCGGGAGTTTCGCTTCCCGCGTGCATTGTTTAAGATGCGTGCACACATGCGGTTCTGGGCCCTGATCGTTTCACTCGTCTTTCTTCTGGCTGGCGCACTGTCCGGACTGAGCTGGATTCTGGCGTTGGGTGGGGTGGGTCTGCTCTGCTCCCTGGGATGGTGGGGCGGCGCACCGACGCGTCTGGTCATCGTCTTCGGTGCCTGGGTCGGCGGCGTGCTGGTCTATCTGTTGCTGGCCGGAAGCCCCGGATCGCTTGAAGCCGCACCGTTGCTCGGACTGCCGGCGTCCGCTTTCTGGATGCTCTTCGGCATCTGGGTGATTCCGGTTCTGATCTGGCCGCTCGGTTTCCTTCGCCATTTTCGACGATGGAAGGACCGATGAACCTTCTGGTCGGATTGACCTACCTCCTCGTTCTGATCGGAGTCGGTCTGTATTCGGTCCGTAAGACCGCCGATGCGCAGGACTACTATCTGGCCGGCCGGCGCCTCGGGCTCGTGACGCTGGTGCTCGCAACGATGGCCTCGATCATGAGCGGTTTCGTCTTCGTCGGAGGGCCGGGACTGTTCTACGAGGTGGGTCTCGGTTCTTTTTGGATCACCATCTCGAGTTCGTTTACGGGCGCACTCATGTGCTGGCTCCTGGCCAAGCCCTTGATGCGCCTCTCCAGCGCGAGCGGATGCCTCACGATACCGGATGTCATTCTGGAGCGTTTCGGCTGTCGGTTCGCAAGCGGGTGCGCTTCGGTCGCCATCTTCGTGGGTGTGATCGGCTACCTGGCGACACAGCTTCTGGCACTCGGTGTCCTGCTGAACGCAATGACACCCCTCGGACGCGGACCGGCCTTGTTCGTGGGGCTTGCGGTCCTCGTCTTCTACAGCGCCGCGGGCGGAATGCTGGCCAGTGTCTACACCGACGTCGTTCAGGGAGCCATCATGCTGTGGGTGGCCACCCTGATCTTCTATTTTGCTCTGGTCGGATCGGGTGGACCGGACGCGATCACGCTTTCGTTTGTCAGGGCGGGCTCGCCCGACCTTACCCCCTGGGGAGAGGCCGGATCGCTGACCTGTCTCGGGTGGTTCTTCCTTTTCTCGGTCGGTTCGCTCGGACAGCCGCATGTGGTCAACCGGTTCATGATGGTCCGAGATTCGGGGAGTCTGAAGTTCTTTCCGCTCCTGCTGGCCGTCTCGATGATGATCTGCGGCCTGGTCTGGCTCGGAGCCGGTGCCGCCGTCAAGAGCCTCGTTCTCAGCGGCGCTCTGCCGGCACCTCTGCACGCCGATGATGCCGTTTCGCTCTTTCTGACACGACTGGCACCGGGTTGGCTGCTTCCGTTTGCCTATGTGGGTATCGTGGCCGCGATCATGTCGACCGCCGACAGCTTCGTCAATGTCGGCGCGGCGGCGGTGAGTCGGGATCTCGCCCGCGCTCTGGGCCTGAGGCTCGAACGCCAGGTCTTGTGGGGGCGTTGGTGCTCCCTGCTGATCTTCGCTCTGGCCGGAATCCTTGCGCTCGGCTCCAGGACCCTCGTCGCGTACCTGGGCATCCTGGCCTTTTCGAGCTTTGCCGCCGCCCTGACTCCTGCACTCGCGATCGGCCTGAACTGGCAGGAAGCCGGTCCCTGGGCGGCAAGGCTCAGTATCCTGACCGGATTGACCCTCTCGGGGGCGCTGGAACTCTGGAACAGGTTGGGCGACCAGTCGTTTACCGTCCCTCCGGGACTGCTTGCGCTCGGGTTCTCACTGCTGGTTTTCCTGATTGTTGGTAAAGTAGGAGAAAAGGCCAAACCGGTTCGACCGACCGGGATTCCGGCTTCCGCAGGATGAGACTGTCTGTCATGGATTCAAAGCCTCTTCTGGGTGCACACATGTCGATTGCCGGAGGGATACCGAAGGCGGTGGAGCGGGCCATGGAGGTCGACTGTACGGTGCTGCAGATCTTCGTGAAGAACGCCAGTCAATGGAAGTGGCGCGTTCTGGCGGAGGAAGAGGTCGCGGAGTTCCGCAAGTCGTGTAAAAGGGCGAACCTGGATTCCGTGACCGGCCACAGTTCCTATCTGATCAATCTGGCGTCCTCCGACCTCGCACTTTGGTGCCGGAGCGTCGACGCTCTGATCGATGAGATCGAGCGTTCGACCGCGCTGGGCCTGGTCGATCTCGTGGTTCACCCGGGAGCTCACGGGGGCAAGGGCGAAGCCTCCGGCATTCGGCGCATTGCCGAAGCCATCGACCGGATCCACGAGCGGGTCGAGGTCGACTCGACTCCGATCGCACTGGAGACGACCGCCGGTCAGGGAACCTCGATCGGACACCGCTTCGAACATTTGCGCGACATCCTCGCGCAGGTCCGCAAACCGGAACGGGTGCACGTTTGTTTCGATTCCTGTCACGTTTTCGCAGCGGGCTACGACCTGAGGACTCCGGAAGACTGGGCCCGGACCCTGTCAGATTTCGACCGCGTCGTGGGGCTCGAACGCCTCCGGGTTCTGCACGTCAACGACAGCAAACGGGAATTCGGAAGCCGGGTGGACCGCCATCAGCACATTGGGGAGGGTGAGATCGGTAGCCGGGGCTTTTGTCTCATAATGAATGAAGAACGCCTGTGCGGAGTGCCCAAGATTCTCGAGACCCCCAAGGGAAAAAACGGCGAGGAGGATCGCCGGAATCTGGAAAGTCTCCGCTCAATGGTGGGAGAGGTGCGATGTTGATGGCAGAAGATCAACGCGGTGTCGATGAAGGCGCGCGCGCAGCCCTGGAGTATTTTAACGGCAACGAACCGCCGTTATGCTCGCGATGTGGTGAAGAACTTCAGTTCCGGGTGGACTATTCGGCCGGTCATCGGCTCTGTCTGAGCATCTCCTGTCCCGGATGTGGCTGCAATCTGAACTGGCGGCAGCCCGATGCGCCCGGTGAGTGGTCATCTCTGCACCTGACTTACTTTGTCGAGAGGATCGGTCAGAGCGACGTGCCGCGCTGTCCTTTCGATGACAGCGGGGTCAGTTTTGCGGAGTTCGAAGGTGGTGTGCTGGAGTTCCGTTGTCCGTTCTGCAATCGCCGTGGACGGACAACGGCACCGGCCGCGCCGGACATGTTGCATTCAGATGAGAATGAAAGTATAGTCTTTCTAATGGTTTAGGAAGGGAACTTTGCGGTGGTAAAACAGGATATAGTCGCCAGGGTGGCGGAACGCAACGAGATCACAAAGGTGAAAGCGGAAATCGCGGTCGATGCTTTTTTCGGCGCGTTGAAGTCTGCACTGAAGGCTGGCGAGCGTATCGAGCTGCGCGGTTTCGGGGTGTTCGTTGTCAAGCCTCGCAAGAGTGGGATCGGCCGCAATCCCAGGACGGGAGCAGAAGTACCGATCCCTCCCGGTAAGACCGTACGTTTCAAGCCGGGCAAAGAAATCCGCTTTGCCGAGTAGTCTCGCCTTGAATCACAACATTCCTATCGGTCAGCGGGACCGGCTTCCGGATGAGATCGAGTGGTACCCCGTGAGCCGGCCGGAGAAGACTTTCCGTCCTCCCCGGCGATTCCTTCCCGTTCTGCTGTTTCTGGTCACATGCCTGACGACGCTTCTGGCCGGATTCCTCTGGAACGCAGAATTCTCCGCGGAGACCAGCGAGCAGTTGACCGAGAGCATCGTACAGCTGATCCATGATCCGGTCATTCTTCTGGCGGGCCTCCCCTTCGCCTTTTCGGTCCTGCTGATCCTGATCTGCCACGAGATGGGACACTATCTGACCTGCCGGTATCACGGGATCGATGCAACCGTTCCATACGTGATTCCGGCACCGCCCCCACTGAATCCATTCGGGACATTCGGGGCTGTCATCCGGATCAAATCCCTGTTCCGGGATCGTCGCCAACTCTTCGACGTAGGCATTGCCGGCCCGTTGGCGGGCTTCGTCCTCATTCTTCCGGTGCTGGCTGTGGGGATCGCATTGTCGACCCAGTTCAGCGGGTTCGATTCGCTGGAGCCTACCTGGGAGTTTGGCGAGCCCCTTCTGTTCCAGCTCGCTGTGAAGCTGTTCTTCCATGGCGACCCTGCCTACCTCCAGCTCCATCCGGTGGGTTGGGCGGCCTGGTTCGGCATGCTCGCGACGAGCCTCAACCTGCTCCCGGTGGGGCAGCTCGACGGAGGCCACGTCGTGTACGCTCTGTTCGGCGGGCGGGTCCACCGTGTCGTCTCCTACATCACTTTCACCTCGCTCGTACTTTTGAGTCTGCTTTCCTGGCCGATGCTCGGCTATCTTCTCTTTGCCGTCATTCTGCTCCTTCTGCGCTTTCGCCATCCCCGTCCTTTCAACGACGCCCCTCAGTTGGGGCGCGCACGCTGGATCCTGGCTCTCGTGGCTCTGGCGGTCTTCGTCCTGACGTTCATGCCCGTGCCCGTACGGGTCGTCGAGCATGTGGGATCGCTCTAGGATTCAGGGTTCCATGTCGCTGATTTTAGATGGAGAACGGGACAGCGGGAGAACGGGTTCCTCCGGATCAGAGCCCGTTCGCCCGTTCTCCCGCTCCCGCATGCTCAGCGACTCGGCAAGTGGAACCTCGAACGGAAACGAAGGATCGGGCCGGAAGCCCGTGGTAGAATTCCGCGACGAGTGCCATGGGAGTCAAGCCCGACAGCTGGATCGTGAAGCAGGCCCGCGAACACGGGATGATCGAGCCTTTTGAGGAAGCGCTGGTTCGCCAGGGTTCGATCTCCTATGGTCCGTCTTCCTACGGCTACGATTTCCGGGTCGATCGTCATTTCAAGCTGTTTCGCGGAACGGCATCCGACCTCGTGGACCCGAAGCGGATCGATCCGGAAATGTTCGAAGACTATGAGGCCGATCAGTGTGTCGTTCCACCCGGTTCGTTCGTGCTGGCCCAGTCGGTCGAGTACTTCCGGATTCCCCGCGAAATCTTGACGATCTGTACCGGGAAGTCGACCTACGCACGTTGCGGCATCCTGGTGAACGTGACTCCCTTCGAGCCGGAATGGGAAGGCCATGTGACGATGTCGATCTCCAACACGGGTCGTGCGCAGGTGCGGGTGTATGCCGGAGAGGGCATCGCACAGCTGATCTTTCTGAGTGCCGACGAGGTGTGTCGGATTTCATACCGCGACCGGAAGGGGAAGTATCAGGCGCAAAAGGGGATCGTTCTTTCGAAGGTGGAAACCGACTTGGCCGGAGGACGCTCATGAGCCGGCTTACGCGTGAAGGCCGAGCGGATCCTGTCGGAGCGATGCATCGAACCTGCTGGATCCTCCTCGTCCTCGGGCTCTCTGTTGCGGCCGGTGCTTGCGGCTATCGGGTGGCGGCCAACAACCGGGTCCCCCGGCCTTTTCATACGCTGCTGGTCAAACCGCTGGAGAACGATACGACCTCCTACGAGATCGAGCAGATTCTGACCAGGTCGCTGGTCAGCGAATTCGTCAAGCGAACAGACTACGCGGTCGTCGACAACCAGTCCCGTGCCGACGCAGTACTCGAGGGACGGGTGACCCGTGTGACGGCGAGTCCCGTGACCTTTGCCCGGAGCGCCTTCGCGTCGACCTTCCTCGTGACGGTCTATGCCTCCGTCGAGCTGAAGGACCTGAAGAGCGGGGAGGTTCTGTTTTCGAACAACCGGTACGTCTTTCGCGAGCAGTACATTGTCAACGTTGATGTGAAGAACTTCTTCTCCGAAGTGAATCCGGCGCTCCACCGGATGGCGAGCGATTTTGCCGCCAGCGTCGTGGCGACGATTGTCGAGGGCTTTTGAACGCATCGGCATGAATTACAGCGAATTCGTCCAGAGTGTGAAGGATCCGAAGCCGGTCTACGTGCTGGTCACCGATCAGGCCTACCTCCGGGAGCGCGTTCTCCAGCTTTGTGAAGCGCAGGTGGAGGAATCGGCCCGCACCTTCGACTGGTCGGTGTTCGATCTGTCGGAGGAGGATGTGACGGGCGAGCTCATCGCGGCGCAGGCCCGGACGCTGCCCTGGATGAGTCGTCGACGCTGGATCTATGTGCGCAACGCCGATGCCCGGCCGGAGGGATTGAAGGCTTACCTGAAAGACCCGTACGAACGGAGTGTCGTCGTTCTCGAAGTGGCCAAAGGAGTGCGCAGCTGGCCCACTCTGCCTATGATCGAGCTCGAGGGGCGGGGAAAGGGCGAGGCCTGGCTTCGGCGGAAGGCCGGTCAGGAAGGCTTCGAGCTGGACCGGGAAGCCGCCGATCTGCTGGTTCAACTGCTCGGGGAAGATTATCAGCGACTCGACTCCGAGTTGGAGAAGCTCATCCTCTGGGCGTGGGACAGCAAGAAGATCGACGTCGATGCCGTGCTCATGTTGACAGCCGAGGCCCGGGAGCACGACGTCTTCGAGCTGGTCGGCGCCATTGCACGCCGCGACAAGGAGCAGGCCCTTCTCCTCCTTCAGCGGCTCACCGAAGGAGGCATGCAGGCTCTGAACATCCTGGCGGTCCTGTACTGGAGCATCAAACGCCTCCTGGTACTGCGGGAAATGCTGGACGCCGGCCAGAGTTTCAACCGCGCGCTGCCGCAGGTCAAGCTCTGGAGCTTCAAGGGGAAGGAAGCCGAAGTTCGCCGGTACTCCAGGGAGGATCTGATCGGTCTCCTGCTGCGCCTGCGCGAGAGCGACCGATTGCTCAAGAGTTCCGGGGCGGATGCCCGGTTCCATCTCGACCGGCTCGTCGTTGACACTTGCTGACCCCGATTCCTATAATGTCGTTTTCCAGGCCCTGCAGGAGCGGGGCCAGGTTTCGACCCAGTCTGCTGCAGCTTTAAGGAGTTTATCGATATGCCGAACATCAAGTCTGCGATCAAACGGATGCACCAGAATCGCGAGCGGCGCATCTTGAATCGCAGCGCACGATCAAGAATGCGTACTGCCATCAAGCAATTCCGTCGTCTGGTCCAGGAGGGCAAGACCGAGGAAGCCAAACAGCTGTTGCCGACGGTTTTCTCCATCATCGACAAGACCGCCCGGAAGGGCAAGATCCACGCCAACGCAGCGGCAAGGTACAAGTCCAGGCTTTCCAAAACCCTGACCTAGGGACGCGGGTTCTCTCCTTTGAAAAAGCTGGTTCTTCCCGAAAGGGGTGCCGAAATTCTCTTCGATGTCCGCGATGAGAATATCCGGCTGCTCGAGTCTCTGTTCGACGTGAGGATCAGTGCCAGAGGCAGTAGGGTCTCGATCGAGGGAAAGGCGGAGGACGTTGCCGGCGTAGAGAGGATCCTCGTCGATTTCTCAAACCTCATCGAGGAGGGCTGTGAATTCAGCAACGGCGATCTCCAGGACGCGTTCCGCCAGATCGCCCACGACTCGGCCTCCTCTCTGCGGGAGATCTTCCCGCGTCGTTTCTCCATCAGGACCCCGGTTCGCGACGTCGTGCCCCGATCCCTGAACCAGACGCGCTACCTGGAGGCAATCGAGAACAACGATCTGGTCTTCGGCATCGGCCCGGCCGGGACCGGCAAGACCTACCTTGCGGTCGCCATGGGCGTCTCGCTGCTTCTGCACAAATCGATTCGGAGGATCATCCTGGCGCGGCCTGCGGTTGAGGCGGGCGAGAAGCTCGGATTCCTGCCCGGAGACATGCAGGAGAAAGTCAATCCGTACCTGCGCCCGCTCTACGATGCCCTCTACGACATGCTGGACGCCGAGAAGGTCCAGAAGTTCATCGAGCGGGGAGTCATCGAAATCGCGCCCATTGCCTTTATGCGGGGCCGGACGCTCAGCGATTCATTCATCATCCTGGACGAAGCCCAGAACTCGACCAGTGAGCAGATGAAGATGTTCCTGACCCGGATCGGAGTGAACTCGAAGACCGTCGTGACAGGGGATGTGACGCAAATCGACCTCCCGACCGGCCAGAAGTCGGGTCTGGTCGAATCGTCGCGGATCCTGCGTCAAATCGACGGCATTGCATTCTGCTATTTCGATCACCGGGACGTGGTCCGCCACCACCTCGTACAGCTGATCATTCAGGCCTACGAGGGTACCGGCGACTGATCGCCCTGCTGCCGGCGGCGGGTGGCGGTAGAGAGCTGAGGTGAACTGAGCCCCTGCTCTGATCGGGGTATTCGACCGGAAGAGAAGCGGAGATCGAGGAGGTCTGAAATGCGACACGTCATCCTGTTGTGCGGCGGTCGGTCCGCCGAGCACGAAGTCTCTCTGCTGTCGGTCGCCTCGGTCATCCGCCATCTGGATCGCTCACGATACCGGGTCTCGGTCCTTGGAATTGCCAAAGACGGCGAGACGAAACCGGCGGCTCGATTGCGTTCGGAGTTGGGCGAACCCGGTTCCGCCGCCACCGACTTCCCGGATACCGAACACTGGATCGACTACCTCCTGAAGCACCGGCATCCGGACACGGTGGTCTTTCCGGTCCTCCATGGGCCCTACGGAGAGGACGGTACGGTTCAGGGAGTCCTGGAGTCGCTCGACATTCCCTACGTGGGGGCCTCGGTCGAAGGCTCGGCCGTCGGTATGAACAAGGCCTACTGCAAGTCGATACTGCAGTCGGCTGGAATTCCGGTACTTCCTTCCCGGACGTGGAACATCGACCAGTGGCGAGGTGGCCGGACCGGAGTCCTCGAGGGATCGGAGGAGGGACTCGCATATCCGGTCTTCGTAAAGCCGGTCAGCCTCGGCTCGTCGGTCGGCATCTCCCGATGTTCCTCGCGGACGGATCTGGAAGCGGCCGTCGAGGAAGCCTTTCTTTATGACGACTGGATTCTGGTGGAGAAAGGGATCGAGGCCCGGGAGATCGAGGTCTCGGTTCTGGGCGGCTTCGAGGCCCGGGTCTCTCTGCCGGGTGAGATTCTCCCGTCGGATCTCTTCTACAGCTATGAGGCGAAGTACCTGAGCAACGACTCCAAACTCCTGATTCCTGCACCGCTCGAGGAAACCCAGGTCGCTCGAATTCAGGAGTTGGCCCTGCGCACGTTTCAGGTACTGCAACTGGAAGGCATGGCCCGTGTCGATTTCCTTGTGGACCGGCGGACCCTCGAAATCTGGGTCAACGAGCCCAACACGATTCCCGGGTTCACTAAAATCAGCATGTATCCGAAGCTTTGGGAAGCCTCCGGACTTGCGTATTCGGATCTGCTCAGCACGCTGGTGGAACTGGCCTTCCGACGGCAGGTCCGTCGCCGTCGTTTGAGGGTCGACCGGCAGTAGTCCGACACATGAGGGGACGATCGATTCCCGCTTGGACGGATCGAGAGCGACGTGCTTGATCGGTCGGATCTTCTCTGCTAGAGTTTGGGTTAGTAAAAATGCTGGAGTCTAGCACTCTACGTTCATTCGATCACTCCGTTTTCGCACCGCTTTCCGTCAACCGAAGCATATCTGTCATCAACCAGGGACATATCAAGGAGGAAGAGAACTATGGATGAAACGGCTGTCAGGGACTATCTCCTCAGGAATGACGAACGTTTCCGCGAACTGTTCGATGAGCATCAACAGTTCGAGCGGAAACTCGCCGAATTCACGGAAAAGTCCTTCTTGACGTCCACCGAGCAGCTCGAAGAAACGGTCCTCAAGAAAAAGAAACTGGCGCTCAAGGATCGGATGCAGTACCTCATTCAGGAATTCCGGGTCCAGCATCCCGTTCAGTGAGCTCATTTACTGCCTGCTAGTGCCTCGGGTCTAGCAGGCATTTTTGTATAGACTCCGAGCATGTCCTTCACACGCGAAGCCCTCTTGTTCTCCCTCCCTCTTGCCGCCCTCGGTGTGGTGGCTCTTTTCTTCGGTTTTCCGATCGTTGCCGGTTGTCTGCTGGTTCTGGCCGGGTTCGTTGTGTTCTTTTTCCGCGACCCTGAACGGGACATTCCGGATCATGTCGACTGCATCGTCAGTCCTGCCGACGGGAAGGTCGTCAGGGTCCAGCGTGAGGAAGGAGGGACCCGAATTTCGATTTTTCTGTCCGTGTTCAACGTACATGTCAATCGAGCTCCCGTGGAAGGGAGGATCGAGCAAAGCGAGCATCGGAACGGCAAGTTCCTGTTCGCATTCGACGATCGTGCGTCGGTCGACAACGAGCGACACCTGTTTCGGATCGGAGACGTTTCGTTTGCTCTGATCGCCGGACTCGTGGCCCGTCGCATCATCCCGTGGAAACAGAAGGGCGAGTTCGTCCGCAGGGGTGATAGAATAGCGCTGATTCGGTTCGGCAGCCGCGTCGACCTGCTCGTCCCCGAGGATGGTGAGGTGGCGGTCGTCGAGGGTGATCGGGTCCGGGCTGGGACCTCGATCCTGGCTCGACGGAGTACGCAACATTGAATGACAACGACCGGATGGTTGCCTCCACCAGCTCGGGGCCTCGGCGTTTCCGGCGTCCGCCTCGCCGGTCGATTTATATCCTCCCCTCGATCTTCACGGTCGGCAACATCTTTGCAGGATTCTACGCCGTCATCGCGACGCTGAACGGACACTACGGCAAGGCCGCCGTCGCCATCGGGATTGCTGTCGTCCTCGACGGGCTGGACGGCCGAATCGCGCGTCTGGCCGGAGCGACATCGGAGTTCGGCCTCCAACTCGATTCTCTGGCCGACGTGATCAGCTTCGGGATCGCACCCGCCATCCTCATTTATTCCTGGGGGTTCCCGGGGCTCGGGAATTTCGCCCGTCTCTCGGCATTCTTCTTCCTGATCTGCGGGGCGATGAGACTCGCGAGGTTCAACGTACAGGTCCAGGACCTGAAGCACTTTGCAGGTCTGCCGATTCCGGCCGGGGCCGGCTTTCTGGCAGCGATCGTGCACCTGTTCAAGGTGCCTCCGGAGAGCGATTTCTTCAGAATTGCTCTGGTGGCGGTCACTTACCTTGTAGGACTGCTGATGATTTCCACCCTGCGATATCCTTCCCCCAAACGGCTCCCCCTGACTCGCGGGAAGTCCCACCTGACGGTTCTCCTGCTGGCGCTCGTCGTGGCAGGGGTCATCTGGTATTCGGAAGTGGTTCTGGTGGCGTTGGCTTCGGCGTATGTCCTGAGCGGGTTGGTCATGCGGATCTTTCAAATGGTCCGCTATCGGATGCGCCATTCGGGCAATCTGACCACGACTCGAGCCGAGTCGGATTGAGCCGGCAGACCGATGAGTGTCGAGGCCCTGACTCTGCGAACGTATCCCTTTGGTGAATCCCACAAGGTCGTACTCTTCCTCAGTCGTCACACGGGGCGCATCAGGAGCGTGGCTTACGGCGCCCAGAAGTCGCGAAGCCGCTTCGGTTCGGCGCTGGAAGTGCTGACGTACCTGCGGTTGACGTGCCGCTCACGGGAGAATCAGGAGTTGGCTGTCATTGAAAATTGTGAGATCATACGGCCTTCACCGGCGTTCCGGCTGGGCTGGGAGGAGAGTCTCCATCTCGCCTACTGGGCGGAGCTTCTGGTGGAGTTCTCGCGCGAGCAGGTTGCGAGTGAGCGGCTTTTCCGGTTGAGCCTCGCGGTGATCGAAGCAGCAGGGAAGGTCCCGGCTGCCGTGCTGTCGCGCTATTTCGAATTTTGGACTCTCCGGCTGGAAGGTGTGCTGCCGGCATTGGACAGCGCCCTTTCGCGGGAGCTGGCGGTCCGTACCGCCGGCATGCTTCGGCTTCGACCGGCGGAACTGGGGGAGTGCTCCTTCTCAGAGGAGGATCTGGAGCAATTGGAATCGGCCGCCGGAAGACTCATAGAAAACCAGCTCGAAAAGCCACTGAAGGCTAAGAAACTGCTGAAGGAGTTGCTATAGTTCAGTCGCCCGGCAAGAGTTCGTCACAGTTGAGGCTGGCGGTGAGCGTGTCTGGTTTTGCTGCAACGGCACTTACCCGTTCGATCCGGCCAGGATCGAGCGTAAGTCTTCCCGACTAGCCGGCATTCGGTTCCAATTGGCTGCTCAAATGCGGGCCAGGCCCGCTCCTTGCGAGGGTCGCACGCAACCCTCGGCGTTCGCGTTCGGTGAGTCCCGAGAGACTCGCCCATTCTGTCGATCAACGATGCAGACGTTTCAGGAAGTCATTCATGAATTGCTCGGTTTCTGGATGAGGTACGGTTGCGTCATACAGCAGCCCTACGACGTCGAAGTCGGCGCCGGAACCATGCATCCCGAAACCTTCTTCCGTGTCCTCGGATCCACGCCCTACTCGGTGGCGTATGTGCAGCCGTCGCGGCGGCCGGCGGACGGACGGTATGCCGAGAATCCCAATCGCCTCTACCGCCACACTCAGCTTCAGGTCATCCTGAAACCCTCCCCACCGAACGTTCAGGAGGTCTATCTCGACAGCCTGAGAGCCTTGGGAATCCCCCTGGATAAGAATGATCTTCGGTTCGAAGAGGACAACTGGGAGAGCCCCACGCTCGGGGCCTGGGGAATCGGCTGGCAAGTGCTGTTAAACGGGCTGGAGATCACGCAGTTCACCTACTTTCAACAGGCGGGTGGGCTCGATCTCGACCCGATTTCCGCTGAGATCACCTATGGCTTGGAGAGGATCGCCGCCTTTCTGACCGAGCGCAACAGCGTCTACGATCTTCAGTGGAGCCCTTCGGTCTCGTACGGTCAGGTCCGCCGCCGCGAGGAGTACGAGTTCTCCCGATACAACTTCGAAATCGGCGACAAGGGCATGCTCTTCCAGCTCTTCGATCTCTATGAAGCGGAATGTCTGCGTTCTCTGGAGGCCGACTGCGTGCTGCCGGCCTATGATTACTGTCTGAAATGTTCACATACCTTCAATCTTCTGGACAGCCGCGGCGCGATCAGTGTCACCGAACGGGTGGGACTGATCAACCGCGTGCGGAATCTCGCCGTCCGCATCGCCCGCCGCTACGTGGAAACCGATGAGTAACTCGTTCCTGTTCGAACTCGGCACCGAGGAGATCCCGGCGAGCATGATCGATCCCGCGCTCGAACAGATGCGCCGCGCTTTCGAGCAACTTTTGGAGCAGAACGAAATCGAGCATGCTCCGGTGGTCCTGTTCAGCACGCCTCGTCGTCTGGCCGTCTTCATCGATCGGCTTCCGGACCGACGTCCCGACCTCGAAGAGACGGTGATGGGGCCCCCGGCCTCGGTCGCCCTGGATGCGTCGGGTGAGCCGACAGTCGCGGCCGTCGGCTTCGCACGCAAGCAGGGAGTCGATGTCAAGGTCCTCGAGGCGGTGGAGACGGATCGCGGGCGCTATCTGGCGTTGAAGCGGAGACTGCCGGGTGAACCGGTCCCGGAGATCCTGGGAAGGTCGCTGTCCGAAGTGATCGGTGCCATCTCCTGGCCGAAGACGATGTACTGGACGGAAACGCGGTTCCGGTTCATCCGGCCCCTGAGGTGGTTCGTGTGTCTGTGGAATTCGGAAATCGTTCCCTTCGAACTGGAAGGCGTCAAGTCCGGCCGCACCAGCCGCGGGCACCGGCTGATCGGTCCCTCGGAGATCGAGATTCCGGAAGCTTCCGCCTACGTTGAGTCCCTCCGCGAGGGTTGCGTTCTGGTCAACCGTCGGGAGCGGCTTGAGCGGATCACGGAGGGCCTCGCCCGGGCGACCGGGGAGCAGACCCTGGTGCGCGACGACGGGCTGCTCGAGACCGTGGTCCATCTGAACGAGTTTCCGACGGTTTTGCGCGGCCATTTCGATCCGCGTTTTCTGGAAATTCCCGGTGAAGTGCTCGTGACCGTCATGCGCTTTCACCAGAAGTACTTCTCGGTCACGGAGACGGACGGTCACTTGGCGCCTGCGTTTCTCACCGTTCTCAACACCTCGGGAGATCCCGACGGCCGAATCCGGCGAGGTCACGAGAAGGTTCTGCAGGCTCGCCTCGAGGATGCGGCATTCTTTTGGAATGCGGACCGGAAGATTCGCTTGAGGGACCGCACATCCGAGCTCGATCATGTCCTGTTCCAGGAGAGTCTGGGAAGCTACGGAGACAAGACCCGTCGCGTAAAGGCGCTGTGCGCCCTGCTGGGCGGTTCGCCCGAACTGCAGGAAGCGGCGGAATTGTGCAAGGTCGATCTGACCACTGACATGGTCCGAGAGCTTACCGAGCTGCAGGGAGTCATGGGCGGGCTGTATGCCCGTGAGGAAGGTTACCCGGAGGAGGTCTGGCAGGCGATCTACGAACACTATCGTCCGGTCTCCCTCGACGACCGATTGCCGGAGACCCGGAATGGAGCGCTGCTTTCCATGGCGGATCGGCTCGATACGCTGGTCGGGTGTTTCGGTGCGGGCATCATACCGAGTGGATCGAGCGATCCCTTTGCGCTGCGACGCCAGGCACAGGGACTCGTATCGATTCTCCTCGACCGGCGCCTCGACATCTCATTCGACAGTCTGGTC
The DNA here is from genome assembly GCA_963823995.1 of uncultured Acidobacteriota bacterium. Classification (GTDB taxonomy): domain Bacteria; phylum Acidobacteriota; class UBA6911; order RPQK01; family JAPXNP01; genus JARRKC01. The sequence goes on from CAWGNQ010000006.1 coordinate 1,153,354, forward strand.
GACTTCGCTTTGAGGAATTATCCGCAGCTTGTCTCGGATGAGGTCAAACCGCAGGTCCTGGCTTTTCTCGGGCAGCGGCTCTTCTTCCTGCTGCAGCGAGCCGGGTTGCCCCAGGATGTCCTGCGCTCGGTCTTTGCGGCCGGCATCAGCTCGGTTCCCGATGCGCAGGCCCGGGCGGAGGCGGTCGCCGCCATCAAGGGGAACGAGGACTTCGAAGCCCTGGCGATCGCGTTCAAGCGGGCCCGCAACCTGCTCGAGAAGGCCGGGGAGAGAGTCGGGACTCCCGAGCCCGAGCGGTTCGAGGTGCCGGGAGAAACGGCTCTTTACGATGCGGTCCGACAACTGCAGCCTCGGCTCGAAGCGGCGCTCGAGCGGCACGATTACCTGGAAGGGGTTCGTGCCGTCGCAGCGATCCGGCCTGCGGTGGATCGGTTCTTTGATGATGTTCTCGTGATGGCCGAAGACGCGGGTCTCAGGCAAAATCGTCTGGCGCTGCTCCAGGCCGTTTCGGATCTGGTTCTTGCGATCGCTGATCCTTCGGAGATCGTAAAACAGGGAGGTGCAGAGAATGGTCGATAAGGGGGTTTCGATTGCCGAGGCCAAAGGTAAGCTCGGTGTGTTGCTGGTGGGACTGGGTGCGGTCAGCACGACTTTCGTCGCGGGTGTCGAGGCCGTTCGAAAGGGCCTCGGGCGACCCATCGGTTCGCTCACCCAGATGGGAACGATCCGGCTCGGCAAGCGAACCGAGAACCGCGTTCCCATGATCAGGAATTTCGTTCCGCTGGCGGCACTCGACGACGTCGAGTTTCTCGCCTGGGATCCTTTCGAGGATTCCGCCTATGAGGCGGCGCTGAAGTGCGGGGTCCTGGAGGAGTCGCTCCTCAACCGCCTGCGTCCCGAGCTCGAAGCACTGCGACCTCATAAGGCGGTCTTCGACAAGCGATATGTCAAGAAGCTCGACGGGCACCATGTCAAGCAGGGTTCAAGCAAGTATGAGCTCGCCGAACAGCTGATCGAGGATATTCGACGCTTTCGGGAAACCGGCAAAGTTGAACGCCTCGTGATGATCTGGTGCGCCAGTACCGAGGTGTTCATTCAGCCGAGCGCCGTCCATGAGACGCTCGAGAGCTTCGAAGAAGGTCTGCGAAACGATGACGATCAGATTCCGTCGAGCATGGTCTATGCTTACGCCGCACTCAAGATGGGCATTCCATTCGCCAACGGGGCTCCGAATCTGACCATCGATGTTCCGGCCCTGCGCGAACTCGCCCAGAAGAATCACGTGCCGGTATGCGGCAAGGACTTCAAGACGGGTCAAACGCTCATGAAGACGATCATCGCGCCCGGCCTGAAGGCGAGACTGCTGGGGCTGTCCGGCTGGTTCTCGACGAATATCCTCGGTAATCGTGACGGGGAGGTTCTGGACGACCCGGAATCGTTCCGGACCAAAGAGGAGAGCAAGCTTTCGGTGCTCGAGTACATCCTCCAGCCGAAACTTTATCCTGAGCTCTACGAGGATTTCTATCACAAGGTAAGGATTAACTATTATCCTCCTCGAAAAGACAATAAGGAGGGTTGGGACAACCTGGACATCTTCGGCTGGCTCGGCTATCCGATGCAGATCAAGATCGATTTTCTGTGCCGCGACAGCATTCTGGCGGCGCCCCTGGTCCTGGATCTGGTTCTGTTCCTCGATCTTGCTCAGCGTGCGGGGATGCAGGGTATTCAGGAGTGGCTTTCGTTCTACTTCAAGAGCCCGATGACCCTGCCCTCGCTCTATCCGGAACACGATCTTTTCATACAGTTGATGAAACTCAAGAATACGCTGCGCTTCCTGAAAGGGGAGGAGCAGATTACTCACTTGGGTCTGGACTACTACGATTGAGTCAAATCATCCGCGTCCGCCGCTGTTGAGTCCCTGAGACTCCCCGTTGCGGGCCTGCGGATTGGAAGCACGTTAACGACGAAGCGACGAAGGGAGAAGTCGAATGTCGAGCAAATGGGTCTTTCTCTTTGAAGAACTGGATAAGGTGCAGGAAAAGGTGGGAGGCGAGTGGGAAGCGGTGCGCTCTCTGCTGGGCGGCAAAGGAGCCAATCTGGCCGAGATGACCCGTATCGGGTTGCCCGTGCCTCCGGGATTTACGGCCACCACGGAAGCCTGTCTGACCTACTTGAAGCGAGGTCAGGACTTCATACAGGAAGTGGTCGAGCAGGAAAAGGAGGCGATGAAGCGGGTCGAAGAGATGACCGGCAAGAAGTTTGGTGATCCCAAGAACCCCCTGCTCGTCTCCTGCCGATCGGGTGCCAAATTCTCCATGCCCGGGATGATGGACACCGTCCTCAATCTCGGCATGAACGACGAGACGGCCAAGGGGATGATCGAACTGACCGACGACGAGCGGTTCGTCTACGATTCCTACCGCCGGCTCGTGCAAATGTTCGGTTCCGTCGTCCTTGGCATCGAAGACGAGCTCTTCGAGGATGCGCTCGACGATCTGAAAAAGGAGAAGGGTGCGAAAGTCGACACGGATTTGACGGCAGGCGACTGGCGGGAATTGACCGACATCTTCAAGGGGATCATCCGCCAGGAGAAGGGCTTCGATTTTCCACAGGATCCCTACGAGCAGCTCAAGCTGGCGACCGAAGCCGTCTTCAAGAGCTGGAACGGAAAGCGCGCGATCGACTACCGCAATGCCGCCGGAATCTCTCATGATCTCGGTACCGCCGTGAACATCGTCACGATGGTTTTCGGAAACATGGGATGGGACTCGGGCACCGGTGTCGCGTTCACGCGGAACCCCTCGACCGGTGAGAAGCTGCTCTACGGCGACTACCTGCTCAACGCGCAGGGCGAAGACGTCGTCGCCGGTATCCGGAACACCAAGGGAATCTCCGAACTCAAAGACGATCTCCCGGAGGTCTACGAGCAGTTCCTCGGAATCTGCAAGACCCTTGAAGAGCACTACCATGAAATGCAGGACGTGGAATTCACGATCGAGCACGGAAAGCTCTGGATGCTCCAGACTCGGGACGGCAAGCGGACCGCGGCCGCCGCGGTGAAAATCGCCGTGGACCTCGCCAATGAGGGGTTGAGCACGAAGGAGGCGGCGGTCAAAAAGGTGAAGCCGGCCGAAGTCGACACCCTGATGCATCCCCGGTTCGACGTCAATGCCAAGGCCCAGGCTGCCGAAGAAGGAAAACTTCTCAGCAAGGGCGTCAATGCGTCGCCCGGAGCTGCTCTCGGAGTCGTCGCCTTCGACGCGGACCTGGCCGAGGAATGGGGCAAATCGGGCAAGAAGGTCATCATGGTGCGTCCGTTTACCAAGCCGGACGACGTACACGGGATGCTGGCATCCAAGGGCATTCTGACCAGCGAAGGCGGCGCCACGAGTCATGCCGCCGTAGTGGCCCGCCAGTTCGGAGTTCCCTGCGTCTGTGGTGCCAGCGATATCAAGATCGACCAGAAGGCCCGCCAGTTCACTGCTGCCGGACAGACCATCAAGGAGGGTGATGCGATCTCAATCGACGGTGGAACCGGTGAAGTCTTCGTCGGTGAAATCTCCACCGTGACGCCGCAATTCGAGGAGCAGACCGATCTGATCACCTTGTTGTCGTGGGCCGACGAGTTTCGCCGCCTGCAGGTCTGGGCGAACGCCGACTATCCGAAAGATGCCGAGCGCGCCCGCTCGTACGGTGCGCAGGGTATCGGCCTCTGCCGGACCGAGCACATGTTCTTCGAGGAAGAACGTCTACCCATCGTACAGCGGATGATCCTTGCGTCGAACGACACAGATCGCCAAAAGGCTCTGGATGAGTTGCTCCCGTTGCAGCGAAGCGACTTCGAGGGGCTGTTCAAGTCGATGGACGGGCAGCCGGTTATCATCCGTTTGATCGATCCGCCTCTTCACGAGTTCCTTCCCGACGAAGAAGAAGTCTTGGAAGAGGTGCTCAAGAAGAGGCTCAAAGGCGAGACGCAGGGCTTGAAAGAGAAGGAAGATCTGCTGGAGGCGATCCGGAGTCTGCACGAGAGCAATCCGATGATGGGAATGCGGGGTGTTCGTCTGAGCATCGTCATGCCGGGTCTGGTCAAAATGCAGGTTCGAGCGATCTTTGAGGCCGCCTGCGGACAGGCCAAGCAGGGCGTGGTCGTCAAGCCGGAAGTCATGATCCCCCTCGTGGGACATGTCAATGAGTTGAAGGCGATCCAGCCGACACTGGAAGAAGTGGCCAAGGCCGTCATGGAGGAAACCGGAGTGGACGTCGAATACAAGTTCGGCACCATGATCGAGATCCCGCGTGCCGCCGTGACCGCCGACCAGATCGCTTCGGTAGCGCAGTTCTTCTCCTTCGGGACGAACGATCTGACCCAGATGACGTTCGGTTTCTCTCGTGATGATGCGGAGGGTCGTTTCCTGCTCGAGTATATCGCGCAGAACGTGCTGCCCGAGAATCCGTTCCAGACCCTGGATCAGATCGGCGTCGGTGAGCTCATGAAGATCGCCGTGGAGAAGGGCCGCGGAGCCCGCCCCGAGCTCGAAGTGGGTATCTGCGGCGAACATGGCGGCGATCCGAAGTCGATCGCCTTTTGTCACTCGCTGGGTCTGAACTACGTCAGCTGTTCGCCCTTCCGCGTTCCGGTGGCGCGACTGGCCGCAGCTCAGGCCGCTTTGAAATAGTCGATGATCACGCGACGTCGTGCCCGTTGTGCCGTGGTGTTGCAGACGCACCACAGCGGGCACGACGCCCGGGGGATTCACCACGACGGGCACAACGGAGCACGACGTGGTCCTCGTCGTGTCGTCATGGTGAGAGATCCGTCGCGATCGAGGTGGTGGCACCGTCAGTCACGTGACGCCAGGAGCTCCTCGACTTCCTTGGCCAGCTTCTTCACCGTTTTGACGAGTCCCGGGAATTCGTGCATCAGCAGGTAGTTCTTCTTCCACAGGCCGCTGTCCATTTCGGGTGTCCCTGAAATCCGGGACCCTGCTTCGACCGAGCGGGCGATGCCGGTCTGGGCGGTTGCGATGACGTCGTCTCCGATCGTCAGATGGCCAGCGACGCCCACCTGTCCCGCCAGCATGACCCGGTTCTCGATGCGTGTGCTGCCCGCCAGGCCCGATTGGGCCGCCAGGACATTGTCCTGTCCGACCCTGCAGCCGTGTCCGATCTGAACCAGATTATCGAGCTTGGTCCCGCGTCCGATCCTCGTCTCGCCGATCGTCGCGCGATCGACGCAGGCATTGGCCCCCAGTTCCACGTCGTCTTCCAGGACGACGCACCCCGACTGCACGATCTTATAGTACGAACGGTCTTCGCGGGGAGCGAACCCGAAACCGTCCGCACCGACCACGGCGCCGTTCTGGAGGATCACCCGGTTCCCGATGACACTGTGTTCGCGAACCACGGCGTTCGAGTGGGCCAGAAAATCGTCTCCAATGTCCGCATGAGGGTAGATCGTGACATTGGGGTGAAGGGTGGCGCGCGCGCCGAGTCGGACCCCTTCGCCAATGACGACATTGGCTCCAATCGAGTGTTCATCGCCGATTTCAGCGGTGTCGGCGATGACCGCAGTCGGGTGGATGCCGGGTATCGGTCTGGGTGCGCTATAGAATAGCTCGATGGCTTGGGCGAAGCTCAGGTAAGGATTCTTCGAGATCAGGACCGGTCGGTCGGCTTGAGGGGCATCGGCTGAAAGGATGACGGCGCCGGCCCGCGTACTCCGGAGTTGTTTGACGTACTTGGGATTGGAGAGGAACGTGATCTCATCTTTGCGCGCTTCTTCGATCCCTGCCACTCCCTGTATTTCGAGGTCAGCCGGTCCCCTCAATTCACAGCCCAGTCTGCGGGCGATCTCTGCGAGCTTCATGCTTTCACCCTTTCGCTCTCTCGAGAACTGAATCCTCTTTTTTCGGATAATTCAGATGCTGATGATAACGTAAGCGCCGGCTTCGGCGGCAGGATCCCGGGGGCATCTGCGTCGACGTTGCATACGTCACGGCGGAGATCCGCTTCGCCTCGAGGCTGCTGTGTCCGCCCCTCCCGGGGGCAGAATCTGCGGGGAAGACGGCAGGACGGATCCGCCCGTGGCCCGCGCTGGAGGATGGGATGTCGAGGGGGGCAAAATCGGCCCTGGCGGCGGGAAAAGTCAGTGTGGCCGTTTTCTTGAGCCGGATCCTCGGATTGGTGCGGGATCAGTTCTTCGCCAAACTCTTCGGCGCCGGGCTCTACAACGACGCCTGGCTGGTTGCCTTCAGGATCCCCAACCTCCTCAGAGACCTGTTTGCAGAAGGTGCACTGAGTGCCGCTTTCGTGCCCACTTTCACCGAGATTTACCGGAAGCAGGGCAGGAGGCAGGCCTGGCATCTGGCGAACCTCGTTCTTTCGGGTGTGTTCGTGCTGCTCGGAGTTGTCACCGTCCTTCTGTTCATCTTCTCCGGGCTGTTCGTTCATGGTCTGGCAGCCGGGTTCTCGGATGTCCCCGGCAAGGTCCAGATCACCTCCACGCTGATCCGGATTTTGTCGCCGTTCCTGATGCTCGTCGCCATGGCGTCCGTGGCCATGGGGATCCTCAACGCCTTCAATCACTACTTTCTGCCGGCATTGGCGCCTGCATTGTTCAATGTGGCCCTGATTCTGACCGCGATCTTCGTCGTTCCACTCTTCAAGGAGGCGGGAATCCTGCCCATCTACGCCATGGGATTCGGGGCGGTGGTCGGCGGAATCCTGCAGTTTGCCGTTCAGATCCCGATCATGCGCAGGGAGGGCTTCCAGTTCGGTTTCCACTTCGACTGGCAGGATCCGGGAATCCGTCGAATGCGGAAGCTGCTGGGGCCGGCCCTCATCGGTGTCAGTGCCGTGCAGGTCAACATCCTCGTCAACACCCAACTGGCCTCCTTCCTGCAAGACAACGGACCGGTATCCTGGCTGAGCTACGCTTTTCGCATCATGTACCTTCCGATCGGGCTCTTTGGCGTGGCCGTCGGTGTCGTGAATCTGCGGGAAGTTTCCGTCTTCGCGGCGCAGGAGCAGTTTCACGAATTGAAGGAAACCGTTGCAGACTCCCTCAAGCTGATCTCCTTTCTGGCTATTCCCTCGACGGCAGGCCTGATCGTGCTTGCGGTTCCCATTGTCCGGGTCCTGTTCCAGAGAGGGGATTTCACGTCGCAGGACACCTATTTCACGGCGTGGGCGCTGGTGGCCTATGCCATCGGGCTGTTGGCCTACAGCTGCAACAAGGTCTATGTTCCGACCTTCTACGCACTCGATGATACACGGACGCCGGTCCGGGTCTCGGTCTTCACGGTTGGCGTCAACATAATCATCAACCTGATTCTGATCTGGACGCTGCCGGAAGGTTACAGGTTCGTCGGTCTCGCCCTGGGGACGTCGTTGTCGGTCAGCCTGAGCAACATGCTTCTCTCCTGGCGCCTGCGGAGGAGGCTGGGAGATCTGCGGGAGTTTGGGGTTCGCGGGATGGTGGGGAAGGATCTCGCGGCCGCCCTGCTGATGGGAGGACTCGTCTGGTGGCTCGCCGGGCAGTTGTCTGCTTCCTGGCCGACAGGAGGACTCCTGGGTGAGATCTTCCGGTTGACTGTTCTGATCGTCGTCGGAGGCGGATCGTATCTCCTGCTCTGTCGGCTGTTCGGCGTGCATGAAGTCGGCTATCTCGTCCAGATGATCCGGAGGCGTCGAGGGTGATTGAGCGGGCATTCGAACGATTCATCGCTTACTTGCGGGTCGAGCGCGGGCTGGCCCCGAACACGGTGGAGGCGTACCGACGCGACCTTCGGGAGTTTCTGGACTTTCTGCGCCGGAATCGCCTTGGCCCGGAAGAGGTGGAGCATCGTGAGCTCCTGCGGTTTCTCCAGGAGCTCTACCAGAGGCTGGCGGCACGGTCGGTTGGACGAAAGATCGTGAGCCTGCGCTCCTTCTATCGTTTTCTCGTTCTGGACGGTTATCTCGACAATGATCCCACGGAGACGCTCGAAGCCCCGCGGACGCTTCAATCGCTGCCGAAGTATCTCAGCCAGGACGAGGTCGAGCAGCTGTTGCAGTTGCCGGACGTATCGACACACCATGGTCTGCGGGATCGAACGATGCTGGAGGTCCTCTATGCCACGGGACTGCGGGTGAGCGAGCTCGTGGGACTTCGACTGGCCAACATCAACTTCGCAGTCGGCTTCGTGCGGATCCTCGGTAAGGGGAACAAAGAGAGAATCGTGCCTCTGGGTGAAACGGCCCGGGAGTGGTTGCGCCGATATCTCGAGGAGGCCTATCCGACATTTCTCCGGAAGTCGCCGGGATCCCACGCGCTGTTCCTGAGCCAGAAAGGCGGGCCCATGAGCCGGCAAAACTTCTGGATGATCGTCGAGAAACTGGGCAGGCGCCTGGGACTGAAGAACCGGCTGAGCCCGCACGTTCTCAGACACAGCTTTGCCACCCACCTGCTCGAAAACGGTGCCGACCTGCGCGCCGTCCAGATGATGCTCGGCCACGCCGACATCTCCACCACGCAGATCTACACACATGTTACGCGGGAACGGCTCAAGAAGATCTACGATCAGCTGCATCCGAGAGCGTAGACGAGAATTTGAGCGGGGGCTGTGGCCGCGGGGCGCGCCCGATTGAGCCAGTGGACGAAAATCCTGGCGTTCTCTTATCCCCGAAGTCCAATATCGTCAGCCTCCGTTTTTAGGACTCTGACCTCGGAAACCGACACGTCCCAGGCTTTCAACTCCTCCTCGGTTGCCTCTCGCCGATACGTTTCGCGGATGACGTAGATCGGCTTCTGTTGACTTTCGTGGTAGATCCGCGAAAGCATCTCGCCGATCAGCCCGATCGAGACCATCTGGATGCCCGCCAGCGTCAGGAAGATCGACAGGAGAAGCAGGGGCCGGTCGGCCAACGGAGAATGGAAGAAGGTCCGCTCGACGACCAGCACTCCGGTGATGGTGGATCCGATCAGGAGGGCCGCCAGACCGAGCAGGCCGAACAGATGTCCCGGACGAGTCGAGTAGGTGGAGAGGAATTTGATCGTAATCAGATCGACGATCACCCGAAAGGTCCGACTGATCCCGTACTTCGAGCGCCCCGAGGAACGAGGGCGGTGGCCGACCGGGATTTCGACGACTCGTGCTCCGAGCTGTGCGGCAATGGCCGGGATGAATCGGTGCATCTCCCCGTAGAGTTTCAGATCCCGAGCGATCTCGAGTCGCATGGCCTTGAGCGCACAGCCGAAATCATGAAGTCGGATTCCGGTGATCAGCGCAATGAGACGGTTGGCAATTTGGGACGGGAGACGACGGTTGAGGAACGGATCGCGACGGTCCCGGCGCCAGCCGTTGACGAGGTCGTACCCCTCGTCGATCTTGCTGAGAAGACGGGGAATGTCGGTCGGGTCGTTCTGGCCGTCGGCGTCCATCGTCACCACGATGTTCCCCCGGGCGGCATTGAGGCCCGCGGCCAGGGCGGCTGTTTGACCGAAGTTTCGGCGAAACCGTATCAGACTGCAACGAGTCTCCCGGTCACAGAGATCCCGAATAACCTCGGCGCTGAAGTCTACGCTGCCGTCATCGACGAAGAGAATCTCCCAGCGGAGTCCGGTCGATTCGAGGGTCCGAACCAACTCGTCGAACAGCGACGAGAGATTCTCCCGTTCGTTGCAGACGGGAACGACCACCGAAAGGTCGAGATCCGCAGGGCCGTTGACTCCGGGTGCTGAAACCGTCATCTGCTTCCTCGTGAGCGCCTCGCTGCCGACATCGGCCCGTCGCCGATCATGGCACGGCCGGTAGGGCTGCGGCAGCCAGCACTCTGATGTCCTCGTAGGCCGCGGGCGTCGCAACCGCGATCATCTGGTCCCCCGCCTCGAATCTCGTAGGTCCCCGCGGAACGATCATCTCATGTCCGCGGAGGATGGCGACCGCCGTTACTCCCTGGAGCTGTCCCAAACCTTCCATAACGGTCGTTCCGGCCAATCGGGAACCTTCCTCCACCGTGATTTCGACCAGCATCCCGGCCCCTCGGGTAATCGGGATCGGTTCCCCGAATTGGAGCAGGGTGACGAGACGGGGCAGGGTGAGATCGGCCGCATCGAGCCCTCCATGGGAGGCCTCCTCTTCCAGCATGTTGAGTGCGCGCCGCACGAAGACGCCCCGGTGGACCGGCGAGTCCTCACGAGCAAAGACCTGCGACTCGTAAAGCGTCGGGTACTTCCAGCCGCCCGTGACGGACCGCTGCACCATGAAAGAAAGGATGTTGGCGAGCATGGCCGGTACAATCAACCCGTAACCGCCGGTCATTTCAGCGACCATGATCAGTGTCGAAATCGGGGTCCGGGCGGCACCGGCAAAGGTGGCGGCCATCCCTACGAGCACCGTCGAGGCGACGCTGAGCTCCAGGACCGGAAAAGCCTGGTTGAGAACAGTACCGAAGACCCCTCCGAGCATTGCTCCCACCACAACGGTCGGAGCGAAGACACCTCCCGACCCTCCCGAACCGATGGTCAGTCCCATGGCCGGGCCCTTGAGCAGGAACAGGAGGGCGATCGTGAGAAGCGAGAGCTTCCCGGCCATCGCCAGTTCCACCCAGCCGTAACCGGTGCCCAGCAGCTGAGGAAAGAACATGGCAATCAGACCGACTCCGAGTCCGCCGATGGCGGGCTTGAAATGGGGTGGTCCGGGCAGGCGTTTGAAAAGGTCTCGGATGCCGTAGAAGATGGTCGGCAGGACGGACCCGAACAGTCCCGCCGCGATGCCGAGGATCGCGAAGAGGACCAACGTCTCCGGTTTGTGAAAGGTCAGACCGGTCGGAATCTCGAAGATCGGTGACCAACCGGCCACGAAGCCGTGCAGCGCATAGGCGGTGACCGCGGAGATCACCGTGTAGATAAGCGCCTCCGACTCGAAGATCATTCCCGAGTAGAGGATCTCCACGCCGAAAATGGCCATCCCCAGGGGAGCACGAAACACGGCGGCCAGCCCGGCCGACATGGCGGCCAACAGGATGATCCGGCGGTTCTGACCGCGCATCCTGAACTGGCGTCCGATGATCGAGCCCAGGCCGACGGAAATCTGGGCGGTCGGTCCCTCCTTTCCGGCGACGCCCCCTGAGCCGATCGTCAGCGCCGACGCGATGGCCTTGACGAAGGGTACGCGGTCACGCACCATTCCGCCCTTGCGGTGGTATGCGGCGATGGCGGCGTCCGTCCCATGCCCTTCCGCTTCGGGCGCGAGACTGTAGACCAGAACTCCACTCAACAGTCCGCCCAGGGTCGTGGCGACCGGAATCCACCATCGGGACAGAATCTCGGGGACTGCGGCCGTCGGATTGAGAACGCCGACCCGCGGAGGAACATAACCGGTCAGCCATTCGAGAAGGTATTTCTGCGCGAAGGCTACGGCGGCGTCGAAGACGAGAGCGGAAACCCCGCCCAACAACCCGACGACGACGCAGACTCCGATCAGTCGGTAGGTGGTGGCGGAGCTCCGGCGCGACTCGATTTCTTGGGGCGTCGACGCCGGCTCCGCCGGCTCTGGCTCAATGTCTCTTTCCACCGAGCTATTCTGTGCGACGAGCTCGCGGGACGTCAAGGCGAGCCGGCTGCGTGAGGCAAGGCAGAGATTGGGCTTAAATGTTTCGAAGCAAGGTCCTATGATGGATGAATGCGGACCCTTACCCACACGTGTCTCGGTTTCCTTCTTCTGTTTCTTTCGTCCCCCCGGATCGCGGGTGCGAATCAGAATCCGCCCGAGCCGCACATCGCCCAGTTCTCTCCCCAGGGGATCGTCAAAGCAGTCCGGCAGGTGAAGGTCCGGTTCAGCGTTGCGATGGTCCCCTTCGGTGATCCGGGCAGGGCAGCGCACCCCTTCGAGATCGAGTGTTCGGTCGGTGGACAGGGACGCTGGATCGATCCGGTGAACTGGGTCTACGACTTTGAGAAGGACCTTCCGGGAGGACTGGTCTGCAGCTTCGATCTGCGGTCCGATGTGACGAGCCTCGAGGGAAAGGCGCTCGCAGGCCAGAAACACTTTGAATTCAGCACCGGAGGGCCGGCGGTCCAGACGATCATTCCCTATCCGACGAACGATCGGATTGAGGAGACCCAGGTCTTCGCACTTATCCTCGATGGCCCCGTGCAACTGGACTCCGTGCTCGAGCAAGCGTACCTCGTCGTCGAGGGGCTCGCCAGCGCGGTCGATTTCAGGGTGGTCGAGGGTCAGGACCGCGAGGAGATCATTCAAAGCCAGTACGAGTTGAGGCGCCAGCCGGAAGAAAGGATCCTTCTTCTTCAGCCGCGTCAGACTTTACCGGAGGCGACGCGGGTGCGGTTCGTCTGGGGACGTGGGATTGCATCCCCGTCCGGTGTGAAGACAAGGGATGACCAGGTTTTCGACTATCGAGTTCGGACTCGCCTGACGGCCACGTTTCACTGTCGGAGAGTCAATGCCGATCGGGCCTGCATTCCCCTTTTCGACATGGGCGTCACATTCTCCGCACCCGTCGCGACGGAGCATCTTCGCAACGCTCGACTGATCGGTGAGGGCGGTCGGATCTGGAATGCGGAACCGACAGATCAGCCACACGTCACGTCTCTCTCATTCAAAGGCCCGTTTCCGCCAGAGACCCGTTTCACTGTCGAGCTGCCCTCGGGTATCGAGGACGACGCGGGAAGATCGCTGTCAAATGCTTCCGAATTCCCCCTTTCGGTTGCGACCGACGAGTATCCGCCTCTCGCCAAGTTCTCCGGGGATTTCGGGATACTCGAAGCCGCTGATCCGGTTTTGCCGGTCACCGTTCGCAACATAGAGACGGACCTCGAACTCGCCAGACTCGAGGCCGCCGGAGGGCAGGGGATCGACGCTTCCCTGGCCAGGTTTCCGGCGGCCGAGTCCCAACAGGTCGTGGACTGGATCAGCAAGGTTGGAAATCGGGGATGGGAAAACCGGAATCACTCCGTTTTCGAAGGCACCCCGATCACACCGCATCACTTCGTTCTCCCCCGACCGCACGAAGAAAAATCCTTCGAGGTCGTGGGAATTCCGCTCGACGGTCCCGGGTTCTACGTAGTCGAGATTCAGAGTCGGATCCTCGGCGAGGAATTGCTGGGAAAAGACGACGCCACGATGTATGTTCCCACAACCGCGCTGGTAACGAACCTCGCCGTGCACCTGAAATGGGGGCTGGACAACTCGCTCGTCTGGGTCACTCGCCTCGAGGATGCGGAGCCGGTACCGAACGCGTCGGTCGAGATCCGGGACTGTTCCGGCGAGCTGTTGTGGAATGGATCCACCGATCGAGACGGGCTGGCAAAGCCCGTCGACCTGCCTCCCCGTGATACGGCGAAGCGATGCGGTTGGAACCGGTTCGGTTCGGGGCTGCTGGCTATTGCGAGGCTCGGGACGGATTTCTCCTTCGTGCATTCGAGCTGGGACGACGGCATCGAACCCTGGAGATTTCGGATTCCGACGGTCTCCGAGCACTCGCTGATCAGTGCGCATACGGTTCTCGGTCGTCCCCTGGTGCGGGCCGGCGAGACCGTCCACATGAAGCATCTGGTCCGGGGCAGGAGCAGCACGGGCTTTACGGAGGTGCCGCCGGACCAGCGTCCCAGGAAGCTGATCATCCGGCATCTCGGGACGGATCAGGAGTACACGCGAACCCTGGATTGGTCTGATCCCGGCGTTGCGGTGACCGACTGGGAGGTGCCCAAAGATGCCCGACTCGGATCCTATCAGTTCATTCTCGAACGGGATGACGCGCACCGTTGGACGAGTGGCTCGTGCCGTGTCGAAGAGTTTCGCGTGCCCCTGATGCGGGCCTCCATAGTTCCTCCGAAGGAACCTCTGATTCAGCCCGACCAGGTAAGTGTCGACGTAAGTGTCGAATACCTTTCCGGTGGTCCCGCCAGGAATCTTCCGGCGCTGCTTCGGTACCAGGAACAGTCGGCGCCGCCCGCAATTTTTCCTTCGTTTGAGGGCTTCGCCTTCGACACGGGACCCGTCGAAGTGGGCATTCAGCGGTCCGGCCAGGTATCCGGGCAGAAGCCGGCCGAGTTCTCGCGCAAGAGATTCGAGCTTGACGAGAACGGAGGCCGGCGGATCGAGCTGGAGGGCTCCGGGGAGATCGATCAGAGGAAGTCTCTGCTGACGGAACTCGAATTCCAGGACCCCAACGGACGGATTCAGACTGTCTCCCAGCGGATTTCCATGTGGCCGGCGGCCCGCCTTGCCGGTCTCAAGACTGAGTCCTGGATGCAGTCGGAGGATTCGCTGAAGTTGAGTGCCGCCGTGGCCGATGTCTCCGGGCGTCCCATGTCGGACGCGCCCGTCCGTGTTGCGCTGTTCGAACGCAAGAACTACTCGCACAGGAAGCGGCTTGTGGGTGGGTTCTACGGTTACGAGCACTACTCCGAAGTCCAGGCAAGGGGCGTGATTTGTGAGGGTCGGACCAACAGCGAAGGGATTCTGGAATGCGATCTCGTCCCGCCCCTGACGGGCAACCTGATTCTGCAGGCATCGACGTCCGATGCCGAAGGTCGACGCTCGTATGCCGAAGCCTCGGTCTGGGTGCAAGGCAAAGAGGCGGCATGGTATCCGGTGGAAGACGACGATCGGATGGATCTCATTCCGGAGAGGAAGGAATACCAGCCGGGTGAGACGGCCCGTTTCCAGCTTCGGATGCCGTTTCGGAAAGCGACAGTCCTCGTGACCGTGGAGCGCGAAGGTATCGACGAGATGTTCGTACGGCACCTGACGGCGGACAACCCGGTTCTGGAGGTTCCCGTGAAACGCGGGTATGCGCCGAACATCTTCGTCTCCGCGCTGGCCGTCCGCGGGCGCGAGGGCGGCATCGCTCCGACCGCCCTGGTCGACCTCGGCAAGCCGGCCTTCAAGCTCGGCATTGCCCGCATCGATGTGGGCTGGGAGGATCATCGGCTGAAGGTCCAGGTTGAAACCGGCCGGGAAAAGTACAAGATTCGGGAAACGGCTCATGTCTCCCTTGCCGTGACCGATGCCGAAGGTCGAGCACCGGGGGAGGGCGCCGAGGTGGCGCTCGCGGTCGTGGACGAAGGCCTCCTGGCGCTGGCACCCAATGGGAGCTGGAAACTCCTCGAAGAGATGATGCAGACTCGAGGCTATGGGGTCGAAACGGCCACGGCTCAGATGCAGGTCGTCGGCAAGCGCCACTTCGGACTCAAGGCGCTGCCGAGCGGCGGCGGTGGCGGCAAGCAGCTGACCCGGGAGCTGTTCGACACGTTGCTGCTCTGGAAGGCCCGGCTTCCGCTCGATGCGGAGGGCAAAGCGAGTGTCGAAGTGCCGATCAACGACTCGGTGACGAGTTTCCGTGTCGTGGCGGTTGCGACCGCCGGCCTCGATCGCTTCGGGACCGGCGAATCGTCGTTCCGCACCGTGCGCGACCTGACGCTGTTTTCAGGTTTGCCGCCGCTCGTGCGGGAGCGTGACCGATTCCTGGCCGAGTTCACGGTCCGGAACTCGACGGACCATGCGATGGACGTCCAGGTCGAGGCAAACATCCGGGAAACGGACTGGCAATTGAAGCGGACCCTTCATCTCGGCGCAGGCGAGGGATCACGGGTCGGTGACACGGTCGAGGTTCCCGCCGGGGTCGACCGGTTGTCGTACATCGTCTCGGCTTCGGCCGGTGATGCCTCCGATCGATTGGCGGTGACGCAGCAGGTCGTGCCGCTGGTGGCCGTGCAGACCGTTCAGGCGACGCTGGAGTCGTTGGAGGATCCGGTCGAGGTGCCGGTTCGGATTCCCGAAGACGCGATCCCGGACCGGGGCGGAATCGAGGTCGATTTGAGCCCCACCCTGACGGCGGGGTTGGCCGGGGTGCGCTCGTATATGTCCGACTATCCGTACGAGTGCCTCGAGCAGATCCTCTCGAAGGCGGTGGTCCTTTCCGATGAGCAGGCGTGGAATCACCAGTTGGCCAACCTGACTCCCTACATCAGTGGCGACCAGCTCCTCTGCTACTTTCCAAACAGCTGCGTCGAAGGCAGCGACATCCTGACGTCGTACGTGCTGACGCTGGCGGACGAATCGGGATGGACCATTCCGGAAGAGTCGAGGCAGATTCTACTGAACGGCCTGGCGTCATTCGTCAATGGGCGCTCGGCTGTCGGGCATGGTCACTTCGCCGATTTCACTCTCCGCAAGCTGGCGGCCATCCAGGCCCTGGCACGCCACGGCGCGGCCACTCCCGGGATGCTCTCCATGCTGTCCATCGAACCCAACCTCTGGCCTACGTTCGCCCTGCTCGACTGGTACCAGATCAACCTCCGGCTCGAAGCGCTTCCGCAGCGCGAGCAGGCGATGGCACAGGCTCAGCAGATGCTTCGCTCACGACTTGACCTGCGGGGGACATCGGCAGGATTCTCGACCGAAGCCCGCGAGCGCTTCTCGTGGCTGATGATCTCACCTGCCGGCAGCCAGTCGAGGCTGATCTTGACCCTCCTGCGGGCGAAGCGATGGACGGACGACGTGCCGCGACTGGTGCGCGGCCTCCTGGATCTGCAGCGAAACGGGCATTGGGAGCTGACGACCTCCAATGCTTTCGGGGCCCTCGCCGTTCGCCAGTTCGCATCACGTTTTGAATCGGAACCGGTCACCGGCACGAGCGAAGTCTCACTGGGGGCAACGGAGGAGTCGCTCGACTGGAGCCGGCGTCCCGGTGGCGGCGGCGTCTTCTTTCCCTGGCCTTCCGCAACGGCCTCACTCCGGGCCGAGCACGTCGGAACCGGCAGTCCCTGGGCGATCGTGCGTGCCAACGCGGCCATCGAGCCGGAAACTTTCTCGGCCGGCTATGGAGTGACGCGATCGGTGGAGGCCGTCGAGCGCCGCAGACCGGATGCATGGTCGGTCGGCGATATAGTGCGCGTGAAGCTCGAAATCCGGGCACAGTCGGATATGACCTGGGTCGTTGTCGACGACCCCGTGCCGGGCGGTGGATCGATTCTCGGTTCCGGGCTCCGGCGCGAATCGTCGCTTGCAACCCGGGGAGAGCAGAACGACAACTCGATCTGGCCGACGTACATCGAGCGAAGGTTCGAATGGTACCGGGCCTACTTCGATTACCTGCCCAAAGGCGACTGGACGCTCGAGTACACCCTGCGCCTGAACAGTTCCGGAGAGTTTCAATTGCCGCCCACCCGAGTGGAGGCAATGTACGAGCCCGACGTTTTCGGCCAGTCGGTCAATCCGTCCTTGAGGGTGGAGCCGTGAGAAGTGTGGGAAAACTCCTGAGCAGGCCGTGGCCGCTGCTCGTCGGGCTGGCCCTGACCCTGTTTCTGGCAGCCCCCCTCGCGTTGTGGGCCACACTGCCGAAGCTTCCGTCCTTCGCCCAGGTTCGGGAACGCACCCGACCGTCCGATTACGTCCTGCTCGACCGAGACGGGCACGTGCTGCACGAGATGCGGGTCGATGACCGGATCCGGCGATTACCCTGGGTTCCTCTCGGGAGGATGTCGCCGGCCCTGCCCCAAGCGGTGGTTGCAGTCGAGGATCATCGTTTCTACAGCCACAGCGGAATCGACTGGCAGTCTGTCCTGGGGAGTCTACGGGACTGGTCGCAGGGAGGAGAGTTGAGGGGCGCCAGCACCCTCAGCATGCAGTTGTGTGGTTATCTGACGGATGAACTGGAGCGCCAGGGGGCTCGACGGACCTGGGTCCAGAAACTTCGGCAGGCAACGGCGGCATGGGAACTCGAGCTCAAATGGTCGAAGGAGGAAATCCTGGAGGCATATCTGAACCTGGTGACCTTCCGGGGGGAACTTCAAGGAATCGGGGCGGCCTCGAGGGGGCTGTTCGACAAGGACCCCCATGGATTGACCGACGCGGAAGCGCTCGTCCTGGCCTGCCTGATCCGCTCTCCGAATGCTTCCACACAGGCAGTGCTCCTGCGGGCCCGTTCGATTGAGGATCATCGGGAAGATCCTCTCCGGCAGACGGCTCTGTCCGAGGCTGCCGCCACGCTCGATGAGAAGTACCGGATCGACCGGCGGACGCACTGGGCTCCCCACGTGGCCCGGGATCTGCTGGAGCCCAAAACGAGCGCGCGGGCCGTCCGATCGACACTGTTGGCGGAGCTCCAGATATTCGTGACACAGGTGCTGGCGGATCACCTCGCCCAGCTCACCGACCAGAACGTCCGGGACGGAGCCGTGTTGGTGGTGGAGAACGCAACCGGAGATGTGCTCGCCTACGTCGGGAACGGCGGCGAGTGGTCGAGCGCGCGACATGTGGACGGCATCCGGGCGTTCCGGCAGGCGGGTTCGAGCCTGAAGCCGTTCCTCTACGCTCGGGCTTTCGAACGCCGGTTGATCACGCCGGTTTCTCTGCTGGACGACGATCCCGTCGAGATCCCGGTCGTGGGAGGAGTCTACCAACCTTCAAACTACGATGACCGGTTCCGCGGACCGGTCACCGCCCGCGTCGCGCTGGCATCTTCCCTGAACGTGCCTGCCGTGCGCCTGCTTCTGCTCGTCGGCGTGAGTGATTTCGTACAACTCCTCGATAGGCTCGGTTTCGACAGCCTTCGATCCCCGGACTACTATGGCCCCTCGCTCGCTCTCGGCTCGGCCGACATACGGCTCTGGGATCTCGTTGCCGCATATTGCGCCCTCGCCCGACGGGGAGAGTGGATCGAACCAGGGCTCGAGCCCGGGCGCCGGCGCCCCGTGCGGCGCGTGGTCTCGCCGCAGGCCTGCTTTCTGGTGAGTCGCATCCTGAGCGATCGGGAGGACCGAAGCGAGACGTTCGGGCTGGAGAGCCCTCTGGCGACGCGGTACTGGAGTGCCGTGAAGACGGGTACGAGCAAGGACATGCGCGACAACTGGTGTGTCGGCTTCAGCGACCGGTTCACGGTGGGCGTCTGGGTAGGGAATTTCTCCGGAGAGCCGATGTGGGACGTAAGCGGGGTCAGCGGTGCGGCACCGGTCTGGCTGGAGGTGATGGACCGCTTGAATCGGGATGCACCGAGTCGTGCTCCCGAGCCACCGGAGGGAGTCGAGAGACGGTCGGTCCGACTCGCTTCGGACCAGCATCCGGTTCGTGAATGGTTCATCGAGGGAACGACGCCCAACCGGATCAGGCAGGTCATACAGCGACAGCCGGTTCGGATCGCCTACCCGGCGGAAGGTACGATCATTGCAGCCGATCCGGACATTCCGTCGATGCTCCAGAAGGTCTTTTTCGAAGCGGCACCTCCCGATCCATCGCTGACCTGGCGTCTGAACGGCCGTCGCCTCGGCCGGGCCGGAGGGCTACTACCCTGGACGCCCAAAGAAGGGCGCTACGAACTGACTCTGTGCGACGGACGGGGAAAGGTGTTCGACCAGGTCACCTTTTTCGTCAGGGGGAATCCGGAGAGGCGGTAAGGAAGTTCCGCGTCCAGAAGGGGTGCAGCGTTGGAGGTGACACGTCTTGAAGCCCTGAACCTCGAAACCGTGAGCCCTGACCCCGGAACGCCGAACTCGAAGCCAGGTCGAGGCTACCGGCGCTGGGAGAGCATCCAGCCGAAGAGACCGGATTCGGCATAGGCCCGATCCCAGGAATTGTGCCCCACGCCCGGGTACTCGGTGTACTTGACGTGGATGCTCAGCTTCCTGAGTTCGGCGTGCATCCGGCGGGACTCGCTGACGGGTACGACGGGATCGGCCCCGCCGTGGAAGATCCAGATCGGAGTCTGTCCGATTCTTCGGGCGGCCTCTGTGTAGGGATCATTCGATGGTTCTGCGGTGGAAATTCGACTCCGGAAAGGCGGAATGATGCCGCCGCATATGGGAACCAGGGCGGCAAACTTCTTCGGATACCTGGATCCGAAGTAGAACGTGCCGTAACCTCCCATCGAGATGCCCGTCAGGTAGAGGCGGTTGGTGTCGCCGTTGTATTCCTCGATCGTCCTCTCGAGTGCGTTGAATACCACGCGCTCCATCGTTTCGTCGTTCCACCAGACACCGCTTCGACACTGCGGCAGGACGACGATAGCCGGGAAGGTACGCTGATCGGCGCGAATCGCCGGGCCGATTCCCACCCGGGTCTGGGCGTCACCGTCACTGCCTCTTTCTCCGGCACCGTGCAGGAACAGGATGACCGGCCACTGTTCGAGTGGAGACCAGCGCTCGGGAATAAAGACCTGGTAGGCGTAGGTCTGGCTCTCCAGCTTCAGCGACTTCTTCACGAAGCCACGTTCAACCTGTCCAAATCCCATCGATACAAACCCCAGGGCAAGCAACGAAGCCAACGCTCGGTTCACGGTAGAAGAATTCTAGCGTAATCGGAGGGAAATTGAGATCGATGATTTTCGATTGGATTCCCTTTCAGGGGGTCGGCATTACAATAGAGCCCAATGAATCTGGCATTCCGGCGGCTCCAGACAGGTATCGGAGAACTGTTGGTGGCGGCCCACGACCGGGGAATCTGCCGGATTGCATTCCCGGCGGAAATGGCAGGACACTGGTTTCCCTGGTTCGATCGCCATTACGCGGTCGTTCCTCATGCAGGGGACCATCCCTGGTTTCGAACATTCGAGAGGCAGTTGCGTGAATACCTGGCGCGTCGACGGCGCGAATTCACTATTCCCGTGGATCTCCGAGGCACGCCTTTCCAACTCGAGGTCTGGGAGCGATTCCTGGAGATTCCCTATGGTTCGACCGTCAGCTACGGAGAGGTAGCGAGGGATCTCGGCAGGCCGAAAGCCTCGAGAGCCGTGGGCGCAGCGTCGGCCTGCAACCCCATTCCGATCCTGGTCCCCTGTCATCGTGTGACCGGATCGACGGGAGGACTCGTCGGTTTCGGGGGTGGGTTAGAATTGAAGGAGAAGCTGCTTTCGATCGAAGGATCCCGGATCCCCTTCGGCGTTTGAAGGTTCACGGGAGAGGACATGATTCAGGTTGACGAATTGCTGCAGAAGCCACTTAGCGGGGAGCGACTGAGCTCGGAGGATGCCGTGAGGCTGCTCGCATCGGACGACCTTCAGGCGATCGGTGCCGCCGCGGACCGGGTGCGTCGTCGGAAGCATCCTGACCGGGTCGTCTCCTTTCTGATCGACCGAAACATCAATTACACCAACTACTGCGTCGCCCGCTGCACGTTCTGCAATTTCTACAGGAAGCCTAAGTCGGAGGAAGGCTACCTCCTTCCGAAGGAGGAAATCTATGGCAAGATCGAAGAGACCCTGGCGCTGGGTGGGACCGGCATCCTCATGCAGGGGGGGATGAACCCGGACCTGAAGATCGACTATTACGAAGATCTTCTTCGGTCGATCCGGGACCGGTACGAGATCCACCTGCACTGTTTTTCACCTCCGGAAATCGTCGTTCTCGCCAAATTGAGCAAGATCACGGTCCGCGAAGCCATCCGTCGCCTGATTGCCGCCGGGCTCGACTCCATTCCCGGGGGAGGCGCCGAGATTCTTACGGACCGGATGCGCAAGTCGATCAGTCCGGGGAAATGCTCGACCGAAGAGTGGCTGGGAGTCATGCGAACAGCTCATCAGGAAGGCCTGAAGACGACGGCCACCATGATGTTCGGAGCAGGCGAAACCCGAAGCGAGATCGTGGAGCACCTCGAGCGGGTACGCGGACTGCAGGATGAAACCGGCGGCTTCGTCGCCTTCATCCCGTGGAACGTGCAGCTCGAAGGGACAGAGATGCAGCGGGACGTCCAAGACCGAATCTCGCCCGTAGAGTACCTGAAACTGCTGGCCGTCTCGCGGATTTATCTCGACAACATCCAGAATATCCAGGTCTCCTGGCTGACCCAGGGTCTTCAGGTTGCCCAGGTCGCACTGTTTTTCGGGGCCAATGACGTCGGGAGCATCATGATCGAGGAGAATGTGATCTCCACGGCGGGCTCGCACAATACCGCCACGAGAACCGATCTGATCCGTCTGATCGAACAGGCAGGGTTCCGTCCGGCACAGCGCGATACGCTTTACAGGAGCTTCCGGCTTGTCGCCTGATTCCGTCTCATCCACGGCTGCGGCCCGTTGCCCCACACTCGGTCGCAACTGTTCTCTCCCGGTCCTGTATAATCATGCACCACTATGCAGGTCGAGAAGGCACGACGTCACCAGGCGATCCTTGATCTGATACGGCATGAGGTCATCGCAAGCCAGACCGACTTGCGCGATGAACTCTCAAAACTTGGGTTCGAAGTGACGCAGGCCACGCTCTCTCGTGACCTGCGGGAACTTGGTGTCGTCAAACAGGCGGGTCCCCGCGGCCTGTATAAATATGCGGTACCCGAGCGGGCCGGCGCCTCGCCCGTCGTCAGCTGTCGCGTCAGTGGAAACATCGTCGTGCTCAGGACCGACGTGGGTTTGGCGCCGCGAGTCGCCTATCAGGTGGATGCTCTGCAGTTGTCCGAAGTCCTGGGGACGGTTGCCGGAGAGGACACGCTGCTGGTCGTCATCGACGAAGAGGCGCCTCGCGAACGAGTCATACGCGAAATCCTGAACGCTCTGGGATCGTGACGGCCGAGAGAGGAGAACAGCCAGTGTCGGATTCGGAGAAGAAGATCGGTCGTGAAGTAACACCCTGGTCGGGCCGATTCACCTCGGGCGTTCACTCGGTCGTCCGCCGCTTCACTCGATCCATTCAGTTCGATCGCCGGCTGGCCATGGAGGATCTTCGGGGCAGTGAAGCCCATGTTCGCATGCTTGCGGAGCGGGGGATTATCCCCCGGTCGGACTCCGAGGCCATTCTGGAGGGGCTGGCGGCAATACGCAGGGAGATCGTTGAGGGGAGCTTTCCGTATCGGGACGAGCTGGAAGACATCCACATGAATATCGAAACTCGTCTTCGAGAGTTGATCGGAGAGCCGGGTGAACGTCTTCACACCGGGCGGAGTCGAAACGATCAGGTGGCCCTCGACCTCAAGCTGTTCTGTCTCGAAACGGCTCGCTCCTGGCGGCGGGAGATCATCGGTGCGGTGAGCCGCCTTGTGGACCGGGCGGAGCCGGTCAAACACGACCTGTTTCCGGCTTGGACCCACCTTCAGGCGGCTCAGCCCGTCTCCTGGGCCCATTATCTGCTCGCATTTGCCTCCATGTTGGGCCGGGACGAGGCCCGACTCGTGTCCTTTGGAAGCCGGCATTCGGTGAGTCCCCTCGGAGCCGGCGCGTTGAGCGGCAGCTCGCTCCCACTCGATCCTTCCCATACGGCCCATGAGCTCGGATTCCACTCGGTCTTCGAAAACAGCTACGACGTGGTCGGCGATCGGGATGCCGTGTTGGAGCTGTCTCAGACAGGCAGCCAGATCATGATCCACCTTAGCCGACTTGCCGAGGACTTCATCTACATGTCCAGCACGCCGGTGGGATGGATCGAGCTCCCCGATGCACTGTGTACCGGTAGCAGCATGATGCCTCAGAAGAAGAACCCCGATCTCCTGGAGCTGACACGGGGAAAAGCCGCTTCCGTCATTGGCCATACCCAGGCCCTGATGGTGCTCGTCAAGGGATTGCCGACGTCTTATCATCGGGACCTGCAACAGGACAAGGAGCATCTGTTCGCCGTCGCGGACATCGTATCGGATGCTCTGGAAGTGCTCGGCCTGTTGTTGGAGGATTTCGAGGTGCGTCGGGACCGGTCGTCCTCGGCACTCGAACACGGGTTCCTGATGGCCACGGAACTGGCCGAGTATCTTGTGGCACGAGGCGTGCCGTTCCGGGCGGCTCATCGGCGTGTCGGGGAAGTCGTCAAATACTGCGTCGCCGAGGGCCTCGAATTGGGTACGCTCCCTCTCGACGAACTGCTTCGGCTGGTCCCGGAAGCGGATCGCGACGTCCGATCGGTCCTGGATCCACAGGCGGTCCTCACCCGGCGAACGCATCCGGGGTCGACGGGTCTCGGACCCGTTGAAAAGCAGCTCGAAAGCTGGCGCCAGTGGCTCGGTGCGAGGACCTCCTCAAATTGACAGGGGAAGAGAGCCTGTGTTAGCGTCGTGCCTTCCCAATTCCTAAATCTCGGCCATCATTTTGGAGACGACTAATGGCAGCCAATGGTAAGCATTTGTTTACCTCGGAATCGGTAACCGAGGGTCACCCGGATAAGATTGCTGATCAGATTTCTGATGCCGTTCTCGATGCAGTCATGGCGGAAGACCCGATGGGTCGCGTGGCCTGTGAAAGCCTCGTGACCACAGGTTTGATCATGGTAGCAGGCGAGATCACGACGACTGCCTATCTGGACATCCCCAGGATCGCGCGCGAAACCGTTCGGCAGGTCGGATATACCAACGCTGCCTTCGGTTTCGACTGCAACACCTGCGCCGTCATGACGTCGCTCGATCGGCAATCGCCGGACATCGCACAAGGCGTCGACACGGGCGGTGCCGGTGATCAGGGTCTGATGTTCGGGTACGCCTGCACCGAGACCCCGGAGCTGATGCCCATGTCGATACAGTTGGCCCACCGGCTGACCCGGCGTCTCTCCGAAGTGCGCAAGAACGGCACGTTGGCGTGGCTTCGACCGGACGGCAAGTCCCAGGTCACCGTCGAATACGATCAGGACGAACCGGTTCGAGTCGAGGCGGTCGTCGTCTCAACGCAGCACGGCGCCGAAGTATCGAATGCCGAGATTCACTCGGCGATCCGCGAGCATGTGATCAAGCCGGTCGTCCCGACCGAGTTGATGGACAATCAGACCAAGGTCTATATCAACCCGACCGGCAGGTTCGTGGTGGGCGGTCCTCAGGGGGACTGCGGTCTTACGGGTCGCAAGATCATCGTCGACACGTACGGTGGCTTCTGCAGTCATGGCGGCGGTGCGTTCTCGGGCAAGGATCCTTCCAAGGTCGATCGATCCGCCTGTTACATGGCACGCTACATCGCCAAGAACTGTGTCTCCGCAGGTCTGGCGGACCGGCTGGCAATCCAATTGGCCTATGCGATCGGTGTTGCGGAGCCGGTCTCGGTCATGGTGGACGCCTTCGGTACGGGGCGAGTCGATGAACAGTTGATCCGCGAGCTGATCCGGGAGCACTTCCAGCTCACCCCCAAGGGCATCATCGATTCTCTCGATCTTCGTCGGCCCGTCTATCATCGGACCGCTGCCTATGGGCATTTTGGTCGCGAAAACGAAGGCTTCAGCTGGGAGCTCACCGACAAGGCCGAACTGCTTCGCAGTGAAGCGGGTTTGTCCCGTTCCGACACGGCCGTGGGAGCCTGAACGAACTGCGGATTTGGTGCGTCTCTTAAATGAATTGAAGCGAAAGAGCCAGCAATTCAAAACCCCCGGTGGGTCATCCGGGCTTTTCCTGATTCTGATCGGCCTGCTTCTACTGTGGAGTGTCGGAGCGCTGCAGGCGGCCGGTTCGACCCAGGACGATCAGCCTGAGACCAAGTTCTCGGTCAAGACCTTTTCCACGTTGATGGAGGTGAGGGTCTTCGACCGGGAAGGGAACTACATTCCCCATTTGAAGCAGGACGATTTCGAGGTGTCGGTCAAGTCCCAACGCCGGGAGCTGCTCTCCTTCAAGGAAGAGCAGCAGGTGCCGACCAGTTTGGCAATCCTGATCGATCTCGGTTCTTCGATGCAGGAGGACGACATCCGGACGGCCAAGCAGGCCGTCGAGGATCTGATCCACCTCCTGCCGCGGGAGGACGAGCTTCTGCTCGGCGTCTACAATCGGGACGTGGATTTCCTGTCGGGTCTGACGACGGATCGACCGGCGGTGATCGAAGGTCTCCGTAATGTCTCTCCGGCCGGCCGGGTCGGGTTCTGGAAGCGGCTCTCCTCCGCCTTTGGGACATCTGCCCTGACCGGTTATGCCATCGATGAAGCCCTGCTCCGTCTCAAATCCGCCCGCTACCAGAACAAGATCGTGCTCGTCTTTTCGGCGGCTTTTGGGAATCTGGGTCGAGGGACCGAGGATCACCTCCGGGAGGCTGGAGCCCGACTGTTTGCCGTCGGCTGGAAGAATTCCCTGGGGGATGCGTTCAATCTGTGGGGAGACAAGACCAGTCAGAAGGAGCTCCTCCGAAATTCGGCCGGAGCGCATTACTCGGGCCGCTCGATACTGGAGGGTCTCGATCGGATCAAGACTGCGATGACCAGCTTCTACCTGCTCGCCTATGCCCCCTCCGACGAAGAAGCTCAGGACGATAACGTCTCGATCCGTATCGCCGGACATCCGGATTACCGCATCTCGATGCTTCGCCGCACGGCCGGCCAGAACGCCTTCTACTGATCGCCCGTCCCGCGTTCCCGGGGCTCACCGGCGCTCTGGATTTCGGAAGGGCCGGCGGTCGAAAGGGTGCGTGATATCATCATCCAATGGGCTATCAGCCGGCATACAGGATGAGTTTCGGCCCTCGCATTACGTCGATGGTGAAATACCTCGTCATCGCCAATGCGGCCGTGTTCATCTGGGAATGGCTGGCCGGGCTCGCGGGCGGATGGCAGATCATTCAGATCTTCGGCCTGACCCCCGCGCTGGTCTTGGGGCGACTTTACCTCTGGCAGCTTGTCACGTACCTGTTTCTGCATGCCGGTTTCTGGCACATTTTCTTCAACATGTTCGCGCTCTGGATGTTCGGTTCGGAGCTCGAACGGCACTGGGGCGGCAAGGCATTCCTCCGCTATTACTTCGTCTCCGGCGTCGGTGCAGGGGTCTTGTCGGTCATCATCAGCCCTTCTTCCATGATTCCGACGATCGGAGCCAGCGGGGCCGTCTATGGCGTCCTGCTTGCCTATGGGCTGATGTTTCCCGAGCGCTACGTGTTCCTCTACTTCCTCGTCCCGATCAAGGTGAAGTACTTCGTCGGCATCATCGGTGCGATCACGTTCTTTTCCGCGCTCTCGGCACCCGGAAGCACCGTGGCCCACGTCGCCCATCTCGGCGGAATGCTTTTCGGCTTTCTCTACCTGAAAGGCTGGCTGTCGCCGGGTGGCCTGCGTCAGACCTACCATCGCTGGAGGCTGAAGCGGATGCGGTCGAAGTTCAAGGTCTATTCCGAGAAGGATTCCCGTCGGGACGACGATTTCTGGATCAACTGAAGCGCAGGGCCCCCGCGTCGTGGCCCGGCTTTCGGGTGGGCTTCCACTCTGTTATCATGGGACCCACTTGGCCCCCGTTTCAGCTCATGAACCTTTCACAGGCGAAGAACAGATTCCGTTTGCTCAAAGCCTACCTGGCCGGTCAGGCGGGCGTGTCGGCTTACCCGATTTCCGTCATCATTGAGAACACCGGGAAATGCAATCTGAAGTGTCCGATGTGTCCCCGTGAGCTGACGGATTACCCTCCGCGGGATTTCGACTTCGACCTGTTCAAGCGACTCGTGGACGAGATTCGGGACCGCACCGAGCTCGTCTTCCCCTGGGGTCTTGGTGAGCCGTTGATCAATCCGGACATCTTCCGGATGATCCGGTACTGCAAGGACGCGGGACTTTGCACGCTCCTGTCGACCAACGCGACCCTTCTCGACGAGAACCGGTCCCGTTTGCTCATCGAGTCGCGACTGGATCATCTGATCCTCGCCTTCGACGGGACGACGAAGGAAGTCTACGAGGCCTATCGGAAGAATGCCCGATTCCAGCAGGTCCGTGACAACATCCATCGGTTCCTGGAACTGAAACGGGAGCTGAAATCGGACATCTTCGTCGTGTTGCAGATGGTCCGGCTGCCGAATAACGCGCATCAGGTCGAAGATTTTCACCGGATGTGGCAGATCGACGGTGTCGATGAGATCCGGATCAAGGAGGACGAGGTCGTCATTCCCGGGGTCGCACTGGACGAGCGGGTCCATCACGACCGTCGCCGTCACCCCTGCTATCAGCTCTGGCAGGGACCGGTTCACATCAACTACGAAGGCGATTTCCGGCCCTGTTGTCACATGTACGAGTCCGAGCCGGTCGGAAATGTTGCCGATCAGACGGTCTTCGAACTCTGGAATTCGGAGAAGATGCATCGCCTGCGCGACGCGCATCTCACCGGAGAACTCGACGACTATCCGGCGTGTCGTGACTGCCATGCGCCGAATCCCCGTTTGCCGGCGATCGTGGGAAGTTTCATGGTCGATATCTTCGAATTGCGCAAGTGGATTCCCAAGGCGGAGAAGCTGGCGGTTTTCTATCGACTTCCGATCTTCATCGATCGCTGAGAGGGGAGGAGCAGACGTGAATATTCTGCTGGTTCGAGGAAAGCCGACGTTCATGGATTTCATCCTTGGGATTCCCATCGGACTGGCCTACATTGCCCCCATTGCGCAGCGGAGAGGACACCATGTGGAGATCCTGGACCTGGCCCTCGAACAGGAACCGGCCAGGCTGCTCGACCGTCGGCTGCGGGAGCGCAAATGGGATTTGGCGGGTTTTTCATGCATGACCGCAGAGTGGGAAGGTGCGGCGATCGCCGCCCGGACCGTCAAGGAGCATGACCCGTCGATCCTGACGATCTTCGGCGGCCAGCATCCGACCATCGAGGCCGACGAGGTGTTGAGCGAACCGTTCATCGACATGGTCTGCTTCGGTGAAGGGGAAGCGACATTCGGTGAGGTGATCGACCGGATGGCCTCCGGGGAAGGATTTGCCGGCGTCTCGGGCATCGCATACAAGGACCCTGAGGAGACGATCTGCCGGAATCTGCCGCGTCCCCCGATCGAGGAAGTGGACAAGATCCCGTTACCCGCCTACGAGCTGCTGGATTTGGACCGCTATGCCGTGGCGGAGTCAGCCCGTCATACTCCGAAGTACAAGCGTGCCATTCAGATCTTCACGAGCCGGGGGTGTCCCTGGCACTGCACCTACTGCCACGATCTGTTCGGCAAGAAGTTTCACGCCCGGAGTCCCGAGCATGTACTTCGCGAGATGGAGCTCCTGTATGAGACATATGGGATTCGGGAGTTCATGATCGAAGACGATATCTTCAACTTCGACATGGATCGGGCCAAACGGATCTGCGATCTGATCGTCGAGTCGGGGATGAAGATCGCCATGCAGTTCGGAAACGGGGTCCGGCTGGAGCGCCTGGACGAGGAACTGATCGAAAAGCTGGCCAGGGCTGGCACACACCATCTCTGTATCGCGATCGAATCGGCGAGTCCGCGGATCCAGAAGCTGACGAAGAAGTATCTCAAGTTGTATCAGGTGAAGGATGCCGTTCGCTGGTGCCGAAAAAACGGCATCGAGACGCTCGGCTTCTTCATGATTGGATTTCCTACGGAGACGATCGAAGAGATCAATATGACGATCCGCTTTGCCTGTGAAACGGAACTCGACGAAGCTCTGTTCAGCATCGTCATTCCCTATCCGGGCACCGAGCTCAGTCATCAGATCATCCGGGAGCAACTGTACGACCAGACCGATCATCTCAATCGGGTCCACCGTATCCGGACCCGCGAATTCGACTTCAAAACGCTGAAGCGCCTGCAGCGTAAGGCCTATACCATGTTCTTTTTGACGCGTTGGCGCTTTCTGCGGATGCTTCCGAAGCTGTTTGCACTCCGTTCGAGCCTGAAGTATGTTCGGGCCATCGAGCGGAACCTGCTGCCAAGCTTCCTGCAGCGCCAGTCGTCGCGGGTCAATTGAACGGTTGATGACCTATGTATCGATATCCGGACTTTCCAGACCACGTTTACGTGGAACTGACGAACATCTGCAACGCCCGTTGCACGATCTGCGCGACACCCGCCATGAAACGGCCGCGCAGGATCATGTCGCAGGAGCTGTTCGGAAAGCTCGCTCGAGAGTGCGGTGAGAGGCGGGCCCGCAAGCTGTTGCCGTTTCTGCACGGCGAGTCGTTGCTGGTCCCGGGTGTCCTCGACTATTTCCGGGAGGCACGCCGGCTCGCTCCGGAAACGCATATCAACCTGACGACGAACGGTTCGAAGCTGGATGCGGAGGTCGGGGAAGCGATCCTGAAGGAGCACCTCGCAGACAGTCTGATCGTTTCGATCGATGGCGGAGACAAGGAGACCTACGAGGGAATCCGGATCGGTCTCGACTATGACGAGGTTCGAACCAACGTGCTGCGCTTCATCCGCCGCCGCAACGAACTGGGGATGAGAACGCCTCACGTCTCGATCGCAATGGTGACCGTCGAGGAAAACAAGAGTACGCGCGAGCGGTTCCGCAGAGCGTGGCAGGAGGCGGACGAAGTCCGCTTCTCGGTCTATTTCAATTGGGCCGGACGCTTGACCAATCATGGGCGTCCGCCGAATAAGGTGAATTTCTGCGAACGACTGTACCACTACATCACAATTCTGGCTGACGGTCGGGTCGCCATGTGCTGTTTCGATTCCGAGGCCGACCACGCCGTGGGCGACGTGACGCGCCAGACCATCCACGAAGTCTGGCACTCCCCGGCCTTCGAAGAGAAGAGAAAGCTCCTGTACGATAAACGCTTCGACCAGCTCGATATCTGCGGGCGTTGTGACTATGTGAATCATCCGGGATGGACGACTCCGTTCCTGCGTTGGAAACCGGGTCTCGAAGAGAGCCTGCCCGGATTGACGCGACTGGCAGGCAATCTCTATAAGCGCTGGCTGTCACGATAGAATGAGGGTCGGGCCCGGCAGCCCGCCAGGCTTGACCCTTGGGAGAGGGCACGAAGAGATGAAACAGGCAACTAATTCCGAAGCGCAGTTCCCCTGGCGGCGAGAATCGAAGGGGGACCGCGGGAAGATCGTCCTCGTGTACCCGACGACCGGAATGGACGTCTTCGGAATCAACGTTGGTCTGCCGCTCGCCTGCCTCTATCTCGGAACGGTGCTCGAACAGGCGGGCTATCGCGTCGAGATCGTGGACGAACGGATCACGGACACGTTCGAGCGTGATGTCGCGGAAGCCGTACGTCGCGAGACACCGATCTTCGTCGGCATCTCCTCGATGACCGGAATGCAGATCCGCGGGGGGTTGAAGGCGGCCCGCGCCGTCCGCCGCCAGGATCCGAAGCTACCCATCGTCTGGGGCGGCGTGCATCCGAGCCTGTGCCCCGAGTCGACGCTCAGGGACGCGCTTTGCGACATCGTCGTCAAAGGGGAAGGCGAGATCACGATTGTCGAGCTGGCCGACTGTCTGTGTGAAAAGGAAGACATTTCCAGGGTCGCCGGAGTCGGTTTTAAGGAAGACGACGATCTGAAATGGGGACCCCCCCGACCCATGATCGAAGACCTGGATGCCATCCCGCGGCCCAATTATGATCTGATCCGGATGGAGCACTACTTCACCAAGGCTCCGTCGACCAACGAGGCGCAGTTGCAGATCGTGACGAGTCGCGGCTGTCCCTACGACTGTGAGTTCTGCTACAACCTCAAGTTCAACGAGCGGCGCTTTCGCTACCATTCGGCGGAGCGGGTCGTGGCTGACATCACCGATCTCGTGGAGCGGTTCGAGGTCAAGGCGATCTTTATCGAGGACGACTACTTCTTTGGTCATCCGGGACGCGTGGAGGAAATCTGTGATCGGCTGATCGAGGAGAATCTCGATCTTTTGATCCAGGTGCCCTGCCGGATCGATTATCTCTATCGGCGCAGCCCGGAAATGTTGGACAAGCTCTACCGCGCCGGCTTCAAGGAACTCTGGATCGGCATCGAGTCGGGGTCGGAGAAACGGCTCAAGGAGATCATGAAGCGCAACACGCTCGACCAGGTGCGCGATGTAAACCGGCTACTGGCGGAGTCTGACGTCTATGTCAAATACGGGTTTATGGCCGGGTTTCCAAATGAAGATCGCGAGGAGACTCTGGAGACGGTAGACTTCATGTTTCAGCTTTTGGGTGGGAATGCGAACGCGGGCGTCGCGCCGGTAGCCGTTTATACGCCTTATCCCGGTACGACTCTCTATGACAAGGCACGACTGGTTCATGGCGCAGAGTTCCCCGATACCCTTGAAGGGTGGAGCCATTTTCATTTCTCGGAGATCAACAACCCCTTTCTGTCCGCCCAGCAGCAACGATTCGTCGGGAAGATCAATACGGTGAGCCGCTTCTTCGAGCGAAGAGCTTTCGAGCGATTCTGCAACAACCGGTTCAAGCCCGTTCTCATGGCGACGTACGGGCTCTACTATCGATATCTCCGACTCCGACTGAAATGGCGGTTCTTCGGCCTCATGCCCGAAGTGCCGCTGATCCGTCTGGTCGAACGCCTCTACGTTGCCTGGTTTCACCGGACCCAGCTTTCAAAAGCCCGGCGCTCGCCGGGTGACTACGCCGCCGGCTGAATGAGATGACGCGATCCGCACGCTGGGCCGTGGTACTGGTGCTCGGTCTTCTGTACCTGCCCTTCCTCGGGCAGGCCTTCCATATCGACGACCGGATCTACCTGCAGATCGCGGACAACATTCTCGAAAAGCCGCTGTTTCCATATGACTATCCCGCGGTTTTCGAGGGGATCGGCGCTTCAGACGCCGCCAGCCACAGTCATCTTCCGTTGACCTCGTACTATCTGGCGGCGCTCCGCGTGATCGGAGGAGGCAACCTTGAATGGCTGGACCACCTGGCCTTCCTAGTCTTTCCGCTTCTGGCGGCGTTCGCGATGTATGACCTTTCCCGTTATTTCGTGGAAAGGCGTCTGGCAGCGGCTCTGCTCCTTCTGGTATCGCCCGCGTTCCTGGTGCTGGGTCACACATTGATGCCGGACGTTCCGATGCTGGCTTTTTGGACCCTGGCTGTCAGCCGGTTTCTGCGCATCCTCCCGGACGGAGGCCGGAGAGGTGACTGGGTGGTCCTGACGCTGAGTCTGTTGGCCGCGTCGTTCATGAGCCTCCTTTCGGTCGGACTGCTGCTCCTGATGGCGGCCGGGCTCACTTTGAAGCGGCTGCAGGACGGTGCGGTACCCGCGGGCCGATGGTGGCTCGTCCTTGCGGCGCCGCTGATGCTGTGGGGGCTCTGGTATCTTCGCGCCTACTGGCACTACGACCGCTTCGTCCTGGTGAATACGGTGCTGCACATGAACAAGCGCGACGCTTTCGACTGGGCGCTGTTCGGCACCAAAGGGCTCAGCTTCCTCCTCAATCTGGGGGCCGTCTTCTTGTGTCCGCTGGTACTCTGGTACGGTTTCGCCGGCACCTTCCGCACACGGGTCGGGCTGCTGGTCTTCCTCCTGTCGTTCGTGCCGTTTTTCACGTTCGTGTCGGGGTGGCACTGGCTGCATGTGCTCTTGTTCGCCCTTTTCTTCTCTTCCGGGGTGTTGGTTCTCTGGGAATTCGTCCTTCTGGTTGGGGAACGAGATGTGGCGACCAGGGTCCTCGTCCTGTGGTTCTTCGGGATCCTGGTCGCCGCTCTGCTGCTCTTCTATGCCGGATCGGCCCGCTATGCGCTTTTGGCCTTGCCGCCGGTCGTCATTGTCTGGGTGCGTAGACTGGAACGGCGAATCGACGATCCCTATTTTCTGCGCAATCTCGTTTGGGCGGGCGTCATTCTCACCGCCCTCTATGCCCTCCTCCCGGCGATCGCCGACTACCGTTATGCTGCAGTCTATCGGGACACGACGCAGGAGCTCGTCCGTCAGTATGAGCGTCCGGACCGGACGGTATGGTTTACGGGAGAGTGGGGCTTTCGCTACTACGCAAGTGAAGCCGGGGCCCGGCTCCTTCGGAGGGTGGGCACCGCCCCCCGGGCCGGCGACATCATTCTCAAGCCGTATCTGGCCAGTCCCTGGGTCACGCTCTTCGACGGAGACCGGGGCTGCAGGTTGCTGGAGCAGAGAATTGTGGAGGAACCATTTCCGATCCGGCTGCTCGATTTCTCCTCACACGCCGGCTTCTACAGTACCGGCTGGGGGATTCTCCCGATGAGCTGGAGCACCGGCGAGAACTGGGAATGGTTCAATGTCTTCGAAGTCAAGCATGCCTACGACGGTCCCCCGCCAAAGGAAGAGAGCCTTTGGTAGGAATTTGAGATTGGGGATCTTCGATTCATGGTTCGGGCGTCCGGTAGCGAATCGTCCCTCTTTTCGAGCCAACCGACCGAATCGACCCCCCAATGGTCGAACGAAGACCGGTACGTACGGCTTGATGTCGATCAGGGGCGGCCAAGCGACTTTCGGCCTAAACCAGCCGGATGACCGTATCGCAGTGATCGTCACCCAGCAGGAAACCCGTTGTGACCTCAACCTCCACCTTGCGTCCAAGCAACCTTCCGAACAGCTTCTGCTGGAAGTTCTTGCAGCAATAGTGGCAAAGAGACTGGGGGGGATTGGGGCAGTCGGAAAAGGAACAGGCACAGCCTTCGACCTTGCGCCCGGTCAGAGTGAGAACGGTTTGATCCTCATTGAACTCGAGGCTCTCCCAATACTTGGACTTGTGTTCGACGTTGACCCGGTCCAGAAACGCCTGCACATTGCCGACGTATTGATCGACCCATTTGTCGAGACCTCTCGAGTAGAGGCATTCGTAGCCCAACTGCTCGAAGATCTCCTTCTTGACCTGTTCGTCCTCGGAAGCATCGATGAACTTCAGGATGTTCCTGACCTGCTTCTCGCTCATGGGCTGGGGCACATGTTTCTGCGTCTCTCCGGAGGCCGCTTCCCCGGTTTGTCGACCGGAGAGCTCGGAAATTCCCAGGAGTGAAACCAGTCCGCAAGTGCAACCCTGCCCGATGAAAGCTCTTCGTTCCATACTTCCCTCCTTCGAATGCGAGTCCACTATAGACTTCACCCGACATGAAGTGGAGAAATTCTCGACCGGTGGTCCGAAATCGTCGACATTCGGACGACACGATCGAGCAGCCGCCATGGTAGCGGCCTCAGGTTCGTCCTTGCCGGCGTTTCCCGGCAGCACCCGCCGAAAGATGGATCGAACTCCGCGCCCGGTCGACGTTGCCGTGCTATCTTGGCCGGATCATGATGAGGGATTCGTCGGACGAGGAAGCGGAACAGTCGTCGATGTCGCCGATTCACATCCGATGCCGGCTCCGATCGTTTTGGACGGTGCTCTTCATCGGTCTTCTCGATCTGGGTTTGGCGCTCTTTTTGCTGGTCGACCGACCGGGCGGCTTTCTCCTCCTGTTGGCCCCCCTGGTGCTTCTCCTGCTGGCAGCGGCGTGGATGTTCTTTCAGGCTTGGGGATACTGGATTCTCCGGATCGAAACCGGGGACCCGGGTCTCCGCATTCGAGCGGCCAGGGAGCGCTTCGGGGTTTTTCTGCCTCCGGCCGAGGACTTTCGCTGCCGTTGGTCCGAGATCAAGGAGGTCCGGCTTCCGGGACTGAATAATCCCAGGCAGCCTGGGATGGTCTATCGGATGCCCATCGTTGCGCTGCTGGTCACCACTCGCGATGGAAGGTCGATCCAAGTGCCTTACTCGATGCTCAAAGGCCAGGTGCAGGAGATGGCCGCGATGATCTCGAAACGCGCCAGAAGACGCGCAGTCTAGAGTTCCTGCACGCCCCAGAACTCATTGATCGACGTCCAGGAGACGACGTTGGGCTTGACGAAGTTGCGTCGCACACTCTCGATGCTCTCGCCGCGAACCTCGACATCGGAGATCTCCGCCGGTCCCATTCCGAGCTTCTGTGCCAGGACGAAGGTAGGCACTTCCCCGGTTTCGAATCCCATGATCTTTGCTGCAACCATATCGGTCGCCAGGGGATTCGTCCCGGCGATGATCAGGTCCGTCTTCACCAGTTGACCGGCAGATGGACCGTCGCCTTCCATGGCCATGGAGGCATCGACGACGACCAGACCCAATTTGTTGGCTCGGACCATATCGAGAATCTCGAAAGCGACGCCGGGAGACCCCTTCTCGGCTGCCCGGTCGTGCAGCCAGGACCTGACCGAATAATAGACCGTTCCGGGGTACAGACCGATCAGGTTCTTCATGCCCAGGGTCACCGTCGCCAGAACATGGGTCTTCATCATCGGCACGGAGCACAGCAGGTCGATGTCCGTCAGCGATTTGTTAAGCGTGAGCTTCTGGTGCGCGAGGCCGTTCGGTACAGGTACATCGACGAGTTCACCGGAGTGAAGGTTGATCAAAGGAATATGCATCGACCGGGCCAAATCCGAATAACCCAGCTGATCGAAGACGTAGTTCTGCATCGGATCCAGGATGTTCTCTTTCCGGGTCCTATAGATCACGCCTCCCTTGACGTTGAAGTTTCCGGCCGCCGCGGAACCTTCGCCGATCATGACCTCCTTGCCCGCACCCTTCATCAGCTTTGCCAGGGCATGCACGACGGTTCGTTTGGTCGTACACCGCGGGTCCTCGGAGACCAGGTTGGGTTTCAGAAGAATGCTGTGCTTGCCTGCCGTGACGTCGGCGATCCCTCCGAGGAGATCGATGGCCTTCTCGACGGCATACTCGGTGTTGTCGTTCGGAATCCGGACGATGCTGACGACCGGTTTGGGCGGTGCGGCCGAGAGACCGGCGGTCAAGCCCAGCGTGGCTACCGTAGCGGACTTGATGAAGTCTCTTCGAGTCGGTGGATGATGTCTCATTCTCTCCCCCCTTTTGTTTCGGCTCGGATCCCTCACCTCACGTAAGGCCGAGGCGCGGGGCGAGCGGAACCGGCCGGGCGGCAGCGAGCTACTGCCCGGCCGGTGGAAAGTGCCCAAGCTGCGTGAGCACCGCCAGGTTGTCCCATGATGTCCAGGTCTCCACAATGCAGCCGTCCTCAAAGCGATGCACCCCGATGATGATCAGGTCCATCCGCCTGTTCGTTGCAGGAAACGGCCCCAGCGGCCCCGCCTGGGTACCCGTTCCCCGAGATCGCCAGGCGACGAAGTTTCCTTCAGCGACCAGCCATTCGATGTCTTCGTGGTAGTCGGGAAAGGTCTGCCGGTTGGAGACGAGCCAGTCGCGCATCGCCTCTCTCCCGTGAAGTTCCTGGAGTTCCGGCGGCATCGCCTGGCAGTGACGGACGTAGTTCGGCGCGAGGGTGGAGATGAAGCCCTCGACGTCTCCGGCGTTGAGTTTCTCGAGGATGCGTCGGACGGTCGCCTTGTTGGCCTCGAGCCGGGCGGTAGGATCGGAAGTTTCGGTCATGTTCAGTCTCCTTACGCTAATCTGACCATCTGCATTCTCTCCGCTGTCGGTCTCTCTGTAAAATCGATACTTTGGGCGTTGCCCAAAGCTCGCGGATGATTCGACGCCGTTGGCGTCTCGGAGGCCGCGCCGTTGGAATTCGAAACGCGGTGCGAGATGCGTGGATGAGGCGATGTCGTTGGCGTCTCCGTGCTCCTGCGGATAGGGATTGAAGACGCCAAAGGCGTCACATCATCCCAGAGCCTGGGCCATTCGGCCCAGGTTAACCGGGCACAACGCGGATCCCAGCGCTGAAGGCGCGAGTCATTTTCTACGATGAAATCGGAGAAATCCTGCACGCGGGCGGGATGGGTCGTTATACGGAGTCACATGAATCGGGACGCGCCTTCATTGGAAACGGCATGGACGTCAAGAGGCACGCGGACATTCCGATGAGTGCCACCAGGAAGTTTCCCTTTCCGGATTTCGTAGATTTGGATTGCTCGGACGTTAATAGGTCAGTGAGAGAAGAGTTCCTGCGAATGGGTTCATTCGCAGGAACTCAAAACTCCAGGGCAAGACGGGATCGGCGGCGATCCGGAAAGGGAAGGGACAGAATGGACGAAGAAAGGTTTCTCGAACTGGCCAGGGACCCGAATCATATTCGGGGAATCTACAATTACTGTGACCGATGGTGTGAGCGATGCGATCACCAGTCGCAGTGCCTGGCATTTGCAGTTGAACACGAACCGAAGGCCCCGGCGGACGATCACCTGGAGGGTGTGATTGACAGTCTGATTCTGGCCCGGAAGCTCCTCGACAAGAAGATGGAGGAGTATGGAGTCGATCCGGAGGAGGCGGACCACCGAGAAGAGGAGATAATCAGGACCTTCGGAGAGCTCCGATCTCAGCCGTTGGTCCAGCGGGCCGAACAATATGCTTTCGGGACGGCGGCTCATCTGCAGACTCTCGAGGAAGCTCTCGTCTCGGCCGCCGGCTCCTTCCAGCAAAAAGTCGAGCTGGGAATGTCACCGAACCAGGGACTGACCCTGCAGGATCTCGAGCGTTGTCGTGATGCCCTGGAGACCATCGTCCACTTCCGCTTCCTGATCTGCAGCAAGATCTTCCGCGCTCTTTCGGGAATGACCCTTCAGGCGGATGGACGCCCCGATCCCTACAGTGCGGAGGATGGCCGTAGATCGGCCCAGGTCGCATGGAAAGGCATCCATCGCTCGATCGATGCCTGGTTGACTCTCAGGGGTGTCTTTCTCCAGAGGGAGGCCGGTATTCTCGAGATGTTGCTCCAACTGGATCGTCTCCGCCGAGAGGTCGAAGCGATATTTCCCGGGTCAACAGACCCGGCAGAGGAGGAGTCGGATCACGAACGCGCAAGAGACTGAGTCGGCCCAGAGAGGATACCTTTTGCACGGGAACGTATGAGTCGTCGGGAATCGGCGCTCATGTCAGGTGATGCAGCGACCGCAGAGACGATGCCGACTGCGTGAATACCGGTGGCCGAGAACACCCCATGGCGTTCTTTCTGACGGCCGAGATCGAAGGCCCGGGGAAGGGACATCCATCTCCGGGAGGAGACAATGATCTCTTCCATCCTATGCGGTCCATTCGATTCTCGATCCCACCATCGCTTCCGATCGCCGCAGTCTGTCAGCGATGCGCCCGATCGTTCGGCGTCTCCGGCCGCACAACTCGTCCGATCCGTGCTTTGAGCCTGCAGATCCTCCCGTACGACGCTTCGATTCGTGCCCGAGAAATGGTCCCTTCATCGACCAGTCGGCGGATGATCCCGCAGATCTTTCGAGCGATGTCCGGGTCGAAAGCGGAGTTGTTCGCGAACAGGAAGATGTCGAGACCTGCGTCGAGGCCGAGTCGGATACTTTCTTCCAGTCCGTAATGTTCTGAAATCGCCTTCATCTGCATATCGTCCGAAATTACGACACCCTGGAAGCCCAATTGATTGCGCAGGATGCCGGTGATGGTCGCCCGGGAGAGCGTCGCCGGATAATCGGGATCCAATCGCGCGTTGAAGATGTGCGCAGTCATGACCGCGTCGGAGAAACCCCCTGCGATCATACTGCCGTATGGGATGAGCTCTCTCTGGTCCCAGGTCTTCGTCACGTCGACGAAGCCGCGATGTGAATCGGCCCGGGAGCTACCGTGACCCGGGAAGTGTTTGAGCGTCGAGATGACGCCGGCACGGCGATGGGCGTCGAACCATGCCTGTGCCTGCCGGACGACGATCGTCGGGTCGGCCGAGAAGCTCCTGTTCTTCGAGCCGATGACCGGGTTCTCCGGATTCGTATTGAGATCGACCACGGGGGCGAAATTGAGGTTGATCCCTTCCGCGACGAGCGTTGCGGCGACTCGATCCGCGACTTGCGAAGTCCGCTCGACATCGTCCCGATCACCCAGTTCGCGTGCCGAGACAGTGGGAGGAAAGCCGTATTTGACTTTGAGGCGGTTCACCTTTCCGCCTTCCTGGTCGATGGCGACCAGGAGGGGGAGGGATCCCGCCTTCTCCTCGAGCCACGAGGTCAGACGGCGGAGCTGTTCCGGTGACCGAATGTTCCTTTCGCCTCCGCCGCCGGGACCGTCGACATCGAAGAGGACCACGCCGCCGATTCTTCCCTCCGAGATGTCGGTGACGATCGGATTTCGCGGGTCGGGTTCGATGCCCCGAAACCCCACCATGATCATCTGCCCGATCATCTGTTCCAGCAGGTCGGGAGGCTGCTGGTTGACAGAGAGCGACGTAGTGAAGGCGGAAAGGAGGACGAGCAGGGCAATGAGACGTCGCATGGAAAAACGATTATAGTCCCTCGGCCCCCTGACCCCTGCACCGCAGAAGGCTTGGCGGTTTCCTGCGTGTCTTGCGCTGAGGCTCCCCGGTCCAGCCGGTGCAGGCGGGCGCCGCTTCATCTGCGGCCTGCCGCCACCGCAGCCTGTCGGAACGGGGTCTCATGAGGAATACTGCTTCATTCCGGCGACCGCCGGAGTCTAGACACCTCAGGTTCCGCCGTAGCCCACTTTGACCGAACCGTCTTCGACGATGGTCGGGACTTCATGGGCTCCACCATTCAGTTCCAGCATACGTTGCATCGCCTGCCGGTCACTCTTCACGTCATGGTATTCCACCACCGCGCCTTTTTGGCCATAGTCCTCACGGGCGGCCGAGGTGTACGGTCAGCCCGACTTGCCAAAGATCAGGACGGTGGTCGCCAGTCTCTGTTCTGATTCCATACTTCGATCCTAACAGCTGACATGAGTTCGAAACCAGACCGAGGGACCGGTTCGCGCCAGTCCAGTTCGCAGACGCGTCCGGCAAACACCTGCTCGACACGTGTGTTGAAGGTCCCTATCGTCTTCGATAGCATGGATCTCGACAAATTCCGGCTCGCTCCTTTCCACCTCCACTGAGCCGTGGTGGTTCGTTTGTTGACAGAATGGCCTCACCTCAGCGGCCCCGTCATGAAGGAACGCCCATGCGAAAGCCATCCCTTGGCCTTGGTGCTCTCGTGGCCGCGATGACGTCCACTCCTCTGGTCGCGTTGCTCTACCTGGGCATGGTCTACGTCGGATTGCCCTTTCTGCCGTTCGATCTCTTTGACTGGCTGGCTCGCGTGCTGCCGGGCCGAATCATTACGACCACGATCGATACCATGGTGCTGATCATCCAGGCATTAGGAGTCGGTCCGATCAGTTCGGCGGCAAAATCGATGGAGCAGGCGATGGGCATTGCCCTCTTTCTCGGGGGAACGACTCTGATCGGTGTCGTCGCGGCCTGGACGATCCGAAGATCGACACTGCCTGCGCTCTCGGTGGGGTGTCTGGCGGGCTTGTTCGCCCTCGTCCTCGCCGTCGTCCTGGAAATCGTCCGAGGCGAAGGATTTCGCGGCTTGCCCGGTCTCCTCTGGTTGACGTTTCTGCTCGTGGGCTGGGGAATCGTCGTCGGACGGTTGCTCCAACCCGCCGGGGAAGATTCCGGAAAGACTGCGCGGAGCGATGGAGTCACCCGGCGGGGTCTTCTCACCGCCGCCGGTGTTTCTGCCGTACTGACTTTGTCCGCGGGGGGACTGGGCCGTTACCTCGTGGAGAGACGACGGGCCAGCGGTGCCGGGCAGCCGCTTCAGGACCTGCCGACGGTGACGACCCCTGGCCAGAGAGCGGGTTCGGTCAAACCGGTACCCGGCAACCGGCCGGCGATCACACCCAACGCGGAGTTCTACCGCATCGACATCGACACACGCCCGCCGGTGATCCAGGGAAAGGAATGGTCACTGGAGATCGAGGGACTGTTCGAGAAGACCGATCCACTGAGCTTGGAGCAGATCATGGACTACCCGGCGGTTACCGAGACGATCACGCAGTCGTGCATCTCCAATCCCATCGGCGGAGATTTGATCGGGACGACGCGGTATACGGGAGCGAGGCTGAGAGACATCTTGGCAAATCTCGAGCTGGCACCCGCCGCCCAGGCTCTCGAAGTTCATTCGGCCGACGATTTCTACGAGTTCGTCACCATGCAGGACATGCTCGACGCCCGCACTTTGCTGGTGTACGGGATGAACGGCAAGTCGCTGCCGACGGAGCACGGTTTTCCTCTGCGGATCTACATCCCGAACCGCTATGGAATGAAGCAGCCGAAGTGGATCACCCGCATGAAAGCGGTCGAGCGCGAAGGCGACGGCTTCTGGGTCAGGCGGGGCTGGAGCCGACAGGCACGTCCCCATGTCATCTCGATCATCGACGCGGTCGCGACGGACCACGTCTCCGACGGAAGTGTGCCCGTCGGCGGGATCGCCTGGGCCGGCGATCGAGGCGTCCAGAGTGTCGAGGTTCAGGTCGATCAGGGAGCCTGGAACAGAGCCGACATCGTCGAGTCCGAACTCGGTCCGCTGGCTTGGGTCGTCTGGCGCTACGACTGGAAGGCCTCTCGAGGCAAGCATACGATCCGCGTTCGTGCCACCGACGGCTACGGTAACCTCCAGGTGGGCGAACCGTCCGGAACCTTTCCCGACGGTGCGACCGGCTACGATGCACGGACAGTCGAGATCGATCGACCGCTTGAACCGGTTAACGGTTCGAATTTCCATGATGATGATACGTGATCGAACTGCCGGACGGGTACAGACACCTGTCGCATCGTCCGCGACCTGATTGCAGGTCCGCCGGTCGCTTCGGCGGAATTTCCACTGGGTTCCATCAACCCTGGACGTCGGCAACCCCGCGTTGTTAGCATTGTTCATCGGCGATGAAGAAGGTCGGTCGAAACGACCCCTGTCCCTGCGGCAGCGGGAAGAAGTACAAACAGTGCTGTTTGCTGCGGGAACGGCACGAGCACATTCCGAACCCGGTGCCTCTCGGTTCGTTCGCTGGAAGGCGGAGGGAGGATGTCGATCTCGATCCGATTCGTCGTGCCAGGCGGTTTGCGGCAACCTGTGAGCCGTACTACGGACTGACGAGTGATCAACTGTTTCGACTTCTGGTTCATCCGCTCACCTCACCCGAACTGATCACCTTTTCAG
This sequence comes from uncultured Acidobacteriota bacterium, assembly GCA_963823995.1. Lineage (GTDB taxonomy): Bacteria > Acidobacteriota > UBA6911 > RPQK01 > JAPXNP01 > JARRKC01. The sequence goes on from CAWGNQ010000006.1 coordinate 1,195,824, forward strand.
ATCCTTTGGACGTCGAGCCTGTCGCACCGGTCATGACCCTCTTCAGTTTCCTTGTCGAGGCATTGGGTGAAAAGGGGGTCCGCGCGACGGCCACAGGTAATCTCCCGCGTCAGCTCTGCCGCGAGGCGGCCAAGATGTACTGGGGTGACTTCCTTTACGAGCAGCGAACCCAGTTGAAAGGAATCTACCAGGAAACGGACTTTTTCGACCTGCATGTCGTCCACGTCCTCGCCGACATAACCGGTCTGATTCGGAAATACCGGGGCCGACTGATCCTCAGCAGCGATTGTCGTCGACGTCTGTCCAAGTCGGGACTCGCGGGGGTGTACGTTCCCCTCTTTTTCGCCTGTACCAATGAGTACAATTGGGCGTACCGCTTGGGGCAGGAATTTCCAACGATTCAGCGTGCCGTTTACTTCACTTTGTATCTCCTGGCCCGGTATGGTCATCGATCCCTCTCGAATGTCTTCTACGAGGACTGTTACCTCCGCTTTGCTCCTCTCGAACAGCATGGCGAGATTGACGCCTCCTTCCTGGGGCCGGAGGAGACGGTGCGTGGCGCCTACACGTGGCAGACTTTCAAGGAGTTTGCCGGTCCATTCGGTCTGGTTCGGCTCAAGCCCTACGTCGAAGACGGATCGCGACGGGCACACTTCGAAGTCACCAAAAGTCCCCTTTTGGATCATGTCGTTCACTTTCACGTGGGCGCATGAACGCAAGGGCGGTTCCACGCTCCGGCAGGGTCCGATTTGACGCTTTACGGAGACTGTAAAAGCGAGCAGACTGTGCCCATAAAAGCCTCATCGGTCGCTTGGCTCTGTCTCTGGGCTATGATTGGAATCTCATTCCAGTGCAGCGGATCCGCAACTCGGTTCGAGGGACAGGTCATCGACGATGGCTCGGGAGCGCCGTCCGCAGCGCGGGTTGCAGTGACTGATTCCGCGGGCCGGGAGGTGGAGATCGAGGGAGATCATCCTCACGTCCAATACCTGGGCAAACGCTGGGCGTACGTAAGCGGTCAGTTCGCATTCACGATTCCGCAAAACGGCGCGAGCATCGAGGTTCGACGGGGCCTGGAGACGCTGCCGGAATCGGTCTCTATCGCCGGAGGTGCGGGCGGTCGGGTGATTCAAAAGACCTTTCGATTGAGGCGCTGGGTCGACATGCGCGGAAGAGGTTACCTGAGCGGGGACATGCACGCCCATCTCCCGGTACCAGAGGAGGCCTTGCCCCAGATGCAGGCGGAGGACCTGCAGGCTCTGAATCTCCTGTACTTGCCCGATCCGCAGAATCCCATCGCGGTCAACGAACGTTTCACGGGCCGGCTCGACCGTAATTCCATCCCGGGGTGCGAGATCTTTGTCGGCCAGGAAATTCAGGACTGGCAGATGGGTCATTTGACCCTTCTCGGATTGAGCCGCCTGGTGCCCGGCTACCCGGATTTCGGTGGGGCCATGGAGTACTGGAAGAGCAATCCGCATTGGGATCTGATCCGGGCCATGCGGGCAGTGCGTGAGCAGCAGGGAACAGTCGTCTGGTCACATTTCAGCTCTCTGCCGGGAGCACAGTTGCCGATTGCGGCAGCCCTGGGTCTCGTCGATGCGATTGAGTTGCTTACCTGGAATGACCCCGTGCAGCTCCCCAACCACTGGGATCCCTGGGAGAACTCCGGGATGACGCTGTCCGAATTCCCCGTCATGCGGCCGGTGGATCTCTACTACCAGTTCCTGAACGCAGGCTTCCGGCTGCCCGTTGCAGCGGGCACCGACAAGTTCATCGAGGACATACCTCTCGGCAGCAACCGGACCTATGTTCGGGCTGGTGGTGCACGCAGCAACTATGCCGCCTGGCTCGCGGGGGCCAGGGCAGGGAAGTCCTTCATCAGTAACGGCCCCATCCTGGAATTCGAGGCCGACGGCCGCGAAGCCGGAGATGTCGTCCAATTCAGCGGGAAAAGACGGATCGGCGCCCGTGTGCGGGCCCGATCGCTGCTGCCGTTCACGACGCTCGAGATCGTGCTGAACGGTATCACTGTCTCCCACAAGACCGTCGCCATCTTCAACAACCCGCCGGTGGATGGTCTGTACTCGATGGAGATCGAGGCAACTGTGGAACTCGATCGGAGCGGATGGCTGGCCGCCCGGGTCGTGGATCATCCCGACCTGCACAATCGAATTCTCCCGAGAGACGTTTCAGTCTTTGCCCACACCAGTCCTGTCTACTTCCTGAAGAACGGGAAGAAGGTTCGGGAGATGCCGTCGATCAAATATCTCCGGAAATGGGTGAAGGGAGCCCAGCATTGGCTCGCAACTCGTCCGTCCTTCGTCAACGAAGAGGACAGAATGAACGCAGTCAGGGACGCCGATGAAGCGCTACGCTTCTATGAGCGCCTCTGATCCCCCCGGAACCGAGGTCTTTCAAGCATGACTCGATCAGGTTCGCTGGGAGCGAGACTCCGATCTTCATGACATGTGGCATGGGAGTTCCAGCTTGATCTCAAAGTCGCAATCCCGGCACGCCTCGAACGTCCGGAGAAGGCTACCTCCAGGCTTGGCACGTATCGGCACGAAATCAGGCTGGATATCCCATCCGTTCTCCCCTTCTCCCGTCCGGCGGTCCCGGCGAACCGGCAAAGACACGGCACCCTGCCGAGCTGAACCTGACCCCGGCTCGGGGAATCCGGCCGTGGCATCGTCGAGGATGAGGATCCAGTCGCGGCCGCGGCCCGAAGTCGGAGGGGTGTAGGTCTGGATGCTGGTGGTGTCTCCCGTGTGGACCGGATAGGCGACGCCGTAGCGGGGATCGAACCAGGTTTCCCGAATCCGCAACGACTTGATGACGCTCTTGTCCACGGTGAAGGGCTCGCCGCGCGGGCTGTAGACGAAGGCGAAACGGCCGTCGATCGCCCGGGCCGCGCGGATCTTGGCGCCGCCCGAGGTGGGGCCGCTCAGGATCATCGCCTGGTCCGGTTCCAGCTTCCAGTAAGGACGGGACTCGAAGAGCCGGCGAAGGTGCCCCATTTGAAAGGCGCCGGGGTGATCCAGTGCACTGAACCAGGGAATCCTCGCCCAAATGATCGGGTCGCGTCCGGGCTGCCACATTTGCCAGATGCTGTTGTTGCCGTAGGTGTGCCCGCAGGCCCCGGCAAGCAGGGACCAGTACGCCGCCTGCCGGATATCGTAATCGTCGAACCGGTCCAGCCGGTTGGCGTCCGCCCAGTAGAAGCCGACCGGAATCGTCTCGTAGCGCGGCTCGCCGTCGAGCGTGGGCTTTCGCGGCTGGAGAGCCAGGTCGCGCTCGACGAAGAGTCCGTTGTCATGATCGTGGGCGGCGTGGGAAGACTGGAACATGTTGAAATCGAGCCACTCGGCAGAGTGGAGATAGTCGGCCGATCGGCCCGGTCCGCGCGGGTGATACGTGATGAGGTGACTTCCTCCGTCACCCTCGCGGAGTCCTCGAGCCATCGCATCGATCAGGGCCCGTTCCTCCTTGTTTTCGATGTTCTGGTCTCCTCCGAGAATCCAGATGACCGGCTTGTCCCGGTAGCGACGGCCGAGGAAGCGGCCGTACGACTGCGCCGACTCCACGGTGAAGAGGCGTACGCGGTTCTCTCCGACCAGCTTCCAGTAAGATCCCCAGGTTGGAAGCATCCCCACGAACAGATCAAGTTCCTCGGCTTCGTTCACCACGTAGTCGACATGCGTGAAGTAAGCCTCGTTCGGCCGGGCGGGATCCCGATCGAGCAAGGGGAAGTCGCCGTACGCATTGGGCGCATCGAGTCCTCCGATCTCGGAGAGGACGACTGCCTGAATCACGGTGAAGCCCTTTCGAGCGCGGTCCTTCAGATATCGATCGGCCTCCTCCCGGTTCAAGCGGTGAAAGAGCTCCCAGGCCGTGTCGCCGAGATAGAAAAACGGCTTGCCGGTGGAATCCTGCAGGTAGCGACCGTTGTTCATGACTTCGAGCCGGCGGGGTTGGGCCTGCAGCACGGTCGAGACCAGACAGGCCAGGAGGAATGGGGCGAGCGTCCCCCAACCTGCGTGAATCTTGTGATCATGGCTGAATGTCGATCGGGTCATCTGTTCGCTACCTCCCGCGCTAACCTTAGCGCCTTCGCGACGCCGCGGTAAAGCCCCGCTCGCCCCGGCCGTCCGGCAGCCGGCGCAGTCCGGTAGACCGCCCGGTCCGGCCCATCCTGCTACGGATTGTTTGATTGTTCCCGGCGACTGATTGTGGGATACTCAGGAAGTTCAGCTTATGCTTGTCTAACGGGTCGTCTTTCATTGTGACTTCCGGGCTTCTTTCGAGGAGCAGTCGGAGGTCTGCCTTTCTTCGTTTCTCTCGTTTTCTTGATCTCGAGGTGAGTAATGTCTCTTGAAGACTTCGGCTGGACCAGCTTCTTTTCCGAATCGTTCGAAGAACTGTCCCTTCGGGGGTCGATACCCGCCAGGGTAGTCCTGGCAAACCGAGGGCAATGGGTGGCGCAGACGGGGCAGGCTGAACTTCGTTGCCGGCTCCGCGGCCGATTCTATCGCGAGGCTGAAATCGACCCGACGCGTCTCCCGGTCGTAGGAGACTGGGTGGCCTGTACGGACGAGCGGGACGGCACCGGGCTGATTCTCGATCTGCTTCCTCGCCGAACCGGTCTCTCCCGCTGCCTGCCCGGCACACGAACCGCTGAACAAGTCGTAGCGGCGAACGTGGACCTTGTCTTCCTGGTCATGGGTCTCGACCGGGATTTCAACCTGCGCCGCTTGGAGCGGATGCTGGTCATGGCCTACGAGTCCGGCGCGGAACCTGTCGCGATCCTGAACAGGTTGGATTGCGTCGACAACGCTGAAGCCAAGTGCCGGGAGGTCGAGCGCGCGTCTCCGGGGCTCCGTGTTCTGGCTATCAGTGCCCTGACCGGGCGAGGGATCGAGCGGATCTCGGAGTTCCTCCGACCCGCACAGACCCTGGCGCTGATCGGATCCTCCGGAGTCGGAAAGTCGACCCTGGTCAATCGGCTCTTCGGCGAAGAGGTGGTCCGGACCGGCCTGGTGCGACTCCGAGACGGGCGGGGGCGCCATACGACTACCCAGCGACAACTCTTCCGCCATCCGACGGGCGCACTTCTGATCGACAATCCCGGCATCCGGGAACTTGGTCTGTGGGACGCGGACACCGGACTGGACGAAACCTTCGACGACATTTACCGGCTCGCAGAGCAATGCCGCTTCCGGGATTGCTCGCACGAAAGCGAGCCGGGCTGTGCGGTGGTCGAGGCTGTTCGTTCCGGAAGACTCCCACCCGAAAGACTCAACGGTTTTCGAAAGCTTCGGCGAGAGCTCGAGTTCCAGGGGATTAGACGGGACGAGGGAGCACAGCGAGCGCAGAAACGGAAATGGCGGGCCATCCATAAGGCGATACGACAAGAGGAGAAGTTCCGTCGCCGTCAATCGAAGCCATCGCCGTCGATGCGCCCGCCAAAGTAGACACCCTCCGCGCTGCCGGCGCCGGAGAGGGTGAATGCGACCATCAGTGCGACATTGCCGGGAGCCGTTTGCCTATCCCGGCAACCGGACGCAATCCCGGTGAGATGCAGCGATCGGGATGGCGGTCTTACGGGAATAGGTGCCAGACTCAAGAAAAAGCTTTTACTGATGATGGTTTACGACAGATATACGTGCGTGTCACCGATTCTCGGTCATTTCATGTAGCCGAGAGAGACCAGGAATTCGTCGAGCTTGGAGAAGGCGGCGGCCTCGATGGCCGGGTCGGGTTTGGGCCAGCCGTCGTCCGGTGTCCCGACCGGCGTAAACAGGTGTCCGGCGCCGTCGAACACGTACAACTCGCAGCGATTGCCGGCCTCACGCATACGGTCCACGAACTGCTGCACGCCCGCCAATGGTGTCACGGTATCCTGCCCCCCTTCGACGATGACGGTCGGGGGGAGCCCAGGGCGGACGTGATGACTCGGCGACAGGTCGAGGGACTGGGCCCGGGTACCGAGGAGTGTCTGGAACCAGCCGTCCTCATCGAGGTGGACGGCGGGAGAAACCAGAACGAGCGCATTGGGGGCACAACTCACTGCAGATCGAGGCGGAACGTCGTCGAACACAGCGGCGGCGGCCGCCAGGTGGGCGCCGGCCGACCAACCGTAGGCCGCGATTCGATCGGGATCCACGCCCAGTCGATCTGCATTCGATCGCACCCAGCGGATGGCTTTCCGGGCGTCATCCATCGCCTCGATTGGGGTGATCTGCTTTTGATCGGACAGCCGGTATTGGGCGGCCACCGCAACCATGCCGCGTTCTGCAAAGTGCTTCGCACGACCGAAGGCCCAGGAAGGCTCGCCCGAAGCCCAGCCGCCGCCGTGAAAAAGCACGATCGCGGCTCGAGCACGAGTTGGATTCTCGGATCGCGGTCGGAATAAGTACACCTTGAGATCAACATCTCCGTGCCTTGCGAAGACGTGCTCCACCGGACCGATCACGGCACTTGTCCCCTGGCCCAGAGCCTTCGCTCCAAGTGCAGTCAGCATCACAATCGCGAACAGACTGAGAATTCCGGCTCGCTGAGATCGATTCATGTTCATGTTTCAGGAAACGTGTGCTCGGGCATGAAGGTTCAGCCTTGAGCTGCTGAGTTCCCGATTCAGCCGACGCGAAGGGGATCGAGTACCTCGAGAAAGGAGAACCTGTGGAAGTCGGTACGATCTGCCAGGTCGACGCGGGGCGCTCCCCCATGAAAGGCGGGAAGGGGCGGTAAGTCGCTCGATGGCGAGGGCGACGGGCGCTCCAGCATCGAGCGCAACGCCGCTTCGACCAGTTCGGAAAGGGCCTTTCCGGTTCGCGCCGACTCTTCCCTGAGCCGGATCATGACGCTGTCGTCGATGAAGAGCGTGGTCTTCATGCGGATTACCATATCTACGAGATGGATAGATGTCGAACATCGAGGAGCGAGACGGTGGCACGATATCCGCGAACGAATGCTGGAAGATCGAATCTCCAGGACCGGAAGATGGGAGGCGGACGGAGTGCGCAGGTGGTCTCCGGGGCTTGCCTGGACACTAGAACATCGGCGTAGGAACGCGTCCCCAGCCGGTCTCGGAGGGCAGGTCACGGATCTGCTGGAGAACGAGGTTGTGAACGTCGACATCGGCCATGAAGAGAGGGCTGCGCGGCGTATCGATGCCGAACACGGCCGACGGATTCCGATTACCATGCTTTGTCCCCACGCGAAGGAAAATCATCCTGCGGACCGTTCCGTCTTCCGACTGTCCATTCTCAGATCCGCCGTCCATGGCGTGGTGCATGGCGGCGTGGGCGTTTTCCAGATGACGAAACGGATGAAAGATCCAGTCCCAGATCATGGCCGAGGTGTGGTGACGTTTGTAGAGCTGCCACTGGTCTCCCGTATCCGCAATCATGCCCTGCATGATGTAGTTCTTGGGCATGAAGTAGACCAGAAGGGGGCCGGATTCCGCCTGCAACCGCGAACGAATCTCCGGCAGTTCCAGTACGGAGGGCATCCGGTGGTTCAGCATCTCGACGTCGTCGGGCAGGATGGCCAGCGCGGTCACGGTACCGTTCGACCAGACGGAGAGGTGGCTCACGGTATAGAAGCGCAGAGCGAAGGCACTGCCGACCAGAGCAAGGCCAAGGACGAGAAAGGCGAGCAAGGCGCACAGGGAGGAGCTGCGTGGCAACGGAAGCCTCAGGAACACGGCTTCCACCGACTTCGGCAGGAACATGCCGGTCCGTTTCATGTAACCGCGGTAATCGGACCCGAACTGCTCGAGCATGCGGTGCTCCTCATCTCGAGCCAGGAAGTAATAAACGACGATCATGGGCACCCACAGCACGGCGACCAGAAACCGAGGCCACAGAATGACGAGCCCCAGCCCCGCCGTTCCGAGGCCAACATACTGGGGATGCCGGACCACCGAGTAGAGCCCCCGGAGAGCTACCCCTCTTCGTCCTCAATCGAGGTAGTCGCGATGGATGCGCCAGCCGACGTAGACGCCTGCCACGCTGCCGATACTGCTCAGAATGAAGGCGGTGGTGAGGCCGACCTGAGCCCCGCCCCACCAGCCCAGCCAACCGCCAATCGTGAGGCCGATGATGTAGAGGAGTCTCGTCACGCTGCACACCCTCCTGCGTCCGAAACCTGCTGGTTCGTTGCTCGGCAGCTCCACATGGGGCCGGCTGCGCATCCACCATAGTCCCCCCGGCCTTCGGTTGTCCAACCGTGTCGAGGTCGACTTGCCCCAAACCGGCTTGACCGGTGTCTCGGGGAGCACGATCCTCCGACCCGAGACGTTCAGGGGGAAGGGGATTGCAGGCGACTGTGAAGCCTGAGAGTGGACCTATTCTTCGAAGACCAGCGAGTCGGTGTCGGCGCCCAGGTCCGCGAGGGTCTCTTTCATCGAGTCGACGAATTCCGGCGGGCCGCAGACATAGAAATGCTGGGCGAAATCGCCGATTTCCCGCTCAAGGTAGTGCCTGTCGATTCTGCCGGAGTGATATCCGGGGTGTTGCTCACGAGAGAGAAGGAACCTCAACTTGCCGCCGGTGGGGTCGAACATCTCTCGGAACTCCCGCTCCAGGATGATGTCCTTGTGGGTCTTGTTCGAAAAGAGAAGGGAATTACCCTCGAGCTCGCCTTTCTCTCGGAGGTTCCGGAGGATCGCAATGAACGGGGTTATCCCGGCGCCCCCTGCCAGAAACACCCCGGGCCCTTTCCAGGTGATCGTGCCCCACACGTCCCGGATGACGAGCTCGTCCCCCGGAACGAGCTCGTGCAAGCGCTTGGTCACACTGTCATGCTCGGGATATTTCTTGAGGATGAACTGGAGCACGGGATCGCTCTTGTGGGACGTGAAGGTGAAGGGACGGCGCTCCTCCTCCCAACCTTCCTGTGCAAGGCTGACTTCGGTCGCCTGGCCGGGTTCGAAGCTGTAACCGGCAGGTTTCTCGAAGATGAAGCTCTTGACGTCGTGCGTAACGAACTCGGTATACAGGATTTTGACTCGATGCTCGCTCTCTGCCATCGGGATCTCCTTTGATTAAGATGTACCACAGATGGCCCCGAGATGCGGGGGACTCACCCCGGCGTCGCGACGCCGAGGTGAACTACGACGGGAACAACGGAACGCAACGGAGTGTGGTGAGCATTGCCCCCGGTCGTTGTGATGGGGACCTCTGGAGGAAAATGCGGGATAATCCCGTCGATGCAGTCGGATCCCGGATACGCGCAGGCTCGTCGGCTTTGGTGGGTCGGGTTTCTCGTCATCCTGGGTGTCCACGCGTTGTGGCACAGCCTCAACCGGATGCCGCCTGCCTGGGACATGGCCTATCACCAGCATATGGGCTGGGATTACTTCGAGGCACTGCGACATGGCCGTCTGCTCGAGGAGTTTGCCCGACTCAGCGACTACTATCCCCCGCTCTACTACCTCATCGAAGCCGGTGTTTACGCGGTTTTTGGCGCTACCCGCTGGATCTCCTTCTTTGCCAACCTGCCGGCGCTCTTCCTTATCGGCTATTTCAGCTTTCGGATTGCCTGGGAGGTATCGCGATCGGTCGAGGCCGCCTTTGCCGGACATGTGGCTCTCCTGCTGCCGCTCGTGGCCTGGACCAGCCGGGAGAGTCTCCTCGATCCGACCCTCACCGGTCTGGTCGCCCTGGCGCTCTTTGTCCTGGTCCGCAGTCGGTCGTTCGAAGACAGGTACTGGTCGTGGGTTTTCGGAATAGTGGCCGCCGCCGGTCTGCTGCTGAAATGGACCTTCATCGTGTTCATCCTTCCGGCTGCGGTCTGGACGTTCTTCCATTCCTCGGATCGCCGCAGATCGATGCGAAACCGTCTGGAAGCTGTCCTGATCGCTGCTCCACTCGTGTTCTGGTGGTATCTGCCGAATCTCACGTCCTTGTATCACCGTTTTCAACTCACGACGGCCGGGGCCTCCTGGGAACAGGATCCGGCAGTCTGGTCCTGGCTCGGCTGGATCTACTACCCGCGCTGCCTGGCAAGCTACTACTTCTTCCTTCCCTTGACTCTGGTGTTCCTGTGGCTGGTCCCCCACCTCCTGACAGGAAATGATGCGCATGCCCGCCCTGTTTTTCGGTTGATGATCGTGACGCTGGTCGGCGGGCTGATTCTGCTCGGCCTGCTGAAGGCCAAGGATCCTCGCTATGTGATGCCCCTGACGGTTCCTCTCTCGGTACTTCTCGTCACGGCTCTGACCGGCCGACGCCGGCTTTTTGTCGCAGTGGGAGGATGGGCATTCCTTCAATTCCTGCTGGTCTCGTTCGCCGTCCCTTTGGTTCCACACAAAGTGGCCCTGTTTGCGATTCCGGGCGATACCGATTACATCTCCATGCGGCAGGAGTGGGTTCTGTTCGAATCGAACTACTTCGGGGTGACCGGCCCTCCGAAAAGCCAGGACTGGCACTATCTGGATCTGCTGGAGAAGATCGACCCAGCGAGCACAGTGGGCTTCGTGCCCGATGCCGCCTTCTACCATCCAGGAGCGCTCAGCCTCAGGGCAGCCCAGGCCGGAATTCCACTCCAGGTCGATCGGATTGGATTGACCGAAGGGTGGACGAAGCGTCTGGAGAGGGTTGACTGGGTTGTTGGTAAAACGGGGGACCAGGGGATATCCTATATCACTCGTTTCAACAGTGAAGTCTACGGTGCACTGGAGACCCTCAAGTGGCCTCTCGAAGCAAGCTGGGATCTTCCCGACGGAAGTCAGGCCCGACTCTGGCGGAATCCTTCCCGGTCTCGATAGTCATTCCCGTTCACAACGGGGCTCCATTTCTCGGGCGCACGCTCGAGGCGCTGCTCGAAAACGACCTGACGCGGACCGAGTTGATCATCGTCAATGACGGTTCGGATGACGGAACCGAGGAGGTCATCCGCAGTTTTGCCGATCGCATCCGAATCGAGTCGGTCCACCACGAGACGGTTCGGGGACCCGCTGCAGCACGCAATGGCGGTGCGACCCGGGCGAATCTTCCCTATTTGCTCTTTCTGGATGCCGACGTACTGTTGCCACCGCGGGCCATCGAGCATCTTCGCGACACGCTGGATCTCTATTCCCATCGCTCGGACGTGGCGGGGGCCCTCGGCTGCTACGCCGAAGAGCCGACGGGCTCCGGTTTCTTCTCCCACTTCAAGAACCTCTCGACAACCTTTCTCTATCAGATCACGAAGACGCAGAGCCCCTATCTGCATACGGCCATCTTCCTGGTGCAGCGGGATGTCTTCCTGCGTGCGGGAGGATTCGACGAGAATCTCCGCAAAGCCGAGGACTTCAAACTGGGGCTCGCCCTGGGATCTCGCGGATACCGATTCGTCATCGATCGGCGCGTTCAGGGAATCCATCTCAAGCGGTACACCTTCGGGAAGCTGCTGCGCGAGGACTGGTCGCGCATCGTGACGTTGCGCCGAATGTCCCTGACCCGAGGCGAGAGGAGCTTCTCGTATCGGGCACACCGACCGGGTCGGATTCTGTCCCTTGTCTTGCCCGGACCGATCCTGGTCTCGGCATGCAGCGCATTCTGGCTCGGCCCATGGCCGGCTGCCGTGGCGGTCATCCTCGCTCTCCTCTTCATCCTCGTCAACCTGCGCTTTCTTCGTTATCTCGGGCGGCGCCGAGGCGCGGGCTTCGCGCTGCTTGCTCTGGGGACACTGTTCCTGGAACTTCTCTGGGCCGAGGCTGCGGTGATTGCCGGTACCTGGCCGGCTTCGGTACCCGCGGCGGGGAAATCCGGAACCGCCGACTGAAAAAAGTCGGGCCTGCGTGGGGGAAGGATCGAACCGGCGGGTTGACTCGAGCAGCACAATGAAGATATATTTCGTCGTGTGGCGAATTATAATGTTTGGTGATCCTCGGATGAAACAGGAACAAAGCTGGAAGAAGGCATCATGAAGACCAGTGACGAGTTAAGGAACGAGATCAAGTCGAAGTACGGTGAAAAGGCCCTCGGGGTCCTTCAGGGTGCGGCCGGATGCTGCTGCGGCGGCGGCGGTCAGGGATTCAAGGACCCGATTGTGGCCGATCTCTACGAAGTCTCCGAGACGAGCGAGGTGCCGACCGAGGCCTTTCTGGCGTCACTCGGTTGCGGAAATCCGACTGCTCTCGCCGAGCTCCAACCGGGAGAGGCGGTGCTGGACCTCGGATCGGGAGGAGGTATCGATGTCTTCCTTTCGGCGCGGCGCGTCGGTCCTTCCGGGAAGGTCTACGGCCTCGACATGACCGATGAGATGCTCGCTCTCGCCCGTGAGAATCAGCGCAAAGCGGGCGTAGACAACGTGGAGTTCCTCAAGGGAGAAATCGAAGACATCCCTCTGCCCGACGCAACTGTCGACGTGATCATCTCCAACTGTGTCATCAACCTCTCGGCCGACAAGGACCAGGTTTTGCGCGAGGCCTTCCGCGTGCTCAAGCCCGGCGGTCGCTTCGCGGTCTCGGACGTCGTCGTTCGCGGTGAGCTTCCCGAGGTGATGCGGCGCAATGTGGAACTGTGGATCGGGTGCGTGGCAGGAGCTCTCGAAGAAGGAGAGTATCGCCGGAAGCTTGCCGAGGCGGGTTTCGTCGAAGTCGACGTCGAACCGACCCGGATCCACCGTATGAGCGATGGACGCGAATTCTTCGCGGCGCAGGGAATCGACGTTGACGCGTTGGCTCCGCTGGCGGACGAAAAGTTCATGAGTGCATTCATCCGGGCCCGCAAGCCGGCGCCTGGAAATTGAAATCTCTGATTTGACCGCGGCCTGTGGCCGCGGTCGCGCCCAGTTCAATCGGGGGCCGAATATCCCGGCATTTTCACGGGAGATTGGAACAGGAGACAGTGTCCCACTCCCATCGAGGGGAAGACAGGAGTCCGAGACTCCAAAAGGCGAGCTTCGGAAATGAAGACGGAATTCGGCCTTCCTTGTCGCCAGGCACTTACGATTGGATTGCATGCGGGTCACCTGTTTCGACGTGCACTCGAGCCAAGGGCGATCGTGAGTTGGATATCCATCGTGCAGTCCGAGCTTGTTTGACCTCCGACACTTCATTACGATAGACGGAACGTGTGGCCTGTACTGTTTCTCGGAGGGTGTCCATGTTCAGACGATCCGGGTCCGTATTTCTCAGTCTCTGTCTCTGCGCGGGACTTCTGCTGATGAGTTCGAGCTTTGCCCAGAGGACCGAAAAACCGGTGCTCCACGGTCGCCACTGGGTGGCGATCACCGGGAAGCCACTGGCCGCCACGGCAGGATCGACCATCTTCCAGAAGGGCGGCAATGCGGTCGATGCGGCCTGCGCCATGTTGGCCGCGACCTGCACCATGTGGGACGTGCTGAGCTGGGGAGGGGAAACCCAGGCCCTGATCTATAACCCGAAGTCGGGTCAGGTCGTGGCCGTCAATGCCCTGGGGGTGGCGCCGAGCGGAGCGACCCCGGATTTCTTCCGGGGCAAGGGTATGGACTATCCGCCGGAATTCGGCCCTCTTGCCGCCGTGACTCCGGGTACGCCCGGAGGGCTGATGACGATGCTGGCCGAGTTCGGAACGATGAGCCTGGCCGAGGTTCTGGCTCCGGCAATGGAGATGGCGGAGGGATATCCGATCGAGGCCCAGACCGCCAACAGCATCGAGCGTCAGAAGGAGTTGATCAAACAGTGGCCCTACTCCCGCAAGGTTTTTCTGACCCACCCCGGGGAACGCAGGGAAGCGCCTCATCCGGGGGAGATCTTCCGGCAAACGGACCTGTACGCGACACTTGGAAAGCTCGTCGATGCGGAAAAGCAGGCCCTGGCATCCGGTAAGAGTCGCAAGGAGGCAATTTATGCCGCCTACGACCGGTTCTACAAGGGAGATATCGCGCAGGAGTTCGTTCGTGGCGTGCGGGAACAAGGGGGATTGATCACTCTCGATGACCTGGCCAAATGGAAGGTCTACCTGGAGGAACCGGTCAAGACGACGTACAAGGGGATCGAAGTCTACAAGCTGAACAGCTGGGTCCAGGGCCCCGTCATGCTTCAGGCTCTGAACATGCTGGAGAATCTCGATCTCGAGGCCATGGGCTACAACAGTGCCCGCTATATCCATGCCCTGTACCAGGTCATGAATCTCGCCTTCGCCGACCGCGATTTCTATTACGGGGACCCCTATTTTCCGCCGGCCGAACCGATGCGCGGCCTTCTGTCGAAGGAATATGCCAAGAGTCGGCTCGAGACGATCGACTGGGATCGCAATGATCCGAACGTCAAACCCGGTGATCCCTATCCGTTCCAGGGCGAAAAGAATCCGTTCCTTCGATACCTCGAGCAGTGGAGCAACGAGAAGAAAGATCGGCGGAAGTTCAACCAGGACGCTGCGCTCGATGCCGACTTCAAGGCGGACTTCTTCCGCGGCACGACTTCGATCGAGGCGACGGACGACCAGGGGTGGGTGGTCTCCGTGACGCCAAGCGGCGGCTGGGTTCCGGCTGTCATCGCCGGCCGGACCGGTGTGGGTATGAGCCAGCGGATGCAAAGTTTCGTGCTCGACCCCGCCGAGAACCCGTTCAACGTCGTCGAACCGGGCAAGCGGCCCCGGGCGACCCTGACACCCGGTCTGGCCCTCAAGGAGGGCAAGCCCTATCTCAGCTTCGCAGTTCAGGGTGGGGATACCCAGGACCAGAATCTGCTGCAGTTCTTCCTCAATGTCGTCGAGTTTGGAATGAACGTACAACAGGCCTGTGAGGCGGCGAATATCAACAGCTTCCAGATGCGCAACTCCTTCGGCGAGCATGAGGCGCTTCCAGGGGAGCTGACACTGAATGAACGGATGCCGCCCTGGGTGATCGCGAAACTCCGATCCATGGGCTACAAGATCACCCTCGAGTCGCACACATCCGGTCCGATCAACGCCATCTTCTTCGATCAGGCACACGGGACCTTCTGGGGGGGAAGCAGCAACTACGGCGAGGATTACGGCATCGCCTGGTAGGGAAGCGTCGGGAGCCATTCTCCGAAAGCGGAGGCCGCATCCTTCTTCATGGTCTACTTGAGGCTGGTCCTGACCGCATTGTTCTGGGGCGGCACGTTCATCGCAGGACGGATCCTGTCCTCGGAGATCGGACCTTACTCGGCAGCTTTCCTGCGCTTCCTGCTGGCCTCGACACTGCTTTTTCTCCTCGTGATGCGATCTGAAAAGCGCTTGCCCCGACTGCGTCTCGGGCAGGTCGTCCCCGTGCTGCTGCTCGGCCTGACCGGTGTCTTTGCCTACAATGTGCTGTTCTTCAAGGGGCTCAAGCTCATCTCCGCCGGTCGTGCTTCGCTGATCATTGCGAACAATCCCGTGGCCATCGTCCTACTGTCGGCATTGTTCTTCAAAGAACGCCTTCATCGCATTCAGTGGGCAGGCATCGTGCTGTCGGTGGCCGGGGCCATGATCGTGATCTCACATGGCGACCTGCGTTCGGCGCTCGACGAGGGCGTGGGGTGGGGAGAACTCTTCATTGCCGGTTGTGTGGCGAGTTGGGCCGTCTATTCGCTGATCGGGAAGGTCGTCCTGCGCGGGCTCTCGCCGGTAACCTCGGTCTGCTATGCGTCCATGATCGGCACGCTGGCTTTGCTTGGACCCGCGCTCTACACGGGGTTGCTCCAGGATCTGCATTTCCTCCCGACACGAGGATGGGTTTCTGTGTGCTACCTGGGTGTGTTCGGAACGGTCCTGGGCTTTGTCTGGTACTACGAAGGAGTGCGTGAACTGGGACCGTCGCGAGCCAGCATTTTCATCAACCTCGTACCGGTGTTCGCCATTTTGCTCGCCTTTGTCGTCCTGGGAGAGCCGGTCACCCGATCGCTGATTCTCGGGGCCGGCTTCGTACTTCTGGGGGTCTACCTGACGAACCGTCACAGATAGCTTGCAGGGCGCGGCAACCCGCCCAAGTCGCTGCGAAGAGGATCCGACGCCTATCCGCTGAGGGTACGCCTCAGAATTCGCTGAGCCCGCCGCGGATTGAACAATGAATTGACACTCATCGCACACTCGTAGGTGCACTGGCAGCCCAAATCCTTCTGATACTTGCGCGCCATGGAGGCCCCGTTCGACTTCCAGAGCGCGCCAAAATCGCAGTCGAAGTTGCGCACGTTGCCCATGCTCCGGTCAAGTGTCTCGCAGAGGTACACCTCGCCCGTCTCGCTTAAGACTCCGCTCAGCCCGCCGGCGTAACAAGGTGAGATCCGGCCCGTGGCCTGGGCCGCTTCCGAAACGAGGCGATAGGTCTCCTCCTCCTTGGCAATGACCATGCGGTCCTTCAAGCCGCCGGTCATCCTGTTCCGCCGTCGATAGGCGACGGCCCTTTGGGCAAATTCACGATAGATGCGCAGGTCGACCTGTTTCAGAGACGTGTCCATCGGGTTGCCGCGGGCCAGGGTGACCGTAACGGCATCCGGCCGGAGGTCATTCTCCAGGGCGTCGAAAAACTCGTCGAGTCGATCCTGATTCGCAGCGGACACCGTCAGCGCCACCCCCACCGAAAGGTTCGGATGCTCCTTCTTGAGCTCCTTCAGTTGATGCAGCGTCTGGACCGCTCGGTCGAAACTCTTCGGGTTCTGTCGGAGCGCATTATGGATTTCCCTCGGTCCGTCGAGCGAGACTCCGGTGCAGACCCGAGCCTGGCGAACCCGCTGGAGAACGTCGGAAGCACGTGCAATCGTCCTGTCGACAAGAAAGCCGTTGGATGGAATCTGGATGTTGCGCACATGAGAATTGCGTTCGAAAGCCTGCGCGATTTCACCAATGTCCGGCCGAAGAAAGGGCTCCCCGCCGGTCAGGGATACGGAAAGCAGATTCGGCAGGGACTGCGTGATCCTCTCGAATTCTCCGAGGTCGAGTTCATTCTTCTTCCCGTTGAGTTCCTCCCAGTAGAAACAGTGCCGGCACAGCAGGTTGCACCGCGAGGTCACGAAGACGATGAGGTTGACGGGTGGGCCGCCCTTATGCACCAGGCGACTTGCGATTCGGGCATCCCTGACGAACGAGGGGGGCATGTCCGCTCATGGTAGCACACCGAAGGGGCGGCCCTGGCGGCGGTGAAGCAAGGGATGAACCTTTCACCTTCCGGATCCGTTCTACTTCCCGAAAGGGGAAAATGATGAACTTCAAGCGGACGCTGGTTTTCACGATAGCAATTTACACGACGATCTGTCTGGCTCAGGCCTCCACCTTCTGGCTCCATGTAAGGTTTCAGGAGAAGGGCAAGACCGAATCGGTCAAGGTCAACGTGCCGGTCTCACTCATCGAAACCGTGCTCCCCATCATCGAGCAAAAGGGCCTCGAGGAGGGCAGGATCCACTTCGACAATCAGGATCTGAGCGTGCAGGATCTTCGCCAGATCTGGCAGGAAGTCCAGGCCCAGGGGGACTATGAGTTGGCTTCCGTCGACTCGGATGACACACGGGTCCGGGTGGCGCTGGAGGGAAACGATCTGTTGGTTCGCTCCACGGAGGGCTCCGAGACTGAGGTCAGGGTCCGTGTGCCCAAGCAGGTCGTGGACGCACTTCTCTCCGGAGAAGGGAACCAGCTCAATCTCACGGCGGCCGTCGGTGTTCTGAAATCGATGGGTGCTCAGGAGCTTGTCAACATTACCGACGATGAGACCTTCGTTCGGGTCTGGATCGACGATTCGAGCAGCGCGGAGTGACGGCCATGCTTTTGAAGATCATCCTGGGTCTGGGGTCCGCGGTCGCCGGTCTGATAGCGGCGGGCCTGATCATGCTCCTGCATGCCGGAGTCGCAACGGTTTGGGTCGAGAGTCCGGAAGCCACCTTTTTCGTGCCGGTTCCCATTGCAGCCGTGGACGTCGCGCTGGGGTTCGTTCCGGAGAAAGATTTGCGTGAAATGAGGCGCGATCTCGAACAATTTGGCCCCGTGATCGCGGCCGCCCTGGACGAACTGAGCCACTGTCCCGACGCCACGCTGGTTGAGGTCGAGAGCTGTGAGGATCATGTGCTCGTCAAGAAAGAGGGGGACGATCTCAAGATCACCGTGAAGAGCGGGCAGGGAGAACACTTTGAGATCCAGGTGCCGCTTGACGGTGTCCAGCACATTCTGGCCTCGGTCGCGGGAATCTGACGGCACGATCAGGTTCGCACCCAGGAAAGCAGGAACGTAGCACCGGCTCCGAAAACGATATTGGGCCCCCAGGCGGCCAGGGCCGGGGCCAGTAGTCCATTCGAGCCGAGGACGTCGAAGATTCCGAAAGCGCCCCAGTAGGCGATGCCGAGGATGACCCCCGTCCCGATCCCGTAAAGCGTGCCCTTCCGCCCCATCGTGAGCGAGAAGGGAACGCCAATCAGCGTCATGATGATACTGACGAGCGGAAACGACAACTTCTTGTAAAGCTCCGTCTTGAGATAGTCGACCTCGAAGCCCCCTACCTGGAGATCCTGAATGTAGTGCTCCAACTCGGCGAAGGTCATCTTGCTCGAATCGCGGACTTCCTCATCGAAGAACTCCGGTGGTTCCGGGAAGTCGAAACTCTGCGTGGAGAAGGTCTCGAACTGGTCCTTCCGGAAGTTGCGCACCCAGCCGTCGCGCAGAAGCCAACTCTGACTCTCCCGCCTCCAGTCGCCACGCTGAGCAAAGTCCGCCTCGATCAAAACGGCATTCCTGAGCTCGAGCCGATAGACGGCCAATTCGATGAACGCATTGCGCTCGGAAGAGAACAGGTTGTAGTTGTACAAACGCCCGTCCTGACCGAAGATCCAGTGGCGACCCGGCTGGGAAATCTGTGCAGGTCGCCCCTTGATGAGGTTGTGCAGACTGTCCTGTCGAACATTCGCGTAGGGAAGGACATACTCCTGGATGACAAAGATGAAGCCGCTCATCACGAGGCCCACGATGATGATCGGCATCGCAATCCGGTAGACGCTGACGCCGCACGACTTGAATGCAACGATCTGGTTGAATTTCTCGAGACTGCCGAAGGTGATGAGTGTGGCGATGAGGACCGAGATCGGCACGAGCAGTACGAGCAACTGGGGTTGCAGAAAGAAAAAGTAGTCGGCGACGAGTCCGTAGGAGATCTGGTTCTGGAAAATGTCGTCGATGATTTCGAAGAAAGTGAACATGCAAACCAGCGACAGACAGATGGCCAGCGTGATCAGGAGGTTGAGCAGGAAGGCCCGAACCATGAGCATGTCCACGATCCGGGCGATGCGCAGACGAATCCTTGGCAGATGCAGGAAACGCCTTTCGATCGTGTCCCGCAGCTGTCCCAGGGTCGACTGGGCCGCCTCCTTAATGCGCACGAAGAAGCAGGAGACGCAGATTGCGGGCCAGGAGTTGAACAGACGATGGGCGAGGGGTGATTCGTGATCCGCGAAACGGAGCGTCAACACAGCCAGCCCCGCCATGAAGATATTGGCGCCCCAAACACCCACGGTGATCGGAAGCACACCCCCCCTGCTGAGGCTGCTGCCGGTGGCAAACATGACGTAATAGGTGAAGGCGACGATAATGCTCAGGATGAATCCGTAGCCCCTGCCTCCACGCGGGGCTCGAATGCCCAGGGTCACTGCAAGGATCCCAAATGCGAGGGGAGACAGGGGCAGAGCGATTCGTCGATTCAGTTCCACGAGCGATTCGCGACGCTCGTCCTCCGAGCCTTGTCGCACATCTGTCATCAGCTCCCCAAGCGTTTTGTCCTGTACGCGCTTGACCTTGTCATTGCCGGCTCGGGCGGCGGGAAAATCGACGGGAACGTCGAGTGTGTCGAAGCGGCTGATGGTGATCTTCTCGGGTGTCAAGGTGGGGATGTTGTAGACTGCACCCTGTTCGAAATGGAGTTGGAGACGTCTGTCCTGCCCGGTCTCGCCGCCGTTTCCGTAGATCCTTCCCTTACGAGCGAGAATGATCCGTTTTTCCTCGCTGTCGGTGGTGTCGGACAGAAAAATGCCCTCCCACTCGGAGCTGTGGAGGCTGACATCTTCGACATAGAGCAGCAGACCTGGAAACTCTTCGAAGAAGACGCGGGGTTTGATGTCCGTATAGGCGGGCGTGATGGCCACATCGGTCCGGAGCATCCGAAGCCGCCAGTTCGCACCAGGAAGCAGAAACAGTGTGAACGCGGCGGTCAGCAGGGTGACGATGACGGCTGCCTTGAGGACCGGCGTAAGGATCTGCAGGACGCTCACACCGCCGGCCCGCATGGCGACGATCTCACTGTCGGCGGTGAGTCGACTGAACGCGATCAACGTCCCGATGAGAAACGCAAAGGGCACGGTGAAAACGAGGATGCTGGGCATGAGGTAGAGGATGGCCTCGAGCACCGTAGCAATCTGCGTATCTCGTCGGATGAGCAGCTCGGCGATACGTCCGAACTCCCGCGTGAAGACCACGAAGGTCAACAGCACGAGCGCGATCAGAAAGGGGCCTCGGGCCTCCTGTTGGATGATTCGCTGAAGCCGACGCATTCGAATACCCAAGCCCCGATTCTAGCAAACCGAGGGATGGACGCGTGAAGACAGGATTTGAAGTCAACGGGTCGGACCCGGGAGAATGGGAACCGTGAAATTCCTGGACCTGGGGCTGATCGACTATGAAGCGGCCCTTCGACGACAGGAGCAAGCAGTCTCCGACATTGCTTCTGGAGGTAGGGAGCGGGTATTCCTTTTGGAGCACCCGCATGTGATCACTCTGGGGCGGCGCGCCAGGGAAGGGAATCTCATCGCTCGGCAAGGTCCCGACGGGGCCACCATCGCCATTCACCGAGTCAACCGCGGCGGAGACATCACCTACCATGGTCCGGGTCAGTTGGTCGGTTATCCACACCTGGATCTGAATCGGCGACGGCGCGATCTTCACGGCTACCTCAGGAATCTCGAGCAGTCACTGATCCAAACGGTGGCGGCTTTCGGAGTGTGTGCCTTCCAGCGCCCCGGGCTTACGGGTGTTTGGACGGATGCGGGTAAGCTGGCCTCGATCGGAATCGGGGTTCGCCGCTGGGTGACGATGCACGGATTTGCGCTGAACGTCGCCACGGACTTGCGCTTTTTCCGGCTGATCCACCCATGCGGCATTCCGGAGTGCCCGATGACTTCGCTGGAGCGGTTGACAGGGAGCCCCGTCTCGATGGAGTTGGTCAAATCGAAGTTCGAGCAGGCATTCGTCGCGGTCTTCGGTCCTGAGGCGGCCGGCGAACCGGCAGGCGGAAAGGGCATGGTAAAGAGAGCATGAACGACGATCAACGGATTGGCCGGGAGTTCTTGAGACATACGCTCGCGACGCTGGCGTACCGAGCGGGCAAGTCGATTCGCGACGTTCCTCCTGAATTCCCCGATTTCAGTGTCTACGAAGGAACCCGAACGCCACGGGCCATCCTGGCGCATGTGGGTGATTTGCTCGACTGGGCCGTGCAGCTCTCCGGCGGCCGGCACGTCTGGCAGGACGCCGAACAGGGAGCGTGGGATGCGGAGGTAGCGCGCTTCTTTGAGGGGCTGCACCGCCTCGATGCAATCCTGGCTTCCGATGAGCCTCTCGGATTCTCGGTGGAAGCGATGTTCCAGGGCCCGATCGCCGATGCCCTGACGCATGTGGGTCAGATCGCCATGCTGCGTCGAATGTGCGGAGCGCCGGTCCGGGGCGAGAATTACTTCAAGGCGGAGATTCGGGCCGGACGGGTCGGGCCTGAACAAGTCGAGCCGAAGTTCGAGTTCGAGTGAGATCTGCGATTTTCGATTTTGGGTTTGCAGCGCGAGGACGGGAGAAGCGGTTCTAGAGGCTCCTGCTCAAATCGCAACTCGTAAATCTAAGCTCTTCCCTCACCCTCCCAAACTTGTCAGGCTGATACCCCACACGTAGGGTAGCCAGAAAATCATCGTCAGAACCAGCACGACCGCGCCGATCAGGTTGAGGCCGAAACCGACACCCGCCATTTGGGGCATCGTGATGTACCGGCTGCTGTAAACGATGGCATTCGGCGGAGTCGCAACGGGCATCATGAATGCGAAGGAGGCTGCAATGGCGACGGTGACCATCAACCCAAAAGGGTGCAGCTGTGCGGCTTCGGCGAAGGCAGCTACGATCGGCAGGGCGAGAGAAGCAGTGGCGGTGTTGGAGGTGATTTCCGTCAGGAAGATCACCACCAGTGCGATGACGCCGATCAGCACCACCGGGCTGGCGCCCTGAAGAGACTGCAGATTGGAGGCGATCCATTCCGTTAGGCCGCTGCTGCTAAAGCCGTTGGCGAGAGCGAAGCCCCCACCGAACAGAATGATGATGTCCCAGGGAATACGGCTGGCCGTCTTCCAGTCCAGCAGGAAGGTCCCTCGGCGCCAGTCCGAAGGAATGAGGAAGAGCACCAGTGCTCCGGCGATGGCGATTGTCGAGTCCTGGATCATTGCGATCGATTCCCAAGGCAGTAGTCCCCGGAAAATCCATGAGGCTGCGACGGCCACAAAGACCCCCAGGACCCACTTCTGCTCGCGCGTGACCGGACCGAGCTGTTCGAGCTCCGATTGGATCAGTTCCACACCGCCGGGAAGAGTCGAAATCTGAGTGCGGCACGCCACGGTCGTCAGATAGAGCCAGGTCAGAATGAGCATTACGGCGGACAGCGGCAAGCCGACCTTCATCCAGGTGAGAAAGCTGATGCTCTCCGAAAAGGTCTTCTCGATGACTCCGACCAGGATGGCATTGGGCGGTGTCCCGATGAGCGTCGCGATGCCCCCGATCGAGGCGCTGTACGCGATGGCCAGCATCAATGCCGTACCAAACCGAAACGGAACGGCTTCAGGATCCTCGGAACGGCCGGTCATCCGCGCGGCCTGACGGACTACGGCCAGACCGATCGGCAGCATCATCATGGCGGTGGCGGTGTTGCTGATCCACATCGAGAGGCCGGCCGTAGCCAACATGAAGCCGAGGATGATACGCCTGGGGCTGCATCCGATCAGGCAAATGGTCAGAAGGGCGATCCGACGATGTAATGCCCAGCGTTCGATGGTGACGGCGATGAGGAAACCACCCAGGTAGAGATAGATCAGATGATTGGCGTAAGAGACCGTCACTTCCGCCGGCGGCATGATTCGGAGAGCCGGATAGAAGGCGATGGGGATCAGTGCCGTCGCCGCGATGGGGATCGCCTCGGTAATCCACCACGCCGCCATCAACGCCGCGACGGCGGCGACGCGCCAGCCCGATAGGGGCATGCCTTCAGGCGGGGGAATCAGCAGCCAGATACAGAAAACCAGCGGACCCAGAAACAATCCGACGAGTTTCCTCGTACCCAGACCGGCTCGCTCGTTCCGCATCAGCTCCCCACACTCCTGGTGTCCGGTTTCAGTCGCTTCGATCCGAGACGATCCCGACGCCCTTCCACGGAGGACCGCTCGGGACCAAAGGACCGCCGGAACCCGAAACCCCGTGTGCGCGATTGTACACGCCGGGGCCGGCGGGACGCAGCACCGGCTACCGGAATCAGAAGCTCCTCATCAACGGATCGACCAGCCTCTCGAGGACCAGCAGGATGAGGTTCACGTTCGTGATCAACTGGAGTCCTGCCATCAGGACGAATAGCATGATGACCCGGTTGAATGTCTGCTCCGATATTCGGTCGTGCATCCACTTACCGAGAAAGGAACCGAGCGGGATCAGCCAGATCAGGGCTGCATCGAAGATCAGCACGTCCTTGCGGACCAGGCCGACCCCGATGAAAAAAGGAAGCTTGGTGAGATTGATGAGGGTGAACGTCCAGGCCGTCGTCCCGACAAACAGCGATTTTCCCATGCCCTGCGAGAACATGTAGAGGCTGACGATCGGGCCTGCCGAATGGGCCATGGTTGAGGTAAAGCCGGACAGCGTGCCCGCCGCCCACGCCGTCCGCCTTCCGAAGTAGAGACGGTTGACCCAGTGGAGTGCCCGCTCTCTGGCCAGGATGTAGAGGGCGAAGAGGATGGCGATGACTCCCACGAAGCGCTTGATCGTGACCGAGTAGGCTTCGACTCCTTCCTGGCCGATCCACCACCAGAGAAAGGCGCCCGCGAAGATCCCGAGCAGTGAAGGGATGTAGATTGCGAGGACGTGGCGCCAGATCTTGTTGTGGCGGTGATGGTAGATTGCGTTGAAGTCGAGCAGAATCAGGAGAGGCAGCAGCGTCGCGACGACCTTGTCGACCGGCATGACGAGCATCATCAGCGGAATGGTCAGGAGACCCACGCCGCCTGCGAAACCCGATTTGCTGATGCCCTGGACGATGATGCCCAAGCCGACGAAAATCCAGAAGATCGCGGGCGGTATACCCTGTCCAATGAACGGATCGAACATCTCCCCAGAATCCTCCTGCCGAGCTGCATCGGCATTGCTCCCCAAGCCCGAGGGGGTATTATAGCGGGCGGGAACCGTCGAGCGTTGCACCACGGACGACGGCTCAACGACGGAGGGTGAGTGCTTTGATAGGCAGACGACAATTCATGAGCAGGATGACGACCCCTGCTGTCCTCGCACCGGCGGTACTCGTGTCGGGGGGGCTCGAACGCGTATTGAAGGCCGGACAGGACCAGGTCAATCGCTCCCGATCGGCCGAAGAAGCGGCGCGCGATGAGGATTTCTGGTTCGAGATCCAGCAGGCGTTTTCGGTCGACCGATCGGCGATCAACTTCAATAACGGCGGCGTCAGTCCCGCCATCACGGCCGCCCAGGAGTCGATGAAACGGTATCTCGACTACTCGAACCGGCTGCCGTCGTACAACATGTGGCGCATTCTCGAGCCCAAGAAGGAGACGATCCGAACGGGGCTGGCCCGACTGTTTGGCTGTGATGCGGAAGAGATCGCACTGACGCGGAACGCGTCGGAAGGTCTCGAGACGTGCCAGCTGGGATTCGATCTGGATCCGGGAGACGAGGTCCTGACCACGAATCAGGACTACCCACGGATGTTGAACACATGGAAGCAACTCGAGCGTCGGCACAAGGTGGTGCTCAGGCAGTTTTCCATTCCGGTCCCGGCCGAAGACGAAGACGCGATCGTGCGTCGCTTCGAGGAGCAAATCGGACCCCGAACCCGGCTGATCCTGATGTGCCATGTCATCAATCTGACCGGACAAATCCTACCGGTCCGAAAGGTCGTCGACATGGCCCGGCGCAGAGGCATTCCGGTGATCGTCGACGGAGCGCACAGCTTCGCCCATTTTCCCTTTTCACAGGCGGAACTCGACTGTGATTACTACGCGACGAGTCTGCACAAGTGGCTGTTCGCCCCCCACGGGACGGGGATGCTCTTCGTCCGTCGCGAGAAGATCGAGAGTCTGTGGCCGTTGATGGCGTGTTCGGAATCGAATCTGGCGAACATTCGGAAGTTCGAGGAGATCGGCACGCATCCGGCAGCGAACTACCTGGCCGCTTCGGATGCGATCGTTTTTCAGGACGGTATCGGCCCGGAACGCAAGGCGGCGCGTCTGCGCTTTCTGAAGGATTCGTGGGCGAGACGTCTTCACGAGAACCCCCGAGTGGTCCTGAATACCAGTCTGGATCCTCGCTTCTCTTGCGGCATCGCCAATTTTCGGGTCGAAGGCATCGACTCGGGTCGGCTCAGTTCCTATCTTTGGAGAGAGCACAAGATTCTGCTGACGACCGTCAAGCATGAAGAATTCGAAGGCGTCCGGGTCTCCCCGAGCGTTTACACGACACGGGCCGAGATCGATCGATTCTGCTCGGCGGTGGAAAAGGGCATCCACGACGGCGTAGGCTGAAACCCGGCTCTTCCAATCCATCCTGCGGGACGAGGTCCCGGGCGGTTCAAGGGTGGGCGCTCCGGTCGCGGTCCAATTCGTCGAAGGAGAGATTCATGATCGGGTATTGTCGCCATTCCCGAAAGTCGAAATGCCACCATTCACTCGAGTAGGGCAGGAAGCCATGCTCCTGCATCACATGCTGGAGCAGATCCCGATTCCCGCGCGATTCTTCCGACCCTCCGGCAAAATCGATATGTGCGCGCTCGGAAAACTCGTCATACCCGCTCGGCATGTTCAGAGGGCGACCTGTAGCGAGATCGAACAACGTCAAATCGACGGCGCAGCCCCGGTTGTGTCGTGAACCGCCTGCCGGATCGGCCACGAACTCCTTGAGATCGTCCGGTGTCGCGTTCCAGAAGATCCTGGTTACATACCAGGGTCGATAAGCATCGAAGATCAACAGCCCGAGGCCGCGTCTTGCGAGCTCGTGATGCGCGGCCAACAGAGCCAGGGCTGCCGGACGTTGGAGAAAAGCCATCGGTTTTTCGTACACCGGCGTGCCAAGAAAATTGCGATCGGTGGCGTAGCGGATGTCGAACTGGAGCGTCGGGTCGAGGCCGGATAATTCCACCAGTTCGGACTGCCGAAAATCGCCGTCCTCCGAGGGCGGCGAGCTCTCGAGGGCCTCCCGACGCAGTTCCTCGACCGGGCGCGCCGGCTGGACTTGGAATGGGCGGGCAGGCGGAGGCTCACTGAGGTTTCTCGGTGAATGGCAGGCCGCCAGGGTTCCAGCCGAAAGGACGAGCAGCAGCCAGCGCACCACCGCCGGCTTGCCGGGCTTGAACAGCATAATGCGGTCATGATAGCGAAATAGCGGCCGGTTGTCGCTGAAGCCATGTTCCGAGAGAGTGTGCTTGTCGAGAGGAGATCGACTATGGTGGAAATGAACCGACGAGAGATGGTGGCCCTGCTGGGAAGTACGGGCCTGGGTGCGGTCGTGCCGGGCCAGTCCATGGGATTGCAGATCAAGAAAGAGTCGTTGCCAGACGAGCCGGAGAGACGACGCGAGATCCTCTACGGGCTCATGGGAGACCTCCCGGACCGCCGTCGGCCGATCTCAGTACTTCAGTCGAGCACGGAGAAGCGAGAAGATTTCCTGCTGGAGCGGCTGACGCTGGATCTCAATGGAATCGAGCCCGTACCGGCCTACTTCATACGTCCGCTCGGCGTTACCGGAAGGATTCCCACCGTTCTTTACAACCATTCCCACGGGGGAGGGTACAAGATCGGGAAGGACGAGATCCTGGACGGCCGGGACTATCTCCAGGCTCCTCCCTATGCCAAAGTCTTCAGCGAGCTTGGGTGGGGAGCTCTGTGCATCGACACCTGGGTCTTCGGAGAGCGTAGCCACACTTCCGAGACGGACATGTTCAAGGCGATGATCTGGCAGGGCCGGGTCTTGTGGGGAATGATGGTCTACGACAGTCTCCGCGCCCTGGACTATCTCGTTAGCCGTCCCGATGTGGATTCCGAGAGGATCGCCACCCTGGGGATGTCGATGGGTAGCACAATGGCATGGTGGGTGGCCGCCCTGGATGAGCGAATCAAGGTCACGGTGGACATCTGTTGTCTCACCGATTTCGCGAGTCTGCTCGAACACAAGGGGCAACACGGTCACGGGATCTACTACTACGTCCCGAGCCTCCTGAAGTACTTCTCCACCTCCGCGATCAATGCACTGATCGCACCGAGGGCGCATCTGGGAGTCGCCGGCCTCCGGGACACGCTGACACCCACGGACGGTCTCGAGATCATCGACGAGAACCTGAAGAAGGTCTACGCACGTTTTGGCTATCCGGAGCGCTGGAAGCTGCTGCGTTACGACACGGGCCACCAGGAGACACCCGAAGCGCGTCAGGAGATCATCCGGTTCCTGAAGGAACAGCTGTAGTATCCGAGATCTTCGATTTCCCAGGCTTAGGCGTCCAGCCAGTCGCAAAGGCGGCGAATGGCCTCGAGCGGAGCCGGGCAGTAGTGCTCGAGAAATTCGAGATCGAGTTCCTGGCGCATAGGTATGCCGCGAGCTGCCGTCAGGGCCCGCGCACCGTCGAAATCGACGTAGGCGATACGTGCCGTCAACTGGGTTGCCTCGCAACCGAAATCGCTGCCCGGGAGCATCGCAACGCCGGTCTCGTCGAGCAAACGGTTGCACAGAAGTGCGCTCGTCGTGATCTTACGGGACAGGAGTTTTTCCCGAAAAGCGCTAAAGTCGGGGAAGAGGTAGAAAGCGCCCTGGGGTGCCGGAAGCCGGGCCCCGGCCTCACGCAGCATGTCGGAGAGCGTTCGACCGAGCGATCTCAGCACCCTTCTGGAGTGGGCCAGATACTTCTCGAGCTCGATGCCGCCTCGGAACGCCCGAACGGCGGCATACTGAATGGGCGCCGACGTGGAGGTGTAAGTCTCGCTGGCGACGACCGCCATGGCATCGAGGAGCCACCGAAGGGAACGAGGAAAAAGGAATCCTCCGAGCCTCCACCCTCCGGCTCCGCACCACTTGCTGAGACCCGAGCTCACGATCGTTCCTTCAGGGTAGAAACGGGCAATGGAAACGTGGCGTCCCTGGTGGTCGAGCTCGCCATAGATCTCATCCGAAAGGAGAATGACACGATATTTGCGCGCCTCCCGGGCCAGCCGCTTCAGCTGATCGACCGTATACGTGACGCCGCTGGGATTGTTCGGGTAATTGATGATCACGATGCGGGGCCGATCCGGATCCTGTCTGCAGAGAGCACCGAGGGCATCCGGTGTCAGCCGCCAATCGTCTTCGAAGCGGGTCGGAAGCCAGCGGATCTGACGGCCGATGATATGGGCCTGCGGTGCGTAGGAGACCCAGCTCGGTGTGGGGATGACCAGGTCGCCGTAGTAGACCAGCTGGAGAATGAACATCAGCTCCTTGGAGCCCGGTCCAATCAGGCACTCTTCCTGAGTACACTCGATCTGCTGAGTCCGGTGGAAGTACTCGGCCGCCGCCGCCCGCAGGGCTGGAAGCCCCTTGACGGGCAGGTAGTCCTTCTGGTGGGCATTGGCCTTCAGTTCCTCGACGACCGGCTCCGGAACGGGAAAAGGTGACTGGCCGAGGCCGAGGCGGTAGACGTGGCGGCCCTTCCGGCTGAGCTCGGTGCTCCGCTCGTTGATCTCCAGGGTCGCGGATTCGGGCAGTCCGCGAACATTCAGATTGAGGTTGACGGCCGGCTGGTACTGACGAGTGGCGCGGATCGAGCGCTTTCGCCCGGACGGTGGAGGTTCTCTCTTCTCGATGCTCATGATGTCGGGGCCTTCAAGTGCGAGGCGGTGCCGCTTCGGCATGTCCGCTGAGACCCTTTAGCGCGGAACTGCGGACCATGTCCACCATTCCCATCAGGCCCATGCTCTTCCCCATCGAAAGCTCTTTTCCGAAGAATGCATAGATGATGTCACGAGGAACGGCGGCCACCTGCTCGATGGGGGCACCGGAAAGTGTCTCGCCGAGAATCACCGCGGTTGCCATGGCGGAGATCCCCTGGGGGTTTTCGACGGCAAAGTAGAAATCGAAGTTCCCGTCCGATCGTTCTTGCGCCCAGACGAAGGCCTCCGATTCGCAGTGCTTGACCCGATGCTCCTCGGAGAAGGGGCGTCGGGCAATCTCCCCGGGGACGCACTCGTATCGGTCGGCGATCGACACGAGCGCCTCGATTCGTTCCGTGCGATCGGGGATCGAGCGAAACAACTCGATCATCTCGTTCAGTTTTTCCGGTAGTTGAGGCATGTCACTCATCTGCCCGAACGAAGACCGCCAGGGTACTGCCGACCGCATGCTTCCGGTGGAATGCCATTATTTCTCGATGGGGACGCCCACGAGATTGCCCCATTCCGTCCAGCTGCCGTCGTAGTTCCGAACTCGCGGATAACCCAGGAGATACGTTAACACGAACCAGGTATGACTGCTGCGTTCCCCGATCCTGCAGTAGGCAATCACATCCTCTCCGGAATCCAGTCCGTTCTCCTCCTCGTAGATGTCCCGGAGATCGTCGGCATCCCGAAACGTTCCGTCCTCCGAGTGAATGGCCCGGGCCCACGGGATGTTCACGGCACCGGGAATGTGGCCTCCCCGCAGAGCGCCTTCATTGGGATAGTCCTCCATGTGGAGACGCTCGCCCGTGTACTCGGCAGGACTTCGGACATCGACCAGTTGCCCGCGACGCTGGACGTGTTCGAGAACTTGGTCTCGAAATGCCCGATGCCGCCCGTCGTCGCGTGCGGGGGCCGCGTACTCGGTCTCGGGATAGGTGGGCACTTGACGGTCGAGAGGACGCTTCTCCAATTCCCACTTCACTCGGCCGCCATCCATGACACGAACCTTGAGATGTCCGAACAGCTGGAACACCCAGAAGGCATAGCAGGCCCACCAGTTGTTCTTGTCGCCGTAAAAGACGACCGTCGTCTGGGGGGTTGCTCCGATGCGGCGCATCAGTTTCTGGAAGGCATCCCGATCCAGGTAATCGCGCACCACAGGATCGTTCAAATCACGCGTCCAGTCGACCTCGACCGCGCCGGGTATGTGCCCGGTCGAGTAGAGCAGCGGGTCCTCGTTCGATTCCACGATACGGACCTCGGGATTGTTCAGGTTTTGGCTTACCCATTCGGTGGAAACCAGAATTTCGGGATGAGCGTAGCCACGCTCCGAAATGTCATTCATCGAATACCTCGGTTTCAGTGTTCCAGTCGATTAAACTGATGGACTTACTCGGCTTCCATTCTAGATGGTCGACCGGGCCGGCTGCAATTCGGAGCTTGATATCTGCTGGAGCGCCTGAATGGTGGTCACGACGAACAGAACCGATGAAATCCAGAGAAGGTCGGCCGCGGTCAGGTGCAGGATCTGCAGCCAGACAGGTGCGAGCAGCAGAAGATTCGTAATGCCCAGACCAAACTGGAAAAGCATGATCGACAGCGTCAGCAGACCGAGCCGACGGGAGAGCGCACCCACGGGTCGCCGAAAGACGAGGTGGAGGTTGGCCAGCAGCAGGATCGCGACAAGGAATGCCACGAGCGGATGGTAGATACGCAGCTGGATCAGCAGGTGGGACTGTGCCGAGAAATCGCTCTGAAGGGCCTCGCTGAGGTTGCCGGCCGGAAACAGCGTGTCGCCGAGAGCGGCAACGGCGCCGCTGACACCCAGGAAGAGGAGGCCGATCAGAAAGAGCATCATGGGGAGTACGCCCGGGCTCATTGAGAAGCGCTTCGGTTTCCGCCGATCGGAACTCCACCACGCTGTCAGGGCCAGACTGGCCAGGAGAAGGAATGTGTTGACGAGGTGGAATGCCATCATCCAGGCGCGAGCGAGCGAATCGTTCTCACCGACCAGCCCGAAAAGAACGAGTCCGGCACCAACCAGCGCCTCGGTGACCATGAAGAACATCGAGAACCAGGCGGCCAGCCGGACCGGGCTGCGTGGTGGAAATGCGCGCAGCGCCCAGATCAGCAGCACCAGGACCGCGATGAAAACCAGCCCGCTCGTGGCTCGGTGCGTAAACTCGATCCAGGTGGCCGCCGTTGGCGAGCGGGGAATGACCTCTCCGTTACAGAGCGGCCAGTGTCCCCCGCAACCCGCTCCGGACCCGGTGGCCCGCACATATGCACCCCACAGGACGACTCCGATGCAGAGAGCCAGAACGGTCCAGGCATAACGACGAAACGCACCAACGAGATCGACCGATTCCACCATCAAGGGTCTTCGATTCTATCGCAATCCTGCCGGCACACGGAGGAACAGCGAGGCGAGGACGGAAAGCAGAGAGAGCAGCAGGCAGATGAGGGCTGCGATGAGCGTGTTGAAGGATTCCGGTTTGAGAGGATCGAGGAGCATGGCGACCAGCAGTCCTCCGATGAAGCCACCGATGTGCGCGAAGTTGTCGATGTTCGGGAAGAGAAGACCGAAGACGAGAATGATGACGGCGAACATCAGGGCCTGGCGACCGAGTTCGGTGTGGCCCGTACGATGCCCGGCCCAGACCAGGGCGCCGAAAAGACCGAAGAGCGAGGCCGAGGCCCCGAGTGTCAGCGGCGTTCCGAGCAGGCTGCTCAGCCCGAAGCCGGTGATCGAAGCGACCGTGTAGATAATGACGAGGCGGCTGGGGCCATAGACCTGGGCCGTCACCGGTCCCAGTTGTCGCACCCAGAGCAGGTTGAACAGGATGTGCAGAACGCCTCCATGCAGCCAGGCCGCGCTCAGGACCGTCCACCAACG
The DNA here is from genome assembly GCA_963823995.1 of uncultured Acidobacteriota bacterium. Lineage (GTDB taxonomy): Bacteria > Acidobacteriota > UBA6911 > RPQK01 > JAPXNP01 > JARRKC01. The sequence continues at coordinate 1,227,806 of CAWGNQ010000006.1, forward strand.
GTCGTAGACGAAGACCGGGATCGCTCCGCTGGCACCGAATACGAAGAGGCTCGTGTTGGCCGGAGCAAGGATCGACATCCCGGCCCGGCCGATCCCGGCCGGATCGTAAAGCAGCGTCAGTACGTAAAGGACAATGCAGCCCCAGGTGACGATTTGAACGAAGCCGAGATCGTTGCCAAGACGCTGGACCAGTGGTGCATAGCCCCACAGACCCGGATTCCAGGCGCCGCAGTGGTAACAACGTTCGTCATTGACTCCGACAAGGCGCCCACAGGAGCGGCACACCACTGATCCGGTCGTTCTTCTTCCCAGCATGGTATTCGGTTTGTCCGATCTTTCCGATTGCCGCCGATCGACCGTCAGCGATCTTCGACGTCGATGTCGTTGCCCCGCGCGATGACGACGGTCGAGGCCATCTGGAGGAAGAGCCCATGTTCGACGACCCCGGGAATGTCCTCGAGGCGACGGGCCAGACCCTCGAGATCCTCGATCCTGCCGAAACTACAGTCGAGAATGTAATGGCCCTCGACGGTGAGGAAAGGATCCCCCGAATCGGTTGTCCGCAACGCGACCTCCGGACCAAGCGCCAGGATCCGTCGGAGGGCCAGTTCGAAGCCGAAGGGAACGACCTCGACCGGTAGCGGGAAGGCGCCGAGTGCAGCGACCCGCTTGCGCGAATCTCCGATGATCACCAGTCTTCCGGTAGCCGACGCCACGATTTTCTCATGAAGCAGAGCTCCGCCTCCGCCCTTGATCAGATTGAGCCGAGGATCGATTTCATCCGCTCCGTCGACAGTCACGTCCAGGCGATCGGTCTGACTGAAATCGGTGAGCTCGATGCGCGCTTGTCGGGCGAGTGTTCTGCTCTTTTCCGATGTCGGTATGGCGCGTATTCGAAGTCCTTGCCCAACGCGCTGACCCAGGGAGGCGATGAAATGAGAGGCTGTCGAACCCGACCCCAGGCCGACCGTCATGCCATCCTCGATGAAGCGCAAGCTGTAGGCGGCGGCCCGCCGTTTTTCCTGGTCATAGTCCGGCATGGTCCGGGAATGATTTACTCCAACCTTCATGACCTGTCAATCGGGACGAGGTAGCGAGACCGGTCTCAACGCCCGGGATCTCGCATCGTCGATCGCCTCCCTCACGTTTGTCATTGTGAACAAAGCCGTTATCGTCCGGAGCCACACCCACTCGAGCGAGCTTCGGCGCCCGGGGCTTCAGACGATCCGTGAAGTATACTGGAGTCGTCCGAAAACGTGCGGTACATCGTACCAGAGCCTTGGGAGAAGAGCATGAGTCAGCCATATGACGCCTTACTGGTGATGTCGTTCGGAGGCCCCGAAAGCCGAGATGAAGTCATGCCTTTTCTCGAGAATGTCCTCCGGGGGAGGAACATTCCCCGAGGTCGGATGATGCAGGTCGCCGAGCACTACTACGAGTTCGGCGGGATGAGTCCCATCAACCAACGCAATCGCGATCTGATTGCCGCACTCGAGTCGGAACTCGAACGCCGGGGCCCCCGGCTGCCCATCTACTGGGGCAACCGGAACTGGCATCCCTTCATCAACGACACCACGCGCCGAATGGCGGAAAATGGAGTGCGTCGTGCCCTGGCCTTTGTGACTTCCGCCTTCTCGAGCTACTCAGGCTGTCGCCAGTATCGTGAGGACATCCAGAAGGCCCGGGCGTCGGTAGGGTCACGGGCCCCTCGTATCGATAAAATCCGGGTCTTCTACAATCACCCCGGATTCGTCGAGGTGAATGCCATCCATGTCGGGCAGGCCTTCGAACAGCTTCCCGAAGCGGAGCGTGCCTCGGCGCCGCTCGTTTTTTCCGCGCACAGCATTCCGATTTCAATGGCGTCGACCAGTCAATACGTCGAACAGCTCGAGGAGACGGCGCGCCTGGTTGCCGAGGCGGTCGGGCGTAAACAATGGAGGCTTGCGTATCAGAGCCGCAGCGGCTCCCCGAAACAGCCCTGGTTGGAACCGGATGTGGGGGATTTGCTGGAAGAACTCTCCCGCGAGGGCCATCGCAGCGTCGTCGTGTCGCCGATCGGATTCATCTCAGACCACATGGAGGTGATCTTCGACCTGGATACCGAGCTGAAGCAGCGATGCGACGCGCTCGGCCTGAACATGGTGCGGGCTGCCACACCCGGAACGCATCCGGAGTTCATCGGGATGATCCGCGAACTCATCCTGGAGCGAATGAACCAGAGTCCGATTCGACGGTATTTGGGAACCCATGGCGCCAGCCACGACTTCTGCCCGGTCGACTGCTGTCCAGCTGTCTGAGGGCATTGCGGATGGCGGAACACGTCGAGCAAGATTGCCGGTTGGATCGGATGAAGTTTGCGGACCTGGACGAGATTCATCGGATCGAAAAGGAGTGTTTTACCTCCCCGTGGCCGAAGAACGTCTTCCGATCGATGCTTTCGGACCACAGTGCTTTCGCATACGTAGCGCGCCGCGGTCGGGAGATTGTCGGATACGTGATCAGTTGGCTCGACCGAGATCAGGTGATCATTGCGAATCTGGCGGTCAAGAAATCCGTCCGACGCCAGGGTCTTGGCCGCTACATGCTGGAATTTGCCATGGAGGAAGGTGCGCGCACCGGCGCGGCCTGGGCAGTTCTCGACGTTCGAGAGTCGAACGTCAACGCGATCCGTCTGTATGCGGAAACCGGATTTCGGGCGAGGGGTCGGCGTCCCCGCTACTATTCCAACCCCGAAGAAGATTCCCTGGTCATGTGGCGGCCCCTTCCGTGATCGGGGGCGTCCATGGTCATCCCTCGTCCGGATGTTTGAGGACATCAAGAAACTCTCGATACCGGGTCCTGACATCGATGAAGTCTCGATGATCGAGGAGCAACTCACTGGCAACCTGTCGGATGACTCCATCTTCGCGAGTCGACACACCTCCGTCTGCGGCCGAGACGGCAAACAGGCAGTCGAGCAGGTCCAGCTTCTGCTCGCGACTTGCCAGCTCATTGAACTCCCGGGAAACCAGAAAATCCTCGACGTGCCCAAACAGGCGATTCTGGCGCTTCGCCATTTCCACCGCCAGGACGGATTGGTCGTGCGAAAGGTGGGACTTCTCGGCAATGATGCGTTCCATGGCGTTCGACTCCGCTTTGGACACATCCATGTCGGCGTTGGCGATTCGTCCAAGCATGTAGGCGAAGGCGGCGATGTAACGAGCCTGTTCCGCAGGCATTTCTTCCAGTTGACGGGCGATTCGGCGAATGCTTTCCACGTCGGTCGCCGTATCGGATGTCGTATCGGCGTGGTGGTCGCTTTTGAGTCCCAGCAGATCCAGTAATCCCATCTTCTACCTCACCTTCGATTCACCGGCGAAGGCCGGCGGCTGCCGGCGTGTCGCCAACACTATGATAGCGGGCTGCAGACTCCGGTGCAGGACGGGGCCCATTTGGACAGGAAGACGCCGGCTCGGCGGAGCCGTCGGCTGCAAATTGATGTGGAAACCCCAGGGGCGATCGTGTCATAATATTCTAATATGCCAATATATGAATATAGATGTCCCGAGTGCGGACGGGAATTCGAGCGAATCGTGCCGAATGACAAGTCAGAAGTCAATTGTCCTTCCTGCGGGCGTCCGAAGGCGGAACGCCTGCTTTCGAGCTTCGCAGTGCGGGGCGGCAGCCGGAGAAGTTCCAGTTGTGGCCCGTCGGCTCCGACCTGAGGAGTCTGATCGACTGGAACCGTCGGTTCCAGCGACAGCTTACCCTCGAGGCGACCCGTTCGATCGCGTCTGTTTGCGGAGCAGGATGTACGTAGCACCCATCCCTCCGTCGGTCGGGGGAGCCGAGGTATAGGCGATGATCAGGCGCGACAGGCGCCGGGTCGCGAGCCATGTCGGAATCCGCTTCTTCAGCACTCCTTCATGGTTCTGTGAATTGTTCCCTTTGCCGTGGATGACCCGCACGCAACGGATATTGCGGTGGGAGCAACTGTACAGGAACTGGTCCAGGCACTGCTGGGCTTCCGTTTGGCTCAGTCCGTGAAGATCGAGTTCCGCCTGGACCGAGTACCCTCCCCGCCGGAGCTTCTTCAGCAGTTGCCGGTTGGACCCTTCCGGCCCGCCCTCCTGGTATTCGGGATGAAAGGACCACTCGAACTCAGTGCGGCCGTCGAGAAAGTCCTTGAGCAGGATCCTGCCTTCGACCATCGCATCCGATTTGCGAAGACGTCTGCGGGCGCCGTTCTTGCGGGGGACGGTACTCTTCTTGTCCAGCCTTCGCACGTCGGCCATGGCCCTCTCGAACAGGATCTCATCCGGTTGGTCCTCAGCGGGATGAGTGGATCCGGAAGGTTCGAATTTCTCGAAGGTCACCCAGTGTCTACGCATCGCAAGTCCTCCCAACGTACTGGTTCGAAACCGTCGAGCTTTTGAACTCTTCTTCAGTATAGCTCACACATCTGCGCAGCAGGTCTGGCGCCTCCCCGTGAGCGGTCCCCCCTGTGATGGATGCTGGTATACTCGAGCTTCGCGACCGGGGCGATCCCGGGTGCAGACGGCTATGAAAAGGGAAAAGAAGAGCCTGGAAAAGGAAATCAGGATCAGCGGGATTCCGAAGTTCATACCCCGGGAGATCGTCGAGGACTGTTCGAGCCGCATCACCGATGCCGTCAAGGACCTCCTCTTCCGCTCGGGCATGAAGAAGATCGACCTGCGTATCGGAAACGAGAACGGCGGCTCGGGCACCGTCGAGGTCGGCCCCCATGGTGAGCTCGCCTCTTCCGGTGCTTCATCCTCCAGTCCCGATGAGATGACCATTGAAGAGCGGGCCCGGCAGTACGTGAGCCGGGCACCGCTGTTCGACTTCAACTTCCTGGTTGTCCCGGAGGAAGTCCGGGAGAGCCTGCTTGCCTCTGTAGAGCTCGTTCTGCTCGAAGAACTCGTCTTCGACAGGTGGAACCTCCGTTCCATCGAACCCTTTCCCCGGGCCGCGCTCAATTTCCATGGCCACCCGGGCACCGGAAAGACGTTGGCGGCCCATGCCGTGGCGAGTTATCTGAACAAACCGATCCTCATGGCCAGCTATGCACAGGTCGAGAGCAAGTATGTCGGAGACGGTTCGAAGAACGTTGAATCCGTTTTTTTCGCGGCCGAAAGGGACGAAGCCGTCCTGTTCATCGATGAAGCGGACTCGCTGCTTTCCCGCCGGCTGACCGACGTGACCCAGGGTGCGGAGCAGGCCATCAACTCGATGCGCAGCCAGTTGCTGATCTGCATGGAGCAGTATCGGGGAGTGGTGATCTTCTCGACCAATCTGGTCGAGAACTACGATCGTGCGTTCGAGACCCGGATGCGCCACATCCAGTTTCCGATGCCGGATGCCGAAGGTCGTCGCCAGATCTGGCTCCGTCATCTGCCCCGCGAGCTTCCGCTCGCGGGTGACGTCTCCGTTGAAGCCCTGTCCGAAATCGATGACGTGTGTGGACGTGACATCAAGAATGCCGTCATCGACGCGGCCCTCCGTGCGGCCCGCAATCGGAGTGCCCGGCTGGGACAGCAGGATCTGATCGCGGCGCTGAACCGGATCAAGGCGGCTCGGATCAGAGGTCGAGGGTAACGAGGGAACTGTCTGCCTTCATGCCGGCAGCACTGCGCTGTAAGTCTTTCCGAAGCGGTCTTTTGCTTCGACTCGAACTTCTCCGGCCGTGCGCCGCGCCGGGGCATAGAAGAGATGATCGGTGGGCTGGGGATTGACCCAGGGTCGTTTCGCCGGCAGCGCATCTCCGCTGTAGAGCTTGACGGCGAGAGGATCATAGCCCGTTCTCCGCGCCATCGATCCCTTGAGCTCGCCGTCCTCGAGCCAGAGAACCTCCCACTCTGGGTCCCAGTTCCAGACGTTGGCGACGATTTCGTCCGGCGCCGTCGGATCCGCCCCCCAGGCATAGAGTCGCAGTTGATCCGAAGCATCGGCACCCGTGGCTTTATACTGCCACCGGAGTTCCTCACCCCGCACGTCATAGATCCCATAACCGCGCGGCGTCCCGTCGTGACAGACGGGGCCGGTCCACCAGGCACCGCAGACCGTGCCATGCACGTGCTCGTGAACGCCGCCCTCGAAGACATGTTCGTTCTCATGCGTGTGACCCGAGAGCAGGTGCGCACGATAGGGCTCGAGCAGCTCATAGAGAGCGTCCCGGTTCAGGACGACACCCTGCGGATCGGGTTGAGCTTGACCCGACCGAAGGAAACCTCTGTTGAAGGCCGGAATGTGCAGGAAGACCAAGACGGTTCGTCCCTTCTCGACGTATGCAAGGTCTGCAGCCAGCCAACCCAGTTGGGCTTCGGTCAGGTAGCCGATGTAACCGTCGCCATGCCAGAAGACATCGTCCAGAACCACGTAGTGGATCGCGCCACGCTCGAAAGAGTAATTGGACGGGCCGAAATGGTGTTCGAAGGTCTGGTTCGCGTAGAAATCGACCCACGCACTCTGATTCAGGTCGTGATTGCCGACCACCTGGAAGAAGGGTACCCCGGCCAGCTGGACGGCATTCTCATAGTGATCGAAGAGCTCGAGGTGGTCGAACATGAGATCGCCGCAGGAGACGGCAAAAAGCTCCCCGCCGATGCTCCGGGCGAGACCCCGAAGGTCGGGAATCGACTGTTCGCGAAACAGCCGCATCTCCTCGAGATCCTCGGTCTGAGGATCTGCCAGGAGGAAGAATCCATGATGCTCGTCCGGTTCCTGCAGCGGTTCCAGTTCGAAATGCATGACTGACTCGTCGGCCCCGACATCGAGTCGGCGGAAGCAGCGCGCCGTTCCCTTCGGGCTGGTCGGAATCCGGAATCCGGAAGGAAGCGAGACAAAGACGACGGACGCTGCGGGGCCGGCAAGGAGTTCGAATTCGCCCCGTTCATCCGTGCGTGCCACGCTGATGCCGTCCGAAACGGAAACGCCGGATAAAGGCCTGCGGCCGCTGTGGACCGCGCCCCGGACCCTGATCACGTTTTCCCGCGCGGGCGGCGGCCGGCGGACGATCTGACCGCGGCCGACACCCTCTCTGGCCAATAGGGGAAAGGCCAGTGCCGACGATGTCAGAAACGTCCTCCGATCCCAGACTCGCTTTCTCTCCTTGCTCTCCATCCGGTTTCACGACCTCCTCATACGCGTCCGAGAAGCCACTCCGCAACCTCCGAAGGCGAGAGCTCGAGCTGCTCTCCAGATGCGAGGTCCTTCACGGCGACGATGTTTCGTTCCAGCTCGTTCGGGCCAAGCAGCACGGCGAAGCGGATGCGGCGCTGGTCGGCGTATTTGAACTGCTTGCCGTATTTGCCCGGATCGGGGTAGACGTCCACCCGAAGACCGGCTGCTCTGAGCCGATGGGCAAGCTGCAGCGTCGCCGGGACCGTCTCGACGGAGAACAGCGTCGCCAGCACCTGCGGCTGTCCGGCCAGGCGCTCCGGGAACAGGCCCCTCTCCTCGAGGATCAGAAGGATGCGCTCGAGCCCGAGACTCAGTCCCGAAGCCGGGACCGGGCGACCACTGAACATCCCGATCAGGTTGTCATAGCGGCCCCCACCACCGGCCGATCCGCTGAAACTCTCGAAATCGATCTCGAAGATGGGCCCGGTATAGTAGCTGAGCCCCCGGGCCAGGAAGGGATCGATTCGAATCGATCCCTTCGCCGGTCCTTGCTGGACGTATCCACGCAATTCACGCAGCTCGTCGACTCCCCGGCGCCCCTGCGCAAGCTGTCCAATACTCGCCTCGAGCCAGGTCAAGAGAGAATCATCGTCGTCGGGCAGGTTCCCGAGCCAGTCGGCGAGCCGGTCGACTGCGGACTGCGGAAGGCCGCGGTCGACCAGTTCACGTTTGACACCCGCACGGCCGATCTTGTCCAGCTTGTCGACCGCGACCAGCGCGGTCTCCTCCAGTTCGGCACCGACTCCAGCCGCCTCCATCAGACCCCGCAGGACGGCTCGATGGTTGAGTCGAAGTCGGTAATCCCGTCCGCCTTCGAAACCGAGTCGGGCGAGTACTCCGGAAGCTGCCGCCAGCAATTCGGCCTCCACCAGGAGGCTCGATGACCCGACAACGTCCAGATCGCACTGGTAGAACTCGCGAAACCGGCCCTTCGCGGGACGGTCGGCGCGGAAGACGGGCTGAATCTGGTAGCGTTTGAAGATTCTCGGCAGCTGCGTCTCGTACTGGGCGGCAACCCGGGCCAGCGGCACCGTCAGATCGTAGCGCAGGCCGGCGTCCGACAGGTCGTTCTCGGACGGGTCGTCCCGCAGCACCCGGTCGAGTTTCTCTCCCCGTTTGAGGACTCTGAAGATGAGCTGGTCGCCTTCCTCTCCGTATTTGCCGAGAAGGGTCTCCAGCCGTTCCATCGCCGGAGTTTCGAGGGGTTCGAAACCGTAACCCTGATAGACCGACTCGATCACATCCACGACGTATCGTCGCCTGAGGACCTCCAGGGGCAGGAAATCGCGGGTACCGCTGACCGGGTTCGTGTTTGACTTCGCCATGATCGCTGCCTTGAATGCATTCTCGTGGCTCGACTAGCCGCCGGGGCGTCGAAACGGTGACTCTAGCACGTCCCTTCGATCCGTGTCTAAGGCGGCGGACTCGGGACAGCCGGGCCCCGTGATTCGAGGTTCGCGCCGACGGAAGATGGTATCGTTTCAGTCGAAGTGAGTCCCGCGAACATCGCCGGGCGACAGGATAGAGAGGATCTACTGATGAAGAGCTACCTCAAGATTTTGACCCATCCGGTCTTCATGAACCTGAACTTCCACATGCCGATGATCGTGGATCTTTCGCATCCACTGATCATGCTCACGGGGGAGAACGGCAGCGGCAAGTCCACCCTGCTGCACTCGATTTATTACGCGGTCAAGGGCGAGGAGATTCCGCATTACTCCTATCGGTTGAACCTCGGCGAAGGATCGACGCCCCATGTCTTCCTGTTCGATGCCGAGCAGCACAACCCACGCAACCAGCTCGAGCTGTTCGAACAGGATGCGGAGACGAAGGAGTTCCTCCAGATGGCCAGTCACGGTCAGGTCATGCTGACCATGTTTCGCGACGCTTTTCCGAGTTTGCCGCAAGGGACCGTGCTCCTGCTCGACGAGCCGGAGATGGCACTCTCGCAGTCGAATCAACGACGCATTCTCAAGATGCTCAAGGAGCTGGTGGATCAGAAGCAGATGCGCATTGTAGCCGCGACACATTCGCCTGTTTTACTTGAATCGGCAGAGACTTACGTCATAAACCTCGACCACTACATTAACCGCAACGTGATCCCGTCCGACATGCCCGCCCCCGGTGAAAGCCAGATCCAATAGGAATCTGAAATCTCAAATCTGATGGCTTCGTAAAAAGTCACATTCTTATAAGTCGTTGATAACATGGAAGAAAGTGATGTTGGTGGGGGCGGGGGATGTCAGGGTCGTGTGTTACTTTCTCCTGTAGAATCAACGATTTATCGGGAGAATGGATGCTTCACGCCAAAGATCACAAAGCGGGCTACTTGTTCGACCCCTTCGGCTACCTGGGCACGAAGCGACTCCAGCGATTGCGGGAGTCGTGGCCGGGTTTGTTTCGGAAGGAGATTCTGCCGGTGCTGCCGGTCGAGAAACTGATGGAGGACTACAACCCGAGCCAGGGGCGACCCACCAAGGAACTGTACGCGACCCTGGGAGCGGTGCTGCTGCAGCAGATGCAGGATCTGACCGACGAGGAAACGATCGACCGCTTTGCGTTCGATCTGCAGTGGCACTACGCGCTGGACATTACCGAGGAGTCGGACCAGGCCGCCTATCTGTGTGCGAAGACGTTGTGGACGATGCGAACGAAGGTGATGCGGGAGGGGACGGCCGCGGAGTTGTTCGATCGGGTGACGGACAAGTTGAAAGAGGTCTGTGAGGTCGATACGGACCGGCAGCGACTGGACTCGACGCAGATCTTCTCGAATATGCGGTATCTGGGGCGGCTGCGTCTGATCGCGCAGACGAGCCGCAAGTTCCTGAAGAACCTGAAGCGAAAACACCCGAAGCGGTTCGAGGCGCTGTCCGAAGAAGTCCGGGAACGCTATCTGCCGCAGCGGGGACAGGGCGTCTTCGCGCTGGTCAAGCCGTCGGAGTCGGAGCAGACCCTGCGGACGCTGGCCGAGGACCTGTTCGATCTGATCGAACGGTTTGGCAAGGATCAAGAGATTACGGGGATGCACAGCTACCAGTTGCTGGTGCGGGTCTTCTCGGAGCAGTGCCGGGTGGAGGAGGATGGCGAAACGGGGGCGCCACGGATTGCGGTGAAGGCGAATAAAGAGATTTCGGGCGACTCGCTGCAGAATCCGTCGGATCCGGATGCGACCTACGGGCACAAGGGGAAAGGCTACCAGGCGCAGGTCATGGAGACGTATACGGAGCGGGAGGAGGAGGAGGAGGAGGACGAAGCCGAGCCGGCGCTGAACCTGATCACCTATGTGGAAGTCGAAGGGGCACATAAGAACGACAGTCAGTCGCTGATCCCGGCCCTGGAGAAGAGCCGAAAGGAAGGGCGCTCGCCCAAGCAGGTGCTGGCCGACAGCGCCTACGGCAGCGACGACAACTGCACGAAGAGCCGACAAAAGGGGGTGGAGCTGATTGCTCCGGTCCTCTCCGGAAAGCCCGCCCCGCCGGTCGGGTTGGCCGACTTCGACTATGACGAACGGCATCGAGTACGGAGGTGTCCGCAGGGACACGCCCCGAATAGAACGCGGCTGAACAAGCAGCGGCACAGCGCACGGTTCGAGACCGCAGTCTGCGAAGCCTGCCCGCTGCGGGAGGCGTGTCCGGTCGAGCCGGGAGGTCGCGGCCATTATCTTCGCTACACCAACAAGGAACTGCGACTGGAGAAGCGGAAAGCCCATCAGGAGACGGCAGCGTTTCGAGACCGCTACCGCTTTCGATCCGGCTGTGAGGCGACGATGTCGGAGCTGGACCGTAGGACGGGAATCAAGCACCTACGGGTGCGAGGCATGTCTGCGGTTCGCCTGTGTGTGTTCTTGAAGGCGGCCGGACTGAACATCCTGAGGGCCAGTCGGCTCCGAGGTCGTTCGATGAAACCGAAAAGGGGTCCCAACCGGCCGATTCAGGTGCTTCAGAGGCTTCTCGACTCCGTCCGGATGGGGCTGCGACGGTTCCGGATGGACATTTTCGGCCGATATGGCCGCTTAACGGCCGAGCCGCGGCTCAGCCTGCGATTCGGCGCCGGTTTGGCCGCCTGACTTATTACGAGGCCATCAAATCTCAGGCTCTTGCAGCTTCCGGGCGGCAGGGATCGCGAAGTACGTGAGGATCATGTCGGCACCGGCTCGTTTGATGGAGAGCAGGACTTCCATCATGACCGACGGTTCGTCGATCCATCCCATCCTGCCCGCGGCTTTCACCATGGCGTATTCGCCGCTCACATTGTAGGCGGCCACCGGCAACTGGACGGCTTCGCGCAGGGCGGCGATGACGTCCAGGTAGGGCAGTGCCGGTTTGACCATGACCATGTCTGCCCCCTCCTCGACGTCCAGGAGGGCCTCGCGAACCGCCTCCCGTCGATTGGCGGGATCCATCTGATAGGTCTTCTTGTCGCCTGACTTCGGCGCCGAGTCGAGAGCATCCCGGAACGGGCCGTAACAGGCCGACGCATACTTGGCCGAATAGGCGAGAATGCCGACGTTCGTAAAACCTTTCTCATCGAGGGCCCGGCGCATGTACCCCACGCGACCGTCCATCATGTCGGAGGGTGCCACGATATCGGCTCCCGCCTCGGCCTGGCTGACCGCCATCCCTGCCAGAATCGGGAGCGTGGGGTCGTTCAGGATCTCGCCTTCCTCGAAAACGCCGTCGTGCCCGTCGCTCGAGTAGGGATCCATGGCCACGTCCGTGATGACGGTCATGCCGGGAACCTCCTGCTTCAGACTGCGAATCGTCCGCTGCAGCAAACCTTCGGGGTTGGTCGATTCGGAGGCCCGGTGGTCCTTTTGACTCTCCGGAAGTGCCGGAAACAGTGCCACGGCGGGAATGCCCAACTCGGATGCCTTGCGAGCTTCGTGAACGATCAGATCGGGACTGAGCCGAAAGCAGTCGGGCATCGAATCGATGGGGACCCGCTGCTCTGAGCCGTCGGTTACGAACAAGGGAAGAATCAGGTCCGCTGGCCGCAGCTCGGTTTCACGCACCAGACTGCGGATCGCGGCGCTGCGGCGATTGCGGCGGGGCCGCCGGAGCAGTGAAATGATCGATTCGTCGGAACCCTTCATACCTGCAATGATATGCAATTCGTCCGGCGGGGGAAACCGCGACGCCCGTTCTCCAACCCTCTCTCTGTCGGAGAACGCGGGGACGAGAGACGTTCGGCGTTCAACGTTTAAGGCTCAATGTCTAAAGTGAATTATCCGATTCGTCGAATTAAGCGCCCACGAAACTTGAACCTTGAACGACCGCGAGCTTCGGCTCATCCACCCCTCTCGTCCGCCATCAACTCTTTATAGGCAGCGACGGCGAGTTCGTCGCAGCGTTCATTCTCCGGGTGGCCCCGGTGGCCCCGGATGTGCTCGAACGACGCCCGGTGACTCTGCAGGAGGTGATCCAGTTCCTGCCACAGTTCGACGTTCTTGACCGGTTTCAGTCCGTCGCTCGTCTTGCGTTTCCAGTTCCTGGCCTTCCACCCATGCATCCAGGTTTCAAGTCCGTTCTTGACGTACGCGCTATCGGTGACGATGTGGACCCGGGACGGCCGCTTGAGTGCCTTCAGCCCTTCGATGACAGCCTGGAGCTCCATGCGGTTGTTGGTGGTGTGACGTTCCGCCCCGGAACGCTCCAGCACCTTACCTGTGGTTTCGTGGCGCATCAGAAAGGCCCAGCCGCCGGGTCCCGGGTTACCGCTGCAGGCTCCGTCCGAGTAGAGAGTGACTTCACGCGATTCTATGGGCATCATGTCGAGGTATTCTCCGGAATGGGTCGGTTCTGCGGAGAAGAGTCATTCCGCCCGGAGCCATCAGGCTCCGCCTCCCGCCGACCAGGGTTCGATACACCGCTCGTCGTCGTTGGCCGGGCTGTTCACCCGAGGGCTGACGGGATAGGAGTCCATCTGTTCGGAATCGAACGGCGCCAGAAGGCGGTGACGGACATCCGGGTCGGTTCCTTTGCCAAGCCAGGCCTGGAAACCATCCCGCGGCAGGATCACCGGCATTCGCGGGTGGACCTTCTTGACGAGGGCGTTGGCGTCGCAGGTCAGAATGGCGAAAGACTCGATCGTCTCGCCGTCCTGCTCGAAATGTTCCCAAAGGCCCGCAAAAGCGAACATCGCCCGGTCGCGCAACTGGAAGAAGAAGGGCTGTTTGCCTTTTTGGCCGGAGACCTTTTTCCACTCGAAGAAACCGTCGGCCGGAACGAGGCAGCGCCGGTATTTGTAGGCTGCTCGAAAGGCGGGTTTCTGTTCGAGACTCTCGGAGCGTGCGTTGATCATAGGAGTCCCTTTGGGTTTCTCCTTCATCCAGTGAGGGACCAGCCCCCATCGCAGAAGGGCACCCTCGCGCTGACCGTCCGGATCGAGCCGGATCACCGGAAGCTCCTGAGACGGGGCGATATTGAATCGAGGGGTGATCCTCAGCTCGCTGATTTCGAACAGGTCGGGCACAGCGCCCGCCTGAGTCAAGGTGTATCGACCACACATAGGCTTCGGCTCCGCTATTCGGTGTCCGGAAGAAAATGGTAGCGCTGTCCGTAGTACAGCATCTGTTCGGCAAAATCATCCGGATATTCGACGACGACATCGGTGATCGCTCCATCGTCGTCCGTCACCGGCCGCAGAACAGGGTTGATGAAACCTGCGTAGGGTGCAATCTCGAGCCGGGCGTAGCGCTCGAGGACCTGTTCGTGCAGGGCGGGATCGACCTTCACGCCATAATTCTCGACGAGTTGCCTGCCCGCGTTGTAGTCGCCCTCGGACTTGACGCGCTGGACTTCCCGCAGGAGGTCACCGAAGAGGACATGCAGCGCCTCGTAGTCGTGAATGACGAAGTAGGTCTTTCCATCGCGAACGATCTTCTCGATGACGTTCTCCGGCTTTCCTTTTTCGTAGACCCACTCGGCGATCATTTGCCGGTTTCTCATGTGGGCCTCCTCCAGGTTCTCCCCCTTTTTGAGTCGAGCCAGCTGAACCAGAAGTCCGTTGCGAATGTAGTCGTCATAGCCGGCCTTCCCGACGTCGAGGGACGGCATGACGCCGAGCTCCACAAGTTTGGGATCCATCAGAAAATAGAGAGCTACAAGGTCCGCGCGGGCTTCTTCGAGGGTCGAGGCGTAGTTGCGCAGGGTTTCCTTCGGCGTGCCGACGCCTGGTTGAATCTGTCCTGATGCGTGGCCGATGACTTCGTGAAGATCCGTGTGAAGATTGTCCGCAAGCGAGCCATACTTGCGCGCTCTCTCGACCTCCGCCTGGCTCGAAGCGAATTCTTCCAGCACTCCGCTGGTCTTCGACGACTCATCATAGGCGTGGACGATGTTGCCCAGGTTCACCGACTTGGATCCGTGTTCTTTGCGGATCCAGTTGGCGTTGGGCAGATTGATGCCGATCGGGGTCGACGGGGAGGAATCCCCGGACTCGCCTGCCACCGTGATGACCCGCGCGGAGATGCCGCGGACCTCCGGCTTCTTGTCTTCGGCTCGGATCGGTGAATGTTCCTCGAACCATTGAGCATTGCGGCTCAAGGTATCGATCCGTTCCGTGGCCTGCTTGTCGGTAAAGTAGACGACCGATTCGAAGCTGCCCTTGTAGCCCAGCGGGTCTCCATAGACTTCGATGAAGCCATTGATGAAGTCGACGTCGGAGGCGGTCTCCTCGACCCAGCGAATGCTGTACTCGTCGAAGGTGGAGAGATCTCCCGTCCGGTAATACTCGATCAGCTTTTCAAGGACACCGCGCTGCGGCTGGTCCGCTACGTCGGCAGCCTTTTCGAGCCATGCGACGATCTGTTCGATGGCGGGTGAATACATCCCGCCGACCTTCCAGACACGCTCGAAAATCCGACCGTTCTCCTTGGCGAGCTGCGAGTTGAGCCCGAACGAGATCGGCTGCGCTCCCGCATCGGCGGCCAGCTTCTCATAGAAGGCCTCCGCCTCCTTCTCCGTAAGGTTCGGCGTATAGAAATTCGTTGCCGAGGCGAGTACGTGATCCACGCCGTCATCCAGATTGACCCGCTTGGCGTCGACGGAGGGGTCGAACAGAATAGGGTTCAGGTCCTGGAGAAGATCATTGACCGACTGGCCGGGGCGCAGCGGGAAACCGTCCGGATCCGAAGCATTGACGAGGCTCTCGAAGTAACCGGCAGGAAATCCGGGGTCGATCTTGATGGTCGAGTAGTGATGATGGATACCGTTCGAGAACCAGACGCGCTTTACGAAGACCATGAAAGCGTTCCAGTCCTCCGAAGTCCGGTCGCCGTCGAAGGTCCGGACGATGTTTTCGAGCGTGGACCTCACCCGAAGGTTGTGTCGGTAATTCTGGTCCCAGATGATGTCCCGGCCGGACAACCCCGCCTGGCAGAGAAAGTAGGTCAGCTTCTTCTGCTGAATAGACAGCTCCTCGAAGGCCGGTACCTCGTAGCGCAGAATCCGAATGTCGGCAAACTGTTCATTCTGATAGTGGAAGGCCCCGTCGGTCGCCTCGGTCGAACGGGACGCAGAAGGCTCAGGAGTGCTGCAGGCGGCCAGCAGACAACCCAGACCGAAAAGAATCAGGATCTCGTGATAATGTGGCATGGCGCAATTGGCCCCTTTCAAGGGAGTAAGCAGCATCTTGTTCGAGACGGACGAGCGCTCCTCCGCGCGCCGATTGTATGGGCGGCTCGAGACGCGGGTCAAGCCGGGTCCGTGGCTTTCCGGGGGGCGCTGTCGGGAGACGAAGTCTGGCCTTTCTGGATCTGCGAGATTTCCTGGAGCAGCTGCGACGTGACCGTGAACTGGCGACGGTCGATGTCGAGGTCGATGCGCGTCTCGAAGCGGCGGAAATCCATCGTCGTGTGATCGCCGCCGGCGGACCCGCTCTCCTGTTTACCCGTGTCCGGGGTGCCCGATTCCCTCTGGTAACGAACTTGTTCGGCACGGCCCGACGGGCCGAGTTGGCCTTCGGGCGCAATCCGATGCGGCGGGTGCAGCGCATGGCGGAAGCGGCCCACATGCTGCTGCCGCCGACCCCAGCGAAGCTCTGGGCTTTCCGGGACTTGTGGCCGTTGCCTCTCCGGCTTGGGACGGGTCGCCGCCGGAAGGGCCCGGTCGCTGAAGTGGAGAGCGATCCGGACCTCGGTGCCCTCCCGGTCCTGACATGCTGGCCGAAGGACGGTGGGCCGTTTCTTACCTTGCCGCTGGTCTACACGGAGCACCCGGGCCGCGGCGGACACAATCTGGGGATCTATCGCCTGCAGGTGCATGATTCCCAAACCACGGGTATGCATTGGCAGATCGGCAAGGGTGGCGGGTTCCACTACGCCGAGGCCGAACGCCTGAATCACCCGTTGCCGGCGACGGTCTTACTGGGAGGGCCTCCCGCGCTGATCCTGTCGGCGGTGGCGCCCCTTCCCGAGAATGTGCCGGAGCTTGTTTTGGCTTCCTTTCTCCTGGAACGACGACTGCCCATGGTCCGAGGGCTCGGCCCCCATCCTGTCCCTGCGACGGCCGAGTTTGCTCTGATCGGACAGGTTCCCCCTGGAATTCGCCGACCGGAGGGACCCTTTGGGGATCACTACGGATACTACAGCCTCCGCCACGATTACCCGGTTTTTCAGATCGAGAGGATGTTCCACCGCAGGGATGCCCTTTACCCGGCCACCGTGGTCGGCAAGCCGAGACAGGAAGATTTCTACATCGGCGACCTGCTGCAGGAACTGCTGAGTCCGCTGTTTCCGCTGGTCATGCCGTCGGTCGAATCGCTCTGGTCCTACGGTGAGACGGGTTACCACTCACTGGCTGCTGCCCGCGTCCGGGATCGCTACCATCGGGAGGCGATGATGTCGGCGTTTCGGATTCTGGGAGAAGGACAACTCTCATTGACGAAGTTCCTTTTCGTAGTGGATCGGTCGGTGAATTTGCGCGATTTCAAGCAGACCCTGGAGCATGTTCTGTCCCGGACGAATGTGGAAACCGATCTCTACGTATTCTCGAATCTTTCGATGGACACGCTCGATTACACCGGCCCGGCCGTCAATCAGGGTTCCAAGGGCGTGTGGCTCGGCCTCGGAGAACCTGTCCGCCGGCTGCCGGGAGCGTTCGAGACCGTCGAACCGTTACCCCAGGGCGTGAACCGGGTACGGGTCTTTTGCCGAGGCTGTCTCGTGATCGGCGGAGCTTCGAGGGAATCGGAACCCGAACTGGCCGAGCGGATCGTAGCCCATCCATCGTTCAAAGGGTGGACGCTTCTCGTGTTGACGGATGAGCCGGATCGGACGGTACAGAGTCCGGTGAACTTCCTCTGGACGACGTTTACCCGGTTCGAGCCCGCCGCGGACATCCATGCCGCCCAGGCGCAGGTCGTTCGCAATCATCTTTCCTATCGTGCGCCCGTGCTGATCGATGCCCGCACCAAGCCGGGGTTCCCGGACGAGCTGTTCTGTTCGAAGGAGACCGCGGCTCAGGTCGAGCGGCGCTGGAACGAGTACTTCCCGGACGGCATGGAAATGGGCGACTCCGACGCGGCCCATCTGGACCGGCCGGCTCGATAGGGTGTCAAGTCCTGGTCAGAAGTTGTCACCCTGATGGTTTCGAGTCACGGGTTTTGGGAACCTACCTACCTCCGGCGTCCTTCAGCAGGGCGACGGTTTCAGCGTGCCCTTTGCTCTCGGCGTAGCGAAGGGGCGTCCAGCCGTTCGTGTCCTCGAGGTTCGGATCGGCCTTGTGCTCGAGCAGCAGCTTGGCGACGTCCGTATGTCCGCGCAAGGCAGCCCAGAGCAGCGCCGACTGGTGCGACTTGTCGACCAGATTGATGTACGCCTTGTGGTCGATCAACAGACGGGCAATCTCGAAATGCCCCTGCTCGGCGGCACGCATCAGCGGAGTCCGGTCCATCTTGTCTCGCGCGTCGACGGGAGCCTTGTGCTCGAGCAGAACCTGGACCACATCGACCTGTCCCTTTTCGCAGGCCCGCGCCAAAGCCGTACAGCCGTCCTTGCCGTAGGCATTGATGCCGGCGCCATTCTCCAGCAGCAGCTTGACGACCTCCGCCTGTCCGGAACCGGCCGCCAGGATAAGAGGAGAGCAGTCTTCGAAATTACGATGCTCGACATCGGCGCCTTCCTCGATCAGGGTGGACACGATAGCCGCATGTCCGTTGATGGCCGCGTGGGTCAATGCCGTCTGGGAGGCGTTATCGGTCTGTTCGATCTCGGCGCCACCATCGAGAAGCGCCCGCACCGTGTCGAGGTGTCCGTTGGCGGCCGCCCGAATCAGGGGAGTTTTGCCGTCGAAATCCCCAACACCAGCCTCGGCGCCCGCTTTGAGCAGGCGGATGACGATGTCGGTGTGCCCCTTGGAGGCCGCCTGCAGGAGCGCCGTCTGACCGGTCAGGTCCTTGGCGTTGATGGCGGAGCCGGCGCCGATCAGCGTTTCGACGGCCTCGGCATAGCCTTTGCCGGCGACGATCATGAGCGGAGTGGCACCGTCGCCGAGCTTGAGATTGGGATTGGCGCCCGCGTCAAGCAGCGTCTTGATCGTCGTCGCATCACCCTGGTCGAGGGCCACCGCCAGCTGTTCGTCCGGCTTCGGACCACAGGCGGCGCACACAACGACCAGCAGGGAAGTCCAGGCAAGTTTTCGGACCAGGTTCATGGCTTACCTCCGGGATTGTGGGGTAGGAGTTTGCTGAGGATGTAAAGTTGGACTCGCCAACTGCAAGACTCCGGTCATGATCAGCTCCAGCTGCCGTGGGATAGGGCCATGGTAGCATCGCTCCGCTTGTATGCAAAGGAATTTGATATACTCCTCTGTTTGGTTGCGAGGTTTGGGTTCATCGGTTTCAGGGTTTTCGTTTGGGATTCGGAGAATCGTGTCGTCAGGCTTTTGACACGTCCGCCTTCGCGATTTGACCCACTTGTCGACTCGGCAAGCCTCACCAGAGCGTGCAGCAGGGTGGCGGCCTGAGTCGGACGATTCAGACGGCTGGAGCGTATCCACTTTCAAGGAACTCCCAAGAGAGGACCGGAACGAGGAGTGGAGCGAATGTTGCAAGAACATCAATTTTCGATCTCCGTGCAACTTATCGCTTCCCGAGTTCGTTTCTGCTGGGGAAGAGGGTAGAACAAAGATGACGCCTCGTCGATTCTCCTGGTTCAGGCTGTTCATTTCACTGGCCATCATTCTGGTGGCCGGGGTCGTCGTGTACCTGGTCGCGCGAATTCCGGCACCGGTCAAAGACGTCATGCCGGAGGAAGTCGTGTCGGTCAATGTCGAGACGCAGACCGTCGAACCGATCGCGGCGATGCCCGACCTCCTACTCCTCCCGGGTGTGATCGAGCCCAGACGGGTCGTCGACGTTCCGGTGGAAGAGCGGGGCCGGATCGAGGAAGTCCTGGTCGAGGAAGGTGAAACCGTCCGGGAAGGGCAGGTCTTGTTCCGACTGGACGACACGCTGCAGAAGGCCCAGTTCGCGCAGATGAAGGCTCAGGCGGAGTTCGACCAGCGAATGTTCGATCGCTCGAAGGATCTGCTGGAGCGGGGCGTGGTGCGCAAGAGTGAAGTCGATGAACTCGAAGCGCGCATGCTCGTGAGCGGGGCCAACCTCGAGGTGGCGAAGACCAGTCTGGCGCGCACGGTGATTCGGGCTCCGCTGACGGGAGTATTGAACACCCGCGTGCGGGAGCGGGGTGAGTACGTCTCGCCCGGCGACACGGTTGCACAAATTGTCGACGTCGCCAAGGTCAAGGTCGGCATTCAGATCCCTGAGAAGGACGTCCGGTACGTCCGGATGGGTCAGCCGGTGACCGTCGAGGTGGATGCGCTCGGAGGCCGTCGGTTCGTGGGTAAGGTGACCTATATCAGCAAGCTCGCGGATGCCTCCACACGGACGACGCCGATCGAGATCATGCTCGACAATGACGGCGGTGTTCTGCATGCCGGGATGATCATCCGCTCGCGCATTTCTCGGCAGGTGCTGCACGACGTCGTCATGATTCCGCTGTCTTCGGTGATTCCCCTGGAAGACGGAAAGGTCGTCTACGTGGTCGAGGACGGACATGCACAGCGCCGCGACATCGAGCTCGGCATGATCCGGGGAACCGAGGTTCAGGTGCTTCAGGGGCTGACTTCCGGGGAACAACTCATCGTGAAGGGGCACCGGCAGGTCGGTCCGGGCCAGCAGGTTACCGTTCGAAACGCAGGTTAGCCGTGATTCTTTCCGACGCTGCCATCAACAATCGAGTCGTGGTCTGGGTTCTGATCCTGCTGATCGTCATTGCCGGCAGCTACAGCTACGTCACGCTTCCCAGGGAAGGCGCTCCAGACGTACCGATCCCATTCGTCGTCGTCTCGACTTCCTACGAGGGGGTTTCCCCCGAAGACGTTGAGTCGTCGGTGACCATGAAAATCGAGAAGGACCTGGCGGGTGTCAAGGGGGTCAAAGAGATCACCTCGGTCAGTGCCGAAGGGATGTCGACGGTCGTCGTGGAGTTCTACCCCGAGATCCGGATCGAGGATGCGCTCCAGTATGTTCGCGACAAGGTGGATCAGGTACGCGGAGAGATCCCGCAGGAGGCTGAAGAACCGACGATTCGCGAGATCAGTGTCGCCGATTTCCCGATCTTTCTAATCAGCATTTCGGGCGGCGTCTCACAGGTCGCCCTCAAAGAGATCGCCGACGAGTTGGAAGACGTCATCGAGGAGATTCCCGGCGTCTTGAATTGTGACGTCATGGGCGGCCTCGAACGCGAAATCCGGTTGGAAGTCGACCACGACCGGTTTTCGGCGTACGGTTTGACGCTGGCTGAGCTGCTGGGGCTGGTGCCAAGCGAGAACGTCAACATCTCGGCCGGCAGTCTCGAGACGCCCGGAACGAAGTTCAACGTCCGCGTGCCCGGTGAGTTCGACAATCCCGATGATGTCGAACACCTGATTCTTGCCGTCATCAACGGCAAGCCGATCTACCTGTCTGACATCGGAGTCGTCCGCGATACCTTCAAGGATCGCAGCAGCTATTCCCGCCTGGACGGCGCGCCGAGTCTGACCCTGAGCGTCCAGAAGCGCGTCGGCGCCGACATCGTGCCGATCAAGATGGCCATCGATCAGATCCTCCAGCGGGCGCGACAGGAAGTTCCGCAAGGGGTTCGCTTCGATCTGACGCTCGATCAGTCCGAAGACATCTTCAATATGGTCAAGGATCTCGAGAACAACATACTCTCGGGACTGATTCTCGTCGTCGTCGTCCTCGTTCTGTTCATGGGCCTGCGCACGAGCACGATCGTGGCTGTTGCCATACCTCTCAGCATGTTGATCAGTTTCACGGTGATCCAGGTGATGGGTCTCACCCTGAATATGATCGTTCTGTTCGGCCTGATCATGGCTCTCGGCATGCTCGTCGACAATGCGATCGTCATCGTCGAGAACATCTATCGGCACATTCAGTTGGGATATGACCGCCGAGAAGCCGCCAGGCTGGGTACGGCGGAAGTGGCCTGGCCGGTGATCACTTCCACGGCGACGACTCTGCTTGCTTTCGGCCCCTTATTGTTCTGGCCCGACATCATGGGCGACTTCATGAAGTATCTGCCCATTACTCTGATCATTACGCTGACCTCGTCGCTGTTCGTCGCGCTGGTCATCAATCCTACAGTCTGTTCCGTTCTTTCAGGCGGGAAGCCGAAGACGAGCGATCGGATGCCGCTGTTCCTGCGGGCCTACAGCCGGGTGCTCCGGGTCGCCATCGAGTATCGCTTCGTGACCGTGCTGCTGGCCCTGATGGTACTGGTGACGCTCGGAATGCTCTATGGAAAGAAAGACCACGGCGTGGTCCTGTTCCCCAACTTCGATCCGCTAAGGGCCAGTGTCGACATCCGGCTAGCCCAGGGCAGCAGCATCGAAGAGACGGACCGCATCGTTCGACTGGTGGAGGATCGCCTTCAGGAGTTCCGTCCCTACTTGAACCACTATGTCACCAACGTGGGTTCGGGCGGCGGTAACACGATCGGGCCCAGTGCCTCGGGTCCCCATGTAGCGAGTATCACGCTCGTCTTCCATAAATACGAGGTCCGCGAGAGACCGTCCCAGGAGGTGATTGCCGAGATCCGCGACCGTCTGGCCGATATTGTCGGGGCGGAGATCGATGTGAAGGAGGAGGAGCAGGGACCTCCCACCGGGGCGCCTGTGACCGTTCGGATCATTGGCGAGGACTTCGTTACGCTGGAGCGGCTCAGCAACGAGGCGGAGAGGGCTATCGAAAACGTCCCAGGACTGGTCAATCTGCAGAGCGACTATGAAGCGTCGCGTCCGGAGCTGGCCTTTCACGTCGACCGGCAGAGAGCCATGTTGCTCGGGATCAATACTGCCGTGGTCGGCAACTATCTCAAGACGGCCATTTTCGGGAATAAGGTCGGGACGTACCGCCAGTTCCGGGACGAGTACGACATTACGATCCGCCTGCCCCTGGCCCAGCGGCTCAACGTCGACGACCTGCTCAAGCTCCAGATTCCAAACGCACTGGCCCAACCCGTCCCGCTGAGCTCTTTCGGCGAGTTCGTCTACACCGGCGGACTGGGGACGATCCGCCACCTCAATCAGCGACGGGTCATCACCGTGACCGCCGATGCGGAGGGGCGGCTGAGCAATGAAGTCCTGGCCGATGTCCAGGAGATTCTGGGTCGGATGCAGCTGCCCGCCGGTTATGAGATCCGATACGCCGGTGAGAAGGAGGAGCAGGACAAAGCCGCCAGCTTCCTGGTCAGGGCATTCATCATCGCCGTGCTCGGGATCACGCTGATTCTGGTCGCCCAGTTCAACAGCCTCGCCATTCCGTTCATCATCATGACGACCGTCGTTCTCTCGCTCATCGGCGTGCTGGTCGGGCTCCTGTTCTTTGCCATGCCCTTTTCGATCATCATGACCGGCGTCGGCGTCATCAGTCTGGCCGGTGTTGTCGTCAACAACGCGATCGTTCTTCTCTATTACGCACGCCAGCTCGAAGAGCGCGGCCTGTCGCTCATGGATGCCGCAGTCGAAGCGGGGACGGTCCGTTTGCGCCCCGTTCTCCTGTCGGCCGGAACCACCATCCTCGGGCTCGTGCCGATGGCGGCGGGAATCAGCTATGATTTCCACGTGATGGAGTGGGCCACCCGCAGCGAATCGAGTCAGTGGTGGGCGAGCATGGCCATCGCCGTCATCTTCGGTCTTGGATTTGCCACGATGTTGACGCTCTTCGTCGTCCCGTGTCTGTATGTCATGTTCATGCGAGTCGCCCGGCGGGGTGGGAGGCTGGTTGGACTTCAGGAGGCAGGTCAGCCGCCCGTAACGAGTTGACTCGAAGCCTCAGCCGCTCCCCACTCCGGGAGGCGGAAAGGGGCGGTTCCGTGACAGCCGCCACAGCTCAAGTGAGAATAGGACCGTGCAGATCCTTGTGTTCGGACTGTTGTGCTTCGTCTGGGGCTTCTCCTGGGTCGCCATCAAGCTGACGCTCGAAGGTTTTCCTCCGTTCCTCGGCGCAGGCCTCCGGTTCCTGCTGGCTGTTCCTTTGCTTGCGCTCTATGTCGGCTGGAGGCGCTTACCCGTTCGGATTCCGAGATCGGTCATCCGCCTGGTCTTTGTCACGGCCGTCCTGACCTACGCGTTCGATTACGGTCTGATCTACTGGGCGGAACAGCGCCTCAGCGCAGGCGTCACGGCCATCCTCTTTGCGACCTTTCCGATCTTCACTGGGCTGTTCTCGCGCTGGCTCCTGCCCCGGGAAAGGCTGGGGCCCGGTGTCATCGTCGGGCTCCTGCTCGGTTTTGCGGGCGTCTTCGTGACCTACTCCGACAGTCTCGGCAGCACGGATACGACCGGCTCGGCGGCGGCCACGGCGGCCGTCGTGGTCGGCGCGGCGGGCGGTGCGCTGGCAACCGTACTGATCAAGCGAGATCTCGTGGGCCTGCATCCGGCCACTCTGACCTTGTGGCAGATGATGTTCGGATCTGCCGGTCTGATCGCCTTCTCAGTGCTGTCCGAGGGTCGGCCCTCCGTCGAACTGTCGTGGGCAGCTCTGTTCGGGCTGGTCTACCTGGGGGTGATCGCCTCGGCGCTGGCCTTCACACTCTATTATTGGCTGCTGGGTCACAGTCGCGCCGTTTCGGTGTCGACGATGATCTTCGTGACGCCGGTCGTGGCTCTGGTCGGTGATTCCATCGTCTTCGGCGGGGAGGTCAGTCTGACCGTCATCGCCGGAATGCTGCTGGTCTTTGCCGGAATCGCCGTGACGGAGTTTCCACGCTACCGAAACCAGCTGCAGAGGCTCCGGAACCGTGTCCGGGTCGTCGGATGACGGCCCAATCGGTGGAAAGTACGGCTCAGACCCGCCCCGCAGGTGCATGGAGGGAAATGGCGAGAAAGAAACGAAAACGATTCGAAGAAGTCGAACGGTTTCCCAACTGCTTCGACCGCGACGATGTCGGACCGGGCGGCACTTGGATCCACGCGTCCTTCGGCAACGATCATCCTCTGATCCTCGAACTCGGATGCGGGAAGGGAGAGTACTCTCTCGCTCTCGCCGAGCGTTGTCCTTCCCGGAATGTCGTGGGCATCGACAGGCGAAGCGATCGTTTCTGGAAGGCGGCCCGCCTGGCGCTGACCCGGAGGATCTCGAACGTGGCTTTCCTGAGGGCCGACATTTCCGATCTCGATCTCTACTTCGATGAAAGTCAGGTGGAGACGATCTGGATCCCGTTTCCCGACCCGCGGCCGAAACGACGCCATGCCAAACATCGGATCTTGGCGAGGCCGTTTCTGGAGATGTACAAGAAGATCCTGATTCCAGGAGGACGAGTCCATGTGAAGACCGACGACGACGCCACAGTTACGGAGCTCCTCTCAGCGGTTCGGGAGGCAGGTGGGCGCGTCGACATGGCCATCGAGGATATTCTCGATCAGCCGGCCGACGAAGAACTGGTCTCGATCAGGACGACGTTCGAAGCAAAACACCTGGAGCAGGGGCGAAGTATCAAGTACGTGGCATTCCATCTGAGTTAAGAGTAAACATCAATAAAATGAACTTAAACATCCTTGTGACAGTTGTTTTGTCATTTTTGAGTTCGCTGCCTGTTGCCCACGCGGCGCCACGGAGGTTCGAGTTCCACAATCTCCGCATGGGCACGGAGTTCCGGATCGTCGTCTACGGAACCAATGAGCTGCTCGTGCGCCAGGCCGCGACGGAGGCATTCGAACGCGCCGAGGAGTTGGAGCAGATCTTCAGCGACTATCGGACGGACAGTGAACTCTCTCGGGCGGAGCGAATTGCGCTCATTCGTCCCCGGGTGGTCAGCCCTCTTTTGTTCGGACTCCTCGAGCGGAGTGTCGATTTCTCGAGGCTCACGGGTGGGGCGTTCGACATCACGGTGGGACCCCTGATCGAGCTTTGGAAGCGTTGCCGTCTCGAGGTGCGAATGCCGGGTGCCCGCGAACTCGCACTCGCACGGGCGCGTGTGGGCTACCGGAAGATCCTTCTCAACCCTCGGACCCGCTCTCTCCGACTGACCGGGCCGGAGATGGCGCTCGATCTGGGGGGGATTGCCAAAGGGTTTGCTGCCGACGAAATGTTCCGCATCGTTGAATCCCGGGGGTTTCCCTCCTGCCTGATCGACGCTGGGGGCGATCTGAGACTTGGGGCCACACCCCCGGACAAGCAAGGTTGGACGGTGAGCCTCGACGACGATCTGAACGGGGAGCGGATGCTCGACCTCGAGCAATGCGCCGTGGCGACTTCCGGAGACCGGTTTCAGTTCGTCGAGGTCGAGGGGGTCCGCTATTCCCACATTGTCGATCCCAGGACCGGCATGGGCGTCCGACACCACGGGGAAGTGACCGTCCTGGCTGCCGATGCTCTTACGGCGGACGCGCTGGCCACGGCGATTTCGGTGCTTGACGCCGACCAGGGAGTCCGACTCGTTGAAGGAATGGACGGCATCGAAGTGCGCATCTCTCGGGACTTGGGCGACAGGATCGAGCTGGTGTGCTCGACGGGCTTTCCTCCTTGACCGTGAATTGGGAATCAGTGACACTGGCCGCTGTTTTGTTCTCGGAGATCGCACTCGATCGTGCAGGTGAGGGCAGCAGCCGGGGGGAACGTTTTTGAGGACAGGGGAGTGAGTGAGTTGCAGCGGTTCAGGTTCAAGCACCGGTTGATGTGGGGGGCAGCGGGCGGATGTCTGCTGACCGTTCTGGTGGGATATGGCGGCCTGACGCTCACCAAAACGACGTCGAGCAACACCTACTGTGACAGCTGCCACGTGCATCCGCAGGCCACGGCGACCTGGAAACAGGGGCCCCATTACCGGAATCCGAGCGGTGTTGTCGTCGGTTGCGTGGACTGTCATCTGCCTCCCGAAGGGCTGAGCTTCTTCGTTGAGAAGGCCAAGGCCGGAGCGCGGGACTTCTACGGCTACTACTTCAAGGACGTCACGGCGATCGACTGGGAAGCAAAGAGTACCCTCGATCAGGCGGGACGGTTCACGTTCGAAGAATCCTGCCTGCGCTGTCACCAGGAACTGTTTCCCACCGGGCTTTCGACCAAGGGAGTGGACGCCCATCTGCATTATCGAAAGAACCGGGCGGATGTGCGCTGTATCAACTGCCATCTGAGAACCGGGCACTTCCATGAAGGGCCGGAGGAGCAGATGACGGTTCCCGAGGAGGTCACGGAGGCTTTCGAGCCGACCGAACCATTGATCTCAGATCTCGAGCCGGGGACCTTTCGAAGCTACACAGAGGAGATTCCCGGCACGCAGGTGCGCTTCGAGATGGTTGCACTCGAGGGCGGCAGCTTTCTGATGGGGACTCCCGATGGAGAAATCGGACGCCAGCCGGATGAAGGACCCCAACACGAGGTTTCACTCGGCCGTTTCTGGATGGGCAAGTTCGAAGTGTCCTGGCGTGAATTCGATGCGTACTACGCCGAGACCGTCACGCGTGGAAAGAACGAAAAGGGGGCCACGTCGTCGGATGCACTGACCGGTCCGACTCCCCCTTACGGTTCGCCGGATCAGGGCTGGGGAAAAGGGAGACGTCCGGCCATCACGATGACCTATTTCGCAGCGACCAAGTACTGCGACTGGTTGTCGCAAGTCACGGGCCGCAGATACCGCCTGCCGACGGAAGCGGAGTGGGAGTACGCCGCCCGGGCCGGGACGAAGGGCCCCTATTTCTTTCAGGATCCGGATTCCGTCTCCTGGTACGCGAAGTGGTTTCATCGGCTCTTCGGAGGATCGGTCGTCGACGAGGAGGACTTGGCCAGGTATGCAGTCTATCGGGCGAACAGCCGGCTCAGGACACAGCCGCCCGGAACGACCCAATCGAATCCCTGGGGCGTATACAACATGATCGGAAATGTCCGTGAGTTCTGCCGCGACTACTACCAGCCGGATGCCTATGTGGACGGGCACGTGGAGGATCCCACGGGCCCGGCGGAGGGAAGAGAACATGTGGTTCGGGGTGGTTCGTTCAAGAGCGATCCACTCGAACTCCGATCGGGGGCCCGGGATCACACCCGACACGACGCCTGGCTGCGCACGGACCCGCAAACGCCGAAGAGTGTCTGGTGGTATTCGGATTGCACGGACGTCGGGTTTCGGGTGGTTCGCGACGAGACGCCGGAGTGAAAAACGCACTGAAATCGACGGGGGGTCTTGGCGGCGAAGCCACTCTGTACCATCATAGAGGGGGAGAAAGGAGTCGAGGATCATGAGAGATGAGGAAAAGAACCAGGAGACCGGCCTGAACAGACGTCACTTCATCGGTACGGCCGCAGTCGCCGGCGCGTTTCTGGCTGCCTGTTCTTCGGGAAGCCAGGAGGCGGAGCAGATGTCCCTCGGTCCGAAGCTGGAGCCCGGACCCAAGACGGCGCCGGAGGGAGCGCCGATCAAGGCGGGCCTGATCGGCTGCGGTGGACGCGGTACGGGTGCCGCCCTGAACTTCCTCGAGGCGGGAACGGGTCTCGAACTGGTGGCGATGGCCGACGTCTTTCAGGATCGGATCGACGGTTGCCGGAGCCAGTTGAAGGAGCAGAAGGGCGTCGAGGTTCCGGACGAGAGCTGCTTCGTCGGATTCGATGCGTATCAGCGCCTGCTCGATTCGGGCGTGGATTACGTGATCCTCGCGACACCGCCTCACTTTCGCGCGGAGCAGTTCCGTGCAGCCGTCGAGGCGCGCAAGAACATCTTCATGGAGAAGCCCGTGGCTGTCGATCCGATCGGCGCACGTTCGATCATGGAGACCGCCGAGCGGGCCGACGCGTTGGGGCTCAAGGTCGCGACCGGGACGCAGCGACGCCACCAGAGATCCTACATCGAAACCTACAACCGGATTATGGATGGAGCTATCGGTGAGATCATCGCCGCCCGGTGTTACTGGAATCAGGGTCAGCTCTGGTACAAGGAACAGGAAAAGGGCTGGTCCGACATGGAGTGGATGATCCGCGACTGGGTCAACTGGTGCTGGCTCTCCGGCGACCACATCGTCGAACAGCATGTCCACAACATCGACGTCATCAACTGGTTCACCAATGCACACCCGGTCAAGGCCGTGGGTATGGGGGGGCGTGCACGGAGGGTGACCGGTGACCAGTACGACTTCTTCTCTATCGATTACCAGTTGGACAACGGGGTTCACGTACTGAGCCAGTGCCGTCAGGTCGATGGCTGTGCCAACAATGTCTCGGAGTTCGTCGTCGGTACCCGGGGCGCGAGCAATTGCAGGGACACCATCTACGGGCCCAAGGGAGAAGTGGTTTGGAACTGGAAGCCGGAAGAACCGCCGACCGAAGGGGCCACGTATGACACGGGTCCCGATTCGCCGTATGTTCAGGAGCACATCGATCTGGTCAGTGCAATTCGCAACGGAACGCCGCTGAACGAGGCCAGAAACACGGCCGTGTCGACGCTGGTGGCCATCATGGGTCGGATTTCGGCGTACACAGGCCAGGAGACTGACTGGGATGAGATGATGGCCTCCGACATGCGGCTCGGCCCGACGGAGTACGAGCTTGGCCCGGTGGAGATGAAGCCGGTCGTGCCGGTTCCGGGAACGCAGGAGACCTGAGTTCCCGCATCCTCGCAGTCGGCCTGCCAGGGTCAGCGCTTTCGTGGGTTGAAGCTCGACTTCGCTGCGAGCTGTTGGAACAGTTCCCGCTCGTCCGCCGTGAGCTCGGCCGGAACCGCCATGCGAATCCGAACATAGAGCTCGCCACGGCTTCCGTCGCGTCGGTTCAAGCCCTGCCCTCGAAGTCGGAGTCGCGAACCTCCCTCGGTGCCTGGCGGGATCGTGACCTCGACGGAGCCTTCCAGCGTCGTGACCGGGACCTTTGCCCCGAGAGCGCCTTCCCAGGGAGTGATGGGAACGTCGATCTGGAGGTCGTCCTGCCCAACCACCTCAAAAAGGGGGTGCGGCTTTACCCGGATTCGGAGATAGAGATCGCCGGCCGGTCCGTCGGGACGCTGCCTGCCACCCTTTCCGGAGAGACGAAGGACGGATCCGTCCCGCATTCCGGGGGGAATGTTGACGGTGAGCCGCTTGCGCGACATGACCTCCCCCGTCCCCTGGCATCGGGAGCATCGGCTCATTCGACGGACTCCCTTGCCCTGACAGTCCGGGCAGACTTCGGTCGTGCGGAGGACGATCGTCGGGCGAGTACCTTTGTGAAGATCCTCGAGCGAGAGTTCGATCTCGCTCTCGACATCGGCGCCGCGAGGAGCTTTTGTGCGCCGCGCCCGCGGCCCTGCCTGTGAAGTCTGCTGGTAGGTCGCACGTCCGCGGCCTCCGAACAGGGATTCGAAGAAGTCGCTAAAACCTCCGAATTCACCGAAGATGTCCTGGAAGTCACCGGCATTGCCGAATTCGACACGGGTGCCGCCGCCGCCACCCCAGCCTGGCGGGGGAGTGAAGTCGGCGCCCTGCTGCCATCCCGAGCCGAGACGATCGTATTGTTGTCTTTTTTCGGCATCCGAAAGGACGGCATAGGCTTCCTGGATATCCTTGAACCGTTCTTCGGCGCTCTTGTCGCCAGGGTTCTTGTCGGGATGGTACTGGCGCGCCAGCTTCCGATAAGCTTTCCGGATCTCGTCCCGACTGGCGGAACGCTCGACGCCGAGAGTCGCGTAATAGTCTTTATACTTAACAGAGCTCATAGTCAGTATCTGCCTTCAGTCACTAGACTATTCTAGGGAAAGCATGAAGCGGGTAACAAGCCGGATGAGCGAGAGTTGCCGGTATTGGCAGCGATTTCCGGCTCAGGAGCATCGGAGCTTCTTTGTCATGAGATCGGTTCGCGTTGTCCAGACCTTGTTGTTGCTGCTCCTGACGGGCCAGGCGGGAAGTGGGGTCCGTGCCGCCGGCGCCGGCCTCTGGTACGAGCATCGGCAGAGTGCGGGGCCGCAATCGATTCACATTGCCGTCGTCGATCCTCACGAATACAGGATCGAAGCGGTACGGGCGTTGGGCCGGGGAACGGGTCGCGAGACGGTGTCCTCCATGGCCCGGCGTGAGGGCGCCGCCGCCGGGATCAATGGCGGTTTCTTCCGCGTCGGTGGAGAGTATGACGGAGAGCCGGTGGGCATTCTGAAGATCGAGGATCGTTGGTTCTCCGACCCGCGCCTGCCCCGTGCAGCGATCGGCTGGACCCGAACCGGCGGCAGCGTGTCGATCGGTCGGGTGTCGATGCGCTGGACCGTTCGAATCGGCAGTCGCGACTACAAGGTGGACGGCCTCAACCGGGAGCGGGGAGCCTGGCAACTCGTACTCTACACGGATGATTTCGGTGGCTCGACGCTTACCCATGCCGGCGGACTCGAACTTTCCGTGAATCGTGAGGGGCAGGTGGTCGGATCGGCTCGGGATGGGGATTCTGCGATTCCAGACGGTGGCTTCATCGTTTCCTTCGGTAGTCGGCGGGTCGACGATGCACCGACCGACGGTCTGGGGCAGTCGGCATCAATGTCCTTCGAATTCGCCTCACCTGAAGGAGAGCCCCAGGAGCCCTGGCGGGAGATGGACTTCATCGTGGGCGGGACTCCTCTCCTGATGCAGGATGGTGAACGCGTCGACGACTATGGCGTGGAGCGTATCCGATCGAGTTTCGTCGAGGAGCGGCACCCACGAACGGCGGCCTGCATCCGAGACGACGGAATGTGGGTCATGGTCGTCGTGGATGGCCGAAACGAATCCGCCGCGGTGGGGATGACGCTCGACGAGCTGACGGACCTGATGGACTCACTCGACTGCGTTGACGCCCTGAACCTCGACGGCGGAGGCTCTTCCACTCTCTACCTCTACGGGCACGTCCAGAACCGGCCCTCGGACCTGACCGGCGAACGGCCGGTGTCGGACGCGATTCTGGTCAAGCCTCGCTAGAGGGTCAACCCGCCAGATCCGGCAGGAGCTCTCGGAGCAGCTGGTAAATCCGGCCGACGGAACCGATCTCGATGCGTTCATCCGGAGAATGCGGGAATTCGATCTGGGGTCCGATGGAGATCATGTCCAGATCCGGGTACTTCTTCTTGATGATCCCGCACTCCAGGCCGGCGTGGATGGCTTTGACGGCGGGTTCCGAGCCGGAGACGCGTGCGTAGGTCGACCGGACGCGTTCCAATAGAGGTGATTTGAGATTGGGTTGCCAGCCCGGGTATCCTTCGACAGTCTCGATCTCACACCCCGCCAGCTCTGCGACCGCCGCAATCCGCAGTTGGAGCTCGTCCAATTCGATCTCCGACGAACTCCGCGAGCTGAGATGGATACGGCAGACGTCCTCTTCGAGGTTTGCCGTGGCAAGGTTGGTGCTGGTCTCGACCAGGTCCGGGATGTCGTAGCTCATGGCCATCACGCCATTCGGAAGACCGTGGAGCAGGCGGACGAGCCGATGCGTCGAATCGGCCGTCAGGCCGGATGCAGCCGGTTGGGTGGGATTCAGCACCAGCTCCATCCCGGGGTCGGCTGGACGAAATTGTGCGTGGGCCCGCACGAACGCTTCTTCGAGGAGGGTCTTGAGCAAGGATTCCCGCGAGGCTTCGACGACAAGGTCCGCTTGGGCTTCGCGCGGGATGGCATTGCGCATGTTGCCCCCCTGCAGGTCGGAGAGAGTAAACCTCTCCTCCAGGCCTGCACGATGGAGGAGACGCCCGACAATCTGGATCGCGTTCGCTCGTTGCAGATCGATGTCGGTCCCCGAATGACCCCCCTTCAAGCCACGGATCTCCATGTGAAGTCCGGTTTGGCCGGAAGGGACGCTCTTCCGCTCGACGGGGAGCGTCAGGTTCTGGCCGGATCCTCCGGCACACCCGATGTAGGCGACGTTTTCTTCCTCGGAATCCAGATTGAGCAGAAAATCTCCCTCCAGCCAGCCGGGCGACACTGCTGCCGCCCCGGTCAGTCCGGTTTCCTCGTCTACCGTGAACAGGCATTCGAGTGGGCCATGTTTCAGGTCCTCTTCTTCGAGCAGCGCTAGGCAGATGGCAATTCCGATGCCGTTGTCAGCACCGAGGGTCGTTCCCTCGGCCGTGAGGTATCCGTTTGTACGGGCGGGACGGATCGGATCCCGGTCGAAATCGTGACGGACATCCGAGTTCTTCTCGTTGACCATATCCAGGTGGCATTGCAGGATCACGGTGTGGGCATCCCGGGCGCCCGAGGCGGCGGGCTTGCGCACGAGTACGTTGCCGGCATCGTCGACGTCGGCGGCCAGGCCACGCCGGGCGGCGACCTGGAGCACATACTCGCGGGCCTTTCCCTCGTTCTTGGAGCCGCGAGGGATGGTCAGAATCTTGTCGAAATGACGCCAGACCGTTGTGGGATCAAGATCAGAGACGAAGGTCATGCTGAATGCTCCTTGATCCTCAGTCTAGCAGAACGCGGAGAAAACGTTGCTTCCGTTCGCCCAGCCTTCGTCTCTGGAAGCTGCTTTCTGCGACGGCACGTCTCCGGGAGAGGAGGCCGCCGATATCCACGCTGCAAACCGTCACATCAAAACTTACAGATTCGAATGATTTATGCTACAGTCATCGAAATTGTCTGGAACTATTTGAAAGATGTCACCTGTTAGACGGCATATTATGCACATTGTGCGTGTCACCGAATCATTCGGTGAAGCAGGAGGGAGGTCCATGGATGGGTGTCCGGCGGTCGGCGAATCGAGCTGAGCGTTTGAAGGAACTGACCCCGGAGGCGCGCCGTCTCCAGACACTGCTCGACGTCAGCCGAGCGCTCTCGGATACCGTGCATCTGAAGGAATCGCTTCGGGATGTGGTCGAAATCCTGGCAGAGCATCCGAGCATCTCGGCCGCACTGGTGATCTTGTCCGGGGACGAAAGCGAGGACACGATCGTCTCCGGCTCGGAAGACGGCGGAGTCTCCGGCTCCGATTCGCTGGCGGAGAATGCGGGAGCGATCATCACGCGCGTCATGGAGAGCGGAAGACCTGTTGTTGTCCCCCGGACCAGTCACGAACCCATGATTTCGGGAAGTGCGAGGCGGCGAAAGGGAGAATTTTCAGTGGTCTGTGTGCCCGTGCGCCTTGGCACGCGGACTCTGGGGGCCATTGCGACGGAGCTGCATTTCTCGGATAGTCGTGACTACGACCGGGCTTTGAGTTTTGTTCAGGTCGCCGCCTCGATCATCGGCCAGGCAGTCAAAGTCTCCCAACTCGTCGAAGACGCGCGTAAGGGGCTGCTGGAGGAGAATATCCATCTGCGCGAGGAACTCAGAGAGCGTTACGATTTTTCGAACATCATCGGAAACAGCAGCGTAATGCGGGAGGTCTATGAGCGCATCACGCAGGTGGCGCGTACCAACACGACCGTGCTGATCCGGGGAGAGTCGGGGACGGGCAAGGAGTTGATCGCCCATGCGATCCACTACAACTCACTGCGCAGTGACCGACCCTTCATTCGGGTCAGCTGTGCGGCGCTTCCGGAGACCCTGATCGAGGCCGAGCTGTTCGGTTACGAGAAGGGTGCCTTCACCGGCGCGCAGACCCAGAAGAAGGGCCGGTTCGAGTTGGCCGAGGGTGGGACGCTCTTCCTCGACGAGATTGGAGAACTGGCGCCGACTCTACAGGTGAAGCTGCTGCGCGTGTTGCAGGAGCGGGAATTCGAACGGGTGGGCGGAACGCAGACCCTGAGGGCCAACGTCCGTCTCATCGCCGCAACGAACAAGGATTTGGACCAGGCAATCGGCGACGGTACCTTTCGCGAGGACCTCTACTACCGGCTGAACGTCTTCTCCGTCTTCGTCCCGCCACTCAGGGAGAGAAAGCCGGACATTCTGCTACTGGCGGACCATTTCCTGGAGAAGTACGCGCGGGAGCATTCGAAGAATATTCGTCGGATCTCGACTCCGGCCATCGACATGCTCGTGAGCTATCACTGGCCCGGAAATGTGCGCGAACTCGAGAACGCGATGGAGCGGGCCACCCTCGTATGCGACGGGCATGTTATCCATGCCCACCATCTGCCTCCAACCTTGCAGACGGCGGAGGCCTCGGACACGATGGTGCGGGTCAACCTGGGCGACGCCGTGGCGGCTTATGAAAAGGACTTGATCCAGGACGCGCTCAAGAGCACGCGGGGAAATCGTGCCAAGACGGCGAGGCTCCTTGGCAGCACGGAGCGCATCATCGGTTACAAGGTGCGCAAATACGGCATCGACTGCCGGCGATTTCGGTAGGACGAAGCGTCCGAAGGCCCGAATCGAGTCCGCGCTTCGGGCCTCGGTAGCAGGTGAGTCGACAGGTACCCATGTCGGATCCGGATCCCCGGAGGGACCCGGACCCGCTTGGATCGAGGGTGTCAGAATTCAACGTTGAGGTTGAATCCCCCCCAGACCGTATCGGCGGAACCCGCGGGAGTCCCGGCTGTGCCGAGATAGACCCGCCGGGGATTCAAGTACTGGTAGTCACGAAAACCCCCGAGCAACGCCGAGTAGGTCAGAAAAGCACCGGCGGACCAGTGCTCCCCCAGATTGATCGGTGCCGACACGGAGAAGGAGAAATCGTGGGCTCCCGACTCTGAGGCTCCGTAATAGTATTCGCCAAAGCCGCTGTTCACGAACGAGAGCGTCGAAGCGAGATCCAGTCCGGGGAAGCGGCTGCGGCCGAAGGCGAAGCTGTGGCTGGCGCCGAGCAGGAAATAGAGGCCGGTGGACCCTGAATTGCCGGTTTCGTCGACGTCGACGTACAGCGTGGCCGACGGGCTCAGCGGGACGTCGGAGAGGGTCACGCCTCCGTAGACTTCCGTGGTCGACGGAAGCGAAGCGGAACGATTGGGGAAGGTATAGAAAATGGTGCCGAAATCCAGTCCGGCATTCTTCAGATCGAGCGCGTAGGAAAATGTGTAGTCGATCTCGGAGAGCTGCCCCTGGAGTCCGTTGTTGGCGACTCCCGGAGGTGCCGAAGGATTCTCCCTGAGGAAGAGTGCGTCCCCTTCATTGACTGCGGCGAGGTCCATATTGCCCCAGACGTTGAGGCTGAAACCGCCGATGCCGACGGTTCCCGAAGGCTGCAGACTCCAGCCATCGGTCAGGCGCTGGCCGCGCCAAACGTACTTGCTGACCGGTGTCAGATCCCCCGAGAAGGAAAGAGGGAATTCCGGCGTCGACGACGAGGACGTCTGGGCTGCGGCGGCGGAGGTCATCCAAATCAGTATCCCGACCAGAATGGTCGTGTGGTAGCATCTGTTTCGTTCCATCGCTTGCTCCTCTGGTTGGTGATGGTTCAAAGCCCATCCGCTGTGCAGCCAGCGGATGGGCCTTGTCTGTTGGTTTCTCAGGCGATTTCGAGCGCTTCGGGTTCGGGCGCATTCTGGGCGAAGCCGGGGTAGGCCTCGATCCCATGCTCACCGATGTCGAGCCCTTCCTGTTCCTCCGAAAGAGAGACCCGCAAACCCATGATGGCCTTGATCGCCAGCCAGGCGACGGCCGAGGTGACGACCACGAGGCCGCCGACGGCCGCGATTCCGACCATTTGGACGAGCAACTGTCGGATGCCGTGGCCAAACAACAGGCCGTTGGTCGCAGAGAACAACCCTACCGAGAGCGTGCCCCAGACGCCGTTGACGAGGTGGACGCTGGTCGCTCCGACCGGATCGTCGATGCGGATTCGGTCGAAAAACAGTACGGCGAAGACCACGAGAATGCCGGCGACCGTTCCGATCACGACCGAGCTGGCAATCGACACATCATTGCAGGGTGCCGTGATTGCGACCAGGCCTGCCAACGTTCCGTTGAGAATCATGCTCAGGTCGGGTTTCCCGATAACCAGCCATGCAGTAATCGTGGCCATCAGGCATCCGGCCGCTGCCGCCATGAAGGTGTTGACCGAGATCGAAGAGATCGCGACGGGGTCCGCGGCCATGGTGCTTCCCGGATTGAATCCGAACCATCCCAGCCAGAGAATGAAGGTTCCCAGGGTTGCGAGGCTCATGTTGTGGCCGGGGATCGGCTTGGCCTTGCCGTCTTTGCCGTACTTTCCTTCGCGGGCGCCCAGGATGAAGGCTCCAGTCAGAGCCGCCCATCCGCCGACGCTGTGGACGACCGTCGAACCGGCGAAATCCGAAAAGCCGAGGCTGGACAGCCAACCACCGCCCCAGGCCCAATGTCCGCCGATCGGGTAGACGATTGCGACGAGAACGAAGGAGAAGGCGATGAAACTGAGGAATTTGATCCGCTCGGCCACGGCGCCGCTGACGATCGTGGCCGCAGTCGCAGCGAAGGCCAGCTGAAAGAAGAATTTCGCAGTGAGCGGAACACCGGTCCAGCTCAGCGAGGAGAAGATTCCCGAATAGGCCTCGTTGGCTGCCGGACTGTTGTCAGGTCCGAGAAGGAACCAGCCCGCGGAACCAATGAAGCTGCTGCCGTCTCCGAACATGAAAGCGAAGCCGACCGCCCAGAATGCCATAGCGGAGACTGCAAAGACGACGAAATTCTTGGCCAGGATATTGACCGCGTTCTTAGAGCGGCAAAAGCCGGTCTCCAGCATGCCGAAGCCGGCGTTCATGAAGAAGACCAGACAAGCGGCCAGCACGACCCACAGAGTATCCAGTGCTACTTTGGTTTCAGGACTCATGGAATTCAGTACCTCCTCGAAGTTCTCTGTTCATTGCTCAGATACGGTTGGGTTCTCGATCCAAAAACTCCAACTCCACATGCCGCATCTGTTGAGCAGATCGTGTGCCATTGGGCAAGAGTCCCGCAGATATCTCGTAACAATTTATAAATCAATAACTTACACGATGTTTTGCGGTTTGCGTTGGCAGACATTACCGTAGGATAAAAGTCGAAATCCTACAAAAAGGGAAGAATCGAAGGGGGCGGCAGGGCTCGACGCGGGATTCACCGCATCCGATGCGCCGGCTTGCCGTTGACCCGACGGCCGGAGATTGTCGGTCCGTGCTGCCTGAAAGTGGCGGAAAGAGGGCTGGTACGGTCAGGGCCCTTCCGGGAACGACCGGACGGGGATGCGAAAGGGAGGTCCGTTGCTGTCGCTGTCCTTCGGAAATGTACGAAAGTGATCAGTGGGTTACGAAAATGTAGGATTGGGTCAGCCGTTTTGCCGCTCCAGCAGCCGCCGTTTCGCGATCTGGTTGACCAGCTTTCCGTCTGCGGCTCCCTTGACCTCTGCCATGACGGCCTTCATGACGCGACCCAGATCCTTGAGCCCCTGGGCGTCCGTTTCTTCGATGCTCCTGTCCACGAGTACCTCGAGCTGAGATTCGTCCAACGGTGAGGGCAAATAGCGCTCGACGACGGCCAATTCCAGTTGCTCTCGTTCGACAAGGTCGTTGCGGCCGCCCTGGCGGTAGCTCTCGATCGACTGCCGTCGCTGTTTGGCGTAGGACGACAAGACGTCGCGCGTTTCTTCGTCATTGAGGTGATAGTCGCGGCCCTTCGTCGAGCGGAGCTCCACTTCACGTTCGAGAATCTTCGACTGGAGCATGCGGATCGTGCCGAGCACGAGCTTGTCACCCGATTTCAGCGCCGTCTTCATATCCTGTTGAAGTCTGGTTCTCAAATCCATGGTCCCTCCTTGCGGGCTGATCCCTTCGATTCGATGGATATGTTACCTTTTCGCCGATGCTGCGGGTATTCTGCGATTTCGACGGAACCATCACGGATCGCGATTCGATCGTCTTCCTTACGGAGCGGTTCGGCGCAGGTCCCGATTTTCGCGAGGAAGTTCTGCACAAGATCGTCTCCGGCGAAGTCACCGTCTTCGAGGCCATCGAACATGAGCTGACCACCGTCCGCGCGGATTGGGATGAGGCGATTGCGGTGCTTCGAGCCGAGATCAAGATCGACCCGTTCTTCAGCGAGTTCGTCGACTGGTGTCGGGATCGGCGTGTGCCCCTGGCAGTGTTGAGTTCCGGTATGCGTCCTGTCGTCGAGGCGTTCGTCGGTCGGTTCGCCGTCCCGATCTTCGCCCATTCGGTGGCTATCAGCCGGGATGGCTGGCGGTACCGTCGCGAAGAAGAAAACGACAAAAGGACCCTCCTCGAGGGGTTGCCCGAGGGGGAGGAGGTCGTCTACGTCGGAGACGGAACATCCGATGTGCAGGTGATTCCGTTGGTGGACCACCTGTTCGCCAAGGAGGGTCGCTTTCTGGCCGAACACTGCCGGGCCAACGGGGTCGGTTTCACCGCATTCCGTGACTTCTCCGAGATCCGGAAGGGGGTCGCCGCAATTCTGGAAAGCGGAGAGTGAGGCGATCTCGCCGTTGTTCAATCGAAGAAGGGAAACAGCTGTTTCAGATCCTCGAGGCTGGGCTGTCCTCCGTATTCCGAAACCTGGAACGGCTCGGCATACTGCACCGCTGAACCCTTTTGAGCGCCGTAGAGCCGGACCAGCAGATCCCGGTATCGATCGGCGGGCTCCTTCGAGCGAGGTCCCCAGACCCGGGCCAGCCAGGCGCGCCTCTCGCCGGGAGTCTTCGGAACCTGGTCGAGTATGCCCGAATTGAAGGGCAGCCACTCATAGACCTGCGATTCGTGGCAGTTGTACATGTCCAGCTTCTTCTCGATGACTTCATCGATCGCAACGATCAGGTCCGGGTGGAAGGGGGAAGGTTCGGTGAACCGGTCGTAGGCATAGAGGAACACAGGGTTCTTGTCGAGGTGCCGGACCAGCGGCACGATGTTGGGGACGGTCACCATGTAGGCTGCATCCTGCACAAGGAGAGCTGTGTTCCGATGGTCGGGGTGATAGTCATTCGGCCGGGGGGAGATGACGAGGTCGGCCTGGAACTCGCGAATCTGGCGAATGACCTGCTCCCGATTCTCGAGCGTCGGCATCAGCTTCCCGTCGTCGTTGTCCAAGACGATATATTCGGCGCCGATGATCCGTCCGGAACATTGAGCCTCCCGGTAGCGTCGCTGGGCCAACGGGCCGCCTCCCATGGAGAAATGGCCGGCGTTGCCGTTGGTCAGGGAAAGCAACCGGACGTGATGTCCCTTCTCGACGAATTTGGCCATGGTTCCCCCCACCTCTTCCGGGTCGTCCGGATGGGCACCGATGACCAGAATGTTCAAGGGACGTGTCCCGGCCTGGGAGGCTGCTTCGACCGGCATAAACTGAAGGATAAGGGAGACGAACAGCGGAAGGGACCCGAAGACTCTCATGGAGGCTACTTTTAGCAGAAGCCGTCCCGGGCCGTCCAGCCGTTGTGCTCGGCCCCCTTTTGCCCGGCGGCAGATTTCCCGCTGATCTGATATGTTCGGTCTTGATCCACCATTCTCGCTCGGGCGGGAAGCTGGACGACGAGGAAGTCCGGGGGTCTTCCCGCCTTCAGGAGCGAGTCCAAGATACGGAGTGTGAAATGAGCACAAAGCAGATGGGTGTTATCGGGCTGGGCGTCATGGGTCAGAACCTGGCTCTCAACATTGAACGAAATGGAAACAGCGTCGTCGGATTCGATCTGTCCGAGGAGAAGATGCATCAGCTGTCCGAGCGGTTTGCCGACAAGGAGATCACGCTGACGGAATCGATCGAGGCGCTGGTGTCCAAGCTGGAGGCCCCCCGGAAGATCCTGATGATGGTGCCGGCCGGCAAACCGGTCGATGCCGTGATCGAACACCTCCGTCCCCGTCTGGAGGAGGGTGACATCCTGATCGACGGAGGAAATTCGTGGTTCAAGGACACGGAGCGTCGCTGGCAGGATGCAGGCGAGAAGGGAATCCGCTACGTGGGAACCGGAGTCAGCGGGGGTGAGGAGGGTGCCCTGTGGGGTCCGTCGATCATGCCCGGAGGCGATCCGGATGCCTGGCCGGAAGTCGCGCCGGTCCTTCAGGCCATTGCCGCCAAGGCAGAGGACGGAAAACCGTGCTGTGAGTGGTTGGGCAAAGGTGGAGCGGGGCACTTCGTCAAAATGGTGCACAACGGAATCGAGTACGGCGACATGCAGCTCATCTGCGAGGCCTACTTCATCATGGAGCAGGGACTCGGCATGTCGGCAGCCGAGATGGCCGATGTTTTTCGCGGCTGGAACGAAGGCGATCTCGACAGCTACCTGATCGAAATCACTGCCAAGATCCTTGACAAAACAGATGATGAAACGGGCAAACCGATGGTCGAGGTCATTTTGGACACCGCCGGCCAAAAGGGCACGGGCAAGTGGACCAGCCAGACGTCCCTCGACCTGGGAACGCCGGCTCCCACGATTGCCGAAGCGGTCTTCGCGCGTTTCATGAGTGCGATCAAAGATCAACGATCCGAGGCTGCAAAAGTGCTCTCCGGACCGAAACGGCGTCACGGGGATGCGCCGTCCGAGCAGATCCTCGACCTCATCCACAGCGCGCTCTATGCCTCGAAGATCTGTTCGTATGCGCAGGGATTCGATCTACTGCGGGCGGCGTCCGACGAACACGAGTTCGACCTCAAATTCGGCGAGATCGCCTCGATCTGGAGGGCGGGCTGCATCATTCGGGCACGCTTCCTGAATCGCATCAAGGACGCCTACGACAGGAACAAGGGCTTGACGAATCTGCTGTTGGATGACTACTTCAGAGAGGCCGTCGCCAACAACCAGGAAAACTGGCGGAAGGCGATTGCGACAGCCGTAACCTGGGGCATTCCGGTGCCGGCATTTTCCAGCGCGCTTGCGTACTACGACGGATACCGAAGCGCCCGGCTTCCCGCGAACCTGCTGCAGGCTCAGCGGGACTTTTTCGGAGCGCACACCTACGAGAGGGTCGATCGTCCCCGGGGAAAATTCTTCCACACCGAGTGGGAGTGACGTTCCATAGCCCGCCGCCAATTCGATTCTCGGGAAGCATCAACGGGTTGCACTTCGATCCGTCCTAACCGGTCGGGCGTTTCAGGGGGAATCCATGGGGATGAGGAACAATGTGGTCGTGGCGCAATCGGGGGGCCCGTCCCCCGTTATCAACAACTCTCTACGTGGAGTCGTCGAGGGATGTGCCTCGTATGGAGATCGATTCGGGAAGGTCTACGGCGGGTACCACGGCATCCTCGGCGTCTTGAAGGAACAGTTGCTCGACCTCAGCGCGCAGCGTCGGGAGGAGATTCAGCTTCTGCGGACGACCCCGGCCGCCGGAGCGATCGGGACCTGCCGATACAAACTGAAGTCGGAGCAGCAGGAGGACTTCGAGCGGATCGTGGAGGTCTTTCGGGCCCATGATGTCGGCTACTTCTTCTACATCGGTGGGAATGACTCCATGGATACCGCTGCGAAGATCGCCGACCTGGCGAGACGGCGCGGTCTCGAGTTGGCCGCTACCGGGGTTGCCAAGACGATCGACAACGATGTCGGTGATTCCGAGTTCCAGCTCGTCGATCACACTCCCGGATACGGGAGCACAGCTCGCTACTGGGCCCTCAACATCCAGAA
Organism: uncultured Acidobacteriota bacterium; assembly: GCA_963823995.1. Classification (GTDB taxonomy): domain Bacteria; phylum Acidobacteriota; class UBA6911; order RPQK01; family JAPXNP01; genus JARRKC01. Next base: position 1,269,860 of record CAWGNQ010000006.1, read on the forward strand.
TCTCAATCAGGAAAATCTCGGCTCGAGCCCGGCCGACCCGATCCTGGTCGTCCAGGCCATGGGCCGCAAGATCGGTTTCATCCCGGCAGCGGTGAGACTGGGAGACCCCGACCGGGAGATGCCCTTGCAGATCTACATGCCGGAGTCCGGGCTCGGGTTGGACGAGCTGACGGATCGCGTCGCCGATCAGGTCCGACGCGACGGCAGGGCGATCGTCGTCGTCAGCGAGGGATTCGAAGCGGGAGGATTCGGCGAGGCCAAGGATGCCTTCGGGCACACTGAATTCGGTGCCAGTGAGACGACGGCCTGTCAGGAGGTCGTCAACCACCTCAATCGTGTCGGCTTGAAGGCAAGGGGCAAGGCTCGGGGACAAGTCTCGGGAACCGACCAGCGGGCGACCATGATCTACGCCTCGACGGTCGATCTCGAGGAAGCCTATCGTGTCGGGCTCAACGCGGTCAGGATTGCCGTCGAGGAGGGTTCCGGGTATATGTCCACGATCGTTCGGCGTTCGGGGACCGTCTATCGCGCCGATTTCGACAAGGTACTCCTGGAAGTCGTGGCCAATTCGGAACGCCGGTTTCCCGTGGAGTGGTTATCTCCAAGCCGAACCGACGTGACGGATGACTTTGTACGCTACGCCCGTCCCTTGATCGGAGACGAGTGGGTGAGCGTACCGCTCGTCGGGGGCCTGCAGCGTTTTGCTCGTCTCGAACCGGTCTTTGCGAACGTCGAGCTGCCCGCTTATACTCCGGCAGCGTATCGTTGACGAGTGGATGGAGGAAGCAGAATGGACTTTCAGACCGAGCTCCGGGATCTGGAGCCGAAAAAGGACTACCTCGTGGCCATCGATTCCGACGGCTGTGCTTTCGATACCATGGAAATCAAACACAAGGAGTGCTTTATACCCAATATCGTCGGTTACTGGGATCTCCAGCCGGTCTCGAAATTCGCCCGCGCCGCCGCGGAATTCGTAAATCTCTATTCCGAATGGCGGGGCGTCAACCGTTTTCCTGCCCTGACCATGGTGTTCGATCTGCTGGCCGACTGGCCCGAGGTGCAGAAACGCCGGCCGACGATCCCTAAGGCCACACCGCTGCGCGAATGGATCCGTCGGGAGAGCAAGCTGGGGAATCCGGCCCTTCAGCTCGAAGTCGCACGGACTCAGGATCCGGTTCTGCGACGGGCGCTGGAGTGGAGCGAGGCCGTCAATCGCACGATCGCCGAACTGGTTCACGGTGTCCCTCCCTTTCCTTCGGTGCCGCCCAGTCTGGAACGGATGCAGAGTCGCGCAGACATCATCGTCTGCTCGGCCACTCCGCTCGAAGCGCTTCGCCGAGAGTGGCAGGAACATGGAGTGGACCGCTACGTTCGTGTCATCGCAGGCCAGGAGATGGGGAGCAAGAAGGAGCACCTGCAGCTGGCCATCGGGAAGCGCTATGCGGCGGAGAGGGTGCTGATGCTTGGTGATGCTCCCGGAGACCTGCGGGCCGCGAGAGCAAATGGGGCAGGGTTCTTTCCCATCAACCCGGGATATGAAGAAGAATCCTGGAACCGCTTTCTCAACGAAGGGATGGACCGCTTCTTCGGCGGGACTTTCGATGAGACGTACCAGCGGGATCTCCTGGCCGAGTTCGAAAAGCTGTTGCCGTCGAGGCCTCCCTGGGTCACCGACCGAAAGTCAGAGGCTCATCGACAGTGAACAGCGAACCGCTCCTTCCGCATCCGATCAGGGCGCGCATCCCTGCGATCGGATCCGACATGGAAACACCCTTCCGTGAAATGGTGGTCCATGCGAGACTCTTTGACCGGTCAGGCCCCTGGCAATGGTTCATCCTCGAGATGGACGGGGACGACGAGTGCTTTGGGATCGTTCTGAGTCGCGCGGGAGCCGTAGCCGGTCGGTTTACACTCTCAGAGCTGCAGAGCATCACCGGTCTCCACGGTGAACCCGCCGCCGTAGCGTTCGACGGCGGATTCGAGCCGAGGACGGTGGGGCAGCTGGTGGAGACGGAGCCCAGCCTGCGCGAGCTGGTCGAAGTGCCCTCACCGCGGGAACAGCGGGCCGCCGCCGAACTGGTCGATCTCGAATGATGGCGGTCGCTCAGACAACCGCGGCGTAGCGCTGCAGCTGGTCGATGGAGACGACCCGGCTCAGCTCTTCCAGCGTGGTCTGCTGTGCCTTGACCTTGGCCAGTGCATCCCCCAGCAGGACCCTCATGCCTTCGGAAAGAGCGATCTGTCGGATCTCGTCTTCCGTAGCACCACGGGCGATCACGCGCCGCGCCTCCTGCCGGACTTCCCAGAATTCGTAGAGTCCCACCCGGCCTCGATACCCTTTGTGCCCGCAGGCTTCGCAGCCAAGCCCCCGGACGAACTGGACGCCGTCCGGGACGCCTTTCGGATAGAAGTCGTTCACCAGGCGTTCGGGAGGCGTGTAGGGATCACGACACTGGACGCAGACGCGGCGAGCCAGCCGCTGAGATACCACGAGCAGCAGGGAATCCGCGATCAATTCCGGCGCCACCTCCAGGTTCTGGAGACGGCGGACCACGCCTACGGAATCGTTCGTGTGCAGCGTGCTGAAGACCAGGTGCCCCGTCATGGCTGCATTGACACATGCCTTCGCCGTCTTGTTGTCGCGGATTTCGCCGATCAGGATGATATCCGGATCTTTCCTCAGGAAGCGCCGCGCGTAGTCGTCGAATGTATTCCCGATGCTTTCGTTGACCTGATACTGCGAGATCCCGGTCAGGACATATTCGATCGGATCCTCGGCGGTGACGATCTTGCGGTTTCCCTTGTTGAGATAGGTCAGAGTCGAGTAGAGCGTCGTGGTCTTACCCGATCCGGTCGGCCCGGTGAACAGGATCAGACCCTGAGGGTTCTCGACCAGTCTCATGTAGGTCTGAAGGGTAGATTCGGCGAAACCGAGTTTTTCGAGTGTGAGCAGATTCTTGTCACGGTCCAGGATACGGATGACGGCGTCTTCGCCAAACGGAGTGGCATGAACGTTGATCCGGAAATCGATAAAGCGGTCCTTGCCGATCCGTTTCTTGAACACCCCATCCTGGGAGCGGCGCCGTTCCGCGATGTCGAGTCCCGAGTCCACCTTCAGGATCGAGATGACGTTGGCGATGTTGCTCTTGGAAATCGGCGTCGTCCGGTCTTCCAGCACACCGTCCACACGAAAGCGCACACCGACGCTGGCTTCGAGGTTTTCAAGATGGATGTCGCTGGCTCCTTCAGTGACCGCGCTGTAGAGCAGTTGATTGACCATCCGCTTGATTTCGGGTGTGTGGATCGATGAGACGAGGTCCTCGCCGGCCGACTGCGTCGTGATCGTCTCGATCTCCTCGTCGGTCTCGATCAGGCCGCGCGGGCGGTAGCTGTACGCGATTCCGGCCTCGATGTTTGCGGGAGCCGCCAGTACCGGTCTGACCGAGAGGTTGTGGGGGGCGAGGATACCCGAGAGGATATCGTGCAGGGAGAGATCCGCCGGATCTGCCATGGCAACCAGCACTGCGGAGGAGTTTGGATCTCTTTCGAGCATGAGGACATGATTCTGTTCGGCGAACCGCAGAGGGAGGAATCGACTCAGCTCGAGGTCGATCTCGGTCGTGGCGAAGCGGCGATACTCGCATCCGAGTTTACCTGCGACGACACTGAGAACCGCATCCTCACTGACATAGCCTCGCTCCATCAGAATCTCACCCAGCTTTTTGTCGCTGCGCTTCTGCTCGGCCAGAGATCGATCGAGCTGTTCCTTGGTAATGAGCCCCTCCTCGATGAGGACCTCGCCGAGCCGGAGTTCCTTGAGCCGTCGCTTTCGCAGTCGCCCGTAGAGTTGATCGATTGCCGGCTGGACCTCTTCGGCCACGGCTGGGATCGGGTGGAGTCCGCGGCCGCTGGCCGACGCCAGTTCGGCGGTGGCACCCGATTCGAGGTGCATGGCGGCGGCGACGACCAACTCCTGGCCGGAGATGGTCAACGGCAAAACCTTGTGGCGCTTGGCCAGCGATTCCGGGAGGGCCTGGGTAAGTTTCGGATCGAGGAACAGCGAGGGGAGCAGGGAAGGGTTGTTGGTCCGTTCCTGGTCGGCCAGGACTTGGCTGAGCTCCTCTTCCGAGATCAGCCCCAACTCCAGGAAGATCTGGCCCAGGGGTTTCGGATCGACGGCCTGTCGTTCCAGCGCCTCATTCAGCTCGGACTCCGACACCAGGTTCTCGGAAGTCAGAATTTCGCCAATGCGCCGATGCCCGGATCCGGGTGCATAGAGGGCCTGGATGGTCCCGGCCACATCCCCGAAATCACAAGGGATCGCGGCCACCGGCCGGCCTGCGATGCGGCTCAATTCCTGGATCTCGTCCCGATCGAGATCCCCCTCCGAACCGACGAGCAGGCCGCGGCCAAGCCGCCTCAGCGGGACGACACGGTACCGCGTCGCCAGGTCCTGGGGGAATTGATGGAGGACCTCGGCATCGACGTAGACGCCCAGTTTGATTTCGATCGATTGATCCTTCATTTCAGTATTCAAGCGAGGTCTCCCCTTCCATAATCGGACGATCAGCCCTCGTTATTTAGACTCAACTCTGACAATGCGGTGGAATCGCTCAATTGATCCTTGTACTGAAGCTGGTAAAGCTTGAAGTAGATTCCTCGCTTGCGCAGGAGTTCCGCATGGGTCCCCTCCTCCTTGATCTCTCCCTTATGCAGGACCACGATCCGATCGCAGCGTTGGATCGTCGACAGGCGATGGGCGATGACCAGAGAAGTGTGTCCCTCCATGAGGCGGTTGAGCGCATCCTGAATCAGCAATTCCGTCTCCGTGTCCACCGAAGAAGTCGCCTCGTCGAGCACCAGAATCTTCGGACGGTGCGCCAGGGCACGGGCGAACGACAGCAGCTGTCGCTGGCCAACGGACAGCGAGCTGCCTCTTTCACTGACCGGTGTCGAGTAGCGCTGAGGAAGTCGCTGGACGAAGCGATCGGCGTGGACCTGTCGAGCCGCCTCCTCAATGCGGCTCTGTTCGATCGAGCGGGCCCAGAGTCCGACGTTCTCCTCGATCGATGCGCTGAACAGAAACACGTCCTGGAGCACGACGGCGACCGATCGGCGCAGTTGTTCGAGTTTCAGCCTGCGCACATCCACACCGTCGAGAAGGATCTCACCCTCATCCACGTCGTAGAACCGACAGAGCAGGTTGATCAGGGTCGACTTGCCCGATCCGGTCGCCCCGACAATGGCGACCTTTTCTCCGGGACGGATGCGGAGGTGGATGTCACGAAGAACCGGAACGCCCGGTTTGTAGGAGAAATGGACACCACGAAACTCGATGGCACCCCTCACTTCCGGCAGAACGACCGGGGATCGGGGGGATTCGATGACCGGAGGGGTGGCGAGGAGCCCGAAAATCCTCTCCGAGCTCGCCATGGCGCTCTGCAGAATGTTGAACTTCTCGCTGAGGTCGCTGATCGGTTTGTAGAAGCGCTCGGCGTACTGAATGAAGGCGACGAGGACGCCGAGAGTGAGAGTACCCGAAATCGCTTGGAGCCCTCCGTACCAGATAATCAGCCCGATCGACACGGCTCCGAGAACATCGACGATCGGGTAATAGACGGCGTAGTAGAAGATCGATCTCAGGTTGGCCTCCAGGTGCTCCTGGTTGCGCTCGCCGAACTCGCGGGCCTTGCGCTTCTCCTGAACGAAGATCTGGACCACCGACATGCCCGTGACGTTCTCCTGAAGGAAAGCATTGATCCGGGCGATCGCTGTCCGGACCCGACGGTAACTCCCTCGAACCTTGCGCTTGAAGACCATGGCGGCCGTGAAGAGCAGGGGAACGACCGCCAAACAGACGAGTGCCAGACGCCAGTCGAGCCAGAGCATCAGGATCACGATTCCGAACAGAGAGACGAGGTCTCCAAAGATGTTCACGACGCCCGACGTGAACAGGTCGTTGAGCACATCGACATCCGTTGTCATCCGGGTAATGATCCGTCCGACCGGAGTACGGTCGAAGTAGGAGAGATCGAGACGCTGGATATGACTGAAGATCTCGATGCGCAGGTCGAGCATGATCTTCTGACCCGTCCAGTTGGTCATATAGGTCTGCGCAAACGAAATGATGAACTGGACGACCAGCACACCCAGGTAGAGCATTGCGATCTGCGCGAGGCCGGAGGTGTTCCCCTTTTGAATGTGATCGTCGATCGCGATTTCGGTCAGCAGCGGACCCACCAGCCGAAACGACGAAGCGATGGTCAGCAGGATGACGGAAAGCAGAACGATCCAGCGATACGGACGCAGATAGCGAAGCAGCCGGCGGGCCAGCCGGTGGTCATAGATCTTTCCGAGGCTCTCCTCTTCGTGGAAGGAAGTCATTGCTCGATGTCCAGTTCCTCCCTCAGGAGCTGCTTGCGATGCAGCTCGGCATAGTAGCCATCCACGGCCAGCAGATCGTCATGGGTTCCTCTCTCGACGATCCGGCCGTCATCGAGCACGATGATCTGATCGGCCGTCTTGACGGTCGAGACGCGGTGCGAAATGAGGATAGCCGTGCGGCCTTCAAGATGCGCCGAGAGCCCCTGCAGAATCCGTTCTTCCGTCTCGGTGTCCACGGCCGAAAGCGAATCGTCGAGGATGAGGATGCGGGGATCGACCAGCACGGCACGGGAAATGGCGACGCGCTGTTTCTGTCCTCCCGAGAGGGTGATCCCCCGCTCGCCGACAAAGGTGTCCCAACGGTCGTGGAACTCGAGGATTTCGGGAAGGATGTTGCTCGTCTTGGCTGCATTCCGGACTTTCTCGTCCGGCGCGTCCGGCTCACCGAATCCGATGTTCCCCCTGACCGTATCGGAAAACAGGAAAGCGTCCTGCGGAGCATAGCCAATGCTGCGGCGCAGCGTCGCGACCGGAATTTCGTTGATGTCGATGTCGTCGATGAAGATGGAATCCGGCGGTACCGGATGAAGACGGCACAGCAGATTGACCAGGGTCGATTTGCCGGAGCCTGTTCTTCCGACGACGGCCAGGGTGCTCCCTTCCGGTACGTCCAAGTCGATTCCCCGGAGAATCGTGCGGGTGTCGTAGCCGAAGCGCAGGTTGCGAATGCTGATCTTCCCACGGATCGCCGCGTGCGGCACCGCGCCGGCATCGGTTACCTGGGGTTGCGCGTCCAGCAATTCATTGATGCGGCGCATCGACGCGGAACCACGCTCGAAAATGTTGATGACGAAACCGAGCGCAATCGTCGGCCAGGTCAGCATGGCCAGATAGGCGATGAAGGCGACGAAATCACCGAGCGTGATGGCACCGCTGACGACCTGTCTTCCCCCGTACCAGAGCAGAGCGACCAGCGAAAGGCCTAGCAAAACCGTCAGCAGGGGCTGAAAGGCCCCCCAGATTCGAACCAGGGCCATGCTTCGGCCGAAATACTCCCTGTTCGCATCCTGGAATCGTCCAATGAAAGCCTGCTCCTGGTTGTAAGCCTTGACGACCCGAATCCCGGCCACGTTCTCCTGCGCGAGCGTCGTAAGTTCGGAGAACTGGTCCTGGATGCGCTCGAACCTGCGGTGAATCTGGCGTCCAAAGTGCTTGACCGAGACCGAGACGGCGATGAGGGGAATGAGCGTGACGATGGCCAGTCGCGGGCTGATGCTGAGGAGGATCGACACGGCGAGGATCGCGGTCAGACCCGTGTCGACCGAATACATGATTCCGGGTCCGAGAACCGAACGGACTGACGAGAGATCGTTTGTGGCGCGCGCCATCAGGTCGCCGGTGGAGTGCCGCTGGAAGAAGGGTGCCGACATGCGCTGGAAGTGCTGGAAAAGGTCGTTTCGCAGGTCGTACTCGATGTAGCGCGACACACCGATCAGGATGCGGCGCATCCAGAAGCGGAAGATCCCCTCGAAGATGCTGATGAGGATGATGGCGAGAGCATAGTTTCGCACGACGACCGGATCGAGGCCTTCGCGCTGCAATGCGTTCGTCGCAGCGCGGAGGATCCAGGGGATGGCCACCCCTCCGGCATTGGTCAGGAACACGGCCAGGCACCCCAACCCGATGCGGAGGCGGTATCGCTTGAGGTATGGAATCAAGCGAAGGAGGGGACGTTCTCGAGTCTCCCGCTTCCACCACCTAGTCGGCATCGAATCCGTTCAGATGGGGAATCCGCTTTCCTTTGGAATCCAGGAAGGCGATCCGGTAGCCCTTGATCAGGGGCGACTTCTCGGTATAGCGGAGCTCGAACGTACCGGAACGGCCTGGCGGAAGAATTTCCGGTTTCACGGGTGTCCGGATCTCGCCAATGGTCGATCCGTCATCGCCGATGACCTCCACGTCGGCCTCCAGGTCCGGGATCGGAGCCTGTGTCTGGTTCCAGACATCGCCGGTCAGGGAGAAACCTTCATAGAACCGATCATACTGGAGGGCGGTCACGCGAAGCGGCGTTAGCTGCCAATTCGAACTGGTCACGAGGTTCTCAGCGAAAGGCAGCGGCACGAAGCAGTAGACGATGAAGAACAGTATCCCGGCGACGAGCGACACGAGCAGACCATTGAAGACGACAGGCCATTCGTTCAGAAGCGAGGTCGTTTGGTTCCACTCGGCGTCTTCTTCGGGGGAGCCCATCGTTTCGAAGAGTTCTCCGATCCGCCTTCGCCTCCGGCGCAGGCGAGACCATCCGATGAAGAGGATGACGAGATAGCAGCCCAGAAAGAGCCAGAGGGAGTAACGCAGTCCTCGATCGAGTATGTCCAGAAGTTCCGGGTTCATGGTCTTTCGGGAGAGTTGGTCTTGGGAATCGTGCCTTTGACGTCGGCGGGGATGAAAGTCTTGTCCCGCTCCCAGAGACGACTCTTGGAGCCGTCGAGACTGAACGTGTCACCAAAGAGGAGCTTTCCAAACTGCGTCAGCAGCGCTTCTTCGCGGCTGCCGTTCGTCGCTATGGGAACCCAGGCCTCGTTGCCGAGGAAGTCCCGTTTGAGGCCACGAATGTCGGCATTGACGGTCACCATGGTCTCTTTCTGTTCGATGAAGCGGACCTGGATGTCGAACCGATATTCGGCCCGGATCCAGGAAGCATCCGGAAGCTGGGGCGCCTGGCCGATCTTCGGGAGATAGTTCTCCGTGAGGGGACCGGAAATGTATTCGTGGTAGTCGGTCAGGATCGCGCCCTTCCCCTTATCCTCTTCCGTAATGGTCAAACCCTCACTTTTGAGCGTGTCGTGCATGGTAATCCAGGCAGTCGGCAAGGGTACACGAAGGCGGAGAGGGGCAGCATACTGTCCCATCAGGAAGACCGGCGAGAGGAAGCCGAAGCTCAGGAGCAGAAACAACGTCTTTCGCATGCGTTGGACCGGCTTCCATGTTAAACCATCCGGCCGGTTGAAGTGTACGATCGCGTCGTGGGTATTCGATTGCCCGGATGGAGGCGCGGCGGACAAGCTCTCTGTCTTTTGCACTGCCTCCTCCGATCGGCCAACCGGGAGCAGAAGCACGCCTTTCCACCGTCCGGCAGGAAAAGAGTCCCGTCCAACCTCGACTCTGGAAGCCGCTCTCTCCCCTAGTCATTCGACAAGAGATACTTTTTCTTGTAGACCGCCTGACTATCAAAATTATAGCGAACGAGCGCGGACCCTCTCCCAGCTGGAAGCATTTCGCGGTGCTACCCTCAACATGCTGTCGAACTCGGCCGAACCTCTGCGTGTCAACGCCGTCCTCTCGACGGCCGGTCTGCTTTCCATGCTTGGTATCCAGCCTTTGGTCGGTCGGTGGTTCGAGCCTGCGGAGGCGATGCCCGGCGGACCTGCCGGAGTTGTGCTCGGGGAGCATCTCTGGCAGACCCTCTTCGATCGGGATCCGCACGTCATCGGCTCGACCGTCGAGATCAACGACCGGCCTGCAGCAGTACTCGGAGTCGTTCCCGATGCCGCTCAATTCGGCTTGAGTCAGATTCTGGGGCGCGCCTCGTCTCTTATTGATCAACGAGACTGCAGCGCGTCACTACTTCGCCGGGTCGAATCCACTGGGTGAGAGAATCCGGCTCTGGGGTCTCGAGTGGAGGATCGTCGGGGTCGCCGCGGCTGAGCGCTTTCACGGGCTCGATCAAAAACGGAGTTCAACGCTGATAGCGGCGCACGGCACTCTCGTGGCTGCGATAGCTGCTCGAGAACACATGGGTCCCGTCGTTGCGCGAGACGAAGTAGAGGTAGTCGACGTCGGCGGGATGGAGGGCCGCCTCGAGAGATGCCCGACCCGGGTTGGTGATCGGCCCCGGGGGCAGACCGGGATAGCGGTAGGTGTTGTAGGGGGAATCGAGGGCGAGATCACTCTGGTTGATGACCCCGTCATACTCCTTCATCAGGCGGACCCCGTAGATGACGGTTGGATCGCACATCAAGTTCATTCCGATCCGGAGACGGTTGTGAAACACCGCCGAGACGAGGGGGCGTTCCTCGGCCTGACCCGTCTCTTTCTCGATGAGTGACGCCAGCGTCACGAGCTCCCGAACGTTCATCCCCAGCTCCTTTGCGCGGGCCAGCCGGTCGGGGCTCCAGAATTTCCGGGCATTCTCGACCATTGTCTCGACGATCTGGCGATCCGAGACTCCGTGGCTGAGCAGGTAGGTGTCAGGCATCAGGTATCCTTCGAGATCCCGAGCCTGCGGGTCCAGGTCGGCGATGAGACCTGTCTCGCGAACGGCGCCGAAGAACCCCGACAGTGAACCGAGTCCCGATCTGCACAGAAGTAGAGCGACTTGGACGAGATCGGAGCCCTCGGGAATCGTCACTTTGATTTGATGGACATCGCCGATTCGAAGGCGCCGGACGACCTCCGGAATCGTCATCGGCACCGCGAAACGGTATTCGCCGGCCTGCAGGATCGGCTCTCCCATCGAACGGGTGTAGGTCCTGAACAGCAGGGCCGATTTGATGACCCCGGATTGTTCCAGTGTGCGGGCAATCTCCTGCACGCTCGACCCTTTATCGATGAGGACGAAACGTTCCGGTTCCAGGTAGCCGCGGTAGGGTGCGGCCAGCTCGTTTCGCCACCAATTCCAGGCCAGACCCATGATCAGGATGCCCGCGAAAACCGAGGTGCCGACGCCCCATAGGATGAAATGACTTCGTCTACGAGCCACGATTCTCACTAAGATACCATTCCAGGATCAGGGCGGCCGCGAAAGCGTCGCGCAGGCGCCGGCGCTCGCGCACGGGAATCCGCAGGGCGGCCATCCTCTGTTCGGCTGCTTTGCTCGAGAGCCTCTCCTCGGCCCTTTCGAGAGGCACGGAAGTAATGCTCCTGAGCCGCGCCAGAAAACTATCGACGAGTTGGGTACTCGCGGACGTCTCTCCGGTCAGCCTGCGTGGATAGCCGACTACCAGGCGCTCGATCTGCCACTGGTCCAACAACTCTCGAAGTTGTTCGAACTCCCTTTCATCGGCGGTGCGCGCAAGCGTCGCCAGTGGTCTGGCGGTGAGCCGAAGAGGGTCGCTGACGGCCACTCCGATGCGTTTGGCGCCTACGTCGAGACCCATCCATCGGCCCGGAGAAAGGCTCGTCGCCTGCAATTCTGTTCTCTGCGATACCATTGGTCGAACTGATTGTAAGCCTGAAACAGGGCCGTTTACTTGCTCCGAATCGCCACCATTGCTTAAGCTATATCGGAAAGCCCTTCGAGCATCCACGCCGAACGGCCCGGAGTATCCATGCGTGAAAAAGCAAAATTGATTGTTCTTCTTCTTTCATCCCTGATCGTCGGCTATGGCCTTGTGGGGGGTGTTCTTCAGAAAGTGAGCGCCGGTGACGAGGCCTATGGTGACCTGTCCGTCTTTACGCGAGTCATCGATTACGTACGCCGCGATTACGTTCAGGAGCCCGACATGCAGAAGGCGCTCAAGGGCGCGCTTCACGGTATGGTCGAGGCCCTCGACCCGTTTTGCAGCTTCGTCGACAAACGGACCTACGACGAACTGGCCGACCGCGATACCAGCGGCAGACTGGGAGTCTACCTGTCCAAGCGCTATGGCTATGCCTACATTGTCGCGGTCAGCGAAGGGAGTCCCGCCGACCAGGAGGGACTGAGGACGGGCGACCTGATCGAATCGATCGATGGACAGTCGACCGTGCTGATGAGCGTCTGGGAGGCTCAGCGGAGACTGGCGGGGCCGGTCGATACGCAGGCCAACTTGCGCGTGATTCGATCCAGGCGCTCGGAGCCGGAAGACCTGGCGATGAAACGGCGCATCCTGGAGGCAAAGAGTCCGACGGCCGAAGTCGTCGATCGGCATCTCGGGTACCTGCGCGTACCCTCCTTTGAGAAGGGCGAGTCCGGGATCGTCGCCACCAAGGTGAAGATGCTCCTTGCGGCGGGCGTTCACGGGATTCTGATCGATCTTCGTTCGACTGCGGACGGCAGTCTCGAAGAAGCGACGGCGATGAGCGATTTGTTTCTCGCCCCCGGCAAGACGATTGCGGAGATCAAGGGACAGGATCAGCAGACCAAGGTCGACGCTGCGACGAGCACGCCGATGGTGTCGGAGATGCCCGTGGTCGTGTTGGTCGACGGCGGAACGAGCGGTCCTGCCGAGGTTTTCGCTGCGGCGCTCAAGGACAACGGAGTGGCCCGGGTCGTCGGAGAGCGCACCAATGGCCATGGCTCGATCCAGTCCGAGTTCGAGCTCCACGACGGATCGAAGCTCTTTCTGTCGACGGCTCTGATCGTCCGGCCGAACAACGCTCCCCTCCAGTCGGAGGAAGTCCGGAAGTCCGGGGTTGCTCCGGACGTGCTCTCTCCCGAACGAGACTTCATCTCCAATTTCTACTTCGAAAATTCCGGTGACGACGACGAGGAGGAACTGGGGGACGACTTCTATAGCCGTCTCGACCAGGCCGTTCGTCAGGAGCAGTACAAGGCAGCCCTCGGACAGTTGAAGGAAGAAATATCCCGGCAGTCCAAGAAAAATCAGGGGGAAGCCGCATAATATCTGCTAAACTGAGAGCCGTTGTGGGTTCTCGCAACCGAGTGAACAAGTCTTAAGGAGGAGAAATGAACAAAGGGGAACTCGTAGATTCAGTAGCAAAGGACGCCAAGATTTCCAAAGCCGAAGCGCAGGCGGCTGTCGATTCGGTCGTCAATAACGTCACCAAGGCGTTGAAGAAGGGTCAGAAGGTGACCCTGGTCGGTTTCGGGACCTTTGGAACGTCCAAGCGGGCAGCGCGCGAAGGCCGCAATCCGCAAACTGGCAAGCCCATCAAGATTCCTGCCAAGAAGGTGGCCAAGTTCACGCCGGGCAAGGCCCTGAAGGACGCCATCAACTAGATTGGGTTTCGGACGGGCAGGAGCAAGCCATTTGCCGGGCTCCTGCCTACTCCGCAACGTCCACCTTCCATCGCTGTTCAGCTCTGTGTTAACCTTAGAACCCCAGTGTAGGTGCGTAGCTCAGGGGGAGAGCGCTTCCTTGACGCGGAAGAGGTCAGCGGTTCAAATCCGCTCGCACCTACCATTTTTCTGCTTGCGCGGAGAACCTCACTCTCGCGGCGAGTTCCACTCTGTAGGAGCGGTATGTTAGAAGCAGGCGGACTCGAGATCATCCGCAGAGACGGATCGACCGAACATCTCGAGGACCGGGAAGATGCACTGGAAATCCTGAGACACTCGACTTCCCATTTGATGGCCCTGGCTGTCATGGACCTCTTTCCCGACGTCCACCTTGGAATCGGACCTGCCACGAGCGAAGGCTTCTACTACGATTTCGAAACGCCCCACCGGTTCACGGAAGAGGACTTGCAGCAGATTGAGAAGAGGATGGCCGAACTCAAGGCGGAAGATTTGCCCTACGAGCCTTCGATCGTGAGCAAAGAGGAGGCCCTGTCATTTTTCGATGAGCGAGGCGAGAGGCTGAAGGTCGAGCTGATCCATGAGCGCGACAAGGAGACTCTCTCCTGTTATCGTCTCGGCAAGCTCGTCGATTTCTGCACCGGACCCCATGTGACGTCGACGTGCGAGATCGGCGCATTCCGGCTCCTGTCGATCGCCGGTTCATACTGGCGGGGTGACGAACATCGGGAACAACTCCAGAGGATCTACGGAACGGCCTTCTTTACCGAGGCGGAGCTTGAGGATCACCTGAATCGGCTCGAGGAAGCCCGCAAGCGGGATCACAGGAAGCTCGGACGGGAGCTGGATCTGTTCTCGATCGAGGACCAGGTCGCACCGGGATTGATTTTCTGGCATCCCCATGGTGCCGCCGTCCGCGGTGTCATCGAGGAATTCCTCAAAGCCGAGCTGTTGCGCAACGGCTATGAGTTCGTCGTCACGCCTCACATCGCCAAGAGTGACTTGTGGAAAACCTCCGGGCACTACGGCTATTACCGGGAGAACATGTTCACTCTGCCGGTGGACGAGGAAGAATATGTGCTCAAGCCGATGAACTGTCCCGGGCACATTCTGATCTACAAGTCGGCGCTACGCAGCTATCGGGATCTCCCCATTCGGCTGGCCGAGTTCGGCACTGTCTACCGGTACGAAAAGTCCGGTACCCTGCACGGCATGCTGAGAGTGCGGGGCTTTACCCAGGATGATGCACATATCTTCTGCCGCCAGGATCAAGTCGAGCACGAGGTTGTGGCCACGCTGGAACTGGCCGAGCACATCCTCAGAGCGTTCGGCTTCCAGGAGTTCAAGGTAACGCTCTCGGTGTGGGATCCGGCGCGACCCCAGGAATACGCGGGCAGTCCGGAGGATTGGGGACGTGCCGAAGCGATATTGGTCGAAGTGCTGCGGGACAAGGGCTGGGATTACGAGCGGGCCGAAGGGGAGGCCGCCTTTTACGGGCCGAAGATCGACATTCAGCTCATCGATGCGCTGGGGCGTTCCTGGCAGCTGAGCACGTTCCAGTTCGACTTCAACCTCCCCGGGCGATTCGACGTCAGCTACATCGGCTCGGACTCGCAGCCGCACCACGTCGTGATGGTCCATCGGGCGCTGCTCGGGTCAATGGAACGGTTTGTCGGAGTCCTCATCGAACACTACGGCGGAGCATTTCCGTTGTGGCTTGCACCGGTCCAGGCCAGGATCGTGCCAGTCAGTGAAAAGCACCTCGACTACGCACGGAAAGTCGAGAGCACGCTTCGGGACGCCGGCCTCCGCGCAGTGGCGGATCAGCGCAATGAAAAAGTCGGCTACAAGATCCGGGAAGCACAGGTCAAGAAGATTCCCTATATGCTGATTGTGGGAGATCGGGAAGTCGAGAACGGTACGGTCTCGGTCCGAAGCCGGAGCGAAGGGGATCAGGGACCGAGATCGCTGGCCGAATGTGTGGCCGATCTGAGAGAATTGGTAGACACGAGAGCCATGAAGCCATAGTCGTTATCCCGTGTCAGTCGTCGGTGGGAGCTGAACGGGTGTGGGTGTCCCTCCCGGTCGCTTCAGTCACCGAATTTACAAGGAGGCGAAGATATCGCAAGAGTTAGAGTCAACCACCACATTCGGGCTCGTGAGATTCGCGTCATCGATGAAGATGGGCAGCAACTCGGGATCATGAGCCCCGACGATGCCAGGCCCATGGCCAATGCGAAAGGGTTGGATCTGGTCGAGGTTGCACCCATGGCCAATCCGCCTGTCTGCCGGATCATGGATTTCGGCAAGTATCTGTACGAACAGAACAAAAAGGCGCATGAGGCCAAGAAACACCAGAAGACGGTCGTCGTCAAAGAAGTCAAGTTTCGACCGAAAATCGATATGCACGACTACGAGTTCAAGAAGAATCACGCCATCCGGTTTCTCGAGGCGCAGAACAAGGTCAAGGCGACCATCATGTTTCGGGGCCGTGAGGTCACCCATCCGGAGATCGGCGAACAGATCCTCGCCCGACTCCGTGATGACCTGGCCGATGTAGCCTTGGTGGAACGCCCCCCGAGACTGGAGGGCTACACCATGACGATGTATCTGTCCCCGAAGAAGGCCTGATCCGCGAAGGCGGAGTTTCGCATCTGGCTGATCTGCAAGGATCGGGATGGGGTT
Organism: uncultured Acidobacteriota bacterium; assembly: GCA_963823995.1. Taxonomy (GTDB): domain Bacteria; phylum Acidobacteriota; class UBA6911; order RPQK01; family JAPXNP01; genus JARRKC01. The sequence continues at coordinate 1,285,890 of CAWGNQ010000006.1, forward strand.
CCTTCCACGGAGGTACCCTTTTTCTGGTACAATCCCGTCTTTACCTCCGGAGCCATGGGAGGAGTATAGGGAGAAGTGCGTCATGAAGCTCAAAACGAAGAAGGCAGCGGCCAAGCGCTTCCGATTGACCGGCACAGGGAAGATCAAGCGGCGCCATGCCTATGCCAGTCATATCCTCACCAAAAAGACCTCCAAGCGTAAGCGGAATCTCGCGAAATGGACCATAGTCGCCCCGGGCGACGAGAAGCGTGTCAAGAGGATGCTGAACCTCTAGAAGAGAGAGAGCCATGTCGAGAGTAAAACGTGGAAACAAGCGGCTCAAACGACGCAAGAAGATCCTGGGGCAGGCCAAGGGCTACTGGGGAACCAAGAGCAAACTGCACCGTGCTGCCAAAGAGCAGGTCATGCGCTCCCTCTCGTATGCCTACCGGGACCGTCGGCAGCGCAAACGTGATTTCCGTCGGTTGTGGATTATTCGGATCAACGCGGCCGCCCACCAGTGCGATCTTTCCTATAGTCAGTTCATGCACGGGCTTCGGACGGCGGGAATCGAGCTCAATCGTAAGGCTCTGGCCGATATCGCGGTACGCGATCCGCAAGGATTCCAGAAGCTTGCGGAGGCAGCGCGACAGGCTCTCTAGGTGACCGAACAGACAGTCTCCCACCCTCTCTGGAATTCCTTCCAAAAGGATCTCGAACCGGTCTCCGACCTGGATTCCTTGACGGAGGTTCGAGACAAATACCTGAGCCGGCAGCGCGGACTGCTGGCCCTCGAAATGCGAAACCTCGGCCGGTTGCCGGCTGAGGAGCGCCCCCGCATGGGGCAGCTTCTCAACCAACTGAAGGAGCGGGTCACCGAGCGGCTGGAGGCGCGTCAGGCCGAATTGAAGGAGGCTCTCGACCGCTCACGTATCGCATCCGAGCAGGTCGACGTGACCCTGCCCGGGTGTGCGCTTCCCGTCGGATCCGTTCATCCCATTGAGCGATTGTGGCGGGAGATGGCCGATATCTTCGTTCGGATGGGCTTCGAGGTCGTCGTCGGCCCGGAGATCGAAAGCGACTACTACAACTTCGAGGCATTGAACATTCCCCAGGGTCATCCGGCTCGGGACGATCAGGACACCTTCTATCTCGACGACGGCCTCCTGCTGCGGACGCATACCTCTCCGGTTCAGATCCGGACCATGGAGAGCCGTCAACCCCCGCTACGAATCGTCGTGCCTGGTCGGGTCTACCGACGGGATTCCGCCGATGCGACGCACAGCCCGATGTTTCATCAGGTCGAGGGTCTGGTCGTCGATGAGGGCATCACGCTCGGGGACCTCAAGGGAACGCTGGAAGTCTTCTTTCGGGAGCTGTTCCATTCCGAAGTGAAGGTCCGTCTCAGGCCGAGCTATTTTCCGTTCGTCGAGCCGGGAGCGGAAGTCGACATCAGCTGCGTGTTCTGTGGTGGCGAAGGCTGCCGCGTCTGCAAGCGAAGCGGCTGGGTCGAGGTTCTGGGAGCCGGCATGGTCCATCCACGGGTCTTCGAAATGGTGGGCTATGACCCGGAAAAGTACACCGGCTTCGCTTGGGGCATCGGAATCGATCGGATTGCTCTTTTCAAGTACCAGATCGACGACATCCGGCTCCTGTTCGAAAACGATCTCCGTTTCCTCCGCCAGTTTTGATGGCGGTGTCGGCGCGAGCCGGCTGCAAGGCTGCCCCAAATGATCAGCTGAGGCGCACATGAGAATCAGCCTGAACTGGCTTCGAAAATTCGTGGACATCGATATCCTCGGGGTCGATCCGGACGAAGTGGCCCGGTCCCTGACAATGGTCGGACTGGCGGTCGAACTCATCGAACCGTTCGGCAGGGACACGATTCTCGATCTGGATGTCACGACGAATCGGCCTGACTGTTTGAATCATCTGGGAGTGGCTCGGGAGTTGGCGGCCCGCTACCGATTGAAGCTACGGAAACCGGATGCCCAGGCGCCTCCGACGGACCCGACGGCGGCAGGTCGATTTCCTGCTTCGATCGACATCGAAGCTACCGCGGATTGTCCTCGTTACGCAGGGCGGGTCCTGGCCGACCTTCGGATTGGCGAGTCCCCTGACTGGCTGAAGGAACAGCTGGAGTCGGTGGGACAACGACCGATCAACAATGTCGTGGACATTACGAATTTCATTCTCTTCGAACTCGGCCAGCCGCTGCATGCTTTCGACTACCACAAGCTGGCCGAAAACCGGATCGTCGTGCGGCACGCCGGCGAGGGTGAGAAGATCCGAACTCTCGATGGTGTGGAACGTAAGCTCGACGGCTCGATGTTGGCCATCTGCGATGCTCGCGACCCGGTGGCATTGGCCGGCGTGATGGGAGGGGAAGAGAGTGAGATCTCGATCGACACGAAGACCATTCTTCTGGAGAGTGCCTTTTTCAACCCGGCTTCGATCCGCCGGACCTCCAAACTTCTCGGCCTGTCGACAGAGGCGTCTTATCGATTCGAGCGGGGTGCCGATCCCGAAATGCCGGTTCATGCATTGAACCTGGCTTGCCGGATGCTTCAGGAGATTGCCGGCGGAAAGTGCGCCACCGATGTGATCGATGTGCACCCTGGAGCCGGACCACGGTCTCGGATGGTGCTCAGGCATAAGCGGCTCGTCCAGGTGCTGGGAGTCGACGTGGATCTGGTGGATGCCCGGGACATTCTGGAGAGGCTCGAGTTCGAACCGGAATCCGAAGGAGATGGGGCATTGAGCGTGCGCGCCCCCACTTTTCGCGGCGACATCGGAGTGGAAGAGGATCTCGTGGAGGAGGTGGCGCGGCACTTCGGTTATGACCGGATTCCGTCGAGTTACCCCCAACCGTTTCAGGCGGGTTCCGACAGCCCGAGTGCACGCCATGAAGCGTTGATCGTCGACGGAATGGTCGGCTCAGGGTTCTTTCAGGCGGTCAACTATTCATTCACCAGCCCGGAGAAGGAAGCTTCCATCCTCGGGCAAAACTCGCCCATGGTGAGTCTGGCCAATCCATTGACCGATCTCGAGACGCATCTCCGAACGTCTCTGCTGCCGGGTTTGCTTGACTCCGTACGGAGAAATCTCAACTTCGGGATCGGCGATGTTCGCCTGTTCGAGCTGGGTACCACGTATCACCCGCGATCAGCTGGTGAAGACAATGGGAACAGGGAGAAGACCCGACTGGGACTGATTGCACTCGGAAGGTTCTATGATCCGTTCTGGCGGTCCGAGGCGGAACCGCTTCGCTTCCCGCACATGAAAGGTATCGTCGACGGCGTCTTCTCCAGGTTCGGGATCTCATTGGACTACCAGCCGATCGAGGATGTTGTCTTCCTGCATCCGGGCATCGCTGCGGTTCTGTCCCTCGAGGGGCGACGGATCGGGGTCTTGGGAGCGCTGCATCCGGACGTGTTGGCGGACTACAAGTTCACGGATCGCATCTTCTATGGGGAGCTCGACCTGGAACCGATCTACTCGAGGAAGATCCCGGAACCGTTCTTTGTGAGCCCCGGGCGGTTTCCATCCGTCGACAGGGACCTCTCCTTCTTCCTTGACAAGACAGTACCATTCGGTAGAATAGCTTCGTTGGTTCAGGCACTCAAGGTGCCTGAGCTCAAAGCGTTTCGATTGATCGATCTCTATCACGGCCAAAGTCTTCCCCGGGACAAAATTAGTCTAACTGTGCGTTTGACCTTCGAAGCGCCGGACCGCACGCTGACTCAGGCGGAACTGGCCGATCGGTGCGAATTCGTGGTCGGCTCGCTGAGAGAGCGGCTCGGAATCGTACCGCGATAGGCGGAGCGGATGGGAGTGTTCGGAGGCTGGCGGCGTGGGTGTCTTCCTCGAGAGAGGCTGAGCCACCCGGCAATTGGAGAACGTGGACGAACTGGTTCACCTCGAAAAGCTTGAAGAGGCTCTGGACCGTTTCGCCGGGAGCTTCGGAGAGCTGCGCCGTGAGAACGCACGGATGAAGGCGACAATTCAAGAGTTACTGGAGGAAATCGAGGGATACAAGCAGGAGTGTGACGCCAGAGGCCGCCAGTTGGAACATTTCAAAAAGCAGCGTGCGGAGATCGGCAAGCGCGTACGGAAGATTCGGGACCACATTGCAGGTCTCGAGCAACCGATGGGTGGATAGGAATACCGCGTGAGTGAAACTGCGGGAACGGTAATCTCGGTCAAGATTTACAGCCAGCAATATGATGTGCGGAGCGACGATCCGGACTATGTCCAGGAACTCGCCGCCGTGCTGGATCAGAAGATGAACGAGGTGTCGCAGCAGACCCCGACGGTCGATAGTCTGAAGGTGGCCATTTTGGCCGCCTTGAACATCATCGGTGAACACAACGCGACCCGGCATCAGCTCGAGCAACTGCGCAAAGAGGTTGCTGAGCGAACCGAACGGATGCTGGACAAGGTCCGGACGATCTCATCGGAGTCGCCTGGAGAGGCGGTTTGAACTACAATGGTCACTGGCCCCTGCGATGTGCGTGATGGTTGACGTGTAATTGAGCCAACACTTGTGAAATGGGATCCCGGAGTCCTTTCCTGCCCCGTGGGGTAGGAGGCAGGGAACCCACCTGGTTTTGCCAGGTTCATTTCACTGGCCACACGGCAAAGCGGGGGACAAACCCTCCTCCCATTTCCCTCTTTCCTCCAGCAACGGCGTTTTGGGGGACTGACGCATGCTGCAGGAATATTTGATTTTCGGCGCGATTGCCGTAGCGGCCATCGTCGTCTGGGTTCTGGTACGCCTCCGGGTCGTCGACAAGCGGCTGGCGGAGGCGGCTCGCGAAGCCGAGGAAATGGCGAAGGCAGCTCACCAGGACGCGGAGCGCCTCAAGAAGGAGAAGCTGCTCGAGGGCAAGGATGAGATCTTCAAGTGGAGGGTCACGGCCGAGCAGGAAGTCCAGGATCAGCGCAAGAAAGTGATGGAACTGGAACGCCGCGTCGCCGAGTCGGAGCAGCGTATGCACCGGGAGCTGCGGCGTGCGGAGCGAAAGCGCAGGGAAGTCGACCTCCGGTTGCGAAACATCCGTCGCCGTGAAAATCAACTGACGGAGACCGAGCAGGAGCTTCAGAAGCTCACGGAAGAACGGACACGTCAGCTCGAACTCGTGGCCGGTCTGACTGCGGAGGAAGCCAAGAAGTCGCTGATGCAGGCCATCCAATCCGACGCGATGCGGGATGCGGCGATGCTGGCCAAACGGATCGAAGAGGAATCCCGCGAACGAGCCGAAGTCGAAGCCCGCAAGATCATTTCTCAGGCGATTCAGCGTTGTGCCGCCGAACATGTCGTCGAATCGAGCGTTTCGGTCGTGGATCTTCCTTCGGAGGAAATGAAGGGGCGGATCATCGGGCGGGAGGGGCGGAACATCCGCGCGCTCGAGCAGGCAACCGGCGTCGACCTTATCGTCGACGACACGCCGGAGGCCGTCATTCTGTCGGGATTCGATCCGTTGCGACGTGAGATTGCGCGTGTCTCGATCGAGCGCCTCATACGAGACGGGCGCATCCATCCGGCCCGCATCGAGGAAGTCGTGGCGAAGGTCGGGACCGAGTTCGACAGCCAGCTCAAGGAGGAAGGCGAGCAGGTTGCCTTCGAATTGGGGATTCACAACTTCGCCGACGGGCTGCTACAGCTCCTCGGGCGCCTGCGTTACCGTACCAGCTACGGCCAGAATGTCCTGAATCACAGTCGCGACGTGGCTTATGTCGCCGGAATCATGGCGCGTGAAATCGGAGCCAGCGTGGAGGTCTGCAAGCGGGCCGGCCTTTTGCACGACGTAGGGAAAGCCGTGGACCGGAACATGGAGGGCACTCACCTTCAGCTCGGAGTCGAGATCGCCCGCAAGTATGGAGAATCGGAGGAAGTGATCCACGCCATCGAGGCGCATCACTTCGATGTCGAGTTTCGCAGTGCGGAAGCTGTGCTGGTTCAGGCCGCCGACGCCATTTCGGCGGCGCGTCCCGGGGCTCGTCGGGAGGTGCTCGAGAGCTACGTACGTCGGCTCGAAAAGCTGGAGGAACTGGCCGGCTCCTTCGACGGCGTGACGAAAGCCTTCGCATTGCAGGCGGGCCGGGAAATCCGCGTACTGGTGGAGAGCAGCAAGGTGACCGATGACCAGGCTTTCTGGTTGAGCAAGGACATCGCAAAGCGCATCGAGAAGGAACTCGAATATCCGGGTCAGATCAAGGTGACCTTGATCCGCGAAATGCGCGTCGTCGATTACGCGCGATAGAAAACGCGATAGAAAAAGGGAAGATCCGGACCATCCGTCATGAAAGTACTTTTCGTGGGAGACATCATTGGACGGGTCGGCCGACGAGTTCTCCGGGAGAACCTGGCGGATGTCCAGGAACGAAACGACGTCGACTTCACGATCGTCAACGTCGAAAATGCCGCGGGCGGATTCGGAGTCAGCGCTCCCATTGCGGAAGGCATTTTGGAGCGGGGCGCCGATGTCTTGACTTCGGGGAATCACATCTGGGATCAAAAGGATGTATATCCCTATCTCGATCGCCAGCCCAGGATGCTGCGGCCTGCCAACTATCCGCCCGGGGCACCGGGACACGGCATCTGGACGGGAGAATCCGCGGCCGGCGTCCCGGTGGCGGTCATCAATCTCCAGGGCCGTGTTTTCATGCAGGCGATCGACTGTCCCTTTCGGATGATCGAACGCCAGCTCGAAACACTCGATTCCTCGATCAAGACCGTCATCGTGGATTTTCATGCGGAAGCAACGGCAGAGAAGATGGCCTTCGGCTGGCATGTCGACGGCCGAAGCTCCGCGATGGTGGGTACGCACACGCATGTTCCGACCGCCGATGTCCGAGTCTTGCCGGCAGGGACTGCCTATGTGACCGACGTAGGAATGACCGGCTCCTATGGTTCCGTCATCGGGATGCGTGTGGAGGAGTCGTTAGGCCGGTTTCTGACGGGAATCGGCAAGCGGTTCCAACCCGCGACGGATGAACCCCGCTTTTCCAGCGTCATCATCGATATCGATGAGTCGTCCGGAAAGGCCCGTCAGATCAATCGATGCGATCTTCCTGCCTGGTCCTGACGAGGAAGTGACCGAGACCTGCGCCGAGGTCGGGGCGGGAGCCGCGAACTGCAGAGTTGTCCAAATACCCCAGAGATGAAATGGATGATCCGGCTCAGACGGTGCGGCTCGCCGACGGCCGTCTCCTGAGTTTTGCGCAGTACGGGCGTTCCGATGGATTTCCCGTCCTGGCCTTCCATGGAATTCCCGGTTCCCGCCTCACGTTCGCGTTCGCAGATGGAGTTGCACGAAATCTGAATCTGAGACTTCTCGCGCCCGAGCGACCCGGAGTCGGGCTGTCGAGTCCCCTGCCACGACGACGGATTCTCGATTGGCCGGAGGATGTCCGTCAGCTGACGCAGAGGCTCGGACTTGCGCGATTCGGGGTCGTTGGAGTGTCCGGAGGTGGGCCATATGCACTTGCGACAGCCGATCGACTGAGCGGCAAGGTGGCTGCTACGGCGATAGTCAGTGGAATGGGACCGGTCGACGATCCCTGGGTTCTGGAACGCACGACCTGGTCGCAACGACTCCGCCTGCATCTGTTCCGCGATCTGCCCGGGTTCATTCCGCTGCTGGTATCGGCCGCGGGGTTTGGATTGAAGCATCTTTCCGACCGTCGACTGGTCAGGCTTCTGGGTGGGATCCCGGAGCCCGGACGCGAGGTGCTCTCTGATATCGAGTCGGCGCCGCTCGTGTTTGGGCCGCTGAGGGAAGGCTATCGTCAGGGTTCGGAAGGAATCAGGCGCGACCTGTGGCTGATGACCCTCCCGTGGGGATTCCGAATCGAAGACGTGCCGGGGCCTGTTCTGCTCTGGCACGGCAAGCAGGATTTCGATGTGCCGGTCCTGCTCGCCCGAGGTGTCGCCCGGCGTCTGCGCTCGTGCGACGCTCGATTCATCGCTGGAGCCGGCCATCTCTGGATCCTGAGCCATGTCGAAGAAGTTTTGACCGAGCTGGCCCGGGCGATGGGAATTTGAGGTTGGATTCCGGTAGCTCCTTCGATTGCGTGAATCGGTCGCCCGGGTTCTGTCCGTCAGAGTCTGACAATCCGGCAAACAAAGGGTCGGAGCGACCGAGGACAATGGGTCGGATTTCTTCTGGGCTCGCGGTACGTGGGGAGTTTAGAATGGACAGGTTCTCAATCTATCTCCTACGGATGCGTGGCCATGAGTCTCCTCAGACGTGCTGTCTCCATCAGTCGCGAGCGTGATGTCGAAGGCGTGACCGTCCTGTCCCTTCGACATGATTTCCTCGAGAGTGGGGAGTGTCTGCTGAAGGCTCGGGTGGACGCTCTGGTCGCCGCGGGCCGTGAGCGGATTCTGCTCGACCTGGAGGCGATGGCCAACATGGATTCGTCCGATATCGGTCGACTCATTCGTGCACACCTGTCGGTACGGCGAACCGGGGGCCGAATCCACCTCTGCAAGGTGCTGCCCGGTGTCAGGTCCCTGCTTGCGATGACTCGTCTCGATACCGTTTTCGACATCTACGAGACCGAGGAAGCCGGTGTCGCTGCGCTGAGCGGACGTCGGATACTCTGATCATCGCGGACGGATTCAGCTGTCGGGAGCAGATTCTGCAGACGACGAATTTATCGGTACTGCCGGGATCCTCATCTGGAGGCGCCGACAGAAGAGAGCATACGACTCCTTAGGCATGTGAGCTTCCGATTGATAGGATGCTGCAAGTCGATGCTCAATCGAAGAGAGGATCCTGACCATGAAATCGCGAGGCATAGCGTTCTTCCTTTTCCTGATTCCTTTGTTCGTCGGTCTCCCGGTCAAGGCCGAGGTCTCACTTCCCGCGGTGTTTTCGAGCCATATGGTCCTCCAGCAGGGGCGGACCAATCCGGTGTGGGGCTGGGCTTCACCGGGTGAGGAGGTTCAGATCGGGATCGCCGACCAGCATCACCGTGTCGTGGCATCGGCCGCGGGAACTTGGCGGACCGAACTCGATCCACTCGAGCCCGGGGGACCCTATATCCTGCGCGTGAGCGGAAGCAACCTTCTCGAAGTCGAGGACGTACTGGTCGGGGAGGTCTGGCTGGCCTCCGGCCAGTCGAACATGGAGTTTCCGGTTTCGCGGACGGTCCGGGCTCCTCAGACCATTGCGGGCAGCCGGGATTTCGGGATCCGCCTCTTTCAGGTGGCCCGGCACAGCGCACTCGAGGCGATGTCGCACACACAATCGCATTGGGCAGAGTGTTCGCCGGCAACCGTCGGTGAATTCTCGGCGGTGGCCTACCACTTCGGTCGACTGCTCCGCGAGACGCTGCAGACGCCGGTTGGAATCATCAACGTGAGCTGGGGAGGAACCAGCGCCGAGGAGTGGACGAAGAAGAGCGATCTCGAGTCCGAGCCGGCCCTGGTGCCGATACTCGATCGCTGGGATCGACTCGATCCGTCTCTTCGGGCCCTTTTCGTCGGTGACCTGGATCAGGAACTCTGGCTCGATGATCTGATGTTCCTGCCGGCGGAACCCAAGGATCCACCGCTGGTGTTGGACGATTTTGAGGACGGAGACCTGATCACCCGTCTATTTGGTACGTGGCACGCGAGCGAGGCGAGTCCCTGGGGCCCCACGGATCTGGCGATCGAAGAGGGCGCGAATCGGGTTCTGCACTTCGCTTCGCAAACACGTCCCGGGAGTTCTGCGAGTGTGACAGTCCGGTACACGCCGGGCCGATACATCGATTTGAGCAGATACGCCGCCCTCCGGTTCAAGTGTCGTGGAAAGGGCTTTCTCAGGCTCCAGTCGCTGCAACCCGACGTCGTCGATTTCGACAATTTTGCCGCGCCGGTCGTCCCTCTGTCTTCCGAATGGAAGACGCTGACGGTGCGCTTCGACGAGTTGGCCCAGGCAGGCTGGGGAAAACAGCGGAATCTGACTCCGAAACGACTGGCCGGAGCACTCTTCGAGATCCTGCCGGCACCCGGCCTTCCCCGGCCTCCGGCCGGCTTGTTCAACGGCATGATCCGGCCTCTGGTGCCATTCGGGATTCGGGGCGTGATCTGGTATCAGGGAGAAAGCAACGCCGGACGTGCCTCCCAGTACCGAACACTTCTGCCGACGATGATCGGCAGTTGGAGAGCTGCCTGGAAGATGAAGGAGATGCCCTTCCTCATTGTTCAGCTGCCCAACTTCCGGGCCCGACAGACCACACCTTCCGAGAGCGACTGGGCGGAGTTGCGCGAAGCCCAGCTCGAGACGGCGCTCGACGATGCGAATGTGGGACTGGCGGTCACGATCGACCTGGGCGAGGACGACGACGTCCATCCCAGGGAAAAGACAGAGGTGGCATACAGACTGGAGCGCCTTGCAGAGCAGCAGGTCTATGGCCGCGAACTGGTGGCCTCCGGACCTCTCTACCGCTCTGCTCATCGCGAAGGCTCGACGATGGTGCTCGAATTCTCTCACTTGGGTTCCGGGCTCGTCAGCGCCGGCGGCCCACCGTTACGGGGCTTCGCGATTGCAGGGAGCGACCGGGCGTTTCACTGGGCGGACGCGCACATCGAGGGCCGTAGCGTCGTCGTCTCCTCGCCGGAAGTTCCGCTTCCCGTGGCGGTTCGTTACGCTTGGGGCGACAATCCCGATAGCAGCCTCTACAATGCTGAAGGCTTCCCGGCCTCTCCGTTCCGCACGGACGACTGGCCGGGCGTCACGACAGACCGGAAGTAAGGACGACCGGAGAGTGGATGCACTCTCCAGGATGCGGGTCTGGGCACGCTGGAGCCACGGCAGGGTGCAGTTGCGCTCAAGCGGACTCCGCTTCGTGAGTCTGCGACGGCGATTCGAGATACGATGCCAGAAAGCGCCCGGTGTGGGACTCGGGACAGGCGGCGATCTGTTCGGGTGTCCCTTGGACGACCAGGCGGCCTCCTTCGCCCCCTCCCTCGGGGCCGAGGTCGATCACCCAGTCTGCGCACTTGATCACGTCGAGATTGTGCTCGATCACCAGAATCGAGGCACCGCCGGTTTGCAGGCGGTCAAAGGCCCGCAGCAACTTGTGAATATCCTCGAAGTGGAGACCTGTCGTGGGCTCATCGAGGATGAACAGGGGGTGTCCTTTGGTCTTGCGGGACAGATACGCCGCCATTTTGATTCGCTGCGCCTCACCACCCGATAGGGTTGTGGCCGACTGCCCGAGCCGAACGTAGTCAAGTCCCACTTCCTGCAGCAGCTTGAGCCTCCGGACCAGAGAAGCATGCTGAGTAAAAAAGACGATCGCTTCGCGGACGGTCATGTTGAGAACATCATGGATGCTTTTACCTTTGTAGGTGACTTCCAGGACCTTTTTCTGGTAGCGCGTACCGCCGCAGTCTTCGCACTGCAGCTCGACATCGGCGAGAAACTGCATCTCCACCGTAATCACGCCGGAACCCTGGCAAGCTTCACAGCGACCGCCCGGAACGTTGAACGAGAAATGTGCCGGCGTGAGGTTGCGGGCCTGGGCGTCCCGGAGGGAAGAGAAGAGCTTGCGGATATCGTCGAATGCCTTGACGTAGGTCACAGGATTGGAGCGTGGCGTTCTGCCGATGGGAGACTGATCGATGAGGATGACCTCGCTCAGATACTCGCCGCCCTCGATCGATCCGACCTGACCGGTCGTCCCCTTCCACTGTCCTCTTTGCTTCATCAGTCCGGCGTAGAGAACATCCTGGACCAACGTGGATTTTCCGGAGCCGGATACGCCCGTGATGCAGACGAAAAGTCCGAGGGGTATGTCCAGATCGAGATTCTTCAGGTTGTTCTGCCTCACATCGCGCAGCTGCAGTTTCCTCGCAGACGGCTGCCGGCGGAATGTGGGCGTAGGGATCCTTCTCTCGCCGCGAAGGTACTTGCCGGTCAGCGATTCCTTGCAGGCCAGGAGACCTCCGAGACCGCCTGCAAAGACGACGTGACCTCCCAGTTCGCCGGCGCCCGGACCCATGTCGATCACGTGATCGGCGGTCTCGATGATCTCGCGTTCGTGTTCGACCACGAGCATCGTGTTGCCGAGGTCGCGCAGCCGTTTCAACAGTTTGACCAGCCGCGACTGGTCTCGCGGATGAAGGCCGACCGACGGTTCGTCGAGCACATACAGTGCCCCGGCCAGGGAAGAACCGAGCGAAGCCGCCAGATGGATGCGTTGCATCTCTCCGCCGCTGAGGGTCGAGGTCAATCGGTCAATGGTCAGATAGCTCAATCCGACCTCGTCCAGAAACTCGAGGCGCTTGCCGATTTCTTCGAGGAGCTTTCGGGCGATCGTCGTCCTTTCAGGGCTCAGCTCCAGTCTTTCGAAGAACTGCCGGACGCGGTCGATGGTCAACTGAGTGAGCTGGGAAATGCGGCTCCCGTTAATGTAGACATCCCGCGCTTCCCGGCGCAACCGCTCCCCTCCGCAGTCGGGACACCTCGAGTAGCCTCGATAGCGGGCCATGAAGATGCGTACGTGCATCTTGTACTTCTTGCGGGAGAGCCGGTTGAAGAAGCCACGGACGCCGGGAAATCCTTTCGTGCCATGCCAGATCGCTTCCCGGCTCCGCTCGGGGAGCTGCTCGAACGGAGTGTCGAGATCCAGACCTGCCGACTCGGCCCATTCGAGCAACCTGTTTTGGAACTTCCGGTACCGGGTCTTGAGGAACGGTTCGACCGGTCCCTCCCGGAGAGTGCGTGAGGGATCGGGAATGATCAGCTCGCGGTCCAGATTCATCGTGTTCCCGAATCCCTGGCAGGTGGGGCAGGCTCCATAAGGATTATTGAAAGAAAACAGACGGGGATCCGGGGGGCGATAGGTGATGCCGCATGACTGGCATTCAAAGCGTTCACTGAATCGGAGCGTGAGGGGTTCATCCGAGCCTGTTTCAGGAAAGACGTGGACTTCGGCGACCCCTTTCCCTTCGGCGAACGCCATTTCAAGGGAATCGGTAAGCCGTTCGCGAGAGGATTCGTCAATCGCGAGACGATCCACCAGGACATCCAGCGTCAGCAGGTTTTCCAGAGACTCCGGAACCTGGCCGGGAAGGGAGAGCGGTCTCGAACCGCCGATCGGTTTCGAGATCAGGCGATGAAAGCCCTGTCGGACCAGATTGTCGACGAGGTCCTTTTTCCCGAACCTTCCCTTGGGGGCGTCGCGGCGCAGGTCGAGTGCACTGTCACGAAGTGGGAAGCTGACATAGATGCGACGATCGAGATGGTGACGCAGCAGTTCCTGGACGATCTCGTCGACGGTATCCTTTCTCACTTCGCGGCCGCATTCGTGGCAAAAGACCGTTCCGATCCGGGCGTAGAGCAACCGCAGGAAATCGTAAATCTCGGTGACGGTCCCCACCGTCGATCGGGGGTTGCGCGTGGAGTTCTTCTGGCGGATCGCTATGGCCGGACTGATCCCTCGGATCTCCCGAACTGCGGGCTTCTGGATTCGCTCCAGAAACTGGCGGGCATAGGCCGACATCGACTCGACATATCGACGCTGCCCTTCCGCGTAGAGCGTATCGAAAGCCAGGCTGGATTTTCCGGAACCGCTCAGGCCTGAGACCACCGTCAGTGCGTTGATCGGTATTTCGACATCGACATTTTTCAGATTGTTCTGCGAAGCACCCAGAACTTGGATGGAGCCCCCAGACGAGTCTCTTGTAGTCATGGACAACGAATCAGTCTACCACGGGGCGGTGGCGATCACGCGATGCTCCCCGATCCTGCCGGCACAAGGGTTGTAAGACAGATCGGAACGCGACCCACGTGGGGTCCGACGGCTGCGGTTGGGCTCTCGGAAGAAGGATTTCTGGCCGTCGGAGCCCGGACGAGAGCCTGACCGGGTCGCATGCTATAGTGTCAGGCGATGAAGATCAGGAGGTGTCTGCCAAGTGTAGCTCTGCCGGGCGGTATCGTGCGGGTCGAAATGGAGGATCTCAGCGAACCGCGCGGTCTCAGAGTGTCGGTGGGAGGGGTGGACGCAGAGATCATGGGGGCGGCAGCCGACTTCGTGACCATTCGCATCCCGGAGACCAGCGGCGGTGAACTGCACGTCCGGTCCAACGGCAGTGAGGCGGCTGCCGTGATTCGGCTGGGCCGACTGCTCGCCGACGAACTCCATTCGGTAGCGAATCCGGTCATCGATGCAGCAGGCAACATTTATGTGACGCTGAGCGGTTCCCGAGGCGAAAGCGTACCCTTCGGTGTCTTCCGGGTGACGCCGGAGGGCATGAAGGAGCCGTTCCTCGGGGACATCACCAACCCAACGGGCTTGGCAATGGGCCCGGATGGTCTGATCTACATTTCGAGTCGACACTCGGGCACGGTCTATCGCTCGACGTTCGACAAGCAGGTCGAGAAATACGCCGATGGACTGGGGATCGCGACCGGGCTTGTGTTCGACTCGAAGGGGAATCTCCTGGTCGGCGATCGCAGTGGTCCCGTCTATCGCATCACCCCGGAACGTGATGTTGCCGTCTTCTGTGAGCTCGAGCCGAGTGTGTCCGCGTACCATCTGGCCATCGATGCCGAGGATCGGCTCTACGTAACGGGACCGACGCTGGCGACGCAGGACATGGTCTATCGGATCGATCCGTCCGGTACGGTCGAACCCTTCTTCAAAGGGTTTGGACGCCCTCAAGGTCTGGTTTTCGACCGGTCGGGAACACTGAATCTGGCCGGTTCGTATCGGGGCCGAAAGGGCGTCTTTCGCGTGTTCCATGACCGTGAGCCCGACAGATTCATTGCGTCTTCGATGCTGGTGGGTTTGGTGTATGCCCATTCCGGGAACCTCCTCTATCTGACCGACGGACCCCGGCTGTTTGCAGTCGAGGTCTGAGCTGCGGAATCCGGCATTTGTCGAAGTCGAATCGGCAATATGATTTCCTTTGAGATCACGGCGAGCGACGGTGCCTCGAGCGCCCGGTTGGGGCGTCTGCAGACCGGACGAGGTGTCGTGGAGACGCCGGTCTTCATGCCCGTCGGAACCGCAGGGACGGTCAAGGCGACTCGTCACGAGTATCTCGAGTCGCTCGGTGCGCAGCTGATCCTCGGCAATACCTATCATCTTTTCCTGCGCCCGGGAACGGAGGTGATCCGGTCGTTGGGAGGGCTGCATCGGTTCATGGCCTGGCCGGGCGCGATTCTCACCGACAGTGGAGGCTACCAGGTCTTCAGTCACCGGGCTCTCAACCGGATCTCCGAGGAAGGGGTCGAGTTTGCCTCGCATCTTGACGGGAGTCGGCACTTCTTCACGCCGGAGAGATCTATCGAAATCCAGCGAATCCTGGGATCGGATATCGTGATGGTCTTCGACGACTGTACGCCCTATCCGGTCGGGCGGGGCGAGGCGCGAGAGTCGATGCGGTTGTCCATGCGCTGGGCGGAACGCTCGAAGGAGGCGATGTCCGGTTCCTCACAGGCGCTCTTCGGTATCATTCAGGGAAGTGTTTTCGAGGATCTTCGCCGGGAGAGCCTCGAGCGCCTGCTGGAGATCGGCTTCGACGGTCTCGCGATGGGTGGCCTGAGTGTCGGCGAACCGAAGATGCTCATGTACGAGCTGCTCGAAAGCCTTCGCAATGACTTGCCGAAGCCGGTACCTCATTACCTGATGGGGGTCGGCTCGCCTCTGGACATTGCGAAGGCGGTCCGCTGCGGATACGACATGTTCGACTGCGTGCTGCCGACCAGAAATGCCAGAAATGGAATGCTCTTCACCTGGAACGGGCCCATCCGGATCAAGAATGCCCGTTATCGCGACGACGGGGCGCCTCTGGATCAAGACTGTTCCTGCCTCACCTGCCGGCGTTTCTCCCGGGCCTACCTCCGCCACCTTCACATCTCAGGCGAGATACTGGGCAGCATCCTCAATACGCAGCACAATCTGCACTTCTACCTCGACCTCATGCGGAGGATCCGCGAGGAAATCGCATCCGGGGGACTGCAAGGGCTTGTCAGCGACCTGGAGATCCGATACGGTGCAGAGGTCGGATGACCCGTCGGGGGCGGGGGGTCGCCGTGTCCTGTTTTCGGGTTTTCGAGGTTGTTCTTGATTGTCCGAAGATTTGCTATACTCCACTTTTCATTTTGGCGGGGATGGTAAAGGAATGATTACGGGCTTTGTTTTGGCGCAGCAGGGGGGGGCTTCCTCTTCGAACATCGTGGCAAGTTTTCTCCCGATCATCCTTATCATCGGCATTTTCTATTTGCTGATCTACCGGCCGATGCGACGACGACAGAAGAGCCATGAGGCGATGCTGAGTAGCCTCAAGAATGGTGATAAAGTTATCACCTCTGGCGGTGTTTACGGCACGGTGAACGGGATCCGTGATCACACGATCCTGTTGAAGGTGTCCGATCAGGTGAAGATCGAAGTCGCCAAGTCGGCGATCGCGTCGTTGCAGAGCGCGCCGGGTGATTCCTCCTCCAACACGTAGAGATCCGCTTCGGAAGATACATTTCAGCCAGGTCATCATGAAGAAGAAGCTCCAGTATCGAATGGCATTCGTCATCCTCGTTGCGGCCGTCTGTGCCTTTCTCCTGTACAAGGACAAGATCAACCTCGGTCTCGACCTTCAGGGAGGGATTCACCTCGTCCTCCAGGTCGACGTGGATCAGGCTCTACAGGCCGAAACCGAGCAGTTTCGCGAGCAGATCGATAAGGAGCTCGCGAGCCGCAAGGTGACCTACGGTCAGAGTCGAGTCGCCAATGGCAAGATCGAGATTCTCGGCGTTGCTCCTGAATCGCAGGGGGCCGTCGAGAACTTCCTCGACACGAACAATGCCTGGTCTTACACGAGCCGAACGCGGGAAGGAAAGACCGACTATTCGGTGCAGATGGTGCCGGCCTACCGGAAGCAGCTCGCTCAGACGACCGTCCGACAGGCGAGGGAAATCATCACCCGCCGAATCGACCAGTACGGTGTGGCGGAGCCGACCATTACGGTATACGGGAGCGGAGAAGTCCCGAATCAGATCATTGTCGAGCTGCCCGGTGTCCAGGATTTCGAGCGCGTCAAGGATCTGATCAAGAGCACGGCGCGGCTCGATCTGAAGCTGGGTTTTCCGGATCCGGCCAAACGCGGGCCCTTCTCGAGTAAGGAAGCGGCACTGGCGGCGTTCAACAACCAGCTGCCGGAGGATTACGAAATCCTGCCCTATCAGGACCGCAATGCGACGACCGGTCAGACGCAGTACATGGTCGTTCGGAAGGCATCATCCCTGACCGGCCAGCAGCTCAAGAACGCGCGTCGCTCTCAGGATCCCTATACAGGGAAAGCGGAGGTCGAGTTCTTCCTCAACTCCGAGGGTGTCCGCCGCTTCAGTGACGCCACGGCTGACAATGTGGGAAACCAGCTGGCCATCGTTCTCGACGGAGTCATTCGTTCCGCTCCGCGCATCGACTCGCGGATCGATACGGAGGCGGCACGGATCACCGGGTCCTTCACTCCGGAGGAGGCTGAAGACCTTGCGCTGGTTCTCCGTTCCGGAGCTCTCCCGGCTGACCTGACGGTACTGGAGGAACGCAGTGTGGGCCCGTCACTCGGACGCGATTCGATCACCCGCGGAGTCTATGCGTCGATCTTGGGCTTGATACTCGTGATCGTCGGCATGCTGGTCGTCTACCGGCTCTCGGGATTCAACGCCATTCTCTGTCTGGCTCTGAACCTCCTGATACTGCTGGGAGTTCTGGCCTATTTCAGAGCCACGCTGACGTTACCCGGCATCGCAGGAGTGATCCTGACGATAGGTATGGCGGTGGACGCCAATATCCTGATTTTCGAGCGAATCAAGGAAGAACTGCGTCTGGGCAAGACCATCCGGGCATCGGTCGACGCAGGGTTCGACCGGGTCTTCTCGACGATTTTGGATACGAACATCACTACGCTTGTTTCCGCCCTGTTCCTGTTCCAGTTTGGAACCGGTCCGATCCGGGGATTTGCCATCACGTTGGCCGTCGGACTGCTGGCCAATATCTTCACGGCGACTTTCATGTCGAGGACGCTGTTCGGCTTGATCCTCCAGAACCGGGACGTGCAGACCCTCTCGATCTAGGCGGGGAACAAATCCCGGCTCGAGGTATCTAACTCAAGGAAAACCGAGGCAACAAGATCTCATGGACATCGTTACAAACCCCAAGATCGACTGGTTGGGCAAGAAGTGGTACTTCATCGGGGTTTCTATTCTGCTGGCTCTGGTGGGCGGGGCGTCCTTGTTGACCCGGGGGCTGAATCTCGGAGTGGATTTCACCGGCGGCACACTCGTCTACGTCAAGTTCACTTCGACGCCCGATCTGGGGCGAATCCGGTCGGCTCTGGGCAGCGGACAGCTGCAGGCCGAGGAGGTGACCCGGTTCGATGAACCGTCGGCGAACGAGATCCAGATCCGGATGGCACGTCTCGAGAGTGAGGAAGCCCAGGATCTGAGCGAACAGAGCCGACTCGTGACCCAGGCGCTCTTCAATGAATTCGACAAAGGAGCGGCGGGCGATAAGATGGATCTGAACAATGCGACGGTCAGTCAGATCGCCGGCTGGCTTCAGGAGAAGGACCCGGAAGGGCTGCGAGATACGATGTCGATCGATGAGCTGGCCAGCCACACGCGCGACCAGGCAACGCGGATCGTCGACTACCGGAACGCCCATGGCGGCCTGTTCACCGACCTGTCGGAACTGGACCAGCTGAACCTGCCCACGCAGGTCGTCAGCGCCATCAAGGACAACTTTTTCGCGGGGGCCTTCACCGTCCTCAGCGTCGAGAGCGTCGGCCCCAAAGTGGGTCGTGAGTTGCGCAATCGAGCGCAGAATGCCGTGCTGTTCTCTCTGCTCGGCATGCTCGTGTACATCGCATTCCGGTTCCAGACGATCTACGGGGTGGCGGCCATCATCGCCCTGTTCCATGATGTGTTTCTGACGGTAGGGTTCTTCTCTCTCACGGGGAAGGAGATCTCCCTGACGGTCATTGCCGCGTTGCTCACCCTGGTCGGTTACTCGATCAACGATACGATCGTGGTCTTCGACCGAGTGCGGGAGAATCTGCGGTTGATGCGGCGAAACGACTTCCTGACGATTGTGAACGCGAGTATCAACCAGACGCTGAACCGGACCATCCTGACGTCCGGGATGACGTTCCTGGCCGTGTTTGCTCTGTTTGCACTCGGAGGAGAGGCGTTGAGCGGGTTTTCGTTTACTCTGGTGATAGGTATCATTGTGGGGACCTATTCGTCGATTGCCATCGCGAGTCCGATCGTGCTGTGGTGGCAGAACTACCGTGAAAACCGAAAAGCTTGACAGGATGCTTGATATAAGGTGTTTCTTAACAGTTATTTACTGGAATCGTTCGAAGCAGGCGCAGGTCTTGACTGGGTGGGAGGCCGATAGTAATATCGCCGGGTGCACTGGCAGCGGCGATGCGAGCGACGTTTCAGAGTGAAGGGAGTAAAGGGATGTTTGATGATCTGATTGAGTCTTCTTCGGGCAAGGGCAACCGAAGCAAATCGACTCTCATGATTTCCTTCTTGGTGCATGCCGCTGTCATCACCGTCATGATCGTTGTACCACTGATTTATTATCAGGCGCTGCCCGAACAGGAGCTCCTGACCTTCCTGGCTCCGCCGCCTCCACCACCGCCGCCGCCGCCGCCACCGCCACCACCGCCGCCGCCACAGCCGGTTCGGCAGCAGCAGCAGGTTGTAAAGCTCGACCCCTCGAAATTCGTGGCTCCGAAGGAAGTTCCAAAGGAAATTCCGCCGCCCATGGACGATATTCCGGACATCTCCTCGGTTACGCTCAGCGGAGGCGGAGTTCCGGGTGGAGTTCCGGGTGGAGTCGTCGGTGGCGTTCCCGGTGCCGTGCCGGGTGGAACGGTTGCGGCCGCACCGCCGCCCCCCCCACCGCCGCAGAAAAAGGAACCGATCCGGGTTGGTGGGAATGTCCAGAATTCCAAACTGATCCGGCGTGTCGAACCTGAGTACCCCGAACTGGCCAAGCGGGCCCGTGTCCAGGCAGTCGTCCTGCTCCAGGTTATGGTCGATGAGCAGGGCAACGTATCGGACGTGACGGTCATTCGTGGCCACCCGCTCCTCAATCAGGCGGCCGTCGATGCCGTCAAGCAGTGGAAGTACTCACCGACGCTGCTCAATGGGGAGCCTGTTCCCGTCGTTGCGACAGTGACTGTGAATTTTGTTCTTAGATAGATGTGGAATCTGAAGTCGGGAGAATGCTGACTCGCGAAACACTTAATTGAGTGGGAGGTAACTTATGGGTTCTTTCATGGAGATGTGGGAACAGATGGGGTATCTGGCAAAGATCGTCGTTCTCATCCTGGCGATTATGTCGGTATGGTCCATCAGTGTCATGATCGAGAGGTACATCACGTACCGGAAGGCTCGGAAGCAGTCGCAGAGCTTTGCTCCGGCGGTCGCAGAGGCGTTGGGCAAGGGGAACCTCGAAGAAGCCGTGGAGATCTCCGAACAGCACGACCGGAGCCACCTGGCCAGGGTCGTCCATGCCGGGTTGCAGGAGTTTCGCGCCCACAAGGGAGCGGATGTCATCCCGGGTGAGACGATCGAAGCGTCCCGTCGAGCGATTCAGCGGGCCGAGGCGATCGGGATCGAGAACCTCAAACGCGGTCTCGGCGGTTTGGCGACGATCGGAGCGACGGCACCCTTCGTGGGTCTCTTCGGAACGACGGTCGGTGTTATCAACGCTTTCGCCGGCATGAGTGCTGGCGAGAACACGGGTCTGGCGGCTGTTGCCGGCGGAATTTCCGAAGCACTCGTTACGACCGCTCTCGGTTTGTTCGTCGCGGTTCCCGCTGTGTGGATGTACAACTATTTCACCGGCAAGATCGAATCCTTCATCGTGGAGATGGACAATTCCGGCTCCGAGCTGATTGACTACTTCCTGAGACGGAGGTCAGAGCGACATGGCAATTAGTGGTGGAGGAGGCAACGGAGTATCCGGTGCAAATTCCGAAATCAACGTCACGCCGATGGCGGATGTGATGCTCGTCCTCCTTATCATTTTCATGATCACCACTCCTCTGATTCAGCAGGGCATCCAGATCAATATGCCCTCGGCCAAGAACGCCCAGGAGGCGCCGGAGGCGGAAGCGGAGGATGCGACGATCGTGACCATCACTCGCTCGAGCGAGTACTACGTGAACAAGCAGCTGGTCGGTGAGGCGGGCCTTCTCGACAAAATGTCGGAAGCGTATGCCAAAGCTCCTGACAAGCCCTTGTTCGTGCGGGCGGATGTCGCGACTCCTTTCGGTGCCGTGGTCAAGGCTGTGGAACTCGCTCGTGACACCGGCGCCGAGCGTATCGGTCTGCTCGTAGATCGCGAGAGGGAGGAAGGGGGGACCCCGTAATGGCTATGAAGAAGAGCTCGGGCAAGGGCTCGATGGCGGAAATCAACATTACGCCGTACATCGACATCCTCCTGGTACTCCTAATCATTTTCATGGTCATTCAGCCGACCATGCAGTACGACCTGCGGGCCCGGGTGCCTGAAAAGATGCCCGAGGACCTTCCCGAGGAAGTCATCATCAAGTCGGATGCGATTGTCGTCACCGTTGCTTCGAACGGCGCCCTGTCGATCAACCAGGAGCCTGTGACATTGGACCGGCTTGGCGCGCGGCTGTTCGAGATCTATAGCGCTCGTGCGAACAAGAACATGTTCATCCAGGCAGACCAAGACCTTCCCTTTGGTGATGTCATCCGTGTCATTGACATTGCAAAAGGGGCCGGGGTCGGAGACGTCGGCCTCATGAATGAAGAAGGATGAGCTCCGGGACGTGCAGGACGGCGCATGAGAGCCGTCCTGTGCTTCAGTTCTTTCGGAGCGAAGGCTTCTGTCTTCATCGGAGTCAGTCCATGAAATCGAGAAAATTACTGATCGTTCTGGCGACCATTTTGCTCGGGATGAGTTTGGGAGGGTGTGCA
Organism: uncultured Acidobacteriota bacterium; assembly: GCA_963823995.1. Classification (GTDB taxonomy): domain Bacteria; phylum Acidobacteriota; class UBA6911; order RPQK01; family JAPXNP01; genus JARRKC01. The sequence goes on from CAWGNQ010000006.1 coordinate 1,307,837, forward strand.
TTCTACGATAGGCTGCAGGCCCGGGATCACCTGAACAAGGGCGTCGAGGCCTACACTTCGAAGAACTTCGATGCCGCTGCAGAGGAGTTCAAGAGTGCGGTGGAACTCGACCCTTCTCTGGTTGATGGGTACCTGTACCTCGCCGCGTCCTATCGAGCTCAGTTCGTGCCGCAAGTGCCGACACCGGAGAATCTGCGCAAGGGCCAGGAAGCGATCGCTACATTTGAGAAGGTGCTGGAGCTGGATCCGAAGAGTGTCAACGCAATGGCCAACATTGCCGACCTTTATCGGAATATGAATGAGCCCGAAAAGGCCAAGGACTGGTATCACAAGCTGATGGAAGTCCAGGAGGACGACTCTCAGGCCTTGTACGGCATCGCCACCATCAACTACAACCTGGTGGACGAGAAGACCGGCAAAGATGGTGAAAACGTTCCGAATCTGTCCGAAGAGGAGCGGGCGGATGTGAACCGCATGGCGGATCAGGGGATCGAGGCGTTGAATCAGGCGCTCGAGATCAACCCGAAATATACAGATGCCATGGAGTACCTGAACCTCCTGTATCGGGAGAAGGCGGAGCTCGCTGAAAACGAGGAAGAGAAAGACCGCTGGGAACACGAGGCCGACAAGCTCGCCCTGAAAGCGCTGGACATGAAGCGTCAGTTGGAGCGGGAAGCCGAGCGAAAGCGGCGTCAGGTCTTTTCCGAGCAGACTCCATCTGGAGGCGGCGACTGATTTTCCCGGCGACGCATGGTGTTTCGCGAGAAGGGGCGGCCTCTAGAGGCCGCCCCTTTTTTGTTAATGTTAAAATTGCAGAGCAACTTATGCACCCATGATTCGTTACGAGGATCTCGAGGAGAAGGTTCTGCAGTACCAGCCCACCGCGGACCTGGACCTCCTCCGAAAAGCCTATGTCTTCTCGGCGCGCGAGCACAAAGGACAGGTGCGCCTCTCGGGTGAGCCTTACCTGACGCACCCGCTCGAGGTCGCAAACATCCTTGCCGAGATGCGATTGGACGTGGCATGCGTCAGCGTGGGACTTCTCCATGACGTGGTTGAGGATACGCTGACCGATCTGCACACCCTCCGCGACTACTTCGGCGAAGACATCGCTCATCTGGTCGACGGCGTGACGAAGATCGGAAAGATCCGGTTCTCGTCGCTCGAGGAACAGCAGGCCGAGAACTTCCGCAAGCTCCTGCTTGCCATGGTGGACGATATCCGGGTCATCCTGGTGAAGCTGGCAGACCGCCTGCACAACATGCGCACGCTCGAACATCTGCCTCCTGAGAAGCAGAAACGGATTGCACGCGAGACGCTCGACATCTATGCCCCGATCGCTCTGCGGCTCGGAATGGCCCGTATTCGTGGGGAGCTCGAAGATCTCGCCTTCAGCTACCTGGATCCGGTTGCCTACCAGAAGCTCTCCCAGGAGGTCGAGGCCAAGCGTGCGGCTTCGGAAGAGTTCATCGGAAAGGTCCAGGCGCGTCTTTCGGAGGTGCTGACACAGCAGGGCATCGAAGCACGAATCCAGAGCCGGACGAAGCGTCTGTACAGCGTTCATCAGAAGATGCACCGACAGAGGGTGGGGTTGAACCAGGTTTTCGATTTCCTGGCGCTTCGAGTATTGGTGGATTCGGTACGGGACTGCTATACGGTGCTGGGCATCGTGAACAATCTGTGGAGTCCGGTTCCGGGCCGGATCAAGGACTTCATTGCAATGCCCCGCAACAACATGTATCAAAGCCTGCACACGACGGTGATCGGGGAGGGAGGGCAGCCCTTCGAGGTCCAGATTCGAACGCACGATATGCACCAGGTGGCCGAAGAAGGCATTGCGGCCCACTGGAAATACAAAGAAGGGAAGCTTCAGGAGGGTCAGGACGACAAACGATTTCTCTGGCTCCGGCATCTTCTCGAGTGGCAACGCGAGGTGAAGGATCCGCACCAGTTTCTGAGCAATCTAAAAATCGATCTGTATCCGGACGAGGTCTATATCTTCACGCCGAAAGGGGAAGTCATGACGCTGCCCCGTGGCGCCACGGCCCTGGACTTTGCCTACTATGTTCACACCGAGGTCGGACACAAATGTGTCGGCGCGAAGGTGAACCAGCGGATCGTGCCGTTGAAGTACCGCCTGAACACCGGCGACGTCGTCGAGATCCTGACCTCGTCGGATGCCCGGCCGAGCCGTGACTGGCTGAATGTCGTCAAGACTCAGCGGGCACGCTCCGCGATACGACGGCTCCTGAATGTGCGCCGAAAAGAGGAAGCCTACGAAATCGGCCGGAAGCTTCTGGACAAGGAACTGCGCAAGTTCAAACGGAGCCTCAAGAAGTACGAATCGAAGCTCGACTCCGTGGCCCCGGCTTTCGGAGTGTCGAGGGGGGAAGAGCTGTTCGCCAGCATCGGGCTCGGCAAGGTGGCCGCCCGTCAGGTCGTGGGGCGTCTGGAACCGACACTGGAAGAGAAGGAGGCTCCAGACACGAGCGAATCTGCGCTCGGATCAGTGGTCCGACGCGTGTTCCGTCGAAAGGACTCCCCGATCCAGGTCAAGGGCCACGACGACCTGCTGGTTTTTCGAGCGCGCTGCTGCAATCCCATCAAGGGGGAGCCGGTCGTCGGCTACATCACCGTGGGACGGGGAATTTCGGTGCATGCCGCAGATTGCCCCAATCTGCAGCACCTGCTTCTCAACCCGGAGCGGCAGGTCGAGGTGAAATGGACCGACGATGGCGACGAAGCCAAATACCCGGTCCGGCTTTCGATTCACACTCAGGATCGCACGGGGATTCTGGCCGACATTACGACGGCCCTGTCCAGTATCAGCGCGAACATCGTCGATGCCCGGGCTCGACTGCTCGAAGGCGGTGACGGTCTTGTCGAAGTCACGGTCGAGGTTCGCGACACGGCACACCTCGAAAAGATTCTCAACTACGTCAAAAAGATCGTCGGCGTCCGGGACGTCGAGCGGGCGGAATCGCACTCTCGGGCGGGAAGTCGCCTGTCACAAGCGTGATCCGATCGTAGTTTTGGACGGCTCGAACGTTATTAGTAGACGAAGGCTTTTTCAGACGGACCCTCTATACTGGTAGACCGAAGAAAGGACGAAACAATGACTGACCTGGATAAAAGGAAGCGCGCGATCGATATGGCGCTCGCCCAGATCGAACGCCAGTTCGGCAAGGGGTCCATCATGAAGCTCGGAGGAGACCGGGAGATCAACGTGCCGACGATCTCTTCCGGTTCGCTCGCCATCGATTCCGCACTTGGGATCGGAGGATTTCCCCGGGGGCGCGTGGTCGAGATCTACGGCCCCGAGTCGAGCGGCAAGACGACGGTGGCTCTGCATGCCATTGCCGAGGCTCAGAAGGTCGGGGGCACGGCCGCATTCATCGATGCAGAACATGCCATGGATGCCGGATATGCCAGGCGACTCGGTGTCGACATCGATGAGCTGCTGGTCTCACAGCCCGATTCCGGCGAGCAGGCTCTGGAGATTGCCGAGGTTCTGGTCCGTAGCGGAGCGGTGGACATCCTTGTGGTCGATTCCGTGGCTGCATTGGTTCCCCGGGCCGAGTTGGAAGGCGAGATGGGAGATTCTCATGTCGGTCTGCAGGCCCGGCTCATGTCCCAGGCTTTGAGAAAATTGACCGCGATCGTCTCGAAATCGCGAACCTGCATGGTTTTCATCAACCAGATCCGCGAGAAGATCGGCGTGATGTTCGGAAATCCCGAGACCACGACCGGAGGACGGGCGCTCAAGTTCTACTCGTCGATTCGTCTCGAGGTGCGCCGGATCGGAGCGCTGCGCGACGGTGACGAGAATGTAGGGAGCCGAACGCGGGCGAAGGTCGTCAAAAACAAACTCGCTCCTCCCTTCAAAGAGGCTGAGTTCGACATCGTCTACGGACAGGGCATCTCCCATGAGGGGGAGCTGCTTGACCTGGCGGTCCATCACCGGATCGTCGACAAGTCCGGTTCCTGGTTCTCCTTCGGAGACGAGCGTCTCGGACAGGGTCGGGAGAACGGCAAGAGTTACCTGAGGGAGAACTCCAAGGTCGCACAGGAGATCGAAGAGAAGGTCAAGCTCGCCATGGGGATCGTCAAGCCGTTGAAGGAAGTCGAAGCGGCCAACGGCTAGAGCCCGTTCCCGCATGCGCAGGATCAGATCCGGGGGCCGGAGAACCGAAACCCCGGGAGAGGAGCGGGCCTGGTGAAATGGGAATCGGACCTCCTGTCGACGGGTCTTGCACGCGACCTTTTGGCCTTGCTGATTCCTGTCCATTTTGCGACCACGGTTCCGGAAGGACAGATCCGGCATCTCCTGGGGCATCTGCTGGAGGGGCTCGAGCTGTTCTGTCGCACCGAACATGTTCTGGCTGTGGTCGATCGCGGGACGGTTGCGGAGAGGGTTCTCCGCGAGTTTCCGGGGCTCCGGGTCCATTCGCTGGAGCGCAACCGGGGCAAGGCCGGTGCAGTCGCCTCGGGTTTGGCGCAGCTCGTAGAGACCAGTGACGCCCGTTTCTTTGCAACACGGGACTGCGATGGGGATCATGCGCAGGAGGACCTGCCCCGGCTCGTCAGCCTTGCTGCTTACATCGAACAAGCAACGACCTCTCCGCTGGTCGTCGCCATGGGAGCCAGGCCATCTCTCGAAAAGCCGATGGGCTGGCTGCGGGATCAGTGGGAGCGACTCACGAATGCCGTGCTCGTCGATCTGCTCGACTACGTACTCGCCCGCGAGGGACGCGTCCTGGACCGACGCTTCTGGAGCGGCAGTCCAACGCCGGACATCCAGAGCGGTTTTCGCGTCTATTCGCGACCTGCCGCAGAACGGGTGCGTGACGTTCTGGCGTCACTGCCGGAGGATCCGAATGTGTGGACCTTTGCCTGCGAGTTCGTGCCGTTCGCCGATCTCATCGCGGCGGGTGGCGTCACCGGGGAAGTCCGGCGGTTCACTCTCGTCGAACAGCCCGTCAGCAGCTATCGAAGCGTCGATCTCGGCCGGGTTTACGCGCGTCTCCTGCAACATCTGGCCACAACTTACGAGGTCCCTGCATCCGTTGTCCGGCAATTCTTCGACAATCGGCTCGTCGGGACGTCTCTTTTTTTTTACCGACAGCAGAAAGGAACTCCTCGAGGCACGCCGTCTGATCGACGCCGAGGCTCCATCGGTACTGGCTGCCCCTTTCCTCTGAACGGACGAGGGCTTGCGGGCCCATCGCGGCTTCCACTGGCCGGCAGCTTTCGGTTAAGATGAGGAGCGGTTCGATCGGGGGTCGTCTAAGTGGTAAGACAGCGGCCTTTGGAGCCGTCGATCTAGGTTCGAGTCCTAGCCCCCGAGCTCTCCGACAGATGGGACGCCGCAGTGCCTGAATTACCCGAAGTCGAAACAATTCGTCGTGGTCTCTCTTCACGTGTGCCCGGTCTCGAGGTCCGAATGGTCGAGGTGGGGGATCGGAAGATCTTTCAACTGGATCCCTCGCGGCTCGAAATCGAACTTCCCGGCCAGACGGTCCGGGCCATATGGAGACGGGCGAAATTTCTGATCCTCGACCTGGATCGACATCATCTCGTCGTGCATCTGGGAATGACGGGGCAGTTGACCCTGCGGGATCCGGCCTGCGCCGACGATCCTCGTTTTCTGCGTAGCCCTCTGACGGGTCTCGAACGGGCGCGGCAGCATTCCCCGGACCGCCATACCCACCTGCAGGTGCACTTTTCGGATGGGAAGGTCCTGATGCTGCGGGACGTTCGCAAGTTCGGCAAGGTCCATCTCGTCCGAACGAGCCGGAACGGCCTGGCGGAGCTCTTCTCCCATTTGGGGCCCGAACCGCTCTCATCCGAATACAGGCTCGATTCGTTCCTGGCAACGTTGAAGCGCAGACCGGGAATCCAAGTGAAAGCACTGCTCCTGGATCAGACCTTCGTCGCGGGCATCGGGAACATCTATGCCGACGAGGCGCTGTTCGAAGCGGGAGTTCGTCCCGCGCGGCGTGTGCGCTCACTGAGGCGATACGAGCGGACGAAGCTCTTCCACGCGATTCCGCGTGTGCTCGAAAAGGGCATCACATTTGGAGGAACGTCACTGCGTGATTTCGTCGACAGCAACGGAGAAATGGGCCACCACCAGGAAGAACTCAACGTCTACGGTCGAGGCGGAGAGTCGTGCCATCATTGCGGCACACCGATCGTCAAATGCGTGGTCGGTCAAAGGGGGACGCACTTCTGTCCCCGATGTCAGCCTGCCAGGCCCGGGCGTCGTCGGGCCGAGGCTTCGTCACCTCCATGCGCCGAAGTCGCGGATGCCTCGGGCGTGTGCTAGACTCCCCGCTATGCAGATCAGGGATTTCACGGTCACGCTCTCCACGAAGGGATTCTGCCACGTCATCGACGTGACCGAACTGGTCCAGGAGAAGCTCGACGAAAGCAAGATTCGGGGTGGACTGGCCACCGTCTTCGTCGTCGGTTCCACGGCGGGCGTCACGACGGTCGAATACGAGCCGGGTCTGGTCAACGACCTGGAGGAACTGTTCAACCGGGTCGTGCCCCCGACCCGGGACTATCATCATGAGCGGACCTGGCAGGACGGCAACGGATTTTCGCATGTCCGTGCCTCCCTGTTGAAGCCATCCATTACCATTCCCGTCCAGAACGGCCGAATGCGGCTGGGTACGTGGCAGCAGATCATCGTGATCGATTTCGACAACCATGCCCGGGACCGCGAGGTGGCAGTGCAGATCATGGGAGAGTAGTCCGGGCTCGTAGCGGCAATCCTGCGGGCAGCCATCCGGACCCTGTCTCAATTGACCGAGCCTGCGGAGACCGTCCAACTAGTCGACCCGGACGTCCGGAGCCAACAGCCAGACACCGGGTCGCTCCAGTAACTGGAGATGTTCCATGGCCGTTTCGACGAGGGATGGCGCACGGATCTGAAATAGATCGCCGCTCGTAAGCGTTTCCCAGAAGCTCTTCGGTTTCGGATACAGCTCGAGTCGGATCTGGTCGGACGGCGCGAGACCGAGGACGTCCTTCATCTCCGACACGGCGGTCGTGATGCCTCCGAGCGTATCGACGAGTCCTTCGTCTATGGCCTGGGACCCGGTATAGATGTGGCCGCGCGCCTTCGCTTCGAGCGTGTCGAAGTCCTGATTCCGGCTCTCGGCAGCCTTGGCTACGAATGTGTGATACGTCTGTGCCATCCATCCGGTGACGAGTGTCTCCTGCTCGGGCGTCAGCGATGAAGTCAGCGAGAAAAGATCGCTGTTCGGCTCCAGTTTGATGCGGTCGATATTCATCCCTACCAGGTTGTAGAGCCCGCTGAAATCGAATTTGCCGAAAATGACCCCGATCGACCCGGTTATCGTCGAAGGCTGGGCCACGATGCGCCGGGCGGGCATGGAAATGTAATATCCACCCGAGCCTGCCACGCCCGACATCGAAACGATGACAGGCTTGCCGGCCTGTTCGAGCTGACGGACTTCTTCCCAGATCATGTCCGAAGCGACTGCGGAGCCGCCTGGACTGTCGACCCGGAGGATGACCCCAGCAATCGAAGAGTCATTCCGCAACTCCCTCAGTGTCGAGATCAGCGTCGACGCACCGAGCAGCCCTGTCATCGGCTCGCTGTTTCCGGTGATGATCGTTCCTACCGCACCGACGTAGGCAACGTGCGTTCGAGCCCCGGCGGGCCCCAGATACTCCGGAAGCGTCCCCAGGTAATCCCCGAGAGAGACACCCTTGTAGTCCTCGGTACCGGCAGCGTCCTTCACGGCCTGCCGCACATCGTCGACGTAGGCGAGTTTATCGACCAGACTGGAATCGAGCCCTACATCGGCTGGAAAAAGCCCGCGCGCCATCAATTCCTCCAGCGCGGCCGTATCGATATTCCGATCCTGGGCGAGATCCTGGGTGAAGCGGTTCTGGATACTGCTGATGATCGAGGTCAGCATTTCCCGGATGACCGGAGTCATCTGCTCCCTCGAATAGGTCTCCGCGCTCTTGTACTCCTTGAACTGGATAAAGTCCGGCTTGATGTGCAGCATATCCAGCGTTCGCTTCATGAAGGTCACCTGGGCCATCAGGCCGTTGACCAGGAAGCCGGCGTTCGGGTTCATGAAGACCTGGTCCGTGGCAGCGGCGAGAAACAGTTCCTTCTCTGTCACGATGTCTACAGCCAGAAAAGAGATGACCTTCTTTCCCGAAGCGCGGAAGTCGTGCAGCATTTCCCGCATCTCTTCGATCTGCGCCCAGGCCGCCGCTGTTGGTGAGATTTCGAGATAGACTGCGGTGATACGATCATCGTCGGCGGCAGCTTCGAGTCCCCGCTTCAAATCCCACAGATCAACCGATTGAGGAGAGAACAACTGGGACCAGGGGTCGGTGGCCGGCACTTCCCTCACCGTCATTCCGACGCGAAGATTCAGAACGGAGCCACCCGAGATGGTAGGAGAAGTGTTGAGCAGATAGACGAGAACACCGCCGACGAGGATGGCGAGAGCAACGACGACAACGACAAGAATCAGGACCAGCCACAGTTTTCGATTGCCCATGAAACCTCCTCCATTTTCTGTGCAGCCTCACGGTTCGCATCGCGGGTCGGCACCGTGCGCTCCCTCCCTGGATATATCCATGTGGTCTTCTGCCGGGTTCTCTGTGATTCTATGACGGATCGCGCCCCGCTTCCATCTATCTCCTTATCAAGGATGCAAAGAGAGGACGTCCCCGCTAGACTTGGGACCATAACCCCTGGAGTGCGGAGAACCTGCAAACAATTGGAAGGAGGTTTCATGAAAGTCGGTTTTGTCGGTCTGGGAATCATGGGGCAGCCGATGGCCCTGAATCTGGTGAAGGCCGGTTACGAACTGGTGGCCTACAACCGGACGCGGGAGAAAGCGGAGGCAATCGCATCCGAATCGGTCGAGGTGGTCGACTCGGCCGCCGAGGTCGCCCGTCGCGCCGAAGTGATCGTGGTCATCGTGACAGACAATGATGCGGTCCGTGATGTCGTCGCGGGCAAACAGGGATTGATGGATGGCGTCCAGAAGGAAGCCATCGTCGTCGATATGAGCACGATCGCTCCTGCGGTCGAGAGGGAACTCGCCGAACAGCTGAGCCGGAAATCCGCCTTTCTCATCGATGCTCCGGTTTCGGGAGGAGATGTGGGAGCCCGGAAGGGGACGCTGGCCATCATGGCAGGTGGTGAACGAGAGGCGTTCGACCGTGTCCTCCCCATCCTCGAAGCGATGGGTCGGACCATCACCTACTGTGGGCCCGTCGGCAACGGCCAGGTAACGAAACTGTGCAACCAGATCCTGGTCTCAGTCAATCTGCTGGCTGTCTCCGAGGCCCTGTCGTTCGCCTCGAGAAACGGCCTCGATCCGAAGGTCATGATCGAGGCGATCCAGGGAGGGGCGGCCGGCAGCTGGCAGCTCAGCAATCTGGGGCCGAAGATCGTCGATCGAGATTTTGCCCCGGGATTCATGATCGATCTGATGCAGAAAGATCTTCGGCTCGTGCTGCAGGCCGCGGACCGGGTTCAGGCCTCACTGCCCGCCGCTGCTCTGGTACACCAGCTGTTCAACGCGGCCCAGAATCGGGACTGGGGTCGGGAAGGCACGCAGGCCCTGGCTCGCATCGTAGAATTACTTTCGAATGTCTGAAACAAAAAGGGGTGAGCCCGCCTGGGGAACGGGCTCACCGAGGGGAGGAGGAGCGAGGGAGGGGGTGCTCCCTCTTATCTTGCCTTCACACTGTCATGATGCGGGGGGCTGCCCAAAGGTTTCAACTCCTCCCGCAGATTTTTCGGCGACGGATGCCGAGCGCCCGGTCAAAGTGTTGTACAGAGCCGAGATACGTCCCGGTTCGATACCCAACAGATACCCGGTCAATACAATCTGGTGAATCAGGGTCAGGCGGACGACACCGGTGCGTCTCCAACGGCGGCTCGACGTCCAGACCTTGGCAGGTGCGATCCGGATCCTGCCGCATCGTCGCAGTCTGCGGACCAGAGCGACATCCTCGAAGATCGGGGAGTCCGGGAAGCGCCCGACCTCTTCGAATCGTTCGCGGTTCACGAACAGCGCCTGATCTCCGTAGGGGAAACTGAGCCACCGACTCCGCAGATCCACTGCTTTCTCAATGAGGCGATAGACCTTGGCCCTGTCCGAGATTCCGAGACGGAAGGCACCTGCTGATGTGCCCGGGGTTTGCAGGATCCGGAGGACCATGCCTCCGAATTCCTGCGGCAGTCGGGTATCGGCATGGAGAAACAGGAGAATCGAACCCCTCGCAGCTTCGGCGCCACGATTCATCTGTGGGCCGCGACCGGGTGGACCTTCAAGGATACGGGCTCCTTCGAGGGCGGCGACTCGCACCGTGTTGTCCGTGCTGCCTCCATCGACCACGAGCACTTCCCGCACGGCCGGATGACGGCAGGACGACAGTGTGGCCGGCAGGTGACGGGCTTCGTTCAATACCGGAATGACAATGGAGATGGATCGCTTCGACATGACAGAGATCTCAGGGGCCGCACCGAAGGCCACGGCCACAAGGTAAACTACTCGCTGCTTGCCGGTTAAGTGTACACGCAATGATAAATCGGGTCTCCGTGGCTTTATGAAGGCGGTGCGAGCGACCTTGGACTGGCGCTGGGTGGGCTGCTCTGTCCTGCTCCTGGCCGCGATGGCAAGCTGGACCCTGTTGAGCCGTTCGTTCGTCTACGGCGAGGGTCATGCGGAGAGACCCATCCTCTCTTTTCTACTGGTCTACGGTGTGGCCTGGATCGCATTCGCCGTTGCCGCGAGACGCCTGGCACTGGGTGACCGTCCGGGTCCTTGGCCGATCGTCGTCGTGGCCGTCGCAGCCCGAGTCCTGTTGCTTCCGTCATCACTGATTCAGGAGAATGATGTCTACCGATACGTGCTGGACGGCCAGGTCCTGCTGCACGGCGAAAACCCCTACGCACTGGCCCCGCTGGAGGTAGCGGGACGGAGGGAGTTCATACCGTCCGCAGGTCTCGATTCTCCGGAGGCGGAACTCGTCTTCAGCCGGATCGGATTTCCGGAGATCCCCACCGTGTACCCGCCGGTCGCCGAGGCATCATTCGCGCTTGCGGCGGCGATATCCGGCTGGGACTGGCGTGGTGATCGCTGGGTCTTCATGGGCTGCGATCTGGTCGTTCTGTGCCTGATGACGGCTCTTCTTCGGGCTGCCGGTCGACCGTTGGAGTGGGTTCTCCTATATGCATGGAATCCTCTCATCTTAAAGGAGATATCGAATTCCTGTCACGTAGATGTGTTGGTTGCGGTCTTCATCCTCGCAGCCCTTGGGGTGATGTACCGATACCTCCGCGATCCGTCTCTCAGGACCGCTTTGCTGACGGGTTTTCTGATCGGCCTCGGCATTTTGTCGAAGCTCTACCCCCTGATTCTCCTGCCGGCCCTGTGCGCCGTCATGGTTCGTCGCGGCAAATGGGGACACGCTGCCGCGGGAGCCGTCGGCTGTGGGTCCGTCGTGGCTCTGGGATACATGCCTTTCCTGGGTATCGGTTGGGAGAATCTGACCCGCGGGCTGCGCACGTTCGCCCATGTCTGGAGGATGAACGAGGGAGTATTTGCTCTTCTTGCGACGGTCTTGCCGGAGCCGAGGCTGATGGCGGGACTGATCATCGGCCTCGCAGCCATCCTGGTTCCCTGGTGGCGTCGAGATCGGAATCCGGACCGTTTCGTTCGAGACAGCTTCTGGGTGCTGCTGGTCTGGTTTCTGGTGATCCCGACACCGTTTCCCTGGTACGCCGTTCCGCTTCTGGCCGTGGGAGCCCTGACGGAAGGAACCGCCACGCTCGTCCTGCTTCTCTCCGGTTCCCTGGCGCTCTACTATCTGGGATTCCTTTACGAGTATCAGCGGTTGCCGGCCGTCTGGTGGTCCGTCACGCGGGCAGTCGAGCACCTGGTCATTTGGGCGGGAGTGGCCTGGACGGTCTTTGGGCCGTCCAGGGTTCCACGGCTCAGACCTTCGACGGTCGAACGCGCCGGATCCGAAGAAGGCCCGGGTTTCCACTCCCGCCTCTGATTCGCCGAGTCGTGCGAGACTGCACCCTCGAAAATCAGAATTCGGAAGCCTCTTACCCGATCGGAACAGGAAGGCCAGCCGCTTCCCAGCCGTCCCAACGATAAGATAGGTTTATGACCTGGAAGATCCCGCGCTTCCGCTCCTTGGAGCCGGCCGTGTCGCTCATCAAGGAAACGTTCTACGAATGGAACGAAGACAATGCGCTCGAGTTGGGTGCGGCCCTTTCCTATTACGCGGTCTTTTCTCTGGCTCCGCTGATGGTCCTCATGATCGCGATTGCCGGTTCGATCTACGGCGAGGCCGCGGTCAGGGGACAACTGGCCGAGCAGTTGAGCGGCGTGGTTGGAAGCGCAAATGCCAATTTCCTCCAGTCGCTCCTGGCCAACGCACAACAGCCGGCCATGGGATTTTCGACCGCGGCTCTCTTGAGCGGAGGCGTGTCCCTGTTTCTTGCGACGGCCGTATTTGCAGAGCTCCAGGCGGCACTCAACAAGGTCTGGGACGTCAAGCCGGCGCCGGGGCAGGGCCTCTGGCTGACGATCAGGGGACGTCTTCTCTCGTTTTTGATGGTGCTCGGCACCGGGATTCTCCTGCTTGCTTCGTTGATCGTGACGACGGGCTTGTCAGCCGCCGAACACTACATGGGCGGCGCAGCGCCGGCCGTTGTCTGGCAATGGGCGAATTATGGCATCTCGATCGGCGCCGTGACGCTGTTGCTGGCTCTGATCTTCCGGGTTCTGCCGGACGTGGAGATTGCCTGGAGTGACGTCTGGGTGGGCGCGCTTTCGACGTCGATCCTCTTCGCTCTGGGTCGATGGATGATCAGCCTGTATGTCAGCCACAGCGGAATACGGTCCACTTTTGGTGCTGCCGGCTCTCTCGCAGTCTTTCTGACCTGGATCTATTACACTTCGCAAATCCTTTTCCTCGGGGCGGAATTCACCCAGGTCTACGCCGCCCGCTACGGATCCCGGATCCGCCCGGCAGACCGCATGGTGAGCGACGAGCGGGGAGAGAGGCGCAAGCCGGCAGACGATGATCCGGACGGGCGGTGAAAGTGTCGTCAGGCTCACCCTCTCAGCTCGGCTGCTTCGCTGATCCAAGCCGTCCGATCGGCACGGACGTGTTGCCAAAGGTCAAAACCGAATCCGCTATGATGAATATACAGTGAGCTTACAGAAACGCACGCAACCGAACCAGTTAGAGTGGGGAGGGCGATTCATCTGGGTGGCCCTGCTGGCGGCATTGCTGGTCTGGACCTTCTGGGGAGCCGGCAACTTCGGCTCGAGTGCCGTCGTGATCAGCTACAGCACTTTCGAGAAGCAGCTCGCCGCGGGCAACGTGGAGCAGGTCACCATGACCGGTGACGAGATCCAGGGGAAGCTCGAGAAGCAAGCCGAGAAGAAGCAATCCGACGGTTCCACCCGGAAATACACGGAATTTACGACCTACGTCCCTGCGGTAGGAGACGATACGCTTCTCCCCGCTCTCAAGAATCAGGGCGTCGAGATCGAAGTGCATCCGCAAAGCCAGTCGGGATGGGGACCGATTCTGATCTACCTGCTGCCCATCGTTCTGATTGCTGGGTTCGGATACGTGGTTTTCAGGCGCATTCAGTCTCAGGGCAGAGGGATCATGAGAATGGGGCAGAGCAAAGCCCGCCTCTATGATCGGACGCAGGAGGAAAAGACGACCTTCGCGGACGTGGCGGGAAGCCTTGCCGCCAAGCGGGAGCTCGAAGAGATCGTCGGCTTCCTTCGTGATCCGCAGAGCTTCCAGAAGCTCGGCGGAGAGATGCCTCGAGGCGTTCTGCTGGTCGGACCGCCGGGTACCGGCAAGACCCTCCTGGCCCGGGCGGTTGCTGGGGAGGCGGAGGTGCCTTTCTTCAGTATCAGCGGCTCCGATTTTATGGAGATGCTCGTCGGGGTCGGGGCTTCCCGGGTTCGCAACCTCTTTCAGGCAACCAAGAAGGCCGCACCTGCCATCATCTTCATCGACGAGCTCGATTCGATCGGCCGAACCCGGGGTGCGGGCCTGGGGGGCGGACATGACGAGCGGGAACAAACCTTGAATCAGCTGCTCTCGGAGATGGATGGATTCGAGCCCCATCAGGGTGTGGTTGTCCTTGCGGCAACGAATCGACCGGACATTCTGGACAAGGCATTGCTGAGGCCCGGAAGGTTCGATCGACGGGTTACGGTCAACCTGCCTACCAGGAAAGATCGAGCGGAAATTATCAGGATCCACGCCCGCAGCCGGCCTTTGTCCGACGATGTCGATCTGGACCGACTGGCCAGAGCCACGCCCGGCTTCAGCGGTGCCGACCTGGCCAATTTGCTGAACGAAGGCGCGTTGCTGGCCGCGCGCAAGAAGAAGGACCAGATCGACCAGGACGATATCGACCAGGCTCGTGACAAGATCACGATGGGCCCGCGAAGAGAGAGCCTCGCGCTGACCGAAAAAGAATGCCGTCTGCTCGCCTACCACGAGTCCGGCCATGCGGTCGTGGCTGCCGTCCTGCCGAATGCCGATCCGGTGGAGAAGGTGTCGATTGTCCCCCGCGGACAGGCGATGGGGATCACCCAGCAGCTGCCGGAGAAGGATCAGTACATCTACGCGCGAGAGTACCTCGAGGATCGCCTTTCGGTCATGTTGGGCGGAAGGGCTGCAGAGAGACTGGTTCTCGGGACTGCCACGACCGGTGCCGAACAGGATCTCAAGCAGGCGACCCACCTGGCGCGCAAGATGATCCTCGACTTTGCCATGAGCGACGATTTTGAATTCATGGCACTCGGCGAACGCGACGGAGAGGTCTTTCTGGGTGAACAGCTCGGCAAGACCCGGAAGTACAGCGAGAAGACAGCGGAGGAAATCGACCATCAGGTCGGAGCCATCCTGAAGCGGGCCTCGGCAAAGGCCATCGAGACCCTCGAGCAGCACAGGGAAGGTCTGGATCATCTGGCCGAAGCCCTTTTGGAGCACGAGGAGATCGACGGCCCGGAAATCCTCAAAATCCTCGAGTTGCCGAGGGAGAAGGCCGAGGAGCCGTCCGCTGCTCCGGCCACCTCCTGACCCGACTTCGGAGTATTCGATCCAGAATGGGCGATTCACCCTGAGCGGGGCAGTTGCGGTACGATCGGTCTCCGGGAGCCGGAGCCTATGACGCGATCTCTCCGCCGCAGCTCGATCCGGCCCCGGCCGTGCACCCGAAACAGTGCCGACGTGTCACGATCCGGCGATTCTCCAGCCTCCGAAGATCGAAGTCGCGGATGTGTTTTGGGGATGACGAATTCAGGGAAAGTTCGAGCATCTGGTTGAAGTCACAATCGTACAGCTTACCGTCCCACCCGACCGATACGAGGTTGCGGCACATCACGCCCTTGACGGCCGCGGGATTGAAGGAATCGACGAGTCTGGTCAGGTAATCCTCGTATTGTCCCTTCTTCAGGAGATCGTCGAGAAAACGGCTGATCGGCATGTTGGTGATGCAGTACAGTTCGTTGAAGACGATGCCATATTGCTCTCCGAGGACCCGCTTGTAGTCCGACTCCAGGAATTTTTGGCAGGGCGGAAGGGAGGCGCCGAGCGGGTTGTAGACCAGATGAAGCTCGAGTCCGGTGCCGTCCCGACCATACCCGACTGCGTTGAGCATCCTCAGGGCGTCGAGCGATTTCTCGAAGACCCCTTCACCTCGCTGCCGGTTGGTGTTTTCGGCTGTATAACAGGGCAGGGAGGAGACGATCGTGACCCCCCGTTCCGCAAAGAACCGGGGCAGATGATGGTGCTTGCGTGTGGCTTGAATTGTCAGATTGCTTCGCACCTGCACCCTGCAGCCGAGGGCGAGAATCTCGTCGACGAACCATTCGAAGTGCGGGTTCATTTCCGGGGCGCCGCCGGTGAGATCGGCCCGTTCAATTCCGGATCTGCGAAGAGCGGTCAGGCAGTCCTTCATCGTTTCCCGACTCATGACTTCGGTACGGTCGGGTCCTGCGTCGACGTGGCAATGGGCACAGGTCTGATTGCAGAGCTTTCCGAGATTGACCTGGAGAATCTCGAGACGTCCCGGCATGAGCGGATCCAAACCGACCTCGGACAGTTTCTGTGCAAAGGTCGGCAGTCCCGGGGTGCGCTCATCATAGACATGGAGCTGGACCAGAGGACTGGACAGTTCGTGGTGCAAGGCTCTGAGAGTCTTCATGTTACCAGTTTCTTCGGAACCGGACATCGAGCGGGGACTCGACTCGCCGCCCGCCCGGTTCAATCGGAATCAGGGGTCTCAACATCATCGGATGGCCGTCTCGCTTTGGCTGTCTATTCTACCCGGATCAACGGCTCAACCGAAACCAGAAGCCCAGAATCCTGCGCACAAACGGCGTGAGCCGACCCTTTTGATAGGCATCGGCGGCCTTTCGGATTGCCTCCGCCTGGGTCGGATAGGGATGGATCAGGGCCGACAAGTTCTTGAGTCCAAGGCCGGCGTCCATCGCCAGGGTGATCTCATTGATCATGTCGCCTGCATTCTCTGCAACGATCGTTGCACCGATGATCTGGTCGCTGCCCCGGCGCACGATCAGTTTCGCGAATCCCTCGGTCTGCCCGTCCAAAACTGCGCGGTCGACCGTCGCCAGGTCGACCTTGTAGGTGGCGATCTTCATCCCTCCCTTCTCCGCTTCCGTCTCAGAGATGCCCGCGTGGGCAATTTCCGGACTCGTAAAGGTACACCAGGGGATATTGAGGCGATCCACCTTCCTGCTTCCGAAAAACAGAGCATTCTCAAGGACCATACGGGCCGAGGCGTCGGCAGCATGGGTGAACTTCTGCGCCAAACCGACGTCTCCGGCAACGTAAACGCGCGGATTTGTCGTCTGGAGTCGAGCGTTCGTCTGGATGCCGTGAGGACCGAAACGGATCCGGGCGACTCTCAGACCGAGATCCTCGATGTTGGCTTGTCGCCCGGTCGCGACCAGGATCTGGTCAGCCTCGACGGTCGTGTCCTCCTCCCGGCCGTTCAATTGGATCATCTTCGTGCCGGCCAGGTTCTCGACCTGCTTGACCCGGGCGTCCAAATAGAGGTTGAGACCCTCCCGCTTCAGAACTTGACGGAGCAGTTCGGCAGCGTCCGGATCCTCCCTTGGGAGCAGCTGTGGACCCTGCTCGATGATCGTGACCCTGGATCCGAGCCTCTGAAAGGCCTGTGCGAGCTCGCAGCCGATGGGACCACCTCCGATCACCGCGAGCCGGGAGGGCTTCTCGGTCAGCGAAAAGATCGTCTCGTTGGTGAGAAACTCCCCGGGCTCCAGGCCGGGTATCGATGGAACGGCCGGGCGAGAGCCCGTGGCGATCACCGCCTTCCTGAAGCGGAGCACCAGCCCGTCGACCTCCAGCGAAGTACGTCCCCGAAAGCGGGCCCGGCCGAAAAAGACATCGACGCCCAGGTCTCGAAAACGCCGTGCCGAGTCATGGGCGCTGAGCTCGGAGCGGAGGCGCCGAAGACGCGTCATGACACGGCTGAAATCGATTGCGAGTGGTGAAGGAAGTTGGATGCCGAAAGCTGCCGCATCACGCAGCGAAGCTGCAGCCCGGGCTGAACGGATCAGTGCTTTGGAGGGCACACAGCCGAAATTCAGACAGTCTCCGCCCAATCGAGCCCGTTCAACGATCGCCACACGTGCGCCCAGACCTGCGGCGGCGGCGGCCGTCACGAGACCGGCCGTACCGGCGCCGAGAACCACGAGGTTGTAGCGACGAGCCGGTGACGGATTCTCCCAGTCGGGCGGGTGAACGTGAGCCCTGAGCCGCTGGTCATGCTCATCGTTCGGTGCGAATCGTTCATCGGTCACCTTGGTTCCTGCCTTTCCTTAGGCTCGTTCAACGACCAGTCATAGTTGAGATAGCGCACCCTGTAGGTGCCATGCTCCAGGTAATTCCGGGATTCCGGATTGACATAGCCGCCGATGAAGTTGAGCACGGCAGAGCGAACGGTGCCCTGGTCGTCGAACCCCGACGCGGGCTCATACTGCCGAACGAAGTCGGACCCGTACCAGTCAAAGATCGGCGACAGACTGACCACGTCGTGCTTGCGGTCGATCCCGAACTTGGACGGGTTTGACAGAAACCGGCGCGTCTGGTCATCGAGTTGGGAATCGAGGCGGTCTCCGGTGTAGGGCTCTGTGCGGAGTGGGGGACATCCCATTGCGGCACAGACCAGTGCCATGTGAATGCGCGGTTCGTCGAACTCCTTTCGGATAATTCCGTGCTCGATGCCGTTCAGGGTCAGCGATCGGTTCATCACGCGAAACTGCAGCTCGTCCCAGACGCCCGGGATCTGTCGAATGCTGTTGTCCGGAAACTGCAGCGAGGCCAGGAAACTTGGCTGGATCGGATAATGATTCACAATCGCCAACAGGGTAAGTCCGTTGTACGCATTGATCCAGAAGGAGAGTTGTGACGAGGACGGCCAGCTCGCATAGGTTGTTACATCCAGAAGATCCAGCTCCGAGACGAACCGATCCAGCATGAGACGATGGGTTTTGAGGTCTCCATAGCGGACCAGGCCGCGTTTGTCGACGTATTCCAAAACCCTGCGGTAGGATTCGTTGATACGAGAGAGGTCGGTGCGTGGCATCCCGGCATCTTCCCGAGAGGAGAGTTCCGGTGAGTCGGCGGCCGGTCGGATCGAGGAAGAATCGCAGGCAGCGGAGAAGAACATGAGGACGAGCATCAAGAGCAAGCCAACGCCGTGCACCACAGTATGCCGCTCGTTTCGTTTCATCATTCTGCGAGACGGGGACCGGAGAGACTCGTCGAAACGAGACTTCGACCCCGCGGTACCAGGGGATCGTCGGGCCCGAAGATGTTGAGCCTGCGACCCCTGAGGCTCGCGAGCCGGGCGGGACTGTACCAGTCCCGAACGAGACCTTGTTCACTGTCGGAAAGTTCTTCGAAGAGGCAGTCCCTGTCCAGGTACCTCCTTCGGATCCAGCCAGTCCGCATTCCGGTTCAACCAACCCGCGATGAGGTTCACGGTGATCTGTGGGACCCTGCGGGGGAAACGGGCAGGGCCCATTCGCCGACTACCGGACACCCTGCGTCCGCATTCTGACGGAGTAGAGGCCCTTGCTTGCCGTGATGAACAGCGTGTGAAGATCCTCGCCTCCGAAGCAGACATTGGCGGTCCAGCGTTCGTCGATCGCAATGTGGTCAATCTGTCGGCCCTGCCTGTTGAAGACGGTCACACCCTGCCCGGTCAGATACACGTTGCCGGCGTCATCGATGGTCATCCCATCCGAGCCGAGCTCACAAAACAACTCCTTGCCCGCAAGGCTGCCGTCCGACTGGATCTGGTAACGATAAGTCTTGTGCCCGCCGATATCGGCGACATACAGGGTTGACCCGTCCGGCGTTCCAATGATCCCATTCGGCTGGACGAGATCCGAGATGACCCGCTTGAGCACCTTTCGGTCGGCGGACAGGAAGTAGACACCCTGGATCTCCTGGGGCTGGGTATCGTGGTCCCAGTACGGGCGCTTGTAGAAGGGGTCCGTAAAGTAGAGGCCCCCGTCCGGACGGACCCAAAGATCATTGGGGCCGTTGAGGGCCTTTCCTTCATACTCCTTCACGAGCACGGTGATCTGCTGGTCCGGTGCGATCGACCAAAGCTCATTTTTCTCGTCGGCACAGGCCAGAAGGTTTCCATTCCGGTCGAAAAAGAGGCCGTTCGAGCGGCCCGCAGGGCGCATATAAACCGTGAGGATTCCCTCTGTACTCCATTCCAGGATCCGGTTGTTGGGCTGGTCCGTAAAATAGACGTTTCCGGCCCCGTCCACAGCCGGTCCTTCGGTGAAACTGAATCCACCGGACAGCTTCTCGACTTCAGCTCCCTCTGCCAGTGGACTCACCGGCCTTTCCTGAACCTCTGCAGGCTGGAGGCCTGCCGGGAAGGCCAGGGATCCGGGGGAGAGGGTGGCAGGAACGAAGATTGCCGGGACCAGTTGAGAGAACAAGAAGAAGAATCTGCCGAGCTTCATTCGCTTCCTCCACCTTTGCACTTTCGAACAGTGTTCTTTGCCGTCACGTCCTCTGCCGTCACGGACAATTGATTGTAGCTTGGATGACCGACTCCTGACTACGCCCTCGAGGCTCCAAACCATGTTCGATACGGCGCCGGTTGCAGGACGACCCCTTCGCACTTTGCACGTCGTGCACTACGCCGTGTTCACGTCTATCCCGTGCTCTTCATTCCGGAAGCGATGCCGTGAACGGTGAGACGGAGGAGCCGGAGGATTTCCGGATTCTCGTTCCGGCGCCATTCTTTGAGGTAACGGACCTGGAGGAAGTTCAGCGGATCGACGTAAGGATTCCGCAACCGGATGGACTCATGGAGAACGTCGGCATGCGCCAGGAGGCGTTGCTGTCCGGTAATCTCGAGGACGGTACGGCGGGCCGTCCGGTATTCATCCCGGATCCGCCGAAACAGCTCTCGGCCGGTCTCCTCCGGTTCGACCAGATCGGCATACATTTCGGCAATGAAGAGATCGGTCTTGGCGAGCGACATCTGGGCGTTGTCCAGAAGCGTGGCGAAGAACGGCCACCGTGCATACATCTCCCGGAGAAGCTCGAGTCCCGACTGTCCCTCGGAATCGATGAAGCCGGCCAGGGAGGTGCCGAGCCCGTACCAGGCCGAGATCAGGAATCGGGATTGAGTCCAGGAGAAGACCCAGGGAATGGCCCGAAGGTCGCGGAGCCCCTTGCCGGACGGGCGCTTGGTCGGCCGGGAGCCGAGCGTGAGGTGCTCGATGACGTCGATGGGCGTGGCCTGGAAGAAGAAGCCGGGGAAACGGTTCTCGTGCCAGACCAGCTCCTGATAGCAGTCCATGGATGCCCGGGACAGCCGGTCGACCGTGTCCTCCCATTCCCGGGCGACACGGGTACCGCCGTCCCGAATCGATCCCCCGGCCCGCAGGACCGCACTGAACAGCTGCTCGAGATTGCGCATGGCGATGGCCGGATTGGAATACTTGTTCGAGATCACCTCTCCCTGTTCGGTAATACGCATTTCCCCAGACGCAACCGAGTAGGGTTGGGCGAGGATGGTCCGATAGCTCATGCCCCCGCCTCGGTCAATGGGGCCGCCCTTGCCGTGAAAGAAGCGGATGCGCAGCTCATATTCCTCGGCCAGCCGCACGATCGCACGCTGGGCTCTGAACAATTCCCAGTTGGCCGTCAGGTAGCCGCCGTCCTTGTTCGAATCCGAATACCCCAGCATGATTTCCTGGCGATTTTCCCGGCTCCGCAGCAGCTCCCGGTAGACGGGATCGGAAAACCAGCCACGCAGGAGATCGGTGGCCCTCCGGAGATCGGAAATCGTCTCAAACAAGGGTACGAACTGAAGTCTCGATTCCCAGGTCCCGTTCCTGCGATGGACCAGACCTGCCGTTGCAGCGAGCAGGATCGGGTTCCAGAGGTCGGTGGTCCGGTGGGTCATGCTCACGATATACCGGCTGCAGGCGTCCGGGCCATACTCTTTCTGAATGCGGCGAATGCAGCGAAATTGATCCAGCAGCTCCCCCAGTTCCTCTTCCGGGTGGCCGACCGAGGGAGGATGTTCGACCGATTCCTTCAGCCGTGCGACCGAAGGTCTGTCAGAGTCGGAGCCGAGCAGCTGTCCGACCGCCTTCGCGATCTTCCCCGAATGATCCCTGAAGTCGAGGGTCGCCAAATGGAATCCAAACGTTTCGACCTGGTGGATCAGATCTTCAAGCAGCATATCGGGCGAGCGGTTCACGCCCTTGGAGCGGAGGCTTCGATCCAGGATCTGAAGCAGGCGGAGAAACTCCTCCGGCCTCTGAAACCCATTGGTTCGACGATCCAGTGTCAGGCGGAGGCGGCGCTCGACCATGCGGAGATAGCGACGGTAGACCTCGTGTCGTTCCATACGCTCGCTCGGTTTCTCCAGGAAGAGGCCAAACATCAGTTCGTCGTTGATTTCATCCTGCAGTTCTTCCGAGACCGGTAGCAAACGATCGGAGAGACTGAGCCGGCGGCTGAGCTCTCGGATCTGACGCCGATAGTGACGGAGAATGCGCCGACTCTGGGCGTGAACGGCCCATAGACTGAGGCGCGGCGTCACATGTGGATTACCGTCCCGGTCTCCTCCTACCCAGCTGCCAAAGCTCAGAACCCCGGGAGTTGCCGGAAATCCGGTGACACGTTCGAACTCCCGATAGAAGAGGGGAACCGTCGGGATGATGGAGCGTTCGAAGAAGAAGAGCACCCGTTCGACTTCTTCCTCGATGGTCGGGCGCATCGAACGCGTCTGCTCGGTGAGCCAGAGACTCTCCAGGGAAGCCAGCAGCCCGTCCTCGAGCGCCTTCCGTTCGCGTTCTCCACCGGAGGGATGCTGCAGTCCACTGTAGAGACGGTTGATCCGCAGCAGGTGGGTCGTGATCGTGGGGCGCCGGGCTTCAGTGGGATGGGCTGTCAGGACCGGCTGCACGTGCAGCCTCTCGAGCAGTTCCCGGCAGGCCCGGCTACCCGGTGTGATCCCTTCGTCCTCGCCAAGGTGAAGCATGGCGCGCTCGAGCGAACCTTTGTACGGTTCCGGCTCTCCACTTGCTTCGTCGAGGCGTCGTTTGCGCTGGCGCTCCTCCGCGAGATTGACCAGCTGGAAATAGAGCGTGAAAGCTCGGGCGAGAGAATCGGCGCTGGAGAGATCGAGGCTCCCAAAGAGAGCATCTTTTCGGGCCAAATCTTCTCGGGTTGCGTGCTGGCGCAGCTGTTTCGTGAGGGCGCGTACCTCTTCAACCAGTTCGAAGGCAGTATCGCCGGCCCTCTCGCGGATGATCCGTCCCAGCATCGATGTCAGGTTGCGGACGTCTCGTTTCAGCTCGGGGTACATGATTACTCATAGTAAACCAAGGGGAACGGCCGAATGGGGAATCTCCTTTGAATGGGCGAAGGATTCCTTTAGATTAGAGGGACAGGGGCAGACTGACTAGTTCCCCGCGGGGCCGCTCGATTCAGAGCCCCGAATTAAGGCGAGTCGGCCACTGGGCGAGGCCGAAAGGAGGCTCCATGAAACTGGGCAACTTCGTCGAGATCTCTGTGGCGGTACCCGATCTGGCAAAATCGCTTCCGTTCTTCGAGCGTCTCGGCTTTGAGAAGGCGGATCAGAACTGGGAACCCTGGCCCTGGGCCATTCTCACGGACGGCCTGATCACGTTGAGTTTGAGCCAGACAATGCCCGGTGTTCCCGTGCTGAGCTATCTGGCCGGTGACATGGAGGAGCGGATTGCCCGGCTGGAGGCTGCCGGAATGGAGTTGAGTCGCATTCGCGAGCCGCAGGCGCCCGAGATACTGGCAGCGCTGGCTACGCCCAGCGGCATTGGTGTCTCGCTGCTGGAGTACCCGGCGCGGCACATCCCCAGGCCTTCCGGCAGATCGATCTGCAAGTGCGGCCACTTCGGCGAGCTGGCCTTGCCCGTCGATGACCTGGAAACGGCCACGGCCTTTTGGACGAAGGTCGGATTCCAGCGCCGCCGGGGTGCCGAGCTGCCGTATCCATGGGCGGTCGTGACTGACGGACTGATGACGCTGGGTCTCCACCAGACCCGGGATTTTGACCGGCCTGCGCTGGTCTACTATTCGATCAATACGCCGGAAAGGATCGAGCAACTTGGACTTGACGGTTTCGAATTCGAGCGAGAAGTCCCGAGCGTCGGTTCCGGGACCGGACGCACTCTCCTCGAACCCCCAGACGGACAGCTGCTCGTCATGCTCGAGTACCGGGAGGAAGCGGGGCAGCGGGAGGTGCCCGTTCGCGCAGTGTAACCAGCTGCGCTGGACATCGTAGGATCGGCGACGGGCTCGCGCGACATCCGTGCCTGGCCGGTCCTCGCCGTTTCCCCGTCGAGGGAGTCCGAACACCCCTGCTGCTTGATTCCGGCATCCTTGAGTGAGGATTCGTAGTTTGGATTACGTACTCGTGGCACTCGGTGGGCTGGTTGTCGGACTCCTCGCGGGATGGCTCGTATCCGGATATCGGTCGAAGGCTCGATTGTCGTCCGAGTTGCAGGAAGCAGAACGTCGTGCCGGCCTCACCGAGGGCCGGGTCGCGGGTCTGGAGGCGACTCTTCAGGAGTTGAGAGCCCAGAACGAAGCCCTCTCCTCGAGCCTGGAAGGCTATCGTTCCAGACTCGAGACCGAACAGAGCGCCCGGATCAAGGCCGAGACACAGTTGACCGAGACGCTTCGACGACTCGAGGAAGAGAAGGCGCTTCTCGAACAGGCCCAGAAGAAACTGACCGATACGTTCAAAGCCATCGCCAGCGATACGCTCGAACACAGCACGACGACCTTCCTCAGACTGGCCAGGGAGAGCTTCGACAAGGTCCTGAGTGAAGCCCGAGGCGATCTGGGAAAACGGCAGGAAGCCATCCAGGGGCTCGTACAGCCCTTGACTGACACGCTCAAGCAGTTTCGCGAGCAGGTCCACACGATCGAGAAGAACCGACAGGAAGCCTACTCCGGACTGGCGGAGCACTTGAAGATCCTCTCAACCACGCAGCAGCAGCTTCAGAAGGAGACAGCCAATCTGGTCACGGCCCTGCGCAGACCGGAGGTCCGGGGACGTTGGGGAGAAATGACCCTGCGCCGTGTGGTCGAACTGGCCGGTATGTCGGAACATTGTGACTTTGCCGAGCAGGTCACGGCGGATGCCGAGGGGGGGCGACAGCGGCCGGACCTGATCGTGCGGCTTCCGGCCGAACGGGAAATCGTCGTCGATGCCAAGGTCTCGCTCGAGGCATACCTCGATGCCGTGGCCGCCGACTCGGACGAGCAGCGTAAGAGTGCCATGACCCGGCACGCGCGACAGGTCAGACACCACATGAACGGGATTGCCGATAAGCGCTACTGGGCTCAGTTCAGCCGGGCGCCGGAATTCGTCGTCATGTTCATTCCGGGCGAGTCCTTCTTCGGCGCCGCCGTCGACGCCGACCCGACTCTCCTGGAGGACGGCCTGGAGAGAAGCGTCGTGTTGGCGACACCGACGACGTTGATCGCCCTTTTGAGGGCGGTGGCCTACGGCTGGCGACAGGAAAGGATCACGCGCAATGCTCAGGAGATCAGTGAACTGGGCAAGGAGCTCTACGATCGGATGTCGACCCTCGCAAGTCATCTGAACCAGATCGGCAAGGGTCTCGCCGGTGCCAACACGGCGTTCAACCGTGCGGTCGGGTCGCTCGAGGCTCGGGTTCTTCCGTCGGCTCGTCGCTTCAAGGACCTTGGAGCCGCGTCGGGCACCGAAGTCCCACCGGTGGAGCCGGTCGAGGTGGTTCCGCGGGCTCTGACTGCGCCGGAACTGGGCGACGAGGGCGAATCAGAGGGATAGGCTTCAGGCGTATCCCTTGTTTGTGAGGTAAACTGTCGGCTCAGACGGGAGGACTTGCCATGCGATCGAACTATGAGGGCTGCACACGCAGGGATTTCTTCAAACGCACATCGGCGGCGGCGCTGGTCGCGGGAATCGGCGCCGGTTCAGCTTCCGCTGCGAGGCGGATTCCAATCGGCGTTCAACTCTACTGCTTTCGTAAGGAATTGGCGGGGGACTTCGAGGGAACGATGGAGGCGGTGGCCGGTATCGGGTTCGATACTGTGGAATTCGCCGACTATTTCGGCCGCTCGGCCAAGCAGCTTCGGAAGATGCTCGACGACAACGGCCTCAAAGCCTGCGGAACCCATATCATGCTCGACGACATGCTCGGTGACAAGCTCGAGGAGACCGTGGAGTTCAATCAGACTCTCGGGAATCCCAACCTGATCGTCCGATGGCTGGACGAGAAGTACCGCCAGAGTCCCGAAGACTTTGCCCGGACCGTTGATTTGTTCAACGAGATTTCAGAGAAACTCAAACCCCATCAGATGCGAGTCGGGTACCACAACCACGACTATATCTTCGACAAGTTCGACGGGAAAATGCTCTGGAACATCCTGGCCGACGGCACCGGTCGAGACGTCATTCTCCAACTGGACACCGGCAATGCTTCGCAGCACGAAGGAGTCGATGTCGTCGAGTTGCTGCAACGCAACCAGGGTCGGACAACGTCCATTCACATCAAGCCCTACTCGTCGAAGGATCCGGCCGCCTTCATCGGTGACGATGAGCTCGACTGGCCGACGATCATTCGGCTTTGCCAGACCGAAGCCGGTACTGAATGGTACATCGTCGAATTCGAAGTAGCGGGCATCCCGCCGCTGGAGGCTCTCCGGCAGAACTACCGGCGCTTCAAGTCGCTGCTCTAGCCGCAGTGCTGACGACGACGCGTCGCTGCAGCAGAAGGCGGGTGAGAAGTGCCGACCGAGGACGAGCTGCGGGACCTCCAAACTTCGGAGCCGCTCACTCCGCGGCGCTTTAGGCGGGCTGGGGCTGGGGCCGCCAGACGTCTCCGTAGACCTTGGTCTCGATCGATGCCCAGATCGGATTGACCTGATACATCTGCTCGACCGACTCCGCGTCGAACCAGTAGTCGATGTCGCGACGATACTGTTGGGTGTTGCTGCTCGGGGCGAGGCGGATCCGCCGTTTCTTCCGGCAGCTGACGTGAGTTTCCGTCCGAATGAAGTCGAGAAAGTCGTCCTTCAGTGACTCCAGACGAAACCACTTGTCGACCGAGTATTCGCCCTGACTGGTGATGTCGATCAAGTGGAGGTCCGCGATGTTCTGTTCGGTGAGCACTTTGAGACCCTTCGCCAGCGGAATGGGCCGGTAGTCCGGGTACCCTCCGAACTGAGCCACATGGTGAGCGTAGCTGAGAATCCAGGTGGGCAGTCTGCGGATGTTCAGGATCAGCGTCTTGCCCTCTATCTGCTCCCGTCGAGCCCCGAAAGAATCGTGTTTGCAGTTCTCGTCGAGGGAGTCGGCGTGCACGATCAGAGCAGGGAAGAGCCGGAACAGGCGGGCGGTCGAGTCTCCTCCCGTCTTGACCAGGTGGCCCCACGCGAAATGTTCTCCGATCACCATGTCTCGAACCTGTCAGTCGCCGTCCGGAAAGAGCCCTTTTTGTTCACCGCTGACCTTCCCGCTGGTCGAAGCCGCCGGGTCGTTCCGCGCAGGATCGTCCGATGCCGGGGCGGAGGGATCCTCGCCCAGTGCGTCGGGTTCGAGTTCGAGACGGTTGCAGTAAACGTTTTCGGAGATCGGCTTCACGCTTGACACCTTGTGCCGCGTGAGCGTGACGCCGTTGGCGCTGCGGCCCTTGACGAGCAGATCCTCGAAACGCACATAGATATCGGTCTTGATTCGAGGCTTCTTGCGCAGCTTGACGTGGGCGTAGACGCCATCCCCGCCGGGCGTGAAGAAGTGAACCTTCGTCGAATCGGAGCTTCCCAGTTCGTACCGGCGTTCCCGGGTATAGCCGCCGATGGTGAACCGCTTGGCGTAGGTCCGCCCCGACTTCAGATCCTCGTAGATCATGTTGTAGATCGTTTCTCGGTCTTCGAGGTCAAAGACCTGCGCGTAAAGGATATTTTCACCGACGTACTTGCGATCCGCGACCTTGACGAGGAAGAGTCCGCCGTCCTCCAACACGACCATCACGTCGTCCAGCGGCGAACAGGGGGCGACCTCGCGTGCATCCTTCAAATCCGTCCCGATGAAGCCTGCCTTCGGTTCGAGGTAGAGCTTCTGCGTGCGCTCGACGACGGTGACGGCTTCGATGACGTCGAACCCCTCGATCTCGGTGCGTCGTTCTCGATCCTTGCCGTAAGTCTCCAAAAGGTGATCGAGATAGTGGATCGTGTAGTCGGTGACGTTTTGCAGGTCGTTGCGGACTCTCGCGATCTCCGCGTCGATCTTTTGGAGTTCGTCGCGGGCGCGTTGGGCATCCCAGGCACTGATGCGACGGATCTTGACCTCCGTGAGATAGACGAGATCCTCTTCGGTCACCGGCTCCCTGAGGTCCGACACGTGGGGCTCCAGACCCTTGTCGATCTGGTAGAGCACGTCGACCCAGGTCTCGCATTTTTCGATGCGCAGGTAGATGCGGTTTTCGATGAAGATACGCACCAGATTCTTGAGGTGCCAGTCTCTCTCCAGCCGCTCCAGCTGGTTCTCCAGGTCCTGTTTGAGGAGTTCGCGCGTGCGCGTGGCGTTGTCGATCAGGATCTCGGAGACGCTCATTCCGAGCGGGTGTCCATCCTTGATGACCATGCAGTTGGAGCTCAGAGGAGCCTCACACTCGGTGAAGGCGTACAGGGCATCTTCCGCCTTGTCCATATCGACGCCCCGCTGGAAGGTGACGACGATCTCGATCTGGGCGGCCGAGTTGTCCTGAATATTGGCAACCTTGATCTTGCCCTTATCGGCGGCCTTGAGGATCGAGTCGATCAGCGACTCCGTCGTCGTCCCGTAGGGGATCTGACGGATGACGATGCTCTTTCCCTTGTCCCGTTCGAGCACGGCCCGGACCTTAACGCGCGAACCCGCGGCACCGTCCTGATAGTCCTTCACATCCATCCGACCACCCCCCGGGAAATCCGGGTACAGCGTGAAGGACTCGCCCCGCAGCCATGCTTTCTCGGCCTCGAGCAACTCGATGAAGTTGTGGGGCAGGATTCGGGTCGTCAATCCGACGGCAATGCCTTCGGCTCCCAGTGCCAGAAGGAGCGGAAACCGAACGGGTAAAGCGACCGGCTCCCGGTTGCGCCCGTCATAGGAGAGCTTGTAGCGGGTCAGATGGGGAGCAAAACCGACTTCTTTCGCGAAGGCGGTCAGTCTTGCTTCTATGTAGCGGGCAGCGGCCGGCGGGTCGTTGGTCATCGGGTCGCCCCAGTTCCCCTGGGTATCGATCAACAGCCGCTTTTGACCCAGCCCGACGAGGGCCGAGTAGATCGAAGCGTCGCCGTGAGGATGGTATTTCATGCAATGGCCGACCAGGTTGGCCACCTTGTTGTAGCGGCCGTCCTCGTTTTCCCAGAGCGAATGGAGGATTCTCCGCTGCACCGGTTTGAGCCCGTCCTCGACGTCGGGAATGGCCCGCTCCGTGATCACGTAGGAGGCGTACTGCAGAAAGTAATCGCGAAAGGTCTCTTCGACCCCTTCGCCGTCGGTATCCTGTGGAATGAAGCCGCCGCTTCCCGTCGGATCCTCCCTCATGCCGTCTCACTCTGGACGAAGTCCACCGGCTCGAGGATGAGATTCGACGTGATGAACTCTCGCCGCTGTGGAGTGTTCTTTCCCATGTAATAGCTGAGGACTTCGCGGACTTTCATGCCTTTGGGGAGGACCACCGGTTCGAGGCGGATGTTCTCACCGATGAACTCGCCGAATTCATCGGGTGAAATCTCGCCGAGGCCCTTGAACCGCGTGATCTCCGCTTTGCCGCCCAGTTCGCGAACGGCCTCGGCCTTTTCTCGCTCCGTGTAGCAATAGATCGTGCGTTTCTTGTTGCGCACCCGGAACAGCGGTGTTTCGAGAATCTGCAGGTGTCCCTTGCGGGCCAGCTCGGGGAAGAACTGCAGGAAGAACGTGAGAAGCAGCAGGCGGATGTGCATGCCGTCGACGTCGGCGTCCGTAGCGAGGATCACCTCGTTGTAACGGAGATTTTCCAGGTCCTCCTCGATCCCGAGGGCGTGCTGCAGAAGGTTGAGCTCTTCGTTTTCATAGACGACCTTCCTGGAAAGGCCGAAGCAGTTCAGAGGCTTCCCCTTGAGTGCGAAGACCGCCTGGGTCTCCGGGTCGCGTGCCTTCGTGAGACTCCCGGAAGCACTGTCGCCTTCGGTGATGAAGAGCTGGGTTTCGGCTGCCCGTTTATGGTTCGCATCGGTGGAATGAACCTTGCAGTCCCGAAGCTTTCGGTTGTGGATGTTTGCCTTGCGCTGCCTCTCCCGGGCGAGCTTCTTGATCCCGGCCAGGTCTTTGCGTTCCCGCTCATTCTGCTTGATTTTCGTCAGGATAGACTTGGAAACCTCAGGATGTTTGTGAAGGTATCTGACGAGGGTATCCCGAACGAAATCGACGACCCAGGAACGAATGCTCGGACCCTCTTTGGTCACCTGCGTGCTGCCCAATTTGGTCTTCGTCTGGGACTCGAAGACCGGCTCGTGGATCCGCACGAGCACGGCGCCGACGAACCCGCCCCGGGCATCCGAAGCGTCGATGTCGGAATTGAAGAATTCTTTGAATGCTTTGAAGATGCCCTCGCGGAACGCCGACTGGTGCGTGCCGCCGTCGATCGTATACTGACCGTTGACGAACGAAAGATAACTCTCGCCATAGGAGTCGGTGTGGGTCAGGGCATACTCGATGTCCGGGCTCTCGACGAAGATCAGCGGGTAACGGGCGCTGTCACCGACCTCGTTTTCCAGCAGATCCTGCAGACCATTCTCGCTGTAGAGCACCTGGCCGTTGAAATGCAGCTTCAGGCCCCGGTTGAGGAAGGCGTAGCGCCACAGGCGTTCTTCGATGAAGCGAGGATCAAACCGGTATTCCTTGAAGATTTCCCCGTCCGGGATGAACTCGATCAGAGTGCCCGACTTTTCCTTCGACGTTTCCTGTGGGTGCTCCCGGGTCAGACGGCCCCGCTGGAATTCCGCTTTCTTGACTTTGCCGTCACGATACGACTCGACACGGAAATACTCGGCGAGAGCATTGACGGCTTTCGTGCCGACGCCGTTCAGGCCCACCGAACGGTAGAATGCGCCTTCGTCGTACTTCGCCCCGGTGTTGATACGGGAAACGCAATCGATCACTTTGCCGAGAGGAATGCCCCGACCGTAGTCGCGTACCGTGACGGTCCGCCCTTCGACCGCGACCTCGATTTTCCGTCCGGCGCCCATCAGGAACTCGTCGACACAGTTGTCGATGACCTCCTTCAGGAGAACGTAGATGCCATCATCGGGGTGGGAACCGTCGCCGAGCTTGCCGATGTACATGCCGGGCCGGGTCCGAATGTGCTCGCGCCAGTCGAGACTCCGAACATCTTCTTCGGTATATCGGGGTGCCGCTTGACTCATCTTTGCTGCTTCTCCGGGGGGCACATGCACGCTGTCGAGGGCCCGCCACTTGTCCATCTTACCGGAAGCGTCTGAAATCTCGTGGAAGGGCGGCGACAGCCTTTGTCGCCGGGACCGCGTTTCGGCTAAAGTAGAAGCCTCATGCGCCGGCGCTCCGAGCTGCTCCTGATGCTGATCGTCCTTGGGCTGATCCTGCCATTCGCCGGCAAGCCGGTCCACATTGACGACACCTTCGTTTTGCACATCACCCGGCAGATTCTCCAGACCCCCGCCGATCCTTTCGGGAGCGACATCGACTGGTTCGGGCATCTCATGCCTATCTGGAAGGCCACGACCAATCCTCCCCTGGTCAGCTACTGGCTGGCTCCGGTGGAAGCCCTCTTCGGCGCAGAAGAGGTTCCTCTCCATTTGGCTCTGGTGCCGTTCGCTCTCCTTTTTGCGTGGGGTGCCTTCTCGCTGGCACGGAGGTTCGTCGAACACCCCTGGCTGCCCACACTCTTCCTGATCCTTTCGGCGCCCTTTCTGGTATCCGGAAACCTGATGAGAGATGTACCCGCGGCCGGCCTGGCGGTAGGAGGGTTGGCGCTTTTCCTTCGCGGCATCGACGCGAACTCGGGCCGGTCCCGTGCCGTCGGGGGTGTCCTGCTCGGTTTGTCGGTCCTGGCCAAGTATTCGATGGGAGTGGTCCTGCCCGTCGCTGGGCTCTACGCACTTTTGCGACACAGACCGAAGGCCGTCCTCTGGCTTTCCGTGCCGACGCTGATCGTGGGAGCGTGGTGCGCTCAGACCTGGCTTCTCTACGGGCAGATTCACCCCCTCTATCTCTTGCTCGAGCGGAGCGGAGACTCGAATATTCTCTGGGAAGACAAGCTGTTTGGGGGGCTGACGATCCTCGGGTCCGCGCTGTTCGTTCCGCCTGTGATCGTTTATCTGGGCTCGGCGATGCGGAGTTGGAAGCTCCTGGCGGTTCTGGTTGCGGCCGGAGCGGGGGTGGGCTGGTGGGCACATGCCTTCTATGCCGCGGACTTCGACCTGCAGTTCCAAATCTGGCTCGTCCTGGGTCTCGTGCTGCTCGTCGGTGCCGTTCGGGCGGTCTGGCAGGAGCACCTCTCCGCAGATGCCGTTTTTCTGGGAGCCTGGTTGCTCATTCACGTGGTCTTCAGTGTGTTCTTCGTTCCCTTCCAGGCGGTCCGTCATCTGCTGGTCGCTCTGGTGCCGCTCCTTTTGCTGCTGTTCCGCTCATTCGAGCAGAGCCCGGTGCGCTGGCAATCGGTACGTGTGCTGGCCTTGGGACTGCTCTGTCTTCAGGGCGTCGTCGCTGTGGCGGTGCACATCGCCGATTATCAGTACGCGGATGCGTACCGACAGTATGCCCGCAGGGCCCGGGAGAGGTTCGCCGGGCGATCTGAAACCGTCTGGTTCGTCGGACACTGGGGTTGGCAGTTCTACGCGCAGCGCGCCGGATTCCGAATGTTGAACCGGGACGGACCCTATCCGGCTGCGACGGACCTGCTGATCTGGCCCAAGAGGGTGCATATCGGCGATGTCATGAATGCGAACGCCGGCCTGCGGTCGCGGCTCGAGCTCCAGGAAAGCGTTGTCTATCGGAGCAGGCTCCCGATCCGGACGATGAGTGTCGAAGCGGGAGCCGGTTTTTATGCGACGATCCGACGTCGCATTCCGTATCGCTTCGCCTGCGGCAGCCCACTCGAGATCTTTCAGGTATACAGAATTCTTCCGGCGGAACCGACGGAATCGGGCGGTTCGGAGACGACCGGCTAGGAGTGCCCATGGATCAGCTCTACGCAATGTTTTCGCATGGAATCCGATTCTGGGAAGTCATCGGTTTCCTCGGATTGGCCGTCTTCTCGTCGCGTTTCATCGTCCAGTGGATCGAATCGGAAAGGCGGAAAGAAAGTGTGATTCCGGTTTCGTTCTGGTACCTGAGTATCATCGGTAGCCTGCTGCTGCTGGCCTACGCGCTGGTCCGGCGGGACCCGGTCTTCATCCTGAGCTATCTGTTCAACGGCATCATCTATGTTCGGAACCTGTATCTGATCCACCGGAAGCGGAGGGCTGAAACAGAGTGAACGGGTTGGTGGGAGGACGGGTTGCGGGAGAACGGGTCGCGAGAGAACGGGTTGGCGGGAGACCATTGAATGCTGCTTGAAGGCTGGAGGCAACGGAGTATAAGCTGTTCGCACAGCGATCCTCATTTGAAGAGGCGGCGGAGTGAAGTCCAGATGATCGAAGGATCAAGGCGCAGTCGGTTTTTCATTCTTTTCCCAGCCCTGACGAGCTTAATCTGGGTCTCGTTCTCGATGCTTCAGGGGACGGCTTTGCAGCAGCGCTCTTCCAGAAGTACCGACGCACAGGCGCAAGAGGAGGCGACCGACTACTACAAGAGCTGGCTCGACGAGGATGTGCTTTACATCATCACCGACGAAGAGAAGGATGTCTTCAAGAAACTCTCGACCGCGGCCGAGAAAGACGCTTTCATTGAACAGTTCTGGCGCCGTCGCGACCCGGATCCGTCGACGGCGATCAACGAGTTCAAGGAGGAACATTACCGCCGCATCGCCTATGCCAACCAGTGGTTTCGGAGTGGAAAGCCGGGCTGGAGAACGGATCGCGGGCGGATTTACATCATCCACGGTCCACCGAACGAAATCGAATCGTACCCCACAGGCGGTCCTTACTACCGACCGTCGTGGGAGGGCGGCGGGTCGACGTCGACCTATCCGTTCGAAATCTGGCGATACCGGCACATCGACGGTGTCGGCGAGGACGTCGAACTGGAGTTCGTCGATCCCACCGGAGGCGGTGAATACCGTCTGGCTCTCGATCCCGACGAAAAAGATCAGCTTTTGCATGTCCCAGGGTTGGGTCTGACCTATAATGAACAGCGCGGCCTTACAAGCAAGGCTTACCGGCTTCCGCCGTCGTTCAATACACTCCGGGAGAAGGACAATCCGTTTCGGCGTTACGAAACCTATGCCCTCGTCCAGGGGGCTCCGTCTCTCAAACACCAGGAGCTCCGACAGTACGTCGATGTCAACGTCGCGTATGCCAGTTTGCCTGTCGAAGTCCGGCAGGATCAGTTCCTGCTGAGCGAAGGAAAGATCCTCGTTCCGTTGACCATTCAGATCCCCAACCGGGAGCTGACCTTCCAATTGGAGGCGGGAGTCAAGGTGGCTCGAGTAACGGTGTACGGAATCGTGAAGGATCTGTCCGGCCGGATCACCGCGGAGTTCGACGACGATCTCGTGGCGGCTTATTCACCGGAACGCCTGCCGGTGGGGCTGAAAGCGGTCTCTCTCTACCAGAAGATCCTGCCGCTGGCCGATCGGGGGCGGTATCGGGTCGATATCGTGGCGAAGGACATCGGGAGCGACAAAGTCGGCGTGGCTCACACGGCCATCGTCTCCCAGAGCTTCTCACCGAACAGACTGAACTCGAGTTCCGTGATCCTCTCGGATCAGATTCATGAGTTGCCGGAGGCTCCCGCGAAAAACGAGATGTTCGTACTTGGAGACATGAAGATCCGTCCGAGTCTGCACAACCGCTTTACCGTCGGCAGTCCGATCTCGGCCTATTTTCAGATCTACAATGCCGAACTCAACCAGACGACCCTGTCGCCTGATCTCGAAGTGCGCTACCGCATCACCCGGGACGGTCAGACAATAGTGGAACTGCTGAGGGAAGGGGAGTCGGCGGTGTTTTCGACCTCCGACCGTCGGATCATCCTCATCAAAGCGCTCCCGGTCCGTGCCCTCGAACCGGGTCGGTACGAACTGAAGGTCTCGGTGAAGGACCGGATCGGCGGGCAGGCCGTGGAAACCGGAACCTCCTTCGAATTGCTGCCACCCGAAACAGTGAGTGCTTCCGACTGAAAGCAGGGGGAGTTTTCGAAGTATCCTTCGATTCCCTACCTGAAAAAGCTTGTTTCGAGTCGGACGGGGGGAGTAAAGTCCAGGTAGGTGTTGGAGAGGACGCGGTAGATTTCCCTTGAAAAGCTCTTCGGGAGTCAGTACAAGGAAGGAAGTATCGGGGCCCGATTCAGCCCCAAGAGAGGGTGGGTATCGAAGTCAGTCTCTCCAGCCTTTCTCATCCTCTGAGTAGGGGCTCTTTGGGTGTCCGGCTCTTTTTTGAAGGGGGCGGTCATGAAATCAAGGGTCTTTGTCATCGTTCTACTTCTGGGCCTGGGATTCAGCTATGGGTTGGCCCAAGGCATCTACGGCACGATCCGCGGACGCGTTCAGGACACGACGGGTGGTGTCGTTCCGGGAGCCACAGTCACCATTTACGACGAGGAGACGGGACTCTCCCGCTCTCAGGTCACTTCGGATCTCGGCAACTTCAACTTTCCGAATCTCCGGATCGGCACCTACCGTGTCGAAGTCGAAATGCCCGGCTTCAAGAGATATGTCCGTGAAGGCGTGCAGGTCATTGCGAGCCGGGTTGTCGAGGCCAAGGTGGTCCTGGAGGTCGGGCAGGTCAACGAGGTCGTCACCGTGGCCGGTGGAACGGACCTGGTCCAAACCGAAGATTCACAGCTGGTGGGCGCGACCTTCAAATCGAGGGAGATCGTTGAGATGCCGATGGCGGATCCGACTCTCAGCGGTGGCGATCCTATCGGGCTTGCGATAATGGCGGCCGGTACCACGACACAGGGAGGCGGCGTGGTCGGCGAGGGCGGTTCGATCGGCGGCAACCGACCGCGTCAGAACAACTTCGTCGTCGACGGCGTGGACAATAACAACCCCAGTATCACCGGTTCGCTCGCCCCCGTGATCCAGGAGTCGGTCGAGGAGTTTACGCTGCTGACCAACCAGTTCAGCGCCGAATACGGACACTCGACCGCAGGACAGTTCATCACGACGACCAAATCGGGGACCAATGACTTCCACGGAGGTGGGTGGTGGTACTCGCAGAATCGGCATACCAACTCACTCGATAACCTGACCCGGGCGACCCTCGAGCCCGGAGCGGACAAACCGCGATATGACTGGAACCGGTTCGGCGGACAGATCGGCGGCCCGGTCCTGCGTGACAAGTGGTTCTTTTATGGAGCCTACGAATACCGAAACCTGACCTTGGCGGGAACTCCGTCAGGCCAGATCCTGGTCCCGACCGCAGAGGGACTTGCAGCTCTCCAGAGCCTGGCCAGCACGCCCGGAACGGGCATCAGTCCGGTCAACGTTGGAATTATCGCGGACCACGTGCCGGTTGCGGGCGCGGCAACGTCCTCTGCGCCGGTCATGAATGAGCTGACGGGTCAGCAGGTTTCGATTCCACTCGGAATCTTCAGCGCTACGACGCCTCAATTCAATCGATACAACCTGTTTCTGATCAGCTCCGATTACCAGACCGACAACCATACGATCGGTGCCCGTTTTCACTACAGTCGCAACCGTACAATCGCTGCCGGCGCGCTGCCGGTCCAGGAGTTCAACAGCAGCGTCGCTGTCGACACGCGGCGGGCGACGGTCTCCGATGTCTGGACGATCTCACCAAGGATCGTCAACGAACTTCGATTCGGCTATAACCGGCTCGTCGACACGTACCCGGTCGACCTGCCACCAGCGCCGGGAAGTACGGATACCTTCGGCAATTACAGCATCGACAACATCAACCTTCAGATCGGACCTGACAGCAATTTTCCCCAGAATGGGACGAACAACGTCTATCAGCTGAACGAGAATCTGACACTGAGTTTTGGCTCACACACGCTGAAGTTCGGTGCGGCCCTCCACGATATCATCGCAGGGAGTTTCTTTCTCCCTCGCGCGCGCGGCGACTATGTTTACGAGAACCTGGATCAGTTCGCGCGCGACATGTTCCCCAGTGTGACCTCGATCCGAGGTGTCGGCAACGGATACTTTGCGGAGGATCGTGCAGCTGTCTACGGGTACATCCAGGACACTTGGCACGTCACACCGCGAGTCACTCTGGACCTGGGGTTCCGCTACGAGTACACGCAGGTCGCACGGGACACCGATTTGCAGCTGCTGAACGGACTGGCCAATATCGGTTCGCTGAAGAACGAGCTCTTTACTCCGGCGTTGCTTGCCGCACAGGGACTTCCGGCGGACTCTCCGCTGCTGGGAACCCGAATCTATGATGCTCTTCCAGCGAATTACCAGAGGGAGCTCGACAGCTACATCGGCGACCAGCTGATCTTCCGGAAACCGAATGCGGACCGGAACAACTTCGCGCCGCGAGTCGGTTTTGCCTGGGACGTGTTTGGCACGGGCAGGACATCAGTACGGGGCGGCATCGGCGTTGCTCACGATGTGCTTTTTGGTAACCTTCCACTCCTGCAGCTGCCGCCGCAGCTGCAGGCGGAGAACCGGGAAAACAATGCCTGTTCTCTGCTCCCGGCTCCGGCCTGGTGTGCAATCGTCGGTCAGGGGGGGCCGACACAGGCCGATATCCGCTATTCGACCGAGGGATTTCTCTCCGGTGGAGGTCTTCTGACCACACTGCCCACCGAAACGCGGACGGATACCTACACCGCCCGCGCAGCGACCGGATCCTGGGTTTTGGATGACATCGCACCGGAGACCTACACCTGGTCTCTGAGCGTGCAGCATGAGCTGGCAAATGAGTACCTGATCGAGGGGCGTTATGTCGGCACGCATGCGGTTCACCTCCCCATTCAGCGGTGGAAGAGCGCCGCAGTCCCGAATCCGATCCGGCTTCCGGTCTTTCTGAGTGAGTCGGAAGCGCTCGGCCAGGATTTCACGAATGCCCCGACGGTCAGCGACTTCTACGACGCACAGAACGTGTACGCGCCCAATGGAGAAGTCGTCGGATGGAACTGGATGCTGAGCCCTTACGGTTTCTTCGGCGTTCTGACTCAGTTCTCGCCGATCGGTCAATCCTGGTACCACGGCGGTTCAATCTCCATCGAGCGACGTTTCAGCCGTGGTTTGCAGTTCAACGCCAACTACACCTACAGCAAGACGATCGACTGGATCGAAAACGAGTTGTTCACCAGTTACATGAATCCCAGAAGACCGTACAACATGCTGGACCCGGCCCAGGGCAAGGGACTGTCCGGACTGAACCACTCACACAAACTTGCCGTTGGCTGGCTCTGGCAGATTCCGGGTCCCGACACCGGAAACAAATGGACGGACGGGATCTTGGGTGGCTGGCAGTTGAACGGTGCCTATCTGGCCGAGACAGGTCAGGCGTTAACCGTCATTTCCCGTCGCGACCTGAATGGCGACTTCGACACGGCGGGCGATACGGGTTATGAGAATTCATCCGGCCAGGCCATGGTCGGGACCGATGTCAATGCAGTGTGCTGGAACGGATCGGCTGCGGCCATTGGACCCGGCCAGTCGTGTACTGCACCCGACGGCGCCGATCTGGGCGACATCGTCGGATACGTTCCGATCAATCCCAACGCCCGCTACATCCGTGGCGGCTCGGGAATGGTGTCGAACTTGGGACGGGGCTCCGTCACCGCTCCGGGCATCAACACCTGGAACCTTGGTTTGTTCAAGAATATCGCTGTTCGCGAAGGAATGAATCTGCAGTTCCAGATTCAGGCCTGGAACGCATTCAACCATCCCAGCTTCGGGATCGGCAACGGCTCGGTGTTCGGTACCACGGCGGCCGCGACCGGCTATCCTGGATATGTGACTCCCGGAACGAGCCAATTCCTCGATGAGACGATCTTCAGCGGAGGACTTGGAGCGGCTCCGTTCCAGAGGGTCATCCAGTGGGGTCTTCGCCTCACCTTCTGATCTGCCGGACCGACAGTGCGGGAACAAAAAGGCCGGGCCCCCGGGGGTCCGGCCTTTTCTTTTTGTCCCATAGCCCGATCCGGTGAGTGGGATAAGCATCCTGCTTGTCCATGCCGGTTCGACGTGACCGCCGGGACGGGGGAGCGGAGAACGGGTGGCGGGGAGTAGCGGAGGAGGAAGGCCATCTCCCGCCCCTGGCCTGATGCGATGTCCCCACCCTGCACAAATGGGACATCAGGGACATCAGGGACATCAGAGCCGGAACGAAGTGAGGGACCCCCCGGCACGCCCGTCGAGCACCCCGCTTCCTACCCCGAACGAACACCGGCGGCAACCCGGCGGCTTTCGCGGGAACGGCCGGTTGCGGCGGTCGGGATTTGGTGACACCCTCACTTCGTTCCGGCTCTGACGCTGCCGTTTGCGGGATGCCGAGGGGATCGGACTCCGGACGAACACCCGCGGCAGCGGGACAACCTGGAGGGGTTGTCCTACAGTGTCGTCTCGACGTGCGGGATGCCTTCGAGCGGCTGGCCGCTGCCCACGCTGATCTTGCCCCCCTGCTTGGGCAACTGGTCGCGGCTCAGCTTGAAGGTCACCATCCGTGCCGCGCCGGCTTCGACGTGGATCCGTTGGAACCCGGCCAGCTGGCGGATCGGATCACCCCCGAGTCCCTGACCCGAAACGTAGACCTGAACCACTTCGTCACCGTCCTGATCGGAGGTGTTCTGGACCCTCACAGAGACCTCGGCGCCGTCATCGGTGCGGTTGGCCTGAAGCGCGGAGTAGGCGAACTTCGAGTAGCTGAGGCCGTAGCCGAAGCTGTACAACGTCTCGCCCTTGAAGTAACGGTACGTGTGACCTTTCATGTCGTAGTCGGTAAAAGGTGGAAGTTGATCGACACTTTTGTAGAAGGTCACCGGAAGCCGGCCGGCCGGATTATTCAGGCCTGCCAGGGTCTCCGCAACGGCGGTCCCCAGTTCCTCGCCCCCATACCAGGCTTCGAGCACGGCGGCGGCATGTTCATCGGCGTAGTTGGCGGAAATGGCGCTGCCGCTGGTCAGGACGACGATGACCGGTTTGCCGGTCTTGACGGCGGCTTCGACCAGGCTTTCCTGGGGAGCGGGCAAGTCAAGGCTCGTGCGGTCGCCGCCTTCGAAGCCCGGTATCTCGAGTCCCCGCATCTCCTCACCCTCAAGCCGGGAGCTCAGGCCGACGCAGACGATCGCCACGTCCGAGTTTTGAACGAGCTTAGTGGCCTCGTCCACCATCGGTTTGGCCGGTGGTATCCAGAGAACCTGCGTCCCGCCGCCAGATTCAGGCTGTCTGTATTCGATGCGCAGGTTATAGTTCTGCCCGGCCTGCAGCGTGACCTTGGCCTCGGGCGGCTCGAATCTCCTCCGTCGCTGATTTCCTTCGTTGGTGGGAAATTCGAGTTCCTTGTTGTCGAGGAAGATCTTCGTGGAGGCTCCACGAGAAAAAAACGAGAAGCCGCGGACCGCGAAGGTGTACTCGCCGGAATAGGGTGCCTCGAGCGTGGCGGTCCAGCGCACCGAGTAGCCTTGTTCCGGGACGGCGGCGGTGACTTCCGGCTCGTTCCTGTCGTACTCCAGATAGACTCTCTTCTCGACACGGTCGAGCACCGGTGCGCCCTGCAGGTCGGGGTTGGCAAAGTATTCCGTCCGCAGTCCATGTCCGGATCCGCTCGACGGGGTCAGGGCCCAGGCCGATAGGGGCGCCGGGGTGACGCCCGTGTAGGTCGCACCCAGTCGGTACTGAACCTCGGCTTTCCCGGCGAACTGAGTCTCGATGCCCTCCAACGGCGTCACCTGTCTGGAGGAGACGCCATTGTAGTTGCCAAGGAGGGCGACGGGGTCATCGGCCGACGGGCCGATGACGGCGATCTTCTTGACCGACGACTTCAGAGGCAGGGCACCGTTCGAGTTCT
The DNA here is from genome assembly GCA_963823995.1 of uncultured Acidobacteriota bacterium. GTDB lineage: Bacteria > Acidobacteriota > UBA6911 > RPQK01 > JAPXNP01 > JARRKC01. Next base: position 1,348,628 of record CAWGNQ010000006.1, read on the forward strand.
TCAGGAGCACGATGGCCTTGCGCTCCGCCTCGAGGGCCAGCAGGCGGTGTGGCGCCGAATCGATTTCCGAATCGCCGAGCTTCGAAAAAGGTACGCGATCCGGAGGGTCGAACATCCCGAGCTTGAAGCGCGCGATGTACAGTCGTTTGACGGCCTGATCGATCTCGTTCTCCGAAATGTGGCCCGCTTTGACTTCATCGACGAGAGTCGCGTATTCACGTCCGCACGTGAGGTCGGTCCCGGCCTTCACTGCGACGACCGACGCGGCACCCAGCGAATCGGTGTAATGGTGGTTCTGGGAGATGTCACGGATGGCGCCGCAGTCACTGACGACATACCCGTCGAACCCCCATCGTTCGCGAAGGCGCTTCTGGAGGAGATCATCGCTGGCGCACCCGGGAACGCCGTTGACCGAGTTGTAGCAGCACATGATCGATTCGGCCTCACCTTCTTCGATGGTGGCACGGAAGGCCGGCAGATAGGTGTTGACCATGTCCTCTTCGCTGGCGACGGCATTGAACTCATGTCGCAGCGGTTCAGGGCCGCTGTGGACTGCGTAGTGTTTGGGCGTGGCGACGACCTTGAGATAATGCGGATTGTCTCCCTGCATCCCCTTCACGAAGGCGACGCCGAGTCGACTGGTCAGATACGGGTCTTCGCCGTAGGTTTCCTGACCGCGCCCCCAGCGGGGATCTCGAAAGATGTTGATGTTGGGCGACCAATAGGTCAGACCGACCGAGCCGCTGCCGAACCGTTCCGGGATCGTCTTGCCGGCCTGCTGGAACTTGTTCCACTTCGCGCGGGCCTCTGTCGAGATGACATCTGCGATGCGGTGCATCAGTTCGGTGTCCCAGGTCGCCGCGAGGCCGATGGCCTGCGGAAAAACCGTGGCTTGCCCCTGGCGTGCTACGCCGTGCAGTGCCTCGCTCCACCAGTTGTAGGCCGGAATATCGAGTCTCGGGATCGCCGGGGCGTAGTTCTGCATCTGCAGGACCTTTTCCTCGAGCGTCATCCGGGAAACGAGATCGTCCGCCCGCTTCGCCGGCGAAAGGTCAGGATTCATGTAAGGCGCCTGTTCGTTGGATTGCCCGAACAGGCACGTGGAAAGCAGCCCGAAAATCGCAATACCAAGGATCCGCTTCACTTTATTTACTCTCCTTCTCGGTTTGGTGACTCGCGCAGACGTCCTACAGGGGTCTCAAAATGAAACCCCCTGTCTACTGGCTATATCAGACTGGCCGAGAAGCCTCAATAGAACCAGCGCTGATTTCCGGTCGGATCGCTCGGGTCTCGGTTTCCGTCTGCAGGGTTCCGAGCTGGGTCAGATCAGCGTGGCCGAAGGGGTACCTCCGCTCGATCCTTCCGGAAGGTGGACTGTTCCCCGAACATCCACTAAGATTCCGGTCGAAGAAGTGAAAAAGACGATTCGTGTGGAGCCGGACGTACTCAGGATTCCCAGTTCGCTCCGTCATCATCCGGAGCTGTTCGACAGCACTGTGCTGGAGTATGACTCCGAGATCTCTGCGTGCTGTAATGACGTTCTGGTCGCGGAGCTGACTGAGCAGACGCCGATCGTGTCCGCCCGGGAGGAGGGCCTCGAGCGTATCACCTCCGAAGGGGAGGACCGCCTCCTGTTCCGCTTCGAGGCTGTGCGGCCCGGTTTGATCGTCATCCCCGTGGGCAATCGCTACGCTCCGCGCGCCGTAACCGGTGGGCTCGAGAATCCGATTACGGGGCAGAGCAATGGGGAGATTCGGGGAGGGACGACCGTCTGCAACCTGACGTCTTTCACCATAGCCGGATTCGTCAACTACAACGTGAGCGGCCGTCCGGTCGCCCGGATGAAGGTTCTCGGCGTTCTGCTCGATCGTGAAGGCCGGCCCGTCAACCTGGCTTCTGATGTCCCCATAACAGTTGCTTCAGGTCCCGGAAGCTGTCTGGGTATCCTCGTCTGCGGCAGCAGCATGGAGTCGGGCAAGACCACCTTCTGCATCGCCCTGGCCAAGGCACTCCGTCAGCGTGGCCTGCAGGTCACCTATGAGAAGAAGACGGGTACCGCCTGTTACTGCGATCCGCTGCGGGTTCATCTGGGGAGTCTGTCGAGCTACGGGGACCTCGGGCAGAAGGTGGTGGTGGAATCCGAGCGGCTCCCCGTCGCTGATTTTCTCGATGCGACGGGGGCCGTCTCCGACATGAGCCTGGAGCCGTCGCTTTTTGTGGAACGGTCCATGAACTTTACTTGGGACTTCGTTGCCCGTCACCGATCCGAGGTACACATCGTCGAATTCGCCGACAACTTTTCACATCGCAGCAGCCTTGCTCTGTTGAAGAACCCATCGATGCGGGCGTTCTTTCGGCGGCTCTTCTACGTACCCGAACCCTCTTTCGATGCCGTCCATCACTTTCTGCACTTTCTCCAAGATCGGATCCGTTGGACCGAGGTGTCGGTGGGACTGGTCGGTCCGTTTGCCAATGATCTGTCGTTCGAATCACTGCGGGCGGAGGTCCGGGAGCGGCTCTCGGTTCCAGTTGTTCCAGCCCGGGGGCTGATGGAATCCGATGCGCTCGAGCATCTCGTGGCTGACATTGCAAAGTCCGCCTGAGTCTTATCGATGCTCCTCGAGTACCTGTACTATCTGTCCTTGAATCGCCGACGGCGTTGGGGTGAAGAACGGAGGCGACGACGGCAGGAAGAGTTGTTCCTCGAGACGTTCCGCCATGCCTTCCATCACGTTCCCTTCTATCGGCGCTGGTATGGGGAGGCCGGGATCCGGCCGGAGCAAGTCAACGGTCTCGACGACCTTTCCCGTTTGCCGGTCGTGCGGAAACGGGACGTACGAAGGCTGGAGCGGGAGGCGCCACTGCTCTCTGAGGAAGCGCGGCTCGACCGCTGCCGCCGCGTCCAGACCAGCGGCTCGAGCGGAATACCGATGACGATTTACTTCTCCCGTCGTGAGGAGGCGATTCGGGCGGCCGCCTTCCATCGGGGGATGGTCGACCTGATCGGCCGGTTCTATTTCCGCACGCTCGGAGTCGGAGGACTTCGACCGGAGCAGCGGTCCCGGCTGGGAGCTCTGAATCCCCGGAATCTGGTCCGGAAGAGGGTTCCGGTCGAAGCAGCCGAAGCTGCCGCGCGAGTCTACCGTCCGGACATCATTTCAGGGCTCGTCTCGCAGCTGCATATTCTCGCGGAGTCACTGCAGCGCAGGAAGGTCGAGGACATCCGCCCGCGCCTCGTCGCGACGGGAGGCGAGATGCTGTTGCCGTCGACCCGACGGCTGCTCGAGGACGTGTTTCAGGCCCCCGTGCGACCCTACTACGGGGCTTGGGAGTTCGGCATGATCGCAGCATCCTGTTCTCACCGAGACGGCTATCATCTGTGTACGGACGACCTCATCGTCGACTGCCTTGATAACAATGGACAGACGGTCCCGACGGGAGAGGACGGCGAGCTGGTCATCACCAGTCTCGTTTTCAGAACCATGCCAATGATTCGCTATGCGATTGGGGACATCGGCCGAGTGGGTGCGGCGACCTGCAGCTGCGGGCATCCGTTTCCGCGTTTGGAAAGTCTCCAGGGTCGGTCGGACGATCTGCTCGTCCGGGCGGACGGCCGCATGGTCACACCCTTCACGGCGGCGGAGCCGCTGTATCGGCTGACTTCGCTTCAGCAGTTCCGAGTGATTCAGGAAGCGCCCCGACGATTCGTCGTGCAATATGTCTCGGACCAGCCTCTCGATGGTGAAGAGTCAGAGAGGATCCGGGCCTACTTTGCACGGGAACTGCTCTCGGAGCAGACGATCCTGCTGCGGGTACCCGAGATACCGCCGGATCCCTCCGGCAAGATACGCAAGTTCATCACACGGGTCCGGTGAGACAAACGGGTTTCCCACCGGCCCGGAGCACGGATCCCGGTCTCGACTATCTTCCCTTGCCCGGAAAGAAGCGGATGGTGTAGATGCTGCCGAGAATCAGGAGAAGAATGCCCCACCAGATGCCGGCGTGCAGATCCCCCAGTACGACTTTCGGACCGTAGGACGGCACGAAATAGCCGTACAGGCCTGCCCCGAGGATGAGGAAGCCGTAGATGACCAGAATGGATCCGATGAAGAACCAGATCGATATGAAATGTTTTTGAGCCACGAAGCTGCTCCTACCAGAAGATGATGTTCAAAATCCCAAAGACGACTGCCACGATCACGACCCAGAAGATGGAACGCTTATGCAGCGGCATTGCCCGCTCGGAGGGGATCGGGGTCAGGCCATAGACTACGCCCTCGAGCTCCTCGTCCGGCTTGGGCTTGGTCAGCAGACTGACGACCACCGTGACGGTCACGCAAATGAGCCACGACCAGAGGGCGCGGTACATGTTCTCGGCCATGTCCTGGGCGTCGGCCGACAAGGCGATATAGGCCAATGCGGAGGGAACCTCGCGGACCCATATCCACATTCCTATCGAGGAGAGAGTCCCCGCGAGAAGTCCCCAGAAGCCCCCTGCCGGCGTGCATCGTCTCCAGAGCATTCCGAGCACTACGGTTCCGAAAAGCGGCGCAATGAAAAAGCTGAAAAGCGCCTGGACATAGTCCATGATGCTGAGGAACTGCATGACGGCATAAGCGGCTGCAATACTGACGAGCACTCCGATGATGGTCGACCAGCGGCCCATCCGCACGTAGTGACTGTCGTCGGCATCCTTCTTGATGAGTGCCCTGTAAATGTCGTAGGTCCACACCGTGGCGAACGCGCTCACGTTGCCCGCCATTCCCGACATGAAGCCTGCGATCAACGCCGTGATCCCGAGTCCCAGTAGACCGGGACCCAGATAGCGGGCCAGCATCAAAGGAAGAACCTCGTTATAGCTGTGCGCCCCTGTCAGTACGGCCTCATTTTCTCCGACCAGCTTGAAGGGAAGAACGGCGAGCGCCAGCAGACCCGGCAGGATCACGATGAACGGAACCGCCATCTTGAAGCCCGCACCGATGACCGGCGCGAGCTTGGCTGAGCGTAAGTCCTTGGCCGAGAGGACGCGCTGAACGACAAGGAAGTCGGTCGTCCAATACCCGAACGAGATGATGAAGCCGAGACCGAACACGATCCCGGTCCAGTGAATTCCCATCGGATTGTCGGAAAAGTGACCGAGGGTGCTCCAAAGGTGCGTATAGTCCTGACCGGGAAAGTTCTGATGGATGCGTTCTACCATCCCATCCCAACCGCCGGTCTCGATCAGGCCGATGATCGGGATCAGCATGGCTCCGAGCCAGATGAGAACGAACTGAAGGACTTCGTTGAAGATGGCCGACAGCAGCCCGCCGAGGGCTACGTAGACCGCCACGGTCAGTGACGACACCCAGATGCTGAAGTGAAGATCCCAGCCCAGGACGACCTTCATAACGAGGGCCATCGAGAACATGTTGACGCCGCTCATGAGAATGGTCATGAAGCCGAAGGAGACCGCAGCCAGTACCCGTGAGTCCTCGCCGAAACGAAGCTTGAGGTAGCCGGGCACCGAGTGGGTCTTGGAGATGTAATAGAAAGGCATCATCACTACGGCCAGGAAGAGCATGGCCGGAATTGCGCCGATCCAGTACCAGTGCGTGGCCAGAATCCCATACTGATAAGCCGCTGCAGCCCAACCCATGAGTTCCAGGGACCCGAGGTTGGCCGCCAGGAAGCTCAAACCGGCCACCCAGGCGGTCATTTCGCGGCCTGCCAGAAAGAAATCATCGCCTGTCTTGGTATGACTCTTCAGGTAGAGTCCTATCCCAAGAACAATGGCGAAGTAGATGATGATGATGAGCAAATCGACCGTCGTCAGTGAAAGCAAACGGGTCGGCGTGCTCTGTGCGAGAAGGGGACACCACGGAAGCAAACTGCTCGTCATGCGCAGATTTTATAGAGTGCCGGTGCGATTGTCGATCCGAACTTACACGCCGGGAAGGAGATACTGGGAATTTAAGGTTTGATGGCCTCGTAATAAGTCAGGCGGCCAAACCGGCGCCGAATCGCAGGCTGAGCCGCGGCTCGGCCGTTAAGCGGCCATATCGGCCGAAAATGTCCATCCGGAACCGTCGCAGCCCCATCCGGACGGAGTCGAGAAGCCTCTGAAGCACCTGAATCGGCCGGTTGGGACCCCTTTTCGGTTTCATCGAACGACCTCGGAGCCGACTGGCCCTCAGGATGTTCAGTCCGGCCGCCTTCAAGAACACACACAGGCGAACCGCAGACATGCCTCGCACCCGTAGGTGCTTGATTCCCGTCCTACGGTCCAGCTCCGACATCGTCGCCTCACAGCCGGATCGAAAGCGGTAGCGGTCTCGAAACGCTGCCGTCTCCTGATGGGCTTTCCGCTTCTCCAGTCGCAGTTCCTTGTTGGTGTAGCGAAGATAATGGCCGCGACCTCCCGGCTCGACCGGACACGCCTCCCGCAGCGGGCAGGCTTCGCAGACTGCGGTCTCGAACCGTGCGCTGTGCCGCTGCTTGTTCAGCCGCGTTCTATTCGGGGCGTGTCCCTGCGGACACCTCCGTACTCGATGCCGTTCGTCATAGTCGAAGTCGGCCAACCCGACCGGCGGGGCGGGCTTTCCGGAGAGGACCGGAGCAATCAGCTCCACCCCCTTTTGTCGGCTCTTCGTGCAGTTGTCGTCGCTGCCGTAGGCGCTGTCGGCCAGCACCTGCTTGGGCGAGCGCCCTTCCTTTCGGCTCTTCTCCAGGGCCGGGATCAGCGACTGACTGTCGTTCTTATGTGCCCCTTCGACTTCCACATAGGTGATCAGGTTCAGCGCCGGCTCGGCTTCGTCCTCCTCCTCCTCCTCCCGCTCCGTATACGTCTCCATGACCTGCGCCTGGTAGCCTTTCCCCTTGTGCCCGTAGGTCGCATCCGGATCCGACGGATTCTGCAGCGAGTCGCCCGAAATCTCTTTATTCGCCTTCACCGCAATCCGTGGCGCCCCCGTTTCGCCATCCTCCTCCACCCGGCACTGCTCCGAGAAGACCCGCACCAGCAACTGGTAGCTGTGCATCCCCGTAATCTCTTGATCCTTGCCAAACCGTTCGATCAGATCGAACAGGTCCTCGGCCAGCGTCCGCAGGGTCTGCTCCGACTCCGACGGCTTGACCAGCGCGAAGACGCCCTGTCCCCGCTGCGGCAGATAGCGTTCCCGGACTTCTTCGGACAGCGCCTCGAACCGCTTCGGGTGTTTTCGCTTCAGGTTCTTCAGGAACTTGCGGCTCGTCTGCGCGATCAGACGCAGCCGCCCCAGATACCGCATATTCGAGAAGATCTGCGTCGAGTCCAGTCGCTGCCGGTCCGTATCGACCTCACAGACCTCTTTCAACTTGTCCGTCACCCGATCGAACAACTCCGCGGCCGTCCCCTCCCGCATCACCTTCGTTCGCATCGTCCACAACGTCTTCGCACACAGATAGGCGGCCTGGTCCGACTCCTCGGTAATGTCCAGCGCGTAGTGCCACTGCAGATCGAACGCAAAGCGGTCGATCGTTTCCTCGTCGGTCAGATCCTGCATCTGCTGCAGCAGCACCGCTCCCAGGGTCGCGTACAGTTCCTTGGTGGGTCGCCCCTGGCTCGGGTTGTAGTCCTCCATCAGTTTCTCGACCGGCAGCACCGGCAGAATCTCCTTCCGAAACAAACCCGGCCACGACTCCCGCAATCGCTGGAGTCGCTTCGTGCCCAGGTAGCCGAAGGGGTCGAACAAGTAGCCCGCTTTGTGATCTTTGGCGTGAAGCATCCATTCTCCCGATAAATCGTTGATTCTACAGGAGAAAGTAACACACGACCCTGACATCCCCCGCCCCCACCAACATCACTTTCTTCCATGTTATCAACGACTTATAAGAATGTGACTTTTTACGAAGCCATCAGGTTTGCGACTCGACAATTCCGATCTGGGGAAGCTGGGAGACTGGAGATCCGAGGAGTCATCCAGGCAGTCCCGCCCTGCCCTTTACCCATAAGGAGCGTCAAACAAAAGCTCATGTACCGTCCGCCGGGTTCTGCAATGTGAAGCCTTCACACAGGAAGTGCAGTTGCGAGTAGCCCTGCCACATCAGTTGATGGCCGGGAGGCGGGTCGTTGGCACGTCCCAAATAGCCGCCGATTCGTGCCACCAGTCGGACGGCCTCACCGAGCAGCAGCGGCTGCCTCACCCGTTTTTTTTTAGCGTAGGCCTTCAGGACCCGCACCTCCAGATCCGAAAACAGAACCTCGGCGGGCAGTTCCGGGGATTCCCGCCCCAGCAGGGTCATCAGCAGGATTCTCCAGGCAATCACCAGATAGATAGCGATCGCTCGACGCAAACGCTCCGCCGTGTGGTGACCCAACTGTTCAATCTTGCAGCCCGTCTTCAAGACCCGGTGCCAGTCTTCGATCCGCCGGCGCAGACCATACCACCGCAAGCACCGAACGGCTTGTTCCGCTGAACTGAGATCCCAGGTCGTCAGCAGGAACCATTCGATCCTTTTCGTCCCCTCCGGCGGATCTTCCTCCCGGGCATGGATCACCCAGACCTCCACCGGGGCTTTGTCGGCATGATATTTCGGAGGATGCAGTTGAAGGCGTCGCGTGCGGATCACCAGATCCGCACGACGAGCGAGCCGTTTGGCGCGCGCTTTTCCTCCCCGGACCTTCGGTCGTGCACTGCTGCGCGGCACCTGGATCCGCACTTTCGTCCCCACCGGAGCCTGGCGTGCCGCTTCGAACAGTTTCGTCTCCTCCCCGCTCAGCTTGCGATCGAACTGCGCCCGGATCAGCAGATCGACCGCCGGGCGGCGACGCCATTCGTCGAACATCTCGAAGAAATCCGCCTCCCGGTCGCACACGTTGACCAGTCGCGTCCCGGGCATCCGCGACGCCACTTCCGTCAAATCCCTCAGCCCGGCGATCCACTCGAACGTCTTCTTGTGTTCGATCGGGACCTTTTCCGGGGCTTCCCGCTGTTCCGACACCTTCTCCGCGGCGCTGCATTCGGCTCGCAACACCCCCAACGGCAGTCCGTTCGGCGCCACCGCCAACGTCGAGTGCAGGTGCAAACCCCGACTCTCCACGCCGGTCTGATTCCTGCCGATCATCCCCAGCCCCTCGCACTGGGGCCGACGCGCATAGTTCAGATCACTGCCGTCCTGAATGCACAACACCGTCCGCTGTCCCTGCATCCGCCGCAACGTCCGTTCCCGATGCGGCTCCAGGATCCGCCGGGCCGTCACCGCTTCTTCGTCCGGATGATCGATCAATCGATAGTAGGCCTTGACCGCCGGCCAGTCCGCTTCCGACACCCCGCTGAAGCTTCGTCCCGGTTCCTGTGCTTGCATGTGTGCCACCTTCACCAATCTTCGACTCAGTCGCCGGTCCCCCAACCGAGCCCCGCCAAACTCCTGCTCCGCCCACTGCTCCGCTTCCATCCCCTGACCCGGACTCAGCGGACCCAACCCCGCTCCTTCCGCCAACCCCAGTCGGCCCCGAAACCCCGGCTCCAGCACATAGACATAGATGTCCTTGATCGTTTCCTCGTGCCGGCTGTACCGATCCTGTCGGCCCCGCCCCCGCGTCCTTCCCACCCGCATCCAGTTCGCCGCCCGATAGCAGGTCCCCGAAAACCGTGCCCTGTCCACAAAACTCTCCACCAGCCACGGACGATACCCATAGCGTCGCTCGCAGTCTCCCCCCACCCGCTTCATCGCCAGGCTCAGAGCCCGCGAAGCCAGATTGCGACACTTCACCCCCGGGCGGATCAAGAATCGGTTCAGCCCCACGATCCTATCCAACTGCGCCCGTCTTTGCCCGGCGTCCCAGCCGATCCACTGATCCCGCGCCGACAACTGCAGCGCCGCCGAGGCGAATCCCAGCGCTCCCAACCACCCGTGATCCGATCCGATCAGGTACCGCAACTGCCGACCCACCAGCGGTCTCTCTCCCTGCGGATGTTCCCGGATCATCAGCTCATTCCAGATCCGGCTCTCCTGCTCGCTGTGCACTTCCACCAGCCGCAGCCCCCGCACCCCGCCCACTGCCTCCGGAACCTCCTTCGCCTCCTCCACCGCTCTCCCCAAACGCCGGGCCTTCGGCCCCCCTTTGCCGATCCGCGCCGCCGGCAGTCGAAACTTCCCTGAACCCTCCAACTCCCGCAACCCCTTCAGGCATCCCGCCAACTGCGCTTTCCCTCGCCGATCCCGAAACCCCAGCCGTTCGCAGACCTCTCGCGCCAACGCGGTGCGCGTTTCCAGCTCCCCTTCCGCCAACCGCCCCCGCACCCACTCGATTGCTTCCGCCTCCGACAACTTGCGTTTGATCTGGTTCTGAGTTCTCATGTCGCTCACTCTGAACGACACGCATCTCATTGTCCAGTCTTTTCTTATGGGTAAAGGGCAGGTCCCGCCTCCACAGGCCGGCCCCGTTGAACGATCGATCTCTCCCGTTCTCCCGCCCACCCGTTCTCCCGGGCCGGTCCCGATGAACCTGAAACCGTAAAGGATCCTGCTGTCGCGCCGGCCCGATCGAGCAGTATGAACACGCAGGGTCACTTGACGTCGTAATGAAAACCGGCGATACTAAATTAGTTTTTATGGTTCAAACAGCAGGTCGCTCCGATACGTCCGATCGAATCCTTCGCAAGGCCCGCGAAATGTTTCTGGCCGGCGGCTTCGCCCGGGTGACGATGGACAACCTGGCTTACGAACTGGGGATGAGCAAACGCACGGTCTACGAGCACTTCCGGAGCAAAAAGGACCTCCTGCGGCAGGCCATGCTGGAGCAGGTCAGCCTCATTACGACCGGCCTCGAGGCGATCTCCGGGAACCCGGATCTCGATCCGGCGGAGAAGTTGCAGCGCATTATGCTGTTCATGTCCGAAACATTGCCACGACCCTCCCGGCAGTTTCTCCTCGATATGCAACGGCTGGCGCCGGAGCTGTGGACGGAGATCGATCGCCATCGCAGCCAGGCGGTCCAGCGAAGCTTTCGTCGAATGTTTGACGAAGGGCAGACGAGTGGCCTGTTTCGAAAGGACCTGGATCTCGACCTGATCCTGCTCCTGCTCAGTGCTCTGATTCAGAAGGTGGTGAGCCCCGAGACCCTGGTGCAGGTGCCCTATACCGCAGCCCAGGTCTTCCGCGGAGTCATGGAAACGCTGATGATGGGAATCCTTTCCGAGGACGGACGGCGATCCTACCGGAGGGAGTGACCAGAGGGAGAGACCCCATGCAACGATTGAAACGCAGTCGGCTTCTGTTCCTGCTCATCGTACCTTCATTGGGTCTGCAGTCCGGAGCTCTCGGCGCGGAGGCCCGGCCATTGAGCCTTCGGGAAGCCGTCGCACTGGCCCTGTCTGATCAAGGCAGCCCTCGGGTCCGACTTGCTGCGGAAGCGGTGGCGGCAAGCCGCACGCGGGCGTCCGAAGTCCGGGCCGGACTCTTGCCGCAGGTCGACGGCTATGTCGGCCAGCGACGCCAGACCGTCAATCTCGAGGCGCAGGGACTGGATTTTGCGCGTGGCTTTCTCCCCTCCACCCTGGTCGGTCCTTTCTCCACCTTCGACGCTCGTGGAGAAGTCCGGCAGATGATTTTCAACTGGGGTTTGCTCGAACGCTACCGTTCGGCGAAGGAGGCCGTCCGTGCAGCGGAAGCGTCCGGCGAGGACGCTCGGGCATCCGTGGCGGCAGCCACGGCGACCTCGTACCTGACCGTGCTGCGCGATCGGGCTCGGTTGGAGGCGGCGGCCGCCAATCGGCAGCTGGCCCGTGACCTCCTGGCTCTGGCACACCATCAAAAGGAGGTTGGTACGGGGATTGCCGTGGAAGTGACCCGTGCCAAGGTCCGGCTCTCCCAGCAGGAACAGGCCTACCTGGCCGCCGACGAAGCCCGCACGAGTTCGCTGCTGCGGCTGAAGCGATGGCTGGGTATGGATCTCGAACAGGATCTGTTGCTGACCAGCAGCCTCGAGAACTCTTCGTCTTCGGCCGGGCCGATTCCCCATGAAGAGTCGGCAGTCAAAAGGGCTCTGGAAAACCGCAGCGACCTGCAGGCGCAGATGAGTCGGCTGGACGCTGCGAAACGAGCCTACCTGGCTTCGCGGGCGGAAAGGATGCCCGCCCTGGTCGGATTCGCCAATTACGGCACGATCGGTCCGAGCGCCGGAGCGAGCATCCCGACGTGGGCCGCGGGCGTTACGCTGCAGATCCCGATCTTCGACGGAGGTGGGATGGACGCTCGTCGGGCGGAAGAATCGATTCGGGTCCGACAGGAACGGCTCAAGGCCGAAGACTTGCGCGAAGGGATCGGACTGGAAGTCCGTCTGGCGATTTCTGCGCTTCGACTTGCGAAGGACCAGCTGGCCGTTGCCATCCAGGCCAGGAAACTGGCCCAGACGGAGCTTGAGCAGGCTGAACGGCGTTATCGGGCCGGAGTCACGACGAGCCTGGAGGTCACCGAAGCTCAGAGCCATGTGGCCGAATCCGATGAAAGTCGGATTTCCGCGCTCTATCGTTACAACCTCTCCTGGATCCAGCTGTCGGATTCGATGGGGACACTCATCAACGATCTGAATCCCTGAGACAGGAAGGACGTGTCATGAAGAAGTGGCGCTATCTCACCATTGCGATCGCCCTGGTCACGGCAGTACTCCTCACCGCCGTCTTCTGGCCCGGAGCCGGCCTGAACGGCGCACGGGAACAGATCGGGTTCTCCGGCAACATCGAGTTGCTGCAGACGGACGTGGCCTTCAAGTTTCCGGGACAGATCATCGAACTGCTCGTCGACGAAGGGAACTCCGTCGACAAGTCGCAGCTGATCGCCCGTCTGGATGACCGACAGCTGCAGGACCAGATGCGTGAAGCCGAGGCCCAGCTGCGTGGAAATGCCTCTCGGAAAAAGGAACTTCAGACCCTGATTGACTTCCAGAAGCGGAGCCTCGAAGCTCAGATCGCGCAGCGCAGGGCGGAGATCGGCCAGGCTCGGGCAACCCTGGAAAGACTTCAGGAAGGTTCCCGGCCTCAGGAGATTCGAGAGGCACAGGCCTCGGTCGCGGTGGCCGAGGCGGCATTTCAGAGAGCCGAAAAAGACTGGCAACGGTCTCGGGAGCTCTACTCGACGGAAGATATTTCGCGATCCCAGTTCGATCAGAGTCAGGCAGCCTATGATTCCGCCCAGGGTAATCTCGAACAGGCCAGGGAACGATACGATCTGGTTGTCGAGGGACCCCGTCGCCAGGACGTCCAGATCGCCCGTGAGAACCTCAAGCGGGCAGAAGCAGGTCTGAGACAGACCGAGTCCACCCAGCTCGAGATCGAACGGAACCAGCAGGCCCTGAAGACGCTCGAGACTGAAGCGGAAGCATTGAAAGCCAGGATTTCCCAGATCCAGACTCAGATCGACGACGCACGGGCCACTGCCCCCTACGATGGCGTCGTGCTTGTCAAATCGGCCGAAGAAGGCGAGGTCGTGGCGGCGGGATCGGCCATCGTGACGCTGGGAGATCTGGCACATCCGTGGGTGAGAGGCTATATTCCGGAGACCGAACTCGGCCGGGTCAAGCTCGGGATGCCCGTCAGGATCACCACCGATTCCTTTCCGGGCAAGGTGTATCAAGGCCGGGTGTCCTTCATCGCTTCCGAGGCGGAATTCACTCCCAAGCAGATCGAGACCCGGCAGGAACGGGTCAAGCTGGTTTACCGGATCAAAGTCGACATCGCGAATCCGAAGCAGGAGCTCAAACTGAACATGCCGGTCGATGCGGAGCTCATTCTCGACGAGGGCGGGGAGCAATGAGGAGCCTGGAAACCACCAGCGAGAGGTCGGCCATCGTCAGAGCCATGGGGCTGACACGGAGGTTCGGCCAGCGCACCGCCGTCGATTCTCTTGACCTGGAGATTCGAAAAGGAGAGATTTTCGGCCTCGTGGGTCCGGACGGCGCCGGCAAGACAACGACGATGCGCCTGTTCTGCGGCCTGCTTGAACCGACGGCAGGGCGGGTCGAGGTATCGGGCCTGGACGTTGCGGTGCATCCGGCCGGTGTCCGCGACCGCATTGGATACATGGCGCAGCAGTTCGGTCTCTACGTCGACCTGACGGTGGATGAGAACCTCTATTTCTACGCCGATCTCTTCGGCCTCGGCGCCGAGAGGAGGGACACGCTCATGAACGAGCTCCTCTCGATGACCCGAATGACCCCCTTCCGGGATCGACAGGCGGGCAAACTGTCCGGCGGCATGAAACAGAAGCTCGGTCTCATGTGTGCCCTCCTGCATGAACCGGAGGTGCTCTTCCTCGATGAACCGACCAACGGCGTCGACCCGATTTCACGCAGGGATTTTTGGGTCATCCTCTATCAGCTCGTCAGGAGCGGCCTCACGGTGGTCGTCTCCACGGCGTATCTGGATGAAGCCGAACGCTGTAACCGTGTCGGTCTCATGCATGAGGGGCGACTGATCCTTTGCGACGCGCCCGATGCGCTGGGCCGTCACGTCGGGGGGCGTTGCTTCCGTCTGCACTGCGAGGACGTGCGCGGGTGTCGGCGGACCCTGGAGGGGTGGCCCTCGGCGCGGACCGTCCGGCCGTCGGGAGCAAGCGTACGCGTCATGCTCGAGCCGGACGCGACCGAATCCGATCTGAAGGAGTTCCTACGCTCGAGCGGGAACTCGAATGTGACCACGGAAGCCGTGTCGACTTCCGTGGAAGATGTCTTCATCGCCCTGGTCACGGAAAAGGCGCGCTGATGAATGAGGTGACGGTAGAAACCAGGGAGTTGACGCGCCGATTCGGCGATTTCGTGGCTGTCGACCGGGTCAGTCTGAACGTGTATGCCGGCGAAGTTTTCGGATTCCTGGGTTCAAACGGGGCAGGGAAGTCCACGACGATCCGCATGCTGTGCGGCTTGCTGAGACCCACCTCCGGCTCGGCCCGGGTGGGAGGCTTCGACGTCTACGAGGAACCCGAGAAAATCAAACAGAACATCGGATATATGTCCCAGAAGTTCTCCCTCTATGATGAGCTGTCGGTCGAAGAAAACCTCGACTTCTTCGCAGGTATCTACGCACTGCCCAACGGTCGCCGCCGCGCACGAAAGCAGGAAGTTCTGGAACTGCTCGGCCTCGGCGAACGACGACGCATGCTGACGTCGCTGCTGCCCGGAGGATGGAAGCAGCGCCTGGCACTGGGTTGTGCCATCCTGCACGAGCCGCCGATCCTCTTCCTCGACGAACCGACATCGGGAGTCGATCCGCTGGCCCGCCGTCGCTTCTGGGATCTGATTTATGAGCTCTCCGAACAGGGGAGAACCATCTTCGTGACGACGCACTACATGGACGAGGCCGAGTACTGCCATCGACTGGCACTGATGGATGCCGGTGCGGTGATCGCCCTGGATGCACCCGCGAACTTGAGACACAGTCTTGCCGACAGCCGTTTCCTGCAGCTCGAATCGTCGGACATGCTCGCGAGCATGCGGACCCTCGAAGACGATGAGGCGGTGCTCGATCTGGCGATCTTCGGCAATGGGCTGCGGATTCGTGCAAGTGATGTCGAGCAAGCCGAGTCGGCAATCCGCCGCAGGCTGGCAGCGGAGGATATCGCCATTCGAAGCCTGGAGGAAGTCCGGCCCAGCATCGAGGATGTCTTCGTGCTCCGGGTCGAACAGGCCCAGAAAGGGGAACGAAGGTGAATTTCCGTCGTTTCCGGGCCGTGGCCCATAAGGAGTTCCTGCACATCCTTAGGGATCCGCGCAGTCTCGTCATGTCGTTGGCCCTTCCGGTGGTGATGATGGCTCTGTTCGGTTATGCCCTCACCCTGGATGTGGACCGCATTCCCCTGGCACTGTTCGATCAGGATCAGACTCCGGACAGCCGTGAGTTGGCCTCCCGCTTCGCGGGCTCGCGCTATTTCGATCTCAGCACCGACGTGGAGAACTACGCCGAAGCGGAACGACTCGTGGACCGCGACACCTGTCTTGCCGTACTCACGATCCCCCGGGGATACGCCGCCGATATCGGGCGGGGAAGAACGGCGAAGGTCCAGTTGCTCCTCGACGGGACCGATTCAAATACGGCATCGATCGCCCTCGGCTACGCAACGGCCATCGTGACCACCTTTTCGCAGGATCTTCGCAACCGCAGGTTGAATCTCGAATCGGGAAACCGCTTCGAAGCGCCGATCGAACTCCGGAGCCGAATCTGGTACAACACCACGCTCGAATCGAAGAATTACATTGTCCCCGGACTCATTGCCGTCATTCTGATGATCATTGCGGCGTTGCTGACGTCGCTTACGATTGCGCGGGAGTGGGAGATGGGCACGATGGAGCAGCTGTTGTCGACGCCGATCCGGCCGCTCGAGCTCGTTCTGGGAAAGATGTCCGCCTACTTCGTACTCGGCGTTGCGGACACGGTTCTCGCCGTCGTGCTCGGCGTCATGGTCTTCGGTGTTCCCTTGCGGGGGAATCTCCTTCTGCTGGCTGTCAGCTGCTTCGTGTTCCTGGCCGGGGCCTTGTGTTGGGGTATCTTCCTGTCGGCGACCGTGCGCAGCCAGTTGCTTGCCTACCAACTCGGCATGATCTCTTCCTTCCTGCCGGCGTTTCTCCTCTCAGGATTTGTCTTCGCTATCGAGAACATGCCCATGCCGGTTCAGCTTTTCACCTACCTGATTCCCGCCCGCTATTTCGTGGCCGTGCTCAAAGGCATCTTTCTGAAGGGAGTAGGCCTGCCGGTCATCGGCGGGGAGATCTTCTTCCTCACTGTGTTTGCCGTGATCGTTGCGTTGGCGGCAACCCGGCAGGTGAAAGGCAAAATCGCATGATGTTCGGAAGAGTGGGCGTCATCTTCAAGAAGGAGATCCTTCAGGTGCTCCGCGAGCCTCGCGCTCGCGCCCTCTTGATCGCTCCGCCGATCATCCAGCTGATCATCTTCGGCTATGCAGTCAACCTCGATGTAGAGAACAGTCGGCTGGCCTGGATGGACCGGGATCGGACGCCTGATAGCCGCCAGCTGCGCACGGATTTCGAGACATCGCCCTATTTCACGGTGGTCCGCGAGATCGAAGACGAGTCTCGCGTCGAACAGGTACTCGATCGGGGCCAAGTCCTGGCCGTGATCCGAGTTCCCGAAGGCTTTGCCGCCGATCTGCGGAGAGGACGAAAACCGGCGGTCCAGGCGCTTCTCGACGGCACCAATTCGAATACCGCCGCCATCGCCGCGAGCTACATCAGCCGTGTGGTGGCCGACTATTCCGAGAGAAAGGCACGTGATCTGGTTGCCGCAAGGCTCGTCTCGGCGACTTCCAGTCGCGGAGGCGCCGTCCGGCTGCCTGAATCGGGAGTCACTCTCGAAAGCCGCATCTGGTTCAATCCTCAGCTTCGAAGCCAGGATTACTTCGTGCCGGGCGTGGTCGTCAACATCATCGGGCTCATCACCGTTATGCTGACTGCCATGGCGGTCGTAAGAGAGAAGGAGATCGGCACTCTGGAGCAGTTGATGGTAACCCCGATCCGATCTTCCGAACTGATCCTCGGCAAGACGCTTCCGTTTGCCGTGATCGGTCTCCTCGAGGTGGTCTTCGTCACCGGTGTGGCCCTTCTGGTTTTCGGGATCCCTTTTCGGGGCAGTCCCCTGGTGCTGCTCGCCGGAAGCATTCTCTTTCTGCTGAGCACTCTCGGCACCGGGTTGCTGATTTCCACCATCTCAGGCACTCAGCAACAGGCGGTCATGGGATCTTTCTTCTTTTTCCTGCCGATCTTCATGCTCAGCGGGTTCGCATTCCCCATCCGGAACATGCCCGTTCTCGTCCAGTACCTCACCTATCTCAATTCCGTTCGGTATTTCCTCGAGATCTCCCGCGGCGTCTTCCTGAAGGGGGTCGGCTTCAATGTCCTCTGGCCTCAGATGCTCGGACTCCTGGCACTGGGCGTGGCCGTCCTCCTCTTCAGTACCCTCCGCTTCAAGAAACGGCTGGACTGAAAGCACGGGCGCAGTCAGAGCGTGGCGCTGAAGATCCGGTCGGCCCACTCGACCGATTCCACATACAGGTCCGGCAACGTGTTCGGCCGGACTCCCAGCTCCGAACACTGGGCTCGCATCGTGGGCCAGTCGGCCTGTTCGTAAGCGATCGTGGCTTTCAGCATCCGGCCGAACTCGTTGTCCGCACCCCGCAATGCATTTGCGACGTTTTCCGAAAGCGGAAGCTGCCGCAGACCCTCTTCGAGGTCGACATCGAGCATGGCGTCGAGAGTCGAAAACGAGCCGACAAGAAAGCAGTCGAGTTCCGAAGGCCGCGAAGCCATGGCCGCTCCGAGACCTTCGCAGAAATGCCCGCGAACGCATGCCGTGACGGCCAGTTCCCGCGGCTTGTCACTCATCATTTCCGAGAGCGCCACGACCGACACCCACTTGCGCAAAGGCGTCTCGCCAAGGAGCACCAGGGCCTGTTTGACCGACTCGATGCGCCGCCGCCAGGGAAACGCCGCGGCATTGATGTATTGCAGCAGCTTCGTCGTCAGGGAGAGATCCCCCTTGATGACCTGTTCGATCCGGCCGAAGTCGAGTGTTGGGTTCTGAATCTCCTGGAGGATCCGCACGTAGGTCATCTTGTGAGCCGGAATCCGTCGGGCGGAGAGAATGGCGGGCTTACTGAAGAAATACCCCTGGAAGTACCGGAAGCCCAGATCGACTGCCTCCTCGAATTCTGCGTAGGTCTCGACTTTTTCCGCCAGGAGCGCGAGCTGCGGAGGACCGAGGCGATTCAGTTGATCGAGGAGTTTCAGACGAACATCCGGTTGCGTCAGTAGAAAGTCCACCTTGATGACGTCGGCGAGCCGGATCAGTTCCGCGTAGCCGTCGGTACAGACGAAGTCATCGAGCGCCAGCTGATAGCCTTGCTGCTTGAGCCTCGACAAGGCATCGAGAACCTCGGTGTCCGGCACCACTTCTTCGAGGATCTCGATGACGGTCTGCTTGGGTGGGAGCAGCGTGGCCCATTCCTTCAACAGGAGATCTCTCGGGAAATTGATGTAAGCGGGCTTGCCGGCCGTCAGTCGTTCCAGACCCATCGTGAAGAAGCCGGTGTCGATGACGTGAGACGTCGCCCGGCTCCCGTCCGAGAAGATGGCGCGATCCTCCGTACCCGATCGAAAGAGCAATTCGTAGGCATGCACCGTTTTAGTGCGATCAAAGATTGGCTGTCTCGCCAGGAAGACTTCTTCCGACAGCATCTCGAACCCTTCGCTTCCACCTCGTCGCAGGGACAGGTTCCTTCACGTGCGCATTGGTCTCGCTAACCGGGCGAAACTCGATCAGCCGCTCCACGACCGGGTTGCATCGCCGATGCGATTCTAGCTTACTCGACCAACAGAACACCAGCTTCGAATGAACGGTCGGAGCCGGGCAAATTCGACACGGCGGGTGGGTCAGGGTGACTCGGCCCTTCGCATCGGTGCGCCGGAAGCTCCCGGGAACAGGGCCCCGCCGACATGCGCAGACAGTGGCACGCGATTTGCTGTTGCTGCTTCCTGACCAGGCGATGAGTCGGGGAGGAGTTCGACAGAATGGAGATATGCCGATGAAGTTCAAGAGACTGGGAATGATGAGCCTGATATACATCGCGATTTTCTCGGTGTCCCTCGCTGCCGGCCAGGGGCAGGGGAACGGGAGTGGGGGTCCGGGTGGTCAGGACCCGGGCGGCCAGGAACCCGCGGGAGACCAGCCAGGAGATTCCGCAGGCGGCCAGCAGCCCGGGACGGATCACCCGGGACGGTTCGCCGGATGGCAGGGTCTCGAACTCGAGCGGAACCTCGTACTCCCGCAGGTGGCCGTCGGCGGCGACATTACGACCACGCTCGTGCTTGGAAACCTCGGTAGTCGGCTCCGACTGGGCTGGCTGGTCTCCGACCAACTCGTCACGACCGGCACCCTGTTGTTCTTTTCGAATACCGGCGCTCCGATGGATGTTACGATCGGTGACGCGACCGGGTCCGAACACCGCTTTTCGCTCGATCCTTCGGGCGTCGAGTTCTTCGAAATCACCGCGGCGGGCGGTGTCCAGACGGGATGGGTGCTGATTCAGGTGGATGATCCGACGAGCGCCGACTCCGACAGTGCCTCGACGAACGGTTGGGGATACATGGACGATCAGCCCGTGGACAGAGGAAAACGACTGCTCGCCACTGCATACTATACGATCAGTGATGCCGCCGGCGCGGTCGAGTCGCAAGTGGCTGTCCTGCCGGCTGTGCTCGAGCGCGCCCGTTTCTTCAACTCCTTCTTACCCGTGCAGTACTCCGCGGGGATCGATACAGGCGTTGCAATCGTCAACACGGGTGCGACCGAGGCCGAAGTCAAGCTGATCTTGCGGGACGCCGGGGGAGAGAGTGTTGCCGAGGAGACGGTCGCCATTCCCGCGGGCAGCCAGATGGCCCGCTATATCGAGCAGCTCTTCGATTCCTCGGGCCTGCCGCAAGATTTCAAGGGAATCCTCGAGGTGACGACCGACTCCGACGGAATCGTCACCTTGGGCCTCTTGCAGACAGGTCGTGTCTTGACCTCTTTGCCGCTCTATCACTTCGGGCGCTGGCAAAAGGACTGACAGAGACCCGACCCCTTTCTGCACCCCCGGGCCCGTCGGTAACTCCCCCTCCGACGAGTCCGGGGTTCCCACTTCGGAGGACTCGAGATTTGACATCGTCAAGTCTGGTGCTCACGTCGGAAATCCCAAGTCACAGCATCTAAAGTCGGAACTGGGCTCCAGGCGCCTGTTTGCCGCGTTGCTGCAACACATAGATCGCCGCACCCCGGCCGACGACCTGCGGACCCAGCCGAGACGAACGAAATTCCCTGAGAGCCGACCAGAAGGGTCGAAACGCGAATGCCTCGGCGCGGTTGCGGACCAGATCGAGAAAGGCGCCGTTATCCGTCATCACTCCGCCTCCCAGAACGATCTGATCGGGAGCGAACAGGTTGACGGCCATCCCGAGCGCGCGGCCCAGGTATTCGGCGGCTTGCTCGACCGTTCTTCGAGCTCCCGGTTCAGCCCGCCGGAACGCCTCCATCAGCTCCTCGGGTTCCCGATCCTGCCCTGTCGATTGACGGGCGAGAGCCTTGAGGCCCGGGCCGGAGCAATACGCCTCCAGGCAGCCGCGATTGCCACATGCGCAGGGAAGGCCCCCAGGCTCCACGATCACATGCCCAATCTCCGCCTCCCCAAGGTCGCCCAGCTCCACGAGATAGCCGCGACGCACGATGCCCGCGCCGATTCCCGTGCCGATGGTTACATAGAGGAGAATCCCTGCCGGAGCCGACGGCCCTTCCCAGGCCTCGGCCAGGGCCGCCAGCTTGCAGTCGTTCTCGATCAGAACGGGGACTTCGAAACGACCCGAAAGGAACGCCCGCGCGTCGACGCCGTCCCATCCCTCCTCATGGAAACAGGAGGTCGGGCGTCGGTCACTCCTTCGAACGGTCCCTCCGAAGCCGAAACCGATGGCCGAGAGAGGCCTTCCATCCAGGATCCGCCGACCCATTTCATAGATCCGGTCCAGCGTCTCCGGAGCCTTCTGGTTGCGGGATCGTCTCTCGATGACTGTGTCGACCAGGCGACCCTGGAGGTCGGCCACGGACGCCACGAGCTTCGTTCCTCCGCTCTCGAAACAGAGAATGTACATGGCTATCGTGTACCCGGCCTGCCCTCGAATTGTCAATGGACGCGCATCCCCCATCCGTGGCCCTCTCGCCGCCCATCTCCGGCAGAGAGTCGGAACCCAAAACGAAGCCGGCGCTTGCAGCACATTCGACGCCGCGAGAAACTGAAGCTGAAACTAAAGAAAGACAAGTGCTTAGCTGAAGGAAACTCGGAGGTGACTATGCCAGGCTTTCAACCCCGCAGCATCCTGTGTCCCGTCGATCTCAGTCGTGCATCCGGTGGAGTGGTATCCTGGGCGAACCGGTTTGCCGCAACGTTCGAAGCGCAGCTCGAACTGTTGCATGCATCCTGGATCGAGCTTCCGGTCTACTTCACCCACTCCCAGGTCGAGGAACTTGCAAACCAATCGGAACTCGATCGCGAGCACCTTATGTGTGCCCTGCAGGAACTGGCAGATGAGTACGTGGACCCGGATGTGAAGGTCAAGCTCGAAATCGAGACAGGGCATGCTCTGGAGGTCATAGAAAACGAGATGAGGCAACTCGATCCGGACCTGCTCGTGCTCGGGAGCCATGGTCGGACGGGTTTGGCCCGGCTGATGATGGGTTCGGTCGCCGAGAATTTCGTCAAGAGTGCGCAATGTCCGGTCCTGGTGGCGAGAGGCGGTCCGGGCAAGGCCCAGCCGGAACGCATTCTCGTGCCGGTCAATTTCACCGACCATGCGCGTGAGGCCGTACTGTTGGCCTGCGATCTGGCATCCCGCTTCGAAGCAGATCTGGTTGCAGTGTATGCGGTGGAGGAGTCGGGCAGCATCGACGACCCGATGTCTCAGCTCTGCAGTTTCATCCCGGAGGAAAGTCGGAAGCGGTGCCGGGTAAAGGAGGTGGTGCGATCCGGTGAAGCGTCCGAGCAGGTCGTGCTGGCGGCCCGGGAGGAGGGAGCCGACCTCATCGTGATGGGTTTCGAACACCGGCCCTTCC
Organism: uncultured Acidobacteriota bacterium; assembly: GCA_963823995.1. Taxonomy (GTDB): domain Bacteria; phylum Acidobacteriota; class UBA6911; order RPQK01; family JAPXNP01; genus JARRKC01. Next base: position 1,371,229 of record CAWGNQ010000006.1, read on the forward strand.
TGGAGATCACCACGATCGGGACGACAACCGAACGGGTGATTCGCCACAGCCCTTGCGCCGTTCTCACGACGCCGGCCGCCTAGCTGCCCGCAGCGGACAGGGCCTGGTCAAGATCCGCGACAAGGTCCTGGGGATCCTCGATTCCAACGGCAAGGCGTACCAGATTGTCGTGGATGCCAAAGGATTCGCGTTGTTCCCGGGACATTTCCCAGAAACTCATGAGCGCAACGTGGTCGACGAGAGACTCGACACCACCGAGGCTCGGGGCCAGTCTGGGAATCTTGAGATGATCGACGAAGGCCGCCGTCTTCTCGAATCCCCCCTTGACGAGGAATGTCACGACACCGCCGAAGCCCGTCATCAGATCCCGGGCCAGGGAGAAGTCGGGGTGCGAAGGGAGTCCGGGGTAAAAAACCCGTTCGACCTCGGGGCGGGCCTCGAGGAATTCCGCGACCTGCAGACCGTTGGCATTATGGCGCTCGACGCGCAACTCGAGGGTTTTCAGACCGCGTTCCAGCATGAACGCGGTATTGGGATCACAGATCCCGCCCAGGGTCATCAGGAATTCGCTGACCGGGTCGACCAGCTCCGCCCTTCCTGCAACGACGCCGGCGATGAGATCGTTGTGCCCTCCCAGATACTTGGTAGCGGAGTGCGTGACGAGATCGGCCCCGATCTCGAGGGGGCGGAAGTTGACCGGAGTGGCGAACGTGCTGTCCACGATGCTCAGAATTCCATGGCGACGAGCCAAATCGACCAGGCGGTGCACATCGAGGACGCGCAGGTAAGGATTCGTCGGGATCTCCGAGAAGATCAGCCGGGTCTCGGGCCGGATGGCTTCCTCGATCGCATCCATGGTTGGAGGCACCAGATCGAGTTCGACTCCGAACTTGTTGAGCAGGACGCCGAAATCACGGGTTCGGCGATAGGAGTCGGAGGTCAGGATGAGTCGATCTCCCGATTTGAGAAACCAGAGAAACAGTGTCGTCACGGCGGCCATACCGCTTCCGAAAAGGCGCACCCGCTCGGCCCCTTCCAGAGCGGCCAGCCTCTTCTCGACCGAGGCGACGGTCGGATTGCCCATCCGTCCGTACTCCGGTTGCCGGCGAACCGAACGGCCCTCCATGAAATCCCGAAGTTCGCGGGTCGAAGAGAAGGAAAATGGAGCGGAATGGATGATTGGAGGCGTGACCGAGCCCTCGGTGTGATTCCTCTCCGCTCCGGCATGCACGCAGTCAGTCGAATTGATTTTTGTCATCCTTGAAGCCCTACGGTCGGTTTTCGCCCCGTGTCAGATCGCCCTATGATAACAAGAGTTTCGGAACCAAGAACTATCCGAGCACTCCGGGTTCCGCCCGCGCCAGATCGCGCCAGATCCAGAGGGCGGCCAGGGTGGCGATGACAAGGATTGCCAGACCGCTGAGCAGTTCACCGAAAAGAAGGTCCCCGACTCCGAAGAGGATGGAATAGACCAGGATGATTCCCAACAGCCAGTCGAGAAAGAGCCGGCCGAATCCGCTGTCGGAACGGACCTCGGGCGCCAGCGCTGCGATTCTACGCCAGCCCACCCCGCCGGGATGAACCCGGCGATAGAAGTCCACCAGTTTGCCTTCGGGTACGGGCCGCGTCAGGAAGGTCACCGCCAGCCAGACCAGTGTGGTTCCGAGGACCGTGGGATAGAGCGTCAGCGGGGGCTGGATACCGAAACCGTAGCGTGCCGCCGGGTAGATGAGCAGAGGGGCGATCATTGCCGAAATCTCCGACCAGGCGTTGATCCTCCACCAGAACCAGCGCAGGATGAGGACGGCACCCATGCCGGCACTGGCGTTGATGACGAATTCCCAGGCACCGGAGATCCGGGTCAGGAAGAAGCGCGTCACCAGCAGCGAGAAAACGGTCATGAGCAGGATGCCCAGCCGGGAGACTCGGACATAGTGGCGCTCATCTGCTTCGCGCCGTATGAACCGCCGGTAGAAATCGTTGATGATATAGGACGTGCCCCAGTTCAGCTGCGAGGCCAGGGTCGACATGTAGGCTGCCAGGAAAACGGCGATCAGCAGTCCGAGCAGGCCGGGGGGAAGGTAGCGCAACATGAGCTTCGGGTACATCACGCCCGGGTCGACCGTATTCTCGTACTTTTCGTACATCGCACGAAACTCACTCGACTGGGCTTCCGCGCCGAGACTGACGAGTAACCCGGGACTCTCGTAGGCGGCCGCGACTTTCTCATAGAGCTGAGGATTTTCAGTGCGGATCGCTTCGGGATTCTCCGCCCTGGGGAGAATGACCAGCGCGGCCAGCGCCACGAGGATCCACGGCCACGGACGGAGCGTGTAATGCGCGATGGTGAACCAGAGGGTCGCGAACAGGCTGTGCCTTTCGTCCTTGGCCGACATCATACGCTGCGCAATGTAGCCGCCTCCCCCCGGGTCGGCGCCCGGGTACCAGGCCGACCACCACTGGACGCCCACGTAGGCAAAGAAGGCTCCCGTGGTAATCGCGAGTGCGCCTCCGGTCACCCCGCCGGCCGAGACATCTCCGATGCGTGGAAAGAAATCGAGAAGTTGCGGAGCGAGCTTGGCCTCGAGGGATGACAGCCCCCCGATTTGCGGAAGTTCGATGACGATCACCGCGAGGATGATGCATCCGACCATGGCGAAGACGAACTGCAGACTGTCGGTGCGGGCCGTTCCCAGCAGGCCGGAGGCTGAAGCGTAGAGAGCCAGAATGAACGCACAGAGGACCACCAGCAGGAAGGGATCGACCTCCGGGATCGTAACCTTGAAGATCTTCTCCATCGCTTTGTTGACCCAGCCCAGCACGATGGCATTCATGAACAGCCCCAGGTAGATGGCCCGAAAACCGCGCAGTGCCGCCGCCGCCCTGCCGTGATAGCGCAACTCCACATATTCGACATCCGTCATGATGCCGGCACGGCGCCAGAGCCGCGCGAAGAAGAAGACGGTCAGCATGCCTCCGATGGCGAGATTCCACCACAGCCAGTTTCCTGCAATGCCATTTCGAGCCACCAGCTCGGTGACGGCCAGCGGCGTGTCGGCGGCGAAAGTCGTGGCCACCATCGCCGTCCCGGCGATGTACCAGGGCATGTTGCGCCCGGACAGGAAAAACTGTCCGGTGTCCTTGCCGGCCTTCCTCGAGTAGTAGGCGGCTACAGCGATGATCACCATGAAGAAGGCCAGAATTACGCCGATGTCGAGAAGCTGCAGATGTTGCATGCGGCATCGTTCCTCTGTGTTGGCGCAGCGTGGGGCTGCCCACGCTGATTCGGGGGAATACTACCATCGGGCGAGGCCAGATGGGAGGGCGGGGAATCCTCAATTTCAGCTTTCGCTGGGTGATGTTCGGTCTTGGGTCGCGTTCGCGGTCAAACGGTCCGGGTTCCATGCTCAACCGATGGACAATCCGGGGTGCCCGGTGCTATAGAGGCGTGATGGAGCATGCCGATCCCGCTTGTGAGACGGCCGTCGAAACGGCACGAGCGGCCGGGAACGATGTGCCCAAGTTGCGCTCATGAGACGCCTCAACATCGCGACCTTGGACGAAGACCTGAGGGAAAGTCTCGCGGAACTCCGGCGGGATCCCGAGCGCGTCCTCGCGGGACGGGCCCGGGTGGAAGCCGCGCTGCGCGACGGTACCTCCTACTATGGGATCAACACCGGCTTCGGAGTGCTGGCTCAGAAACGCATCGAGGCCGGGCAGATCCGTGAGCTCCAGCGCAACCTGCTGGTCAGCCATGCCGTGGGCGTTGGAGAGCTGGTTCCGAGAGACATTTCCCGGTTGATGCTGGAGCTCAAGATCCACTCGCTGGGGCTGGGATTCTCGGGCGTCTCCATGGGAACGTTTCAGCGCCTGCTCGATTTCTGGGAGCTGGACCTGATCTCAGCGATTCCAAGTCGGGGAAGTGTCGGTGCTTCCGGTGACCTCGCGCCGCTGGCTCACCTGGCCCTGCCTCTGATCGGCCTCGGGTATTTCTGGAAGAGGGGAGAGGACGGGCCTGTGGCCGCCGCTCCCGTCCTCGAGCAGCGGGGGCTCGCGCCGATCCGGCTCGAGGCGAAAGACGGTCTCTCGCTGATCAATGGGACCCAGCTGATGTCCGCCTACGGATGCTGGGTTGCCGTTCGCTGCAGGAGACTGGTCAGGTGCGCGGACCTGGTCGCGACGATGAGCCTCGAGGCTCTGCAGGGCTCGGTCAAGCCCTTCGATCCGCGGATCCAGGAAGTGCGCCCCCACCCGGGCCAGGTACAAGTGGCGCAGAACGTCCGCCAGTTACTGCTGGGGAGCGAAATCCTGGAGTCGCACCGGCATTGCGGGAAGATCCAGGACCCTTACTGTCTTCGTTGCGTACCACAGGTCCACGGCGCCAGCCGGGACGCCCTGAATTATTCTGCCAAGGTGCTGGAGACGGAAATCAATTCCGCCACCGACAATCCGCTCGTCTTTCCGGATGGAGACATTCTCAGTGGAGGAAATTTCCACGGCCAGCCCCTCGCACTTGCCCTCGATTTCGCGGCGCTGGCCCTGGCCGAGCTGGCCGGCATTTCGGAGCGGCGGACCTATCTGCTGTTGGGCGGTCATGACGGTCTTCCGGCTCTCCTCATGCGCGAAACAGGCATCAACTCCGGATTCATGATTCCTCAGTACACGGCTGCAGCTCTCGTCTCCGAGAACAAGGTGCTGTGCCATCCCGCTTCCGTCGATTCCATCCCGACCAGTCTGGGCCAGGAGGATCATGTCAGCATGGGGAGCATCGCGGCGCTCAAGCTCCTCCAGGTGTTCCGGAATGTGGAGATGGTCCTCGCGATCGAATTGTTGACGGCCGCGCAGGCGCTCGACTACCGGCGCCCTCTTCGTCCCGGAAGGGGTGTCGAGGAAGCCCACCGATTCGTGCGCCGGGCCGTTCCTCACACGGAGCGAGATCACTATTTTCAGGATGACTTGAACATCTCCGGAGAACTCATCCGGCGTCCCGGCCTCGTCGAAGCGGCGGAATCGGGAGTGGGAGCACTCCTCTGATTCTCCGGATCGGAAACAGCGGCGTCCTGGAAACCCTTCGTCCGGGGGGGCTCACCGGGCATCGCGATGCCCGGTGAGCACGTGAACTAGAACGGAAGTCCCGAACCCGCGGATACTGGGGGCGCCACTTCCACCCGGTAATCCATGCCGCTCAGGACGGTCAATGAGTAATGTCCCGAGGCATCGGTCGTCACGCTCGCCGAGAACGAGGCGTTGGGCGTCTCCGTCAGGCCTCCGGAAGTCGTCGCGGTGACGGTCGCACCCGAGACGGCGGCACCCGTCGGACCGGTAACCGTGCCGGACAGCGTCACAAGGGCCGGAAAAGCGGGCACGGTGAGGTTGAGCGTGTTGCTGTCCTGGCTGAACGACATCCGGTTCGTGCCGGGCAGAGGAGAGCTGACGACTCCCTGCTGGTCCGAGCCCACTTCCGTTGCCGGAACATTCGCGGCGATGTCGTAGGGCAGGTTCTTCTGAATCGTCAGGGAGTAGTTCCCCATTGCATCGGCCCCGCCGAAGCTGGCTCCCGTGCCCGCGAGCGGGAAACATTGGGTGAGGGCGGCGTTCGTGGGGATCTGAAGGTTGAGCGCCGTGACGATCGAGTCGCTGAAGTCGACCGTATCGGATTGCGAAATCTGGCCGCTCAGGGTCGCCAGGTCGGGGATCGTCACCGTCGCCCCGCTGACATCGCTGCCGCTGACGATGACGTCGGTGATGTCCCACACGATCGTCGCCTGTTCGACTTGGTCGACTACGTTGTCGTTGTTGGTGTCCTGGCCCTGACCGAAAATGATGCTCGCCTTGTAGGTCCCGTCGGTGAGCTGGGACGAGAAGCTGCCGTCCGAGCCGAGCTCGGCGACGGCCTGGGTTCTCGACTGCTCCGAAGAGAAGGCCAGGAAGACGGAATCGGACGACGTATCGACCGGCAGCTCGGCCAGATTGTCGACCGTGCCGGTGACGGTATGAAGCGTGACGGCGTCCACGTTGACAGGCACCGTCTTGTCCTCATCGACGACCACGTTCCGTACCGTCTGGAGATTGAAGGTCGCCGCGAGCGGACCGTCACCGGACGCCGCGGAGGCATCGACCGTGCAGACGCGGACATTGTACGACCCGGCGGGAACGACCATCGAGTAACTGCTGCCGGTGATGCCGAAGCTCGGACTGGCGGTAAAGATCTCGCCCGTCGTGGAGACGGCCTGGACCAGTCCGAAGGGAAACGTCGTCATACTGGGGGTTGTAATGGGGCCGCTGAGCTTGAATCCGGCCGGAAGCTGGACGTCGAGCGTCGAGTCCGCACTGAAATCGAGACCCGAGATCTGCTTGCGCAACAAATTCTCATTGCTCGGGGTGGCGCCCGACCCGTCGCTGGCGATTCCGTTCACGTTGGGGAGCGTCGTCAGGTTCGCGCTGCCGAGCTGCTGACGGAGACCCAGCCCCGAGAGCGGCACGTCGCTCTGCACGCCGAGCTGGCCCTGCTTCGCTCCGAAGTTGTCGAAGAGTCCGTTGGAACCAGCGACATACTTTGCCGTATGGCCCCAGGCCGGGATGTTGATATCGGGACCCTGGGTGATCGCTCCATCGGTGCCGAAGAAGATGACGTGGGCCGTTGCTGCCGAGTCGTTCGGGTTCGACAGGGCCACTCCCGTGTTGAAACCGGAGGTAGTGTCCACCGGGATGCTGAATCGGGCGGCGACCGGCGAATTGCCGACGCCGGCTTCGACCGTCACCTTCCCTTGAGCGTCGAGGAGGCTGAAGACCGCCGTCAGGCCGACCGGCGTGTCGGAGGTAATGTGAGCCGAACCGGTGGTCAGCGTCCCGGTGCCGTCTGTCTCGAGGAAGACGGCGCCGCCGGCAGGGACCGGGATGTCGAATTCGCTGCCGCTCTCTCCGTTGGAAAGTTGGACCGAAAAGGCGTCTCCGTCGTCGTTCTTCAGAGAGAGATGGACGGTCACAGCAGGGCCCAGACTGAAGATGATGAACTGGGTCTTGATCCCAATTCCTTTGACTCCATTGGCTACCTGAGAAAGGTCGAACACCCTGCCGCCAAACGTCGAGGGGATCGCAGGCAGCGTCGTCAGAGGCGTGCCGGCGGCGGAATTCTGGCGCAGCGTGATCGCCGCGATCTGCGTCGTGCTCGACGTGACGACGAGTCTGCCGCGCAGGTTCGTCATGCTGGGGAAGATTCCTTCGGGTCCGGCCACATAGAGGGAGAGCTGGCCGTGACCCGGCAGGGTCACATCGTTGCGCGATGCCACGAGGTCGCCGTCCGCGTTGTAGAGTTCGAAGGTCAGGGTGGTGGTCTCCGTCCCCAGGTTGGCGACGGCCAAGCCCGTATTGAAGGGGAGGACCGTATCGACGGCCATGGAAAACTGGGTCAGCGCCGCCGAGGCACCGATCCCGGCTTCCGTCAGAATGCTCGTCCCGCCATTGGTCAGCAGCGAGAAAACGGCCGACACGCCGATGTCCTGGGTCGACTCGACCCGGGCCGAGCCGACGAACAATTCTCCCTGTCCGTCGGTCGTGAAGAAACGGGTCTCGCCCGCGGGAAGCGAGAAGCTCTTGACAGCACCGTCGTCCAGACCCTCGATGCTGAGGTCCACCGTCTCTCCGGCCTGGTTCGTCAAGGTCAAAGTGACCGTGGCATCCTGGTTGCCGTTGTTGTTGAAGATGAAGGTTGTCTTGATCTGGCCGTTGCCGGTGGCGATATCAGGCAGCCGGTAGACGGCCTGGGCCTGAAGGGCCGCGGAACAGGCCATTACGAGTAGGGAAAATAGAAGCACCCGCAGAACGGTGCGCATAGAACACCCCCAATGTAAGGTTGATGACTGTGGAAAGTATGGTAGAAACCCAAGCTTCTCGAGACGTAAACTCATGTTACGTTCGAACTGCCGGGCGTTTCAACTGGAATTTCACTTCTCGTTCTTTTCTTCTTCTGCACGAGCCGCCGCCAGGAGAATCCGGGGATCCAGACGGACCTTGTAGTTCGGATTGGCATACATGAAAGTGATCAGCCCGTCCGTCCGCAACAAGAAGACCGCCGGAACGGGCAGTTGGTGATGTTTCTCTCCGGAAGCAGCCTCCAGGTCCGTCCCGTAGTTCCTGAGGGTCTCCAAGGTCGACGGATCGACTTCGTAGGCCAGACCGAACGCTCGCGAGGCCTCCATATCACTGTCGGACAGGAGCGTGTAGGTCAGACTGTGCTTCTCGACGCTGGCCTCGAGATTGGCCGGCCGATCGGGACTGATCGCAATGACTTGAAAGCCCAGGTCGAGCAGAGCGGATTCGATTTGTTGCAGTTGACCCAACTGCATGTTGCAGTATGGTCACCATCCCCCGCGGTAGAAAATCAACACGGTCGGTTTCTTCAAAACGAAACTCGAGAGTGATACCGGTTCACCCTGGATATTTCTGAGAGACACGTCGGGCGCTTGCATGCCCGGCAGTAAGGGATGCACGGTTTCCGGGCCGGCTGCCACACGCTGCGCAGGAGCCGACTGCATCCATCCCCCCGCCAAGAACAGCAGGCCGGAGAGAACCGTTGCCGAAATCATCATCGTGACCTCCATAAGAAGACCGTAAGGTCGAACCGTTTCGTGGTCATGTGAACTTCAAGTCGGTCGTTATATCGATGGCTGCGTGGATGGACCGGTAGACCGGACAGTGCTCGGCATGCATCTCGTGCACCCGTTCGACGGTCTGTCGATGTTCGGAGGCTCCCGAAAGATGGTAGAGCACATGGATGCTCTTGATCACGAGGACCCCCCGATCGTTGACCACTCGACCGGTGGCCTCCGAGACCAGTTTTCCGTTACTTGCGTCGATCTTTCGCGCTTCCAGCGCGCCTCCCAGCGTTCCGGTCAGTCACCCGGCCGTCGCAGCCACGACGTAATCGAGAGTCGTTGCATTCGGTTCGAAAGTACCGGCGTCGAGTCCGTAATGTTCCGCCACGGCCCCATGCACTCCGAATCGAACCGGATCGCGCTCTCCCGGAAGATAGGCAAGGCGAAGTGGACCCCGGAGTCTCTCGATCCGGACGTTGGAAAGATATGCCGATTCAGACACTCGGCCGGCTCCTTTCGTTTTCTGGTGAGTTTCTTTCCTCTAGTCTACGTTCCTGCGAGCTCGATCTTCCAGCGATGGGGACGATGAGTTCTCATTTGTCGGCGGCTATTCCATTTGGGCGCCTGAATTGATACTTTGCTGAGATCCTGGACACCGGGTGTTGAAAACAAATGGAATCGGAGGCTTTTTCGATGAAGATCGCTGTAGCTGTAGAGGCTACCAAACAGGATCGTCGGATCCCGCTTTTGCCGGGCGGGGCGAAGAAATTGGTCGACCTCGGCGCTCGAGTTGCGGTGCAGACCGGGCTCGGCGCTTCTGTGGGAATTGCCGATGGCGAGTACGAGTCCGCCGGCGTCGAGATCAGCGCAGACAGAAAGAAACTGATTGCCTCGGCTGACATGGTTCTGCGCCTCAAAAGGCCGGTCGAAGCGGACCTGGAGCCGGTGCGGGAGGGCTCGATCCTGATCAGTTTTCTGGATCCGTTCAATCAGGCAAATCTCCTGAAGGCGATGGCAGCCCGGAAGATCTCCGGCATCTGCATGGAAATGATTCCTCGAACGACGCTGGCTCAGAAGATGGATGCACTGAGCTCGCAGGCCAATCTCGCCGGATACGTGGCCGTGATCCTGGCGGCCAACTCGATCGACAAGATCTTCCCCATGATGACGACTCCGGCCGGCACGATCACTCCTGTTCGTGTCTTCGTGATCGGAGCGGGTGTGGCGGGCCTGCAGGCGATCGCAACTGCGAAACGTCTGGGTGCGATCGTCGAGGCCTATGACACGAGGCCGGTGGTCGAGGAGCAGGTGCGATCGGTGGGCGGGAGGTTCGTCAAGTTCGATCTGGGAGAGACGGGCCAGACGGAGCAGGGATATGCGCGACAGCTGACGGAGGACCAGCTCGCCCGCCAACAGGAGGCGATGGCCAAACATTGCGAGAAATCCGATGTCGTCATCACGACGGCGCAGGTGTTCGGCAAGCAGGCTCCCCGCATCATCACTGCTGAAACGGTTGCGCGCATGAGGCCCGGAAGCGTGCTCGTGGATCTGGCCGTCGAAACCGGTGGGAACATCGAAGGATCGCAGCTGGGGGAGACGGTGGTGTCCAACGGAGTCAAGATTCTGGGGCAGGCTCCCCTGCCGGCTCTCGTGCCCCTCGATGCCAGTCAGATGTACTCGAGTAACTTAGTCAATCTGATCGCACACTTCTGGAACAAGGAGGAGAAACGATTCGTCCTCAATCTGGAGGATGAGATCATCGAAGAGTGCCTGCTGACGCATGAAGGCCAGATTCGAAACGAACGGTTCAAGTGAGGAGAGGACATGACGCCCGAATTCGTCTATCTCATCTTTATTCTTCTACTTTCGATCTTTCTGGGCTTTGAGCTGATCTCGAAGGTCCCTGCCACGCTGCATACGCCGCTGATGTCCGGTTCGAACGCGATTTCTGGAATCACCATCGTCGGCGCGATCATCGCGGCAGGATCCGAAAACGAGCAGTTCGCGATCATTCTGGGAACCGCAGCCGTCGCATTCGCCACGATCAATGTGGTGGGTGGCTATCTGGTGACGAACCGCATGCTTGCGATGTTCAAGAAGAAAGAAGGCAAGAAGAAATGAACATCGCCATTCAGCTGACTTACGTTTTGGCAGCTCTCCTCTTCGGCCTGGGCCTCATGCAGTTGAGCTCTCCCGAGACAGCGCGACGCGGAAATACCCTGTCCGCTCTCGGCATGTTGCTGGCCGTCGTGGCCACCCTGTTCAATCAGGGCATCATCTCCTATCAGTACATCGTGATTGGGATCCTCATCGGATCGATCATCGGAGTTCTGGCAGCCCGCTACGTTGGGATGACGGCCATGCCCGAGATGGTCGCTCTGCTGAACGGGTTCGGCGGCATCGCCAGCCTGCTCGTGGGTTGGGCCGAGTATCACAGCCATCAGAATGCCGACACGTTTTCTGCGGTCACCATCTTTCTGACGGTGCTGATCGGCGGCGTCACCTTCTCCGGCAGCGTCCTGGCTTGGGCAAAGCTGAAGGAGTTCTGGATCGGGAATTTCGGTATCAGCAAAGCCCTGGTGTTCCGGGGACAGCAGATCTTCAACTCTCTGCTTCTTTTGGCCATTCTCGCCTGCGGCGTCTGGTTCATCACGGACCCGGTCAACGGTTATTCTCCCTTCCTCGGCGTGGTCGTCCTCTCGCTCGTGCTCGGCATCATGGCGGTGATCCCGATCGGCGGCGCCGATATGCCGGTGGTGATCTCGCTGTTGAATTCCTACTCGGGGATGGCGGCCTGTGCGGCCGGCTTCGTCATCTTCAACAACATCCTCATTGTGGCAGGGGCCCTGGTCGGAGCCAGTGGGATCATCCTGACCAGCATCATGTGCAAGGCGATGAATCGGTCCCTGGCCAACGTGCTGTTCAGCGGCTTCGGCTCGGCGGCGACCGTGAGCGGGAAAGGGGCCGAGCAGGGAGAGGTCAGGCCGATTTCAGTCGGAGACTGCTACCTGCTTCTGGAGGCCGCAAGCTCGGTGGTGTTCGTCCCCGGTTACGGTTTGGCCGTGGCTCAGGCACAGCATGCGCTGCGGGAGCTCTCCGAACACCTCGAGGAAAATGGCTGCGAAGTGCGGTTTGCCATTCATCCCGTTGCCGGCCGCATGCCGGGTCACATGAACGTACTGCTGGCCGAAGCGAATGTTCCGTACGACAAGCTGGTCGAATCGGACGACGTCAACCCGACCATGGAGACCGTGGACGTCTGCGTCGTCGTGGGTGCGAACGATGTCGTCAATCCGGCCGCTCGGGACGACGACACCAGCCCGATTTACGGCATGCCGATCGTGGAAGTGGACCGGGCCCGGACCTGTGTCGTGATGAAGCGCTCGATGGCGACCGGATTTGCGGGGATTCAGAACCCGCTCTTCTTCAAGGACAACACGAGGATGCTCTTTGGCGATGCCAAAGCGTCGATCCAGGGGTTGGTCTCCGAGTTCAAACACGAATAGCGAGCGTTCACTCCGACGACGCGACGAGCATGACGTTGTGAGTGTCGTGGTTGATTCGGGGGCCGTGCCGTCATGGTGTCCCAGGCTGACCGATCAGCGAGCCTTCACCATGGTGACACGACAAGCATGACGTCGTGGTTCAGTGTGCCGGGCCAAAGAACACCGCGTTCACCAGCAGCAGATGCTGACCTTTCAGGAACGCTCGAAAGGTGGGGTCCTCGGCAAAGGCCACCACATGGCCGCGTCCGGTCGGCTGATGCATGAGAAAGGCCTTGTCGCCGAGCTGCCTGCGTGAATCCTCCCAGAGGAAGCCGCTTAGAAGCAGTCGATCGGACGATGAGTAGACCCCCACATTGACCCCCTTATCGAGTTTCAAAGGCGTGAAGATGCGGTTGCTTTCGATCAAAGCCGCCAGTTCACCGTCGTAACCGAACGCCGGCCATTGCTTCGGATCGAGGATGACGCGGACCAACGCGCCCGGAACCGTTCCCGGTGCCTCATCAGTCGGCTGAATCATCTCCTCGAGCGTGGATTCGGAAGACTCCTGGCTGTCGGCCGGTTTCTGTGGCTCCTCCGACGCGCTCTTGGCCGTCTCCCGCTTCTCGAGTTGGCTCGCGAGCAGCCCGACCTTCTCTTCGGTCAACCAGCGGCTGGCCCGGCCGAACGAGATCAGGGTGCCGCCTTCACGGACCCAGGCCTTTAAGCGGTCGATGCCCTGCTGACCCAGCACGTCGGTATAGGCAGCCCCTCCGTAAGCATCTGGAAGGATGAGCACGTTGTAGCGACTCAGGCGCCCCCTGGAGAGATCGTCGGTTTGAATCGCCGTCACCGGATAGTCGTAGAGCTGCTCGAGCAGGTAGCGGGTGGCGCCGGCCGAGCTCGAACGGATGGGCACATTGTAGGCCATCGCTACTTCAGGAGCTTCGATGAAATGGACGTCCTCACTGCCGAAATTGGGACCGCTCTCGACCCATCCCGAATTCGTCGCATAAACCTCGGCACCAACATCTGATGCGATCTCGTGGATCCTGGTGTGAAGGCTGTCCCCATTGCCGCGGATCTTCACAATCAGCGATCCGGCGGGAAACTCATGTCCCTCCAGAGTGAAACCACGATCCGACTCGTAGACGCGAAAGCCTTCCCGAAGAAGGTGGGACAGTAATCGCGCTGTCGACCGAGATCCCCAGGGGGCCACATAGGCGAGCTCCGCGCGCGGGAGAGCAGGGCGAGTCGGCGACTCGACATCAGACTCGAGCGGGGTGCCTTCGAGGGGAGCAGATCCCATAACAGCGTAACAATCTACGCCGTAAATGAGGGGCAGCGACCAGGCCGTGACATCGTAGAACTGCTCTTCCTCGCGCGCGGCGTGACGTCGCTTCTGTTCATCGAGGAAGGGTTCGCCCATGGGAACGGATTCGTTCAAGAGCGTTCGAGCGAGTCGGCCGGCAGGCTGGCCGAAGGGAACGAAGTAGGTGCCCTCCGGAAACTCCTTTGCCTGGACTTCGCCGTCGAGGTATCCGCGTACCTGCGCGAGGCGAACCGACGCAGTGGTCCGCCGGACTTCGATCCCCTGGTCCAGCAGGAGATTGACCAGCTCCCGCACGCGCTCCGGGTGCTCCCCGGAGGAGAAGATCACCTCTTTCGTCTCTCCGCTTCTTCCCTCATCGATGGCCGAACGCCGGTATTCGGCAAACGTGCTCAGGAGCTTTTCCCGATTGCGGGCGGCCGTCTGGAGCGTGGACAGAGACGACGTGAAGTGGTGTGCAACACTTTCGCTATATTCCAGAACTGTTCCATCGGAACGCAGGAGCTTCAGACCGCGGACCGAGGCCTGCTCGTAGGTCATGCCCACCGAGCCCTGAAAGGTGGGCCATTCCTCTCCGTAGCCCGGATAGAAGGAATCGAAAACTTCCCTTGTGAAGTAGTCGATTCCGAGGCGATCGAACCACCGGGCATTGTTCCGGCCGAACTGCCGCAGCCAGTCCTGCTGGGTTTCGGTCATCCGAGGATTGATCGGATGCGCGGGCGGGGCAAAGTAATAACTCGAGTTGCCACCCATTTCGTGGAGGTCGACTACGACCTGGGGGAACCACTCCAGGTAGGTGGCTACGCGGCCACGGGTCTCCGGCTGCGTCAAGGCGAACCAGTCGCGGTTCATATCGAACAGGTAATGGTTGCTGCGTCCGCCCGGCCAGACTTCATTATGCTCCGCGGCTTCAGGATTCTCGTCCGGCCAGCGACCCCGGGTCTGTCGGAAGAAATGGACGAAACGATCGCGACCGTCCGGGTTTTCGATCGGATCGATCAGGACCACGCAGTTGTCGAGAACGGACTGGACCAGCTCATCTTCCTTTGCGGCAGCGAGGTGGTAGGCTGTCAGCAGCGCCGCTTCGGGACTGGAGATCTCATTGCCGTGAACTCCGTACATGAGCCAGACCGTGCAGGGTAGGCCGTCGATGTCGGCCGCCGGTCCATCCGGATACGCCAGTCGATGGGTCTGCTGCTGGATGTCCTGCAGGCGTGCCAGATTGGCCTCCGAGGAAATGATCATCAAATACAGCTTGCGGCCTTCCCAGGTCGTTCCGTACTGGACGAGGTTAACCTTGGGTGAACGGTCGGCCAGAAGTCGAACGTAGGTTTCGATCTCGGCGTGGCTGGAGATCGCCGCGCCCCAATCGTGCCCGACCGCCTCCTGGAGTGTCGGAATGGACGGGTCATAGTTGGCCCCGGGGTAGTAGTCATGACGCTGACCCAACGACAGCGCCGGAGACGCAAGCAGCACAGCGGCAAAAACGATGATTCTTCTCATGCGCCTTCCTCAATACATCAGCCACACCGAGAGATCCAGTCCCAAAGTTGCCGGATTTTGGAACAAAGGAGTCGACAGACTTCACCGTGGGCCATCCGACACCCTGATGAATGCTGGCGATGGACGCCCGAAGAGGATACAAGACTCAGCCGGTCACGAGGACCGCAGCTCCGGAAACGTCTCCGCCGCGCAGACTCTCGAGGGCCTCATTGGCATTCTCGAGTGCGAACGTCTCGGTGTGAGTGCGCACCGGGACTTTGGGGGCAACCTCCATGAAGCCGCGGCCGTCTTTGCGGGTCAGGTTGGCGACCGAGACGATTTCGCGCTCACCCCAGAGGATCGAGTACGGAAACGAAGGAATGTCGCTCATGTGGATTCCGCCGCAGACAACGACTCCCCCCTTGCAGACGGCTCGAAGGGCGGCGGGCACCAGAGAGCCGACCGGAGCGAATATGAGGGCGGCGTCCAGTTCCTCCGGAGACGCTTTGTCCGAATCGCCGGCCCAGACGGCGCCCATCGATCGTGCGAACTCCTGAGCTTTCTCGTCACCCGGGCGGGTGAACGCGTAGATCTCGCGCCCCTCATAGGCGGCCACCTGAGCGATGATGTGGGCCGCGGCTCCGAATCCGTAGAAGCCGAGCCGCTTGGCGTCGCCGGCCTTACGCAGTGTCCGAAATCCAATCAATCCGGCGCACAGGAGCGGAGCCGCGTCGACCGGCTCGTATTCGTCCGGAATGTGGATGCAGAATCGATGGTCTGCGACGGTGAATTCCGCGTAGCCACCGTCGAGTGTGTAGCCGGTGAAACGAGCATGATCGCACAGGTTCTCCTGTCCGGACCTGCAGTACCGGCACTCACCGCAGGTCCATCCCATCCACGGGATGCCGACCCGATCGTCCACGTCGAAATCCTCCACCGCCGAACCGCGCGAGACGACTCTGCCCACGATCTCGTGGCCCAGAATGAGAGGCAGTTTGGGATCAGGCAGCTCGCCGTCGACCACGTGCAGGTCGGTGCGGCAGACGCCGCAGGCTTCGACCTTCACCAGAACCTGAGAAGGCGAAGGCTCCGGTCGATTTACGTCTTCCAGGCAGAGGGGAGAGCCGATTTCGTGCAGGACCATTGCTTTCATGACGATTTCTCCATAGATTCTCGATAGAGATCATGTTAGCGACTCCGTGGGGAAGATGTCTGCTCTCGGACGTTCGAATACGCAGGGTAGAGGGTGCCCCGATGCGATCTGAGTTCCGTTTCTGGTAGACTTCGGTCCGTGGCAAGCGGCGCTGCAGTCAAACCCTGGTCACCGACGTCGTGGCAGAGATGCCCCGTCTCTCAGATGCCGGACTACCCGGATTCGGAGGTACGTGACCGAGTCGTTCAGGAGCTGACCAAGCTGCCTCCACTCGTGACGAGCTGGGAGGTGGAAGCGCTCAAGGCGCAGCTGGCGGAAGCGGCTCAGGGGAAGAGGTTCCTGCTGCAGGGAGGCGATTGTTCGGAGAGCTTCGATGACTGCAATTCATCGGTCATTGCCAACAAGCTCAAGATCCTCCTGCAGATGAGTCTGATCCTGGTGGTGGGCGGCAAAAAGCCCGTCGTCCGGGTCGGCCGCATCGCCGGACAGTATGCCAAACCCCGCTCGTCCAATCTCGAATCGCGGGGGAACCGGAAGCTCCCAAGCTATCGCGGCGACCTGATCAACCGATACGCGTTTACGGAAGACGACCGGACTCCCAACCCGGAGCTGATGCTGCGCGGTTACGAACGAGCGGCCCTCACGCTGAATTTCATTCGAGGTCTCCTGGATGGCGGGTTTGCAGACCTTCATCACCCCGAATACTGGGATCTGGATTTCGTGGCACATTCTCCCGAAGCGGCGGAGTATCGGCGAATCGTCGAGTCGATTACCGGCTCAGTTCACTTTCTCGAAACGATCCTCGGCAGCCGGGTGGATGAATTCAAGCGGGTCGACTTCTACACGAGTCACGAAGGGCTGCATCTCTACTATGAGCAGGCCCAGACGCGTCATGTGCCGCATCGCCCGGGATGGTATGACCTCTCGACCCATTTTCCCTGGATCGGCAATCGAACCCGCAATCTTGACGGGGCTCACGTCGACTTCTTTCGGGGCATTGCCAATCCGATCGGCATCAAGATCGGCGGTTCCGTCGATCCGGGCGAGCTGGTCGAGTTAACCAGGGTCCTGAACCCCCGGAACGAGCCGGGCCGGCTGAGTCTGATTCATCGTTTCGGAGTCGACCGCATCGAGCGCCTGCTTCCCTCCCTGATCGAGGCGGTCGAGAGAAACGGACGGTTCGTCCTTTGGATTTGCGATCCGATGCACGGCAATACGGAGACGACGGCGTCGGGTAAGAAGACCAGGGACTTCAAGAAGATCCTCCTGGAGCTCGAGCGGGCCTTCCAGGTCCATCTCGAGATGGGGACCCATCTGGGCGGTGTCCATTTCGAACTGACCGGCGAGAACGTAACGGAATGCATCGGAGGCGCCCGCGGTCTGAAGGAGGCCGATTTGAGTCGCGCCTATCGATCCCAGGTCGATCCTCGCCTCAACTACGAACAGGCGCTGGAGACCGCCATGCTGATCGCCCGCCTCATGACCAGGTTGAACAACAACCACTGACGGAGAATTGAGATTTCGAGCCGCGCTCAATTCTCCAATCGCAGGGCGGGTGGTCGAAACCCTCTCGAGCTTGCGGCCATCTCGGCGAGACGTGCAGAACCGATTCCACTCAGCGTCCGCAACGACCGCCACGGGCTCCGAACCCGGAAGGCCCCGTTGCGTTCGCTGCGGCTTTGGGTGAGATCGAGCCGACGAGGTTTCGCGTGTAGGCCGGAATCCCAAACCAGAAGGGGGCTGAGAGGAATTGGGCAACACGCCCGCAGTTTCTAGATCGTCTCGGCTTCTCCGATCAGCTTCTCGATTTCTTCGAGACCTCGGTGCCAGAAACCGGGATCGCGAAGGTCCACTCCCATGGGTTCCAGTAGCTCGTGCGGCCAGTCCGACCCGCCCGCTGCCAGGAGCGACAGGTAGCGATCGACAAAACCGGAAGGCTCGGATCGGAACAGCGCATACAGCGCGAGGACGAGCAGCTCTCCGAAAGCGTAGGCGTAAACGTAGCCGGGCGTGTGAACGAAATGGGGTATGTAGCTCCACCAGATTCTGTACTCGGGAGTCAGTGTGACGCTTCCCCGAAACATGGCGCTCTGGGTTTCGATCCACAGGTCGCTGAAGCGATCGGAGTTCAGCTCTCCCTGGTCACGTCGGGCCCGGTGGATCCGGTCCTCGAAACGATTCATCGCGATCTGGCGAAAGACGGTCGCCATGGTGTCGTCGATCTTGCTCATCAGAAGGGCCAGCCTCTGATCGGGATCGGTCTCAGCGCGAAGAAGACGCTCGAATACCAGCATCTCACCGAAGACGGAGGCGGTCTCGGCCGTCGTCAATGGCGTTCCCGCCTGGAGTGACCCGAGCGGATTCGAAAGGTACTGGTGCACGCCATGGCCCAGTTCGTGGGCCAATGTTTGAACGTCGCGCGTGTTTCCGGTGAAATTCAGGAGAATGTAGGGATGGACCTGGGGAACACCGCGATGGCTGAACGCACCGCTCCGCTTTCCAGGTCGAATCGCCGCGTCGATCCACTTCTTCTCGAAGAACATCTCGGCGATCCCCGCCATCTTCGGAGAGAAATCCTGATACGCACCCAGCACCGTATCGCGTGCATCGGACCAGGTATAGCGCCGCTCGATCTTCTGGAGTGGAGCATAGCGATCATAGTCGAACAGCTCGTCGAGGCCGAGAAGTCTCCGTTTGAGTGTGTAGTAGCGTTCCGGAAGGTCATAGCGTTCGGTGACGCTGCCGACCAGTGCCTCGACGGCATCATCGCTGATCTCATTGGCCAGGTTTCGACCGGCCAGCCAGTGCGGGAAATTGCGCAGTCGATCATCGGATGCCTTCTCGGCCAGCAAGGTGTTGAAGACGAAGGTCAGGGACCGAAGATTGGTCCGAAGGCCTTCCGTGAACGCCCTGGCCGCGCTCCGGCGCATCTCGCGTCGAGGGTCGTAGAGCTTGGCCAGGATCTCCTGTTCGGTCAGTGGCTTCCCGTCCAGGGGAAATCGCGCCGCCGAGAGCGTCTCGTCGAAGAACCGGGACCAGGCGCCCGCTCCGGAAAGCGATTTCAGGGAGATGATGCGCTCTTCCGGCTCGCTGAGGACGTGTCGGCGTCGCAACCCGAGCACTTCGACATAGTGTCGGTAGCGTTCGAGCGCGGGAGCGCGTGCCACGGTTTGCTTCTTCTCGGCGGCCGTCTCGATGAGTTCCAGTTCGAAGAAGATCAGCTGCTGGTTGACGAGAATCATCCGTTCATTGACGGCCTGCATGCGCGCACCCCGGGCCGAGTCCTCCGTGTTGGACGACCAGTCGAGGAACGCAAAAGTGCCGGCGCGATCGAGCTCGTCCTGGATCGCCTCGAATTCTGCAAGTGCCTCCGCCAGCTCGGCTGCGGACATCCCATCCACCCGTCCGCGATATCGTTGCGCAAAGTGAGTGGCCCGTTCTTCAGCCTGGTCGAGACTCGCGTCCAGCGCCTCGGGATGGGAGAAGAGGACGCTGAGATCCCATTCGACCGACGCAGCGCCGGATTCAAAATCCTTGTTCTTTTCAGCCATACAGAGAGTGTCTCAAACTCGAGCCGAAAGCGTAATAGAGTTCGGGATTTACGATTGTCGATTTGCGATTTAGGATCTCTTGGATTGCTCCGAGTTTCGGGATGGTCGGGGCGGTGCACTCGAAGCCCGAAACGCGGAGCCGAAAACCGAGAGGCGATCGCTCTCAGAATGGACGCATCACTATGACCGAACCGAGAGACGAAGAAGAGGGCGAGCTCCCGGATCCGCTCGAGCTTCCGATCGACGGAGTCCTCGACCTGCACACCTTCCGGCCCGGTGAAGCAGGTGATCTGATTCCGGACTATCTCGAAGAATGCCGAAAGCAGGGAATCTTCGAGGTCCGAATCATCCACGGCAAAGGGACGGGACGACTTCGTGAGACGGTCCGGAGGATTCTCGAGAGGCAGCCGACCGTCGTCTCGATCCGGACACCTACCGACGCTTCGGGTTGGGGTGCCACATTGGTGAAGCTTAAAAGGGAATCAACATGAAGAAACGAACGAGACACATTCAGACAGCAGTGGTCCACGGAGGTACGGAAGAACGATATGGGGATGCCGTCGTCCTGCCCGTCTTCCAATCTTCCACCTACCTGTATCGAGGTCAGACCGAGTACGAGATGTTGCGGTACATTCGGCTCAACAACACACCGAATCACCGCGTCCTCCAGAGCCGGCTGGCCGAGCTCGAGTCGGGCGATGCGGGACTCGTGACCGGCAGCGGGATGGCGGCCATTTCCGCGGCTCTTCTGGCCGGACTTTCGGGTGGGGATCACATGCTCGCCCAGCAGACCCTCTACGGGGGGACCTATGACCTGTTGGCCAGAGACTTCGCGGACTGGGGCATAGCCTGCGACTTCGTGAATCCCCGACGTCCGGACAGCTGGGCTGTATATCTGCGTCCTTCGACGCGTCTGTTCTATGTCGAGGCGATCTCCAACCCGCTCATGCAGATGCCGGATCTGCTCGAGGTCGTCCGATTTTGTCGTGAGCATGGTCTGCTCTCGATCATCGACAACACCTTTGCGACGCCGGTCAACCTGCGCCCGCTGGAGCACGGATTCGACGTGGTCATTCATAGTTGTACGAAATACCTCAACGGGCACACCGACATCGTTGCCGGGGCGGTCGTGGGAAGCGTGGACTTCGTCGAACGAGCGAACCGCCGACTTCTCCATCTTGGCGGCTGTCTGGACCCACACGCCTGTTTCCTCCTCGAACGGGGGCTCAAAACGCTCGCTCTGCGGGTGGATCACCAGAATCGGAGCGCCGTCAGCATCAGCCGTTTCCTGAGGGAACACCCCCGGGTGGGACGCGTCAACTATCCGGGTCTGCCAGGTTGTGGCGACGATCGCGTGAAGGGTCTGTTCGAAGGATTCGGGGGCATGCTCAGCTTCGAGCTCACGGAGGGAGGCGCAGCCACGGACCGCTTTCTGTCGGCTCTGAGAATTCCGCTCGTCGCTCCGAGCCTGGGGGGCGTCGAGAGCCTGGTCTGTCGGCCGGCGGTCACCTCTCATTCGGGATTGACGTCTGCGGAACGAAACTCCCTGGGAATCACCGATGGTCTCATCCGTCTCTCGGTCGGAATCGAGGCGACCGACGATCTGATTGAGGATTTGGGGCATGCTTTGGATGTTTCTGCCGATCATTAGGACGATGCCCCTCGCTGGCTGCGACGGAGAGGATTGGTCCGGAGCCAGTCGGGCCGCAGTGAGGAAGACGTGCAGCCCCGGAGCTCCCGCTCTGTGTTCCGGGAGAGACGTCAGGGAGCCGGAGGAGAATGGAGGTCTTGAAGGTCCGCCGACAGCAAAGATCGAGTTGCAGGATGCTTCTGTTGGGCGTCGCTTTCTGCCTTTGGATGTCGGCTTGCAGTCGTCCCGACCGCCCGCGGATCGGCGTGATCGTCGCGACGATGCAGGAATCGGTCTATTCTTTCATGAAGCGGGCCATGACCGATCGAATGCTGGCCGACGGCGTGGAGGTGCTTTGGGTCTCGTCCGAGAATAACGAAGCCAAACAGCGTTTCGATCTTCAGGCACTCCTGGCCATGGACGTCCGGGTGCTGATCCTGCAACCGGTGAAAACCCCGAACTCGGCGTCGCTCGTCAGGGAGGCCCGGAAAGCGGGGGTCCCGGTCATCGCGCTGGACCGCCTCCCGGCGAATTCACCGGTCGACCTTTACGTCACGGCCGACAGTCGAGAGGTGGGCCGCCTGCAGGCGGAGGTCCTGGCGAGGCGACTGGGCTTCCGTGGTCGAATCGCTCTCCTTCAGGGGGACGAGGGGAATTCGGTCGCGCGTCTGATTTCACAGGGCAATGTGGACGTACTATCCAAGTATCCCGGGATGAGGATTGTACTGGCGCGAAGTCACCGGTCGTGGGATAGAGATCTGGCGCGTCTGACGATGGAGGAGGCTCTCGACGGCCCGCAGGGTGTGGACGGGGTGCTGGCCAACAACAGCGCCATGGCCATGGGTGCTGTCGAAGCGCTTCGCGACAGGGGACTCAACGGCAGGGTACCTGTGGTCGGTGCGGACGCCGACCTGGAGGCCTGCCTTGCCATTCTGGACGGTGACCTGCTTGGCGATGTCGACAAACGTCCCTACGAGCTGGGACTGGCCGCCTACGATGCCGCTCTCGAGCTGATACACGGCCGGAGTCCCAGAGTGGAAGCCAGTGAGGCCAACGGACCTTTCACAATTCCGGTGCTTCTGACGCCGGTCCGGTTGATCACGCAGGAGAATCTGCGGGTCGATATGAGTTATCGCTGGGGAGCGCTGGCGTTGACGGAGTAGGATGCAGTCGTTTCTGAAACCCTCGAGCATTGGCTTCCGGCTCCTGGCTTTCCTGCTGGTCGGAGGACTTCTGCCCATCGCCATCCTGGGCTGGTTCGTTTCCCACGTGATCCACGCGGAACTTCGCGGATACCTTCTCCGGGAGCTGAGCGTCGAGGTCGAGCAGATCCGAAATGACCTGGATTCGGAGATGCTCGCGAACTACATCGCGCTCCGGCGACTGTCCCGCAACGAGAAATTGAGGCATCAGCCGGCCAGGGCGTTCCTTGATTTTCTCAAGGAGACTTCGGCAACCCGCAGCTACCGGGCGCGCGACCGATTTCGGTGCCTGGCGATCAGCGATGAGACGGGTCGCTGGGTCGATGAACTGGGCGACTGTCATCACATCGAGGCACGCACGGCGTTCTTGACGGAAGCGCGGCGGACCGGGCGCAGAATTTCGAACGCCTACATGCTGGGTCCGGCGGATCCAGGGGTCGACTTCTGGTTTCCCTCTGACGGGGGCTCCGCGGGGTCGCGGGCCGGTCTTTGGGTCACGCTCGATCTGACCTATCTTTCGGACATGTTCGAAGAGCAGCCTCTGAGCGGAGGCGTGGCGCACGATTTGTTCGTATATACGGATGACCAGCTGATGCTCGGTCGAAGGGATCCTGGCAAGGGGTTGATTTCGAACGTGGGGGCGGCCTACCCGCTTCTCAGCCGGGCAGTGGAGAGTGCCGAGGGGAATGCCATCGGTGAGGTGACCGGACAGGGTGAGGCCGTCGGTGCCACAGCGCGTCTGGTCGGTCTGATCGGAGAACTCGAGCCACTTCGGTCCTGGCGGGTCGCCGTCATCCAGCCGCTCGACGACCGGTCGGAGCCGACCGTTGTACTGATCGAACGGCTCAGTCTGGGAATCAAGATTTCCATACTGTTGACCGTTCTTTGCAGTCTCGCGTTTGCAGCAATTCTGCTGCGCGGTATCGTTCGGCCGGTGCGCCAGCTCATTCTCGCCACGCTGCGCGTGCGAAGCGGAGATCTGTCGACGCCGATTCAGATTCGCGGTGTTTCCGAGCTGTCCCAGTTGGGACTGTTCTTCAACGAGATGCGCGAGCAGCTCAGAGTGCTGATGGAGCAACTGACGGAGATGGCGACGACCGATCCACTGACCGGGCTGGCCAACCGCCGCTCGCTCAGCGACCATCTCGAGCGCGAATGTAAGCGAGCGAGCCGTTACCAGCAGCCGCTTTCGGTGGCTCTCATGGATATCGATCACTTCAAGGTCGTCAATGACCTGTATGGACACCTGTTCGGCGACAAGGTGCTCAAGGAGATCGCGAAGTCCTGCAGTAGGATCTGCCGGGACACCGACGTGATGGCCCGATACGGCGGGGAAGAGTTTGCCTTCGTTCTGCCGCAAACGGACAAAGACCAGGCCCTGCATATCATGGAGCGGATGCGACATGCCGTCGAGTCGACCGTGGTCCGAGATGCGGTCGAACCCCATGCCGTCCGCGTCACGGCCAGTATCGGCGTAGCGAACGTCCCCGCAGACTGTGTCCGTGGCGAAGACCTGTTGGGTCTTGTGGACGAGGCACTGTATCGTGCCAAGTCCGGGGGACGCAATCGGGTCATTGCGGCCTGAGCGAGCGTCGCGTCAGAAGCATACCTGCCCGTAGTGACGGACTTGAAGCCAGTGTGAGGAGGATGCAAATGGGTACGCGGTGGGTGGAGCTTCGCAGTGAACAACAGGTCGAAGAGGTGTTGAGAATGCCGCGTGCGTTGGTGTTCAAGCACAGCACCCGCTGCTCGGTCAGTCGACGGGCATACTCCGTCGTGGAGCAGTTCACGGAGGAGCACCCGGAAATCCCGCTTTTCCTTGTTTCCGTCATTGAAAGTCGTCCCGTTTCGAATTATCTTGCCGAACAGCTGAAGGTTCGCCACCAGTCGCCCCAGGTCCTCCTGGTCTGTGACGGCGAGGCTGTCTGGCACGGAGAGCACTATGCGATCTCCGGTCAAACGATCGGTGAAGCGGTGGCGAAGGCGAATGGGCCGGCCGGCGACCGCTGACGCACTTCGGTTCTGATTTCGGAGTCGTGCGCCTGTGAAGTTGAGTAGACGAGCATCGGAAATCCAGCCCTTCATCGTGATGGAGGTCCTCGAGAGGGCCCTGGAACTGGAAGCCCGAGGGAGATCCATCGTCCACCTCGAGGTCGGCGAGCCGGACTTCGAGACCCCTTCCGTTGTTCGCGAGGCCGGGATCCGGGCGATTCGTGACGGGCACACCCGCTACACACACTCATTGGGTCGTCGGGAGCTGCGGGAAGCGATTGCCGACCGGTACGGGCACTTGTATGGTGTCGAGGTCTCTGCGGAGCAGGTCGTCGTTACCGTGGGGAGCTCGGGAGCCATGCTGCTGGTCTTTGCCGCTCTCCTGGATGCGGGCGACGAGGTTCTCATCCCCGACCCGGGCTATCCCTGTTATTCCAAGTTCGTTCGAGTTTTCGACGGGAGGTCTGTCCGTGTGCGCGTCCAGGAAAGGGACAACTTCGAATTCGATCCGGATCGACTGCGAAGCCGGATTTCGGACCGCACGCGTGCCGTGATCGTCAATTCCCCCTCGAATCCTACCGGAACCGTGGCCGGGCGGGAGAACCTGGGTCGGCTTCGGGAGGTTGCGGAGGGGAGCCTGACGGTGATCTCCGACGAGATCTATCACGGCCTCACGTATGAGGGTGAGGCTGTGTCCATGCTCGAGGTGTCCCCGGACTGTATCGTCATCAACGGTTTCTCGAAGCTGTTTGCCATGACCGGCTGGAGGCTCGGTTTTGCAGTGGTGCCCAGGGAGTCCGTCAGGACTCTCCAGAAACTGCAACAGAACCTGTTCATCTCTGCCCCCGATTTCTCACAACTGGCCGCGCTGACCGCGCTGAGCGAGAGCTCCGACGAAGTCGCAGGAATGCGCCTCCAATACGACCGGCGACGGCGCTTTCTGATCGAGAGAGCGCGGCAAGCCGGGCTGTCGGTGGCTGGAAAGCCGGTCGGAGCCTTTTATTTGCTCCTCAACGTCAGTACCTATACCGAGAATGTCTACGATTTGGCTTTCGAGATTCTGGAAGATGCCGGCGTAGCCGTCACCCCGGGCGTGGATTTCGGCCCCGGAGGTGAAGGCTACATAAGGATCTGTTACGCCACGTCGATGGAGAAACTGGAGATGGGTATGGATCGCCTGGACGAGTTTTTTGCGAAACGACGGGTCAGCGCGGGATCCTGAAATGGAGCATGACGATTTCCGGCCGGGAGTTCTCCACACTCCCGGCTCTTGTCACTGTAGCATCCTGACCCCGATCTTTTCGACCGGCTCACGTCGATGACGAAATCGAAGCGAAATCGCGACAGCCGGAGCCGAAGCCGTCGACGAAAATCCAGAGGGCGACCGGGCCGGATCTGGAAGGCGGTTTCGCTTCTGGCGGCAGCTGCTATCGTGGCGATGCTGGCTTACTGGTGGATCAGTCGGCATCCGTCGATCGGAACCGGTGGGGAGTCTTCGGTCACATCCGGCGGCGCACTGGTGGTACAGGTCTTTTTCGGCAACTCGGAGAAAGATCCCCAGGCGCTGGATTGCAGCCGCGTGTATCCGGTCGAGCGGAGAATTCCTCCCACGGACGCCGTGGCCCGAGCGGCCATCGAGGAACTGCTCGCGGGGCCGACCCCGGAGGAACGCCGGCAGGGCTACTTTACCTCACTGAAGCAAGGGGTCCCGATTCGGAAGCTGGAGATCGAAAACGGTACGGCCTGGATTGATTTCGGAAGGGCGTTCGAAGAAGGGGTGGCCGGTTCGTGTCGGGTCGAGGCCGTCCGGGCGCAGGTCGAGCGCACGCTGCTGCAGTTTCCGAGTGTCCACTCCGTGAGGATCACCGTCGAGGGCCGGGAAGCGACGGCACTGCAGCCCTGAAATCGGTACGGTTTCGCGTAACGAGCGGGATCCCTGCTCGTCCGGGTGCTCCGATCGAACAGCTCAGGAGGTTGTCTGCGACAACTCCGAGGTCCAGTCGCGAACGGGAGAACCGGAGGGCTGGAGAACCGGCAGCAAGGACACCCGCTATAACCGGTGATTTGACAATCAGTTGGAGGATCCGGTGTGGGACCTTCTGATCCGCTTCGATGGTGTAGAATTGGACGATGCCGCGAAGACGGACCGCAGTCGAAGTGAAGATCGGGAATGTACCCGTAGGAGGCTGTCACCCGATCGCCGTCCAGTCGATGACGAACACGGACACTGCCGACGTCCGTTCGACCATTGACCAGGTTGTGGCTTTGGCCGGCGCCGGTTCCGAGATCGTGCGGATCACGGTCAACACCGAAGAGGCGGCAGCCGCCGTCCCGGGGATCGTCGACGGTGTGCGGACGCAGGGGATCGATGTTCCTCTGGTCGGCGATTTTCATTACAACGGTCACCTGCTTCTGACTCGCTATCCGGAGTGTGCCGCACTTCTCGACAAGTACCGCATCAATCCTGGAAATGTGGGGATGGGCCGTCACTGGGATGAGAACTTCAGCCGCATGATCGAGGTGGCCCTCGAGCATGACAAACCGGTGCGGATCGGCGTGAACTGGGGCTCGCTCGATCAGCGGTTGTTGGCGCAATTGATGGACGAGAATGCACGTCGTTCGGATCCCGACCCGTCGGGAGTCGTCCTGCGAGAGGCGATGATCCGCAGTTGTCTCGATTCCGCTCATCAGGCCGAGTCGATCGGGATGGCGCACGACCGTATCATCCTGAGCGCCAAGGTCTCCTCCGTGCCTGAATTGTGCGAAGTGTATCGACAGCTGGCGGAGCGCTGCGACTATCCGTTGCATCTGGGTCTCACAGAGGCGGGCATGGGCCTTCGCGGAACCGTGGCCAGTTCCGCTGCTCTCGCGATTCTGTTGAGCGAGGGAATCGGAGACACGATTCGCGTCAGCCTGACGCCCCAACCCGGGGGCGACCGAGGTGAAGAGGTGCGGATCGCCAGGCAGGTGTTGCAGGTCCTGGGGATTCGCTACTTTGCCCCGCAGGTCAGTGCCTGTCCCGGCTGTGGCCGAACTACGAGCAACTTCTTCCAGGAGTTGGCCTCTCACATTCATGAGAGGCTGGACCAGTCCATGACACGCTGGAAGTACGAGCGCCCGGGCGTGGAGAAGATGAAGGTCGCAGTCATGGGCTGCATCGTAAACGGGCCGGGGGAATCGCGACATGCCGATGTCGGGATCTCTCTGCCAGGAACGGGGGAGGACCCCAAGGCACCCGTCTACGTCGACGGCGCGCACTTTCGGACCCTCAAGGGTCCTCGGATAGCCGAGGACTTCCTGCAGCTCCTGGAAGAATATGTCGAACGGCGTTTCGGTCGACCACCTGTGGGTGGCCAGGATTCGCCGGTTTTGGATGCCGGGCCTCCTGCCTGAACGAACTCGTGTGTTCACGACACTCGTGCCGTTGATCCCGGTTCGACTTGGACGCCTGGCTCCCTTGTTTCTGGTGTGCCGAATGTGAGCACGGTACGTGAATGAAGTCGTAACAGCGCAGGAGTGAATGAAGATGATTCGCGTCGAGAATCTCACCAAGCATTACGGACTGCGCACGGCCGTCGACGATGTCACTTTCGAAGTCGACAGAGGAGAGATCCTGGGCTTTCTCGGCCCCAACGGGGCAGGAAAGACGACGACTATGCGGATCCTCTCCGGGTTTCTCCCCTCCGATGGGGGGCGCGCGGTCGTGGCAGGCTTTGACGTTTTCGAAAAACCGATTGAGGCCAAACGTCGTGTGGGTTATCTGCCCGAGATCCCGCCCCTCTACACCGAGATGCGCGTCGACAGCTATTTGCGGTTCGTCGCCAAGATCAAGGGCGTCCGTTCGGCGGATATACCTCGGCGTGCTGCATACGCGAAGGAGCGATGCGGCCTCAGCGAGCACGGGCAACGACTGATCAAACACCTGTCGAAAGGCTTCAAGCAGCGGGTAGGACTCGCCCAGGCATTGATCCACGACCCGGAAGTGCTGATCCTGGACGAGCCGACGATCGGTCTGGATCCGAAACAGATCGTCGAGGTTCGGGAGCTCATCAAGAGCCTGGGCGGCGATCATACAGTGATCCTTTCCACTCACATCCTCCCCGAAGTCAGCATGACCTGTGAGCGGGTCGTCATCATCAACAACGGAAGGATCGTTGCCGTCGATACGCCCGAGAACCTCTCGAACCGGTTCAGCGGAGGGCGTCGCATCGAACTGGAGATCGGAGCAACGGCCGAGGGAGTCAAGCCGATTCTGGAGAGAATCGAGGGCGTGAAGTCGGTCGCCGAGGATTCCACTGAAGCGGGCCACCGTCGTTTGGTCGTTGAATGCGACGGTGGAGCTGAGATCCGGCATCTTCTCTCCCGCGCCGTCTTCGAGACGGGTGCCGATCTCTATCAGATCCGCACCGAGAGCATGAGCCTGGAGGAAGTCTTCGTGAGGTTGACGACGGACGAAGAGGAGGCGAGGGTATGAGAAATTACACGGCCATCATCGGAAAGGAACTTCACATACTCTTCGTCAGCCCGATCGCCTATGTGCTTTTGGCGGTCTTCTTCGGTGTCTCGGGCTATTTCTTCGAAATCATTCTCAGCTTCTACGTCCAGCAGTCGGCGATGCGCCAATTCAGTCAGTCCTCGTTCTCGATGGACGTACCGAGTCTGATCATGCAAAGCTACTTCGGTGTGCTGAGCACGATCCTGCTGTTTCTGCTGCCGATGGTGACGATGGGCATCGTCGCGGATGAGCGAAAGCGGGGGACGATCGAACTGCTGCTCACTTCGCCCATCACACGACTCCAGCTGATTCTTGGCAAGTTCTCGGCCGCAATGATCTTTCTGGCGGTCATGCTCGCTCCGGCGATCTTCAACGTAGGACTCCTGCTGACCTACAGCGACCCCCGACCACCCGCCTCTCCCTACCTGATGGGTCTGCTCGGAGCTTTCCTGCTGGGCGGAGCGCTGTTGGCGGTGGGCCTTTTCATTTCGTCCCTTACGGAGAACCAGATCGTGGCGGCTGCCGGGACTTTCGGAGTCTTCATCATCCTTTGGGTTCTCGATGCCTCGGCCCAGGGGAGCACGACCGTCTGGAACGAGGTCCTGAGGTATCTCTCGGTTCTGAACCACTACGAAGATTTCACCAAAGGCATCCTGGACACCCAGCATGTGGTGTTCTATCTCTCCTTCATCTTTCTGGGCCTGTTTCTGACATCGCTCTCGATGGAGTCTGAGAAATGGAGGAAGTAACGATCATGAGAAAGATCATCAACAACCTGGCCGGGGTCGGTATCGTCCTGCTGCTGGTCGGCTTCTTCTACTACTCTGTGACGAGCCTGTGGGACTGGAAGGCACAGGCCGGTGTGTTCGCAGGCGCGGCTCTGCTCCTCATCTACCTGGCGGCCAATCTCTCCGAAGTGAAGAGCTCGCTCAGCAGCCGCAGCGCCCGGATGGGCGGGATGGCGCTCTTAACCCTGATTCTGGTCCTGGGCATTCTCGTGCTGGTGAATTTCCTGAACTTCCGTCACCACAAACGGTTCGATCTGACGGAGGGACACTTGTATGCGCTTTCCGATCAAAGTCAGAAGATCCTGGACCATCTGAGTTCCGACATCCAACTGATCGGATTCTTCCAGGACGAGCAGGGCTCGGGACAGTTCCGCCAACTGGCTTCGGAATATCATTATGCGAGTCCGCGAGTGAGCTACGAAGTGATCGATCCCCAGAAGGATCCGTCGCGTGTTGCCCAGTATGGCGTTACGAGGAACGGTCAAGTCGTCATTATCGGTCCGCAGAAGAAGGAGACGATCGAGGATCCGACCGAGGAGAAAGTCACGAATGCCATCATCAAGGTGACCAGAGAGGAAGAGAAGACCGTCTACTTTTTGACGGGACACGGCGAGCGATCCCTCAACGACACCCAGCCGACCGGGTACTCGCAGGTGAAGGCGGATATCGAGAAGCAGAACTACAAGGTCGAGGAATACAATCTCGCTCAACAGAACAAGCTGCCTCCCGACGCCGCAGTGATCGTCTCCGCCGGGCCGAAAATGGACTTCTTCCCGAACGAGGTCCATCTGCTGCAGAACTACCTGGCGGCAGGAGGGAAGTTCCTGCTCATGATCGACCCGGAATCGGAATTCGACATGAACCAATTCCTCGCCGGATACGGCATCGCACTCGATAAGGATGTCGTTGTCGATGCATCGGGACTCGGCCAGCTTTTCGGGTTCGGGGCGGGGGCTCCGCTGGCCTCCGACTATGCCGATCAACCAATCACCAAGGATCTTTCGGGCCGAATGTCGATCTTCCCCGGTGCCCGGAGTGTCAAATCGATCGACAGCACGCTCGGATACACGACGACTGCGCTCGTGCGGACATCGCGCCAGAGCTGGGGTGAATCGGATATCAAGCAACAGGAGGTCACGTTCGACGAAGGTACGGACATAAAAGGTCCGCTCGCTCTCGCCGTGGTGTCGACCAAAGAGGTCTCCGCGCCGGTTGCCGAGGCGTCCGCCGACGAAGCCGGGCCGGGGTCCACCAAGGCATCGGAGCCGGACGCCCGGACGGGCAGCGATCCGTCGGGCGATGAGAGCCCGAACGAGCAATCGGCTTCGAAAGTGGAGTCCCGAATCGTGGTGTTCGGGGATTCGGATTTCGCCTCCAATGCCTACTTGGGCGAAGCCGTCAATTCGGATCTGTTTCTGAATACGACCAGCTGGTTGGCGGAGGACACGGATCTGCTCTCGATCCGACCGAAAAGTCCGGAGAATCGCGCCATCACGCTGACCGGGGCAGAGGGTCGCCTGATCTTCTGGGCTGCGGTCGTGCTGTTCCCATTCGCCACACTCGTCTTCGGGGTGGCGGTCTGGTATCGACGACGCTAAGGAGGATGCGATGAGGAAGCTGGCAGTCCTGGCCGTCATCTTTGCGGGTCTGGCGGCCTTCGTCTACTACTACGAGATTGTGGGCCAGGAGGCTCGCGAGAAGGAGAAGCAGCGAGAAGAAAGTCTGCTTCGGATCGAGCAGGATCAAGTCTCTCAGATCGAGATCGATCGACAGAAAGAGAATCCCATCCGGCTCGAAAAGAAGGAAGACACCTGGATGCTCGAGTCACCGCTGCAGACGACTGCGGACAAGGCGACCGTAGACACGCTCCTGCGGGGTCTTGCCCAGGCCCACCGCGAACGGACCTTCGATGACGTTCAGGAAAAGGATCTGGACAAGTACGGGCTTTCGGATCCCCCTTTATCGATTCAGGTCAAGGCCGGCGATCAGGAGAAGCGCGTGCTGGTTGGTTCCAAGGATTTTTCGGGGACCAACCTCTATGTCCGACTGGACGGGGATTCCACCGTGTACTTGACCTCCACGCAGCTCGAAACGGCCGCGGACAAACCCCTGTTCGACTGGCGCAACAAGGACGCCCTGAGCTTCGACCGTGACAAGGTCACCGAGATCGAAATTCACCGCGAGAACAATGATGTGCACCTGGTCAAGCAGGATGACCGGTGGAAGCTGACGCGGCCGTTCGAGGACATTGGCGACGAGACGAAGGTCTCCGGGCTCCTGTCGACGCTCCAGTCCGCTCGTGCGGATCGCTTCGTCGCGGAAAAACCGGAGTCGCTCGAGAAATATGGACTGTCCGACCCGGCTGTGGTGGTTCGGATGCGCGAGGAGGGCAAGGATGCCTGGACGGAGCTGCAGCTGGGATCTCAGGATGGCGACGATTACTTTGCGCGCAACCCTCAGAAAACTTCGGTTTTCACCCTGAAGAAGGATGTGTACGACGATCTTACGCAGGATGCCTCCGGATTCCGGGATCGATCGGTCCTGAACGTACCTCAGGACAAGATTTCGCGTCTGGCGATCGTGCGTGGCGATGAGAAGATCGTTCTGCAGCACCAGGATTTCAAATGGGTTTTCGAGAGCCCGGCAGAGTTCAAAGGCAAAGAGGCTCTGGCCTATAAGTTCTGGTATCCGCTGGATGACATGAAGTTTGCTGATATCCTGAAGGATGTACCGCAGTCGGACCAGGCGGATCTGGTGCTCGAGGTGACGCTCGCTGACGGCAGCGAACGCCACTTCCGCTACTGGCGCTCGGGGGACGAAGCCTACGCGGTGTGTGTGGAGAGCGGGCGAGGCGGTCGGATCAGCAACGAAGACTTCGAGAAGCTTCAGTTCAAAACAGCCGACATCGTGTTGAAGGGCGAGGAAAACACGCCCGAGTGACATGACGGCGTCAGCTGATTCCGGTCGCTCTGAGAGCAGTAACAAGGGAATAGGGGATTGTTATGGCGAACCCTGCCGGCAAGATGGGTCAGGAGAGTACGGCCGAACTCGAGGCCGTCGAGACCAGAGAGTGGATCGAATCACTCGAGTATGTTCTGCAATCGGGCGGTTCGGATCGGGTGATCCGCCTGCTGAGGGAGTTGCAGCTCTACGCAAAGAAGCGGGGCGTCGACCTCCCCTTCTCGGCGAATACTCCCTACATCAACACGATTTCGGAAGAGGAGCAGGTCCCCTATCCGGGCAATCGTGAGCTGGAACGGCGGATCAAGAGCCTCATCCGCTGGAATGCCATGGCGATGGTCGTGCGGGCCAATAAGCACGAGGACGGGATCGGGGGCCACATCTCGACCTTTGCTTCGGCAGCCACCCTGTACGAAGTTGGTCTGAACCACTTCTTCCGCGGCCCCGACCACGAATCGGGCGCCGACATCATCTACTTCCAGGGACACGCATCGCCCGGCATTTACGCGCGGGCGTTCATCGAAGGCCGGCTTTCGGCGAAGCATCTGGAGAATTTCAGGAGAGAATTGGCCGCCGAAGGGGGCCTGCCCTCCTATCCGCACCCCTGGCTGATGGAGGACTTCTGGCAATTTCCGACCGTCTCCATGGGCCTCGGGCCGCTGATGGCCATCTATCAGGCGCGCTTCGCCCGTTACCTGGAGAACCGCGGCCTCATTCCGAAGACCGACCGGCGCGTCTGGGCTTTCGTCGGTGATGGAGAAACCGATGAGCCGGAGACCCTGGGTTCGATCAGTCTGGCCGCCCGCGAAGGACTCGATAACCTTGTTTTTGTCATCAACTGCAATCTGCAGCGGCTCGACGGGCCCGTGCGTGGCAATGGCAAGATCATTCAGGAACTCGAGGCCATCTTCCGGGGAGCCGGATGGAACGTCATCAAGGTGATCTGGGGCAGCGAGTGGGACCACCTTCTCGAGAAGGACGAGGACGGTCTGCTCGTCAAACGGATGGAAGAGGTCGTCGACGGCCAGTACCAGAAATACAGTGTCGAATCGGGCGCGTTCATCCGCCAGGATTTCTTCGGCAAGTATCCTGAACTTCTCCGGATGGTCGAGCACCTTTCGGATGAGGAGCTGCGTCGACTCAAACGTGGAGGCCATGACCCGGTCAAGGTCTATGCGGCTTTCAAAGCGGCTGTCGAGAAGACCGGGGCACCTACGGTCATTCTTGCCAAGACGATCAAAGGCTACGGTCTCGGCGAGGCGGGAGAAGGGAAGAACATCACCCACCAGCAGAAGAAGTTGAACGAAGAGGAGCTGCGGGGTTTCCGTGATCGCTTCGGCATCCCCATCTCGGACGACGAGGTGAGCGAAGCGCCTTTCTACAGGCCTCCGGACGACAGCCCGGAAATGAACTACCTCAAAGAGCGGCGGAAACGCCTTGGCGGGTCCCTGCCGGCCCGCGTCGTCCGCGTCGAGCCGGTCAAGACTCCGCCCGAGGAACTGTTCTCCGAATTCTATTCGGGAACGAGCGGCCGCGAGGTCTCCACCACCATGGTCCTGGTTCGGATCCTGGCCAAGCTCCTCCGCGACCGCACCATCGGCAAGACGATCGTTCCGATCATCCCAGACGAAGCTCGTACCTTCGGTCTCGAAGCGCTCTTTTCGCAGGTGGGTATCTACTCGAGCAAGGGACAGCTCTACGAACCGGTCGATGCTGGTGGAATCATGTACTACAAGGAGGCCAAGGACGGTCAGATCCTCGAGGAAGGCATCACCGAAGCGGGTTCGATGAGCAGCTTCCTGGCTGCCGGTACGGCCTATGCGACGCACGGCATCAACATGATCCCCTTTTTCCTTTTCTACTCGATGTTCGGTTTTCAGAGAGTGGGAGACCTGATGTGGGCGGCAGGAGACATGCGGGCCCGGGGCTTTCTGGTGGGCGCGACCGCGGGTCGGACGACGCTGAATGGAGAAGGACTGCAACATGAGGACGGCCACAGCCACCTTCTGGCCTATCCGATCCCGAACCTGATGACCTACGATCCGGCATTTGCCTACGAGATCGCCGTAATCGTCCGGGAGGGGATCCGGCGCATGTTCGAGAATCAGGAAGACCGCTTCTACTACCTGACGGTCGGCAACGAAAACTACGAGCAGCCGGAATTGCCCAAGAAGAACCGGGAAGCCGTCAAGGGAGGCATCGTGCGCGGGATCTACCGATTCCGAACTGCCGAGAAACCGCAGGGGAAGCCGAAGGTCGATCTGCTCGGCAGCGGTGCCATCATGAATTGCGTCCTGAAAGCCCAGCACGTACTTTCGGAAGACTATGGGGTCGCGGCCGATGTCTGGAGCGTCACAAGCTACAAGGAACTGCATCGATCGGGTATCGACGCAGAGCGGTGGAACATCCGTCATTCGGGTGAAAAGCCGCGTGTCCCCTATCTGGCCCAGGCGCTGGAGGGTTCCTCGGGGGTTTACGTGGCGGCGTCGGATTACATGAAGGCCCTGCCGGAGTCGGTCGCGAAATGGTTTCCGGGTCGTTTGCTCTCGCTTGGAACCGACGGATTCGGTCGGAGTGAGAGCCGGCAGGCCCTGAGGGACTTCTTCGAAGTCGACCATCGACACATCACGCTCGCAGCGTTGTACGGACTGGTTCAGGAAGGGAAGATGAAACCTGCCGTCCTGGGGAAGGCGGTCAAGAAACTCGAAATCGATACCAACCGTGCTGATCCCTGGCTGCTGTAAGCGAGCCTGCTAACCGGCGGAGGAGAGAGACCGATGGCAGTGGAGTTCAAGCTTCCTGAACTGGGTGAAAATATCGAATCGGGGGACGTCGTTTCCGTTCTCGTCCAGGAAGGAGACGTCATATCGGCCGATCAGTCGGTCCTGGAACTGGAAACGGACAAGGCGACCGTCGAAGTTCCCTCGGACGTCGCCGGGAAGGTGACGAAGGTCCACGTGGCCGCAGGCGACGAGGTCAAGGTCGGCCAGCTCGTTCTCTCGCTGGAAGAGTCTGCCGAGGGTGCCGGAGAGGCCGAACAGGAGCAGCAGGCCGAAGCGGCCGAACCGAAGGAGTCGCCCGAAGATCGGGAGGAACCGAAGGGTGCGGAGCCGAAGGGTGCGGAGCCGAAGGGTGCGGAGCCGCAGCCGGAACGAGCAGAGGCTCGGCAGAGTGTCGAGTCGCCCAAGAAGGCTCCGGAGCCTGCACCAGCCGCATCTGGCCGCAGTCGGGGTGAGATCGTCGACTTCCGTGGAAGGCGGGGGACCCCTGCGCCCGGCGCCGTCGTGCCGGCGTCTCCCGCGGTGAGGCGGTTTGCGCGCGAGATCGGAATCGACGTGAGTCAGGTTGCCGGCTCCGGCTCGGGCGGTCGGATCTCGGTCGACGATGTCAAAGCCTTCTCCAAAGCGCTTCGCACCGGTCCTGCCGCTCCGGCGGCGAGACCTGTCGCCGAACTGCCCGACTTTGCCGCTTTCGGGCCCGTAAAACGGGAGGCGTTCAGCAATGTGCGACGGACTACGGCTCGTCATCTGGCCAACGCCTGGGCCCAGGTGGCACACGTCACCAACCACGATCGCGCCGACATCACGCAACTCGAGGAGCGGCGGACCAAATACGCCGCGCGCGTCGAATCGGAGGGCGGCAAACTGACCGTCACCGCCATCCTTCTGAAGACCGTGGCGGCTGCCCTGAAAGTGCATCCGAAATTCAATGCCAGCCTGGATGTGGGTAACGAGGAGATCGTCTACAAGGAGTACTGCAACATCGGGGTTGCGGTCGACACACCGCGTGGTCTGCTGGTTCCGGTCATTCGTCAGGTGGACGAGAAGAATATCCTCCAACTGGCCGTCGAGCTGAAGGGTCTCGCCGAACGGGCCCGTGAGGGAAAGATCTCGCCCGACGACCTCCAGGGAGGATGCTTCACGATCACGAACCTGGGCGGAATCGGGGGCACCTCCTTCACGCCGATCGTGAATTTCCCGGAAGTCGCAATCCTCGGAGTATCACGGACGAGTATGGAGCCCGTCTATGTTGACGGGCAGTTCCAACCTCGCAAAATGCTCCCGCTCTCGCTCTCCTACGATCACCGGCTGATCGATGGCGCGGACGCGGCGCGCTTCCTGCGCTGGCTGGTCGATGCCCTCGAGGATCCCTTCTTTACTTTGCTGCAGGGGTAAAGGACGGCAAGAGGTCCTTAGCATGGCTGAGCTGCCGCAATCCCTTGGATTCAGCGGAGGTCAAAGCAGGCTGGTGAGGTCGAGTCCGCCCAGCAAGGCCGCTTCGTAGATGATGATGCCTGCGAACAGGACCTGCGCCGCCAGGAGGAGATGACGGACCCGGATTCTGTTTCCGAAGAGCCGACGCTCGTTGTACAGGACCAGGAACAGCACCCCCAGGCAGGTCAGGAAGTACTTGCCCAGAATGAAGTGAAGCGGGCTCTCCTCGAGGAAGTTGGCCAACAGCGGGTTGATCTCCTGTGCACCCCGCTGGATGAGCTGGAGACTCAGGAAGCCGTCCAGGAGCGACGTGAGAAGCGTCACCAGGGCGACGACGAGAAGAAAGGGGCTTCCGCGGAAGCGTCTGAAGCTTCCATCGCTCCAAACTTCGAAATCGGCCCCACATTTCTGGCAGGTGGCCATTCCCACATTGAAGTGGTCGTCTTTGGAAAGGTTTCGCCATACCTTGACCGTTCGCGTGGGCAGAGGACGCCAAAAGACGGTCTTGCAGAACGGACAACGGTGGCTCGGGTTTTGTTTGTGGATCTTCCTCACAGCGACCCTTATTATCGGCTCCGCTGGTCCTGTGAAAGTGTGACGCTGCACACGACTTCTCGGTGATCAGGCTCACCAGTCGAAGCCCGAAGCCGGCAATCCGGAAAGGATCAGGCGCCGACTTTTCGCCGGGACCCGACAATGAACGAGGAGACGAACTGCAGCCTGGCCTTGGAAAGGACCCCTTCTGCGGCCTCCCTATTTCACGAAGTGGCCCATTCGGCCCCAGCGGGTTCGGGTAAAGAAGAACAGCAGTCGCTCGCCGTAAAGCTTGAGCATCTGGGGAAGCGAAGTCTGCAGATAGGCATTCTTGCTGTCCTCATACGACCAGAAGACGACCAGAGGTCGGCCCACGATGTAATCCTTCGGAAGGAACCCGAAGTACCGGCTGTCCGCACTGTCATCCCGATTGTCGCCCATCATGAAGTAGTTGTCGGGAGGGACGACGATGGGACCGAAGTTATCCCGCTCGGCGTCGAAGGACGAGAAATGGGGGTTGTGAATCGGTCGATGGTTGATATGGGGATCGAGGAATACGGCGTACGGCTCGTCCAGAGCTTTGCCGTTGATGAACACGACCTTGTCGCGAATCGCGAGCGTCTCCCCCGGCAGCCCGATCGCCCGCTTTACGTAGAGGACCTCGGGATCCTCGGGGAATTTGAAGACGACGATGTCACCGCGTGCAACCTGCCGGACGGGGGTAAAGCCAAGGTGCGGTGTGAATCCGTTTCGATAGGTAAACTTATCGATCAGGAGACGGTCGCCCACGAGAATCGTCGGCTCCATGGAAGGCGTAGGAACCGTCATCGGATGGACGAGATAGGTCGTGACGAACAGCGCAATGATCGTGCAGTAGACCGTTGCGACAAAGTATTCGCGCAGCGTGCTGTACTGCTGTGCTTGTGCTTCGTCTCCGGGTGCCCGCTCTTCTTTTGGCATAAGTCCTCAAGAGTATAGGGCTTCGGTGCGGACAACCTCAAGCTTCTCCGTTCTGTCCTGTCCCGGCTGGAAATCGTTTCCCTGGTTTGGCCCTGGTCATGGGCTCGGGTATCGAACCGGCGAGGGAGCGACCTGTTCCATCCCGCACTCGAGCCTCGGAGCCGGAAAGCTTCGCACCCCGGGAAAAGGGGAATCCCTGCCGGGTGTCGGGTGGGCTACCAGCGGATCTCACCGACGCGATGCACCCATGATCGGTCCGGACAACGCTCCAGGAGCATCCGAATCGAATCGCCCGTCCGTGGGTCCCGGAAGTTCGGGGCAATCTCGGCCAGAGGCTCGAGCACGAACCGCCGATTCTGGAGGCTCGGGTGAGGGATCGTCAATGCAGGTGTGCTGACCAGCCGATCCGCAAAGAAGAGAAGATCGATATCGATCACGCGGGGACCTTTCGGCGTCGAGCGGCGTCTTCCCAGATCGGTCTCGATCGCTTGGCAGTGACGGAGCAACTCCTCCGGTCCGAACGGCGTCTGCAGGGAGCAGACGAGATTGAGGAAGGCTGGCTGAGCGACGAGGTCGACCGGCTCAGTTTCGTACAGGGAAGAGCACGAACCGATCTGGTTTTCATCCTGCGCGAGTCTCGAGAGGGCGCGGGACAGGTGGGTCCGACGCTCCCCCAGATTGGACCCGAGCGAGAGATAGGCAAGGTTCTCGGAGATCGTTGTGGAATTCTCTTCCATCAGAACACCATGTCCGGCCGGCGGATGTTCCCGAAGCTGCCAATTCCTTTGAGAAAGAAGGAAAATCGGACCTGGCGTTCCTGCCTCGTCGTCAGGTTGAAGCCCGCCACCTCGACGGAGACGCCACAGCAGTCCCAGAAGTAGTTGGCGCGGGCGAGGTAGTTCAGGAGCTTGGAGTTCTGGGCGTCGTAGCTGAAGTAGCCCAACCCCGAAAGTCCTCGATCCTGATCCCCGAGGCCGAACCGCCCCTGTACCTGGTGGCTGCGTCCGATCTGGTCGGTCAGTTGCTGGGTCAGGAAGTAGGTCGTTGAGACTGTGAACAGACTCTTGCGAAGGAAGCCCGTCGCTGAGAGACTGCGAAAATCTCCGTTGGCGGGATCGTAATCGGCCCGGACGTCGAAACTGATGCGTGGGTCGGGGGTCAGCCGGACAACCGTGGTGACGGGAGAGAAATCTCGGGGACCGACGGCGTAAGGAAGTCCGCTGAGCGAATCGAGGGGGAAGAACTGGTTGATCCTGCCTTGCTCGATGGCCCCTCCCAGTGTCGGATCAAAGAAGTAGATTTGTCCGATCCTGACGGAGAGCCACTCACGGGAGTTGCGCGCCCCGCCGTCCCGGACGAAAAACCGATTGACCAGAGAATACTCGAGCTGTCGGGTGTCGGCGATGGCATCCTGGCTGTCAAACCGGATGATCCGGGCAAAGTTATCGACTCCCTGGATCATGCGAAATCGGACCTGTGGTTCGATCAGGTGTTTCCACTGCGGGCCTCCCGG
The DNA here is from genome assembly GCA_963823995.1 of uncultured Acidobacteriota bacterium. Lineage (GTDB taxonomy): Bacteria > Acidobacteriota > UBA6911 > RPQK01 > JAPXNP01 > JARRKC01. The sequence goes on from CAWGNQ010000006.1 coordinate 1,411,110, forward strand.
TTCTCCAAAGATCCGCGACAGACCCCAGCCGGCGAGGTCGAGCGAGAAGTCGGCATACTCACGTCGAAGGCTGTTTCCCACGACGATCTCGCCATCTTCTCCGGCAGCAAGGCTGTTGCTGTAGTAGGTTTCGCGAACACCGAGGCTCGGTGTCAGGCGCAGGCCCTGGAAGAGAGGGATCGATGCATAGACCTTCGGGAAGAGATCGAGTCGCTGGGTGACCTGGGGTGTTTCGATCAGGGAATCGGAGCGGCTGACGGCTCCCATTGAGCTTTCTATGTCGACGAACAGCGGCGTGGATCCGATACGCCGACCGAGGAGGCGGAACTGAATGGCAGGGGTTGCCTGAACGACGATGTTGCGCCTCGAAGCCAGTGTCTCCTCCCGGTAGAGAACCACGTTGAAGGAACGCATTCCGCTGTTGTGGGTAAGAAAGAGGTGAGATTCCTCAGTGGGCCGGGTTGCCGTAAAGAAGTTGTCGGCAAAGGTCTGGCGAAAGCGAAAATTGGAGACCAGGCTGAAATCGGCAACGGCCCGAAATCCATCCCCGAATCGTGTGTAGCCGATCCCCTCGAGCGACGATCCGCCCTGACCGAGGCGATCGTCGACGATCTGTCCGGTCAGATCGAGTCGGCTCGCCGCATTGGGCCGGGCCCGCAGGGTGAAGCTGCTGCCGATGCCGCGCTTCGAGTAGTAGTCCTGTTCGAGCTGCAGATCGGCGCTCCTCCCGAGGACCAGGTAGAAACGGTTGGTCAGACGACGCCCCTTATTGCTCGAGTCTCCGATGGTCGGAAGCAGGAAACCGCTCGATCGCTCTTTCTTCGCGGTGGGTACGAGAAGATAGGGGAAGTAGAAGAGAGGCATTTTCTTTACCTGAAAGAGCGTGTTGCGAAGGTGCGCCGAGCTGTCCAGGTTGATCGTGGCCCTTTTGATGCGGAAACTCCACTTTGGTGTGATTCCTTCACACGAGGTCAGGTATCCGTCCTCCGCGACGTAGGTGCGCGGTCCGGTTCGCGTCAGCTTCTTGACCCGGACGAAGAGTTGCTCATCAGTGAAGCCGTAGACGCTGTAGAGAACGCCGGTCTCCGCCTTGACTTGAAGTTCCGCCCGTTCGGCCTTGAGCCAGCTGTTGCCCCGACTCAGTTCGAGAGGCCCGGTGACCACAGCGATATCGGTGGTGGGATCGAAGGTGACACGGGGCGCCGTCAAACGCAGGTCTGAGTAAGTCGCTTCGACCGCACCTTCCGCGATGATCTCTCCCGACGGCATGCTCTCGATGCGATCGGCCGTGAGCTCGAAGGTGCCGTTCCCGTAAGGGTACTCGACCCGGGGGCGTTCCTGGGCATGCAGCGGTCCCTGCAGCAGAGCGGTCAGCCATACCAGGAGGAAGAGAAAGGGAACGTGGAGACGCCGTGACGCTCCGTCGTGATTCGGGTCCGGCCTCTCCTGGAAAAGCATCCGCTCTAAGATAGCAGGGCGCTCATCCGGGTTGGAAGCGCACGAGATCTGCGACCTTCGATTCAGGGTAAGAGACGTAAAACCGAAGACTCGAGACTGTCTGGTGTCTCCTGTGTTGAGTCTCCGCGGAAGGAGAAGAACCTGCTGAGTCTCGACGGCTGTCCTTGACAAGCTGGAAGCATATCCCACCCTGGTCTCCTGTTTCCCGGTTTCCGCCCCAAATCGAAGACCGCAACTCTCGAATCCCCTGCGGGCCGCGGCGGCCCTGATTTGTTGCTATAATCTGTGAACAACCGCAACCTTTTGGGGGAGCACGACCTTATGGCCGAAGAGAGCAAAAAGGTGAATGGCGACAAGTGGCCATCGTATTCGATGGTCGAGCAACGCATGCGGCGAATTTACTTCAACTTCTACAAGGAGACCTACAAGACCTCCCAGATCGACCGCAAGAACAAGGAGTTGATTGCGATCGCGGCATCCCTCGGTTTTAAATGTCAGGGATGTCTCCAGGGGCATATCGAGAAGGCCCTCCAATACGGTGCATCACGCGAGGAAATCAGTGAGACGATCTCGGTCGCCATGGGGGTGGCCGCTGCTTCGGTTGTGGATCAGACGGATATCATTTCCGAAACCATGCAATTGCGGTTGTTTGACTGATTGTCTTTCGGTCTGTTCTCCCTTACGCATTCCGACATGACGACCGGTTCCCGCTTCCTGGGCGCGTGCAGTTCTTGCGCTGCTTGGACGTGCGGACGGGGAGCGATGTCGGAGCGAAGCCCCGGAGGGCCTGGGGAGGAGCACATTCCGGGGCTCGGGAGAGACCGCTTGGGTCACATTCACAGACTGGAGGTCTGTTGGAAAGGTTCAACGAGGATGGTCGGCCTGCCAACATGCGCAGAGCAGCGATGCTGGCGGAACTGCGGGAACAGCTCGATTTCTTCATTTTTTTTCATCTCGGATCCGATGCCGATGTCCACGTGGAAACCTTGCAGGAAATGCTCCGGATCACGATCGCTCATCAGCGGGTTCGGACTTTCCGCCTGGTATTGGACTGGGAGCGGGTGGAGGAGTTGGCTCGCTCACCTGAGATGTTTGAAGCCTATATGCTCGATCAATTGACACGTTACCGCCGCCATCGGGACTGACCGGGGTGGGTGTGGCAGTCCCGACGAAGGGGAGGAGAATTACGATGGATGGTCCCGTGACGGAATTCATGAACCGGGTGAAAGCCAAGAATCCGGGCCAGAAAGAGTTTCACCAGGCGGTTCAAGAGGTCGTGGAATCGATCTATCCGGTGATCGAGGCGAACCCTCGATACCAGAGCGGCAAGATACTGGAGAGGATCGTGGAGCCGGAGCGGGTTCTCATCTTCCGCGTTCCCTGGATGGACGACGAAGGGGAAGTCCATGTCAACCGCGGGTTTCGGGTCGAGATGAACAGTGCGCTCGGTCCTTTCAAAGGGGGGCTGCGCTTTCATCCCAACGTGAATCTCAGCATCCTCAAGTTCATCGCCTTCGAGCAGATCTTCAAGAACGCCCTGACCACCTTGCCGATGGGTGCAGGGCAGGGAGGATCGGATTTCGATCCCAAGGGTCGGAGCGACGCCGAAGTGATGCGGTTTTGTCAGTCCTTCATGATGGAGCTGTTCCGCCATATCGGTGCCGATACGGATGTTCCCGGGACGGACATCGGAGTCGGTGGCCGGGAGATCGGCTTTCTGTTCGGAGCCTACAAAAAACTTGCCAACCGGTTTACGGGGGTTCTGACCGGAAAGGGAGCCGGTTGGGGTGGTTCCTTGATGCGCCCCGAAGCGACCGGATACGGAGTCGTGTACTTCGCCGCGGAGATGCTCTCGACGCGGGGGGAGCAGATTGCCGGAAAACGGGTCGCCATCTCGGGTTCGGGGAACGTCGCCCAGTTCGCCGCCGAAAAGGCCCTCGACCTGGGTGCCAAGGTCATCTCCCTGTCCGATTCGACGGGGGCGGTGATCGACGACAGCGGGATCGATCGGGAGAAGCTGGACTACGTAAAGGACCTCAAGAACCACCGACGCGGGCGCATACGGGAGTACGTTCAGGTCTACCCCGACGCCACTTATCTGGAAGACCGGCGTCCCTGGACTGCGGCCTGCGAAATCGCCCTGCCCTGTGCTACGGAAAATGAACTGAGCGAGGAGGATGCACAGGTTCTGATCGACCAGGGGTGCATTTGCGTGGCCGAGGGGGCCAACATGCCCTGCGAACCCGCGGCGATCGAGCGCCTGCGCCGGAACGGGGTGCTTTTCGGACCCGGCAAGGCCGCCAACGCGGGGGGCGTCGCCGTCTCCGGGTTGGAGATGACTCAGAATTCGATGCGGCTGCACTGGACTCGGCAGGAGGTGGACGAAAGACTGCATATGATCGTCAAGGAAATCCACCGTGCCTGCGTCGACCACGGAAATCGTGGAGAGTACATTGATTATGTCGATGGAGCCAATGTCAGCGCCTTCATTCGCGTCGCCGATGCTATGCTGGATCAGGGGCTGATCTGACGAGATCCCACGTAGGACTGCATGTCCGTTCGGCGGAGAGGGATGCTGGCAGAGGTAGGATTTGAATCGGAAGTCCCGTTATCGACAGGCCGCCAGTGTTCGGCGCTTCAATGACCTCATACCCTATCGGGTCCATGAGGTCCTTCTCGTCTCGTCGCCGTACGATGCCTTCATTCTTCAGGAAGATGGCCATCTGAGCGAGCGGATGTTCTTCGAGTACAAGGAAATCAGCCTTTCCTCCGCTCCGCGATTCATCCACGCTGTCGACTTTGAGGAGGCGTCGGCGCTGCTCGTGCAGAGGCGCTTCGATCTGGTCCTGGTCGTTACCGGGCTGGTGGATGCGAGAGTCCATCGCTTTGCACGGCACGTCAAAGCGCATCCCGCGGCACCGCCTGTTGTCGTTTTGGCCGTCGATCGCCGTGAAGCGAACCGGGTTCCGGATTCGATCGATCCGGAGATCCTGGACGGTTTCTTTGTCTGGAACGGAGATCTGGTGATCCTGCTCGCGGTCATCAAGTCCATCGAGGATCGGCTCAACGTCGATCATGATGTCGAGCACGGGAACGTCCGAGTGATCATCATGATCGAGGACTCGCCACTCTACTATTCTTCCTTCCTGGGAGTGCTCTTCAAGGAGCTGATGCGTCAGTCGTTGTCACTCTACTCCGAGGGGCTGAGCGATCTCTACCGGAAGATGTACATGCAGTCGCGCCCCAAGGTCCTCCACGCGCGGTCCTACGAGGAAGGACTGCGGCTGTTCCGTCGGTACGAAAAAAACGTTCTGGCTGTCATCTGTGACGTGCGCATTCCCCGAAACGGACGAATGGACCCCGAGGCCGGTCTCGATTTTGCACGGCTGGCACGCGAAGACGATCCGGAACTCCCCTTGTTGCTCCAGTCGGCGGAAGCCAAGAATCGAAACAGCGCGATCGCGCTCGGCGCCCAGTTTCTGGACAAGACCTCGCCCAGCCTCTTATCCGAGATTCGAGAGTTCCTCTCCTTCAGTCTCGGGTTCGGCGATTTCGTCTTTCGGACACCGGACGGTCGGGAGTTCGACCGGGCGCGGGACCTGCGTGAGCTCGAGGAGAAGCTGGCGACCATTCCCGAGCAGCTGCTGCACTATCATGCTGCACACAATCACGTGTCGATCTGGCTCATGGCACGCAGCGAATTCGAGCTGGCGGAGGAACTGAGGCCCAAGAAGGTTTCGGACTTTCCATCCATGGAACGGCTGCGGGGACACCTGATTCAGACGCTTCGTGAAAATCGGGAGCGGATTCACCGTGGAGTCGTGTCCGACTTCCTCCCGGATCACTTCCAGGACGATCCGTTCAGTCGGATCGGCGGCGGGTACCTGGGCGGGAAGGCGCGGGGGATTGCCTTTTTATACCAGGCTCTGGCCGACGTCGATCCCGGTGAATTTGCCGAGTTGCCGGTGCGGGTGCCGCAGACCGTCGTCGTCTCGACGGATGAGTTCGACGAATTCCTGACGAGGAACGATCTGCGTGAATTCGCCTACGAGTGCGAGGACGACCAGGAAATTGCGGCCCGCTTCCTTCGCGCCCGGCTTCCCGAGGGGCTGATCGGTCATCTCAGTCTGCTGGTGGATCGCTTCGATGCTCCCCTCGCTATCCGATCGTCGAGTCTCCTGGAGGATTCCATGCACCAGCCTCTTGCGGGAATCTACTCGACCTTGATGATCCCCAACCGCGATCCTGATCCTCACAATCGGCTGCGCGAACTGTGTGGCGCCGTCAAGCTCGTCTACGCGTCGACCTTCTTCCAGAAGGCGCGCTCGTATCTGCTGGCTACCGGGAGCCGGGTTGAAGAGGAGAAGATGGCGGTCATCATCCAAAGGGTCGTCGGGCAGCAGTTCGGTCGTCGCTTCTATCCTCACTTCTCGGGAGTCGCACAGTCGCACAACTTCTATCCGATCGGCCCGCAGAAACCGGATGACGGGATCGTCCATGCGGCACTCGGCCTCGGACGACAGGTCGTCGACGGCGGCAGAGCGCTGCGGTTCAGCCCGCGCCATCCTCGGGTGATGCCCCAGTTCGCGAATCCGGAATCGCTTCTGGACAATTCGCAGCGTGCCTTCTGGGCGCTGGATCTGGACCAGGAGTTTCCCTTGGTCGGAGCTGATCTCTATGCGACGCTGCGCCGCTTCGAACTGGAAACTGCCGAGCAGGACCGGACTCTTGGAGCGCTTGCCAGCGTTTATGTCGCCGACGACCAGCGGCTCAGGGACGACCTGACACTTCCAGGGCCGAGAGTGATCACTTTCAACAACATCCTGAAGCATCGGGCCGTCGCACTGGCTCCCACGCTGTCCAAGATCCTGGAGATCACGGAGCGGGGCCTCGGGTGTGGTGTCGAGGTCGAATTCGCCTGCGATCTCGGAGACTGGGGAAGACCACGGGCATCCGGGCGGGAGCGGCTCCATCCGACGCTCTACCTGCTGCAGCTGCGCCCCCTGTTCAGCCGTCAGCTGATGTCGGAAGTCTCGGAATTGCAGCTCAGTCGGGACGACCTGATCTGTTCCTCGCGCGGAAGCCTCGGCCACGGTCTGATCCGGGATGTTCGGGATGTCGTCCTGGTCGAGAGAGAAGGATGGGAAGCCGCCGCGAACCGAAGGATTGCGCAGGAGCTCGGCGAGCTCAACCTGCACCTGCAGTCGGAGGGACGCAGCTACGTGCTGATCGGCCCCGGCCGGTGGGGAAGTGCCGACGAGTGGCTCGGCATCCCGGTGCAATGGGCTCAGATTGCGGGTGCAAAGGTCATCGTGGAAGCTTCTCCCGCGGGATACGATGTCGATCCTTCGCAGGGTACGCATTTCTTCCACAACATCACGGCCCAGGGTGTCGGTTACCTGACGCTGCCGCCAGGCGCAGAGAAGAGCCGGGACGGCGATGAGCACTTTCTTGACTGGGAGTGGCTGGAGGCGCAGCCGCCCGTCTGGAAGAGCCCCCGGATCAGGCTCCTGCATTTCGAGAATCCGCTGCGGATCGTTCTCGACGGCCGAAGCGGACACGGCCAGATCGCCAAGCCCGAGTGAGGCCCTTCTTCTCTTGTAGATTCCCTGGGATGGGCCATCGCGAGGGACACAGCGCTGTGGTGGCCACACCGTCGGGTGGGCATGATTTGACCGCCGGGCCGGGACTCCGTCCGCCCGGCCGATTTCTCCTCAATTTTCATCGAAACGCAAAGTTCTGTAGAATAGGAGGTAAATAACCAGTCTTTTGTTTACAGGAAGGATAATAGAGATGCGGAAAATACTGACAGTGCTGGGAGTCATGTTTATTGGTATCGGGATGGCGTCTGCCAGTTCGGCCGACGTCGCCTCATCCCGGATCCACGGCAAGTATGTGGAGGTTCGGACGGCCGACGTCTGGACCGGCCCCTGTTTTGCCAACGGCGAGGTGAACCTGGTCGGCAAAGAAGGGCTCATGGCCTGGCAGGTCGAACGAGGGAACTGGGACGGTGTCTCCCTGGACGGCCTGAAAGTCGTGGCCGTCTTGCGCGCCAACTCGACGCTCGGGGACCCGTTCGCCCGATCCCGAAAGACCCGGTCGGTCATACTGGTTGACAGTTCGGCCACGAACAAGCAAAGTGAAGCCTTAGTGAGTTTTGCGAAATCGATGGCGGGGGATCTCCTCAACGACGTGGTGGCCGTTCGGTCGACGCCGATCGAGATGACGGTGGCCGAAACCTCGGGCGCCGCGACGCTCAAGGCCGGAGACCAGGCGGAGCTTCGAACGCGTGCACTCAACCATCACGACATGTTCTGTGGAAATGAAATCGTCTACTATCCACCGTTGACGGAAGTTTCGGCAGCCAAACCTGCCTACACGCTCGCCTATCGATTCGACGGAAAGGGACTGGGCGCTACTTGGAGCTGCCCCTCGAAGCGGAGCGCTTTCATCGGCACCTTCTCCCGCTAATCGGGCATTCTTTCAGGAAAAGTGAGGATCGAGATGGCACGACGACTGTATCTGATTCTGGCCCCTGTGCTGTTTTCTACGGCGATGGCTCTTGCCTCTGATGTTTCGGTGACCACCGGTTCGACACCGCCGCCGGACAAGGTCTCGGATGCGGTCAAGGGTGTGCTGGCCAAGGAGAGTGTCACGGTCTCTCTGAATGGCACGACGCTGGCCCAGTTCTGGTTTCGCACCCAGCCCGTAGTCGCCTCAAATCCTTCTACGGAGCTGGGTGTCAACTTCGGGCAGATCGAAGTCGGCAGCCTGTTGGGCGTGATAGAGCTGGAAGCCCCCTGGGCCGACTACAAGGAGAACCCGATCGACCCGGGTGTCTATACGCTCCGCTACGAGGTGATGCCTGCAGACGGAAATCACATGGGAGTTTCGACCTACCGGGATTTCCTCCTGCTGGTACCGGTCGCCGATGATGCGGATCCCTCCAAGAACATCGGCTTCGAAGATCTCGTCTCTCTGAGCAGTGAGACGACCGGCGTGCCTCATCCTGCGGTTCTGTCGCTTTTTCCGATCTGGGACAGCGTCAGCAAGCCGACCATCGTCAAGAACGACCTGGATCAGCCGACGCTGGCGATCAATGTCGGCAACATCGTTTTCGGGCTTGTCGTAAAGGGCCACGGCGAAATCTAGCGAAGAGAATCATCGCAGCCATACGTGCCAACTGCGACAGGCCGGCTGTCTGGTTCGAACGATTTCTAGGGATGCTCGCGCATGGCCTCCAGGCGAACCAGCACGGCCCCCGGGAGGTGGGCGCGCTCGGATCGGGCCCGTTCCAGGAGCCGGTCGAAATCTCCGTAGCGTCGGTTTCGGGCGTAGATGTCTGCCAGCAGGACATAGGAATCCACGTTCTCCGGCCAGCGTTCGATGAGGTCTCTGAGCGTACGAACGGCTGGTTCGACGTCGCCCTTCTGACGAAACAGGTAGGCCAGGCTGTAGCCGTACCTGGGACTGGGGCTCAACTCGAACGCCCGGGCGCACAGTCGGACTCCGTCTCCCGGTCGATCTCCGGCCACGAGCAGGCCTAGATTGTAGGCCGCTTGTGCCATCTGCGGGTCGGCACGCAGCGCGGCCCGCAAGTGTCGTTCGGCGTCGGTCCGGTTTCCCTGTTCCGCCTCGAGCAGTCCAAGGTTGAAGTTCGCCTCGGCATTGTCGGGGGAGACTTGCAGCGCCTGACGGAGGAGCTGCTCCGCCTGATCCATCTCGCCCATGCGTGCGCGGGTGATCGAGGCGTTGACCAGCGGGAGGATTGCTCGGGGTTCTTTCTCGATGGCCTTGTCGAAGGCTTCGGCGGCCTGGCGGAGGTCTCCCCGGGCAAGGTAGTAGTTTCCGACGTTGTAGTGTGACGCCCATTGATCCGGCCGGGCGGTGATGAAATGCAAGTATTCTTCGGTGGCGGAGGCGACTCTGGCTGCGTTGTTTCCCTCCAGCCGGTCCCGAGGATACTCGAGAAGTCCCGCTGCCGCGCGGATCCGGACCAGGCGATAGTCGTCGCCGGCAGCCTTCACGAGTGCACTCACCGCCTCGGGCGACGACGGATGCAGTGAGAGTGCTCCGACGGCGGCCGAGCGGACCAGCGGAGAGGTGTCCTCGATTGCCTGAATCAATGCAGGGAGGACTCGCCGATCCGGACAGGGGGCGACCAGGCGAATCAGCGAGGTGGCGAAGACTTCCTGTCGTCCGGGCGAGGCGATGTATTCGAGAATCGCGGGAAGCGCCGACCAATCCTGCTTGCGGGCGGCGGCGATCATGCGGCCGACTCGGAGTACCGGTTTCTCGTAGTCCTTCGAATGCCACTGCCGAACGTATCGATCGGCCCAGGAGGGACTCTGGTCGGCGTGACAGCCGTTACACGCATTGGGCGACTGAAAGGCGTTCGTGGCGGCCGGCGCCGGCGGCCGCATCGAATGGTCGCTCCGGTTCATTCGGGCAAACTTCGTCATCGGCATGTGGCACGAAATACAGCGACTCGCCTCACTGTCGGCCGCATGGTGGCTGTGCGCGACGACGTCCCGCACCTGGTTGGCGTGACACGGCATACACGCATCGTTATAGTCCCCGGTAGCGAAGCGATAGCGGCCGCTCGAGGTATGGCAGTGGATGCAGTCGAGCTCCCCGGACTGCGCACAGGGGCTCATGAGCCAGCTCGTGTAGGTGTAGTTCTCGCCCAGATCCCTGCCGTCGGGGTAGAAATCGGGATCTTCGAAAGTAGTCAGGTCGAAGTGGTCGAAGAAACGATCGCCGGGAGTGAACGAAGAGGTCAGTGGCGTCATCTTGGCATGGCAGGTCGCACAGAGGTCGCTTCGTCGGGCCGGGCTCATGGTCTTGACCCGGATCACATGCAGCGCGCTAAGCGCTTGACCCGCCGGCGTCTCCCGGGCGACACGAACGTGTTCCCGGGCCGGGCCGTGACAGGTTTCGCAGGCGATCCCGGGTTCGCGCCACGTCGTGCGATATAGGTTCGCGGCCGCGTCATAGTTGGTGTCCAGCTGGCTCACGTGACAGCTGTGGCAGGCCGTGTTGAAGGTATATTGCCAGTCGGTCCACTGCACGGGCGCGTCTTCGTGCGCTTCCTCCCCGGGGAAGTGCCGGACCCCGCTGCCGGCCGTATCGAACCACTTGCTGCCGTGGACGTCATAAGCTACGGGAAGGGTTTGCAGCCTCCCCTTCTCCATCGGCGTCAGAAAGTAGTAGACATTCTTGCCACCCAGGACATATTCAATGGGCAGCCTTTTCGAGCCGGCCTTGCCGATCTCGAGGACCCAGCCCTGCCCCGATGCGATCTCGGCGCGATACCGCCTGTCTCCGAGGACGAGATCCTCGGTCTGGGGCTGCAGGTTCTGCCCGGCAAACTCATCGGTGTAAGGCTGCATGGCGAGCCCGTGGTGTGAAGGCGCCCAGAGCTCATAGAAGGCCTCATGGCATTCGCGACAGCTCGCCGAGCCCGCATAGCTCTCTTCGGCGGGAGCCGAGTCGAGCGCGGCCGCCGCGGTGGATGTTTCGGGGTCGGAAGGAGGGGTGCCCGAACAGCCGAGGAGCAGGGCGCAGGCGCCCGCCGCAAGTGCAGTCGAGGATGTCCGGTGTCTGAGTCCCATATAATTCGTTGAGGCGGAGTCGGCACCGAGATTCTATCGGGAAACGGCTTCGCCGCCAAGTCCGGCTGCCCTTGAAGGCCCGACCTGCCGGGCCGATAGTCCCACCGACAGCGGCGGTTTTCATCGAATCCGCCCGAAGAACCCGGACATCTCCCAGGCCGGACCGGCTATACTGGGCCCGAATCCGGTATGCTTGTCGTAGAATTCCTCCGGATTCTCATGAGAAGTTCGGACCAGGCCGCTCCCGATGCGGCTTCGGGTTCGGTAGGATGTCGACGTGACCAGCGCGGTCCAGGTTAGGGACGATGGACGATACGATCGCCAATCTAAGAGTCCACTTCTATGGTGTGCAGGGGAGTGGATCGGTTTTCCCGGATCACCGGGAAAGGACACTCCAGCGCGAGCATCTCGACTTCGAACTGCTCGAGAAGGTTTTCGAGGACCTCGGGAGACGCGCTGATCCGCGGACCGGCGAGTTGAAGTGCACGGTGGAAGACATCCTCGGCGGACCGATGACGCGGAGAACGCTGCTGGCATATCGTCGGAGGTTCGCGATCCGGGAAATCCGGAGCTACGGGGGATGGACGACCTGCTTTCGATTCGAGACCGCCGATGGCCACGATATCGTCTTCGATTGCGGCAGCGGGTTCAGAAACTGTGCCAAGGACCTTCAGGCCAAGTGGGGAGACCGGCCAAAGCGCGATCTGTATATCTTTGGCACGCATTCCCATTACGATCACACGGAAGGCTTCGATCAGGCGGCCGTCTGTTTCGATCCACGCAACACGCTGCACATGTTCGGAAACCGCCAGTTCCTGAGATCCCTCGACAGCAATCTCGGGATCTTCTCGCATTTCGTCGATGAAGGCGTCCGTGGCGTCCAGACACCGCTGTTCTATGCTCTGATGCCGACGAAATTCACGGCCTGTGAGATTCGGGATCTCGAGCGTTACCCGGCCCCGGAAAACGACTTGCTCGCTCACGGTTATCACGACCTGAGCGAACCTGTCCGGCTCGGTGAGACGACGATTACTCCCTTCGAAGTCTCTCATCCCGCTCCATGCCTCGGCTATCGTGTCGATCGGGGCGGCAGCTCGTTCGTCTTCTGCACCGACCACGAGCTTCGTCATGGACCCGACCCGGAGGATCCCCGCCAAATAGAGAGTCTGGAGTCGGAACAGCGCGTCCGACGTCACTCGCAGGGGGTAGACATTTTGTACCGGGACGGGCAATTCCTGCGAGCCGAGTATGAAGGCGTGAAGGGCATCGGCGAATCGGCAGCCGTCTCGCGCGTAGACTGGGGACACAGCTGCATCGAGGATATCCAGGCGATGGCAAAACAGTGCGGCGTGAAGCGCACTTTCGTCGGGCACCACGATCCGAATCGGGACTGGTCGGAGCGAAACTGGATCGACGAGTCGCTTCAAAGTTCGAACGGACGTGGTTGCGAAATAGAATTGGCCTGCGCAGAGACCGTCATCGATCTCTGAGCCGGAAGACCTGCCGGCGGACTAGATCTGCCCGATCTCCGACAATCCTGATTCCGACAATCCTGACTTCGAAACCGCCGTCTCCCGGGTCGCGCGAACCGGAATAACCAACCCTCCCCGATACAGGAGGATGATCTGGCGGAGTCCCCGTATCCGACGGGCAACCTCCCGGACCTGTGCAAGCATCTGCAGTGCCAGCTGTTCGGCTGCGTGTTCGCCGTTGACCGAGTAGGAATCCTTGACGGCCAGATGCAGCACCACTAGATTCTCCTCGTCCTGGCGAATGAAGATGATCAGTCCGGCCAGACTGCCTGTCTCGAGGCTGCCGTCGAGAGCGAACAGACACTGGCATTCCTTGATGTCTCCGACCGCCATCCGGAGTGATCCACCGTGGGTCGTAATCTCGGGTTTGCCGTAGTGTTCGACGGCGCTCTCGATACTCTCGCGCAGGTCGAGCTGCCGAGGATTGAAATAGAGTAAAGACTCCAGATCCTCGAGAAATCGCTCTTCGAGACGTGAAGTGAACGTGAACCTCGTCATGGTGTGGGAGGGACGCCGCGACCCCCCCGATAGTTGCCGATCTTATCATAGCGGTGCCGGCCCTTGGCAAGCAGCGGCGGACCGGTCGTCCCGGGCTGCGGGTCTCACCGACGCTTCTCTTGACCCCTCGATGGGGGGCCCGTAGTATCGTCGCGACGCGTGATCCGTATCGTTGGTGACGGAAGAACTGGCGGACCGGGCCTGTCCCGGCGTACGGATCGTTCGTGGCGAAATCCTTGAATGGCGCGCGGCGAGGAGACGGACCGATGATCTCAGAAGCAACTCGGATACTGGCGGGGCTGTTGATTTGTGGCGGTTTGGGGACAGGGATGGCGTTCGGGGCGGAGCCGGCTGTCCAGGCATCCCCCGACGGCTCGTTGAGTCTCACCGTCTCCGTCAAGAGCAGGCTCGAGTCCGGACCGCCCGGAGAGCGCCTCTACTATTCGCTCCGGTTTCGGGATGAGGATGTCCTGCTGGACTCGTCCATAGGTCTCGATTTCGTCGATCAGGCGCCGCTGGCCAACGGTCTCGTCCTGCAAAAGGTGGAGCGCCGAACGGTCAACGATTCCTGGCGGCGAGTCTGGGGCAAACGCTCCCGCGTTGTTGATCACTACAATGAGCTGCTGCTGACCCTCGCCGAGAAGGAGGCGCCTGCAAGAACGATCGGACTCAGGTTCCGGGTCTACGACGACGGGCTCGCCTTGCGGTATGAGTTGCCTGAAACCTGGGGCGCGTTCGAGCTCGCTGCCGAGCGTACCTTCTTCGATTTTCCCGGCAATCCGAGGGTCTGGGCGGCCAACTATGGTGGTTTCGAGTCCTCGCAGGAGTCGGAATTCGTATCGCAGAGTCTGGCCGACCTGCAGCCCGCGCAGATCTATGGGTGTCCGGTGCTGGTACGGCTCGATGGGTCACTCTGGGCGGCTGTGACCGAAGCCGATCTGAGCGACTGGGCCGGCATGCATCTGACGCGCCGCCCGGGAGAGCGCGGTACGTTGGTGACGGCGCTCGCTCCTCATCCGGATGAGCCCCGTGTCGCGGTGCGCTCGACGGCACCGAGGTCCTCTCCCTGGCGCGTGATCATGGTGGGCGAGCACCCGGGTGACTTCATCGAATCCGATCTGCTGCAGAACCTCAACGAGCCGCTTGCGATCGACGCCGCCTGGATCAAGCCGGGCAAGTCGGCCTGGGACCGATGGTGGAGCGGCAGCTATGCTCCGGAGGTCGACTTCCAGGTCGGCATGAACACGGCGACGATGAAGTACTTCGTGGATCTGGCCGCCGAGATGAACTGGCAGTACCAGCTCGTCGACTGGTACTGGTACGGCCCGCCGTTTGCCGAAGGTGCCGTCGACAACTCCTGGGAGCCCAATCCCGAGGCGGACATCACGCGGGTCGTGCCGGACCTGGATCTCACCGGGCTCATCCGCTACGCCGGGGAGAAGGGAGTCGGAATCATCCTGTGGTTGAACTGGGCAAGCGCGGCCCGGCAGATGGATGAGGCCTTCCCGCTCTATGAGAAGTGGGGAGTGAGGGGCGTCAAGATCGACTTCATGAATCGCGACGACCAGGAGATGGTCAATTTCTACCACCGGACCGTCAAGAAGGCCGCGGAGCATCACCTGCTCGTCGACTTCCACGGAGCCTACAAGCCGACGGGATGGAGCCGGACCTATCCCAATCTGATTACCCGTGAGGGCGTCATGGGCAACGAGTACACGAAGTGGAGCGACCGCGTCACACCCGAGCACTGTTTGACGATCCCGTTCACTCGGGGAATGCTTGGATCCATGGACTTTACTCCGGGAGGTTTCAGACAAAAGACCCGGGAGGGTTTTCGGGCGGTCGGCGGTGATGCGCCCGGTCCTTTCGTAATGGGGACGCGTGCGTTCCAGTTGGCCATGCTGGTCGTCTATGAGAGCGGATTGCAGGTTCTGTGCGACAGTCCGTACAGCTACCACAGCAGCCCTGCGGGCACCGATTTCCTGAAGCTTGTGCCGACGACATGGGACGACACGAGAGTGATTCACGGTCAAGTCGGAGACTTCATCACGATCGCACGCCGGGCCGGCGATGAGTGGTATGTGGGGAGCATGACCGACTGGACCCCGCGAACGCTCGAGATCCCGCTGAGCTTCCTGGGAGACGGACGTTACCGCGCCGAGATCTGGGCCGATGCCTACGAGGCCGACGACTATCCGGACCGGATCATGAAACGGACCCGCGCGGTGACGTCGGCCGACACGATCGAAGCCGTCATGACAGCCGGCGGCGGCCAGGTCGTCCGGCTTGTCCCAATGCCATAGGTTCCGTGGTCACGGCGCACCCGAAAAACGATCCCCCTATGGCCCAACGTCGATAGCCGTCACCTCGTATTCAAAGTCCTGCGGCGAACCGTTGACCAGCACGTTCCGGACTGCGACGGAGAACGTCACGTCACTCGCGGGTGTTTCCGCCAGAACATCCGGGACCCAGACGATCGTGTTGTCGCCGATGAATCCGACTTCACTGGAGGGGTCGGAAGCGTATTCGACATTCAGGCTGACGGGCTGACCCTGCTTGGTCATCTCGACCGTGGCGCTCGAGAAGTCCGCCTCCGGAAACGAAAATGACCAGCGTTCGAAGATCAACTGGCTCGGAACGTAGCCTTCCGGAGGCCAGGCGGTCCGCTGTTGCGGGCCGGACGCAAAATCTCCGATGACCCAGACGGCATTTGCCGAATCTCCAGCCTGTGCCGTGCCGCTTCCCATGACCTTCTGCCGTGGAAACAACAGCCATCGTCGGTGCCCGACGGCGCTGTTGCTCTGACCCGGATCCCGGATGTACCCGTCGATGATCAGACCGGGCGTCGGGTTACCTCCTGTCGAGTAATAGAGATTCGACTTGCCGGCGGCCTCGGCGCCGTCGTTCCCGTAACAGGTCCAGGTGGGTGGGGGAAAGTGCGAAAAGGTATTGTTCGCCACCATCATCAGGGCGGCCTGCTGGCACTTGGCGTTGAGTTCGTCACTGAAGACGATGTCGGCCGGAACCCCGGCCATGGCCCGGAAGTAGTTGATGCGACGCAGCAGAGCGCGGTTGAAGGCGGCCGTCACGGAGCCGGGGAAGCAGGAGTTGACGTTTCCCGTCCAGTCGGAGCTGACGCCCTCGGAAGCCGCGTAGAAGCGACGATAGAAGGCCACGACGGCGGCCCGGTCCTGGGTGTCGACGGCGAGCTCCGTGAAGGGAACCGACGGCCAGCGTGGTTACGAAGATGTCGTCCGGGCTCTCGATCTTCAACTGGGCGATCGGCTCGTTCCGCGGCAACTGGGGGATGACGGCATAGGGAAGAGTGCCTTCTGGAAGTCTTCCGTGCCGCCCAGTGACACCGAGCCCGAGAAGGAACTTCCGTCCTTCAGGAATGCCGTCAGATCGACCTCAGTTGGGCCCGCGTCGGGCGAGGGCGTCCCTCCAGTCGGCAGGCTCTTGGCGGCTACGACCGCGACGCCGACATCGAAGGTCGGAACGCTCGAAATCATGACTCGATAGGATCCGTGAGCCTCCTTCTGTCCCTGGACGGCGATGACGTCTGCGACCCGTCCGGAGGCTCCGAGGAGAAAGTAGTAGAACGAGGTCGCCAGTTCATCGATCGGGCTTCCCGAACTCGGCTCGATGACCAGCACACCGATCTGAAGGGTGCTGGCCGAGATCCGGACCATTCGGGACTGAGCCGCCGGGATTTGAACGGGCAGCGTGGCTGAGGAGGCCTGGAGAGCCTGGCCGTTCTCGTCACGAAAGGTGAGGCCGGTCATGGCCGAAAGGTCGGTCTGGCGCAACAGACGTACCGTTCCGCTCCACGGGTCGTCCTGGTTGGTATTGCCAAGGCGCAGCTGGATCTCGAAAGCGCCGTCGCCTGCCGGGCCGACGGCGGCCTGAGGGTAGACGATCCGCTCGGCATGCGGTGCGGCGAATGAGAGAATTGCCACCCCGGCAAGAATCCAGACGGTTCTGAGGACGGTTTTCTTCATACCTTGTTCTCCTGAAACGGCGGGTCGAAAAGTGACGGAATTGGGAAGATTCTAAATGATCTGGAAGGAGGTTTCCAGCTTCCCGCTTCCGGCGCCGGCTTCGGGGCGTTCCGGATCCACAGTATACTGATTCGAAGCGGCGCGTCGCGAAAGCGGCCCGTGTCGCCCGGGCTTTTCCGGATGACAGCCTCATTGCGCTGCGAGGAGAGGGAGCATTGAAACGACTGACGGAACTGGACCCGCATTCGCGACGGGTACTCGGCGCACTCCTCGAGAAGGAACAGACGACCCCCGACTACTACCCGCTGACTCTCAACGCCCTGATTTCAGCCTGCAACCAGAGCACGAACCGGGAACCGGTCATGTCCCTCAAACGACATGAAGTGCTGCGAGCGCTCCACACGCTCGAGCGACTGGGTCTCGTTCAGCGGGTCACCGGGGCTCGAGCGGATCGATGGAGCCACCTGCTGGTTCAGGCTCTGGCGAGCCGGCCTCCGACGAAGTCCCTGTTGACGGTCCTTCTGCTTCGCGGCAGTCAGACTGTGGGCGAGTTGAAGGCCCGAACGGAACGGATGCATGCATTCGAATCGCTGGAGGCGGTCGAGGTGTCGCTGAAGGTGCTGGCGGAGTTCGACCTGCCGTTGGTGCGGGAAGTGGAGAGGAAACCCGGCCAAAAGGAGTCACGCTGGGAATTGAACACAACGGCAGAGACCGCAGACCTTGAACCCGAGGAGGAGCTCGATCTGCCGGGGGAGACGGGCATGCTCCCGCTGCG
The DNA here is from genome assembly GCA_963823995.1 of uncultured Acidobacteriota bacterium. GTDB lineage: Bacteria > Acidobacteriota > UBA6911 > RPQK01 > JAPXNP01 > JARRKC01. The sequence continues at coordinate 1,428,988 of CAWGNQ010000006.1, forward strand.
TGAAAGGGTCGAACGACTGGAAGAACAGGTGCAGGAGATCCTCAGGCGGCTGAACCCTCCCGAAAGCTCGCAGGGAGATTGATGAAGATGCCGGCTAACCGCGGACCCTCTCGACCGTGCCGTCATTGATCATGGAATGAAGCTGGCGAAGCAGCGCGCGTTCGCTCGCGTCGATCACGTGGTCGGCTTCCGCGGCCCGCAATATGGCAGCGTATTCGGCGTCGGTGACGCGGCCATCCGCAATGGCCTTTCGAATCAGATCGCTCAGGACGTGGATGCGCTTCGACGGGTCGTGCATGCTCTCCTCCACACGGCAAATACACAAAAGGGGCGCCCTGGTGGCGCCCCTCGCGTCTGCAAATTCAGACCGGCTTGACTACCAGCGGTTCCGGCCGCCACCGCCGCCGCCGCCATAGCCACCGCGACCGCCGCCACCGCCGCCGCTCGGGCGGGGCGCTCTTTCCTTGGCCTCGTTGACCGTCAGCGTCCGGCCTTCGAGCTGTGAGCCGTTTAGGCTCTCGATGGCAGCCTGAGCCTCCTCCTGGCTGCTCATCTCGACGAACCCGAATCCACGGGACCGCCCGGTCATTTTGTCAGTGATGACACGGGCTGACTCAACGGTGCCATGCTCCGCGAATAGCTCTTCCAGCTGCCTGTCCGACACCGAGAAGGGCAACCCACCAACATAAAGTTTCTTTCCGTTCACGTTCTTTTCCTTCAATTAAGACAAATTAGCCTTCAACCCTGGGAATGCATACTCGGAAGGAGCAGAACACTGAACTGTTGATCACGTGGTCGATTGGTCTTCGGAGTGTTTCACAAGGTGAGACTTAACCGAGGTCATTAACTCATCCAGCTCTCCCCAGCCGACCTCCAGACTTGGTGAAGCATCGGTAGCTTAGCCTTTTCCGGAGCCCACTGTCAATAAGATTCAACTTGGAAATACAATGTTTCGGCAACCCCCTCGCGGATCTGAGATCTACGATTCTCCGACCTCAGATCCAGTAGACCCAAAAGGCCGTCCTACACCCAGCATTCCCGTGTCAGTCCGTGTCCGTCCGTGTCAGTCCGTGTCCGTCCGTGTCAGTCCGTGTCCGTCCGTGTTAGTCCGTGTTAGTCCGTGTCCCCAAATCTCACCGTTCCTTCCTGATCTTCAGGAACTGATTGACGGCGACGTTCTCGAGAACCGTCTTGGTTCCATCGGTCCAGCGGACTTCGATCCGGTCGACTGATTGGGCCTGGCCGAGGCCGAAGTGGGCTCGCTGGTCCGGCGCCGAGAGGTAGGACGAACTGCTCGCAATCTCCCGTCGGAGGATCTTGCCGGCGATCCACAGGCGGACTTCCGTACCTACCAGCGGGACGGTCCCCGGCGGCACCTCGCAGGTGACCGAGAGCCAGTTGCCCAGGGCGGGGGTATCGTTTCGCAGCAGTGTCGGAGGTTCGTCCAGATTCGTGAAGACCAGGTCCAGGTCGCCGTCGTTGTCGTAGTCCGCGGCGAGGGCCGCGCGGCTGCATTGCGCCCGTTCGAACCCAGGTCCCGCATCCGCGGTCACTTCGGCAAAATGGCCGGCGCCGTCATTGAGAAAGATCTGATTCTTCTGGGCATAGGAAAAACCGAGCTCCGGATGGCGGTCTACCTGGGGATAAATGTGCCCGTTGGCGATCACGAGATCCAGATCGCTGTCGTTATCCAGGTCCGCCAGGACAGTTCCCCAGGACAGAGATCGAAAGGTCGGGTTGCCGATGCCCGCGTTCTCGGTCGCGTCTTCGAAGAAGCCGTCGCCCAAACCGCGGTAGAGGACCGTAAAGTCTTCAGAGAAGTTGTCGACGACGATATCGGGAAGCCCGTCGCCGTCGGCGTCGCCGATGGCTATGCCCATGCCGGCCTGGGCGGCCCCGTTGGCATCCAGCGCCGTACCCGTCCACAAGCCCACTTCGGTGAACCTACCGTTACCTTCATTGCGGTACATGTAGTTCGGATCGGAGTCGTTGGCGACGTAGAGATCCAGATCTCCGTCCAGATCGAGATCCGAGGCCTGGACGGTGAATCCGAATCCCAGCGTCTGGTCCACGAGGCCCGCCTGCTGGGTGGCTTCCTGGAAATGGCCCTTTCCGTCGGAAAGGAAGAAATGGTCGGGAGCGCCTTCCAGCCCGAAGGGACCTTCCGCCACCTTGTCCACGCCTTTCCAGTCGAGATTCGGGCGTGTCTTCAGGACGTCGTCCATGGTGCAGGTGATGTAGCCGGCGATGTACAGGTCGAGATCCCCGTCCCCATCCGCGTCCAGGAAGGCCGCTCCCGTATTCCAGCCGGGAACCTCAATGCCCGCTTGCGGAGCGACATTCTCGAAGGTGCCGTCGCCGCGGTTGCGGTAGAGCACATTGGGGCCGAAATTGGTGACCAGCAGGTCGGGCCGGCCGTCGGCATCATAATCGGCGACGGCGACCCCGGCTCCCCAGTGGCCTTCTCCCCCGACTCCGGCCTTGTCGGTGACGTCTTCGAAGGTGCCGTCACCGCGGTTGCGGTAGAGTGCGTTTTTGCCCTTCTCGACGACCTCACTCCCCGACATCGTCCAGCTGTTGACGATATAGAGGTCGATGAAGCCGTCGCGATCGTAGTCGATCCAGGCCGCACCGGTCCCCGCGGAGTCGAGCAGATGGTCCTTGTCCGGGCGGCCGGCCAGAACGACCCGGTCGATCCCGGCCTGCCGCGTCACGTCGACGAAACGCAGGTTGCTCGCCACTTGGACCGCGTCCGAGGGTTGCCGGTCCGGGGTGCCGCTCTGTCCGAATACCGGAACCATGGCCGGGGATACGGACCAGACCGTCAGCCCGGGCACGATCAGAAAGGGAAGGACGAGACGCTGGAAAGACGGCATGCGACCTCGATCAGTCACCTGCCTCCTTCATGAGTCTCTGATACTCCGCCTGGACTTTGCCCCACAACTGGTCGAGTGCAGACGCACTGGGCGAGCGTGTCAACTTGCCAATCTCGCCGGCCGCATCGAGGAACACCCTCTTGGCGGCCTTGGTCACGACCACGAATCCTTCATCATAGACGCCCTGGCCTTCGCCCTGGGCATTGTGGTGATGGCCTCCCTCGAGCAGGCGCTTGCGGACTCCCGCGACTGCCGCGTCGCCCTCGTTTCCGAGCTGTGAGACGTAGGCGGCGAGCCTCTCCAGCTCCTCCCGGGCACTCTGGCCGGCCGAGATCTTGGCTTTGGCCTGAGCATAGGTTCCCTGGGCATGACCGTACGTCGTGGCCAGGATGGACAGGACCAGATTCTTCTCGGTGTGTTTAGCGCCGAGAATGGTGTTCGCCAGGGTCTGGTAGGCCTTGACAAGCTCCGGCGGTGTCTGTGCAGGCGTCCCCTGAGCAGTCGCCGGCACGGATGAGAGAAAAAGACAGGCACAGCCGATGATGATACCCATGCTGGTTCGGACTCTCATTTCATACCTCCTGATTGATCGGATTTGCACGTCGTTCCGAGTGACAATGTTCTCATAACGTACCGCGAAGCTGCGGAAAAGGGGAAGGATGGTCGAGAAGGAGCGGTTGCTTACCGATATCGTGGAGAGCACGGAGTTGTGGTAGCTTGTGCAAGTATTTACGGGAAAGTAGCAGCAGGGCGATGAAGGATGAGCATCTGATTACCGCCAAGATTCCGCCGCGCCGGAGTCTGCTCTCGATCGAGGTCTTCCCGCCGAAGACCGAACAGGGGATCGAGACCCTCAAGGAGAGGCTCCAGACGTTTCGTTCCTACGCGCCGGAGTTCATTTCAGTCACTTACGGGGCCGGCGGGAGCTCTCAGTCCAACACCCTTAAGCTGGCCGGGTTCGTCCAGAACTCACTGGGCGTGACGGCCATGGCCCACCTGACCTGTGTCGGGCATTCCCGCCGGGAACTGCAGCAGATCGTTCAGCGAATCCGTGACCTCGGAATCCGCAACATCATGGCATTGCGGGGAGACCCTCCCCGCGGTCAAACCGACTTTCAAATGGCCGAGGACGGCTTCCGATACGCTTCGCAGCTGATCCGAATGATCGCCGAGACCGGGGATTTCTGTATCGGTTGCGCCGGATATCCTGAAGGTCACGTGGAAGCCGACTCAATCGAGAGGGACGTGGATCATCTCAAAGAAAAGATCGACGCAGGCGCCCAGTTCATCGTGACCCAGTTCTTTCTGGACAATGTCTACTTCCTGCGCTTCCGGGACCTCCTTCGGCGCAAGGGCATCCAAGTGCCCATCATCCCCGGAATTCTGCCGATCTCGAACTATTCGCAGATTACCCGGTTTTCGATCATGTGCGGATGCACGCTGCCGGCACGCGTCATGCGGGGTCTCCACGGCAAGTCGGACGAGGACCAGGAGAAGTTCGGCCTCGACCACGCCGCGAGCCAGGTCGAAGAACTGCTGCGCGAAGGCGTCGACGGAATCCATCTTTACGCGCTCAACAAGCACCGAGCCGTCCAGGCGCTGGCCCCGCTGGTTCGCGAAAGGTTCCCGGTCCTTTTGAAATCCTGATTTGGAATTCACCATCTGTGTTGCGGCTGCGTGAAAGGCTAAAAAGACCGAAGAATGTCAGCGACGGAACTGAAACATCTCTTGATCGGACGCATCTGTGTCCATCGGAGGCACTGGGTCGCAAGCGCTCGCGAAATCGGTCGACATTCGGTCGTTTCGAGGCGACAATCAGGCGTCCCGTGCTGTGGCCGACACCGCTGCACGCGGAGTCTTGAATTGGATTCACGGTCCACGAAACCTTTCAGCGAAGAAATCCGCCGGTTGTTCGGGCAGAATCCTGCACGGCCGTTTTCCAGTTCTCTGCAAGGCAGTTTCATGAAGCGATTTTCGGTCCTTTTTCTGCTTATAACCCTCACTCCGTTCGTACGGGGTCAGGACGAGTCGGGGACACCGGTCTCCATTAAGGCTCGCTCCACGGTCGTTCTCGTCGATGCCTTTGTCCGGGATTCCAAGGGCAGACCGCTATCCGGGCTGACAGCCTCCGATTTCGTTCTGTATGAAGACGGGGTTCCGCAGACGATCAGCTATGTTCAGGATTTCAGTGAGGGGTCGACTCAGCCGGGGCGGCAGGAACCCACTCGAGTACAGCCCGCGCCGCAGGCGGGGAGGCTGATGAAGCTGGCCGGATCGACCGGTCCCAATCAGGCACTGCGGGGAAGCTTCACCGCCATTCTGGTCGACCGGATGTCACCGACGTCGCGCCACTACGTGTGGGAGGCGGCACGGCACTATGTCTCGGATGTGGCTGGACCTGACGCGCACGTCGGAGTCTTCGCCATCGATTTCACGCTGAGAACGCTGCAGTACTTCACGACGGACAAACAGCTTCTCGAGCGGGCGGTCGATCGAGCCGGAGGAATGGCCACTTCGCGGCTGGCTGCGGAGCAGAGCCTCGATTCGACACTGCAGGAACAGGCCGATCTGTCGGCGAATGCGCCGGCTGCCGATGCGCCGCGGGGTCCCGATGCTGCAGCCGCACAGGCCGAGCAGGTGATGAACGAGGCATTCGGTCTCCTTCAGCGCAAATATGCCGGTTATGCGACGACGAGCGCCCTGCTCGCGATGATCCACGCGATGCAGATCCTGCCTGGACGCAAGTCGGTGATCTTCTTCTCGGAAGGGCTCCGCCTTCCGCCGGCGGTTGTCAAGCGGTTCTGGGCGGTGGTCAACGCCGCGAATCGGGCCAACATCGGCGTCTACACGATCGATGCCATGGGGTTGCGCATCGTGAGTACGGCGCCGGCGGGGATCACGTCGAGCACCCGGATGACCCTGGACGGCGGGGCGGACGGTCTCAGCTATCAGCCGATGATGGGGAACTTTGAAGGGATGGAGGAGAAGCTGAGGAGCGATCCGTTCTACAACCTTCGCCAGCTGGCCGACCAGACCGGCGGCATCTTCATCCACGACACCAACGATCTGGGTGCCGGTTTGGAGAAAGTGGACCAGGACCTTCACAGTTACTACCTGCTGGCCTATACGCCTAAGGACGGAGACTTCGACGGCCGCTTCCGCCAGATCGAGGTCAAGGTGAAGGTTCCGGGTGCCGAAGTCCGCTACCGCAAGGGCTATTATGCGGTGGATGCGTCGTTTGACGAGCCTCTGCTCGAGTATGAGGCGCCTGCCGTGGCCGTCCTGCAGAAAGGTACATCGCCGACGAGCCTGCCGATCCATGCCGGCGTCCTGAGTTTCCCGAAGCCGGGCGACCGCGGTTTCGTCACCGTCCTGGCCGACGTCGTCCAGGGTAAGCTGGACTACCGGGATGGACCGGACGGCATGAGGGTCTCCAATTTCGCCATCGTGGTGCTGGTCAAGGATCCCTCCGGGACGATCGTCAGAAAGACGAGCCAACAGTATCGCCTCGCGAGAAGACCTGATGCGCCGCCGGGTGGGGACAGCATCCTCTTTTACCGGGAGCTGGAGCTTCCGCCTGGTGAATACGAGGTGGAGGTCGCCGCATTTGATGCGGTCAGTGGCCATGCCGGAGTTCAGCGGCAGAGACTGGTTCTGCCTGACCCCGACCCGACGCTGCCCGGCTTGAGCAGCCTCATGATCGTACAGGCCGCCGAAACGATCGATGAGAAGGAACGGGCCGCATCGACGCCCTTTCACTACGAGGACCTGCTGCTCTATCCGAAGCTCGGAGACCGACTGAGCAAAGCAACCAGCAAGGAGGTCATGCTCTTTTTTACCGTCTATCCGAACGACGTCACGGGGCATGAGGCCACCATTGACGTCTACCGCTTCAATCAGCGGCTCGGAAGACGGACTGTCGAGTTGCCCGTAGCCAACGGCGAAGGAGAAATCCAGTATGCCAGAGCGATGGGTATTGAAGACTTCCCGCCCGGGACGTATACCGTACGCGTGTCGATCCCGGCCGGGAACAGGGTGGTCATGCGCTCGCGCCGGTTTCTATTGACTCCGTGAGCGAGGGCGAACGGTCGTTCCCGGACATGCGGGATCGTATAAGCGGTTTTCGGAGCTGCACGAAATCGAGGCTTGGCTTTCGCGGCGGCGGCATAAAGGGATGCGCGCCGATCGTCGAGGGCCGGTGAAGCTCGAGGGGGACCTGAGCAATGAGACGAATTCTATTGCAGCTTGGACTCGTACTTGCAGTCGGAGTGTGTGCGTTGATCGGCACGCGGTTGGCAGCGCAGCAGGAAGGTTCAGCGGGCCCGACGGCGAAAGTGAAGGCGACGACGGTTCTGGTGGACGTGGTCGTCCGGGACAAGAAGGGACGACCGATCCATGGCCTGAAAGCCTCCGATTTCAAGGTCTTCGAGGATGGTGTCGAGCAGGACATCGGTCATTTCGAGGAGATCGGAGGGGACGGACCGGGCGCCGAACAGGTGCCGGAGGCCTCACCTGCCGGTTCGACAACGGCGGCTCCAGAGGGAGAGTTCACAGCCATGGTCTTCGATCGCCTGTCCCCGAACTCCCGAAACTTCGCTCTGAAGGCGGCACAGGCCTACATTTCCGAAGCCCCCTTCCCGGAATCGAAGATCGGCATCTTCTTCGCTGACCTGTCGCCGAGGACGCTGCAGTTCTACACGAGTCAGCAAGAGACGCTGAAGTCCGTGGTCGACCAGGCCCTGGGAGGCACGTCGACCCGCCAGGGCTCGGTTTCGGCGGACTCCGCCTCGGGAACCGCCGGCTCCAGGCCGGCGACGGACTCAGGCGACCTGACGGCGCCGGCAGCCCCGGGCGGCACGGGTGCGGCGGCAACCGGCATCGTCCAGGGCCAGACGGCCGTCGACGCGGGAACGCAGGGGATGTCCGAGCGGATGAGTTCGATGGCCGGTCGGCTGCAGCAGGATGAACAGGGTTACGCGTCGACGAATACGCTCCTTGCCATCATCAGTTCGCTGGAACCGCTGCCGGGCCGGAAATCGATTCTCTATTTTTCCGAAGGCGTGTCCGTCACGCCCGCCGTGGAAAAGCGCTTCCGGTCCGTGATCAGTGCGGCGAACCGCGCCAACGTCAGTATCTACACGATTGATGCCGCGGGCCTGAGGGTCCAGAGTTCGGGGATTACGAGTGCTTCTCAGATCAACAGTGCGGCCAGCCGTGGAGGAGCCAACTCGTCGAGTACTTCGCTCAACCAGGGCGGTTCCTTACTTCAGGAGGGCCTCGAGAAGAACGAGACGGCGATCAAATCGGACGTTCATGGCGGACTGAATCGCCTTGCAGCGGAAACGGGAGGACTGCTGATCCGGGAGACCAACAAACTCGAGGATGGAATGGAGGAGATCGCGCAGGACCTCAGTGACTACTATCTGCTTGGCTACACTCCGAAGAACTCGGAGATGGACGGAAGTTTCCGGGAGATCGAAGTCAAGGTCGACGCCAAGGACGCGCGGCCGCGGTTCCGCAAGGGATACCTCGCCATTGACCGATCGATTACGGAGCCGATGCTGGACTATGAAGCTCCCGTCGTGGCCCTCATGAACAAGGCGGATGCCTCCGGATCTCTCTCCCTGCGGTCCGCCGCATTGAGCTTTCCGATCCAATCCGACCCTGGTCTGGTCGCCCTGATGGCGCAAGTGCCTCCCGGTACGATGACCTACCAGGAAAAGGAGGACAAAACGGGCGCCGTGTCCGATTTTCGTCTCGTGGCGCTCTGCCGCAACAGCTCGGGCGATGTTGTGCGAAAGGTCAGTCAGCGTTACCAGATTTTGCGTCAAACGGGCGACACGCCTCGGGACGGGATCCTCTACTACAAGCAGATCCGGCTGGACCCCGGGGAGTATTCGGTCCAGATCGCCGGCTACGACGCGCTGGCCGAAAAGGTGGGTTTCAGCCGTTCCGAGGTCCGCGTGCCCGGCGAGGCCACGACGCCCCGGTTGAGCAGTGTCATCATCGTGCGCGCCGCCGAGACGCTCAGCGGTCAGAATTCCGGGGGTGCCGGCCCACTCCAGTATCAGGGTGTGCAGCTCTATCCGAACCTGGGCGAGCCGATGAGCAAAGCCCAGTACCCGCAGATCACGTTTTACTTTACGGCGTTTCCCGGAACGGAGAGCCTCGACTCGGCCACCGTCGATCTGCTCTCGGGAGACAAGACGCTCCATTCGTTTCGCGTGCCCCTTCCGGCGCCCGATGCCCAGGGGCAGATTCAGTTTGCGAGCGCGATACCCAGTCAGAGCATACCCGTGGGAGATTACGGGCTGAAAGTGACGGTCGGTTCCGGTGACCAAGCGGCCAGTCGCACGTGCCGGTTCAAGTTGGCAGAATAGTGGAAGATCGCTGATCGGATGATTGAATGTGAAGGCAGTCTTTGGGTCTCTGAGAGCGTGAAGGCCGCCCAGGTATAGGAGAAATGTAAAGTGAGATCGTTGTTTCTAGCATTGACTTTTCTCGGTACGGCCGGAATGCTGTCCGCAAGTCCTTCGCAGGAACCGACCGGACCGGAAACCGAAGTTCGCTCGACGACCGTTCTGGTGGACGTCGTCGTCCGGGATCGCCAAGGGGACCCGCTGCGGGGCCTGCAGGCCTCCGACTTCGAATTGTATGAAGACGGAGTGCTCCAGGATATCGATTATTTCGAGAGCCATATTCAGGGGGGCGAAGATGCCCCGACCTCAACCGGCCAGTCGGCTCCGGCCGGAGCAGCGGAGGAGGACGTCTCCTCATCGCAAGGCCGCTTCACCGCTCTCGTCTTCGATCGATTGTCCCCGAATGCCAGAGATTTTGCGAGAAAGGCTGGTCTGGCCTACCTTTCCGATGCGGCTCTTCCGGGTGACCGGATCGGCGTCTTCTTCGCCGACCTCAGCCCGCGGGTGCTGCAGCCCTACACGGTGGATCAGGGTCGGGTGGAGGATGCCATCAACCGTGCCCTGGGTGGTACGTCGTCCCGTCAGGGTGGCGGCTCTGCGGAAGCCACGACGGGTTCGTCCGGTGCAACCAACGCCGCGGATCCTGGCGACCTCAGTCTGGGCGGGTTGAACTCCGGGGACGTCGTCGACAGCTCCGCACCGACCGTGGACAGCGGGCTGGAAGGAATGTCCGGACGGATGACGTCGATGGCCCGGAGCATCTCGGCGGATCGCCAAGGGTACGCAACGACGAACAGCCTGCTGGCGATCGTGAAATCGCTCGAGAAGATCCCGGGTCGAAAGACGATCGTCTACTTCTCGGAGGGTATTTCGATTCCGCCGGCCATCGAAGCTCGCTTCCGTTCGGTCATCGACAATGCCAATCGTGCCAACGTGAGCATTTATGCGGTCGATGCCGCCGGTTTGAGGATCGAGAGTACCGGCTCCCTGGGAGGCAATCAGATTGTCTCGGCATCGTCTCGGGGTGGAACCTACATGGCTTCGCATTCCGAGTCGGTCAATGGCGACTCTCTCCTGCGGGATGTGCTCGAACGGAACGAGACGGCCTTGCGGGCCGACGCTCACGGGAGCATGAACCGACTCGCCGATGAAACCGGCGGCCTGCTCCTGCGTGAGACCAACGACATTGCGGAGGGTATGCAGGAAATCGGCCAGGATATGCGGAATTACTACATTCTTGGCTACCAGCCGAAGAATGGTGAGCTGGATGGAAGCTTCCGCAAGATCGAGGTGACGGTCAAGAAGAAAGATGCGAGGGTCCGCTATCGCAAGGGATATTTCGCAGTCGACCAGACAATCGATCAGCCGGTTCAGCCGTTCGAGAGACTGGTTCTGGCGCGCCTGGCCCAGCACCGGGAAGGGAACGGAGGCAGTCTTCCTGTGAAGCTGTCGGTTCTGAGTTTCCCGAAGCCCGAAGATCCCGGTTTCACGACGCTCCTTGCGGAGGTTCCGCCGGGCACGCTGACATATCGAGCAGCGTCCGACGGGCGGTCGCTGTCCGATTTTGCTCTCGTGGCACTGGTTCGGAATTCCGATGGGAATGTGATCGGTAAGGTCAGTCAGCACTACCAGCTCCCTGGGGCGGAGGACGGTTCGAAGCCGACCAACGGAATCCTCTTCTACCGTGTATTGCACCTTCCGGTCGGCAGCTTTCAGATCGAGCTCGCGGGATACGATGCGCATTCGAACGAAGCTGGCTTCGATCGGGCAGGGCTGGTCGTTTCCGAGCCCGATCCGACGCTGCCGCACTTGAGCAGCATTCTGCTCGTAGGCAGGGCAGAACCGGTCGCCGCGGAGGGGCCAGGGGCCGACACGCCGTTCTATTACCAGGACATTCTGCTTTACCCGAACATGACCGGCCGGATCAGCAAGGAGAGTTCGGACGAGATGACCTTCTTCTTTACGGTCTATCCGGCGAATGCGGATTCGCAGGAAGCGATCATCGACGTCCGACGCTTCAACCAGCCCATCGAACGGATGCAGGTGAAGCTGCCCAAAGAGGACGAAAAGGGTAGAATTCAGTTTGCCGGGACGCTGCCGGTCAAGGACTACCAGACGGGAACCTACACCTTGACCGTGGCCGTGCCGGCCGGAGAGCAGGTCGTGACCCGAACCTGCCGATTCCTGTTGATGCCGTAAATGGAAGAGAGGGGATCCTTCCGGTGGATCGACTTCGGATAACAGGGAGCAGTTTCAAGGGTGTCCTGGACAATCTCTATGACGGTGTGTACGTGCTCGACCGGGAAAAGAACATCATCTACTGGAACCGGAGCGCGGAACGCCTCACCGGCTTCCGGGCCGAAGAGGTGATCGGACACCGGTGTTCGGACAATATTCTGGTCCACGTGGACGCATTCGGGCGCTCGATGTGCCGGGAAGGTTGTCCGATGACGGCGACGCTCGAGGATGGGATTCCGCGCGAGATGGAAGTCTACCTCCACCATAAGCTCGGCCACCGGGTTCCTGTCCGCGTCCGCACGACGGCACTCTACGATGACTCGGAACGGATCGTCGGCAGCGCGGAGATCTTCAGCGACGACTCGCGGTATCGTGAAATCGCGGAGGAAAACCAGAAGCTGCGGAGTCTCGCCTTGATCGACGAGCTGACCCAGGTCGGCAACCGGCGTTTCGGTGAGGCAAGGCTGGTCGAGATGTCGGGCGATGCACGGCGCTACGGCGGGACGTTCGGCGTGGTGTTCGTCGATGTCGATCTGTTCAAGGAATGCAATGACCGTTTCGGTCACCGGGTCGGCGACTTCGTTCTGCGGATGGTCGGTCAGACGTTACGAAACAGTCTGCGTTCTTCCGACTTCGTCTGCCGATGGGGTGGAGAAGAGTTCTTGTGCATCATCAAGAACGTCGGACTGTCCGAGCTCTCCGCGATTGCGGAAAAGTTCCGCATCCTCGTCCAGGAGTCGATGTTGCAGGTTGGGAACGACACGATCCGGGTCACCGTCTCGGTTGGCGGCAGCCTGGCCAGGAATGCGGAATCCTGGACCAGCCTCGTCGCCAGGGCCGACCGGGCCATGTATGAGAGCAAGCGAGGCGGCCGGAACCGCGTCACGGTCCTTCCTCCCTCTGGAACTGCGGTCTCGGCCGGACCATCGGCCGGATGAACGGTCACCTCGGACTGGCCGTTTCAGCCGCGTCCGCCCGCTCGACCGCCTAATCCTCGTGCTGTTGTGCTCTCTCGAGTGCCCTCTTGACGCGTCCCTCGAGATCCCCGAGGTGAAATGTTCCGCGAAAAACCTGGGGCGCGCCCGTCTCCTCGATTTGAAGAGGAAAGGGTTCCTCCCTTCGATTGATCATACCGCCGATGAGCTTCCTCAGCTCCGCAACGTGCTGCCGGGAATCGAGACGGGCCTCCACGAAGCCTTCCAAGTCTCCCTCGTCGGTCACGTCGAGGCCGAATTCCAGATTTTCGACAGTCCGTAGAACGGGCTTGAGATCTTCGGGATGGAAGTCTTCTTTCCACGATTTCGGGCTGTGATCGGCAAGCCAGCTCAGGAGATGGTCACGGTTGTCGGCAATTCCGAAGAGATTCCAGCGTTCGCCTTGGACATGCAATGTACTGGTCATGGGTGTGATCGCGGCGGATTCCGGGTTGAGATGTCGCGCGAGCACCTGTCTGACTGCATCACTGTTCTGTGCCCAGATGAGCGTGTCTTCGACGAATGCGACGCTCGGCGAGTTCTCCTGTCCGAGGCGAAGGATCCGATAGCCGCGATAGCTCTCGGATCCCTGCAGCAGAGCCGTAACGGAGTAGACGAAGTGCAACGCTCGGGGGAAACGATTGAGATTTGCGACGACGACGACGTTCGGATCCGAAGAGCCCGGCAACTGCTCGCACAGTACGGCAACGTCTCGAGGGACGTCGCGGATCGCCCGTTGAGCATCGCGTTCACCGACGTTCTTCTGCCGAACGGCAAGCCAGCGTAGAAAGAAGGGCAAATCGGAAGCTTGTGCCTGACGGTAGTTGAAATCCTGAAGTACCCGGAGCACGTCCTGCACCGTGGCAACGAAAGCCGGGTCCTCATGAAGGCCGGATATATACACGACGGCGACGGTTTCCCGGCCGGCGAACGCATCGCCGGGAATCTGGGGCCCCGGCGTGACCGCCCAGTAGTAAAGTCCCACGCCCAGAGCAATCAGCAGGACGAGGGAAACCAGGCAGCCCAAACCGCAGCTCTTGAGGCGCCCTGAAGAAAGCACCGACCGGTCGTTGACATCCTGCATTTCGTCCCTCCGCACAGCCCATGTTACGCTCGACCGCCTCGCTCTATTTAACATGGAGCGAAGGAGCGGAGAGTTTCGAAGAGAGTCTCCGTGTACAATCGATGTTCCCCGACGAAAATGAGTCGGAAAGGCGGGAAAGAGCAGCGGACGTTCGCAATTCTCTGTATGAAACGGCAACACCTGCAACGTGGATTTGCCCGCGAAATGCAGCGCCGGAGTGTCGTCGTCCGATTCAGGGGGAAAGCCCAAAGCCCAGCGAAAATAACAGATCACAAATCTTCTCTGTGAGGGGACGCATGACAATCTCTGCAACCACCGGGGTCTGTGCGGTGATCGGTGACCCGGTCGAACACTCCCTTTCACCGACCATCCATAACGCTGCATTCGAGTCCTGCAGGTTGGACATGGTCTATACCGCCTTCCATGTGAAGAGGGGGGATCTCCGGGGGGCGCTTGCGGGAGTCCGTTCGCTCGGAATTCACGGCCTGTCGGTGACAATTCCGCATAAAGTCGACATCCTGCCCCTGCTGGACTCGATCGAACCGCTGGCCGGCCGCATCGGCTCAGTGAATACGGTCACCAATCGGGACGGTCTGCTGAGTGGTTGCTCCACCGACGGTCCGGGCGCTCTGCGGGCGCTCGAGGCACAGCAGGTGGACGTGACGGGAAGGCGAATCCTGCTGCTCGGATCGGGCGGGGCAGCGCGAGCGATTGCCTTCGCTCTCGCCGATCTTTCTCCGGCTCCGAGCCTCGAGATCCTGGGGGTCGAGGAAGCTGAACTGGGAAAGCTCCGCGACGATCTGGTCGGCGCTTGCAGTGCGTCCGTGCGATGGGCGCTTCTGGATCGAGATGGAATTGCGGCGGGGATCGAGGCTGCCGAAATCGTGATCCATGCGACACCCGTGGGTATGGCACCGAAAACCGAAGCTTCGCTGATTCCTGAAGGGATGCTCCGGTCCGATCAGGTCGTGTTCGACGCCGTCTACACCCCTTTCGAGACGAAGCTTCTGCGAGATGCCCGGAAGGCAGGGGCCCGAACGGTTCCAGGATTGGGGATGTTCGTGCATCAGGCGGCGATCCAGTTCGAGTTGTGGACGGGCGAGTCGGCCCCGGTCGAGACGATGACCGATGCGGTCCGACGGGCCCTGGAAGAGAGGTCGTCGTGAACGTCGCCCTGATCGGCTACCGAGGAACCGGCAAGAGCACCATTGGACGCCTGCTGTCCAACGAGCTCGGGATGCACTACGTCTGTTTTGACGAGGAGATCGTGCGTCGCGCGGGGCTAAGCATCCCTGAGATCGTGGAGCGTTTCTCGTGGGACCATTTCAGAAAATTGGAGTCCGAGGTCGTCGCGGACTTTGCAGCCCGGGACGATCAGGTCCTCGACACGGGCGGCGGCGTCGTCACGCGTCCGGAAAACGTCGCAGCTTTGCGAGAGAAGTCCGTCGTCTTCCTGCTCGAGGCAGAGGTCGACGACATCGTCTCGCGGATCGGCGACACGACCGAACGCCCCTCCCTGACGGGCAACAAGAGCTTCACCGACGAAATCGAAGACGTGCTCGAACAGCGACGACCCCTCTACGAGGCTGCCGCCGACCACCGCATCGATACCTCCAGTCTGTCGGCCGAAGAGGCCGTCCGGGAAATCATAAGGATCTACCGCCGCCGGCAACTCTGAAAACGCGGATCGCAATGTCCCGTCCGTGTCAGTCCGTGTAGGTCCGTGTTCGTCCGTCTACGTTCGCCCCTTTCTCGAAACTCGGAACTACTGCACTCCCTTCGATACCTCGTCGATCCGCGACAGGTCGTCCTCGTTCAGCTCGAACGACATGGCACCTGCACTCTCGGCCGCGTGCCTGGGCTTGCTGGCACCGGGGATCGTCACCACCGTTTCTCCGTGGAAGCAGACAAGCCAATTGAGGGCGACCTGAGAGGGAGAGACCCCCTTCGCCGAGGCGATGGCTTCGAGGAGCTCGATCAGAGGTCGGCTCTTGTCGATCAGCTTCCGCAGCCTCAATCGTCGAAACAGAGGACGACTCTCGAGGAGCTTGGGGTCCCGGTGGAACTTCCCGGTGAGCAGTCCCATTTCCAGTGGTGAGTAGGCGATGATCGTGATGCCCAGCTCCTTGGCGGCCGCCAGCACACCGTTCGTCTCGATCCGCCGATCGAGGAGGCTGTACTTCACCTGGTTGGAGGCCAGCACGAAGCCCCTCTCCACCAGCCCTTTGTGCGCACGTCGCATGCGTTGTACCGAGTAGTTGCTGACCCCTGCGGCACGGATGGCCCCGGACTCGATGAGGTCTGCCATGGCATCCATCTCCGCCTCGACCGACGAGAATGAGGCGGGAAAATGGACCTGATGCAGATCGATCGGGTAGGGTGCGAGGCAGTTACGTCGCTTGCCGATGGTCTTGCGGATCGATCGGGCCGTGCGAAGCAACGGGTTCCATTTCGTGGCGACCACGATGTCACCGGGGCGGACGCCTGCCCGGCTCAAGGCTCGTGCGAGACCTCTTTCGGAGCGGCCGAATCCGTAGAGCTCGGCGGTGTCGAACCAGCCGATCCCGTCCGAAAGTGCCTGTTCGACGATCTTGTCCGTCTCGGCAGGCGTCAAGGGGGACCAGGTCGCGAGCGCGCCCCCTTTCCCTTCGGAAAACTGCCAGGCGCCCAGTCCGATCGGAGTGACGGCGACCTCCGTTCGGCCGAGACGCCGCTTGGGATAGCTGCGGGGATCGCCGGGAACATGCTTCTCTTCCATCTCTGCCTCCTGAGGAATCCATCCTATCGCACCGGTTGTCGGAAACATGATCCCATCCAAAACATTGGATCGTTCGGTGGGTCTATCCAAATTGTTGGACGTGCGACTTCCGGACCTCCGCCGAGTCGGCTGGCAAACACCTGATATTTCAAGGCGTTAATCCGTGTGTAAACGAACGCCGGGCCGTGTGGCATTTGAATTGCTGCTCTCGGAGCCTTGTGAGGGGAGGGAGGTCTCTACCTCCAGGAAGAGCGAGTTTATTCAGGTTCGAACTAGAGTTGTACGTTCAGACGATTTCAATTGGAGGACGAGAAAACAGCATGAGTAACCAAAGGTGTGTTCTTCGGTTCCTGACCCTCTTTGTCGTCTTGAGCCTCGTGCTTGTGGCGCCGATGTTTGGACAGGAAACCAAGGGGACCCTGGTCGGGACGGTCAAGGACCAGACCGGCGGCGCGATCCCCGGCGCGGAAGTGACGGTGACCAACCAGGGAACCGGTCGGAGCATCAATGTCGTCACGTCCGATATTGGGACCTTCGTGGTCAGAAATCTCACCCCCGGGGTCTACCGGGTGCAGGTCGCATTGACCGGTTTCAAGACCTACGTTCAGCAGAACGTCAAGGTCAACGTCGGTGAAGATTATTCGATGCACGCGGTCCTCGAGATTGGCGATGTGGCGGAAACGGTCACGGTCGTCGGCGGAGCCGATCTGGTGAACACTTCGGACGCCCAGGTGTCGACCACGATCGAGCAGAGACAGATCCAGGATCTACCGCTCAACGGCCGCAACCCGATGGCCCTGATCACGCTGCAAGCCGGTACCGCCGAAAACGGAAACTCGCCCACCTCGATTTCCGGAATGCGTGTTTCCTTCACTAACATCACGCAGGACGGCATCAACATCCAGGACAATTTCATCCGATCCAACGCGACCACATTCACGCCGAACCGACTGACTCAGAGCATGGTCAGTGAGTTCTCGATTGCCACGGCAGGCCAAAACGTCGGTTATGGATTCGGTTCGTCCCAGGTCAATTTCGTGACCCCGTCCGGTACGAACGACCTTCACGGCGAAGTTTACTGGTTCCACCGCAACAACAAGTTTGCGGCCAACGGCTTCTTCCCGAACAAAACGGGCTCACCCAAGCCTAAACTGATCCGGAACCAGTTCGGTGTCACGGGGAGCGGACCGATCATCAAGGACAAGTTGCTCTGGTATGCCAACTACGAAGGCTACAGGGATCGTGAAGAAGAGTCCCAGCCGCATACGATTCTGCTTCCGGATGCGCGCCAAGGCATTTTCAAGTATGAGGATGGGGCCGGTGTGGTCCATCAGGCGAATCTGCTCGAGATGAGAGGCCTCACCGCGGATCCGACCATCCAGGGACTGCTTAGCCGGGTTCCCACAGCGGGCAACGACCCGGGTTCCGGCGACGGCCTGAACACGACCGGCTATCGCTTCAACATGACGAACAACGAAGATCGGGATCAGGTGAAGTTCCGGCTGGACTACATCCTGAACGGCGCGCATTCGTTCGAGGGCATCTACAGCCACAACAAGTTCACCAACGATCGCCCCGATATCTACACGGGTTATGAGAAGACTCCGCTCGACTACACCGACAGCTCGCCCGACTTCCTGTCCACAGCTTGGAACTGGACGATTTCTCCGAGCTTGATCAACCAGGTGCGCTTCGGCTTCAACTTCGCCGGCGTCGTGTTCGAGACGCTCGAAGACTACTCGCGCGGTTTCAAGATCGGTGTGAACAGCTTCACCAATCCGGACTCCAACTTCGAGCGACAGGGCCGGGATACGAACACCTATAACGTTTCGGACAATGCAAGCTGGACGAAAGGGGCCCATTCGTTCCGTTTCGGTTTCCAGCAGCAGAATGTTCGGATTCACGATTTCTCGAGCTTCGACGTGTTTCCCACGTACTATCTTGGGACGAACCTGCAGAACAACGTGGAGTTTGAACAGGCAGATTTCCCAGGGTTGGAACAGTTGTCTTCAACGGACCGGGCGGCCTTCCTCAACATGGCCAACAATTTGGTCGCCGACATCGGAGGCGTTCTGGACGAGGTGGACGGGGAATACCACGTCACCAGCCGCACGTCCGGCTTCGAGAACGTTCCTGCGAGCTATCACTGGGAGTACGACATCTACGCCTTTTACTTCGGTGATACCTGGCGGATCTCGCCGCGGTTGACCTTCAATGCCGGCCTCCGCTGGGAGTTGTATCGGCCACTGCGGGAGCGGGACGGCCTGATCACCGAACCGATCATCACGAATGGCGATTACGTCGGCGCCGCGCTCGACCCGAACAACTCCGTCGACTTCGTCACAGGTGATCTGATCAAGATGGACAAGAACAATCTTGCTCCGAACTTTGGTCTGGCCTGGGACGTCTTCGGAGACGGCAAGACGGCCGTGCGCGCCGGATACAGCGTTGCCTACGTCAACGATGAAATGCAGCGGGCTCCCGGAAATGCCATCAACCGCTATGGGGTGACTGCGTATCCGTCACTGATTAACCTGACCGGCACGTTGTCCGGGAACCGGCCTACGGTCTCGGCGCCGGCCTACAAGCTGCCCCTGTCCTGGACGGAACTGAGCAATCCGAGCTCTCCGTACTATGTCGAGGATTTTCCGGCGCCTTACACGGTCGATCCGAACATGGTAACGCCCTATGCCCAGAGCTGGAATCTGGGTATCGAGCATGAGATTGGCTGGGATACCGCCATCGAAGCCCGCTATGTCGGAACCAAGGGAACCAAGCTCTCTCGTGCGATCGACTACAATCAGATGATCATTCTGGAAAACGGCATCTTGAACGACTTCCGGACGGCCCAGAACAACGCTGCCTTGGCGGAGGCTGCGGGTCTTGCCTACAGTGGGTACTACAACCCGGATGTGCCGGGAAGTGCGGAAACCCCAGTTATGGATACGATGCCCTACGGTGGATTGCTCGACTATCCGTCGGTGACCACTTATCTGCGCCAGGGGAAGGTCGGACAGTACGTCTTCTTCTACAAGTTCAACGACATCTGTGGACCGGTCCAGTGTGTGGCTAACCCGGTCAGCTACCTGGCCGACGCGCTCGGAAACGGTGCGGACTCCGTCTATCACTCGCTTCAGATCGAGGCGCGCCGGCGGTTTCAGAACGGCCTGCAGTTCCAGGCCAATTACACCTTCGGCAAGACGCTGACCAACGCCTCCGGAGCGGGTCAGACCAACTTCGAGCCGGCTCTGGATATCCACAACCTGGCCTATGACCGAGGCCGCGCTTCCTATGGCGTTACGCATGTCTTCAATGCGAACTTCATGTGGGAGTTGCCCTTCGGCCAGGGCAAGCGTTTCGAGATCGAGAACGGCGTGCTGGATCAGATCCTGGGCGGCTGGGAAGCCACCTCAATCTTCAACTGGCAGAGCGGCGATCCGTTCAGCATCATGTCGAATCGGGGCACCGTCAATCGGGACGGCCGGTCTTCGGGCAAGAACCGGGCCAGCACGGATCTGAGCAACAGCGAGATCCGAAACCTGATCGGAGTCGGTGACGATGCGTCCGGTCCGACCTTCATCAACCCGGACACGGCGGATGACGGGACGTTCTATCATCCGGCCGCCGGCGAGCTCGGATCGCTGGGCCGCTATGCCTTCGACGGTCCTTCCCAGTTCCACTGGGATCTGGGCATCATGAAGCGGTTCAACCTGTTCGAAGACAAGCAATTGGAGTTCAAGGCGGAATTGTTCAACGCCACCAACCACACGAACTTCAACGTCGGTAGCGAGGACCAGACTTCAGGTTCGCTGAATCTCGACAGCTCTTCGTACGGTCGTATCACTGCGGTCAACACGGCTGCTCGCATCACCCAGTTCTCGCTGCGATTCATCTTCTAAGCGAAGACTGGAGAGGGTAACGAAACGAGGGGGGGCCCGCGGGGACGAGCAGTCCCGCGGGCCCCTTTTTGGTTCAGGGTTCCGGGTTTCGCATTCAGGGAGTCTGCGACGATTGCATGACGCGAGACTCTCCGGGCCGGAGCCGGCCTGCCTCGATTGATATAATGGCGCAAGGCTACGACAGGGTGAAGACTCGCATGAACACAGCTCTGAAACTACTTCTCGCCGCTCTATTGGGTACCACTTTCCTGCAGGTTCCAACTCCGATGTTCGGGCAGAAGCAGTCTCTGCAGGACGAGGAGTCGCAGGACTATTACTCGAAATGGTTGAACGAAGATGTCGTTTACATCATCACTCCGGAGGAGAGGTCGGTGTTCGAGAAGCTGGCCACGCCGGAAGAGAAGGATCAGTTCATCGAGCAGTTCTGGCGCCGGCGCGACCCGGACCCGACGACCGCCGTGAACGAGTTCAAGGAGGAACACTACCGGAGGATCGCTTACGCCAACGAGCATTTCCATGCCGGGAAGGCGGGCTGGCGCACGGACCGGGGCATGATCTACATCCGCTTCGGCAAGCCGACCGGCATCGAACAGCACCCGGAGGGAGGGACGTACGAGAGAAAGATGACCGAAGGGGGAGGCATCACGTACACACATCCCTTCGAGGTCTGGTTTTACAACCACATCGATGGGGTGGGGGACGGTATCGAAATTGAGTTCGTCGATACGACGCACACGAACGACTATCGAATCACGACCGACGCAGATGAAAAGGACGCACTTTTCTGGGTGCCCGGTGCTGGTCAGACGATGGCCGAGCAGATGGGGACGATGAGCCGGCTGGATCGGGTGCGTACCCGGAACCTCGGTAATCCGGAGGGCGGCGCTCGGGGCGTCGACACGGCATTCTACCAGCGGAGCTATCGGGACTATCCGATGGCGAAGCTCGAGACTCTCTTTAAGCTGAGCAAAAGCCCTGCCGTCAAGTACAAGGACCTGGAGAAGATTGTCAGCGCACGCATCTCCTACGACCAGTTGCCTATCAGCGTGCAGTCCACGGTGCTGCGCATGACGTCGACACATTCCGTCGTGCCCGTCACCCTGTTCGTGCCGAACAAGTCACTCTCCTTCAAGCCCCTCGAGGACAATCCCGACGTGTTGGGCTCCGACGTGGCCGTCTATGGACAGGTCGAGACGCTTGGGGGGCGGTTGGAGTACTCGTTCGAAGACGACATTCAGCAGCGGTTCGCCAAGACCCAGATCGACGATCAGCGGTCGAAATTCTCCATGTACCAGAAACAACTGCCGCTTGCGCCGGGGCGCTACAAACTCTCCCTCGTCGTGGAGGACCAGCAGACCTCAACGATCGGTTCGCTGAATCGAATGATCCGGGTCCCGGACATTGACGAAGACGAACTTCAGACGAGCGAGGTCACTCTTTCCCGCTCGGTGTCGATTCCCGATCCGACCGAAGCGATCGGCGAACCGTTCGTGATCGGGAAGTATCGGGTAGTCCCGACGCGGGACAACAGGTTTCGGACCGAAGATCGGTTTGCTCAGGCCTACTTCGAGGTCTACAATCTGGCCTTGGACCAGGCGACTCTCGAGCCCAGGGTGAACGTTGAAATCGCGTTGGACCACGGGAAGGCCCCGGTGTTTCCCTTTACGCAGATCAACCAGGAGTACGAGTATTTGAGAGATCGACTGCTCGTACACAAAACGATCCCGTTTCAGGGTCTCGAGAACGGTGCCTATACGCTTCGATTCAGGATCACCGATCAGATCGAAGGGAAATCGATCGAACAGAAGATCGACTTCCGGATCGAGTAGACGAGACAGCGACAGTGGCAGTGTGCGCAGGTCCGTGATGGACGAAGGAGGGGTGGAGTGAAAGGCAAGGGTTTTTTCTCGGGTTTTCTCGTGCTGGCCGGTCTCGGTCTGGCGCTCGTGTGTGTGTTCGGCTTCCGGGCCGGCGACGAAAGTGACCTGACGGCTGACGAGTTGATCCAGCGGCATGTCGCTTCGATTGCCCCGCAGGACCATTTGGAGGCCCGCCAGTCCTTTGTGATGAAGGGGGATCTAGAGTATACCGTGCTGGTCGGGCCGAAGATCGCCCCGGGACCGGGGATGACCCAGATCATCTCCCAAGGCAGGAAGTACAACATCATTTTCAAATTCGAGAGCGGGGAATACGGAGGCGAGCAGTACGTGACGAACGGCAAGGAGGCACGGACCGCCTACAGTACGCCGGGTGACCGAAACCCCATGACCGAGTTTCTGCAGGCCCAGCAGGCTCTCCTGAATGAAGGGTTGCTGGGGGGCGAGCTGACGACGGCCTGGGCCCTGCTCGATGTCGACGGGCGGAATCCGCGCCTGAAGTTGCGCGGCTTGAAGAATGTCGAAGGAGTCGAGCTCTACGAACTCGATTACCGGATTCGCAAGGGTGGCTCCGACCTGACGAACAAGCTCTACTTCGAGCCGCAAACCTACCACCACGTACTGAGCACCTATGAGGTCCAGATCGCGGCACCCATGGGAGCGAATCCGACCGACTCGGCGCGCCAGCGGCCGTCGCGCTTCAAGCTGGAAGAGCGGTTCGGCGGCTTTCAGGATTTCGACGGTTTCACGCTTCCATCGACCTGGACCGTCCAGTTCTCACAGTCCAAGACCGACTCCACGATCCTGTACCAGTGGAAGACCACCTTCACGCAAAGTGCGCTCGACATGGACATCCCTGCGAAGGTCTTCGAATTCTGACCCCGTCTGGGTCCGGCGAGGGACTGGTGACAATGAGTTTGAACCAAATACGCGTCTCCGACGTCCAACGGAAGAGATCGGCTCATCGCAGTTGTTCATCCTCGCGGTCGGTTGAAGGCCGAACGACGATCTGAGGTTGTCGCGCGATTGCTGCACCGGGTGGAGGGCCGGCAAACGGGCCAGTGCAATCTTGCTCTCGGGGTCCGAGTCCCCGGGAAGGGGGTCAGTCGTGAAACAAGAGATCCGCGGTCTTGGGTGGATGGTTCTGCTCGTCGGCACTGTGGTGTGCGTTGTCGCCTTCCGGGACGACGGCGACAGAGAACAGCTGACGGCCGGAGAGCTGATTCGTTTGCATCTGGACTCGATCGCTCCGCCGGAGCGCTTGGCTTTGCGCGACGCTTTCGCCGTCCAGGGGGATTGCGAGTACCGCCTCATCTCCGGCGGAGCATTGACGGCGCAGGGAACGGCTCAACTGGTGTCGCAAGGGGAAGCCTATAATGTCCTGTTCGATTTTGCTGCAGGCGAATACGCAGGCACCGAGTTCATCACCGACGGCGAACGAACGGACATCGAGTACAGGTCCGGCGGTCAGGTGAACCCACTGTGGATCTTCCTGAAGGGACAGGATGTTCTGCTGAAGGAAGGGCTCCTCGGAGGTGAGCTGACGACGGCCTGGGCGCTGTTCAACGTCCAGGATCGGAATCCCGGCTTGACCTACCGGGGCGTCGAGGAGGTCGACGGTCAGCCCCTGCACCGCCTGGATTACGCTCCTCGAAAAGGGGGGTATGGTCTCACCGTCCGCCTCTACTTCGAGCCCGAGAATTTCCACCATGTGCTGAGCACCTACGAAGTCACGGAATCCGCACCCATGGGGGCTACTCCGGCTACCTCCTCCAATCAGCGTATTTCCAGAAGGCGGATCGAAGAACGCTTCTCCGACTTCGAGGATCACAGCGGCTACACGCTGCCGACGACCTGGACTCTCCTCTACTTCAAGTCGGGGAATGATGCCGGCGCGATCGGAGTGAGTAATCGCAATCTGAACATTGCCCCCGGCTTGGGATACCGGAGGCCGGGTCCGGCCCTGACCGAAGATCCAAATTCCGCGACGATCCTCCTGCAGTGGAAGACGGTCATCAAGCACAGTGCCCAAAACGAAGAGATTCCGCCGGACATGCTGGAGGGGCTCCTGAAGATGGACTGACCGGCGGGGAGTCCGACCTCCGGACTTGCGGTCTCAACCGTTTGTCTCCCTGCGTAGTCTAAGCATATATTGGCTGCCAGGGAGTCCATCTTGCTTGTGACCGGATCGTTCGAGGAGGACCTGTCGGGACGCACCGTTTCCCACTACCGCATCGTCGAGAGGATTGGCTGCGGAGGCATGGGTGTTGTCTATCGGGCCGAGGACGAGCGCCTCGGACGCGCCGTCGCCCTCAAATTCTTTTCGAGCAGGACCTTTGACGATGCGGATGCCGTCGAACGGTTTCGCCGAGAAGCCCGGGCGGCATCGGCCCTCAACCATCCCTCGATCTGTACGGTGCACGACATCGGCGAATGGGAGGGACGGCCCTTCATCGTCCTCGAGTATCTGCACGGCACAACGTTGCGGGACAGCCTGCAGGCCGGTCCACTTTCACCGGACCGGATCCTCGACATTGCGATTCAACTCAGCAGCGCATTGGCGACGGCACACGACCGCGGCATCATCCACCGCGACATCAAGCCGGCGAACGTCTTTCTGACGGAGTCGGGACAGGTCAAGATTCTGGATTTCGGCCTCGCCAAGCTGACGGAAGATCCTCTCGAAAGCGTCTCGTCGCTTCCAACCGTCAGCACGGCGGCCGGCCTGACGACTCCCGGGACGACGATGGGGACGGTCGCCTACATGTCTCCGGAGCAGGCCCGGGGAGAACTGCTGGACGGGCGGACCGATCTCTTCTCGCTCGGAGTCATGCTTTATGAGATGGCAACGGGCGTGCTGCCGTTCCGAGGCCGAACGGCGGCCGTCGTCTTCAAGGAGATTCTGACATCGAGCCCCGTCGAACCTCGGGACATCAGGCCGGAGACGCCGGATCAGCTCTCCCGCATCATCGGGCGACTGTTGGGCAAGGACCGGGACACCCGCTATCAGTCCGCCGCTGAGGTCGAGGGGGAGCTGAGAGAATTCCAGAGAGAGTTCGAAAGCGGCCGTTTCTCGGGCACCGTGGCGACCAGATCGGCCGAACCGACCCACAAGAATCGCCGTTATTTTGCCCTGACAGGGTCCCTGGTCCTCCTGATCGCAGCCGTCTCCCTTGTCTGGTTCTTCACCGGGCTGAGAGTCGTTCAGGCACCCGAGCCGAAGATGATCGCGATCCTTCCGTTCGCCACGGACGGAGACGACACATCGGCACGTCGATTGAGCCACGGACTGGCCAGTGCGGTCATCGTCAGGCTGCTCCGGATGCCCGACCTCAGAGTGGCTTCCCGGAACACCGCAGAGCTCTTCCGGGAGACGACTCGGTCGTCTCGTGAGCTCGCAGCGGGAACTGGCGTGTCCCATCTGCTGGAAGGTTCCGTCGAACGCCAGGGGGACCGTGTGCGCATCTCGGCAAAGTTGGTCGACCTGCGGACCGACGCTCACATCTGGGCCGACAGCTATGATCGTCGGATTGCAGACGTTCTGGCCATCGAGGACGAGATCGCCCTCAAGATCGCCGGCGCTCTCGAATTGAGATTGGCCCCTGAGTCGCGAGAACGCCTCGAGGAAGATCCCGACGGAGTGCTGAGCGCCTACGATTACTACCTGATGGGCAAGAGCTACTTCGATCTTGGCCTCATGGACGAGGCAGAACAGAGACTGTTGAAGGTCAAGGAACTCGACCCCGGACACTTCACCAACCCCCAGTTGCTGTTGGCACGCATCCATGAAGCGACCGGACGCTTTCGAGAGGGAGCCGGAGAACTCGAGGAATTCCTGCACCTCCATCCCGAAGCGGAAATGGCGGCGGATGTCGCCGAATGGCGAGACGCGCTCCGTTCCAGGGGGGAGACCGAGAGTCCCGAGCGTTTCGAAACGGGTCGGTAGAGCCTCGGTATCTCTCGGCCACAGATGACGGACCGAGAGTGTGTCATGCTTGCCTGTGAGGACAAATAAGCCTCACTCCACCTTCCTCGGTGTTGCTCTCTGGAATCTGAAAACCGCTACAAATAAGCAACTTGGACGATTCGAGGGGCTGGGGACGCGTCTGGAACAGCGCGTGCTCATGTAGAGAAGGTGTGAAACGCATTGAGGCGAGGCTGCCCGAGAGGCAGCCGGCCGAGATCATATCGAGAATTCGAACAAGGTAAGCAAAGGAGACTGAAAATGCTCAGGAAAAGTCCCTTCATACTGACACTTCTCCTCGGATTGGTCATGCTTCCGGCATACGGCTATACGGGCAACACGATTCGGACCATGGTCCCGTTTTCGTTCGTAGTCCAGGGCAAGACCCTGCCTGCTGGAGACTATGAGTTCATCCAGACCAATGCCCGACAGGACAATGAGTGGTTGATTCGCAATGTCAAGAACGACTCGCAGGAGGTTCTCTTGACGGCCGAGCAGGAGGAGGTCGCTCAGCCGAAGCTCGAGACTTACGTCGCCTTCGAGGAGATCCACAACACACACTATCTTTCCGACATCTGGACGGCGGGAACCGTCGACGGCTGGCATGTTCCGGTGGAAGCGGAAAAGGGCCTGGCATCGGGAAAGCAGCCGAAGATGCGAAAAGTCCAGGGAAGTCTTCACAAGTCCCAGGCGTCCCGCTGAGCCCGCTCTTTCACTCCACGCCGCGTTCCATGCGGTGATGGACACCCCGAGCCGGGCCACCCCGTCCTCCGTTACGACCCGGCTCGGGCCTCTCACGCAACGGTCACCCGACGCGAGGTCGGAGCTGTGACGACAGGACTTGCATCGCCAGGCCGTTGATCAGTCGGGCCCGTTCCTCAGTGTCGGCTTCCGAATAGCATCGAAACTCCGGTGCATTCCCGGAGGGGCGGAAATGCACGATCTCCCCCCCGGCAAAGGTCATTCGGGCTCCGTCCGTGAAGTCGACGTCGGAGACTTCGCCGAAAGTCTCGTAGAAGAGCTCGAGGATCAGTGGCAGGCCCTTCTCGTGGAGAAGTGCAATGATCGCGCGACCGGTCTCGCTGGGAAACTGGCGCTGCAACCCGCTCCACGTATAGCGCTTCGGGAGTCTCTGGCGAAGGCCGGATAACGGAAGCTCTTCGCGATGGGCCATGTGCAGGGCCGCAAGGAGGGGGAGGACGGCGTCTCGGGTTGGAAGAGCGGAAAGTCCTCGGGCCCCTCCCGGTGAAGGGAAGTCGGTCGCGACGAGAAATCCTCCGTTGGCTTCGTACCCCGCGACTCTGGAGAATCCGTCCTCGACGGCCTCGAGCATGCCGCGGATGACATAAGGGGAGCCGATCCGGGTTCGACGGACACTGGGAAACCTGTCCCAGCGCTCGATGGCTGTATTGCAGCTCACCGGAAGCACAACCGCTTCGACGTCGAGATAGTCGGCGACCAGGGTCCCGAGAACATCCCCGTGAACGATACCGCCGCGCTCGTCGACGAGAAGGGGGCGATCCGCATCACCGTCGGCACTGACGAGCCCGTCAAGCTCGAATTCTTCGACCCAGTCGCGCAGTTGCTTCGGATTCTGGACGGCTTCGGTGTCGACCGCAATGAATGTGTCTGACCGGCCGATAGGCTGCACTTCGGCACCGAGACCGTCGAGGAGGTCACAAAGCAGGTCCCGGCCCACGCTGGAGTGCTGGTACACACCGACACGCAGACCGGCCAGCGCCTTCTTTGGAAAGAATTCGAGATACCGTCGCCGGTAGGCCCGTGCAGCCGAGTCATCGGGGGCGGCCAAAGAGTCCCCGCGGGAGTCGCGAAGGCTTCCGCCGTCATCGAACCTGTCCGAGGGCAGTGCGCAGCTCGCCTTGATCCTCGTGTAGCGGTGGAGGATCCCCGCCTCATCCCCCTTGAGAATCTCTCCGGTCGGGAGATTGAACTTGATTCCGTTGCGATCGTCCGGAATGTGGCTGCCGGTGACCATGATGGTCGGGATCTTCTGTGACAGGCCGTACAGACAGAGCGCCGGTGTCGGAACCCGACCACAGTAGACGGTCTCGATCTCTTCTTGCTGGAGTGCCTGATGGACGGCCCCCAAAATGTGTGGGGTGCTCGATCGCAGGTCACCGGAAATGCCCACCCGGTGTACTCGCTGGTTTGCACGAAGATGATGAATAAACGCCCGCGTGAAGAGCCAGCACTCGAAATCGGTCATTTCCGAGACGAGGCCCCGAACTCCACTCGTTCCAAACTTGAGAGACATCTACGTTCGACCTCCTGTTCCTTGCATTCCAAATGGCCTTTTGGGCGCGGGTCCCCATGTTCCGATATCCAAGGCCGGAAGCCGAAGACTCGCGACCCTTCCCCTCGCGATTTCCCGGCTTGCAGTTTCCGGCCGGGATTTACAGGGCGGCCAACTTGCGTCATCCTAGTAAACTGAGTCGAGCAGCCGGATGCAAGTGGTTGCGCCAGGCGTATCCGGATCCGACGACCTCGAGTCCTTGGCGACGAAGCCGCAGTCGGCTGAGGAGGTCGAATCCGGATCGGGTCGACTCAGGTGTGCACACGATCGGATCGAGCGGGTGAAGGAGGTACCGATGCGACGAATTGGGGTATGTCTTGGCTTACTATGCCTTTTCCTGTTGAGCTGCGGGGGTGATCCCAATCAGGAGCTTCTCGAAGCGGCCAAGACGGGAAATGTCGAAAAAATCCAGTCCGTTCTGGGCGGCGACGTCAATATCAATTTCCAGGATGCGGACGGTCAAACCGCGCTGATGCTGGCGGCGGAAGAGGGTCATAAGGAGATCGTCGATGCTCTTTTGGCCAAGGGAGCCAGCCTCGAAGCGCAGGACCGGTCCGGAAGAACGGCGTTGATTCTGGCTGCTCGGGCCGGCCGTCCCGAGATCGTTTCTCAGCTGCTGGACAAGGGTGCCAACGTCGAAGCCAAGGACTTCGATGGCTTTTCCGCCCTGATTCATACCGGAGAAATGGGCCAGACCGAGTGTGCACGGATCCTCCTCGAGAACGGAGCCAAGGTCGATGCGACCGACGGACGTGGACGGACGGCGCTGATGTATGCGGCGGCCGGAGGATTCACCGAGACGGCCCAGCTCTTGATCGATCAGGGGGCAAGCGTCACGGCAGCGGACCGTGATGGCGTCACCCCGCTCATGCATGCCGCTATTCGGGGGAAGGGCGACTGTATCCGTCTGCTCATGGAGCATGGCGCCGACCTGAAGACGACCGCCAAGGACGGGCGAACGGCTCTGATCGCGGCGGCTCAAGAAGGACGGGCCGAGGCCGTCGGCGCGTTGCTCGCTGCCGGAGCCGATATCAATGAGGCGACCAAAGACGGCAGGACGGCCCTCATTTGGGCGGCCTCCAATGGTCAGGCCGATACCGTCAAGGTTTTGCTTGAAAACAAGGCCAAACTCGACGTCGGTGACGACAAGGGACGCACCGCCCTCATGCTCGCGGCGTTCAACGGCAGTGCCGAAGTAACGAAGGCGCTTCTCGACGCCGGTGCCAAGGTGGGCCTGTCGGATAAGGAAGGTTCGACGGCTCTCATGTACGCGGCGCGTCAGGGCAACGTGGACGCGATGAAGGCACTCCTGGATGCCGGCGGGAAAGTCAATGCCAAGAACGATGCGGGTTGGACGGCGTTGACGGCGGCCGCGTCGAACGGTCACAGCGAGACCGTCAAGGTCCTGCTCGACGCCGGTGCCGATCCAACCGTCAAGGCGAACACGGGGTGGAGTCCGCTGATCGGAGCGGCGGTCAATGGCGACGCCGAGAGCGTCAAACTGCTGCTCGACAAGGGGGCGGACGTCAACGCCAAGGACGAGAACGATGTCAGCGCGTTGATGCATGCATCGATCCAGGGACACGCGGACGTGGTGCGCACCCTCGTCGATGCCGGGGCGAATGTGTCGGCAGAAGACATCCAGCACAAGACCGCGGCGCAATACGCGCAGGAAAAGGGGAACACCGAAATCGTATCGATCCTGCAGGGGGGCGGCGAATCAGGCCAGTAGAGTGAGATCGAGTCGAGGCCGGGAATTCTGTCTCTGAGGGCTCCCGGCCGAGACGTCTGCCTGACTGGTTCAGTGCGCGGGTTTCAGGAGTCTCTCGAGGGCATCGAGCTGTTCCTGTTTCCCGATGACGATCAGCACGTCGCCCGCCTTCAAGACGGTCGAGGGTCGGAGGTCGGGAATCGTCCCGATTCCCGGCCGTTTGATGCCCAGAACGTAGACCCCGGTTCGCTCTCGGACAGCAGCCTCGGCCAGACTCTTCTCATCGAGCCTGCTTCCATCTCGGATCTTGAGGTTCTCGATCATCACTCCGATGGAAGACTCGTCATGCAGCACATCTTCGAGGAACCCGACGACTGCGGGTCGAAGCATCATCTGCGCCATGCGGCGGCCACCGGTTCGATAGGGGAGGAAGACACTATCGGCTCCGGCACGAAGAAACTTCTCGGGTGCATCCTCATGACTGACACGCGCTACGATGGGTAATTTGCGATTGAGTCCGCGGGCTGAGATCACGACCATCAGGTTCCTGGCATCATCGTCCGAGACGGCGGCGAGGCCGGCGGCCCGGTCAATCCCGCACTCCTTGAGGGTTTCGTCCAGGCCGGGATCTCCGTTGAAGGCGACGTACCCCTCTTCCTGGGCCTGATTGACGGAGGCTTCCTTTTCGTCGACGACCAGAAACGAACTGTTTTCCCGCAGCAGCTCGCGGCAGACTTCGTGCCCCATCCGGCCGTATCCACAAACGATGACATGGTTCTTCATCGAAGCGATCATTCGCTTCATCTTGCGTTCTCCCAGGAATCCGCGCAGCTCTCCTGCGATCACATAGTTCGAGATTGCGCCGAAAGAGTAGGTGATCGTTGCGACACCGAGCAGGATCAGGATCGTCGTGAAGAGTCGTCCTGCCGGCGACAGCTGATGGACCTCCGAAAAGCCGACGGTCGTCACGGTGATCACGGACATGTAGACCGAATCGAGCAGGGACCAGCCTTCGATCAGGTGGAATCCTATCGCCCCGGCCGTCAGCGTCAGGAAGAAGACCAGCGCAATGTAGGCTAATCGGCGCAGCAGCATCATGGAGATTTTCGATTTGAGATCTTCGATCTTCGGTGAACGCAGCCACGTTCAAATCGGCAATCGAAAATCGAAAATCTCAGATTCCTGCCTACGGCTCCACGCTGAATCGGTGCACCGTGACCTGGTGGTATTCATCTCCCGGTTTCAGGATCACGTTCGGGAAATCGGGCTGGTTCGGGGAGTCCGGGAAATGCTCCGTCTCCAGGCAGAACGCGCCATGCTTGGAGAACCCGCCCGATGAGGCGCTCCCATCGAGGAAGTTGCCCGTGTAGAACTGGATGCCCGGCTGTGTCGTCGAAATCTCCAGGACTCTCCCGCTCTCCGGATCCCTGACCCGTGCCGCAAGTGAAAGATCATCCGTCTGATCACTGAGCACCAGGCAGTGATCGTAGCCGCCCGGAACCTGATCGATGCGCTCGCCGATCGGTGTGGGCTGTCGAAAATCGAAGGGCGTGCCTTCGACCGGGGCAATCTCTCCCGTAGGAATCAATCCTTGGTCCACGGGGAGGTACGAATCGGCGGCAATCATCGCCACGTGATTGAGAATGCTCCCCGAGCCCGCCCCACCAAGGTTCCAGTAACAGTGGTTCGTCAGGTTCACGGGCGTCGCTTTGTCGGTCGTCGCGCGGTAATCGATCCTGAGCTCGTCGGCGTTGGTCAGGAGGTAGACGACATCGACCTGCAGGTTACCCGGATATCCCTCCTCACCGTCGGGGCTCAGTCGGGAAAAGTGGACACCGACGCCTTCATCGTTCTCCACGGGCGCGGCATTCCACATCCGTTTGTCGAATCCTTTGGTTCCACCGTGCAAGGAGTTGACGCCATCGTTGGCGGGAAGCTTGTAGGTCACCCCGTCCAGCGTGAATTGAGCGTTGCCGATGCGGTTGGCATAGCGGCCGACCGTGGCTCCGAAAAAGGGCTCATTCGGCTGCAGGTAACCGTCTAGGTTCGGAAAGCTCAACGTGATGTTTGTTTTCTTCCCACTTCTGTCAGGCGTTTCCACGTCTACGACCGTCGCCCCATAATCGATCATCTTGAGGACCAGGCCATTGCGGTTGACACAGGTATACAGGGTCACCTTCTGGCCGTCCGGCATCTGGCCAAAGGTCGAAGTCTCTACGCCCATTGGTGGTGCTCCCTCCGTTTTCTCGACCGAGGATGATTGGCAGCCCCCGAAAGGGAGCAGTAACAAGAGAAAGGATCCGTACAAAGCCTTATGCATGACGAGATTCTAGGTCTCACGCGACCGGAAGGTCAACTTCACTCTCGGAGACTCTTTTGGCCGCCGCGATCCGAAGACGGCTGCGGACGCCTCGCGTCACTTCTCTATCGCAGGGGTGGCAAGAGTCTCCTCGAAGCGCGCAAGTCCGTCGAAGAAGCAGGAGCCAAAGTTCGGCAGACTCTGGTCGAGGTCGCGCAGCAATTCCGGGAACGGCTGCGCGAGGTTGAACTCCGAGGCCTCGAGCTCGGGAACGTGCACCTGGATGGCACCCAGAAAAGAACGCTCGAGGTCCAGGAAGACCTCGTTCAATCCCACTCGAAATGCCTCGAGGTCGGGGTGCATCCGCCGGCGCGTCGTCGGAGCTATGGAGCCCTCCGCCTTCAGGCGGTATAGCCGTTCGAAGGCGCGGATCACCAGTTCGTCAAAGTTGCCGACGTGCCCCTGAAAGAAGCGGAGTTGTTCCTGAAAGGTCGACTCGCGATCGAGGAGGTGACAGAGTTCGTCCCGGTCTCCGGTGGCGACGGCCGGAAGCATCGTCTGCAGGAACACGGTTTCGAACTGATGACGGAATTCGATGCTGATGGCAGCATAGATCCGCAGAAACTCATTGAATGAACGCTGGGGTCCCCGAATCTTCAAGGCCACGAGCGCTCCGGTAACCCCCGCCCCGACAAGTTTGAGGATTTCTTTGAGTTGCACGATCCTATTCTGCCATGAAGCAGGTCGGAAGGGCAGCGGTTTGGAGCGTGATCTCCGCGTTGAGTCGTTCGACGGCTCGGAGTTCGCCGTTCACGGGGTTCAACGTCATCCGTCGCCGGACTCACGTTCCGAGGCCGAGCGGCCGGCGTCCAACGCGGCGATCACCAGGTTCGCGTCGTATACGGCGCCCTGCCAGATGCCTCCGCTGGCCTGCTGCAACGCCGCCCAGAGCCGCGTGTCGACGGGAAGATCCGGGTGGGGATGGAGTTCCGGGTGCGGGCCCCGGCGCCGAAGAATCTCGTCCGGGGATCTCGGGTCCGAAGACGATGGCTGTTCCGGATTGAACTCTACCGTGCCTTCGAGGGACGAACGATCGATCACGATCCGGATCGGGTCGCCGTCACGCACGCCGCCGATCGGTCCTCCCGCCAGGGCTTCGGGGCTGACGTGGCCGATGCACGGCCCCGTGGAGACGCCGGAGAATCTGCCGTCGGTGATGACGGGCACGGTCTTGCCCCAGGGAAGGAACTTCAGGGCAGACGTGATCTGGTAGATCTCCTCCATGCCCGTTCCGAGCGGACCGATGCCGATCAGGACCAGGACGTGGCCGGGTTCGATGTTGCCGGACTTGATGGCACGGACTGCATCCGCCTCTGAAGTGAATACCCGGGCCGGCCCCTGGTGACGGTAAAGCCCGTCGTCATCGAGGAGGCTCGGGTCGATCGCGGTGGCCTTCACGACCGAACCCTCCGGTGCCAGATTCCCTCGTGGAAAGACGAGTGTGCCCGACAGACCGCGCGCGTGAGCCCGTGCGGGCGACATGATCACGTCGTCCGGATCGATCCCCGCAATCGATCTGAGTCGTTCTCGGGATGCCTGGCGCCGTCGGCTGTCGGCCCACCAGTCCAGGAGCGTGCCGAGATCGGTACCCGCAACCGTTGTGACGTCCAGATGCAGAAGGCCCAGATCCCGGAGGTGCAGCATCACTTCCGGAACTCCACCGGCCATGTAGACCTGAACCGTCGGGTGGTTGCGGGGGCCGTTGGGGAGAGCATCCACCAGACGGGGCGTGCTCCGGTTCGCCCGGATCCAGTCCTCGACCGTCGGAACCTGCAGGCCTGCGGCATGCGCGATGGCGGGAAGATGCAGGAGAATGTTGGTCGATCCGCCGAAGGCGGCATGGATGAGCAGGGCGTTTTCCACCGCTCGATCGGTCAGGATCGCCCGAGCGGGATGCGATCTTTCTGCAAGTTGGATCAGCGCCAGCGCCGAGCGCCGAGCGAGATCGAACCAGACCGGTTCACCGGACGGGCTGAGGGCGCTGTGGGGCAGGGCCAGGCCGAGACTCTCCGCAACGACCTGCGCGGACGCCGCCGTGCCCAGAAACTGGCAGCCGCCCCCGGAGGAGCCGCAGGCTCGGCAGCCCATTTCAGACGCATATTCGAGCGAGATCTGACCGTCCGCGAACCTGGCTCCGATCGTCTGGACGGTACCCGCATCTTCCGCCCCTTCCGCGGGCAGGGTGACACCTCCAGGGATGACGACGATAGGGAGATCCGCCGTTCCGGCGACAGCCATGAGCAGCGCCGGAAGGCCCTTGTCGCAGGTGCCTATGGCCAATACCCCGGATCGGTCGGGCAGCGAGCGTATGAGGCGGCGGGCCACGATGGCGGCATCATTGCGGTAGGGCAGGCTGTCCATCATCCCTGTCGTGCCCTGACTGCGTCCGTCACAAGGATCCGTGCAAAAGGCTGCGAATGGAATTCCTCCGTTTTCACGGATAATTGCCGCGGATTCTCTCATCAAGTCCATGAGTTCCCAGTGACCGGTATGATACCCGAGGGCGGCCGGCGAGCCGTCCGGGTCGCGAAGACCGCCGCTGGTACTGATCATCAGGAATTGCTCGCGGGTGGCCGTGGCGGGGGTCCAGCCCATTCCCACGTTTTGAGTGAATCCGAAGATGGTTCCACTCGGTTCCCGACGAAGCATCTCCGGAGTCAGCGGAAGGCGATCGGCGGGGGCATGGCCGAAAAGACGGGTTCGGAGGATCTCGGAATCTCCTCCGACGATCTGGTCAAAAGTTGGCATGGGAGGACTGCATTCGGTCGTGATCGAGAAAGCCGGCGAGGCCCGGGAATCCGGGATCGGCTCAGCTCTTCTCCCGCTCCATATTGAGCGTAACGATTTCCTCTCGCAGGAACGACTTCAGACGAACCTGGACATCGGCCGGCACCTCAACCCGCTGTTCCTTCAGAAGGTGCAGCATCGTGGTCGATTTTTCGAAGCTTTGGACGAAGTTGATGCAGGGCGCGCACCCGGCCAGATGATCGTCCAGCTTCTCCCGGACCTGCGGCTCCAGGTTGCCCTCCAGGTAATCCGTCAAGAGGTCGACACATTCCTGACACTTGAAAAACTCTTTCATCGTCGGTTCTCGAAGTAGTGGGATAGACGTTCCCGGACAAAGAGTCGTGCCCGGTGGATCCGGGTCTTTGTCGTCGGTTCCTTCAGACCCAGCAGAGAGGAGATCTGCTTGATCGAGTAACCCTCTATATCCTTGAGGATCAACGGGATGCGATACTCGAAGGACAGCGACTGGACCGCCTCGTACAATTCGCCTGCCAGTTCCGAGTTCAGATAGACTTCTTCGGGGTCGACCGACCATCCGTAGATGGCGTTTTCGAACTCACCATCCCGGGAGAAGTGAGGCAGGAGATCTTCGATCGCGGTCGTCCGCTCCAGCTTCGATCGGTGCTTGCGCAACCACATGATCCCGTTGTTGATCGCGATTCTCCTCATCCAAGGCCATATATCACTTTCCTCGCGAAAGGTTTCAATCTTCCTGATGATTTTCAGGAGGGTATCCTGCAGGATCTCCTCGGCATCGGACGGATTTCTCGTGTAGTTGAGGATGACGCCGAACAGCGGCCGGGAGTACTGGTCGACGAAGTCGTCGATGACCGCCGGGTTGAGTTCCTTGAGTCCCTCAACGATCTGATGCTGATCCAGTTCGTTCGTTTTCATCATGCTTGATCCTAAGCGCCCTGAACCCAAGACACTAGCCTACGATACACCAATTCGACAACACCGGGGTACACCATCAACCCATAGCTCTCGGCGGCGATTGCCTTGGCTCGAGAGCCGCTGATACGATCATTGTCGTGACTCGGTGGTCGACCGGACTTTTGATCCTGCTTGGGGCATCGGTCCTTCAGATGCCAAGGAACGAACTGCATGCCCAGCGGGTCGCCCGCGAACCTCAGGCTCGCTTTTTTCAGTCCTTGAAAGCCTATGACGAGTCGGGCTCTCTGGTGAAGGCCGTGTTCCGGAAAGGGGTCACGGTACTCATCGAAGAGCACGCGCAGGACGATCTCGCCGTCGTGGCGACTTACTTCCGCGTGGGCCGACTGACGGCCTCTCCCGAACTCTGCGAAATTGGGGCGCAGGTACTCCGAAGGTCACTTTCAAGCGGTGTGCACGACGCCGGAGGGCTCGTCGACGTCCAGGTCGGTGACCGCATCACGTCAGCGCGGACGATCATTTCCTCGATCAGCCTTCGCGACGCGGTTCGCGCCCACCTCGGCCTGTTCCATCTCGAGGAGAAGGAGTGGGATCTGGATCGGGCATTCGTAGAATCGCATGAGAGCTCACTCGAGCCGCGAGGTGAGCCGGGCCTGGGAGAGCTGGCGCAGATGTTAGGTGCCCCGCCGACTCCTGCGGAGCCGGCGGTCGAAGGCGGCACGGTTCCGCCCGAACGGCTGTTCGATTCAGTTTCGCTCGAAGCACTGGAAAAGTTCTTCGGCAGTTTCTACACACCGGCGAACAGCATTCTGACCGCGGTGGGCACGGTGCGTCGAGAGCAGGTTCTCTCCATGCTTGCCGAAGAAATGCAGGATTTTCAGGCTCCTGCCCAACCTGCAGAGGGCGCGGGACAGACCGGTCGGAAGAGTGAAGTGGAGCGGGTGGAATCTGAATCGACCGTCCCCGGCCAGAACGAGGGGCTCCGCTATGGTCAGCAGCGGGTCGCACGGGCCCAACCGGTCGTCCAGGTTGGCTTTCGCGTCCCCGACGTGGACGAGCCGGGGGCGCTGGCGCTCGAACTCGTCCGATATGCGCTGGCCGAGGGTTACGCCTCGTTGCTCGAAATGCCCCGAGAGGACGAGAAAGAACCGCCGGCCCTGGTGTCCACCCGTTATCAGTCCATGCCGGACGGACGGCTCCTGGTCTTCGAGCTCGGGCCGACCGATAGTCTCGAGAAGGCGGAGATCCGACTCTTCTCTCTGCTTCGGGCCCTGTCGTCCAACGACCTTCCGATGAGGCTGCTCAATCGCGCCAAGGCGATGCTGGTTGCGGACTGGTACCGGGACCTCGAGGCACTCGATTCCCGCAGTCGCCGGTTGGCCGAGGCAGAATTTCGCGACAGCTACAAGAGCCGTGATCAGTTTCCGTCGAGAGTCAGCGCCGTGAACGCCAGCGAGTTCCGCAAGGTGATCCAGGAGTACTGCACCTCCAAAAAGGCGGCCCTGCTCGAGATCCTGCCTACGAGTTTCGAGGTGCGGAGTTTTACGACGGAGTCCTTTCGTGAAACGCTCGAGATCCTCGTTCCCGCCGGGGTTGAGAAGGCCCAGGCCTTTCTCGATTCGATCGACGCCCTGGGAAAGGTGAAACCCTTCTCGATGCCCGGTTTCACACCCGGATTTGCCGACCTGCCTCCGCGACGAAGTTCCGTCCTTCGCGGGCCGGAGATCTATCTGAGAGAGGATCACCGTCAGCCGATCGTGCATGTGGGGTTGTTCTTCGCGGGTGGTGTCCTTTCGGAATCCCCGGCACAGGCAGGCTTGACCAGGTTCCTGACCTCGGCTCTTCTGGAAAATCTTCGTCGAGCGGATGGGGGACGGGCACTGCTGGCCCTCGAATCGAAGGGAGCCCGGATCTCAGTCGCCACCTATCATGATTTCTTCGGTATCCGCGCCGTGGGACTCGTTTCGGGCTTCGACGAGGTCTTTCTGCAGCTTGTCGGCTGGTTGCACGACGATCTCACTTTCACCGAGGAGGACATCGACCTGGCTGCCCGACGGTTGGAGGCCGAGCGGCACAACAAACGCCGAAACGGGATGCCGCCTCTCGTCGCGGAAGGGGTGCGCCGCGTGTTCGCCGGATTCCCGTATGGACAGGGCCTCGATTTAGGAAAGGTCCCATTTTCGCTTGATCAGGTAAACACCTGGAAGAAGGATCTGATGGAGAAGATCCATCCCACGATCATCGTCTCGGGAGATGTTTCCGGGACGGGTTTCCTGGAAGGGATGGTTTCGAAGTTGAGCGATCCCGCTTTCTCAGACGCCCGATTGCCCGGGACGAGGGTCACGTATCCGGAGAAACTGCCGATTCGTGTTTCGGAGGGACAGCGGGAGGGTTTGTTTTTCGAGGGCCCGAAAACGGGTTCCGTAGACGTCGCAATGCTCGATGTTGCTCGTCAGCTCCTGAACGGGGCTGCGGGGCGAGTGACACTCCGATTGCGTCGGCAGGGAGTCGGCTACCGGGGACGTTTAGGGCTCCTCAGCCTCGTAAAGGGTGGGATCTGCTGGCTCTCCGTCGATCCGGTGGAAGGGAAGGCGGACGAGGCAGTCGATCTGGCTCTGACCGAAGTCCGGAACGTGACCGGACAAAGTATGGCGCCGTTCGATTTCCGTGCGGCCCAAGTCGCGGCGATAACGGACTGGCTGATTCGCCAGCGAAATCCCGAGGCATACCTTTACGATACGATGGAGGCTGCTCTGGCACAGGAGCCGGCGGACTATGGAACCCGGTATGTTCTGAACGTGCGCAGTCTCCGAAGGGGGGAAATCGAACAGGTGCTCAGAAGATTCATGGGGGAGGTGCAGTGAAAGCTCTGATCATGGCAGGGGGGCAGGGAACTCGTTTCTGGCCCCAGAGCGTTGAAGACCGCCCGAAGCAGTTCCTGAAGCTGACAGGATCGGCGACGCTGCTGCGGGAAACTGCCGAGCGACTGCGCCCACTCATGGAATGGTCCGATCTGTTCGTAGTCGCATCCGGCCGGTACGTCCCCGAAATCCGGCGTGAACTTCCGGAACTCGAGGGGGAGCAGATCGTGGTCGAACCCCTGCCCCGCAACACCGCGCCGTGCATCGGGTTGGCCACCCAGCACATTCGACGGCTGTTTCCCGACGAAGTCATAGCCGTGCTTCCCGCCGATCATGTCATCCGGGACGTCCGTGAGTTCCATCGATCGCTGTACGTGGCGGAACAGGCTGCGCGTGACGGTTGGTTGGTCACTTTCGGCGTACCTCCGAGTTATCCGGCGACCGGGTTCGGATACATCCGACGCGGAGAATCGCTCGGCGCCCCACAGGGGCTTCCGCTTTACCGGGTGGAGCGCTTCGAAGAGAAACCGCCTCTGGAGAAAGCTGCCGAGTTCGTCTCCGGAGGTGAGCATTACTGGAACAGCGGAATGTTCGTCTGGTCGATCGAACGGATCACGGAAGAATTGAAGCGCTGGATGCCCGACCTGGCGACGGGGCTCGAGCGGTTTTTCGCCAGTTCCGATCCGGACGAGGCGGAGAGGATCTTCGCCGGGTTCGAGAAGACCTCCATCGACTATGGAGTCATGGAGCAGACCTCCCGCGCTGCGATGGTCGTCGCGGATTTCGACTGGAATGACGTCGGGAGTTGGCGCGCCCTCCGCGAGATCCGCCCTTCCGACGAGTCTGGAAATATCATCGGTGGGCTCCACGAGGCACTCGACAGTCGAGGCTGTGTGGCGTCCCTCCCTCCGGATAAGCTTCTGGCCCTGATCGGAGTCGAAGGCCTCGTCATCGTGGATACTCCGGAAGCACTGTTGGTCTGTACGGAGGAGCGGGCGGAGGAGGTGCGGGAGATCGTCCGTCGCTTGAAGGAGCGAGGCCTGAGCCGGTACGTTTGATCTCGGTAGGTGGCGGGCCGGACCAGAGTGCGAGTCGGTCGAAACCGGGTCGGTCGCCTTCAACCGAACCTTGAAACCCTCATTCGATGCGAGGAGGCCCTGGGTGGAGAAGAGTCAGTTGCTCGACAACCTGCCGGAACTCAAGAAGCGCGATCGGGGAGGGATGCTCGAGATCCTTTCTCGGTTCGACCAGCTCCTGGAGACCGGACTCGAAGTCGCGTCACAGGTGGAGATTTCCCGGCGCAACGACATCGAATCGGTCGCTCTGCTCGGCTTGGGCGGTTCCGCCATCGGCGGTGATCTGGTCCATGCATACCTCGGTTCCGATCTGAAGGTTCCTTTTCAGGTGGTTCGGGGTTACTCGGTGCCCGGTTGGGTCGGCCCGACGACCCTGGCACTGGTGAGCAGCTATTCAGGGAACACGGAAGAGACGCTGGCGGCGTTCGAGGCGGTCAGGTCGGCCGGTGCTGCGGTAGTCTGCATGACTTCGGGTGGTGAACTCGAGAAGCTCGCCGCCCGGGACGCACAGCCGTTGTTCAGATTTCCGGAGGGTCTTCCTCCACGGACGGCTCTCCCTCTTTCCTTTGTCGCGATCCTGGCGGCGTTGAGTCGCATAGGGCTCATCAGCGACCGCGAAGAGGAACTGAGGCAGTCATTGTCCTGGGTGCGCCACCGGCTGGAGGTTTACGGTCCGGAAAATCCGGGGAAGGACAATCCTGCAAAAGCCCTGGCGATCCGGCTCGCGGGCAAGATCCCCGTCATCTACGGGAGTTCGGCGCGCCTCGTTCATGTCTCGCGGCGCTGGGCAGCTCAGATGAGTGAGAATGCGAAGCAGCTCGCCTATTTCAGTGAGCTTCCCGAGATGAACCACAACGAGATCGTC
Organism: uncultured Acidobacteriota bacterium; assembly: GCA_963823995.1. Taxonomy (GTDB): domain Bacteria; phylum Acidobacteriota; class UBA6911; order RPQK01; family JAPXNP01; genus JARRKC01. The sequence goes on from CAWGNQ010000006.1 coordinate 1,469,941, forward strand.
GGGTGGCAACACCCTGCCGAGATGCTGCGGCGTCTGGTTCCGATCTTCCTGAGGGACCAACAGGACCACCCCAGGGTCCAGATCCGCCTCGAGATCACCCGGGAATTCCTCGGTCGTCGGACCGAGCCGGTCCTCGAATACTGGTCGGCCGGGGAGTCTTGGCTCGAGCGCCTTTGGACCCTGATTCTGCTCGGTGATTTCACGAGCGTCTACCTTTCCTTCCTGAACCGGGAAGACCCGACGCCGGTGGAAACCATCGAGTCTTTGAAGGTCCGTCTCAAACAGTATTGATTCGCAGAAACGACCTTCGATACTTGGCTCTTGATCTCGATGAACAAAGGGATTTTTCGTCAGTACGACATCCGTGGATCTGTAGCGGCCGACTTCCTTCCGGAGGTGGTTTCTGCGCTCGGAAGGGCGTTCGCGGTCTATTTCTCAAAACGCGGCGGCCGCAGAATCGTGCTGGGACGTGACATTCGGCCGAGCTCGGATCGGTTGGTCAGGGATTTGCTGGGGCCCTTGTTGGCGGGCGGAATGGAGGTGCTCGACCTTGGGCACTGTCCGACGCCCGCGCTTTACTTTGCTTCGTACCATCTCGGGGCCGACGGGGGTATCATGATCACCGGCAGCCACAATCCCCCCGGTGAGAACGGATTCAAGCTCCTTTGGGACCAACAGGCGGTCTACGGCCCGGAGATCCAGGAGATCGGCCGGATCGCTGAGAGTGGTACCGACAGTCTGCAGGTCGAGTCCCCCGGTATGGTCGTCCGGGTCGAGATCATCGACCGGTACCTCGAGGGTCTGCGTGGCGGGCTGATGCCGATTTCGGGGAAGCTCGCGGTGGTCGTCGACTGCGGAAACGGAACGGCGGGGCGTGTTGCCGTACCTTTGTACGAGAAGCTCGGCTGTGACGTCATTCCGCTGTTTGCAGAGCCGGACGGCAGCTTTCCGAACCATCACCCCGACCCCACCGTGGCAGAGAATCTCCAGGACCTGATCCGGGCTGTCCGTGAAAGTGGGGCGGATCTCGGTTTGGCTTTCGACGGCGACAGCGATCGGCTGGGCGCGGTCGACGAACGAGGTGAAATCCTGTGGGGCGACGATCTGCTGGCCGTTTTCGCCCGAAGCGTGCTGAAAGAGCGTCCAGGCGCGACGATCATCGGGGACGTGAAATGCTCGAATCGTTTATTCGACGACATCGCTGCGCGGGGCGGTCACGCGGTCATGTGGAAGTCCGGTCACTCTCTGATCAAGGCCAAGGCCCGGGAGGTCAACGCTTTGCTCGCGGGAGAGTGGAGCGGACATTTCTGCTTCTCCGATCGATTCTTCGGCTTTGACGACGGGATCTACGCGGGCGGACGGCTGATCGAGATCTGCAGCAAGCAGCCTGGACCCGCCTCCAAACTTCTGGCGGATATGCCGCCGGTTTTCTCGGTCCCGGAGATCCGTCTGCATTGTCCCGATCCTATGAAGTTCGACGTGATCGATCGGGTCACGACCTATTTCGCGGAACGATACGATACGGTTACACTGGACGGTGTTCGGATCGTCCTGGACGATGCCTGGGCGTTGGTCCGGGCATCCAATACCCAGCCGATGCTCGTGATGCGCTTCGAAGCCGGGTCACCGGAGCGACTCGAACAGATTCGAGCGATGGTCGAAGAGGGAGTTTCGAAAACGGTAACCGCCAGCTTGTCGGGAGAGTGTGATGTTCTACGTCCTGATCGTCAGTGATGGAACGGGAGAGACGGCCTATCGATTGCTGAGGGCAGCCGCCCGGCAGTTCGACGCCGACGTCTTGATGACCCGCTATGCCAATGTCCGCGAGAAACACCAGATCCGAGAGATCGTTCGAGCCGTCACACGCAGCCAGACGCTGATCGTGCATACGTTTGCCGCACCGCAGCTGCGCCGCTACATGAGCGAAGTGGCCGGTGCCGAGGGGGCGGAGAGCGTCGACGTTTTTGGGCCGATCGTCACCAAGCTGTCGGATTTCTTCGGGAGTAAGCCGGTGGCCAAGCCGGGGCTCCTGCATCAGGTAGATGACGAGTATTTCGACCGGGTCGAGGCCATCGAGTTTGCCATTCAGCACGACGACGGAGCCTCCATAGAAACAGCCGAAAATGCCGACATCATCCTGGTCGGGGTGTCGCGGACGTCGAAGACACCACTCGGTATCTATCTTGCTCAGGATGGCTGGCGGGTCGCCAATGTTCCGATTTCGGTGGGAACGCGGCTGCCGGCCAAGCTGTTCGAAGTGGACCAACACAAGATCGTGGGTCTGCTCGTCCATCCCGACCGGCTGGCCGAGGCCCGTAAAGCCCGGCTGGAACAGCTGGGTGTTCAGGGCAGCAGCTATGCCGACGAGGAACGGATTCGTGGTGAGATCGAATACGCCAACGCGATCTTCGAGCAGAACCCGAGCTGGCCGGTGATCGATGTGACCGGCAAGTCGATCGAGGAGATTTCCCAGGAAGTTCTCGATGTTGTCATCGGTCGAGGCCGGAAGCTCCAGTAGGACCCATGGCTCGATTCAGCCGGTCATCTGACGCGCTGATCCGGAGGCAAACCCGGCGGAGGCGGGCGTGGGTGTTCGCGGTCCGGAGATCCCCAGCGGTCGAGGGAGTTACGCCGTGATTGGTGCCTCCAAGTACCATGCGTATGGCAACGACTTTCTGATCGTCGCGAGAGGACCGGCGACAAGCGAACCACGGACCGAGTTGGCGCGCGCCATCTGCGATCCCCACTTCGGAGTCGGCGCGGACGGATGCGTATTCGTGGAAGCTCCATCCGGCGTGCCGGGGCCTGTCGCCTTCCGCATCTTCAACCAGGACGGTTCCGAGGCGGAGATGTCGGGAAACGGTCTTCGGTGCGCCGCCGCATACCTGCACCACCATGAACTCGTCCCGGGAGACGAAATCGTTTTCGAGACGGCGATCGGGCGGAGGTCGCTGAAGCGACTGGAGGCCCGGTATCCGGTTTGGAGTTATCGAGCCGCCATGGGGCCGGCCAGGTTCAGTTCTGAAGACGTGCCGATGAGGCTGCCCTCGCCGCGAGATCGAGTCATCGACTATGCGCTTCAAGTGGGAGACCTCTCGGTTTCAGTCACAGCCCTTTCGGTCGGGAATCCCCAGTGCGTCGTGTTTCTGGAGGTCCCTCTCGGCGATCGGGACTTCGCGACGCTCGGCCGCGGCCTGGCCGGGCATTCGGTCTTCCCGGAAGGGACCAACGTCAGCTTTGTTCGGATCATCGATCGGTCCCGGATTCGAGTACGCATCTGGGAGCGAGGGGTCGGTCCCACGCATTCGTCCGGCACCGGATGCAGCGGGGCGGCTGTCGCTGCGCTCGTGCGCGGAGTCGTCGCGAATCCGGTCCGCGTCGAGACGGAGACGGGCACTCAACTCGTCGAGTGGAGGGACGGCGAAGAGATCTCGTTGACCGGGGAAGCCTCGTTCATCGCGGATCTACGTTTCGAATGGGTGGGGCGGCGATGAGAAGAGCCAGCAGTGCCGTCCTCTCCGACAGTCGAGACAGTTCCACGTATTCGTGCTCGGCATGAGCCCCGGCTCCGACCGCGCCCAAGCCGTCGAGGGTCGGTGCAAACGGGCTGGTCAGGTTGCCATCCGATCCACCTCCCGACTCGCTCTCTTCCAGCTCGAGATCGAGCAGCCGACCTGCCTCCCTTGCCTGTTCCCAGAGGGCTCGATTGCCGGGAGTCGGTTCCATAGGGGGGCGGTCGAGGCCGCCCTTGATCGTGATCTTCGCTCCCGATACCGTCGGCTTCAGCGCTCGGATCGCCTGTTCCACCTCCCGAGCGTCCGCAAGGGTGCGCGCCCGAACGTCGACGACGGCTTTGGCCGCCGGCGGAACCACGTTGGGCCTCGTGCCGCCGGAAACCGTTCCAACGGTCACCGTCAGGCCTCGAGAGAAATCCGTCAGTCCGTGCAGTGCCTGGATGAGGTACGAAAGTTCCAGTACCGCACTGATGCCGACCTCGGGTTCCACGCCGGCATGGGCACCCCTTCCCTGGACCTCGATTTCGAACAGTCCGACGCCTTTGCGCGTGGTCTTCAGACGACCCTCGGCTCCGCCTGCCGGTTCGGGTACCAGGACCCGAACGGCCCGGCGCGCGATCAACTGGATCCGGTGGCGTGAGTCCTCGCTTCCGAGTTCCTCGTCGCTGGTCAGATAGATGACGGGAACGACCGTGACCGGAATCTGGCATCGGGCCAACGCCTGCAGGGCGAAGATGATCTGCGACAGCCCCGCTTTCATGTCGAAGATCCCGGGCCCTCCGAGGCGGGAGCCGTCGAACCGCAGTGGCATCTCAGCAATCTTGCCGACCGGCCAGACCGTATCGCAGTGACCGAGAAGGAGCTGGATCGGAGCAGGCCGGGCCCGACTCAGGGGACGCGCGAAGAGCTGACCTCCGCTTTGCCGACCCTTGAGGATCCGGACGCGGAAGCCCAGCTTTTCCAGCGGGGAGGCGAGCAGAGAGAAGACAGCCTGGAGCCGGTCCGGCTCGAGCGACGGCGACTCCGCCTCGACCAGTCGGCGAAGGAACCGAACCTGGGCATCGTGATTCTGCTCGACCCAATCCCGGACGGCCCGGGCCTGACGCTTTTCCATGGCAAGGCTCCCCTGCAAGAGCCACCATAGCACGCCGTTTGCGCCGTCCGGAAGGGTGGGGCCGCCACCGACAGGGGCTGGATGCTGGAACTGAAGAACCGGAGATCGCAAATCTCGAATTCTGATAATCTTCGCTGTTCGAAGGGGAGAAGCCATGCGACGTTGCGCTTTCTTGACCATGGATACACTGGAGGATTTCGTCTGCGACGACGAACTTGCAGTCGATCCTCTGGCCGCCCTTGGCTGGGCAGTAGATTTAGTCCCCTGGCGGCAACCCGGCACGGATTGGGATGCGTACGAAATGGTCGTCATTCGCTCGACTTGGGATTACCAGCGAAGTCCCGACCTCTTCCTGAGCGTACTCGAGTCGATCGAATTATCGAGGGCCCGACTCGAGAATCCCCTCTCGCTGGTCCGCTGGAACCTCCGAAAATCGTATCTGAGGGAATTGGCGAGCCGGGGAGTTGCGGTCGTTCCGACGCGGTGGTGTACGGGCGTTGACACAGACCGGATTGAAAGCCTGTTCGATCAATTCGCAGCCGATGAAATCGTGCTCAAGCCGGTGATCGGAGCGAACGCAGACCATGCCTTCCGCCTCCGGCGCGACCAGGTGAAGGGGACTCTGGGCACTCTGTCGGATAGCTACGGTGCAGCGGAATACCTGGCCCAGCCGTTTCTCGACAGCATCGTCGCAGAGGGTGAATACTCGCTCTTCTACTTCGGCGGCCGGCTCAGTCACACGATTCTCAAGACCCCCAAGAACTCCGATTTCCGCGTGCAGGAAGAACATGGCGGTCTGATCCGGCCCGTCGGGGTGACCCGTACGCTGGCAGCAGCGGGGGAACGGGCGATGACGGCTCTGCCTGTCCGGCCTCTCTACGGACGTGTTGATCTCGTGCGCGGGGCTTCCGACGTCTTTCAGGTCATGGAACTGGAATTGATCGAACCGGCACTCTACTTCCGGATGGATCCCGAATCGCCCGGTCGCTTTGCCCACGCGCTGAATCGTTGGGCGGGATAAGAGAGCCCACCACCCAGGCGCGGCAGGACCGACTCGGCAGCATCCTGGCGCGACCACTCTGAGGTCGCAGGTATCTCATGGATGTGCCGTTGGCCCAGACCGCCTGATAGAAGAGCAACTTGCGAATTTTGAATCGATTGCAGGACTGACCCGCCTGGACTAAACTGGTCGCGTTTGTTGGGGTGACGTTTGTCAGAATCCTCGGTTTAACGACAGGACAGGAGACTCATTGTGGCAGAGGCAGGGACGAAGATCACATTCGAAGGCGGCAAAATCCAGGTTCCCGATCATCCAATCATCCCTTTCATAGAAGGCGACGGCATCGGACCCGACATCTGGAATGCCACCCAGAAGGTCTTGGACGCTGCGGTTGAGAAGTCGAGCAGCGGCAAGAGGAAGATTGTCTGGAAGGAGATCTATGCAGGCGAGAAAGGGAAAGAGAAAGCCGGAGAGTGGCTCCCGGCGGCCACGACCCGCGCGATCGCAGAGTATGGTGTGGCTATCAAAGGGCCTCTGACGACCCCGGTCGGGGGCGGCATCCGCAGCCTCAACGTCTCGCTTCGTCAGATCCTGGATCTGTACGCCTGCGTGCGCCCCTGTCGCTATATTCAGGGAGTCCCTTCGCCGGTCCGCCAACCGCAGAAACTCGACGTCGTAATCTACAGGGAGAACACGGAAGACGTCTATTCCGGAATCGAGTGGCAGGAAGGGACGGACGAAGCCCACAAGATCATCGAGTTCATCAACAGTCAGTTCGGAAAGAACATCCGGAGGGATTCAGGAATCGGAGTTAAACCGATCTCGATCTCGGGAACCCGGCGTCTCGTCCGCAAAGCCATTCAGTATGCCGTCGACCATGGCCGCAACCGTGTGACATTGGTTCACAAGGGCAACATCATGAAGTTCACCGAGGGTGCTTTCCGCGACTGGGGCTATCAGTTGGCAAGAGAGGAGTTCGGTGACGTCTGCCTGGACGAAAACGAGGTCTGGGAGAAGCACGGCGGCAAGGTCCCGAAGGGCAAGATCATGATCAACGACCGGATCGCGGATCAGATGTTCCAGCAGGTGCTCCTTCGGCCGGATGAGTATGAAGTGATTGCACTGCCCAACCTCAACGGAGACTATCTTTCGGATGCCTGCGCGGCACAAATTGGCGGACTGGGCATGGCACCCGGAGCGAACATGGGAGACCAGGTGGCGCTGTTCGAAGCGACCCACGGCACGGCTCCGAAATATGCAGGACAGAACAAGGTGAATCCCGGTTCCCTGATCCTGTCGGGTGTGATGATGCTTGAGCATCTCGGCTGGCAGGAAGCGGCGGATCTGGTCAACCACGGTCTCAGCCGGGCGATCGGACAGAAACGAGTCACCTACGATCTGGAACGGCAGATGGAAGGAGCGACGAAGCTGACGACGAGCGAATTCGGTTCGGCAATCATCGAGAACATGGATTGATTCATCACGCTAACCCCGATGCAGCCGGCGGACGAGGGTTTTCGGGTCCGGTTCCGCCGAAGAACGGAGGCAAAGTTCAATGGAAAAGAAAGTCACGGTGGTAGGCGCCGGTCATGTGGGCGAAACAACGGCCCAGCGCATTGCGGAAAAGGAACTGGCCGATGTCGTGCTCGTCGATATTCTGGAAGGTGTTCCGCAGGGAAAGGCCCTCGACCTTTTGGAGTCGGGACCGGTCCAGAAGTACGATGCCCGGATCGAGGGAGCCAATTCCTATGAGGCGACGAAAGGATCCGACATCGTCGTCATCACGGCCGGTCTGCCGCGCAAGCCGGGGATGAGTCGCGACGACCTGCTGATGAGCAACGCTAAGATCGTCAAGGAAGTCACCGAACAGGTGGCCCGATACAGCCCCGATGCGATCCTCATCATCGTCAGCAATCCTCTCGATGCGATGTGCCACGTGGCCAAGGGAGTCAGCGGCTTCCCGCGTGAGCGTGTCATCGGAATGGCCGGTATCCTCGATTCGGCGAGATTCCGTACATTCATCGCGATGGAACTGGACGTTTCGGTGGAAAGCACACACGCCTTCGTGCTCGGTGGCCATGGCGACACGATGGTACCTCTGGCACGGTACTCGACGGTGGCAGGCATTCCGATTACGGAGTTGATTCCGGCGGATCGGCTGGAAGCCATCATCCAGCGAACCCGGGCGGGTGGTGCTGAAATCGTCAAACTTCTCAAGAGCGGGAGTGCCTACTACGCACCATCGGCGGCCGTAACCGAAATGGTTGAGTCGATCCTCAAGGACAAGCGGAAGATCCTGCCCTGTGCCGCCTATCTCGAAGGCGAATATGGCTGCAACAACCTGTTCCTGGGTGTACCGGCGAAACTGGGCGCCCAGGGTTTGGCGCAGGTCATCGAGATCAAGTTGACGGATGACGAGGCGGAGGCCTTGAAGAAGTCGGCCGCTTCGGTTCAGGATCTGGTCGACGTACTCACGAAGAACGACTACCCGGTCTAGCACTCGGGATTGCCAGCGGATGAGGCCGATGGAGCGGATCTTCTGGATGGGTTCTTCCGCGATCTGCACGAGATCCGCCGGCACCATGTCAACGGGACTGCCGGCGGATGACGCCGATGGAGCGGATCTTCTGGATGAGTTCTTCCGCGATCTCCACGAGATCCGCCGGCACCATGTCAACGGAACTGCCGGCGGATGACGCCGATGGAGCGGATCTTTTGCATGGGTTCTTCCGCGATCTGCACGAGATCCGCCGGCACCATGTCAACGGGACTGCCGGCGGATGACGCCGATGGAGCGGATCTTCTGGATGAGTTCTTCCGCGATCTCCACGAGATCCGCCGGCACCATGTCAACGGAACTGCCGGCGGATGACGCCGATGGAGCGGATCTTTTGCATGGGTTCTTCCGCGATCTGCACGAGATCCGCCGGCACCATGTCAACGGGACTGCCGGCGGATGACGCCGATGGAGCGGATCTTCTGGATGGGTTCTTCCGCGATCTGCACGAGATCCGCCGGCACCATGTCAACGGGACTGCCGGCGAATGACGCCGATGGAGCGGATCTTCTGCATGGGCTCTTCCGCGATCTCCACGAGATCCGCTGGCACCATGTGAACGGGACTGCCGGTGGATGAGGCCGATGGAGCGGATCTTCTGCATGGGCTCTTCCGCGATCTGCACGAGATCCGCCGGCACCATGTGAACGGGATTGCCAGTGGATGAGGCCGATGGAGCGTCTCCCAATCTGAGTCAGCAATTTGCCACGTCGTTGAAATTAGCTGGCATCGGGCGATTCGCTGGCCTCCATCATGACCGCAGTGCCATAGACCATCATTTCCGCGGCTCCCGAGAGAATCTCAGTCGTCGAAAAACGCACCCCAACAATCGCATCAGCCTCGAGCTCCTCGGCTTCCTCCACCATCCGATCGAGAGCCTGCTCCCGGGCCTCGGCCATCAGCTTGACGTATTCCCTGATTTCGCCACCGACCAACGTGCGCAGCAGTGCCAGAATGTCACGACCCACATGTCGGGCCCGGATCGCATTGCCCCGCACCAGCCCGAGAGTCTTGGTGATGCGGTAACCCGCCACTTCGTGGGACGTGATGACGATCATTGCTGAACTCCTTTGTAGCGGTCGGTCCGACTTTCGCGGATCCGTTCACTCAGAACCGACAGGAAGAGAAGGGCAATTCCGAGAAAGAGCCCGAACACGAGGATCTTCTCGAGGAGAGGCTCGTTCGGGGACAGGGCAAACTGGAAGGCGGCATAGGCCGCGGTCACGACCGACCAGACGATCAGGATCAGCCAGCCGAGATTGCGCGTCGTCTTTTCAAGAATGTGGCTCTCCATATGCTTCCACTCCTCATGGCTGGGCTGAGCCAGTTCGAGGGTTTGAGCGGCTCTCTGCGCTTCACGGAGTTCTTCGAGCACAGTGCGGCAGTGCGAGCACGTCTGCAGGTGCAACTCGATTCTCTGAGACTCCTGCTGCGTCAGTTCTTTGTCGAGGTAGCCCGACAGGCTGACTTCGATTTCGTGGCAGTTCATGGACTCTCGGTCGTCTCCTTCAGGACTCCCATGAGATTGCGCCGTGCGTGATGCAGCCTCGACATCACCGTTCCGATCGGTATTCCCAGGATTTCAGCGATCTCCAGGTAACTGTGGCCCTGATAGTCTTTCAGGAAAATGATCTCGCGATGATCGGGTGTGAGCTTCTGGAGGGCCGCCCAGACCTCGTGACGCAACACCGATGTCTCGGCCTTCCGGGCCCGCGTATCCGGAAGGGTGACGGGAAGTTCCTGCGCGGCCGTCCGCTTTCTCTTTCGTATGGTATCGATACTCAGGTTCCTCACGATCGTCAACAACCAGGGGCCGAAGCTGCGCCCTCGATCGAACTTCGACAGGTTCTTGTATGCCTTGATGAAAGCATCCTGGACGATGTCCTTGGCATCTTCGTGATTCCTCAGATATTGAAATGCCAGGGCAAACGCCCTCGCCCGATGCCGGGCGAAGATCTCACCGTATGCGCCGGTCTGCCCCTTGAGCACCAATTCCAAGAGCTCTGCCTCCGTCATCTGGTGAAACGATTTTGACGTTTGCACTACGCCCCCACGTCCCGGCTTATTCAATGCAGATCATACTGAGCCGTCGTACCGACAGGGAAGATCGCCGCTGAGTACTCGAAACCCTCGGGATTATAGGAAGTGGTGCCGACGTTGTCGAGAATCTCATTCGATCTCGAGAGACCATCTTGACACGGAAATAGTTCACATGAGATGTTTCACTTGCATTAGACCAGACTGAATCGGGCGCTCCCATCGCGGAAACGGCGGGAACCGGACCCTGAGCCGTTCAGACCCCTGAGCGCACCGTTCAGAGCGGGTTCGGCCCGCTCAACCGAATCGCCTTCGGTCTGGCCGGCCCTGTCTTTTATGCTTAGGAAGACGCGGACGCGCAATTGGAGCGACCCGTCGGTGGCAGCGGAAGTCGAGGAACAAGAACATGCGAACAGGTGGCTCACAATTTCTTCGGATCTGGGCAGTGGCGATGATCCTGGCGGTCGTTCTGATGGGATCGTTGGCGCTGTACACCTTCGGCGCCGTTTGCTTTTCCGGACTGTTCTTCCTCTGGCTCAAAGAGAAGTGGACGAAAGAGCCCAGCGCACTGGATAGGGTCAACGGTGTCATGCTCCTGTTGTGCGTGGTCTGGTTCATCGTGAACATCGTGACCGAGATTGAGGGTTCCGACACCGGACAGTTCTATCTCGTCCTCCTTGCCCTGTTGTTTCCTCCACTGCTCTTCAACATCTACTACCTGGAAGCGCGGAAGCATCTTCGGAGCCATCGTCCGTGGACGTGGCTTCTGACGTTTCTGTACGTTGCCGGTGTGGGCTTGGCGGTCACGGGAGGGATCTCCTTCCTTCAGTTTCCCCAACTCCTGCAGCCGGGCTTCGTTCTGTTTCTCCTCATCTCGATGTCCGCTCTCTTCGCGATCGCCGGGATCTGTGGCGCAATCGTTGTGTCCCGGCTTCCGGAAAGGAAGGGCAAGATGAGCCGGCTCGCCCGACGGATGAACATCATGTTGCTGCTGGCGCTGGTCGTTATGTTCGGCGTCGTGATCATCTCCTTTTTCGCCGAGCTCGGTTCCGTCACGGCGGAAGTGTCGAACCGGATCTCTCTGCTGTCCCGGGGCATGCCGGTTCTGTTCCTGTTCGTCAATTCCTACTACGAGAGTCGATTCGAGTTCTTCGACGTCTTCGTCAAGCGTGCCACCCTGTTCTTTCTGATTTTGATCGGCCTGGTCGGTTTCTTCTCGTTGATTCTCCCGAGGCTGGCTGCAGTCTTGGACGAAGCCTGGCTGCGACCATGGGTCCTGGCACTGATCCTGGCCCCACCGGTCATGGCGGTGCCGACGTTGTACCGGCTCCTCGAACGTTGGCTCGACCGGCACTGGCTGGGGAGAACGGTGACGTCGATTGAAGCCGTCAAAATGTTTCTCGAGGCCGTACAGCGCACGACGCGGGAGCCCGAACTCATCGCGGCGGCCGAACAGAGGCTCGGGCAGATCTTCCAGGCTGAAACTCAAATCGCGATCGGACAGCCGAGGGAACCTGCGTTTTCAGTTGTGCAGCGTGTCTCCTTTCGTCTCGATGGAGAAGCCATCGGCGAAATCCGACTCGGTCCGAGGCCCAACAATACCCCCTATTTCGCACAGGACGTGACGCTGATCTCGGCCCTTTCCGAAGTGCTGGCATATCTCTGGCAGAATCTGCAGCTGCAACGGAAGCGCCAGGAACAGGAAACGCGTGAGCAGGAACTCACCCTCCAGGCCAGTCGGTCGCAGTTGACCGCTCTGAGGGCTCAGATCAACCCGCATTTCCTGTTCAATGCACTCAATGTGATTGCCAGTCTCGTCCATCGGGACCCGGATCGGGCCGAGGTCACCGTGGAACAGCTTGCCGAGGTGTTCCGCTATACGTTGAGTCGATCGGACGAGGAATGGGTCCGGGTCGAAGATGAAATCGACTTCATCCGCGCCTATTTAGAAGTTGAAAAAGCACGATTTGGTGAACGTTTGTATGTTGATATCCAGATTTCACCTGAAGCCGAGGATCAAATCATTCCCACGATGATGGTGCAGACGTTGGTAGAGAATGCCTTCAAGCATGGTCTGTCATCGGTTCGCGGCGTCGGAGTCATCAGGATCCGGGCTTTTCTGAACGAGGATCTCGTCGAGATTCAGGTGGCTGACAATGGTCCGGGCGTTCAAGCCGCACCGGCAAGGACGAAACGCGGTGGCTATGGTCTCAAGAACATCGCAAGCCGGCTCGAAGGGTATTACCACGGGGAAGGAGCCCTCACCCTGACGCGCGATGAGGCGCAGGGTCTGACGCTGGCGACGCTCAAGCTTCCGAGCCGGCAGACGGGAACGACGGAGCAGCGGAGGCGGGCATGAGGTCGTACCGTCCGATTCGAACCTTGCTGGTCGATGACGAGGAACCGGCGCGTGCCCGCATGCGGGATCTTCTCGAAGGTGTTCCGGGCGTCGAGGTCATTGGAGAGGCCCGCGATGGAGAAGAGGCACTGACCGAGATCCGGAGCCTGCAACCCGATCTGGTCTTCCTCGACATCCAGATGCCGGGCAAGTCCGGGATCGAGGTGGCCGCAGCCCTGGAACCGCCTCGACCGCGCGTGATCTACTGCACCGCCTTCGATCAGTATGCCGTCAATGCTTTCGAGCTCAATGCCGTGGACTATCTCCTCAAACCGGTGACCCGGGGCCGACTGGGCAAAGCCATGGAAAAGGTGAGGGCTCAGATCTCGGAAAAGACCTCCTACCTCGAGGAGGTCGAGCGTGCGGAAGCGGTGCAGACATCGCTGTTTCCGCACCGCCTGCCTCGGCTGGACACCCTCGACTACACCGGCCTCTGTCGGCCCGTCCAGTGGGTCAGCGGCGACTACTATGACTTCCTGCATCTCGGAGAAGGACGGTTGGGCATCGCATTGGGTGATGTCTCCGGAAAAGGCATGTCGGCCGGCTTGCTGATGGCAGGACTGCAGGGACGGCTGCAGAGTCAAGCTGTGCAGTATGGGCTCGGGCTGGAAGCGTTGCTGGGAAGTCTCAACAGCGCCATCTTCGAAGTCACCGACCCGGGTCGATTCGTGACCTTCTTCTACTCCGTTTACGAGGATGAAAGCCGTACCCTGCGCTACGTCAATGCGGGTCATAATCCACCCTTTATTCTCCGCCGCGGCCAGAACGGAAATCCTGTCGAGCGGCTGGAGCGGGGCGGGATGGTCTTGGGCGTGATGCCGCATCGCATTTACGAAATGGGCGCTGTGCAGATTAATCCGGGAGATCTGTTCGTAGTATTCACCGACGGCCTGACGGAGATGACGGACCCGGAGGGGAAGGAATTCGGCGAAGAAAGACTGATCGAAACCGTCCGGCAGTCTCCCGACCTGCCCCTGCAGGATCTGGCGGACTCCCTCTTTGACGAGGTTCGTTCTTTCGGAAATGGTCGGAATCCGGAAGACGACATGACGTTGGTTGTGGCTCGAGGTCGATAGGCGATGAAGACGATTCGAACTCTGATCGTGGATGATGAGGAGCCGGCACGGGACCGGTTGAGGTCGCTTCTCAGACCTTTCTCCGATGTCGAGATCGTCGGAGAGGCGGAAAACGGTGAGGAAGCCATCGAGAAGATAGGGACCCTGAAACCCGATCTCGTCTTGCTCGATATCCAGATGCCGGGCTGTACGGGCATCGATGTCGCCGCCTCCCTGCCTGGAGGAAGGCCGGTTGTCATCTTCTGCACGGCCTACGATCAGTACGCAATCGATGCCTTCGAAGTGCGGGCCGTCGATTACCTCTTGAAACCGGTGTCGCGGTCCCGACTCGCCCGCGCTCTCGAACGGGTCCGCCAGGGTTCCCAGGGGTCCGATATCGATGGCGCGATTCGGGATACGTCCCCCTCACGGTTTCTCGCCAAGCGGGGCCATCGATTCAAGGTCGTCCCGGCGGGCGATGTCACCTGCTTCGTCTCCGAGGAAGGTTTGACCCGGCTTTGGGCGGGTGGGGAGCACTTTTGGATGGAACCCAGCTTGTCCGAACTCGAACAACGACTCGAGGCGGCGGGTTTCTTTCGCATATCCCGCCAGGCCCTGGTCAATCTCGACCATGTCGAGGAAGTCGTGCCGTTGATCGGCGGGCACGGCCAGGTCAAACTCGACGACCGGCAGGTTCTCGACGTCAGCCGGCGCCGGATGAAGGACCTCATGGAGAGGTTGGAAGGAAGATGAGATGAAGTATCTCCGTCTGCTCTTCAAGAATCTACTCAGGAACAAGAGGAGGACCTTTCTGACCGTCTCCAGCATCGCGGTCTCCCTGTTCCTCGTAGCCACCCTACAGACCATCCTGCACGCGCTCACGAATCCTCCCGAGACGCCCGATTCGGCATTGCGGCTGGTTGTACGGCATCGCATCTCTTTGTTCAACGCGCTGCCCGCGGCCCACCGGCAGAAGATCGAGAAGGTGCCGGGCGTCGAGGCGGTCGTGGGGTCGATGTGGTTCGGAGCGATCTACAAGGATCCCTCGAACTTCTTCGCCAACTTCTCGGTGGATACCGACCAGTTCTTCCAGGTCTATCCCGACATCAAGATGCCGGAAGATCAGAAGGAAGCCTTCGTCAAGGACCGTATGGGTGCGATCGCGGGGAAAAATCTGGCCGACCGTTTCGGCTGGAAGGTCGGAGACCGACTCTTTCTGAAGAGCAACACCTGGCCCATCGACGGGGTCGAGGTCACCATCCGGGGAATTTACGAAGGCGGATCCGACGACGCGAGTTCGTTCTACCTCCACTGGGACTACTGGAACGAGCTCATGAAACAGGCTTTCGGAGCCTGGGATCAGACCGGGACCTTCGCCGTCCGGGTCAAGTCGCCGGAGGATGTCGGTCCGGTAGCGGAGAAGATCGACGCGCTTTTCAGGAACAGCAACAATCCCACGAAGACGGAGACGGAGAAGGCGTTCGTTCTGAGTTTCGTCTCGATGCTGGGCGATGTCCAAACGTTCATCACGAGCATCATCAGCGTGGTCGTCTTTGCCATCATTCTGATCGCCGCCAACACCATGGCCATGTCGATTCGCGAACGCAACCGGGAGATCGGTGTCCTGAAGGCGCTCGGTTTTCGGAGCCGCCAGGTTCTTGGTCTCCTCGTCGGCGAATCGGTGGCGCTCGCCCTCGGAGGTGCGCTGATCGGAACGCTGTTCGCCCGGTTCCTCTACCATGCGATGCCGCTGGCCCAGATGACCAGCGGGTTCTTACAGAGTCTCGATGTAACCGCGGGGACGATCCTTTTCTGCTCGGGAATCGGAGTGTTCGTGGGGCTGGTGTCGGCCGGGGTGCCGGCCTGGCAGGCGTCCCGGAAGCCGGTCGTGGAAGCGTTGAGGAGGGTGGTATGAAGGTCCCCGTCAAATACAACGTTCGCAGCCTGATGGTACGCCGCATGGGAACCGTCATGACCGCGCTGGGGATCGGTCTGACGGTGGGTATCGTGGTGGTGATGCTGGCTATGGTTCGGGGACTGGACCTGACCTTCATCGAAACCGGTTCTCCCCAGAATCTGGTGATCATCCGAAAGGGCTCCGCGAACGAAGTCAACAGCTATTTCGCCCGCGGGTTGTTCGAAACCGTCCGTTTTCTCCCCGGCGTCGAGCGCTCGTCGACCAACGAGCCCGAGGCCGTGGGCGAGATCCTGGTCGTGATCAACCACAAGCGGAAAGATGGTTCCGACTCGAATGTCATCGTTCGGGGCACTTCCGACATGGGCTTCGAGCTGAGGCCCGACGTCCGAGTCGTGGAAGGTCGGAACTTCCGGGCCGGCTTGCGCGAGTTGATCGTCAGCCGCGCCCTGGTCCGTCGCTTTTCGGATCTCGGTATCGGTCAGTCGATCGATATCAACAATGTGGAATGGAAGATCGTCGGGACCTTCGAGACGAGCGGAGGGGCGTACGACTCCGAGATCTGGACCGGCTACCAGGATGTCGCTCAGGTCTGGCAGCGTCCCATCTACTCCTCCATCCTGGTACGTGCCCGAAGCCTGAACGACGCACAAAGTCTGATCAAGCGCATTTCCGATGATCAGCGCATCCAGCTGGACGCTCTGCAACAGGACAAATACTACGCGGATCAAACCTTTGCTTCGTCCATCGGCCTCAAGGTCCTGGCCACGCTCATAGCGGTGATCATGGGGATCGGTTCCTGCTTCGCGGTCATGAACATGATGTACGGAGCCGTGAGTTCCCGGCAACAGGAGGTTGCGACGTTGAGGGCTCTGGGATTCAGGCGACGGAACATTCTGGGCTCCTTCATGGTCGAATCGGCGGTACTGGCTTTGATCGGAGGGGTCGTGGGATGTCTGCTGGGCTCGCTGTTCAACGGCTACTCTGCCGGGACCGCAAATTTCGCCTCCTTCAGCGAGTTTGTTTTCAATTTCCGGGTGACCCCCGGCATCCTGCTCTTCGGGATGGCCTTCGCACTCTTCATGGGTCTGGTCGGCGGCTTCTTGCCGGCGAGAAGAGCGTCGAAGGTGAAACTGATCGATGTTCTGAGACAGTGAGAAAGCGATGAAAGAAGATTTGCAGGGTTTGAAGATCAGCCGGGAGAAACGCCAGAACAACGGCTCCGGCGGAGGCGGACGGGTCTGGTTCGTGACTTCCTGTCTCCTCTTCGTGGCGCTTCTGGGTCTGAGCTTCTATGCTTTCTGGTGGGAGCCTGCGACCGAGTCGGCTCCGACCCCCGCGGTGGTAGCGGCCGATGATCAAGCCGCGCAGGTGGAGACCTCGAATCCCGAACCACCGGATCGCGAGGTCCTGATTGCTTCCGGTTATGTTGTAGCACACCACAAGCACGAACTCGGCTCCAAGGTCATGGGGCGGGTTCAGTGGATCGGAGTCGAGCGGGGAGACTTCGTTCGCAAGGGCCAGCTTCTGGTCAAGCTCGAAGACCGCGAATACCGGGCTCAGCTCGAGCAGGCACAGGCCAGTCACAAATCTGCCCGCGATCGCCTGGTCGAACTCGAACGTGGGCCGCGCCCTCAGGAGATCGAGCGGGCCGCAGCGGAGTTGGCTCGTACCCGGGCAGACCGTGAGAATGCACGGCTCGAGTATGAACGCCTGAAGCGTCTACTCGATTCCGGCGTGATCCCTCAGCAAGATGTAGACAATGCAAAGTCTCGGTATGAGATGGCGGCCGCCTCCGTCAATTCCGCCCGGGAAAGCTACGAACTGCTTCAGGCGGGAACGCGTCAGGAGCAAATTCGTCAAGCTCAGGCCGAAGTCGAAAGAACAAAGGCGGCCGTCGATTACGCGCAGACGATGCTCGATGCTACCGAGATCCGCTCACCGATCACGGGGACGGTCTTGAGAAGAATCGCAGAGATCGGGGAGATGATCACGACCTCTTACGCGGGGACGTCCGGCGCCAAGTCGGCCGTCGTGGCGCTGGCGGATCTGAACGACCTCCAGGTCGAGCTGGATATCAGTCAAACCGACTTCAGTCGGATCACTCCGGACCTGGACTGCGTCATGAGCCCGGAGGCCTACCCCGACCGGAAGTACAAGTGCGAGATCGACGAGATTTCGCCGGAGGCCAACCGCCAGAACGCCTCCATCCAGGTCAAGGTGAAGGTGCTCGAGCCCGACGAATACCTGCGGCCCGAAATGAGTGCACGCGTCACCTTTCTGAGAAGGGAAGAGAAGAGCGATGGATAAACAGGATCTCGTAGAAATCAATGGACTCAGCAAGGTCTTCCAGCGGGACAGCGTCCAGATCAAGGCGCTCGACAACATCAGTCTGACCATCCACGCGGGGGAGTTCGTCAGTCTGATGGGCCCGTCGGGATCCGGAAAGAGCACCCTGCTCAACATCCTGGCCGGGATCGACCGGCAGACGGATGGAGAGGCGAAAGTCCTCGACACCGATCTCTCCCGGCTCAGTGAGGATCAACTGGCCGGCTGGCGCAACCAGAACGTGGGTTTCGTGTTCCAGCACTTCAACCTGATTCCCGTTCTGACGGCCTTCGAGAACGTGGAGCTACCGCTCCTGCTCACACGGCTGAGCAGGAAGGAACGGCGCCGGCACGTACAGACGGCACTCAAAGTCGTCGGGCTCGAGGATCGTATGGAACACTATCCCCGCCAGCTGTCGGGCGGACAGGAACAGCGAGTCTCGATCGCCCGGGCGATCGTCACCGACCCGACCTTCATTCTCGCCGACGAGCCGACGGGCGATCTGGACGCCGCATCCGCCCGCGACGTGCTCGGAGTGCTCAAGACCCTCAACACCGAATTCGGAAAGACCATCATCATGGTGACCCACGATCCCCGTGCGGCTCACTTCGCCACGGTGAACTATTACTTGGACAAGGGTACCTTCGTCGAGCAGCTTCAGCCGGTCTGAAACAGGTGCCGGCCTGGAAGGGAAGTCTCGGCTCCTGGTGGTTTGCCGGACTGATCGGTGCGTGTCGCCGACTTCGCCGAGCTCGCGTAGTGTGGGATCGGATGGTCCGGTTCACCCGTCGCCCGGTTCTCACGTTCTCCACCCCATTCGTGCCTCGGTTCCGCTTGCTAGGTACGCTCGAGCCTCCTAAACTAGAGAAAGCAGCATGCCTTTGCGACAAAAACCACAATAGGAGGCAAGCATGATTTCACGTCAGGACCTCAAGGCCCTTCTTTCCCAGAAACTGAACAATGGAGACAAGGTGTTGAGTGTCTATCTGGATGTCGATCAGGGTCGAGCCGTCAATCTGAATCGCGGCTTCGAGGCAGCATTCAAGAGCCTCGTCCAGAGCGTGGAGAAGGGTCTGGAGAACTCGGAGAAGAAGACGTTCCAGGAAGCGGCCCGGAGGGCCGGGGCCTTCCTTGCGGATTACCAGCCTTCGGGCAAGAGTGTTGTCTATTTTGGAGATTCCAGGGGAGATTTCGCCTGGCACAGAAGTCTGGGCGTGTCGCTTGCCAATCGAGTCAACTATCAGACTCGGCCCTTCGTCCGCCCGCTGATCGAAGCCAGGGACGAGTTCGAGCGGTATGGCGTCGTCCTGACGGACCGGGCGCGAGCGCGCCTGTTTACGGTATTTCTTGGATCCATAGAAGAGAAACACGAGGCCTTTGCCGAAGCCGAGGTCCGGAAATTCGATGCCTCGGGGAGCGACCAGATGCGGTCGCAGATGAACTTTCAGCGAAAGGCGGATGAACACGCTCGATGGCATCTGAAGCACGTCGCGGAGATCATCGACCGACTGAGCGTGGCGGAACGTTTCGACCGGCTCGTTCTTGCCGGAACGACCGAGGCCGTCGGCGAGCTGAAAGGGCTGCTACCGGACCGTCTGCGTCGGCTGGTCGTGGGTACGGTCTCTCTGGCGATCGACGCGGGTGATGCGCAGATTCTCGAGGAGACGATCCGACTCCTGGAACGGGTCGAGCGGGAAAGTGAGAATGCCATCGTGGCCGACCTCCTGACTGCTGCGGCCAAGAACCACCAGGCCGTGCTCGGCTTCGAGGAGACCCTCCAGGCGCTTCGTGAGGGTCGGATTCGTCGGCTGGTCTATGGTGGTGAACCCGAGGTGGGCGGAGGACGTTGCCCGAGTTGTGATCAGCTCTTCCGCGGAACCGAAGTCTGTCCGAATTGTCAGACTGATCTCCACAGCCTGGACGATCTCCTCGAGGTCCTGGTGGCCAGGGTCTTTGAGGAGGGGGGAGAAATCGAGCAGCTTCGGGGCGAGGCCGCCGAGCGTCTGACGTCCCGGAGCGAAGGTATCGGAGCATTTCTTCGATTCTGAACGAAGGCCGGAAAATGACTCCGGCGTGGGTCGAGAGCCTGTACCGGCCGGGGGCGAAGGGGGAGGCGATGCTGCCCATTGAACGCATTCTGGCGCCGACCGATTTCAGCGATGTTTCGGTCGAAACTGTAAACCGGGCCAGCGAGTTGGCGGAGCACTTCGGAGCAGAGCTTCTCGTGGCGCACGTCATTCCGCCCGTGCCCACACTGCCCTCCGACCCACACTTCAATTTCGAGGTCCCCGCGTATCAGGATGCCCTGCGGGAAAGCGCGGAACGGAGGCTCAATGAGACCGTTCAGGCTTTGGTCGACCGAGGGATTCGGACGCGCACGACCGTGACCCACGGCGACCCGGCCCGAGAGATTGTCAGGATCGCTCACGACGCGAAGGCCGACCTGATCGTCATTGCTACGCACGGGTTGACAGGGTGGCAACATATCGTATTCGGGTCAGTGGCCGAGAAGGTCGTGCGAACGGCCGATCGGCCGGTTCTCACTGTGCGAGGGCGACGCGACGAGTCGGAGGAAACGTGATCTCCGTCTCGAGGTCGTGGCAGCAAAGCGAAAAGGGGAGATCATGAACGGAAACAGTGATCGGCAGCACAGCACCCTGTGTCCGAAAGCGCTAGGCTGGTTCTCGATGAAGTGCTTGATACTGGGCGCAATTCTATTGTCTTGCCCGGTTCTCTTCGCCCAGCAGGAGCCAGAGGAGAAACCACCGGAACAGGCGGCGGAGAAGACTGAGAAGAAGGCTCCGTCGCTCGTCGATCTGGCGAAACAGGAGCGGGAGCGGCGGGCGCAAAGTTCGGAAAATGTTCGGGTCATCAGGAACGAGGATCTTCGTTCGATGCGCGGGGGACGTGTAAGCACCGGAATCCCGCCAAAGCCGTCCGCTTCGACGACCACACAGGAGCCGGAAAAGGTTGAGGCGGGCGACGAGGAGAAAGAGACCGTCAAGGAAGGACCCGAAGATACCCAGTTCTGGGCCGGCGCCTTCCAGGAGGCCAAGACGGGTCTCGAAACCGCAGTCAATCAGCGGATGGTGCTCGAGCTTCGGATGAACAACTTGCGGAATGCCTACCTGAACACGGACGACGGGACGACGCGCGAAAAGATCCAGGGCGAGCTGGCGCAGACCTACCAGGCCCTCGGCCAGGCTCGTGAAGACGAAAAGGCGGCCCGCGAGGCGATCCAGCAGTTGGAGCGCCAGGCCGCGCGCGTCGGTCTGACTCCCGGACAGATACGGGACCTGGTGGGTGAGCTGCCCGGCTCCCAGTCGATCTATGAAGGCGTCCCTGAGTCCGCTGAAGGAGCGCCCGAATCGTAGCGCGCAGTCTGCCGCCGAGAGAGCTCGGACTTCGAGACTGCCGCGTGGGCTGAGTATCCGGTGAATCGGTCGACCGATCGTGTCCTTCACAGCCGCTCCAGTCTGCTTACCCACGGCTGAAATCGACGCCCCGGACGGAGGTGCGGAAGCGGTGCCGGCACCCCGGATCGAGCGGAGCTGTGGCTTTTCACCCGATTCCGTGCATTCCAATGAGCTCCAAAATTCCGCTGCAGGCTCCCTTCGATCGCTGAGGCTCTGTTCGAGCGGGCCGGTCGAGCAGATCGGTCCCGCCACACCCTCCTATGGCATGAGACTTGCGTAGAAAGATCTTCTACGTCGGAATTCAGGAAAGGGAGTGGAACGTGGCACAGTACAGGATTGCATGGCTTCCGGGTGACGGGATCGGAAGCGAGATCCTCGAGGCAGCCCGGATCGTCCTGGATCGGATCGGCCTCGATGCTGATTACTTGTGTGGGGACATTGGCTGGGACTTCTGGTGCCGTGAGGGAGATGCGTTGCCCAAGCGGACGATTCATCTACTCGAAAGCGTAGACGCTGCTCTATTTGGTGCCATCACTTCCAAGCCGGCCTGGGCGGCCGAGTGTGAGCTCGTACCCGAACTGCAAGGAACCGGGCTCCTGTATCGTTCGCCGATTGTCCGAATGCGACAGCTTTTCGACCTCTACATCTGTCTTCGGCCCTGCCGCGCCTATCCTGGAAATCCCCTCAACTACCGGGAAAACATCGATCTCGTCGTTTTTCGGGAGAACACGGAGGACCTCTATGCGGGCGTTGAATTCAGTCCCGTTCCGACCGGAATCTCCCAACGGCTGAGCCAACTCTCCAAGCCGTTCGCACCGTTCAAGGACCTTGCGCCGAACGACTATGCGATCTCACTGAAGATCACGACCCGAAAAGGCTCGGAGAGAATTCTGCGCGCGGCCTTCGACTACTCGGCCAGGAATCGGTGCCGGCGTTTGACCGTGGTCCACAAAGCGAATGTGGTTCGTGCCTCCGATGGACTGTTTCTGGAAGTGGCGAGACGGGTCGCGGAGGATTACCCCTGTGTGGAGCTGGGTGACGCCAATATCGACGCGATGTTGATGTGGCTGCTCAAGAACCCTCTCGATTATCAGGTGCTCGTGGCCTCGAATCTGTACGGCGACATCGTTTCGGATCTGTGTGCCCAGATGGTCGGTGGCCTCGGTTTTGCCTGTTCGGGCAACATCGGCGAGAAGCTGGCGGTGTTCGAACCGACCCATGGCTCGGCACCGAAGTATGCGGGTATGTACAAGGTCAATCCCACCGCCACTATCCTGGCCGCAAAGATGATGCTCGACTGGCTCGGGGAGAAGGAAAAGGCCTCGCGTGTGGAAGCGGCTGTCGCGGCCGTTATCAAAGACGGAAAGGCCCGAACCTACGACATGGGCGGAACGACGGGCACCCTGGAGATGGCGGAAGCCGTTGCCCAACAATTGTGATCAGGCTTCGATTCCGGCCCTGCTGCTCCGTTCGGCGCTTCAGGAGCCGTTCCCGTGGAGAGACCGAAAATGGGCATGACCCTCGTTGAGAAGATTCTCGCCGGATCTTCCGGTTTGGAGGCTGTTGCTGCCGGCGAAGTCGTGGAACCCGCGGTTGATCTGGCCATGTCGCATGAGAATGCGGCCCTGGTGATGAGCCAGTTTCACGAGATGTTTCGAGATACCGGAAGAGAAGCTCGCGTGTGGGACCCGGATCGGATCACGATCATCTTCGATCATCGCGTTCCTGCTGAGAGCGCAAAGACGGCAACGAATCAGAAGCGCATCCGTGAGTTCATCGGCGAGCAGAGCATCCGACGATTCCATGATATCCGAGGCGACGAGGGAGGGATTTGCCATCAAATACTGCCGGAGAATGGGTACGTCCGGCCCGGGGCCGTTGTGGTCGGCACCGACAGCCACACCACCAGCCACGGAGCCCTGGGGGCCTTTGCCTTTGGCATCGGGGCCACGGAGATGGCAGCGGTTTGGGCGCTTGGTCGGGTGCTCAATGTCGAGGTGCCCGCCACAATTCGCGTGGAGGTCAACGGCCGATTTCCGAATGGTGTCGGTGCCAAAGACCTGATTCTGGCGCTGATCGGACGAGTGACCGCCAAAGGCGCCAATTTCCGGGTCCTCGAATACCATGGAGAGACGATCCACAGTCTTTCAACGGCCGGTCGGCTGACCGTCTGCAACATGTCGGTCGAAGCGGGTGCGACGTCGGGGATCGTGCCGGCGGACGAGGAGACCATGCGGTACTTGAGAGAGGTGGCCGGCCTGAGTGAGAGCCCCATGGCTGTGGCTCCGGATCCTGACGCTGATTACGAGCAGAAGCTCCGGCTCGACGTATCGACGCTGGCTCCCCAGGTGGCTTGTCCGCACAGGGTCGACAATGTCCGGTCGGTCGAGGAAGTGCAGGGAACCAGGATCGACCAGGTGGTCGTCGGATCCTGCACGAACGGAAGGATCGAAGATCTGGAAGCTGCAGCCCGCCTGTTGCGGGGAAAGCGGATTGCCCGGAGCGTTCGAATGCTCATTTTCCCTGCGACCTGGCGGATCTATCAGGAAGCACTTCGACGTGGGTACGTGAGCGAGTTCATCGAGGCGGGTGCGTCCGTGATGAATCCCGGCTGTGGGTGCTGTCTCGGCGTGCACCAGGGCGCGCTCGGGGACGGAGAGGTTGCGCTCTCGACCACGAACCGGAATTTTCAGGGGCGCATGGGCAACCCCCGAGCCGAGGTCTACCTCTGCTCCCCCGAGGTAGCGGCGTTCAGCGCGCTCTCGGGCAGGATCAGCGACCCGAGGGAGGTGTACGGATGAGCAAAGTCGTTCTGGTGCTGGGCGATGATGTTTCCACCGATGTCATCTATCCAGGTCGTTTCATGGCCACGGTGCTGCCGAGGGAGACGCCACAGTACGCTTTTGCCGATGATCCCGGGTTCAACGCGGCCTTGAAGTCCGGCGAGGTGCCACCCGGCAGCGTGATCGTCGCAGGCTGGAATTTCGGCAGCGGATCGTCCCGCGAACAGGCGGCTTCGACGTTGAAGGGTCACGGCCTGGTAGTCGTAGCCCGAAGTTTCGCCAGGATCTTCCTTCAGAATGCCGTCAATGTCGGCCTGGCCACGATGGAGTGCCCCGATATCGAAGCATCGGTCGGGGACGAAGTCGAAATTGGAGAGACACTCGTGACCGATCGTACGAACGGGAAGAGTTTTGAAATTCGCCCGTTACCCGAGAGTCGACGGGTCGTTGTCGAGGCGGGCGGTTTGGTCCCCTACGTGCGCCGGCGGCTGCGCCACGTAACTTGAGAACGGACAGAACTTCCGGGTTGTGAGTTGCTGTATCCGAGATTTGCGGGCAACGGAAGGAACAATTTTATCCCTGCGCCCGGGGCAGCGAAGCACCCCGCGGGGCATAGCCCTGACACTCTTTCCCCCCAGAACGCGGAGCAGAGAATCCGGGACTGTGTGAATCGCTAGACGATTCCCTCGCTGTGCAGCTGTGCGATCTCATCGGCGCTGCAGCCGAGTTCGGCCAGGACCTCATCGGTGTGCTCGGACAGGCGAGGCGGTGCGGTCCTCAATCGCCCGGGCGTCCGGCTGAAGGCGGCCGTCAGCTGAAAGAGCCGTAACGGGCCCAGTTCGACGTCCTGAACCGTCTCGAGCGTTCCCCGGTGGGCGAGTTGGGAGGACGCAAGGGCGTCCTGAAGGCTGAGGATCTCTCCCGCCGGGACCCCCCGTCGGTTCAGTTCCCCAACCCAGTACGTCGTAGGCTGGAGCTTGAGCCTTTCCTCGAGCAAGGGCGTCAGCGCCTTCCGGTTCTCCTTGCGTTGATCCCGCTCCGCAAATCTGGGATCCGCGGTCAGCTCGGGGACCCCGAGAGTCTCGGCAACCGCCTCCCACTGCTCCTGTTTGTTGGCCGCGATGTTGATATGGCCGTCAGCTGTCGCGAAGGTGCCCGAGGGGGCGGCTGTGAAGTTGTCGTTTCCCATGGGGACCGGCGGCTTTCCTCCGATGATCCAGTTGGCGGCCACCCAGCCGAGGAGTGGCATGATCGAATCGAGCAGCGCAATGTCGATGAATTGTCCCTGGCCGGTCCGCTCGCGGTGGAACAGGGCGGCCAGCACGGCAAAGGCAGCGTTGAGCCCACCGACCGTATCGCACACCGGAAATCCGCAGCGAAGAGGATTCAGGGTCTCGTCCCCATTGACGGCCATGACGCCGCTTAAACCCTGGATGATCTGATCGTACGCAGGTTTCGCGGCATCGGGTCCGTCTTGGCCGAAGCCTGAGATCGCACAGTAGATGAGACCCGGATTCGATTCCGCCAGTCGCTCGTAGGCGAGGTCGAGCCGGGCCATGACGCCAGGCCGGAAGTTCTCGACGAGGACATCGGCCGAGTCCACCAGCCGAAGAAAGAGCTCGCGCCCCTTTGGATTCTTCAGATTGAGGGTGACCGATTTCTTGTTGGCGTTCTGAGCCAGGAAGCTGGTACCCATCAACTTGCGATTGAACTCGGGGACGTTTCCCAGTTTTCGGGCAAGGTCTCCCTCTTTCGGGTTCTCGATCTTGATGACCTCCGCGCCGCAGAGAGCCAGATGAAGAGTGGCGAAAGGCCCGGAGAGGACATTCGTCAAATCAAGCACGCGGATTCCGGAAAGCAGTTCCATTCTTGTACTCCCTGGAGATGATCAGGGACCTCGAATGCCTGTAAGAACCCGAACAGGACATCGCCGGACATATCGGATCCCCGGAACTCGAAACGCGAAAATCGAGACTATCCGTCCCCAATCGCCCCCGTCTGATAGACCGAGCCCGGCAGAGCTCTTCCGAGGTACCGGGCGACGTCGCGCGCCAGCCCGATCAGCACGGAAAGTCGGACATGTCCGCACAGGCCCATCCGCTGAAACATGTGGACCAGATCCTCGGTGCAGACATTGCCGCCGGCTACGGCCGTGAAGGGGCAGCCCCCCAGTCCTGCGAAAGAGCTCTCGAAACAGGTCACACCTTCCTCCAGAGCCGCCGCACAATTGGCCAGGGCCATGCCGTAAGTGTTGTGGAAATGACAGGTCAGGGCAACCTCATCGGCCGAGCGTCGGCGGACCTCTGCAAACAGCCGATGAACCCGTCCCGGGTCGGCATGTCCCGCCGTGTCGGCCAAGCTGATCTCCGCCATTCCAGCATCCAGATAGCGATCGACGATTCGCAGGACACGTTCTTCCTTCACGACTCCTTCGAAACCGCATCCGAAGGCCGACTGGACGGACAGCTGGACGCGCCGTCCCGCCGAAAGCGCCTGCCGTGCCATGGCAAGGATTCGCACCGTGGCCTCCTCGGTACTCATTCCGGTGTTCTTCAGGCTGTGGGTTTCACTTGCGGAGACACCAAGGCAAAACATCTCGGTACCGCATGCCAGGCCCCGCTCGAGGCCTCTCTCGTTGAGGGCCAGGCCGGAAAACACGGGTCGCCGCGCGAATGCACGCTCGAGAAGACCGGTGAAAAGTGCGTCTGTGTCCGCCATTTGAGGAACCTTGCCCGGATGGACGAAGGATCCCAATTGCACGATGTCAACCTGACTCTCGAGCAACTTCTCGATCCAGCGGAACTTCAACTCCGTAGGAACGACGGCTGTCTCCATTTGAAGCCCGTCCCTGAGTCCGACTTCATGGATCTGAATGGTCTGCAAAATCATGCGTCACTCGCCGAGTCTGCTGAGCAACTTCATCCTGATGCGAGACGTTGCTTTACGCAAGATGGGCGCCACAGGTGGTTTGGCTCACTCCGGGATCCAGCCGACAGCAGTGAGCGGGATCGGATTCGAGATAGTGCGATTTCACCCAATCGGGCCCCGACACCACGTGAGAACACCCAGAAATCGATTTGCGATGAACCCACAGGGGCGCTATCCTGATCAGGAAACAAGGGCGGTCCCCGATGCGGGCCCATCCGGCAAAACAGCGATGGGTGATGTGAAAGAGAGTTCCGGCAGTGTCGAGGAGACCGATCCTGGATGGGAGTAGGATTTGATATGGCACTGACACCTTCAACGATGCTCGAGCTGGGAACCCGTGTGCCGGACTTCGAACTCCCGGAGGTGGGTGGCGGAACGGTCTCGAGCAGCGATTTCGACGACAAACAGGCCTTGCTGGTCATGTTCATCTCGCGCCACTGTCCCTATGTCCAGCACGTGCGGAAGG
The DNA here is from genome assembly GCA_963823995.1 of uncultured Acidobacteriota bacterium. GTDB lineage: Bacteria > Acidobacteriota > UBA6911 > RPQK01 > JAPXNP01 > JARRKC01. The sequence continues at coordinate 1,497,453 of CAWGNQ010000006.1, forward strand.
AACTGGCCCGTTTGGGCCGGGACTACGCCGATTCGGACGTCGGGATCGTCGCTATCTCCTCCAACGATGTCGAGGAATACCCGGACGACTCGCCGGAGAATATGGATAGGATGCGACGGGAACTCGGGTTCGATTTTCCAGTTTGCCATGACGCTACGCAGAGTGTCGCCAAAGCGTTTCGGGCTGCCTGCACCCCGGACTTCTTTCTCTTCGATGAAAATCGTGCGCTCGTTTACAGGGGACAGCTGGACGGCAGCCGACCGGGGAGCGAGGAACCGGTCACGGGACGTGATCTGCGCAAGGCCCTGGATACCGTGCTTGCCGGGAAGCGGGTCGATCCTGACCAGCAGGCGAGCATCGGCTGCAATATCAAGTGGAAGAAGGGCAACGAACCCGACTATTTCTGATTGCGACCGCCGGTTGATATGTCCAAAGACCCCGAGAACCCCTCTGACGATTACTCTCGACTCGGATACAGGCGATTCGTTGCCTGGCCGGCACGGATCCAGCGGGAAGCCCGACTCTTGCTCGAGACCCTGAACAGGGGCCCCGGAAAGAGGATCCTCGACTTGGGCTGCGCCAGCGGCGAGCATAGTCGATTTCTCGCTTCGGAGGGCTTCCAGGTGGTCGGCGTGGATGTTTCCGAGGCCTCTCTCGAACTGGCACGCGAGACAAAAGCGAACGGTGACGTCCGATTCGTGCGGGGCGATATAAGGGAAATCGACCAGCTCGTCTCTCCCGGCTTCTCCGGAGCCATCAGCCTCGGGAACACGCTCGTCCATCTGGTCCGGGAGGCGGATCTGAGTCGGGCTCTGGAGGCTTTGGCATCTGTCCTGAGCGAAGGCGGAGTGTTCCTGTTTCAAATTCTGAATTATGTCCGTCTCCGTGAAAAGAAGGTGAGGTATCTTCCGCTCAACTTCGTCCAGGTAGAGGGCGAGGAGCGGGTATTTCTTCGGCTGATGGACTTTCTGCCGGACGGGCGCGTCCGGTTCTGTCCGACGACCCTGAAGCTCCGGGCAGACGATGAACAACCCGTCGAAGTCCTCGAGAGCCGATCGGTGGAACTTCGCGGGTGGGAGCACGGTGAGATGCTCGAACTGCTGACGGGAGCCGGATTCAGCGTGACTGCGGTCTACGGCGACATGGCCGGCCATCCCTATTCGTCGTCCGATTCGAGCGATTTGATAGTCGTGGCCGAACGAAGGAGGCAATGATGAAGAGGTTCCTCGAGAGGCGGGCTTTCCTGGAGGTTTCGGGTGCCGGACTCCTGTCCGCTGCCTTGACTCGTGGTGCCGGCGCAGCCGTACAGGAGCGACAGCAGCCCGTACGCTATAGGAAGACCCTCAAGTTCGGAATGGTCGAAGAGGATCTCTCCGTGGAAGACAAGTTCAAATTGCTCAAAGAACTTGGCTTCGATGGGGTGGAACTGGACGGACCGAGCGACCTCGATCGGCGTGAGGTCCTCAAGGCGCGGGATGCAGCGGATTTCCCGATCCCCAGCGTCATCGATTCGGTTCACTGGCGGAAACCCTTCTCCGATCCGGATCCGGCCGTTCGGGAAGCCGGCCGCCGGGGTCTGGAACAGGCCCTCCACGACGCCAAGACCTATGGAGCAAGCTCGGTTCTGCTGGTGCCGGCCGTGGTTCGCAAGGAAGTGCCCTATGACGTTGCGTACCGGCGATCTCAGGCAGAAATCCGCAAGGTCCTTCCCATGGCGGAAGAGCTCGGGGTCCGGATCGCAATCGAGAATGTTTGGAACCATTTTCTCATGAGTCCGCTCGAAATGGCCCGCTATGTCGACGAGCTCGACAGCCCCTGGGTCGGCGTGCATTTCGACGTGGGGAACGTGGTCAACTTCGGTTGGCCCGAGCACTGGATCCGGGTGCTGGGAGCACGGATCGTCAAGCTCGACATCAAGGAGTTCAGCCGGGAGAAGCGTGACCAGGAAGGCCTGTGGGAGGGCTTCAAAGTAAAGCTGGGAGAGGGAAGCATCGACTGGCCCTCCGTCAGGGACGCGCTGGAGCAGGCCGGGTATGAAGGCTGGGTTTCGGCAGAAGTCCAGGGAGGCGACCGGACCTGGCTCGCCGAACTCTCGCAGCGCATGGATGCGGTTCTTGGTCTGACCTGAACCGGTCAATGCTCGTGGCGGGCCCGCACCGAAGTCGTCAGACGGCAGTTGAGCGCGAGGGCGTCCACAACGATGAGGGAGGTTTCAAGGTGGGAAAGGCTGGATGGGTGAGGATGTTGCTGACCGGCGCATGCCTGATGGCAGGGGCCTGCACGATGACCAATGAACCAGGGCCACTGTTCGAGGAATCGGGGGATGTGGGGACGGTTCGTTACCCTGGTCAAACCGGTTATGATTCGGAGACCGGAACCTACACGCTGACCGGTTCGGGCGCGAACGTGTGGGGAACCGAGGATGCCTTCCATTTCACATGGAAGCGTGTGTCCGGCGATTTGCGCTTGCAGGGTCGCGTGCAGTTCGAGGGCACCGACGGGGATCCTCACCGGAAAGCCGGGTGGATGATTCGAGCCGGATTGGAACCGGACGCTGCATACGCCGACGTGGCTGTCCATGGCAACGGTCTCGTGAGCCTCCAGTTTCGAAGGACCCAAGGGGCCGAAACCGAACAGGTGGCGGCTGTGACCACTTCGCCCAGCATGGTTCGGCTCGAGCGTACCGGCGACGTTTTCAGCCTTTGGGTCACAGATCAGAGCGGTGAGATCGAACCGGTCGGTGCGATGGTCCTGGATCTTCCCGACGAAGTTCTGACGGGGCTGTTCGTTTCTGCCCACAATGCCGATCGCCAGGAAACTGCCCAGTTCTCGGATCTCCAGTTCTCGAGCCGTGTCGCCCAACCTGGGGAAGAGCGGGTCACTGAAAGTACGCTCGAAACAATCGATGCTGAAACCGGCCGCCGCTCGATGGTCTACCGAGCGGAGGCGCACTTCGAGGCGCCGAACTGGTCGAGGGACGGAAACTACTTCCTCTTCAACCAGGAAGGCAGGATCTACCGTTTGAACCGGGGAGAGACGGAACCGACCGCTCTCGACACGGGCGAGGCAACCCGCTGCAACAACGATCATGGTCTTTCGCCCGACGGTAAGTGGCTGGCCATCAGCCATTCGCCCGAGAATCAGTCACTCATTTACGTGGTACCGTCCGAAGGGGGGGAACCACGGAAGGTCACGAAGAACGGACCCTCCTACTGGCACGGCTGGTCTCCGGATGGTTCGACGCTTGCGTACTGTGCGGAGCGCAATGGGAACTTCGACATCTACACGATTCCCGTTTCGGGCGGAAAGGAAAAGCGGCTGACGACCGCAGAAGGACTGGATGATGGGCCCGATTACGCACCGGACGGAGGGTTCATCTATTTCAACTCGGTGCGCACGGGACTGATGAAGATCTGGCGTCTGACGACGGACGGGAAGACTGAGGAACAGGTCACCACGGACCAGGACTACGCCGACTGGTTTCCCCATCCGTCACCGGACGGCCGCCGGCTGGCGTTCCTCTCGTATCATCCCGATGTCCAGGGGCACCCGGCCAACCAGGAGGTCGTTCTGCGTCTGACGGCGGGCGACGGAGCCGACCCCAATGTCGTCGCCCATCTCTTCGGCGGGCAGGGCACCATCAATGTGCCGTCCTGGTCTCCGGACAGCAGCCGGTTCGCCTTTGTCAGCTATCGCCTCGTGCTGCCGGGCTGGTAGCGGGCTTACTCCACTTCGGGCGCGCGCCGGATTCTGGGATCGGTGAACACATCCGATTCATCACGGCTCGTGCTGGAGAACTCGGAGACGACGGCCCCTTCGGGACCCGCCTGGAACCAGTGCCGGGTTCCGGCCGGAATGGTGAATTGATCTCCGGGCGAGAGCCTGACTTCATGAAAGACCGTGTACCAGTTCTCGTCCCCTTGTGGAGGTCGAGCCTGGATTTTCGAACTGGGTGGTCCGTCCACGTAGAGGAAGACGGTACCGAGGCGACAACGGAATGTCTCTGTTTTCCCAGGATCGGAGCCGACCGGAGGGTGGAGGTGTTCCGGGCAGGTCTGTCGCGGAAACAGGACGAGTTCCTTCGCGCAGTATCGCTCGGTGTTCACGTAGGTCACGAGTTCGAGACCGGTCTCGTCGAGCCGACCCAGTCCGAAGTCGGCGATTTCGATGGACTGACGCTCCTTTTCGGTCAGTCGGATTCCCGCTCGATCCAGGAACTCTAGAGCCCTTCTCTGAGCTCCCAGGAACTCATCTCTCGTCAACATGATCTCGGCTCCTTTGAAGTTTCGGCGTTGGCACGGTCCGATACCGCCCCGAGGATCCCTTTCCATGTTCCCGAACGAGCGACGAGAAGTCTACAGGGTTCGCGTAAAAGGCTCTAGTTTACGGATATGTAGATTGAGTATACTTCATTGATTTAGGGATCAACCAGTGCGGACTCCGGTGTTGCGCATTCCAACCGGAGTTCGCGCGGGGCGGACCAATGGTTGGTCCGCCGCTGGGGAGAACGGATGAGGAATGCGGGTTACGGAGGCTCGATATGTCTTCACGAATCGTGTTTCTTGTGTGGTCTCTGGTGGTTTTCTCTGCCGCGGCGCTCAGCAGCCGGGATCCGCTTGCAGAGGGCGCTTGGGGCGCTGCTGCATCGGACCCCATCCGACGTGGAGAATTTCTCGTGAAGTTCGGCGGTTGCAGCGACTGCCATACCCCGAAATTCTTCACGGAGCGTGGTCCGGAGCCGGACATGTCGAAACTGCTCTCCGGGCATCCGGAAGGAAGTCGCCTTCCCCTGCTCGACGCGACCCGGATCAGCAACGACGGGTGGCTCCTGTTCAACAATCAACTCACTGCCGCCGTCGGGCCCTGGGGAATCTCGTTTGCGGCGAATCTGACGTCCGACGATGAAACGGGCATCGGTCGCTGGACGGAGGAGGCTTTTGTCGCGACGATGCGCACGGGAGAACACTGGGGTGTCGGACCGCGCATCATGCCCCCCATGCCCTGGCAGAACCTCGCTCAACTGCCCGACGAAGATCTCAAAGCCATCTTCGTGTATCTGAAGTCGACTCCGCCGGTCCGCAACCACGTGCCGGCAGCCATGACCCTGCAGGAGTACCTGTCGAAGGTGCAGCCCGATGGAAGCTTGCCCCGACCCTGAGGGAGGCGGCGGGTCCGGATGATCGACACTCCTCGAGCGGTCTAGAACGACTCATCGGGAGGGTACAGGTTCGAAAACCGGGTACTTCGGCGCAGGTCGGCCATCATCTCGGCCACGGTGTCGCGCCATACGGCGTAGTGGGCCGTCTCCTTGTGGCGGGCCGGTGCATCGGCATCCCGATACACTTCCACGAGCACAAACCGCGTTGGGTCGGATTGGTCTACCAGGACATCGAAGCGGGCAATGCCCGGCTCCTGCAGACTCTTGCGCGCGTTCTCGAGCGTGGCCGCGCGGAACGCCTCGACGTACTCCCTCCTGACGTGGACGTGAACGTGAACGATCAGCATGATCACGCTCTCCAGAGTCCGGACCCGCCTCAAAGTGAGGCGGGTCCGGTTGGCTCTATGCCTGTTGCCCGCTCCCAGCAAGGGCTTCTTTTGCGAGATCCTCGAGCATCTTCGTCGTGACCGATTTGGGACGCTCGATCGGGAAGCCGAGCGCGCGATCCCAGATGATGTTGCTGACCACTCCGAGCGCTCGCCCGATTCCGAACAGAACCGTGTAGAAGTCGTATTCCTGCACCCCATAGTGCCACTGGATGACTCCGGATTGAGCATCCACATTCGGCCATGGGTTCTTGGCTTTGCCCTGTTCACGAAGTATGGGCGGAACCACACGGAAGAGCATGTCGACATACTTGAACGTCGGATCGTCGGGAAGATGGCGCTCGCAGAATTCACGCTGTGCCATGTAGCGAGGATCGGTCTTGCGCAGAACAGCATGACCGAAGCCCGGGATGACCTGGCCCGAATTGAGGGTATCCCAGACGAATTGCTTCATCTCCTCTTCGGTCGGCGCCTTGCCGCCCATCTTTTCCATGACGCCCTGGATCCAACGCAGCACTTCCTGACAGGCCAGTCCGTGCAAGGGGCCGGCCAGGCCATTGAGCATGCCCGAAATCGAATAGTAGAGGTCGGACAATGCGCTGGCTACGAGGTGGCCCGTATGCGCGCTGACGTTGCCGCTCTCATGGTCGCTGTGGAGGATGAAGTACAAGCGGGAAACATCGTCATAAGGCGCAGGTACTCCCATCATGTGGGCGAAGTTGCCACCCATGTCCAGCTTCGAATCGGAATGGATGATCGTGTCGCTGCGATACTTCATCCTGAAGATGTATGAGGCGATCCTGGGTAGGCGGGCCAGCAGGTTCAATCCGTCCTCATACGTCGAATCCCAATAGTCATACTTGCTGATGCCCTTCGCATAGGCCTTGGCGTACTCGGATTCCCGCTGCATGGCCGCAACCGCGACGGAAAACATCGCCATCGGATGACTGTCTCGCGGCAAAGCCCGCAGCACATCGAAGACATACTGGGGTACCGCCTGACGACGCCGGAATTCTTCGACGACATCGGCGACTTCCTCCTCAGTCGGGAATTCGCCGGTGAGCAGGAGATAGAGATGCCCCTCGACATAGGGCATTTCCCGGCCCGGCACCTTGGGCAGGCGGGCCAGAGTATCCGGAATCGTATGACCCCGGAAGCGGATACCTTCCTCCGGATCGAGGTACGAAATGTCGGTCACCAGGCACTTCACCCCGCGCATCCCACCGATGGCCTGTGCTACTTTGACCTCGCCGATCTTGACATCGCCATACTCCTTGACCAGCTGCGAGATGCGGTCGCGGCCACTCGAAATCTTCTCGTAGAGTTTCTCTTTCAGTTTGGCCATGCTGCCTCCTTCCTTGAATTCTCGGGGCGACGCTCGGACCGGCTCTCGGAGCCGGCAGGCCGACGGTATTGTGGCCTGTAAAGAAGACCCGCGCGAGGATCGCTTCCAGAGCCGGTCGCACCCAGGGACCAAGATCCTACTCTATTACTAATCCCGGGAGGTGGCAACGACTTTGGACCGGCAATCTCCGTCGACTTTCGGCCGTCGTAAAGCGTCTGTTCCGGTGCCCCTCGCTCAGCTCTTTCGGTTGACTGCCCGAGCCGGTTCAACCTCGCTCCGAAAGGTACTCTGATAGACAGCGCTCTGCCGCGGCGGAGGGTCGAGCTTGAATGAGTCGAGGCTTCCTTCGAGGGTCCGGAGACTGCGCTCGAACTCCCGCCACTGCGGATTGTCCTGGCGCACGGTCTCGGTAAGGGCCGAGAGGCGTGCACATTCTGATCGGACGTTACGGAGCCGGTCCCGCAGTGAGAGGATCATCTCGCTCAAGTCGTGGGCCTCCTGCTTGGCATAGTCATGCTTGTGGAGCTGGACGTTCATCGAGAGATCTCCCTCGGCTATAGTCCGAAACACGGATCTGAACCGGTAGAGAGGGCCGCCGATGCGGTGGGAAATCAGGATCGAATGGAAGATGATGAGCACGACCAGTAGGAGCACCACGGGCCAGAACTGCTGATGGAGCCTGAGAAAGACTCCGGCCGCCTCATACTTCTCCATCGTGAACGATGACCGGCCCGAGAAATCGAAGACCAGGGGGCCGAACACGACTGCGATGATACCGGCGAGCGCTGCCAGGAAGTAGACCATGACGGCAGCCAGGAGACGATACTGAAAGGAATGTACGAGGTAGCGACGACGGCGAAAGACCTGCATCATTGCACCTTCCATGAGGCAAAGGTTCGAGCCGGGTGCTCGAGAGGAACCGGACGGGAGGCGACCACGGAACGGGAGTCGGTCCGGCTCCGGAGAGTCTCAGCAAAGCCGGGCTGTTCGAGCAGTTCCAGGAGAGCGTAGGCAACGACCGGATCGAACTGCCGCCCCATTTCCTGTTCGAGGATCAACCTGGCGTCGCCGATTGTCATTCCCCGGCGGTACGGTCTGTCGGAAATCATCGCATCAAAGGAATCGGCGACGGTGAGGATGCGGACATCGAATCCGATGGCATCCCCCCGGAGCCTGTCCGGGTATCCCTCGCCGTCGATCCGTTCGTGGTGATGACGCACCAGGGGAATCGCCGCGGAGAACGCTCGGATCGGTTCGAGAATGCGCGCACCGATCACCGGGTGGCATCGCACCTGGTCCATCTCGGCATCTGTGAGCGCCCCCGGCTTGTCCAGAAGATAAGTCGATACGCCGATCTTCCCGATATCGTGAAGAAGAGCGCCTCGCTGCAGCGTAACCAACTCGAAATTCGACAGGCCGAGTCGGGTTCCGATGGCTAGCGCGAGTTCGCAGACGCGCTCGGAATGCCCCGCCGTCCAGGGAGACTTGGCATCCACGGTCCGCGCGAGAGCCGTCAGAGTGCTCAAGTGGAGTTCGTGGATCTCATTCGACATCGCATTGAACGATCGGGCCAGTTCCTCGAATTCGTCGCCGCTGGTAACCTGCACCGCCGTCGAGAAATCGCCGCGCGCGATGCGACGCGTGCCTTTATGGAGTTCCGCCAGAGGAGTCAGGTTCCGACGAATCTGGACTGAGCTCAGGGCCACGGCAATCAGGACCGTGATGGCGGTCAGAAGCAGGAAGCTTCGCTCGAAGTTCTTCAGGGGGGCGAAGACCTGTGATGCGCTCTCGCTTCGCACCACCGTCCAGGGCGGCGACCGAAATTCGAAGGCAAGCGGGATGGACCAGCGGTAAGCCAGAAAATCACCTTGCCCGGACGACCACTGAAATTCCCCGGCAGAAGTACCGGGCAAGGCGGTCTCAAGAGCGTGGACTTCAGCGTCGGACAGTGGCGAGGACGAGGACAGCAGTTGATCCTCATCATCCAGCAGGAAGATCGAGGTTCCCGGGGAGTCGACTTGCGTATTCCCGACACCGAAAAGAAAGGACGCGTCAGGCTGGCCGAGAACGATCCCCTGATGCGGCTGTTCCGGATCGAGAGCAATGCCCATGACGACCTTCGGTTTTTCCTGGCTCGTGCAGATCAGAAGACTGCGTCCGGAAGCAAGGTGCGCATCGGTACCGGCGGGAAGCGTGACACGGGGCGGTGGTTCGCCGAAAAGCGGTGTCAGTACATTCCCGTCCTGCTGGACGGCAAGCGAAAGGAAATGATGCCTGGTCGCGGTGAGCTCCAGAGGGTGCCCGAGAGTGTTGACGTTTCGAACAGCGGCGGCCACCGCTTTCAACTCGTCGGTCAGAAGGAGCAACTGTCCCACATAGGCGTGTGCGATCGATTTTGTGGAGCGGTGCAGCCGTTCGCTGGTCTGTTGCTGCAGTTGATGGCTGACCTCGGAGAAGGAGACCAGGGCGAAAGCAAATAAGGGAACGAGTGAGGAGAGGCAGAAGATGAAGAGCATCCGCATCCCGACTCTGCTGTTCAAACCTGCCTTCAGCCAGTGCAATGTTGGTTCCTCAGTAGTTGGAAGCGAGGCCGACAAAGCTCCCGTCATTCGCACGGATGATGTCGTCCCAACTGACCTGCGCCGTAATCGGGGGCCGGCTCTCGCCGTCCTTGCCCATGCTGTAGAGATCGAACCGGCTGTTCAGGGGGACGAGGTTGCGGTCACGCCGCATCAGGCCCTGGACCTGTGGTGGAACCTGACTGCCCAGTGCAACTTCCTGGCCGTTTCCGCCCATGTTGCCCGCCTGCCCGTTATTGCCGTGATTTCCACCGTTTCCGTTTGTTCCCTGGCCGTTTCCGCCTCCGGTTCCGTTCGTGCCCGTTTCGACGAAGAAGCTGAGATAGACATAGGGGTGCTGCCAGGGATCGGTCAGATCCGCCCGACCGATTTTCGCGAGATTGCTGGGCAGATGTCCGCTCAGGGCATCGAACAAGAGCACTTCACGCTCGACGGCTTTGATATCCCCGATGGCACGGGCGATACGCGCTGCATCCACGGCCTTTTCATAGCTCGGGACCGCAAGGGCAGCGATCAGACCCACGAGAACTACGACGATGAGCAGTTCAATGAGGGAGAAGCCTTTCTGATTCAATGAGTCCTTCCAGACACCGGACTAGTCGAGAACACGTCTCACACCCTAGGAATATCGGCACAGCCACCAAAGTCATTAGGTGATCGGAACTTTGGAGCGGCGATTGCCGACCTCCCGTTCAGTTCAGACGGTCCGTGGAAAAATCAGGTGATGCGGGCGTTGTGCGTTTCGGTCTCTGTGTCCGTTCCGGGCGCAGGCCGCAACTGGGTTGCCGATCCGAGCAGGCGAAGGATGCGGCCGACGAAGCCTCCGGCAACGGGATGTCCGCCTCCGGACAGGATCTCCGGCTGTTGCGCAACGAGATGGACCAGGCAGCGCTGGGCCACCGAGAGAAGGGAGTTCGGGTCACCTTTTCGGACCGCACAACTTTCGACCTGCATCGATTCAGGATCGATCCAGGGACGGCCGTCCGTGAGGCGGAGCAGACGGACGCGAAGCGTGCAGGAGCCGTAAAAGGGATTCTCGTAGTGCAGCCGGAAAAGTCGATTCCGCTCGTCCAGTCGATCGAGGGTGACCGTCTCATTCAAGCTTCGAATCTGATACCGCACTCAGAACTCCTTGATTCTTCAGACAGTTAGTCAATCCCTCCGTCAAGAATCCACAGATTTTCCACAATGTCAAGTGAGCCGGCGGAATTCGTCACCGGCAGGAGGGCTTTACCCATCCGCGAAATTTCGGGAGATCCAGATTTCCTTTTGGGGCTCGGACAGAAACTCGGCACCCGTCGCCGTGACGACCACCATCTCCTCGATCGTGACGATGCCCTTGTCAGGTACCTTGAGACGCGGCTCCAGGGTGAACACCATCCCCTCCTCGATCGGTACGCGGGGCTTGCCTCCATACTTCTCCCACAGGGGCCCCAGCAGCGCCGTTCCGTCGTGAGCGTAGCGCCCAACCTGATGTCCCAACGCATGAGGAAACGACTCGTAACCCTTGTCGATGATGTATTGTCTGGCGGCGGAATCGATCTCCAGACCGAGTTTTCCTGGCCGCATCTCACGGCGGGCTCGTTCGATCGCTTCCACGATGGTCACAAAACCCTCGGACACCTCGGAGGGCACCTTCGCCCCGTGCTTCTCCGGGACGTACCAGGTCCGCTGGAGATCCGAGCAGTAGTCCTCGACCTTGACGCCGAAGTCCATATTGAGGATGTGACCCGGTTCCACGAGTCGCCCTGTCGGCCGGTAATGGGCTTCGGCCGTATCGGGGCCGGTGAAGACGGCCGGGCAGTGACCGCGATCCCAGGCCGTTTCGAGGCCCTGACGGTCAACCCTCTGCAGCATGAACTCTGCAATCTCGATCTCACTTCGTCCCGGTCGCACGAAATCCCGTACCTCGGTGAAGATCCCGAGGGTCGCATCGATGGCGCGCCGGATCCGGTCCAGTTCTTCTGGAGTTTTACGGGCCCGGAGGCTCGAGATGACGGGTTCGGCCGAGAGGAGTTCGCCGTCATGTCCGGCGTGGGTCACGATGTCCTTGAGAATAAGAAACATTCCGTGCGTGAGCCCGTCGGCGATCTCGCTGTCGGGTGAGAAATTGACCGCGATATTTGAGGGATGGAGCCGGCGAATCAATTCGGCCAGTGGTTCTCGGATGCCCTCAACGTACCCGGTAACAGAATCGTAGACTCCGAGATCCTCGACCGCTTTCCTGTCGAGGTTTCCCACGACTGCATGCTTGTGTCCGCTTCGGGTCACGATCAGGGCCGAATGCCAGGTCAGATCTCCGCTGCAAAGGAAGGGAAGAACCGGATCTTGCTGGACCGCGGTCTCGCGGACGAAGGTAATCCAGCAATCGATGCCGTGGGCCTCGAGGAGTGCTGAAGACTGACTGAGCTTCTCCCGGATCAAATCCTGTGTTCGGTCGTGTCCTTCCACCGTTGCACCTACTCCTCTCGCTCCTTGAATTCGCCGGCAAAATGTGTGAACAGCCAGAGGACGAGGATCCCGACCAGCATGTGGACCGCCAGCGTATACCACACGTATTGGGGAACGCCCATGTCTCCGAAGTAACCGTAGAGTGTCGTATAGGTCACGCCGCTCGTCGCACCGCCCAGGCCGACCGCCAGGAAATTGGACCCCATGTAGAGTCCGGCCTTCTCCTTGGGTGCGATCCAGGTGATGTACTCCTGAATCCGGGGTGACGAGATCATCTCACCGACCGCGAACAGGAAGATCCCCAGGAAGATCAGGGCGGGGGCCGAGACGGCCGCAAATCCGAGCACGACGAATCCGCCCGACATCATCAGCAGGCCGAAGAGGAAAGCCGGCATGGCACGGAAGCGCTCCAGAATACTCGAAACGAGGATCTGGAAAATCAGGATGATGTAGCCGGTGTTTGAGATGGTCTCACCCAAGACCTTCCGAACACCGTTCTCTTCGTGAGAAAAGAACCCTGCGATGCCTGATCCCAACACGTGGCGCAGGACTTCGTAGAGGCGCGCCGTACTGATGCTGGCATCGACATAGAGGGCGCACAGGTTGAAGAAAGACCAGAAGGGCAGCCAGAAAAAGAGACCCAGCAGGACCAGGAACACTGTGAATTTGACGTCCGACAGAGCGACACCGATCTCAGCCAGCTTCTGCCGCAACGTCAAGCCCTCAATCTCTCGTTCCGGCTCCTTGTAGAAGAAGATCGTGATCAACAGCATGAACACGATCGCGATGGCGGCGGCCATGAAGGCGTAGTTCCAGGAGATGGCCCGCAGCTTTCCCGCTACAATGGGCCCGAAGGAGCCGCCGACATTGACCATCGCGTAAAAGATTCCGAAGCCGAGGGTCTTGTTCGACTTGTCGGTGACGGCTCGGACGGTCCCGGATACCAGCGGCTTGAAGATCCCGGCCGCCAACCCGATACTCAGCATCGTAAGAGCGATTCCCGAGAAGGATTTGGTGGCGATCAACAGGAGAATTGAAGGCAGGTAGGCCACGTAGGAAACGATCAGGATCTTCTTGAAGCCGAATCGGTCAGCGAAGGTACCCGAGAGGACGGGAGTCACATAGGAGAGTGCCAGGAAGATGCTCTGTACAACACCCAGTTCACTCCGACTGTACCCGAGGTGCTCCATGTAAATGCCGAAGCCGAAGTAGATGCCGTAGTAGGCAAAGCGCTCGAGGACCTCAATCGTATTCGCTACCCAGAAGACCGGCGGAAATGCTGATCTCTTGTTGCCTGAGGTTTGTTCGGGAGCTGAGCTTGTCGGTTGCGTCGGTTTCTGGGCCATATCAGGAAGATCCTAGGTCGAGACGTTGCGAAACGCAATCACGATCCCGAAGGGTCTCGCCCACTCACCAGGAGTCAAGATAGAGTAGGGGTAGTTAAGGAAAGGGGAGAGATGAAGCTGAGAGTTTCCATGGCGCAGATCAACCCGAAAGCCGGGGACATCCGCGGCAATACCCGGCTCATTCTGGAGGCGGTCGAGCGGGCTCGGGCGTCAGGAGCGCATTTGGTCGTGCTGCCGGAAATGTGTCTGACGGGTTATTGTCTCGATGAGAAACTCCTGATCAATCGTGAGTTCCTGCGGCAGAACCGGCGGGCGCTCCTCCAGGAGATTGCTCCTGCCTGCAAGGGGCTGGCCGCCATCGTCGGGTTTGTGGATTTCGAGGAGGAACGACAGGGGCCCGATCGGAATCCTCTGCGCTACAATGCGGCGGGAATCGTCCAGCACGGGCGAGTCGAACAGGTCGTGCACAAGCGGCTGCTGCCCTCCTACCGCTATTTCGATGACAAGCGCTACTTCACCCCCGGCACGGAAGTGGAGCCCTGGAGCATCGATGCCGGCGGAGAGAAGGTCCGCATCGGCATCCTCATTTGCGAGGACATGTGGGACGAAGGATACGAGATGAAGCCGTGCCGGATTTACCACGAGAAGGGCGTCGACTTCCTGTTTGCCATCAGCGCCAGCCCCTTCGTCTGCTCGAGTCCCGGGCGCCGAAACGGCAAGCGATTCGAGCGGGCCGAAGTCATCGGCAGCCAGATTGCAGAGTACGGGATCCCGATCGTCTCGATCAACACGGTGGGTATCGGCGACAACGGCAAGAACGTCATTCCCTTCGACGGCACCAGCCAGGCCTTCGACCGCAAGGGAAGACTCGTGGCCTCGCTGAAGTCCTTTGCCGCGGATCAGCAGACCATCGAATTCGAAGACGGTCTGGCCAAACCGGTTCCGGAGCCGGAGTTCGACCGTGAGGCCGAGATTTTCGAAGCCCTCGTCATGAGCGTCCGCGACTATTACGAGAAGATTGGTATTTTCAAGGGGGTCCTGGAAGCCGTTTCGGGCGGAGTGGACTCGGCGCTGGGTACGGCGATCGCCTTTCATGCGATGGGGCGCGAGCGGTTGACCGTCTACAATCTGCCGTCCCGCTTCAACACGGAACGCACCCGGACCGCAGCCCGAAGGCTGGCCGAGAACTTCGGTCTCGAGTACAAAGTAATCCCGATCCAGGGGATGGTCGATCAGATCGTCTCCGATTTCGAACGGCACCTGCATCCGATCGAAGCTTCGCTGACCCTCGAGAACATCCAGGCGCGAGTCCGGGGTCTGATCATGATGGGGGAATCAAACGATCGACAGTCGCTGCTGCTGACCAACGGCAACGAGACCGAGATTGCCCTCGGCTATGCCACCCTCTACGGAGACATGGTGGGAGGACTCGCAGTCATCGGAGATCTCCCCAAACCGGACGTCTATCGGCTTGCCCGGTACGTCAATCGCCGCTGGGGAAAGTCGGTGATCCCGGATGAGATCCTGGACATGCCGGCTTCGGCCGAGCTCAAGGAGGATCAGGTGGACCCCTTCGACTATGAAGTCGTCGGGCCGATCATCAGCGAATACATCGAGCACGGTGCGAGCCCGAACGAACTGGTCGAGTCCTTTCGGAATCACCGCCTTACGGAGGCCGAATTCGATGCGGAGTTCTACTCGCGCTATTCCGAGCCCGAGTTCCGAAAGCTGACGGAGAACCTCTACCGAAGTCTAAACCGATCCGTCTACAAGCGGATGCAGGCGGCACCGATCGTGGTCGTCTCGGCCCGCTCCTTCGGCTTCGATCTCAGGGAAACGATCATCAACGGCTGGACGGCCTCGTAGAATAAGCGGCCCGGGTCAGTAGATGCATTCGGTGTAGAGCCCCAGGACCTCGCCGCAACGCTTGCACTTGACGGTCTCGGGAATCTCGGCGTAGCGCGGGATGGTCTTGAGCTTCTGAACCTGGTGGTCGGTCAATGACCCATCCTCCAGACCCTCGGCGGGGTCGGTGCGTCGGATCTGCTGGACTCTGTATTTGTAGATCGTCGTCAGATCGCAGTTGTAGCAGTGGACCCTCCGAAAAGCCGTGCCCAGCTCGACCGTGCGCAGTTCATTCTCGAAGAGAATCGATCCGGGACGAGTCTTGAAATTGCGGGAGTTGAACATGACCAGTCTGTATTGTAGCGCTTTCCGAAGGCTCGGCATGCAGGGTATCGGGGCCGCGGCGCACTTTCCAGGGGTCGAGAGACCATTATTTTGCGGAAGTTTTAAGGAGTTTTTCCTTTATTCGATCGCAAGCGCCTGATCCACAGGAAGTTAGTTCCGGTTGAAGGCGTACTTGAACAGGGCACCCAAAATCCGTATCATTGGCACCTCGCGGTTCGGAAACGGGCCGCACTGGTCTGCGGGCTGCAGGCCGAGATCTTTGACAACCGGGTAGAGAAGAAGGCGGAACACGCGCGAGGGGAGAGCTCTGTTTTTTTTGGCAACGAAAAAAGCTGAGAGTTTGATCCTGGCTCAGAATCAACGCTGGCGGCGTGCCTAACACATGCAAGTCGAACGGGAAAGGCCCTTCGGGGCTGAGTAGAGTGGCGAACGGGTGAGTAACGCGTGGGTAACCTGCCCTCAAGAGGGGGATAACTCCGCGAAAGCGGGGCTAATACCGCATGAGCCCGCAAGGGGAAAGGGGAAACTCGCTTGAGGAGGGGCCCGCGTCCGATTAGCTGGTTGGTAAGGTAACGGCTTACCAAGGCGACGATCGGTAGCCGGTCTGAGAGGACGGACGGCCACACTGGGACTGAGACACGGCCCAGACTCCTACGGGAGGCAGCAGTGGGGAATTTTGGGCAATGGGCGAAAGCCTGACCCAGCAACGCCGCGTGGAGGACGAAGGTTTTCGGATCGTAAACTCCTGTCGAGAGGGACGAAGCAAGTGACGGTACCTCTTGAGGAAGCCCCGGCTAACTCCGTGCCAGCAGCCGCGGTAATACGGGGGGGGCAAGCGTTGTTCGGAATTACTGGGCGTAAAGGGCGCGTAGGCGGCTTCGGAAGTCATGGGTGAAAGCCCCCGGCTCAACCGGGGAATGGCCTGTGAAACCACGGAGCTGGAGTGCTGGAGAGGGAAGCGGAATTCCCAGTGTAGCGGTGAAATGCGTAGAGATTGGGAGGAACACCTGTGGCGAAGGCGGCTTCCTGGACAGACACTGACGCTGAGGCGCGAAAGCCAGGGGAGCGAACGGGATTAGATACCCCGGTAGTCCTGGCTGTAAACGATGAACACTTGGTGTGGGGGGTAGACAAGTCCCTCCGTGCCGGAGATAACTCGTTAAGTGTTCCGCCTGGGGAGTACGGCCGCAAGGCTGAAACTCAAAGGAATTGACGGGGGCCCGCACAAGCGGTGGAGCATGTGGTTTAATTCGACGCAACGCGAAGAACCTTACCGGGGTTTGAACTGTGCGTGCAACCTGCAGAGATGTAGGGTTCCTTTCGGGGACGCGCATGGAGGTGCTGCATGGCTGTCGTCAGCTCGTGTCGTGAGATGTTGGGTTAAGTCCCGCAACGAGCGCAACCCTTGTCGGTAGTTGCCATCAGGTCAAGCTGGGCACTCTACCGAGACTGTCGGCGAGAAGCCGGAGGAAGGTGGGGATGACGTCAAGTCCTCATGGCCTTTATGTCCCGGGCTACACACGTGCTACAATGGGCGGAACAGAGGGAAGCGACCCTGCGAAGGCAAGCGAATCCCAGAAATCCGCTCCCAGTTCGGATTGCAGTCTGCAACTCGACTGCATGAAGTTGGAATCGCTAGTAATCGCGGATCAGCACGCCGCGGTGAATACGTTCCCGGGCCTTGTACACACCGCCCGTCACATCACGAAAGTGGGTTGTACTAGAAGTCGCCGGCCCAACCCTTCGGGGAGGGAGGCGCCGACGGTATGATCCATGATTGGGGTGAAGTCGTAACAAGGTAGCTGTAGGAGAACCTGTGGCTGGATCACCTCCTTTCTAACAGATCCTTTGATCACTCCCCCTGCGTGTCCCACTTCTCCCTGCCCGGTTGTCCAAGCTCTCGAGCTTGCGCTCAATTGTGTCCCTGGGATACAATTGAAGTTTGTCCGCTGAGGACAGGCTGCGACAAGAAACGCAGCCGTGATCTTTGACAATCTGGAGTGTTACAGGGCAAGCCACAAGTAAATAAATCTGGGATTTGCGGAACGGCAAATCCTAGGTCAAGCTACTAAGGGTAAACGGTGGATGCCTTGGCGCGGAGAGGCGATGAAGGACGTGGCCAACTGCGATAAGCCTCGGGAAGCTGCAAGCAAGCGAAGATCCGGGGATTTCCGAATGGGGCAACCCGGTCCTGAGAAATCAGGATCAACTACCTCTGAATCCATAGGAGGTAGTGGCGAACTCGGGGAAGTGAACCATCTCAGTACCCGAAGGAAGAGAAAGAAACCTCGATTTCCTGAGTAGCGGCGAGCGAAACGGAAAGAGCCCAAACCCGAGGCGCTTCGGCGTTTCGGGGGTTGTGGGACCCGACATCAACTGTCTGATCTTAGTCGAATCGTGCTGGAAAGCCGATCCATAGAGGGTGAAAGGCCCGTAGGCGAAAAGTGAAGACAGGGGTTGGGTATCCCGAGTACCACGGGGCACGAGAAATCCTGTGGGAATCTGCGAGGACCACCTCGCAAGGCTAAATACTACTCCGCGACCGATAGTGAACTAGTACCGTGAGGGAAAGGTGAAAAGTACTCCTGCGAGGAGAGTGAAATAGTACCTGAAACCGTTTACCTACAAGCGGTCGGAGCTCCCGCTTCGGCGGGGGTGACGGCGTGCCTTTTGCATAATGAGCCGGCTAGTTGTTCTAGGCAGCGAGGTTAATCCGAAAATAAGGAGGAGCCGAAGGGAAACCGAGTCCGAATAGGGCGTCTAGTTGTCTGGAGCAGACGCGAAGCTGAGTGATCTATCCTTGGCCAGGGTGAAGGCAGGGTAACACCTGTTGAAGGCCCGAACCAGTGTCGGTTGAAAACGGCTTGGATGAGCTGAGGATAGGGGTGAAAGGCTAATCAAACTCAGTGATAGCTCGTTCTCCCCGAAATAGCTTTAGGGCTAGCCTTGGGTGATTCGTTCCGGAGGTAGAGCACTGAATGGACTAGGGGGCTTCACCGCCTACCGACTCCAATCAAACTCCGAATGCCGGAAACGTAAGCCCAGGAGTCAGTCTATGGGGGCTAAGCTCCATAGTCGAAAGGGAAACAACCCAGACCGCCAGCTAAGGTCCCGAAGTGTGTGCTAAGTGGGAAAGGAAGTGGGAACACAGAGACAGCCAGGAGGTTGGCTTAGAAGCAGCCATCCTTTAAAGAAAGCGTAATAGCTCACTGGTCAAGTGGGCCCGCGCCTACAATTCAACGGGGCTCAAGCACACCACCGAAGCTGCGGATCTCTTTTTGTCTTCGGACAGAAGGGGGTGGTAGGGGAGCATTGTCTGGGCATCGAAGTCAGGCTGGAAGGTCTGGTGGAGCGCAGACAAGAGACTCTGCCGGCATAAGTAGCGAGAAAACTTGTGAGAATCAAGTTCGCCGAAAGTCTAAGGTTTCCTGGGGAAGGTTCGTCCGCCCAGGGTTAGTCGGTTCCTAAGGCGAGGCCGAAAGGCGTAGTCGATGGACAACAGGTCAACATTCCTGTACCACCGTAGTCCGTTATGAGCGACGGGGGGACGCAGAAGGATAGGCGGTCCCGGTGTTGGATGTCCGGGTCCAAGCGTGTAGACAGATCTCGCAGGCAAATCCACGAGGTCATATGTCGAGACGCGATGGCGAGGGTGGTAACACCCGCAAAGCCGCTAATTCCACACTGCCAAGAAAAGCCTCTAGCCAGGACGAAGGTGACCGTACCGCAAACCGACACAGGTAGACAGGGAGAGAATCCCTAGGCGCGTGAGAGAACTCTCGTTCAGGAACTCGGCAAAATGCCACCGTAACTTCGGGAGAAGGTGGGCCCTCATCAGGTGAAGTCCCTGCGGACGGAGCCGAAGGGGGTTGCAGAAACCAGGCCCAGGCGACTGTTTACTAAAAACACAGGACTCTGCAAAGTCAACAAAACGACGTATAGGGTCTGACGCCTGCCCGGTGCTGGAAGGTTAAAAGGAGAGGTTAGTCCTTCGGGACGAAGCTTTGAATTGAAGCCCCAGTGAACGGCGGCCGTAACTATAACGGTCCTAAGGTAGCGAAATTCCTTGTCGGGTAAGTTCCGACCTGCACGAATGGCGTAACGATCTGGGCGCTGTCTTGACGAGAGACTCAGCGAACTTGTAGTAGCGGTGAAGATGCCGCTTGCCCGCAGCTAGACGGAAAGACCCCGTGCACCTTTACTACATCCTAGCGTTGGTGCTTGGTGCAAGATGTGCAGGATAGGTGGGAGGCTGTGAAACCGGGCCGTCAGGTTCGGTGGAGCCAACGGTGAGATACCACCCTTCTTGTATCGTGCACCTAATCCTACGCCTTGAAACAGGTGGGGAAACCGCGTTAGGTGGGTAGTTTGACTGGGGCGGTCGCCTCCCAAAGAGTAACGGAGGCGCGCAAAGGTGGGCTCAGGCTGTTTGGAAATCAGCCGCAGAGTGTAAAGGCATAAGCCCGCTTGACTGCGAGACAGACAAGTCGAGCAGGGACGAAAGTCGGCCTTAGTGATCCGGTGGCGCCGTGTGGAAGGGCCATCGCTCAACGGATAAAAGGTACGCCGGGGATAACAGGCTTATCTTGGCCAAGAGTTCACATCGACGCCAAGGTTTGGCACCTCGATGTCGGCTCATCGCATCCTGGAGGTGAAGAAGCTTCCAAGGGTTCGGCTGTTCGCCGATTAAAGCGGTACGTGAGCTGGGTTTAGAACGTCGTGAGACAGTTCGGTCCCTATCTGCTGTGGGCGTAGGAGATTTGAGGAGGGCTGACCTCAGTACGAGAGGACCGGGTTGGACGCACCGATGGTGTTCCAGTTGTCCCGCCAGGGGCACCGCTGGGTAGCCAAGTGCGGTCGAGATAAGCGCTGAATGCATCTAAGCGCGAAGCTCGCTCCAAGATAAGATCTCCCTTCCGAGTAATCGGAACTGAAGACCCCTCGGAGACGACGAGGTTGATAGGCAGGGCGTGGAAGTCCGGCAACGGATGAAGCTTACCTGTACTAATCGGTCGTGAGGCTTGACCTAGGGCTTGCCGTTCCGGCAAACCTCAGGGGCTTCCCTGGCACTCCAGATTGTTTCTTCGAACGGACTCCGGGTCGGAGGATTTCGATCCGGAGTTCGGACGGAGGATTTTTGGCGGCTTTCCGGTGACCGTGGCGGAGGGGCAACACCTGTTCCCATTCCGAACACAGCAGTTAAGCCCTCCAGCGCCGATGATACTGCATGGGAGACTGTGTGGGAAAGTAGGTCGTCGCCGGGATCTTTTGGCCCCCGCTCAGGCGGGGGCCTTTTTTCTTTCCGCCGATTTAACGTCCTTCGCCCTTTTCGGTATACTCAATGATTTCCGGCAGGGACGATGGAGATCACAGGCGAACAGATCATAGCGACGCGCGTATTAACTGAACTCAAGGCGGCGAAAAGGGTCCTCCTCGGGCCCGGGATGCCTGAGGCTCTGATTCCGTACCTCTCCGACCAGACTCTCTGGTTCAAGCCGGGAAAGAATGGATCTTCCGGCGGTGAAGTGGATATTGCCGTGGTCGAGGCACTGGAAGTCTCGGAATCGGGAGACCTGTCGATCCATGGCATGTTCGAGGTCAAGGGCTGGAGAGCCCGCCGGTGGATCGTTGCTTCACCCATCGAACGTCCCGACGGGGGCTCGTTGATCGTCAAGTCGTGTCGGTTTCCCGTTCAGAAGAAGGGGTGCGTCGATCTGATCATCACCGATCTGGGCGTGATCGGCGTGGACAAGGTCGGCTTTGAGTTACGGGAACTCGCACCCGGCACCTCTTCCGACCACGTTCGACTGAAAGTCCGGGCCAGCCTTCACGTTGCCGACGACATCAAGACGGTCCCGCTCTAGATTTTCGATTGGCTCGGGAAAAGGAATTCAGAATTCCTGCCCCTTCACCCAAATCGAAAATCACAAATCTCAAGTTTGATGGCCTCGTAATAAGTCAGGCGGCCAAACCGGCGCCGAATCGCAGGCTGAGCCGCGGCTCGGCCGTTAAGCGGCCATATCGGCCGAAAATGTCCATCCGGAACCGTCGCAGCCCCATCCGGACGGAGTCGAGAAGCCTCTGAAGCACCTGAATCGGCCGGTTGGGACCCCTTTTCGGTTTCATCGAACGACCTCGGAGCCGACTGGCCCTCAGGATGTTCAGTCCGGCCGCCTTCAAGAACACACACAGGCGAACCGCAGACATGCCTCGCACCCGTAGGTGCTTGATTCCCGTCCTACGGTCCAGCTCCGACATCGTCGCCTCACAGCCGGATCGAAAGCGGTAGCGGTCTCGAAACGCTGCCGTCTCCTGATGGGCTTTCCGCTTCTCCAGTCGCAGTTCCTTGTTGGTGTAGCGAAGATAATGGCCGCGACCTCCCGGCTCGACCGGACACGCCTCCCGCAGCGGGCAGGCTTCGCAGACTGCGGTCTCGAACCGTGCGCTGTGCCGCTGCTTGTTCAGCCGCGTTCTATTCGGGGCGTGTCCCTGCGGACACCTCCGTACTCGATGCCGTTCGTCATAGTCGAAGTCGGCCAACCCGACCGGCGGGGCGGGCTTTCCGGAGAGGACCGGAGCAATCAGCTCCACCCCCTTTTGTCGGCTCTTCGTGCAGTTGTCGTCGCTGCCGTAGGCGCTGTCGGCCAGCACCTGCTTGGGCGAGCGCCCTTCCTTTCGGCTCTTCTCCAGGGCCGGGATCAGCGACTGACTGTCGTTCTTATGTGCCCCTTCGACTTCCACATAGGTGATCAGGTTCAGCGCCGGCTCGGCTTCGTCCTCCTCCTCCTCCTCCCGCTCCGTATACGTCTCCATGACCTGCGCCTGGTAGCCTTTCCCCTTGTGCCCGTAGGTCGCATCCGGATCCGACGGATTCTGCAGCGAGTCGCCCGAAATCTCTTTATTCGCCTTCACCGCAATCCGTGGCGCCCCCGTTTCGCCATCCTCCTCCACCCGGCACTGCTCCGAGAAGACCCGCACCAGCAACTGGTAGCTGTGCATCCCCGTAATCTCTTGATCCTTGCCAAACCGTTCGATCAGATCGAACAGGTCCTCGGCCAGCGTCCGCAGGGTCTGCTCCGACTCCGACGGCTTGACCAGCGCGAAGACGCCCTGTCCCCGCTGCGGCAGATAGCGTTCCCGGACTTCTTCGGACAGCGCCTCGAACCGCTTCGGGTGTTTTCGCTTCAGGTTCTTCAGGAACTTGCGGCTCGTCTGCGCGATCAGACGCAGCCGCCCCAGATACCGCATATTCGAGAAGATCTGCGTCGAGTCCAGTCGCTGCCGGTCCGTATCGACCTCACAGACCTCTTTCAACTTGTCCGTCACCCGATCGAACAACTCCGCGGCCGTCCCCTCCCGCATCACCTTCGTTCGCATCGTCCACAACGTCTTCGCACACAGATAGGCGGCCTGGTCCGACTCCTCGGTAATGTCCAGCGCGTAGTGCCACTGCAGATCGAACGCAAAGCGGTCGATCGTTTCCTCGTCGGTCAGATCCTGCATCTGCTGCAGCAGCACCGCTCCCAGGGTCGCGTACAGTTCCTTGGTGGGTCGCCCCTGGCTCGGGTTGTAGTCCTCCATCAGTTTCTCGACCGGCAGCACCGGCAGAATCTCCTTCCGAAACAAACCCGGCCACGACTCCCGCAATCGCTGGAGTCGCTTCGTGCCCAGGTAGCCGAAGGGGTCGAACAAGTAGCCCGCTTTGTGATCTTTGGCGTGAAGCATCCATTCTCCCGATAAATCGTTGATTCTACAGGAGAAAGTAACACACGACCCTGACATCCCCCGCCCCCACCAACATCACTTTCTTCCATGTTATCAACGACTTATAAGAATGTGACTTTTTACGAAGCCATCAAGTTTCCGTCAGTACCGGTAGTGATCCGGCTTGTACGGGCCCTCCACCGGAACGCCGATGTAGTCGGCCTGGTCCGGTCGCAACTGCGTCAGCTTCACTCCCAGTTGCTCGAGGTGGAGACGGGCAACCTTCTCGTCGAGCCACTTGGGAAGGACGTAGACCTTCTTCTCGTACCGCTCCGGATGCAGCCACATTTCGACCTGCGCCAGCACCTGGTTGGAGAAGCTGTTGCTCATGACGAAGCTTGGGTGTCCCGTGGCGTTGCCCAGATTGCAGAGGCGTCCCTCGGACAGAATGATGATGCCGTGACCATCGGGGAAGTGCCACAGGTCGACCTGCGGCTTGATGTTCTCGCGGCGAATTCCCGGTGTCTTCTCGAGTCCCGCCATGTCGACCTCATTGTCGAAGTGTCCGATGTTGCAAACGATGGCCTTGTCCTTCATGCGGGCCATCTGGTCGGCGGAGATGACGCCGCAGTTGCCGGTCGCCGTGACGAAGAGGTCGGCCTGGTCCAGCACGTCTTCGAGTCGCTGGACCTGGTAGCCTTCCATGACGGCCTGCAGAGCGCAGATGGGATCGATCTCGGTGATGATGACCCGGGCGCCCTGACCCCGCATGGCCTGAGCACATCCCTTACCGACCTCACCGAAGCCGCAGACGACGACTGTCTTGCCGCCGATCATGACGTCCGTCGCCCGGCAAATCGCGTCGGGCAGAGAGTGGCGACAGCCGTAGACGTTATCGAACTTGGACTTCGTGACACTGTCGTTGACATTGATGGCGGTAAACAGGAGCGTCCCTTTCTTCTGGCGGTCGTAGAGGCGGTGGACGCCCGTGGTCGTCTCTTCACTGACGCCCTTGATCTCAGGGACCATCCGATGCCAGTAGGTTGGGTCCTTTTCCAGCTGAGCCCGGATAAGCCCCAGGATGATCTGCATCTCACGCACGTCGGTCGAGGAGGGGTCCGGAAGGGAACCGTCCCGCGTAAAGCGCTCCTCGGCTTCATATCCAAGGTGGATCAGGAGCGTTGCATCGCCGCCGTCGTCTACGATCAGTGTGGGTCCTCCTTCCGGGAACTCGAGCGCTTTCTGCGTACACCACCAGTATTCCTCGAGGCTCTCGCCCTTCCAAGCAAACACCGGCACTCCGCGCTGGGCAATGGCAGCGGCGGCATGGTCCTGGGTACTGAAGATGTTGCAGCTGGCCCACCGTACGTCGGCCCCGAGGTCGACCAGTGTCTCGATCAGGACAGCCGTCTGGATCGTCATGTGCAGGGAACCCGTAATCCGGGCACCCATCAGGGGTTGAGAGTTCTTGTGCTCAGCCCGAATCGACATCAGTCCGGGCATTTCGTGCTCGGCCAGTTCGATTTCCTTTCGGCCGAACTCGGCCAGGCCGATGTCCGCGATCCGATGTTCCTGGGTAATGCTTGTCGCTGCCATTCCTCGCTATCCTCCTCGATGATTCGGACCCAATTTCACCAGAAACAGGCATGCTCGGAGCAGCCGCAAGGCTCCTCCGACGGTCTGCCAAGATAGCACAGATTCCCAACCGCTGCCGCAGCGCAGTCCTGGCATCGGAAACGGGAAGGGAGCCGAAGCCGGGATTCTCTTCGAGGATGCCTCAGCCCAAGAGCGGATTGTGTATGCTGGGGAGTAATGGAGGCTCGTCATGGCTGAGACGTGGGATGTGGTGTGTGGAATGAAGGGTGATACAGCGCGCTGGACGTCCGTCAGCGTCTACAAGGGGCGCAAGTACTACTTCTGCTGCGACAGGTGCAAGGGAACTTTCGAAAGATCACCCGATTATCACATCGATAACTTCACCGAAGAACATCCCGGCGTGGATCCGGCCGCGCCCGAGCGCGCGTAGTGCCGCGGGACTTTCGATACCGCCCCGGCCCGCAGGAATCTTGGACGAAAGGTGTAGGGCGCTTACGAATCGAGCGGATAGGGCCGATCGGGAGCAGCTTCGGATCAAGCTTCGGTTCCGGACTGATCTCGGGACTTCGGTTTCTTCGGGCCGCGTGACACGTCACACGTCTGATTCATTCAGGTCGGCACGCCGAGCTTGGGCAGGATCCAGACCTGCAGGACAAGCCAGGCCAAGATGAAAAGGATGACGAGAAAGAAATCACCAAACTGCATTGAAACCAATCCCTATCGAGACGCTTCTTTATGATAGCACCCTCGCGAACTTGCGGATTGATTTCTCTGGAAACATGGGAGACGTTGCATGAACTACGCTGTGTTGATTTCAGCTCTTCTGCTGGCCGGAGGCCCTGCTCTGGCTGCGCCCGGGGTCGGGGATCCCGCGCCGCAGTTCAGTCTGCCGGGCTCGGACGGTCAGACCTACACACTCAACCAGTACGTTGGAAAGAAGCCGGTCGTCATCGCCTGGTTCCCCAAGGCCTTCACAGGCGGCTGAACGCTGGAATGCAAATCGCTGCGTGACAGCGGAGACGATCTGAAGGGCCACGACGTGGCCTTCTTTGCGGCCAGCGTGGACGACGCGGAAACCAACCGGAAGTTCGCCGAGGAACTGCAGGTCAATTACCCGATCCTGAGCGATCCGGGCAAGTCGGTGGCGAAGGACTTCGGTGTCCTGGCGCCCGGAGGCGGATACGCCCAGCGATGGACCTTCTACATCGACGAATCGGGCAAGATCGCCCGTATCGACAAGCAGGTCAGTCCTCAAAGCAGCGGCGCCGACCTCCTGAAGAATCTGAAAGATCTGGGCTGGTAGGACGACCTTCCAGGTTGTCCAAGTGCCGAGGCTCATCGGGTGAAAGACCGCTTGGGCTCAAGGGCTTCGATGCGAAGATGCTCGCATCCCGCACTTCGACCATCAATTCTGGACGTCCGAAGCTCGACCTTCGGAGTTTGGACGAAGAAATCCAAATGGCGAGGGCGCGTGTTGCCCAAACCCTCTCAAACCTGTCCTGACTCTGGTCGCCCGGCCGGCGAGACGTGCAGAACCGACCCCACGCAGCGTCCGCAACGACCGCCACGGGTTCCGAACCCGGAAGGCCCCGTTGCGTGCGCTGCGACTTTGCGTGAGATCGAACCGCCGAGGTTTCGCGTGCAGGCCGGAATCCCAAACCGGAAGGGGCTGAGACGAATTGGGCAACACGCTCTCGGGTTCTGGTTTCTGGTTTCTAACGTGTTGCCGAAATCTTTTCGTCCCCCCCCGAGCTTGCGGCCATCTTGGCGAGACGTGCAGAGCCGATTCCACGCAGCGTCCGCAACGACCGCCGCGGGCTCCGAACCCGGAAGGCCCCGTTGCGTGCGCTGCGACTTTGCGTGAGATCGAACCGCCGAGGTTTCGCGTGCAGGCCGGAATCCCAAACCGGCAGGGGGCTGAGACGAATTGGGCAACACGCTCTCGGGTTCGGGTTTCTGGTTCCTGGTTTCTGGTTTCTAACGTGTTGCCGAAATCTTTTCGTCCCCCCCCGAGCTTGCGGCCATCTTGGAGAGACGTGCAGAGCCGATTCCACGCAGCGTCCGCAACGACCGCCACGGGTTCCGAACCCGGAAGGCCCCGTTGCGTGCGCTGCGACTTTGCGTGAGATCGAACCGCCGAGGTTTCGCGTGCAGGCCGGAATCCCAAACCGGCAGGGGCTGAGACGAATTGGGCAACACGCTCTCGGGTTCGGGTTTCTGGTTCCTGGTTTCTGGTTTCTGGTTTCTGGTTTCTAACGTGTTGCCGAAATCTTTTCGTCCCCCCCCGAGCTTGCGGCCATCTTGGCGAGACGTGCAGAGCCGATTCCACGCAGCGTCCGCAACGACCGCCGCGGGCTCCGAACCCGGAAGGCCCCGTTGCGTGCGCTGCGACTTTGCGTGAGATCGAACTGCCGAGGTTTCGCGTGCAGGCCGGAATCCCGAACCGGAAGGGGCGAATTGGGCAACACGCTCCCGAAGTAAAGAGTGCGAACTTGGCATCAGCAGGTCCCTGAAAGATCCGGACTCGTGCAAGGCCCGGAGTTTCCGGAGGCTGTCCCGGACATCTCGCTCGTTAGTCCAGGGCTTCGAGCCCTGGGTCGTCCTCGCCGCGCCCACGCCGAATGAGCAGCCGTGGAAACACGGGCGACCCGATGAACGCTACAATATCCCCGTGGAACATCCTGCCGAACCCCGGATCGATCTCTCCCGCGTCACGACCGTCTACGGCCCCGTCCGCAGCTGGCGCGTCGGCGCCTCGCTCGGCGTCGACCTGATCTGCATCAACTCCGTCTGCTCCTTCAACTGCAGCTATTGTCAACTGGGCAGCATCCAGGTTCGGACCAACCAGCGTCGGTCCTTCGTCCCCACCGAGAAGGTGCTCAGGGATTTCGAGGTCAGCAACTGGCGAGAGGCCGACGTGATCACGTTTTCGGGCAGCGGCGAGCCGACTCTGGCCCTGAATCTCGGCGAAGTGATCGCCGGCATCAAGGACCGGACGGACAAACCGACGCTCGTCCTGACGAACGGAACCCTGCTCGACCGGAAGGACGTCCGTAAGGAACTCAAACTTTCCAACCGGGTCTTCGTCAAACTCGATGCCGCCACCCCGGAGACTTTCCGTCGAGTGAACCGTCCGGTTGCCTCCGTCAAGCTCGAGGGTATCGTCGAAGCGGCGTGCCGATTTCGCGAGGAATACTCGGGATGGCTGGGACTGCAGATGATGTTCCTCCCGAACACGCGGGATTCGCTGGAAGACTACGCTCGCCTGATCCGCAGAATCCGTCCCAACGAGGTCCAGGTCAATACGCCGACCCGCCCCTATCCCGACGGCTGGTACCTGGCCAGCCGAGGCAGCCACGACGGCGTCGACTACCCGGCCCGCCCGCTCAAGCCCCTGAGCACCGAGCGCCTACAAGAGATTGAAGACGCCCTCACCGCCCTCCTCCCGGACGTCCGGATTAGGTCCGTCGGTCCGAGATAGACGCGGCGAGGCCACCATGAGGTGCAGCATCTGAGGGAAGGGGTCTGCACGTTCCTCCCAACCGCTTCGCAGCTCGCATGTTTCCGACGCTCATGAGTACTTCGCCGTTCGACATTCGATCCCGACAGCTCGACGTTCCAGACTCGGTCGTTACCTTTGACCCGACTCGGCGGCCGGGATGATGTACTGGGGAACCAGTTCGGTCATGAACCGGTTCCAGGTCCGAAAGTCCCCGTAATTCCCGCCCGTGAAGCCGACGACCATGTCCAGGGAAGGGATCATCAGCACGAACTGACCCCCGTTTCCTCCGGCCTCGTAGACACGATAAGTCTCTCCGGAGGACTCCAGATCGATGATGTGCCAGGTGAACCCGTAGCCATGTGTCGGCGTGAAGTTCGAATACTCCCGAAGGGAATCCCGGACCCATTCTCCGTCGACGATTCGATGCCCGTTCCACATCCCGCCGTTCAAGTAAACCTGCCCCAGCTTGAGCTGGTCCCGCGGCCGCATGCGCATTCCTCCGCCGAGATAAGCCTTACCGTTCGGCATCAGATTGATGTGATACGTTCGCAGCCGGAGCGGTTTGGCCCAATGTTCGTAGAAAAACTCGGGTACGGGCTGCTTTGTGAGGTGCCGGACGAGGGCTCCTAGAACGTTGACGGCGCCGGAACAATAGACCGCCGTCGTCAGGCCCGGCTTGCGAGCCATCGGGAGCGAAAGGGTGAACCTGCACCAATCGGGCTGCTTCTGCTGGCTCTGCATCCTATCCTCATTGCCTGGAGAATTTTCGTCGTTGTCGTCGCAGGCCAGTCCGGAGGTCATCGTCAGAAGATCTCGGATCTTGATTTCTGCCTTGAGTGAATTCTCATCGACGACGTCGTCATATTCGGGCAGAATCGAGCGGATCGGCGCGTCGAGGGAGAAATCTTTCGTCCGATGGCTTGCCAGGCCGATCAGAACGCCGGCAAACGTCTTGGAAGCCGACCGCATATCATGCGTGCTTTCGGCGTGAAACCCGTAGAAGTATCTCTCCAGGACGAGCTTGCCGTGGCGTGCGATCAAAAGGCTGTGGATGTATGGCGTTCCGAAGCCGGAATAGGGCGTGGTCAGGATGCGCTCAACGAGTTTGCCGAGCGGCTTCAGATCCAGGCCGACATCCGCCAGGGATCCCGTCGGCCACCCGTCGTTCATACCGACCGGTCGATGATACGTGAAAGACGTGTCGGGCGAAGTCGCCGGATAGAACCCCGGAGCATTCCGCCGCGTTCGCCGCGAGAGTTCGACATGCAGATCGCCGTGCAGAGTCAGGGAGAGCCGATCCTTGCCGCGATCGTAGGTGCCTCGGATTCGATCTGCTCCGGATGCGGAATCGACCAGTCGGACCGTGCTGCCCTCGACGTGCACGAGGTAGGGACCGTCGCGGCCGAAGTTCAACTCCGGGTTTCGTATCGACGCCGCCAGTCCTCCGTCCGGTTTGGATTCGACCAGCAGATAAAGCGTGAGATGATCCTCGACGGGCACCAGATCTCCCCGCCACAACCGATCGTCGGCGCGAGAGAGAGAAGCGGCGTCGCATAGGCGCTGTTGAAGGTGACACCGGCCGGCTGGATCCACTGACCGACGATGCTCCTGTCGTCCTCGCTGAGTTCCCCACGAAACGTACCCTGATCGTCCGGCGCCTCGAATCGAAGATGTGAACCGTTCTTCACCACCTCGACAGTCAGACCCCCGATTTTGGCTATCCAGTCTCCGCCGCGCCCGTCGACGACGAGTTCACCTTTCGGCTTCGGACCAAACGATAAGTCTCCGCCCCACAGGCCCACGAGCCGAGGAGCATCTTCGGCCGCCGTGAGCGTCCCGAGGCAAACGAGGATGATCCCGAACCGCAACAGCCGCTCGACACATTTCGAGAAGGATTCGAATCGATTCAAAGGGTCTCCGGGGCACATCCGTCCAAGACGGATTCCGTTTCCTCGATAGTCGATTCTTGCATGCGGGTCCGCAGCAGAGCCACCCGGGCAGGCTAAATCGTCTCGATCCTGTCGGAAATCGGACCCGGCGAATTCGAGCGTCACGGGGCCTGAGCCGAACGTGGCAAGCCAAGCCTTTGCGCGTCCGACGGAGGCCGAAACAGTCCTGAGCATGGTTCAACCCGGCAAAGAAGGCACACCAAAAGGCGGCGGCCGGCCCCCGCAATCCCGGCTTCCAGTTCCCAGCTTCGAGCTCCGGGCGCGTCCGGACTCCCAAATCGAAAATCACAAATCGTAAATCTCAAATCCCCCGAGCCCCTTTGCTATACTACGGATCTTCAACGAGCACGGGCGGTTAGCTCAGCTGGTCAGAGCGCCGGTCTTACAAACCGGAGGTCACTGGTTCGAACCCAGTACCGCCCACCAGATCAGTTCCGGGTTCCGAGTTTCGAGTTCCGAGAGGCACCATGCCCAGCGTCTTACGCTAGACCGGCCAGTCCCTCCTCGAATCCTCGGCGTGTCCACTGGATCCTGAATCGCTTGGAGTAGTGCCGGTCCAACCGGCGAGAGAGACCTGCTCCGGTTAACATTTCTTCGAACGACACTCCCTGATCACCTCGCTTGAGGCTTCCGAGGATTCTGAACACGATGGCATCGGCGGAACACACTTGCCCGTACTCGGGGTAAGGCTGAGAGAGCAGGAAGGCGAGCGCCTCTGCCTCCCCCGGGTCCAATCTCTCCAGATAAGATGGGCCCAGTTGGTCCTTCAGCCGGATCAGTTCAGGAAGTGGCGCCTCGACCACGACAATTGCGCCGGCCGAAATCCAGGGCGCCAGATCGATCGGGTGACGTTCGCCGGCTTGATCTTCGAAAAACTCGGATTCTTCGACGACGGTTCGGGGAAGGTGAATCCTGCAGCGCTCGACCAAGCGCTCCCAGAGCTCCAACCGAAATGCTTCGATCACGATATTCGCGTCAAGTAAGAACCAACGTGGCTTCTCGGTCATCGGGTCCGTCCTGCTCGAGGAACTTCATCGCCTGCTGTCGACTGGCACCCACAAGCTGTGCGAACCTGCCGATTGAAATCTCGCCGTTTCGAAGAGCGCTGACGGCGAGCGCACGAAAACGCTCCGGCTTCTCGGGGGCCGGATCCGGGTTGCGTTTCTCGAATACCGTCGACAGTCTCTGGACCCTCTCGATATCGCGCCGCGTCTGATCTGTCCGATCTCGTGAGCGAAACAGATTGTGAATCCGCCAGAGGAGCGCCTCCGTCGACACATCGAATCGTCGGGCCACATCGAAGACCGAGGAAATCGGAATCCCGCGAGCTCCCTTGAACTGCTCCATGAGGTTGCGCAAGGGTTCCTCGGGAATCAGGAGTGCACTGGCGAAGCAGTCCGCAAGCTGCTCCTCCTTTCCTCCCTCGTCCAGCGAATCCGACGATCCACGCTCGCGGAACTGTCTCCAAGTGAGCAAGTGGAAGAGCTCGTGAGCGAGATCGAAGTTGCGCCGCCATCGGGCGTTTTCGGAATTGAGCAGGATCCCGGCGCCAAAGCTTTCGCTCACCACGCAGGCCGCGGTCCCGGTAGGCTGGAAGCCGAGGTGGAGGACTTTGACTCCACACACTTCTTCCAGAGCCGTCAGGAGCGTCAGGCCCGGGAAGTCGCCGAGCTGCAGTTGATCCCGAGTCGCCTTGGCCAGGGCGCTTGCATCGGCGAAATCGAACCGCTCGAGCGGCTTGTCGATTTCGGGAAGCCGGGTGGGGCGTCGCTCATCCGTCCACACTTCGAGCCGGTGGTAGTCCTCGCAGAAACGAATGAAGCACGACTCGATCTGAGGAGCGTTTTCGGGGCGCTGCCTCCAGAGGACGCTCTCTCCAGGCGGGGGACCCTCTTCCAGAAAGAAGGTAATTGACCTCTCGGTTACTTCGGCAAGGCGCCGAATTTGACTCAGGCTGGGTTCACGCTTCCCGTGTTCGAGTTCGGACACGGTCGATACTCCCAAGCCTGCACGCTGAGCGAGCTCCGCTCCCGAGAGCCCCGCCCTTTTGCGCGCCACTCGAATACGCTGACCGATGGACATGGCAACTCACCTCCCTGGAATTCTCGATGCACGAATTTGATCATATCTCATCGGTGTCTGAATAAATATACACTTCTACAATACAGAAGTTTCTGCAACAGCAACAACGGCTGGACTCTCCCTGGAGGACCAGGCTCGCTCCAAACGTTCGCTATCGACTCCCTCAGTTCAGAAGAGGCCAGCGACACCTCGACAACCATGCGAAAGATGGTCTTCACGGTCATCGGCGCCGTGGCCGAACTCAAGCGCTCATTAATTCAGGAGCGGGTCCTGATGGGTCTGGGGGTGTGCGAGGGGGCGAGAGAACAGGACAAGCGATTGGGGCGGGCCCGTGCTGTTCGTGGAACTTTTGCAGGCGCGGAATCGGATGGTGCGAGATCCACTCCTGATCGACTGGCCAGTTCACAGCATGTCCTCGAGCACGGCAAGGCTGCTTTCACCCGGCCTTCCAGCCGTGCGATCTTCAGCTTGAGTTCGGCCGACTGAGCCAGTTCCTCGGTCGGATAACGGCGTCTCCATCTTCGATTTCGGTCCCGACGATTTCCGGGCAAATAGACACTGACCTCCCAAGACCCGTTGGGGAGTTCTTTAATGCCCAAGGGAGTCCTCCTTTCGGTGGAGTCTAGCCGGGTCTTGAGACCGCATCTTAGGCGCTTCGCGGTCGACCGGCAGGTTTCCCTTCCGACCAGCTGGCAACTGGGCCTTGTGATCGACCGGCAGACGCCGAAGAAAACCCTCGAGATCTGACCGGAGATAGATCTGGGTCTTCCCCAGCAACCGAGGTACGGTCCGACTGTCTCGGACGATCCTTCGAAACAGATGGATCCCGACGCCCACAAACTGAGCGGCCCGCTTCTCCCGGAAACCCGCGGGCACGACCTTCTCGATCCTGTCAGAAACCACCCCCGAATTGAAGTCTTCCCAAAATGACGTTGGTCGAGAGCGCAATTTCCCCGGCTGAATCATTTGAACAGCGACGGAAGCCTCTTCTTGCCCTCTACCTACATAGAGCCCCGGAAACGGAAGAATCTCAAACAGTCCTTACCGGGGCAGTCATCCCTTTCTTTTGTGGTCTCCGAAATTCGGGGTATGCACCGGATCCCAGATTTCCATCCTCGCTGGTTCGAAGGATTGTCTATATGAACAGAGTGCCCCTGCGAGGAGGCGCAGCAGCTGAGCTCCTCGAGCGGGGAGATTCCCGGTCGAGAAGGTCAGGTTGGTGCATTAAAAGGACCGCGTTCAAAAGGAAAACCCCACACTATCTTCATGTATGGCTTCACAGTGGGAAATCGGATCGTACATTGTGGGATCACGATTTCGAGCGCCGGGAAAAGGAGCACCAAGCGAGTTGGCCGGGGGACAGGTCAACAAGGTTGGCCAATCCATGACCCAAGAAGGGGGCCAGGAAGCAGTGGCAGGAGACACTGGCTTCACCTGATCCAAGGTCGGCTTCTTTCAGCAGAGAGAACGTGACGCGGAGAGGTCAGAGGCCGCGCCGTCACATCTCTGCACTTGGTCAAGCGGCAGAGCAACTCCACGTGAACGATGGTAAACAGTCTATGAGAACTCAGCCGAGGCGTGTTATAGGGAAGCAGGGCAAGCCGAGGGTATTGTCTCGAGGCCATCTGGTTCGAAGTAGGCAAATGGAGGCATGATGCATCAGTCAGACTATTCACAGAAGCAGTACGAAGAGGACTTCCGGGAGAAAGAAAAGAGAGAGAAGGCGCTCGTGTCCGCTCTCGACACTAGGAAGTTCGAAATTGAGCTGTATTGGAAGAGAGCTGCCTACTTTTGGACTTTCATTGGTGCAGCATTTGCAGGGTTTGTGGCTGTGCAGGCTTCCAGTCCTGCAAATAAGCAAGATCTGGCGGTCGTACTTTCGTCCCTGGGATTTGTGTTCTCCGTGGGTTGGTTCTGCGTGAACCGTGGGAGCAAACATTGGCAGGAAAACTGGGAGAAGCATGTTGATCTGCTTGAAGATGGAATCTCCGGCCCTCTATACAAAGTGGTCTTTGCCCGGATAAAGCCAAATGGATGGAGCGAAATTGTAAGGAATGCCGCTACGGGGCCGTCAAAGTTGTCGGTGTCGAAGATAAACCAACTCATGAGTCTCTATGTTTCGGTCCTCTGGGTAGCGCTGGTGTGGCACTCGCTCCCTGAGTTCAGGCTGGAAGCTCCGATCAACTGGTTCTATTGCGTGATAATTTCCTTGAGTCTCTTTGCATCTGTAACGTTCTTTTGGCTTGGGCGAGCGTCCCCAAATGATCGTCCGTTCCACGCGACTATCAGAACAGCCGAATTTGAAGATGGCTAAGAGCCGGTTCGGGTCCGACCGCTTTCGTTCCGCTGCCCTCAAGGGGAGCGGAGCCTCATGCGTTGGCTCGAGTTAGGCGCTCGGTGAACGCATGGTCTCTTGGATGGCTCCTCAAGGGACACTCCGCGGCGCTGTTGCGGTGCGTGCTGCGGCTACCGATGTGTGCGGATTGGAACGGGAGCTATCCGATGCACAGAGCGAAACGGGATGTGAAGGAGAAGGGATACTGGTGGAAGAAGATCAGGGAGGCCGTGGGCAGGGGGCTGTCGATCCGGGAGTTCTGCTGGCGGCGTGAGCTGGAGGAGAACCAGTCCCATTGGTGACAGCTTCGCTTGAAAGCGATCGGCCGGAGGGGCGCCAAGAGCAAGCCCAAGGGTGAGAACTCGGCGAGCTTGGCGCTGGTGACTGAGGAGCTCTGTAAGTCGGCCTCGAGCTGGTTCTGGCCAACGGACGCGGGCTGCCCATCGGCCGAGGAGTCGACGAGGAGACGTTGCGTTCGGCGCTGGCAGCGGTGAAGACGATCGGGTGCTGAGTTTCCCAGCGAGGACCAAAGTCTATCTGTGCACGGTGGCCTGCGCCACGCGAAGGTCCGTCGCCGGGCTGTCGATGATGGCGGAGCACGTGATCCGCTGCAATCCTTTCTCGGGTCACCTGCTGGTGTTCTGCAACCGGCCCTGCGATCGACTGAAGACCCCGTCACTTAGGCTTATTTGAGTCTCTTATCTCAGTCTGTCCTTCCGGCTTGACAGGACTCACCGATCCGGCTAGGCTCCCAGAGGCAGGTGAGATCCCAAGACATCCTGTGATAGGGGAATTCCATGAATAGCAGGCGAATAACCCTTCTTGTCCTCGCGGCTGGCTGCTTTTGCCTCTCTCCGTCTCTCCCGAATGAGGAAGAATTTGTTATCGCGAATCGTCGTGTCACGCTCTATGCGGGTCAGTCGCTCTTCGAGAAGGCGGTATGTTCAATTCGTGAAGGAGAGATCGTTCAGTTGGTTGCTAAGGAAGAAGGCTTTTACAGGGTCCGTCTGTTCGGTAACACTGAGGGATTTCTCCAGAAGGGCGCGGGGACGGTGATCACGCAGCAGGAACTCCCGGAGAGGATGCAGAAGGGTACTTACCTGAATGCCGATGAAGGAGTCTTCTTGCTGATCAACATGGACACCGAGGTTTATGAGCGTGTGGTACCGACCTTCAGCGGTGAGATTGCCAAGCTGAGGAAAGACGCCATCGTCAGGTCTGTGGGCCGAATTGAGCATTGGCATAAAGTCATTCTCGACGACGGTAGAGACGGGTGGGTCCACGATCAGTGGGTGGACAAAACTATGAACGCGGACGAGGTAGGTGAAGTACGCGAAGCGCTGTCTAAGAGACAGAGAAACAGAGACAAAGCGCACGAAGAGCTCAAGCGTCAAGGGTTTTTGCCCATCAAGGAAAGCGAGCATTGGACTCTAAGATGCAAAGACGATCCGATCGAGAGCCGCCGTTCCTGCTGGGTATCCGCGAAACCGCCAGGAGCTTTGGGGGTCACCGTAAGCAGTTCTGGTGAACGCTCGGTTTGGATTCTTGGAGATCACCCGGATGGCCACTTGAAAATCCCCCACTTGTGGCCGGGTCAAAATCCCCCAGGCGACAGTAGAGGAATAGGCTACCGACAATCGGTTTCGAGATCCATCCTTATTCCTTTTTCATCCGCTGACTTTTTGTTTGCCGGCCAGCCGGACGGCGGCCTCTTTGAGGCGGTAGCTGCGGCCTTCAAACTTGAGCAGGTGGCCGCGGTGCAGGAGCCGGTCCAGCATCGCCGATGAGGCGGCGTTGTCGCGTAACAGCTTGCCCCAGTCCTCCAGGGGG
>CAWGNQ010000007.1:0-10082 GCA_963823995.1 uncultured Acidobacteriota bacterium
GGATCAGTTCCCAGCATCAGAGATGGTCGTTCGTGTCGATAAGAACGCTCCAATTCGCTGGAGGGAAGACAGGCTCATGCCCTCAGAAAGCTTCGATCTGCTCATTGCACAGATGAGCTCTGGTGATGTTGCGCTTGCACGCTTCACGGAATGGCCCAGCCAAGTTTTCCGCGACAGCAAGAATGAGTTGGCAGGGTTCCGGGAGATGTTTGATGAAATGAAGAAAGTCATCGCTCAGTACCAGGCTGACGAGTAGATCAGTGGCCACCCCGACACTTCTAACAGGCTGCGGAAAAACGGGGTTGTGACGCCATAGCTCTCCTCCGTTGTCGATTCACTCAGGGGAAATGGCTGATTTCGCTTTCACAAGCTGTGGATGGCGATTCCACTGCGGCCGGTTCGAGGTGGTGACTCGGTGCTTTTCGGTCTTGCCGTGCGACTCAGACACTTGCCGCCACCTGCAGATTGCGCATCCGAACCAGGTTGTAAACGGCTGTCGCAAACTGGAACATCCAGTTCACTCTCCGCTGACCTCGGACCCTCACCTTGCGCATCAACCCGATCGTCTTCAGCCAGCCAAAGATCTCTTCCACCCGCTTTCGCTGCAGCGCGGGTGCAAGCGAACTCAATGGCTGCCGACTCGCGGAAGAAGCCGACGCATTTTGACGTCAGCCAGAAGTTAGTCAGACACGCAGCGTCGGACGTTGCGGGCAGGTTGTCCAGTTTTCCGATCGAACTTGTCCAGAGATTCCGGAGGGGATGTCTGTTGATTCCGAGATGAGATTCCCTCATCTCGGGGTGGGCAGCGGAATGCTGGACACGATGGCCGGAACGGTGGACAACTCACTCGGAATGCGTTGGACCGACGGGTCTGTCGGCCGAGAACGCCGACTGTGAGCCCTGAGGCGATGGAACACAGGGCTCTCGCTCACTTCGGCGAGCCCCGAAGAGAGGGGAGTCAAACAGGATTCGGTGTTGTACCGGACGAATTATGCTAACATATCCGAGTATCATGGCCGGTCCGCAAGATACCGGAGGTCCCGGGAGGTGAGGTGATGAGCAGACGGAGTCAGCACGTTGTCCCAAGAGAAGGGAAGTGTGCTGTCGCCTGGAAGCTGTTCGAGGAATGGGAACGAAAGGTGCGCAGATGGCAAGACTAGCCGGCCACAACAAGACATGGTACTTCTCGAGCAAGGTGCTGTCGCATCCGACGCTTCCGCGGGAGATCGCCGAGCTGGGAAAGAGGTTGGCAGGCCTCGAGGGTGAAGGACGGGAACGTGTCGTCGTCGCAGCCGCGTCCGAGATACTCGACCACAAGATTCCCTGGATTCGAGGAAGCCACGTTCAGTACCTGGTCATCCTTGATGTCCCCGACCAGGCGGTTCCTCTCGTCATCGAAGAACTGGGCATCAGAAGAATCCGTGGGCGGATCCACGTCACGCGAGATTGGGGGGCGGTGAGGCGACTCCTGATCGCGCAACAGGCAGGCGATCCGTACGATTCGATCGTGGATGCCTATCCGCTTGGAATATCGCTTTGGATTCTCGGAGGAGACATGGTCCTCCACGAATTCCCACTCGAGCGAATTCCGTTTCTGGCCCAGGCATTCGACGGCGAACCGGCGCCGTTTACGATCGATCCGGATGGCTCCTATCTTTATTGGCCGACCCTGGATCTGCATTGCAGCGTTTCCGACTTTCTGAAGGAGACCGATTCCGCATACCTCATTGAGCTCGAGATCGACAGGGCTCGAAGGGACTTCACCTACCAGGTGATCAAGCACATGCGGGAGACACGAGGACTCGCTCAATCCCAGATCGCAGGTCTCAGTGAGCGTCAGGTCCGGAGAATCGAGCAAGGCGAGTCTCAACTCACGCTCGAGGCGGCCCGGAGCCTCGCCCAAGCATTCCATCTCAGCCTCAGGGAATTCCTCGACGAATTCTCCCGGCTGTCCTCGATCGCGCTGGAGAAGTGGGGAACCGCGCCGGAGGAAACGATTCAATCGGCTGCCTCGTAGCGACCTCGTGCGAGGAGGCATGCCCCTATCAACCGGCGCAAGGCTCTGTTCGGGGTCTCGCGCCCTTCCAGAAAAGGCGGCAGCGAGCTGCCGCGGTCCAAAGCGGCTTCGCCGCAATCCTTGAAGAGCCACTTGCGCAGGATTTCGTCGATGAGCGGCATTTCAGCGCAGTTTCAGACGAATACAATGTCTGCCCGTTTGAATGAGCGATCATCAAAGCAATTCTCTACCTTCAGCAATGTTGATCAGTAACCTTGATCTTCTGGCCCTTTTCCACCAGAGCAACCGGAAAGGCTCTGCGGGCGCATTGCGTACGATGCTAGAATCTAGTGGTGCCAAATCGAAAGACGTCCGCTCGAGAACAATCCCCGATTGAAGGCGTTTCCTTCACGGTCCATATCTTTCGGGAGGGGGAGATGTTCGTCGGCTATGTGCCGGAGCTGGACCTATCGAGCTGCGGCAAAGACGAGGACGAGGTCCGCCGCAACGTCCGGGATGCCGTTTGGGGATTTCTCGAGACAAGTCGGGATCTCGGTTCCCTTGAGGAAGTCCTCCAAGAGGCAGGTTACAGCCGGGAAGGGAACCGCTGGCATCCGCCCGAATTCGTGGCTCTCGACCGAATCACTCTGACCCTCTGATCCAATGCCCGCCATCCGACCCATCGACTACCGGAGATTGGTCAAGGTTTTCGAGAGGGAGGGTTTTGTATTCAACCGGCAAAAGGGCGATCACCTGATCTTCACGAAAATCGGACTCAAGCGCCCCCTGGTCATCCCGATGTACGACGAAGTCCCGGTCTTCGTCATCAAGAATCTGCTCCGAGTGGCCGAGATGAGTCGGGAGCGGTTCTTCGAGCTTCTAGGTCAGTGATCGGACTGTCGTAGGGTGGGCGGGAGCGACCCCGGCCGAGGCTTCGGGCTGAGGAATCGGTCTGGGCGGCTCAACCGCCAAATGACCGGGGTCGCTCCCGCCCACACTGCGACCCCACGGGTCGCCCAATCCTGCATCGAGCAATTCCCGAACTTGTTGAGATCCTTCCTGTTGGATGTGTCACCAGGGTGAAATCTGAGGTGAAATGTACGGCGGAACCCTGTTGCAGGCGGGTCTTCACCGATCACGGTGCCATGGAGCGGCGATTCAACGCGTGCTGAAGGTCTCGAGAAAGGCGTAGCTGTGTTCGAGGTGGTACGTCACGAAGTCCACGCGGTCCGGGACACCAGATGGTTTCTGGTTCCGGATCCGCTTCGAGACCGCCCCATCGCCATCCCGCTTCCAGAGATTGAAGAGGCATTCAGTGTCGTGATCACGGAAGCTTCGCCGAGCCTTCTTCAGACGGATCAAACCGTCTCGAGTCAGGGACTGAAACTGCCCGGTCTCGTAGAGATGTTCGAGGCGGAAGTATTCGAGAAGGCCCACAATGTAGTCGTCGCCTGCTGCGTCGGAATGAAGGGACTCGATGAACGATTTCACTCTCCGTTCTGCGGTGTCGAAGTGGCGTTCCGTATCGGCGACATAGAAGAGACGAACTCGGTCCAGCTGTCGGAACAGGCCGCTGTACAGGGTGAGAAACGTGTCGAAGCCCGCCAGGGAACGAGCCCCCGGGTCGACGTAGCAAAAGGAAATCACAGGCGGAGAGCCTGCCCCGGCAGGCGACAGGAAGACGGGGAGCTTGTTGACGAAGTATCGAATGGTCTCGTCGTTCGATCGCCTCGAGGAATAGACCTTTCCCGGCAAGAAGTCGGGTGAGATCTTTCGGTGGCTGGCGAAGTAGTCGAACTTCTCGCGCTCCGTGAACAGATAAGTCCGCTCCGGATCGTCCAGAACGAAATCGAGGGCCATCAGTTTGGCCTTGATCGCCGCGGGAGATCGCCGGCGGCGGTTACGGTTGTTCGCATCGCCCAGTGCCTGGTAGAGCGGACGTGAGCAGAGGTGATAGACGCCGGTGTTGTGGGGAAAGACCATGGTGCGCGAGTGCCGGTGGGCGGCCATTCTCTTGACGAGTTGGACGACGGCCTTGCCGTGTTGGCAGCCCGCGAACCGGTTGTACTGGCGCCGCAAGAAGTAGCCGCTCTGAAGCGCGGCCACTGTGAGAAACGCCGCCTCACGCTCGTTGTACCCGAATTCCTGCAGGGCCTCGATCCGTTGCCGATGAGTCATCACTTCAGGATCTCCGCGCAGTCGCCGATTCGAGATCGGACAAGGAAGGCAAAGGAATCCAGAATCCCGAATGAGCGATGCGGGTGCGCAATCGGACACGAGCCAAGCGGCGGTGTTCATGGCTCTGAAATGTGCCTGCGTAGCCATGTTTCCTGTTCCTTTCCTGCGCCCCACAAGCGGAGCCAGAATCTCGACTTAGGACACAAACGGGAGAGACCCGGCTAGACAGGTTATGAGTGGTTAGTGACCCGAAGGGATCACTTCGTAGAGGGTTGGATCCGTTCTTACAAACCGGAGGTCACTGGTTCGAACCCAGTACCGCCCACCAGATCAGTTCCGGGTTCCGGGTCTCGAGTTCCGTGAACTGTTCAGGCGCCCCGTCAGGGGCGTGGTGAGAATAGCCCGGTACGGCAGTGCCGGGAATTCGGTGGATGTTTTCCGATCTCCACAATACTCCGCCTCACCCCGTCAGTTCCAAAATCAATCCAGACCTGATAAGGTCACTGTCGGAGTACGCATGGGCTACTTTCGCCAAGGCTCCTTCACGAACCTGCCGATCGTAGGGATCCCCGGCGCAATTCTTGCCGTCGGTATCGCGATCATAGTTGCGGTTGGGGTGCCCGGTGCCTGGGTTTTCATTGTTGCGGCCTTGGCGGGCGGGATCCTGGTCGCCATCCTTCTCGTCAAGTTTCAAGTCCACAGGCTGGGAGCCATCATCGTCAGCGTGGTCTGCTTGGGCGGCTTCGCGATCTTCTTCCCCGGTGTTGGCATATTATTGCTCGTGGCACTTCTTTGTGGATCCATCCTGGCCTGGATTCGCTACCGGAGTGGTCGAAAGTCAGAACCCCACCCAACTCGTTCACTTCGACACGGAGGATGAGCGCCGAGGTCCTCTGCCAGGCCTGGCGATCATTCCTTCTTCATTCCTTGGGTCCCTTGGATCCTCCCGCCAACGTGATGAGGCGTTTTGGCAGCTTCTCGTACATAGACCGGCTTCACTTGGACCTTTTGGTCAATGCCGTTCGCGTTCTCGCGGGTAGAAGCGGGAACACAAGGCGGGCACGACGATCATGTTCAGGAAGGGCAACGAGAGGAGACCTCCCAGAACCACGATGGCCGAGGGCGACTGGATCTCATTGCCGGGCCGATCACCGGTCAGGGCCAGGGGAATCAGCGCAAGGCCCGCGGTGAGGGCCGTCATCAGGATCGGGTTGAGGCGGTCCATCGAGCCCTCCAGGATGGCTTCCCGAAGCGTTCGACCGTCTCTGATCAGGTCCTCGTAGCGGGAAACGAGCAGGATCCCGTTGCGCGTTGCTATGCCAAGAGGGTGATGAATCCGACCATCGATGCGGTGCTCGTCCCCAAGCGGCGAGGCACATCAAGGCGACGGCATAGAGAAACAGGACGAGAAGCCCGGAGACCGTCATTGTTTCTTCTCCCTGACCAGCTTTTCCAGTTCCTCCAGCAGCTCCGGTGTCGTCGAAACGAGGTCGACGAAGGTATTCAGGACGGGTCTGGAATCGTCCTTGAGGAGACCGGCCAGAACGTCGCGAGTCAACTCGGCTTCAAGATCTTCCCGAGTCGCCTTCGCGGTGTATGCAAAAGACGCGCAGTGCACGGTAGAGGAACCTGCCTTTAGCTTTCTTCATACGGAGTTCTTGTCCGCACTTGGGTAGAAACCTGTCGCTCGCGGCGAGCACAGAACTGTTCGGCTTGGCCCGCAAACTCGTTCAGTCGCCCCTCCGCGAACTTCCACGACTTCGGGATCGTGTCGGTGGTCCCTGCTGCGTGAGCCCTCAGACCCCAGGTGTGCCGCTCGAACACGATAGTGTCACCTCGATGTATTGAGCATCTCAATCCCCGAGATGGTGCCACTGCTCTTCCGGTAGTGTCCGAAGGAACGAGAACACCTGTTCCAGGCACTCATGAGCCGCAGCCCACTCGATGTGTTCGCGCAGGCGCAGTATCTTCATCAAACCAGGGGTCTCCCACCAAGCGGCCAATATCAGGGGGAGAGGTGGCTCCCACTCTGCTGCCACACGCTTCCTGTCGGGCAGCATCTGGTAAAGCTGTTGCCACTTCTGTGGCTTGGGGCAAATCCGTTTGTTCTTTCGGGCTTCCGCGAGAACTTCTTCGAGGGTGATCATGGTCAATTTCCCTTCAGAGACGCCTCGAAGGCGAAAGACGGCCTTGCCCTTCCATGACGGAGCCGACGTCATTGCGCAGTACTCCTCGAACCGACGCGCCCTTTCGGAGTTCCTCAAGCTTTCCCATGCGACTCGACTAGACATTGTTGGCCCGTGGGGGGAGAAGAATCAAGGGGTAATCAGGGGGGCAATCAGTCTCGGGGACTGCGCACGTCCGCCAGACGATCCTCCACTGCCACATCCACTTGAGCCCACGGCGGGTCTCAGATATCGAGAATCCACGGGGCGACGGACGTTCGGCACGTGATCCCAGTGAAAAGGGTTTAAC
Organism: uncultured Acidobacteriota bacterium; assembly: GCA_963823995.1. Taxonomy (GTDB): domain Bacteria; phylum Acidobacteriota; class UBA6911; order RPQK01; family JAPXNP01; genus JARRKC01. Next base: position 6,650 of record CAWGNQ010000007.1, read on the forward strand.
TGAGCCTTCTAGTCTTCGCGGGGAGCAAGGGAGCCCGCGCAGGGCCGCCGGATGGTCTCAGCGGCGTCGTTGGTGATGAGCCGGGGAGAGGAGACAGTGCCCAAAACGGCACGGGCACTTCACGGGGCAGCCAGCGGCCTTGCGGCGGGATCCCGCTGGAAACACGACCAGCTCCAATCTCGGTTCGTCGGCGTCAACTCGTTCTCCATAATCCGCACAAGCTCATGCCTCGCCCTTGGGGGGGGACCGGCGACGAGCCAGGCAAGCCTTTCTTCGTGCGCCTAGATCCATTCGAAGATTACATCGTCCGGATTGGGTCGATTGCCTCCGAGAGCCCGGTAAAATTGCATCGCGGGAGCGTTGGACTCATTCGTGATGACAAAGGCGCTTTCACATCCGGCTTCTCTGCCGAGGCGGCGAAACTCGTTAACCAATTGTCGACCGATGCCCTTCCGACGGTGTGCGGCCACTACGTCAATCGAGTAAAGGAAGAGCTGCGGCTTCCGTGAATCCCACCGTCTCAGGATGTAGCCGAGGATTTGGCCGACGGGATGGCCAGCGATTTCGGCTGTCAAGAGGATGCAGTTCGGGTCGGAAAGATAAGCCGCCAGGTCTTCAGTCGCAGTCTTCATGTCCCAAAACAGGGCACAATGCGCAAAGGCGCGGTCGGCGTCCCTGGGCGTAAGTCTGGAGATGATCAGGTCCATCGCTTCACCGGAGATGATCGGATTCAGCCGGGTCGTGGAGACGAGCCCGGTTCCGCAGTCTGAGATCCTTTGTCTAGTCTGGGTCTCATTCTACTGGGATTCATCCCGTACGGCGCGGGAGTACACTTCAAGCGCCGCCTTCTCGGAAAGGGGCCGGAGGACGCTGTGGGCCGCGAAGTCCTCGGTTTGAAGATGCTTCGTGCGCCGAATTCGCTCCGCGGCTTCGGCCAGGTCGTACTCTGTGCGTCGAAGTCGAATCTCCGGGCCGCCCAGAAGCCAGGCGAAATGTAAGAGCACGATCTCGAAGGTGTGAAAGCCATGGACGACGCCAAGGGGCACCAGGATGGCCCAGTTGGCAACCGGGGCGCCGGTGCCCCTGGGGAGCCAGATCGACGCGAGACCCATGAACTCCTCTCCGGGATCATGCAACAACCTGTGGATGATCCAGGAAATCCGAAGGCCCAGGACGGCGGCAAACAGAACGCCGGTCAGCGCCTTCACGTGGCTCCGTTTGCTTGCCAGGCGTCGAAAAGTCTCCGTGGCCGGACGCGCCACGGCCTGCCACCAAGCTCTCACCAGGTTCAGGAGCATCCAGCACGTCCCTGTGAACCCGCGATCCTATTCGCATGAGACTCCTCTGATGAGGGGGCTGTCAAGCAGAGTTGCCACCCCGTTGCCTCGAAACGCGACAGGTGTCTGAGCCGAATCCTTCTCCCCCTCCGCATGTACGATCGACAGGGCGCTGAGGGAACGATCACAAGGCGGTCGATCCCAAGCAGCCGCTCACGAGCTTGGACCGTGTCAGGTCGGCATTGGAAGTTCGGCATTGCGCGTTCGCGCGGCCGTCTTCGCCGAACCCGGTCCTCCGGTGGACAGCTCTCCCTGGATTCCCATACCAGGGAGCTCGTTTGCCTAACCCAAACTGTTCGATGCTGGAGGTGTGTCATGAGAAAGTCTGTATGTGTTTTCTTGGTGGTGAATGCTTTGACAGTCTTCGGGCTCTATGCCCAGAAGGCCAAGACGCCGAGTGAACAGCCGGTCAATGTCTGTGCCACGGTGTACAACCCGACCCTGGCCTTCGTGGTGCCGGTTGATTCGCGCCTGGTGATAGAGGATGCTACGGTGTCGGCTTCGCTCGACTCGGACGAAATCGTGGTCGGCTTGATTGAGACCACGGTTGGCACGGTGGCTGCCGAGCACTTTGTCGGCTCGATCGACGGGGCTGATTTCCGCTTCATGCGGGACGGCCGGACCATGAAGGTCTACGGCGATCCAGGCACGGATGTGGTCTTCAAGGTAGCCCGCAGGAACGCCCCGGAAAACATGGAGATCTGCTTCACCGGTCATCTGGAGCCGGCGGACGGCCAGTGATTCCAGCAAACCACATCGCCTTTTGGAGAGTCGGCAAGACCAAGCCAGACGGTTCGCCGGCTCTCCTCTTCAATCCGCTCGGCGATAATCACGAAATCTGATGTTGTCGGGCGGTATACTGTGTCTCCCCTGGCCGAACGAAACCCCTGAGCCGGACTTCATCTCTGGCCGGGCGCGTCCACAAGCCTCCAGATCACCCCTTAACATTTGAATTAAGCTTCTGCTTTGAATTATCATATTGATCAGATTCTCTTCCCATGATTGGACAATCGGTCGCTCATTACTAGATCACCGACAAGCTCGGTGCCGGAGGGATGGGCGAAGTCTATCGGGCCACCGATGCCCGGTTGAACCGCCAGGTACGCTGAAAGTGCTACCGAGATCTTGCGCAGGACGCGCAGCGCATGGGGCGCTTCGAGCGGGAAGCCCAGGTGCTCGCTTCGCTCAACCACCCCATCATCGCGTCGCTGAGCCGATGTCCGTCTAGAAGGAGAGCGCTTCGGTTTCGTGACGACTTACAGAGAATCAAATTGTCGGTGTCCACTTGAGCCTGGTGCCAAGACACCACCGAGGAGGAAGGCATGAAACACGTAGGCGCTTTGCTGCTTCTGATGATTGTCCCCCGGATAGCCTTCGCGGGCCCCACCGAGGATGAAGCTGCTGTGTGGCAATTGGAGGAAGACTACTGGAAGTTATGTCAAGGAACAGGATCTGGACGCCTACCGTGCGCTCTGGGACGAGCGCTTTGTTGGCTGGCCCAGCTTCAGCCCACACCCTCCGAGCAAGGACAATATTGCGGACTGGATCCGCCACTGCACCGGGATCCGACGAGGTTTCGACTATGAGCTGAAGCGAGAAGCGGTACGCTCGTTTGGCGACGTCGTCGTGACGCATTATCTGGAGAGAGATATCTATCGGAATCGGAAGACGGGTGGAGTATCGAAAGAAACAGCTGGCTACGCCTCACCCACACGTGGCAACGGCGGGGAAAGAGCTGGCAGATCGTGACGGGGATGTCGGCTTCGTACGATCACTGATCTCGCCCCCCAGCAGTACCGTCAGGTTAACTGGGCGTGATTAGGAACGGCGGGATGAGGAACGCTCCGGCTACACTCGCCCCTGCTTCACAGGCACCGATCATCGGTCCTGCCGTCGGAGTCCTGCCGCCGATCAGCCTCAGGGCCGAGTGAAGAACTCGCCCACAGTCACGCCACTGCAGCTGTGGCTTGGGCCTGATCCGGTTCCTTCCAGGGTGCGCCCAGGGTGCGGAAGTGCGGGTCAAAGTCCAGCTGAGTCTACTACAGTCCAAGCTGAAACCAGCTAAGTGATTTATTGTCAACACTTGTCTAGTTACT
>CAWGNQ010000008.1:0-478457 GCA_963823995.1 uncultured Acidobacteriota bacterium
GGGCCAGGGCCCCGCGTTCGGAAAACGCTTGCAGCAACTGGTAGTAGCGCTGCTTCGAATAGCCGAACTTGCGGGCGGCGGCGACCGGACCGAGTCCTTCACACTGACCTTCGAACAGCATGGCCAGCTTGCGGGTGATCTCGTCGCCTTCGGGGACACTCAAAGTCCCTTCGGGCCCTTGGAGCTGAACGGTGTGATTGTCAAAGGACAACATGGCGTGACTCCTCCTGATTGCCGTCACCGTAGCAGAAAGGACCGCGATAGGGCAAATAAAATATGGCGGTACATGCTGTCCTCTCGGTTGATCGGATCCCGCAGGATTGAAGTTTCTATTGAATCACCAGCCAACTCCAGACAACAGAATCTCCAACAACAAAGTATGTGCCACCATATTTAAATAGACTTCCTGAAGCACCCGATCGGCTCGATCACTCGACAGACTTCTGTCCGGTCCTCCCCAAACCTTGTCCCGTCTTCCCGCCCTCAACGGAAAACGTCCAATCAACTCCCCCCTGAAAATCTCTGCAGCCGGGGCCCATGAATGTCACATACTTATAACGCACGCGTTCCGGAATCTACGATAAGTTGTACGGAAGATCGATTCTCATCCGGAGAATCGATACAAGAGCCGAGATCCTGTTGCTCTGACGAATGAGGTCCTATCACAGAGACCTCCAGGTCGTGTGCGCGGCCGATTGACAAGATTGATGCTGCTTGGCCAGCTCTGCAGTCAAACGTGGAGCCTCCGCCTTCGTGCTTTCCGTCTGATTCTGCCAGACTCTGCTTGCACAGCACTTGTATCAAGGGCAAGATTCACGGAGAGGAGGACTCAGTGAAGCGTCCGGGAAACCAGTCTCTAATTGTCTTCTCCATCTGCCTCGCTCTCGGCCTGGCAAAGCCGGCAGTCGCCGCCAGTGATCAGTCCAGGGTTAAGGGGATTCCGATCAGCACCGATCTCAGCCCTCACTTCGAAACGGTCGACGGCAGATCGGTGTTTTTCATGGAGGGGGTTCCTTCCGTGATCCTGACGGTCGAGATCCCCTGGATGCGCCTGATCTATGGAGAATACCAGCAGACGCTGGGAGCGTACGACTATCTATATCCGGCGGCTGCCGAGATGGGACTGAACGCCCTGAAAGTGCCGGTCAAGTGGTCGATGGTCGAACCCGGCAGGGGCGTATTCGATTTCAGCTATGTCGACCACGTCAAGGCTCTTGCTGAGCGTTACGGCCTGAAGCTGATCCTGGGATGGTTTGGGCACTACGCAAGCGGCGACGGAACCATTTACAGGAATCTGGCGGGCGAAGTATTTGCCCCGATGGACATCATCCTTGATTCCGAAACCTATCCACGTGCCGTGGATGCAGACGGGATCAGCCACCACAACGTCGCTTCCTACGACTCGGATGCAATCATCCGACGGGAGATCGAGGCTTTTGCAGCTTTCATGCGGCACATCCGAGAGGTCGACGCCGAGGACCGGACGATCTTGATGGTTCAGGTCGAAAATGAAATCTCCGTTTTCGGCGCCGACCGACAGAATCCCAAGCTCTGGCGGGACCATTCGCCGGCATCCGACGAACTGTTCAAAGACGGCGGATTCGAAAGCGATCTTCGGTTCAGTGCGTGGCGATTCAGTTCCAATTGGATTCGCCGTCTCACCGATGCCGGGGCGGCTGTCTATCCCTTACCTTTCTTCCTGAATTTTGTTGGGGGTAAGGTCGCCGACTGGATGATCGGTGGAGCTCCCGGCGAGCACGTCCCGTACTATCTGGACAACTGCCCGGCGATCGACTTCGTCGGATTGAACCTTTACACTTCTTCCGAGAGCAGTGCCAACGACCTTCGGGCGACGCTTCGCCGCTATCAAGTCGGAAGGAACCTTCCGTCGGTGACAGAGACAAACTCCGGTTCTGATTCGGTTGATGCAAGACTGGCGTTTATCTCGATCGGCGAATTCGGTGCGCCGTTGTTCGCACCCTGGGCGCTGAATATCTCCTACCCGGCACCCTACCAGCCTTATGTCTTGAGCGACGGCTCGTTGGCCAACGGAGCCTTTCGCCTACGGGACTGCTATACGGCTCTTCGCAGATCGCTCCCGCTGATCGCCTCTCGGGCAACGACCGACGATCTGGCCGTATTCCTCTCCAACCGGCCCGGGGAGGAATTCACGACCTGGAAGGATCTGCGCGGAGTTCGGCTCAGCGTCTCGGGCGCCGGCGATGGTCAGGCAATCGGGGTTGCCACAGGCCCAACTGAGTTTTTCATCGCCGGCTATCGTTGCCGAGCCACTCTATCCAGTTCGGAGTTCGTGTGGCCGCAGATCCGCGATCTGCACGTCGAGACGGGTGTTTTCGAGGGCGCCGACTGGAAGGGAGGCGGAACGGCCCGCTCTTCCGTGAACCAAAGTGCTCGTTCCGTCGGGATTTCCCTTGAAGAGCCACAGGTCGTACATGTGAGCTGGTGAGCGGAAGTGTCAGCGCTTCCCGCCGACGGCGAACCACCAATGGTGCAACCCGGCAAGCCGAGAGATTCTCGTGGTCCGTGAGTGTCTGGGTAAGGCGGCGATGACCGTCTGCAAGGCGAGCTTCCACGCCTTCTCGTGTCGAAGACCGGATTTAGGCGGTGCGCCGAGGATCACTCCAACTCTACTCCAGGACGATGGTGACACCCAGGCGAAGCAACGTACGACGAGTCTGTCCCTTTCAGCCCTTTCAGCCGTGACACCCAGGCGAAGCAACGTACAAAGGAGTCTGTCCCTTTCATTTCTTCAGCCGTGAAACCCAGGCGAAGCAAAGTACAAAGGAGTCTGTCCCTTTTGGGATTCTGTCAGACGAAACAGCCTGTCCCTTTCAGGTCATTATCGAACTGCAGCCCTGGACCAGGAGTGAGTCGAAGGAGAAAGTGTGAGAGAGCCTCAAGCGGACAGCCCGCCGGGAATTCTTCCGCACAGGGTCCTGCCATTCTCTGGATGGAGAAATTCCGCTACCTCTCCCGCGAAGAACTCGAGGGGTCTTTTCTGTTATTGGGCAACAGGACCGAGTTGAGAGCGGGAAGGGCAGAAGGGGCGGACAGACCGCCGCTGCCAGCCCCTCGGAGGATGTCGGTTTGTCGAACATGCTTCACAGCAATCCAGCCGCGGCGGCGGATCAGGCCGGCTGGTGCTGCCGTCTTGCGCGACCGATCCTGCTTGCTTCGGCAACCTCGACCAGCCTTCCGGTCTTCACGTCAAACACGAAGCCATGGATCGACACAGTCGGAGAGACCAGTGGGTGCTCGCGAATCCTGCGTACGTCCGCAGCAACGCTCTTCTGCTGATCTGAGATCGTGAGCCAGTTGATGTAGTGCCCCTCTGTGGAACCGGTCTCCTGTCCGGCGTTCTGCCAACCGGTGGAGGTGAGTTCTGCTGTCTCCAGAGACGTCTCGAGGAGTCTGGCCATGACATCGTTCGAAAAGCTCTGCATACCGCAGTCCGAGTGATGGATCACGAGCCACTCGCGTGTGCCGAGCAGTTTGTGCGAGATGACGAGCGACCGGATCGCGTCGTCCGTGGCACGCCCACCAGCATTTCGGACGATATGGACGTCGCCCAACTCCAGACCCGAAAAGCGCATCGGATCGAGCCTTGCGTCCATACAGGTCAAGATGGCGACATGTTTCCCGGGTGGTACGGGAAGCTCGGATTTCTGTCCGAACTCGGCCGCATATCGGTCATTGGCTTCCAAGATTCGATGCAGTACTTCACTCATAGGTTCCTCCTAAATGACAGTGGATCGATAGGATTTATCGTAATTATACAGGAGACAGCGTCTCACCCCCTCGACCGGAAGGTGCGAGTCAGCTTGAGGCAGACGGGGTAGGGAAATGTAGTTGACGCCGGGGAGAGGTCTCTAGAACGTAATCAGGTCTGGAACGTAAGTGGGCGCGGAGCGGCCGGGGACACTGTCGAACTCAGGGAATCGTTCGAGATGATCCGAAGCAGAAGATGGGATAAGGTAGAAGGAGGACTCAAGAGCAACATGACACGCGGGGCCTCACCGCGGATCCCTGCGTACCTGCCTTCGACGTGCCTCTTGAGAGTCGGAAGGCGTCGCATGCATCACTCGCCATACTCACGCTCGAAATACAATTTCATCCTGCAACAGGGCTTGCAGTGCCCTACCAAAGAAACTTGCGGGACTCAATATAATGCGCTTGTCTTTCAGCCACGAGTCATCGGGCTCCTGGTCCTGGCGGGTGCGATCTTCCAGTGGGGATTTCTCTTCCTCGCCTTGGCCGTTACCCTCTCCTGGAGCGCTCTCTTCCCTCAGTGGAATCCCTTCGACGCGATCTACAACCACACCAGAATCTCCGCAAGGGGAAAGGAGCCCGTTCTTTCACCGGCACCGCCGCCGCGACGATTCGCACAGGGAATGGCCGCAACCTTTTCCCTGATCATTGCCCTGTCGCTGTTTGGCGGGTGGCATGCCGTTGCCATTGTCTTCGAGTTGCTGTTTCTCGCGGCGGTCTCCGCCTTGGCTCTGGGCCGATTTTGCCTGGGTTCTTTCGTCTTCCACGCGGTCCGCGGCCGTCTCGATTTCGCTCTGCGCACACTGCCGTGGCGTCGGGGGCCTGATTAGGGTTTGGCCGTCAGCGTCCCGAGCACTCCCGCCATTCTCCGAACACCCTCCTCCAAATCGGACAGCGACGCCGCGTAGGAAAAGCGTAGGTAGCCTTCTCCAAAACGGCCAAAGGCACCGCCGGAGAGGAGTGCCAGATCGGCCCGGGTGAGGAGGAGGTCCTGGATTTCGCGCGAAGGCCTGCCGAAGCTCTTGACGTTCGCAAAAGCATAGAAGGCACCGAGGGGGGTGCGGCAGGTCACGCCCCTTACTTGATTCAAAAGCCCCACCAACCGGTCCCGGCGCTGTCGGAAGGTCTCCACCATGCGCCGGCTCGGTCCTTGATCGCCAGTCAGCGCGGCGATCCCGGCCATCTGGGTGAAGGCGGCCGTGCAGGAGTTGGAGTTGATCATGAGCTTTCCAATCTGCTGAGCGAGGCTCTGTTCCATGACGCCGTATCCGAGGCGCCAGCCCGTCATGGCGTAGGTCTTGGAAAACCCGTCGAGAAGGATGGTCTTCTCCTGCATCCCTGGAAACCGGGTGATGCTCGTGTGTGTCCCCTCGTATTGCATCCGGCTGTAGATCTCATCGGACAGGATCATCAGGTCCCGTTCCACGGTGGCTGCCGCGATACTCTCCAAATCTCCTGAGGTGAGCACCGAGCCGGTCGGATTGTTCGGCGAGTTGATGATGATCAGGCGCGTCCGATCCGTGATCAGGCCCAAAAGCTCGTTCACATCCAACCGGAAATCGAGTTCTTCACGCAGAGGGACAGGCACCGGTTTCGCACCCACGTAGCGGATCATCGACTCGTAGATGGGAAACCCAGGATTCGGATAGATGACTTCGTCACCGTCCCCCGCCAGAGCGAGCAGGCTGAAAAAGATGATCGGCTTTCCGCCCGGGGTGACGACCACCTGGTCAGGGTCGACAGTGATTCCCCGGGTTCTCGAAACCTCACCCGCAATCACCTGACGCAATTCGAGAATTCCGGTCGCCGGCGTGTAGTGGTGCGCTCCAGAACGCAGTGCCGCAACGGCAGCCTCAACGATGTACTCGGGTGTGTTGAAATCAGGCTCCCCGATTTCGAGATGAATCACCTTGTGCCCCGCCGCTTCCCGGGCTTTGGCGGCAGCCAGAACTTCAAAGGCCGTCTCCGTTCCGAGACGGGACATGCGTTCGGCCAACTCCATGGTCCCATCCTCCTGTATCACCAATCCAACTTCAACAGCGAGACGGCCTGACGAGGCAGCTCCATCGCAACCACAATGGCACCACTCTCGGTCTTCATCCATCGAGGGGACGTCAGTAGATGTAACTGGCCGGCGCGCTCCAGGGTCGAAACCTGATCAGCGGTTGGATTCTGAGGCGAACCCATCTTGATCCAGACCTGGTAGGCATTGCTGTGGTCCCGATCCACGCGAAAGTGCTGCAGCAGGCACTGGTCCACGGGAATCCCTTCGATCCGGACCTCGACCTTCGAAGGCCCAGGCAGTTCGTTGACGTCGTGGTAGTTCCACACAAGGATCGCAGCGGACCTCGCATCCCGCGTGGCAAGCGCGCTGATATCGGGCTCACCACGGACACTCTGGTCGCGGACGGTCAGGACATCATAGGAGAGATTACCCCTCGCTTCGACTCGCGTCCCCCGCATCATGCCGAGCATCCGGAAGACATTGAGCACCGGTTTGTCGACGCCGTTTGTGGCCAGGTCGCGAAAGCCGGCAAACCAGGGCTGGTCCTCGAACTCGAACGCCCAGGTCACGGCACCCCTCAGATTCACGTTCCAATGGTCTGCCAGTTCGATCGTCCTGGTGACCGCGTCGGCGGTATAGCTCGAGTAGAGCGTTCCGTTCCGATAATCGTTCTGCGGGTACTCCTGCACGGGACACGCAGCACACCCTTCCGGATCGGACTCTCCGAGGATCACCGGTCGATCCTTCAACTCGTCGAAGGAGGCCACGGTCTCGAAGCCGAGGGAGATCTGGCGAAGCTGGCGTCCAAGATTCATCGTGACAACATCATTCTCGACGCGCGGCGAACCCTTCGCATGGAAAGCAATGAAGTCGATCGGGGTCCCCTTCTCGCCGGTCACTGCGTTGGTCTCCGAGATGCAGTGCTCCAGGAAAGCCCTCAGGAACTTGACGGAATTGCCGCCCTCGGTCGGACCCGTTACGTGGGGACCACCGACCCTTGCGGATGGAAGCGCACGTTTCACCGCATCGGCAGTGTAATCGTACAGTTTGCAGTACTCGGCGGTCGTACCCGCCCAGTAGCGCGAATCGGGTTCGTTCCAGAGCTCCCAGTACCAACTCTGAACTTCGGCGCTCCCGTAGCGTTCCACCGAGTGCCGTACCCATTGGTAGACAAGCTCCGCCCACTTCCGATAGTCCTTCGGCGGTTGGGACCAGCCCGTGAAAATGTCGCCGTATGGCTGCCCGGGTCGCCAGTGATGGCGATACGGTTCGGGTGCGATCGAGAGCGCTTTCGGCATGAATCCGATCTCGACGAGAGGTTTCATGCCCCGCTCAACGTACGTGTCGAATATCCGATCGATGATCGTCCAGTCATAGACCGGATGCCCGCCGGAGTCCTCCGTGTAGGCGTTGCTGGAGCCCCACTTGAGAGCCGCCGTCCCATCGCCGGTGGTCAGCAGGTTGTGGGCTCGTACGTACACCGGCGTGTAGCTCAATGCGGCGATCTCGGAGAGGAGCTTCCTGCCGTCCTTCATGTAGGTGTAGTTCGGTTCGTCGTAACCGAACCAGGCCCAGACGGGATCCATCGGCCCGATTTCGTGGGTCAGATCGATCTCGAGGTGCGCCGCCTCCGTTCCACTCGCAGGCTGGCAGAGCGTAACCGAGGGTATCGAAAGGCAAAGGAGAAAAGCAACGACGAGGTGCCGTATCTTCATATTGAACCACCCAACAAGAGGACGCCTGCCTGCGAAGAGAGCAGGCGTCGCGATCGTGAACCCAGAGTCGGTCGAGCCCCGAGTTGACGGCCTTCGATCCTTGTCGTGGATCGACGGCTTCTCTTCGATGGCTCGTCCGCAGACTGTGTTACTCGACCTCCAGGACGACAACGGACATGGGCGGCAGACTCGCCGTGACCCTGCTCCCGTTGACCTGAAAATCACTGAAAGTTGTCGGCTCGAGAGCATGCGGACTGTCAAAGGTGTTGTGAGTCGTCATCTGGCCCGACGTCAGGACTCTCCCCGTTACCGACCTGACCGTGGTGCCGTGAAAATCACAGTCGAGCGAAGCAGCCCGATGTGGATTCGTGTTGCACAGCGACACATGAATCTTGCCGGAGGCATCACGCGAGGCCGAGGCATTCAACTCGGGTATCGATTCATCTTCGAACTGATAGTCCGCCGTCTTCAAGTCCGTCGGCAACATGGTCGCACCCTGATGAACCTTGTACATCTCGAACACATGGTAGGTCGGAGTCAGAATCATTTTCCCATTCTCAGTCAGTATCACCGCCTGGAGCACATTGACGGTCTGGGCGATATTTCCCATCTGGACGCGGTCGCAATGGTTGTTGAAGATGTTCAGAGTGAGCCCGGCCACCAGCGCGTCGCGAAGCGTGTTCTGCTGGTAGAGGAATCGAGGGTTCGTTCCGGGCTCGACTTGATACCAGGTTCCCCACTCATCGACGATCAAGCCAATCCGCTTTTCGGGATCGTATTTGTCCATGATCGTGCCGTGCTTCTTCACGAGTTCGTCCATGAACAGAGCGCCCTGCAAAATGCGAAACCACTCATTTTCGCCGAATTCGGTGGCCGAGTTGCTCAATCCCTGCTCTCTCTGCATTCCCGGGCCAAAACGACGTACCCGAGTATAGTAGTGGAGCGCCAGCCCTTGGACTCGCGGACGATAGCCACCGGTGAGCGCTTCCATCACGGTTTCCGTCCACTCATAGTTGGCGGTGTTGGGACCGCAGGCAATCTTGTAGAGCTGATTGTCGCCGAAATTGCGAAGGTAAGTGCCGAATCGGAGATACTGATCGGCATAGAACTCCGGCCTCATGTTTCCGCCGCATCCCCAGTTCTCATTGCCGACGGCCCAGTACTTGACCTTCCAGGGCTCCGCCCGGCCGTTCTGTTTTCGCAGCCGCGTCATGGGGCTGTCCGCGTTAGACGTGAGGTACTCCACCCACTGCTGCATCTCTTGGACGGTGCCACTGCCGACATTGCCCGTGATGTAGGGCTCACACTCCAACAGGTCGCACAGTTCCATGAACTCGTGCGTTCCGAATGAATTGTCCTCCGTGACGTAGCCCCAGTGAGTATTGACCATCTCAGGACGCTTGTCTTTCGGGCCAATCCCGTCCATCCAATGGTACTCATCGGCGAAGCAACCGCCCGGCCACCGCAGGACGGGAATCTTCATATTGCGCAGCGCCTCGACGACATCGTTGCGGATCCCGTCCGTATTCGGGATCGGTGAATCCTCACCCACATAGATCCCGCCATAGATGCACCGGCCCAAGTGCTCGGCAAAGTGACCGTAGATGTTGGGATTGATGGTGTAATGACCTTGATCGGCGTCGATGATCAGTGTGTTGTTTGCGGCGCCCTGCTGAGAAAACAAAGCCGAGGAAAGCAACCCGACCAGCAAAGCCAGGAACATCAGAAACGACCAGTTCTTCGCAATTCGGTGGAGCATCTCATTTCCTTTCGTGGATTGGAACTCCTGTCTGGTCAGGCGAGTCTAACCGGGGCTGCGAAAGGGGTCAAGATCCGAAAAGCGATAGAGACGAAGAGAATGTCGATTCCCGTTTGAAATGATGGACGGGTCGCGCTGATCGCTGAGCGGGGAGCAGAGAAGACTCCGACTCCCCGCACAGAGATTCCTACTTTTCAGCGCCGGCCTAATGACTGGGACTTGCCTTCTGGCGCAGGACGGCCAGATCGTTTTCCAGGCTAAAGACACCCGGTGTGGTCCTGGCTTGCATTCCCGCCAGGATACGATCACCCTCCGTGTCAACGACACCCTTCAATGTGACACGGCCATTCTGCACGATGATGTGGATAGGATGCCGCCCGGGAGGTGGATCATTCGTCAGTCCCGATTGCATCCTGGCTGGAGAATTGGCGAGTGGAGTCCCCCGATTCGGGTTATAGCGGGAGAGCGGCGTGTAATCGTATATTTCAAAGTAGATCCGTGTCCTCAGCTCGTCATCAAAGTTCGAAAGTGGCAGAACTGTGATGTTATTCATCACACTTTCGACACCGCTCACCTTCGAGACGACACTCTCGGCCTCGCCCTTCAGAACGGGTCGCGAAGCATATCCGTCCAAGATCACCGCATCGCCTTGGATATCGAAGGTTATCCAATCGAACACGCCGTAGTCGGAAAGGCCGGCAATGGCCTTATGGATCTGGGCTGCCTCTTGTGAGATCTGATCCGGCCGAGTTTGGTTATCGGCGTAAAGATAGGTTCCTGCCAACAAGAGGGTGTACAGTCCTACCCAACTTGCGTTATGAAGTAGTCTCTTTAATTGACTCATTATAGAACTCTCCTCAGATTAATCATCATTCTTCTCTGATGTGTGTTCTTGTATCCATTTTAGCATTTTTCGGAAACAATGTTGAGCACCGCATGCATTCCCAACTGAACTCATTCCGTACAGCGCCCGTCAATACAATCATCCCGATGCCGGAGACATCGCAGGAGCGCGATGACGGGCATCGCCTCTCTTTCACCACCGACCTTCGATAAAAGCACGTTCCGTACCAGTCTTGGCTGTCGAAGCCTCCGAACTTGTCATCCGCTTCGTTTCGGCCTCGCATCCCCTCTCGGGAAGCATGCGTCGAGCAGTCCGATCGAGGCAAGGAAGTGGAGACCGGCAAAAATGCCACACTTGACGAGGAGCGGAATCTGCACTTGCCTCCCACCGGAGGGAGGTTTCGACAGCCCTTGCCCTTCCCGTGACGTCGGATTACAGTTTTGTGTGCTGGCCACGTCGGTCACCGATATCGCAGAATCCTGAGGAGGTTAAATGTCGACTCTGCTGATATCCCGTGGTTCCATGTCGGGAGGACAGATCATCGCACAATGTCTGTCCCATACCGGAAAGTATCGGTGCGTCACGCGCGAGGACCTGATTGCTTCGGTCAACACGCACGGTGAGATTGCTAACAGCGTGACCGCCAGCATCTCCAAGGCTGCACAGGCTTATGGCAAGTTCAGCGAACTTCGACGCCCTTACAAGATCCTGATGCGGCAGGCACTGCTCGACTATGCGCGACGTGGAAATCTCGCCTATTTCGGCTATTCCGGACACCTACTCATCGACGGTATTTCGCATTTCGTCAGGGTCCGCCTGCTGGCACCTCTCGAGCTTCGAATACGGACGACCATGGCACGACTGCACAGTTCCGAAGAGGAGGCACGCGACTATATTAGGGAGGTCGATGAGGAGAGGCTTCGCTGGACAAGGTTCATGTATGGAAAGGATCTCCGCAATCCCGGACTTTACGATCTGTGTATCAACCTGGACCGGATCTCCTTCAATACCGCCTGCTCGCTTTTAATGAGCGCCGTCGAAGAGTCGGAGTTCCAGCCGACCCCCGAGTCGCTCGAAGATTTGGAGAATCTTTATACGGGTGCCCAGGTCGAAACCGCGCTGGTCCTGGATCAGGGGACCCACTCGTTCGAAGTGGCGGCATCGGTCAGTCGGGGTCAGGTTCTCCTGCGTGGACCCTACCTGGATGAGCCGAATCGCGCTCGCGTGATCGAGACGGCATCGGCTGTCGCCGGTGGGAGGACAGTGGATTACGAACCTGGATACGCACCCAATCTTGCGTTTCTCCCGTGATTACGGGCCCTATCGGGATCGCGTCGGACGAGTGGGTGGCTCGTGGGATCAACGTCGAGGATGGAAGAGCCGGCTGGTTTTGTCCCATTTTCGCCGGTCATCGGTTGAGAGGGTGTCTGGCCGCCGACATTCAGGTGGATCTGAGATACGAGAGGTGAACGATGGTTGAATCGGACAACGAGGATAACTGGAAGCAATCGCTGACGCGAATCGAATCATTCCTGGACCGGAGTGCAGGCTCCGAAGAAGAGCAAGCTCGGATGCTCGGGGAACAGAGTCAGCTCGCACGCGTTCGAACGGAAACGACTTCAAAGCTACTCCCGTACCTTTCTACGACGGCACTCAATACAGAGAAGCAGACAGCTCTGGCACAAGAGCGCACGGCGCTGACACGCGAACAGACGCATCTGTCGACACGCAGCACCGAACTGTCGGCCGTCCGAACGGACCTCGGCAGGGAGCGCACGTCTCTGGCCGAACAGCGGACCGATCTCGCCGTGCAGCGGACCGACATGTCCAGCCGGCGAACCTCCCTGGCCGAGGGGCAGTCCCGACTGGCCCAGAAACGGAACGAACTCGCGGAGTTTCGAAACGTCCTCTCCCGGACCCGCAACCGTCTCTCCCTGCAACGCACGGAGCAATCCCGGGAGCGAACGTATCTCTCGCTGGTTCGGACCGGTTTGGCCCTCCTGACGGTCGGCATTTCTCTGTTTCGCTATTTTGGCCTCTCGCCGTGGAGTCTGTTCGATTTGGGTCTCGTGATCATCAGTCTGTTCGTGATTTTCTTCGGAGTCCGAGGCTATCGCCGGGCCAAGAACAGCGAGCGCCGACTGGACGACGCATTGGCTGAAGACCCCGGCTTCGCCGGGCTCGTTTGATCGTAATATTTTCGGTGCGGGCGGGCAGGTGCCGGAATAGCCACGGGCCGACCCCGGAAAGTGAGGGGCCGGGCCTCGAAGCCCGGCCCTCGACTTCACAATAGCGCTGAGACGAAGGTCTCGTCGGCTATGACAGTTCGATCTTCTTCTTCAGCACGCCGGCACCCGGCGTGTCGGGCTGCCCACCTCCGACGGAAATCTCATACTGTCCAGGAAGAACGACCCGCTGGTTCTGGTCATTGATGATTGAGAAGCCGTCAGGAGCGATCGTGAAATCGACGGTCTTGGTCTCGCCCGGACGCAGGTGAATGCGTTTGAACCCGGTAAGCGAACGGATCGGCACAGGGACGGATGCTTTCACGTTGGAGACGTACACCTGGACGACCTCGTCGCCGGCCATCGTTCCGCTGTTCTTGACCTCGACCGAGAGGGTGACAGGCTCGCCTGCCTTGTAGCTTCCGTCGAGCTTCAGGTTGCCGTACTGAAAGGTGGTGTAGCTCAGTCCGAATCCGAACGGGTAGAGCGGCTCACCCTTGAAGTACCGATACGTGTGCCCGTCCATATCGTAATCTTCAAACGGAGGAAGGTCCTTGACCGACTTGTAGAACGTGACCGGAAGTCGGCCGCCGGGGTTGTAGTCTCCGAAGAGCACATCGGCAATCGCCGTGCCGGCCGCCTGCCCCGGATACCAGGCTTCGAGGATGGCCGGAATGTTCTCTTGCTCCCAGTTCACCGCCAGCGCACTGCCGTTGAGCAGGACCAGCACCACGGGCTTGCCGAGGGCCTGGATCTCGTGGATCAGCTCCTCCTGAACGTCCGGCAGATCGATGCGGGTCCGGTCGCCTCCACGGAAGCCGTCCAGGTCGACGTCCATCTGCTCGCCTTCGAGCCGTGCCGTCAGGCCAATGCACATGACGACGACATCGGCCTGCCGAGCAACGTCGAGAGCCTGCTGCTTCAGCTCCATCTTGGGATCTTCTCGCGGTGTAGCCCACACCAGCTGGACCTGTGCATCACCATAGAGCTCACCGGCTTCGACCAGGAGCTTGTATTTCTTTCCGGCCTCGAGCCGAATCGGGTCGGACTTCCTCAGGCGAGGGTCGCCGAACTCATCGTGGAAGTGGTACGAGGTATCGGCAATGACCTTGCCGTCCAAGTAGAGGTTGACCTTGCACGTCGTAATCACGCCGAGTTGGTACATCCCCGACTGCGTGGGGGAGATCTCACCGCTCCACTTAACGCCGAAATCGTCGTCGTCCATGTCCTGACGGGGAGCCCGGTCGCTCCAGTTGGCGTCCAGCACCGCGTCGACGGACGAGTAGAGGACGGGGCTCTTGAATTCGCGGTCGGTATAGTAGTCGACCTTCAATCCCTGTTGAGTCCCTCCGTGGGACAGCACCTCGGTCGGCACAACCCGAAACGTGGGCATCCCTTCGACCAGCTCGGAACCCTGCGCGTAGAGCACCTTCGACCGGCCGGCCACCTTCTCCCGAATACCTCGCAAGGGAGTGATCGGATCGGAGGGCACGCCGTTGTAATTGCCCAGCAGCATCAGCCACTCGTCCGAGTTCGGTCCGATGACGGCGATCGTGCCGACATCCTTTTTCAACGGCAGCGTGTTGTTCTCGTTCTTCAAAAGAACCATCGACTCCCGAGCCGCCTCGAGGGCGAGGTCCTTGTGAGCCTGACTGTCGACCACCGAGTAGGGAATCTTCGTGTACTTCACCATCTCCGGAGGGTCGAACATCCCGAGCTTCATCCGCGCGGTGAAGAGCCTCTTCAGAGAAACGTCGAGCTCGGACTCCTTGATGAGGTTCTGCTCGACGGCTTCATCGAGATGGGTATAGGTCGTGGCGCACTCAAGGTCGCAGCCCGATTTGACGGCCAGCGCCGACGCTTCCGCGGCCGTATCGACGACCTTGTGGTGCTGATAGATGTCACCGATGGCGCCACAGTCCGAGACGACGTAGCCGTCGAAACCCCACTGGTCCCTCAGGATGTCCTGCAGCAGCCGCGGACTCGCGCAGGCAGCCTTGCCGTCGACCCGGTTGTAGGCGCACATGACCGAGTAGGCCTTCCCTTCCTTGATGCCCATTTCGAACTGGGGAAGATAGGTATCCCAGAGATCCCGGTCGCTCACGACGGCGTCGAAGTGGTGGCGTTCCGGCTCAGGGCCATTGTGCACCGCATAGTGCTTCACCGTGGCGATCGTCTTGAAGTACTTCGAGTCATCGCCCTGCAGACCCTTGACAAACTGTACCGACAGCTTGCCTGTGAGGAAAGGATCTTCGCCGTAGGTCTCCTGGCCTCTTCCCCAGCGCGGATCGCGGAAGATGTTGATATTCGGCGACCAGAAGGTGAGTCCCTGGTAGATATAGCGCTTGCCCTTGCTGGCGAAATCGTGATGCTTGGCTCTTGCTTCGTCGGAAATCGCCGTTGTCATCCGGAAGATCAGATCCTCATCCCACGTGGCACCGAGTCCAATGGCCTGTGGGAAAACCGTGGCCAGCCCCGCACGGGCGACACCGTGGAGACACTCGTTCCACCAGTTGTACTCCGGAATCCCGAGCCGTGGGATGGCCGGCGCCGCGTTCATCATCTGGGCGATCTTCTCGTCCAGCGTGAGCCTTCCGACCAGATCGTCGACACGGGCTTCCGTCGTGAGACTCGGATCCTGGAAAGGGTACTTCGGCTTTTCCTGACCCAGCGTGCTGGGGACGAGCAGGCCAAATGCAAGACACAGACCCCCAACGAGGGTGACAAGAGAGTGGTTCCGGTTGCTTCGATCGTCCGGGAGGAGGAAATGATGTTTCGTCATAATCCGATACCTTAATTCTGATTCAAACGGGGCCAGGGCGCAAACGACGCCGGGCAAACCGAGGCGTTTCAGGCCCGGTCCGCCTCGCAGGAGTGTATCCGCGCCGCCCGTGGCGGTCAAGACGCCCCACCGCAGGCAGACAGGGCGCAGGCGAAAGGGACAGGCTGCTTCGATCGACAGTCGGCCGGGGCGAAGGAGACAGGCGAAAGGGACAGGCTGCTTCGCTCGACGGTCGGCCGGGGCGAAAGGGCGAAAGGGACAGGCTGCTTCGCCCGAGGCTTGGACGACAGGCGAAAGGGACAGGCTGCTTCGCTCGACGGTCGGCCGGGGCGAAAGGGCGAAAGGGACAGGCTGCTTCGCCCGAGGCTTGGACGAGGCGAAAGGCGAAAGGGACAGGCTCTTCTATGGACTGGAAGGGACAGACTCCTTTATAGAGAGGTATGCATCGACGAATTTCTCTCTCAGCGGTTCCGTTGCCGATCGGACTGAAACCGGATGACTGCTTCGAACGCCACAGCCTGCGGCCTCGTTCTAAGCAGCCGCCCCGCAACCTGCAACGTCCTTCACTTACGCATCATCTGCATTGTCTCGTTCTCGTGCTGGCCCTGTCCGTTCTCGTGCTCTCCAACTCTCTTCCCGGAGCCGCCTTGCCGACGATTCGCGTCCACGAAGGCGGTCACTACCTGGAAACCTCCGACGGGCAGCCATTCTTCTGGCTCGGCGATACGGCCTGGAGGCTGATCGACACGACGACCCGAGAAGAATGCACCTACTACCTGAGGACGAGAGCACACCAGGGCTTCACCGTCATTCAGACCGTTGTCCTCGACGAAATGAACGGTGTTCGGGCGACCAGCGCATTGGGAGAACGGCCTTTCATTGACGAGGATCCGGCGCGCCCCAACGACGCCTACTTCGATCGCGTCGTCGAAATCGTCGACGAGGCCGCCTCGATGGGACTCTATGTGGCCCTTTTGCCGACATGGGGCGACAAGCTCACGGCTCCCTGGGGCGACGGACCGCGGATCTTCCGTCTCGACAACCTTCCCGTCGTACACGAGTACGGCCGCTACCTGGGGGCGAAACTGAAAGGCCGAACGAATGTCGTCTGGATGCTGGGAGGCGATCGGCCGGCCCGGCTGGATCCCGCAAAGCCGAACGACTGGCCCCAGAACCAGGCCGGGACGGCCGGCTTTCCTCCCGACTACGACTGGACACCGATCTGGCGTGAGTTGGCGGCCGGCATCTCGGAGGGGACAGCGACCGCGCCGTTCTTCCTTTATCATCCCCAGGGAGGTGCCCCGACCACCTCGATGATGATGCCCGATGAGGACTGGCTTTCCGTCAACGGGATGCAGAGCGGGCACGGCTCGGGCCACGACTTCCCGGTCTGGGACTGGATCGCCCGGGACTTCGGGCTGACGACGCCCAAGCCTACGCTCGACCTCGAGCCGAACTACGAGGACCATCCCGTCAACCCGTGGCCGACCTGGGACCCCGCCCTCGGCTACTTCCGGGCTTACGACGTTCGCAAACAGTGTTACCGCTCGGTCCTCGCCGGAGGTTGTGGGGTCACCTATGGACACCATGCCGTTTGGCAGTTCGCCGGCAAGCGCAACGGTGTCATCAACCACGCCGACCGCGACTGGATCGACGCTCTGCATCGCCCGGGTGCGCGTCAGATGCGCTTTCTCCGGCAGCTGGTCGAATCGAGGCCCTACTTCTCGCGCGTACCGGATCCGGAACTCGTGAACAACCCGTGCCCCGGCCGCGCTCGGCACATCACAGCCTCTCGCGACCGGGACGGCTCCTACGCACTGATCTACTTCCCGACGAGCGACCAGACGGCGACCATCGATCTCCGTCGACTCCGCCCGGGGCAGCTGCGGGTCTGGTGGTACGATCCTCGGACCGGTTTTGCGCATCCCGCAGGGACCGTCGACGCAGGATCGAAGCACGGGTTCACGAGTCCGTCCTACGGCCCCGACTGGGTTTTGGTTCTCGACAGTGCGGCTGCCGACTATTCTCAACCGGGATTCAAAACCGCTAACTGAAGCAGGTCGCCACGCCGAGGGATGCCAAGGCCACCGTCGCCGTGCGGGTCCAGCTTCGAGGCTTGGAAATACGTGTTATAGTGCCCCCCCACCGCCTCACGAGGCGAAAGCCCTGTGAACGGATCAGCTCCTCAAACGCCTCAGGGTAGTAACAGCGCATCACGAGCTCGAGGACAACCTCCCCAACGAGGATGTCGCCTTCAAAGCGTCGATAGATCAGCTCCGGGTAGAGCACGGCGCGCACTCCGTCGAGACGCCGGTGGCGGTCGTAGCAGGCCACCCTGCCGCCTGCCCACGGCACCTCCCAGTTCAGCCGCTCTCCCGGCGCGAGCCAGCGTTCAGCAAGCTTGCCGGATTCGTAGAGGAGGTCAGAAGGGACAGACTGCTTCGGGTGACTGGCAGTCGGAGGGGACGGCAAAAGGGACAGGCTGCTTTGGGTGACCGACGAGAGAGGACAGAGGCGTATGCAAACAGACTGCTTCGACTGACGGTCAGAAGGGTCGAAGGGGACTGGTCTGACGCCCTCGTCGATCGGCGTTCATCGCTACCCCCCGCCGATAAGCGGTAGATTGAGCCGGCTCTCTCCAGCCGCCCTGCGCTACAGCATCCGGTCTTCGGAGCGAGCTTTCAAAGCCCGATGCGGCCGAGCAAACTCGTAACGAATCGTCGAGATGCGGCCCCGCCAATAGGGCCTTCGACCTTCCGGCAGGATCCAGGCGACCTCACCTTCGAGAGGAATGTGCATGCCGTGGTGCTTTTCGTACCGGCGCCACTTCCCTTCCCACCTCGTCGGCACGATGCGCCCCCGAACCGTACGGCCCCGGTCCTCGGCATGCACGGACTCGATCAAACCGTCGTCGCCAAAGCGGAAGACCAGGGAGACGGCGGTGTCCCGGTCCACCAACGTGACCCGGGCCGACATTTCATCGACGGCCTCCCACCGAGCACCTTGGCTCGGAAGCAGCGCCGTCGGGTACCAGGCGGCCTCGGCCAGAAAGCGCATCAACTCGCCCCGCGCAATTTCCGGCGTGCCCCGCTGATGCGCTACGGTGACCAGCCCGAACAGCGAGGCGTGCAGGATTCCTTCGCCCGCAATGTAGGCATCGTGGACGAGAACCGAAGGCCCGGCCAGATTTACGGCAACATACCGATCGCGAATGCGCTTGGCGAGCCCCGGCATGATCTTGATGCTCGCTTCCCAGTCGAACCCGGGCCGGTGGATGACGACCCGCTGATTAGAGACGAAAGATCTCCAGTTTGCGGCCGTCTGACTCGTATTGAACCACCCGGTGTGCTCCAACTCGACCGCCAGGACGACGGGCTGGCCTTCCTGAAGAACGGCACGAAAGTAGCGTTCCACAGGAGCGGGCAGTCCCTCCAACTCGCGCGGGTCGTACGTTTCGGTTCCGCTCCCGACACGGCCGACCTCGAGTCGGAGCCTCATGGATCGTGAAACGGCTTTCCAGCGGTGAGACCCGTAGGCGAGGGCGAACGTGACGGCAAGCACAGCCACAAGCAGGAGCACAAGAATTCCGACCCACCCCATCATTGTGCAATGTGCCTTCCGGATCTCCCGAGGTTCCTTCTTCCCAGGCTACGGGCTTGCACGGCCAATGCAAGAATGACGGCAATCAGCCATGCCGAGGGCGTACGGGTCTCTCGAGACAGGTGCCAGACCGGCTTGACAATCCTTACTTTACAGTAACTTACGATCGCGTTTCGTGCGTGTCACCAATTTCGTCAATTTCGGGCGATTTCAATATCGCGATCGACGGCCTGGTTCAGTCTGTCCCAATCGACGATGCCGACACGATTCAGCCAGACCGGGTTCCGGTAGTGCTCGCGCATCAGCGAGGTGTAGCGACGCCAGTCGGCGGCGGCCTCGGTGAGAGCCTCGACGGCCGCGGTGCGATGTCCGGCCACGTGGTCACTTCGGTAGAGCGCCAGCTGCGTTGCGCCCTCGATCTTGTGAGCGTAATACCTGCCCAGCAAGGCCATGGCCCGAATGTCGTCGAGCGTCCGGCGAAGCTCGCCCCGCCGATCCGCAGCATCGAGCCCTTCCAGCGCAGTCAGTGCCCGGTTCGCATGACCCGCGATGCGCCGAGCCAACTCCAGCGGTGTGGTTCCCTTCCCCTCGACTCCCGCTTCCCTGGATTTGATGTAGTCGGGTATGGACTGATCGCCCGACCTCGGATGCGGCGGCAGCGAAATGAAGCGCTCGACATCGTGAAACTGCCGGTTGCCGTTCTCGGGCATGGCCCGCCCGACGCAGGCCTCCGGGTACCACTGGAAATCGAGCGCGCCCCAGTGAAAACCGGTCACGGCGGGAAAGATCATCGAGGCCTGCTGCCAGGCTTGGAACAGGGCCGGGGCGTCCACGCCGGGGAAGTGGGTCTTCAGGATGGCAACAAGTCGTTCGTCGCTCAGATCCGGACTGTAGCCGAGCCGTCCCCACAACAGCCAGTGATACCAGTGTTTCTCGACCTCGAGCCGGCGCGGTGAAGCCGGTTTGAGACTCAGGAATTCGCGACCCCAGATCCATTGGTCGGAACCGTAGTAAAACCCCCGCGACACTTCGATCGGGATGTTCCGGATGAATTCGCGCACGAAGTCGGGCGCACCCCAGCGCAGGTGATAGACGTCGTCGTTGCGCAGCGTCCAGAGGGTCTTCTGATCTCCCAGATCCTCGACGAAGCTTTCGTGAAACGGCTGGTTCGTCGCGCTCAGGGCGTGAGCCTGGGCGTACTTGAAGCTGTAGACGAAGTCGATGTCCGGGTCCGCAACCAGCGGAGCGAACTTCCGCGCGATGGCCCGGGCGCCCGCCTGATGCTGGCGGTGAATCAGGGTGATCTTCCGGCCCGGCTGTTCGGAGGAGGCGTCCAGCACGCCGCGACCGTAGGTTTCGAAAGCCCAGTCCTCCTTCTCCTGCGGTGTTGCGCCAGGCATATTCTCGCCCGTCGTTAGTCCGATACCCCGCAAGTCGGGATAGGTGAGGAACATCTGCTCGACGCTCTTGCGGAAATAGTCGACGGTGACCGGGTTGTCGATTTCGTCCGTGATGCCGTACTTGCCTCCTGTGCCGTTTACGAAGATATTCCAGGTGACGACGTAGAAACCGACGTTTCGTTGGCGACCGTAGTCCATCACCTTGCGCCAGAAGGCGATCTTCTCGTCCATCTTCATCTGCCGGAGCGTCTCGACGTGATCCAAAATCTCCGGAGTATCGAGTCCAACGCCCGTGAGCGGGTAGTTCTCCCTGAACCGACCCGTGGACCGCTGGACGTCGTCGAGTGCCACTTGCAGGTAGTCAGGCACTCTGACCATCGAAGGAAACGGGTGGAGGTTCCAGAGCGAGATGAAGTTGTAGCGATAACGTGCCAGCGTGTCGATCAGCCGCTTCCAAAAATCGAAGTCCCAGACGGTCGAAATGTTCTCCTGGGCGGAATCCGACATGTCACTGTAGCTCGGCGTACGGACGTCGAGCGGAATATTGAACTTGATCCCTCTCATCGGCATATAGGGAACCTGGTCGTCGTCACTTACTCCCGGGACACCGGCAGTACGGACCACTTCGGCCAACTCGAGTCCGCCGTACATCAGGCCGGCCGCGTCGGCACCGATCACCCAGATGTCGGGAGGCTCACCAGAGCGGCCGACCCGGATGCTGAAGCCCTCGGGCGCCAACGGTCCAGGAGGACTCACACTCGCCGCCTGGAGCTTCTGCTTCAGGCCCTCATCGGAACTCAGGGCGAAAATTACCGGCTGTGAAGCTTCCCCGGAATCGGCCAGGGCCCGCTCGACATCTTCGGCGGCGAATGCAGCCTCAGATGACGCACCGTGGAATTGAACGCCGGCCTGCAAGGTAGAAAGCATTGAGACGGCGACCAGGACCGTGCCCATATGGAGTCTATTCCGGATCAGCTGTTTCATCGTTCGGACCTCCCGGGAACTCAGTCTCCTGTGACGTCACCGAAGTAGTCGAGGTCGCTTTCTGCGTCCCGCTCTTCGCCCGTCTATTGTTGGACTGTGTGCGTACCGCGTGGCGATCGCCGCAAGGGAGATAGCGGCACGTTTCGCTGCGTTGTCTCCTCACGTTCATCCGCGCCGCGATCGTGCCGAGGTGGTTCGTCGCAAAGAACCACGTCGTGCCACCGCTGTACTCGACGAGCTTACCCCCGAACCCCTACGCGTACAACCGGGCCTGCGGGTCCACCGCACGTCAGAGCCCAAGCGAAGGAAGCGAGGGAGTGCCAACCGCGGCCCCGATACGACGGCATGTCTCGCTGCCTTCCGTTCTGCCCCGACGGCTGCGAGTTGAGGACATTCGTCCCAGGCTGTCCCATGGAGGATCAGGCCGATTCCCTTTTCCCTGTCCTTCTCGGATCCCAGGTGCGGAACGTTGTAGAGAAAGTGCGACGGCCGCAACCTTCGTGCGCGATCATCCGCCTGCAGTATCCGGTTGCAGTGTCGGTGCGCAGCGTGGGTGTGCAGCGTCAGTGCGCGAACGGCCAGTGAGCGATCCCCGTGTGCCGTCGCCGGGGGTCTCATGCGCCTGCTGCACGATTCCCATGGATCGTCGGCGGGCAGGGCTGCCCGCCAGACCCAACAGGCAAGGCCTGCCTGGATTACTCCCGCTCCGCTACTGGCCCACGAGGAACATCGAACCGGGAATCCCCGGAACGTCGAACTTGGAACGCGAAAGGGCGAGGTGCAAAGTCAGAAGTGCGAAGTGCGAGGTCCAATGGGCGAGGTGCGAATTGGGGATAATGGTGACACGCACGTATCGCGTCTGTAAGTGGCTGTGAATAAAGACTTCTGTTGTGAGGCTGGCACCTAATTGCTCGAGCAGGGCCCACCGCGAAGGTGCTGAGAAGGTGAGCGACTTCGCAGATGGGTGAGGTGAATCGGAATGTCGGGGCGAGGTCGGAAGTGCGGAGGACGATCCAGACAGCGAGGGCGAAGGAAGAGGTGCGTAGCATCCATATGGGACCCAGCTTTCCCTTTATGTGCGCGGCGCTGGGTCGGCCGGGGGAGGAATGCGAGGTCGTCGATGGGTCGACTCCACGCAGCGTCCGCAGCGCCGCAACGGGGCCTTCGGGCATGGGAAACTGGAGGTACCAGCTCCGAAAATGGAGGCCGCCCTACAGAAAGCGGCCGCGACGACGCCGCAGTCCCAAGACGCCTCCGGCGTCGGTCGCGAACGATGGTGACATGCCCACATTGCGCCTGTAAATGGCGCTGCGGCCTGGGATGAATGGGACCGAGCAGAATGTGGGATGGCCGCGGTGATCAATGGTGATCAATGGGACGGCCTGGGACTGATGGGACCGAGGGGACCTATGGGACCCCCCCGGAAGGGCCTAAGGCGCAGGCGAAGTAAAACCTCCGCACCGATGGCGAATTGGGTTCGCAGCTCGAAACCGGTGCTTCGCAAGGACTCCTGGTCGGGGCAGAGGGATTTGAACCCCCGACATCCTGCTCCCAAAGCAGGCGCGCTACCGGACTGCGCCATGCCCCGACTGATGCGCAGTATAGCAGAGGCGGCGGGGTTCGCCACACCCGGTGCCGGCGCCGGCTCCAACCGGTTTCCGGCACATCCTCATTTGGCCCGAGACGAACTCTTTGCTCCAGGTCGGGGCGCTGTCATCCTGGCGCAGAGAACGTGTCCCGGACCAGGGTGGGACCGGGCAGCTGGACCCGGAATTCTGGTAGAGTATACCGGAGCTCAACGATACTCTCCCGGGCGGTTCCGCCCGCATCAGGAACATGATCAGTACGGACACGCTCAAACGATATCTCGATCAGGCCGAGGTCATCATCATGGTCCTCGACCTGCATGGACACGTGCGCTTCATCAATCGGAAGGGATGCACCGCCCTCGGCTACGAAGAAGGCGAGATCCTCGGCTGTGACTGGTTCGAGAAGTTCATTCCGGAACGGATCCGGGAATCCGTGCGCAATGCCTTCCGCCGAATCATCAGCGGCGAGAACCCCAGCGCGGAGTTTTTCGAGAATCCGGTGCTTACCGGAAGCGGCAAAGAAAAACTCATTGCCTGGCGCAATGCGCTGATCCGTGACAAACGCGGTCGCCTGCTCGAGATCCTGAGTACCGGAGAAGATGTGACGCAGCGCCGCCGAACCGAAACTGCCCTCGGCGAGAGCGAAGCCACGCTGCGTGCCATCCTCGATACTTGCGTCGACGGGATCATCACCATCGACGCCGAAAGCCAGATCCTCTCGTTCAACCCCGCTGCCGTCCGGATCTTCGGCTACCAGCCGGCGGAGGTGATCGGGGAAGACGTCAGCATCCTGATGCCCGAACCTTACCAACGACAGCATTCCGGCTATGTGGATCATTTCCTCAAGACCCAGCAAAGCCAGATCATCGGCCGCGGCCGCGAGGTCGTCGGGCGCCGAAAGGACGGAAGCACCTTTCCTCTCTATCTGGCGGTCAGCGACGTCAATGTCCGGGGACGCAAAATGTTTACCGGGATCGCCCGCGACCTGACCGATTTCAAGAAAATGCAGGATGAGATGATCCAGGCTCAGAAGCTCGCGGCTATCGGTGAGATGGCCGCCTCCGTCGGCCATGAGATCAAGAATCCTCTGGCCGGCATCGGCGGAGCGATCGAGATTCTGAAGGATACGCTGGATCCCGGCGATCCGAGGGAACAGGTCATGGACGACATCCTCAGCGAGGTCAAGCGGCTCGACAACACGGTCCGCGACCTCCTGGCCTTCTCGCGGCCCTGGAACCCGGACTTCCAGGTCTGTCATGTCGAGGAGGTAGCCGAACGGGTCGCCCGAGCCTTCCAGGAACAGGAAGATTTGACCCGGGTGCAGTTCGTCTTCGGCCCACCCGCCGAAACACAGGCCCGCGTCGACCCGTGGCTGTTCGAGAAGGTGCTCTGGAACATCCTCGATAATGCCAATGACGCCATGGGGGGCGAGGGCGAGGTCCGCTTTGCCTTCGATTCCGGCCCGGGGTATGTCGAGATGACCGTCATCGATTCGGGGGCCGGCATGCCTCCCGCACTCCTCAAGGACATCTTCCGACCTTTCTTTACGACCAAGAATCGTGGTACCGGACTCGGCTTGGCCATCTGCAAGAAAATCCTCGATGCTCATGGCGGATCGATCGCCATCTCGAGTCAGCTCCAGAAGGGGACCAAAGTCCGGATCCGGGTTCCCGCGTCCGCAACACACCGCAGTAGCCGACACCCGCAGAACGCTTGACGACTGTCACGTCCTGGCCAGAAGTTGTCACCCTACGGGTTTCGGGTTACGGTTTTCGGGTTTCGAGAACCCCGGGCGCAATTGGGGTTCAGCGTTCGACCCTCCGGACTCACGGTTCCAACGACGGGGAATGCCTCGGCACCTCGAATGCTGTTAGACTGGGCTATATGACCCAGCCCCTGCCGGGTTTCTGTCCGGAAGAACCCGAAAACGGGGGTTTTCCGACTGCGGACCCGAAATTGCTTACAGGAACGGGTCAGAGAATCCGTGTCAACCCCTGAAATCCGGAAAAGTCGAGCATAATGAAAACTGTCCTGGTTGTTGATGATGAGAGACTGGTCCGCTGGTCGATCCGGCAGAAGCTGGAAACGGCGGGCTACAACGTATTCGAAGCCGACTCCTGCGAGAGCGCTTACAACCTGTTCCAGGAGAACCTCCCCGATCTGGTAACCCTGGACGTCCGCCTGCCTGACGGCAGCGGACTCAAGCTTCTTCTCGACCTGAAGAAGCTCGCTCCCAATACCCCGATCATTATGATCACCGCCTATGGAGCCGTTGAGGATGCGGTCAAGGCACTGAAGATCGGAGCCTACGACTACCTCGAAAAACCGATCAATTTCGACCGGCTGCTCCACTCCGTCCAGAATGCACTGGAAACCTCGATCCTGCGCGAGCAGGTCGATCGCACCAAGAAAGAACAGAAGACAACCTACTCGCTTGACAGCATCATCGGGGTCTCGACGGCCATTCAGCAGGCCAAGCAGCTCGTACGCAAGGTGGCCATCAGTGAGGCCAACACGATCCTGGTCCAGGGGGAGAGCGGCACAGGCAAGGATCTGGTCGCCAAAGCCCTGCACTTCGAGAGCAACCGCAGCCGACAGCCCTTCATGATCCTCAACTGTGCGGCCATCCCCGAGCAACTGCTCGAGAGTGAGCTGTTCGGCCACGAGCGGGGTGCCTTCACGGATGCCAAGGCAATGAAGAAGGGCCTGTTCGAGCTCGCCGACGGCGGATCGATCTTCTTCGACGAGATCAGTGAGATGGCGCTGAATCTCCAGGCGAAACTCCTGAGGGTGCTCGAGGACCAGACTTTTCGGCGGATCGGCGGTGTGAAGGACATCCAGGTGGACGTCCGGGTCATCTGCGCCAGCAACAAGGACGTGGAGAAGATGGTCGAGAAGGACCAGTTTCGCGAGGACCTCTTCTATCGTCTCTCGGTCATTCCGATCACGCTGGCGCCCTTGCGCGATCGACGGGACGACATACCGGTTCTGATCGACTATTTCGTCGACCTCTACAACGAGCGCTTCAATAAGGATGTTCACGGGCTTTCGGATGACGCCCACCGCGCGCTCGAGACCTACGACTGGCCCGGTAATGTACGAGAGCTTCGGAACGCGATCGAGCGGGCCATGATCCTCCAGGACACCGGCCGGCTCACCTTGGAACTGTTCCCCTTGCGCATCGCCGAGTACAAGGGGGAACCCCGTTCCAGTGCATTCAACGGCATCAAGATTCCCGAGTCGGGCCTCAACCTCTATGATGTAGAGAAACAGCTGATTCAACAGTCGCTGATCAAGGCGGGCGGCAACCAGAGCAAGGCTTCGAGACTCCTGTCGATCACCCGGGACACGCTGCGCTACAAGATGAAGAAATACGGGCTGCGCAAGAACTTCGGAGCTCCGGCGTGATGAAGTGGCAGGAGGCCTATCGCCAGCGGGTGGTGACGGCCGACCAGGCGGCCATGATGATCCGGCCCGGGAGCCGGATCTACATCAGCGGCAATGCGGCGACACCTCACCACCTGCTGAATGCGATCGCCTCCCGCGAGCCGAGCCTCGAAGGTGTCGAAGTCGTCCATGTACTCGTGCTCGGCGACTACCCCCTCGCCCGGCCACCGATCGCCGACCATTTTCGTCACAACTCTCTTTTCGTCGGACCGGCGGATCGGGAACTGGTCAACGAAGGTCTCGCTGACTACATTCCGATCCACCTGCACGCCATCCCCACCCTGTTCTCGGAGTCGATTCTCCCTCTTGACGTGGCGGTGATCCAGACGGCGCCGCCCGACGAACATGGTTTCATGAGTCTCGGCGTCGAGTGCATGGCCACCGCATCGGCGATCAACCACTCGCCGCTGATCCTGGTTCAGGTCAACGACCGCATGCCCCGCACGCTGGGGGATTGTTTCATCCATGTTTCGCGAGTGGCCGCCCTGGTCGAGGTCTCGTCACCCCTGCCTGAACTCCAGCGGAGCGGATTCGGGGAGACGGAGCGCAAAATCGCCGAGGCTGTCAGCGAACTCGTTGCGAACGGGAGCACGCTGCAACTGGGAATCGGAGCCATACCCGACGCCGTTTTGTCCTGTCTGCAGGACAAACGGGATCTCGGAGTGCACACGGAGATGGTCTCCGACGGCATCATGGAGCGGGTCGAGTCGGGCGTCATTACGGGATCCCGCAAGAGCATCCACCGCGGAAAGGTCATCTGCACGTTTGCCCTGGGCAGTCACCGCCTCTATGACTACCTCGCAGACAATCCCCTTTTCGAATTCCATCCAGTCGAATATACGAACGATCCGTTCGTGATCGCACGAAATGAGCGAATGGTGGCCATCAACTCGGCCATCGAAGTGGATCTGACCGGTCAGGTCTGCTCCGATTCGATCGGAACGCGGATCTACTCAGGATTCGGCGGCCAGGTTGACTTTATCCGAGGTGCCGCCCGTTCCATCGGAGGACGATCGATCATCGCGATGCCTTCGACTGCGGTGGAAGGAAGCATCTCCCGCATTGTGTCCAGACTCAGGGACGGCGCCGGTGTAGTGACCACACGGGCCGACGTCCACCACGTCGTGACGGAATTCGGCGCCGTCAGCCTGCGCGGCCGCAATCTTCGCGAACGTGCGAAAGCACTTATCGGGATCGCCCATCCGGACTTCCGTGAAGAACTCAACCGGCAGGCCCGCGAACGCAAACTTCTCGAGCCGATGATCGGATCGTCTCCGCTTGCCTGAGAATGCCTCTTCTCTGCTAGACTGATCGCTTCAAAAAAATCATGGTTCCGCATGGAGAAGGAGGATCGAACGTCATGGAGAAGGCCAGGGCGGAGGAGTTCCGCGACAAACTCGTCGAGCGGCGCGGACGAATCCTGGACAAGCTCGATCATTACCGGGAAGACCTGGCCTGGCTGGAGCAGAGCCGTCCTCCCGAGATGTCCGAGGAAGCACAGGAAGAGACTGCGGCTAATAGTCTCAAGGCTCTCGACAAGCAGGAACGACGCGAGCTTTCCGAGATCCTCCGGGCCCTTCGGAAGATCGATGAAGGCACCTACGGGGTGTGCGAACGTTGCGAGGAGGAGATCGGACTGCCGAGACTCTCGGCACTTCCGATGGTTCGCTTCTGCATTCGTTGCCAGACGAAGCTCGAAGGGAGGAGGTGACTTCGGGCAGACCGGTTCTCCGCAGAAACCACGGGCAGAAGAGAGGGTCCAGTTGAGACCCGTGGCACTTCACTGCCGATTGGTGGGGACAGCGTCATCCTGTCGACTCTGGCCGCGGGGCAGATGGAAGGTCAGCACCGGGCAGGGAGCGACGCGGACCACTCGTTCCGTAGTGCTGCCGAGCAAAATGTGCTCGATGCCCGAAAGTCCATACGTGCCCATGACGATCAAATCGACCTCATGCTGCGCGGCAAACTTCGTGATGTCCCGATGCACTCGACCGTCGCCCCGCCCAACCTCGACGAAAACCTCGACATCGTCCAGACCGTGTTCGCCCAGCACGTTGAGGAGACTCTTGCGAGCCTCCTGTGCGATTTCAGGCATCTCCGACTTGACCGACACCTTCCAAACGTCGTAATAACCCGGATGGATCTCCTGCTCGATCACATAGAGGATGGAAAGTCGGGCGCCGAAGAGTTCCGCCAGATCGCGGGCCCGGCAGGCGGCCTCCTTGGAGTGAGCGGAGAAGTCGTAGGCAGCGAGAATTCGCCGGTATTTCGGGTTGTCCCGATATTTGTCCCGCTTCGACGAAACGGTCAATACCGGAACCTCGGCATGGCGCACCACTCTTTCGGCGACGCTGCCGAGGAAGAAGTGCCCCAAACCCGAGCGGCCGTGCGTGCCCATGACAATCAGATCGGACTCGCTTTCATCGGCGACCCGCAGAATTCCATTGGCCGGCGAAACATCGCGGCCGACCACCGTTCTGACGACTTGTTCCGACCCGATGCCCTCAGAAGCACGGGCCAGCTCCTCGGTCACGAAGGCGCTGTAACGTCCTTCATCGAAGAAGTGGTACTCCGGCCGGTTCGGATCGTCCGCGTAGGGTGTGCGAATGTGCGTCAAGATCAGTTCGGACTTGAGCTTCCCTGCCAGCTCGACGGCATGCCGGAGAGCGCATCGTGATGGCTCGGAGAAATCCGTCGGAACGAGAATCCGCTTGACCTGCATGAATATCCTCCTTGTCCCGGGCGCGCCGTTCGGATCGTTCGCGCGGCTTCGGACATAACTTGACATTGTTGCCGAGGGAAAGCAACCATTCCCGATGCAGCACACGATATGGAAAGATAGTAAGGACATGAGTGAAGCGAGACTTCCGGTTGAATTCCACCCGCCGCAGCGAGTCCTGATGGGTCCCGGCCCGTCCAACGTCCCGGCAAGGGTGCTGGAGGCCATGGCGCGGCCCATGATCGGACACCTCGACCCGGACTTCCTGGCATTGATGAATCGCATCCAGGAGCAGTTAAGAGAACTGTTCAGAACCACGAATCCGTTGACGATTCCGATCTCAGGTACCGGCAGCGCCGGGATGGAGGCTTCGGTACTGAACTTCGTGGAGGAGGGGGACCCGGTCCTGGTTTGCATCAACGGTGTTTTCGGGATGCGACTTGCCGAGGTTGCCCGGCGGGCGGGCGCCTCCTGCAGTACGGTTTCCGTACCTTTCGGCCATCCGCTGGATCCGGATGCCGTCCGGGATTCGGCCCGGCAAAACAGGCCCCGTCTGATCGCCATGGTTCACGCAGAGACATCCACAGGCGTCCTCCAACCGATCGAGCCGATCCGGGAGATCTGCGATGAGATCAATGCGCTGTTGCTTGTCGACGCGGTGACGTCGCTGGGTGGGCACCCGGTCCTCGTCGACGAGGAACGGATCGATATCTGTTACAGCGGCACTCAGAAGTGCCTGAGCTGCCCGCCGGGGCTGGCGCCGATCACCGTCTCTCCCCGTGCCGTGGAGCGGATCCGGTCACGGAGTCAACCCTGCCGGTCCTGGTATCTGGACCTGAACCTGGTCCGGTCCTACTGGGGCGAGGAGCGCAGTTATCATCACACGGCACCGATTTCCATGAACTACGCCTTGTTCGAATCCCTGCGCATCATCCAGGAGGAAGGCCTCGAGGCGCGCTGGCGTCGCCATCGAAGAAACCACGAAGCTCTGGTCGCCGGCCTCGAGGCGATGGGGCTCAGCCTCCATGTTGACGCGGCTGCGCGGCTTTGGAGCCTCAACGCGGTCACGATTCCGGACGGCGTTGACGATGCTGGGGTGCGCCGTCAGTTGCTGTCGCGTTTCAACCTCGAAATTGGTGGAGGCCTGGGCGAGCTCAAGGGCAAAATCTGGCGCGTGGGGCTGATGGGCGAGACCAGCCGCGCCGAGAACGTACTCTACTTTTTGTATGCGCTGGAAAGCTGCCTGCAAGCCCAGGGGTTCGTGGCCCCACCAGGAGCTGGGCTGACGGCGGCAGCTGAGAAGTTGGGGCGAAGCTAGCCCGCAATTCTCCCGGGGCACGACGCTATCGAACTTCCGGTCTGATCTCTATAATCCGCACCAACGGATTCTCCGAGACCGGCTAGAAGGCTGAGGATGACTTGATGAGACGACTTGCAGCTCCCTTGATGCGCCTGTTCGGCACCAACTGGATTACACTTTTTGGCACCAGTGTCACGACCGTCAGCGCGATCGCGATGATCGCTTTCTTCTTGCTCGGCCTCGTGGGTCTGGCCAACTCGCCCTACGTTGCGCTGATGGCGCTGCTGGTTCTGCCAGGCGTATTCGTTTTCGGACTCCTGCTCATCCCGCTGGGCATGTGGGTTCATCGCCGGCGGATCAAGCAAGTCGCCGAGGGGAAACGACCGAGCCGCCCCGAGTTTCCCGTGATCGACTTCAACAAGACGCCCGTCCGTCGCGTCACTCTGCTGGTCGCCGCACTGACGGTCATCAATATCCTGATCATCTCACTGGCAAGCTACGAGGGTGTCGTCTACATGGATTCGACCCAGTTCTGCGGTCAGGTCTGCCACACCGTCATGCAGCCGGAGTACACCGCCTACAGGAATTCCCCTCATTCTCGGGTCGCCTGCGTGGAATGTCACATCGGACCCGGCGCTCCCTGGTTCGTCCGCTCCAAGCTCTCCGGAATGGGCCAGGTCATTGCCGTCACATTCAACAGCTACGAGCGCCCAATTCCTTCCCCCGTCAAGAGCCTGCGGCCCTCCCAGGACATCTGTGAAAACTGTCACTGGCCGGAACGGTTCACCGGCGATCGGGTCCGCGTGATCGACAAGTACTCCGAAGACGAAGCCAACACCCCGCTGAAGTCGGTACTGCTGCTGCACATCGGCGGAGGAAGCCGCGGCGAGGGAATCCATAGCTGGCATATCAAACCCGGACGCGAGACCTACTATTACCCGAGCGACGAGCGCCGCCAGGTCATCCCCTGGGTTCAGGTTCGCGAAGGGGACCACGTCGTCGAATTCTCGGAGGAGGGAGCGGATCTCTCCTCGATGGACCGCTCGAAGATCCGGAAGATGGACTGTATCGACTGCCACAACCGCCCGACCCACGTCTTCCAGATGCCGGGACCGGCGATGAACACCGCGCTGGCGGACGGGCGCATCGACACATCGATTCCTTTCATTCGCAAGGTCGGTGCGGACGTCCTGAGAGAAGTGGGCGACAACCTCGGACCGAGCAGCGACGTTCCCCCAAAAGTCATCGAATATTACAAGACCAACTATCCCGACTACCTCGAGCAGCATCGGACCTCGGTCGAAACGGCGGCCAGTGCCATCGAAGGCATCTATGCTCGCAACGTCTTTCCAAAAATGGACCTGGGCTGGGGCTATTATCCGGTCAACATCGGACACAACGGCTACGACGCCGAAGGCGGATGCTTCCGTTGCCATGACGGGTCGCATACGAGCTCGGACGGACGGGCGATTACTCCCGATTGCGACACCTGCCACACGCTTCTGGCAAGCGACGAACCGAACCCGGATATCCTGAGCGAACTGGGAATCAAATGAGGATTTGAGATTTTCGAATTTCGATTTGGAGAGGACGGCCTTCCTCTTGCCAGGTTTTGAGTCGAGAATCGAGAATCGGAAATCTCAAATTCCTACTGTTCCTCGTTTTCCGTCACCCTCTCGTACCACTCGCCGTGATGTTCTTCGGCTTCGTGGGCGCTCATCTTGCCTGTGATCCAAGTCCAGCTCATCGGGTAGACATCCGGGTGAAAGATCACGAAGAAGAAGTGCCACACCACAATGGCCAAGGTGGCCAACCAAGCCTCATAGTAGTGCAGCAACTGGGAGGCTTGTACGATCCAGGTCGGAAAGATGTCCACGGCGGTCTCCGGGAACCAGAGCACGAAACCGGTCAGTGCCATTACGATCGTTCCCCAGACCAGAGCCCAGTACTCCGCCTTCTGCGTGTAGTCGTACTGCTCGAAGGTAGGCTTCGTTCGGCGCAGACCGAGGTAGAAGCCGAGATTATTCGAGGCGTCCTGGACGTCCCTCCACTTGGGAATCAGTGCAGAGAACTCTCTTTTTCCTCGGCGATTGGCCGCAATGTAGAGGACGTGCAGGAAGCCGGTAAACAGGAGCACGACGGCGGCGATGCGATGGATGACCGATCGAATGTTCTCGTCCATTCCCACGAACGCAAGCGGCTTGACCCAGAAGGCATCCGGAAAGCGAAGTGCGAACCCGGTGATGACCAAAATGATGAAGGAGATGGCGAGCAGCCAGTGTTGGAAAAGTTGCTGGCGATCCAGACGATGCACTCCGCCCGCAAGCTCCTCTTCCCGACGCCGCTTCTTCAGGTAAAAGACCAGGATAATCGCGTTGTGCAGCAGCATGCCGCCGATGACGGCCGGAATCAGAAACAGGTAGGCCAAGCGGAGCCAGTTGGTGACCGGATTGGCTGAGGGTGATGCCGTCTGGTGAGTATAGCTGACTGCAAAGGCTCGGTCGGCATTCGGGTGGCACTGGCGACAGGTCTCGACCACGTTCTGAGGGCTGACGGTGGAAGCGGGGTCCCTCGCCGGAAGCACCCAGTGCGCCGTGTGACAGCGCACGCAGGTTGCGGCCGACGGGGAATCCCATCGCTTGGCCCAGCCATGATAGCTGTCGACGTAGGTCTCGACGACGTAGTCGGCGAGTCCGTACTTCTGAATGATCCTCGAATCCTCGTGGCAGCGACCACAGGTCTGGATGGCCTGATGGCCTGCCGCAGTGGCGGCATTCCGGTCCTTGGGAGACAGGATCTGGTGCTCCCCATGACAGGTGTTGCAGGTCGGGCTGTCGACGATACCTGCGGCCAGGGCACGACCGTGGATCGATTGGTCGTACTGAGCCTGAATGTCGGAATGGCAACGCCCGCAAGTCTTGCTCACGTTGATCGGATTGATTTTCGAGTCCGGGTCCAGTACTCCCTTGAGGTTATGGGATCCGTGACAGTCGGTGCAGACTGCTGCGGTTTCGATGCCGCGGCGGAAGGCCTGGCCGTGCACCGAGCGGGCATAGCCCTGCACGGCCTCCGGGAGGCGCACCAGCGTATCGGTCAACAGACCGGCCGAGCCGTGACAGTCCCCACACATCTGCACGATGTTCTTTCGATTGCTCGGTGAGTCTTCGTCACTGCTGGGCAGGATGTTGTGTGTTCCATGGCACCCGCTGCAGTCGGGTGCTTTCAGGTTGCCATGATTTCGCGCGTAAGCATGCAGGCTGCCCGCATACTCGCCAGCCACGTCGTCGTGACAGGTACTGCAATCCACCGGAGCGACCGGGGTGTCATGACCGACCGGGTCTTGACCGGCCAGGTCGGAGTGACAGTCCACACATGACACGAGACCGCCGTGGATCGAATTCTCGAAGGTCTCAGGATCGACGTAAAGACGCTTGGTCTCCTCGTCCTCGAGCCAAGACTGATCGCCGTGACACTCCAGGCAGGCCGCATTGTCCTGGGCACGAACAAGTGCAGGCGTAACCAGCAAAAGCAACAGAAACAGCCGTGTCGTAGTGCGACTTACCATCCTCACATCCTACATTCCGTTATTCGAAGGTCAGTTTCTGTCTTCGAAGATCAGCTTCGGGAAGGACACAGTGCGAATTTGTATGCAAATCAGATTCCTATCCCTGCAATCGAGACCGGCGAAGAGGGCTGCGTGACCGAGGCTCGCGGCGGGTGCCGAAGGGGGCCTCTTCCCCGGACTACCGGACCGGATCTCTCCGGAGCGTCAGCCTCAAGATCCCGTCTCGAGCGGAGTGAGATCGACTCGGGTCTTCAGGTTGATGTAATCCGGTGCTCGACGGTAGGTGTTGCAGTGGTAGCATTCCTTGAGTTTCTCGGTACAGAGTTTCTCCGGCGCGACCCAGCAGGGCATTCGCGCTTCGAAACGCATGCTACAGGACGCGTGGTCTTCCGGCCGGCACGGCTTCAGCGCCCAGCAGGGGATCTGGGCGAGCAATCGGCGGATGCCCTCGAAATTCAGGCCGGAACAAACCAGCTGCTTGATTTCGGAGATCCACCGAATGTCCTCCTCACTGTACCAACGTGTCCCCCCCTGGGATCGAAAGGAAATCAGGAGCCCTTCCGACTCGTACAACCGGATCGCCTGTACCGACACGCCCAACCGCCGGGCCGCCTGGCCGATCTTCAGCATCCCTTCCCCAGGCTCCTGGAAGGGCGCCGTGAGCCGGACGGCAACTTTCGATTCGACGGTGCGCGCGCCGTGACATGGCTGAACTCTATCCCGCTTCATTCGCTTCCCTATCCGGGCCGACCCGAAGCCAAAATCTCCAGCACCGACGCGGCCACGGGCCATCGCCCCGATCCCCGCCTGGGGATACACTCACAACTGAGCTAAATAACCCACCCAAAAAAGCCGAGGATGGGCCAAGCTACCCAGACGACCCGCCCCCTGGAGATCCGCTCCTGCAGCCGGATGGCTCCACATAGACTAGTCTGACAAGCCCGGTTTTTCAAGGAAATCTATATCAGGTCCTATAGATTGGGGTGGCATGGACATTGCTGGTAATCTGAGGTTCTCAACTTGGATTTTCAGACCATGACAGGAGAAACCCGACCGATGACCGACAGCCTTCTCGAACGCGTTCAACAGATTATTCACCCCCCCCAGCTTTCCGCGGGAGAAGAGGAAGAACTGGTCGCTCTGGACCGGCTCCTTGCTTCGGAAACTGCCAATTCGGCCACCGGTTTCGTCAACCGGGCCACGGCTGCCGATTCACTGGCAAAACACGCGATTACGGCACAATCCGTCCTGAATGAGGCCTATGAGTATGGGGCTGCCTTTTCTCGGGGACTCCGCCTGGAATTCGAGCATTTCTCGCTGCTCTTCATCTCCGGAACCGCATCGGTCGACGAAAAAGGGAATACGGCGCATCTCGGAGACTTCCGTGCTCAGTGCTGGCGAACCTATCGCAACATCACGACGCTTCTGGAGAGTGAAGGCGCGTCCTGGAAGGATGTAGTCAAGACGACCTGCTACCTTCGCGACATTGAACGGGACTATGATGAATTCAATCGGATTCGAACCGATTTCTTTCGATGGCAGGATCTCGATCCGTCGCCGGCCAGTGTGGGGATCCAGGCTCGACTTTGCCGGGGAGACCTACTCATCGAGATCGAGGCCATCGCCATACGAAGAAAGTACGCTCCCTCGGCGTGAGCATCGCCGGGGAGAGCCGATCGGCGGTGGTCGCTTCAGCGACACCCACCGGTGGTCGGCCCTGGTGACGCCAGTGTAGCCGGCAGGGCGATCATTGTGGCTGACGGAGGAGGAGTGCAGCCGTGCGGAGCGTATTCGATGTCATGGGGCGCTACAGTCATGAACAGGTCATCTTCTGCCAAAACCGCGAGATAGGGCTGAGAGCCGTCATTGCGATCCACGACACGACACTCGGTCCGGCCCTTGGGGGCACCCGCATGTGGCCCTATCAGACCGAAGAGGACGCAATTCTCGATGCCCTTCGCCTCGCCCGTGGGATGACCTACAAGGCCGCCGCTGCGGGCCTCAACATGGGCGGCGGCAAAGCAGTCATCATCGCAGATCCCGGCAAAGACAAGTCGGAGGCGCTGTTCCGTGCCTTCGGCCGCTTCGTCGAAAGCCTGCATGGAAGATTCATTACAGGCGAGGATGTCGGCATCGATGTCAACGACGTCGAGTATATGTATATGGAAACCCGGTACGTGGTCGGCCTCTCACGCTCTCATGGCGGCGGCGGTGATCCGGCACCGGTGACAGCCCTCGGAATCCTGCATGGGATCCGGGCCTGCGTCGAGGAAGTCTACCAAGACAAGTCACTCGAAGGTCTGACCGTGGCAATCCAGGGCCTCGGTCATGTCGGCTACTCTCTGTCCAAGCTCCTGCTCGATCAAAGGGCGAGAGTTGTCGCTACCGATGTCGACCCAGAGAAGATCGAAAAGGCTCGCAGCGAGCTTCCGATCGAACTGGTCGGCCCCGACGAGATCTATACGGTCGATGGCGATATTTTCGCTCCCTGCGCGCTTGGGTCCGTTATCAATGACGAGTCGATCCCACTTCTCCGCTGCAGGATCGTCGCCGGCTCCGCAAACAACCAGCTCCAGCAAAAGGTCCACGGCGAAGAACTCAACCGGCGCGGCATCCTGTATGCTCCGGACTTCGTCATCAACGCCGGCGGGATGATCAATGTCTTCGTCGAAGCGGAAGGCTACGATCGCGAGCGCGCCATGCGAATGACCCGCTCCATCTACTACAACCTGAGAAAGGTCTTCGAGATCTCGCGGAACGAAGGGATCTCGACTGCGGAAGCGGCAGACCGGCTGGCCCAGGACCGGATCCGGATGATTCGCCAGCTCAAGGACATGCACACGGGGCGACGCCCCCATCCTCTGAGGATGGAACGAGGGCAGGGACTTTGAGATTGGAATCTGAGATCGACGATTCGAGCGGGGCTTTCGCCGTCGGGACGGTCCCTCTCAAGTCTCCAATTTAGTTTTCCAGCCGAACGCGGAATCCGAGGATCGCCAGGTGAGCCCGGTAATCCTGCGGATAGAGAGACACCTTTTCGTTGTAGTCGTAATAGTTCCACTGGCCGTAAACCGAAAAGCGCTCCCCGATCGGGATTTCGAGCCTCGCTACGGGCTGATGATAGTTGACGGGGAAAGTCCCGGAGTTTCCCCAGACTGAATAGCCGATACTCAACGTGGAATGTCGGATCAGGTTCAAGTCGAGGAACAGGTTCCCGTAGTTTGACAGCTCGTGGAACTCTGAGATCGCAATCGTGAAGTCCTGCGGCACCCTGTACGGGATCGAGGTATCGAAATTGTGTCGGTCCCATTGTCCGGAGATGCCGAACCTGTCCATCGGCCGATAGTTGAACTGCAGGCTGTAGGTCCGGTTCTCGGAAGTGAAATCGACGAAATCCTCCTGGTTGTCGAACAGCGTGACGATACCCGTGAACTCGAGGTGCTCGCTGGGGGAGAAGCGGCCGTGAAGCCTGAGCCGGTCATAGTCGGTGACGTCGGTGCGGAAGATAGGCTGATCGGCCCACCCATGCTCGTAGTCGATGGCCAGTCGATTGCGGGCAGAAAGACGATACGAGCCGCCCACGATCGCCACATTGCGCTTCATCTCGAAGCGGCCCTGATTGGTGAAAGGTGGCGGCGGCTGTTCAGCCCCTTCCAGCGTGACGAGACTGAAATCGTACTGACGGCGCTCGTAACGGTGCCCGGCGCGGAACTGGATCCGTGGCGTCACATTGAAGCGGGCTTCCAACTGCTGGCGATCGTAGCTCTGCCCGAGCATGCTCTCGATGAGGCTCTCGAGCTCGAGTTGAGCCCGATCGGCCTGTCCTCCTCCGAGGAAATCGACATTGGACAGCAGATCCGAGGTCAGTCTCGATCCGGAAATGTGGGATCTGCGGGCGCGGTAGTGCTCGATGAAGGTCAGCTGCGGCAGGGCTTTCCACTGGGCCGAAACATCGGTCATCAAATTCGGCGTCTTGAAGCGGCCCGAAGTGTCCGACTCGAGACCCGAATAGAAGGCCCGAAGAGACGGGAACGAGAAGAAGTTGCCCGCCATCTCCTGAGAGTAGCTCGTCCTGAAATCGGCCTGCGAGTAGGCAGCTCTGGCCTGCAGCCGCAGAGTGGGAAGAGGATCATAGGTCAGTCGGAGAGTCGAATACGGGATGATACGTGATTTCACTTCCTGGCTTGCTGAAAAATCGTCCAGGTAGATTTGCCGGCCACTCGACGGGCGTGTCGAGTTGCCCTGCTGCGGTCCGCTGATCGTAAAGGGCGAAAGATCGCGGTACCAGCGCCCCCCTTGCTCGACCAGCAGAGACAGTTGTCGGCCGCTGATGAGCATGCCGAGACGAAGATCGTCCGAAGAGAAATCGAGGTTCTCATGCACGAGGAACTCGTCGCCGTCGGCACGGAAGGTGGTCTGCACATCGCCCGAACGCGTGGTGCGCTGATAGGCAACCTGGGGCGAGAACGTCTTACCCGGAAGCAGCCGCAGCTCGAAGCCGACGTTCCGTAGCGACGTATCCTGACGGTGCTGCGAAAGGAAGTTCCCGCTCTCGAACAGTGGGTTCGCGAAACGTGGAATGGAACTGAAGTAATTCGCGTCGAGGAAGTTGAAGTTGAACTCGTATTTTCCGTTCTTTGCGATCCTCAGCCGGCCCGACTTGTAGGGCTCGTCTCCAAGGCTGTCGAGATTCAGTTCCACCCGGTCCAGGTAGGCATTCGTCCCGGGCTCCGGCGCATAGAAGATCCGACCGGAGAACAGCGACGGCCCTTCGCGAAGGTTGACCTGCGTCCGATACAGATCTTCACTGCCACGCACGAGGACCTTCCAGCGGTATCCAAAATCGAGGTCGATGCGCCACTCATCGTTGGACTGCGAATCCTGAGCGCCGACCTGCACACCGAGCGAGCCCAGGACCAGCAGGGTGGTCAAACAGTGACGGGAAAGAACTCTCCTCAGCATGGTGACCTCTATCTCAAGAAAAGGGGATTCACGTTCGAACCGTGGATTTCCCTGTGACAGGTCGTGCAGTTCCGGTAGCGGGGGCTGCGGATGTCATGGAACGACGGCGGCTGACTGCTCGCGACGTTCGGCGTCTGCGTATGACATTCGAGACACAGTTGATAGACCTGGGACCGAACCAGAAGCTTCGAGTTGAAGCTTCCCATCGGTTCGTGACAGGTCATGCAGCCGCCCTCCTCGACCGCCGGGTGCGGAAAGACGAAAGGTCCCTTCTTATCGGCATGACATGACGTGCAGCCGTACTGCGCGAACGTGTCCAGCCGACTGTAAGACTGAGAAGCTTCGACATGCGGACTGTGGCAGTCGATGCAATCCATCGCTCCTTCCAGAACCGGGTGATGGTAAGGTTTGCGAAACGTCGCCTCCGTCGATTTATGACAGGAGATGCACAGCTCCGTGGGCTGAGCTTTGAGCAGCTTGAACACCGACTTCTCGGCATGGACCCGATGGCAATCGAGGCAGCTCACCCGATTGCTGCCGTGAGGTCCCTCCGCGAAATCCGCCAGACGGCCGACTCCGGTCGCGTGGCAGGACAGGCAGGTCGAAGGCCAGTCCGTGGCCGACGGTGATCGAATCAGTGAAACGTCACCTCCGGCATCCACGTGGGCACTGCCGGGCCCGTGGCAGTCCTCGCATTCTTTGGTCGAATGAGGGCTCGAAAGGAAGCCCTTGGTGACCTCATGGCACATGAGACAGGTGTCTCGACCGACCCGCTGAGGGGGCTCATCCTGACCCTGCACGGCAGTCAGCCCACCCAGGAGGCCAAGGCATATCAGCACAAGAGAACGCATCGCCTGTCCGTCTCCCAGTGAAAAAAGGCCAGGAAGGGAGAAACGTCCTCCCCCTTCCTGGCCTGACATCTGCTTCTGCTCTCGACGAGCGACCGTGCCCTAGTGGGCGTGGACCTTAGTCACGGAGAACTCGCGCGCGGCAGCGTGACACGCCCCGCAGCCCTCACCGAAACTCGAGATGTTGGTGAAAGCGTGCGCCGCCGCATCCACGGTGTCATGGCAACCCAGACAGGCCGCAGAATTGGGCGGGATCGGGCTGAAGAATTCGTTCTCCGCCGTCACCGAGACGACTCCGCCCGAAGGCACGTTGTAGGTGCCGTCGACATGGCACTTCTCACAGGTTCTCGGATCACTCGGATAGAGAACGCCGTTGAAGTTGTTGACCGAACCGTTGTGACCGTAGATCGTGAAGTCGCGGGTCAACTCCTCGCCCATGTGAATCCTGTGCACCATGAACCGCAGGTCGATGGTACGCGGAGGATTCTGGTCGGCGGGCCGTTCGGGCGCATCTGTCGCCACCGGCGTATGGCAGACCTGGCAGTACGCCGTGGCATTGTGCCGGATACCACCGTGCAGAGCCAGATCCCGGTGACAGGTTTCGCACTTGGAATCGTCAACGACCACCCGTCTCGCCATCGGTTCGGTGTCGGTCACTGCGAAGTAGTACACCGGATTTTCGGCCGTTTCACGCTGTGAGAACTCATTTACCGTCCCCGGGTTCAGGACGACGTTGCGATAGGCTTCCGCTCCCGCGACGTAGGATCCTTCAGCATCCTCCGCAATCGGCGTTTGGAACGTATAGGTGTACTCGCCGGCCGCCATCATGCTGACTCCCGAGTCGATCATTCCCACCGGAACCGCTCCTTGTCGCGCGGACTCGCTAATGGTGTGCGTATAGTCGGTGGTCGGTCCTGCAATGAGC
This sequence comes from uncultured Acidobacteriota bacterium, assembly GCA_963823995.1. Lineage (GTDB taxonomy): Bacteria > Acidobacteriota > UBA6911 > RPQK01 > JAPXNP01 > JARRKC01. The sequence goes on from CAWGNQ010000008.1 coordinate 40,459, forward strand.
AGATTGAAGAACGCCAGGCTGGCGGGATCGATGGGATCCCCGGCGTCGTTCTTCAGACTGAACAGCACGGTCGGGGTCTGACCAGGTCCGGCATTCGAGACATCGAGGATGTCGATGTTGATGCCCGCGAGCTGCCGTGATTCCGACGGTACGGTGTGGGCCCCCTTGATGGAGGCGTCGAATTCGAATTCGCCTTCGGGGAAATGACAGTTGGCGCAGAACTGATCCGTCGTGTACGGTCCGCCGGCGTGGTTGGCACCGGTGGCGAAGTTCACATTGTCATGGCAAGCTCCGCAGGCCGCGCGAGTCGGATCGAGGAACCATGCCTCGGATTGAGCCGCCTCGGATACGTGGCAAGTGTCACAGTTGCGGATGTCCTGTGGAAACGCCACCTCGGAGAAGTCGGCGACCGACTGATTGTGTCCGATGATCTCGTAGGGTGTTCCGGCCTCGACGCTCGGAAGGTTCTCACCGCGGTGGATCTTGTGGATCATCACTCGGAAATCGACGCTGTTCCCGGTATCGGGGTCGATGACGCCGTCATAGTGGCACATGATACAGAGCTCGACTTTGTGACGTCGGCCGTGGGCCACCAGAAAATCGTGGCACTGGGCGCAGGCGTCATCCGTGGTGAGCTGACGCACCTGGGTGACCGGCGCCCCGCTCGGCACAAAGGTCACGACACCGTCTGCCACCGGCGACGGAAGGTCGAACTCGGAGAGATCCCTTTGAGCGTAGAACCCGATCGAATGGGTCGCATCCGGGTCGTAGCTGGAAGGAAGCTTCTCTCCGAAGGTGTATTTGTAGGTCCCGATCTCGATCTCCTCGATCGTCCCCGAATCGGATGTCGGCTGGATCGCCGTCACATCGGTGATAGGGCTTGTCTGGGGCCGTGTCGCGTAATCGACATACTGCGTCCCGTCCTGAGGAATGTAGGCGATCAGGAAACTGATGCGGATCGAACCCGGCGTGTAGACGCCGTTCAGATCGAGGGGCAACCCACCGGCGTCCTTGACCGTGAACATCGCCGTCACGGTCCCGTCAGCCGCAATGTCGTAACTCGTAATTTCGACATCGAAGCCGGGTCGGATAAAGGCAACCTGTTCGTCGGTGAGATAGTACTCCTTATCGAACGGCGTGAAGATACGATCCTTATAGACCGCAGCGGTGAGTCCAACGGTGGCGACCAGAAAGGCAACGACCAGCGCCACTTTTTTGAACCATGCACTCGAACCACTCATAAAATTACCCCCTCCTTCGCGTTGCGGAGAACTCGAGCCCCTTCCTTCCGGGAGACTCCAACGAATTGAACAAGCACAGAACCGCTCGGCCTGCCAAATCTGCTGAGAATGACTACAAGACCCAGCGTCTAGAGGCCCTCGGACTTGCACGAGTGGTGAAAATTTCAACCATTTTTCGCTCTCAGCATATTCTGAACTTTCCGACTCCGCAAGCGATTTTTTCATTTCTCAGCGAGTCAGACGGGGCGTAGTGTTCACATTCATAACAAATCCAAATTCGCACATTCCGCTACAATGAAAGCGCAGTGTCAAAACGATTTCGCGTGGCAGTCGTGGGCGGCGGTATCTCCGGCCTCAGCGCGGCCTTCGATCTGGAACGATCGGTGGCGGAAAGAGGCTTGGAGGCCGACATCAGTCTCCTGGAGAAGAAGCAGGAACTTGGCGGAGTCATCCGTTCGGTCAGACTGAACGGATTCCTGTTGGAGGCCGGGCCGGAAGGTTGGGCATCGTACAAACCTGCCGCCAAGAAACTGGTTCAGGATCTGGGACTCGAGCAGGAGATCATTGGCTCGAACGATTCGCATCGGAGAACACTCATTGTTCGCGAAGGTCGTCTGACAGCCCTGCCGGACGGCATGATGTTCCTGGCTCCCGTCGACGCCTGGGCATTCTGGAATTCCGCTCCCCTCAGCCTCCCGGGCAAGCTGCGCGCATCACTCGAGCCCCTGGTACCCCGCAGCCGGGACGACCTGAGCGTTCGGCGCTTCTTCGAGCGCCGGCTGGGGCGGGAGTTTACCGAAAAGCTCGTGGAGCCGCTGACTTCGGCGATCTATGGCTCCGACTTCGAGGAGCTGAGCGCACCAAGCACGCTGCCGGAGCTCTACCGGGCCGAGCAGCGTGCGGGCAGTTTGTGGTGGGGTCTGCGTCGATTCGCCAATCTGAGTACGAAGGTCTCGGCACTGACGACGATGAAGGCGGGAATGGCCCAACTCACCGATGCGCTGGAAGAGCGGTTGCGGAACACACGGATCCGCCGCGGAATCCGCGGACTCCGCCTGGGTCGCTCTGGGAAACAGCTGGTTCTGACTGCCGAGGCCTTCGAGGAGGCGTTCGACGCCGTCATTCTCTGCACTCCGGCAAATGCGTCGGCCGAGATTCTGGAGGATGAGATCCCCGACGCCGCGCCGCTGCTGCGCAGCGTCCCGTACGCTTCCAGCACGCTCGTCTATCTGGCTTACCGGCGCGACGAGTTCGACCATCCGCTGGACGGCTTCGGATTCATCGTGCCCCGGAGTGAGAACCGCATCGTCGACGCGTGCACCTGGGTCAATACGAAATTCGATTTCCGCTGCCCTCCGGATCGCGTGCTTCTAAGGTGTGCCATCCACGAGCGCTCCGGCCGAACGCTGCCGAATGGGGACTCTCTGGTCGAACTCGTGAACGGGGAGATCCGGGCGATCATGGGCGTGACCTGCCGGCCTATCCTCACTCAGGTCATCGACGTGCAGGGAGGGATTCCCCAGCTCCTTGTAGGACACGCCAAGAGACTCACTCAGGTCGAACGGCTGATAGGCGAAGTTCCGGGCCTGGACCTGGCCGGCTCCTTCACCAGCGGCGTCGGCATCCCCGACTGCATCAAGGCCGGCAGGGCAGCGGCGGCCCGAATCATCGACCATCTGACCGGCGCCCGCGCCCCGTCGATTTCCGAAGCCGCGGTGCGCAAGCGTTCCTGAATCGCCTTCGACGGCGGGCTCTGTCGTCTTTCGGATCTCCGGAAAAGCGAGCCTCAGCCCCGACTTGCGACACGGCTCTAAGGAGAGGCTATCGTCCCGGCGCCCGGACGGGGCCGGAGTTCGATCCGGGGGCGGCCCGGTTCAAAGGCGCAGAATGGTTCTTCGGCAAGGTAGTCGCCGGTCATGGCGAAGGCGCGAGCCCGCGAGCCGCCGCAGAGATCGCGGAATCCGCAGATCCCGCATTTGCCCTTCAACAGACGCGGATCTCTCAGCTCGCGAAAGACCGGGTGGGTCCGATAGATCTCCCGAAGCGAATTCTCCCGTATGTTTCCGCAGGGCAGGGGCAGAAAACCGCTGGGGAAGACATCGCCACGGTAGCTCACGAAGAGATGCCCATTTCCGGCATTGACTCCCTTGGGGGCCAATCCGATGCTGCCGCCGGGTCCGAAGTCCCGGCGCATGTGCCAGGGGAGCGCACCCTTTTCGCGAGGGCCCGATGCGGGACGATCTCCTGGTCGGGCTTCCGCTTCGGCCGGGTGGCCGCTCCGGCGTCCGTGTTCCTGCACGAGATATCGTCGATAGTGCGGCGCCTCGGTAATCTTGACGATAAAACCGACGCCGTGGGCATAGTGGGACAACTTCTCGAACAGCTCCTCGAACTGATCCCCGGTCATCTGGCCGAGGTCCTTCCCCCGGCCCATGGGCACGAGGAAGAAGACCTCCCAGAACACCGCCCCAATCTCGCGGACCAGTGACGCCATCGCTTCGAACCGGTCGAGGTTGTAGCCACTGAAGGTGGAATTGATTTGCAGCGGAAGACCCGCTTCCCTGGCAAACCGAGCGCCCTCGATCGTTCGATCGAAGGCTCCAGGAACGCCACGAAAGGTATCGTGCACCTGCGCTGTCGGCCCGTCGAGGCTCAAGGCCATCTGTGCCAGTCCGGCCTCCTTGAGATCATGGACAAGCTTGGGTGTCAGCAAAGGCGTCGCAGCAGGAATCGTGGCCATGCGCAGCCCCAGGCCGGATCCGAAGGCGACCAGATCGCACAGGTCGGGTCTCTTGGCGGGATCTCCACCGGAGAGGACACAGATTGGAGTTCCCATCTCCGCGAGTTCGCGAAGGACCTGGTAGCCCTCCTGCGTCGAGAGCTCACCTGGAAGCGCCTCAGGAATGGCCTCTGCCCTGCAGTGCCGACAGGCCAGATCACAGGCACGCGTGGTTTCCCAGATCGCAACGAACGGAGTTTGACTGAAATCGACGGCCGCCAGAGACGGCATGGTTCCGTGCTTCATGTTCCGTGAGGGATTCTAACACCTCCTGATGCCGTCAAGTGGAATCGGAAGGCCTGACAAAGGGCCGTCAGCGACATTCGGCACCCCATTTCGATCCGGATATATAATTGAGGAGATATTGATAGACTCTACAAGAGCCCTCGCCGGAATTTCCTGTTGAGTTTTTTTGCATTTTCTTGTAAATACATAGGTATTGTTATAAGCTCTGACAACCGGCGAGTTATTGATGAGGAAACGTTCTATGAGTGTAGGAAAGCGGATTCTACGATTGCGTTTGGAAGCGAACAAGACGCAGCGCGAAATCTCCGAAGAGACCGGCCTGGCCGTCTCCTATCTGTCCAGGCTGGAAAACGGACGGATCACGCCCACCATCCCGACTTTGACGAAGATCTCAAAGGCGCTGGGAGTGAATGTGACGGCTTTCTTTGGACAGGAGCCCGCCCTCGAATCGGGCGATCGCTGTCCGGTCAGCACCTCGGGCCGGTGTGTGCTCGACCAGCTCCTAGTCGGCAGAGGGCGTAAGCCCGACACGAAGTGGGAGGGCTACACGCCCCAGCAGCTCGAATTGCTGCGCTTGTGTGACTACCTGATCCATTCGGGCGACAAGGAAATCATGAGCTCCCTCTCGACCATGCTGGAGGCCCTCCTGTCCTTTTCGGGCTCGAAGGAGAGAATCGAGAAGCGCCACAGCATGCGCAGCCGCCGGGGACCGAGGAGACGGCCCGAAGTCGAGGCGGAAGCCGCCCGCTAGAGCGAAAACTCGCCATGGCGACCGATGCCCTCATCTACATCCACGTAATTGGAATTGCCGGCGTGTTTGCATTCGGCTACTACATGGGCTCGCGGAACCGTCAATAGTATGTCGTCTCGGCCACCGGCTGCCTGACACCGACCAGTCAGAACTTTCCTTCGGTTCATTGGGGCAATAAGCCCAACGATCGCCGTTTGCCCCAATGCCGACCGGAGCTCGACCTGCGACTTCCGGGCTCTCGAAGCCTGAAATCGAGCCGGACCGATCCTGCCTTCAGTCTGTCGCATTTTCTTCAATCTTCCCGCCATACGCTCTGACAGACGAGTTGGACGAGCCAACAATCTCCGCTTCAATCCGCGCAGATACAGGGCGCTCCGCATCCTCGCTTTGCGTCGGGACAGCCCCCGGGAGAGAACCTGTGTACCCAGGTGCTGCCGGGTGTGACGCCACCCTGCTCATTCCCCTTCTCCCGGGCGCCGTTGCGAAAGGCACGCGACATGCATATAGGAGCGGCAACGAATCCCTGCGGATTCCAATCGTTGCCTGAAATTTGAGATCCAAGGAAAGAATGGCGATGTTGACGGGTCTGATCAAAGAGCGGTTCTTCAAACACCATGGTGAGCTGCTGGCGTATATGGATGCAATCGAAGAGGTCGTCCAGGAACTCTTCGATACTTCGGAACCGATTGGCTGTTTCGAGCACCATCGAGCACGGCTGGATCAGTTGTTCGAATTCCTGCATCGATGGGAAGCTCAGCACGAGCAGGAGGAAGAGAAAATTCTTCTGCCGCTGCTGCAGAGCCGTCTCGTCGCTGGAGACGACCCTGCCGCCATCGAAGCGCTGCAACGCGTCAGCTGCGAACACGAGCAGGGCCAGGAGATGGTCAAGAAGCTCAGCCGGCGATTGGCCGATCTCGAGTCGGGTCGTGTGGCCGATCCGGCGGAATTCTACAGGTTTTCAGTCGATCTGAATGCATTGGTGTGGCATTTCCGTCGACACGTCTGGTCGGAGAACGAACTGATCCTTCCCGCCACCGAGCGACTCATACCCGACTCGGCGGACCGCCTCTGGATCCACCCGAACGTAACACCCCGAGCGGGAAACCTCACGGATGAATAGTCGGTCAGGAGCCTTCCGAACGGCTCTCCTCGTCGCTGCCATCATCGTGGCAAGCACAGTCGCAAGCCGTGTCGCTCTCCGGGCACAGGACGACGAAGAGTGCCTGATGTGTCATGGAGAGAGAGACTTCGTCACGGAACGGGACGGACGCAAGATCTCCTTGTTCGTCAATGCCGGCAGGTTCGCCGGGTCCGTGCATGCAGAGATCGGTTGTGTGTCCTGTCACGCGGACGCCGATCCGGAGCACTCCTTCAGCGAACAACCCCTGGCTCCGGTCGACTGCAGCATGTGCCATCCCGATGAGGCGGACAAGTTCAGCCGAAGTCTTCACGGCCGGGCACTCGCCCAAGGCACTTACCTGGCACCGCAGTGCATCACCTGCCACGGCAAACACGACATTCTGCCTTCGAAGAACCCGAAGGCGAAGACCTACGTCCGCAACGTTCCGAATCTGTGCGGTTCATGTCACAAGGAAGGCACTCGGGTGTCGCAGCTTCAGTCGGTGAACGGCCGCCAAGCCCTCGAGCAATACTCCCAGTCCATCCACGGCGATGGGCTCTTCAAACGAGGCCTCATCGTGACGGCGGTTTGTACGAGCTGCCACTCATCCCATCTGATCCTCCCCCACGAGGATGCCCAATCGACCATCAACCGGAACAACATCGCTCAGACCTGCATGCAGTGCCACGCCCAGATCGAGGACGTGCACCTGCGGGTCATCCGAGGCGAACTTTGGGAGAAGCGACCGCACGAAATTCCGAGTTGCGTGGAGTGCCACCAGCCCCACAAAGTGCGCCGTGTCTTTTACGAAGAAAGCTATCCGGACAGCATGTGCATGTCCTGCCATGGTGATCGAGATCTCGAAAGGACCGTCGACGGCAAGAAGGTGTCGCTGTTCGTCGATGAACAGAGCGTACGTCACTCGGTCCACGGAACCAGCAGCTGCATCCGCTGCCACACGAACATCAGTCCGAGCCGCCGTCCGGTCTGCAAGGACAGCGGACCGGTCGACTGTTCCATCTGTCATGCGGAGACCGTCGCTCAGTATACGAACAGCGTGCATGGGAAGCTCCGCTCGCAGGGTGTCAGCGATGCTCCGAGCTGCGCCGACTGCCACGAGCATCACAACGAGCAGACTCACGAGGATCTCGAATCGCCGACCTTCGCGAAGAACATTCCCGATCTGTGCGGGAAATGCCACCAGGAAGGCGGCAAGGCCGCGAAACGCTACAACGGGACCCAGCACGATATCGTTCGGAAGTATCGGATGAGCATTCACGGCAAGGGGCTCCTCGCCAGCGGACTGCTGGTGACGGCAACCTGTGTCGACTGCCACACGAACCACGGTGAGCTTCCCGCCGCCGACCCTGCGTCGTCCGTAAATCCCGATCATATTGCCGAGACTTGCAGCCACTGTCATCTCGGAATCTACGAGCAGTTCAAGAAGAGCATCCACAGCAAGGCGGTAAACAGAACCAGCAAGGAACTGCCGGTCTGCAGCGATTGCCATCAGTCACACACGATCAATCGGGTCGACCTGAGCGACTTCAGACAGGGGATCATCAACCAGTGCGGTCGCTGCCATGAAGACGTTCTGGCAACCTATTTCGACACCTTCCACGGAAAGGTGTCGAAGCTGGGGGCCGCCAACACGGCAAAATGTTACGACTGTCACGGCTCGCATGACATCCTTCCACCTTCGGATCCGCAGTCGCGTCTGAGTCATGAGAATGTGATAGAGACGTGCCGCACCTGTCATCCGAACTCGAACCGTAAATTCGTCGGCTACCTCACGCATGCGACCCACCATGACAAGGACAAATATCCCTACCTCTACTACACGTTTTGGTTCATGACCTCCCTGCTGGTCGGCGTCTTTGCCTTCTCCGGCGTTCATACGGCCCTCTGGCTGCCGCGTGCCATCCGCGAGAAGCGCCTCCATAGTTCGGCGCAGGCCATTGCGGTGCCGCACCAGGGTCGCTTCTACCAGCGATTCGACGCCTTCTCGAGGATCCTGCACCTGATGGTGATCGTGAGCTTCCTGACACTGGCCGTCACGGGGATGACCATCAAGTTCGCCGACGTCCCGGTCTTTCAGTTCGTATCGCACCTGCTCGGCGGCCCGGCCGTCAGCGGCATCCTTCACCGCATCGCCGCGATCATCACGTTCGCCTATTTCTCCCTTCACGTCGGACAACTCATTCACAAGAAACGTCGCCAGAAGATGTCCCTGAAGAAGATGCTCAGCAGCGAGAACACGATGATGTTCCGCCTGGACGACCTGAAGGAGTTCTATGCGACGGTCAAGTGGTTCATGGGGCTCGGCCCCCGGCCCAAATTCGGGCGTTGGACCTACTGGGAAAAGTTCGACTACTTTGCCGTTTTCTGGGGCGTTGCCATCATCGGAGCGAGTGGCCTGCTGCTCTGGTTCTCCGAGTTCTTCACACGGCTGGGTGTTCCGGGCTGGCTGGTCAACGTAGCGACGATCATTCACAGCGACGAAGCGCTGCTGGCGACCGGCTTCATTTTCACGATCCACTTCTTCAACACGCACTTCCGGCCGGACAAATTCCCCATGGACCCGGTGATCTTCACGGGCAGCGTGTCACTGGACGAGCTCAAGTACGACCGGCCCCGAGAATACGCCCAAGTCATTCACAGCCGCGAGATCGGAGAGCGCATCGTGGCTCCGCCGCCCCGCTGGCTGCGGCTCGCAGCCAGGATCTTTGGCTTTACGGCCCTGACGATCGGACTGATTACGGTCGTGCTGATCATCTACGCCATGTTGTTCGCGTACAAATAGCTACCGAGCGTACAGATCGATGATGCGCTCGATCGCTCGGCGGCAGACCGGGCAGAAGTTCCGGGGGTTGCGGGAAAACATGATGCAGTCGACCGAGGGACGGAACAACCCGTGGGCCCGGTACCCGGCACCCTCGAAAGCACCGACTTTTCCATAGTATTTTTCCTGCCGAAGCAGCGGATCGGTGGCTGCCGCCACCTGCTCGAAGAGCCGTTCCATTTCGATATCCGAGCGGTTCTCGTCAATGAGCTGACTGCGACGGCGATCGTAGGACGCGGAGACGCGATCGTAGGCTTCCTGGTTCCAGGGAGTTGGGATCGGCGTGGAGTCATCCACGAGATCCGACCACTTGAGGGTTTTCGGGTCGAGGAGGGCAGTGATGTTCGGCTCCCACGGCTCGACGTCGATCGGAGTGAAGTCCTGGTACGCGACCTCGGAAGAGTAGTATTCATCGGCCAGGCCGGCGATCGAGTGACCAAGCTCGTGAACGAACACGTAGGGTGCCGTCTTCGTATCCGACGAACAGGTGGCCCAGAGATTGAAGATCCCGCCTCCCCCGTACTTCCTGTCGTTGAACAGGACCACGAGAAAGTCGTACGGTGCCTGTGCCGCCACATCCCGGAGACGTCGATTCCGATACGTCAGCACGTACCGGTCGGTGTCGAAAGCATTGAAACTCAGCCCCAGGACGGAATCCTTCCAGATTCCTCGCCTTGGATCGCTGATTCCAGATTCCTGTGAGGGCAGATCGACCGCCCAGACATTGAAATCGGTCCGTCGCGACCGGAACGGTTCCGTCTCGAAGAGCACCCCGACCAGTCTCGTCGCATCGCCATGGAACTTCGGGATTTCGCTCAGTGCGTAACCGTCGCCCAGGACCAGCAGGTCGGCCTTCTCGGCTGGGGGGCCGTTCTCTAGCAGGTTCCAGACCCGTCCTTGAGGCCTCAGGTCCGATCGATCGACGAATCGTCCCTTCGGGTCGATTTCGAAACGGGCGAGCGACGCAAAGTGACCGTCCTTCCCCCTCTTGCTTAGAACGACCCGGACCGGCTGTCGCGGTTCGGGGAAACGCTGTGACTCCTGAAACGTGCGCCAAGTGCCACCGCGTGCCTCGGCAGTCGTTTCCCACTCTCCATAGATGCTGGCGAAGCCGCGTGAGTAGATCGTCTTCCCGCTGACGAGGTCGACGACCTCAAAGAGATACTTGCCCAAATCGGTCGGATCCAGCAGACGGGTCCGACTCCCTGGCCACGGCCCTTCGAGGCGTACGGAGTCTTCACTGATCCTCTCCTCGGCGGCGGTGCCGGAATGATAGTAGTCAAAGCGAAAAGTCCGTCCTGTAAAGAACTCATCGAAAGGCACTTCGCCGACGGCTGCCCCATGCAGGAACGCAACCGCGGCGTATGTCAGGAGCCCTGGAACGAAAAGGAGCGTCACCCGAATTAGCCGTTTTCGAATCATCTCGATGCTGAGATTACACCATTCGACGACGTCGGGTCCCTGTCCCGCCTGCTGCGCGGCGCGCACCTCAAATCGAGAATCTCAAATCTCACATCTCACTTCCGTTGAGGTACGCGGTCCGGTTCCCGCCCGTTGTTGAATGGTGTAAGCTGAACTTCTGACAGGAGTAACGCAACCTCTGCGAAAGAACCGATGACGAGGGAACGCCAATGAAAGTCGACGTACTCATGCCCGAGATGGGTGAAAGCATAACCGAGGGAACGGTCGCCAAGTGGCTCAAGGATCCCGGCGACGAGGTCGAGCGGGACGAGGCCATCCTCGAGATCACGACCGACAAGATCGACAGCGAGATTCCTTCCCCGGAAAACGGAGTTCTGGCGGAAATTCTAGCCGAAGAGGGGAAGACGGTTTCCGTTGGGGATGCGCTTGCCCGGATTGAAACCGAGCGAGCCACTGCGGCTGAGGAACGCGAAACACCCCCCGCCGGGGCGGCGGCGGACGCGGTCCGGGAGAAACCTGAAGCGAAGCCGGAACCCTCCCCGGAAAAGAGAACTACGACCGAGGAAGCGTCGGCCCAGCCGCAGGTCGATCGCCCCCTGTCCCCGGTCGCGCGCAGCCTCGTTCGCAAGGAAGGCCTCACGGAAGGAGAGCTGGATTCCATCGAGGGATCCGGCCGCGGAGGTCGGATTACCAAGGACGATGTAGTCAAGTACCTCGAAAACCGGGCTCCGGAGTCGGAACCCGAGCCGACGGCGAAGCCGGAACCGCGGAAACCGCCGCGCGAGGGGCTGGTCCAGGTCGTCGAGATGACGCAGATGCGGAAATCGATCGCAGAGCATATGGTGCGGAGCAAGCAGACCTCGGCGCATACCTATACGGTCGCCGAAGTCGACATGACCCGGATCGTACGTTTCCGCGAGTCGGTAAAGGGTAATTTCGAAAGGGAAAATGGTTTCAAACTGACCTATACGCCATTCATCCTCCACGCAACCGTCCGCGCGCTCAAGGCCCATCCGCTGATGAATTCCTCACTCGACGGGGATCAGATTCTTCAGTGGGAGTACGTGAATCTGGGCGTCGCCGTCGCCATCGAGTCCGGTCTGATCGTACCCGTCATCAAACAGGCCGACGAGAAGAACCTGCTCGGGCTGGCCCGGACCGCGAACGATTTGGCCATCCGTGCCCACAGTCGCAAACTCCAGCCCGACGATGTCCAAGGCGGCACCTTTACGGTGACGAATCCCGGCATCTTCGGCAATATCTTCGGGCTGCCGATCATCAATCAGCCGCAGGTCGGCATTCTCGGAGTGGGAGCCATCAAGCGACGACCGGTGGTCGTCGACGACGCCATTGCCATCCGCTCGATCATGTACGCCTCCCTCAGCTACGACCACCGCGTCGTGGACGGAGCGCTGGCCGCACGATTCCTTCAGGAGGTTCGGCGCATCCTCGAGGACTATGAGACCGATCGGGCACTCTAGTGAGCACTCCCAGAATACTGCTGCTCGACGACGACAAGAATCTCTTGCGGGTAATCTCCTATCACATTCGCGAGGCCGGGTTTGAAGTCACTCCCCTGAGCACTCCGTCGGAAGCGCTCGAGGTGCTGGCAGGCGAGTCGTTCGATCTGGTCATCACCGATCTGCGGATGCCCGAAATGGACGGCATCGAGTTCATTCGCAGACTGCGGGCCCGCGACGAGGATGTCCCGGTCATCGTACTGACGGCCTACGGTTCGATCGACAAAGCCGTGGAAGCCGTGCGACAGGGCGCCTCCGATTTCCTCTCGAAGCCGGTGGAGAAGGCACATCTCGTGCACGCGATCGGCAGGGTCCTCCAAATGGCCGACCTGATCGAGCAGAACCGGCGTCTGTCGCGTGCGGTGGAGGCCAAATTCGAGTTCAAGGGAATCGTCGGCAGCTCAAAGAGCTTTCGGGAAGTATTGGAGATGGCGAGCCAGCTCTCGGCCGTCAACACGACCGTACTCATCCAGGGTGAAAGCGGCACCGGGAAGGAACTGCTCGCTCGCGCGATCCATTTCAACAGCGAGCGGCGGACCCGACCGTTTGTGGTGGTCAATTGCGGAGCCATACCCGAGGATCTGATGGAATCGGAGCTGTTCGGCCACAAGAAGGGAGCCTTCACCGGTGCGGTCGCGGACAAGGAGGGAAAGTTCGAAATAGCCGATAGCGGGAGCATCTTTCTGGATGAGATCGGTGAGCTCCCTTTGAACATGCAGGTGAAGCTGTTGCGGGTCCTGCAGCAGAAAGAGGTCGATGTCGTGGGAGCTCCGCATCCTCACACCGTCGACGTCCGTGTGATCGCCGCAACCCACCGGGACCTTCGGAGCATGATGAAGGAAAGCCGGTTTCGAGAAGATCTCTTTTACCGTCTGTCCGTCGCCCCGCTGCGGATTCCTCCTCTCAGGGAGCGGCGGGAAGACATCCCCCTTCTCCTGCACGACATCCTCGACCGGCTGAATTCCAGAATGGGTCGGGACATCCGGATCGACGAGGCTGCCGTGCTCCAGATGCAGCGGTACGACTGGCCCGGCAACGTGCGGGAGCTGGAGAACATGCTCGAACGGCTCGTCGTCTTCAATCGAAGCGGTGTCATCACTCCGAAAGATCTCCCCGAGCTGATCCGAGGTTCCCGAGCGACGATCGGAACCGTCGGACTCGAGTTGCCGGAAGAAGGTCTCTCGCTCGAGAAGCTCGAACGTGAGGTGTTGGCCGCCGCGCTCGAGAAACATGACTGGAACCAGTCCCGAACGGCCCGCTATTTGGACATTACCCGCAATACCCTGATCTATCGAATGCAGAAATACGATCTTAGGGAGGACGATGGACCTGAGACCCTGGCTTCGGATCCGACGTAGCGGAAGTGACGGCTGGAAGATCCTCCTCATCGTCGTCTTGACTCTGGTGATTTCCGCGTTTCACTTCCTCACCGGTACCGAGCATCGATACCTGCACGAGATCTACCAGCGCACCTATTACATCCCCATTCTTCTGGCTGCGTTCTGGTACGGCCCCCTCATTGGAGTCGCTGCAGCTTTCGGAGTGAGCGTGATCTACTGGGTTCACATCCGACTGGACTGGCTCCACGCCCCTCTCTATAGCTTCAACCAGTATGCGGAGATCCTCCTCTACCACTCGGTCGCCCTCATCATCGGTATCCTCGCATTCCGGGAGCGCACGCAGCGGCGCCGACTCGAAGAAACTTCGGCCGAACTGGCAGAGGCGTACCAGAAACTGCGCGCAACGTTCGAGCAACTGCGGCGAGCGGATCGACTGGCAGCCCTGGGAGAGCTGAGTGCCGGCATCGCGCACGAGATCCGCAATCCACTCGGCTCGATCAAGGGTTCAATCGAAATCCTGGAAACCGAGATTCCCACCACACACTCCAAACACGAATTCGTCGAGATCATCAAGGAAGAGACCGCACGCCTGAATCGACTCGTCGGAGAATTCCTGGATTTCGCCCGGCCCCCGCAGCCGAAGGTCGCCGACGCCTCTCTCAACGAACTGATCGAAGGCGCGCTCTCGCTGGTCGCGAAGGGAGCAGAGCAATCACAGATCCGGATCTCCCGGGAGTTGGATGCAGAAATGCCGCAGCTGACACTCGACCCGGATCAGATTCGCCAGGTGCTGTTGAATATCCTGCTGAATGCGATCCAGGCCATGGCCGACGGAGGCAGGCTTTCAATACGGAGCCGATTCGAGAGGGAGCATCGGCAGGCCGTCATCGAAGTTGAGGATACGGGCCCGGGCGTACCTGCCGACGAGCTCGAGTACATCTTCGATCCCTTCTACTCCACCAAATCGAACGGAACGGGCCTGGGACTCTCTATCTCCCACCAATTGGTGGAAAACCACGGCGGACGGATCTTCGCCCGAGCCAACCCAGACCGGGGCCTGACGGTTCAGATCGAGCTCCCGGCGTAGAACAGCTCCTACTGTGTCAGGTCGGAGGGTCAACGGGAAGGTCGGCTCTGCCCACTCCCGGACGCCAGCTCCTCAGAAAATAGAGGGCCGACCAGAAGACGCAGTCGGCAAGGTTGGCGCCGTCGGCATAACCCTCGAGCAGTGTTCTCCAGCCGAGCGGATTGCGGAAGAGACGAAGCCAGCCGTCGGGATTCCGGTAGAAAATGCCCGAGAACTTCCAGGAGAGATGAGTATCCCAGAGCACGCGGTGCTTGAGCCGTCGGTAGTAGGCCCTGCTGTTCCCGGTTCCTGCGGCCACATCCGAAGCACATTGGGCGGCCAGTCTCCCGCTTTCGAGGGCGTGGTAGATGCCCTCCCCGGTGACGGCTTCGGCGAAGCCTCCGGCATCTCCCACGAGATAGACCGGGACGGAGGGAAGCCTGAATGCGTGACCACCGACGGGATAACGGTGTCCTCGATGAGCGAGTTCCGCGCAGGCTCCAAAACCGAGCTGCTCCAGATAGCGCGTCAGGGTCTTTCGGAGTCCGTGGGTCGAGTCGGCCAGAGTGTAGATGCCAACCGAGCGGTAATCCCGTTTGGGAAAGACCCAGCCGTATCCCTGGTCGACCAGCCCGAAATCGAACCGGGGATCCTCGGAGCCAGGAACGTCTGCTGCACCGGGTACTTCCACCTCGACGGCCGTCGCTCTACCCAGGGGACGGGTGATGTCGAAGGCCCTATTTACGATTCCGTAGCTTCCGTCGGCGCCAATCAGTTGTCGTCCGATCAGGGTTCGAGCCGAGGTCTCGAGGCGGAAGCCGTCCCGATATTCGACGGCCAGAGCCGGCTCTGCCGGAAAGAAGCGGAAGTCGGGATGGGTCAGGTTTCGGAGCACCAACCAGTGATCGAAGTCGGGTCGATGAACGAAGTAGAGAATCGATTTCGAGTGACGAAACTGATGTGCCCCCGCGTTCCAGATCCCGAAGGACAGCCGGTCCGACGTTCCCTGCGAGCACTCCTCGATCCCGCACTGCAGCGCAGCAAGACTCTTCGGAGTCAGCCCGCCGGCGCACGGCTTGACTCGGGGAAATGCCCTGGCGTCGACCTGAGCCACCGTCAGACCCCGGCTCAGGCACGCGGCGGCCGCGTTGGACCCACCCGGGCCGGCACCGACGATCAGCACATCGAAGACCCGATCCGCCATGACTCTATTTCACCACGGAATGACGGAGATACTTCGGAAGCGGGCAACGCGGCCGACCTCAGGGATACTGCCAGCCCAGCATGTTCCAGTAGCTCAGTTGCCAGAGAAACGTCAGCGCCGCCATCGTAACAAGCGAGAAATGCAGCCTTGCCGCCCAGTGCCAGTACCCACCCCGCCAGGCGAAGAACGCCACGACGAGGAGCATGACCGTCAACACTCCGCCAACCAGGGGAAGAACCAGGATCAGGGAAAGGCCTGGAGGTACACCTGCGAGAAGCACAGTGGGATCGTGCAGCACGATGACCAGTCCTACCAGGAATGCCAGATCGACCAGGCTCAGCAGTGAGGCCAGCACCCGGGCGATCGGATGAGCAGGCTCGCGTCGGCCCAAGAGCCGGTCGCTGCTGCGCTCGATGAATCGCCGGATGAAGGGGAACACCAGGGTGGTCAGGAACACCAGAATCTCAGCCGTCAGAAGGACCAGCTGGAACCCCGGTTCCTGGTACCACACCAGCCGGTCGTACGCCCAGATCGGCACCTGGCCGAAGAATGCGCGAACCGGCCCGCGATCCGAATCCGACTGAAACAGGAGCGTC
Source organism: uncultured Acidobacteriota bacterium (assembly GCA_963823995.1). GTDB lineage: Bacteria > Acidobacteriota > UBA6911 > RPQK01 > JAPXNP01 > JARRKC01. The sequence goes on from CAWGNQ010000008.1 coordinate 56,586, forward strand.
CCCTCATGATTCCACTCCCGGTAGAAATCGGGGGCGACGGCGACCCATTGCCGCGGCGATCTCCCGAAAGCCTGGGTCTTCAATCGTCCCTGCCCCAGTTCCGTCACGCTGACATACCCGAGCACCTCTGCAAACTTGCCGATCGTGGTGACGGGACGGCGCGTCGACCGATAGGTTCCGGAAAGATCGGACAGATTGCCGACGGATTTCGCAGCCGGAGGATCCGACGGTGTGGGCTGCTGCGGATACCATCGCTTGAACATGGCGTCGACGAATTCGTCGCGTGCGGCGGCCCCTTCCTCACTGTTGAACGAGACGAAGAGACCCAGCCGCTCGGAAGGAACCAGAGCGAGGTCGCTGTGAAAATAGCGCAGATCGCCCTGGTGCCCAACGATCACATGCCCTCCCCGTTTCGTCAGAATGAAGCCGTGAGCCAGGCCGGAAATTCTCGGGTCCGGCTGGTAAAGCGGCGCCTGCATCCGACGGGCGGTCCCTTCCTCCAGGATACGCTGCCCGTTGAACTCACCGAGATTGAGATGAGCCAGCATGAAATGTGCGATATCGTCGGCGGTGGCGCTGATTCCGCCGGCCGGCAAAAGAGGGACGATCTCGAAAGGCTGGGGGGCGAGTGCACCGTCTACCAGCGAATATCCCTGGGCGAGGTTCCGGACATCCCCTTCCGGGATCGGTTCCACCAGCAGCGTGTGGTGCATCTCGAGAGGATCGAGGATCCGGGTCTGAATGACGCGATTCCAAGGCATTCCGGCAACGTCTTGCACCACGAGCGCACCGAGTGCCGCGCCATAGTTCGAATACGCGGGTACCCGGCCAGGCGGCCGGACTCGGCTGAGCAATCCCTCACGCAGGATTTCACCGAAAGGTACGACCGCACGGCTGTCCGTGGTCAGCAGTCCCACCACACGATCCTCGAACCCCGCCGTATGCGTCATCAGCGCGCCCAACGTGACCGGGTCGTCATAGGTCGCGGGCACGGTGATCTCTTTCAGGTACTGATTGACGTCGGTGTTGAGCTGGACCTTTCCCTCCTCGACCAACTGCATCGCCGCGGTCCAGGTGAAGAGCTTCGACAGCGATGCGATCCGAAACAGCGTGACCGCAGGATCAACCGGTCGACGAGTCTCGAGATCGGCATATCCGTAACCCTTCGAGAAGGCGACGGCTCCATCCTTGACGATGACGACGACAGCTCCGGCCAGCTGGTGAGCCTCGAAAAGTCCGGCCATGACGCCGTCGGCACTCGGCTCGAGATTCTCGACCGCGAAAGGATCCGGGCTTCGTTCGGGTGAAAGGTCTGCGGATGCGACCGAATCAGGCGCGGGTGGATCGTCGGGCCGCTCCTGTGCCGCCACCTGGCTGATCGCCAGGAGCAAACCCAGAAGCACCCATCCACGGCTCATCCCTGCCTGCTCCCCCTGCCAAGAAGTCGGTCTTCCTGCTCCGCGTCCCCCTCGATTCAGCGCGATGCTCCGACCTCCGCGCTTCAGTATAGGTTCACTGCCGGCCCGGGTCCAGCCGCTGCACACCGGTTCCGAAAGGAATGAGAGGACGTCGGCGCTGCCGACTAGTGAGTCGGCCAGTCACTCATTCCGCCCAGGTTGGTCACACGCGTGAAACCGGACTCGAGAAGGATCCGCTTGGCCCTGGCTGCGCGTCCCCCGCTCTCGCAGTACAGAACGATCGGATGGGCCTTGTCGCCTCCCGCCAGAGCCTCCACCTCACCTAAGCGATCTGCAAACTCCTGGATCGGGATGTTCCTGGCCGAGGGCAGATGGCTCTGCCTGTACTCCTCGGGCGTCCGCACGTCCAGCAGGACCGCATGCTCTTTGGTGACGAGCCGGTATGCGAGGTCGGGATTACGATCGGGAAGATCACCCTCGATCCCCGAGGCGGAGAGTCCGCACGCTGCGATCCCGAGGGTCGAGACGACAAGAAGAACGAGACACAATGACTGCAGTTCACGCCGAAGGTTCATGGAGTTCTATTCTAGCTGAGCAGGCGCGGCAGGAATGAAGGAATCAGGAGCATTTTCGATTTGGAATGCTCGAACTGCAATTGGGAGCTTGGTCTCGTCAGGCCTGGGACGGGGCCGGAGGAGGAGTCGTCGCCCCCAGTCCCCATCTCTCCGCCTCGGAGTTGAACTGTTTGAATTCCTTCGAAACCTCTTCGAGTCGCGTGCCCCATGACGGGTCCGGCACCTGCCCCTCGATCGCCGCGTGGAAATTGACGATGACGCAGGTCAGAGCAAAGGGATCCATGACGGCGAATTTCAGAATAATGGCCACTCCCGCAAAGATGCCGGCGGCGATCTTGCCGGTCAGCGTCGGAACCGTCCAGGCCAGCACCAGACCGGGCGCCGCGAGGATAGTAGTCAGGCCGTAGCTGATTAACGCCAGAACGAAACCCGAGCCGAGGATGGTCTTCCAGTTCTGCACATAGAGGATCAATCCATCCCGTGCGGCGGACCAGGGATTCCGTTCAGCCTGCAGCAACGTATAGCTGAGAATCGCCTCGTCGACATATCCCAGGCTGTAGTCGAGGACTCGCTGCGAAAAGCCGCGCAGTCGCCCGGCACCCGGGATGAAGCTGAGGAGACGGAAGACGGACCGGTTGAAGGCCTTCAGCACGACCCGGACCAGCTGGTCCACCCCAAACAGGATCGAAACACGGAGGAAGTACTTCAAGACGGTCTGCAGGCCATAGCTCAGTTGGTCGGTGTTGAGCGGCAATTCTCCCTCGACGGCCAATCGAGTAATCACCGACACGTGGCCGGCTTTGATCAGGTAGAGCACGTAATTGCGAATCAGCTTGAAGCCGCCCCCGAAGAGGATGCCGCCGAAGATCCAGGCCAGGAACGGGGGTCCCGGAAAGGGCCAGTTCGTGAACAGATAGTAGATGCCGACCCACCACATGACGGTGCAGGCCAGAACCACCACCGAGACGGCGAGTCGAACCAAAACAAACGGATAGGTCCGAAGGAAGATTCGAAGTGCCTTGTCGAAATGAAACTCCATCATTTGCCTCCCGCGACGGGATCGGGCCCCATGCCTTCTCTCGTGAAGATACCTACGCTCCAGAGGAAGAATTCGTTCAATTCACCGCTCCACCGCCGGAGACGCACCCTGCTCAGCCAGGCCCGCCGCCCAGTTCCGCGACACAGTCGGCGAAACGCGGCAGCGTTTCCTCGACGGGTCCCCGAAAGTGGTATCGACATCCGGGAGTCAGCGAAGTTTCCTCCACGTTGAACTCGATCAATTCCCCGCCGCCTGAACTGACTCGTGCCGGAAGACCGGCAACCGGAAACACGCTGCCGGAGGTGCCAATGACCAGAAGCCCCTCACAGGAGTCGATCAGCGCTTCGGCTTCCTCCCATTGTCGGACGGCCTCACCGAAAAGAACGACGTTCGGCTTGAGAAAGCTCCCGCAACTCCGACACAGCGGAGCCTCGGAAACTCGGAAATGCTCGGGTCGGCTGCGTTCCAGGCTCCCACACGAGAGACACTGAAGGTGACGGTACTCCCCGTGGATCTCGAGGACGCACCGACTGCCGGCTTCTCGATGGAAACCATCGATGTTCTGCGTCACGACGCCTTCCAGAAGACCGAGTTCCTCCAGCCGGGCCAGCGCGCGATGGGCCGCACCCGGCTGTTTGTCCCAGAGCAAGCGACCCAGCACGCGGTAAAACCGCCAGGCTTCGGCAGGCCGACACAGAAACGCTTCGAGCGTCGCATACCGATCGGGATCGAATCGCGACCAGAGTCCGTGACGACCGCGAAAATCGGGAACACCACAGTCGACGGAGATGCCCGCCCCGGTCAATGCCGCACGCCGCCTCGTTTCCAGAAAGACCCGGGCAGCCTCTGCATACTCGGAACCCGAACCTCGACGACCCATTGAGACTCAAGATAACAGAGTGCTCTCACACCGCGCTTGTCTGTCTTCCATCGGAAGCGAAACCTGCACGAAGATATGGACACATCATCGACGAAACTTTCGAGTAGCCGGGTCACCCCCCTTATCCGAATTCTCCCTTGTGTGTCCCGTGGCGCGCCGACAGGTCGTCCGGCCCTCGCTGCGGGGCCTCCTCCTACTCCCCTTCGGTCCGAACGGTGACCTTCATGGGCGTGGTGAAGTCGAGCCAATGGCTTTGAACGACCTCGTCCTTCATCGATCCGTCGTAGGCAAGAAATCGAAACCTGGAGTGATAAGGCTGTCCGGGTGCGATTTTCATCTCACCCAACCGCACCGGAGAAAATGCGAAATAGGGCATTTCCGGGTGGATACGCAGGGGCTGGGGGGCACGGAAGTTCTGTGGATCGCCGAAGACGACCACGCCGGCAAGATGGCCGTCGACCGGTCCCTCGAACCGGCACCAGTCCGCACGCGAGCCGTCTCCACTCGTGCGGTCCTTCCGGGCCGACGTCTCGACTCTCAAAACGTCCGGAGTCCAGCCGCGAGCCCCGCGAAAGCCCATCCCTCCGTAGTGGTATTCCGGAAGGATCAACGGAGCGTCCGTTGCACACTGCTGAACGGAGTCGAGATCGAAAATGAAATACCCCTCGCCGAGCCCCAGCCGCCAAAGACGCACGTCCCACAGTTCCGTCAGAGCCACTTCGGCTCCCCCGGGTGCGGAGAGGTCCACATGCTCCTGGACCGCCTGGAATCCGGCAAAGACCGGTCCCTGAAAGACCTTCCGAAATTCCTTGAAACGCGCCGTTCCGGTCCCCTCACCGAGGTTCCAGAAGTCGGGCGTCCGCCCGTTGAATTCCGTCTTCGTCCATGCCATGAAGATTCCGCGCTGGTGCAGGTGTTCCGGGTGAAAGTCATCGGTGACGACTCTCCCGGCCGGCGTCAAAACGGGATGGATATAGGCATCACGCGCCTGTATGGGGTCGATGTCCTGAGTGGGCGGCGACACCAGGCCGTAGTTGTACTGCAGGACCTCTTTCCCTCGCAGAAAGAGCTGGAGAGTCTTACCGTCGTCACGTGCTGCGGGGAGCGCCGGCCTCGTATCGTCGGCCCCCGGGAGGAGCCGGTACGTGCGCTTTCCACCCTGCATGGTACTGCCGCTCACTTCGAAGTAGAGTTTCGAACCATCCGTCGGGTCCAACTGGCACGCAGTGGGAATTGCCAGTCCTTGCGTCGTCTCGAGAAGGTGGATCGGTTCCTGGACCGGTGCCGGGAGATCGGCCACCTGGATCGTGCTGTTTGCCCGATCCGCCGCCACGGCTTCCACGTCGATGGTGGCCAGCGCAGGCTGCACTGGTTCGTCAGCGGAACTGCAGGAGGACAATGACAGGAACAGTCCAGCCAGGAAGAGAAGCCCTTCACGCCCATGTACCATAGTTGCCGAGATTAGCATGTCGGAACGGGGCCATGGAACCCGCGGGAGACTCGCAGTTTCGCCCGACCGGACTTCGGCCTGCGCTGATTTCAACTGAAACTGGATTGCCCGGTCCGATGCGAGGGGATAGGCTTGGGTGGTAGAACCAGGTTCGAAACGGGAAGATCGAAGAGGGACAACGAACATGCATGAAAACTCCTCACGACGAGACTTTCTGAAATTGGCGGCCGCGGCAGCCGCGACCGGAACGACCACACGTCGCGTACTCTCGGCCCGGAAGACCGGTCCGCCGGCACAGGTCACAGCCAACGACCGGATCGGTCTGGCCACGATCGGAATGGGTATCATCGGATTCGAGGATACGCAGACAGCCCTGAAGGTGCCGGGAACCGAACTGCGCGCGGTGTCGGACTGCTATGACGGGCGTCTCACGCATAGTCGGGAGATGTTCGGCTCGGCTCTCACGGTTACGAAGGACTACCGCGAAATTCTTGCCCGGCCCGACATCGACGCCGTCATCGTCTCCACACCCGACCACTCCCATCAGCAGATCGCCATCGACGCCCTGGAGGCCGGAAAACCGGTCTACCTCGAAAAACCGATGGTCCAGAAGATCGAGCAGTGCTCGAAGCTGATCGACGCTGTCAAGCGCACCGGGAAAGTGCTCCAGGTCGGAAGTCAGGTCATCAGTTCCGTCGTCACGGAGAAGGCACGCCAGCTGTACGAGGATGGTGCCATCGGAGAGCTCAACATGGTATCCATCCTCATCAGCCGGAATTCTGCGCTGGGCGCCTGGCAGTATTCGATCCCGCTGGATGCCTCGACCGATACGATCGACTGGAACCGGTTTCTCGGCCCGGCTCCCCATATTCCCTTCGATGCGGATCGCTTCTTCCGCTGGCGGAAGTACTGGGACTACGGGACCGGAGTCGCCGGAGATATGTACGTGCACCGATTTACCGCGCTGCACTACATCCTCCAGTCCCTGGGACCGGTCAAAGCCATGTCCACGGGAGGGATCCGCTACTGGACGGAGAAACGGGAGGTTCCCGACTTGATCCTGGGACTGTACGAGTATCCAAAAACGGACCAGCACCCGGCCTTTACGCTCTACCTGGGAGCAAACTTCGAAGACGGCGGTGAGGGTGCCCGATTCGATCTCATCGGGCGCGAAGGGATCATGTCGGTCGGCGACAACCATCTGCATCTGATCAGGAACGTCCCGCAGCCCCCTTCGCTTGGCGAACTCGTCGAGGGCTACAACTCGGTCCGCACCTTTGCGGAGGCCCAGCAGAAGGCTTGGGCCGAACACTACCGCCAGACGCATCCGGGCGAGACGAAACCGCAGACGGCGTCGACCGACGGTCGGATCGAGTACAGCGCTCCCGACGGCTATGACAGCCGGGTCGATCACTTCCGGTTCTTCTTCCAGGCCGTGCGCAAGGGCGGCACCGTCACCGAAGATGCGACGTTCGGTGCGCGTGCAGCCGTCCCCGCTCTCCTCGCCAACTACTGCTACCGGAATCAGCGCATCTACGAATGGGATCCGGTCAACCTGGCATTGAAAGAATGAGTGAGACTGGGGAATTCGAGATTTTTAGAATCTCCGTCATTCTTCGAATCTGAGATAGAAGGGCGTTCCCTGGACCCGGTCCGAGGCGCTGAGCTCGTGTAGTGCGTCCTCGACGACTCCGTAGGGGAGCGATTCAACCGTCACAATGTCGGGCATGTAGACCTGGCCACCCACCTCCATCCGGAAACGGCGGCGCTGCACGGAATCTTCGATATTGAACCCATGCCGACCCATGATCCGGGTGGCTTCGGCGATGCTCCCCGGCATGTGCTTGAGATTGAGCCGGACGTAGCCCCGGCGCTTCAACTGCCGGACATCCGCGATCGGAACTCCGCCGGTGAGCGAAGGGAGCTCGTCGACCATTCGCCGTCGCCGGTTGGCGGCCAGTCGAAGGAGATCCGAGACCACGGCACTCGTCGTGGCGCTTCGTCCGGCACCCCGCCCGAGATAGAGTTGAGGACCGCAGCGCTCCCCCTCGAGGTAAATGGCATTCATTTCTTCGTAGACGGAGGCCAGAGGATGATGCCTGTGCACCAGGGCGGGGTAGACATGCAGCTCGAGAGCGCCGTCGTCGCCGAGCCTCGCAGTCGCCAACAGCTTCACCGCATACCCCGGCTCCCCTTCTCCTACGCCGTAGCGACCGCCAAAATCGAGATCGATCGACGTAATCCCCGTGATCCCCTCGCAGTAGATTCGCTCGGGGTTCATGGGTGTATTGAAGGCCAGCGACGCGACGATCGAGAGCTTGTCGCGGGAATCGAATCCGCCGGTATCCAGAATGTGATCGGCCTCGGCAAAACCTTTCTCCTGGGCCAGCTCAAGGGCCGCTTCGAAGCTCAAACCCTCCTCCATCCTCGACAGGATGTAGTTGGAGGTGCCGTTCAGGATGCCTGTCACTCTCAGAATCCGTTCACTTTGGAACCCCTTCAGAATCCGAATGATGGGAATCGATCCGGCGACGGACGCTTCGAACGCAAAATCGACCGCCTTGCGACGCGCCAGGGAAAAAAGATCCTGCATGTGTCTGGAGACGACGACCTTGTTGGCGGTCACGACGCTCTTGCCCGCTTCGAGGGCTCCCCGAACGAAGCCAAGCGCAGGCTTCTCACCACCCATCAACTCGACGACAATCTGGATTTCGGGATCCTGCAGAACTTCCTCGGCGTCTCCGGTGATCGCTTCGAAAGCTATCTCGCGGGGCTTCGAGGGATTGGCCACGGCAACCTTCTTCAGATACAGGTCTCCCACAGTCTCCCCCCGTTCCAGGAGGAACTGGACGAGTCCGGTCCCCACGGTTCCAAAGCCGATCAATCCGACCGCGATTCGCTCACCGTTGCTCATCGACACCTCTCCTTCCGGTCAAACCGGATCAGTATCGCAGATCCTGCAGCTTGCCGACCACCCTCCGATCAGAATTCCGACCGTCGGGCAGGGGGCGGTCATTTGCCAGGCTGGACGGTCGAGATAGAATGACCACTTCGTGCAGCGAACGGATCCGGGATTCCATCAACGGGAATCCCCAGCCTGCAAGGGAGGAGAATTGTGAAGCGCATCCTGGTCGTAGTTTTTCTGCTGAGTGTCGCGTCGATATGGGGACAGACCAAGCTCCTCAGATTTCCCGATGTTTCGGGTGACCAGATCGTTTTCAGTTATGGAGGTGACCTCTGGAAGGTCTCGACATCCGGAGGAACCGCGACTCGACTGACGGCTCACCCGGGGCAGGAACTGTTCGCCCGATTCTCGCCCGACGGCGAGCGGATCGCCTTCACGGGCCAGTACGACGGTGATGAGCAGGTGTACTTCATACCGAGCCGGGGAGGAGTCCCGAAACAGCTGACCTACTATCCGGCCCACGGCCCCCTGCCCCCGCGCTGGGGGTATGACAATCAGGTCTACGGCTGGACACCTGACGGAGAACGCGTCCTGTTTCGGTCTCTGCGTGATGCCGACGGGATCAAGACCCTGACCGCACTCTACACGGTATCGACCAAGGGCGGCCTGCCGGAAAAGCTGCCCATGCCGACGTCGGGCGCAGGTGACTTCGCGCCCGACGGCAAGCGGATCCTCTATTCCCCCCTGTTTCGCGATTTCCGTACCTGGAAGCGGTACGAAGGCGGATGGGCCCAGGATCTCTACATCTTCGACCTCGACACCTTTGCCACGACCCCGATTGCCCCCACGGTGCGCACGGAGCGCGATCCGATGTGGATAGGTGACCGCCTCTATTTCGTCTCGGATCGGGATGGAACGCTGAATCTGTACTCTTCGGACCTTTCCGGCGGCGACATCCGACAACTCACTCACGAGAAGACCTGGGACGTCCGCTGGCCCTCCTCGGACAACCAGGGACAGATCGTCTATGAACTCGACGGCGAACTGCACCTGTTCCAGACCTCTGGCGACAGCGATCGCAAGCTGGATATCTTCGTCCCCGACGACGGCCTTTCGATGCGCCCGTCCTATTACTCGGCGGCCAAGAACATCGAAGACATCGAACTTTCCCCCAAGGGAGTGCGGGCTCTGTTCGTGGCTCGCGGAGACGTCTTCACCGTACCGGTCGAGAAGGGTTCGACGCGCAACCTGACCGATTCCTCCGATGCCCACGACAAACATGCCCGCTGGTCTCCGGACGGAAGGAAGATCGCCTTCGTTTCGGACCAGTCGGGTGAGGAGCAGGTCTATCTGATCGACCAGGACGGCTCCGGAGCGGCCGAGCAACTGACGACGCAATTCGCAGCGATGCTCTACGCGCCCGAGTGGTCGCCTGACTCGAAGAAACTGGCCTTCTCCGACAAGGACGGCAAGCTGTTCGTCCTGACCATCGAGGATCGCTCGGTCACCCAGGTGGCGGATGACGAATATGGGGAAATCAGGGACTATGCCTGGTCACCCGACAGTATGTGGCTGTCGTTCAGCATGGGGAACTCGACCGACTACCGTTCGATCTATATCTGGTCGCAAAAGGATCAGGAACTGAGGCGGATCAGTGATCCTTCCTTCAACGAGTGGAATGCACAATGGGGTCCCAAGGGGGACTACCTCTTCTTCCTGTCGGACCGCGAATTCGCACCCCAGATTTCGACCATAGAGTGGAACTACGCGACCAACCGAACGACCGGGATTTTTGCTTACGCGCTGCGTAAGGACGTGCCCAATCCGTTTCCACCCCAGAGCGACGAGGTGAAGACCGCAAAGGCGGAGGCGTCCGAGGAGAGCGAGGAGACTTCCCAGTCTCCAGGTGAAGGGAAAGAGCCGGAGGCCTCACCGCAGAAAAAGAAGGAAACGACCGCAACCGCCGTCGGCATCGATCTCGACGGTCTTTCAGATCGCGTCGTCCGGATTCCTGTCGAATTCGACAACATTGTGTCTCTCGCCGTCACCGAGAAGTACGTGGTCTATTTCACGCGGGGCGCGCCTTACTATGGCCGAGAATCCGAGGAGAGACCCGCTCTGAGGATCTTCGAGCTGGCCAAACGCCAGTCGAGCACCCTCGCCGAAGGGGTCTCGTCCGCTGCCATCAGCCGGGACGGCAACAAGGTTCTGGTTCGTGAAGGGCATGCTTTCAAGCTCTACGACGTCAAACCGAACAGTCGCGAGAGCAAGCCGGTCTCGACCGAAGGACTGATGGTCCATCGGGTTCCGGCCCAGGAATGGGCCGAGATCTTCGATGAGGTCTGGAGACGCTATCGGGATTTCTTCTACGTCCGGAACATGCACGGCTACGACTGGAAGGCGATCGGCGATCGCTACCGGAAGCTCCTTCCCTACGTCGCACATCGATCCGATCTCAATTACGTTCTGGGAGAGATGGTGGCAGAACTGAGCGTGGGCCACGCCTATATCGCAGGCGGTGATTTCGAGATTCCGGAACGGCCGAAGGTGGCGCTGCCCGGCGCTCGCTTCGAGTTGGACCGAAAGGCCGAACGCTACCGGATCTCGGCGATCTTCCCGGGACAGAACGAGGAACCGAAATATCGGTCTCCGCTCACCGAAGTGGGCGTTGATATCCATGAGGGCGACTATGTACTGGCGATCGACGGAGAGAATCTGCAGGGCAGCGACAACCCGTACCGGCTGCTTCAGCATAAGACGGATCCGATCAAGCTGACCGTCAACACCAGTCCGACTATGGAAGGAGCCCGGATCGTCCAGTATGTCCCCGTCACGAGCGAACAGTCCCTGCTCTACCTCAACATCGTCAACGAAAACCGCAAGCGGGTAGACGAGATGACCGACGGGAAAGTCGGCTACCTGCACATTCCGGACATGGGTGCGGAGGGGATCTACGAGTTCATTAAATGGTACTACCCGCAGATTCGCAAGGGGGGACTGATCGTCGACGTCCGATCCAACGGCGGAGGCAATGTCTCGCAGTGGATCATAGAGCGCCTGGATACCAAGCTCCTGGGAACCCGCTTCGGTTACGCCAGCGATTATCCCCGAACTTACCCCTACTCGGTTTTCTACGGCCCGATGGTCTGCCTGATCAATCAGACGTCGGCCTCCGACGGGGACATCTTCCCCTATCGGTTCCGCGAAGCGGGACTGGGACCGCTGATCGGAAAGCGGACCTGGGGCGGCGTCGTGGGCATTTCGGGCCGCGGCCCACTGATCGATGGCGGAACGGTCTATGTGCCCATGCAGGCGACCAACGACGTCGAAGGCCACTGGATTATCGAGGGCAAGGGCGTCTCTCCGGACATCGAAGTCGAGAACGTCCCGGCGGCAGTGATCGCGGGCCGGGATCCTCAACTCGAACGTGGAGTTCAGGAGATTCTCCGTCGGATGGAGGAGAATCCCATGAAGCTGCCGACTCGGCCTCCCGCTCCGGTCAAGGCTCCATAAAGACGGGCTTCAACGGGAGAGGCAGGAACGTTTCTTGAAAGACGACGACACAACACCAAAGCGCGTTGGCATCATGACCGGGGGTGGGGACTGCCCGGGCCTCAATGCCGTGATCCGGGCTGTAGCCAAACCCGCGATCCTGGCCGGGATGGAGGTGATCGGCATCGAGGACGGCTATCTCGGACTAATCGAGGATCGGATGCGAGTCCTCCGCTATGAGGATGTGAGCAACATCCTGACGAGCGGGGGAACGATCCTGGGCTCGAGCAACAAGGCCAATCCGGCCAGCTACGCCGTTCCCGACGGCCGCGGCGGCTGGGTCAAACGGGATGTCAGGCAGCAGGTCATCGAACACACCCGCAAAGCCGGGCTCGAGGTCATCATCGTCATCGGAGGCGACGGGACGATGAGTGGCGCCGCCGAGTTGATTGAGTTGGGCCTGAACTTCGTCGGCGTGCCCAAGACGATCGACAACGACCTCTGGTCCACCGATGTAACCTTCGGCCACGACACGGCGGTGACGACCGCGGCGGAAGCCTTGGACAAGGTCCACGACACCGCGAGCAGCCATCATCGCGTCATGGTCGTCGAACTGATGGGGCGCTACGCAGGTTGGCTGGCATTGAACGCCGGTGTCGCGTCCGGAGCGGACGTCATTCTCATTCCCGAGATTCCCTTTGATATCGAGAAGGTAGCGGAGAAGTGCCTTGCGCGAAGTCGCTACGGCCGCAAGTTCACGATCATCGCGGCCGGTGAGGGCGCCGTTCCCAAGGGAGGCGAGCGGTTCATCGATCATATTGAAGAAAGCTCGCCGGATCCGATTCGTCTCGGTGGCGTGGCGAAATGGGTCTCCGACGAAGTCGAACGGCGGACCGGCCTCGATTCCCGCTCTATGGTGCTGGGACATATTCAGCGCGGCGGCACGCCGACGCCGCACGATCGTCTTCTGGCCACCCGGTTCGGATTTGAAGCCTTCGAGCTCCTGCAGAAAGGAGTTCTGAATCGGCTGGTGGTGATGAAGGAGGGCCACCTCGGTTCGGTTCCGATCGTGGAGGTTGCGAACAAGGTTCGCAAGGTGCCGGCCGATTTCTCCGTCCTTCGAGCAGCTCGGGCACTCGGGACCAGTTTCGGAGAGTAGGAAGGCCATCCCCTGCCCGTCTCGACTCCAAGCCCTCGCCAAACAGCGTGGCCGAACGGACGCCCCAGTCCCAATCCGTCCATTCACCTGATTACGGCACCCGGAGAAGCTTGGAGCCCGTCCTACCCGAAGATGCTATAATGGATCTCAAACTCCAATCAATTCAATACCTTCTGGAGATCCAATGAGTCGAATCCGAGTTGCTTCCCTTCAGTATTACATCCGTCCGGTCGAGACGTTCGACGACTTTCAACAACAGGTCATGGGACTCGTGGAGACCGCTGCCGACTACAAGTGTCGCCTGGTCGTTTTCCCCGAGTACTTCACCGTCCAGCTTCTGACGCTCGACGATACGCGACGGCCGATCCACGAGCAGGTCCGGTCGTTGGCAGGTCAGGTGCCGCGCTACATGGAGCTGATGTCGGGATTGGCACGCAAGCATGGACTTTACATCGTCGGCGGCACGATTCCGACCATGGACGACGGCAGCGACGAGGTTTTCAATCAGAGCTACCTCTTCAACCCCCGAGGTGAATCGAGCTCCCAGGGAAAGCTCCACATGACACGCTGGGAGACGAGCGAGTGGAAGGTCTCACCGCGCGATGCGCTTCGCATCTTCGAGACGGAGCTAGGGAGAATGGCCATCACGATCTGCTATGACGTCGAGTTTCCTGAGATCGTCCGCGTTGCGGCCCGGGCCGGCGTCTACCTGCTCATCGTCCCAAGCTGCACCGACGACCGGCAGGGCTTCCTGAGAGTTCGCTACTGCGCCCATGCCCGCACGATCGAGAACCAGCTCTATGCGATCCATTCCTGTACCGTCGGCTCTCTGCCGATGGTGCCGGCCGTATCGCTGAACTACGGTCAGGCTTCCATCCTCACCCCCAGCGATTTCCCTTTTGCCCGGGACGGCATTCTCGCCGAGGGCGTAGCCAATCAGGAGAGCATGGTCATTGCCGAAGTCAACCTGGACACGATTCGCGAATCCCGGACATCCGGAACGGTTCTTCCCCTGCACGACAGCGAACGCAGTGCTGACGTGGCCTCGAAGATGGAGGTCGTCAATATCGCATGAGTCGCGATGATATCGTCGTCCGCTGCACGAGTCAGGAGGATTTCCCCGAGATCATCGAGATGTGCCGGGAAGTTTACCCGGAATCTCCGAGCTGGACCAAGACTCAGCTCGCTTCCCATCTCACCGTCTTCCCCGAGGGTCAACTTGTTGCGGTGGACGAATCGGTCGACCGCCTCGTGGGCATGGCCGCAAGTCTCATCGTCGCCTGGAGTGACTACGAGCATTTCGATTCCTGGCGCGATTTCACGGACCATGGAATGTTCACGAATCACGACCCCGAGAAGGGGAAGACGCTCTACGGCGCGGAAGTCATGGTGCGACCATCCTGCCAGGGAGCCGGGGTTGGCTCACTTCTCTACCGGGCGCGCCGTCGGCTCGTGGAACGCTTCGCTCTCCAGCGAATCCGGGCCGGCGCGCGTCTGCGCGGCTATCATCGCTATGCGAAAGAGATCGACATCCGGACGTACGTCCGGAGGGTCGTCCACGGAGAACTGCGCGATCCCACACTCTCCTTTCAGCTCAAGCATGGTTTTCGCGTGCTGGCGGTCGTGTCGGACTATCTGCGGAACGATCCGGAAAGTCTGGGTTTCGCGGCTCTGATCGAGTGGCTCAACCCGGAGCAGGCCACCGCAGAGGATTACGCCCGCCAACAGCAGAGATTCGACACGAACTTCCGGACAGCATAGGCCGCTGAAGCACCAAGGCCCCAGGCTCCAGGGCCCCACTCACCAGTCAGGGTGTCCGAGACCGTTCCACAAGACCCGGACTTGCCCCTCCCCGGATCCGGGGCCTTGGACTCTGGAAACCTGGCGACTGCAGCCCCTACCAAATCTGGACCCGCTTGTCCGGAGCCAGGTACATTCCGTCGCCTTCCTTGACGTCGAACGCCTTGTAGAAGGGCGTGAAGTTCCGCAGCGGCCCGTCGGCACGGAACTGGGCGGGGGAATGAGGATCGGTCAGCACCTGACGCCGCATGAACTCATCCCGCCCTTTGGAACGCCAGATCTGAGCGAAACCGATGAAGAAGCGCTGATCGCCGGTCAGGGAGTCGATCACGGGGGCGGTCTTGCCTTCAAGGGACATGTGGTACGCCTGGTAAGCAATCGTCACTCCCGTGAGATCGCCGATGTTCTCACCCAGGGTCAACTGACCGTTCACATTCAGGCCTTCGACGGGGCTGTAAGCGTTGTACTGGTCGACAAGCATCCTGGCCTTTTTCTGGAAGGCCTCGGCATCGGCATCGGTCCACCAGTCCTTCAGGTTCCCGTCTCCGTCGGTCTTACGACCCTGGTCATCGAAAGCGTGCCCCATCTCATGACCGATGACGGCTCCGATCGCTCCGTAGTTGACCGCGTCATCGGCGGAGAGATTGAAGAAGGGGGGTTGCAGGATCGCCGCCGGAAAAACGATCTCATTGAGACGGGGATTGTGGTAGGCATTGACGGTCTGGGGCGTCATAAACCATTCGTCACGATCGACCGGTCCACCCAGCTTTCGAATGTCCCGCTCGTACTCGAAGCGGGTCGCCCGCGCCAGGTTCCCGATCGGATCGTCCCTTCGAATTTCCAGCGCCGAATAGTCTCGCCATTTGTCAGGGTAACCGATCTTGTACGTGAACTTGGATCGTTTCTCCTCGGCCCTGGCCTTCGTCTCGGGACTCATCCAGTCGAGATTCTGGATGCTCACCTTGTATGCCTTGAGGAGATTCTCGACCAGTTCGATCATCCGCGCCTTGGCTTCAGGTGGGAAGTATCGTTGTACGTAAACCTTTCCGACCGCTTCTCCAAGGGCACCGTTGACGACCTGCACCGCCCGCTGCCAGCGTGGTCGCTGTTCCTGCAGACCATTGATCAACCGACCGTTGAAGTCGAAGTTTGCGTCCACGAAAGCTCTGGAGAGCCACGGTGCCGCATCGTCCAGAACGTGGAATCGCAGATAGTCCTTCCACGTTTCCAGATCGGCTTGATCGAGCACCGACCCGAGCTTTTCGAAGTAACTCGGTTGGCGCACGAAGACTGCATCCTCGCCCTTTACGCCGGCCTCGGAAAGGAAGTCCGTCCAGTCGATCTTGTCCGATACCGACACCAGATCGGACAGCGGAATGCGGTTGTTCGTCTTCGAAACGTCCCGGTTCTCTTCGGGAGGCCACTGGGCCTCGGCGATCGTGTGCTCCAGATCGTAGATCTGTCGAGCGCGCTCTTCGGCCCGGTCGAAGCCGGCCAGTTCGAACAGACGCGCGATGTATTTCGGATACTCGGCACGAATCTTGTCGAACTTCTCGCCTTCCTTGAGGTAGTAGTCACGATTCGGCATTCCCAATCCCGCTTGGGTCAGGTAGACGGCGTAGCGGGTCGAGTCGCCCGAGTCGACGTTGACGAACAGCGCGAACGGCCCGTAGACGCCGAGCTTGGCCAGGTCCGCCAGCCGGACGGCCAGCTCCTTTCGGGACGAAATGGCGTCGAGCTGCTCGAGCTCTTTCCCGATGGGCTCGGCTCCAAGCCGGTCAGCCAACTCCTCGTTCATCAAACTCGCATAAAGATCACCAATTTTCCGTTCCTCCGACCCGGGCGGCAGCGACTGATTTCGACCGAGTTCCTCGATGATCGTGCGGGTGCGCTCATCGCTGAGATCACGAAGCCGCGTGAAGGAACCGTAGTAGGGCTTATCGGCAGGGATCTGAGTCTTGCGAATCCAATCGCCGTTGACGTAAGCATTGAAGTCGTCCTGGGGTCGAACGGACTTGTCAAAGCCGTCGAAATCGATACCTGACACCGGTTCCTTCGTCGCACTCGCCCCTGTCTTTTCCGCCGCCGGCAGCAGGCCAGGACACACGATCGACAACATCACGAGAATCCACGCGCTTTTCATCAAAACGTTTCTCCTACTGGAACATGTAAACGAAATTCCCAGGATATGGTTGCACAAAAAGATCCCGAAAGTGTCCGAGGGCATCTCGGGCGGACCGTCGGCTTCGGCCTGGAAGGGATCCGGTTTCGGTGTATAAGTGGAAGCAACATGCGTCTTCTTGCATTCAGCGATCTGCATCGAGATCAGGGGGCTGCCCGTCGACTGGTCGAACGCTCGAACGAGGTGGACATCGTAGTGGGAGCCGGCGACTATGCCACTGTCCGACGCGGCCTGCAGCCGATGATCGACATCCTGTCTGCGATCGAAAAACCTGCGATCCTCGTCTGCGGAAACAGCGAAGACGACCGCGAACTGCACGAGGCCTGTAGCGGCTGGTCCTCGGCCCGCGTCCTGCACGGTGACGGCGTGGAAATCGATGGCGTGTCCTTCTTTGGTCTCGGCGGAGCGGTTCCCGTCACGCCTTTTGGCGCCTGGAGCTACGACCTGAGCGAACAGGAAGCCGAAGCGCTGCTGAGCGACTGTCCGGCGGGATGTGTGCTCGTCACCCACTCCCCGCCCAAGGGACTGGTTGACGTCTCGAGCACCGGCGTGAGTCTCGGGAGCCTCGCGGTGTTGCGCACTATCGAAAGTAAGGAGCCGCGACTGGTGATTTGCGGTCACATCCACGAGAGCTCGGGCAAGAAGGTGACCCACGGCAAGACGATCGTCTTGAACGCCGGACCCGGGGGAATGGTCGTAGAAATCTCACGAATTTGAGATTGGAGGGGTGTGTTGCCGAAGTCGTTTGAATCCTGCCTCGGCGTTGTCGCCCAGCTGTCCTGACAGGCAAATCCGATTCCAAGCCAAGGCGCAACGCTCGCAACGGGATTCAGAACAAAGAAAACCTTTGCGTTCGCTGCGGCTTGGCGTGAGATCGGGCTGCCGGGACTTCACGTGTAGACCGAGATTTCAAACGAGACCCGGGCCGAGACCGTTGGGGCAACATGCCAGGGTCGGCGGGCCCTTCGTCGGGGACCCCATACCGTCCCGCGAGGCGGGACTTGGTGCAGCCCGTCAGTGTTCGGCCACGGCCCTTAGCCCAGAACGTTCCCTCGGGGCGTGGGACAACCGGGGACGGATGTCCCACGCTCAACCGGTTGCCCGCGTCCTCCCTCCGTAATAACATGTCCGGAGTTTTCAGGAGGTGGACGCATACTTGAATTCCAGTGAGAAGCCGTCCGGGCTGACCTACAGTCAGGCGGGCGTGGACATCGATGCTGCCAACCGGGCCAAGCGCCGGATCAAGGAATTGGCTCGCTCGACTTTCAATGCTTCGGTCCTCACCGAAATAGGGAGCTTCGCGGGAGTCTTTCGGCCCGACCTCGACAGATTCGAGCAGCCTGTTCTCCTGGCCAGTGCCGACGGTGTCGGAACGAAGCTCAAGATTGCCTTCATGACCGGAATTCACAACACGGTGGGCATCGATATCGTCTCCCACTGTACGGATGACATCCTCGTGCTGGGCGCCCTTCCGCTCTTCTTTCTCGACTACATCGCGACCGGTCGACTCGAGCCCGAGGTCGTGGAGCAGATCGTCGCTGGACTCGCGGAGGGCTGTCGGAAGTCGAACTGCGTGCTTCTGGGAGGTGAGACGGCCGAGATGCCCGACTTCTACCAGGCGGGTGAGTATGACCTCGCCGGGTTCATCGTCGGCATCGCCGATCAAAATCGAGTCTACACACCCGACCGCGTGAGCCAGGGCGACCTCCTGCTGGGCCTGGCCTCGAGCGGCCTTCATACCAACGGATATTCGCTCGTGCGGCGGCTCTTCTTCCAACAGGAAGGCCTGTCCGTCGACACTCACATCGAGGCTTTCGGCCGCACGGTCGGCGAAGAACTGCTCGAGCCGCATCGCAACTATCTACCGCTGGTCAAGCCGCTCATCGAGGACGATCTGCTGAGCGCCATCGCGCATATTACGGGCGGAGGCATCACGGAGAATCTGGATCGCGTGATCCCGGCCGGCCTCGATGCGGTGGTCCGGATCGGCTCCTGGGAGACCAAGCCCATCTTCGAGTTCATCCGGGAGCGCGGCGGCGTCGAAGGTCGAGAAATGCTCCGTACCTTCAACATGGGCATCGGGATGATCCTGATCGTCCCACGCTCGAATGCGGATCTGGTCAGAAACCGCCTGCTCGCGGCCGGTGAGCGCTGTTACGAAGTCGGTGAAATCCGTGCGGGGTCGGGAAAGGTCGTGTACTCATGAAGAAACGGATCGGAATCCTGCTGAGCGGTCGCGGGTCGAATTTCCTTGCTCTCTCGGATGCCGTCGAAGCAGGGCAAGTCCCCGGCGAAATTGCGCTCGTCGTCTCGAACCGCGAGGACGCCCCCGGATTGGAACATGCTCGAAACCGCGGTTACAGTGCGGTCTTTATCCCGTCCAAAGGGAAGGATCGAGAAACGTTCGACCGGGAGGTCGTCGCCGCGTTGAAGGAGGCTCGCATTGACATCGTCTGTCTGGCCGGTTTCATGCGTCTTTTGAGCGCCTACTTCGTGCGAGAGTTCCCCCAGCGCATTCTCAACATTCATCCCTCCCTGCTACCCGCCTTTCCGGGGTTGCACGCGCAGAAACAGGCGCTGGACTGGGGTGTCAAGGTGTCCGGTTGTACCGTCCACCTGGTGGATGACGACCTGGACCATGGACCGATCATCATCCAGCAGGTCGTCCCCGTGGAGGATAACGATGATGAAGAGACACTGTCCGCCCGAATCCTCAGACAGGAGCACCTGATCTATCCGATGGCTCTGAAGAGGATTTGCGAGGGAGATTTTCGAATCGTGGGGAGACGACTGATCGGGTGATACGATTCGGGCGGTCGCGCCTACACCGGCAAGACGCTCCGGACGTTTGGATCGGCGCCAGATCGAATCAGCGCCATGTGGCTCGACGGAACACTGAACCCATTTCGTGAGATCCTCAAGCTCGGACGCTTCCACCGGAACTCCGCCTTCGTCCTCACCGCCTACTTCTTTCTGGCGATGGCCTCCGTGAGCATCGTCAAATCCGTTCAGAACGCCGTTTACCTGGGTAACGTAGGCTTCGACTGGCGGTTGCCGGTTCTCTATCTGCTCCTGACGCTGATCTGTGGACCGGTCGTCATTCTTTACCGCTACCTCTCCCGTTACTGCTCTCCTCTGCTGATTACCACAGCAACGCTGGCCTGTCTCGCCGCCGGCCTGGCGGTCTTCTGGGCGATCCTCGATCAGCCTGGAGACGGTGCCTGGTCATTTCCGGCCTTCTATATGTGGGGGGCCCTCTTCAGTGTGCTCGTACCAACTCAGGGCTGGATCTCTTCGTACTTCCTCTTCACACCGCGCGTGGCCCGAAAAGTCTTCATCCTCCTCGGAGCCGGAGGCATCCTCGGCGGGGTGACTGGGGGATACCTGACATATCTGACCGCGGACCTGGTCGGCTTCCAGGGGCTTCTCTTTCAGACAGCGCTCCTTCTGATCGCTCTGGAGTTTCTTTTGGTCGCGCTGTTCTGGATCAACCGAGGGCGGAGCGTCGAGCCTGCCGGACGCGAGTTGGTGCGTCCGGCGGATCGATCGCAGCCGGTGCACGCGACTTTCCGCTCGCCCCTGTTTTCCCGGCTTGCACTCGTCGTGCTCCTGACCGGGATCTGCAGCACGATGGTCGACCTGCAGTACAAATGGGCGCTCGTATCCGAGTATCCGGGATCGGTGGATCACATCAGCCGCTTTTTCGGAGGGTTGCTCGGAACCACGTTCCTGATCTCGGCGCTCATCCAGCTCGTCGGCGCGGGTTGGGTGCTTCGAAGGTTCGGCATCCGGACCGCTCTCGTCCTCCTCCCGGCCGTCCTGCTGGCCACGTCACTTGGTGTCGTGGCGGCCGCGGCCTTCTGGTCGATCGTTGCCGTCCGGGGTGCTTCCGGATCTTTGAGGACCTCCATCGAGCAGACCGCCATCGAACTGCTGTATGTTCCCATATCGGACAGGCATAAGGTCGCGGTCAAGAACTTCATGGAGTTGGTCGTCCTGCGCTTGGGCGACGGCTTCGGCGCCGCCCTCTTTCTGGTCGCCGTCAGCTGGTCTCCCTCGGCCATTCGGCTGACGGCGCTCTTCGTTGTTGCAGCGACCATCGTCTGGCTGTTCGCAACCGGTCAAATCTCGGAGGAGTACTCTCGGATGCTGCGGCGCAGGCTGGAAAGGATGGAAGCCACGCCTTTCGAGCAGGCATCGAAGGCGGACGAAGCCATCGCCGAAAGCGTGCTCGTTTCCGCTCTGCCGAACGCCGATGCCAGGGTGGTCCAGTATGCGCTCCAGCAGCTTCGGCATCGGGAGGAGGCGCCCAAGCCCCTGGACCTGCCGTCTCTCGACCCCACTTCCAATCCGTTCTCGGTGGACGCTTCGACCGCCTACCCGGAACGCATTTCCCCGCCCCGCTGGCTCCGTCCGGTTCGCCGTCTCGTGGAGCACCCGGATCCGGATGTCGGCGCCCTGGCCCTGCATCTGATGATCAGCTACAACGTACAGGGCTTCCGCCGTCCTCTGCATCGGAGACTCGACGGCCCTCAGTGGCCCTCTCGTCGGGACTTGATCTTCCTGCGAAAGTACTCCGGTGACGCCCCGGATCTCGTCCACCCCGGACGCATCGAGCAATGGTGCCGAAGAGCCCCCGCCTCGACCCTCGCGGATCTGGCCCTGCTCCTGGGAGCCGTGCAAGACGCCTCCTTCCCGCCGATACTCCGCAGCTGGCTGAGCCATGAATCGAAGGAAGTCCGACTTGCATCGATCCAGGCCTTGGGCGAGTACGCGGATCCCGCCGATTTCCGCATTTTGATCGGGCACCTCGAATCCCACTGGAGCCGGCCCTCTGCACGACGTTCCCTAGTCCGTCACGGGGAGGTCATCGTCGAGAAACTCCAAACGCTTCTGCACGACCCCGCGATCGACTCCAAGGTCAAACGGGAGATTCCGGGTATCCTCGCGCGCATCAATACGCCACGTTCGCATTCGATTCTGATTTCCGCACTCTACAGCCATGATGCAGTCGTCGCCCACCATGCGCTCGAAGAGCTCAATCGAATCCGGATCGACCGAGATCACTTCTTCTATCGCGAGGAGACGTTCCTTCCGCTCCTGCAAATCTGGGCGTGCGAGTACTACGGGTTGCTCAACATCGATCTGCTGCTCGATCCAAGCCGCCGGCCCGAGAATCGGTTACTCCGAAAGGCGCTCGACGAGCGTCTGAGATCGGGACTCGAGAAGATCTTTCGCGCCCTTGGACTCTTCCTTCCCCAGGGTGACGCCTATTTCTCCTACCTCGGTTTTACGAGCGATCGTCAGGAACTGCGTGAATACGCAGTAGAGCTGATCGACACGCGCATCAAGGGGGAATTGCGCCAGACCTTGATGCCACTGTTCGCCGAGTCCCATCCACTCGACGTCGTGCAGCGTGGACGGGAGATTTTCAGGCTTCCCTCCAGACCGGAGTCGGCACTGGCGGAGACGTTCTTCAAAGTCGATCCCTGGTTGAAGTGCTGTACGATTGGAGTCGTCGTCGCCGAGAGGATGGAGAGTTTGAAGAATCACGTGCATCAGGCCTGCGAAGACATCAATCCCCTGGTCCGCGAGACCGCCCGGTGGGCACTCGTGCGCTGGGACGGGCGCTCCGACGGAGCGGGAGAAGCGGATGGCGATCCTGTCCGTATTTGAGCGGGTCCTGCTCCTGCAGGATCTGGAGTTCTTCTCCCTGATGCGCACGGAACATCTGGCCGACTTCGCCGCTCTTTGCAACGTCGTCGAGGCCGAAGGTGGGTCGGTGCTGTTTCGCCGGGGAGATCCCTGCTCGTCCCTCTATTTCCTCGTCCGTGGCACCGCCGTGCTGGACCGGGAGACCAACACTCCCGAAACAGTCGAGGCGGATGTACTCGATGCCTGGTCCTTCTTTGCTCAGGCTCCGCACGCCTGCACGGCCCAGGCGGACGGACACTGCACGCTGCTGCTGGTCTCCTTTGTCGATCTCGCCGAGCTCTTGATTGCGGAACCTGAGTTCTGCTGGGCGGTGACCCGGTCCCTGGCCCGACGGGCACTTGAAGTATAGGTTGTGCCGAGACGTCTCTCAGGGGTATGCCGGCTGTTCGGCCATGCCCTCTTCCGATCCAGCCGTCGGATCATCGACATAGATTTCCCGAAGGCGTTCGCCTGTGATCTCGAGGGCGGACGGTTTCTCAGTGTCGATCAGCAGCACCCGATCGTCGAATCGACGGGTGATACCTTCTCCGAGCACGGTGTGCCCAACGACGAATCGGCGAGCCCCGTAGGTCTCGAGGAGCGGCCCGATCCAGCGGTCCCCTTCTTCGTCGCTCCATTTGGCGAAGCCTCGAAACCAGAGCGGCCCGTCAGCGTGGGTACTGAGCCAGTCTCCAATGTTCAGAAACGACTCGAGGACCCGAACGAGTCGGTCGCTGCTCGTGACCGTTTGTCCGACCGTATCCCAGGCAGAGCCTCCCTTCACGTAGTAATCTCGGTAGGCGCGAACGGAGACCAGGGATTCATGGAGCGTATAGAAGGGCTCCAGTATGCGACGCCGGATGAGGGAGTCTCTCCAATCATCGTAAGCTCTGTGCTCCTTTTCGATCCGACGGTTCAGATCCTTGATGCTGTAGCTTCGGATCCCCGGATGAATCCCACCGTGAACGAATACGGTGTCTCCGATCTTGACCACGACGGGTAGATGCCGCAGCCACTTTCCGTAAGACTCCTTCGGACCGAGCGCTTCCACATACTCGAGGAAGCCCGGTGGGTGGCTGCGCATCCATTCCTCCTCTCCGACCTCGTCGGCGGGAGGCACACCCAGCGTGCGGGCCTGGAGGGCAAGCGTTCCCCGGTAGCGCTCGTAAGCTTCCCGGCGGCGTTCTTCCGAATCTTTGTCCGCGAAGGAGGCGAAGATCTCCAGGGTGACATATCGATAGTCACCGATGATGTTCATCATCTCGTGATTGCCGAGCAGGACGACCACCTCCCCGTCCTGTTTCGGAGCTTCATTTTGCAGCCGCATCAGGAGGTCCATGACCTCACGGACATTCGGGCCGCGGTCCATGAAATCTCCCATCACGACGAAGGTCGAATCACCACCGCTCCATGCGTATTTTTCGTCCAGGAGATCCGCCTGCTGCATGATGGACACGAGACGATCCCAGCGACCGTGAATGTCACCGATCGCCACAATCCGGGTCGCATGCCGATCTGCGGCGACAGCCAACGCGATGATCAGTCCCAGCACTCCGAATGCCGACAGGACCCAGGCAAGCAGCGACCGACTTTCGTGGCCACTCGAACCGCGCAGGCGTGAACTCCTCATCGGCATCTCGATCCTCGCACTTCCGAAACCGGGAGCTGCCTCCCTCAGTGGACTTCGACAGTCAGGACAGAGTAGATCGCAGACGCATCCCTCGAGAACCTGGCACAGAATTGTAGCAGATCGGTTCGGCTACAGGGCTCCGGTCAGTCGGCGATTTCGGGCTGAAGCAGCATCTCGGCCATCCGCCTGCCGGCCAGGCTCTGCGGAAACAGGGCCCGGTTCGCCCCGGCTCGGAGCAGCTTGCCCACAACCTGCTCGAGGTTGGCCCGCGCAATAATGGGAAAGGTGGCGTTGAGACCGCGAGCGGTCAAGACGACCAGCAGGTTGGTGGCATCGTCGTCGGTAGCCACGACCAGGCCTGCCGCTCGCCCGATCCCACACTCCTCGAGGACACTGTCTATCCCGGCATCACCTTCGAGCGCGAGAATTCCATTCTGGACCGCCTGTTGGACCGCCCGCGGATTGATGTCGACGACGACAAGATCACAGTTGCATCGGGTCAATTCGCGGCAGATCTGCCGCCCCATTTCGCCGTAGCCGCAGACGACATAGTGACCGGAGAGCTTGTCGATCAGGTGTTTCATCCTGCGAATCCTGAGCAGGCCCCGGATCTCACCGGCGACGAGGACGTCGGTGAGAGAGCTGATCGCATACGTGATCGTCCCGACTCCGAGGACGATCAGAACAATGGTGAAAACCTGGCCCTTCGGCGACAGGGGGCCGACTTCACTGAATCCCACGGTCGAAATCGTGATCACCGCCATGTAGAGGCAGTCGACGAGCGACCACGACTCGATCCACCGATAGCCCGCCGTCCCCAACAGAATGATGGCTGAGAACACGACCAGGGCCGGAACGAGGCGCTTGAGCAGAACCATGTTCTCGCTGGAAATGTACCATGGCGAGATCGGATTTGAAATTTGATTCTCGGTTTTCGATTCTTCCTGAAAGCGGCATCCCGCTCTCCCGTTCTCCCGTCCTCCCGCCCGGCGGTGTTCCTCGCTTTTCCGAAATCGGAAATCTTTCAGATTCCCATCAGTACTTCCGGATTCGGCCGGTGAACGCAGCCTGGTCAATCCGGCCCGCCCGGTAGTCCCGAATGTCTGACATCTTCACGGTCAGGATCATGTCCGAATGGTCATCCGAGGCTCCCCCACCAACCGAGAACCCGGCCGATCCCCATTCGATCTCCGGGAAAATGAACCCGCCGAAGCCGGATTTCGCCGAGATGATCAGGTTGACGTATTCGTCGGGTCGAAGCTGTGTCAGCGAGTCTCCGTAGCGTGACAGGACGTCCACGAGCGCGTCTTCCAGGCGACGGCGATTGGCTTCGGCCTGCTCCCTGGTCTCGGCAAGTTCCTTCTTCAGCCGATCGATTTCTTGTTTGATGTCGGCCCGTGATTCCTTGTTCGCTCCCTGAATGCCAGACAGCGGGCGCAGTCGGGCCGGGACTTGTCCTTCATCGCCTGCACCCGCTGCCCCGGCTTCAATCTCGGCGAGCGCCTCGAACTCATGTACACCGACGAAATCGTGACGCATCAGCGATCGGAGCAGCCTCAATTCGGCCGCCGTCGCCCGGGGAGATCCCGATGCTTCCAGACGGGCTATCTCCTTTTCCGCAGCGATGTACCTCGATGGGTCGAACGAAGAGCCGTTGTCGAGCGAGACGATGAATACGGCGCCCTGCCCCTGCAGATAGAGAGCATCGATCCGGCCGGCATCAACGCCACCTGTTCCGTTCCTGCCGACCCTGGATCCGGAAGCTTGTTCCGGGCGTCCGACGAAAGAAAGCGTCGTCGACAGGATGCTTTTCATGACCTGCATTTCCTTTTGCAGCTGAAGGTCTCCTTGTCTGCCGTCCTGGGCGTACAAGCCCTCGATTCCGCCCAACAAAGCTGCGATGAACGCAGCGGTGATCAGAACTCTCGAAAGATCAAAGCGACGACACCCGTTTCTCATCGTAAACCTCCTCGCGAATTGCGTGAATCGGCGATCCGAACGAGCGTCGCCAGAATCGCGTCGGACCGGCCGGCTTGGAACCGGTCATTGGCTGCAAACTGCGTCAAAACCTGCTGGATGCGTTCAAGATCTTCCTGGCGCTGTCTGGCCAGGACGCTCCCCCATTGGTCGAGAGCCGCCTGGAGGAATTGGCGGTTCTCATCGTCCTGCGACTGCAGGTGCTGCTCGAGTCTCGAACCCAGCGCGATCACGAATTCCCGGGCCGCCTTTCGATCCTCATTGGCCGCTCGGGAGAGCGCTTCGTTCAGCTGCCGCTGAAGCTGGTCGGCCCATTCGCGGCTCTCCTCCCGAATAACGTTGCGGACGGCATCCATCGACTCCGGGGAAAGCTGCGACGAAGAAGCGACCGGGTCCGGGGCCGTTCCAAATGAAAGGGTCAGGCGACCCTGCTCCCATTCCAGGCTGGTCCGGCTGAACATCAGGACGAGAAAAACGACGACTGCCGCGGCTGTCGCAGCCGTTGGCCCCCATCCCCACGCCGCCGCATTCAGGAGCCGCCCGATCCCGGCTTCCCGCCGGCCATCCTCGTAAACGAAGAAATGCCGCGGTGGCGATTCATCCTCCAACTGGTGCAGGTGAAGCAGCGTCCGCTCGAGCGCGGCCCTCTCGCGGACACAGGCCGGACAGCTTTCGAGGTGGACCTCCATCCGGCGCCTCGTCTCGTCATCGATTTCGCCGGCGAGGTGCTGCTTGATCCACTGCTGACTGACTTCGCAATCGGTGTTCATCGTCTTACTCCAGCGTCCCGAGACACTTCTTCAGGACATCCAGTGCCGTGTAAAAGCGGGATTTGATCGTGCTCTCCGGCACGTCGAGAATCTCGGAAATCGACAGGAACGTTTCCTCCTGAAAGAATTTCAACTCCACCACCGCCCTCTGTTCCGGGGACAAGTCCGAAAGGGATCGTCGAGGATCGGTACGAATGAAGCGTCTGAGAATTCGTCGCTTCGTGATGCTCGATCGGGGAAAGTCGGTTTCGGGTTCCAGGCGTCGAATTCTCCGGGGCTTTCCAGGCTCCTGTAACTCCCAACCGCAAGTCGTAGATCCTGGATTGAAGATCTCAAATCATCAGTCTGTCTCGGGGTCCCCAGGTGCCGCCCGCAGCTTGTAAACAGGCGGTCTCTCGGCTATAATCCAACCCCTTCGGGCCTATAGCTCAGTTGGTTAGAGCGCACGCCTGATAAGCGTGAGGTCGGTGGTTCAAATCCACCTAGGCCCACCATCCCGTTCGTTGATCCGAGGGTGGGATGTCCGCCTTTCACGAGATCCATTGCCGAAAATACGGCGCTCCGTCCGAGCATATACACGGGATCGAGATTTCCGAAGCCGAGCGTGCCTAACGGGAGTGAAACGCACTTCTTACAGCGATCGCCGCCGAGGCGACCGTCGCCGGCGACGAATCCGGAGCTCATCGACCGACCGCTCTGGCCTCAATGAAAATCTTTCGGATTGTCGGATGTTCTCCCCGGATAGCCGCTTCGAGACGCTCGATGACCCTCCGGAGTTCTTCGACATCCAGGTCATCTCGAAACTCCACGTCGAGATTCACAAGAACATTGTCGGGGCTCAGATGCATCGTCAAAGGCCGGCGCGATGTGAGGATTTCAGACTGAGCTGCAGCAATCTTCATCACGCTGCGGACGATCTCTTCATCGGCACTCTCTCCGATCAGAAGAGCCCGGCTTTCATAGATGAGGAAGACAGCGACGGAGCAGAGGATCAGTCCGATCAGGACCGAGGCGATGCCGTCGGAATAGTGAGTTCCGGTCCACTGCCCGATCAGGACCCCCGCGAATGCGACGAGTATCCCAAGCAGGGCCGCGGTGTCTTCACCGACGACGATGAAGACCGAAGGATCCTTACTTGCACGAAAGGCCGTGAAGGGTTTTCGGTCCCGATTTGCTTTTAAAAGTTCCTTGAGAGCGATCGACCATGAGATCCCCTCTGCGACAAAGGCAATACCCAGCACCACGTAGTTCCAGGTCGGGTCACCCATCGCCGAGGGATGCAGCAGGTGACTGATCCCTTCGTAGATGGACAAGCCGCCGCCCACCCCGAAGAGGAGCACGGCGACGATCAGACTCCAGAAGTAGAGTTCCTGTCCGTAACCGAACGGATGCGACGCATCGGCCGGCCGGCCACTTCGATTCAATCCGACCAGCAACAGGACTTCGTTGCCCGTATCGACGACGGAGTGGACGCCCTCCGAGAGCATGGCGGAACTTCCAGTGAAAGCTGCGGCCACGAACTTGGCCGCAGCAATCAAGAGGTTGGATGCAATCGCACCATAGACGGCTATCGGCCTTTCTTTCATTGTCCTCCAGGTCCAATCATAATGGGAGGCATGCCCGGCCTGCAGCGTGGGAGACTGCTGGACTGCCCCGACGAACCCAACTGCGTCAGCACGGATGCAGTGGTTCTCTCCAGACAAATTGCTCCCTTGATGATCCGTTCGGAACCTCGGACAGCGTGGGAGGCGCTCACCGAACTCGTCGGAAGTCTGCGCCGATCACGGATCGTCGCATTGAGCGACAACTACCTCCATGCAGAGGTCCGCTCGCGGCTCTTCGGTTTCATCGATGACATGGAGTTCCACCTTCGGGCGCAGGAGGGGGTGATCGCCATGCGATCGGCATCACGTTCCGGGTACTCGGACCTCGGAGTCAATCGACGCCGGCTGGAGCGACTTCGAAACCGACTTCGCTCCAGAGGAGTCGTCGCTTAGGAGTGACGCTCAGCCTCCAGCTTGCGCTGATAGGCCTTCCATCCAGGGCACCAGCGGGTATGCCAGCGCCAGAACCAGGCGACGATCGATCTCGGCTTTCTTTCGGCGAAGCTTCGAAGCTTACATGACTCGCAACCCATGGGAGCCTCCTTCACCTTCTCATACACCCATGGCGAGAAAGCTGCAATCGGTTTTTAGCGGCCGTGTGCCCGGTTTCCGGGTTCTCTCTATATAATGTCCGGTCTATGGCGAATCAGCTCACGATCGACGAACAAATGGCCTACCTGCTCAAGGGTTCCGCCGAAGTCATCTCGGAGGACGAACTGCGCCGCAAGCTGATCGAGTCACGGGATTCAGGACAGCCTCTGACCGTGAAGGTCGGATTCGATCCGACTGCTCCGGATCTGCATCTCGGGCACACGGTCCTGCTGCGTAAGATGAAACACTTTCAGGACCTGGGTCATCGCGTCATCTTCTTGATCGGTGACTTCACCGGTATGATCGGCGATCCGAGCGGTCGCAACAAGACCCGACCACCGATGACCCGGGAGGAAGTGCTCGCCAATGCCGAGACCTACAAGGCTCAGGTTTTCAAGATCCTCGACCCCGAAGCCACCGTCGTGGATTTCAACAGCCGCTGGCTGGGCGCGCTCACGTCCTACGAGCTGGTCCGGCTGTGCGGTCGGTACACGGTCGCGCGCATGCTCGAACGGGACGACTTCGCGAAACGAATGGCTGCCCAGCAACCGATCTCGATCCATGAACTGATCTACTCCCTCGGACAAGCCTACGACAGCGTCTTTCTCAACGCCGACTTCGAACTCGGGGGAACCGACCAGCGGTTCAATCTGCTGGTGGGTCGCGACATCCAGAGGGAGTACGGCCAGACCCCGCAGGTCCTCCTGATGATGCCCATTCTGGAAGGTCTCGACGGTGTCGAGAAGATGAGCAAATCGCTGCAAAACTATGTGGGCATTACGGACCCACCCGAGGAGATGTACGGCAAGATCATGTCGATCACGGACCCGCTGATGTGGCGGTACTATGAACTGCTCACAGACAAGACGTCGGCCGACGTTGCCGATCTCCAGCGACAAGTGAGATCGGAAACGCTCCACCCCATGCAGGCAAAGAGAGAGCTGGCCCGCCGAATCGTCTCGGACTTTCATTCTCCGGCCGATGCTCGGACGGCAGAGGAGCATTTCGATCGGGTCTTTCGCCAAAAGGAAAACCCCGAGGAAATGCCGGAGTTCCGCATCGCCGCCGAAGGCCCTCTCCTCGTCGCCGATGTGATCGCCCAGGTCGGATTCGCTCCCTCCAAATCGGAGGCCCGACGCCTTCTGAAGCAGGGCGGCGTTTCGGTCAACGGTGAAAGGGTGCAGGACCCCGCCTGCGAGATCGACTCCACCCGACACCGTGACTTCATCCTGCGGGTCGGCAAACGGAAATTCGCCCGGATCCTGGTGGAGTGACGCCCGGTTCGCCTTTCGGCCGGGATGGGTGCTGACTACTTCTTCAGAAAACGTGCCAGGAAGTCATAGATCTCCCGGCGCGATTGCCGGGCCAGTTCCGTGTCGAGGCGATTGAAGGAATGCCCGCCCGGCGCATCCTGGTAGATCTTGTATTCGAAACCGGTCTTCCCCGAAGCCTTCAGGGCCTGGATCAGCCGCTCCACTTCGAGGACGTTGACGTCCTCGTCGTTGGTGTTGGTGTGGATCAGCAGAGGTGTCCCCTGGTACTCGTCCACGTTCCAGGAGGGCGAGCGGCGCCGGTATTCGTTGACGTCCTCGTAGGCGGACTTGCCGATATGGTAGTCCGCCGAGTAAAGGTCGCGGTATCCCTGGGTCTTGTAGCCCATGCGTGCCACCAGGTCACTGACCGGAACGCCCGCGTAAGCCGCTGCCCAGGCCCGGGGGTGGTCGAAGATGCTCATCAGGGCATGGAGCCCGCCGTGGCTCCAACCGATGATACCGACTCGGGCCGGATCCAGGAAGTCGTAGCGCTCGAGCATGAACCGGCGTACGGAGTCCGTGTCTTCGATCTCCAGACCACCATAGTCGATCGCTTCGTAGAAGCTTCGCCCGAAGCCGGTGCTCCCCCGGTATTCGGGAGCCGCCACCACATAGCCTTCTTCCATGAGTTCGCGAAGGATGTGCACGTAACTCGAGGTCAGATGGCTGTGGACCCCTCCGTGGGGGAACACGACGAGAGGCTGTTTGATGCTCCGGTCGAGGTCCTTCGGAATGAAAACGTGTGTATAAATGATCAGCGGGTTTCCAGCTCCCTGCGCCGTCGGGTTGGGCTGGTTGCGAAGGGGCGGGCCCGTCAACCGCATGAAATCGACCTCCGCGATATCGAAAAGGCCCTCCCGGATGTCCTGGTCGTCCAACTTGCGGTTGAGGACCTCCATCTCGTGCCCGAGGTTCTCAAAGTAGCGGTCCATTCGGCTTCTCTTCGGCTGCTCGGCACTCTGTCCGAAGAGCGGCGTCCACATCCACAGAAAGCCTGTCACCAGCACGAAAAGCAGCTTGATCTTCACTTGTCCCCACCTCCTTGGCGATCCTTGCGATCCGGGCTCTCCGCAGGGGAGGATGCGCTTCGGAGCACCCTGTGCACCGCTCTCTCGAGTGCCTCGACCGCTGCGTCCGCCTGGTGCTCCTTGATCAGAACTCAGGATCAATGGAACCTGAGGCAGTCCGGCCACCCTGTCAGGATATGCCGGAAACCGGGTGCGCGCCAGGTTCGGACGAACAGGACGGCCCGAGACTCATGGGGTGGATTGGGACGTTTGGGGACTCCGATATTTGCGCATCTGTAGGTGCGACCTGTGTCCCGCAGGTGCCATGGGGCCCAGAACGTTCGGATGTCTGGATCTTAGCTTCTGCCACTACCGTTGGTGCGGAGGCTTCGGTAGAAGATGCGGTTGGCGCGGTTCAGTTTGAGTGCCAGCTCTGCAGGATCGAGACGCAAGAGACTCGCGATTTCGTGGTTTCCCCGGCATTCGTAGTGACTGAGGACAAAGATTTCCCGAAGCTCTTCCGGCAGGCGGTCGAGGACTCGGACTATTTCATCGAATAAACCGTCACGATTCTTCATCGTCGGATCGATCATTATCTGAGGCATGCTCAGCTCCTTTGCAGATCGGTCTACGAAATAGCTCGACGCTTTATTCGTATAGACGCACGATCGACACGAATAGTTTAGGTGGGTCAGCGCACTGCCCGGACTTCACCGACGGCCAACGGCGCCTCCGACCTGATCCCGGTCAGCGATTCCACGTCCAGAGAGACGTCGAGCGCCGGTGCGCTGTGTGTCAGCCATCCGACTGAAATCAGATCGACACCCGCCGCCCCATAGGCAACGGCCGATTCGGGAGTGATGCCGCCGGAGACTTCGGTCACCAGGCGTCGATCGACCATCCTGACCGCTTCGCCGACCTGGTCGATCGTCATATTGTCGAGCAGTACGGCGTCGATCGGCTGTCCGAGCGCGATTTCGAGTTGGTCCAGGGTCTCCACCTCGATTTCGACCTTGACCGTATGACCCACATAGTAACGCACGCGCCGCACCGCTTCTTCGATGCTGCCGGCGACGACCAGGTGATTGTCCTTGATCAGGACCGCGTCGTCGAGACCGAATCGATGATTGAACCCTCCTCCGGCCCGTACCGCGTACTTTTCCAGGGTCCGGAGTCCCGGCGTCGTCTTGCGAGTGCAGACGATCTTGGTGTCGAACTCCCTGAGCCGGTCGACAATCCCGCGCGTGGCGGTCGCAATCCCCGACAGCAGCGCCAGGAAGTTCAGGGCTGAACGCTCGGCGGAGAGAATCGAGCGGGCTTCCCCTTCGACGGTCGCCAGAGGCTGCCCGGGCTCGACTCGGTCGCCATCCTGGACGTGATACTCGATCCGAACGTCGGGATCCATGATCGAAAAAGCCAGTGTCGAAACCAGCATGCCCGCGACGCACCCGGGCTCCCGAGTGATCAGAGCGCCCTGGGCGCGCGCGCCGAGCGGAATGATCGAATCAGAAGTCAGGTCTCCCACCCGACCCAAGTCTTCCAGGAGTGCCTTGCGAACCAGTTCCTCATACAGTATCCGTGGGATTTTCATTGAAGATCTCCGTAATCTGCTCGTGAGTGTGACCGCGGTCAGACGGGCCCGGAAGGTCAACGGAGGGCGCTTTCATTTGGCTTCGGCCAGAGCCTCCTCGCTCAATTGCCGTACCGAGTCGGTCAAGTCCAGATGTCGCTTCCATTGTCGACGCGTCTCGGGAAAGTCCGTGCGGTAGTGCACACCACGGCTCTCTTCACGGGCCAGTGCTGCGCGAGCCACCAAGCGCCCCACCGTGATCATGTTCCGGGTCTCACACGCGCCGACTACCTGGCCGCATTCCATCCGGGTCAACGTGTCGAGAGCCGACCGCAATCCCGTTGCCTCTCGCAACAGCCCGACCTGGTTCCACATGAGGGCCCGCACTCTCCGTCTCAACAGGCCGTCCCGTTTCCGCCCTTCGAAGCTCTGCTCGGCGCGGAGGGCCTTCGCTGTGAGCTTCCGCGGCTTCCAGTCATTTTTGACATCCAGTGCGACACGCCGCCCGTAGACCATGGCCTCCAACAGAGAATTGCTCGCCAGGCGGTTGGCACCGTGCACCCGAGTTGCCGCTGTCTCCCCGCAGGCCCACAGTCCTGGGAGGGACGTCCTTCCGGACGCGTCCACGGCGATACCACCGATGTGATAATGCGCCGCCGGTGTGACAGGGATGAGGTCCCGGCGCGGATCGAAGCCGTGCTCACGACAGAGCTGAAAGACGGTTGGGAAGCGATCGGGGAAACGATCGCCGATCGTGTCGCGCGCATCCAGGAAAACCTCCGTACCCCGGCTGCGACGGGACCAGATCGACCGGGCTACGACGTCGCGCGGCGCAAGCTCCGCATCCGGATGATCATCCGGCATGAATCTTCGACCCCGGCCGTCGATCAGAACAGCCCCTTCTCCGCGGATCGCCTCCGTCAGAAGCGGCAGGGGGTTGGCGTTCACCGCCAGCGCGGTCGGGTGAAACTGGACGAACTCGAGGTCCGTCAAACGAGCGCCGGCACGAGCCGCCATTGCCAGTCCGTCACCGGTCGATTCGGGAGGATTGGTGGTCCAGAGATATACCGACCCGATGCCTCCGGTGGCGAGTATCGTGGCGCCCGCGAGAAACACGGTGATCTCACCGTCGCCTCGGCGGGCCCGCAAACCGATCACTCGCCCGTCCTCCCGGATCAAGTCGAGCGCCTGGCAATCCTCGAACACATCCACCGAGGATTTTCCGGCGACTGTCGCCTTCAACGTCTCGACCACCGCAGCGCCCGTCGCGTCTCCGCGGGCATGAACGATTCTGCTACGTGAGTGCGCGGCCTCGCGGCCAAGGCGCAGGTGGCCGGATGGATCGGCATCGAACGGGACACCCAGTTCGATCAGATTCGAGATGACGGCCGGGCCCGCCTGTGTGATCGTCTCCACGGCGGCACGATTCGATATTTCCCCGCCCACCGCTAACGTGTCATCCGCGTGCTGTTCGGGAGAATCCTCGGAATCCCAGGCGACGGCGATGCCCCCCTGGGCCAGCCAGCTCGAACTCGCGCGCCCAAAAGCTCCCTTGGTCAAAAGAGAGACGGACAGCGGGGCGACATCCAGAGCCGCAGTCATTCCGGCGACTCCACTGCCCACGACGATCACATCCGACCGAATGATGCGCCCATCCTGATGTCTGGACATCACTTTGCTCCCCGGCCTACGTCCAGCATGCGCTCCACGGCACGCCGGGCCCGACGTGCCGTTACGGGATCCACGGTGACGGAAAACTCGTTGTTCTGCAGCGCGTTGAGAATCGCGGGCAGCGTGATCCGCTTCATATGGGGACACAGATTGCAGGGCCGAATGAACTCCAGATCAGGATATTCCACGGACACGTTGTCGCTCATCGAGCATTCGGTCACCATAACCACTCGATCCGGGCGAGCCTGGCCCACGTACCGGATCATCCCGGAGGTGGACCCGACGTAGTCCGCCTCGTCCAGAACGTCGGGCGGACATTCGGGATGCGCCAGAACCGTCACTCCCTGATGCAGGCTCCTGAAGTTCCGGATCTCTTCTCCCGTAAACCGTTCATGCACCTCGCAGTGGCCCTTCCAGAGGATCACTTCCACTTCACTCTGCGAAGCAACGTACTTGCCGAGATACTCGTCCGGCAGGAAGATCACCCGATCGGTGCCGAGCGATTCGACGACCTCGACTGCATTCGAAGATGTGCAGCAGATGTCCGATTCCGCTTTGACCTCGGCACTGGTGTTGACATACGTGACAACGGGAACGCCCGGGTAGCGTTCCTTCAGGAGCCGAACATCAGCACCGGTTATCGACTCGGCGAGCGAACAGCCGGCCTCCGGATCAGGGATGAGGACAGTCTTTCCCGGGTTGAGGATCTTTGCGGTCTCTGCCATGAAATGAACGCCGCACAGTACGATGACGTCCGCATCGGTGTCGGCGGCCTGGCGCGCCAGGGCCAACGAATCGCCGGTCAGATCCGCAACACCGTGGAATATCTCAGGCGTCTGGTAGTTGTGGGCCAGAATCACGGCCCGGCGCTCGGTCTTCAGCCGGTTGATCGCCGCAATCAGCGGGGCAAAAACTGGCCATTCGAGGTCCGGAATGACGTCCTTGACGAGCTCATAAATCGGGGCCGTCGCCTTTCTGACCGCCGGGGTGAATTCGAGTTCCGCGTTTTCCAGTTTTTGCATCACATTCCTTTATACTCAGTTTGAGCATAAATGGTTTCAAAAAATAACGCCGGACTCCCAGCGTTCGCTACCGATTGCCATGAGTCTAGCAGAATGCGTGGTCAAGTCCAACGCCGGGTCTCACCCGGCCGGAAGACCCACACCCGGGGCCCGTCGCTCCTTGATGACTTCACGGCGAAAGCGGAACAGCTCGGCCGGACGGCCCCCCGTATGAAGGTCCAGCTTGCCGGTTCCTTCGACCAGCCCTCCCCGGTCGACCAGACGACGGAAGTTCTGCTTGTGCAGCCGCACACCTCCGAGGGCCTCGACCACGCGTTGCAGCTGCAGCAGCGTGAAGGTCGGCGGAAGGAGTTCGAAAACCACGGGTCGATACTTGATCTTGCCCCTCAGGCGGCCCAAGGCAGTGGCCAGCATGCGCCGATGGTCTAGCGCCATTGGTCTTCCCAGATCGACACCCGAATCGGTCCGGCCGCGTGGCTCCGGATCCGTTCTCGCTTCAGCCACCAGCCCGGCCTCGTACATCAGCTCATAGCGCTCCAGGACCCGCTCTCCGTCCCATTCGATGCCGTCGAGACCGAAGGCGATGCCGACTCTCTCTCGCCTGGCTTCCCGGAGCGCTCGGTCGCGGGTCCGCACCACCCAGTCTCGAAGACGCGGAACCACTTCTTCCCGGATAAACCGGGACAGCCCTTCACGGCGGTCTTCCCAGGGAAGGAAGTCATAGTAATTGCGCCATTCTGCCTGGCTGTCGACCGACAACCGCCCCTCCCGAACCAGCGCCAGATAGGCGATCGAGAGTACCCTCGGTCCTCCACGTCTTTCGATCGGATCCCGGTGTCGGTCCCCGAATGTGTAGAGCTGTTCGACGTAACCAAGATCGAGCCCGGTCTGCTCCTGGACCCAGCCCCGGACCCCGCGTTCGAGGGTTCGGTCGCGCTCCGGATCCAGAGGGCCGAACGGCAGCGCGGCAACCCCCTTTCGGCCGTCCCTGGTGTTGGCGGAGTCGCGGACGGTGAGCACGCGGGGGTTCTCGTCGGTAACCGCCACAATCGCTGCGTTCAGTCCGATCCTGAATGGATGGGCGCCCTCGAATCGCGCCGCGAAGCGCTCTTTGTCGATTGTCTCGGGCATTGCGCCACCAGCATAACTCCCCGGGCACTGCGTGTCATGAGCACTTGGGGAGGGGCAGGTGGGGAAGCCCGATCGATCACCAACGCGATGAGGTGAGCTCGAGATCCGCATGCGCCCAGGCCCGGTCGAACCGCTTCTGCATCTCCGCCGCCTCGGTCGAACGTCCCTGGGCACGTAGACTCTGAGACAGTCCGAGCAGCGAGTATGGATTCTCCGGGTAACGGCGCAGATCCTGCCAGTAAGCGGTCTCCGCTTCGTCGGGCCTGCCGGCGTCGATCAGCGCAGCTCCGAGATTGTGCCGAGCAGGATAGTACCAGTCCGGAGGCTCCGTGTAGCCCATCCCGTCCTGCAGGCGGACAGCCCGCTCCAGGTGCGCGATCGCTTTATCGTGCCGCTCTCGGGCACTGGCCAGCTCCCCCGCAAGGATTTCCCGGGCGATCTCGAGCACGGTGGTGGCGTTGGACACCCCCACCAGGACCTCCGCCGTCGACGGATCGGCAACGAGCTTCGAGAGTCCCGACAGTGCTTGCTCCGCTTCGGAGAAGCGTTCCTTGGCGGTCAGGGCGAGACCCCGTGCGTATTGGGAGATACCCAGCCAGAAGCGGTGCTTTGATGGCGGTATCGGCTCCGCCAGAATCTCGTCCCACATCCCGAATCGGACCATCGTGTACAGCGGCAGACTCAGAAACGTCTCATACAGCGCCCAATGATTCTCCCGGAAGTCCGTGGGAACATTGCCTGCCGCTTTGCGGGAGGCCTGCAGAACTTCCTGACTCCTGCCGAGCATCATTCCGGCCCAAACCAGAAAATGGATGTTGTGGGGATAGTAGTCGAGAGGGTAGATGCCCTGTGCGCGACATTGCGTGATGTAGCCTTCGTCGGCAAGTGATGCGAGTTGATTCACTTCGAAGGCGTCACTGTAGCGACCCAATTGCATGTAGATGTGAGAGGGCATGTGGGTGAGATGGCCGGCACCGGGAGCGCGGCCACGCAGTTCATCCGCAGCCCCTTCTCCCCAGGCTGGATGTACCGCCTCGACGGCATGGATCAGGTAATGGAGGGCACCTTCGTGGTGAGGCACCTGCTTGATGGCCCCTCGGAGCGCATCGAGAATCTCGGGTGTGTGCTCTCGAGGATGTCCCTCCGGCGTCCAATAATCCCAGGGCGAGAGGTTCATCAGCGCCGCCGCGTAAAACGTGGCAATATCCGGATCCTCGGGATACTGCCGATGGAGCTCCGCCATCGCGGCAGCGTAGTCGACGTCGAGCGGTGCCCGATCCGCCTCCGGCTCGGCCACGTAGCGCCTGGCCAAGGCCCGGATGTAGCCCGCCTCCTTCTCCGACACCTTGTCGATCCGGGTCAGGGCCATCTGAACGGCTTCATAGGCCTGCGGAACCGCGTCGGACTGCATCGGCAGGTTGAGGTTCGGGCCCAGGACGAGAGCCCATCCCCAATAGGCCATGGCACAGTCCGGGTCGAGTCGTACCGCTTCCTTGAAGGCCCGCAGCGCTTCCCGGTGGTTGAAGCCGTAGGCCAGTCGGAGTCCCTGATCGAAAAAGAGTTGCGCGCGAGGCGACCTCGTCGTCACATCCAGATGGTGCGACCCGAGGCCCACGAGCAGGGGGGCGATCTGGCCTTCGGCCAGCCGGGGGTCCTCGCGAAGTACGCGAGCGTCGTGATGCCCCGTATGTTGAGCGACAAGCGGAGAGGCTGTCCAGGGTATGAAGATGACCAGCGCGGTCAGGGCGAAGACCGGGCGGCTGAACGAAAACAGGGGCAAAACCTGGCGCAGGTGACGGAACACAATTTCGGATGGTGTTGATTTCATGATTCGGACCTTCCTGATGAGGGTTCTATGGGTTCCATGCGGATCCGAGGAGCCGAAAGGCTCATGAGCCGCCTCAGTAACCCTCGAGAATCCGGCCGCCCGTCCGATCGTCATGTCTGCGAATGCCCTTCTGGCTTACGGAGGTGAAGCGGCCTTCGGAGCGTTCAT
Organism: uncultured Acidobacteriota bacterium; assembly: GCA_963823995.1. Classification (GTDB taxonomy): domain Bacteria; phylum Acidobacteriota; class UBA6911; order RPQK01; family JAPXNP01; genus JARRKC01. Next base: position 95,462 of record CAWGNQ010000008.1, read on the forward strand.
CTGAAGATTCCCCCGGCCACCTGGCGGCCAGATCGTAGTCGAGTCCGAGAGGGTGGAGTTCCTCGAGGATTCTCTTGATGTTCCAAACATGGAGCTGATGGGCCGTCGTCGACGCGCCGAGATGACTACCGTCTCCACTGAACCGAATCGAGGAGAAGCCCTGAGGATCGGGAAGCTGCAGCTCGAGCAGCAACTGCCGCCGCACCGGATCGTAGACCGCAATGGTCCGATTGTCGATCACGACGGCCAGCAGATCGCTCTGGTCGCTGAATGCCATGAGACCGGGAAGATGGGAGAAGCGGGGCGGTCGATGAATCCGCATGAAGCGGCTCCAGGTCTCGGTACTCCACAACAGATACTCCTCGGTCGAGCCTGTAACCAGCCAGCGCCCGTCGGCACTGAAGAGGACCCCCACCGAAGGCTCATCGGAAAGGAGTTCCCTGACGACCTTGCCACTTCGACCGTCCCAGACAACAGTGCGGTCGCCGCGCCAGTTCCCGACTGCCACGAGGTGGTCTCGCTGGGTCAGGGATGGATGGGCCATCCCCGGGAAACCGGTGAGTCGGATCGGGGCAGACCGGCCGGGAGCGAAATGCACGTAGACGTCGAGCTCCGGATGCAAAGAAATGATGGACCCGGCTGCCGATTCCATCTCGGCGTGCTCGCAAGGATCCTTGACGAGCACCTGCCGTCCGGCGACTTCGAGAGCGCCGCCTCGCTCTTCCAGTTTCCAGCGAATCAACCCCTCGGCACCGCAGCTGATCACTTCACTCCGGTCCACGGCGAAGAAGGTATCCCGGACATCGAGAGTCGGGACCCTGGCGATCGGCTGCTCTCTTTGCGCGTCCCACAGAAGGAGTCCGTCCAACCCTCCCGAGACGATCCGTCGCCCGTCTTGACTCAGATCCAGGCTGCGCGGACCCTTCCCTTCATGTCCGTAGTAGGTGTGCAGCAGCTGCCCGTATTGCAGTTGCCAGACTCCCGCGCCATCGCCGTCGATGAAGGACAGGAACCGGCCGTCCGAAGAAAACTCCAGTGCCTGTCGGGGAGCAACCAGCAGTTGTTTCCCGGTGGAAATCTCCCAGAGTCGGGTCGTCTCATCCCAGGAGTAGGTGAACACCAGGGGGAACACAGGATGGAAACGCACCCGAACGACCTCGGCCTGATGCCCGCGCAAGGTTGACAGCGGACGTCCCTCGTCGAGGCTCCAGATCACGGCAGTGCCGTCGGAATAGGCACCGGCGATCAGCTTTCCGTCACCGCTGAAGTCGGTGAGGTAGACCCTGCCCGGGTGCTCGAGGCGTCGAATCAATCGGCCGTCCTCGGCATCACGCACCTCGATCGTCCCCACGGTCGTGGAGACCGAGACGAACCGTCCGTCGCGCCGATAGGTCAAGTCCGACGACGCATAGGGAAGAGGCACGCGGCGCCGCACCCGTCTCTCCCGCAGATCGAAGAAGACCAGTTGCTGATCGGCGGCCACCATGGCCAGATCCTTCCCGTCCGGCGAAAAGACCAGGGCACTTCCTGCAGGGACAAGTGGGATCCGGGCTTCCAGATGTCCGTCCTGTGCGTTCCAGATCTTGACGCAACCCCCGTCCTCAGATCCGTTGTCCTGATATTTCACCGCCAGCAGACGACCGTCAGGACTGAAGGTCAGCGGCCAGGGGTCACCGCCGAATCCAGCAAGGACCGGCCCTGGGTCATCTTCTCCCTCGCGATGAATCTCGATCCTGCCACCTGCGAATCCCCAGGCATGCTGTTCGAAGCGCTCATCGAAATCGATCGCAATTCCGCGTCTGTTCGGATTCGGCCAACTCGCCACACGTTCGAGATCCGTCAACGTGATGCTTGCGATACCCTCATTACGGAGGTCGGGGCCAGGGCGCAGGGCTGCAGCCTGGGAGAGCAGCATGAGACTTTCTCTCCTTCGGCCCGGCGTCTGGCTCCCTCGAAGCGCGCGGGCCTGGGCGACCAGTGCATGGCGAAGTCGTGAAGTGGCGTCCCGCTCCGCCTCGGTCGCCTTGACGGCCTGCCTCACAGCCTCCTGCTTCGACTGCTCGGCCTGGAGCAGACCGGCCACCACACCTACGATGCCCACCAGCAGCGCGACAAGAGCGACCGCGGCAGCCGCGATTACAGGGCGGTGCCGGCGGACTAGCTTGCGGCACCGATACGAGAGGGACGGGGGTCGCGCCAGTAACGGCTCGTTGTCCAGATAGCGACGGATCTCCGCTGCAAGCGCATCCGCCGACTCGTACCGTCGCGCTCGCTCTTTGTCGATCGCCTTGGTCACGACCCAGTCCAGGTCCGCCCTCAGTTCCTGGAGAAGTTCGGAGAGCTCGGTCCGGCGGCACTCAGCGATTTCCCGACCTCTCTCGCCCAGGCTCTGGAGGCGCACACTCGGAAGCACGGGATCGATTTCCCGATTCCCCAACTGCGCCAGAAACGCAGGCATGCCGACATCATCCGGAACCACAGGCAGAACACCCACCAACAGTTCATACAAGATGACGCCCAGCGAGTAGATGTCCGTGCGGGTGTCGATATCGAGTGTTACGGTTTCGGCCTGTTCCGGGCTCATGTATGCAGGGGTCCCCATCGCAGTCCCGACCTGCGTCACCAGAGTCTCGTTCCCGAGTCGGCTGCCGACCGCCTTGGCAATGCCGAAGTCGATCACCTTGAGCGTCGGCGTCTCATCCTGGCAGGCTACCAGAACATTCGAAGGCTTCAGATCCCGGTGGATCACGCCCTTCTGATGGGCATGCTGCACGGCTCGGGACAGACAGCCGAACAGCTCGAGACGCTGGCGAATCGAGAGCTTCCGTCCATCGCAGAACGTTGTCAGCGGTTCTCCCTGCACGAGTTCCATCACGAAAAAGGGGCTGCCTTCCTGCGTCGCACCGGCATCCAGGACCCTGGCAATGTTCGGATGATCCATCACGGCGAGAGCCTGGCGCTCCGCTTCGAAGCGGGCGACGATCTGCCGAGAATCCATCCCCCATCGGATGAGCTTCAGTGCCACGTTACGCCGGACCGGGTACAGCTGAGCGGCCTCGTAAACCACTCCCATTCCGCCTTCGCCGATCACCCGCAGGAGGCGGTAGGGGCCAATCCTTTTCGGAGAGTTGATCCTCGGTTGGAGTGAGGTGGCAAGGGCAGACTTCTCGGCCCGTTCGTGAGCCTCCAGGAGTCGATGTACTCGTTCCGCCAACTCGGGGTGTCCGGTGCAGGCCTGCTGAATGAAATGCGCCCGCTCCTCGATGTCCAAGGCCAGACAGGCTTCGAAGACTCGCTGTTCAGCAGACTGGGTTGCCATAGGTCGAACTCAGGCATGTACGCGACTGCGCATACGCATAAGGCGGATGCACACTCCACTCCTGCAACTCGAAACCTGCGCCGCGGGGGCCGAGCCCCTGAAATTCGCACCGTAGCAGGGTCGAGTCCCGGCCGGCCCGACTCCGTGACTGGTTCTGCGAGGAACTGGCAATCAGACGAATATTGGCGCCAGTATAACAGCCATGTCAATAGATGGAACAGTAAGCACTTATCGATCAATGCATCCGCAGTCAGGAGCCCGCCTTCCCTTCTTCCATGAAGGCGAAGAGCCACGCTCGGGCGTAGAGCCAGTCCCTTTTCACCGTGGCCGACGAGACATCGAGCAGCCGAGCCGTCTCGTCGATGCTGCAGCCGGCGAAATAGCGCAACTCGACGACCTTGGCGAGCCGGGGATTTTCGTTCTCCAAAGCACTCAGCGCCTCGTCGAGAGCCAGCACATCGGCCTGACGGTCCTCGGAAGCGACTGCGAGGTCGTCGAACGTCACGCGGTTGGACTCTCCGCCCCTTTTCAGCGCACCTTTTGCACGGGCATGGTCCACCAGGATCCGGCGCATGGCCCGGGCGGCGGCCCCGAAGAAGTGGGCTCGATTCTCCCACTTGGTGTCACCCTGGATGAGACGAATGAAAGCCTCGTTGACGAGAGCGGTCGGCTGCAGGGTGTGCCCCCGGGCTTCCCTGCGCATGATTCCCGCCGAAAGCCTTCTCAACTCGCCATAGAGCGTCTGGATCAGCCGATCCAGAGCCTGTGCGTCTCCCCGATTCACTCCGTCGAGCAGAATCGTCACGTCCGATTCGGCCATTGGTGCCCCCTTTCCTGTGACAGTCGGATCGCCGACTGCCCTCCCTATCATTTTTGCCGCGGAAGCTGCCGGCTCTTCGGGTGAGCCATTTCGCACGGATACGGCGCATGTCTCCACAGAAAGCCCAAAGGAGGCCCGTATGGACCCTTACAGCAATGTCATGCCTCGGATCGGAGCGTTCGCCTACGGATTCGTCGCGTACTGCGTCTCTTTCGGGACCATCCTCTACACCATCGGGTTCGTAGGAAATGTGTTCGTACCGAAATCGATTGACAGCGGAACTGCAGGAAACATCGGATTCGCGATCATGATCAATTCACTACTGCTCGCACTGTTCGCTTTGCAGCACAGTATCATGGCCCGGCTCGGATTCAAACGGTGGTGGACGCGAATCGTACCGGAACCGGTCGAGCGGAGTACCTTCCTGCTCCTGACGAGTCTGACGCTGCTGTTGCTCTTTGCCTTCTGGAAACCGATGCCCACAGCGCTCTGGAAGGTGGAGAACCCGTTTGGAGCAGCTGTCCTGTACGCACTGTCCGCTACCGGATGGATCATCGTGTTCGTCACCACCTTCCTGATCAACCACTTCGAGCTATTCGGAGTGCGGCAGGTTTATCTCTACCTTGTCGGAAAACCGAAGCGACCGGTTCCGTTCCGAACGACCGGTTTCTATAAGTTCGTGCGACACCCTTTGATGTCCGGCTTCCTCCTTGCCTTCTGGGCGACCCCGGAGATGACGCTCGGTCACCTGTTCTTTGCGGGGATGACCACTCTTTACGTTCTGGCCGGCATCCAGTTCGAGGAGCGGGATCTCGAGTATCTTCACGGAGAGATCTACCTCAGCTACCGGCGGCGGGTCCCCATGCTGCTTCCGCGCCGGGGCCGAAGTGGAGAGGGCATCCGCCTGTCGCCCTCTCCCGGTCGCCAGGAAACGGCGGACGGGAGTTGATCAGAACTTCGAAAGGCTGTTCCACCCGGCGGGCCGGCAGCCCCCCCGGACCTCGCAGGCAAGGCCGGCCCGGACGACTTTGACGGCCTCCGGCCGCTCGAAAGACTGAGATCCAAAATTCCTCGAGCTCGCGGCGAGTCCTTCCCACGAAGCCTGCTACGCGCGAGAATGGACCCGCGCCATGTCGATCCTCGAACTGCAGTCTTTGACCGTCTCGCTTGCAGGTCGCACGATTCTTCACGACATCAGTCTTCGCCTCGAAGAGGGCGACAAGGTCGTCCTACAAGGGCCCTCCGGGTCCGGCAAGTCGTCGCTGCTCAAGGCCATTCTAGGGCTCCTCCCCGTAGCGAGCGGTCGAATCCTTTATCGAGGTTCTGAAATCGGACCCGAAAACATCAAGACGTTTCGCCGTCATGTCGCCTACGTCGCTCAGGAACCGGTCCTCGGTGGGAACACCGCACAGGATGCTCTGCTGTTGCCCTTCACGTTCCGGCACCGTCGCCAGTCGCCACCTTCCGACCGACAGATAGAAGAAATCCTGGACGAACTGGGACTTCCGAACTCCCTGCTGGGACAGGCGGCGACCAGTCTATCCGGCGGAGAGAAGCAGCGACTGGCGCTCGCCCGGGCCATCCTGCTCGAGGTTCGGCTCTTTTTGCTCGACGAGATTACATCAGCCCTCGATCCCGAAAGTCAGGAACGAATCGTCTCCACTCTGGCCAACAGGGAGTTGACGGTCCTTGCGGTGACTCACGGGGGCGCGTTCGACCGTGACTTCGGAAGGTTCCTGAAAATAAAGAGCGGGGAGTTGGCTCGAGAGGCTTGAGAAAAGACGGCCTCACGAACCGGGAACCAAGGAGATGCCATGCACGCAATCGAAATCAGCTGGGCAGACCTGGCCATCGTCTACATACTGCTGATCCCGCCGGCGTTTATTCTTGCCTATTACCGCGTCGGACTGCTGCGAAGACTCGGCATCAGCGTATTGCGGATGTCGGTTCAACTGGCCCTGGTCGGCGTCTATCTTCAGTACCTTTTCCGCCTCAACAGCTTCTGGCTCAACGGAGCCTGGCTTCTCGTCATGCTGGTCGTCGCCAATCTGAGCATCCTCAATGGTGCCGGACTCTCGATTCGCCGTCTGTTTCCCGCCACACTGGCGGCGACCACCCTCTCCACCGTCCTGGTGGTGGGTGTCCTGGTGGGACTCGCGGTTCGTCCTCATCCGATCTACGACGCCCGTTACCTGATTCCGCTTGCAGGAATGCTGCTCGGTAACTGCTTGCGGGCGAACATCATTAGTCTGGAACGCTTTTTTTCGTCCCTGCGCGAGAACGAACGGGAGTTCATCACCTATCTGACTCTCGGTGCCAGCCTCCGGGAGGCCTGTCTCCCCCACCTGCGCCGCGCTCTCAGGACCGCGATGGCTCCCCAGGTTTCCACGGTGGCGACGATGGGAATCGTCTCGCTTCCCGGCATGATGACCGGTCAGATTCTGGGCGGTGGGAGTCCCCTGATCGCCGTCCGGTACCAGATGGCCATCGTCGTCGCGATCCTCTCGGCAGCCGTCATCGGTGCCTTTCTCAACCTGCAGGCCGGAATGTTCCTGAGCTTCGACCGCTACCAGAGACTGCGGCCGGATGTGCGGTCGGATTGAGCGACGGTGCGAAATCAGGTTCACGGTTCGAGGTCGCCTGGCGGGAGAACGGGAGGACCGGAGAACGGGAGAGACAGATCCTGCCAGGGGAGACTTTTCGGGGGCTGTCGGGTTTGCACGGCATGAGCGACTCGTTCCGCTTGCGTACTGGTGCTCCGGCGGACCCGGTCTCCGGTCTCCTGCCTCCTCGATTTCTTGCTCATCCCGAAAACCGGTCCGAACTTGTGCACATTTCCTTGTATTTACCTATCCCGCGGTGACTTGACCGGTGATAGACTGCCTGCGTCATGAACATTCTCGTGCTCAATTGTGGCTCTTCTTCAGTCAAATTCCAGATCATCGAAACCGACCTTGACCTTATCTCCAAAGATTCGGACCGGCGCCTCGCACGCGGCCTGCTCGAGAGGGTCGGCTCCCATTCGCTGATTACGCTGCAAGCGGAGGGGCAGCCCACCGTCAAACAGGACACGCCTCTGCGCAACCATCGGGAGGCTCTCGATTTCATTCTCCGCTGGATCATCTCACCCGACTCCAAGATTGCCTCGATCCGATCGATCAACGACATCCACGCCATCGGCCATCGTGTGGTTCACGGAGGCGAGAAGCTTCGCAAATCGGTCAAAATCGATCCGAAGATCATCGAGCTGATCGAGGACTGCATCGAACTGGCTCCGCTGCACAACCCGGCCAATCTCCGGGGAATCCGGGCAGCAATCGAGCTGTTCGGTGAAGGCATTCCGCAGGTGGCAGTTTTCGACACCGCCTTCCATTCGACCATGCCCGAGACCGCCTACCTCTATGGCGTCCCATACCAGCTCTACCGTCGTCACAAGGTCCGCCGCTACGGATTCCACGGAACGTCGCACCGATACGTAGCCTATCGATATCGCCAACTCCGCAAGATGAAGCCGGAAGATGTCAACATCATCACGCTGCACCTCGGCAACGGCGCCTCGGCGTGTGCCATCGTCGGCGGCGCTTCGGTCGACACATCCATGGGCTTCACTCCCCTCGAGGGGCTACTCATGGGGACCCGCTGCGGAGACGTCGACCCGTCGGTCATCGAGTTCCTGATGCACAAGGAAGGAATGGGCGTTTCCGAGATCATGACGCTGATGAACAAGCAGTCGGGCCTGCTCGGCCTGTCCGGCTTGACCAGCGACATGAGGGAACTCCTCCAGGAGGCCGCCGAGCACGACGATCGCCGTGCGCGGCTCGCCATCGACATCTACTGCCGAAGAGTCAAGGGGTACATCGGCCGATACCTCGTCCAGATGGGCGGGGCCCAGGCGGTCGTCTTCACGGGAGGAGTCGGCGAGAATTCGGCAGCCATCCGCAAGAAGATCTGTGACGGTCTCGACTGCATCGGCCTGAAGCTCGATGAGGAGGCGAATGACCGGGTTCACGGGGGAGAAAACGGCATGATCTCCCAAGCCAACAGCAAACTGAAGGCCTACGTTTTTCCGACGAACGAGGAACTGCTGATTGCCCGTGACACCGTCCGTGTCATCGAGGACGCTCCGCGTCGCTGGTAGCCAAGTTCAAGAAAAGTCGCGCATCGCCTCGAGCAGAGCCTCGCGACCGGGCTTGAGGCGATCCGAGGGCAATGCCGCCAGCGGCGTGTCCACGAGCTCGAGGCGTTCGATGAAATCCTCGTCGGACGGATTGACGAAGATCAGGCCGGTGAGGAACTCGCCGGCCTCCCGCGTCTCACGGAGCATCTTGAAAGCCTGGGAGTTGACCCTGGGATCGTAGCTCCGATCCACTTTTCTCAGCCGAATGTGGGAACCGTCGTGGAGCTCGACATCCGCCAATTCACCGTCCGCATAATCGACCGGTGACAATTGCTCGAAGTGGGGGATGAAGTCGATCTGGTGCAGCAGTTCTTCGTGCTCCTTGCCCCACTGGTAGCTCTTCGTCGATCCATCATGATCGTTGAAGGTCACGCAGGGGCTGAGCACGTCGATTACGGCAGTACCCCGATGGCTCAGTGCCCCTTCGAGCAGCGCTACCAGTTGCCGCGGGTCCGCGGCGAAAGATCGTGCGACGTAGCTGCAGCCCATTTCGATGGCCAGCTTGCACATATCGATAGGAGGAAGGTCGTTGACAGAGCCGGTCTTCAGGCGACTTCCGCGGTCCGCGGTTGCCGAGAACTGCCCCTTGGTGAGCCCATAAACGCCGTTGTTCTCGAGCACATAGACCATTGGGATGTTGCGGCGAAGCATGTGGCAAAACTGGCCGAGGCCGATCGAAGCGGTGTCGCCATCACCGCTGACACCGATACAGATCAGGCTGCGATTGGCGACGACGGCGCCGGTCGCAACCGAGGGCATGCGTCCATGGACGCTGTTGAAGCCGTGGGCGCGACCAAGGAAGTAGGCCGGTGTCTTGCTGGAGCAACCGATGCCGCTCATCTTGATGACGCGATGCGGCTCTACCCCCATCTGGAAGAAAGCCCGGACGATCTGACTCGAAATGGCATCGTGTCCACAGCCCGCGCACAGGGTCGACGGTGCCCCCTTATACTCGGTCATCGTCAGGCCCACTCTGTTTGTCTTCTTGACAGCTGTACTCATTCTTTCGCCCCTTCGGATTCCTGTTCTACGATGCGGTTCGTGATGAACCGGCCATCGATCGGCAGCCCGTTGTAGTGCAGTACCTTTCGGATCTTCGTCGCCGCTTCGGGCACCTCGACCATGACCAGATCCGCCATTTGACCGTCCCGGTTCTGCTCGACCACATAGACCCGCCGATGCCCGCCGAGGAATTCCGCCAGATGTTCCGTAAACGGAAGCGCTCGGATCCGCAGATAACCGGCCACGATTTCAAATTCCTCCTCGAGCTGAGCCAGGCTCTCCTCGACGGCGACGTGGGAAGATCCGTAGGCGATGATTCCGATCTCGGCATCCGGACGTGATCGGATCTCCGGCTGGGGAACGAATCGGCGTGCCGTGTTCAGCTTGCGGATCAGGCGGTCCATGAGGGCCTCGTGATCGCCGGGGCGCTCCGAGTAGCGCGCCATCTCGTTGTGCCCGCTGCCCCGCGTGAAATAGGAGGCCAAAGGGTGATCCGTACCGGGCAGCGTACGGTAGGGAATCCCGTCACCGTCGACATCCTGGTACCGACCGAAGCTCTCGAGTCGGTTCAGGTCTTCACGGCTCAAGACCTTTCCGCGTTTTAGTGGTGGTTCCGGATAGTCGAAGGGGTCGGACATCCAGTTATTCATGCCGAGATCGAGATCGCTCGCCACGAACACGGGTTGCTGGAACTGCTCAGCCAGATCGAAGGCCTGGTAGGCCATTTCGAAACATTCCCGCATGTCCGCCGGAAGCAGCACCAGGTGTTTCGTGTCTCCGTGCGACAGAAAATGCAGCGACAGGATGTCCCCCTGGGAGGTCCGCGTCGGTAACCCTGTGCTGGGACCGACCCTCTGCACGTCGAAGACGACGCAGGGGATCTCAGCAAAGTAGCCGAACCCGGCAAATTCGGCCATCAAGGAGATTCCCGGGCCGGAAGTAGCGGTCATCGACCGGGCGCCTGCCCAGCCGGCGCCCAGCGCCATTCCGATGGCAGCCAGCTCGTCCTCGGCCTGAACGATCGCATAGGTGGCTTTCCCCGTCTCCGGATCGCGCCGGAAGCGATCGAGAAAACCGGCCAGGGACTCGGCAATGCTCGTCGACGGCGTGATCGGATACCAGGTCATAACGGTGACGCCGGCGAAAGCCGCACCCAGCGCGGCCGCGGAATTTCCGTCGATGATGATTTTGTCGGACGTGCGGTCCATCGGTTCCAGCCGATACCGATCCTGCTTGGGTAGATTCTCAGAGACAAACCGGGCGCCCGCGCGGGAGGCTCGAATGTTCAGGTCGATCGCCTTGCGTTTCTCTTTGAACCAGCGTCCGATCGACCGATCGACGATCTCCAGCGGAATCCCGAGAATCTCAGCCAGCGCTCCCACGTAGACCATGTTCGTCACGAGCCGGCGCAATCGGCTGTCCTCGACAAGGTCCCGGGCCAACTCGGTGAAGGGTACCGGATAGTAGATGAGATCCTCGCGCTTCACCGGAAGCTTCACTCGCTCGTCGTAGAGAACGACGCGTCCGGGATCGAGTGTCTCGATGTCCTCGTGGGCCGTATCGGCGTTGAGAGCGACCAGGATGTCCACTTCCTTCTTGCGACCGAGGAAGTGGTCCTTGGAGGCGCGAATGGTAAACCAGGTCGGCAGCCCTGCGATGTTCGAGGGAAACAGGTTCTTCCCACTGACGGGAATGCCCATTTCGAAGATCGATCGCATCAGCACGTTGTTCGAGGACTGGCTCCCCGACCCGTTGACGGTGGCCACCTGGATGCTGAAATCGTTGACGATCCTCCGACCCGGCCCGATCGAAGGACTACCCTCGGTTGATAACGTTGCTGAATCCGTGCCGTTCAATGCCCGTTTCTCCTTGGAGAGTCTTCTCCGACTCCTCTCCAAAGTCGGCTACGCACAAGGAGTCGCTAAAGATTCGGAGACTCCGCCCTTCTTTACGCCTTTTACCAATATAGCCGACCAAGTGAACGCGATTATATACCCAAACTTCCCATCCAAACGGCAAGCTGGACGGATGTAGGATGCGTCGGGCCTGCATCCCGACGCATCGATGCTGTATTACACTCGTGCGATGGGAGATCCGAAAGCGAACCTTCATTTCGTGATGGTCCGCACCCAGTTCGCTTCGAACCTCGGCTCGACGGTCCGGGCCATGCAGAACATGGGATTTCGCAAGCTGCTCCTGGTCCGACCCGAATGTGAGGTCGGCATCGAAGCGCGCAGCTTTGCCATGAAAGGGGCGGGCATTCTGGATCGGGCGCACTTCTTTACGAGTCTCGAAGAAGTCGCTGCGGAAGTACCCGTGCTGATTGGGACGACCGGCCGTTTCCATGGCAGCCAGTCTCGACTCGTAGATGCTCCCACTCTCTCGCGGGAGATCCTCCCCTCACTTGCCGGCACCGAGACCGGCATCGTCTTCGGCTCCGAGGACAATGGGCTTCGCCGCGAGGAACTGAAGCTCTGTCAGTGGTTGGTGGAGATCCCTACGGCGCCCGATTATTCGGTCATCAACCTGGCGCAGGCCGCGGCCATTATCGCCTATCAGATCCATATCGATTGCTCCAGGTGGGCCGGCCCCGTGTTGCCTGCCCGCGCCACGCCGGCGCAGGTCGAGTCCCTCATGAGCCGAATCGAGTCGCTGCTCGAAGGCCTGGAATTGCCGACGAGAGTTTCGGTCTCCAGGTTGATGCAGCGAGTTCGGAAGATTTCCGGCCGGGCGCAACTCGAACGCCGCGACGTCAACATGCTCCACGGAGTTCTCAAGGAGGTGGCGCGGTGTTTTACCGATCGCGGCGGCGCCCGGAAGAGCTGAAGGCGCTCACTCAACGTGCATTAAGTCAGGCGACACTCGGAAACCACTGAGACTCTGCGGCCTACGAACTCGAAACCGAGCCGGCTGTCCGGACGACATCCATAAACGACGAGACCGAGAAGACCGCCTGGCCGATCCCGGGATCGCCGTAACCCGGGGGCGGGTCCAGATGATGGTGTTCGAGAGTGTTCCGCCACCGGGACAGCAGACCGACATGGTAGGCGAGCGGGGCACCGGTGGGGTTGGTCCGGCCGAGTTCGCTCAACGGCTCGGGACACCAAGTCGTAAAACGGGGAACGATGCCGTGCGACATGAAGAAATGAAGGCCTTCTTCGGTCGATGCGAGCGCCTCTTCCACGCTCTCGAACCCATGAGGCTGTGACATCTCGATTCCGGCGACGAAGTTCGGGATAACCTGCGCAGGACCGAAGACTTCGGCAGCATCGACGACGCGCCGGATCCATTCATCGCGCCCCACATACCGATCCTTGCCGGCACACAAGATGCCGAACAGGCGCCGGTCCCAGACCTCGAAATTCGGATGGTAGATCTGCACACCCGCCTGCTTGAAACGGCGCACGTCCGCTTTCGGCAGGGCCTGGACGACCATTTTCCCGATCCATCGCCCCGGGAAGCGCGATTCGATCGCCTCCGGGTATTGGGCGTAGAATTCGACCTCGCTTTTCCCCTGGACCTGCGACGTAATGCTGCCCCCGGTCACCGTGTAGGCCCGGCTGGCGGCGTCCGTTTCATCGATGATCTCGAGAGCCTCCAGGATCTCTTCCACGCTCTTGACGCCCGTATACGGCCTTCCACTTTGTCTCTGCTGCCGATAGTTCTCATTGATGTCGCAGAATTGGCACTCTTCCTGTTTCCCAAAATACTGGCAGAGCCGAAAGACCGTCAGGTAAAGGAGATACCCCCACTCGATCGTAGGGGCGATGTCCGCGATCGGCTTGCCGTTCGACAGCGTACGGCGGTAGTAGGCCGGCACCTCCGGAAGCCGAACCTCGCAGATCTCGACTCCGTCGAGTGAGAGAACCAGCCGACCTTCGGCGTCCAGTCCTACGCAGTACGGGGAGCGCGGATTGACTCTCACCGAAACGATCACACGGCGAAATCCCAAATGGCCGCCGATGAGACAGATCTCTTCGGGGACCCTGAAGTGCTCGCGGTTGTGCATTTCGGCAATGGGGACCAGATCGAAGGAGAAGATGAAATAGGCCTTGGGCTTGTACCCGCTCGCAATGCGCAGAGCATCTTCCGAGAACGACAGGCCCTGCCGCAGGATATCTTCCTTATAGACGGCTTCCGGGGGTAGATCCGGATAGCGGTCGATGAGAGCTTCAACGGTTTCCTGGCGACGGCTCACGAAATCAGCCTACCAGAAATCAGGGGTTTTGGACGGAGTTCGAAAGAAGTTCCTGTTCCAGTCGATGAAGAAGTTGCCGCGCGACGTCTTTGAGCGTGTCGCGGACCCCTTCGCCTTCGGCAGCCACAGCCTGGTAGACCGGCTCACCCCCGATCCTCAGTTCGCGGGTCAGGAACTCGACGTCATGGATATGGCCCATATCGCGTTTGTTCAGTTGCAGGACATAGGGAATCGAGTCGAGTTCGATTCCGTAGTGAGCGAGGTTTTCCTGCAGATCACGGATGGCCTCATAGTTGGCCTCCATGCGGCTCTTCAGCGAATCGGCGACGAAGATGACGGCATCGACACCCCGGAAGACGAGGCGTCGGGTTGCAGCATGGAAGACCTGACCGGGCACCGAATAGAGATGGAAGCGGACCCGGAACCCACAGACCAACCCCAGGTCGACAGGCAGAAAATCGAAGAAGATGGTCCGCTCCGCTTCTGTGAACAGGGAGATCATCCGCCCCCGGTACTCCGGTTTGATCGATCGGAAGATCTGGAGAATGTTGGTGGTCTTGCCAGAAAGGCCCGGGCCGCAATAGACGAGCTTGCAGTTGACTTCCTGGCTGGCGTAGTTAATGAACGGCACCGATGCACTCCTGGTAGTTCATGCGTTCAGGATCCAGCAACCCGCCGGTACCTCAGCCCTCGGTCTCCGCGCCCTCGTCCCGCTGCGAAACAACGTCACCCTCCAGGAGATCCTGCAGCACCATGGCAGCCTTCGAGATTTCCAGAGAGTCCCGTCTTCCCCTTGCACGGTTCTCGAGCACCAGGAGCAATATTGCCTCATCTCCTACCGGAAGAATGAGGACGCTGCTCACTTTTCCTCTATGGTAGACTCCTTGGAACGCCTCTTCGCCGATCAATCCGGCCAGACCCCGGGTGGCGGCCATTGCACTTGCGGCGAGCGAACACACGGCCTCGCGATCGAGTTGCCCGTTGGTGCCCTCCGAAGCCATCTCCTGCCCCCCCATGCCGATCAAAAAGGCCGACCGAGCGCCACACGATTCCACGAGGGATCCAAGCACGTGCCTGATCTTGGCAGACTCTTTGCTGTGGAGTCGGCGGAATCCTGCGTCGGTCGACAGTCGGGGCGTTGGGCAGGTCCTTTGCATGCGAGACGAGAATGATACCCCACTACCCCCGGCGTGTCCTCTTCCGTTGAGACTTCGGGCTTCTCGGCTTCGAACCAGGGCGGTCACCTTGACTCAATGGGAGGCTTTCTTATAGAAATAGGCGTTCAACTTCGGCCCGCCGAGCGACGCGACGCGGACTGAAAGTACGTTTGGAGGGACCGTGATGTCTGAAACCAAGTCGACCAAACCCAAATCCGCCGACGATCCATTCGCACTCTATGGGGAGGGGCTCAAGAAGTTCCACGCCGGGGACTATAGCGCCGCTCGCAAGCTGATGGACAAGCTCGAGAGCGGGCACCCGGACGAGATCGATATCCTCGATCGTGCCCGAAGCCTCCGTGCGGTCTGTGCCGTGCGAATGGAGAGCCAGAAGAAACCCAATCACAAGCTGCAGACGCCCGAGGAGTGGTACGACCATGGCGTGGTGCTGCACAACCAGGGAAACTATGACGAGGCGCTGGATCACTTCCGGCGCGCACTGAAACTCGCCAACAAAGAACTTGACTTCGTCTACTATGCGATGGCGGCAACGACTGCACGTCAGAACGACGGCTCGAAGGCGATCGAACATCTCAAGAAGGCGATCGCCCTGAAGCCGGAGAGCCGATTCGTCGCGGCTCATGACCCCGATTTCAGTGGGCTTAGAAACGACAGTACCTTTCGGGCGACCCTGGACGCGACTCAGTAGCCGCTTCGGTCTTTGCTCCGGGAGTGGGTGATTCGGGCGGCGGCGCGGCCGGGATTCGCCGCCAAACCCCAGTGGGCAGGAAAGCGGTAGAATCGATCCTCCGGAACCGGCGGCCGGTTGTCGGCATTTGAAGGACCGGATCAAGGAGGAAGAAACGTTGCGATCGAGCCATGCCCGCTATGCAGTGATTCTCGCCGCAGGCAAGGGCACCCGCTTCCATTCGGATAAGCCGAAGGTCCTGCACGAACTCTGTGGGAAGCCGATGGTCACGTATCTGCTGGACCGGCTGGCTGAGTTGCGTCTGGACAGGATCTGGATCGTGGTCGGCGAGGGTGCAGAGAAGGTCAAGGCGGCCCTCGCTTCCTATCCTGCCGAGTTTCAGCTTCAGAATCCGCCACTCGGAACCGGACATGCCGTAATGACCCTTTTGCCCGCCCTCCGGGAAATTTCCGGCAGCGTGCTGGTTCTTTACGGGGATACACCGCTGATCCCCGTGTCCATTCTGGAACGCCTTTTTTCCGAAAGAGAGAAAACTCAGGCGGACGAGGTGCTCCTGACGGCGGAAGTCAATGATCCTTCGGGCTATGGTCGGATCCTACGCAATTCCGAGGGGAGACTCATCGATATCATCGAGGAGAAAGAGGCTTCACCGGAGCAAAAGGCGATTCGAGAGATCAACGCCGGATTTGCCTGCTTCCGGGCGGAGAGTCTCGTCACTTGCCTGCCGCTCTTGTCGAATGACAACCGGGCCGGAGAGTACTACCTGACGGACATGGTCAGGACAATCGCCGCCCGTGAGGGGCGGGTCGAGGGACTGCGTTTCGGGGGACGCGAGGAGATCTTCGGAATCAACAACCGGGTCGAACTCTCGTCGGCCGAAAGGCGGTTACAGCGCAGCATCAATCATGGTTGGATGATGCGGGGCGTCACTCTTCAGGATCCGGAAAGAACCGTGATCGATGCCGATGTGCAGATCGGTCCGGACACCACGATCCTGGTTGGAGCCGTCCTCCGAGGCGACACCAGAATAGGGCGAGGATGCCGGATAGGGACATACACGTATCTCGAAGACGCGGTTTTGGAGGACAATGTCCGCGTCGAACACTGTGCGATGATTCGGGGTGGCCGCATTGAGAAAGGTGGCACGGCTCCGCCGTTTTCGGTGCTCGGACTCACGCCTTCACCCTCCGGCGTCGCTGCGGGCGGTCGCAGAGCGGAAAGGAACTGAGAGTTGGATGGTGGACTGAAGACAGAAGAACGTTCGAGCTGGTCGATCCAGGATTCCGTCGACCTCTACCTGATCGATCGCTGGGGTGCGGGCTATTTCGGCGTCAACGAGGAAGGTCACGTGACGGTCTCTCCGATGCGCGATCCGACCCGGAGCATCTCCGTCTACAAAGTTCTGGAGCGGGCCATGCAGGAGGGCCTCAGTCCGCCGATTCTGGTCCGGTTCCAGGACATGGTGCGTCACCGCGTTCAGGTTCTGAATGAGGCCTTCCGCACCGCCATCGCCGAGTACGGCTATGAGAATTCGTACCGGACCGTTTATCCCATCAAGGTGAACCAGTTGCGGGAGGTCGTCGAAGAGATCGTCGACGCCGGCCGACCTTATAATCTCGGGCTGGAAGCGGGTTCGAAACCCGAGTTCTTTGCCGCCTTGGCCATCCACCATGACAGCGATCCGCTGATCGTGTGCAACGGCTACAAGGACGCGCCCTATATCCGTGCCGCCCTCGTGGGAAGAAAGCTGGGCAAGAAGGTCATTCTCGTCGCCGAAAAGCTCTCCGAAGTCGAGCTGATCATCCGCCTCTCCCGCGAGATGGAGGTGGAGCCTCTCATCGGCCTGCGCATGCGACTGGCAACCGAAGGAAGCGGCAATTGGGCACGCTCGGGAGGCGAAAGCGCAAAATTCGGGCTCTCGACAGCAGAAACCCTCGCCGCCATCTCGATGCTCAAGGAGGGTGGCATCGAATCGAGCCTGAAGCTCCTCCATTACCACATCGGCTCGCAGATTCCCGACATTCTCACGATCAAAAATGCGGTACGCGAGATCAGCCGACATTACGCCAAGCTCAGGAAGATGGGGCACGACCTCGAGTACCTCGACGTCGGCGGCGGACTGGCCGTCGACTATGACGGTTCACGCTCGACCTTCCACTCCTCGATGAACTACAGCCTCGAGGAGTACGCTCGTGACGTCGTCTACAACATCCTCGACGTCTGCCAGAGCGAAGGGGTGCCGCAGCCGTGCATTCTCTCGGAGTCGGGGCGTTCGCTGGTG
This sequence comes from uncultured Acidobacteriota bacterium, assembly GCA_963823995.1. Classification (GTDB taxonomy): domain Bacteria; phylum Acidobacteriota; class UBA6911; order RPQK01; family JAPXNP01; genus JARRKC01. The sequence goes on from CAWGNQ010000008.1 coordinate 113,125, forward strand.
GCCTATCATTCGGTCCTGCTGGTGGGCGCTTTCGGGTCGATCCAGAAAACGCCCGACCGCGTTCCTCTCGATTTCCCGACTCCAAACCACAAGCTCGTGCGCGACCTCCTCTATACGGAAGCCCATCTGTCGGCCGAAAATCTGCTCGAATCGTGGCACGACCTGGTGCAGACCCGGCAGGAGGGTCAAAAGATGTTCGATGTCGGCCTGCTCGATCTGGAGGTCAAGGCTTCGATCGAGGTGCTCTTCTGGCGCATCGCCCAGAAGATCCGGGACCGGCTGCCCCGGAATGGGGACATGGAGATACCGGAAGAGCTGGCGGAGCTCGATAACCAGCTGGCGGATCAGCACATCTGCAATTTTTCGGTCTTTCAGTCGCTGCTGGACCACTGGGCCCTGGGACAGGTTTTCCCGGTCGTGCCGATTCACCGGCTCGACGAACGTCCCGACGTGATGAGCACCGTGGTCGATATCACGTGCGATTCGGACGGCAAGATTTCGAAATTCATCGACCTGGCCGACGTCGCAACCACCCTGCCCCTGCACAAATTTGAGCGCGGCGAACCCTACTATCTGGGCATCTTTCTGACCGGGGCCTACCAGGACATCATGGGGGACAACCACAATCTTTTCGGCCGGGTCAACGAAGCCCACGTCTTTCTGGATGAGGAAGAAGAGGACGGTTTCTACATCGAGGAAAGGATCGAGGGCAGCACGATCGGAGAGATCCTCTCGATGATGCAGTACGACGCCAAGGACATGGCCAAGCGCATGAAGACCCAGGTCGAGGAGGCCATTCGCGCAGGCCGGCTGAAACCGACGGAAGGCATGCGCCTTTTGGAAGACTACAAGAGGGGTCTGGCGGAGCCGACCTACCTCGTCTTCCGCGACTGAAGCCGAAACCGTCGACGCTCCCTGTCTATCTCGACGAAATCAAGCCGATCGCCGACAGGGTGGAGAGTGCCCTCTCGCTGATGACCCTAGAGGAGAAGGTCGCACTTCTCCACGCACAGTCGAAATTCAGCAGCGCCGGGGTTCCCCGGTTGGGCATCCCCGAACTCTGTATGAGCGACGGTCCCCACGGGATCCGTGCCGAAGTGTTGTGGAACGAATGGAACGAGGCGCACCGGACCAACGACGCCTGCACGGGGTTTCCCGCGTCGACCTGTCTGGCGGCTACCTGGGGATCGACTGCAGTCACAACGACGTGCTGCTGAATCAGATTCTGAAGAAGGACTGGGGCTTTGACGGCGCTGTCATCTCGGACTGGAGCGCCGTTCACGACACGCTCGAAGCTGCGAACAACGGCCTCGACCTCGAGATGGGCACCCGCGTCCCGGAGGGAGGAACCTACGACGATTATTTCCTGGGCCAGGCCTATCGGGACGCGATCTAGGCGGGCAAGGCGCCGATGGCGGATCTGAATGACAAGGCGGGCCGGGTCCTGACGCTGATCTTCCGGACGGCCATGGACCGGGACAGGCCCTCTACAGCCTTTGCCGAGCTCGTCCCATTCGTCCCCTATGTCCGATGGGTCCTATAAGGTCCTGTCCTCCTATGATCCAAGCCGTCTGATTTACTCTGTCTGGCTTTCGATGGCCGCCAGGTATTCCGAACTGAGGTCTCCGAACAGCGCGAAGGCCATGATCGGCGCCGTGGAGGTCACTTCGATGTGCCCTCCCATCTGGTCGAAACTGCTCCCGAAGAAGTCGGCATCGCCCAGGAGTCCGAGCTGACGGACACCGGGATCGATCGAGAGCGTCGTCTCGGCAGTCACCTGGCCATTGGTGTCAGCGGCGCGGATCTGAACGGTCGCGACCGTGTCCTGACTCGGGTTCAGCAGAGCAAGACCGGTGAAAAGCCGGACCTCGCTCGACTGCGCGATGTGGAGAAAGCGGACCTGTGAGGAGCCTTCACGGATCAGCGACAGCGTCGAACGGGCCCGCCCTCCCTGGGCTGCGAAGGAGACCGAACCCATGACCGTGGCCCTCGGCGTGTACGACCCCAGGTAGCCCACTGGCTCCAACTTGAGTCGGAGGTAACCGCTCAAGGGCCCTCCATCCGGTGCCGAAAGCCCAAACAAAGTCCCCACGTCCTCGGTGAACAACTGGCCCGATGCTAACTCGACAGCTGCCGTGCCGAGTTCCGAACCGTCGTCTCCATAGGCACTCGCTTCCACCTTGACGATTCCCGGATCCAGATTCAAAAGCCGAAGCTCCGTTCCTCCTCTCTCTTGGTCCATGAAGAAATGGGGCGACCAGAGAACGTCCGTCGGCGTGGGCGCTCGGGCCGGAATCGCTTCCAGGTAGGTTGAGGTTCCGTGGAACTCGAATCCGCGGAGTGGGACGGGTGAGCTGACCTGCAGGTACCCTCCTGCGAAGGAGTCGGGAATGTCCAGGAGACCTCCCAGACAATCGTACACGGCACCGTGCGCGGGGATCGCAAGCGACCGAGTAGAGACGGTGCTCCCCTGCGTGTCGCGAAGCTTAACCTCGACCGGATTTGCCTCCCCGATGGTCGCATTGAAGAGAACGACTCGGGTCGATTCGTCGGCCGTCTCCCGGGCGATCTGGAAGTAGAGCGACTTCGAATCTTCGATCGTTCCTCCGATCCCGTCGAGACGGGTCAGGGCGATGTCCCCGCTCATGAAAAATCCCTCGAGAGGGTCGCCGCTTCCGCGGGCGATCAGCATGGAAGCCTGCGCCGCCGTGCTGCCGAAGTCTCCCGCCGTGAAAGCCATCTGCCCGCGGCCGTCGAGCGGAGCCGCCGGATCGAGCTGGAAAACCGGTCCCCCCTGCATGTCGAGACCTTCCAGCGCCAATTGACCGGCCTCCCGGGTCGGATTGAAGGCGGCGATTCCCACGAAGTCGGTCCCGATATCCATCGGAGGCGCCCCCGGAACCGAGCCCTGCAGGTTCCGAAGCGACGCCGGAAACACCAGGAACGGCGCGACGTCGGAAACCAGCGTCATCGTCCGGCTGCCCTCGTCGGTCGGCGCCGTGTCCCAGTCCAGGGTCGCACTGAGGCTGGTCGTCCCCGACTGCCGGGGCGAGGCATCTATCAGCACGACCAGCTCGTCTCCTGACGCGACCGATCCGAGAGAACACTCGAGATCTCCGTCTCCGGATGGCTCGCAAGAGCCCTGAGGCGTCTCTCCGGCGATCAGTTCGAGATCCGGAGCCGGATGCACACTGAGCTGCACGTTCGAGGCCGCGGTCGAGGCGAGATTGCGGATGTCCATCGAATACTGCGCGCGTCCTCCCGCCGTCACCCTGTGACCCGGCCGCGCGGCCGTCAGGGCCAAGTCGCCCGAGGTCAGGCGACCATCCTCAAGGGTCGCCGAGAAGACCAGGCTGCCACCCCCCGTGTCTCCCCGTCCGGCCACCTTGACGCGGTAGGAGCGGCCCGGTTCGGCTCGAAAGGCCAGCGAGGCAGGTCCCCCGTACTCCGAACCGTCGTCGCAGGCAAGCGGCTCGAGAGGACCCCCGCCTCCATCGGAGGAATAGACCTGAAGGACCGTCTCGTACTGGCTGCCGGCCGTCGACAGTTCGAGGTCGAGGGGAACGACGAGATCGTTGTTCAGTTCGTACCAGACGCTGGCCGACTGCGTCGCAGACTCCGGGTCGCCGCACTGCGTGACGGGCTCGTTGGGCTCAATTCCGGCCGTCCGGGTGTCGAGCACGTCCTGGAAAGGCAGTTCACGACGGCTCAAGCCTCTGGGACTCGTCAGGTCGTCGTTCAGCGGTGGCAGTGGGACCCGGTCCAGATGGAAAACCAGATCGCCGCCTCCCCTGAGGCCGGCGACTTTGAAGAAGAGCTTCTGTCCGGGATCGACCGTGACCCGGAGCTCCTAGTTGAACCAATAGGGACTGCCTGAGTCATCATCACAATCCAGAGGCTCAGGATTCACACAGGTTCCAGAGTACGTCTGAATCAACGTATCGTAGTCGGAATGGGAGGTCGAAGCGATCAGTGTGACGGGGTTGGATTCCGTGTTCGTGAACCCGTACCAAACGCTGCTTCTCAGCATGTTCATACTCTTCCGAGGACAAGTCGTCCCCGGCTCACGCACCTCATTCGTGGCGAATATCGTACTGACCTCGTCTACATACGGAAGGTCTTCAGTCGTCACAGAAAAGCTGGTGTAGCAGTAGTCGTTCAGAGGCTTGAGCTCGTCACCTCTCTCAACGTGGAAGACAAGATCGCCCGCTCCGCCCTCGTCCCAGAGACTGGAAACCTTGATTAGATACGACCAATCCGGGTTGCCTTCGGCGTAGAACAGGAGACGGGCCGACCCAGCTGTGGAGAGACTGCTCGAGCAGTCAGATCTGTATCCACTCGGTCGCCAACAGGAACTGTGGAAGATCTGGATAACGGTGTCATAGTTGCTGCCTTCCGTCGAAAACACGAAATTTCCCGCTTGGTAAGTGTCGTTCTGGAACCTGTACCAGACACTCCTCGAATCCAACCCGAGCCCGCAAAGGCAGGCGGCTCCGTGAAGTCTCCCCCCGTGGCCCCGGATGTTTGACGGAAATCCGTGAAAGGCAGTGAGGACGCACGGATCCCTCGGGCATCAGAGCAGGTGTCGTTGTCAGGAGGACTGAACTCGTTCAGCTTGATGTCCGCGGACCAAGGATCGTCGGGGCCACCTTCGCTCACCGAGATCAGGAAAGGATGTGATGTCGGGCTGTCCGGTGGATTCTGGGAAGCCTCACCGAATCCACTGAAGTACTCTTCAGGTCCGGGCAATAAGCCGAGGTCCGAGTTCGTGAGACCTCCCGGCGACGTGAATACCGGCGCCGAAAAAGCTCCGGCCACGGTGTCGCGCAGCTCCAGGCTGTAGCGACCGCCGGGAGTGAGTCCGTTCAGCAGATAGGTGCCGACATCCTCCCCCTCGACCTGAAAGGCGTCGCCGCTGATCGCCGACACGGCGTCCTGGTAGGGATCCCCCTGCTGGTTTCGGGCGATGATCTGTCCTCCCGCCTTGGGACTCGACCCGGGGCCCAACAGACGGCCCCTAATCGATCCGAAAGCCGAAAGGGGTTGCTGCGCAGCCGGATAAAGGCTGGAGAGAGCCGCGATGTCGTCCCGATGCAGAGTGGCCTGCCAGCGTGCCGCTCCGTTGGGTGTCGGATCACCGAAGGGGTACATGGTTTCGAGGTCTTCCGGTTCGACGGCCATCGTGTTGCCGTCGGGCGCGACAGCGTCCGAACCCCCGAAATAGATGGCCTGTCCGTTCACGACGGTATGGCCCAGGTTCAGCAGATGACCCAGCTCGTGCGTGAACACGCCTCGGAAGAACGTGCCTTCCGAATCCGCCGGATCGACGGTTGCACCGTTGAAGAGGACGGCTCCTTCGATGATGGTCGTGTCCTCGACGAACTCGAGCAACGTGATCCCCAGCACGCCGGAATCGAGACCCAGCAGATCGAAGATGTCACCGTTGCCGTTGGCGTCGTCGTCCTGGTTGTCGAAGATGATCGGCGAGACGCCGCCGTTGTTGACCCCGATGAAATCGAAGACGTTCTCCGCCGTGAAGTCTCCCGGCCCCTCCGGCCCGGCGACGCTTCCCACGGAACCGGCGTCCTCCAGCCTGATCGCCGCGGAGGGAACCGTCGACCATTGCTCGGCCGAGAAGAGCAACGCCGCATGTGCGGCCTCGGCGCTCATCGGTCCCAGGCCGCCCGAGTCCGGGAAGATCCGAACCACGGCCGGGTTCCCAGGCCAGCGAAGCGGGACGTTCTGGTCGTTGACCATCATCGGTCCCCCGCTCCAGAGCCACGAACAGACAAGCACGCAAACCAGCGCCGCCGTCCCGTTTCGCCGGATCATTGCGCACCCCCTTCCTCCGTCAGTACCTCTCGGAGCAGGCGATGCTCCAGGCGATCGCCCCGCATCATACGCTTCAAAGCATCGGAGAATCTGTCATACGGCACAGAACCCTCGATCGGCTCCGCCGCCGCCGGCCCCGTCCCGGCCGATTGGGGGGACCGACGCGCTTCGACCCGTTGCACGACTGAGCGCGTCGTGTCGATCAGGAGGTTCCGGTTCCCAACCCCGTTCACCACCCTGCGATGACGGCCCGTCCCGGTCACGCGAAACACGCCCTGGGCGAGACCGACGGGACTGGTGAATCCAAGCCGGCTGGTGGGCCCCAAAAAGAGCATATAGGTCGCGCCGGCAAGGTAGTGAGGCATCCCGGAAATCCGAGTGAGACGGCGGCCCGCCGCACGGCCGGTCGACTCGGGTGACCGGCCGAATTGCCGAATGGAGAATGCACTCGACTCGGTGTACCCCTTTACGCCTTCGATGAGTCGAAACGTGTACTCGGTAAAGGGCAACCCCCGTCGATCGAAGCCCTCGCGAAAACCGAGACATTCTCCGACGACGACGCGGGACGATCGAGCGAGCGTGTCTTCAAGGGAGAGGAGTCGCAGACTCGTACCGAAGAGACTCGCGGACAAGCAGGAGAGGACGAACAGGCAGACAGCCAGCCACCGAATGCGCATAAGCACCAACCTTCCACACTGCGACTGACAGCCCTGGCATCCCCTCGTGGAAACATTCAGCCGTCTCCGACTGAACGTCCAATGAAAGGATAAGGCCATATGGGCGCGGAACTCAAACGGATTTCGCAGAAAGAACGAAGAGGTCGGAAATTTGAGATTTACGATTTGAGCGTGGCCGGTGGCCGCGGGGCGCCAAGTTCAATCAGAGGCGGAAAAACCGAAAGTCTCAAATTCTCTAGGCTGTCCCATGGTACTCCTGCAGGCTCTTGACCGTGAGCTGCTGGCGCTGGAGAGCCCGGATCGCGCTGACCGCAGCCCGTGCTGCGCTGAGGGTCGTGATGCAGGGGGGGCCGTACTGAGTGGCGGCCCGGCGGATGGCCCGCTCATCGAAGAAAGATTCCCGACCGAGCGGCGTGTTGATCAGCAGCTGGATCCGGCGGCTTTTGATGAGATCGACGACGTTCGGCCGACCTTCATTCACTTTGTAGACCGTATCAACGGATAAACCGGCCGCCTTGAGCGCTTCGGCCGTGCCCCTCGTGGCCACGATACGGAAGCCGAGACCGTCGAAATCGCGAGCGATCGGGACGGCGTTCGGTTTGTCTCGCTCGTTGACGCTGATAAAGACGACGCCGTGCCGGGGCAGATCCACCCCCGCCGAAATCATGGCCTTGGCATAGGCATAGCCGAAGTCCTCGGCAACCCCCATGACTTCACCGGTGGATTTCATTTCAGGTCCCGTGATCGTATCCACTCCCGGGAACTTCGCAAAGGGGAACACCGGACTCTTGACGAAGCAGGACCCGACCTCGAGGTCCCGATCCAGCCCCAGCTCCTCGAGCTTGCGGCCGATCATCAACCGGACAGCTACCTTGGCCAGCGGCACTCCGGTCGCCTTGCTCACGAACGGCACGGTGCGGCTGGCACGCGGATTGACTTCGAGGACATAGACCACTCCCTCGTACTTGGCGAATTGGACGTTCATCAATCCGACGACCTTGAGCGCCCGCCCCAGACGGCGCGTATAGTCCTGCATCGCGGCCAGCGTAGCCTCGTCCGACGCCATCGGAGGCAATACCGACGTACTGTCTCCGGAGTGGATGCCGGCCTCCTCCACGTGCTGCATGATGCCGCCGATGACGACATCCTCACCGTCGCACAGCGCGTCGACATCATATTCGAAGGCGTCCTCGAGGAACTTGTCGATCAGAATCGGATGTTCGGGTGAGATTTCGACGGCCGAGGCGACGTACTTCTCCAGTGCCACGTCGTCGTAGATGATCGCCATGGCCCTTCCGCCGAGCACGTACGAGGGTCGAACCAGCACCGGATACCCGATTTCGCGCGCCACCGCAAGCGCCTCCTCGAACGACATCGCAGTCCCGTGCTCCGGCTGAGGGATCCCCATCTCGTCGAGCAGCTTCCCGAAACGCTTGCGATCTTCGGCTAAATCGATCGAGTCGGGCGATGTTCCGATAATCGGCACTCCGGCCTGGTGCAGCTTGTCGGAGAGTTTCAGCGGAGTCTGACCCCCGAACTGGACGATCACGCCAAAGGGGCGCTCGCGCTCAACAACCGCCATAACGTCTTCGAGCGTCAACGGCTCGAAATAGAGGCGGTCGGAGGTATCGTAATCGGTCGAAACGGTCTCCGGATTGCAGTTGAGCATGATCGTCTCGAACCCCTCTTCGCGCAGCGCGAAGGAAGCATGGCAGCAGCAATAGTCGAATTCGATGCCCTGCCCAATCCGGTTCGGTCCGCTGCCCAGGATGATCACCTTGCGCCGGTCGCTCGGAGGTGCCTCGTCCTCCTGTTCGTAGCTCGAGTAGAGGTACGGTGTATAGGATTCGAATTCAGCCGCACAGGTGTCGACGCACTTGAAGACAGGGAGTACTCCAAGTTCCTTGCGCCTTTCCCAGACGGCGAACTCACTGAGATTTCCGTCCGAGCCGATCAGTCTCGCCAGACGCTGGTCCGAGACTCCTTCCCGCTTGATGCGTCGCAACTCCTCCGCCTCGAGTGATCCGAGGTCCCTGCCCTTGAGCGAAGTCTCGAGGGCGACCACCCGCTGGAACTGATCGAGAAACCAGCGATCAATCCGGGTCAGTTCGTGAACCTGGTCGACGTCATACCCTGCTTCGAAGGCCCGGTGGATATAGGCGAGCCGCTGCGGTCCGGGCTGGACCAAATGTTCCCGGAGTTGCTCGGGGAAGATGTGCTCTTCGGCAAGGCTCTTGCCCGTCTCCAGGGATCTGACACCCTTCCCGAGAGCCTCCCGGAAGGTCCGCCCGATGGCCATGACCTCACCGACGGACTTCATCTGCGTTCCGAGCACCGGTTTGGCTTCCGGGAACTTCTCGAAATTCCACTTTGGGATCTTGACGACCACATAGTCCAGAGTCGGCTCGAAGCAGGCCGGCGTCTTCAGCGTAATGTCGTTCGGGAGTTCGTCGAGCGTGTAGCCCACGGCCAACTTGGCAGCGATCTTTGCAATGGGAAATCCGGTGGCCTTCGAGGCCAGCGCGGAGCTCCGACTCACCCGGGGATTCATTTCGATCACCACCATCCGACCGGTCGCAGGATCGGTCGCGAACTGGATGTTGGAACCGCCGGTCTCGACGCCGACTCTGCGGATGATCCTGATCGCAGCATCACGCAGTACCTGATACTCGCGATCCGTCAGGGTCTGCGCCGGTGCGACGGTGATCGAGTCGCCGGTGTGCACTCCCATCGGATCGAAGTTCTCGATCGAGCAGATGATGACGACGTTGTCCCGGAGGTCCCGCATGACCTCGAGCTCGAATTCCTTCCAGCCGATGACCGACTGTTCGATCAGGACCTCATGAATCGGGGAGAGCTGCAGTCCCCGGCCAACGATTTCGGTAAATTCTTCAGAATTGAAGGCGATGCCGCCGCCCGTCCCACCCAGCGTGAAGGAGGGGCGGATGACGACCGGTAATCCGATCTCCTCGACGAGCGTCTGAGCTTCCTTGAGGCTGTTGGCGAAACCCGATGTCGGGACCTCGAGTCCGATCTCTTCCATCGCCGCCCGGAAGAGCCGGCGATCCTCGGCCACCTTGATGGCGCCGAGCTTGGCACCGATCATCTCGACGCCCAGCTCCTCCAGAGCACCGCGTTCACACAACTCGACCGAGACATTGAGACCGGTCTGCCCGCCGACCGTCGGAAGCAGCGCATCGGGCCGCTCTCTGCGGATGATCTCCGTCACGAAGTCGGCCGTCAGCGGCTCCACATAGGTCCGGCTGGCGAACTCCGGATCGGTCATGATCGTGGCCGGATTCGAATTGACCAGGACGACTTCGAAACCGTCGCTGCGCAGTGCCTTGCAGGCCTGGGTGCCCGAGTAGTCGAATTCGCAGGCCTGGCCGATGATGATGGGACCGGAACCGATAATCAGGATCTTCTTCAGATCATTACGTCGCGGCATGGTTGATCGAAACCGTTTCTCCAGTGGCGGGAACGTGCTGGTCTGTTCGTGAAATTTCCGCGCTTTCCGGCTCAGCCCTCGCGGTGACCGACCCGGCACTCCTCCATCATGGCTATGAAATCATCGAACAGATAGTAGGAATCGTGCGGTCCCGGAGATGCTTCGGGGTGGTACTGCACCGAAAACAAAGGGTCCGAACGATGACGCAGTCCCTCCAGCGTCTTGTCGTTGAGATTGATGTGCGTGAGTTCCACCTGCGCGGAATCCAGCGAGTCGGGATCGACCGCAAAACCGTGGTTCTGGCTGGTGATCTCAACCCGTTCCGTGAGCAGGTTCTTGACCGGCTGATTGGCACCGCGGTGTCCGAATTTCAGCTTGAACGTGCGGCCCCCCAAAGCCAGTGCGGCAACCTGGTGGCCCAGGCAAATACCGAAGATGGGCACGCGCCCGACCATCCGGCGGACATTGCGGACAACATAGTCGAGAGGTTCCGGATCTCCGGGACCGTTCGAGAGGAAAACTCCGTCGGGATGTCGCTCCAGGACTTCCTCGGCCGGCGTCGTTGCCGGGACGATCGTCACATCACATCCCCGACGGGAAAGCGAACGGAGGATGTTCTGCTTGATGCCGAAATCATAGGCGACGACCCGCAGACGGGCCTCTTCGGTCCTCCACTCGTACGGCTCGGCAATCGTCACGGTCTTCACGTAGTCGCTACCGGACATGGGAGGATGGTTCTCGACCTTTCGTGCCAGCGACGCTGCATCGAAATCGGCCGTCGAGATGACCCCCCGCATGGCCCCGCCCTCCCGGATTTCCCGGACCAGCCGGCGCGTGTCGACTTCCGCGATACCGCAGACCTGGTGCGTGTTCAGATACGCCGAGAGGCTCTGCTCCGCCCGCCAGTTACTGTGCAGTCGGCTGCACTCACGAACGACGAACCCACGGACCGAGGGGCTGCGAGATTCGATGTCTTCGGAGTTCGTCCCGTAATTGCCGATTTCGGGTTGGGTCATCACGACGATCTGCCCGGCATAGGAAGGATCGGTGAGCACCTCCTGGTAGCCGGTCATGGAAGTATTGAAAACGACCTCGCCCAGGCTCTCCCCCACAGACCCGAAGGCCTGCCCGTCATACCGGGACCCGTTCTCCAAATACAGGACTGCTCTCTGTTCCACGCTCATGGGAGTCACAACTTTATTCGATTCTATTCGATCAGGCCGAACCTCGCGATCGGCCAGTATCGAAGAACGGCTTTGCCGAAGATGCTCTGGTAGGGCACGAACCCCCAACTTCGGCTGTCATTGCTCGAATTCCTATGGTCCCCGAGCACGAAATAGCTGTTCGCCGGAACGATGACGGGACCGAAAGACGTCGGATCGAAGAACTGACGGGGCACATAGGGCTCATCCAGGGGCTCTCCGTTGATATAGACGATCCCGTCCCGGATCAGGACCTCCTCGCCCGGCAGACCGATGATCCGCTTGATGAATGATTTCGAGGGATCTCTGGGATACCAGAAGACTACGACGTCATCCCGATGTATGTCGGTAATGCGATAGACGAACTTATTGACAAAGATCCGCTCCTGATCGAACAGACGCGGCTCCATGCTCGTACCTTCCACCTTGACGGGCTGAACCACGAAGACCACGATCAAAACCGCAGTCAACGCCGCAAAGATGATGTCGCGGGCCCAGTTCCTGAGTTCACCCAGGAGAGGAGTGGCGCTTGAATCGCCGGCCCGAACGGGAGCATCCGACTTAACTCGATTTTCCTCAGGCATTTACCAGAGCGCCTCGGCAACTAACACGCATTCTGTGGTGAATTATAGCAGAGCTCCTGTGTCTGGCCGTCCCAGGAGCGGTGGCACAAAGGACACGTATCAGGACAAGGTTGCGTGCCCGCTTACGGAAGGGATTCACATTCGCCGGCGCACTCAGGAAAGCTTCAGACAATACTCCCGGGCTCAGCCCGTGAGAATTTCTTCTTCCTTGGCCTTCGCAAGAGAGTCGACCTGGCCGATGAACTCGTCGGTCTCCTTCTGAACATCGTCCATCGCCCGGTGCTCGGCGTCCTCGGAAATTTCCTTGTCTCGTGCCAGCTTCTTAAGGTTGTCGTTGGCATCCCGTCGGATCTGCCGAACAGCGGTCCGGTGCTCTTCGGCGACCTTTCCGACCTGCTTGGCCAGGCTCTTTCTGCGCTCCTCGGTCAGAGGTGGAATGGGAACCCGGATGACTTTTCCGTCGTTGTTGGGGTTCAGGCCCAGATCGGAGGTCAGGATGGCCTTTTCGATCTGGCCGAGCTGCGAGACATCCCAGGGCTGCACCGTAATCAAATTGGGCTCGGGTGCATGCAGAGTCGCCAACTGATTCACCGGTGTCGCCGTCCCGTAATAGTTGACGATCACGTTGTCCAACAGATGAACCGAGGCACGGCCGGTACGAATGGAGGCCAGTTGCTGCGTCAGGTCGTCCACGGTCTTCTGCATCCGCTTCTTCGCATCCGCTATCACGTCTTCGGTCATGTCCACTCCACTATTCCTGGATCAGCGATCCGATCTTTTCTCCGAGGACGGCCCTTCGGATACTCCCCTTTTCGAACAGATTCAGCACAATGATGGGCAGGTTGTTGTCCATGCACAGGGAGATGGCCGTCGCGTCCATCACCTTGAGGCCGCGGTCGAGCACTTCAATATAGCTCAGTTGCTCGAAGCGGCGTGCGTCCCTGTTCAGGGAAGGATCGGAGTCATAGACTCCGTCCACTTTGGTCGCCTTGACGATCACCTGAGCTCGAATCTCCATCGCTCGCAGGGCGGCCGCCGTGTCGGTCGTAAAGTAAGGGTTGCCCGTGCCCGAGGCGAAAATGACGACACGTTTCTTCTCGAGGTGCCGGATCGCCCTGCGCCGAATGAAGGGTTCGGCGACCTCGGCCATGTGGATTGCGCTCAAAACGCGCGTAAAGATCCCGACTTGCTCCAGGGTGTTTTGGAGGGCCAAAGCGTTGATGGAGGTCGCCAGCATCCCCATATAGTCGCCTGTGGCCCGGTCCCAGCCCGCTTCGACGACTTTGGCGCCCCGGATAATGTTTCCGCCACCGACGACGATGGCGATTTCCACCCCGAGCTGATGGACTTCTTTGATCCGCCGTGAAATGTCCTGCACGGCGACCGGGTCGATACCGAAGCTGTGACTCCCCATCAAAGCTTCGCCGCTGAGCTTGATCAGGACGCGCTCGTAAGCCGGCTTCTCCAGGGCTGCAGGTTCGACGACGGTTCTATCCGAACTGCGAACCACGTCGCCTGACATACGCGTTCCCTACTCCTCCGTACTCCGAACCTCACCCCGGTCAACTGCACGCCATCCGATCCTGGCCGGGATGATCAATCCTGCTCCTCACCTACCTGAAAACGAACGAACCGACGGACCGAGATGTTCTCCTTGATCGTGGCAATCTTGGACTTGATCAGGACCTCCACGGTCATCTCATTGTCCTTGATGAAAGGCTGCTCGTAGAGGCAGGTCTCAGCATAATATTTATTCAGTCGGCCTTCAACAATTTTATCTACAATGTTTGCGGGCTTTCCTTCGGCCTCTGTCTGCTTGCGCAGGATCGCTCTTTCCTCCTCCAGAGCTCCTTCAGGAACGTCTTCGCGACGGACATATCGGGGATTGGCCGCTGCGATCTGCATCGCGATATCCTTCACGAGTTCCTGAAACTCGTCGGTACGAGCCACGAAATCGGTCTCACAATTGACCTCGAGGAGCACGCCCAGCTTGCCGCCCGCATGAATGTAGTGCCCGATCAGGCCTTCGCGCGTGGCGCGACCGGCTTTCTTGGCTGCGGCCGCCAGTCCCCGCTCCCGCAAAATGCGGATCGCCGCTTCCGCATCGCCTTTGGCCTCGGTCAGTGCGTGCTTGCATTCCATCATGCCCGCACCCGTCTTCTCGCGCAGTTCCTTGACCTGCTGTGCCGTAATCGCCATGACTTCCTCCGAAAACTCCTGCCTGGACTCCTTGACACGGATGATCGGGCACATCGGGAATCCGCCCGCTCCGAACGGAGACAGCAGGGTGCAGAAACTGAACCCCGCCGAAAGGGGTGATGACGTCCGCTGCCTGCGTCCGATCAGGACTCGGCAGCGACTTCCTGCGTATCTTCTCCTGAATTCCCGCCGGCCGACTTGCTTTCGGCCTTGGATTTCTTCGGCCGGGCCGACTTGCGAGGTCCACTCTTTTTGGTGGTTGCCTTCTTCTCCTCCGCGTCCTGTTCGTCCGTCTTCGCTTTTGCGGCAGCCTCCTCCTCGGGGGCCTGCTCGGCGGCCTCCTCGGACGCGGTCTTGGCGGACTCCGCTTGCTCACCTTCTGCGGCCGCTTCACTCTCAGACGATTCGGAAGACTCGGCTCTCTCGGCATCGACCGTTTCCGCCTCGGCCTCGGCCGTCTTCTCGGCCGCCTCGGCGGCAACAGCCTTCTCCGCCTTCCTCTCAGGCTCCTTCTTTTCAGGCGCCTTCTTCTCAGGCTTCTTGGCTTCGGTCTCAGGCTTTGCCTCGACCGACGACGGGCTCGCTTCCTCTACTTTCGCGGCCGACTCCTCAGTCTTCTCGGGCTTGGCGCTCGGCTTCGCAGCAGCCGCTTCCTCGCCCTGGGCTTTCGCCTCCTTGGCCCTGGCCTCTTTGGCTGCTTTCGCCTCCCTGGCTTCTGCCTCACGAGCCTCGGCGGCAGCCTTCTCCCGCTCAGCCCGACGCGCTTCCGCAGCCGCCTTCGCGGCGGCGGCCCGGGCCGCTTCCTCGCGTTCCGCCTCTTCGCGTGCCCGACGCTCTTCGGCGACCTTGACATCCCAGATGGAACGCCCTGCCGCCACCGCCTCCGAGACCGTATTGGTGAACAGCTTTACCGAGCGCAGCGCATCGTCGTTTCCCGGGATGACATAATCGATCAGATCCGGATCGCAATTCGTATCGACGATCGCAATTACCGGAATTCCAAGACGGTTGGCCTCCTTGACGGCGATCACCTCCCGGTCCGAGTCGATGACGAACATCGCATCGGGCAGCCGCTCCAGATCCCGAATCCCGCGCAGGTTCTTTTCGAGCTTCTTCCGCTCGCGCTCGAGCTTGGCGATCTCCTTCTTCGACGAAAAACGCGTGTAGTAGCCGTCCGCCCGAAGCGCTTCGAGCTCCTTGTAGCGCTTGATGCTGTTGCGGACCGTGGCGAAATTCGTCAGCAGCCCACCCAGCCAGCGGTTGGTCACAAAATGCATACCGCAGGCTTTGGCGTCCTCTTCGATGGCCTCCTGAGCCTGACGCTTCGTTCCGACGAACAGCACTTCCTTGCCCTGCGCTCCGAGATCCGTCAGGAAGTCCACAGCCTCCTTGAAGAGTCTGAGAGTCTTCTGGAGATCGATAATGTGAATGCCGTTGCGCTCGCCGAAGATGTACTCTCGCATCTTCGGATTCCAGCGGCTGGTCTGGTGCCCGAAGTGGACACCGGCTTCGAGCAGTTGTTTGATCGAAATGGCGCTCAAGCGGCCCTCCTCTTTACCTCTTGGAGAATTGATAACGCTTTCTGGCACCCGGCTGACCATACTTCTTCCGCTCCTTGATGCGCGGATCCCGGGTCAGGTAGCCGGCCTTCTTGAGCGATTGTCGCAATTCCGGGTCGAACTCGAGCAGAGCGCGGGCAATTCCCAGTCGGACCGCTCCCGCCTGGCCGACCGTCCCGCCGCCCTTGACATTGACATACACGTCGAACTTGTCGCGATTCTCAGTCAGGGTGAGCGGCTGCATCACCACGACCTGCTCTGACCGGTTCCGGAAATACTCGTTGTGGTTCAACTGGTTGACCACCACCTGGCCGGATCCCGGCATCAGGAAGACACGCGCCGTCGAGGTCTTTCGCTTTCCGGTACCGTAATACTGAATCTTTTCCACGATCATGCTCCTCAAAAGGTCAACGACTGAGGCTGTTGGGCCCGGTGCGGATGTTCCGCGCCCTCATAGATCTTGAGTCGCTTGAGCATCCGGCTCCCCAGCTTGTTCTTCGGGAGCATTCCTTTGACGGCCAACTGCAACAAGCGTTCCGGATGCTTCTTCATGAGCAGCCGGGCATTGGTTTGTCTCAGCCCTCCCGGATAGCCGCTGTGCCGGTAGTAGACCTTGTCGTCGAGCTTGTTGCCCGTCAACCGGACCTTCTCCGCGTTGACGACAACGACAAAATCCCCTGTATCGAGAAAATCCGTATAGATCGGCTTGTCCTTGCCCATCAGCACGGTCGCGATGCGCGAGGCCAGCCGACCCAGAACCTGATCCGCCGCATCGACGACGTACCAGGTGCGATCGATTTCGTCCACTTTAGGAAGAACGGTCTTCATCCCCATCCACCTTCTCTACCAAGGATCCTAAAAGCCGGGAAAATTACTAAAACGCACGCCGACTGTCAAGTCCCCCGACCCGCCGCGCAGATTGACCAGTGTACAGGAAAACCATACGGACTTCATCTCGGTGTGTCCCGATGAGGTCGACCGGGGTCCGTGAACTCGACGCGCCCGGCGTCGCCCAGTTTCGCAGATTCGGTCGGGTGAGACGTTAATTATGTATGAAAGGGAGTTCTTTTTCATTGAATGTGACTCAAATTACTGGTTTATCAGAGCGAAGTATTAGAATTCGTCGTGGTTAATTCGTCGTCTCCCGACGACTTAGGAGTTGAACTCATGGAGCTTTCGAATTTGTTCAAATCGCGACCCAAGAGCCTCGTCGGAGTCGATGTCGGGTCCTCGGCCGTCAAGGTCGCCTCCCTCAAAAAGGCCGGCAACGGATTCCGGCTGGAGTCGCTGGGAAAGGCTCCCCTGCCCGTCGACACGATCGTCGACGGATCGATCATCTCGAAGATTCCGCTGTCGGAATCCATCGAGCACATTTTCAAGGAACGTAAGATCCGAAACAGTCGGGTAGCCACATCGATTTCGGGGCATTCCGTCATAGTAAAGAAGGTATCACTTCCACTGATGAGCGAAGAGGAACTCTCGCAATCGATTCAGTGGGAAGCCGAACAGTATATTCCGTTCGACCTGGCCGAGGTCAACGTCGACTATCAGGTCCTCGAACGGGAACCGGGAAACCAGAAAATCCAGGTGATCCTGGTGGCGGCCAAGAAAGAAAAGATCGCCGACTATACGAGCGTGATCTCCATGGCCGGGAAGATCCCCATGGTCGTCGACATCGACGCATTCGCCCTGCAAAACGTCTACGAGGTCAATTACCTCCCCGAGCCCGACACTGTGACGGCGCTGCTCGACGTGGGCGCCAGTTCCACCAACATCAACATTGTTCGCGGGACCGACTTCCTGTTTACGCGGGACATTGCCATTGGGGGAAACCAGTTCACGGAGTTTCTGCAGGAAGAGCTTTCCATCTCGCATGAGGAGGCCGAAAACTACAAGCTGAACCGGGACGTCCCTCCCGATGTCGTCGAAAGAGTCGACGAGATTCTTCAGTCCGTTTCGGAGAACCTGCTGCTCGAAGTCGAGAAAACACTCGACTACTTCAAGACCACTACCTTTGCAGAGGATATCCAGCAGATGTTCCTTTGCGGTGGGGCCAGCAGGACGAAAGGACTGCGGGAAGCGCTCGGTGAGAAATTCCATTTTCCCGTTGAGCTGCTCGACCCCTTCAAACGCATCCAGGGACTCGCGGCTCTGGGTATGGGAGAGGATTCCGAATCTGCACAGACCGATTTCGCCATTGCAGTCGGACTGGCATTGAGGACGGCCTGATTACCATGATTCAAATCAACCTGCTTCGGGAACCCACCAGTCGGCGGCGCCTTTGGGTGCCGAAGAAATCGCGAACCGGCCTCTACACGATCGTGATCGCCGCGGCGGCCGTCATCGGAGTCCTGGCCTGGCATTCGCAAGTCAGCTCCGCCAAGACGACGGCCGATGTCCGACTTGCCGAGTTACAGCAACAGAGCCTGGAACTCGCCAGAGTCCGAGCCGAGATGCAGCGTTACGAAGAACAGAAGTCCCAGCTCGAGGAGCGTGCCACGATCATCGAGCAGCTTCGGGCCGGCCAGAAGGGGCCCGTCCAGCTGCTCAATTCGGTCATCGCTGCCATGCCCAACGAATCGCGCCTCTGGCTGACCAGCCTGGATCAGCAGGACAAGTCGGTCACGATTGAGGGATATGCCTTCGACGTCCCCGCCATCGCCGACTTCATCGCTGAACTCGGAAAACACGCCCCCTTTCAGACCGTCGAGCTGGCATTCTGGGAGGACAGGACAGACAGTGTGGCCTTTGGCCTCAACTGCGTAATCGAGAATCGGTAGCCGCCATGTCAAGACTGAGTAACCTTTCACAGCAAGGCAAGTTGATCGTCCTGTGCGGGTTGGTTCTCCTCCTGTGCGGCGTCTTCTACCTCTACTTCATCCGCCCTCTGCAGGAAGACCTGAGCCAGACCAGGGATCGGATCGAGAAACTGGAAGTGGAGGTGGCCGCAGGTGAGGCCATCCGGGGCAAACTGAGCGAATTGAAGAAGGCCGTGGCCGAACAAGAGGCACGACTCAGCCATCTTCGCTCAGTTCTGCCGGAGAAAAAGGAAACCGCGGAGATCATCCGCAAGGTCCATGAGATGGCCCTGGATTCCAACCTCAAGATCAACAGCTTCACCCCCCGATCGACCGTGGACAACGGCTTTTATGAAGACTGGCCGATCCTGATCTCACTCGAAGGCAACTACAACGCCCTGGGGGACTTTTTCGGGCGGATCGGCGCATTCACGCGCATCATCAACGTCGAAAACATTCACGTCAAATCGGTCACCGATCATCCGACGAGGGAACGCACCTTGTCGGCCACCTGTACGGCGACCACCTTTGTCTTCCTCGAACCTGAGCAGAAGCAAGCCCTGGAGGAAACCGAATGACTCGCGGGATTCGCAAACCAATGCCGGCCCTGACGGCCGGACTGCTGTGCCTGGTACTGACGGGCGCGGTGTTCGCTCAGGGCATCCCCTATGACTCGCACGGCAAGCGGGATCCGTTTCACAGCCTGCTTGAGACGGCGAAACGGCCCGAGCCGGCGAAGGTCCTGGCACCTCCGCCCCTCGAAAAACGCCCACCGGGACTGGCCGGACTCCTCGTATCGGAAGTCACACTCACGGGAACAGCCAAGAGTCCAGGGTCGAACATCGCCATCGTGCGCGGCATCGACAACGTGAGCTACTTCGCCCGTGAGGGGACCAAACTGTACAACGGCTATGTCGAGAAGATCACCGACGACGAGGTGGTCATCGTGCGGGAACAGGTCGACACCGAGGGTAAGAAAACTATCAGCCGCGTTACGAAGCAAATCCAAACTGAGAATCGGCAGGTCACGCCATGAAGAGACAGAAGCTGAGAAGCCCAGCCTTTCTTGCAATCCTATTCCTGAGTATCAGCGTACTCAGCGGACCAAGTCTGAGGTCGGCCGCAACGCTGTCGGAGTCTTCCGGAAGTCTGGTCTTCCAGGGAGAACCGGTCACGCTCAAGTTGGTCGATGTCTCGCTCGTGGATTTCTTCCGAGCCATCTCCGAGTTGAGCGGACTGAATGTCCTGATCGACCCGGATGTTACCGGGACGATCACCATCAACGTGGAGCAGGTTCCCTGGGATCAGCTCTTCGAAGCGGTGCTCCGCAGCCACGGCCTGTCCAAGAGCATCCAGGGCAACCTGGTCAGAATTTCCACGAAGACGACGTTGCGCCAGGAAGACGAAGCCGAACAGGCTCTCAAACGCGCATCGTTCTTTGCCAAGGATGTCGAGACCATCACGAGAGAGCTCGACTACGCCAACGGCGAGGAGCTACTTCCTTCGCTCGAAAAGCAGTTGAGCGAGCGCGGCCAGATCAATATCGACAAACGGACGAATACCCTGATCATCACGGACGTTCCTGCGAGCGTGACGAAGATTACAGACCTGGTTCAGGCGCTCGACGTTCCGGAACGACAGGTAGAGATCGAGGCACGCATCATCGAGGCGACGACCCGTTTCGCGCGTGAGTTGGGCTTCGAACTCGGCTTCCTGATCGGCAATGACTTTGCCCGCAACCAGGGAGCCGGTCTGATAGTTGCTCCGGTCGACGACCCGATCGGTGCTGCGCGCTTCTCGACCGGCAAGGCACTGGACGTCCTGCGTCTGGATGCCATCGTTACCGCGGCAGAATCGACCGGCGATGCCAGGATCCTTTCCAAGCCGCGGGTCAGCGCTCAAAATAACGCCGAGGCTGTGATCACTCAAGGTTCGAAGATCCCGATTCCGGTGCAAATCAATTTCACGACCACGGTCCGCTACGAGACGGCAGCGCTCCGGCTGACCGTCACGCCTCAGATCACCGAAGAGGATACCGTGTCCCTCAACATCAAGGTGGAGAACAACGTGCCCGACTTCTCCCAGACCGTGCTTGGAATTCCGACCATCTTGACCAGCGAGTCCCAGACGCAGGTTATGGTCGGCGACGGTGAGACCACGGTGATCGGCGGGATCTATGTCGAGCAGGATCGGAACAGCCAGGACCGCGTGCCCGGCCTTGGAAGCATTCCCGTTCTCGGGAACCTCTTCAAGAAATCGGGGAAACAGCGGGATACTCGAGAGATCCTGTTCTTCATCACACCGAGGATCAAAAAGTAGACGTGTCGGAAACAGGAAACCGTCTTGACCGGCTCCGGACCAGTCTGGGCGAAGCCGGACTCGACGGTTTCCTCGTCACCCACCCACCCAATCTCCGCTACCTGTTCGGCTTCACGGGCTCGTTGGGGGCGGCCCTCGTCACCGAGCGGGAAGCCATCCTTCTCGTCGATTCCCGCTATATCGAACAGGCTGAACAGGAGACGGAAGGCTGCCGCGCTCGCCTGTCCACCCAGCCCCTCGGAGAAGACCTGCGTGACCTCCTGTCCGGTCCCCGCCATGTCGGGATCGAGGCCGATACGGTTACGTATGCCCAGGCGTTGAACTGGCTCTCCTGGTCGGGTCCCTGGCATTTGGAAGCGACATACGGGTTGGTCGAGCGACTGCGCGCAATCAAGTCTCCCGCGGAAATCGAGTCCATCCGAAATTCATGCCGTCTTGCCCGGACCGCGCACGCCCGGCTCATTGAGGAGCTCTCCTGGGGCGTGCCCGAACGGGTAGTTGCCGCCCGACTGGAGTTCCTGTTCCGCGAGTATGGAGCCGAGGGAGTCGCCTTCGATACCATCGTCGCCTCCGGGCCGAACAGTTCACTGCCCCATGCCCGCGCTGGGGATCGGAAAATCCGACAGGACGAAGTGTTGCTGATCGATTTTGGTGCCCGAAAGAACGGCTACTGCAGCGACCTGACGCGTGTTCTCCCGCCGGACCACGACGAGGTCCGTCGGGTGATGAAAATCGTTGAGGGAGCGCGGCAGGCTGCCTTTTCGGTGATCCGGCCGGGAATTTCAACGACGACGGTCGACCAAGCCGCCCGGGAGGTCATCACCCGGTCCGGTTACGGGAAGCGATTCGGACACGGGACCGGACACGGTCTCGGCCTCGAAATCCATGAACGACCCCGGGTTTCCACTTCCGGAGAAAGCACGCTGGAAAGCGGGATGGTCCTTACCATCGAGCCGGGAATCTACCTGCCCGGTACGTTCGGAATCCGCATCGAGGACGTAGTCGTGGTCACCGAAAACGGCTACGAACTGCTGAGCGGGTAGGCCACGGAACGGCAGTCCCGGTCAACCCGTCCCACTCTCCCCCTCCCTTGACTCCGCCACCCAGACTAACGACAATAACTCCTTACATTTTCCCGGTCTTCCAAGGAGAGCGAATGGATATCAAGGAGATCAAGGAACTGCTCGAAGTCATCCAATCCTCGGGGATCGAGGAGTTCGAGATGGAAGAGGCAGGCGTGCGGCTGCGCATCCGCAACACGTCTCCGGGCCAGGCCCACTATCCGGGGCCATCTGCCCAGTCAGTCTCGAATCCGGGATCGACGGCGTTGCCCGCTCCACAGGCGGCGCAGGAGCAGCAGCCGGAGGAGGACCTCCATATCTTCAAGGCTCCCATCGTCGGAACCTTCTACCTCACCCCGAAGCCGGATGCAGAGCCTTTCGTTCAGGTCGGCGAGCACGTCGTCAAGAACAGCGTGGTCTGCATCATCGAAGCCATGAAGATCTTCAACCAGATCGAGTCTGACGTGTCAGGCGAGATCGTCTCCATCCTGGTCGAAAATGGTCAGCCGGTCGAGTTTGGGGAACCCCTGTTCAAGATCCGTCTTTCCAGCACATCCTGACGTCATGTTCAAGAAAGTCCTCATCGCAAATCGTGGCGAAATCGCCCTGCGGATCATCTGTGCATGCCGCGAATTGGGCATTGCGACCGTCGCCGTCTATTCCGAGGCCGACCGAAACAGCCTGCACGTCCGTTTCGCCGATGAGGCCGTCTGCATCGGCCCTCCAAGAAGCTACGAGAGCTATCTGAACATCCCCAGCATCATCAGCGCTGCAGAGATCACCAACGTCGAAGCCATTCATCCCGGTTACGGCTACCTGGCCGAGAGTTCTTACTTCGCCGAAGTCTGTGAAACGTGCGGGATCAAGTTCATCGGACCGAGTCCCGAGGCCATCGATCTGATGGGGGACAAGGCCCGTGCCCGCGTCAGGATGAAGGAAGCCGGGCTTCCGATCATCCCCGGCTCGAATCTCCTCGATCCCAAGGCGGCGGCCGGCGCAATGCAGATCGCGGCGGAAATCGGATTTCCAGTGATCATCAAGGCCGCGGCGGGTGGCGGCGGCCGAGGGATGCGGATCGTGCGCAAAGCGGAGGAGCTTCAGGATGCGCTCGATACGGCCCAGTCCGAAGCCCAGAGCGCATTCGGATCGCCGGATGTGTACATCGAGAAGTACCTGGTCAATCCCCGGCACATCGAGTTCCAGGTGCTGGCCGATGAGCAAAACAATGTCATCCATCTCGGGGAACGCGAATGCTCCGTGCAACGCCGACATCAGAAGCTGATCGAAGAGACCCCGAGTACGGCCGTGGGACCCGAGTTGCGCTTCGAGCTGGGGGCCCGCGTGGTCGAGGCTATGCGGGAGATCCGCTACTCCAGTGCGGGCACCGTCGAGTTTCTCTTCGATCAGGAAGGCTCTTACTTTTTCATCGAAATGAACACGCGCATCCAGGTGGAGCATCCGATCACTGAGATGGTCACCGGCATGGACATCGTCAAGGAACAGATCCGCTTCGCAGCGGGCGAGACGCTCTCGGTCCGACAGGAAGATGTCCGATTTTCCGGACATGCCATCGAATGTCGGATCAACGCCGAGAATTCGGAGACGTTTCGCCCCTGTCCCGGTCGCATCACAGCTTACAACCCGCCGGGCGGACCAGGCGTGCGGGTCGATTCGATGGCCTACCAGGACTGGATCGTCTCGAGTCACTACGACTCCCTGATTGCCAAGCTCATCGCCCATGATGCCACTCGAGAAGAAGCACTCGTGCGGATGGGCAGGGCACTCGACCTGTTCATCGTGGAAGGAGTCGACACCACGATTCCCCTGCACCGCCGACTCGTCCGCCATCCTGAGTTCATCAAAGGGAATTATGGCACGGCCTTTTTAGAAAGGATCGGGGTCACGTAGTGGCGGGTGCTTCGGATGTTCAGCGCGGGACCTGGGGTTCCAAGATCGCGTTCGTTCTGGCGGCGGCGGGTTCCGCCATCGGCCTGGGAAATATCTGGGGGTTTCCGACCCAGGTGGGTCTGCACGGCGGAGCCGGCTTCGTTCTCGTCTACCTGGGATGCGTCTTCCTCGTCGGCGTTCCGGTCATGATCGCCGAACTGACGCTCGGAAGGAAGACGAAACGGGACGCCGTGGGAGCATTCAAGGCACTGGCTCCCGGTTCCCTCTGGAAAGTCGTGGGTGCCCTGGGGGTCCTCACCGGCCTGGTCATCCTCAGCTACTACAGTGTCATCGCCGGATGGACCCTCAAATACCTCTGGTTCACAGTCGAGGGCGGTCTCCGGGGAGCGACTCCCGATCAGATCAACGCCGTTTTCGTCGACTTCCTCTCCGGCCCCTGGCCCATCCTTTATCACCTGATCTTCATGGGACTCACGATCTGGGTGGTGATGGGCGGCATCGAAGGGGGCATCGAGAAGGTCACGACGATTCTGATGCCGTTCCTCCTGCTGATTCTGATCCTGCTCGTCCTTCGCTCGGTCACTCTCCCCGGGGCAATCGAAGGCATCGAATTCTATCTGAAACCCGATTTTACGAAGATCAATTTTCGCGTCATCCTGGCGGCGATGGGGCAGGCATTCTTCTCATTGAGTCTGGGCATGGGCGCCATGATCACGTACGGCAGTTACCTGTCCAAGAAGGAAGATCTAATCTCCTCGGCGATCTATGTCAGCCTGTCCGACCTCCTGATCGCATTCCTGGCCGGATTCGCCATCTTCCCGGCCCTCTTCTCCGTCCAGGGACTGAGGCCTGACCAGGGTCCGAGCCTGATCTTCCTGGTGCTTCCCAACATCTTCAATGGAATCCCGTTCGGGCAGGCGTTCGGAGCTGCCTTCTACCTGCTGCTGGTCATTGCCGCCCTGACATCCTCCATCTCTTTGCTCGAAGTCGTCGTCGCCTACTTCATTGATGAGCGCGGCTGGTCGCGGAAGGGAGCCGCGATGGCAGTCGGCGGCGTCGCCTTCCTGATAGGAATTCCGAGCGCTCTCAGCGAAGGCTACGTTCCCTTCATGGCCGGATTTCTCGAATATGTCGATTTCCTCTTCGGCAAGCTCTCGCTGGTTATCGGTGGCCTGCTGATCTCATTGTTTCTGGCATGGAAGTGGGGATTGCCGGCCGCGATGGATGAGATCCGCAGCAGCAACCGGACGTTTCGGCTGGCCCCGATCTGGAGCATCCTGATCCGTTTCGTGTGCCCGCTGGCCATTACCATCATCCTCGTGGATCGACTGCTGAGCCTCGTTTAGGCATTCCGATGGACAGGTTCCGACCGGGCCCCGTGTATCCCATCACTGCATCACCGAAAGGGGGAGGCCCCGGACACATCGAACTGGCCAAGCTCTTTCTCGACAGCGGGATTCGTTTCTTCCAGGTACGCGAGAAGGAGGCCGCCGATGCTGTTCGCCTGCAGCAGCTCGTCGCAATCAACCGACTCTGTGCCGATTACGACGCCCGGCTTGTCGTCAACGATCGAATCGACCTCGCATTGGCCAGTGGTGCCGCCGGCGTCCATCTCGGTCAGGATGACCTCCCGGTGGAGGCCGGACGCCGCCTCGGTGGGGATCGACTGATCCTTGGCCTCTCCACGCACACGAAGGATGAGTTCCTGGCCGCTCAATCCCTCGACGTCGACTACGTAGCCATCGGTCCAGTTTATGCATCCACCACCAAGTCCGGCAGGCACCGCCCCCTCGGCTTGGAGCAGGTGCGCGAACTGGCTTTGCAGAAACGCCGGCCGGTCGTCGCCATCGGGGGAATCACACTTGCACGAGCTCGTCTCCTTTGGGAGGCCGGTGTCGACTCGGTGGCCGTCATCCACGATATCATTCATGCTTCCGACCCTTCGTCGCAGATCAACCGATACCTGAAGGCCGGTCAAGGATGAAGCCGACAGAGCAATTCACTTCCCGATGGGGGCTCGTTATTTCGGTCATGGGCATTGCCGTGGGAACCGGCAATATCTGGAGGTTTCCACGTGTTGCCGCCGCCAACGGCGGCGGTTCGTTTCTGATCCCCTGGGTGATCTTTCTGTTCGTCTGGAGCATTCCTCTGATCATCGCCGAATTTGCCATCGGCAAATCGACACGGAGCGCTCCACCGGGAGCATTCGCCCTGCTGCTGGGCAAGAAACGTGCGTGGGCCGGCGGATTCGTGGCGCTGGTCGCGATCGCCATCATGTTCTATTACTCGGTGGTGGCGGGATGGTGTCTGCGCTACCTGGAGCTGGCCGTTTCCGATCGACTGCTGGGCGTGGCCGATCATGTCGAGGACTGGGGTCGCTTCCTCGACTCCGGCTGGGAGCCGGTGCTCTTCCACTTTTTCGCCATTTCGATCGCCGCCTTGATCATCCGCCGAGGTGTTGTCCGGGGCATCGAACTGGCCAACCGTTTCCTCATACCCGGTCTGCTGGTATTGATCGTGATTTCGGCGGTCCGGGCCGTGACGCTCCCGGGAGCCGTTCACGGGCTGGCCTACCTGTTCACACCCGATCCGGCGTCGCTGCTCAACTACCAAGTCTGGTTGCAGGCACTGACCCAGAACGCCTGGGACACCGGGGCAGGCTGGGGACTGATCCTGACTTACGCAATCTACATGAGGGAGCGGGAGGACGTCCCCCTGAATGCGGCCATGATCGGCCTCGGAAACAACTCGGTCTCGCTGTTGGCCGGCATTATCGTGTTCTGCACGGTTTTTGCGCTCATCCCGGAACGGGCCGAGGAAGTCATCCGCACGACAGGGCCGGCCAATACGGGACTCACCTTCATCTGGATTCCCCAGCTGTTCGGTCAGATCCCCGGAGGAGCCTGGTTCGCAGCCTTCTTCTTCCTTGCCCTGACGTCGGCGGCCATCAGCTCGCTGGTTTCCATGTTGGAACTGGCGACGCGGGTTCTGATCGACATCAACATGAGCCGCAGTCAGGCTCTTACAGTCGCCTACTCGGCCGGCTTCGTCTTCGGGATTCCGTCGGCTCTGAGCAGTTCGTTCTTTCTCAACCAGGACTGGGTTTGGGGCGTAGGTCTGATGCTGAGCGGAGCCTTGATCGCCTGGGCCGTCCGAACGCACGGAGCGAAACGTTTTCGCAGAGAATACGTCAACAGCTCCGATGGAGATGTGCAGATCGGTCCGTGGTGGGATTGGTTCATGCGGTACGGCATCCCGGTTCAGGTCCTGGTGCTCGTTCTCTGGTGGTTCTGGCAGGTCATCGAGGCCGATCCGGAGCATTGGTGGAATCCTCTGGTGGCGGGAAGTGTCGGCACGTGTCTGTTTCAATGGGCGTTGGCCATCGGGCTGCTCCTTGCCCTGAATCGCTGGATGACGGGAAGACTGAGGCAACGATGAGCTGGGCCGGCGTCATCACGATGATCGGGGTCGTCGGTGTGATCTGGGGGGGCTTCCTTGTGGCGCTCGTGTCGGCCGTGCGACATGAACGCCGCCGGTTGCATTCGGACATTCCCTGCGACCAGCGCGGCGGGCATCCACCGGCACCTGAGTCCGATGAGGTTCGATGAAAGCTCAAACACCCCTTACGCTCCTGCTGCTGGTCCGCGACTCCGGAGAGAGTTTCTTTCTGGTCAGCGAGCCCCCCGACGACGATCCCGAGCGGGATGATCCGGACAGAGGCTGGATTTCCCGTTTGCGCCACCGCCTGCATTCGGCTTATGAGTCGCTGAGGCGTCGCTTCGACTATCAGGAGAATGTTTGCGCAACACTCCGCCACGCGTCATCTCTGAAACTCGTCCATACGGCTTCGATCTCCTGCGAAGAGGCACGGAAGCGGCTCGAGACGTTCTTCAAGGAGAAGGTGGGCAAGCACAGGCGTTGGACGGTCATCGATGCGGTCGTCGCTCTATTCGGCGTGCTTCTGACCCCGGTTCCGGGTCCCAACGTCTTTTTCCTCTACCCTGCCGTCCGCTCGCTCAGCCACTATTTGGCCATGCGTGGAATCCGCAGGTCTCAGGCTCTCGGTATTTCCACGTGCCAAACCGGCGAACTCCTCGCTAAAGTTCAGGAAAGTCTTTATGACCTTGACGATATTGAGGCGGAAGTAAAAGAATTAGGGGCAACCTATAACATTGACCGGCTGAGAAGTCTCTTGGAGCAAATATGACTTCCCCTACTGCTGCCTTCCTCCGGAAGATCCCGATGTTCTCCGAACTGACCGAGGAGGATCTCGAAGGCATTGCGATCCTGTTCAGGGAACGCAGGTACCGCAAGAACGACATCATCTTCATGGAGGAAGACACCGGCCAGTACATGTACCTCGTCAGGGAAGGCCGGGTGAAGGTCACGCGCCTTCTGCCCAACGGCAAGGAGATGATCTTGGCCTTTCACGAAGCCGGCGAGTATTTCGGGGAGATGGCCCTGATCGACGGCGGTACGACACCGGCCAGCGTGACGGCGGTCCTCCCGACGACCATTTTCGTCATGGGAGCCAAAGAGTTCAGCACGCTCCTTGAACACCCCAAGACCAACCGCGTCATCCTCAGGACGCTCTGCAACCGGTGCCGTGACGCCTGGGCCCAGATCGAAGTTCTGACTTTCCACAATGCCGATGCGCGAGTCCGCATGGCCTTTCACCAGCTCGTCAAGAAGCGGGGCGTGGAAACGGACAACGGTTACATGATTCCGATGAAGCTGACGCACAAGGAGCTCTCGGACATTGTCGGAATCTCCCGGGAGACGGCGACCCGCGTCCTCAGCCACCTCCAGGAACAGAACCTCATTCGAGTCGAGACTCGCCGGTTCGTCGTTCTTGAACCGGATCGGCTGATCGAAGATCTGCTGTTCGATTGATCGGCCGATTTCGTGTGACGGCTATCACCTGATCTGCAACGGCCGTCTGCTAGCGTAAGCCGGTGATGCGGCACTTTCTTCGTTCATGCCAACGTTCGGCATTCTCCTCTGCTTGCGGCTTCTCACTGATCGAACTGTTGATCGTGATTGCCGTCGGGACGGTGGTGCTGACCTTCGCAGTACCGGAGATGCAGCGCAGCCTGAGTGCGAGCCGCCTTCAAACTTCGGCGACCCAACTGGCCGCCGAGTTGAACTTCGCCCGGACGATTTCCGTTTCGCGCAACGCCACGTTCGAGGTCCGTTTCAACTCGGCCACACGTACCTTCCAGATCGTTGATCAGGAAGATCCAGACAATCCCCCGCGGGTGGCCAAGGCGCTGGAACCGGGGATCACCTTCGGCTCGGTACCGGGCGGGCAGGTCGAGTTCTTTCCCCGCGGCCATGCCCAGGCCGGCGTCATTCGACTCGCGAACGCATTCGGTCAGCAGATCGATGTCGTCGTGCGCTCCACAGGCATGGTGGAGATCCAGGATTTTAGGGCAGCGCAGCAATGAGCACGAAACCACGATCTCGAGAAGCCGGGTTCACGCTCATCGAAGCGATGATTGCCATGTTCATCCTCACGATCAGCCTCCTGGCGCTGGCGCAGCTGATGATCGTCTCACTCGACAAAACCCAGTTCGCCAACTACGACGCGAAAGCAGTTAACCTCGCCCAGTCCAAGCTAGAGGAACTGCGGACGGCTTTCGGCTGGGAAGTCGAATCGGGAGGAGACTCCGACTTGCTCGCGACCGGTCCCCACGGACCGGAGACGATCACACTCCCTTTACCACCGAACACGCTTCAAGGAGTGCGCAGCTTTCAGGTCAGCTGGGAGGTCGCCGACCTCAATTCGGGTCGGAAATCGGTCTCCGTGACCGTCACGCCTCTCGCGGCCAATCCCCGACAATCCGAGAGCATAACCATCACGACCTATCTAGCGCCATGAGCCATCCATCGACCACCCACGAAATGGACGTCCTCCGCGCCGACCGGCGGGGCTTTTCTCTGCTCGAACTGCTGATCACGCTGGCGATTCTGACGATCATGATGGCTCCCATGGTCGCAATCTTCTACCAAAGTGAAGCATCCTTTCGGGCCCAGAGTCAGCAGGCGGAAATGCTCGGACAGATGCGCATCGCGATGGACCAGATAACCCGCTGTCTCCGACAGGCCGGCAACGAGCCGATCAGTTCTCTCGGGGTTCCTGCTGTCGTCGTTCTCGGCGACGGACATATTCGACTGAACACCGATATTACCGGCTCGGTAGCGAGCACGAGCGGCAACTCCGCGGAGTCGACCGGAGACCCCGATGGAGCGCTGGGGAGCATCTACGAAGTCGTGACGTTTCGCCATGACCCTCAACGAGATGCGATTTATGCCGATGTGGGTTATGGGGAGGAACTGCTCGCACAGAACATCTCGGGGCTCAATTTCACATTCATGGACCTCGCGGGAAGTCCGACCATGGACCCGGCCAAGATCGCACAGGTGCGGGTCTGGATGACAGGTGAATCGGAGGAAGCGGATATGCAGATGGGACAGCCCTACACGATTTCCCTTCGCTCCGACGTCTTCATCCGCAGTCGGACGCCGCAGATCCTGCCCGAATAGCAAGGAGGCGAGTGATGTCCAGCCAAAAGGGATCCGCGTTGATCATGGCATTGATCATTTCGGTCATTATGATGGCCCTGGGGCTGGCTTTGACCTTCGCCAGTCTGAGCGACTTCATGATGAGCGAGGAATTCGAGGGGCACGAGCGAGCCCTCTACACGGCGGAGGCAGGGCTGGCGGACTGCCTGAGGGATCTGCGCCACTTCGACATCACACACGCCATCAGTACGGATGCGCAGGTGCCCGTCTTCGTCACCGACGGTCCGTCCTACTACCGCGACCCCATCGATTTTCTGGAGGCCCGCAGCGTCGACTACGCCCGCCTTCCCGCATCGCAGGGAAATGCAAGAATTCGGGGACTCCTGACTCCTGGAGCGGGCACGCAGCACGGTCCGGGCCGATTCATCGCTCGTATCAGCGACAACGATGACGGAGACGGCGACCTTCTGACCGATGTGGACAACAAGTTCTATATCCGCGTAGCCGGCCTCGTTCCGGGGCCTCCACAGGAACTCCTTCAGCACGGCAGCCTGCAGAAGAACGCGGTGGCCATGATCGAAGTGTTTTACAAACGGGACATGAGCCTCGATGTCGGATCTCCCTTCACCGTCTACGGCCCGGACGTCAACCCGGCGCGCAACAGCTTTTTCGACGGTAACTCGTTCATGCTCGATGGATACGATCACTCGAACATGACCATCGCAGAAATCGAGCGGAAAAATCATCACCACAACAACAACGATCCGGCCCAAGCGGGCCTTTCGATCCTCAACGATGCTCCGACAGAAGGAGACGGCCAGGCCGCGCTCAACAAGATCCACGACACGACGAATTCGGGCCAGTTGGACAACATCGAGGGAGCCGACGGCCCCTGGGGCTCGACGCCGTCCATGCGGGATGATACGGAAGCTGTTCGAACCTCCGGCAACGAGGACGCCACCAACGTCTTCGACGCCTATTTCCTGGCAACCTTCATCGCCCGCATCAGCGCTGCCGCCGACGTCGTCTACCCGGACGGGACAAGTCTGAGCGGAGGCAGCATCGAGCTCGGGACCGAAGAGAATCCCTTGATCGTCGTGGCCGAGGGAGACCTCGACCTTGCCGGGAACGGTTCCGGCTGCGGCATCCTGATCGTCAAAGGGGAGCTCGACTACAGCGGAGGATTCAACTATGACGGGCTGATCCTGGTCGTCGGCGATGGGTCCGTCAATGTCGGTGGCGCCAACAAGTCGATCATCGGGGGCCTCTACCTGGCCCGATTGGACGAGGACGCCAATGGGGATCCAACATTCGGCTCACCGAGCTTCACTCTGGGGGGTAACTCGAATTTCTACTTCCGGGGGGACAGCATCCGCATGGCGATGAACCTGCTCCCTCCGAAGCAGCTCGGCTGGCGCGAAATCACTCCCGAGCTTTTGGTCGCCGGCCATTGAGGGGAATCTCGTGATCCCGAACAAACCTCTCACCGGCAGGCTCGGGTGACTATCCCGACCCTGTGAGAATGCCGCTCACCAGAACATCCTCTCCCAGGTGCCGGACCTGAACCTCCTGAATCTGGAGCGCGTCGGAGAGATGGTCGATGCCGAATTCGCCCGCTGCGCTCAGACCCTCGGAGCCGACCAGCAGAGCTCCGTAGAAGAAGGCAACACGGTTCACCAGTCTCGCTGCCAGCAGGGAAGTGGCAATGCGCGCGCCTCCCTCGACAAGAAGATCCACGATGTTCCGACGCCCAAGTGCATCGAGAACTTCCTTCCAATCCAGGCCCTCCTCCCGGCGACCCACCGAGATGAGATGGGCCTGGCCTTCAAACGGGGCCGACGCCGATTCAGCGAGGCCGGAACCATGGAAAAGGTGCACCGGATCCCCGGACGCAAAAAGACGGGCGTCCCGGGGACATCTCAGCGTGCTGTCCAGCACGACTTTGTTGATCCGGTTCCGTCGAAACCACCGTACATCGAGCGAAGGGTCGTCTCTCAGAATCGTTCCGATGCCGACGAGTACGGCGTCGGCGCCGTATCGGAAGCGATGAACCAGTCGACGGGCCTTCTCACCGGTGATCCACTTGGACTCGCCCGTTCTGGTGGCAATCTTGCCGTCCAGTGTCATGGCAAGTTTCAGGGTCACATAAGGTCGGCGATGGCGGACGAAGTGGAAGAAGGCCGCGTTGAGCCTGGCCGCCTCCGGCTCACACAATCCCACCTCGACCTCGATGCCGTGCTGCCTCAAACCGCGAATGCCCTCTCCCTGCACCAGCGGATTGGGATCCTCGATCGCAACGTAGACGCGGCGGACACCGGAGTCTCCGATCGTCTCGGTGCAGGGTGGGGTCCGGCCGAAATGCGCGCAAGGCTCGAGCGTCACGTAAAGATCTGCGCCTCGAGCGCGGAGGCCGGCTCGTTTCAAGGCGACGATCTCAGCGTGCTCCTTCCGGGCATAGACATGATAGCCCTCCCCAACGACCTCTCCGTCGCGGACGACGACGGCTCCCACCATCGGATTGGGACTCGTCCGCCCGAATCCACGCGCTGCAAGTCGCAGCGCTTTGCGCATGAATGCCTCGGGGCGGGGAGGATGTGTCACTGGAGAAACCATCGATGTGACCTCATGAGGATTCGAGCTCGGATCGCCGCTCTTCCGCTTCGTCGGGTGCGG
This sequence comes from uncultured Acidobacteriota bacterium, assembly GCA_963823995.1. Taxonomy (GTDB): domain Bacteria; phylum Acidobacteriota; class UBA6911; order RPQK01; family JAPXNP01; genus JARRKC01. Next base: position 145,910 of record CAWGNQ010000008.1, read on the forward strand.
AGGTCCGGACTCTCATGGTGTGGATGCGTTTTCGGTCGGCGCTGAGGACCTGCAGCGTGACGCCGTCTATCCGGATCGCCTGGCCGGGTGTAGGGACGGCGCCCAGGTTCTCGACGACCAGCCCCGAAACCGTAGCCGCTTCGTGTTCCCCGAACTCGACTCCCATCGCTTCTTCCAGATCGCCGATCTCCACGCCCCCTCGAACGATGTAGCTTCCATCCCCCTCGTAGACCAAATCCACCCGGTGAAACTCATCCTCGTCCCGAATCTCGCCCACGATTTCTTCGAGCAGATCCTCGATCGTGACCAGGCCGGAAACGGTCCCATATTCATTGATCACAATCGCCATCTGGTCGGCTCTGGCCTGCATCTCCTTGAGAAGTTCGTAGACCCTTTTCGTCTCCGGGACGATGAGCGTCTCGGTGACGATCGGGGTGATCGGCTCTCCTTCTCGACCCGTGCCAAGGCGGCCCAACAGGCTTCGGACCGAGGCGATTCCGACAATCTGGTCCAGGCGCTCCCGAAACACGGGAATACGCGAGTGCTTTGTGCGCACGATGAGGTCCCGGAGCTCGGCCAGAGAGACCGACTCCTCGATGGCGACCATCTCGCTGCGTGGTGTCATGATCTCCCGCACCAGCGTGCTTCCGAACTCCAGCGCGGACTGGATCAGATCGCTCTCGGCACTCTCGAAGATCCCCTCCTCCTCACCGACACCCAGATAGGCCTGAATCTCCTCGTCGGTCGCTTCGTCTTCCGGGTCCACGGTCAGCAGCCGCCGGCGTCCGTCGAGGCGGCGGATGACGGCGATCACGGGCCAACCGGCCCAGGTCGCCAGCGCATACCCCCAGCGAAAGGAGGGCAGGAGACGCAGGAGAATCCCCTCCGGGCGACGGTGGGTTAAAGAGAACGGGATCAAATGGCGGAATCCTACCACGATGAAGCCCATGATCAGGAATGCTGTAGGAAGCGAATACGGGAGGCCGCTTTGCAGACAGATATGCGTCACCATCACGGTAAGGAACACGAGTATCAACTGTGTCGCAAACAGCAACGGAACCAGGAACTTGCGTCGGTTGACCGAGATTTCGTGGAGCAACCGGTACCGGCTCTCCGGGTGCTTTTCGGCCAACACGCGCAAAGCCAGCCGTGAAAGATGGTTGATGGCGCTCTCGATCGTCGAAAGAAATGCCAGCGCGAAGAGCAGGACGATCCCAGCCAGAATCTCCCAGGAATTCATCGTTCGTTCAGTCCAAGTTCGCGTCGGAGCCTGTTTTCAAGACAGGCCATTTCGCCCTGATCGGTCTCATGGTCAAATCCGAGGAGGTGGAGCAGTCCGTGCAGGCTCAACACTTCCAGTTCTCTCTCGAGCTCGCCGCAGCGTTGCCGCTCGGCGGTCTCCGTCGAAATGAAGATGTCCCCCAGATAGGGATCGAGTAACCGATCCTCGTTCGAAGTCGGAAAAGACAGGACATCGGTTGGATAGTCCTTCCCGGCAAATTGCCGGTTGAGTGTCCGCATGGCTCGGTCGCTTATGAGAATCACAGAGAAACCCTCAGCCACGTCCAGTCTCGAGGCGAGTCTCACGAGGAAACCGTTCAGCTGGTTCGTGGCGGCCGGCAGCTTCCGCTGCCTATTGAACACTCTGACTCTCAGCCTCTCTTTCTTCAACTTGCGGCTTATTGAAACTGAACCCGGGGTATTCGATCCGGTGGTGATAAATCCCGGTCAGGACTCGCTCAAAGGCTCGCTCGACTTTGCTCAAGTCCTTCATGGTGATGTCGCATTCGTCGAGCTGCCCGTCCTGAATCGTGGCCTGAGTGATCCGATTGATCAGGCCGCGGATCTGACCCGGTGTCGGTTCCTGCAGTGTCCGGGCCGCTGCTTCCACCTGGTCGGCGAGCATAAGGATCGCGGCCTCCTTGCCCTGCGGCTTCGGACCGGGATAGCGAAAATCGTTCTCGCTGACCTCAACGTTCTTCTCTGCCGCTGCTTCCTTGGCCTTGCGGTAGAAATAGGTCATGACACGAGTACCGTGATGTTGCGGAATGAGGGCCGCCACTTTGGGACCGAGCTTGATCTCATCGGCCAGCGCAAGGCCGTCCTTGACGTGACTCGCCAGGATCAGACTCGACATGCTGGGGGACAGCGTTTCGTGTTTGTTGACGGTATAGACCTGGTTCTCGACGTAGTATTCCGGATGTTTGACCTTTCCGATGTCGTGATAGTAGGCGCCCACACGGATCAGCAGGGTGTTCGCCCCAATCGCCTCCGCACCGGCCTCAGCGAGAGTCCCGACCGTTATGCTGTGATGGTAGGTGCCCGGCGCTTCCAACGCCAGGCGACGGAGGATCGGGCTGTTCAGATTGGACAGCTCGAGCAGACGAATGTCGGTCGTCAGCCCGAACAGCGATTCCAGTGCCGGCAGGAAGAGCGTCGATATCAGGGCGGAAAGAAGACCGCTGACGATCGCGGCAAAGCTGCGAATGAGGAACACGACCGGAACGAATCCCTCCGAAAACGACCAGAGCTGAAAGGCAAACGCAATGATCAGGTTCACTCCACCGATCCACAGTCCAGCGCGGATCAATGTCGACCGGTCGCGATACTCGCGAAGGGTGTAGACGGCGGTAAGACTCCCCGTCAGGCAGTAGACGGCCAGCGACAGCTCCCCGGTGAGCAGACCGATGAAGGCGGCCTGTACGATCGAGAAGAAGATCGTGAGGTTGGCTCCAACCAGGAGCATGATCAGGACGGCACCCAGTGCCAGCGGAGCAAAAAAGAGAAAATTCCTCGGCTCCTGGAGTTCGGGGGTCCGGAAACTGTATGCGATGGTCTCCCCGAGGCTCAGAAAGAGCCGGTTGATCAGAAGGCTCCCCATGAGCACCAGTACGAGGAGAAAGAAATCGCTCTTGTTCTTCTCGCGGACCAAATGCAGTTGGAGGTAGGACCAGAGAATGAAGTAAAGGAACAGCACGATCAGGAACACGCCGACGATCCGGTCAAGCCACCGTTCCTGCAACCGCAGGCTGCGCAGTGCGTGCAGCTGACTCAAGCTCTGCTCGGTAATCTCGTCTCCGGCCCGGATGATCGTCTTGCCCTGCTTGACTTGGATCAGCACCGGATTGACCTCGGAGAGGGCCCTCTGCTCCGCCTCCCGGGTTGCCCGTTCGTCGAATTCGGTATCCGGAACAATCCAACGCTCGAGGAAGGTGATCAGTTCCTTCTTCTCTTCCCCCGTGACCTGCGTGAGTTCGTATTCCTGCTGTCTGAGCGTGTCGCGCGCCTGTGAGACATCGCGCATCGCCATCCAGTCGCTCAACTCCTCGGTTTCGCCCGTGACCGAATTATGGACGACGATCCCGCGATCCCGATAGCGCACCAGGATCGCTCGATTGAGAACCACCCCCGGCCACTTCATTGCGTGGTTCAGCAATTGAACGAGCTGATCCTCGAGATTCTCGGAAAACCCATACTTCAGACAGATATCGAGCGTCCGGCCATAGCTGAAACGTGGCAGCATCGCCTCGATCTTTCGTTTCAAGGGTCGGACGGCGTCCTTCGGCAGGGGCTTGTCCGGAGGCAGCCCAAGCTTGGTCCGCTCCGCCGCGATGGTTTGCCGTGCATCCTCGAAAGCCATGCGGATTTCCGAAGCGATCTGCTGGATGACCTGAAAGTCGAAAGTAAAGACCACGGGAACGGATCGGATCGCTGCTTCCCGCTTCTGCTGGGTCGCCCCCTGGTCGATGACGGTGAAATCCCGAGGCGCTTCGATCGTGCGGTCCGCGATATCGCCGACCTTGTATTCAGGGATGCTCTGGAACTCGTACTGAATGAGGAGAGCCGTCGTCAGCAGGGCGATCCCGAAACCAACGAGGACGTTCTTCAGGCGGATTCCGGCAGGCAAACCGCTGTCCAATCTCCCAAGCTCGACGAAGCGCTTGGCGATATCGGTTCGCTTCTGCGATTTACCCTTGCTTTTCTCTGTCATGGAATCTCCTGCGCAGGGCCATACGCCACTTCGCCCCTTGCCGGAAAGAGCTGTGAATGTGGATTAGACGCGGGAGGGAAGAAATTTCGAAATCCGGATAAGCCTCATCGTGAGAAAGAGGCAGTATAGCACAAATGATTTCAGGGCTGGCCCGCATTTCAAGTCAGCGGAACGCGTGCGTCATAGTGTTCGAACCCGGGAACTCGACCGGTTATTCTTCGAATCGTTTGAACAGAAGTGCCCCGTTCGTTCCCCCGAATCCGAAGGAGTTCGATAGCGCATATCGGATGTTCGCCTGCCGGGACTTGTGCGGGACGTAGTCCAGATCGCAGTCGGGATCGGGATGATCCAGGTTGATCGTCGGCGGTATCACCTGTTCGACCAGACTGCGAACGGTAAACGCGGCCTCCAAACCGCCGGCCGCTCCGAGCAGATGACCGGTCATCGACTTCGTGGAACTGATGGCGAGCTTGTAGGCATGCTCACCGAAAAGTGATTTGACGGCCAGCGTCTCGATCCGGTCGTTGGGGCCGGTGCTGGTACCATGCGCGTTGATGTAGTCGACGTCGGAGGGCTGGATCGCGCCGTCCGAAACGGCTGCCGCCATAGCCCGGAGAGCCCCGTTGCCGTCTTCCGGGGGCAACGTAATGTGAAAGGCATCGGCACTCGTGCCATAGCCGACAATTTCGGCCAGGATCCGGGCCCCGCGGCGTCGAGCATGTTCGAGTTCTTCGAGCACGAGCATGCCGGACCCTTCTCCGACGACGAAACCGTCACGATCCACGTCGAAAGGTCGACTGGCTCTCTCCGGCTCATCGTTGCGAGTCGAGAGCGCCTTCAAAGCCGAAAATCCACCCACTCCCATCGGGGTGATAGCGGCCTCGGATCCACCGGCAATCATTGCATCGGCATCGCCTCGCTGGATGATCTTGAAGGAGTCCCCGATGGCGTGGCACCCGGCGGCACAGGCCGTACAGGTAGCGGAATTGGGCCCTGCGGCCGACAGGCGGATCGACACCTGCCCGGCCGCTTCGTTGATGATACTGGCGGGAATGAAGAACGGCGAGATCTTCCTCGGCCCCTCGCGCAGGAACTTCTCGTGCTCGCGCTCGATGGTCTCGAATCCGCCGATCCCCGAGCCGATGAACACGCCGACCCGATGCCGGTTTGAGCCATCGATCTTCAGGCCGGAACTCGCCGCGGCCTCATCGCTCGCAGCCAGGGCGAAGGCGATGAAACGGTCCATCTTGCGGGCATTCTTCCGATCCAGGAAGGTGAGGGGATCGAACCCCTTCACCTCACCGGCGATACGAGTCGCAAAGTCGGAAGGATCGAAACGGGTGATTGGACCGATGCCGCTCTGGCCATTCAGCAGCGCTCGCCACGTTGAATCTGCATCCAAGCCCAACGGAGAAACGATCCCCGCTCCAGTGACTACGACACGTCGCTTCAAGACTGCGTAACTCCCGGGCCTAGTCCTTGTGAGCGTTGATGTACGCGATTGCGTCTTGAACGGTCTGGATCTTCTCTGCGTCTTCGTCCGGAATCTCGATATCGAAATCCTCCTCGAACTTCATGACGAGTTCAACCGTGTCGAGAGAATCTGCACCCAGGTCATCGACGAAATGCGCTTCCGGGCTTACATCCGATTCATTCACACCCAACTGATCCACAATGATCGCCTTGACTTTTTCTTCAACGCTAGACGCCATTTCTCCTCCCAAATGACAGCACTACATGTACATGCCGCCGTTAATATTTAGCACATGACCTGTGATATATCCAGCTTCTCTGGAAGCCAGAAACTGCACCCCAAACGCCACATCTTCAACAGTTCCGATGCGCCCCAGAGGAACCATCGACATCAGTTCCTGCCTGGCCTTCTCCGCCAGTTCCTTCGTCATGCTCGTATCAATGTATCCTGGTGCCACTGCGTTCACGGTAATGTTCCGGGAGGCCACCTCCCTGGCGATTGCCTTCGTAAATCCGACGACTCCCGCCTTGCTCGTCACGTAGTTGGCCTGTCCGGGATTCCCCATCAGTCCGACGACAGAGCTGATGTTGACGATCCGACCGTAACGTTGGCGCATCATACGCGAAATCACTTCCCGAGTAACGAAAAAAACGCCATCCAGATTCGTCGCCAGAACCTTCCGCCAGTCTTCGTCCTTCATGCGAACCAGGAGCCCATCGCGCGTGATGCCGGCATTGTTGACCAGAATGTCGATTCTGTCGAACTCTGCCGCGATCTGCGCGACCACTTCCTTGACCCGCGTCGGGTCCGTTACATCGAGTCGAACTCCCCAGAGATTCCCTCCGAGAGCCTCGAGCTGCTCTCCCCAGTCGGCAAAATCGGAGCAAACCACACGAGCGCCGCAATCCCGCATCACCTCCGCGATGCGCCGTCCGATTCCCCGAGCGGCTCCCGTCACCAACGCAACCTGTTCATTGAGATCGAACATAATCCTCCACCTGAGCCGGCTTTTCCAGTGCCACCAGCCGGGCCTCCTTGACGATCCGGCGAATCAGTCCAATCAGCACCCGGCCCGGCCCCACTTCCACGTATTCTTCGGCCCCGTAGTCCGCCATACACTGGATGCTCTCGGTCCACCGCACCATCGACGCGATCTGGCGGACGAGTCCTTCGCGTGCGTCGTCTCCCCGTGTGATCCTGCGGGCATCGAAGTTGTTGACCATCGGTACCCGGAGGTCTCTAAACTCCACCTGACCGAGGAGAGGGCGCATCCGATCCTCCGCAGGCTTCATCAATCGAGAATGAAACGGAGCGCTGACCGGCAGGGGAATGACCCGCTTGGCTCCCCTTTCGGTTGCAAGTTCGGAGGCCCTGGCGACCGCCTCGGCATGACCGGCGATGGCTACCTGCTCGGGTGCATTCTGGTTGGCCGGTGAGACCACCTGTCCCTGCGCCGCCTCGGCACAGACTTTCTCGACTGCACTCAGATCGAGACCGATGACGGCGGCCATCGCACCTACCCCGACCGGGACAGCCTCCTGCATGCATCGACCACGTTCGCGCACCAGTCGCAGCGCGTCGGCAAGGGTCAGTGAACCGGCCGCCACGAGTGCCGAGTACTCGCCCAGACTGTGTCCGGCAACCACGTCGGGAAGGACTCCCTCGGCTTCGAGGACCCGATACACGGCCGTTGAGACTGCGAGCAATGCCGGCTGCGTGTTTTCCGTCAGGACCAGCTGATCCTCGGGGCCTTCAAAACACAATCGGCTCAATGGAAATCCCAGGACTTCATCGGCCTCGTCGAAGACCGCACGCGCTTCGGGACGGTCGGAGGCCAACTCCTTCCCCATCCCGGCAAACTGCGACCCTTGCCCAGGAAAAACGAAAGCTTTCACGTCCTGATCTTCCTACCAGTTCACGGCGAGCTAGAACTCTTCGACTTCCACCACCTGCCGCCCCTTATAGTGCCCGCAATTGGGGCACACGCGGTGGGGCATCACCTGGGATCCGCAATTGCTGCAGATGGAGAGATTGGGAGCCGTCAGGGAATCATGCGAGCGGCGCTTGCCGCGTCGGGACTTGGAGTGTCTTCTTTTGGGATTTGCCATTTTGGCACGCCTTTCCTAGTTCAGCTTCTTTCGATACTCGGCCAACACTGCCATGCGCGGGTCCACCCGGTCGCGGTCGCAGGAGCAGGGCTCCAGTTCCAGATCGGCGCCGCACTGGTCGCACAGCCCCTTGCAGTTCTCCCGGCAGACCGGCTTCATGGGCACTTCAAGCACCACCTGCTCCGAGATCACCGCGCTCAAATCGAACTCATCACCATGATAGAAACCAACATCCAGATCGTCGTAGTTCAGCCTCAGTTCCTCCCCCTCTTGGGACTCAGGGTCGGGCCAGTAGTCGACAAGGAAATTCTTGTCGACGGACTGGAAGACCAGTTTCGAACAGCGGCAGCAGTTCATCCTGAGGGTGCAGTGAAGATGGCCGGCCACCCGAACACACTCGCCCCGGAGGCTGACGACGACATGAGCAGCAACAGGGCTTTCCAGATGCAGCAGCTTACTGTCAAGGGTGAGATCCGAGTTGGTGAAACTCGCGTCCACCTCGAGTGGTTCGTCGTGGAGCCTGAGCTCGCGCAGATCAATAATCATCGCACTTTCCCGTCATCAAAAGCACAGGCCCTAAAAAAGCCTGACAATCTATACTACAGATCTTCCCGTTGTCAATCAGAGGGAAGTCCCTGGTTCCCTTCCCGGCTTCGCCGGCCGGCGGCGCCGAGCCGAGGTTCATCGCCGAACGAAGATCTCCTGATGTTTGGCGCGAGCGTACATGTCCGTCATGCCGGCCACGTAGTCACAGACCACCCGTTCCAAACCCAGTTCATCGATTCTCCCACGATGACTCAGCGGCAGCTTTTCCGGCTGCGCGAGATAGTAGCCGAACAGGTTCTCCAACTGGTGCTGCACGTCTTCCCTCGCGCGCCGCAGCACCGTGTGATCGTAAAGATCGTGACGGAGGAATCGCTTCAATTCGCGGTTGAGCGCTCCCGTCTCCTCGCTGAAACCCACCAGACGCCGTCCGGTCTTGCGTACGTCCTCCACGCTCGCGATCCGAGCCTCCTTCAGATTATGCCGGGTTTCCCCGATCAGGTCTGTCACCAGCGTATCGATCAGCCGTCGGATCACCTCGCTGACCCGCACTTTCTCTCCGGCCGAGGGGTATCGGTTTCCGACTTCCGTCCAGAGTCGCCGGAAAAGTCTGAGCTCCGCCTGCATCTGCGGCACGTTCAGCAGGCCTGAATCGAAACCGTCGTCGAGATCCGCTGCATTGTAGGCGATCTCGTCCGCCAGATCGATCAGCTGCGCTTCGAGCGGAGGACGCTCACCCAGCCGATAAGGACGGATATCCACGTAGGCCGTCGCATCGGCGGCATAGTCGCGGCTGTGCTTGATGATGCCTTCACGGACCTCGAACGTGAGGTTGAGGCCCCGGAATGCAGCATACTTTTCCTCGAAGTCCTCGACGATGCGCAGGCCGTGCAGATTGTGGTCGAAACCGCTTCCAAAGCCCTTCATGATTCGATCGAGCGCTTTCTCTCCTTCATGACTGAAGGGAGGATGACCGATGTCATGGCTGAGAGCCAGAACCTCGCTGAGATCGGAGTTGAGATCGAGCGCGCCGGCGATCGTACGGCTGATCTGACTGACTTCGATCGTGTGCGTCAGGCGATTTCGAAAGTGGTCGGAGTAGTCGGGGGCAAATACCTGGGTCTTGTTTTCCAGACGCCGGAATGCCTTGGTATGGATGACGCGGTCGCGGTCGCGCTGGAAATCGGTCCGGTAGCGGTGGAGCTGCTCCGGATGCCGCCTTCCCTCGGAGTGTTCGTCCCGCATCGCATAGGGAGCCAAAGGCATTGGCCCATTATAGGGGACGGCTTGGGGCCCATGGAATTGATGGCATGTCTGGAGAGACCGGCGGCGTCTGCAGGCAGCGCAAGCCCCGTTGGGCGTTGGTCGCATTGGTTCCCGACGTCCGCCGTCCGATTCGGGACCCGTCGTCTTCTAGAAACGCTTGCGACAGTTCTGCTACACTGCCCTTTTCCAGGATGCGCCTGTAGCTCAGGAGGATAGAGCAAGGGGTTCCTAACCCCTGTGCCGCAGGTTCGAGTCCTGCCAGGCGCATTTCCTCGTTCGCTGCCGACGTGCGTCAGTGGATGGCGACCGGGGAGCCGGGGGCAGTTTTGAGCGGGGAGTTGATCAAGAGTAGAAGACTATGGCGGCCAAAAAGCTTACACGAAAAGAAATCGTCCAGCAGGACGTCATCCGCAAGACACTGACAGAAACGTCGCACTGGGCCGTTTCGAATTTCAAGCTGCTCGTGGGTGCGCTGGTTGCGGTACTGGCGATCACCGCCGGTGTCCTAATCTGGCAGAACTATTCAGGATCGCGCCAGGAGCAGCTGCAGGCGGCATTCGCGGATGCTCTCGAGATCTATCACGCACCGGTAGGGTCCGAAGCGACGCAGACCCAGGACAACACAGTCAAGCCCAAGTACACCTTCAAGGACGACCAGGCCAAATATGAGAAATCGCTTTCGGCCTTCCAGGGCGTCGCATCGAAGTACTCCGGCACGAAGATCGGCGCGCTGGCGCAATACTATGCCGCCTTGAGCATGAATGAGTTGGGGCAAAACGATCAGGCCCGCTCGACGTTGGAGTCACTGATCGAGGACTCCCGCTTCGTGGAGGTCAAGAACCTGGCCCGCAACACGCTCGCCGACCTGGATCTCGCCGCCGACAAATACGATGAAGCCTCTCGGTTGCTGCAGCAGATCCTCGATCAACCCTCTGCGGATTTCCCCAAAGAGATCGTCATGCTGAAATTGGCGCAGACCCTCGAAAAGCAGGGGGATCTGGCAGCGGCACTGGACGCGTATCGCAAGATCACGAGCGAGTATCCCGGAACCAACTCCGCCTCCGATGCATCCACGAGAATAAAGAGGCTCGAACCGAAGGTGGAGCAGGCCGGCAACGAGCCTGCACCGGCCTCCGAACCTTCTCCCCAACAGTGATGACGGCTCGCTCCACTCGAGGGGAGCGAAGTCGACGCAGAGCAGGCACCGGATCCCGTTCGGGTCCTCAGCGACCGCTCGGGGGAACAGGCGGAGGTCTGAGTGGACCCACTGCTTGCCGCTTCAGATTCATAATGGAAGGATCGTGGAATTGAATCAAGACGAATTCCTGCAGAATTTTGACTTCACCGGGCGCACGGCGGTGATCACCGGGGGTGCCGGGGTTCTGTGCGGCGAGATCTCCTGTATGTTGGGCGCGCTCGGAACCCGTGTCGCCATCCTGGACCTCATGCCCGAAAAGGCCGGACAGTGGAGAGGCCGCCTGGAAGAGGTGAAATGCGAACATACGGTTCTGGCCTGTGACGTCCTGAAGCGGGAATCGGTCGAGGCGGCCATCGCCCAGGTACTGGCACAGTGGGGCTCGATCGACTTTCTGATCAATGGCGCCGGCGGCAATAATCCGAAGGCCACAACATCGAAGGAACTCTCGTTCTTCGATTTACCCGAAGAGGCATTGCGGTTCGTATTCGACCTGAATCTGCTCGGCACGATCGTTCCCAGCCAAGTCGTCGGGCAGCACATGGCCCGTCAGAAAAGCGGCGTCATTCTCAACATCTCCTCCATGAACGCCCTGCGACCGCTGACGCGGATCCCAGCCTACTCGTCGGCCAAAGCGGGTGTCAGCAACTTCACGCAGTGGCTGGCCGTCCACATGGCGCAGGAATACTCGGCCGAGATCCGTGTCAATGCCATCGCTCCCGGGTTCTTCCTGACCGCCCAGAATCGCTTTCTGCTCATCGACGAAGAGAGCGGAGAGCTGACTGACAGAGGCCGGAGCATCATCTCCCACACGCCGGCCGGCCGTTTCGGGTCGCCCCGGGATCTGCTGGGTGCCGTCGCCTGGCTCCTGTCACCGGCTGCGTCCTTCGTGACCGGTACGGTGCTGCCGATCGACGGAGGCTTTCAGGCCTTCAGCGGAGTCTGATCCATGGATGCACAGACACAGGTCGACCAGGGTCTTCTGACCAAAGACGCGATCCGTCAGGTGATCGGGCAGGGCTTGTCGAAACAGGATCTTTCCGACAAGCGCGTCCTGGTGCTCATTCCGGACCGAACGCGCACGCTGCCTCTTCCCCTGCTGTTTCGGATCATTTGCAGCGAGCTCATGGATCGCGTTCGGCGGCTTGACTTTATGGTCGCCCTCGGCACGCATCCGCCCCTCGCAGCGGCGGAACTCAACACTCTCGTGGGTCTCTCGGATGCCGAAAAATCCGGGACGTATCAGGATGTGGGACTGCTGAATCATCATTGGGAAACGGCTGAGACCTTCACCACTCTCGGCGTCATCCCAAAGGCGGAGATCGAGGAGATTGCGGGACCTTATCTCGCCGGGCTTCCCCACGATGCAGGTCTGCTGCGCGACGTCCCCGTGACAATCAATCGTGCCGTGCTCGACTACGACCACCTGATTGTGTGCGGGCCGACATTTCCCCATGAAGTCGCGGGGTTTTCGGGAGGGAACAAATACTTCTTCCCCGGAATCAGTGGCCCCGAGGTGATTCATTACACGCACTGGCTTGGGGCCGTCGTCAGCAGCTTCAAGATCATCGGAACCATGGACACACCGGTTCGTCAGGTCATCGACCGGGCCGCGTCCTGCCTCGATCGACCCAGGACCTGCATCAGCCTGGTCGTCCAGGGAGAAGGGCTCGCGGGCATCTATATCGGTCCCTCCGAAGAAGCATTCCGCGCGGCAGCCGAACACTCATCCCGGCTCCACATCCGATGGCTCGACCGGCCCGTCCGCCGTGTTCTGTCGGTGATGCCCAGAATGTACGACGACATTTGGACGGCTGCCAAGGGGATGTACAAGGTCGAACCGGTCATCGAGCCGGGTGGAGAAGTGATCATCTACGCTCCCCACATAGAGGAGATCTCCTACACGCACGGCAAGCTGCTGGACGAGGTCGGGTATCACGTCTGCGAATACTTCCTCAAACAGTGGGAGCGTTTCCGCGATTTCCCCGGCGGCGTTCTTGCGCACAGCACCCACCTGCGCGGCCTCGGTCGATTCGACCCGGTCTCCGGAATCGAGTCACCACGCATCCGGGTGACGCTGGCGACCGGAATTCCGCCCGAACGCTGCCGCCGAGTCGGCCTCGGATATCGACGCCCGGACACCGTGAATGTGAAGGACTGGGAGACTGGAGGAGAGGGCTACCTGCTCGTTCCCAAGGCGGGGGAGATGTTGTACCGGCTCCGGGAAGCGATTTAATACTTCAGCAAGGAGAACACCTCGACGTCCTCCGGAATCTTGTCTCGCCCGTTGAGAAAGGCCAATTCGATGAGGAAGGCCAGTCCGACCAGCTCGCCTCCGAGCTTGCGGACCATCTCCACGGTCGCCGCCGCCGTCCCCCCCGTCGCGATGAGGTCGTCCACCACCAGGACCTTCTCACCAGGTCTGACGGCATCTTCATGGATTTCGAGGGAGTCGACGCCATACTCGAGCTGGTAGGAAACGCTCAGGGTCTTCGCCGGAAGTTTTCCCTTCTTGCGAACCGGCACAAAACCGGCGCCGAGATTGTAGGCGAGGACAGGGCCGAGGATGAAGCCACGTGATTCGATGCCCACGATCTTCTGGATTCCGCGGTCGCGATACCGTTCGGTCAGCAGATCGATTACCTGTCGAAGACCCCGGGCATCCTTGAACAGCGTCGTCACGTCATAGAACAGAATGCCCGGTTTGGGGAAGTCCGGGATCTCCCGAATCTTCTGCTTCAGCTCCTCCATGTGTCTCACCCCCTGATCGAAAACCCCTGGACGTCCGCGACTGGAACCTGTTCTTGCTGAAGATCGGTCACCACCGCCATCGAGGGACCGCTCTGCACAGCGGCCGCAAACTTTGTCAGCGCCTCCGGCTCGCCCTGTACATGGGCTTCGACATCCCCGTTGGGCAGATTCTTGACCCAACCAACAAGTCCATACTTCTCGGCTCGACGATAGACGAAATGGCGAAATCCGACCCCCTGAACACGTCCTTTCACGGTCAGTCGCACTGCCTGCATGATCCGCCTCACTCGACTTCGGAAAAACCTGGATGACCCGCCCGCCGCTACGTGGAACCCTTCTCAGCTCCGAGGGTCATCGCTCGGCAGGTATCGGATCGAAGTGCCGATGAACGAATGGTCGGGGCGAGAGGATTTGAACCTCCGGCCTCACGGTCCCGAACCGTGCGCGCTACCAAACTGCGCCACGCCCCGACGTCTCGACTCGATGCTCCCCGACCCGCGGGGAACGCAGATCGAGGACACCACTAAATAACATATTTCACGAGGACAAATCCACCAGCCAGCAAGATCACGAAGACGATCGTAAGCAGGTTGAAATAGTGATCGATGAACCGTTTGATCTCCGGACCGAGCCACCAGATCAGACCTCCGACGAGCACGAAACGGGCACCCCTGCTCGCGATGGAGGCCAGGATGAAGGTGAGGAAGTTGATGTGAAAGGCACCGGCCGCAATCGTGAAGACCTTGTACGGAATCGGAGTGAACCCGGCGACCGCGACGGCCAGCGCGTCGTAGTGCTGGTAGAGAGCCTGCACTTGGAGGTATCGTGGCTCGACACCGTAGAACTGGATGATGGGACGCCCGGCCACCTCATAGAACTGGGCGCCGATCAGATAACCGAAAGCAGCTCCGAGAATCGAGCCGAGCGTGCTGATTCCGGCGAAGACGAAGGACCGGGACGGCTTCGCGACCGACAGAGCGATCAGGAGCACATCCGGGGGGATCGGGAAGAAGGATGATTCCGCAAAAGCGACCAGGAACAGGGCCCAAGCCCCGTATGGCTTCTCCGCGAAACTGAGGACCCAGTCATAGAGCCTGCGAAGAGGATTGGTGCGGAAGATGCCCTGCCTGACGCTTTGTTCCATGCACTGCTCCTGCCTGTCCTTCCCCGGGGTTACGCGAAGTCGAGATTATACCAGCGGCCGAACAATGGGACGGCCTGGGATCTATGGGACTCATGGGCTCCACGGGACGAGTGCACCGAAGGTCCGGCTCCGACCACCGCAGGCCCGGACCACTCTTTCATCGGCACACGACTTTAGAGCGCTCAATATATCCGACATATCCCATAGCTTTCCAAACACCCTACGGGACCCGACTCGTGCGATTATCCCCCCTTTAAAATCGAAACAAAAGTGATATGATGTGCAACCTCCAGTGAGAAATTAACGTACAAGTATACATTCAAGCCGGTTGGATCCGGGGTTGATTCGGCAAGACTTAGCTTATGGCACAGATCTTTCATCACAGTACGAATACCCTTGTGAGAATTGGATTTCTGGCGCTCATCGTCCTGGCCGCGGGGGGCAGTGCAGCCTACTATGCAGGCTACAACTCACCCTACTTCAACCGTGTCGACGTGGTGCGCGAGCAACCGGTCATGTTCAGCCACAAGCACCATGTCAATGGCCTCGGGATCGACTGCCGCTACTGCCACACTTCAGTCGAGGTCAGCTCGTCCGCCGGGATTCCACCCACCCATACCTGTATGACGTGTCATTCGCAGGTCTGGACGGACGCTCCGATCCTCGAGCCGGTACGAGAAAGCTATCGAACGGGAACTCCGCTCAAGTGGGTTCGCGTGCACGACCTGCCTGATTTCGCCTACTTCAATCACAGCATTCACATCAAGAAGGGGGTCGGTTGCACGACCTGCCACGGCCAGGTGGATCAGATGCCCATGACGCGACAGGTCAACACCCTCTACATGGGCTGGTGCCTGGACTGTCACCGTCACCCCGAACGCTACGTTCGCCCTCGTGACCAGGTCTTCAGTGTCGACTGGCGACCGCCTCCCGACCAGGAGGAACAGGGACGCAGACTGGTCAAGGAGTACAACATTCAAAGCTTCACGAATTGTTCAACCTGTCACCGATGAACAAACAACGCGCAGCCCAATCGCTTGATCTGAGATCACTCCGGGAGAAGCTGGCCTCGATGGAGGGCCGAGCCTATTGGAAGAGCCTGGATCAACTCGCCGAGACGGAAGAGTTTCAGGATTACCTGAAACACGAATTCCCGGCCGACGCCGACTCCTGGATGGATCCGGTCGGCCGCCGCCGCTTCCTTCAGCTGATGGGAGCCTCGCTGGCCTTTGCGGGCCTTGCCAACTGCACGATGCAACCGGAGGAGCGGATCGTGCCCTATGTCCGCGCCCCGGAAGAGGTGATCCCCGGCAAACCGCTCTTTTTCGCTTCGGCCACGCCCGCACTCGGCTACGCTCAGGGAACGCTGGTGGAAAGCCACGACGGCCGACCCACCAAGATTGAAGGAAACCCCAGACACCCGGCCAGTCTGGGCGCCACGACGCTGCACGCGCAGTCATCCGTGCTCGATCTGTACGATCCGGATCGGTTGACGGCCGTCACCAATTCCGGCCGCGTCCGGAGTTGGGAGGTGTTTGCGGCCACCCTGACGACGGAGATGGAGCGATATCGTCTGAGTCGCGGGAAGGGTCTCTGCTTCCTCACGGGAAACATTACTTCACCAACGCTGGGTCGACAGTTCGATCAACTTCAATCCGCGATGCCCGAAGCCCGTTGGTACCAGTATGAGCCGGTGAATCTGGACAGCGCCCGCGACGGCGCCCGGGTCGCGTTCGGCCGCGACGTCAATACCTTCTATCGACTGGATAGGGCCCGGAGGATCTTCTCTCTGGATTCGGATTTTCTCTTCTTTGGACCGGCGAGTGTCCGGTATGCCAAGGACTTCTCCGCTCAGCGACGGATCGAGTCCCCTGATCAGGAGATGAACCGCCTCTACATGGTTGAATCGGCGCCGACCGTCACAGCCACGGTAGCGGACCACCGCCTTTCGGCCCGGCACTCGGAGATTTCGGCCATCGCCCAGGCTCTGGCCCGCGCCCTCGGCATCGACGTTCCTGCACCGGACCGGCTCGACGCGACCACACGAGACTGGGTCCAGGCGGCGGCCGAAGATCTCAGAGAGCACGGCAACGCCTCCGTAGTGATTCCTGGAGAATTTCAGCCTCCGTCGGTCCATGCCCTGGCACACCTGATGAACGAAACGCTCGGAGCAACGGGCTCCACGGCGGTCGTAACGGCAGCCGTCGAGAGTTCTCCCCAGCTGCACGGCGCTTCGCTTGCCCGACTGGTCCGAGAAATGCGGAATGGTGAAATCGAGACCCTGGTGATGGTCGGTGGCAATCCGGTCTTCGACGCTCCCGCCGATCTCGATTTCGCCGGGGCGCTCGAGAACGTCCCCCTCCGGATCCACCTGACCCTGCAGCACAACGAAACCTCGGACCTGTGCGACTGGCAGATCCCGGAATCACACCACCTCGAGAGCTGGGGTGATCTGCGCGCCTTCGACGGTACGGTTTCGATCGTGCAGCCTCTGGTCGTACCTCTGTATCGATCCAAATCGGCCGTCGAGCTGATGGACGTCGTGCTGGGAGGAAGGGGTCAGACTTCCGATTACGACATCGTCCGGGCTCATTGGCAGGAGGCATCGGGACAAGCCGATTTCGAACACTGGTGGCGACGTGTTCTGCATGAGGGCCTCATGGGCGACACGGCTCTGGGCGAGCTCCAGGTCGAAGTCAGGAAAGACGAAGTATTGAAGTCGGTAACCGCGGCGACCCCGTCCGGGCCGAACGGCCTGGAGTTGATCCTTCGGCCCGATCCGCATATCTACGACGGTCGATACGCCAACAACGGGTGGCTGCAGGAAGCCCCCAAGCCCTTGACGAAGCTGACCTGGGACAACGCCATCCTTTTCGCGCCTTCGACGGCGGAAGAACTCGGTATCCAGCCAGGTCAGGTGGTTCACCTGAAAAGGGGGGATACGGACCTGCAGGGACCGGCCTGGATCCACCCCGGACATCCCCGTGAGGCGGTAACGGTTCATTTTGGGTATGGACGCAGGAAGGTGGGGCGCGTCGGTGCGGGTGCCGGCTTCGACGCCTATCCGTTGCGCACGACGGAGGGGCTCTGGGCCGCTCCAGGCGTGCAAGTGACTCCCACTTCCGAAGACTACGATCTGGCCTGCACCCAGGACCACGGTTCGCTCGAGGGCCGCCCGCTGATCGTAGAAGCGACGCTGGAGGAATTCCGTCACGAGCCGGAGTTCGCCAAGGAGGCCTGGGAGAAGCCGGGTCCCGACGTCGACATGTATCCCGAGCGCAAATATGAGGGCCGGGCATGGGGAATGTCCGTCGACCTCAATGCCTGCATCGGCTGCAACGCCTGCGTGCTGGCCTGCCAGTCGGAAAACAACATTGCGGTGGTGGGGCGCGAACAGGTGCGCAAGGGGCGTGAAATGCACTGGATCCGGATCGACCGCTACTTTGGGGGCGATCTCGACCATCCCGAGACTCTGCACCAGCCGGTCATGTGCCAACAGTGCGAGAACGCGCCCTGTGAAACCGTCTGTCCGGTAGGAGCCACGAATCACAGCGACGAAGGCCTCAACGACATGGTGTACAACCGCTGCATCGGAACGCGGTACTGCTCGAACAACTGTCCCTACAAAGTGCGGCGCTTCAATTTTCTCCTCTACTCCGATTGGCAGACGGAGACTCTCAAGCTGCAGCGCAACCCCGATGTGACGGTCCGCAGCCGCGGCGTCATGGAGAAATGCACGTACTGCGTGCAACGCATCAACGCCGCCAAGATCCAGGCCGAGCTCGAGGATCGAAACGTGGTCGACGGTGAAATCAAGACGGCCTGCCAGCAGGTGTGCCCGACCGACGCCATCGTCTTCGGCGACATCAACGACCCCCAGAGCGAGGTCGCCCGCCGCAAAAGGAACCCTCGCGACTACGGGATACTCACGGAACTGAAGACGAGGCCCAGAACGACTTACCTGGCGAAAGTTCAGAATCCGAATCCGCGAATGCCCGGCCGGAGCGAGGCGGAACAAGAAGCATGACACCCGGAGTATCCCAGGGACAATCGGAGAATCGACCAACGACGGATACGGACATGGAAGAGGACAAAGTGAGACTGGTCAGGATTTTCGGCCCACTGTTGCTGCTGCTGGCCCTGGCTGCCGGCTGCCGTATGGACATGCACGACCAGCCGAAGTACGAGTCTTACGAAGCCAGCGAATTCTTCCTGGATGGGCGTGCCTCCCGCGTACCGCCGGAAGGCACGGTCGCACAGAACCAACTGCGCGACGACGATCTTCTCTATACGGGGAAGATGAACGGGCAGGATTCCGAGCTCTTCCCCTTCCCGATCACACTGGACGTGCTCAAACGCGGTCAGGAGCGCTACAACATCTACTGCTCCCCGTGTCATGACCGGGTCGGGACGGGCCATGGCGTCATCGTCCGCCGAGGGATGAAGCGACCTCCTTCACTGCACTCCGTGTACCTGAAAGAGGCACCTCCGGGGCATTTTTTCAACGTCATCACGAATGGGTTCGGAGCCATGTTCAGTTACGCTTCGAGGCTCAAGCCCGAGGATCGGTGGGCCGTCATCGCGTATATCCGGGCCCTCCAACTGAGCCAGGGAGCGACCTACGGAGACGTCCCGCAGGAAGACGTCGACAGGGTGGAGGCAGGCAATTGAGCCAATCAGAGGACCGGAAAGGCGAAATGAAGTCGGACGGATACAAGCACGAGACCATGGAACAGAATCAAAAACCAGCCCATTCCGGCCACGAAACGTCCGACGCGGACGTCAAACCGATCCTGACGTTCCTGGTCGGCCTGTTCACGCTGATCGTGCTCGTGCTGGTCGGCATGACCTTCTTCTTCGACTTTCTCCATCAGCGCTACGAGCAGGCCGGCACGGAGATCTCGCCGCGGCTCGATACTCTGCAGATACCGCCCGAGCCGAAACTGCAGGTCAATCCGTCCCAGGAACTTCGGGAAGTCCGCCGCTGGGAAGACGATCGTCTGCACGGCTATGAGTGGGTCGACAAGGAAACCGGGGTCTTCCGGATTCCGATCGATCGGGCCATGGAGCTGCTCGCCGAATCGGGTCTGCCGGCCCGTCGCACGACGAATCCGGCGGCAGGAGCCGGCGTCGGCGGTTCACACTAATGGCGTGTATGTTTAACTTTAATTACATTTAGGTATAATCGAGCGACCCATGAACAAGGTATTCGCATTCTGTTTGACTCTCGCGTTGATGACGGGCTTCGTGGTTCCCTCGCAAGCGGCCGACAATTCGGCCAAGCGGGACATCCTGGACCAGATCGGCCTGGACCAGAAGCTCAACGCACAGATTCCACTCGAGCTCCGGTTCAAGGATGAGAACGGCCGGACCGTGCGGCTGGGCCAGTACTTCGGTGAACGGCCGGTGCTTTTGACACTTGTCTACTACGAGTGCCCCATGCTCTGTACGCTCGTACTGAACGGCACGGTCAGGGCCATGCGCACGCTCGACTTCAGCGCCGGCAGCGAGTTCGAGGTCGTCACGGTGAGCATCAATCCGAAGGAGACCCCCGATCTGGCCGCTGCCAAGAAAGCCCAGTACGTAGACAGCTACCGAAGGGACGGAGCCGACAAAGGCTGGCATTTCCTGACCGGGGAGGAAGACCAGATCAAGCAACTGGCCGACGCGGTCGGGTACCGATACGCCTACGACACCGACTCCCAGCAGTTCGCCCATCCGAGCGGCATCATTCTCCTCACACCGGAAGGAAGGGTCGCCCGCTACTTCTACGGAGTCGAGTATTCGCCGCGCGATATGCGGCTGGGCATGATCGAAGCGGCCAAAGAGAAGATCGGATCGCCGGTCGATCAGGTCCTCTTGTTCTGCTACCACTACGATCCGACTACCGGAAAGTACAGCCTGACGATTCTGAATTTTCTGCGTCTGGCCGCGCTGTTGACCGTAGCAGGCATCGGTCTGCTGCTGTTCGTACTCATTCGCAAAGGACACCGCCATGCATCGGCTCAGGTTTGATCCCGGCGTCCTATTCCGCCGGGCTTGGTAAACCGGCAGCGGCTGATCATCAAAGACTTGAACATAGAAAACGGTCCGAACAACTGAAATGCTGAAGGATATTCCATTCTTGCCGGAAGCTGCCTCGGCGATGGCGGGGGAGGTCGACCTGCTCTACCTCTTCCTGATCGCCGTGAGCGTCTTCTTCTTTCTTCTCGTCACGGTGCTGGTCTTCGTCTTTGCCGTCCGTTACCGCAAACGCGAAGGCGGTGAAGCCCCGACACCAGTTCACGGCAAGCTCGCCCTTGAATTGCTCTGGACTCTGGTCCCTTTTTCACTGTCGATGGTGATGTTCGGTTGGGGAGCGGTGCTCTATTTCGACATGTTCTCCCCGCCGGAGGACGCGCAGAACATCTATGTCGTCGGGAAACAGTGGATGTGGAAGATCCAGCATCCGGAAGGCAACCGGGAGATCGACGAACTCCACGTCCCACTGGGCGCATCCGTTCGTCTGATCATGACGTCGGAAGACGTGATCCACAGTTTCTACGTTCCCGCCTTCCGCATGAAGATGGATGTGCTGCCCGGACGTTACACTTCGACCTGGTTCAAGGCCACGAAGACCGGAAAGTATCACCTCTTTTGTGCCGAGTACTGCGGCACCAAGCATTCCGAAATGGTCGGATCGGTCTACGTGATGGATCCGGTCGAGTACGAAGACTGGCTGAACCGCACCACGGTGGCGACCAGATCGATGGCTGAAGCGGGTGGCGCACTCTTCACGCAGCTCGGCTGCCAGACCTGCCATTTCGAAGAATCGGGTGCGCGCGGACCGAGTCTGCACGGGCTTTACGACAAACCGGTTCAGCTGATGTCCGGACAGACCGTGCAGGCCGACGACGGTTACCTGCGCCAGTCGATCCTCGATCCCGCCGGCCAGTTGGTCGAAGGATATCCACCGATCATGCCCACCTACAAGGGTCAGGTCAACGAGGAGGAGGTGCTCCAGCTGATCGCCTATATCAAATCCCTGGCGTTGCCGGAGGCAATGTCGGCGCATCCCGCGGAGGAGAATCAATGAGCGGAGAATCGACTTCGCAGCACAACGGCGCAGGCCAGAACTACCTGACTGCAGGCTATGGGCTGAAGTCATGGCTTCTGACGACCGACCATAAGCGGATCGCTCTCCTGTACCTCGTCACGATCAGCATTTTCTTCGCCATTGGAGGTCTCTTCGCCGTCCTGATCCGGCTCGAGCTGCTGACTCCTCCCGGCGATCTGTTCACCTCGGATACATACAACAAGCTCTTCACGATGCATGGGCTGGTCATGATCTTCTTCTTCCTGATCCCGTCGATTCCGGCGGTACTGGGAAACTTTCTGATTCCGATCATGATCGGCGCACGGGACCTCGCCTTTCCGAGGATCAACCTGTTGAGCTGGTACGTCTTCGTCGTGGGTGGACTCTTCACCTTTCTGGTCGTGCTGCTCGGTGGTGTCGATACGGGTTGGACCTTCTACGCACCTTACAGCGAAGCCTACTCGAACACGGCCGTCGGTCTGACCGCGATCGGCGTCTTCATCACCGGCTTTTCCTCGATCCTGACCGGGTTGAACTTCGTGGTCACGATCCACAAGATGCGGGCACCGGGCCTGACCTGGTTTCGCCTGCCACTGTTCGTCTGGGCCCATTATGCGACCAGCCTGATCATGCTGCTCGGGACTCCAGTCGTGGCCATTTCGATCCTCCTCGTCTTCCTCGAGAGGGTCTTCAGCATCGGCATTTTCGATCCCGCCCTCGGGGGTGATCCGGTTCTGTTCCAGCATCTGTTCTGGTTTTACTCCCATCCGGCGGTCTACATCATGATCCTGCCCTCCATGGGGGTGATCAGCGAAGTCATTACCTGCTTTAGCCGCAAGCGGATCTTCGGCTATTCGTTTGTGGCGTTCTCGAGCCTTGCCATCGCCATTCTCGGCTTCCTGGTCTGGGGACACCACATGTTCGTCAGCAGCCAATCGATTTACGCCGGAATGGTCTTCTCGATCCTGACCATGATGGTCGCCATCCCGTCGGCCGTGAAAGTCTTCAACTGGACCGCCACCATGTACAAGGGCAACATCCACTACCAGACGCCGATGCTCTACGTCTTCGGTTTCCTCGGTCTGTTCACGATCGGGGGTCTGACGGGGCTGTTTCTCGGAACACTCGGGCTCGACGTGCACGTTCACGACACCTACTTCGTAGTCGCCCATTTCCACTACATCATGGTCGGCGGTGCCATCATGGGCTATCTGGGCGGACTGCACTTCTGGTGGCCCAAGATCACCGGAAAGATGTATTCGGAAGCCTGGGCCAAGCTGAGCGCCGTGATCATCTTCATCGGCTTTAACCTGACCTTCTTCCCCCAGTTTCTGGTGGGCTACCTGGGAATGCCGAGGCGTTATCAGGTGTACCCGCCGGAATTCCAGATCTTCCACGTGTTGTCGACAGCCGGAGCCTCCGTGCTGGCCGTCGGATATCTCTTTCCCCTGGTCTACCTGCTCTGGTCTCTGGCCTACGGGGAGAAGGCCGGCCCGAACCCCTGGCAGGCCAAGGGGCTCGAGTGGACCATCCCGTCGCCTCCGCCGACCCACAACTTCGAAGTCACTCCGGTCGTGACCGAAGAGGCCTACGACTACGAGAAATCCTTGCCAAGGGAGGCTTACTTTGTCATCGAGCCATAGTGGAGTCGTCGCCCACCAATTCGACGACGCAGTTCAGCAGAAAGAGACCGCCAATCTCGGCATGTGGGCGTTCCTGATTACTGAGGTGATGATGTTCGGCGGCCTGTTTACCGCCTACGGATACTACCGTTGGAAGTTCCACGAGGCCTTCGTCGAGGCGAGCAATCACCTGGACTATGTGCTGGGGGCGACCAACACGGGCGTGCTGATCTGCAGCAGTTTCACGATGGCGCTCGCCGTTCAGGCGGCCCAGACGGGCAAGAGGAAGGGAACAGTGGTCTTCCTGTTGCTCACCATGCTCCTCGGGATGACCTTTCTCGGAATCAAGGTCGTGGAGTACGCCGAAAAGTACGAGCATCACCTGATCCCCGGCCACGGCTTCCAGATAGCCAGCGCACATCCGAATCTGGATGAGCTCTTTTTCGCCTTTTACTTCACGATGACCGGTCTGCACGCCCTCCACATGATCGTCGGTCTGGTCATTCTGTCGATCCTCGTCTCTCTGGCCTGGCGGAATCGTTTCTCGACCGATTACTACTCTCCGGTCGAAAACGCCGGACTCTACTGGCACTTCGTCGATATCGTCTGGATTTTTCTTTTTCCTTTTCTCTACTTGATAGGACGAGCGTAATGAGCGAACACGTCATTCCCAAGGGTGTCTACGCCCTCATTTTCGTGACTCTGCTGATTCTGACGCTGCTCACCGTGGAGGTTTCTTTCTGGAACCTGGGGATCCTCAACTTCCACATGGCGCTGCTGATCGCCAGCACCAAGTCGATGCTGGTGATCCTCTACTTCATGCACGTCCGCTACAAGGCAGGACTCACGGGTGTCTTCGTCGGTGCCGGTTTCATCTTCCTGGGCATCCTGCTGATTTTCACTCTGGCCGATTTGTTCACCCGGGGCTGGCAATACCAGCCGGATACATCCGCATTCTCCATGCTCATCAGCCCACGCTGAGCGGAAAGGCCCGCCCTAGTCCCGACAAGAGACCCGAGAATACGACACGGATATCGAAGTCGCTTATGGCACAAGCAGCAATCGGAATAGACACCGTCAAGGATTACATCGACCCGATCGAGAGACGACCCGATCTGGTCACCGGCGATCCGGGCCCGCACGGGGTAACCGAAGCCGTCTGTCGGCCGGTCGAATGGACTCCACCGCTTGGCTGGTACATTGCGCTGGGCATCTCGATGGCCATGCTCGGCGTCTTCGGCATCAGTATCGCCTGGCTGCTGTTGACCGGCGTCGGGATCTGGGGCAATAACATTCCGGTCGCCTGGGGCTTCCCGATTGTCAACTTCGTCTTTTGGGTGGGCATCGGACACGCGGGCACCTTGATCTCCGCCGTGCTGTTCCTGTTCCGACAGCGCTGGAGAACCTCGATCAACCGGGCCGCCGAAGCCATGACGATCTTCGCGGTGATCTGCGCGCTGGTGTTTCCCGGCATCCACACCGGCCGGCCATGGCTCGATTACTGGATGATCCCGATGCCGAACGAAATGATGGTCTACCCGCAGTTCCGAAGCCCCCTGATGTGGGACGTCTTTGCGGTCAGCGTCTATTTCACCGTGTCCTTGATTTTCTGGTATCTGGGGATGGTCCCCGATCTGGCCACCCTGCGCGACCGGGCTCGCAGCAGGATCCGCCAGTGGACCTACGGTTTCCTCTCACTCGGATGGAGAGGCTCCCAGCGTCACTGGCATCACTACGAACGCGCTTATCTGCTGCTCGCCGGATTGGCGACACCGCTCGTCCTCTCCGTGCACTCGGTCGTCTCCTTCGACTTTGCCGTCGCCCAACTCCCCGGCTGGCACACCACAATCTTCCCGCCTTACTTCGTCGCGGGTGCGATCTTCTCCGGGATGGCGATGGTCGTGACCTTGATGGTCATCTGCCGGGTGGCCTTCAAGATGGAGCATCTGATCACGATGCTCCACTTCGACCGGATGGCGAAGCTGATGCTGGTAACCGGGACAATGGTCGGATTCGCATACACGACGGAATTCTTCGTAGCCTGGTACAGCGGGAACCCCTTCGAACAGTTCGCCTTCGTCAATCGGGCCTTCGGCCCTTACGCCTGGGCCTACTGGATCATGATGTCCTGCAATCTGCTGGTTCCCCAGGTCTTTTGGTCAACCCGGGCGAGACGCAGCATCCCGGTCCTTTTCGTGGTTTCCATCCTCGTCAACGTCGGCATGTGGTTCGAACGCTTCGTCATCGTCGTGACATCCCTGCATCGCGACTTTCTGCCTTCGAGCTGGGACTACTTCACCCCGACGATGTGGGACATCAGCACCCTGCTCGGCAGCTTCGGTCTCTTCTTCACCCTCTTCTGCCTTTTCGTGCGGTACGCACCCATGGTCGCGATGTCGGAATTGAAGGGGGTTCTGCCGCAGGCACACGTCCATCCGGAAGTCCTTGAGAGCGAACCGATCGAGGCCGCTCCGATCGAGGCGGAGGATACACGGGAGTTGAGCGTTCCGGTGGGGGAGGTCGCCTACGGTCTCCTGGCGGAGTTCGATAAACCGGATGATCTGGTTCGGGCCTCGCGGGCGGTCCGCGAAGCCCGCTTCAGCAAGTGGGATGCGCACACACCCTTCCCGGTGCACGGACTCGATCGAACAATGGGCCTCAAGAGGTCCCGGGTCCCCTGGTTCGCCCTGGTCGGTGGCCTCTCGGGAGCGGCCTTCGGCATGTTGATGCAATGGTGGGTCAGCGTCGAAGCATACCCCCTGTGGATCAGCGGCAAACCACTCTTCAGCTGGCCGGCTTTCGTTCCCATCATGTTCGAATGCGGCGTCCTCGGCGGAGCGCTCGGGAGCGTCGTGGGACTGCTCTGGTCCAGCCGCCTGCCGGAGCATTTTCACCCGTTGTTCCGCAGTCGGACCTTTGAAAAGGTCACTGACGACAAATTCTTCATCTCGATCCAGGCCGACGACCCGGAATATCGTGTCGGAGAGACCGAGCGGATGCTGCTCCGGGCCGGGGCGACGAAGGTCGAGTTGATTTCCGCGTAGACCGCGGACGGAGGAAAGGTTTTCAACTGTGGCAGCACAACAGCTCATCTCGATTCCCTCGCACGAAATATCGATCCAGACGGACGCCCCGATGCGCCGGGCCCGGGCCGTACTCGCAACCGTCGGAGTCGCGGCACTGGTTTTGGGAGCCGCTCTCGGATTCGCCGATCCCAAGCAGTTCTTCCTGTCTTACCTGACCGCCTTCCTCTTCTTCATCTCGCTGGGTCTCGGGGGTCTCTTCTTCGTGCTGATCCAGTTCGCGACGCGGGCCGGATGGAGCGTCGCCGTACGACGGCAGTCCGAAAACCTGATGTTCATGCTGCCGCTCTGTGGTTTCCTGTTGCTTCCCCTGCTCGCCGGCATGTCCTATCTGTTCCCCTGGCTCGACTCCGCCCGGGTGGCCCAGGATCCGATTCTGCTCGGGAAGCAGTCCTTCCTGAACGTCCCCTTCTTTCTCGTGCGCTCTCTGGCGTACGTGCTGAGTTGGGCGGGCCTCGCCTACTGGTTTCGCCGACGGTCTCTGGAGCAGGACGCGACGGGAGATCCACAGATCACCCGGCGGCTCCAGAACGTCAGCGCTCCGGCCATCGTCGTCTTCGCCGTGACGGTCAACTATGCCTCCTTCGACTGGATCATGTCTTTGGACCCTCACTGGTATTCGACCATCTTCGGAGTCTACTTCTTCGCCGGGATCGTGACTTCGTCGCTGTCCTTTCTGATTCTGATGCTGTTCTCGCTGCTTCGAAGGGACCGCTTGTCCGGCGTCGTCACCGACGAACATTTCCACGATCTGGGCAAGCTTCTGTTCGGCTTCGTCGTCTTCTGGGCCTACATCGCATTCTCCCAGTTCATGCTCATCTGGTACGGCAACCTGCCGGAAGAGACGATCTGGTTTGCCACACGATGGAGAAACGGCTGGCAGTACGTTTCGATCCTGCTCGCTGCAGGCCATTTCTTCCTTCCTTTCTTCGTGCTGCTCTCCCGAGATGCCAAACGCCGGCGGCGCATTCTCGGGGCGACCGCCATCTGGATGCTCTTCATCCACTACGTCGATCTCTACTGGCTCGTCGTCCCGGCCGTCGACCCGACCAGGTTCCAGTTTCACGTCCAGGATCTCATCGTTTTTGTCGGTCTCGGCGGAGTGTTTCTGGCCTTCCTGATCCATGTGACCATGGGGGCACCGCTCGTGCCCACCAAGGATCCAAGGCTGGCCGAATCGCTGTCGTTCGAGAACGTCTGAAGTCCGCGGGACGGAGCGCCCGGTTCGTGAGATCCGACTGCGAGGCGAGAGGAGCGGGGTTTCCGGAGGAGCGGAAGCGAACCGCCGCTTCCACTCCCCCGTCGGAGATGCACTGTCCTAGTCGCAGAACACTTAGGACAACACCCTTATATACGATCCCATGCCATTCTGCGGAAGGATTTCGGCAATCCCGAATAATTAACGCAAAGACTTTCGGTATTACCGAAAGTTCTTGACAACAGAGACGGAGGATGATCGGGTTTCCCGACCGCCGAGGTCGCTTACACTCCGGGTTGGCTGCGCAGGCCGGACGAAGCGTGCCTGTCCGCCACCGGCCCCCAACCTCGAAATCTGCAGACTCCAACTCGCAGAGCTCCGCTTGAGCATTCCTAGTATCGAATGCCGATCTGCGCCAGCAGCGCGGTCAGATCATCACCCGACGCGGGGATACAGGGGGGGATGCGTGCAGTCCGCCGGCGGACCCAGGCCGATGCTTTTTCTTCGGCTGAGGGTGCTTCCGTCATTTCCAGGAGATGATGCCACGCCTGCTTCCACAGGGTGGCGTATTCGTCGATAGAATCCAGAGTGGCCTTGCCACCGACGATATCGATCAGGCGGTGCGCCAGATCCATACCCTCCCGAAAGCCGACGTTCATGCTCTGGATTCCGATCGGAATGGCCAGGTGTGCGGCATCACCGACGAGAGCTACTCTGCGTTGGCCAAAGCGCGCGGCCAGCCGCCGTTCGAACTTGACTGCGGCCGACCAGACCACCTCGACCACCTTGGGCTCGAACCAGGGTGCGCGTTCGCCGATCAAATCAGCCAGCTTCTCTTCTTCGACGTGCGGGAAGGGTTCGTCGCGGAGCTGAACGAAGAGCCGGCTCTTGAAACGAGGATCAGGACTCTCCTCGAACTCCGGCAACTCGAAGCTCCAGCGGAATCGTCCTCCCGGCATCGGCCAGAGCACACTGGTCGCTTCCTCGTCGAGGACGATCTGCATCTCATCGGGGCCCTCACCTACGGAACTGAACTCGAACACTGCAAACGTCGCCGGATCCCCGGACTCGGGGAAATCGATCCCCAGGCGACGCCGAACCAGTGAACGATGCCCGTCGGCACCGACCAGGAAGCGGGCATCGAGAGTCAACTCCCGGTCCACGACCCATTCCGTCCGCGAAATAGAGTAGCCGGAGGACTCCTTGACCAGCCGTTCCACTCGAGCCTGGATTCCGTCAGGCCCCTCTTCGAAACCGGCCAGACGATGATTCCAGAGGATCTTCACTCCCGCCTCTTTCAGCGCGGAATGGAGAACCTCCTCCAGGAGATGCTGCGGGAGGACCAGGACGAAAGGATTGTCGTCGGGCAGTGCGGAGAGCTGGATCTCAGCTTGCCGGCGCCCTTCGCCATAGAGGCCCAACGTCTTGATCGTGCTTCCATGCTCGAGGACGGACGCGACCAAGCCCAGCGAACCGAACAGCCGCAGCGACTGAGGGTGCAGCGCGAGGGCATAACTCCGCGAGGCCGAACGCCATTGCTCTTCGAGCACTTGGACTCGAATCCCATTCCGGGCCAGAACCAGTGCTGTAAAGAGACCGACGGGCCCCCCTCCCGCCACCAGGACATCGGTATCGCGCTTCGCTGCCATCGCTCCCCCAGGTCTTCCGTAAGTACTTCGTTGAAGATAAGGCTTGAATCCTCCTCACCCGACCGGAATCCACGTTCACGAATCCCGGTCGCAGCGAGAGCTTTGCCCAGTGTAGCCGCGCCCCTGGAACGGGTCAAGAAGACGATGCGCCGCACACACCCGGCAGCAAACCGGCCATGGGAGGACTGGACCGAAGCTGGCATAATGATCGCTTGCGGTTTCGACATGGGTTCGAGGAGAGATGGACTGCGAGCGCCTTCCCATGGAGGTGGCGGTCGATATGATCCACCAGTTCATTCAACACCCGGTGGCCGTTTTGGGGGATGTGTGGTTTGTTTGGGGTTTGGTTTTTGATAGCGTTTGTAGAATAGGAACTGGGATCCCTTGTTATGCATGGGCTAGGGGTGCTTTTAACAATTGCAGCGCGGAATCCTCTTCGCAAAATCGGGATTCTCGTGTGGGGGGGAGCCTGGTGACTGGCTCGTGTGGTGCTGTTCATATCGATTCACCGCTGCGTGGGTATGTACGCGGGTGCTGACAGCACGCCGGGACTGGCCGCAGCCATGGATGCGGCCGAGACCGCGTGTCAGCGTCGGATTCGGCGTCGCCTATCCTTCGGCGTCATCGGCGTCGTCCTGTTGTCCAGTTGCTCCCGCGGATTCTGAACCTGAACATCGGCGAGATCGAGCGTCGTCTGGATCAGCAGGAGTCGCGGAGATTGAAACTCGAACGACGGCAGTTCCTGGTCAGTAATCCCGCCTGCATAGGCAAGACACTGGCCGAACTCCAGCTGCGTCGGATCAGCGAGGTCAACATCACGCGAATCGCCCGCGGCCACCAGGTTCTACTGGCTCGTAACGACAGTCCTCTCGCCTTCGAAGACGTCGTGGTCGCGGTCGGACGTCCCGACGAACTCGAGAAGTTGAAGCTCGTCTTTGGTGAGGAGATGGAAGACGAAGAGGTCTTCAACACTACCGACGTGATGTCACGAGACGCCATCGTCTCGAACGACAGTATGGTCGGCAGGAAACTTGCCGAGCTTCAACTCGCGCAGACCCACGGAGTCGTCCTGAGTCGGGTCTTTCGCGAGGATCTCGACTTCGTGCCGACCGGGACTTACGCCTTGGAACTCGGAGATGTCGTTCGCGTCGTCGGCTCCCGGGAAGACTGCATGCGATTCGTCGAGACCGTCGGACAACAGGAAAAGCGCATTCACGAGACGAGCATCGCGGCACTCTCCCTCGGCATTTTTCTGAGTGCTGCTGGCCTACAAAGAGTTCCCTCTTCCGGGAGGCACTACTTTCCGGCTCGGACTGGCGGGGGGTCCACTGATGGTCAGCCTGGTGCTGGCCCACTTCGGCCGAATCGGACGACTGAACATTCGAACGCCCCGCGGCGCTAAGTACATTCTGCAGCAACTTGGACTCGTGCTCTTCCTTGCCGGTGCGGGTGCATCGGCGGGAGGGTCACTGGCGTCGGTCGTCGAGGAGTCCGGAACAACGTTGTTGCTGGCCGGAGCGTTGGTCACACTGGTTTCTGCCCTGCTTGGATTCATGATCACCCGGTATCTGTTTCGCCAGGACATCCTGACCGTCCTTGGCTCCGTGAGCGGAGCCATGACGAGCACACCCGCCCTGGGGGTGGTCAGTGAACTGACCGGCCGAAGTGAACCCGTCCTGGCCTATACGGGCGTGTACCCGGTCGCCCTGATCGTCATTACCGTCGTCTGCCAGTTCCTCGGGCGAGTGCTCTGAGGCGACGGGGCTTGGACCCGCGCGCAGGTCATGCATCTCCGAAATCGTCTAATCGGTCCATCCCGAGCGACCGATAAGAGGACTGGGGCGAGTCGGACGAATCGATGGCAGTGACCGTGGAGGATCCGATGGGCCGGCACTGGATTCCCGACTCTCCTCAGAGTTGACCGTGTTGGAGAAATGCCGATGATCGCCTTCCGGAGTCTTCGTCCCCGAGTCCCTCTATGCCTGTTGATCTGCACGCTGGCCTCGCTCATGCCGGCATGTTCGGTCCCCGCACACTCGGAGTCGGGATTCGGGACCGAATCCTTCCCCACTTCATGGACGACTCATCGGGATCCGATCGGGTTCTCGATCGAACATCCGGACGACTGGGAGGTCGAGGGAGACCCTGAGAGCGGGCAGGTGAACCTCTACAGCCCCGAGGATTTCGAGATCATCGTCTGGCCAGTCTTCATCCGCCGACCGATTGAATCGGACGAAGCATGCCGCACCCAGTCGGCCCTTTTGTCCGAGCTTGGATTCGAAGGCGAGTGGAGTGCACCCCGGCAGGCCGGTCGTGGGGCGGTACGCAGCATTCTCAACCCGGAAAACGGAGAGAAGGGCGTCGCGGTGATGACGTGGGTACCAACCAGTTCCTGGGACCGGGTCAGACCTACCGCGATCCGATGGGGGGTTCCCAGCCTGTCTGGAACTATCTGCCGGGAAGCAAGTTCGTCACCCAGTACCTGTTTCCCCAAAGACATGAACAGTTCCGGGTCGTCGAGGAAGTGCCCAGACCGGAGATCGCAGATCGTCTCGTGCGGCTCGGCATCAACGAGTATCAGGCCGGCCTCTCCCGCTACCGTTTTCAAAAGGAGGGGCAAGCGTACGAAGGCAGTGCAATCTTGGAGACCGGAGTCCTCTGGAAACCAGATGGCCGGGTTGGACCACGAACCGGTTCTGCGCCGCTCTCCGATCCCGCTCCTCCCGATTCCAGATTCCCGACTCCAGATTCCCGACTTGTGTTCACTTGGCAAATCGCAATCGCAAACTGCAATCGCCAATCGAAGTATTCCTCAGATTTCCGAGTTGACTTTTCCGTTGCCCCCGGCATAAAGTCACTGCCGAAACAGACTCGTTAACCAGAGGCGACTGGGTGAGACGGGAAGTCCGGTGCAATTCCGGCGCTGCCCTCGCAACTGTGAGCAGGACCTAAATTCACACTGAGCCACTGTCCCCTGTGGATGGGAAGGCGTGAAGAGTAACCACCTGCAAGCCAGGAGACCGATCCGGTCGTACCTCGCACGCTTTCGAAGGGAAAGCAAGGAGGATCCGATGCTGACATTCCTTTCCTGCCATCCGCATCTCGAGTGTACCCTGCCCGACCCGGGCTTTTCAGAACTGCCATCCGTCGGAGCGCCCACCGGTCGTCGCTGATCGGCCGCGGAATCGACGATCGTGTCACCGGAAGCCGGCGGGCCCGTTGACGGACCGCCTTCCGACGACATGACTCTGCAAAGGAAAGCCCACATGAAGAGAATCATTGTCTGGACATCCCTGTTGATGACTGCCGCCTGGTTACCTTCCGTCGGCCGTGCCCAGGAAACCAAAGCCGCGACGAACCGCGAGACCGGCCAGGACTCCTCGGAATCGGACCACCAGCCGAGCGGCCCCCATCATGAAATCACGGTCACGGCCACCCGAACTCCCACCGAGGTTCGGGAGCTCGGACGCAGCGTCACCGTTCTGACCCGTCAGGAGATCCTGGCGTCAGGCTCGGAAACCGTCAAAGATGTGCTCGAGTCGGTCCCAGGATTCGACGTGGTCCAATCCGGATCCTACGGCGGCAACACCTCCGTGTTCGTCCGGGGCGGGGAGAGCGACTTCAACCTGGTACTGATCGACGGCGTCCAGGTCAACCGGCCTGGAGGCGAATTCGACTTCTCCAGTCTGTCCACCGCCAACATCGAGCGGATCGAAATCGTGCGCGGCCCGGCTTCGGTTCTGTACGGAACCGAGGCCGTCTCGTCGACGATCCATATCATCACCCGTTCAGGTTCATCCGGCGGACCTCCCGGCGGAACCCTCCGTGCGGAGGCCGGAGAGAGAGGAACCTACGATCTGCTCGGCGAAATCGACGGTGGATCTCCAAAAGTTCACTATGCAATCGGTGCCTCCAGCACGCGAACCGACGGCATCTTCCCCTTCAACAGCCAGTACCGCAGGAGTAATGCTTCGGCCCGAAGCGTGTTCGAACTGGGAGACCGGTCGCTACTGTCCACCGCCCTGCGATTCACGACCCTGACCCAGCACTATCCCACCGATGACACCGGAGCGGTCGTCGACCCAAACGACTTCCGCGATTCGCGACAGGCGGTCTACTCGATCGATTTCCGCCATCATGCTTCCGACCACTACGACACGAAGCTCCAGTACGGGTATCACCGCCACCAGGAGGCGAGCCACACGATCGAGGACGGTTTGACCGACTTCGCGACCGACATTTTCCAGGCCAACGAGGACCGGCACTACGTGGACTGGCAGAACAACTTCCGATTCCTGTCCGGACACCTCCTGACTGCCGGGCTCTCCTTCAAGCGCGAGGCTTCCCAGGTCGAGCAGGCAAGGCGTCGCAGCGCCGGCGTCTACGTCGAGGATCAGGCAACGTGGCGGAACCGTTGGTTCCTGACTCTCGGCCTGCGCTACGACAACAACGATCGATTTGCCAGTTTCCTCACCGGGCAGGCCGACCTGGCCGTGCTCCTGAACGAGCGGTTGAAATTGCGGGGGAGCTTCGGAAACGGATTTCGCGCTCCGGCTTTCTCCGAGATCATCGGGTTTCCGGAGTTCGGCATCTCGGGAAACCCCGACCTTCGCCCCGAACAGAATCGGGCCTGGGAGTTCGGTCTGGATGTGCTGATACCGGACAACCGCTGGAGCGCTTCCGCGACGGTCTTCTTCAACCACTTTCGGGACCTCATCGAGTTCACGTTCACGGCCCCGCCCGGGCAACCGAACTACGTGAACATCGAAGCAGCCAACAGCCGGGGCTTCGAGCTGGAAGGATCGACGGCCTTGAGCCCTGACCTCCGGCTCGGAACGAGCTATACGTTCACCCATACCGAGGTCGTAGACGCGGGCAACGTTCCCTTCGGGAACTTCGAAGAGGGGCGGAGTCTGCTTCGCCGTCCCTCCCACGTACTGAACGTCTACACGTCGCTGTCACGATCAGGATACCGGCTGCGTCTCGACATTTTCTACAAGGGCCCTCGGGACGACCGGCAGTTCTTTCCGGATTTCACGAGCCAGAGGGTCACACTACCGGGCTATGTGAAGGTCGACGCCTTTGCCTCGGTGCCAATCGCCCGTTTTTCCAGCTCGGAGGAAAGGCTGTATCTCACCTTCCGCGGAGAGAACATCCTGAACAAGGACTACACGGAACTGGCGGGATTCCGCTCCCCCGGCCGAAGACTGACCGGGGGGCTGGAATTTCGTTTCTGACGGGTGGCTCCGACGCTCACTGTTTCAGGGTGAACCGGGCCTGTTTGACGTCTTGGGAGTTGGTCCCCACGTAGACGTCGAAGTCGCCCGGTTCGGCGGCCCACCTTCGATCGAGTGTGTAGAACGCGAGATCAGCGGGCTCGAGCGTGAAGCTGACTTCCCGGGAGGCTCCGGGTTCCAGGGTGACTTTCTCGAAGCCCTTGAGCTCCTTGACGGGGCGAGTACGGCTCCCGACCAGATCCCGCACGTACCATTGGACGACCTCCGTGCCGGCCCTCTGGCCGGAATTGGTCACGGTCACGGAAGCCTTCAACTGCCCGTTCATCGACATCTCGGGGCTGCTCAGCTCAATCTCGGAATAACTGAACCTCGTATAACTCAGGCCGTATCCGAAGGGGAACAGCGGAGTATTCGGAATGTCGGTGTAGTGAGACCAGAATACGCTTGGTTGCGGGCCCGGCCGCCCCGTACTCTTGTGGTTATAGTAAAGCGGTTCCTGTCCGACGCTCCGGGGAAAGCTGGCCGGGAGCTTTCCGGACGGATTGTAGTCACCGAACAGCACGTCGGCGATGGCATTGCCGGCCTGGGACCCGAGGTGCCATGCCTCCACGATCGCCGGGACGTTGTCGGCCATCCAGTCGATCGCCAGTGGGCGCCCGTTCATCAATACGACGACCACGTTCTTGTTCTTACTGAAGACCTGCTCCAGCAACTCCTGCTGGAGGCCCTTCAAGCCAAGTTCCGCCTGGCTTCGGCCCTCTCCCGTCTGGAAGGCGTTCTCGCCCAGCGCCATGATCACGACATCCGCTCGCCCGGCAGCCTCCAGCGCGGCGGGAAAACCGGAACGGTCGGTCGTGTTGTAGTGCAGATTGGCAGCAAAGTCGGCCTGCCCGCTCAGGAGAGCCGCACCGGTTTCATAGAGAACCTGCGTGTTCGGACCGACCGCACTGCGGACACCCTCGAGCAGCGAGATCGCCGAGTTGGCTACGGCCTGGGCTCGCCAACTGCCCAGAGGAGAGTCCTTGTCGTTGGCCAGGGGGCCGATCACGGCCACCGTTCCGATGTTGTGCTCGAGAGGCAGGATGGAACGCTCATTCTTGAGCAGAACGATCGATTTTCGTCCGACATCGCGGGCAGCCTCCTGATGATCGGCCGTCAGAATCCGACTTTTCTCCCGCCCCGAATCGCTGTAGCGGTACGGATCGTCGAACAGACCCAGTTGGTATTTCACCCGGAGAATCCGGCGTACGGCGTCATCGATCAGCTGCTCATCGACCTGGCCCGCCCGAACGAGGTCGGCCAGATTTGCGATGTAGGCCCGCCCTTCCATGTCCATATCGCTTCCGGCCGAGACGGCGAGCCGGGCAGCCTCCTCGAGATTGGCAGCGACTCCGTGGGGAATGAGCTCGGCGATCGACCCCCAGTCGGAGACCACGAATCCCTGGAAGACCCACTCCCCTTTCAGGATCTCCTGCTGCAGGAGATGACTCGCTGTCGACGGAACTCCGCCGATCTCATTGAAGGAATTCATGAACGTCGCCACTCCCGCCTCGGCGGCGGCGTGAAAGGGAGGCAGGACGACATTGCGCAACGTCGCTTCCGAGATGTCGACCGTGTTGTAGTCACGACCGGCCTCTGCAAACCCATAGGCCGCATAGTGCTTTGCACAGGCTGCGATCGTATCTGCGGCTGAGAGGTCGGTGCCCTGGAATCCATGCACGCGGGCGGCGGCAATCCGGGATCCCAGGTAGGGATCCTCGCCGGCGCCTTCCATGATCCTCCCCCACCGGGCATCCCGGCAGATATCGACCATCGGTGCAAAGGTCCAGTGCACTCCGGCAGCTGCCGCCTCCGTCGCCGCAACGCGGGCAGATCGTTCGATCGCTTCGAGATCCCAACTCGCCGCCTCTCCCAGTGGGACCGGGAACATCGTTCGATATCCGTGGATTACGTCGAGCCCGAACAGGAGCGGTATGCCGAGACGGCTGTTTTCGACGGCCAACTGCTGGGCCTCGCGCGTGGCGTCCGCTCCAACGACATTCAGGAGGGACCCCACCTGACCGTTACGGATCTGATCGTACTGCAGGCGTCCTCCCCCGCCCTGCGGCGGCGGTCCCGTCAGATCGAAGGCGCTGCTGTACTGGTTCATCTGTCCGATCTTCTCCTCCAGCGTCATCTTCTGGAGCAGTGCATCGATCTTCTGCTCGATCTGGGGATCGACCAACGACTGGCCGAAGACCCCCGTCACCATCAGAATGAACAAAGCGGACAAGACGGTCGAAACCCTGCACTTCTGGTCGTTCATATTAGCTATTCTCTCGGATCGGATTGAAATTGCAACAGGAGATCCCCGTCCCCTATTCCATCGCTGCGGATTGGAGCCCATCCGCATCTTCGTCGTCCTGTTCATCCTCCGGCGGGCGGGCCGGCCAATCGGTGCGGAGATGGTTCCAGTGGAGCATCGTGTTGAAGACCAGGGCGTGGCTGGCGTGGGTTTCCCAGCGCCAGAAGGGCTGGATGGCGAACATGACGATGTGACCCTGCCCGAGCGGAACATCGACGACCGCCGGCTTGCCTGCCAGTGCCTGTCCGCCCCGCAACATCCCACTCATCAAGAGGTCCTTCTTCGCGAATGTGAGGACCGTTCTGGGGACTTCCGCATTCCAGAGTTCATCCTTCAACCAGTCGGGTGTCGCGAAGTTGCCGACGCTGTCATCGACCCGAAACACAGGGGACTGGTTGAAGTGGACGGCAATATCGTCCTGGTACCCATACATGATCGGGCTCTTCGTGTCCTTGATCACCGACTTCAGCACCGTTCCCCGTGCCAGCAGTTCGCCGGGCGGCCGGATCCGCACGCGGCGGACCAGCGCCGTGTCGATGGCAAAGGCGCAGCTGTTGCCTTCCAGAATCAGCACACCGCCCTGCTTCACGAACCGGGAGAGCTGTTCGACACCGGCATACCCCATGCCTCGCCGCACATCATCGGTCTCATCGATCAGGCCGAGGAAACGGGTCGCCTCCGTGTGCTTCCACGGAATCGGCTCACCAACGTCGGTCGTTCCGTTGATCAGACGATCCGTACCGGCGTAGCTGCCTGGAAAGACGATCACGTCGAAACGCGACAGGTCCTCAATCGCCAGGTCCTGCTCGGAGAGGTACGTGTAGGGGATTCCAATCCGGTCGAAGGCCAGCCTCCACCACCCACAGTTCTGGGGAGTCGCCACCCAGGTGTGGACGAGCGCCACACGGGGCACTCCGACCTCATGGGTCACCAGCGCCTCCGGGACCGCATCGATCCCCCGGATTTCGAGTCCCGTTTCCAGAGCGACGATCTGCAAGCGACTGCTCAGGTTGGCCGGGTTTCCCGAAGCGCGGATCAGATAGCTTCCGGCATTGAACCGGTGTCCTCCCGCCTCGAAAGCCGCTTCCGCCGCTTCGAATCGAACGTCGGGGAGACGGAAGCGAAGTACGGTGAAAGCGTCATCGGTATCGTGGTTGACGGCGAAAACCGGATCGGATGGTTCATCCACCCGGCCCTGCATCCTGGCGTCCTCCCTGACCTGGAGCATCTCCGCCTCGAGGATCGAAGGATCATCGATCGCGACTGCCTCGACACCTCTCAAGAAAGGCAGCGTCCAGCCGGTATCGTCATAGGGAGGTTCCGCATCCGCCGGAAAATCCTGCTTCCCGAGCAGAATCCTGGCGAGCGTTCGGTAGGGCTGGTCCAGGCGGACGACGTAGGAACCGGCCGGATAGCGGCGCTCGTCCCCGGCTTTCCTCTCCTCCGTTTTCGCCTCCTCTTCGCCCTCGGAATCTTCCTCTTTCAGCTTGTCTTTGGCAGTCGGAGTAAATTCGCCGGCCAGACGATGGATCTCGAGGCCCTGCAGGCGGAGCAGATTGACCAGATCCGCCGTCGCGATCGGCCGCGGCTGATCGGCGGGAATGACAAAGGCGTAGGGTGGCTCCTCCTGCCCTCGTTCTATGGCGTTGAGACCCTTCTGGTAGAAGTCCTTGAGAAATCGATATCCGTTGTCGGCAACATAGTTGAGTGCCGTCAGGAGGCCGGTCTCCTGATAGTTGATGTTGTTGCGAAATGACCAGAGCGTCTTCTCGAGCGGAGGGTTCGTGCGATACCACTCTCGCGACGTGCTCCGCTTGGTCAGCTTTCTCTCCTTGGTTTCGGGGATCGAATTCCCGAAAGTCTCGTAGAAACGCCCGATCGAGTTGCGATTGTTGGGGATCCAAAGCAGGTAATTGCCGGCCCACCCCGTATAGAAGCCGTGCGTCCACACACCGGGCATACCCCGGGCGGTCAGAGCCGTGACCTCCTCGTGCGCCAGGCTGTGCCACTCATTGACGGTGATTGCGTCCAGGTTCTCGTTGTAGGGGCCCGTCCCGGTTGAGATGTAGATATAGGGGACGGATTCATGCAGGTCATGACCCACGATCGGTTTCCAGTACAGGAACGCATCGAGGATGTTGCGTGTCAGGTTCAGCGCCAGGCAGAAGCCGTCCCGGTTATTGTCATGCGCCACGTAGTGTCCCCAGTAAACCAGCGGAGGCCCCACGTCGTTGTGCGCCTTGCGATAGTTGTAGGTATCTACCATTCGATCGCGGCCGTCCGGTTCGGCCACGGGCACAATGACGGTAATGACCCTTTCGCGGATATTGCGGATCAGGTCCGACTCTTCGACGGCCAGTCGGAAGGCGAGTTCCATGAGCATTTCCGGCGCACCCGTCTCAGGCGAGTGGAGTCCGCCCGTAACGTAGTAGAGCGGCTTGGCCAGTGAAAGGATCTCGTCTCGTTCGGCGAGGTTCGTAGCGCGGGGGTCGGCGAGGCGGTTCAGATAATGACGGTACCGCTCGATCTGACCGAGCGTCGTCTCATCCGCGATGATGACTTCGATCATCTTGCGCCCCTCCTCGGTCGAGCCGATCTCGCGGAGCATGACGCGAGGAGACGCAGTCGCCAGGGCGGCCATGTAGCCGTAGATTTCATCGACGTAGTGGAGCCTTCCCGGGGCACCGACGATCTCGCCAAAGTAGTCGAGCGGTGATTGGACCGTCTCCGAGGTCGGAAGGTGGTCCACTATTTCGCTCGAAAACCGGGCGTCCGTCGTGTATTCGTGAATCCACTCCGCGTAGGTCCTGGCCTCGGATTCCGCTTGTCCATGGGCGTCGAGAACACAGATTGCGAGAACGGGTACGATCAGGGTCCAAGGGCGGATTCGCATGCAGAGCCTCCTCCCCACCTGCTCATCGGGCGGGTCGTCACAGGATAGCCTCGATCAGAAGCCATTGCCAGACGTTGTAAGATGTTGTCCGAATTGGCACACGGAAACCTTCGGAAAGCAAAACTCAGTGACGAACGCCCGCTGCTCCGCGACCTCGAGGCCATTCCCTTCACCGAGGATGGTCGCACGGCGGTTCTGCTGCGGGACCCGCTTCAGATCGGCGAGCAGGCGGTTGCCGTCGCCCCGGAATTCTACCGGCTGATGCTGCTGCTCGACGGTACGAACACGCCGTCGGACATCCAGTGGAAGTTCTCACAGAGGCTGGGCCAGGAACTTCCCCGCTCGCAACTCGAATCTCTCCTGCGCCGGCTGGATGCCTTGCTGTTCCTCGACAACGAGCACTTCCGCCAGGAACAGGCGCGCGTCCTCCTCGCCTTTCGTTCTCAGTCGGTTCGGGAATCGGTCCACGCGGGCTTGAGCTATCCTGCAGTTGCGCGCGAAACGAATCAGGCACTGTCCTCCCTGTATGTCCATCCGGATGGCGCCGGTCTCGCGCAGGCACCCGGATCGCGGGAGGTCCGGGCACTGATCGCACCCCATATCGACCTGCGTCTCGGCGGACCGACCTATACTCACGCATATCGCTACCTGCGGGAGAGCATCCTTCCCGAACGTTTCATCATCCTCGGCATCGGTCATATGGGTTTACCCGAGTCCTTCTCGATCGCACAGAAGGACTTCCGAACGCCGCTGGGTACGGCCCGCTGCGACAGACCCTTTCTCGCCGAACTCGAGAAACAATTGGGTTCCGGGACCTTTGCAGAGGACCTCTCTCATCGCACCGAACACAGCATTGAATTCCAGGTGTTGTTCCTGCAGCACCTCTTCGAGGATCGCAGCTTCTCGATCGTCCCCGTGCTGACCAGCTTCTCATTTCGACAACTACGGCCTGGGACAGACTGCGAGGCTGGAATCGGAAAGCTGATTGAGGCCCTGCGATCCGCTGAAGCAGCCTGCCCAAAGCGCACCTGCTACATTGCCAGCGTGGACCTGGCTCATCTCGGGCCGAGATATGGGGACGACGAGGCACCGGACGACTCGGCCGTTGTGGAAACGATGTCCCAGGACCGCGCTCTGCTGGAGCCGGTTCTGCGAGGCGATGCAGGAGGCTTCCTCGACCGCGTTGAAGCGGATGGCAACCGGAGGCAGGTCTGCGGTGTTTCGGCCATCTATACGCTGCTTCGGCTTTTCCCAGGGTTGCGGGGAAGAATGCTGGCCCACAATTACTGTCGCATGGATGAGACGGGCTCGGTCGTGACCTATGCGAGCCTTGCTTTCCCGATTGCAGCAGAGGAGTCGAGCGGATCCGACGCCGATCCAGTCGACGTCCCCCGGAGTTGACACGATGCAAAAGAATTCGCGCCGAACCTTTCTTGCCGGCATCGGCCAAAGCGGTGTCGTGGGGGCGCTGGCCACAGCCACTGCTCGATCGCAGACACCAAGTCAGCCACTGAGCGACGGCCCGCAGGATCGCACTTACTGGGTCGATGTCGCCTCGCGGCTGTCGGAACCCGTGCTGACAAACCTGGCCGAGGGAACGCTCAGGCAGAACCTTCCGGAGAGGACCGATCGTTCCCGGTTCGCCTGTCTGGAAGCCTTCGGTCGCCTACTGTGCGGCATCGCTCCATGGCTCGAGCTCGGCAACGAGAACAGCGAAGAGGGCCCCCTCCGAAACCGCTATGCGGAACTGGCGCGCAAGGCGCTGACCATGGCCGTGGATCCGGCGTCACCCGATTTCATGAACTTCACGGACGGCTCCCAGCCTCTGGTGGATGCCGCATTTCTGGCCCAGGCCGTACTCCGTGCCCCGGAACAGCTCTGGCACCAGTCCGACGCGCGAACCCGGACCGATCTGCTGGCAGCCCTGCGGACGACTCGAGAGATCACTCCCTACTACAGCAATTGGATTCTGTTCAGTGCGATGATCGAGGCTTTCTTCTACAGGATCGGCGCAGAATGGGACCGGACACGTGTCGACCTGGCATTGAGAGCCGTTGAAAGCTGGTATCTGGGTGACGGGATTTTCGGAGACGGCCCCGAGTTTCACTGGGACTATTACAACAGTTTCGTCATTCAGCCTTTCCTCATCGACATCCTCGGAACAATTCAGGAAGTCAGCCCCGACTACCGGGAGCAATTCGGCAAGATTCGCGGAGTCAGCCGGCGCTATGCCGAGGTTCAGGAGCGACTCATCGGCCCCGAAGGCGCTTATCCGCCGATCGGGCGTTCGCTGGCTTACCGTTTTGGGGCGTTCCAGCTCCTGGGCCAGATCGCCTTGCGGGACGAGCTTCCGTCGCCGGTCAGTCCGGCGCAGGTTCGCAGCGCACTGACTGCGGTGATCCGTCGGCAGGTCGAAGCACCGGGAACCTTCGACGAACAGGGTTGGCTGCGGATCGGCTTCGCAGGCCGACAGCCGGGCATCGGAGAGACGTACATTTCGGTCGGGAGCTGCTATTTGTGTGCAGCCGGACTGCTGCCGCTGGGACTGCCCTCGTCCCATCGCTTCTGGACCGATGGAGGCGAACCCTGGACTTCCCGCAAGCTCTGGTCGGGCCAAGACCTTCCGCCCGACAAAGCACTGAACAGCCGCTCGATCTGAGGGTGCTCGGTTTGAGGCCGGCTATTGGGGGGCTGCGTCGTGCGCGCTGTAGGAGGCCAGCAGATCGAGTTTCTGGGAGTACCGTTCCCTGCCCTGCTCGTCGGGCGCGTACTTGCGTGCCTCTTCGAGATACTTGACGGCTTCGCCCCAATTCCCGAGTCTGGCGTATGCCTGGGAGAGGCCAAAATAGAAGCGATGCTCGTGCTTTTTCCGCTTCACGGCATCCTTGAAGTGCTGGATGGCTTCTTCCGGAGTGCCGGTATGCAGTGCCTCCAAGCCCAGACTGTAGTGGTAGTAGGGGTTCCTGTTCCGGAAATCTTCGACCTTCTTCAGCAGCGCTTCGGCTTCCCGCGTCCGCCCGTGGCGCCTGCAGAGCTCCGAGAGGTTCGACATGGCCACGAGGTTCTCATGGTCGAGATCGAGAGCCTCCTGGTACATCTTCTCGGCCTCTGCGTCCCGATGGAGCACAGCCAATGCCACTCCGAGGTTCGCCCAGGCGAATGCCGCGGTCGGATCGACTTCGGTCGCCCGAACGAACGTCTTGACGGCCATCTCACCATTTCGGGCGGCCAGCCACTCGGCACCGATATTGTTGTAGAAGTGAGCAAATCCGCGGGTATCTTCGACGACATGGCCACGGATCTCGATGCGATTGATCTCCGGAACGAGATCCACGATATAGGCACGACCGCCGAT
The DNA here is from genome assembly GCA_963823995.1 of uncultured Acidobacteriota bacterium. GTDB lineage: Bacteria > Acidobacteriota > UBA6911 > RPQK01 > JAPXNP01 > JARRKC01. Next base: position 188,838 of record CAWGNQ010000008.1, read on the forward strand.
CGACACCAGGGCATTGACGTGCTCGTTCAGCACGACCAGTGGGCCATGCTTGCTCCAGGTCGGCGCCACATCGACTTCACGATAACGGACGTTCAGATCGAAATGTCGCCCCACGGCGACGATCAGTTGCGTGAAGGAAAGGCAGTTCCCCGAGCCGGTGCGAAAGACTCCTTCGGCAGTTCGAGTCACGTCCTCATAGGTGAAATTCAGCCCGTCGTCACCAAAGATCGCCTTGATGATGCCCTCGAGGCGCTGCAGTTCCGGAACCCGTCGGTCCACTCGGGCCTCGAAAAACTCGACCATGTCATCCGGCAGATAGAGTGGACTGTCGGCTGCGACCGGAGCGGTCGACGGCATGGAAAACATTGCGATTAGGAACGGCAAGGCCAGCATCATAAGCTCTCCTCGACTCGTTTGCGACAGTCCCTAATCATCTAGACGGGTTTCACCTCCCAAAGGTTCGTTGTGAACCGCCGCTCCTTTTCGGAGGGCTGTGCTCGTACACTTCAGTATGCCACAACCGCTCGAGTTTTTCAGTCATTTGTTCAACAAGTCCGAAGATAGGCCGCGACCTCGAATCGATAGTCGTCCCTGTGACACCTCTCGACGTTCGGCAGAAGCGGCTCCGAAAGGAACCGATCGATGCAGACATCTCGGAATGCCGCGTGGATCCGCAGGCCCTTCCCTTCCAGCCTTCGGGGGCTCTCATTGACTGCAGAGGGGGAGAGACCCCCCGGCGCCGATCACTGGGACTCGATCACCCCGCAGGCCACCCGGGCGCCTGCGGCACCGGTTGGTTGCGAAGTCAGATCGTCGGGCTGAGCATGAACGATGACGGCCTTTCCGAGGATCGAGTTCTGATCTCCCTGATTCAAGCTCAGGAAGTCGTAGGTTTCATCGTAGGTCGCGACTCCGTCATCGCCGGCCTCCAGATTGCCCAGGTCGCCGACATGATGAACCGCCGCCGTCGGCGCTCCATGGTCGACTCCGGTCGGATTGAAATGACCGCCCGCACTCGAAGCATCGGGAGCGCTGCAGTCACCATTTTCATGAATGTGGAAGCCATGCTTCCCCGGTGTCAGCCCCGTGACCCTCGCAGTCACGTGTACGCCTGAGTCGGTCTGCGCGAACTGTACCTCCCCGCTCACCGAATTACCCTCTGTGGGCTGAAGCTCGGCCACCGCCGTCATCGGTGTCGCCGGCTGCTCGGTGACAGCCGCCGGCTGCCCCTCACTGCTTTCCGGAGTCGACCCGGTGCACCCGAACAGAAACGTCACGGCCAATGCCGTGATCAAAATCGACAGAATGCGGAACGAAGTTCCCTTCATGACTACACTCTCCTTGACTTATGCAGGTTTTGCAGGAATCGACCCCAACGGCCTGCGGCCGGGGCCGCCATTCCGTTTTCGGCTCGACGGAATTACTTTCTAGTCTAACGGTTCCAACCGCATACACCAAGAGGAAGGGGGATTTTGTGATTTGTGGTCTGCGATTTGAGATTCGAGAGGGACACGGAAATCGGGAAGCGGGAGCGGAGAACAGTTGTCGGGAGGACGCGAGGACGGGAGAACCGGAGGACGGGAGAACCGGACTTGACAGTCGGACTCGATCGGCCGAGTTTCACGCCAAATCGAGAATTCTCATGGTTTTCCCGTGTAGTGTTCATTGTGGTGGACCCTGGCGTGGTCCTCCAGGGCTTCGAGATGGGTGACGACCTCCGCCGTACGACCGAGTACCATGGGCAGTCGTTCCTCCACCTCCGTGGCGAGCCGATGCGCCGTTGCCAATGACACATCCGCCGGGAAGAGAAGGTGCACTTCGATGAACAGCCGGAAGCCGGTATTGCGGAACCGCAGCCCATGATATCGAAGCTGCAGCTCGCTGCAGAGCTTTTCCATCCCCGCACCGATCTCGGAAGCAACCGCAGGGTCGGCATAGTCCATCAGGCCACCGACTGAACGGAAGATCAATCGCGATCCCGACCAAACGATGTTCAGGGCAACAGCAATCGCGCAGATTGGGTCAAGCTGACGCCAACCCGTCAGCATCACCAGCAGCAGACCCACCACGACGCCAAAACTCGTCCAGCTGTCGGTAAGTACGTGCTGGCCGTTGGCTTCGAGAATCAGCGACCCCGTGCGCCGCCCTGTCCGAACGAGGTACAGGCCAAGGCCTGCATTGGCGACAGCCGCCCCACCCACGATGAGAGTACCGAATCCCAGCCGCTGAAGTTCGATCTCTCCCTGCAGCTTCGTGACGGCCTGAAAGAGGATGACTGTTGCCGCCAGAATGATCAGTGCGCCTTCGAATCCTGCCGAGAAGAAGCTGATCCGCTCATAACCGAAGGTAAAGCGCGGATTGGCAGGTTTGGAGCTCAGCCACAGACTGAACGCAGCAAAGATCACAGCAAAAAGATGGATGACCGATTCCGCAGCATCCGAAAGGATCGCGGCGCTGCCCGTCGAATAATAGGCGATCCCCTTACCAAGCAGCATAGCCACTCCGAAGAGCAGCGAGAGGAGCATGGCGAATCGGCTCTCCCTCATCGCTCTCTCGGTAAACTGGCTGAGCTGGTCGAGAGACTCCACGGTTGTATTCTATGGCTCACCCAGACGCCTGCCAATAGACCGTCTGCGATTTGCAGATCGACCGGGCTTGCCATACACAGAGATCCGTCTCAGAATAGCCCTGCAGTCAAAATGTAGACTGCCTCAGCAGAACAACGACAAAGAGCCGTGAACCGACGACCCAAAGTTTCAACAGACTCAGCCGATACAATATTGGCGACCGACGACGCCCAGGGAGCGAGAGGATGTTCAGATCCGCCGGCTTGAGGATTCCCCGATATGGAGCACCACGCCCTGTCCGTCCTGTCCTGACGTCGCTCGATCTCGGCCGTGTCTATGTGCCCTTGAAGGGAATTCCCTTTTCCCTGGTTGCTCACGGTCTCGCGCTCGTCTTGACACTCTCCTTCCCGATGGCCAATGTCTCGGTACGGCGGGTCAGCCCCCGGGAGAAACCTGAGGTCGGGGCTCAGAAGTTGGAGACCGAGAAGATCATGTGGCTCCCACCCGTGGCCCCTTCGGGGCCCGGTCTCGAAGCAAACTCGGAACCCGCACCGGGCGAGGCTCCTCAGGCGCCCGCCCCTCCCGCGCCGAAGGGGCTGGTCTACCCGGGACCTCAGACCATCGTTTCGAATCCTCCGCATCCCACGAACCGTTCCGAGACCTTGTTGCAGCCCGACATCGAAGACTTGCCCACTCTCGCACCGCCCCTGATGCTGCCGAACTTCGTCATGATTGCCAAACCCGAGGCCATTCTCCCGTCCGAGCTCTCCGACGAGGAAAGCCCTGCCGAAGCGAAATCGGCGCCGTCAGAGGTCGCCAAAGCGGAGCCGCCTGCGCCTATCGAGACGCCGAAGCCTGAACCGGCCGAACCTTTGATACCCCCTCGGCTGCCGAAACCCGTCATCCTCAGCAATCTTCCCGACCTGGTTCCTCTCCAGGAGACACTGACTCCTCCCCCGCTTCCACCGGGACCCGCGGACGAGCCGAGGATCGAGCCCCTCCCCTTCAAACCGGAGAGCTTGAAGCTTCCGGAGCTCGACTTGCCGGAACCGCTGGCCATGACGCCGGTACCGGTGTCCACGGATCAGCCGGTCGAACTCCCGGCCGCGGAGGATTCCTCTCAGAATCCGCAGCCGGGTTCCACGACCGCAGCCGCCGAGCCGCCCGAGCCCGTCCGGCCTCGGGTACGAGAACCGGTCGCACCGGTCACGGTTTCCGGTACCGGTGAGATCCGGCCGACCGGAAGAGCGAACACGGGAGCCGTTCGACCTTCGGTCTCGGTCGACGTCGGCCCCTCGGTCTCACTCCCGGGGGGAGACGAAGTGCGAAACATGCTCGCACTGAGTCCATTGCCGGCCGTGCCGGGTACGCCTGTCTCGATCCCGCCGGGTGAAGCACGGGGACAGTTCGTCATCTCGCCACGGGCGAACCTCGAATCGACCGGGACGGAACCGGGATCGGCTGCCGGCGAAGAAACCTCCGATGGTAAGCTCGAGAATCAGGTTCCTGCGGTCGCTTCCGAATCCCCGACCTTTACGCAGTCCGGGGCGGTCGTCAATATCCACTTCGGATCCAAGAAGGCCTCGGCAGGGTCCGGATCAGGCAGCGGAACGGCAAACAGCGGGATCTCCGTGACCGGGTCGGGCTCAGGAAACGGAGCCGGATTCGAGCCGGCCCTGCCGCCGGTCCCGGTGCGAGCGCCAGCCCATTCAAGGGGATCACGATCGTCGGGGGAGAGGAAGAAGCAGGAAGCGGCTCAGCAGCAGACCGACCGCTTCCGCTCATCACTCCGGCACCGCCGCTGAAGACGAATTACGGCCTGTTCATCGTCTCCACCGAGGGGGGCGGGGGAGGGCTGCCTTCGTATGGCCTGTTTACGGATGAGCAGGTCTACACGGTCTATCTCGATATGCGGGAGAAGGAGAGCGACGCCGATCCTTCATGGACCTTCGAATTCGCCGTTTTGCGCAATACCAGCGTTCAGGTCAATCCGGAGGAATCGGACCTGATCCTCAATCAAGAGGGCTTAGTCTTGCCTTTTCCGGTCATCAAGAAGCAGCCGGTGTTGCCCCCCAAACTCGTTCGGCCTCACCTGGGCGAGAAGGTCATTGTCTATGCCGTCGTCGATACCGAAGGCAGGATGGAGCAAATCGAAGTGAAGGGCACCCCGGACCCGGCATTGAACGCACCCATCCTCGAAGCCTTGAGCCAATGGGTCTTCCGACCGGCGATGCTGAACGGTAAGCGCGCGGCCGTCAAAACCCTCATCGGGATTCCGCTTTGGCTTCCCGTTCGCGGGCAGGTACCGGCGCAGTAGCGACAGGCTGGGGATGCTCTTTCCATCCTCGTTCACCCCCACCCTCCTCGACGTTCCATCCCCGACATTGTCAGAATTCCTTACACAGCTGAGAAGGCTACGACATAGAGAGACCCGATCCGATCGTGCGCTCGCGATGTGCCGATAAGCGGACAAATGATTTTGCTGTCAATGTTTACGCGTCATTAAGATGAGAGCTTCGTCAAGAGTTACGCATTGGCATGATTCATGCTGAGAAACAGTGAGCGCCGGGAAATGAACTCGGAGCCCTTGTTGCCTGTTGGGGAGACTGGGAGCACAGGATGAAAAGGTTTTGCCTCGTCTTTGTAGTTCTGACGATTGGATCTATGACTGCAACCATGGCCGACACCGTGGAGATCGCCATGGCTGATCTCACTCTGACAGGGTTGGCCCAAACGGGAAACAACGTCGGCAACGCCGCAAATCGTGAGGCCGTCGACGTCTTGGCGGGTGTGAGCCTTACCGAAATCTACACCGACAACTCGGGGTGGGGAAACGGGGGGACGATCAATTTCACTGTCGAAGAGGTCTTTGATTATATCGCTCTCAAAGCAGGCCATCAGTGGGCGCTCTATAAGCTGAGCGACGTCAAGGTTACTGAGATCCTGACAGCATTGTCGATCAGCGGCCCTGCCGATATCTCATTGACGTTCGCAGTTCGAGAGGCCGACGGTTTCGATGCCAATCCTCAAGGGAAGACGAGGGGGCTCTCGCATTTCACGATTTACGACCCTCCGAGGATTGTTCCGGAGCCGACGAGCCTGTTCCTCCTGGGCGCCGCTCTCATGGCCCTGGCCGCTTGCCGGCGCCTCAGTTGAGACCGGCCGGGGTAAAAGCCTTTGCGCGAGCCGTCTTGGGGGAGAGCCGGCCTCTCGCAAAGGCGCCCACCGGGCTCTTGTTTCTCCTTCCGATCCGATTCCACTCGGAGCCGCAAGGCTCTCGGTGACGACCCGAAAGCAAAGAAGACCCTTGGCGAAATCCGCGTGAGCGATTCCCTTCGCGAAAACCGGCGAAATTCGCCGGCTACCCCCGGAGGGCCCACTTCACCAGCAGCCCCAGCTTCGGCGGCTGACCCTGCATCAGGATCCCCACCCGAAAGATCCTTCCGCCCGCATACACCGCCAGAATCGTCATGGCCAGAACGCCGACGAGTCCGACCCAGAGCTGCCACATCGGAGCGCCCTCCACGGTGGCCATTCGCATGGTTAACAGCATGGGAGTGAAGGGTGGAATCAATGACATTGCGGTCGAAAACGCACCGTTCGGATCCTGCAGGACGGGTATGACCAGAAACATCGGGATCATGGCTGGAAACAGACCGGGAACCACCAGGTTCTGGGCATCTTTGGCATCGCTGCAGGCGGCTCCGAAGGAAGCCAACACGGACCCCAACATCAGGATGGCCAGGACCGTGAAGAGAACGAACCAGGGCAGCACCTTGAAGGGGATGAGGCCGACAAGGCCCATATTCATGAGTGCGAAGACCCCGACACCGATGTAGACGGCGGAAGCCGTCAATGAGACGCCGACGCCTCCAAGCACCTTTCCCATCATGAACTCGAAGGGTTTGGCCGAGCCGAGCATGACCTCGGCAATCCCCTGGGTCTTTTCCTCCATGACCGCATTCAACAGGGGTACGGCCCCCATCATGATCATGATGAACATCAGAAACATCACCCCCATGGGAACTCCGACGGTCCGAGCATCACTGACCTGTTTGGCCTCCCCGATCGTTCCGCTGCTGGTCCGCGAGACCAGGTCGGTCGCTTCGACGTCATACCAGGCGAACAGGGAGTCGAGGTCTCGGGGATCCACACCGGCCTCGACCAGTCGCCGGCGCCGGATCTCCCGATTGACAGCCTGATTGAGCCAGCTTCGAGCATCCGTCTGCGCCGGATTGGCCGAGAAATAGCGGGGACGATTCTCAGGATCGTCGGCACCCTCTTCAAGCAGGCTGGAGGGAATCTCGATGAATCCGACCAACTTTCCGTCCCGGATCTCGTTGCTTAGCTCGAGTCTCAATTCATCCCTGTCCCGACCGGACGGGTCGACTTTCTCCAGCTGGAAGCGCGCGTTGACCTGGCCGCCCGATTTGTCGAAGATCTCCTTCTGATTGCGCTCCTTCGCAGCGGCGATCAGGGCGTCTGCGAGCTGTCCGGTGTAATCAACGACGGCAATCCGCTGGTCGCTCAGGTCGGTTTGAGTCTGGACGAGGGCCATGCCGATGAACCCGCCGCCCATCAGGAGGGGGGCAAGCACCAGACCGATGATGAACCCCTTGCGTTTGACGGCGGCGAGGTATTCCCGCCGGGCGATCTTAAGCACTCGCAGCATGGACGGTCCCCTCCGCCGGCTGTCCGGCGATGCGTACGAAGATGTCTTCGAGCGAAGGCTGAACGATTTCGAACTTTCGGACCCTTGCTTTCTGCACCAGGGTCGCCAACAGGGTCTGGGGGTCGGCGCCGGGCAGAAGGCGGATCTCCTGGACCTGCCCATAATCCCGGACATGCTCCACGCCGGGTATCCCGCCAAGCGTCTGCGAACCTCCATCGAGTGCTATGCGCAGCGTGTCGCTGCCGTAGCGGCTCTGGATCTCCTCGAGCGTCCCGTCGAGTACTTTCTCGCCTTTGAAGATCATGAAAATGAAGTCGCAGAGCCGCTCGGCGACATTCATGTCGTGGGTGCTGAAGATGACGGTCGTACCGGCACGTCGCAGATCCAGGATGGCTTCCCGCAGCACGTCGGCATTGACGGGATCGAGGCCCGAGAAGGGCTCGTCGAGAATGAGCAGCTTCGGTTTGGCGACGACCGTCGCAATGAACTGGACCTTCTGGCTCATGCCCTTGCTCAAAGCTTCGATGTACTTCGACGCCCACCCGGAGAGGCTCAACCGATCCAGCCAGTAGTCGACCTCGTGCTTGACATCCTGGCCGTTCTTGAGCTCTCCGAAGAAGACGAGCAGATCGCGGATCTTCATCTTGCGGTACAGACCCCTTTCCTCCGGGAGGTATCCGATGTTGTCGGAGGTCGAATCTCCCGGGGCCTGTCCAAACACACGGATCTCGCCGCGATCCGGATAGTAGATATTCATGATCATCCGCAGCGTCGTCGTCTTTCCCGACCCGTTCGGCCCGATGAACCCGTAGACGGAACCTTCGGGAACGGCCAGAGACAGACCATCCACCGCCACGACGGCTCCAAAGGTTTTCGTTACATTTTCCAGTTCGACGACGTTCATTGGCGATTCCTATACTTCAAGCTACAACATCGAATCGGTCTTGGTCATTTTGACACGGAGTATGCCTGGCCTGTGAATTCAGGTTCAAACCCAAGTAAATGAAGATGCCAATGATTCTGAGACGAGGATTCACCTGGTGTGAAGGAAGGCACACAGACATCCCGGAGGCCCCTTTGTGTGCGTGGTACAAACGGCGGCGCGGTTTACTCTGCCAGCGCCTGGGGATGCCGCCCATCGTTCCGAAGTGCCCTCAGCGAGATCTACCCCGAGAACAGTGAAAGCAAGGAGCGCGATCATACGCGCCATACCCCACGCAATTACGTCGCCTCGAGAGTCGCCAAACCGGGAAACGACGCGATTCATGTGTTCCTGCAGCCTGTCATTCCAATTTCATCACTGCAGTTGCCTGTAGCTCCACCGGACCCACCAGACTGTCAACCAGATTGGAGAGAACGAGGAACTCGTATTGGTAGCTGACTGTGACGGTCAGGTCGGTCCCATAGGGAAGTCCGGTGCGATCGGACGGCGAGACGGAGATATCTCCCGCTTCCAACGTGTCTCCTCCGAAGGTGACTAGATAGTTCCGACAGTATTCCATGACGACATCTCTAATCTCTGCGTCGGTCATCCGTGGACTCTGGGAAACGATTCCCGCGCGAGCCCCTTCACGACAGGCATTTGTCAAAACAGCCTTGTCGAACATGAGAAGACTGAATTCCACGATCCCAAATGTGACTATCAATAGAAGAGCAAGGACGACGGTGAACTCGAGTAATGTTGCGCCTCGGCTCTGTTTCGAAAACTTCGATTTTCCGGGATCAAACACCTCGTCACTCCATTCGCATAACAGTGTCGGCTGAGAGCGTGATTCCGTCCGAGACTCCGGCCACAAAGTTCGGAAAGACAAGGAAGGTGAAGGAGTATTCGACATGGACAGTTACGTGGCCAGTAGGGCTGGCGCCGACTCGCGTAATAGTCGTATTTACTGCGTCCGGGGCAAAACTGATCATATGACCTGTCAAGTACTTGTCGACGGCCGCCTCGATATCGTCGTCGGGAATTATCGAGGCCCCACCATCAACCAAAGTGATACCAAGCCGAGCACCCACACGGCTGGCGTTGGTGATCATCGCCTGATCATATAGGAGGAGACTCATCTCGATGACGCCCAGGACCAGCAACAGCAAGAGAGGGAGGACCACGGCAAACTCGATGATCGCCACTCCTCGGGAGTGCGCTGAAATCGCATTGGGCTTGCCCGAGGTCATGTTGAAGCGTCCCATAGCGGGCTGAACCTTCCTGTCTCTTCGTTCCGACCGGGACTTTTGAGCAGAGATTATACCGCTGAGCGAAGCCAGATTCGCACAAAAACCTGAGCCTAACCGCGGATCCGGTTTGGCGGTTCTCCATGTCGCCAGCCTGAGGTCACATCATACATTCTCCCGCATGACCATTACAGTGCGGCCCTTTCCAACCACGTCGTCGAATTTGGGAAAAACACGGAAAATCTTTGGGTACGACATCGCTTGCCCCGGTTCCGAAGCTCGCAGAGTGAGATATGCATCCTGCTTGTCCCGAACTCGAAGCCGAGGCGGAGTGGGATAAGCATCCTGCTTGTCCTGCACTCGAAGTCGAGCCGGAGTGGGATAAGCATCTTGCTTGTCCTGCACTCGAAGTCGCAACCCCGGCACGCCCCCAGACTCCCTGCCGACCGGTGAAGTACGGAACCGCAAGACCCCGGCGACATGCCCAAGACAAGCTGGAAGCTTATCCCACGGTGAGACATGCATCCTGCTTGTCCTGCACTCGAAGTCGCAACCCCGGCACGCCCCAGAATCCCTGCCGACCGGTGAAGTACAGAACCGCAAGACCCCGGCGACATGCCCAAGACAAGCTGGAAGCTTATCCCACTCGGCAAGCTGGAGGCTTGTCCCACTCGCTTTCGTAGATTCTCCAGCTCGAACGTTAATAGTAGTATGGACAACCTCTTCCAACCGCTGCAGCCGACAAACCGATCCGAAAGTCCATCCGCCATCTCCCTCACTGGGAGCAAGACGGAGCTACTTACTTCGTCACCTTTCGGACCGCTGATGCGCTGCCGGCCGAGACTCTCGACGGCCTGCGCAAAGAACGTGATCTCTGGGTTCGCCTTCACCCGCCACCCTGGAGCGACCGCGAATACGACGAGTACTGTCGATTCGCCTTCCATAAGCTCGACGGCTGGCTCGATGAACAGTATGGCGCGTGTGCGCTCCGGGAAAGCCGAATATCCCAAATCGTTGCGAACGCGCTCCTTCATTTCGACAGGATCCGATATTGTCTAGATGAATCGGCTCTCATGCCGAACCACAGCCATATCATCTTCAAGCCGTTGGGTGACTGGCGGTTGTATCAGATCCTCCACAGTTGGAAGTCCTATACAGCGAATCGGATCAACGAGGCTTTGGGTACGTCCGGACAATTCTGGTTCCACGAGGGCTTCGATCGCATCGTCCGTGACTGGGCGGAACTGGAGCGCATCCGACTCTACATCCGGAACAATCCGGTCAAGGCGGGGCTGAAGGAAGGCGAATATGCTCTACTTCGAGGGGTCGGTCTAGTCAAAGGGTAGAAGCACACCCTGAGAGTGAGACATGCATCCTGCTTGTCCTGTACTCGAAGCCGAGCCGGAGTGGGATAAGCATCCTGCTTGTCCTGCACTCGAAGTCGCAACCCCGGCACGCCCCCAAGCTCCCTGCCGACCGGTGAAGTACAGAACCGCAAGACCCCGGCAGCATGCCAAAGACAAGCTGGAAGCTTATCCCACTCGAGTAAGACATGCATCCTGCTTGTCCCGAACTCGAAGCCGCAACCCCGGCACGCCCCCAGACTCCCCGCTGACCGGGTGAAGTACAGAACCGCAAGACCACGGCAACATGCCAGAGACAAGCTGGAAGCTTATCCCACTGGAAGCTTATCCCACTCAGGGTCTACCACATGAAGCTCAATCCGGTCGCGAAGCGGAAGTTGTTGATGAGGACGCTGTTGTGCCGCATGCCCAGATAATCGAACTGGGCAATCCGCAGCGCCAGCCCGGGACTGACCTTCACGTCCAGCCCCCCACCGCCGATGAACGCAAATCCAAGATCGTTCTCGATACCGGCACCGAAATCGCCATCAATATAGGAGACTCCAAACATCGCCCGGACGAAGGGCTGAAGATACTTGTGCGACCGATTCGTGAACTGAGGACCCACCGTGGCCGTGTAGATTCTCAGGTTGTCGCCGGAGACGCTCACCTTGGGCTTTCCAAAATAGCCGCCCACATCGACGGCGATCCCGATCGTGTCGGTCGCGCTCGTATGCACCAGGTACTTGTCGAAGGTGACGTCGAAGCCGTTGAAATTGACGGTGTCCTTACTTCCGTACCAGTTCGCATCCTCGATGAATCCGCCATAGTCCATCCGATTCAGCGCATATCCGGCAAAGAACTCCGCCCCCTGTTCCCTGCGAGGCTGTGCCCACAGAGAGGACAGACAGAGAACGAACAATCCCGAAACGAGGAGTGCAATCGAAATCCGTTTCATACTGAGCCTCCTGATTCCGGCAAAGCTTAGCGCACGCCCACCCACAAAGAAAAGCGAAACTTCACCCCAAGTTGCGCCGATCTTGTCACTCCGAAAGATCCGCAGTATCCTCCTAAGTTATTGTAATTTCTTATCTTGCACCTAGAAACCCGAAACCCTTAACCCGAAACGCCATCGGCATACTTCCAAAGATCCTCCGCATTTCGCCCAAGGCCCCCATTGAGTGGTTTGCCCGACACCAGTAAGATATGCACGTCATGGGCAGCAGGTTCAAATTGGACTCTGGATGGTCTGGCGCCGCTTTCGGGGCATTCCTGGCAGTAAAAAGAAACAATATTCAGAAGGTTCTCCGGACCGGCATTCGGCGGCGACAGAGACAAGAATCAGTGGCGAACTCCGAGTGAAGCAAGGAAGATGACAGGTTGTCGATGTAGAGTGCGAACCGGGATTGAGTCTGTCAGCGAGAGGAAGGAACCGCCATGCGTTTCCTGGCATTTCTGTTTATATTGATCGTTCTCGCCCTGGGATACGGCGTTGCCCAGCTCCGACGGCACCGCTGGCGGAAGTCTCGTGACTTGATCGAGACCTATCGGAAGAAGTTTCGGAGTTTCTGTGTCGAGTACCAGGAGCACTTCAACCAGGAGCATTACGAATGGCTAATGCGGAATGTCCTCCGGGTTCAGGCGACACTCGACGAACTGGTTGCTTCCAGCCGCTATGAGGACTATTTCCAGCGCGACGTCGGGGGCCGCTCCGACCGATCTCTCGTCGAAATCCTCGAGCAGATGAGCCAGACGGAGGTCCACGAACAGCGACTTAGTTCGGTCAATAACCTGATGACGCGCTGCCTCGGCATTGCCGACGAAGAGGTGGAAAGAGCAGAGAGTCACCGCCACCATCCGATGATTCTCTTTCGCGAAGGAATCCGCTCTCTTCTCTTGATCCCCAGTCTCCTGGGCCGCTGGGCTTCAGGTCGGTCCCAGCTCGATCGTTTGATGGAACCTGACAGCCAGCGAACAGCTGGATGGGTGTCCACGTGCTCGGTTTTAGGTCTCTTCGTCCCGATCGCCATCATTCTCATCGGCTGGTCTCCCTTGGCCGGCGGTACGGCCTATTTGATCCGGCAGTGTTCCGCGATTCTGTCCCGCTTGTTCGATTGGCTCGCGGAGGCAGCAAATCTGAGCTTTTCACTCGGGTCAGATGGACTCCGTTAGGGCAGGGCGCAGGGCTGTCAGTCCGACGCATGTAAGCAAAGGATCGGTCCACGGTTCTGAGCGAACCGAATCCACATCCTATAAGTCGGGGAATAATAACCGCCCGAACTCCAAGCCAACGCGACCGGACCGGCTCGGTCTCGAGTTTTCCCTGTATATCGTTCTCGCGGTTGCCCAGCTCCTCCTGATCTGGCTACTACCCTTCTTTCCGACTCAAGATGGCCCAAGCCACTTATACAACCTCGTGATCTTGGATGACCTCCTTCACGGAGGCAAAGCTTTCGGGGAGTTCTACACGTACTCTCTCCAGGCCGTTCCCAATCTGGGCTTTCATATCCTGGCCTATCCCTTGCTACAATTTTTGCCGCCTCTGGTCGTGGAGAGAATCTTCCTGTCTGTCTTTGTGCTTCTATTGTCGATCAGTATTCCGATTTATCTACGCAGTTTGGGGCGTCCAAGCTTCCCAATGTCCTTTTTCATCTTCCCCCTGGTGTTCAACTTCTCGGTGATGAAGGGTTTCTACAGCTTCGTAGTAGCCATTCCGCTCATGTTCCTGGCCATGTCCATCAGTTGGAAGATTCAGGATCGCTCTCTTCCGCAAAAGACCATCGTCCTGAATGTCACAGCGATGCTTCTATTCTATTTTCATCTGATACCGTTCTGCATTTTTCTAATGTCTGTCTTTCTGATTGGCATGGCAAAGACTGCCTCCCTCAAATCCGCTGCCAAGAATGTTGCATCCACCACAATAGTATTGATTCCGTCAATCGCGTTGTTGCTTTCATATATATTCTTTCATCTTGGTCTCGTAGGGGGCGGACTCCCCGATTGGCCATCCGGACAGGACATCCCGAGTTTAGGCGTTGAACTACTTTTCTTTTCTATCGATACTTTCTCCAGGTGGCAAATCGTAGTATGGGTGCCCTTTTTCATCCTGTACTACATGCTCCTGAGAGCGGGTGTGGCGCGGCGATTGAGATCAGGAACATTCAACACAGCCGATAAATACACGATAGTTGTAACTGCATGCCTTGTTGCGATTTACCTCTTTGCCCCCTCTCGGATCGGATCGGGAAGTCTGTTCAATGTGCGATTGCCGTGGCTGATTTTGCTCTTGTCCCTGCCCATCCTCGAGGTCCCATCCCGGAGTTTCATCGAAAGACGGCAAGTCACTGTCTTTGCGGCGCTTTCAGGCGTTTTTCTACTGCTCAATTCGATTCTCCTATTTAATGAGAGCGCATCCGTACGCGAATTCACGGGTGGAGTTGGGAGCGGAGTAGTGAGGGGGCCTTTCATCATGACATATCGCGAGAAGGTTCCTCGTTGGGCCAGAGTCGATCCGTTACTTCATGCAGCTTCCTATTACGGTATCGCCGCTGGTTGTGTGGACGTAGGCAACTATGAGGTGGGACCGGACTATTTCCAGGTGAGAGTCAGGGAGGGCACCCCGGCGTTTCCGCCCGAGCCTCAGGTGTCGTACGCCATCGAGTCCCTCGATCTGAGCCGTTATACGTTTATCAACGAGCTGCTCGGTTGGGAAATTGGCGCCAAAGAGCCGAGCCTTGTGCGTAACCAGTTCGAAAAGGTCTGGCACGAAGGTAAACTGAGCATCTGGAGACGGACAGGAGTAAGGGGCGGGTGGTAAGGAAGCCTGGATCGTGCTCGATCGTCAATTGGGGAGGGGATTGCGTGTGCGGATATTTGATGTCCTGACACCTTGGAGAGCCAAGTGGTACCCGATCGGAATTCTGATCGGCATAGCCTTGGGATTCGCCATCGCTCTGGTGACGGGTGAAGGCGCGACAACGTTGACGGGTCGCCTGGGCGGAGATTTCCCTGCATTTTATGCTGCCGGACGGCTGGCGGCTTCCGGTGAATTTGCCAAGATCTATGATCTCGAGCGCATGACTCGAGAGGAGGAGGCGTACCTTCCTGGAGAACAGGGCGTTCTGCCTTTCCCCTACCCGCCTCACGTGGCCCTTGCTTATGCACCCTTGTCGTGCTTCTCGTTTCGCATCGCATACGTCGTCCACACGATCATAATGTTGACCGCCCTGATCGTGGCAACACGGTTAATAGTCTCGATACGCCCAGATCTCCATTCGTACTTCTACATGATTCTCGCTCTGTGCTTGTTCTACTATCCTATGATGAGATCGGTCTTTGGTGGACAGAATACGGCGATCTCTTTCCTGCTGATCACCTTGGTGTGGTACTGCACTCTGATCAACAGGGAATTTCTCGCCGGGTTATGTCTGGGAGCGCTATTGTTCAAACCGCAATTTGCCCTTCCCCTGCTTGGGCTTTTTGTCCTTTCGGGGCGGTGGAGGAGCGCGCTCACAGGCGTCCTTTCCGGACTCCTCGTTCTCGCCGGCTCATACGCCTTACCGGGCCAAGTTCTCGTACGCTGGTTCGACTTTGCTCCGTGGTTTTCCGAAATTGACGCTGGAGTGAATCGGGTCAACTCCATATCTTTTCCGGGATTTCTTGAAGCTCTCCTGGGGAGTCGATCTCTTGTCTTCGATGTTCTTGGGTGGACGCTTGTCGTTGTTTCGATCGTGCTCGTCTCTGCAGTTTGGTTTTTCGGCGGGAGAGAAGTGAACTTCAGCCTCCTCATTGCGGTGGCGTGTCCGGTACTGATTTTGGCTCCGCCTCACGTGATGTACTACGACATCAGCATTTCGATCTTGAGTGTAGTTGCGATTTTCGGGAATTTGAGATTTGATGCGGAGTTAATCGGGTTGTTATGGCTGCTTGGTTGGAGCCAGATTCTTGGCCCACGATTGGGATTCAGCCCCCTGTTTTTCAGTGCGTTAGGGGCCTTTCTTGTTTCTGTCTGTATTTCCGCACCTAAGCTTTGGCCTTACTTGAAGTTCAGGATGACGGTGTGAACCAGTCGGAGTTGAGGCTATCTCGTGTGACGGGCGGAGCCACAGGGGTCTCTCGAAGAAAGTCCTGGCGCCATGCGTGTCTCTGGATAGTCGTTGTGAATGTTTCTGTGAGGGTGGATCAGGCCTTGTGGAGAGTGCGACGTGGTACTATCGAAGTTTAGAGACATCCTTCTGACTCGCAGACGTGCCGTTCTGTTTGCGGGGGTCCTTTCCTTCTGTGGCAGCGTCTTCTTTGGTGCGATCAGGGGATATCCTCGACCCGAGATTCACGATGAGTTCTCGTATCTGCTTGCTGCAGATACCTTCGCATCTGGCCGACTAGCCAACCCTTCACCTCCGCATTGGAGCAGCTTCGAATCGTTTCACATCCTCGTAGAGCCTAAGTATGTGAGTAAATATCCGCCAGCCCAGGGACTCTTTCTCGCATTTGGGCAGAGAATCTTTGGACACCCGGCCTGGGGGGTGTGGCTTAGCGTCTCGCTTATGAGCGCAGCTGTGATGTGGTTGTGCTTTGAATGGTTGCCCCCTCAGTTCGCTTTGGTCGCAGGTCTCGTCGCGCTCATGCAGGTCGGAATCGTCGGTTACTGGTCGCAGAGTTATTGGGGGGGGGCAGTGACTGCCATTGGTGGCGCGCTCGTGTTTGGAGGCATTCGACGTCTTGCACGACGCCCGAGACTTGCAGACGGTGCGCTTGTCGGACTGGGAGTCGTCCTGCTGATCTGTAGTCGGCCACTGGAGGGCATTTTGCTTTTTGGCACGGTTCTTACCGTGGTGGTTCTGCTGGGGCGTCGCTATGTTTGGCCTCCTAAGGCTCAGTATTTGTCACCAGGGGTGATTTTCTTGGTGATCCTTTGTTGCGGTGTGCTTTTCAATGTTTACTATGATTCCAAAACTACTGGGGATCTCTGGACTCCTCCGTATCTCCTGTACGAGAGGGAATATGGGACGGTCTCTCCACTCTTATACATGAGCGGTGACCGAACGAAGGTATTGCCAAATCAGGATTTCCATAGACTTTACGATGGCGTCTTCCGAGAAAGCGTAGAGAGGCTTCGTCAACCTGGAATCTTCGTGCTGCGTGCTGTGTTTATCCTCATTGCATGGACGATGTTCTTTCTGGGTCCGTCCGTGATTCTAGCGATCCAAGGCATACGTCACTTCCGATTGAATCATTGGCACATTTTGGCACTCGCTTGCTGCTGCGTCATAGGTCTCCACGCCTTACTGACCCGTGCTGCTTATGCGCATTACGTCGCCTCGGTTTCTCCACTCTTTTATGTACTCTTTGGTTCCGCAATCAATGTCAGAGTCGCGCGGCGACGCGAGGTCTCGTCTTCACTTGTGATCACGATTCTGGCGATCCCAGCCCTGATCTTGGTGCTTCAAGGCGGCGCGACGGTACTGCGGGGGCCTTCGAGTTTCCTAGAGCTGAGAGCCGACGTTCTTTCGCGCGTCACTCAAGCTGGGGGGCGTCATTTGGTCATCGTTAGCTACACCGCGAACCACGATCCAAACCGCGACTGGGTGTACAACGGAGCGAAGATGGAAGGCTCAGCCGTCTTGTGGGCGAGAGACTTAGGCGAGGCCGAGAACGAAGAGTTAACCAGATATTACTCGGACCGTAAGATTTGGCATCTCACCGTTGACACAGAGCCTCGCGCCATACTGGAAGGTCCCCATGGGGTGGAAACCAGATTTCCGAAGACCGATGCGATGAGAAACTCAGCGTTCCATCGCGGGCAGTTGGACCGCTCTTGGCAAAATCAGGACCATCACTGACGGCTACTCTCACGTTCTAATCTGAACTTTCGGCCAGCGCTGGCTACACGACTTTCGGTTTGCTGATTACTCGGTCGCGGTAGGGACGGCCATTGCTGACCGCCCCCCGCACAGATCCGTACGTGCGGAGCTACCGCATACGGCTCCTGCCTAAGGTCGTGACGCGAAGAAACGCTCCTCCGGATAGGGATGCAGAACCCGGCATGGCGGGACGTACTTACGGGTGAGGCGATTGAAACGGGACCAGTTGAGCCGGTGCCGTTGACTTCGGCGCAGCAGGGCATGCCGCCATGCGCGGCAGACCTCACTGCGAAAGCCTTCCAACCGCAGCAGGTTCGTCGGAACTGCATGGTACGCGAAGTAGCCATTCAGGACCCGTCGAAGCCACGCACCAACCAGCGGCACGGGTTCGTGTCGCCGTTGGTGGAGCTTGGCCCGGATCGCGGTCAGCGTCGCTTGCATGCGCTTTTTGGCCGTCAACCGCACGACCTGGAACTTTCCTTGTCGGTCCGTTCCACAACAGTGGGTAAAGCCCAGGAAGTCGAACGTCTCCGGTCTTCCCTGCCCCCGCCCGCGTCGTCTCTCGACCGCAAAGCGGCCGAACTCGATCAACCGCGTCTTGTCCGGGTGCAGGGCGAGCCCGAACTTCGCCAGCCGTTCCCGAAGATCCTCCAGGAAGGCTCGCGCCGTCCGCACATGCTCAAAGCCCACCACACTATCGTCGGCGTAGCGAATCACAATGACCTCTCCTCGCCCTGGCTGTTTCCGCCAGTGCTGAACCCAGAGATCGAAGGCGTAGTGCAGATAGATGTTCGCCAACAAGGGCGAAACCACCGCGCCTTGCGGAGTTCCCTTTACAGCGGGGACCCGCTTTCCGTCTTCGATCACTCCCGCTTCGAGCCATTTGCGGATCCATCGAATGATCCGCTGATCGGCAATCCGGTGTTCGAGAAACCGGAGCATCCATCCATGATCGATTTCTTCGAAGGAACACACGACACACTACCCACCTCCAGGTCCCCGACAAAGAGGAGGTCCGCGTCCTACGAGTTCGCCATCCTCTCGAAGGCCAACGCCTGAAAGTCATGAACTTGATGAAACGCGAGGGGGTTCTCTACCTGACTCTTGTCCTCCCCGACGGAACCCGTTCCCTGATTCCGGCGGACTGGACGGACTACAGCGTTCCGGGGCGATCTCCTCAAGATCCGCACTCTCCTCGTTCGTCCTCCCCCCACTGCTCGGCTCGCTTTCGGATTTGTCATGCACGAGACGAATAGTGGACGTCTTGCTTCGTCGGTTCGATTCGAACGACCGAAGTCGGGAGAAGGAGGAGTCCGAACGTGTCGTCACAACTGAGTCTTTGGCCGGTCAATCCGCAGGGGAAACATGCTCGGGTCTGGCGAAGCTTGACGGTCCGGCAGCAGGCCGGAGTCGTCGAGGTCCTGGCCCGCATCTTCGCCCAGGCCGTCTCGGCCCATCCCGCAGCGGTTCGCAAGGAGGACCAACATGAGTCATAGGGAGAAGGTTCGTCCGACTCATCTCGAACGCGTCGCCTATGTGTATGTTCGCCAGTCCACCTCCGCCCAGGTTCAGCACAACCGGGAGTCGACCGACCGGCAATACGGACTGGCCAACCGGGCGGTGGAACTGGGTTGGCCACTGTCACAGGTCCAGGTTCTGGATGAGGACTTGGCTCAATCCGGCGCCGAAAGTCGGCAACGCCGAGCATTCACCACCATGACCGCACAGGTCGCCCTGGGACAGGTGGGGTTGATTCTTTCGATCGAAGTCTCTCGGGTCGCCCGCAATAACTCCGACTGGTATCGCTTGCTCGACTTGTGCGCCGTGACCGACACCCTGATCGGCGATGAGGACGGCCTCTATCACCCGGGGCTGTTCAATGATCGGTTGCTGCTGGGACTCAAGGGCACCATGGCCGAAGCAGAGCTGCATGTCTTGCGGGCTCGTCTCGACGGGGGAATCCGCAATAAGGCGGCCCGCGGCGAACTGCGTCGCGGTCTGCCGGTAGGCTTCATCTGGGGTGACGAAGACGGCGAAGTGCTCCTCCACCCCGATCAAGCGGTAAGCGGTGCGATCCGCACCGTGTTTGAGAAGTTTGCCGAGATGGGGTCGGTACGACGGGTTTGGCTTTGGTTTCTTTCCCAGGGGCTTTCCTTCCCTCTTCAATCTCGCGGCGCCGGGGAAATCCAGTGGCCGACTCCCACCTACCGGACCTTCCATCATGTCTTGACCAACCCCGTCTATGCCGGTGCTTACGCTTATGGTAAGACCCGCTCGGAACGTTACCTGGATCCGACAGGGAGACTGCGGACGCGATTGCGTCGTCTGCCGCGCTCTCAGTGGACGGTGCTGATTCCGGATCATCACCCCGGATATATAGACTGGGACACCTACGAGATGAACCTACGACGCATCTCCCAAAACACTCACCCTCGTCCTCACGAGGTCGCCGGAGCGGTTCGAGAAGGAGCCGCCCTTTTGCAGGGCCTCGCTACCTGTGGTCGCTGTGGCCGGAAACTACGTGTCTACTATCGGGGACGCAACTCTCTGCCCGGCTACTACTGTTCCAGCAACCAGCTCGTCAACGGCCGAGGAACTCGCTGTCTGCAGTTGGCCGGAGTGCGCATCGACCAGGCTGTTGCGAAAGCCTTCCTCGAGGCGGCGGCTCCGGCCGGCCTCGAGGCGGCGCTCGAGGCGCAAGACAGTCTCGAGGTCGAACGGGACGCGGCGCTCGCTCAGTGGCGCCGGCAGGTGGAGCGGGCCCGCTATGAGGCCGAACGCGCCGAACGCCGCTACCGCAGTGTCGAACCGGAAAACCGACTGGTGACTCGGACGCTCGAAAGCCAATGGGAAAAGCGGCTGGCGGACCTGACGGCGGCCGAAACCGAATTGGCTCGCCGAGAGCATCAACAAACGCTCCGCTTGAGCGAGGAAGAGCGCCGCCGGATTCTCGCCTTAGGGACCGACCTCAGACGAGCCTGGGAGGCGCCGACCACCACGGTTCGGGACCGCAAGCAACTGCTACGCACTCTCCTGCAAGAGATCAACATCTCCTTGGATAAAGCCAACGACCAGGCGCATCTGATCTTAAGGTGGAAAGGCGGTCTGATGTCCGAACTCGACGTTGCCCTGAGTCGTCGCAACCGAGCTCCTCTGCGCACCGATGAGCAGACGGTGGACCTCGTTCGCCGGCTCGCCCGCCACTACTCGGACGCGGTCATCGCCGGGATCTTGAATCGGCAAGGTAGAAAGACAGCCCAAGGTCTTTCCTTTACCGCCAACCGAGTGGGCAACGTTCGGCGCCATTGGCAGATTCCTCGTTTTCAACCCGGGGCCGAGGCATCTGACGCGCCACTCCTGACCGTTCAGAAGGCGGCCAAGATCCTGGGCGTTGCCGCCTCAACCGTGCATCGATGGCTCGCCGACGGTTTCATCGCCGGCGAACAGATCACACCCGGTGCGCCCTGGCGCATCCGCATGACGGAAGAACTTCGAGAACGCTTCGTCGAACAGGCGCCGCCCGGATACGTTCCCATGGGGGAGGCGACCCGCCGGCTCGGCGTCTCCCGCCAAACCGTGTTGCAGCGTGTCAAGCGGGGAGAACTGTCCGCCGTCCACGTCCGTAAAGGAAGGCGTAAGGGCTTACGTATCAAGGTGATAGGATCCGAAACGTCACTGTTTGACAGCGTTTCATGAGTAGGGGTGCAGTATGAAGCATGATCGAAAAAGGAGCGGATGTCGGCATCTACAATCCAGTTCACCTTTCGGCTCTTGATTCCCGCCGTGAGCGCGTCCAGCGCATTGTGCTGGCCACGTCCCGGCCGGAAACCGTACGAGAAACCGAGAAAATCCACTTCGTAGATCGTACTCAGTACCGTGACGACGGCCTGCTGCACAATCTTGTCCTCCAGCGAGGCAATCCCCAGCGGGCGCTGACGGCCATCTGCCTTGGGTATGTACACCCGCCGCGACGGCATCGCCCGATACCCACCGGAATGAAGCCTCCGGTGCAGTTCGGCCACCCGCCGAGGAAGAATCTTCTCGTACTCCCGCCACGTCACTCCATCCACTCCCGCCGCCGCGTTCCGTTGGAGGCTGTAGAAGCTGTCCACCAGTAGCTGCGGCGTGATGTGATGCATGAGCGCCGTGAACCCCAGCCGCCGATTCCGGCGCGCTGCCTGACGTACGCCTTCCAGGCCCATCGACGCACAACTGGTCCGGCTCTGTGTCCGGGATGCGGGGGCCTGTTCAGCGTTTCCTTTGGCTGCGCTCCTTCCCTCCACCGTCTCCGCGGGCTGGACGCCCTTGTTCGACGGCTTCCCCGGTACTATGAGCGCATCCGACTTCTCCGCCGTCGGTGGCGCAGGCGTGCGGCACTTGGCCTTCCCTGCGCTGCCCGGCGTCGTCCCGTCGGGCACGGCGGAGATCTCCCAGCTTCCGTGCAAGAAGCTTCCCGGCGTGTGCAGGGTCTGCGACCGCGCGGGACTGTCCCAGAACTCGCATCTATCGCTCTGGTCCATGTTGCCTTCCGCATCGCTTAACTGCGTCGGCGTCCCGAAATCCGGATTTCGCGGCTCAATGGCTGACCCGCCGGTTTCCCCTGTCAACGCTTCAGCGGCGCCCTCGCGAGCGCCTCCGCATGACTCGGGGCCGGAATGACTTGCTACATCTTTTCCGTGTTGAACTTTCATCAACTACTTCCTGCCAGCTTTGGCTGGCGCACTAAGCGTCCCGTGAACCCATCTTGATTTGGGGGTCGACGTGTGGGACGGGTGCGGCGAGCTCAGGAGGGTGGAGTGGGCCGGGCAGCCTGCCATCGATCGGGCAGGAGCTCGTCGAGCCGGTTGTGCGGATGTTCGCCGATGCGCGCGAAGACGTCGCGGAGATAGTCAAAGGGATCGATGCCGAACCGCCGGCATGTGGTGATGAGACTGGTCAAGACCGCTCCCGTACGGCCCCCGTTGTCGCTGCCATAGAACATCCAGTTTTTGCGTCCGATGGCGATGCCTCGCAGACTGCGCTCGGCCGGGTTGTTGTCGATCTCCAGATCGCCGTCGTCGAGGTAGCGGACCAGCGCCTGCCAGTTCGAGAGCGCATAGCCGACGGCCACCCCGATCGGAGACTTCGGCAAGACGTGTTTCCGCTCCTTCTCCAGGTAGGCGTGGATGTCGTGGAGAATCAGCCGGCTCCGTCGGCGGCGCAGGCGATAACGTTGCTTGGCGGTCAGCTTTTCTCGTCGAGCCTCCCGTTCGACGTCGTAGAGCATCCGGATGTACGCCAGTAAGATCGTCGAGCGCATGACGTCCGACGACTGGGCCTCGAAGAACTTGCGACGGGCGTGCGCCCAGCAGGCCACCTCCACGACCCGGCGTCCGGGATCCTGATAGAGCTGATCGTAGCCGGCGTAGGCGTCCGCCTGAAGATATCCGGCGAAGTCGTCGAGGAAAGCTTTCGGTCCGGCCCGGCTGCGATTGGGCGTGTAGTCGTAGACCGTATACGGATGCCGGTCGTCCCCCACATAGGTCCAGATCCGGCCCACCCGGGTGCGCGATCGGTTCCGGTCCAGCACATGGACCGGCGTATCGTCGGTCCCGACGACCTTCGAGTTCAAAACCTCCCGCTTCATCCGTGCATACAGAGGATGGACGAGCTCGGCACATTGGCGCATCCAGCCGCACAGGGTCTGGCGCGACAGCTCCACGCCCTGACGCCGGTAGATGCCTTCCTGCCGATACAAGGGAAGATGGTCGGCGTACTTCGAGACCGCCACCTGGGCCAGCAGGCCCGGCCCCGGCCGTCCCTTGTCGATCGGCGCTCGAGGCTTGTCGGCCGTCACCACCGTGCACCCTTTCCGACAGGCGTACTTTTGACAGGCTTCCTCGATCACATGAAAGGAGGCCGGCACGTACTCCAACCGCTCGCTCGTTTCCTCGCCGATGTGCCGCAACCCCTCCCCGCATTCGGGACAGTGCCGTTCGTCGTCCCCGAGGTCATAGACCACCCGGCGGCGTTCGAGCGAGGCCGGCAGCGGCTTGCGACCATGGCCTCGCTTCTTGGGCTTCGGTGAGGGAGTCTCTTCTGTCGGCGCGGGTGTCGCCGCCTGCCCGCTTTCCACGATTCCGGCGGCAAACAAGAACAGCTGGTTCTCATCGACCCGCTCCCGCCGTGCTCCGTAGCGGTGCCGCAACAACTGTTCGAGCAGATGTTGGGTCTGGCGCAGTCGACGTCGACTCGTCTCCAGGTCTTCGACCAGCCCCCGGACCATCTCCTGCAGTGCCCCTTTATCGTCCGGCAGGTGATCGGGATCAATCTGCATGGCTCGCTTTGGCTTCCTCGCGTTCGGTCCGTTCCAGCTGGACGGCCAGATCCACCCAGCGGTTGACCAGCTCCCGCAGCTGTTTGTAGTTGGCCACCTTGCGGCGGGTCGCCTCGAGCCGATCCTGTTTGACGAACCGCGAGCTGCTTCGGCCCCGCCAGGTGAAGCTCAGCTGGTAGTAGGGTCCGTGCTTTTGCGGATGATTGGGATCCTTGCAGCGGCAGCGCGGTGTCCCGCACACGTTGTACTGTTCCGAGAGACTGCCCGGGTGGATCGGTCCCAGGGCCGCCAGCTCGTGTTGGACCTGTTCGATCTGTTCGCGCAGCGAGGTAGAGGAAGTCAAAGTCATAACCGATAGCCTAGCAGAGCTCTCGGTGTTCGTCCACAAAAAAATCACCCTCTCGCCCCAAAATCTTCACTTTCTTCTCGTTTCCTCCTCTGCTCGTTCGCCCGGCAGCGCGTAGCGCTTGCGGCGTCGGCCCCGCCCCAGATCGATCCCCTCCAACAAGACCCCCAACTCCCAGGCCGCAATCTCTTTTCTTCCCGTCTCGGCGAAGGGGAAGGCGAACGTTCCCGCCTCGAGCCGCTTGTACCCCCATTCAAAATGCAGACGCTTCCGCCGCTTCGATGCGTTGTGTGCGCGTCACCCACCCGTTCCATCCCCTCACCGGACGATCGTTCCCGTGCGTAGGCGAGCGGTGCAACCTCTACGGCATGCGGCTCTTGCTGCAGGTCGACGACGCGACCGTTTGCTCCGTTCCTCGCCAATGGACGGATCTCGCGGCTCCGGATCCGGAGGTCGCCGTAGTAGGGCGGGAGCGTGCGTTGTTCCGGGTCTCGGACTTGCTTGAGCTGGCGCGACTCGTGGCTCGTCTGGATCGACAGAATCGGACGGAGCATCCCGATGATGTGTAAGGGCTATTTGGCCGCACCAGTAAAGGGAAATATGCCGCAGAAAATACAGGATATGACAATGATGTCAGGAGTATCGCATATATTCTCAAGGGGAGTTTCGGCACGTTGCCTTGATAAATACAATGGATGCGGCATAGTTAGACTTACTTCTAAGATGCATGGGGGGGTCGATGTCTTCAAAAACCGACAGCAGACGGTCCAAGGCCGAAGCGCTTCGGGAGG
Organism: uncultured Acidobacteriota bacterium; assembly: GCA_963823995.1. Lineage (GTDB taxonomy): Bacteria > Acidobacteriota > UBA6911 > RPQK01 > JAPXNP01 > JARRKC01. The sequence goes on from CAWGNQ010000008.1 coordinate 213,905, forward strand.
AGGGGAGCTTGAATCCCACACCCGGAAAGGTCGGCGATCCGAAGTTCCAGGACTGCGAGTTCTTCGATCCCCGCGACATTGTCCAAGTCAAGTACGAGATGTTGCGCCGCGTTTCGGCGGAAAACATTCCGGTGACGAAGGCCGCCGAACAGTACGGCGTGTCCCGGCCCACGTACTATCAAGCCAAGGCCGACTTCGACGAAGCGGGGATCGCAGGGCTGGTCCCGAAGAAGCGGGGTCCTCACCGCCGTCACAAACTTCGGCAGGAGGTCTTAGCCTTTCTCGAGAGCCGGATCGCTCCGGGCGAACCGATCCGAGCGCGCAGGCTGGCCGCCTTGGTTCGGCAGGAGTTCGATCTCGAGGTGCATCCCCGGTCGATCGAGCGAGCGCTCCGAGTAAAAAAAACGCCACGGTGAAGCTCGCGACCCGGGACAATGGGCCTCCCTCGACGATCACAGACCAATACGAGACGCTGCGCGGGGTTGCATGGGGTGGGCGGCTCCCACCGGAGGCGCGCAGCGGACTCGGCCTGTTTCTGCGCCGAGGCATGTGGGCATGGGCTCGGGCGCTGGGCATGCCCGGGGAGCCTGTACCGCCGAAACGCTCGCCGTTGGGGAGCGGGGCCACCTCGGCACGAGACCAATCCAGAGCCGTCGTCCAGGTTTTTGCGGCCATGGCGCTGAACACTCACAGGAACCCCTACCCAAGGAGAGAGCCATGAATGAGTCACTGAAGGTCCAATCTCACCACCTGGCACGCGCCGCCTACCTCTACATTCGGCAATCGTCGATGCGACAGGTCGTCGAAAACATCGAAAGCACGAAGCGTCAGTACGCCTTGCGAGCCCGCGCCACCGCCCTCGGCTGGCCCGACGATCGGATCGTCGTGATCGATTGCGACCAGGGTGAGTCGGGCGCATCGGCGAGTCGGAGGGAAGGTTTTCGAGGTCTGGTGAGCGACGTGAGCCTGGGTCGGGCGGGCATCGTCATGGGACTGGAAGTCTCGCGTCTGGCGAGAAACAATGCCGACTGGCACCGCTTGCTGGAAATCTGCGCGCTCGCGGATACCCTGATCTTGGACGAGGATGGTGTCTATGACCCGGCGCACTTCAACGACCGCCTCCTGCTCGGACTGAAGGGCACGATGAGCGAGGCGGAGCTGCATATCCTGAAGGCCAGGTTGCGCGGGGGCATCCTGAACAAGGTGCGACGCGGCGAGTACCGTTGTATACTGCCCACCGGTTTGGTGTATGACGAGACCGGCGAAGTGGTTCTCGACCCCGACTCACAGGTGCGGGAGACCCTCGCGCACTTTTTCGAGACGTTTTCTCAGTCGGCTCCGCCCGTCAGACCGTCAAGGCGTTTCGGAACGAGGGCCTTTCATTTCCCTCACGTCAGCGCAACGGGCGGGTCGTCTTCCGCCTTCTCACCGCCTCGACTGCCCTGCGCACGCTGCACAATCCAAGGTACGCGGGCGTCTACGCATACGGACGGCGGAGCTACCGCCGAACGGCCCAAGGCGTGAAGATCCAGCGAAGTCGCGGGTACGGCGATTGGCTCGCCTGCATTCCGGACGCTCATGCCGGCTACATCACCTGGGATCGGTACCTGGAAAATATCCGATTGCTGCAAAGCAACGGTCGCAACTATGAGGTCGTGCGAGCGTCTCCGCCCCGAGAGGGGTCCGCTCTGCTGCAGGGGCGCGCCGTCTGTGGCCGCTGCGGCAGGCATTTCCGCGTCAGGTACGCTGCGCGACGCGGCAGATTGGAGTCCTGGTACATCTGTGATCGTGCCCACGGTGCGACGGGGGAGCCCAACTGCCAGTCCGTCGCAGGCGGCCGCATCGACGAGGCCGTGGGGATGCTGGTAGCCGAGAGGATGACACCCTCGGCCGTCGAACTGGCGTTGGACATCCGAAGAGAGATCGAAGCTCGACAGAGGGAGGTCGATCAGTTGCGAGATCGGGCGATCGAGAGAGCTCAACTCGAAGCAGAACTGGCGCAGCGCCGCTTCATGATGGTCGACCCGAGCAATCGCCTCGTCGCCGACACCCTGGAGGCAGACTGGAACGACAAGCTGCGCGTCTTGGCCCAGGCACGCGAGGAAAGAGAGCGTGCGCGACGTGAGGATCAAGCGGTTCTTGATGAGTCGACCGCTCAACGGCTCCTGAACATGACGACGGACTTCAAGCGGCTCTGGGCCGACCCGGCCACATCGAACCGCGAACGCAAGCGAATGCTCGCTCACCTCATTGAGGATGTCACTCTCATCAAACTCCCGGCGGAGGGAATCACCAGGGTCCACGTCCGCTTCAAAGGTGGCCTTACCGAGACGCTCACGACGTTGAATCCCAAGGCCTCCGCGCAGCAAGTCAAGACACCATCCGCGATCGTGGACCTCGTCGATCAACTCCTCGATGACCACGTCTACTCTGAAATCGCCGAAATACTCAACGAGCGGGGACTGCGTCCCGGCGGCTGGGCGCGAGCGGGCCGCCGAGCGGATTGTTTTACCTCGAAGCGGGTTGCCTACCTCGTACACCGCTACGGGCTCAGGTCACGCTACGATCGGCTTCGGGGTCGGGGAATGCTGACAAGAAAGGAGATGGCCGAGCGCCTCGGGATCCACGAGGACACGCTGGTCCGATGGGCGAAGCATGGGATCATACGAAAGCACGCCTACAACGGTCACTTCTGTCTGTACGAAGTCCCCGGACCGAATCTGCCGCAGAAACAGTGCAGTCGATGGAATCGCCTCGTCGACCGAGCCGCCGCCGTTCAGAATGCGGTGACGGCATCTCAACTCGCTGTCCTGGAACAGCAGGAGGTGTAGTGTGAAGATGGTTGGTTGTACCAGATCGCCCATCCGTCCCGGTCCCAGTACAGGATCTTCACCCGGTCACAGCGTCGATTGCAGAACACCAGCAGGTGACCCGAGAAGGGATTGCAGCGGATCACGTGCTCGGCCATCATCGACAGCCCGTCGAACGATCGCCGCATGTCGCAGGGCACCGTGCACAGATAGACCTTGACGGCCGCCGGGAAGCTCAGCACCCGGCGGTCTCCATCGCCGCCAGGACCGTCCGCAGCGTCTCCTCATCCACGCCCCGGCCGATGCGCAGTCGCCGGCCGTCGGCCAGGACCAGCTCCAAACCGGCCTCCAGCGCGCCCCCTTCTTCACTGACCAGCGCGAAGCTCGCCGAGCTCTCCTCCGTGGGCTTGCTCTTGGCACTCGTCCGGCCGCTCGCCCTCAGTCGACGTTGCCACCAGTGGAACTGGCTTTCCTTCAGGTCGTGCCGCCGGCAAAACTCCCGGATCGACAGTCCGCTGCCGGCCGCCGCCCGGATCGTCTTCCGCCAGTACTTCTCCTTCTCCATATCCCGCTGTGCTCCGGCCATCGAATACCTCCCGTTCTCAGTTCGCACACGTCGGCACTCGCACCACGCCCCGTGCCGATGTTCGGGGAGTATCCGTCGGGGGAACTACCGCAGAGAAGATGGGTTCACAGGACGCTTACGATTACTCTTCCATCGAAGGAGTGAGGCTTCGATTTCCCGATTGGCCTCAGAGCGAAGCTGGAATCTGCAGGCGGAACTGAGTGCTCAATGCGGAAGCTGCTGAGCTCTCGCCCTGCATCGTGGCAGAACTTGTCGGGCGGTACGTCCGGTCCGCTCTCGTCACCGGGGGGGGGGTCAGATGCCCTCATTCTTCCAAAGATTCTCCGCATTTCGCCAAACCCCGCAGTAGAGCCGTTTCCCCGGCAATCGATAAGATGGTCCGAGTTCGGCAGATAGTTTAGAAACCGAAAACAAAGGAGGAGAAAGAAATGTTGAGTAATTTGCGGTCCATTATCAGGATGAACCTGTCCAAGCTCAGTCGAGACGAGCGGGGCGTCACCGTTATCGAGTACGCGGCCATCGCTGCGCTGATCCTCGTCGCGAGTATCGTTTTGATTGGCAATGTGGGGAATACTCTCAACGGGGTTTGGTCTGCGATCTCCGATGCGCTCTCTAATGCTACGCCGTCATAGGTTCGGCATTGCTGCTGGTTCGCTGTCGTGGCACTCTTGCCCACGAGTGCCACGACGCAGTTTCGGCTGTTCCTGCGGAGAAGCGAAGTTCTTGTGCATTTGAGATGGTGTAAGGCCTGGTTGTTCCGCGTGTTCGAAAGGGCGGTATAGCTCTAGCCGTTTGACCAGCTGTATGATGAGGATTCAAATATGAGCCGTTTGCGGGTCTTGGTTCTTGCCTTCGTTGCGCTAGTTCTCAGTGCGGTCTTGACGGCGGTACTTTATCGGCAGATTTCATCTCGGATGGCATCGGATAGTTCGAAGTCGGAGGGAAACCAGATCGTCGTAGCCGCCGAGCGCCTGCCATTGGGGACGCTGATAGAAGCTCAGCACCTTCGCCTGGCACCTTGGGCCAGGGCCGTCCCCTTGGAAGGGAGCTTTCAGACCCCCGAAGAAGTGATCGGACGGGGTGTGGTGGTCCCGATGCTGCAAAACGAGCCCGTTCTCGAATCGAAGCTTGCCCCACGGGGAGCAGGGGCAGGGCTGACGACGGCCATTCCAGCCGGAATGCGGGCGCTTTCCGTGAAGGTCAATCAGGTCATTGGGGTTGCAGGCTTCGTTCTCCCTGGATCCCGCGTCGACGTCATCATCACAGGGTCTCCCGACAAGAGTTCGGCCGGTGAAGTTTCAAAGGTGATCCTGGAAAATGTCGAAGTTCTCGCGGCCGGACAGAACGTGGAGAGAGATGCCCAAGGCAAGCCGCAGAACGTTCAAGTCGTCACACTTCTCGTGACGCCCGAAGATGCCCAGAAATTAGTGTTGGCCTCCACGGACGCGAGAATTCAGTTGGCACTGCGGAATCCGCTCGATCTCGAGCACGCGGATCCGGACGCAGTTCACCGGGCTCAGCTTTACAGCAAGCCGTCGTCGGTGCCACCTGAAGTTGAGCAGGCTGCGCCGGTTCGAAGGATCGTTCGGAAAGCTCCGCCTCCACCCCCGCCACCTCCTCCCAAGAAGTATGAGGTGGAGGTGATCCAGGGCACTGCGCGCAGCACCGTGACCTTTGAAGAAAAGAAGCCGGGGGGGCGAAGGTAAAATCCGGAAGCCCGTAGAGAGGCTTTCGGATTTGGATCCCTAATCAGGATGGGGTCAGGTGCCGATTCTTGTTGTTGTGAAGGTGGAGGTGTGAGCGATGGAGCGCACAAGTAGACTTGGAGAGTCGGCGACGCACTTGGGATGGATTTCAGTGCTGTTGGTGGCCGTATCCTTACTTTCGCCGGCTTTTTCGCAGAACTCGGTGAACCAACCCACCGAGCGGCTGCGCGTTCTCGTCGGAAAGTCGCTTGTGATCAACAGTCCCGAGCCGTTGGTGCGAGTTTCGGTTACGAACCCCGACGTGGCGTCGGCGATCAGCATTACAGAACGACAGGTGCTCATTCACGGTCTCAGGCCGGGCAGCGTGACGCTTCTTCTCTGGAACGAGCAAGAACAGGCTCAGTCATTCGACCTCGACGTCCAACTTGATGTCGGGGCGGCGCGTGAGACACTGGCCGAAGTTATTCCCGGTGAGACAATCGAGGTGCGGCAGAGCGGACAGTCGCTGGTCCTCACCGGCCAGGTCGGATCAGAAGCCGAGCAGCAACAGGCCGAAGCCGTGGCCAAGACCTACTCCACCGGAGTGGTGAATCTTCTCTCCATCAGGGAAAATCGTGATGTAGTTCTGCTTCAGGTCAAGGTTGCCGAAGTCGATCGTTCTACCCTGAACGAACTGGGAGCAACGGTCTTCACTACCGGCGCGGGGAACACGTTCGCGTCCGCGTCCACACAGCAGTTTGGCTCCATCACTGCTCAAACCGGCGACATCGGTGGGGCTTCAGGTGGAGGCAGCCAAAATCAGAGCCAAGTCAGCGATGCGAGTAATGGAGGATCGGCTCTCGGCTCCACAGTGCGCCTCACCGATCTCATGAACCTCTTCCTCTTCCGGCCAGATCTGAATGTCGGGGCAGTCGTGAGAGCACTCGATCAAAAGAACCTCCTGCAGATTCTCGCGGAGCCTAACCTGTTGGCCTTGAATGGGCGCGAGGCCAGTTTTCTGGCCGGTGGCGAATTTCCGTTCCCGGTCGTCCAGGGAGGGGGCAGCTACCAGGCCGTCACCATCCAATTTCGAGAGTTCGGCGTCCGTGTAAACTTTACACCACAGATCCAGGGCGACGGGATGATTCGGCTCAAAGTGATTCCTGAGGTCAGTGCGCTCGACTTTGCCAACTCCCTGACCATTGCCGGATTCACTGTCCCTGCCCTGAGTACGCGACGAGCTGAGACGGAGGTGGAGCTGAGGGACGGTCAGAGTTTCGCGATCGCGGGGCTCATCGACAACCGAGTGCGCGAGACCATCTCGAAGGTCCCCGGTTTGGGCGATATTCCCCTGCTGGGCAAACTGTTTCGGAGTCGATCGGTTGACAAGGCAAACACTGAGCTCCTGGTTCTCGTCACTCCGCAACTCGTGAAAGGTGTCGAGTCCCCTCAGGCTCCGGAACTGCCCTTCCCTGCGGACTTCCTGAACAAGGAAGGGTTTGATGAAGAGCGGAATCCGGATCTCAAGCCAGAATCCCCAGGTGGGCAGCCGTGACGGAAGCTCTCTCCGCAGTCGTGAAGGTTGGGCTGATCGCCCCTAGTCCCGAGAGTCGATCTCGCCTCTCGGGCGCGCTTCCTGAGGGAGCCATCGTTGTGGCCCAATCCGACACCCAGACCTTTCGGGGGGGGGCGGCCCGGATGGAATTCAAACAGGCCCACCCCGAGATCGCGCTTGTCGAAGCGGAGACCCTGCCGCTTTTGTTGACTCTGGTTAGCAGTTTACGTCAGGATCTACCTTCGACTTGGATTTTTGCGGTCGGCGAGGCGAACGATGCCCAGTCTGTGATAGCTGCTGTACGCGCGGGGGTCCGAGAGTTCCTGGTCGCACCCGTCTCCGCCGATGTTGTCCGGGAGGCGGTCGAACGCTATCTCGCCGAAAATCCCCGAAACAGGCGAAAAGCCGGAAAGATCTTTGCCGTGACCTCGGCGAAAGGCGGGTGTGGTTCTACTTCCGTAGCCATCAACCTGGCTGCTTCGATGGGAGATTTGCCCGATACCCGGGTCGCCTTGGCGGATCTGAGCCACCCTCTGGGCGATGTGGCCGCGTACCTTGGTCTCAAGCCGAAATACACATTGAATGATGCGCTGAAGGCGGCCTCCCGTTTGGATCCGGTCCTTCTCGAGACCTTCATGACGACAAAAGCGGGAGTTCACATCCTGGCCGGCCAGGCGCGCATCGAGTCTTCTCCCGAATCGGCCGGCCAGTCGGTTTCGAGGCTGCTTCGGGTTCTTTCGGAGACTTTCTCTCATTCGGTCCTCGATCTCTCGGGGGCGATCAGCGAGGAGATTCTCCAGACCTCGGTCGAAAGAGCTGACGAGGTCTTGGTCGTTCTGACGGCAGAAATCCCAGCCGTTTGGCGAACCTTACACCTGATCCAGTTTCTGGAGCAAGGGGGGCTTGATCCCAAGTTGAAGCTGCTTCTGAACCGTGCCCAGTCGGGAGGAGAGATCGGTCCCGGGGACATTGAGAAGACATTGAAAAGAAGGATCTTCTGGCAGGTCCCGAACAACTATCGTTCCACGATCGAGGCACTGAACGCGGGTCAGGCCGTCGTCGAGGTTAACCATTCCAATCTTGCCCAAAGCTATCTGGGCTTGGCCGAGGCCTTGACCGGACTGAAGAAGATCAAGAAAAAGAAAGGGTTTCTAGGACTCTTTTCGTAGAAGCGAGAGGAAAGTCAGTTGAGCGAGCAAAGAGTGGCGCTTTCGGAGATTCAGCGCATCAAGCAGGAACTGCACCGTCGAGTTTTGGAAGAGATCGATCTCGAGCAGCTCGACCGAATGAAGCGGGAGACTGCGCTTCTCGAAACCAAGAGGATCATCCGTGCCACCCTGGAACATGATAATGCCCCGTTGACGTCGGCCGAACGGGAGCGGGTAACCAAGGAAATCGTTGACGAGCTTTTTGGTCTTGGGCCACTCGAACCCCTTTTGTCCGATCCCTCGATCTCCGATATTCTCGTCAACGGTTACGGCGCCGTCTACATTGAGCGTCACGGCCTCCTCGAGAAGACGGCCATCGAGTTCAATGATGACCAGCATCTGAAGCGGATCATTGATCGAATCGTGGCCAGAGTGGGTCGTCGTGTAGACGAATCCTCACCCATGGTTGATGCTCGGCTGCCCGACGGCTCGCGCGTTAATGCCATCATCCCGCCACTGGCGCTCGACGGGCCTGCTCTGTCGATTCGGCGGTTCGGCATTGACCCTCTCCGGGCCTCCGACCTGCTCAACAACCAGACCCTGACTCCGTCGATGTTGGAATTGCTCCAAGCCTCGGTCCAGTCGAAGCTCAACATCCTGATTTCAGGAGGAACCGGTGCCGGCAAGACAACGCTCCTGAACGTGCTGTCCGCGTCGATTCCCGACAAGGAACGGATCGTCACGATCGAGGATGCCGCCGAGTTGCAGCTTCGCCAGCAGCACATCGTGCGATTGGAGACGCGGCCACCCAACGTGGAAGGCAAGGGCGCGGTCCGTCAGAGGGAACTGGTGATCAATTCTCTGCGGATGCGCCCGGATCGGATTATCGTGGGGGAGGTGCGTGGCGCCGAGGCTCTGGATATGCTACAGGCCATGAATACGGGACATGAGGGTTCTCTGACGACGATCCACGCCAACACCCCGAGGGACGCTTTGGCGCGTCTGGAAACGATGGTATCGATGGCGGCGCTGCAGTTGCCTGACAAGGCGATCCGGCAGCAGATCGCGTCAGCAATCGAACTCGTCATTCAGATCAGCCGTCTTTCGGACGGATCAAGACGCGTCACTCAAATTTCGGAGATAACCGGGATGGAGGGCCCGGTGGTGACGATGCAAGAACTATTCGTGTTCAAGCGAGCCGGGTTCGATGAGAAGGGCCGAGTCCGGGGCCAATTCATGGCCACCGGCGTCCGGCCGAAGTTCACCGAGAAGTTGCAGGCCGCGGGGATTGAGCTGCCGTTGGAAATGTTTGCCGTGCACGGCTATCGCGAGGTGGTGGGATGAGTACAATGACGGTCCTCATCTTGTTGTTCGTCTGCGTGCTTCTACTCGTCTTGAGCCTCCTCTACATTCTCGTTGTTGTCCCGGCCCGTCGCAAGGAAGTTCGCCAGCGCCTCGAGTCACTCCCGGAGTGGGCGTCAGCCGGAGGGGCGGGGCGGGGAGGGGAATCTGAAGGGTTTGAAAAGGCGGATCGGAGCTGGCTGAACCGTTTCGTCTCCGACAGACTGTTGACCCGCCGATTCCAGCTCTTCGTGGCCCAGTCGGGATCCCATAGGAGTGTTGCCTATTGGTCTACCGTTTCCCTCATGCTTGCATTCGCCGCATCTTTGACTGCATTACTGGTTCAGCCACCCTTTCTTATAAGTGCTTTACTGATCGCGATGTTTGCGTTGATTCCCTCGATCCGACTTACCTATAAGCGATATCGACGCTTTAATCAGTTTGAGCGGCAGCTCCCTGATGCTCTGGATATCCTGGCGAGAGCGGTTCGAGCAGGCTACGCCTTTACATCGGGTCTGCTTGTCATTGCTGACGAGATGCCCGACCCCGTCGCCCAGGAGTTTCGCAGGACGTATGAACAGCAGAACCTGGGTCTCCCTCTTCGTGAAGCTCTCTCCAACCTGAGTGTTCGGGTTCCTCTCCCGGACGTCCGGATCTTCGTGTCAACGTTGCAGATCCAGAGCGAGTCTGGTGGGAACCTGGCTGAGGTTCTCGACAAGCTGGCGGCTGTCGTTCGAGAGCGGTTCAGACTCTTACAGCAGGTCCGTATTTATGCGGCCGAGGGGAAATTGTCGATGTACGTCCTTTTGGCCATGCCTCCGTTTCTCATTGTGGTGATGTATTTTCTGAACCCGGCGTACATTGGTCGGCTGTTCACCGATCCGGACGGGCTCCGAATGCTCGAGGCGGCGGCGCTGCTGCAGATCGTGGGGTTTTTCGTTATTCGTCGATTGGTGAATCTGAAGGTATGAACGGCTTGGAATTCCCAAATCCTATTCTAATCGGCCTCTTGTTCGTCCTCCTTGCAGCTGCAGCCTTTGCTGTTCTGTACGTTCTTGCTCGACCGCGAATCCGACTGGAGCGTCGCCTTTCCGATTCCGGACGTGGAGCACGGCAACGGTTGAATTGGTCCACTGTCGGGGAGCGAATCAAGTCGGTGGCGGTGCCCATCGGACAGACAGTACCCAGACCCCCCGATAATCTTTCCAAAGAGGAAAAGCAATTGGTCCAGGCCGGATTTCGCAGCCGGGATGCAGTGTTTGTCTTCTGGGGAGTGAGGGTGCTCTTGGCGCTGGCCACCCTGGTGCTGGTTTCCGTCACCGGGCTCCTCTGGCACTACCTTCTCTTCTGTCTTCTGGGTGCGATTGTCATCGGCATGATCCTGCCCGGACTCTGGCTAAGTTGGAGGATTCGAGGTCGTCAGCGCAGAATCGAGTGGGGCCTTCCTGACTTCATGGACCTTTCCGTCGTGTGTGTCGAATCCGGTATGGGTCTCGATCAGACAATCCAGCGCGTCGGACGTGAGATCAGTCTTCCACACCCTGACCTGGGTGACGAACTGCGGCTGTATGGTCTCGAGGTCAATGCCGGTCGCACGAGAGCAGAGGCTCTGAGAAACCTCGCAGAGCGAACCGGGGTCGATGAGCTCAAGGCCTTTGCCGCTGTCCTCATTCAATCGGATCGCTTTGGTACGAGCGTCGGCCAGACCCTTCGAGTCTTCGCCGACGATCTCAGGATCAAACGGCGGCAAAAGGCTGAGGAGATTGCCGCAAAGCTGGCGGTGAAAATGGTGTTCCCCCTGATTCTGTTCGTCTTTCCCTCGATCCTCGTGGTATTGGCCGGGCCAGCCTTCCTGGCAGTTTTCAAGACGTTGCTGGGGACTCTGAATGCAGGACAATGAACGGATTTCTAAAGCGGACGGAGAGTAACACTACGTTCGCGTGCGGGTTTGTGCATCTCGTGCTTCTTGGTTCCGTACGGCTGGCAGTTCCCGGGCATCGGCTAGTAGCGGAACGAAATTCCTAAAAGAATGCAGCACCGAACAATCGGTTCAATTCCGGGTCGGCCGTCGGTCGGGCACTGATGTGGATGCCGCGGCGCAGCCAGCAAGGAAACTGTACCGAGGTTCGGCTGGAGATTTCGGGCAGCCCCAAAATGGAGCACGAGCGTGATATTGACCCAGAACTCCGAGATCCACTATTCCTGATCAACGCGGAAGATAACAGCCCCTCCCGTATTCGTGCAATCGGGAAACTTCAACCGTTCAATGCCAGGGGGTGGATCGCCTTTAGCAAGGAGTTTGTAGAGCCTTTCATCGCCACCAGTTCTACCATAGAAACGCAGTTCAGCCTCGCAATTCTCGAATATGAGTATAAGATCGATACGTTCCCTCCTGAGCAGTCGAACAGCATCCTCTTCTTCTTCCTCACCAAGTATTTGGTACCCGATATCATATCCTCTCTGTGGGCGATGATTCGGTATTGAGAGTACGCGATGTTGCGTTCTGAACAGCAATTCAGGTCCCAAATCTACATGTGCCAGAATCGTCAATGGCTCGGGGAACCTGTCCCGGCTTGACAAATATCGAATCACATCTGACGTCAGGTAAACAGTGGATCTTTCCTCTTGGTCGTGAGTTGCTCTCGAAATACTTGCCATAGGAGCATAGGGAAGCATAATGAAGCCACCGATCACCAACGGTCGCATAATAGCTTGAACTGCTGATTTCCTCGCCCATAGGCCCTTAGCTATCCTGGCAAGAAGAAAGCAAATGGGCAGGACCGTGATCAACTGTAAGTACATCGCCCAGTGAATCTGAATGCATGTCGCGACAAAGAAAGTCGCAACAAAAATAGAAATAACAGTTAACTTACGTCTCCGCATATCATGTGAAGTGACTAATTGATTCCACAGAATAGGCGCAGATATCAGAGGTATTAATAGCATTGCTACGGGCCATAGGACAAGTCCCACATAGTGATTTCCCAATACATTGAAAACGGGTCTGTACTCTCCGATTAAGGGAAATCGTGTCACAGCGTATAGTGAGTCCATCTTTCCCAGTGGATCTTTGATAAGTCGGAGCCACATTAATAGTGGGAGCTGTAGAGCTGCAACGGTCACCAGAGTCGAGACTCTCCCGGCACGGCTTCTCATGAGCGGAACGTCACCTCTTGTCTGTATCCAGCAGAGTACCGTCCATACGGCTGAGTTTAAGCTAAGTATGAGGAAGTGAAGAGATGACACTCTATCCATTTCCAGAATAGACCAGTCTGTATAAGCTCTCTCAAGTACGATTGCGACTCCCGTCAAAGCCGTAACGCTGTAGGCCAGATTCCGAATAGTGGAGAGTTTAGGATTCTCGTCAAGCGCCCAAAACAGAGCAAGAATGAGGAATGCGAGGGCGATGTAGATACAGCTCTCAACCGTATGCCAGATCGACAATGCTGAGACGAGTCCAAAACCTACGACGATTCGCTTGGAGCGATACCCTGCAACCAATCGAAGCAGTATGCCCATGAAGAGGACAAAGAGAATAGCTGACAGAAACGGGTTGTCAGATCGCCCGGGTTGAAAGGTGAAAAAGACGGCTGGTTGCATGACGAGCAAGAAGGGGACCGACCACGCCAAGGTGGGCGGTATGAGCAGCCGAAATGCCCAAAGAAATAGAGGCACTAGCATCGCCAGAGAAAGTACAGGCTCGAACATCCCCACAGCGAGAAGAGAAGCGTCTGGGTTCTTTAATATTCTATTCACAGCATAAGCTGGAGCTAGGATCAGTACATCAAGTGGGCGAGTCCAGTGCTGGGTATGTCCCTCGGGCGGAGAAACCCGAAGAGACCGTGAATCGTACCAAGAACCGTCCTTCCACAATTCGCGAGCACGCTCGAGGTGCATGTAGCAGTCTGGGTCAAAGAGTCGGCCTTGGGTCCAAGCGCTGGCTCCGCGGAAACCCATCACCAGATAGGCGATGAAGACAACAGACAGTGCCGTAATAATCGCTGGCAGTACAGGCCTGATCGGCGGCTGCGCCAGCCCTCCTCTAATTATCATACGTGCAGTACCAGTAAATTCGACCTGGTAACGTCGGAGCAAGTGCAGGTTTCTGTCAAGAAGTACTCCAACTAAACGATCCCATCTGCCGAGCCCGACAAACCGCAAGGCGGCTAACTCTCAGGCAATGCACCGACTCTGCGGAACCTCGCACAATAGGCGTTAGCTGATCGAGAGACAAAAGCTGACAATGCGTCGCGAACTTACCAAGAGTGCTTTCTCGGTCTTACATCTCTCTAGCACACTGCTCAGACTTGCGAAGTGACACACCTCAACTGCAACAGTCACCAATCTCTGTTCCAACAGAGAAATCTCCATTATGCAGCTGGCCCCTAGCGACAAAAGGGTGTTCTCGCTTCGGCGGTCAAGGTAATGCATCTAGGACCGTATGATTGCGCCAAATCGTGGTCAGTTCCCGTCAGAGTCCTCCTTTGGCTCATTGGCTCTTGAGAGTCCCTTCGCCAGTACTTGTCGCCGATCTCCCCAATTGTGCAGGTGAAGGAAGAAGCGCCACAGTGTTTGTATTCGTAAGATTCGCCTATAATCAAACAAGACGCACTGCAAATGCGTATCATGCATTTCCCCCAAGGATAAATCGCCAGCCACTCCTCTCTCTCTAAACATATACACTGGGGTTTCCGCAAACGAATCCAGAAACACTGGCGTAAACGTTCTTCATCTGCGCGGCTTCGCACCTGATCATTCTAGCGATGAGTTACTCAACTAAGCCCGGGATACTGCCCTTTTTCCCAAAATTGCCGCCGCCTCCGCGGGTGCCTTCGGGATCGACGAAGTCACATCGGATTCTTGCAGCAACCACTTTGTTTGAAGGCATGCCAACATTATATACAACGACTTGGGCGAAACCCGCAAGCGGCATGTCCTTGCCAGGGGAGCAATCATTGGAGTCATAAACCACAACTGTGGTTTCCCATTCATGCGCGTATCTTAAGTCTCCGCTGCATCCGCCAGCACCGGAGCATGGTGGATAATGAAGTTGGTCGTCAAGAGTCGTCCCATCTGTCCCACACTCTACAATTGCATTAATAGAATTCATGCACAGTGGGACTGCAGCGGTAGCAGGCCCCGGTTCCACACCACTCACAGGGTCATAGATTCCATCCACGTCATGTCCATTGTTTTGATACTGGGACATAAGCCTTTCGAATGTACCTTCGCTGAGGTCTCCGTTAGTGAATTGAAATTCGGTATCGCCCACTACAACATCACCGTTGCCTAAAGTGCCCTCCAAGATATCTCGAACTTTATTGTCATTGGCTGGGGAGCTTTCGAATGTAGTCCAGCCCGCACAGGCATCGGGATCCGTTGTCGGGGAGAACTTAATTACCTGGCCACACCAGGACTCCGGTTCGCCGCTGAACCTAGATACAGAAACACCCACCGGAAGCTCAAGCTCCCCCGGTTCGGCGGTGCTTTGGCCGGTTAAGGCTGCAGTGGCGTTGGTGCGTACGGAGTAAAATCGGACATTAAAGATTCTGGCAAAGAAAGTACTTACGGGTCCGCCATGAGCTTCGTCGTCTCGGCGGGTCGTTACCTGGACGGCATCAGGCTGTTCGAGCGTGGGGGTGAGTGTCTTCGTCGTGTAATCCCAAGTTCCGATGACAACATCTTCCGGCAGGACGACAGCGGATTGCGTCGCCGCCTTGTTGCTTGCAGCTGTGGATTGCGCGACCGGTATGATGTCATTGGGATCACAGACGTAAGCCTGCTGCTCGACATAGGACATCGACTGATAGATGGATCCAAGTTCTCTCGCTGCGGCCAAAGCAGAAGCGTCGGCAGCATTCTGAAGCTCATTCTTTGCAACGAATGCATAGCCAACGTCTATTGCCAGCGCTACAAATCCTATGAGTAAAACCATCATGACGGTTACGACAACAAGCACCGCCCCGTCTTCATTCTTCGAGCCGCCGACTAAACCCTTCCAGATTGACATAGCTACCTCAGCTTCCTTGCAGGAATTAACTGCGAGATACCAAGTCTATGAAAAAAGATACATTCCTCACTTATAGACCTTGCCTGCATGTGCAATTCCCTACTATGGGTTCTTCAAGAAAGCAGTTTGCTCAACACTCAATTGGAAGCGATTGCCGAATGTTATGAAATTACGTCTGGTCTTCATGGCAATCGTCCTATGTCGATACCAATTGTTGGTAATGCTGTCCAGAGCAGTCTTGGCTCGAATTTACTAGATTTATCCGTCGGAAAGTTTATCACCAATGGGTGGATCCTGACAAAGGAATTTTGGGGTTCGCGGGGTGGCGACACAAGTTTCGCCGAGAGGCGACTCAGGTAGCGGCCCGGGTGATGTTTCGAAATCTCGTGGGGTCAGATTGGTCCAGCGCTTGAAGGCCTTTTGGAAGGTGCTCGGTTCGTTGAAGCCGACGATGTAGGCGATTTCGGTGATGGACCAGTTAAGGGCTCGCAGGAGCTCGAGGGCCCCTTGAATGCGCTCGTACTGGAGGCAGACGCAGAAGGTGACGCCGGTTCTCTGGCGGAAGTAGGAGCTGAAATAGGTCTTCCTTATGGCCGCCACGGCGCGACGTCGTCGAGGACCCGCGTCAGTCTCGTGCCGTATCTCAAGGCTTCGACGTTCAGCTCGCACAGCTCCAGTTGATAGACGTCGCGCAGGAACCCTTCGCCTTCGATCTCCTTGGCGAGCTCGTTCGGCTCGTTTTGGACGAATCGCATCGAAATGCCGAACCGATGCTCGTGAAGCTGCTCGGCACGAATCACGAGGCCCGTGACGATCAGCCTATCTCCGAGCTGCATCATCACCCGAGGAATGTGCCCACTTTTTCACTTCGCTATCCAGTCAACCCTGCAAATTTTCCATCCAGTGCACGGCCCTCCCACTCAACCACCAAAGGCCCACGATCATGGCCGCAGCGGCGTAGCCGTCGATCGCATAGTGCCAGCCGGTAGCCAACGACCCGAAGAATATCAGCGCGGCGAAGCTGATGGCTGTCCAGCGGATGATTCGCCCCTCGTTCCAAGCAAAGATCGCGTAGAGGCATACCGCCGCAACGTGGAGGCTCGGCATCGCCATCAGGCCATATCCGTAGACAAGTTCACCCGATTGTCCTGGCAGAAGAGCGGACTGGTAGTGTGTTCCAACCCGGCGTTGAAGTTCCGCCGCGATGACCATTCCATGGGCGGGGAACAGCGTGGGGGCAACGTAGCAGGGACCCAGGCTCGGACACAATACCCCGAACAGCACGCCCACGAGCCACATGCTCAAGTATGTCAGCAGGAAGCGATCACGTTTGAATCGATCATGGTGACTTATCACGTAGACGAGTATCGGTACTTTCACCACGAGCCAGCCGAGGGAGTAAAATGCGTCTAGACTTCTCATCATCCAGTGTGGCCAGTTCACATGGGCGATCGCCCATGCCGGATTTAGTCCGAAGTGAATCCATTTCTCAATTACGATCAGGTCCGAATCGAAGATACCCGAGTGGAGCCAGGGGATGCGTTGCTTGAAGGTCGTATACATCAGCATCATCAATTCGACCGCGACACAAAAACGGACGAGGCGCCACAGTGTCCCCACACCAAAGTGCCTTTTTACGATTTCCGAAATTTCGTCACGGCTCAGCACTCGCCCTCGGCGCAGCCGGTGAGCGACCATCCGTGCCCTCATGACAAAGAACAAAATCGAGAGACCAGCGAGGATGAAGACCGCGATATGAAGAGGAATCCAGTCCTGAAATCGAAGGATGCTCTCGCCGGAAGCCAACCATGTCACGAGAACCGCGAGTAGTGCGGCGGCTAAAGCAAGATCGTACGGCTCGATGAGACGCGGCCAGAGCTGCAAGATACGCGGCAAGCTCACCCGTCTCCACTCTGTCGACGAGGTAGTACTGGCCATCAGCCGATTCTACCGGAAACCCGGCATCACTTCTGTGATTGAACATCCGACATCAGGCTTGAAACATCGTAACCGCAACTCTGCAAGTGACGGACAAGCATTTGTCGGACTTGGCCTGGAGACGGGTACTCTTCATCCATGAGGTCGGCGGTATGATCGAGGACTCTTCCCGTGTCGATCTGGCCAGTCTCAACGTCGAGGTGATACCAACAATTGCCAATGACTGCCGAAATGCCTCCCAAGCTGTAGAACGGCGGAGTGTACTTGGCTACGCTCCGCCAGAAGTGGAACATCGGTCGGTCCTCTTTCGGCCGAGCACTAAGAATCGGTCTCATCTTGGACGGTTTCGAATTGATGAGGGATTGCCCCTCCATCCAGTCGGGAACTTGCTGGTGGAGGACAGAGAGAACAGTGGGTGGCAGGTCGATGGTTTGGACATTAGCATTTCGAGATCCGCGATGCTC
Organism: uncultured Acidobacteriota bacterium; assembly: GCA_963823995.1. Lineage (GTDB taxonomy): Bacteria > Acidobacteriota > UBA6911 > RPQK01 > JAPXNP01 > JARRKC01. Next base: position 231,442 of record CAWGNQ010000008.1, read on the forward strand.
TCCGTGCGGAAAACGGATGATGAGGGGTATTCTGGAATGATCCTTCCACCTGGAGCCGTGATCTGAAGTAATCACGAACACGGAATTGTCGAACCGTCCGCGCTGCTTCATCCAATCTGCAACCCTTTCGCAAAACCCGTCGAAGTCGCCGAGCGCATCGTCGAGGAAATCGGTCATCCACGGCTCGGTCTGTGCCTCGCCAGCGGAGAAATGGCGCTGCCGGGGATAAAAATAGGGCCCGTGCGTTCCCAGGAGGTGGACGTGCAAAAAGACCGGCCGTTCTCCGCTGGATTCCAAGAAACTCATAGCGAGTCTCATGTCTTCGGCGACTGGGGTATACCATCGAACGCCGCGAACACCGACCACGGCCAAATAGGCATTGAAGTATTCCCGGATACCGAAGACATGGGAGACTCGATCCATCACGCTTTCTAAGAGATGTTCCAGGAAGATGAAGTGGACTGGAAAGCGGTTGGCGAGAAACTTCACTGGAGCCCAACGCGCTTGAACGGCTCGTCCGTTGGCATAGTCGAAAGCTTCCCGCAATCCACGATCGTAGGGGTCGGCATAATGTCTGATGCTTACATCGCCCGCTCTGTAACCCAAATTGCGAAGAATCCGGGGCAAGCTTTGGAAGACCGCGTCTCCGGTAAAGACGTCCGGAGGATAGACCATGTGCGTACGAGTCGGAACCTTGCCCGTGAAGAGTGAGCCTACAGCTCCGGTCGTATATGAACAATTCGGGAAAGCATTCTGAAAGACAGCGGATTCTCTCGAAAGATTGCTGATAAACGGAGTCGTATCTCTGTTGTAGCCGTAGATCGATAAGTGTGACGCGTCAAGGCCATCCGTCGAAAGGATGATTATGTCTGGGAAACTCGCGCTAGGGGCGGGGTCTGAAACAATGGGTGGAGGATTGTAGGGCCGTTCAGCGAACCAAGCCGTCGCCGTTGAAACTACGAGTAGTCCAAGGGCCAAGCGCACCACCAGTCGGTCCCGCAAAAAGGGGCTCGTCGCCCAAATCATCCAGCGCTGAACGAGACTGGCTACCAAGAGGATGACGAACAGTGCGAATCCGATACGAGCTGCCCCGCGAAGATTCCCTATGTTAGTGGTGAGTACCGTATACGTAAAATTGTCAATGACTAAGAGAAGCGTTGCCGCGGAAATGAGCGCTGGAGATAGCAGAGCTATCCAAGTCACAGAGACAGGGATCGAACGCCGATCTTTGATAGCGGAGAAAATGAGAAGGGGCACCACCGTCGTGCAAGCTAGAGGCACAACCAGCAGTGGGACCACGAACGGGATGCTGAGCACCTGAAACGTATGGTAGCTGTCCAGGAATGACGGCTTAGTATACTGGAAGACCCACTCGTAGAAGACAAATGCATAGGAGGAGATTAAAGCAGCGAGGCACGCGTCTCGAGCGCGGAGGTGTTGACTGGAATCGTCCATCACGAGCAGTTAAATGGGTTCATGTGTTGATCCACCTGCCACCTACGAAGGCCGGGTGATCTTCTTGAAGTCGCTCGGGGTGAGGTTGGTCCAGCGTTTGAATGCCTTCTGGAAGGTGCTCAGTTCGTTGAAGCCGACGGCGAAGGCGATCTCGGTGACGGACCGGTTACGGGCCCGCAGGAGCTCGAGGGCCCTTTTGATGCGCCCGTACTGGAGCCAGACGCTGAAGGTGACGCCGACCTTCTGGTGGAAGTAGGAACTGAAATAGGTCTTCTCCATGGCCGCCACCGCGGCGGCGTCTTCGAGGGTGATCGGTTCCGTCAGGTGCGCTTCCACATAGTCGAGGACCCGCTTGAGCCGGGGATAGTAGCGGAAGGCTTCGCCGTTGAGCTCCCGCAATTCCAGCTGATAGAAATCGCGGAGCAGCCCCTCGCTTTCGATCTCCTCGGCGAGCTTACTCGTCTCGTTCTGCGTAAAACGAATCGAGATGCCGAAGCGGTCCTCGAACAGCTGTTCCATTGAAACGACCCTGCCCGCAACGATCAGGCCGTCGCCCAGTTGCATCATCACCTGGTCCCCGGGCAACATCGCAATGCCGGCAAGAAAATAGCCCCCGCTCTTGCTCAGGTTCTGAAATCGGATCTCGGTCCGCTCGCCCGTCTCGACATCCTCGATTTGTGCCGAAAGGTTCACGTCGAACCGGTCGTGTTTGCGACGCTCGTCCTCCATGCCTCCGCCCCCCATTTGGTCATTTCCGACCGTTCGAGGAGAGCCCTGTTCCGCAAACGACGCACCCGGGAACACGGCCGAGTCGTGAAGAATCTCGTGAAGCCACTAGCCCCCTCCTCTAACGAATACGCCAATTCTCAGGTAACTTTACCTGAAATTGCAAATCTCCTATAGGTCTAGGTATTGTGGCAAGAGAGTTTCGCTTTTCGGGGTGCGTTGCCGAAATCCCTTGGACCCTGCCGCGCCTTGGCGACCCGGCCGTCGAAACCTGCAGAACCGATCCCACGCTAAGCCGCCAAACTCGCCAAGGGTTCTAACGCAAAGAAGACGGCCGGCGAGTAGGTCAGGGGGTGATTCGCGCCTACAGCGCTTCCACTCTTCACGCAACCGCTGGTCCTTGCGCCTTGCTCAAGGCTCTCGGATGAAACGACGCCGTTGGCGTCCCCGCCCCTCCATTTACCGCAGGAACACCCACGCGTTCAGCCCCCCGAAGAACAACCCGACATCTCGAACTCGAAACTCAAACTGCCGGAACCGCCTGTTCTCCTGTTGCCAACGTTCATTCGGGGCAAGGGGACAAGCAGGGATGCTTGTCTTACGCTCGGAACTCGAGATTCCCGGCTTCTGTTTTCCTGGTGCCATTGTTCATTCGGGGCAAGGGGACAAGCAGGGATGCTTGTCTTACGCTTGGAACTCTCGGCTCCCGTCTTTCCGTTCTCACCGGTGTTCATTCGGGGCAAGGGGACAAGCAGGGATGCTTGTCCTACGCGGGGCGGGCGAGGCGCTTGAAGTCTCGGGGGGTCAGACTCGTCCAGCGCTTGAAGGCTTTCTGGAAGGTGCTCAACTCGTTGAAGCCGACGGCAAAGGCGACTTCAGTGATCGAGTGGTCCTGTTCGGACATCATCTCCAGAGCTCGGGCGATCCGCAGGTACTGAAGCCAGGCCCGGAAGGTGACCCCCACCTTCTCGTGAAAGAATGAGCTGAAGTAGGTCTTCTCCATGGCCGCAATTTCCGCGGCCTGCGCCAGCGAAATGGAGTCGTCGACGTTCTTCTCTACGAAGTCGCGGACCCGCTTCAAACGAGGATAATACTCGAAGGCCTCTTCGTTGCACTCCTTGAGTTCCAACTCGTAGATCTCTCCGACGAGACCGGCATCCCGTCTTCTCGCGATACCGTCACCCTTGTCGTCTCCGTTTCCCTTTCCCGGAACGCTGTCGAAGCGGACGGCGATAGAGTAACGATCCCCGAAGAGCAGCCTCGAACGCACGACGTTGCCGGTGACTCTCAGTCCGTCACCAAGCTTGATTTCGACCGGCTCCCCCAGGACGAGTTTCTGATCGGTGACGAAGAACGCACCTGACTTGCTGATATTGCGCAGGTTGACGAAGGCCTCCGCTTTTCCCGACGGCTCCGCCATTCTGGCCGGGAGGTCCACCTCGTGTCGTTGATGTCTGCGTCGGTTGCGACCCATAGCTCTAACCGTATGAATCGGCAAACTCGGGGAAAGGATTAATAGAAGAGATTGGACGTTCTGGACAGATCGTCCGTTGAGGTCTCTCGCTCGCCCGCGCTCTCACTTCTTCTCCCCCAGCAGCAAATAGTTGGATTTTCAACAGAAACACCATGAAATATCAAGTCAATTCCATCAACCCCGTCGAAAAAGGCTCAAAGATGAAGCATTTTCGTCAAATTGTCACATCCTGAGAGCTATCGTTTCGTTTCTAAGCCGGACGGGCCAGCTTCTTGAAATCTCTTGGCGTCAGGCTGGTCCACCGCTTGAAAGCCTTCTGAAAGGTGCTCAACTCGTTGAATCCGACGGCAAACGCCACCTCGGTAATGGAGTGGTTCTTCGATCGAATCAACTCGAGAGCTCGGGCGACTCGCAGATATTGGAGCCAGGCGCTGAAGGTCACACCGACCTTCTGGCTGAAGAAGGCGCTGAAGTACGTTCGTTCCATGGCCGCAACCTTGGCCACGTCTTCGAGAGTGATTTCTTCGGTGAGGTTATCCTCGACAAAAGTGCGAACACGCTCGAGCCGGGGGTAATAGTCGAAGGCGCGTTCATTGAGCGTCTTCAACTCCAACTGGTAGAGCTCGGAAAGCACTCCCGGCTCCGCCTCGCGTCGGGTGTCGTTCGGCATCAATTTGGGGGCGTCTGCAGCCATGAAGGCAACGGCGAAGCCCCAGTGGTCTTCGAAGAGTTGCTCGACGCGCAACACCTCGGCCTTCAGAACGAAGCCGTCACCCATCTGGATCTCGAGTTGATCGCCGATTTCCACAGGGGTGGGACTGATGAAGAAAGCGCCCCCGCGGGAAACGTCCTGAAAGCGAGCGCTGAAGTGTTCACCGTCCTGTCTTTGGACGGTGGCTTCCAGGTTGAGGTCATACCTCGGGTGCTTTCTGCGCTCGGGTCTGTTCATAGAACGTGTCTCTGTATTTCGGCATTCTCCCCGCGCCCCTTGGTGATTCTGCGCACAATCCGCCACGAATCTCCGCTTCACCCCCGGGTTGCCTGGAGACAAGCCTTCCTATTCTGCGGAAAACCATCCGCTCGAAAAAGCGAAATTAAGCGCAATAAGACGAAAGGCCCGGAGGAGTGGCCCTCGGCCGGGGGTGGCGGGCTAGACGTTGAACAGGAAGTGGCTGATGTCGCCGTCCTGAATTACGTAATCCTTGCCCTCGAGGCGAACTCTCCCCCGCTTCTTGGCCGCCGCCAGGCTCCCGGCTTCGACCAGATCGTCGAACGAGACGACCTCGGCCCGGATGAACCCGCGCTCGATATCGGAGTGGATGACTCCGCCGGCCTCGGGGGCCTTGGTCCCCGCACGAACGGTCCAGGCGCGAACCTCGTCCTCGCCCACCGTCATGAAACTGATCAGGCCGAGGAGACGATACGAAGCCTTGATGACCCGGTCCCGCGCCGCTTCCGTGATGCCGAGATCCAGCATGAATTCGGCGGCATCGTCCGGTTCGAGCTGTGCCAGCTCCGCCTCGATCCGGGCGCTCAGCCGGACGACGTCGTCGTCCGGCTGTCCCCCGTCCGACGACGGCGCCGCGCCGATCCGGTCCTCGCCGACGTTGAGAACCATCAAGACCGGTTTTGCAGACAGGAACTGAAACCCTCGAATCAAGCGTTCCTCCTGATCGGTCGGCGGTTCCAGCAATCGAATGGGGCTACCCTCTTCGAGACCGCCCCGAAACCGCTCCAGAACGCGCTGCTCGATCTCGCGGGTGCCCCGGTCCTTGGGCGGGAGCTTCGGGATCTCCTTGTCGAGACGCTCCAGCCGCCGCTCGATCACGATCAGGTCCGAAAGGATCAACTCCTGTTCGAGGCTCTCCGCATCGCGCGCCGGGTCCACGGAATCGAGAGGATGCGGCACCGCCTCGTCGCGGAAACTCCGAACGACATGGAGGAGTGCATCGGCATTGCCGATATGATTGACCATCTCCGTCGGGAGCGCCTCCCGCTTTTCCGTTCTGCCTTCGAACCCGCCGATGTCGAGGTACTGAACCTCGGCGTAGGTGGTCTTCTTCGGCTGGTAGATCCGGCTCAGAGCGTCAACGCGTGAGTCAGGCACCTTTACGGCCGCCAGGTTCGGTTCGAGCCGACCCGAGGAGAAAATCGACGTTTCGGCCGAGCCGCCGGTCAGGGCATTGAACACCGTGGTCTTGCCGCTGTTGGGCAGACCTATAATGGCAATCTTCATGACGTTCGATCCAAAGGTCCAGAAGTATAGAACCTGAGCGGCTTCCGCTGCAACGAGGCCGGGGCGTCGACAGTCGATGCTGTAGATCCCGAAGGCTCGGCTCGGCCGGGATAGACTAGAGACATGCTTGCTCGCTCGCTTTGTGTCGCATGGGTCCTGTTTTGCTGGACGGCTTCTCCCCGAGCCGATAGCGTCCTGCAGCTCACACCGATCCTCAGCGGCCTCTCCCAGCCGCTGTTTTTGACGACGGCCGGTGACGGATCGGGACGCCTGTTCATCGTGACAAAGGGCGGTAAGATCTGGATCCGAAAACCCGGAAGTTCCGACCTGATCGAGTTTCTCGATCTGACCTCGCAGGTCACGAACAGCTCGGAGATGGGCCTGCTCGGTCTCGCCTTCCATCCCTCCTATGCGACGAACGGGCGCTTCTTCGTCGACTACGCGACCGAGGTCGGTGGCCCGAGACGAACAGTGATCGCGGAATACCACGTGTCCGCGGAGGATCCGGATCAGGCCGATCCCTCGAGCGAGAGCATATTGCTGAACGTCGACCAGCCGGCGCCAAACCATGACGGAGGAATGCTCGCGTTCGGACCGGACGGCTATCTCTACGTCGCCGCGGGAGATGGAGGAGGAGCGGGCGATACTTATGGCAACGGCCAGAACCTGGCGACCGTGCTCGGTGCCATCCTTCGACTCGATATCGACTCTGGGGATCCCTATGCCATCCCGCCCGGGAATCCCTTCGTCGACACGCCGGACGCGCGTCCGGAGATCTGGGCATACGGCCTGCGCAACCCCTGGCGGTTCTCCTTCGACCGACTGACCGGTCAGCTGTATGCCGGAGATGTGGGCCAGAACCAGTGGGAGGAAATCGACCTGATCGAGAGAGGCAGGAACTACGGGTGGAACGTGATGGAAGGCAACCACTGCTATCCGGCCGGCCAGAGCTGCGACCCCGCCGCCTTCGAGGCACCGATCACTGAATACGGTCACTCCGAAGGCAGTTCAGTCACCGGCGGATACGTTTACCGCGGATCACAGCAGACCTCCCTGTGGGGGAGCTACATCTTTGGGGACTACGGATCGGGGAGAATCTGGTCCCTTTCGGCGACTCCGGGCGGAGGCTGGAAGCGGGAACTCATGCTCGACACCGACGCCTCGATCGCATCGTTCGGCGAGGATCGCGACGGAGAGCTCTACCTGGTCGACCTTGGGGGGACAGTGTACCGGCTGAACTTCGGCGAACGCAGCATTCTTCCCCAGATCGGAGACGGCCTCGCCCCGGGCGGACGTCTGAAATCCCGTCTGGTCCTCGTCAACCCCGACGACGGTGAGCTCCGGACCACACTCCGATTTCACGAGCAGTCGGGCACCGACCGAGCCTTGACGGTCGACGGCGAAATGGGGACGAGTTTTTCTGTCCAGATAGCGCCGCACAGCTCCCTCGTCATGGAGACGAGCGGCACCTCGGATCCGGCCTGGATCGGCTGGGCAGGCGTCGAAGGAGACGGACCTTTCCGCACGCTCGTCCTCTATGCGTTCGAATCCTCCGATGAGGAACAGAGCTTTGAGGCAGGGGTTGCCTCCGCCAGTCCGGGTCGCGGCTTCATGACGTACGCTGAACGAGACGTCGCCTCGGGCGTCGATACCGGCTTTGCCTTGGCTAATCTCAGCGGCCGGACCGTTCAGATTGCGCTGAGTCTGGCGACAGACTCACTTGGGCAAATGCAGTCCGGCCTCACACTCGGTCCCGGCGAGCAGACGGCGGCCTTTCTGTCGGAGCTGTTCTCGGGAATTCCTGAAGGCGTGAAGGCCACCGTGAGGATCTCGGCGGACCGGGACATCGCGGTGGCGGCACTGAGAACCGACCGGGGCCGTCCTCTCTCGAGCCTTCCGGTCACAGCCGAGTGAGGTTCGCGGGAACGGGGACAGGACCAATCGGACCCATGGAACCTATAGGACTGGAGGCAGCCCGTACCTTTGGAAGTCGTACCAGGTTGCATGGGTCCTGTTGGTCCTACCCCGATGGCTCGACTTCACGGTTCTCCCGCGAGATGAGCGACCGCCGTGGAATCCTCCGAGGCGGTCAGGACTGCCCCGGGACGTTTGAGAACGCCGTCCGTGGCCAGTGTCAGGGCGAGGATGAAGACGATGACACCGGCCAGCAGGACGGCCTTCGTCGTACTGAAGGCAGGCCGACTCAGCTGGACGACCGCGGGCAGCGGCAGTTCCGCCTGAATCGGTACCGCTTCCTCTTTCGGAAAGATCTCGAGATAGCGGACGGCCAGCGAGAAGAGCAGGAAGCCGATGCCGGTCAGGCTCAAGGTCACGGCAACCTCCATCCAGCTTGGCACGTAGGAAGCGCCCGCCGCGCCTTCCAGGCCCGTGATGCTGACATTGAGGCGATTCATGAGAAAGCCGGCGATGACCATCACGGCGGATGCGAACAGGCCGAAGTCGTCCCGGCGCACCGCGGGAATCAAAAGCAGAATCATCGGCCCGAGAACGCCCAGGATGAACTCCGCCTGGAACATCCGTGCTTCGTAGCCGCTGCCCAGTGCCAGCGGCCAGGTCCCGTTGTGAATCAGGTCCTGCACCCTGAGGATCAGGAATACGCCAAGCGCCACCACGATGACCTTCCCCAAATCCGACAGCAGCTCGAGTTCCAGCCTTCGGTGGAATGCCCGCCAGCTGAGAAAGGACTCGAAGATCGTCATGGCGCATCCGAGCGCCACCGCCGAGACGAAGAAAAACAGAGGGAGCAGCGGTGAGTACCAAAGAGGATGCAACTTGCCGGGAACGATCAGAAACAGCGACCCCAGCGAAGACTGGTGGAGCGTCGAGAGCACGACACCCAGGATCACCAGGGGTACCATGATCGACTTGACGAGGGAGAGCGGTCGCTGCCAGTTCAGCTTCTCGAACAGAATCGGGCTGAACTCCAGTGCGAGGACCGTCGTATAGAGCATCACGCACCAGGCTACCTCGAACATGACCGAGTGCGGATTCCACATCGTCAGGGGGTTATAGATCTTGTACCCCCGGCCCAGGTCGAAAAAGAGTCCGACGATCACCAGACAGTAGCCCAGAAAGGCCGTCAGGATGGTCGGCCGGACGATGGGCCGGAATCGCTCGATGTGAAAGATGTATACGACAGCGGAGAGTGTAAAACCTCCTGCCGCCAGGGCGACCCCGCAAAGGACATCGAAGCCGATCCAAAGTCCCCACGGGAACTGATCGTTGAGCGCCGTGCTGGCCCCCAACCCGTACAGGAATCGGAATACAGTGCTCACCAGGCCGGCGGCCAGAATCAGGACCAGCACACCGCGCCAGAATGTTAAACGAGGCAGTTCAATCCTCATTGGAGACCTCCCTCCCTTCGGCCAGGCGCACTTCCTCGCGGCGATTCGTGATCCACCAGACACCACCCAGAACAGCACCCACCACGACGCTGAACCGGGGAATCTTGTCCAGCACGGCCCAGGTCAATTCGGGGAGGGGCTCATTGCCGAGCCCGGTCGGCAGCCCGAGTTCCGCGGGTGCGGCATCCGAGATCACGAGAACGGAGGTTCCGCCGATTTCCTCGAGACCATAGATATGATCCACGTACGTGTCCGGCGAAGCGGCGATTCTGGATTTGGCTTCCGCGATCAGGTCGTCGCGATTGCCGAACATCGTAGCCCCTGCCGGACAAGCTTCCGCACAGGCGGTCGGCATGCCCTGAGCCTGCCGGTCCGCGCACATGTCACACTTGCGCACCCGGGGTGTCAGCGAAGACCATTCGTACCGCGGCACGTTGAACGGGCAGGCCTGCATGCAGTAGCGGCAACCGATGCAGCGGTCCTCGTGGTAGACCACGGGGCCCGTCGCCGTCTTCTCGAGGGCTCCGACGGGGCAGACGGACGCACAGGTCGGCGTAACGCAGTGCATGCACATTCGTCGCACATACGTGTCGTCCCGGTCCTGCACGATGGTGAATGTATTTTCAGAGAGATCATCCTGCAGAAAATCGTCGGTTGTAACCGGCAAGCCGTTCTTTTCCTTGCAGGCGTCGTAACAGGCTCCGCATCCGATACAGAGCGTCGAGTCGAAGAGTAGAGCCTTGGGGCTCCCTGCAACTTGATCCATGGTGCCTCCACAAGCGATTGCAGACGTAGACTTCAGGAGCGTGATCTGGAGTTCTCACAGCTTTGACCGATCCGACTAATCCGTCGGGACCAGAAACTGGCGCTGGAACTCCTCCCAGCCAGCGGGGTCCAGCGTCTCGAGTGCGCCACTCCTGGGAGTTCCGCCGTCGGCCAGAGCCAGGCCGAGATCCGATCCCAGTGCGGACCTCCGCATCAGGAATTCTCCGACCCGTTCGGCTTCCGCACGGAGCCAGTCGAGTGCCTGGTCTCCGATGCGCAGTGAGTTCACTTCGTTCACCAGGTCAACGGCATCGAGCTCGCAAATCCAGTCGGCGTAAGGCTTGCTGAATGCGCCTTCGGGCTGGTCGGCGACCTGCTCGTTCACGGCTCTCACGATCCCGGCAACCGGCGCGACCAGGTCGAGCCGTCTGCTTCCGGCCTGAACCGAGAAGACCGGTTGACCTGCTTTGATCAGGCTGCCCCGGCCCGGGAGCATGACACCCGTGATCCGTCCAAGGAGTCCGGAGACCAGGGCGTCCATACCGACCCGAACCTTTCCGTTTTCCCGGATTTGCAGCCAGATATGCTGCGGAGAGAGGAAAAACCCACCAGGAGTTGTCAGATCCACTGGAGCGACTGGAGCTCGTTCGTGCACTTCCACGGGCTTGTCCGCCAGGCGTTTTGCCTGGGCGTGTTGGACGAAACCGTCGACGACGATAAAGCCCAGCATCGTAAGAATGACCATCAGGGCTACCACTGTTAACCTCCTTTTCGGCGCTTCGGGCACCACGCCCGCGGCCGGTCGTCTTCCGTTGTCCATGTATGCAGAAACCGCTCCAAAGACGACCTGTCGTTACGAAGATCCGGGAAGTGCTTGATATTGCTACAGTTCTACAGACGAGAAGTGATGCGATTCGCAACAGGACGCAAAAGCGAAATGTTGAACACTTCTACAGTTCAAACCGGAGACTTTAGCGTACTGAAGCGGGGGCCACCCTGAAAGTCCCGTCACCAGCTGGCCTCAGATGAGACGAGAAGCAGACTGTTGAAGAATTCGATGGTGTAGAGCCTTTAAACAGATCAGTGCCGGTCAAGGAGTCGCAGGCACATGGAGACGAGGAGAGAGCCGCATTGGACCACGGAAGCGGAGATCCGGAGCCGGCGCTTTCCTGACGAGAAACCCGACACGTGCGAGGTTGCGCCAACCGTGAATCGGGATCCTCATCCTGCACTGGGGAACGAACCCAAAGGGACCGCTTCTACTCGGTCGGCTGAACCGATTGCCAGAGCCTCATCATGATCTCGAGATGCAGGTCGGAGTACATCGGCATCAACCGTTCGAGCTCACGCCAGTCCTTCGTGCGGGCGGCCTCCAGCAGTTCCTGCTCGCAGCGGCTCTCCACGAAGAAGAGTTCCTGAAGCGACTGGGCTTCGGAGAAGATCGAGGGCGGGAGTTCTTTGAGTTCGAGTACGTTGTTCATGGTCTTCCTGGCGTTTCGTGCCTATGAAATCTTTCGGCGGATTCGGGCCAAACCCTTAGCCGGAAATCATCATGCGTTGCCGGTTTGTGGGAGTTCCGAGGCGGCGCCTGCTTCGCGCGAGGAATGGGCGGCCGACGGACCGTTTTTCGTCAACCCCTGCCGCTACAATCATCCTCGGCAGTTCGACCATGCAAGAACGAGAACCACAAGCAGCCGACTCCATCGACGATTTCTCGAACCAGTACATCGGCGTCCTCCTCGAGCTCTATTTCGTCAAGGAGGAAGACCGGCCGCACAGCCCACTTTCCCGCTCGCGCCTCAGGTACTGGAGAAACGTGGCCGGGAAGTTCGAAAGGCTGTTTCCCGAAACGGTCCAGCGTAAGAGCCGCTACCGGGCCCGCAGAGCGGAGTCACATGGGCTGACGTCGGTCCAGGTCGCGCTGGTACGCTACGCCTGGGCGGCACACCTGGCCTTCGACGAGTCCCCGACGGAAGTGCTCAAACGATGGGGAGACTATCTGCTCGGCTCGTTTCATGAGAAGGGAAGCCCGCTCGTTTCGTACGAGTACTTCCGGGCGCGCCGAAACTTCGGCGAGCGGGTCCGTGAAGTCCGTAACGCCGGGCTCTGGCCCTGGGACTGACGGGCATCTGAAATTTGGCGCGAAACGGGAATCGGGAGAGACGCCCGGGGAACAGGATCACGCTTCAACGGGGAGCCCTGAACGCTCACGGACCGGTGCTTCGGCAAGGTCGCCGGGCCGGCAGCCCGCCAGACACAGCCGGGCAGAGCCTCCCTCAATTAGCGCGTCTCCGGCCTCCGCTCCGGCTCAGCTCCCATGCTTCTTTTCGCTTCTTCGGGAAGCGGCTGGCCTTTCGTTTCCGGAGCCCAGACGAGCGCGACCATCCCCAAGATGTAGATGAAGGACATCAACAGAGCCGCAGTACGGATTCCCAGGCTCGTACTCAGGTAGCCCAGGATGATCGGAGCCGGCGCCGCAAGATAGCGGACGGTGTTGTAGCAGAAGCCGACCCCGGTGCCCCTCAGGCGCGTGGGGTACAGTTCCGGAAAATAGATGGAATACCCCGCGAACACAGCCAGTTGCGCAAACCCCATCATGGGGAGCATCCAGTATGCGTCCGACGCAGAATTGAGCGAGTTGAAAACGAAGATGGTCAGGCCGAGACACAGAATGAAAGACAGCAGGAATGCCAGGCGCCGACTCAGGTACGTCGCCACGAACGTGAAAGCGAACATGCCGAAGAAAGCTCCGACATCCTGAAGGGCGGTGGCCTTGGCGCGCACCTGATCGATGATGACCTGCGGCTGACCCGCCAGAGCGGTCGAGATCAGTTCGGGAGAAAAGAAACCGATCCCCCAGAGGCCAATCATGCCGGAGACGCCGAGACAGAGCCCGACTAGCGTATTGCGGCGCCATCTCGGGTGTCGGAAAAGGTCGCTCGGTGACCCGACTCGGGTGTCACGTCCATGGCCCGCTGCGGACTTGGCCTGTTTCCAGGCCTCCGGCTCCCGAAGAACGGAGACGATCGGTATCACCAAAATGGCCGGGAGGATTCCGACAAAGAAGAGGGACCGCCAGCCTGCATACCCGAACAGTACGTCGGAGGCACCGGGCTGGATCCAGTAACTGATGGTCGAGCCCAGAATGTTGCCCGTCGCTGAAAGGGCCTGAAGCACACCGAGCGCCATCGATCGAAACCCGGTCGGCACACTCTCGGCCACCAGCGTCGTGGCCGCCCCGAACATGCCCCCGACTCCGAGCCCCACGAGGAATCGGTAGATCGTAAAGTCCAGCCAACCCTGCGCCAAGCCCGAAAGCCCCGTGAATCCGGAATAGACCAGGAGCGTGATCAGCATCGTACGGACTCGGCCGAGCTTGTCGCTCATGACCCCAAAGATGATGCCGCCGGTCGCCCAACCGACGATCAGGGCCGTCGTGGCATATCCGAGATACTGCCCGATGGCCGCCTGGGCTGCCGCATCGCTGCCGAGGAGATCGCGCAGGGCCGATTCGCGCGCGAGGATGAAGATCCGCTGATCCATGCAGTCGAAGAGCCAACCGCAAGAGGCAATGATGACCACGACCCAGTGATAAGCGGTGACGCCCTCGAATACGCCGGCCTTCTGAACTGAGTCTATGTCCCGCAATGCATTCCCTCCGTCAAGACAGCGATGCTCCGACGCGGCCCCCGCCGAAGTCTGCCCATGATCACACGGAGGAGTCGGAAAGTCGAACCGTGAAGACGTCGTCCGGCATCGGTACGTGATCGCCCCTCCCCGAGCGGGACGATAACCGCGACTGGGCGAACCCGGCAATGCCCGGCCGGCCGTGACTTCGGCCACAATCCGCTCGGCGAGATCCGGGATGCGCAAATTCGAGCACCATTGGTGACACGCACGTAATTCGTTTGTAAGTAACCATGAATAAAGTCTTTTTCTCAGGTCTGGCACGTACTTCGCATTGGGGGGTCGTCCGTCTTCGGACGACACCGGTTCTCGTGCCGGAGCGTAGAACCCATGATCGTCCTCCAGCGCCCCCAGCGTTTCAAGGCTGAGTACCGTCAGGAGGGGGACTCAATGACTTTGAAGAATCAGGCGGACGGTATTCGCTCTACGAGATCCGGGATGCGAAGGCGCCGGCATAAGCTACTCAGATCGTTCGTCGCTCCCTTCCATCGCAGGTCCTCCAGATCTTCTTCCAGGGGCACATCCCGTCGCAGAGTCGCCAGGAGACGATAGAGCAGAACCTCTTCCCAATGTTCACGGAGGCTTCCGGACAGCCGTCCCATTCCGCGCACCTGCACACCCCATTCGGACGCATCTTCAGGAATCGCTTCGAGGTGCCCGTACCGAGCCAACACCGTTGTGGCCGACGACTTTCCCCATCCCGGTATGCCCGGGAATCCGTCGGCGGAATCGCCCACCAGTGCCTGCCAGTCGGGCACCGACTCAGGACCGACGCCGAAGCGATCTCGCACCGACGACTCATCGATGATTCGGTCTTTGCGTCGATCCAGTGCGACGACTCTTCGACCTTCGATGCACTGGGAGAAGTCCTTGTCCGGCGAGCAGATGACGATCTGATCCAGCTCGGATGCGTCCTTCCACCGTTCGGCCGCCGTCGCGATGGCGTCGTCCGCCTCGAACTCCTTCATGGGCCAGACGACGAACCCGAGGTCCCGAGTCGCCTCCTCGGCCAGGGGAAACTGGTCCAGCAGTTCTCTCTCGACACCTTCGCTCGACTTGTAGCCCGCGAACAGCTCATTCCGAAAGGACTCGATCACGGAGTCGAAAGCCACGGCCACGTACGAGACGCTTGTCTTGCGCAGGAACGCGGCCAGACCTCTCATGAGACCCACGACGCCGCCGACTTCCCGGCCGTCCTGCGCCTGCCGTTTCGGCGACGCGAAGTAGCTACGGAACAACTCGTAGGTCCCGTCGAACAGATACAGTCTCTTGTCCTGCATTTAGCCCGCTCCCATTGGTTTGATTTTTCCGGGTCAATCTCCGGCGCCTGCTATATCCTATGGTGCCATGAGGACCTTCGTATCACTATCGGCTGCTTTCTTATGCTTCACGTCGGGGCTCCTCGCCGAGACACTCTACTTGCCCCAGATCGGCGACGGCGAGGCCGGCGGATTGAAGCTTCGCACCTCCTTTCTGTTCGTCAACGCCGGCGACGGGGCGACCGTCAGTCTGGCGCTCCGCAGTGACAGTGGAGAACCGATGACTCTGGATCTGGGAGGGAGTGCCGGTTCCGGATCGGACTTCGAGCTGACCCTCGCGGCCGGTGCTTCCCTCGTCCTCGAGACGCCGGGCACCGGGACGATACAGTTGGGCTACGCACGGCTCGAAGCTCCCTCCTCCGTGGGAAGCACGGCGGTCTTTACTGGGATCGATCCTGCCACCGGAACCCCCCTCTTCGAAGCGGGCGTACCGGCGACCGCACCGTCCGAGCAGTTCACGATTCTGGTCGATTCGCTCGGCAACCGGGATACCGGACTCGCCATCGTTCGGCCCACGGTCTCGTCCGCACAGTCGGCTCCGTCGGATCCGATCACTTTGCGCCTGGTGGGCCTGGACGGTCAGGTCCTGGGTACGGCGCCGCTCGAGCTGGCGCCCGGTGAAAAGACGTCGAAGTTCGTCCGCGAACTCTTCTCGGGCGAGGTCGCTTCGGAAGCTCAGGAGATGCAGGGCAGCCTGCAAATTGAAGCAACCGGCGCCGCCGTAGCGGCCGTGACGCTGCGTCAGCTCCAGAACGTCACATTCCCGGCAGGAGTCCCGGTCTTGACGACCTTCCCGGTCGTCCAGGGCACGTCAGGGGACACTCTGCCAGGGTGGCAGCTGGTCTGGCACGATGAGTTCGACGGCGACAGCGTGGATACGTCGAAGTGGAGTTTTCAAATCGGCACGGGTCCTCCCGAGGGTCCGGTCGACTGGGGCAACAACGAGCTCGAGTACTATCGCGAGGAGAATGCCGAGGTTCACGACGGTGCGCTCCACGTCATCGCCAAGCGAGAGAATTTCGGCAACAAACAATACACGTCTGCCCGGCTCCGGACCAAGGGCAAGGGGGACTGGACCTATGGCCGCATCGAGTTCCGGGCCAAGATCCCGGCCGGCCAGGGCCTTTGGCCCGCGCTCTGGATGCTGCCGACCGACAATGTCTACGGGACCTGGGCGGCCAGCGGTGAGATCGACGTCATGGAGGCCAAAGGGCACATCACGAACCAGGTCGGCGGGACCATCCACTATGGGGGTGCGTGGCCACAGAATATCTATTCGGGCGGCTCGTACGTGTTCCCCTCCGGCAATTACTTCGACGACTTCCATACCTACGCTTTCGAGTGGGCGTCCGGTGAAATGCGCTGGTATGTCGACGGCACCCACTACCTGACGAAGTCGAACTGGTACACGACGGGCGGGGAGTTCCCCGCGCCCTTCGACCAGGATTTCCACATCCTCATGAACCTGGCCGTGGGCGGCAACTATCTCTCCCCCAACCAGGATCCGTCGCAGACGACCTTTCCCAAGGAGCTGGTGATCGACTACGTCCGCGTCTACCAGCGCCCGACCGACTGAAGGGATGTTCGATCTCCAATTGAGACGCGAGTCGCGGGTCGGGAGCTCGGATTCTGTTGCTTTCTGTGTTTCGGGTGTCACGTTCCACGTTTCAAGGCGCGCCCTGCGGCCATTCGCGATTTGGAATTCGGGATTCAGAATTCCTCCCCCGAGAAATGCTCGAGAAATCGAGAATCTCAAATTACGCTAGACTTCCTACATGCTTGCCGCCACCTGGAACGTCAACGGCCTGCGGGCCCGCTTTGATTTTGTCCTTCACTGGCTGAGCAGCCGACGGCCCGACGTCGTGATGCTTCAGGAACTGAAGATGACCGACGAGCAGTTTCCCTACGCCGAGCTGGAAGCCGAGGGCTATTTCAGCGGCGTCCACGGTCAGAAGGCCTGGAACGGAGTCGCCATTCTGTCGCGCCAGAGACCCACCGTGACTCAGGCCGGGCTTCCCGGGCAGGAACTGATGGGCGCGCGCCTGGTCGCCTGCCGGATCGGTGGGATACAAGCCCTGTCGGTCTACATCCCGAACGGCAAGTCCCTCCATCATCCCGATTTCGAACGCAAGCTCGAGTGGATCTCACGACTGACGGAATTCCTCGGAGAGTCGTTCGATCCGACGGAGCCCCTCCTGGTGGCCGGGGACCTGAACCTCTGCCCGACTTCGATGGATACGTGGAACGAAGAGGATCTGGCGGGTACGATCTTCCACACCGACCGCGAGCGCACGTCGTTTCGCACGCTCCTCGACTGGGGCCTTGAAGACCTCTATCGCCGCATGAATCCGAAAGGCCGAGACTTCTCCTGGTGGGACTACCGGGCCGGTGCATTTCACCGGAACCAGGGTCTGCGCATCGACTTTATCCTGGCCACCGCACCCCTCGTCGAGCGCACCGTCCGCGTCGAAACCGACCGCGACTATCGGAAGAAGAAAGAGGGATTGACCGCGTCCGACCATGCTCCGGTGCTGGCCGAGTTCCGCGATTGAGAGTCCCCCTTCTCTCGCAAATCGCGGGAGAGTAGAATGGCTTTCTTCTGCCGGCCGGTCCGGTAACGGGGGACACCTGCCGATCCACCGTCCGGAGTAGGCTTGGAGGATACCCTATAATAGGAAGCGTTATGAGTGGAGTTCTCAAAAAGAAAAGAAAGCGCCGCGGAAAGCTTCGGAGGAAGCGGCGTCATCGCATCAGAAAGAATTCACACGCCAAGTAGTGGCTGCCCTGCGTGACCGGCGCGGTCCTTACCGGCCTCCCATCTCTCGTTGATTTTCGAGGGCTGGACGTCTCGCGATCGCCTGTCTCCAGCCGCCCTGGTGCCGTGGTTTGTCCGCTTCGGCCGGACAGATCGGACGGTGAAGTGTGCCTGGAACGGTTTCACGAATCACGTACGGGTGTCCGGTCCTAAGTTCCATAGAAGCCCCATCGATTCCGGGGCGGACTCCGCACTCCGACGGGCAGCTTTATCGCAGAACCCGGGGTAGGGGGTCAAAACGGCGCCCGTTGACTGGACCCCGTTGTCAAGTCCTGGCCAGAAGTTGTCACCCTGCGGGTTTCGGGTCGCGGGTTTCGAAAACTCATATCCCGGACCGTGAGTTCGGGGTTCGGAGTTCGAACTCGGAGTCTGAACCTGGAACCACGAACTACCGCAGGCTGGCCTCGAACTCGGCAATGTCTTCTTCGTTGCCGAGCAGGACCAGGCGGTCGCCTCGAAGGATGAGGGTTTCCGGTGCCGGATTGACCAGCCGGTCTCCCTTCCGGAAGATTCCGATCGCCGTCACACCGTATTCGCTGCGCAGGGCAAGGTCGGCCAGTGAATGGCCTGCAAACTTGTCGGGGGCGTCGACTTCGATGATGCCGAAGTTCTTGTGAAGCTGCAGGTAGTCGACGATTGTCGGCTTCGTGATGCTCATCGCGAGATTTTCGGCCACTTCCCGCTCCGGCTGAAGTACCCGCGTAGCCCCGATCATTCGCAGGATCTCGGCATGCTCTTCGGAGATCGCCTTGGAATAGATCTTCTTGACGTTGAGCTCCTTTAGATGATGGGTGATCAGAATGCTCTTCTCCATGGATTCACCCACGCTGACGACGGCGACTTCGGCCGAATCGATCCCAAGTTCCCTCAGGAGCTCGCGGCTGGTCGCATCGCCGACGACCGCCCGCGAGACCATGGGACCGATCCGCTGGATCTTGTCCCGATCGATATCGATCGCCGTCACCCGTGACTTGCCCTCCAGCTTCGCCGCCAGATAGAAGCCGAAATTGCCCAACCCGATGATGAAGATATTTCTCATATCGCGTTACCCGACCATCACGTTTTCCCGGTAGTACTCGTACTGAGGCCGAAGGGTTCGCCTTCGCGCGATGGCGATGCTGATCACAAGCGGACCAATCCTTCCTACGAGCATCAGGATGATGATCTGAATCTTCCCCCAGAAAGTCAGCTGCGCCGTGATGCCGGCCGAAAGGCCCACCGTTCCGAAGGCCGAGGCGGCTTCGAAAGCCAGCTGCAGGGAGCGATGCCCCTCGAGCGTGTGTGGCACCCAACCCGCTTCGGTCCACTGCAGGAGGAAGTAGAACAGAAAAAGGACTGAGATCGAAATCAGGATGACGGCGGTCATGCTGTTGACGTTCTTTTCGGGCACGGTGCGCCGCCAGATGTTCGTCGAGTCCCTTCCCTGAATGCGGCTGACGGCGGTTGCCAGCAGTACCGCGAAAGTGGTCGTTTTCACGCCGCCCGCCGTCGACCCGGGGCTGCCTCCGACGAACATCAGAAACATGATCAGGACCAACGAGGAATTGGTCAGAATCGAGAAATCAACCGTATTGAATCCGGCCGTTCGCGCGGTGACGGACTGGAACAGAGCCAGCATGATCCTCTCCCACCAGCTGTAGCCGGTCAAAGCGTTCCGCCATTCGAACAGGAGGAACAGACCCGTCCCGCCGACGATCAGCATGACACTCACCGCCACGGCCAGCTTGGAGTGCAGCGACAGCCGCTTGCCGTAGCGGATCCAGCGTTCGACGTCATGGATCACGAGGAACCCAATACCGCCAAGGACGATCAGCGTAATCAGGACACCGTTGACGACGAAGTCGGTCCTGTAGTCCATCAGACTGTTGTGAAACAGAGAGAACCCCGCATTGCAGAATGCGGATACCGCATGAAAGACGGACAGCTTCGCGGCTTCGGCGGGAGCGAACTCGGTATGCCAGCGACCGAAGAGGAGGACCGCGCCGATCCCCTCGAAAACAAAGGTGAACAGCAAAATCCTCCGGACCACCGACGCGAAGCTGGCGGGGTCGATCGACGAGTGGGTCTGGCGGACCACCTCTCCCTGACGCAACGGCATCCGCTTTCCGAGCAGAATCGCGAAAAAGGTGGAGATCGTGATGATTCCGAGCCCTCCCAACTGAATCAGCATGAGGATCACGGTCTGGCCCGCCCCGGTAAAGGCGGTCCCCGTGTCGACCACGATCAGGCCGGTCACACAAACCGCCGACGTTGCAGTGAACAGCGCATCGATCAGTGGAATTCCTCCGCGTGTCGTACAGGCAGGGAGAACCAGGATGAAAGCACCGACCAGGCTGAGTGCCAGAAAACTCCAGATGATCAGCCACTCGCTCTTGAGTCGGCCGAATCGGTAGACCAGGAAGTTGTTCAATGCCGACGTGCGGCGACCGGTTTTGTTCATGGCAAAATATGGAGCGCTGGCTCGCGTCACGGTCCGAAGTGCGGCCAAGGACTCCTCACGTGCTCACGACGAGGATAAGATGGTCCCAACTGCGACACAACTGCCTGGCAGATTATCGCAGGTTGGGCCCCATCGGGAACGCTATGGCGGGCCCATGTGATGATGAACGGAGCGGAGTAAGGAGGTGACCGTTTGAAGTATCGACCGCTTGGTAGAACCGGATGGGAGGTTTCGGAAGTTGGATTCGGAGCATGGGCCATTGGAAGCGATTGGGGCCAGGTCTCTGAATCGGATGCGATGGAGGCGCTCCATGCCGCCGTGGACGCCGGCGTCAATTTCATCGACACAGCGGATGTCTACGGTGACGGGCGCAGCGAACGGCTGATCGCCCGACTCCTGAGTGAGTGCTCGGACCGGCGGATCTATGTAGCGACCAAGGCCGGCCGGCGACTGAACCCCCATACCACGGCAGGCTACAATCGTGAGAATCTTACGGCCTTCGTGGACCGGAGCCTGCAGAATCTCGAGGTGGACGCTCTGGACCTGCTGCAGCTTCACTGCCCACCAACCGACGTCTATTACCTGCCCGAGGTGTTCGACATCCTGGATGACCTCCAGGGCAAGGGAAAGATCCGCCACTACGGTGTCAGCGTCGAGCGGGTGGAGGAAGCCGTCAAGGCCACTGAATATCCCGCAGTCCAGACGGTGCAGATCATCTTCAACATCTTCCGTCAGCGTCCGATCGACTTCTTCTTCCCTCTGGCCCGCAAGAGGCAGGTCGGCATTCTGGCCCGGGTCCCGCTGGCCAGTGGTCTGCTCAGCGGAAAGATGTCGCGAGCCACGACCTTCCCTTCGGATGACCACCGCAACTACAACCGCCAGGGAGCCGCCTTCGATGTGGGCGAAACATTTGCCGGGGTGCCGTTCGAAAAGGGTGTCGAGACGGTCGAGAAGCTGCGGGCGCTGATCCCGGAAGGCGTTCCCATGGCGCAACTCGCCCTCCGTTGGATTCTCATGTGGGACGCCGTCAGCGCGGCGATTCCGAGTGCCAAGAACCGGCAGCAGGCGGAGCAGAACGCCCGCGCCTCACTTCTGGATCCGCTCTCCGAAGAGAGGATGCGGGCTATCCGGGAGCTCTACGATTCGGACATTCGCCCCTGGGTCCACCAGCGCTGGTGAGATCGGGTAAAAAATCGATCGGGACGGTCGAACTGAACACGATTACAGCCGAGACTCTCCCGGGTGTCCCTGCGGATCGGGGGGCGGAATGCCGCCGTTTGCACGGACCCGCCCCGCTCCGTTCGCACTCGAAATCAGCGCGGACGCAATCGAGTGTACCGACTCGAAGGCCCCTGCAATGCCGTTGCGACTGATCAGTGGAACCATGCGAGAGACCATGGCCTGGATCTGGGGATCGTAGATCACCGCCCCCAGGTCGCGAACTTCGACCATCAGGTAACGGTCTGCAACCTGCTGAATGATGCGAGAAGTGTTCCGTTCACGAGGATCCCGTACCTGATTGACGATCACTCCAGGACGAATCCGTCGAATCTCGGTTTTCAGCGTCTGCAGGAGCTCGCCGTCGGCTTCCTCGGAAAGTCGCTGAAACAGGGCCCGAACCGTCCGGATGTCGAAAGCATTCTTGGGATCCATGCCCGTCTGAATCAGTGCCTTCCACTCCGGATACTCGCGAACGAGCTGCAGCAGGCGGCGATAAACGCTGTTGCGAAGGAATCCGTAGGCGTTGTAGATGGAGATGGGCTCCGATGTCGTAACGATGATCTGGTGGTCCGCCAGAAGGAAGAAGTCGAGGACATCGAACGAGGTCCCGGCACCGAGATCCAGGATGATGTACTCCGCGTCGATCTCGGAAAGTTTCCGCACGATCTTGAGCTTCTGTGCGAAGGCGGGATTGGCGGCCGAAAGAATCTCGCTGGCTCCGCATATCACGCTCAGTCGCTCCACCTGCGTCGAGAGTGCGATGTCCTCGAAGGAATCGGTCCGCCGCAAAATGAGATCGTGAATCGTCGCCGGCGGGTCCTTGATCCCCAGCAGGGTGTGGATATTCGCACCGCCGAGATCGAGATCGACCAGAACCGTAGACTTCCCTAAGCGCGCCAGCCACTGTCCGAGCAGGATGCTGACGACACTCTTGCCGACTCCGCCTTTGCCTCCGCCTACTGCAACCATGATGGGAGATGCACCCATGTCCCTTTTCTCCTTTCCCAAGACCCTCAACTCGAGAGGTTCCTGGGTTCCGCAACCAGCAACTCCCACAGGTTACTGATTCTGCTCAGCTCGCTTTCGTCACCTTGACAGAGCTGCTCCAGCGCCTTGCGGTCCTCCGCCGAGACATCGGTGAACTGGATGCCGAGCTTGACCACTCCGTCCCTTTCCCTGCCCCATGCCACTTGTCCGAGCACCTTGAGATCCCGTGTGTCGGGTTCACTCGACTCCAGGTGCAACTTGACCTTTCGTCCGACGAGTTGCTGAAGAGGCACACCGGTGACCCGGTCATCCAGGATCACACAGACGCCAGTCTCCGACAGGTCCTTGCTGAATCCCTCCCTCACCACTCGCATCCGAGACGTATCGCGTGCGCCGGAAAGAGGGGTAGCCGGAAGCTCTGCAAAAATCGTCAGGTGCACGCGAACCGACACTTCGAATCGAGGTCGACGACGACGTTCTTCCGGTGACGGTTTGGGCGTTGCCGGGGTCGACGACGATGCCGTCAGGGTCTTCTCCGAATGCTCCGCGAGACGTTCTTCCGGGTCTGGAGTCAGTGGATGTTCATCGTTCACAGCCGGTTTCTCCGACGCTTCTTCCGCGAGAGTAGAGAATCGAGTCTTCCGTGTATCAACTCGCTCTTGCGGTGCGATAGCTGGACGATCCTGTAGAGGAGATTCATCCTCTCGTCCATTTCAAGGATGATCCCAGCCAGCTGGGCGACCTGGTCGCTGAGGGTGGCGATCCTCTTCCCCATATCCGCGGGCGCCCGTCCCTGCAGCGACATTGCGTCCTCGCCTCGAGATGCACGGATCAGATCCTCGAGATCGCTCTTTTCTTCGGCGGAAAGCCCCAGGCCCATCGCCTTCTCGAGTCCGTCCACCGCGTCATGCTCCCCGTTCCAGCCGACTGAGGCTTTCATATCGTTTCATTTCGGCATGGATCGTCGCATCCAACAGGGCCAGGTCACGCACCACATCGTCGCCCGACTTGGCTCGCAGCTGCTTCCATGCTCGCTGGCGCAACAGGGTAAGGGCCAGGCTCGAGAGCGCAGCCAGCAGAAAGAGTCCCACGACCAGAGCAAGAGCGGAAACGATGCGGCCCGAAGCCTGTCCACTTGCCGAGCCGGCGGACAGGAGGCGCTCGGAGAGTGCGGCCGGAACAGCCGCGGAGATCAGGAAGTTCGGTAGAGACCGCCCGGTCGAGAGCCTGCAGCTCTCCAATCCGAACCCGGCCGATCCGTCGAAACGGCAGAGGGGGCTCTCGCTGTCGACAACCGTCGTATGGCCCCGATTCTGGGCGCACGGGGCAGCCATCACGGCCACGGCGAGCACTGCCATGCAGAGGAATCTGCAGAGCCTCCCGTCCGGTTGATGCAATCGGGTCGAGGATCGGGAGATCCCCGCTTCCGTCAGTGGTGTCTGGTTCATCGGGACTCTCCCCCACTGGATGACGGCGACAATACTCGAAACTGGTTCACTCCGAATATCGTCGAAAACGAGGGAAAGCTGCAGTGACAGCCATCACCTGCGCGCGGATTGTCGGCAAAGTCCGCGCGCAGACTGGAGGGAAGAATCCCTGAACTGAAGTCTATTTCTCCTTGAATCCGGCCGGAATCGCGACGGCTCCTTCAGGCACCTCCGACGAAGCCGACATCAGCTCATTGCTCATCGTCATGACCGTGGAACGGCCAGGTTCCTTGTTTTCATCACTGTCGGACTTCTTCTTGCCGAGTTTCTTGCTCAGTCCCCCAAACAGTCCGCCGAGCGACTTGGTGGATTCCTCTTCCTCCTGAGATTCCTGCTGCTCCTTGCCGGCCACATTCTCGACCGTCATCGTGGTCAGCACGGGCGTCCCACTCATATCGACCTCCTCGGACTGGAACTTGGCCAAAGCCTGCTGCATCGCCGGATACATGGCCGAGAAGACCGCAAACTGCTGTGGAGAAGATCCCACGAATGGGCTCGAAATCTTTTCGGCATATCGGCGGTTGAAGTCCTGGATCTCCTGCATCCCGGAGATCGCATCGCTGAGCCACAGGTTTGTCGTCATCACCATTCCACCACCCTCTTCGAGGGTCTTCCCTTTCTGTCGGGTCGTGATCGTCATGACGACTTCCCGGGTATCGTAGCCGTTGATCTGCTTCGTCTGACCGGTTTCCTTCATGTCGACGTCGACTTCATACCGGTCTTCCTCCGAATTGTTTCCCTCCTGTGCTTCGCTCTCCTCCGGCTCCTGCGACATCGACTTCATCTGCTCGGCGGCCTTCTCCATCTGTTCCCGCATCTCGTCGAAGGTGGTTACGGTATAGCGCTTCTTCTTCCAGTCGATCTGATAAACCTTCTCCTGGTCCAGATCGATGATCTGTCCCTGATCTTCGGTTCGGCTCAGCTTGCGATTGCCGACGACAACTTCGGTGGTTACGAGGCCCTCTTTGGCCGCCTTCCCCCCGAACATGCCCATCATCCTTCCCATGAATCCCGAGAACTTGATCTGACTCTTCTGCTCCACCTTCACGTCGGCGCGGACGGCAGGCAGCTGGAGCGCCAGAAAGAGAGGGACAAACAGTAGCTTCGAACGTCTCATCGTTGGTCATCACCTTTCTCGATAACGCGTTCTCGGAGGAACGCGGCGTTTGGCATCCGGGACCACTCTGTCCCGCCCGTCTCACCAGACTCCTGCTTCGGCGACGGACCCTCGTGAACAATGCGGGCCGGCAGTGACCCAAACATACCATTGTCGGACAGTTCACCGGTGGATCACAAGCTTCGGCGGGACCGAAGATCTCGAGCAGAGAGTTTCATCCGGTTCGGCACTCGAGTCTTCGCCCGGAGCAGCGAAGTGTCGCGACCATCCTGAAACCGAACCGTTTGGTAACCCGTTTCGCCTGCTTCCGATCGGACGGCTCCCGGTCAGAAGGCGAGTCCGAATGAGGGGTCATCGATGCTTCCACCGATCTTGATCGGAACGACCGCGCCGGCACCATCCTTCTTGAAGAAGGGATCGACCAGCTTCAGGAAGAAGGACTTGATACCACCTGTCGCCTGGGACAAGGTCGCATCCATGCGGAGCTTTCCGCGGAAATCCAGGGCACCGCTCTCGAGGTTGTTGCTGCCGTCCAGTTGAACGCTCGCCCCGGGAACCTTGAAGGAGAGTCCTGAGAAGCTCGCTACCCCCCGTTTCAAGGCGAATCTGGAGGTCATGTCGGAAGCCACCCGTTCAGGATCGCCCTTCTCCGCATCCGGCCGGCCCCGGGCCCTCCAACTGAGGTCTTCGAGTTTCTGCTGGGTGTCCCGGTTGGTGAATTCTGCCGACTTGATCGAGAAGGATCCCTCCAGCTGCAGCCTGTCCAGCACGTCTTCGGGTCCAGTCGGCAAGACGAACAGAGTGTCGACCGTGACCGCCCCGGTCACCGGTGCGGGAGTCTCATGCAGGACCAGGAACAGCAGGTCCTGGACGGGAGTATCCTGCACCTCGACCCTCAGTCGGATCGATTTCGCCTTTTCCCCCTTCTGTTTGGCAATACTTCCCCTGGCATTGATATCGGCTCCCAGAAAATGGGCTTCAACCGGATCGAGCTCCGTGTCACCGTCCGTCCCGTCCACAATGGCATGGAATCGCGTCGACAGCTGCACGGGGTGACCTCCGACGTCCACCGAAAAGTCGGGCGTATCGGTCGTCCCATCGACTTCGATGCGGGAGAGGACACCCTGATAACGCCCAGTCGAAGAAAGATGACCGGCAATGCCGCCGAACACCGAAAGATCGGCGTCCGAGAAATCGTACCGACCCGAAACCGGAGTGTCTCCGGGATCCTCACGATTCCAGGGACCGAACTCACCATGAGACCGAATCAAACCGGGAGGCTTGGCATTCGTCATCTGCGTGTCGAAGACCAGCGGTCGGCCGAGACCCACCGAGTGCAGGCTCAGCTGCTTCATATCCCACTCGAGCGGGTCCCCCGTGGGATCCTTGGGGAATATCCGCAGTTCGGTGCCGTCGGCGTCGACCTTCTCGAGAATGAAGGGATACTCGATCCTGGACCTGTTTTCGGCCCTTGTGCCTCCTCGACCCGATTCCGAGTCCTTCTCGTGCCGGTGAGAGATCTGGATCTCGAGGCCCTCCAGGCGAACATGATGCACCCGTACCGGATCCCGCAGAAGTCCGAAGAAGCCGAAATCGGCAGTCAGGCGCCGGACCGAGATCAGCGGGACGTCTGGAGGATCGCCCTCCCTTCGGATCCTGAGGCGGTCGACGACGATTCCCGGGAAAGGATACAGGGAAAAGTCGAAAGCCCCCAGCTCCACATCGCCACCGTAACGACTCTCGATCCTCCGCTCGACTTCACTTCGCACCTTCTCCGTCAGCCAGGGACGACTGAGCGCAAGAAGGCCTGCCCCGACCAGAGCCAGGACGAGAAGCCCGCCAAGCGACCAAAGCAGAATGCGTCCGGGATGACGCGGGAGAAGGCGTTTCACTGATGGCCATTATAACGGTATCTTCACGACAAATCGCGTTATAACCGACCCTCCTGTAAGGACACCATGTTCAACCCGCTGAAGGATGTCGAGAATGCCGTCCGGCTGATGAAGTGAGCCGACCCGTCTCGACTGGTCGACGGCCGTTTGATCGAGGCGGACCTCAAAAGCCTTGCAGGCAAGAGCAATTTCCAAAGGGTCCCATCCTACGCTGCGCCGCACCCAAAGGCTTTAGCCACCGACGTGAGCGATTCTGCCGGACAAGCCCCAACGCATGTCTGGTAAGATATCGTCCAAACAGATTTGACCTGAGGAATCCGACGTCTTCCCGTACGGGGAGTCCTCTTCACTTACGGTTCAGTTACTGCCTGATCAATCAGGGGACTTCGACAGGAATCAGAGCATGTCAAACGACGCACCGGAAACAATGACGTTCGACGGGCTTCCGCAAAAGGTCCGCAGGCTGATCGAGGCCGCGATCGGGCAGCCGGCTCATACAGACGCGCAGTTGCGCCGCGATCTCTATGCTCGCGCCGTCGCCCTCTC
Organism: uncultured Acidobacteriota bacterium; assembly: GCA_963823995.1. Classification (GTDB taxonomy): domain Bacteria; phylum Acidobacteriota; class UBA6911; order RPQK01; family JAPXNP01; genus JARRKC01. The sequence goes on from CAWGNQ010000008.1 coordinate 258,974, forward strand.
CCTTGGAACCGAGTCAGTCGAGCCACCCGATGATATCAAAGAGTACTCCGACAAGGTGGCACTCTGGGCCTACAAGGTCCTCGACGAGGAGGTTGAAGGTCTTCGGGACGCGGACTATACCGACGATCAGATCTTCGAGCTGACCATCTGTTCCGCTCTAGGCGCCGGGGCAGCTCGTTTCGAATCGGGATTGAAGGCCCTCGAGGAGGCATTGAAACATGAGGATTGAATTCGCGAAGCGGCTGAGCCGGGTGCAACGAATCAGCCTGACTTTCTGGAAAGCCGTTATCGGCGAGGTGGCGGGTCCCATGCTCGTCGTCTCCTACCGAAAGGATTTCTTCGGCAATTTCTGGGCGCCTTGCATGCAGGAAGGCATGCGCTCATTGCGCCACTGGAGCAAGGGAGAGATCGAGCTCTTTGCCGCCTTCACGTCGAAAGTCAATTCCTGCAACTATTGAACGGCTTCTCACGCCGCAGTTGCGGTCCGGGGAATCGACCACGCCACCGTTGAAGCAGTTCTCTCGGACTGGCAGTCCGCTCCGGTCTCCGACCGGCTTCGGGCGGCTCTGGGCTTTCTGGAAAAGACGACCCTGCGCCCTTCCGAGCTCAACGACGAGGATGCCCGGACGCTCTTCGATGCTGGAATTCCCCCGGATGGAGTTCGGGAACTCCTCTACGTCTGCTTCCTGTTCAACGTCCTGGATCGACTGGCCGATGCCTTCGACTTCGATCTGCCGACGGAGAAGGGCAACTCCCGCATCGGTTTTCTCGCCTGGCGCCTCGGGTACGGGATCGCGAAGCTGCCCGGCTAACGCTCATATTCGAGCGACCCTTCAGTACCGATCAGCAGCGGTGCAGCAAACGCTCCATGAGGCTCCATTTCTCCCCGACGCTGAACCCGTCGTCGAGAAGCCAGATCTTGCACTTGACAAACTAATTTTCTAGTACTAAAGTGCTCGTAGTTATGAACGACGCGACGGGACGCCTGACGGAAGGCGAACTGGAAATCATGCAGGTGATCTGGGACAAGAAGACCTGTACGGTGCGCCAGGTCTATGAAGCGCTTCGGGAACGGAAGCAGGTTGCCTACACGACTGTGATGACCATGATGAAGATCCTCGAGGGGAAGGGCCATCTGACCCGTGAACGCAGGGATCGTGCCTATCTTTACCGGCCCGCGCAACCGAAGAGCCGTGTCATCTCGAAGCTCGTCAACGATTTCCTAGTCCGAGTGTTCGAGGGTTCGGCAAAGCCTCTCGTGCTCAATCTGGTGCGCGAGAAGAAACTCTCGGACAAGGATCTCGAGGAGATTTCCCGCATTATAAAACAGCAGGAGTAAGGATGGACTTCAATCAGATCGCAAGCCATCTTGTTCATTATTCCTTCCAGCTGGCCCTGATTCTCGGAATCTCACTCTTACTGCCGAAGATGCTCGGGCTCAGGAGCCCGAGCCTCAGACTCTCCTTCTACTATCTGCTCCTGGCCATCATCCTGATCGTGCCGGCCGCAGAACTGTTTCCCGTCGTCAAAACAATCCCGGAAATCACCGTCCAACTGAACATCGACTCCATCATCGCTGACTCCACGGCGACGCGCCGGGGCTCATTGGTGGTGCCGCTAGCTCTCTCGGCCCTGGCATTAGTAGCGTTGGTGCGGCTGGCGCTCCTCTGCGTGGGTCTGGTGGTCCTGGCCTCCATTCGTCGGTCATCGAGAGTCCTCGATCCGGAGCCGGGCGTGATTCGCTGTCTCGAGTCCCGGCTCGGGTGCCGGGTTACGGTCCGATCGTCAGAACGACTGAAAACACCGGCATCCTTCGGCTGGCGCCGGGGCACCGTGCTCGTACCCACGACTTTCCTCAACCTGGAGGAGGAGGAACAGGAGGCAATCCTCTGCCACGAGATCCTGCATCTGAGAAGGAGCGACTGGCCGGTTGCACTCCTGGAGCAGTTCATCCAATCCGTCCTCTGGTTCCATCCGCTCGTCCTGGTCCTGCTTGATCGTATTCACCTCGCCCGGGAACAGGTGGTCGATCGAGAAGTCATTCGAATCACCGGGCGCCGTCGAGCCTACCTCGAGGCGCTTCGACATTCTGCCGAGACCTTCCGTCAGGCCTCCGTTGCACCTACCATCCCGTTCATTCGGGCAAGTCATCTGAAACATCGGGTGACGTTGCTCGCTCAGGAGGTCCGTATGAGTCCATTGCGTCACTTCGTTTCCGGTCTGGTTCTCATCTCGAGTCCGGTCCTGTTGTCGGCTGCCGCGCTGGCAGCTTTTCCGTCGACCGCTTCTTCCACCTTCTCCGCCGGCCACTCGGCACTCCTCCTTTCCGTTGCCGGGCGTGCCGAGCCAGGGTACGCAAACACGCAGCAGGAGAAGGAGGAGAAAGAAGGCCACATCGTCCTCTCAGAGGAGACCGACACCCGAACGAAGCTCATCAAGAGAGTGAATCCCGTCTATCCAGAGGAGGCCAAAGAGCAGCACATCACGGGTAAGGTCGTTGCCAGGATCCGAGTCGATGAAGAGGGCAAGGTTGCCGATGTGACGATCGAGCAATCACCGCACGAATCGCTGAGCCAGGCTGCCGATGATGCGATTCGACAGTGGGAATGGGAACCGGCCACCAAGGACGGACAGCCCGTCTCCTTCCTCGTCCGGGTCACGATCAATTTCGCGTTGAAGTAGATCCACTTTCCGCCGTTCGATCCCGAAGGGTACACGAGAGCCCGATGCCTGAAGTGCGGGGTTCTTCGGGAGCGTTGGGACGACGGGATTGATCATGGGAGCAATTCTGGGCTTCGTCTCGGGAATTGCTCCCGGTCCGTTTACGGCAGTCGTCGCCGTGACGGCTCTGGAGAGGGGGATGGCGGCAGCCTTCAGGCCCGCCTTTATCTGTCTGATCTCCGAAGGCCCGGCCCTTTTGACGGCGGTTTTCTTTCTCACGAACGTGCCGCGCAGCTCTCTTCAGTGGATCGGCTTTGCCGGTGGGGTGCTGATCCTGCATCTCGGATACCGGGTCTTCCGCGGTGCAGACCGATCCGAATCGCTCTCCCGCAAGCGTCCCGACTTTTCCAGCCTGATCAGTCCGCAGAGGACCGTGCAGAAAGCCGTTGAGTCGGAGATCGGCTAAATAACCTCCGCCTTTTCATGCCTTTTCCCCTCAGATTTCTGGAAATTCTTGCCGATATGGATGACGTGAACTCGAAGCCGTCCCGCGTCCCCGTCAGGACGTGCGACTTGGCTTCGGTGCAGCCGAAGGCTGCAACGGAGACGAAAGGCGATGCGCTCAGACCTTCAGAACCGCTTGAAGAAGTGTCAGACGCTGCCGTCGCCTCCGGGCATCGTCGTCGCCCTGCTCAAGCTCGCGGACGATCCGGAGGTCACGGCCCAGCAGCTTGCCGCCCTGATCGAGAATGACCCGGCGCTGACGATGCGGGTCCTCTGCATTGTCAACTCGCCGATTTTCGGCCTTCGCCGAGAGGTCACGTCTCTGCAACAGGCCGTTGCATTTCTCGGAATCAGCGGTGTGCGAACCGTTTCGCTCGGATTCTCACTCGCCCGGGGCCTGCTGCGCTCCGCCTGGAGGGACATCCGGGCCGAAACCTCCTGGAAACGCGCGGTGACGGCTGCAGCGGTCGCCCGTGATCTGGCCGTCCTCCTGCACCTGGTGCAGAAGGAGGAGGCGTTCCTGGGTGCGCTTCTGCAGGACATTGGAATTCTGGCCTTGCGCGAAGTCCTGGGTGCGGAGTACGAAGACCTGATGAGCTCGACCGGAACGGAACATTCGATGCTCAGCGAGGCTGAGCGGGAACGCCTCGACTGCGATCACGCCCAGGTCGGAGCCTGGCTGCTCGAACACTGGGGATTGCCCGATCTCTACCCGCGACTGGTCCGCTCGAGCCACGACATCTCGGCACAGGAGGTCGAGCCCGAACACCGGCCGTTGGCACAGTGCGTGGCCATTTCCGGCTCCTTGGCCGACATCTGGCTGCCGCCGAAAGACCCGGAGAACGGAGCCCGGGCCGTAACTCAGGCCGCCAAAATCCTCGACATCGATCGACCCGAGCTCGAGGATGCACTGTCAAAGACGGCCCGTGCGCTCCCGGAGTTGATGCGCCTCTTCGAAGTAGATCTCGGAGCGGAGGATTTCGAGGGAATGCTCGATCGGGCCCGGCGGGCCGCCTGTTCGCTCAGCCTTCAAAGCATGGTGGCCGTCCGGGAAAAGGAGGCGGCCGTCGTGTCGCTGTCGGCCGAGGTCCTGCGTCTGCGCAAGGACTCGGAACGGGATCGGCTGACCGGTGCCTACAACCGACTGTTCATGGAGGAAGTCCTGGAAGACAACTTCCGCCAGGTGGTCCGGAGCGAACTGCCGCTGAGCCTCTGCTTTTGCGATCTCGACAGCTTCAAACTCGCCAACGACCGTCTCGGGCACCTCGAGGGAGACGGCATCCTGAGGCAAGCCGCAGACGTTATTTCAGGCCAACTGAGAAAGGGCGATTTCGTTGCGCGCTACGGTGGAGACGAGTTCGTCGTGCTTCTGCTCGGCTGCCGCGAGGTACAGACTGCGGCAATCTGCGAGCGGATTCGGGCTGCCATCGGCCTGCACTTAACCCGCGCGCTCGCTCATGCGGACCTCCCGATGACCGTATCGATCGGCTATGCCGTTCAAGAGGGGGCCAACCCTTTTAGCAACTCCAGAGAACTCATCCATGCCGCGGACCAGGCCTTACTCGAAGCCAAACGAAAAGGCAGAAACTGCGTCGTCCCCTATTCCGTGCCGGCCAAACACCGCTCGACCACCTCACGATAGCCTCATCAGATCGGTCTGACCGGAGCCATTACGCTCGAGGACACCCAGGCTCTCGATCAGACGAGGATCTCGGGGACCTCGAGTCCACCCCCACGGGCCACCGACAGGAAGGCCTTGACCACAGAGGGGTCGAACTCGGTCCCCGCCGCCCGTTCGATCATTTCCCGCGCTTCGAGAACCGGCATGGCTTTACGATAGGGCCGATCGCTCGTGACGGCGTCGTAGACGTCTGCGACTGCAACGATGCGTGCTTCGAGAGGGATCGCATCACCGCTGAGCGGGTGGTACCCCTGCCCGTCAAATGTGTCATGGTGGGCCAGGATGATAGGGATCACGCGGCGCAGGGATCCTCCCACCGGTTCCAACAGGCCGACACCCTTCTCGACATGGAGCTTCATTTCATCGAACTCGCGTTTTTCGAGGCTGGCTGCCTTGTACAGAATCTCCCTGCTGACCTCCATCTTCCCGATATCGTGGAGAAGCGCCGCCGCCCGAACGTCCTCGATCCGTTCCTCATTCAGCCTCATCTCCCGTGCGATTTTCGTCGCGTAGACCGAAACTCTGTAGGAGTGGTTCTCAGTGAACTTGTCCTGCGCCACGAAATGCTGAAGGATGATCAACACACCGTTATAAGTTTGCCGAAGGTCGTGGAGACGGGCTTTCACATGTTCGTAGAGGGTCCCCATGGCATAGCCGATAATGATGAGGGTGCCGCCCCACACCGTGATGTTGACCCAGCGGGCGCCACTGAGCGTGGGCAGACCATACGCCGAACCGAAAACCACCATGAGAACCACGAGGAGGACACTCGCCAGGGCAGTCAGTGTCGCGTGACGGCGCCCGTAGAAATAGGCGGAAAAAACCGTGGGAATGATGTAGAAGCCCAGGACCATCTCGTTGGAGTCTACGATGAAATTAGCCAGCAACGAGATCAGGATCAGCGAGACGACGAGCCAGATCTCCTTGTTGACCTCCATCAGCCGACGCAGCACTGGGCCCGGTCCGATTCGGACCTTCGAAGCTCCCCCGTCGGGCTCCGGAAAACGCCAGTGGTATCGTCCCGTCAACCGTTGAATGACATCGAGAGGAGGGTCCGAACAAGCCACACCGAACCCCGAGACGTCCTTGAATCGGAGACCGTACAACCCGGAGTGCTTGACCACTCCCTCGATCTGAACTTCACGCTGATCGACCAGCACAGAGAGGGCCACCGGCCGTTCCGGTTCGGGGCGGAACTCCGACTCGACGAAAGCTCCGACCTTCGAAAGATCGAGGATACGGCCGTTGATCCACTTCCCCTCCGCCCCGATCCGGCAGGAAAGCGCCATTTCCCAGCGCGCGTCGCGGCGGCGTTCTCCGGCACGCTGACCGTCCTTCTTCTGCACGGCAAGCCCTCCCCCTTGCAGCGGCAATTTGTCGTTACCGACTTATACCCATCATTCGCATGTTCTGTCGAGCATAGATTGTGCCCGGGTACGAAAAAGACCGTTGTGAGTCGGAGCACTCAGGTCACGACAATTGCCAAATACCCTCGGATAGGATCATCTACGCCCTGTCCCCGCGTAAGTTTCTTCGGTCGGCTCGGTGCGACTCCCCGCGATGTACCCTTGACTTCGTCATGACCCTCTGCGACCTTGTTAGGCGGCCTTCTAAGGTCGATCCGACCCTTGTCTATCGCAGGAAACAGTCATGAAGATCGGAACTCTCGGCATCCCCCTATTTCTGCTTCTCGGCTCCGCCCCGCAGACCTGCCTTGCCTCGGCGTCTTCCCAGACCACGCCGGGGCTGCAACTGACCGACGTCTTTGACCTCGAATATGCATCCGACCCTCAGATTTCCCCGGATGGAGACCGGCTCGTGTTCGCACGCAACTTCATGGATATCATGGCGGACAGGGAGCGAAGCAACCTTTGGATCGTCGACTCCGACGGCTCCGATCCGCGACCTCTGACCAGCGGCATGCTGAACGATTTCTCGCCGCGCTGGTCCCCCGACGGGAAAAGACTGCTCTACGCCTCGTCGACCGATCACGGCGTACAGCTCTTTCTCCGCTGGATGGACACCGGCCAGACCGCCCGGCTGACCCAACTGGCCCGCTCTCCGCGCAACCTCGCATGGTCGCCGGACGGCAAGTGGATTGCCTTCTCCATGCTGGTGCCGGAAGAACCCGAACCGCTCGTCCATCTGCCGGCACCACCGGACGGCGCCGAGTGGTCCGATCCTCCCAAAGTGATCCGGAAACTCGAATACCGTGCCGATGGGCGCGGGTATCTGGAGGACGGATTCGTCCAGCTGTTCGTCCTCTCCTCCCAGGGTGGGACTCCACGGCAGCTGACACATGGGCGGTTCCATCATCCGGGGGCACCTTCCTGGATGCCGGACAGTCAGGCCGTCGCCATCTCGGCCAATCGTCACGAAGACTGGGAGTACCAACCCTTGAACTCCGAAGTCTATGAGGTCGGCCTCGATGGGACGATCCGGGCGTTGACCGATCGCAATGGTCCGGACGAGAATCCGGTCGTTTCACCGGACGGTTCCCGGATCGCCTATCTCGGCTTCGATGACCGGCTGCAGGGATATCAGGTCACCCATCTCTACGTCATGAACCGGGACGGAACCGGGCATCGCGAGTTGGCGTCCGATTTCGATCGCGATATCCAACATCCGGTCTGGAGCCGCGACGGCCTGGGCCTGTTCTTCCAATATGACGATCAGGGCGATACCCGGATCGGCTTTCTGGCTCTGGACGGTGAGGTCGAGGAGGTTTGCGGCAACGTCGGCGGGCTCTCGCTGGGTCGTCCCTACTCGGGCGGGTCTTTCTCCGTATCCCGGGACGGAACGATTGCCTACACCCTGAGCCGCCCTGATTTCCCTGCCGAAGTCGCCGTCACGCGTCGCGGGCAAAGTGCGGAGCGTCAAGTCACCCGATTGAATGACGATCTGTTCGGTCAGCGGGAACTGGGCAACGTTGAGCAGATCCACTTTGCCTCCTCGGCGGACCACCGGTCGATCCAGGGCTGGCTGGTCACGCCGCCCCACTTCGATCCGGATCGAAAGTACCCCATGATCCTGGAAATACACGGCGGTCCCTTCGCCAATTACGGCGACCGTTTTTCGGCTGAGATCCAGCTCTATGCAGCCGCAGGCTACGTCGTTCTCTACCTGAATCCCCGCGGAAGCACGAGTTACGGAGAGGAGTTCGGAAACCTGATCCATCACAACTATCCGGGCGAGGATTACGACGACCTCATGTCCGGTGTCGATGCAGCGCTCGAGCGTGGTTTCGTCGACAAGGAGCGTCTGTTCGTCACGGGCGGGAGCGGCGGCGGTGTGCTTTCTGCATGGATCGTGGGCAAGACCGATCGATTTCGGGCGGCCGTCGTGGCGAAGCCGGTCATCAACTGGTACAGTTTCGCTCTCACATCGGACGGCTATAACTTCTTCTACAAGTACTGGTTCTCCGGGTTCCCATGGGACGTCCCCACGGAATACCTCGAGAGGTCACCCATCTCACTGGTTGGTAACGTCACCACGCCGACGATGCTGATGACGGGCGAAGCGGACTACAGGACCCCGATCTCGGAGAGCGAACAGTTTTACCAGGCTCTGAAACTGCGCAGGATCGACACGGTACTCGTGCGAATCCCCGGGGCTTCGCACGAGATCACGTCACGCCCCAGCCGACTGATGGCCAAGGTCGCCTACGTGCTGGGCTGGTTCGAAAAACACGACCGATAGGCGGCTCTCTCTGAGAGCGGGAGAACGGGTGGGATATGCATCCTGCTTGTTCTTTGCCGGTTCGCCGTGTCCATTGGGACGGGAGAACCGGAGGACGGGAGAACGGGTGGGATATGCATCCTGCTTGTTCTCTGCCGGTTCGCCGTGTCCACTGGGACGGGAGAACCGGAGGACGGGAGAACGGGTGGGATATGCATCCTGCTTGTTCTTTGCCGGTTCGCCGTGTCAACTGGGACGGGAGAACCGGAGGACGGGAGAACGGGTGGGATATGCATCCTGCTTGTTCTCTGCCGGTTCGCCGTGTCCACTGGGACGGGAGAACCGGAGGACGGGAGAACGGGTGGGATATGCATCCTGCTTGTTCTTTGCCGGTTCGCCGTGTCAACTGGGACGGGAGGGCCGGAGAACCCGAGAACCCGAGGAGGGGTGGGCGGGTTGCGGTTTTGTTGCGGCCGGTCTGAGCTTTCGGACCTGTCGGTTCAATGGACGAAGCGGAATGCACTGGTTTCGAGTTTCGAGATCCGAACTCCGGGGCCCAAGGCCCTTGCGCCCGCTAGGTTCTGGTCGACACGCACCCGGCACCCGGCCCTCAAGCATAGATCGAGAATCTCAGATTGGAGGAGCACAGGCATGCGCAGATCGTGCACGAGAATCCTTTTCATCATCCTTCTTCTCTCCGGCCCATCCTTTTCCCGGCTTTTGGCGCAGGAACCGTACCCGGTGCGCGAGGAGTTGGGCGTCCATACGGCGATGCGAGACGGCGTCGAACTCGTGGCCGATGTCTTTCGGCCCGACGTCGAAGGACAGACTTTCCCGGTTCTCCTCCAGCGTACGCCCTACAACCGCAAAGGGGGCGGCCGGGAGGGCCGACAACTGGCTGCGCACGGCTATATCGTGGTTATTCAGGACACCCGCGGCCGCTACGATTCCGCCGGCGAATTCTACCCGTTCCGCCATGAGACCGAGGACGGATTCGATACGGTGGAATGGGCCGCGGCTCTCCCCCAGTCCAACGGCAAGGTCGGAATGTACGGTGGCTCCTACGTCGGCGCGACCCAGATGCTCGCTTCCATCGGCAAGCCGCCCCATCTCGTCGCGATCTTCCCTTATGTGACCGCATCGGAGTACTACGAGGGGTGGACTTATCAGGGCGGAGCCTTCGAGCAGTGGTTCGCCGAGAGCTGGACCACCGGCCTGGCACAGGATACGCTGGCTCATAGGGTCGCCCGCCTGGCCGACCCGCGGGAGTGGTCCTACCGTCTGCCGGTCGACCAGTACCCGATCCTCGAAACGCCGTCCATGGATGATGTCGCTCCCTATTTCGACGACTGGGTGCGTCATGAGACCAATGACTCATACTGGAAACCCTGGAAGATCTCGGACCATTACTCGGAGCTGAGCGTCAAGGGCCTGCACGGTGGTGGCTGGCACGACATCTTCCTCAAAGGAACGATCCAGAACTACATGGGCTTGCGGGACCATGCCGCGACCCCCGAAGCGAGGGCGTCCCAGCGGTTGCTCCTCGGACCGTGGGCACACGCTGCGACGTCCCCGGAAGGCAAGATCGGAGATGTCGTCTTCGGCAAGCAGGCCGTCCTCGACATGACCGCTACGATCGTGGGGTGGTCCGACTGGGCTCTCAAAGGAGTCCGAAATGAATTCGCCGGCGACACTCCGGTCCGGATCTTCGTCATGGGCGCGAATACCTGGCGCGACGAAAAGGAGTTCCCGCTGGCAAGACAACAGATGACTCGCTATTATCTGCACGCAGGTGAAGGGGCCAACGGTGAGGAGGGAGACGGGCGGCTCGCCACACACGTCCCCGGGGCTGATAAGCCGGACACGTTCGACTATGATCCGACGAACCCGGTTCCCACGATCGGGGGTCGTCTCTGTTGCGCCAACGATCAACTGCCTCCGGGGCCCTTCGATCAGAGTCCGAACGGGGCACGCCGGGACGTGCTCGTCTACTCCACTCCGCCTCTCGAGGAAGACCTCGAAGTGACCGGGTTCATCCAACTGGAGCTGTTTGCATCGACGACGGCCGTGGATACCGACTTCACTGCCCTTCTGGCGGATGTGGAGCCGAGCGGGTATGCCCGGTTCCTGACGGATGGGATCGTGCGCGCACGCTACCGCAACTCGACTGACGTGGCGAAACCGATCACACCGGGCGAGACCTACACGTACCGGATCGACCTGTGGGCCACGAGCAACCTCTTCAAGAAGGGCCACCAGATCCGGCTCTATGTGTCGAGCAGTAACTTCCCGCGGTTCAATCGGAATCTGAACACGGGACTGCCGATCGCGGGCTCTTCGGGTTGGGTCACGGCACGACAGACCGTCTTTCACGATTCCGACCGACCGTCGGCGCTCCTCCTCCCGGTGATTCCGTAGGGCGTGCGGCAGGTCGGAACGAACCGTTCGCGCACCGATGCTCCGGCTGATTCGGCGGGCAGGCAGCCCGCCGGACACACCAGGCGGGCTGCCTGCATTACTTTGCGGCTCTCCGATCTCCTGTTTCCTGCCTCCTGTGTCCTTCTGCCTTTTGCCCTCTGTCTTCTGCCCTCTGTCTTAAATCCAGAATCTCGAGGCTCGGACTCGCACGGTCTCCTCCTCTTGCCTCCGATCGCTTTCCCTGCAATAAAGAAGACATGCACAAGACATTCATTGGTCCGCTCGGTCTGGTCGTTGCGCTATCGTGTCTGACTTCCTTCTTTGCCTGCCAGTCGGGACCTGCGCCGAATTCGGAGGAGCCGTCACCACAGACGGAGGTCACGGTGTTCGACCAGAATCAGATGCTCGGGCGGGGGGTCAACATCCTTGGATATGATCCAATCTGGCAAGACAGGGATGAGGCCCGCTTCAAAGAAGAGTACTTCGCCATTATCAAAGATGGCGGTTTCCAGTCGGTTCGTATCAACCTCCATCCTTTCGACCATATGGGTGAAGCGCCCGAGTACCGACTGAGCGATTCGTGGCTCGAGGTGCTCGACTGGGCCGTGGATCACTCCCTCGAGCAGGGTCTCGCAGTGGTACTCGATCTCCATGAGTTCACATCCATGGCCAAGGACCCGTCCGGACTCAAGAGCCGGATGATGGCTTTCTGGCAGCAGATCTCCATGCGCTACTCCGAGCGGCCAAGCACTGTTTTCTTCGAGCTCCTCAACGAACCGAACCAGGAGCTGACCGACGAGATGTGGAACGAGTATCTCGTCGAAGGGCTGGCAGTGATTCGCAGAACCAATCCGGACCGGACGGTCGTCATCGGCCCGGGACACTGGAACTCTATCGGGAGCCTTTCAACACTCGAGCTTCCGCAAGGCGATCGAAACATCATCGTCACGATCCACTACTACTCACCAATGAAGTTCACTCATCAGGGTGCGTCGTGGGTTGCAGCCTACAAGGACACGAGCGGGGTGGAATGGAAGGGAACCCAGGACGAGAAAGACGCCATTGTCTCCGACTTCCAGAAGGCACAGTCGTGGGCCAAGGCCCACGAGCGCCCGCTTTATCTCGGAGAATTCGGCGCCTACGATAAGGCGCCGATGGAATCCCGTGTACGCTATATCGATTTCGTCGCCCGGACGGCTGAGAGTCTGGGCTGGAGTTGGGCTTACTGGCAGTTTGACAGTGACTTCATCCTCTACGATGTCACGAAGGATCAGTGGGTCCAACCGATCCACGATGCGCTCATCCCCCAGTAGCGCATCCCCATCCGCCCGGGCTACCGTCATTCGGGTGATCCACGACCTCGTGTCGGGTAGGAGCCGACGTGTCTTGATGCGCCAGGACCTTGGCCGGCTCTCAGTCCGGAAGAACTTCTTCGCGAACCGGATCGAATTCGATGCGGCGCCGATCCAGGTAGGCCAGATTTCCGAGGTGGGAGGACTGAGCCGAGCGGTGTCCCACCAGGACGTCCCCGTGGGGTCTCCGGCGTGACTTCATGCAGTCGATGAAGTTGTTGACATGTGCCCGGGTCATGATGTCTCCCCGCTCGACCGTCCGCTCCACTGCATCGCCCTCGACCGGCGAGTACCGGTAGCCTCCACGAGTGATCTCGAGACGCCCTTCAGTTCCGATGAACTCAATCCCGGCACCTCTTACTCCCGGCGCCAGTGTCGCTTCGAAAGTAGCCGTCCAGGCAGAGGGATACTCGAGGAGCACGTGGATCGTATCCGGCGCGGTTCTTCCGTCCCGATAGTGGTAGACGCCGCCGGCAGCGCAAGCGGAGACAGGAAGATCCTCGTTCAGGAACCACTGCACGACGTCGATCCAATGGGTGAAGAGGTCCGTGACCTGCCCTCCGCCAAAGTCGAGGTAGGCGCGCCAGTTCCAGTATTGCTGCACGTCCCAGTCCCGCCAGGGCCGCGCACCGAGAAACGCCTTCCAGTCGAGTCCCTCCGGCTTAGCCGTAAAGGGAGCGCGACGCAGATGATAGCTGTTGCCGTGCCACCAGGTTCGGGCGATCGTGATCTTCCCGAGCTTCCCCGAGTCGAGGAAGCGATTCTTCGCTTCGATATAGTGGTCGCCGCTGCGCTGCTGCATGCCGACCTGGACCACCCGGTCGTTGAGCCGTGCCGCGCGGACAATTTCCTGGCCCTCCGGGATCGTATAGGTCAGCGGTTTCTCGATGTAGACGTCCCTCCCGGAGTTGCAGGCATCGACAGCCATGGCCCGGTGCCAGTGATCCGGGGTCGCGATCAGGACTGCGTCGAGGTTCGGTTCATCCAGGAGCTTGCGATACTCGGTGAATTCCCTGGCTCCACCCCCCGTCTGCTCGCGGGCCTTCTGCAGATGGGCATCATAAATGTCACAGAGTGCGGCGACCTCGATGTCCGGATTCTCCTGAAAAAACCTCAAAACCTGCTGACCCCGGGCTCCGGGGCCAATGACTCCGAGGCGGATACGATCATTCGCACCCCTCACCTTCCGCCATGATGCGGCAGTCGCCAGGCCGATCCCGGCGGCGGTCGACCGGACCAGAAAGTCCCGCCGGCTGCCCTTCGTTTCCCGTCCGTCGTTGCTTGCTTCGATAGTTTGTCCTTCTATTCGACTCATCCTATCCTCCCCGGAGAACGTTCCCGACCGACGTCAACCCGTCGGCACCTGTCTTCCTGTTGCTGCCGCGCCCTGCGCCCTCCATGATCGAGCGAGGCCGGCGCGGCACCGATGCACGCCCATGTTAAAGGTCCGCAGTCGATGTCGCAATGGGGTTCAGGGCCCGGCCAGGGCTTCCGTCGCGCTCTCCGGGTAGGCGAGTGAGTAAGGAGTAAGGGACAGACTCCTCTGAGAGGCGAGTAAGCGAGTGAGTAAGGGACAGACTCCTCTGGGAGGCGAGTAAGCGAGGAGACGAGTAAGGGACAGGCTCCTTTGGGGAGAAGCCTCGTCCAGCCGCTGGGGCGAATCGGTCCTGGACTCGGCGGCGTTTTCGCCGCTTTTGTGACACTTCGTCCTTGCGCGAAGCGCCTCGTCCTGATAGGAAAATGCCAAGCCCTCTTTTCCCCAATTCCTTCAAAGGAGTGCAGCCATGAATCTGGCCCTGGTGGGGTTCGGCGGTCCGGTCGTTATCTTGCTTCTGTTCCAGCTTCTGTTTTGGCGGGGTCTGCGACACCTTTGGCTTCGCCTGATCTTCATCTACGTATTTGGCGTCGCAACGGGCATACTCTCTGATCTTCTCTGGAAAGTAGGCCAGCTGCCATCGGCCCTGATCGCAGGAATCGTTGCGCCCCTGCTCTATTGCACGCTCTTCACCATCGTTTCTGCGGGAAGGCGCAGGGCCGCGGCACCCGCCTCAGGCGGGAGTGTTGTGCGCACGGGCGGCTTGAGCCCCACGATCGTAGCGGCGATCATCCAGGCCATCGCGACCATCATTGTCGCGATCATCGCCAATTCGTAGATCCTGCTGGATGAAGACCGTTCCAAACGGGATCCCTGGTCACTCACCTCGTCGGAACAGATCCAGATCGATCGAGTCGGCCAGGAGTTCGTAGCCCGTGTCGTTGAGGTGAAGGTGGTCGCCGCAATCGACCCTGGTCGAAAGGAACGTCGGCTTCTCCGGGTCGAGAGCCACCGCATCGAAGTCGAGAACCGCATCGAAGCTTCCGCTCGCGCGGATCCACTGATTGACTTTCTGACGTGCGATCTCCCTCTCGGGCGTGAAGTAGAAGGAGCCCTCCATCGGCAGAATCGTCGCTCCGAAAACCCGGATCTTCCGGGCGTGGGCCCGTTCGATCACCTGTTCGAAGGCGACGATCAGATTCTCCGCGGTGGCCGGTACCTGATCGGGTTCAGCTTGCTCGCCGCCGAACGTACCGATGTCGTTGATCCCCTCGAAGATGATCAGCCAGCGGACTCCGCTTTGGGCCAGCACATCCCGATCCAGCCGCGCCAGGACATTGGGGCCCAGTCCGTCGTTGAGAATGCGGTTCCCACCGATGCCCTGATTGAGAACACCGATGTCCTTCCTGTGCGGATCCGCCTGGAGACGACGGGCCAGGAAGTCCGGCCAGCGTCGGTTCATGTTGGTCGTCGACCCGCGGCCGTCCGTGATCGAGTCGCCGATTATCGCGACGGCGGCTCCCGATTCCGGCCGATAAACGTCGATTCCGTTCAGAATGTACCAATGTTCGAAAGTGGTCGCCTGCTCGAGTTCGGTCGCGGCGACATGGTTGCCCGCCTGCAGGTAAGCCGTACACCGCGCTCCGGGATGCGAAGTCACGTCCTGCGGAGTCCGGGTGACATAGATCGAGACCACCACGTCGGAAAGAGGAGCCAGCTCGAATCCGAGCGGGTCGGAGACCATCGGCGCCCCCGCGGGGATCGTCACGGATTCCTGTCCGTGAAAGGTGAGCGTCCGGTCGGTCTCCAGTACGATTGCACTTCCCCCGCCGGATCGTGCGATGTGCGCCGAAGCGATCGTCAGCGGTGAGCGACCGAAGGAGTTCGAGAACCGTACTCGTAACTCGTTGCCGCCAATTGAGACATGAACGATCTGCCTCAGTGTGCTGTCCGAAACGCCGGGTGACGGCGGGACATTGCGCGGTTCGGGAACCTGGGGTGCGGACACCCAGGTCCCCACCCACGACCCGGAATCGGCTGCCCGCATCACCGCACAGCCGAAGTTCGGGGCAACCAGAGCGGCAAACAGCAGAATAGAGAGAGTCGGAACCGTGCGTCGGCTCATTTCGTCTCGATGTACCTTCCTGCCCAGTCGAGGAACGTGGGCCAGTTCGGGCCGGCCGTGTGACCGCCGGAATGCTGCCGAAAGGCGATTTTCCCATCGGTCAGACCGGTTTCCATGGGGGGAAAGTCGGAGGTCCAGAGCCCCTTCTTGCCCAGCAGCTCGTAGACGGGCCCGGCAGCCACACCCGCAAGAAACGATCCGCGGGCATCGATCCACCCGCCTTCAATCTCAGGGTTCCCGGCGCTGATGAACACCGGCCGGGGGGCACACAGGGCGATCAGTTCGTGGGCGTCGACCGGCATGTCGCGCCAGGTGAGCGGTCCGGCGTACTTCAGAAAATTGCCCGCCATCCAGTGGTACTCGCCCGTTCCTGCGACATTCTCGACCAGTTCCCCGAAGTTGCGCCGATGCAGCTTCAGACCGCCTTCGCCTGAGGAGGCCACAAAGGCGACGGCAAACCGGCGGTCATAAGCCATGGTGACGGCGGCCGCCTTGCCATAGCGGGAGACCCCTTCGATCCCGACATGTCGTGCGTCGACGGCAGGGTCCGTCTCGAAATAGTCCAAGGCCCGACTCGCTCCCCAGGCCCAGGCCCGCAGCGCTCCCCAGTCTTCCGGCATTCGTGGCTGACCCTTGTTGGCCAGACCGATGATGCCCTTGGTGAGGCCCGCGCCGTTGTCGGCCTGGACGGAATTGGGCACGATCACGGCGTAACCCCAGCCTTTCGACAAAACCTGCTGCTGCCAGGTGGGACCCGTCGGTTCCGGGAGTCGGAAAGGCGGTCTTCGACCATGGAAATTGAAGCCGAACTCCATCATCACGGGGACCGGGCCGTCGGCCTCGGCCGGTGTCGTCAGGGTCAGGTCGATGTCCACGCTGATGAGGGGATATCCAGAATTGTCGACATGTCCGATCAGCTCTTTCGTGATGATGGGAACGTCCCCGTTGGTTCCCTCTTTCGTGCTTTTGACCTCCCAATGGACGGACGGCACATTCTCGGGAACACGCCCATAGATCTCCCGGTCGAAGAGCTCTAAGATCTCCGGACGTCGGACGGACCACCATATCTCCGGCGTCGTGACCTTCCGTCGGTCCTGCGTCAGGAGAGGATCGGGCAGGCAGGGATAGGGGGTCGCCTTCGACTCGTCGTAGTTGGGTGCATTGGCGGCCTGGGGATCCCGTGGATTCGCACCCGGCCGGAGGGCCTTGATGCCCAACAGATCCATCATGGCCTGGTGATCTTCTTCCGCCGTCCGCTCAACCGGTGGTTGCTGTGTGCCTGAAGCTGGAGCCTGAGCCCATCCTGTCACGGCAATGGCTGTGCTGATGAGGGCCCCACCGAAAAGAGGTTGAATCATCTTTACAAACTCAAAGCTCATCGAACATCCCGCCTTCCGGAAAAGTATAAGGACAGGCAAGCTTCGATGCACCCCGGATCGCCAGACGGCCCATCAGGGCGCCTAAACGGTCAGCACAGCAAGTCCTGCCCAGAAGCGCTCGAGCCAGTATACGGCACGGTAAAGGGTAAAGGGGACAGGCTGCTTCTTGACACCGCAAACGAGGTCAGCCGCCCTCCCGAAGCCTTCTCAAGAGCCGGATCTGGCCGGCATGGTAGACATCGTGGAAGGCGACACCCTGGATCAGCTGCTCGACTCGCAATTGCTTCCCCACCCGCTCGGTCAGGCGCTGATCGGTGAACTCATTGACGGCCTCGACCAGCCGCTGATGCTGCTCTTCAAGAAGCTGCAAGTCCGCTCTCCAGGCAGAGAGGCTGCACACCTCCGGCCGTTCAAACCAGTTGCTTCCCGCGAGAGGGAACGAGCCCCGCTTTTCCCGGATCAGCCTCCGTCGTGCCGCATACTTCCAGTATGCGGCGTGAACCGCGATCTCCCAGGCGTTGTGTCTTTCGGGGCCCGGCCGCCAGGAGGCAAGCTCCGGATCCAGGCCCCGGAGCGACCCTCGGAGGTTGGGGCCATGCCACGACGTCGTGTCATAGGCCGAGGCAAGCGCCTGAAGTAATGTCTCGACTTTCTGTTTCGGATCCATGGGAGTCTCCTCATGGTGACGCCGAGGATCATTCCCCTATTCGGGTTTTTCGACGTCTCCGTACTTGATCGAGGCGCCGACTTCGAACTTCTTGTAGTTCGTGTAGTTGATGTACTGGCGCACATGCACCCGCCTGAAATCTCCTCCGCCGGTTCCGAAGACGCCTCCTATGCCGAAGTGGCTGCCGAAGGTCAGCACGTCGTCGGCTTTCGTCCAGGTCGGAAACCAGTATTTCCCGTCGATCTGCTGGCGCACCGTCTCGAACCGCGGGAATTTGTTATCGCGCGAGTCAGGCTCGATCTTGCCGCGCGTCATCACGATCTGCAGATCGACATCGTCCACCCAGATCCGTCCCCGGAAGTAGCGCCGGTCGGATTCAATCTTCCTGGGATCGACGTCGAAGACATAGGTGTTGAGCTCATCGACCCGCTCCTTCCCGACATACTCGATCCTGTACCTGGGAAGTTCTTCCGTCGTCAGAACGAAGGGCTGCATTCCCGTGGCATCGGCGAGATCCTCTCTGGTGATGCCGACCGAAACGATTTCTCCCTGATCCGAGACGATCCGGGTCTTTCGCTCCCCGTCGGTCGTGAAATAGACGTCGATGGTGATATCCCGTTGCTCCTGCGGGTCGCCGTTCCTGTCGAGAACCTGGAAGCGAACCTGTTCGGTGTAGGTGTACTTCGACCAAATCTCGCGAAATTCCGTCTCCCGGGCGGCACACTTCCGGATGATCTCTTCCGGGTTGACACCGGCCGCGTCCGCAGACCCGGCAAAAATCGGCAGGCCGTGGAGCAGGCACAGCGCGCGAATCAGAAATCGGTTGGGCAGACTCATCCTCTTCATAGATGAGTCTTACCACCCGGAAGTTCTATTCAGAATGTAACGAACGGTCTCTTCGGCTGTCCGAAAGCGGCCCGTCGTATCAATCAGCCCCCGGGGAAACCTCGTCGAATCAGGGTGTCGACCCGATCGCAAGCGGAGCACCCTGCTCGTCGTAGAAGCGGATGTTGATCACCGAATTATCGCTCGGATTGATCAAAATGAACTGCGTGCGAATACCCCCGCCGTCCGCGATCTGAGGGAAGATGACCGGCTCGGGTGCCGGCTTCGTCAGATCGGCAATCGGGAAAGTCGTCAGCAGAAACTCTCCGCGGGAGTTGGTAAGCGAACGCAAAGTGAGTGCCGCAAACGGCGTGGATGACTGCAGTTCGAGGACCCCCGTAAAATTCACGGGCAAACCGGAGACGAGCTCCGTCGCGAACTGGGCGTTCTGGCCTCGGGCATTGAGCTCGATGGGAGGTGCAGACTGGTTGCCCGCCGGGGAGTGACCGTCGTCTCCAAACGCTGCGACGGCGATCTCGGCAGCACTCCCCCCAGGATTCGCGATGGCCAGTCCCGTGTTGTGTCCCTGGGTCGTGTCGACATAGACCCGGGCGCGGGTCGTCAAGGATGCCGCAGGCACGCCGGATTCAGTCACGACGAGACCGCCCGTGCTCAACTGGAAGACTCCCGCGGCAAGCGGCGCCACGCTGCCGGGATCCGGTGTCAGCAGCGCCCAACCGATGGCCAGTGGCGTGGTGGACCCGTCCGTCTGCAGAACATAGGCCCCGTTGGCGGCGATCGAATACGCAAAGACCGAATTCCGCGCGCCGCCCGCCTGACGGACCTGGAGAGGCACGCCGTCCTGATCGAAAAGGCGGATCAGACCGGTCAGGGAAGTGCCTGTGGTGTTTACCAGAATCAGCGAAGAAGTCGCCCCCTGGCCGTCAACGAACTGAGGCAGATACTGCTGATCACTCGTCGGAGCGACACTCAGATCGGCCGCCGGGGTCGTGGTCAATAGCGCTTCGCCCCGCTGATTGGTGGTCAGGCGAAGGGCCAGGACGGACAGAGGCTGATCGCTGGAAAGATCCAGCGTGCCGAATCCGACCGCACTGGCGAAGTTGGACGGCATCCCGAAGTCGGGGGCGACATCGTCCAGCTGGTTGATGAATTTTGCGAAGTGGGCTCCCGCGGCCAGCATGCCGCTGCCCGTGGCAATCTCGGTTCCTGCGGTGTTTCGCAATGTGAAACTGAGATGAGCGGTGGCGGATCCAGTGTTGACCACGGCCAAGCCGGTGTTGATCTCCACCGTTCCCTGGTATTCATCGGAGTGCGCCGGAACTCGCGTCCGGAAATCGATAAAGATCCGTGAGTCGGTCGTGGGCGGGGAAGCAGGCACACCGGCTTCGCTGATGACCACCCCGTTCTGCGACAGACCAAACACGGCCGTCCCGTAGGGCGTCGCACCGCCGTTGACCGTAACGACGGCATATCCGGGCTGGGCCGGCCCTCCGGAACCGACGGTGTTCGTCGTGTTCGCTCCCAGGGAGTTGATGGACAGGTTGACCGAGGATCCCGGAGGTCCGGACGGTCCCGGGGAGAGCTCACTGGAGTAGGCGGAAAAGCCCCCACCTCCCTGAGCTACGATGCGGTACACATAGTCGGCATCGGCATCCAGTCCGGTGTCGGTGAACGTGGTCGTGTTGGCCCCCACGGTGGCCACGGTTTCCCAAATCAGGTTGTCTTCGGAGCGACGCTGAATCAGATAGCCGGTCTCCCGATTCGACGTGTCCTGCCAGAGCAGCTCAGCCGATCCGGGGGCGGTACGGGTCACGCTGACCAGAACGGGGGCAGGCGGCAGATTGAGCGGCGTGACGGCCGTCATGTTGTCGGCGTCATCGTAGGTGTAGCGGACACCGGAACCCTGCGGGTAGGCGACTTGGACCAGGCGGCCGGCGTCGTCGTAGAAGTAGCTTTGGGCCCTCGGACTGACCTCGAAAAGGGACCCGAAGATCAGCCCAACCGTCAAGGTCAGAATCGTCTTCGAAGCCATGAAGCACCTTGATTTCAGTTGCATTCCCATCTGATCCGTCTCCTAGAAGGTGGCCAGCACATGGTTCGGGTTGTTGGGGATGGGCCTGCCGGCAGCCCGGAGGGCGTTGATGTACAGCTGCCAATGGACGAATTCCCCAAAGACACCCTTGTGCCCGGCACTGACATCGTTCCAGCCGGCTTGCTGGATATCCGGTGACGAACGCGAGGCTCCGGCGGTGCCGCCGCTCTGGGAGTTGAAGAGCACGTTGGATCCGATCTTCCCCCCGAGCTGGATGGATATCGCTGAGGCGACGGGTAATCCGAAACCCGCTGTGAATGCTCGGCGACCCAAAGCTTTCAAAACCGCCTTTCCAGGTTCCGTGCGGATCAGCTGTTTGAAGGTCAGCTTCGGCATGATCTTGGCAATGAGATACTCGTCGCTCCCCATGACCTTCTGGTCTCGAGCAAGAAGGCCAAGCTTGAACGAGGTTGCGTCCTTCGCCCTAAAACCTTTTCGGAACTGGGCGAACCGGTTTCCGACTGCCGTCTTTCCCCCAAACCTGAGGAAGCGACCCGCGGCAGCTCCGGCGGCTCCGGTCAGCCCCCCGACTCCGGCCTCGAAGGCGAGCTGTTCGGTATTGACTTGATCGCCCTTTAATCCCGCCGTCGTGAGATATCCGAGCGAAGCTCCCGCCGCGCCGCAGAGCGCCCCCGCGGCAATCCCGGCTCCGGAGCCGATGCACGCTCCGGTCACGGCGCCGCTGGCGAAGGCACCCCCGATCTCGGCCCAGTAGTCGCCGCTCGTGAAGTCGATCTTCTTGCCGGAGATGGCGTCGGAGGCGATCTTGATCGCCGTATTGACCACCCCACCGATGAGGGCTCCGACGATGAGATTCCAGAACTCACCTCCCGGGTCGACGCGCATCACCGGATTGTTCCCGGTATAGGCATATCGATTCAGGGAATTCGGAAGGACGATGTCCCCATAGTGGGCGTCGGCGTTGACGAAGCGCTTGATCTGGGGCGAGTACCAGCGGTAACGCATGTAGTTGAGGCCGTTGGGACCGGTGATCACACCATAGAGGCCGCAAAAGAGGAAGAGCGAGTCGGTCTCGCCCGTGCGCTCGGAAATCTCCCCGAAGGGACCGTACTGGACCCTCCCGGTCACCGTCCCCGACGGGCCACTGAAAGCTGTCGTACTGCCGCGCTGGTCGTAGTGGTAAACCCGCACCTGTGAACCGGTGACTTCGTAGACCAGGCCTATGCCGTAGACGTAATAGGTCGAGCTGCTCGATGAATCCGTAAATTTCGTACTCTCAATGACCTGCGCCAGATCGCCGGACGGAGACAGCACGAGATCGGTCCGCTGATTGTTGACTCCAAATCTGACGAGTTGGTCCTCGGGATTGTAGGAATAGCTGACGTTTCCTGCGGACAGCAGATTGCCTTTGTGATCGTAAAAGTAGTCCTGAAACTGGCTCCCCAGTGGACCGTTCGTCATGTTGCCGTCGGCATCAAAAGTCGTCGCACTGCCGTTGAACGTCGCCAGCCGGTTAAGATTGTCATAGGTCATCGTGGCTGGCTGGGCCACGTAGTCAGCAGGCGCCGCTCCATCGACCTGCTCGGCATCCATCTGGCCCGCCGCGTCGTACGAATAGCGGTAAGCGACAATGACTTGACCGCTTGCGTCGATGTCCTTCCGGACCAGGACGCGTCCGCTGAGGTCGTATTCCATTTCCCGATGTGTGCCGTTGGGGAAATCGACCCGCGTCAGTCGGTTATTCGAGTTCCAGGTGTAGTCGGTGTGACGATTGGCCCAATCCGTGATCCGAGTCAGTCGGTCGGCCGCATCGTAGGCGTAGCTCACCCTCTTTCCGTCGGGATAGATGAGGGCTGCCAGGTTCCCGACCGAATCATATTCATAACCCACCGTGTTGCCCTTGGCGTCCGTGTAGGAGGTCATGCGGTCGAGGGCATCGTAAGTACGGGTCAGTTGCGGCACCGGCTCGAAGTCGTTGAACGACTTCGTGCTCACCGTCGTCAGGTTGCCGTTGTCGTCGTATTCGAAGTAGATATCGGGAACGATCAGGCCGGGTCCGCCGGTGGTAAAACGCGTGACCCGGCCCACTTCGTCATAGGTGTAGTTATAGGTTGAACCGGAGGGCCTGGTTACCTTTGTCAGGAGATCCCGTTTGTTCTGCTCGAGCCTAATCGTCGACCCGTTCTGGGCTTCCACCGAAAGCGGGCGTCGCGCCGGATCGTAGCGAAACTCGGTCTGGTGTCCCATCGGGTCGGCGAGATCCTTGACGAAATCGTCGGGCCAATAGGTCTTCGAACTCACTCTCCCGAGAGGATCCTCCACCGTGGTTGGACGATCCAGTTCGTCATAGCCGTACAGGGTTCGGCGTCCCAAAGAGTCGACCGCCTCCGTCATTCGACCAAGGGCATCATATTTGAGCGTCGTAGCCTGGCCAAAGGCATCCCGACTCCGTACGGGTTGGCTCCTCGAATCGTATTCGACCTGGAGAATCCGATGTCCCTCGGCGTCATAGGTAGCGACTTCATTCCCGAGTGCGTCGTATTCGTGAGTGATCGTGTTTCCCAGAGCGTCCGTCTCGCTGACGACTCGCCCGACGGCATCGTACGCGACCGTACTCGCGTTCCCTTCGGGATCGATCGTTCGAACGATACGGTCCTCGCCGTCATATACGTAGCGCGTCACGTGCCCAAGGGCATCGGTCGTCGCGACGGTGTTGTTGTTCCCGTCATATTCGAACCGCGTCACATTGCCTTTGGCGTCGGTCTTCTTGACCAGGCGATCCCGATAGTCGAACTCCGAATTCACGCTGTTTCCGAGAGCGTCGGTTTGCTTCGTCACCTGATCGGTGGGGCTGTACTCGATCGTTCTCGTGTAGCCGTCCATATCGGTGATGGAGGTCATCCGGCCCTGGACGTCGTAGTCGACGCCGACATGCCCGCTCTCAGCCGGGTGGGAGGCCGTTCTCGGCAGTCCCGCGTCGTAGGTCATGTTGATGCCGCCACGGCCGGCAAGGAGGTTGCCCACCAACTGAGAATTTCCGTTGTAGGTCTTGTTGTCCTCGTTGCCCAGGGAATCGGTAATGCGGTTGAGATTGTTGTTGGGGTCGTAGTTGAAACGGGTTTCTTTCCCCAGGGCGTCGCGCACTGTGATCAGATTGCCTTCACCGACATATTCGAACGTCGTCGTATTACCCGCGGCATCGACATACGTGGTGAGGTTGCCCTTGTCGTCGTAGCCGAAGGTCGTCGTCCGCCCCAGGGCATCGGTCGAGTTGATCCGGTTGCCGTCCTGATCGTATTCCCAAGAAGACGTGTTCCCCAGAGCATCGGTACTACTCCGCAAGTGATAGTGCGCATCATGCTCCAGCGTGGTCGTGTCACCCACGCGATTCCGATAGATCGTCCGGACGCCTCCGTTCGAGAGTTCCTGATACTGGAAGGTCGCGATCTCGTTGGTCGTGACTCCGTCGTCCTGGGTTGCCACTCGTCCCTGGCTGTCATAGGTGTTGGCGGAAATCTGGTCTCCCATCGTGTCCGTCATTCGAACGATCTGGCGTTCCGCGTAGCTGATGTGGGTGGTCTTCGTCGGGGCGCTGAAGCGCATGGACCAGCCCCGAAACTGGCCGGTGGCACCCGCTGCGTGGTCGACCACATGCACGCGCCAGGTTCCCTGCGGGTTCTCGCCATAGAAGGCGTCGGTCACTTTGCCGGTGAAATCGAGGCGGTCCGAGTTGAGAGGTGACTGATTGAAGAGGACCAACCGCGTGCCCTGGGGTGACGTCAGGGTCACTTCGAGGTCCTGCGGACGGGGGTGGTCGACCGACCCCGTACTCATCTGCGTCAGGCCGATCGTCCCGGATTCCGTGACCTGCACATCGTAGTCCAGCCCGGTCGGATCGTTGTCCGGAACAGGTATAGATGGACAACACGAGCCGTATTCATCCCCGAGCGTCACCGGGCTGTGAATGGTTGTGATCAGATCGTCGGGTCCGTATGTCAGGTGGTAGATGCGCTTTTCGCGGAAGTTCAGATCATCCTGAATCGTCTCGATCAGCCCCCCGGAGTCGTAGTAGAAGTCGATTCGCCTTCCAGAGATCGGCTCCTCTACCCAGTTCAGGCGGCCGTTGAAGTAATGGGGTACCAGGTACTGCTCGACCTTGTTCCCGATCCGCAGCAGGCTGCCGTCCGACGAGTTGAATTCGTAGACGGTCCCGTCCTGCCGTAGGAGTCGCCAGTTGTCATCGGGTCGTCGGAACAATCGATCGTAGCGCACCGCCTCGTCCACAGGGGTGTAGTCCCGGCTGGGACCTGCGTACTGAAAGCTGTTTTCGCGGTTCTGATCCCAGTGAACGGTCATGACCCCGTTTGGGTCCCCATCGATGTAGGCTTCGTACTCGGTGCTCCATCCATACCCGACCAATCCCCGGTTCTGGGTCAAAAGGGAGTTGTAGTGCAGGCTGAAGTCGAGACTGCGTCCCCCTTCGACCGAGACGAAGGGCACATCGAGAACGAAGGCTCCCGTGGCCGTGTCCACCGAGTTCCCCATCCGGCTTTCAAGGCGGGGGCGGGTTTCCCGCCGGATCGAGTCGACCGCCTGAAAGCCGGTGATCGACGTTTGGCGAAGATACTGGCCGGTCAATGCCAAAGCCTGGCCACCATGCAGAACGGTGAGAGTCGTAACGACGAGCAGAGTGGCGACAGCACGTCTGAGGGGGCTTGGTTCAGTCATCCATGTTTCCTCAAAAGTTCTGAAGTTCCGACCTCCGCATGCCGCCCGTCCGGGAGGGGAGAGAGGGGGCAGGGGAGGCAAATTTGACAAATAGCCTAATTGATCAGCGAATCAAATTCAAGCCCGCCAATTTAGGTTTTTGGCAACATTCAATCAAGGGTCCGACGGGCTCGGACAAGCGGAGTTTGCGCCCCTTGCGGAGAGGATGGGAATGCGCCCGGAAACGGGGTGGACGGGAGCATCGAAGGATGGGAGAGAGCCCGGCCGCCCGTTCAGGCATTCGTCAATTCGGATCGCGTCGCCGCAGCGGCAAACTTGCGGGCGGCTTCGGCCAGCCCATGAAGCTTGGTCCGGGCCAGCCCGTTCACACTGTCTTCGGGAAAGGTCCCGTCCCTCCGCCGTTCTCCGGCGCTGCGACCGGTAAGGATCTCGAGGCCCTCATCGATCGTCGAAACGGCGTAGACGTGGAATCTTCCTTCCGCCACGGCGTCGACGACTTCCTGTTTCAGCAGGAGGTTGCGGACATTGCTCTGGGGAATGAGTACCCCCTGCTTCCCTGTCAGGCCCTGCAGTCGGCAAACCTCGAAGAAGCCTTCGATCTTCTCGTCGCTCCACTGGGTATGCGTTCCGAAGTCGACCTTGACCTTGAAGAACTCCCGAAAATCCTTGTCGTACTGTGACAAGAGATAGTAGACCATCGGATCGCCGATCATCACGACCTTCAGGTCGATCGGGATCGGCTCGGGCTCGAGCGACCTCGTCGAGATGACCCGGAGTTCCTCGGCCATGCCTTCGATCCTCACTTCCTCCTTGCGCAGCGATCGTTTGAGGGCGTCCCAGGAGAAGGGTTTCATCAGGAGATCGAGGGCGTCGACAACCGGTGCCAACGCCAGTCCCTGGGCCGTCTGAATCAACGTGAAGTTCGATTCCTCGGCCTTGTTCTTCAGGCTCTCCAAGGCTTCCTGACGCTCGCGAGCGAGTTCCTCCTGGATCTTCTCCTGTTCCTTCTGATACTCGTCACTCTCGAAAATCGAATTGAGACGGATCGATGGAATGATGGAGTTTCTCTGCAGGTATCTCGTTATGATTTTTCATGGCAAATTCACCCTTCGAGACGGCTGTCCGTCGCGCAGCGGGGCGAGTTTCAAGGAGAGTCGTTCGTTCGCAAGCGCTACCTCCCCAGTCTAGCTGGCGGCTTTTGAACCTTCAATCGACGGCTCGCGTCCGGCGAGCGAACGAAACTCGAGAGATATGGATGATGCACCCGAAGGGGACTCATCGAAGCGGGTCGGACTCCCTCGGCGGGAGGACGAACAGCAAGCAGGCCGCACCTCGGATTCCGCCGATCCAGACGTTTCACCCATATTGAAACCATCCGAAGACGAGGGTATTGTCCGAATGTCACCCAGGTGAAGTGAGGCCATGATCAAAATCGAAGTCAGCCGAGATGAAAGCGGTCAAAAGGTCGTTCGCACCAACCTTTCGGGACGGGCACTATTGAGTTGTCCTGTGCTCTCGAAGGGGACGGCCTTTGATCGACAGGAAAGGGCGGAACTCGGCCTGACAGGCCTTCTGCCCTATCATGTTCGGACTCTCGAAGAGCAGGTCTTCTGGGCCTACGAGGAGTTCAAGCAAAAGACCTCCGACATCGAGCGACACATCTACCTGCGCGCCCTCCAGGACAATATCGAGATCGTTTTCTACCGTTTGCTGTATGAGCACATCGAGGAGATGATGCCGCTCGTCTATACGCCGATCGTCGGCGACGCCTGCCGGCGTTTCAGCAGGATTTACCGACGCGGACGGGGCCTCATCGTGGCGTATCCTGCGCAGGAGCGGATCGAGACTCTGCTCGAGAACCGGCCCTATTTCGATGTCGACGTGATCGTCGTAACCGATGGAGAGCGGATTCTCGGCCTCGGCGACCAGGGACTCGGTGGAATGGGAATCCCGATCGGGAAACTCTCGCTCTACACGTTGTGCGGCGGCATTCACCCTGCCCGCACACTTCCGATCTTCCTGGACACCGGGACGGACAATGAAGAGCTGCTGAACGATCCACTCTATCTCGGATGGCGCCACAAACGGGTTCGTGGGCCCGACTACGACGGGTTCATTGATGCTTTCGTCAAAGCCGTCTCGCACAAGCTCCCCGGTGCACTGCTGCAATGGGAAGACTTCTCTCAGGCCAATGCCCGACCGATCCTGGAGCGCCATCGCAACTGTCAGTTGACCTTCAATGACGACATCCAGGGCACGGCCACAGTAACCCTTGGAGCCCTGGTCGCCGCACTCAAGACAACGGGCTCAACTCTCTCCCAGCTTCAGGTCGTCGTGGTCGGGGCGGGTTCGGCCGGCATCGGGGTCAGCGACGGCCTCGTTTCGTATCTGCGGACCCGGGGCTTCAGCGAGGTCGAGGCCACGGCGAAGCTCTGGCTGGTTGACAGAAATGGACTCCTCACTGACCGGATGGACGGACTCAACGACCATCAGCGTCGCTACGCTCGCTCGAGCGCGGATCTCCTGTCCTGGATTCGCGATGATTCGGGCAGGATCGACCTGCTGGAGACGATCCGGCGAACGCAGGCCAATGTTCTCGTCGGTGTCTGTGGACGTCGGGGCCGCTTCAGCGAGGATATTGTGCGGACGATGGCTGAGAATGTTGCGACCCCCATCATCTTTCCGCTCTCCAATCCGACATCCTGTTCCGAAGCGATGCCGGAGGAACTTCTCCGGTGGACTTCCGGCCGCGCGCTGGTGGCTACGGGCAGTCCGTTCCCGCCTGTCGATCTCCCGAATGGAAAGCGGACCATCAGCCAGTGCAACAATGCCTATGTGTTTCCAGGCCTGGGCCTGGGCGTGATCTCCACCCGGGCGCGCCGGATTACCGACGGGATGCTGCTGGCCGCGGCAATGACATTGAGCGAGTCCTCGCCGGCACTGAAGGAACCCGAAGCACCGTTGTTCCCCCCTCTCGAAAATATCCGGCAGGTCTCTCAGCAGATCGCCGTTGCGGTGGGTCTGCAGGCCGTCACCGAAGGGGTGGCGCCCGACATGAAGGGCGAGCAGGTGCAGCATGCCGTCGAGGTGAACATGTGGACACCCGAGTATCGCCCGCTTCGCAGGCCGAGACAGCGTTGGACCTGGTGAGCGCAGGCCTCCTCTTTGGAGGCTGCCTCGTGAAGGCGGCATCGTACGGAGATGATCGCCGTCTGCCTTGCTCCGTTTCGTGCAACCGTCCCCGGCTCTTGCCCACTTACGCGGCGACGTGCGAGACACATGACCACGAGGGCCAGCATGTGACCGGGTCGAGCGGATGGAGTTGCAGCCTGTGGTGCTAAGATTCCTTTGTGAACACAAAGGCGATTTCGATTTTCCTCCTGCTTCTCGCTTCACTCGCCGTTTTGGGCTGTGGTTCAACCCCACCTGCGGCGGATTCCACGGAACAGAATCAGTTGACACCCGGGGAGAGAGCCGATGGCTGGATCCTCCTGTTTGACGGCAAAACTCTTGACGGCTGGGAGGATCCCGCCAAAGAGACGCCCGCCGGCGAGAGCTGGGCAGTCGCAGACGACTGTATCAAGGCTGTCCCCCATCCCAGAATCCGCGAGGATCTCCTGACTCTGGAGTCTTTTGGCGATTTCGAACTGGTTTTCGACTGGAAAATCTCACCGGGAGGCAACAGCGGCGTCAAATACCGCGTACAGGACCGGGCGGTCCTGGTGCGAGGGCTCATCGATCCATCGGCCGCACGATTCGAAGACACGGTCGAGTACGAGTTGACGCACCGACTGGGGCATCGGGCGGATCTCGGTTTGGACGACCACATGGAAGAGTACCTGATCGCCTTTGAGTACCAGCTCATCGACAATGAGAGACATCCGGACGCGGCGGAGGGCGCGGACCGGACGGCCGGCGCCATCTATGGTCTTGCAGCCCCCTCGGACCAGGTCGCCCGTCCCGTAGGTGAATTCAATCAATCCCGAATTCTGCTCCGGGGCAACCACATTGAGCACTGGCTCAACGGGACGAAGGTCGTCGATGTGGATCTGGATTCAGATGCGATCCGCAACGGACTGGCAAGACGCTGGCCCGTCGACTCCACCGTCTTCGAACTCCTCTCCGAGATGCCGCACAAGCGGACCCCGGTTGCACTGCAACACCATGGCGACGAGGTCTGGTTTCGGAATATCAAGCTCCGGAGACTTGATTGAGGGGCCCCCGGATCTTGGCGCCAACAACGCTCCGATCCGTCGTTGTTCGTCCGTGTCAGTCCGTCCCGTCCGTGCTTCTCCTAATTCCCGTAAAGCAGGTAACAGGTCCGGCATTCTCCGGGGAAGCTCTGCGCTTCAAAGCCCTTGCGGAACGCGGCAAACGCCGGACTGCTCCAGATCTCATCCAGACTGTTCTCGCGGATGTCGCCATAGTAGAGCGACGAAGGAGGATGGAATTCTCCGTTGAAGAAGCGGCTCACGTGGTGGCCGAGATGACAGCACGGAGCCACTTTTCCCTCATGGGAGAAATAGACGGCGTCCAGAGGTGCGGCGAGGCAATGGCGGGACGTCAGCGTCGGCTCGAGGGGCAACTCGGAATGGACCAGCACGCGTAGTCCGAGCTGTCGCCCCCGCTCCAGGGCTTTCGGGATGTCACGTTCCGCCAGCATGAGGGGATCCACCCGGCCTGTGAGACGTTTCCAGAGAGAAATGCCTCCGGACGAGTGGGCGCGGCCTGCCCGTCCCGACGCGCTTCCATTGTGGACCCGGTACTTGAGCAAGCTCCGCTGCCAGTCCTCCCTCGTCGAGGGGACATTGAGATGCTTGAGGTGCAGCGCCCTGGCCCCGACAGCGTGGGCCCAGTCCGCGGTGTCGGCAATCTGAAAGACATTGGCTTCGGCTTCCTGAATGGTGAAGGCGATCCCCAACTCCAAGGTACTGCTTCGCTTCTCGACCCGGTCGGACAGCCGACGCAGATTCGCCTCGACCTTTTCCAGGCTGGCGCCGACGCGAAGCCGATCGTAGGTCTCCGGGGTGAGCCCGTCGATCGAAACGGTCAGGCGGTCCATACCTGCGTCGATCAAACGCTCTGCATTGGCCGCGTCGAGAGCGGTGCCGTTGGAAGTCATCGAAGTGGCACACCCCCGCTTCTTGGCCATGGCGATCATTTCGTAGATCCGTCTGTGCAGGAGAGGCTCGCCCCATCCTGTAAAATCCACGTTGTGAGCACATTCCATCGCGTTCGCAATCTGCGTGTAGACTTCTATCGACATGTCGAGCTGAGGATCTTCGCTGGAGAATCGAGGGCACATCTCACAGCCGAGGTTGCAGCGAAAAGTCGGCTCCAGGTTGAATCCGAGGCTTCGTTCTTTCACAGATGTCCCATTCTAGCAGGACACTCTCAGCGCCCCTGTTGATCCGGGGCTCGGGCCCGCTTCGTCACGTTCCTCGAAAGAAGGGCGCGTCAGGAAGTAGGATCACCCTGCCTTTTGTACACGAGAGGAGTGAGTCTTATGAGCAACGGCACTGTGATCGAACTCGATCAGCTGGCTTTCTCCTACGGTGACACGCACGCCGTGGACGGCATCAGTCTGAAGATCGGCCCGGGAGAAACCCTGGGTTACATCGGACCGAACGGGGCAGGCAAGACGACCACCGTCCGCATCCTGGTCGGGATGCTGCCCGGATTCCATGGTCAGGCGTCCGTCGCAGGACACGACGTGCGGACGGAACCGCTGGAGGTCAAACGACGGATCGGTTATGTCCCCGAGTCCGCCGCCCTCTACGAGGCCCTCACTCCTTCGGAGTTCTTCACGTTCGTGGCCCGTATTCGCGGGATGGCGGACGACATTTCCAGGCGCAGATCCCGGAAGCTGCTGGAGCTACTTGGCATGATGGATGGTTACGACCAACGCATCTCCGGCTTTTCGAAGGGAATGCGCCAAAAAGTCCTCCTGGTGGCAGGCCTTCTCCATAATCCAAAGGTCCTCTTCCTCGACGAACCTCTTTCCGGTCTGGACGCCAACTCGGTCGTCACGTTCAAGGAGGTGATCCAGCAGCTTGCCGCTCGTGGCCGATCGATCTTCTACTGCTCGCACGTCATGGACGTCGTCGAGAGAGTCTATCACCGGATCGTGATCATCAACAGGGGACGGATCGTGGCCGACGGCACTTTCGAAGAACTGCAGGAGATGGCGGAAGCCGGCTCCCTCGAACATATTTTCACACGACTCACCAGCGACGATTCACAGGAACAGGTGGCCTCGACGTTCGTTGACGTACTGTTTGAGGACGGTTTCGATGATTAGGCGGATCGTCCTGCGTATCCTCGATCTTCTCGCTCCATTCTTGAGCCGGACGACGATGGATTACCCGACGCTGCGCGCGATCCTCGACGTCAAACTGACCCTCGACAACCGGCGCGCCGGCTCGGCCCTTTACCGGAACGTGGACCGCACGGCCAGCAATGCCATGCTTCTGACCATGTTCATGTACGTCCTCTCCGGCGGAGTCTGCGCACTGATCCTGTCCCAGAGTGCCAATCTGCTGACGGGGATGACACTGCTTTTCGGATTCATGATGGTGCTGCTTGGAATGAGCCTGATCGCCGACCTGTCTACGGTGTTGCTGGATACCTCCGATTTTCAAATCCTCCTGCCTCTCCCCATTGACTCCGGCACGCTCTCTTCTTCGAGAACACTCCATGTGGCGATCTACCTGGGACTCCTCGTGATGAGCCTGATGATCTTTCCACTCTTTGCCGGAACTGCCAGGATGGGGATCCTTTTCGCTCCGCTCTTCCTGATCGCAGTGGCGGGCGTTGCCGTGTTGCTTCTCAGCGCGACGCAGGCCATCTATGCCTTCGGGCTCGAGACCATGAAAGGAGAACGGTTCCGCGATGTCGTAGTGTATTTGCAGGCGTTCATGGTCGCTTTCCTGATGCTGACCTACTTCGTCACAATCCACCTCAACGACGAAAACATCGCCATCGCGTTCGATCTGAAGACGAAGTGGTGGATCTACCTGCTTCCACCCGTTTGGTTCGCAGCGCCTTTCGACGCGTTCGCAACTTCCTGGAGCGCGCTTCATGTCACCTTGTCGATGCTTGCCGTCTGCGTCACGCTGGCGTCCCTGCTGCTGCTTGTACGGGTCTTCGGTCCCCGCTACCAGCGCGAGGTTACCGAACTCGCCATCTCAGGATCCGGTGTCCGAAGCCGATCTCGGCAAGCCGCCGCTCCTCCCTCGCTTCAGAACCGGAGCCACGCACCGGCTCGAGTCTGGAGCGGCCGGCCCTTCACAAGGACGGCGGCCGAGGAGGGGGCCTTCGGCTTCACCTGGATCATGATCCGGCGGGACCGCGAATTTCGCATGCGCACGTTGCCCATACTGGCCCTGATACCCGTCTACATTCTGTTCTTCGTTTTCGGCTCCAACTCGAATGCGGGCGGCACCTTGGCCGCGCTCCGGGAGAGTGACCGGTATTTCTACATCCTCTACATCATTGCGTACCTTGCGCCTACTTCCCTGCTGAGTCTGCGCTACAGCAGCAACTGGCAGGCCGCCTGGATCTATGAAGCGCTGCCGTTTCACCGGGCTGGCGAAGTCCTTTCCGGAGCCGTGAAAGCGGTCATGGCCCGGCTTTACCTGCCCATCCTCGTGCTGGGAGGGGTGGGGGTTGTGAGCATCTGGGGAATCGGCGTGATCGATGACGTCCTGCTGTCCGGGTCCGCGACGCTGGTTGCGATTCTCCTGTTCGCGATCACTGCAGGGAGGAGATACCCGTTTTCCGAGGAATTCGTCGTAGCACGCGGAGCCGGGCGTTCGGGTGTCCTGATGATCCTCTTCTTCCTCCCGCTGACTTTCGGGGTGCTCCACTCATACGTCAGCCGCCGTGCACCTTTCCTGGTGTGGGTCCTCCTGGTGCTGTCCGCACCAGCCGTCTGGGGTCTGTTTCGCCGGCTCGCTCGCATCGACGCCCGGCAAATGAAGGGGAGTCCCTCCTTTGGGGCAGACCGGACCGCTTCCCAGCAACACGCGACCACGAAGAACTGAACGGATTGGCCATGGATCGGACAGCCCCCCGCTCGGAGAGTCGTAACGGTTCGCTCGATCCCGGCGTCCCGGCCTTCAGCCCTCGGCAAGGAACAGGACTTCGGGCGTAGTCAAGACACCCCCCGCCTCCATTTTCTCCTGCAGGTCGGGCGACTCGGTGAAGTTCCTGGCCTTGGCCACATCGGCGATTTCGAACAGAAGCACAACTTCGGAAGGATCATCCTGATTGTGCCACAGGAAGAGTTCCTCGAGACCTGCAGTCTCCCGTGCTGAGCGATCATCGTCGTAGACGAGCCTCCATCGCTCAAAGTCCTCGACCTTGTGCCGAATGAACAGATGTCCCATTCGCGAGCCTCCTGTGTGCACTATATCCCCTCGCCCCGCGAAAAGGTGAAAAAGGGGCCTGGCACCCGAAGGCGCCAGGCCCATCTATCGATCAGCGGTGGAGCCTGGTCAGCGGACCGTTCAACGAGTCGGCTCTGATTGGCGGTGTCATGTCGACCTTGTTTCTGCATGTCGGCCCACGATCCGGCTCCCCGATTGGAGTGTGCTGTTTTGTCGTTGCGGCTGTTGTCAAACTCTCTTTCCGATCCTTCCCATGAGGTAAGGTCCTTCGGTACCGTGTGACGGCGCTGAGGGATCAAGGCTCACAGGCATTCACGAGGTTTGGTCAGAAACTTCAGCAGGATTCGTGCCAGGCAAACCCCTAATTGCCCGGAGCCACGCAGCCAGGGACCCTCTGCGGCGCAGCCGCGGGAGCTCCGCGGGCGTGAGCTGCTTGCGATGGCGGGAAATTTTCCCGGCCTCCGCTTTCGGGCTCGCCTTCCCGTCTTCGTCTCCGGAGCGCTCCGGGTCCTTCCTGTGAAAGAAGTCGATGTCGATATGAAGTCTTCGCGAGCTGCCGTCGGGGAGGCAGTCAGACAGGGAATGGGTGAGGCGGGCGGCTACCGCTTCGGAAACGGTGTCGAAGGAAGCGTTTCCCAATTCGGTCAAGATCGCTCCCGCGACCCTCTGCGCACGGTACCAACCGACCAGATCAGTCTCGCGAACGGTGTCGCGCAGGCGATCGAGGATCAGACCCGGTGTTGCCGGTTCGAGATCAGCTCCTGCATACTCAACCGCCGACAGGTCGATGCTGACGACACCAAATGGGTGGCCCGATCTTTGGCATCGCCTTCTTTCGCGTGCCAGCATGCTGTTGAAGAGTTTTTCGGGCATCGCGGTCCGCTGAGGCTCGCCTCGCTTTTCTATCTGTCGCTTCACTGAATGTTTACCTCTGTGAAGAAGAACAAGTGACATCCTGGATATATGCGGAGGGCACATCTTCGGGTTACGGGGAAGAGATCCTCAAGTTCATGGGGGCCTCGGGTCTGCGTGTTACCGACGCGAGAGGTTCGTAGTCATCGTAATTGTCCACGACGACAACGTTCACGAGTCGATACCCGAGGTCCAGCAATTCCTGTCTGCTCGCAAACGGTTTCCGGAAGCCGCCTGCCGTCACGATCGAGATCTGGTTGCCGTCCCTGGAACGAATCAGCGTCCCGTCCGGGAGTGGTTTCCCATTGTCGGGGACCGAATGGGGCCGTGAAATCGCTTTGCCTATTGCGTAGCGTCGGAGCTCCTGTTCCGAGATCAGGACGACATCCGAGAGATCGAACTGAGCGCGATCGCCTGGTCGATCATAGGGTTCCCGGAGTACCTCTGGAGAGGCGATCGGTCGCCGACAGATATCCGGACTCTTGCCGTTGCGATAGTGCAGCAGGTAGATGGACTCGTCGTTTTCGCTGGCGACGAGGGTTCCTGGAGCATGCAGCGCCGTCGCTGCCGTAAAGAGGGCTGTTGAATCGTGTTGGAAACCGGAGTGGTTCAGCGGATCCTGGGGACCCGCTTGGGCGAAAACCTCTCCTCCCGAAGCAGTGCAACCGACCAGAAGGAAGATGAAAACAAGACTCTCGACTAGATTCTTCAGTGGGATCCGGCTGCCGAATCCGGCAGCGTCATTTCGACTTTTTCTGTAATCTGATTGGATCATCTGAGTTCCCTTCGGCCTCGACCACTCGCCGACTCCGTTGATCGGAAGGACGGGGAATCCGCGCGCTATTTTCGGCAATACGGACGAGGTCGGACAGGCTTTGCGTGTTTCATTCAAGCCTAGTAGCCCCGCCGTTACGGCTCAATCGGTCGGTCTCTGAAACGCCGATAGGGATTCCTCCCATTGTCCCAGCGCTGGTTCTACCCACAGACGGCTGCCCACCCCTGCGGAACAAACGCATCCGGTTCCGTGCTTGGCAATAGGGTTGGGAGTTCCCCGTTCCGCGGCAAGGTCCTGCGCAAGTCCGGCGAGAGCGTCGAAATGAAGGAACGTTTCTTCACGAAATACGCCGATCGGATCGAAGCCATGTCGCGGAAAATGGCCGAGCGTCTTGCCGAGGGCAAGAAGCTCCTGACGATCGCCTGGCTCGGCAAAGACGGAGGCCGAATAGGCGAGATGGCCGACCATGCATTCGTCGTCCCTTCCTTCAGCATCCACTGAATCCAGGAAGTCCATGCTAGGCTGGTACGGATGGCTTGGGATTTGATCCACATCGCACCGGGAGAAGAAGAGTGTCGTCTGACCAGGCTGCTAAGACCGTAGATCGGGGGGCACTTCTAGGATCGTGCCCGCTGCCGATTACCGACCACAAAGAGATCGTTCTGGCTCACGGCAGCGGCGGCAAACTGACCCACCGTCTCATCGAGAAGATGGTCCTGCCTCAATTCTACAGTGACCCGCTCGCTCCCCTGCACGACGGTACGATCCTCTCGATCAACGGCACCCGAATGGCCTTCAGCACCGACTCGTTCGTCGTCAATCCGATCTTTTTCCCCGGCGGCGATATTGGTGAACTGGCCGTGAACGGAACAGTCAACGATCTTGCCATGTGCGGTGCACGCCCCCTCTATCTGTCTGTGGCGTTCATCATTGAAGAGGGTCTCCCAATGGAGGATTTCTGGCGCATCGTCCAGTCCATGCGTCGTGCCGCCGATGCGGCCGGTGTCGCGCTGGTAACCGGAGACACCAAGGTCGTCGATCGTGGTAAGGGCGACAAGATCTTCATCAACACAGCCGGCATGGGAGTCGTGCCGGACGGCGTCGAAATCGGTCCGGCGAGAGCGCGGGTCGGCGACAAGGTGATCGTCAGCGGCACGATAGCCGTTCATGGCATGGCGATCATGTCGGTTCGGGAGGGACTCGAATTCGAAACCGAGATTGCCAGCGACACCGCACCCCTCAATGGACTGGTGGAAACCATCCTCGAAGCGGGACCGGAAGTCCATGTCCTTCGCGACCCGACACGAGGGGGCGTCACCAGCGCTTTGACGGAGATCGCCGAGCAGGCAGCGGTGGGCATCCGCCTCGCAGAGGCCGCGATCCCGATCAGTGAGGAAGTCAAGGGAGCCTGCGAAATTCTCGGCCTCGACCCTCTGTACGTCGCCAATGAAGGGAAGCTGCTCGCGTTCGTCTCGCCCACCCACGCAACCCGCGTCCTCGAGGCGATGCGCTCCCACGCACTGGGCCGTGAGTCGGCGATCATTGGAGAAGTCGTCGCGGATCACCCGCGTTTCGTCACCATGAAAACCCGAGTCGGCGGCACGCGGGTTGTCGACATGCTCAGCGGAGAACAACTCCCGCGCATCTGCTGAACCCTCCCCGGCTGTCCGACACCGGTGTGGCCGGTAGCCGAGGTTTCGGTCATCGGGGGTACGACCATCCGCAGCCCGTCCTCCAAGCAGTGAGTCTCTGGAAAGCGTGCCACCTCCTTGCTGGGATAGGTGCCAGACTCGAGCCGGAATTCTTTATCCGCAGCCACTTACGATCGAATTGGGTGCGTGTCACCGATTTCGAAATCGAAGAGCCACCCTCCGCCGCGACCAGCGTGGCGGAGGGTGCTCAGCAGGACTTCTCGGACGCGGGTCGATTTCTGCTCAACCTGTGGACCAAACCTAACTTTCTCTTCACGGTCGGTCTTCCGGGTCAATACCGTCTGACGGTGCAGGATGAACGCTACCGGGGCGGACAGGAATACACCGTCTTCTTTCCGATCTCGGGAAGCCTGGCTTACGGACAAAGGACCTCTCTCGAGCTGATCCTGCAAATGACGGGGGAACCCGATACGAGTCCCGTCACGGCGACGGTGGATCCTCTGGGAACCGGTGAACGGTTCGACGGCTGGGGCGGTAACTACGTGTTCAACATCAGCTCGCCGGTGACGGATCGGCTGCTGCAGGAGTTGCGGGTGTCCTGGGCGCGCGTCGGCATGAGTCTGAGAGAGTGGGAGCCGGCGAACGACAACAGCGATCCGACTTCGATCGGCGACTCCTATTTCGAGCAGCGCGTCGCGAGCAGCGCAACTCTCAGAAATGAGTTCGAGATGGCCCGACGGCTCAAACAGATGGGGCTGCCCTGGATCGCCTCGGTCTGGTATCTGCCCGGCTGGCTTCAGCCTCAGGGGGACGGCTCGAAGGTGCCCCGGCAAAACTGGAGTGAGCTCGAGGAGTGTGTCGGTTCCTATCTCCTCTATGCCAAAAGACACTATGGTGTGGAGGCCGACTATTTTTCCTTCAACGAGTCGGATTTGGGGGTGTATGCGCTCTTTTCGCCCGAGGAACACGACGAGGCAATCCACGAGTTCGGAAAATACTTTCAGGCTCACGGGCTCCGGACGAAGATGCTCGTGGGTGACGCGGCGAGCGCCTCGAATCCGGACTATGTAACCCCGGCTGTCTCCGATCCGCAGATCCTCGATCATGGAGGCGCCGTCGCTTTCCACACCTGGGGCGGCACGACTCCCGAGAATTATCTGAAATGGAGAGAATCGGCCCGTCGACTGGGGGTTCCTCTGCTGGCGACGGAAGTCGGCTCGGCCACCGACGCCCGGCACTATCCTGAGACATTCTGGAAGTTCAGCTACGCCCTGGACGATCTCGAGAATTACTTCGACGTTCTGACCTGGGCAAGGCCTCGTGCGGCGCTCCTCTGGGAGTTGACGTCCGATTATCCCCTGATCGAGATGAGCGGCGGCGAGATGCGTCCGATGCCGCGCTTCTGGTTCGTCAAACAGCTGGCCAACCTCACGCCCGCGCATACCGAATACCTGTCGATCGACTCCTCCTCTGAGAATGTCCGGATCATCGCGTTCCGGGGCGGAGGCGACCCGACCGACGCGGGCGTTCCCTACGTCGTTCATATCGCCAATTTCGGACCTGCCCGCAGCCTCGAGCTGAAGGGACTTCCGGGGGGATTTCGGAGTGCCGACTCTATCGCAGCAGCGAGGAGGACCAGCTCGTCGATCTTGGTGCGATCCAACCCCCAAATGGATCGTTCGTCCTGCAGCTGGCGTCGCAGTCGCTGACGACTCTGACCGGCAGCGCGATGGAGACGGAGTCCCACCGGCTCCGCATGGCTCAGTTCTCGCAGGGTGCCGATATCCTTTCGACGCGCGTCGTGCTGTTGAATCCCGATTCCGGTCAATTCGCCTCCGCCACAGTCCGCTTTCGAGACTCGACCGGGCAGCTGGTTCCAGTCCGCCTCAAAGATGGAAGCTCGGGCTCGACTTACTTTTTGCAGATTCCTCCGTTGGGCATGCGGGTTCTCGAAACGACCTCGGAGGGCGATCTCGTCTCGGGTTGGGTGTCGGTCGATTCCGACCGCGTACTTGCCGGCAATGTTCTGTTCGGCGGCTCGACAGGACTGGCCGGAGTGCCTTCCAGCCCCGCTCTCTCCACGACGTTTGCGGTTCCGATCTTGATGCGTCCCCTTGCAGTCCGTACGGGCATCGCCCTGGCGAATCTTGCGGAGGTGAGCGGCGAGGCGGCCGTGGAGCTGATTTCCGAGGAGGGAGCGCCGATCTCGACGGCGGCGGTCGATCTCGAGCCCGGCGGCCACGTGACTCTCTATGCGGATGAATTCGGGTGGGACGTCGACTCGTTGGATTTCACGCACTTCGACGGCAGCCTGCGCATCACACCGACCGTGCCGCTGGCGGCGACCGTTCTTCAGTCTCAGCCGCAGGAACTGTTGACCTTGCCGGTGAGCTCTGGAGCCGGCGATTCTGCCGTTGCCGACGGGACAACAAATCTGAGTCTGGATTTCGAACTCAGGGATCAGGAGGGCCTTCTCGTCGCCCAGTCCAGTCTCGATGCGCCCCTCCCAGCCGCAGGACAGACGGCCCTCTTTATCACCGAGCTCAATTGGAGTTCTGGCGTTTCATTGGATGACTTCACCGGTGTCGTCAAGGTGATCCCAACCGGCCCGTGTGCTACGACGGTCCTCCTCACCGGCCGGGGACAATTCGCCACCCTGCCGGCCGAACCACTTCCCCAGTGAGCGCCCTGGGGTCGGATCACACCATTGATCTGATAGAGCGGCTCTTCACCAGCTCAGGGAAGCCGAGAATTTGGGTACGACTCAGCTTCCTCGAAGGGTTTTCGCCTCGACCGGACGAGTCAGGTCGAGGTGGTTCCGGTCCAGGCAGGCGGATCGCTGGCCGGGAAGGACTCCTCACCGGCTTCCTGCACGGGATCGGAAGACCTGTCGGGCAGGGTGACGAAAATCGACCGGCGCGGCCTGCCGTCGACACTTCGCGTGCGATGACCCTTCCCACTCGTGTCCTCAGCGAGGAGCACGTCGCCTCCTCGGAACCGGCGTTTCTCCCCGCCGGAGACTTCGATTTCGATCTGGCCGTCCAGCAGAATGATGTACTGTCGGCTCGGCGCATGGTGCCAGCTGTAATCGTAATCCGACGCGTTCTCGCGGAAGATGATCTCATGGACCGGAATGGCATCCGACAGCATCCCGATTTCTCCGATGTCTCGAAGCGATATCTCGATCTCTCCGAAGTGCGACTCCCCATCCGGGGTGGCATACACACGGGTAATCTTCATCGGATTTCTCTCCTATCCGGTGCGGCTGCACGACCGACCACGCCGTGCACGACAGGAACTTCATAACCTTCTTCCATTATAGGACTCCTTTTGTTTTCTTCTGTTGCGGAGAAGTGGGAAGCGGCGAACCGGTGACCCGGCACCACGTGACCCGCCGAGGGGAAGAGAAGATCCGCTACGAATACTCGTTGCGGTCAACCGACGCCGCGGGAAACCAGGCCACGACGGGCCCCTTCTCCCACCGGAACTGACGGGCCGCTTCCTTCTGAAGTGAGGCAGGCTAGAATAGAACCCGCATGAAGGGAACGACGAAGGCCTCCGGCGCGACGACGCGTGCGGCCAACCTCCTCGGCGGGACGGCGGCGTTCTTTCGCCCGTTCGAGTTTGAGACGTTCGCCCGGCAGGAGTCCATCCTGATCGTGCTCAATCTGGCCGTACTCGCTTCCATCGTCGCAGCCCACATTCTATTTGGCCCTGCGATCGGCTCACCGCCTCCTCTCATCTTCGCGATCATCGCCGGGCGCTTCCTGATGCAGTCCGTTGAACTCATCTGGCTCTCCACGCGCAGTGAACCTCTCGCTCCGGTTTTGACGACCATCTACGCCAATTTCTCGATTTGGATGAATATCGGATTCGCATTCTGCCTTTCACTGCTCGGCGGGTACTACGGGCTTCCAGACAGTCACTACAGCGAACTCATGGCGATCCCGCTGCTCGCTGCCGCTTTCCGGTATTCCCTGGCCGGTGTCGGCCTCGTCTTCGTGACCGTGGCCTCTCTGACCTTCGCGGAGGTGTCCTTCTACTTCTCGCAGAACCCTCCTCCGGAAGTCATGGAGTTTTTCGAGGCGGCGAATACCGTCTTGATCTACCTGGTCGTCCTTCTGGTCGTCTTCATTCTGGTACGCCAGCTTCGGAGGGACCAACTGCAACTGCGACAGAGTCTGTCCGATCTCGAGCAAACCCGGGACCAACTCGTCGAAGAAGAGAAGTTGGCTGCGGTCGGCAGGCTGAGCAGTTCGATCGCCCACGAGATCCGAAATCCGGTCGCCATGATCATGAGTTCTGTGGCACTCGCCGGACGAAAGAAATCCAACCTCGTCGAGAGAGAAGAATTGTGCGATATCGTCTTTCGAGAAGCCGGCCGCCTCGAGAAGCTGACCAATGATTTTCTGACTTACGCCCGCATGAAAGCTCCACAGAGGAAGGTCACCTCGATCCGGACGATTCTCGACTATGTCGCCAGCGTCGTGCGCGCGCAGGCAGAGGAACGAAATGTATCTGTGGCGGTGGACTGCTCCGAAGAAATCGTTGCCCGCCTCGACGAGTTCCAGATTCACCAGGCTCTACTCAACCTGGTCATGAACGCACTCGACGCCTCCCCCCAAGGCGGAACAGTCGTGCTGCGCGGCTTCTCCATCCCCGACACCGTCTGTATGGAGGTCGAAAACCAGGGAACCCCGATCGCCCCAAACGTGCTGTCGAAACTCTTCGAGCCTTTCTTCACGACGAAACCTGCGGGGACCGGGCTGGGACTTGCCATCAGTCGCAATGTCCTTGTCTCGCATGGAGGGGAGATCCGCCTGTCCGCGAACGAACCGGATCGGATCTGTTTTCGTTTGATTCTCCCGGAAAATCACGACCAAGTCGAGAGCCGGGGAGCGATCGCTGTCACGGAAGGCTCGTCAATTCCGCTTCGACAGGCATCAGCCCAATACCCTTCACCCTCAAAGCCGGCCTGTCGACGTGCAGAAGGTTTCACGGAACACCAGGAATAGGAGCAATCCAAGACCCATGGCGCGAATTCTCGTAGTCGATGACGAAGCGCATATGCGTAAGATCCTGTCTTCGATCCTGACGGAACTCGGTCACGAAGTAGTGGAGGCCCCGGGCGTCGGACCTGCGCGAGCCAAGCTGGAGTCGCTTCGATTTGATCTGGTCATTACGGATCAGCGCATGCCGGATGGAGAAGGGCTCGATCTGCTGACGTTTGCCAGAGAGTTGGACCCGACCTTGCCGATCGTGTTCTTCAGTGCCTACGCAACCGTCGAACTGGCCGTCGAAGCGATGCGTCTCGGCGCTTTCGACGTCATACCCAAACCGTTCATGCCCGAAACCGTTGAGGCCGTCGTGGCCCGCGCCCTCGAGCGTACTCGCCTGGTTCGAGAGAATGAGGAACTGAAACGAACCGTGCGCGTTTTGACATCCGCGGGCAAACTGATCGGTGAGAGTCCGGCGATGCAGGAGGTCTTCCATCTCATCAACCGCGTCGCCCCGACTCCGGCAACCGTTCTGATCACGGGGGAGACGGGGACCGGGAAAGAGCTGGTCGCAAGGGCGATCCACGAAAACAGTCCCCGTGCCAAACAGCCCTTCGTGGCCGTCAACTGTGCTGCTTTTACGGAGACACTGCTGGAAGCGGAATTGTTCGGTGCCGAGAGGGGCGCCTACACCGGCGCCGACAAATCACGGCGGGGGCTGTTCGAGGCAGCACATCAAGGCACGCTTTTTCTCGACGAGGCGGGTGAGATGTCGCTACCCCTTCAGGCCCGGCTGCTTCGGGTCCTCATGAACGGAGAGATCATCCGGGTCGGCTCCACGACTCCCCGCTCCGTCGATGTACGCATCCTCGCAGCGACTCACCGCAATTTGGCCAGGAGAGTCGGGGAAGGTCTGTTCCGGGAAGATCTATACTACCGGCTGGCCGTGGTCCCCCTCCATATTCCCGCGCTGCGCGAGCGGCGACAGGACATCCCTCTTCTGGTCGAGCACTTTCTGGAACAGATCGCACTCGATCTTAAGATGCCCCTCAAACGGCTGTCTCCACAGGCATTGAGGACTCTGAGGGCATACTCCTTCCCCGGGAACATCCGTGAGCTCCGAAACCTCATCGAACGCGGCTATATTCTCTCACCAGGCGAAGAGATCCGGGCCGGCGACTTACCCGTAGGGCATCCCGGAGCAGGATTGGGGTCAGGTTCGCTGACTCAGGGCACATCGCTGGGCTCTCCGGAAGAGTGCCGTCGCCTCTGGATTGAAGGCTTACCCGAGCAGGTCGACCTGAAAACGGTCATGGAGGAGAATGAGAAGGACCTCCTTCTCCGGGCTCTGGAACTCTCGGAAGGCGTTCAGGCGGAAGCTTCCCGAAAGCTGGGCATTTCCCGGAGCGACCTGGCGTACAAGCTGCGCAAGTACGGGATAGACGCCGCAAGCGTCTCGTAGGGCGAGCCGCATTGGTTCAGGTGAATGCTGTCGGGTGCCCCCCGCAGTCCCCGGACTGTCTTCTGTACTCCGGCATGAAGACACTCGACAACCAGACGGCTGCGCGCTTTGCGCGACCGCCGCCCGCAAAACGACATCAACTCTTTCGACAACACGCCCTCAAGCTCCGACGAGCTGATTCGTAAACGGCGATTTCGTTCAAATTCTTAGACACCTGACCGCACATTGCTTGAAAGTTCGAACAGTCCTGCCTGAGCTCAACTTTCGAGTTATCTTCACAAGTCGTTATATAACAACCACTTATACAATAGACTGCGGATTGGAACAGGTGATGCATTCTTACTGGGCGAGCCGCGCGGTGCGGCATTACAGGAATCAAACCTCTCAGTAGGAGTCAGTCGAAAATGCATACCCCTTCACGTTTCTCGATTCTCAGCTTTGGTCCCGCCCTTTTCTTTGCTCTCATCGCCTTCACGGTCTCGCTTTGGGCCGTACCGCCGGTACAGAGCTCCGGGAAGACCCTCGGTAACCTGATGGCGGCTTTCAACGGCGAGAGCAATGCTCATGCACGCTACCTCGCCTTCGCGGACAAAGCGGAGCAAGAGGGCTACGGAGAAGTAGCCAGTCTGTTCCGAGCAGCCGCCCGGGCCGAAGAGATCCACGCCAACAACCACGCAGCAGTCATTCGCAAGATGGGTGGAGTCCCGAAGGCGGACGTCAAAGAGCCCGAGGTCAAGACGACTGCCGAGAATCTGCAGGTCGCGATCAAGGGGGAGTCCTACGAACGGGACACGATGTATCCGGAGTTCATCGGCCAGGCTCGTTCGGAGAGAAATCGCGAGGCTCTTCGCTCCTTCAACTATGCGCTGTCAGCGGAAACGGAGCATGCCAAGCTTTACACGGCAGCCTTGAATACGCTCGATTCCCTCAAGGGCTCACAGGCACGGGACTACTACGTTTGCACGGTCTGTGGTTACACGACTGCGACGCTTGACTTTACGAAGTGTCCCTCCTGCTTCAACCCGGTCGACGATGTCTATGTGAAGGTCAGCTAGACCCATCAGGAAACGTATGGCGGCAGGTGAATCAGCCGACGGGTCGCGAGCGGGGTGCCCCGCCTTCCCCTGAGCTATCCTCTGTCGCCTCAGTTTCCCGAAGATCCATGGGCGGTCCGCGAATGCGGGCCGTCCCTTCTCGAGAGAGCCAAAGAATGGAGTCGAATCATGATTGAGTTTCCCCCTATCCCGAGCTGGGACGGCCTG
The DNA here is from genome assembly GCA_963823995.1 of uncultured Acidobacteriota bacterium. Taxonomy (GTDB): domain Bacteria; phylum Acidobacteriota; class UBA6911; order RPQK01; family JAPXNP01; genus JARRKC01. The sequence continues at coordinate 303,831 of CAWGNQ010000008.1, forward strand.
CACCCCTTGATCATCCATTTCCCGATCGCATTGCTCCTGATTGCCCCGGTCTTCATCGTCTTGGGCGCACTGCTTCGACGCACGAGCAGACCCTTCTCTCTGGCTGCTCTTCTTCTCATGGTGATCGGCACGGCCACGATATTCGTCGCGGTTGAGACCGGCGAGGCGGCGGGAGAGCTGGCCGATCGTACCCCGCAGATCATGGAGGTGCTCCAGCATCACGAAGAACTGGCGGAACTGACCCGCTCGGTCTTCATCGCTTTGACCGTAATCTATGCCGTCGTCCTCTTCCTTCCCCCTCTGCTGTCGAAGGGGCTCTCGCGCGGCCCCATGCTGGCCTTACAGGGGGCCTTCCTTCTCCTTTACCTGGGAGGAGCGGTGGTACTGATCAACACGGCCCACAACGGCGGCATGCTGGTGCATGACCTCGGCGTGCGGGCACTGGTCGCCGCTCCGTCGGAAACCGTCTCGACGGCTCCCGGATCCGGATCAGGGGGTGCGGACGACTGACCCGCACGGGTGACCCGTCAGCGTTCGATCTCCTCTTTGTGATTCTGGTATCGATTGGTCAATGCCTTGCGGGTGGTGTTGACGTAGACACTGATGTGGGGATTTGCAGTCACCGGGGGTCCCGGCTCACCCGGACCGTGGCAGAGTCCCCTGTTATCGCCCTCCTCGATCGAGGTTGACGACGAGGCCGTGCTGGTCGACGATGTGGTAGCGGTCGTGATTGGCAATGGGTTCCATCACTCCATCCCACGGATTCTTGCGCATCCAGTTCTTTTCCGGTCGCAGCGCGTCTCGGGCCTTCTTGTCTCGGTAATACAACCCGACGAAGAGCGGCTCGTACCCACCGCGACTTTGCGACACCCCCCTACACCGGCGCTAAGGAGGCCTTGACGGCGGCCGTCGGTCCGGCACGAAGCGGCCGCGCAAGGGACAGAGTGCTTCGAGTCGAGCGCAGGCGCAGTGACGCAAGGTGACGCAAGGACGAAAGGGACAGAGTGCTCCGGTTCAAAAAGAGGAGAAAGACCGGCAAGGGACTCCTCCGCTCGACAGTTCGGCCGGGTCGGCGAGGACAAGCCGGCAAGGGACAGCCTCCTCTGCTCGGCAGGCGCGCGCAAGTCGCAAGGGACAGAGTGGTGTATTTCGTAGATTTTCCAACTCGAACGTTATTGGTAGGTAGGCAGGCCTGTCGGTGGGCAGCCTGTGAGCGAACTGGAACGCGAGAGGAGGGAAACCATGCGGAGAGCCCGTCACAAGAGTCAGGAGTCGACCTTCTACCACATCATCACCCGGGTCGCCGGGGCGCCCCATTTCCGTCCCCTCGAGCAGTGGGAACCCTGGAAGCAACTGCTCTCGATGATCGATCAGTATACCCAGGCCTATTGCTGCGTGCTGGTCTCCTTCGAGATCATGGGCACCCACTACCACCTCATTCTCTGGATGGAGAAGTTCCGCCACCTCTCCCGCGAAGAACTCAAGCGGCGGGCCTTTCGGTTGTGGGGCCACAAGGCCGAGCTCAAAACGGCGAACTGGGGTAAGGAGGCCTGGGACCGCTTCAACCGCCGCCTGTTCGATCTGTCGGCCCTCATGCAGCATCTCAACGGGGAATATGCCAAGTGGTACAACCGCACCTACGACCGCCACGGTCACTTCTGGGGCGACCGCTTCAAGAATCCGGAACTGCTCGATCTGGACGCCGTGCAGCGCTGTCTGGCCTACATCGAGACCAATGCCACCCGCGCGCATCTGGTCGAACTCCCCGAACAGTTTGAGGCCTCCTCGGCCTGGCTGCGCTTCCATCATCAGGATCAGCAACTGATGCCGCTCCACAAGATCTTCCCCGAAGTGCCCGCCGACCAGGCGTTCGAGACCTATCGGCGACGTCTCGAAGAGCGGCGACAGGCCGATTTGGCCAAGGAGCGGGAAGCCGCTGAGGCGGAATCCGCAGGCAAAGACGGCGGGCGCCAGCGCTTCTTCACTGACGGCATTGCCATCGGATCCAGCCAGAACGTCGCCCGGGTGCTGGAGCAGTACCAGGCCCAGGGACACTACCTGCGCCGCAAGCATCCCATCCCACAGCTCGACGGCCAACTCTTCACGCTCCGCGAGCAGCGCTCCCATGCCCGGAGCTAAATCCCGGGAGCCGGCACCCGGAGAATAAAAGGCCGACATGAGTGCGATGCGGGGCGAGAGTCCAGATCTCCGCCACCCTCCGAAGAGACTGCGCCCGTCACGATCTCAAGTACTCCATTGACCGCTGGGCCGACCTCACTTTCCGCCTGCACATGGGCTCGCTCCCTCTCGGTTCGACGACCCGACCCCGATCTGCGCGGACCCCACATGGCTCTCGAGACACATGCAGGGTGAGGATCAGTGCGGATCGGCACCTACTCCCAGCCTTACGACAGCGTGTCGTTCCGATCCTCATGAGACTGTGATTCCCGACGAGACTGGATGTCCCGGCTTAGCTCTCTTCCATACCCGGAAGTTCTCCCTCCAAAAAACACCCGCATTCTGATCCATCCGGCTTCGCGCGCAAGTCTTCATGCTGGGTACCGAACTCGACGGAGCGTATCTTCCGGGTTCTTTGACGAAGAGTCCGGGGATCCACTCCTGTCTGGTCGATCCCCATCGCACTGAAGCAGGAGAAGCTATCGACTCTGTCCCTTTTCTATTTCTAATCGACTCTGTCCCTTCTGCTTCCTGCTGCTTTGCCGGGCAATCGACTCTGTCCCCGGTAGCGACGCGGGTTTTCCGCTTCGGGCCGGGGAGCATCGCTCTCGGACGCCCCTGAACGACCGCCGTGCCGGGAGGGTGCGCCAAATCCGGCGACAGGTGCCCGCTCACAGGGCCGTCCGAAGCCATTTCAGCGCTTCCATGGTCAACAACATTTCCCTACCCCGTTGCCTCAGGGAAATGTCGTTGACGCCGGAGACTTCCAGCCATGGCGCCGGCCGTCCCCCCCCTTTCGTCGGCACACGCAGCACTGCCTGGCGGACATGATGCACGATCCGACCCGGCGTGTTGAAGATCATAAACCGCAACCGCTCGGGCCGAGCCGTCGGCATCTCGCCCGGCAATTCCAGCCTCTACAGCGCCGTCATCACCTTGTGGACGATCACCACCAGGCACGCCATGCCAGGTTGGCTCCGAAGTACTTCGAGGGCATCACCCCGCCCCCGGCTCGTTCTTCAGGACGTCGTGGATCGCCTCGATCGTTCGCGCCTTTTCCCGGCGCCACTCGATCAGCCGTCTGGCCTCCCGGTTCGCTTTTCGTCCCGCAGCCAGTTCAACAGTCGGCTTTCGTGACACGCCGAGTCGCCTCGAGAATAGTAGGCCTCCACCGTCTCCGGCAGCGCCGCACCATACCCGTACAGGAAATCAAGAGTCGGGGCATGAAGGCTGTGGACGAGGCACTCCTCGATGGGCCGGTACACCTCGTGAAGAGCAATCGGGCCCAGTACGTTGTGATGTCGGAGCAGGATTACCAGGAGATGATGAATGATCTCACTGACGCACGGTTGGCCGCTTCCGAGGCGGAGGCGGATCTTCGTGAAGACCGCGTGCGACGGGGCGACGCAAAGGAGCTGATGAAGGCCCTCCTGTCCGCAGAGTAGCGCGGAGATCCGCTTTACCGAGATTCACATTGGTCTGGACCTCGACCTTCGAACACACCGCTCGCAAGTTCTTGCTCCGCCACCCTGGCCTGGTGGGGCTCTTCGAAGATATCCTCCTTCAGTTGGAATCCGATCCTCACGCGCCGAGATTGCGCCTTCATCCTCTGCAGGGACGCCATCACGACAAGCATGCCGTCAGTCTCACTTACTCCTACTGCATCGTGCTGATTCTCCGTCTGGAGGCGGATGAGATCAGCCTGCTCGAGGTGGGCGCGCACGACGAAGTTTACCGGGGATAGAAATCCGGCTCTGTCGTTGCCCGATGGTGGGGCCGGCTCGGCTTCTTCAGCACCTTCGAGGTCGGGTATAGTGCCCCCTGTGTTGAAACCGCAGAACTGTGGCGTGCGTATTGGGGCAGACGTCCAACGAACACTCCGACAAGACAGCTCGGTGGTCCCGCGCTCGGGTGGCGCTGCGGATGTGTCGGGTGATCTTCCGAAAGGGGCTCGCATGACGAAACGGGGTTATCTGGGAGTCTTCAACCTGATCTTTCTCCTTGCGGGCGGAATCGCTCTTTCCGCATCATCCGACCGGAAGCTCTCGATCGGGGCCGAGGTGGGGGTCGACTGGCAGAACCGTAATGACATTCGGGTTCCCAACTCCACAGGCACCCAGTTCTCACTGCCCGATGTGATCGGGTCGGGTCCCTACGGCCTCTTCCGTGCCGAGGCCGAGTTGAACTTCAACGAACGGCACGGTCTGCGATTCGTCTTTGCCCCATTGGAGATCACCGATTCAGGAACTCTGTCTTATCCCGTTTCGTTCGCGGGAGAGTCCTTCGATCCGAACCTTCCGACCGAAGCGAACTACAAGTTCAATTCCTACCGAATTACCTATCGCTACCGGTTCTATGACGGTCCGACCTGGCGCTGGAAAATCGGTGCGACCGGATTCATTCGAGACGCCAGGATCGCATTAGCCCAGAACGGGAAATACGCTGAGGACACGGACGTCGGCTTCGTGCCCCTCGTCTACCTGCAGGGAACGGCGCGAATCGGAGGAGACTGGAGGTTCGTTCTCGATTTCGACGGATTGGCCGCCTCCCAGGGTCGAGCGTTTGACGCCGCCGCCAGACTCGCATACACCCTCAGCGAGTCGGTGGAAATGGGCTTCGGATATCGGGTCATTGAAGGCGGTGCGGATGTCGATCAGGTCTACAATTTCGCCTGGTTCAATGCCCTGGTCGGTTCGATCCGATTCCGATTCTGACCAAGATGTGACGCGTACTCAAGAGGCTTGAATCCGAGCATCGGCTTCATGGCACTGCGACACGCCTCCCGATTGGGACGGCAAGCAGCCTCCCGTCCGCCCACTTCTGGATTAGCGCTGCGAGCGCCCCAGCCGCGGGAGCCGGGTCGCCGATCAGTCGGTGGAACCGGCCAGGATCTTCAACGCGAGTTCGTCTCGTTCGGGCGTCTCGAGGGAAAGGTCACCGCTCTGGCCTGGGTCTCGTGTCCAGGCGCCGGAGGACAAAAGCTCTCCCGTCAGTGGATCGATCCACTCGAAGTGGTAGGACCCGGCCGGGAGACTGAGCTGAACTTTGCCGGCGCCGGTTCCGAGCAGAAAGGCCGCGTACTGGCGACCCGGCTCGCTGAGCAACCAGATCTCGCCTCCTTCCGGCAACTTCGCGATCGTTGATGCGTCGGGATGCATGCGGATGAAGTCGAAGCTGCGGATGAAGTCGGCGAGGATTCGCAGCTGCCGGCGCAATTGGGCACTGCCTCCGCCCGGCTGGGTCGAGGGATATTGAAACGATCCGTCCTCATGTCCCACCGTGAAGGAATAGTCGAGGTTGTTGAAGAGCCCTCCGCCGGCCAGGATGAAGGCCCACGCCTCGCGGCGATAGTAGGCATCCTCCGTTCCGTGAAAGCCGGTTTCGTTGTCTCCGATCACGCGGTTGAGGCCGTAGTTCATCTCGACGGTCTCAGGCGGGAACGCATAGTGGAAGTTGAGGATCGAGACCAGCGGATCGGGATCGACGACCTTGGCCTTATCGTTGGCGATGTTCTGCGAAATCAGGTGCCTGGCTGGGAGCTCGGCCTCGGCCGAGTCGATGACCTTGGCAATGTGCTGCTGCCAATCCGCCGTGACGCCGCCGAAATAGGGCTCGTTGCAGATCTCGTAGTAGACGTTGTCGAAGCCACGCAACTCCGAGACGATTCGCCGGACCATCGCGTCCTGGACGGCCGGCAGCCCGCCGCTGCGGTCGAGCGTATAGACGTCCGTTCGCTCGACTTCTCCGATCTCGTTGACGTTGTTCTCGGCATTCTGGGGACTCAGTCGCCACTGGGTGTCGGTAGCTTACGATCGGATTGCGTGCGTGTCACCATTAGCCGCCATTAGCCGAGGTCCGTCGGCAAGAGGCGGAACGGCTTCCCCTGCGGGCCGGGCAGGACACGAAAGTGACGTTCATCGAGGGTCAGGAGCAGATCCGTCTTGTACCGGTTCGCGAGAACGACGATCGAAGCATCGGCTAGACCGATATTGAGATCACGATGGCGCTGAATGATCTTGCGGGCCTGTTCGATGTCCCGCGGTCCAAAGCTCTCCAGGCGATAGGCGCCTCGCGCGACTTCTTCCAGAAACCGAGTCTCCGTTGCTACATCCGTCAACTTTGCGATCAGGTAATCGAACTCTGCCAGGACAAAGGGCGAGAGAAGCAAGGGACCATCGGATCGCCGGAGGACGTCGGCCGAGGCCCGATGCGCCCGCTGATCGGAGAAAAGAGCCGACAATAGACCGCTCGTGTCCATCAGGATCATTTGATGCCGAAACCTTCGAGCAGCTCGTCGGTCCGTTCTGCGATCGTAGGATCACCCAGACCCTTTTCGGAGAGAGGGATCCTGGGTTTCGGATGCAGTCGATCCTGAAGGGCCTTTCGAAGAGCGTCGCGAATCAGTTCAGCCTCCGAGCACCCTTCGGAGGCGGAGAGCCTTGCCAGCTTCTCCTTCAGCTCTTCCGTCAGATAGATGGTGGTCTTCACCATGCCATACACAATACCATACGTAGGCCTGACTGCAGAGGGAAGAATAGGGAGGAATAGGGGACAGTCTCCTCGAAAGAGTAAGGGACAGTCTCCTCGAGGCCGCCTGGAGGAGGCCGCCTCCTCCCAGCCCTGGAGGGTTCCCAAGGCACAAGGAAGCGAGGAAGGGACACACTGTTCGTCTGCGAAGCGAGGAAGGGACACACTGTTGGTCCTCAAGACTCAAGGAAGCGAGGAAGGGACACACTGTTGGTCTGCTGTTGGTCCTGCGGACGTTTGAGAGGAGCTTTCGCCACTGGGGTCTGAGGCAGCCTTAACCGCAGATCTGTGGGAGACCGGAATCCGGCTCGCCCTGGGGGCGGAGCGGCCGCAGGCCTGATCATCCGCGAAACGGGGGTCGAAAGCGCTTGCCGCTCCTCCCGCAGAGGCGCTTTCCACTCAGACCCGATCTGTCTCCGGTGATGACCGGCCCGGTGATCCGTCTCAGGCCTGCGTCCCCTTCCGGCCTCCGAACAACGCGAGTTCAAAGGTCTTGAAGAAGCAGTCCACGTCCGCGAAGCCGATGTCTTCCAGCCACCTGCATTGCATCCCGACCGGCGCAAGAATGTTCTCCTGCTTGTCCGGCCGAGCGTAGAAGTCCGCAGCGATTTCCTCTCGGCTCACCGTAGGGTCGGATTGCCCATGATATGCGTAAAGGTGGTCGATGAAGAACTCATCGAAGAGCCGCTGACCAGCCGGGCTTTGCGAGGCCACATGCTCGAGATTGAGGAACACGCCCCGAGGCGCGAGCAGGTCGAATATCTCCGAATAGAGCACCTTCTTGCGGTGATCAGGCTGGTGATGGATGGAGAATCCAGACACAACGATATCGAATGGCCCATACGACGTGACTGATCCGATCCACTCCGGCTCTCCGAAGTCCGCTTCGAGGACGATGGCATCAGGATTGCCCGTCAGCTTCTCGCGCGCAGCCTCGAGCATCGGCTCCGAAAAATCGGCGAACACTCCGCGTGCCTGAGGGAAAATGCCCAGCAGAGAGCGCCCCAAAATTCCGTCGCCACAACCCAGATCAAGAATGTTCGCGGGAGAACGACACCAGAGTCGGACGATCTTCTCAATGATACTCAGCTGTAACGCCGCGCCCGGAATCGCACCACGAACACCGTTCAGGAAACCGGTCGCAAGTTCTCTTGTCTGCCACTGGCTCTTGATGTGAGTCATGGATCCTATCCTCGAGGGACCGCCGCAGTCCTGCAACCAGAGCCTCGGGCGTCCAGTCTTGCGCTGTCATCGATGCGACGCGCTCGAGTCAGCAGGGTCCTCCAGGAATGCGACGAGTAAGCAACGGCCCCGTGCCCATTCCCGTCAGACTCCATCCTGCAACCGAAAGACTCGCCGAGTCCTGCTTTGCTCTCCCCGCTCTTCGAACGGTCCTCCCCATCCCGTATGCATAGACTTTCGGAGAGGATTCAGCCTCGGACCTTTCCCTGCAGAGTGTGGACTCTCGCGGGCGCGTGACGGCAGTGATGGAGGTTCAGGGAAGAACTTGAATTCTCTTCCGTCATCGGCGCAGCCGCCTGACGTGGTAGCGACGGGACTCAGGTATCTCGATTCGAAGCTTCCTCTCGCATTCGATCTGCGTTAGATTCGTTCGCAGAACGTGAGTTCCTCTGAGTGCTCTTGCCTTGTTCGGCCATGCTCGGCCGCAAGGAGAGGAAAGGGAGTGTGAAATGCCGATGTCCAGTGCCGACAATCTGCTGACCGAAACCCGGGACCTGTTCTCCGCCGGACCGCTTGGCCACTTTATCGGTGGCCGGGAACAGCCCTCCCATAATGGACGCCGCTTCGAAACGGTCGACCCGGGCTCGGGCAAGGTCCTGACCGAGGTTGCGGAGGGCGACGAAACCGATGTCGACGACGCCGTCAAGGCGGCGCGCAACGCCTTCCAGGAATCGGGCTGGGCCGAACTCTCCCCCAACGAACGTGGCGTCTATCTGCATCGCCTGGCCGACCTCATCGATCAGCGGGTAGGGGTCCTGGCGGAGCTCGAGTCCCTTGATGTCGGCAAACCTTCGGGACAGGCTCATTGGGACGTGGGGCATGTCACTGCAACCCTCCGCTACTATGCCGACCTGGCGATTGCGGTGCGCTACCGCGAGCCCCTTGCAGTATCCAAGCACGAAGCCCGGCTCGTTCGAAAGCCGTGCGGCGTGTGCGGATTCATTCTCCCCTGGAATTTCCCGTTTCTCTTGGCCGGTTGGAACCTCTCTCCCGCCCTCGCCGCCGGCAACACCGTCGTCGTGAAACCCGCCGAAGATACACCCCTTTCGACACTCTACCTGGCCCGGCTGGTCAGGGAAGCCGGTCTTCCCGACGGAGTCGTCAACGTCGTCACCGGCTTCGGTGAAACAGCGGGCGCCGCGCTGGCCAGACACCCGGGTCTGAACCGGATTGGCTTCACCGGTTCTCCAGAGGTCGGTCGACTCGTGGCGAAGGCCGGTGGGAGCAATCTGGTTCCGGTCAAACTGGAACTCGGCGGGAAGGGCGCTGCCGTCGTTTTCGAAGATTCTCCGGTGGAAGCGACGGCCGATGCGCTCGTCCAAGCGGTCACTCTCAACACCGGCCAGGTCTGTTGTACCGCGACTCGCTGGGTCATCCACGAGTCGATCTATGACCGCTTCGTCGAACGTGCCACGGAGCGCATGAAAGCGATCAGAATCGGTTATTGGAATGATCCCAGAACCCAGATGGGACCGTTGGTAAGCCCCAAGCAGGTCCAGAGAGTACTCGGCTATCTGGACAAGGCGTGCGAGCAGGGAGCAGAGGCGGTCCTGGAAGGCGGTCCGGCGGAGAAGGAGGGCCACGAGGGCGGCTTTTACGTTAAGCCGGCCATTCTGGCCGGAAGTCCGGAGAACGTGGCTGCTCGGGAAGAGATCTTCGGCCCTGTCCCATACCTGCTCAAGTTCCGAAGCGAACGGGACGCGGTAGAGCTCGTCAACCGATCTCCGTACGGGCTCGCCAACAGCGTCTGGACGCAGGATCTGGACCGGGCGAATCGAGTGGCGGAAGCCCTGACGGCCGGCAACGGCTGGGTAAACGCCCACAACATCTTCGTTCACGGCGTGCCCTACAGTGGCATCAACCTGAGTGGAATGGGGGGCGGTGTTCTCGGTCAGGACACCCTCTTCGACTACCTGAGACAACAATCGATCGTCCGGCCAATGTGACACGCAGTTCTCACATACCGGATCTTTGCGACGCCACGACAGGGGCCGGGACGTTTTACACCCGTTGGGAATCGCAAAGTCGGGGGACAGCGTGCTCCGTTTCATGACGGCGATGCTGTAGACTTTCGCACATGACGACAGACCGGAGACAGATCCTCGCTCGACTGCAGACAATCGACAGTCCGACACTGTCCAACGCGATCGAGCGCTACCAGATGCGTCCCCGCACCTCGGGGTACGCGGGATATGACGTTCGCTGCGTCTATCCCGAACTTGGATCCATGGTCGGCTACGCCGTGACCTGTACGGCGGACAGCACCTCGGAGGAACCCAAAAGACCCCGAGGACTCTTGCCCCTGTGGGAGGCGCTCGACAACGCGCCGAAGCCATCGGTGCTGGTGATCCGGGACATTGGCAGCGATCGGATGCGGTCCTGCCATTTGGGAGAGGTAATGGCGACAACGGCCAAAGCACTGGGTGCAGTCGGCTGTGTCACCGACGGCGGTTTACGCGACATCGCTGAGATTCGGGAGATGGGAGGATTCCAGCTCTTCTGTAGCGGTTTCACCGTGAGCCATGGCAACCCGGTGATCTGCGAAGTGAACGTGCCGGTTGAGCTGAGCGGACTGCCGATAAAACCCGGCGACCTTTTGCATGGAGATATCAACGGTCTCCTGACCGTCCCCGAAGCAGTTCGCGACTCGATCCTCGAAGAAGTGGCAGCAGTTCGCGAGGCCGAACGTGAGCTTCTCGAGCTGGGGCGTTCGCCCGATTTCTCGCTCCAGGCCCTGAAGGATTTACAGTCGCGATTTCGTCATTAAGCCTCCGGGCGGGAAGCGGTACTTTCACTGCCGAAATCCAGATTGTGCTTGACGCCTTCGGCACGTCAAAGCACGATGCTTTCAGTGTCACCATTCCTTGTCGTCCTGGCAGGCATGCTCGTCGTCATCATCGGGATCCTTGTCTTCAGGCTTCCAGCCTTCCTCGCCCTGCTGCTCGGGGCTCTTCTCGTAGCGGTCCTCACTCCGCCCTCCTCCTTACACACTTTCGCCCTTCACGATGGAATCAGTCCCGAAGGGGCCGACCAACTCGCCGGCCAGCCTCCTGGTGAAAGGATTGCGCGCAGCTTCGGCCGGACCACCGGCCAGATCGGCATCGTGATCGCCATGGCGTCGATCATCGGGATCTGCCTTCTCGAAAGTGGAGCAGCCGATCGGATGGTGCGGACGGCACTTCGGTGGCTGGGCATCGGAAAGGCACCGCTTGCATTCACCGCAACCGGCTTTCTCCTGGCCATTCCTGTCTTCTTCGACACAGTCTTCTATCTAATGATCCCGCTTGCCAAGGCAACTCGTCTCAGGACAGGAAGATCCTACCTCCTCTATATTCTGGGAATCGTGGCAGGTGGGACCATGGCTCATTCCCTGGTTCCGCCCACCCCCGGCCCGCTCTTCGTGGCCGGTCGGTTCGGCGTCGACATCGGCTTGATGATCCTCGTCGGCATGGCAATAGGCATTCTCTCTACCTCGGTGGGGCTGTTTTTCGCCTACGTCGCGAGCCGCCGGGTCGAACTGCCGTTGCGGGAGTCCGAGAAGTCCTTGGCACAACTGAAGGCCATTGCCGGCAGAACGGACGCCGAACTGCCCCCTTTGTGGTTGGCGGCCGTTCCGATTCTCCTGCCGGTCATTCTGATTGCGGGGAGGACACTCAACGACTCCCTGGGAGCCTTCGAACTCCCTCTTCTCCAAATTCTCGGTGAAAAGAACATTGCCCTGATCCTGTCGTCCGCTGTTGCCCTCCTTATTCTCCTCTGGAAGACATCCGGTAAGGACACCGTCACTGCTTCCCGGAAGGCTCTGACGACAGCCGGCTTGATCATTCTGATTATCGGAGCAGGAGGGGCCTTCGGCTCGGCACTCCAACAGACCGGCATCGGGTCTTCGATACAGGAGATGGCAGTCTCTTACAGATTCGGCATTCTTCCTCTTGCCTTTCTGTTGACGATGCTGATCCGCACCGCGCAAGGGTCGGCTACGGTGGCCATGGTGACGGCCGCAGGGGTCTTGGCCGGATTGGCCGATCCGGCTCAGCTCGGATTCCACCCCATCTACCTGGCCATTGCCGTCGGCTGCGGTTCGAAGCCTATCTGGTGGATGAACGACAGCGGCTTTTGGGTCGTCGTCGAGATGAGCGGAATGACCGAGAAGGAGGGCTTACTGACGTTGACCCCGATGGCCGCCATCATGGGATTGACCGGCCTGATCGCGACAATGCTTGCAGCCCATCTCTTTCCACTCCGCTGAGTTGCCGTTCCGCCGATTCCGAGTCGACGGCACCTGGCAGACGAATGGAAGAAAACGGGAGGGTAGGGGACAGACTTTCAGGAGTGATGTTCTGCTGCTCAGTATGGCGATGCCATATGTGTCTCTTTGCATGCTCTCAACGTCCACGCTGGATTCCGATCGCTGCTCTGAGGGTGCTCCCCGGGAAGATCTGCGAGAAGTGGGCTGGTCCGGCTGAGGCCGCTACATGTCCAGCTTATTCTGCACCTTGTAGGTGATCATCTTGATTCCATTCAGCAGGAGCATCCACGCGAATGCGTAGGCCCAAACGTATGCGGCATCCAACCAGCCCACGGGGGCAATCAGAATGCCGTAAACGGCCGCCAGCGTACCAACGATCTGCGTGCACTCGAGAGGGATCAGAAGTTGCAGACTGGGATACGGCTTGTCCCAGAAAGCAGAAGGAGTACGGGTAAAGAACCTACACGCAGATACAGGAAAGCCCGACGTCCTGCTTAGGGCGTCGGGCCCGTTTCCTATCCATTGAGAGCTTCTAGCCGTCGAGTCTATTGCATCCCGTCATCCTGCCCATTGGACGCAGACTGCATGGACTCCTGACCGTTCTTGGACTGGTGGCCCATCTCCACTTCATCCCCCTTTGGCGTCATCAGATACTCGGCGGAACCTTCTTTTGTGACCGGCACGTTCTCCCCGGTCCGCCTGGCGATCTTCAGCGCTTCCTCCTTGCTGTAGACGAATGAACGTCCATACCGCTCGGACGGGGCAAACCACGCCTTGAGGATCTTCGGCCCTTCCTTGGGAACCGCGTAAGTGGTCAGAACTGTGTCCTTCTTCGTTTCGAGCCGCTCATTCGGAATAGCCATCACTGTAGCGACTTCCTTCTCCGGACTGTTGGGCTTTTCCTGGAAGATGTGCACGATATTTCGATTATTGAGTGATGCTTCGAGCTGGAAGACATACTTACCTGGTGACAGGACAGCCCCCGGAACCTGAATCGGCTCCGTGAACTCGACGGTTGTCCGATTTCTCAGTGTCGTCGCCTGAGCCACAGGGCTGGCGATCATTGCAACTGTGAAGGCGGCTACCATTAATACTAGATATCTGATCATAGATTTATTCATTTTGAGTTCTCCTATTCTCTATTTTCGACCTCTATTGTTGCTTAAGACATTCTGATCGACTGTCCGCAATGCTCAGGCAGATCCTGGATAGATGCGAAGGTGCGGATGATCGATCAACGCTTTAGTATATTCAGTTTAAACCATAATGTCCAAGAGATGCAAAGTATGTTCCATACATTACCATTCAGCGAGCCTAATCACTCTATAGCACTGGCAACACGTATATTTGCTGGAGGCATCCAGCGGTTAGGTGATCGAGCACGGCACCGGAACTTCAGGTACAGCATCGATACCATCCGGGAAATTTCCCCGGATTTCGCGCCTTTGACAAGCGAACTGCCTTGGGATCCTCGCTGGTTTATCGTCGGCTGACAGCTTCGTGAAACGTCTGATACGATGGGCTTAATTGCTGTGGCGGTGTGGACTGGAGCGGAGATGAATCCTCCGCCGGAACGCTTCTCGATCAAAGCTGTCTAGGCGCTATCCAGCGACCGAGAAAACCTCTCTCACTGGAAGGTTCACACTCCCCCGGCAATTTCACGATTATTCAGTTATTGAGAGGAGACAGAGCAAGATGAGTCCCCAGCCCTCCATCGCCAGCATCGAATCGATCCAAAAGTATCTCGGGCCGAGAGCCGAGAGTCTGCTCGCGTTCAACAGCCCGAAGATCCCGAAGGAAAGGCTGCATCTAGCTGGTTCGGATACGGTTAATCGGCTTTTCGCGCCGTCGGACCGAAACAATCGAGTCCTGGTCAATCTCCAGCGAATCTACGGTTACGGCCGTCTGGCCGACACGGGCTATGTCTCCATTTTGCCGGTCGACCAAGGCATCGAACACTCGGCAGGTGCCAGTTTTGCCAAGAATCCCGATTACTTCGATCCGGAAAGGATCATCGAACTGGCGATCGAGGGTGGATGCAATGCCGTGGCATCAACGTTCGGTGTGCTCGGGTCTGTGGCACGTAGATATGCACACAAGATCCCGTTCCTGGTCAAGATCAACCACAACGAACTGCTGACCTACCCCAATCACTATGATCAGGTCTTGTTCGGAACCGTTCAGCAGGCGCTGGACATGGGAGCGGCTGCGGTCGGCGCCACGATCTACTTCGGTTCGGAGGAGAGCGATCGGCAGATCATCGAAATCAGCGAGGCCTTCGCTCTGGCTCATGAACTCGGCATGGCCACCGTCCTCTGGTGTTACTTGCGCAACTCCGTATACAAGAAGGACAAGGACTACCATCTGTCCGCGGACCTCACGGGTCAGGCCAATCACCTCGGGGTCACGATCCAAGCCGATATCGTTAAGCAGAAACTGCCGCAAAACAACGGAGGATTCCTCGCCCTGAATTCCGAGGGCGTTTCGTACGGCAAGTACGACAAGCGCATGTATTCCGAGTTGGCAAGCGATCATCCCGTCGATCTGTGTCGTTACCAGGTTGCGAACTGCTATATGGGGCGCATCGGGCTGATCAACAGCGGCGGGTCATCCGGATCCAACGACTTCGCCGAGGTCGTAGCCACCGCCGTGACCAACAAGCGGGCAGGAGGGATGGGCCTCATCACCGGCCGGAAAGCATTCCAACGTCCGATGAAAGAAGGCATTCAGCTGCTCAATGCCGTCCAAGACGTCTACCTTTGCCCTGAAGTGACGATCCCCTGAGGGAGCCTCCTGACATAGAGCCGAAAGTCTGGAATTAAACCACATCCCGCAGACGAACGGTCGGTCACTGATTCTGACTTGGTAGACGATGCGGAAGGCGCAGGATCACGTTCCGCAGAGATGACACTTCGCTCGACTGTGGGGGTTTGAGTCTCAAATGGAGAAGAGGCTGACCTTCCCAAAGCTTCGGCCATCGGAACGATTCGCGCCTGGCCCGCGGCCGGGCACGCTTTGTCCCTCCCGGCAATTTGCCCTCGTCAACTCCCCGGCGTCAACTACGTTTCCCTACCAGCCAGGAAAATGTAATTGTCGTTGACCAGTCAACAGCAGTGGGACGATAGGGACAGTCGATGCTGCATTTGTTGGCCAGATCCAGGCGGAGGTAACGGGGGGATGAATCGAAGGGGATTCGCCGGTCTCGTACCCGACCGATTCAGGGCCAGCTTCTGCCACAAGAGGTCCTGTTCTCCCGTCATGTAGTGCGAGGGTTCCGGTTTTCGATGATCGCGGCGGACGAGATTGGTTCCGATGCTCGTAGTGGCCGGCGGGAACTGGAAAGCTCCCAAGATCGGCAAACGATCTGGTACCATTGCTCACGGAAGGCTGGAATCAAGTTATGCCATGTCTCCTGGGCTGTCTCGCGCTGGCGGTGCCGCGCGTCGTAATCGTATTGGTGTTTCTCTTCAGTAGTTATCTCGAGCAGGCCTACGTGACGACGATCTGGCCGCTGCTTGGCTTCATCATCTTTCCGACCACGACGCTGGCCTACGCCTTCGCTATGAACGAAAACCACTCGCTGACCGGGATTTATCTGGTGCTGTTCGTGATCGCGGTCCTGATCGACCTCGGTTTGATCGGAGGCGGGAGCCATCAAGGATACCGCTACCGCAGGCGTAGAGATTGAGTCTCTGAGGTCCGGGTGCCGATCCCGACTCAAGACGCGTTGAGCGCCAAACTACGTTTCCTGGATTGCGCGGCAGAAGCCTCGCTGAGACGCTTCCACGAATTCAACCAGGTGAAGGACCTCCGGAGCATCGAGCCGGCGCAACTCCGAGAGCCTTTCTTCGAGCCGACCACCTCCTCGGAAGAGAAGTCGGTAGGCCTGTTTCAGTTTCCGCAGGGAATCCGCCGAGAAACCGGCTCTCTTCAGACCGATGAGATTCAGCCCGCGGGTGCGGGCCGGTACACCGTCGACCAGGAAATACGGCAGTACATCCTTCTCCACTTTGGCATTGCCACCGGTCATCGAATAACAGCCGACGCGACTGAACTGATGCACTACGACACCACCCGAGAGAAAGGCTCCCTTTTCGATTTCGACGTGGCCCGCCAGGGCGACATTATTTGCGAGGATGACATGGTCATCAAGGATGCACTCATGCGCCACGTGGGAGTAAGCCATGAGAAAACAATGGCTTCCGATACGCGTGGAAGCCCCGTGCTTCGTTGCCTTGTGCACCGTGACACCCTCCCGAAAGACATTGCAGTCCCCGATTTGGAGATAGGATTCGGTGTCGTGGTATTTCAGGTCCTGAGGCGGACCGCCGAGAACTGCCCCTTCAAAAACTTGATTCCCGTTACCCATCCGCGTTGAGCCCCGAATCACGGCGTGAGCGCCGATTCGACAGTGGCTCCCGATGACCGCTCCCGACTCGATGACGACCAAGGGCCCAACTTCGGTGTCTTCACCCAGTTGAACGTCCTGAGCGACGACCGCCGTGGGATGAATTGTGACGGCTGACATGACGATCCGTTCGGCTCGGCGGGGCGCGCATCGAGCTTCCAGTCCGCAGTTCCCCGGGGTCCCTCGCTGCCGCAACCTTGCGGAAGCTGTTCGGCCTTCCTCCCGCCTCCCCCTGCCTCAAGCCAGAGATGATGATAGATCAGCAGTTCACCGAAAGGAAACTCGAACGCGGTCCATATAGTGTCACTCTCCATCCTCGAACGGATGGTCTGGAGGAGCTGTCCCCCCAGTTTGACATTCCGCCGGCCAGACCGCTCTTCTAATGACAGAAGAAATAGATTCTCGGGGATTTCTCCCTGCACGCTTCAGCTTCTCGCAAGCATCCAGTTCAGCGCTGATCGTCTTGGTTGGCATACACAGACAGCACACACACCCAGTGAAGCGGTCAAATCAAGAAGGGAGGCGGAGAAGTGCGAGGATCCGGAACGATGAGTCGGCGCGAAGAAGGCGAAGAAGGGACAGAGTGCTCCGTCATGGCGAAGATGGGACAGCGCGAAGAAGCGAAGCGAAGAAGGGACAGAGTGCTCCGTCATGGCCACAACCCCAGGATCGTGCCAATCAACGTGTACTGCAGGCCATGGTAACCGCCATTGATGAGCCACAGCGTGAAGCTCTTCTTCTCGAACAAATAGTTGATACCGAACGATCCCGCTACCCAAAACAATCCGGCCGCGAGTCCAGCCCCGAAACCAAGTCCGACACCGGGCTTGGGGCCGAGGAACATCGCGAAGATAAAGGCTCCCAGTAAACTGAGAACAAACGAGAGGCCAAAGACCAGAGCCATGTTTCGCGACTTAAGATCATCTTCATCCAGACCTGTCTCCCGCATCCAGGCCCTTCCGAACAGGAATGGGGCGTACCAAAGTCCCCCCAGCACGAAACTCGAGACGGCGGCGACGACGACCGCCAGGTAGTTGATGGATCCAGCAGCATCCATGGCATTCTCCTTCGACGTTTCTCGTCCTGCGGCATGCAGAACGTTCCTCGGAAAACCAACCGGCTCAAGGGTCCTGCCCTGAACCGGGTCCGGCCGCCAAAAGCTGTTTGAAGTAGGCTCGCAACTGGTTCACCGAGGCGTCAAAGGGACGCAGATCCCGGTGTGTGCGCGCCTGCATCACGGCCCCTTCCATGACGGTCAACACGAACTGCGCGAGTTCCTCTCTGTCCACCCACTGGGGAAGCCGACCTCCCGCTTCGGACAAACACTCACAAACAGCCGCGACCCATCCCGCGAAGTTCGCCGCCAGTTGCTCCCGCACTGCCGGATCGGGCTCGTGTAGTTCGAGTGCAAGGCTCCCAATGGGACAACCGTAAAGACATTCGGTTTCCACGAGCAGTCCCCGGTATCTTTCGAGCAGCGCAAACACCCGATCAATCGGATCCTCGATGCTTGCCCAGGTGGGATCGAGGAGCATCGGATAGAGCCCTTCACGGTAGGCCTCCAAAACTGCCAGCAGCAGATCCTGCTTGGCCGGAAAGAAGTGATAGAGGCTGCCTGCGTTCGCGCCGGCCGCCCGCAGAATGTCCTGGATACTCGTCGATGTGTAGCCCTTTTCCGAGAAAAGGCGCATCGCCTCCGAAACGATCCGTTCCCGCGTGTTGAATGCCATGATGCTCTCTTGGTTGAGCGTCCAACCAACAATAGGAGGACATGCTCCAGGTGTCAAGCAGTGCTACGCGCCTCTGACGCGATATCCTCGGAAGTCGAAAGGATGAACCGAAGGACAAGAAGGGACAGAGTCGATCGCGATCACGATGAGACGGGAAACGAAAGTCGAAAGGGACAGAGTCGATCGCGTCCACAGACTCGAAAGAGGGACGAAGACGATCGCGATCACGACGGCATAAGGAGCCCTCGACTTCTGCTCCTGCCGGCGATTATCGTCGCTCGATAGGACGCGTCAGGCAGGTCGGCCCGCCGCCGCCGTTGATACCAAGTTCAGAGCCGGGAAACAGCGAGACCGCAAAGCCCGCATCCTCCAGCCGACGATTGGTTCTCCTGTTCTCCTCGAAGGCGAGCAGGCGGTTCTGTCCCAGGGCGAGCACGTTACAGGCAAGGGTTGCCCGCTCTGAGCTCTCAATCTCAATCAGGCGGAGTTGTCGCGCCCTCAACAACTCGACCGTCTCAACGGCCAGCCATGGCAAATCGACGAGCACTGAGGATTCGTCGAGTAAACTCATGATCGACATGAGGTGCAGACAGACCGAAGGTCCGGAGGCATGGGGGAGCGGAGTCGAAATCACCCGAACACCCTTGGGGTCAAGCTTCCGCTCGAGTTGGCGAAAACCGTCTACATTTGTTCGGAAGCTTCGTCCTACCAGAAGGGTCCTCGAGTCCAACCAGACGAGATCGCCTGCCTCCACCGAACCGGGAGCTTCGATCTCGGCGAGAACCGGCACCCCGAGCCTCTGGTACAACGCACGGTGACACGCGGCTTCGGGCTGTCGGTTAACTTTGCCGGGCCGGAGAATGATCATCCCCCATTCGGTCAGGAGCGCCGGGTCATGCGTATAGACGGCATCCAACGTCAGTTGGTCGGCTGCAGGCAGTTCAGCAATCGCGACGCCTGCCTCGGTCAACCGATCTATGAGCCGATCGTGTTGACTTGAGGCCATAGCAAGGCTCGGCTCTCGAAGGAAGCCTAACTCTTGCCACTGCGCCGATTGATGGCCACAGCCCCAACCCGCACTTTCGGGAGAGCAGACCACGACCCGCCGAAGGGTTCCGACCATGGAAGAACCGTTGAGACTCTGATACCTTTCGAACCGAATACCGCCCACCTTCACTTCTGGAACAGCAGTGGCGCAAACTCCTTCAGGTAGTTTCGCCAATTCGTCCAGGTATGGGCTCCTTCGCTCTCCTGGAATGCAACGTCGAATCCGTGCTTCCTGAACATTTCAACGGTCGCACGAGACGTCTGGATAAGGAAATCCTGTTTCCCTGTGGCAAACCAGAAGAGTTCGAGTCCCTTCTTCAGCTTCGCGTTATCCAGAACCGCGCGATTCTGTTCTTCAAACGAAGGTCCGGAGGGCTGTGCACCAGGCCTGCCTTCGAAGATGCCCGAACTGAAGACTCCGATATAGGCATACTCGTCCAGATGCGGAATAGCGATCAAAAGCGTATGGGCGCCACCCATGGAGAGCCCGGCAATCGCTCGGTGCGCACGATCCGCATAGACGCGGTAGGTCCTTTCAACGAGAGGCTGCAAGTCGTTTCGAAAATCTTTCAGGAATTCGTCCATCGGCAACTGCATCCCGAAATGGAAGGGACCGGTATGACCGTCGGGCATGACCACGACCATGGGTTTGGCCTTCCCCGATGCGATGAGATTATCGAGAATAAAACCTGCACGTCCGACGGTTGACCAGGAGTCGTCCGAATCGAATGCTCCGTGGAGCAGATAGAAGATCGGGAACTTCCCGCCTCCCGACTCGTAGCCCGGAGGCGTATAGACATGGGCCCGTCGAAACCGTTGGAGAGATTTGGAATAGTAGAACACCTCAGCGACTGCACCGTGAGGAACCTGCCGGGTGTCCATGAACTCCGCCCCCGGAACGTAGAAAAGGCTCCAGCTGTTCTCGTTCGATTCACTCGTAGCAGGATTCCTCGGATCGATGACCGGGACATCGTCCACATTGAAATTGTAGCGATACGCCCCCGGCGGGATGGGACCGAGAGTCACCGCCCAAACTCCTTCTGCACCCTTGGTCATCGATGCACCTCGGCCGACGCCCGGAATGTCGGATCCGCCGAGCAACACCGTTTCCGCCTTGGGCGCCAGGATCCGAAACGTTACCCGCCCGTCCGATGCGATTTCAGGTGAGATGACCTCGGGCCCCTGAGGCTGCGGCTGACCGAGGACGACAGGAAGCAGGACGCTCCAAGCAACCAGTATCACGACGTTCCACAACCATCGAATTCGGGCTTCATTCATCGGTCCTCTCCTCATCTTCCTTCCATCGGCCTCCCGAGTAAAAGGTTGAAGTGAACCATTCTCCATTCAAACGCGCTCATCTACGACGTACACGTACTATGATGACGCACTCTAGTCTTGGTTCGAATCCTTGTCAATGAACAATCCCGACGCCCACCGACAGACAGGGCTGTCCACCTGCCGCCAACGATGTCATCCAAGTCAACCAGCGGGGGGCACTATACGTGGTACCGCTCCAACGAAGACGCGAATGAGCAAAGTGGCTACGCGAACGCCTCGAGAAACCGGCTGAACTCATCCCGAACGGAAGGTAAATCTTGGGGATCGACGAGACGTCCCTCGCGGCAGATGAAGACGCAGCTCCCAGCGGCTTCGACGATCCACTCCCTCTTCTCCATGAGCATCGTACGCAAGTAGGGGGAGAAGTGCCGCCTTACCTCGGCAGCGTCGTCGCCTTTGATCAAGTAACGCTTGGAAAACTCGGGGTCCTGGTCGAAATCGATATCGGCCCTTTCGAAAAGCCTGGCGATGAGACCCTCGGACTGCAGAGTCAGGCGGGGGAAGTGACGATCTCTGCAGGTACACCCGAGCACGGTCTGCCGCACGGTGTGTTGACTCCTGCCGGTCCCCTTGACGAAGGAAAAATCGAACAGCCAATCGAGGCGCCCTGAATCCCCGGCGCTACTCATGAGATTGTATATCTGTCCCCTCCTCCCTCGCCGGAACATGTGCATGGTCGCGACGGAACTGGACAGCGCAGAATCGATCCGGGAGAGGTCGGCCGACCCCAGCCTGGTGGGTCCTTCGTCGAACGAGAATCCCATCAAGAGGGACTGCCGGCGTAAGGCTTCCGTTCTGGCCGCCGTTCGGCGCTTTCTGATCTGCCAGGCCAGGAGAGCGGCGAAAATCCCGAGAGCAACGGGGATCACCATCACGAACACGGTCGAATCGACTACGTCCACTTCGAGCCATAATAGCGCCCTGCTCGTCGCTTGTCCCCAATCCACCGTACCGCAGGTACAAAAGGGACAGTACAGAAGGGACAGAGTGGTGTATTTCGTAGATTTTCCAACTCGAACGTTATTGGTAGGTAGGCAGGCCTGTCGGTGGGCAGCCTGTGAGCGAACTGGAACACGAGAGGAGGGAAACCATGCGGAGAGCCCGTCACAAGAGTCAGGAGTCGACCTTCTACCACATCATCACCCGGGTCGCCGGGGCGCCCCATTTCCGTCCCCTCGAGCAGTGGGAGCCCTGGAAGCAACTGCTCTCGATGATCGATCAGTATACCCAGGCCTATTGCTGCGTGCTGGTCTCCTTCGAGATCATGGGCACCCACTACCACCTCATCCTCTGGATGGAGAAGTTCCGCCACCTCTCCCGCGAAGAACTCAAGCGGCGGGCTTTTCGGTTGTGGGGCCACAAGGCCGAGCTCAAAACGGCGAACTGGGGTAAGGAGGCCTGGGACCGCTTCAACCGCCGCCTGTTCGATCTGTCGGCCCTCATGCAGCATCTCAACGGGGAATATGCCAAGTGGTACAACCGCACCTACGACCGCCACGGTCACTTCTGGGGCGACCGCTTCAAGAATCCGGAACTGCTCGATCTGGACGCCGTGCAGCACTGTCTGGCCTACATCGAGACCAATGCCACCCGCGCGCATCTGGTCGAACTCCCCGAACAGTTTGAGGCCTCCTCGGCCTGGCTGCGCTTCCATCATCAGGATCAGCAACTGATGCCGCTCCACAAGATCTTCCCCGAAGTGCCCGCCGACCAGGCGTTCGAGACCTATCGGCGACGTCTCGAAGAGCGGCGACAGGCCGATTTGGCCAAGGAGCGGGAAGCCGCTGAGGCGGAATCCGCAGGCAAAGACGGCGGGCGCCAGCGCTTCTTCACTGACGGCATTGCCATCGGATCCAGCCAGAACGTCGCCCGGGTGCTGGAGCAGTACCAGGCCCAGGGACACTACCTGCGCCGCAAGCATCCCATCCCACAGCTCGACGGCCAACTCTTCACGCTCCGCGAGCAGCGCTCCCATGCCCGGAGCTAAATCCCGGGAGCCGGCACCCGGAGAATAAAAGGCCGACAGGAGTGCGATGCGGGGCGAGAGTCCAGATCTCCGCCACCGTCCGGAGAGACTGCGCCCGTCACGATCTCAAGTACTCCATTGACCGCTCGGCCGACCTCACTTTCCGCCTGCACATGGGCTCGCTCCCTCTCGGTTCGACGACCCGACCCCGATCTGCGCGGACCCCACATGGCTCTCGAGAACGCATGCAGGGTGAGGATCAGTGCGGATCGGCACCTACTCCCAGCCTTACGACAGCGTGTCGTTCCGATCCTCATGAGACTGTGATTCCCGACGAGACTGGATGTCCCGGCTTGGCTCTCGTCCATACCCGGAAGTTCTCCCTCCAAAAAATACCCGCATTCTGATCCATCCGGCTTCGCGCGCAAGTCTTCATGCTGGGTACCGAACTCGGCGGAGCGTATCTTCCGGGTTCTTTGACGAAGAGTCCGGGGATCCACTCCTGCCTGGTCGCTCCCCATCGCACTGAAGCAGGAGAAGCAATCGACTCTGTCCCTTCTGGACTGTCCCTTCTGGACGGGACTGCACGGCTGGACTGCACTGTCCCCTCTGGACTGCGGTCGGGAACTCTGTCCGCTCTGGCCTGTGATTGCGGGGAAGAAGTCGAAGTGTGTCACGGGGGATCTGTCTTGGATAGCACTCTGGAAGCCTGCCACCTCTCGAGCGGTGTCCAGATGGGCCCTTTGTTTCCCGGTTGAGTCAGTCGGCGAAGGATAGCAGGCAGAGGACAGCAGGCGAAGGACAGCAGGCGAGGGATGGAGGAATCCTTCGCTTTCGCTTGGGAACTCTCCGCTTGGACGCGAGAGTGTCTGAAAGCGTGCCAGACTGATCGACTCTGTCCCTTTTGTTTTTTGCTGCTGGCGGCACGCGGCATGCCTCGCGGCCTCGCGCTTCATAATTCCTATTGACAGGAGCGGGTTGCGTGACGGATCCTCGCACTCGGCCTCGATCGCGACTCCCACAGATCTGTGCCCCAGGCGCCTCTCCGGCTCCAGTAAGGCACACACTTTCAGCGTCTTGGAGAGAATCTTTCCACGTTTTGCCGACCTCACACATACCCCCATGTGCGAGCGGTCGCTTGACGTGCAACCAGACCATGGTGCCCTTCGACGACGACGTCTCTATACACGTAGTCCCCGCGAATCGTACAAATGTTGTCTCTCGAGGCTCGTACGAAATATGAGTTCCTCCGCATCGCGTTCCCGTGGAGTCGAGCAAACCGTCGGCCGAACAAGTGCTTACAGTTGACCACTGGAACCGGAACAGAAAGTGCTTACATGGTGAATCAAGAGGTTCAATGAGACAGTCACGTCACCGATTACCAGCCCTGATCTTCCTGATCCTGCTTCTTTCGGGTTCAACATCGAGTTTTGGTAATTCGAAGGATTTCCATCGAGCCGGTTCTGAGCATGCCCGGGAGAACCGCGTCACTTTTTCCGCCGAATTGGACGAACTCGCCTCGGCGATCCGAAGCCGTGACTTTGCAGCTCTGCGGGAAGCCTTTCACGAACGCGTCCAGTTTGGCATCTGGCTTCCTCCCGTTCAGACGGGGCAACCGCCAAGTTTCGTCGTCTACTCGAAGCGCCTCAGTTCCAATGTGCGCGGCCTCGGACAATCACGCGCGGACGTGATCTCGACCTGGAGAACCTTCCTGAATCATTTCCGAACGATTGAAGACGTTCGCCTGCTTGCCAAGGAAGTCCAGTCAGCAGGAACGGACCCGGTCTGGATCCAGGATGCGGAAACGCAGTTTCTCTTGGTCGGAAACGGGCGCGATGGGAGCCGACTCTGGGTCACCGGCTCGGCGCGCATCGACGCAGACTACCATTCGAGTCGAGGCTGGCGTCTCAGCCGATTCGAGGTCGACCGCATTGAGGAGTATCGATGCCCTTCGGACGATCCCGGAACGCCACCGCAAGCTCTCCGGTAGTCCACGATCGTCTGCACCGCCTCCGCGAGCCCCTCCGGGCCGTCCTTTTGCGATTCTGAAGAGCCCCGTCGGGGCTGGGTTTGCGACGGGGCTCCGATTTTCGTATTACCCTGCCTTTTCTTGATATTCCCTTTGATTTTGCTTGACAGGAGTGCGTGTTCTTCGATATGGTATTACCCTACTATGGCTAGCCTCATCCACAAAAAGAAGAAGGGTCACGAGTACACCTACTGGGTCGAGTCCAAACGGGTCAACGGCAAACCCCGCATCGTCGAACAGGTCTATCTCGGCCCCAAACAGCGCGTCCTCGCCGAGATCAAAGCCGCCTATACCCGGGGCCGTGCTCCCGGTCCCGTCCCTTTGCGCCAAGTCCGCGTCCTCGAGTTCGGGGCTTCCGCCTGGGTCCTCGACTGGGCCGAGAAACTTCAGCTTGCGTCAGATCGTCGACCGCCACGTTCCCCCTCCCGACCCCAAACGTCGTACCCCCTTGACGGTGGGCACCTACCTGGAACTGGCCGGCGTCGAATCGAACCATCGATCCCCGCTCGAAACGTGCCTTCTACCGCTACTGGTATCAGGGAAGCGTGGTCTCTCGGATTCTGCCGGCCCGCGAAGGCGACCTGTCGAGCCAGCGCTTCTGGGACCACATGGATCAGGTCCGCCCGGAACACATCGAAGCCATCCAGCAGGACGTGCTGGCTCGGCTCGGGGAGTTGTTCGAGTTGGGCGAAGGGACCCTGCTGTACGACACCACGAACTACTTCAGCTTCATCGATACCTTCAACGAGCGGACCGAGTTGGCCCAGCGGGGCTGGAACAAGCAGAAGCGGACCGATCTCAGGCAACTGTCGTTGGCCCTGTTCGAAGATGAGGCGACGGGGTTGCCCCTCTATCACCAGTGTTACCGGGGGGACCGGCCCGATGTCAGTCAGTTCGAGACAGCTTGGCAGGCGATGGTGCGGACCTGGGTGAAGGGGATGGCGCGGCCGGCCGAGCAGTTGACGCTGGTCTTCGACAAGGGGAACAGCTCGAAGCGGAATCTGGAAGCACTCGGGGGACCTGGAGGGTTGCGCTATGTGGGAGCCGTGCCGAGTCACTGGATACCGGAGCTGCTGGAAGTTCCGCTGGAGGCGTACCACAAGCTGACGTTGCCGGGCTCGAAGCATCTGAAATCGTACCGGACGAAACGGCAGTTCTGGGGGCGGGAGCGTACGCTGCTGGTGGTCTTCAGTCCGTCGTTCTATCGCAAACAGCGGGCGGTGATGAACCGCCAAGAACAGAAGGTGGAGGACGCAAGCTCGAGGAACTGGCCGGGAGCATCGACACCTGGCAACAGACGCGTCGGGGCAAGGGGTACAGTCGGGAGTCGATCACCCGCAAGATCGAGGACTGGACGGGGCGGGATCATCTGCGAGAGTTCCTGGCGTTCGAGCTGAAAGTCGAAGACGGGCGGGTCGTAAAGCTCGAGTGGAGCTGGGACCACAAGCGCAAGCGGGAGGTGCAGCGGACCTATCTCGGCAAGACGGTGCTCGTCACGGATCGGGACGACTGGGAAGACACCCAGATTGCCCTGGCCTATCGCAAGCTCTGGAAGTCGGAACGGCTGTTCCGGATCAGTAAGGACGGACCCTGGTGGCCGATGGGCCACTGGACGGACAGCAAGATCCGGGTCCATGCTCTCTACTGCTACTTCGCACTGCTGCTGCTGGCGATCCTGCAAAAGCAGCTCGACGAAGCCGGGATCACGATGCGGGCGGATCGAGCCATCGATCAGCTACGGATGATCCAGGAGACGATGATCATCTATACGAACGGCTCGGCGGATCGGGTACTTTCACAGCGGGACGAGACCCAGGAGCAGCTGCTTCAGGCCTTGGGTCTGGAGGCCATTGCTGAGAAGATGGGTACGACAGTCCTCAAGGCCGATTAGTCCTTGGTTTATGAGGACTTACGGGGTTCTCCGCCCGGAAGGCCCCGTAAACTTGCGTTAGGTGGGATCACTGCCCGAGAGGGGCAGCATTCCGGGGACAGAATGCAAAGAATTTGAGGGCGTCCCGGAGGGACGCGACCGGCGATCGAGGTTGGTCGGGAATACTGGCCCTTCTCACTGGCCCTTCTCATGAAAAAGGTCTCCGCTCGAGTGTCCGGCGGATCCGCACGATCTGAGGTGCAGGGCAAATCGATCCCGCCCCTCTCCGGGGTGGCCGTGGAGAGCTTCAATTGCAGCCCGGGGGCCGCGCCGGGACGGCCTGGCCCCGGGCTACAGGAATCCGGTTCCTTTCAGAGCCCCCTGGTCATGGCCGTCCGCACTTCGGATCTCGGACTTGAGCCTTGGGAGTTCGGCCGTGGGACAGGTGAAAGATGAGCCGGCAAAGTCTCAGATGCGAGGTTCGAAGTGTGAACTTGAAGTCCGATACCCTTCCCGTCCCGAAGGTGCAAAGATAAGCCAATGAAGAAGGTCTTGCTGTTGTTGTGCAAAGGAGTTGAGCTTTACGAAGCGGGTGCATTCTATGATGTTCTGGGCTGGTCCGGAGCATTTGGCGCCGAAGCCGTTGAAGTGGTGACGGCTGGATTGCAGAAAGAAGTCGAGGCAACCTTCGGGCTCAAGATCATCCCGGACACACTTCTGTCAGCCGTCAGCGTGGAGGATTTCGACGCCCTGGCCGTCCCGGGGGGATTTGAAGCGTATGGTTACTACGAAGACGGCTATTCGGAATCCGTGGCTGCATTGATTCTTCGGTTTGGGGCCTTGAAGAAACCGATAGCCGCAATATGCGTTGGGGCGCTTCCACTGGCAAACAGCGGCATCCTACGCGGACGTCGAGCCACAACTTATCATTTGCTTGAGGGCTTGCGCCGCAAACAGCTCGCAGGCTTTGGCGCAAATGTCGTCGATCAGCCCATCGTTCATGACGAGAACATCATCACCTCCACCTCTCCAGCGACCGCAATGGAAGTGGCATTCGGGCTTTTGGCAGAACTCACCGGCGAGAAGAACGCCGAACAGGTCCGGCATATAATGGGCTTCGAGAAGTACCGGGCCTAACAAGCCCGTACAGTTCGGCGCGCCCCCGCGCAGGGTGTGAGAGATTCGGATTGGAGATTAGAATGTCCATAAGAGTCTCCTTTTTGCTGGAAATAGGTGACACGCACGAAATGCGATCGTAAGTACCTATGAAAAAAGGGTTCTTGTTTGAGTCTGGCACTTTCTGCTGAATCGCGGCATCCGTTGACGGCGGGAACGACCGGCTGACCGTCGGGCGCAGGTTTTCGGCAAAACCCGGGAGAACCCGGGACCGCAGAACCGGTGGCGCCCCTGGCGACCGTTGTGGGCACCGCGTGCGATCGGTTCTGCAGGTTTCGACGACTGCCTTTTGACAGGGGAGTCGTGTCGAGAAGATCCGGGCGTCCCGCCCAGGTTCCGAGTTCCCGAAACCCGGAGCGCGAGACTCCCGTTCTCTGGTCCTCCCGCGTCCCGTCCCCCCCGCCAACGCCGAACCGAAGCCCCCCTGCGTGCCAAGCAGATTCCTCGATTTGCCTCAAACGGTTCGCTCCAGGGGGATATCGACGTAGTGCTCGCGGGACATCTTCCTATCCGACAGCCGTTGCATCGACTGCTGCGGCGAGGGGGCACCTGGAAATGAGGTGGGCAGCCTGGGACGAATGCGACGTCCATGATGGGACGACTGACGGTTGGGTGGGAGTCTTCGGATCCGGCATGGGACGGCCTGAGACTGATGGGATCGATGGACACATGCGGCCTTGGCCGAGATCGCTCGACCACCACGCGGTTCAGTGCATGAACGCGAGTGAGTGCTGCCGGATGTCCAGCCGCCCCGGACGGATCGTTTTCCCAAAAGAGCCGTCGCTTGCCGAGTCGTCAAGCTGCCGGCCGTGTTCAATCCGGGACGACAAAAAAGGGAGTCGGCCGTCGGCTTCGGACATGCCCTGTGCCAGAGCCTCGATGACCGTGGTGATCAGGAAGTTCGCCGTCAGCTTGAAGACATTGGCGGCCGGTGCTTCCTTGCCGGCGAGAAAGGTCCTCTGTCCGGGGGCGTCGAAGATCGGCCGGCACCGCTCGATCTGGTCGTTCGGTCCGGCGGCGATGACAAACAGCTTGGCCGCCTCAGCAGCATCCGGCCGATCCATGACCGGCGCCGCCAGGTAGTGCTCTCCTTTCTCGCGATGGGCTTCGACGAGTCTTCGCGAGAGTCCGAAGCTGATCGTGCTCATGGAAATGTGCACGGCTCCTGCGGGGAGGGCATGCAGAGCGTTGTGCGGCGCAAACAGGACATCGGTGATTGCGTTGTCGTCGGCGAGCATGGTGATGAGCACTTCTGCGCCCTCAACGGCTTCGGCCGGTGTTGCGGCGACCATTGCAGCCGAGGATCGGAAGGCTTCCGCCCAGCTGCGAGTTCGGGTAGTGAACGCGAAAACCCTGCTTTCTGGCAAAGGCTGCCATGCGCATTAGTTACTGTGGCGTGGCTTCGATAAACGAGGCCAGACGCTTGGCAAGCTCCTCTCCCTTGTCTTCCTGAAGGAAGTGTCCAGCCTCGGTGATCGTCTCGTGAGGCTGCCCTTCCGCCCCGGGGACCC
The DNA here is from genome assembly GCA_963823995.1 of uncultured Acidobacteriota bacterium. Lineage (GTDB taxonomy): Bacteria > Acidobacteriota > UBA6911 > RPQK01 > JAPXNP01 > JARRKC01. The sequence goes on from CAWGNQ010000008.1 coordinate 333,102, forward strand.
TTGTACGGAAAATTCCGGCCCAGCCCCTGGTAATGGGGTCCTGATCGCTGAAAAAGGTCACAAACGGCTTGGTCCAGGAATGGAACGTCTCCCAAGCTCGGCGGTTGGCGGCTGATGCCGGTTCATCGGGTGAGAGAGGTACCAAAAGCGGCATTACCCGCGGACCGGCCTGGTAGGTCGAGTCCGGGAAGGGTGCGTTGTATGCCTCCACGACATCGGGACTCAGCGTGCTGACTGTCCAGCCTTGCACGATCTCGCCGCTGTTGAAGTCCGGCATCGTCTGGGAGGCCTCCTGCCAGTCGAGGAAGGCCTGCGAAGCGGTCCCCTGCCCGGTTGGAAGGGCGGTGTTGCCGACTGCGATGCGGGCGAAGCGGTTCGGATTCCCCGCTACCACGCGCAGGCCAATCAGCCCACCCCAGTCCTGAGCGTACAGGGTGGCACCTTCGAGCTCCAGGTGGTCGAGCAACAGGCTTCGTACCCACGCCACATGCCGCTCGTATGTATGGCCATCTCGGTCCACGGGCTTGTCGGAACGGCCGAAGCCAATAAGGTCAGGGGCAATGACCCGATAGCCGTAATCTGTGAGGATAGGAATCATCTTGCGATACAGAAAACTCCAAGACGGCTCACCGTGCAAAAGGACGACCGGACTGCCGCCATGGGGACCTTCGTCGATATACGCCATGCGCAGTCCTCCAGGGACGTCGGCGTATCTCGGCTCGAATGGGAAGTCAGGAACGTTTGCGAAGAGCGAGTCCGGTGTTTGCAGGGCCGAGATCGAATCCATCGCCACTTCCGGAACAGTTTTCTGATCAGAGGAACACCCGATCATGAAGAAGAGGAAAAGCATATAACTAAGGAGGCAGTAACTGTACGGCTTTCGGGATGTTCCTCGATGAAGTATATGAACGCCGCCGTGTCCACCGCCAGCGGCCCGGATCCGAGTCCGTCTGTCAATCCCATGACTTCCGCTCGGTTTCGACGTGCTCCGTTGCGTCCACCTTCCGCCAGTAGTCCTTGCCCAAACCCTGGAGTTCCATGATGGATGTCGGCGTCCGTTCCTCGATCGCCCGGGTGAGGATGTGAATCACCTCCTACGCGACAGAGCGATGCTCCGCCTTGGCTCGGATCTTCAACTTCCGGTAGAGCCTGTCCGGAAGGTTCCTGATGTTGAGGGCGGCCATCAAAGTTCCTCCAATTGCCCCCATTATGCAGGGCACTCGGATCGTCGTCAATTGACAGTGCGAGGTTGGCACGTGGCCCCAGGAAGGAAAGTGGGTCGCTAGGAGTCTGCGTAGTAGAACGATTTTGCGCACTCATGACTACAGCCGGTGGTATTACATCACCTCTCGAAACACTACTGATGGGCCGAAAATTTCCTGGCGCGCAGACTCCTGGGCATCGAAGCTCACCGACGTGTGCTGGGATGCTCGAACCACTTCGGAGTGGTTCCATGCGGGCTCCTCTCATACTGGTGATCTTGTCCTGCCTGTTCCCCGCTTTCCCACTCCGCTTTCCCACGCCCAGCGAGGGTCCAGCAGAGGCCGCCACGCCAAGTTCGATCCAGACTGTTCGGGGTACACATGGCTCTCGTAGACGGTACCGGGAAGCTTGTTCAGGGGAGGACCCTCTTCTCGAGAGCCTTCAAGATCGATTTCAGCTGAATCTCCTGTTTGATCCTTTCTCCCGCCTTCTTGCGCATGTGGAGATGAGCAGCCCAAAAGGCCTGCTAGGAACCACCGAAACCACAGTAAGGAGTGAAGAAGATGTCGAATCAAACAGTCACAGAACAGAAGCCGCCGCGTGAACCCCGAAACGGAGTGGATACCCCCACTCTTCTTGCGACCATCAATGCCGTTGCCGGGCAGCCGGATCTGGCGAGATTCCAGTTCAGAGCCACCAACCGCTGGCAGAGCGGGACACACAGCCGGACTCGAATCGAGTCCTTCGGCGGTGCCGGAGGTGAGCACACACACGTATCGGAATTCGTTCTGGACGCCGATCATCCTCAAGTCCTGGTCGGAGCTGACAAGGGGCCCCTCCCGGTGGAGTATCTGCTCGTCGGGTTGACGTCGTGCCTCATGTCCGGAATCGCCAACATTTCGGCGGCCCGTGGCGTGACGCTCAGCGAGGTGGAAGCACGGATCGAGGGGGATATCGATCTGAGAGGAATCCTCGGGATCTCCGAAGAGGTGCGCAACGGCTATGAGCAACTTCGGGTCAGCTTCAAGATCAAGGGAGACGCCCCGGCGGAAAAACTGGAGCAGATCGTCGAACAGTCGAAGAACCGATCGGCCGTCTTCGATGTGCTGACCCGCGGAGTCCCGGTCGAGATCAGCACGGAGGTCCTCTGAGTGGCCAATCGGCCGCACACGCACACTCCAAGACACCCGGGGGCAGGGTCATGAGAAGCATCCACACAGTCGTGATCGGAGGAGGACAGGCGGGACTCGCCATGAGCCGCTTACTGTCGGAACGCTCGATCGAACACGTGGTCCTCGAGCGAGCCCGCGTGGCTGAGCGATGGAGGAGCGAGCGATGGGACTCCCTGCGGCTCCTGACTCCCGACTGGATGAGTCGGCTACCCGGATATCAGTACACGGGTCCCGATCCGGATGGGTACATGACCATGCCGGAGGTGATCGACTATCTCGAGCGGTACGCACGACTCAGCCGCGTGCCGCTCGAGGCCGAGACGAACGTGCTGAAGGTCGAGAGGACCACGAACGGATTTCAGCTTGAGACGAGTCGGGACACCTGGAGGGCCGGCAACGTCGTTATAGCGACAGGCTACAGTGATCGACCGGCGATTCCCCGAATGGCCCGAGAGCTTCCGGGTCACATCCTCCAGCTCGCTCCGACCCAGTATCGCAATCCGGAGCAACTGCCGGAAGCCGGCGTCCTGATCGTTGGAGCGGCAGCATCGGGAATCCAGCTGGCTGATGAGATCTGCGACTCGGGAAGGCGAGTTCTTCTCGCGACCGGTCGCCACACTCGCATACCCCGTCTCTATCGCGAGAAGGACATTCTGTGGTGGCTCGACCGGATGGGAATCCTGGACGAAACAACCGATGAGGTCTTCGATCTCGAAACCTCCCGAAGCCAGCCCGCCCTCCAACTCGTGGGTCGGCCCGATCGCTCGACCCTCGACCTCGGCCGGCTCGCCGCGAAGGGGGTCCAGATCCTGGGACGCGCCGTCGGCGCCGACGGCAGTCGAATATTCTTCGATGACGACCTCATCGCCACGACCACGGCAGCGGACGTCAAACTGGCGAGCCTGCTCTCTCGTATCGATGCCTACGTGACCCGTGAAGGTCTGGAATCACAGGCAGGTCCCGCCGAGGAGTTCGTTCCCCTCTGGCCTTCATTCTTCTCCTCACCGGCTGCGACGTCGTGCGACCTGCGTGCCGAGGGAATCCGAACCGTTATCTGGGCGACCGGCTTTCAGCGTCGCTACCCATGGCTGCGTGTTCCTGTCCTCGATGGTTCGGGCGAACTCAAGCACACTCGCGGCGTGACACCCGAGCCAGGCCTGTATGTCCTGGGAATGCAGTTTCAGCAACGGAGGAAGTCGGCCTTCATTGACGGAGTCGGCCAGGATGCCGAGGAGTTGGTGCGGCATCTCGCACGACGCCAAGCCAAACGACGGGAGGCGGTTGCCTGAGACCGGAGAGAACAATGACTGGAAAGACGCTTCATCCATCCTACGATGTGATCATCATCGGCGCCCGTTGCGCCGGCGCCTCCACTGCACTCCTGCTGGCTCGCCAGGGCCTCAGAGTGCTCGTCGTCGACAAGAGCCGGCACGGAAGCGACATCCTCTCGACCCACGCATTGATGCGGGGCGGGGTCCTTCAACTGCAGCGCTGGGGCGTGTTGGATGCCGTCCGGGCCGCCGGCACCCCGCCGGTCTCGACCACCACCTTTCATTACCTGGAAGAGAGCATCGAAGTAGTGATCAAACCCCGCGACGGAGTCGACGCCCTCTATGCACCGCGCAGAACCGTCCTCGATCCGATCCTGGCGGAAGCCGCCGTCGAGGCTGGAGCAGAAGTCCTCCGGGGGGCGAGGCTCGTGGACCTGATTCGCGACACCGAAGATCGCATCCGGGGCGTCGTCATCGAGGATCTCCCGGGCCAGTATCAACGGATTTCCGCTGATCTCGTGATCGGAGCGGATGGCGTGCGATCGACGGTTGCCCGGTTAGTGAGCCCGACCGTGATTCGATGGGGAGCTCACGCCGCCGCTGTCGTCTATGGCTACTGGGAGGATCTGGATCTCGAAGGATACCACTGGCATTTCGGCCCGGGCGTCAGTGCGGGCGCGATTGCGACCAACGGAGGCACCCTCGTCTTCGCGGGTGTCCCACGGGATCGATTCATGAATGAGATAAGATTCAATCCAAGAGAAGGGTTCTTCCGAATCCTGAGGGAAACGGCTCCCGACCTTGCCGACGCCGTCGGTGCGGCTCGACAGTCGGGCGGCTTCCGTAGCTATGCCGGTCAACCGGGGTACCTTCGACAGACTCATGGACCGGGCTGGGCACTGGTCGGCGATGCAACGTATTTCAAGGATCCGATAACGGCCCACGGCATCACCGACGCACTTCGCGATGCCGAGCTTCTGTCCCGTGCAGTCCGCACTGCGACCGAGGATGGATGGACCAGCTATCAGGAGACGGGAAACGTGCTTTCACTCGAGCTCTTCGAGCTTACCGACACCATTGCCTCGTTCGCGTGGAATCTTGATGAACTCAAGCAACTGCACAAGCAGATGAGCGACGAGATGCGACGGGAGGTCGAGTACCTGGTGAGGCTCCACGAAGAGGTACCGGCAACCCCGGCCGCCGATCCGAGGAGACTCTTGACCAAAGCCGGCTGAAGAGTCGAAGACGGATCGGCCGGAAAGGAACAGAATGACGGATCAAAGCAGTGTGTGGTTGAAAGGCGCCCCCACGGTCGGACAGCGGGCGGAACGGACACGAGAGGTGTCGGCCCAGGACATTGACCTGTTTACCGCCATCTCCGGTGACCGGAATCCACTGCACTACGACGAGGAGTTCGCCAGGGCGACGAAGTTCGGCGAGCTCATCGTGCAGGGTGGCGTTACCAGTGCCATACTTAACGCAGTCGTTGCCGAGGACCTGCCTGGGTCGGGAACGGTGTTTCTGCACGTAGACTGGAACTTCCGGGCCCCGGTTCGACCCGGAGACCGGATCACCGGCATCGTGGAGGTCACCCGGGTGAGACATGACAAGCCGATCACGGAACTGAAGACCTCGGTCGTTCGCGACGATGGGACGATCGCCCTTGAGGGGACGGCGCTCTGTTATACGATGCAGGTCCCGACCAACCGCTGACGAACGAATGTGGACCGTACTCCTGACCGCTTTGACGATGGTCGCCTTCGCAGCAAATTCCGTGCTGTGCCGCATTGCACTCGGGGAAGGCCTGATCGATCCCCATTCCTTTACCTCCCTTCGACTTGCCAGCGGGGCTGCGATCCTCGTCCCGCTCGCACACTTTGCCTTTCCGGCACCGGACAAGGACCACACCACCGAACGGATCGGCGGCTCCTGGTTCTCAGGATTTGCTTTATTCGCTTATGCAGCTGCCTTCTCGCTGGCCTATCTCTCGCTCGAGACGGGAACCGGAGCGCTCATCCTTTTCGGAGCCGTTCAGGCAACCATGATCGGGGTTGGACTGAAGTCGGGTGAGCGTCCGCATCCCCTCCAGTGGTTCGGTCTGATCGTGGCACTCGGGGGTCTCGTCTATCTGGTCTCCCCGGGAATCAGCGCACCCGATCCGATCGGAGCATCGCTCATGGCACTCGCCGGTGTCTCCTGGGGTGTCTACTCTCTTCGCGGTCTGCGCGTAACCTCCCCCACGCTCGCGACATCGGGCAACTTCGTCCGGGCCGTACCCTTGGCTCTCTCGGTTTCGATCTTCGCAGTTTCGAGGTTTCACGCTGCAACGCCCGGAGCTCTCCTCGCCGTGATCTCCGGTGCGGTGACATCCGGATTGGGGTACGCCCTCTGGTATCAGGCCCTGAGAGGCTTGTCCGCCACACGAGCGGCGGTCGTCCAGCTTTCGGTTCCCGTTTTGGCCGCTTTGGGGGGTGTCCTCTTTCTGGCCGAAATCGTTTCAGCGAGACTGATCATCGCGAGCGGCCTGGTTCTGGGAGGTGTTGCGGCCGCCCTCCTTGGCCGAACATCCCACCACGCAAACCCGGATCGACGGCAGATCAGTCAGGAGTCGGAATCCTGAGCCCGGAACGTGCCCTTCGATGGTGTGCCACTGCCAACAGCCCCGGATCGATTGACGAACCGGCGTGAGCCAGCCTCCTCAAAAGCGCGACTGAACGGAGAGGAACCGAGGAGATTTTTCCGAAATCAGGGGCGACGGTTGCTGCGGATACCTCTCACGTCGGATCTCCCAGATCGGCGCGAAGCGGGGGGCTCGGCCGGATGAGGCTCCCCATGGCATGCAGGTTGCAGGACGGGAAAGCGGACCCAAAGAGAAGAGTGCTGCATTTTGGTCCGCTCGAATCGAGAGATCGGGTTCGGTGCAAGACACCTCGAATCGCAGCCGACTTCAGGAGGGCCTTGAAGCATGAAGATACACAACCTGTTTTCGACGTTGGTGGGAGGACTCAAGAAACTCATCCGCCAGGTGACGGCAGATCCCAAGGGTATCTTCCAGGGTGCTCTGGTGATCGTCGGGATCGGATGTCTGGTCTGGGTTGGAAATGCCTACCTGGACGCTCTCATGTTCCAGATGAAGGGAAACCAGGTGCTGCAGCAGGAGGTTGCCCGGAGGCGCGGCATCGCGAGGAGCCTGTCCAGTGCGACCCCGGGGCCCGAACGGGGGGATTCGGTTGTGCCTTCGATTCCGGCACCACCCTCTGAGGGGTCGGTGCTCGGCAGACTCGAAGTCCCGAGACTCGGCATCTCTGTCATTGTGGCCGAGGGGACGACTGCCGACGTTCTCAGCAAGGCCGTGGGACACATCCCCGGAACGGGTCCTCTGTGCGGCTCTGGAAACACCGCACTCGCCGGTCACCGCGATACGTTCTTCAGAGACTTGAAGGACATACGTCCGGGAGACCTCATCAAGGTCACCAGTCCACTGGCCACGAAGAAGTACCGTGTGGACTGGACGGACGTGGTCAAACCAACGGCCGTGGATGTTTTGGCCAAGACCCCGCGAAACGCGCTGACCCTCATGACCTGTTATCCGTTCCACTTCATTGGTGCGGCCCCGGAACGGTTCATCGTCCGGGCCTCCGAGATCGAGAGCCGAAGAAGCAGCTAGTCGCAAAGCTGGTCCGGACTTCTTTCCAGAATCCTACTGCACCGGCGAATGGATAGATGTCCCGGTGCGGGCGCTCGTCGAGGCCACGTCACCGCGCGAATATCGCGGATCGCTGGATCTACGACTCGAGGCCACGTCTTCGGAAGGGTACGCGAGGACCTCCTTTCCCCTGTTGCGCAGTGTATCCAATCCCAGATCCTTGAACTTCCAGCTGCGGGATGCGCTGTCACGTATGACTGCCTCGGTCTTCGGAGTCCAGCCTGGGATACCGTAACCGTAAGGAAAGAGGAATGAACGTTCGTCGTCGATGTGACCCGCGTAGAAGAGATGCCCCAGTTCATGTTTCATCGTTCCGTAGATCCTCGGACGACCCGAGGCGTCCGGTTTGGAGGCACTGTAGGACGCACTCGCGATCACGATGAACCCCATCGGATTTCCGAGACCGAGCAGATTGCCCTTGACGTTCCCGCTGTTGTCCGGTGAGACGAACGAGTACCAGTCTGCCGCTGGAACGGTCCGGTTCGTAAAGGCCGCGGCGATGTCTCCCCCTGCACACAGCGATCGGAATCGGCTCACCTGCGCGGAGTCGGAAAGGAACAGGTTCAGCGGAACCTGGTGTCGCTCAACCTCCAGAAACGAGATACCGACGTGCCGATCGAACTCCGCAGACGAGGTTTCGAGAAGATCCGTGATCAGCGTATCCGGCACGGGCGCCTGCTGATCGTTGAGAACGCACACCTCTATGTGACGGGCTTCCGCTGTCTCAAGGGACAGCGAACAGATCAGAGAGAGAAAGAAAAGCCTGTGCAGCATTACCCGATATCCCAGCCGTGGTGCCATCCTCCGAGAGTGCTCACCACGGGCAGATCGAAATCTGCAGCAGGTCAAGGCAGAAGGTGGAACCTCGTATCGCCCATTTTACCAGATCAGCCTACGTGTTTTCCCTATGACCCGGTCAGAGGAATGCTCAGGGCTATCCACGGTTCTGTTTCATCACCGGGATACCGGCTCCGACGCACACATCTCGGAGAGGTCGAAACGGGAAGAATTCCCGGAATCCGGTGAACCGCCTGCACGGCTCCGACACTTCTGAATTAAGGCGTGGCCGAAGGCCATTCCGAGTTAATGCATTGAAAGAAGAACGCTTACCCGCACTCACCCGAGGTGGAAATCGTCATTGGAATGAGCCGTGCAGCGCTAGAAGGCAACGCAGCGAGGGCCCAGGCATCCAGCCTGAGAGAGGGCTCTCCGAAAACAGGCAAAAGTAACGACTGACAACAACAAAACACTGGAAATCGACGAAACGAAGGAGAATAGTCATGAATTGGTTCAAGAGTCTCAAAGTTGCCCTGTCGACCAGCGTTCTCACGTTGGCTCTGGCGGGCACGGCTTGGGCTCAGCAGCCCGGCAGCCAGCCGAATCAACAGCCGAACGGTCAACAGGAACAACAGCAAAGCAACCAGGATCTGAAGTCATTTACGGGCACATTGACCAAGGTAGACACCGAGGAAAAGACCCTCAGCGTCAAGAACGAAGAGGGCAAGACGATGCAGTTCCACTACAACGACCAGACCAAGGTAACCGGTGCGGAAGACTCGATAGAAGGACTGTCGAGCGGCAACGGAACGATGGTCACGGTCCAGTACGATGAAGGCTGGATTTCGAACACTGCGGTCAAGATCGAGGTCACCTCGTCCGGTGAGATGCAGGGGCAATCCGAACAGCAGCCGGAATCGCAATCCGGAATGCAGTCCTCCTCAGCGGCGAATTCGGATCAGCAGTCGATGAACCAGGACTCGGGTTCGTCGTCCTTTTCCTCGACCAGCGACTCGAACCAGGGACAGGCCAGTTCATCGAACGGGGAGCAGGCCAGTGCTGCTCAGTCGCAGTCCAACATGGACCGCAACGCCAACCAGGAGCAGGCGCGGAATAGCCAGAACAACCAGGCCGGTCAGCAGACGAGCAGTCTGCCTCAGACCGCCAGTTCGATTCCGCTCGTCGCACTGATCGGGTTCGCATCTTTGGGCGGTGCCGCACTCCTCGGAAAACTTCGAGGGTAGGGTCCCCCAGACGAAGAAGAAGGCTGCTCACTGAGCAGCCTTCTTCTTAAGCCTGCTCACCGTATCGATTCTGCGCGGTGGAGAAGGGCGACGACTCGCTCATCCGTGACTTGGGCACCCATGGCAAGTTCGGCGTGACCAGGTACTCCCAGTTTTCGCACCAGGAAAACATCGAGTTCGGCCTTGAGTCTTTCGGCGAAGGCAGCGTGAGCCGGTTCGGGGGGACATCGGCTTGACGAGAAAGGCCCCCGAAAACGACCCTGTCCCTTCCTCCCCTTACTCCCCTGCCCCTACTGCCTGCCGAAAACGACACTGTCCCCTACTGTTTCCCCTACTGTTTCCTGTCCCCTACGGCTTGCTCTCCTTTTGCCACCTTCTTGAATTGAACCGGCTTGGTGTCCGAAAATTAATGAGATTCTTGGCTGTGAGGACCTACCTATGAAGAACATGCGAACGAGATTGATTTTGATGGCGCTGGCGCTGACGGGAGCGGTCTGCGGCGCAGCGGCCCAGGATTCCAAACCCGCCTATCTGGACCCGAGCCTGTCGGCCGTGGAGCGAGCCAAAGACCTGGTGAGCCGGATGACGCTCGAGGAGAAGGCTTCGCAACTGGTGAACCAGGCGCGCGCGATTCCGCGGCTGAATGTTCCGGCCTACGACTGGTGGAGCGAGGCTCTGCACGGAGTGGCCGTGAACGGAACGACCGAGTTCCCGGAGCCGATCGGACTGGCGGCGACGTTTGACGTTCCGGGGATTCACGAAATGGCGGTGGCCATCAGCACCGAAGCGCGCATCAAACATGAGCAGGCTGTGAAGGCCAACGGCGGTTTCAGCAATATCATGCAGGGCCTCGATTTCTGGTCGCCCAACGTCAACCTGTTTCGCGATCCGCGCTGGGGGCGCGGGCAGGAAACTTACGGCGAGGATCCGTTCCTCAGCGGGCGCATGGCGGTCGCCTTTGTGACCGGCATGCAGGGCGATGATCCGCACTACTACCGCGTGATCTCTACGCCCAAGCACTTCGTAGTGCACAGCGGCCCCGAGCCCACCCGCCACTTCGCCGACGTGGACGTAAGTAAGCACGACATGGCGGATTCGTACATGCCGGCCTTTCGCGCCGCCGTCGTCGAGGGCCATGCAGGATCGGTGATGTGCGCGTACAACGCCGTCAACGGCGAGCCCGCGTGCGCCAACGACTTTCTGCTGGAGGATACGCTGCGCGGTGCCTGGCAATTCCAGGGTTATGTCGTCTCGGACTGCGACGCCGTCCGCGACATCTTCACTGGGCACCACTTCCGCGATACTCAACCTAAAGCGTCGGCGATCTCGCTCGAACGCGGCATGGACAACGAGTGCGCGGACTTCTTTACCAAAGCCACAGACGACCACGATTACCGGCCCTTCATCGAGGCCGTGCAGCAAGGCTATCTCAGCGAGAGTTCGATCGATACCGCGTTGGTCCGTCTTTTCACGGCGCGGATGAAACTGGGCATGTTCGATCCGCCGGAGATGGTTCCCTATTCGAATATCGATGAGAAGAAGCTCGACAGCCCCGAACATCGCGCTCTGGCACGGAAACTGGCCAATGAGGCCATGGTGTTGCTGAAAAACGACGGCACACTGCCGCTGAAAGCAGACGTGAAACGCATCGCCGTGGTCGGGCCGCTCGCCGACCAGACCCGCGTGTTGCTGGGCAACTACACGGGAACCCCGACTCATTCGGTCTCGGTGCTGGAAGGCATGAAGGCGGAGTTTCCCAATGCGAACATCGATTTCGTCCCCGGTACGCAGTTTCTGCGCAACGACGGAAGTCCCGTGCCGGACAGTCTACTGACCACGCCGGATGGAAAGCCCGGGCTGGAAGCGCAATACGGCAGTATGGAGGGAATGCCGATGGCTCCCGGAATGAGGCCGAAGCCGCTGACGACCCGGGTTGAGCCGAATGTCAACCTGAGCGAGGCGAATCTCCCGGCAGAGGCCGCGGGGAAGCGGGCGATCAGCGTGCAGTGGACCGGCTTCCTGACGCCGCCGGATTCCGGTGAATACCTCCTGGGCATTCGCGGCGCGGGCTTTGCCGGCGTGACAGTCGGCGGAAACCCTGTGGCGCGGCTGTTCAGCAGGAGTGGTGTGGGAGCAAAGGTCGGGCGCGTGCACTTGAAGAAAGGGGAGAAAGTCGCGCTGAATGTCACCTACGGAAATATCGGTGAAGGCGAGCCCCAGGCGCAGTTGATCTGGGCCAAGGTGGACAACGCGCCGTCACCGGAAGCCGTTGCGGCGGCGAGAAACGCCGATGTGGTGATCGCCGTCGTCGGGATCACCAGCGAACTGGAAGGCGAAGAGATGCCGGTCAACGAGCCCGGTTTCCTCGGCGGAGACCGCACCAGCCTGGATCTGCCCGAACCGGAAGAAGCGCTGATCGAGGCCGTCGCGGCGACGGGCAAGCCGCTGGTGGTGGTGCTAATGAACGGCAGCGCGCTCGCCGTGAACTGGGCCAACGAGCACGCGAACGCGATTCTGGACGCTTGGTATTCCGGCGAAGAAGGCGGAGCGGCCATCGCGGAAACGCTGAGCGGAAAGAACAATCCCGCAGGCCGACTGCCCGTGACATTCTACACCGGCGTCAACCAGTTACCGCACTTCGAGGACTACTCGATGGAGGGGCGGACGTATCGCTACTTCAAGGAGAAGCCGCTCTATCCTTTCGGTTATGGCTTGAGCTACAGCACGTTTGAATATAGCGGGCTGACTGCCCCGGAGAGTGTCAAGGCCGGTGAGCCCCTGCCCGTGGACGTGACCATGAAGAATACCGGGCAGCGCGCCGGGGACGAGGTGGCGCAACTCTACCTCAGCTTCCCCGACGTGAAAGGCGCTCCCATCCGCGCGCTGCGGGCATTCCAGCGGGTTCACCTGGAGGCGGGCGCGTCGCAGAAGCTTCACTTTGAGGTTGCGCCGCGCGATCTGAGCATGGTGACCGAAGCCGGCGACCGCATCATCGCCGCTGGCGAATACAAACTCTCCGTGGGTGGCGGGCAGCCCGATACCGGTGCGCCGGTGGTCGCGGGGACCTTCCAGGTCAAGGGTCAGCTGATGCTGCCGGAGTAGGAAAGGCCGTGCAGTGCGGGCTGCGAAACCGGCAGCCCGCGCTGAACGCCGAAGCATCGGACGGAGCCCGATCAGTCGCTACTGATGCGCCTTCTCACTTGGCTTTGCCGAGGACACCGGTCCGCCATAGTCCCGGCCATTGCCCTGCTCTGTCGAGGTAAGTGCCAGACTCGCATGAGAATCCTTTGTTTACAGGGACTTACGAGCGAGATTCGTGCGTGTCACCAATTCCATGATCGATGTTGATCTCCCTTCGCCTCCAGCGAGAGCCGTCCTGTCCGGTGGATCGCAGCTCGCAGAGTGCAGGGCGAAAGTAGTGTGAGCCGGTTCGGGGGACATCGGCTTGACAAGAAGGGGCACCGAAAACGACACTGTCCCTTTCTCTGTGTGCCGAAATCGACACTGTCCCTTACTCTGTCCCTTACTCCGACTTACTCCGCCTCTCCGAAACCCGGGAACGGCCGGAAACAGCTCAGTCTTCCTTCGCCAGTTTCTCGAGTAGCAGATACCGGTCTCGGTGCGGAGCGGGTTCCGCCTTCGACTGCACGTCGATGCGCATGATCATGGGCGTCTTCTCCGCGCTGCTTCCGGCTGCCGGCCACTCGGGCAGATCGGGACCGTTCGGATTGCCGGTTTTGATGAAATTCGCAAAGAAGCTCTCCATGGTATTGGAGACTTTGTAGTCGTCCCGGGTCCAGGCATAGATCGGATTCGTGGAGAGATTCCCCAATGCGTACTCAATCTCCGCTGAGTGCACCGCTCCGCTGGGAGCGGGAGGCGGGCCGTCCTGACCGCCTCGACCCATGTTTCCGGCCGCCGCAGCGGCCTCGGGCTTCATGGGCGGTCGCGGATGAGCGTAGAAGTACCGATAGACGGGCGCATCCCCCGTTTGCCTCTGCAGATCGAACCATCGCCAGGTGCTGAATCCGATGAAGCGATCGCTCGCCAGGTCCGTGGCGGACTCGATGATCTGCTCGGACGTCGTCGCCGGGTACGCCTTCAGGATTTCGTCGGCGTGCCCGTCGTACAGACTTCGGACGACTTTGGCAAAGTTCTCCGGGGTCGGTTCGTTCCCTCTGAGAAGAGCGAGGTAGTTCATCTCTTCCGAGTTCCATCCGACCAGCAGCGGCACGTGAGCCTGCTCGCCCTTGGCGTAGATCTCGACGGGTGCCTTCGGATAGAAATATCCGTCGATGGTCGATGAAAATCGGGGCACACCGGGCTGACTTGCTGCCTGGAGCAAGGCCATGGCGGAGATCGCCCGCAACTGCTCGAGTGAGGGCGCATCGATGCCGGCCGCGAACTTCTCTCCGGCGGCTTCCCCTTGGGAAAGCGGCACCGGCGGCAGCGTCCCCAGAACCGAACCACTCTCGCCGATCGCGCCCGCAAACAGCCCCTTCGTCAAGGGTGTCGCCATCAGTGCGCTGACCGAGACGGAGCCCGCCGACTCGCCCGCAATGGTCACCTTGCCCGGATCGCCGCCAAAGGCCCCGATGTTCTTCCGGACCCACTCGAGCACAGCTGTTTGATCCATAAAGGTGTAATTGCCGGAAGCGTGGTGGGGCGATTCCGCCGTCAACTCCGGATGAGCGAAGAAACCGAATATACCCAACCGGTAGCTCATGGTAACGACGACGATTCCGCGCTGAGCCAGGCTCTCTCCGTCGTAGCGGTACTCGGAACCGTCTCCGGCGATGAAGCCTCCGCCGTAGTAGTAGACGAGCACCGGCAGTTTTGGGCTTGAAGAGGCCGAGGGCGTCCATACGTTCAAGTAGAGACAGTCCTCGCTGACCCCGCTGTTGCGGAACATCATGTCGTTGAACACCCGCTGTTGCATGCACTGCGGGGCGAACCGATCCGCCGGACGAACGCCTTCCCAGTCCTTGACCGGCTGAGGCGGCTGCCATCTCAGGTCACGGACCGGAGGAGCTGCATACGGGATCCCGCGGAATGTGTGAATCCCGCTGGGCAGAGTCATCCCCTCGACGATTCCGTTTTCCGTCTTCACACGGTATGGGTCGGTAGATCCCGAGGAGGTGGACGCCTGAGGGTTCGAGGATGCGATCGCCGCAGGCACGATCAGGATGAGTGTCAAACAAGCGATCCATAGTTTTTTCATCTCAAACTGATCATATGTCAGGCGATTGAGCGAAGAGAAGGAGGAATAGGGTCCCGGGCAGGATAACCCTCCCGGCTTGCCGGATGTTCGAATGATCGGGTTGCGGATTCCATGCGCCGACGGATTCCTTGACAGCCGTGACTTGTGTCATCGGCCGACGACGATCCATCGGGCTATGCTGTTCCGGTCATGTTGCAGAACTTCGCCGAGCTGAACCAGATCTCCATGAGAGGCTCGAAGTGAATCCGTGAGACGACGTTCGAGGTCGGATTATGTTCCGGCCCTGCGGTTCGATCGGTTGACGCCCCACTACGACGCCCTGGTCGAGGCGACCACCCGGGAGCACGCCTTCAAGGGCGCGCTGATCGCTCAAGCCGGGATCGGGCCCGGGCATCAGGTGCTTGACCTGGCTTGCGGGACCGGAACGATGGCCATCCGGCTCAAGCAGATGCAACCTTCGGCCGGCGTCACGGGTGTCGACGGAGACCCGGCCATCCTGTCCATCGCCGCGGAAAAGTCCCGAAGGGCCGGTATCGCCGTACGGTTCGATCAGGCACTCTCAATCGACTTGCCCTATCGGGCAGCCAGTTTCGATCGCATCATCTCGAGCCTCTTCTTTCACCACCTGACTTCGGAAAACAAACGGCTGACTGCCCGGGAGCTGTTTCGCGTGCTCACGCCCGAAGGGGAACTGCACATCGCGGATTGGGGTCCCCCTGCGAGCCTGCTGATGCGGGCTCTGTTCCTGTCGGTTCGGATTCTCGACGGCTTCGAGAATACTCGAGACAACGTCTCCGGCAACCTGGGGCGTCTGTTCGAACAGGCGGGATTCGTCGGAGTCGAACGGCGTCGATCATTCAATACCCCGTTTGGAACGATGGTTTTGTACCGGGCGTCGAAACCGCGGAACCGACGAGAGTAGCCGGGCACGTCGCCGTGACAAGAGCTTGGCAGTTCCGGTCCTTCCCGGGGAGTTCCATCGCTCCCCGGTTGCCCAGTCCTGCCGGGAAGTCTGATCGGTCCCATGGACGTCCCATTGGTCCCAGGCCGTCCCATGTTCACCGGGGCCGTCCCACACTCTCCCCCCTCTCCCATCGGCCCCCTACGTCTCACCCAGACCTCGGACAGGCTCGAATTGCTTGGCCGTTTGCTTTCTCACCTTTCTTCGCCTTCTTCTGGAACTCAACTGGAAGAAGGGCCTCTCCCGGACCAATGGTCGGCCTGGGAGACAGTAACTTCGCAGTTTTCGAATGTCACGTGTTATGGAGAGTCAGAATGGAACGTGAATCCCAAGCACCGGACCGCCCTCTGACAATTGCCTGCAACGACGCCCGGCTTCACGGCGACACACGATCGGGCGTCGACCGACGCCACAACACTTTGAGCACCCCGCGGCTGTCGTTGGTCGGTCACGATGACGTTGCGTCCCAGAATGATCCTCAAGTCTGCTTCCCCGTTCGCCTGGTGAGTCCATGGAACGAATTCGGCCACGGCCCACGGAAGCACCTTCCGGTTGCTGTAGTTACAAATTGTAGGTAGAATGTATGCGATTCGAATGGGACGAGGTCAAACGACGGCGCAATCTTCGCAGACATGGCATCGACTTCGTCGGATGCGACGAGGTATTCGGCGGGTACACAGTGACCGTCGAAGATGATCGGTTCGATCATGGTGAAAGTCGCTTCGTGACGCTCGGTCTTTTGGAGGGCCGGGTTGTTTCCATCGTCCACACGGAGACGGACGAGATCATCCGAATCATCTCGGTGAGAAAGGCTACGAGACGTGAGCAAAGGCTCTACTTCGAAAGTTTCCCAGACTGACTGGCAGCGGGTCGATGCGCAGGAGGATCGAGACATCGACCTGTCCGATAATCCCGAACTGACTCCGGAGGAGTTTGCCCGGGCCATCGTGCGCAAGGGACTCGAGCCGCGCGGGCGTGCAAAGCGGCAGGTGACGCTTCGCATCGACGCCGACGTTCTCGAGTGGTTCAAGAGCCGGGGCAAGGGATACCAGTCCCGCATCAATGCCCTGCTGCGCGCGTACATGGAGGCACATCTGGAATGATAGAACCTTCCTGCGCAGTTAGAACCTTCCATTGATCTCCTCAGGGCAATACTCTCGAACCACTCGCTCACGCTCGTTTCGAGTTCGCTTTCCATGAGTGCCCTGCGGCGCCGGACGGCTTCACTTTCGCTCCTCACGACCACCTCACCCCGTCCAGCATCTTCACGCAATTCCTCTTCCGCTTGTGGGTCTTGCGAACTCCGCTGAGATACGCCGCGAAGTCGGAAGACCGGTCCATGCGCTTCATGAGATCCCGGATCTTCTTCAAACTCGCGCAGACGCGAATCGGTCCGCTCGGGGAACGCTTCGACGCCCCGTTCCGCCCATGTAGCCGTCCGAATCGTCGACCTGCCCCGCCGCCTTTTCGACCGCACGGAGGGCGTATTCCGCCAAATCGATGACCTCGGAGGCATCACCTTCCTCGAGGAGTTCCGCAGCCCCGGACTCCTTGCGGTCGAGCCACGCCAGAGCGACGGCAACCAGGTGCTTGCAGAAGCACCCATCGCGACCGACCGGACAAGAGCAGGCGTATGCGAGCTCGCCGGCCGCGAGCCGGAATTCGGCACGATACGTCCGAGCTCCGCGCACCTTGGCGTAAATCGTGGCCTCGTGCTCGGTCAAAAGTCCGACCCGTCCGTCCTGGAAATAACTTTCTCCCCGGACGAAGGAGCGACTCCCCGCCATGCGGCGAAGGGTGCGGCGATCCAG
The DNA here is from genome assembly GCA_963823995.1 of uncultured Acidobacteriota bacterium. Taxonomy (GTDB): domain Bacteria; phylum Acidobacteriota; class UBA6911; order RPQK01; family JAPXNP01; genus JARRKC01. The sequence goes on from CAWGNQ010000008.1 coordinate 350,468, forward strand.
GAAATCGCCCAGGGACGGACCGCTCTTGAGTGCTCTTTCCGTCATACCGGCTGCTGCCCGACCTCTATCACATCCGGCGTTCGGAGCCGAAATCGATTTTTAGCCGAGCAGGTCATTGTTCCCCTGCTCACCTCCACGAAACCTACAACCTTGGGAATGCATTGACGGATTGTCATGTGCGTTAACCATCATTCGCCGATGCCATGAACCTAAACCTGTCGGGAAGGGGTGAAATTCACCTTGAAGTTGGCACCCGAGCCGACCTTGATCCGGCGTGAACGGCGAACCGCCCGCACTCCTCTCGCACGAAGTGCGGCACGGTCTTCGGAACTAAGCGTCGGACCATACAGCTCTGAAAGCGACATCAACGATCGGATGGAGTCCGGGCCGATCGGATAAGTCCAGAGCGGCCAGGTGAAGAAAGGTTCCTCCGCTGTCTGCGTCCATCCGACTGTGGCTAGTCCGCTCCGCGCCGGTGCAGACGTGAAAAGTGCGAGCGCATGGTAGGCGAGGAGATTCGCCATCCAGACGGTGTGGGGCTTATTGCCGCTGGCCGTTGGATCGCGATCCATCAGGGCGTAGCGGCGGTCTTCCGCCGGATCCCAGCGCATAGAGAGCCCCTCATCTTCATAGTCCCACGACGCAGTCAGAGTGGATCGCAGACGCACCGCCGATACCCATTTCAACAGTGCTCCAGCCGTATCCAGAAAATCCTGATGGCCCGACCCGGAGATGAATGCGAATGGCGTCGACGCCAGTCTTCCGTGCTTCCGCTTGGTGGGGCTTTCGCTCAGACAACCGGCACTACAGAATGCGGACAACATATCGACTGCCTGCCGATCGTTGAATTGAGCACTTTCTAGGAGCGGTTCAACAACAGCCCGATATTCCGGCTCTGTGCAGTCGATATTCTTGCCCAGCGCAAGTTCCGGCCGAGGAACAGAATCGCCTAATGCTTCAAGCCACGTTTTTCGCAAGCCTTCCAGCTCGCGTTCGAGAGGGGAGAGTTCCTCTTCGAATGCCTGTTTCCGCTCCTTAATGCTCAGACCGCGTTTTTTGATATTGGCGCGCTTGTTATTGATCTCCTTTTTCGTGTGTGAGAATTGTTGTTCCGCCCTCTTCCGTCTTTCATACGCTTCTTCGGAAACGTGCCCGCCTCGCAGATTCTCGGCCAGCAGTTCCGAGAGCGTTGCGGGATCGTCCGTAGGCAAGTCGGTTAATCGTGGGTGCCAAGCGAGCCCATTTCGTCGCCAGGCCAGGCGCGAGGTCCGGTGCCCCGCCTGATGAAGGACCACCAATGCGCCAATGGCCGCCAGGAACCCCAGGGGATTGGCGCCGTCCATGCCCGTGAGCACCAAGGCTTTGCTCTGGGAGGCCTGAGAAGGCGCCAATCGGTGAGCCGGAAGGATCCTCTCGGGAGGCTCATCTTCGACCACCCATCGACTGCCGTACCAATCGCCCAGGCGCAGGATTGCTTCGAGGTAGGCGAGCCCCCACCAACCATACCGACGAGTGAGCCGCCAGAAACGTTCGCTGATTCCCGAGGCGAGCTCGTGGGCCGGCGGCCAGGCGATCCGATCGACTGTGGCGACTTCGATGGTTGTACCTCCGTGCGCACTCCGAACGAGGGGCGGGTCGGGATCGATGCAAACCGGCGCAAAAGGGCGTCCATAGCCGTGGTGGCCGGCGAGCACATGGAGAAGCAAATCACTCTGCTCCGTCTCGCCCCCTCTCGCCAAGTAGCGTTCCGCCAGCTGCAACGATAAGAACTCGTGACGGAAGTCTTGAGGCAGAGCGCTTGCCGCTCGGATGGCCCGACGCCTCGCGGGGGAATCGGGTAGCGCAGCCGATTTGGCAAGCGGCTGGCCCGTCAATGCCGCAAGCTCATCGCCCTGGCGGAGCATGATCTGAAAGCGCTCGTCCAGTTTTCCGACGTCGTGCCAGTAGGCTGCCGTCTTGAGCGGCTCATGGAATGCGTCAGGCAGGCAGCGCCCGGCAAGCTTTTCAACGGCCCTTTCGACCGAGGCGCTGTGAATGCCGAGACTGACTTCTTGGCCGGTGGCGCACAGCAGATCGTCGTCGTCGGCAAAAAGGTCTTGCTCTCCCTCTTCTTGCGCTTCCGCTTTGCGCCCCAAACAGCATCAGACCGCCGGCAGGGTGCTCCTCACAGCGGCCATCTCGGATCCTGTGGAGCAGTTCAAAGAGCCACCCCGGCAATGCGGGCGGCTCGTCTTCGCTCTGCCGCTCGTACGTCAACACTTCGTCGATGGCTTCCCGCACGCCTTCGCGCTCCCATGCCGGATCTTCAACGAGTCCCATCAAGTGCTGTATAGGCGGAGATTTCAGCCACGGCTTCAGGGTCTCGCGATGAAGACGCAGCGCTGCCGGCTTGCCGCTTTGCGCATGGCATGGCTCCCAAATGTCCAGTTGCGCCGATCCCAAGGCTTCCTCGGGCGCCGATTGTCCCAGCCCTGCGATGCCGTAGGCGGCCGGCAGGATAACCAGATCATTCGGGGCGAGTTCGGAAGCTTGTGTGCACATTCGCGAGCGCTCGCGGCCCCGCCAGAGCAAAACCGGGCGAATCTCGCCTCTTGCCGGTTGCTCGGGTTCTCGCCCGCCCTCCACGTCGCTGCTGTCGTCCATTGCCGACGCGTCCGCCAACCAATGTCGGAGACGATGCAGCGGCACGGTCATCGTCTCGACCGTGTTGGGGGGACACAGGGCGACCGTTTCCGCCCACACGCCGGTGTCGTTCTCGTCCAGATCGGCGCGCCAGGCAACGCGGACTTCTGGAACGCCCCGACCCACGCCGTGCAGGTAAAGCTGGACCTCGGGTTCCACGTGCGGCCGGGGAGTGGTCTGGCAAAGCAGGTCGATGTGAGCGGGCAGCAAGAGCGGTGCGTCCGGGGCCGGCGCGAGGTACGGCGAAAGATCGTCGATCTCCTGCAGACAGGCGTCCAGGGCGGCAACGCCGAAGTCGATAACCTTGCGCTCCGTTTTCCCCTCCCGCCATGTTTCGGCAAGTTCTTGGAGCAGCCGCCAGGACTCCGCGAGCGCCTTTCCGTAGACGAAATCCTCCGCACCGGGTTGGGCGTCCTCCTCTCGAATCAGGATGACCGCCGCCGCCGATTCAAGAGTACCCAGCCGGTTGAGCCGACCGAAGCGCTGGCGCAGGGCATCCAGGCTTGCCGCTTCCGTTACCAGCGCCTCGAAGCTGAAATCCGCTCCCACTTCGATGCACTGGGTGGTCACCAGGACCACCGGTCGCTCGGGTTCAGCGGGTCGATTGGCCTTGAGGAACGGCTTCCACCGGGCGACGAGCCGATCTCGCTCGAAGGGTCGCAGCCGGCCGGTGAGTAACACGACGTCGATCTCGTCGTGTTGCGCCTGTAATGCTCCAGCGACGGATTCGGCCGTGCGCACGCGATTGACGATCACCGCCACCCGCCGTTTACCACCTTCCTTCGCGAAGGACCGCGCGCGGCCTATCGTTTCCTCGACAAACGCATCCCGATCCGGTGACTTTGCAGACTTCACTGAAATCAGTTCGGCCGGCTTGGAAGCATCGATGCGCCGTCTAAGCACTGGGTGATCAAGGGCGTCATCTCGATCGGCACCTGGAAATACGCCTGTTTCGGGAATATCCGGGGGCGGCGTCGCGGAAAGAATCGAAAACGCAAACGGCGTTCGGATCGGCTCCTCGGCCCAGTGCTCGCCCCGATAACGTTCCATCGAGCGCAAGGTTTGCAGGAACGGCACGGAGAGATGCGCCTCGTCGAGCAAGACCAGGCTGTCATGGGCGGCCAGGCCGGCGAAGATCGGCGCCGTCAACGAACTCCGCCCATAACCGCGAAACAGCAATCGGGATCCCAGTTGATCCACGGTGGACGTGATCACCGCCGGCTGCGAGGGCAGCCGCGCCCAGCCATCATCCCGAAATACCCCGCCGCGCAGCCTCGCCACCGCCAACGGCCGATCGGTACCGCTGATTTCCCGCAAGCGATCAGCAATTGCTTTGAGCGGCCCGTCCGTCGCATCGCGTAGCTTCTCCGCGATTCTCCTCGCTCGCTCGAACGCCTCATCCACCACGATGCGCCGATCGACCACAAACCAGACCCGCCGCGGCGCCGTGCGCTCCAACGTCGGCTTATCAGCCTGCGCGGCCAGCGCGTAGACGGCGATATCGATGCAGGCGGTTTTCCCTGCGGCGGTGGGCAAGTCGAGAGCGGCGGGCCAGGTTCCCACCGCCAGACGTTCGGCGAGCATCGATTGCCAAGGGAAGGGATCGTGACCCCACAAGGTATTGAACCAGTGTTGAAAATCGATGGGTTGGCTCATGGTGTCACCGCGCTTCCTTCATTCGCAACCCGCCACTTCGCTACGTTGTGAGACATGTGCTACAATCCCGTCCATGAACAAGGTCATCAATCAGCGAGAACTGCGCAACGCGTCCGCAAAGGTGCTTCGCGAAGTTCAAGCCGGACAGACCATTGTGGTCACCCGCAATGGGCAACCCGTTGCCGAGCTGCGACCGATCCAGCCGCGCCGCTTCGCGCCGCGGAGCAGCCTTGCCGAAGCAGCCGCGCGCGCTCCGCGCATTGACGCCGCGCGCTTCCGCGCCGACCTCGACGCTCTCGTCGATCCCTCCGTCGATGCCTGAACCAAGCCGGGGCGTGCTCGATACCTCCGTGCTCATCGATCTGGACCGCATCGATCCCGAGCGGCTTCCCGAGGAATCCGCAATCACCACCGTCACGCTTGCCGAATTGGCCGCGGGTCCGCACGCCACCCGCGACGCGGAGGAGAGAGCCCGCCGCCAGGACCGGTTGCAGTGGGCGGCAATGACCTGGGACCCGTTGGCTTTCGATGCGGACGCCGCGCGCATGTACGGCCGCGTGTTCGCCGCCGTGCGCGCCGCCGGACGAAGTCCACGCCCCCGCCTGGCCGATCTGCTGATTGCCGCCACCGCAGCCGCCAACGGTTTGCCCCTCTACACCCGGAATCCGAGCGACTTCGCTGGACTCGGGGGTCTCGTCGCGGTGAAAGAAGTCTGACACGGCAAGACGCGTGGTACCTGGCGCCCCGGTGCGCCCTACGCGGCCATTCGCCTTGCACCAAGAAGGGCCGCGAGCCCAGCCGATGCACCGTCGAGGTGATGACCACCGGCTGCGCCGAGACGAACGAGTTGGCCATGGATACAGCTCCTTTCCGAAGTCCCGGAACCCGTGTCCCGCCAGGGACAGCGTGAAAGTAGCCCGGTACGCCAGTGCCGGGTCGCGTGAGATCCTTTCCCTGCTCCTCAAGTCCCGTAGGGACGGCTGAGGCTGCCCCAGACCAACCGGACACCGGCATGCACGCTCCATCGGCTCAGGCCCCGTCAGAACCACAGGCACCCGGCCGGAATAGACCCAGTCCGAAATGACAGCCGAAACCAAGCGCAAGCGGTCCGGTAATCGGTTCGGGAAACGTCAATCGCCAGAAGCTGCCCTGACGATCCGGCTGTGTCAGGCCGCGCTTGGTGCGAAAGCGATGGAAATGAACCGGGCGGCGTTCCCGGCCTTTCACCAAGATCGCAGGTAGCTGCTCGAGCTCGGGTTCGGACAGTCCGCGTTCTCGGCACTCCCGCCTGATCTGGTCTTCGACCGTGAGGGTCTTCTTTCGGAACCAGGGGTGCAGGTAAGGAGTCGCGGATTCCCAAACGGTCCCTGTCGTGGAATACGACGACCCCTCGATCTGCTCGATTCGGCCGTACTGTTCGAGGAGCGCTTGCCACGCGGACCCATCCTCGGTCCACAACCGGTCGATTCGATGCAAAGCTCGGAGAGCCGTGCCGCAAAGCCCGCTTTCGGCATGAACCAGAATGTGATCGATGCGCCCGTCCCCATCGGCATCTTCTTCACCTACGCACCCCTAAACTGGCCGAGGCCGTAGTGGCTGCCGTATCCAAGAGATAGTGGCCCGCCAACAGGCTCGGCAAAACGAAGTTTCAAGGTAAATCCGCAATCAATGGGCGGTGCCGGACCGAATCGGCGTACACGAGCTGCGTGGCGCTGACGCCGGGCCAGGTCCGATGCATGCGGGTCCAGCACCTCGATGCACTGCGGCGTGGGCAGGCCACGAGATGCTAGCTCCGCCTGCACCTGGCCTTCCAATGTATTGGCGCCGCGCTTCTTAAGATAACGCGGCGGTACAAAAGGGGTGACGCTGATCCACTCGCGGAAGGTACCGACGAGGCGAAGCAGCCCCACCCCCCAATCGCCGGTCAATGCCAAAAACTCGCCAGTTTTCGCCACTGAACCCGCCACGGCAAGCCGCAACGGCCCGACGCCTCCCTTAGTGAAGGTACGGCGGAGCTGCCGGATCGCGGTCTGCGCTTCGCCATCCAGGCCCATCGGCGCCCAGATGAGGATGTGCTCTAAGTGGCCGTCATCGTCTAGATCAAGCGGCAGGATATGCGCGTGCAGATGTGCTTCCCGCAATGGGCGGCGCAGCTCATCGCGGCCGGTGAGCACAACGCTGTGACGGCCCCGCAGACTGCCAACCAGCTGCCGGTGTAGATGCTCGGCCTGGGGCAGCGTACGTACGGCCGATGGCAGCGCATGCTCGTTGCCGCTTTGCGTTGCCATCGATAGAAGCATCGCCTCGACAGGTGGCGCTTCGCGTATCCCACAGCCACGTGACGTGCCAACCTCCAAGGCATCCATCTTGCGCCAGTAGAACATGCGCCGGCTACCGGGGGGCTGGCTCCAGCCGAGTTCCTGGAGCTCATTGGTCTGCATTTGGAGGCAGGCGAGTAGGTCCACAGGATATGGCTTAACAGTTTTTTCCCACGATTTCTTTGTCTTTCCGGCAGGCGTCGAACCTTCAGTAGCACTGGCAATCGCCTGCTCCCGCCACTTCGAATACTCAGATTCCGATATGGGCGCAAGCAGTGCGACTTGCTCCCAGCCAGGTCCCGGCGCAGGTTCACTCCCTTCCGGCCAGCAACGTTCGCCACAGGTGATGAGGCTCTCTTCGTATGTAAGCCGGGCGTTAACCCAACTCTCGGAGCGGCCTATGTAACCGATCCGCTGCGCCAACTGCTCCAGCAAGGCGCGCTCTTCCGCTGTGAGCTCAACAGCCCAGCTCGCGGCGAGATCGTCCGTGACACGCGCCCAGGTATCAAACACGAGGCTGGTTTCTTCCCGCCCGTTTTTGAATCGGGCCAGCGGCATGTAGTGGCGGCTGTGGGTAGCAACGGCCTTAGGTAGATGGTAGACCGGCAACACGGAGGCCAATTTTGTAATCAGAGCTCGTCCTTCAGGGGGCGGCCCCGCCGCTGGCCAGTGGAGTGTGGCATACCCTGTTGCGAGCAGTCCGCGCAACAGGCGCCAGGGCGAGGGTGGCCATTCGATCATCCCCTCGTTGACGTGATGGCCCCAGGGTGTGGCGTGGTACCGTCCGGCCGGGAATCGAAGTATCAGGGTGGGCATGTTTACGCCTCCGTGCTTTCTGGTTCCTCAACTTGACGTAGCGTTCTCCTCCTTGCCCTTCTTCAGCTCATCGTTGAAGGTCACCTCGGTCACGGTCATCATTTCCTTGCAGGCAGCAATGGCCCCTTTGAGATCGGTGGTCAACCCGTCAAGCGCGGGGAGCTTGAAACCTCGGGGTTGCGTGGCTTCGATCTCGGTCGTGGCTACCTTGAGATCACAGGACGTACGCAGTCGCATACCCCCATCGAGTAGCGCCCGCAGTTTGTAGAGTGACAGGAAGATCAGCAGGCGCTCGGCCGACTCACCAAGGCCGTAGCCTCGAATCTGCGCCAGGTCGAGATTGAAATAGAGGGTGATCCTGTCGGCGGTAAATTCGTCGCGGGCGAAGGGAACATTTCCGAATCCGCTCTTGGTATCGCCCGACGGATTCACATGGTCATTCTTGACGCCTCCTGACGCGGCCACTCGCACGCCATCGGCTTCGATAAAGGCGGAGAGGGCGCGCGCCACGCGCAAACGACCTCCTGCCAACTCCTTCTTCGCGAGAAAAACGCCATGCAGCAGTGAGCCTGCGTCAAAACGCAACAACACTGCCGCCAATCTGCGCCGATCAATCGGTCCCTGTTCCAGTCCACCCAATGCCTTCTTCAACTGGTTGTAGAACCCTTTGTCTTTTCCTTCGAGGAGATAGGGGCTGTTGAGGCGATGCGACTCTAGCACTGTATCGGTCAGAAAGTTGCCATCGCGCAGCACCTTCACATGCGACAGCCCGGTAAATTCCGACTTCACGTCCTGATTCGCCTCATCCCAAACAGTCGCCTCCAGCCGATTGGCCATACTCTGCGCACTCTCCACTAACAGATTTTGGCCGTCGGCAGTCTGGTAGGTAGCGGCGCCAAGGCTGGGGAATCCGGTAGGCTGAAAACGCTTGCCCTGAACAGGTTCGAGTGGAATGGCGAACAATAGTCGGTGGCTATCATTCAGGTCGGAGAGTTCGATACTCATGGGTGGTTCTCCTTTGATTCAATCCACAACCGATTGAGGTTCGAGGCGCCCAAGCATTTGCGCGGCGGTCTTGCGTTGGATAGGGAATGCCAGGGCCGCCGCCCACAAACGCGCCGTCTGCGGCGAGACGGAACCGAAGCGCACCGTGGCGCTTATGCCAGCCGCACGCAGGCGGCGTAGTGCCAAGTCGATGGCGGAATGAGCATCGCCGCATTCAAGCCGGCGCAGGATAGCCGGATCGATACCGATACTGCGGCCGTTCGGCAGTGGCCAGGGCAGCATGGCCAAGCGGATCGCCATCCATCCGTCGTCCGGCCACCGCGCACCTGCGGGTCGCTGGATGTTTTGAGGACGCTGCGACCATTTCCTCCCTGGTACCGCCATCAACACACGCGCAAAGGCGAGAATTCGGTCGACGTCCACCTCTTCAACCAAGAGAGCCGCCAGATCGGCCAAGGAGGCATCCGCCTTGTACGCCGCCACCAACGGTAGGCGGCGCAAGCCTTTTTGCGCCGCCTCAATGAGGCGTCGCCCGACCAATGCGATGGCATCATCGACTCCCCGCCGCCCCTTCATCACGGCGGCCCTCTCCTGATTCTTGGCAGGCACCCAATGGCGGCGTATCGGGTCGATGGGTGCCTTGTCGTCGCGCCGCAGGTTGCCGGACTGAAGGGCAAGCGCAACGGCGAGCCGCCACTCGGCGGAGCCGTCGTTTGCGGCGCTTATCCACTCGGGCCGCAACCGCGGGATCGGTCCGCAACGAGCCTTTCCACTGATGAGCAGCACGGCCTCGACATCCGCCAGCACCGATACCACAGTCTGCCACCGGGACGGCTCGTCCGGGTGTTGCACAACAGCGAACAGAACATCGGAAAGACGCCTCTCGGCGATCTTCAGGCGGTTCGGCGCCCCCTTGTCGCGGGCGGCCCGACGCAGCCTGACAAGCCACGCTTCCAGGTGGTCGTCGAGGCAGGCGAGGCGCGGCGAAACATGATCCGGCACGCGGAAACGACCCAACGGTACAGCAAGATTGGACTGACCGTTGCGCTCGATGTAGCCGTAGCGCTGAAAGGCAATGATGCCACGTGCCGTGCCGAGGCTTGCCACGGCACGCGCCATGTCGAGGGGTGCGCCGACCGGCCTCGCACCGATTTGCGCGCGCCCCTCGGCCAGCAGTCGATGCAACTCCGGCAGCGTCGTCGGCTGAGACCAGAGCGGCATCCACTGCTCGCCACGAGCGCTTTCATCGCTGTCGGCGGCGCTGGCATATCCGGCCGCCTGTCCACCAGTGGCGAAGGGTGCGGCGGCACGCGAAGGTGAAGTGGAGCCAAAACGCCGGGTGGCATGTGCGGTGAACAATACGGCACCTTCGAGCATCAGCAAGAAATCCACCGGATTAAGGAGGGTGCCGCCATCGGCGCCCACTGTGCTGTTTGGGCCGCCCGCCGCGCCTGGAGCATATTGCCCGATAGCGCCGCCACGATAGCTATCTACAGGGCTTCGAAAAAGGGCATTTTCAAACCACCCCTTCGCAGCAGACTTCGCAGTCCCTCCTTCAGATTCAATCTCGAAGATCTCTCTGAGCTTCTGAAAATAGTTGTTGGTGAAATCAAGCCGCCCATCGTTCCCACCAGTTCCCAACAGTGCAGGAAATTGCGGCTGACCGACATCGTCCAGCACCATGGCCGTATCCATCCATTCACGAAGCGCACCGCGCCAAGTGAGACGAAGGCGCGGAATGAACTCCGATTTGAGCTGCTTGAATCGTTTCTCTGCCTCCGCAAGGCGCTTCCTGTAAGCCTCTTGCTTTCGTAGCGCCTCCCTCTGCACCTTGGTCATTCCTTTCTGTTTGGTCTCCGCCTTGATGTCGCGCACCTCCTGATCTGCCTCGCACAACTCACCCAACATGGATCGACTTGTGGCAATCCCGTTTCTGAGTCTCTCAAAGCGTGGCGCAGTAGAGCCCTCGATAGCTGTAAGGCTGGGATCATTGGGATAGAAGAATCCTGACCCTTTGTTCCATGGTGCTACCAATGGCGTTGGCTCGTAACGTTTAAGAAAGAAATCGAGGAGCTGCTCCTCGTCGAGATGCGTCGCCAGCAGAAATCGCTCTCCCTCCCACCAACCGCGCGCTTCCGGGTCGGCCTGTTCCGACACCAGTCGCAGGATGCCTAGCGCCTTGAGGTAGTGGGCCAGCGGCGTCGGTGCGCAGCCGTCAAGTCGGTGCAGAATCATTCGCTCACCTCCTCAATATTGAGCAGTGGGTCGGCTGCGCTCGCATCACGCGACGCCCGCTGATCGGCAGCACGTAATAGTGCCTCCAACCACGCCAGTGAAAAAGGACCGTGGTGCTTCAATAGTCCCAGAACGCGCTCGGTCCAACCGGCGCCAAACGTCGGGTTGAGTCCCGCCGCGGCAAGCCTAAGCGAGGCGCTGAAACCGGGCAGAGAATGCGGTGCCCCTTCTGCGTCGCAGAGGAGCACCGACGGAACCTCGTCACCTTCCTCCGCACCGCGTAGGCGCGGTTTGGCGGAATTTGCTGTTTGGTCAACCGGGGCGGAGTGCCAGGCAACGCGCAACTTGCCGTGGTGACTGCACACGAGATACGCCAAAAGGTCGAACAGTCGGGGTTCGAGGGCAAGGATCTCCCGCTCCAATGCGGTCGGCGGCCGTTCGGGGACAACCGGATCTGGCAGCTGTACCTGCATCTGCCGAAACAGGTCGCGCCAGGGGCCGAGCAAGGCAGGATGGTCAGGATGGTGGCGTTGCAGCACCGAGAAGAGTGCCAACACGGAGATCAATTCATGGCGGAATCCGGGGCGGCGAGATCCGTCGGGCATCGGATAGAGTGCCCGGCCCGTGTACCACGCATCCCGGGGTGCCTTCGCTAGGTCCTCACGTTGCGGGCGGTCCGGGTAGTCCGCCCGGATGGATCCGTTGAATGCCGGGAAGCCCTTGCCGGCATCGTGCCAACGTCCGGCCAGGTCACAGAGGTCTGCAAGCCTTTCATCCAGCGCCAAAGCAATGGAGCGCGCCAACGCCCCGGTCTCGCGTCCGTGGGTGGCAATGCACTTCCACGGATAGACACTCAATGACTCGTCGTCCTGGCTGGCATCAGCCAGCTCTTCGGGAACGGGTTCTATGACCGTGTGCAATACGGGCACAGCCTCCCTGCTATCTGAATTCCAACCCTTGACAGGATCGTACCCACCGGCATGGGCAGCGACCAGCACCGTCTGACCCGGATAGAGGTCGCGCCGCTCGGCAGTGGTCCACATCCCGTCAAGCCAGTCCCACACCCAAGCCTGCATTCCCCGCTTGAGGCGAGGCGCCTTTGTGGTAGAGGTCTCCTTGCCGCACAGCCAGTCTCGCGCTTTGAGGAAGGGCACGGCGCAAAGTTCATCATGAGAAGGGCGCAATTTGGGATCCGGCGCTTTGTCTTCGGGGATGTCCGTCCAAAACACCCACAGATCGCGTTCCTCGCCGGACCGGATGAAGCGACTAATGTCGATGTCGGCGCCGGTGAGGTCGGGGGTGGTGTCGAACAGTTCGTCGAGCTCGTGGCGAAGCAGGAGATTCTTGGGCGAGTAGGGGAAGAGCGCGGGTAGCAATTCGGGGTGACTTTCCTCGAAGGCTTCGAGATGGAGCGGTGCCACATCGTCGAGACCCGCCAACGCCTGGCGGGCGGCATCCAACTCGTCTTTCGTGTAAGGCGCGGCCGCTTTGTCGTCCTTAGGCGCGAAGTCCACCACATGTACCTGCGCGGTGCCGCCCCAGCGGGCGCTTCGCCCGAAGCGTTGCACCAGGCTGGGCCAGGGTGCAAAGTCGGTAAACAGAATGCCCGCCGAGATATCGACACCCGCCTCCACGACCTGGGTGGCGACGATGATACGGTCTGTACCCGGTGCACATGCGCTGCGGTTCAGGAATGCTTTGCGCCAGCCCTTGCGCTCACGGGCACGGAAACGGCTGTGGATCAACCGGATGTCCGTCGACTTCAGCGACTTGTTTCTGCACAGCAGTTCATAAATGGCGACAGCGCGCTCGACCCGGTTGACGACTACCAGACTCGGTCCGTTTGTGCCGTTGCCCGATTCGACGTGAACTTGCGCGACACGCTGAGCCAGTTCGTTCTCCTTCCCCGTCTCTTCGACACGGCATGGCTTAGCGACATCGCTCCACAGTGGGCCGTGGCGCTGTTCTCCCGGAATGCTGAGCTGAGGCAGACTCGCGGCTAGTGCAATGGTGTCGGGACTCTTGGCAAGCCAATTACGCTGCAGGGTCGCACTCATCCACCAAGTAGAGCAGGGCCGGCGACTCTTGGCGCAATCTTGTTGGCGAAACGCCTGCAATTGGGCCGACGTGGCCAAGCCAACGTCCATCAGCTGCAGCTCGTCCATCACCCACAACGCATCCTGATTGAGCAGGCCGAACTCCATCGGCCACCGCGCGCGCGGCGATCCGTAACCGCGGTTCAAAGCCCGGGAGAGAAGCATGTCCTGCGTGCCGATGAGAACAGAACACTCCTCGGGGTAGAGGTACCATTCCCCCGAATCCGCACCGCCCATTAAAAGGTGAACGCCGACCTTACCGGAATGATCCGACACGCCGTCCCACAGTATTCCCATTCCGCCAAGAACTCGCTGCGCTTCCTGTTCCGTCTGCTCCACCAGGACGCGCATCGGAAGGCACCAGACCAGACGTCTTGGCCAATTCTCATCATTTCGCGCTACACGATGCCCGATCCAGGCAGACAGCACACCCAGCGTCTTGCCGAAACCTGTCGGAACACGGATCAGACGATTCCCGCATTCCGCCGAAGTTGCCAGCTCCTCCTGCCAGGGATAAGGTTGTTTTCCCTCGAACAGGGCGGTGAGGCGATTTCTGCCTTCCTTCATATGCCTGCATCCTTCGCTACGAGATTCTTCCCCCGATCGCCCACGGCTGCGGACACAAGGGCCCTTCGATGTCCTTGCCCGGAAATGAGTGGCGGCCGAAGTGGAGCCACTGGTCCCTTTCGCCGCCCATAGGGGATCTGCCCAGCGTCACGATTTCCGTTCGGAAGAACGGCCACTCCCGACACCACTGCTCGAACTCCAAAAGGGCACAGACCAAGATGTCCACACCGACGTGGACGCAACACCTGCAACGGCACCTCGGATCGATCCATCAACCGTCGACCTCACGGGAGAATTCTAGACCCACCTTCTGACACTCGTGTTTGAAACCCCAACTGACAAGGGCTATACGAAGAACGGGGGCCGTGGACTCCAACTCCCGTTCACGAGGGTCCAACACTATCGATAGTGTGTGTCCCGTCAGGGACAGGGTGAGAGTAGCCCGGCATGGTAATGCCGAGGTTTCGGTTTCCGCCACACATCATCCCCGGTCCCGTAGGGACGGTTGACCTACTCCGCCGTCGACCGGAGCGCTTGTCCTCACTGTCGTCCCTACGGAACTCCACCTACCGTGTCGATATGTTCGAGAACCCGGCACTGGCGTGCCGGGCACTTTCACTGCGTCCCGGACGGGACGAGACCTCGACCAGTGAAAACGTCTTTGCGGGAGCCCGAGAGGCATCCGAAATCATGACTACGAAATCAGACCCTGTTAACGGCTTCACTCTCGCTCGTCACGACCATCTCACGCCGTCCAGCATCTTCATGAAATTCCTCTTCCGCTTGTGGGTCTTGCGGACTCCGCTGAGATACGCCGCGAAGTCGGAGGATCGGTCCAGTCGCTTCATCAGATTCCTGATCTTCTTCAAGTGCTCGGTTGCCTTCCGATAGGAATCGTTGTTCGCCGATTGGAGCGCCGACTCGACCTGGCGCCGGTAGACCGGCAGGGCATCTTCGGGATGGTCCTTCCCGCGTTCCGCCGCCAGCTGCATCCAGAGGCCGTTCGAGCAGCCTCCCTCAACGGCCTCCCGCCAGGCCGCCTCGTAATCTTCCTCCGACAGGAAGATTCGGACGAGCTCCGAATGGTCCGGCTGCGCATAAGCCGCCCATGCGCTCCTGCGACCGGTGCGCTTTGCCTCGGCGATCGATTGCCGAAGCGAATTCAGCGCCTTCTCCCGCCAGGCGGCCCAGTTTCCGGCTCGATCGGCATGACTCTTCAGATTTTCGAAGGCCTCCAGCTTCTTCGTTTCCTCGAATTCCGCCCAGACCAGAGTCATGGCATCGTCATGGCGCCCGCGGCGGTGGTACTCATCGGCCAGGAACGTGCGCAGACGCGCATCGGTCCGCTCCGGGAACGTCTCGACGCCCCGTTCGGCCCATTCGAGCGCCAAGTCGTGTTTCCCAGCCCTCTCGTACGTCTCGGCAACTCTGAGATAGTGGTAAGCCCAAGACAGGTCCCGCTTTAGGACCGCCACTTCGTCCTCGACGTCGCCCGTCTTGCGGGCCAGGGTATGCATGATGTTGGTGATCCGGAATCGCTTTGGGTACCTCTCCGAGTCACTTTCACCCGAGGCCAATGCGGGCACCTTGGCCCACTCGGTCTCGGCCAGCTGCCGGTAGACAGCCAGACCTTTCTCGCCGAGGATGTCCGAGTAGGTGTCTGCCGCTCCGTAAAAGGTGCCCCAATTGGATCGGAGTTCCCACGCGAACAGCCGTCGGGCCAGTTCCTCGGGGTCGGGACGGGCTCGCTCACAGGCCCTGAGATGAATCTCCTGCAGGCGCTCGAGAATGCCGCCCATGTAGCCGTCCGAATCGTCGACCTGCTCCGCCGCCTCTTCGACCGCCCCGAGTGCGTATTCCGCCAGATCGATGACCTCGGAGGCATCGCCCTCGTCGAGGAGCTCCTCAATCGGCTCGAGGGCCTCTTCGATTCCCGAGGCATAGTCGTAGGCTCCCCGATAATCGATGAAATCGTCACAATCCACGGCTTCATCGATCGCCCTCCGACAGGCCGCGACGCCCGATCCTCGGGAGCCTGCCTTGGCGACCTGGATGGATAGCCGTCGGCGCAATCGCTCGTCCTCGATCACCTGATCGAGGAGCATATCGATCAGTGTTTCCTTGGCCTGACCGCCGAGGTAATCCCGGACATCCTCCATCGTGACCGGTGCATCCGCAGGTCCCAGATGGTCCACAGCCCCAGACTCTTTTCGGACGAGCCACGCCAGAGCGACGGCAACGAGGTGCTTGCAGAAGGACCCGTCCCGACC
This sequence comes from uncultured Acidobacteriota bacterium, assembly GCA_963823995.1. GTDB lineage: Bacteria > Acidobacteriota > UBA6911 > RPQK01 > JAPXNP01 > JARRKC01. The sequence continues at coordinate 366,113 of CAWGNQ010000008.1, forward strand.
CACCGGACAGGAGCAGGAGTACGCGAGCTCGCCGGCCGCGTGCCGGAATTCAGCCCGGTACGTCCGAGATCCGCGCACCTTGGCGTAAACCGTGCGCTCGCGCTCGGTCAACAGGCCGACCCGTCCGTCCTCGAAATAATGCTCGCCGCGTTCGAAGGAGCGACTCCCCGCCATGCGGCGAAGGGTTGGACGATCCAGTAGATCGGCGAGGGAGAAAGCGGACGTGGGTGGCTTCGTTGTCATGCCGGGTCTCCCTCCTTCAGGTTCAGCCAAATGAATGTTGCCGGCCTCAGCGGAGGGTGGCGAAATTGTATCAGTTGAATCGAATGTGCTTCCTGGGTAACCGTCAAGTTCACACGCTCACAGTAGAAAACTCAACCCGCCTCGCGGCAATCGCGGACGGTCGGGCCTTCGAGACTGCATCCCGTTGCGTCGTTCCGCCCCAAAGCACGCAGGAGGGCGTCGGGCTACATTCAGCCCGTGATGGATTGGCTTGTGAAAGGCACCTTGCTCACCAGGAGCTCATGAAGATCTACCTTCGAGCTCGCATTATCTATGTCGATACCGACGACATGCCCAGATTCGTCGTAGTCGAGAACGATCCCTTCCGAGATCTCACGGCTCTCTATACTCGTGCGGTGGGACAGGTCGATGTACAGGGAGTCCGTATCCGGATAATACTGGAGCTTCATAGCTTAAACCCTCTGTCGGGGAAAGCGTTGTGAATCGTGGTCTTATCTCGCAAGGTTACCACCCGAAGTATACGCCCTTCCAGCTCTGCGACAGCCGCCCAGAATCGGTATCGATTATGTTCCTGCGGTTCGGTTTTGAGGGGATGCTCGATGACTCGGATACACAGAAAGGGATGACACACTTCGGGGGCAGCCAGTTTCCGGTCCGAGGTTTCCCGGCGCGGGAAACACTGTTATGGCGTCAGATGGTGGGGGCATAGTAGGGGTGCGCTCAGGGGCGCACAGGTGGGAGATTCCAGATCGCACTTGTCCGCCGCTCCTGAAGGGCCATTGAGAGCGTCGTCGACGCTCGGAGCTCTTTGACAATCAGGAATCGAGTTCAGTCGCGCATCCGGAGGCCGATGCCGCGCCTCCTTGCCTTGATGGCCGGGAAGCCCCGCAGTGATTCTGCGAGGGCGTGACACCCATCAGGCTAATGTCCCCTGCAATCAGCGCCGATCAGAACCTTGTAAGACTTGATCGGAGGCTGGAACGCTATGGGAACCAAGCAGTTCACCGCCGTCACGCCCTCGCCCCCCGCCGGGGACCTTCCCGAGCTTCTCCCGGTTCGGATGCTCAACGAATACGCCTACTGTCCACGGCTGGCCTACCTCGAGTGGGTCCAGAGTGAATTCGCCGACAATGAATTCACGGAGGAGGGACGCTACGCTCACCGCCGCGTCGATCGGGAGACGCCTCAGGCTCCTCCGGAACCGGACCGGGAGTCACCGGCAGTCAGTCGCTCCGTTCTTCTCTCGGCCGAGAAGGAGGGATTGGTCGCGCGCATCGATCTTCTCGAAACCGAAGGAGGCGAAGCCGTGCCCGTCGACTACAAGCGCGGCAAGCAACCGGATGTCCCCGAGGGCGCCTACGAGCCCGAGCGGGTCCAGGTCTGCGCCCAGGGACTCATCCTGCGGGAAAACGGCTTCAAGTGCGATCACGGCATCCTCTACTTCGCGGGATCGCGGCGTCGTGTCGCGATCCCATTGGACATGGCTCTCGTCGACCGCACGCGGGCTCTGGCCGCCGAATTCCGGACGGTGGCGGCAGCCGGAACGATTCCCGCTCCGCTCGAGGACAGTCCCAAATGCTCGGGATGCTCCCTGGTTGGTATCTGCCTGCCGGACGAGACATTTCTTCTGCAGGAACGGGAGCCGGAGCGGAGCGGCAAGGTCCGCCGACTCATTCCCGCCCGGGACGACGCTCTTCCGCTCTACGTTCAGGAGCAAGGGGCCTACGTGGGGAAGAAGGGCCAGGTACTCGAGATCAAGCTCAAGGGAGAGAAGCTGGCCGATTCCCGACTGTTCGATACCTCCCAGGTCTGTTTGATGGGCAACGTTCAGATTTCCACACAAGCATTACGGGAACTCTGCGTTCGCGGAACGAGCGTCGTGTTCCTATCAACCGGCGGGTGGTTCTACGGGATGACGAATGCTGGTCTTCAGAAAAACATCGAAATGCGTCGCAGCCAGTTTCGCTCCGCCGAGGATTCTCAGTTTGTGCTGAGTCTCTCGCGACGGTTCGTTCAAGCCAAAATCCTGAATTGCCGGACCATGCTGCGGCGAAACGCGTCAGGGCTGGATCCCTTTGTGTTAAAACGGCTTCGGCGTCTGGCTTCCGACGCTGAGCGAGCGTCGAGCGTCGAGAGCCTGCTAGGGATTGAGGGCACGGCCGCGCGCCTCTACTTCGGTTCCTTCTCGGCCATGCTGAAGAAGGAATCGATGGACGGGTTCTCCTTCGAGGGTCGCAACCGGAGGCCGCCGCGGGATCCGGTCAATGCACTCCTTTCGCTGGCCTATGCTCTCTTGGTCAAGGACTTCACCCTGCCTCTACTGGCCGCCGGGCTGGATCCCTACTTGGGATTCTTCCATCAGCCTCGATATGGACGTCCTTCACTGGCCCTGGATCTCATGGAGGAGTTCCGCCCTTTGATTGCCGACTCGGTCGTGATCTCAGCGATCAACACGGGTGTCGTCGGACCCGACGACTTTGAACGGAGCGGCCTCGGGGTGGCTCTGAAAACGCATGCACGCCGCGACTTCATCCTCGCTTACGAACGACGCATGAATCAGGCGGTCCGTCATCCGGTGTTCGGGTACAAGATCAGCTATCGGCGCGTGCTCGACGTGCAGTCCCGGCTGCTCGGCCGATTCCTGACCGGCGAAATCGAGGAGTTTCCGCCCTTCACGACCCGGTGAAAAAGAGAGATGCGAAACGCCTACGTTGTGAGTTACGATATCTGCGATCAGCGTCGATGGCGAAAGGTCTTCAAGACGATGTGCGGCCACGGCGATCACATTCAGCTCTCCGTCTTCCGATGTGAGCTGAGTGCGACCGAGTTGGTCCGACTCAAGGCCGAACTGTCGGACCTGATCAGTCACGATGAGGACCAGGTTCTCTTCGTGGACATGGGTCCGGCGGTGGGGCGTGGTTGCCACGCCGTGGAGGCACTGGGGAAGCCTTATGAGAAGCCGGAGCACCGTCCGACCATTGTGTAGATGTCGGACAGTCCTGGCTTCGAGTTGCTGAAACGGACGATATTTCGAGCGCCTCGGTGGTGACCAATTGCCCGGGGTCGCTCGAAAACCTGAGTGGGGGGTTGTTTCGCGACAGCTGCAGAAGGGAGACTGACGTATGAAGCGACGGGTTTATCAGACCCGCTCGAAAACCGGTCCGCAAACCTCTGTTAGTATAGGGCCGAATCCGCGAGGCCTTTCCGCAGTCATTGAACTGCGGCCTCATTGAAGCCGAACCGTCACGAGATGCGATCGCTACTGGTCCGACGTTCTTTCCGCAGTCATTGAACTGCGGCCTCATTGAAGCGTAGATCGCGTGTCGATTCGGACGACCTGCGTGCAGACTTTCCGCAGTCATTGAACTGCGGCCTCATTGAAGCCGAGCATCGATCGACGTTCATGACTCTCGCGTAGCGACGCTTTCCGCAGTCATTGAACTGCGGCCTCATTGAAGCCAGTTCACGAGCTCGCGCGAGCACTTGACAGCTGATCCTTTCCGCAGTCATTGAACTGCGGCCTCATTGAAGCTGATGCTACAGATTGGCGTCATTCTGCGATGCTGCGATCTTTCCGCAGTCATTGAACTGCGGCCTCATTGAAGCGTCGTTGATCTCGAGATCATGCTCGGCGATCAACGCTGGCTTTCCGCAGTCATTGAACTGCGGCCTCATTGAAGCGGATCTGCGGTGCGGCGATGCTGCTCGATCGGCAGTCATCTTTCCGCAGTCATTGAACTGCGGCCTCATTGAAGCAGGCTGTAGTCTCCGAATGAGGGCATCGTATCACGACGATCCTTTCCGCAGTCATTGAACTGCGGCCTCATTGAAGCGTCGACAGTCGCTGGAGCATAGCTCGCAGCTACGAACTTTCCGCAGTCATTGAACTGCGGCCTCATTGAAGCGTCGATCCGGTCGAGCTCGACTCGTCGCAGACATGACTTTCCGCAGTCATTGAACTGCGGCCTCATTGAAGCCCGTTCGTCGAGGCGCAGGATCGAGACACGGTCGCGACCTTTCCGCAGTCATTGAACTGCGGCCTCATTGAAGCAGGATATGTCTCACGACGGCCTCCTTTCAGGCTGTCCTTTCCGCAGTCATTGAACTGCGGCCTCATTGAAGCGATGAAAACGACCGGGCTCGTTTCAGTTGTCGTTTCCCTTTCCGCAGTCATTGAACTGCGGCCTCATTGAAGCACATGAAAGAACTTATCACGCGCACGGGCACCTCGACTTTCCGCAGTCATTGAACTGCGGCCTCATTGAAGCCCGTCGATCTTGCCCCATGCCGTGAGCCCGGTCGTGAACTTTCCGCAGTCATTGAACTGCGGCCTCATTGAAGCGAGTGGCGAGAATGAGGGTATAAAGCTCGATCCTGCACTTTCCGCAGTCATTGAACTGCGGCCTCATTGAAGCGTAGTGGGGCTTTGTAGTGGTTAGCTGGCGCTAGCACTTTCCGCAGTCATTGAACTGCGGCCTCATTGAAGCGTGTAAGCGTGCGCATCCTATTCCGACTGATCGCTTTCCGCAGTCATTGAACTGCGGCCTCATTGAAGCGCCATACAACCGGACAGTCTTTTCGTCTAACATTGCTTCTTTCCGCAGTCATTGAACTGCGGCCTCATTGAAGCCTGAAGTACCCGCATCGCTCGACCATCGGCGTGCTTTCCGCAGTCATTGAACTGCGGCCTCATTGAAGTCAATCGGCGAGGACTTCCTTCCCTTTCCGCAGTCATTGAACTGCGGCCTCATTGAAGCTGCCGAGTCGTAGAATCGATGTCACGACTTTCCGCGCATTGAACTGCGGCCTCATTGAGCGATCTCGTCGCTCGACGCCGCTTTCCGCAGTCATTGAACTGCGGCCTCATTGAAGCGCTGGAAAGACCGAGATGGGTTTAACGTCTTCTCGAGCTTTCCGCAGTCATTGAACTGCGGCCTCATTGAAGCATCAGATTAGTTGTTCACTGACTCAGGTCCTTTCCGCAGTCATTGAACTGCGGCCTCATTGAAGCCTCTTTGTTGAGCCCGTTGCCCATCAAGTGCCATCGGGTTGCTTTCCGCAGTCATTGAACTGCGGCCTCATTGAAGCAATCCCGGTGAGCGTGGCTCCCTGACGGGGATAGGGATGCTTTCCGCAGTCATTGAACTGCGGCCTCATTGAAGCTGGGACCATGTTGATGCCGACTTACTGCGATACAACGACCTTTCCGCAGTCATTGAACTGCGGCCTCATTGAAGCTATAACTGGTTCATGGTCAACGTTCCGTTTTATCCCTTTCCGCAGTCATTGAACTGCGGCCTCATTGAAGCGCGGCCCGGGTCTTCAATCCGAACGCTGATCCACAGTCTTTCCGCAGTCATTGAACTGCGGCCTCATTGAAGCGAAGACGAGGGATCGGAAGAGCGGCGCCCGGCCTGAACCTTTCCGCAGTCATTGAACTGCGGCCTCATTGAAGCAGTCATTCGGGTCGAAGTCCGCAATGCTTGAGGTACTTTCCGCAGTCATTGAACTGCGGCCTCATTGAAGCGAGAAAGAGACCGGCGTCGCTTACGGTGCGCGGGTCCTTTCCGCAGTCATTGAACTGCGGCCTCATTGAAGCAGGGCAAGGTCCGATCTCAAGCCGGACGGGATTGGGCTGCTTTCCGCAGTCATTGAACTGCGGCCTCATTGAAGCGTTCCGAACCCCGACCGAGACGAACTCCTGGAGTTTCCTTTCCGCAGTCATTGAACTGCGGCCTCATTGAAGCACACTTGGGATCGATGTAGGAGCCGGTGATCCTGCCCTTTCCGCAGTCATTGAACTGCGGCCTCATTGAAGCGTTCGTGCATTTGCGCCTCAGGTCCCGAAGCTGACGCTTTCCGCAGTCATTGAACTGCGGCCTCATTGAAGCCAAGTCCAGAAAGCGGATGGCAACGGCCGTGCCCACACTTTCCGCAGTCATTGAACTGCGGCCTCATTGAAGCAGCTTGCCGTCCCGGGTGGTCATTTCAACCACTGACTTTCCGCAGTCATTGAACTGCGGCCTCATTGAAGCATGGGGCTCGGCACGGACGAAGACGGCGATCTGCCGCTTTCCGCAGTCATTGAACTGCGGCCTCATTGAAGCTCTCCTCAGTCCGCCGTCAGTCCGGATGGATCTGGGCTTTCCGCAGTCATTGAACTGCGGCCTCATTGAAGCGTCACAAAGAACTGCTTCCAGTTCGCCGGCAGGTTCCTTTCCGCAGTCATTGAACTGCGGCCTCATTGAAGCTGCAGCGCCTCGGCCAGGTTGGCCGCCTCACCACGGCCTTTCCGCAGTCATTGAACTGCGGCCTCATTGAAGCTCGATGCATCTCACTTTGCCCCGTCGCGGCAAGATACCTTTCCGCAGTCATTGAACTGCGGCCTCATTGAAGCGCGGCGTCTGAGGGATCTTGTCGGCTCATTCTCCATACCTTTCCGCAGTCATTGAACTGCGGCCTCATTGAAGCGTCGAGAGCGTCGTACAGCGCCTTCATCAGCCCTTCGCTTTCCGCAGTCATTGAACTGCGGCCTCATTGAAGCCCAGTAGTCCGTCCCAAATGTCGGTGATCGTGTCGCCTTTCCGCAGTCATTGAACTGCGGCCTCATTGAAGCACGAGTGTCCGCAGGTTGAAGGGTGGGGATTAAACGACTTTCCGCAGTCATTGAACTGCGGCCTCATTGAAGCGAGCAGCGTGAAGCTACGGGCGAGGCAGGCAACCGCTCTTTCCGCAGTCATTGAACTGCGGCCTCATTGAAGCAAATGCATGTCCTACCGTCATCAATGGCACGCTAGAGCTTTCCGCAGTCATTGAACTGCGGCCTCATTGAAGCGAGAAACGCTATAGGGGATATCTGGACAGTGGGCCACTTTCCGCAGTCATTGAACTGCGGCCTCATTGAAGCATCTACACACAGGCGGACTGGTTTCGGGATGAGGCCTTTCCGCAGTCATTGAACTGCGGCCTCATTGAAGCGAATAGAGAACTTTATTCGTGCGCTGTGCGCCCTCGCTTTCCGCAGTCATTGAACTGCGGCCTCATTGAAGCTCCGACCATGAGCACGGGGCGCGTGGAGGCGCGAAGGCTTTCCGCAGTCATTGAACTGCGACCTCATTGAAGCTTGTACCAGTCTGCTGCTTGTTCCCGAATCGGAGACCGAGCGGCGCGGTCCAAGGCCATCCCTTCGGGAAGGAAACAGACGCCGTCCTTTGCGGAGATCCCGGGCGTCCACTTCACCGGAGGTGGCCGCCGATCGAGACCATCACCGTTCCCTCTCGCCCGACCAACTTCCGAGCCTGCCGAATCCAATCGTGGATGCCTCCCGCTTCTGCTTGCCGACAGCCGGTGCGCGCCAGATAGAAGAGATCCTTCGAAAAAGGGTCGTCGCCGAAGAAACCGTCATGACGACAGCCGCCGACCTCGAGGACGATTTCGACGTCGGTCAAATCCAACTCGCACCAACTCTCGCAAGCCCGGCCCGGAAGTACGATCCGGAGGTTCCCCACAAATCCGGGCAATGCCATGGGGAATCGTACCAGAACGTCTCGGAGACATATCAGATCTCGGCGCTGACGACGGCTGAGGGAAGGACGATGGAGGATTTCGCCCAAGAACCGGGCCAACCCCATGAGCGCAGACTGGACGTCGCGCTCGCACCTGAATCTCCGACAATCGGCTTCGCCTCCCATCGGCTTGCCCCCAAAGAACTTGTCGGCACGACTGAAGTGAATGATTAGGGCTCCTTGTCCCGCAAAGCTCCTTGACCCGGACTTCTCGCCCCCCCTGTGCGCTACTCCCAACGAGCGAAACGTCGGGACCGGCAGCGCGATCCCACCCGGTCCGGTCAGCCTTTCCGGGAACGGTTGCTTTCCCTGGGGAAAAACGGTAAGGTCGAAGCGTCTCGTCAGTTGAGGTCTCCTGATGAGGCAAGATTGAATTGTATTGTGACGACCTCGTCAGTCTCACCTTGTGAAGAGCGCTCAAGTATTCATTGACCAGTCCGCGGCCATCGTCGGCTGCTCGTCCATGTTCTGTTTCTCTTGTGGTCTGCATTCCGAGGTTGAGGGTTATCGTTTTTCCAGGAGGAGAACATGAACGGCAGGAAACTCTATGTTGGCGGCTTACCCTACTCTGTTTCGGACAGGCAGTTGGAAGAGCTCTTTTCCGAACACGGTACGGTCGATTCGGCCCGCGTGATCATTGACCGGATGACCGGTCGCTCGAAAGGTTTCGGCTTCGTCGAGATGAGCTCGCAGGACGAGGCCCAAACGGCGATGGACAGCATGAACGGCACGGATCTCGAAGGCCGCTCGTTGACCGTCAATGAAGCCCGACCCCGGGTGCCGCGCGGCGGTGAGTTCGGCGGCGGACAAAGTCGCTGGTAGTCCCTGAATGTCACTCGGGAAGCAGGGCGGTCGTCGATGGCCCTGCTTCCCGATTCTGAACGGCTCAACGCCTTCCGCGACCGACTCGATCCGAGCCCGGAGCGAGCCCGCCCCGCCTCCTGACGCGATCGAAGCTCAGTGAGCCGTGAGCTTCACATATTGAGCACTGTCCCCCCCGTCCGCCCCTTACCTGAGAGACACTCTGCTCGGGAAAAACCTCGGACAGTTTGACTTGGGATGATCCGAATCGAGATAATCTCCTCAACCCAATGACCCACCGCAGCGGCTGGAAGCCTTATCAGCGCTGGATCTGCCTGCTCTTCGCAGGGTGCCTTCTCGTTTATCTTCTGGGTGGCGAACGCCAGCTGGTTCATCAGATCGAAGAGGCCCTCTGTCACAGAACCGGGAGCCACGACAGCTGCGACACGTCGGTCGTCACCGTCTTCCCTCACAGCTGCCACAGCTGTTTGTCGATGCACCCCAATGTCGCGGGAAGCCTCGCCCACAGCACCGGCACGGTGTCGGTGGCGCATCAGGCCGACGCTCCTCGAGATCTTGCCTTTCTGCCTCCGGGCAGTCGCCTGCACCCCGTTCGGAAGGACCGGGCGCCTCCCGCCTGACAAGCGAACTGCACCTTTTTCCAGGACAGTTTGAGTTTTCAGGAGGTTCTATGAGGTGGATCACCCTATTCCTACTCGTTCAATGGACCTGCTTCGGAAGTCTATGGGCTCAGAGCAGCGGCGGCTCCTCGGACGAGGTCGAGCAATTGAAACAGGAGTTGGCGGAGCTGAAGGCCCAATTCCAGGAAATGCAGACGGCTTACGAACAACGGATCGGCCGGCTCGAGCAAGAGCTGCTCCAGGTGCAGGCGAAGGCCGCCGTACCCGGCGGAGCGCAGGTGCCCGCGTCCCCCTCGGCCGAACCTTCCGAGCCGCCCAGCTTCATCGGGGGGCAACGCACCTTGCAGCGGCTGAATCCGGAAATCAGCGTCGCTTCCGATGTCACCGCGCGATACAGTGACAACCACTCCGACCCTGACTTCAATCGCCTCAATTTCGATGGATTCGAGCTGGCGATCCAGCATCCCCTGGATCCTTTCAGCCTGGCCAAGTTCTTTCTGACCTATGAGGACGGCGAATTCGGTTTGGAGGAAGGCTACATCAGCTGGGAGTCACTGCCCGGAAACCTCGGCTTGAAAGTGGGTCGCTTTCACGCCGACTTCGGGAAGCTGAACCGCTACCACAAGCACGCGCTGCCCTGGGTGGATCGCGATCTTCCGTCTCGCCGGTTCTTCGGCGATGAGGGCCTGGTCAGCGAAGGGGCGTCGCTCACTTGGCTCCCGCCGAAACTCCCCATTGCCGATACCAACGAGTTGTATCTGGATGTCTTGAACAACAACACCGGTCCGGCATTCTCCGGGCGCGGATTCGGTGATCCGCTCATCGTGGGTCACCTCATGAATTACTATGACGTGTCGGACAACGCCTATTTCGAATGGGGAGTGTCCGCCGCTACCTCCCATTGGGATCTGGCGCAACAGCATCGCTCCACGATGTACGGGCTGGATCTCTCCTATCGATGGGAGCCGCTGGCACGATCCCTTTACCATTCGTTCGAGCTGCACAGCGAATTCTTCTATAACGACCGACGGAACTGGCCGGGCGGCAACCCCTTTGGCATGTACGCCTCCGGTGAATACCAGCTGAATCGGAGCTGGTATGCAGGCCTCAGATACGAATTCGCCGACGGACTCGAGAACATCGGCGATCACACCTGGGCCGTGTCACCGTTCCTGACCTTCTGGCAGAGCGAATTCGTGCGCATGAGAGCTCAATACGACCTTCTCAGGAGGAATTTCGACCGCAACGACAACCGATTCTACCTGCAGTTCACATGGGCCCTCGGTCCTCACAAACATGAGGCTTACTAGCATCGGGAACCGAGAACGACGAGAAGCAACTACGAGAGGATCCATCAAGCCATGAAAAGATCGTTCCTTATTCTGATCCTGGTCCTGGCCGGCGCGCACTTCGCCATGGGGGCCGACAAGATCCGCATCGTTTCCAGTCTTCCCGACTATGGGTCCATTGCCGAGATGATCGGGGGGGATCAGGTCGAGGTCACCTCCATTGCCCGAGGGTATCAGGACCCGCACTTCGTGAAGGCCAAACCCAGTTTCTCCCGCGAGATGGCCGATGCCGACCTGTTCCTCACTACCGGCCTCGACCTGGAGCTTTGGGTTCCGACGCTCATCGACCATTCCCGGAATCCGACGATCCGCGAAGGAGCCAACGGGTATGTTTCCGTGTCGCACGATGTGCCCCTGCTCCAGGTTCCCACGAATCCGAACCGCTCCGGCGGAGACATCCACATCTACGGGAATCCGCACATCTATACCGATCCCCTGCGGGGCCTCATCATCGGCCGGAACATTCTGACGGGATTGAAGAAAGTGGATCCGGCACACAGCGCCGACTACCAGAAGCGGTTCGACCGGTTCCAGGAGCGCATCTACGAGAAGATGTACGGAGAAAAGCTCGTGCAGCTGGTCGGCGGCGACCAGCTGGCTCAGTTGTCCTGGAGCGGGACCCTGGGCTCGTTCCTGGCGCAGAACCAGTATGGAGGCCAGCCGCTCGCGTCCTACCTGGGCGGCTGGATGCAGGAGGCTTCCTGTCTGAAGGGAAAGCGGATCGTCGCGTACCACAAGAACTGGATCTACTTCACCGATCGGTTCGGCATCCAGATTGCGGATTACGTCGAGGCCCGTCCCGGCATTCCTCCGAGCGCCAAGCATGTCGTCGATCTCATCGAGGAAATCCAGTCCGGGAAGATCAAGGCGCTTCTGGCTGCGAATTACTTCGACGAGAAGATCCCCAGGATGATCGAGGAGAAGACCGGGGCGAAAGCATTGATCGTCCCCGTTTCGGTCGGAGGAACGTCTGAGGCGAAAGACTACTTCACGCTGTTCGACATCTGGATCGAGGGACTCCGCTCGGCCTTTCCCGAGTGTCATCCGTAGGCCGGAGTACCGGCGTTGAGTGCGACAGCAGGAACAACAAGAAGAGGAGGCGGCACAGCCCAATGAACGACGTTCTCATCATCATGCTCCCCCCACTGGTGGCCTGTCTGATTCTGACCGGCATCCACACCTACCTGGGACTCCACGTGGTGTCCCGAGGAGTCATCTTCGTCGATCTGGCGTTGGCGCAGATCGCCGCCCTCGGCTCGACCTACGCTTTCCTGATCGGATTCGATCCCCGCTCCCAGGCTGCCTATTTCTACTCCCTCGGCTTTGCCTTCCTGGGGGCCGCGATCTTCTCGCTCACCCGGCTCAAGCACCAGCGCATTCCCCAGGAGGCGATCATCGGAATCGCCTTCGCCGTCGCCTCGTCGGCCGCCATCCTGATCGCCGACCGTGCCCCTCAGGGAGCCGAACATGTCGAGGAGATGCTGACCGGAGCGATTCTCTGGGTCAGTTGGCCGACGATCATCAAGACGCTCGTGATCTATGCCGCCATCGGCCTGTTCCACTTCATCTTCCGAAAGAAGTTCCTGCTGATTTCAATGAACCCTGAAGAAGCGGAACGCCAGGGCCTGGCCGTCCGCTGGTGGGACTTCCTCTTCTACGTCTCCTTCGGTTTCGTCATCACGTCCTCGGTGGCCATCGCAGGCATTCTCCTGGTCTTCTCGTTTCTGATCATCCCCTCCGTTATCGGAATGCTCTTCTCCGAAAGGATCGGTCCCCGCTTGGCGGTTGGGTGGCTCTCCGGAACGCTGGTGAGCTTGCTCGGCCTCTTTTTGTCGTATCGTTTCGACCTGCCCAGCGGCCCCTCGGTCGTGTGTAGTTTCGGGGCATTCCTGGTCCTGGCAGCCCTGATTCGCTATCTGATCCACTCGGAGGATCGAAGCCGGGCTCTCATTCGGGTCGGTGCCGGTGTGGCTGCGACGGTCGCCCTGTTTGCGCTCTCCGTTCAGTTCGAACCGGCCGCTCATCAGGAGGAAATGACTTCGGAGACCCGTCTTCAGAAGCTGCAGCAAGCCTTCGATCAATTGGCCCAGGGAGGCGGAGACGTCTCCCCTCTGGTCCTGGAGATCGGCCGCGACGCTGAATTCCTGCGAAGGGAACTGCGCAACGACACACTCTCCGTCGATCAGAACGCCATTCAACGGCTGGATCAGGGGGGAGACGACGCCGTCCCCGTCCTGAAAGCCATCTATGAGAACAGTGAATCCCCCTGGTCGCGATTCTATGCGGCCGAGGCCCTCATTCGGCTGGGCGAAAAGGAGGGCCTCCACGATCTGATTCACCTGCTGGGCACTGATGCACCGCCTTTCCTCAAGAGTCAGGCGCTGCAACGACTGCAGTCGGCCACCGGCACGGCCTTGGAGTACGATCCGAGTTCGGAGCCCGCTCAACGGCAACAGGCGCTGGACCGGATCGAGGTCTGGTGGCACCAGAATGCCGCTCAGATCCGCTGGGATGCAGAAAGCCGCGCCTTCAGGATGGAGTGACGATCGCCGTCTCTGTTTCTGACGGCAGAATCCCAATCGGTCGCGGTTGACCCTCTTGACCGCAACGGTTGTATCTGGGACCAAATCCATTTCGGGCCCGTCAGGGCCTGTTCCAAGGCGGGGGCCGTTCCCCCCGACGTGGATCATCCGAAAGCGAGGAGACCCGATGTCCGTTGAAAAGAGGCGGCAGGTCCCGTCCCCCCACCCGATCCCGCAGGAGGCCTTCGTCCCCATGGACCTGACTTCCGTCCAGGGATACATCCTGGGTGAGCGGATCTATGCCCATATGACTCCGGCCGACGAGAACAGCGTCGTCGGGGGGCACGTCGAACCGGGAAAGAAGGCACCGACCATCATGATCTTCACGATCGGAGTACTGCCGGATTCCGAGGATATGGGAAGGCTCGACGATTATCGATTCTGAGACCTCGACCCGTACGCTACAATTCCGTCAGTGCGAATAGTGGACTCGGAGCACAGGATCACGAAGGGCGAGTTGAAGGAAATGGCAGAGGCCATGTTCGGAGACCTGGTCAAGGCGGTCGTGGACATCCGTCTCGCGACCATGGTGGTGGATGCGGAACTGCACGCCGATCAGGAAGCCCTGCTTCTCGAGAGAGGCTCGAACCAGGCGGATCTCTGGGGCATCAATCTCTATCCGGAGCTCTCGACAGATGAGTTTGTTGAGTTCGACTCGATGATCAACCTGCGTCCGTCCCAGGCGAACCGCAGCCGAGGTGTCGAAGACGCCTCCATACGTGGGCGAATCCTTGAGATCGTTGATCGGCTGGTGCTCCCGTGACCGCCCATCAGCATCGGCGACTCGCTGGCGGCCGCTGGCAGGGACTGGCCTTCGTCGAGCAGATGGCCAACGTCGGAAGCGAGGTCGGACGGGCGAGCAATTGGCGGGCAAAGGGTAAGTCAGACCTTGGGATGCGGGCGTTCGAGCGAGCCCTGGAACTCCTCGATCTGACCATCGCGGATCCTCGTAACAGGGGTCGTCTGCGCGAATTGCTGCGGGTCCGTGAGGCCCTCGCCGATTTCTTCGTCTTCGACAATTCCTACCAGTCGAGCTCGGAATCCTGGGAACGCTACTTCCGCTTCTTTCTGCTCGCCGCAAGGGGCAACCGGTAGGCTGTCTCTTTGCTTGCTGAACCGGGCCTCGCGACAAGCGATCCTGGGACCTGGTCCGCCTGGGCTTTGGTCCCCTGGAGACTGGGTCCCTACGGAGCCCCTACCACTGCTCCTTGATTCGGGATTGGTCGCTCACCGAGTCGGCATACCGATTGTCAGCGCAGCATCGAAATCGGTGACACGCACGCATTGGATTCCTAAGTGACCACCAATAAAGGCTTTCATTGCCGGTCTGGTACTAGTTTGGGGGAAGACCTTGACGGACTCCCATGCATCCCGACCCGCAAAAGATGGGAGCGCACATCACGCAAGGCAAGCTACAATACCGAAGTTTGTTATGAGAACGATCAGACGACGGACAAGGCGGGCGACGGTCCGGCCGGGCTTACCCGTGTCTGGCTTCGGATTGCCTGCAACTTCGACACCGAGCAGGCCGTCTTCAGTTGGAGCACCGACGAGAAGGAGTTCGCCCCGCTGGGCGATCCCTTCACCATGGCGTACCAGCTCATCACGTTCCAGGGCGTCCGTTTCGCGCGTTTCAACTTCAACACGAACGGCCAACCGGGCGGTTACGCCGACTTCGACAATTTCAAGGTAAACGAGCCCCGCGCGCGCGGAATCGAACGCATGATTCCGGTGGGCAAGACGATCACGCTCGCCAGCGGTGCCGATGACACCGTGCTGGCGATCGACAGGACGAACAGATCGCTCGTGAATGTCGCGGCCGATGACCCCGCCGCGGTCGCTCGGAACACCCGATTTCAGGTCGTGGGCCTCGGAAAGCGCCGCATTGCGCTGAAGTCCGCCGACGGCCGGTTTGTTTCCGCCGGGGACGACGGTGTCGCATTGAAGGACCTGGACGGCAAGGCCCCGGGCGAGGCGGAATCATTCCAGTGGGTCAACCTGATGCGGCGCGACACCATGCTCATGTCGCTGTTCAATCACCGCTATCTCGCCACCCAACCGAATGAACCCGGCCCCGTGAGGGTTTCCGGCACGGGTCCTCGACCCGACCGCAAGGGCGGAGCCTGCTTCCAATGGAAGGCCGGCACGCAACATTGGTGACACGCAGAACCGATTCCACGCCAAGACGACAAGTCGCAAAGGAGTTAAAAACAAAGAGAACCGTTGCGTCCGCTGCGGCTTCCAAGATCGAACCGCCGAGGTTTCGCGTGAAGGCCGGAATCCCAAACCAGAAGGGGACTGAGACGAATTGGGCAACACGCCCTCGAAGTGTGAAGTGGGAACTATCAGAAAAGATCGCCGGCGAGGCGCCGGACATGGTCCCGGACGTCCGGCGGCCACCCGCTGATGAGGTCGTTGAAGCGCTCGCCGTTTCGGGCGTAGAGAGCCCGGGTTGCTTCTTCGTATCCCGGCAGGTCGCCCGCCATGGCCGACATGAATCGACCGGCGGCATCCATGACGCGACGCGCTCGCTGACCATCCGGCTCGTGTCTTCTCGCCTGGTCGACCAGTCTGCGAAGCGCCGCCGACACTCCATTCGGCTGCTCTTCAAGCCACTCCCAGTGGCGAGGAAGCAAGGTCACTTCTCGCCCGATCACGCCGAGCTTCGGTCGGCCCGGTCCCTTGCGGGTCTGGTCGGTGTGCACCCGTGACAGCACATCTTCGAGCGTGCCTCTCAGGTCGAAGTCGACCTGTCGTCCGGTCTGATCCTCGAAGATCAGGAAGAGTGTCCCTTGATCCCGATCGAACCGTTTCTTCAGCTCGGTCAGGACCTGTTCGACAGGACCCGAGGCTACCCGGGTCGTGCCGACAAAAGCCACGAAGCTTCTCTTTGCATCCATCCTCCGGATTTTATCCGGGTAATATGGGGCTTGTCAATATTACCCGGATAAAAAGAGTTCCGGAAATGAGAGAGGGAAAAGAGGGAGGCGGAAAGCGGAGAACCAAGGAGCCTGGTCGGATGTTTCGGCTTGTATTGTGGACTGTGCAGCAGGTATCAGGCGAAAGAAGCAAGCCGATACGTCGGTTGCGGATTAGGCGAGCAGTATTCGTGGTGCAGCATTTGGAACTTCCGTGTAAAGAAGCACGGTTTTGAGACTCCGCTCGTTCTTCACCAGTGATTGATCTCCGCCGCTTTCGGGGCTATAAACGCTTCAAAATCCCTGGCCGGTTTTGATCCGGCTCTCCTGGACCCAAAGGAGTCACAGATGATGCGCGTTTTGCTTTCGACCATCGGGTCGCGGGGTGATGTCCAACCGTTGGTGGCGCTTGCGCTGCATTTGAGGGCCCTCGGCCAAGACGTGCACCTTTGCCTACCGCCCGACTTCCGTTCCTGGATCGAGGGTCTGGGTTTGTCCGTCACCCCGATCGGTCCTGAAGTGCGCAAGACTGCCGCCGCCGCTCGCCCGGCCAAGCCGGTTCCGCCGACGCCCGAGCGGCGGCGGCAGATGGTGGAAGCCACGGTGGCTACCCAGTTCGAGACGATCGCGGCGGCAGCCAAAGGATGTGACGTCATTGCGGGAGCAACAGCCCTTCAGATCGCGGCTCCCTCGGTGGCGGAGAAGATGGGAATTCCCTACGTCTTCGTGGCCTACTGCCCCAGGGTGCTGCCGTCACCACACCACGCGCCTCTCCCATTGTCCATGCTGGGTCAGGTGCCGGCACCCGCGACGGTCGACAACCGTGCGCTCTGGGCTCAGAACGCAGAGCAGCTCAACCAAACGTGGGGCGCCGCGCTCAATTCCCATCGGACCAAAGCCGGATTGGCCCTGGTCAGCGACGTGCGGGACCACATCTTCACCGACCGTCCCTGGCTGGCGGCCGATTCCACATTGGCACCCTGGCCCGATCCGGGGGACGGGTCCGTACTTCAGACCGGTGCGTGGATCCTGCCGGACGATCGTCTACTCCCTCCGGAGCTCGAGGCCTTTCTCGAGGCCGGCGAACCGCCCGTATACTTCGGTTTCGGCAGCACGCGCGCACCTGAGGCCCTCGGTCGAGTCATCGCCCAGACGCTCCGCGCGCTCGGGCGCCGTGCGATCGTGTCCCGTGGATGGGCCGACCTGTCCCCATTGGACGACGAGTCCGACTCCCTGGCGATCGGCGATGTCAACTTGCAGGTCCTGTTCAAGCGGGTCGCCGCCGTTGTCCAACACGGCGGGGCGGGCACCACGACCATCGCCGCACAAGCCGGTCTGGCCCAGCTCATCATCCCCCAGATCTATGACCAGCACTACTGGGCACAGCGAGTCGACGAACTCGGCATCGGAATCGCGCACGGGCCCGGCACACCCACGGCCGAGTCGTTGACGAGCGCCCTCGAGCAGGCCCTGAAACCCGACGTCGTGGCCCGCGCCGAATCCCTCGCCGGCAAAGTGAGGGGGGACGGTGCCCGGTTCGCAGCCCGGCAGTTGATCAAGATCGGCCCGTAGGGTGCCGCTGATTCCGGCGGCAACCTTGCCCCTGCGATGAGAACCATCTTCGCTCGAGTCTGCGGCGAATCCACAAGACCTGACGATACGTCGTGCCTGCCGCTCTGATCGAGCGACGGCTCAGGGTGTCCCCGAAGTCGGATCCTGCCACTTTCGGGCGGCTCGGCCGTTGAGATCCCAAACCACGCGACCTGCACGAAGGACCAGTTCGCATTCGAGTCTCTGAGTCCCTGTGATCATCGCTCCCTCGGCATCGATGAACCCGAACGAGCCGTGCCGGAGGTTCAGGACCGTGATGTCCGCCTCGGTACCCGGGCTCAGGTGACCCAGTTCCTGATGCCCGATGACTCGAGCAGGGGCCCACGTCGTGCGGAGAACAGCCTCTTGGATCGGCATCCCAAGATTCAGGAACTTGGACATCACGTTCAGGAGATCCTTCATCCCGGCATTCATGCTGTGGACATGGAGATCCGTGCTGATCGTATCCGGTGGAAAGTCGGAAGCCATTGCGGGCATGACCTGTCGCCAGACGAATGAACCGGCGCCGTGGCCCACATCGAAGAGGACCCCCTTCTGTCGGGCTTCGCGTACGAACGGTTTGACGGATCCATCCTCACCGACGATCGCTTCTCTTCCCTGGGCGTCGGCATAGGCGTGGGTCAGGAAATCGCCCCGTCTCAGATGGTCCAGCAGGAGTTTGCGCATAGACAGTGGAGGCTGGTGGGAGCCGAAATCGATCATGACCGGGATCCCCGCGATCCGGCCCGCCTCGACCGCACGATCCACGGGGTCCCATTCGGCACCGTTGTAGTGCGCCACTTTGATGCCGACGATCAGCTGCTTGAATTCCGAGGCCCGCATGGCCGTCAGTTTGGCGTCCATGTCGGAGAGATCCTGCTCGATCGGACCCCCCTTCATGCCGTTCCCCACGATGTTGAGGAATGCCAGGACCCGGGTCTGAGATCGGTCGATGGTCTGTCGCTTGAACTGCTTGAAATTCCGCCATCCCGATCCTCCGGCATCCACCATGGTCGTGACTCCACTGCGGAAACTGAAACTGTCGGGAGCTATGGCACTGAATCCGTTGCTGTAATCCGCGTCTTCCTCCGTACCGTGGAAAAGATGAGTATGGATGTCGACCAGGCCGGGAACGACGAAGAGCCCATCCACAGAGACGACCTTCCGGGCTGATTCATCCGGGAGTGAGTCTGCGATCTGGACAACCGTGCCGTCGCGGATCGCCACGTCTGTGACACGGTCGATCCCGTTCTTTGGATCGATCACGTGCCCTCCCTTGAGCACGACATCGAAAGGTCTGGGCTGTTGGGCCCAGAGGGATGCGGTCATCAGGACCGGTATCAACATCTTCATCTCTACTCCTCCTGTCGATCGGATGTCGTCAAGGCGACCGTGTCGCCCATCCTACCCCGGGGATTGCTCTGTCTTGTATTGCCAAAGAGGCTACAATACGGGAGTTGATGCTGAACATGTCCACCCTCCTGCGCCTCGACTTCGGTCCCGCGTTCCGTCTCGATGGCGGTGACGTGTACTGGCAGGGCATTTGGGCGCCTCGATCCGCTATCACGACAGCATGTTTCATCTGTTCTGCAACGTCAACGCTGAGGATTGCGGCGGATCTGACGACCGGAGATTGCTCCGCTTCGCCGGAAGGCGTCGGTAGTCTCCAGAACGGAGTGACTTTGGGTGAGTCGGCGTATCCCGCGCGTGTGTCGATTCCGGAAGATGGTGCCAGACTGAGGTTAGAATTCTTTGTTCATGGGAACTTACGAACGCCATCCGTGCGTGTCACCAATTTACCTACGAACGCTGTGAAAGAGGAGACTGACTGATGATGAACCGATTGACCCGTTACCTGCCGACCCTCAGTGCGTTGATGCTGTTGAGCGCGAGTCTCGGTCTGGCCCAGAACCCCCTGATTCTGGATCAGTTTACGGCCGACCCTACGGCAAGAGTTTTTGAAGGCAAGATCTATGTCTATCCGTCTCACGACATTCTGGGCGGCCCAGGTCAGGGTCGGCCCGGCTGGTTCTGCATGGAGGACTATCACGTCTTCTCCTCCGAAGATCTGACGAACTGGAAGGATCATGGAGTGATCCTGACCCAGAACGACGTGGACTGGGTGGATACCAGCGCATACGCCATGTGGGCGCCGGACTGCGTTTTCAAAGACGGGAAGTACTACTTCTATTTCCCTGCGATCGCCAAGGAGAAGGGACGGAAAATAGGGGTTGCCGTATCGGATCGGCCCTACGGTCCCTTCAAGCCGGAGGTGAAGCCCATCGAAGGCGTCGTGGGCATCGACCCCTGTGTCTTGATCGATAAGGACGGCAAAGCCTATCTCTACTATTCACTGAACAAGATCTTCGTGGCCCCGCTCAAGGACAATATGCGCGAACTGGATGGCGAGCCGCAGGTCATCGCCAACCTTCCGACCGAGGGACTCATCGAAGGCCCTTTCGTGTTCGAAAGGAACGGCGTCTACTATCTGACCTATCCGCATGTGGAAAACAAAACGGAGAGACTGGAATACGCCATCGGCAAGAGTCCTATGGGACCTTTCGAGCCCAAGGGCGTGATCATGGATGAATCGCCCAGCGGCTGCTGGACCAACCATCAGTCCATCGTCGAATACCAGGGGCAGTGGTATCTGTTCTACCACGACGATGATTTGTCCCCTCAGTTCGACAAGAACCGGTCCATCCGGGCGGACTATCTCTCTTTCAACTCCGACGGCACGATACAGAAGGTGATCCCCACCTTGCGCGGCGTGGGCATTACCGACGCCGGCAGCCCAATCCAGATGGACCGGTACAGCGCCATCAGCAACGAAGGGGCGTCGGTTTCGTTCCTGAACGATGCCAACACGCACGAGGGATGGAAGACGACCCTGACGGCCCCGAATGCCTGGGTCCGCTACGACAAAGTCGATTTCGCCGACAAGAAGTTGGACTCCGTCAAGATCAATGCTTCCTCCACAACGGGAGGGACTGTCGCCGTTCGACTCGACGGCATCGACGGACCGGTGATTGCCAGAGCTGAGATCCCTCAGACGACGGATTGGAGCGAAGTCGGTGCGAAGCTGTCCGAAGTGCCTTCCGGTATCCATGATGTGATCGTCACGCTGACTGACGCCAAAAAAGTGGAGATCGACTGGGTCCAGTTTGAATAGTCGAATTCCGATCTCTCGTTGACCGAATTCTTGATTGCCTCAATCTCGGAGAGATCACCCGCCGGCTGCGGGCAGCAGGGCACGATAGTGTCCCCCGCTTCCCAACTTCCGGGGAGACGTCCACGAAGGCGCGACGAGGGTGAGCGACCTGACGTCGAGGGCTTCCAGGAGAAGCGCCTGTGCCGTTCGACACAGGCGCCGGACCATCGTCCGCTCCGGGATTCGTTAACCCACCATCGCCTCGAGCTCCACGCCCTTGGTTTCGTGGGCAAAGCGCCAGACGAAGAAGAAGGAGGCGACGGCGGCTACTGCATAAAACCCATAGGCCCCGCCCAGGCCGATACCCGTGAGCATGATGGGGAAGGTCATCGTAATGGCGAAGTTGGATATCCACTGCGACAATCCGCTGACTGCCATTCCACTCCCTCGGATCTGATTCGGGAACATCTCACCGAGCATGACCCACATGACCGGCCCCCATGAGAAGTTGAAGAAGATCACATAGAGGTTTGCAGCGATCAGAGCGATCGGCCCCTGTGAACCGGTCAGGATCAGCCGGCCGCTTTCACCGAGAACGGCGGTCGCAAAGATAACGGCCATGGTGGTCAGCGTTATCGCCATACCGATGGAGCCGATCATCAACATCGGTTTGCGGCCGAGTTTGTCGATGACCGCAAAGGCGACCAGGCAGGCGCCGATACTCAATGCGCCGCTTATCACATTGATCAGCAGCGAGTCGGATTCGGTGAAACCCGCAGACTGCCAGAGGACTGCGCCGTAATAGAAGATGATGTTGATTCCGACCAGCTGTTGAAAGGATGCCAGACCGATGCCGAACCAGACGATCGGACGAACCCCATTGGGACCGACAAGGTCGCGGAATGAGGGACGATGGTCCACGGCCAGCGTCGCTCGGATCTCATCGTACTTGATCTCCGCCCGGCGGCTTCCCATGAGTTTGGTCAGCACGGCCATTGCCTTGTCCTTTTTCCCCGAAGAGACCAGGAAGCGAGGGCTTTCCGGAATGAAGAGCAGTGCGAAAAAGAAGGTGACGGCAGGTGCAAGTTCCACCCAGAACATCCATCGCCAGGCTTCGAATCCCAGCGCGAACACATCCAGCGAACTGCCGGCATGCTTGGCAATGAGATAGTTACTGAGAAAAGCAATGGAAAGGCCGCTGATAATGGCAATCTGCTGAAGCGAAGAAAGCCGGCCGCGGTATCTGGCGGGAGCGACCTCACTGATGTATGCCGGAGCGAGGACCGATGCGGCTCCAACAGCGAGACCTCCAAGCAGACGATAAATGATGAATTCCAGAGATCCACCGGCGATTCCGGATCCCCAGGCGCTCACCGTGAAGAAGACGGCGGAAATGATGAGGATCGTCCTGCGACCGAACAGGTCGGCGAGTCTTCCTGCCAGAAAGGCGCCGACTGCGCAGCCGAGCAACATGGACGCAACGTTGAAACCCGTACCGATACTGTTTGCCCGAAATGCTGTTCGTAATCCCTCAACCGTACCGTTGATGACACCCGAATCAAATCCGAACAGAAACCCGCCGATCGTCGCAACCAGAGCGATGAGGACAATGAATCCGGTGTTGTGTGAGGAGTCCGACATGCGAGGATATCCCTTCTTGAACGTGAGTTGACTACTTTACTGGAAGAGCCTGGGCGCGAAATCTTTCAGATCACGACGCCAGGTCTGCCACTCGTGCGCCGTGCCCGGGGATTCATAAAAGACGTGCTTGATCCCCGCCTCCTCGAGCGATTTGTGGAACTCCAGGAGTCCGGCCCGCATTCTTTCCGGCTCCTCCGTACCGACACCCACCCAAAGCAGATGCACCCGTTTCGCGAAGGCGGCCGGATCGGCAAGCGCACCGTTGTAGGCGGTCTTCGGGTCGAATTTCTCGCCGAAAAGGAAGGCCCCACCCGCTCCACTGAAGCCGCCGATGTAGGAGAACATGTCCAAATGATTGAAGGTGATCTGGAATGTTTGCATTCCGCCCATCGAAAGCCCGGCCATCGCACGATGGTCGCGATCCGGGAGCGTCCTGAATTTGGCGTCGATGAAGGGAACCAGGACCTGCGTCAGATCATCTTCGAACGCCGACATCATCTCCTGCATCGCTTTCCTCATCTCCGGTGAGCCGAACGGCTTTCCCGCCAGATCCGGAGGCGTGTACCCCGCACGCCGGGCGTAACCGTACGCCATCACGATGAGCATGGGCTTGCATTCGCCCTCTGCAATCAGGTTATCGAGGATGAAGTTGGCCTTCCCCTGCCGGGTCCACCCGGTTTCGTCCTCGCCCCCGCCATGCTGGAGGTACAGGACCGGATAACGCGAGTCGGTCTGGGTATCGTAGTTGGGCGGCGTATAGACCAGGGCATGCCGCCACGTACCTGTCACCTTGGAGTGGTACCAGATCTCCCGAACCATCCCGTGGGGAACATCTCGAGGCAAGTAGTAAGTGGAACCGGGCTCCGGGATCTCCACGGCACTCGCGTACTTACCTCCCCCAAAGAAAGCCTCGCTGCCGGGATCGGCGACCTCGGCACCATCGATGTTCAACGTGTAATAGTGCAGACCGGGAGCCTGGGGTGGGGTCGTTACCGTCCAGAATCCGTCGGACTGCTTCTCCATATCCATCTTCGGCCCGCTCCAGAAATTCACCTTTACCTGCGTGGCCTCGGGGGCTTTCATACGGATCTGCACCCTCCCGGCGCCATCCACCTTGGGATAGTCCGATCCCCAGACATTGGTCGAAGCCGGCTGAAAATCGCCCGACTCTTGTGCGCAGCAAAGACCCACGAACAGCAGCATCACGAATCCAAATTGCTTCATTTCTCTTTTCGTCCTTTTCTCCCGATTTCCAATACCTTCCCGAGGGAGTCCTCGGAACACCCTCCCGGCCGGGTCCTGGCAATGTCAGCGCCGACGGGGTCACGACCGGAATCGACCACTGCGCAGTTCCATTGCGCATGGACGCATTGCTCGCCGGTGGAGCATACCATCTTGGTCGCCAGATCGGTGGATCTGCCGTGAGGCAATGGACGGCTTCCCCGCCTCGAAATGGATGCCGATGAGGGCGCGGGCCTTCCATCCGATCCGATGAAGGAGACTAATCCTTCCAGCCGGACCTGTCGATTTCTGTGATGATGGAAACGGGAACGGCGCGGCGTCGAGCGGCGAAAGCCGAACGAGCGCCCTGCGGAAAGCTGCGAGCACTGATCCTGGCGCACCAGGACTGGCTGATCGAACGCGCCCTTGCGTATCGGCACCACCACCTCGCTGACCATGCCGAAGCAGCAGCTCCGGAGGAGTGGAATCAGTGGGCAGGAGGTGTCCTACAGAGCATCGACGCGCTCCTGGTTCCCGATGACGCATCGGACTTCGAGGATTGCGGCCCGGGCCAGGGCGGGCAAACGGTTGCGCAGAGGGCCACGCTCCCGGGTGAAAACGGGCGGATGCCGCCGTTGAAGTTGTCCGAAATGCCGTACTGGCGGAGCGCGGTGACCGATCTGGTCGAAGAGAAGACCTCGCGGGCGAGCCAACGCACGCGGCTCCGTTCCCTCGTTGACCGAACCTTTGACCAGGTCGAAATCGACATCTGCCGGCGAGGATACCCCGGCCTGACCGAAGAGATCCGGTCACTGCGAGCGGATCGGCGGCGTCTGTCCCTTCTCGAAACGGCCATGGATGCGGCGGAAGAAATGGTCGTCATCACGGACAGCGACGGACGCATTGAACACGTCAACGACAGCTTCGTCGCAAAGACTGGCTACTCGAAGGAAGAGTCCATCGGGCAGAAAACGAGCCTCCTGAAGTCGGGACAGCAGAGTCGGCAATTCTACCGTAACCTTTGGAAAACGATCCTGGCCGGACAGGTCTGGGAGGGCGAGATTACGAACCGCCGCCGCAACGGCATGCTCTATTCCGCGTGGATGCGGATTACACCGATTCTGGGTTTGGACGGGAAGACCGAGCACTTCGTCGCCATCAATAAGGACATCAGCGAGCGCAGAGAGCGCGAACGGCGGGAGCTGGAGACACGGCTCTCGTTCGAGAAGCTGATCGACATCGTTCCGATTCCAGTCTGCATGACGGACACCTACGGGGTCCTCACCTTCTGCAACCGAAAATTCGCAGATCTGGTCGAACTGCCGAGAGACGCAGTCATCGGCAGGACAATCGAGGAGATCGCCCCACCCGGTCACGCCGAGATCCACATGCGGGTCGACGAGGAGCTGATGCGAGAAGGCGGCGAGCGCGTCTACGATCTCGAGTTCACGAATGAACAAGGCGTGTCCCGCCGATACCGCAGCTACAAGAGCTGCGTCCGGGGAAACTCGAACGAAGTGATCGGGATCGTGGGAGTCGTGGGAGACACGACACCCGATGACGAGATCCGCAAGGTTCGAACTGAAGCCTCCGCCGAAGCATTGAAGAAGCTCGAGCAGATGATCGTCTTTCTTGGACATGAGCTCCATTCGCCGATCGCGAGCATCCAGGCCAGCGCGGAGATCCTGCGGAACCCTTCGACGCCGGACAAGGACCGAGCGAGATTCACCGAGATGATCCGGAGCGAAGCATGCGGAATGGGAGAACTCGTCAGCGACATCCTTGATGTGACGCGCATCGCAAGCGGACTGTCGGACTGGAACATCGGTGAATTCGACCTCAGGCGGGTGCTGGAGAGAACGATCAAGCGGGTTCGGCACAACATATCCGTCAGTTCAGACCTCCGTTTCGAGTGTGAGATCTGGGGAACGAGCCTGCGGATGGAAGGGGACGAACGACTGATCGGGCGGATGGTCTTCTCTCTCCTGGAAAATGCCTTCCTCTATACCCCAGTGGGAACTGTCCGCCTGACTGCAGACAACGTCGAATCGGAAGATCACCGCCGAATCCTGCTGTCCTTCGACGACACGGGGCCCGGCATTCCGCAGGCGATTCTCGACGGACTGGACCAACCTTTCTCGCTGTCGAGCGGGCTGCTCGAATCGACACGAGCACAGGGCACGGGCCTCGGTCTGATTCTCAGCCAAAGCATCATTCGGCTCCATGGGGGAAGCTGGGACGTGACTACCAAGTCGAACGGCGGAACGCGAATCCGGGTCTACTTGCCGGTCTTCCAGGCCGGATGCGGAAGGGGCGAGTAAAGGGATGGGACAGGAGACGCCGAAACCGGACATCCTGATCGCAGAAGACCTCCCCGCCTTGCGGGAACCCCTGGTCGTGGCGCTTCGGCAGGCCGGCTTCGAAGTCCGATCGGCTGCCAACGGCCTCGAGGCTCTTCGGGAAGTCGAGCTGCGCAAACCGGACCTGCTCCTTTTGGACTTGGCGATGCCTGAATTGGATGGCGTCGAATGCCTCCGAGAACTGAGGAGGACCTACGGCAAGGACGAACTTCCCGTGATCATCCTGACGGCCCACTCCGAGCACACTCTGGTGCAGGACGTGATCAAGCTGGGCGTCCATGACTTCTTCCTCAAATCGACCTTTTCACTTGTCTCCCTGCTCGAGAAGGTCCAAAACGCTCTCAACCGGGGAACCACCGCCCAACTTCGATCCTCGTCCGCCGACGCGGGCACGTCGGCTTCCACGCCACTTCGGACTGCCGAAAGGCGCCAGTCGAGCGCCGCGCCGTCCCGGGGTGTCTCGAGAAACGGGCCCACTCCTTCCCACACATCGGCCGACGGGAGCGGCCTTCGCCCTCTGCTGTCCCGCGCGGAGATGGAGCAGCGGCTCAAGCGCCTCAATGAACTGAAGGGCTTCAGTCCCGCGGTCGCCAGCCTCGTCCAGACCATCGACAGTCCCAGTTCGAGCCTGGACCAGATCGTAGAGAGCGCCGGTCTGGATCAGGCCCTCGCCACCCGCTTTCTCTGGCTGGCGAACTCGGCCGCCTACTCCCGCGGTGCCGCGGTCACGTCGTTACGCAAGGCGATCGTGCGGATTGGAACGGAGAAACTTCGGGAAGCGGCGGTGACAATCGGAATTCTGGATCGATTCGGGCACGGGTCGAGCAACGAACTCCATTACGGCCGGTTCTGGGAACACAGCATCACCGTGGCGTCGGCCGCAGCCGAGCTCACCCGAATGATCCCGACGGCCCAGGAACTGGAACCCGACGTGGCCTTCACCATGGGATTGATGCACGACATCGGCCGACTGATGCTGCTCGAAGAGTTGGGTGACCTCTACGAGGAGGTCGTCGAGACCGCACGCAGAAGACAGATGCCCCTGCACAAGGCCGAAGCAAAACTGCTCTTGACGACCCACGCCAAGGCAGCACAGGAACCGCTATTGCGCTGGCGGTTTCCCAGCCGGCTGGTCCGACCGATCGGGTTCCACCATTTCTCGGTTCAGGCAGTGCGTGCGCTGGACGCGGCCAGCCGCCTTCCGACGAGTGTGCTGGTTTTGGCCAATGCACTGGCTCAGGTTCTCATCCTGGGCGACAGCGGTGAAGAAGCCATCGAGGACGTGCTTGTCCTGGCCGATGACCTGGCGATGGAGTCCGACTTCCTCTCCCGGCTCCAAGGCCAGATTCTGGAGTCCTGGCGGGATCTGAGGACGATTGTCGTGATGAAATCCTGGCAGGACTGGCCGGATCGGATCAGCGTTCTGCGTGAGAGTATTCCAGATTCACTGCGACCCCGATTCGTCGGATCCGGCACCCAGATGATACAGATCTTCTTTGACCGGCTGCTGCGTCCCTATCCGAACGACGTCGTCAACACCTGGATCCTCGAAGCGGATGATCATCACGAAGCTCGGCGGCTTTTCGAAGAGGTCCTGGAATTCGAAGAGAGAATCCCCACCCGCAACCCCCTGCCCGTCCTGATGCTGGCCGGAGCCGAACTGGATATGCCCTACCAGGAAAACCGGGCTACCACGATACTGCGCGAGCCCTTCTGCGTGAACGCCATCATCGACGCGCTTCGAGCACTCCGCCCCCGGACCGCGCCGCAGGTGTCCTGAAGACTGTTTTCGACTTCAGCCCTCGGCCCCCGTTCGGCGGGGCGACCCGTCGAGAGTCTCGCGGATGTGTCGGCTGAGTCCGCTCTTGGTGAGGGGCTTCTTGAGAATCCCGTCTGCACTAAGGCCGTCCGCCGGCCGTGTCAGGAGCTCCTCTGCATATCCGGACATGAGGAGTATCTTCAGGCCCGGCCAGGTCCCTTTGAGCACGGAGGCGAGCTCCACCCCGTTCATTCCGGGCATCACGATGTCGGACAGAACCAGGTCGACCCGACCGGCATGTTCGAAGAGCAGCCTGCCGGCTTCTCTTCCATCGCCTGCCTCGAGAACCGTGTATCCAAGATGACGGCCAAGCTTTGACAAAGCCATTCGAACTCCCGGGTCGTCGTCCACAATAAGTATCGTCTCGCTTCCCCGTCCTGAGAGATCCTCGTTCTCTTCGGACGACGACGCAGCCGGTTCGGCCGGAGGGAGGAACACGTGGAACGCTGTGCCAACGCCCAACCGGCTCTCGACGGTCACCCAACCTCCTGCCTTCCGCACGATCTCATAGACCGTCGGCAGTCCCAGTCCCGTCCCCCTCGAATCCTTGGTCGTGAAGAAGGGCTCGAAGATCCGGTCCTTCAGATGCTCGGGAATCCCCACTCCGGAGTCCCGGATCTCCAGTTCCACGTGGCACTTAGGGACTGGGGCGGGATTACTGGAACCCGGATCGGCCATGTCGACCGCCCGCGTTGCAATCGTGAGTCGCCCTCCCTGCGGCATGGCATCTCGGGCATTGAGGCAGAGGTTGAGAATGACCTGGATGAACTGGCTCTCGTCCACATAGACGACCGGGAGCCCGGGGTCGAGCGCATATTCGACCGTGACCGCCTCGGTCAAGATAAGACCCAGCACTTTTTCCATGCCACCGATGAGCTCATTGAGATTGATGTTCTCGGGAGGTCCTCCCTGAACTTTGCTGAACGCCAGCAGCCTGTCGGCCAATTGAGCCGCTCCAACGGCCGCGGAATTGATCTCGGTGAAGTTGTCATACAGGGGGTGATCCGCGGGCAGGTCCATCTGACCCAGCTGGGCCTGAGCCATCACAACGGTCAGCAGGTTCTTGAAATCGTGCGCGACGCCCCCGGCCATCTGCGCCAGACTGGTCATTCTTTCCCCATCGATGGCCCGTTGCTCGGCGGTGCGCTGGTGGGTGACATCCTGTCCGATTATGAGGACCGGCCCGGCGGGGTCCAGGACGCGGGCGGACCAGGCAACCCTCCGATACGATCCATCTCTGGCCAGACAACGCAGCTCTGCCCGTAAGGCGGATCCCTTCTGGTTGACGATCCGCCAGGCCTCGAGAGCCGCCGCCCGGTCTTCGGGATGGACGAACTCGACCCAGTCGCGCGAGTAGAGCTCACGTTCGTGCCAGCCCAGTGTTTCTTCCCAGTTCCGACTGATCAGGTGCGCCCGCCCCGACTGATCGACCAAAGCCAGCATGAGGGGCAGGCTGCTGATGAGCTCACGCAAGACCGACTCCCTCATTCCGGTCGGAACGAAACCACACTGCGGGTCCTTTTCGCAGTCTGCAGGAGCGAGCGGGTTAACTGATCGACTTGCCGAAAGTAGTCTGAACGGTACGTTGGACATTCGTTTCTCCCGTGCTCTGCAAGGGCCCTGGCCCCACTGCATGCCCCTCGTCTTTATATCGGCCGATTCATAATCCGACGTTAATAGGTCATCCCCCTGCCCGGGAAAAACATTCATTGACCACTGTCGATCCTAATGCTCCGCGTCATCGCAGACGATTTCAGAAGAGGACGTTGAAGAAGGGTCCTCCACGTTCGGGTGCGAGTCATGAACCCCTGCACCATTCCACTCCCGGTCCTGCCGGCGGTGGAACGTCGACCCCGGGGAGTGAAAGCACCATGCGTCTGAGAAATATGTCCGTCCGTGCCAAGGTCCTGCTGATCGTCTTCGTCGGCGTCTTCTTTCAGCTGGTCATAGCGGCAACGGGGATCTACTACCTCAACCGCGCCAACCTACACCTGACGACGACGGTCGATCTCGATGCGGCCGCGGTACGCCAATCCGGCCGAGTCCGTTCAGACTTCCTCGAACTGCTCATCCTCGAAAAAAACATGATCCTGTCCAAGAAGGAGGCCGTCGAAGCCCAATACAGGGCTGACTTCGACAGCATGAGGCTTGCTTTGGAAAACGATCTTCGGGCCCTACGCGAAACCGTGGCGGCCGGAGGGCAACGCTATATCGACGAATTCTCCAGGCACAGTCAGCTTTATCTGGAGGACCACCGGCAGATCCGGGAACTGAGTTCGAGGAACGAGGATACCGAGGCGATGGAACTCAGCACCGGTGCTGCCCGGCAGCACACCGCCGAGGCTCGCGCGGCCCTGACTGCACTGCGGGATGAACTCGAATCCAAACTGCAGGAGCGCAAGGTGGCCAACGACTCCGATGCGCAATTGGCTATTTCCCTGATGCTCGGTGTCCTGGCCGTCACGCTGCTCGTTACCCTGGGTCTCGGCTTCGCCGTCACGGGCACCATCACCCGCGGACTCGACATGATGGTCAAAGTCGCCGATTCTATTGCGGGCGGCAATCTGGACAGCACCATTGAGACGAGCGGCCATAACGAAATCGCGAAGCTCGCCCGGTCTGTTCAAAGAATGCAGTCATCCCTGAGGGAAGCCGGCGAACAGAGGGAGGCCCAAGATCATCTAAAGACGGGGCTCGCCCGTCTCAACGACGTGATGCGGGGTGACCTCGATCTCCGATCCCTCGCCTCGAAGATTATCAATGAGGTCGCGACCTTCCTGGATGCAAAAATTGGCGCGTTCTACGTGCTGAACGAGACGAGAAGCGAACCGACTCTTTTGCTCCTTGGCACCTACGCCTACACCCCAAGGAAGGATCTACCGAGTTCGTTCAAGGTCGGGGAAGGACTGGTCGGTCAGGCCGCTCTCGAGCGAAAACAGATTCTGGTCCGTAACCTTCCCAATAACTATCTGAGGATCACCTCCGGCTTGGGGGAAGTGGTCCCGAGCGTCGTCAGCGTGACACCCTTCCTCTACGAGGAGAATGTCAGGGGTGTTCTCGAGATCGGCACGCTCGGTGAGCTGAGCGGACCGGATCTCGAATATCTCCACCAGGCGATGCCCGCCATCGCCATCACCCTCGAGACCGCTCAGAGGCGCGACGAACTGGCCCGCTCATTGGAGCATTCTCAGCAACTCACCGAGGAGCTCCAGGCGCAGCAGGAGGAGCTGAAAGCGGCCAACGAAGAGCTCGAAGAACAGGCCGCGGTGCTCAAGCAGTCCGAAGAGAAGCTCCAGGCGCAGCACGAGGAGATGGAAGTGATCAACGAGGAGCTCGAGGAGAAGAACGAGCTGCTCGAACGCCAGAAGCGGGATGTCGAACAGGCAAGGAGTGAGATTGCCGAGAAGGCCGAGGATCTGGCACTGGCTTCGAAATACAAGTCGGAGTTTCTGGCCAACATGTCACATGAGCTGCGGACACCGCTCAACAGCCTGCTGATCCTGGCTCGGGTGTTTGCGAACAATCGGGACGGTAATCTCACCGACGATCAGATCGAATCGGCTCGTATCATCTACAACAGCGGCACCGACCTGCTGGGACTGATCAACGACGTGCTGGATCTCGCCAGAATCGAATCCGGCAGAACGGACCTGCAGATCGGAACGGTGAAGTTGAGCAAGGTGGCGGCGGGAATTGGAGAGAACTTCCAGCATGTGGTCGAAGAGAAGGGTCTCCACCTCCGGGTCGAGATGCAACCCGATGCGCCCGTGCATATCCGAACGGACGAGAAGAGACTGAACCAGATCATCAAGAACCTCGTGGCCAATGCAATCAAGTTCACGGAACAAGGTGAGGTGGGTGTGTCGTTCGGCCGGGTTGCCGAGGATACCCACTTGCCCCGAGGACTGCCCCGCGATCAGGCCATGGCCATCTCCATTCGAGATACCGGGATCGGCATCGAACCCCGCCAGCAGAAGGTGATATTCGAGGCATTCCAGCAGGCCGACGGCGGTACCGCCAGGAAGTACGGCGGAACGGGTCTGGGCCTTTCGATTACACGCGAACTGGTCCAGCTCCTCGGTGGGGAGATTCGCCTGGCCAGCGAGCCGGGAAAAGGGTCGAACTTCACGGTTCTCCTCCCAACAGACGTCGCAGCCAAGGAATCGGCAACCTCCGGAATCACGGAAGGGAGCAGGACCGCGACCCACGATCGAATCAGCCGGGCCGCCCGAGTGTCGCTCGAAGAAAGGGAAATGGTCGAAGACGATCGAGCGAATTTGGCGGACGACGACAGGAGCATCCTGATCATCGACGACGATCCCCGTTTCGCCGCTCTGCTCGTCAAGGAATGTCACCGGAAAGGCTTCAAGAGCCTCGTCGCCCTGACCGGCGAGGAGGGGCTGGCACTGGTCGAGTCGCATCGGCCGAACGGCATCATTCTCGATCTCAGGCTGCCTGGAATGGATGGCTGGTCGATACTCGAGCTGCTCAAGGAGAACCCCCGGACACGCCACATCCCCGTCCACATCATGTCGGTCGAGGACGCCGATCTGGATGCTCTTCGAAAGGGCGCGATCGGTTTTCTGACGAAACCGCCCGAGGAGGGCCAACTGGATGCAGTCTTCGAGAGGATCGCCGACACCTGCAACGGGAAACCCAGGACCGTCTTGGTCGTCGAGGACGACGCGAAAATGCGCCAGAACATCGTTCAACTGATCGGCGACGGTGACGTCCAGATCCGTGAAGCAGTCTCGGGCGCAGCCGCGATCGAGGCTCTGAGGACCGGCGAATACAACCTGATGATTCTGGATCTGGGTCTCCCCGACATGGACGGCACCCAGGTGCTGCGTCTTCTCGAATCGGACGACACGGTGACGATCCCGCCGGTCATCGTCCACACGAGCCGGGACATCACGCAGGACGAGGAGCTGGAACTACGCAGTTTCTCCGAGTCGATCATCATCAAGGACGTCAGATCGGACGAGAGGCTCATGGATGAGATCTCGCTCTTCCTTCATCGCGTCGTCAGCCAGATGCCGGACAAGAAGCAGAAGTTGATCACGGCTCTTCACGATGTCGATCAGATCTTCCGAGGCAAGAAGGTGCTTCTCGTCGATGACGATATGAGGACCCTCTTTGCTCTGTCCAAGATTCTGACCGCCAAGGGGGTCAAAACGCTCAAGGCGGAGAACGGCGAAAAGGCATTGCAGGTCCTGAATCAGAACCCGGAGATCGACCTCGTTCTCATGGACATCATGATGCCCGTTATGGACGGTTACGAGACCATGCGAAGAATCCGGGCTGAAGAGAAATTCTCCAAGCTTCCGATCATCGCTTTGACGGCAAAGGCGATGAAGGAGGACCAGCCGCTGTGCATCGCTGCAGGAGCGAGCGACTACATGCCGAAACCATTGGACGAGAATCGTCTTTATTCGATGATGCGGGTTTGGCTCTACCGATAGGTTCACCGAACTCGCGGAGATCCTGGTGTGGATGAGAGGCATATTGAAGAGCTAGAAGTCGACCTCCTGCTGGATGCCGTTTTCCGGCGATACGGCTGCGACTTCCGACCCTATGCCAGGGCCTCGGTCGACCGCCGGATCCGACAGTTTCTGAAGTGCTCGGGTTGTGCTTCCGTTTCCGATATCATCCCTCGGATTCTTCACGATCGGACGTTCGCCGGTGCACTGATTCAGCAGTTTTCGATCTCGGTGACGGAGATGTTTCGTGATCCGCTGGTCTATCTCACGATCCGCAAGGAAATCGTGCCTCTGCTCAAGACCTATCCCCACGTCAAAATCTGGCACGCCGGCTGTGCCACGGGGGAGGAGGCCTACTCGATGGCCATCCTGCTGAAGGAGGAGGGACTCGGGGAAAGGGCCAGTCTGTTCGGCACCGATTTCAATGATTCCGTCCTCGAGAGAGCCCGTGAGGGAGTCTATCCCGCCGACAAGATGAAGGAATTCACCCGGAACTATCAACAGGCAGGCGGTGCCACCTCATTCGCCGAGTACTATCATGCCGGATACGAATCCGCCGTGATCAACAGCGGGCTGAAGAAGCGCATCACCTTCGCCAACCATAATCTCGTGACCGACGGCGTGTTCGGCGAAATGCATCTCGTCTTCTGCCGCAATGTCCTGATCTATTTCAATAAACCGCTCCAGAACCGCGCGCTCCGACTGTTCACCGACAGCCTGGTGCGTGGAGGCTTTCTCTGTCTGGGGACGAAGGAGGATCTTCAGTTCACGGAAGTAAGAGACGACTACGATGTCATCGATGCAAGAGCCAGGATCTACCGAAAGAAGATCCTTTGAGCGGGACGGAGTCGCGCCTGTTGTTCGGTATACAGCCACGGAGGGTGCCGTGAGGAGGTTGTTGTGAGGACGAGGTTATCGTGAGGGTTATCGTGAGTGTCCCTTTCGACCGCTACCGGGCAATCGTGATCGGCGGGTCGGCCGGAGGTGTCGAGGCTCTCTCGGCGATCCTCGAGCCGTTGCCGGGCGGCTACTCGATTCCGATTCTGGCTGTCCAACACCTGCACCGAACGGAAGCAGGCTTTCTCGCACAGCACCTCAACCGTTTGTCGGCACTGACCGTGACCGAGGCAAGGGACAAGGAGCGAATCGAGCCCGGCCACGCCTATCTCGCTCCGGCAGACTATCATCTGCTCGCCGAAAGCGACGACACGCTCTCTTTATCCTTCGACGAGAAGGTCCGCTGGTCCCGACCGTCGATCGACGTACTCTTCGAGAGCGCCGCACGTGCGTGGGGCCGCGCCGTCGTCGCCGTGCTCCTCTCCGGCGCCAACACTGACGGCACCGAGGGGATGTGCCTGATCAGGCGGCATGGAGGGATGACCATCGCGCAGGATCCCCGAAGTGCCCGACATCCCGTCATGCCTCAGGCGGTCGTCGAAGCCGGCTGCGTTGACCGGCTGCTTTCTCCCGGCGAGATCGCGGAATGCCTGACTCGCCTGGGAACCCGTCCGGGAGCCGAAAGGCAAGAAGTAGACCAGGGGGAGGACACGCGGTGACCGACAAGCAGAAGATCCTGATCGTTGACGACAAGCCGGAGAACCTGTTCAGCCTGGAGACCACACTCAAGGAAACCAGTGCCGAGATCGTCAAAGCCCAAAGCGGCAATGAGGCTCTCCTGGCTTCGCTGAACCACGATTTCGCACTGGCCATCCTGGACGTCCAGATGCCCGGCATGGACGGTTACGAACTGGCCGGGCACCTGCGCAGCGAAGACCAGACACGACACGTGCCGATCATTTTCCTGACGGCCTATGCCGAGGAAAAGGAGATGTTCAAGGGTTACCAAATCGGCGCCATGGACTACATCGTCAAACCCTACGATCCGGTCGTTCTCTTGAGCAAGGTGCTGGCCTTCCTCGAGCTTCACCGTCAGCGTTCCGAGATTCAGGAGCAGTCCAACCGACTCGAAGATCTGGTGGGCGAGCGGACCGCCGAACTCCAACACGTCAACGAGAGACTTTTGCAGGAAATCGCCGAGCGCAAGCGGGTCGAGGAGGCGGTGCGCAAACTCAATGACGACCTGGAACTGCTCGTCTCGCAGCGGACGACCCAACTCAAAGCGGTGAATCACGAACTGGAGGCCTTCGCCTACTCGGTCTCCCATGACTTGCGGGCTCCCCTGCGTGCCGTCGAGGGCTTCAGCCAAGCGCTCCTGGAGGATCACCTCGAGGCGCTCGACGAACAGGGACGGGACTACCTCGAGCGGATCTCGGGAGAGGCACGGCGCATGGCCCAGCTCATCCAGGACCTTCTCGCACTGTCCCGAGTCACCCGGGCCGAGATGAGCTCCCGGCAGGTGGACTTGAGTGCCACCGCAATGGAAGTCGTCGACACGCTGCGGAAGAGTGAACCGGCCCGGCGGGTCGACGTCGAGATCGAACCCGGCCTCTACGTCAACGGCGATCCACGACTCCTGCGGCAGGTCCTGGAGAATCTTCTGGCAAACGCATGGAAGTTCACCAGGGACAAGACCGACGCCAGGATTGAATTCGGAAGGACGAATGGAGGTAGAACCGAGACCTACTTCGTTCGTGACAACGGCGCCGGTTTCGATATGCGCTACGTCGCAAAGCTCTTTAGCCCGTTCCAGCGTCTTCACGGGATGACCGAATTTCCCGGAACCGGGGTAGGACTCTCGACCGTTCGTCGCATCGTCACCCGTCACGGGGGCCAGGTCTGGGCCGAGGGTGTCGTCGACCAGGGAGCTACCTTCCTTTTCACTCTGAATGAGGAAGATGGGAAGGGTGGAGCATCTTAGCCATGCCGACCGGAGACCGACCGAGAACGATCCTGCTGGTGGAGGACAATCCGCACGATGAGGAGTTGACGCTCAGGGCCCTCCGCAAGGCGGGGATGGCCGACTCGGTCACGGTGGTCCGGGACGGGGTCGAAGCTCTGGATTTCCTGATCGGGCCGGACCCGACAATACTGCCCGACCAGGACCTTCCAGCTGTCGTCCTGCTCGACCTCAAACTCCCCCGGGTCGACGGTCTCGACGTCCTGCGCCGCATTCGGGCGGAGGAGAGGACCCGGACCCTTCCGATCGTGGTGTTGACCTCTTCGGACGAGCCACGCGATCTGATCGAGAGTTACCTGGCCGGGGCGAACAGTTACGTGCGCAAGCCGGTCGAGTTCGGCAGTTTCAGCGAGACGGTGCAACAGCTGGGCCGATACTGGCTTCGTTTGAACGAGCCGTCGCACAGGAGACGTTGAGAAACATGAGAGAGCCACTGCGGACGCTGATTGTCGAAGATTCCGAGAACGATGTTCTGCTCCTTCTTCGCGAACTGAGAAAAGGCGGATATGAACCACTGCACGCTCGGGTAGAGACCGAGGAGGAACTCCGTTCGGCACTGGCGGATCGCAATTGGGATCTGGTCTTGTCCGACTACAGCATGCCACGGTTCGATGGGCCGACTGCGCTGGCCGTACTCCAGTCGACCGGCCTTGACATCCCTTTCATCGTGGTTTCCGGGACCGTGGGCGAGGACGTGGCAGTCGAGACTATGCGGGCCGGGGCCAGCGACTACCTGCTCAAAGGCTCGTTGACGCGCCTGGCGGAGGCAGTGCGGCGAGAGATACGGGACGCCGCGATTCGGCGTGAGCACAAACGAAACATCGGAAAAATCGAACACCTGAACAAAGTGCTCAACGGTATTCGAACCGTCAACCAACTCATCGTCCGAGAGAAGGATCCCGGTGAACTGCTCCGCCTCAGCTGTGATGCGCTGGTGAACAGCCGCGGCTATCAGGCCGCCTGGATCGCCTTGACCGAGTCGCAGGCATCGTCGGCAACCATGACCTCCCAGACCGGTTTCGGCAGCGAGTTCGATCGGATGAGCGACCGGCTGCGGGAAGGATTCCTGCCGCCTTGCTGCACGAAGGCGCTCGCTGCGCACGGAACGGTCCCGATGCGCCAGGACGACTGCCCTCCCGAGTGTCCGTTGACGGGAAATCCAGACGCAGGTTGCCGAAAGTTCCCGATGAGTCTGGTGGCGCCGCTGTGGAGCAACGAGACGAATTACGGATTCGTCTGTGCCGGGATCCCAGAGGGACTTGGAAACGACGAAGAGGAGGCTTCACTTGTCTGGGAAGTGGCCCGCGACATAGCCTTCTCGCTCCGGAGCATCGCCGGCGAGACCGAGCGCCGACGGATCGAAGGACTTTTCCAGCGTTCATTCACCAGTGCGGGAATCGGCAAGTGCCTGATCTCGGTCGACGGTGGACTGACCGAAGTCAACCAGTCCCTCTGCGACCTGCTGGGCTACGGGCGCGAAGAGCTGACGACCAAGCACGTTGACGATTTGACACACCCGAACGACCGAGCCAGGACCCGGGAGCATCTGCGCTCGCTGCTGGAGGGTCAACAGCAGAGCTACCGGATCGAGAAACAATACCTCTGCGAGGATGGACGAAGTATCTGGGTCGATGTCAGCACGATCCTGCTGCGGAACGACGAGGACGGGAGCCCCCGATGCTTTATCTCTGAGATTCTCGACGTTTCGGAGCGCAAGCGGGCCGAGGAGATGCTTCGGGAACGTTCGGCCCAGCTGTCGAATGCCCTTGATATGGCTCGGGCCGGCGATTGGGAATTTGACGTGAACCGGAACACGTTCACGTTCAACGACAATTTCTATCGGATCTTCCGTACTTCGGCGGAGGAGGTCGGCGGCTACGAGATGTCGCCCGAGGAATATGCGCGCCGGTTCTGTCATCCCGACGACATCGGGATCGTCCGAGACGAAGTTCGAGCCGCGATCGAGTCACCCGATCCGAACTTCACCCGGCAGATCGAGCACCGGATTCGTTACGCCGATGGCACGAGCGGCCACATGGCGGTCCGTTTCTTCGTAACAAAGGATGAAAGGGGACGCACCGTGAAGACCTACGGCGTCAACCAGGACATCACCGAGCGGAAGACCCTTCAGGCGCAGATCGCGCAGTCCGATCGCCTGGCCAGCATGGGGATGCTGGCCGCAGGGGTGGCCCACGAGATCAACAATCCTTTGACCTACGTACTGCACAATCTGGAGAGCCTCGTCGACGACCTGCCCGGACTCTGCTCATCGGTTCATCGCTGCCTGGATCTGGCCGTCGAGCGGCTGGGGCATGACGGATGGGCGCAGCTGATGGGGGAGGACCAGGGACCGTTCAACCCCCTGATGATGGAAGACATCCGATCCCGCTCCGAGAGTGCACTGGAGGGAGCTCGACGAATCAGGGAGATCACTCGGGGTCTGGGGGTCTTTTCCCGGGTGGAGCGGGATCATGTCGTTGCGTTCTCCCTCAGGCCCGTCATCGAAGCCTCCCTCACGCTGGTATTCAACGAGATCAAGTACCGGGCCCGGCTGGTCAAGGACTATGGCAGGACATCGCCCATCCTGGCCAACAGTGGCAGGCTCTCGCAGGTCTTTCTCAATCTACTCATCAATGCGGCTCATGCCATACCGGAAGGAGACGCCGAGAACAACGAGATTCGCATTCGCACCTGGCAAGCGGGACAAGAGGTTTTCGTGGAGGTGCGTGATACGGGAAAAGGAATTCCCGAGGAGCACCTTCCGAAACTGTTCGATCCGTTCTTTACAACGAAGGAAATCGGCGTGGGTACCGGTCTCGGGTTACCCATTTGCAGGTCGATCGTCGAAAGCTACGGCGGGCGTATCGACGTGAGCAGCACGGTGGGTGATGGTACGAGTTTCGTGGTCTGCCTGCCGGTCAATACGAGTACCGACCAGGACCCGGTCGGACCCACCAAGAGCCCCACAGCCCATTCCGACGCCTGCGGCCGTATCCTCGTCGTGGACGACGAAGCGGGCATCCGGAAAGCCATGGTCAAGATGCTGCGAGGCAACGAGGTCGTCGAAGTGGGTTCCGGAGAGGAAGCTCAGAGGATTTTGGACGCCGATCAGGCATTCGATCTGGTCCTGTGCGACATGATGATGCCGGGGATGTCGGGAATCGATCTGCACGAATGGCTGTGCGCAACCCATCCCGCGCTTGCGACCCGCGTCGTGTTCATCACCGGAGGAGCCTTTACCCCCAAGACCCGGGACTACCTGGCCAAAGTCGACAACGCCCGGATCGAGAAGCCCTTTGACGTCCTCGAATTCCGGCAGAGCGTTGCCCAGCTCCTTCATCGCGGTGCTTGCGAGTAGCGCCGGGCCCGCGCTGGGCCGAGGTCGGCCGACGTCAAGGACTCCTTCGGGCGAGAGACTCGATCAGCTCCGATCGGAATCCCGATCCCGGCGCCAGATATCCGGCCAGCATGGTCCTGCCGGCGGATTCACCCTGATCGACCTGATCGACGTAGACCTTTCCGTCCACTCCGAGGAAGACCGTGCGCATGGACTGATGCTGGATCCGATAGAACATCCGATCGTTCTCCCGGATGTTCCGGCCTCGGAGAGACGCGTACCACTCGGGCAGGTTCTGATCCACTCGCTTCAGTTCCGATTCATCGATCATTCCGGCATCATAGGCGCGTTTCGTGTTCCGCCGGGCCTCCTGAATGAAGCGCTGCAGATCGATGTCACGAAGGAACTGTATCTCGACGAGGACGTTGTCCGCCGAGAAGGCGGCCGACACGATCTTCTGCTCGAGTTTCGATGACACCTCGTCCCGGCCCTCCAGAACACTCTGGAACTGTCGGGTTGCGTCGGGGCCGAAGCGGATCTCCAGGTCCAGAACGTCAACCGAGATGAAGAGAATCCCCTTCTGATAGACCATCGACATCTCACTGTAGGGTCCGTCGGCCAGCGAGGAGGCATCCAGATTCAACGACGCGGGGGCCGGATCCCCGATCAGAAGGAGGGCCAGCAGCACGAGTGTGTACATCTGCTCAGATTAGCACCTTGGAGGTAACGCAGTGTCCTGCCCTGGAGTTCCCTGCCGCTCCGATCGTCATCCTCCAGCCGGTCGACCCGATGGGAATCCCGAACGTGTGACTTCCGAGAAGTCGCAGCTTCGGAGCTACCCAGGCCGGTCCTGTACCGTTTTGCGGCTGCCCCGCACGGGGAAAGTGGAGGCCCGGTCGAAGGGCCTCTATAATGTCGGGATGGCTGAAACCGACCGCAACAAGCAGGATTTGATTCTGGTGACCGGCGCCGGAGGATTCATCGGGGGAAACCTGGTGCGCCATTTTCAGGAACAGGGGTTTACCCGCATCCGGGCGGTCGACAAGAAACCGCTTCCCTACTGGTATCAGATCGTGCGGGGCGTCGAAACGCTCTGCCTCGATCTCAGTGAACCTGAGTCCTGTCGGAGGGCCTGCGAAGGCGCCGTCGAAGTTTACAACCTGGCCGCCGACATGGGAGGAATGGGATTCATCGAGCGCTTTCGCGTGGAGTGTCTGCGCAGCGTTCTGATCAATACGCACATGATCGAGGCTGCTTACCGGGCTGGAGTGGAGCGCTATTTCTACTCTTCCTCGGCCTGCGCCTACAACATCGACCTGCAACAGGATCCAAAGGTCCGGGCGCTGAAGGAGTCGGACGCCTATCCCGCCAACGCGGAGCGGGGGTACGGCTGGGAAAAACTGATCTCGGAGATCTTCTGCCAGGAGTACTGGGCGGAGCGCGGGCTGCGCACCTTCATCGCGCGCTTTCACAATGTCTACGGCCCCTGGGGAACCTGGGACGGCGGGAGAGAGAAGGCCCCGGCGGCGATCTCCAGGAAGGTGATCGAAGCCAAGAACACCGGCGACCACCGGATCGAGATCTGGGGGGACGGCAATCAGACGCGCAGCTTCATGTATATTGCCGACTGTGTGGAAGGCATCGACCGGATCGCACACTGCGACGAGCTGATCGCGACGCCGATCAATCTGGGATCCAGTGAGCTGGTGTCGATCAACGAACTCGTCTCGATTTGCGAAGAAATCGGCGGAATCCGTCTCGAGCGAAGCTATGATCCCGACGCACCGCGTGGCGTAGCCGGCCGCAACAGCGACAACACCTTCATCCGAAAGGTGCTGGGCTGGGAGCCGTCGACACCGTTGCGCACGGGCATGGTTCCCACCTTCGAGTGGATCGAGCGACAGTACTTCGATCGCAAGGCCGGCCACAGGACGGTCCGGGATATGATGTGAAGCGGATGCGCGCGTCCCTGCCGCGTCGAAGAGGAGATCGATCAGCTCGGAGGACCCGGAAAACATGAGCCTGACCGATGTGATCGGAGCGATTCCGTATCGAATGGCACTGGCGGGAGGATGGATCGATCAGCCATTTGTCTCGGAGCACGATCCTGCGCCCCCCGGGTCCATGGTCGTGGTCAGTCTCGAGCCTTCGGTCCGTTTCATGGACCGTGCGGGGATGGCGACCGGGACGCGCAAAGTGGCCCGCCTCATTTGGGACGATACGCTCCCGGACCGGGACCCTCTGGATCTCGTCCGCGAGCTTTATGGGGAAGAGAATCGTGGCTCGGAAGCTCCTTCCGGCTCCCAGGACATGATCGGTCTCATTTATCCGGGTATTTCCCGCATCGACTTCGACTACCGGCACGAAAGAGGGATCTTTCCATGCTGCATCGAATCGACCTGCGACCCTGGGATCATCTCCTGGCTGGAGGAGTCGCTGCAGGTCATCCCCGTCGGTTCGCGCCCGCAGGGCTACAGCCCGCTCGGTGAGATCCATCCCGACCCCGATTGGGTCCGCCGCCTGGGCCGGAGCGGCGCCGAGTGTTTCAACGCGATTCTCGACCGGGATCTCCCGGCCCTGGGGCGATCGATGAACGAGTGCATGAAATGCTGGGAGAAGATCCTGCCGGCGACCGTGCGTCACCCGACGCTGAAAGTGGATCTTGCCGGCCTCCTGCGGCACTACCAGTCGCTCGCATACGGGGCCATGTACTCGGGTTGCGGCGGCGGCTACCTCTATGTCGCATCCGAGCGGGAACTTCCTGGTGCGTTCCGAATCCGGGTGAGACGCCGGTGAGTGCGCCTCGGGTCGTCGTTGCGGGTCCCTTCGATGACCTGCGCTCGTCACACGTCCGACTGCTTCACGAGGCGTCGAAGCTCGGACCGGTTC
Organism: uncultured Acidobacteriota bacterium; assembly: GCA_963823995.1. Classification (GTDB taxonomy): domain Bacteria; phylum Acidobacteriota; class UBA6911; order RPQK01; family JAPXNP01; genus JARRKC01. The sequence continues at coordinate 408,557 of CAWGNQ010000008.1, forward strand.
GCGTCCTGCTGTGGTCCGACGAGGCGATTCGCCGTCAACTCGGGCAGCCTCCGAAGTTTCCCTCCGCCGAACGCCGCTATCTCCTCGAATCGATCCGCTTCGTTGAGGGTCTCGAGGTCTCGGGACCCTCGGTCGACGCCGACGCGGTGCCCGAGATCCCCGGCTGGAAGACCGACCTCTGGGTGCTGGGGCCGGAGTCGGCCAACCCGGCTCGACAGGAGGCATGTCTCCGTAAGGGCGTCGACTTCAGAGTGCTGACGACGGAACAGCTGGCGGGCTTTCCGTCTCCGGAAGAGGATCGGCCGGAGCCCCCGGGAGCGGATCGACGAGTCATCGTCACCGGCTGCTTCGACTGGCTGCACTCGGGACACGTCCGCTTCTTCGAAGAAGTCTCCCGGATCGGACATCTCTACGTCGTGGTCGGACACGACGCCAACATCCGACTGCTGAAGGGCGAAGGGCACCCTCATCTCCCCGCCGTGGAGCGGCGCTATCTGGTCGGCGCGATCCGCTTTGTCCGGAGTGCGCTGATCTCCTCCGGTGACGGCTGGCTCGATGCAGAACCGGAGATCGCCCGCATCCGCCCTCACGTCTACGCGGTCAACGAAGACGGCGACCGTCCCGAAAAACGCCGCTTCTGCGCCGAGCACGGAATCGAGTACCGGGTTCTGAAACGGATTCCACGGCCCGGCCTGCCGGCTCGAAGCAGCACGGACTTGCGGGGATTCTAGGCGGCTCGCCGCCGTATGCCATTGACCTCATCTGGCCCACAGCGGGACTCTCACACCCGTTACTTCCGTGTGAGGCACATATGGGACCGCTCGAGACCGCGATGGGACGGATCTGAGACCGTTGGGACCGAAGGGGCGGATAGGACCCTGACAAAGGTCTCACCGGGTGCGTCCCATCGGTCCCGTCGGCGGGCGCGCACTATCGCAACGCGGCCTGATGGAGCCGCTCCTGGACGAGTTCGAAGATGCGGCGAGTGGTTGGCAGGAGCTGCTGCGAGTCTTCCGCCGACTTCGGTTCGCCGTCCCGGCCCGGGTCGTTCAATTTCGAGATCACTGAAATCTCGGGCTTGTCGATTTCCAGGGACTCCAGCAGCGAGGAGAGGACCGGAGGATCGAACGGTCCCCGTTCTTCGGAGATCGGGATTTCCCGCAGACAAGCCAGCGTCCTCAACGAAATGTCGACGACGTTGCGGAGCGCAGGCCAGGCTTCGGAAGTGAAACCGTTGTTCCACAGCAATTCGGACATCTCCAGCTTTCGGTGCGCCGGATCGAAGATCTTTTGGGCTTCGGCGTGGCGGTTCGGCCGAGCCGGCGTCTCGGCCGCGAGCTCAGGGCTCTCGTAAAGCCGCCGGGCGGTCTCCGAGACCGGCCGTAGATGTCCGGCGCCGATGAGCCTCTGGATCGTCTCGAAAGTGCCCCGGTCGACGACATCCAACGACGGCCTTTCGTCGTCGGCCGAGAAACTGCCGGTCAGAGACTTCTGAAGGATCGACTCGAACTGCTCCGGCGGTCCGTCGACCACGGCGAGAACCGATGAAACCCCCGAGTCCGTCGACCGGACCTCGACCAGGAGCAGCCGGTCCGGCAAGCGGGCGGCCACGTCGTTCGAGAAAGCCTCGATGGGATCCACGGGTACGGGCGGTTCCGATCCTTGCGGACTCGGCGGCTGCGCGTAGGCCTGTCGCAGGTCCAGGTTCATCAGTTCCTCGAGGCGCTGCATCAGTGCCGCGCGTCCGGAGGGCATGGCCATCGACTCGAGATTGCCAAAGCCGTCCAGGACTCCGTCGGCCAGGCGCTGCTTCTCGGCCAGCAACCCGAGCATGCGGTGCTCGATCGAGTGTTCGCACACGAGGTTGACGACCTGGACGCAGTGCTTCTGGTGTTTGCGCCAGGCGCGGGCGATCCGTTGTTCCAGCCGGGCCGGGTTCCAGGGCAGATCCAGGTTGATGACGACCCGGGCTGCCTGCAGATTCAATCCGGTGCTGCCGGCATCGGTGGACAAGAACAGCCGGCACTCGTCTGAGCTCTTGAACCGGCGGATCTCTTCTCGCCGTTTGGGTTGGTTCACCGAACCGGTGTGCCAGGCGTAGTCGATGCCCATCTGCGAGGCCATTTCGGCCACTAATGCGAGCATCCTCTCCCACTCGGAGAAGATGATGATTTTGGCGCCATCGGCTTCGAGAGCCTCCTCCAGGATGCTGCCCAGCTCGTTGAGCTTGGGGCAGACCCGGCAGTCGGCATCCAGGATGTAGGGCGTGTCGCACAACATACGCATGCAGGCCAGATACTTCTGAAGACGCTCGCTCTCCTCCTTCTTCAGCGGGCGCCTGCGAGCAATCGCCACCAGCCGGGCAACCCGGGAGCTGTACTCCTGATAGCGCGTGTTTTGCTCGGGGTGCATCGAGACGAAGTAGTTGTTGACCACTCGACGCGGGAGCTCCTCTTCGACGTCTTCCTTGCGCCGCCGGAGCATCAGGGGTCGAATTTGGCGCCGAAGCTTGTCCAGGTTCCGGTATCCGGCCGGTTTTCCGCGTGCGTCGAGCTCGTAGTACTCACGATTGAACCGGAACAGAGGGCCGAGGAGATGAGGGTCGAGGAACTCCAGGATCGAGTAGATCTCGTCGATCCGGTTCTCGAGGGGAGTACCGGTCAGCACGAAGGCGAACGGGCTGGAGAGACGTTTGACCGCCTTGGCGGTCTTCGTCTGCCAGTTCTTGATGCGCTGGGCCTCGTCCAGGATGATGACGTCGGGTGCGAGATCGCGGTTGATCTCCTCGACGTCCCTGAGGATCTGCTCGTAGTTCGTCAGATAGAAGAAGGACTGCTGTCGGTAGAGGGACAGTCGCTGCGATCGATTCCCCCAAATCGCCAGAGAGGGAAGGTTCGTGAACTTGGCGATCTGCTCCTCCCACTCGGCCTTCAGGGAGACGGGCGACACCACCAGCACGCGCTCGATTCTCCGAAGCCGCCGAAGCAATTCGCAGGCGGCGACCGCCTGCACGGTCTTGCCGAGGCCCATGTCGTCGGCAAGCATGGCACGCTCGGTGAAAGCCAGGTGGAGCGCGCCCTCCTGCTGATAGGGATAGAGCGAGAGCTTGAGAAAGTCGAGCGTGCGCTTGCCGGCTCCGACGTCTCTGAGAAATGCTTCGCGCGCGGCCTCGCGCTCGTGATTCCGCCTCCTCCTGTCGAGCCACTGTTCGACGGCGGCGGATATCCGGACCTGGCGGCGAACATCGGTGGAGGCCGATTCGAGCTTCTTTCGAACCGCGGCGATCCCAATCTCGGGAGAGGCGAGCAGAGTGCCGTCCGTCGAGAAGTAAGGGGCCAGTAGATCTCTGGTCGGTTGCGTGGTCTTGTCCGACCAGCTTGCGCGCACGATCTTCCTGCCGGAATCTTCCTCGCCGAACACGTAGATCTCAGTGCGCGGGGAACCTTCGACCGATGCGCGCTCGAAAAGGCGCACCCGGCGGTGGCGCAGGCGTGAGAGGACGGCCTCGATATGTTTGCAGGTTCCCAGACCATTGACCCGATAGTCGGGACAGGTGCAGGAGTTTTGGAGTTCCTTCAACGAACGGATTTCGACCAGGTACGAGCCGCCGGCGCTCTGGGATCGGGTCCGGAATGTGCCGAAAAAGGCTTGATCCGGCTCCAGCGGTTCGATCTGCATCGGCTCGAGCGACGCCCGGAGCCGACGGCGCTCGATTTCCTCCTGGTCGGTGGTCTTCCACCCCAACAGGCTCGGCTTCCTGGACTGCACCCGTTTGGCGGCGCTCTTGCCGGACTTGCGTGAACGCCGTCTTCTCGTCTTCTTCTCTGTTGGTTTCGCCATGATCCAGACTTTCCCGACGGATTCTGTTCGTAGTGATCCGCAGCGAGAAACGAAGTCGATGATAGCAACCACCGGTGCAAAATCGAGCGCTCGATGCGTGAATTATCCTGCGAGCAACCCGTCCGGCACGCAAGCAGAGCGGCGTCGGCTCCCTTTCGGTTTCGGTTGGTTTGATCCCCCGGAATGGCGGGGCAGAACACCCTTGTGCGACGAACTGCTCACAGCCCTGCGTCATTTGCTGTGTTGTATGATGTGCAGCGCGCTGAAACGGGGTATTCCGGAGGAGGAAACGGACCCGAATCGGTACGCGCGGTGGCCCGTTCGAGGCCCAGGCGGTTTTCGCGCGATAGTCGTCCCCTCGGGCGTAGATTCCGGACCTGCTACAGGGTGGAGATCGATGACGCTGCTGTCTGACCTGCGAGGCCTGTTCCGATTTGGTCTCGGACTGAAAACCTTTGTCCGTGAACCTGTGTCGGTCGAGGCCGCCCGGCAGAGGCTCGCTCTTCAGCTGAGAGCACGGGATTCCACGTTCCTCGAGATGGTTGAACGGGCCGTTTTCCAGAATCCTCGAAGCCCCTACCTTCAGCTTCTGCTCTACGCGGGATGCGAACTCGGAGATGTCCGAAATCTGGTCGCGCAGGAAGGCCTCGAGGGCGCACTGGAACGACTACTCCGGGCTGGGGTCTATGTGAGCTTCGAGGAGTTCAAGGGTTTTGCGCCCGCCGTCCGAGGCAGCCGAAGTTTCGACTTCCGGGACCGAGATTTCGACAATCCGCTCATCAAACGTCACTTCGACAGCAGTTCGGGGGGCACCCGCGGCCGGCGGCCGACCCGCGTCGTCGTCGATCTGGAGCACATCGCCGAGTCGGCACCCCACTGGGCGGTCTGGTTTGACGAACACGACTTGTTGGGTTCTCCCCTCGTGTACTACACACCCACGCATGCGGGAATCTGCAACAGCCTTCTTCGATGCGCCGGCTTCGGCAAACGCATCGACCGATGGTATTCGATTGCCGGGATGGCGACCTGGCGCGATCGTATGGTGGCCAGTTCGGTGCACTTCCAGGTACGGCGGGCCCTTGGGATGTCCCGACCGGAATTCGTCCCCATCGACCAGTCCTGGAGAGTCGGCGAATACCTGGCTGGGCTGGTCGCCCAGGGCGAGAGGCCCTCGCTGAATACCTATCCGAGCGTTGCCGTTAGGATCTGCAGGGCGATGGAGGATCGGAGCCTCTCTCTCGCAGGGTGCACTTTCCTCCTGCGCGGCGAGGCACTGACGCCGACGCGTCGCGCCTCGATCGAGGCGGCCGGTGTCCAGGCCGTTCAGACGTACGGATTCGCCGAGGGCGGCACCGTCGGTAGCCAGTGCGGTCATCCCCAGAGTCCTGACGATGTGCATCTCTACGAGGATGTCTTCGCTGTGGTCCAGAGACCTCGTGTTCTCGCCGATGGATTCGAGGCGGATTCGCTTTTGCTGACGGGACTAAGGCGCGCCTGTCCGAAGGTGCTGCTGAATACGGAAATCGGTGACCACGGAGTCATCAAATCGAGAGACTGCGACTGCCTCTTCGGTCGGCTGGGCTTTCGTCGGCATCTGGAGTCGATTCGAGGTTTCGACAAGATCACGAGTGAGGGAATGACGTTCTTCGGGCCGGATCTGATTCGCCTCCTGGAGCAGGTTCTCCCTCAGAAGTTCGGCGGCGCCATGACGGACTATCAGCTGGTCGAGGAGGAAGATACCCGGGGCCTGGTCCGATATGCACTGCTGGTGAGTCCGGAAATTGGAGTTGTGGACCACGCCGCCTTGGTTACCACCTTTCTCGAGGAACTCGGCAAGGCGAGGCGGTACTACGACTTCAAAGTCAATATCTGGGCACGTGCCGGCACGCTGGAGGTGCGGAGGCAGCGACCGCTGGTTACGAGCCGGGGCAAGACCCTCCCGTTTCGCGCCGTGAGGGCAGGGTCCTAGTGTCGCGCGCTATGAATTGGCAAGACTCGTCCGGAGTCCGTTGCCTGGTTGCGATGTTTCGGAATTTCGAAATAGACTCGACGTTATTGTTCAAACGTTCGGACGAAGCTGGGAAAGAGCAGTTGGTGTCCCCAAAGACGCGCCTCAGCATTCTCTATTCGGGCATGCTGCCCCCGCATCCGGGAGGGTCCGGGATCTCGTGGGCCCAATTGCTGAGCGGCTTTGCCGCTCGCGGACACCGGGTCCGTTCGCTGGCTCCGATTACGACTGACGCACTCGAGGCCGGGGATCGGTTCGCTGTGTCTCACCCTGAGCTGGGGGTACACCGATTCGTTGTGCCGCACTTCTACACCGGGCCGAACGTTCCGGCCTCAGACGACTATCTGGACTTGGAGAGAAGGCAGATCCGGGCCAGACTCGGGACGCTGATCGCGGCGGAGAAGCCCGACGTCCTGATTTCGGGTCGGGAGACTTTCGGCCTGCACGTGCTCGAGCTTGCGGCGGCCGAAAACATCCCGTGCATACAGGGAATCCGAGGGAACACGACCGTCGCGATGCTCAACGGGAGCTATCCGAAGAAGCATGCCGATCGACTGCTCTCGGAGTTCCGCAAGGCGGACCTTCTGGTGTCGGCGGCTCGGCACATGGCGGAAGGTCTGCGACGGAGGGGCTTTGCCAATGTCGAGGAAATTCTCAACGCCGTGGCTCTGGCGCAGTTCTCCCACGTTCCTCGTGACAAGGGAATCGCGAGCCACCTGCAGCTGGACGCACGGGACATCGTCGTAATGCACCTCTCCAACCTGAAGGCGGTCAAGCGGCCGATGGATCTGATCCTGTCGGCGGAGCTTGCCTTGCGGGCGGAACCGCGTCTTCGCTACGTCGTCGTGGGCGATGGCGCTTTCCGCGAGCCGATGGAGCAGGAGTGCCGCAGGCGGCAGCTGACGCCCCGATTTCGCTTTGCGGGATGGGTCGACCACTCGAGGATTCCGGCGCATCTGGCCCTCTCCGATCTGGTTGTGTCGATGTCGGAAAGTGAGGGTCTGTCCCGGGTCTACCTCGAGGCACAGGCGAGTTGCCGGTTGCTTATCGCCAGCGATATTGCCCCGGCCCGCGAGGTGATCGAGGATGGCGCCAGCGGGCTCCTGTTCCGCAAGGGAGACGTCCAAGACCTGGCCGCCAAGACAATTCTGGGAGCCCGGGACTCGGGACTCCGGTCGCGGATCGCCCGCAACGGCCGTGAGCGAGTCGAGGCGCATTCACTGGATCATGCCGTCGAGCGTTATCTCTCCGTTTTCGACGTCTGCATCCGGAAGCGCCGAGAGGTGCACGGAAGAGGGTGAGAAAATTGCGGGTGCCGGTCTGGGAGGGGTTTGGGGGAAGTTGTGCGGGGGTCGCGATCCTAGATGGTCCGACGAAACAATCACCGTGGCTTTGTCGTGCTGGCGGCACCGAGGAGCGGATCGACCTGGTTGATCGACCTCATCGGGCACACGACCGGCACGTCCGTTTACGGTGAGCTCTTCATTCCGCGGAGGAACCCCGGGTCCGAACGTCGCATGAGCGCGGAAACAGCGGCCTATCTCGATTTGAGTTTTCGCGGGTTTCCGCTTTTCTGCGAGACGCCGATGCGGGGATTTGCCGTTCGCCCGCTGCGGACCTTCGCCTATCTGAATCGTCTGTTCGTCAAGCCTGAGCGCGTCGGGTTCAAGCTGATGTACGCGAACATCGTGCATTTTCCGGAAGTCTGGGCTTACGTGGTCTGGAAGCGCCTGCCGGTTCTGCATCTCGTTCGCGAGAATCATCTCGATTCGTACCTTTCTTCGCAGATGAGGTATCTGACAAACACCGTGCACAGCCTGGTCGGCGAGGCGGGACCATCCGGAGTGCGGATCGAACTGGACACGGCCGATCTCCTTCGGTCCATGCGCCGTTCGAGGCGCAATCTCCGGATCGCACGAGCACTGCTGCAACTATCCAGAGTCCCCCATCTCGAAATCCGTTACGAGAGCCTGGTTCAGAACATGGAGCTCATCAGTGAGGTGTGCGAATTCCTGCGACTGGGCTCGCGGACAGGGCCCGTCGATTCGAATCTCCGCAAACTCGTGACCGCAACACACACTGAGCTGATCGGCAACTATGCGGAGGTCCGCGACACGCTCCGCGGGACTAGGTTCGAGAGGCTCCTGAGGTCATGATTTGGACCTCCCGTTCATGATCGGCTTCCATAACCTTGCAGTGTGTACCGTCGGGAGCATTGTAGATGGCGGTCAGGCGAAACTTGCCGTCTGTGTTGGACGGAAAGAGGGCTTTGTCCAAGACCGGGTCGAGACTCTGGTCCAGGGAGCCGGGTTCTGGTTCCGGGTTCAACTTCCAGAGGTCATCTGCTCCCGCGGGCGTACCTTTGGCGAGGAAGGAGAGCCCCCGGCGCAGGGAAACCCGGCGGGCCCTCGAGCGCGTGATCGCTTTCTACCGGGGGCAGGGAGCGAGCGTAGAAGTTGCCCGGTATATCCGCATGCTCACTCCGTGAAGTCCGGCATTCCGCTTCGGTGTCCTGTACCTTTTTCGGTTTCGACGATCTGCAGTCGTCAACGGGCCGCATTCCACCTGATGGATGTGCTGGTGGCATGTCCATCGGATTGGTGAGATTCTCTCAACGGTTTGCTCGTGTCGTGCGTCTATATCCGCGAGAAGGGGGTTGGTGATCGTCTCTCCGAGACAGGAAATGGATGCCGAAAACGGCTCGGACGAGAGGTCCGCCCAAAAGCCCGGAGTACCAAGTGAAACCGAACTGGTCTCAGGCTGCTGCAGGGACAGTCTAACCTCCTTCGAATGGCTCTATCGGCTCCACGGAACGCGGATGAAAAGTGTCGCCTTCAACCTGCTGGGAAACCGATCGGATGCGGAGGATGCCGTCCAGGATGCGTTCCTCAAGATTTATCGCAACATTTCGGAATTTCGAGGCGAATCGGAGCTGGGTACGTGGATCTTTCGGATTCTGGTCAATACGTGTTACGACCTTCGACGCCGGCGGGGCCGGCTTCGGGCGGCAACGGCTGATCCGGTCGTGCCGCTCGAAGACCTGAGCGAAGCCTCGGCCGCGCATCACTCGAACCCGCTTCGCTTCGCCCTCGAATCCGCGATCCTCAAACTCGATCCTCGTCAGCGATCGATCTTCGTACTCTATGAGGTGGAGGGCTTCACTCACTCCGAGATCGGAAGGATTCTGGAGATCCCGGAGGGGACCTCCAAATATGGCCTCTATCGGGCCAAGCGGGAACTACAGCGCCTGCTGGGCCGAGGCCGGAATCGGAAGACGCCATGACGTTCACTTGCGCGGACCTCCCATCGGTTCTCGAGAATCCGGACGACCCGCGGTGGGAGAGGGCCGAGTCTCATGCCGAGACATGTCCCGTCTGCCGGCGGGAAATCCGCTTCTGGCGCGAGCTCTCCGTGGCCGCTCGAGATCTGCACCGTGAATGGGAGACTCCGGAACTCTGGCCCAGGATTGAAACGTCGTTGATGGCCGAGTTGCCGAGTCAGCGGGCTGTTTTCGATGAACGCGGCTCGGATTTCTCCCTCCGATGGCTGAGGATCGCGGCCTCACTGCTGCTGGCGGCTGTCGCTCTGGCTCTGCTCTGGCACGTCTTGCCGCATCACGGATCGAGTGATCGGGGGTCGGATCAGCTCCTGAGCGAATCGGCTCTGGCCCAAGTCGAGGCCGTTCAAGCGAAGTACCTCGATTCCATGGCGCAACTCGAAAAGGCCGTGGCGGGCGAATTGAATTCCCCGGACTCGGCCCTGGCCTCCAGCTACCGGGAACGGCTGCTCGCCATTGACGACGCGGCAGCCGAACTCCGTGAAGAAATCGAAAACAACCGCTTCAATGCGGGATTGAGAACCGCCCTTCTCTCGGTCTACGAGGCGAAGAAACAGGCGCTGAAGGAGTTGGACGACTATGTCAAGAGATCTCAAAATGTCCTCTGATTGGCCCCGAGCAGCCCGGTGGCGGCGACGGGCCGGTTCGGGTTCGGTCTCGTCGCTGGGCTCGACCGTGCACGATGCAGGGCAGTGGCCTCTCCAGTGCCGGTCTCGCGTCACTCGAGCCCTTTTTCCGACATTGCTTCTGATCGCGTTGGGCTTCGGAGCGAATCTCGTCGACGTCGCGGCGAAGACCTCCCGCCAGGAATTCAAACGCAGCTACGATCGGACTTTCGTCTTCCGGGAAGGACAGAAGCTGCAGATCCGGCACCGTCTGGGGCAGGTTAGGGTCAGCGTGGGAAACTCGGATCAGATCACTTTCCGCGCCGACATCCGGGTGTCTGCAGAGGATGAAGAGAGCGCACGCCGATTCGCGGAAGCGATCAAGTTCGATGTCCAGGACTCCGCGGCCTCACTCAGCATCGCGACCGAATATCCGGAACAGAAGAGCAGCTTCTGGAGTCGGTTGTTTTCGGACAACGTCTCTTACTCGGCCGATCTGGAAATCTCGATGCCGGAGGCCATGCCCCTGGAGGTCGAGAATGCCTTCGGCGCGGTCAGCGTAACCGGCTTGAAGGCCGATGCAGACGTGGCAACGAGTCATGGTCCGCTCGAATTCAGCAAAGGCGTCGGCACGATCAAACTCCGCAACGCCTTCGGATCGATCGATTTGACCGATCAGACAGGCGATGCAGCGATCGTCGACACCAATGCGTCGGTCACGGTCGTCGACGTCCGAGGCAATCTGACCCTCGAGAACCGGTTCGGTGACGTCGAGGTCCGCGCGGTCGGCAAGACGGCCGATGTTCGCAATTCGAATGGCACCGTGACCTTAACGGACGTTCGGGAACGCACCGGCGTGATCAACGCATTCGGTCCGGTCAAGGCGTCGCAGATCAAGGGGCCTCTCGAAGTCACGAACCAGAACGGGACGATTGAAGTCAGGACTGCCGCAGCAGGGGCCGAACTCACCACCACATTCGGGACGATCAGCGCTACCGACGTTACCGGTCGACTCGAATGTCGCGGCGGCAACGGAGCCCTGGAGCTGTCGAGAATTGCTGGCTCGGTACAGGCCAGCAATTCCTTTGGACCGGTCACCCTGACCGATGTCCAAGGGAACCTGGACGTGGAGAGTCACAACGGATCGGTAACGGCACACACCGTCTCGGGAGACGCCCGGGTCAAAACGAGCTTCGGAAAGGTGGACTTGACGGATGTCCAAGGAAATGCCGTGGTCTCCACAAGCAACGACAGTATCTTCCTGAAAGACATCGCGGGCGAAGTTCAGGCCGACAACGGCTTCGGTCCGGTCACACTCGAGACGGTCGGCAAGAGTGTTCGTGTGGTGTCGGCCAACGGCTCCGTCTCGGTGAAGGACGTCGGTGGACCGGCGCATCTGGAGACGACCTTTGGATCGATTAAAGCCGAGCAGATCCGCGGTGATTTGACGGCGCTGAACGCGAACGGAGGGGTAGAGGGGCTCGGGATCGACGGATCGGCCGACGTCCGGACGCGGTTCGGCGGAGTGACACTTCGAGGTGTCGGCGGCGCGATCAGCGTCGACAACGACAACGGGAGCGTGGTTGTGGCGAGCTTGACCTCGTCAGGCTGTGTGCCGATCACGCTGCAGACCACCTTTGCACCAATGAAGATCACGCTTCCAGCGAACGGAACGTACGGCCTCGAAGCTCGCACCAGTTTCGGTAAGATTCGGAGTGACTTCCCTGTTAGCGTCAAGGGCGTCACGGGGGAAAACAGCCTGGTCGGGACGATCGGCAATGGAAGTTGTCGGCTCGAACTGACCAACCAGAACGGCTCGATCGACATCGTAAAGGGGCCGTAGACTGTGCGAACTGGTGACATGCGAATTGGTGACACGCACGTAATGCGCCTGCAAATGCCTATGAAGCAAGGATTCTATGTCGAGTCTGGGACGTTTTGGGTCCCACGACACGTGCGGCTCCGCTGAGAATGGTCTTCGCCGGTGGCTGACCGCGGCCTTTCAGTGTCCCCGGCCGTCAGCGGAACAGGCGCGGCGCGAAGTCGTTCAGATCCCGACGCCAGGTGAGCCACTCGTGAGCCGTGCCCGGCGACTCGAAATAGACGTAACGAATTCCGGCCTTGTCGAGCATCGCCCGGAATGCGCCGATGGCGCCCGGAAACGGATTCGGCTCCTCGGTGCCCATGCCGATCCAGAGGAGCTTGACCTTCCTGTTGAAGTCTTCACCGTCTTTGAACGCGCCGTTGAATGCCGTGGCCGGATCGAGGGGGTCCGTGCTCAGACCGTTCATCGTGCCGCTGAAGGCTCCGATGTAGGCGAACTTGTCGAGATGGCGGATGGTTACCTGGCAGGTCTGATTGCCGCCCATCGAAAGGCCGGCCATCGCCCTGTGTTCGCGGTCCGGAATGGTGCGAAACGTGGAGTCGATCATGGGGATGATCTCCTGGATCATCACGTCGACGAAGGCGGAGGTCGCAGCGAATCCTCTGCGTGCAGATCCGGCGCTCTGAGCCGTCTGGCCCGGCCTTGATGCATAGCCGTTATCCATGACGATGATCATGGGAACGGCCTTCTTCGCGGCGATGAGATTGTCGAGGATCAGATTCGCGTGGCCCTGGAAGGTCCAACCCGTTTCGTCTTCGCCCATTCCGTGCTGCAGGTACAGAACCGGATAGCGCGCACCGGCGTTCGTATCGTAGTCCGGCGGAGTGTAGACAAAGCAGCGCCGCCACCGGCCGGTGATGCTGGAGAAGTAGGAGTGGATGCGGACGTCGCCGTGCGGCACGTCTTTGAGCGAATAGTAGTCCACCCCTTTTTCCGGTACCTCGATGCCGCTTGCGTCCTTTCCAGTGCCGTAGAAAGTGTGACTGCCGGGATCGTTGACCGCGACGCCGTCCACGATGAGCGAGTAGTAGTGGAACCCGGGGACCAGCGGCGAGGTGGTGACGCTCCAGACTCCGTCCTCCCCTTTGGTCATGTCGAACCGGTCGTGGTAGATGTTCACCTGGACTGACTGGGCATCGGGCGCCTTGAGTTGAAATGTGACGCGGTGCTCGGAGTCGATGCGGGGATACTCGGCGCCCATCACATTGGTGGGGGCGGGCTGCGAGTCGCCGGCCGGCTGGGCCCAGCATGGAGTAACGACCAAGAGACACAGAAGCGTGATGGATCGAATCATGGCCTCACCTCTCTAGGGAACGACTGAAATGAAATCCCTCGACGGACGGTCGTCCGAGCCGAGCGGCGCGTGGGTGACGAAAAGGCCGGGCTGCATACTACCGGACACCGGGCGATACTAGCAGAGGCGCCTCGGGGCGTAAATCAGCGACACCTCGCAATCATCGATGGTGCAGGACGGCCTCTCCCTTTCGATTGCAGCGCGGCCTCTTCCGGTCGGCATGACCAGCCCACAAACTGGCAAATAGGTGACACGCACGTAATTTCGTGTCACCAATTTCGGCGGATCGGCGCCTCCTCTTGAGCCCCGGTCATTGGAATTGCCGAAGAATCTCAGCTGTACCATAAGCATCCAAAGACACACGGGGGCTTGACTCCGGCAGACGATTGCAGGACGATGGCTGATTGACCGGAAGCTGGAAGATACGGGAGGGTCTCTCTTAATGTCCGGAATGTTCCTGGATCCCCGGAAACCGCTGACCACCTGCCACGGGGAGAGTTGCGACGAATGCCCCGTCAGCCAGAACATCCAGTGCCACTTCCAATTCCGCGACCTGATCGCCTTCCTGTTTGCCGCGATTCCCTGCTTCGTCGTCGGGGCGGTGGGGATCTATCGAATCGGTCTCTGGTGGCTGGCTGTGTGGCTGGTCTTGATCCTCGGTTACTTCGGTTTCCTGGAGATTCGAGTCATGTGCTCCCACTGTCCGCACTATGCGGAGCCCGGGAGAAGCCTCCAATGCTGGGCCAACTATGGATCGCCCCGTCTTTGGAAGTTTCGGCCTGGTCCGATGTCCGCCATCGAGCGGTCCGTCTTCGAAAGCGGGATGTTCTTCGTGATGGCTTATCCCCTCGTCTTCGTACTGGCGGGCTCACAGTGGTTCCTGCTGGTTCTTTATGTCCTGACTCTCGGAAGCTTCTTCGTTACGCTGCAGCGGTCCTTCTGCTCGCGGTGCATGAACTTTGCCTGTTCGTTCAACAGCGTCGGCGAGAAGACGCGCGCGGAATTCTTCAGGAGAAACCCGACGATCGCAAGAGCGTGGCACGGCACTTCAAACTCCTGATTGCCCATCCGGATCCGATCGGTGGCCGGCAGGACGGATGCCGGCAGCAAGCCCCGCATCACGCAGCCCTTCGGGGCGTCGACGATGTCGCCGTTCCGGGCGCCGTCGTGCAACAGGCGAAACCGGATCGTCGGTCGGAACCTCGGAAGTGCGTTCGCCGTGGGATATTCAAACGGGGGTCATCTGGTCTTTCGTCTCACCCTCGAAGCCGTCCCGCTCGTCGTGCTAAGGACGAACGGAAGGTTTCCACGCGCGGAAGTTGATTCCAGTCGTACCGAAACTTGCGGCACTGCTTGACTGCGGTGCACCCGCGAACACGTCTGCTTGCCACGTAATCTCAAAATCGACGAAACCGGCGGCCTCCACCCGAGCCTTGAGCTCTGCCTCCAGCAGAGCACCGGCGACTCAACCGGTCCAGAGGTCGATCCTTTGTTTTGCGTCCTCCGGTACTGCCCGTGCAACCAGAATGTCTCCGATCTGCAGTCGGCCACCCGGGCGGAGCACACGGGCCATCTCCCGGAGCGCCAGGCGCTTGTCCGGAGTCAGATTGAGCACCCCGTTGGAAATGACCACATCTGCCCAGTCGTCCTCGACCGGGAGTTCCTCGGCATATCCGAACCGGAATTCGATATTGTCCAATCCTGTCTCGGCACAGGCTTCACGGGCCTTCGCGAGCATCGACTCCGTCATATCGACGCCGATCACGGCTCCATCGGGACCGGTCTGGTTCGCAGCGATCAAACTGTCGATGCCGGCGCCGCAACCGATGTCCACGACTCGTTCTCCGGTCCGGATCGGCCCGAGACTGAGAGGATTCCCCGTGCCGGCGAACGACTCGATCGAAGATTCGGGAATGTTGCTCAACCACCCGTCGTCATAACCGAGAATCCGGGCAAGTCTTCTTCCGGTATGGAAATGAAAACCCCGGTTCGGCTCGTTCGCCACGGTTTCGTACTCGAGGCAGACAGCCTGTCTCAGTTGGTCGAGGTCCAACCTGGTTGAAGTCGTCTGGTCCTTTTCCTCGGTTTGCATCTCTTTCCACCTTCCCTTCGTCGGTGCCGTAGACTCTCACAGTCTCCGAGTCGACGATCGAAAGACTGATCCGCGTCCCTGCCAGTCCGTTCCTAAGAGATCCACCTCCAAGGCGAGGGCATTCTCTGCCGATCCGGAACGTCTGGCTGGAACGCACTCTCTAGAAGCCCTTCATTTACACGGGCTTCAATTGGCATGCTTATATTGTAGCCGCTTGTGTGCTGGGTAAACAGGGGAGCTCTCGCACAAAGCATCGAAGCAGGCGTACTCCAAGGCGTTCGGTCTGGTCGCGGAGGGCTCGGCGGGAACGTTTCTCTCGAAATCTCCAGGTGTTATCGTTGGAATTCTGTGGCACAGGCTCTAGAGAGGTTACCTGTCCGGCGACGTCGCTGACTGCGCCTGTGAATGTGGGGGTAAAGCTCTTGCCGTTCAGCTCGGAACAGTTCTTCCATGTGTTCGAAGCCTACAACCGCGGGGTCTGGCCGGCGCAGTGGCTATTGATGCCGGCCGGGTTCCTCTGCCTGGCCTCCGCCGTTCTGGAACGGCCGCGCAGCGCCCGGATACCTCTCCTGCTGCTGGCGGCCCTCTGGCTCTGGATGGCGTTCGTCTATCAACTGGGCTATTTTTCGGCGATCAACCCGGCAGCGCGGGCCTTTGCGGCTGTGTACATCCTGGGTGCGGTCCTTTTCGTGTGGCGCGCGTTCCGCTCACCGGCTCCCCGTCTCGAGCTTCGTGCTTCCGTGCGGAGCATCGTCGGGATCTCGCTGGCGGCCTTCGGACTTGTCGGCTACCAGCTGGTCAATCCGGTATTCGGGCACAGGTTCCCGGCGGCGCCGGGATTCGGACTTCCCTGCCCGACGACGATCTTCACGTTGGGAATCCTGAGCCTGCTGCAGCCTTGGCCGACTCGCTCTCTGCTCGTCGTCCCCATTCTCTGGTCGCTCATCGGTGTGACGGCGGCATTTGTCTTGGGTGTTCCGCAGGATTACATCCTCGGTCTCGCCGGACTCTGGGGTCTCTGGCTGGTCCTGGCAAATCGGTGACACGCACGCAGTAGATTTGTAAGTGCCCATCGATAAAGGATTCTGTGCCAAGTCTGGCACCTGTTTCCGGTTTCCGCCGCAGGTGGGGCTGCCGGGGAGCGTCCGGACCTTCGGCTGTTCGCCGCCTTTCTGTGCCGCGCTCAGCAGGCCCATCGATCGGAGACCCCCCCGGGAGGTCAATCGACTGCAATCCTGAGTTACGTACCAGACTGGCTTTGAAATCCTTTTTTCATAGGTACTTACGACCGCATTACGTGCGTGTCACCAATTGCATCGACGAGGCAACCCATCCACTGACGCATATACCCGCCTCTCGCCTGAACCGTTCGCGTGCGGGAACGGGCGTCCGCCTCCCCCGAAGATCGTCAACTGTCAAGCGTGATCCAAACTGAATCATGAATCAAGGTATTTCCTCAATCTCCATGACAATCGCTTACATCAACCATTGCAGTACGATCCCGATGAGACGAGGCGGCAGCCCGATTTCACGCCACGGTCGCAGCGAACGCCGCGTGGAGTCGGCCCATCGAAGCTTGGGTCCGTGACGGCCTCCGGCAGCCCGATTCCACGCCACTGCGCGGCGG
This sequence comes from uncultured Acidobacteriota bacterium, assembly GCA_963823995.1. Taxonomy (GTDB): domain Bacteria; phylum Acidobacteriota; class UBA6911; order RPQK01; family JAPXNP01; genus JARRKC01. The sequence goes on from CAWGNQ010000008.1 coordinate 425,245, forward strand.
ACGCGACGGGGGGAAAGACGAGCGTGCACCCCGGTTTCCGACTGCTAGAGAGTCATCATCATCACTGAAGGGTTGGGAAGAGTTGGGGACACTGTTCTGCTCGTCACTGTTCCCCACGTTCCGGAGGATCGAGAACTCAGCTCGGAGCTGGTGGATTCGAACGACTCTTCGTCAGCTGGTCGTCGGCGTCTAGAGACTGTTGGGTGGGCACACCGCCGGCCGGGCGCCGGCTTCGAGAAGGCCATATCGACGGAAAACGGTGCTATTGTATGGGCGTGTCCGAACTGGACGAGCTGACGGCTGCTCTGCGGCCGGTTTTCGAGAAGAACCACGTACTGAAGGCCATCGCTTTCGGGTCTCTAGGCCGGGGCGACTCTTCCCGACGAAGCGACTTGGATCTTCTGGTCGTCCAGGCTACCGGCAAGGCTTTCCTCGACCGCTATGACGGGCTGCTCCTGCAGATTACCCGGGCCGCCCGCAGGCCTGTCGATCTGCTCATCTACACCCCTGCGGAGCTGGAGCGTCTGGCTGATCGACCTTTTGTGAGGCGCATCCTCAATGAGGGGAGGATCTTGTATGAGTCAAGCCAAGAACCGTTACCAGGCTGAGCGTTGGCTGAAAACCGCGCAAGAAGATCTCGAGGCGGCTCGACTGCTCTTTGAGGGGCACAAGTACGCGCAGTGTTGTTTTCTGGCTCAACAGAGCGCGGAGAAGGCGGTCAAAGCCTTATGGTATCTGCTTGACTCCGAGCCCTGGGGTCACTCGGTTCAAAGGCTTCTCGAGGAGTTCCCCCAACCGGAACTGATCGCCGATCTGGAGTCGTGGGTAGAACAGGCTGCGCTTCTGGACAAGTTCTACATCCCCACGCGCTACCCCAACGGTCTGCCGGACCTGACCCCCGGCCAAGTGTACCGGTCCCGCGATGCCGAGGGAGGATTGACGGCGGCCGAGGCCCTTTTGGAAGGCGCCTTACGGATCGTAACGAAGGAGTGACGATTCCACATCGAGATTCTCCTCGAGCGCCCGCATCGAGATGAGAAGGCAGGGTGCCGCCCGGCCAGACCGAATCGGGGTGCCAACCACGTTGCCGACGGCCGGCCCGAAAAGAGTGTCCCTTACTGCGCACACTCGGCTCATGAGTCCTATCCGTCTCATAAGTCCCAGGCCTGTCCCATCTCGACCCGCGCCGGCCCCACTCCATGCAACGTCCCATAGGTCCCATGAGTCCCAGGGCGTGCCGCGTCTTCTATGGGATCCCGACCGGATAGCTGGACATGGGGTAGCCGTTCAGCGTTCGCAAGGCCTTTGCGTCCTGGAGCACTCGGCTCACTCGATCGATGCAATCAGCTTCCGCTCGAGTCGGTTGTTGGCTCGACCGGCTCCCAGCACCGAAACGAGGACCGGACCGTCGAAGCGACCTTCTACAGTGCCTTGACGAATGTCGGCGAGCGCCGGGAGCAGTTCCACGACCTGACGAACCAACTGCTCGCCCGGCTGGATGGTCACTTCTTGGGTTCCCTGCTCTGCACCGGACGAGTCGATCAGGGTGAGAGTGCCGTGGACGGGAGTGTCCGCTTCAGCCGGAGCAATCGACAACCCGGTCAAGGCGGCCCCCGTCTCCTCGACGCTGATGGAGAAGCTGGAGACCGCCTCCGCAGGCGGCAGTTGGACCTCGGATAGTACTCGGATGATAGGTATGGGCCCGAGCCCCCCCAGATCGTCGACAAGTCGGACGTGTTCGAGTGCGGCCAGTGGAACGCTGGAGCTGACCTGCAGGTGTCCTATCGCGATCCCCGATTGGTCGATCTCGATAGTCAGCCTCAGGCCGGAACGAGGAGGAAGGGTGAAGGGATTGTCCAAGGATTCTCCCAATGCACCATCCCCTCTCCTGAGCCGAACCCTGTCCGCGGACATTGGAGGCCCGAGCAACCGGACTTCAACCTCGGCAGGATCCGTTCCAGGGTTGATCACGGTCAATCCCGTCCAGAGAGACCGGTACGCGAACGGACTCAGCTCAGCAGTGATGCCTGACACGAAATAGGCGAAATCGATCCGATTCGACGGCAGCTGTTGACCTTGGGCGAACCCACCGAAAAATCCGATTCCGATGAGAACCAAACAGGAAAGCCGGATGGATTTCATATTCTGTTCCCCCGCATCACGAACCATTCTCAGGACGCTCCGAGAAAAGATACGAAGATTCTCGGCCACTTTTTCGACCTTTGCCGGAGGGATGGTGAAATCGTGAGTCCACCTCGAGGCGAAAGCGAAAGCGAGCTTTCGCACTCCATAGCGGCTTCGCCGCCGTTCCAGGTGAGGCGGACCCGATCACTTTCATCAGGGCGTTCCATGGTCGAAAACCTCACTGACCCGTCGGCGCGGCCGGGTAGCTGGAGAGCTGGATGCCGTTCTCCGTGCGAAGAGCGGCGACGACGACCGGGATTATAGATTCGACCTCGAGGGTGCCCTGGAACTGTGGTCCCACCTCCTCAGGGAAGAGTTCCTCAACAAATTCCGCCACGTGACCTCCAGGGAAAACGCTGATTTCCTGCGATGCGAGTTCCAGACCCTCCTCATCCAGGAGCCGCAGCGTGACGTACGTCAGCTGGTCCGCCGGCGTCGCAAAGGCCACGGCCGTACTTACGTTGTCGGCCCGCTCCACGAAAACGCTCGTCTCGCCGGCTGCCGGAGCGTCGGCCACACCTGCCTCGGAGTACAGACCGTTACCCGAGTACTGAAAAATCGAGCTCCCCCGGATGGGTCGGTCCGCCTCGACCCGGGCCCATCCCGACTGCACCTCGGATCCTCCTGTGGTCTGGATGGCGATCGACGAACGGGCGGGAATGCTGAAGGGAACCGTGGACATGGAGTCTTCCTGTCCCTCGATGCCAAGCGTCAGCGGCTCGCCCTCGTCATTGAGAAAATGGACGCTGCCGGTTGTCGGGACCGGTTTCGTATTCGTCAGCGTGAGGAGCGTCGTCTGCCCGCCACCGTCGGCGATGTGGGCGAAGAAGATCTCGTGGGAGGGTTCATAGACATCGATCCGGTGGTTGAATTTGGACAGCACCAGCAGCTGGCCGTCGGCCAGGCACATGCTCGTCAGAGGTACCGACCGGATACTCCACAAGACGGTGCCCGTCAACGCATTCCGAGCAAGGATCGCGCCGTGATAGGAGTTGAGGTAGTAGACCGTGTTGTTCGCAATAACAGGCGCTTGAAGCTTCGGTTCAAAGGATGGGAAACCCACGCCCCCGGAGGCAGGTTTGTCGATTTTCCAGAGCAACGTTCCGAAGTTGGGATCATACGCTGCCAATTCGCTGGTGCTTTGAAGACTCGTGATCGTGTCGCCTATGACATAGAGTCGGTCGTAGGCCAGCAGGAGTTTTCGAACGTTATCCACCTCGGCCTCCCGGCTCCAGACCACGTGTCCATCCCGGGTGTCGAGGGCCTGCACGACGCTTCCCTCACCGCTCGACAGACCCGATCGCAGCATGCTGACAAACAGATACCGATCCGTTGCCACCAGGTTGGAATCGCCTTCTATGCCGTAGGGGTTGGGAGTGCCCGGCGCGGGTCCGCTGTGCCATTCCTCCTCACCGGTCCGGAGCCGGACGGCGTGGACGATCCGATCGCTGTCCAACCAGAAGACGAGGTCTCCAATACTGCAGAGCGGAGCCTGGGCCGTCTCCGCGTCGATCTGCCACAGCACTTCGCCCGTTTCCAGTTCGGCCGCCACGACTCGATTCGCGCCGCTGTAAACGATCACGTCGTCCGAAATCAGCGGAGATCGCTCCGACCTGTCGCTGACGGTGTCGTCGCTCCACAATACCTCACCCGTGGATACCCGAACCGCTTTGGCGGCCGTGGTTGCGGGGCCTGCGAGAAAGACGACGTCGCGGGCATAGGCCGGCACATTATCGAAGACAACTGTGTATTCGCTGCCGCGGCCCGCGAGCGTTTGCTCCCACCGCACCTCGCCGCTTTGCCGGTCGAGGAGTTGGTAGCGGACCACATCGCCCGATTCGCCGCCGACGAGCACCGATTGGCCAAAAGCCGTCAAAACCTCGGGATGCTCGATCCCGCTGAGCGGGATCGTCCGGACGAGCTTCAGCGGAGGCCGGAAGTCCCCCATGTGGGCGTTCACACCTGTCCGGGCGTTCGAGAATCCAGCGGTGTAGTAGTCGCCCAGGTTCTGGGCCGGAAGCCACGTAGGAACAGAAAAGGCGATGAGAAGAAAGGAGACAGAGACTCCGACGAGAAACCGACCCGACTTGCGCATGCACCCTCCTCTCGCCCGGCTCGTTCTCGTGCGGAACCGGACGTCCGTCTCCCCCTGAGATCGTCAACAGTCAATGGTGATACAAGTTTATTTGGGAATCAAACTATTTCTGTTGTCTCCTTATCTCTTATGAACTACAGTGGCGGAATGAACGAACGGGTGAATTCAAGATCGATCCGGACGAGGCACCCCTTTCTGTTCGCTTCGGTTCTCTTCATTCTGCTTGGTGCGGCAGTTTCGGGCCAGAGAGCCGCGGACCGATCCGACCAACTGCACGTGTTCGTTTTCGAAGACAGGACCGGCGCGGACCCGCATCCGGGAGAATATGACGTCCGTCCGTTGAATGATGCACTGCTGCCGCTCCACGTCTCCCGGGCAGCCGTGAACACGTCGGGCGACGACCTCGAAGAACTGCCGGGCCTGCCGGCGAAGGTCGGTTATCTCGATGTCCACACGATCCGGGTGAGCGATGCATTCAACCGCAGCGCAGGACGCGCGAGGCGTTCGAACCCGTTCTCCCGGCTCGATTACCAGCTGCACTTCGTTGATTGGCAGGAGGACTCGTACCTCATCGACCTGAACGCATCCTACCGGGGCCAGACATGGGCCATCGAGGGTCTGGCGCTCGACCCGTCGGTCACGACGGTCGTCCGGCTCGGCGGGGAAGTTCCCGTCGGCCTTGCCTTGACCCGCCTGGATCGGGTGGGATATCCGGTCGGCGATCCTCTGTCGAAGGACATCGACCGGTCCCGCGTGACTCCGCCCGTCATTCTGAAGCACGGAGAGCCCAAGATGCCCCGCAGACCGCGAATCTCGAATCACGAGGAAGTGATGCAGGTACTGACCTGCATCGACAGGCGGGGCAGGATCCGTTCGAGCGACTTCATTCTCCTGGATTGCTCCCACCCGAGCTATGCCAAGGCGGCACTCGAGAACTTCGTCACAGAATGGCTCTTCGAGCCGGGGAGGGTGGCCGGCGAAGCGATCGCAGTGAACGCCACGCTCGAAGTCGTGTTTCGGCTCGAAATGTAGACAGGATGCCGTGGCGAAAATGGGCTGTGAAAATGGGGTCGGACCACGATAAATGTCTGAAAGACCGCCAATTAGACCATTTTAGAAGGCTCCGGGACGTGGTTAGAGCGCCTTTTCGGGGGTCAGTTTCGCATCCTAAGAAGTGCGCCCGGGCAACCCTGCCAATTCGCGCAAGGCTGCGAGGTGGGCGGCGAACGCCTTGCGCCCCTGGGCGGTGAGTAAATAGGTGACACGCACGTAATACGATCGTAACTAGTTGCCAATAAAGCGTTTTAGTCCTTTATTCGCAGGCACTTACAATCGAATTACGTGCGTGTCACCTATTTCGCCCAGGCTTGGCCTTCCGGGGTGCGGCGCCAGGCGAAATAGGCGTCGAGGGCCTCGAGTGCCTGGGCGCTGGGGACCGGGCCCGGGTGCGGTGTCTTGTCGAAATACATCACCTCGGGGTGGGCGTCGCTGAAGGCCGGCCACTCGGGGACCCCGGGGCCGTTGGGATCGCCGTGCTTGGCGAAGTTCACCCAGTAGGTGGACATGGCGTCCGAGATCTCCAGGTCGGTCTTCTCGATCTCCGGCTTCGACATGTCGAGATGCTGGAAGACGTAGGCCACATCCGCTCCGTGCGGCGTGCCGTACCCGGCCCGGGGCGAGTCCGGCGGATAGTCCGGGTGCCGATCGAAATAGTAGTAGAAGACCTTGGATTTGCCGGTCTCGGCCTGAAGCCGCGCCCAGATCCAGGTGTGCCAGCCGAAGGCCGCGTCACGGGTCAAGTCGCGCGCGGTTTTCGGCACGGTATCGGACCCGACGGGATAGGCTTTCAGGAGTCGCTCCGCGAAGGGGCCGTAGCGCGCTTTGACGCCGTCAATGTACTCCTCGGGCGTCTTCGGAGGCCGGAAGCTCGCGCCCTCGTCGGAGTTGTAGCCGACCAGGATCGGCGTGTCGTTGTAGCGGCCCGCCTCGTAGAGCTTGTACTGATCGTCGGGAATCACCCAGCCGTCGATGATCGGCCAGGCCATGGCCTGGCCGAAGCCGCCCGCGGGTAGCTTGTCGGCGGGGATCTTGCGCAGCTCCGCGATGGACGTTGCCCCGGCACTCTTGGCGTACGCCTCTCCGGCACGCTCTGCATCCGCGAGGATCTTCAGGTTCTCTCCGGGAAACAGCGTGGGCCGCGGAGGCCCGAACGAGCCGCCGCTCTGCGAAATGGCGCCGTGGAACAGTCCTTTGGCCAGCGGCGAGGCGCAGAGCATGCTGACCGCGATGCCGCCGGCCGATTCGCCGAAGATCGTCACCTTGTCGGGGTCGCCGCCGAACGCGGCGATGTTCTTCTGCACCCATTGGAGACCCGCGATCATGTCGAGCAGGCCGTAGTTCCCCGAAACATGCTGTGGGCTCTCGGCGCTCAATTCCGGATGGGCCAGAAACCCGAGTTGTCCCACGCGGTAGGCGATGCTGACGAGCACGACGCCCTTCCTGGCCAGCTTCTCGCCGCTGTAGTTCGGGTCCGAGGTGGATCCCATGTTGAATCCGCCGCCGTAAATCCAGACCAGCACGGGAATCCGGTCGCCGGCGGATTTCGCGGGCGTCCAGACGTTGAGGTACAGGCAGTCCTCGCTCATCGGGCGCGGCTCGCCGGAGGGGTTCCCCATCCTCTGCACGGGCATGGGAGCAAACTTCGTGGCCTGGCGGACGCCCTCCCATTTGGCAGCAGGCTCGGGGGCGCGCCAGCGCAGATCGCCGACCGGCGGCGCGGCGAACGGAATGCCTCGGTAGACCGTCAACCCAGCCTCGGACGTCCCCTGAACCAACCCGTACTCGGTCCGGACCGGTGCGGGCTGCTGCGCCACGCCGATCCCGGCAGCCAACGCCGACAACACCGCGATCAGAAGTGTTTGCTTCATCATTCCATTGTTTCCTTTTCAGACGCCGGTTTCGGTAGCTCGATCTCACGCCAAGGCGCAAAGTACGCAACGCCGCAAAGGGATTCTTTGTGGCCGGCGGCTTTGCGTACTCTGCGCCTTGGCGTGGAATCGGTTCTGCACATCTCGACGACCGGGCGGGACGACCGAAACCGCGTCAGAACGATTTCGGCAACACGCCCCGGAACCTGAAACTTCGTTCCCGCCCTATCGCATACCACCTCCCGGCGGCAGCAGCGCTAGGAGGTCTCCGTCAGGGTCGTTCTGCGCGCCGCTTTGAACGTCGAAAATCATCGTGGGCCGGGTGCCTGGATCGTAGGCCGGCCAGGGCAGCTCCGGCGTGCTCGGGTCTCCCGTCTTCGCAAACGCGATGAACGCCCCCGCCATGCGATCCGCCAGGATCCCGTTTTCACTGGAGCCCGCCGTGAGAGGCCACAGCTCCGGGTTATGGAAGATCAGCGGCACATCGGTCCCATGGACCGAGCCGAAGCGGCCGTTCATGAACGGCGCCGGCCAGGTCAGCAGGTACAGAAATCCGGGCGCTGCACCCAGCGCCGCCTTCCGTTCGATCACAGTCCGGGTGTTGGCCCGGATGCCCCGATCGTTGAGAATCCGGGCCAACAGCAGTGACGGGCTGGCGTTCGGGTCCGCGGCGCGGTAAGCGCTCCAAATCCGACCGCTGTCCGCGCCCAGCGTCTCGGCTGCCTGCTCCTGCGCGGCCGCCTCGTCGACCGTGATATCGGTGCGCCAGGAGCCAAAATCATGGAGGTTGCTGCCTCCCAACAGAGGAACGTCCGCAGAGATAGAGGGCGCGTCCGGCTCGAACGGATCCCGCGGAACGACTGTGCCGTCCACGATCGGCGAAAACCGCCTGTGGATTGCCGTCTGCACCCCTACGATCATCTCGAACGGGATGTCCTGCAACTCGCGGAATCGCGATTTCACCAATCCCAGCTGTTGCAGCATTGCTTCCGTCGACTGCGACGCGTCTTCGCGTTTGCCCGAGCGCAGTGTCGCGCCGCTCTGAATCGCCGCGCGGTGAAACAGGCCCTTCGCCGACGGCATCGTCATCAGGTGGCAGACCTTGCCGCCCCCGCCGGACTGGCCGAAAATCATGACCTTTCGGGGATCGCCGCCGAAGTTTTCGATGTTGTCGCGGACCCACTCCAGAGCCGCCACGATATCCATCATTCCGGCAACGCTCGAGTGCGCGAACTCCGGTGCCAGGTCGGCCAGGTGCAGGTAGCCCAGAGCGCCGAGTCTGTGGTTGATGGTCACCACGACGACATTGCCCATCTTCACCAGTGCGCGGCCGTCGAAGACGGGGTTATGACTCGTGCCGCTGGTGTAGCCGCCTCCGTGGATGCAGAACATCACGGCCCGCTTGCCGCCGTCCTCGAGGGCGGGTGTCCAGATGTTGAGCACCAGGCAGTCTTCGCCCATGCCGCCGGTCATGGTGAACCACTGCGTCGCCCGTGTCGCATCGTAGTTCCCGCCCGGGAGCGGCTGTGGCGCGAGGTGGCCCCAGGTGGTTGCGTCGCGGACGTCCGTCCACGGGGCGGGTTTCTGCGGCGGCATGAAGCGGTTCGTGCCCGTCGTGTTGGCGCCGTAGGGAACGCCACGAAACACGTGGACGCCATCTTCCGTGCGGCCGCGGAGTTTGCCGTAGGTGGTCGTTGCGATGGGCTCGGAGGGGGGCGACGAACAGGCGACCGCCGCAGCGAACGGAACCCCCAGCGCGGCCCGTCCGCCTGCCAGAAGCAGCGAGCCTTCCTTCAAGAAAGTCCGACGAGGAGATTTCATTTCAGTCCTCCCTAGTCCTTCCGCCACAGGTTCGGCAGAAAACGGTAATAGAGCAGATGGCGCCAGGTGGCCCAGTCGTGGCCGCCGTATCCGCCGACGTAATACTCATGATCGATGTGGTGGTTCAGCAAAGCCTCGTGCAGCGCCACGCATCGGGCGCCGAGTCGGCCGTTGGCCTCCTCCGTTCCCTGGCCCACGAACAGGTAGTCCACCTTCTTGTTGACGTCCGGATCGTTGAGGAAGCTGGCGAGCGATTTCTCGCTGTCCACGTCCCCGGCACTGAGCACTCCGAACGAACCGAACAGATCGAGGGAGTTGAAACCGACGAAGATCGTGTGGCGTCCGCCCATGGACAGACCCGACAGGGCGCGCCCCTTGGGGTCGCGCCGGACGCTGTATTCACGCTCCACCAACGGGATAACGTGCCGGCGAAGCTCCGCCTCGAAGAGCTTGAACGTCAGCTCCACGTGCCGGGGATGGTTCCGGTGGAGAACCTGGTTGTTGGGGATGGCGATCACCATGGGGACGGCTTTGCCCTCGGCCAGAAGGTTGTCCATCATGAAGTTCACCCGCCCGTCGTAGACCCAGTTCGACGGCAGGTCGCCGCTTCCGCCCACCAGGTAGAGCACCGGATAGCGCTTGTTTCGATCGTAGCCGGGGGGGGTATAGACGTAGAGCTCGCGCTCGCCCTTCGTGACATCGGAATGATAGACGTGCCGCGTCACCGTGCCGTGCGGGATATTGCGCGCGTCGTAGTAGGCGGGCCCGCTGCCGTGCACGACAAGCTGGCTGTAAGGCGGCATGGCGGTGAAGCCGGCGACGGTATTGTTGGGATCGGCCATCCGCACCCCGTCCACCTGAAAGTAGTAGATGTACATGTCGGGTCTGAGGGGACCGACCGTCAAGGTCCAAATCCCATCCTCGCCCTGCTCGAACGGCACAGGCTGTCCCGACTTCCCCAGAGCCGTCAAAACGGCGACACCGGTGAGCAGCACTTCTTTCGCAGCGGGGGCCTTCAGCCGGAAGGTCACCGTCCGGTCATCGCGGACCTCGGGCGAGTTGATGTTGGCGGTAAAGGGAAGCAGGTTCTCCGTATTCTTCTGCGGATTGTAATCCAGGTTGACGTTGGCCTGCTGGCCCCAGACGAGCGATGGCGCGAGCAGGCAGGCGACAGCGACACAAGTGTGAAGTTTCATCTTGGCTCCCCTCGAGATTCGACGGAACGCTCCTTCATGTAACCCTTTTCGCGGTAGTAGCGGGCGGCGCCCGGATGCAGCGGGACTTCGTAGCCCTTCCAGACTGTGTGGACGTTGTAGGAAAAGTTCAGGTGCCTCCACTGCAAGAGCTGTTGCTGTTCGTCCATAGCTTTGGCGACGAGATAGGCAAAGTCGTCCGGCATGTCGGCCCGGCCGTAGATCACGGTGCCCGTGCGCACCACCGTCGGGATGGGCCGGTCGATGCCGCGGTACAGCCCCACGGGGATGGTGCCACGCTCCTGTTCGCCCTCCCGCGCCAGCTCGGCCAGGAGATCCTCCGGCAATTCGATGAATCGAAGGTCGAACTTCTGGCTGATCTCCGTCCAGATGCTCCACTCGGGAGCCGTCGTCATGGGGCCGCCTCCTCCGATGGCGACGTCGAAGTTCTCCCGGTCCTCGGGCGTGTTACCCACGTGGCCGGCGGCGGCCTCGATGGCTTCCTTCGAAAGCCCGAAGTGGGCCAGAATGCGCGACGAGTCGCGGCCGATCCCCGCAGTCAGGATGCGGATCGGCCAGCGCTTCTCCCGGATCTGCGACAGGTCGGTGATGCCCGTATCGGCTTTCGCCGCAACCAGCACGTAGCTGGGGTCCTGGATGTTGGCAATCAGGCGCAGGTTCGTTCGGGGCTTCTCGTTTCGGTAGAAGCCCGTGCCCCGGTAGGCATCCCGCAGGAACTGGATCGCGACGGCCCCGAAGTCGACGGCTCCGAGTCCGGGTGCATTCCGAGGAGCGAGGATTTCGGGAACGGCGTGATCGGGCTTGTAGGGAGGCGGCATTCTCGCTTCGCTGACGATCCGAGGAGCGTCCATGGCGTTGCAGTTGTAGCAAATCTGCACGTCATAGCCGTAGGGCTGCATCGCCTCTTTGACGACTTCGGCCATGGTTCCCCAGGGACAGATCTTGCAGGCTCCGCCGAACACCGGCTTCTTCTCCTGGATACCGGTCTGCCCGGCGGCGAGAACCGTCGGCGCAATCAGCATCGCCAGCAGGAAGGGAATCGAAAATCGCAGTTTCGGCATGATGGCACCCCTTCGTCGCTCTACTTCGCGTGTTGATACGGTTCGAGGACCGCGATGTACTTTTGAAGCACGGCGCGCAGGGCGGGCAGGTCCGGCCGGCCCCGGCGCAGCAGTTCGACGGTGCGGGTCGGCGGTTCGCGCATGGCGATCAGTTGCGCCGATTCCAGGAGGTTCGCCGCCACCTCGGCGACGTCCAGCCCATCCTCCCAGTCCGGCTCCGGCGCCGCCAGCCATTCTCTGGCGTTGGCGACGGCTTTGGTCACCCACTGCTCCCGGTCCGGATCCTCGAGAACCACCGTCTCGCCGCGGTTGCGGAAGAACCCCAGCATCGCCGCGGGAATGGAAGGATCGCGCACCGTGCCGTCCGGATAGAAGACGCCGTGCACCGTGCCCCAGCGCTTCGTGATCATGAGCTCCCAGATGTACCAGCCGACATGGGCGTTCATGTGTTCCTCGAGAGTCACGTCGTAGGGATTGGCGCGACCGATGCAGCCGAGTTCCGTGTTGATCACCGGCTTTCCGACTTTGGCCGCGAAGGCCTTGGCGCGCGTGATGTTGGCGCGGATCACGGCCCGGTTCTGCATGTAATCATGGAACGACAGGACGTCGACCGAGTCCGCCAGCTCCTCCATGCCCGGAACGAACGCGAATCCGATGGTGACGGGCGTGTCCTTGTCGAGCTCGTGGAACACGTCGGCCATGTACCTGGCCAGTTCGAAGCGCCGGCGGACCCGGGCCTCCGGCGTCGTCGGCCAGTCCGGCTCGTTGGACACGTCCCAGAACGCCAGGGCCGGTTCGTTGCCGATGGTGCGGACCAGGTCCTCGGCCCACTCGCGAGCCGGCGGCCGGGCCGAATCGTCCTGGATCATCTGCTCGGTGTTCCCCACCACCGGCATGATCCCCAGGCCGCGCTGGTGGGCGGCCCGCAGCAGGTGCAGGAGATTGCGACGAAACGCCGGCTTGTCTGCGGCCCAGGCCTCATAGCTGATGAAAACGCGGAGCTGGTTCAGGTGCAGGCGCAGGGCGTAGTCGAAATCGCGCTCCGTCTCCGCCGGATCGTAATGCAGCCAAAAGTCGGTGGTGTCCTTCGCGCCGGCCGCGCGATAATTCGCACCACGAATGTCCGACAGGTCCTGCGAAACGTTCGCGCCCGCGGCCGAGGCGGCCAGGAGCAGGGCGCTCAAGAAGCCAAGGATGACCTTCATGGGGGCAGTCCTTTCCGGTGCATAGATCGCATGCCGACCGCCCTTGCGGTCATGCCATGCGGCGCCGTTCTAGCATAGCGTGACCTTCGCCGGAACCAAAGAGTGGAAGACGATTGTGGCTTTCGTCAGAATCGACATCGGAGATGAGTGCTGAAACGTGTCGCGCCCCTGCCCGGGGCAAGCGATCATCGGCTCGAAAGCTCCGCGCGCTGCAAGCCGTTTCGTGCCACCACGATCTCGGATCGATCGCCACCGTCCAGAGGCTTGATGAAAAGGAATCCTTGACCATCGGGAGCCACGCTCCAATCCTCGGAGTCGAGCCCCTTCTTCTGCAACTCGAAGAGCTTTCGCTCACGTGAGGCGGTCAGTCGGCCCGCAGCGTCCAAACTCACATCCACTTGCAGCATGGCGCCGCCCGAGAGGTAGAAGACGGACTTGCCGTCGAACGCCCACTGGGGCGGGCCGCCCTCGGTCGAGGAGAGCTGGATCGTCTGGTCGAGTGTCGGGAATGTCGTGAGAAAGGCCTGGCGCTGATTGCCGACGATCCTGCTGTAGGCGAGCATTCGGCTGCCGGGTGCCAGACGACCTATTACGTCAGACCCGCTGAACAGCAAGCTGCGTTTGCCGAGCTTCCCGTCGGATCCGAAGGGGGCCCAGTAGAGGCCCTGCTCCTCGGAGAGCTGGAATGATTCCCTGCGAATCAATAAGCCATTTCCGTCGGGAGCAAGATAGATGAACCGCTCGGCAGGGTCCGCCCCGCCCAGAACCGTCTCGGGTTTGGCACCCGGTTCTGCGCGGATGCGCCGCACCTCCGGGGAGTCACCTTCGGCCATGTAGTAAATCGTACGGCCGTCAGGAGCCCATTGCGCATCCTGGATGCGCTCCGCATGGTCGAGCCGGCTGAAGGTGCCTCGCGAGAGATCTTCCGTCCATAATTCATCGCCGCCGACCACGAGCGCGAGGCGCGAACTGTCGGGCGACATGGCCGCGTCCACGAGTTGCGAATGGGGATTTCCGACTGGCGCGGTTTCGACCCCCGATCGATCGATGCGAGTCACCACGCCGGGACGCTTTTGAGGCGAGACGTAGGCGAGGGTACCGTCGCGTGCGACGCTTGCCCCGTTCATCCTCGGAATCACAATGAATTTCTTGCCGGTGACGGTGCACGTCGCGGGATCGAACGGCACTCCCCACAGCGGAACGGCATCGCCCTCCGAATTCGCTACCGCAAGCGTCTCACCCGAGTAGCCCATGGGAGCCGTGTCGCTGAGTTCCTCCGATCCCCGAACCGGGTTGCGTTTGCCGTCGCGGAAAAGCTCGAATGCACCGGCAACCCGCTGATTACGGGCGCCGGACTGATAATGAACGTCGAGCAGCAGTGATTTGCCGTCCGGCAGCACCAAGATCCGATGAAAATCGACATCGACCTTGGGATCGATCGGAACGTACAGTTCCGGGTCGCCGCCGCGCGCCGGTACGCGGTAAATGCCACCGCGCCAGGCCGCGAAGAGCACCGTGCCGTCCGGCAGCCAAGCACCGGCAAGGATGTAGCGTCCGGGAACGTTCTTGAGCTCGGGAAGATCGCAGATGAGCACACGGTCCCCGCCCGCGGCCGGAATCCGCCACAATTTACCTCCGGCGTCGACCGCCAACTCGGACCCGTCGGGCGACCAGAAGAAGACACCCAACTCGCCGTCACTCGCGGCTTCACGCGGTGTTCGGTTATCGAGGTCGCGCACCCAGAGAGTGCGGCCATTCTCGCCGAACGTGGTCTCCCAGGCGAGCCGTCGTCCATCCGGTGAAAGTTCGAACGCAGTCGGCCATCCCGAGTACAGATGATCGACCCAGATCGAAAATTCCGTGACTTTCGGAATCGTCGTGGCCGAAGGGCCGGATCCTTGCGGCCACTTCCACACGAGAAGCCCGGCGAGAGTCACCGCGGCAATCACGGCGACGATGAAGATCGGCAACGGAATGCCGCCGCGTCCCCCGGCCTCCGAGGGAAGAGTCGAGTCGTCCTCGCAGGACTCCGCAGCTTCGATGGCGACCCGAGCTTCGCCGATATCGCGCAGCCGGCTCCGCGGATCGCGCTCAAGGCACCTTGCGAGAAGCTCGCGTATCCGCCGCGGCGTCGACGCGGGGAGCTCGGATGAGTCCGGCTCCCGAGTCAGGACCGCCGCCAGGGTATCCGAGACCGTCTCGCCCTCAAACAGCTTGCGTCCGGTCAGCATCTCCCAGAGCACGACGCCGAAAGCCCAGATGTCGGCTCTGCGATCCACCGGCTTGGCTCTCGCCTGCTCGGGCGCCATGTATGCGGCCGTGCCGATGATGAATCCGGCCTGGGTCATGGCGGCGCTGAGCGTGGGAGAGCTGGAAATGTCGCGCGCGGCTTCCTCCGGCCCCATCGCCTTGGCAAGGCCGAAGTCCAGAACCTTGACCGTTCCCTCGGGGTGGTCCGCCGAGGCTGGTGTGAGTTTGACGTTGGCAGGCTTCAAGTCGCGATGGATGACGCCGCGGTCGTGGGCGTACTCGAGGGCTTCGGCGACCTGCCGCGCGATCGGCAAGGCCTCCTCGATCGGCAAAGGGCCTTGTGCGATCCGCTCCGCCAGCGTCTCGCCTTCGACCAGCTCCATGATCAGAGCCGGGGAGGGCTCACTTTCTTCGAGGCCGTAGATGGCGGCAATGTGGTGATGGCTGAGTGCCGCGAGCACCTGCGCCTCTCGCTCGAAACGCGCCATGCGCTGCGGGTCTGAGGTAAAGGCATCGGGAAGAACCTTGAGCGCCACCTTGCGGTTGAGCCGGGTGTCCAGCGCCCGGTACACTTCCCCCATCCCACCCGCACCGATGGGTTCTTCGATCCTGTAGGGCCCGAGTTGCGATCCAGCAGCGAGTGCCATCTCGATTCCCGGACGCAGATCGAACCAGCACGAAACCCAAGCCGCCTTTCACCCGGTCTGTGCCTATCCGCTCTGCGTCGTCAGGGAGTAGCTCCTTGGAAACTTTGCCCAAGAGGTTAACACAAAAGCAAACAGTGACCAAGGACCCCTAAATTGGTGACACGCACGTATCAGGCGCCTTGCCGGGGACGCTGCAGTGGCCTACGATGTCAGATTGCCACGTGTGTCGTGGCGCGCCATTCCGATCCAGGAGGTTGCAGCATCCATGAAGTCTTTCACCGGATTTCCCGCCGCCCTGATCGCTCTGTTATTGCTGCTCTCGAGCCCTGCGGCTTCAGCGCAGCGCCGCGTTCCGAAGGACTTGTCCGGGGTCCGCGGGTTCAACTATCAGTCCGCCCCGACGACCGGGCACACCGAGCACTGGCTGCAGTACGACCCGGCGGAAACGGAGCGTGACTTCGATTACGCCAAACGACTTCAGCTCAACCAGGTGCGCGTGTTCGTCCCCTATGCCGCATGGGCGAAGGACAAAGAAGCGCTCCGAAAGAACCTCCGACATCTGGTACGTGCCGCCTATGAGCGCGGAATGGGCGTGATGCCGACCTCCAGTACGGCTGCGGCGTCTCCACGAACAAAGACCGATGGGGGGAGTCGAGGGAATTCGTTGCCGACCTGATTGCGACGATTGGCAAGGAGCCGGGACTGGCGATCTGGGATGTGGAGAATGAACCCGACTGCTGCGCGCTGCCTCCGACTCCGCGCAATCGAATCCGGATGGAGCACGCGGTCTATATGGCAGGGGTGTTCCACGAATTGGATCCGGTCACGCCCGTGACCATCGGGGCCGCCTTCTCGGACAACATGATCGAAATGGGGGAGGCGCAGGACGTGCTCTCGTTCCACAACTACCTGCCCACCCGCGCCGCCATTCGTGCCGACATCGCTAAGGCCAAAGCCTACGCGGCCCAGGTCCACAAGCCGCTGATCAACACCGAGATCGGCTGCATCGCGCGGGCCAACCCCTACGACGTCACTCTGGAAGAGCACATGAAGGCGCATGTCGGCTGGTATATCTGGGAACTGATGATCACGCACCAGTGGGGCACCGTCCACGGCGTGTTCCACCCCGACGGGACCATCCGAGATCCCGCGATCGTAGCCGCGCTCTTCGGCATGTTTCGGGATCGCAGCGAAGACGTGATGCCGGCCGGCCCGGACCGCGAGGGTGCTGTGACCCGAGCCGTGGATAACAACAAGAAGTGGCTGGAAGACCCGGACGCGGACTGGGAGGCGGGGCTGGACCTGGCGGAGATCTCTGCCAACCTCCTGGAAGCCGGTCAGCTCATCGCAATGTACGACCCACCCACGAGAACGGTGGGTCTGTTGAGGCAGGGCGAGCCGAATATGCCGGCGCTGCGCTCGGCCATCGAGAAGTACACGGCGATCCTGGAACCGTTCCAGGTGCCCCCGGGCGATCCGCGGCGTGGCAAGCCGCCGCTGACGCTCCACTGACTCGGTCGCGCGCTCAAGGCTTGGCGAAAGGATTGACGACTTCGACTCCGGTCACACGCTGTCCCGGTTGCAGATCCTCCGAGTAGAGGACGCGACAGCCGGAGGCGGAAGCAGCCCGGAGAATCAGGCTGTCCCAAATGGAAAACCCGAAGAGCCGGTGGAGATCGATCGCTGCGAGCAGGTCCTCGACGCCTATGCGAAACACATCCAACGCGGAGTAGATCTCCACGCGTCGCCGCGCCCCCTCGGCAGACAACCCCAACTTGCCGACGGCCACCGCAAAGAACTCGGCCAAAACCTGAGTCGAGACGACGTAAGACTTCTCCCTGAGTGCGGAACGAATCAGGTCCCTGGCGACTTCCTGCTTCCTCGGATCGTGTCGATCCTCGGCATAGACCAGAACGTCCGTATCAACGAAGTACGGGCCGGTCATACAGGTCTCCTCGCTTCCAGCCCCGGCCACCCGAGTCGGGATTGTCCTCCCGCCACATGCGTTCCAGGTCCTCGAGCTGATGCTCGGGAGCAGAGGAAGCCGTCACCTCCTCCAGGTAATCCCGGATCATCTGGTTGAGTGAAGTATCCCTTTTCCTGGCCAATTCGCGAGCACGATCGAGCAGGCGATCATCGATCGACACAGTAATGTTCATTTACACATAATACGTGTACACGGCTACTGTGTGGGTCCAGGGGAAGTGGGGCTAAGAGATCGGTAACTCTCACATTTCGGGTCTCTCAACGGACCCTACGTGCAATCACTTGCCGTGTCGGTTGCGAGCCGATGTTGGAACCGGCCGCCGCTTTCTGGCCCTCGGTGACGGCAAAGACGATCTCATCTCCCGACGTGGAGAAGGTTCCACGATAGTGACGCTTCTCGGGCTGGTCTGTTCCGGTCCAAACGTAGAACGAAAGTGTGCTTCCCTCGACTCTTCCGTCCCAGATCCGGTCGTTTCTGGGAGAGTTGGTCCATGGCTCCGGGGGGACGGCGATGGTTCCGGTCACCTCATTCCCAATCTGGTTCAGAGTCAGGATCGTGGCGATCCCACGCCCGCCGGCGTCCGAGTCCGCTTGAATTTCCCATTTGCCCGAGAAATTCACGGCAAAGGCCGACAGGGACGTGGTTGCCAACAACACGCCGAAAGCAAGGACCCGTTTCATGTTCGCCTCCTGCGCCGGATTACTTTCCCCGCACCGTGACAACGACGCGGGCGTATCGCGTGAGCGGCGGCTTGCCCGAGTCCGTCACCTCGGCGATGAAGTGCAGCGTGTCCCCCGGCTGCGCGTCGGAGGGAACACGGACCGATGCCGTCGCCCGGTCCGAATCGTGGATTTCCGTTTCGCCCCGACAGGTCCCCGGCTCCCTGTATCTCCACCACCGGAATCTCAACGGATCCCCATCCGGATCGGTGGAGCCCGCCACGCTCAGCCTGACGGTCGCGCCCGCCGATGCATCGATGTCCACCGGAGCTGCCAGATTCACGACAGGCGCATGGTTGGCCCGGCGGTACGACTCGACGCACCAGGCTGCGCGCGCCGCCCAGTCATTCTGGAAGGCGTCCGCCCAGCGCCAGATCGGCTTGTACAGGTCGCCGTCGTCCCCGACGTTGGTCCAGACGTTCGTCTCACCCGGCTTTTCGCGGGCGAACCGGCCGCCCCACCCGCCGTAGCTCGGGTCTTCCAGGCTGCGAAGCCCGACGTCGATCTCGTACATGAAGGAGGGCGAATCTCCCTCCGAACGAAAGGCGCCATGGTCCGGTACATAGGCCCCGGCGAGCGGCCCCCGGTCCACCGTCACATTGCCTTCCAGCCACGGACGCTCGAAGAAGACCCGCATGGCCGGCGGCAGCAGTTCCGCCCAACGGTAAGCGAGCACATCGAACTGGCTGAAACTCCCGAGGATCTGCAGGTCGGGCCAGTTCGGTTCGATGTACCTCCGGAAGGTGTCGTCCTGGTCGAGGATGATGTAGACGACGGCCTTCCGGCTGACCCGCTCCATCTCCGACGGATAGTCCTTCTGAATGGTGGACAGGGCCTTGGCGATGGTGTTCGTGCCGCCCCAGGCCTGCAGATAGACTCGGCCCGGTTCGTGATCGAGCAGCACCTGGACGATCCGGTCGGCACCCGGCGAATCCTTCTCCATCTCTCCGGCGCTGCTGATGTTGCCGACATAGACTCTCCGCTCGAGCTCCTGCGGCGTGGGATATCCATCGGCGTTTTCGCGCAGGTGATCGTAGACCCTCGCATACTGGCCGATCTGGTTCATGATCCACTCGACGCCGGACCAGGTCTGACCGAGCCAGTGAAATTTGGAGCTGCTGTGAACGAGTCCCTCCACCTGAAACTCGTTGGCGTACATCAGGAATCGCACCATGGAGCACATGTCGTCGATCTCGCCGTCGGTGGTGACGATGACCCGCGGCTTGACCCGATGTCCCGCAAAGCTCGCCGACTGTTCCGCCGACTCCTGATCGACGGACGGCTGGGTCTGCGGATTGGCCGCGGGATCCGGCATCGCTTGGACCCCGGCAAAAAGGGTCAGGCAGACGGCGGTGACAATCGGGCTCAGACAGCTGAACGGTCTCGATCCTTGACCCCTTCGCATGACTCGACAATTATACGGTGTGGACCCGAGGCATCCCAGAGGACCACGAATACTTTGCCCTGAGGGCTCGATGGAGCGAAACACATGAAGCACGGAGATCTCAATCGACGACAATTCATCCGAACCACAGCGGGGACGGCGGCCGGCGTCGCAGCCGGGGCGCTGACGGCGGCGTGCACCCAAAAGCAGGGTGTCGCCATCGTGGTCGATCCGGCGGATGCGGTCGCCTCTTCGGACGCGGCGCGATGGGCAGCTGGAGAATTGCAGCGCGCACTGGCGGAAGGCGGCGGCGCAGCCGGTGTGTTCGAAAACGCTGCTCAGGCTCCTTCCGGCCACTTGCGGATCATGGCGGCGGGCATGGATTCGCCGGGCGCAGCGGCGGCAATCCGCGCCGCAGGAGCGCAGGCTGAGGCCGTGCCGGAGGCCCTGGCCCTCTGCCGGGGAGAAGACGCGGTATGGGCCTGCGGGCACGATGCACGGGGCCTTACCTACGCGCTCCTGGAGCTGGCGGACCGCGCGCGCCACGACGCCGATCCGATGGCCGTTCTGGCCCTTCCCGAGCCGATCGCCGAACGTCCGGCCAACGTCGTCCGGAGCGTCACGCGACTGTTCACCAGCGACATCGAAGACAAGCCCTGGTACAACGACCGGGAGATGTGGCCGGCGTATCTTTCCATGCTGGCGGCTCAGCGCTTCAACCGCTTCAGCCTCGCTTTTGGAATCGGCTACGACTTCCTCCGTAACGTCACCGATGGCTATTTCCTGTTCGCCTATCCGTTTTTGCTGTCGGTGCCGGGCTACGACGTGCGCGTGCCCGAGTTGCCGGACGCCGAACGCGACAGCAACCTGGAGTTGCTGCGCTTCATCAGCGAACAGACCGTCGCGCGCGGCATGGAATTTCAGTTGGGCATCTGGATGCACGGCTACAAGTGGATCGACAGCCCGAACCCGAACTACACGATCGAAGGGCTCACGCCCGAGACCCACGGAGCCTACTGCCGCGACGCCGTGCGGGCTCTGCTCCAGGCGGTCCCGAAGATCAGCGGCATCACGTTTCGTGTCCATGGCGAAAGCGGGGTCCCGGAGGGGAGCTTCCAGTTCTGGAAAACCGTCTTCGACGGCGTGGCGACGTGCGGGCGCAAGGTGGAGATCGACATGCACGCCAAGGGCATGAATCAGGACATGATCGACACGGCCCTCGGCACTGGCCAGCCGGTCAAGATCTCACCCAAGTACTGGGCCGAGCACCTCGGTCTGCCTTACCAACAGGCCGACATCCGCGAGCAGGAGCGACCCCGTGGCGAAGCTTCGGGCCTGATGAAGTTCAGTGCCGGCTCGCGCAGCTTTCTGCGCTACGGCTACGGCGATCTGCTGCCGGAAGACCGCCAATGGGGCATCTTGTACCGAATCTGGCCCGGTACGCAGCGGCTGCTGATCTGGGGCGACCCCGTGACCGCCGCGTCATACTCGCGGGCCTTTTCGTTCTGCGGCAGCGACGGCGTGGAGATCATGGAGCCCCTCTCCTTCAAGGGACGACGCGGATCCGGCATCGCGGGCGGCCGCTGCGCCTACGCCGACAAGTCACTGGAGCCTCGGTGGGACTGGCAGAAGTATGAGTACAGCTACCGCGTGTGGGGGCGACTGGTGTACAACCCGGAAACCGCTCCCGATGTGTGGGAACGCTCCATGCGGCACCGGTTCGGTCCGGCGGGTGCAGCCCTCGAGACGGCCCTCGCCAACTCGAGCCGCATCCTTCCCACCGTGACGACGGCGCACGAGCCCTCGGCCGGCAACAACACCTACTGGCCGGAGATCTATCTGAACCACTCCCTGGTCGACGCCGAGCACCCGGGTCCCTACACCGACAGTCCGAAGCCCCATGTCTTCGGGACCGTGAGTCCCCTCGACCCCCAATTGTTCTATCGCATCAACGACTTTGCCGACGACCTGCTCGAGGGAAAACGCAGCGGCAAGTACACACCCATCGAAGCGGCGCAGTGGATCGAGGACTATGCCACCGAGGCCACAGCTTCGCTGAAGCACGCCGACGACCAGGCAACAGGAAAAGACCGGCCCGAATATCGCCGGCTGACCATCGACATCGCCGCGGCGGCGGGCCTGGGCCGCTTCTTCGGGGCCAAATTCCGGGCTGGGGTGCTCTACCGCATCTTCGAGCGGACCGGGGATCGCGCGGCGCTCGAAGAAGCGCTGAAAGCTTACCGCTCCGCTCGCGCGGAGTGGGCCGGAATCGTCGATCGGACCCGGGACGTCTACGTGCCCGACATCACCGTCGGTGAATTGCGCTGGCTGCGCGGTCACTGGTCGGACCGCCTGGCGGATATCGACACCGACATCGCCGCCATCGCGCCAAAGCTGGAATCCGCCAAGCCTGCGCAGGCCGACGGCCCGGTGGCGCGGGCCATCGCCGAAGCCCTTGGGAATCCGCACAGGCCGGCCGCCGAAGGGAGCCACACTCCGCCCGTCGGCTTCCAGCCCGGAAGCCCATTGGCCGTGGAATTCTCAGCCGGCAAGGACTACGCCGGCGTGCAGATGCACTACCGTCGCGTGAACCAGGCCGAGCGCTGGCAGAGCGAGTCGATGAAATCCGACGGTCGCATGTGGCAAGGTACGATCCCGGCCAAGTACACCGACAGTGCGTTCCCCCTTCAGTACTACTTCGAGCTGACGGAGGGTCCCGAGTCTGCGGCGCTTTACCCGGGCTTGGGCGAACAGCGCACGGGCCAGCCGTACTATGTAGTTCGGAAAGGATGACCACGCTATTTGCGGGCCCTGGAAGAATGAGAAGGGCGAACCCTGGACCGGCGTCTCCAACGGCAAGCCGTGGCAGGGTGCGTTCGATGTGGACATCTTCGTCGACGACGACACTCAGCCGACCTTGACCGTGGATTTGGGCTCGATCACCGAGTTCGAAGACCCCCAGTATTTCACCGTCGATTCGAGCCGGATCGAATTCTTTATGGGGGGACGCCGTGGGTTCGGACCCCGCATTGCCGCCCCTTCGGCGGTTTCCGGCAGCGCGGCCTTTCGGTACACGATCGAAGCCTCCCGGGACGGCAAGAGCTTCGAGACCATCCTGGACAAGACCGACAGCGACTTCAGCAGCCGTTCGGCGACCGTGCGGACCGCTCGTCGAGTTTCTGTACCGGTTGATGAAGGCTCTCAGCCGACCGGTGGTGTAGGAAGGGTGGAGCCCCTGTCGGGGTGTAGGTACCGTTTCATGCGCTGAAGGAGGGCCGACGGACCAGTACGACCGCCGTGACGCAGTTCGCATTCGATACGGGACCGATGCAGGGGTCCTGCGCCGATCTGCACACCACAGAAAGTGCGACGGACAGCGTGATGAGCGGAATATCGTCAGAAAGGCGCTCGCGCTGAAAACCGCCGATGGTGCCAGACCTCGGTCAGAATCCTTTGTTCATGGTAGGTTGCGAGGCCAATGCGTGCGTGTCACCTAATTCCACCTAATTCCCGTTTTTCCCGTCCTTGCCGTTGTTTCCGTTGCTGCGCTGAGGGTGGCGGAAAAGGTTCCTCAGGCCTGAACATCTTTGGCGGGCTTCCTCGGATGAGAGGACGGCCAGAACCTCAACCACGGAAAGCTCGTGCCGCGCCGCCAATTTCGCAGCAAACTCCAGGAATTCCGACCCAGTCTCGGAAGATTTCATCATGACAGATGGATGCTATCGACTTCGAGTCAGGAATGCCTCCGGGAAAACTACGGAAAAACTTTACAGGAAGGGTGACACCCCGGCCGTCGGACTGTAGGTTCCTGTAAATCACGGAAGTAGCTGCCAGCCACCGTAGCCCTGCGGGCAAACCTAAGACGATGAAAATGCATGCCTGCATTTTCGAGAGAGGCCCGGGACAGAATCCTTTATTCATAGGGACTTACGAGATTGGTGACACGCACGCAATTCGAGTGTAAATATCTTCAAATAAAGGGCTTTAGTGCCAGTCTGAGACCTATTCTGGGAGTTGCGGCGCATCGGCTCGGTGGACGTCCGACCAATTGCCTAAAGTGGACGCCTACGTCAGCTATTCGGGCCTTTTTGGAGCGGCGGTCTTGACCCGGAACTGGACAGGCGCCGTTTTTTCGCTTCGGCCGGGCTGGGAATCTGCGGTGGGATTGGCGACCAGCCAGCAGATGCGGAGGCGAAGGGCGAACGATGGACAACGGGAAGGCATTGCCCTAACCTGCCCGAAGGAGGAAGAGCCTGTGAGAAACTCAACCCCATCGACAGCCCTGTTGGCGTTCCTGTTGGTCCCCCTTTCGTTCGGCGGGAAGATCCTGGCCGGCACCTGCGAGGAGATGACCGGGTTCGCACTGCCGGGCTATGACGTCGTCGTCAATGAAGCCAAGATCGTGCCGGAGGGACCGCTTCCGCCGGGTCCGTTCGGGGCAGGCTACCCAGGCCTGATTCCCGAACATTGCCGCATCGACGGTGAAATCGACAAGCGGGTCGGAAGAGACGGGAAGCCGTATGCGATCGGCTTTGCCGTCGCCATGCCCAAGGAGTGGAACGGCCGCTTCCTGTTTCAGGGCGGAGGCGGGCTCAACGGCACGGTGCAGAATCCTGTGGGGCTCCAGAGCGCCGGAGCACCTGCATTGGCGCGCGGTTTCGCCGTCGTGAGCACCGACAGCGGCCATAAGGCCCGTGCGGGTATGGCCTTCGACGGGTCCTTTTTCGCCGACCAGGAGGCCACGCTGAACTTTTTGTACAAGGCGATCGGCAAGGTCACGATCGTCGCCCGGGCCATCGTCAAGGAGTACTACTCCAAACCCATCGAACACGCCTATTACGTGGGGTGCTCGACGGGCGGCCGCGAAGGGATGATCATGTCGCAGCGGTTCCCCGAGTACTACGACGGCATCGTGGCGGGCGCCCCGGCCATGCGGACCAACGTCTCCAACCTCGCGACACGATGGGTCCATGTCTCTCTGAATCAGGCGGCACCGCTGGACGAAGATGGCAAGCCCGTGGTGGGAGGCGGCTTGCCCGAGAGCGATCAAACGCTACTGGTCGACGCTTTCCTCCGCGCCTGCGACGAAAAGGACGGTGTCAAGGACGGGATGGTCTTCGACGTCGAAGGGTGTGATTTCGATCCCGCGTCCCTGACCTGCGAAGGCGAGAAGACCGATCAGTGTTTGACGGAGAAGCAGGTGAGGGCCCTCCACCAGGGCATGGCCGGGCCCGTCGACTCACGAGGCCATCACGTCTACTCCGGCTTTCCCTACGACACCGGCATCACTGCCAAACCCCCCGCCAGCTTCATACCGGGGCTTCTGGTCACGTCCAGCAGCGTTCTCGGTCCCCCTACCCGGGAGACGACCATGGATATCGACAAGGCCTCGATCGCCGCGGACACCGCGCAGGCCGATGTGGGCAACACGTTCAAGTGGACGAATCTGAGCACCTTCTCCGAGCACGGGGGCAAGCTGATCTTCTACCACGGCATGAGCGACCCCTGGTTCTCGGCACTCGACACGATGACGTATTATGAAAAGCTGGTCCGGGACAACGGCGGGGCCGACCAGGTGACGGACTGGAGCCGTCTGTTCCTGGTTCCGGGCATGGGTCACTGCGGCGGCGGGGCGCAAACTCTGGATCGCTTCGACATGCTCGACGCCATCGTCGACTGGGTGGAAAACGGGGAAGCGCCGGATTCCGTCGTCGCGACGGGCCGGGCGTACCCGGATCGTAGTCGCCCGCTCTGTCCCTACCCGAAACACGCGCAGTACACCGGCCGGGGAAGCAGCGAAGACGCCGGGAACTTTGAATGCCGTCAGTAGGCTGAGAACCGTGCGGACAGAGCGAAGGGCGAAGTGCAGGGTGCCAGCGTCAGCACCGATGAAGCTTCGAGCGGGTCCAGGGACTTGGCGGCCCGGCGTGCCGAAGGGACCAAGAAAGAGGGGACTAATTCCCCGACATTTCCGGGCCGGGACGGCAGGAGGCACAGGAAGATGAAGACGCGACTCATAAACCACAAGGAAAGGTCCTACCGCCCTGTCCTTACGCTAACGGTCGCTCTCGTCCTCCTAAGCGGAGTCGCCTTCGGTGCCTCTCTCCAGGAGACCGGATCCCTTCCGTTCGTGAGCCCGATGTTCGGCGACTATATGGTGCTGCAGCGGGGCAAGCCGAACGCGATCTGGGGATGGTCGGAACCGGGCGACACCGTGAAAGTGGAAATCGGCGAGCATTTTGCGACGGCGGCGGCAGGATCGGATGGCAAGTGGCAGGTTCGGATTCAGCCCCCTCCGGCGGGCGGGCCCTACACGGTCAAGATCACGGGTCGCCAGAGCGTCGAGTTGCACGAAGTCCTGGTCGGCGACGTCTGGCTCTGTGCGGGCCAGTCCAATATGCAGTTCCCCCTGCAGTTTGCCCGAAACGGAGCCGACGAGGTGAAGGCGGCCGAACACCCTGAGATCCGCTATTTTGTTGTCGGCCAGCGTGCTGCCTATGCGCCGGTGGCCGTTCCACACGGGACCTGGAAAATCGTCTCGCCAAGCACGCTCGGCGAATCGCGCTTCGGCGGCATCTCCGCGGTCGCCTATTTCTTCGCCCGAAAATTGCAGCAGTCCATCAACGTGCCCATCGGCCTCGTCCAGGACGCCGTGGGCGGCGTTCCGGCCGAGACCTTCGTGAGCGCCGAAGGCCTGCGCCCGTTGAAAGACTTCGACGCCGGCATTGCGGAAGTCGAGCGCCGTCACGAGGCGGGAGATCCGGAATACGGCAACTACATCATGCACTGGTACGACACGTACGACATCGGCTCGCGCGGCACTTCCTGGGCCGATCCCACGCTCGACGATTCGTCCTGGAAGACGGTTACGATTCCGGGCGGATTCGAGGAACTGGGCGTCGGCGACGTCCCCAGTCTCTGCTGGTTCCGCAAGGAGATCACCCTCCCCGACCCGCTTCCCGAGGGACGGACCCGGCTGTATCTGGGACAGATCGAGAAGATGGACACGGCCTACATCAACGGGCGGCAAGTGGGCGCCAGTTCGTGGGTCGAGAATCCAAGGGCCTACTTCGTGCGGGACGGCATTCTGAAGCCCGGGCGCAATCTGATCACGCTCCGGGTTTTCAAAGTGAAAACCGACGGCGGGTTCCTGGGGAAGCCCGACGAGCTGCACCTGACGTTGGGCGACGGCACCAGCATTCCTCTCAGCGGTGAGTGGAAGGGCAGGGTCGCGGTCGATGCACGACCGCCGCACCCGCTCCCGATCGGATTCGAGAACTTGCCCACCATGCCGGGAGTTCTCTACATGGGTATGCTGGAACCCGTCGCACCCCTCGCCATCACGGGCGCGATCTGGTACCAGGGGGAATCCAATACCGAGCGGGCCTATCAGTATCGCAAGCTCCTGCCGGCCATGATCGGCGATTGGCGAAAGCTGTTTGGGCAAGGCGATTTTCCCTTCTACATCGTCTCCCTTCCTGCGTTCCAGCATCGCAGCGACGTGCCGACCGTCGATTCCTGGACCGAACTGCGCGAGGCCCAGGCGCTCACTGCGCGGAATGTTCCCCATACTTGTCTTGCAGTGACTGTGGATACGGGCGACCCCGACAACATTCACCCCAGGGACAAGGAAGTAGTGGGCGATCGGTTGGCCT
Source organism: uncultured Acidobacteriota bacterium (assembly GCA_963823995.1). Lineage (GTDB taxonomy): Bacteria > Acidobacteriota > UBA6911 > RPQK01 > JAPXNP01 > JARRKC01. Next base: position 452,394 of record CAWGNQ010000008.1, read on the forward strand.
TCTGCGCACTCGGCGAGCACTACGGCCGCGACATCCCGTACGTGGGGCCGACATTGTCTTCGGTGGACCACTTGCCCGGGGCCTTGAAGCTCCACTTCGATCACACCGATGGAGGCCTGGTGGTCAAGGGGGACAAGCCGGGCGAGTTTTCCGTGGCCGGCGACGACGGCAAGTGGCAATGGGCCGACGCCCGCATCGAAGGCGATGCCGTGATCGTATCCTCCCAGTCGGTTCCCGATCCGAAAGTGGTCCGCTATGCCTGGCAGGCGAATCCCGAAGCCACGCTCTTCAACGGCGCCGGCCTCCCCGCCGCGCCCTTCCGAACCGACGATCAGCCCTGGATCACTGAAGACCCCCTAAATCGGTGACACGCACGTAATTCGATCGTAAGTTCCTACCGATAAACGATTCCAGGACAGGTCTGGGACCAATCGCGAAATTTGCGGCAGGTCGACACGGACAAGTTTCGCCGCTTGCTCCGCTGGAAGAAAGGTTCAGTAAAGCAGGCAGCGCTTCTTCAGTGTCAGGCCCAACTCGTAGGCGAAGGCACGGATCGCGTCCCGGTCGCGCTCTTCCGGCGGCTGCTCGCGCCAGAACCGGATCTTGGCGCTCGGCGGCACGTACATGGGAACCATCTCGGCCGCTTCCAGCAGGTTCGCCGCATATTCCGCCGCATCCAGAATCTTTTCCGTCGAGACCTTCGAGTGACGGAACGTGCTCGGGTCGTCTTTCAGAGCCTCCTCGATCGCCTGGATTGCGCGATCGGCGTGACCCTCCCGATTGGGAACCGGCTTGATGATCGTCTTCAAGTCGCGGTTCCGGTAGAACCCCATGATCGCTGCAATGATCGCGGGATCTCGAATGGTGCCGTCCGGATAGAACAGCCCGTGGACCTCGCCCCAGTAGCCCTGAATCATCAGGTTGAACACGTACCAGCCCGTATGGTGCTTCTCCGAAATCTCGAGCAGGACGTCGTAGGGATTAGCCCGGGCAATGCACGCGGTCTCCGTATTCAGAATCGGCTTGCCGAACCTCCGGGAGAACTCTTCCGCAGTGGCATAGGCCCCCTCGATCGTGGACCGAAGCTGCGTGTACTCGTGGAAGCTGAGAACGTCAACCAGATCGGCGGTCGGCTCGAGCTGACTCGACTTTTCGTATCCCACCGTGGTGGCATTCACCCGGTCCAGCTTCTTCACATAGGAAATGTAGTAGCGGATGAACTCCGTGACCTCCGCTTCCCGCCGGGCCTTTTCCTCATCGGACGCGCGACCGTAGTAGGGATTTGTCAGCGGCTCGTTCATGATGTCCCACATGAGCAGGCCGGGCTCATCTTTGCCCGCATCGACGATTGCTTTCACGTAGGCATCGCCGCGCTCCCGAAACTCGGGTTTGAGAGTCTCGGGATCGAGGCCGTTCCCGTTCCAGAGAATCGGCATCGTCGAGAAGCCGAGCCGGTGGGAGGTGCGGATGTAATTCCGGAGCCGATCGATATAGGCCGACGGGTCGCTTTCATAGCGCCGATAGCTCAGCCAGATCCGCGTGCTGTTCAGATTCAGCCGTTTGGCATAGCCGAGATCCCTTTCCCAGACCGCCGGGTCGCCGTACATGCCGTGATTGACGCCCCGGATGAAGCTGTAGTCCTCGAGCGGCTTCTCCGCTCGGGTGGATCCAATGGTCAGTGCGAGAGCAATGCCCGCCAGCAAGACCACACTACGGACATTTCAGGCAATCCACCCCTGCCATCGGACCAGTGTGTAGATCACACCGGCAAAGAAGATCGTCCCGAACAGCTGCTTGTTGTGCCGGGCCAACCACAGGGGAAGGTAGATGTCGAAGTTGTCCTTTCGGTCGTCTGTGAAGCGTTCAGCGACATCTGTGAGCGGACAGCGCCACCGGTTGGCCAAGATGATAGCGACCTCAACCAGGACGACAGCGATCAGCGCGAACGCCGCTTCGAACTCGCCGCGCCAGGCATAGACCGGGATGGCGAGGATGCACCCTGCAAAGAAAGCCCAAACCACGGTATGGACGATCTTCACAACCCGGAGGGACCATTGAGAGCTCATCATAGTGCGGGCGCGGAATATGCCGATCATCCTATCCAAACCGCGCGAAATTGAACAGTGTCCCCTTCTCTTCACCGTATCCAGGCAGAATCCAGTTTACGAAACTGACCAGCAGGACTGCCCCTCCCCATACGAGTGCTACTGCAAACGCCACTGCCTTCACATTCAGTCGCATAATTGCTCACCTCCCTTCGAATCGCTATCAGACATGCTATCAGCCTTCCGAATTTGGTGACACGCACGTAAAGCGTTTGTAAGTGTCCGCGAATAAAGGTTTTTGGTCCTCGTCTGGCACGATTTCGCAGATCGCGGCGGAGTTCAGGCGCCTTGCAGAGGCTGCTGCAGGCAAATCAATGCCAGAGGGAAGGTGTTGAGAGGGCGATTTACTTGCCGGGCCCATGTCCGCGTGATATCCGATCATCTCGTCGTCATCCGGGATCCGACGTGATAGCTCGTGAACCGACGCGCGGTGCCGGATCATTTCCGGACCGACCCACTGCAATTCCACATGAGGTACCAGACCAGCATAATGATCCTTTATTTGCAGTAGTTTACGATCCTCTTACGTGCGTGTCACCAATTTTCCCGGTGAGGGAATTGGTGATGAGCGTCCTATCTGCCGATATTGTTTTGTGGAACTGTCCGATTTTGCTTTGGACAGGTGTGCGCCCCGGGGTGCTGTGTCGAGGTCGGCCGACCCGTCGGGACGACGCGGAACACCATGAACTTTGGGGGAAAGGCTCCGGATCTCCAATTGTGTCCGGCAGTTCCGGAGTCGGCGCCGGGAAGGGTGCTATAATTTTGCGGTTCTATGCCAGGAGGAAGAGTCTTGGGTAAGCTCCTGATCGTCCTCGAGATGATCAAGGTCGAGCACACGATATTCGCGCTTCCCTTTGCATACCTTGGGGCGTTCCTGGCAGCTCGAGGGTTTCCCGGGTGGCAGAGGTCGTTCTGGATTCTGGTCGCCATGGTGGGAGCTCGAAGTGCCGCGATGAGCTTCAACCGACTCGTCGACCTCCGGATCGACGCTCAGAATCCCAGAACCGCGGGTCGGGCGCTGCCGAGAAAGCTGGTCTCCGTGGGATTCGTAGCGGGCTTCGTCCTCGCCAACGCCGCAATCCTGGTTCTAGCGGCCTGGATGTTGAATCCGCTGGCCCTGCGGCTCTCACCGATTGCCCTGGTCGTCGTCCTCGGCTACAGCTACACGAAGCGTTTCACCTCACTTTCCCACCTGTTCTTGGGACTGGCACTCGGCATCGCGCCGATCGGAGGATGGATCGCCGTCCGGGGCGCGTTTTCCTGGGAACCGTGGCTCCTTTCTGCAGCAGTTCTTCTTTGGGTTGCAGGATTCGACATCATCTATTCCTGCCAGGATGTCGATTTTGATAGATGTGCCGGTCTGTATTCTTTTCCGAGCCGTCTGGGGGTACGGCAGGCACTGCGATTGTCCGCGCTCCTGCACCTGGGCATGATGGGGGTGCTGGTGTGGTCTTTTCTCCTGTTCCGACTCTCGCTGTTGAGCTGGGTCGGGCTGGCATTGGTGGCAATGGTGCTGATCTACGAGCATCGTATCGTCAAACCGAACGACTTGAGTCGAGTCAATGCGGCCTTCTTCACCCTGAACGGCCTCGTGAGCATTCTCCTTCTTGTTTTCGTGGGACTTGATCTATGTCTAGTCGCTTAGGCGAACTTCTGATCAGGAAGGGATACATCACCGGGGAGCAACTGCAGGATGCCCTCAAGATCCAGCAGGAGAAAGGGGGCCGTCTCGGCTCCGTGTTGATACGGCTCGGTTATGTCTCCGACGACAAGATTGCCCACGCTCTTAGTGAGCACTACGGCCTCAAACCCGCCGATCTCTCCGACATCGAGATCGATCAGCAATGTCTCAATCTCATCCCGATGGAGACGGCGGTTCGCTACCAAGTACTTCCCCTCCGGAAGTCAGGAAACGTCCTCACCGTGGCGGTTTCCGACCCGACCGACGTCATGGTCCTGGACGAAATCAAGTTCATGACCGGCTTTCGGGTCGAGCCGGTCGTAGCCCCCGAATCGTCCGTGCGAAGTGCGATCGAACGCTTCTTCGGGGACGTCCACTCCATCGAACTTCAGAGAGTCTACGACGAGATCGCAGCCGAAGGTGAGGAGTACGAGCTCGACCTCAGCGAAAAGCAGAAGGTCGACGTTGCGGAACTCGAAAAATCCAGCTCTGAAGCGCCTATCATCAAACTCGTCAACATCATTCTTGCCGACGCCATCCGCCGCGGAGTCAGCGACATTCACCTCGAGCCTTACGAAGGAGAGTTTCGGATCCGTTTCCGCATGGACGGTGTTCTCTACACCACGATGCGTCCGCCCCTCCGATTGCGGGATGCCGTCGTATCCCGACTGAAGATCATGGCCAGTCTGGACATCAGTGAAAGGCGTCTCCCACAGGACGGCCGCATCAAGATCACCATCAGCAGCGGCGACCACCGCAAGAAGATCGACTTCCGCGTCTCGACGTTGCCGACCCTGTTCGGTGAGAAGGTGGTTCTTCGCCTGCTCGACCCGGAGAAGTTGCCGCGCGACCTCTCCCAGCTCGGTTTCGAAGGAGACGCACTCAAACAGGTTCGCTCCGCCATCGACCGTCCCTACGGCATGGTTCTGGTCACCGGTCCCACCGGGAGCGGGAAGACGAGCACGCTCTACACCTGCCTCAACTTGTTGAACACGGAGAGCGTGAACATCATGACGGCCGAGGATCCGGTGGAATTCAATTTCCCCGGCATCAATCAGGTCCACGTGAACGAGCAGGTGGGTCGGACCTTTGCCGGGAGCCTTCGGGCCTTTCTCCGACAGGATCCGAATATCATCATGGTGGGTGAGATTCGGGATCTCGAAACCGCCGAAATCGCCATCAAGTCATCACTGACCGGACATCTCGTGCTGAGCACCCTGCACACCAACGACGCCCCGTCAACGATCAACCGACTGCTCAACATGGGCATCGAACCATTCCTGGTTGCCAGCTCCATTCACTTGATCTGCGCTCAGCGCCTCGTGCGCGTGATCTGCCCGAAGTGCAAGGAAGAAGTGAAGGACCAGGTCGAAGCCCTGCTCAGCCTCGGTGTTCCCGAATCGGAGATTCGGAGGATCCATACCTATCGCGGCAAGGGATGCGCGCACTGCAACCAGACCGGGTACAAGGGGCGGTCCGGGCTGTTCGAAGTCCTGGAAATCAGTTCCAAGATCCAGGATCGGATCCTGGCCCAGGCGGGGCCCAACGAGATCCGCCGTGCTGCCCGCATCGAGGGCATGCTGACGCTTCGTGAGGTGGGCCTGGTCAAGATCGCAAAGGGGATCACGACCGTTGATGAGGTCGTCCGCGAAACCGCCCTGGTTCTGTAGAGACTCTTCGGGGGCACTCGCTCGGCCCGGGTAATCTCGTCGAACGGCCCGGGACGTATGGGACGTATGCGCCCCTCTCGTTCCCAAGATTTCACCAAGTCCCCTCGTTTCCATGGCCCCCCACAGATCCCCTGCCCCCTCCCATTTCGCAGATTCCGGCCGCTCATTCGTTATAGGTAGGTAGGAAAAGGCGTGTTTCTCGGGAATTGTGATGACGATAACCGATAAAGGAAACCGACAGTTTCTACGATATGGATAATATGTCTGAAAGCGGCTTCACACTGACCGACCTGCTCAAGAAGGTGGTCGAGCTTGGAGGAAGTGACCTCCATATCACGACGGGCTCGCCGCCCAGGATCCGTCTTCACGGCGAGCTTCTCCCGATGAGCCATCCATCCCTGACCGGCAATGACACGAAGCGCCTCGTCTACAGTGTGATGACGGATCAGCAGAAGCATCGATACGAGGAGACTCTGGAAATCGACTTCAGTTTCGGCATCAAGGACCTGGCGCGGTTTCGTGCGAATATCTTCACGCAGAGAAACTCGTCGGCCGGAGTCTTTCGGCTGATCCCCTTCGAGATCAAATCTCTGGAGGAACTGCGTCTGCCGCCGATCTTGCATACGCTGACCGACAAACCGAGAGGACTCGTCCTGGTGACGGGCCCTACGGGCAGTGGAAAATCGACGACCCTGGCAGCGATGATCGACAGGATCAACCGCGAGAAACCACTGCACATCCTGACAATCGAGGATCCGATCGAGTTCCTGCATCGACACAAGACGGCTCTGATCAATCAGCGCGAAGTCCATACCGACACGTCCGGATTCGGACCTGCACTGCGCATGGTGCTTCGCGAAGACCCAGACGTTGTGCTCATCGGTGAAATGCGTGATCTCGAGACCATCGAGGCCGCGCTGCGCATCGCGGAAACGGGCCATCTGACCTTTGCCACGTTGCACACGAACTCCGCCTTTTCGACGATCAACCGAGTCGTCGACTCCTTTCCCCCGCACCAGCAACAGCAGATACGGGCACAACTGTCCCTGGTGCTGGAGGGAATCGTGTGTCAGTCGTTGCTCCCGCGATCGGACGGCAACGGACGCGTCGTGGCCACCGAGGTTCTGATCCCGACCCCGGGTATCCGAAATCTGATTCGTGAGAACAAGGTTCACCAGATCTACTCGATGATGCAGGCCGGCCAGGAGAAATTCGGGATGCATACGATGAACCAGAGCCTGGCACGCCTCTTCATCGATAAGAAGATCACGCGCGAAGTCTGCCTTGCCATGTCCTCGAATGTGGAAGAACTGCAGAAGATGCTGGGGCGAACGGGCATGCCGGAAATGGCGGCAGGCCGCCATTTGGGAGGATAACCGATGCCGATCTATAAGTTTCAGGGTCGCAACTATCAGGGAGGCAGCCTGGTCACAGGCGAGCGAAACGCTGCCTCGAAACAGGCACTGGCGGCGGTCCTGCGCAATGAGAACATCCTGCCGGTCCGAATCGATGAAACGAAGGAAACGGTTCGTTCGCCTTCGGTACGGAAGGTCAAAGCGAAGGATCTGGCCCTGTTTACGAAGCAGTTCTCGGTCATGCTCGACGCAGGACTTCCCTTGATCCAGTGTCTCGAGCTGCTGGCCGAGCAGCAGGAGAGACCGGCTTTCCGTGCGATCCTGAACCAGGTCCAGGAGGATGTCGAAGCGGGAATGACGCTCTCGGACGCCATGAAACGCCACCCGAAGGCGTTCAGTCCGCTGTTCGTCAACATGATCGGAGCCGGTGAGGCAGGCGGCGTTCTGGATGTCATCCTGCAGCGACTCTCCGTCTTCATCGAGAAGGAAGTCAAACTGAAGCGGTCGATCATCTCCGCGTCGGTCTACCCGACGATCGTCTTCACCGTGGCCATCTTGATCGTCTTCGTGATCATGGTCTGGGTCGTTCCGGTCTTTGCCTCCCTGTTCGAGGGACTGAATGCGCCGCTTCCGGCCCTGACCCGATTCGTCATGGCGATCAGCAGCTATGCGGTGACCTTCAGCATCCCCATCGTGATCCTGACCGTCCTGTCGGTGATCGGACTCCGCTACTTCTACGCGACCAAGGAAGGGAGACTCACGATAGACGATCTCATACTCAGGGTTCCGATCATCGGGATCGTGATCAAGAAGATTATCATCGCACGATTCTCACTCACCCTTTCGACTCTGCTCTCGAGCGGCATCCCGCTCCTCGATGCGCTGGAGATTACGGCAAACACCGCCGGCAACGCCCTCCTCGAGAAGGTGCTGCTGCAGGTCCGAAAGGACGTCGCCGAAGGCAAGACACTGGTCGAACCGTTGAGGAAAGCCAAAGTCTTTCCGGCGATGGTGACGCAGATCGTCAACGTCGGGGAACAGACCGGAGAGCTCGATCAGATGCTCGACAAGCTCGCGGCCTACTACGACGAGGAGGCCGACTCGGCGATCTCGAATCTCATGACACTGATCGAGCCGGTCATGATCGTATTCCTCGGTGTCGTCATCGGCGGGATCGTCATTTCGATGTATCTGCCGATCTTCACTCTGATCCGCCATCTCTCGTCGTCGTAGCGGCCACTCGAGACCATGAGGAAACGGGCATGTCAACCCAGGAAAGCCGAAACGGAGATTTTTGTGATTGCTGTCACCGGGCCTGTATCGGGGTTCATCTATAGTCTTCCTGCTACTGAGGCAGGAACCCAGTTGCGCGACTTTCATTTAGAGAAAGGGGTCGAGGAATGAAGAGACAACAAGGATTTTCACTGATTGAGTTATTGATCGTGGTCGCCGTAATCGGCATCATCGCCGCGATCGCCGTCCCGAACCTGATGCGGTCTCGGGATGCCGCACAGGAAGCCTCCGCGATTTCATCGCTGAGGACGTTGGCGACTGCGGAGGTCACCTTCGCGGCGACTCAGGGGAACGGACAGTTTGGCGATCTGGGTCAGTTGGAGGGCGCGGGATTGATCGACGAGGCTCTCGGAGCCGGGAGCAAGGAAGGGTACGCCTTCGCCTTGGCCGGTACGCCGGCTGCGTTCCAGATCAACGCCGACCCGACGGGACCGAACGCCGCTCAGATGCGGAGCTTCTTCGTAGACGAGAGCTGCGTCATCCGTTTCGAACAAGGCGGGGCAGCCGGGGTGGGAAGCACACCGCTCGGCGGCACGGTAGCAGCACCCTAGGCCGGCAGCCGACCAAAGCGTTACGCTACAACGCGTCCGAAATCTCGAAAGGGGCCCCTCGGGGCCCCTTTTTTGTTTCCCTGAACGGCTCGTTGCTTCCGCAACTTATTCGGTCTTCGCCGCTTCCCGCTCTATGATCTCGGCAAAAGAGAAGGGCTCCTCTTCGGGCTCCTCTTCCTCCTCCGGGGGGATGTACGGGCTCGGCACCTCGATGTTGCGGTAGTACTCCATACCGGTCCCGGCCGGTATGAGCCGCCCCATGATGACGTTTTCCTTGAGGCCCCGCAGGTAGTCGATCTTTCCGCTGATGGCGGCCTCCGTCAAGACGCGGGTCGTCTCCTGGAAGGACGCAGCCGAGATGAACGAATCCGTGCTCAATGACGCCTTGGTAATGCCGAGCAGCAGCGGACGTCCCACGGCCGGCTTCCCACCGTCCGACTCCACGCGTTCATTCTCCTCTTGAAAGCGGAAACGGTCGACCTGTTCGTCGAGAAGGAATTCCGTATCGCCCACGTCTTCCACCTTGACCCAGCGCATCATCTGGCGAACGATCGTCTCGATGTGCTTGTCGTTGATGTTGACACCCTGCAGTCGGTACACCTCCTGGATTTCGTTGACCAGGTAGCGTTGCAGCTCTTTCTCGCCGAGCACTCGGAGAATATCGTGCGGGTTGCGCGGCCCGTCCATGAGCGCGTCTCCGGCGCGCACCAGTTCGCCTTCCTGGACGTTCACATGGACGCCGCGAGGCAACAGGTACTCGGCACGGATCTCGGCATCATCGGACTGGACGATGATCTTCCGCTGGCCGCGGCTCACACCGCCGAAGTGGACCATCCCGTCGATCTCGGTGATGACGGCGGTTTCCTTCGGTTTGCGGGCTTCGAACAGTTCCACAACGCGAGGCAAACCGCCGGTAATGTCCTTGGTCTTGGTGGTTTCACGCGGGATCTTGGCAAGCGTGTCGCCCGGAAAGACCTCATCCCCCTGCTCGACCATGAGGTGAGCACGGGACGGAATCAGATAGGGCCGGGTTTCCTTGCTCTCCGCACTCCTGATCTGGATCAGCGGTTGCCGCTTCTCATCGGGCGAGTCGGTAATGACCTTTCGAGCCAGGCCCGTGACTTCATCCACCTCCTCGCGCATGGTGAGGCCTTCGATGATGTCCTTGAAGACGACTTTGCCGCCCGTCTCGGTGAGGATCGCATTGGTAAACGGATCCCACTCGAACAGTTTTTGCCCGGGCTCGATCTTCGTGCCGTCCTCGACCATCAGGCGCGCTCCGTAGATGACGGAGTAACGTTCCTTTTCCCGTCCGCGCTCGTCGTGAACCAGCAGGCTTCCGGTTCGATTCATGACCACCAGGATGCCCTGCTTGTTCTTGACGGTCTGGATGTTGTTGAAGCGGACCTTCCCCGCATTCTTCGCAGTGACTGTCGATTCCTCTTCGATCTTGCTGGCCGTGCCTCCGATGTGGAAGGTCCTCATCGTCAGCTGCGTGCCCGGCTCCCCGATGGACTGGGCAGCAAGTACGCCGACCGCCTCGCCCAGTTCGACCAGAGCTCCCGTGGCCAGGTTCCGACCGTAGCAGCGACGGCAGAGTCCCCGCTTCGACTTACAGGTCAGCACCGAACGAATCACCACCTTCTCGATACCGGCCGCCTGGATCTGTGCCGCAATCTCCTCGTCGATCTCCTGATTCAGGTCGATCAGGGTATCGCCGGTGAAGGGATCGACGACCTTTTCGAGTGCAACGCGACCGACGACTCGGTCACGGAGGTTCTCGATGATCTCACCGCCCTCGACCAGAGCAGTCATTTCGAGTCCGTCGAGCGTGCTGCAGTCCTCCTCGGAAACGATGACATCCTGCGCGACGTCGACCAGACGACGGGTCAGGTATCCGGAGTCGGCCGTCTTCAAGGCCGTGTCGGCCAGTCCTTTCCGTGCACCATGCGTCGAGATGAAGTACTGCAACACGGTCAGACCCTCACGGAAGTTGGCCGTGATTGGAGTCTCGATGATCTCACCCGAAGGTTTGGCCATCAGTCCCCTCATTCCGGCCAGCTGCCGCAACTGCTGTTTGCTTCCTCGGGCACCCGAATCGGCCATCGTGAAGATGGAATTCATCTCATCACCACCGCTCACGAATGCCGACATACCCTCGAACATCTCGTCGGCGACCTTCTCGGTGACATCGGACCAGATCGCCACGACCTTGTTGTAGCGCTCGCCGTTGGTGATGGCACCGTCGAGGTATTGTTGCTCGACCTCGATCACGGCGGCTCTGGCGTCTTCGACCATCTGCTCCTTGCTCTCGGGAATGATCAGATCGTCGATACCGATCGTGAAACCGGCAAGAGTGGCGTACTGGAAGCCGAGGTTCTTGAGCTCGTCCAGCATATTGACCGTCGTCTCGTGGCCGAAACGCAAGTAGCAGTAGTTGACCAGCTGCTGCAGCCCCTTCCGCTTGAGCAGTCCGTTGATGTAGGGCATGACCTCGGGAAGGTGGTCGTTGAAGATGGTTCTGCCCACCGTGGTCTCGATGAGCTGCTTCTCGACCGTCGTCAGCTCGGCATGGAGGATGTCCTGGGTGTCGTAGCGTTTGGTCAGATCGATCAGCTCGCCACTGTGCCGGAACAGGATCGGCGTCAGCAGGTCCACTTCCTCGGCCTGCAGGGCGTGGTAGATCTCACGCATGCTGCCAAAGGCTTTCCCTTCCCCCTTCATGCCGCGGGCGGAGTTGGTCAGGTAGTAGCAGCCGAGCACGATGTCCTGCGTCGGAACGGCCAGCGGCTGGCCGTTGGCCGGGGACAGGATATTGTGGGCCGCGAGCATCAGAACCGACGCCTCGATCTGCGCTTCCTGGGAAAGCGGGACATGAACCGCCATCTGGTCACCGTCGAAGTCGGCGTTATAGGCAGTACATACGAGAGGATGAATCTTGATCGCCTTACCCTCGACCAGGACCGGCTCGAAGGCTTGGATACCCAGACGATGCAGCGTCGGAGCCCGATTGAGCAAAACCGGGTGCTGCTGGATCACATCCTCCAGAATGTCCCAAACGATCGACTCCTGCTTCTCGACCATCTCCTTGGCACCCTTGATGGTCGTGGCGTGTCCGTCCCGCTCGAGGCGGTGGTAGATAAAGGGCTTGAAAAGTTCCAGGGCCATGATCTTGGGGAGTCCGCACTGGTGCAGCTGCAGCTCCGGCCCCACGACGATGACGGAGCGCCCCGAGTAGTCGACGCGTTTGCCCAGAAGATTCTGACGGAACCGCCCCTGCTTTCCCTTGAGAGCGTCGGACAGCGACTTGAGTGGGCGATTCTTGACACCGCGCAGGACCCGGCCCCGCCGCCCGTTATCGAACAGCGCATCGACCGCTTCCTGCAGCATCCGCTTCTCGTTGCGGATGATCACTTCGGGCGCCCTCAGCTCGACGAGCTTCTTGAGCCGGTTGTTCCGGTTGATCACCCGGCGATAGAGATCGTTCAGGTCGGAGGTCGCGAAACGTCCTCCGTCCAGCGGCACGAGCGGCCGAAGCTCGGGTGGGATGACCGGAATCACATCCAGTATCATCCACTCGGGTTTGTTGCCCGACTTCCGGAAAGCGTCCACCACTCGAAGCCGTTTGGCGTATTTGAGCCGCTTCAGCTGCGAGGTCTCGTTCCGCATCCGGAACCGGAGATCGATGGCCAGCGCTTCGACGTCGACCCGTCGGAGCAGCTCCTTGATCGACTCGGCGCCCATCCCTGCATCGAACTGACCCGGATATTCCGCCTGCAAGGCCCGGAACCGTTCCTCAGTCAGGAGTTCCCGGTCCTTGATCGGTGCTTCACCGGGGTCCACGACCACATAGGCCTCGAAGTAGAGGATCCGCTCGAGATCCCGCAACGAGAGATCAAGAAGCTGGCCGATGCGGCTCGGAAGGCCCTTGAAGAACCAGACGTGCGAGCAGGGACTGGCCAGCTCGATGTGGCCGAGTCTCTCGCGGCGTACCTTCGACAGCGTGACTTCAACGCCACATTTGTCACAGATCACGCCCCGATGCTTCATCCGCTTGTACTTCCCGCACAGACACTCCCAGTCCGTGACCGGTCCGAAGATCCGGGCACAGAACAGCCCGTCGCGCTCCGGTTTGAAGGTCCGGTAATTGATGGTCTCGGGCTTCGTCACCTCGCCGCTGGACCAAGATCGGATCTTCTCCGGTGATGCCAGGCCGATACGGATGGCTTCAAAGTTCTTCAGTAATTGACTTTTCTCGATTTGCTCACGAAACATTCCCTGGACTCCTCACTTTGGTCGGGAATTGCCCTATTCAGAAACCTGATCGACGCCTTCTGCCTGCTCCGGCTCGAGCGCAGCTCCACCGAGCGCCGCCTCCGCCCGTTCGAGCAGGTCGGAACGCCGCCGAAGCTTCTTCCTCGGTCTCTCGATCAACTCGACATCGAGAGCGAGCGACTGCAGCTCCCGTATGAGTACATTGAATGACTCCGGGATACCGGGACTGTAGCTGGACTCGCCCTTGACGATGGCTTCGTAGATTTTCGCCCTTCCCTGCACGTCGTCCGATTTGGCCGTCAGGAGTTCCTGCAGGATATGGGCGGCCCCATAGGCCTCCAGTGCCCAAACCTCCATCTCTCCGAAGCGCTGTCCGCCGAATTGTGCTTTGCCTCCCAGCGGCTGTTGGGTAATCAGACTGTATGGCCCGATAGACCGGGCATGGATCTTGTCGTCCACCATGTGGCTGAGCTTGTTCATGTAGATGTAGCCGACGGTCACTTTCTGGGCGAAAGGTTCACCGGTCATGCCGTCGTGCAACACCGACTTGCCGTTGAGCGGCAGGCCGGCCTTTTCCAGTTCGGACCGGACTTCTTCCTCGGCGGCGCCATCGAAGACCGGCGTCGAGTAATGCAGGCCCAGCACCTTGGCCGCCCAGCCGAGGTGTGTCTCGAGGACCTGTCCCACGTTCATGCGGGAGGGCACGCCCAGCGGATTGAGAACGATCTCGACCGGGGTTCCATCCGGCAGGTAGGGCATATCCTCTTCCGGTAGGATGCGGGAGATGACACCTTTGTTGCCGTGACGACCGGCCATCTTGTCCCCGACCGCGACCTTGCGCTTCATGGCCACGTAGACCTTGACCATTTTGATGACGCCGGGCGGCAGTTCATCGCCCTTCTCGATTCGTTCGACGCGCTCGTCGTGATTCTGATTGAGGATCTCGAGACGGCTGTCGGTTCGGGCGAAGATGTCCTCGATCTCCGTCTGGACCTTGTCGTCTTCGACGCGGACCGTCATCAGCTGTTCGTATGCCAAGCCGTCGAGGTGCTTGGAGGTCAGCTCGTCGCCTTTCTTGGCAACGGCTTTGCCTTTGGCATCGGTCACTTTTTCGACAGCCTTCTGCCCCGCCATCCGGCGCAGGACGCGCTCCCGCGTTTCCTCCAGGATGATTCGAATCTCGTCATTGAGGTCCTTCTCGAGACGCGAGATCTCATCACCTTCGATGTCCTGCGTACGAGCGTCCTTCTCGACGCCCCGGCGCGTGAACACCTTGACGTTGACGACCGTCCCCTCGATGCCCGGAGGAGCATAAAGGGATGCATCCTTCACCTCGCCGGCCTTCTCGCCGAAGATGGCCCGCAGCAGTTTCTCCTCGGGCGTGAGCTGGGTCTCCCCTTTGGGGGTCACCTTGCCCACGATGATGTCACCGGGATCGACCTTGGCGCCGATGCGAATAATCCCGCTCTCATCGAGGTCTGCCAGGATTGACTCGCTGACGTTCGGAATATCGCGCGTGATTTCTTCAGGGCCGAGCTTGGTATCGCGCGCTTCGATCTCCAGTTCCTCGATGTGAATCGAGGTGTAGAGGTCTTCTTTTACCAGGCGTTCGCTGACCAGGATGGCGTCCTCGAAGTTGTAGCCTCGCCAGGGCATGAAGGCAACCAGGACGTTTCGCCCCAGCGCCAACTCGCCATTCTCGGTGCAGGGACCATCGGCCAGCACCTGTCCCCGATTCACCCGATCTCCTTTTCGGACCAGCGGTCGCTGGGTCATGGAGGTGTTCTGGTTGGAACGCTCGAACTTGGTCAACTTGTAGATGTCGACTCCGGCGTCCCGGGACGCGTCACCGGCCAGACCATGGGCCCGCACGATGACGCGCTCGCCGTCGACGCTCTCGACGGTCCCGGCCCGACGGCAGAGGATGACGGCGCCCGAATCGCGCGCGGCGATGTATTCCATTCCCGTCCCGACCAGGGGCGCCTCGGCCTCGATCAACGGAACCGCCTGACGCTGCATGTTCGAACCCATCAAAGCACGGTTCGCGTCGTCATGCTCCAGGAACGGAATCAGGCTCGCTGCGACACTGACGAGCTGCTTCGGGCTGACGTCGACGTATTCGATCTTCTCCTTCTCGACGAAGACGAAGTTTCCTTCGTAACGGGCACTGACGCGGTCTCGCTCGATTCTCTGCTGGTCGTCGAGCTCGACGTTCGCCTGAGCGATAAAGTGCTTATCCCCCTCCCAGGCTGTCAAGTAAAAGGCCCGGGGTTCGTATTCAGCCTCCTTCTGTTTGCCCTTCAGTGCAGCGTTCGCCTTGTCGACCTCTTCCTGCGTATAGACCTCACCCACCTCGAAGTTGGTGTCTCCCGCATCGACGATGGTGCAGTAGTCTACGACGCGTCCATCGGTCACCTTCCTGTAGGGGGACTCGATGAATCCAAACTCATCGATGCGTGCATAGCAGCTCAGAGACGAAATCAGTCCGATGTTCGGACCTTCCGGCGTTTCGATCGGACAGATCCGGCCATAATGGGACGGGTGCACATCGCGCACCTCGAATCCGGCACGCTCACGACTGAGTCCGCCCGGACCGAGCGCCGACAGGCGGCGCTTGTGAGTGATTTCGGAGAGCGGATTCGTCTGGTCCATGAACTGCGACAGCTGGCTGCTCCCGAAAAACTCACGGATCGAGGCCATCACCGGCTTGGCATTGATCAGATCGTGCGGCATCGCCGTGGCCATCTCCTGATGGACCGACATCTTTTCCTTGATGGCCCGCTCCATGCGCACCAGCCCGATACGGAACTGGTTCTCCAGCAGTTCTCCCACTGCCCGGACACGGCGGTTGCCCAGATGGTCGATGTCATCCACCGAACCGATGCCGTTCTGCAGTTTCAGCAAATAGGAGATCACTTCCAGGAAATCAGGCGGTGAAAGGGTCCGCTGATCGAGCGATGTATCGAGCCCCAGCTTGATGTTGAACTTGAGCCTCCCGACACGGGAAAAGTCGTATTTGCGGGCATCGAAGAACATGCCGCTGAACAGGGCCGTCGCCGTATCGATCGTCGGGGGATCTCCAGGCCGCTGTTTGCGGTAGATCTCGATCAAAGCATCATTCTTGGCTTTGACCGTGTCTTTGATCAGGGTATCCGACAGCGTGGCTCCGACCTTGTCACGCTCCGGAAAGAAGATGGAAATCTCCTCGATGTCGGCTTCGATGAGCGAATTGAGTACCGTGTTGGAGATCGGCCGGTTCGATTCGACGAGTACCTCGCCCGAGGAAGGATCGACGATTTCGTTCGCGGCCAAAGCTCCTTCGAAATCCTCGACGCTGACTTCAATCTCCTTGACTCCGGCCTTACGCATGTTGGCCAGCGCCGCGTTGGAGACCTTGCGCCCGGCGACCACGAGTGCACTGTCCGGCTTGGTCGGATTGGGAACATCCCGACTCAGCCTCGTGCCGACCAGATTCTCATTGACGACCCAAAGCAGCTTTCCCTCCTTCAGCCGGATCGTGGAGGTCGAATAGAAGGACGAGATGATCTCAGCATCGGACTCCAGGCCGAGGGCCCGGAGAAATGTCGTCGCAAGGAATTTGCGCTTCCGGTCGATTCGAACATAGAGCAGATTCTTCTTGGAATCGTATTCGAATTCGACCCAGGAGCCACGGTAGGGAATGATCTTTCCAAGGAAATAGTTCTTCTGCGGAGTCGACTCATAGAAGACGCCCGGAGAACGATGCAGCTGACTGACGATAACACGCTCGGTGCCATTGATAATGAACAGCCCGTTTTCGGTCATCAGCGGGATATCGCCGAAGTAGACTTCCTGCTCCTTGATGTCCCGAATCGTCTTTTCCTCGCTGTCCGGGTCCTTGTCCCAGACAACCAGACGGATCGTCACCTTGAGCGGAGCGGCGAAGGTCATTCCCCGCTCTTTGCATTCGTCGATCGTGTACTTTGGATGGCCGACGTTGTACGCGACGAATTCGAGCGAGCAGGTTCCGCGGAAATCGGTAATCGGAAACACCGAACTCAGGACGGCCTGCAGACCATAGTCCTCCCTCGCCGAGGGGTCCTCGTCGAGCTGCAAAAATCGCCGGTAAGAGCCCTTCTGCACTTCGAGAAGGTCGGGGATTGGGAAAATCGACTTGATTTTGGCGAAATCAACTCTTTCCCGGTAAACGTTTTTCATGAGATCAGACATGCCTGATTGCTCCCCTAGAGTTGAGTCGAACGCTCACGAACTCCCGCCGACGACTCCGCCGTCGGGAAATTCCCATAACGATGGATGCCACAAGGGTTCAGGACGCTTTCGACCAGCCTGCCGCAGCAAAGCAGACATCTCCGATCGGGTCGATTCGGCATGACTTCGAGTGTCGTGTACCAGATTCGCTCCGACGACGCCCACCTCTACTCTCGCGCGAGAGTTGGCGGCAGCTGCGAACCTCCGGCGGAGAAAATACACCCCGCCTGGTGGGGTTCGAGGTTAAGTACTGGAAGGTTCCGGGCAAAAACCGAGTTCATCAAGACGGCCTGGAAATCTTCGAATGCGTGCGCCCAAAAAATCCCAAACAGAAAAAGGAAAAGGGACACGTATCCCTCTTCCTTCTTTTAGAATCAAGAAAGATCAGTAAAAAACCACGCTTTAAGGAGACTAGCACACAGTGTGCAGAAGTACAAGCGTTCGGTTTTCCCCTATTTGATTTCGACAGTGGCCCCGGCGTCTTCGAACTTCTTCTTGACTTCTTCGGCTTCTTCCTTGGTGACGCCTTCCTTGATCGGTTTCGGCACCGCTTCCACCAAGTCCTTGGCTTCCTTCAGTCCAAGACTGGTGACCTCTCGGACGGCCTTGATGACATTGATCTTCTTGTCACCGAAGGAGGTCAGGACGACGTCGAACTCGGTCTTCTCTTCTTCCGCCGCAGCCGCGCCACCACCGGCAGCGGGACCCATCATCGCGACGGGTGCCGCAGCTGCCGCACTAACCCCGAACTTATCCTCGAGGTCTTTCACCAACTCATTGATTTCCAGGATCGAGGCATTCCCGATCCAGTCCATTACTTCGTCTCGAGTGATCGCCATTTTCTTTACTCCTTAGGAACGTATTCAGATCAAAGCGCTTACTGCTTCTTCTTTGCGACTTCGCTCAACACAACTGCCAGATTCCGAACCGGAGACGTGAGAGCGGAAGCGAATCGCGAAAGAGGTGCATTGAGAAGGAACAACAGTTTGGCCAGCAACTCTTCCCGTGAAGGCAGTTCGGCCAGACTGTCGACCTGCTCCTGACTGATGACCCGGCCTTCCAGGATCCCGGCCTTGAAAGACATGCCTTGCTTGTTCTTGACGAAGTCCTTGAGGACCTTCGCCAGGGCCACCGGATCGCCGGCCGTCATCGCAAGGGCGGTGGGTCCGCGAAACTGATCCTTCAACCCGGCGACTACGGTGTCCTCGGATGCTCGAAGGGCCAGCGTGTTCTTCACGACCGTATAGCTGCCGTCGGCCTGGCGCACCTTCTCCCGCAGTTCAGTGATGTCGGGAACAGTGATCCCCTTGAAATCGAGGACGATGACGCCCCCACTCTCCTGAAAAGCCTGTCGCAGGCTCTCGACGATCTCCGCTTTCTCGGTCCTGTTCATGACTCGGAACTCCTATTTTCCACCCAGTTGGGAGGCATCCACGCGAATGCCCGGCCCCATCGTCGAACTGATGGATACCGTCTTCACATAGCGCCCTTTCGCTGAAGCAGGCTTGGCCCGCACGACGGCATCGATCAGGCTTTTCGCATTCTGGACAAGCTTTTCAGGAGCGAACGAAAGTTTCCCGAAAGGTGCATGGATAACGCCGTTCTTGTCCACACGAAACTCCACCTTACCGGCCTTGATATCCTCGACCGCTTCCTTGACATTGAATGTCACCGTCCCGGCCTTCGGGTTGGGCATCAATCCACGAGGACCAAGGATCCTGCCCAGTTTCCCCACCGACTTCATCATGTCGGGAGTGGCCACGACCGCGTCGAAGTCGGTCCAGCCTCCCTGGATCCTCTCGACGAAATCGTCGCCGCCGACGAATTCGGCACCGGCCTCCTCGGCCTCCTTGATCTTCTCTCCGGAGGCGATCACGCAGACCCGGACCTGCTTGCCGAGACCATGCGGAAGGACGACCGTCCCGCGCACCATCTGATCGGCATGCTTGGGATCGACGCCCAGATTGATCGCAATTTCTGCGGTCTCATCGAACTTGGCGTACTTCGATTCCATCATCAGCCCGACCGCAATGTCGAGGTCCTTATCACCCGGGGTTACCTTCTTCTTTGCCTCAGCGTAATTCTTGCCCGCCATACTCTTCTAGTCCTTCAACTCCAGGCCCA
Source organism: uncultured Acidobacteriota bacterium (assembly GCA_963823995.1). Classification (GTDB taxonomy): domain Bacteria; phylum Acidobacteriota; class UBA6911; order RPQK01; family JAPXNP01; genus JARRKC01. The sequence continues at coordinate 471,696 of CAWGNQ010000008.1, forward strand.
TGCTTCGAGCGGTGCCCAGGACGATCCGCTTGGCCTGTTCCAGATTCGATGTGTTCAAGTCCGGAAGCTTCGTTTTGGCGATTTCCTCGACCTGCTTGGTGGTTACCGAGGCCACTTTGGTCTTGTTCGGCTCGGCCGAGCCTTTCGCGATGTTGGCCGCCCTCTTCAGCAGCACCGCCGCCGGAGGCGTCTTCGTAATGAACGTATAACTGCGATCCTGGAACACCGTAATGACGACGGGGATGATCAATCCTTCCTGCCCCTGGGTCTTGGCATTGAAGGCCTTGCAGAAGTCCATGATATTCACCCCGTGCTGGCCGAGAGCCGGACCCACCGGGGGAGCCGGCGTCGCCTTGCCGGCAGGAATCTGCAGTTTGATCATTCCTATTACTTTCTTTGCCATGTATCCACCTCAGACACGGAGCAGCACAGACGGCACGACGCACTCCGTTCCGCCCCTAGAGTTTCTCCACCTGCACGAACTCGAGTTCGACCGGTGTCGGTCGCCCGAAAATCGTGACCATGACCTTCAATGTGCTCCGCTCGAGATTCACGTCCTCGACCACACCGGTAAAATTCGAGAAAGGTCCATCGATGATTTTCACCGTCTCTCCCTTCTCGAACATGAACTTCGGTTTGGGCTTCTCACCGGCGCTCGAGACCCGGTGCACAACCTCGTTGACCTCATCGTCCGTAAGCGGAGTGGGCTTGTTGCCCTGGCTGACGAATCCGCTGACCTTCGGGGTGTTTCGGACCAGATGCCAGGTTTCATCGTTCAGTTCCATCTCGACGAGAATATAGCCAGGAAAGAAGAGCTTGGACGAGACCACCTTTTTGCCGCCCTTCATCTCCACGACGTCCTCGGTCGGGATGAGGATCTGGCCGATCTGATCCTGGAGTCCGTAGACCTGGACCCGGCTCATGAGTCCCTCCGCCACCTTCCGCTCATAACCGGAGTAGGTGTGGATGATGTACCACTTTTTCTGCGACGATCCGCCGCCCGACTCTTCAGTAATGACCTTCTCTCCTTCTTTCGTGCGCAGCCTTTTCCGGATCCCGCCCAAATCTACAGGAAAGCCTGAAAGATACGGTTGACGGCAACCTGCAGGATCGAGTCGATCAGAAACAAATAAAAACCGAAGAAGAAGACAGTGACGATCACGACGACCGTCGTCCCGTATACTTCCTTCTTGCTCGGCCATGTGACTTTCCGCATCTCCGCCTTGACGTCGGTCACGAATGCGGAAATCTTCCCCGGCAGATCCTGCAACTTCTGCAACATCACAGATTCCTGAATCCTATGTCCTGATTCCCGGTCAAGATGAACTGGCAGGCCAGGAGGGACTCGAACCCCCAACCTCCGGTTTTGGAGACCGATGCTCTGCCAATTGAGCTACTGGCCTACACCAACTCTTGCTGAACTACTCAAAGATTTCGGTAATGGTTCCGGCGCCGACCGTCCGACCGCCTTCACGGATGGCGAAGCGCAAACCCTTCTCCATCGCGATCGGCGTGATCAGTTCGACCGACATCGTCACCTTGTCGCCCGGCATCACCATCTCGGTGCCTTCCGGCAACGCCACATTCCCCGTTACATCCGTCGTCCGAAAGTAGAACTGCGGCCGGTACCCCGTGAAAAACGGCGTGTGCCTCCCGCCCTCTTCCTTCGTCAACACGTACGCTTCCGCCTGAAACTTCGTGTGCGGCGTGATCGATCCCGCCTGGGCCACCACCTGTCCCCGCTCCACGTCCTTCTTGTCCGTGCCCCGCAGCAGCAATCCGACGTTGTCTCCCGCCTGCCCTTCGTCCAGCAGCTTGCGGAACATCTCCACGCCCGTCACCACCCGCTTGACCGTCGGCCGGATCCCCACGATCTCCATCTCGTCGCCCGTGTGCACCTTCCCGCGCTCGATCCGGCCCGTCACCACCGTCCCGCGCCCGCTGATCGAGAATATGTCTTCGATCGGCATCAAAAACGGCTTGTCCACGTCCCGCTCCGGCAACGGAATGTACTTGTCCGCCGCTTCCATCAGATCCAGCACCGACTGCTGTTCCTTCTCGTCCCCTTCCATCGCCCGCAGCGCGCTGCCCCGGATCACCGGTACGTCGTCTCCAGGAAACTCGTACGTCGACAACAGCTCCCGTACCTCCAGCTCCACCAGATCCAACAGCTCCGGATCGTCCACCATGTCCGTCTTGTTCAAATACACCAGAATGTACGGAACCCCCACCTGCCTCGCCAGCAGTATGTGCTCGCGCGTCTGCGGCATCGGCCCGTCCGCCGCGCTGACCACCAGGATCGCCCCATCCATCTGTGCCGCCCCCGTGATCATGTTCTTCACGTAGTCCGCGTGCCCCGGGCAATCCACGTGCGCGTAGTGTCGGTTCGCCGTCTCGTATTCCACGTGCGCCGTCGCGATCGTGATCCCCCGCTCCCTCTCTTCCGGCGCGTTGTCTATCGAATCGAACGACCGCACCTGGATCTTCGGGTTCGCCTTCGCCAGCACCATCGTGATCGCCGACGTCAGCGTCGTCTTCCCGTGGTCCACATGCCCGATCGTCCCCACGTTGATGTGCGGCTTCGTCCGTTCAAACTTCTCCCTTGCCATGTCGTCTCCTCTTCCCTTGGCTGTGCGACTAAAGAGATGGAGCCCACGACCAGGGTTGAACTGGTGGCCTCTTCCTTACCAAGGAAGTGCTCTACCACTGAGCTACGTGGGCTCTCTGATCTTTTCTTATTCCTTCTATTGAATCCAACACTGCTGAGCACGATCCCCCGGGGATCGTGGCGGGCATTAACGCTGGAGCGGGAGACGGGACTCGAACCCGCGACCAATAGCTTGGAAGGCTATGACTCTACCAGCTGAGTTACTCCCGCACCTCAGAAATCTCTCTCGAAAACTGCCATTATCCTCAAATCAGTCCCGCAAAGCAAGTTCCGCAAGCTGAGCTAAAACCTGTCAGACACACGCTTTTCAGCTTGCGCGAACCCGGGTCCCAGTACCGGGCTCAGCCCCTTTTCCACCCGCTTGGTTTGGATTTGGAGGGGGTAGGATTCGAACCTACGTAGACCCTAAGGTCAACGGGTTTACAGCCCGTCGCATTTGACCGCTCTGCCACCCCTCCGCGGTGCGGGATCCCATCCCTTCGGAATCGGCTCGAGGCAGTCATGCGAAACACACCTCGCTCCGTCGTCCCCGCAAACGGGAAGCGACATATTACCACAGAATCCTGGGGCGGCAAGAGCGGGGATCAGCGGATCCGGGGCACTATCACCTGCCCCCCCTGAAACCCCTGCTCTCAATTGAAGGAGTAACCCATCGAACCAGGGCCTGGCAAGGGCGTGACAGCGGGACCGATCAGACCGACGGGACCGGAGAGGAGAGACCATGGGAGAGAGAATGCCGACCTGAACCATCCCGTGAGACCATTGTCGGGTCCCATAGGTCACATGCGTCCCATTCGTCCCAGGCGGTCCCATGGAGGATCAAATCGATTCCCTTTTCCCTATCCTTCACGGATCCCAGGTGCGGAACGTTGTAGGGAAAGAGCGAAGGGCGAGGGACGACGGGATGCTGACCCCCGGCTCCCGACAAGACCCCTGGCTCGGAGCCCGGTGCGCAGCGCCGGTGTGCAGCGTCAGTGCGCAGCGTCAGTGCGCAGCGTCAGTGCGGGAACGGCCAGTGAGCGACCCCCGTGCTCAGTCGCCGGACCCGTGTCATGTCGCGCCCCAATCCGGCTACGACCGGCAGTTGGGGGATAGGCGGAGAGTCTTTCGGGGCCGGTCGGTTCAGGGCAGTTGGAACCCCCTTTACTGGCGCCCTCGCCCTCCACGCCCTCGCCGGGGGGGAGGTAGCGGTAGGTTTCCATGAGAGTCCCGCGGACGTTCATCCGCGCCGCGATCGTGCCGAGATGGTTCGTGGCAAAAAACCACGTCGTGCCGCCGCTCGACTCGACCAGCTTACCCCCGAGCCCCTGGACGAACAACTTCCTCCACTGCCCGGCGACCTTCTCCCCGATGCTCCAGTAGAAGTAGGTCGTCACCCCCGCGGCGATCTTCCAGACCCGCTCGCCCTGGGGGCCGTAGGCATACGGGGCCGTCGAGCCACTGTCGATCTTGATCAAGTCGGCCAGCGACCGTTGCATTTCCCTGGGGCGATGGCGTTGACGCCGGAGATCAAGCGGTTCTCCCCATGGCATTGAGACGCCAACGGCGTCGCTTCATCCGAATTGGGTCGAGTGCTGGGGGATGAGTCCCAGCACCCTCCCACACCACCGGACGTACCGTTTTCGGTATCCGGCGATTGAAGTCATGCCTTGGCTTGTTGGGCAAGATCTGATGGGACCAGCAGGCGGTAGCACCGCAGCGTTTTGTTGTTCAGGCCTTTCTGCATGATGGCATGTCGGGCCGTTCGCCACGCCCCGCGGGAGCTGGCGGCGCACTTGAGCAGAGGGTTGCGCACCCCCAGCTTGGCCAGCCGCTTCTTGCGTCCCTTGGTGCAGTGCCACCTCAGCCAGAAGCATTTGCGCATGTGGCGCCGGATCCAGCCCTCGAGATTGAGGATCGGTCGTCGCCACTCGGCCAGTCGGTAGTAGTTCCACCAACCCCGCAGATACCTCAGCCACTCGTCTCGAAGCTGGCGGCTCGTCCGGCTGCGCCGGGCGTCCCACAGCTCACGGACGTGTTGCTTGAAGCGTTGCAGGCTTTGCGGTGAAACCTCGATCTGCCCGTCTTGGGTGATGCGGAATCCCAGAAACTTTCGCTCCCAGGGCCGCCCCACCCCGCTCTTGCTCAGGTTCACCTTCAGTCGCAGATGCTTCTCGATCCAGCGCGGCAAGGTCTCGATCAGCCGGTCCGCTGCCGCCGCTCCTCCGACATACACGTTACGGTGAGTCGCCCGGGGGAGTCTCACCCCCAGGCGCTCGCAGAACCGTACTTGAACCTCTCAGCTCATACGGCTCCCATCATCCAGTCGCAGGCCGCAGCCCCAACAGGTACCAATGGGCAAACAGTCTGGGCTCACGACGGGCAAGGCCGCCCAGCCAATGCTCGGCCCGGCGCCGATGTCCGCGCAGCCTTTTGTACTTCCGCATGGCCCACCGGACCAGCAGACCATTAAAGTGCCGGAAGACCGCATACAGGGCGGACGGGTAGAATCGGCCGTAGTACTGAATCCAGCCCCGAAGAACCGGGTTCCACATGCGCGCAAGATCGTCGATGTCCTTGTCGCTCCGCAGGTGAATTCGCCAGCTCCGCATGGCCTGACGCATCTTCTTCGCCGCTTCGTTGCTGACTGCCGGTGAGAAGTTGATGAAGCATTTGCCCCATCGGTTCTTCGACCGTCGCGGCTGAAACGTGTACCCCAGGAAGCTGAACTTCTCTTCAGGATACCGCCCACGACGGTCTTCATCCTTGCAATAGACGATCTTCGTCTTGCTGGGATGCACCTCCAGTTTGCACCTCCGAAGCCGTTCGACGATACGGCTCAGCATTTGCCTCGCGTGCTCCTCCGTCTTGCAGTGCGCCACGATATCATCCGCGTACCTCGCAAACGGCACCTCCGGATGCTCACAAGCCATCCAGGTATCGAACGCGAGATGCAGGAAGATGTTGGCTATCAAAGGACTAATCACCCCACCCTGTGGGGTTCCCCGATCTCGTTTGACCAGCGTTCCATCATCGAGCTGTAATGGGGCTTTGAGCCACCGCCCGATGTACAGCAGGATCCACCGGCAATCGGTGTACTTCCGCACGGCCCGAAGTACGAGCTCATGATCGAGGTTGTCGAAGAAGCCGCGGATGTCGAGATCGATCACCCAGTCGTTTTGCCAGCACCGCTTGCGCGTCGTTGCCAACGCCTGATGGGCCGACTTGCCCGCACGATACCCATAGGAGTCCGGATGGAACTGCGGTTCCACCTTGGGCTCCAGATACATCCGGGCCACCGCCTGCGCGATTCGATCCCCGACCGTGGGGATCCCCAACCTCCTCTCGCCGCCATCCTTCTTTGGTATCGCTACCGATCGAACGGGCGGCGGGAAGTACGTTCCCGACGACATGCGATTCCAGATCTTGTAGAGGTTGTTCTTGAGATCCCTCTCGAACTCCTCCAAGGATTCGGAATCCACTCCAGCCGCTCCTTGGTTCGCCTTGACGCGTTGGTACGCCTCCCAGACGACCTTCTTGGAAATATCAAACGACTTCGCTTGGCTCATGAGCTCCTCCCACTGCGTGGTTGGCCCATGATCTCCGCTGGATAACACGACCCCTTCGCTCCATCCCGTTTCCGGGACTTCTCCGCTACTACGGGCCATTCCGCCCCTTCGCCTCGCCTCGGTACTCTCATCCTTGTGGGACCTCCACTTGGATTTCTCCCTTCGCATCGAGGCGGAAGGTTCCCACGTTCCGCACAACCGCCTGATCCAGGCTCACGCCACCTCTATGCCGGGCGCCGCACGGGCAGTAAACAGGTCTCTCCCGTACTGGTCCCAGAGTAACGACTCGCTCTGGTTTTGACGCCGTCCCTACGCTTTCGACACGTTTCCGGTGGTTCATTCGCTTCGTCTTCCTGGACCTCACCTGACACAGTCATGCTGCGCCTTTTCCGTCACGCTCACCACCATGGCTTTTGTCCACAGCAGCTGACGGCGGTTTGAAGCCTGCTCCTGCAAGCCGGCTCCAAGGGGCCCTCCCTCATCAGTTGTGCAGCAAAGCTGCATTCAGTTGGCTGTTACAGCCTCCTTCCTGCGCCATCGTGGCGC
>CAWGNQ010000009.1:0-630057 GCA_963823995.1 uncultured Acidobacteriota bacterium
GGCGGTGGAACGCAGGAGCGAGAGACGGCCGCCCGGATGGTGGCTCGGATTCCAACCGGGAAGCGGATCACGCTGGGAGCCGATCGGGGATACGACACGCGAGAGTTTGTCGAAGAACTCCGAGGAATGGACGTCACACCGCATGTAGCCCAAAACGAATCCGGGCGCCGAAGCGCGATCGACGGACGAACGACGAGGCATGCCGGATATGGGGTCAGTCAACGCAAGCGAAAACGGGTGGAAGAGATCTTCGGCTGGCTGAAGACGATCGGGTTGATGCGCAAGGTGCGAGTCCGGGGTCAGAGGCGAGTAAACTGGATGTTTCAATTTGCGACGGCCGTCTACAACCTGGTCCGGATGCGCAATCTGGAGGCGGCGGCGAATGTTTGAGACTTACCGCAGGACCGAAAAGCGCCGAATTCCGGCGGCGAGCCGACCGCAGTGGAAGCGTCATCCCCAGTTCCTGCTAGCGAAATCAGCCACTTCCCCTGAGTGACTCGGCAACGGAACCAAGCTATGGGATCACAACCCCGTTTTTCCGCAGCCTGTTAGGGGATGAGGGTGGCACTGGGGATCGAGGTAATGCAGCGCAGGGTGCGCCGAGTTTTTTTCGCACACCCTCATATGCCCTCCGAGTATTCCAGAAAAGAATCACATTAGGTCGGGAGCTGGCCTGCAGGATTGGATCAATTCGATGAAATATCTCCGGCCAGGCGCAAGTAGCTCTACGGAACTGTCGCCCGTACTCACCTGGGATATCACGAACATTCTTGCTCCGGCTTCAATTGGCAATCGACGAGGAAGTCTCCCCCGTTGAGATCGCCTAAGTATACTTCTTGGATAGATTTATCAACTCGTTAACATATCCGATCGCGAAGTTTAAGCTGGGTGAATAGAGCGTTGGGTGCGCACATTGGTTTCTTGTCGCTAGATTGCCCTGAAAAATCCGAAGATTGGCTTTGTTGATGAAACCCACCTCCTTGGCAACGTCCAGCAGCTGTGACTCAGCAGCTGATTCCTTTAGTTCCGTCAAATCTTTGAACTTCCATTTAGACCGCTTCACACGGATATCGCTCTCATGGCTGGCGTAAAGTGAGGTGAGAAAGAGTTCGCTAAATCCGCTCCACACAAACACAATTGCTGCTCTATTGCAGCCCACCTCCAGACAGCGAATTGCCTCATTAAAGTAGTCTCGTACATCAACAGGCGTCCCTGAGAGCTGACTTACAAGAGCTTCCAACAATACAACTCGAGATTTGGATGCCTCGTGACCAGCGAGGACCTGATGAGCTGCTTTGGATGCAGCTATTACTCGATCATACCAATCCTGTGCCAGGTCATTCGCCATCTTTCGGACTCAGGAGGTGTCTTCTCAGTGCCTTGAACAGCTCTTCATAGACGGACGGGTTTTCAGTCTCCGGAAGGTGCAACTGAATATTGATCGCGATTGACGGCGTGACGGGCGAACCGGATCGATCTGCATGGCCCGTCAATCCAGGATCGGAGTCGTGGATGACATCTCCTGTTTGCTCAGTTTTCTCTTTAGGGATATCGATGACCTGTCGCTTAGCAGTTGGTTCGGACGGTGCAGCTACCTTCAGCGAATCGTCTTCTCTTTGGAGAAGACCAGAGGCCAAAAGGATATCAATGACTGTTTTCGCTCCAGTTCGGTTTGCCTTGGTTTTCTTCTGACCTGAAGCAAAGAGCGCATGGGATACTGCATCCTCCACAGAAATGGTGCCCTTGATTCGAACCGTGGAAACCAGATTCGATAGGAACTCGCTTCCCTTTATGACCTCCTGCCAAGCGGCTACGGCCTGTTCGTGCTGACTAAGGTCGAGTGATCTAGCGAGTTTCGTCCCTAGGTCCGTGATCTGTTTCTTCTTTCCCGGTGTAACAATGCCAACCTCACTCAGGAAGGGATTGTTTGGGCTAATTGTTGTGCGGTTGATCCCGGTCAGTTTGGCAAGGGTATCGAGATCCACTTCCTTCCCAATGTGCCCGTATCCTTTGATGATCTTTTCCAACTCTCCAAGAGAAGAAGAGGGGAGCTTTGCTTCGTCCGCCATAGGTTTGAGCACCTTCCCTTTGGTTTTTTCTGCCCTTAAGCTCAACACCCAACCCACTTCCCGCGGTGTCCTGCCACTTCGAAAAAGAGCCGGGTACCGTGGCTTGGCTTAGTGTACCGTGGAAACATGACGGTTTAGTGCTCCACGCCGGACAACTACTCAGTAACCAGGGAGTCTCTGTCTTGGCTCCAGTGAGTTGGAGTTGGATTGGCGCGGACACACTGTGGGCACAACCCGGGGAAAATGCGATCCGCGAAGGGCGAAGTGCGAACCGGAGATTTCCGCCGGAAAGCCGGGTCGGACGGGGGTTTCTGGCAAATGCCCGGGACGGGAATCGAACCCGTACGGGGGTTCCCCCCCACAGGATTTTAAGTCCTCGGCACGACAGGCCGAATCGTTGGGAATCATTAGGAATCGCAGCCGCTTATCGGGTTTTCCGCCCGCTGAGAATGTCGAATCGTTGGGAATCATTGGGATTTGCGATGGGAGACAAACGGGAGACACTGCTGAATCGCCATACGCTGTGATGCTCTGCATTTCCTCTAGCTCACTCCGTTCCCCACTACGAACTCTCCACTCCCACTCACGAATGTGTAGCCTCTTGATTTCTACAGTTGAATTTCAAAAAGAAGTAATTGAATGTAAAGTTAATATAGTGTAAGGTCAGCATGACAAGTATTTGTTAACTCGTCCATCGTCGTACGAGAGGTAGCTTCGGGGGTCTGTCTTTGGTCTGGTATCGACGTCGCAAGAACGCCTTTCGACTTATTCTCGTGAGCTTCCTCGCCCTGATTGTCGTATGGCTCCTTCTCCCGACGGAGGACGAGACCGTACCAGGGAATTCGGTACCGGCTTCTGCCGAGAATTCACCACAGCGTCGGATTGCAGGAGATCCACCGGCTCAGGTGCACTTCGGTGGACTCAACTATCAGCTCGCCAAGCCGGATCTGGTGAGGGTCTCGGGGCGGGTGCGGGACACGCGAGGAGAGCCCCTGGGTGACGCAACCGTGAGTGTCTACTCAGGGATGGATTTGACGGGCGGTCCGACTGAGTTGTTGGGCCAGGTGCGCACGAGTGAGGATGGGTATTATGCGTGGGAAGAGTCCGCTGCTCTGAGTCAGATGGCGCTGAGAGTGCGGAAGTCCGGCTATTGTCCTGCAGGTTCATTTCATCGTGTCGATCTGGGTCGGGAGGTTCGATCCAATTTTACGCTTCAGGATGCCGTCGCTTCGATTTCGGGCCGGGTACTGGATGTACAGTCACGACCCATCGCTGGCGCGGTGGCAGCAGTCACTTTTCCGTCGGACCTCTCTGGCCGATCCGAGGCAAATGTCCATTCCATCGCCGAGCCCGCTGTCAGCGACGGAGACGGAGTTTTCACGATTGCCGATCTACCTGCCGGGCGAGCGATCGTAGTCGTTTCGGCGGAGGGCTATTTACCTCGGGACCATTCGAAGAGCGTCGCACTTCATCCAGGTGATCAGCCTTCACTGACTTTCACTCTGGAAAAGGGCGCTACCCTGAGAATCGGCGTACAGGATTCTGAGGGGAATGCCATTCCCAGTGCCTATGCCTATGCCGCGGGGTTCTCGATTGCGTCGGCTGATGATTACGGTAGTGTGAAACTAACCGTGCCGCCCACGGGGCAGTTCAGCCTGACGATAGGAGCAGAAGGATTTCAAAAGTCCCGAATCGAAGGCTCCGCAGAGAACCCACCCTCTTCGGTGACACTCGAGCCGCTCCCTCGGTTGCGGGGAATCGTGTTCTCCAACTCCGGCAGAAGGCTCGCGGATGCTCTCGTCACAGCTGTACGCTCCGGAACTGGCGAGCTTGATCGAGACGCGTCGCTGGAGGACCCAGCTCTCGTGAATCCCCTTGAGGGGAAACGCGTCATCACGCGCACAAAGACAGACCTTGAGGGGTATTTCTCACTCCCCCGTCCGACCCAGTCTGCGACTATCGTTGCCGCGAAGAGCGGCTTTGTTACTCAGCGGATTGAACTCGATTCGGACAGACCGGAAACGGAGGCTATCGACTTCCATCTTCCGCCGGCCACCAGCGGGATCTACGGACGAGTTCTTACGCCTCAAACTGTGCCTGTCCAATGTTTCTGCGTCTTGCTGCAGAAATATCCTCTGAAATCCGAGTCCTACTACACATACGATTGCTTTGCGAACCAAGACGGATCCTTCGCCGAGCTCGATCTTCCTGCGGGATACTTCTCCCTTTCGGTCTGGTCGTGCGATACGGAAACCCGAGCCACGGCCTCTCTGGATGTAATGTTATCGGAGCATGCACTTTTCGAAACAACTGTCACAGTCGCGGAACAGTGATTCTTCTCGCTTCTTGAAAGGAGGGAGCAATGCGAAGAACTACTCTGACGCTGATTGTGCTGCTTTCTTGCCCAACTCTGTCATTTGGTGGTGAAGATTGGCCAGAGATCGACGAGTCTCACGATTACTGGTATGTGACAGAGTGTCCATCTTATCGGCCACATGCGATTTGGGTTCGGTATGCGACTGAGCCGAACTATGTGGGCATTCCTCCCTGGCTCGACGACTGGAGGAACGCCTACGGTGACATGTGCATTTTTGACGGAATATTCGCAGATGTGGGAACTACTCCATGGGTCACCACAAATACTGGCCACCCTGCTTACATTTGCGAGATGGGGATGGGCTGCTTTGCTGAGCTATCTTGTTGTATCAATCCAAGCGATCTCGCGTTCGGAATAGGCTGCAGTGTAGATCAGCCTCACTATTTTGAGAGAAAGACAATGTGCGAGAGCATACCCGGCTATGTCTGGGATGACCTGCTGTGCGACTGTCTGCCGGATGTTCCGCATTCTCCGATACTAGTTAGTTCCCGGGGGAACCAGTGCGAACTGACGAACATAGCGTTCGGCGTCAATTTCGATTTAGACTCGGACGGCGAAGCCGAGAGGATTGGCTGGACGGCCCTCGCTGCAGAGGCGGCGTTTCTATCTCTTGATCGAAATGAGAATGGGACGATTGACGATGGAACCGAACTTTTTGGTGATGTCACTCCGCAACCTGATGTCGACGAGAAGAACGGGTTTCTGGCACTGGCCGTTTACGACGAACCGGAGAACGGAGGGGATGGAGACGGAGAGATCTCAGAGTCTGACGCAATCTTTGAGAGCCTCAGGCTGTGGACTGACGTGAATCATGACGGCATCTCGCAACCAGAAGAGCTGGCGACATTGGCCTCTCGTGGCGTAGTGGCCATTAGTTTGGAATATCGAGAATCGCGGCGAACCGATCGTTATGGGAACGAATTCCGCTTCCTCTCGCATGTAGTTGTAGACCCAGCGCAACCGGGTCCCGCCCGACTTAAGGCCGTAGATGTCTTTCTGATCAACACCCAGTGAGATCGATCCCTGTGGTCTTGGTTTCTCTTGACGGCACGATTCACGCTACTGCCGTCAGTCGCCTTATAGAGAGGCTCAAATAGCTACCAAGACCGTGATGCTCTGTCCGAGGCGGTCCGTCGAGGAGCGGCCAGCGTCGAGCGAGGCAAGTCGAACCGGCCGGAAAGCCGCGTCGGACGGGGGTGTTGCGCTTATGCCCGGGACGGGAATCGAACCCGTACGGGGGTTCCCCCCCACAGGATTTTAAGTCCTGTGCGTCTGCCAGTTCCGCCACCCGGGCCTGCTTCTGGGACGGATTCTAGCACCCCTGGCCTGGAATTGAGATTTGTGATCTGCAACTTGACTTGAGTCGGGAGCCGAGAAACGGAAGCGGGTGTCTTGTCATGAGACGGTCAACGACAGGGTTTCCGGGTTTCGAGTTTCGGGTTCCGAGTTCTCGAAATCCGAAACCAGTGGGGTGACGACTCTTCACCAGGACTCGAAAGTCAGCTCTTCTTCGAACCCGTTGCGAGCGTAGCGGCCGCTGCGTGGAGCCAAGCCGCCGAGCTCATGGGACCGGAGCCGGGAAACCGGGTCAACGTTCAGCCGGAGACTGCGATTTGTTCCTCGTGCCAAGGTCCCGGCTTCGGGAAACGCGAACCTGGAAGGGTTGGAGCTTACGACCAGGGCACCGACGAGGTGCTTCGGACCAGCACCTTGTCAGCGGCCTCAGATTCCGGAACCCTCCCCAAATGAGGCGGAGGCTCGTTCGACCTGGGCCTGGATGTTCTGGTTGACGCGGAACAGATTCTGGGGATCGTACTTCTTCTTGAGCTCGACCAGGCGCCGGTAGTTGTCGCCGTAGGCCGCCTCGACCCGGCTCTGCTCTTCTTCGGTCATGAAGTTCACATACCCCGTGCCCAGCGAGTAGGGAGCGGCCGCATTGAAGAAGTCCCGGGCCCATTCGATGCATTCCTCGTCCTGGGCCGGATCGCGCCAGCGTCCGTGAACATTGACCACGAAACGGGTGTTGCGCTGCACGTAGGCTGTCTCGTTCGATGCGACCCTCTCGGTTGCTCCGCCGATGCTCCCGACGAAGATTTCGCACTCCGGAGAAGGGAGCTTCCAGGCATACTCGATCAGCGTTTCGATGGCCCCGTTGCTGAGTTCTCTGAAGTCATGCGACTTCCAGTAGTTGCGAGCTCCCGGAGTCAGAAGCGGATCGAAAGCAGTCTGGAAGGCCGAGTACTCGTGAGGCGCGACCGCCCGGGCGATCAGCGATCCCATCGAGCCGAGCGGTTCGATCTCCTTCTGCCCCTCTTCCATATCGCCTGCATAGACAAGAGCCAGCACCACGACCTCCTTTCCGTGCACGTGCTCGGGCAGGAATGGCAGCGGCGGCGCCTTACGGAGCACGACCCAGACGCTGAGATCGTCGCTCGCGCCCTCCACGAACATCCGGTACCGCTTCAGGATGGACTCCGCTTCCTCGAGCGGATAGAAGATCAGGCCGGCAAGCACCTGCGGTCCCACCTCGTGAAGCCGGAATTCAAAGGAGGTGACGACACCGAAATTCCCGCCGCCGCCGCGAATCGCCCAGAACAGATCCGGATTCTCCTCCTTGCTCGCCTTCCTCAGTTGCCCGTCCGCCGTGACGATGTCGGCCGAGAGGAGATTGTCGATCGTCATCCCATATTTGCGGCTGAGCCACCCAAATCCTCCACCCAGCGTCAATCCTGCCACGCCGGTCGTCGAGTTGATTCCGAGCGGTGTGGCCAGTCCGAAGGCCTGCGCTTCGCGGTCGAAATCCCCCAGTGTGTTGCCCGGTTCGACGCGCGCCGTCCGCGCAGCCGGATCTACGCACACCGATTTCATCCGGCTGAGATCGATCGTCAGCCCGCCGTCGCTGAGCGCACTGCCGGCGATGTTGTGACCGCCGCTGCGGATGGATACCGCAAGGTTCGACTCCCTCGCCAGATCGACCGCCTGCTTGACGTCCGACGCGCCCAGACACCGAACGATCAGGCCGGGACGACGGTCGATCATGGCATTCCAGATGCTGCGAACCTCTTCATAGTCCGGATCTCCCGGAAAGGCGAGGGAGCCTCTCAGTCGCCCGGAAAGCTCCTGGAGTTTCGATTCGGAAAAGGTCGAGACGCTTCCGTCGAGTGTCAGAACCCGTGCTGATGGCATGGCGTTCCTCCTTTTTGTCAGAAATCGGCTGTTCGAAAAAAGGCAACGGGGATGTTGCCCGCATTGCCTTGTATCATCCTCCTTATTGATCTGAATAGCAAGTGGCCGTGGGCATTTGCGATTTGCGATTTTGTGCGGTCGTGTGCCGGCGGACGAATCCGCGATCCAGCCTCCTTCCCGGAACAGGCAGGGGCGAGAGACCGGTCGAATGCTCCTCCGGCAACCGCTTCGAAGTCCGGACACGCTGGAAGCTCACCCAACCCAAGCCGGCCGGGCAGGCTGCCCGGCCGACAGGCCAGGCCGGCAGCCTGGATGACTTTACTGAGGGACGTAGGGAGCTCCGGCTTGCTGCAGATCTTGCGACAGGGCAGCCAGGTCCGATTCGAATTGCTCGAGGTTCGACTGGAACTTCGTGAAGTCCGATTCCGCCGTCTGGTAGCTCTGGCGCTGCGTGGTCGTGGGGCCGTAGGTGGAGTCGAGGTTCGAACGATAGACCTGGCGTGCCCGGTCGAGGATGGCCGGGGAAACCGGCTCGGCCCGTTCTTCGCGGACGGCATTGCCCGTCAGCGTTTCCCGAAGATCGCCCAGACGGAGCTCGAGGTTGCGCACGCGTGTGACCATCGAGGCCGTCTCGGCAGGCGTCTTGAGGGCAGCTTCGTGCATTGCCTTCAACTGGGTCGCGAGCTCGCCGAGTCGCCGCTGATCGCCCGAAGCCAACCGTACGAGGTTCGCAGCCTGCTGCTGGAAGGCGAGCACTTCAGCCGGATCCTGCTCGGGGAGCGTTGCGCCGCCCAGTGCCACGACGTCAAACGACTGAGCTGGAGCCATTTCCGTTTCCTGCCCGTTGACGAGCTTCGAGAGCGTCAGCGCATAGCGACCGGGGCGAACCAGAGGGCCGCCGCGATCCCGGGCCCAGGGCGGCGTAAAGCCTTCCTCCTGGAGCTGGATTGGGTTCGGCGAAGGATAGCGCAGATCCCACGCAACTCGATGGAACCCTTTCGAGGCCGGACCCATGACGCGACGGATCACCTTTCCGGATGCATCTTGGATCGTCAGCATGATCTTCGGCTCCTCTTCCCGAGCCTCCTTTTCGAGTGCTTCCCAGCCGGGAAACGGCACATTGCCGCCTTCCTTGCGGATCTCCTCCTCTTTCTTGCGACGTTGCTCCTTCGCCGTCTCCAGCGACTCGGAGAGATGGTAGGTCATGACCGCACCGAAGGGCGGATTGGGGGCCGTGAAATAGGACGCTCCCTGAAAGGCTTTCCCCGGGTCGCCCAGCTGTTCTCGTGGCACATAGAGCAGGGTCTTCTTGACCGGAAACAGGTGCGCCGGCTCGGCCAACAGTGCGTCGGTCGCAGTGCGCAGCGGGGAATAATCGTCGAAGACGAAGAATCCGCGGCCGAAGGAGGCCCCCACCAGATCAGTCTCGCGACGCTGGATTTCGATGTCACGGAAGGCGATCGTGGGCACGTCGCCGCTTAGCTTCATCCATTGCGTGCCGCCGTCGAGGGTAAAGAAGATTCCGAACTCCGTACCGGCAAACAGCAGGTTCGGCTTGACGTGATCCTGCTCCACCGACCATACCAGGTGTCGATCCGGCAGGTCCCCGGCGATCGAAGTCCAACTGCGTCCCCGATCCGTGCTCTTCAGGAGGTAGGGTTTGAAATCGCCCGACTTGTGGTTGTCGACGGCGACGAAGACCGTGTTCGCGTCTACTGGAGAAGCCTTGATCTCATTGACGAAGAAGTGATCCGGGACACCCGGCAGGCTGTCGATCCTGCGCCAGTTCCGCCCACCATCCTCGGTTATCTGGATGAGGCCGTCGTCGGTACCGACGTAGATCAGGCCTTCGACGAGCGGCGACTCGGATATGCTCGTCGTCGAATCGTAATAGGACATCGCAAAGTGATCGAAGATGGCGTCGACGCTCCAGACCCTCCCCATCACCTTGAGTTCGAGTCGGTTCTGATTGCGGGTCAGGTCGCCGCTGACGGGAGTCCAGGAATCACCCCGGTCGTCGCTTCTCCAGAGCCGCTGCGAGCCGTAATAGAGTCGGGTGTGCGAGTGGGGGCTGATGAGAATCGGCGCATCCCAGTTCCAGCGCTCCGGTGCATCTTCGGGGCCGGGTTGCGGTTGGATGTCCACCCGCTGCCCGGTTGCTTTGTCGAAGCGGACGAGCGTGCCGACCTGCAGTTCGGCGTACACCAGGTTCGGCTCTTCGGGATCGATCTGGCAGGAGTAGCCGTCACCGCCCATGGTGATGATCCAGTCCTGATTGCGGATACCGGCGGCATCGAGGGTTTGGGATGGACCGAGCTGGCTGTTGTTGTCCTGCGTGCCACCGGCAATGTTGAAGAAGGGCGTGTTATTGTCGAGAGCCAGCTTGTAGAACTGGGTGATCGGCATGTTGGAGAAGAAGCGCCAGTCCTTGCCCTCGTCGAAGGTCTCGTAAAGACCTCCGTCGCAGCCGACCAGCAGGTATTGCGGATCCTCCGGGTCGAAAACGAGGGCATGGTTGTCGGAATGCTTGAACTCCTCACCCAGGCGATGAAAGGTCTTTCCACCGTCCTCGGTGACATGCAGCCAGACGTCCGCCTGGTAGATCAGGTCCCTGTCGTGTGGGGATGCATAGATCTCCTGATAGTAGTGCGGACCGGTCCCGCCGCTTATGTAACTGCTCCGCTTCTCCCAGCTCTCGCCCGCATCGGTCGAGCGGTAGAAGCCTTTCTCCTTCTCGGTCGCCTCTACCGTGGCATACACATAGTCCGTCTCGACGGGAGAGACCGCCAGACCGATCTTGCCCATGTCCCCTTTGGGGAGTCCGCGCTCCAGCCTCCTCCAGCTTTCACCCCCGTCCGTCGATTTGTAGATTCCCGATTCGGGGCCCCCCGCCAGGAACGACCAGACCGTGCGGCGTCGCTGGTAGGCAGCTGCGTACAGAACGTCCGGGTTGATGGGATCGAACTCCAGGCTGGTCACGCCGGTATTTTCGCTGATCTCGAGCGCCGGCTCCCAGCTGTTCCCGCCGTCGGTCGTCTTGTAGACTCCCCGTTCGCCTCCCGCACTCCACAGCGGCCCTTCGGCCGCAACGTAGACGACGTCGGAGCTGCGGGGATCGATCAGAATGCGGGCGATGTGTTCCGACTTCTCGAGCCCCATGCGCTTCCAGTTCGCACCGCCGTCGAGGCTCTTGTAGACTCCGTCGCCGAATCCCACGTGGCGCCCACTGACGTTCTCGCCCGTTCCGACCCAGATCACCGCCGAGTTGGTCGGGTCGATCGAGACGCAGCCGATCGAATAGGAGGACTCCTTGTCGAAGATCGGCGTCCAGGTCGTACCGGCATCGATCGTCTTCCAGACTCCGCCGGAACCGACGGCCACATACCAGGTGCTTCGGTCCGCCGGATCGACGGCGATGTCGGAGATGCGGCCCGCCATGAGTGCCGGACCGATATTCCTCAGCTTCAGGCCGGAGAAGGCTTGTGAGGACATAGCCGGCTCTTCGGTTTGTGCGGCGAACGCCGGGAGCGACAGGATGGATACCAGAGCGATTGACGCGGCAATTCGTTGGGCTCTCATGGAGGAACATTACACAAACGGACCAGAAGTTCCTAGCTCCGGGAGGGTAATCCAGGGCAAGGATGCCTGGATTACCCAGGGAATGTCTGCTAGATGTGATCGTGGAGATTACCTATGTCATGGACTGCTCATCGAGTGCGGTGGTTGGTTTGGATCGGGATCGCGGGTTTTGGGCTGACCGTCGTGTCTTTCCGTTCGCCGTTTTGGTCCGGCCGTGAAGTCGAAGGAAGCGCCCGCCGGTCGGCTGCCTCGGTCCGGGTGTCGTTGCAGCAGACTTCCCCCGACGAATTCGATCGGCGGCTGATCTTTCCCCAGATCGCCAACGGATCGTCGGGTCGCCTGCAGATCCGTTCGTCCGTCCTGATCCTCAACAACGGCTACCGGACGGCTCACGGCCAGATCCGCCTGACCTCCGACAGCGGCGCCTCATGGAGCCTTGGGACTTCCGCGGGAACGGGGAGCCTCTTCGAATTCACCCTCGGGTCGGGAGGCCTCCTGAGGATCGAGTCCGACGGCGCGGGAGACGTGGCCAAAGGCTGGGCCGAGGTGGTCTCCGACCAGCCGCTCAGCGGGTCGGCGAGTTACGTGGTGCTGAACGCTGGGGGCTCGTTCCTCTCGGAGGTCGGCATCGGGGACTCCCCGAGCGCGAAGGATCTGATGATCTACGTCGAGCGTTCCGGAGTGGTCGACACGGCTCTCGCCGTCTGCAACCCGGGTGACTCGACGGTAAATCTCGAGCTCGAGCTTCGGACACTGGACGGCAATGCCGTGGATACCCGACTGCTTTCGGTCGGGCCCGGGGCTCAGGACGCCCTGTATCTGAGTGCCCTGTTCCCGGGGCAGACCGATTTTCAGGGGGTGCTCGTCGCCTCGGGCAGCAAAGAGGTTTCACTCGTGGCGTTGCGCACGCGAGACGTGAATTTCACCAGCCTTCCCAGTGCCTTGCCAGCGAGTTCCGGGTCGGAACCGCAGGTGTCATACTTTTCTCGGATCGGTGACGGTGGTTTCGGTCTCGCCATCGGCTCGGAGGCCGATCCGAGCGTCACCACCTTCTTGGATCTTCGAACGACTTTCCTCGTCCTGAACCCCTTGGCGGATTCCGCCAGCGCCCAACTCGACCTCTTCGATCGGAACGGTAACCCTTGGGCGATGCAGGTCGACGGAGAGACGGCCGACTCCTTCAGTCTGGAAGTCCCGGCCGGCGGGGCGGTGCGCCTGGTCAGCGATGGGACGACGAATCCAGGCGACGTCGGCTGGGCCAGACTCACGACCGACCAGCCACTGAAGGCGCAGGCCCTTTTCGAGATTCGGCAGTCTCCGGGGGATCGATTCGTATCAGAACTCGGCATTCCGGCCGGATCCGTCGATTATGCTCCCGAGTTTTACGCCCGGGAGTCCGTGCAGGGCTCCGTGGCATTGGCACTGACCAATCCCAGCGACGAGGAACTGACCGCCTCGGTATCTCTGTTCGGTCGCGATCAGACACCGGACGAGATACCGTTGGCAACGAAGGATGTCGACCTGCCCGCCGGAGCTCACGTGGCGAGCTACATCGCGGAGCTGTTCAGCGACGTGCCGCAAGTCGCCGACCGGCAATTCGAGGGTCGGCTTCACGCCAGGGCCTTCGTCACGACCTACGGGCCCGACGTCCCGGCCCGGATCAGTGCTTTGACGCTGCTGCTGCGCGGGCCGAAGTACACAACCCTGCCGACGGCACCTTTGGTGACGACGCAGACACCCCTGGCAGAATTCGACGTCCGGGCCGCCGCAATCCTCTCCGACATGACACTCGACGAGAAGATCGGCCAGATGACCCAGGCCGAGCGCAGCGTCGTGGGCGACGGAAGCGCCGTCACAGACTGGTTCCTGGGCTCGCTGCTGAGCGGCGGCGGGTCGGGGCCCGCGATCAACCAGATCGCTCAGTGGGCCTCCATGTACGACAACTTCCAGGAGCATGCACTCGACACCCGTCTCGGGATCCCGCTCCTCTACGGCATCGACGCGCTTCACGGCAACAACAACGTCCACGGCGCCGTCATCTTCCCGCACAACATCGGGCTCGGGGCCACCCGGGATCCGGAACTGGTCGAGCGGATCGGACGGGTCACGGCGAGCGAGGTCCGGGCCGCGGGGATGAACTGGACCTTTTCCCCCTGCGTCACCGTGCCCCGCGACGAGCGGTGGGGCCGAACCTATGAGGGTTTCAGCGAGGACCCCGAGCTGGTTCGAACACTCGGCGAGGCGGTGGTCCGCGGCTATCAGGGTTTCTCCTTGAATTCTCCCGATGCCATCGTCGCCTGCGCCAAGCACTACCTGGGCGACGGCGGTACCACGTTCGGCACCGGAAACCCCTATCTGGACCAGGGCGACACCCAAGTGGACGAGGCGACACTCCGAAGTATCCATCTCCCCGGGTACCTCGGTGCGATGGATGCCGGAGTGGCTACGATCATGGTCTCCTTCAGCAGCTGGAACGGCGTGAAGATGTCGGCCAATCACTACCTGCTGACCGAGGTTCTCAAGCAGGAGCTTGGCTTCGAGGGATTCCTGGTCTCGGACTGGGCCGCCATCGACCAGTTGCCTGGAGAGTACGACGACCAGGTGCGCGCATCGATCAATGCGGGTCTCGACATGATCATGGTCCCCTACCAGTACCAGAAATTCTTCACTACCCTCGAGAGCCTGGTCCAGTCGGGCCAGGTCCCGATCTCCCGCATCGACGATGCCGTCCGCCGGATCCTGCGGGTCAAGATCGCGGCCGGTCTGCTCGATCGATCGCCATTGGCGGAACCGAGCTTTCGGCAGCGGTTCGGTTCCGAAGGACACCGTCGGTTGGCGCGTCAGGCCGTCCGGGAATCGTGTGTCCTGCTCAAGAACGGAGGCGGGCTGCTGCCGCTGTCGAAGTCGGCACACCGCATTCTCGTGACCGGAAGCCATGCCGACAACATCGGCTATCAGTGCGGCGGCTGGACGATCACCTGGCAGGGAGGCAGCGGTCCGATCACGCCGGGAACTAGCTTCCTGGATGCGGTCCGAAACAGCGTTGCTCCGGGCACGACCGTCAGTCACTCGACGAATGGAACCGGAGCGACTGGGGCGGATGCGGCCATCGTCGTGGTCGGCGAAGAACCGTACGCGGAGGGTCAGGGAGACCGCCAGGATCTCGGTCTCTCCGCCGCGGATCGGCAGACCATCGAGACCGTGCGCCAGAGCGGCGTGCCGTTCGTGGTCGTGATCGTCTCGGGCCGCCCGCTCGATTCTCGGCGACGTCGCCGATCAGGCAGATGCACTCGTTGCCGCGTGGCTTCCCGGTACGGAGGGCGAGGGCATCACCGACGTCCTCTTCGGCGACTATGCGCCGACAGGAAAGCTGTCGTTCAGCTGGCCGAGAACGATGGATCAGATTCCGATCCACGTTGGAGATGAGGAGTTACGATCCGCTTTTTCCCTACGGCTATGGGTTGACGTATTGAATCGGGTTGCCCAATTCGTCTCAGCCCCCTTCTGGTTTGGGATTCCGGCCTACACGCGAAACCTCGGCGGTTCGAATCTCACGCAACGCCGCAGCGGACGCAAAGGTTCTCTTTGTTTTTAACTCCTTTGCGAGCTGACGCTCGGCGTGGAATCGGATTGCAGGCCTCGACGGCCGGGCGACCGGGTCAAAAGGGTCCGAGGGACTGAAGCAAACGCCCGCGGGCTTCGCGACCGGGTTCAGGGTCTCGGGTTTCGGGTTCAGGGGCCAGGAAAGAGGAGGAGAAAACGGCAATTGCTAATCGAAAATCGCTGAACAAATCCCGGCCGAATCTCGTTAAAGAATCTGTGCAAGGAACAACCTCCATGGAGGAGTGTGCGGAATGAAGTCTCTCAGGATTGCCGGATTGGCCTCGGTGTCGATCCTCCTTTGTGTCTCGGCTTTCGTCCTCGCGCGTCAGGTTCAAGCGGAGGCACCCAACGGGGCGGGAGAGCCGCCCGCTCCGCAGGTCGAGGAGAACCTCGATCGCATCGAGGTCGAAATCGATCTGGACCAGATCCACCAGATCGTCCGGGATGCCCTGGAACAGGCCCGGGTGGCCGTGAAGCAAGCTCACGTCGGCAGGGAGGTGCATCAGGCGCTTCGGGACGTCGACATCCACGGGATCGTCCATGATGCACTCGATGACGCCGATGTGGATTCGATCCTACGCGAGTCGCTCGAGACGACACGCCAGGCGCTTCGGGCTGCGGACGTGCATGGCGAAGTCCGACGGGCGCTGCGGGACGCCGATATCGACCGAACCATCTCCCAGGCGATGGAAGAGGTACGCAAGGCGCTGGCGGGGATTCGGGTTCGCGTCGATTAGCAGGCTTCGGGGAATATTCGTTGGAGACCGGGCTCGGATGGGCGGCGCGTGATGCCCTCCTTTTCGTGCCGCCCGCCGGACCGGGAGTTGCACCTGTGTCCGACGGCAAGTCACGGGTTGTGCAATGATCGGTCCAGGAGTGTCAGTGAGTGCTGTCCGGTTTCCAGGTAGCAGCATTGATCGTGTTCTGGAAGACCGGTCGCCGGTCGCATCGTCGAACTGCCACTTGTGCCCGTTTCGGGGCAACATGACCGGGTGGTCAGCAACTGTACGGGGGGTCGTTCATGTGCTGATCCGCAGACCTTCGGTCTGCTCTTTCGGGTCCGAGGGAGAGCCGCGCGATCACGGTGTCCCGTCATGCTCCCCGAGCCCCGCCCACATTTAGGAGCACTCTCCGAATTCGAAACTCGGAAACCTTACTTGGTCCAGCGAGCCAGCCAGGCCAGAACCTCTTCGTGCCACTGGATGCTGTTGGCCGGTTTCAGGACCCAGTGGTTCTCGTCGGGAAAGTAGAGGAAGCGGCTCGGAATGCCTTGCCTCTGCAGCGCCGTGAAGGCACCCAGTCCCTGGCCGAGGGGCACCCGGTAGTCATTCGCCCCATGAATCACGAGCATGGGCGTCTTCCACTGGTCGACGAACCGGACCGGATTGAATTTCTCGTATTCTTCGGGATGCTCCCAGTAGGGGCCGGCCTGTTCCCACTCGGGAAACCAGAGCTCCTCCGTCGTGTAGTACATGGACCGGAGGTCGAAGGGGCCGTCATGGTTGACCAGACAGCGGAAACGCCCGGGCCATTGCCCGGCAATCCAGTTGATCATGTACCCGCCGTAGGAGGCGCCCAGTGCGGCGACCCGATCACCGTCCATCCAGGAATACTTCGCAAGGGCGGCTGCCAACCCTTTCTGAAGGTCGACGAGCGGCTTTCCTCCCCAGTCCCGACTGATGGAATCGGTGAACGCCTGGCCATAGCCGGTGGAGCCGTGGAAATCGACCATCACGGCCGCATAGCCCGCCCCGGCGTAGGCCTGAGGGTTCCAGCGGTAGTGAAAGTGGTTTCCGAATGAACCCTGGGGACCACCGTGAATCAGAAAGGCGACCGGATACTTCTTCGAAGCATCGAATGCGGCGGGCTTGACGACATAGGCATAGACGGTCTCGTCGTTGGCTCCCTGGAAAGTAAACTGCTCGGCTTCCCCCATCTCGGCCACCGCGACCTTCTCCGCATTGATCTTCGTGATGGCCTGCACCGCGGTGCCGTCCAGATGCATCGAATAGAGCTCGACCGGTGACTGGAGACGGTCCATGGCGAAAATCACGCGGTTTCCGTTGTTGAGCGCGGCAGAGACTGTCCCCTTCTCTACGAGAGTGGAGACCGCACCGGTGCTCGCCTCGATCCGGAACAAAGACGTCTGCCCAAGATTGTCCGCCGTGGCGAGAAGGTATCGGCCATCCTCCGTCCAGGAGACCGATCCGGGGGAGCGATCCCAGTCGGGGGCCAACTCGTGGGTTTCTCCGTCCGGCCAGGGGCGCAACATGATACGAAAGCGGTCCGCTTCGAAGCCGGCCCTCGACATGGCGAGATAGGCGAGCGTCCGGCCGTCCGGGGAAAAGCTCGGAGCGGTATCCCAGGCGGGATTGCTCTCCGTCAAACAGCGGGGAGCCTCAGCGCCGCCGATGGGGACGGCGTACAGGTCGAAATCGGTCGACCAAGGAGCGCTCGGACCCACATCCTTGGCTGAAAAGACGACGGTCCCGCCATCGGGGCTGACGTCGATCTCCTCGGTTCCACCGAAAGGCTTCGAAGGACAGTTGGCTTTCATCCCGGACATCAAATCGACCGGCTCTTTGCCCCCCTCGACCGGCAGGGCAAACAGATGCGCATAGCGACCATCCTCCCAGGTATCCCAGTGCCGCACGAAGAGCTGATCGTAGAGAACGCCTGTCCGGGGGCTCTCCTTCCGTTCATCGAGCCGCTTGCGCGTGCACTCCAGTGTTTTGCAGTCGGGAAACACGCCGATGGCGAGGATCAGGTTCTGACCGTCGGGAGAGACGACCAGGGCATCGACATCGAGAGGCAGGTCTGTGACCTGGACGGCTTCTCCCCCATCGAGGGGGAGCCTCCAGACCTGGGACGAACCGGAACGGGTCGAGAGGAACCAGAGTCGTCGTCCGTCGGGATCCCAGCGGGGGTTCTGGTCGGAAGCCGGGTTCGTGGTGAGCTGCCGGAGCCCGCTGCCGTCGGCGTTGACCATCCAGATGTCGAGACGGCCCTGGTTGGCCTCGAGATCGGTCGTACGCAGGACGAATGCGACCCGGTCGCCCGCAGGGGAGAGTTGCGGATCGCTGATGCGATCCATGGCCAGCATATCGTGAACGTTGAAAGGGTGCTTTGCCTCAGCAGCTGATCCCATGGCTATCGAGCTTAACAGCACGATGGCAACGATACCGACGAAACAGAAGACGGGAACACCTGAAGATCGATCGGTCGAGCGCATATTCAGTCTCCTCTTGTCTGAAATTATTGGCGATCTCGAGGTTGGAAGCCAGCAGGCAACCTCCGATGCTTGCGCGAAGGTCCGGATCGACCCCTTGGGCGACACGCCTTCGGGTTCGGGAACTCGAAGCCCGATGCAAGACAACGTCCCGTCAGGACCGACCGACCCGCGACGTTTGGTTTACGGCTTGCCCTGCTGGGGGAGGGCGAGCTGGCTCTTCGTCTCGCTGACGGTACCTTCGCGGACAAAGCGGACCCCGGGCTCGCGAAGCATGGTCTGGACGGCTTCCGCATCCAGATCGTCCCGAATCGCCACCTGAAGCGGTTCGCCGTAGAAGATCTTCTTGTTCAGAGTCTCGGTCAGGCTGTTGATACGCAGGTAGAGTGAGGCCGTGGCATTCTGGACAACGACGGTGATCAGATTCTCACGCGCCGTGATGATGTTGACTTCCGGCAGCTTGGAGACCTTGGAAACAAAGCGTTGGATCATCCGCTGTCGCCGGTTCCGGACAAAGCGGTAGGTCGGCAATCCGATCAACAGCAGTAGAAAGAAGAATCCGATGTCGAAGCGGGAAAGGATGAGGTAGCCGAGGAGCGCCAGAACCGCCAGTGCCGCCAGGCCGCCGCTCAACCCGAATGGAATCGAAAAGCGAAGCCACTCGCGCGCGGCCTCGAATCGTTCCTGCAGCGTGACCGTTCGTTGGGAACCGGTCTCGAGAACCTCCTTGAGCTTTTTGAGATCCTCCTCCAACGCTTCCGCGTTCTGATAGCGGTCTTCGGCCCTCTTACGCAGGCAGCGAGAGAGGATCCGCTGCAGATCCGCGGGGAGATCCCGACGCACGACGGTGACGGGCCGGACCTCTTCGAAAGCGATGGCGTGCATCGTGTCGAGTGCGCTCTGCCCTTTGAACGGGAGCTCTCCCGTCACCATCTCGTAGAGTACGACACCCATCGAGAAAAGATCGGACCGGCGGTCGATGTCCTTGCCTCGCGCCTGCTCCGGACTCATGTAGGCAACCGTTCCCATGACGGTGCCGAACTGCGTCTGCGCCATGGTCTCGATGTTGGACTGGCCTGAAATGCTGGAAGCCTGCGGATCGAGCAGCTTCGCCAGGCCGAAATCGAGGATCTTCACGTGACCGTCGGGGGTCACCATGATGTTGTCCGCCTTGATGTCCCGGTGGACGATGCCCTTCTCGTGGGCGCGACTGAGGCCCTCGGTTACCTGGATGGCGATTTCGACGGCGCCGAGCAGATCCAGCTCGCGGCGGGCAATCAACTGGCGAACCGTCTGCCCTTCGACAAACTCGAGTGCCATGTACAACACGCCGTCGGCCTCGTCGACCTCGTAGACCTGTGCGATCGCCGGATGGGAGATCGCCGATGCCGAGCGCGCCTCATGGAGGAATCGTCGTTTACGGTCCGGATCGTGCGCGATGTCCTCCTTGAGGACTTTGAGCGCCACGGGACGGCCCAGGCGAGTATCGACCGCGCGGTAGACGACACCCATCCCTCCCTGGCCGAGCATTTCCTTGATCTCGTAATGTTTGAGCGTCTTCTCGAGCATGGCGTCCAGGATATTAGAGCACCAACGGGCCGGGATGCCTAGTTTGGAACCTCGGGGGGATCTGAGATCGGTGGTAGGGGGAGGCGGGAGCGCGGGAGAACGGGAGAACGAGTGGGATATGCATCCTGCTTGTTCTTTGCCGGTTCGCCGTGACCGCTCGGACGGGGGGACCGGAGGGCCGGAGCGCCGCACAGTAATCCAGGCAGCCTGCCTGCTGGGTCCGGCGGGCTGCCAGCCCGCCGGCACGGCAAGCTGGGGCCGGTCTTCGTCCGGGGTAGAAAAACGGGGTATTCGACGGCCGTGCGGAAGGTCCCTCACTTCGTTCCGGCGGAAGAGCGGGTATTCGACGGCCGTGCGGAAGGTCCCTCACTTCGTTCCGGCGGAAGAGCGGGTATTCGACGGCCGTGCGGAAGGTCCCTCACTTCGTTCCGGCTCTGATTCTGATTGTGCCGTTTGACGGGGACGTGACAACGGGATTCCCCCACGATTTCCCTGAATGAAATTTGCCGCCCTTCCGTATAGCATAGTGATATCATTCCGAAATCATTTCGATGAATGGGAAGAAGGAGGAAGGGCCATGATCAAGGAAAGACCCGCAAACACGATGCCGGGGTTGGGAGTACTGTTTCTGCACCTGCTGGTGGTCGGGCTCACGATCTACTGGTTCGTGATTTCGGTTCAGGCTGCGGACGTGTTGATGCTCATCCTTTCGTCACTGGTGGTGACATTAATCTGCATCAGTTTCGCCGGGTTCTTCGTCGTCAATCCAAACGAAACGAAGGTCCTGCAGCTCTTTGGGGCCTACCGTGGAAGCGAGCTTACCGACGGTCTGCGCTGGGCGAATCCGTTCTATTCGAAGCGAAAAGTCTCGATCCGCGTCCGGAACTTCGAGACCGGCAGACTCAAAGTCAATGACAAGGATGGAAATCCGATCGAACTGGCCTGCGTGGTCGTCTGGAAGGTGATCGATTCGGCCGAGGCGGTCTTCGAGGTCGACGACTTCGAAAACTATGTCCACGTCCAGAGCGAGGCGGCCCTGCGGAACCTGGCGACCGGCTATCCCTACGTCACGCACGAGCCGGACGAAATCTCACTGGTGACCGATACGTCCAAGGTCTCCGACCGCCTCAAAGTCGAGATCCAGGAGCGCCTGGCCCGGGCGGGAGTGGACGTCATCGAGGCACGCATCAGCCACCTCGCCTATTCCCCGGAAATTGCGGCGGCCATGCTCCAGCGGCAGCAGGCCAGTGCCGTCGTCGCAGCCCGCCAGAAGATCGTGGAAGGCGCCGTCGGCATGGTCGAGACGGCCCTGGAGATGCTCAGCCAGAAGCAGGTGATCGAGCTCGACGAAGAGCGCAAGGCCGCCATGGTCAGCAATCTGCTGGTCGTGCTGTGCAGCGACCGGCACACCCAACCGGTGATCAATACCGGCTCCCTCTACAACTGATTTGGCTAAACGAAAGGCGTTTCTACTCAGAGTCGATCCGGCCGTCCTGGAGTCCCTTCAAAAGTGGGCCCAGGACGAGTTCCGGAGCCTGAACGGCCAGATCGAGTATCTGTTGCAACGGGCGCTGCGCGACGCGGGACGCTCCCCGAGGACTCCGAAGAACAAGGGAGGTGAGGGGTAAGTTGCTCACTCACTTCGCACCTCGCACTTCATGTCCCGGGTTCCAGGTTAGAGGGTCGAAGTCGAGGCAACCCACACCCGATATGGGGCGGAACCCTGGCGCACGCCGCCGCAGCAGTACTCGACCGGAGGGAGCGTCGCTCCCTGTGCGGACGGTCGCCTCGACTCGGCTGACTCGGAACGCTGGAGCACGGGAACGTCGGCCGGTACCCTCGACGTCGAAATGCGATTACAATCGGACCAGCACGATCGGGGGAGCTCTTCGATGGACAGACCGCATATCAAGTGGGCCGGTGCCGGCGGACAGGAGGAAAGCCTCGAGCTGGATCGGGATCAGATCAGCGTCGGACGCCTTTCAGAGTCCGACATCGTCATCAGCAACCCGTATGTCTCGCGCCGGCATGCAAACATCGAGCGCAGAAACGGCGACTTCTATGTCGTCGATACGGGCAGCACGCACGGCACTTTTGTCAACGGCGTGCGGATCAGTGAAAGGAAACTGCGTCACGGCGATCGTATTTCGCTCGGTCGAGACCAAGTCCAGATCGAATTTCTGACCGGCGAGGAGCCCGCCTCGTCCCTTTCGGGCACGCTCGGGGACAGAGAGCTCGAGAAATCGGTCATGCAGATGACGTCAGTGATCCCCCTGGCGGGAGCCGAGGCCTCGTATCTCGAGAAGATCTCGCACATCCTCAACTTTCAGTACCATTGGGAAAAGAGTTTCTCGCCCGAGGGCACATTCCGCCAGATTCTCGATTCGGCGCTCAAGCTGAGCGGGGCGGAGCGGGGATATATCCTCCTGAAGGAAGATCCCGGATTCAAGTACGTCGTCGGTCTGAACGGCTTTGGCGAACAGTTGCAGGAACAGGAGTTCCGAACCAGCCAGACCGTCGTGCAGGAAGTCGTCTCTGGCGGCGTTCCCGTGTTGATGACGCACAACCTCGACAAGCAGTTCGAAAATCAGCAGAGCATCCTCGCAACGGACACCCGCGCGGTCGCCTGTATGCCTCTCAAATGGATCTCCACCGATTCGGAAGAAGCCGAAGTGCGCGGGATCCTCTATCTGGACAGCACGAAGGCCATGCATGCGCTGACGGGACTGGATCAGAAAATCCTCACGAAACTGGCTGACGAAGCCGCCAATGTTTTCGAGAAGCTCGAGATGATCCAGGCCTTCGACGAACGAAAAGCTTACGAGAAGGAGCTTGCGCTGGCCCAGGAAACCCAGGTGACGCTGCTGCCATCCGAACTGCCCCAGATCGAGGGCTTTCAGATTGCGGCCTTCAGTCAGGCCACCCGCCATGTGGGTGGCGACTTCTACGATTTCCTGCCGCGCCAAGACGCTGCGCTGACCGGAGTGCTGGCCGACGTGTCGGGGAAGGGAGTCTCCGCTGCGCTGCTGAGTTGCCTCGTCCAGGGTGCCCTGCAGATGGAGTGCCGCGTCGGTGCTTCCCTTCCCGACATGCTCAATCGGGTCAACCTCTACCTCTGCGAGAAATCCCCGGCCAACCGGTTCGTCACGCTTTTCCTGTTCAGCCTGGACGGTTCCGGAGAAGGTCATTTCCTCAGCGCCGGGCACAATCCGGCCTATCTCTACCGTTCGCAGTCCGGCGTCATCGATGAGCTCTCCGCCCAGGACCTGATCCTCGGAGCCTTCAAGTTCGCCCGCTACTCCGCCCTCCCGGTCACGATGGCATCCGGCGACATCCTCGTGGTCTACAGCGACGGCGTGACCGAAGCGATGAATCCCCGCGACGACATGTTCGGGGAAGAGCGTCTCGCCGAACTCATTCGGGAGAATTCATCCAGGGGGTGCCACGATCTGGAGGCGGCGATCCTTCGTTCCATCCGCGAATTCACGGAGGGGCGGGACCAGACCGACGACCTGACCTTCGTCATCGTCCAGAAACTGTAGATCGGGCGTCCAGATCCGAAAGCGCCGGCATCGTCAAATGAGCGACGACCCGCAAGAAGAACTCCAGGCCGAAGCGAAAATCCTCGACGGAGAGTCGCTCATTCCGCCCATGGATGCCCCGTCCCTGCTCGCCGACCATCCGGTAGGGTGAGAAACCGAAGGCCGGAATGCCGCGAGATCGAAAGAAACGGGCATCGGAGTATCCCGGGAGGACGCTTGGCCCGACCTCTGCCGATATCTCCAAATCATCGAGGGCACCCGAGACGGCTCGCATGAGCTCCGGCTTCTCGGGCGAGCGTGCGGCGCGCGACTCCAGCAGCCTTTCGACCTGAATTGCGGGGTCGGCGATCAGGGTCTCCATTTCACGCAGGAACAGCTGCGGATCCTCGCTTTGCAGGAGCCGGCAATCGAGTTCGGCAACCGCCTCGGTCGGCACACTGTTGATCGACTGGCCGGCTTTCAGGACCGTCAGGTTCACCGTGTTGACCAGGAGCGCCCCATAGTATGGGCCGAGTCTGGCCAGGAAAAAATCGGGGTCGGAGACGGCGGAATGGATATCATCGAACAGAGGCCGGACATTGTCCGGCTGAAAAGGCGCAATGCGCCGGAAGTAGCGTTCAACCGGGCTCTCGACCCGTATGGGGCTCTGATACTGCAGCACCCGCCCCAGAGCATGGACCAGCCGCTCGGTCGCCGTCGCCTGTTCGAGCAGTGCACCGTGACCGCCGCCGCCACGCGCCGTCAGCCGCAACCATAAGGGGACCTTCTGACTCACCTCCAGACCCACATAGGCCAGCCGACCACCAGGCGAGAGGTTGCTTCCGCCTTCGGTCAGTACCAACCCGACCTTGCGGAACAGGTCCTTGCGGTTGTCCATGAGCCAGGACATCCCAAGGCGGCTCCCCCCCTCCTCGTCCGCCGTTGCGAGAAGCACGACGTCGCGGCTCAACGGCAATCCGCTCCGCTTGAGTGAGATCATCGTCAAGAGCTGAATGATTCCCAGCCCTTTCATGTCGAGGGCGCCTCGCCCCCAGATGGCTCCGTCGTGAATCGATCCCGAGAAGGCCTCGCTCGTCGCCGGATCTCCCCAGGCCGGCACGACGTCCAAATGTTGGACCAGCAGCAGAGGCGCATGTGACCCATCTCCATCGAGATGAGCCACGAGATTGGCACGCCCCGGCACCGGCTCGAAAATCTCGTAGGGTATCCCTTCCTTCTGGAGAATCGAGCCCAGAAAGCGCGCGGCTTCGATCTCTCGGCCGGGCGGATTCGCCGTATCGATCTTCAGATAGCCGGAGAGAAGCCCCAGCCCTTCCTGACTCAGGTCATCGAAGGACGGAAGCAGAGCGCCCGACGGACCCGCCTCTACGCCGGCGGTCACCGCCAGAAACAGCAGGATCAGGATGATGAAGCGGCAGTTTCGACTCAATCGATTCCTCAACCGAACACATTATAGACGGTCGGGGAAGCCCCCGCGTCTTCAGCATCGGAAGAGGTCGAGCCGGCGGGCGGCTTCGTAGGTTGCCGCGGCCACGGCACTGGAGAGATTGAGGCTCCGCACGTCGGAGCTTCGCATGGGAATCGATCTCAGACGATCGGCGAATCGCTCTTTCAGACCTGGCGGCAGCCCCCTCGTTTCGCTACCGAAGACGAGATAGTCTCCTTTTCGGTAGGGAACGGATGTGTAGGACGTCGGGGCATGCCTGCTGAACAGGTGCAGACGGTCGGCCTGGACCGGTGCAAAGAAGGCCTCCAGGTCGGGACAGACGCGGACATCGACATAGGGCCAGTAGTCGAGTCCCGCCCTCTTGAGTTGTCGATCAGAGATCTCGAACCCGAGGGGCCCGACAAGATAGAGAGGCAAAGCAAGAGCGGCGCACAGACGGGCGACGTTTCCGGTGTTCGGTGGAATCTGCGGCTCCACCAGTACGACGTTCAAATCTCCGGCCGAGCCGAACGCGCTCACAACTGCAGCTCCACTCCCGCCTCCTCACGGACGCGAACCTCCAGGATGCGCTTCGGCCCGAAATCCCTCAGGAACAGCTCCGCGGCGGGGTCCGGCGGCAAAGAAGCGCGAGGTGCCAGTCCTACCAGCTCCGACTCTGCGATCTCGGTCGCCTGAAGACGCGCCTCCCGGCGGATCGCCTCGACGGCGTGGAGTGGCGAAGTTCGTCGGTAGTCGGTCAGGTTCATGGAGATCTGAGCCCGGTTGCAGCTTTCGAGATACAGTCCGAGAGCTCGAACCGCTTCGAGACCGCCGTTACTCTCCCGGATCCGGCGGGCGATGGACCGGGCGACCGACGCCTCCGGAGTGGAAAGCAGCACATTGAATGCGATCAGGATCTCGCGGGCGCCCACGGCCACCGCACCGGCAGTCTCGTGCGGGACCGAGGGGCCGAAGTCGGGTCGACGACGGGGAGCACCGGAAGTCACCGGACCGAACAGCCTTTCGAGACCTCCCCGACGAATCTGCGGGAGCAACACCGGCTCCGGTCCGGGCGAAGCTTTTTCGTAGAGAAAGACCGGGAGGCCCAACTCCTCGGCGATTCGACGGGCAAAGTCCCTGGCCAAACCGGCACATTCGTTCAGCGTGAGGCCTGCCAGCGGAATGAAGGGCACGACGTCGACCGCACCGATGCGCGGGTGGACGCCTCGGTGCTTGCGGAGGTCGATCCATTCGACGGCGCAGCGCGACGCGTTGTGTACCCCCTCGAGCAGCGCGTCGGGCTCACCTGCCAGAGTCAGCACAGAGCGGTGATGATCCCAGTCCGAATGCACGTCGAGAAGGTGGCAGCCGGGCGTCTTGCCGGCAGCACTGCAGATCCGGTCGATGCAGGCGAGATCTCGCCCTTCACTGATGTTGAGCGCGCATTCCGCGAGTCTCGTGATGACTATTTCCCCAGTCGTACGCTCAGGCCTCCCATCCACTGGATCCCGGGATTGCGGAAGCCGACGAATTCAAGGTATCGGTCGTCCAGCACGTTGTCTGCCCGAAAGAACAGTTCGAACTCCCGGCTCAGCCGCTGCGAAACCAGGAGGCTGGTCGTCGAGTAGCCTCCCACGGTGTCGAACTGGGGCACCGGCAGCTCATAGTCGATCCTTCGGCCCATCCAGAGGGTATCGAGTTGGACCAGCGTGGCCACGGTTGGCCTCCAGTTCAGGTTGATCCCTCCCTGCCATTTCGGACGGTCCCGAAGTTGTTCGTCGGAATCGATGGTCTTGAGGTCCAGGTACGTGACATGTCCACCGATGAGCAGGTTTGACCGGAAGGCGTGAGTCACGCTCGTTTCGACGCCCCGGGCCAGCACCTGGGACCGATTGACGAGCTTGAACATCTCGGGGCTGAAGTCGATCAGGTCGTTGAAGGAATTACGGAAGAACATGACCGAAAAACCGGGTGCCCCTCCAGTGACAGACCGCTCGAGGCCGATATCGAAGCCACTGTTCGTCTCAGGAAGGAGATTCGGATTGCCGACATTCGGCTCCGCCAGCGCGTAGAAAGAAGGCAGTTTGAAACCCTCGGACCAAGTCGTCTTGAGACGAATCCCGTGAGGGAGGAGCTGATAATTGAGACCCAGTCGACCGGAGGTGACCCCGTGAAAGTGCTCCGGCTTGTCGACACGAAGACCGGCGGATGCCGTGAGGCGGTCCGTGCGATAGTTCAGCTCTCCATTGAGAGCCGAAGTGTTGCGTCTGAACTGGAAGCTGCCCGGAACCACATCGGCATAGACGACCTCGGAATCTCCCGTTTCCCGCCGGAACTGGAACCCGAAGTCTGCAGCGAGGTGATCGAGCGGCCGCCAGCCGCCAGTCACCGAGGTCCGAAACCGTGTGAACCTGCTCGTTCCATCTGTCGACGGCTGACTCAAGGGGCCGGGCGGTGAGCTGTCCAGGATGGGCGGCACATACGAATCGAGATCGCGGTGAAACACGTCGGCATTGGCCCCGAACAGCCAGGCGGACGATACCTGATGGTTGTAGTCGGCGCCGACCACGAGTTCCTTGGCATCATCGGTGCGAAGATCTGGCAGGATCGCGTACTCCGGCCCCCCACCGTTACCCG
Source organism: uncultured Acidobacteriota bacterium (assembly GCA_963823995.1). GTDB lineage: Bacteria > Acidobacteriota > UBA6911 > RPQK01 > JAPXNP01 > JARRKC01. Next base: position 27,218 of record CAWGNQ010000009.1, read on the forward strand.
GAAATCCGGCGGTCGCCGTGTCGGTGAACCGCCCCGTAAGGTGGATGGAGTGCGATCCACCCAGGGAGAAATCGGAGGTGGTCGTGAGGCTGCTCCGCTCCAGACTGGCCCCGAGCTGTTCGTCGACGTCCTGGTAGGACGCCGCCGCCGAGTAGCCGAAGCTTCCGAGTTTGCCGGAGGACGATCCGACGATGCGCCCGGCCCCGAAATTTCCGCCTCCCGCTTCGAAGTAGGCGGAGGGGCGCGACTCACCGCGTTTGAGCACGATGTTGATCACACCGCCGGCGGCTTCCGAGCCGTACAGCGAAGACAGCGGGCCACGAATGATCTCGATCTGCGCGATGCCCTCGGTCCCGAGCGCCGAGAAATCAAAGGCACCGCCGAGCTGACCGGTCAAATCGTTCACGGGAATGCCATCGATCAGGATGAGCGTGAAGTTCGGTTCATTCCCGCGCATGCTGACCGTGGCCAGCCCCCCTGGCCGCCGACGCGCGTGACCGTCAGGCCCGGCACGAAGCGCAGCAGGTCCGCGACGCTGACTGCGCCGCTTTCGCGGATCTCAGTGCCGGTGATCACCGTAATCGACGCCGGCGCTACGGAGACCGGCTGGGCTTCGGCCGACACGGTGACGACCGTCGGCTCCGGGGCCGGAGGCGTGTCTTGAGAACCTCGAGTTGGAGTCGGTGAAGAAAGGGCCAACAGGAAGATGAGCAGATTCATGGTTCTTGTACTTCGATCGCGACAGTTCTATGGAGGCCGAGATTCGCGGGTGGTTTAAGTTTCGAGTTCCGGGTTTCCGGGGATGCGGTCCTGGTGCGCGCCCTCCTTTCCCGCTGTCCCGATGCCTTTATTACGAGGCAACATTCCCTATTGCGATGCTGTCCGCGAAAGACATTATAGACCTCTGTGTCCGGAGGACGGGGAACGGGAGTGGGATATGCATCCTGCTTGTCGTTTCCGGTTCGCCGTGACCGCTGACACCCGAGGATCGGAGGACGGGAGTGGGATATGCATCCTGCTTGTTTCCAGAATTCCCCAAATTGACAGATCTTGCGAATCCGGATATTTTCATCCGGAACTCCACAATGGGGTTTGGCCAGGGAGGGATGTAGGTGTGTTCAGCGTTACGGCGGGTTACGCTCTGCGGGTTCTGAGTTGTCTTGCGCATCTCCCGGAGAACACGGCTCTGCCGGGACATGAACTGGCGCGGCGGACGAATGTCCCGGTCCATTACCTCTCCAAAATGTTACAGTCGCTCGGCAGGGCCGGTATCGTAGCCGCTTCCCGCGGAAGCGGCGGCGGATACCGCCTTCCGCCCGATGCCGTCAACATTCCTCTGATCGACATTGTGGAGGTCTTTGACGGTCCCCATGTCCGTCCAAACTGCCTGCTCGGACCGAACCTCTGCTCGGATGACGACCCGTGTCCGGCACATGACTCATGGCGGAAAGTCCGAGACACCTATCTCCACTTTCTCGAGTCGACCACTCTCGGGGATATCTCCCGGGTCCCTGTGGAAACAGAACTTGAATCCGGGGCAGGCCGCCATCGTGAATAGGGGCAAGAGTACGTACTGGCAGAGCATATCTGTGAACGGGCCGTCCGATTGCGGGTTCCGGGATCCGCTCTCCAAGGGGCGGCCGACTTGTCGGCGCTTACGCAACAAAGACGACGCACGACAATTCGAAGACGACAGCAAAGGAGCCGGCAACGGCCGCAGCACGATCGCTTTGGAGCGCGATGACTCGAAGTTCGAGCGTCGGCTGTCCTGTCGAAGAGCCCCGTTTCGAGCTCCGACCGCCATGAGAAGTTCTGCTCGAATCTTCTTCAGAGGGTTCATGACCGTTCTGCTGGTCCTCGGGGGAGCGTCCGTTTCCCGGGCTCAGGACCCGGCAGCATTCTTTCGGACCAACTGCTACAGTTGCCATACCATCGGGGGCGGACGCGTGACCGGACCGGACCTGAAGGACGTGCTCAAGCGACAGGAGCGGCGCTGGCTCGTGAACTTCATACAGAATCCCAAGGAGGTCATCGACAGCGGCGACCCGACCGCCGCCCAGTTGGTCAAGGAGGCCCGCGGCGTCATCATGCCCCGCATCCCCACCATGACCGCCTCCATGGCCGATTCTCTGCTCGACTTGATCGAGCAGGAAAGCCAGCTCGAGGAATCGCATTTCATGGGGCTTCAGATTTCGGATCGTCCGATATCGCCCGAGGAGATCGCACAGGGTCGCAATATCTTCCTCGGCGTCCGGCGGCTCGCCAATGGCGGGCCGGCCTGTATCTCCTGCCATTCGGTCACCGGCGTCGAAGGATTGGGAGGCGGTCGCATCGGTCCGGACCTGACCAAGGTCTACGAAAGATTGGGAGGGCGCAGAGCCCTCGCGTCCTGGCTGCTGGCACCGGCCACGCCGACGATGGCCTCCGTTTTCCGAAACCGCCCTTTCGCTCAGGAGGACATCACCGCCGTCGCAGCTTTTCTCGAGGACGAAGCCAAGAACAATGCCGAAGTGGATCCCACCTCCCAGCGCTCGATGCTGCTGTTCATCGGGCTTCTCGGCGCGGCCGTCTGTCTGGCCGCGGGAGGCCGGATCTGGAAGGACCGTTCCCGAGGAGAATGATGTCGCGCGCACGACGGCCTCTACACCAGGATGTCGACAAACCGTCCCTCCGCAGTTGGGAGGGGCAACTGCGGGAACGCTTTGCGGCTGACCGTGTGATTCGGACGACCCATGCCTTGAACTGTGGAGGCGCCTGTGCGATGGAGATTGGCGTGCGGGGCGGCCGGATCATTTTCGAGCGGCCCGCCGTGCCGTCTTCCGGAGGAACGCTAGCCGGCGAGCCCCGTTGCTGTCAAGCCGGCCTGTGCGCGCACTCCTATGTAGACGACCCGGCTCGCGTGCTCTGGCCTCTCCTGCGCGAATCTCTGCTCGAAAAATGGACCGAGGCCCGCATCCGCTATGAGGATCCGGTGCGCGCGTGGGCTTCGATCGTCGACGATTCGGCAGCGGTCCGCCGTTGGCGACAGGCACGCGGATGTGGGGGATTCCGCAGAGCGGACTGGCGGACGGCCGAGGAACTCGTTGCAGCAGCACTTGTGTACACCGTGCAGCAATTCGGGCCTGGTCGAATCTGCGGATTCACCTCCGCACCCGCGGCAGCACTGGTCAGCTCCGCCGCCGGCCTGCGCTTTCTCCATCTGCTCGGCGGCAGCGAGATGCCTCCTGCCGAAGCTCCCGGGTCCTTTCGTCAATTTCGTCTGGCAACCTGGGGCGAGGCGTCGGATGCCCCCGAAGCGGCGTCCTGGGCTGAGGCCGAGATGATCGTTGTCTGGGGGACGGATGCCTTCGCCCAACTGAGCCCGGACGCCCGCAACCTGGTCTTGGCCCGTCAGCGTGGAGGTCGCCTCTGGTCCCTGACTGACATCCAGGATGGAACGGCTGTTCGAGCCGATCGTTGGATCCGTCTCGCACCGGAAAAGGCCGCTGCATTCTGGACTGGTGTCACCCACATCCTGCTCCGGCGCTATTTTTCCCAAAGGACACCGGGACCGTTCGATGACTACGTCCGTCGCTTCTCCGATGCTCCACTGCTGGTCGAACTCGAGCTGAGCAAAGGCCAACATCATGTGGCCGGTCTGCTCGAGTCGCCCGCGACGACCGGAGAGCATCGAGAAGGGCGGTTCCTCGCCTGGGACGAAACGACCGACCGACCCTTCGTCGTTTCAGGCAGCAGCAGCTTTCGTGATCCTTCCGCTGCCGGCCGATGGAACCTCCGGCTGCGGGACCCGGAGACCGGCAATCCCGTTGCCCTTCGGTTGAGCATGCGGGGCCACGGCGCATCGGTCTCGGTCGAGTGCACGGATCCTCTGACCGGTGGAGCGGTTCTGCGACCCGTTCCCGCCCGCGAAGCGATCCTGGAAGATGGACGCCGGGTCACGGTCACGACGGTCCTGGATCTTTTGTTGGCCCACTACGGCGTTCGTCGAAGCGACCCCGGATCGGACGAGACGAACCGGACCGAGCCCTTCGAGGAACCGCACCGGGAAGCCGCCAGGGAGTGCGGCATCGAAGCCTCCACCCTGGAGTCTTTTGCTCTCGAATGGGGAGAAACGGCACGCCGCTCCGGAGGTCGGTGTCTGATCCTGGCGGGACCGGACGGTCTCCGGAACTCGCCGCCTCCCGGACCGGCGCCGGCCATGGCGCACGCTCTCATCCTCACCGGATGCATGGGTCGACGAGGTGGCGGCTTCGGCTTCTATTCCGGCCAGCAGAAGGTGATCCCGGCCGACTCCTGGTCGTTCCTCAGTTCGGCCCGGGACTGGGTCCCCGTTCACCGCAAGGACGCAGACGACCGGCCGCGCCTGGTGCTGCTCTGGGGACTCGACCCGGTCCAGGCGGGCGGTCCAGGCGAGAGGTTCCGTCTCACCCCGGACGCAAGCTCGGCCGCAAGCGGCGAAGCTCACGAAACCGACGGGCCGGACCTCACCGTCGACCTGAGCTTTCGTATGGATCCGACCGCCCTGCTCGCCGACGTGATCCTGCCGGCGGCCACCTGGTACGAACGGTGCGATCTGAACTCGGCCGAACGTACCGGTTCGATTCAAGCCGTCATTCCCGCAGTGGCTCCGCGCGGCGAGAGCCTGAGCGAGTGGCAGATCTTCCGCAGACTCGCACGGCGTTTTTCGAAGCTGGCTGCCGTCCATCTCCGCGAGCCTTTCCTGGATCCCGTGGTGAATTCACCGGATCCGAGGGATTCGGCACCGCCGAACACGACCGACGGGCCCATCCGGGTCGAGAGAGACTATCCCGATCTGGCCCGGCGTTTCGATTCGCTGGGACCCGAACGGCCCAATCCTGTCTTCGCATCGCCGCCTGTCCGAGCATCACACGAAGGGGAGTCGGGCCCGCTCCCAGATTCCGCGGCAGGGACTCCTGTTCGTGATTTGCCGGACTGTCCCGGGGATTTTTCCAGGGACGAGGCGGTCTGCGAAGCGATCCTGCACATCTCGAGCTCCACGAACGGGGAGGCGGCCTTTCGTGCCTTCGGCCGGCTCGAGCAGATGACGGGCCTTTCGCTTCGGGCACTCGGGGAGGCCCAGCGCTCGGCCCGCATTACCTGGTCCGACCTCGCCGAACAGCCTGGCAGGCCCTTGCAGACGCCTCTCTGGTCCGGGGTCGCTCGCGGCCGGCCCTACGTACCCTTCACCCTCAACGTGGATGCCGCGGTTCCCTGGTCCACGCCGACGGGGAGACAACAACTGCTCGCCGGGATCGAGGTCGTTCGATCCTTTGGAGAGGCGGCACGACCTGCTTCTGCCGATGCCGCAGACGCTGAATCCGGTCATGAAATACGCTTGCGCTATCGATCCGTCGGCGACAAGTGGACGTTCGGCACCCTCTTTGCAGATCGACGCAATGTGGCGGCCCTCTTCCGGGGCCCGTCGCCAGTCTGGATCCATCCCCGGGATGCCGACGCGATCGCCGTTCGGGACAACGACTGGATCGAACTTCAGAGTGGGGATCGGACCCGCATCGTGCGCTGTGTGGTCAGCGGCGCCGTGCCTCCCGGCGTCGCCATCGGCAGCGAGGAGACGTTTCCGTTCCGAGTTCCCCGGACCGCTCACCTAGTCACGGGGCTCTCGGGCTCCTCCCTGCCCGGCGTGGAGCCGGAGGATGCGAACCTCCTTCCGGACGGGGAGGCGCCTCCCTGCGCTCCGGAGTCCGGGACACGAACGGACGGTCGTGCTCGTGAAGTCATCCTCCGGCGACTCGGCGGCGGCAAGGAGTGGCGATCGTGAACGTCCGCTGCCATCTCGCCGCCGCCTTCGTGCTGGAGAAAAGCCACAGTACTGCGGCCTCGAGCCTGGCCTGCAAGGAGACCTGGACCGACCGACCGGGTTCGGAATACGCATGGTGGCACAATGCCGAAACCCGGCCCGGAACCGGCTATCCGCGGGGTTGGGAGGACCAGGAGCGGTTCCGAGGGGGATGGCGGCTCACCCGCAAAGGTCTCGCTCTTTCCTCGACGGGCCGCATCCGCAGCTTTCTCAACATCTTCCATGACCCTTCGCTGCCGGTCCTCGACGACTACTACGAACCCTGGGACTACGAGCGGCGCATCCTTCGGGATCGCGAAGACGGCCCGACCGGGCCCGTACTCCCCCTCGTTTCGCTGGTAACCGGCGAGCCGACGACTCCGTCAGCAGGCCCGAACTGGGACGATGCTCTGGCCGGTTCCCTTCAGTCCGCCGATCGGGACCTCAATCTCCGCAAGGTTTCGCGGCCTCCGGACGCCTTCTTCGAGCTGCCCCGGATCTGCAATCACTGCCTCAACCCTTCCTGCGTGGCCGCCTGCCCTTCAGGGGCCACCTACAAACGGGGAGAGGACGGCATCGTACTGATCGACCAGGAGCGCTGCCGGTCCTGGCGCTCATGCGTTCCTGCATGTCCCTACAAGAAGGTCTACTTCAACTGGCAGACGGGCAAGTCGGAGAAATGCCACCTCTGCTATCCGCTGACCGAGAGAGGTCAGGCTTCGATCTGTTCGGCCGCCTCTCCGGGTGGAGACCAGTACCTGGGACTCCTCCTCTATGACGCAGAGCGGATCGAAGAAGCGGCAACCGCCGCCGCCGTCGGACTCGTCGATGCCTTCCGTTCGGTGGTGCTCGATCCTTCGGATCCCGCCGTGGTCGAGGCGGCGCGACGGAACGGCGTCACCGAGCGCGAACTGGAATCGGCCCGGCGGTCTCCCGTCTACCGGCTGTTGATCGAATGGCGGCTGGCCCTGCCGCTCCATCCGGAATGGCGAACCCTGCCGATGGTCTTTTATGTCCCGCCTCTCGTCCATCGTGGCGACGACGCGATTCGGGGCGACGAATCCGCATTTGCCTCGAGCCTCGAGCAACTCGACGTTCCGGTCGACTATCTGGCCGCTCTCTTCGCGGCGGGCAACCAGACGCTGGTCCGCTATGCGTTGGCCAAGCTCGATGCCGTCCGGAACTATGCGAGGGTCCGGCGGCACTCTCCACATCAGCTCGACGAAGCACTGCGTCGCCTGGAGGCAGCCGACTGCACGCAGGAAGAGGCCGACGACATCCACGCCCTGCTCTGGTCGGCCGACCTGAGTCACAGAATCGTCCTTCCCGATCGCGATCCGACTGCCGGAGTGGGCCCGCCCCGGCCGAAGCGGACCGAATCGAGCCCGAAAGCCACCGAGAACGTCGAGACGGAGGGCCGGCCATGAGCCAGTGGCTTTCTTCGCTCGACAATTTCATGCTCATCGGACTGCCCTACGCCGCCCTGATCCTTCTCATCGTGGGCTTCGTGCACCGCTATCGCCATCACAATGCCGAGCTCGGGACCTTGTCGACGCAGTTTCTCGAGAACCGGCAACATTTCTGGGGTCTCGTTCCGCTGCATTACGGCATCCTCGCCGCCCTCCTCGTCCACGCGATCTGCTTTCTGTTGCCGGACCTGGTCATCTGGTGGGACGCCGACCGGATTCGGCTCTACAGCCTCGAGGTGCTCATGCTCACCGCCGGACTGCTCGCCTTGTTCGGCCTTGCGGTGGGAATCCAGCGCCGTCGCACATCGAACCGGGTACGTCGAGTCACACGGCTGCTCGACTGGGTCGTTCTGGGAGATCTCGGCTTCCAGGTCGTCACCGGCATCCTGGTGGCGGTCCTGCATCCCTGGGGCACGGGCTGGCTGGCTGCGGCCGGGGCTCCGTACCTGCGTTCCGTCCTGCTTCTCAGCCCGGACCCGTCTCCGGTCGCCGACGCACCGCTCCTGATCAAGCTCCACATCGGCAATGCTTTCGTGCTGGTGGCACTGGTCGCCTACACCCGCTTATCGCACGTGCTGCTGATCCCGGTCTCTTATCTCTGGAGACCGCTCGTCATTTTCCGCTGGGCGGCCAAGGAGCGAGGGCGTGCGCGCGATTGAATCCGCCTGGCTCACAGCCTTCCTCCTGCTGGGTATCGCACTCAACCTGCTGCTTCTGGGGATGAAGCTGTCCGACGTGCACCTTCCCGGAAATGATGCCGGCTACGAGCCGGCGCAGCCGATCGCATTCTCGCACCGTCTGCACTCGGGTGATCTGCAGGTGGCGTGTCTCTACTGTCACCCCGCGGCCGCGCATGCCCGTTATGCCGGCACACCGGCTCCGTCCCTCTGCATGAACTGCCATCGCTTCATCGCGGCCCCGTTGGGCGCCGTTCAGGAGGAAGAGAAACAGGCCAAGAAAGAGGGCCGGGAACCTGTGCGGGTCACCTCGACCGAGATCCAGAAGATCTATGATGCCCTCGGACTCGATTCTGAACTGCGGCCCGTTCGAGCCGGCGTCCGCATCCGCTGGCTGCGTGTGAATCGTCTGCCCGACTTCGTCTTCTTTCACCATGGCGCTCACACGGCGGCGGGCATCGACTGCGCATACTGCCATGGGGCGGTCGAGGAGATGGAAAGAGTGCGCCAGACCGTCAGCTTTTCGATGGGATTCTGCGTGAACTGTCACAGGCTCTATCGAGGACGTGTGGTGTCAGGTCGAATCCTGGTCGCTTCCACGGACTGCGAGGTCTGTCACCACTAAGGGAATGAAACGCTCGATGCAACATGAGGAGAAACATCAACACGGACAGCCGCAGGGCACGGAGTTGCCGGTTCGCCGCCGTGACTTCCTCAAGCTGGCGGGGTTCTCGCTGGGTGCCCTGTCGCTGTCATCCTGTGAGCGGGGCCCGATCGAAAAGGCGATCCCCTATCTCATTCAACCGGAAGGCATCACCCCGGGCGAACCAAGCTACTACACCACGGTGTGCGGCGCCTGTCCGGCCGGCTGTGGAGCCCTCGCCAAGTCTATCGATGGCCGGCCCATCAAACTGGAAGGCAATTCGGAGCATCCCGTCTCCGGAGGGGCATTGTGTGCGGCGGGCCAGGCATCGATTCTCGAACTGTACGATTCCCATCGGCTGCGCAGGCCGTTGCTGGCGGGTCGTCCGGCCGACTGGTCGGAGGTCGATGCCGAGGTTGTCGGTGCGATCGAAGAACTGCGCCGATCGGGGCGGCCGGTCTACGTCCTGTCCAGGACCGTGAACAGCCCGACGCTCGCGCACCAGATCCGCACATTTCTGGAAGGCTTCCCGACTCCGGGCCGCTGGATCCGGTACGACCCGGTGTCGAGCTCGGCCATCCCGGCAGCCCATGAGATCACACATGGCGTCCGGTTGATGCCCGACCTGAGTTTTGACCGCGCCGAGGTCCTGGTCGGGATCGAGGCCGATTTCCTCGGGCACTGGATTTCTCCGGTCGAGTTCGGCCGAGGATATCGCAAGGGCCGGACGATCGAGGGTTCCCGGTTGCGGTTCTCGTATCACTGCCAGTTCGAACCCCTGCTCTCGATCACCGGGGCGAAGGCGGATTTCCGTGTTCCCATCCGCCCCGGTTCGGCGGCCCTTGTCGCGGCCGCCCTCGCCGTAAGGGTTGCCGAACGGGTAGGTCAGCCGCTCGGCCTCCCGACGGTCGATCTTCCCGGTCTCACGGACCAACAGATGAACGAACTGGTCGATCGCCTTGTGAAGTTCCGGGGTAAGAGCCTCGTCGTGTGCGGCGCGCAGGACCTCTCGGCCCAGATCCTGACGAACACGCTCAACGTCCTGCTTCAGAACTACGGGCGGACACTCGACCTCCAGTACCCTTCGTTTCGTCGTCAGGGGTGGGAGGCGGACCTCCCCGGCTTCATCGAGGACCTGAAACGGGGTGACGTCGGAGGTCTGTTCATCCTGGGCGCCAATCCCGTCTATGAACTGCCTTTCGGCTCGCAACTCGGAGCTTTGATGGAATTCCTGCCGCTGTCGGTCGCCTTCAGCAGCCATCTGGACGAAACGGCCGTTCGGGCCGGTGTGGTCTGCCCCGACGTCCATTTCCTCGAGTCATGGGGCGACTCCCAGCCGTCGGCTCGAGTCGTGTCCCTGCGCCAGCCGGTGATCAGCCGCCCGGCCGGCTCCCCGAGTCCGCTCGAATGCCTCGATCGCTGGCTGGGGGGTGAGGGGGACGAGTACGCTCTGGTTCGCACCTTCTGGGAGGAGCATCTCTTCGAGCACCGTTTCGGCTTCGTGCCCTTCGAGGATTTCTGGAACCAGGCATTGATCGAGGGGTCGGCCCGGATTCGGCCTGAACGGACGGAAGTGGGCGCATTTCGGCCCGAATCCCTTTCCCGGGTGGATGTCGAAGCTCTCGCGGCGCCCCCTTTCGCAGAATCGGACAAGCTCCTCGTTCTCTATCCTTCCGTGGCTCTCGGCGACGGATCGCACGCGCTCAATCCCTGGCTCCAGGAGCTGCCCGACCCCTTGACGCGGGCCTGCTGGAACAACCCTCTCGTAGTTCCGCCCGACGGGAGGACGGGCGAGCCGATCACTGACGAGCGCATCGTCCGAATCGAGAGTGGGACCGGCATCGAGGTCCGCCTTCCTGCCGCGACCCGGAAAGGACTGCACCCGGCCGCGGTCGGTGCCGCCCTGGGTTACGGGAGGAAAGGCACGGAGCGGTTCGCGTCGCTTGGTCCGAACTGGATCGGTGCACCGAAGCGAGCCGATGACCGGACCGTCGGCGTCAATCTATACCACCTCGTGGTTTTCGATGGCCGGTTCTTCCAGTATCACCGTCCGGTTACGCTCGAGGTCACCGCGGACTCTTATCCACTCGCCCGGGTTCAGGCGTTCCCGGATCGGGACGCGGACGAGACCCTGGTCACCCTCGAGGAGGATGTGATCCGGACCAGGACTCTGGAGGAACTCCTCCTGATGCGACCGGTCGAGGGGCGACCCGAAGCTCCCAATCTCTGGCCCGAGCAACACCGCTATCCCGGACACCACTGGGGCATGGTCATCGATCTCGGCGCCTGCACGGGTTGCGGCGCCTGCGTCATGGCCTGCCAGGCGGAGAACAATGTTCCCTGTGTCGGTGAAGACGAGGTCCGCCGGCGCCGCGACATGCACTGGATCCGGATCGACCGATACGATCTGTCGGAGGGAGAGTCACCAGAAATCTACTTTCAGCCGATGCTCTGTCAGCAGTGTGATCATGCACCCTGCGAATCGGTCTGTCCCGTCCTGGCCACCGTCCACGGCTCGGAGGGCCTCAACGAACAGGTCTACAACCGTTGTATCGGGACCCGCTACTGCATGAACAACTGTCCCTACAAGGTCCGAGCCTTCAACTGGTTCGATTATGCCCGGGGCGAGACGATCGAGAATCTGCAACTCAATCCGGAAGTCACGGTCCGAGCGCGGGGAGTGGCGGAGAAGTGCAGCTTCTGTACGCAGCGGATTCAACGGGCGCGGATCGAAGCCACGGAGAGCGGCACGAAGCCGGTCGTTCAGACCGCCTGTCAGCAGACCTGCCCGTCTTCCGCCATCGTGATCGGCGACATGAACGATCCGGAAAGCGAGATCTCCGAGTTGCTCAAGAGTCCGCGCGGCTATCGGGTCCTGGATGAACTGGGAACCCGACCGTCGGTAACCTACATGGCAGCCGTCCGCAACCGTCCGCCGAAAACGGAGGATCATGGCTGAGCTTCCGCTTCTCCACGACGGTCTGGACGGTTTGCGCGATCGGTCGCTCGATCGGATCACGGACGAGCTGTGCCGCTCCGTCGAGTCCAGGGCAGGTCTCTCCTGGTGGATGGCTTTCGGCGGGTCCGCGTTGGTTGCGACGGCAGGCCTGCTGGCCGTGATCTACCAGATCCACACCGGCATCGGCACTTGGGGTCTGAATCGAAGCGTGGGCTGGGCACTCGATATCACCAATTTCGTTTTTTGGATCGGGATCGGGCACGCCGGAACGTTCATTTCCGCGATTCTCTACCTGCTTCGACAGCGTTGGCGGATTGCCATCAGCCGATCGGCTGAAGCCGCCACGCTGCTGGCCGTCATCTGCGCCGCCATCTTCCCCTTGATCCATCTGGGCAGGCCCTGGCTGGCTTTCTGGATGCTGCCCTATCCCAACTTCCGCGGTCCGTTGTGGATCAACTTCCGCTCGCCGCTGGTGTGGGATTTCTTCGCGATCGGTACCTACTTCTGTATCTCCCTTGCGTTCTTCTACCTGGGACTGCTTCCCGATCTGGCCACGCTTCGGGATCGGGGTGGTTGCGGACGTTGGACACGCATCCTCGGATGGGCCAGCCTCGGTTGGGACGGATCCCAGTCGACCTGGCACCGGTGGCAGACGCTCTATCTGCTCCTGGCAGGCCTGGCCACGGCGCTCGTCGTCTCCGTCCACACGATCGTCAGCTGGGACTTCGCCGTGTCGATCCTCCCGGGCTGGCATTCCACGATCTTCCCACCCTACTTCGTTCTCGGGGCGATCTTCTCCGGCCTTGCGATGGTCATGACGCTCGTTCTGATCGCCCGAAAGGCGCTGGGATTGGAGGCTTTCGTCACGCCCCGGCACGTCGAATTGATGAGTAAGGTGGTGCTCTTCTGCAGCTGCTTCATCGGACTGGTCTACCTGCTCGAGATCTTCCACGCGCTCTACTCCGGAGATGCGTACGAGGTGCGCATCGTCGACAGCCGCCTCGGCGGGCCGATGCAGATACCCTTCGGCATCATGGTCGTGTGCAATGTTCTGCTTCCCCAGCTATTCTGGTTCCGGGGTGCCAGACTGAGGGGCTGGGTCGTGTTCCCGATCGTGCTGCTGGTCAACGTCGGCATGTGGTTCGAGCGCTTCACGATCGTCGCCGGAAGTCTCGAACGTGACTTTCTGCCGAGCAGCTGGATGGGGTACACGCCGACCATCATCGAACTGCTGACCCTGGCCGGGACATTCGGACTGTTTTTCTGCGGCTTCCTCCTGTTTTGCCGCCTCTTTCCGGTGATCCCGATCAGTGAAACGAAGGCAGCTTTGATCGAACGGCAGGATCTCGGCGAAGCCGGAACGGCTCCGGCAAAGGAATACGAGCTCGAGCCGGCCGCGGGGTGGAGACCATGAGCAGTCAGGCCGTCCGGATCACAGCCACGTTTGCGGCCGAGAGCGAACTCCTGACAGCCCTGCGCTCGGTTCGGGAGAATGGAGGCGAAGTCATCGAAGTGTACGGTCCCTACCCCTTGTCCAAGGCGGACACTCTGCTCGGAAAACGAGCCACTCGCCTGCCCTGGATTTGTTTCCTGCTCGCCGTCGTCGGCGCAGCCTTCAAGATCTGGTTCCAGGTCTGGACGAGCAGCGTCGACTGGGCCCTCAATGTAGGAGGGAAGCCCTGGAACTCGCTACCGGCCTTCGTACCGGTGACCTTCGAGGTCATGGTGCTGGTCGCGGGGCTGGGAGCCTTCCTGGCTTTTCTCTTTCGCCGGAGACTGTTTCCCGGGAGAACTCCGCGACTGCCGGTTCCCGGGATTACCGACAGCGTCTTTGCCGCGCTCGTTCGAGTCGAAGGCTCGGGAGAGGCCGTCCCGGACGCACTGCGGGCGCTGAAGCGTCAGGGGGCGGTGCATCTGTCGTGGTTCCCGGAGGAAGGCCGACCATGAGACGCAATCTGTGGCTGCTTGGAGTGCTCCTCCTCCTGACGGCTGGCAACTTCTGGCCGGCCGGCGGCCCCGAGGTGCGGAGCTTTCGCGTCCTGCCCGAAATGAACCGGTCCCCGGCCGTCACGACGTTCTCCGAAACCCCGTTGCTGCCGGAAGACAGTGCCCTTCAGCCTCCGCCCGCACACACGATTCCCCGCAACTTGCCTCCTCTCGGGTACACGGCGTCCGAACAAGACGCCGTGCGCGCCGGAAACGAGTTCCGGAACCCGATCGAGTCGAGCGACGCCGTTTTGGCCGCCGGGCGCGGGATCTTCCGCAACTTCTGCCTGCCCTGTCACGGCGGTGACGCGACCGGGAGCGGGCAGGTCGTCAGCCGGGGATTCCCGGCACCTCCGTCCCTGCTGGCAGCCCATGCCCGACAACTGCCCGACGGTCGGATCTTCCACATTTTGACCTTTGGCCAAGGGAACATGCCCAGCTATCGCTTCCAGTTGAGCCGACCGGAGCGCTGGACCGTCATCCACTACGTACGCAAGCTCCAACAGGGAGGCAAGACGCCATGATGCGCCTGCCCAGGTTATTCGCAAGTTGGCACGTCACCTGGACCGGCGTCGTGTGCGCGGTTTTGATCGTGGTCGGAGCAGTGTTCGATCCACATCGAGAGCTGCTCGCCTTCCGCTTGATCTTCTTCCTGTGGGTGGAGATCGGCTTGGCCGGCCTGGTCATCGTGGCCTTCGAACGGGTCACGGCTGCGCAATGGCTGGGCCGCTTCGAGGAGTCCGCGCGCATCCTGTTCCGTCCGCTTCCGGCTGCGTCTCTACTCCTGTTCGCAGTCCTGGTTGGAAGCGAGCTGCTCAACCCGGTCGACGGCGGGACGTCCGACTTCCGGTCCTGGTGGTTCGAACCTGCCTTCTATCTGGCCCGCAGCGGTGCCTATCTGATCTGCTGGGTCCTGCTTGCACGCGCCCCTCGGACCGGTTTCCGCTTGTCGAAGGGAGCGGTACGCCGGGTCGGTACGGGGTGGGCAGTCCTGTTCCTGGGAGTCTTCGCTTTTACCTTCTGGCTCGCCTCGGTGGACTGGATCATGGCCCTCGCCGGCGGGTGGCAGACGACACTCTTTGCGATCTACAACTTCGCCGGCCTTCTGTTGATGGCGGCCGCCCTGCTTGGGTTCGCTGCGACCTCGGCGCCGGGTGTTGCCGGCATCGACAGGAACAGTGCCCCGGCGGTCTTTGGCGATCTGTCACGCTTCATCTTCTTCACGTCCTGCTTTTGGGTCTATATCTGGTTCTGCCAGTATCTGTTGATCTGGTACGCGGGGATTCCGTCCGAATCCTCCTACTACCTGCGACGGGCCGAGGGTCCCTGGGGAGGCGTCTTCTTTCTCGTTCCGGTCCTGAACTGGTTCATCCCCTGCCTGGTTCTACTTTCCCGCAGGGTGAAAATGGATCAGCGATCACTCTGGCAAGTGTCGATCCTGGTTCTGATCGGCCGGTGGTTCGACATGTATCAGCTGATGCTTGCCGACCGGGCCGCATTCAGCCTGCCTCACTTCGTCTTCGATCTGGCGCCTACCCTGCTGGTTCTGTCGATCTGGGTGTCCGCGGGACGGATGCCCGGAGCAGCTCCACGGGAGTAGCCGCAACGAGCCATATCGGAAAACCTGGACGTATGGTCCCCATAGGATCCATGCGGCCGAGCCGGCGTCTCATGCGTCTCTTACGTCCTGTTCCGAGCCTCACCGGCGGGCCTCTATTCCCTCACGACCCGAAAGGGGAGGCTCGACTCAGCCTCTGAATTTCCCTGGCGCACGACCGCACGGACGACATAGTCACCCGGACGGAACTGGTTCGTTGAGAATTCGATGATGAAGGCGATATTGCCCCGGTCATCCCGCGCGGGAAGTCGGGGCTGGGTAGCCCCCACGATCCCCCCGTCGCGGGAAAATTCGATCCCGAGCTGCGGGTCGTAGGGAACCTCCTGCCGGGGATAAATGACCATGTAGAGCCGGACGCGACCTCCCTTGCGCTTCCGGACGACTCCGCTGAAGTCGGGGATGATTTGCTTCCCATGCAGCTGGAGACCGTCGGTGGGGTCGAGACTTCCCAGCGGCACCGGTTCGGTGCGCTTCAGGAGCACGAGGCTACTCAGTCCGACTCCCTCCCGGTCGGGTGGCACATCGAACTCCAGCTTCTTCGTACCCGCCTTGCCACTGCTCTGGTCCTGTACGACCGATTCGAGTCGATAGGAACCGGGAGGCAGGCGAGTCTCGAATACCTGCCGGAGACTGATCGCGCCCTCCGACTTCAGTTCTTTGAGCGGTCTCTTTCTGGGCACCAGGCGAATGAACTTCGCGACCCGTTTGCCCTGGCTGTCGAACACGCGGGCGAAAAACGCGCACTCGACCGAGTAGGTCCCGCCCTCCGCCTGCTCCTGTTTTTCGAGCTCGGAGACGGGGACCTGCAGCACGATCTTTTGGACGGACCGCTCATTTGCGGTTTCGAATCGGAGAACACCGGCACCGAGTGGGATGGGGTCCTCGAGGGGTGCCCGGTCCAGCCGGGCCAAGAGAGCGGATTCCAGAGACGAGGGAGGATCCTGCGCTCCCGCCGGTTCCCCGATCAGAGCAAGGAACAGGACGACCGACCAGAGTGGCCTTCGCCCGGTGCTCCGGAACTCTATCTGGGATCTTGTTTTCTGAATCAACACGCAACTCTCACGCTAAACTGACATACGAGTCTACCGAAAGCAATCCGCCTAATGAGGTGAAGTTCGCTTACCGCCCTGCCTGGGTCGATTCTCCAAAGGCTCAAAGGATAGATCCGTGATCTGAAGATTGCGCATCCCGATCACCCTGACCTTGTAAGCGCCGGCGACCGTGACTTCATCTCCCACTTTTGCCGTTCGCCCCAGGATCATCATGACGTGCCCGGCAATCGTATCGTCCTCATCGTCGTCGAACTTGACGTCGAGCTCCAATTCGAGATCGTCGAGGAGTGTCCTCCCATGCACCAGATACTGACCGGGTCCCTTTTCCTGAATCATCACCGGGGGGATCTCCGTATCGAACTCATCCTGAATCTCTCCGACCAACTCCTCCAGAATGTCTTCCAGGGTCACGATCCCGATCGTCGATCCGAACTCGTCGACGACAAAGGACAGGTGAGTCCGGGTGCGTCGAAATTCGGGCAGGAGGGATTTGATGAGCTTGCTCTCCGGAACGAAGCGGACGGGCCGCTTGATCGCCTTCAGATCGAACTCCGGCCCGAGCTCCCGGTACCGCCAGAACAGGTCTTTGACATGGATGACACCGATGACCCGGTCGAAGCTTCCCTCGCAAAGCGGATAGCGAGTATGGCCGTGCATCCGTGCGATTTGAAGATTCTCCTCGAAAGACTTGAGGGCATCGAGGAAGATGACCTCTCCTGCCGGCAACATGATCTGTCGGGCCGAGCGGTCGGCAAACTCGAAGACCCGCTCGAGCATTTTCTGCTCATCCTGGTCGAGCACGCCGCCGCGGCGTGACTGGGCCAGGATCATTCGCAGCTCCTCCTCCGAATGGACGCCCTCCATCGTGGACACCGGCTGGATTCCGACGATCCTCAGCAGCAGGTTTGCGGTCGAGTTCAAGGACCAGATGAAGGGATAGGAGAGACGGTAGAAGGCGATCAGGGGGCCGGCTGTAGTCAGGACGGAGGCCTCCGTCTTCTGGATGGCCAGGGACTTGGGAGCCAACTCGCCGAGAACGATATGCAGGAACGTGATCAGGACGAAAGCGGAGCCTCCAGCCAGACTGTGGACCAGCAGAGGCTCGAATGTCCCGAAGGAGGCGAACAGCGGTGCGAACAGCTCCGCAAAAGCCGGCTCCCCAAGCCAACCCAGGCCCAGACTGGCCAGCGTGATGCCAAGCTGAGTCGCGGAGAGGTATTCATCCATGTTCTCCACGAGCTTGCGTGCATTGAGCGCCCGCTTCGAGCCCGTCCGGGTCAGTTCTTCGATTCGCGTGGCCCGGATCTTCACGATCGAAAATTCCGCAGAGACGAAGAAGCCATTGAGAAAGACCAGCAGCAGAGCTCCTGAGATGAGCAATAATTGAAATGGAAAGCCTTCCATGCGCCGGATTGTACACCGTGGCTGCCCTGCCATTAGCATCGGCCGATTGCGTTCGGGGTCTGGAGACCGGTCCGGGCAGGCCCTTCGTTCGAGCCGGGACCAGCCGCCGCAAGCTCCGTCTCCTCCCCACTTTGACTGATCCTTCGGAGCGAGGAACCGCATCTATGTTAGAGTGGCCACCACAAGTTTCGGACAGAGGGAGTAAGCCGTCATGTGGAGAAGATCATTGCCTATTTTTGTTCTCCTTTCAGTTATCGGGGGAATGGTCTGGGCTCAGAACTCTGATCGGTCAGAAAGGATCACCCGATCCGATACGACGACGAGAGCACCGGCGGTGACGTCCGTAGAGCCTCGTGTGCGCCCGGCTGCGCCCAATTCTTCGACTTCGGTTGCTCCGTCCAATAATGTCGGTCTCTCATCCGGGATCGGTACCGCTGGGCCGAGTTCATCCTCCGCCTACCCATCCATCCCGGTTCAGACCTACTACGGATATGATGCGGGTGTCTCCATTTCGAATTGGTACCGGTGCAACTACTTCGTCGAACAGTTGATGCGCGACTATCGCTTCCTTCACGGATACGACTATCTCTGGCGCTATGCCCAGGGCGATTCTCCTCTGACGCCGGAAGCGCTGTCCCTGGCGCTCAAGAGTTCATCCTCCGCATCGCGGCAGCTCAATTTGCTCGCGAACCATCTAAACCATTTGATCTCCAGCTACGAGCTTGGCGAAATCGACCGGACCCGGTTCAATCTCCAACTGCGCACCACGACGCGCCAGATTCGCGAGTTTGCCAAACGGATCCGAAAGGACTACTACCTCGATTACCTCGATGTTGGCAGCGACGTCGATCTTCCCGACTACGATCAAGCGACTTCTCTGCCCGAGTTGAAGAAACTCGCAGCACAGCTCCTCGAGACCGCCCATGGTATCGACGGGACGCTCGACGGCTTCATGCGCCGGGACCTGTCTCGCGTGGTCAGTGTCAAGGACCTGCAGAGCCCGTCGGCCGACTCCATGTCGAAGCAGATCGATCACCTCGCTAAGGTGATCGAGAAGTCGGGCAAAGCGCTGTAGGCTCGCTGTGCAAGATTCGCCTTCTCCTCTCCGCTCGCCGGAGTTGTTGGCCGGCCCTTGAATCGGCTATACTCGTCCCGCACTTGCGATGGAAGATCGCTACTATACTCAGCTGCGTCAGGCCGGTCCCGAGGAATTCTACCGATCCATCAACGATCCCGACGACCACCTGTACGACATCATCTGGGATCTGTTCGAGCGGCTGGTCATCGAACCCGGCGAGGTGTTCGATTCCGACTTCAGCGAGAACAACCAGTTCCGCTACGCCATCGACTCGTCGGCGACGATGGAGTTCTTTCCGAACTCGAACTACTTCGAAAAGCGCCTCGATCCGAGCCCATACGAGGACGACAGCGATGCCGCAGGAATCCACCTTCAGTTCTCGATCCTGCCGGAGATGAGTTGTCTGTTTTCGGTCGGTCTCCAGATCTGGGGGGCGGCCGAACGGCAGGCCTTCAAAAACCTCTGGCTTTCACATCGCCGGCTGATCTCCGATCTCCTCAAACGATGCAAGCCGATGGTGGCCCACAGAATCCCCTTTCCTGCGGTCGATTGCGCTCAGTCACTCGACGCGCTCCTGGACAATTATCTGAGTGTGCGGGATCCGGAGAACTTTCTCTTGCTCCAATACTCCTTTGCTCAGGCCGATCAGGCGGAGGCAGCCCAGGACTTCATGGTCACGATGGCTCTCCTCTACCATGCAATCCGGGTGTATTGCCAGGACCGAGAAGACATCCTCGTCGAAGCCCGCGATCGCATGAAGGAATTCTACTGTGGTCGCGTTCCGGATCTTCCCGTGCCGCTGCCCTGCGTCGAGGTTACGATCGTCACCGACGCCGACTGAGTTCCGGTGCACCCCGCCACGAATAATATTCCCGGTGATCGAACCGGGCTTCCAGGATCATCGGCGGTTTCCTGCCAACAGGGGTTTTGGGTATCTCCAGACCATCTTCCAGACGGCAGTTCTGCAGATTTCCGGAGGTCGTACGTTATTAGTGAGCGGAGGCGAACCATGTTCCCGATCCTGCGTCAGCTGATCCGCTGCTTCTTCTTTCCCCAGGTGTGCTGTCTGTGCGAACGGTGGGTCCACTACCAGGAACCGCGGCCGCTGTGCGCGGAGTGTCTCGGCAAGTTACGTCCTTTGACTGAGCCGGTTTGTCCGGTTTGCGGTATCCCCGTGCCCGCCGACATCCTCAGTGTGGGCCATCTTTGCTCAACCTGCCGCGAGAAGGACCCTCTGTTTGACAAGGCCAGGTCCTGGGGACTGTATGGAGGCCTTCTGCGTAAAACGATCCATCACTTCAAGTTCGACGGTCTCCGGCACCTGGACCTGGTGCTCGGAGACCTTTTGTGGGCCGCCTACGAGAGGGAATTTGCCGGAGACCGAGTCGAGATTCTCATGCCGGTACCGATTCACCGGCGCCGCCTTCGGGAACGGGGATACGATCAGACACTGCTCCTCGCGCAAAGGCTGTCCAAACGGACCGGGCTCCCCGTTGATCGCTCCATTCGCCGGTCACGCCACACGGCGCCCCAGTTCGGCCTCGATCTGGGCGCCCGACGCAAGAACCTCAGGGGCGCATTCTCCATCGATCGGGTCCGTCCGCCGACGGACCGGAGAGTTTTGATCCTGGATGACGTCATGACCACCGGGACGACCGTCACCGAGTTGGCGCGGGTTCTCGTGCGGGCGGCCCATCCTCAGTGGGTAGGGGTCCTGACCCTTGGCCGGGTCTTTCATTTCGCCGATTAACGGAGCTGACGCTGCTCTTCCATTTCCTGCGCCTTGACGCTCAGGCGGGCCCAGGGAACGGCCTCGAGCCGCTTCCGTCCGATCGGTTCGCCCGTCTTCTGGCAGATCCCGTAGGATCCGTCTTCGATCCGCTGGAGAGCCGCGTCGATCTCCTGGAGCAATTTGCGATCGGCATTGCTCAGACTGAAGAGGAACTCCTTCGTGTAGGTCTTGGACGCCTGATCGAGCAAATCCATGGCCTCTCCGCCGTTGGAGTCCTCATCCCGCCCGTACTCCTCCGTTTTCTTCACCCGGTTCAAAACCTCAGCCTTGGCTTCCATCAATCTATTCCTGAAATGTTCGAAATCCTGCTTCTCCATCACCATCTCCTACTTGTGATATGACATACCCCGGAAGATAGTCAGAGCACGGTACACCTGCTCGAGCAGGACGACCCTTGCGAGTTCGTGCGGTAAGGTAAACCGGCTCAACGCAAGCTTCAGATCGGAGTCTTCGAGGATTCCTTCCGGAATACCCACGAAGCCACCGACCAAAAAAGTCAACCGATCCATCGGGCGGCTCAACAAGTCGCCAAGAAAGGAAGAGAATTCGATGCTCTTCATCTCACGGCCCCGTTCGTCGAGACTGATCAAGTACGAGCCGTCACCAATCCTACGGCGAAGAGCTTTCTCTTCGCGCTTCAGCTGTGCAGCGTGGACCCGCGGGTCGCTCTTCTTCATTTCCCGGACCGTCGACAGATGTGACGGAACGAGCCGCTGAATTCTTTCGAAGTAGCGCTGCTCCAAGTCAGAAAAGCGAGGGTCCTTGGTGGCCCCGATCCATAAGAAACTCAGCTGCACTTAAAAAAGTCCCCACAACATACAGGATTTTCGAGAGGAGAACAAGTCAAGCATTCCCCGGCAGGCGCGAACAGGAAACGGGCACGCGGAGGCCGCCGCCGACCCACGTCAGGTGGAGACCGTCGACATGCCTGTTCAGGCGATGAGGGACTCGGGCTCGAGGCGGACTCCATCGTTCCACAGGCGTTCGAGCTTGTAGAATTCGCGGGCAGTCGGCAGGAAGATGTGCACGACACAGTCGAGGTAGTCGAGGAGGATCCACTCGGCCTCGCGGTAGCCTTCGATGTGATTCGGCAGAAGTTCGTCCTCCTTCTTGAGACGTTCCCGGATGCCATCACAGATGGCCTGATTCTGCCGTTGATTGAAGCCCTGACAAAGGATGAAGAAATCTGCAAATGAAGAGATTCCGGAGATGTCGAGGATCACGATCTGCTCGCCCTTCTTCTCCTCAATGACCTCGCAGATCTTCCTGAGCAGTTCCTTTCTGTTGTTCTTCATAGAGTCGATACTTCCGAATATAGCGATAGACTCGCGCACCTAGGTGGTCTCGCGGCGGCCTGGCTCCCCGACGCAGCTCGGCCCGGATCTCCGTAGAACTGACGGGAGGCGGATTCAAGGGAAGAATAAAGGCTGATCCCGGCATCAGCTCCGGACATCCGCCGGGCTTCAGGGTCCGGACCAGCTTCTTCAGTTCGGATCCAATTCTTAACTCGTTCAAATCGACTTCAACGCCTGATCGAGGCACGAACACCAAACAATGTTCGCGAAAAAGCCTATCACATTCCTTCCACATATGGATTTCTTTGAGTGAATCGGCCCCCGCCAAGAAACAGTACTGATGGGACGATCCGCTCTCCAGCGCGTGCATCGTGTCAACCGTGTAGGAAGGACCTTCACGATTCAGCTCGGCATTCGAAACACACAGCCGCGGATCGCCTTCGCTGGCGAGCACGGCCATCGCGTAGCGGTGGTAACTGTCGGTGACGCTGATCTTGCCTTTATGAGGGGGATTCTTTGCCAACATGATGAGCACATGGTCGAGCTGCAGTCGCTCGAGCGCTCCATGGGCGATCGCCAGGTGCCCGGCGTGCACGGGATCGAAAGTGCCCCCAAGCACGCCGATCCTCAAGACTCGCGCTCCTCGCAGAGTCGGATGAGGCGATCCTTCAGCTCGGCGATGCCGAGGCCTGCGGCGGAGGAGATGCCAAGAAGATTCAGCGCCTGCTCTCGGCCATACTCCTGCAGTCTGGTCAGCTTCGCTTCATCGGCAATGTCCAGCTTCGAAGCCACAACCAACTGCGGCTTCGTAGCCAGCGCTTCGTCATAGAGGCGAAGTTCGCGGTTCAGCTTCTCGAAAGCCTCTACCGGATCCTCCGGGCCCAGAGGCCCCACGTCTATGAGATGAACCAACACCCGACAACGCTCGATATGCCGAAGAAACTGATCGCCCAGACCGCTTCCTTCGTGCGCCCCTTCGATCAGCCCGGGAATATCGGCGAGCACCAACGAACGGAACTCGCGGTAGACCATCACTCCGAGCTGCGGGCTCAGCGTTGTGAACGGATAGTCCGCAATCTTGGGACGGGCCGACGAGAGGGTGGAGATCAACGTAGATTTCCCGGCATTCGGATAGCCAACAAGCCCGACATCGGCGAGGACTTTCAACTCCAGGACAACCCAGAGCTCTTCCCCAGGGTGACCCGGCTCGGCGGTCCGCGGCGCCTGGCGTGTCGCCGTCGCGAAAGCCGCGTTTCCACGACCACCCCTCCCCCCGTGAGCGGCCAGCCAGGTCTGGCCGGGTCCGGTGAAATCGAAGAGCAGTTCCTGACTCTCGGCCCGCAGTACCTGCGTCCCGACCGGCACGTTGACGACGAGATCGGCGCCGCTGCGGCCGTGGCGCTTGCTGCCCGAACCGTGGGCACCCCGCTGGGCGCGAAAGTGCTGGCGATAGCGAAAGGCGAGCAAGGTATTCAGCTGGGGATCGGACTGCAGGAGGACATCACCGCCATCACCACCGTCACCGCCGCTCGGCCCTCCTCTCGGTACGAACTTCTCACGGCGGAAGGCGATGCAACCGTTCCCCCCGTCACCTGCCTTGATCTGTATCTTCGCCCGATCGATGAACATGGATCGAAACGGTCCGACCGCCGGAACCCGGCCCACAAAAAAAGGCCGTAGGGAGACGTCACCCTACGGCCGAAGCATGGCATCCGAGACGACTAATCGGCGGCCACAACGGAGACGAACTTGCCGAGACGCCCCCGCTGTTTGAATTCAACATGTCCGGTCGCAACCGCGAACAGCGTGTCGTCTTTGCCGCGGCGGACATTGAGACCGGGCTTGAACGGTGTGCCGCGCTGCCGGACCAGAATCGAACCGGCATTGACGAACTGGCCGTCGTGCCTCTTCACACCAAGCCTCTTGGATTGGCTGTCCCGCCCGTTCTTCGAGCTCCCGAGCCCCTTCTTATGAGCCATGGGTCAATCCCCTTCCTGTCCTGACTGAATCTGTTCGATCCGAACCCGGGTCATCAATTGACGATGACCGGTCCGCCGCCGGTACATCTTGCGCTTCTTGTACTTGAATACGATCACCTTCTCGCCCTTGCCCTGTTCGATGATCGATCCGAGGACACGCGCACCCTTGACGACCGGGTCGCCTACCGTCGGATCGTCCGACTGACCGAGGAACAGGACCTGGTCGAAGACGACCTGATCGCCCACCTCACCCGAGAATCGCTCGACGTCGACGACGTCGCCTTCGGTCAGGCGATACTGCTTCCCACCCGTGTTCACTACTGCGTACATGGATTTCCTCAAACTTCCCGAAAAGGTCTATCCGGCTCAAAAGCGTCTGTTCGGCGAAAGAAAACGATTATAGCGGCAGACCGAAAGCGCTGTCAAAAGCGTCAGGCGCGGCGACCGGCTCCGGCCTGGGCAGGAATGGGTCGCACAACGGCAGGCGGCACAGCCGCCCGTCAGATCCCGTAAGTCGCCGCCGGATTATTTACGCCAGAACATGGGGGTCACTACGACAAGAACCGTGTAGTACTCGAGACGGCCGGCCAGCATGCAAAAGCTCAAGGTCCACTTGGAAAGCGCGGGAATGTGAGCGTAATTGTCCACCGGGCCCACGGTGCCCAGGCCCGGTCCGATGTTGAACATGGCGGCCGAGACCGCAGAGAAGGAGGTTACCAGATCAAGACCTGATGCGGTCAGGATAAGACACGCCGAAAAGTTGATGATAAATGCGAGGTAGACGAGATTGAGGACGCTCGCAATCGTGCTCTCGCCGACGGCTCGTCCCCGTAAACGGATGGCGAACACGGCACGTTTTTCGGCCATCTTACGGAACTCCCGACCGATCACCTTGAGCAGGAGAACAATGCGAGCCACCTTCATTCCTCCAGCCGTCGAGCCGGTGCATCCGCCGATGAACATCAGGATCAGCAGAACGAAGGTCGCGGCGGGCGCCCACACGGCGAAGTTCGTCGAGGAAAACCCGGTGGTCGTCATGATCGAGACGACCTGAAAAAGTGATTGACGAAACAAAGTCTCGACCGATTCGGAGGAACCCGGGGCGATAGCCAGCAGCACGGTTCCGGTACCCACGAGTGTGATCAACCCGTAGGCTCGAATCTCCGGATCACTCAGGAACGTCCAGGGCTTCCGCTCGACGAAAAGCCGGTAATGCTGGGTAAAATTGATGCCGGCCGACACCATGAAAAAGATGATGATGTATTCGATCGCCGGGCTCTGAAAGGCTTCGACACTCAGACCGCGGGACGAGAATCCGCCGGTCGCCATCGTGGCGAAGGAATGACAGACCGAGTCGAAAGGAGACATGCCGGCGACCCGCAGCGCCAGATACTCGGCCAGGGTAAGCGCTACATAGATCTTCCAGAGAGCGATTGCCGTCTCCGCGATCCGTGGTCTCAACTTCTCCGACCGCGCTCCCGAAAACTCGGCCCGGTACAGCTCCATTCCCCCGATTCCGATCAAGGGGAGGATCGCAATACCGAGCAGTATGATGCCCATGCCCCCAAGCCAGTGCGTCATGGCTCTCCACAAGAGAAGGCTGTGAGGAACCGCTTCGATATCGGTCAGAATCGTGGCTCCGGTTGTCGTAAAACCGGACATGGACTCAAAGAAGGCATCCGTGAAACTGCCGATATAGGCAGACAGGAAGTAGGGCAGACCCCCCAGTGCCGTCGCCCCGACCCACGCCAGTGCAACCAGGAGGATGCCCTCGCGTCGATTGATCTCATGAGGCTCGGAGCGCGGCAGAAAAGCAGCCGCGGCTCCCACCAGGCCGCCCACGACGAGGGAGATCGAAAACGGCTGAACACCGGCATCCCCTTCGACCAGGGCAAACACGAGGGGTACGATCAGACTCGCCGCGACCCCCATGACGAAATATCCCAGCAGCTGAACGATCGCAGGCCATCTGATCACAAGGACAACCTAATAAATGAAGGCCGATTCGAGCTTCGAGATCACCGTTTCCAGACAGAAGAAGATGACCCGGTCATCCAGCTGAATGACCGTTTCGCCGCGTGGCACTTCGACCTCTCCGGTCGGCCTCACGATGGCACCCACGAGCGCCCCCCGAGGGAAAGCGACATCCCTGAGCGCTCGGCCGACATACTTCGATCCTGGCGTCGCCACCAACTCGATGGCCTCGGCCTCGTCTTCCCGAAAGGTCGTGACGGACACGACCCGCCCCTTGCGAACATACTGGAGGATCCGATCGACCACGACGAGTCGCGTACTGAAGGTCGAGTTGATGCCCAGCAGTTGAGTCATCGGCAGAAAGTCGATCCGATTGACCAGCGCCACGGATTTTCGCGAGCCCATCCGTTTGGCCAGAAGAGAGGCAATAATGTTGACTTCGTCGTCACCCGTCAGTGCCAGATAGGCGTCCGTGCCCCGGATGTTCTCCTCGGCGAGGATGCGCTGGTCCGTCCCATCTGCGTGGACAACGACCGTGTTCTTGACGAGGGTCGAGATTTTCTGGCAGCGTTCGAGGTCACGTTCGAACAGTTTGACCTGGACTCCGGTAGCTTCGAGGCGCAGCGCCGCTTCGATCCCCAGTTGCTTGCCACCCAAAACGAAGACCCGCTGAACCCGTGCCTGGGGCAGCAGCCCCATAAACTCGAAGGCACGATCGAGCGAGGCTTCCTCCACCAAAACGTAAAGATGGTCTCCTTCGAGGACCTCGTCATCACCATGCGGTATGATGACCCGACGCTCCCGGAAGATCATGGCGACAAGGAAGTTCAGATCCTCGGCGCGGGAATTCACTTCCGAGATCTTTTGGCCGGCAAGCCAACTGTCCGGCTCCACCGTCATCCCAAACAGCTTCACCCTCCCTTCGGCGAAGGGAATGATCTCCGAAACACCCGGCAAACCAACCACCTGCAGGATTCGGGCAACGGTCTCGCTGTCCGGGTGAATGACCAGGTCGACGCCGAGGAGTTTGCTCATGCAGATCGATCGCCAGTGTTCGACTTCGTGCGTGCGCAGCCGGGCCACCTTGATCCGAATGTTGGAGAGTGCCTGAGCGATCAGACAACCCAGCACGTTCGTCTGATCGCTCGAGGTGACCGCGATCAACATATCGGACGAAAGCAGTCCGGCCCGCTCGAGGACCTTGAAACTCGAGGCGTCTCCCTGCACGATCTTGGCGTCGAGAACATCCTCGAGTTCGACGCAGCGGTCGACATTCGCTTCGACGATCGTCACTTCGTTCTTTTCCCGAATCAGCCGTTGGGCCACAAGCGCCCCGACGGCTCCCCCACCCAGAATCAGGATTCTCATTGGTGCAACCGTTGTTGCCGAAGATGCGTGCCCGCCTCAACGCGGACCGGCACCGCCGGACTCGGACTCCTCCCCGGATCCGCTCCGAGCATGTGGATAATCGAACCAGCGAAAGGAGGCCAGGATCTCCCGTAGAGCCGGCAACGCCGCCTCTACCGCTCCGTAATGTTCGGAGCTCAGAACGAAGACCACGAAATAATGACCGTACTCCGCTGTCGCCGCCACTTCTTTGCGAACCCCCGGGCAATTGAATGTCTGGACCTGAAATGGATCGACCTTCGCCAGTCCCTCCGGCTGGTCCTCGGCTTCCTTTCCCGCTGGACAGGCGACCGCGAACTTGTCCAGATTTCCTGCGATGAAGTCTTCCAGCGTATCGTTTTTCTGCTTCTTGACGAAGCGAGCCAAGATGAAGGCCTCCGAGCGGCGCCAGTCCTCGCCCCGTCTGTGGAAGATGAAGTTTGCGATCTGCGGGGCCGCCCGGGTGTCCAAGGACCACCCTTCAGGTTCGGCCACTTGAAATGAAAAGCCCCGGCCATACATCTGGACCATCCTGCCCTCGACCGGAGTCGAGCCGCTCAGGCTCGCAATCATCAACAGAATCACCGGAAACATCGGCCTGAGTCTAGCATGTCGGCCGCGGGGGATTGAAGCGGGCGTGACTTCCGGTCTGCCGGTTCCGGAAACGCGGATCTCGAGACCGGCGAACCGACCACCCACATCCGAGCCCGATCGCGTCTATAATGGCGGACATGCCGATATTCGAATACCGATGCAGGGATTGTGCCGCCGAGTTCGAGAAGATCATCTTCGGCCGGGAAAATCCTGTCGATTGCCCGCAGTGCGGCGGAGCCCGCACCGAGAAACTCCTGTCGAGCTTCTCCGCCCACTCCAGGGGAACCCCCAACGCCGCTCCGGAACCCGGTCCATGTCCATGTGGGGCCGCCGAACGGGGCATGTGTCAAATGATGCCCAATCGCTGAGAACCGACCCCCTTCAAGGATGGAGCGGGGCATCCTCTTCCGATAAGGACTCCGCGATCTCGTCCCTCGAGATCTCGCCCGCTTTCTCATTGAAAGGCACGCCCTTCGTGGCGGCCACACGATCGATGAAGCCGAGGCCGAGAGGCCCGGCATAGGTCTCCTCGGTGGCGTAGGCCGGATCTTTCAGCGCTTCCTCCACCGTCGTGAAACTGTAGCCGTTCTTCTCGAGCAGATCGAGGACATCCCGGATGAAGTTGCCGGCGGCCAGACCAAGGTGCAGCCGGAGAATCTGTGGGATCTGGCGACCAAAGACCTTCTCGGACTGACTTTCCGAGTAGTCGAGCGCCTGTTGCAGCTGTTCGAGATAGAGCAGCTCGAGCCGATCGGTCCGCGGCGTCTCACCGGCGCTCTTTCCGAAGAAGTGATTGAATTCGTAGTCGTTGAACACGACGGTGGCAGGCACCAGAACGTATCCGGCTCTCCGCAGACGTCCGGCGACCTCCTTCTTCTTCGATTCCGTGTTCCCTTCGTGTAGCATCGGAAATCGGAAGTACCGGGTCAGCCAGCCTCCGACATTGTGAGTCGCGCGCTTGGTGTATTTTTCTCCGTCGGCCACGTGCGCAAGGAAATCCCTCGGCTCCAGTTCGTTCAGATCGACGTACGCAAACGTTTCGTTGCCGAGCTTGTGTCCGTGTTGCACCCAGTCCATCAGGACGATGTAGCTCTGGGGATCCTGGTCGATCTTTTCCTCCACGACGAACCCCATCGCCTTGATCTTGCGCGTGTCGAGGGCACGCAGGACAAGGTTGCTCACCTCCCGTGGCGTCCAGAACCCGAGAGGTTCCATGAACGGGAGTTTGTCGAACGTCAGTGCGATCTGCTTGTCTGGAGCGGCACTGCCGACGGACCAGCAGAACAGGCTCAGCACACAAAACCCAAGACACCTCAACGTCGCCTGTCTCACGCTCTCAAGACCACCTTTCCGACCGTTCGTCGGCCCTCCAGACGCCGGTGCGCTTCCGAAGCCTCCTCGAGGGGCAACTGGTCGCCCACCGTGACCTTCAGCCGCCCCGTGGCCGCGAGGTCGAGGACCTCCCCGGCACGGCGACGGAATTCCTCACCGTTCGGCACGTAATGTCCCAGACTGGGCCGGGTGAGGAAGAGAGAACCCTTCTGGTTCAGCACCTGGGGATCGAAGGCATCCACCGGCCCGCTCGACTGTCCGAACAACACGACGTATCCCCGGGGCTTCATGCAGTCGAGGCTGCCCGAAAAGGTATCTCGCCCGACCGATTCGTAGACCACATCAACGCCGCTTCCTTCGGTCAGCCGCCGAACCGCCTCGACGAAGTCCTCTTTCGAGTAGAGGATCATATGATCGGCGCCCGCCTTTCTCGCCAGCTCCGCCTTTTCCTCGGTCGAGACGGTACCGATGACGGTGGCGCCGGCGAGCTTGGCCATCTGGACCAGCAGCAGTCCGACGCCGCCGGCCGCCGCATGCACCAGTGCCGTCTGGCCGGCCTCGAGCCGAAAGCAGTCGGTGATGAGATAGTGCGCAGTCATTCCCTGGCACATGCAGGCGACACCCGTCTCCGGAGCCACTGTGTCGGGAAGAGCGACGGTCTTCCAGGCAGGCACCACGGCCTTTTCGGCGTAGGCGCCGGATGCGAGACAGAAGATGGCTCGATCGCCCTCGCTGAAGCCTTCCACGGAGTCTCCCATTCCGATCACCCTACCCGCACCCTCGATCCCTGGTGTGAAAGGCAAACCGACCGGATACAGGCCCCGACGGTGGTACGTGTCGATGAAGTTCACTCCGGCCACGTCGAGCCGGATGAGAAGTTCTCCCGGAGCCGGCTGAGGATCGGGTACGTCGGCGACGCGCAACTTCTGCGGACCTCCGTACTCTGAGACAATGATGGCTTTCATGGACTAAACATACACCACTCGATCGAGCCGAGGCGAAACCTTCTGTGGTGGTGTTTTTGGCTGGTATTCCCTATGATTGCTTGGTGTATGATGAATTTCGGCTCCGAGACCGAAGTGCCGGTTCCTCGACGATGGACCGGACGTACGGAGTAGAGGGGGCAAGGTCGGAATGAAGAGAACCATCGTTTTCCTGTGCCTTTTGGGCCTCGTCGCAGTTGCCTGTTCGACACAGCAACCCGAGGAGGTCATCAGCGAAGACGCGGACAACTTTCTCGGCCAGTGGGACGTCACCGTCCAGGGTCAGAACAGCACCTACCCCTCCTGGTTCGAGATCACGCGCCAGGACGGCCAGTTAACCGGTCGATTCGTAGGTCGAGTCGGCAGCGCCCGGTCGATTCCCACGATCAACGTTCAGGGCGATCAGCTGACGTTCAGTTTGCCGGTTCAATACGAGACGAACCCTGAGGACATGACGTTCGAAGGCCAACTCTCCCAGGACAGGATCGAAGGGACCACCAATGCGGCCGACGGATCGACACTCACCTGGACAGCTGTCCGGGCCCCTTCGCTCGAGCGGACGGGGTCGCCCACCTGGGGCGAATCGATCGACCTGCTGGCGGGAAGCATCGACGACCACTGGCACGCGCGTTCTCCCGATGCGGCCGACAACTGGACACTGTCGGACGGGGTTCTGGCCAGCTCGGCTTCCGGGACGGACCTCGTCACCAACCAGCAATGGGAGGATTTCAAGCTCCACCTGGAGTTCAAGTATCCCGAGGGAAGCAACAGCGGCGTCTACCTTCGCGGCCGCTACGAGATTCAGATCCAGGACGACTACGGGAAAGAACCGAGCAATGTACGACTCGGCGGCGTGTATGGGTTCCTGACGCCCTCGGCCGACGCCGGGAAACCGGCCGGCGAATGGCAAAGCTACGACATCACGCTGGTCGGACGACAGGTCACCGTCGTTCTTAACGGTCAGACCGTCATCGACGATGAGGAGATTCCGGGGATCACTGGAGGCGCCCTGGATTCCGACGAAGGCGCGCCGGGACCGATCATGCTTCAGGGCGATCATGGTCCTGTTTCTTTCAGGAACATCGTCCTGACGCCGGCCCAATGAATCGACCAATCGTGCGAACGAGCAAGGAGTTTGGGGGGTACGACATGAAAGACAAGACATGGATACTGTTCTCTGCGGTGCTGCTGGTTTTCTTTCTCGCGGGTCCGGTCCTCGCCCAGGGCCGTGCCACAATGTCGGCCCCCGTGATCCGTTCGACGGCGGATCAGGTCGTCATCACGGTCCGGTTCGAGAACTTGGACGCCAGCCGCTCTTACCGGATCGGACTGGGTGACGCGGGTGACAAGGCTCCGGCCACCGAGGCCAAGCTCACCAAGAACGATCAGCCGGTACCGATCGAGACGACCGATTTCACCCAGGGGAACACGAGCGGGTGGTGGAAGGTGGACGAACTGAGCTGCCGGGGCTACGTAGTCAGCGGTCCAGCGGTCCCCGCAGAGGGTCAATCGCTTCTACTGCAATTCACCATGCCCAAGGCCGTGGCCGACGCGTACAGCAAGTTGTACGTTTTCGTCTCACGTGATTATGGTTCGAGTCGCTGGTATCTCGAGGATGGGACGGAGATCGATAAGGCCGATTGGTAATCGAGACACTTCTCGATATCTTCGGCCGTTTTGAGGGCCTCGGGGAACGCGAGGCGATCCGGTTTAGTACCGATTTCCGGAGTTCCCGCTATTCGTATCGTGAACTCCTTCTGAGCGCGGGAGCCTACGGCGAGTTCTTGTCGAGCCTGGATCTCGTCGAAGGAGATCGCATCCTCCTCTGGTCCGAGAATTGTCCTGAGTGGATCTTTGCTTTCTGGGGAGCCGTTTCGAGAGGCTTCCAGATCGTCCCCATCGATCCCGGATCGTCCGCTCAGTTCGCGGCGCGTGTATCCGATCAGGCCGGCTGCAAGCTGAACCTCGTCGGCGAGCGCATGCCCGATCTCCCCGGCGCCGTACCGACGCGACGATTACCTCGCCCGTCGGAACTGCCCGCAACAATGCCTCTCCGGCGGCGAGCTTCTCCAGAGGATGTGGCGGAGATCATCTTCACTTCCGGGGCAACGGGGACCCCCAAAGGAATTCTCCATCGTCATCGTAGCCTGGCCTCGAACCTTAGCCCCTTCGAGGCCGAATTCCGCCGTTACCGCTACCTCGCCGCCCCTTTCCAGCCGATCCGCATCCTTTGTCTGCTCCCTCTGAGCCACCTCTTCGGCCAATCCATGGGCCTTTTCCTTCCACCACTGCTCGGCGGATCCGTCGTCCTGGCCTCATCCCTGGTTCCCGGTCGGGTCATCGAAGTGGTGCAGCGGGAACGCGTCTCGGTTCTCGTCCTCGTGCCACGAATTCTCGAGCAACTGACCTCTCTCCTCGAGCTCGATCGTGACGGCAAGCGGTTTGAACCTCACTTCCGCCATTTGCTTGCCGTCATCGAGCGTTGGTGGCATTTCCGATCGATTCACCGCCGCTTGGGCTGGAAATTCTGGGCCATCGTCTCGGGCGGGGCTTCCCTGTCGACCGAACTGGAGGCAGCCTGGGCCGAAATCGGCATCCTCGTTGTTCAGGGATATGGGCTGACGGAGGCAGGTCCGGTGATCAGCGTCAATCACCCGTTTCGGGCACGGCGTGGATCGCTGGGGCGAATCCTCGGGGGCCAAGAGCTGCGACTCGCCGAGAACGGCGAAATCCAGGTCCGGGGCAGCAACGTCAGTCTGGAGTACCTGGAAGGGGGAGAACTGCACCGGGCCGGCTCGGAGCAGGACTGGCTTCCCACCGGAGACGTCGGGGAACTCGACGATCAGGGCAATCTCTATTTCAAGGGACGCAAGAAGGACGTCATCGTGACGGCGGAAGGACTGAATGTCCACCCGGAGGACGTCGAAACGGCCCTTTCGGCCGAGCCTGGTGTACGTGAGGCGGCGGCCGTGGGGATCGACTCCGGGCGGGGAGATGAGGTGCATGCAGTCCTGGTGCTCGCAGATCGATCGGTGGACCCCGCCGAAGTTGTCCGCAGCGCCAACCGGCACCTCGAACGATCCCAGAGGATCCAGCACTGGACGGTTTGGGAGCAGGCGGAGCTTCCGAGAACATCGTCGACCTTCAAACTGCGTCGCCACGCCATCCGGGAGGCGATCGAGCGAGGCGGCCCCCCCTCACGACCACCGTCGACAGCTCAGACGGCTTCCGCACTGCTTGCACGCCTCTCCGCTCGGCCTGCAGGAGAGCTTCAGGAGGAAGAGCGCCTGGATGAGGATCTGGGCCTGTCCTCCCTGGACCGAATTGAACTTCTGCAGGATCTCGAGCGGGTGTCAGGACGCCGCCTGGACGAGACGGAATTTGCGCATCTGCAGTCCGTAGGAGACGTCGAACGGTGGCTCGAAGGATCGGGAGCGCGCGCTGTCGGACGTCGGCCTGACCCCCGGGAATCAGTCATCACACAGCTGACGATGCCGCGCTGGGCCACCCGACTGCCGGCCCGTCTATTACGGAGCACGACCCAAAGACTGGTGATCCAGCCCTTGATTCGTCACTTTCTTCCTCTCGAAGTGGACGGTCTGGAGCGCTTGGCGCGACTGGGCGAGACCCCGGTGATTCTGGCCGCCAACCATCAGAGCCATCTCGATGCGGTCGCATTGGGGGCGGCACTTCCTCGGCAGTGGCGATTGCGCCTGGCGCCTGCCATGCAGATGGAACGCTTTGCAGCTCACTTCTCTCCACGAGGACGGCCTCTGAGGTTGCGCCTGGCGGCTCATACGCAGTATCTCCTCGCGTGTCTCCTCTTCAACACCTACCCACTGCCGCAGAGCGGAGCAGCCTTCCGCAGCGTACTTCGTTACACGGGATCGTTGATCGATCGTGGCTACTGTCCGCTGGTCTTTCCCGAAGGACGCCGGACCGAAGACGGCCGGATCCATACGTTTCGCCCGGGCGTCGCCCTGATGGCCAGGGAACTGGGTGTGTCGATCGTACCGGTGCGTATCGAAGGTTTGTTCGAAGTGTTGCCTTCGACCCGTCACTGGCCCGAACGACGACCCGTCTGGATCGGCTTCGGCACCCCACTGCGACCCCTTTCCGCGGAATCGCCCGAAGAAACCGCGCGGAGGCTGCGTGAACGAATCGTGGATCTGAAGCCCGACCCGGTCAAGGAAAGTTCCGGCCCAGGTTAATAGAGCACCGATGACAGTCGATTACGGTACTGGTCGGCCAGCGGCGAGCGGACTCCGATGATCTGGAAGACCTGCACCATCGCCTTGCGGCCGCCTTCATCCCGGAATCTGCGATCCTTCTTGACGATCTGCAGCAGGAGGTCCAGTGCTTCCTCGTATTCGCCCGAATCGATCAGGCAGACGGCGAGTTGATACGACCATTCCAGGTTTTCCGGGTCTTCGGCCAGCCGCTGGCGTGCGGCGTCGACCGAGCCGAAGTGGGAGGCTTCACGCCGGAAGTGCAGAATCGATCGAAGCCGATCCACCTTCTCGCCCACGCCGTCCTCCGGAATGACCCTGCTCAGGAACCGTTCCGCTTCGTCCAGGTCTCCGCGGCGAAATGCCACCTCCGCAAGTCCGAGAGTGGCCACCGGATGATCGTTCTGTTCGGACAACGCGCGATGAAATAGCTTCTCGGCCTCGTCAACCATCCCCGATTCAAGCCTCCGCTCACCCTGCGAAGCGATTTCGTCGGTCTCCGTCGAGCAGTACTTCTGGATGAACTGACGGAGTTCCGGCTCGGGCAGCGCACCGACGAAGGCATCGACGGGTTCACCATCCCTGATCATCACCACATAGGGGATACTTCGAATCTGAAAGGCCTGGGCCAGGGAAGGAGCGCTTTCGGTGTCGACCTTGGCCAAGACGAATGCGCCCTTGAACTCTTCCGCAAGTCGCTCGAGGATCGGCCCGAGCATGCGACAGGGGGCACACCAATCGGCCCAGAAGTCCACCAGTACGGGGACTTCCCGGGAACGTTCGATCACTTCCCGGGGGAACTCCTGCTCCCCGACATCGATGACCCATGGAGCATGTTTCGTCACCATAAGGTCATTATACAAGGTCGTCGTCGGGCGGCCCGGATGCCGACACCCGGGAGCATCGGCCAAGGGGGAACGTCGCAGCGTGCGAGGTCTACGAGGCCTCGTCCAGTTCGACGTCGAGGTCCTCGAGTTTCATCCCGAGACGGAAGAAGGGCATGAGTTTGCGCACCAGTTCTTCCCGGGAACACTCGAAGAGAAACCCGTACGAATCCTCGGTAGAGTAGATCACCCGTGCCGGAATCTGTACGTTGTCCGAGTCTGGATTCAGAATTGCTGTTGCACGGGCATCTACGGCCGGCGTGGCCCCTTCGGCCTGCACCCGTGCGCCGTTGAAGGACAGATTGACCACGCGGCCCTCGAACGTGTGTCCGGCGATTGAAAATCGGCACGGAACGTTGCAGTCCCATCGTTGAAATTCTCTTCGGTCGTCCACGTCTCCTCCTTTTCCGGAACGGCAATCCGGATCTCGTTAGCCTCGTGATCGTACGCACTGACCAGACGTCGTTTCAATGACGACAATCACAAATTCGGGACTTGATTGCGGTCCTGCGGATTTGTAGAGTTCTCGGGAGGTTGGAATTGGGGCTCAAGAGCGACGGGAGGGGAGGGCACGAGTGAGATCGTTCGGCAACGGTGAGCTTCGCCTTGGTCTCTATGCCAGGCACCTTGCGCTGTGGCTCGTACCTTTGCTTGCCTTCATCGGTCTGATCGCGGCGAGTGGGTATCTCGATGCCTCGATCAGCCGGAGCCGGGCCTATCTGGATCTGCTCGAGGGCCGGATCGAAAAAGCCGGCGAGGGGTGGAGCGCCGTGGCACAATCGCGCTGGTCTTTCCCCGACGCCCCCGCGGCACTCCTGATCTGCCGGGCACTCCGGCCCGAAGGTCCGCTACCCGCCGTCCCCCCTGAGATCCGATCGGTCCTCAGGGAGTTTCCGCTTCGGACACTGATGCATCGGGAGCTCGTCCGGCGACACTACGAAGCCTGCAGCCGCCTGGCCTATCTGGCGAACCAGGCCGGTGTTCCCTGCGCTCACCTCTATCGGTCAGCGGCGCTCCTCGAGTTGGGCCATCCCGAGGAAAGCCGTAAGGCGTTGGCTTCGACCCCCGAGCCGTTCCGAGATGCACCGCTCGGCGGCCGGATTTCGCGAGTTCTTTCAGCCCTCGCCGAAGATGCTCAGGCGATTCTGCAGGACCGTCGGGGGACCCCGATCGGATGGATCACGACCGGCAAGGAAATTCGATTCCTGAAAGGCATCGATACCGCGCTGCTCCCGGTCACGACCATCGAGACGGCCGTCGCACAGAATCTGGCGCCCAGCGTGCGGTTGAGTCTGGATCTCGAACTGAGCCAGCTGGCCGCTCATGCTCTGCGCGGATATCGCGGCAGCATTGTTTTACTCGATCCCGGCACGGGAGAGATCCTCGCCGCGGTGTCCGATCGACGTTCGCGACGAAAGAACATCGATCCGCCCTTTCGCCAGCTCCTGGAACCGGCCTCCATTTCGAAGCTGATGACCACGACCGCGGCTCTACGCGCCGGGCTGGACCCGGATCGGGAGATTTCGAAGACGGTCTGTGACGGCGCCGAGCGTTTCGAAGGGGACTTCCTCTATTGTCCCTATCCGGCCGGCCGGCTCCATGGGCTGAATCAGGCCCTCGCCATCAGCTGCAACATCGCATTCGCGGACCTGGGTGTGGAAGTCGGGGCTCAGGCTCTCGCGCGGGAGCTGCGCCTGTTCGGTTTCGGACGAGCCGATCGATGGGGAATGCACTTCGGACGCATGGTCGACAACCGCTTCGGCGAGCGTGCCCTCGCAGATCTGTCGATCGGTCTGGAGGAGAGTGTGATCACGCCCCTGCACGCGGCCCTCGTCGCCGCCGTTTTCGCCGCCGACGGGCGCATGCCTGAGCCGACCCTGTTTTCCTCCAGAGACGGTCTGCTCGGCGTCTCCACGCCTTATCCGGCCGTCTACAGCGCCGGGATCCCCATCCTGAAGCCGTCCTGGCTGCCGTTGATGCGGACCGCCATGCGAGGGGTCGTCGAGTGGGGAGGAACCGCCCACGGCGTCGAGTCGGGTGATTTCCAGGTCGCCATGAAGACCGGCACCGCCTCCACGCCCGGACTCGGCTACCATACCAACTACATCGGTTACGGACCGGTCTCCAGACCCACCGTCGCCTTCTGCGTGCGGATCACGGGAATGCGCACCTCGAAAGCGGTGCGCCAGGCCTCCATGAATGTGACCTACCGCCTGCTCCACTACCTTGCCAAGCATCGGGACCTGCTCGGAAAGCTGCCCACGGAGCCCCGCCAGAACTGGATGACGCTCATCGGCTCCGACGAGCAGGCAGATGCCGACGAGATCAGTTGACCCGCGATCGTCGGGTGTCACACCGACGGGCCCTTGAGATCGGTGGCGGAACCCTCACGCTCGACGCGCCCGTCGCGAATCGAAATAACCCAGTCCGCGAGGCGCCTGACCTCGAAGAGATCATGGGCAACCAGCAGGGTGGGGATCCTCCACTCCCCGATCGCCCGGCGAATATACTCGAGGACCCGGCGCTTGAGCTCGTCGTCGAGACCGGTCAATGGCTCATCCAGCAGAAGGAGGTCGGGACTGCTCAGAAGCGCCCGTCCGAGGGCGACCCGCTGTCTCTCTCCCCCCGAAAGGTTTCGCGGGTGGCGCGTCAACAGGCCGCCCAGCTCCAGGACCTCCACGACCCTCTCGAAGGTGATCCGAACGCCCGTTTGCCGACGTCGTTTCTCTCCGAACCGGAGATTGCCCTGGACCGAGTAATGCGGGAACAGCAGCTGATCCTGAAAGACCATTCCTACACCCCGTCTTCGCGCAGGGACGAAGACTCCTTTCATGGTGTCGACGAGAACCCTGCCGTCGAGTTCTATGTGGCCTTCTCCGGGATGCTTCAGGCCGGCCAGCATCTCGAGGATGGTCGTCTTTCCGCTCCCGGAGGGGCCATAGATGGCGGTAACCGGGTGTGCCGTCCGAAAACTCAGATCGAGCTGGAATCCGCCCGGATAAGCGTGAACGGCCCGGAAGCTAAGCTGACTCACGTCTCTGTTGCCTTCGTTCCAGGATTTCGCTGACCGCGAGGGTGATGCACGCCAGGAGAACGGAGACGAGGACGAGCCTCCCGCTTCTCGAGATGCCGCCCGGCGTCTGGACGAGTGAGAAGACGGCTGTAGGGATGGTCTGGGTCCGCCCCGGAATGTTGCCCGCCACCATGATGGTCGCCCCGAACTCTCCCAGGCTTCGTGCGAAGGCCAGCATCGAGCCGGCCAGCACACCACGGAACGCGAGAGGCAGACTGATCGAGAGAAACGTATCGAGTGGACTCGAACCGAGCGTGCGTGCGGCACTCTCCAGGCGCTCGTCCACTCCGGAGAAAGCGATCCGGATCGCCCTGACCATGAGGGGAAAGCTCACCACGCCCGCAGCCAGTGCCGCGCCGGCCCAGGAGAAAGTGATCTGAATGCCGAGTCGCTGTTCGAGTATCCGCCCGATCGCCCCGCCCCGTCCGAAGAGGATCAGCAACAGGTAACCGGTCACGACCGGAGGCAGGACCAGGGGAAGGTTGACGACGGTCTCGATCAGCCATTTGCTGCGGCCCTTCCATCGAGCAAGCAGATATCCGAGGGCAACGGCGAGCGGCAGGCTGGCCGTGACGGCCCAGGTGGCCACCCAGAGGCTGAGCTGGATCGCATCCCACTCTTCTGCCGTAAACATCTGGCCGACAATCTTTTCAGAACCTGGACGCGGAATGCAACGACCGGAAAGGATTCGGGAGAATCTGAGCTTGGAGGTTCGAACTCTCGGCGCCTATTCCGGGCTTGGCGAATCGAGCGGCTCGAAACCGTACTTGCGCAGGACTTGTGTGGCCTCGGACGACGAAAAGAAGCGGAACAGGTCGGCGGCCTGAGGCCGGGCGTCGACGAGCAGGACTAGTGGGTAGCGAATGGGATCGGTCAAAGCCGGATCGAAGGAAAATGCAACACGGACGTCGGGACTGATAGCGGCATCCGTCGCATAGACGAGCCCGGCATCCACCTCTCCCCGCTCGACGTAGGCCAGAGCCTGGCGAACATCGAAGGAAAATACCAGCCTGGGCTCGAGCTTCTCCCAAAGACCCAGCTTCTCCAAGGCCTTCCTGGCGTAGATTCCCGCCGGCACCGAATTGGGTTCGCCGATGCTGATCCGGCCGACCTGCGGAGAACTCAGGTCTTCAGGTCCATCCAGAGCAGGACCCGACCGGCTGGGCACAATCGTGACCAGGCGGTTGGCTGCCAGCTCCGTGACGCGGTCGGTCAGCCCTTTCTGCTCGAGGGCCGCGACCCAGTCCCGGTTTGCAGAGAGAAAGAGGTCCGCGTCGGCGCCCGCCTGAATCTGCTGCGCCAATGCGCCCGAGGAGGCGAAGTTGCAGTACACCTTCGTACCGGTCGCTTTCTCATAGGCCAAAGTGATCTCCTTGACGGCTTCGGTCGTACTCGCTGCCGCGAACAACACGAGTGAGGAGGGTGCGATACGGCGGACGCAGGAAACCGAGAGCAGCAGCGTACCGCAACCCAGGGCGGCAACACCGACGACCAACAGCATCCGACGGATCGTTCCGTCCAACCAGTTCCTCATTGAACGACCGGCATGCCGTCTTCGAGAATCCAGTAAAGACGCCGTGCAGAATCCGGATCCAGGGACACGAAGGAAATCCTGAAGCCTTCCAGTTCGACAGCCTGCCAGAAGAGATGTCGGGCCATCTTGAGCTGCAACTCGCCCTTCTTCCAGAGTCGCGAGAATCCGACCCAGTCGCCCGGATTGACGACCCAGATCGAGCCATCATCGAAATAGGCCACAAAGGTCTCCGGCATCTTTTCCACACCGATGATCTGTTCGAGTGTGGAGACATCGGCGTCAGTATCCCCGGCTTCCGCCGCCACTTGCTCACTGTCGATGATCGCCGCAGGTGCCGGCTCGAGCGGCACCAGCTCATCGACTTGCGAAACACCGGCAGGCTTCCCCCTGGTGATCTCCACGATGCGGGCGGGGAATCGCTGCACCTTCCATCCCCCCGCATACACTTCCAGCGCATCCCCGGTGCTTTCGACATAGACTCCACCGTGCCGCAGAAGTTCGAGTCGGGCGGAGAGCCGAGCCGGATCGGGGTCTTGATCCCCTCCGGAGAACAGACTCAACAACATCAATCCAATGAAAAAGCGCATCGGAAGTCTCGGGTCAAAAAATAAACACAGGCGTTCCGATCGGGGCTTTCCGAGCCAGATACTCCAGTTCCCTGGAGCCCAGTCGGATGCAGCCATGAGTCACGTTGGTGCCCAGCAAACGGGTGTACAGCGTCCCATGGATGAAGTACCCGTCTCCAATCCCGAGTGCGTAAGCACCCAGAACGCCCCTTTCGAAGCGGTCGCTGTCCCGCTTCGGAATCGGCTCGCCCTCTTCCAGAAAGGCCCAATCCGGTTTCCGCCAGAGTGGGTTCCGGGTCTTGCTGACGATTT
This sequence comes from uncultured Acidobacteriota bacterium, assembly GCA_963823995.1. Classification (GTDB taxonomy): domain Bacteria; phylum Acidobacteriota; class UBA6911; order RPQK01; family JAPXNP01; genus JARRKC01. The sequence goes on from CAWGNQ010000009.1 coordinate 67,855, forward strand.
GAAAGGCCCCTCTCGGGGTGCGAAACGTCCAGTGCTTCTCTCCTGCGACCAGTTGAATCCCACTGCCCGTCGAACAAACCGCTTCGAGCAGCACCTTGTCGCCCTTGCGCAGATAGAGACGGTTGCTCGCCGTGTCGATCAGGATGAACGTTCCGCGAGCCCGTCGGGCCGCAATCTGACGTTCCAGTTTCTTGACCGTAGGCAGTTGAGGCTGATCCGCGAATGCCGAAGGAGTCCGAATGATCTGGATGATCGTCGTACCAAGCAACCCGAGCGTGACCAGAGTCAACCAGACCAGAAAAAAGGTCGGCCATCGGCGTCGTCGCTCCGTAATCGTTGCTATTTCAGTGATTGACATCTTCCTACGATGAAAACCGGCATACCCACGTAGGCGTCCCGGTACAGGAACTCGATCTCTCTATTGGACAGCGCAATGCACCCATCCGTCCAGTCCTGACCTCGACCCCCGGATCCGTGTATTTCGATCATACCGCCGATCTCCGCATCGCGCGGAAGCTTTCCGCGCTCGATCGCGTATTCGAAGGTCGCCATGTCCGCGTCGTTCGGATAGCTCAGCAGGAGTGCGAGATGGAAACTCGTGTGCTCACCGTCCTTCTTCTTGGTCACCACATATTCGCCTTCGGGAGTGGCCCCATCGCCTTGCACCTGCTTGTCGTCCAATCCGTTCCAACCCAAGTCGACGGCAAATCTGCGAACGAGAGTGCCGCTTCTCAGAAGCAGCGCCTGTCGTCGGTATTTGTCGACGAGGAGCACCGGTCGCGCGCTCCCACGAGAGCACTCTACGGCGCTGTGACACAGGCGCGACCAACGCTTCAGAAGGCGCGGATCCGAGTAACGATGCTCCAGTTCGGTCAGCTGGCTGCGCATCTCCAGGCTGGAGGCCTTCACGACATTCAGGATGGCCTCGGCAGAGCGATCGTCCCCCTGTTCAATGAGGAGTTTCATGCGGGCAAGTTGCAGGCGGACCGCCTGCATCCCTCCCCGGGAATCGGGCAGGAAGTGTTTAGGGCCGCTGTCGGAAAGGAGATTCTCGAGCAGCGAAACTTCGAGGCGAAGGCCGGCGAGCTTCTTTCGCCGGGCTCCCTGCGCCTCGTCGATGAGGGCCTCGCCCGTTTGATTGAGTGCACGGATGTCGTCATCGAGCGCGGTGAGCCGCTTGCCCGACCGGAAAACCGCCCATCGATTCTCCAGCCGGATGAAGCTCTGCCGGACATCCGAGAAATGGCGCTCGAACTCACTGTATTCGAAAGGTGCGAACCGATCTGCCTGTGCCGAGAGGATGCGCCTTCGAACTTCCTTCAGGTGGGCCCAGCTCTCGTCGGGCAAGGACCTGCACGAAGAGATCAGCAACAGCAGAAACAGAAAGCAGAGGTGATGCCAGCGCACAGATGAATTCTCGATTAAATAGTGCTTCGTGGGAACTCGAATCGAGCCGTCGGGAAATGGACGGCCATGGCACCGACTCGTTGCGACCGACAGTGCCGGAACGCATGAAGGGCTGCGACTCCCGACGGAGCGGCAGCCCTCTGACGGTCCCATGCCCGAGACCGGAAGCGCACTGTCACGATGGCTATCGAGAGGTCAATCCTGTCGGCTTCTCCCGAGCAGCCCGTCCCGCGAGTTTTTCAGAAGCCCGGCGAGGCTATCGTCTTCCCCTTCTAGCCTTGATGGCCTCCTCGACCTGGGAACTGACTGAATCCGCTTTTGCTTTAGCCGACTGAATCTGGCTTTGTGCCTCGAGATAGTTTCCCGACTGCATCTGCTGGCGGGCATTGTCCAGGGCCGTGCTGGCGGCATCCAGATCCGCCTTCATCGCTTCGAGATCGGCTTGGGTCCCCTTGCCTTTCGGGGCTTTTTCGAGTGCGGATTGAGCCGCGGCAACCGCCTGCTCCGCATCCGCCAGATCCTGCTCGTTCTGCGTGCGGACTTCTTCTTTCTTCGTCTGCGCGGCCTCGGCGGCGTCGTTGAATTCCTGCGTCGCCTGGCTCAGTTGCGCCTTGATCGGATCGTAGTCTCGAAACATCGAGAACTTGTCGTTCTCGGCCTTCAGCGCAGTCTGCGCCTGATCCAAGGTCTCCTGCGCCTTTTGATACTGATCGGGAACGTACTTTTCGGCATCTGCAGCCGCGGCTTGATTCTTCGCTTGCTCGGCGCCACTCACTTCGGCCGTCGGCTCCGAAGCGCACGCGGCCAGGCCGAGTGTCAAACCTGCCATGAGAAATAGACCCGCTACACGTCGATACATCTTGTTGTATACCTCCCTTCCTGACGCGCACACATGCGTCGTCAGCCACACCGAATGCACACGACCAGCGGAATATCAGTTCGCGATATTACGTCAAGTCAGGCGTGGTATCAATAACAGCTTACATGCAAGCACCGGCGGAAGTGAGCCGTCGTCGGCACGGGGCACCTCGCTGACAGCCCCGAAACCTACCCTTCGACCGGTTGACTTGACCGTCACCGCATCGCACGATGGACTTACTGCCTCTTCTCTGTGCAAAGGGAGAACTGGATGAGATGAGACTCACCCTTCGGATCAGTCCGGATGTAGAGACGTTGAACCGGGATGCAGCCGATGCCGTCATTCGTGTTCTGGAGAGCGCACTCGCACTGCGTTCCCGGGCGACGATCTTCCTGGCCGGGGGCTCGACACCGGAGCCGATCTATGAACGACTCGGTGGTCATTTTCGAGACCGGCTGCCGTGGGACCGGATCCTCGTCTTTTGGGGGGATGAGCGCTGGGTCGCGCCGGATGATCCGCGAAGCAATCAGCGTAATGCACGCAAGGCATGGATCGAAAAGCTCCCGATCCCGGATGAAAACGTCCATCCGATGCCCACGGACGGCGCGCCCGAGGATGCGGCACAGCGGTACGACCGCCTGCTGAAGGAGCAGTTCTCGGAACCCGGTTCCGGCCCTGACCTGTTGCTTTTGGGACTGGGACCGGAAGGACACACGGCCTCACTGTTTCCGGAATCTCCCGCACTGCAGGCCGGCAGTCGCTGGGTCCTTGCCGTCCGGGCCGAGGCGGAGCCGCCGCTGCGCCTGACGGTGACCCCTCCATTCATCAATCGGGCTAAACAAACCTTCTTCCTCGTTTCGGGCAAGAAAAAGGCTGCCATCGTCCGTCGAATCCTACTCGAGGAACCTGCGGCTGAACAGTGCCCTGCAGCCGGAGTCCGCCCTTCGGACGGGGAACTGACCTGGTGGCTCGATGCCGCGGCAGCGGCCAGGCTGCCCCGGTTCTTTCGTCCTCCAAGGGAATCGGCATGAGCCGCTGGTTCCGTCCTTCTCTCGACTGGCTCCTCGTCTTCATTCCCGTAGCCGTGCTGAGCAGCTTCTTTGCCGCCGATCGCCACGTCCTCATCTTCGTCACCGCCGGGCTGGCGATCGTCCCGCTGGCCGGCTGGATGGGGGATGCCACCGGTCAGTTGGCCAGACGGACCGGTGAAGGGATCGGGGGGATGCTCAATGCGACCTTCGGTAATGCCGCCGAGTTGATCATCGGACTGCTGGCTCTCAGGGAGGGGCTGTTCCCTGTGGTCAAGGCGTCGCTGACCGGCTCCATCATCGGCAACATCCTGCTGGTGTTGGGAGCCTCGTTTCTCTCCGGTGGAGTCCGATTCAAGCAGCAGAGCTTTCACGGCGCAGGAGCTCGCATTCAGTCGACGATGATGACGCTTGCCGCGATTGCTCTGATCCTCCCGGCTGCATTCCATCATCTGTCGCAGGAACCACATGCAACCGAGATCGACCTCAGCCTCGAGATCGCCGTCGTTCTGCTGGTCACCTATGCCCTGGGCCTTCTCTTCACCCTGCACACGCACCGCGACTTCTTCGCCGGCCATGCCGGTCCCGAGGGCGGAAACGGTGAGGGCTCGGGAACCCGGTCCTGGACGCATAGTCTGCTGCTGCTCGCCGCGAGCACCGGACTGATTGCCTGGATGAGTGAGATTCTGGTCGGGTCGGTCCGTCCGGCTGCCGAATCGCTCGGGATGACCGACCTGTTCGTCGGCGTGATCGTGATCGCCGTCATCGGAAATGCCGCCGAACACAGTACGGCGGTCTTGATGGCCATTCAGGACCGGATGGACCTCAGTCTCGGCATCGCTCTGGGCAGCAGCATCCAGATCGCACTCTTCGTCGCGCCGGTTTTGCTGTTCGCAAGTTACTGGATCGCACCGCATCCGATGGACTTGGTCTTCACACCGATCGAGGTTCTGGCCGTCTTCCTGGCGGTGGTTCTCGCCAACGAGATTTCACAGGACGGCGAATCGAACTGGCTGGAAGGTCTGCAGCTGCTGGTGGTCTATGTGCTTCTGGGACTCGTGTTCTTTTTCATGCCCGCGCAGGGGGCTGGGGGATGAGGGCGCCGGATCCTGCACCGTTCTCAGTCTTTCGCGATCGCGGTGTGGACCTTTCGGTCCAGTTCGGCCAGGTTGAAGGGCTTCTGAATGAACTCGACCCCCTCCTCCAGGACTCCCCGGTGGACGATGGCATTGGCCGTATATCCGGACATGAAAAGAACTCCGAGCCCGGGCTGCAACGCACGAACCTGGCCTGCGAGCTCGTGGCCACTGAGTTCTGGCATGACCACGTCGGTCATCAGCAGATCGAGATGCTGCTCGAAATCCCGACAAACCTCGAGTGCGGCCGAAGGAGAATCCGCGTCGATGACCGAATACCCAAGCCGCCCCAACATGGCGGACACCATCTCCCGAACCATGTCATCGTCTTCCACCAGCAGGATCGTGCCTCCGGCCGGCTCGGAGGCCGTCGCCGCTGCTTCGCCGACCGTCCTGGAATCCTCCGGCATTCGAGGAATGTAGATCCTGAAGACCGCACCCTGACCCGGCTCGCTGTAGACGGAAACGAATCCGCCGTTCTGTTTGACGATGCCATAGACGGTGGCCAGGCCCAAGCCGGTACCCTTCCCCTGTTCTTTGGTCGTAAAGAAGGGTTCGAAGACGTGAGAGAGGACCTCCCGTCCCATCCCGATTCCATCATCGCTCACCTGAAGCAAAACGTATCGCCCTGGAACGTATTCGGGCGATTGGGACATACCCTCATCGAGTTCGACGTTTGCGGTCTCGATCGTGAGGGTGCCCCCGTCCGGCATGGCGTCGCGCCCGTTGACGGCAAGGTTGACCAGGATCTGCTCGATCTGGGAGGGATCGAATCGGATCCGACTTACGTTCTGAGCCAACTCGAGATTCAGCTCGATATCTTCTCCGATCAACGGCAGAAGCGTTCGCTTGAGGTTCCGGATCGACGCGTTGAGATCGATGGTGCGGGGCGAGATGATCTGCCTCCGCGAAAACGCCAGCAATTGGCTCGTGATGTCGCGCGAATGGGCTGCCGCCTTTTCGATCTCGAGGACGTCTTTCTTCATGTCTTCGTCAATGTGGAGTCGCGACTTGATCAACTCGGCGTACCCCAGGATGACGCTCAGCATGTTGTTGAAATCATGCGCGATCCCGCCGGCCAACTGTCCCACGGCCTCGAGTTTCTGGGCCTGGGCGAGCCGCTCCTCGAGACTCTTGCGATCAGAGACGTCCTGAATAGTGCCCAGCATCCGCAGTGCCCGGCCGCTGTCGTCGAGCACGACGGCGCCCCGGCCGTGGACCCACCTCTCCTTCTGGTCTGAAATGCGAATGATCCGGTATTCCCTGTCGAAGCCCTGGTCGCCGGCGAGTACCGTCTCACGAAGGTATCGGGACATCTCATCGCGTTCCTCAGGATGAACGACCCGCAACCAGCCCTCGACGTCCTTGACGTAGGTTTCGTCGATCCCAAAGATCTCGTCCAGCACCTCCGAACTTTCCCAGAAGCCCGTCCTTGCATCAAAGTCGTAGTGGCCCAGTCTGGCCAGCTTCTGGGCTTCCATGAGAAGCCGGGTGCTCTTGTCCAGGGCTTCGTTGGCCCGCCTCTGTTCCGTGATGTCCAGAAACGTCGTAAAGACCTGGTAGGGTCTCTCGCTTCCCGGCAGAAACTCGGGAATTGCATCAATGAGAAGCCAGCGGGTTTCCTTCGAAGGAGGGTGGAAGATCCCCATGACGACACCGGTGACGGGACGTCCGGTTTCCAGTGCTCGCATGGATGGATGTCGATCGCCTGGAAACTCCGAACCGTCCTCGTGAATGGCTCGCCAGTCCGGATCCGACGACGTTCGCCCCTTGATCTGGTCGACGGAAAGTCCGAGAATGCGCTCGGCCGCCGGATTCGCCGAGAGGATATGCCCGTCGGCCGCCTGATAGACCACGCCGAGAGTCATATTCTCGAACAGACCGCGAAAGACGCGCTCCCGCTGCCGCAGCTCCTCCTCGACCCGTTTGCGATCGGTAATGTCGACATTGACACTCATAATTCCCGCGACCTTGCCGGCTTCGTCATACATCGGCGCCGTCGAGACACTGAGCTCGATTCGGCGACCGTCCTTTCTTAAACGCTGTACTTCGGCGTTCTCGAACCGATCACCTCCGAGCACGCGTTCCCTGAGGCGTCGGTGCTCCTCGAGCCTGTCCTCGGGGACGTAGGGAAGATATCGACCGAGAACCTCCTGTTCGGTCCAACCGAACGTGGCCTCGGCAGAGGCGTTCCAAAGGGTGACAAGGCCGTCGGCATCCATCGCCACGATCGGCAGGGGCGAAGCCTGAATGACCGCACGCAGCGCTTCTTCAGCCGACAGGCGTTGCAGTCCCCCAGACCCGGCGGATTCTGCGGGCGTGGGCTCGCTCCTGTTCCGGCTTGACCGATCGGACATGGACAAGTTCTCCTTCCTGGCCTGGCGCTATCGGATTGGTCGGGAGGTTCTCCCGGATCGGGGACGATCGATCCGCCGGGATCGAGGTTGATCGCTCCGGTCCTTGCGAGCCTGAAGCTGAACCGTCCGTGTCGTTCCTGCGCGCTCGAGACGCAGATGTGTCGTCGCTTCCTGGCCCGCCGAAGTGACGGTGACCTCGTAGTCGCCCAGAAAGCCGTTAACGCGGAACTCTCCCTCGGCGTCTGTCCGCCCGCTGACGTCAGTCCACCATTCCCCGAGCACGAGGTCGATGTAGGCCTGGGCAGCCGGCTTAAGCGACCAGTCCGTACGAAACCAGGCCGCTCCGGGCCTCCACATCTGCCCCTCCCAGAACCCCCAGCAGGTAATGGCTTCCGTGGTCGGATGACTAAAGACGGCCGTATAAAAGTCCCGCAGGTATCGCGCCTGACCTTCTTCGTCCCGAGTCAGCAGGTCGAACTCCGTAACGTGCAGAGGCACCTGGAACTGAGCAAAGCGGTCCAGAATCTGCCAGATTCGCTCCGGGCCCGTGACATCGCTGTCGAAGTGCCCCTGGATCCCGATGACATCGACTCCCTGACCCCGGTCATCGAGAAAGTGCAGCCATTCTTCGTAGTTTGCCTGTTCGGCTTCGGTCTCTCCGCCGCGCGTCACGATACTATTTTCGTTCAGGCCCATTCGACTGAACGAGTTGAAGGCCCGGGCCTGGCCAAACCACTCGAGGACTCCTTCCCGGCCCACGATTCCGAGCACCGGCTCCGCGTCGCGCAGTTCGTTCGTGACGTCGTAGTCCCGGAATCCAAAGGGGTTGGTCTCCTGCACGCAGTCCGCAATGTGTGCCAGGATCCTCGCCTGGAACACGTCCGGATCGTGCCGGAACTGATCCATGAACGAAGGCAGAATATCGAGTCGCGGATAGACGAGTACGTGTCCTCGGATGGACAGATCATTGTCTCGAGCCCATTGCGCCATTCGCAGATAGCGTTCCCGGACCCGGGGGTCGGCCCAGCCCCAGTCCGCCCAGTAGATCGGAACCGTCGCACGATTGAAGAGCCTCAGAAACCAATTGCGGTGCCGGTCGGGGTCCAACCCGGATTCGACGAGGCTCGGTTCCATGAAGCTGCCGAAACCATAAGCATGGCGGAGCATCCGGGCCCGCACCCGAGCCCCTCGCAGGGGCTGCCCCTGATCGTCTTCGGCCCGCACGATCAAGTCTCCCTTCCGGTACTGCCTAATCCGCTGTCGGGCGACTTCCCGCCACGGAGCATCCGCCTCCGAGCCCGTGTAATCGAGCGGATTGTAAGGAAGCTCGGCAACGTCGACCCCGGGACCGAGATCGAGCAGGGCCATACCTCCGATTTCCAGCCTCTGGGCCTTCGAGCCCAGATGGAAGGTCACCTCATAGCTGCCTGCTGCAAAATCATGATCGGCTCGTCCGGTCACGTAGTATCGCTTCCACGCGGATCCCACGAGGACACTCAGATTGCCCAAACCCGTCCATCCCGTACTGGTGCTCTGAATGTAGGCGGAGATCGCCGCCCGCTCCGAGTCCAGCGATCGGACATGGAAAACGAACAACAACACATCGTCGCGGCTCAAATCCTCGGTAGACCGAGGAGTCATCATCTGGACGTTCCAGACCGGCTGCTGAGGTCCCGCCACTGCGACGCGTACGGCATGGCTGAATGGTTGATCTTCGACCGGAACCACGGTGAACTCGGCTGCCTCACCATCCCCGATGAAACGATAATCGGACAGTGGTGTCTCGGGAAAACACATGACTCCCGGGTTCGGCAGCTTCGCACGCACTTCGTCCAGGAACGCTTCGTGGGCTAATGCGACATCGCCGCACGAATCAAGGGCAAGGCAGTTACACGCCAGCAGCACGAAACCGGAGATGATGCGCAGCCTTCGAGCGACCACAATCATGGGCCGGTCACCTCTCGATTAGGCTCCTTGGCCATCGGGTCGATCGAACTCAACTCCTCGAGCATCGCCCGCAAAGAGATTCTCCAGTGATCCGCCGGTCGACCGAGGAACCTCCGGCTCTCCGAGGTATCGAGAACAGAAAAGTGGGGCCGCTGCGCGGCCGTCGGAAACTCACTGCTCGGCACGGGTCGTAGGTCCACCCGATCTGACAGGAGACCACAGGCCAAAGCCTCCTCCTGAATGGCCACCGCGAAGTCGTACCAGGATGCGACTCCCGCATCCGACCAGTGGAAGATGGAAGGCGGGCGATCGTTCGGAGCAAGCTCCCAGATCACCTTGGCCAGCTCGCGCGCCCAGGTCGGGCCACCCACCTGATCGGAGACGATCCGCAGCTCTGCGCCTTCCGCCATCCTGGTCAGGATCGTCTTGACGAAATTCCGGCCATGGACGGAATAGAGCCACGAAGTGCGCAGGACGGTGGCCTGACCTCCGAGACGATCCAGGACCCGCTTCTCGCCTTCCGCCTTCGACGAACCATAGACGCTGAGAGGGTCGGGAGGATCGGTGGGCCGGTAGGGGCGGCCACTTTTTCCGTTGAATACGAAATCCGTCGACACGTGGAGCAGCCGTGCGCCGGTTCGGGCCGCTGCATCCGCCACATTTCCGGCGCCGGCGGCGTTGACCGCAAAAGCCAGATCCCTCTCCGACTCGGCCTTGTCGACCGCCGTGTAGGCAGCGGCATTCACGATCAGCCGGGGATTCAGATCGCCGATCAACCGGTTGACCTGCGCTGCATTTCGGATGTCGATGTCATCCAGATCCCATCCCGTCAGACGAATGCCCTGCGGGCGGGTTCTCGAGAGCTCGAACCCGAGTTGCCCCTTGGAACCGATCAGAAGCACGTTCATCGAACATCTTCCTTGCTTGACTGAAGCCACCGTTTCAAAGCCAATTACGCCTCTTGAAGTAAATAATCATGACGAAGGTAATGGCCAGAAAGATTCCCCAGAGAGCGGGATAGGCCCAGTGCACGTGCAGCTCCGGCATGTAATCGAAATTCATGCCATAGACGCCTGCGATGAACGTCAAAGGGATGAAGATGGTCGCGATGACGGTCAGGACCTTCATGACCTCGTTCATCCGGTTGCTGACGGCGGAAAGATAGATGTCGAGCAGGCTCGAACTGGTATCCCGCAGTGCTTCGACGGTGTCGAGAACCTGGACTGCATGGTCATAGACATCTCGCAGAAACACCCGGGCATCCGCCCGAATCAGCGGGTTTTCATCACGAACCAACGTACTCAACGCCTCACGAAGAGGCCAGATCGCACGCCGCAGCGGCACGAGGTCCGCCTTGAGCTTCTGAACCTCCCGCAGGGTCTCCCGCTGGAAGTCTCCGAACACCTCCGCCTCGAGTCGTTCCGACCGGTCATCCATGCGTTCAAGGACGAGAAAGTAGTGGTCCACGACGGCATCGATCAGAGCGTAGAAAAGGTAATCGGCACCCATCGACCGGATCCGCTGGTGACCCATGCGCAGCCGGGCCCGCACCGGTTCGAAGACATCCCCGGGAGCTTCCTGGAAGGACACGACATAGCCTTTGCCCAGAACGAGGCTCACCTGCTCAGAGTGAAGTTCGGTCTTATCGTCTCCAAACCAGAGCATACGGAGCACGAAGAAGACATGCTCGGTATAGAACTCGGCCTTGGGACGGTGGTCGGTGTTGAGGATGTCTTCTAGCAGAAGAGGATGGAGATGGAACTTTTCTCCAAATTCCGCAATCAGATCGGTCTCCTGAAGTCCCTCGACGTTGATCCACGTAACCGACTCGCCATTCGCGACCCGGACCGCGGAGTCGACCTGTTTCGTCGTCTCTTCATTCAGATGATCGGGACCGTAATCGAGGACGGTCACACGGGTGTGTACCGGCCTATCTTTTCCGATGTAGACGAGCGTCCCGGGTGGCGATCCAGGTCTGGAACGTCGACGCAGCTTCTTCTTTCGGCTCATGGATCAGGCTTTTCCTCCTCCGTTCCATGATAGCGTCCGCCCCCCCACAGCACCATCACACACGATTTCTCCCAGCCGATCGACGTCGGATTCCTTCCGCCGCCGGACGGGACTCCGGACTACACCGCATCCCCCAGCAGTCGTGCACCACGATAGTAGGCATAAAGTGAGAAGAGCATGATGCAATGAAAAAGGTCGTTGTGATTAAAACTCTCATGCAGACCGATCTTCAAAGCCAGCAGTACACCGGCGGCTATGGAAACGCCCAAACCGACCAAGAGCCATCGTCTTGCCCGGGCGGCTCTGGAAACGATGACACCTGACATCATGAAGCCGGCGGCGGTGCCGATCAGGATCATGGACGTATTCCACAGCCCGGCAGAGAGCTTGCCGGATAGTACGGGTCGGAATCCGTGAAAGCTCCCGCCGGCCAGCGCGCCAACGCCCAATGCCAGAAAAGCGAACATCCAGAGTCGCCTTCCCCGTACCTCCGACAGTCCCCGGAGCCTCAGGCTGAAGAAGAAACACTCCACCGTCAGCAAGTAATCAGTCAAGGCCGTTGCGGGTTCGGCAATCCACATCGATCTGCTCGAATTCACCTGGGGAAGCGCAGGTCGAGAATATCTGCGGTCGAACGAGGGCGCAAGCCCGCCGCCCACCTTTCTCGATACGGCCCCTTCCGTGTACCCTAGGAAGGCGACGACGGCAGCTTCGAGGGGGCTTTTTCCGGGCCGCGTCCACGGTGTTGAACCATGTCCATCGATTTCCGGATCCGCGACTTCTTCTATCCTCGGACAATCTGGCGGATCCACAGGACGCTCGAACGCACGCAGTGGCTTCCGCGGGAGGAGTTGCTCGAGTATCAGGAAGGCTGCCTGAATCGGGTACTGGACCATGCCTTTCAGCAAGTCCCCTACTACCGCGACCTGCTTCGGTCCCTTTCTCTGCAGCGCTCGGATATCCGAACGCGTGGTGATCTTCAACGGCTGCCGGTGCTGGGAAAGGACACGGTCCAGGGCGAGTCCGCTCGCCTGGTCGCCGAAGATGCCCGTCGCTACTCTCCCACCCGATACAGCACCAGCGGCACGTCCGGCAAACCGCTGCATTTCTATCTCGACCGTGGTGCCAACGCGCTCGAGTTTGCCTACTATTGGCGCCACTGGAGCTGGGGTGGGTTTCATCTGGGCAACCGATTTGCCGAGCTGAGCAGCCACTACTTTCTGAAGCGCCCCGAATTGAGCGACAAGGCGGCCCGCTACCAGCCCCATCTACGTCGTCTGCTCCTGAACAGCGGCCAGCTCTCCGTGGCCCGAAGCCGGATCATGGCCTCGGCCATCCGTCGGCATCGCCCCCGATTCCTCAAGGGACTGGCCTCGGCGCTCTACTTCCTGGCCTCGACATTCCGGGAAGCCGGCATTTCGGACATCCGGTTCGAGTGCGTCTTCTCCACAGGCGAGTTGGTCACCAGGATGCACCGCAGTCTGATCGAGTCGGTTTTCGGATGCCTCCTGCTCGATTCCTACGGCCACATGGAGCGTACGGTCGCCATCTCCGAGTGCCCCCAGGGGGGGTATCACGTCAACAGCGATTATGGCCTGCTGCAGTTTGGCAACTCTCGTCGCAGCGAAGACGGGGAACGGATGCTGGCCCGCGTCATCGGCACATCGCTCTACAACTTCGCCATGCCCCTGATCCGCTACGACGTCGGTGACGAGGTCGAACTGCTCCCCGAGGGGCACATCTGCCCATGCGGACGCACGCTGCCTCTGGTTGCGGCGATCCGCGGACGCTGCCAGGACATCATCGTGACGCCGGAGGGCGAGTATGTGACGGCACTCTTCATCGTCCCGGAGTTGGTTCCGGGTGCGCGCTTCGTCCAGTTCCACCAGACCGGCGAGCAACAACTGGAAGTCAATGTGGTGCCGGGTCCGGACTTCTCCGACGCGACGTCCGCGCGGCTCGGTGCGCACACCCGAGCGCTGGTGGGAAGTTCGATGGCAGTCGTTGTTCGCCTGGTCTCCGATTCCGATCTGGTGCGCGATGCCTCCGGGAAAGTGCGCAGCGTCATCGGTCACGGATGAGTTGACCCGGAGCGATCTTCGACGCGGACGACGGGGAACGATCCAACCGGAGGTGTCTCCGATACGGGCAGGTTTGACAAGGCTCCGGAACTGTCGCGAGAATAGCCCCGGCTCATGGGAACTGCACAGATCGAGGCGGCCCTCCGGGAAATACTGATCGAAGAACTCGGGGTGAAGCCTGCCCAAGTCGAGGCGCTGGCTCCGGACACTCCTTTACTTGGACGCGGTCTGGGCCTCGATTCGATGGAGGTCCTGACGCTGACTACGGCACTGGAGGAACGGTTTGCCGTCGAGGTCGAGGACGCGGAATTGACACCCGATCTGTTTCAAAGCCTCGGTTCCCTGGTTGGGCTCATTCAGGGAAAGATGGACCGGAAGAGACCGGATTTGGAGAACTCGAGATGATACAGACCGTCGCGGACATTCTGCCGGTGGTTTCTCAGCGGAATCCTGAAAAGACCGCTCTCGTCGAGGGAAATCAGCGTCTCTCCTATCGTGATCTCTGCGCCAGGGTCGCGGCTCTCAGCCGGAAACTCCGGGCTGAGGGTATCGAGACGGGCAGCCGTGTCGCTCTTCTGCTGCCGAACAGCATCGATTTCGTCGTTGCCTATTTCGCAAGCGTGACGTCGGGCGCCATCCTCGTTCCACTCAACGACAGCTATCAGGAAACGGAGCTCGAGGTGTTCACGAACCGGTGCGGTGTCACCCTGCTCCTGACCAGTCGGCGCCATGAGGCCCTCTGTGCGCGAGTGCTGACAGGGGTGCGCAACGATTGCCGCCCTTTTTTCATGGAGGACTGGACTCCTGGAGCGGCGGAGGAGAATTCGGCCGAACTCGGCTGGTCGGATCCCGACAGTCCGGTCATGTACCAGTTCTCGTCCGGTTCCACGGGTGCACCGAAGCGCATCGCGCGTCGGCATCACAACCTGCTGTTCGAGCTCGAAAGTTTCATCGAAACATTGGGCATTCGGTCGGACGATCGTTTCCTGGGGGTCGCCCCCTTCTCACATGTCAACGGCCTGATGCGCAGCATGATGATCTCCATGTACGCAGGCGCCACACTGTATCCCCTCGAACGGTTCGATCGCCGACGGGTCGCCGAGGTCATCGAGCGGGAGCGGATCACGGTCATGATCGCCGTACCGTTCATGTTCGGAATGCTGGCGAGGAGCCGTTTCGATCCTCCGCCGGACTTTTCCACGCTACGCCTGTGCGTCTCGGCAAGTGCCCCGATGCCGACGAAACTGAACCTCGAGTTCCACGACAAGTTCGGGCGTTTCGTCCGGCAGCTGTACGGCTCGACCGAGACCGGGACAATCAGCGTCAATATGGAAGACGATCCTGCGGATTCACTCGAATCGGTCGGTCTACCCATCCGCGGGGTTACCGTCGATGTTCTCTCGGACTCGGGCCGATCGCTGCCTGCCGGCGAAACAGGTGAGCTCGCCGTCCGGAGCCCTGGGGCCATTTCCGGTTACGAGGACTTGCCCGAGGTGAACCGGGAGACCTTTCGCGACGGTGCCTTCCTGACCGGCGACCTCGGCAGAAAGGACGATCAGGGGCGCATCTCCCTGCTCGGCCGCAAGAAGTTCTTTATCAACAAAGGTGGCTACAAGATCAACCCGCAGGAAATCGAGCAGTTGCTCGAGCAGCATCCTGCAGTGGGGGAAGTGGCTGTCGTCGGCGTCCCGACGCAGTTCGAAGATGAGAAGGTCAAGGCGGTTGTGGTGCGAAGGAACGACGTCAGCACCGAACAGCTGATCGAGTTCTGCCACGGCCGGATTGCCGATTTCAAGATTCCGGCGATCATCGAGTTTCGAGAATCCCTGCCCAAGAGCTCAACCGGCAAGGTACGCAAAAAGATGCTGGTCTGAGGATCCCGTGAGACTGCCTGCGCGCCCGATCGACCTCTATTACAGCCTGACAGTCGGTTTGATGGCAACGATCCGCGCCACACGATCGCCCCGCCTGGTGCATCTGTACAGTCGGGCAGCCGGCGCGGCGGCGTTCCACCTGTCGGCACGAAAGCGCAGCCGTGCTGCAGCGGGCCTCGACCTGGCCATGGGCCGTCAGCCCGCTCCGCTGATGCACAACCTTCTGGCTCAGAGCTTCGTCAGCTTCTGGGAGGACCTCCTGTTGCCTTTTGCGTTCGAACAACCGGGAAGCGACGATCGCTTCACGCTCGACGGCGAAGTCCATCTCGCGAACGCACTCGACCGTGGCAACGGTGTGATTCTCTGGGAGAGCAACTCTTTCGGGAGGCGGTCGGTTGCCAAGCAGGTTCTGGCTTCACGCGGCTACTCCCTCGTCCAGGTGCACCTCGAAAATCACCTGGGCGGACTCCGAAACGACGGGCTCCATCGAAGTAGCCTGCGCGGCTCCGTCCTGCACCCGATCCTCGAAGCATGGGAGAAGGAATTCGTCGACGAGATCATTTACCTTCCCCGCGATGGCTCCCTTGCCTATGCGCGTACGTTGAGGCGGCGACTGCAGGAGAACCGGATCGTCTGCAGCGCGGCAGACGGCAACTGGGGGGAGAAGAATATGCCGATTCCATTTTTCGGTGGCGCGTTTGCCTTCTCGACCGGAATGGTCAGCCTCTCGAGACTGACCGGTGCACCGCTGATTCCCCTGTTCTGCTGGTGCGAGAAGGAGGATCGCTACCGCACCACGTTGTTCCCACCACTCGTTCATCCACCACGAACGGAGCGGGAGGAGGCCACCCGGCAAACGCTCACGGAGTTCTCGAAGATCTTCGAATCCTGTGTCCGGCGTTTTCCGACGCAGTTTCACAACTGGCAGAGCGTCAGACGGGAGTAGAGCGGATTCACCTCGATATCAGTACGCGACGGAGTGGCCCTCCGTGCGCGCTCGCTTGGACGGGTGGGATATGCATCCTGCTTGTCACTGTCGGTCCGAGGTGACCGCCGGGACGGGTCGCGGGGAACTGACCGTTCGCTTAACCGGTGCTGAAGTGCGGTCAGACCTGCCACGTTCGGATTCCGATGATTCCCCAGTAAGCGAGGTAGATCAGCACCATGAGATAGAAGAAGCTGAGCACGACCGCGAGGTTCCAGATAGCGTCGCGGTGCAGCTTCTTCCACTTCAGGAGGCAGACAACGATCGAACCGGGAACGACAGCGGCGAACAGGATCGTGAGCAGAAAGAGTCCGATGGACCAGCCGTCCAGGATTCCAAATTTCCCGATCATCGACCCGGGCCACCAGATCAGAATCAGCAACGCGACGGCGAGGCAACCTACCGCCAGAGAAGGCAACAGCATCAGGAGGCCGTCGCGGACGGCGGTGGGGCGTCCGAGGATCGGGCCTGCCAGTCGCCACGCCACCATGAGGATCCAGATCACGGAAAGAAAAGCGATCAGACCTCCGACGATCCGTTCCAACCAGATCTGCAGCCCGGAAGACCTCCGGTAATTCCCCTCCAGGTACTCGCTGAATGCCTCCAGACCCGCCCTTCCCGCTCCGGAGCGGAAGAACAGGACGGTGGGAAGCGGCTCGCCTTCGGCCCGAAACCTCCGGTCCGTGACGGGAAAGAGTTCGACTGAAGGTCCGTTGAGTCTGTCGACCTCGAGCTTTCCGACGGTATTCCGGATGTAGAGAACGCCGCTGATGCGATTCCAGAATCCGAGCCAGGCCCAGCGAGATGTTGCAGGTCGGTAGTAGCCGCTCACCGCGGCGATCCGATACTCGGGCAAATCGGAAAACAGGGGCTGTGGCGGTTTGAGCTCGCTCGTGCACAGTTGGCTCAGCAGGCGCTGTGCCACTTCGAAGTCGGCCGACGTTCCCCCGTTCATCAGGAGTGCGTATCCGACCCGGTCGGCCGGAAGGTACCGGACCGACGCACGGCTTCCGTCCACAGCACCTTCCGATCCGTGGAAGACGAAACCACCCGAAAGAAAGGTCTGTAAACCGAATCCGTTCCCGACCTGCAGACCCTGCTGGGCCGCGATCGAGGTGACCGGAGTCTCCATTCGCTCGATAGCGGACCTGGGGAGCCACTCGGCCTCATCCACCCGTCCCCGGTCGATCAGCAGTTGAAGCAGACGCTGGAGATCCCGCACAGACGCGGCGAGTCCGAGGACGGGCCAAAGGTCTGCGCCACCCGGATGCAGAATCGGCGTGCCATCTGGCAGATAGCCGGTCGCCAGCCCGGCCGCGGTTCGCCCGTCCGAATCGCGGAGATAACGAGCCTCGATTCCGAGCGGGACGAAGACCTCACGATTCATCCACTCTGCGAACGGTTGACCCGTCCTGTTTTCGAGAGCGCGGACCGCAAGCATCGCACCCAGAGTCGACGGCAGCGAGTAGAGTCCGGGACGCCAGTGGACGACAAGGTGTTTCTCGTTCCGCTTCAGTGTTTCGAGGACGGACCCGGACGTCTCGTGCCGCACTGCGTATTCATGCAGCGGCATGTCCTCCAGTCCCCCGGTCTGCTCCACAAGGTGATCCAGTCGAAGCGGAGTCTCGCGATCGTAGATGTTGGTGATCGTCAACTCGGGAGTGAGGGAATCGGCAGGAGCCTTGATGTCCAGGTGCCCGGACTGCGCGACGCGCAGGAGTCCCAGGGCCAGAAAAGTCTCAGCCAGCGCACCGACACGGAAGCGCGTATCCGGACCGACCCAAACCCCGCTCTCCAGGTCCGCCTTGCCCAGCGAGATGAACTGAGCTTCGCCTCCCGGACCGACGAGGGCGACACTGAGTCCGGGTATACCGCCCGAAGTCAGGAGCTCATCCAGACTCTCCGTGATCTCCGCAATCCTCGACTGATCAAAGGCAACCGGAGGGGCAGCAAACCCGACTGCCTCGAACATCCAACCGACCAGCAGCACGATCGCACAAACTCGACTCATGGGTGATGCCGACTCCATCGGCCGCACTGTCTCGGTGGCCTCCCTCGTGACAGTACGAGCTAGATCGAGTCTATGTGGCATCTCGTCAAGCGTCAACAGGATGAGAGGAGAGCACCCGAACAGCGCCCGGGACGAGCCGCCTGCCGTCCAAGGATGTCAGCCGAGCAGGGGTTCGGCCAGGACGTCGGCCAACCCGAGCGGACCGGATTCCGCGTCACCAAATGGATGACCGCCGGAATCTTCCGCGATGAAGCTTCCCACCGCGTCGAGCAGATGGGCGGGGAACGGATGTCCACACAGCAGGCAGCTTGCGCACATCAGTTCGCCTGTCGCCCCGATCCGGTACCGGAGGACCGATCGACAATGAGGACACGGAACGAACACCTCACGACAAGCCATGGGTCGGCATTATAGAACAACAGCGATGACACGGGCGGCATGCGCAGCCCCGCGGCTCTTTCGGGGTGGTGATGGCTCCCGGTCCGGCCCGGCACTCGGGACCAGCGACAAACGACGCCATCCATCGCCGTAGAAGGGGGAGAGGCCTGCTCAGACCTGCCGGTTGAGCGCACGGGCCAATATTTCCTTCAGTCGCTCGACGCCGGCGTATCGTTCCGATCCGAGAAGCCGGACCCCTGGAGGCAGGCTGTCGAGACCGGCCGACTCATCTTCACCGACCAGGAACAGTGAGAACTCGGGGACGAATCGAGCCAGCTGCTCGACCAACCGCCCGGGATTATTGAGCCCGGTCGCATCCAGAATCAGCGCTCTCGAAGACCTCAGAATGGGTGCAACGCTCTTTGCCGGATCGCCTGCGCTCGCGGGGCGCTCCAGGTCTCCCACCGCGGCCATGAATCCCAGATCCCGCAGGAGATTCGGAAAAGCCTCGCCGACGACTTGGCGCCGGCCCCGGAAGCGCCCGAGGACGAGGAGGACGCGAGACTCGGACGGTGTCGACGCCAGAAATGTGGAGTGGCGGCCGTACAGCAAAAGGCTCATGCACTGAGCGGTCTCGAGTTCGCTCACCCAGATCGGGGGATCATTCTTCGGCGTAATCATCAGCCTGGACTGCGTTTCCGGCTCTCCTTCGAGCTTCCAGGCCGCGATCCCGTGTACCCAGCAGGAGACGAAGCGGGCCCCTTCGACTCGGGTCCCCACCAGCGACGCCGCCGTCAGGTCGGCCCCTTCCAGATGCGTATCCGAGAGATTGGCCTCATGAAAGTTCGCACTCATCAGGTGGGCACCGGTCAGATCCGCACCCGATAAATCGGCGCCCATCAGCATCGCTCCGAGGAGATTCGCACCGTTGAGCCGGGCCGATTTGAGCCGGGTGCCGAACAGGAAAGCACCGAAGAAACTGGCGCCGGTCAGGTTCGCCTCATTCAGGACGGCTCCCAGCAGATCGGCCAGAATCAGCGTCGCCGACTCCAGGTTGGCCCCATGCAGGGAGGAATGGCTCAGCTGGGCCTTGCTCAGATCAGCACGCCGGAGATCGGCTCCATCGAGGATCGCCCTTTCCAGTTCAGCGTTGATGAGCCGAGCCTCACTGAGGTCCGGCTTGATCTCCGGATTCTGCCGTCTCCATTCGTTCCAGCCATCGACTCCGCCCAGTAGTTTTTCGAGATGTTGTGGGTCTGCCATGGCCTTCGATTCCCGGCAAAGTAGGATGCGCCGGCCGATTCATCGGCCCAATCCTGCCAGTCTGTAGAGTACTGCGCTTCGAGGCCCGTCGCAATCGGGGTGACAACGGACCGGGAATTCGGGGAAGAGATTCCCAACCTGAGGAGTTATAATGATTTCCATCGATTCTCGACCAAGCCGGGAGGAATTTCATGGAAGAAACCTACACTTACGACACTCTCAGCAAGAAGACAGTCGCCCAGCTTCGGGAACTTGCCTCCGGCATGGACCACGAAGCCTTGCAGGGGTACACCCAGTTGCACAAGGCCGATCTCCTTGCCAAACTCTGCGAGGCGCTCGACATCCCGACGCACAGTCAGCATGAAGTGACGGGTTTGAACAAGAGCCAGATCAAGGCGCAGATTCGCAAGCTCAAGTCCGAGCGTGACAGCGCGCTCGAATCGAAGAACTCGAAGAAGCTCCGGGAGGCCCGGGCCGAGTTGAAGCTTCTCAAGCGAAAGCTCCGAAAGGCGGCTTCCTGAATGGCCAAACACGTCGGAATTCTCACTGCGGGAGGCGACAGCCCCGGCCTGAACGCCGCCATTCGCGGCGTCGGCAAAGCCGGCATCGGAGCCTACGGCATGGATGTCATCGGCTTTCGGGACGGTTTTCGGGGACTGATGCAGAACCGGATCATGCGGCTCGACAGCGCGGCGCTCTCGGGCATCCTCACCCGGGGGGGAACGATCCTGGGAGCCAGCCGAGACAAGCCTCACAAGATGCCGGTGGGAAATCGACTGCTCGACATGACCGATGTCATGGTCACGACCTATGAAAAGCATCACCTTGACGTGCTCGTCTGCCTGGGAGGAGGAGGCACGCACAAGAATGCTCTGCGGCTGAAAGACAAAGGACTGAACATCGTCACGTTGCCCAAAACGATCGACAACGACGTGGCCATGACCGACGTCTCGTTTGGCTTCGATACCGCACTCGGAATCGCCACGGAAGCGATTGACCGCCTGCACAGCACGGCTCACAGCCACCACCGCATCATCGTGGTCGAAATCATGGGACACAGATCGGGCTGGCTGGCGCTGGGAAGCGGGATTGCCGGAGGCGCGGACGTCATTCTGATTCCCGAGATTCCGTATGACATCAATACGGTAGCGACGGCGATACGAACCCGGAGCAGTCAAGGCAAGCAGTTCAGCATCGTGGCGCTTTCCGAGGGCGCCTTGTCGAAGGAGGATGCAGCGGCCGTCGAGAAAGTCGACGAGAAGAGGAAGAAGAAGGCGCAGGAACAGAAGAAGAAGGGCAAGCACGAGCGGCAGGATTCCCAGTCAGAGAGTGAAGATCCCGACTCGGAACTCGCTCACCTCGAGTTGCGCCTCGCCAACCGGACCCTCTCCCTCTCGAAGCGATTGGAGGAATTGACCGGGCTGGAGACGCGAATCACGATCCTCGGCCACCTCCAGCGCGGCGGCACCCCCTCAGCGGCGGATCGTCTGTTGGCTACTCGGCTGGGTACGGCCTGCGCCCAGCTGATCGGGGACGGCGTGTACGGGGTCATGGTGGCAGCCCGAGGTGAAGGAACCGAACCCGTGGCATTGGAGGAAGTAGCCGGAAAACGCCACGACGTTCCCCTGGATCACCCTTGGATCCGCTGTGCACGGGAGGTCGGAACATGTCTCGGTGACTAGCAGAATTCTCCTCCGGCTCGGCCGAGGCGGATCAGGGAAGTTCAGAGGAGATTTGCGGTTGGACGGGAAGAAGGGAGAACGGGTAGCCGGGAGGACGAGTGGGACATGCATCCTGCTTGTTCTTCGTCGGTTCGCCGTGTCCGCCGGGGCGGGAGAACGGGTAGCCGGGAGAACGAGTGGGACATGCATCCTGCTTGTTCTTCGTCGGTTCGCCGGTCCGCCGGGGCGGGAGAACGGGTAGCCGGGAGAACGAGTGGGACATGCATCCTGCTTGTTCTTCGTCGGTTCGCCGGTCCGCCGGGACCGGAGAACGGGAGAACCGGAGGAAGGAGAGTGGGGTCGCGATAACAGGCAAGGACAGGCCGGCCGGCGCGCACGCGCTCCCGGATTCCGTTTCCCGACTCCCGTTTCCTGATTCGCTCCAGATCGAGAATCGGAAATCTCCGATTCATCACGGCCTTCCCCGTTCGATGAAGTTCTGGAGGCGTCGCATCTGCCCGGCCAGTACCTGGTCGACGATGGGTGCGATCTTCTGCAGGCCACCGTCGAGATGACCACCGACCCGATAGGTGAGCACCACGTGCGTGCCTCCGGCCGTTTTCTCGATGGCGAAAGTCAGGACTCCGGTCACGGCATGTTCCTGCAGAGGCCCGAGACTCCCCTCGAGGCGCAGCCGGCGTCCGGGTTCGGCAAAGAGGACAACGGCATGGCGAACCCCTCCGCCGTTCGGCAGCCGCTCGCAGAAACATCCGTTGGGGACGGCATCCAGTGAGAGGTTGGACGCCGACCCGGAGAAGGTGTGGGTGGAATCCCACCAGGAGGCGACGTCGATCAGATCCCGGTAGGCGCTCTCCGGATCTTTGGAGACGGTCAACTCGTTTCGACTCGTGAAGCCGCCGTCCGCGGCCTCGAGCACCTCCGCCGACAATCCTGGCACCTGCACGGCCGCCACCAGTCCAACGATTCCAGCACAACGCATCAGCGCCGAAAATCTCATGGGTTGCCTCCTGTCTGGCCCCGGAATTCTCCACGGAAAGCATATCAGGGCGCGGTCAGGGTCGTCCGCAAGGTCCCGTTCCACCTGACCTCGCAGTCGGATTCCCGACCCACCTCCGGCTCCCGCGATCCGCATCTTGCGGACTTTGAATCCGGAACCATGAGATAGTGTCTGGCACTTCATGACGTTCGAAATCGTCTTTATGCTCGGATTCATCGTGGCGGCCCTCGTCGTCTTCGCGCTCGAGATCTTCCCGATCGAGGTGACCGCCATGGGGCTGCTCGGTGTGCTCGTCCTGCTCGGCTTCGTCACTCCGGAAGAGGCCGTCGCCGGCCTGAGCAACAAGGCAGTCGTAACGATCGGGGCCCTCTTTGTCTTGAGCCGCGCACTCGTCAAGACTGGAACACTCGAGGCCGGTGCATTCTGGCTCAGCCGTAAGGTCGGCCGAAACCGGTGGCTGGGCATTTCCGTTTTCCTGGTCGTCACCGCACTCCTTTCCGGCTTTCTGAACAACACCGCGGTCGTGGCCGTCTTCATTCCCCTGGCTCTGAACCTGTGCCGACGATTCGAGATCAGCCCGAGCAAGGTTCTCCTCCCGCTCTCCTATGTCGCCATTATCGGCGGTATGCTCACCGTGATCGGTACGTCGACGAACCTGCTCGTGAGCGCACTTGCCGAAAATGCCGGAGAACCGCCGATTCGGATGTTCGAACTGACGCCGCTGTCGATCATTCTCCTCGTGCTCGGGGTCGCCTACGCGCTCATCGTGGGTCGGCAGGTCCTGCCCGAACGAGCCTCCGCAAGCTCACTCGCCACCAACTTCAACCTTTCCTCCTATCTTGTCGAGGTCCAGGTACCCCGTGATTCCCGGCTCATCGGACGGAGCTGCCGCGACGTCCAGATCCGCGAGCGTTACGATCTGACGGTGGTCGCCATCCTTCGTGGACGGATGGGAATCACGGAGGGTGTGGCTTTCGAGGCGATTCAACACGATGACATCCTGATCATCGAGGGGAACTTCGACGACGTGCTTCGCCTTCGTAACGATCAGAAGTTGACGATGTTGCCCGGGATCAAGGTTGATGAGCGCAACCTGACCCCACAAGGGCAGCGGATCGGAGAGGCGATCGTCCCCGTCACCAGCAGGCTCATCGGAAAGACGTTGAAGGAGAGCGATTTCGGTCATCAGTACAACGCCCTCGTGCTGGCTCTGCGCCGCCATGGCGAGACCATCTACTCGAGACTGGCCGATATACCCCTGCGTGCCTCCGATTGTCTGCTCCTTATGACGACGCCGGAACGCCTCGTGGAACTCCGCTATTCGGACAACCTTCAGGTCGTGTCGGAACTCGACACGTCTCTTCACCGTGAACGCTTCTGGTGGCTTCCCCTGTTTCTTTTGCCGGTCATCGTGATCCTGGCCGTCTCGGGAGCCGTGCAGATCCTCACGTCAGCTGTCCTGGGAGCCATCCTTCTCCTGCTACTGGGAGTCCTCAAAAACCAGGAAGCCTACCGATCCGTCGAATGGTCGGTCCTCTTCCTGATCGCCGCTTTCGTACCCGTTGCCGATGCGATGATCCGGACCGGAACCGCCGACTTCATGGCCGGGGCCATCTTCTCGCTCGTCGTTTCCTTCCCCCCGCAGTGGCACGGTTTCGTGGGCCTCTCGCTTATCTACCTGATCACCGCAGTCATGACCCAGATGGTCTCGAACAATGCGGCCGCCATCATCCTGACCCCGGTCGCGCTGAGTCTGGCGACGTCGCTTTCGATTCATCCGCGACCCCTTCTGTTTTCCATCTGTTTTGCAGCATCGGCCGCGTTCATGACCCCGATGAGCTATCAGACCAACATGATGGTGTACGGCCCCGGAGGCTACCGATTTCTGGACTACTTCCGCTTCGGCCTGCCACTCAACATCGCCTTCTGGGTGCTCGCAACGCTACTCGTTCCGCTGATCTGGCCTCTCTCCTCTGCATAGCCTACGAACCTTCCCGTCGGCCGCCAGTCAGCTTGTCCGTGCCTGTCCACGACGTGGACACCCCACGATCTCCCTGCCGGAAGCGGACCCGGGTCGGGCGTCGGGCCACGATTCTTCGATTTGTGGCGGACGGATCGACCCGATCGCCTCCGCAGAGGTGTCCACGACGTGGTCAGTCCCCGGCCTGCAGGCCTCCGACCTCGGACACCCGATCTGAGGCTCTCACCCCCTTTGTAATGAGCATCTTGCAGAGATTCTCATTACTCACTGAGAGAGTTGGCATAGCGATTGCCTTCTCTGTGAACGATGGATCTCGGGTGGATTTCCGAAGATCCGTTGAAAAGGAGACGATCGAAGATGATGAGCCAGTCCCTGCCGGACAGCACTGATGGGGTGACGCCTCAGATGGGTCATCAAGCCCGCATTGTTGTCGGCGGGCTCAGCACCGTGAAGCGTACGCTTTCCCTGATCGAGGAACAGGCAAAGCAGTTGGAGGCACTGGATCTCGTCGACGCCGGCGAAGTGGAGCGCCTGCGCGACCTTGCGGCTCGAGCGACGGATCTGATCACTCACTATCGGCAAGGCCGATTCCTCGGCCGCCTGAAGATCCTCGTCGACCAGGGCCGCAAGGATGTCCATGATTGAGTCGAGATTGTCACGGCGGATTCCGAGTTTCGGGCTTCGGGCGGACTCGAGAATCGTAAATCGTAAATTTGAGTGCTGCCGCTACTCGATGCCGTAGCGATGCATCTTTTTGAGTAGACCCTGACGGCTCAGTCCGAGTCGCCTGGCCGCCTGGACCCGATTCTGATCACAGGCTTGGAGAGCATCGCGAATCAATTGGCGTTCCAATTGCTCCACGGCTTCGTGGAGGTTCTGCGTCCTGGCTCCGTCTCCCCGCAGGGTTTCGGAGACATCTTCGGGGAGAATTACGTCGCGACGGACCGTAACCGCCAGTCGCTTCATTTCATTTTCGAGCTCGCGGACATTTCCGGGCCAGTCATGCCGCACCAGCAACTCAGCTGCTTGCGGCGACATACGTTTCTCCGGCCGTCGAAGATCGCGGCAGGCTTGTTGCAGGAAATGCCGGGCCAGCAAGGGAATATCTTCCCTGATTTCCCGCAGCGCCGGAGTGTGGATGCGAATCACGCGTAGTCTGTAATAGAGATCGTCACGAAATCGGCCGGCTTCGATTTCTTCTTCGAGATCGCGATTCGTGGCGGCCAGAATACGGACATCGATGGGAATGGGCCGACGGCCTCCGACGCGCTCGACGACTCTCTCCTGAAGCACGCGCAGGATCTTGGCCTGCGCGGCCGGGCTCAAGTCCCCGATCTCGTCCAGGAACAGCGTCCCTCCGTCTGCCGCCTCGAAGCGGCCGATCCTCCGGTCCACACCGGTCGCTACCCCCTTCTCGATACCGAACAGTTCCGCTTCCACCAGGTTCTCGGGGAGGACCGAGCAGTTCAGTGCGACGAATGGCCGGCCGGCTCGATCACTCGAGAAGTGAATCGCTTTGGCTACGAGTTCCTTACCCGTACCGCTCTCACCGGTGATGAGAACGTCGACCCCGCTGTCCCGGATCTCCTCGACCTGACGGATCAGATGCTGGATGGGCCGGGTCATCCCGAGGATGTTCCGGGTCGAGGACTGTCCCCGGACCTCTTCGAGCAGCTGGAGGTTCTGCGCCTCGAGAGCGCTCTTCTCCTTCTTCAACGCGTCGAACCTCAGGGCCTTCTCCATGGCCAGCGCAGCATGCCGCCCAAGCTCGACCAAGATCCGGCGGTCGGCCTCCTGAAAGCTTCCGGAGGTCTTGTTCAGTACCTCGAAGACACCGAGAACCTCGCCCTTGCGACTGAAAAGCGGCACGGCCAGTATGGACCGGGTGTGATACCCGAGCCTGGCATCGATCGCTGGATTGAAGCGGGAATCAGAATAGGCGTCCGGGACTATAACGCCCTTTCCTGTCAGCGCGACTTCCCCGGCAATGCCGAGCCGCGCATCGAATCGCAGCTCCTCTTCGGTCCCGAGCGCCGCCCGTGACCAGAGTTCACACCGGTCTCGATCGAGAAGGAAGATGCTGGATCGGTCGCATTCCAGGAATCGAGCAGCCTCACGCGCAATGACCTCCAAGAGTGCACCGAGATCGTGCTCCCCGTTGATTTTCCGTGTCGTCTCCAGCAGACCGACAAGTTCGTGTTCATTCCACCCCTCGTTCGGGGCACCGTTCCGTTCATCCGCCATTCCGTCTACTCTAGACGAATCCGCCGCGACGGTCACGCCGGGAGCTGAACTCCAGATCGGCCCCCTGTCTTCAGCTGCCCAACGCTCCCCTTGTCATTCTTGAATCCCTGGACATCTCCGGTCCCCGCTTGTTCCACGCCGCGTCGGTCAATCGATTTGAGCTCCCTGTAGCGATTCGCCCTTTCCCTAAGTTCATGCATCTGTCTCAGGATTCGGTCAATGAATGAGTTAATCCATGCCATCGTAGAAGTTCATGGTTATAATCCTCGGTGAAACTCGAGGAAGCGCCTGAAAGCACCTGGAAATTCCGGGCGGACCGTTGGGATCGAAAAACGATTCCTGCCCCGGTTTGCCTGCTCTGAGCCGTGGGGCCATCAGCTCCGGTGAGGCGTTCAGGCGCTACGAGGACAGGGGGGTTCCATGTTCAATCGAATTGCCAACCTCTTCCGGGGCTTTCTCAGCCTCTTCATCTCCGGGATCGAAAGAGCCAATCCGCGGGCGTTGATCGAGGCGGAAAAGGAAAATCTCCGCAAACAGATCGCCCGTTTCAACGAAAGTCTCGCGAACCATGCCGGATTCGTCGAGCGACTGATGCGGCAGGTCAAGAACCTGGAAACGCAGGAACGTGAGCTTGCGAGCAAGGCCGCAGCAAACCTCAAGGCGGGCAACCGTGAAATAGCGGGCCAGTATGCTCTGCAGCTCCGCACCGTCAAGGAACAGCTCGAGGAGAACCGCCAGCAGCTGGAAGCTTCGGAACAGACCTACCAGAAGCTGGTCAAAACTCGGGATGTCGCCATCAAGGAGGCCCGCGAGAAGATCGAATCGCTCAAGCGAATGATCTCCGAAACCGAGCTCATGGAGGCCCAGGCCGAGCTCCAGGAAATGGCTCAGGGAATGATCACGTCCATCGGTGGCTCCGGGGACACCATCTCCCGGGTGGAAGAGTATCTGACCGAGAGACGGGACAAGGCCGCTGGGCGGGCCCGAGTGGCATCTTCGTCGATCGACATCAGCACAGTGGAGATCAAGGAAGCAGAGCAGCAGGCAATGGCGGACCAGGCGCTGGCCGAATTCGCGGCCGCCTACGGACTGGAGGTCCCAGCCGAAACTGCCGAAAAAGAAGAGAAGAAGCAGGCACCCCCGGTCAAGGACATGGGGCCCGAGCTGACCGAGAATTGATGCGCTCCGGCCGGTGCCGCATCGCTTCTCGGATTCTTGACGTGGAGAACAACTATGGCTGAAAAGACAGGTCCGACCGTGTTGGGGAAAATCGTCATTGCCCTCTTCGTAGTGGCGCTTCTTGCCGGAGCCGGCTACTACTTCTGGGATTGGATCGCACCGGGCGAGCAGGGACCCGGCAGCGTCGATCTCGCTCAGTTCCAGAACCGGATGGGCAAGTACGAGGCGCCCGATTCTTCCGGAATCACGACGGTCAACGAATACACCTACGTGCCAACGGAGAAGCTTCCCCCCGTTCAAGGGGTCAGCGCCTACCAGTGGGATGAGAGGGAGAAGGTCGTCCAGTTCCCGATCAACGTCTGGATCGGCTGGCTGCCGATCGTCGCGGCCAACCATGGTTTCCGCCCCAACGAAGACAGCGTTTTCTTCAAGGAACATGGCTTCAAGGTGAATCTGAAGCTGATCGACGATCCGGTCATCGCCCGGGATGCGTTTGCCTCGGGTGAGAGTCACATCCTCTGGGGCACCCTCGACATGATGGTGCTGTTCGCTCCGGAGCTCATGAAGGACTCCCGCACGGCCCCGCGGATCTTTCAGCAGATCGACTGGTCCAATGGAGGCGACGGAATCGTGGTTCGAGGGGCCGTCGCCACGGCGCGTGATCTGAAAGGCAAGACCATCGTCTACGCCCAGAACAGCCCCTCCCAATATTTCATCAACAATCTGCTCCTGAATGCGGGCATCCAACCCAACGAAGTCAAGCACCGGTACACGGCCACTGCTTTCGAAGCCGCCGCAGCCTTCGTCTCCGACAAGAGCATCGACGCCTGCGTCTCGTGGGCACCCGACATCTACAACATTCCCGAAAAGGTACCTGGAACCCGGATTCTAACTACGACAGCGGAAGCCAACAAACTGATCGCCGACGTCTGGGCGGCCCGGGCCGACTTTGCCAAGGATCATCCTGAGATCATCGAGGGGCTGGTCTCGGGTGTCTTCGATGCGATGGATCAGCTGAAGGACGGCACGTTCAAAGCGAGAGCGTTCCAGTGGATGGCCGAGGGCTACGGCATGGCCGTCGACGAGGTCCAGGGTATGGCGGCGGACGCTCACTCGACGAACTTTCCCGAAAACAAGGCCTTCTTCTTGAACCAGAACGAAGCAGCCAATTTCGAACGGACCTGGAAGAACATCACGTTCGTCTATCGAGAGCTCGGCCTGATCGATTCGCCGGTGCGATTCGACGAGGTGATGGACTTCAGCGTCGTCAAGAAACTCGATGCGGCCGGCGCGTTCTCCCATCAGAAGGATGAATACCGCTCCCAGTTCGTTCCCACCTCCTATTCGCGGGTCCAGGCCGAGGCGCCCATCCTGACGCAGACTATTCGCATCAACTTTTATCCGAATTCCGCCAACATTTACGAGCCGCAGCACGACGAGACCGGAAGACCGGTGGCCAATACTCTCTACGATCCGACCGTGGAGGGAACGCTCGAGAAGGTCGGCCGTCTGGCGGGACAGTACGAGCGGGCGGTGATCGCGGTCGTCGGTCACACCGATGCGTCCATGCAGGGGCGGGGCGTCCGCTTCGAGGACGTGCGCGCCCTGTCTCTGGATCGGGCCAATTCGGTCAAGACCGCGCTGGTCGAGAAGTTCCGGTTCGATCCGAACAAGTTCGTCATCGAGGGCAAGGGCTGGAATGAGCCTGCCGACCCGGATGACCCGAACAACAATGCTCTGAACCGACGCGTGGAGATCTCCGTGTATCCTCCCGAACAACAGTGAGATCTCGCATGCAGGAGCAAATCAGAGACAATCCGCAGCAGGTCGAGTGCGCGGTCGCCGACGGGCATCTCGACCTCGCTGCGGACGGCGGTTCACCCCTGAGGCGTCTCGGCGCCCTTCTCCGGATCCGGGAGTCGGTTCCCGGCTGGCAGCGCTGGATGCTGGGCCTCCTGCCGATCCTGTGCATTCTCGGGCTCTGGTGGTTCGTCACTTCGGGATCGAGGGCGGAGGATCGGATCATCTCGCCGACGATCCTGCCCAGCCCTGTGGAGGTCGTCCATTCGGCGCCTTCGCTCTGGTTCGACCGGGCCCTGACGCGCAATGCCTTCACTTCCCTGGCCCGCGTCGCAGGGGGATTCCTGGTCGGGATCGCGATCGCCTTTCCCCTGGGCGTCCTGATGGGTTCCTTCTCCAAGATCAAGGCGATGTTCAATCCGCTGTCCGTCTTCGCCGCCTACCTGCCGATTCCCGCTCTGGTTCCGTTGACCCTGAGCCTGTTCGGTACCGGTGAGGGGCAGAAGGTCGCCTTCCTGGCGCTCGCCTTCGTCATCTATCTTCTGCCGCTGATCGTGCAGTCCGTCGACGACGTCGATGACGTCTATCTCAAGACGGCTTACACGCTGGGCGCCGACAAACTCCAGGTCGTCACGAAGGTCTTGCTCGGCATCTCGTGGGCGGACATCTACGAGGCCTTCCGGCTCGGCTTCGGGATCGGCTGGAGCTACATCATCCTGGCCGAGATGGTCGACATCGGCCGAGGCCTCGGCGGTATCATCATCATCTCTCAGCGGCGGGGACCGCGGGAACACATCTATCTTGTCCTGCTGGTCATCGTTGTCCTCGCCTTCATCACCGATCGCCTCTGGGTCTGGCTCGGGCGGCGGCTCTTTCCCTACAGGGAGCGACGGGCATGAGCGGCGGCATCTCGAAGCACGACGCCCCCACACCAACAGGACTCCTTGCTCCCGTGGTGGAGTTTCGGGGAGTTGAGAAGACATTCAACCCGGGAACGCCGCAGGCCTTCACGGCGCTCAAGGACGTCAGCTTCTCCGTCGAGGACCGACCGGGCACGGGCGAATTCATCGCCATCATCGGGCCGTCCGGGTGCGGCAAATCGACCATCCTCAATCTGATCCAGGGCTTCTCCGACGTCTATCCCCCGACCTGTGGAGAGGTTCTCGTGCACGGCCGGAAGGTCGAAGGACCGGGACGCGATCGGGGCATGGTGTTCCAGAAATACAGCTCCTTTCCCAATCGGACCGTTTTGCGCAATGTTACGTTCGGCCTGGAAGTCAATCGACGGGAGCTGGGTCTACGCCGGTCCGAGATGGATGTGATGGCCCGGGAATGGCTCGGGCGGCTGGGGCTGCACGGTCACGAAGACAAGTATCCTCAACAGCTCTCCGGAGGCCAACAGCAGAGGGTGGCACTGGCGCGCACCCTGGTCGTCCGGCCCCGCATCATTCTGATGGACGAACCGTTCTCGGCACTGGATGAGCCGACTCGGTATGAGATGCAGCGCCTCATCACCGCTTTGTGGCACGATGTCGAAGCGACGGTCTTTCTGGTCACCCACTCCATCAATGAGGCCGTGTATCTCGGGGATCGGGTCTGGATCATGGCCAGCGGGCCCGGAAGGATCGCGGCTGTGTTCGATGACATCGTGCCGCCGACCCGGGATAGCGATCCGCTCCAGGTGGAACAGGATCCGAGCTTCAAGCGGGCGGTCGCAGAGGTGACGGAAGCATTTCGCGCCATCGAGGCAGGAGACAGTTAGTTTGAACGCGCTGACCTTTTGGGACTATGTCCGGGAGGCCTTTCACTATCGGGTCCGCCTGCCGGCACTCGGTGGTCTGCCGGCCAATAAGATGGGCCTGGGTCTCTTTGCGATCCTGGGCCTGGCGAACCCGGGGTTCTGGTTTCTGGGTGCGGCGGCCGAAATCGCTTTCCTCGTTCTGGCCGCGAGCAGCAAGCGTTTTCAGAAGGTCGTGGAAGGGGTACGGCTGCTCGAGGCGCAGGAGAACTGGCGGGAGAAGGTCCATGGGGCGGTGCAGCGGCTCACGCCTCCCAGCCAGGAGCGCTTCCGAACGCTGCTCGAGCAGTGTCGCAGAACCCTTGGCATCTCCCAGACGCTGCATGCCGACGGTTTGGAGAATCTGCGTGACATTCGAAATCAGAACCTGAACCAGCTTCTGTCGATCTTCCTGCGGCTGCTTACAGCCCGTGAGGTCATTGCCGCCAACGTACCCGGGCTCGACCGGGCCCGGCTGCAGGCGGAACTGAAACGGATCCAGGAGCGGCTGGAGAAGACGGAGGAGGGAAGCCCCCTTCGGCGCTCACTCGAGGGCACCCTGGATATCCACCGCCGTCGGCTGGAAAACCTGGACCGGGCCACCCAGAGCCTCAAGGTGATCGACGCCGAACTGGAGCGGATCGAGGGACAGGTCGAACTGATCCGGGAGGAATCCGCCGTCGGAGGCAAACCGGAGTTCCTCTCCTCGCGTCTCGACGCCGTCACGGCGACGATGTCCGAGACATCTCAGTGGATCGATCAGCACAGCGACTTCATCCACTCACTGGCGGGCGACGAAATGGAGGATGTGCTGACTTCACTTCCGGAAACACCTGTGGACAAGGAGCCTGCATGATCCAGTTGCCGTCCTGGGCCGAGAAGATGCGCGAATTGTACCGTTCCGGATCGAACAGCCAGTTCATCCTGCATGGCAGCGTGTTCGACCTGGTGGAAGCTCCCGGCACGGATGATGGGCCAGCATTCCTGTCGCTGCGCGAATACCTGACCGGTGTCATGTTCGCCCCCTTCGACACGGTGATTCACTACGATCGCGGCCGGGGCATCCGCGTTCCGAAGGGCGGGGACATCTTCCATCGATTCCTCAAGGCGTTCGATTCGTTCCAGGGCACGGCGTGGGCCGGTCTGTCCGACGAGGGCCCTGACAGGCTGACGGCACTCGACCTTGGAAACCTGCTGCCCCGCGATCCCAAGCGCGCTCTCGAACTGATCAACCGTTTCCTGCGAAGCACCCGGAGCTGGCGAAGGGAGGATGCGGAGACGGGACAGACCGGTGCGCCCAGTGTCGCGGTCCTGGTCGAGTACGCCGAATTCATCGTGCCGCGGGGCGACCCTCTCTACCTGATGGGCGAAGTCAGCCAGAACCTGATCCAGCTGCTCGACTGGTCGAATGATCCGGCCCTGACGTCGACCCGCCTGGCGACGGTGGTCGTCACTGAAAACCTGACGGACCTCAACCAGACCTTCGTCGAGAACCCTTACAGCGCCAAGCTGAAAATCCAGCTTCCATCGGCCGGAGAGGTCCTCACCTACGTGACGCACCTGGTCGGGAACCGGCCCGATTTCGAAACAAGGTGCGAGGTCGATCGACCGCGGCTGGCCGAGAAGCTGGTGGGCCTTTCAAGGGTCAACATTCGCAGCTTCCTTCTTCAGGCACTCGAACAGGGAGATCGCATCACCGGTAAGTACCTCACCCGGGTCAAGAAGGAGTTGATCGAAAAGGAGGCGTTTGGAAGGATCGATTTCATCGAATCGAACCGGAGCCTCGACGATGTTGCGGGCCACGGGGAAGCGAAAGCCTGGCTACGGGAGGACGCTCAGCTGCTGCGACTCGGCAACCGGCGGGCAATTCCGATGGGCTACCTGCTTTGCGGTCGGATCGGGACCGGCAAGACCTACCTCGTCGAATGCCTCGCCGGCGAGATCGGGATTCCGGTCGTCGAGTTGAAGAACTTCCGAGAGAAGTGGGTCGGTGCGACCGAAGGCAACCTCGAAAGGATCTTCACCATCCTGCACGCCCTGGGCCAGGTCATCGTCTTCATCGACGAAGCCGACCAGATGACCGGACAGAGGGAAGGCGGAGCCGGCGATTCCGGTCTCTCCGGTCGGATCTACGGGATGCTGGCGCGCGAAATGAGCAATACCGAAAATCGGGGTCGCATCATTTGGATTCTCGCGACCAGCCGACCCGACCTGCTGGAAGTGGATCTGAAGCGACAGGGAAGGCTCGACGTACATATCCCGCTGTTTCCACCGGGCGATCAGACGGGCAGACAGGCCCTCTTTTACGCCATGGCCCGGAAAGTCGGTCTCGATGTCGGTCTGGAGGAGCTTCCGCAACTGCCCGCGGATGACAACCTGGGCGG
The DNA here is from genome assembly GCA_963823995.1 of uncultured Acidobacteriota bacterium. Classification (GTDB taxonomy): domain Bacteria; phylum Acidobacteriota; class UBA6911; order RPQK01; family JAPXNP01; genus JARRKC01. The sequence goes on from CAWGNQ010000009.1 coordinate 101,235, forward strand.
AAACGAGATGGAGGGCATACTCGTTCGCAGCCTGCGCTCTCATGAAACGCGCCGTATCGAGAAGGAACCTCCCTCGCTTCCCGAAGTCATCCAGGCGACGATCCGCGATTTCCGCCCTTCGGCCCACGTCGAGAGACTGGAATGGATGGATCTGCTGGCCGTCAAAGAGTGCACGGATGCCCGTTTCCTGCCGGAGAGGTTCCGGAGTTTGTCGCTGGCTCAGATCAACCAGCGGCTCCGGCAACTCACGTTGCTCCTCGACGAGTGAGCGCCAGCCTGTCGTCCGGGCCGTCTATCCTGCCGGTCCGCCTGTTTATCCCGAAGATGACGGTTCACGATCCTCGGCTACCCTTCCGAAGAACTCGAGGATGTCGAATTCCGCGAGATCGCCGTAGACTGCATCGGCCAGATGCTGATCCTGTTCAGGCCTTCCCTTCCGCTGCAGTCCGACGCAAAACATGGACGCCGCCTTGGCCGCCGTCACCCCGGCAGCGGAATCTTCGAAGACGAGGCAGGTCTCGGGCAGAACTCCCATCCGGGCGGCGGCCGTCAGATAGCAGATGGGATCGGGCTTGCCGCGTGGGTAGTCCTCCGAGCCGAGAAAGAACTGGAGGAGCGGCTCGATTCCGAGTGCTTCGATGCCACGAGCGACGTCCTGCCGGGGAGAGCCGGACACGACCGCGACCGGATACCGGTCGGCCAGCTCACGAAGAAGGTCCACCGAACTCTGGATGGTGATATCCCTCGATTGCTGAAGCTCGAGGAAGACCTGCCGGACGACTTCCTCCATCTCTTCGATCCGATCGTACGCCCGCGGGAACATGTGTTGAACGTCCCGAAAGATATCGGCCCAGCCCCTTCCGTATACGAGTTCCTGACAGGCAGGCTGGGACAACCACCAGCCGTCGCGGGCCAGAGCCAGCTGCACGGCATCGACATAGAGGATTTCCGAGTCGAGCAACGTGCCGTCCAGGTCGAAGAAGATCGCCCGAACTTCGATTCCATGAATGTGGCCGCCTGGGCCGACAGGCTTCGAGTCTTTCATCTGCTAACTGATCTCCACAACCCGGAGTCCGTGGCGGATTCGAGTGTACCATGCGGGTTTGTGATCACAGTCATATCTACGTTTCTGGATGATTTGGGATTACCCTTGTCTTTCAGTCTGTTCCCGAACCGGAGCCGAGAGGAGGATCGAAATGAAACAGGGAATCGTGAATTTGGTCGTCGTGGCGCTCTGTGCCGCCATGGCCTGGGCCCAGGCCCCAAACGTCGATCTGATGGAACTGGCGAAAGTCCCCGACCAGGGACGAAGTCGACGGATCAGCAGCTACGACCGCTCGGGCGGGAACAACGACCGCGTGGAACATATCGCCAACGGAGTACGGCGGACTCTCTTCGAAGTGGAGGGTGCCGGGATCATCAACCACATCTGGATCACGATTGCTCCACCCCCGCCGGAACTGAGCCGCAACGACATCATTCTCCGGATGTACTGGGACAAAAGCCCCGAGCCGTGTGTCGAGAGTCCGATCGGGCCCTTCTTTGGACAGGGATGGGATGAAAGCTACAACTTCGCCTCGCTGCCCCTGGCCGCCGGTCCTCGCGATGGACGAGCCATGGTCAGCTACTTTGCGATGCCCTTTGCCGACGGCGCAAAGATCGAGGTCGAGAATCAGACGGGGCGGGAGATCGACGCCTTCTACTACTATGTCGACTATCTGGAGCTGGACGAGCTGCCGGCGGATTTCGGTCGATTTCATGCCTGGTACCACCACGAGCTGACGGAGGCCCTGCCCGAGGGAGAGAACGAATGGTCGGTGCTGGGTCCCCAGGGAAAGAACACGACGGGGGAAGATAACTACCTGATTGCCGATATCGAGGGTAAGGGGCGGTTCGTGGGAGTCAACTATTACGTCCATTCTCCCTCGCCAATGTGGTACGGAGAAGGAGACGACATGATCTTCATCGACGGCGAAACGTGGCCGCCGTCGCTGCACGGCACCGGCACGGAGGACTACTTCAACACCTCCTGGTCACCGAACACGCTCTACGCTCACCCCTACTACGGCTATGCACGGGTGAACGACGACCTCGGCTGGCTCGGGCGAACCCATGTCTACCGCTTCAACATCTCCGACCCGATCGCGTTCTCTCGGTCTCTCCGATTCACCATCGAACACGGACACAACAACAATCTGACGCTCGATCTGGCCTCGGTGGCCTACTGGTACCAGAAGGATCCGCACAAGACGTTCCCGCCGCTTGCGAGCAAACAGGAACGGACGCCGCGACCCTTCATCGGTGTCGTCGATATCCACCGCTGGCGGGACGCCTGGCGAAAGCAACAGGGCAACGACCCCAAGCTCTGGGGGGATGAGCACTGAAGGGCTCGAAGTCTCCCTTCGGGAGCGGGCTATGCTGCCCGTTGGGCCGGATCGACGCCAACTCCGGGCCGTTCGCGGTTCCAAGGTTCCGAGGTTTCGCGTTTCGCGGGCGTGTTGCCCAAATGCCCCCGGTCGCTCGCGGACCTTTCCGGTCCATGAACGGGACCTCAGCGGTTCGACCCCACGCGGCGAACGCTGCGCACGCAACGGGGCCTTTCGGGTTCGGAGTCCTTGGCGGTCGTTGCGGACGCTGCGTGGGGCCGGTTCTGCACGTCTCACCGAGATGGCCGCAAGCTCGGGGGGCGAGAAGATTTCGGCCTGCACGCGAAACCTCGGCGGTTCGATCTCACGCCGCAGCGCACGCAACGGGGCCTTTCGGGTTCGGAGCCCGTGGCGGTCGTTGCGGACGCTGCGTGGAATCGGTTCGGCACGTCTCGCCGAGACGGCCGCAAGCTCAGGGGGACGAAAAGATTGCGCCAACACGCCAGAAACCAGGAACCAGGAACCAGAAACCCCAACCCGAGGGCCTGTTGCCCGATCCGTCTCAGCCCCCTTCCGGTTTGGGATTCCCGCCTACATGAGAAGCCTCGTCGGTTCGATCTCACGCAACGCCGCAGCGCACGCAACGGGGCCTTTCGGGTTCGGAGCCCGTGGCGGTCGTTGCGGACGCTGCGTGGGGTCGGTTCTGCAGGTCTTGACGGCCGGGCGACCGGAGTCAGGGTAGGTTCGAGAGGGCAACACGCCCTCGCGTTTCGAGTTCCGGGTGCGTGCGGTCTCGGCAATCCGGGCAGTCCGACTGTCTGTCGTATGATGGTCGGAAATGCACGCCGCAGATGATGATGCCTCGCTGGTCCCCGAATTGGAACAGCTTCTCCGCGAGATGGATGCGATCGATGCACAGTTTCGTTCCGTCTGTTCGGAACTCGGAGAAACCGAACTCGCGTGGCGACCGGCCCCGCAGAAGTGGTCGATCGCCGAAAACCTCGTCCATCTCCGGCTGACGACCGAGACCTTCCTTCCGGCTGCGGATCAGGCCATCGAAGAGGCGCGGCGGCAGGAACTCGTTTCCCGGGGCCCTTTTCGCCTTGGGCGCCTGGACCGGATCTTCGTCTGGTACGTCGAACCCCCACCAAAGATCAGGGCTCCGGCTCCCAAGCCGCTTCAACCCCTGGTGTCCGAAGCTGTGTCGGGAGCTCTGACTCAGTTCATCGCGTCCCAGAAAGCGATGAGGCGCCGGCTGAAGGCGGCCGACGGACTCCACCTGACGAAGGCTCGCGTCACGTCACCCCTCGCGCGCTTCATCAGGATGAGCCTGCTCGGCTTCTTCTCGGTCTTCATCGGACACGAACGACGCCATCTCCAGCAGGCCTCGCGCGTCCGTCAGCAGCTGTCGTCCTCTTCGTTTTCCGACGGCCGTCAACTAAGATGCCGGGGAGGTTGATTCCGGGTGTCCCAATCAGGAGGGAGCATGCTCGATTGGACAAACAAGCGGACGACCGACCTTCTCGTTCTGGCGGTCGTACTTGGCGGGGCGGCACTCCGAATCTGGGGAGTCGGATTCGGCCTGCCGATCGAGTCGAGTCTCTACATTCGACCCGACGAGAGCCTGCTGGTCGAGCCCGGAATCCACTTTTTCGAACGTTGGGGAGACCCGCTCTTTTATGTCTACCCTGCCCTGGTCATCGAACTCGTCGCCTTTCTTTTCCAGTGCCTGTTCGGACTGGGTTCTCTGTTGGATTTCCGCACCGGGACCGATATCGTCGCGGACTTTGCCGCTGCTCCGTCGGCCTACTTTCTGGCCACCCGGTGGATCTCCGTCGTGGCCGGGACGCTCACGATCTACGTGGTGTACCGACTGGCCGTACGCCTGACCGGAAACCTTTGGGCGGGGCTGGCGTCTGCCCTACTCTATGCTCTGTCTCCGCTTGCCATCCGGGACGCCCACTTCGGGGTGACCGATAACGTCATGGTTCTGTTTCTGAGTGCATCGCTGCTGGCGGGCATCACCTACGCCACTGCCGACAACGGGTCCGGGCGAAGACCGGCCGGCATGGGGACCTGGTTCGGATTGGCAGCCGCCAGCAAGTACACGGCTTTTCTGCTCGGACCCCGCCTCGTCGCCACGGTCCTCTTCAAGGAACGTGACTCACTGAGATCCGTCCAAGCTCGCCGCCTTGCCGCAGTCACGCTGTTGCCGGCCGCAATCTTCTTCGTCCTCAACCCGTATGTGCTCCTGCATTTGCGCGCGACGTTTCACGAGTTGCTGGACATCCTGCGGATCTTCTATCTCTGGCAGCCCGGTGATCCGCCCTGGACACCGCGAGAGGCGATCCTGCAGGTCCTGCGTCCTCTGCGCTTCGGCCCGGGAGGTCTGCTCGGTCTTGCGGTCTGCGGCCTGGGCATCGGTTTCGGACTGCGGTCCGATCGTGCTGAGCGATCGGCCACGATCCTCCTGGCGGGCTATCTGGGCCTGCACGTGCTCGCCTTGATCCCGTTCCGGCATCTGGTCCCTTACCGGTACCTCCTGCCGATTCTCCCCCTCGTCGCGGTTTTCGCCGGGTCGGGATTCACGAGACTCCTGGAAAAGGCCCGCAGCACGCCCGTTCGCGCTGCAGCCGGCGGACTGCTGCTCCTCTGTCTGGGGACCACGCTCTACCGATCCGTCCAGATCGATTCCGTGCTCGCGTCGACCGACACGCGTACGCTGGCCGGAGATTGGATCGAAGCGCACATCCCCCCATCCATGCCGATCGTCCTTCTCTGCCCACCCGAGGCGGAGCCCCAGATTTACGAGCACTATGACTCGGTGATCCGACGGACCCGGTACGTCCGCCGACGCTACGGCGAAGAAGCCGGCAAGTTCATCTCCCGTCTGTATCTCGATCAGTTAAAGGATTCCCGGAGAGCCTCTTCCGGTTGGCAGCTTTTCCGATTTCCGGAGCCATCCGAACTCTCTGAGCGTCGGATCGCGGTGGTCACGTGCGATCATCCTTTGCGCATGGGCCGGACTCCCCCTGGACTGACCGAGAAATGGCGGGGGGCCGTGCTGGAAAGAGCGCACTTTCAGTCGTGCAACGGGGCAGAATCCGCGGCTTGGGACTGGATCGACGCGTTGTTCGTTCCGTTCAGTGAGTTGGAGAAGGTGGAACGGCCGGGTCCGAACATTGAAGTCCGGGTCCTCGATCGGGGAGTGGTGCGACCATGACGTCACCCTTCCCGCCTCGTTGTGGTTTGCGGTGTCCCTGGTGACGCCTCGACGATCCGGGTGGAGGCCGGCATGAAGACCTACGTTGGGAAGATGCGCGAACCGCACGAGGAATCCGGATCGCCCGATCTTCGACCAACCTTGTCCGTCGTGATGCCCGTCTACAACGAAGCCATGTATCTCAGGTCCACCGTGGAAGGCTGGATCAAGGTCCTGCGGGGACTGCACGACCCCTTTGAATTCCTGGTCTTCGACGACGGCTCGACGGACGGAAGCGGAGAAATCCTCGACGAGTGCTCGCTTGATTTCCCCGAACTGCACGTAGAACACCGGGGGAACCGCGGTCACGGGCTTGCCCTGCGGGAAGGCTATGAAACCGCGGTTGGGGAGTGGGTGTTTCAGACGGATTCGGACGACGAAGTCCCTTGCGGAGAGTTCGACCAACTTTGGCCGCTTCGGGACGAATTCGACTTTGTCACAGGCCGGCGCGTCGGCAGGAAGAGCCGTTTCGCGCGGCGCGTCATCTCCTGGTGCGCCAGGATCGGTGTCCGTCTCTTCTTCGGATCCGGTGTTCGCGACGTGAACTCCCCGTTTCGACTCATGCGAGCGACGTTCCTCCGGACCTCGCTGCAGTGGGTGCCCAAAGACACTTTCGCGCCCAACATCCACCTGACCGGTCTTGCGGTTCTCGGACCGTGGCGCGTACGCGAAGTACCCGTGCTCTGGCAGTCTCACCAGATCGGCGGAGTATCGCGGCCGATACCGGCAGGTTTCGGGAAGCTCGTCTCACTGTTCGCGGAGATGTGGACGGTCTCGAGACGGGCCCGGGAGTGATGGTGCTGTCCGGAGCCGGGGACTTCCAGGGCTGCCCCTCACTGCACCCGTCTTCGGATCTCGTAGAGCGCAGTGTCGCCGGACTCGAAAACCAGATCCCAGTGAATGCCGCTGTCTTTTTCGAACTTGGCCAGTCCGCTGTTCGGGTGGACCGCACGCTCGAGAACGCCGACAACGACGTACCGCACGCCGTAGCGCTCGAGTAAGGGCAGGATGTCCTCACTGCGAGTCGACGTGTAAATGTGCTCGATATCCTCCCGTCTCCCTTGGACCTCACGTCGGAAATCCCGAGCCTGATGCTGCTGGATCTCGTGCCACGGCCAACCCAGGACTGCAGAGAGGCCCGTCGCCGAGCTGAACCTCGCCCCGGGGCCATAGTCGTCGGTCACGGCTTCGACGAGGACCGGCGATCCCCGGACATTCCGCTGCAGCCAACGAATGGCTGCGAGATCGCTTCGCAACGCAAGTGAGTGTCCCTGATAGGGGTACCGGCCGTCCACCAGCGCACCGAGTCCGTCCAATCCGACACCGTCGGCGCCCTCCATGCGGTCCAGGATTCGAGACCCGAATCCAAGGGGAGTATAGAGGAAGGCAGCAGCCGCCAGCAGAGCCAGTCCGATCCTCCCTCCTCGACGCAACCCCGGACTGCTCCGGCCGTCGACCGGTCGGCGGAGCAGCTGGTACAGGCAGGCCCCGCAGGCCACGCTCCAGAGGCACCAGATCTCGAAATAGAGCTTGAAAACGAGGTTGACTCGTCCGACGTCACCGTTGAGTGCAAGGAATTCGGGCACGACCGCGAGCAGGCAACCCGCGCCAAGAAGCCCTGCGATCCTCCGATCGACCATCGATCGGCTCCGAAGGAGAAGCAGGAGCAGAACCAGACCGAGCGCGGTCGCCAGCCAGGCAGCCCCCGAAATCCACCCCAGCTGCTGCAGGATCGTCCAGACGACCAGAGCGGACAAGCCCATCCACAGCGTCCGGACCTGAAGAAGCAGGCCGGCCCGGGACTCGCGAGACTTCCTCTTCCAGTCCGGGAAACGGTCGGCAAGCCACCAGATGATGATGAACACGAACAGCCCGTGAATCCACAGGAATGCCGAGAGCGGCGTCCCGCTTCCGTGCCAGAGCCGCACGCCCCGGACCGGTGATTCATAGCTCCACCAGTGAGGAGCCAGGATCAGCCCGGCGATCAGCAGAGACAGACCCGCCCGAACCCAGTATGCGCTTTCACGCAGCACCTGGTGACCCCCCGCGAAAAGCCCGGGGAGAAACAACAGCAACCCGAGGACGAGGGGGAGCTCCCAGGGATTGATGAGCACCACTATGCCCGCCATGACTCCCCGAAGGAGACTCCTCCAACATCCCTGAGAGCGGGCTTCCGGATCGGAGCCGGTTCGGCCCACGCTGCTGAGCGCCAGTATCAGAAACAGGAGTCCCGGCAATGCCATCACATGAGGATGCAGATCGGCGAAGAGCATCGAGAAGAGTGGAAATTCGGTGATGGGCGCCGGTTCGGACGCAGGATGGGGAATGACCCGGGTCGCGCTCCAGTAGAACGACGTCAGGGAATAAGGCCAGGTCCGACCGTCGATCAGCCATGCGGAAAAGCCCAGAGCAGCCTCCTGGAGGGCGCCGATGAAGGGAACCGACGACCCGGCTTCGCTTTCTGCAAGCCGCCGAAACCCGGAGGCCAGGAGTCTCAGTTCGAACAGATTGCCGACCCCCAGGAGCAGTACCGGGCCCCAGAAGACCCGAAGCCAACCCTGTCGCGACCGATCGGTTTCTTCGTCCTGTCCCTCCGATCCTGCCCCGTTCGCCGGACGAACCAGGGTTCCGACCGCCAGCAGGACGCCGACCGCCGCGAAACCTCCGACGGTGGGAATGGCCAGATTGAATCCGACCGAGCTGGGAATTCCGATCAGCCGGATCAGAAAAGCGAATGGTACGAATCCAAAGTAGTAGTAGTTCAGGGCATGACCGGCCAACCAGGGATCCGGCGGAGGGAACCAGGAACTCCGGACGACCGCGTTGAGGATGGCCAGTTCCATCGGTTTCTCGCCCCCTGCCGAGGGCGTCACCAGGTCCGGATTGAGGATCCGGGCCAGCAGCAGCACACCGAAGACTCCCCAAAAGACCAGTTCCCCGATCCCGATCCAAACCATGCTCGATCCGGGCGACTTGCCCGTAACGGCCGGGCTAAGGCGTACCGACAGCCAGCCCAGCCCCGCCAGAATTCCGAACGAGACCAGCGCACTCCAGGGCCAGAACGGCACGAGGTGGAGAGCGGACAACGCCCAGGCGCCCCATCCGACGAAGGCAAGTCCCGCCCAGCGCGCCAGAAACCAGCCCCGGTCGGGCAAACCTCCAAAGAACCGGCGGAACAGCGGAAATACCATCCACCCCAGAGCGACGACCGTCAAACCCCAGGCCAGGGGGCCGAGAAACTGACCCACTCCGGCGCTCGAACCCGCGTCGACCGCGCGGGTGGGTGCACCTGCAATTCGGGCCAGAAACACCGCGCACACCGCGGTGAGGGGAATGGACAGCCTGCGGATCACTGTCGGCCTCCGCTGGGAGCGGGGGAACCGTCTTCCTTCTGTGCCTCGATCTCGATCAAGGTCACCGTGCGTCGCGACGGCGAAGAATATCCCGGCAGATCTCCGTAGTCTCGATCGTAAAAGGCGTGCCAGAAGGCTCGCAGAGTCCCTCGGACGCCCAGCCGGCCAAGAAGAGCGCTCGCCGACAAAGACCTGTAACCCTCGTCCGGCCAGCAGAGGTAGGGGTACTCCGAGGCGGACCTTCCGGTCCCTGCACTTTCTCCTCTTCCAGGCGCGGGTGTCGAGGTAATGAGGAGTTGCGCCCTGCCCTCCGCTTCGTCGAGGGACTCGACTTCCTCCACATCCTCCTGGCTCCGGAGGTACCATCGGACCGGGAAGGAGGACTCGGGTGTGACCCGCACGACAACGGAGGGATCCAGGGATTTCAGGCGTCCCAGAAGCCGTCGGATATCCGGATCGGCATGGGCGTAGACCGCCGGCTCCGAGGGAGATTCCGGATTCACCACGTTCAGTATCCAGGCAGTCCGAAACCAGAGAAGAGTTCCCAGAATGACGAAACCTGTGATCAACGGACGGCACAGGGTCCGATTGCACTGCCAGGAGCGGAACAGAAGAAGGGCTGCCACCGCAAGACCGATCAGGAGGCCGAGCCAACCCGCCTGGACCTCCGCCTGTTCGAGCGGACTGGAGACCTCCATCCCCGTGCGGAGAAACGAGATCCAGGCGACGAAAAGGAGCGCCGGCACCGCAAGGAGGCCCGCACCCTCGACAATGAGTCGGCGTGGGGTTTGCAGGAGCCGCGCCAGACCGTCACCGCCCAGCCAGCAGAGAGGCAGAACGATATGAATCGCCAGCCAAGGCATCTTCTCTCCGGCAAGCGTCAACGCGATCAGCGATGCACATAGCCAGTAGAGGCTGAACCACCAGAAGAGCTCGCGAAGCCTGGCCGCCGTGACGGCTCCCCCATGACCGGGGACAGTCGGGCCGCTCCGGAGGCGAAACACCACCGACAGGAGGGCCAGCAGGAGCGGAAGAAATTCGTACAGCCCGAGGATCAGCAGATAGTAGAACCAGGGCTGACCACCACGGCCAACCGGCTGTTGGCCAAGCCAGTAGCCGACGCTCCCGAAAAAGCCGGATACGAGCCCGCCGGGATTCTTGAGAAAGGTCGAGAAGTAGAGCGCGTCGATGCCCCATCCGAGCGCCGCCAGACGGATCCAGAGGGTGAAGCCGAGAGAGGATCCCGCAGATTGTCTCCTCGACCAGAGCCACGCAAGCAGCGTCGCCAGCATCGCCCCGAGCACCGCACAGCCGGCTGCGGCCTCTGGAATGGACCGGATCCGTTCCAGTTGCCCTCCGAACCCGGCCACGACGAGCACGAGCGGCATGGAGAAAGGAAGCAGGGAGGTTACGTGAAGAACCCCCAGGTCGACGGCCGGTGCTCGATGCTCTTTGAAGCGCAGTGCCACGTAGACGAACCAGGAGGTGACGATCGCTGCAAAGATGAACGCGACTTCCTTGGTGGCAACCGACAGGCTGACGACGACCGCGAGCAGATAGAGATCGGCAACAGCTCTTCGCTCGAGATAGCGGAAACAGGCCCAGATCCAGAGAGCCGAGAGCAGCGCAATGTAGATGTCGTTTCGCAGATACCGGCTGTAGAAGAGAAGAAGAGGACTCGACATCAACAGGAAGCCGACCGCGAGAGCGCCCGAATGTCCCATCCAGCGACGGAAAGCGACGGGCACCAGGACCAACGCGACACCGGCCAATGCGGGCACCAGTCGGGCCGTGAAGTCGGAGGCGCCGGTCAGGACAAAGAGGAGGGCGTCAAGATAGTAAAGAACCGGACCGTGTCCGGCAGGAGAGTGGTAGTACCAGCCTGTCTCCGCGAGTCGCCACGAGAAGAAGGCATGGACGCCCTCGTCGTAACTGAGTGGCCGGTTGCCGAGTCCTGCCAGTCGCATGACCGCTGCCGTGACGCCCAGGACGACCCAGGCCCTCCCTTCCCAGCCCCAGGCTCTCCAGGTCCGCAGCCATCGGCTCATGGAGTTGGGGCCTCCACTCCACCGATCGGACTGCCACAGTCGTAGACCCGGAAGCGCCCACTGCGAAACAGGCATCGACAGCAGTCGTCGAAAACGGATGATTCGTCGGGAACGCCAAACAGCCGGTGTTCGCGTTTCCCGACGAAGACGTAGCGGACACCCAGCCGACCCAGTCCCGCTTCGAGCGTCTGTTCATCACGAGCGGTGTAGACGGCCTCGGCCCATGCGGCTCGCGCCTCGATGAGTCGCAGCATGCTTTTTGCGGAGCGCCATTGTTGCTCATGATCGCTCCAGCCGAGTGGTGTCGGTCGACCGGTCACAACCGACACCCGGCTCGATTCGGGCTCCTCCCGACGCCCGGGTGATTCCAGAATGATCGATCTCTCCGGAATCTTCTCGGAAATCCAGTGCAGGACGGCATACAGATCGGGGGAACCGTCCCGCAGGGAAGTTAGCGCATCCAGATCACGGACCTGTCCGCCGCTGCGGGTCACCCGAGTTGCCGCAGCGGCGACCGGATAGAGCAAAGTTGCCGCCAGGATCATCAACGCCGCGTAGCGAAGCCCCGACTTCGGGCGGCGAAGAATCGGGGACGCCAGCCCGAATGCTCCCGCCAGGCCAAGGAGGATCCAGGCTCCGTAATGCAGCTTGAACACGGTGTTGATGCGACGGTCGAAGACATCGTGCACGAACAGGATCTCGGAAAAAAGGAGCAGCAGGAGTCCTGTAAGGACCAAAAGAACGGCGAAGCCGACGACGGGAACCGGCAGCCGATTCCCGTCCCCCTCCGAGTGGTTCGTCCGGTATGACGAAAGGACCCGGAGCATCCAAAGCGAGAGCAGGATAGCCGTGGAAAGCCCCAGCACCACGAAGGGGTTTCCGGCCCAGCGGAGCCAAACCTCGCGGGTCAGTCCGCCTGGATCTCCTCCCAGGCCGGCGACCCACCGACGTAACCGCTCGCTCTCGTTCACCCAGACAAGGAGCCCACCGAGAGAGAGAAGGAGAGCAACACCGAGAGAGAGAACCAACCGCAGCGGCGGCGGCCTCCTCAGCAGTGGCATGAGGGACCATGCAAGCAGACCGAGGCCGAGCCAGGCGGGCCCCGACGCAGCGATGAAGTCGCTCAGTGCTGTCGGGAAGACGAGGTTCGGTAGCAGTCCATGGATCCGGGAGTCCGTCGTCAGAAGATGGGGGGCGAAAGCGAGCAGTGCCACGGCAAGGACCATCGCCAGGTCGGAGGTCACGACCCGGATCGCTCGTGGCCAAGACCGATGCGTCCTGTTGCTCCCGAAACACACCGCCGATTGGCCCCAGCACAGTGCGCCTGCAATCAGCAACCCGGCACCCAGCAGGTCCCAGCTGCTCGTGGCTCCCAGGGTTCCGAGCAGGAACCCGAGGACGAACCGATCCACGGAGGAGAGACCGCCTGTGGGTGATCCGAGGTTCCGGGCGGCATTTCGATGCCGGCTAAGAAAGAGATTGAACAGCACGAGGACGAGCAGAACGAGAACCGGCGCCGACTGGACGTGCGGATGGTTGTCGCCGAGGATGAAGCTGAATGCAGGAAATTCGGTGATCGCTGGAAAACTCCGTCCGGACAGATCGACGTCCCGGATGGCCCGACTGGACAGCCACCACCAGTCCGGTCGGGAGCCGCCGTAACGGATCAGGTCGTAGATTGTACGGAAATTTCCGGCCAGACAAACCACCCCCACCGAGAGGACTCCGCCAACGAGGCCCCTCCTGAGGGACAACCACGACCTGCCCCTTTCGTCACGGGCCGTCCCCGCCGCGGCCAGATCCCGCCCGGCCGATACGAGATCGTAGCCGACGCCAAAGCAGCCGGAACAAAGCAGTCCGAAGAGGGAGGCGAGCCCAAGATTGTAGACCAGTGTCGGCGAGACTCCGGCCAGCCTGCCGACGAAGACTTCAAGCCAGTAACCGAAATGGTAATAGCTGATCGGAAATCCGGCCAGCCACCCGTCTTGCGCAGGAAAAATCGCACTGTGGCCGATGCTGTTCAGGATCATAAGGTCACTCGGCTGTTCAGTGTGTGTAGCGACTGGAAGGAAGGAGCGCAGGATGAGGAGCGCGACGAAGGCAATCAGGAAGACGGCCTCGAGCGACACGACCAGCCGAAGATTCCTGCGGATCCAGTCGAGTGGATCCAGTCGAGTGTCGGCGGCTGCCTGGCTCGACGGTGCCCGACTCCCTTTTAGCGCCCGAAAGAGCACCGGCCCCCAGCCCGCCAGGGCGACGACGGCGAGACAGATCCAGGCCGAGGCGGTGCTCATCGCCCAGATTCCGTAAACCCAGCCCGACCAGCAGAGCCAGCCCGACAGGAGGATTCCGGTCAGTCGGGCCATCGAGTAGCCACGGTCTGCGATGCGGTCTGCGTAACGGAAGATCATGGGCCAGACGGCCAGCTCAATGATGAGCATCACCAGGTACCAGGCCGCCGGGTCGGCAACCGGAGGGCCGCCGATACTCGAGCTCAAGCCAGGCTCCTTCGGGATGATCTCGGGTTTTGCGGCCGACCCTGCTCCTGAGAGAGGGACTGGCGGAGTAGACGTCGAACCAACAGGGCCGCCTCTTCCGGATCCGACCACCGCAGCTTCCAGGACCGGATCCTCTCCCACAGCGCAGGAAGCCGATGAAACGTCGCAGCGAGCCACTCCGGTCGATTCGTCGAACAGGTCGCCATCCAGGCCATCCCCCCCGCCCGTGTCATCGCTTGGGACGAGCAGCGTTCACCTTCTCTGAACTCGGGAAAGATTGCACAACGGATCCGCATCTGTCCGGACTGTGGTGCAACGAGTTCGCGCGGGGGTACTACGTATCGGATACCGGAATCGGTCGTCCCTGCGAGGCTCCATCCCGGACGTGCCTGAACCAATCGCTCGCTTCCCGCTCGAATCCGAAAGGGCTTCGGATACGGAATGACGGACCCGTCGAGCCGCAACCCGACGGCTTCCTCCGAAAGGTAGGCAAAACCACCTCCTGCCGTAAGCGCCAGCGAGAGTGTGCTCTTTCCGCAGTGACTGGGCCCGGCCAGCAGAACGGCTGTGCCGCTGTCGACATCGACGACGGCAGCACCGTGGAGAACGAGACACGATGGCTCGTCCGGAAGCAGGTGATCATAGACGTACGATTCGACGCCGTAGAACGCATCAGCCAGGGATGGGACCGAACTTCGAGAGCCGCCTGGGAACTCCAGAGACCAGCTCCGACCAATCTCCCCGACCTGGAACGCCGCCGAAGGTTCCGACGGGTGCTCGGGAAGAGTGCTCAACAGGCGTTCAAAGACGGGGATGGCCTGAGGATGGGTAGCGCGAATCCGGATCCCTTTACTCAAGAAGACCCTGGTCCAACATTTCACCGAGGATTCTCGGGACTTCATGATCGCAGTCGAGGGACCCTTCGGGTACGGACTCCCTGAACGCACTCACGATCGCCTCGACCGTCGTTTTGCCGTCGCAAAGGTCGAAGACGGCAGCCGCCGCCAGGTTCAACACATGGACGCGGTCCGCTCGAGGATCGTAGACGACCAACTGGTCATCCACGACTTCCTCGACGATCTCCACCGGGACGCGCGGAATCCAAGCGGACTCTCTCTTCATCTCCATGGCGGATGCAGGTATGCCGTGAGACGACGAAACCCTAGCCGGGGGGGGTGCTGGTCGGAGTCGGGCCTCCGGATTGCGCCACGACCTTTCGGTCCGACAGGGTCACCAACAGGGGAGCGGAAAGGCCCGCTCCAATGGCGAGTCGCCTCAAGAACCGCCGCCGATCTTTGCTCTCTCTCTTTTCACTGGTCATAGTTTTCAAACCGCTGCAAGATTCTCTAACACAGGAACTTTCGGCCGTCAATGCCCATCCGGCCCCTCGGGCCGCTTTCGTGCAAAATTGCCCAAGATTCCCAACGAAGAGTCGAAACAATTCCGATGGACCGTCTCCCAATCGAACCGCTCTGCGGATAAACTGGCCCCGTGGACGATCGCCGGCCGAGCTCTCGGCCTACGGACATCCTGACACACCTTCTCGCCGACCGGGATCCAGCGGTTCGGCCCGTCACCTGGCCTCCGATCCTGGCAGCGGCCTCGAAACACCGGCTTCTTCTTCCCCTGCAGGCGAGGATCGGCCGAAACGGTAAATGGGACGTCCCCCCGAGCGTGAAGCGGGAACTGGACGAATCTGTCTGGGCCTGGGCAGCCAAACGACGAGCCTACCTCGACGTTCTGGACCGGGTCGGCGAAATCGCATCCCGCGCGAGCATCCCGCTCATTCTTCTCAAGGGGCCCTGCCTCGCCGAGCGACTCTACGAGCCTGCCGAGGCGAGACCCTTCCGGGACCTCGACATCATGGTCCGCGAATCGTCCTTCGAGTCGCTGATAAGCGGCCTGCTCGATGCCGGCTTCACGCTGACTCCGGGGCCTTTCCGGGGCCTCTCTTCTGAAGTGCTGCGCCGATGGGAACTGCCGCAGACACTGTCTCCGCGAGATGCCCCCGGCCTCCATCTCGATCTCCACATGAATATCATGAACCGTCTGGAACCCTACCGGTTCGACCCCGACTCTCTCTGGAAACGCGCGGAGCCCTGGGAGAGCGGTCTCCTTCGCTTGGCGGATGAGGATCTCCTCTTCTTTCTGTTCGTGCACAGTCTCAAACACGGCTTTTGCAGCCTGCTGCCCTTCTTCGATCTGCACCTTGCCGCGGGGGACACCTTGCTGGCGGGCTGTTTTCAGACAGTCGTCCGGCGATCCGAACGGTACGGCTTCGGATCGCTCGTCGGAGTCGCCGTCGAACTCGGCAGGAGACTGTTTGGAACGCAGTGGCCGGGCGAAGTCCCGATCTCTCGACGGGTCCGGTTGGCGGCGAATCTCCTGCAGCGGTGCGTCCGCACGGGCAGCCCCTGGATTTCCGAGCGTTTTCAGCTGCTTCTCTCGGCTTCACTCCTCGTCGACTCAGCCGACCGCCTGGCGCGTTACTGGCGACTGAGTCTGTTCCGGCCGACCGCTGTCGTTCCCGCGCAACGGTATCAGTCGGGGCCCTGGTCGAACCCCTGGGCCGGTGCGGTTCGCCTGGCACGGAGCATGCAGCGACGAGGGAGATGAAACGGGACGGCCTGGTACCGATGCGACCCACGGGTCGCGAGACCTGCCCGGTGTCAAGTCCCGGTCAGAAGTTGTCACCCTGATGGTTTCGAGTTACGGGTCTCCGGTTTCGAGAACTCGAAGACCCGATTCGTCGAACCCGGAACGTTGCAGATGTCAGGTCCGGTTCTCCCGTCCTCCGGTTCTCCGTTCCTCATTCCTCTCCTCTCTCTTCCCATGGATGTCCCGCAGGTCTCAAGCGTCCCATTCTGGTCCTCGATCACGGCGCTTGGTATCATGCCGGGAGTTGAGGAGGAAACATGCCCAAGTCTTCGAATCCTGTAGGACGCCGCGAATTCATGAAATCATCTGCCGCCCTGACGGGTGGACTTCTCCTGGTCACCCCCGAGACTGCGTTCGGCAGCGCTGCCAACTCCAGACTCGACGTGGCGCTCCTGGGTTGCGGAGGCCGTGGCAATGCCGTTGCCGGAGACTTCGTCAAGAATACGAATGTCCAGGTCGTCTTTCTCGGCGATCTCTTCCAGGACCAGCTCGACGCCACCCAGCGACGGCTCAATGAGATGCAGGACGGATTGGGTCGAAGCAAGGTGAAGAAGCAGTTCGTCGGTCCGACGGCCTATCAGGAGGTGGCCGCCAGCAAGGCGGACATCGTCATCATCGCGACACCGCCATACTTCCATCCGGAGCACCTCAAGGCGATGCTCGATGCGGGGCATCACATTTACCTCGAAAAGCCGGTCTCCACGCATGTGCGGGGCTGCATGCAGGTGGCCTCACTGGCCGACGCCGCACAAGGCAAGGTCTCCGTCGACGTCGGATTCCAGATCCGTTACGGAAGCCAGTTCGTGCAGCAGACCCAGCGCCTGCACGAGGGCGCCATCGGAGACATTGCGCTGGTGCATGGCTTCTATTTCGCGGGAGATCTTCCGCGGCGGGGAGATGCGTCGATGAGCGCGACCGAGCGGAAGATCCGCAACTGGGTCTTCGACCGGGTTCTTGGCGGCGACATCATCGTCGAGCAAAACATCCACATTCTCGACTGCTTCAATTGGATCCTCGGTGCGCATCCTCTGCGCGCCCAGGCTTCGGCCGACCGGAAGGTCAGAACCGATATCGGAGACGTGTCCGACCAGTACACCGTGACTCTGTTCTATCCCGGTGACATCCGTGCCAGTTTTACTTCGACGCAGTTCCTTCCGCTCTGGGGTACGGTCGGCTGGCGCTGCTTCGGCCCCAAGGGCTTCTCCGAGGCGTTCTATAGCGGAGGTCTCGTCATCCGCGGTGACAACCCTTGGGAAGCCGCGGGCGGCGAAGCAGCCGGAGACCAGCGTCCCGAAGTGGATCCGCTGGGTGATGCCACACCACTCAAGGTTCAGGCGTTTGTCCAGAGCATTGTCGACCGGAATTACCACAACCAGCTCAAACAGGGTGCCGAGAGCACGCTCACCGCGATCCTCTGCCGTCAGGCCGCCTATGGGGACCAGGCCATGACCTGGGGTGAACTGTTGGCGTCGGATCAGTACTGGGAGACGGATGTAGATATTTCGGAACTTTGAACGGACAGCCCGGGACTCATGAGACCTGTGAGACGCTCGGGACGGGACCGCTCTTAGATGCGACCCTTCGGCGAATCCGGTCCCGCCGGTTGTCTTTTTCCCGTTCGTCCCAAGCTATCCCATTGCTTCAGCGCTCTCCCAACAGGTCGGATCTGTCGATCCTCTCGCCCTTGAAGATGACCGTCGAGATCCGCTCGAGAGCCCGAATGTCGGAGGTCGGATCGCCGTTGACCAGCAGAAGATCGGCGTCGTAGCCGGGAGCCACGAGGCCGATTCGATCGGCTGCGCCCAGCGCCGCCGCGGCCCTGGCCGTCGCAGCCTGCAGGATTGCCGATGGCGGAATCCCAGCTTCCATCCATCGCTGCAACTCGAACTGAAGGCTCGGACCCGCAATGAGCATCGGTCGCCCCGCCTGACTGCCCGGAACCAGTGAGATGCCTCGTTTCCACGCCTCATCCAGAAGACTCGCCGCAGTCCCGACGACCTCGGGTGCCGTTCCGACATCGACGTCCGCCGGCACGAGATGGCCGTTGAGGATCTCCCTGTTCAGGTAGTCCAGTGCTGCGGCCCCTGTCACCTGCTGGACCAATGAGTGCTCCAGCATCGCCGGATTGCGGCGGACCAATTGGAGTGCGGCTTCAGGCCAGGCCTGCGAGACCGAGAAGAGCACCGGTTGGTCGGCAAGCCGTGAGAACCGGCTCTCGGAAAAGGGCTCACGGGCGTAGGGATACACGAGTTCGTCAAGTCCGAGTCCCAGCGACGGCCCGAGACTGCCCGGTCCCTCGAGGACACCCACCAGGTGAGCATTCTCCTGTCGTCCCCGATTGACCAGGGCCTGAAGCATGGCCAGATACGGCCGATGTGGCTGAGCGGGCACCTGGAAGAGCAGACAATCGGCTGAACCGGAACGCGTCCCTCCACCTCCCAGGAAGGTCGATCCCTCTGCAAGGCCGCCTGCGCTTCCCGCCGGTGAGGCGAGAAAGATCTCCGCACCCAGGAACTCTCCCGACTCCGAAGCCTCACGAACCTGGGACTGCAAATCGGGCGGGACATCCACGGCTCGAACCGCCATAACGCCGCAATAGAGCATCCTGGCCAAAGCCTCCCGAATTACGACCTGCACGGGAGCGTTCTCACCCGAGGGACGGTTGGTGGTCGATGCGACCGAAGCGAAGGTATCGATCAGACCCGGCAGAAGCGTCTTGCCCGAGGCGGCGATGACGGTGGCGGCCGAAACGTCTGGCGGTTCACCCTGGTCGAAGATGCGGACAATCCGGCCGTCCCTGACGAGTACGGAGCCTCGCTCGAGGACGCGGCCGTCACCCACGAAGACCCGCGCATCCTCGATCAGGATGCTCTCGCTTCGCCGGATCTCACGGTAGAGCATGTGCGCTTTGCGCAGTTCGTCCTTCGAGTAGAGCTGGAGAGTTCCGAGAATCAGGAAGGGTGCGAGAACCGCCAGGACCCAGACCTTTGCCGAGTTGGGTACCTTTTCCTCCTTCTCCCAACGAAACAGCTTGGCCGAGATGAACAGGCCGAGCAACACTGTCATCGTCAGCGCCAGGACCGGTACCGCACTCTGTCCCAGCGATTCATTCTGCAGAAACACTCCCTGAATCCCGCTGACCAGATAGGTCGCCGGCAGGTACTGGGAGAGGAGCTGAACCCAGTGAGGCAAAACCGCGATCGGAAACAGGGCGCCGCTCAGGAACAGCATCGGCGAGTAGAAGAACTGGACGAGAATGTTCACTTCCTGCATCGAGTTCGCAACGGCCGCGAGAATGAGCCCCAGCGCACGGAAAGCCAGAACCCCGACCGTCAGGATGACACCGAAAGCCATGTACCGCTCCGGGAAGGACATCCCGTAAATGAAATGGGCGAGTCCGACGATCAGAAGAACAACCGGTATGTACAGAATCCAGCCCGTGATGAGAGAAGCCACGAGCAGGTGGTTCGGGGCGATCGGCGCAACCTTGAACCTTCGCAGAATGTGGTCCTCTCGATCGTGTACGGTCCGCATCCCCGCACCGAACAGGCCGTTTCCGAGAATTCCCATCAACAGCACCATGCTGGCGACATGGGAAATCGCGGTCTCGAGGAATTCCGCAAAAGCAAAGAAGAACAGGAGCGGAAAGAGGTAGCTGAAGAAGAGCACACTCTTGTCCCGCAGAGCGAGCCGGAGATCGATCTTGGTCAGCTCGAGATACGCTTTCATTCGCGAAGGCTTCTCCCTGTCAACTCGATGAAGACGTCCTCCAGCGAGGGTCTCCGGACGAACGCGTCGGAGAGCTCAATCCCCTGCGCATCGATCCATTTCACGACATCCACCAACGTCCGCGCCGGATGCCGGGACAGAACCGTCAGCCGGCAACGGTCAGCAGACAGCGAGACCTTCTCGACCTCCCTCCAGGGAGGCAGGTCTCCCACCGGGAGAGGTGCCTCGCAGGCGATCTCGATCAGCGAACTGCCGAGCGCCCGCTCGCGAATCTCGCGTGGCGTCCCCATGGCGATGATTCGTCCACCATCGATGATCGCGACTCGATTGCACAGTCGCTCCGCTTCTTCGATGTAGTGAGTCGTGAGCAGGACCGTGCGGTTCTCCGACTGCAGGGACTGGACGAGCCCATGGATTTCGTGACGAGCCTGGGGATCCAGTCCGGTCGTCGGCTCGTCCAGAAACAGCAACTGGGGATCGTTGATCAGCGACATAGCGAGCACGAGCCTCTGTTTCTGTCCCCCCGAGAGCTGGCCATAGTAGGCATCCCGCTTCTCCGCAAGTTGAAGACGCTCGAGCAACGCGTCCGGTCGCTTCGTGTGTGAGTAGAAACTCGCGAAGAGCTCCAGAGCCTCGTGGACCTTGATTTTCTCGGGGAGATTCGTCGACTGGAGACAGACTCCGATCCGGTCCTTCAACGATCGGTTCTGGGTCTCGGGATCGAAATCCAGAACGGATACCCGGCCGCCGCTCCGGCTGCGCAGACCCTCGAGGATTTCCACGGTTGTGGTCTTGCCGGCACCGTTGGGGCCGAGCAGCCCAAAGACTTCTCCCGAGTGCACCTCGAAGTCGATCCCGCGCACGGCGGAAAAGTCACCGTACTGCTTGGTCAGCCCGCTGACCACGATCTGAGTTTCCATTGCGAGACCGATCTTTGAACGGCAGCTTACGATTGGGCGGCAAGCCGCTCCAATTCTGCCTGGATACGCGGATCTGCCAGCAGTTCGGTCGCGGTGAAGAGAGGAAAGAAGGCATAGTCCCGCAGGGCCTCTCGACCTCCCTGCTCGCGATCGACCAGACAGAGCACGGCCGTGACCCTCATCCCGGCCTCTTCAGCCGACCGGATGGCCTTCAGGGTCGATCCTCCGGTCGTACAGACATCGTCGACGATCGCGACGGGTGTTCCGGGCTTCGGCTCGAAACCTTCGATGAAACGCTGGGTTCCATGCTTCTTCGGCTCTTTTCGCACGATAAAGGCCCGCAGCGGAGAGAACTCATCCCGACGGAGATGGCTGATTGCGGCCACCGCTGCCACGATCGGATCGGCCCCCAGAGTCAGGCCGCCGATGGCCTCCACGCGGATCTGCCGCTGCTTGAGCTCCGTAAGAAGGAGACCGGCTGTCAGACTGGCGCCTTCCGGATCCAGGGTCGTGAACTTGCTGTCGAAGTAATAGTGGCTCTTCTGCCCTGAGACCAGCGTGAAGTTGCCCAGCCTGAGAGACAGGGTCCTGAGCAGTTCGAGCAGACGTGCTCTTTCAGAAATCATCGACACCTCAGATACTCCGGTAGTTCGTGAATTGCATATCGATTCCAAAGTCCTCCTCGCGCAGGCGCGCGATCACTTCCTGCAGCGTGTCGCGATCTTTGCCGGAGACCCTGACCGTGTCTCCCTGCAGGGAAACCTGGACCTTGAGTTTGGTGTCCTTGATGAAACGGATGATCTCCTTGGCCTTGTCGGTGGGAATCCCCTGCTGGATATGAATCCTCTCGCGTATGTTGCCACCTGCCGCACTCTCGATCCGATCTGGCGAGAGTGCCTTCATCGAGACCCCTCGCTTGATGAGTCTCGCCTCGAGGATGTCGAGGAGACTCTTCAAGCGGTATTCGTCATCCGACAGGAGCACGAGGTCGGTCTCTTCGAGGGTGACGTCGCTGACGCTGCCCTTGAAGTCGAAACGCTGATGCACTTCCTTCATGGTCTGATTGATCGCGTTTCGGACTTCGTTCAAGTCTGTCGTCGAAGTGATGTCGAATGAATTGCTCTTTGCCATGGTGTCGTTCTCCGGTTTGGGTTGTGACTGGAGAAGGCATGATTCTCCCCTTCGTCCGGCTGGGCTGTCAAACCCCCAACCCGCGACCCTCTTTTGTTATAGTCGAAACAAATGCAGTATCGAAAACTGGGCAGAACGGGAATCGAAGTCTCGGAAATCGGATATGGGGCTTGGGGAATCGGTGGCGCCATGTGGAAGGGTGCCGAGGACAAGGAGTCGCTTCGTGCCCTTCACACGGCCATCGACCAGGGAGTCAATCTCATCGACACAGCCCTGGTCTACGGCAACGGACATTCGGAGAAGCTCGTCGGAAAAATCATTCGGGAACGTTCCGAACGGATCCACGTCTCCAGCAAGATTCCCCCCAAGAACATGCGCTGGCCGTCCCACGGAACCTTGGAGGAAGTATTCCCCTCCCAACATATCGTCGACTCCGTCAACCAGTCGCTGGCCAACCTTGAGCTCGAACAACTCGACTTGATCCAATTCCACGTCTGGGATGCGTCCTGGCTTTCCCGGGACGAATGGTTCGAGACCATACAGAACCTGAAGAAACAGGGAAAGTTCGCCTACTTCGGCGTCTCGATCGATGATCACAAACCGGCCTCTGCCGTGGAGCTGGTCCGCTCCGGAAAGGTTGACACGGTCCAGGTCATCTACAACATCTTCGACCAGTCTCCGGAAGACGAATTGTTTCCGGCCTGCCTCGAGCACGACGTGGGCGTGATCGCCCGTGTTCCGTTCGATGAAGGCTCGCTGACCGGCAAGATCACGCCGGACACCGCGTTTCCTCAGGGAGACTGGCGCGAAAGGTATTTTGCCGGCGACCGGAAACGCCAGGTCTACGAACGTGTCCAGGAACTGAAGCAGCTGCTTGGTGCGGAAGTGGAGTCACTGCCGGAGCTGGCGCTTCGTTTTTGCCTCCACCATCCGGCAGTCAGCACCGTGATCCCGGGCATGCGCAAGACCGAACACGTCGAGTCGAACGTCGCGGTATCCGATCGGCCTGCACTCAGTGACGCAATCATTTCCGAGCTCCGAAAGCATCGTTGGGTTCGGAACTTCTATCCGGAAGACTGACCGGGCGGATCGGCAGCCAACCGGGCGGACCGAATCTTCACCCGACGCCTCGCATCTATAAAGTAGGCCCCGACGGGCCGGAGAGGTGAACGCAAAACATGAGTTCCGATAAACAGATCAGCCCCGAGGAGTTGAGAAAATTCCTCCAGAATAAATTCGGATCCGGTGTCCAGGTCGACCTCTTCTCGCAGGCTCAGACCGAGGAAGTCGATGATGAAGAGACCGCGCGTGCCGAGGCACGCAACAAGGCACTGGAATTCAACTATAAACCGAGTGATATCAAGAAGTACCTTGACCGGTTCGTCATTCGTCAGGACGATGCGAAGAAGGTGCTGGCGACCGCCATCTGCGATCATTATCACCATATCCAGAACCTGAAGGGTCCCGAGAACTGGCTCGATTACAAGAAGCAGAACATCATTCTGATCGGACCGACCGGCGTCGGAAAAACCTACCTGGTGCAGAACATCGCCCGCCTTATCGGTGTCCCCTTCGCCAAGGCCGACGCGACCAAATTCAGCGAGACCGGTTATGTCGGCGGAGACGTGGAAGACCTGGTCCGCGAGCTCGTCACCCAGGCAAACGGGGATGTAGCCCTGGCCGAATGCGGCATCATTTACCTGGATGAAATCGACAAGATCGCAGCTTCGATGGGCGCGATGGGGCGCGACGTGAGCGGCCGGGGGGTCCAGCGCAATCTCCTGAAACTGATGGAAGAGACGGAGGTTCCGCTCCGATCGGCCACCGACATCGCCAGCCAGATGCAGGCCTTCATCGAATTCCAGACCAAGGGGCGCATCGAGAAGAAGACCATCAATACCGGCCACATCCTGTTCATCGTCAGCGGAGCGTTCCAGGGACTGACCGACATCATCAAGAAGAGGATCGGTTCGAAGCAGATCGGTTTCACGGGCGAAAAGCTGTCCGTCGACGAAGAGCACAGTCTCTATGAGCGCGTTCGCGCCGTTGATTTCATCGAATACGGCTTTGAAGCCGAGTTTGCCGGCCGTCTTCCCGTTGTCGTGCACTGCCAGCCGCTTTCGGTCCAGGACCTCTTCGATATCGCCAAGCACTCCGAAGGATCCATCATCAAACAGTACCGCGAAGACTTCAAAGCCTACGGCATCGAGGTCTTCTTTACCGACGACGGGATGCGGAGAATCGCCGAAATTGCCGCGGAGGAGCGCACCGGGGCCCGTGGCCTGATGTCCGTTTGCGAGAAGATCTTCCGCGAATTCAAGTACTTTCTGCCCGACAGCCAGGTCCGGGAGTTCATCGTCACCCGGGACCTGGTCAACGATCCAGCCGCGAAGCTCCAGCAGCTGCTCGGCAATCCGCGACTGGACCGTCCTCAGGTCCTCCAATGGAAGGCCGGCCGGGTCGAACGGGAAATCGGCGACGAATACACCATCAAGCTCTCCTTCACACCGGAGGCCACCCAGTTGCTGGCCGAGCAGGCCGAGCAGTCGGGTGCGGATTTCGTGGATCATTGCCGTTCGTTCGTGAAGAGCTACGAACACGCCCTGAAACTTCTGAGCAAGCGGACTCCGGGGGCGGCCTTCGAAATCGACAAGGCGGCCGTCAGCGATCCCGGAGGGACCTTCGAGCGCTGGATCAAGGAGAGCTATCAGTAGTTCCGGGCTGCTCCGCTTCAGTCGGCGAGATCGGTCCGGAGGACGATCTTGGGACGGTAGGCGCCATCCCGGAGCTCCGCCAGCGCCAGGAGATCACCTTCCAGGGTCAGGCGCCAGAGTATGTCCCCTGTCGACTCGCAGGAAAGATCCGGGATCGGGTTGCCGTGCACGATCGCGCGTCCTTCCTCATGGCTCAGACGACGAACGGGCAGCTGGGGCAGCAGTTCGGACATCTGCAGCAGCCGGTCCTTCCATTCATCGGCGAGTCTTTCGAGCGGAATGGCCTGGTTCAGGCGAAAATGGCCGGATCGGGTACGTTGCAGAGAATCCAGGATCGCTCCGCAGCCGATCCTTTGGCCGATATCGTAGGCCAAACTCCGAATATACGTGCCTGCCGAGCAGACGACCCGGATTCGGAGGGCCGGCGGATCCAACTCGAGCAGTTCGAGCTCATGGATGGTGACCTCGCGGCTCGGCCGCTCACGGACTTCGTTGCGGCGGGCTGCGCGATACAGCGGTTCCCCGTCGATCTTGATTGCCGAGAACATGGGCGGAATCTGACGGATCGTCCCCCGAAATCGATCGAGCGTTTGCTCTACTTCGCACCGTTCGAGTCGAGGCACGGGATGCTCCTCGAGCACCCGGCCCTCAGAGTCGTAGGTGTCGGTCACGTGGCCGAGGCGAACCTCGGCCACGTACTCCTTCTCCGATGAGGTCAACAAAGAAGAAAGCCGCGTGGCCCGGCCGAGCACCAGAACCAGTACACCCGTGGCCGCCGGGTCGAGTGTTCCGGTGTGTCCGACCTTCGTCCCGACGATTCTGCGGACTCGATGGACGATGTCGTGGGAAGTGGGACCGGCCGGCTTATCCACGACGAGTGCGCCGTCGACCGATTCAGGCGTCTTCACGATCCGTTGCCAGAAGCTCCTTCAGTGCGTCGATCACCCGCTGACGCACTTCGTCGAAACTGCCCTCGAGCGTCGCCCCCGCGGCGTTGCGATGCCCGCCGCCTCCGAATTCCGACGCGATCCGACCCACGTTGTGATCTCCCTGCGAGCGAAGGCTGACCCGATATTCTCCGGGCGCCTCCTCCCGGAAGAAAGCGCACAGCTCCACGCCGTCGACGCTGAGCGGATAGTTCACCAGCCCTTCCGTGTCGTTGCGCGCCGCACCCGTTTCTGCGAACATCTCGCGGTCGAGCCGAACCCAGGCTATCTTCCGGCTGGGGTCGAAATCGAGGGTATCGAGGAGCCGCCCGACCAGACGGATCCGGGCTTCGGACTGGCTCATCAGAACCGCTTGGGAAATCCGAGCCGGATCGGCACCCGCGGAGACCAGATCGGATGCGACCCGAAATGTCGTCGCGGTCGTGTTCGAGAACTGGAAGGACCCCGTGTCGGTCAAAATGGCCGTGTAGAGATTTGTCGCGATGTCTCCGGTCAATCGGGTGCCCAGTTCGGCAAAGAGCAGAAAGAGCATCTCGCCGACCGCCGAAGCTCCCGGGTCCACCCAGTTGACCGCCCCGAAGAAATCATTGACGGGATGGTGATCGATGTTGACGCTCGGATAGGCGTCGAGTCCTTCGACACCGGCACGTTCGAGATTGGCGCATTCGAGCACGATGAGTGCGTCAAAATCACCATTCACAGCTTCGCCGACGCGGATGCGATCGATACCCGGAAGCGAGCGGCAGTTCGGAGGGTAGGGATCGGCATCGAACACCTCCACCCGCTTGTCCAGTTGCTCGAGCGCCGAGGCAAGCGCCAGTTGCGAACCGATCGAGTCCCCGTCGGGCCGCACGTGGGACGTGACAATGAAGCGCTGATGGCCGTGGATGAACTCTGCGATGTCCTTGAGGATCTTCATGCGTGTTCCAGTATCTCCGTGTCGAACTCGAGCAGCTCACCGGTCAGGAGCTTCTCGCTTTCGTCCTGGATGCGCTCGGCGATCTGGTCGAGCAGGTGCCGATCCGATGAGACAACAGCAATGCCCAGCCGGCTTCGCTGCCACAGATCCTGGTGCTCGAGTTCGGCAACCGAGCATTTGAACTTGCTGCGTAGCCGTTCCGACGCGCTCCGGATGACGCGGCGCTTTTCCTTCAGTGAATGACAGGTCGGAAGATACAGTTGGAGCGAACAGAACAGAACCGGCAATGTTCAACACCTCCCCGGAGAGACCTGCAGTCGGATCAACTGAGTTGCGGTGCGACTTCTTCTCGGACGAACGCTTCAATCACGTCGCCCACCTTGATGTCGTTGAAATTGGCGATGGAGATGCCGCATTCGTATCCGGATCGCACTTCGCCTACATCGTCTTTGAAGCGCTTGAGCGACCCGAGCTTGCCTTCGTAGATGACGACGTTGTCCCTCAGGAGGCGGACTATGGAGTTGCGGGTGATCTGACCGTCCTGAACGTAACTGCCTGCCACGGTTCCGACCTTGGGAACCCGGAAGGTCTCTCGGACCTCGGCTCGGCCCTGGTACCGCTCCGCGATCGTCGGCTCGAGCAGTCCGAGCATCGCCTGTTCGATCTCCCGCGCGACATCATAGATGACACTGTAGTGTCGAATTTCGACGTCCTCGTGCTCGGCGGCGGACTTGGCGCTCGGCTCCGGCCGAACGTTGAAACCGATGACGATGGCCTGCGACGCGGAAGCCAGGAGCACGTCCGACTCCGTAATGGCGCCCACACCCTTATGGATGATCTCGACCTTGACCTTGACCGTGCTCAACTTCGCAAGCGTATCCTCGAGCACCTCGACCGTCCCCTGAGTATCACCTTTCAGAACGATACCGAGCTCCTTGATTTCGCCGGCCTTCAGCTGGGCATACAGATCGTCGAGACTGACTTTCGCAGACTTGGAAAGTTCCTGCTGTCGCTGCTGTTCCTGCCGAAACTCGACCATCTCCCGTGCCTTGGAAGCATCCTCGATGACCTGAAATGCATCTCCGGCTTGAGGAATGCCCTGCAGACCCAAGACCTCCACGGCGCTGCTCGGCCCAACCTCATCAACCGACTCCCCGCGGTCATCGAACATCGCTCTGACGCGCCCGTAGGCGCTTCCTCCGATGAAGTTGTCTCCGACTCGAAGCGTGCCGTTCTGGACCAGCAGCGTGGCGACCGTGCCACGACCCTTCTCCATCTTCGCCTCCAGAATGACTCCAGACGCGAACCGACCAGGATTGGCACGCAGTTCCTGCATCTCGGCCACCAGAAGGATCATCTCGAGCAGAAGATCGACGTTGGTCCCCTCTTTGGCCGAAACGTCGACCATGATCGTCTCGCCGCCCCAACCTTCGGGCACCAGGCCGCGATCGCTCAGTTGCTGTTTGACGCGATCCGGCTGCGAGCCGGGCTTGTCGATCTTGTTGACGGCGACGATGATCGGAACCCCCGCCGCGCCCGCATGATCGATGGCCTCGAGCGTCTGAGGCATCACGCCGTCGTCTGCGGCAACCACCAGGATCACAATGTCGGTCGCCTGGGCGCCGCGGGCACGCATGCGCGTGAACG
Source organism: uncultured Acidobacteriota bacterium (assembly GCA_963823995.1). Lineage (GTDB taxonomy): Bacteria > Acidobacteriota > UBA6911 > RPQK01 > JAPXNP01 > JARRKC01. Next base: position 129,427 of record CAWGNQ010000009.1, read on the forward strand.
CCTCATGGCCCGGGGTGTCGATGAAGACGATGCGCTTGCCATTGGTCTCCACCTGATAGGCACCGATATGCTGGGTGATCCCTCCGGCTTCGCCTTCTGCAACCCGCGTATGACGGATATGGTCGAGCAGCGTAGTCTTGCCGTGGTCGACATGTCCCATGACCGTCACGACGGGCGCGCGCACCTCGAGGTCTTCTGGGCGTTCGGGAACCTGCTCTTCCATGGCCGTGACCTCCTCGAAGGAGGCGAACTTGGCGTCAATTCCGAATTTCTGGCAGAGCTTCTCGACGGTCGACTGGTCGAGCAACTGGTTCATATTCACCATCATCCCGAACTGCATCAGGACACGGATGATTTCGTTGCTCTTGATGCCGGTCTGTTCGGCGAAGGATTTGACGGTCACCTTCTCCGAGAAGAAAATTTCGGCGGGACCGCCCTTTGCGGGAGCCTCCTGCTCGTCTGCCGCAGGAGCCGGCCTGACCTTTTCCTGATGCTTCTTCTTCCTCTTGAGAGCAAGCGATTTCTTGACTCGCTGAGGCTTTCCGGCTTCCTCAGGCGGGCCGACCGGTGCCGGGGCTTCGGCCTTCTCGGCGCCTTCGACGACGGCGGCCTCTTCTCCGGCCTTGGCGGCTTCCGCTGTCACGGGTTCTTCCGCCCCTTCGACCATGGCCGGCTCGGCAGCCTCGACTGCCTCTTCCGGCTCGACTGCGCCCTCCGCGACCTGGGCAGCGGGCTCGGCCTCGGTCACGGCTTCGACTGTCTCCTCCGCCTGGGCGGCTTCCTGGACCACCTCCGCCGGCTGCTCCTCGACTTCCTGAGTCTCCTGAGCGGCAGTCAGTGCTTCTTCAGGTACCTGCGCCTCAACCGCCTCGATGATGGGCTCGTCCTCGATCGTCACCTCACTCTTCTGAGGCTCCACATCTTCCTTGAGGGCTTCCATCTTGAGGTAAGTCGCCCGCCGGCCCTTTCTTGGCTTCAGTGACCCTTCCGCAGAATGCAGGGGCTGCGGCTCCTTTTCCTCTTCTTCTTCCTGGACCTTCTTGCCAGTCACCCGCTTGCGCGGTTTTCCAAGTTCCTTGATCGAACGGCGCGCCTTCGAACCTCCGCTTGCGGCCTTTCTCGGCTTCTCCGGTTTCTCTTTCTCGTCCTGTTCTGCTTCGACCATCATCTGGAGCCGCTTACGAATGCGATTCGCGATGTCGGTATCGACAGGAGTGGTAGACGAAGGTACCCACACCCCGATCTTCTTCAGTTCGGAGATCACAATCGAGCTCTTCAGATCGAACTCGGACGCCAGTTCTTTTACTGTAACCTGTTCCATGCTTAAGCCTGTTTAGGCGCTCGCCCCCTCTTCACTTTTCTCTTCCTGCTCTTCTTCTTCCGCTTCCTCTTCCAATGCTTCGGATGTTTCCGACTCGTCTTTCTCCTCGGGCTCCTTCAGGTTCAAGGCGGACATGGGCGCGGCGAGCAGAAATTCCGCACTCTGCTTGAGGCGTTGTGCCGTCTTCTCTCCGATTCCCTGAATGGCCATCAATTCTTCGAGGCTCTGGTCCGCCAATTCCTGGATGGTGTGAATGCCGGCTTCTTCCAATCGGCCCTGGACCGTCTCGCCGACGCCCGGTAAAAGCGAGAGGTGAATATCCTCCTTCTTTTCGCGCTCCGACTGGTCGAGCTGATTCATCTGGTTGAGAATCTCGAGCTTCTTCTCCTCTTCGCTCTTTATGTTGATTTCCCAGCCGAGAAGTTTCGAGGCCAGCCGGACATTCTGCCCTTTTCGGCCGATTGCCAGCGAGAGCTGATCCTCGGGTACGATGACTTCCAGAATCCGGTCCGTCGGATCCGTGATCAGCACGCGTGATATCCGGGCAGGATTCAGGGCGTTGATCGTGTAGTCGACGATATCGTCGGAATAACTGATGATGTCGATCTTCTCGCCCCGCAATTCCCGGATGATCGCGTTGATCCGGCTCCCCTTCATACCGACGCACGCCCCGACCGGATCGACCATGCTGTCCTTGCTGGCCACGGCCACTTTGGCTCGTTCGCCACCTTCCCGCACAGCATTCTTGATCACCACGGTTCCATCGTAGACTTCCGGTATCTCGCCCTCAAACAGACGAACGAGAAGGCTGGGATGGTTCCGAGAAGCCACGATCTGCGGACCCTTAGCCTGGCGATGGACCTCGATGATCACGGCCCGTAGTCGATCTCCCTGATTGTACTGTTCATTTCGAGACTGTTGACCGAAGGGGAGGAGTGCCTCCGTTCGGCCTATATCGAGGATGACGTCCCGGCCCTCGAACCTCCGAACGATGCCGTTGACGACATTGCCGATCTGGTCGGAGAACTCCTCGAAGATGATCTCCCTTTCCGCCTCGCGGACTTTCTGGACAATGACCTGCTTGGCCGTTTGCGCCGCGATCCGGCCGAACTCGTCGATCCGCTTGGGCAGCTCGACATAGTCGCCGACCTCGAACGTCTCGTCGATCCTCAGGGCGTCCTCGAGAGACATCTGGGTCGCCGGGTCCTCGACTTCGTCGACGATCTCCCGTACCGCGAACACCTCGATCTGGCCCGTTTCCGGATCGATCGTCGCCTGGAGCTCCTCGTCCGTCTTGAAGAACCGTCGCGCAGCGGCGACCATGGCATCCTCCAGAGCGCGGTAAACGACCTTGGGGTCGATGCCTTTTTCCTTGCTCAACTGTTCAATGGTTTGGCTTAGTGCGTTGACCATCTCTACTTTTGTCCAGCTACACCCGATTCGCGCGAAAATGCCGGAGGCCGCTCGCACGACCTTCGGCCAGAATCACTCGAAATGATAGACCAGATTCGACTTCTTGATCATCCCAAAGGGAATCTCGTACACACCCTTCTCACAGCGCAACTTCAGTACACCGCCCTCGAACTCCTCGATCGTTCCAGTGAAGTTCCGCCGGTTCCCGATCTTCTCCGCTGTCGTCAGCCTGATTTCCTGACCCTGGAAGCGCTCGTAGTCGTATTCCGAAAAGAGCGGACGCTCGATCCCGGGAGAAGACACTTCAAGGACATACCGTCCCGGTATCCTGTCCTCGACATCGAGGAAGACACTGACGCGCCGACTCAGCTCAGCGCAGTCCGAGACAGTGATGCCTCCCGGTCTGTCCGCATAGATTCGCAACACCGGCGTAGAACCGCCGGAGGCGAATTCCACGTGGACTAATTCGTATCCTTCGTCCTCAACCACCTCCCTGACCAGCTCCCTGATCTGTGGAGTTAACTTCAACATTTCAGGCCCAAAAATAAAAAAGTGGGCGTGTGCCCACTTTGAGAGTAGACGCCTACAGGCGTAATTTTAGCGAGTTAAGGAACTCAATTCAACACTTCGACGTTTTTGCCGAGGGATTCGAGCCGGGAATCCAGGTCTGCATCGGGCGATACGACGACCACGACAAAACCTCGTTCCGGCAGTCGTTCGCTTAGATCCCGCTGGAAGATCTCCGGTGTGATCCGGTCGAGACGCAGTGGAAACGTCGGGATGAATCCCAGACCCAGACCGTAAAGCTCGGATGTCAGGATCTCCCTCAGACGTTCGACCGGATCTGCGAGAGTCCGCAAAAACTCCTGAAGAACCAGTGACTTGGCCTCATTGAAGCGGTCCTCATCGACTCCCTCTCCGTGCAGCTCCTGCATCGCCGACGCAAGCTTCTCGAGGTACGCTGGTACGTATTCCGGTTCTGTTTCAATACTCACCTGAAAATAGCCCGGCATACGACGGGCCACGGCCTGTGTAAACCCGCGGATATGATTTGCACCCTCGATTTCCCGGGCCCAGCCGGGCATTGCGAGTGTCAGGTACTGCTCCAGGACCTTGAAGGTCAGATAATCTCGAGACGACTTCTCTACGCCGAGGTATCCCCACCTCAGCAGACACTTCCCGCCCTTCGCTTCCCTGACCAGGGTGATTTGAGGCTCGTCAGGGTCGGCGGCCCGACGGAAAGTGAAGGGAAGGGGTTTTTCCTGGACCCAGCCGCCCCATCTGCGTGCAAGTTTCTCGAACAGCAGGTTCCGGTCCCCGGAGTAATAGACGGCCAAGCTCGCCTGATTGGGGAGAAGCAGCCGTCTCGCCTGAATCAGGATGTCCCGCAGATACAGACCGGACACCGTTTCCGGTGTTCCCTGAACAGGGTGCCCGTACGGATTGTCCTGAAACACGTGGGAAATGAACAGGCTCTCGCTCCGGAAGCCGGCGTCCTTCATGCTCTCCTCGAGTTCGTCGACGAGAGCGGCGCGCAGTCGTTCGAAGGCCTCCTCCTTGAATTCCTGTCGTGTCAGCACTTCACCCAGAGTCTGGAGAGCAAATTCCAGTTCCTGCGGCGGGGCGCTCCCCTCGATAAAGATGCCGTCCCAGTCCGTCGTGGCGTGGAGTTCGATCCCCCGCTTCTTGAATTCGGGCAAATAGCCCGCTGTCGAGAGACGGTCCATGAGCATCCGGGTCATGAGGCAGGTGACGCCCCACTTGTCGACTGGGTCGAAGGCCGCACCATTTTGAATCATCAACAGGAAAGGCGAGCGATCGCCTTCGCCGTCCAGGAAAAGGACCTGCATTCCGTTCAACATGGCCTTGCGCTCGATCTTCGGCAGGGGAATCTGGGCAGATTGTTCGGCATGCAAGACGGTTGCAGATATAATCGCAAGCGTTGCCAAACTGGCTTTGACCACTGACCGTAACTTCTTCATGGAGTTGCCGCCTCTTGGCGTTCAGTTTAACCGATATCGAAGAGCTGCAATTGGAAAACGGCCTGAGGGTCCTGACACGCGAGGACCACTCGGTCCCGATCGTCACCAGCATGATCTGGTATCGGGTCGGCTCGAGGGATGAAGCACCCGGCATGACCGGCATTTCCCATTTCATCGAGCACATGTTGTTCAAAGGCACCCACAAGCTCGAGAAAGGAGAGATCGATTTCATCACGACCGTCAATGGCGGCATGAACAATGCCTTCACGAGCCAGGACTTTACAGCCTACTATTTCAGTTTTGCGTCGGATCGCTGGTGGCCCGCCCTGGAGATCGAGGCCGACCGAATGACCAACGCGGCATTCGATCCCGAGGAGTTCGAACTGGAACGTCAGGTGATCCTGGACGAGATTCGGATGGGGCTCGACAGTCCGTGGGATGCCATGCGACAGGTCGCCGACGCCGCGGCCTTTCCCGATCATCCCTATGGCAATCCCATCATCGGCCAATGGGCCGATGTCAGCGGGTTGCGCCTGGAGACTCTGGAGAGCTTCTATCGGCACCACTACGGACCCGCCCTGGCGTCTCTCATTCTCGTCGGAGATTTCGACACTTCGCAAGCCCTGGAACGTGTCGCGGACTTGTTCGGCACCATCCCGAACGGGTCCACCCGACGACGCCCACCGGTTCCGTCCCCGGTCTTCGCCGGACCGCGGACCCTCACACTCACCCGACCGAGCCAGGTTTCGCGCCTGCTCATTTCGCTTCCGAGTCCACCGGTGTGTTCTCCCGATTTCATCCCGTTCCTGATTCTGGACAAGATCCTTTCGCAGGGCAAACTCTCCCGGCTCCATCGACGGCTGGTCGAGACGGAGGAGTTGGCGGGGTTCGTGACCACGGAGCTCGAAGAAACGTTGGATCCCTACTCCTTCGTCATCCGCGCGGAGTTGAACGGCGGCATCCATCCCCGGAACGCACGCCGCTCCGTGTCCGAGATCCTCTCCGATCTCATCAACGACAGTGTAGGGGAAGAAGATTTGAGCCGGGCCAAGAACCAGTGCGTCACCCAGTTCCTGGGGGACCTGGAGAGTGGATTTGACCAGGCTTTCCAGCTCGGGCTCTTCGACCTCCTCGACCACTGGCAGAGGATAAACCAGTTCCTTGAAGGTATCCAGGCCGTAACCACCGGAGAACTGCGGGAGTGCGCCGAGCGCTACCTGGATCCGTCGCGCGCCGTGGAGTGCCTGCTCCCTGCCGGAGTTGGGCATGACTGAGCTGTCCTTCGAACGCTCGGTCCTCGAAAACGGTCTCACCGTCCTGTTCCACCGCAACGACCGGGTTCCGTTGCTCTCCCTGTGTGCGTTCTTCCTCGCCGGCAAGGACCAAAACCCGCTCGATTCGCCGGGCTTGGCCTCCCTGACGGCGAGACTGCTGGATGAAGGGACACAGCGATTCGCCGAGGAGCAGATCTCCCGGATCCTGGAAGGAATGGGCGCGGAGTTGTCGACCTTCAGCGAGCGCGAGCTGTCGGGGGCCTACCTGAGCCTCCAGTCGGGAGACCTCGAGCCCGGCCTCGAGCTTTTGGCCGAAATGCTGTGCAGGCCGACCTTTCCCCCGGACCGGCTCGAGCTCGAGCGTCACCAGATTGCCAACCACATCCAGGCGATGCGAGACGACCCGCAGGTCGTGGGGAGCCAACTCCTGAATGATTGGATCTATCGGGGGACACCCCTGGCGAAGCCGGTCCTTGGGACCCCGGAAAGTATCGATCGATTGACGAGGGACCAGGTCGTCGATTTCTACCGCGGCCGCTTCGGACCCGGAAACTGTGTGCTCGTGGCGGTGGGGGACGCCGAATTCGAACCGCTGCTCGACATCGTCGTCGCGCATCTGGGCAACTGGGAGAACCCCGATTTCGCCCTGTCGACACTCAACGGGCTCGAGCGACAGAAGGCACCCGTCTACGAACACCAACCGATGGAAAAAGAGCAGGTCAACATCTACCTGGGACACCTCGGCATTACTCGCACCAACCCGGATTTCTACGCGCTCCAGGTCATGGATACCATCCTCGGCGGGGGGCCTGGCTTCACCAGCCGGATCCCGCGCAAGCTTCGGGACGAAGAGGGCCTGGCGTACCTCACCTATGCCGACCTGACCGGTTCCAGCGGAATCTATCCCGGACGATTCGTCGCTTTCGTTGGGACCGCACCGGAAAACGGCCTGCGGGCACTCGACGCACTCAAGCAGGAAATCGCCCGGTTTCGGGGGGAAGGGCCTCGGGAAGACGAGATCGAAATCGCCCGCGACTTTCTAACCGGCAGCTTCGTGTTCGAGCTCCAATCCAACGCCTCGATCGCGCGGCTGCTGCTGTCGATGGAGGTCTTCTCACTGGAGCGGACCTTTCCCAGTCGTTACCCGGATCTCATTCGTGCGGTTACCCTTAACGACGTCCGCCGTGTTGCCGCCCAGTATCTCGATACTATAAACTACACCACGGTGATCGTCGGTTCTCTCTGATCGAATATGCTCGAATTCCTTCGCTATCCCAAGACTCTATCCAGCCGGCGGGACTCTCGACGCCGGAACATCGGCTTTCGCCTGAGCCTGCTGCTGCTCGCGGCAACCCTCCTCTTTTCACTGCAGGCCTGTGGGAAGAAGCCTCGGACGGTTCCGCCGACGACGGCGCCGGGCGCCGGATCTGCGGGCGGACCATCCTCACCCGGAGCCGCCGACAACACGGCGCCGGTTCCCGATCTCACGCTTCGGATCGAACCACCGGTCATCAGTCCGGGTGAGTCGGCTCTGTTGACTTGGGAGACTCATCACGCGGACCGCGTCTTGATCGAACCGTCCATCGGAGCCGTCGATCCGTCCGGACGTGTCAAGTTTTTCCCCGAAAGGACCACGACCTACACGGTGCGTGCCGAGGGACCCGGCGGCGGCGTTCGCCGGAGCGTCACCGTCGAAGTGCGAACCGGGGCGTCCGCCCCGAATATCGATGAGGAAGATGTCCAGGCTCTGCCCCTCGCCGAGCAGTTTGAGGCGATGGTCAAACCGGTCTTTTTCGACTTCGACAGTGCATCCCTGAGTGAGGAGGCGAAGCTGACGCTCGACGCCAACATCCGCTGGCTCGAGCGACCGGAGAATCGGCTGCTGCGTGTCCTGCTCGAGGGACATTGCGACAATCGGGGCACCGAAGAATACAACCTCGCCCTCGGTGACGAACGAGCTTCCGTGGTTCGCGACTATCTCCTCGCACACGGGTTGGACGCCTCGCGGATCGCGACCGTCTCCCTCGGAGAGGAACGCCCCTTCGACACCCGCCGGACCGAGGAGGGGTTCGCACTCAATCGTCGAACGCAATTCGTTTTGATGGGAGAACAGTGATGTTCAGCAAGACCGGCCCCAGGAAGGAATTACGGACCTGGTGGTCCTGCGCACTCCTCTTGATTCTGCTCGTCGCGCCGGTTTCGTGGAGCTCGTGCCGACAGGCGGGGAGCAGCGAGCAGGAACTCACCGGCATCCTCCACGAGGGAGATCCGGAATTCGATCAATACCGTTCCCACGTGGAACTTCGCGACCCGAAGATCCAGATGGGACTCAACTTCAACAAGAAGCGGATCGTCATGTTGTCCGGGGTGATCGCCAATACCGGCGACCGCGCGATCGATGTCGTGCAGGTCAAGGTGTCCTTCTTCAATTACGAGGAGCTCGTGGCGGAATCAGTCCACACACCGCTGCAGCCGGGCCCCTACACGCCGGCAATCGAACCGCTGAGCCAGTGGTCCTTTTCCTTCTACATCGAAGAGATTCCGAAAGGCTGGGGCGCAAGCCATGCGGAAATGTCACTCTACGGCTTCCGCTTCGCGAAGCAGGCAAAGTAGCTGAAGATCAGTTCGTCCCCGCCGTCCCCGCCGTCTTGGCGAGTTCCTCGGCTACGATGCCGGCGACGACATCGTAGCCGACGGCACCGTTCAGCGGTCGCCCGTTGATGAAGAAAGCGGGGGTTCCTGAGACACCCACGGTAGTTCCGGCTTCCGTGTCCTCCGCTATCTGATCCTTGAATTTGTTCGAATCCAGACAGGTGTTGAACTCCTCTTCGTCCAGTCCGAGCGTCTTCGCCGTTTCTTTCAACTGTTCCGCCGACAGCTTTGACTGATCCGTGAACATGGCATCGTGCATTTCCCAGAATTTTCCCTGCTGATAGGCACACAACGAGGCTTCGGCGGCGCGTTCAGCGTCGTGGTGGATCTTCACCAGCGGGAACTGTCGGAACACCAGGCGGACCTTGGATCCATAGTCCTCGATCACCTTTTCGAGCGTGTTGTGGACCTGTGCGCAGTAGGGACACTGAAAATCGGAGAACTCCACGATGGTCACCGGGGCATCCGCCGGACCTATCGACGGAGCACCCTCGGTCGAGACCTGGAACCTGACCGGCTCGAGGTCCATCTCGACGCCGTAATCCTTCGTCAGCTGGTCGACGAACTTGGCCAGCGCATCCCGCGCCTTCTGGTCCTGGACATATTTGCGGATGTGCGGCAGCACCTGCTCCTTGGGCTGCTTGAGGCGCTCTTTGTTCGCCTCATAGACCTTCTCCACTTCCTCGTCGGTGGGTTGCGGTGCGTTGGAGCCGATCTCGGCCAGAAGCTGTTGCACCGTGATTTGCCGCTTGTCGGCTTCGAGCTTCAGAAGCTGCTGTCCGACAAGCTCTTTCAGCTTGCCCGAGAGAATCTGGTAGCGACGCTTCACCAACTCCGCTTCGACTCTCTGTCGCTCGAGTTCGAGCTCGTGGAGATCCGCTTCGGCGCTCTTCTCGAGCGTTGCCCGGTCAATCGTCAATCCGCGCCCTGTGGCAACGACGTCTTCTTCCGCCGCGAACGCGGGACTCGTCAACAGGAGACCCGCCGCCAGCGGCAGCCATATCCTAGGGAAATTCATGGAGCCATCATAACCTTTCAGCGTCGCGGAGTTCTATTCGGCGCCCTTTGTCCGTCCGGGAGAGCACCTTCGAGGGGAGGGGTCTGTTGTCAGTGCGGCGAACCGTGTCCTATAGTAGGCGCTGACATGGATCCAATGAACGCCAAAGAGGGCTGGTTCGTCTCGCACCTCTTTTTTCGCATCGATCGACGCGTCTGGGAGCAGGTTCAGCCGGAAGACCGCAAGCGCGGCCTCGAGCAATTCCGTGGCATCATCGCGGAATTCCGTCGCCATGACCACTGCCAGCTGCACTGTTATTCGATCTGGGGCCTGAAGGCTGATCTCGCGATCATGCTGGTTGCTCCCGACCTGCAGATGTTGAACGATACCGAGTTTGCTCTGCTGGCCGCGTTGCCGGGCGGGGCGCTCGCGCCCGTGCACACCTTCGTCTCCATGAGCGAGATCTCCGAATACATGTCGCAGGACAAGGACTACGACCGTACGCTGCGCGAAAAGGAGGGGTTGAGCCCAGATTCCGAACCCTACCGGCAGAAGATGACGGCCTTTCGGGAGCGGATGCAAGTCTATATCAACGAGCGGCTGTACCCGCAAATCCCCGATCATCGGTTGATGTGCTTCTACCCGATGAACAAGCAGCGGGGTGACAAGGAGAACTGGTACCTGCTGGACTTCGACGACCGCAAGACCTACATGGCAGGGCATGCCATCACCGGCCGGAAGTTCCAGGGTACCGTTCGGCAACTCGTGACGGGATCGATCGGACTGGACGACTGGGAGTGGGGTGTGACTCTATTCGCGGACGACCCGTTTTACTTCAAGAAACTTCTGTACGAGATGCGCTATGACGAAGCCAGTGCGCGTTTCGGGGAATTCGGAAAGTTCTACGTCGGGCTGCGGCTCGAACCCGACCAGCTCTTCGGTCGGCTGAGAATCTGACAGGAGGGAGATACACATGGCCAGAGCAGTCACGTTGTTTACCGGACAGTGGGCGGATCTCGATTTCGAAACCATTTGCAGCAAAGCGAAGTCCTTCGGCTACGACGGACTCGAGTTGGCCTGCTGGGGCAACCATTTCGAGGTCGGCAAGGCGCTTGACGACGACGACTATTGTGATCGCCGCCGAGAGATTCTGGAAGAGCATGGCCTCAGCTGCGTTGCCATCAGTAACCACCTCGTCGGACAGGCGGTCTGCGACCCGATCGACTCGCGTCACAAAGCGATCGTCCCTGCGCATGTCTGGGGCGACGGCGACCCCGAGGGTGTTCGCAAACGGGCCGCCGAGGAGATGCAGCGGACGGCCGAAGCTGCAGCCAAGTTCGGCGTGACGATCGTCAACGGTTTTTCAGGCAGCAGCATCTGGCCTTATCTCTACTCGTTCCCGCCGGTCGGCCCCGACACCATCCAGAAAGGGTATGAGGACTTCGCCCATCGCTGGATTCCGATCCTGGACGTTTTCCGGAAATTCGGGGTGCGGTTCGGCCTCGAAGTTCACCCGACCGAGATCGCTTTCGATATCTCCAGTGCCGAGCGTGCGCTGGATGCTCTCGACCGCCACCCGGCTTTCGGGTTCAACTATGACCCGAGCCATTTCGGCTACCAGGGTGTGGACTACATCGCCTTCCTGTACACTTTCCGCGACCGCATCGTCCATGCGCACATGAAGGATGTCTACTGGTCGGACACGCCTACCAGGGCGGGGGTCTTCGGCGGACACATGGACTTCGGTCATCCCGATCGCTTCTGGGACTTCCGTTCCATCGGACGCGGCAAGATCCGATTCGAGGAAATCATTCGCGCTCTCAATCACATCGGCTACGGCGGCCCGCTTTCAGTGGAATGGGAAGACGCGGGAATGGACCGCGAAAAGGGCGCGACCGAAGCGGCGGCGTACCTGAAGGCGATCGACTTCCAGCCTCCCGGCGCCGCCTTCGATTCGGCGTTCCAGCGCGATTGATCCGTTTCGGGCCGGCGAGCGGCCCGAAACAGGTGCGTCAGTCCTCCATGATCTTGACCCACAACTGCCGGTGGCGGGGGCCGTCGAATTCACAGAAGTAGATCCCCTGCCACCGTCCCAGCTGCAGTTCCCCGTCTTCGACGAGCAACTGCAGCGAGTGGTTGCTCAGACAGGAGAGCAGGTGGCCCGGCGAGTTCCCCTCCGAGTGGCGGAATGAAATCGAGGGGACCAGAGCCTCGAATGCATGCTCCAGATCCGTCGCCACATCAGGATCCGCGTTTTCGTTGATCACCAGTCCGGCGGTCGTGTGCGGGTTGTAGACCACGCAGATTCCGCTCTTGACGCCCGCTTCCGCGAGGGCCTGTCGGACCTGCCCGGTGACGTCTCTGAGCTGTATCTTGCGCTCCGTCTTGACTGACAGCGATTTCTTCATGGTTCTCATTCTCCCGGGCGCTTCCGCGATTTTCAATCAGCAGCACCGAAAGAACCGGGCTTTCCATCGGTTGCTCGTGCGGCCGGCTTGCGCATGGACTGCCGGTGCAGCCGAGCCATCGAGACGATCGCCGGCGTTCCTGCATCGTCACGAGGTCGGCCGAGTGAGTCGACCGAAGTACATCCGCGTCTCGTAGTCGAGGACGACCTGCCCTCCGGCCGCGTGGGTTCGAAATAGCTCATCGACGGCCCGCAGCATCGGCTCATGCCGAGGATGTCCCGGCTCCGGGGTATAAGAGGAAGAGAGCAGTCGGCCCCGGAGTCCGTCATGGTCGAACGTCTGACGGTTTGGAAAGCTCCGGCTCGAAAACACGCAGTCTCCAAAGAAACCCGCCAAAACGTTCGCGTCGACGCGTCGGTGATCGACCTGCTCGTAATCGGTGCCGTAGCGGCGCAACAGGTCTTCATAGGCCCGGGCGAAGGGGGTCGCGTCAACCTCGCGTTCGTTCCAGATCAGGACGACCCAGCCATCCGGCTTCAGAATCCGACGGAATTCCGCCCGAGCCGACTCCCGTTCGAACCAGTGAAAAGCCTGACCGGCGGTCACGAAGTCCTCACTGCAATCGGAGAGCCTCGTCGCTTCGGCCCTTCCGTCCACGCTCGTGAAATTCGGATAGCGACTCAGGAGCAGTTCGGCGGCCTCACGCATGGCCCGGTTCGGTTCGACGGCCGACACCGGGTTTCCGTGCTCCAGAAAGAGCTCGGTCAAAAGCCCGGTTCCCGACCCGATGTCGGCCACGACTGACGATCGATTCAGTCCGCACTGCGTTGTGAGAGTACTCATGATCGCCCGAGGGTATCTCGGCCGATAGCGCACGTAATTCTCGACCCTGCTGCTGAAGCGTTGTGTCGGATCCCGATCCACTGCTCCATATTCGCATGCATTCCGGTCGACTGAGGAGCCGAGTCGATTCGTCCCGCAGAATTCCGCCGCCGATCTCGATGCGGATGGAAGGGCGCCGCTGCGCCGAACGTTGCCGCGAATGACAATGAAGCCATGTGTATTGACCAATCAATCAATGTCCGCTACAATTCTTCACCAAAATTCATTTTCCGGCTCCGCCGTCCGGTGGGTCCGGAACGCAGCCAACGCTCAGGGGGGATTCGGACGTGTCACTCACTTTTCGTCCGTATGTGTGCAGTTTCACATTGTCGGCGCTGGTTCTCTGTCAGCCCGCCTTCTCACAGGAAGAACTCCAGGTAGGTTACGCCGTGGTCAACGGCGACGTCGATGAACAGGAGGCACCATTCGGAACCGCGTTGTTTACATTCAAGGATTCCGGTGGGGTTCTGGTTTCTCAGGCCGGAGTCGGGGCGGTCCGTCCGATCGCGGCGGGACGGGTGTTCGTGGACCAGGTAGGCACACGAACGGCGGTAGCCCTGGTCAACACCGATTCCGATGCTTCCGTCCTGGACCTCGTCCTCAAGGACGAAACGGGGCACACCGTCGACGGAACTTCACACACGTTCCAGGCGGGCGAACACCTGCCTCTCTTCGTCGACGAGCTGTTCGACCTGCCGGACGGATTCATGGGAAGTCTCAGTTTCAGCAGCGCCGACGGACAGGAACGCTGGGCGGCGGTGACCCTCCGCCAGAGCCCCGGTCCGGCCGGCCGGTTCATCATCGCGACGCTTCCCGTCGTGGCCGACTCCTCGACGGGCGGATCCGACTCGATCCTCTTCCCGCAAGTCGGAGCCGGTCCGGGCCTTTCCACCCAGGTACTGCTCATCAATCCGACCGGCAGCCCGCTGCACGGGCACATTCAGCTGACCGATTCGACGGGAGCTCCGCTTGTCCTCGAACTTCAGGGCATGCTCGACTCCCGCTTCGAGTACTCGATCCCTGCCTTCGGTGTGATCCGAATGGAATTCAGCCGCTCCGATAACCAGACGGCCGTCGGCTATGCCGTCGTCACACCGGATGAGGGGACGACCCCTGCGGGGACGGCCTTGTTCCAGTTCACTAACGGGTCGTCGGTGATCTCCGAAGCGGGCGTCGGAGCCGCTCCCCTTTTGACCCGGGTGAGGCTCTTCGTGGACAACGCCGGCACGCGAACCGGCGTAGCTCTTGCAAGTCCAGGCAACCCATCGACGCCCTTCACCTTTCGACTCCTCGACCGGGAGCAGCGCTTCATCGAGGACCGTACCCGGGAGGTGGAGGAAAACGGACACCTGGCAATCTTCGCCGACGAGCTTTTCACCGATGTCCCCGGCGGCTTTACCGGTATCCTCGAGATCACCGCCGCGGTCCCCTTTGCTCCGGTAACCCTCAAGCTCACCATGAACGCGAGGGGCGAGCCGATCTTGACGACCCTGCCCGTCGTCGACCTGGATCATCCACGCAAGCAGACACCGGTCTATTTCCCTCAGGTCGGCTTCGGTCTCGGCTTCTCGACGCGACTGATCCTGCTGAGCGGAGATTTGACGACCTCCACGGGCGGACGCCTGAGCTTCTTCGATTCCAGCGGTCTGGAACTCCCTGTGCCGATCGAAGGAGAGACGGCCAGCTCGACGGCCTTCACGCTCGGTGCGGGAGCCGCCCGACAGTTTTATCCCGGGATTACCGCCGAGGCAGCCGAAATCCTCGTGCAAACGGTCGACTTGACGATCAATCAGGGAAGCACCCGGCCGCTTCGACCCATCGTCCTGGATGAGCTCGGGAACGCCCGCGACGACCTTCCGTTGAGCTTCCAGAGTCTCAATCCCGAGACGATCGAAGTCGATCAGGCGGGGAACATGACGGCTCTCAATCGGGGCTTTTCGACGATCGTCATCAGCTCCGGAGATCTGCTCCGACGTTTCACCGTGACTTCGGGGACGATTACGGCGGGTTTGGCCGGTTTTGCACCCACCGATGTCGCACAGGATTTCGCCGGGAACATCTTCCTGGCAAACGGGGGCGGTCACACCATTCTCGAAACAGACGGCCTCGAGCAGACGGCGTCGCTGTATGCGGGGACCCCCGACCAGCCGGGATTCCAGAACGGTCCCCGCCTGCAGGCCCGCTTCAAGGGCCCCACTTCACTGACCATCGACCAGGGGGTCGGGGGCGAGGTCTACGTCAGCGATACGCTCAACCATCTGATCCGCGTCGTCCGGCCCGGCTCCGGCGGTCAGGTATCAACCCTTGCCGGCAGGGCAGAACCCGGCAGCGAGGACGGCCCGGCACTCCAGGCCACGTTCCGCGCCCCCGAAGGCGTGGCGCTGGACGATCGCGGCTACCTGTGGATCGCCGACACCGGAAATCAGACGATCCGCCGAATCAATCTGGCAACCGGGGAGGTAAGCACGGTCGCCGGACGGGCGGGAAGTCCCGGGAATACCGATGGTGTCGGCGATCAGGCCCGTTTCAATCAGCCGAAGGACCTGGTCTACGAAGCCGAAACGCTGGCCGAGCTGGCCGTCCGGGACCAGACCGGGGCGCCGCCGCCTCCGGCCAGCGTTCTGGTCGCCGATTCCGGCAACGGTCTCATCCGTCGCGTGTGGGAGGACGGAAGCGTGGAGACGCTGACAACCCTCAATCTTCAGGCATCGCGGGCAAAGCAGCCGCCGGTCCGCCTTCAAGCCGCGCCGGCCGTGCGCTTCGATTTCCCTTCCGGGCTCGTGCGCGACCCCTTCGGAAACCTCTTCGTCAGCGAGACCGAGACGGGGCTGGTCAAAGTGCTCCTGCGAACGGGAGAGGTAGTCCTGGCCGCCGAACCCGGCAGCTTCGACGGCCCCGGCGGAATGACGACCACGATCCGCGGCCGAATCCTCGTGGCGGAATCACGACGAACCGTTCAACAGATCCGCTACGCCGGGCCCTCTATCTTCTCGGTCGAACCTGTCACGGTCTCGGCGAACCCGGGTCAGGCCGTCACGATCTTCGGCCGCAATTTCGCCCCCGAATCGGTCGTGATTATCGGTGACGTCGTCGTGGATTCCATCAACTTCAAGGACACGACCGAGATTTCCTTCATCTCTCCTGCCCTGCCGAGCGGGCGTCAGACCTTGACCGTTCAGCATCGAGGAGGGCAGGCTCAGACCCAGATCGACATCGTTCCCCCGGCGGCCTCCGCCCTGGCTCCGGGAGGGATCACGACGCTGGCCGGCGGGACCTCCGCCGTCGGTGACGGACTGCAGGCAACCCAGGCAGCCCTGCTCTCCCCGGCGGGCATAGCCGTCTCGAGGTCGGGTGATCTCTTTGTCAGCGACGCGGTCCAGCACCGTGTGCGCAGAGTGTCTGCGATCAGCGGCGTGATACAGACGGTGATCGGAAGTGGAAGTGTGGGCCCTCGATCATCGGTCGGAAACGGCCCTCCCGTCCCCCTCGATACTCCCGCTCGGCTGGTCGTCGATGCTTCGGGGACACTGCTGGTCGCCGACCGCGAACGCAACCAGATTCTCGCCTACGATCCGGAATCAGGTCAGGTCGAGGTGATCGCCGGGACGGGCCGGGCCGGCTTCTCGGGGGACGGGGGCGATGCACTCGACGCGGAACTGAATGCCCCCTCCGGCTTGGCTCTCGATAGCGATGGAAACCTGTGGATCTCCGATACGGGCAATCACCGCGTACGCCGACTCGACCACGCCAACGACATCATCGAGACTGTCGCAGGGACGGGAAACCCGGGGTTCTCCGGTGATGACGGAAATGCCCTCGAGGCCGACCTCAATTCGCCGCTCGGTCTGACCGCTCGCGTCGACGGCAGCCTCCTGATCGCCGATTCCGGGAACCACCGCATCCGCCTGCTGCGTCCCGACGCCACCATCGTGAGCATTGCCGGCAGCGGAACCGCCGGGTTTTACGGAGACGGCGGCAGCGCTCTCCATGCGGATCTCGACGATCCCGAGGACGTCGCTCTCGACGCCGACGGAACCATCTACATCGCCGACGCGGGAAATCAGCGTATCCGCCAGGTCGTCGACGGCACGATTTCCACGTTGGCAGGAACGGGCCTTGCCAGTTTCGGGGGAGACGGCGGTCCGGCCACGGCGGCAAGCTTCAACCATCCCTCGGCCCTGGTCGCGGACGGCAGCGGGTACCTGCTCGTCGCCGACACGGGAAATCGACGGATTCGCCGGATTCACTTGGCTGATGGGAGCATCTCGACGGTGGCCGGATCCGATGCCGACTTCAGTGGAGATGGCGGGCCAGCCTGGAAGGCCGCACTGGCGGATCCCGCCGGCCTCATTCTCGATGGAAACCGGATTCTCCTGGCCGAACGGGGAGGCCACAGGATTCGAGCCGTCGAGGAGGGCACGACACCTCTCGACAGTCCACCAGGAATCGCGAATACCCTTGCGGGAACCGGCTTTCCGGGCGACTCCGAGGGAGGCTCGGATCCGCTGCAGGCCAAGTTCCACAGTCCGACCGGACTGGCCGTCGAGCCGGAGGGGGGCATCCTGTTTTCCGACACCGGAAACCAGCGGCTGCGCCGGCTGGAAGGCGGTCTGCTCTCGAATTTCGCCGGAACCGGAAGTCCGGGCTTCCAGGATGATGTCCCGGCGCTCGAGGCGCCGCTGAATGCACCGACCGGTCTTGCCGTCGATGCATCCGGGGACGTGATTTGGGCGGATACGCTCAATCACCGGATCCGGCACATCGGAGCAGCAGGCTATGTCTCCGTAATTGCAGGTACGGGGGTTGCCGGCTTCTCGGGTGACGGAGGGCGACCTTACCCGGCTCAACTGAACGCACCGCAGGGGGTCTTCATCTCGCAGGACGGCCGACTCTTCGTCGCCGATACAGGCAACCATCGCATTCGTCTGATCACCCGAAATCCGGACCGGATAGTAACGATCGCCGGAAACGGTGTGCAAGGCTATTCGGGCGACGGCGGACCTGCGCTCGAGGCGAGCCTCGACTCTCCCACCGGCCTCTTCGTCGACGATTTGGACCGCCTGTTCGTGGCCGACACAGGAAATCACCGTATCCGCATGATCGACCTGACGACGGGAACGATCGAAACGATTGCCGGTCTGGGCGAGGCGGGCTTTTCGGGTGACGGGGGCCCGGCCACGGCAGCCCGACTACACAGTCCCTGGGGCCTGACGGTGGACAGCCAGGGCAATCTCTTCGTCGCCGATAGCGGCAATCAGCGTATTCGGTTCATTCGAGCCGCCGTCCCGCCCACCCAATGATCGAGGTTGACCCGTGAGGACGAGCAGGTCAGGAACGACTCGACGACAGTCCCGACCGGCTCTGTCCCGATACGTGTCAGCTTGCCTCGCCGGGGCCATGCTCCTGGTGTCGGTGGGCAGCTTGACACGGGCCCGCTCAGGCTCGAACCAGGAGACGACTCCGGCGAAGTCGGCGGAGTGGGCGCTCGTCATCGGCATCTCGCGCTATGTCAATGCCGATCCTCTGCAGTTTGCGGCCTCTGACGCACGGTCCTTCTCAGAGTTCCTCCAGAGTCCCCGTGGAGGGAACTTTCCTGCAGAGCACCTCATCACGCTGCTCGAGGACGAAGCGACCCGCTTCCGGATCTTCTCCGAATTCGAATCGCTCCAGGACAAGGTCGGCCCGGGCGACACCGTGTTCATCTTCATGGCAGGTCATGGAATCGTCAACCGGCGCGGGATCGGATACTTCGTGCCGAGTGACGGTGACGCCGCGATGCTGGCACCGACGTCGGTGCCGTTCAGCTTCCTCAAGGAGTTGGTCGAACTTGGCCTGGGTGGCGTCGACGAGCGGATCCTCATCACCGATCTGTGTCACTCCGGGCGAATCGGGCCCGAAACCTCCCCACTGGCCGAGAAGATCCAGAACCTGATCAACCAGGAACTGCTCGGTCTCGAGGGCGGCACCCAGGGATTCATCAATCTTCTCGGTAGCCGCCCCACTGAGCCGTCCTGGGAGCGTGACGACCTGCAGGGGGGCGTCTTTTCGCATGTACTGCTCGAGGCCTTGAACGGCAAGGCGGCCACACCGGGGACTGAAAGGCTGAAGGCCGAGGACGTCGTCGATTACGTCATGATGGAGGTGCCTCGGTTTACCGCCAATCAGCAGCACCCGATGGTCAACGACGGCTATGACCGGGATCTGTCTCTCTCCTATCCTCAGCTTCCAGGCCCTGAGGTGACCGACCAGGAGACGGAGATGTGCTTCGTCAGGCTTCAGACGACAGGCGTGCAGCCCTACCTCCGTATCGAGTGGGCCGATCCCCTTTCAGGGGCCCAGGTGATTCGTCCCATTCCGACCGACACCTCCACACTCCGACTGGGTCCGCTGCAGCCGGGATCCTACACCTTCCGGCTCTGGCAGGACGACGACCACTTCCGGACGGTCGAGATCGAGCTGGCACCCGGTGAAACCTCCCTGGATCTCGACACGCTGGCGACGCGCCGAGGGCCACCGGTCCCTCTCAACCAGTTTGCCGGCCCGTTTTCTCCGGCCGCCCTGACCCAGTTGGACACTCCGGTCGTCACGCCGTCCGGCGCCACACTGGTCCTTCGACTGAGCGCAGGAACGGTGATCCGGATCGATCAGAGCGAAACCGGCTCCGCGGCCACCGACGGCTGGGTTCAGCTCGAGGGACTCGAACCCGGTCAGCACCGGATCGACCTCATTCCTTCCCCCGAGCGGGAGTACCGGTTCCGCCTGAACCTGTTCCGGGGTCCCCAGCTCCTCGACTGGACAACCGGCCAGCTGCGTCCCCTGGCACGGACGCCCCGAACTCTCGACCCGGATCTCGTCGAAAGCCAGCCGGAACCGATTCGTTCGACCCTGCGAGATTTCGAGGAGGCACTCTGGAGCGGCGATCTGATCGCCCCCGCCGGCCGGTGCGCATGGGATCTTCTGGCATCGATGCGCGGGTCGCTGTCTCCGGATCTCAACGAGAGGCTATCGAAACGGCTCCTGGTCGCCATGGGAGACAAGGCTCAGCGGATCGTGCTTCGATACCTGCGCGGGGGTGATGTCCACTGGCTGCCGGAGACGTTCGAGGAAGGAACGGAGCTGCTCGTCCGCGTTCAGGCCGGACTCCGGTCGAGCCTGACAGTCGAGTCGCAGGAGCACTTCTTCCGAGGCCGGGCCCTTCTGGAAAGAGGTTCTTACGATCAGGCGGCAACGGAGCTGCTTCGGTCGGTCGAGCTCGATCCCGAGGCCAGTCATGCTCTCAATGCCCTGGGTCTGGTCTATTGGCGGAAAAATGAGCTGCCGATCGCAACACAGTTCCTCGAACGCGCTCTGGCATTGAGTCCTGCCTGGACCTATCCCCGAAACACCCTGGCCCTCATCAGAATGGAGCAGCGACGTTACGACGAATCCCAACGGTTGTTTCGTGAATCGATGGCACTCGATCCGGGCGACAGCACCGCGGTGCATGGCCTCGGGCAATTACAGATGCTGCGTGGCGAATGGGAAGCAGCGGAGTCGAGTCTGCTGCAGGCGATCGATATCCATCCCGGTAACGCCTACGCCCATCACACACTGGGAGAGCTGAACCGCAGGCAGCTGCGTTTCGAGGACGCGGAGCTCCGGTTCCGCCTGGCGATTCGGCTGGAACCGGACGAACCGGCCTTTTGGATTTCCCTGGGCGGCCTGCTGCAGGAGACGGGCAGAACGGCGGCCGCCGACGGAGTCTTCCGCGATCTGCTCCGGCGGGAACCGTCGAACCCGAACGTGCTACTGGCCTTCGCCGGCCACCTGAACCGGACGGATCGATTCGACGAGGCGGTTGCACTCGTCAACAGAACTCTCGATCTGGACCCGGACAATGCAAATCTGAAAGTCCAAGCGGGACTCTTCTGGCTCGAGCACGACAGGAATCGGGCCCGCACTCTGTTCGATTCGGCGCTTCGTCTGGACCTCGACAACTCGTACGCCCTCTACAACCTGGCTCTGCTCGACGTGGGAGAGGGGAACCTCGACCGGGCGGAGCAGCGACTTCGCCGCGCAGTCGCGTCCGATCCCAGGTATCCTCCTCCCTATCTGCTGAGAGCGCGCCTGCTGGCAGGGGGGGGCCGGCTGGAAGACGCGATCCCTCTCCTGAAGACGGGCTTGTCGTACGCGGTCGAGCCGGCGCAGCGGCAGCAATTCGAACAGGAACTGAGCCGGGAGCAAGCGATTTGGATGGACCGGCGGCTGAAGACCGCTGCAGACTTGATCAAGGAGAAGCGGCTGGGAGAAGCGGCGCGTCTTTACGAGGATCTCTCCCGCGAGGTTCCCGGATCCCGGCCGCTGAGAGACTCTGTTCTGAGCTTCGATGCTCGGTTTCCGAACCGGCTCGCCTCCCTCGAGCCCACGACCGGAGCGCTCGCCCGGGCACTACGCAGCCCGTTCTGGCGTCTCCAGCCGGTCCTGCAGCAAGAGTGGGCTCGGAGAGCGTTTGACAACGTGAGCGACCGTCTCCTGGAGGGGATCGATCACCTGGGACTGGGCTCTCCACTTCGTCTCACCTTCTTCAATCTCGGGAATGAGGATTTCTCTCTGCATGCGCTGATTCTCCGGTGGGTCGACCGGCTTCTGGAGGTCGGTCGCTACGGTTCGGCTCGGCAACTGCTCGACAAGGCGATTGCGGAACAGATCTTCGCTGAGGTTCCCGATTATCGCCCGCTGACCATTGACAGCCTGATGGTACCCGACGAGGATCGCTCGCCGTCCGTCTTCTCCGATTTCGAGGTCGCCCTTCATCCCGATCCACGAGTCCACGAAGCCCTGTTCCTGGCCACCGCCGGCCAGGACGATCTGGCCGGGGCACTGCAATATCTGAAGGCTCTCGAGGGGAAGGGTCCCGATCTCGACCTGAGGTCGAGGCTGGCCGGAAGGCTGGGGGAGGGAGGCGCGTTTGCGCCCGCGGCAGAGTTCCTGGAGCAGACGCTCGCACAGCGAAGGGCCTCCGATCCCTCCGACCGCTCGGAGATGCTCCGGGACGGCTTCCTCCTGCTGGCGGAGCTTCAACGGAGGGCCGGACACCCGCTCGAGGCGGAACGGACACTGGAGTCGGCGGTCTCCCTGTGGCCGACCGACCGGACCGTCCGGAGGCGACAACAGAACATGGGGAGACAGGGCCCATGAGCACCTGGTCGCGGTTTCTGCTGCTCTCTGGCCTCATCTGGGCGGTGACCGGCTGGGTGCGTCCGGACACGCTGACCGGAGAGGTTCGCGGACGGGTCTTCGACATCGAGTCCGGTACCCCCCTTACGAGCGTACGGATCCGGCTGGAGAACAGCAACCGCGGATGGCAAAAGGAGACAACCACCGATGCCTTCGGCCGTTACACGTTCCTCCAGCTCGAGCCCGGGAACTACACGGTGACCGCCGAGCGAGACGGCTATTATGCAAGCACGAAGACGGACATTCTGATCCGTCTGAACCGGCTCAAAGTCGTCGTCCCCCCCTTCCAACTGCGCCGTCTCGTCACGACGCCGACACGGCAGGTCACGCTCCGCGGAGAGCTGACCAAGACCGCCATCGTCGACCTCTCGGCAACCGGGCCCACACCCACCATCGTGGCGATCACCCGGAAACCGGGTGAGACGGCGCTCGTTTCGCTCGACGAGGCGGACCTGCGGTTCAACTTCAACCGAACCGTATTGTTCGCTCTTCCGCTACGCGGCGGGCGCTCTTTCGATCAAATAGCGCTGCTGACTCCCGGCGTATTCCGCGCTCCGCAAAGTTCGGGCGACGGGCCGGCGGTCGGAAACGGGGTGGGCGCACTGGGACAATTCTCCGTGAACGGGTCTCGGGGAAGGAGCAATAATTTCACCGTAGACGGCTCGGACAACAACGACGAAGATATCGGCATGCGCCGCCAGGGCTTCGTTGCGCTGGTGCCACAGCCGGTGGAGAGCGTCGAGGAGTTCCAGATCATGACGGCCGGTTATCCGGCAGAGTTCGGCCGAAATGCCGGTGCCATGGTCAATGCCGTCTCCCGTTCGGGCGGGCTCGGCTGGCACGGCACGCTGGTCGGCGCGGCCGGCGGCGAAGCACTGTCCGCTTCGGGCTTCTTCGATCACCGTTTCTACGATGGGATCAACGTGGGCAATAGGAACGGTGGTGCTTTCGAAGGTGCGGGGCGACGCTCCTACCTGGGGGGCGGCGTCCTTGGGGGACCGATCGAGCCCGAGCGCGTTTACCTGTTCCTTTCCGGCGAACGGTCGCACCGGTCCGGTGCGAGACCTGGATACTTCGTCGTTCCAACGGTCGGAGAGCGTGGACTGAGAACGCAACAGGGCACGATTCCCATCGAAGAGCTCCAGACGTTCTTTGACGACCATCGCGTGCCCTATTCGAGTCTGGCCGGTGAGGGCGTCTTCTCGCTCTATCCTCTTCCGAACGATCCGGCCGGCCCGTTCGGAAGCCACACCTACACCCAGGTTCGAGACACCGACTCGAACGGCTTCATCGGATCAGCCCGCGTCGACTGGTATCTCGCGGAGACGCACAGCCTGGCGGCTCGCTATAACTTCACGGACGACCGCTCGATCTTGCCCTTCACCGGCAGGGCGCTCAATTCCACCCTGGCAACCGCCACGCGGACCCAGAATCTGTCGTTGTTCTTGAACAGCACTGGAAGCACACTCGCCAACTCGTTGAGGGTCTCCTACGGACGAACCGCGCTCAGCTTTCCGACGGAGAAGAGCAGCCCGCTCCTCTTCGGCTCGAAGCCCGTAGCGGGAATCCCCGATCAGGGAGGCGAGATCCCGACTCTTTACGGCCGTTTCGGCCCCTTCGGCGCCACCGGCCCGATCGGGCAGCTGCAGATCCTGCCCTTCAGTCCGATTGGGGTCGATGTCTTCAACTTTCCCCAGGGCCGTGTGGACAACACCTTTCAGTGGAGCGACTTTGTGTCATTGCGCAGGGGCGGCCACGTCTGGAAGTGGGGCTTCGATCTTCGTAAATCACAGCTGAATTCATTCACCGATCGGAACAGCCGCCCTCTGGTGCTCTTCGCTCCCGGATTGATTTCGCAGGTCTGCCAAGGTGCCTTCAACTGTCCGTTTGCGACTCCGGACGGTCTGCTCTCCGGAACCGATGCCGCGTCGCTCGGTGCACCGGCCGGCCTCCTGCAGACACTGAGCACGGAACCGGTGCCGAACACGAGCCTCGGGCTCGACTTCAATCAAATCGACCTCTTCGTTCAGGACGAGTGGCGGATCTCCAACAGCCTTCTGCTCAGTCTCGGCTTGCGTTACGAGTATCAGTCGGTTCCCCGGGACCGTCACGGGCGGATCGAATCGGCCTTTGGACGCGCCGCGGGCGAGTTTCTTCATCTGGAGCCGGCGGGAAGCCTGGAGGACCGGACGATCATCGAGACGGGGAACGCGGCTTTCGATCAGTCGCTGGAGTCCTGGAACGACTTCCTCGGCGGCCGACCGCAGATTTACGAACCGGATTCGAACAACTGGTCGCCCAGGCTCGGACTGGCCTGGGACCCGACCGGAGTGGGCAGAATAGTGCTCCGGGCCGGATACAGCCTCCTGTTCGACGCCAACCTCGGCGCGGTCACCTCCCGTTCCCGCAACGTCTTCCCCACGTTCGTTCCCCTGAACCTCGACCTGAGCTTCAGTTCCAGCTTCCAGCCCGGCGGTCGCTACCTGAGCCAACCGGCCTTTCTGCAGTTCCGTCCAACCGGCGAGCCACTCGTACGTCCGGGCACTTTGAACACCTACAACCTGACGGACACCGCTTTTGCTACCGGCATCGGCACGCTCTTCGTACAGTCTCCCGCCTTTCCGGGGGCGGCATTGAGCTCCAACGGGCTGGCATTTACCCTCCCGGAACGTGACTTCCAGACTCCGACAGTCCAGACGCTGTACCTCGGAGTCGAAGGCCGGCTGCTTCGGGATCACACCTGGTCGTTGAGCTATGTCGGAACGCGAACCGGTCATCTGACCCGCTTTCTGACCCCGAACGGAGGGCCGATCTCGGTTCCCGTGCTCTATTCGTCAGCCACTCTGGGTCCGTTACGTCTCGCCAGCCTGCCTCCCACACTCAATCCGGCTCAGCCGGGCCGTCCCGAGTCGGACCTGGGCAGCTATACGATCTTCACGAACTCGGCTCCGGCGGAATTCCATTCCCTTCAGTTCTCCTGGGAACGACGCTTTCGAAAGGGCCTCCAATTTCGGGCACACTGGACCTGGAGCCACGCACTCGACCAGGTCTCGGACCCTTTTGATGCCCGGGGCTTCTTCGCCTTGCCCCAGGATGTGACTCACCTCGACGGGGAATGGGCCTCGTCGAATTTCGATGTGCGTCATCGACTGGCCGGCTTTCTGATCTGGGAGCCGCCGTGGGAGGGAAGCGGGTGGGTTCGAAACTGGCGCTTTTCCATGACGACCGAACTGCAGGGAGGGCAGCCGTTCACCGTGAACACGGTGCTGGACCGCAATCTTGACGGGAATCTGACCGATCGGCTCGACAGCATGAATGGAATCCTCGTCGGTCCCGGTCAGGCGCAGCAATTCGCGCTTCTACCCGGAACCGGCATCCAGGACCTGGTTGCCGAGCGTGGCCGCAGCGGAAAGGTGGGCCGGAACACGTTTCGGGCGCCGGTGCTGAAGCTCGTCGACTTTGCGGCCGGCCGACGGCTGAGCTTCGACGAAGAGCGACATCTCGACGTTCGCATCGAGATGTTCAACCTGTTCAATTCGCACAATTTCGGCGTTCCGATCCGAATCGTCGATTCACCGGCTTTCGGCGCATCCTTCGATCAGCAGTCCGAACCGAGAAACTTGCGCGTCATGGTCCGGTTCTTCTTTTGATTGCGGCCGATGGCCGTGGGGAGGTAAGCAGTATGAAGCAGCGAACAGCGACCATCCTTTATCCGATCGTCCTCTTCCTGGGCGGGTTGTCGGCCCTCGGCCAGGATCCGGCCCCCGCGGGGATGCTCCTGCTCGTCAAGGGACAGGTGAAGCTGAATCGGGGAGGATCGAACCACACCGCGCGCCTGGGCGAAATCCTCTTCGCCGGTGACCGCTTGTCGGTTCCCGACGGAGAGGCGATCTTCGTGTACTGTCCCCTCGGAAAGAGGTTGCGCTTGGTGGCCGGAAGCGAAGCCCTCCTGCTGGCGGACCGGGTCGAAACACCGGCGGGCCCGGCCGTCGAAGTCGTCGACGACCGCCAATGCGCGATTCCGAAAGTCGCCCTCGGATCGGAAAGCCTCGAGCGCATCGGCGGGATGCGTCCTCGGGGAAAGCCCCCGGTCACCGTCTATGTAGGCGGGCGGATCTCGACAGGCCGACCCCACTTCGAGTGGAGCCCGGTCGAGGGAGCCCGACGCTATCGGATCTCGGTTTCCGATGAGCTGGGCCGCGTGCTCTGGACGACCGAGACAGCGGAGGCCGGCGTGGAGTTCCCTGCCGAGCGGGCAGAACTTCCGGATGGCTGGTTCAGCTGGGAGGTCGTGGCGCTGTCCGATTCAGAGATCGTGGCTCAGCAGACGACGCCGCTCGAAGTGCGCCGTTCCGGAGCCGGTCCGATCCGGGCGGCCCCAGCCCCGGACGAGCTGCTGCTTCGCGCAGTCGAACTCGAAAATAGGGGCTACTTCGCAGAGGCAGCCTCCTGCGTCCGCCGGCTGGGCAGCAAGTACCCTTCGGATGACCGCCTCCGGCGGCGTCTGGCCTGGCTCTACTGGAAAGCGGGACTTTTGCCGGCGTTCAGCGACGAAATGCAGGCCCTCGAGACGGAGCCCGGAGAACCGTAGGCTATGGCGCTGCGCTCGATCAAGCTTCTGGCACTTCTGGTCATTCCGATCGTCGCGGCGTGGCTCGGAACCCTCATCGAGCAGACCCGCTTCGGTGAGTGGGTCGAGCTGCGCAGTTACGATCTTCGCTTCCGCCTGCGCGGCCCCCTGCCGTCACCGTCACGGCCCGGCATCGTCCTCGTGCTCGTCGATGAAGAGAGCTTCCGGAGGATTCCCGAGCCGCTGATTCTCTGGCAGAGACATTTCGCCCGAGTCGTTGAGGCACTGACCCGAAGTCGCGCAGCGGCGATCGGACTCGATTTCGTTTTCGCAGACACGGGCCGCCTCGACCCCGAAGGACAGCAGGCTCTGGTCGAAGCGCTGCTGCGAGCACAGGGCGAAGGGATCACGACCGTTCTGGCCTACGGCGCTCGCGCCGCCGGCACCGACCGGCCCGCACCGCGGCTGCTCATGGCGATGGGTCCGTCCGGCTTTGCCTTTGCGAACCTGACGACCGACCCGGATGACTTCGTACGCCGACAGGAACTCTCCGGAATCGCAGCGAACGGGGAATCCCGACCAGGCTTCGCCTACGCCCTTGCTTCACCTCTGCTCTCGAACACTACCGATCCGCCGCAGGCAGAACCGTCCGATGCAGCGCGGACGCTCCTGATCAACTATCGAGGTCCGGATGCCTTTACGACACTCCCCTTCTGGAAGGTTCTCGAGGCAGGGAGCACGGAGCAGGAGGTCGAACTCCGCCGGCAGATCGAGGGGAACATCGTTCTGATTGGAATGGGTACCGAGGAGGATCTGCATGCCACTCCTCTCTATTATTGGCCGCGTCCGGTCCGGCCGGGTGAGGCGAATGAGCTTTCCGGTCACCGCCGGACGCCGGGCGTCGCGATCCACGCGCACGCGCTGAGCACGCTCCTCGAGGGACCCTTTCTGGACCGCGCTCCCGATTGGCAGCAGCAGGGCCTCGCATGGTCGACGGCGCTGAGTGTGACCGCCAGCTCGCTCTTCCTTCCGCTTGCACCGGCCCTCGTCGTCCTCACGATCACGGCCGGGCTCGTGGGCGCACTCGTCATGACATGGAGCTTCTCGGGTGGAACGGTCCTCCAGCTGGTGGCGCCGACCGTAGCGTTGACGACGGCCTTCGTGCTCGCCCAGGGCCTCAACTACCGCTTGGAGGGTAGGGAGAAGAAGAAGCTCCGACGGCTCTTCCAACGGTACGTCAGTCCGGAAGTCGTCCGACAGCTGGTAGAGTGCCCGGAAGACCTCGCCCTCGAAGGGGAGCGCAGAGAGGTTACGGTGCTCTTCTCGGACATCCGTGATTTCACCACGCGCTCGGAGCAGACGGCTCCGGAAACGCTGGTACTCTGCCTCAATCGATACCTGTCGGTCATGGTCGAGATCATCCACCGGCACGGAGGGATGGTTGACAAGTTCATCGGTGATGCCATCATGGCGGTATTCGGGGCGCCGCTGCCCGTCGAGGACCATGCCCGCAGGGCGGTCGACGCCGCCCTTGCCATGCAGGCCGCGCTGCGACAGCTGAACCGGAAATTCTCATCCGACGGAATCCCCGAGCTCACAATTGGCGTAGGAATACACAGCGGCGAGGCGATCGTCGGAAACATCGGTTCTCCGGAACGAATGGAATATACCGTCATCGGCGACACGGTGAACGTCGCCTCCCGAATCGAAGGACTCTGCAAGCGATTCGGGTCCTCGGTGCTGGTCAGCGAAGCCACCCGGACCGCGGCGGAGGGCGACGTTGCGTTCGAGAGCGTAGGAGAAGCAATGCTGAAAGGCAGGAAGGAACCGGTCGCAATCTATCGGGTCATGGACCGGTCGGATCGGTAGCAGGCAGGGAGAGGGAACAATCAGGATGGCACAAGACTTGGCCCCGGGAATCGAGAAATGGCTTCTGTTCGACGAGTTCGAGGACTCTTACGAAGTCGCCGCCGTCCAGGGAGAGGTCCCCAAATGGATCCGAGGCTCGTATTACCTGAATGGTCCGGCCCGGTTTCAACGTGGAGAGCTGAAGTATCGGCACTGGCTGGATGGCGACGGCATGGTCCGAGCGTTGCACTTCGACGAAAAGGGCATCCTCTTCGTCAGCCGTTGGGTGCGGACGCGGAAACTGCTGGAAGAGGAAGCGAGATCCGCGCCGGTCTACCGAACATTCGGCACCGCCTTCGAGAAGGACCTCCTCAGACGTGGCGTGATGCTCGAGCCACCCGTCAACGTCAGTGTCTACACCCTGGGATCTCGACTTCTGGCATTCGCCGAACAGTCGATTCCGTTCGAGCTCGATCCGCGTACCCTCGAGACTCGCGGCGAGTTCGACTTCGGCGGCCGGCTGAATGAGGTCAGCCCGTTTGCGGCACATGCCAAGCTGGACCCCGTCCGGAATGTGATGGTCAACTTCGGCATCAGCTTCTCGGCAAGCCACCCTCAACTCTACCTGTACGAATTCGACCTCTCAGGCACCCTGATCGGCCGGCGGAGGTTTCCCGTATCGGCGCCTCATACGAATCACGATTTCGCCGTTACGAAAGACTACGCGGTTTTCTTTCTCAGCCCGCTCGAACTCGATTTCGCCCGTTTCTGGGGCGACGGCCTGTCGGTCATGGAGGCTCTGAGCTGGCGCCCCGAAAAGGAGAGCTGCATCCTGGGCGTACCCCGTGTCAACTGCGATCTGCCGCCCTTCCGCATTCCCCGCGAGTCCGGTCATTGCCTCCATCTGATCAATGCATTTCAGGAAAACGAGCGCCTCTATCTCGATCTCATAGAGTTCCAAAATCCCATCTATCCCGAATATCAGCCGGTTCCAGATTTCTATCAAACGATCGATTTGGGCCGCCCGATTCGGTACGTCATCGATGTGCGGCAGGGAACTCTGCTCGAATGCCTCCCGATGCAATATGACCGCGCACCTGACTTTCCATCCGTAGACTCCAGAATAGTCGGAAGACCTTACAAGGATTTCTGGATGCTCGGGATTTCGACCTCCGGACAGACCGGGAGGAAGTTCTTCGACCAGCTGGTGCGGGGCGACTGGAAAGCAGGAGCGGTCGACGACGTCTATTCGAGCGGAAAACGACGGTATCTTGGAGGCGAACCCGTGCACGTACCGCATCCTCGAGACGATTCCGCCGGAGCGATCATCGTTCAGGAATTCGATGTCGAAGCCGATCGCGTCTGTTTCCTGATCTTCGATTCGCAGCATATCGCCGCGGGGCCGATCGCACGGATACCCCTGAAAAGGAAGACCCATCCCGGGTTCCATGCGAGTTTCCAGACGAGTCATTAAAGATCTGTCACGTTTAATCAAAAATTAATGGCCAAACCCTTGAATATGAAGTGCCGATTCACATACAATTTCCAACCATCGCCTGCACAAGACCCTCGTTCGATCGTACGGACACGATAGCCGTTCAGCCGGTGGTTTCGGACAGGAGGGGTGCCTGTCCGACGTAAGGAGAGTCGATGTCGAGATTCCGTTTATTTGGGGTGATTGCCGTCATTGTGTCGATCGTCCTGATCGCGGGCGCGCTGATCATCCACAAAGTCAATGCCGATTCGTTGCATTTCTTCCAGACCGGAAAGACGATCAGTCTGCGTTTGGAGGAGCTGGCCCGACACATGAAGACTGTCGACACCGGCGCACTCGAGTCCGTTTTCGACGACCGCTACTCCGGGCGGATGCTCGGTCTGAACAGCCTGCAGAAGTTCCGGAACAAGGACGATCTGCGTGAGTATCGGTTCGTCGGAGGTAATCAACCGATCGACAAGGGACAGGCTATCGGCGAGTGGCTGGACTATCTCCATTCCTTCGACCGCATCGACGAGGTCCAGCTCTTCGTTCACCGACTCGAACACTGGGAATCGGGTGAGGATCGCGTTGCCACGGTCCGCTTCGAGATTCTGGGAACACCTCACTCCGAAGCCAGGCCGGGAGCGGACAGGGCTTACTTTCGGATGCGCTTCACGCCCGACGACCCGCCCCGGATCCTGGGATCCGAGCTCGTCGAGGGAGGCCGGCTGATCTCCTCGCAGCCCCAGTTCGTCAACGTCGCCCACGAAGCCGGCATCGACTTCGAGAACCAGTTCTACCCCGAGTTCCTGAAGCAGAACCTCCGATTCGCCATGATCATCTACGGTCCTGGAGGGATCACTGCGGTCGACTACGACAACGACGGCTACAGCGACCTGTTCATTCCGGACGGTGTCGAGTCCAGGCTGTTTCGCAATCGCGGCGACGGAACCTTCGAAGACGTGACCGCCGGGTCCGGTCTGTCCGGGCTTGACGGTGTCAGTGTCGGCGTCTTCGCGGACTATGACAACGACGGCGACAAGGACTGTTTCATCTCGCGAACCTTCCGGCCCAATCAACTGTTCCGCAACGACGGCCACGGTCACTTCACGGATGTAACACCGGCGTCAGGAATCGGTGAGGACTGCTGCACGACGGTCGCCTCCTGGGCCGACTACAACAATGACGGCTACCTGGACCTGTACGTCGGCCGCTATCTGGACCCCCGCAAAGATATTCCGACCACCTTCTACGCCAGAAACGGCGAACCCAATCAGCTCTACCGGAACAACGGGGACGGAACCTTCACGAATGTCACCGACCAGGCCCACGTGGGAGAGACCGGCTTGTGCCTGGGCACCGTCTTCGGAGACTACGACGATGATGGGTGGACCGATCTGTACGTGGTCAACGATTTCGGACGAAACACGCTCTATCACAACAACGGGGACGGCACCTTTTCGGACGTCACCGTCGAGACCAATACGCTGGCCTATGGGGCCGGCATGAACGCGACATTCGGCGACTACGACAACGACGGCCGGCTCGATCTGTACGTCACGAACATCCGGTCCGACTACGCCTGGTTCGCCGAGTCGCCCACGATCCGACGTTATATGTACAACTCCTTTTCGCAGGGGGTCTGGCTGAGCGACATGCCCCTCTACTTCGAGATCTTCCGACAATCGGGATTTGGTTTCGTGGGGGTCTTTCAGCAAATGGCGTCGGGCAACGCCCTACTGCGCAACAAGGGGGACGGCACATTCGAGGACGTGACATGGGACGCATCGGCCAATCCGCCGGGCTGGTTCTGGGGAGCGGGGATGTACGACTTCGACAACGACGGATGGAAGGACATCTACGCAGCCGACGGCTGGGTCTATAACGATCGGGACACCGAAATCGAGCTGGACTTCCTGAACAACGTCGTCAGCCGACAGGCCGACTACAAGACGGGGATCTTCTTTAATCCCGATCACTTCGGACAGACCTCCTGGCACGGCTGGGAACGGAACCGGATGCTCCGCAACAACGGAGACGGGACCTTTGTGGAGATCGGAACGCCGTCCGGCAGCGA
The DNA here is from genome assembly GCA_963823995.1 of uncultured Acidobacteriota bacterium. GTDB lineage: Bacteria > Acidobacteriota > UBA6911 > RPQK01 > JAPXNP01 > JARRKC01. The sequence continues at coordinate 161,544 of CAWGNQ010000009.1, forward strand.
CCTGATCACGAACAGTCGCGGTGTGGCCATTGCCGACTTCTGGAATCGGGGGTCGCTCGATATCGCTGTCTCGGCTTCTTCGGATCGACATGCGCTGCTTAAGAACGAGATCGGCCTTCGCCGCGACTGGTTCGCTGTCGAGTTGGAGGGAACCCAGTCGAACCGCGATGCCGTCGGGGCACGCGTGTCGATCCATGCCGGAGGCCAACTGCAGATGCGTGAAGTGGTCCTCGGTGACGGTTACGGCTCACAGAGCACACTGCGTCAGTACTTCGGACTGGGCAACGCCGGACAAGTCGACGAGTTGACCGTTCGCTGGCCCAAGTCGGGCATCGTGCAAACATTTCGAGATCTCCAGCCTGATCGGGTCGTCCGGGTCAAGGAAGGCGATCCCCACTTGCAGGTTCGGACCTTCGAGGTGAAGCAATGAGCATCCGGAATCTCGTTCTGATGAGCCTTGGACTCGTCCTGGTGGCCGCCGCCGACTCGCAGCAGCGGTGGTTCCTGGACCTCACCGAAAGTGCGGGGGTCAACGTCCCCCATCACAACCGCTCCTTCGACAACCCCTACGCCAATATCATGGAGGGGTACACGGCCCTCGGGGCTTCGGCATCCGTAGCCGACTTCGACGGGGACGGTTTCGAGGACATCTTTGTTACCGATTCAAAGCTCGACGGAAAGAACCACCTCTATCGCAACAACGGCGATTTCACCTTCTCGGACGTGGCGGCGCAGGCCGGCGTCGCCGACGGCAACGACCATGAGAATGCGTCGGCCGACTCACTCTGGTTCGACTACGACAACGACGGGGACGCCGACCTTCTGGTGGTGCGCTTCGGGCGCAATCAACTGTTCCAGAACCAGGGAGACGGCACCTTCCGTGACGTCACGAAGGCTGCCGGTCTCCTGCGGTACATGAATGCCATTACATCGATCGCCTTCGACTACGATCGCGACGGCGATCTGGATCTCTTCGTGGGCGGATACTTCCGCGACATCAACGTCTTCGAACCGGACTCTCCCCGCTTCTTCCCCGAGAGTTTCGAAACCGCCAACAACGGCGGTGGCCTGCTGGTCTTTCGCAATAACGGCGACGGCACTTTCTCCGACGTCACCACTGCCGCGGGTTTCCAATTGAGCGGCTGGACACTCGACCTCGGCCATGCCGATGCGGACAACGACGGGGACGACGACCTGTACGTCGCCTGCGACTTCGGAACCGACCGATTCTTCGTCAACAACGGAGACGGCACCTTCACCGACATCACGAAGAAGGCCATCGGTATCGACACCAAGAAGGGCATGAACGTCGACTGGGGTGATTACGACAACGACGGCCTCCTCGACGTCTTCGTCACGAACATCACCGACGAGTACATGCGAGAAGGCAACTTCCTGTGGAAGAACAACGGAGACCTCACCTTTTCGGATGTCTCCCGGGAAACGGATACATATGACACGGGCTGGGGCTGGGCCGGCAAGTTCTTCGACTACGACCATGACGGCTGGCTCGATCTCTATGTCGTCAACGGCTGGGTATCGGCGGGCAAGGAGAATTACGTCGTCGACATCTTCAACATGATCGTCAAACCGGGAATCGACCTGGCAGACGCGCGCAACTGGCCGCCTATGGGGAACAAAACCCTGAGCGGATACCAGAAGAGCCGGCTGTTCCACAACGAGAAAGGGCAGCTGTTCACGGATCGGGCTCCCGCGCTCGGCCTCGATTCTCTCGAGGACGGCCGTGGTATCGCTTTGGGCGATTTCGACAATGACGGTCGAATCGACATCTTCGTGGCCAATGCCAGCTCGACGCCGCTCCTGTTCCGGAGCGATCTTCCCCTCGACGACCATCGTCACTGGGTCGAGTTCCTGCTCGAAGGGGACAAATCGAATCGGGATGCGGTCGGAGCCCAGATGAGACTCACCGCCGGCGGACGAACCCAGCTCAGCTTCGTCAACGGCGGGAACGGTTTTGCGTCGCAGAGCACTCATCGCCTTCACTTCGGTCTGGCGGACAATCGTGAGATCGAAAAGGCTGAGATCCGCTGGCCGAGCGGGCAGGTGCAAACCCTCGGGAAGCTGGCCGCGGACCACATCTATCGAGTCAGGGAGAATCAGGAAGTCAAGGACTTCAAATGAATTCGATATCCGGACTGAATCTCAGCCGAGCGGCTGATTCCGGTAATTGAGGAGCCGAAATGAAGATAGTGACACCACTACTGGTACTGTTGACATTCCTGGCCGCCGCACCGAGCGGTGAGCAGGATTACCATGCCGCGGTTGCAGCGGCATCCTCGGGTAACGTGGACGAAGCCCTGAATCATTTCGAGGCGGCGCTTCGGGCCGAACCCGACAATCTTCGCTACGGCAATGACTATCGCCAGGCCGTGATCCGGGAGAAAGCCTACGACCGCAGCATCGCGTTCTTCGAGAAACTCGTGGCCGATCATCCGGACGCGTCCAACGCCTTCCTCAATTTCGGCTTTGCCTACGTGGACAAGATTCCGGACTCCGGTTCGATCACCCAGGTTCTCAACGCAAATACGGCGCTCGGCTATTTCACGAAATCGATCGAAATCAAACCGAGCTGGATCGCGTACTACACCCGGGGAAACAGCTACCTGTTCTGGCCCAAGATCTTCAACCGTACCCAACTGGGCATCGATGACCTGCAGGTGGCTCTCAAGATGCAGCAGGGGGCCCCGCAGCGGGATGTCTATGTGCGTACGTTCATCGCGCTCGGAGACGGCTACTGGAAGATGGATGATCCCGAAAAGGCGAGGCAATTCTGGAAACAGGGACTCGAACAGTTTCCGGGTAACAAAGACCTCGAGAAGAGGCTGGCGGCAAACGAGGACGAACTCGGTTCGATCGTCAGCGTCTCGTATGACCCGAACGTCCGTGTCGATACGGACCTTTCGGAGCTTTGGACAACGCAATGAAAGCCACTGCTGTAATCCTGTTCTTTCTCGGCTCCCTGCAGGCAGCCGGTGCGGATGAGACGACGCCTCAGATTCGGTTCGTCGAGATCGGCCAGAAAGCCGGGGTCCGTCATCAGCACCATACTCGAAGATTCAAGGGGCCCTTCTCGGATGTGCTCGGGATGTTTACCTCGGGCGGAGCGTCCTCGGCAGTCGGCGACTATGACAATGACGGCCTGGAGGATCTCTTCGTGACCGATTCCAATGCTGGGACCACGAACCGTCTGTTCCGCAACGAGGGTCACCTGACCTTTTCCGATCAGACCGAGAAGGCCGGAGTTGCCGGCGGGAACACCCCCAAGACCATCGTTGCCGACGCCCTCTTCTTCGATTACGACAACGACGGTTGGAAGGACCTCGTACTGGCCCGCTTCGGGAGGCCGGTCCTCTTTCACAACCAGGGAGACGGGACATTCCAGGACGTGACGGCGACCTGCGGCATGGACAAGTTCGCCAATTCGCTCTCGGTCACGACCTTCGACTACGACAACGACGGTCTGCTCGATCTGATCTTCGGCAACTATTTTCCGCCCGTCAACCTGCTCGATCTGCCGACGACCAAGGTGTTGCCGCGCGATCTCGATAACGCCACCAACGGCGGCGGAGTCACTCTCTGGCACAATCTCGGAGATGGCCGTTTCGAGGATGTCACCGAGCGGGCAGGGCTTTCGAATCACCACGGCTGGACGCTCGATGTCGGGGTGGGCGACTTCAACAATGACGGACACCCCGATCTCTACGTGGCCAGCGACTACGGCACGGATCGCGTCTACTTCAACAAGGGAGACGGCACTTTCCGCGATGCATCCCAGACAGCCATCGGATATGACACGAAGAAGGGCATGAACGCCGACGTCGCCGACTACGACAACGACGGATTCCTGGACGTGTACGTCACGAATATCACCGATGAGTACATGAAGGAATGCAATATGCTCTGGCACAATAACGGCGACGAGACCTTTACCGATCTCTCGAAGGAGACGGGAACCTGCGACACGCTCTGGGGCTGGGGTGCCAAGTTCGGCGATTTCGACAATGACGGCTGGCTCGACCTGTTCGCCGTCAACGGGCTACGATCGGCCAGCGATGAAAACTACATTCCGGTGCTGGTCGAGATGATCATCACCCCGGGCGTCGATTTCAGCGATGTGTCGAACTGGCCGGCGATCAAGGATATGAGCTGGAGCGGGTACCAGAAAAGCAAGCTCTTCCACAACCTCGGTGCGATGAACATCTTCAAGGAGATCTCGGCGGAAGCAGGCGTGGACAACGACCTGGACGGGAGGGGTGTGGCTCTGGCCGACTTCGACAACGACGGCCTGCTCGATATCTATCAGACCAACGCCGATCAGCCGTCGCTGTTGTATCACAATGTCAGCAGCCAGCCGGGCCACTGGATCTCCCTCCAACTGATTGGGACTGCATCGAATCGCGATGCGATCGGTGCCAGGGTCACGGTGACGGCGGGCGGTTCTCGTCAGATGCGTGAGGTTTCCGGGGGCGACGGATACTCGGCCCAGAGCAGTTACCGCCTCCACTTCGGGATTGGCTCGGCCGAGAAGATCGATGAACTGAAGATCCGCTGGCCCAGCGGCCGCCAGGAAGAGGTCACAGTGCCGTTGGACCAGGTTTCGTATATTCGTGAAGGAGCGGGGATCGTTGACTTGTCCACTATCCGACGTCCGTGAGAAGAAAGAGGAGAGCGGGGTTCACACCATGTACCGAAGACAACTTGGAATCGCGCTGGCAATCCTGTTGACCGGTCTTGTGGCCCTCGGGTCCGCCGACGAGGGCCAGGAGAACGAACTCTGGCACTATCGCAATCTGGGCAAGGCTTTCTACGAGAATCCGACCACCCAGTACCAGGCCGTCGAGATGTTCCGGAAGGCACTTGAACTGGCCCCTGATTCCCCGCGAGAGAAACTCAATTATGGGCTGGCCCTGCTGCGGGCCGGTCGGACCGACGAAGGCGTGGAGCAAATCCTCGCCGCCCAGAAAGCGGACCCCCGGATACCCCATACCTGGTTCAATCTCGGCATCGTCTACAAGAAAGCGGCCGAATACGAGAAAGCCAGGAAAGAGTTCGAGGAGATGGTGCGATTGGTTCCCGACGAACCGATTTCCCACTACAACCTCGGCGTGGTGCTCAAGCTCACGGGGGACCCGGAGGGAGCCCTGAAACACTTCGAGCGGGCGGCGGAGCTGGATCCGAATCTGGCCGGGCCCTACTTCCAGATCTACAATGCCTATCGGGCGGCGGGGCGGACCGACGAGGCCCAGAAGGCCTTCGAGAAGTTCCAGGAGAACAAGCGCAAGCAGGCATCCAGTGCCATCCCCGAGGATCTGGACTGGAGCTATTACTCGGAAATTCTGGATGATATCGAACCCCTGAGTGCACCCGCCCAGTCGGACTGCAGGTATCCCGGTGCGACGGACTTTCACGCCGCTTCCTCGTCCCTTCGGCTGGAAGGCACGCCTCTCGGCATCGAGCCTGTGGCCTCCGCAACCGGGACGAAGCCGGACCTCGCCGTCTGGTCTTCGCGTGAGGTAGATCTTCTGTCGGCTTCGGGAGGCACCTCACGGTTGGTTTTCAAGCCGTCTTCCGGTGAGATTCGCGCCGTTGCGCCGGGCGACTTCGACAATGACGGCAAGGTCGACTTTTGCATCTTGCTCGAACAAGGTGCCCTTCTGCTCCGGGCGAAAGACGACGGATTTCAACCCGTCACCCTTCCGGTCGGTGACGGCGTCTACGCTGCCGTGGTCTGGCTCGATTTCGATCATGACTCGGATATCGATCTCTTCCTGTTGGGAGAGACGGCGAGGCTCCTGCGCAATGACGGCGGCTCGGGGTTCAGCGAAGGTACCACCCTGTTCCCGTTTGTGGACGCGACGGCAGAGGCCGCCACGACCGTGGATCTGATCAAGGACACCAACGGCATCGACCTGGTTGTGACCTACACCGATCATGCGCCCGTGCTGTACCGCGACCGGCTGGCCGGTCTCTTCAGGGCGGAAGATCTTGACACTCTGGATCCGAGAACCGACTGGATCCGGGCCGTCGATTTGGACAACGACGGCTGGACGGATCTGATCGGAAGTTCAGACGCCGGCTTACGACCCTACTGGAACCGATCCGGGAAACTCGAACCCGGCAGCATTCAGGCGGCCCAACAGCCGATCACCTTTGGCGATCTCGCCAATCGCGGTTTTCTCGATATCGTGAGCGGCAACCGACTGCTTCGAAACGACGGAAAGGGACACTTCACCGAAGCCGCAACGATCGATTCGATGCAGGGTGCACGGTGTCTCACGGCGGTCGATCTGGATGGGGACGGCAAGGTCGATCTTGCATTCCTCGACATGGACGGAAATCTGCAGGTACTCACGAACCAGATGTCTCCATGCAACGGCTGGCTCGGCGTCGAGTTGACCGGCGTTCGCAACGCCAAGCTTGCGCCCGGTGCAAAGGTGGAGGTGAAAGCAGACCGTCTTTATCAGAAGCGCCTCTATGACGGCTCGCCTCTTCACTTCGGACTCGGCCGTTTCGGCCAGGTCGACACGGTTCGCATTACCTGGCCCAACGGACTGATCCAGAACGAACCGGAACAATCGCCCGGCCAAACCGTCGCCTATCAGGAAAAACAGCGCCTGTCCGGGTCCTGTCCCATGATCTTTACCTGGAACGGGGCCCGCTTTCAGTTCATCACGGACGTGTTGGGGGTGGCACCACTCGGAGCTGCAGCGGGGGATGGCGTCTACTTCCCGGTGGATCACGATGAATATGTCCAGATCCCGGTCGGCGGCCTCCAGGCTCACCCGAACGGCGACCTCGAGATCCGCATCACCGAGGAACTCCGTGAGGTCAGCTATCTCGACCAGATCCGGCTGATCGCCCTCGATCATCCAGCCGAGACGAGTGTCTTCACCAGCGACAAGTTCAAATCACCACCCTATCCGCAATTCCGCCTCTATCAGGTGGATCGGCGACAGTACCCGCTCAGAGCTCTCGACGATCGGGGCGTGGATGTGCGTGCTTCCCTGCTCGAGACCGACCGGCAGTATCCGACCGGATTCGACAGAGACCTGGTGGGTGTCGCTCGTCCGCACAGTCTGGTCCTCGATTTCGGTCAGGATGCCGCCCGCGATAATCGTGCCCTTCTCGTGCTGCGCGGCTGGGTGGACTGGGCCGACGGAAGTACGATCCGGAGGATCTCGCAGGACAGGACAGCCCAGTTCTTGATGCCCTATCTGCAGGTGAGAAACGCACGGGGAGAATGGCAGACGGTCGTCGACGACATGGGCGTACCGGCAGGGAAGCCCAAGACGATCGTGGTCGATCTCGCCGGTAAGTTTTTGTCTTCTTCGCGCGAGGTCCGGATCGTGACGAGCCTTTGCGTCTACTGGGACGAAGTCTTCCTGAGCGAGAATCGGGACACGATGCATGTTTCCACGATTGAGCCTCAACTGCAGACCGCCGATCTGCATTTCCGGGGCTTCTCGAAACCCGTCGTACACCCCGAGCGCACCCAGCCCGAGCATTTCGAATATGCGGATTGGATGCCCCAGTCGATGTGGAATCCGACCAGCGGACTGTATACCCGTTACGGCGATGTTTCGCCGCTGATTTCGAAGATCGACGACGAGTTCGTCATCATGGGTTCCGGCGACGAACTGCGCCTAGTGTTTTCCGGTCGCGACCTCCCGCCCCTGCAGCGGGGCTGGGTTCGCGAATTCCTGTTGTTCGTCGACGGCTGGGCCAAGGACGGCGACCTGAATACGGCCTCTTCACAGACTGTCGAACCGTTGCCGTTTCACGGCATGTCCGGGTATCCGTACGGCCCGGATGAGCATTACCCTGACGACGATGCCCACCGGACGTACCGGTCGATTTACAATACCCGGCCGGCCCTTCGTTTGTTGCGTCCACTCGTGGATGCACAGGGACCCAATCGCCCGAAAGAAAATACCGAAGAGTAACACCAGCCACAGGCTGAATCGAATGAGGAGAGGAAGATGCCAGAAATTACAGCCGAACGAGTGAGACAGGAAGTCAGAAATCGAGTCGCGGAATTGACCGAAATGGAGCCTTCCGAGGTCAGCGACACGGCCAGCTTCATTGACGAGCTTGGAGTCGACTCGCTCATGGCGATCGAGTTGATGGTGGCCTTGGACAAAGAGTACAAGATCGATATCCCGGAAGAGGAGTTTCGAGAGATCAAGAATGTGGATCAGGCCGTCGACGTGGTCATGAAGCACCTGCCGGCAGCCTCGTCCCAATAGGTCTGTCATCGAAACCCGGCCCGCTCGCGGGCCGGGAAAGGCAACAGGAATGCGAAGAATCGTGATTACGGGCCTCGGGCTGGTCACGCCGGTCGGGCTGGGGAAGGACACATTCTGGGAGGCCGTAACGTCGGGAACGAGCGGCATCGCTCCGGTGCGCTCCTTCGATACCAGCGAGTTTCCCGTCTGCCTGGGTTCCGAAGTCAAAGACTTCGATCCGTCGAAGCATGTCCGAAATCAGGAACCGGAGAGCATGGGTCGGGCTTCGCAAATGGCCGTTGCCGCGGGTTACATGGCACTGGCGGACGCGGGGCTCGAGCTCGAGAAGTTCGACTCCAACCGGATCGGGGTATCCATGGGTACGACCTCCGGCGAACCGCTGTTCGTCGAGCAGTACAACGATGCTCGCAACGCGGGGGGATTCGAATCGATTCCCGGAAAGATCTTCGCGAGGTATCCCTGTCACGTGATCCCTACCAGCCTGGCGATCGAATTCGGCTGTCGTGGCCCGGCACTGATGATCCCGACCGCCTGCGCCGCCGGCAACTATGCCATCGGCTATGCCTTTGACCTGTTGCGCCTCGGCAGGACCGATCTGATGCTCGCGGGCGGCGCGGACGCATTCTCACGGATCACCTACATGGGCTTCGCTCGTCTCGGCGCCATCGCTCCCGAACGCTGTCAGCCCTTCGACAAAAACCGCAAGGGCATGGTACCGGGCGAAGGGGCGGCCGTGCTGGTTCTGGAGCCCCTCGAGTCGGCGCAGCGCCGGGGCGCGACGATCTACGCCGAGATTCTCGGCTACGGCCTCAGCTGCGACGCACATCACATGACAGCCGCCCATCCCGAAGGAGACGGCGCCATGCGCGCCATGGCCGCCGCGCTCGCCGAAAGTGGGGTGGAGCTCGACCAGGTGGACTACATCAGTGCCCACGGCACCGGGACGCCGACGAACGATAGGGTCGAGTCGCTCGCCGCAAGGAAGCTGTTCGGCAAGCAGGCTGACCGGATTCCCATGAGTTCGATCAAGTCGATGATCGGCCACACGATGGGGGCCGCCAGCGCGATCGAAGCGGCCTGTTGCACCCTGGCACTCGACACGGGGATCATTCCTCCGACCATCAACTATGAGGAACCCGATCCCGAATGCGACCTGGACTATGTTCCGAACCAGGCCCGCCGGACAGAACCTCGGATCGTCCTTAACAATGCCTACGCTTTCGGAGGTAACAACGCAGCCCTGTGTCTGTCGAGGTGGAACAATTGAGCGAGACAGTGGTCATTACGGGCACCGGTGTGATCACATCGATCGGTGCGGGATTCGGAGAATTCTCCTCAGCCCTGTTCGATGGTCGAACAGGCACGGGGGAGAGCAAAGTCGTCGATTTCGGCGACGATATGGAGATCATCACGTGTGAAGTCCGGGATTTTACGCCTCAGCGCTGGCTGGGTCCCAAGGGGATCCGGGTGCTCGACCGGAGCGCGCGGCTGCTCGCCGTCGCGGCCCAGCTCTGCCTCGAGGCAGTCGACCGTGTGCCCACGACGGACGACGAGGGTGACCCCGGCCTCGGCCTGGTCTGCGGGACCGTCTTCGGCAGCATCCACAGCATCGCTTCCTTTGACTGGAGCGGCCTGGAAGACGGCGTCAAGTACGTCAACCCGATGGCCTTTCCGAACACTGTCATCAACTCTCCGGCCGGCCAAGCCGCCATCCGTCACAAGTTGCGCGGTGTTAATTCGACCATCTCAGCGGGACTGGCCTCCGGTCTGATCGCCATCCAGTACGCCTCGGATTTCCTCAGACTGGGTCGGGCCCAGATGCTGCTTGCCGGAGGTGTCGAGGAGATTGCCGAGGAGTCCTATCTCGGTTTTCGCAAGAACGGCCTCCTGTCCGTCAACCATCATCCACGTCCGTTCCGGGAGAACCGGGACGGAGTCGTTCTCGGGGAAGGCTCCGGATTGCTTGCCCTCGAATTGAAGGAGACCGCCGTCCATCGCGGCGCCCGACCACTGGCGGAGGTAGCGGGATTTGGCTCCTCTCAGGACGCCCATCGGATCGACGGCTTTGCTTTGAATTCCGACGGGGCCGAGCGTGCCATCCGCGAGGCGCTGCGAACATCCGGGATCGGACCGGGTGACGTCGGAGGCATCGTATCGAGCGCGAGCGGCAGTCGGGGCGGCGATTTCATGGAGTTGGAGGCGCTCCGGAAGGTCTTCGGAGACCGACTGGGTGAGATCCCGATCTCCTGCCCGAAAGCGGCTTGCGGAGAGACCCTCGGAGCCGGAGGAGCCATCGGTGTGGCAGCGGCCCTGGCCGCCGTCGAGCGTCGCCAGATTCCGCCCACGATCGGAGACGGTGAGGCTCCGCAAGACTTGCTGCTGCGAGACGAACCCCAGCCCCTGGGAAGCAATCACGTCCTCGTGACGGCGTTCAGCTGCGAAGGCGATAATGCGGCCATGGTCCTGCGGTAGACCGTTTCGGGTGTCCGGAAAGGGTATGCGTCCCGTTCGTCCTACGGCTCGGTGACGAACCGGCCTCCGGGAAGCCGGAACTCGAGGTCCACGGGCGCCGACAAGACACACGCAACGACGCTTATCCCTCCGTGCCCCCGAAATCCGGAGACCGCAACTACTTCCGGGCCGCCATCCGCAGATTCGATTCCTGCTGAATTCCCTGGTTCTCGACGATCCGCACGATCTGGTTGACCGGAACCTGGGAGACGACCTGCTTCTCTCCGGATGGCCATTGGATTTCGACAGAGTCGACCTTGCTGAGCTTGCCGAGGCCGAAAGTCGCGCGTAACTGGGATTGGCTGCAGTAGCTCCCGCCGGTCTTGACCAGGACCGACTGAACAACGTCACCCGATTTTACCTTGACGAGCGCACCGATCCCGTCTCGATTGCTCTTGACTCCCTGCAGATCGAAGGCTACCCAGTTGTTGCGGTTGCCTCCGTCGTTTCGGAACAGCCTGGCCGGTCCTCCGCAGGTCGTCATCAACAGGTCGAGATCCCCGTCGTTGTCATAGTCTCCATAGGCTGCGCCTCGAGCCACTCTGGGGGTCGCGAATTCCGCCCCCATGTCCTTGGCGACTTCCCGGAACTGGCGACCGTCCACATTCTCGAAGAGTTGTGGCGCCTGCTTGTAGGTGACTCGTTTCTGTACCTCGTTGACGGAGTCCTCGACGTGTCCGTTGGCCGCGTAGATATCCGGATATCCGTCGAGGTTGTAGTCGAAGAAAAAGCAGGCAAACGTCAGGGAGAGCAGGCTGTCCGGACCGACCGTCGACGTGGGAGCGTCGTCGATGAAGATCCCGTTCCTCTCGTTGTGGTAGAGGGAGATCATCTGATTCGAAAAGTTTCCGATGATCACGCTCTGGTACCCGGAGCGGTCGTAGTCGGCTGCATCGATGCCCATGGCGCCCCGCGCGACACCGTCCTCACTGAAGGCGATGCCCGCAATGACACCGACATCCTTGAATGTCCCGTCTCCCATGTTCTGCCAAAGCTTGTTCGGTTGGGTGTCGTTGGCCATCATGATGTCGAGCAAGCCGTCGTTGTTATAGTCGAAGACGAGGACTCCCAGCCCCTTATTCGTCTCATCGAGAAGCCCGGCCTTCCTGGTGACGTCTTCGAAGGTGCCGTTGCCCCGGTTGTGGTACAGCCTTGGAGAAGCACCGTGATAGGACTGCGGAGTGCAGTAGGATTTCTTTTCGCCGTCGAGGGAGCAGTAGATGTCCGTCTCGCGGCTCCATTTCACGTAGTTGGCCACGAACAGATCCAGGTACCCGTCTCGATCGTAATCCAGAAAAGCGGCACTGGTACCGAAGGCGGAATCGCCGCCCAAGCCTGCGCTCTCGGTCACATCTTTGAAGGTGCCGTTCCCTTCATTTCGGAAGAGGCGATCCTGACCCAGCGTCGTGATGTACAGGTCGCAGTCACCGTCGTTGTCGTAATCGGCGGCGGTGACTCCCATCCCATAAGTCTCGACGGCAAGGCCGGCCTGTTTCGTGACCTCGGTGAAGGTGCCGTTCTTGTTGTTGCGGTAGAGCGCAGGGTAGCTGGGCGCCGACTTCTTGCCGTCGGGCCAGTTGGTGCCGTTGACCAGGTAGATGTCAAGCCATCCGTCTCCGTTGTAATCGAAGAAGGCACCCCCGGAGCCCATGGTCTCCGGCAGGTACTTCTTGCCGAAGGCCCCGTTGTTCTGCTGGAAATGTATGCCCGCCGCGTCGGTGACGTCGCTGAACTTGACCTGCGCCCAAGCGGTACCCACCAGTGTGACTGCTATGAAAAGAAGGATTGCCGATTTTCTCATGGCTGAACCGTCCATTTCACTCTCTATGGAGAATGCGGTACTTAACGTCCTCCGGAATAGCCCTGCGAACCGTGGCCGCCCCTGATCCCAACCATCGACTGGCTGGCCGGGATCTTGTCCAGGGGGTACGTGCCATGCTCGTGAATCGCCTGGCGTTCGTTGTTGTCGTTGGGATGGTCCCGCAGGTAGGGGCCCGTGATGGCCTGCGAGCTCTCGTCGGCCTTGAAGCGCAGATAGAGGGCCTGTTCGTGCTCGGCCTTCTCCTGATCGCGCAGGGCCCGATAGCAGAGCATCAGGTTGTAGTGTGCCTGCAGGTCCTCGGGATCGACCTTCAGGACGGAGTTCAGGACCTGAACGGCATCTTCGAACTCGCGCTTGAGGAAGAGCAGCCGGCCGATCTGGTTGAGCACGACGCGATCCCGGGGGTACTTGTTGTGGGCCTTTCGGAAGTGCTCGAGAGCCGTGTCGTAGTCACCGGTGGACTTGTACGCCATCCCGAGGAAGAACTGAGTCTTGGCCAGTTCCGGATCGATCTTCTCGGCCTTGAGCAACACCTCCATGGCTTCCTGGGGACGGCCCTCGAGCTCACGAGCACGTCCGACGTTGACCCAGCCGTCCGCAAAGGTCGGATCGATCTCGGTGACTCGAGCGAAGACCTCCTCGGCCGCCTTCAGGTCTCCCTGAAGCAGAAGACCGATGCCGAAATCATTCCACCGGATGAGGTCCGATTTATCGAGCACGGATTCCTGAGCGGGCATCTCCGCGTCCTTGCCGACGACTCGAAGCTCCGCTTCCGACTTCGCCATCGTGACGATCGGCAACTCGGGCAACTTCTTCACCTCGCCCGCGACGTCCGTCGTGTCGCCGGTGAAGACCCACTTGCCGTTATCGTGTCCGGGGCCGACATCGGGATTCGGATCACTGGGATCCCGCTCGCCGGCGTAGGCCCAGTGCGTATTCCACCAGGAGAACTTCCGATAGTTCACCTTCGCCGTCAGGAAGATCTTCTCGCCCGCATCCTCGGGGATCTTCAACCTGAAGTGGACGGTGTCGGCGGCGCCCGGAGGAATCAGTCGAACATAAGCAACGGTGCGCGTTGCCCAGGCATTCCGCTTGTTGATCGGGTTGCCCTGGCCGTCCAGCATCAGGGAGCGATAGAAATGTGCGCTCGGATCCACCGGTCCCTTGGTCCCGTCAGGATACTCAGGCACATAGCCGCTCCAGAAGATGACCTTTCCGGTTTCGTCGACTGCTTTCAGTTCGACCCAAACCTCGAAAGCGTCGACCGTCCCGCCGGGAAAGAAGTGCCCGACACCTTTGGTCCGAACCACGACGTTCACCCGCACGGACTGACCACGTCGGACGTAGGGCTCCACTTTGTCGATGGGAGCGACGACCTGACCGACGGCCGTATATCCGGCGCCCCGTCCCCCAACGGCAAACCCGAGCTGATCTCCTTCCGCGAAGGTGCTCGAGGTCTGCAGAGTCTGCCGTGTCGCCGGCGCCTGGGTACCTTCTTCTTCGGACGCTTCGCTGAGCGCGAAGATATCGACGCCCACCTGATCGTTCTTCAGGAAATTCTCCACCAGCTCCAGCTGGTCCTTGAAGCCGTTGGCGGTAGGAAGCGCGGTGTTGGCACCCGGGAAACGGTGATCGTGGACCACGCCGTCGACGTTGCCCGCATCGTGCGACTCGATCAGAGGCATATGGCAGTCTGGACAGGCCTTGGGGTGATCCGGATAATAAAAACTTCTGGCGCCCTGGCCCGAGACACCGCTGGTCTGCCAGCCGTCGTACTCATTGAAGCCGCGAAACCAGCGGTAATTATTGACAGGGACATCCAGATGCACCTTGTGGCAGGCGGAGCAGAACTCGCCGGGCTGATTTCGCATGAAGGGCTTCATGAAGGTCTCGCGATGCGGACCCGGATCAAGCTTGACGACGAAATCGTGCAGGTATCGGATGAGCGGATTGTCGCTCGTGGCCAGATCGTGCAACGGCGGGTATTCGATGACGAAGCTGCCGTTTCCCATCGTGCTGTGCACCGAGACGATCGAATGACAGGATGTGCAGGTCAGTCCCACGGTCGCTTCGGGTCGATCCAGTTGGTCCTTCATCGGAGTGTCCATCATTCCGTTGAAGAACACGGCGTGGTCGTGACAGCCACCGCACCATTTCGAAGGCTCGGTTCCGATCGTGTCCTGCATGTAGAGGACTGCCTTGCGGTACCACTGGTTGTTGAATGAGGCGAAGTGGTGAGCACTGGTCTGCCACTGCTTGTAGATATCCGGATGGCAACCCGATCTCCCGCAGCTGTCGGGTTTCATGAAGAAATCCGACGGGATCGTTCGGTTGACGTTCGTGTTGGCCGAAGAGGGAAAGAACTCACTATCGGCACCGGCACCTTCATCCTGCATCGTCGTCGGAACCGTAATCGGGTTCTCGATTTTCGGAAATCGATCGAGTCCCCCGAGTTGAACGATCAACGGAATGGCCAGCGCCGCCGCCGTGAAACCACCCAACGGCAACCATCCTTCGCGTCGAATGGCCAGATGCAGGACCATCAGGAGAACCCCGGCCGCAGAGACGGCGACATGAGCGGCGACGAACCCGTAGTAGGGCCGTGTCGCACCCGTGAAAATAAGGTAAATGCCGCTGGCTGAAGCCACTGCCAGAACGAAGCAGGCAAGTCGGCCATCCCAACCGAGGGTGGCACCATACCGTCGCCAGAAGAGGACCAGCAGGACGATGAGTGCCAGGCCCAGGCCCAGGTGCGCGAAGACGTTCATCACGTAGAAGAGCGTCGGCGACTCAAAACTGTACAGGTACCCGGAATTGAGCGCGAGCAACCCCAAGGCGATGATAAAAAGCCGTTTGATATTCATCATTTCGTCAACTCTCCGAATAAATCCTACCCTTTCGGCAGTCTGGCTCGGCGGAGTTCATCGATGGCCCTCGAAACTTCCTTTTCCGGCGCTTTCTTCCAATAGAGCCGGAAAAGCTGAGACTTCCCCCCTCACCCCAGTGTCGATCATGAACGCGATGTCGGCGAGAGCTTCCGGAGCTGCTCACCAGGGTTCTGGAAATTGGCAACCATCCTAGCATACAAGGGAGGGTGAGTGGTATGGCTACAAGGTCCCCTTTCTTATATTTCGTTGAAAGTGTCGATCAAGGCTTGCGGACGTGTTCCGGGTCGAGGTGTTGCCCCTTTCGCACGTACCAATCCATCTGACGCAGAATGCCGCGCACGATGCGGATGTCGCGCGGTGTCAGATCGGCCCGGCCAAGGAATCGGCGGATCGAGCGCATGATGTGTCCCGGATTGGAGACACTCAGGAAACCGATCTCCCGAAGCGTAGACTCCATGTGCGTGAACATCTGATCGAGGCACACCTGATCCGCCCGTTCCAGCTCGGATTCAGAATGACCGGAGGTGCAGGTGTAGATTTCGTAGGCAATGAGAAGTACGGCCTGCGCCAGGTTCAGCGTGGGGAAGTCGGGTGACGTCGGGATGCGGATAAGTTGCCCGCAACGGGCCAGTTGTTCCTCGGTCAGTCCACTTCTTTCCGGACCGAAGACAATACACGCCCGCTGACCGGCTGCGAGAGACCGGAGTCGGCCTGCCGCCTCACGGACGGAAAGCACCCGGGCACGAACCCTTCGACCCCGTGTCGAAGTCGTCCCGAGCACCAGATGCTCTTCGGAAACGGCCTCTTCGAACGAAGAGAATACGGAGGCTTCCTGCAAAAGATCGACGGCTCCGACGGCGAAGGCAACGCTTTCGTCCGCCAGGGGGTCGCATGGTTCGACCAGTTTCAGACGCCGCAATCCCATGTTCTTCATGGCACGGGCGGCCGCGCCGATATTCCCGGGGTTCTTCGGCGTAACGAGGAGAATCGAGATATCGTCCAGATCTCTCATGGTCCGCACACTCGTCTCAGGTCGCACCCAGCGCGGCTTCGAGCCGATCGAAGGCGACAGCGAGCTGCTCCAGCGGCGCAGCAT
The DNA here is from genome assembly GCA_963823995.1 of uncultured Acidobacteriota bacterium. Classification (GTDB taxonomy): domain Bacteria; phylum Acidobacteriota; class UBA6911; order RPQK01; family JAPXNP01; genus JARRKC01. Next base: position 178,128 of record CAWGNQ010000009.1, read on the forward strand.
AGGAGAGTCGAATGTAGCCGTCCGTACCGAAGGCAGAACCGGGAACGGTGGCGACGCGGGCTTCCCGGAGCAGGAAACGGGAAAACTCGACCGAGTTCGTGCAGCCCGTCGCTTTGATCGCCTCGCGTACGTTCGGAAAAACGTAGAATGCTCCGCTCGGAGGCACGCAGTGAAAACCGGGCAGCACACGCAGGCGCTCGAGCACGAAACTCCGCCGGCGTCCATACTCCTGGCGGATCGTGTCAAAATCGCTTTCCGGGCGCGAAAGCGCAGCCAGCGCGGCCTTTTGGGAAATCGAGCACGGATTGCCGCTTTGATGGCTCTGGAATTCATTGATTTTCGTCATCAGCTCCCCGGATCCCACACAGTAGCCGATTCGCCACCCTGTCATCGCGTGAATCTTCGAGAATGAGCCGACCACTGCAAAGCTGGAAGACGTGTCTTCGAAGTAGGCTGCCACCGATGTATGCCGATGCACCGAATAGGTGAACTGATCGTAGGTCTCGTCCGAAAGCACGAAGACGCCTTCCTTCCGTGCCAGCTGAAGCGCCGTCTCCAGGGTGGAGGAGGGAATCATCGCCCCGGTCGGGTTGTTCGGAGTGTTCAGAATCAACCCTCGGGTACGACCGCCCAAAGCAGCCTCGAGGGCGTCCAGATCCGGGATGAAGCCGTCTTCTTCCCGCGTGGCCAGCAGCGTCGGCGCTGCTCCCGTCAACCTGACAACCTCGGGAAACGTCACCCAATATGGAGCGGGGATGAGTACTTCGTCGCCATCCTGGAAGACAGCCATACAGACATTGAACACCGCTTGTTTGGCGCCGGCACAGACGACGACGTTCTCGAGACCGAATCGTGTGCCCCAGCGGCAGTTGAACGTCTGGGCGATTCCGGAGCGGAGCTCGTCAAAACCTGCGCTTGCCGTGTATCGCGTGAAATCTTCCTGAATGGCGCGAACGCCGGCTTCCTTGATGGATTCGGGGGTCGGAAAATCAGGCTGACCGGGTCCGAGGTCGATCACATCGACTCCCCGGGCCCGCAACTGCTGGGCCTCCAGCATCACGACCATCGTCGGCGAGGCGCTGATGCGCTGGAGGCGATCCGCAATTCTCAAGCCTGCAGTTCCCGGCGCAATGCTTCCCGTGCCTGTTCGACCTCGTCGAGTATCTTCTGCGGCTGTTTCCCGGTCATCATGGCAACCTCGTCGGACGTAAAGCCTTCGAGGGCGAAAAGGACGAATGACTCCCGAACCGACGGAGAGAGGGCCGCAATGGCCCGCTGCAACTGAGCCTCCATCTCGTCTCGTTCCAGCAACTGCTCCGGATTCGAGATGCTTCCGTCCCGAAGGAGGTCCTCGAGATGCATCGATTCGTCCGGCTGGTAGAAGTTGAGGTCTTCGTCCTCCCACTGCTTTTGGCGGTTCGCTTCTTCCTCGATATGACGGTCGTCGCGTTGCGTGTTGAGCTCGTCGAAGCGCTCCTGCAGGATGGTCCCGGCGACTTTGAACATCCACTGCTCGATGGTCAGGTTCGGAGGCTTCCCTTCAGGTCGGGATGTGACGAACAGAAAAACATCATCGACCAGAGCCTGCGGCTCCAGAATACCGGGAGGAATCTGGCTTTGGACGACGAGGTGAAAGACTTCACGCCGAATGTAACCCTCGAGCTTCTCCAGGTGAGTGTTGGCCTCGCTTTCGACCTCCCAGCGCGTCAGGGGGACCGTCGGCGTCGAGGGTGGGGGCTGTTTCCGCCACAGCTTTTCACGATTCAACTGGCTCTTGAAACGCTGCACTCGGCGACGCAACTCACTGAAGGCGTGCACCAGGCTGGTCGTGGGATTGTTCTCGATCTCCTCGACCTTGATCACTCGTTGCGGCAGCGTCAGAACGAGGCCGGTCTGAAACTGGCTTCCCCGCGGCAGCTTGGCCAGGCTGACATCCATGTCCACGGTTTCGGGAGCAAACGTCGGCAGCATCTTGCGGATCTTCGCGCATTGCCGATTGATCAGTTGCTCGTGACTCTTCAACAAATCCAGATTACGAGGGTGGATTTTGACATTCATCTAGCGCCGATTATACGGCGCCTCGATCAAATAGGGCAAACCTCCACTTTCCAGAGTCTTGCGGGAATGAGGGCGGAAAGTACACACCTCGTCGGTCGCGTTCCTGATCGGCGGAGCCGCAGTGTAGAATGGCTTCAAATGGAGATCGTTCCGCTCAGAGACTGCCCGGTTGCAGATCTGACCCCCATCTTTGCGGAAGAAACCCGGCATTGGAAAGACCACATCTACTGGGACTATCGACCTACGCTCGACATCCTTCGTCGATTCATGACGGCCCGCAACCTGCCCGGCTTCGTGCTCCGGGAGAATGGTCGCCCGTGTGGATACTCTTACTTCGTCGTCGATCGTCCCGTCGCATTCATCGGAAACGTCTATGTCCGCGACGAGTTCGCCCACCCGCAAGCCTATTCCGCCTTGATCGAACGCACGGTGGCAGCCGCCACGTCCGCTCCCATCGTACAGAGGATCGAGACCCAGATTTTCGAGTTCAACTGCAAGTTCCGTTCCATCTTCAGCGCCTGCGGTTTCCGGATCCTGCCGCGGCATTTGCTGGTCTGTCCCTTGACGGAGGCTGTCGTCGAGGAGCCGATCCTGCCTCAGGGGGCTCCCTGGCGTCTTCGCCAGTGGCAGGCAAAAGACCTGATGCCTTCCGCGGAACTCGTCTTCGACAGTTATCGCAACTCGTTCGATGCCGAACTCTGCCACGACTACCAAAGCCGACAGGGATGCGTCCGTTTTCTGCGGAACCTCATCGACAGCCCAGCTTGCGGTCAGTTCTGTCCGCAGGACACCTTGATTGCCGTCGATCACTTCGATCAGCTGTGTGGCGTATTGCTGGCGACCCGCACTCAGGAAACCACCGCCATGATCCCCCAGTTCTCCGTACGCCGACGTTATCAGGGCCGCGGGCTGGGCACGACCATGTTGAGCTGCTTCCTTTCGCAGTGTCGAAGTCAGGGAATGGAGCGAATCACCCTCTCGGTTTCCGAAGCCAACGCTCGGGCCTTTCGCCTCTATCTGAGGAGTGGCTTCGAAATACAGAAGAGCTTCAGTGCTTTCGTCTGGGAACGTTAGTCCGCGACGACGGGATTGCGAAGCGTCCCCAGCTTTTCGATGGATACTTCGACCAGGTCGCCGGCTTTGAGGAAGACCTGGGGATCGCGAAAGACGCCCACTCCCGAAGGCGTCCCCGTGAAGATCAGATCGCCAGGCTCGAGGCTGATCGTCTCGGAAATGAACTCCGTCAGCACGTAGCTGTCGAAGATCATGTCGGAGGTATTGCTTTCTTGCTGGATGGCTTCGTTCAGACGCAGGGTGATCCCGAGATCGTGAGGGTCGCCGAGCTCGTCGCGGGTGACAACCGCAGGACCCAGCGGGGCGAAGGTATCGCACGACTTGCCGCGAACCCACTGGCGGTCGGAGAACTGGAAGTCGCGGGCACTGACATCATTCCCGATTGTGAACGCCAACAGCGACCTGGCCTGTTGCCGATCCACGCGCCGACAACGCCCGAGAACCACCGCACACAACTCCGCTTCGACATCCACCTGCTGAGTGGAGGAGGGCAGCTTGATCGGTTCATCGGGACCGATGACGGCACTCGGAAACTTTGCGAACAGAATCGGCCGCTTCGGAAGTTCCTCACCCTGCTCTTCGGCATGCTGCCGATAGTTGAGTCCCACGGCGATGATTTTGCCGGGGTTCGCGATGGGTGCTACGAGTCGGACCTGGAGCCGTGGATACGTCCCGGTCTCGAATCCTGCCGCCGCCGCGCGTGCCACCTCCTCGGCGATCGACAAGGCATCGTCGCCTGCAGCCAGCCATGACTTCAGATCCCGAGCCTGAAGATACCGCTCCGCAGCTCCGTCAAGGACCCCATTTGCCCGCAGGGCCTGCCCCGCTTCGAGAAGATCGACCACCGTATCGGAATCGGTCAGGAATCCGAATCGCCGCACATTCTGATGGAAGAAGCTACAGAACTTCATGGTCGCTCCAGAATGATGGATGGCTTCGCTTGGTCACACCTGCGTCAGGGGTGAGCATTCTGAGCTCGTGCTTCGCTCATCGATTTCTGCAGCAGAGCCGTCACGTGAGGCAGGCGTTCGATCGCGGCCTGGACCTGCTTGTCGAGTTCGAGCGCGACTCGATAGCTGGCAGTGTCTCCCACGAGCAACAGGAGTAGTTCCTGCTTCAGGAAATTCCGGATCACCGGCGTCGCGGGCTGCCATTCGGCATCCGAGAACGTCAGTGAATGATCGGAGACATATCGGCGGAACCGATCCAGACTCTCTTTTCCAATCTGAAGATCGGCGATCACTTCCTCGGCCTGGCTCTCTTCGAGTTGGCCGGGCTCGCCGGGAAGGCCCTTCAGAAGGTCCGAGGAGATCTCACCCGAGACGACTTTGGTGGCGTAGTCACGAAACAGATTCTTGCGCTGGATCTTCCGGGCTGTCAGCGGAATACGATCCAGCTCGACCTCTTCGTCCGGAGTGATGCCTCCGCCGCCGTACACGATGCGCCCGCCGTCGGTGAAGTACTCCTTGGCATCGTGATGTACGGCCGCCTGCTCGTCATTTCGATTGTTGTAGTAATCCCAGAAACCGTGCGAATAATCTCGCTGAATCAGCCGGTCGCTCGGTGTGTAGTAGCGGCCCGTGGTAAGCGCCAGAGCCCGCTGACCGGCCAGAGGGAAGATCGTTTGGACGAGGGCTTTGCCGAAACTCGTTTCGCCGAGGATCAAGGCGCGGTCATGATCCTGCAATGCACCCGAGACGATCTCACTCGCGCTCGCGCTGTTCTTGTTGATGAGAACCACCATACGATAGTGGAACCGCTCCGTCTGCTCGGCACGATAGTCGTGGGTCTCCTTCCCGTTACGGGAGCGTGTCGCCACGATCTTCTCTCCCTTGTCCAGGAATCGATCCGAAACGGCGAGAGCCTGGCTGAGTGCCCCACCCGGGTTGTCTCGCAGATCCAGAATAAGACCCTCGAGCGAATCCTCGCCGATCGAATTCAGCGCATCGTCCAACTCCCGGCTGGTCGTCTCTGCAAAGCGGCTGATGCGAATGTAGCCGATCTTCGGACGAATCCGGAAGGCATATTTGATCGTGTAGAGCGGAATCTCGTCGCGTTCGACCTTGAACTGCAGCGACCCTTCCTCGCCCGGCCGCTCGACCGTGATGTTCACGAAGGTCCCTTTGGGTCCCTTGAGGTTGGGAATGACTTCCTCGTTCAGGTCCCAGTCGTCGATCGGCTTTCCTTCGATCTTCGCGATGACGTCTCCCGCATGGAGTCCGGCTTTGTAGGCAGGCGTACCCGGGGCCGGGGGCTCGACAACGACGACCCGTCCGCTGCCGGGAGATTCGGAGCGGATCGTGATCCCCAGTCCGTAATACTTCCCTTTCTGCTCTTCCTGCAGCCGATCATAGTCTTCCGTTGAGAAGAAGGAACTATGGGGATCGAGTGTCCGAAGCATACCGCGAACCGCATTTTCGACCAGAACGTCCGATTTCGTTTTCTCCGCGTAGTTCTGCTGTACGGCCGCGAAGACCTCCGTAAAAGTCTGGAGGAGCTTCTGGCTGTCTTCCTGGAGAGGCGTTTCTGCGCTCACCTTTCCGCCCAGCAATCCTCCGAGGACCGCCGCGAGCGCCACAATGAAGATAATCAGTGTACCGAGTCTGATTCGAATTCGATGCATCAGTCAGTTTCCTTGGCTGGAGCAAGTTTGAGGAGACCAGTATAACATTTGCACGACCGCTTTCTTCGCCGGCTCCGCCCGGGATTCCCCTTAGTTGACTTGCCGTTCGAGCCTGGACTACACTGACGGCGAACGGAGCTACTATGGGTTGGAATCTCGGGTTCCCCGAACTGGTTGTCATATTCGTCATCGCGCTGCTGGTGTTTGGGCCGAGGAAGCTGCCTGAGCTCGGACGCTCGTTGGGGAAGAGTCTGGCCGAGTTCAAGAAGGCCACCAATGAGCTGAAGAGGACATGGGAAGAGGAAGTCAAGAGCGAGCAGGAAGAATTCCGCAAGATCCAGAGAGACATCGACCGAGATACCAAAATCTGACTCTGACCCCCCCCTGGCATTTCACTCAATGAACGACTCGACGAGTCCATCTGACGGGACCCCGGAGCCAGAATCCGGTGCAGAAACTCCCGAGAAGACCGTACCTTCTGGGGAAACCTCGCCACGCAAGAAGTCGGCTTCCGAAACAGGGGAGAAGACTCAGCAGACGGTCCCACCGCGAACTCCACGACGTCCCGGTGCCCCACCTTCGGGGTCGGATGATTCCGATCCGGAGGGTGCAGAACTGGGTGGGCGCATGACCTTCCTGGAACATCTGGATGAGCTTCGCCGCCGGATCCTGTACACCATCATTGCCGTCGGTGTGACCTTTACGGCTGCCTGGGTGTTTCGCGTCGCGATCTTCAGTTACCTGGAAAGACCCATCCGCGGGGTTGTCGAACACCTGACCGTGCTCAAGCCGACCGACCCGTTCACGATCTATCTGAAGGTCTCGTTCACCGCTGCGATTTTCCTGGCCATTCCTTTCATCCTCTTTCAGGTCTGGCTGTTCGTTGCGCCCGGATTGTACCGAAAGGAGAAGCGATACGTTCTCCCGTTCCTGTTTGCTTCCACGGTGCTTTTCGTCTTGGGCGGGAGTTTTGCCTACTATATCGTCCTGCCGCCTGCGCTGAATTTCCTGCTGAACGAGTTCGGAAAAGAATTCCAGCCGATGATCACGGCCATGGACTATTTCGACTTCGAGCTGCTGATCATCCTGGGAATGGGCGCCGTCTTTCAACTGCCCGTCCTGGTCGCTTTCCTGTCGATCTTCGGGCTGATCACCCCCAGATTTCTCTGGAAGAACTTTCGCTACGCCTTCCTGATCATCACCATCATTGCGGCAGTCGTCTCTCCGACCACGGATCCCTTCAATCTGTTTCTCTGGAGCGGTCCTATGGTGATCCTCTACGTCGTCAGCATCGGCGTGGCCTGGGTCTTCAAGAAACGACGCGATCGAAAAGAGCTCGACTAGCTCGACCGGCTCGATTAACTCGATTAAAACGAGTAGAGAAAGGTCGTCAGGAACGCCGTGTCGTTCTTGAGGACGTCCGGACTGGGAGTCAGATTCGTGTAATCGTCGGTGAACTCGACCTTCAGCCGGATGTGACTCGTCAACTGCGTGTCGAGTCCGGTCGTGAATCGGTAGATCGAATCCTGAAAGTCCTCCATCTTCCAGAGTGCTGACAGATTTTGAAAGATGAGTGTTCCTTCGGAGAGGTGGAACTCGAGCTCCTGGCTCCCATTGACGGTTCCGCTCGTATTGGCATCGACACCCGAATTCTTCTCCCAGGACATCCCAGCCCCACCACCGAGCGAAAAGACGATCCGGTCGGTGTCGACCAGCTTGTAGCCGATGCCTGCCAAGGGGTTGATGAGGTAATCGATCTCCTTGAATGGATCCCGCTGATAGTGCATGACTCCGAAGAGGAAGGTTCGATCCGAGACGGTCCATTCATCCCGAGCACCCAGTCTGAGGCGGTCGGCGGTCTTCTCTCCCTTCTGGCTCGCTCGCAGGTAGAGACCACTGAATTTCAGCACGTTGTCAGTCTTGGGGTCTCGAACGGCGTTGAGGCTGAAATTGTAGCTCTTCGTAGTGGTGTTGCCTCCGGTGATGGAGAGGCCCGCCCCGAAGGCCCCCGCCCAGGGGGCGGCAGCCGAGGTCGTACCCGACGCCTGTCCTTTTGCAGATGAAACCACCAGTGCCATACACAGAAGCAGATACACCAGTCCCAAGGTCCGTCTGAGAATCTCCATGATCTATTCCCTTCTGGGAGCGGGCCCGCCTCCAATTCGGATTCCGGGCTCGAGCACATCGCACGACTCTGGTTAAATGAGAGGGCGCCGGCGCCATCGAAGGGCCGGCTCCCGTCGAAACATCGCAAAATACAGATCCGGCCCGCGCTTTGTCAACCGGCACGGCGTAACGATCGACCCCGAAAACGATCCTCGTATGCGGGTCGATTGACGGCTCATCTCCCAAAATAATAGACTTCCCTCAACCATGAAGCTTCGAATCCTCTGGTTCGTTCTCGCACTCTGTCTTGGATCGGTCCTCCTGGCTGCTCAGGATAAGGGCAACGGCTGGTTGGCCCCTTGGGCGGAACAATTGGGGGTCACCCTGGAGGAGACGCCGGCCCCGAACGAAGATTTCTCCGAATTGAATGGGACGATTCAGGACCCGGAAAGGGCCCGGACCCTACTCGGTGAAGCATCCAAAGACCAGAAGATCACGTTGAAGTACGCCGGTAATGTGGCCTGGACAGTCTCGACCGATTCGGGACCCGTCCGTCCCTGCGTGGTCAAGGCGACGCTCGAAGGCTCCTCCAAGGCGATTACGCTGGTTCCGGACTACAAGACCCATCTCCTGAAGATCGGCCCGCCTCCGTTCCGGGGTTCGACCAAGGCCCACTCAGGGGGCCGGTAGGCTTTCCCCTCGGTCGGAGTGTTCCCGCCCCGGCGGTTCGATTCGCAGATCGTCCAGAAGGATGGTCAATCCTCCGGCATTTCGTCCGCCGACGCAGTCCCAGCGAAATAGCGGCCCAGTACTCATCGACCGGGCGATAGGCAATCCTGACACAGGTTCCGTCGTCGTCACCGGGACGATTGTCGGACTTCCAGTCGAAATTCACCTCAATCGCTTCCGCCTCACCCCAGAGGGCAGGAACGAACGATTCGTCAATGTCGGCCGGCAGTGTCAGCATCTCCCCGCCCGCATCCGCCGGGGCCGGCGACTGCGTACCTCCCTGACAGGAAGCCAGGAACACGAGCGTCAGGATCAGGGTTCGGGTGCGCATCGGCCATGGTCCCTTCGAATCGATTCCCGGAAACGAACCTTCTCACGGCTCCCGCGACTCACTTTCCACGGATTCCGGGTACACGTCGACCTTCTCAAGCGACGATACTTGTATTAACGTTCCAAGCCTTGCGAGGGTTCACGGAACCGAGAAAAAGGGGAACGAAAGGCCCGGGAGCAGGTGAAAATGTCGAGCATGAACCAGCCCACGATCATCGGTGTGATTCCCGCGCGGTTTGAGTCGTCCCGACTGCCGGGGAAGGTCCTGCTCGACGTGGCGGGCAAGCCGCTGCTGCAGAGAGTCTATGAGGCGGCCCGTGAATGCTCCGTTCTGGATGAGCTGGTGGTGGCCACCGACAGCCCGCGAGTCTCGGACTTCTGCGATGAAGCGCAGATTCGCTGCCTGAGAACAGGCCCGCATGACTCCGGTACGGATCGCCTGTACGAGGTTTTGCAGCGCACGTCCGCAGACATCTACATCAACATCCAGGGAGATGAGCCCACCGTGTGCGCCGAGCATCTGCATCTCCTCGTCGGCCCCCTTTTGGATAAGGAGACGACCGTTTCGACCCTTTGCGTGGCAATCGACGGCGAGCAGGCCACGGATCCGAATGCGGTCAAGGTGGTCTTCGACGCGCGGAAGCGGGCCCTCTATTTCTCGAGAGCCTCCATCCCCTTTCATCGGGAGCAGCCGTCGAACCGAACCCACTTCAAGCACATCGGACTGTATGGCTATCGTCGAGAAGCACTGGCGCGGTTCCACGCACTGGCTCCCGGAAGACTCGAAACGATCGAACGGCTCGAACAGCTGCGATTTCTGGAAAACGGCATCGGCATCGCCGTGGCCGAGACCTCACGCGACACGATCGGCGTCGACACGGCCGAAGATCTGCAACGGGCCATCGAGTACTTCCGGGCCGGAGCGTGATGCGCAGCCGAGTTTCTGGTCCGCGCCCACCCCGCGCGGTTGCCCGGAACCTGAGACTCCCGTCAGCTCCGCATGCGTTTCTCGATCTTCGCCCAGGTGTCCCTCAGGCTCACGATCCGATTGAAGACCGGCTTGTCGGGGCTCGTGTCCGGTACGTCGATCGTGAAATAACCAAGGCGTTCGAACTGGTACCGGACTTCGGGACGAGCCTCGGCCAGTCCCGGCTCCAGGCGACAGCCCGCCAGTACCTGCAGTGATTCGGGGTTGAGACAGTCCTTGTAGTCTCCCTCCCCTTCCGTCGGATTGGGCTTCTCGAACAACCGGTCGTAAAGCCGGACTTCTCCGTCGATCGCGTGTTGCGCCGAGACCCAGTGGATGGTCGCCTTGACCTTGCGCCCATCCGGAGCGCCACCGCCCCGCGTTGCTGGATCGTAGGTGCAGTGCAGTTCGGTCACCTCACCCGTGGCCGGATCCTTGACGACGTCCTCGCACTTGACGAAATAGGCGTAGCGCAGTCGGATCTCCCGTCCCGGTGCCAGCCGATAGTACTTCGGCGGCGGCTCCTCCCGAAAGTCGTCCCGCTCGATGTACAGGACGCGCGAAAACGGCACCATGCGGGTACCCATCTCCGGGTCCTCCGGGTTGTTGATGGCCTCGAGTTCCTCGACCTGTCCCTCGGGGTAGTTGTCGAGGACCACCTTCAGCGGGTTGAGCACCGCCATCACGCGCGGCGCGGTTTTGTTCAGGTCCTCCCGGACCGTATGTTCGAGAAGTGCGACATCGATGATGCTGTCGCGCTTCGCCACTCCGACACGGTCGCAGAAGCGTCGAATCGACTCCGGCGGATAACCCCGGCGCCGAAGGCCGGAGATTGTCGGCATGCGGGGATCATCCCATCCGGACACGAACTGACCTCGTACGAGCTCGAGGAGACGGCGCTTGCTCAGAACGGTGTAGCTCAGATTGAGCCGGGCAAATTCGATCTGCTGCGGATGGTACACGTCGAGCTCATCTAGAAACCAGTCATAGAGCGGACGATGATCCTCAAACTCGAGCGTGCAGATCGAGTGTGTAATGCCCTCGATAGAATCGGAAAGACCATGTGCAAAGTCGTACATCGGATAGATACACCACTTGTCACCCGAGCGATGATGCGTCGCATGCTTGATCCGGTAGACGGCCGGGTCTCTCAGATTGAGATTCGGAGAGGCCATGTCGATCTTCGCACGCAGCACGTGACTGCCTTCCGGAAATTCGCCGCGGCGCATCTGCTCGAACAGCTCGAGATTTTCCTCCACGGAACGATCGCGGTAAGGGCTGTTCTTCCCGGCCTCGGTCAAGGTGCCGCGAAATTCCCGAATCTCTTCCGGGCTGAGGCTGTCGACGTAGGCCTTGCCTTGCCGGACCAGCTGAAGTGCGTATTCGTACAGCTGGTCGAAGTAGTCGGAAGCAAAGAACATCCGGTCCTCCCAGTCGAAGCCCAGCCAGCGCACGTCCTCCTCGATCGATTCGACGTATTCGACCTCCTCTTTGCTCGGATTCGTGTCGTCGAATCGAAGGTTGCACAAGCCGTCATAGTCTCTGGCAATCCCGAAGTTCAGACAGATCGACTTGGCATGACCGATATGAAGGTAACCGTTCGGTTCGGGGGGAAAACGCGTATGCACGCGCCCCCCGAACTTACCGGTCACGTTGTCCTCGTCGATGAGCGTCCTGATGAAATCCTTGCCCGTACTGCTCTCGTTCTCTGCCATAGGCGGGAATTCTACTCCTGAATCGAGACCGGCTGCGTTCCCGGAACCGTCAAGTTTCCCTGTACGACAGCGGTCGTGGCGGCGTCGGCATGGCCGGTGAAGCCGGGTTGCTTGCCTCCCACGCTGATCTCGAAATCACCCGGCTCGAGAACGCGCCGATTCTGCGCGTCGATCAGCGAGAGTTGCCTGGCGGTCAGTGGAAACTCGACCGTCCTGCTTTCGCCGGCCTGCAGACGGACTCGGGTGAAACCGGCGAGCGATCGGATCGGTACCGGAACGTCCGCTTTCAAGTCCCGCACGTAGAGCTGCACGACTTCCTCTCCGGCCTCTTCACCGCTGTTCTTGACCACCGCCTTCACACTGCCGCTTCCACCCCGGGGAATCTGGCCGGCATCGATGCTGAGGTCGCTGTACTGGAACCGGGTAAAGCTGAGACCGAATCCGAAGGGATAGAGGACCGGTCCGTCGAAGTAGCGATAGGTGCGCCCCTTCATGCTGTAATTCTCGAAAGGCGGCAATTCGTCGATGGAGCGGTAGAAGGTGACCGGAAGCCGACCACCCGGGTTGTAGTCGCCGAACAGGACGTCTGCAACCGCATCTCCTCCGGACTGCCCGGGATACCAGGCTGTGAGGATGGCCCCCGCGCTTGCATCGGCCACCGACGAGGACACGGCGCTGCCGTTCAGGAGCACGCAAACGACCGGCTTGCCCAGACCGACGAGTTTCGAGAGCAGCTCTTCCTGGGTCCTCGGAAGGCGGAGGTCCGTCCGGTCACCACCCGAGAAGCCCTCGATATGGACCGGCATCTCTTCTCCCTCGAGCCTCGGCGTCAAGCCGCCCACAAAGACCACGACGTCCGCCCGGCCGGCAGCTTCGAGCGCTTTCGCCGTGTAGTCTTGATGCGGGAGGGACCAGACCAGCTGGATCTGAGGCGCTGCGCCCGTATTGGCAAACTCGAGAGAGATCCGGTAGAAGCGGCCGGCCTCGAGATCGACGGACTTCACGCGCTGACTCGCCTCGTGGACTCCGCGGTACGCAACCAGGCGCTCGCCATCGAGGGAAAGAGAGTAGTTGTTGTGCCCGTTCGCACCCAGTTGATACGTTCCCGTGACCGGCGGAACGAGGAACCCCTCCCATCGGGCGGAGAACTCGGCGGCCGGCCAGTCGCCGACCGGTGTTTGCTTGACCCAGGTGAAATCGATCACCGGATCGAGTCGCGTGAGCACGGGTGTTCCCTGAGGAGTCGCACCCTTGAAGTAACTGCCCGTCAACCCGTGGACCCGACCATTGCTGTCGGTCGGATAGAGACTGCCGGATGGGACCGTCTCAACGGGCAAGACATCGGGCGCGATCTCGCATCCCTGGGCGTAGAAGAGCTTCGTAGCCGAAGAAACCTTGCCACGAATACCGTCCAGCACGGTCACGAGCCGTTCGGCGGTTCCATTGTAGTTTCCGGGCAACACGGACAGGGCATCGGCGTTCGGCCCGACGACGGCCAGCGCGCCGATCTCATTGGATAGTGGAAGGAGGCCGTTTTCGTTCTTCAAAAGAACGATCGACTTCCGAGCCGCCTCCAGAGCCAACTGCTTGTGCGCATCACTGTTGTTGACCGAATAGGGAATCGACGCATACGGAACCCGGTCGGGAGGATCGAACATGCCCAGGCGGAATCGGGCTCGAAACAGCCGCCGGACCGACTGATCGATCGAATCGGGATCGATCAGGTTCTGGGACAGGGACTGGGTCAGCGAGGGAAAGACATTGCCGCAGTTCAGATCGGTGCCTGCCTTGACGGCGATGGCGGCGGCCTCGGGAGCAGAGTCGGCGATTTTGTGCCCGCCGAAAATGTCCCGGATGGCGCCGCAGTCCGAGACGACATAACCGCTGAAGCCAAAGTCCTTCCGAAGGAAATCCTCCAGCAGGAGCTTGCTTCCGCAGCAGGCGTCCCCCCGGAAGGCATTGTAGGCGCACATCACCGACTGCGCGTCGGCTTCCTCGATGCTGGCCTCGAATGCGGGCAGATAGGTCTCCAGCAAGTCTCGCTGGTCGACATCGATATCAAAGGAGTGTCGCTCCGGTTCGGGCCCGCTGTGCACCGCATAGTGCTTGGCTGTCGCCACAAGCTTCAGGTACTTCTCGTCGTCCCCCTGCAGGCCCCGAATGAAGGACACGGCCATCCGGGAGGTCAAATAGGGATCCTCACCGTAGGTCTCCTGCCCCCGTCCCCAGCGCGGGTCACGAAAGATGTTGATGTTGGGGCTCCAGAAGGTCAAACCCTGGTAGATTGCCCGATCGTCGTGGCGCAGAAACTCGCTGTGTTTGGCCCGGGCCTCGTCCGAGATCGCAGTCGCCACCTGATGCATGAAATCTGCATCGAACGTCGCGGCGAGACCGATGGCCTGGGGAAAGACCGTTGCCAGACCGGCACGCGCCACTCCGTGTAGACACTCGTTCCACCAGTTGTAGGCGGGAATCCCAAGGCGAGGGATTGCCGGTGCCTCGTACACCATCTGCGCGACCTTCTCTTCCATCGTCATGCGCGAGAGAAGATCGTCCAGCCTCTGCTCGACCGGCAGATCCGGGTTCTGAAAAGGGTATTGCCGTTGTTGGCCGAAGGTCGTCCCTGCCAGCAGGAGGGCCACGAAAACGGCCCCCCGAATCAGTCTCGACGTGCGCATCTCTCCTCCTCCTCTCCCGGACGGGGAATCCGGGACCTTTCCGAACACGCCGAGCGAGTTCCTTTCCCAGGGCAGGGCAGAACAGGCCCGGCGCCTCCTTCAATACTAGAACCTCTCAGGGGCTGCCGCAGCCCTTTTCATGATGAGGTTTCGACACAGCACCGACCGGAGCCGGACGTCACCCAAGTTTGGGCGGAACGTCGAGCATGGGACCCTGCCAGAGCAACTGCCGTTCGATGTCACGATGCGGGCGATATTCCTTCCTCAAGTCGGCAATCCTCTCGCCCCGGATATCGATCTGGTTCAGGTCGTACTGTCCCACACCAACCTGCGCGCAGTAGTTCAGATAAGCGGGCCATTCCGCATTGATACCCATGGTCTCGATCCCCACCCGATCGGCCGCGACCAGGTCGGTGGACGCGATCGCCAGGCGCGAAGGAACCGGCGTTCCCGAAGCGGGCCCGTTGCCCTCCATTCCTTCGAACCCATCGACCACGGTCGCCCCCCAGTAGGGTTTCATCTTCTGGGCGGTCTGCATGATGGCGAAGTGGGTCTGCCGAACGCCTCCGTGGTATTTCCGCTTGTCGCTCCAGCGCGTCTTCTCGTCCGGCCCCTGATGCAGCGGCGCACCTAAAGCCATATTCTTGACCGAGAGCGTGGCGACCACGACATTGTGAGTCTTCAAAACCCCTGCATTGAGGATGAAGGCGTCGGGATCGAGCAGGCGGGCAGCCAGCCGAACCGGTGTGACGTGCATGTCGCCGTCCAGGATGTGCAGAACCTCATAGCGGCCTTCCTGGTTGAGATCGATCAGAGAAACCTTCAGCCTCTTGTACTCCCCGGCCAGCTGGTTGTACCCGAAGTTCTCGAAGCCCTCCCAGGTGTTGCCTGCGGCCGACTCAGCGATCACGACCTTCCCTTTGAACCGCTCGTCGAGATAGTCGAGAATCCCGCGCAAGGCATCGACATGGGTCGAAGCGAGCTGCTTGACCGTCGAAACGTTGTTCGGCTTGATCACCACGTACGATTTCCGGCGCAGTCGCGGAAGAAGCAGGTCGTCGACGGCGGCCAGTGCGTTGTACACATTCGTTCGCCGTTGCTCACCCTGGACCAGCGAGACGACCGAACGTGGAAGCGGAGATGCAACCGGCTCACCGGGCGCCGCGAGGGAAGATGATGCAGGCGCCTGTGCGAAGCCGGAAGACCGCAGCGCCGAGACCCCGACACCGGCCGCCGCCAGCGTCGTGTGGAAGAACTTTCGTCTTGAGCAGGAAGAATCCATTGTTGTCCACCCCTTGAGAAGTCTATATAGTTGGCGTGTCGATTATAGCTTTAACTTCGAGTACATCCCAGGAAAGGGTTCGAATCCATGACGAATCACGCCTCCCGCCGCAGGTTTCTGGTCGCCGGTTTGAGCTTTCCTGCAGCGTCGTTGACCGCTGCTGCGCTCGGCAAAGCCGTGCCCTCCATCCGGTCCGTCCAGGGGACATCCGCTCCGGAACTCAACTACCGGGTGCTCGGCAAGACCGGTTTGAAGGTCACCACGGTCGGATTCGGCTGCATGATCACTTCCGATCCCACCGTAATTGAGAGGGCCGCCGATTCGGGCATCAACTATTTCGACACGGCGCGCGTCTACCAGCGCGGCAATAACGAGCGGATGGTCGGAGCCGCCCTGAAGGGCCGACGGCAGCAGATTCACCTTTCGAGCAAAGCCAAAGCACGGTCGCGCGAAGAGGCGCTCGCAGAGCTCGACACCAGCCTCAAGGAGCTCGGTACCGATTATCTCGACATCTGGTACCTGCACGCCATGGGAAGTCCGTCGGAGCTGACAGATGAGATGTGTGCCGCTCTGGACCGGGCGAAAGAGGTCGGCAAGACCCGATTCGTCGGAGTCAGCCTTCATTCGGGACATAAGGAACTGCTGCCGGCCCTGACCGAGAGTCCGCATATCGACGTCATTCTGATGAGCTACAACTTCACGATGGATCCATCCGTCGGCCCGCTGATCCAAAAGGCGGCCGACGCGGGCAAGGGGATCGTGGCGATGAAAGTCATGGCGGGAGGTTTGCGCCGTCTGAAGCCTGAGGATGCGATGTACGAGAAGCTGAACAGGGCAGGCGCCATGCTGGCCGCACTCAAGTGGGCCATCCGGGACCCGGTCGTCCACACTTCGATTCCCAGCATCACGGACGTCGACCAGCTGGAGGAGAACCTCAAGGCGATGGCCGAACCCCTCGGGGGTGCGGATGAGCGATTGCTGGCCGCCCACCTCGACTACCTACGCCCGATCTATTGCCGGATGTGCGGTCAGTGTGACGGGGTCTGCCCCAAGGGACTGCCGGTTTCCGACATGCTGCGTTTCCTGACCTATGCCGAGGGCTACGGCCAATTCGAGCTCGGACGGGAGAACTTCCTTTCCCTCCCGGACGAACTCCAGGAGATCCGCTGCGGGGACTGTGACACTTGTCCGGTTCAGTGTCCCAACGGTGTTCAAGTAGCCCAGCGGCTGACGCGCGCTCAGGAGCTTTTCGCGTGAGGACCCGGGTCGTCTGGAACCTTGCCGTCTGCCTCCTGGTCTATCCCGCCCTGACTCTGGCCGCCGAGACGCTCCAGTGCCCTCCCGGCTGGACCCAGGAAGGCTCCGTCCGCGAGTACACTCCCGAGACGCTTTTCGAGTACATGAACGGAAACGCCGAGGGTTACCTGATCTATGGCTTCCAGAAGATGAACGGGATCAGCTGCAGCCGGGACGAAATGCAGCTCCATATCGACATCTCCACGATGGATAGCCCGAAAGCCGCCTGGGGTCTCTTCGCCTCGAACCGCGATCCTCGTCAACCCGTGCTGCCGCTGGGAATGGCCGGCCAGGTCCTGAGCAGCCGGGCCATCTTCGCCAAGGGAACTCAGTTCGTTGAGTTCGCGATCGAGCCGAGCGGCGACCACCGCGAACTCCTTGGCCGGCTCGCAGCCGACTGGTCCGATCGGCTCTCCGGTGAAACCGCACCGCCACAGGAACTCGGCTGGTTTCCCGAGAACGGGCTCGAACCGGAGAGCATCCGACTGGTGCCGTCGAGCGTCCTTGGGATCAGCCAGTTTCGCCGTGGCTTCGTCGCAGATTACGAATCGGGGATGAGGGCCTTTGTGGACGAAGAGGACTCCGTCGAAGCCGCGCGAAAAGTCATGCAGGAGCTGTCGGAGCGATTTTCGGTGCAACAAACCGCTCAGGTGGCCGACGAGAGTTTTCTCGCTTCGGATCGTTACCTGGGCGAAATGTGCATCTTCCGCAAAGTTAACCGGATTGCGGGAGTCGTCAAGGCCGAAAGCCCTTCGAAAGCAACGGAATTCGCGTCCCGGTTCGCCGAGCGGCTGCCGTAGCCGCCCATGGTTTTCGGCCGTGCTCCTGAGCGGCGATTACCCGCGAAGCGTCCGATGGATCAGCCTGAGCCAGTGGGTGACCTGTTTGAAGACCAGTGAGTGATCCGTGACGCTCCTCTGGCCATTACGCCCCATGTGTTCCAGCCTGACCCGGTCGGAAAGCATCCGCGTGAGCTTGTCGGCGATTTCCTCCGGATCTTCGGGATCGTGGGTCAGGAGACCGTCGACCCCGTCCCGAATCTGGCTCCGCAGTCCGCAGGCCTGCGTCCCGAGAACCGGCACCCGCTTCCACATGGCTTCCGTCACGGTCAATCCGAAGCCTTCCTGCAGTGAGTTCTGGACCACGACCGTCGAACACGACTGCAATGCATTGACCATGAGGGCGTTGTTCTTTCTCGAGGACATCGGCAGGTTCAGCAGGGCAATCTTGTCCTTCACTTCGTCGTCCAAACCGCAGTAGAGCTCCTTCAGCTCATCGAGGACTTCGAGGGCCTGCGGATCATCCTGGATGCTCTCCGGGTCGGGCCCCGCCAGGATCAGCCGGCCGACCGAGACATGGCGGGCCCAGCAATCGTCGGAATTGCTGTCGGCGAGCCGACCCACCAGACAGCCATAGCCCTTGATCAGCGGTGCCCATCCCTTGAGCCGATCCCAGCGGGAGATCTGGGAGACGATCGGCCGATAGAGCAGCCCGATCTCATGCTCGGTCGCCGGAATGAAGTTCCCGTTGCCGTCCAGTCGTTTGGCCTGGTCGTCCCAGGGCGGCGTCAGAACGGGATGGCGGGAATTCGCGAGCCCCGCATTGCACAGGATGCCGGCAAGCTTGTGTGGAGACAATTCCCGATTCTTGTGACTCAGAGGATCGATCGCCGGCGACACGACCGTGGATCGTCCGGCAAGGAAGGACGGAATGTAGTCGGCGACCGAAAAGGCCGACCGATCAGCCCTTTTGGCAAAGGGATGGAGAAAATCCCAGGCCGCCTGCGTCGTCTCCGTCGTACGATCGAGACCGATGTGGGAGCGCCAGATGAAACCGAGCCGATCATTCCTCTTCTTCAGGAGGCTTCCCATGCCCAGAGGCTGGGGATCATGAGCCACCACCACGTCTCCATCCTTCAGTTTGGACTCGAGCGCGTCGGCGAGCCTCGCGCTGGCCGACTCGTACAGGTCCTGATCGTCCGCATCGAGATCGGGCTTCCCTTGCCCATGGATCATGTTATGGAGTCGCTTGGTCAGTCGAAAGAACTCCTCATTCTCGGGTTGAATGACCGCCCACTTCGTCTTGACCCCGACTTCGCACAGGATCGAAATGAGCTTGGGCAGCATCTCGGCAACACCGCCCCCCGCGGCAGTCGAACTGATCATCCAGACGGTCCGCTCCCCGATTTCCGACACCAGCGAAGATGCTTCGGCCTGGAGATCATGCACGGCGGACCTCAGGTGAGCGAATTGTGCATATTCGGAGAGTCCGATCGACTCGTCCGGTTCCACGATGTTGAGTAGCTTCGATGATGTCATGGTCGCTCCCTGGAATTCCTGGACTCCGATCGAGGATCGGCTGCCCTGGCTTGAAGTTCCTTCCAGATCCGCGGTCCCTCTGCCAACCACGGCTGTAACTATTTGAATGCAAAGGCTATGTATGACATTATAGACGGTGCGTTTCCTGTCGGGAAGGCGACGAGTCACGCCGGCATCCCAAGTCGCGCATCTCGCTTCGTGGTTCTTTGAGGAGTTGAACAAAGGTGAGTTTCAAGATTAAGGACTGTGCGCTGGTCGCCATCGCCACCGATTTCCGGGCACAGAATCTGAGCGAGTTGAGGAACTGTCTGCTGGACGTTCCCCCTTCCTCGATCTATTACCACTTCTGGGGCGGTCTGCTTCGTCCCCGCTTCGATGATCCCGAGTACAACAACGATTTCTCGGTCTGGGCCTATCGGTCCATGCACGACCTGGTGCTCGCCGAGCGCCTGGCCATCGTCGATCCCACGGAGTTTTCCGGGCTCGAGAGTCTCCGCGCCGATCTGGTCGAGATCATTGAAGATCGTCTCGATGAGAGCGGGTGGATCGGCTGGGCACCCGCGCAGAAACCATTTCACTTCTTGCGCTCGCAGATCGTGGTCTTCGACACCCATCGTCGGGTCGAGACTCCTCGTGAGCTTCTCGACGTGCTGCCTTCTCTGTCCGGAGCCAGCATCTTCTACCACTTCATCGATGCCCGCCGGCGAATGCCACTGGGCACGGACGATTTTCGGGCCTGGATCTCCGGACTCGGCGATCAATTCCAGGCATTGTGCGGTGATCTGGCGAGCGTGGACCCCTACTTCATGAGCCTGGTCTCGCTGCGGGATCAGCTGGTCGAGGTCTTCGCCCGCCACGTGGACGGAGGCGCCGCATGAACGGCCTGCTGGACCGTTACGAAAAGGTTTCCGGGGCGGGTGCGGTCACTCAGTTGCGGCAGCTGGCGGCACCTCTCAAGGGGATTCGATTGCTCCATGTCAGTTCGACCCGCGAAGGAGGGGGAGTCGCGGAAATCCTGACCGAGTTCGTGCCCCTCCAACAGGAACTGGGGCTCGATGCCGAGTGGCTCGTCATCGAAGGGGACCCGGCCTTTTTCAATTGTACGAAGGGCTTTCACAATGCACTGCAGGGTACCGACATCTCCCTGACGGAGGCCGATTTCGGAGCCTATGAAGCGACCAACCGGCGCAACGCCGAAGTCCTGCGCGAGGAGCTGCAGAAGGCGGATGTGGTGATCGTCCATGATCCACAGCCGGCGGCGCTGTTGCAACATACACCGAACCGTGTGGGTCGCTGGATCTGGCGCTGCCACATTGACGTCAGCCATCCGAGACGCAGCGTCTGGCGGTATCTGAGAAACTTCATCAAGGACTATGACGCGAGCATTTTCTCTCTGGCCGACTTCGCTCGACCGCTGCCTCATCCCCAATACCTGATCCCGCCGGCGATCAATCCGTTCAGTGAGAAAAACTGCGAGATTCCCGACGAGGAGCTGGAGGAAACTGCAGAACGGTTTCAGCTCGACCGACAGCGACCGATGCTCATTCAGGTGTCGCGTTTCGACCGATTCAAGGATCCCCTCGGTGTGATCGAGGCTTACCGTCTGGTCAAACGGTTCAGCCCCGGCGTCCAACTCATCCTGGCCGGTGGCGGTGCCAGCGACGACCCTGAGTCGGAGACGGTTCTGCGGGAAGTCCGGACCGCGGCCGGAGAGGATTCGGATATCCATATTCTCATGCTCCCCAGCAATGCCCACCGAACCATCAACGGGCTCCAGAGGCTGGCCGACATCGTGCTCCAGAAGTCGATTCGGGAGGGATTCGGGCTCACCGTGACGGAGGCCCTCTGGAAGGGAAAGCCGGTCATCGGAGGAGATACGGGAGGCATCCGTCTGCAGGTGGTCAATCACCACACCGGTTTTCTCGTGAATTCTCCCGAAGGCGCCGCACTGCGCATCCGATATCTCCTCCAGAACCCCGGATTGATCGATGAGATCGGTCGGAAGGCCCGCGAGTACGTACGCGAGAACTTTCTGCTGACGCGTCTGCTCCGGGAACACCTGACACTGCTTGTCGCACTGCTCCACCGCGAGATGGAAAGGATCGATACGACCACATGGAAGTCCTGACGCCGCGGGGCGATCTCGAGAGATTTTTCGGATTGTTGAGGAAGGCCGAACGGTCGATCCTGTTCACCGACTATGACGGAACGCTCGCCCCTTTCCGTGACGACCCGTCACAGGCGGTTCCTTACACCGGTGTTCGGAAACGCCTGAGCGCGATTCGCGCAGCCGGCACTCGCCTGGTGGTCGTATCGGGGCGAGCCATTGATGACTTGTTGCCGCTGCTGCAGCTCGTCGGCGTCGAGATCTGGGGGTCTCACGGAAGGGAGCGTCTGCTGGCGGACGGCCACCGATCCACGGCACCGATTCCAAGAGTCTCCGAGGCGGCCTTGGCTCGGGCCGATGAGATGCTGCAGGCCGAGGATCTGGGTCAACGCTGCGAGAGGAAGCCGGGCTGCATCGCCGTCCACCACCGTGGCCTGGACGGTTTGGAAGCGGAGCAAATCGAGAAGACGGCGACCCGGATCTGGTCGGAGGTCGCCGGAAGTTCGGAGCTGGAGTTGAAGCACTTCGACGGTGGAGTCGAATTTCAGGTCCCTGGAATCTCCAAGGGAACCGTCATCCGAAGGGTAATGGATGAGATCGAATCGGGAAACCAGACGGTCGCCTATCTGGGAGATGACCTCACCGATGAAGACGCTTTCGAGGAGCTCCGGGAGAACGGACTTTGCGTGCTCGTCCGTCCCGAACTCCGGAGCACGAAGGCAGACCTCTGGCTGACCCCTCCGGAGGAGCTGCTCTCGTTTCTGGAACGGTGGCTCACAATTACGAGGGACCGCCCATGAACGGCAGCAAGGAATCACGAGAACGGTTGATCATCGTCTCAAACCGCCTTCCACTCCAGGTCAACTGGGAGCGGGACGGCTCCTGGCATGCGAAATCGGGCACCGGAGGTCTCGTCACCGCGCTGGCTCCGATCCTCCGGGACCGCGGAGGGGTCTGGATCGGGTGGCCCGGCATCGTCGAGGAGGACGCACCACCGGACCTCCTGGAAGGACTCGAGGAGACCAGCCGTGAGCTCGGCTACCGCATCGACCCGGTGCTGCTGACGCGGGAGGAAAAGAAAGACTTCTACGAAGGCTTCTCGAACGAGATCATCTGGCCCATCTTTCATGACCTGCAGACGCTGTGCAATTTCAATCCGCGCTACTGGGACGTGTATCGTACGGTCAATCGGAAATTCGCGGAAGCGATCGCCCAGGAATGGACTCCGGGTGATTACGTCTGGATCCACGACTATCACTTGATGAATGTCGCCCAGGAGTTGCGCGACCTGGAAGTCCCGGGCCGAATCGGATTCTTCCTGCACATTCCTTTCCCGCCGCTCGACATCTTCCTCAAGGTTCCGTGGAGGCTCGAGTTGCTCCGAGCGCTCCTGGAGTACGACCTGGTCGGCTTTCAGACCGAGCGAGATCGGCGCAACTTTGTTCAGTGCGTGCGGGCGCTGATTCCCGGCGTACTCTACAAGGGCCGCGGGAGGGTCGTGGCGGCGCGTCTCCCGGGGCGGGAGATCCGTACGGGGAGTTTCCCCATTTCCATCGACGTCAAAGGCTTCGCCTCGCTGGCCGACACCCGGGAGGTAGCCGAGGCCGCCTGGTACATCCACGAAAACCTGCCCGAGAGGAAAATCATCCTGGGAGTCGATCGCCTCGACTACACCAAGGGCATTCCCTATCGTCTGGACGCCTACCGGGACGCCCTCATACGGTATCCGGAGCTCCAGGGCAAGGTTTCCCTCGTTCAAGTCGTCGTACCGAGCCGAACCGGGGTTCCCGAGTATCAGGTCCTCCAGTCGGAGATCGAACAGCTCGTCGGGGCCATCAACGGCCAGTTCACGCGCTCCGGCTGGGTACCGGTCCATTACATCTTCCGCACCCTCGATCGGACCGAACTGGTGGCGTACTACCGGGCCTGTGAGATCGCCCTGATCACGCCTCTGAAGGACGGCATGAACCTGATTGCGAAGGAGTACTGCGCTTCCCAGACGCAAAACAACGGGGTGCTGATTCTCAGCGAGTTTGCAGGGGCGGCCCCGCAAATGAGTTCCGGGGCACTGCTGGTCAACCCGTATCACATTCAGAACGTGGCCAACGCAATCCACAGGGCCGTCAAAATGAACGATGACGAACGGAAGTCCCGCATGCGGCGACTGCGCCAGTCCGTTCGTCGCCAGGACGTCTTCTGGTGGGTCGACTCGTTCTTGAAAGCCGCCATCTCCAAGGACCTTCATGACTTTCCCGTCCTCGACGACTACCTGCCCCACGCCCGCAATGCAGACTTCGCGGAGGAATGACCGGTCTCTCGTTGTTTCCGTGCGACGTTGCGGGGTCGTGGTGAGATATGGAATTTCGCGTGCGAAAAGATTGACTTTGACCGGTGCTTCCGCCCTAATGACCCCTCATAGAGAGGAGATCGGCCCTAAATCGTCAGTCGAAATTCGGAAATCTCAAATCTCAAATTCATCTCATGGCATCTCATCTGTTTCGGGTCAAGAGTATCGATCGCCTTCTGGCGGAAGCCGAGAAGCCACAGAACCGCCTCAAGAAGACCCTGGGATGGCTCAGCCTGACCGCTCTCGGGATCGGTGCCATCATCGGAACAGGTATCTTCGTCCTGACCGGTACGGCTGCCGCGGGGGAGGAAGTACAGTTTCCTTCGATGCTCAAGGCTCCACTATTGGATGTCTTGCTGCACGGGAGCCAGGCCAGCGGAGTCGTGGGACGTCCGGGTGCCGGGCCGGCCATTGCGCTTTCATTCTTCCTGGTGGCCGTCGTGTGCGGCTTTGCAGGCCTCTGTTACGCCGAGTTGGCCTCCATGATTCCGATTGCGGGAAGCGCCTACACGTTTACCTACGCGACCCTCGGCGAGCTGATCGCATGGATCATCGGATGGGACCTGATCCTGGAATATGCGGTCTCGAACATGGCGGTGGCGGTCGGGTTCTCCGCCTATCTTGACAGCCTATTCGAGAGTCTCGGTGTCCATCTGCCCACGGCCTTGAGCAGTCCGGCCTATTCCCCGTCTGCCGGATGGGCCTTACACTTCAATCTGCCCGGTTTCATCATCGTGATGCTTCTGACGGTCCTGCTCGTGGTCGGCATCCGTGAGTCGGCGGGTGCCAACAGCATCTTCGTTCTGATCAAACTGACGGCGATCTTCGTGTTTATCTTCTTTGCCTCCAAATATGTTCAGCCCTCCAACTGGTCCCCCTTCATGCCCAATGGCTGGCAAGGCGTTCTGACGGGAGGGGCCATCGTTTTCTTCAGTTACATCGGATTCGATTCGGTGTCTACGGCCGCCGAAGAGTGTCGCGACCCCAAGCGGGATCTGCCCCTCGGCATCATGATCTCCCTGCTCGTCTGTGCGGTCCTCTATGTCGCCGTCGCAATCGTTTTGACCGGCATCCAGCCCTATGAGATCTTCAAGGGCGATGCGGCACCGGTCGCGACAGCTCTGCGGAACATCGGCCTCGACAATCTGCAACGATGGGTGACGATCGGGGCCCTCACCGGAATGATCTCGTCACTGCTCGTGTATCAACTCGGTCAGGCGCGGATCTGGTTTGCCATGTCGCGAGATGGTCTACTGCCGAAGTCCTTCTCGAAGGTCCATGTTCGTTTCCGAACGCCCCATGTGGCGACCTTGGTGGCAGGGATCGCCGTTGCGGTTCCCGCCGGGATTTTCGACATCGGGACATTGGCCGACCTGTCCAACATCGGCACGCTGTTCGCCTTTATGGTCGTCTCACTCGCCGTCATGATTCTGCGCAGGACTCAGCCGCATCGCCCGAGGGGATTCCGCGTTCCCCTGGTCCCGTTGCTACCGATTCTCTCGGTCGGCGCCTGTCTGGTCCTGATGGCCAGTCTGACCGTTGAAAACTGGATCAGGTTCTTTGTCTGGCTGGCCATTGGTCTCGTGATCTACTTCTCTTACAGCCGGAAGCGCAGTGTCCTTTCGCAGGGCACGGACTGACAGAGGGATCGCGAGCGCTGTGCTAAGCTTTGAGCGTTCGAGCACCGATGTGTACGTCCGTATCAGTCCAGAACCTGACGAAGATCTACCGCCTTTACCACGGCCCGCGGGCGATGCTGAAGGGGCTGTTGCTGGGTCAACCTCCGCAGACCACCATTCGAGCGCTCGAGGACGTGAGCTTTCAGATTCATCAGGGCGAATCGTTCGGCATCGTCGGTGACAACGGGGCCGGCAAAAGCACGCTTCTCAAAGTCCTCACCGGAACCGCTCTTCCGAATGAGGGCGAAGTGACCGTCCGAGGAAACGTCGCCGCCCTTCTCGAGCTCGGCATCGGCTTTCACGCAGACTTCACCGGCCGGGAAAACATCTACTTTACAGGCGCGGTCATGGGGCTCGATCGCGAAGAGATACGGGACCGTGAAGAGGAGATCATTGCCTTCAGCGAGCTCGACGAATTCATTGATGAGCCGGTCAAGACGTACTCCTCCGGCATGTACGTCCGCCTCGGCTTTGCCGTAGCGACCGGCTTCGATTTCTCCGTTCTGATCATTGACGAGGCGCTGGCCGTCGGCGATCAACGCTTCCAGAAGAAGTGCACGGATCGCATTCTGGCGTTCAAAGAGGATGGGAAGACCATTCTGTTCTGCTCGCACAATCTCTATCAGGTGCGGACGCTGTGTGGAAGGGCATTGTGGCTGCACAGGGGACGCCCTATGGCACTGGGTCCGGCCAGTGAAGTCGTGGAAGCTTACAATGCATTCAACCGCCAGGCAGTGACCGGCTCGTCTCCTTCGCCGTCATCACGGGCTTCGACTCCGGGTCAGGTGTGCTGGGTCGAAGACGTGGAGCTGACTGGAGAAGATGGGCGGCCGCAGACGCGATTCCGTTCCGGAGAGACCATCAGTCTGAGGATCGTCGGACGCTTCACGGAAGAGTTTGTCGGAGTGCCGGCGCTCGGTCTGTCGATCGTTCGAAACGACGGAATCGTCATCTACACGACGTCGACGTCGATGGACGACTTCAAGCTTCAGGAGCTCTCCAGCGAGCGATTCGCAGCGACCGCCGTCTTTCAGGACTGTCCTCTGCTGTCGGGTCGATATGGCTTCCACCTCTATGCGACGGATCAGAACTACCTGCAGTCCTACGACATCCTGCAAGACGCTGCAGCCTTCACAATCTCCGATCCCGGTCCGGACGTGGGCCTGGTGCGGCTTCCGCATGTCTGGCGCTGGTAGGAGAGCACGCGCACAATGAACTGGGGAAGAGCGTTCAGCAATCTGGATTACGGCTTCATCCTTCCCGCGATCGCCCGCTTGCCCGTCCCTTTGGCCGACCGGCTCTCCGATCTCCGTGCCTGGATCCGATTCCGGAGGAGGCATGCTTCGCGCGAGCAGGCCCTGAGGAATCTGACCCTGGCCTTCCCCGACCTCCCCATCGCCGAAGCCCGCAGGATTGTACTGGAGAGCTTCCGGAACCAAGCTCGGGACGAGATGCAGAGTCCCTGGTTCGACCAGCCTCTCCCATTTCTCGAGTCTCTCGTGGAGGTCGAGCAACTCGAGGTGCTCCGGGAGGCGGTCAAACGGGGGAGAGGAGTCCTGCTGACAACCGGTCACATGGGTATTCCCGGGATTTTTCTGGCACTGGTCGGTCGACTCGGCTTCAACATGAATCTGGTCTTCCGCTCTCCCGACGACATTTTGGCCAACCCCGAGGCCTGGATCCGCTACGGGAAGAGACGAATCGCAAAGCTGGAAAGCGCATCGGGACGCCCGGTCCGATACGTGGGGAAGACGAGCTACTTTGCTCTTCGACGGATGCTCCGTGCGGGCGAAACAGTCATGATGGCGATCGACGTGGTTCCCTCGCTGGTCGGACGCACCGTGACTTCCGAATTCTTCGGTCGTCCTTCCTCGTTTGCGGTCGGTTCGGCACGGCTCTACCTGGACACGCGTCCCGCCGTCGTCTTCTGGAGCTCCCAGCGCCGCGGGAACGGGAAGTTCCAGTTTCTGTTGACCGATCTGACCGGGGAATTCCAGGAGCTGAACACCCTCGAAGAAGTGAACCAACACCTGGTTAGCCGGCTGGAAGAAAACCTCCGCCGGCAGCCCGGCCTCTGGATGCAATGGGATGCGCTCGATCAGTTCTTCGTGAAGACGGGACGAGAAACACAAATTTGAGCGGGGCCTCTGGCCGCGGGGCGCGCCCAGTCGAGTCGGACGACGAAGAATCCGACATATTCCCAGGAGTCTTGATTCAGATTCCCGACCGGCTCCGGATCTTCTCCCAAAGGCTGAGGCCACGGGGGTTCAGGCCTCTCAGGGGGTCATCGAAACCTGGGCAACCATCTCTTTCCAACAGCCTTTCCGTCTCATTCCAGTAAAGGCGCTTTTCCTTCTTCCAGAGGCTGCCGCGCACGGTTTTCCAGAACGACGCCCGACGACTCTTCATGCTTCCCAGGCTGGTGAATCGAATCAGGAAACCGCGTCGTGTGATCCAAGGTCTCAGGATTCGCCGTGCACCGTGCACGAGAGCGGGATGCCAGAGAACGACCTCACCTTTCCGAAGTGTCAGGTCTTCCTCGCACAAACCTTCCCGATCAACGAGTGCAGCGGCGAAACGACGAGCGGGGAGGTAATCTTCCCCGGAATGGATCCGGAACCGCCCGGGCCCGAATTCGAACAGGGGAAGCCGGTGGGACCCCGCGACAGCATAGAGCGGCCCCGCCTCCATCTCGATGTCCTCGAGCGCTACCCAGGCCGTCAGCAGATGGGAAGCCGGTCGGGTATCGATGTAGACCACGTCCCGGAAAGGCGCTTCACTCCTGCCAAACTCCGAGAACACCGACTCGAAGGCCACCGCCTTCCTGTCGAGGATCAACTCGACCCAGGCAAAGAGCTCCTGATTCAGATAGAGATCGAGAGCCGCTTCGGAGTGACCATGCAGGTTCAGTAGGACACAGGGAGCCATCCTGTCCCGCCGTTCCGTGGCATCGGCCAGGGAGGTCGGTTCGCCGGCGAATCGAAAGGCAAGGTCGATGGGGCGGGACTTCCAGAGACGGTCGATATCTGCCAGCAGAGTCTCGAACAAGGCGTCCACGTTCGAAAGTCGGAAACGCAGGTAACCGCGGCGGACAAAGTTCTGCAAAGCCTCGGCTTCGCGCGAGGAAATCCTGTCGTTTTCGAGACGACGGCGAATCAGTTCGGCCCGGTCCGACCGGTCGAGCCAGAGATCGCTGTCGAGATCCATCCCGTTGCTCACGCTGCGTTCCTCGAATGTCGAGCCACCATAGCACCATGGCGCCCCGGCTGCGAGTCCCCGGCTTGCTCGAGTCGAACGGATCTGGATATCCTTAGCCGGTGAGAAAAGGTATTCCTGTGTTCAGACCCGGTTTCGGCCAAGACGAGCTCGAGGCCCTGGCCGATGTTTTCAAGAGTGGCTGGATTGGACCCGGCCCCCGTGCAGCCAGGTTCGAAGAGCGTTTTGCTGAGTTTGTGGGAGTCCGCCACGCCGTTTCGGTCACGAGCTGCACGGCCGCGCTGCACCTCACCCTGATGGGCCTCGGGCTGGGTCCCGGGGACGAGGTCCTGGTCCCTTCGCTCACCTTTGCTTCGACGGCACATGCGGCCGTCTTCTGCGGTTGTGACGTCACCTTCGTCGATGTCGATCCGGAGACTCGCGGTATGGACCCCGGGGACCTGGAGGCAAAGCTGTCACCCCGCAGTCGAGCCGTCATCCCGATGCACTACGGCGGCCATCCCTGCCGGATGGACGAGATCTGGGAAATCGCCTCCCGTCACGGTTTGGCTGTGATCGAGGACGCCGCCCATGCCTGCGGGGCCTTCTATCGAGGGCACCGAATCGGAGGTTTGGAAGCAACCACCGCCACCTGTTTCAGTTTCAATGCGCTCAAGAACCTCTCAACCGGAGATGGCGGCATGATCACCACCAACTCCGACGAGCTCGCAGAGACAGTGCGTCGACTGCGCTGGATGGGTATCAACAAGAACACGTTCGAGCGGACGATAACCGGACAGGATGATCACCCCGCAGGTACGGAAGAAGATCCCGTCCCCCGGTATGAGTGGTACTACGAAATCAACGAGCTGGGTTTCAAGTACATCATGAACGACATTTGCGCCGCGCTCGGCCTGGTCCAGCTGGACAAGCTGCCCCAGGCAGCGGAAATCCGCCGGAGCATGGCTCGGCGCTATTCGACCCGACTCTCGTCGCTCGGATGGCTCGAGTTGCCCGTTGAACGGAAGGACGTATCGAGCGCCTGGCATCTGTACGCCATCCGGACCGCGGTGCAGGAACCTCTTCGGAAGTATCTGCAAGCCGAGGGGATTGCGACCAGCGTTCACTACTATCCGCTGCATCTGCAACCATTCTATCGGCGGCGGGGCCGCGTCAGCCTTCCGGTGACGGAACGGCTCGCCAGGGAGTTGGTGAGCCTGCCGTTTCACCCGAACCTGACACTGGAAGAAATCGACCGGGCCATCGAGATGATCCAGGAGTTCGACCAATCCCCGGCCTGGGCCGCCGGCTGGCAATAGGTCTCGATGGTCAATCGGAAACGTACCACACTGTTGATGATCAACTACAATGGGCGGCCCGATCTGCCCGAACTGTTGACCTCTCTCGAGGCCCAAACGTCGACCGCTTTCGAGCCGATCTTCCTGGACAACGCCTCACAGGACGGAAGCGTCGAGTATGTCAGGGAGCATTTCCCACGCATCCGAATCTGGTCGCAGCCGGAGAACATCGGATATGCCCGGGCCGCCAACCTCGGGGTCGCTCACTTCCCCACCGAATACACCATCTTCCTCAATACGGATATCCGGCTCGATCCTTACTGCATCGAGGAGATCATTCGGACGGCCGATTCGGATCCCCGCATCGCCTGTGTCGCGGCCAAAATGCGACTCTTCTACCAGCCCGAGTACCTGAACGGAGTCGGCGGCGGCATGAATTATCTCGGCTACACCTGGGACCGTGGGATGTTCGAGCCGGACCGGGGCCAGTACGATCAGGTGGAGGATGTCATCTTCGCCTGCGGAGGTGCTGCACTGGTCCGGCGAGAGCCCTTCCTGTCCGTGCGGGGCTATGACGTCGGATTTTACATGTACCACGAGGATGTCGACCTGTGCTGGCGCTTCTGGCTGATGGGCCATCGGGTGGTCACGGCCCCTCAGTCGGTCGTGTATCACAAATTCAGTCGCTCCACACGCGACAATCGGGGCATGGCCTGGCGCGAGCTGATCGGCGAGCGCAACAGTATCCGGGCCATGATCAAGAACTACGAGCGTCCGACGCTCGTGCGGTCTCTGCGCGACCTGATCCGTCAGCCGCGCCTTCCGGAGCGGCGAGAGGAGATGAAAAAGAATCTGCGCTGGAATCTCCGGCATCTGCCCGCGACCCTGCGCCATCGATGGTGGATCCAGCGGCGGCGGACGGTCCGTGATGCCGAACTCCAGCATCTCATCGACCCGAGCCCGGAGGTCCCGATCGACACGTCCGGCTTTGAACTCAGCCAGATCAAGACCTACTGAGGGGAACTTCCCTACTTTGCACGGTTCCGATACTCTTCCAACGTATGAACGATCAGGACACCTTCACGATTCGACCCGCCCGGCCCGAAGACACCGCCCTGGTTCTTCAGTTCATCCGTGA
Source organism: uncultured Acidobacteriota bacterium (assembly GCA_963823995.1). Classification (GTDB taxonomy): domain Bacteria; phylum Acidobacteriota; class UBA6911; order RPQK01; family JAPXNP01; genus JARRKC01. The sequence continues at coordinate 209,068 of CAWGNQ010000009.1, forward strand.
CTTGGCCGAATACGAAAAGCTGCTGCATGAGGTGCGCGCTACCGAGGATTCGTTGCAGGAATGCCTCTTCGGCCCCCGCCGGGTCGCGGAGGCATTGATTGGTGAGTGCGAGGGGGAACCCGCCGGATTCGCACTGTTCTTCCACAACTTTTCCACCTTCGTCGGACGGCCGGGGATCTACATCGAGGACATCTTCGTGCGGTCCGGATTTCGAGGCCGAGGCTTGGGCAAGGCATTTTTTCTGTACCTTGCGGGCCTGGCCAGAGAACGTGACTGCGGGCGAATCGAGTGGGCGGTTCTGGACTGGAACGAGCCTGCGATCGAATTCTACAGACGACTCGGGGCGCGGGCTATGAACGAGTGGAGGGTCTTTCGCTGGACCGTGAGGCCATCGGTCGGATGGCAGCAGGGGACCGACCCGAGATCTGAGATTCTCGGGGCGTGTTGCCTAAACCCTCTCGAACCTGCCCTAACCCTGGTCGCCCGGCCGTCGAGGCCTGCAGATCCGATTCCACGCCAGGACGCTAAGCTCGCAAAAGAGTCAAAAACAAAGAGAACCTTTGCGTACGCTGCGGCGTTGCGTGAGATCGGACCGCCGAGATCTCGGGTGTAGACCGGAATCCCGAACCAGAAGGGGGCTGAGACGAATTGGGCAACACGCCCCTCGATTTTCGATTTGGGGATGCTCACCTGATGATCCGCTTTGCCATCGAGTGCATGGCAAGATTGGCGGCGATGAAGGTCAGGACGACCATCCAGAGAAGGTCCAGCAGAAGGTCCCCACTCCATCGATTCAGCACGAGTGCACGCTGCAGGCTCACGGCATGGGTCAGGGGAGAGAACCAGGCGAGGATCTGGATGCTCTTCGGCAGGCTTTCGATGGGGAAGAAGACGCCGGAAAAGAGGAACATAGGCGTCAACCCAAGTGTGATGTAGTAATTGAAGCTGTCGATGGCCGGGGCCTTCGAGGTGAAGATCATCGCCAGTGATGCAAACATGAGCCCTTCGATAAAGGCCACGGGAAGGGTCAGGACAGCCCACACCGAGTGGACGAGACCGAAAAGGGTAATGATCACCAACACGCCGAAAGAGGCGAAAACCGCCCGGCTGCCGCCCCAGAGGATTTCGCCGAAGATGACCTCCTCCACGTTGAGCGGCGTTGCAAGAGCTGCATCGAAGGTTTTTTGGAACTCCATCCGAACGAACGATCCGAAGAGGCACTCGAACGAGGAGACGAACATGCCCGCCGTCGCGACGAAGGCCGGCGCCAGGAACTGGAGGAAGCTCAATCCTTCGATTCGAGTGACATAGCCTCCGAGTCCCAGCCCCAGTGCCACGACGTAGAGGATGGGCTCGACAAACGGCGGCCACGTCTCCGTCTTCCACAGCCGCAGCAAAACGCTCAGATTCCGTTGCCACACCCGAACGGTGCGATAGCTGACTTTCAGAAACGGAAGTGTGCCCATTCGGTCAATCCCGCAGGACCCGGCCTGTCAGCTTGAGAAAGACGTCTTCGAGCGTCGCCGCCCTCCGAACCAGCCGTTCGATGCCTGGCTGGTCCGTGATCGTCTGCTCCAGCTCTTGCTTCTCATCCGTGTAAACGTAGACCACATCGGCCACCCGTTCGAACTCCGCCGCTAAGGTTCGGAGGACGGAGACGAACTCGTCGATCCGGTCCACGGCCAGACGCACCTCGAAAACCTGTGGAAGGACGTGTCTCTCGATCAGTGCGGAAGGTGGCCCGACGTCGAGCAGCCGGCCGTGATCCATGATCGCCACCCGATCGCACAACTGCGCCGCCTCACCCATGTTGTGCGTCGTCAGGATCAGCGTCACGCCTTCCGCCTGAAGCTGACGCAGCTTCTGCCAGACCAGATGGCGGGCCTGAGGATCAAGACCGGTCGTCGGCTCGTCGGCAATCAGGATCTTCGGACGATTGATCAGTGCCCGAGCAATGGTCAGTCGGCGTTTCATGCCTCCCGACAGAAATCGGATAGAGTCGTCGCGGCGCTCCCAGAGCTGGACGAAGTCGAGCACTTCTCGGGCCCGCTTCAGAGCCTCCGTCTTCTTGATGTCGAAGAAACGGGCATAGACGACCAGATTTTGGACAACCTTGAGATCGGGATCCAGATTGTCTTCCTGCGGAATCACCCCAAGCCGGGCCTTGACCGACCGGATCTCCGTTTTGACGTCGCGTCCAAGGACATAAAGACCGCCTTCACTGATCGGGGAGAATCCGTAGATCATTCGCATCGTGCTGGTCTTGCCGGCTCCGTTCGGTCCGAGGAATCCGAAGCACTCGCCGGGCCGGATTTCCAGATCAATGGCGTCTACGGCTGTAAACGAACCGAAACGTTTGGTCAGTTTTTGGGCGGAGATAGCCGGCTCACTCATCGGACAGATCTGATTCTTCCATGAAAGGGGATCCGCACGGAAGCGAGCTACGCCCCTCCGGAGGCGCACAACCGGCGACGGATTCGAGAGCCGACGAGGCTCCGGATTCCGAAGTTCCTCCAGGAGAACGGACCATGGCGTTACGGGTTTCGGGGGACGTGTTGCCGAAATCTTTTCGCCCCCCGAGCTTGCGGCCATCTCGGCGAGACGTGCAGAACCGATTCCAAGCAGCGTCCGCAACGACCGCCACGGGCTCCGAACCCGGAAGGCCCCGTTGCGTCCGCAGCGTCCGCCGCGTGGGGTCGAACCGCTGAGGTCCCGTTCACGGGACCGGAAAGGTCGGCGAGCGACCGGGGTCATTTGGGCAACGCGCGCGCGAAACGTGGAACGGGAGAACGGGAGAACCGGAGGACGGGAGAACCGGAGTTGACATCTGCAACGTTCCGGATTCGACGATTCGGGGGCGTGTTGCCCAAACCCTCTCGAACCTGCCCTAACTCTGGTCGCCCGGCCGGCGAGACCTCCAGAACCGATTTCACGCCAAGACGACAAGTCGCAAAGGAGTTAAAAACAAAGAGAACCGTTGCGTGCGCTGCGGCTTCCATGAGATCGAACCGCCGAGGTCTCGCGTACAGGCCGGAATCCCAAACCAGAAGGGGGCAGAGACGAATTGAGCAAACACGCCCTCGAGTTTTGAATCTCCGAAGCCCGTCACCCGAAACGATGAATGGACTGCTTCTGCTCAGGCTCTCAGAAATTCCCTCACGCCTTCCGGCGAGGAGCGAACAGGGCCTACGAAATCCCGAGTTCCTGCTTCGCCGCATCGATGAATTTCGAGGCGTTCGAAGTATTCCCGTATTGAGACTTCAGGAGATTGTACAGTTCCTTCCGTGCATCCCTCGCACTGGAACCGTTGATGGCGACCGCTTTGGCGAAGGCGTTGATCGCATCGATGGCTTTGCCCTGCCGCCAGTAGCAGTATCCAAGCTGCAGATGGGCAAAGTCATTCATGGGATCCAGTTGCGCGGCCTGCTCGAAGTACTTCTGCGCCGCCGTCATGTCGCTGGCGAGAAAGGCCTTCTGACCGAGAGCCCGGTAGGAGTAGGCCTTCAAGCCGGCTACCTTGGGATCGTCGTTCCCTTTGAGCGCCGCGAGGATCTTCTCTCCGTACGAAGCGGCCTGATTGAGATTCCCTTCTCGCCAACTGGCCGTCATCAGTTCGACTGCGATGTCGACGGCTTCTGGAGAATGCTGCAGCGTTCTCTCGGCCCACTTCCTGAAATTCGCAGTGTCATTGATCGATTGGTAAGCCTTGGCCACAAGATAGGCCGTCGATCCGCTCGGCGCTTTGGCGTAGAGGCCCGTACCGAACTTGATGAGCTTCTGCGTCTGCCCGAGTTTGCTGTAGGCCTCGACTGCGAGCGCGGCAACCCGGGAGTCGCCAGGACGGTGCTGCAGGAATTTCTCGGCCTCCGAGGCCACCTTCTCCCACTGTCCCTGATCGCGCAGGGCCGTCAGATAGGTCGAATAGAGGTAGGCAATGTTGGGATCGAGATCCGACTTCGAGTAGGTCGAAACGAATTTGAGGACCAGCGCGTTGCGCTTGGCCACATCGGTTTCCTGACTCGCCTGCTGATAAAGCGCGTACTCCTCGGCATAGGTCGGGCTCTGCTGTGCCCGGACGGCTGCAGGGAGGGAAAAGATCACAAGGGCAAATACGACTGCGCTGACTCGCCGGACTTTCATGACATCCTCCTAAAGATGCATGCATGGAATGCAAGAACTATTCCGAGTCGATGTTACCGCTTTGGAACCGAAGAATACACCCCGGCGAGATCCCGCGGGTGGGCCGAACGCCCCGGAGTCCAAGGGGGGTGAGCAATATGGCCCAGTCCCGGCGTCCCCGCGGCGGGAAACATTAATGGCGGCGGGGCGTGACCGAAGCGTGATAATGATAGACGCGCCATCCGTTGTCGGTCCGGCGCCACAGGATCGTCGCTCGCCCGCGTATCTTCTGCTCCGTCCCATCGGACTGTGCCTGTGTCTGGGTCCACGTTCCGGTCTCCAGCGCATGATCACCCTGCAGATCGACGCGGAGATCGTCTCCGAATTCGAAGCCGGTCAAACGGCCGTTCCGTGTCGCCGCGGTCCAGACTCTTTTGAGACGGTCGAGCCCGTACAGGGGCCCCTCGTTGATGTCGTAGTAGACATTGGTCGGACTTGGGTCGAAGACCCTGTCCAGGATGGACAGATCACCGCTGACGATGGAGGCACAGAACTCGGACGTAAGGTCGCGGATCTGTTGCTCATCGGCTTGTGCGGCCCGTGTGACGGGCGTGGAGAAAACCAGACTGAGAGACAGAAGTGCCGGCAGGCACAACGTACGCTTCATGGCCAACCTCCGAAAGAAGTCTTGTGGTACTTGAACAGAAGATTAACTTTCGGAGAGTGCCTCGTCAAATCGACCGTCGAGAGGCCGATCGGACATCGTCCCGGGCCGGAACGGCTCAGGCCAGATGGACCAGGAAGTGGCAGGTCCTGCCACCACGACGAAGTGATTCTACGACTTCGACGCGGATGGGTCGACCGAGCGCGGTTTCGAACACAGTCTGATGCGTCGACCGCGTGCACTCGCAGTGGAGATCGTTCGGCTTGGGAGCGCGGTAGTTGGCCGCCGGGCAATAACAGCGGCTCGACACTTCCCCGTAACGGATGTGCACCAGCTCTCCGTCACGCCAGATTTCAAAATTTCTCTTGTAGGCTTCGATCAACTTGTCGATGTCACCCTTGCCGTCTCTCGCGATGTTCTGTTTGAACTCGTGGCGGCGGTAGCAGCCCCTCCCGCAGCCTGCAATCAGCTTCTCCGCGGTTTCCCGATCGAGTTCGGTTTCGACCGTGTCCAGTAGGTCGGTCAGCCAATTCTGGATGAACTCCTTCTCCTGTGTGATTTGGGCCAGATCGCCGTCCGACTCCTGCGCCGTCGCCAACGCCGAGCCCTCCGTTCCTCCCAGCACGACCAGCGCCCCCGAGCAGAGCCCGAATTTCAATGACTTCTCGAAAAACTCCTTGCGATCCATCATTTCACACTCCTCCTGCCAAACACTCCGCCTCGGCTCCCGAGATCCGGCTCTGACCGAGCAGGCCCCACAGATCCGCCGCACTATGGGATTTGGATGTACATCGATGGAAATGTGTTCACATCGGACTGACCCGCGAGGGTTCCCTTTCCGGAGCAGGATACTCCTTGCCTCAACAGGACGAAAGGCAAGTCAGGATGCCGGGAGAGAACCGGAGAACGGGTGAATCGGAGGACCGGAGTTTCAGGCCGGGGAACCAATTGGTCGGCGTGTGCGTTCTAGATGTTGAGCTTGGATCAACGAGCGAGATGGCTCAAGGAGTAAACATGCAGATGCTGCGCAGATCGATGACTTTCGTGTTGGTATCCTTTTTGGGATTTTCCTGTTCGTGGGCCATGTCGACGATCGACGATCCCCATGGGCAGGAGGTCGATGCTTTGTTTCAGGCGGTAGCCGACGGATCACCGGGAGCCGCCATCCTGGTTACCCGCAACGGCCGCGTCCTGTACGAGCACGGCTATGGCCTGGCAGACGTCGAGCAGGGAGTTCCCATCACGCCGTCGACTCGATTTTGCATCGGGTCGGTCACCAAGCAGTTCACAGCCGCCGCCATCCTGATCCTGACCGAGAGAGGCCAGATCGAACTGGATGCGGCTGTGCACACGTACCTCGCGGATTTTGCACACGGCGATATCTCGGTCCGACAGCTGCTGACACACACTGCCGGCGTACCTGACTTCTTGAGCGTGGGGCAGGCGAATACGACCCCTCTCGATTTCCCCCCGGGGGATCGTCTCAACTACAGCAACACAGGCTACATGGTGCTCGGGAGGATCATAGAACGGGTCTCCGGGCTCTCCTATGGGGCGTTCCTCGAGCGGAATATATTCGGACCGCTGCGAATGAAGAACACGGGCCTTGACTCGGCGAAGACCGTACCCACACGAGCCAGGGGATACCTCAATGGAAAAGAAGGCTTCGACCAGACACCGGCCCATTCGATGGAGAGCGCCTTTGCGGCGGGCGGCCTCTATTCCACGGTGGAAGACCTGTACCTCTGGGACCAGGCTTGGTACGGCAATCAGCTCTTGTCGCCTGCGAGTGTCGAGGCGGCCCTCACCCCCGTTCAGTTGAACGACGGCAGACGGGCTCCCTATGGATTCGGCTGGATGGTCACCCAATTCCGTGGACTCCGCGAGATTTCTCACGGGGGCGATATCAATGGTTTCAATGCATTTATCGCCCGCTACCCGGAACAGCGTTTCAGTGTCATCGCGCTGAGCAACATCGGAATGCGGCCGCCGGGTCCCCTGCCGATGGCGGCGGAACTGGCGCACTCAATTGCCGCCATCTACCTGGGCGAGAAGATGGCCCCCGAAAGGGAGTTCGTTCCAATCGTTGTGGATGACTCGATGCTCAAATCCTATGTAGGTCGATATCGTCTGGAGGCGCCGGCGCCCGTCATCGCCGAGGCTGGTGAGATCTTCACCATCACGCTTGAAGACGGTCACCTCATGGGAGAGAGCAAAAGCGGCAAGACCGAGCTCCTCGCCGACTCACAGACTGTCTTCCATCCGCAGGGCTTTCCGGCGTCAATCACCTTCCTTTCGACCGACGACGGGGGCGTTCGAGAGATTCTCTTCAATCTCATGGGCCTACGGGAGTACAAGGCTCATCGAATCGACTAGGCCGGGAAGAGTCGGGCTGGGCAGGGACAGGTAGAGGATCTGTTCTTCCGGCGGGATCACCCTTCGCGGAGCCGAAATACGCAGTCTCTTAGTCACGGCGTTGTCGCCGCTGTTCAGCTTTGAACAGAAACAGCTGAAGTGAAGGGGACAATCAGCCGATTTATGACTATATGTCTAGGAGAAGCCTCCAATTAAAAGCCTAGAGCAGCATGACGTCCATGGCAAAGACCAGCATTTTCGTAGCCCGCCAGCCCATCTTCGATCGAGCGTGTCGCGTCCAGGGGTATGAACTCCTGTTTCGCCGAAGCCTCGAGAATGTCGCTCGCATCACGGATGGGCGCAGCGCCACGCGACACGTCTTGTCTGCGAGCTACCTGGACATCGGCATCCAGCAATTGACCGCGGGAATGCCCGCCTTCATCAATTTCGGTCGGGACCTTCTGCTGGATGGGACACCCCGCATGATGCCCCCGGAACAGGTCGTCATCGAGATTCTCGAAGACGTCGAGCCGGACGAAGAGGTCCTGCGAAGTGTTCGCTCCCTCAAGGCACTCGGCTATCGTTTTGCTCTGGACGACTTCACCGGCAACGGTGCACTGGCTCCGCTCTATCCCCTGGCGGACATCGTGAAAGTCGATCTGATGGGGCTCGATATGCGCCGGATCGCGAATGTTGTTCGGTCTCTGCGGGCCGACGACCGTCACAGGCCGACACTGCTGGCCGAAAAGGTAGAGAGCCACAGGCAGCTCGCCGATGCAAATACGCAGGGTTTCGACCTGTTTCAAGGCTACTTTTTCAGCATGCCTGAGGTTTTGCAGAGCACCAGGATTCCCGAATCGAAGCTTGCGCACCTCAAGTTGATGCAGACCTTTCAGGATCCTTCCGTGAATTTCCGGCGGATGGAGGAGATCGTCAAGAGTGACGTCGCACTGACCACGAAGCTCCTCAAGTACATCAACGCAGCCGCCTTCCCCTGGGCCGGTCGGGTCCAGTCCGTCAAACATGCTCTGGTTATGCTCGGGGAGAGCAACATCCGTCGATGGGTCTCTCTGGTCAGTTTGACGGAGATGGCGCGCGACAAGCCCCACGAGTTGGCGGTCACCTCCACCTGCCGCGGCAAATTTTGCGAGCTCGCGGGTGAAGAGATGGACCGCGATCATACGGAACTGGATCATTTCCTGCTCGGGGCTCTCTCGACGCTGGATGCGATGCTCGATGTATCCATGGAGTCGGCGGTGGGACCACTTCCGATCTCGTCCGAGCTGAAAGCGGCGCTGTGCGGGGAGACCAATCGGCTCCGCAATCTGCTCGATCTGACCACTTCGTACGAGCGTGGCGACTGGCCTCTCCTTCAAACACTTTGCAGAAAGGCCAACCTCCGTGAAACAGCCCTTCCTCAGCTCTACAGGGAGGCACTCCTCTGGTCGGATCGCGTCATGCGGAACTGAAGGGTCCGCGGCGGAACCCTCAAGCTTTGTCGACCCGAATGGCTCCAGACTGCAGCCTGTTTCCCCGACTCGCCAGTATCAGCAGACCGCCCATAATCGCCAGGTTCTTCAAGAAGTGAACGAGCTGGTTCTGGTCCGAGAAGTGGGTATGAAAGAAGAGCGTCACCGGAATCAGATAAGCAAAAAGAACCCAGGCTGCGACCGCGGTCTGGAAGCCCGTGAGAATCGCGACGCCGCAGGCAAGCTCAATGATCAGCGCAACCACGATTGCCGCGGCCGGCAACGGCACACCCATTGAACGAGCATAGGCGACCTGCCCCGAAAACATGAAAATCTTCATCAGAGCGCTCAATATGAAGATGACGCTCATCAAGACCCTTCCGGCTATCAGTGTCTTGTTCATCTCTTGCTCCTTGTGACTTTGAAGTTCTTGCTTGTCTCGAGAATACACCGACTGCCGCGGACCTTTCGGGTCCCGGTGGAGTCTGATACTCTGGCCCCGGTCGACCGGTTCCAGGAAGGGAGGCGTTGGCTGAACCTATGCAGAAACCGGACCTGAAGCGACTGAACGAGATCTTCTTTTCCTGCGACAAGGCCGAACTCCTGCGCATCTTCGAAGAGTTGCTCAGCGCCATGGAGGCCGAGGAGTCCGTGCCTCCGGCCAAGACAATGTCGCAGAACTACGAAACGGCGCAAGCCAATCCGGAGATCAATACCCTTCCGGGGAATCTCAAGGATGCCCGCGATTCCGTCTTTCCCTTCTTCTGGGGAACGGACGGCTGGTACTCCAAACTCCACCTCGAGAATGTGAAGGGACCGGCGAACTTCGCCTCGCTGGTCGGTGCTCTGGCCTGCCTGCTGAAAAACCCCAACCTGTGCGTGGACACCTACAGCCAGCGCTCGAACGAGCTGGAGGTCAAGGCGATCACGTCACTTGCGAACCTGCTCTTCTACCATATCGACTCGCCGTGGGGAGTTTTCACGGCGGGCGGGACCATCTCCAATCTCTATGCGGGAAAGATCGGCATCGAAAAGGTCTATCCCCAGGCCCTTCGCTCGGGACTCGGGGGAGAACGACTGGCCGGCATCGTTTCGAAGGCCGCCCACTACTCGAATACGACGCTGGCCAGCTGGCTCGGCCTGGGCACCGACAACCTCCACTCGATCCCGACCGATGAGAACTGCGCCATACGGCTTGACCTTCTGGCGGACAAACTGGACGAACTTTACGGATCGGGTGTCAAGGTCGCATTCATCATCGCAACTTTCGGCAGCACTGACGGATTCGGTATCGACGACGTGGAGGGGGTCAGAAGAATCGCGGAAGAGAAGGCGGGAGAATACGACCTGCCGGTTCCCCAGATCCATGCGGATGCCGCCGTCGGGTGGACGCTCTGCTTCCTGATGGAATACGACACGGTGACGAATCCTTTCGGGTTCGTCCCGGAGATCTTGCCGCTGATCGACCAGGCTCGCACGTTCTGCCGGACCCTGCGGTATGCCGATTCGGTCACGATCGATTTCCACAAGATGGGATGGGGACACTATCCGGCGAGTGCCTTCGTGGTCAATCATCGGGACGATCTCGTCCACTTGTTTCGCAGCAAAGAGGAGGTCCCGTACTTTTCGGAGGCTGAATATCGTCGTGATCCGGCCTTGTTTACGCTCGAGTGCTCCCGGCCCGGCATCGGTCCTTACTCCGTCATGGCCAGTCTGAACGGGATCGGGCTGACCGGCTACCAAATCCTGGTGGCGCACTCACTGGAAATGTCCCTTTATCTAAGGCAGCGGCTGGAGGCTCTCGATTACTGCAAGGTACTGAATCTGAACAGTGTCGGGACCAATGTGGTCTGGTGGGTGCTGCCCAAGGGACGCAACGCCGGCGAGATCCTGCGGTGCATCGAAGCGGGAGAACTCGCTGAGAACGATTGCCGCCGTTACTTCAAGGAGGTCCGGCATCTCTTCGATAAGCGCCGCGAGACGCTCGACCCGAAGAAGGACGCCCACCTGAGCTTTACGACCTCGATGGGCTATACGCCCCACGGCATCGCGCTACCGGCCTGGAAAGCGGTTTTCTTCAACCCCAAGACCGACCGGGAAGTCATCGACCAGCTGATTCAAAGCATCGAAGAGCTGTAAGTGGGAGTTTCACTGGAATCCGGCGCAGCTCAGCAACGGGCTTTCCGTGCTTGGCAATCACCACTGTCTGAACCCGGCTCATCCGGTATCCGGAGGCATTTCGCCTGGAACTCCGTTGCGCTGACCTTTCTTCTTTTCGGCTGCATCGATTCTGTTCGGTGGGTGTCGCAGAGCTTCTTGCAGAAAACCCGCCGCCTCTTCCAGAGCCTGTCGGCCCAACTCGAGAACCCCGGCCATCTGGAAGAAACCGTGGATCGCTCCCTTATACCGCGTGCTGACGACCGATACCCCCGCTTCCCGCAGTCGTCGGGCATAAGTTTCCCCCTCGTCCCTGAGAGAGTCGAACTCGGCGGTTTGGACCAGGGCCGGCGGCAATCCCCGCAGGTCCCCGGCAAAGAAGGGGGAAGCCAGTGGATTCTTCCGGTCGACCTCCCCGCCGAGGTACTCGCGCCAACCCCGCATCATGTCCTCACTGCCCGGCCCGTAGCCGGAAGCAAACGTCCGATGGCTTTCGCAACTGCAGGTCGCGTCGAGCATCGGATAAACGAGCATCTGACACTGAAGCGAGCTCCCTTGCCGGTCCCGATCGAGAAGCGCGACAGCCGCGGCAAGATTGGCGCCGACACTGTCTCCTCCCACACCGATGCGTCCGGTGTCGACGCCCAACTGTTGGCCGTTCGTCAATAGCCACGTCGCAGTGTCGTAGGCGTCGTCGAGCGCCGCCGGAAATCGATGCTCGGGCGCGAGGCGATAGTCGACGGACACGACGATGCATCGGGAACGCGCCGCGAGATCGCGACAGACAGGATCGTGGGTCTCCAGGTCACCGCTGAAGAATCGGCCTCCGTGGAAGTAGAGCAAAGCCGGAAGAGCCGGGTCTCCGCTTGCTCCGTAAACCCGAATCGGAATCGGACCCTTTCGACCTACGACCGTGCGATTCTCCACGCGCGTCAACGGGCGGGGCTCACCGGCCAGCTCGCGCATCTGAAGGTACTTCTCTCTGGTCTCCGCAACGCTGAGCGCACTCCGCGGACGCGGATCGGCGGCATGCAGCCGTTCGAGCAGCTCTTTGACCTCGCTGGCGACCGGCATGTTGCCTACTCGGACTCGAGACAGTTGAAGACTTCGCGGTAGAACTCGGGATGGGACTGCCAGGTCTGGCCCGTCACAATCTTCCCGTCCCTCACGGCCTCCGGTGTGCCGAAGGTGCCTCCGGCCAGTTCCAGCTCATTCCGGACGTTCTCGTAACAGGTGAGGTGTCGACCCTTGACCAGGCCCGCGGCGATCAGGACCTGAATCCCGTGACAGATGGAAAAGACCCACTTGCCGGCCGACTCGAATGCGCGCACGACCTCGAGTAGCTTGCCGATGTGCCTGAGATACTCCGGAGCCCGGCCTCCCAGAACCAGGATCGCGGCATAATCGGCCACCACGGCTTCATCGAACGTGATATCGGACTCGAGCCCGTAGCCCTGGCGTTCGACGTAGGTGTCCCATCCGGGCTCGAAATCGTGCATGACCAGATGGAGGCGTCGTTTGCTCGGTGCCGCCACTACCGGTTCATAGCCCGCTTCCCGGAAGCGATGTACGGCGTACAGCGCTTCATAGCTTTCCCCCGCATCTCCAGTAACGATCAAAATCTTCTTGCCCAAGTTTGCACTCCTTCCTTTGCGACGGCCCGGAGCGTTGTCCAAGGACCGGCTTGGGCAAGATTATGCCACGGTGATCCCGGTAAACATGAAGACACGAAAACTGCAGTTCGAAGTGCGCGAGGGAGAAAGTGCGAACAGGGAGGTGCGAAGTGCGACAAGAGCACGTTGTCGGGAGACGTTCTCGAAACCCGAAACCCGCGACCCGAGACCCGTAGGCTGACAACCTCTGGCCAGGACTTGACATATAGGGAGCAGGCTTGGGATTTGGCGCCCCTGGTCCCTTGGAGCCTTGGCGCTTTGAAGAAGTGCCGGAGGGGGGACTTGAACCCCCACGAGTGTCGCCACCCGCCGGATTTTGAGTCCGGTGCGTCTGCCAATTCCGCCACTCCGGCATATGCTGATTCTAAAACATTTACGATCAGAAAACCTCAGTCCAGATTCCGTCATTGTCGCACCATGATCCCGTAATGTTCCACTTGCGCGGAAATCTCGGCCTCGAGGTCGGCGACTCGAAAGACCTCGTCCTGGGCATGACTCTGTGCGAAATGTGCGTATCTCTGAGTCACCGTGATCGAAGAATGGCCGAGGAGTTCCTGGACCGTCCGCAGATCAACCCTCATGCGGAACAGGGTGTCTTTCGAGATCCCCAGGAACCGGGCGGCATCGCTCGTACCAAACAGGGCCTGTGATGCAACGGTTTTGATTGCCAGCACTTTCGTCTCACTCCTCAAGGGCCCCCTCTCGGTCCTTCGGCTGGTCAGGGTCACCTGCTTGACCCCCTTCTTCAGGGGCACCAGGTAGTCCAGGCAGACCTCGGCGGGGACCTCCCCGTCCACCGCTCCCACCGCCCAGGCGTACAGGTCAGCTGGTCGCTCTTCGCGGCCATGTCCTCGCTCGGGGATTTCTTGGAGGTCTTGGTGTCCCGGAACCGCCCAGACTCCTCGATGTCGATGAAGCCGACCAGGTCGTAGTCCGGGTTGTCCAGGGGCAGAATGAACTTCCTCTGGACGTAGATCGGGTTCAGCTTCGGCGGCAGGTGCAGGGCGTGGTGCTCGGCCAGGGCAAGCGGCTTAGTTTCGAGAATTACATCTCCCTTGCGGAAATGTAGTTGACGCCGGGGACTGCCCCGACCAGAGCTCGTGCGAAGCGCGAACTCCCAAGTGCGATCCGAATCGACGTATTCGGGCCTTCTTCGCCCTTCGACCCTCGCACTTGCCCGCTCGTACCTGACGGCTCGATCTCACGCCACGGCCGCCACGACCGCAACGGGTCCATTTGGGTTCAAAGCCCGTGGCGCCCGCTGCGACCCTGGCGTGGAGTTGGTTGGTGACTCGCCCTTCCCCCTCCCACCACCCAACCGCGAAGTCAGAGCCCGAGCGAAGCGAGTGGTCCCCAGCTTTCGCCCGTCGGGGAAGGACGCAATGCCGGAAGCTTGCGCTGTCATATCGGAGCGCCCGTCGGGGTCCCTCGCTTCGCTCGGGCTCTGAAAGGCGGCATGCAGGCCGCATCGGGTCATGGGAACACCCGTTGCGGCGCTGCGGACGCTGCGTGGAGTCGACCCATCGACGGCCCCGCATTCGTCCCCCGACCGACCCACCTCCACGCCGCCGCACAGGCCACGAGTTGGAGTCTGTCCCTAAGAGCCGCCTGACTCCCTGGCTCGCATCAGAAGACTCTGTTCACCGCCGCTTACAGACGCGATACGTGCGTGTCACCATTCTCCCCCGTTTCGGTTGAGGTCAGACGTTTGATGGCAGGAGGACGCCGGCGCACGACGTGACGGGCTCGGCACCCTGAAAGGGCAGCCTTATCCGAGAGCCGTGGGCAGAGCCCGGGCCCCGCCCGGGCGGCGCCCACGGACCATGTCAATGTGCACGTGGTGAGCGCTGAAGGCGCGACTCCATGCCGCGATCGAACGGGCCGGCATGCGGGTGCATTGAATCGCGCCTACAGCGCTGGGGGCATCCTTCGGGCGAGGCTCCGCTTTGGGCGACTGCCCAAAGCTCACGGATGAGACGACGCCGTTGGCGTCTTCACGCCATGTGGAACCCTGTAAGTCTCAGCGTTTACCGCCTTTTGCGGTCGTTTGCTGGGGTGCAGGTCGTAGATCTTGAGTCCGGTACGTCTGCCAGTTCCGCCACTCCGGCAGCGGGCACAGGGTATATCTCAGTTCCGGGTGAGTTGTCCGGCTCTTGCGAATTCTGCCGCGCTGGCCGATCCTTGGGCGGATCCTATGGAGACGCCGCACGCACGCAAGGAACGTAACCCGGTCGAGCGCCTGCTACAGCTCGTCACCGAGGTGCGTGCCGGAGAAGGCACGACGGCCCTCCTGATGACCCTGAACATCTTCCTGATTCTGGCGGCTTACTATCTCCTGAAACCGTTACGCGAAGGTTTCATGAGTCGCATCGAAGGCTGGCAGGAGATCACCAGCTATCTCTCGGCAGCCATGGCCCTCCTGCTGATCCCCACCGTCAAGGCCTATGGCCGAGTTGCCGGTCGATACGCCCGGCGAAACCTCATCAGCTTCGTGACGGCCTTCTTCATCACGAACCTGATCGCCTTCTACATTCTCCTGCGAATCGACGTTCCTTACCTCGGGATCCTCTATTATGTGTGGCTTGGCATCTTCAACAATATGGTCATTGCCCAGTTCTGGGCCTACGGGAACGACATCTACGACCCCGACCAGGGGAAGCGTCTCTTCCCGATGATCCAGTTTGGAGGGTCATTGGGAGCGATCCTGGGACCCGTACTCGCTTCGCGGGCGGCCCACCTGTCGGCCGGCTCGCTCCTGCTGCTGGCCGGGTTCATCCTGCTGCTCTGTATCGGGATGACCAACTGGATCGATCTCCGCCCCCGTGCAGAACGCCCGGCCGCCGATGCCACAAAAGCCCAGAGGCCGCTCGGTGGCGCGGGGGGGTTCCAGCTCGTCTGGAGGCACCGCTACCTCCTCTACCTGGCTCTCCTGATCCTGGTTCTCAACTGGGTCAACAGCAACGGCGAGTATATTCTGCGGAGGATCGTCGCAGGAGCCGCCCACGACAGCGTCGCCGCCCGCGGGCTGAATCCTCGGACTCCCGCGGGGGAACTCGCAACGGCGACTTTCATTCGGTACTTTTACGCGAGCTTCCAGTTCTGGCAGAACCTCCTGGTCCTGTTGATCCAAGCCTTCCTCGTCTCGCGCATCCTCAAGTTCCTGGGTGTTGCCCGGTCCGTCTTCATCCCCGCCCTGCTGGCTCTGTGCGGCTACGGCTTCATGGCCTTTCTGCCGATCCTGGTGATCGTCCGTACCGCCAAGATCATCGAAAACGCCGACGATTATTCCCTGATGAACACGCTCCGGGCTGCGCTCTTCCTGCCGACGACGCGGGAGATGAAATACAAGGCCAAGCAGGCCATCGACACCTTCTTTGTTCGCTTGGGCGACGTCGCCCACGCGGCGACGGTCGCCCTTGCCGGCCTTCTGGCGGTCAGTGCTCGCGGATTTGCCCGTCTGACGCTCATTCTCGTCCTGATTTGGCTCGCTTTGGCCTGGCTGTTGGCGCGCGAACATCGCAAGCTGGCGCAGACGCGCGAGATTTCCGACTAAAGTCGCGCCAGTGTGCATCCGAAGCATAAAGAGAACGTGTCGATGCTGTCGCAACTGGAGGTTCTCCGGCCGGACCGGACGAAATGGTTGGCGTGATTCTGTTTCTCTTGCTGCTGACCGTTTCGACTGCCGCCGGACAGGAACTGGCGGTGGTGCACTACGGCGTTCGCGACGGGCTGCCGTCCTCCTACATTACGTGCCTGACCCAGGATCCGGACGGCCGTCTCTGGATCGGACATTCGGTGGGAATCTCCTCGTACGACGGGCGGGAGTTCCGAACCTGGACTGCCGACGCCTCAAATCGTCCGTGGAAGCCCAGGGAATCGTCACTGCGACCGGGGTCACCATCAAGGCCACGATCTCCGGCGGGATCGCAACTTATGAAGCCCGATTGTGCCCCGACGGGGAGTCGGCTGGACAGCTCGTTCGTACCGCCGACCAGGGCCTTTATCAAGCCAAACAGAGGGGCCGCAGCCGGATCATCCTCGCCGATCCGATGTAGGCCGGATTCCGAGTCGGTCCCCTTCATTCCGGCCGCAATGGATTCCTGAAGAACCCTCACCTTGACAGCAGCCGGCGCCAGAACTACGCTCAGCGTGACCAACGGAACACAGAGATCCTGCCCTCCTGTCATCGCAGGCGGGGGAGTGAACCGACTCGAGCAAGAGAGGTGGCCGTCAGTGAAATCTTACAGGGGAGACGTGAGTAGACGAAAGTTTGTCGGAACGATCGCGGCAGCGGCAGCGGCCCTCGGACTGGGCAGTTGCACGGGAGGGTCGGCACCGGAGCCCGAATCCGAAGAGGATCTGCCCATCGGTTTGCAGCTCTATACCGTGCGGGATGCCGCAGGGACCGATTTCAAGGGGACGTTGGAGAGAGTCCGCAAGATCGGTTACCGGCATTTCGAGTTCGCCGGGTATGGAGGATTGTCGGCTCCAGAGCTGGCTTCGTTCCTCGACCAGATCGACGCCGATGCGGTTGGCACGCATGTCGGTTTCGAGCAGTCGGAACAGGACCCGGCGGCAATGATCAGCTACTGCAAAGCCATTGGCACTCCCTATGTCGTGGCTCCCTCAATGCCCGAGGAGATTCGGGGAGGAACGCGCGACCAGATCGTCCAGTTCGCCCATCAGCTGAGCGATCTCGGCCAGAAGGTCAAGGACGCCGGCATGCAGCTCTGCTACCACAACCACTCGTTCGAGTTCGGGAAGATCGACGGAGAGACCATCTACGAGATCCTCTTCTCGACGGCGGACCCGAATCTGGTCAAGGCCGAGGTCGACGTGGCCTGGGTCCACCACGCCGGAGTCAGTCCGGTGGCGCTTCTCGATCAGTGGGGTGAACGCATCCGTCTGCTGCACATGAAGGACATGGACGCGGACGGCCACCTGGCTCCGGTCGGCACGGGGGTCATCGATATGCCGGCCGTCGTGGCAAAGGCCAAGCAGGTGGGCGTGGACTGGTACATCGTCGAGCAGGACCAGCCCCGCGAGGGCAAGGACATCTTCGACGAAATCACCCTCAGCCATCAGAACATGGTGAAGCTTCTGAGCTGAAGGATCGTTCGAGACGGCAATTCGCGCTCGGGTCCCTGACTGTCAGGAATCCAAAGTGGCGACTCGTTATGCGGTGCCACCGGGCCAACCGGCGGCAGAAGCTCCAGGGCTTGGAGATTTCCTCTGACGGCGCAACAGAGACCGACTCAGTCGGGGGGCTGCGCGTGATCGAGAATCCAGTCGCCAATCAGCTCGAGCGTCTCGGGCGCAATCGTCTGTTCGATCGTCGAATACTCGGAGATGGCGCCCGTGCGGGCCCTCTGGAAGAGATGGTTCAGGCCGGGAAGTTCCACCGTCCTGAAGTCGGTGTTTCCCCCTTCCCGGAGTGCCGATGCGATCGCTTCCAGATCTTCCTTCGGTGGTACCTGGAGATCGAGTGAGCCGTTGAGAGCCAGAACCGGACAGCGGACTTTGCGAAGGGCCGTTGTCGGATCGTACGTGACGAAGTAGCGCAGCCAGGGAGAATTGACCATTCGAACCTGACTCTCGAGAAAGGCCTGAGTCAATCCTTCCCGCGCTCGTTCCTGTTCGGTCAGCTCAGCTACTCTCTCGCTGACCAGGCGCCGGAGCTTCTTCTCGGCTGTCGCGGGATCCGGCTCGGCTTTGACGATCTCCAGCATCGCCTGCTGGACTTCCCGGTTCCGAGCGATCTCATCCTCGCTCCTCCCCGCGGCGCGGCCCATGAGCTCGGCCTGCTTCACGAGGATCTCCTCGCCGGTCAACCCGGTTCCCGCCATCAGCACGATGAATGCAACGTCCGAGGACCTCGACGCGGCCAACGGAGCGATCACTCCCCCTTCGCTGTGACCGAGCAGACCGATCCGCTTCGGGTCGATTTCCGGCCGGGTCTTCAGATACCGAATGCCGCAGAGCACATCATCCGCAAGGTCGGATGTGGTGGCTGCCGAAGTGTCCCCCGTGGAGCCGCCGACACCCCGGTCGTCGGTCCGCAGCACCGCCACACCCTGCCTCGTGAGCTCGTCGGAGAGCACCCAAAAAGGCCGATGGCCCATAACCGTTTCATTGCGGTCCTGCGGCCCTGAACCGGAGATCAGAATCACCGCCGCAACCGGTTGTTCGGAGGGCGGCAGGGTCAGCGTCCCGGTCAGCTTGACACCCGCCTCCCGGTTCTCAAATGAGACTTCTTCCTCGGCATACGGGTACGGAGGCTTCGGTTCCTGGGGTCGTCGAAACTCGATCTGCTCATCCGTCTTTTTGAAGACCAGGGGCAGTGTGGCCCCGCCCTGCTTCCACCGGCCGATGATTTCGGTGTGGTCCGTGTTGAACGTTCCTTCATAGGAGGCTGCCGGCATGGCCATCTCAAAACTCAACCGGTCTTTCGTAGCGGTGATCCTGGCAATCTTCAGATCCCGGGCGCCCTGGTCGATGCTGTCGAGCCTGGCGGACAAAGTGCCGTCGGGACTCCGGTAGATCCGGAGTTGGAGCCGAAGCTCGGTCGGACCCGCCTTCAGGGTTCCCAGCCATGTACTGTCCAGTTGGAGTTCGGCCTCCCGCTCCTGCGCCGCTTCGACATCGGCCCGGGACAAGTGTTCGAGCCGAAAGGGCAACTTCGAGGGTCCCTGGCTGAACTCGCCCGTGATCTCATGCCCATCATCGCTGAGGGTGCCATTGAAGGTCGGGTCACCGGGAACTCCAGGCATCTTGAAAGAGACGTCCGAACCCTGGACTGAGACCTCCGCCAGAGCCATTCCTTTGACACCTTGGGCCGGAATGTCGATTGTCCCCTTCCAGTCCGATTGATCATGCTGCAGTTCGACCAGGACCCCGAGCTTTCCGCTGGGAAGCGTGATCTCCCCCTGCCACTCACCCTCCAGTGACACTTGTGCCGACACCGAACATGCCAGGAACATAAGCGTCACCACTACCGTCACCACTATCGATCCCGCCTGCTTCATTCGATTCATCCCATCTCCTCCTCGAGACATCGTCTCCCAACTACGCCGGCTCGATCCATTTTGTTCAAGAGAAGCACTTCGACCTTGAAATGGAATGGCCTATAATCCGGTCGACTGATCGGGTGTTCTTCCCTGTTCAATTCGCAGGAAAGCGTACATCCGGCGGCGACGGAATGTCGAAGGAGGAGAAGCCATGCGACGAGTCATATGCACCGCGTGTCTGATGCTGATTTCTGGTCTGCTGATCGCCCACCCCCATTTCACCAAGACGGTGACGGCCGAGTTGGAAGGGGCCGCATTGGAGCTTCGGTATACGACCTATCCCTACAACGAGGATCGGCTGTCCGCAGTGCAGGAGGGCTTTGTCTTCCACTGCGGCAGGGCCACCCTTACTGTCGAGGGCGCAGTCTCTGCGGGAGGCCGGGCCATCCCGGCTGGAGAGTATGCGGTCCGGGCCCAGGCCAAGTCGCTCGATGCTTGGACTTTGATGCTGATTCCTGGCGCCGACGCGCAGGGATCCGATCTTTCCAATGCAATCCGGCTCGAGTCGACGACCTCGAAGGGACTTCCGGTGGCCCACCACCTGGATCTGGACCTCTACAGCGGGCACGACGCTACCGAGGGGAAAATGATTCTCTCCGTCTCCTTCGGCCAACGAAAGGTGGAGGGGGTCCTCGATCTTTAGTCTCTCCGTTCGGTCGACCTCCGGCCTCGACCGGCTCGCAAGGATGGGCTGACCCATCGTCATCAGGAACGTATCAGCAGGCGCCATGGTGGCGCCTGCAGCATAAGGAGCCAAGACGATGTCCTCGAGAGCATTTAGATGGTCTTTTCCTGTTCTGATCGCAATGTTGTTCGTCTCCATGAAAGTCGTCGCCCAGCCGGTGACGGTCGCCGTGATCAAGGCGGGGCGCCTGATCGATACGGAGAACGGACGGGTCTTGAACGACCAGATGATCCTGATCCAGGATGGGACTATCCAGGCCGTCGGACCGTCCATCAGCATACCTACAGGAGCACAGGTGATCGATCTCTCCACCGCGACGGTTCTGCCCGGGTTGATCGACTGCCACGTCCACATCACCGGAGAATCGAGCGGGAACTACTATGAAAACCTGTTTCGAAGGTCCTTCGTCGATTCCGCCGTCCTCTCACACCTCTATGCGCGCCGGACTCTCGAAGCGGGTTTCACATCCTGCCGGAGTCTGGGGTCGGAAGGGTTCGTCGACGTGGCCCTGCGCAATGCCATCGATCGCGGCGACATCCCCGGTCCGCGACTCGAGGTTGCCGGCTATTACATTTCCTCGACAGGCGGACATGGGGACATGGTGGGCTTCTCCCCGTGGCTTGGAAGCCTCCTGCCGGAGGAGATGACCGGCATAGCCAATGGGGTCGAAGCAGTCCGTGAAAAGGTCCGCTATCTGGTCAAGTATGGCGCGGATGTCATCAAGTTCGGCGCCAGTGCCGGCGTGCTGAGTGAAGAAGGGAGCGTCGGAGCGCCCCAGTACACGCAGGAGGAGATGAACGCACTTGTCGATGAGGCATCGATGTGGGACCGGAAGGCCTGTGCCCATGCTCACGGCACTGAGGCCATCAAGATGGCCGTTCGTGCGGGGGTAGCCTCCGTCGAACACGGAAGCCTGATCGACGACGAGGGCATCGCGCTCATGAAGCAGCATGGCACCTACCTCGTCGCAGACATCTACAACGACGATTACATCCTCTCCGAGTTCGAGAAGCTGGGTTTTCCCCAGCACATTCTCGACAAGGAAAGGCTGGTGGGCCGCAAGCAGCGGGAAAACTTCCGCAAGGCGGTCGAAGCCGGTGTCAAGATCGCTTACGGTACCGACGCCGGTGTCTATCCCCATGGTTGGAACGGAAAGCAGTTCCGGAAGATGGTCGAATGGGGTATGACGCCGATGCAGGCGATCCAGGCTGCGACCGTGCGGGCAGCGGATCTGCTCGGCTGGCAGGACAAGGTGGGGGTCGTCGGGAAAGGAAAGCTCGCCGACGTCATTGCTGTTGCCGGGGACCCGCTGCAGGATGTGAGCGTACTCGAAGACGTCGGGTTCGTGATGAAAGACGGCGTGGTCTACAAGAACGCGCTGTCCAGACCTTGACTTCACCCCGACTTTTCGACGACCGCTCCGACGCATCGACAAACGGTCTGCGGACGCCGACTTTGTGAGAGTGTTCCGACAATTGGTCCGAAACGGATGGACCGATGGTGCGATTGACGACACAGTGGAAATAACGATACGCTCATGTAAAGTTGCGATTGACCTTCGAATCTCGTTCCTCTGGCGACCTGCGTATGATCCGGACAAATTGTGGGTACTGAAATCAAGACCGGAAGATGCCTTATCTTTTGCGGAATTCTATTGACCTTCGCCTGGATCTCCTGCGGTGGTTCGGATTCCGCGACCGCCGATCGTCCTTCGGGAAATGGCGCCTCCCTGCCGAACGATCCAAGGGCAGTCGCGGCATTGGGTCGGATCGAGCCCACGAACGGCTTCATCGAGATAGCGACCGGGACACCGGACCGGGTTTCCAGCATCCGCGCCGACGAAGGGGACTGGGTCGAGGCGGGTGCGGTGCTTCTCGTACTCGAATCTCACGCTGAGCGTCAACGGGCGGTCGATCTGGCTCGAACGACGCTCGAGGAAGAGCGCCGGCGTCACGTTCGCGAGCTGGAATTGGCCCGAGCGAAGCTCAAGGAGGCTGAGGCGGGTCTCGATCAGGCTCGCAGGCTCCTTCCTCTCGATGTGAAAGCCTGTCAGGCCGAAGTCGAGCGCCTACGGATCCAACTGGCCGATGCCCGTACGAACCTTCATCGATTCGACACGCTTGCGGACCGGAATTCCGTTTCGGAAAGCGAAAAGCAACAGTACGAAACAGCATTCAAGGAGGCTGAGAAGTCGCTCGAGGCTGCGACCACAAGGCTCGAAGAGGCGCGGGTCAAGCAGGAAGTAGAACTGGTCCAGGCTCAACGTCGCGTTGATACGGCTCGGGCCTCGCTCGAGCGGGTGGTCGACTCCGACAACCTGGAGGGGCTGCAGAAACAGCTGGCCCTTACCGAGACCCAGCTCGAGCAAACGATCATTCGCGCCCCTACAGCCGGCGAGATCCTCAAGATCTTTGCCCGACCCGGTGAGGCGGCTTCCGGCAGCCCCATGATCCTGCTTGGTGATACCAAGCGACTGTGTGTCGTGGCCGAAGTCTACGAGACCGACGTCGGGCTGGTATCGAAGGGACAGCGTGCCCGGGTGACCAGCCGTGCGCTGTCGGGCGAGCTCGGCGGTTCGGTCCAGTCAGTGGGCCATCTGATCCTCAGAAATCAGCTCCGGGACCTCGATCCGGCCGCCAGAGTCGACCGCAGGGTCGTCGAAGTCCGCATCCTGCTCGATGATCCGGAGGCAGCGCGCAGGTTTCTCAACCTGCAAGTCGACGTGGAGATCTTCACCGGCTCCGGGACAGCGGAGGAGACGTAGCGTCCATGCGCGGTACGTTCATCCTGAGGGGCTATTTCCACCGTCCCTATCGGACTGCGGCCGCAGTACTGGGCATCGCGCTTCCTATCGTTGCCATACTGATCCAGTTTGGGTTCTACGGTGCCGTGATGACGACATCGACGCAGTTCTACACTCATCTCCGCTTCCACGTGGCCCTTCTTTCACCCGACTACCTGGTGTTTTCCCGACCGGGCTCGATTCCCCGGGAGAGGCTGACACAGTCACTGAGTGTTCCAGGTGTCGAAGGCGCCGAACCGCTTTCGGTCGCATTCCTGGATTGGCGAAATCCGCGTTCAGGCGATGTGCAACAGATTCTGGTGCTAGCGGTCGATCCCGAACGGAATCCGTTCCTGGCTCTTGCAGATACCCGACAAATCGCGATGCGGGATACTGTCATGTTCGATCGATACTCGCGACCCGACCTGGGTTCCTGGAGGGAAGGTATGGTCGCCGAACTCGGAGACCATGCCGTGAGAATCGCCGACACGTTCACATTTGGGCCGGGGTTCTCTGCGCTGGGACTTTGCGTGGTTTCCGAGCGCACTCTGGAGAGCATTACCAATCGCCCGGAACTTGTCAGTATGGGACTGGTGCAGACCGTCCCAACCGAAGCAGCCGCCGTCACAGCCGCACGACTCCGTCGAATTCTGCCCGACGATGTGATCGTCAGAACCAGGGAGCAGCTGCTGGACCAGGAAGCCGGCTACTGGCGAAACGCGACCTCCCTGGGCATCAACTTGACGGTCGGTTGTGGTGTCTCGATCCTCGTCGGAATCATTGTCCTCTACAATTTCCTGAGCTCCGACATTTCGAGCCGCCTGTCCGAATACGCCACGTTGAAGGCCATGGGATACGACGACCGGATGCTCGCGTCTCTGGTCCGGCTCCAGGCCGTCGGATTCGCACTGATGGCCTTGCCGATCTCACTCGTTCTGGCTGACTTCGGCTACCGCGTGACGCGTCACCAGACCTTCCTTCCAGTAGAAATGACCTGGTTTCGGGGAACCGGCGTTCTGGCCCTGGGACTGGCGATGGCGGCATTCTCGGCCCAATTCGCACTCCGGCGTCTCGAGCACGCAGATCCGGGAGACCTCTTTTGAAGCGTCGCCGGGCCGTACTGCTCTCGAGGATGCTCCATCTGTCCTGGTCGAACCTGCGCTATTCTCCGGGAAGACTCGTCCTTTCGATCGCGACGGTTGCCGCGGCGGGATTGCTGATGTTCACGCAACTCGGATTTCTCGATGCGTCGCTCGACAGTCAGGGTCGGGTCGTGGCGCAAGCGAAGCCAGACTTGGTCGTCGTCTCGCGTGGCCGGGCGTCGCTGATTTCCGATACCCGGTTTCCGCTCGAGCGCCTGGCCCAGATCAAGGCCCTCGACGGTGTCTCCAAGGCCCGGCCGCTTTACCTCGACAGCCGCAGATTCCGCCTTCGCAATCCACGGACCGGCAGGCGACTGCTGGTGCGGGTGATTGCCGTCGATCGCACGTCGAAGACGTTCCCCGAGTTTCGCGTTGCGGGCGCTGAGGAGGCGGACACCTTGCTGATCGACCGCCGATCCAAGCCGTTCCTTGGAACTTTCGAAATCGGATCGACGATTGAGCTCGAGGGCCGAAGGTACCGAATCGCAGGCTTCTTCAGCCTCGGATCGGACTTCGTCAATGACGGCAGTGTCCTGATGACGACGCAAAACCTGCAGCGTCTGCTTCCGAACGGTGGGGCCGCCAGATTGGATCAGGTCGATGTCGGGCTCGTATCGATCGAGCCCGGAGCGTCGACTGATCAGATTTTGCGCCGGGCCCGCGCGCGGCTGCCCGACGACGTCGAGGTTTTCATGCTTCGGGATTTCCTCGCAAAGGAGCGAGAGTTCTGGCGGGATCATACGATCGTCGGATTCGTCTTCACGCTGGGTACACTGGTGGGGCTGGTTGTCGGAACCGTCATTTGCGTGCAGTTGCTCTATTCGATCGTTTGGGACTTCCGGAAGCAGTTTTCCACGTTGAGTGCCATCGGTTTTCAGCGGTCCTTCATCGTCGGAGCGGTCGCTTCCAAGGCGATCTTCCTCGCGGTTGCAGGGTTCGTTCCGGCCTGGATCGTCTCGAGCGTCCTTTACGCCGGACTGTCGGCCATGACCGGCCTCACGTTCGAAATGCGGTTCTACCGCAGCATTCTCGTTTTCGGACTGACCGTATTGATGACACTCATTGCCTCGGTGTCTGCGGTGCAACCCCTGCTTCGTGAGGATCCGGCACGGCTTTTCGGGGACTAGTGGGAGGACACCTGAGACGCAGAACGGAAGACAGACGATGAGTTCGCAATCGGAAAGCCGGAAGACGCCTGCGCTGCTTCGGGTTTCTTCGGTCTCCCACCGTTTTCGCGCCGAGGAAATCGACGTACTGAGAGACATCGATCTCGAGTTGGCCTCCGGGGAGGTGATGGTTCTCACGGGTCCGTCCGGATCGGGCAAAACGACACTCTTGACACTGATCGGGGCCGTGCGATCCCTGCATCAGGGGAGCATCCGGGTTGACGGAACCGAACTGGCCGGTCTTTCTCCCCGGGAAATGGTCCGGGTACGCCGCCACATCGGCTTCATCTTTCAGCATCACGCGCTCTTTCCCTCCCTGTCTGCTCTCCAAAACGTCGAACTTGCCTTCGGAGTCGAAGCGGTCACTCGGGCCGAGGGGCGCAGACGGTCCAAGGCGATTCTGAGCGAACTCGGCCTCGGAGAACGACTCGATTACCGGCCCGACTCGCTCTCGGGCGGTCAATGCCAAAGGGTTGCCGTCGCGCGCGCGCTCGTCAGGCGACCTCGGCTCATTCTCGCCGATGAACCGACGGCTGCGCTCGATAGTGCATCGAGTCGCGTCGTCGTGGAGCGCCTCCGCACCCTGGCCGATCAGGAAGACGCAGGCGTCATCATCGTGACCCATGACAACCGTATCCTGGACGTCGCCGACCGAATCGTGAACCTGATCGACGGTCAGATAGCTTCGGATGTTCATGTCGGGGAGACCCTGTCGATCTGCCGATTTCTGCAGGCATGTCCGGTCTTCTCCGCACTTGCGGTACGAGAGCTTGTGGAAGTGTCCCAACACATGCTCACATCGGACGCATTCCCCGGGGAGGAAATCGTACGCCAGGGGGAGACGGGGGACCGTTTCTATCTCGTTCGGTCGGGTCTGGTTGAAGTTGTCCGCGACGGTAAGGTGCTGGCTCGCCTGGGAGAAGGCGAGTTCTTCGGCGAGGCAGCCCTGATCTCCGGTTCACCCCGCAACGCGACGGTTCGCGCGCTCGAGCCGTCGAAGCTTTACTCGCTCGGGAAGGATCGGTTCGATCTCTCTCTCGAGCGGAGCGCCGACTTCAAATCCCGGCTTCTGGACACCTTCTTCCAGCGACTGCCATGACCGGAAGGTTCGCGGCCGATCGGTGCCGTGGACTCCGCTCACGGTTCCCGCGCAGACCGGCAGGTCGAAGCAGTCTCCTCGCCATCGGACTCGCCAACCGATTCCCCATAGGGAGTGGGCAGGAGGGAGTCCCGCGAGTACGGAGGGTCCTCGTGGGCGGGAAGCTCGTCCTCAGGCCAATCGTCCTCCCAAAACGCCCGCTCCACCTCGTCCGCGTAATACTTGAGATACAGCTCGATATCCCGGTTGCTGTAACCTCCGAGGATGTCGAAGTGGATCGCGCTGTCGGGGCCGATCGCCCGGGTCGTGCACTCACGCATCTCGGAACTGCAGAGAACCTCATAGAGCTGGCGGTCCGACAAGTGGTCGGTCTGCTCCAGGAAGATGCGTCGTTTCTCCAGTTCACGGATCTTCTGCCACAGGAGTCCATGAACTTCCTCGTCCGAGAGATCGTCAAGGCTTGGAAACTCCAGGGGCGGGAGCTTGACGACCGGCACGAGGCCCATGTCTTCTTCTTCATACTGCACGACGTCTCTCAGGAACTTCTCGATGATCTCCGGCGGTGCGTTTTCGTTTTCATAGTGCAATGCTTCGCCGCCGCTCAATTCCTCGAGCCTGCGTTTGAGACGCGAGATCCGTTCCTGTTGAGGTAGGGTTTCGAGCTCGCTCCAATCAAAAGGTTGTGTCACTTCCATTTCTCTCCTCCTCTCCGGTCGATTCGCGATGTTCTCTACCTACCTATTAACGTTCGACTCAGGAAATCTGCGAATCCGCGAGAGCCCTCCCGTGGACAAAATACGGGAGCTACAGACAAGAAGATGGAGGATCGCAGCCGAGGACATCACGGGATTCGAGGCGTCGGAACCGCTGGGGACTCACTGATTCGATCACCTTGGCGAATTCCGGCGGATCCGAACTGCGCGGAGCCGGGAAGGGGTTGTAGCGCGCGGCGGTCGTGCACGGATGCGGCGGGGGAACCGGCAGCGTCAGAGCCGGAACGCAGTGAGGGATGCAAATGCCCAACCTTCGAGGCCCGGCCATTCCCGTGAAAGCCCCCGCGCTGCCGCGGGTGTCCGTCCGGGGTAAGGAGCGGGGGATTCGACAGCCGCACAGTGGGGTCCCTCACTTCGTTCCGGCTCTGATTCGCACGGCGGTCTGATTCGCACGGCGTTTCGATTTGCACAACGGTTCGATTCGCGCGGCGGATTGATTCGCATGGCGGTCGTGCACGGGCGGGGAATGACGAACGTGCACGGATGCGGCCCCCGCGGACCTCCGGTGGAATTGTTTCCAGGCGGGATCTATACTGCGGCCGTTGCCGGTCTCACGCAGAGGAACTCGTCGGCCGGCCGATGCACGAGGATATGAACATGAAGACATCGAATCGCCGCACATTCCTTCGCAACGCCGCTCTGGCCGCAGCGCTCGGCTCGGTGGGGACCTCCGCCAAAGCCTCGACGGTGTTCGCAGCCGGCGGCAATGTACTGCCTCGCTGGCGCGGATTCAATCTGCTCGATTTCTTCACGCCGAATCGCCCGCAGCGGCCGGGTGCCTATGGTTCGACGGATGATGATTTTCGCTGGATGGTGGACTGGGGTTTCGACTTCGTCCGCCTTCCCATGGCTTATCCGCGCTACGTTCGGTACGACGCCTCCAAACCGATCACTCCGGAGGAGGTACTGGACTTCGACGACCGGGTGATCGACGAGATTCAGGAGCTGGTCGAAAGGGCCAACCGACACGGCCTGCACGTCAGTCTGGACCTCCACCGGGCACCGGGATACTGCGTCAACGCCGGCTTTGAGGAACCCTACAACCTCTGGAAAGACGAAGCGGCCCAAAAGGCGTTTGTGGCTCACTGGTCGATGTGGGCCGAGCGATTCAAGGCTGTCTCCAAAGACAAGATCAGCTTCGATCTGGTCAACGAGCCCAGCATGCGCGAAGACATGAACGACCAGCATTCGAAGCGGAGCGCCGTCCCCGGGGAGATCTATCGGAAGGTCGCCAAGGAGACGGCTGAGGCGATCCGGCGCTTCAACCCGGATCGGATCGTGATCGCAGACGGAAATGATGTCGGCTCCTCGATCATCCCGGAAATCACCGATCTCGACATCGCACAAAGCTGTCGCGGCTACTACCCTCACTACATCTCGCACTATCGGGCTCCGTGGGTATTCAAGGATCCCGATTCGGCGCCCAGGCCCGTCTGGCCCGGAACAATCGACGGTCAGGAATTCGGTCGACCGCAGCTGGAGAAGTTCTACGCGCCCTGGATCGGCTTGGTCAAGCAGGGGGTTGGAGTGCACTGCGGCGAATGCGGTTGCTGGCGGGAAACGCCTCACGAAGTCTTCCTTGCCTGGTTCGGCGACGTCCTCGACATCCTGACGGAGAACGGGATCGGATACGCACTCTGGAACTTCCGGGGCGATTTCGGGATTCTCGATTCGGGCCGGAAGGATGTCGACTACGAAGACTGGCACGGCCACAAACTCGACCGTCGATTGCTGGAACTGCTTCAGAGGCACTGAGGAGGACGGGCCTCCCACCTCTCCAACGCCTTCGCCGTCTCCGGAACCCCTGCCGTCGAGCCGCACGAGCGGCGAGAATTGACGCAGGGGGCTGCTATCATCGTTTCCATTCGGCCGATCCGGCAGGTCGGCAGGTCGAGTTTCAACTCCGTGGGAGGGGAAAGCCATTGAGAAACGAAGATATTATCGGCCTTTTTACGGGCGTGCTCGGATGCAGTCTGATCCTGATCATCATCGGGTTCATGCTGTTCGTTTGGTGGAAGATCTTCGACAAGGCGGGCTATGGAGGTCCCTTCGGCCTCCTGATGATCGTACCGCTGGCCAACCTCGTGATGCTCTGCGTTTTGGCATTCGGCAGGTGGCCGATCCTGCAGGAGCTCGAGAGCCTGCGCGCCTGGCGAAACGATCCGAGCCGCGGTGTCAGCCCGCCTCCCCTAGGCTGACACACTTCCGCAGAGTGAGCGTTTCACGGCGTTCCTGTCGTCGGATTCCTTTATCGATCTCTGCATTCCCTTCTTGACTCGGTCACGCAGTGAAGGGGTCGAGGACACGAATGTCCGGGATTCTGCGAAAGGATGTGTCACGGGTAAGAATGTCAGCGACGCCGTTCTCACGCATGATGGCTGCAATCCGGCAATCGTGAACGAAATTGCCCTCGACGGGCCCGGCCCTCCGGCAGATGTCTTCGAAAATCTCCAGATGCCTGGTTGCGGGATCGATGCGCAAGATCGGAGGACGGGCCAACAAATGACGGATGTTCTCGAGGGCATCCTGGAGGGACAGCGGGACAGGTCGGACCAGCCGCCGGTGCGTGACCGTCCTCAGGTATTCGAAAATGTTGACCCAGGTAATGCAATGTTCGTTCTCGCCGGTTGCGATGTCCCTGAGGAGCTCTTTTGCGCGCCCATGTTCATCGAATCCAGGGATAGTCGCATACACCAGGATGTTCGTATCCAGAAGAATCATGGGTCCTCTTCGATCAGGTCGAGGTAATCACGCGAAGCAGGATCGAATCCCTCCATGGGCCGACTACTCCTTGCGGTGCGCCAAACGAAGTCGTCCCCGGTCGCGTGGCGATGGGGTCTCTCTTCAAGAGCCCTTCGCAGGAGTCGGTTCACCACGCGGCTCATACTCTCCCCGGACCCGGCACCGATGTGCTTCAGTTTCCTAATGATAACCGGATCGAGATCAACGGTCGTTCTGCTCACAAGGGTCTCCTCCGCACCATGATGCAGGATGATTCTACGTCATGATGCAGACCGTGTCCATCGGGCAGTGACCGTACGGGCGGAGCTTTTCCTGTCGGCTTTGGTAACGTGGGGTGGGCGCGGCAGTCGGGGATCTAACGGTTCGGGACCGAGTAGTGTCCCTGCAGGACCTTCCATCCGCCGTCTCGCAGTACGTACACCAGGGAAACGGCAAAAGGAGCCTCGAAGGAGCGGCCGTCTGCGAGCATGATTTTCGAAGTTCCCGAGGAAGTCAGAACAGCAGCCTCCTTCGACAGAACCGTCACATAGGTATTGTCGAAGGATCGAGTCAACGACTGCACTCCCTGATATCCGGCCTCGACGACGTTCTTCGCTTCCTGCCTGGTGCGGAGGAGGCGGCCGTCCTGGATGATCGGACCTTCTGCCTCGTCGAGAATCCAGTCGAAGAACTTCCCCACATCGAGACTCGCCGCCGCCTCGTTCATCTCGGCATTGGCCCCCAGGACGTCTTGTTCGATCCTGGATCTTTCCGATTCGGACAGCTTTGCCCCGGAGGCAGCGGCCGGAACGGCCAGAGCCAACGCTACTGCAGCAACCAAGAACAGTCTTCTCAACTGCATGAGGTCCCCTCCTCGCCCCTTCATGAACTCGCCCATCCGCGACACTATCATAACCTCTCCGATTCGGGAATCTCCGACTTGGTCCCTCAGACTCAGGACAGGGGGCTCCAGACACGTCGTCTGAAGCCGAAACCTCGAAGTCCCGGACACTCTCATGCATGACTTGGCGCGCCACGGGTCAGTGGGCTTCGAGCAAGGAAGACCCGGACTTCGGCTGACAACTCGATTGACTCCCGCTGAGAGGATTGCTAAATTCGGATCCGGTCTCTACGTATACGTCATGACTGTTTCTTTGTCGAAAAGAATGGCGACGGGGCACGAGATTGCGATGGGGTTGCGGGCCGCCTACTGGGCCGTTCATCGCAAGACGCAGTCGCTGCTGAGCGGCTCCGGTGTCACGGCGGATCAGTTCGTGATCCTCTCCCTGCTGGCGGAAGAAGACGGTGTCACCCAGCAGGAGCTCGTCCGCCGTGCTTCGTCCGACCACAATACCGTCCGTCCGATGCTGGTCCTGCTCGAGAGTCGCGGACTTCTCGTGCGCCGAGCGCACCCCCATGACGGGCGCGCCTATTGCATCGAACTGACCGCCCGGGGCCGTCGAACGTTCGAAGAGCTGACACACGAGATCCTTCCGCTGCAGCGGGAGCTCTCCAATCTCTTTGCTTCCGCCGAAGCCCGGGCCTTGACCGGTTACCTCGAGCGCATTCAGGAGTTCTCCGCAGAAGGTGAGATCGGCGAGTCGGACGCAGCTCCGTCTGCCCTGTCGACCGTCTCCGAAGAAGGCTGAACGGAATCCCAATCCATCGGCCTGTTTTCAGTGAGCGCAGGAGACTGCAGCCAGCGTACGACCGGGTCACCTCGTCGAACATGGGCGAGTTCGTGCACAATCAGCGCGCCGCATGCCTGTGGGGAGGGGGAATTCCAACAGGGCAGGGAGAGTACGAGCTGCGGACGACGTACGCCCCGCCAATGGTGGTCGGCGGGATAGATACCGGCAAACGTGATCGTCGTCCGGCCATTTCGCGCCGGTTCGCGCTGGAATGCAGGTTGGGTCGCCCGGCAGTCGGGCCGCCGGATCGAATGGAGCCATGCGGGTCCGGCCCCTTGACCCGCGACCGAGGTCGGGCTTTAATCGCCCTGTGTACACCCTGGATGAACTCGCCGCCCGGGTCGGGGCATCGGTCAGCGGAGACGGGTCGGTTCCGATTCGAGGCGTGGCGCCGTTCGAACGAGCCGCGGAGGGCGACATCACCCTGGCGACGGGTCGCTACCTGAACACTCTCGAAGCCACTCGGGCGTCGGCACTGATCGTGCCGGCGGAGGCGAGACAATCCTCGTTCAACCTCCTGTTGACCGATCAGCCGAAGGTGGCGTTTGCGAAGATTCTGCAGCTGTTCACGAACCGTCCTTTTCGTGCCCAAGGAGTCTCCGAACTTGCAAGCGTCGGGCGGAGCTGCGAGATTGCCGACGAGGTCACGATCGGACCCTTCGTCTGTATCGGACACGACGTGATCGTGCAGAGGGGTGTTACCCTCGGTTCCGGAGTCGTTCTCGGAGAGGGAGTACGGATCGGAGAGGAAACGACTATCCATGCCAATGTCAGCATCTACGCGGGCGTCTCCATAGGAAGTCGAGTCATCATTCACAGCGGGACCGTCATCGGCGCGGATGGTTTCGGGTATGCCTTCGATGGCGAAACTCAGGTCAAAATCCCGCAGACGGGCACGGTCGAGATCGGAGACGACGTCGAGATCGGGGCCAACTGCTGCATCGATCGCGCCACTTTTGGGTCGACCGTGCTGGAGCCTCATGTGAAACTGGACAACCAGGTGCACATCGCTCACAACTGCCGGATCGGCAGGAACACGATCATCGTCGGCTGCTGCGGGATCTCCGGTTCGGTCGAGATCGGACGAAACTGCGTACTGGCCGGCCAGGTCGGCGTGGCCGACCACGTGCGCATCGGTGACCACGTGACCGTCCTGGCCAGGGCATCGGTCTTCAAGGATGTTCCGTCCGGGAGCGTCGTCTCCGGCACGCCGGCCCGCGAGCATCGGCAGGAACTTCGCGTGCAGGCGGCGGTCCGTCGTCTGCCCGACTTTCTGAGGGCATGGCGCCGAAATCACGTCGACGACCGATAAGCCGACCATCCCTCGACCGCTTGGACCCTTCTGTTATGATCGATACCAACGCCTTGGGTCCGGCCTGCATTTCGGGAGAATCTCCGATGATCAAGATTCGGCTCGTCCAGCAACAAAAGGAAGTGGAGATGAAGGGACCGGTTTTGGTCGAGTGCCTGCTCGACCGGATCGGCGTCCGCCGGACCACCCACGTCATCCTGCGCGACGGTCAGCTGTTGACTCCCGATCGGACCGTCGAGGACGGCGATACGGTCGACCTTATTTCCGTCGTCTCCGGCGGGGCCCTGCCATGAAATGCACTCGTTGCGGTTCTCCCGACGCGGAAGTCAGCCTGCCGTCTCACAACGCAGGCTTCTGCCGGGAGTGTTTCTTCGTCTATCTGCCCCGCCAAGTCGAAAGGGCCATCCGCCACTTCGAAATGTTCGATCGGGAGGATCGTGTCCTGGTCTGCGTCTCCGGCGGCAAGGACTCCCTGGTGCTCTGGGACCTGCTGCTTCTCCTGGGGTTCGAGGCCGACGGCCTGCATATCGACCAGGGGATCGGCAAGTATTCGAAGCATTCGCGGAACAAAGTGGAACGGTTTGCCGAGACGGTCGGTCGAAAGCTGCACATCGTCGGACTCGAAGATCAGAGACTCGGGATTCCGGAAGTGACGCACAGGCTCAGGGAAAAACCCTGTTCCCTTTGTGGGGTGGTCAAACGGCACGAGTTCAACGCCGTTGCCTCGCGCCTCGGCTATGACGTCGTCGCGACGGGGCACAATCTCGACGATGAGGCTTCTCGACTGCTGGGTAATCTACTGCAGTGGAACCGGGAGTTTATCGATCGCCAGTATCCGGTCCTCGGGGCGACCGAGTCGGGCATGGTCCGCAAAGTAAAGCCGCTCGTCCGCGTGACCGAATATGAGACCACCTGCTACGCCCTGCTCAAAGGCATCGACTACATGTTGCTCGAATGCCCCTATTCGAAGGGCGCCAACTCGCTGGTCTACAAGGATACCTTGAACGCCCTCGAGGAGAAGATACCGAGCACCAAGTCCCGGTTCCTGTTCGGCTTCTTCGAGCAGCAACGCAAGGTGCTCGAGGCCCCGGAACACGAGCATATGGAAGAGGGGGAGGCAGCCTGCAGATGCGTCCGCTGCGGCCAACCCTCCTACAGGGAATTGTGCCGGTTCTGCATGATCAAGGAGAAGATGGCCGGGTGAGGCCTGTGTAATTCATCTTAGGGAGATGGCTTCTCAGTTCGCTCCTATTGTTCCATAGCAGCACGCGAACTCGCTCCTTTCAGCCGGACCCGTCCACCGGAAGCAGTTTCGCTGGCGGACGTCGATGTCCGATTTGTGCCTGCCTGTAAATGTCTGCTGTTTAGAAATTTGGGTCTCTGCGGCCCACCTGGATGCCCCTTGTTCTCCGGTTTTTCTCCTCAGCAGCCCGCGACGACTGGCATCGAATGTGCTTCGATGGAGCCGGAAGCGGGAGCGTGGAGAGATGCTCGAAACTCGAACAGTACAGGATCCAGCACAGTGGGACGAGGCGATCTGCCCCAGCCTTCAGATGCGCAAAGTCGACGATTTCGTGACGCGAGTGGCCCAGACCGACCTCGACGTCCTGATCACGGGTGAGCCGGGGGTGGGTAAGGAGAGGCTGGCCCTCCGCCTGCATCGCTTGTCGAAGCATTCTGGAAAGCCGTTGACCAGGATCGATCCGGAACAGCTCGAAGCTTCTCTCTTTGCCGGAGGTCTGCTCGGCACGAGGCCCTTCGTCGCCTGGTCGCTCTGGAGCAGCCGCGACGGATCGACTCTCTACTTCGACGAGATCTCGGATCTGAGCGAATCGATCCAGGCAGCCCTGTTGCAGATGATCCTCGACCGCGAATCGCGCTGCAGCGCTTTGGTCGGGGCAGCGAAGCCCGAAACCCGGATTCTGGCAGCGACCTGCCGGGATCTTTGGACGGAAGTCTCCCGCGGGCGATTTCGAGAGGACCTGTTCCTGCGCCTGCAAGCGGTCAAGATCTCGATTCCTCCGCTTCGGGAAAGGCCCGAAGACATCCCCGTTCTCGTTGCGTCATTCCTCGACGAGCTTGCCGGGGAACTGTTGCGCCCGTTGAAGGTCGAGTTCCAGCCGGCCCAACTCGAGGCGCTGGCCTCGTGCAGGTGGCCGGGCAATGTCCGCGAACTGCGCGATTTCGTCCGACGTGTGGTGCTGGACGGCACCGATCTCTCGAAAGCCATCGAGGATCGACAGCGGAGCCTGGGAAAGAGCGAAGAGATGACCGAACAGTCCCGACTGTCCCTGAGCGAAGCAGCCCTTTTGACAAGCAAAGCGGTTGAGCGGCGACTCATCCTGAAGGCACTGGAGGCAACCGGCGGCGACACCCGACAAGCATCCCGGCGACTGAACATCAGTTACCGGACGTTGCTCGGCAAGATCCGAAGCCTCGAGATTGCCGTCAACTGACGCGGCGGGCATCGTTGCTCGGACCGGACACCTCGGGGAGCAGGCCCATCAGAGCCCTGCTATCCTTCAACCCGTGTGTTGTGGTGGAATCTCCGAATGGAGCGATTCGAAATGAGAAGAGCCTTCCTGTTGGTCCTGATGACCGGTTTTCTTCTGGCAGCGGCCGGAGCACCGATCCCGAAAAGCGAGGCGGTCACCCTGCCCTCTCTTCCGCTCCGCTTCGAACGGCAGCCGGACGGAACATTCCTGGGCCGTGGAACGAATGTCAGGCTGGGCCTTCGAACCGACGGGATGAGCCTCCTCCTGCGTGCGGGTGACGTCCCACCGGCGCGCATGAGCCTCGAGGGTTCCCTACCCGATCGAACCTTGCAGGGAGAGGGACGGTTCGGTTTCAGTACCAGCTATTTTTACGGTGCGGACCCGGCCGGCTGGCATGCCGGACTCGAATCTTACCGTCGAGTTCTGCAGCGCGGCATCTACCCCGGTGTGGACCTGGTTGTCTACGGGACGGAGCAGCATCTCGAATTCGATTTCCGGGTCGCCGCGTCCGCCGACCCCGACCGGATCAGAATGCGCTGGTCCGGTCTCCAGTCGATCGCGCTCGACCGGTCCGGTGATCTCGTGTTGACAGCGGCCGATCGCGATCTTCGTGTGGCTGCTCCACGTGCATACCAGACTTCGACGGATGGACGCAGAGCGGCGATCCCCTGCCGTTATCGCATCGACCCCGGCGAACCGTTCCGAGTCGGGTTCGAGCTCGGGGCCTACGATCCGTCCCAGCCCCTGACCATCGATCCGGTACTTTCCTTTTCGACGTTTCTGGGCTGGGACCAGTCGGACGGCATAGCGGGCGTGACTCGGGACGACCAGGGAAACATTTATCTCGCGGGGGTGACCAACTCCGTCAGCCTGCCCACTTCCGGCGGCTTCCAGGAAGAGAAATCGACGGGCACGGACATCTGGATCGCCAAGCTGACCGCCGACAAGTCGATCGCCTGGATGACCTACGTCGGAGGCGCGGGCAACGACGACCCATCGAACATCCTGGTAGGCCCGTCCGGTGACATCTACGTGGTCGGCACGACGGGATCGTCGAATTTCCCGACGAAGAATGCCTTTCAGGAGAAATTCGCCGGTTCGACGGACGCCTTCCTCTTCAAGCTCAATGCCACCGGTACGGCGATTACCTTTTCGACCTTTCTGGGAGGTTCCGGAGCCGATGTCGGGTATGCCGTCATATTGGGCCAAGGTCAGGAGCCCGTCGTCACCGGTACCTCGCGGGCGGGTGGAAGCGTGGCTTTCCCGATTACAGCCGGGGCTATACAGTTCTTGCTTGCCGGCGGTAACGATGTCTTCGTCACACGTTTTACCGCAGACGCAAAAGGACTCGTATTCTCGACCTTCTACGGCGGATCGGGCAACGAAACGCCGGGGGATCTGCTGGAGAATCCCGACGGTTCGATCGTGCTCGACGGCACGACCTCATCGAGCAATCTCCCCGTGGTCAATGCATTCCAGGAAACACGAGCGGGTTCCTCCGATGCTTTTCTGTGCCAGTTCAACGCAGACGCGACTGAGCTGGATTTCTCGACCTACCTGGGTGGAAACGGCAATGAGAACGGATATTGTCTGGCCAAAGACGCCTCGGGACAGATCTACGTGGGGGGCGACACCTCCAGCAGCAACTTCCCGATGGTCGATCCGATCCAGCACTCCTTCGCCGGGGGAACGGACGTCTTCATCGCCCGCATCGCCGCCGATTTTTCGGCGATCACGGCTTCGACCTATTTCGGCGGGGCGGGCCAGGATTCACTGCGGGAGTGCAGTCTGGACGAGTCCGGTCGGGTCGTAGGCGCTGGTGTGACGGGCTCCCCCGACCTGCCTCTGGCGGGCGCGATCGACTCCACGCTGAACTCTTCCGATACCTTCGTGGCGGTGTTCGATCTGGATCGCTCGCTTCTCGCCTTCTCCAGCTTCTTCGGGGGAGAGAAGAACGAGGTCCTGGGAGCCATGTCGCTGGCGCAGAACGACGACATCCTGATCGCCGGCCTGACGACGTCGCTCCATTTTCCCGCTCTGCATGCGCTTCAGGACGGGCCCGGGGGAAGCGGGATCTACCGGACCGCCAACGCCGGCCAGGCTTGGGAAGCGTCGGGGGCGGGTCTCGAGGATCCGAACATTGCTTCGCTGTACGTCGACCCGTCCAATTCCTGGGTCTATGCCGGGACCTACAGCAAAGGCATCTACCGCTCCAAGGACCATGGTGCGAGCTGGGAGAATCTGGGGCCAGACGATCGGCAGGTGCTGTCGATTGCGGTCGATCCGACCGACAGCCGGGTGATCTTCGCCGGGACTTCTGCGGGCCTCGAGCGCACCACGGACGGCGGGGAGAACTGGGAGATGCTCAACGACGGTTCCAAACTGAAGTTCGGCGCCTTCACCGCCGTAGCGATCGATCCGGCAGATCATCAGACAATCTACGTCGGAACCCAGGGCAGCGGCGTCTACAAGTCGGGGGACGGGGGAGACAGAGACACTTGGTTCGCCCAGATTCAGGGTCTCGACGATCCCAGTGGAGGAGCTAAGGTGATCCTTGCGATCCGGGTCGACCCTCATGATTCGGACAATGTCTATCTCGGAACTCAGGGGGCAGTCTACAAGAGCGACAACGGCGGAAACACCTGGTCGAAGACCAGCTTCAACTCGGTGGGCGCTGTACGCGGCCTCGTCATCGATCCCGCGGACAGCTCAATCCTGTACGCCAGCGGTCGAGTGGGCAGCCTCTCGGTCATCGCCCGGAGGACCATCAAGGAAGGTGTATTCGAATGGAGGGCCTGGCCGATGCAGCCGAGTTCGGGCACCGTCAGCTCCCTTTGGGTAAGCCCGATCGACGGTTCCACCCTGTTTGCGGGCACCTTCGATCAGGGAGTCTTGAAAGGCACGAATAGCGGCGAGGACTGGCAGCCGACCTGGAATCCCCTCAACTCGGGGCTGGGAACGACCCAGATCCAGGCGATGGCCGTCGATCCGCAGAACGGCAACCGGATGTACGTCGGCTACGAAGCGGGTGCGGACGGATTCATCGCGGAGATGCAGCCGCAGAACGTCTTCTACTTCCCCCAAATCGCCGACGGAACGCGGGGACGCATCAAGTTCAAGACGGCCATGGTCTTCGTCAACACCGGTGAAGCGACGACCGTCCACGTCGAGTTCTTCGATTCCAACGGGGACCCGATGGTAATGCGTTTCGGCAGCAACGAGGCCGGCCCGGAGCTGCTGCTTTCCCTGCCCAAAGGAGGCGGCACCTATCTGCAGAGTCAGGCCGATCCCGACCTGAGGGTCGGCTACGCGCGCATCACGGCGGGGCCCGGCGTCGACGGCACGGCCATCTTCACCCGCATCGACATCACCCCCAACGTGGTGCTCTACGAAGCGGGCGTCCCCTCCACCCGTGCCGCGGGAGATTTCGTCTTCCTGCTCGACTCGCTGGGGGACAACGACACGGGAATTGCTCTGGTCAACGCCTCGGAGGGTCTCTCCGATGAACCGGATCCGGCCAAAATCGAGCTGACCCTGCGCGATGCCGACGGCAACCTGATCGGCACGTCGAGCCTGGACCTGGCGCGAGGACAGCACCGCGCCCGGTTCATCTCGGAGCTGTTTCCAACAGTCCGGGAGCAGGCTTCCGAGATGCGCGGGATCGTCGCCGTGCACAGTCCCGTACCCCTGGTCGCTCTGACCCTGCGACAGCGGGACAATCCGGATCTGGAGTTCCCTTTCGAAGTGGCTTCCCTGACTCCGTTCCCCGTCATGCAGCCGAGCAATCTCGGTGCGACGCTCTACTTTCCGCAGGTGGCCAACGGCGCCTTCGGAGTGACCCAGGACAACCAGTTCATGACCAGCTTCTTCCTGGCCAATCCGGGGACTCTGGGTATCACGACACGCGTCACCCTGGCTTTCTTCGACTCGAATGGGGATCCGATGGGATTGGATATCGGGACCGGCAGCTCGGTGGGCTCGATACAGCTCAATCTGGGGCCGGGACAATTTCAGGTCCTTCAGACGACGGGACAAGGAGGGCTGCAGGTCGGCTA
Source organism: uncultured Acidobacteriota bacterium (assembly GCA_963823995.1). GTDB lineage: Bacteria > Acidobacteriota > UBA6911 > RPQK01 > JAPXNP01 > JARRKC01. The sequence continues at coordinate 248,493 of CAWGNQ010000009.1, forward strand.
TGCGAAACTGACCGCCACGAATCCGGTGATCGCCGGCACGGGAGTCTTCACCCAACACGCGGTTCTGCAGAATCAGAACCTCTTCGAAGCGGGCGTCGCGGCGACCCTGCCGCGCCGGAAGTTCAGCATCTTCGTCGATTCCATCGGCGCACCCGACACCGGTCTCGCTCTCGTCAACACGAGTACCGAACAAGCGACGGTCACCCTTCGGCTCTACGATCTGGATTTCAACCTGCTGGCGGAGCAGGAAATCACGCTGGAAGCCGGACACCACCTGCCGCGCTACGTCTCCCAGCTGTTTACGGACCCGGACGTCTCGGAGCAGGCCACGGAGATGCGCGGCGTCCTGACCGTCGATTCGGATCAGCCGCTGGCGGCCGTCACCCTGAGACAGAAGGATGTCCAGTTCTCGGTGAGGAATCCGGCCGCCGTCCCGACGCTGACCACCTTCCCGGTCATCGCGGGCGTGCCGGCGCCGTAGAGTTGCGAGTTGCGCCCTGATCTCCCGGGCTCCAGCTCCCCAAATTCGCCGCTCGGCTGCTTTTTCCCTTCACTTCCGGGGCGAAATAGGCAATCCTAGTCGCCGGAGGGAACCGCAGACGGGGGTGCCATGAGGAAGGAGTCGACATTCGGGAAGGTCATCGTCCGCACGCGGGACAAGAAGCTTTTCCGGGGGTTTTCCAAGGCGGAGTTCATCGGCGAGAAGGTCCAGGTGATCGACGCCAAGGGGAAACGCCAGGACTTCCCCCTCGATGAGCTGAAGGCCATCTTCTTCGTCCGCGAATTCGAGGGAGACGCCTCCTACCGCGAAGTCCGTTTTCTGACGTCCGAGTCGCTGCCGACCTGGTTGTGGATCCAGGTGACCTTCTGTGACGGCGAGGTCATGGAGGGAAAGATCCGCAATGACAGGAGCCTGCTCGACCCGCAGGGGTTCTTCATGTGGGTGGCGGATGAGGGGACCAACAACGAACTCGTCTACATCGTCCGCTCCGCGCTGAAAGACCTCCGTGTCGCCAGCGTTGGATAGAGTGCCCCGACGTTTCGCGTTTTTGGGTTTTCGGAGGTTCCGCTCTTCCGTGTGACGGATTTCTTTCGCACCCCGAAAGGGCGCCGCACCCGGCAGCCCCCAAACCCGCAATCTGAGAGACGCTCCTGAAATCCTCGCAGGGAATCCACCTGACCAACTAGAGTTCGCTGTACTCGATGGCGTATTGCTCGATTTTAGTGAGGAGCGTCTTGTAGCTGACTCGCAGCTCGCGGGCGGCCTGCGATTTGTTCCAGTTCGTCTTGCGCAGCGTCTTGAGGATCATTTCGCGTTCGACCTTGGAGATCGCCCGGCGCGTCACCTCTTTCAGATCGAGATCATCGGTGCCGATCGCTTCATCGACATACTCCCCGGCCACTTCCTCGATCCCGAGGGTCGTATCGTTCGACATCTTCTCGCGGAGCTCCGCTTCAATCGAGGCCCCATCCTGCAAAACGGTGAACCGTTTGATCAGGTTCTCGAGCTCTCGTACATTGCCGGGCCAGCGGTAGGCCATGAAGATCTCCCTCAGCGAGGCCGGGATTTCCGTCGTCTCCGATTCGTATTGCTTGGCGTACCGGCCCATGAAGAACTCGCAGAACGCCGGTATGTCCTCGCGCCGGTGCCGGAGCGGGCTGATATTGATGTTGACGACATTGAGCCGGTAGTAGAGGTCCTCCCGGAACTTCCCCTCCTTGATGGCCGCCTCGAGCTTGCGATTCGTGGCCGCGATCACCCGTACATTGATCAGGACTTCCTCGTTCGAGCCAAGCCTCGAGAACTGTCCGTCCTGCAGCACCTGTAACAGCTTCGCCTGGACCGATGAGGTGAACTCCGCGATTTCGTCGAGAAAGATCGTCCCGTGATTGGCAAACTCGAACTTCCCCGGACGATCGATGTAGGCTCCCGTGAAAGCTCCTTTGCGATAACCGAACAGCTCGCTTTCGACCAGCTCCGTCGGCATCGCCGCACAGTTCACCTTGACGAACGGCCGGTCCGACAGGGCTGAGTTGAGGTGAATGTAGCGAGCGACAACGTCCTTGCCCACTCCCGTCTCACCCGTGACCAGGACGGGAACTTCCGATTTGGCGACGCGCAGCGCTGTTCTCTGCAACTCCTTCATTGCGCTGCTGTTGCAGATGAAGTGAACGGGAGGAGCGACCGACTTGTTGCGGGGAGCCGAGGCTTCCTGATCGGAAAGCGCCTCGGAGACCGCCTTCTGTAACTCTTCGAGGGAGAACGGCTTCGAAAGGAAACCGCAGGCTCCTTCCTGGATGGCCTGCACGATCTTCTTGGGCTCCCGGCTCGCCGAAAGGGCGACGACCGGCGTTGCACCGGCCAACTCGCACACCTCCCGGAGCGAAGATACCGTGCCGTTGGCTCCCTGCGGATCGACGAGGATGAGGTCGGGACGGACACGACCTTCGGTCAGCATCTGCCGGGCTTTCGCCCAGCTCAGGCAGGTGACGACCTCATAGCCTGCGGAGCTGAGATTCCGAGACAGGTAGTCCAACAGGGTTTCCTGCCGGTCGATGCAGAGGATTTCAGGGACATACGTCAACGGAAACTCTCCTCCCCACTTCCCGGATCACCATGTGCAAGTCTAGGGCCGGCACTGATTTCATGTCAAGATTCAAAAGGTCCTCCAGCGCTTCTAAACCCCCGCGGAGCTTGGCTTTTGTCCCTATTCTCTCATCCTCTCCGGTCCCGACTTTCCGGCTCCCGTAGGATTTATGTCGACGTAAACATCCGAATCTGTGCGATTTGTGAGAAGTGTAGCGTAGCGCGCTACGATCGATCATGCCTCCAAAGGACATCCTTTTCGCCCGCCTCCCGATTGATCGTTCGTGCGATCACGAAAAGGAGATCCGACAGGCGATTCAGGTACTTCAGGGCGGACGGATTGATGGCATCCTGATGGGTCAGGGTCACGAGCCGGCGTTCGGCACGGCGACAGACAGTTCGGGCGAGATGACAGACGGCGGCAGCCTGCGTGCCGCCAGGGAGGATGAATTCTTCGAGTGGATCCAATTCAGCATTGAGGGTATCCAGGATCGCTTCCAGTTCGGCGACCCGCTCGTCATTGATCACTTCCCTGCCGGGAATCGACAGCTCGCCGCCGAGATCGAACAGCGTGTGCTGGATGTTGCGCAGCGGTTCCACCAGTCGGTCCGATACCCCGCTGGCAAGAAGAATTCCCATCACGGAGTTCAGCTCGTCCACCGCGCCGTAACTCTCGACTCTCCCACTGTCCTTGGCCACGCGATCGCCATTGCCGAGCCCTGTGGTCCCCCGATCCCCAGTTTTCGTGTAGATCTTCGACAGTCGAAATCCCATGGCACGCCGCTCTCTTCCGTTCAACCTGTACGCTATTGGCGAGGTTTTCGTTTCCCCTGCCGCTCAGCCGTGAGCATGGCGCTCGAGTAGCGGTCGGACCCGGTTGAGTTGCAGATAATGGACCGGTGCGGTCTCTCCGGAGGACTCGCAGTGTTCGATAGATGGCACATTGGGGACCCTTTTCCGACGTCCAGGAGACGGGGAGAGATGGGCAGCCGCTAGACGAGCCTGTCGAGGTGGTGAAGCAGATGGCTGAGATAATCCTCGATGACGAATCGCAGGGTGACCGGCTCTGCCTCGCCGATGTTGCAGGGATTGCTGAGAACCTCCGCCGGCAGGCCATCGATCACGCGGGCCAGATGCAGATTGTAATGCGCGAACAGCTCAACGAGTTCGGCCCACTCCGCCTCGTTATAACGCTGGGCAGCGACCCATTCGTTCTGCTGATAGACAGGGAAATCCCCTGCCAGATCGAGGGCGCCCCGAACGAAGCGCTGATGGTTGTTCGTCGCGGAGTCGATCAGGTGACCCAGCATCTCCTGCTTCGACCACCGGTCGGGCCCCGGCTTCGCCCGTGCCGTCTCCGGTGAGATTTCGAGGAGCTTCGGTTTGGCTGTGGCGATTCTGCGACGGATTTCTTCCGAAACGGTCTGCATGGGTCCCTCCGACCGGATTCATCGATGTGAGAACTACGGATCAGTCCAAATAATACACCGATATCCGGTCTTTGCAGTAATCATCTCCCAACTTGTAGGATTCGTTATTCAGATCTGGGGGCAAAACTCTACAGTCGCTATCGCTTCGCCCCCCCCCGGAACGCAGCGCTTACTTCAGGAATTCATCCAGTATCCCCCTGAGCGCATCCGTGCCCACCTGGTCTAATTCGTAAGTGACCCGGAGAAGAGGTTTGTCCGACTCGACGAGGCGACCCAGATCGAAAGGTGTGCCAACCAGCACGAGATCGCAGGGAACGGCGTTGATCGTCTCTTCGAGCTCCCGGACCTGTTCCTCTCCGTATCCCATGGCGGGCAGAACCTGCTTGACGTGTGAGTACTTCTCAAAGGTCTCCTTGATCGTGCCCACGGCGTACGGACGGGGATCGACGATCGTGTCGGCGCCATTTTCACGGGCGGCCACGAAGCCGGCTCCGTAGGTCATCTCGCCGTGGGTCAAGGTCGGCCCGTCCTCGACTACCAGCACGCGCTTGCCTCTGATCGTACCGGCATCCTGCACCGTCACAACCGAATCTGCCTCGATCAACCGCGCATCGGGGTTCAGACGATGCACGCTTTCTCGGACCTTTTGAATATTCCCCGGATCGGCACTGCCGATCTTCGACATCAAGACCACGTCGGCCAGTCGCAGATTCGTCTCGCCCGGGTAGTAGCGATATTCGTGGCCGGGCCGCAGAGGGTCGACCAGCACGATGTGCAGGTTCGACTCATAGAAGGGAATGTCGTTGTTGCCTCCGTCCCAGAGGATGATGTCCGCTTCCTGTTCGGCCTCCCTCAGGATTCGACCGTAGTCGACGCCGGCATAGACGACGAATCCTTTATTGATGTGTCCTTCGTATTCCTCCCGCTCTTCGATCGTGCAGTCGTAGCGATCCAGATCGTCGAGCGTCGCAAAACGCTGGCATGCCTGTTCTTCGAGGTCTCCGTAGGGCATCGGGTGGCGGATCACTACGACCGACTTCCCCCGGGCGTGCAGCAGTTCGGCGACGCGCCTCGAGGTCTGGCTCTTTCCGCAGCCTGTTCGGATCGCCCCGACGGAAATGACCGGTCGGCTGGACTCGATCTGGGTCGAGCGGGCGCCCATCAGGCGGAAATCGGCGCCACAGGCGTTGACCAGCGAGGCCTGGTGCATCACCTGCTCGTGCGCCACGTCGCTGTAGGCGAAGACGACTTCATCGACGGAGAGTTCGTCGATCAGTCGCGGCATCTCGCTCTCGTCGTAGATCGGTATGCCGTCGGGATAGTGCTCTCCGGCCAGGGCGGGCGGGTAGGTCCGACCTGCGATATTGGGGATTTGAAAAGCCGTGAAGGCCACGACCCTTTCCTCCGGATTTCCTCGGAAATAGACATTGAAATTGTGAAAGTCGCGCCCGGCGGCGCCCATGATCAGTACGTTCTTCGTCTTCGCCATGAAGTTTCTCCTTCGGTTCATCTGTCGCGGCGCAATCCTCCCCGGTCCCCGTCGGTGGCCGGGAACCCGGCGTTCGCTGCGGAAATCGTGGGCGGAGTTACGTGAAGCGGGAGAGGCGTTGGAGCACTTCCTCACGGAAGCGATCCAAAACCGATGAAACGAATTCGACGACCGATAGACGCGGCTCCTCCAGCAGAGGCCTGAGATTCATCGCATAGGTCACGGCTGTCTCCTCATCCGGCTGGTGCGCTTCCAGATAGGTCGCATTCGCGCGCCGGCGGCCGACGGTGGCCAAGTCGTACCTCTTCCCTCCGGTTATCTGTGAATCGAATACTTCCACGAGTGCGGCCGCCAGGTTGGGGTACCGGGAAACCGGGAGTACGACCTTTTCCGAATCGGGCAGCCAGTCCAGACCACGCCAAACCTCGCAGCCATAGACTTCCTTCGGTTGCATGTCGGACGGGAGGCTCCTGAGTGCCTCGATCGAACAGGTCAAGGTAGTCAAGTGCGTGTCGTGCCTGTCGGCGGGATTGTGCAGGTAGACGACCCGAGGTTGCGCGGTCTCCAGGATCGCGATCAGATCGTCGACGACTGCCGGACGATCGGCGCCTTTGATCCCGGTCCCCGAGTATCCCAGTTGAACCTGGGCGGCATATTCGCCCAGATGGGCTGCCTTTCGCTGTTCCCCCCGGCGAATCTCGCGCATCTCCTCATCCGTCACATCGGCATACGCCCCGGTTCGGGAGCTTCCCGCTCCGTCCGTCACGACGACGCCGCACATCCACCGGTCGGTCCGGCCGAAACAGGCCATGATGCCGTGATAGGCCATGATCTCGATGTCGTCCGGATGTGCGCCGATGCAGAGGTGGGTGGTTCGGCGCAGCGCAGCCTCGATCTTCGTCCCGTCAGGAACATAGAGTTCTGCGGTCGCGTTTCTCAGTCTCACCTTCCCCCCTGTGTCGAGTCTTTCCGAGCGCCCAAGGGATTCAGTCGCCGCTCCGGGTCGCGACGAAAGCCTCGTCCCGGTCTCCCCATTGCATACTCTATCCTTCCCGAACGATGGCGACCAGTCCGAAGCTCCAATTGTCGATTCCGGATCACCACAGATATACTCTCTCTGACTCGACTTCAGGAGGGGACGATCTTGAGTGACGGCTCGAGGAAGCGAAGACTGGCCGTTCTCGCCTTCGGCGGCAATGCGATCATCCGCAGGCATCAGTCCGGCGATATCCACACGCAGTTTGCCAACACCCGGCAGGTTCTCGATGGCGTGGTACCGCTCGTCGAACAAGGTAGTGGCCTTCTGATCGTCCATGGGAACGGACCCCAGGTCGGACACGAACTGGTGCGTTCCCAATCGGCAGCACGGGAGGTTCCCGAACTGCCTCTGGGGGTCCTGGTGGCCGACACCGAGGGCGGCATGGGCTACATGATCGAGCAGTGCCTCCAAAACGTCCTCTGGAAGCATAAACTCAAAAAGCCGGTCGTGACGATTCTCACCCAAGTCGTTTGTGACCGAAACGATCCACGATTGAAGATCCCCACGAAACCGATCGGCCGTTTCTTCACCCGGGAAGAGGCCCAGGTTCTCCAGCGGGACAAAGGGTGGGCCATGAAAGAGGATTCAGGCCGAGGCTGGCGGCTGGTCGTTCCCTCTCCCCGGCCGATCAAGGTCGTCGAGCACCGCACGCTCCTGATGCTCGTGGATGCCGGTGTCGTCGTCATTGCGGGTGGGGGTGGAGGGATCCCGATCGTCGTCGAGGAGAACGGCGACTTCGAAGGCCTGGACGTTGTTGTCGACAAGGATCTGACCGCCAGTCTGATCGGAAGGACGGTAGGAGCGGATGTGTTGATCATTGCCACCGACATTCGCAAGGTCGCGCTCAACTTCAACACTCCCGATCAGCAGAATCTTGACCACCTGACGCTCGACGAGGCACGGCGCTATCTCGAGGAAGGACACTTCCCGCCGGGCTCGATGGGCCCGAAGATCGAAGCGGCGATCGACTTCTTGTATGGAGGCGGCGAGCGCGTGATCATCGCGGCGCCCGACCGCATCGCGGAAGCTCTGGCGGGTCGAGCCGGGACGACGATCGTCCGAGCGTAGGCCGGGGTCGTGGTTGACGCTTCCTGAAAGTCCTGGCGCCGGTTTCGGGTCCAACGTGGTCAACGTGGAACGCGGGCGACCGATTCAGAGATTGCCGGCAAGCAGCGCGACGAGGGCCTTTTGCGCATGCAGGCGGTTCTCCGCCTCGTCGAAGATCGCCGACTGTGGAGCATCGACGACTTCCCGTGTGATCTCTTCGCCATAGTGAGCGGGCAGACAATGAAGCACGAGCGCGTCAGGCTTGGCCTGCTCGAGGAGCTGTTCATTGATCTGGTAGCCACGGAAAGACCGCCGTCGCTCCTCGGCCTCGCCTTCCTGTCCCATGCTGGCCCAGACATCGGTGTAGAGGACGTCGGCGTCAACGGCAGCCTCCCGCAGGTTGTCAGTAACCGTCAGGGATCCGCCCGACTGTTTGGCAACCGTCTCCGCCCAGCTCTGGACTTTGTGGGACACCTGGTAGCCCGTCGGTGACGCCGTCACGATGTGAGCACCGAGGGCCACTCCTCCGAAGATCAGAGAGTTGGTGACGTTGTTTCCGTCACCCACGTAGACCAGCTTCAGGCCGCGGAGCTCCTTGCCCCGTTCCTGGATCGTCTGGAAGTCTGCGAGCACCTGGCAGGGATGGGTCCAGTCGCTCAGACCGTTGATGACCGGCACGGACGAAAACCTTGCCAGGTCTTCGACGATCGAATGTCCGAAAACGCGGGCCATGATGACGTCAACCTGCCGGCAGAGCACCCGTGCGATGTCCTCGACCGATTCGCGGGCGCCGATCCCGATGTCGGAGGGAGCCAGGTACATTGCGCTGCCTCCGAGCTGGAACATTCCGGTTTCGAAGGAGACCCGAGTGCGAAGCGAAGGTTTCTGGAAGATCATCGCCATCATCTTCCCCTTCATCGGATGAAAGACCTCGCCCGACTTCTGTCGGCGCTTCACTTCATGCGCAAAGTCCAGAATCGCCAGGATTTCGTCAGCAGAGTAGTCCTTCAAGGTCAGAAAGTGCCGGTTGCGAAAGTTCACGGAGTTCTCCTTTCCGAACGCATACGAACCGCTCGCCTTCAACCGCCATGGAAGGAAGCCAGGGTGTCCTGGACCAGGTCGAACGCCTCATCGATCTGCCCGCGACTGATCACCAGCGGAGGGGCGAACCGCACGGTGACTGCATGCGTATCCTTGGCCAGGAGCCCCTTCTCCTTGAGCTTCTTGCAGAAGGTCTTCGCCACAGGCTCCGAGAACTCGATGGCGATCAGCAGTCCTCTCCCGCGCACTTCCTTGAGCAGCGGATGCGTGAGGCCATGCAGTTTCGACAGAAAGTAGGACCCGAGCTCGGCTGCCCGCTCGGCCAGGTTCTCGTCCAGGAGCACATCGAGCGCCGCGATGCCGATGGCACACGCCAGCGGATTGCCCCCGTAGGTGCTGCCGTGCGTCCCGGGTTCGAACACCGACATGACCTCATCGTCGCAGGCGAGGGCCGAGACCGGGTAGAGTCCTCCGGAGAGCGCCTTGCCCATGATGACCATGTCCGGACGGATCCCTTCGTGTTCGAAGCAGAACATCCTGCCCGTCCTCCCGAGTCCGGTCTGGATCTCGTCGGCACAGAACAACACCTCGTGCCGGCTGCAGATCTCCCGGACCTCTCGCAGGTACCCGACTTCAGGGACTCGAACTCCGGCCTCCCCCTGAATCGGTTCGACCAGGAAACCGCAGGTCTGCCGAGTGATCGCGTCTTCCAGAGCCGTCGGGTCATCGTAGGGGATGACCTTGAATCCGGGCGTCACGGGACCGTAGCCGAGGTAGGCATCGGGATCGGTCGAAAACCCGACGATCGTCGTGGTGCGGCCGTGAAAGTTGTCCTCACAGACCACGATCTCGGCACGGTCGTCTTCAATACCCTTGACCCGATAACCCCATTTCCGCATCGCCTTGATGGCCGTCTCGACCGCCTCGGCTCCGGAGTTCATCGGCAGGATTTTCTGGAACCCGCTCAGAGCACACAGCTTCCTGAGGAAGACGTGCATGATGTCGTTGTGAAAGGCTCGCGAAGTGAGGGTCAACCGGGCCATCTGGTCCCGGGCGGCCGCGACGATGCGGGGATGGCAGTGTCCCTGGTTCAAAGCGCTGTAGGCGCTCAGCATGTCGAAGTACCTGCGTCCCTCGACATCCCAGACGAACACGCCCTGCCCGCGTTCGAGAACGACGGGAAGCGGCGCGTAATTCCGGGCTCCATAGAGGGTGTCCTGGGCAATGATTTCATCGGTGCGGCTCGGAGTGTGCGTCGTCTCACTCATCGCGTCATGCTCCTGTCCGATCAGCAAAGGGGTGCCGAGGCGCATTCTATCCGTCACCGATCAACGCGGCAAGCAAGAGGAAGTGGGAGGAATGGGTATTTGAGCGCGGCCTCTGGCCGCGAGATTAGTCCAGGCTGCCGGCCAGAATAGAGAAGGGCCCTTCGGAAACCAAGACCCCGGGCGAGGCGCCCAGGGGGTCCCAAACAAAGCTGCCCCTTCCGGGGCGCCGAACCCGACCTCACGTGCAGATGTGAAAATCTCGGATTCTGCCCTACCAGGTGCCCGTGATGTAGCTCTCGAGCTGCTCGATCATGAACTCCTGTTCGGAAATCTTGGCCTGGACCACATCTCCAATCGAGATGATTCCGATGACCCGGTCGCCTTCCAGAACCGGAAGGTGGCGGACGTGCTTATCCGTCATCAAAGCCATGCACTCTTCGACCGTATTCCCGGAGCGGACAAACGCGACGATGCGAGTCATGGCCTCGCCCACCTTGGTCTCCCGCGAGGCCTTCCCCTTCAGGACGACCTTGCGTGCGTAATCCCGCTCGGAAAAGATCCCCTCGATGTGGTCGCTTTCCAGGACCAGCACCGCTCCGATGTTCTTCTCATCCATTAGCTGCAGGGCTTCGAAAATACTCTGGTCGGGACGGACGGACCAGACGTCTCGACCCTTTCGTCGCAGAATATCAAGGACGGTCTTCTTCATCGTTTCCCCCCACTTGGACGGTCCCCACCCCGGACACCGTCTCCCCATACGGCTCTGCCGACAACGGCCCAAACCCGCTGTCTGTTTACAGTTAGGAAAGTATTGACATCTAATTTAACGCCTTGTCGGACGAAACGCAACCAGGATCGGTCCCGGTTTCGGCCGGCGTCTCGAAGTCGATGGCCCCGGGTCGCGCTGCCCTTGACCCGGTCTACGGGGATACTTTCCAGCGGCACAAGTTAGGGGGGGCGTCGGTCGCGGCAACCTCCGAACGGGCAGTGTCGAGCTCAGCGGTCCCCGGTTTCCCGTTCTCCCTGTCCCCGATTCTCGATTCGAAAATCACAGACATGTCATGGATGCCCGCAGACGTCGAAATCCCTCTTCCATCCCGACGACGGGATCGTAGCCGAAATCCCGTCGAGCCGCGGTGATGTCGAACCAGTGGGCCGTCGACAGTTCCTCCACCAGAAACCGCGTCAGTCGCGGCTCGCCGGAGACGGGCAGGAGGCGATACGCGATCTCGAGGAATGCACCGCTCGCATAGGCGATCGAGCGCGGGACACTTCTTTCGACCGGTGGCAGGCCCGCGCAATCGAGCACCCGGTTGATGAAATCCCACAGGGGCACCGGTTCTGCCTGGGAGATGAAGTAGGCGCGTCCCGCTGCAGGTGCGCCGGGAGCGAGTCGATCCGCCGCGCAGAGATGCGCTTCCGCGGCATTGTCAATGTAGGTGAAGTCGACCCGCTTCTCGGAGTGTCCGATGCGTCGTAACGCGCCGTTGCGTCCGCGCGCCAGGATCCCGGGAATCAGGTTCGTGTCCCCCGGCCCCCAGATCAGATGGGGTCTGAGGCTGACCGTAGCGAAATCCGCGCCGTTTGCCTCCAGAACGAGCCGTTCGGCCGTCGCCTTGGTTTCCGGGTAGGAGGCCCTGTAGTGCGCCGGATACGGGACCGACTCGTCGACCCCTTCCATATCCGTTCCATCGAAAACGACGCTGGGCGAGCTCGTGTAGACCAGCCGGGCGATACCCGCCAGGCGGCAGGCCTCCAGCACGTTTCGGGTGCCCACGACGTTGGCCTCGTAGAAATCCCGGTGACGGCCCCAAATACCTGCCTTTGCCGCCACATGATAGACGAGATCCACGCCCCGGCAGGCCTCGTGAACGGCCTGTGCATCAGCCAGATCGCCCCGACACTGCTCGATGCCCAGCGCGTCGAGCGCCGGATGGAAACCGCGGGAGAAGGACCGCACCGAATCCCCCCGCTCGATCAGCCGATGCGCGATGGCACTTCCCAGAAAACCGCCCGCTCCCGTGACCAGGACCTTCATCCGAGCTGCTCCTTCGCCCAGACGGCCAGCTTCTCCCGGCCGATCTTGGCGTTATGCCGAATGTCTACGGGAAAGGCCGGATGGATGAGGAAATGGTCGATTCCCCGCGTGATCTCACACTCGAGGGCCAGCCCGCGCAGCTCTTCGAGCAGCTCTCGCGGCGCCGCCTTTCGATGGTCGGCCTCCAGTTCCACACAGATCACGGGGGTCTGCTTCGGTGGCTGTCCGACACCGACCAGCGCGGAGCGCGCGAGCGCCGCGTGCTGATTGAATACACCTTCGCAGCAGACACTGAACAGCGTACCCTCCTGGGTCACGACACGGTGGCTCTTCCTTCCGCAAAACCAGATCCTGCCTTCCTCATCGAAATAGCCGAGATCACCCATGCGATGGCGGATCCCCCCGTTTTCGGTTGCGACCTTTGCCAGGCGATCCGACTCGGGACGACGGAAGTACGAGACGGACACGTTTGGACCCCAGACGACCAGCTCCCCGATGACATTCGGACCAAGACGAAGATCTTCCGACCACTGTGGAACGGCATCATCCCGAATCTCGATGACCGCAACCGAGACGCCCGGGAGCGGTCGGCCGATGCAGATCCCCCGACCCTCGCCCGTTCCGCCCAGCCGCGTTCGCTCCGCAAGCGAAATCGAGCAAACCGGCAGGGCTTCCGTCGCCCCATAGGGCGTGAACAGTGACGCATCCGGACCCAGGCAACCTGCAAAGCGCTCGGCGATCAACGGTGCAACCGGGGCTCCGGCCGAAAGTACACGGCGGAGGGAGGCGAATTTCAGCTTCCGCCCGGCCGCATAGCGTCCCACCCGATCCAGCAGCGCCGGCGAACCGAACATGTGGGTGACCTGGAGCTCATTGATCGATCGGACGATCTGCCTCGGATCGACCGAACCGGGCCGCGTGAAGTCCATCTTCGGGAAAACGGTCGTCATCCGCAGTGCGGGATCGAAGAGCGCAAACAGCGGGAAAGTCGCCAGATCGACCTCTCCGGCCTGGATGTCGAAGGCTTGCCGCAGCAGCTCCGCCTGGGCCGTGAACATCCCATGGGTGTAGATGACCCCTTTCGGGGGACCCGTGCTGCCGGACGTGAACACGATCGCCGCCGGGTCCTCTCGCGCGGGTTCCATTGTCTCGAAGCGGGGCTGCCGGCGCCCGCTTTCGATGATCCGGCTCAACTTCGTCTCTCCCGGAGGACCCCATCGGCCCGTGCAGATCCGCAACCGGATCGACGCTTTGCCCCACCGGAGCAACCGGGCGGCCCAGGCTGCCTTCGGAACTCCGATGAACACTTCCGGTTCGACCTCGTCGAGGCAGCGGCGCAGATGCCGTCGTCCGATCCCGGGATCGACGAGCACCGGAACGGCACCGAGTTTGATCAACGCAAATGCCAGAACCAGCATTTCCTTTCCGGGCGTCACCATCAGGACGACCCTCGTCCCGCGGGTCACCCCAAGGTTCGACAATCCGGCCGCACACCAGCTGCTGCGCGTTTCCAGCTCCGCGTAGGTGAGCCGGCCGGCAGGGCTGATCAGGGCGATCTGGTGCGGACTGTCTTCGGCCCGTGCCGCAAGGTGGCCGGCGATGCTATGCGTCTGGTTCGCTGCCAGGTGGTCCGTCACGCAGAAACTCCCTGATGAGTGCGGTCACTTCTGCTCCCGCATCCTCCAGCACATAGTGACCGGCACGTTCGAGCCGATGGACCTCTGCCTTCGGGAAGAAGTCGAGCCACCGGTCGAGAAACCGCCCATCGAAAACGAAATCACGTTCTCCCCAGCAGATCAACACCGGGCGATCCCGGAGTTGATCAAGTCCGCTTTCAGTCCTGGCCACCAGTGCGTAGGCAGGATCCCCGGGCTCGAGGGGAATATCCTGCACGAACCGGGTTACGGCGATGCGCTCCCGGGGCGTCCCATAGGGTCCGACATAGCCTCGGCGGACTTCGCGGCTGAGACCTTTGGCACTCCCGAGCCGACAGGCGGCCAAGGAAAATGCATTGAATCGCGACATGCAGAAAGCAGCCAGCCGGGAGCGCCGGCAGAAGCGGATCGTCCAGTGCAGCGAGCTCCCTTCGGGTACGAGGAATCCCGCCGTGTTCAGGACCACGATCCGATCGATCCGCTCGGGATGGCGCACGGCCCAGGTCATGCCGATCAGGCCGCCCCAGTCGTGCACTACCAGACTCAGCGGTCGGGTGAGGTGCAGGGACGAAATGAGACTGTCGAGATCCGCGACTCGGCGACCCAGTGTGTACTGATAACGATCCTCCGAGGGACGGTCGGAGAGCCCACAGCCGACATGATCCGGTGCAATGGCGCGCTTTCCGTCACGCAGGGCCCGAATGAGATCGCGGTACATGAACGACCAGGAAGGATTCCCGTGCAGGAGCAGCACCGGTTCCCCTTCACCCTCATCGAGATAGTGGAGACGGACACCATCCAGGTCGAGAAAATGCGATTCGAAGGGATAGAGTCGGCGGATTTCCTCCAAAAAACCAGGACGGTGCGAACGCGTCGGCATCTGTTCGAAGGGCATCCCCGGTCGATCGATCAATACTCGAAGGAGGCCAGCGCCGTCGTCACGCCGGCACTTCCCATGACGAGCAGAACGCGCATCCCCCGTTGCAGGAGTCCCTCATCTTCCGCCACGGCAAGCCCCAGTGGCAAAGAGGCCGAAACGGTGTTGCCGAACCGATCATGCGTCTCGAAGACGCGGGTCGGATCCAGGCCCATCAGCTTGGCCGCTTTGACCGTCGAGGCGACACTGACGGCGTGACCAATGATGATGTCATGGGCAAGAACACCCAGGCTCTGCGTCTCCTTGAAGTGTGCCACCAGCTTGCGGACGGTGAACGAAAGCAATTCGGCCGGGGCCGTAAAGAACGACATCGGCTTCATCCGCTCTCCGTTTGGCGAGAAGTCTCCCGCATTGGGCAGGGCGATCTTGCAGAGTGAATGCTTGTCACCCCACGTCTTGAAGGTGAACTCCGAGTCGTCCGCCTCTTTGGCCGTGACGACGGTCGCAGTGGCAGCCTCTCCGATCGTGAAGGCCGAGAAGGAACTCTCCAGGTCTTCCGCGTTCCGGATATCAAAATTGGCGTATTCCCGGAAGTTGAACTCACAGTTGAGGATCATCACCCGCCGGTACATCTTCTGCGCCAGGAAGCTGCGCGCGATGGACAGACTGCGGATCCAGCTGGCACACGCATCCAGGACGTCGAAACAGGTGGCCGAGCGAAGGCCGAGTTCGCTCTGAAACAGGTTGGCCGTGGCCGGCTCGACCCAGCCGCGGCCGACGCCCGCATAGATGAGCAGATCAATGTCATCAGGCTGCAGGCCGGCCTTCTGGAGCGCACACTGTCCGGCCTTCACCGCAAACGTCAGGGCCTTCTCGCCATTGCTGCGATGAAACCGAAATTGGGTCCCGGACATCTTGAAGAACCGCCGAATCCTTTCGTCGAAGGATGCGAGGTCGGTACTGGACAGATGCTCCCTGTTCCGCTCGAGAATCTCCGCGATCATTTCTTCATTGCTCACCCGTCGACTTGGGAGAGCGTAGCCAATACTCTCAATCTTCATCAGCCGAGTCCCCAACACCACCCCGGAACAGCAGGACGCTCCCGGTGTGAGCCTGGGAGAAATCGCTTCCGGACCAGTCGAGAAAAGCCACCGGAAGCTTAACAAGAGTGCTCCGTGGCGCTCAAACCTGTAAGGATATCATCCTTCGTCCCGGTTTCTGCATAACGCATTATGCGGCCGGGTGAACAGACTGTAAACTCGGGGCGTGACTCGCTGTTAAGGAATTGCTAAAGTGGTTTCGACGCGCCCGTCTCGGACGGGCCGGCGTATAGAGGTCGCGGGGAATTTCGGATCGATGCCGTGACTCTCGCTACGAGGAGTTCAACTCATCTGGAGGACCAGTTCTATGAACGGCAAATCACTTTCGCGGCGACAATTCATCCAACAGGCGGGAGTCGGGGCGGGTATCACGGCGGTCTCGGCAGGATCCGCAATCCGGGCTTCGGTGCAGGGCGCCAACGACAAGATCGGTGTCGGATTCATCGGCTTCGGAATCCGCGGTCCTTTCCTGCTGAGAGCCGTCGAACCGATCCCGGACGCCGACATTCGCGCCTGCTGTGATCTGTATGACGGACACTTTCAGGGCATCAAGGAACTGGGGCATCCCAACGTCACTACGACACGCCGTTACGAGGAGGTCCTCGCCAACAAGGACATCGACGTCGTCATCGTGGCCACGCCCGACCACTGGCACAAGAAGATCGTGCTCGACAGCCTGGCTGCGGGCAAGGACGTCTACATCGAGAAGCCCATGACCCATCGATGGCCGGATGCAGCCGAGTTCGTCGACGCGGTCAAGAAGAGTGGGCGGATTCTACAGGTCGGCAGCCAGCAAGCCAGCAATCCGGCCAATGACCGGGCGCTCGAGTTGATCCAGTCCGGCAAGCTCGGCAACATCACCTACCTGAGTGCAGCCATCCTTCGCAATACGCCGACCGGAGCCTGGTATTATCCGATTCCACCCGATGCCGGCGAGGACACCGTCGACTGGAAGCGCTTCATCGGTGATACGCCGTGGCACGAATTCGATCCCCATCGCTTCTTCCAGTGGCGCCTCTACTGGGAATACTCGGGCGGACTGCCGACCGATCTTTTCGTGCACATGATCACACTGACCCATACGTTGATGGACGTGCGGGTCCCGAAGCGGGTCACGTCGATCGGGGGGATCTTCAACTGGAAGGAGAACCGGGAACTTCCGGACCACATGTCCGCCTTGGTCGAATACGACAAGGGATTCGTGCTGGCCCTGAACTCCAGTGCGAACACCGCACACCGGGTTCCCTTCCTGACGATCATGGGGACCGAAGGCGCGATTGAATTCCAAGAGAATGGAACGGGCTTCACCTACTACAGCGAGCCGATTCGGGACAGCTACTGGTATTCCACGCTCGCGTGGCCGGAGAAGACCCGACTCGCCTACTACGAGGCTCACAATATCGACCCGCAGACCCATCGGCCGCGAGACACCCCGTCGGGTGCCAAACCCGAAACCGTCAAGGTGGAGGGAGACAATCTCGGAGCGCACATGAAGAATTTCTTCACCTGTGTCAGGGAACGGAAGCAGCCTTTCGAGGATGCCCTCTTCGGCGGCCAGTGCGCGACGGTGGGCCATATGACGAATATTTCATATCGGGAAGGCAAGCCGGTCGTCTGGGACAAGGACCAAAACCGGGTGGTCGTCGTCTGAGTTCAGGGAGGGGAGCAGCCGGTCTCCGGGAGGTCCGTGGGTCTGAGATACCTCCCGGAGCACCCGATCATCCGAGGAATGCCGCCGCGCGGTCCACTTTCCGGGAGCGGGCGACTACAATGGCATTCAGTACATACGGAAGGGCGGGTCTTCACGTCCCGCCAGCGTTCGGAAGGAGGATGTGAGATGAGGGGTAGCCTATTTCTTCTTCTCGGTGCCGTCGCCGGTCTGATGGCCTGCAGCAACGAAAGTCCTTCCCTCTTTCTGCCGGAGGGTGACGCGGTTGCCGGACGGGCCGTCTTCTCCCAGTTCGAGTGCTATACGTGCCACGAGGTCAAGGGCGATCAGTTCCCCGCACCGACCGTGATCACACCGACCTACGTGACGCTCGGGGCCGTTTCGGAGAGTCGATCGCGCGCCTACCTGGCTGAGTCGATCATCGCACCTTCCCATCGGTTCGCCACACCCAGGCCTCCCGATGGAAAGACTGCAGGAGACGTCAACATCATGAGCGGGAATATTTCCAGGATGACCGATTTCTCGGATCGGATGACCGTCCGACAGCTGCTCGATCTGACGACGTACCTGGAGTCTCTGCAGAACGAGGCACAGAACTCGAGTCAGTAGGCTCGGGCTCCGTCGGGATTGCGGTCGTCCGCGTGCGGCCGAGATTCACGAAAGGATCGAAATGTCTGATGCTGAACCGTCTGCGGCCGCCCGAAAGGAAGCGGGTCTCGAGGCATTTCGTGAGGACTTTCCTTCATTGAGACGCGCCGCCGCCGGGTGGCCCCTCGCCTACTTCGACGGTCCCGGGGGATCTCAGGTCCCGCGACCGGTCATCGAGGCGATCAGTCGGTACTACGAAACCTGCAACGCCAATACGCACGGCATGTTCGTCACCAGCCGGGAGTCCGACAGGATTCTCGACGACGCCCGCCGTCGCTGTGCCGCCTTTCTGAACGCCGACGGCGACGATGCGATTTCGTTCGGGGCCAACATGACGACGCTCAACTTCGCGTTGAGTCGCGCACTCGGACGGACCTTACGGCCGGGTGACGAGATACTGATCACACAGCTGGACCACGAAGCCAATCGGGGACCCTGGCTGAGGCTGCGGGAGATCGGTCTCAACGTACGCGAAGTACGGATGCGATCCGAAGGCGTGCTGGACTACGATGACCTCGCCCGCAAGATCAGCGAGCGGACGCGCCTGGTGGCGGTTGGATGGGCCTCGAATGCGCTGGGGACGGTCAACGATATCGAACTGATCAGGAGACTCAGCCGCGAAGTGGGAGCATGGCTGCTGGTCGATGCGGTACATTACGCGCCCCATTTCTGTATCGATGTGCGCGAGTTCGGGATCGACTTTCTGCTCTGCTCGGCCTACAAGTTCTACGGTCCCCACGTCGGGATTCTGTACGCTCGTCCCAACCTGCTCACCCAGCTGGACACAGACCGATTGCGCACACAGGACGGCAACCCGCCCTATCGGATCGAGACAGGAACGTTGAACCATGCCGCCATTGCCGGCGTGGGAGCCGCCGTCGAATATCTCGCTTCTCTCGGTACCGGCGACATTCTCCGCCATCGGATCCAATCGGGAATGGCGCGGCTGAGGCGGCACGAACAGGCGCTGGCCCGCCGGTTTTTCGACGAGCTGCGTGTCCTGCCGCAGGTCGAGCTCTACGGGCCCGACTTCGACTCGGGTCGGCGGGCACCCACCCTCTCCTTTACGGTCGAAGGCAGGACCCCCCGGGACGTCGCCGGCTGCCTGGCCGACCAGGGGCTGCTGGTCTGGGACGGCGATTTCTACGCCGCCCGTGCCGTCGAACTTCTGGGCCTGGCCGATCGCGGCGGCCTGGTGCGCGTCGGCATGTCGCTCTATACGACGGAGGACGAGGTCGACCGGTTGCTGGAGGCACTCAGGAGACTCTGAGGATGTCACCAAAGCCCAGCCGCCGCGCCCACCCGTTTCCGCGATAGCCGACGGTTTGGCGCCGGTGTTCGTTCGGGGCGGGAAGCGGGGTACCCGACGGTCGTGCAGGGGGGTTCCTCACTTCGTTCCGGCTCTGATGTTGCTGATTGCCCATTTGTGCAGGGTTGGGACATCGCGTCAGGTCGCGGCTGGGAAACGGCCTTCCTTCTCCGCCACTCCCGGCGACCCGTTCTCCCGCGACCCGGTGGTCACGGCGAGCCGGCCATGACAAGCAGGCTGCTTATCCCACCCCACCGGCCCGCAACGATCTGGAACCGCTCATCCGAATAACCGCGCCGCAATCCAGCTGCCGGCGAGAAACGTCCCGAGCATGCTCCCCAGATTCGAGAACACGACCACGAGCAGGATCCGGCTGACCGGGTTGGACCAGAAGCCCCGAACGGAGTTGATCGCCTCCGGCAGATCTTCGAGGTCCTGAACGGTCGGTTTTTTCACAATGGCCTGTACGAGACCGCTCACCCACCCCGCGGCGATCATCGGGTTCAGACTGGTCAGCGGAGCGGCCAGGAACGCCGCCACGACGGTGAGCGGATGCCCCAGGGCCAGTGCGGCGCCCAGCGCGGAGAGCGCTCCATTGACCAGGAACCAGATGTAAATGGAGTCGATCGAACGCTCCGCCCCTCCGGTCAGAAAGGCGTATATGAACAGCGCCAGGACGGCGATCGGAATGGCCCATTTCAGGACCCGGCCCGAGAGAGACGGACGGGGAACCGCCTCCAGAGGGGCCAAGTCGTGGTCGGATCCGAGCGAGCGCTCGATACCCCGCACATGGCCGGCTCCAACGACCGCTACGAGTCTGCGGCCGGGCGCCTCGCGGATCTTTTGGGAGAGGTAGACGTCACGCTCGTCGATCAGAGGTACTTTCATCGCCGGGAATTCCCGGGCGAGCATCTCCAGGACATCGCCCAGTTTCTCCTGGCTCTTCAGCTCCTCGATCATCTTTTCGTCGACCTCTTCGGTCACGAAGAGACTGGCCAACAGCTGGCCTGCGACCTTGGCACGGTCGATCAGTCCGAAGTTCCCCCAGGTTCTCTTGAGCGTTATCTGGATGTCCCGGTCAGCCAGCACCAACTCGGCACCGACATCCTCGGCGGCTTTGACGCCCTCGAGAAGTTCCGCTCCCGGCATCACCCCCAGCTTTTTCCCGATCCGACGCTGGAAAGCGGTCATGATGAGGGAGCTGAGCAGCAGCATTGCCTTTCCCTTCCGGATGACTTCGGCAATATTGGTTCGCTTCCAGCGACCGAGATCGGTCAGATTCTGGTAGCGGCCCTCATCGAGCTCAACGCAGACCGTCTCGGGGCGCACGGCTTCGATCGTCTTCCGGACATCCTGAACACTCTCCCGCGAAACATGCGCGGTACCGACCAGAAAGAGTTCGCGGTCGTCGAATTCGATTCGTCGAACCGACACCGGCAATTCCGGGGCAGCGTCCGACGCCGTTGCGAGTCGTTCATCGTTCATAGGGACTCCAGACGGACCGGCCGGTGCTCATCCACCCATTTTCGGTAGTCTCCGTGATACCCGACGGCTCGCTGGCGTTCCTCGACACGCTCGAGGATGCCGCGAATCGTCCCGCAGGAGAGCAGCCCCTTCTCGGACACCAGCCGGGAAAGGGCCTCAGGATCGGCTGCTCCGATGGACGAGTGAAGCGCCTCGTAGTCGGATTCCTTCCAGTCGAGGAAACTCTCCATGATCCAATGCGCGACCTCATGGCCATGGATTCTGGAGGCCCGAATATTCCCCTTCCCCGTGACGGCGTTCCCAAGGGCGAAGACATTGTGGAAACCATGCACCTGTCCCGTATTCATGTCCCTCAGGCCAAAGAGCTCCCGTTCCATCGAAATCCCCGTAACCGGTTCGGGCACACTTCCGATCGAGGAAACGACAAGCGGTGAGCGTACCTCGAATTCGGATCCGGGCATCTCCCTCACCCGCCCGTTGTCGATCCGGGTCCGACGGAACACGAGGCCGCCGAGGCGGTCCCCCTCGACGATCCCGGCAACGGGCAGTGCACAGGGCTGAAAGCGGAAGAGGTACTTCTCCATCTGTGTCTGGAGCAGTTTGACGCGCACTTTCTCGGCCTGACGCAGCCGCGCAGGACCTGGATCGTCATCGAGCGGGACGAGCGGCATGTCCTGGGCACGGCGCCGGTAGTAAAGCGTGCAGCCACGCAGCCCGAGATCTTCCCACTTCACACCGAGCGCCTCCAGCGTCTTCGGGATCCCCTTCTTTTCCAGGGTGAAGATATCGACCGAGTGCCCGCGCCGCTTTAGCGCCCGTTCCGTACTTTCCAGCATCAGGATCTTGACGACATCGAGAGATGCCAGTCCCCCGCCCACGACGACGGCGTCGTCACAGATCTCCAGAGCAGGACCGTCATAGTCGGGCGAATGATACTGGTTGAACCAGGCGACGAAAGGATTCTGATAGTAGAAGCCTTTTCCGATAAACTCGTCGATGCGCGGAACACCCAGGGGTCGGTCCCGCCAGGCCCCGACGGCCAAAAGCACGGCACTGACACCCCACTCGAGTGTGTCGCTCACATGGATGTCCCGTCCCAGCTTGGTCGACGGAACGTAGCGGACGTAAGGATGGGAGAGTCGCTCGTCAATCCCCGCCTCTTCTCGATCGCGCTGGCGCGCATGCCATTTCGGCAAGCCCAGCTCGATCTTCCCCCACGGCAACACCCCCATGTCGAAGACGACGGAGTAGATGCCCCGCGAGGCGAACTGGTAAGCCGCCTCGGAGCCGGCCACCGCGCCGCCAAAGATGCAGACAAGGTGGGCTGGGTGATGCGTCATGATCTTGTCTCGGTTCCGGGAAGAACAGGACCAGCCGGCCTCCTTGAATATCGCAAGTCGCACCGGACGTTCCCTGCAGTCCTGTTCGTTCTATAAGTCCTCTTTCTCCCAGGCCTCCCTGGACGAGTGGACCCTCTATTCTACCAGTGGAGACTTACCCGACCGGACGGAGCAGCGAAGCAGGACGGTTACACTGCGGCATCGCCCACGACAACCCGGGGCCGATGCTCGGCCGGACCGTTGTTCAGCAACAGGTCGAGAACCGCCTCGGGCTCGACCTCCTGCATGAGTTTCTGCCTGAGCCGATTCCCCCCTGGCAGACCCTT
The DNA here is from genome assembly GCA_963823995.1 of uncultured Acidobacteriota bacterium. Lineage (GTDB taxonomy): Bacteria > Acidobacteriota > UBA6911 > RPQK01 > JAPXNP01 > JARRKC01. Next base: position 270,841 of record CAWGNQ010000009.1, read on the forward strand.
CAGATAGCCACCGTACATCCGCCTCATTTCGAGCACACCCCGTCGCTCTCCCAGCCATCTGCACTTCAGTTCGAGATGCTCCGCGGCCAGTGCGCAGCGTTCTTCCCAGGTCGGACTCGGCGGCAGTTCGTGGCCTTCCAGCAGAGCTTTGGCATCCCTGAAAATCCAGGGATTGCCGATCGCTCCCCGCCCCACCATGACGGCGTCCACACCGGTCGTCTCGAACATGTCCCGGATCTTCTCGGGAGTCGTCGCGTCCCCGTTCCCGATCAGGGGAATCCGCAGTCGTGCTTCCTCTTTGAGTCTTCGAAGCCAGGGCCAACACGCCTCGCCCTTGTACATCTGGCTGCGCGTCCGAGCGTGCACTGCCAAAGCCCCGATTCCAGCATCCTCGAGCATGCGGGCGATCTCGATGATGTGGATGGAGCGGTCGTCCCAACCCAGGCGGGTCTTGACGGTGACGGGCCGGCGGGCTACGTCGACGACCGCTTCGGTCAACTGCCTCATCCTGTCGGGGTCGCGCAACGAAGCCGCACCCGCGTCCTGCCGAACGACCTTCTTGACCGGGCAACCGAAGTTGATGTCGATGATGTCCGGTTGTGCCTCCTCGACGACTTGGGCGGCCTCGCGCACCTGTTCGAGATCGCCGCCGAAGATCTGGATGGCGATCGGTCGCTCCTCGGGACTGAACTCCAGCTTCTTCAGCGAATCCTCGGCCTCGTGTACGAGCCCACCCGAGGAGATGAACTCGGTGTAGAGCAGATCTGCTCCGAACCGCTTGCAGAGAACGCGGAAGGGAGGATCGCTGACATCTTCCATGGGAGCCAGGAAGATCGGATGGTGGCCGAACTCGATCGTACCGATTCTCATGGATCCGCTAGACCTCCCGCACCGCTCCGGAACGCCAACTCCGCCAGTCGGCTCGCCACGAAGCGAGTTGCACCTTGGCATCCTCGAAGAGGGAGTAAACCACCGGAGTAGCCAGCAGCGTGATGAGCAGACAGAGAAGCTGTCCGCCGACGGACACGATGGCAATCGATCGCCGGCTGGCCGATGCGGGCCAGAGCTTCATCCAAGGCGGCCTCCGTTGGAACGAGCTTGTGAGAGGCCGACAAGAGCGGCCGGGATCAGGCATGAGAAACGTATCACTTGAATCTCCCTTGGTGCGCCGGACGGGGCGTCGATCGCAAATCATTGTACCGTAGGAGAATCTTCCAGGATCGCGCTCAAATTCCAATCGCCACCTTCCCAAACTGCGAAGACTTGGCAAGGCAGTTGAATGCGTCGTTGCCTTTCTCCAGGGGGATCACCCGATCGACCACGGGTTTGATGCGATGCTCGGTCACAAACTCGATCATCGCCCTGAACTGATCGGGGTTTCCCATGGTGGAGCCGATCAGATGCAGCTGCTTCCAAAACACCTTGCGGAGGTTCAACCCTTCGGGCGCGCCTGCCGTGGCCCCGTAGTTCACGATGCGACCGCCCGGACGCACGACGTCGATCAGCTGAGTAAATCCCGGCCCACCCGCACCATCGATCACCAGAGACGGTCGCACGTTCTGCTTCTCCGCCTCCTCCGGCCAGTCGCCGCTGGTATAGAGAAATCCACCCTCGGCCCCCAATTTCTTGGCTCGATCGATCTTGGCCGGCGACGAAGAGGTGACCCAAACCGGAGCACCGGCGGCGGCGGCAAAAAGAAGGACAAAGGTGGCAACGCCCCCGCCGATTCCGGAGACGAGGACAGTATCCCCCTCACGGAGGCCGCCTTGGGCGAAGAGAGCCCGGTAAGCCGTCAGTCCGGCCAACGGCAGGGCCGCCGCTTCAGCCCAATTCAGATGCGCCGGTTTCGGGTGCAGCTGTTCCACGGGCACCACGACCGCCTCGGCCAGCGTTCCGTCTCGCGGCAAACCGAGAATTTGGAAGGTCTCGGACTGTGCCTTCGGATCGTCTCCCCAATACATCCCGGGGTTGATCACGACCTCTTGCCCCACTCGGCCTTCGTCGACGTCGGCACCCACCGTCGCGATTACGCCGGCGCCATCGGAGCCGAGGATGATGGGCGTCTTGATCCCCGGATAGCGGTCCTGCATGATCCAAAAATCACGTCGATTCAGGGCGGCTGCCTTGAGTTGGACAACGGCTTCGCCTGGATTCGGCTCCAGATCCTGTCGCTCCTCAACAATCAGTGGAGTCCCGGGCTTCTGTAGAACAAGGGCTTTCATCGCTTACCTCCTGAGCATGATCGTATCGCATCCACCTTCGGGATTCGTGATTTGCAGTTTGCAGCCGGGGAGGGCACTTCGAAGCCCCAACCCCGGGGCTAAAGACCCGACTGGACGGCGTGGTATCCGCACATGCCGTGGACTCCGCCGCCCGGCGGCGTCGCCGCCGAGCAGAGGAAGATCTCGTCGTCCGAGGTGCGATAGGGACTGGTCGACAGAATCGGACGGGAGAACAGCTGCGCGTAGTCCTGTCGGCCTCCGTTGATATCGCCGCCGACGCAGTTGGCGTTCCGCTGTTCGAGATCCCGGCAGGACGTCGTGTGGCGTGCCAGGATGCAATCGCGGAAGCCGGGTGCGAACCTCTCGATCTGGGCCTCGATGACCGAAGACATGTCTCGCGAAGAGCCGTTCGGGACGTGAGTATAGGCCCACGCGATGTGCTTGCCTTCGGGAGCCCGCGATGGATCGAACAGGGTCGGCTGCGACAGAATCACGAAAGGTCGTTCCGGGTGGCCTCCCCGCGTCACCATGTCTTCGGCATCGACGATTTCCGGCGCCGTCCCACCAAGGTGGACCGTTCCCGCTCTGCGACAGGGTTTCTGGCTCCAGGGAATCGGTTCGCTCAGGGCCCAGTCCATTTTGAACACCCCGGGTCCGTAGCGGTAGCGGGCGAGTCGGCGCCGGTAGCGCGGGCTGAAACGGTCCCCGCCGACACGAATCGCCTGCCGCGGCGTCAGATCGAGCAGGACTCGACCTCGTGGCAACCGGGCCAGCGAAACCACTGGGCAATCCGTCAGGATCACTCCACCCAGTTCCTCGAGACACGTGCACAACGCTCCACTGATCCTGCCGGCGCCTCCTCGGGGAATGGGCCAGCCGTTGACGTGAACGAGGAGACCGAGAACGATGCCGAAGGCAGCCGAGATCGGCTCCCTCAGGGAAAGGCAGGAGTGGGCTGCAAGACCGGCGAACAAGGCACCCGTCCGGGTCATGGAAAACAGACCGCCGACCATACCGACAGCCGACTGCACACCGTAACGTCCGAATCGAAGGAGCGACCAGGGAAGGCGGGGCCAATGGAGCGGCGCCAGCAAGTCGGGGATCAACGCGTCATGGCGAGACACGAAGGGCTCCATCAGGCGGCGGTACGTCGCACCGTCCGTTTCGAGGATCCGGCAGGTCTCATCCAGAGATCGAACCGCGTAGACGACGCCGTTCTGAAGGGGGTGCGCCACCGCGATCTCCGGTTCGATCCATTGAAGGTCGTATCGTTCCAGAGTCAGAGTGCGGAAGAAGGGTGAGGCTTGTGCGAGAGGATGCACGGCAGAGCAGAGATCATGCCGGAATCCGGGCAGGGTCAACTCGCCGGTGCGTGCACCGCCCCCGGCCTCCTTCGTCGCCTCGAGGACACACACCCTGCGACCGCGTCGTGCCGACTCGATCGCCGCAGCCAGACCGTTCGGCCCGGATCCGACCACGAACGTATCAAAGCGAGTGAGATCGACCACACCTCCAATTTCGCAGGTGAAGCGGACGGCTGCAATCGATCGGGAATTTCAAATTCCCCGTCACTCGATCCGCTTTGCTTCGAAATCGACGACCGACTCGAGGATCAGGTGCGCTCGTCGCGAGGAAGGTACTTCTCAGCCAGATCCCGGTACCTGTCGACCTGGCCCTTCTGCCAGGTTGCGTTCCGACCCAGAACGGCCGCCATCAAACGGGCTGCCTCAGGGGCCGCTTCCAGGCTCGCCCGTGCGTCCAGAAGAAGACAGCGCGTCCGCCTCGCAAGAACGTCTTCGAGCGTCCGCGCCCATTCGTACCGAACAGCCCGCACAATTTCAGCTCTCCTGTATGGAAACGATGGATGCAGAAGTTCATCCAACCGCGGCAGATCCGTCACCGGGTCCTGAGCTTCGAGCGAAAGCATCTCGTCACTCTGAGGAAGCGTCCTCCCATGCTCATCGCCTCCGTCGAGACGAAGATCCGCCGTGACCGACGGTCCGGCCTCAAAACCGCCGATTGCGATGGCACGATCGACGGTTTCTTCACCCATCTGCCGATAGGTGGTCCACTTCCCTCCCATAATCGAGACGACGTTCCCACGGAGGATCTCGATGACATGACTCCTGGAGAGCGACGCCGTTCTTCCTGTCCTGCGGACCGACCGTCGGACCAGGGGACGGAGTCCGGCAAACACACTGAGAATATCTTGGCGTTGCGGTTTCCGGATGAAGTAGCGATCGAGGTGTTCGAGGATGAAGTCGATCTCCTGGTTGGATACCTCAGGTTCGTCCCCGTTCGCTTCGACGGGAACCTCGGTAGTTCCCGCCAGCGTACGCCCGTGCCACGGAATGGCGAAGAGTACCCGACCGTCATCCGTTTTCGGAACCAGCAGTGCCGTTTCGCCGCCTAGAAAGTTCGCCGGCAGAACGAGATGGGAACCACGACTCAGGACCATACGGCGAGGCGCCATCGGGTCGGCCATCTGTCGGACCTCATCGGCAGCTGTCCCGGCGGCATTGACCACGACCTGGGTCTCGACCTCGAATTCCTCGCCGCCCAGCGCATCGCGGACCCGAACTCCGGCGATCCGACCTGCCGACTCGAGCATGGAGATCACCTCGACGTAATTGACCGGAACTGCGCCCAGCTCTCGAGCCTTGCGGGCCAGGGAGATGCCGAGTCGAGCGTCGTCGAATTGACCGTCATAGAAGAGAATGCCGCCTCGCAGCCGCTTTGAGTCGATCGTCGGCATCCGATTCAGGACCTCCTCGGCCGAGAGAAACCGGGTACGCCCGAGACGGAGTCGCCCCGCCATGAGGTCATACAGCTTGAGGCCGGTTGCGTAGTACAGCTTCTGCCACCGCCCGTAGACGGGAACGATCAGGGCCAGTCGGTGACAGACTCGAGGTGCATTCCGAAGCAGTCGACCGCGCTCGTGGAGCGCTTCGCGAACCAACGAGATGTCACCCTGGGCGAGGTACCGAACCCCGCCGTGGACGAGCTTGGTGCTCCGGCTCGACGTTCCATGGCAGAAGTCTCTGCGTTCTACGAGTGCAGTCGAGAGCCCCCGTGAAGCTGCCTCGACCGCGGTTCCGAGACCGGTCGCACCTCCTCCTACGATGAGAACGTCGAAGCGCCCGTGCGATCGAAGCTCGTCGATCAGTGCTTGCCGCGTGTCCATGTTTCCGATCCTGGCCGGTGCCTCTCCGAGTGAAGGCCGCTCCTTCACGAACGCCACCTCTACCCGAAACTTCCGGGTAGAGGCCACAATCTTTCTCGGAAGCCTGGGGACCCCGATGCACGCTCCGCAGCAGGAGATGTCATCCGAGCTCGATCCATCCCAGTGTTCTTTCCACCGCTCGTTTCCAGTTTCGATATCCCCTCTCGCGACGTTCTTCCGTCCAGGTCGGATACCAGGTTCGATCGGCAGCCCAGTTGGCTTCGAGATCTCCCGTTCCCTTCCAGTAGCCGGTCGCAAGACCGGCCGCATAGGCCGCCCCGAGGGAAGTTGTCTCGGCCACTTTCGGGCGGACGACACCGACGCCGAGGATGTCCGCCTGAAGCTGCATCAGCGTGTCGTTGACCGTGGCGCCGCCGTCCACCTTGATGGTTTCGAGATCGACGCCCGAGTCGGACTTCATGGCCTCGAGGACGTCACGACTCTGGTAGCAGATCGCTTCGAGTGTGGCCCGGGCCAAATGACTCCGGTTGGAGTGGCGTGAAAGTCCGACCACGACGCCGCGCGCGTCGGACCGCCAATAGGGGGCGAAGAGTCCGGAAAAGGCGGGAACGAAATAGACACCGCCGCAGTCCTCCACACCGTTCGCCAGGTCTTCGATCTCGGAGGCGGAGCTGATGAGTCCCAGCTGGTCCCGAAACCATTGGACGGCCGAGCCCGTCACGGCGATCGAGCCCTCCAGCGCATAGACGGGCTCGTTTCCCTCGAACTGATAGCAGACGGTCGTCAGCAGTCCTGCTTTCGAGGCAACCGCTTCCCGACCTACGTTCAGCAGCATGAAATTCCCGGTCCCATAGGTATTCTTCGCTTGACCCACCTCGAAACAGACCTGACCGACCGTCGCCGCCTGCTGATCGCCGAGGATCCCCGCAATGACGACGCCCGTATCACCCCCCTCGGGAAGATGGAGGTTTCCGAAGACGTGGGAGGAGGGAGCGATCCTCGGCAGGACTTCGGCCGGCACATCGAAAAGGGCGAGAAGCTCCGGGTCCCATTCAAGCTTTCGCAGGTCCATGAGCATGGTACGGCTCGCATTGGTGACGTCCGTGACGTGGACGCCGCCGTCGGATCCTCCGGTAAGGTTCCAAAGCACCCAGCTGTCGATCGTTCCGAAGGCCACCTCGCCCCGCCGGGCGGCCGGACGCAAGCCGTCGATGTGATCCAGGAGCCAGCGCAGCTTTCCACCTGCGAAGTACGTGGCGGGCGGCAGCCCGGTTCTCGCGCGAACGAGGTCTCCCCCTCCACTCTTCTCGAGCTCATGGATGAGAGAGTCCGTGCGGGTATCCTGCCAGACGACGGCGTTCGACCAGGGCTCTCCGGTTCGCGGATTCCACAGAACCGTCGTCTCCCGCTGATTGGTCAGGCCGATCGCCGCCAGGTCTCGTGTCCGCAGCCGGGCCCTGGAAAGAGCCCCTGTTAGACAGGCCCGGCAGTTCTCGATGATCTGGAGCGGATTGTGTTCCACCCAGCCGGGTTGGGGCAGGATCTGCCGGTGCTCGAGCTGGTGGCGGGCGATCTCGTTGCCCGCGCGGTCGAAGATCATGAACCGGGTACTGGTCGTGCCCTGGTCGAGTGCGCCTATGAAATCGGCCATGTTCTCTCCTTCTCCTGCTGGAAGACCCTTGTTCTCGTTTCCTCTGAACACACCGGCTGCACCGTTCGTCGGGCCGGCAGCCTGGATCATTGTGACGGATCCCGGCCATGCTCAGAACCCTATCCAACGATACAACAGCGAGCCCAGGACTCCTCCGACCAGGGGTCCGATGATGGGGATCCAGGCATAGCCCCAATCCGAACCTCCCTTTCCCTGAATGGGAAGCACGGCATGAGCCACGCGCGGTCCGAAGTCGCGCGCCGGGTTGATGGCATACCCTGTGGGGCCTCCGAGGGACAGGCCGATGGCGAAGACCAGCAATCCGACCAGAAGCGGATAGACCGCGCCACTGTAGACGACGGTTAAATCGAGCTCGCCCGGCTGCTTGAGCATCTGGGCTTGATCTCCGAGAGCGAGGATTCCGAACATCAAGACGGCGGTCCCGATCATTTCGGTCGCCAGGTTCGCGAGCGGTTTCCGGATGGCCGGAATCGTCGAGAATACGCCCAGTTTGACGGCGGTCTCGGGCGTCTCCTTCCAGTGTTCGAAGAAGGCGATCCAGACGATCCCCGCTCCCAGAAAGCCCCCGAGCATCTGTGCGAGCAGATACCCGGGCACCTGGGACCAGGGAAACGCCCCGATGGTGGCCAGCGAGACGGTTACGGCCGGATTGATGTGCGCGCCGCTGAAGCGGCCGACGGCATACACCGCCATGGCCACCGCCATCCCCCATCCGATCGCCACGACGATCCAGCCCCCGCCAAAGGCCTTCGATTTCCTCAGGCTCACGTTGGCGACCACACCGTCTCCGAGCAGCACCAACAGCATCGTTCCCACGACTTCGGCCACGTATTTCTCCACGTCCCCTCCCTGTCGAGCCCCGCGTTGGCTGAACGTCTGAATACGATAGTCGATGGCATAGGAAGAAGGAAGGGAGGACGGATGGCCGGGTGGGATGAGCATCCTGCTCGTCTTTGCCGGTCCGACGTGACCGCCGGGACGGGGAAAGCGGAGAACGGGTCGCGGGAGAACGGGTGGCCGGGAGAGCCGGAGAAGGGAGGCCATCTCCCGCCCGTGGCCTGACGCGATGTCCCAATCAGGGGGACACACATTGCAGATTCCACACACTGGGACGTTATTTTAGGGTAAAGATGAAGGACGGGGAGAGCGGGAGAAGTCAGACGTGAGCCTTCAAACCGAGGTGCTGGACAAGCTGCGACAGTTCTGGGGATTCGATACCCTGCGTCCGCTGCAACTCGAAGCCATCGAAGCCGGGCTCGGCGGGCGTGACTCGCTCGTCGTGCTGCCCACGGGTGGAGGGAAATCCCTCTGCTACCAGATTCCTCCACTGCTGCGGGAGGGAGTGGACATCGTCGTGTCCCCGCTGATCTCCCTCATGAAGGATCAGGTCGATGGCCTTCGTCTTCTGGGCTACCCCGCTGCTGCGATCCACAGCGGCATGTCCCGACGGGAGCAGCAACTGGTCCGTACGCGGGCCCGGGAAGGTCAATACCGATTGCTGTTCATCTCTCCGGAACGCCTCCAGACAGAGAGCTTTCAGCAGCTGATCGGCGATCTTCGGACATCGGCCGTCGCAGTAGACGAAGCGCACTGCATCAGTCACTGGGGCCACGATTTCCGGCCGGACTACCGGCGCTTGAATGCGCTCAAGGAAATCTTTCCGAAGGTCAGTATCCATGCCTACACGGCGACTGCGACACCTCGTGTCAGGGACGACATCGTCCGGCAACTCAAACTCGATGAGCCGAGCGTTCTGGTCGGAACATTCGACCGTCCGAATCTCACTTATCGAGTTCGACCGAAGGCGAGACTGAAACAGAGCGTCGAGGCAGTGATCCGACGTCATGCGGGGGAGGCCGTGATCGTCTACTGCCTGAGCCGGAATGACACGGAAACGTTGGCCGCCTATCTCAACCGCCGCGGTATCCCGGCGGAGCACTACCACGCCGGAATGGAATCCCGCGACCGAGCCCGGGTTCAGGAGACATTTGCCCAGGAGAGGATGAACGTCATCTGCGCTACGGTTGCTTTCGGCATGGGTATTGACCGCAGCAACGTTCGCTGCATCATCCATACCTCCCTCCCCAAGTCCGTGGAACAGTACCAGCAGGAGACGGGGCGGGCCGGACGGGACGGTCTGGAAGCCGAGTGCGTGCTCTTCTACTCCTACGCCGACGTCATCCGTTGGGAGCACCTGATCTCAGTGAGTGCCGAGGGAGTGGAACCGGAGGTGCAAGCGGCGCAGCATGCCTTGCTGGCGGATATGCAGCGATTCTGTGGTGCCGTCGACTGCCGGCATCGGCAGCTCTCCCGCTACTTCGGTCAGACGTACCCCAAGCCCGACTGCGGCGCCTGCGACGTCTGCCTGGGCGAGATCGATACCTTTCCAGACTCGACGGAAACGGCTCGGAAGATCCTCTCCGGCGTCTATCGACTCGGCCAGCAATACGGCGTGAATTACGTGGGTGAGTTTCTGCGCGGAGCGGATGTCGAGCGAATCCGGCGCTTTGGACATGACCGGCTGCCCACCTACGGAATCCTGGGAGAGCTGACCGGCCCTGTGATCAAGGACCTGATCCATCAGCTGCTCGATCAAGAACTGCTGGGACGGACTGCAGGAGACCGGCCGGTCCTTCGGCTGAACGCCGAGTCGGCCGAGGTTCTGAAAGGACATCGTTCGGTGTTCTTTCGGAAACCGAGAGAGGAGAAGACAGCCGTGGCGACCTCCGTCAGCGATGTCTGGAAAGGCGTCGACTCCGAACTCTTCGAGAGGCTTCGAGCCCTGCGGCGAAAAATTGCCGACGAGCGTGGGGTCCCGGCTTTTCTCGTGTTCAGTGATGCGACGTTGCGAGACATGGCCCGTCGGCATCCCAAGAGTATGGAGGAAATGGGCGAGGTCTCCGGAGTCGGCCAACGGAAGTTGCGCGATTTCGGACCCCGTTTTCTGGGCGTGCTCCAGCGGCATCCCCGGACCGTTCATTCGGCCGACCTCAACCGGCTCGAACCCGAGTCGCCCCGAAGGTCGCCGAGCCGCGACACGAGTCTGAAGGGCAGCAGGCTGAAAGACAGAGCCTGCCGCCTCCTGGCCGAAGGACAGTCCATCGAGGCAGTCTCGAAGTCCACCGGACGGGCGCCCTCCACCGTCCAAGGGTATCTGGCCGAATTGATCGAAGGAGGGGAAATCTCGAACCTGGATCCCTGGGTGCCGGCCTCGGAGCAGAAGCAAATCCTCGAAGCCGTGGCAAAAGTCGGCACGGAAAGGCTGGCTCCGGTCTTCGAAACGTTGCAGGGCCGCGCCAGCTACGACTCCATTCGCCTGGTCGTCGCCCGCGAGCACTTTCTCGAACGGCAGAGTGAATAGGGTGAAGGACCCCAGGCCTGGACGTGGGAGACGTCTGATTCGCGAAATCCGCGGGATCCGCCGGCTGAAGTTCCAGGTTTGCCACGGGACAATCAGTCGAGCGGGGTCAGTTCCACCTTGCGGAACTCGACCTCGGTCCCCTCGGCCTGGAGAGCGATCTTGCCCGATGAGGCGGTGGAGTTGAAGCCGTAGTTGACGAGATCATCATTCACCCACACCTTGATCTCGTTCCCCCGGCACTCGATCACCATCCGGTTCCACTCTCCCAGAGGCTTCTCGGAACCGTCGGTCAGGTTAAGGATTCGTCGGGCGTCCTGAGGCCCGCCGCCGTATGCCTGCCCCTCCTTGCGAGGACGGCGTTTGTCCATGTCCGGCACTTCGATATTCTCTCCGATGCACCAGAAGTCTCCGGCGTCGCCCGACTGCATCTGTACCTCGATCGACTGAGGGAACATGTCGTAAAGCGCCCGCGGCCTGGAAGCGTGCACGAGGACGCCACAGTTACCGCCTTCTCCTGGAAACCGGTACTCCACCTCGAGCCGGTAGTTGGAGAAGGAGCGATCGGTGATCAGGTGCCCTCGCGGCTCACCCATGCTGACCAGCAGCCCGTCGCGCACGACGAAACTGGGTCGGACCCGGGCGTCGTTGTCGGCCGCAGGGACGTCCGCCGTCCAGCCCGAAAGGTCCTGGCCGTTGAACAGAGCGATCGTCGTTCCGCCGACCGTCAGGGAACCCAATGCGAGGAGAGAAACCAAGATTCTCAGCATGGACACATTCTGAGGGAGACCTGGTCCGCCCGCAAGTCCGGGAATCTGTGACACCCCCCGCAACTCCGCTACTCCCGGCCACCCGTTCTCCCGCGACCCGCGTTCTCCTTGAAATCGGCAATCGAAAGTCCAGACCGTCAGAGCCGGAACGAAGTGAGGGTGTCACCAAATCCCAATCGCCGCGCCCGACCGTTTCCGCGAGGGCCGCCGGGTTGGCGCCGGTGTTCGTCTGGGAGTGGGAAGCGAGGTAGACGAGGGTCGTGCAGGGGGTCCCTCACTTCGTTCCGGCTCTGATTCGCCTGATTCCCCTGATGTCGCATTTTTGTGGGTTTGGAACATCGCGTCGGGCCACGGGCGGGAGATGGCCTTCCTTCTCCGCCACTCCCGGCCACCCGTTCTCCCGCGACCCGCGTTCTCCTTGAAATCGGCAATCGAAAGTCCAGACCGTCAGAGCCGGAACGAAGTGAGGGTGTCACCAAATCCCAATCGCCGCGCCCGACCGTTTCCGCGAGGGCCGCCGGGTTGGCACGGGTGTTCGCTCGGGGTGGGAAGCGGGGAACCCGACAGTCGTGTAGGGGGTCCCTCACTTCGTTCCGGCTCTGATTTTCCTGCTTTCCCATCGATGTCCCTGATTTCCCATTCGTGCAGGGATGCTCATCCCACTCACGCTTCGGAACTCGGACCTTCGGATCGCCTTGACGCCTAGGTCACCCCGACATAGCATCCTGCTGGGGCGAAGAGGACAGCGATTCCGACATTGACAGGGGGTTCTCGATGTTCACACTGATCAACAAGTCTCGTGTCTGGTCCATCCTGATTTTCGGCGGGCTGCTCCTGCTGGCTCTGGCCGCAGTCCCTCGGGTTTCGGCGGGGGAGGCGGACATCCTCCTGCCTGACCTGACCCAGGTTCAGTTCAGGATTCTCGGAACTCCGGTCAGCGGCCTGGGGCTGATGTATGGGGGACTCGTGATCTGTCTGCTGGGGCTGTTGTTCGGCCTCATCCAGTACAACCAGACGACCCGGCTGCCGGCGCACCGTTCGATGCTCGACGTCTCGAACCTTATCTGGGAAACCTGCAAATCCTACCTGATTCAGCAGGGATGGTTCCTGTTGATTCTGTGGGGACTGATCGCACTCTGCATGATCTACTATTTCGCCGGTCTGCAGCGCGCACCCTTCGTGAACATCCTGATCATCCTGATCTGCTCGGTCTTCGGAATCCTCGGTTCGTACGGCGTCGCCTGGTTCGGCATGCGGATCAACACGCAGGCGAACTCCCGCAGCGCCTTTGCCTCACTCCGGGGGCGACCGTTCGACGTCGTGGCCATTCCCCTACGTTCCGGCATGAGTGTCGGCCTACTTCTGGTGAGCGTCGAGCTGTTCTTCATGATCTGCATCCTGGTCTTCATTCCCACGGAACTCGTCGGGCCCTGCTTCGTCGGATTTGCCATCGGGGAGTCGCTGGGAGCGAGCGCGCTGCGCATCTGCGGCGGCATCTTCACGAAGATCGCCGATATCGGGTCGGACCTGATGAAGATCGTCTTTCACCTTCCCGAGGACGACCCGCGAAATCCGGGCGTCATCGCCGACTGCACCGGAGACAATGCCGGGGACAGCGTCGGGCCGACCGCCGACGGATTTGAGACTTACGGCGTGACCGGCGTCGCCCTGATCGCCTTCCTGGCGCTGGCGCTGGCGATGAGCCCTCAAATGGCCGGCATCCTGATCATCTGGATCTTCGTCATGCGGATCTTGATGATCATCACGTCCCTCTGCTCCTATTTCATCAATCAGTGGATCAGCCGGTCGCTCTATTCGAATCGATCGGAATTCAACTTCGAACAGCCACTGACCAACCTGGTCTGGCTGACCTCGGCCATCTCGATCATGGTCACCTTCGTCGCCAGCTACACCTTGCTGTCCCACTTGACCGATCCACGCTATGAGGCTCTGTGGTGGACTCTGTCGGTCATCATCAGCTGCGGGACCCTGGCCGGGGCTCTGATTCCGGAGTTCACAAAGGTCTTCACCAGCACTCACTCGCGCCACGTTCGGGAGGTCACCTATTCGGCCCGGCAGGGAGGCGCCTCGCTCGATATTCTGTCAGGCTTCGTCGCGGGCAACTTCTCCGCCTTCTGGGAGGGCCTGGTCATCATCGTACTGATGCTGGCCGCCTACCTTGTTTCGCTGCACCCCTCGATCCAGGCGTTGATGCCGGCCGAGTTCGCGTTCGCAGCCCCCGTCTTTGCTTTCGGTCTGGTGGCCTTCGGATTCCTGGGAATGGGCCCGGTCACGATTGCCGTGGACAGCTTCGGACCCGTCTCCGACAACGCTCAATCCATCTACGAGCTGTCGATGATCGAACGGGTTCCCAATGTATCCGCCGAGATTCGATCCCAGTTCGGCTTCGACCCGGATTTCGACAAGGCGAAGGATTACCTTGAAATGGCGGATGGAGCCGGGAACACGTTCAAGGCGACCGCCAAGCCGGTCCTGATCGGCACCGCCGTCGTCGGGGCAACCACGATGGTTTTCGGCATCATTATCCTTCTCGAGCGCATGTTCGGCGGTGCAGTGGCGAAGCTGAGCCTGGTTCAGCCGGAGGTGGTCCTGGGTCTGATCTCAGGAGGCGCCGTCATCTACTGGTTTACGGGCGCATCAACCCAGGCCGTCGTGACCGGCGCTTATCGCGCCGTCGTCTTCATCAAGAAGAACATCAATCTCGAAGACTCGGAGAAGGCGTCCATCAAAGACAGCAAGGAGGTCGTGCGCATCTGTACGCTCTACGCCCAGCGAGGAATGATTAACATTTTCATCGTGATCTTCTTCCTGGCGCTGGCCTTCTCCTTCTTCAATCCCTACTACTTCATCGGCTACCTGATCGGCATCGCCTTTTTCGGCCTCTTTCAGGCCATCTTCATGGCCAACGCGGGCGGCGCTTGGGACAATGCGAAGAAGATCGTCGAAGTCGAGCTGAAGGAAAAAAACACTCCCCTGCATGAAGCCACCGTGGTCGGCGACACGGTGGGCGACCCCTTCAAGGATACGTCGTCCGTATCGATGAACCCCGTCATTAAGTTCACGACCCTGTTTGGATTGCTGGCAACCGAGATTGCGGTCACCATGCAGTCGCAGGTCGTGAAGACACTGATCGGCTGCGTCTTTCTCCTGATTGCATTGGTGTTCGTCTATCGCTCTTTCTACGCCATGCGGATCGGAGAGGAAGCCCAGTCCGTCGAGCCCGCCAAGGAGGAAGCATGATCGAACTGAAGCTCTCAGCCGAAGAAGCCGCATCGTTGCGAGACGTGCTGACCGGATACCTGTCCGACCTGCGCATGGAGATTTCGGCCACGGACATCAAGGATTTTCGAGACCACTTGAAGGAGACAGAGAAGCACCTACAGCGGATCCTGAGCGAGCTGCCGGAGGCGCCTCCAGACGAGGGATAGAATCGGTTCTTTTGGGTTTCCGAGAGTCGGGCCCCGGCCTCTTCGACCCTCGATGCGCCACCTTGTCGAGGGCGAAGAGAACCTTCAGGCGGAAAGCGGAAGCTCCCTGCCTCCGCTTTCCGCGATCCAAACCGGGTTCGCCGCCGGGCTCACTTCACGCTGATATTCAAATCCGTGTGGGCGCCACCGAGTTCCCGAGGCAGGGCGGCACGAAGCTTGAGCCGGCCGGTCTGGTCCGACGACGTGAACGGCACATCGACGGTCTGGGCGCCGGCTGGAACGGTGACCTCCGCCTCCATCGAACTGAGAACCTCCCGGTCGCCTGAGACCGGTGTGATGAGAATGAGAATCTCTCCCTCCGCGACTCTGCTCAGACGGAGCGTCACCGTAAAATCGGTTTCCGGCGCGACGTCGACCTTCTTGTCGCTCCAGGAAAGGTGCATCGGCGCCTGAGAGTTGGATCGAAGGTCGATGTCCAGTTCAGCCGTACCTCCGCCCATTTCCTCCGGCAAATGCGCGACAAGCTTCCCGGAGCCCGCTTGCGCGCCGAACAGGAGCTCGATTCCGACGCTCTTCTCGCCTTGCAGGATGGTGACCTCGGACGGATACTGCATCATCAGATCCTCGGACGCATCGACCAACTCCAGACCGACTGGAATGTCTTCCTGCGCCTGACCATACTTCAACATGAGGCGCACGCTTACGTGCCCCTGAGGAGCGGCGCGAACCACCGGCGGCGTCCACTGAATCTCCGTCGATTGTCCCCCCGGAGCCCCTTCTCCTACCTCGACCTTGAGCCTTCTGGAGTAGCCTCCGAATGCCTCTCCGGCCGCGACCGTGATGACCGTTCGGCCATCGCCTGCTCCCGAATTCACCTGGAAGGCGCCGGTCAGTTCGCCGGCCGGGATCGTCAGCGAGTCAATCGACGGCGAAGCCACGGACGTATCTGCGGAACTGATCTGCAGGACGAGATCGCTCTCCAGCGGCTGACGCAGAAGTACCGTCACGTCCTGCGTCTCTTCATAGCCCATCTCGAGCTCGTCGGGTGAAAGCTCGAACAAACCGAGCACGCGAATCCGCAGCGCGTTGACGGTCAGGTCAGGTGCGAGCTGCCCGATGACCTTTACCGAGAGTCCGGCCACGGGATCCCCAACCAATACCGTATCGGGCAGGATATTGACGGTCGCCTGTGTCCCGCCTCCGATGTCCAGGATGAACTGATTTTCCGAAACGAACTCCGAAATCACGCCTTCCAGGCTGATCCGGGCAAACCGA
Organism: uncultured Acidobacteriota bacterium; assembly: GCA_963823995.1. Classification (GTDB taxonomy): domain Bacteria; phylum Acidobacteriota; class UBA6911; order RPQK01; family JAPXNP01; genus JARRKC01. The sequence continues at coordinate 286,771 of CAWGNQ010000009.1, forward strand.
ACACTCTCCAGAATCTTGACGCGGGTAGCCAATAGGCCGCTGTCCGTGTAGACGCCAACGACTCTGACGAGAAGGCCCGATGATCCTGCTTCTCCAAGACGCGTGGCGAGGTCATCGAGTGTGATGGATTCCCGGTCTTCATCCCGGAATTGAGTCCCTGTGTCGGTGAGGATGGTCAAACCCTGGACCTGGAGAGTCGATTCCGCCGCATTGACCTCATCCAGATAACCCTTGACCGAAAAGTCTTCGCCGATCTCTTGAAGCTGAATCTCCAGTCCGAGGAAGCCTCCCGGCGTATAGACGGCTTCGATTTCGACCGTAGCACCGACCCCCACGTCGTCGACCGTGATGGGATTTCCATCCGCGTCTTTGAACTCCGTCACGCTCGTGACGGTCACATCGAGAGACAGCGAAGGAGTCACCTGAACCGTCAGAGTCGTGACGGAATCAGCCATGCTCTTGCCCGTCACCGTGGCATAGAACTCCAGCGGAGCCCCCCACCCGTTGAGAAGAAGGAGGAAAAAAGGGACCAGAAGAGAAAAAAGGATACGCTTCATTGTCGAGCCTCCACCGCAGCCGGCGCTCGGCCGACTGCGTCGATGCCGCACGGACCCTCCCCCGCGCCTGCTCAAGGCTCATCCGGTGCGTTGACCACTCGTCCGGGAATGCGATACTGCGTCCGAATACGCGCGCTCCATTCCACGCCATCGCCAGACGGCGGAGCGTATCTCGATTCCCACAAGTTCTTTATAACAGGAAGATCTCAACGCTGAGACTATAGGGGCCACCTCGTCTCTGCAGTGAGGATCGTCACAAAACGGGCGGGCTCAAATCGCACGGCTCCTGTCGACGGCATCGTGAAGATCGAGTTTGACCGACAGGTTCGGATCCGGCATCAGGAAGCCGGTTCGCCGCCGCCGCGGTTTTAGGGTGGGCGATTCATTCCACTTCCGGCGGATTTGAGAGCTCCGCTTCACCCTGCGTGTGGTCGTGCCTTGCCGCGAGGTCCAGGAGCAGGGCGGGAATTACGACCAGAAGGATCAGGCCCGCCGTGCCCGCTCCCTGGAACGTCTGGAGCGCGAGGATACGGAGCAGTACGGCGCCGCAAATGAGGACCGTCGACGTCAAGATTGCCCACCAGGCCCAGCGAACGCCGTTCCGATAGGGCCCCAGAATCACGAAGAGAAGGAGAACACCGAAGCCGAGCGCAAAGCCTGCCGCCGTCGCTCGCCGCCCCCGAAGCGCCTTGGCGGCTTGCTGGGTGACCCCCAGATCCTGCAGCGAGACGGAGCCGGTGATGATGTCACTCGATGGAGATCCGAAATAGGCAATCGTCAACGAGCTCAATCCCCCTAGTACGATCAGGACGGCGACGATCGTCAATAAAATCCAGCTAACCGTTCTCATGATTTGGTCCTCCGTTCGGAAATGGTCCGTGGTGTATTTGGATTATGGACTGCGCGAAAGTGCCCGGCAACCCGAACTCCCACGTGAAACCAATTTGCTATAGTCGTTTGCATTCCATGGACCTGGCGATTCTCTGCGAGCACCTCACGAAACGATACGGAAGCGGCCAGAAGGCCGTCGACGCCGTCAACGGTCTGGATCTAACTGTCGAGACGGGAGAGTGTTTCGGATTGCTCGGTCCGAACGGTGCCGGCAAGACGACCACGGTCGAGATCATGGAGGGTCTTCTGAAACCGACCTCGGGCCGGGTGGCGCTTTTCGGCGTCGGCTGGGGGCTCGGTCGTGATAACGAAATCCGCCAGCGGATCGGCATCACGCTGCAGGACTCACGTTTCCACGACAAGTTGAGCTGCCTGGAGATCCTGCGCCTGTTCCGGAGCTTTTACCGCAAGGGTCTCGAACCGGAGGGAGCGCTGGAGCTGGTCTCTCTGGGCGAGAAGGCCAAAGCCTGGGTGCGCAACCTGTCCGGGGGTCAACGCCAGCGTCTGGCCGTCGCCGTGGCGCTCGTGGGGGACCCCGACCTGATCTTCCTCGACGAGCCGACGACCGGCTTGGATCCCCAGGCCAGACGGCAATTCTGGGACGTCATTGGAGACTTGAAACGGAGGGGCCGAACGATTCTGCTGACGACTCACTACATGGACGAGGCCGAACGTCTCTGCGACCGGGTCGCCATCATCGATCGAGGCAGGGTCATGGCTCTCGAATCTCCACGAAACCTGATTGCGACGCTGGGCGGCGAGAACATCGTCGAATTCAGCATCGACGGTGACGGCGCCGGTACCGACCCGACCGATCCGGTGTTCGATGACCTGGAAGGAGTTTCACATTGTCAGCAGGAAGCCACCGGATTCAGTCTCACCGCGAGCCAGGTGCATCTGGCCGTCCCGGCGTTGCTCAAACGACTGAACGAAAGCGGCTGGAAGCTGAATCGCCTGACGACACGACACGCCAACCTGGAGGACGTCTTCGTGACTCTGACCGGACGTCACCTGCGCGATGAATAGACACCATCCTGTTCTGCAGCTGATTCTCGCCAATATTCGGGGCTACCTGCGCGAACCCGAGGCGATCTTCTGGACCTACGGCTTCCCGCTCCTGATGATCGTCGGCCTCGGCATTGCCTTCGATACGTCCAAGCCCAACCCGGTTCTTGTAGACGTCGTGCAGGTTCCCGGTTCGGAGCGGATCGTCCAGGCGCTGGACGGAAACGATACCTTCCAGGTCCGGTCGTCGAGTGAAGCCGATGCCCTGCAGCGCCTTCGTCGGAACCGGACCCAGATCGTCGCAAAGCTCGACGGACGAGGCGTCTGCGAGTACTACTTCGATCCCTCCAATCCCGACGCGCGCATCGCCCGTTCGACACTGGACGACGCGCTGCAGCGGGCATCGGGACGCGAGGACCCGCTGCCTGTTCAGGACCGGACCCAAACCGTCCCGGGAGCGCGCTACGTCGACTTCCTGGTTCCCGGTCTGATCGGCATGAACCTGATGGGGGGAGGCCTGTGGGGGGTCGGCTTCATGCTCGTCGACATGCGGATCAAGAAGCTCCTCAAGCGAATGCTCGGAACACCGATGAAACGCCCGCAGTTGCTGCTCGCGATGATCGGAACGAGGATCCTGTTCTTCGTACCCGAGATGTTCGTCCTCCTCCTGGCCGCACATTGGATCTTCGGAGTTCCCATCCAGGGGAGCGTCGTCGAGATCGTCGTCATGGCCCTGATCGGCTGTCTCGCCTTTGCAGGAATGGGACTTCTGGCGGCCTCGCGAGCTCAGCGGATCGAGAGCATTTCCGGCATCCTCAACCTGACCATGCTGCCCATGTGGCTTTGCTCCGGCGTCTTCTTCTCGGCGGATCGTTTTCCTGCCGTCATGCAGCCTTTCGTCCAGGCCCTGCCGCTGACGCAGTTGGTCAATGCACTGCGCGCAGTCATTCTCGAGGGGTTTCCCTTGTCCAGCCAGATGATGCCGATCGTCATCCTGGCCGCCTGGGGTGGCATCGCTTTCGTTCTCGCATTGAAGTTGTTTCGCTGGCAATAGGAGGCCGGTGAAAGACGCGGCTAAAAGCCGAATCTGCCTCGTTGGACTTCCCAGGGTGGAAACTCCTCGTTCCCCGCAATGTTCCCCCAGGCAAGCTCGATCCAGTCCGCGGGGTAGCCGGGCTCAAACGGTACCACCGATGTGAGGCGCTCCCACAGCTCTTCCGAAAGGTCCCAGTCGCCGGCCACCAGACTGTCTTCCAGCTGTGATGGCGTTCTGGCGCCGACGACTACGGAAGTGATGCGACGGTCGTGAAGCAGCCAGGCAAGCGCGACCTGTGCCGGTGTCCTGCCGGTCGACTCGGCCACGGCGACGACCTCATCGATGAGGCGGAAGCTGCTCTCGTTCCAGTAGCGGGGCAAGTCGATGTCGGCTCGAAGACCGACGCGCGAGTCCGCGGGAGGTCCGTCTTCTTTCCGGTATTTTCCGGTCAGCATCCCGCCGGCCAGCGGGCTCCAGCAGAGCATCCCCAAGCCCTCGGCAGCACAGGCCGGAAGAATTTCCCGCTCGATGTCCCGGCGCAGCAAATTGTACATATGCTGTCCGCTCACGAAGCGCGCCAGGCCGAGTCGCTTCGAGATTCCGGCCGCCCGGGCAATCTGCCAGGCGAAATAGTTGCTGCACCCGATGGAACGGACCTTCCCGCTCGTGACCAGGTCGTCGAGAGCTCGCAGCGTTTCTTCCATAGGCGTGAACGGATCCGGACCGTGCACCTGGTAGAGGTCGATGTAGTCGCAGCCGAGCCGCCGCAGGCTGGCCTCGAAAGCTTCCGTCATGTGTTTACGCGAAAGACCCTTGGCATTAGGTGACTCGTTCATTCGGAACCAGCATTTCGTGGCCAGGACGATCTCGTCCCGTCGATGATCCCGAAGGGCCTGTCCGAGGTATTCCTCCGATACGCCGGCGCTGTACATGTCGGCAGTATCGATGAAGTTTCCTCCGGCTTCGAGGAACCTGTGCGTCAGTGCGGCGGAGGTGGACTTGTCACAGCCCCAGTCCTCCATTCCGAAAGTCATGGTGCCCAGACAGATGCGGGACACCAGTAATCCTGATCGACCGAGATAGCGATATTTCATGGCAGTTGTCCTCTCCGGTTGCAAGGATACCGAATGCGCCCCCGATGCCACAGGCATTCGGGACTCGGGATTCCCGTTCTCTCGTCCTCCGGTCCTCCCTCCTGTCCTCCGGTTCTCCCGTTCTCCCGTTCTCCCGGTATAATCCCACCTCCCGTATTCGTTCTCGACTTAAGGCTCCTGGTGCACGTCAATGCATCGGTGGTCCCCCCCGGGTGTCCTCTGGTTTCTTCATGATGAACAGGACGGGCAGCACGCAAACGAAGACCAGCGCCAGCAGGAAGAAGGCGTTCATGAAGGAGACGAGTGCCGCCTGCTGCTGCACGATTCCGAACAGGATGCCGTCGGTCTGGTGGGCGGCGGTAACGACGTCGGAACCTCGAGACATCAGTTGGGACTGGATCTGTTCCGCCGTCTGCCGGGAGATTGGATTGTAAGGGTTGACGTGCTCTCCGAGCACGTTGATCAGCTTCTGCTGATAACGGGTGGTATAGGTTGTGGCCGCCGCGATCCCCATGCTGCCTCCGATGTTCCTCAAGAGATTGAAGATGCTGGTGGCATTTCCCATCTTCTCGTTGGAGATGGGATCCATGGTCGTCGTGGTCAGGGGGACGAAGAGGAGCGCCAGTGAGACGCCCTGGATGAACTGGGGCCAGAAGAAGTCCCAGTAACCGGCGTTCAGGTTCAGAACGGACAGCTGATAGAGGCTGAATGCGCACAGGGTGAAGCCCATCGCCAGGAGTTTGCGGGGGTCGAACTTGCCCACCAGGATACCGACCACGGGCATGGTCAGAAACGACCCCATCCCCCGCGGGGCCATGGCGATTCCGGCTTCGAACGCCGAGTAGCCAAGCAGCGTTTGCATCAGTATGGGAACCAGGACCAGGCTGCCGTACAGCACGAAGCCGAGCGTGGTCATCAGAAAGACCCCGGCGCTGTACGTGCGCTTCCTGAAGACCTGGAGATCCACGACCGGATCTCGGGCCTTCAGCTCCCGAATGATCAGAAGGATGATGGCGCCGACAGCGATCACGGCCAAGGCCGTGATCAGGTGAGACTGGAACCAGTCCTCGTCCTGACCCTTGTCCAGCAGAATCTGCAGTGCACCCATGCCCACCGCCAGCATGCCAAGGCCCCAGTAATCGATGCGTTTCAGATCCTTGCCGATGTATTCCGGATCGAAGACGAACGCCTTGGTCATGATGAGCGATGCAATCCCGACCGGTATGTTGATGAAGAAGACCCACCGCCAGCTGTACTGGTCGGTGAGCCAGCCGCCGAGCACCGGCCCCATGATCGGGGCTACGACGATGCCCAGGCCCCAGAAGCCCATGGCTTTGCCGCGGTCCTGGGGGCGGAAAGCTTCCAGCAGAATCGACTGCGACAAGGGCTGGAGAGTTCCGCCGGCGGCCCCCTGGATCACCCGGGTCATGACGAGGACGGGGAGATTGGGGGCCAGGCCGCAGACCAGCGAGGAGAGGGTGAAACCGGTCACCGACATCATGAGCAGGCGCTTGCGGCCGAAATAATTGGCCAGCCACCCGGTCATGGGGAGGACGATGGCGTTCGAGACCAGATAGGAAGTCAGCGTCCAGGTCGCCTCGTTGACGCTGGCGGAGAGGCTTCCCGCAATGTGCGGCAGCGAGACATTGACGACGGTCGTGTCCATCACTTCCATGAAGGTGGCAAACATCACGGAGATGGCCACGATCCATGGATTGATCTGAGGCTTTGCTGCCGCCTGCGCGTCCTCCGCCAAAGTCAGGACCCTTCTCTTTCCATGGCGTTCAACACGGCATCCACGACCCGTTGCTCACCGATCGAGGAGCTGACCATCAGGTGATAGAGATGGCGGTTGCTCCAATCCTGGTCGAACAGCCAGCGGATGCACTCGGCCCTTCGGCGATCGGTCGCATCGATGTACTGCTCCAGGTCGATATCGGACTCGGGTCCGAGGCGCTCTCGCAACCGTTCGATCCGTTCTTCGATCGGAGCGTACACGTAGACATGAAAGACATCGTCGCGAGATTGCAGGAGACACTGTCCTCCACGGCCGACAATCACACAGTGGCCCGCTTCTGCAGCCTCTCGGATCAGTCGGGCGACGATCTCGGCCATCGATTCCGCATCGAAGCAGGACTCCTCCGCCGGCGTGGCGACCTTCTCGAATCCGCCGTGCCAGAGCGCCTTCTTGCTGAGACGATAGAGCCAGCTGTCGATACTCTCGTCATAGCGCTCGGCCAGCTTGGGATCGACCTGGGCGAGGCGCGCGACTTCCGAAATCAGCGAGCGATCGAGGACGCTCCAGTCGAGGCGCTCTCCCAGTAAACGAGCGATTGCGCCTCCGCCGCTTCCACATTCCCTGGCGATCGTCACGACCCGAAACTTCATGCTCTGCCTCCCTTCGCACATTCGTGCACCGTTCGTGGCCGGCCTCGATGAGGGGGTCTGTGTGCCTCCATGATTCTTTTCGCAAAGACGCCTTAGTTTTGTTCTTCCTGATCCTTGCCTTCGTCGTCTTCCGCGGTCAGAACCGTCGCAACCACGGAAAGGCCAAGTCGCAGCCGGTGCTCCGTGTCCTGTCCCTTTTCGATGGCAATCCGGACCGGAACCCGCTGGACGACCTTGACGTAGTTTCCGGTGGCGTTCTCGGGCGGGAGCAGGCTGAACTGCGCTCCGGTCGCAGCGGAGAAGCTTTCCACGTGGCCTCTGTAATCCCGATCGTAGGCGTCCACGGAGATCGTTGCAGGTTGTCCCACCCGGAGATCCTTGAGCTCCGTCTCCTTGAAGTTGGCGGTCACCCAGATATCCTCCAGAGGGACGATCGCCATCAGCGGCTGCCCGGGCTGGACGACCTGTCCGACTTCGACGTTCCTTTTGCTGATGATTCCGCCGACGGGCGCTTTGATGGTCGTATATTCGAGATTCAGACGCGCCTGATCGACGGCAGCCTGTGCACGCTTGACACGAGCTTCCGCCGATCTGGCCTCAGACCGGCTGACGGAAACCCGCTGGGGACCGGTTTTGGCCGCAGATTCGGCAGCCTGTGCTTGACCCACCTTCGCCTCGGCGACCTGCACCTGACTCTCCGAGATCCGGACACCTGCCTCGGCGCCGCTCACGGCCGCTCTCGCGGACGCCACGACCGCCTGCAGAGCCTGCGCCGAAGACTGCGCAGCATCGAACTGCTGCTGGGAGATCTCCTCTTTGGCGATGAGCATCTTCATGCGTTCCAGGTCGCGGGACGCTTTCTCATAGTTGGCTTCCGCCTGCTGGAGTTGGGCCCGCGCCGAACTGAGCTGTGACTCCTGCATGCTCAACTGCCGCTGTGCGGCGGCGAGCGACGCCTGGGCCTGCCTTACCCCGGCTTCCGAGCCGGTCAATTCACTGGTCGCCCTGGTGGAAGTGATGGGGACACTGGTCTGGCTGGCATCGAGAGCGGCCTGGGCCTCCATCAGATCGGCCTGGGCGCGCTCGAGAGCCACCTCGTAGTCCCGGGGATCAATCTGGACGAGGACCGTCCCTCCTTCGTGGTACTCATTTTCGTCGACATGAACCGCGATGACCGGGCCGCCCACCCGGGCGCTGATGGGATGGATGTGGCCATGGATATGAGCATCGTCCGTCGATGCCCGGACCGAGTAGTAGCTCCAGAGTTCGTAGACCACGACCACCGCAATGACTATGGCCAGAGGCACGATCCACTTGGCGCGGGGGTGTCTGCGCGTGAATGAACGCGCCCGTCCCCCCGCCGACGATTCATGCTTGGGTGATTCGCTCTCTTCCGATCGATCCTTGGACTGCGGATCCTCGCCATTGCTCATTTCGATTCTCCCAGAAGATATTCCGCGACGGTCTTCTCTGCGCCGCCAACGGCCCGGGCCAGTTCGGCCTTGGCCAGGTTGAAAGCAAACAGGCTCGAGATATAGTTCTCATTGGCCGTCGCCAGCGCCGCCTGCGCCTGAACCACTTCGATGTTCGTAGCCACTCCGGCGGCGAATCGATCCCGTGCCTGGTCCATCTGTTGGTTGGCCAGGTCGATGGTACTCTGAGCAACCTTGACCTGATTTTCCGACGAATGAAGATCGAGAAAGGAGGTCTGGACATCGTAGCGGATCTGGGCGTGCAGGTTGTCCATTTCGTCCTGCCGTTCCTGGAGCAGGGCCTCCGCCTGAATCACTTCACCCGCGATCCTCCCACCTTCGAAGATGGGAATTTTCACGTTCGCGGCCAGAGTGAAGGTACCATGCGAGTTCCCGGGATTTCGGCCGATGCTCCCGTAGTCGAAGTCGACGGCGGCTGTCGGCAGGCGCTGGCTCTCGGCGGCTTTTCGCGCCAGAGAGGCCGCACGCACCCGGGCCTGAGCGCCCTGAAAGTCGGAGCGCGACCGGTATGCCCGATCGAGAGCCTGATCGAGGGTGAGCGGGGGCAGGGGACGGTAGGGCGCGTCGTCGGTCAGGCGAAAGGACTGGGCAAGGGGCAGGCCGATCGCCCGCGCGAGGTTCAGTTTCTGTTTCTCGTGCTGGTTCTGCAGATAGATCAACCGCTGCTGTTCAGATTGCATCTCGACCTGTGCGCGCAGTACCTCGATGGCGGGTACGGTGCCTGCTTCCTTGAAGTCGGACGCCTGCTTGTACAGGGCCTGGGCCGTCCGGTACTGCGCCTGGGCCGCTTCGATCCGGCTCTGGCCGGCGACTGCCTGCAGATAGAGACCCACGACACCGAGCACGACGAGGTCTCGGGCGTTTTGATAGGTCATGTCGGCGGCCGTGACCGACTCGGACGCCGACCGCAGGCGTTGCAGCGCAGGCAGATTGACGAGGTCCATCGACGCATAGGCCCGGATATCGAAGACACTGAACGGACCGATGATCTGGGGAATCCCCGGAAAACCGGAGAAACCGAGAGCGGCCAGGTTCGACTGTCGTACCGTCTCACTGAGACCTGCCGACAGTTCCGGGAGAAGTCGGCTCAGCGCCTGGCGACGCGCACCCTCGGCGGCGTTCCTCCCCTGCCCACTCAGCAGCACCCCGAGATTCCTTCGAAGACCTCGCTGAACGGCCTCGGTCAAGGACAGGGGCAACTCGGTGCCGGTCGGCTGATCGGTTGGAACGCTGCCCAGAAACGGGCTGCCGGCACCGGGGGAGGGAATCTGCGGCGGCGACGTGGAACCGCTCGGCGAAGGAAGTTGAGATACCGAATTCTGTGCCGATACGAAACATGGAAGGACCCCCCAAAGGAGCCCAAGCACCATCGTTGCAGCGAATTGAGAGAGGCATTTCATCGTTCTCATCATACGATACCGGCTTGACCGAATTCCGGCGCGGGATCCTGTCTCTCACACAGCGTTTCGGCAACCGGCGTAGAATGGGAGGGTCAGCGATACTCCAAGTGTAAGTCGTTAATGCAAAAGCGGTTTTGGCCACAGCGCATTGTTCTTCATCGTTGCTGCAGTGGTCCGAACGACGAACCGGACCGACCGGTTTTTCGCGCGACTGCTCGCTCGAATGGAACCGATGATGCGAACTCTCTGGAAGCCCCTGCTCTCCGAGATGATTGGAACCGGACTCCTGGTAGCCGTCGGTCTTTCGGCCGTCATCCTGAACTTCTCACCGACCAGTCCCGTTGCTTCAGCCCTCCCGAGTCCGGGAGCCCGGCGCCTGCTCACCGGATTCCTGTTCGGAACGACGGGTGGGCTCATCGCGCTTTCACCGGTGGGTAAGTCGAGTGGCGCTCACATCAATCCGGTCGTCACGCTGGCGTTCTGGATCCAACGAAAGTTCGACGGCGAACGCGCGCTGGGCTTCGTCGCCGCACAACTGGTGGGGGCGGCGCTGGGTGCGTTGCCGCTCCTTTTGTGGGGGCATTTCGGTGCGACGGTTCACTACGGGGCTACCGAGCCCGGGGACGGTTTTGGCGTCGTGGGAGCGTTGCTCGGCGAGATTGCGACGACGTACGCGCTGGTGCTGGGCCTGTTCATTTTCCTCGGCCACGCGCGGCTCCGTCCCTTTACTCCCCTGCTGTTTCCGTTCCTCTACGCCATCATGGTCTACCTCGAGGCCCCGGTCTCGGGGACGAGCACCAATCCCGCCAGGAGCTTCGGCCCCTCCCTCATCTCGGGCGTCTGGCATGCCTGGTGGGTTTACTGGGTAGGGCCTATCGTGGGTTCCCTGCTCGGAGTGGCGTCGTTCCAGCACCCGTGGTTGCGACGCCTCGAGATCGAGGTCGCCAAAGTCTATCACTACGAACTTGATCCGCACGGCCTCTTCGGAAAGGGGTCAGGAGGAAAGAAATGAAAGCCATTGCCATACGTCCCGGAACCAGCACCGTCAAACTGGTCGATCGTGACGAGCCGGATATCCAGGCCCCTCACGACGTCAAACTGCAGGTCATCCGCGTCGGAATCTGCGGAACCGATCGGGAGGAGGTGGGCGGCGGACGTGCCGCCGCCCCGAAGGGCAAGAAGGAACTCGTCATCGGCCACGAGATGTTCGGCAGAGTCGTCGATGTCGGAAAATCGGTGACCCGCGTCAAAGCGGGAGACTTTGCCGTCTTCACGGTCCGGCGCAGTTGCGGGGAGTGTCTCCCCTGTCGCATGAATCGCCCCGACATGTGCCGCACGGGCGACTATGTCGAACGGGGCATCAAGGGCATGGACGGCTACCAGACGGAATTCGTGGTCGACACGGAACAGTACGTCGTGCGGGTACCCGCCGAGTTGAGTACCGTCGGCGTACTGTGCGAACCGCTGTCTGTGGCGGAGAAGGCCATCGAGGAGGCGGTCAAAGTGCAGGAGGCGCGGCTCCCCGATGCACCCGCCACGCCGGCGTGGTTGCACGGGCGTCGCTGTCTGGTGGCGGGTATGGGGCCGATCGGTCTTCTGGCGGCCATGGCTCTGAGGCTGCGGGGAGCGGAGGTCTACGGGCTCGACATCGTCGACTCGAACTCGGCGCGCCCCCGCTGGCTGGCCGGGATCGGCGGCCAGTACATCGACGGACGGCAGGTCCCGGCCGATAAGGTCGACGACACGCTGGGCCCTATGGATCTCATTTTCGAGTCCACCGGCGTCGCCTCCCTGGAATTCAATCTCCTCGATGCCCTGGCGATCGACGGCGTCTACGTTTTGACCGGAATTCCGGGTGGAGACCGTCCTCTCAAGATCCATGGTGCCGAACTCATCCGACAGTTGGTGCTCTGGAACCAGGTCATGCTGGGGAGTGTGAACGCCGCAAGGGACCATTTCCAGATGGCGGTCGATGACCTGTTTCATGGAAAGGCCCTCTGGGGAAAGCACGTCAACGGGCTCATCACCCAGTCCGTCCCGTACGACCAGTTCTCCGATGCCTTCGGTCATCATGGAACCGATCAGATCAAGACGGTCATCGAGTGGCAGGTCGACGATCGGAAAGGAGAGTCGAAACCATGATCGAAAAGGGGAGGCTTGCGCCGGGCGCTCCAGGGATGGAGCCGCGCTGGACCTCGAGTGCGAAGAGCGGCGTCGGCACTGCGCTGAGCACCACCAGTCGCATCTGGTTCACGCTGAGTCACGGTATTTTCAACGAGGTCTACTTCCCACGGCTCGATCAGGCCTGCACCCGCGATCTCGGACTCATGATCACCGATGGGCGGAGTCTGTTCTCGGAGGAGAAACGCCACACCAGGAGCCAGGTCTCCTGCCTCGAGAAGGGCGTCCCCGCCTATCGGTTGATCAACACCTGCCACGACGGCAGGTACCGCATCGAGAAGATCATCCTGACGGATCCCGATCGGGACGCGGTTTTGCAGCAAACCTCGTTTCAGCCGGTGCAGGGACGTCTCGCCGATTTCCACCTCTACGTCCTGCTGGCACCCCATCTGGGGAACTGTGGAGCCGGCAACACGGCGTGGATCGGCGACTACAAGGGAGTACCGATGCTGTTCGCCGAACGGGACGGCACCTGCCTTGCACTGGCTTCCTCGGCCTCGTGGCTGAAGCGATCCGCCGGTTACGTCGGCGCCTCGGACGGATGGCAGGACGTGTCGGCTCACAAGCAGATGTTGTGGACCTTTGAACGGGCCGAAAATGGAAACGTTGCGCTCACCGGCGAGGTCGACCTGGCCGGCTCCAACGGGGAGTTCCTGCTGGTTCTGGCGTTCGGCCGAACCCCTGCCGAAGCGGGCCTTCGGGCGAGGGCATGCCTGCTCAGTGGCTTCGAATATCCACGGACCGCCTACTCCGAGGGCTGGAAACAGTGGCAGAACCAGCTCATCCCCCTGGATGAGCAGGACGACGGGCTCTATCGGATCTCGACGGCGGTCCTGAAAACCCATGAGTCGAACCGTTTTCCCGGCGGGCTGATCGCCAGCCTCTCCATTCCCTGGGGTTTCCGAAAGGGGGACGAAGATCTGGGTGGATATCATCTCGTCTGGCCACGGGATCTGGTCGAGACGGCCGGAGGTCTGCTGGCAGCCGGCGCCGTGGATGACGTCCGCCGGGTTCTGGACTACCTGCGCGCAACGCAGGAACAGGACGGCCATTGGCCTCAGAATATGTGGCTCGACGGCTCGCCCTACTGGACCGGCGTCCAGATGGACGAAACGGCGTTCCCGATCCTCCTCGTCGATCTCGCCCGCCGCCATGGTGCCTTCGGCGAGGAAGGATTCGACCTCTACTGGCCGATGGTCCTCGCCGCCGCAGGCTACCTCGTCCGAAACGGCCCGGTGACGCAGCAGGATCGCTGGGAAGAAGACCCGGGTTATTCTCCGTTCACCCTGGCCGTGGAGGTTGCGGCGCTGTTGGCGGCCGCCGAAATGGCCACGCGGATGGGCAACGGGGCACTGGCGGGATTCCTCGAGGAAACGGCAGATGCCTGGAACGATTCGATCGAGCGGTGGACCTACGCAACGGGGACCATTCTCGCGCAGACTCTCGGCGTCGAAGGTTACTACGTGCGTGTCTCCCCGCCGGAATCGGCCTTCGGAGCATCGCCCGCAGAGGGCTTCGTCCCGATCAAGAATCGCCCGCCGGGCGAGGGGCTCGAGTCTGCCAGCCAGGTCGTCAGTCCGGACGCGCTGGCTCTGGTCCGGTTCGGGCTCCGGGCCCCCGGGGATCCGCGAATCATCCAGACGATCAAGGTGATCGACAGCCTTCTGAAGGTCGAGACGGCGACCGGGCCGCTCTGGCACCGTTATAACGACGACGGCTACGGAGAACACGAGGACGGTTCGGCGTTCGACGGAACGGGGAAGGGAAGGGCGTGGCCCCTCCTCACGGGAGAGCGGGCACACTACGAAGTCGCCGCAGGACAACTCGATGAAGCGCGGCGGCTCGTGAAAGCGCTCGAGTCGTTTGCGAACCCGGGAGGACTCCTCTCCGAGCAGATCTGGGATTCACCGGCCATTCCCGCTCGCGAGCTCTACTTCGGACAGCCCTCCGGATCTGCTATGCCGCTGGTCTGGGCCCACGCCGAGTACATCAAGCTCCGCCGTTCGCTCCGGGACGGCGTAGTCTTTGACATGCCTCCCCAGACGGTCGAGCGGTACATTCGGCGTCAGACCCGTTCCGGTCACTCGATCTGGAGCTTCAACCAGAAATGTCGAAGCTTTGCGGCAGGCAAGCGGCTGCGGCTGGTCACCTTGAGTCCCGCGGTAGTCCACTGGAGCTCGAATGCCTGGGAGTCGACCCGGCAAACGGCCACTCGCGACACCGGTCTGGGTGTCCACGCGGCGGACCTGGACACGTCGGCTCTCCCGGCAAATACGGTCGTCGCTTTCACTTTCTACTGGCCTGAGCAGCAGACTTGGGAAGGCAAGAACTTCCAAGTGGGGATCGAAAGCATTTGAGCGCTGCCTCTGGTAGCAGGGTTCGTGTCCAGGGCAGCAACGTCACCCGGCCCCCGGAGTGCCGGCGCGGCGCGGCGGCGCCGTCACTTGGCAGTCTCAGCTTCTCGTGGCACCATGGTCTGTGTCCCGGAATCGAAACGCTGGAGTGGACTGATGACGATTCGGAAGGTGCTCCTGGCCGCCCTGCTTCTGGTACCGGCCGCGGGTTGTGGGGGTAACAAGGTGGAAGAGAGCAAGGACGGACCCTTTGGTGCCGATGTGGCATTTCTGCAACAGCACGTCGAGACGGTTGTCCTCGGACGGGAGGGGCCGCGCGTCGTGATCGTGCCGGCCTGGCAGGGTCGAGTCATGACGAGCACGAGTAGCGGCGACAAGGGTCCGAGCTATGGATGGATCAACCGCGACCTGATCCGCAGTGGAGAGCTCGAGCCGCATATGAACGCCTTCGGCGGCGAGGACCGATTCTGGATCGGACCCGAAGGAGGCCAGTTCTCGGTCTTCTTCAAGCCGGCGGCTCCGTTCGACCTGCAGCATTGGCAGACTCCGCCTGCCATCGACACCGAAGCCTACGAGCTTGTCTCGGTAGGTCCGGACGAGGCCACATTCCGGCATGCGATCCATCTCGAGAACTATTCGGGCACGGAATTCGATCTCCGTGTGGATCGCTCGATCCGGCTGATCCCGCGTGACGAAGTCGGGGACCTGCTCGGCGCACCACTCGATCCCGGCATCCAGAGCGTTGCCTTCGAATCGATCAACCGGCTCACGAATGCGGGCGAGGCCGCCTGGAGGAAGAAGACCGGTCTCCTGTCGATCTGGATCCTTGGGCAGTTCAATCCGACCCCTGAGACGACGGTCATCATTCCTTACCGCGACGCGGCCGAAGACGACGAAGGTGCCTCCATCGTCAACGACGCCTACTTCGGCAAGGTACCCGCGGACCGGCTGATCCTCCGGCCCGGCGTCCTCTTCTTTCGAGCCGACGGGACCTACCGCAGCAAGATCGGTCTGTCGGCCGACCGGGCCCGGTCGGAGCTCGGAAGCTGGGACCGGGCCAACGGGGTGCTGACGATCGTACTCTTCAGCCGTCCCGAAGGTGCGACGGACTACGTCAACTCCATGTGGAAAATCCAGGAGAAACCGTACGGCGGCGATGTCGTCAACAGTTACAACGACGGCCCGCCCGCCCCCGGACAGGCGCCGCTCGGCCCCTTCTACGAGCTCGAGACGTCGTCTCCGGCCGCCGCCCTCGCCCCCGGCGAGAGCGCGGAGCACGTGCACCGCACGATCCATCTCACTGGAGCCCGGGATGGACTCGATGCCGTCGCTCGAAAAGTACTCGGCGTGAGCCTCGACGAGCTCCCCTGGTAGAGAACAAGTACCAGACCGGCTTCTGAATCCTTTTTTGGCGGCAACTTGCGAGCGCATTACGTGCGTGTCACCAATTGGAACTCCTTAGTCGTGCTTGTGCAGTCGCGCTTCGATGCGTCCGTCCAGCCAGGCATCGAAAAGGCTGTGAACCGTGGTGGATCGGTCTCGACCAACGAGTCTCTCTTCGAGCAGTTGCGCCGTGCGCTTCCAGTAGAAGCGCTCCAGCCACAGAATGATGCAGATCAACAACAGGAACAGGAGGATGTATCGCACAGTAGCTTCCTTCTCACAGACCGACGCTTGCGGACATCGTACACGGTACGAGCCCATGCTGTCGGAGGGTCGGGTTGAGTGCTAACATGGCCGGCGCAATGACTTTCCAACGTCTCCTGACGCTCTCTGTTTTCCTGGCCGGCCTGATGCCTCCGCACTCCGCCATCGCTCAGGATGTGCAGACGGACACGGCTAAACTCGAACGCATACTCAATGAGAACATCTTACCCTTTTGGTACCCAGACTGTCTGGACCGCGAGGACGGGGGGTACCGCCTGAATCATGATCTCCAGGGAAAATGGCTTGGCCCCGCTCCGAAAGCTCTGGTCACGCAGGCAAGAACGGTCTGGTTCTTCTCGCGTCTGGCCGGTTCCCGCTACGGTAAACCCGAGTATGTGGATGCCGCCCGGCATGGCTTTCGGTTTCTCCGTGACCGGATGTGGGATGCGGAACAGGGTGGCTTCTACTGGCTCGTGGATTCACCCGGGGAAAAGGTGCTCGACTCGGACAAGCATCTGTACGGTCAGGCTTTTGCCCTGTATGCATTGTCGGAGTACTTTTCGGTTTCCCAGGACGAAGAAGCGTTGAAGCTGGCCCATCGCCTGTTCGAGTTGGTCGATCTGCATGCCCACGACGCCGTCTATGGTGGCTATCATGAGTCCTTCCGCCGCGACTGGACTCCGATCGAGAATGCGGAGTCGAGCCACATCGGTACTCCGAACAACACCAAGAGTATGAACACCCATCTCCATCTGATGGAGGCTTGGGCACGCTTCTACACGGTATCCCGGGAGCCCCTGGTTCGCGAGCGGCTGCGGGAACTGATCATGATTCTGAGCAATGCGGTCGTTCGCAAGAAAGTCGGGGCCTGTACGGACCAGTATCAGCGCAACTGGCTTCCCCTCACCGGACCGGAAAAGGAGGTCGTCTCCTACGGCCACGACATCGAGAATGTCTGGTTGCTGATGGAGGCGGCCGACAGCGCTGCCGTCTCGGACGGGCCGCTGCTCGACCTCTACGTGACGCTGTTCGGATATGCGCTGGCCCATGGCTACGATCAGGACCAGGGAGGATTCTTCCATACGGGAGCTTTCGGAACGCCTGCCCTCGACCGCAGGAAGTCCTGGTGGGTGCAGGCCGAGGGACTCGTGTCGGCGCTCAAGATGTACCGGCGCACCGACGACCCGGCCTACGCCAAGGTCTTCGAACAGACACTGGACTGGATCGTCAACCACCAGGTGGACTGGGATCACGGCGAGTGGTTCTCCTGGATTGGTCCCGACGGTGAGCCCAGTGGGATGAAGGCGGATCCCTGGAAAGGGCCTTACCATGATGGTCGCGCGGTTCTCGAATGTCTGGAGCTGTTGAAGGAGAGATGAGGCGGGAGGCAGGAGGTGTCGGCGGCGGGGGAGAACGGGTCGGGCGGGAGAACGGGTCGCCGGGAGGACGGGTGGCCGGGAGTAGCGGAGAAGGAAGGCCATCTCTCGCCCGTGGCCTAACTCGATGTCCCAATCCTGCACAAATGGGACATCAGAGCCGGAACGAAGTGAGGGACCCCCTGCACGACCGTCGAGTACCCCGCTTCCCACCCCGAACGAACACCGGCGCCAACCCGGCGGCTCTCGCGGAACGGGCGGGCGCGGCGGTTGGGCTTTGGTAACACCCTCACTTCGTTCCGGCTCTGACGTTGCTGACGCTGCCGTTTGCGATTGTGGTTCTCCCGGCCACCCGTTCTCCCGCGACCCGTTCTCCGCTCGCCCGTGGCCTGACGCGATGCCCCGACCGTGCAAAATGCGACATCAGGGGAATCAGGCGAATCAGAGCCGGAACGAAGTGAGGGACCCCCTGCACGAACGTCGAGTACCCCTGCTTCCCGCCCCCGAACGAACACCCGCGGCAACCCGCCGGCTTTCGTGGGAACGGGCGGGCGCGGCGGTTGGGCTTTGGTGACACCCTCACTTCGTTCCGGCTCTGACGTTGCTGACGCTGCCGTTTGCGATTGCGGTTCTCCCGGCCACCCGTTCTCCCGCGACCCGTTCTCCGCTCGCCCGTGGCCTGAGGCGATGCCCCGACCGTGCAAAATGCAACATCAGGGGAATCAGGCGAATCAGAGCCGGAACGAAGTGAGCGAACCCTTGTACGACCGTCGAGTACCCCTGCTTCCCACCCCCGAACGAACACCCGCGGCAACCCGCCGGCTTTCGTGGGAACGGGCGGGCGCGGCGGTTGGGCTTTGGTGACACCCTCACTTCGTTCCGGCTCTGACGTTGCTGACGCTGCCGTTTGCGGTTGTGGTTTTCCCGGCCACCCGTTCTCCCGCGACCCGTTCTCCGCGACCCCCTCCCCGACGGTCACGTCGAACCGGCAAAGACATCCCACCCGGTCGCTCCCGTTCAGGTCCCGGAGATGAGCAGGGTTGCGAAGGCCCACTTCATCGACTCGGCGAGTTCTTCGGCACCCACCCTCCGACCGGCGGCCTCGCTCACCGAAACCATGCTGTTCCGTAGAACGGGTTCCCGGGCACCGAGGAGCCTGGCCATCCGGGGATAGTCGATTTCGAGAGGGATGGAACCATGCTGCAGGACGGCTCGCCGGAGGCGTCGTTGAGCACTACCGGCGATTTTCCGGCCCTGCCAGAGCAGCTCATGGCGCGAGGCGCTGGCAAAACAGGGCGTCCGATGCGTCGCTTCGGCTCCGGCCCGCTCCCCCGGTCCGGATCGCTCGAGCTTCGTCTCCACCCCCACACCCCGCAGACCTGCCCGAAGCACCTCGGCAATTCGACGATAGGTCTCGAGAATCCCCCCCGCTCCCGTCAGAGAAGGGCTGTTGCAGATCACCGAATAGGTCAGCTCCGTCCGGTCGTGGAAGACCGCCCTGCCGCCGGTCGGGCGACGGACGATCGGGACGGCTTCGGACCGGCAGGCGTCGACATCGAGAGCGGATGCCGGATCCTGGTTCATCCCGACGGATGCCGTCGGCGGCTCCCAGCGGTAAAGCCGGACTCGAACCAGTGGCGCCTCGGCCGCTTCAGCTGTTTCCAGCCACCGACGGTCTTCCGCCATGTTATGGAGCCCATCCCGGGCTTCCTCGATGAAGAGGAGAGGCAGGACCTTCACGAACGGGGTCCGGTCGACGGGACACGGCGGCAAGGAGGTCTCTGCCACGTCTCCGTGAGGTTCACTGGACCGCTTCGGTCCCGAGGAGGTCGTCGATGGGAGCATAGTCGAGTCCTTGCGCCTCCGCGACCGGACGACAGGTTACCTTTCCCCGATAAACGTTGATGCCGTTCTTCAGGTGCACGTCGTCCCGAACCGCCCGTTGCAGTCCGTGGGAAGCGATGCGGCGCGCATAGGGGAGCGTGACGTTCGTCAGTGCCTGTGTCGATGTACGGGGCATGGCACCCGGCATGTTCGTGACGCAATAGTGAAGGACACCGTAGAGCTCGTAGACCGGGTCGCTGTGCGTGGTCGGCCGCGTCGTCGCGCAACATCCGCCCTGGTCGACAGCGACATCGACGATGACCGACCCGGGTTTCATGCCCCGCACCATCTCTTCGGTAATGATCTTGGGCGCGTTCGCACCCGGAATCAGGACACCACCGATGACGAGGTCCGCCTGCTTTAGAGACTCTGCGATGTGCATGGGATTCGATACGAGCGTCTCGACGCGGCCGAAATAAAGGTCGTCGATGTAACGCAGTTTGTCGACGTCGACGTCGAGGACGCTGACTTGCGCGCCCAGCCCCATGGCCATCTTCGTGGCATTCAGACCGACCGTCCCCGCACCGACGACGAACACCAGGGCAGGACGCACGCCGGGGACGCCGCCGAGGAGGACGCCTCGGCCACCTCGGGGCTTCTGCAGATAGTAGGTACCGACGATCGTCGCCATGCGCCCTGCGATCTCGCTCATCGGCGTCAGCAGAGGCAGGGTTCCGCGGTTGTTGGTGATCGTCTCATAGGCCACCGCCACGACCCCCTGGTGAAGGAGCGCCTGCGTCAGATCGGGTAGCGGCGCCAGATGAAAATAGCCGAAAACGATCTGACCGTCCCTGAGCCGAGGGTACTCCTGGAAAACGGGCTCCTTGACCTTGACGATCATGTCGGCCTCGGCCCACACATCGTCTGCTGTATCGAGGATGCGGGCCCCGGCCGCAACGTACTCTTCGTCGCCGAAACCGGATCCGTCTCCAGCGCCCTTCTCGACCAGCACCGTGTGTCCGTCACCCACCAGGCTGTGCGCACCGGCAGGAACCAGTCCGACTCGATACTCGTTGTCCTTGACTTCGCGCGGCAGTCCGATCTTCATACGCCGACGATTCTATATCAGCTGTTGCGCAAAAACTGCCCCGCGGGAAGCGGGAATCCCTCTTGCCGGTTCGACGCAACCGCCGGGACCAGGTCGCGACCGGGTCGCTGGAGAACGGGTGGACGGGTCGCGGGAGAACGGGTGGCCGGGAGTGGCGGAGAAGGAAGGCCGCCTTTCGCCCGTGGCCTGACGCGACTTCCCAACCCCGCACAAATGGGACATCAAAGCGACATCAGAGCCGGAACGAAGTGAGGGACCCCCTGCACGACTGTCGGGTACCCCGCTTCCCATCCCGAACGATCGCCCTCGGCAACCCGGCGGCTTTCGTGGGAACGGGCGGGCGCGGCGGTTGGGCTTTGGTGACACCCTCACTTCGTTCCGGCTCTGATGTTGCTGGCGCTGCCGTTTGCGGGATGCTGGGGACCGAAGTGAGGGACCCCCTGCACGACTGTCGGGTACCCCGCTTCCCATCCCGAACGATCGCCCTCGGCAACCCGGCGGCTTTCGTGGGAACGGGCGGGCGCGGCGGTTGGGCTTTGGTGACACCCTCACTTCGTTCCGGCTCTGATGTTGCTGGCGCTGCTGTTTGCGGGATACTGGGGACCGAAGTGAGGGACCCCCTGTACGACCGTCGGGTACCCCTGCTTCCCACCCCCGAACGATCGCCCGCGGCAACCCGGCGGCTTTCGTGGGAACGGGCGGGCGCGGCGCGTTGGGCTTTGGTGACACCCTCACTTCGTTCCGGCTCTGATGTTGCTGACGCTGCCGTTTGCGGGATGCTGGGGACCGATGTGAGGGACCCCGGGCACGACTGTACCCCCCTTCCCATCCCGAACGATCGCCCGCGGCAACCCGGCGGCTTTCGTGGGAACGGGCGGGCGCGGCGCGTTGGGCTTTGGTGACACCCTCACTTCGTTCCGGCTCTGATGTTGCTGACGCTGCCGTTTGCGGGATGCTGAGGAACGAAGTGAGGGACGTCGGCCGCTGGATGCCTCGGTCGGGGTGCTGCACGTGAAGGGCGATCTGTCCACGCCGATCTGGTTCAACGAATTCATCAGCGGCGGGGGAGGGAACTACGGCGGCCCCAAGGGGATCATTCGCATGATAGCCGACCCGGTAGACGGCCAGTGATTTGAGAGGCCGATGAATGGTGAAAGAAGCATTTTTTATGATCGGTCGACTCCAGCTCTGTGGCGATTGCTCCGGCGACAGCTCGCATCGGATGACGAGCGTCTCAGGCCCCTCGTCGCCAGGGGCCTGTTTCGATGCACATCACGTCAGGTTGACCTTCAGGGCGTATGCAAAATCGCAAGGCTTTTCCGCGGGCTTCCTGATGGTGAGAGACTCGGCTGTTTGCTTCCAGTCGAGTTTTGCGCGACTGCCGATCAATTCGACATTCTTCACGCTCCCCGGCTGCGTCGCCGACGCGGTTCCCAGATTCTTGACGATGAAGCGGCCGCCGTCGGGCCAACCGAGCACGATGGCATACACGACGTCGCCGCGCTTGTTGCGGGTGAAGCGGATATCGCGAGCATCCAACTGGCCGGTGGTTTCGCCGCCGAACGCACCGCCCTTGGCTTCATGCGCGCCTTCGCCGTAGACCTTCCAGGGCCGCGTCTCATAGATCGCCTCCCCATTGTGCTTCAGCCAGCCGCCGATAGCGTCGACGATGGCCTGCTCGTCGGAGTCGATGGTGCCGTCCGGCTTGCCGGGAACATTGAGGATGAAGGTCGCGTTCTTGCTTACGGCGTCCACCATCCAGCGGACGGCCTGACCGGGCTTCATGTAGGAATGGTCCACGAACCGCTTGCGGTTGTAGTGCCAGTCACCGATGCAGGTCTCCGACTGCCAGGCATAGGGCATGACGCGGTTGGTCACGCCGCGTTCGTAGTCGGCCACCACCGCTTTGGCGTGCTCGTCCGGCACGTGCTTGATGTTCAACACCGCCTCCATTTTGCCGCCGCGCGTCTTGAGATTGTGGTTGTAAAAATAGGCGCCGATATTCATGCCCGCCCAACCCAACGGTAATCCGGTGTTGTCGAAATAGAGCAGGTCGGGGTCATGCTGGTCGATCAGGTCGCGCACTCGGTTGTAGAAGTTGCGGACATAGGCTTCGTCGGGATTCTCGTGGATGCCGTGCTTGCGGCCGTAGAGTTGCTGAGGGTCATAGCCCTGCCACCATTGGCCTTTGCCGTCGTCCAGTGCGAGGTGACCGTCGTAAGGCACCCCGGCCAGCGGGCCGCTCTTGTCGCACAGGTGAGCGACCTGGAACCACCACCAGTTGCGTGCCGCGTGAACGGTCACGCCGAACCGCAGCCCCTGCTTACGCGCCGCCGCCGCCCAGTCGCCAATGACGTCTCGGTGCGGACCGATGTTCTGCGCGTTCCAGGCGTGATGTCTGGAGTTCCAGGCATCGAAGCCGTCATGGTGATTGGCCAGCGCGACGAACAGCCGGGCGCCCGCGTTCTTGTAGCGCTCAATCAACGCCTCCGGTTCCCAATTCAGCAACGTCCACTGAGCGCACAGGTCTTTGTAGCCGAAGACGGAGGGATGCCCGTAGCGTCCGACCTGGTTCCGGTACTGGTCCTGGCCCTGAATGTACATGTTGCGGGCATACCAGTCACCGTCTTCCGGCACGCACTGCGGACTCCAATGCGCCCAAATGCCGAACTTGGCGTCGCGATACCATTCCGGCCCGTCGTAGGCGAGCAGCGAATTCCATTCCGCCTTGAACGGTCCGTCGCCGGTCGGATCAGGAACGTCCGCCGGCGTCTGTAAGGGGACGCCGTCCCAAGTACCCGGACCGGCCTGATCGCCGGAAGTGCCCCAGCCTTCCTTCACCACCGCCTCCCAATCGGATACCGGGAAACTCGCGGGCGAGCCGCCTTGGACCACCTCCTCGTGCCCGATCCCGGAAGCCGAAGAAAATGAGGCCAGGCCGGCCCCGGCAGCCATGAGTCTGGAGAAGTCGCGTCTATGCATGGTTATTCCTTCCTTGTTCCACGAAATCGGGATCGTCGCGTGAACGCCGCGTTCGTAATCGTAATTGTCCCCCTCGTCCTCGTAAAGGGTGAATGCCCCGTCCGCGCCACGATAGACGCGCAATTCCATCGGATCGGCCGGTCTCTCACCCGCATATTGGACCGCGGGCCCCATGGGCACGATGGATCCGGCGCGAACGAACAGAGGCATTTCGGGGGATCAGGTCCTCGGGCCGGTTGGCCCCCGCAGGGTCGAAATCCGGGAGAGAACACCGCACAGTCGAAACAGTCATTTCACGCGTTTACTCACCATGTCCGCTGAGATACACTCCCTCCCGCAAGTGGCGAGCCCGTATCTCAATCGTGCGCGCGGAAGGGGTCGCCGCTGCTCGCCGCAGGTTTTTGCAGTCGCTCGTCAGGGTCCGGATCATCGACGCGCACGGGTTCGGCATACCGTTCGAGCGGGTGTGCCGACTCAGA
The DNA here is from genome assembly GCA_963823995.1 of uncultured Acidobacteriota bacterium. Classification (GTDB taxonomy): domain Bacteria; phylum Acidobacteriota; class UBA6911; order RPQK01; family JAPXNP01; genus JARRKC01. The sequence continues at coordinate 310,586 of CAWGNQ010000009.1, forward strand.
ATCGAGGAAGGGGGCCGGGTTGAGATCGCGCCGCGTGGCAATGGTGCTTTTCTGGATGACGGGCGCCGTGGCATGGGCGCAGTATGCGCCGGCCAATGCCGAATGGAACCGGCCGGTGGAGCCGTTCCGCATCGTGGGGAACGTGTACTACGTGGGAGCGGCCGGCGTCTCGTCCTTCCTCATCACGACGCCGTCGGGGCACATCCTCCTCGACACGGGCTATGCGGAGACCGTGCCGCAGATCGAAGCCAACGTAAAGAAGCTGGGCTACCGCGTGGAAGACATCCGACTGCTGCTCGCGAGCCACGCCCATGCCGATCATGCGGGCGGCATGGCGGCGGTGAAGACGCTGACCAAGGCGCGGCTGATCGTGCATCCGGCCGAGCTGGCGCCGTTTGCCCGGGGAGGCAAGGGTGATTTCGCGTTCAGGGACTCGTTTGCGTTCCCGCCGGTAACTGCAGATGGCGTGTTCCAGGATGGCGAGGAGATCCGCTTGGGCGACGTGGTGATCGTGGCGCACTTCACGCCGGGGCACACCAAGGGCGCCACCACCTACACGACGACGGTCCGCGAGGGCGAACGTTCTTACCGTGTCGTGTTTGCGGCGAGCGTGACCGCACCGGGTTACCGGTTGATCAACAACCCGGGCTATCCGGACATTGTCGAGGATTTCGTGAAGACGTTTGCGACGCTGCGAGCGCTGCCCTGCGACGTGTTCCTGGCCGGGCACAGTTGGGAGTTCGGCATGGAGGCGAAGCTCGCGGAACGGGGCTCGGACCGGAATCCGTTCGTCGGTCCGGAGGGCTACCGGAGTTGGCTGGATCGATCCGAGGCCAACTTCCGAAAGCAACTGGCCGACGAGCGCGCGTCTGAGGAAGCGGAGAACCGACTTCGGACGGGTTAACCGGATCAACTCGAAGCTGCGGCGACGTTTGCCGAGGGGTGCGTCGCGCCGGTTGTTCGGCCGGTCGTCCGGGCGTGAGATTCCGCAGACTCTGCTCCCTCACGCCAACGCTGCCCCGTCGACCGTCGATCCATGGTCGATCCATGAATGCGATCTCCTGGACCGGGCGAAGCCCGCAGCGACCGGCGGAACCGCCCGGTCGACCGGCCGGACCTGGTAGTCGATGCTTACGGTCGCGAGGATATTGCGGGTGGAGAGGTTGAGGCCTGTTTCAGGGGCTTTCCCGGCCGACTTGACCCGGCGAGATTGCAGCTCATCCTCGAAAAGTCTCTCCGGGTCCTATATGTCCAATATGCCCTATTCCGTCCCGGTCTGGCGCTACCACGAATGCTCTGGAGCTCCTCAGCGTGGCAGGGAGGCCCCCAAGTTTGCGTGGCAATAGCGGCCGTAGTAGCGGACCATCGGCTGGCGGGCGTCGGGGTTGCTGCCGCTCTCAGATGCCGTTTCAAGTCCATCGCCAGACCATTTGGCTGTCTCGGATCGCCGCGCCCTACCTTGTCGCCTCCGGCAAGTGTCTGGCTGAGTCTCCCTATGCCTCGTCGAAGGCCGCCTGCAATTTGTCCATCTCGAGTTTGGTCATCGGCATCATGGCCTTCATCATGTTCTCTATCTTCTTTCCGTTCTTGCTCTTCATGAGTTCTTCGAATCTCGAGGGCACGATCTGCCAGGAGATACCGAAACGGTCGGTCAGCCATCCACACTGGCCCTTGGAGCCACCATCGGACAGGTTTTCCCAGAACCGATCGACCTCGGATTGATCTTTGCAGTTCACCATGTAGGAAACGGCCGGTGAAAAGGTAAAGCCGTGCCGGCCGGGCGCATCCATGGCGACGAACTGTTGGCCGTCAAGGAAATACCTGGCAAACTTCACCGACCCCTCCTTACCCGGCTCTCCCGCGGAGTAGTGCTCGATTTGGGCAATCCGGGAATCGTCGAAATGTGAGGTGTAAAAGTCGATCGCCTCTTCGGCTCGGCCGCTGAGTTCGTCGGCGAAAAGCAAGGCGGGAGCGATCTTCTTCTCGCTTTCGGCCAGGATCAACTGCCAGGTCAGCCCGAACCTGTCCCGGCACCATCCGTAGCGTTTGGCCCAGGGGTATTTGTCGATCGCGATCAGTACGGAACCGCCCTCGGAGAGCTTCTTCCAGAGCTCATCGATCTCCTCGGACGAGCGGCAACCGACATAGAAGGAGGTGGCCGGCGTGAACTTGAACTCCGGACCGCCGTTGAGTCCCATGAAGTGGTGGTCGGCGAGCCGGAAGGTGACAGTCAGCACGCTTCCCTCCGGTAATCGCGCGGCTTTGGCAACCGACTCCGTGACAGGGGCCGTCGAGTCGATCTTCGAATCGGGGAAGACCGATGTGTAGAACCTGGCAGCGTCCTCGGCATTGCCGTCGTACCAGAGACATGAGGTGATTCTTCGCATCATGACAGACTCCTTTTTGCGCATCCTGGTGTGCGCGGATCAATTCTTCTGATCGGGTTCCATCTTGCGGAAGCGCCCGATCACTTGGGTCGGCTCGAAATCGTCGAGTTCGTGCTGCGGCCGGACTTCAGTTCGTGGTTGGCACAACGGTTGTTGTCTCGTTCGAGACAAAGTGGACCGTCGCACTGTCCACAGCCGTCGTTGCCGGGTTTGTAGAGTGACAGGGACCGCATTTTCGCTTCTCCTTATATTACGACTTGATAATAAGACTTGCTCTGTTTGCCTGTTCACCTCTTCGTCGTTCGGGAACCTAAGAAATCGACAATTGCTCCAGCCCTCGCCTGATTTTTCTCGAGTACCTTGATAGTCAGTAGTTACAAGGTCGGCGGGTTGGGCCGTTCGAGCCGGGGGCATCTTCCCTCGGTCTCCTTGCCGAAGCCGGGCGTAAAAGCGACAAGTCTCGCGAGGAGGGCCCCTGATAACCATGCCGAGCCGCGCTGCCGCCCTTATAGGCCCTGCGTGCCCTCACGAACGTACGGACAGCCACTGCAAATCAGCGGGGCAACATCAAAACCAAGCGATGATGATGTGCTCTATACTGGAGGCATCCGTCCTGGCCCTGGAGCTTCTGATCACTCAGTCGGAAACCCGCCAAGCCCGGGCGCATGCCGGCCTCGGCAAGGAGACTCGGAGTGGGAATCAAGACTCAGCGTAAGAACGGAATAAGACTCTGGAGCGATTGGCGGTTTTTAGCCCTCCTGGTAGCGTTCGCTCTTCCGTTGTCGGCGTGCGTCGCCGGATCGAAAAACGGGCGACAGCCGGCTGCCGCCCAGCATACGAGCGGCGTAGCCGAAGTAAACGGGATCAAAATTGCGTATGAAAGCTTCGGCACGGCTGATCGCAAAACCGTGCTGTTGATCGGCGGTACCGGACAGCAGCTGATCGACTGGCCGACTTCACTCGTGAACGATCTCGTGCAGCGTGGTTATCGCGTCGTCGTCTTCGACAACCGCGATTCCGGACTTTCGACCAAATTGACGGAGGCCGGCCTGCCGGATACCGCTGCGATCACCAAGGCCCTTCAGGAGGGCAAGGCTCCACCGCTCGCCTACACCCTTCGGGACATGGCCAACGACGCCGTCGGTCTGCTGGACGCTCTGGGCATCGAGAAAGCTCACATCGCCGGCATCTCGATGGGCGGTGCCATCGCTCAGCTCGTCGCGATTGACCATCCCGAGCGCACGTTGTCGCTCACCTCCATGATGGCGGACTCCGGCAACCCCGCCCTGCCGGTGGTAGCAAAGCCCGATGCGTTTGCCGGATTGCCGCCGCCGGCCGCAGGCGGCAAGGAGGCCTTTACCGAATACATGGCGAAAACCAAGCAGGTACTGGCAGGAAGTCGTTACGCCATGAGCCAGCAGCAGGCGCGCCAGGAGGTCGAACGAGATGTCGCCCGCTCGTACGATGCGGCAGCTCTATCACGCCAGCAGACTGTGGCATTCCTGGCTCACTATGATCCGATCCGCTTTGCGGGCCTTCAGAAGATCCATGTCCCCACCGTCGTTCTTCAAGGCACGGAGGACCCCATCAGATCGGTCGACGCGGCCCGCGAAATAGCCGCGAAGATCGAGGGTGCGGAGCTGCGCATCATCGAAGGTTTGGGGCACGACATTCCGTCGCAGCTGGCATCTCGGGTTGCGGACGCGATCGTGGCGGCAGCGAATCGGGCAAGTGAGGATGACACGGGCCATTGAGGGAAACGCTGCTTAGGCTGTGCACGTCCCCAATGGCGCGTGTCAGCTGTTTCCTGTCTGGATTTCCTGCAGGCGACGTTCGAGATAGCGGCGTTCGCTGGCGTTGGTTACCAGTTGCAGGGCTCTTCGATAGCTTTGCGCCGCTTCGTCGTATGAGCCGAGGCGACGCAGCAGATCGGCCTGTGCCGCATGGAGAAGGTGGTACCCTTCGAGTTCTCCGTTGGCGGCAATTTCGTCGATGATCCGGAGCCCGGCCTGGGGACCTTCGACCATGGCGACGGCCACGGCTCGGTTCAATGATACGATTGGAGAAGGCTGAGCTTGCATCAGGAGATCGTAGAGCCCCACGATCTGGGGCCAGTCCGTTTCCTCGGCCCGAGCAGCCACGCAATGCAACGAAGCGATGGCGCTCTGCAAGGCGTACGGACCTGGACCTCCCCGGAGAGCCTCCTCGACGAGAGGCATCGCTTCAGCGATCTGCTCTCGGTTCCATTGACTGCGATCCTGTTCCTCGAGCAGGATCAGATCCCCCGCGTCATCCTGTCGAGCCTTCCGCCGAGCGTCGTGCAAAAGCATCAACGCGAGGAGTGCCGTCGCCTCTGCGGGAGGATCGGGTGCCATGAGATCCCTCACAAATCGGCCGAGCCGGATGGCCTCAGCGCAGAGATCTTCGCGGATCAGGGGTTCACCTCGGTTGGCCGCGTATCCCTCATTGAAGATGAGATAGATCACCGTCAAAACGGCGTCGAGCCGGATCGCCATGTCGCGCGTGTTCGGGACTTCATACGGGATCCCGGCATCACGAATCTTGCGCTTCGCCCGGACCAGCCGCTGCGCCATGGTGGATGTAGACACGAGGAATGCCCGCGCGATCTCGTCCGTCTGGAGGCCGCATAGTGCCCGCAGGGTCAAAAGGCCACCTGAGCCTCCAGTGCCAGAGCAGGGTGACAGCAGGTGAAGATCAGGCGCAAGCGGTCGTCGGGAATCGATTCGACATCGTAATCCGGGGTATCGACGATAGGGACAGACCCCTCGGCGGCCAAGGAGTCCAATTTCTCGCTGAATCTCGTTCGGCGACGAATGCGGTCGATGGCTTTGTGGCGGGCCGTCTGGATGAGCCAGGCGCGGGGCGAGCGAGGTATGCCCGATTCAGGCCACTGGTTTGCGGCGGCTGTGAACGCTTCCTGAACAGATTCCTCGGCCAGATCGAAATCGCCGACCAGCCGAATCAAAGTGGCGACGATTCGGCCCCAGTCGTTGCGGTAAACTGACTCGATCGTCCCGGGAACGTCGGCAGGCATACTCAATCTTAAGTCCTTCGCCGCAAGACTGTCGATTTGTGAGCCGGCCATTCGACCGAAAAACTGGAGGTTCGAGAATGAAATACATGTTGTTGGTCTACCTGGGCGAGAACAGCCTGGATGAATCGGAGGCGGAAGCGTGCTACGCCGAGTCCACGCGGCTTGCGCATGAACTCCACTCGAGCGGTCAATCTCGCGGCGCCTCTCCGCTGCATCCCACTTCGACGGCGACCAGCGTGCGGATCCGTGAAGAAAAACGCCTCGTGACCGATGGTCCGTTCGCCGAGACGCGGGAACAGCTTGGGGGCTACTTCCTGATTGATGCCGGGAACCTGGACGAAGCGATCGGAATCGCTGAACGGATTCCCGCCGCTCGTTTCGGGACCATCGAAATCCGGCCGGTCATGGAGATCCCGGGTCTCCCCCAGGAAGCAGGAAACGTCCGCAGCGTGACGCGTCTCGAGCCCACCGCGAAATAGCCATGGTCGAGTACAAGGCCGTCGTAATCTGGAGCCGAGATGGTGTTCCCTTTAGCGACAATCGGTACAGCCGCGGGCATCGCTGGCTGTTCGACGGTGGACTCGAAGTTCCCGCTTCTTCCTCTCCTCACGTCGTCCCCATCCCGTTCTCCGTCGTGGAGGCGGTCGATCCGGAAGAAGCCTTCGTCGCCAGTCTGTCGAGTTGCCACATGCTGTGGTTTCTGTCCATTGCAGCAAAGAGAGGCTTCGTCGTTGAAGACTACCGAGACGAGGCAGTCGGGATCATGGGTAAAGATCCATCCGGGAAGCTTTCGATTTCGCGGGTGACGCTTCGCCCTGAGGTTCTTTTCGGCAGTGATCGGCAACCGACCATGGACGAGGTCGTCTCCATGCATCGGGCGGCTCACGAGGAATGCTTCATTGCCCGCTCGGTGAGGACAGAGGTGCGGTGCGAGCCGGTTTGGCCCGGCCGGGCTCCGGAGTCGACCTAACGGACGGTCGTCGACCCGCTCGAGTTCGTCCCGTTAGCGATGCTGCAGGGCGAGAGCGTGACCAGGCTCTCAGGACGGCTGCTCTCGGGCCACGCAGAATCATCGAGCTTTCTCGACATAGCGAGCGAAGTTGTCAAGGATGGCCTGCCAGCCATCGCGCTGTTGCTCGATGGAATGCGTCGGCTCACTGTCGAAGGTAACGCGTACTTGAACGCCTTTCGGGCTCTCCTTGAACTCGATCCGTGCCTCACGATCTCCGAAGGAATATTCGATCAGCCTGTGCTTCACGATATAGGTATATGTGCCGGCGAAATCGAAGCCCATGCTGCCATCCTTGGCCTCCATACGCGAGGAGAAGGCCCCGCCGACGCGTAAATCGACTGTGGCACTGGTTGTGTGCCAGTCCTCGGACGCAGCATTCCAGCGTTCGATGTCCTCAGGTGTCGTATATGCACGCCAGACTTCCTCGATGGGTGCATCGACGGTGGTTTCAATACTGATCTTCAAGGTGTGTCCTCTCCTCTGATGAAAGGATCTCGGAGACTCTTTCAATTCCGCCTCGACCCGTACGCATTCCACGGCGTCGGCAGGATCTCTCGTCGGATCAGGTTTTCGTCGGACGCCGGTCTACGGGTCGAACGTGTTCACGCAGTTTTCGGGGTGAACTGGGACAGTTCGTATATACCCAGCTGCTTTTCCAGGTCGGCGACCTTGTCCACCATCACCTCGAAACCGTCTTCACCGAACAGCTCGTGCTCCTTCTCTTCGAAGTCTTCACCCAGTGCGTCGTACTCATTCGGGCTGACAATCGCCCGAAGTTGGGGAAAGAGCACGGTATCTTCGCGGGCTTCATGGGGCCGGTACATCCGCAGGAAAGCCTTCAAGTCGCTGATGAGCTTCGCCTTCTCTTCGGGATCGCGGAGTACGGAGGAGGACTTGACCAGCGCGAGAGTCGAATCGGTCAGAGAGCGACCCCCGCGATGCTGGTTGCGCAGCACGGCGACGAGATCCGTGAGCTTCCCCGCCTTCTCGAAACGTGGAAAAAGGTGGTTCTCCTCGAGCTTCTCGTGGTAGTCCTCGATGAAGGAACGGATGATGCCAGCAGCTCCCGACAGTATCGCTGGATCCAGATCGCGATTGCGTTCCAGACGCGAAATCGACTCGTCGTAGATCAGCAGGATCCGATTGAGGAGGCCGTGTTCGCGCATGAGGTCCTCGGTAGGGGAGACCTCCTCCTCTGCCTCCGCTGCATGCGTCTCGGAAACGGTAAAGGAAGGTACGGCGGCTGCCGCCCCCACCATGGTCAAGCGACGGAGGGCTTCCCGGCGCGGTGTCACAGGTCGCGTCTCAGGCAGGAAAAGCCTGGTCTGTTCGTCGGGGGAACTCGTGTTCATTGGGTCTGGCATGTCTACACCTCATTCCGGGTGGATCGGTTAGGTAGGAAAGAACCTGATTGTGATTTTCGCTTACGGTGTCCGAAATTTCAAGGGTTCCCAATCTCTTCCGATCCTGTCTCCCGCGTGTCGGGTGTTCACCTTTTTCGCTATCCAAGCCTCCGTCGTTCGAACCTTCCGTCGAAATCTGGCGTCGATATCTGACAACTGAGAGTTTCCTCAGGGGGACTCGCTACTCCACTTTGTTGGGCAAAGAGAGCTAAGCGATAGAGAAAATGGAGGACCGATCATGAAGAGCATCCGCGTGCAGGTGCTTTTGTACCTACTGGTGACTTTTGGGCTGGGCGGGACGCCGGCGGCGCAGGGGATAGAATCCGTCGAGCTGATGCCGATAAAGGACAACACGCTCTATCAGAGCGATACGGGCTCCTTGGGCAACGGAGCCGGAATCGCCTTTTTCGCCGGCAGGACGGCTCTGCAGAATGGAGGGGCCAGGAGGAGGGCCGTTGTCGCTTTCGACGTCAGCTCGATTCCACAAGGCGCAACGGTGGCGGGGGTGACGCTGAGGCTGAGGAATTCCAGCACCAGAAACAACGGGACCCAGTCCGTGGAACTGTATCGTCTCACGAGGGACTGGGGAGAGGGGAATTCGAATGCGGGTAACACCAATGATGGTGACGGAGCTCCTGCGACAACGGGAGATGCGACATGGATCCATACCTTCTTCGACATCCAGCAGTGGGAGAGCGGGGGCGGAGATTTCGCGGCTACTCCCTCGGCTTCCGTTCAGGTAGGAGCGAATGGCCTCTACGTATGGGGCTCAGACGCCATGGTCGACGACGTCCAAAGTTGGCTCGACGATCCCTCGAGCAACTTCGGCTGGATTCTGATTGGCAACGAGGGTACGACGGCAACCGCCAAGAGGTTCAACAGCCGGGAAGCTGCGAGCGATCCGCCCGTGCTGTTGATCGACTACATTCCGGAGCAGCCGAACCTGACGTTCCGGATGTACTTCCCGCAATTCGGCAACGGTGACGGTTTCGTCAGTCAGATCATTCTGGTCAACCCGTCCACCGAAGAAACCGCGCACGCCCGAATTCTGGCTCGGTCGGATTCGGGCGAGTTGGTCCTGGCGGACCAGCAAGTCGTGATCCAGCCGGAAGGGACCGGCGCTCTCGAGACGAGTCGGCCCGGCGTGCTGCAGACCGGCGCCGTGACCGTCTCGTCGGATGTCCCACTGAGTGGAGTCATCGTCTTCGGCGGCAGCTTCGGTCTGGCCGGGGTACCCGCCGGCGACTCTCTCTCGAACGGGTTCATCGGACCGGTCGACGAACGCCTCGGTGAGAACGTCCGCACCGGCGTGTCGATTCAGAACCTGCAGGATGAGCTCGTGGAAGTGCAACTCGATCTTCTCGATGGTTCGGGAGCCGTCGTGGGAACCGCCTCTGTCGAGATCCCGGCTCTCGGAAAGCTGGCCCGCTTCGTGGATGAACTCGAGTGGGACTCCCCGGTCGACTTCCAGTTCTTTGTGGGAACCATTCGAGCCGCTCCGAGTGGGGACATCTCCGCCCTGATGATCCAGAACCGACTTGTCGGAGGGGTATCGCAGTTCGCTACGCTTCCAGTCACGAAGAGGCCATAGAACAACAAGAGTCGTGCCTGACCGTAACGTTGGGGACAGCGTGGGGATCGCCCTGGGCGTCAGAGCCCAAACGAAGTGCGGGACGATCCTCCCTTCCCAGGCTTGCGATTTCGCTTCCTTACTTTCATGATGGTACTCCTATGGCCCCGAATACAACGGGCTACAGATCCACTTCCGCCCGCTTTTCCCGAAACCAGCGATAGATGGCGGGCACGACGAACAGGGTCACCAGGGTGGATGTCACCAGGCCGCCGATGACTACCGTCGCCAGCGGCCGCTGGACCTCCGCACCGGCACTCGTCGAGAGCGCCATCGGAAGGAATCCCAACGCCGCGACCAGAGGTGCCATGATCATCGCGCGCATCCTTTCCAGACTTCCGTGGATGACGGCTTCGTTTGTCGGCGTCCCCTCTCGGATGAGTTCGCGAATATAGGAAACCAGTACGAGACCGTTCATCACCGCCACTCCTGACAGGGCAATGAATCCGACTCCGGCCGATATCGACAGGGGCATCCCTCGCAGGAACAACAGGAAGATGCCTCCTGCCGCCGCCAAGGGTACGTTGAGAAAGATCAGCAGCGCGGGACGCATTTCGTTGAAGGTCATGTAGAGGAGAACGAAGATCAGGAACAGGGCCACGGGCACGACGATCATCAGTCGATTCGACGCCCGCTGCAGATTCTCGAACTGCCCGCCCCATTCGATCCAGTAGCCGGACGGCAGATCGATCCGTTCCCTAACGGCCTCCTGGGCGTCGGCGACGAAACTCGCCAGGTCCCTGTCTCGAACGTTGGCCTCCACCGCCAGGCGTCGATGGATGTTCTCCCGGCTGATCTGGGCGGGTCCCTCCTCCGTCCTGAGCATCGCCAGCTGTCCCATGGGAATCAACCGTCCTCGCGGATCCGCCACCTTGAGATTGGAGATCTTCTCGAGGTCGGAGCGGTCGTCCTCCTGGAAGCGAACCTGGAAGAAGAACCGCTTCTGGCCTTCCAGCACCTGGCCGACGGCTCGACCTCCGATGGCACGAACCGTGTCCAAGACCTGGGATGCGTTGATCCCGTAACGAGCGATGGCCTTTCGATCGACCACGATCCTGAGATAAGGGAGGCCGCTGACCTGTTCGGCTTTGACGTCCGCTGCCCCCGGAACCTCCGCTACGACGCGGACCACCTCGTCGCCGAGGCGCTCGAGCTCCTCGAGATCCTGACCGTAGATCTGGATGGCGACATCCGAGCGGACTCCGGCGATCAACTCCTGCACCCGCAACTCGATGGGCTGGGAGTAGCTGAAGATGTTGCCCGGCACGTGCTTCTTCAGTGCCTTATCCATCCGCTCGATGAGCTCGGCTTTGGCTTCGCCTCCCGGCCATTGCTCCTGGGGCTTCAGAATGACGTAGACGTCACTGGTTTCCACGCCCATGGGATCGGTCGCGATCTCGGCGCGGCCGGTTCGAGACACGACCGTTTCGATTTCGGGGAAGCCTTTGAGCACCTTTTCGATCATCGTCGTGGACTTGATCGAGTCTTCGAGAGAGACGCTGGGCAGTCTCCATGCCTGAAGCGCGATCGTCCCTTCGTCGAGGCGCGGGATGAATTCGGCGCCCATCGAGCTCACGACGACGATACCCAGAAGAAAGATGGCAATCGCCAACGAGAGAGTGGTCTTCGAATAGCAAACCGCCCGTCGCAGAAGCGGCTCATAGCCTCTCTTGGCCATCCGGATCAGCCACGGTTCCTTGTCGTCTACACCTCTGGAGAACACGAACGAAGCCAGGGCCGGCATCAAAGTCAGGGTCAGAATCAATGAACCGATCAGCGCCAAGACGACCGTAATGGCCATGGGGCGGAACATCTTCCCTTCCACTCCCTCGAGCGTCAGGATGGGCAAGAACACGATCACGATGATCGCGACGGCAAACGTGACCGGCCGGACGACCTCCTTGGCTGCCTCGCGAAAGTGATGCAACGGAATCCTGCCTTCGGTCGGAACATGGGACACGCGGCGGACGATGTTCTCGATCATGATGACCGCTCCATCGACCACCACCCCAAAGTCAATGGCACCCAGGCTCATGAGGCTTCCTGCGATCCCCAGCCACCGCATCCCGATAAAAGCGAACAGCATGGCCAGGGGGATGACGGAGGCGACCAGAAGTCCTCCGCGGAAACTGCCCAGCAGGACGAGGAGAACCAGAATCACCAGACCGCCGCCCTCACCGAGATTCGTGACAACGGTCCGGATCGTCCGGCGAACCAGATCGGTTCGATCGTAGTAGGTATCGATGGTCACGCCGGGCGGGAGAGTCCTCTTGATTTCTTCGACCCTCTCCTTGACCCGGTTCACGACGACTCGCGAGTTCTCGCCGATCAGCATCATGACGACGCCCGTAACCGCTTCACCCCGGCCGTCCCGGGTGACGGCGCCCTGCCGGACCATCGGGGCGAATTTCACCTCGGCGACGTTTCTGACGTAGATCGGCGTCCCATCCTCAGCCGCATCGATGACGATGTCCTCGATCTGTCCGAGGTCGTCGATCAGCCCTTCTCCCCGGATCAGATACTGCTCCTGGTTCTTGATGATGTACGCCCCTCCGGCATTGGCGTTGTTGGTTTCCAGCGCACGGAAGAGTTGCTCCATGGGGATGTTGTAGCTGATCAGCTTGTCCGGATCGACCTGGACTTCGTAGGTCTTGAGTTCGCCCCCGTAGGAATTGACTTCGACCACGCCCGGGACAGATCGAAGCTTGAAGGCTATGTCCCAATCCAGAATGCTGCGAAGCTCCATCAGAGAGTAGCCGTCGCCTTTGACCTCGAACTGGTAGATCTCGCCCAGGCCGGTGCTGATGGGTCCCATCGCGGGGGTTCCCATGCCCTCCGGGATCGAATCGCGCGCTTCCGGCAGTCGCTCCATCACCAGTCGGCGACAGAAGTAGATGTCCATTCCTTCCTCGAAGTAGACGGTGACGGCCGATAGTCCGAAGCGGGATATCGATCGGATTCGGGAAATGCCGGGGAGCCCGCTCATCGCCGTTTCGACGGGAAACGTGATGAACTGTTCGACCTCCAGCGGGCTCAGACCAGGGGCGTTGGTCAGGATCTGGACCTGGTTCGGCGTCACGTCGGGAACGGCGTCGATCGGCAGGTTCAACGACCGCCTGAACGCCGAAGCCGACCAGAAGCAGAACCAGGACGATGACCAGGAAGCGGTTTTCGAGAGAGAAGTCGATGATTCTGTGCATGGCTTCTAGTCCGCCTCGATTTCCGATCGTTTCAGTGCCGTCTTGAGATAGAAGCTGCCCTCGGAGACGACGCGCACTCCGGCCGGCAGACCCTCGACTTCGATCCATCCGTCGGCGCTCAAACCGGTTGTGACGGGCACCTTACGAAACGCCCCCGGCGTGTCGGCGACGAAGACCACATCCCGACCGTCGAGATTCTGGATCGCCGAATCCGGAACGGCTACGACCGTCTTCCTCTGCACGGTCGGAATGCGAATGGTGGCAAACATCTCCAGCTTCAGGAGGCTGTTCGGATTGGGGACGACACAACGAACACGCGCTGTACGGGTCTCCTTTTCGAGGACGTCGCTGATGTAGGTCAGGCGGCCCTGGAAGGTCCTGTCGGGATAGGCCGCCGAGACCACTTGAACATCCTGCTCCTCGCGTATCCTGCTGAGATCCTTCTCATAGACGTCGGCCAGGACCCAAACCGTACTGACGTCGGCCAGCTTCAGGACCTCCCGGGAAGGCTCCACCAGCTCTCCTTCCGCGACGTTGTAACCGATGATCACGCCGGAGAAGGGTGCCCGCAGCGTGTTGTGACTGGCCGTCCGATGGTGGTCCGAGCTCTCAGCTCTGTCCAACTGGTGGATTTCCTCTTCCGAAAATCCGAAGCGGTGGAGCTTCTCTTCGGTCTTCGTAATTTCACTGCGCTGACTTTCGACCATCGCCTGGGCATCCTTGTACTGCGCTTCCCGAAGCTCGACTTCCTTCCTGGCAATGGCCTGTGCCTCCAGGAGCTCGACTCCGCGTTGCCAGAACTTTTCGGCTACGTCCTGGTGCGCCAGGAACTTTTCGAGCTGCGACCTTTCGCTCAGGTACTCGCCGATGAGCTCGCCCAGTTCGATGTTGTCGTAAAGGATCAGGGGTTGTCCCTCCTTTACCCGATCTCCGCGCCGGACGTAGACCTTCTCGATCACGCCCCGGGCGAGAGGCCGAATGTGAGCGACTCTCGATTCGTTCGGAGAAACCGTGCCCGTCGTCTCCAGCTCTTTTTGAAGTTCAACGCGCCGGCTCTCCGCGATTTGGATGCCGCCTTTCTCGATCTGCTCGGGAGTCAGTTCGGCGACATCCCGAGACGGTGAGTCGTCGGCAACCGGGTCATCGACAGCCGTGGTCACGTTCTGGTCGCCGCAGCCGAGCAGGCCGAGTATCAGCGATGCCGTTGCCAGACTCGCAAACGATCGGCTGCGAATACTTGTCCATGTCATGGTTTACAGATCCTCTCCTACAGCCGATTCCAGACGGGCTCGGCTGATTTCGAAGTCGTAGAGTGCCTGGTTGTAGAAGAGCCTTGTCTCGCTGTAGGTCCTCTCCGCATCCAGGAATTCGATGAGGGATGCCTCTCCCAGCCGATACGAGGACTCGGTGATATCCCTCGCCTGCTGGGCCTTCTCGAGGTAGTCACCCTGGAGCGCCTCGATCTTCCGGCGGTCTCCATCGAGTTGCTGCAGTGCGGTCTGCATTTCCTGCAAGACCCTGATGCGGCTGAAGAGGAGCCGGTTCTCCTGTCGGCGCTTTTCGGCGTTGGCCCGGTAGATCGGCCCCTGGTTGCGGTTGAAGACGAAAAGGGGAAGATCGATCCCGAGCAGTGGTCCGCTCGTATCGAGCTCTCGCTCGTAGCCGGCAAACAGCTCCGGATTCGGTTTGGAGCGGGCCTTCTCCAACTCGATCGACAGATCCGCTCGGCGCACGAGCGCCCTCTCGACGGCCAGATCCGGTCTTTGTCCGAGTGCCGTTTCTCGCAGCTCTTGCAGGGAGGGGGGCGTAAAGGAAGGGTCAAATTCATCGACGGCCTGCACGTCCTGGCCCAGGTCTTCGGAACCCAGGAGTGCCAGCAGCCGGCTTCTTGCGCTTTCGAGACGCACTTGTGAGTCGACCACGTCGGCAAAGAAAGGGTATTCGGCCGCCTGGGTGCGGCGAAGTTCGCCGCCGGAGATCTCCCCCGCGTCGAACCGGTGCTGATTCAGCCGGACGACCTCCCTGAACTGGTTAAGCACTCTCTCGGCGACCTCCAGGTTCTTCTGGGCCAGGACCACCTGGAAATAGGCCTGCTTCAGGTCGAACCGGAGACGACGGTGAAGATCGCGAACGTGCATGGATGCCGTCTCCGTGTCCACCATCTCGAGATTCCTGCGTTTCTCCAGCTTGCCCCCGGTTGGGATCTCCTGCCGCAATGAGATCGAGGGCTGCAATCGATCCAGGAACCTGCCCCTGTCCGAATCGAAGACGAATCCGTTCGAACCGAACGAAAGCGTCGGGTTGGGATGTTTCTCGGCGTCGACGACGTCCCCCTGCTCGGCATCGATTGCCTGCCGTTGGGCGCGCAGGGAGGGGTTGTCTTCCAGAAGTGCCCGGGCTTTCTCGAGCGTCAGCCGGTGTGGAACGACAACCGAAGCCTGAGCCGCCCAGGCCGGGCCTGCCCAGATCGATACAATTGCCAATGAAATAAATTCTCTCACGTAAGACACAGGTTCACCTTCCCAGTGGGGATTTTGACTGTGAACTGCGGCCGCGCCGGCGTAGCCGCCGCAAGGCTCACCGAGCGGTCAAGCCGGGGGAATGCTCAGACTCGTATGGGAGGGCGGAAGAGGGGAGGAGGAAAACTGGCGAACAGGCGTGCCGAGTCGGGCTGGAGATCTTCGGAAACCGCCGGAGCCGATATTGAAGTCGCTGCGAACAGGGCAAGGCTCGTCGAGTGAACCAGGCAGAGGTGTGTGTCCATGCGCTGCTGATCGACCGGGTTGGAGAGTCGCTCGGAGGTAACTCCCAAAGTGCAGGCGTCGTCCCCGTCGCATACGTCCGCTGCCGCGGTGGAGGAGGTCCCGGGAACCGGGCCGCACAGAGCACACATCAACTGGTCTACAGTCGGGACCGCGAGAAACAGAAAGAGTATGCTCAAGACCACGGCGCGGGACATTGATTAAGAACTGTACCAAAAACGATGTCGGCCGTTCAAAGTCGTGATTGCCACCTCCTCCTGTAATTACTGCCGGCAGGGACGCTGTCTCCGATGCTTCCACCAGGATGGGTGTGAGGCCATCGGGGTGGGGCTTCCCCTGCTATCATGTTGCCGGCGGCATGTAAGATCTGGCAGGCTATCGGCACTCATTTTCCGACGATGACGGCAGTATCGAAGAATCAGAATCCCATGGGCCATTTCCGGGAGCCACAGGATCGCTGAGTCTCAACCGTGGCAGGCAACTGGAATATGAAGAGCATGAGGTCCTTGGCGCTGACCATTTTCGTGCTGGTCGGCGTGATCGCCTTGTTTTGGGCCGGCAGGCATTTCAATCTCCAGGATTACCTGCGCGGGCTGTTGAGCTGGATCAGAAGCTTGGGAGCTTGGGGGATCCTGATCTTTGGGCTCACGTACATCGCTGCAACGATCGCTTTCATTCCCGGGTTGATCTTGACCCTGGGTGCCGGGTTTCTTTTCGGGGTGTTGCAAGGCACTGCGATCGTCTCCGTGGCCTCAACTTTGGGAGCCGGAGCGTCTTTTTTGATTGGTCGTTATCTGGCGCGTGATTGGGTCGCCCGGAGGATCGAGGGAAACGTGAAATTCCGCCGGATCGATGAAGCCGTCGGAAAAGAGGGCTGGCGCATCGTCGGGTTGGTGAGACTTTCCCCGATTTTTCCTTTCAATCTGCTGAATTACGCTTTCGGATTGACCCGGGTGTCTTTCAAGGAATACATTCTGGCATCCTGGCTCGGGATGCTTCCGGCCACGGCCCTCTATGTCTATCTCGGTTCCCTCGCGGGTGACTTGGCGACGCTGGGCGCCGGGCGCCATGCCCGGACGCCGGCCCAGTGGCTTCTATTCGGAGTCGGCCTGGCTGCTACGATCGTGGTCGTCATCCAGGTAACACGGATCGCCCGAAATTCGCTCAATGAGAAGATCTCCTGAGGGACCTTCCCACGGCCCATTTCCCGGATACGGACCTTTTTCCTCGAAACAGCGGCTGTTCGCCTGACGCCAAAGAGTAAGCAGGGTCACTGAGGGAACGAGATCACTGTGCTGAAATTGAGAGGCTCCTCACCGAGCGGGTCCCGAACGGAAGGACGATGAGGAGAGATCCTGAGCCGTGCGGGCAGGCTCTGTTTGCGGCTCACAACGTGAATGGACTTTCGGCAGAGTGGAGGGCGCCATGGAACCGAAAAGACGAGTCTACGGAGTCAGGAGCGGAGACAAAGAGTCCGTCAAGTTCTGCTGTGATTTCGAAACAGAAGAGCGCTTCAACGACCGATTTGATGTCTTTCATGTCGATATCAAGGTCGGCCAACTGGAGCAGACCGTCGACCCGTTTCTTGCCAAGCTGGCAGCAGAGAGTGAGACCAGGGACTGGAGTCTGTTCTGCTTCCGGGTTCCCACTCGCGAGGTCGACACCGAGATGATCTTCTCGGAGAGACAGCGGCTTGCGGTTCTCGACGAATTCGACGTTGGACCGCGGAGCACCCACGGGGCCGAATCGGATGAACTCAGGGCACTTTGTGAAGGCAAGATGGTCGAGAAGGCCCGAACCGTCGAAGGAGCCGTTGCGAAGTTCCTGAACCGGAAGCTCGGCAGCGCGCGACGCTGAGAAACGTCGTCATGCAGTCCTCTCGGGATGTCTGACGCAAGCCGGATCTTGAAATGTTGGCGGCCCTGAACCGTCCACCTTGAAGTGCTCAATCTCCGGCAATCCGACGCGCCAGGATCCGGCCGAGTGGACGGGGTCTTTCAGCAAAAAACCCCGAAAGTCCCCATGAAACAAGGGCTGATCGTCCTTGAGAAGCGTCGTACCCATCTTATCGGCAATGACCGCCCGGTCGAAGGCCTGGAAGCAGCGGCTTCTCACTCTCGCCCTGCTGTGAAAGCGCCCGGTTGTTTTTCATGTAGATGACGAGCATCTCCCGGATCATGTGCAGCTGATCGATCACCCGGTCCACCCTCATCGTGATCCCGGCTTCATCGAGATTTTGTTGCGGGATGGCTTTTGTTCAGAGGCACTATAATGAAGTGCCGAGAAGGGCGATCGTGGAGATTCGGCTCCCTCTTACCAGCCTGAAAGGAATGTGTGTATGCGGAAAGGAACAGCGCGGTGGTCGAGTCTGGGCGTGACGATCATGCTGATTTTGACGTCGGTCGGACTCGGTCAGAGGGCGTCCGAGGATGCCCTGGTTCTCTGGTATGCGGGGCCTGCCGCCAAGTGGGTCGAAGCTTTGCCGATCGGAAACGGGCGCCTGGGAGCGATGATCTTCGGCGGCATCGAGAACGAGCGGATTCAGTTGAACGAGGACACACTGTGGGCGGGTGGTCCCTACGATCCGAACAATCCGCAGGCTCTGGAGAATCTGCCCGAAGCCAGGCGCCTGATCTTCGCGGGCCGGTATCGCGAGGCGCACGACCTCGTTGATCAGAAGATGCTGGCCCACCCGCGGGGGCAGCTTCCGTACGAAACGGTCGGCGATCTGCTCTTGGCGTTTCCCGACCTTGGTGAGACCTCCGACTATCGACGCGATCTCAACCTTGACACGGCCGTTACGAGTGTCACATACAAGTCCAACGGGGTGACTTACCGGCGCGAGGCTTTCTGCAGTCCCGTCGATCAGGTGATCGTGATCCGGCTGAGCGCCGACCGGCCCGGCCGGATTAGCTTCACCGCTTCCATGGCCACGCCCCAGAAGGCCACCGTCAGGGTCGAGAATGGCCACACGCTGGTCATGCAGGGCGTGAACGGAGACGCGGCGGGCATCAAGGGCGCCCTGACCTTCCAGGCTCGGATTCGTGTCGCCGCCGACGGGGGAGAGGTCGCTGAGCAAGGCGACAGAATGTCCGTCCGTGGCGCGGACTCCGCGGTCCTCTTAATTGCGGCTGCCACCAGCTACAAGCGCTACAATGACGTGACGGGCGATCCGCAGGCCAGGACGAAGGCTTGGATTTCCTCCGCACAGGGAAAAAGCTTCGACGAACTGCTTGCCTCGCATGTCAGGGAGCACCAACGGCTCTTCCGCCGGGTCCGGTTCGATCTGGGTCGAACCGCGACGGCCGGCCTGCCCACCGACGAACGTATCCGCAACGCCGGGACCAACGACGATCCGCAGCTGGCGACTCTCTACTTCCAGTTTGGTCGCTATCTTTTGATTTCCAGCTCGCGCCCCGGGTGCCAGCCGGCCAACCTTCAGGGCCTGTGGAATGAGAGCATGACACCGCCCTGGGGCAGCAAGTACACGGTCAACATCAACACTGAAATGAACTACTGGCCCGCTGAGCCGACGAACCTCTCGGAATGCACTCAGCCTCTGTTCGGTCTCATCAGGGACATCGCAGAGACCGGCAGGCGGACGGCCAGGGTGCACTGGGGCGCCGACGGGTGGGTTTGTCACCACAACACCGACCTTTGGCGCGCGACGGCTCCCATCGACGGCGCGGCCTACGGCATTTGGCCGACCGGTGGAGCCTGGTTGTGCAAGCACGTTTGGGATCATTACGCGTTCACCGGAGACAAAGCCTTTCTGCGGGAAATGTACCCCGTGCTGAGAGGATCGGCCGAGTTCTTCCTGAGCAGCCTCGTCGAAGAGCCCACCCACAAGTGGCTCGTGACCTGTCCTTCGATCTCGCCCGAGAACCCGCACAAGTATGACGTGGCGGTCGCGGCGGGACCGACGATGGACATGCAGATCATTCGGGATCTATTCAGCAACTGCATCGCAGCTGCCGAAGTCCTCGGTGTCGATGAGCGGTTTCGAGGCGACGTCGCGGCCGCCCGCGACCGCCTGGCCCCGAACCGGATCGGCAGGGAGGGGCAGCTGCAGGAATGGCTGGAAGACTGGGATATGGAAGCGCCCGATTTGCATCATCGTCACGTCTCGCATCTGTACGGCCTGTATCCCAGCGATCAGATCAACGTGCAGGATACGCCCGAACTGGCTGCGGCCGCCCGCAAATCGCTGCAGATTCGCGGCGACGAGGCGACCGGCTGGGGCATCGGTTGGCGCCTGAATCTGTGGGCCCGCCTGCACGACGGCGAGCACGCATACCAGATTCTGCAGATGCTCCTGCGCCCCGAGCGCACCTATCCCAACATGTTCGACGCGCATCCTCCGTTCCAGATCGACGGCAACTTCGGCGGGACTTCGGGGATCGGCGAGATGCTCATGCAGAGCCGGGCGCGCGTCAAGGATGGGACGATGACCAGCGAAATCGAGCTGTTGCCGGCGCTGCCCAAAGCCTGGCCTGCCGGTTCGGTCGAGGGTCTGCGGGCCAAAGGCGGCTTCGAGGTGGACATCGCCTGGAAGGACGGCCGACTCACGTCCGCGACCCTGCGCTCGCTGCTGGGAACGCCGTGCCGTGTTCGGTACGGCGAGAATGTGCAGAATGTGTCGATAGCGGCAAACGAGACTTACGTGATGGACGGAAAGTGACGAAGATGAAATAGTCTGCTCCGATAGCGTACGGATTGGTCAGACCGGCCGTTTGAAACAGATGACTGCACTTATGAACCAGACGCGTGTGCAAGTGGGGTCGGAGGCAGTATCCGAGAAACGGCGGGCCCCTGCGGCGCCTTACGAATCGAGGCTCGCGGCGGCAAACGAGCAGCTGCGCCGCCTGGAGCCGATCCGGAGGCGCATCTCCTGGCTCCGACTGGCCGTGTTCCTGATCGGCGCCACCGATTTCTTCACCTATGCCTGGACGCGGACGATGGACTTCACGGTCGCAATGTCGATCGGCGTCGCCTCTCTGGCGTCCTTTGTCGCACTGGTGATCTGGCAGCGCAGGACGACGGGACGAATCGACAGCTGTAACCGGACCGCAGCGGCCTGTCGGGAGGGAGTGGCACGCATTGGCCGCCGTTGGGACGAACTCGGGGAGATACCCGGTCCGGAGGTCGAGAACGGGAACTCGCTTGCGACGGATCTCGACATTCTCGGACATGCTTCCCTGTACCGACTGACGGGTGGGGCCTATACGACGTGGGGCAGGCAAACCCTTGCCCGCTGGCTCTTGTCCCCCGCCACTCCAGAGGAGGTTTCTGCAAGGCAGGCCGCGGTTTCCGAACTGCGCGGTCGCACCGAACTCCTCATTGGAACGAGGGTTCTCACCCGTGGGCTGGACAAGACACCGTCCGACCCCGGCCCCTTCCTGGCATGGGCCGAGGGCGTCCCGTGGCTGGGCAGTCATTCCGCCGTTCTCTGGTCGGCACGAGCATTGAGCGTTCTGCCCTTGCTGGGGATCGTAGGAGCAATGCTTGGTTGGTTCGATCCCGCGTTCCTGATTCTCATCCTGGCGGTCAATCTGCTGTTTGCCAAGCTCCTGGGTCCGAGCGTACACCGCATCTTCGAGCTGGTCTCGGCTCACATGGGGCGCCTCGAGCCCTACACGGCCCTACTGCGTTTCGTCTCGGAGCAGCGTTTCGAGACGCCTCGAGGCCTGGCCATCCAGGCACGTCTCGAAACGGACGAGTCACCCGCGTTCAGGCAGATGAAGAAGCTCGAACGGATTGCGAGCTTCTCCGATCTGCGACGCTCAACGATGATGCATCTGCCCATCCAAATGATGACGCTGCTGGATTTCCACCTCCTGGACTGCATGGAACGATGGCAGATGAGGGTGGGGCCGGAGGTCGAGGGCTGGCTCGAAGCGCTGGGTGAGTTCGAAGCCCTCATCGGCCTGGCTACGCTCGCGCACGATAATCCCTCCTATAGCTTCCCGGAGGTCCTGGGCCCCGACCGTCCCCGGTTCCAGGCGCGAGGTCTGGGACATCCGCTGCTCGATCCCTCGACTTGCGTAACCAATGATGTGGATCTCGGGGAGCCGGGCACGTTCCTCCTCGTCACCGGCTCCAACATGTCCGGCAAAAGCTCACTTCTTCGCAGCATTGGCCTGAATGCCGCACTGGCCGGTGCCGGCGGCGCAGTGTACGCCGAATCTCTGACTCTGACTCCCTTTGTGCTCGGTACGCGGTTTCGCGTCGTCGATTCCGTCTCAGATGGCGTCTCCTTCTTCATGGCCGAGCTGAAGCGCCTCAAGCAGATCGTGACCCGGGCACAGCGGCGGTCCTCCAACGGTCCCCCGTTGCTTTTCCTGTTGGACGAGATTCTCCAGGGGACGAATATCGTCGAACGACGCCTGGCAGTTGCCGCCGTCCTGCAGCATCTGATCCGTCTCGATTGTCTTGGCGCTGTCTCCTCCCACGATCTGACGCTTGCAGAAGCTGAAGGTCTGGCCGACCACGTGAGGCCGGTCTATTTTACGGAGAGCTTTCGTGAAGGTCAGCATGGAAGGGAGATGTACTTCGACTACATTCTCCGCCCCGGCCTTGCGCCCACGACGAACGCCCTGGAGCTCCTTCGTATGGTGGGGCTCGACGAACCGTAAACCGAAGCGGCCGCAGGGTCCTCTTTCATTGGAGAGAGCCCTTTCCTGCACCCATAATGCTTCACGAGTGTATGGCTACTGAGCGGTCCGCAGCTTCAGATCCGGCGAATCCCGCACGACCAGCTTGTCGACGTTCGTGATTTGCGTCGGTGCGACACCCTCGGCTACCTCGGCCTTGATGTTGTCGAGTTCGAGACCCTGGACGTCGTCGGCCACGATCGCAGGGCGCATCTCCCTGTTCTCGTATGTCATGTGAATGTCCGCCAGTTCGAGGCCCTTCACGTGACGGGCGTAGAGGCCGTAAGAGGGAATGCCGGAGTGGAGCGGCTCAGGATAACCCTCCTCATCTTCAGGCGGAATCTTCTCGGCGTCCGCGCTGGTTCCGCCTCCGTGGTAGATGAGCCGGATGTTCTCCAGGCGGACGTTCTCGATCGACTGCTCCGGGATTCCCATGATCATGATGCCGCTGTTAGGTGCTGATCCGGATGTTTCGGCAATGATGTTGGAGATCCGGATATTGCGTACCGTGCTCGTCCCCATCGTTGCGACGGGGCCCCGGTTGCGTCGTCCCAGCCGGATAAAGATGGGCGAAATCCAGTTGTCCATCATCGTAATGTTGTCGATGCTGATGTTCTCCAGGACACCGCCGTCGACTTCCTCCAGTGCCAGGCCGAGGCACTCGCGGAAGACGCAGTTGGACACCGTTATGTTGCGGAAGCCTCCGTTGGCCTCCGTGCCGAACTTGATCCGGCCGTAGCGTCTCCCCCCGGGATTATGCTGCATGGTTCCGTCCAGGAGTGTGCCGACTGCGAAGCCGGAGACCATGCAGTTCGTGATCGTCATGTTCTCGGTGATGACTTTCCGTCCGAGCGCAAAAGAGCTCTTTGGACAGATTCCGTCGTCGTTGGGGGAATTGACTCGACAGTTGCTCACCATGACGTTGCGACAGCAGTCGAGGTCGATACCGTCGCGGTCCGTATCGACAGTCACGTTGTCGATCGTGAGGCCGTCGC
The DNA here is from genome assembly GCA_963823995.1 of uncultured Acidobacteriota bacterium. Taxonomy (GTDB): domain Bacteria; phylum Acidobacteriota; class UBA6911; order RPQK01; family JAPXNP01; genus JARRKC01. Next base: position 333,683 of record CAWGNQ010000009.1, read on the forward strand.
AGCCGGTCGTGATGATCGCGAAGTGGCCGCCTTTGAAGATCGTGAAGTTACGCATGACGATGTTGCGGCAGAGCTTGAGCGCGATCGCCTTGTTGCCGTGCCGGTCGGGCTTCTCCTGTGGGACTTTCTTCGCATTCTCGTGGTCCCGCCAGTCCGCGAAGCCGCTGATCTGATCCTGGGGACCGTCATCGGTTGCGAGGCCGCTGCCGTCGATCATGCCCGGCCCGGTGATCGCGATGTTTTCCAGGTTCTCTCCATAGATCAGGCTGTTGCGGAAATAGGTGTGCCCACCATCCTGATAGGCGGTTCCGGGGAAGTCTTCGATCGCATCGTAGACCCCCGACTGCCAGTCGGCGGCCAGAATCTTCGAGCCTTGTGCGAGATAGAGATGCACGTTGCTCTCGAGGTGGATCGTTCCGCACAGATAGGTGCCTCTCGGAAACAACACGGTGCCGCCTCCGGAATCTGACGCAGCTGCGATTGCCTCGTCGATGGAAGGACTGTCCAGGGTCGTGCCGTCACCCCTCGCACCGTAGTCATGGACGTCATAGTAGGAGGACGGCAGACCTCCCGTCTGAAGTACGGTTCCCGATCCGGCCGGCCCCAGCATCAGCACGGCCACAGCACAGGCCAAAGCCGCGCTCAGTTTGTGGTGCGTTCTCATCTGGATTCTCATCAGTCGTACACTCCTCCGCAGATCTGCCCCTCCAGACAGGCTCGAGCAATCCATCCACCGGACCGCCGGTCGAATGCCGGTCGACGCCGGCCGCTCCGGTAAAGAGTTGTCAAGCATGCAGGCAAAGAGCTCGCAGTCGCGCCGAGCCGGTGGTGTTGGAACAGCGGTCGGCACAGCTCTCGTTCACGGTTTGGTGCTTGCCACCCGCAACCGTCGGAGATTCCCCTGCGGCTTCGCCGTTCTGCCTACTCGAAGAACGGGACGCCCTCGGCGGCGTATTTGCGCATTCCCTCTTCGTTGATCTCCACGCCGATGCCCGGTTTCTCGGAAAGCGGAATGAACCCGTTTTCGACCATCGGACCGTCGAAAGAGACGATCTCCTTGTACATCGGGTCTTCATGGAAGTAGATCTGCCATTCCAGAATCATGAAGTTCGGCACGGAGGCGCAGACGTGACAGGAAGCCATGGCGCCGAGATAGGAGGCCACCATGTGGGGGGCGAAGGGAACGTAATAGAGATTGGCGAGATTGGCGATCCGCTGTCCTTCTCCCAATCCCCCCGCCTTCTGGAGATCGGGCATGATGATATCTACGGCTCCCTTCTCGAGATAGGGCCGAAAGCCGTAAGCGAGGTAGATGTTTTCGCCCGCACAGATCGGCGTGCTGGTCGAATCGGTGATGCGCTTGTAGGCGTCGACGTCCTCGGCCGGGATCGGTTCTTCCAGCCACATCAGCCGGTAGGGCTCCAGCCGCTTGGCCACCTGTTCACCGGTGAGGGTGTCGTAGCGGCCGTGCATGTCGGCGCAGAGGTCGATCTTCGGGCCGACGGCTTCCCGTGCTGCAGCGATCTGATCCACCATCCGCTGTATTTCCCCGGGGCTGGCCGTCCAGTTGTAGAGATCGTACTTGTTCGGATCATTGCGCTGATCCAGATCGAATTTCACCGCTGTGAAGCCCATGTCCACGGCCTTCTTGGCACTCTCCGCGAATTTCTCGGGCTCCGGCAACCGGAATTGATACAGTGCCGTGTCCATGTAGACGCGGATCTTGTCGCGGAACTTGCCTCCCAGCAGTTGATACACGGGAAGACCCAGCGCCTTCCCCGTCAGATCCCACAATGCCGCTTCCACCGCCGAGAGAACGGCGACGTACATGCCGGCCTGTGCTCCTCCGAAGACGCCGGCTTTTCGGATGTCCTCGAAGAGGCGGTGGACGTCGAGCGGATTTCGTCCCTTCAGCATGCGGCCGAACCGCTGGACCAGATGATAGGTCCCCGGTACGGCGTCCACTCCTTCACCACATCCCCAGATGTCCTGGCTGGAGTAGACCTTGACATAGAGACGGCTTCCGCCCCGGATGAATCCGCATTTGATGTCCGTGATCTTCAGATCCGAAGGGCGGGAAGACACGTCCGACCTCTCCACGGCGGTTTCGAGCCCCTGACCAAACATGCTGAGCGGCCTCGTGGCCAAGGCTCCGGCAACGGCACTTTTGGCAAGGAATGAGCGTCTCGAGTGGTTGGTTTTCATGGTCGTTCCAGTCCGTTCTGTTCGAGGTGAGTCAACTTCGGAACGAGTCTATCCGACGCCGCTGTTTGGGTAAAGGTATCTCCCGAACGCGATGGAATCAGATTTTCGATCGCGCCAAAGGGAGGACCTCGAAACCGCCTGCCGGAGGGCCCGTACCCGGTCCTGCAGATTTAGCCCCGGGGCCTCAGAGGGAAATCTTCGGCCAGCCCTCTTCCCAAGTGATCTTGCGGATAATGAGCTTCGGCCGACCCTGGTCTGCGTTATCGTACCCATGAAAGATCAGGTAGTCCGTGCCGTCGAAGGTGTAGGCCGCCTCATGGCCCACCGCGGCCCACTCCTCATTGCCCTTGGCGACAAGGGATCCGCCGCCGTGGATCATGGGGACGTTGTCCTTGTCGAGATAGGGGCCCGTGATGGTTTTCGACCGACCGCTCACGAACTTGTAGGTGCTCTCTTTTCCCCGGCAGCAGCGATCCCAGGAGACGAACAGATAGTAGAAGCCGTTCTTCTTGAAGATGAAGGGCGCTTCGATGGCGCCGCTTTGCATGTTGCGGTTGGCCTCGAGGATATCCTTCGGATAGAGCTTGTCGTAGTCCAGTTCCGGGTTGGCCGAGTCTCCCGCGTCCCGCTCGTCGAGCTTCCAGTATCGATGCCGGGCGGCAATCGTATGCCAGGCCTGAGGCTCACGAGCGATCGCCGTGAGGCTGTCGTCGAGTTTGACCAGCTTGATTCCCATCCAGAAGGACCCGAAGGCCAGCCAGGGAGTACCCTCGTCGTCAAAGGCCAGGTTGGGATCGATCGCATTCCACATATCACGTCCCGGAACGGACTGGATCACCGGCCCATGATCGGTCCACCCGAAGCTCGGGTCGGCAGGATGCAGGGTTGGATTCGTTGCAACTCCGATCGCCGAGTTATTGCGACCAAACTGGGAGACCGAGTAGAAGAGATAGTACCGGCCGTCGTGAAAGGAGATGTCCGGTGCCCACTCAACATTGTCGAAGTTCGGAACCAATTCAGCGGTCCAGTCGGGCGCCGACGCGAAGACAGGCGCTTCATGGCTCCAGTCCTTCATATCCTGTGAAGACCAGACCGAGATGCCTTTGCCGGTCGCAAACAGAAAGTAGGTGTCGTCCTGTTTGATCATCACCGGGTCGTGTGCCCCGGGCATGTTCGACTGGGCGACCAGGGTGACCCCCGGAAGACCGAAGAGAAACAGCAGAGCGGCGAGTCTGTTCATGAGGGCGTCATTCCTTCAGCGTAACGGTGGGCCAACCGTCGTCGTCCCAGTGGATCCTGCGAATCAAGAGCTTCGGGCGGCCGTTGTCGGTGTTGTCGTATCCATGGAAGACGAGATAGTCGATCCCGTCGAAAGTGACAGTCGCACTGTGACCGACTCCCGCCCAGTCTTCGTTACCCCTGACCACGAGTGTCCCTCCGCCGAAAACCATGTTCTGGTCGGCGCGGTCGAGGTACGGCCCAGTGATGTCTTTCGATCGACCCACCACGACTTTGTAGGTACTGTCCTTTCCCGCGCAGCAACGGTCCCATGAGGCGAACAGGTAGTAGAAGCCGTTCTTTCTGAAGAGAAAAGGCGCCTCGATATCGCCGTTCTCCGTGTCGCCGGCATCCCGCTCGTCCAGCTTCCAGTAGCGCTGACGAGCAGCGATCGTATGCCACGTCTGGGGGCGCCGGGCGATCTCGGTCAGGTCCTCATTCAGCCGGACCAGCTTGATGCCCAGCCAGTAGGAGCCGAACACGAGCCAGGGCGTGTTCGCTTCGTCCACGGCCAGATTGGGGTCGATGGCGTTCCACATGTCCCGGCCCGGAACCGATTGAACGACGGGACCGTGGTCGATCCATTTGAAATCGGGATCGGCGGGATGAATCGTCTCATTGGTGGCTACCCCGATCGCCGAGGTATTCCTCCCGAAGGCAGAGACGGAATAGTAGAGATAGTACCGACCGTCGTGGAACGAAATGTCGGGAGCCCATTCGAAGTTTCGGAAACCGGGCACGACCTTCTGCGTCCAATCCGGGGCCGAGGCGAAAACGGGTGCTTCAGCAGTCCAGTTCTTCATGTCGGTCGACGAGAAGACGGAGATGCCCCGCCCGGTGCAGAAGATGTAGAAAGTGCCATCCTGACGGATCATGACCGGATCGTGAACGCGGATGTCGGTGGGCTGAGCCTTGAGGATGGGCGACAGGATCGGGATGAGAAACAGGAGACCCAGACCGAGGATCCTGCAGCGACTGCCGAACGGGCATCTTTTCGCTGTGATGGTGGAACTTGGTCGCATCGGTCTGGGGGTCATGGCCGGACCGATTGTAATCCCCATGACGGCAAAAGGGGAAGGTCACGAGCCTTGGCTTGCCAGGAAGAGGCGGTCGGGAAGGGAAATTCGCAAACCCTTCCCGACTGCCGAACCCCTCCCGGCTTTAGCTCGTCGAAACAGGAATCTGACGCGACCTGGCGCCCTCCCGCTTGGGAAGGGCCACCGTCAGAATCCCGTCACGCAGTTTGGCCGAGATCTTCTCGGCATCGTAAGCCGACGGAATCATGAAGGACCGTTCGAACCTCCCGTACCAGCGTTCGTTGCGGTGGTAAGTCCGTCCCTTCTCGGGTGGCAGGCCCTGGCGGACTCGGGGGATTGAGTCGCGCCTTCAGCGCTTCTTGCAGGCCCTTCGGGTTTTGCTTTGGGCGCTGCCCAAAGCTCGCAGATGAGACGACGCCCTTGGCGTCTAACTCCCAGCCGGGGACGAGACCACCCGGGACCGAACTTGCCGGGCAGCGACACAGCCGAGGACGCTTATCCTCGGAACTCGGAAATCGAGACTTACTACTGTTCCCGCTCGGCGGCAAGGCGGCGGTAGTAGTCCTCGACGCGCTCCCTGAAGTCCGGGGGGATCTCATCGTCGTTTGGCGGCCGTTGAAAGCCGCGGCCTTCGTCTTCAAGGGAACGACTGATCCGCAGTTCGAGCTCGTGCAGTCCGTCGATGACGTCGGCCTTGAGGCCCTGTACTTCGCCCGGATCGGACAGGATCCGATTCAAGTCCACCTGCTGCATCTGCTGCAGCAGTCGTGTTGCCTCGCGAGCCAGCTCCGGATCGACTCCCTGTCCCTGAAGGAGGTTACGCAGCTCCTCGGCCTCCTGCAATCGCCGGCGCCACTCCTGCTGAGCGTTGCCGGGATCGATGCCCTCGGTCGAGAAGCCTCCGGCCAGTCCACCGGACTGCGGTGCGACGCCCTGTCGGCCCGAGGAACCTCCCTGGGCCTGTCGAGCGGCCTGGCGGTCTCCGTTCCCCTGATCGGCCGACCGGCCGTCGGAGTCTCCCGGCCGGTTCCCCGGCTGTTGGCCCTGTGCCTGCCCCTGCTCCTGCTGCCGAGACGGGGCCTCCTCTTGAGCCTGGGATTCCTGCTGCGCACCTGACTGCTCTTGCCTGGACGGGGACGGACGCCGGCCCGGTTCACCCTTTCCCTCCAGCCGCTGTTTGAGCGACTCGAGTTGCTCAACCAGATTTCCGGCTCGAGCCAGGGCTTGTCGCAGCTGATCCTCATCCTGTTGCGGCCGGCTGCCCAGTGCATTCTGGGCATCACGGACCTTCTGGGCCAGTTTTTCCAGATCCTCCTGCACGCCCTGCTCACGACGCTGAGCGAAGCCAAGCAACCCCCCAGCAAGCAACTCCGAGCCTTCCTGCATCTTGTCGGGAATGCGCTCGTCCCGAATGTCCAGGCCCGCGTCCTTGAGACGGCGAGCAACCCCTGGCTCGTCGTTCTCCATACGCCTCGCCGACTGGTGAAGCTTGCCCTCGAGTTCCTGGAGATCGCGTTGAAGCCCCTGTTTCTTCATGTAGAGCTCACGGATCTGGTCGTAAAACTCGGAGGTGGGTTCGGCACCGGGATCGGGCTGCTTGATCGAACCCATCTGTCGAACGACATCCTTCTGGTTTTCGGCCAGTTGGCTCGAAGCCTGCTCCAACTCCTGGAGATCCTGCCGCACCTGCGATTGCCGCTGCTGAGAAAGGGCCTCCTGGGCTTTGCGCAGCCGCTCGGCCGCCTGTTCCGCGAGCCGCTGGGACTCCTGACCCGTCTGTCCCGAACTGGCCGCACTTCGGAGGTCGCGCGCCGCTCGACTCAACTCGCGGCTGATCCGGGACAGTTGCTGGTCCGATCGGTTTCTGGAGAGACGGGCCAGTTCCCGAGCCAGTTTTTCCATCTCATCGATCATTTCCTGTTGGGATGCCTGGCCTCCGCTTCCTCCCGACATGGCCTGCCGGCGCTTCCGCTCGACTTCCTGTTGTTGACGCCGCGCCAGCTCCTTGAGCTTCTCGAGTGCTTCATCGAGGGCTTGGTCGCGCTGCGTATCCCGATTCTGTTGCATCGTCTCGTATTGGTTCTTCGTACGGTCCAACTCCAGGTCGACGAGATCGGCCAGGTCTTCGGGCGAAACGCTGCCGGTGCCCGGGCTGTTCGACATCGACACCTGAACTTCATTGAAGATCTTTTCGGCCCGCATGAGGAACTGCAGGGCCTTCTGCTCCTCGGGCAGTGCCTTCGCAGGATCGATCTGGTTCAGTGAAAGATGGGCAGGAGTCATATGCTCGATGGCCTGCTTCATATTCTCGACCATCCGGCCGAACCGAGGATCGGCCTGCGAGACTCCCCGCCGCTCGATGCGGTCGACGAGCGTCTGTGCCTCATTCTGGAGACGCTGTTGGACCAGTGCCAGGGTTTGGCTGTCCTCGGTCATCTCCTTCGGGTCGGGCCGACCTTCTTCGACCAGCGAAAAAGTCGCCACGACGATCTGTTTCTGCCTTCGGGAAAGCTGCATTCCCTGCTGCTGTTGTTGACCGCCGCCCTGATTTGCCTGGCTCTGGCGGAGAATTCGGTCGAACGGCTCGACCTCCAGGAAAAAGATGTCGGTCGTCGATGAATTGACCGCATCCCGGGCACGAGCGAAGTAGGAGATGTAGTCTCCGGGCTGCAGGGTGTAGTCCTCCATATAGAATGTGTACGAGCCCGTATCCTGCTTCGCTCCAGGGACGAGACTGAGCGGAACGGTTTGGTCCTCCTCACCGTTGACCGAGTAGTGCAGTTCGAGTTTGCGGAGTCCGTAATCATCTTCCGCCTTCACTTCGGAAAAGACTTCCTCGATGTTGGTCACCGGCCGGTCCCGTCCCGGATAGGTGAACGACAGCACCGGCGGCTGATCCTTTTGTGCCTCGATCGTAAACTCGTCCGAAGCCGGACTGGTGACTTGTTCGCTATTGGTGAGATGCACGCGGAAATAGTCGTCCTGAGTGACCCTGAACTCGGCGCGGAAGGTCCTGTCTCCGGAGGGTTCGAGACGGATGTCGTCGCTGTTTTCGAACTTGAGGAAGCCACCCGCGGCCGGCTGATCGGTTTCCACACTCATTTCGACTCGCGTGCTCTCGAGCGCGCGGATCTCCGTCTCATTATCCAAGACGACGTCGGAAAGCCCCGTGTACTCCGGAAAATGCAGGGTAATCCTGGAACGAGCGACCCGCGGGATGCTCGAAACGTCGATCTGGAACTCGGGCGAGCGGATCCCATCCGCTTCCACGAAATAGCTCAATGCCTCACGGACGTCGAAGAAGACGAAGGAGAAATCCGAGGCATCCGACGTCGCGACCATTCGGGTCGACTCCCATTGTGGATTGCCCGGATAGAGAGCGAAGATGTGGACCTCCGAGGGTTCGAATCCGACCGGCAGCGCACGGACCTGGACGTCCGCACGCTCGGCGACCGTCGTCGTTCCTGGCGTGACATCGATTCGGTACAGCGGCTCTTCCGTGCGATCGAACCAGTCACCGAGGAGACGTCCCAGGCCGAACCGAAACTCCATCGGACCCGTGACCAGCAACAAGGTGGAGGTCAACAAAACGATGAGCACGGACATGGCGGACACGGCGGAAACACGCGGCCAGAAGAACCTGGGCTGCGGCGCGCGTTCGGTATGACGGAGCGCATCGCGCCGAATCAGCGTGCGGAGATCGGGATGAATTCGCGCGTCGGGTCCGGTGATCTCGACGGCGGTCGAAAGTCGTTGCTCCAGACGGGGATGGCGCTCCTCGAGAAAGCGGGCGATCTGGATTGGTGACGGTCGCCGGTAGAGGGGGCGAAGGAGAAAGCGCCAGGCGACGAGCAGCAGACCCCCGCCGAACCAGATCCGGCACCAGAAGACCGTCCCTTCGGAGAAGTTGTTCGAGGCGAGAAAGTAAATCGTGAGGAGGAACGCGATCAAAGCGTAACCGAGGGTGACAGCGGCTCCCCGGAGCAGTCGCTCTCTCTGGATCTTCCGTCTGGCTTCTTTCAACAGCTTGTCGAGAGGAGTCATGATTTCGTTTCCTCGTTTCTCACGTTCGGGCGGTCTCGGTTGCTCTCCGACCCACTCGATTGGCGACCAGCGCTTCAGCCAGCAGCAGAATCAACGCCAGTCCGAGTAGAAAAGGCCAGAGAGGTTCCTCCGTCGTCTGTTCCGACGCCGATGCCCGACTTGCCTGAACCTGACGCAGCTGATTGCTGCGCAGGGCGGAAAGCATTTCGCCGGTCCGGATCCGGCTCAGATCCGATTCCGAGCGGTCGACATTCACCGCAATCCAATCCGTCGTCTTCTCCCACCGTAGCTCATAGTAACCCGGGGTTTCCAGCATCACGTAATCGGGTTCGGATTCGGCCAGCCCGACCATCCTCCGGCCGCCCGGATCGAGCATCTCCCAGCGGTGGGTTTCCTGGGTTCGTGATGCCGGCTCCCATCCCGTCAGGGAAAAGGCCTGATTGACCTGGAACTCGGAGGGGCGACTCTGCCAGTTTGCGGCGTACTCGACGAGCTCCTGCCAAAACGGGACATAGCAACTCCGAATCGGAAAATCGGACCAGACGCGACCCAACGACGAAGCGAACAGAAGCACCCGGCCCTGCCCGATCCGCCGCTCCACCAGGGCGGGCGCACCCGACGAGAAGCGGGCCAGAACGATGCTGTTCGCCAGTGGTTCGACCTCCCAGTACCCGTAGAAACGGACGGAGTTGAGTGCGCCGACGCCCGTCACCTTGAAGGGAGCGAACACCGGGTGGTCCTGCTGAAGATCGGAGAGGGTTGCGAACTCGTTCCCTCCGGCCCGTCCGTACCGCTTTTCGATGGGTTTGGCAGGCAGGAGATCGTCGTCGCTGTAACCCTCCGGCTGGGTGTCGGATCCCAGACAGACGATCAAACCCCCGCCGTTCCGAACGAAGTCGTCGAGTGCGTCCGGGTCGGGCAATCGGCCAAGGTCGCTCAGAATGACGACTCGTGATTCCTTTGCGTTCCAACCTGCCTGGACGGCAACCGGGCGCACCGTGAAGGGGAGGTTGGCGCCCGAGGCAAGGGCCTGCCGCAGGAAGACCGAATCCTGACGGGGGCCCTTGCGGGTGACCAGGTCAACGTCGAACGGGGATCCCTTCTGGATCGTAAAGTTCCAGGTGTCGTCGGCCGGCAAATCGTCGCCGGAGTCGATGACGAGTCGTCCGCGAGTCACGCCGTCGTCCACCTCGAACGGGCTGAAGTCGACCGCGGCCGTCCCGGCGTCGCTCAACGTGAAGGGCTTCTGATCTTTGAGCTGATCGTTGAGAAAGAGCTGAACCGTCCCCTTCGCTCCCGCCGGCGACGGATCCTCGCTACCGCTGGAGGCTAGACGGACCACTACCGTATGCGGATAGGGAGAGGCATAGACGTCGCGTTCGACGCGTACTTCGTCGATGTAGATATTCCGGCCCTCCTGGCCTACGTCTTGCACCTGCAGATCGACCCCGGCGGGAATCTCGAGGTCGCCCAGCGAACGACTGAGCCCTGACGATTGGAGGTCGGTTACCAGAATGATCCGCTTGAGAGGATTGCGAGCCTGTTCGAGCTGCGTCACGGCTGCCCGAAGCCCCTCGGAGTAGGACGTCGCCTCGAAACTGACGGCCAGACGGCGTCGCGAGGCAGCCTGCAACTGAGTGGGGTCGGCCGTCCAGGGTTGCAGGGTCTGCGGTCGGGCTCCAAAGGCAATCAGGCAAGCTTCATCGCCTCGATCCAGATCCGAAATGGCTCGAGATACGCGGTCTCCGGCACGCTCCCACACGGCGGGGCGCGACATGCTGAGCGAATGGTCGACCAGGATCACTGTCGATTCGGTTGCCGTGCCCGCGACCTCAGCCAGGAACAGCCGGTTGATGACCGGTCGGGCAAAGGCGGCGACCAGAGCCAGCAGAGCCAGACAGCGCAGGGCCAGGAGCAGCCAGTGCCGGATCTTGCGTCGACGGAATTCCTGCACCGGTATGCGCTTGAGGAACATGAGCGAGGCGAAGGGGATCGGGCGCCTGACCTCGCGCCGAGTCAGATGCAGAAGGATCGGAATGGCTACGGCGGCGGAAGCGATCCAGAAAAGAGGCGTAAGGAACTGCATCTAGATTCTCCGACTCCTCGCAGAGAGATAGCGATAGAGGGCTTGGTCGAGTGGCTTGCTCGAGTCCATCAGCTCGTACTCGATCCGGACGTTGCGGCATTCCCGCTTCAGGTTTCGGATGTGATTGTGGATCTCCTCGAGATAGGCCGCGCGGGTGTGCTCGGCGGAGAATGGAATCTGATCTCCCGTTTCCATGTCCTCCAGGGTGGAAATGCCCTCCATCGGCAGCTCCAGCTCCGCCGGGTCGAGCACATGAAACAGCAGGACATCGTTGCCCCGATGGTGGAAGAAACGAAGCGATTTTGCGAGCGAATCCGTGTCCGCATAGAAGTCGCTGATGATGACGACCAGGCTGCGCTTTCGGATCATGCGCGAGAGTTCCTCGAGCACCTCGCTGATCCGTGTTTCCGATCTGGGCTCCACATTCTCCAGGTGATGGAGCAACGTGAGCAGATGGCCGTGGCGGGTCCGTGGCGGAGTCATCCTGCGGATCTGTGAATCGAAGGACAGCAGACCGACGGCGTCTCCCTGCCGAACGGCCAGATAGGCCAGTGCCGCCGTGAGGTAGCGGGCATAGTCGATCTTGGGAACCTCGTGTGATGCAAAGGTCATGCTCCGGCTGGTGTCGAGCAGGATGAAGACCTGGGTGTTCGTGTCACCCTGGAACTTCTTGACATAGAAGCGATCGGAGCGACCGAAGATCTTCCAGTCCACCTGCCGAATATCGTCGCCCGGTGTGTACTCCCGGTATTCGGCGAACTCGAGACTGAACCCGTGATAGGGGGAGCGATGCAGTCCGGCGACGAACCCCTCGACGACGGTTCGGGCGATCAGCAGCAGGTTGCTGCTGGCCGCAAGGATCCTCGGGTCGATGAATCGGTTGGTCAGCGGTGTCGATCTGGATATCACTCGACTACACCCCCGATGCGGACGGCTTCACGACGTCGAGCAGTCGCTCGATGATCGCGTCCGATTTGACGTTCTCTGATTCGGCATGAAAGTTGGTCAGGATCCGATGGCGCAGCACAGGTTTGGCCAGAGCGCGGATGTCCTCGTAGGCGACGTTGTACCGGTTGTGCATCAGTGCCCGGGCCTTGCCGGCCAGCACGAGAAACTGGGAGGCCCGAAGGCTGGCACCGTAGTTCAGCCATTCGGTGATGAAGTCGGGTGCCTCGGGTGTGCCGGGACGTGAGGCGCGAACCAGTCGGACTGCGTAGCGCATAACCTCATCGGAGGCCGGGATCTGGCGAACCAGTTCCTGATAGCGGACGATGTCTTCACCCGCCACGACCTGCTCGATCTCGGAAGCTTCGAAGGAGGTCGTCCGTTTGACGACGTCCACTTCGTCTTCCTCCCCGAGGTAGTCGATGACGATGTTGAGCATGAAGCGGTCGAGCTGGGCTTCCGGGAGAGGGTAGGTTCCCTCCAGTTCGATCGGATTCTGGGTGGCCAGTACGAAGAATGGAGGAGAGAGATGGAACGTCTTCCCCCCGACCGTCACCCTCTTCTCCTGCATGGCCTCGAGCAGCGCAGCCTGCGTTTTCGGAGGGGTCCGGTTGATTTCGTCGGCCAGGATCAGATTGGCGAAGATCGGGCCCGGAACAAATTCGAGCTGACGCCGACCCGTACTTCGATCTTCTTCGATGATCTCGGTCCCGGTGATGTCGGCGGGCATCAGATCGGGCGTGAACTGGATGCGTTTGAAGGAGAGGCCCAGGGTCTGAGAGATGGTCCGTACCAGGAGTGTCTTCGCCAGGCCCGGCAAGCCGGTGATCAGGCAGTGTCCGCCTACGAATATGGAGATCAGGACCTGCTCGATGATCTCGTCCTGCCCCACGATGACTTTGCGGAGCTGGTCGAGGATCTGCTTCTGAGAACCGAGGAGGTCTTCAATCTGTTCTGCGATGCTTGCGTCTCGAACTTCACTGGGTGTCGTCATGCATTCTCCCGAAAGGGCTAATGGGTCAGTGCGTAAATCACGTAGTTGATTCCAAACTTGTAGGCTTCATTGGAGAGTCGAATGGGAACGAAACTCTGATCCGACCACTCCCAGTAGTCTCCGATATCGTTGTTGAAGTTCGCCACGACCTGAAGTCGACCCGTGGGGTCCGACATTCCGTAGAAGGTCGGATCGCCCGGCTCCTCATAAGGAGGCACCATGTCGAGACTGTCGATATCATAGAAGCAGTGGAAGACCGGGTGATCGGCCGTCAGTATCTCCAGCGGTCGGTCGGGGAACACCTGCTTCATGCAGCCTGAAAACGCCTTCCATTCGCCGGGTGCGTCGCGAAAGTCGTCGAAGATCACGAATCCGCCGCGGCTCAGATATTCCCGCAGATTGTCCGTCTCCCCCTTGGTGCAGTTCCAATAGCCCGGTTCGCTCACGTAAAGAACCGGGAAATCCATGATGCGTGGGTCGTCCAGATCGAGGATCAGGTAGGACTCAGGCGTCGTCTCGACCGTCGTCATCTCGGACAGAATATTCAGGAAGTTCTTCTCCGCACGGGGATAGTCGTGTGCCCAGGGTGCCACCCAGTTTCCAGCTCCCCACATGCCGACGCCGGCATAGCCGTTGTAGCGGATGCGGACGAAGTTGAAGACATTCTCGTCGATCGAAGTCGCCTTCCCCGACGGATCATCGGCGCGCACGCCGATGGGCACGGTTCCGAGAGCCAACAGGCCAAGTCCGATGATGAACATCCTGCGCAGATCGGTCATTGTCGCGATATCTCCAGGAGCAGTCGCTGTGCCTCCTCATAGGAGGGGGCGAGTTCGAGTGAGAGAAGAACCTGCATTCGGGCCTGCTGCGGTGACCCGGACAAGAACAGGGCTTGGGCCAGACGATAGTGGGCGGATGCTTCATCGGCCGGCTTCAAGGCAACCAGTGCCTGAAATTCCCGAACGGCTTCGTCGAAGCGCTGGGTCTGCAGACAGAGATCACCCAGATCCTGGTGAAGGTTCGCCGAAAGCGGATCCACATAGAGCGCTTGCTCGAGGACTTTGCGTGCTTCGTCGGGTTGCTTCTCGTCGCGCAGGAGCCGGGCGAGCTCGAGGCCGGTCTCGACGCGGAGGGGAGAGCGGTTCCACCAGGATTCAAGAACCCCGCGGGCGGCTTCATCGTCCCCCAGTTTCCGATAGGCGTCGCTCAACAGGGCATACGGGCCATGCGCATCGAGAGCCCAGGGGAAGATCTCGATGGCTTTCGACAGCGGCGCGACGGCACCCTGGTAGTCCTCGCTTGAAGCCAGTCGGTTGCCGAGTGCCAGATTGAGGTAGAAATTCTCCGGGTTCGCCGCGAGCCCTTTCCGGAGATCTGCCTCGTCCATCGATGGTAGTTCAATCTCCCGAAGTCTGGGAAGCAGTGGATCCAGCTTCGCGGCAAGCTCTTCATGAAACAGCTGGTCGACCTCCTTCTCGGTCTTGCCGAGGACCTCCCTGAAAACCGTCTCGTCGTCTTTCCCTTCCCCGAACGCCACCAGCATGTCCCGGATCTTCCCCATTCCGAATCGATCTGCCATCCATTCGCACAGCCACCCCGCCTGGAAATAGCTGTTGGTGATCTGCTCGGGCCCTTCCGGATGGACGAAGCCGGAGTTGAGATCCCGAAGGGGAAGGAGCTTCCCCTTTTCGTAGGTCCGCACGAACTGCATGGAAAGCGGATCGCCCCAGCCGGGCCCGGCCCGCCGCTCCTCCATCATCGAGAGTCCCTCGGTAAACCACCTCGGAACGCGATCCCGACTCAGCGAAAGGGTGACCACATGGGCCATCTCATGCCAGAGGGTCGAGCCCCAGTGAAAGGTCCCTCGGGGACGAGCCGAAGGCGAGTCCATCGCCACCACCCGCCCGAATGTCGCACCCAGGGCTCCCAATCCCGGCAGGCCGAGCGTACGGACGGCAAAGTCATCATGGTCGGGATACATTTCGAAGACGACGGCGTGATCGACCGGGTGCTGATAACGCTGTTCGAGCGTCTCCAGGCTGCGGTGCAACAACTCTTCGACGTACGGCTTGAGGACGGCCGACTCCTTCTGGTTCAGTTTGATGGAGAACTGTCCGTCCTCGATCCGGTCGAAGCGGCTGAAGCTGTCCACCAGTCGCAGTGTGTTGACGGTCCAGATGTTGTAGGGATCGTTCGCGTAGGCTTTTTCCAGATCGTCGGTTCCGCTTTTCTCTTCGCCCAGGCGCAGTCGATTGATGCCCCTGGATGCGAGTGCGGACCATTGACTGGGGTTCAACTCGAGCGCGTGACTGTACTGCGCGACAGCCTCTTCGAGGCGTCGGTTCGCCACACACAGATCTCCGAGCAATTCGTAGAGATCGGCATCTGTCGGGTTGATCTTCTCGAGGTCGGCCCGGGCCTCGTCGAAAGTGATATCTCCCTCTCCAACCCCGAAGAATGCTGCTGCACAGCGGATTTCCAGGAGGTCCAGAAAGCCGGGCCGTTCCTTCAGGGCCTCATCTGCAATCCGGGCAGCCTCATCCCAGTTCTGCTCGCCGAGTGCCAGTCGACCGCGGAAAGCGGCGACGCGGGGGCTGTCGGCGGACAGTTCCGAGGCCTTTTCAAGGAGCTCCTTCATGCCGGGACCGGACTGCGTTTCGAGAGCCTGGGCGAGACCCAGATAGAGGTCCGCCTTCGTCCAGCGTTCCGGTGCAGCTGTTGCCTTCGACGCCGCTTCGAGACCATCCTTGAAGATGCTCTGAGCCTCCGCCGGATTGTATTTCTCGAGATACAGCTTCCCCCAGTCTACGTAGAGCGAAAAGGGAGCATCCTCGGCTTTGGCTGCCTCAATGAAGATGTTGTTGGCATCTTCCCAGCGCTGAAGGCGCCAGGCGGCATAGGCGGCCTGCCCAAGATCTCCCGGTGATTTCAGCAGACCGGAGAGATAGAGATTCAGCAGTCCGGACGCAGCCGCGCGGGCTTCCTCGGTCCGACCCCGCCGCTCGAGGAGCTCGATCTTGAGCCGGAGAGCCAGCGTCTCGTAGTGGCCCGATGTCCCGCCGGCCGATTCGAGGATCTGCTCGGCCTGGTTCCACTCGCCCTTTCGGATCTGCTCCAGGGCGCGGCCGGCGGTGTCCTGGGCCATGAGCGCGCCCGCGAAAAAAGCGAAACAAAACCCGACCAGTGCCGCACGACGTAAGGTCTCTGTCACGGCGTCCCCTCGAGTTCATGGATCTTCTCGTTCAGCTTCGAAAGCTGAAGGAGCAGCTCTTCGAGCTGACGGTAATACTCGTCTGCGCCCATTTCCTGCTTACGCAGTTTGAGGTCTTCGATCTCCCGTTCGAGACGTGTCCGCTCGGGTGCCAGCCGGCGAGCCTCCAGGCTGCGGTATGCTTGCTCGGGCGGCTTCGACAGGTAGGCAAAGCGGGCCAGGTTTCCGCTTCCGCCTCCGTCGATCAAAAAGGGATGTTCCGTTTGGAGTCTCGCCTTCTCCTCATACCACTTCTCGACCTGCTGCCGGCTGTAATCGAAAACCTCCTGGAGTGAGACCCGGTGGTCCTTGTTCTCGTCCGCTTCGGCGGTCTGGGCCGCCTCCGAAAAGAAGGACATGAACAGCGGCGGATGGCGCTCGGTGCCGCTTCTGGTGGCCGAGACGATGACACGATGTGGCCCGCCGAGATCGCGCGCGATCTCTCCTGCGCAGCTTGTTGCAAGAATCAGGTAGGTCGGCCGCTTGCCGAGCCCGTCGAGCAGTTGCGCCAGGTCCTGGCCGGTCAGATCGGGACCCTTGATATTAAACTTGTACTGCCGGCCGTCCCACGAGGCATGGCCGATCAGGAAGATCCATGTCGGAGCCTCCTCGGGCAGGCTCTCGAGTTCCTGGAAGCGTGTGAGGATCTGTGGACGTCGAGTATCGCGACCGTCCAGTCGTACGATCTGCCCGGATCCGCCCTCACGGCACACCTGCTCGATGGCGTCTCCCCAGTCTTTGAAGTTCTCCTCGTACTCGGGAATGCCGCCGAGTCCCGTCAGAACCAGGCAGGAAGGTGCGGCGGGACCTTCGTCCGCTTCGCGAGCGAAGGAGAGGGGCGGCAGAATCAGGAAGACCAGAGCGAGCATGACACTGGTTCCGGAATGTCGGCGTGCTTTTCTTCGGGCTCCGACTTTCATCTAGATACGTCCCCACTTTCGCCGCAAGAACCATTCACCGACGAGCAGACCGAGCAGAACCAGGAAATTGAAGGGCATGTTCCACAGATCGAGCACTTCGACGAGCGACGCGTGGGAGCCACTGTAGACGATCTGGTCCGGGATCTTTTCCGCATCCGAAACGGGGAAGTAGCGTCCACCGGTCCTGTCGGAGATGTCCTGGAGCGTCTTCCGTTTCTGAACGGAGTCGAAGTACTCCTTCCAGCCGGTTTCGGTCAGAAAGTAGCTCGCGTCGCGACCGAGCAGGCCGTCGTCGGCTTCGGATGCGGAACCCGAGCGGGCGACGACCTCGACGCGATACAGACCGTCCAGGTCGGGGCTGAACTCGGCTTGATAGACACCGTTCTCCTGTGCTTCCCAATGCATGGGCAGCGTGTGAGCCGGTCCATCGGGCGGTGTGATGACGGCCTCCACACGAGCGTCGTTCAGTCGATTGAATGACTTGTCGTTGATTTCCGCGCGGATTTTGACCGGCTCATTCTGCGAATAGATCTCACGCTCGAGCTCCACCGAGACGGGATCTTTCGCCGAGCTTACCAGCCAGCGGGAAAGCTGCCGCCAAAAAGTCTCATGCGCCTGGTCCTTGTGGTCCCGCAACATCTGCCAGCGCCAACTGCTGCCGGTCAAAAACACCATGCCCAGCCCACGCCCGTAACGGTGGGAAACCAACAGAGGAGCTGCTCTCTGACCGCTCCCGTCTTCAGGACTCGCTTCCAGCAGAACGGTCGCAGCAGGCTTGACACTGCCGACACGATTGTGGTCGCTCAGTGCAGGCAGCGACTTCCACAGGTCCTCGTTCTTCTCTGGGGTTTCGGCCAGCTGAAGCGCGGGGTGGTTCGACCCGTAGGCGGTCAACGTCGGCTCCTCGGGGTCGCGCAGATAGCTGAAGCGCAGCGCTTCGTCGTCTTCACCCCTTCCCAGCCAGACGGGCAGGGCCTCTTCGATCGGCGTGTTCTGGAAGCCCCCCGCCCCGAGTGCGGAATCGCCACCCAACATGAGGAGCCCTCCTCCACGCCGGCTCACGAAGTCCCGGATCATCTCCATCTGGGCGTAGGAGAAGAACCCGGACTCGACATCTCCCAGGATCAGCCCCTTGTATCCGAACAGTTCCTCCCTGCTCGTCGGAAATCCCGTGGCCAGGGTGGTCTCTTCCTCGATCCCCTGGCGGTAGTACTTGTTGATGGCAGTCCGCAGGAGGGATTCGAGATGGATGCTCCCGTCGGCCTGCATCGCCTGGCGGACGAACTTGTACTCCCAGCGAGGACGTCCCTCCACCAGGAGAATCCGGGTTGGCGTATCCCTCACTTCGAACACGGCGCGGCGGGAGTTGTTCTCCTCCAGTGCCTCACCGGCCAGGGGTTCGAGCGTGAAATCATAGCTCTTGACGCCTGTGAATTCGGGGAAGAGCTTGATCTCCGCCGTGGTGACATCCGAATCGCCAGAGAGCGAGACGTTTTCCGACGTGACGAGAGTGGAGCCGTCCCGGACGGTCAGTCGTACGCCGGCTCCGCGAAAGCCGGGGTGACGGATCAGGACTCTGGCCGACGTCACCGTTCCCGGTAGAATGCGCCGCGGGAGACTCACATCGACCAGTTCCACATCCCGGCCGATCGATTCGGGGCCCAGACCTACGGTGTGGACCGGGATCTTCCGCGCAGCGTACTCATCGATGACCTCGTTCAGATTGCGATAACTGTTGTCCGAACCGTCGCTGAACAGGATCACGCCGGCCAGAGGCAGGTTCTTGGTCTCATTCAGAACTTCGCTCAAGGCTGACGGAAGGTTCGTCTGTGTTCCGTGCCAGTCCAGAGCCTGGGAGGCGTCCAGCCGGGACGCATTGCGATCGAATTTCAACCAGCGGACCTGGTAGTCCCGTTCGAGGGCTTGCGCAAAGGAGCCTTCCGGATCGACCAGCCGGCGAACCGGTTCCCCTCGGACGTGCCCGGCGTCGACCAGGCCCATGCTCATCGAGTTGTCCACCACGACTGCCAGGAGCCCTGTTTGAGGGACCACG
This sequence comes from uncultured Acidobacteriota bacterium, assembly GCA_963823995.1. Taxonomy (GTDB): domain Bacteria; phylum Acidobacteriota; class UBA6911; order RPQK01; family JAPXNP01; genus JARRKC01. The sequence continues at coordinate 352,495 of CAWGNQ010000009.1, forward strand.
CGGGAGAGCGTCAGGGTCGGCTGCATCAGAAGGCCGAGGAGCAGCAAACAGGCCGCGATGCGAAAAGCGAAAAGGATGCGCCCGCGGCCGGTGGAAAGTCCGGAGGAGCGCCGGTAGAAAAAGGTGACGATGCCGACGACCAGCAGCGCCGCAGCCAGAAGAGCCCACGGGCTGATCAACGGCTGGAAGGCAAATTCACCCTCCCTGAACAGGAAGGGGCGGTACTTGAAAAGGAAAGCGAACAGAGATTCCATCAAAATCAATCATCCGGCCCATCCGGACGGGATCGGCCGCCTCTCGCCCTGGTATTTCGTCCCATCATACCAACTTTACTCTTAGTACGATGAAACCAGCGGTCGGTTTCGGTCATGCTTGCATCGACGTTTGGATTCGGCTTGGCAGGCCTCCGCGGCAGCCGGGGAGCGGGAGGAGAAGGGGGCAGAACCGACAGAAATCGACCCCCGGATCAGCCTGTCGCGAGTCGCTTTTTTGACATTTTGAGTGAGGACTCCTACCATAGAAGCTCCACCCTTTTCGGTTTTTGGACACGGAGGCTTCATGTCATTCAAGGTGGGGGACAAGGTTATTTATCCCAATCAAGGTGTCGGCGTCATCGAGGCGGTCTCATCCAAGACGATCGCCGGTCACGCTGAAGATTTTTACATGGTGCGGCTCAGCGCCAACGAGTCGACGGTGATGATTCCTGTCGCCAACGCCGATAACGTCGGCATGCGGACGCTCAGCGACGACAGCACCGTCGATCAGCTCTTCGAGATTCTCGGAAACTCCTTTGTAGAGCCCGACCCGGACTGGAAGACGCGCTACAAGCTGAATTTGGAGAAGATGAACTCCGGTGAGATCTGTGAAGTGGCGAAGGTGTTGAGGAATCTCTACTTCTTGAGCTTCCGCAAGAGTCTCTCGTTCCGTGAAAAGCGCATGTATGATCGGGCGCGCAACCTGATCATCGCCGAGATTGCCACGGTTCGGAACCAGAGCCTGGAAGCAACCGAGGCAGACGTGATTCGGATTCTCGACGAGACCTATCAGAAAACCGAAGAATCCGGAACGGTTGCAGCGAAGTAGGGCGGCCGGGTCAACCCCTCAATCCTGCTTTTCGGCCAATTCACGAAACACCTCGGCGGCCGTCGCGATCGTCATCTGAATGATGTTCGGCGTATGTGCCGTGGAGACGAAGCAGGCCTCGAACTGGGACGGAGCGAGGTAGATTCCTTTGGACAGCATTCGGGCGAAAAATCTCCCGAACATCTGTGTGTCCGATCTCTTGACGGAGTCGAAGTCGGTAGGCTCGATCTCACAGAAGAAGACCGTGAACATTGATCCGCAGCGGGAAATCCGCACTGCGATGTCGGCCGACTCAGCAGCCTTGCCAAGGCCCAGGCATAACTCACGCGTTGCGCTTTCGAGCTCGTCGTAGGGCGGATTCTCCGTCAGCGCCTGCAGGGTCACCAACCCTGCCGTCACTGCGAGCGGATTGCCCGAGAGGGTACCGGCCTGGTAGACGGGTCCTTCGGGAGCCACCAACGCCATGATGTCGCGGCGACCGCCGAACGCTCCCAGTGGCAGTCCGCCTCCCACGATCTTTCCGAGGCAGGTGAGGTGAGGCCGCAGTTCGAATCTTTCCTGTGCACCTCCGGCCGCGAGCCGAAAGCCGGTCATCACTTCATCGAAAATCACCAGCGCCCCGTGGGCTTCGGCGAGGGCAATCAACTCGGCCAGATACTGCCACTTGGGAACGATCACCCCCATGTTTCCGGTCACCGGCTCGCAGATAATCGCAGCTATCTTCCCCGGATACTGTTCGAACGTCCGCTCGACGGCATCGAGGTCGTTGAATGGAAGACTCACGGTTCTGCCGGCAAACTCATCCGGGATTCCCGGCGTTCCGGGGATTCCAAGGGTTGCCACGCCCGATCCCGCCTGGACCAGAAAACTGTCCGCGTGCCCGTGATAGCAGCCGTCGAACTTGATGACCATCGAGCGGCCGGTGAAGCCGCGGGCCACGCGAAGGGCACTCATGGTGGCCTCCGTTCCCGAATTGACCAGCCGGACCTTCTCGATCGAAGGAACCATCGCGCAGATCTTCTCGGCCAGCTGCACCTCGAGTTCGGTGGGCGCGCCGAAACTGGTTCCCCGCGCGGTGGCCTCCTGAACGGCACGGACTACCTTGGGGTGCGCGTGACCCAGAATCATCGGCCCCCAGGATCCGACGTAATCGATGTAGCGGTTGCCGTCGACATCGGTCAGAAAGCAACCTTCGGCGGACGCAATGAAGGGGGGCGTACCTCCGACGGCCCGGAAGGCCCGAACCGGACTGTTCACACCTCCGGGAATGACTTGCTGTGCGCGCTTGAAGAGTGCCTCACTCTGTCGGGTCGACATGGGTCACCTCATCGGGGATCGGGCTGGATAAATGGCGGCGGAGGGACTTGAACCCCCGACTCGGCGGATATGAGCCGCCTGCTCTGACCAACTGAGCTACGCCGCCCCGGAAAGCGATCATCTTATCCGAATGAACAATGGAGTTTCAATTTCAGGAACCCGCGTGAAATTTGAGAGTTACGAATTGTGATCAGTGCGCCAAAATCACAGATCTCGAATTTCCCCATTCTCCGCTATGCTTCTTTCAGTATGACACTGGCCCAGAAGGTTCGACACGCGATCGAGAGCCATGGCCTGCTCATCGCAGGCGACACGGTTCTCGTTGCCTGTTCGGGCGGGGCGGATTCGGTGGCCTTGTTGAGCGTCGTGAAGGAACTGGCTCCCGCATTCGGGATTTCGGTTCGAGCTGCGCACCTCAACCACCAACTGCGCGGTCCGGAGTCCGATGCGGACCAGGCGCATGTGGAAGGACTCTGCCGCAACCTCGGCATCCCGCTCGATTGTGAGAATCTGGACCTGCATCGATTCGAGGAGCAGGGGAATCTCGAAAATGCGGGTCGGCGGGCGCGCTACGACAGCCTGGCTCGCATTGCACTCTCCTTTGGCGCCGTCGTGGCCACCGGCCACACGCTGAACGACCAGGCGGAGACATTTCTCATGAAGCTGTTCCGGGGCGCGGGTCCGGGGGGGCTGTCCGGAATCGCTATCCGGCGTACCCATCACGATCGAACGAATCATCGGAAGGCCAAAGTAATTCGCCCTCTGCTGGGATGCACACGGAGAGAGGTCCTCGAGTATCTGGGGGAACGGGGGCTCGAATTCCGGACCGACCGGACGAACCGCGACACGCGATTCGCTCGCAACTGGGTCCGGCACGAGTTGATTCCGCTCCTCGAGCGACGCTTCAACCCGCGTCTGGTAGAGGTCCTCGGACGGACGTCGACGCTGTTCCACGAGCTCGACGATTTACTGGAGCGGACGACCCTCAGCCGACTGGGTGATTGCCTGAAGGATCCGGCCGAGGTCCGCCTCCCCATCTCGCTGCTCAGCGATCTTCCGGACCCTTTGCGCAGGTCGGCGGTTCGAATGGCGTATCGCACAGTACGGGGAACACTCACCGACCTGACCCAGCGTCACGTTGCCTCATCGCTCGAGTTGATCGAAGCAACCAGCGGAAAGCGGGTCAATCTTCCGGGCGGAGTGGTGGCTCAAAGGGAATTCGAAGATCTGCGCATCGGCCCACCTCCCACAGATCTCCGGTTCAGCTACCGGATCGATTGGCCCGGCGAGCAGGTGATTCCGGAGGTGGGGAAGAAAGTGAGGGTCGGTGCACCGGATCAGGGGGCGCAGGGCTGGCTGGCTCTGCCGGAAGGATCCCTGATCATCAGGAATCGCCGGCCCGGAGACCGTTACCAGGTCACCTCGCATTCTCCTGAGAAATCGCTCAAGCGGATCTTCATGGAGCGCCGGATACCCGTCTCGCGACGGGGCCGGCTCCTGATCTTCGAGGCGGCGGGGCGGATTGTCTGGGTGGAAGGCTTCCCTCCCCCCGGGGAGGATTCGCCGGACCGCTCAGACGCCCGACTGTGTGCCATCGAGATCGAAACTTTTAGGGCCCCTTAAGCTTCTAATAGAGTGCAGAATAGACCAACAACGGGTTCGGTGGGTCACTCGAAGATAGCGGTGTGGGGCATCTTCCCCTATAATGGGGCCATTCGGACCTGGGAGGTTCCGTATTGAACACTACAGCAAAGAATGTATTTCTTTGGATTGTCATTGTCGTGGCAGTCGTCGTGCTGTGGAACTTTTTGAACAGTTTCAAGAATGCCGACGCCAAGGACATTACATATTCGCGTTTCGACAGTTTGACTCAGAGCGACGCGCTCAGGAGCAGTCCGAGCAATCCGATCGTAATCACGGGCAACCACGTGGAGGGGACGTACGTGGAGTCCGGCAACGATCACAAGTTCTCTGTCCTGATCCCCGAAGGGGCGGAGAAGGACGTTGCCAATTCCCTGATCGGCAAGGGGATGATCGTCCAGATTCGTGAGGATGATCAGGGCGGCTGGATCTACATGCTCCTCACGTCCTGGTTCCCGATTATCCTGTTCGTCGCCTTCTGGATCTTTCTGATGCGCCAGATGCAGAGTGGCGGGAACAAGGCCCTCTCTTTCGGCAAGAGCCGCGCACGCCTGTCGACCAACCAACAGAAGAAGGTCACGTTCAAGGACGTCGCGGGTATCGAAGAGGCCAAGGAAGAACTGCAGGAAATCGTCGAGTTCCTCAAGGAGCCTCAGAAGTTTCAGAAACTGGGAGGACGGATTCCCAAAGGCGTGCTTTTGATGGGGCCTCCCGGAAGCGGGAAAACTCTCCTGGCAAGGGCAATCGCCGGCGAGGCCAACGTTCCCTTCTTCAGCATCAGCGGGTCCGATTTCGTCGAAATGTTCGTGGGAGTCGGCGCGAGCCGGGTCCGAGACCTTTTCGAACAGGGCAAGAAGAATGCTCCCTGCATCGTCTTCATCGACGAGATCGATGCGGTTGGACGCCATCGAGGCGCCGGTCTGGGGGGAGGCCACGACGAACGCGAACAGACGCTGAATCAGCTCCTCGTGGAGATGGACGGTTTCGAGTCGAACGAAGGCGTCATCCTGATCGCGGCGACCAACCGGCCGGACGTTCTGGATCCGGCGCTGCTGCGTCCCGGGCGGTTCGATCGGCAAGTAATCGTCTCGCTGCCGGATATCAAGGGGCGGGAAGGCATTTTGAAGGTCCATACGCGCAAGATCCCGCTCTCGGACGATGTCGACATCGCCGTGCTGGCGCGAGGGACTCCCGGATTCTCGGGTGCCCAGCTGGCCAACATGGTCAACGAAGCGGCGCTGGTGGCCGCGCGCCGTGACCGCAAGTCCGTCATGCAGGCCGACTTCGAAGAGGCCAAGGACAAGGTCCTCATGGGCAAGGAGCGGCGGTCGATGGTCATGAACGAGAAGGAGAAGCGCAACACCGCCTACCATGAAGCCGGACACGCGCTGGTGGCCTATATGCTGCCCGAATCCGATCCGCTGCACAAGGTGACGATCATCCCTCGTGGTCGTGCGCTGGGTGTGACCATGCAGCTGCCCGAGGAAGACAAGTACAACTATGCCAGGGAGTACATGGATGGCAGCATTACGATCCTGCTCGCCGGGAGGATTTCCGAGGAGCTGTTCCTGGGAAGCACCACGACCGGCGCGGCCAACGATCTGGAACGGGTCACCGATCTGGCGCGCAAGATGGTCTGCGAGTGGGGTATGAGCGACGAGCTCGGACCCTTGACGTTCGGCAAGAAGGAGGAGCAGATCTTCCTTGGTCGTGAGATCTCGCGCCATCAGGATTACTCCGAGAGCACCGCCATCAAGATCGACGAAGAGGTCAAGCGGATCGTCTTGGATGCTTACGGCCGTGCGGAACAGATCCTTGGTGAAAACCGTGAAAAGGTGATCCGCCTGGCGGAGGCTCTGCTGGAGTACGAGACGCTGGACTCCGGCGAGATCGACAAGCTGATGAACGGAGATGAGATCCGGGGAGGGAGTTCGGCGATGATCGAAACCCCCCGGACCGCCACGGGCCGGGATCGGAACGAGAAGGAAAAGGACGATTCGCTCCCGGGTCTCGTCAAGCCCAATGAGCGGCCCGCAACCGCATAACGGATTGCCGGTTTCCGGGGCGGCGGCGCCGTCGCCCCGGGTTTGGTCCCTGGAGTTCGTTCCGAGTGACTCCTTTTCGTTTCCCACCTGAGACGTTGGGGGGTGAGGATTCCATGGCTCGGACCGTGTTCGAATTTCGCGCCCGCGAGAAGGTCCTCGAGCTCGGCCTCAGAACCAGGCTCATGGGTATCGTCAACCTGACGCCCGACTCCTTTTCCGATGGGGGCCGATTCCCGGATCCTCGTGCGGCCGTCGAGTACTGCCTTCAGCTTGCCGAAGAGGGGATCGACGTGCTCGATCTCGGCGGCGAGTCAAGTCGTCCGGGAGCCGCGCCGATCTCCGCCCAGGAGGAGCTGGATCGCGTTCTCCCCGTCCTGGAGGAGGTCCGTCCGAGAACCTCGCTGGTGATTTCGGTCGATACCTGGAAAGCCTCCGTCGCCCGTCGGGCACTGGAGGCCGGTGCCGACGTGATCAACGATATCAGTGCCTTGCGTTTCGATCCTGAGATGGGAACGACGATCTCGAACTACCGGGCCGGCGTCGTTCTCATGCACATGCGGGGGACGCCCGCAACCATGCAGTCGATTCCACCGAGCCGGGACATTCTCCGCGAAGTCGTAGATGACCTGCAAGTCTCACTAAATCAAGCGCATAAATCGCATATCCCCCGTGGTAGAATACTGCTGGATCCGGGTATCGGCTTTGGAAAGACGCTGGAAGATAACTTGCTTCTGATCAACCGGCTGCCGGAATTGGCTCGGCTGAATCTCCCCGTCCTGGTCGGTCCTTCGCGCAAGGGATGGATCGGCACAATCCTGAAGCGACCCGTCGACGACAGGGTGTTTGGGACAGCCGCTGCCTGTGCCTGCTGCGTGTTGCGCGGAGCCCACCTGCTCCGCGTCCACGATGCGGGGGAAATTCGACAGGTGACCGATATCGTGGATGCGATCCTGGCCGAGGAATCTTGGACTGAAGTCAATGCATGATCTGATCGCCGCCTTTTACAGACTGGGATTCCGGGACGTCTTCGAGATCGTTCTGGTCGCCATTCTGGTTTACCAGTTTCTGGTGCTCATCAAAGGGACGCGGGGCTGGCAGATGACGGTCGGTGTCACGGCGCTGGCGCTGTTCTATTACCTGGCCCGAGTGTTCGAGCTCCGGACGGTCGAGTGGATTCTGGCGAACTTTTTCACCTACTTCGTTTTCGCCTTGATCGTGATCTTTCAGTCGGAGATCCGTCGAGGGCTCACCAAACTGGGGCGGGGAAAGTTCTTCTCTCACATGATGCGGAGTAAGGAGCGGAATATCTTCGAAGAAATCGTGCTTGCCGCTACCACGCTTTCTTCACAGAAGATCGGAGGGTTGATCGTCATTCAGCAGGAGATCGGCCTGCGCAACTATGTTGAGAGCGGCATCAAGCTGGATGCCTTTCTGACTTACGATCTGCTCGTCAGTGTTTTCAATCCGAGCAGTTCGCTGCACGACGGCTCGGTCATCATTCAGGGGGAGCGCATCAGTGCGGCGGCCTGCTTTTTGCCGCTCACCCTGGATCCCTACCTCAGCAAGGAACTGGGTACCCGGCATCGGGCGGCCATCGGCATCACGGAGGAAACCGATGCGATCGCCGTCGTGGTCTCCGAAGAGACGGGGACCATCTCGGTCGTTCATGAAGGTGAGATCACGAGAAATCTGGACGGTCCACGTCTCCTGAAGTATCTCGAAAGCGTTTCGGAGGGCCCCGGCGGCGATCGGAAGTGGGGGCGGCCGGAAACGCGGCAGCAACGGAGCGAGGCCGTATGAACTGGTTGGCACTCCTGCGCGGGCTGTTGCTCGACAATTGGGTCCTGAAGCTCACGTCCCTGGTCCTTGCGTTCCTGCTCTGGGTGCAGATCGCAGGTCAGCAGCGAGTGCAGAGATCGGTCGCCATTCCGGTCGAGTTCATCAACATGCCGCAGGAGCTGGAAATCACGAATGACTATCCACGCGAGGTCAACGTCGTGATCTCGCGTCCGAGCTCCCTGCGCATGGACGAGCGGCAATTGGCCGCCGTCATCGATCTCAGCAGTGCCGAGCCGGGCACGACCGTGGTGCCCCTCACGGAGCGCAACATTCGTAATGTGCCGAGCGGAGTTCAGATCGAAGGCATCGAGCAACGTCGTATTCGGCTGCAGCTCGAGCGAATCCGACGCAAGACCGTTCGCGTCGAGCCTTCCGTCGTTGGCCAGCCTGCACCCGGCTACCAGGTGGGCGAGGTCCGGGTGATGCCGAGCGAAGTCCTGATCAGCGGACCCGAGTCGAGCCTCGAACGAACGACTGCGGCGGAGACAGAGTCGATCGATATTGCGGGACGGGACCGGAGCTTCAACCAGAAGGTCTACCTGGATCTCGAAGACTCGAGACTCCGGATCGAGAATGCGGCTTCGGTCACCGTCTTCGTCGCGATCGAGGAGAAACGCCGCGAGGTCTCCATGCGGCTGCAGGTACGAGCCGTACCGCAGGAGCTGCGGGCGCGTGTCTCACCACGATCGGTGGACGTCACCGTTTCCGTGCCTGTCTCGTACACGGATGAGGTCAAGACGAAAGAGTTCTACGCCTACGTCACGTTGGGGGGAAACGTGTCGCCGGGCGACACGGTGGATCTCCCTGCCCACGTCTTCATTCCCGAAGAGTATGGCAGTGTCGTCCGCCTAGAATCCGTGGAGCCGCCGACGCTCAAGGTCACGATTCCGAAACCACAGTAGCTTCTTGCATGGATTTTCACCTCACGGCACGCGACAAGATCAGGTCCCGAGTTGAGTTGGCGACGCTTCTCGATTCACTTCAAAACCAGGGACGATGCATCGTTTTCACCAATGGCTGTTTCGATCTGCTGCATCCCGGCCACGTTCGCTACCTGGAACAAGCAAGGTCGCTCGGTGATATTCTGGTGGTGGCGGTCAATGCGGACCAGTCGGTTCGCCGCCTCAAGGGGCCCAGGCGTCCCATTCTCCCGGAGTGTGATCGAAGCGAAATCGTGGCAGCCCTCCACTGTGTGGATTACGTGACCGTTTTTGCCGAGGATACGCCGCTCGAGGTCATCCGGCAGTTGCATCCGGACGTGCTGGTCAAGGGAGGCGATTGGCCGAAGGAGAAGATCGTAGGGCGCCAATCGGTCGAAGACCGGGGCGGTCGGGTCGTGACCATCGAATTTGAGCAAGGCTTCTCGACAACCAGCATCATCGAGCGGATCCAGGGGACAGTACGGGGTGTCTGATTCCCGATTGACCCATTCATATCCGGCGTCGGTCACCGCGAAAATCTCCCGCTCCCAGTGGCTCGACGGACTCTCGGCGGCGAATGCGGCGCTCGTATTTGCCGGTTTCTACCTCGAACGGGGAGGGCCACTCGTCTGGGTGACCCGGAGCACACAGGCTGCCGAGGAACTGGCTCGCGATATGGAGTTCTTCCTGCCTTCGGAACGGAGGAGGGAGGTACTGGTCGTGCCGGGGCTCGAGACCGATCCGTACCGGGGGCTCTCTCCGCATCCGGAGATTGCGGCTCGCAGGGCCGAAGCCCTGACGCGCCTCGTGCGCGGGTTCCGCGGTATCGTTATCACATCCATCTCCGCCCTGATGTTGCGGGCCGCCGATCCGAACGAAATTCGTCGCCGTTGTCTAACGGCATCGATGGGAGACCGGATCGCGCGTGACGACCTGATCGTTCAACTCCGCTCGATGGGTTATCTGCGTGAAGACCCGGTTGCAGGTCCCGGTGAGTTTTCATTTCGTGGGGGCATCGTCGACGTCTTCTCGCCTTCCTACGAATCGCCGCTCCGACTCGAGTTTTTTGGTGACGAGATCGAATCGATCCGGCAGTTCGATCCATCGACCCAACGCTCAGTCGGCCTGATCCGGGATTGTGAGATCGTCCCGATGCGGGAGTTGACCCCCTCGGCCGAGGAGATTGCCCGATGGCATGCCCAGGCTCCCCGGCGATGGAGCGAGGTACGATTTGCCGAGCGTCTTTCGGAGTTGTTCCAGTTCACTGAAAACGGTGAGCTCTTCAACGGTTTCGAATTCCTGTTTCCTCTGGTGATGCCGCTTCAGTCGACCTTCCTCGATTACTTCGGGGGACGGTACGATGAGCTCTCACTCGTGCTCAGCGAGCCGGAGGACCTGCTGGCGACCGTCGAAGAACGCTGGGAGAAAGCAGAACAGGGTTACCAGGATTGTGATCTCGAGGGAATCCCCTCACTTCCTCCCTCTGACTTCTATCTCAATCGCGCTCAGATTGAAGCGTGGTTCGGACAATTCCCGACCTATCGCGTCGAGCTTCTCTCCTCCCGGCCGGACCAGGCCGAGCACTTCGACTTTCGGCCGGCTCTTGCGTACCACGGGAGGATTCAGGAAGTTCTCCAGGACGTGGAAAAGTCGAGGAAGTCGGGAGACCAGGTCATCTTCGTGATGCAGACCGCGGGGATGAGAGAGCGCCTGGCGGAGATCTTCCGCGAATACGACATGGGCATCGCGGCGGCCGGCGATGGATTTCACGAGGCCCTCCAGTATCCCGTAGCCGTCACGGTGGGGCGGCTGCAGTCCGGCTTTGGGTCGGCGGAACTGGGATTGCGCGTCATTACGCAGCCGGAGGTCTTTGGCGAGAAGGAGGTGCGCCGTGTCGAACGCCCCTCCACCGAGGCGGTCGGCACCTTCATTTCCGATTTCCGTGATCTGCGGGAGGGGGACTACGTGGTTCATGTGGACCACGGGATCGGGGTCTTTCGGGGTCTTCAGCAAATCGGCGTGGGTGATCAGAACGCAGAGTTCGTAATTCTCGAGTATTCGGGGGGCGCGCGGCTCTACGTTCCCGTCGATCGGCTGGACCTGATTCAGAAATACGCTTCGGGTACCGGCTCGGCGCCTCAGATCGACCGACTCGGCGGGACCTCCTGGAAGAAGACGAAGGCTCGCATCAAGAAGTCGATGCAGCATCTGGCCGAAGAGTTGTTGAAACTCTATGCTCGCAGAGAGACGGCCCGCGGCCACGCCTTTTCTCCCGACGATGAGATGATGCGGGAGTTCGAGGCTGCCTTCGAGTATGACGAGACTCCGGATCAGGCGGCGGCCATCACTGCCTGCAAACGCGATATGGAGTCGGAAAAACCAATGGACCGGCTGGTCTGTGGAGATGTCGGCTACGGAAAGACCGAAGTGGCCATGCGTGCGGCATTCAAGGCCGTCAATGACGGCAAGCAGGTCGCCGTTCTAGCGCCGACGACGGTCCTTGCATTCCAGCACTTCAACACGTTCCAGGAGCGTTTCGAAGGCTTCCCCGTCAAGATAGGGATGCTCAGCCGATTCGTTCCAAGGTCGGCACAGAAGGAAATCCTGGAGCGAGCGACCCTCGGCACCGTCGACATCCTGATCGGGACGCACCGCCTGCTTTCGCGCGACGTGTCCTTTGCGGACCTCGGTTTGATCGTCGTGGATGAGGAGCAGCGCTTCGGGGTGGCCCAAAAAGAACGCCTCAAGCAGCTCAAGGCGCAGATTGATGTCCTGACTCTTTCGGCGACTCCGATTCCTCGGACGCTCAACATGTCCCTGGTCGGGATCCGAGACCTGTCGATCATCGAGACGGCACCCAAGGACCGTCTGGCGATCCAGACGGTCGTGGTACGGTTCTCGCACCAGATCATTCGCAGTGCCCTCGACCTGGAGCTCAAACGCAAAGGGCAGGTCTTCTTCCTGCACAACAGCGTCGAGACCATCCATTCCATGGCCGAGACCCTGCGTAGGATCGTCCCGGAGGCCAGGATCGGTGTGGCGCACGGGCAAATGCGTGAGGAGGAACTCGAGAAGGTGATGCTCGAGTTCCTGCGCCATGCGTTCGACGTGCTCGTCTGTACGACCATCATCGAAAATGGTCTCGACATCCCACGCGTCAACACCATTGTGGTCAACCGCGCGGACCGTTTCGGGCTGTCCACCCTGTACCAGCTGCGGGGTAGGGTCGGTCGTTCGAACCGCCGTGCCTATGCGTATCTCCTGGTCTCCGATGAAGGAGCCCTGACCGAAGATGCACGGAAGCGACTGGCTGCGATCAAGGAGTTCAGCGACCTGGGATCCGGCTTCCGTCTGGCGGCACTCGATCTGGAGATTCGAGGTGCCGGAAACCTGTTGGGCGGCGAACAGAGCGGTCACATCGACGCGGTCGGGTTCGAACTTTACGTGAGGCTCCTCGATCAGGCCATCCGGGAGCTCAAGGGAGAACCGGAAACGGCCAAGGTTCACGCGACGATCGATCTCAGGCTCGACATTCAGATACCCGAGCATTACATCGACGATCCCAATACCCGGCTGTGGCTGTACAAGCGCCTGTCGACGGTCGTCGAAGAGAGCCGGCTCGAGACCTTGCGCGAAGAGGTGGTCGATCGGTTCGGTCGATACCCGCGAGCGGTGGCCAATCTCTTCGAATACGGGAGGCTGCGGCTGGCGGCTGAACAGCTGAAAGTCACTTCCATCGAACGCAAGGGAGCCCAGGCCCGTCTCAAGTTCCGGGACGACACGCCGCTGACGCCGGAGATGGCCGTGCGGCTCGTACAGACTCATTCCGGTTTGAGCTTTTCGACCGATGGGTCTCTGGTAGCATCTATGGATGGAGGATCGCCGGCCGAGGTGCTCGAACAGGTTTCGGCGGTCCTGGAGTGGTTGGCCGATGCGGTCTGACTTTTTTCGAACGGTGCTGTTTCTCCTGGTTTTTGCGCTTCAGCTGCCGGCCTGCAGGAACCGAGCGGTCGCGGACGGAACGCCGACCCCGGAACCGGATCAGAAGGTCATCGCCGTCCTGAACGGCGAGAAGGTCTACGCGGGGGATTTTCAGCGATTCCTCGGTTCTGCGCAGGGGGAACTGACCGAGGATCCCAGCCCGATTCCGACGCGAGAGCTCTTCAACGACTTCATTACCAATCGGTTGCTGTTGCAGGAAGCCAAGAAAGAGGGGCTTACCGTGGGTGAGGCGGAACTGCAACAGTACGTGGCCGAGTGGACTCCACGCGACCAAGCGGCGGGGAGCGATCTCAAGGATAATGTCTACGAATACCTCCTCTCCCAGAAGCTGCTCAAGCAGAAGGCGTTGTCCGGGCTCGAAGTCTCGCTCCGGGAACTGCAGGTCTACTACGAGGAGCACATCGAGGAGTTCAATGTCGGCGACCAGGCCCACGTGCTCGAGATCCTGACGGCGACTCGAGAGGAAGCTGAGCAGGTCCGGGCCCGCCTCAAAGACGGAGACGTGACACAATTCAAGGAGACGGCCCAGGCGGAATCGCTCGGCGTGACTGCCTCGTCGGGTGGTGATTTGGGCACCTTCGAGCGGGGAGAACTCCCCGAGGAGTTCGAGAAAGTCATCTTCAGTTTGAAGCCGGGAGAAATCAGTCAGCCGTTCCGTTCCGGTCACGGCTTCCATATTTTTGCCTTGGAGGAGTGGATCCCGGCGCATGCCCAGAAGTTTTATGAGGTCCGGGACCATATCTTCGAAACGTTGATAGCAGTCAAAGAACGTGAGAAGGTCAAGGAATACACGGACCAACTCATGCACAATGCCAGTCTTCGGGTCCTCGACCCGGATCTGGCACTCGAGACAGTGGAGAATCGAACCGATGAGAAAACGATGGATAAGCGGTAGGTTTCTGCCGCCCGTGGCTCTCAGCATCCTGCTCGCGACAGTATCCCTGTGGGCTCAGGATGAGAATTCTGCCGCAGCCTCCGACGACGGAGACGCGGTGGTTCTGGATGAAATCGTGGCCAGAGTGAACAGCGACATCATTACGCTGACCGACCTCCAGCAGACACTCAAACAGCTGCACGAGGACATCGCCGAGAATGCCAAGGAACCGAGTAAGGTCGACGAGCAGTACGAGAAGCAGAAAAGATCGGTTCTCAAACTCGTGATCGAGAACAAGGTCATGCTTCAGAAGGCCGAAGAAGCTGGGCTCGCCTCAACGGCGGACGCCGATGTGGCCGCCTATCTCGAGCGAGTCCGCAAGGAAAACGGAATTCCCAGCCTCGATGTGCTCGACCAGTACCTGCGGCAGCGGGGTTCATCACTGGCCGAGTACAAGAAACGGGTCAAAGAGCAGATGATCACGCAGAGCCTTCTGCAGAACTTCGTCTATTCGAAGATCACGCTGCTGACTCCCGAAGTCGAAGCCTACTACAAAGAGCACGCGGCGGACTTCACGGTTCCGGGAACCGTGCATTTGGCGGAGATCCTGTTTCTGAAAGAAGGCAAACCTCGTGCTCAGGTTCAGGCAAAGGCTCAGGCCGCTCTTTCCAGGCTGAACGATGGTGAGTCGTTCGAAGATGTGGCCAAGGCCGTCTCCGAGGGTCCCACCGCGTCGCGCGGCGGCGACATCGGCAGCTTCAACAAGGGTTCGATGAACGAAGCCGTGGAGGCGGTTGCCTTCGATATCCCGATCGGTGAGCACAGCCAGATCATCGAGACCGACTACGGATTCCAGATCGTCAAGATCCTGGACCGCAATCCGCCGTCCGTGAAGCCGCTCGAGGAAGTCCGGCCGCAGATTGCGGAGAAGCTGTACCAGAAGAAGGCTGAACCCGAAGTCAAAGCGTTTCTGAACAAGCTCTTCGAGGAGAGCTACATCTATGTCTCCCCACGCTATCAGGATCAATACGATCTCGACGGTCTGGGGATCTGATCGAACCTGTGAGGATGCATGGGTCAGACGAGTGAAAAGCAACTTTTCGTGGTGTTCGGGGGTACCGGCGACCTGATGAGTCGCAAGCTCCTTCCGGCACTTGCCAATCTGAAGAATAGGGAACTGAGCGATACCGAACTCCACGTTTTGGCAGTCGCCCGCGATACCGGCAAGGATGATGCTCAGTTTCGGGACTGGGCCGCCTCGGTGCTGAAGGAAGCGTCGATCGAGCTTGACGATGAATCGTGGATCCAGAACCTCTACTATCACTCGATTACGCGGGAGCAGAAAGCGGATTTCGACGCCCTGCGGGAGAGGATCGAAGAGATCGAAGACGAGGCCGATCTGCCCGGCAACCGGGTCGTCTACCTGGCTTTACCTCCCTCAGCCATGGAGCCGACGATTGAGGGCCTCGGCAAGGCCGGCTTGAACAAGAGCGCAGGTTGGACCCGCCTGGTCATCGAGAAGCCTTTCGGTCGCGACCTGGACTCGGCCAGGCACCTCAACGAAGCCCTCCATCGTTGCTTCGAGGAACATCAGGTTTACAGGATTGATCACTACCTGGGCAAGGAAACCGTCCAGAACCTTCTCGTGTTTCGATTCGCCAACCCGGTCTTCGAGTCGGTGTGGAATCGCGATCACGTACAGAGCGTCCGTATCCTCGTGGCCGAGGACATCGGAGTGGGCAGCCGGGCGGGCTATTACGAGAAATCCGGGGCGCTGCGCGATATGGTCCAGAATCACCTGACGCAGCTCCTGTGTCTCACCGCCATGGAGGCTCCCGTCGCCTTCGAAGCGAATTCGATCCGGGACGAGAAGGTCAAGATCCTCCGTTCTGTGATTCCCATCGAACAGGACAAGGTCGTTTTCGGGCAGTATGGACCCGGAAAGATCGAGGGAGAGGAAGTGCCGGGCTATCACCAGGAGGAAGGGGTGGCCGACGACTCGAAGACCGCGACCTTCGTGTCGATCCCGCTCGAAATCGCGAATTGGCGCTGGCAAGGCGTACCGTTCACGCTGTGTACCGGCAAACGTCTTCCGGATCGGGTGACGCGGATATCGGTTCGCTTCCGCTGTCCGCCGGTTTCCCTCTTTCATCCGTTTACCGAGTGCCAGGTCTCCTCGAACGAACTGGATATCACCATCCAGCCGGATGAAGGCTTCGATCTGCGCTTCGAGGTGAAGACGCCGGGGCAGGAGATCGCCACCAAGACGGAGCGGCTCCGCTTCCGTTACTCGGAGGCCTTCGTTCCGTTGCCGGATGCGTACGAAACGCTACTCATGGACGTCGCGACAGGAGACCAAACCCTCTTCGTCCGGGCAGACGAGGCGGAATATTCCTGGAAGCTGTACGATCCGCTCCTGGATGCTCGACGAACCCTGCATCAATATGAGGCGGGGAGCTGGGGTCCCCGGGAAGCCGGATTGTTTGCGCAGTGAAGTCTACGTTCCGATCGCCAGGCGGATCGGGGGTTCTTCTTCCTGTTCTTCATCGGAACCCTTCTCGTCGGGTGATTCCCCGGTGCCGTCCCCCATGCGTTCCAGGGCTTTCTGAATGCGGAAGTCTCCGGAGTCACTCAGCGATTCCTCCACAATGTCCTGGACACCCTGGATCAACTCGAGCCTCTTGACAAGCATTGCCCGACGTTGTTCGAGTCCTTTCAACTCGGATTCGACATCTTTTCTCAACTCTACAAGGTCAACTTTCATCTGGCGATCTCCTAATGGTAGGAAGCGACGATTCGTCTGAAGGATAGGGTAATTCCGGGTGCATACCTGTGAGAGTGGTCACGTCTTTGGAAATACCCTTGTCCCGAGGAGAACGGGTCAGCCCGAGGGTTCGGTTATCTCCGGCTGCCTCGACTTGAGCCTGGCTCGGAGGGCAGGGAGGACGAACAACTGTGAGAGGTCTTCCCGTCTCAACGCTGCGCAGATCAACTCGACCTGCTTCCGATACGAAATGGCCGGGTTGAGGATCAAAACCCGCCGATCGCCCAGACGGATCAACCCGCCCTCGAATTCTCCGCCGGTGAAACGGACCTCGATTTCGAGACGTGGAAGCAGGGCCAGTAGCTCGCGTCGGAGGTCGCGGTCGGTCATGGGGTACCTCTCGGAGAGAGTGTAACGCGCAGGACTGCGGAATCGCATGTCATTCGCTCCGGGCTCCGAGGGCACCGAGGGCCGAGATCGGAAATCACAAATTGCAGATCTCGAATTCCCTGATGCCTCCGGCCTTCCAAGGTTTGTTATTATGAGTGTTTCCGATGTTTGACGTTCTGAGAAACAGTTGACCTGCGAGGAACCCTACCGATGAAGGCATTGATCTTGTTTGCTCCCCTGTTGTTGTTGTTGCTGGTGACGGGCTGGTCGGGCGGTGAAGCATCTGCTCAGTCCACTCTGCCGAACGAAGAAGCCCCGGCTCAATTCCGGGTGAAATTCGAGACGACTCAGGGCCCGGTCGTCATAGAAGTCGTACGGGAATGGGCACCCCTCGGAGCGGACCGGTTCTACAATCTCGTGAAGACCGGTTACTTCGACGACAACGCCTTCTTCCGCGTCATCCCAGGTTTTATCGTGCAGTTCGGGATCAACGGAGATCCGGAAGTCAGCAATAAGTGGCAGAAAGCGAATATCCAGGACGACAAGGTCAAGAAATCGAACCGTCGAGGTTATCTGACCTTTGCCACCTCCGGCCCGAACACGCGGACGGCGCAAATGTTCATCAACCTCACGAACAATCCTCGGCTCGACGGCATGGGGTTCGCACCGATTGGACACGTCGTGGACGGGATGGACGCACTCGACTCTCTCTACTCGGGGTACGGCGAAGGGGCGCCGCGGGGACGAGGTCCGGCCCAGGACCGCATCTATTCAGAGGGGAATCCTTATCTGAAGCAGAACTTCCCCAAACTGGACTACATCACCAGCGCCAAACTGCAGGATTAGATCGAGGAAACATCCCATGAAAAGAGTCGCGATTTTCGTATTGGTTGCGTTGACCTCTGCTCTGTGGGCTCAGAAGGTCGAGGTGCAGGAGGAGACGCTGTCGAACGGCATGAGACTTCTGATCGTCGAGCGTCATGATTCTCCGACGATCGCCTGCGGCTGGGTAGCCCGGGTCGGGTCGGTCAACGAGCACCCCGGCATCACCGGCATCTCGCATCTCTTCGAGCACATGATGTTCAAAGGGACGAAGACGATCGGGACCAAGGACTATGCCAAGGGGCAGGAGATCCGCGAGCAGCAGGACGCCGTTTTCGCCGAAATGCGCGAAGAATACAGCAAGCTGAGAAAGAAGCTGCGCCTTGGTGAGATTTCGGGCAGCATCTACGACCCGGAGAACCAGACGCCCCGTCTCAAGGAGCTGCGCGCCAAGCTCGAGAAGCTCTTTGCAGAGGAAAAACAGTACATCGTCAAGGATGAGCTCGACCGGATCTATACGAGCGAGGGTGGTTCCGGTCTCAACGCGTTTACCACTGAGGACCAGACCGGGTATTTCATCACCGTGCCTTCCAACAAGCTGGAACTCTGGTTTTGGCTCGAGTCGGACCGGCTGCTCAACCCCGTCTTCCGTGAGTTCTACTCAGAGAGAGACGTGGTTCGAGAGGAACGCCGGCTGAGGGTCGAATCGACGCCGACCGGTCAGCTCGACGAACTCTTCAATGCCATGTTTTGGGAGTCTGCTCCCTACTCCTGGCCGGTGATCGGCTGGGCGTCGGATGTTGAGGCGATCACGCGCGACCAGGCCGAGAATTACTTTGACGTCTATTACGCACCAAACAACATCACGGCCATCCTGGTCGGTGATGTTCAGCCGGACGAGGCGATCCAGCTGGCTGAGCAGTATTTCGGGCGGATACCGCGCGGAAAGGTCCCTCCCCCTGAGGTGATCACGTTCGAGGTCAACCAGACGGCCGAGAAACGGACGACCGGCGAAGCGGACACGAATCCGACGGTGACCGTCCGGTACCACACACCTCCGTTCGACCATAAAGACACGTTTCCGCTCGAAATCCTCGCTCAGGCGCTCAATGGCCGTACCGGCAGACTCTACAAAGCCCTGGTCGAGGCCAAGCAGTTGGCCGTCGGTCAGCCGCGGGCGCAGTTGGGCACGAACAAATATGCCGGGTATCTCGAACTCAGTGCCGAGGTCAAGGATGGGCACACGCATCAGGAAGTCGAGGAGGCTCTGCTGGCGGAACTTGAGCGCCTCAAGTCCGAACCTGTCGGCGAGCAGGAACTGCAGAAGCTGAAGAACAACGAACTCGCCGACTCCTTCCGTCGTCTGCAGAGTAATTTCTATCTCCTGCTGCAGTTGATCTTCTATGACTCCAACGGCGATTGGCGTTACATCAACGAGTCTCCGCCGAAGCTCCAGGCCGTCACCGCCAGCGACATTCAGAGGGTTGCAGGTGACTACCTGACCGAGGAGAACCGAAGCGTCGCCTGGTACGAGCGCAAGGCGGGGAGTCAGCCCGAAGATCCGGAGCTGGCGGCACTGCCCGCTCAGATGAAGCCGATGGTCAAGCAGCAGGTTGCCCAGATCCAGCAGGAGACCGATCTCGAGAATCTCAAGAAGGGGCTGGCACAGATGCAGCAGATGCAGGAGAAGGTGCCTCCGCAGGCCAAGCCGGCCATGCAGTACCTGATCAAGAAGATCCAGGAGCGCATCGACGAGCTTTCCGCTTCTCAGGGAGGAAACTGATATGAGAACCCAACTGAAACGAATTCTGGTCCCGGCATTCGTTCTGGTGGCCTCCGGATTGTCGCTGGCGGGTGCCACCATTCCGGATCGGCCCGAGCAGCTCGAGTTTCCGCCGCTCACCTTCAACGTTCCCGATGCCTCTTCGATGCGGGTCGAGCTGGATAATGGGATTCCGGTCTACATCATCGAGGACCGGCAGTTTCCGCTGGTCAACATTCAGCTGTTGTTTCGTGGCGGGCAATACCTGGAGCCGAACGGCAAGCAGGGTCTCGCCGAGTTGACCGGTCGCGTCTGGCGGACCGGAGGCGCCGGCGACTTGAGCGGGTCGGAGCTCGACGAGCAGCTGGACTTTCTGGCCGCCCGGCTTTCCACCTCCATCAGTGGAACCAACGGGAGCGTCGGGCTGAACCTGTTGTCGAAGGACCTCGACCGCGGGCTGCAGCTCTTCATGGAGGTGCTGCTGCATCCTCGCTTCGATGAGGACCGGCTGGCCAAGGCCAAAGACGATCTGATCGCGGCGATGCGGAAGCGCAATGACGAAACCGCGGATATTGAAGCGAGGGAGTGGGACCGCCTCCTCTACGGCGAAGATTACTGGATGAATCGCCTGCCCACGAAGGTGTCCGTTGATTCGATCCAGAGGAGCGATCTCGTGGCTTTCCAGGGCCGACTCCTGAACCCAAAGGACGTCATTCTGGCTGTCACGGGTGATTTCGACAAGGCGGAGATGATTCGTCGTCTGAATGCGACGGTCGGGACGATTTCGGACCGCGGCGAGCCCGTGCCGGAGATCCCACAGCCCACGGCGACGCCCAAGCCGGCGGTTTATCTCGTCAACAAGCCGGAGGTCAATCAGGGCCGCGTCTCGATCGGCCACATGGCGCTGAAACGGCCTTTCGATGGAGAGTATGCGCTCACGGTAGCCAACGAAATCCTGGGCGGCGGCGGTTTCACTTCCTGGATCATGTCGAGGGTCCGCTCCGATGAGGGCCTGGCCTATTCGGCAGGTTCACGGTATCAGATCAACCAGACCTATCCGGGTACGTTCAAGGCCTTTTTCCAGTCCAAATCGGCCAGTTGTGCGCGGGCGGCCCGGATCACGATTGATCTGATGCACGAGATCCAGACCCGGGAGGTTTCAAAGGAAGAGCTTCAGACGAGCAAGAACTCTTTCGTCCAGACGTTCCCCAATCGATTCCAGAGTCCGGCCCAAACGGCCTCGCTTTATGCGTCCGACGAACTCGTGGGCCGCTCGCACGAGTACTGGCAGGATTACCGGCAGAACATCACCCAGGTGGATGCGGCGGCCGTCCAGAACGCCGCCGAGGAGTACATCCATCCCGATCAACTGGTGATACTGGTCGTCGGAAACATCGACGAAATCCTCAAGGGTGAGGAAGGGCATCCCGAGGCGAGATTCGAAAATTTCGGCGAACTCGTCCGCCTTCCTCTGCGGGATCCCATGACCCTGGAACCGATCAGCGGCGCCGGGAATTGATCGTCGGCAGTCCGGCCCGGAACAGCGAGGCGGTCAGCGCGATCATGTTCCGGGTCAGGACGAGCGGAAGGGTCGCTATGAGAACGAAGGGGGATTCCGCCTCCGGAGCCCCCTGTCTTCTCTGTGTTTTCGAGGGACCACCAGGCGTTCGAGGTTTCATCGGCCTCTTCCCCAGAATGACCTCGACCGTCTCGCGGTCGACGGTCGCTGCTGCGGTACTTGGAAACGTGGTGCCTGCCCGTTCCTGCTCCTGTTCGGGGAAGAAGTCTTCGGAGAGTTCTATCTTCTTCACTTGGTCGGCCTTTCGTCGCCGAGACGGCGATCCAATGTGCGCGCCAGTTCAACAAAATCCTGTGACGCCCGGGAACCCGGTGCAAACCTGACGATCGGAACCTGTGTGGCCGTTGCCTTCCGTACGGTTGTGTCCGTTCGAATGCCCGGAAAGACGGGGACTCCGTTAAAGCGACTCTCAATGGCTTCCATGACGACACGGGTGATGATGAGTCGAGCATCGACAAAGGTGGGGACCATCCCGGCCAGGCTGCAGCCGACGTCGAGCGCCTCGCGGACCTCATTGAGAAGCCCGATCGTCGTTGATGCGCCGAGCAGGCTCATCGGATCCATGGAGACCGGGATCAGCAGCTTATCGGCGCAGGCAAAGGCGTTCTGAGCCATGATGGATATCGAGGGGGGCGTGTCGAACACGAGGTAGTCGAAATCGGAAAGATCCTTGAGCCGCTTGGCCAGGATCCGTTCCCGACCCACCTGGGATGTGAGACGAAACTCGGCAGCCTGGGTGGCCCGTGACGAAGCAATGACATGCAGTCCCCCATAGTCCGGAACCGCAGAGATGGTGTCCTGCAGGGAGGCGTCCCCAAGGACCAGCTCCGAGAGCGTATGGGAAGGGCGTATCCTCAGCTGGGCCGTGACATTGGCGCTCGGGTCGGTGTCCACGAGCAGGACGCGCTTTCCGAGTGTCTCAGCCAGGACCACGCAGAGATTGACTGCCAGGGTCGTCTTTCCGACCCCACCCTTGAAGTTCGCAACGACCAGTTTGTGCACTGTGTTCTCTCAGCCTCCTCAACCTGCCCGCCCATGAGAGAACATAGAAGACGTGTCTGACATGGGGCCGGCAACCGGCAACTGGGAGACGGGAGACACGGGAGGACGGGAGAACCGGACTTGACATCTGCAACGTTTCGGGTTCGACGATTCGGGGGCGTGTTGTCGAAATCTTTTCGCCCCCCCGAGCTTGCGGCCATCTTGGGGAGACGTGCAGAACCGATTCCACGCAGCGTCCGCAACGACCGCCACGGGCTCCGAACCCGGAAGGCCCCGTTGGCGTGCGCTGCGACCGCCGCGTGGGGTCGAACCGCTGACGCCCCGTTCATGGACCGGACAGGTCCGCCAGCGACGGGGGTCATTTGGGCAACACGCCCCCCGTAACTCGAAACCATCAGGGTGACAGCTTCAGACCAGGACTTGACACGGGAGTGGGACACTTGCCTGTCAACCTCGACTGCTGCGAACCGGAGTACGGGTAGGCGGCGCGACCTTCTGGTCGGCGGATTGGACCCTTAGTGAATTCTCTCCACACGGGAACCGACGCGGTCCGATGCCGGGTCATACAGGACGACCTTCAGATAGCCGCTTTCGATTTTCCGAGCTACCTCCACGGGCCATCCGACGACAAGTCCGGCGGGTGTCGCCTCGGCTCCTCGCTCCTTCGACAGACGCAGTGTAATGTCCCTCCAACGGGTCTCCACGAGTTCGCCCTTCCGGTCCAGGAGGAAGAGACCGACGACGAACTTGTGGGAATCGTCGTCATTCGGCTGGTTGGCCGGCGCAGGGCCGGGCGAAAACTCGAAGGAAATATCGAATTGTAGCGAATCTTCTCGACGATGGAGATCGGATATGGACACCGCGAAGGGAAGGTCGTCAATGTTGCCCGGATGTTCTGCGGCAGCCGTCACGCGAGCATAGATGATCATCCTGTCTCGATCGTACGGCTGCAGACGCGGCCGTGCGTAATAACCGCTTCGCGCCAGCACGCGTAGGTCCTGTCGATCAACCTTGACCTTGATCTCGCGGAACCGGCCGTCGAGGTTCGGATTCTTCGAGACGTATCCGAGAAGGTAGACGCGGGAAGTCGCCTTCCCTACCAGTTCGAGCGCATCGTCGACGTTTCGATGGATACAGGAAGTTCCCCCCGTCTCGCGTGCAACTTCCTGGAGGGATCGGATGGCATAATCGCCAGTGAACGACCCTTGGGCGAACCGGTTCCTCCTGCTGTCCGACAACTTGAGGAAGACCCCCTCGGTCTTGAACGTGTCGATCCTGACACGAGCGTCTGCGGCGACTTGAGCAAGACTCTCCCGGTTGTCCGGTTTTGGCAGGAAGAGCCCTGCGGACGAGAAGTAGATCAGGTGCTTCTCCCCTTCCAGATATCGGAGGTATTCAATGCCGGCGAAGATGTTGAGCAGGTCCTGATCGATCTCGAGGCGGTGTCGGACGTTCTCTTCGAAGGAGTCATCCTCCGCTCCAGCCGGGTCCAGCTTCTCACTGGGCATGCCGTAGGGAGCCGGGCCCGATCCGTCCCATCGCTGTCCGGCATTCGGCCCCTCGAATTCACGATGTGCATCGGCGAGCCTGGCGGGCATCGCCCCGCGCATGGCCGCCATGAGATTCTCTCGCACCTCAGGATCGGCACCCTCACGCGTGCCCTGTGCGGATGAGACTTGGTGAAGCTCCTCGGACACCTTGTCGAAGAGCTCGTCGATCTTCGGTTGCAGCGAAGGCGGAAAGCGCCGTGACCCGAAGACCGATGCCAATCCGCTGAATCGCAGCGCGGTAATCCGATCCACATAGGTATTCAGCTCCTGAAATCGATCCAGGAACTCGGCTATTCTCGCGTGGTCCGTCGTAAAATCGGTGGCCCGATTGTAGGCGATGACCGCGACTTCATCGGCTGGCCCGAGGGAGTCGCGGACGAAATCGGCCAGCTTCGCGATCGGCTGGAATGTCTCATGCTCACCCCGTCCGAGGACGATCAGGAAACGGCGAAAGGCCGGCCTTCGAAGCCCTTCCATGGGAGGGCGCTCCGCTGCTGTCGGCAGAGCAGTCGGCTTGTCGCTGCCCGTCGCAAACTCTTCCAGCGAGAAATGGACGATCTCCTGCTCCACACCGTCTTCGAAGATGGTGAAATCGGAGGGCTGGAGATCGAGGACCGGGTTTCCCTTGCCGTCGAGAACGCTGACATCGAAGGGGACGACATCGACACCCACTCTGAACCGGGGTATCGGTTGAGGTTGATCCTGCGCCGTCTTTTGCGGAGCCAACGATAATGACAGCGTCGCTACTGCGATAACGACGAATTTGGGAACCACCGTGGGCCTCTCTCGCAGAGTCGAAGCGGTCTGTGAGGATGCAGGAGAGAATCGGTTCCGTAGGCATTGAAATTGCCGACACCACACGGGCTCGTGATTTTTCCAGTGGACAAACCCAAATATCCGATTCCTGGTTCTCGCCGTATGACTGACATAGGTTAAACTCTCTCGCACTTCCCGTCAAGCAGCCGGAGTCGCTAGAAGATAGGGACGGAGCTCCAGGCCGGAAGAAAACGCGAGCGAATTCAGGGGCATCGGGAAAGTCCTGCAGCGACCTCAGCGGCCTACAGGCCCTCGACGTGGTTCATCAGTCCGTCCGCGTCCAGGATTTCGATTCGTCGGCCCTCTTTGCAGATCCACCCTTCGCGCTGGAGTTTCGCGAAGGATCTGGACACGACCTCTCGAACCGTTCCGATGAGCTCCCCGATCTCCTGGTTGGAATGCACGAGCTCGAAAAACCCCGGTCGTTCCGAGGACCCCTGCTTCGCCGCTTCCTTCAGTACATACTCAGACAAGCGCTGGCTCACGTCCCGCAGCGACAAGTCCTCCACCATCCCGGTGGCCCGGCGAAGTCTCCCGGAAAGGATCCGGAGGGCATGGAGCGCCGCGTAGGGATGTCTCAGACAGAACTGTCGCACCTCCTTCTTGGGGATGAACAGGAGCCTGGAGTCCTCGACAGCCACTACACTGGAAGGATAGGGACCATCATCGAACACGGCGACCTCGGGATAGGTCGACCCCGGCCCGTCCTCGTGGATGACCTGCTCGCGTCCATCCACTCCATGGCGGACCGCGCGTGTCTTGCCCGTGATGACCACGAAGAGTCCCTCAGAGGGATCCCCTGCAAAGAAAAGGAATTCATCCGCCCCTAAACGACGCTCAGACGCAGCAGCGGTGAGTTCACCGAGCTCCTCTGAACCCATACCGGCGAACAATCGCGTGGACGCGAGGAGATCGATCCAGTCATCTTCCGTTCTCTCGCTCATCACGAGAGCATTATGAGGGCGGCCGGCAGTTCCGGGCAACGTGGAGCGGAGACGGGCGGATTCGAGAAGTTAGGGGCGAACCTGAAACGTTGCAGATGTCAAGTCCGGTTCTCCCGTTCTCCGGTTCTCCCGTTCTCTCGTCCTTGTGTCCCACTCCCGTTTCCCGTCCTCTCAGCGGCTAGATGCCCGAGACCAGGGCGCCCGCACCCATCAGCAGGGTGAAGAGAATCGTGTAGAAGACCTCCAGGTATCCGATTCTTCTCAGATTGAGTGACCCGCCCGGGCGGAAGGCGTACCAGAATGCGCGTCCCAGGATGGGAACGAAGCCGAGGAGCGGAAGCCAGGGAAGGCCAAAGCGAAGTGCGAACACGATCAGGAGCACCAGGATGAGCAGGTGATAGCCGAGGCACTGAGATCGTCGATTCTCGAACTCCCTCGGCTTGAGTTTCCGGCTGACCCGCATCTTCACATAGAACACACCGCTCCCAAAGTAGAGAACGCAAAGGAACCAGAGGACGACCGCCGTCCAACCGATGCTCCCTTCCATGCCCGTATAGACAGCCGGAGCGGTGGCGGTCAAGCCTGCAATTCCAAGAAGTTCGGCGAGAATGCTGCGGTCCTTTCGCCGGGATGCCAGATAGAGGTGCACGCAGAACAGCGTGGCGGCCACGAGGCCGAAAACTGCGAGACTCCAGAGTCGGTAATGCACGAGCAGCAGGAGCCCCGACGCGACTGCCGGAAGCGAGAAAACAAGAAGCCATTGACGCCAGTGTCGGAGGTTCTCCCTCCGAGCCCCGTGTCGATGGCTTCTAAGCAGCTTGATCAGAGGCTCATGGGCGAGAAAGAGACCCGTTGCGGCAATCAGCAGCCAAAGGACGACGGGACTGATGCGTGCCGATGCGGCCCAGCCGACGGCGAACGATGCATACAGCACCGCCCACGCACCATGTTCGTGGGGGATCGGAATCTTCAGGTTTGATCGTTTTGGTTGCATGGTCGTTCAATCCCCGCCGGATGGTCCGATTTCTGTCCGGCAGTCGATGATTTCGAAATTAGCACAACCGTCTGGGAGAGCAATGACTTAAGTCAATGCGGAATAAAGGAGCCACGGCGATCTGTCGATTCTAGAAACGGAATGGAGACAAATCGGGAGACAGGTACGCCATCGGAGCGGCCGCGCTGCAAGCGGTGCACCCATTATTTCGTCACTTGGCGGCCCGCCAAACCACACGGCTGCAGAGCAATGGGTTTCGTATCGGTCCACGACCCGGCACTGGTCGTCTTTCAGAGTTCGGGAATGCACTGTCACCTGTTCAAGCCGAAGCAGCGCGGCTAGATTGGTGACGTGCACCCGGTTGGATCGCCGGCTACTGTTGATGAATGTAGTGGTGAGGCGGAGGGGTGCGGATCGCTCATTTCCCGATCGTGCGGCTCCGCCGGGCGTCGAGCAACTTGTCGATGGCTGACAGGACCTGCCGGATCTCGATCTTCCGGATGTCCCTCCTGCGGAAGTCTGGCGGGCTGCCCGGAGGCGCGACGATCTCGACGGCCTCCCCTTTGGGGGCCCAGATGCGATCATCCGAGGGTCCGAACAGGACGACAGAGGGACACCCACAAGCGACGGCAAGGTGGGAAATGCCGGAGTCGTTGCCCAGGTAACAGCGGACGGCCGTCAGCACACCGCACAGGTCGGCGAGTGCCGGTTCCCTCAGGACGGTGTCTTCGAGGGGCGGTCTGAAATCACGCTCCGCGTGTCCGAGGCACCAGACGACGCGCTCCCCTCGCTGCCGCAGGATGCCGGCTACTTCCCCAAAGCGGCTCGACGGCCAGATCTTCTCGGCGCCTCCGCTTCCGGGATGGACGAGGACAGCGTCCTGCACGAGGCTGCCGAATCCGAGCCCGGCCGAACGGGCAGTTCCAAGCGTCTCGAGGGGCCGGAACAGCTCACCAGGCGCCGGAGGATTTCGGAACAGAGAAAGATGGTATTCGACGATCGGCTCAGGTGCGCGGGGAAACGGTGGCTGCACAGTCAATTCGCGACAACCCGCATTCCGCAGTGCATCGACCAGCGGAGAATCGACAGCGGTGAACAGCAGGGCGCGGTCCGGAGGAGCAGCGGCCATCGTCGAACCGTCTCCCAGAAAGAGCCGCGAAAAGCGCGCTTCGTCGATTTCCCAGGCTTCGTCAACCAGAGCTGCCTGGACGGCGAGCTCTCCGTGTGCCCGGTGTGTCAACAGGACGGATTGTTCGTCGATCACGAGTTTCCGCCAGCAGACCAAGGCAGGAATCGTGGTGATGAAATCGCCTACGGCGCCGGAATGGTAGATCAGACACCACGGCCGGTTCCGTCCGAAGGACTCGTGCTGATCAGGACTTGGCGCGCTCCTGGTAGGTGCCGTCGGCAGGATTGACACGAACGATATCCCCCTCCTTGACGAAGGGCGGAACCTGGATCGTGACGCCGGTCTCGAGCTTGGCCGGTTTGTAGCTGGCTGAAGCGGTTGCACCCTTCAGATCGGGTTCCGTCTCGACCACCTTCAAGTCGACGGTCGACGGAAGCTCGATCCCAATGGGCTGCCCATCGAAGAAGTCGACCTCGATCTTCGCTCCGGGGAGCAAATAGTCGAGCGCGTCTCCCAGCGTGTCCGCGTTCATGGGTATCTGCTCGAAGGTCGCGGTGTTCATGAAAAAATGGAGGCCCCCATCCGCGTACAGGTACTCCATCTCATGTTGCTCGAGGATGGCCCGTTCGACGTTCTCGGTCGAGCTGAAGCGGTGCTCGAACGCGTTTCCGCTGTTGAGGCTGCGCAGGCGCACCTGGACGAACGCCCGGAGGTTTCCCGGAGTCCGGTGCTGAAAATCGAGGACTTTATGCGGTTCCCCGTTGAACAAGATGATCATTCCACGACGGATGTGACTTGCGTTCATTGAAGAACGGAAGCATACCAGATATCGGGAATCTCAGCCAAATTCGGACGCGGAGAGTGCCGTCCTGATGGTCCGGAGGGTCTGCTGCAAAGGCAGGGTGGCCGGAGTCGGAGAAAGGGTGCAGGCCGATCCGGTGCGGGGTCAGGCTGATCGGGACTGCGTCCTCCTGGAATCACTGCCCCGGTTCGGGAGGGTCGGGATGGTTGCCATCGAGCGGTCGTGCAGACCGCTGAAGAGCGGCAGGGCGATCATCGCTCCGACCAGAGCCAGGAACATGTCCCACTGAGCGTCCCATGGATCTCCCTGCGTTCCGAGAAAGGACTGGCCCACCCCGGGTGCGACGATCAGCGTGATCCACCATTCCAGCAGTTCCCAGAAGGCCGCGACGGCAAGGACGACGCTCAGGATCAGGAAAAAGAGCCAGCCACCTCTTCGGAGCGGGGTGACGCGAAGAAGGACCTCGCGGGTCACGAAAGCCGGAAAAATGCCCAGGGCGAAGTGTCCCACGCGATCGTAATGATTCCGGCTCAGGTCGAAGGCCTCCTTGAACCAGTTTCCGAGAGGAGTCGCCTCGTAGGTGTAGTAGCCACCATAGACGAGCACGAGCATATGCAGAAAGACACACCCGTAGACCCAATGTGACATGGGAAATCGTCGGTGCAGGACGATCAGAACCGCAATGCCTGCCAGACCGGGTCCGACTTCGAGGAACCAGTTCAGACGTCCCGCAGGCGGATGGATGCCTGTGAGGACGCAGATCGCGATCAAAGCCGCCAGCAGAGCTGCGGGGAGTCTCAAGTGCTCTGAGAGATCCTTTGTCACTGACGCCTCATCCTGAACGGACGCCGGCACGGAATCTCCGGCCGGCCAGTCATATAATGAGACGAGGCGAAGCCCGGGGCAAGCGGAATTGGGAAGCCGAAAGCGGTCCGACGGAGCGCCCCCTTTTGCGGGCGGAGGAATGCAGGAGAGACAAGGGAGGTAGTCATGGCTTATCGACGAGTAATGTGTGCGGTCGACTTTTCGGATCAATCCAACACGGCTTTCTACCGGGCCATCGAGATCGCGGAGAAATTCTCTGCCAGCCTGCTGATCCTTCATGCGCTCGAAGTCCATCCCCTGACCACGTGGATCACCCCGGAAGGGTTGAGCGATCTGACGATGGAGATTGAACGCAGGGCCCAGGAAGCCATGAACGCGCTGACTGCCTCGGTTCAGGGCCGACTCGAGGCGCTCAAGGTCCGGACGGAGATTACGAGCGGCCGGCCGCATGCCGAGATTCTCGAAAACTCACGCGTCTGGGAGGCGGATCTGATCGTCATGGGGGCCAGGGGCACGGGGTCTCTCGAGGACGCAGCCCTCGGCAGCACCGTCGACCGCGTGGTCAATGACGCGGACTGCTCGGTTCTCGTCGTGAAGGCCTGATTTCCGGCTGGACATGGTCCCTTCAGGCTTTCGCTGCGTCTCGGCCGCGCGGTTCGCGCAGGCGGTAGCGGAAGTAGGCGGCACAGGCCCCTTCGGACGAAACCATCGTTGCGCCGAGCGGATGTTCCGGGGTGCAGGTCGCGGCGAAGGAAGGACACTCATCGGGCCTGATCCGGCCACGAAGGACCAGGCCGCTGCGACATTCCACTGGCTCTTCGAGTGCCCGATCGGACATCCCGAAGCGCCGTTCGGCGTCGAAGAGCGAATACTCTTCACGCAGACCGAGCCCACTCCGAGGTATCTCTCCGATGCCCCGCCATTTACGGGGGACGATCTCGAAGACTTCGCTGATCAGACGCTGGGCGATTCGATTGCCTTCCGGACGGACCGCTCGATTGTAGGGGTTTCTAACCCGATGGCGTCCTTGCTCGAGCTCGGCGATGCACTGATAAACACCCTGGAGGATATCGACCGGTTCGAAGCCGGTGACGACGATCGGGACACGCCACTTGGCGGCGATCGGTTCATATTCCCAATACCCCATCACCGTACAGACATGACCGGCGGCGAGGAAGCCCTCGACCCGATTCTGCGGATCGGAGAGGATCGCCTCGAGCGCCGGCGGCACGCGCACCTGCGAGACCAGAAGACTGAAATTTCCGAGGCCTTCCCGGGCGGCCCGTTGAACCGCCAGCGCGTTGGCAGGGGCAGTCGTTTCGAAACCGACCGCAAAAAAGACGACCTCACGGCTGGGGTTTGCGCGGGCGATCTTCACAGCGTCGAGCGGAGAATAGACGATCCGCACGTCTCCACCTGCCGCCTTGACGGTGAGCAGATCGCGGCTCCGCCCTGGGACGCGGAGCATGTCTCCGAAGGAGCAGAAAACAACCTGCGGTCTGGAAGCAATCTCGAGGGCTTTCTCCACCAGGTCGAGGGGGGTTACACAGACGGGGCAGCCCGGGCCGTGGAGCAGGGTGATGGAGGGAGGCAAGAGCTGGTCGATTCCAAACCGGACGATCGCATGGGTCTGCCCTCCACAGACTTCCATGATCGTCCATGGACGGGTGCAGATGTCCTGGATCTTCCGCGCAAATGCGCGAGACGGCTTCTCCTCCCGATACTCGTCAACGAACTTCACCTGGGAGTCTCCGCAGAGGAGTCGTCTTGCGCCTCCTCGAGCTGTTGCAGGGATTCGAAGACCTCACGGGCTTCCTCCTCGCCCAGCACGCTGAGAGCCAGCCCCACGTGTACCAGGACAAAATCGCCCTCCCGAGCCTCGGGGACGCAGGCCAGGCTGACCTCCCTCAGAACGCCGCCGAAATCGACACGTCCGAGCCGTTCGAGAGGTTCTTCGCCGTAGATGTTGACGATCCGGCCGGGTACGGCAAGACACATCGCTCTATCGATCCTTCCGGAGGGCAACGGCCATCGCCTGACCCAATGACAGCCCTCCGTCGTTGGGAGGCACCCGCTGATGCCAGTAGACCTGGAAGCCCTCTTCCTGGAGCCGCGCGACTCCAATCTCGGTCAGGTGACGGTTCTGAAAGCATCCTCCCGTCAGCATGATTCGGCTTTCTCCGGACTCTTCTGCCATGCGAACCATGGTCTCACAGAGCGCCCAGTGGAATTTTGACACAATTTCGGAGACTGGAACGCCCGCGTCCCGGTCCCGCAGGAGTGCCTCCACCGCAGGAGCCCAGTCCACGATCCAGGAATCATGCGGCTCAGAGCCTTCCCGATTCGGTGGGATGTACTCGAAGGGATAGGCGGAAGCCGCCTCTGATTCGTCGATCGCCGAATCCCATGGGGGAGCCTTCGACTCAACTTCCATGGCCGCCTGACCTTCGAATCCGGCGATCTGGCGAAGGCCCAGGAGAGAGGCCACGGCATCGAAGAGGCGTCCGACACTGGAGGTCCGAGGGCACTGGAAACCGCGATCCAGCATTTGTCTGAGCACCCGCACTTCGGAGGCATGGAAGTACCTCTCCACGAAGCCCGATGCTCCGGACCAGAGTGTGTCCCCCTGAAGCGCGTAGAGGAGCCCGAGGGCGCTTCGCCGCGGTTCCCGAATGGCCTTTTCCGAACCGGGAAGCGGAAAGGTGCGGAAGTGGGCGAAACGGGAAAAGCCCGATTCTGTGATCCTCAGGAACTCACCTCCCCAGATGGTTTCGTCGGATCCATATCCTGTGCCGTCCCAGGAGATACCCAGGCCCTGCGGCTCGATTTCGTTTTCAGCGATGCAGGACAAGACATGGGCGTAGTGGTGCTGAACGGCCTCGGGCGATGACGACACCTGCCGTGCGAATTGAGTCGAGACATATCCTGGATGGAGATCGCAGGCGACGACGCGGGGAGTCACGGCATACATCGAAAGCAGATCGGTGATGACTTTCTGGAAGGCAGTCCGGGCGGACGTCGTTTCGAGATCCCCGATGTGCTGGCTGAGGAAGACGTTCTGCTCGACCGAAACGGCAATCGTGCTCTTGAGATGTCCCCCCACCGCCAGGGTTGGTGGAAAGTTCCGGGCGATGCGGACCGGCAGCGGAGCGTAGCCCCGCGCACGGCGCAGCAGCAGTTCACGGCCCGCCAAAACCCGCGCAACCGAGTCATCCACGTGGCGGGCGATCGGCCGGTCGTGAGTGAGGAATGAATCAGCGATTCCCTGCAGTCGCTCCAGCGCTTCAGCGTCCGAAATGCAGATCGGCTCATCCGAGAGATTCCCGCTCGTTGCGACGACCGGAAACGACAGGGTTTGCAGGAGGAGGTGGTGGAGCGGAGTGTACGGGAGCATCACGCCGAGAGCCGGATTACCCGGTGAGACCGCGGACGCAACACTTGTTCCGCATTCCGCAGGGAGCCTCTGGAGAAGGACAATCGGAGCGGCGGGACTCGTCAACAGGCGTCGCTCCGCGGAACTGACCCGGCACAGCCGTTCGACCGACTCCAGGTTCGGGACCATCAGAGCGAGAGGCTTCTCTTCGCGATGCTTCCTCGCCCGCAGGCGCTCGACCGCGTCGACGTTTCGAGCATCGACGATGAGTTGAAAGCCACCCAGGCCCTTCAATGCCACGATCGCCCCCCTGCAGATGGCCGCAACTGCTTCGCTCAGTGCCTCATCGTCCCGTGCCAGAGAATGGCCCGCGGAGTCGAGGAATTCGAGGTGGGGGCCGCATTCGGGGCACGCATTGGGCTGTGCGTGGAAACGGCGGTCGAGCGGGTTTTCGTACTCTGCCCGGCAGAGTGAGCACATGTCGAACTGCCGCATTGTGGTCTGCATCCGGTCGTACGGGAGGGCTTCGATGATGCTGTACCGTGGGCCGCAGTTGGTACAGTTGGTAAACGGATACCGGTAGCGCCGGTCGTCGATGTCCCGAATCTCCCCGAGGCAATCGGCGCAGGTTGCGATGTCGGGAAGGATTAGAGCCGAATTGCGTCCCGGAACGCTGGGGAGAATACGGAATCCGGTGTAGCCGCTCGGATCGAGGATCCTGCCTTCAAGGCTCTGGATGAATGCGCGCGGGGGCAGGTCGGTTGCGATACGTTCCTGGAATTCCTCGATCCGATCCGGATCGCCCTCGACCTCGATGAACACGCCTTCCGAGGTATTACGAATCCATCCCGCCAGTTTCAGGTCGGAAGAGAGGCGGTAAACGAAGGGTCGAAAACCGACGCCCTGGACGGCCCCACGGAGGACGAGACTCAGCCGCGTAACGCGCTTCACGATCCTCTTTTCGTACGGACGGCATCGAGCAAACAGGTGCACCAATCTTCGATGCCCTCACCGGTGCGAGCAGAGGTCCGAAACACTCGGGAAGAGGGATTCAGAACATGGACCTGCTCCTCGACCGCCTTCAGGTCGAAGCTGACATGGGGCAACAGGTCCATCTTCGAGATCACGGTCTGGGATGCGCGAGAGAAGATGCCCGGATACTTGAACGGCTTGTCGTCTCCCTCGGCGACCGAAAGCAGGACGACCTTGAAGTCTTCTCCGAGATCGTAGGCAGTCGGGCAGATCAGATTCCCAACATTCTCAATGAACAGGAGGTCGAGGTCCGGAAAGGCCGCTTCCGTAAGTTCTCGCCGGATTTGGCGCGCGTCAAGATGGCAGGCTCCGCCAGTCAGGATTTGCCGAGCCGGGATTCCGAGCTTCCGAATCCGGTCGGAATCACGTTCGGTCGCAATATCGCCCTCGATCACGGCACAGCGCAGTTCGGAGAGCCCGCGCAGAGTGGCCTCGAGCAAGGTTGTTTTTCCCGAGCCGGGCGAAGAAATCAGGTTGATGACGAGTATCCCCTGTTGGCGAAATGCCTCGCGCAGCTCCGAGGCTGCCTGGGCGTTGGCCGCCAGGATGTTCTCACGGATCTCGACGGTTCTGGATTGCATCATTTCTCGACTCAGCCTTCAGTATAAGAGATTTCGAGAATTTCCAGTTCATAGCCGCCTTCGATCCGAAGGGCCTCCCCGCAGTCAGGGCAGTGAACGAGCCAGTTTCCCCCGTCGCGGCTCTTTTCCTCGTTGCAGTTCGGACAGAATTGGCGGGCGGGGCGCCAGTCGATCTCGAGGTCCGCGGACGCATGCGTGCCGCCCGCAACCACGGCCTCCCATGCGAAACGGAGCAGCTCCGGCTCGACGGCACACAACTCGCCTACGGCGATGCGGATGGTCTGCAGACGTCCGGAACCGGCAAGGCGCTGCGCAGTTTCCAGGATGCTGAAGGCGATGCTTGTCTCGTGCACTGGATTGCCTGAAGGCTGACGCAGTATAGCATAAGGTCCGACAAACTCATCGTATTTACAGACGACGTAAGGTGGGCCCGGGCAGATCCGAAGCGTAGCCTTGCCGGTGTGACGGATCTTGGTGCGAACTGCGGCCCCAAGGTATGCTGTCTGCAGGGCGGACGAGGAGAGCCTTAAGATGGGGAGAGACAATGAGCTTTGTGGCGAGTGAGAACCGATACGATAGCATGATCTATCGGAGATGTGGGCGAAGCGGTGTGCAGCTTCCAGTCGTCTCGCTGGGCCTCTGGCACAACTTCGGTGGCGTCGATGTGTTCGAAACCGGGCGCGAGATCGTCCGGGAGGCTTTCGATCGGGGCGTCACACACTTCGACCTGGCCAACAACTACGGTCCCCCGGCCGGCTCCGCGGAGGAGACCTTCGGCAGGATCCTCGAAAAGGACCTGGGTCCCTACCGGGACGAGTTGGTCATCTCCACGAAAGCGGGCTACTCCATGTGGCCCGGTCCCTACGGAGACTGGGGTTCGAAGAAGTATCTGATGGCCAGCCTGGATCAGAGCCTGAAGCGTATGGGGCTCGACTATGTCGATATCTTCTACTCCCATCGGCCCGACCCCGAGACCCCGCTCGAGGAAACGATGGAAGCCCTTCACTCAGTCGTCCATCAGGGAAAGGCTCTGTATGCCGGTATCTCCAATTATCCGACGGAGTTGACAGTTCGTGCGGCAGACATTCTGAAGGACTTGGGCACCCGCTGTCTCATCCACCAAGCGAAATACTCGATGCTCGAACGCTGGGTCGAGGAATCGCTCCTCAATCTGCTGGAGCAGCGGGGCATCGGTTGCATTGCCTTCTCTCCTCTGGCCCAGGGGCTTCTGACGGACCGGTATTTCGACCGCATTCCCGACAATTCACGCGCAGCGAAGTCTCACGGTTTCCTCAAGCAGGAGCAGATCTCGACCGCGGCCGTCGATAGATCGAAGCGGCTCGCAGAGCTTGCCGCGGCTCGTGATCAGTCCCTCGCCCAGATGGCATTGAGCTGGCTGTTGAGGACCGAGCGGGTAACTTCGGTGCTCGTCGGAGTGAGCAGGACGGAACAGCTTCGGCAGAACCTTGGAATCCTCGAGCGACTGGAATTCAGTGATTCGGAACTTCAGGAGATCGAACGGATTCTGCGAAAACAACCCGATGCGGAATCCTGACCGGAACGGAAAGCTGCAGAAAGCGGGGAGGATCGAAACATGCCCGATAGGCGCCTCAGTGACGAAGCGCTCCATCTCATGGCTCAACGCTTCAAGGTCCTGAGTGACCCGCTTCGCCTGAAGCTGATCCTGGCCCTGATGCAGGGGGAAAGAAACGTCTCGGCGCTGGTCGAGGTCACAGGTGCTCACCAGGCCAACGTTTCGAGGCAGCTGTCGGCCCTGACGCGAGCAGGAATCCTTCAGAGACGCAAGCAGGGGCTCAGTGTCTTCTATGCGATCGCGGACCGCACGGTTTTCGATCTGTGCGATCTCGTCTGTGGAAGCGTTGTGCGATTCCACGAGAACCAGGCCGACGCCTTCAAGTAAGTGTATCCGCCCAGTTGGTCAAACATTCGACCAAATCGTCCCGGCATTTCAGATAGTCTTCCAGAGGCTTTCCGATCGGGTCGGCAATCCGGTCGAGCCGCCCCACGCTGTCGGTGTATTCCCAGAGCCTGACCGTTTTCTCGAAGGCGCCCGGATAACGAAGCCGGATTTCCTGGACGTGCTCAGGTGCCATGGCCAAAATGACGTCGGCTTCTTCAACAAGGGTATCCGAGACGCCCTTGGACAGATGGCGTCTCAATTCCAGACCGAGCTCCCGGACGGCCTCGATGGACGAGGTGGCCGCGGGCTGCCCCTCGATTCCGAGAGTGCCGGCCGAATCCAGCCAATCCAGCGGGACCTCCCGTTCGGCGAGGATCCTGCCCGCCAGAGCCAGGGCCATGGGTGATCGGCAGATGTTGCCGCTGCAGATCACGAGCACGCGTAGTCCACGATTGTTATCGGACATGAGAGGACTCCAACTTCCCTGTCTTCGAGACGAGTCGATTCGTCGGTCTCCGGTGGAAGTGGAATTGGGGTTCTGTTCTATGTTTCCGTTGGCGACCTCGAGTCGGCCCGACGCTTCAACATATGGATCTCGGTGCCGCCTTTCTCAAAGCGGACCTCATCCATGACCTGATCGATCAGGAAAATTCCTCTCCCATGGTCGGAATAGACGTTTTCACCAATGATCGGGCTCGGAACACAGCGCGGGTCGAAGCCTTCGCCGGGATCGCGGACGACGATCAGGACGCCCACCCGGTCGGCACAGGCTACCGAAACGGCAACCTCCTTGGCGGCATCTCCCCTGGCCCCGTGGAAAACGGCATTGGCCAATGCTTCCCGCAGCGCAAGTTCCACCTGCCACTCCGACTCGATCGCACATCTTGCCTGGGCGATAATGCCCATAATTTCATGGACCGTCTCCTCCATCGCAGAGACGTTCGCCGGGAACGTCCGCTCGAAGCGGACTTCCAGCTCTTCCACGCGGAAGTCCTTGCGGGGCAGAGATGGTCTCCTTACCATACGCAGAAATCATACCAAATCGTGAGGTCCCTTTCGGTGATGCCTCAACACGCGATGAGGTTTTTCACCGAGCCGGGAGGCCTTAACGGAGCTCTGAACTTCAGTGGAAAATGCTGGAAATTGCGTTGGAACCGGGGGCCGCGCTTGGTAATCTTTCGAACACAAATTCGCCCGCTCGGGGAACTTCGGCTTCACCCGCGCGAAGCTCTGGAATGCGCATGTTCATCAGGTTGACCAAAGCCCGGTCGAAGAGTTGGTTCTTCGATATCGCTCCCGGTCCAGGTAGACGCCGCTCAATGGGGTAGAGGAGAGTAGATTGAGACAACTAGGGGTCCTGCTGATCGGGCCTGGCTGGGTCGCCGGTCAGCATATCGAGTCCTTTCTGAAGAATCCGGCTACGGAAATACGCGCCATTGCCGGAACACAGGAGCAAGATCCGGAGCGTGCCCAAGCCTATATGGAGGCATATGCGTTCCAATGTCCCTACCTGGACGACTGGGAATCGGCCTTGCGTCGAGAGGAGATCGACCTCGTCTCGATCTGCACGGTGAACAGCCGGCATTTCGAGATGTCTCTGGCGGCTCTCGAAGCGGGGAAACATGTTCTCGTCGAGAAGCCGATGTGTCTGTCAGCCGAGGAGGTGCCGAGACTGGTCGAAGCTGCAGCACAGGCGGGAGTCTCCACGCACGTGGGTCATGTGGCACGCTACTACCCCTTGATGCAGAAACTGTGGCGTTTCATCCGCAATGGCGGAATCGGAGACATCTTCTATTGCGAGTGTGACTATTGGCATGAGATCACGGGTTCGTGGAAGGCGGCCCGAAAGCTCGCCGGCAGCTCGCTTCTGATGGGCGGCTGTCACTCCGTCGACGCGGTGCTCTGGATGATGGGCGATCAACGACGCGTCGAAGAGGTCTTCGCCTACTCGGCAAGGCCGCGCCGACGGACCGATTTCGAGTACGACCCGACGGTCAGCCTCCTCATGAAATTCGACGACGGGACCATTGGCCGTGTCTCCTCTTCGCTCGAGTGTCGGATGCCCTACGTCTTCCATCTCCAGGTCAACGGAACCTCGGGAACGATTCGGAACAATGGGATCTTCTCGGACCATCTCCAAAACGGGAAAGGGTTCATGCGGGTGCATTCCGACTATCCGTCCAATGCCGACGTCAAGAGCCATCCTTTTCGCCTGGAAATCAACGACTTCATCGATGCGATCCTGCATGGACGTGAATCCCAGTTGAGTTTTCGCAAGGCGGCTCCCGTCTACGAAGTGATCTTTGCGGCGGAACGATCGGCCCGTGAAGGCGCACCGGTTCGCCTTTAGCCTCTTTCCAGTTCTTCCCCGGTCTGCTGTCGTACAGAATGAGACCGGATCCTTGACAGCCATCACTCCGAGGTGCTAATTTTGCAGCATGCTGTTTTTTTAGCAGGTGGAAAGGAAACCGACGTGACAGCGAATGCAATGCTCAGGCGCAGCGGATATCGGGCACTCAGCCGACGGGAGCGGCAGATCATGGACGTGCTCTACTCCCGCAATGGTGCCTCGGCGGCCGAGGTGCGTAAACAGTTGCCGGAGCCTCCTAGCTATTCGGCGGTCCGGGCTCTGCTCCGGGTGCTCGAAGAAAAGGGGCATGTCCGGCACGAAATGGAGGGTCAGCGGTATGTCTATGTGCCGGTCGTGGAGCGAAATCAGGCGAGAAGATCGGTGCTTCGGCATCTCGTCGACACCTTCTTCGAGGGATCGGCCGAACAGGCGGTTGCCACGCTCCTCGATCTGAGCAAAGAGGATCTCACCGAAGAGGAACTCGGCCGGCTTTCCCGGCTGATCGATCGGGCCAGGGAGGAGGGACGCTAGATGGATACTGTGATAGATGTCGTGAAATCGGTCATCGGAACCGGCCTCGTGCCGCTGCTCGCGAAGGCCGTTCTACTGACCCTCGTGGCGAGTGCCGTGATGGTGTCGACGAGGCGTCTTCCTGCGGCGACCCGTCACTGGATGCTGGTGGCCTTCGGAGTCTCTCTGCTGGGCCTGCCGCTCGTGTCTGTGCTGGTGCCCGAGGTCCGGATCGAGCTGCCCGAGCTACTGCGTCCTGCGCTGGAACGCACCGAGACCGAGGCCGTTCCGAGTGCGCGGCCGGCCCTGATCCGCGCAGAATCGAATCAGGCGACGGACACTGCCGCCATCCGCCCGGAATCCCGGTTCACCTTCCTGAAGAACCGGGCTCCGGATCTGGCGGCACCGGTGGCGGTGCTCGTGTGGTTGGCGATCGGCCTGCTCCTTCTCGTGCGCGTTCCACTGGGCTACCTCCGCGTTCGGGGAAGGCTGCGCTCGGCCCGCCGACTTGGGGAGCCGGCGTGGAAGAATCGTCTCGACAGTCTGGCCCGTCGTTTCGGGATTCGCCGCCGCGTCGAGGTCTTCGTTTCGCCGCAGTGCAGAATACCGTTCACTCTGGGGATCGTGCATCCTGCCGTCGTTCTGCCGCCGGAGTCGGCTCAATGGTCGGATGGCCATCTGCAGGTCGTTCTGCTGCACGAAATGGCGCATATCCGGCGCCTGGACCTCTTGGCCCGGCTGATCTCGCGCATCGTCGTGGCTCTCTACTGGTTCAATCCCCTCGTATGGTGGCACGACCGCATCCTGTGTCGGGAGAGTGAACGAGCCTGCGATGACGAGGTGCTGCGTTCGGGTACGCTCCCTTCGAAGTATGCCCGTCATCTGGTCGTTCTGGCGCATACCGTGGGAATTCGAGGCGAAGGGGACCAGTACGCCCTCGGATTCGGCCAGTCTCCCCTCGAATCCAGGATCCGGTCGATCCTCGATCCCTACCAGGCCCGAAGGATGGGAGGGATGCAGCGGTGGACGGCGCTGCTCGCGGTCCTCGTCGTGCTCCTGGTGATTTCGGGCGTCAGCTTTTCGTTACCCGCAGCGAATAGCCCGGAAACAGCGGAATCGTTTCAGGAAACTCCTCCTCCCCCACCGCCTCCGCCGACAGAACCGCCGGCCGCTCCTGCTCCCGGGCCCGGGCCCGCACCCGCTCCGCCCCCACCGCCGGGACATCCCGCTCCCCCGGCTGAGGCACCGCCTCCGCCCGAGCGGCCCCCCTCCCCTGCTCCACCGCCTGCTCCACCGGCCCCGCCCCTCCATGAAAGCGGCTGGACGCAGATGCGGTGGGACGAGGGGGACGTCCAGTGGCGGATCGCCGCCAGGGGCGTGCACTGGACGGAGGATGGCAGCCAGGTCCAAAGCATCGACGACGGCGGATATCTCGAGATTCGGGAGTCCGGTCCGGGCATGAGTCGGCGACTTCGCTACGAGCCGGATCCGAACGGCAATCTTCGCAAGTCCTACTGGGAGGACGGGAAGCAAGGGGATCCCCAAAGCCCGGAAGCGCTTCGAATGTTCGACGCGGCGGTCGAGTCGCTGCGACGCCAGGCCGAAGAGGCAGCCCGGCGGGCCGAGGAGGCCCAGGAGAGAGCCCGGTCGAGGCGGCAGAGGTTCGAGGAAATGGCAAGGCAACGTGAGTCACTCGAGCGGGACCTCGCCCGGCTCCAGGAGGAGACCCGGAAGCGGCAGGAAGCGGTTCAGTCCCGGATCGAAGAGCAGCGACACCTGCTGAAGGCAAGACAGTCGAAGCTGCAGCAGGAGACCGAATCCCTGCAGCGCGAGACCGCTCAGAAGGCTCCTGCCGGGGATACGCGGGTGGAGGAACTCCGGAAGGAAATTGGGCGTCTCAACGCTGTAATCGATGAAATGCGGGCGAAGCTTGCGCAGCTCGAACGAAACGAGTAGCAGGCGTCAACAGGATTCTGGCTCTCTCGGCCGATGCGACCGGTGCTCCCTTCAGTGTGGCTCCGGTCGTGGGACAGCGACCGCCCGTCGGCCCGCCCGTCGCCTCAGTTCGGACGTCTCCGCCATTCTCATCCCACCCTTTCCAGCCGGGCCGTGAAGTGGCGCAGGAAGGGGGGCTCCGCGACGATCCTCAGGCCCTTGATGCGGGCCCGCTCCCGATGAAGCGAGATGAGGGCCTCGGCCACGTACTTCATGTGCATGGAGGTGTAAACCCTGCGGGGGATGGCCAATCGGACCAGCTCCATCTCGGGATGGACCATCTCGCCGCTGTCCCGGTCGCGGTGGGCGAACATGAGGCTACCGATTTCCACCGCCCGGATCCCGGCCTCCACGTAAAGGGCCGCCACCAGAGCCTGTCCGGGGAACTGGGCGGGAGGGATGTGAGGAAGAAACTCCTTGGCGTTGACGTAGACGGCGTGGCCCCCAACCGGTCGGACGATCGGTACGCCTGCTGCATCGAGCTCCTGGCCGAGACTGCGAACCTGATTGACGCGAAAGCGCAGGTAGCCCTCGTCGAGGACCTCGCGGAGGCCGCGAGACATGGCTTCCAGGTCCCGGCCGGCGAGTCCGCCGTAGGTTGGGAATCCTTCGATGAGAATCAGCAGATTCGTGGCTTTCTGTGCAAGCGCATCGGAGTTCATGGCCAGGAAACCGCCGATGTTCACCAGCCCATCCTTCTTGGCGCTCATCGTGCAACCGTCACCAAGGGAGAAGAGCTCGCGCGCGATCTCCCGGACGGACCTGTCCTGGAATCCCTCTTCCCGCTCCTGAATGAAAAAACAGTTCTCGGCGAAACGGCACGCATCGAAGAACAGCGGAATGCCGTGGCGGTCGCAGACCTCCCGCACTTCGCGAACGTTGGCCATGGAAACCGGCTGGCCTCCGGCCGAGTTGTTGGTAATCGTCAGCATGACAAGGGGGACCCTCCCAGGACCCTCCTTCCGGATCAGGTCATCCAGCCGTTGGACGTCCATGTTCCCCTTGAAGGGTGCCTCGCTGGCAGGATCCATCCCGCCGGCGGCGATCAGGTCGACGGCGTGGGCCGAGTTGTGCTCGACATTGGCCCGGGTCGTGTCGAAGTGCGTGTTGTTGGGCACGAAATCGCCGGGCCGCACGGCGACGGAAAAGAGCAGATTTTCGGCCATCCGACCCTGATGGGTCGGGATGATGTGCCGGTAACCGAAGATCTCTTGCACCGTCTCTTCGAAATGAAAGTAGTTCCGGCTGCCGGCGTAAGACTCATCACCCAGCGCCAAACCTGCCCATTGGTCGTCACTCATGGCCGACGTCCCACTGTCGGTGAGCAGGTCGATCAGAACCGACTCGGCTGGAAGGTTGAAGACGTTGAACCCGACTTCACGGATCAGCCCTTCCCGCTCCTCGCGGGTACACATCTTCAGTGGTTCAACGACCTTGATCTTGAACGGCTCGGCTGGGAACTCCATCCTGAACCCCCTCTCGATGAGACGGGCCGCCGAATTCGGAAAGCCCGAAACAAAACGTCCTCAGAACTGCACCTGTGGTGCTTCCTGGGCTCCCTGGGCTGCTTCGAAGTAGGTTCCAGGCTCGAATCCGGTCAGCGAGGCCACGATACTGGTCGGGAAGCGGCGTATGGCGGTATTGTACGCTTGCACCGCCTGATTGTAACGGCGTCGCTCCACGGCAATTCGATTCTCGGTCCCGCTGAGTTCGTCCTGCAGTGCCAGGAAGTTCTGGTTCGATTTGAGTTCCGGGTACCGTTCCGAAACGACCAGCAGGCGGGACAATGCTCCCTCCAAGCTGCCGGCCACCTCCGCTTTCTCGGCTACCGTCTGGGCTTGTCCCCACTGGCTGCGTAGACGGGTCACTTCTGTGAACACGGTCTGCTCCTGTTGGGCATAGCCCTTCACGGTATTGACCAGATTCGGTATCAGGTCGAATCGTCTCTGAAGCACGGTCTCGACCTGGGCCCAGGAACTGCCTACCTGTTCATGAAGAGTGACCAGGTGGTTGTAGGTTCCTATCGCGGAAACGCCGATGAGAATCCCGACGACCACAATTAGAATCACCAGCCCGAGAAGGATCTTTTTGGCCATGCTCTTACTGCTCCTTGTGCGTTTTGTCCGGTCCCGAATATCGGCTCGGACTCATTCAGTCGGACGGTTCGACAACCGCCTCCCGCAGATACGAATCGACGCGGTCCGTCATTTGTTCGATCGCCTCGAGATATCGGGAAAAGAGCTGTTCCGCATCCACGTCCCTCTGCTTGAGCGTCCCCTCCTTGATCCGCTGAATCGTCTCGAATGACTGCGTTTCAAAGTGGAACTGCTCG
The DNA here is from genome assembly GCA_963823995.1 of uncultured Acidobacteriota bacterium. Lineage (GTDB taxonomy): Bacteria > Acidobacteriota > UBA6911 > RPQK01 > JAPXNP01 > JARRKC01. Next base: position 395,689 of record CAWGNQ010000009.1, read on the forward strand.
GCCAGCCGCTTCAGGGCATCGATCTTCTGTGCCGGCACCTCGTCCTGGAGCAGTCTCAGAGCTGCCCGGGCGAGCACCAGGAAGGACGACAGCGAATCGACCATGAGGTCCACGATTCGCCCCGAATCACGCTTGGTAACCAGAAATCCCGCCCGCAGCTGGATCAATTTGCCCTTGAGTTCATGCTCGAGCTGAAGCCGGAGATTCTCCTTCGAGACGTCGAGTTCGGCAATGATGTCCTCTCCTAATAGGATCTTGTGGGCTTCCCGGATGTCGAGGATCTCGATCGGAAAGACGTCGGCCGACTGGATGAAACGGTCCCTGGTGAAGAGGAGCGGCGGTGGGTTCCCGGCTTTGACCCATCGGTCGCTGATCGGGACGAGGGCATTCAGCTCATCGAGACCGAGTCGGTCGAGTGCCACCAGGATGTTGAAATCCGAGCCTTCGCCGAGGTGGTCTCCGGCGGCCGCAGAACCGTAGAGAACGATCGATTTCAATTGCGAGCCGAGAGCTTTCTTCAGTTTGTCAACCAGGTCATCGGGTTTCACTGTGGACCTCCTCCCATTCGATGACTTCTTTGCACCGATTCACCAGTTTACGGGTTCACCAGCTTCGACCGGCGCCGCCTCCGCCCGACATTCCACCCCCGAATCCGCCGAAGCCTCCTCCTCCGAATCCGCCTCCGAACCCACCGCCCCGAAACCCTCCACCACGACCTGAACTCAGGAGGAACAGTAGAAGCCAGGGATGGCGCATGATGATCGGAATGAAGATGAGCAGAGCGAGGCCGATCAGCAGGAGTTCCGTACAACTCAGTTGATGTTCAGTCCGACCCGACGTTGGAACGGGTCGTTCCAATGTTTGTCCGGTAATCTGTACGCCGGCCTGCTGAGCGATGATCCCGGCATACGCCTGAGCGCCCGAAATCAGGCCGGCTGCGAGATTACCGCCTCGAAAATAGGGAATGACCGACTGGTCGAGAATACGTCCGACTCGTGCATCCGGAAGCAGCGGCTCGAGCCCGTATCCGACCTCGACCCAGATGCGGCGCTCGTCGAGCACCAACAGGATCATCAGGCCCCGATCCTCCCCTTTCTTGCCGATGCCCCACTTCTCGAAAAGACGGTTGGCGAAATCGCGAATCTCCCCGCCCTGAAGCGTTTGGAGAGTCACGACCGCCATCTGAGCGCCGGCCTTGCGGTCGAGTTCCTGTAAGTAGGCCTCCAGCTGCGTGCGCTGATTCGGCTGCAGGACTCCCGCGAAATCGTCGACATACCCGGACGGTGTCAGCTTCTCGAGAAGCGCATCCGACTGAGCGAAGGCGAAACTCATCAGCAGGAAGAAGACGGCCGCTCCAACCGCTCCGCGAAGTCTCAGCATTTCCTGATTCTACGGTATTTGATGGAGTTGGACATCCCCAGGCCGGATTTCCTCCAAGCTTCCACTTCCGGAGGGATTGGACTGCATAATAGCGAGTGATGGACTTTCGTCGTCTCATACCCTGGTGTGGGCTGATCCTGGTGGTCGCGGTCGAATCGACCTTCGTATGGCCGAAGCCGCACTACCGAATGCCGCCGCGGGTCGTTGCCGACCTGCTCGACCGGGAGCCGTTCCCCGACGTCGAAATCGGGCCCCGCCGCGAGTGGGTGCTCCTTATCCGCAGGGCCGGAATGCCGAGCATTGCCCGGTTGTCGCAACCACGGGTCGAACTGGCGGGCAAACGGTTCAATCCGGTGAATCGAGGACCGTTGCCGGGTACCGAGGGCCCCGTCGTCGGGTTTCGCCTTCTTTCGGTCGCAGACGGATCAGGGCACGACATCGAGACTCCGGGAGGGGCGGATCTGGGTCCGCCGCTCTGGTCTCCCGACGGCCGAAGGATTGCTTTCATCAACTTCCGTGAGTCCGGGGCGGAGCTCTGGGTTGCCGATGTGGACGACGGGCACTCGAAGCGGATCTCGGAGCCCTCACTGAATCCCGCGTCCGGACCCTGTCGGTGGCTTCCGGATTCGGCTCATCTGATCTGCCGGTTTCGAGCGGAGTCGCCGGCCGGGCCTCCCGTCCCGGCGACCGTACCCGACGGCCCGGAAGTGCGCGATGCAGAAGGTCAGAAGGCACCGGTCCGCACGTACCGGGACTTGCTTTCGGACGAGCAGGACGTGCGCATGTACGAGTACCTCCTGCGTTCTCAGCCGGCCCTTGTCTCCATTCGTAACGGCGGGCGCAGGAACATCGGCTCTCCAGGGCTTTTCGGCAGCGTCGAGCCTTCGCCGGGCGGGCAGTACCTGCTGGTGGAACGGGTAATGCTTCCCTATTCCTTTCTCGTTCCTGAGCGTTACTTCCCGAGAGAAGTCGAGGTCTGGGATCTGGCGGGACAGAAGGTATTCACCCTGGCCAGTCTGCCCCTGGCCGAGAGCATCCCCATCGGCGGAGTGCGAAAGGGACCGCGTGCCTACGGATGGAATCCGGCGGAGCCCGCAACCCTGGTCTGGAAGGAAGCGCTCGACGAAGGGGATCCCCGGAACCCGGCCCCGCACCGCGACCGGCTGATGAAGCTGGCCGCACCGTTCAAGGCCGTGCCCGACGAGGTGATGCAGACGCAGTGGAGGATGACCGATCTCGAATGGATGGGCGACGCCGGGGCCTTCCTTTCCGAATTCGATCGCGACACCCAGCAGACCCGAACCTGGCTGCTGCCGGCGACGATCGATCCCGACCATCCGGCCCGTCTCCTTTGGGAACGTGACCGGTATGACGTGTATCGAGATCCCGGGGACTTCGTGACGGCTCCCAATCCGTCAGGAGTAAGGGTCGTGCTGAAGGATGGGGAGACGGTCTTTCTGACCGGAAAGGGCGGTTCGCCGGAGGGAGATCATCCCTTTCTTTCTCGCCTGAATCTGGAAAGTCTCGAGAAGAAGGAGCTGTTTCGTTCGAAGCCGGGTGTTTACGAAGAAGTCGTGACAGTGCTCGATCCTGCAGCACCGCTCATCTTGACGCGACATGAGACCGCTCATGAGCCACCGAGCTATCTGGTTCGGGATCTGGCTGCCGGGGAGTCGCGCGTACTGACGCGATTTCCCGATCCTGCACCCGAGTTGCGAGGCGTCAGAAAGGAACTGATCAGGTATTGGCGGGAGGATGGTGTCGAGCTTTCCGGTACGCTCTATCTGCCTGCCGGTTACCGGGAAGGGCAGAAGCTGCCGCTGGTCGTGTGGGCGTATCCGCGTGAGTACAACGATCCCGACATCGCCTCCCAGGTCCGCGGTTCGTCGGACCGCTTTACGCGCTTGCGCGGTGCTTCGCACCTCTTCTTCCTGACGCAGGGGTATGGTGTGCTCGATGGGCCGGCCATGCCGATCGTGGGGAAGGACGGCAATGATACGTTCGTGGAACAGCTCGTCATGAACGCACGGGCGGCCATCGACAAATTGGTTGCCATGGGGATCGCCGACCCGCACCGTATCGGGATCGGTGGGCACAGCTACGGGGCATTCATGACCGCAAACCTTCTGGCCCACTCCGATCTGTTTGCCGCCGGCATAGCCCGCAGCGGCGCCTACAATCGGACCCTGACGCCGTTCGGCTTCCAGAACGAACGCAGGACCTTCTGGGAGGCCCCGGAGGTTTACTTCACCCTCTCGCCGTTCATGCACGCCGATCGGATCAACGAGCCGATTCTCCTGATTCATGGCGAAGACGACAACAACTCGGGGACGTTCCCCATCCAGTCCGATCGCCTGTTTCATGCGATCCAGGGTCTGGGCGGGACCGCGCGCCTGGTCCTGCTCCCGAAGGAGTCGCACCACTATGCAGCCAGGGAATCCGTTCTGGACACGCTGGCCGAGATGATCGATTGGTTCGATCGGTATGTAAAACACCGAAGCGAGCAGCCTCCCGAGCCGGACGACTGACGTCCGTTCCGGGTTTCGGCCGCTCGGGCTGGTCGTGCGTCCCGGATGTCGTGCGGACGTCCGTGCACATCCTGAACTCCTAAACCGGCAGGCGAGAGGCTGCGAATCAGGCAGGGGAGACGCCGGCGGGAGCGAGTCGGAAGTCGAGTACGATGGGATCGTGGTCTGACAGACAGCGATCCGGAGTATTGACGTCCGTGACGACCCGAGGCGGAAATCCGACCAGCGGTTCGATCCCCCGTCCTGCAAACCAGTCGAGCTTGAATGAGCAGCGCCCTTCGTTTTTGGCCAGGGCCCAGTTGATGAACCAGAAGCACCAGTTGGGAATCCAGTCCGCCATCCGACCATTGGCGGCCAGATCGGCGACGTCGTAATGCAGGGTGCAAACTCCGGGTTCGTTCAAGTCGCGATAGCGGTAACCTCGTCTCTCGAGCTCACCAAACAGACGCCGCTCGAACCACCGGTCAGGATGAGGATAGTGTTTTCGAATCACGCGCCGAACCCCCATCAGCACGCGACGCACGTAGCCGAGAATCGAGAAGAGGGCGTTGCGGGAATTGTAGGTAGAGGTGTTCCAGTCGCCTCCGATCAGAGCCGGTAAATGGGGATGAAAGCGATCGAGATCATCGAGCACGAGTCGCATTTGTGTCATGCGATGTTTCTGCGTCGAGTGGGCATCGAGGTGAACGCTGACCGCCCGAAATTTCCCAAAGGGATGGTCCACGAGCGCGACGACCGCCCGCTGGCAGCCGAGGCGCTTTTCCTTGCCCTTCATCTTGTCCTTGCCGTTCGGCAGGACGACCGAATGGGCCTCCCTGAGGGGAAAACGTGACAGAATCGCGTTGCCGTGCAGACCGAACTCGTTACTTCCTTCGACACTCACCTCGAGCCCACTCCCTTTTTCCAGGTTCAGATAGGAAGGTGCGAACGCGAACCCGAATCCGAGCGCCTTGGCCAGAGCGACCGGAACTTTGGCGTTTCGGCTCCGGGCCATTCCATAGTCCAGTTCGGTCAAAAGGAGAAGGTCGCTCGAACCGATCGCAGGATGCTGTCGGATGGTCTCGGTGATGCCTCCGAGCTCGATGCCCCGCTCGATGTTCCACGCCGTAGCCCGGATATGCGAAAGAGCCGGTTTCTGTACCGAAGGGGGATCCCCGCTCAGAACGAATCCCAACATTGCATCGATTTCGGACTTCAGTTGCCGATAAGCCGGCAACCGGGACAGTGCCGCCGTCGAATTGGCGCTGCACAGATCGGGTAAATGAGCCTGTAGATGGTGGTCGAGGAGGTTCACATCGAGTCTCCCGAGGGTATCGATTCCGTCCGAGCCTTGAATTCTATGAGTGGATCGTGGGGCCTCGCAAGCGTCCCTTCCTGCCGTGTGCCTTCCTGCCGCGGAAGATGTGGCACAATTCCTTCGAGCGGTACCGTGGGGCTTTTTACCCTGCCATAGAAATTGTAATCTTCAAACGCTCCGTACTCACGAATTCCACATAACGAATCGCAGTCGTGTGGCCGTCCGCAATTCGAGATCGAGGATTGCTCAGACGGATCGGAGTGAGGACGGATCATTTTGGGAGAAGGTCGATCATGCTGCAGTGGTTTGCGGAGCTCACCCGGGCACCGGCAGGTCTGTAGTCGTGTCGATCGCGTCCCTCGTCTGGACGTTCCTGCTGCTCTCCGCGAGCCTGAGGCTGGGTGCCAAGGTCCTTTCGGAGCCGGCATACGACCGGAGGTTCGGAACGATCGATTTTCTGGTCATGCTGGACGCTCAGGGGGTTGGACTCTCGAGCCTCCGGGTGATCGTTTAGGCGCTATGTGTGTTTGCAACGAAGGCGCAACAGCTGTTTCGAACAGGCGCCGATCGAATCCTCTCCGTGCCTGCGTGAGGGCTCTTCGGATCCTGGGCCTGACGATCTATCTGCTGCTCCTGTTGGGGCTGCGGAGCCGCAATCGGCCGATCGAGGCGAGGAAGAAAGAGGCGCTGAAGCTCTTCCAGCGGTGGGCCGGGGAGATCTGCGACACGCTCGGAATCGAACGGACGGTCGCCGGGCCGATGCCGTCCGCCGGATGCTGTGTCGTTCCCAATCACCAGAGCTATCTCGACATCCTGCTGCTGGCCTCGATCACCCCCATGGTCTTCGTAGCCAAGGCCGAAATCGCGTCCTGGCCGGGAATCGGCTTCCTGACCCGCGTGAGCGGCCAGATCTTCATTGAGCGGTCTCGATCACGTCGGATGCTGCGCAGCCTGCAAGAGGTTGGCGAGCGACTGAAGAGCGGATACCGGGTGTGCGTGTTTTTGGAGGGCACGACGAGCGGAGGGGATCGGGTCCACCATTTCCATCCGTCAATGCTGCAGCCGGTCGTCAACGTGGGAGCGCGGATCGTTCCAGTCGCCATTCGCTGGAGCTCATCGGACCCGGGTATCGTGGTTTCGGAGGACATTGCGTACTGGAAGGATCACAACTTCGTCCTGCACGCGTGGCGTCTCCTGGGACTTCGGGGAATCCGGGCACGGGTCACGTTCGGATCGGTACGGACATCGGAGGGCCAGGACCGACGGTGCCTCGCAAAGGAGCTGCAGACCGAAGCGCAGAGGCTGTTCGAGTCCGATAATCGGTGACACGCACGCATCGGCTTTGTAACTGTCTATGAATAAAGACTTTTTACTGAGTCTGGCACTTATTGCAGGGGTGGAGCAGCGCATGTCAGGAGCACAGGGTCCAAGAGGCTCCGCTCCAAATGCTTCTCTCGTGACCGATCAAATGCGTGCGCGGCACTGATTTCAGAGATCTTGAATCAATCGTGGGCCTTGTGTGAGGATTCGACCAACACGACGCCGGAATCGAGCCCCTTCGGCAGATTGACGAGGCCTCCGACGTCGAAGGCCTCTCTTACCTTTCCTTTGACCGAGACTTGGGCGCCCTTTCTGGGCACGCCGCTCTGTGAGACGATCCAGATCCTTCCCGTCCCGTCCGCCAGCTGATACGCTCCCTTGCCCAGAACGGAGTAGCTCTCCGTGACGGTTCCTTCGATCCGGACGTTCTTGTTGGCATATTTCGAAGGATCGGCCAGAATCTGGTTGACTCTTCGGGCACCACAGGCTCCAAGGAGCAAGACGCCCGCAATCGTTCCGAGAAAGAGAAGCGCGTACCGAAAGCCGTTTCTTTTCACCAAAACCTCCGCACCTGCATCATTGACGTGAGGAACTGTCTGGTTGTTCAGTTTCGTTCGAATCGAGACTGACATTCCAGATCTCCCGGGTGACCTTCCATGCCCCGTCTTCATCGCGACGGAACACGCGCAGGAGGTTACCGTTGCGGGAACCACTGCCCGTGCCTGAATTACCTGCCATCCGCACGAAGACCCCTCGTTCATAGGCCAGATCCCCCGAAACCTGGATCTCCCGCGAGCTGTAGGTCAGGGACGATCGTCCCGAGGGGAACATCTGTTCGAGGAACCTCTGAACCTGCTCGGAACCCTGCAAGGGAGGCTGCCCGGGAGGCATGTAAACCACGTCCCGGGAGTAGAGTTCGACGGCCGAAGCGGCGTTGCCCCGGTTGAGATCGGAGGCCCACATTCGCACCAGATCGCGAATTCTCTCGACTGCAAGTTGGTTTTGGTCGGCTGCACCCTCTTCATCGACCGTGGCGCGGCTTCCGGGGGTGGAACAGGACCCGGTCCCCAGCCAGAGGCCCAGCAGGAGAGTCGGAAAGATGACTCGCATGAATCGCAAAACAGTGTTTCCAGCCATGGCGCCTGATGGTCCTTCCATTCAGATCGGCGTTCGGGCCCGCACGGAAAGTACCGGGTGGTCGGCCGCCTCCGAAGGGGATCGAAGCGCGGCCGACCGCGACCCGTCGAGACCTCAGCAGGCCTGGCAGCTGCCTCTCACCGGGTCGGTCGGATTCAACCCCGCACTCCAAGGAGTAATTCGGTCACCAGTTGGTCCAGCAACTCGTACGGTTTGGCGCGCTCTCCGAGAGCCGTCCGGTCAAAACCATGAGACTTCAGGCGGCTCGCTTTGTCGGGTGAGAACGTGCCTTTGAACTCATCCATGGAGCCGTCGTCGGCATGGATTTTGGACAGCAGGGCCTGGATCTCCGGATCCTTGCGGAATTGCGCCGCCTTGTCCCTGAGAATGAGGTACGTCCGCATGCATCCGCGGGCGAATTCCTTGACGTCATCATAGTCGGAGGTTCGATAGGCATGCGCGTCGAAATGACGGGAGCCGGCGTAGCCCACATCCTCCAGGAACTTGACCAAATAGAAGGCCGACTTGACGTTGTGGGAGCCGAATCGGAAGTCCTGATCGTACCGGCCGAAGGCCTGGTCATTGAGGTCGATATGAAACAGCTTTCCGGCGTCCCAGGCTTGTGCAACGGCATGGGTGAAATTCAGTCCGGCCATGTGCTCATGTGCTACCTCCGGATTGACTCCGATCATGTCCGGATGGTCGAGAGTTTCGATAAGGGCAAGCATGGATCCGACCGTCGGCAGGAAGATGTCCCCCCGCGGCTCGTTCGGCTTGGGTTCCAGGGCGAACTTCAAATCGTATTTTTGATCCAGCGCATACTCGGTCAGGAAGTTCAGCGCCTCACGAAAGCGCTTCAGCGATTCGGCGGGGTTCTTCGATGCGTCGCTCTCGACACCTTCTCGCCCGCCCCAAAACACGTAGATCTTGGCGCCCAGTTCGACTCCGAGGTCGATCGCCCGCATCGTCTTCTGCAGCGCATAGGCACGAACCTCGGCGTCATTGGCCGTGAAGGCTCCGTCGCGAAAGGCAGGATCGGTGAACAGATTGGTCGTCGCCATGGGCACGACGATTCCGGTTTCGGACAGCGCCTTTTTGAAATCGCCCACGATCTGGTCACGCTCGGCCGGTGTCGCGTCAATGGGCACGAGGTCGTTATCGTGGAAGTTGACTCCCCAGGCGCCAACCTCGGCAAGCAGGTGGACGAGCTCTGCCGGCGACAGAGCCTTACGGACGGCCGTGCCGAACGGATCTGCTCCGACATTTCCGACGGTCCAGAGACCAAAGCTGAATTTGTCTGAGGGTTTAGGCTGATATTGATCCATCGTTCTCTCCTCTCCGTTTTCGATCGTTCCACCTGTCGAAGTTTACTGACATGGAGAATTATAGCGTTTCCTCTTCAAGCCTGATCCCAGTCGGGTTTTGGGTGGCCCGTTTCCGTTCATCGGTGCTCGCGTTCGAAACCGGATTGTCCTTCCGCGACACCCGGCGGCTCGATATGCTTCAGACGATGGTTGTTCGGGAAGAGAATCCGGGCATGCTCCCGGCGCCCCTGCGCATTGTCTCGGGAGGTCAAAGCGGGGTGGATCGAGCCGCCCTCGACGCTGCTCTGGCCCTGCGAATCCGGGCCGGAGGCTGGTGTCCCAGGGGCCGTTTGGCCGAGGATGGTCGCATTCCGGACCGCTATCCCCTGAAGGAGACTCCCGACGCCGCCTACAGCCAGCGAACCGAGTGGAATGTCCGCGACTCCGATGGGACGCTCGTGATCTGCCGCGGGACTCCGACCGGAGGTACCGCTCTGACCCTGATGCTGGCCGCGCGATGGGGCCGTCCCTCCCTCACGGTGGATCCGGACTGTGCCCCTGCGAGCCAGGAAATCGTGGGCTGGGTCGTAGGAAACCAGATCACGATCCTGAATGTAGCCGGCCCTCGGGAAAGCCGGCAACCGGGCATCTACCGGGAAGCACGGGCGCTCCTCGAGGCGTGCCTGCAGGACCTGAAGGCCCGGACCCGGCCCGGCTGAGGTGAAGTTGAGGAGCACAAGAGTGACAACTTTTGACGCCGTCCGACATCTTGAATCAGTGATGAGTGGATGGTCGACACGATGAACCGCCGAGAAGATATTGAACGAAAGTCCGACGAGGGGAACGCATCCAAGCAGCGATGGTGGAGACTCTCCGCAGAAGACAAAGAGTTTCTTCGGTCCTGCAACATCAGTTCTTCCTAGGCTTCGCTTCTGTACAGGCTCCTGCTGCGGCGGGTGCAAGAATTCATTGCATCCGGCACTCCCGGAGTACGCTGAACTCGGGCATTTCTCCGATTGGACCCCTTCTTGCTGTGAAGATGGAGTGCAGCTGCGACCGAATTGCCGTCGGAGCTGCCATGTCCGGCGACGAGAAAGGAGTCCAAGATGCCGACACGGAGTTCTGTTCACGAGCATAAGCGAATACAGGAAAGTCTTTTAGCACCTGCGGAAAAGATTGTGCTCCACAGGTTTGCCCGGATGATGCCTCTCTGGGTCCATTCGGATCACCTGACATTCCTCGGTGCTCTGGGAATGGTGCTGGCCGCACTGTTCTACTACCTTGGTGCCCGGAATCCGGCCTATCTGCATTTGGCAAGCCTGGCGATCGTTCTCAACTGGTTCGGTGACAGCATGGACGGGACACTGGCCCGATATCGGCGAAAGCAGCGCCCCCGTTACGGCTACTATGTCGATCACATCCTGGACAGTCTGGGCGCTGCCGTGGTCGTCGCCGGTCTGGTCCTGGGTGGTTTCATGAGTACGGGGCCTGCGGCCCTGTTCCTGATCGCCTACTTCCTCTTGAACATTCACATCTATCTGGCGACCACCGCGACGGGAGAGTTCAAGATCTCCTTCTCCCTGATCGGTCCGACGGAACTCAGGATCGGTCTGATCGCGGGCAACTGGTTTCTCTCGAACAGTGTCTCGGTTGTCGTCGCAGAGCATAGTTGTCTGTTGTTCGACCTCGGTGCGATTATCGGAACCGGCGTGATGCTGGTTATTCTGATCGTGTCCTCGACGCGGGTGGCGCACCGCTTGTACCAGCTCGAGTCATAGGCGGGAATCCTGATGTTGAGATTCATCAAATTCAACGCGGTCGGGCTGATCGGTTTTGGCGTCCAGATGGGCGTACTGGCGTTGCTCGTGCGCATTGCGGAGTGGCCCTACATCTGGGCCACTCTCTTGGCCGTCGAGACCGCAGTGCTGCACAATTTCGTGTGGCACGAGAGATGGACATGGCGGGATCGGGCCGCCCACTCGTTTCGAGGGATTCTGCGCCAGCTGGTCCGCTTTCACTTGCTCAACGGATTGACCTCGCTCCTGGGGAATGCTGCTGTGGTCGCGCTCCTCGTCGAATTACTTCAAGTGCCGGTGCTCAGTGCCGGAGTCGTGGCGGTGGGCGTCTGCACGATCGCCAATTTCCTGTGGGCCCATCGGGTCGTCTTTCGCGCCGAACCGTCAGCGGAAGCAGGCTGAGATGCGCGGATCCCATCTCCAGGCAGGTCCGCGAAGTCGGTCAATCGCGCAGTTCGACGACGACGACGGTGATGTTGTCGAAACCGCCCCGATCGAGGGCTGTTTCAACGAGGACGGAGGTGATTTTGCACCACTCCCCGGTTTGCATGGCTTCCGCGATGTCATCGTCCGACAGACTGTCGCTCAGCCCGTCGGTGCAGAGCAGAAAGCGGTCACCCGGCTGGATTGGCGTGGTAAACAGGTCGCACTCCACTGCGGTCGTCAGGCCGAGAGACCTTTCGATGAGGTTCTTCTGCGGGTGCATGCGGATCTGGTCTTTGCTGAGCGAACCGTCCTTGAACAGCCTGTACACCGGAGAATGATCTTCGGTCAGCTGAGTAATCGTTCCCTGTCGAAGTCGGTAGATTCGACTGTCTCCGATGTGGGCAACCCAGGCCTTGGATCCCTCCACGTCGGGGAACCATAGCGCGCTCAGGGTTGTTCCCATGCCCAGGTGTTCGGGATTGGCCTGCTGGTCGCGCAGGATCTTCCGGTTGGCTTCTTCGATGGCATCGCCGAGGATGCGGGAAGCGTCGCCGGTGTTGCCCCTGACGCGCTCGTTCAACGTATCGATGGCGATGCGACTGGCGATCTCGCCCGCGGCGTGACCCCCCAGGCCATCGCAGACGGCAAACAAACTGCCTTCCTCGCGAGCAAGGTAGGAATCCTCATTGTTCGCCCGGACGAGACCCTTGTCCGTGCGAGCCTGAAAGCGCAGCTCTGGGGGCATACGTTACCTCTAGTAAAATCCGTCCAGAAGGCGAAGGTTGCACTTGACGAAGCCGTAGATGATGAGGATGAGCAGGATCCACGCACCCGCCTTCTTCCAGGGCTGGTGGGTGAGCTGTGTGCCACAGTAGGGGCAGTACGTGGAACGTTCGAGGAGGATATACCCGCAGTGTGGGCATTTTTCCAGGCTGTTGCTGTCCAATCCGCGTTCCGATTCTACTCTCTCCCCTCTTCCGATGCAGTCAAGGACCACGCATCAGCGAGATCAGCACATAGGGTATCCCAAATGGCCATGCCTTTCACACTTCTACAGCATCAGAACCCGAAGTTCAGCCGGTATCCGGAAGCTTGACGACTTTCAGCTCCACCGGGACCACGCCATCCCGGATCATGCGAAGCTTCTCCGCCGCTTTGAATGAAAGATCGATGATCCGTCCCTTGCGCAGCGTTTCAACCGGGAAGCGATCGTTGATACGTACCGTCACCTCACGTCCGTTCTTCTTGTTGCGCACTTGGACGAGCGTCCCGAAAGGGAGGTTGAAGTGTGCTGCCGTCAGCTTGTTGCGATCGAAACGCTCGCCGCTGGCCGTCCTCCTTCCATGGTAACCGTCTCCTTTTCCGTACCAGCTTGCGAGGCCCTCCTGGTGCATCTGTATCCGTCCGGTCGGAACCACCACGCGTGGTTTCTTTCCGCAGCCCGTCGTCACAACGAGGACCACGAAGACGGTCAGCATCAATGCGCGCCTCATCGAGTGACTTCTATCAATTGCCGCTGACGAATGGAGCCTCATGCCGGTGAGCCTTCGTCCGAAAGGGCTGCTATGATGACTTCATCATGGGACGTTCCGTTATCACCTTTACGAGCGATTTTGGTACGCGGGAGCACTATGTCGGAGCGGTCAAAGGAGTTCTGCTTTCGACGAACCCTTCGGCCGAAGTGCTGGATCTGAGTCACGAGGTCCCGTCGCACGATGTGCTCGCGGGCGCTTTCACCGTCGTGGGGAGCTGTCCGCTGTTTCCTTCCGGGACCGTTCACCTCGTGGTCGTGGATCCCGGCGTCGGATCCGAGCGCCGAGGGATCATCGCCTCGACCGAGCGTCATCAGTACGTTGCTCCCGACAACGGAGTTCTGTCGCTCCTGATGGAGCGCGAGACGGTCTCCCGGGTGGTGGCCATCGAAGCCGAGCACTACTATCGCCGACCGCTTTCGGCTACTTTCCACGCCCGCGACATCTTTGCCCCGGTGGCTGCCAACCTTTCCAAAGGCGTCGACATCCTCAAGTTCGGACCGGAAATCTCGGACTACAAGAGACTCGTTCTGCCTTCCCAGCAGCGGCTCGACGATGGGTCGATCGAGGGGTTCATCCTGCATATCGACAAATTCGGCAATGCGACGACCAGCTTTACCCCTGCCGATCTCACCGATGGAAACGAAGCCGGGAAGCCCACCGGCTTTCGCGTTGGCGAAACCACGGTTGAGCGCCGTGCGGAGTACTACTCGGACGGAGGCGACGACGGGGTGTTCTATCTGATCGGCAGTAGCGGATACGTGGAGATTGCGGCCTTCAAGCAGTCCGCTGCGCGCATCCTCGGTCTTCGTCGGGGAATGAAGATCTGGTGGATGGGCAGAGGAGACGGCTGAGATTCGAGCTCTTCTGATTTGCATTCCCCCCGGGTTTCATCGCCGGGCTACTGCCGGCAGGACCTTACCCGTGTTCCCCGCCGGCATATTGATGCCGAGGAGATAGGTGAGGGTGGGAGCGAGGTCGACGATATGCACGCTCGAAGAGTCCTTCCCGGGACGAACACCTTTCCCCATGAGAAGGAGCGGCACATTACGGTCGTAGTTCCACGGAGAACCGTGCGTCGCGGCCAGGTCGCTGTCGCTGAGCAGGAACCAGCCGCTGCGCTGGATGACGTAGAGATCTCCGCTCAGCAAGGGATTCCAGGCGAGTAGCGCCGTCCGGGCGATGGGTGTCTCGGGAAGCCCGTCGCCCAGAAGCTGCGTCCGAGTGTAGACATCGAAGATGCCGGGATAGCTTCGAAGGAACTCGGCGGATGCGGCTTCGACGACCGAAGGATCGACACCCCTCGCCCTGATGGCCTCCTCGTCCAGGTAGATCGTGGGATTCGTAAAGCCATAGACGTACTTTCCTGCGCCGAATCGGCCGACGAGGAATGCGTTTAGTCGATCCTCCATGTCGCGTGAGTCGATGCGCCCCCCCTCGAGCCCCAACTTCAGGCGATACTCAGGAATGTACCCGAACCCGTGGTCGGCGGTCAGGGCGATCAAGGTCCGGTCCAGGCCGACCTCCCGGTCGAGGAAATCGAAGAAGGAGCCGAGGCTGACGTCGAGCCGCAGCAGCTGGTCGTGGGCCTCCCGACTCAGGGTTCCGAACTCGTGGTTCATATAGTCGTGAGTCGACAAGGAAATGGCCAACAGGTCCGGTACCCCGGCCCGATTGTGCCCGAGCTGTTCTCCCCGGACCGCGGCGCGGGCGAAATCGAGCGTATATTCGTCGGCGAAGGGTGTGTAGAGGAGCTGCCAATGGTATCGGGAAAGCGAAGCCTCATCGGCGCCGGCAAGCCGGTGTGGGAATGTTGCGCCGATCCCTCTTACGTCACCGTGGTATGCATCCGTTCCGGCTTCGATGTCACCATACGCATCCGGGGCACGCAGGAGTTCCCAGGTCTTCCCCCTCCATCGGTCCTGGGGTGAGTCGGCATAGTAGGCGGTCCACCAGTCCGGGAACTGCTTCATGTAGTACGTCGAAGAGCTGAAATGACCGGTCTGACCATTGAAGAAATAGGCTGTTCCCAGATGGCCCGCCAGCAGGATGGCTCCCCGATCCTTCCCGGAAATGCCCACGACCTTGGCCTTCAGATCGGTCATGAGCCTCAGCTGGTCGCCCACCGTGGGAACCCTCAGGTTCTCGGGCGAAGTGCCCGAATGAGAAGAGGTCGGGCCCTCCAGCAAAACATATCGCTCATCCTCAACGGCGTAGATCCGGTCTCCCGTGGTGCGACTCTTCCAGTCGTTGCCGACCAGACCGTGCACGCTGGGGTGGGCGCCGGTCAGGATCGTGGCGTGACCCACCGCGGTCAGCGTCGCAGCATGGGTGTATTCGGCATTCGTGAACCAGGCGCCTTTCCGCAGGAGAGTACCGAGGCCACCGGTCATCTGGCCTGCATAGCGGATCACCTGGGCTTCGTTGAGTCCGTCGACGACGATGACTACGACCAGTCTGGGATGGACCGGCGGAGCCTCGGAAGATGGCTGTTCGCTCGGTGCGGCCGTTGCATGAGACAGGAGGAGAGACAGGGATGCGAGCAGCGCTAAAGTGCGGACAAAGCCGGAATGCGTCATGGTTGAGAATCTAGCAGAATCGGCAGTCGCGGTCAGCCGGCTGACCGCGCCAATTGGCCTCGGGGCCGGGCCGGGTTGAAGCCGGACCCTGGAAATCCCTACAATCTTCCAAGAGAGTAGCGGCTGAGGCTGTTGCTGAAGTGCCTCTAATGAAACGACACAAATCAGATTCCCGCGGTGATGGCCGCTTCCAAAGGTTCCGGATCGGGTCCTACCTCCTGTCGACCCTGCTCCTTTCGGTCTGCCCGTATCTGCACGCGAAGGAGGCGGACAGCCAGGACGGTATCCGCTTCGTCGACATCGTGCCGCTGTCGGAGATCCATTACACCTCCAACAACGATTTTACGGGAAGGAAGTACTTCCCCCAACCCATGTGCGGAGGTGTGGCCATCTTCGACTACGACAACGACGGAAAGCTGGACATCTTCTTCACGAACGGCGCCAAGCTGCCGGAACTGAAGAAGACGGACCCTTCTTTCTACAACTGCCTTCTGAAGAACCTGGGAGGAGGTCGGTTCGAAGAAGTCACCCACGAGGCCGGTGTCGAGGGGGCGAACCTGGACTTCACGTTTGGCGTGGCCGCGGGCGACTTCGACAACGACGGGGATACCGACCTGTTTCTCTGTAATGCGGGTCCGAATGCACTCTATCGCAATAACGGCGACGGCAGTTTTACGGACATCACGGCGGGCTCGGGTTTGGATACGAAACCGAAGGACCTCCTGAGTGTGGTCGCGGCGTGGTTCGATTACGACAGGGACGGTCTGCTGGATCTGGTGGTTTCGGAGTACACCTACTGGAATCCGCAGACCGACAAGGCCTGCCAGATGCCCGATGGGAGGACCTTCTACTGTAATCCGCAGACGGTTGTCAGTGTTCCCCACGATCTCTACCACAATCTGGGCGGAGGGAAGTTCGAGAACGTCACCAGGGAGTCCGGCTTCTCGAAGGCCCTGGGGAAGGGCATGGGCGTCGGTATCGCCGACTTCAATGGAGACGGCTGGCTCGACGTCTTCGTGGCCAACGACACCGTGCAGAATTTCCTGTATCTCAATGAAGGAGATGGAACCTTCGATGAGGCTTCGCTGTTCCTGGGAGTTGCGTACAACACCGAAGCTTCGCGTGTCTCGGGGATGGGTTGCGACGTCAACGATTTCAACAACGACGGCTGGACGGACATCTTTTACAACAACCTTCAAAACCAGATCCACGCCCTCTTCGAGAATCAGGAGGGGCAGTTCTTCGATTACGTGAGCCCGCGGACCAATGTCGCGTCCCTGAGCCGGTTCTTCTCCGGATGGAGCAACGGTTTCATTGACTTCGACAACGACGGCTGGAAGGACATCTATTCCGCCAATGGTGATGTCGACTATCTGGGGAAAAATGCAGCACAGCATGACACGATGCTCAGGAACCTCGGCGGAACAAAATTCGAGGACGTTTCAGAGTCACTCGGCAAAGACTTCCTGCACGTGGGCTACCAACGGGGCTCTGCATTCGGTGATCTGAACGAAGACGGATTCATGGATATCGTGGTGACATCGCTGAACGAGAAGCCGAGGATCCTCATCAATTCGGGTGACAACGGGAGTCACTGGCTGATGCTGGATCTCGTGGGCAAAACGAGTCCCAGGGACGCCATCGGTGCTAGTATCAAAGTCGTCACCGATTCGGGCAGGACCCTCTACAATCACGTCGCTACGAGCGTCGGATTCATGTCGACGTCGGATCGCAGGGTCCACTTCGGGCTCGGTGGCGAGACCAAGGTCAGCGAAGTGGAAATCCGCTGGCCCAGCGGGGTGATCCAAGACCTCAAGGACGTGAAGGTGGACCGCGTCCTGCATCTGGAAGAACCTGTCAAGGAGTGATGGAACCGGTGAGTAAAGGCCTGCTTCTTCTGACTGCACTGCTTCTGTCGCCGGTGAGGCTGAGCCGGGCAAATGACGATGTGAAGGCCTTCGAGCCTGTCGTCTTCGATCTCGTCCGATCGTCGGGTGTCGACTTCTATGTCGAGCCAAGCCGTACGCAGCGTCGCCACCAGCCCGAAACCATGATCTCGGGGGTGGCCATCTTCGATTTCGACAACGACGGACTGCTCGACCTGTACTGCGTGAGCGGGGCCACCATGCCGGGCCTGGAGAAGACACTGCCGGCCCACCAGAACCGGCTCTACAAGGGGAACGGTGACGGCACGTTCGTCGACGTGACCGAGACGGCAGGGGTCCAGGGCCGAGGTTACACGCACGGCGTGATCGCGGCCGACTACGACAACGATGGGTTGCAGGATCTTTTCGTCGCCGGTCTGCGCGAGAATATTCTCTATCACAACCTCGGCAACGGCCGGTTCGAGGATGTGACGGCCAAGAGCGGACTGAACCAGCCGGATCCCAAGTACGGGACGCTATGGTCGGTGTCCGCCGCGTTCTTCGATTACAACAACGACGGACAGCTCGACCTCTTTGTGTCCAACTACTGTGTCTGGAACCCTGAAACGGAGCCGATCTGCGGACCGGTCGATACGCCGGATTACTGCCATCCCCAACACTACGACGGATTGCCGAACTCCCTGTTTCGGAACAACGGCGACGGAACGTTTACCGATGTTTCGGAGCAGTCGGGGATTCGCGAGCATGTGGGGAAGGGGATGGGCCTCGGTGTGGCCGACTTCGATGGGGATGGTTGGATCGACATTTATGTCGGGAATGATACGGTTCCGGCTTTCCTGTTCCACAACCAAGGCGACGGGACTTTCAAGGAGATCGGCTTCGAAAGCGGTACGGCCTACACGTACTCGGGTCACGCGGTATCCGGGATGGGCGTCGACGCGAAGGATGTCAACAACGACGGGCTGGCGGACATCTTCGTCGCCGCCATGACGAATGAGGCGATGCCTCTGTACATCAATACGGGCAACATGGTCTTCGATGAGGTGACCGCACCGAGCCGACTGGCCATGATGACACGCGACCGCACGGGGTGGAGCAACGGAATCTTCGACTTGAACAATGACGGCTGGAAGGACCTCTTCGTGGCCAGCGGTGATGTCATGTACCCCAAGGGGACCTTCAAGGATCGTGTCCCACAACCCAACACCCTCTTCATCAATTTGAAGAACGGCAAGTTTGCCGACGGTGGACCTTCTGCCGGGCCGGACTTCCAGACGCATGCTGCCGTCCACCGGGGAGTCGCCTTCGGCGACCTCGACAATGACGGGCGCATTGATGCGGTGGTCACGTCACTGAACGGGCCGACCGAGATCTGGCGGAATATCTCGAACCCGGCGGAGCACTGGATCCAGCTCGCGCTGCGAGGTACGCGAAGCAACCGTGACGCCATGGGAGCCAGAATCCGGATCAGCACGGCTTCCGGATCCCAATACAATCACGTCAACACGGCCGTCGGCTACGGCTGCAGTTCCGACAAGAGAGTCCACTTCGGCCTCGGCAAGGACAAGGTCATCAAAGAGCTGGAGGTCACATGGCCGAGCGGGGTGGTCCAGAAGCTCACCGATGTACCGGGCGATCAGATCCTTTCGGTCGTCGAACCGGCCGAGTGATCAGTCGATCCAGTCGACATTGACCGGCTCCTTGGCGGAGCACATCCGCGTGTTGGTCATGCCCGAAGTCAGCTGGGCACAGGCGTTGTCCTTGGCGACCCGGAGGGCGTCCTCCCGCGTGGCTCCGGAAGCCGTCCGGCAGGCCACGTTCCCCTGGAATTCCATGCACACACGGCACTTGACCTGCCCGAGCGTAGTGGTCGAGTAGATTGTGTAAGCGACAAATGCCAGGAAAATCAGGGGGAGAATGATTCGAGTCGACTTTTTCATGGGGCTCCCTCAATCGGAATCAGTGTTGGACCGGACCCGTTCCGAGATATCGATGGATAAGAGGATAACGCATTTCCCGTCGTCGCAGCGAAGGAACGGCCCCGGGCCGCCTCGGAGGCCGCAAGCTGTTGCGTTTGCAGCCCATCAGGTTGTGGCTGCCTTTCCGCGAAGGTTATAATCCCCTCGAATGGCCGATAAGATCCTCCGAGTCATCGATGAGCAGGGCAAGGTCCGAGCGGATGCCGTTCTGCCCGACCTGGAAAGAGAGGACTGGTACAAACTCTATCGGGGGATGCTCTTCAACCGCAGGCTCGACGAGAGGATGACCAGGCTTCAGCGTCAGGGACGGATAGGCTTCTATGTGGGCTCCCTGGGGGAAGAGGGGGCGATCATCGGGAGCGCGTATGCGCTGGAAGAGCGGGACTGGCTGGTTCCCTGCTATAGGGAGGCCGGCGCCGCTTTGCTGCGCGGATACCCGCTTTATGACTTCCTGTGTCAGATCTACGGAAATGTCGAAGATCGCATGAAGGGCCGTCAGATGCCTTGCCACTGGGGTTCCCCCAGTCTGCACCTGGCCACCGTCTCGAGCCCTGTGGGTACCCAGATTCCTCACGCGGTCGGTCTGGCGATGGCGGCCCGGATCCAGGGCCGCGACGAAGTCGCCCTCACCTTTTTCGGGGACGGAGCGACCTCCGAAGGGGACTTCCACGTCGCCTGCAACTTTGCCGGTGTTTTCAAGGCGCCGGTTCTATTCTTGTGCCGCAACAATCAATATGCGATCTCGGTTCCTCTCGAGCAGCAGACCGCGTCTGTCGATATCGCGGTGAAGGCTGCCGCCTATGGGATCCAGGGTGTCCGGGTGGACGGGAATGACGTCCTGGCAGTCTACGCGGCCTCGCAGGCAGCCGTGGAGCGGGCTCGCCGGGGAGACGGCGCGACCTTGATCGAAGCTTTGACCTATCGGCAGGGAGCCCATTCGACCTCGGACGATCCGAGAGCCTATCGTCGCGACGAGGAGGTCGAAGAGTGGAAGGTGCGGGACCCCCTGGTCCGCTTCAAGAAGTTCCTGATCGATCAGGAAGCGTGGGACGAGGACGAGGATGAGCGACTCGAATCGCTCATTCGGGACGAGATTCAGTCCACGCTCAAGACGGTCGAGCAGCTCGCCCTCCCTGATGTCGAAACGCTCTTCGAGGATGTCTTTGATACGATGCCGTGGCATCTCGAGGAGCAGCGGGACTCACTGCTCCTGCCCTCCGGTGAGCCGGCCTCCTGAGTCCTGTGTTCTTTCGCAACGCTCGGACAATCGGAAATGAAGCGACAAAGAGAATAGTCGATCATGCCCACGATGAACATAATCCAGGCCGTCAACGATGCGCTCCGCGTGGAAATGCGGCGCGACAGCCGTGTTGTCATCTTTGGAGAAGACGTCGGTCAGTTTGGCGGTGTCTTCCGCGCGACTCAGGGCCTGCGAGAAGAATTCGGTCCCGAACGGGCTTTTGATACCCCGCTGGCCGAAGCCGGTATCGTCGGTACGGCTATCGGCATGGCAATGAACGGCCTGAGACCCGTCCCGGAGATTCAGTTCGCCGACTTCGTCTATCCGGCCTTCGACCAGATCGTGAACGAAGCCGCAAAGGTCCGGTATCGGTCGGCAGGTCAGTTTGCATGCCCCCTGGTGATTCGCATGCCCTACGGTGGAGGCATCCGTGGAGGTCACTACCACTCCCAGAGCCCGGAAGCGTACTTCATCCACACGGCCGGCCTCAAAGTCGTCGTTCCTTCCAGCCCGCATGATGCGAAAGGGCTTCTGATCGCCTCGATCCAGGATGACAATCCGGTAATCTTCATGGAGCCCAAGCGGATCTATCGTGCGGCCCGGGGTGATGTGCCGGCAGGTGCCTACGTCGTCGAGCTCGGCCGAGCCTCGGTGGTTCGGGACGGGTCCGACGTCACCGTGCTTGCCTACGGCTCCATGCTGCATACGGCGCTCGAGACGGCGGAAGTGGCGGCGACCGAGGATGGCATCTCCTGTGACGTGGTGGATCTGCGGACACTGATGCCGTTCGACATAGAGACGATCCTGACGTCGGTCCGGAAGACGGGCCGGGTCGTCATCGTCCACGAAGCGCCACGAACCTGCGGATTCGGGGCTGAGCTGGCGGCAACGATTTGCGAGAAGGCACTGTTGAGTCTGCAGGCGCCGATCGCCAGGGTGACCGGCTTCGACACGCCCTTTCCGTATACGCTCGAGAATGAGTATCTGCCCAATGAGAAGCGGATTCGACGGGTGCTGGACCAGGTTGTCCGCTTTTAGGTCACCTGTGGAGGAGCGGGAGCAGGTCTCCCGGCATCAGAGAACCGAAGTTGAGCGAGGAGCTAGCCCATGCCCTACGAATTCAGATTGCCCGACATCGGTGAAGGAGTTGTCGAAGGAGAGATCATTCGATGGCTGGTCCGGCAGGGGGACGTCGTTCTGGAGGATCAGCCGATGGTCGAGATCATGACCGACAAGGCGACCGTGGAGATCCCCTCACCGGTCCCGGGAAAGGTCCTCGAAACCCGTGGAGAGGAAGGCGAGACCGTTGCTGTCGGCTCGACTCTGGTTGTCATCGAGGCGGAAGGATCGGTGCCGAGTGCAACCGAAGAGGAGCCGGAGAGCGGAGTCCGGCCTTCTGAGCCTGACGAATCCCCGAGAACGCCGCGACATAAGGAACGGCCCGCGGACGTTCTGGCCACACCGGCCCTCCGGAGGGCCGCGCGATCTCGAGGAATTGAGCTGTCTGAGGTCACCGGAACCGGCCCCGGAGGAAGAATCACGCAGGAAGATCTGGAACGGTACGAGGCGAAAGGACCGGCCCCGTCGGCCCCAAATGCTGGGGTCGCGACAGCTGTGAAGGTCGAGACGATGCCGTACCGCGGGCTCCGGCGCAGGATCGGAGATCGACTTACTCTTTCTCACCGATCCGCCGTGCACTACACGTATATCGAAGAAATGGACGCGACGCAGCTCGTCGAACTCCGGAATCGCTACCTGGAGGGGGATGAATCGCGCCGACTCACGTACCTTCCGTTCATCTTAAAGGCCGTGGTGTCGGGCCTCAAAGAGTTTCCGCTGCTCAACGCAACGCTGGATGAGGGCAAGAGCGAGATCAAGCTGTTCAAGTACTACAACATCGGCATCGCCACCGCGACGTCGGAGGGGCTCATTGTTCCGGTCGTCCGCAACGTTGATGCCAAAAGGCTCCTGCCCCTGGCAGACGAGATCCAGACGCTCACGGAATCTGCCCGTCAGGGGCGCGTCAGCCTGGACAACCTCAAGGGGAGCACCTTCACGGTGACCAGCCTGGGGCCGCTCGGCGGCATTGCGGCCACTCCTGTCATCAACTATCCGGAGGTCGCGATCCTCGGAATCCACAAGATCTCCAAAAGACCCGTAGTCAGAGACGGAGAGATCGTCATCCGGGAGACCATGAACCTGTCACTTTCGCTCGATCACCGGGTCGTCGACGGCATGGTGGCGGCCCGGTTCCTCCACCATGTGATCCGTCTGCTCGAGACCCCGGCTCTGCTGCTGCTCGAATAGGCCGGCCGGCGCGTTCGGACTCGCAGCCCCTGGCCGTGGCTGTGAGTAAAGGTGCCGCACCGTAGACCGTAGTGAAACGGGTCAGAACAGCGACAGTTGACGAGCGGACTCTCTGCGCTCGAGTGATGCCACTCCGACGCCCAGAAGGCGCACCCGATCGGTCGGTCGGAGCTGACGGTCGAGCAATCGGAGTACGACCCCCAGGATCTCGGCCCCGTCTGCAGTCGGTTGCCGAAGCGTTACCTGACGCGTGAGTGTCCGAAAGGTGCTGAAACGCAGTTTTAGACAGACGGTCCGGGCGACCAGGTGCGCCTTCAGGAGGCGCGTCGAGACCTTCCCGCTCATCAGTTTCAAGGTTGCCTCCATCTTGGCCCGATCCGTCGTATCCTCGAGGAACGTGTGCTCCTGGCTGATCGATTTCGCCCGTCGTTCCACGACGATCGGGCGTTCGTCGATGCCGTTGGCCAGTCGGGACAGGTGGCTTCCCATCTTTCCGAAACGCTTTTCCAGTGTGGCCGGGTCGATCGTACGGAGCTGCAGAACCGTGGTGATCCCGATCTTGCCGAGCCTCTCTTCGGTTCGCGGTCCGACTCCCCAGATCCGGGAGATCGGCAGCGGATCGAGGAAGCGTTGCACCTCCTCGGGTCGAATCAGGAGCAGACCGTCGGGCTTGCGCAGATCGGAGGCGATCTTTGCGATGAATTTGCTGGGGCCGATGCCCACCGAGGCGGTGAGCCTCTCCCTGGAGAGGATCTGTTGTTTGAGGTGACGGGCGAGTCTCACTGCGGACGCAGGATCCTGGACGAGTCGGCTGCCGTCGAGAAAGGCCTCGTCGATGCTCAGAGGCTCCACGAGATCCGTGATCTCGTCGAAGATGGCACGGATGTTCCGGCTCGCTTCCCGGTATCTGGCCATATCGGGACGAACGTAGACGGCGCCTGGGCACTTCCGGTAGGCCTGGCTGATCGGAAGAGCCGAATGGATGCCGAACCTTCGGGCTTCGTACGAGCATGCGGCCACAACGCCACGGCCCAACCCATCCCTGGGGTCCGCTCCGACTACGACCGGCCGGCCGCGGAACTCGGGATGGTCGCGCTGTTCGATCGACGCATAGAACGCGTCCATGTCGACGTGGAAAATCCAGCGATCCATGAACCGCCAAGAGAGTAACACGGACGGAGGCCGGGGGTACGGACGTCCACGGAATGTTCGGCTTCCGGGGGCGTTCCGTCGACTGCTCGGCCCTTACTCGTTCGACTGGATCTTGAGCTTCGGAAGCTCCAGCATGACCTTGGTTCGCGGCGGGATCGTGTGGATCACCCAGACGTTTCCGCCGATGACCGAACCCTGTCCAATCACCGTTTGGCCGCCCAGAATCGTCGCGCCCGCGTAGATGACCACATTATCCTCGATCGTCGGATGCCGTTTCCGGTTTCGCATCGCATCGGCACCTTCCTTGAAGCTGAGGGCGCCGAGCGTCACCCCCTGATAGAGCGTGACGTTGTTGCCGATCTCGGTCGTTTCGCCGACCACGACACCGGTCCCGTGATCGATGAAGAAGCGCTCGCCGATCGTCGCACCGGGGTGGATGTCGATACCGGTCTTGCGGTGTGCGTATTCGCCCATGATCCGTGGGATCAGAGGGATGTTGAGCTTGTAGAGCTCGTGGGCGATGCGATGGATCGTGATGGCCATCATACCCGGATAGCTGAAAATCACTTCGTCGACGCTCTTGGCGGCAGGGTCGCCGTCGTAGGCAGCCTGGGCATCGAGGGCCAGCATTCGCCGCATCTCCGGAATCGTGCGCAGGAAATCGAGAGATCGCTTCTGTGCCTTCTCGTGACAGGCGTCCTCGCCGCTCTCATCCACGCAGCTCTGCCAGGCCTTGAAAACCTCGTCGCTCAGAACCTCGTGGATCTCGTAGATGAGTTCGCCCGTGTAATAGGCCACACTGCTGCGACTGACGTACTCCTTGCCGAAGAAACCGGGGAAGAGAACGGCTCGGAGCTTTTCGACCATGTCGATGACGGCCCGTTCATTCGGCAGCGGAGTTTCGCCCAGATGATGCAGACGCAGCCGGGTTCCCTGGTAGGTCTGTTGGATCTGGTCGACAATCTCCGGCAGTTCGGAACGAGTTTTCAGAGTTCTGACCATGCGGCTTAGTCCTTTCCGGGACAGACGAATAGGATGGAGTTTATGATAAGGACGAACCCAACTTCAAAAAGGAGCCAACATGACGTCACTCTCGAGCGGGCCGCTGACTGAGCTGTCGGACGACGAACGCCTCTTCCGGGACAGCGTCGCGGAATTTGCCGAGGCGGCGATTCGGCCTCATGTGGAGGAGATGGACGAGAAGGGTCAGTTCCGTGCGGACCTGCTCCGACGGTTCTTCGAGCTGGGACTGATGGGCATCGACGTTCCCGAGGAGTTCGGAGGGACCGACTCCGGATTCTTCATGGCCGTCCTGGCTGTGGAGGAACTTAGCGCGGTCGATGCGTCGGCCGGCGTCATCTGTGATGTCCAGAACACGCTGGTCAACAATGCGCTCCGGCGATGGGGAAGCCGCGACCAACAGAAACGCTATCTGCCCCGGTTGTCCTCTTCCTGGGTAGGCGCCTACGCACTTTCGGAGGCTGGTTCCGGCAGTGATGCCTTCGCCCTCGAAACGCGTGCCCGGGCCGAAGGCGACCGCTACATCCTGAACGGGAGCAAGCTTTGGATTACCAACGCCAAAGAGGCAGAGCTGTTCGTAGTCTTCGCGACGGTGGATCGCGCACTCGGCTACAAGGGAATCACGGCGTTTCTGGTCGAGCGCGGCTTCGAGGGTCTCACCGTGGGTAGTAAGGAGAACAAGCTTGGAATCCGGGCCTCTTCGACCTGTGAATTGCTGCTCGATGATTGTGAGGTCCCCCGAGAAAATGTGCTGGGCGAAGTCGGGAAGGGCTATCGGATCGCTATCGAGACGCTGAATGAAGGTCGGATCGGCATCGGCGCGCAAATGATCGGCCTGGCGCGGGGTGCCCTCCAGGGAGCGATACGATACGCCGGTGAGCGGACGGCCTTCGGCCGGAAGGTCAGCGAGTTCCAGGCAGTGCAATTTACGCTGGCCGAACTGTCCACGCAACTCGAGGCAGCCCGGCTGCTGGTCTACAATGCGGCGCGGCTGAAAGAGGCGGGCTGCGAATTCGTCACCGCAGCGGCCCAGGCGAAGTACTTCAGCTCGATGGCTGCCGAGCGGATCACCTCGCAGGCTCTCGAGATCTACGGTGGGTACGGATTTTCGAAGGACTATCCTGCTGAGAAATACTTCCGCGATTCGAAGATCGGGACCATCTACGAGGGGACGTCCAACATGCAGTTGGCGACCATCGCAAAGCAACTGCTGCAATAGTCGAATCGTCGTGAAGACTTCTCCTCTCGAACTCCCCATCGATGCTTCCCGGTGGGCAAAGCACGTCATCGACTGGTTCATTCGTCACCAGCGTGATCTCCCCTGGCGGAGCGATCCGGATCCCTACCTCGTCTGGCTGTCCGAGATCATGCTCCAGCAAACCCAGGTCAAGACCATGCTCCCTTACTTCGAAAGGTTCATCGCGACGTACCCGACCGTCGAAGATCTGGCAGCTGCCGAAGAGGCCGAGGTGCTGGATCTGTGGGCTGGTCTCGGCTATTATCGCCGGGCTCGAAATCTCCACAAGGCAGCCCAAGTCGTATGTCGGGACTTCGAAGGCGAATTTCCCCGGGGTCTCGAAGATCTTCTGCGCCTGCCGGGAGTTGGACGCTACTCTGCCGGCGCCATCCTGTCGATTGCCTACGGACTGCCGCATCCGGTCCTCGACGGGAACGTGAAGCGGGTGCTCTCCCGGTACCTGGCAGTACAGGAACCCCTCGCGGATTCGGCCTTCTGGAGACTCCTGGACGAGACCGTGGCGGTCCCTTCGGTGGCGGCAAAGGTGTCGGCATTCAACCAGGGGCTGATGGAACTGGGTGCGACGGTCTGCACTCCAAACAGACCTCGATGCCCCTCCTGTCCGCTGAGAGACTCCTGTCGAGCTCACCAGCTCGGCCTCGAGACGAGTCTTCCTCTGCCGCGCCGCAGACGGGAGACGGTCGAACAGGTCTTCACGGTCGTAGTCATCGCAGACGCCGGTAAATATCTGATGCAGCTCAACGAACAGGGGCCGTTTCTCCGGGGATTCTGGGAATTTCCCAGATTGGCCGGTCTCTACGCATCGCACCGGGCCTTGAGGCTGCAGCTGCGAGCGGAATTCGGGCTTTCGGCAAGTCCGGGGGAACGAATCGCCGAGATCCGTCACCAGATCACCTTTCGCAGACTGCGCTTCGTGGCGATTCGCGCAGTCCTTCGACAGACCCCTTCCGACGCTCGCTGGAGGTGGCTTTCTCCGTTCCAGAAGGGTTATCCCATGTCGGCCTACGTCAGGAAGGTTCTGGCATCCGTTTAGTTCTTCTCCGTTTAGTTCTTCTCCGCGCAAAGATCGACCGCTTCAAGACTGGACGTTCCAGGCCCCGGGGGTATAATCAGATTGATGAAAATGGCAGGAGTTATTGCTCTACTGATAAATCTGGGTGTAGGGGTCGGCGCCGCAGATGCGGCGACACAGGGGCCGCGGCGCATCGAGAACCCCCAGACGATCACGCTTCCGGGTGGATCGAGTGTGGAATTCAAGCACTTTCATTCGCCCGCGATAGGCAAGGATGCAGACTACAGCATCTTCTTCCCGCCTTCGTATGAGAAGGAGCCGTCCGTCCGTTTTCCGGTGGTCTACTTTTTGCACGGGTTGTGGAACGATGACACGAGTTGGGCCGTCGAGCGCTACGGCGGAATTCCCGGGCAGCTCGAGGATCTCATGCTCAGCGGAAAGCTTCCGGAATTCTTACTCGTCAATCCCAATGGTGAGAACAGCTTCTATACGGACTATCTGGACGGCCGCCACAACTATGAACAGATGGTGACCGACGATCTGATCAAACACGTCGAATCGACCTATCGGGTTATCCCTGAGCGCTGGGCCCGGGCACTCGGCGGTGTCTCAATGGGGGGCTATGGAGCCCTGAAGATCGGCATGAAACATCCCACACTGTTCGCCTGCGTCGCGGGTGTTTCTCCGATCGTGTTCCCGGGTGACGACCCCTCGGAGTACTTTCGTGATTTGTCTTCCCGGATGGCTCAGTATCTGGTTGGTGCACTCAAACCGGTCTACGGCATGCCCTTCGACAAAGATCATTGGCACCAGAACAGTGTTCTCTGGCTGGCGAAGCACGAAAGCCTCGACAGCCTCAAGATCTTCTTCGCATTCGGAACCGCCGACCGCTACAATCGGGCGTTCCCCCTGGCGGCCGGGATCAAGGAGCTTGACGAAACTCTGACCGCACGCCAAATCCCGCACACCTACCGGGTATACGAAAACGGGCCGCACGGCTGGCAGTTGGTTGTCGACCATCTGGAGGAGGTGGCCGGCTTCCTCACCCAGAGCTTTGCGAACGGCTCAGGCTCTTCGTCGTCCACCCGATAGCTCCTGCCTTGTAGCCTGGTCGTCTGCGTCCTGCTTTCCGGCGGGCCTTCCGGTTTCGGGACGAAGTCCCACCGAGGCCTCTCGGTGGCCCCTTATGCGCCCTGGATCTGCCGGATCTTCTCGGTCAGCAACGGGACGACCTTGGACATGTCACCGACGACACCATAGGCCGCGATGTTGAAGATGGGCGCATTGGGATCGGAGTTGATGGCGGCGATGCAGCCGGAACTTCGGATGCCGACGATATGCTGAATCGCCCCGGAAATTCCGACGGCGATGTAAAGCTTTGGGCTCACGGTCTGTCCCGAGCTGCCGATCTGGCGGTCCCGTTCCAGCCAGCCGTTGTCGACGACCGGCCGACTCGCACCGATTTCGGCTCCCAGTGCGGCAGCGAGATCTTCGATCAGCGACAGGTTCTCTTCCTTGCGTATGCCCCGACCGACACCCACGATGATCTCCGATTTCGTCAAATCGACTCGATCGGAGGTCACAGACACCTCCTCCAGCAGTTCGCGCTGAATGGCACCGCCATCGATTTGCACCGTTCGGGCTTCAATCTCCGGGCTTCCCTGCGCATCGGCTTCCGTCGGAAAGGCTCCCGACTGGATCGTGACCAGCCACGGCTTGGGTGACCGCACGCGGATATCGGAGTTCAACTTGCCGTGGAACATGGGACGTACGAACAACGGGGCATCGCCTTCTTCACGAATGGCTACGCAATCGGTCACCAGGGCTCGCCGGATCCGGGCCGCCAGCCGAGGTGCGAGGTCCATGTTCTGGTAGGTGTGGCCCATCAGCACGAGATCGGGTTCCATCTCGGCAATAACCTGCTCGAGAGCCTGCACATAGGCTTCGGGTGTGTATTCGGCGAGCAGGGGATCCTCGAGCAGGACGACCCGGTCGACGGGGAGTACGCCTGCCGGAGCCCGAAGCGCATCCAGTCCGATGCCGGGGACCAGCGCCGTCACCTCACCGTCGTCTGTCGAGACGAGTCGACGGGCCAGCGAACAGCACTCGACCGAGAGCGGCTGGACCTTGCTTTCGGAATGGTCGATCAAAACGAGAGCTTTTTGGAACATCGGTCTCTACTCCACCGGCCGGTGCAGCCCGGTTCAGATGATCTTCTCCTGTTCGTGAAGCTTCTCCACGAGCTGGTCGACGACCTCGGCAGGATCCCCCTCAAAGAGAACCGCCTTTCGCTCGACCTTGGGAGCATGCAGCCGTGTGACTTCCAGCGTGGGAATATCCGCCAGGTCCAGGCCGAGATCCGCAAGGGAGGTCCGTCGGATTTCCTTCTTCTTGGCCTGCATGATCCCCTTCAGAGAGACATAACGGATCGGGGAACTCCCGGCCTGGATCCCGAGGAGGGCCGGCAACGGAAGCCGCAGCCACTGGAAGCGCCCGCTTTCCATCTCGCGCAAAAACCTGAGGCGGTTTTGAGACGGTTCTGCTTCGATCTGCATGACCAGACAGGCGTGCGGTACATCGAGGAGTTCGGCGAGCATGATGCCGGTCTGGCCGTAGCCGGCATCGTCCGACTGGGTTCCCGCCAGAACCAGATCGAAGGACTCCTCACGGAGGAGCGCCGCCAGGACCGTCGCCAGTGAGAGCGGGCTGGTCACCTGCCGATCCTCATCGACGACGAGGATCGCTCGATCGGCACCCATAGCCAGCCCCTTGCGGAGAATCTTTTCGGCTCTCGAGGAGCCGATCGACAGCAGCGTGACTTCACCGCCGTGCTGCTCTTTGAGACGCAGCGCTTCCTCGAGAGCGTACTCGTCGCACTCGCTGATTTCGAAGGAAAGGTTGCTCTCATCGACCCATGTCTCCGAGGAGTCGATTTCGTAGCGGCTGTCCCTGGACGGGACCTCCTTGAGGCAGACGAAGGTCTTCATGGCGAACGCCTCCCGGATTCGGCTCAGCGTTTGAAGAGATTCTCAAAGGCCTGCCGGGGATCCTCCGGACCCCTTTGAACCGACGGTGACGAAGACGACGTGATCTTCTCGACCGTCGATCGAATCTCGAAGTACTCGCAGTCGGCGCGCTTGTCCTTTGGGCTGATCCGCTGAGGAATAGGCTCTTCACATTCGAAGCGGCTCGCCGGGTTGAAGTAGGCGCAGTTCTTGCAGGCGTGGAGGTCGGCTCCGCACTGCGGACACTCGCTGGTGTAGGTAACCTCTCCAAATCCGGGGGAAGCTTCGTCCCACACTGTGCGCACCTGACAACGCGCCCGAGGCTCGTCATCCGTGGCGATCGCGGGCCTTCCCGCGTAGCGGGCCTGCTGTCGGGCCGGATCTGCTCTCGGCGTTCGCCCTGGTCTTGGTAACCAGGCTGACGGTACTTGCGGTTCATCCTTGTCTCCTAGCAAATTGATACGAAGGTCGGGCGCGTGAGTTACGTGAGCAAACCGAAGCCGTGGTCGTTCGAAGGCCTCGTCGGCACAGAGGTGCACCCTCGTGTGGACAGCGAAGGAATGGCCACCCCCCCGAAGCTTTCATTGTATGCCACCCAGTCAAGCGTTTCAAATGTGATTCACGTCACTCCATTGGGAGGCGGCGTCGAATCCGGCCTGTTTTCAGAAGTCGAAAGGGCATGCTATCTTGACCATCGATGGGTTGTCAGACATGCCGCGATACGGGTTGGGTGCTACGGCGGAACGGTTCGGTCGAGTCCGTTGCTCCCTGCCCGGACTGTCGGACGAAAGCGGCAACCTCACGTCGACTCGAGCAGGCACACGTCCCGCTCCGCTACGCCGATCGGGATTTCAGCGGATACTACTGCGACCCGAAACAGCATCCCTCGCAAGCCCGGGCACTGGCCCGGTGCATGGACTTCGTCGAGGAGTTCCCGGAGGTCGAACGAGGATTGCTACTCGTCGGTCGCTGCGGAGTCGGCAAGACCCATCTTGCGGTGGCCATTCTGAAGGCTTTGGTCCTCGAGAAGGGCATCCAGGGAAGATTTGTCGATGAAGCCGAGCTTCTGCGCCGGCTCCAGTACTCCTATGGTCCCGACTCGCCCGATACGGAGCGGGAAGTAATGATTCCCCTGATGGAGAGTCAACTCCTGGTGTGGGATGACTTGGGGACGGGCCGTCCCACCGACTGGGTCCGCGAGACGACGCGCATGGTGCTCAACTACCGCTACACGAACCGAAAACACACGATTCTGACCACGAACTGGCCTTTGCGCGCTTCATCCCTGACGCCCGTGCCGAAACGATCGGGCGAACAGACATTGGAAGAGCGCATCGGCACGCGCATGTTTTCGCGGCTCATGGAGATGTGCGAAGTTCGGGAGGTCGACGGGCCCGATGCCCGCACCGAGATCCAGAAGCCGAGCCTCGATTCGCCTTTCAGGAAGAGACGTCCGGACCGTCCGGGGCTCAGGCCGAATCCATCCATGCTCGAGTGTCCCCACTGCGGAAAGAAACGGGTAGCCATTCAGGATCAGAGCGCCCTCAAGCAACGGGGCAAATACCAGGAACTCTCCTGTGTCTGCGAGGTCTGTTCCCGTCAGTTTCTGGCACGGTTCTTTCCCGCGACGGCGGTCATCGAGTACCCGGCGCAGGACTGAGTCCGAAAATCCGTGACCCGCACCGCTTCTCCCCTCCCCCCTGCTCTGGTCCTCCCTCCCCCGAAACCGGGAACCCGTCACCGGAGAACGATGAAACGAAAACGTCCAAATCGTCCAGTCAGGACTTGTACGGCACTACTTCTTCGGCGGTTTCGACGGGCGCATCTCGACCCGACTGGTCAGACATCGCGACGATCGGGAGAGGGTCTCGACGACGACCTGGGAGACATCCCGTGCCGAGAGTTTCCAGGAATCCCCTCCGGCCGGCGCGTGTCCGCCGAACCATGTATCCACGCTCCCGGGCATGATGTAAGCCACCTGAATATCGTCGTGGCGGATCTCCTGCATCAGAGCCTCGCTGAAACCGATCACGCCGAATTTCGACGCGTTGTAGGCTGCACCACCGGGGAAGGCGTTCTTTCCAGCAAGGCTGCCGATGTTGACGATGAATCCGGCCCCCCGGCGCTTCATTTCGGGAATGGCGAAGTGGCAGGCGTAAAAGAGACTGTCCAGATTGGTCGCGAGCACTCTCCGCCAGTGTTCCGGCGTCATCTCCTCTACATTCTTGAACTGGCCGATGCCGGCATTGTTGATCAGAATATCCAGTCCGCCAAGTTCCGAAACGGCATATCCGATCAGATCGCGAACCTGCTCGACCCGCTGCACGTCGCAGACTTTGCCTCGGACTTCGGCCTTGCCCTGCTGCTGCAATCGTTCCACCGTCTTCCGGACGTCGTCCTCGTGTCGAGACGAAACGATGACATTCGTACTCTGGGCGACCAGGTCCTCTGCAACGGCCAGGCCGATTCCTTTCGTGCTCCCTGTGACAATTGCCACTTTATGTGCAAGCTCCAACGCGTATCCTCCTCTCTGGTTGTTCCATTTAGAATTTCGACGTGGTCTTGAGCTATATAATATCCTCCGAGCCGATCAGCGGGGGAGGCTTCAATCCAACGGGAGGAACTATGCTGAGGAAATGTGTCCAGATATCTCTACTTCTGCTAATCTTCGTCACCGTCCCCCTGGCGGCCCAGTTGACCGACATTTCGGATACACAATCGTTCTCGCACGAGTCGGTGATGTTCGATTTCGAGGGACTGTCTCCGAATACGCACGCCGGCCCGCTCCTTTCCGACTGGGGAATCACCTTCCAGACGGGTAATGAAAGCGTTCCGACAGTGATTTCCGTGTTCGTTCTGGGCTTCTCGAATCTCGTCGTCTCGAACGTTCCCTCGACCGGGGATTCATCCGAGCATCCCCTCGTGATCAATTTTCGGTACCCGGTCTCCCGGGTCGGTTTCGTAGCCCGCAACGGCACGGAATCGACGACCGTGACGATCCGCGCTTTCGATCAGGTCGGGACCGAACTTGGTTCGGTCGAGCATTCGGGACTGGCCGGGCCGACCACGCTCGCTGTGAGCACGACGAATCCGCAAGGCATTGCGAAGCTCTCGATCAGCTATGGCGGAGATCAGGACCCGGAGCAGATCGATGAACTCCGCATCGAATACGTCTCGCGGCCCGAATTCGTCACCTACCTGGCTCAGGTGGGCGACGGTCCGATTCCGGGTGGCAGCGTTCTTCGGACCGTAATCGTCGTCTCCAACCTTTCCAACTCCACCGCCGAAGGCGCCATCGACTTTTTCGGAGACGACGGCGAGCCGCTGACTCTGCAGATCGGGGCCCACCCGGCCTATTCCCTTTTGCTGTCTATTCCGCCGCTCAGTTCGAAGACTCTGACGACACGGGGTGAAACAGTCGCGGTCGGGTATGCGAGGATCCGCAGCAATGTCCCTGTCGAAGCCACCAGTATCTTCAGGATCCTTTCGGATACCGGTTCCGTGATTTCCGAGGCGGGTGTCGGCGGTGCGACGGGCAGTTCGACAGCGGTCGGAGTGGTGCAGAAGTTCACCGCCGGTAATTTCGACAGCGGCATCGCTATCGTCAACACGGCCGACCAACAGGCGGCAGGCCGAGTCGAGTTGTACAAGCAGGACGGAACGCTCTTCGCCGTCAACAGCGACATCGCTTCGCTGGTCGCGAAGGGCCATGTGGCTCAGTTTCTGACGCAGATCTTCCCGGAGGTCGACAATCAGCCCTTCGAAGGGACGATCCGTGTGGTCAGCGACGTTCCGCTCGCGGTCGTCATTCTGCGAACCAGCGGCGGAATCGTCATGTCGAGCTTGCCGGTCGGCTCTCTCGAGAACTGACGCAACGGTCGGCTCAACTACCGGAGCGGGCCTTCCGGTATTCGCTCTGGAGCTGATCATGCAGCGCCGCAAGGCGCTCGTAGAGTCGCTTGGGCTGCCTCGGTGGTGAACCGGCCAGAGCGTAACTGGCCAGAATTGGGACCGCGACCGTACAGTCGAGATAGCAGACCACCGTGTCGGGGAGCCTGGAGGGATCGACCTTGCCCCAACTGACGGCCTCCGACGGTGTCGCCCCCGAGAGACCGCCGGTATCCGGGCGGGCGTCCGTAATCTGGAGGAAGAAGTCGTGCCCCTTCTCCTCGATTCCGAGGACTTCCTGGATCTGTGGTTCCGTCTGCAACAGGAAGTTCTTGGGTGAACCGCCGCCGAAAATCACGACGGCGCTCTTGCCGTCTCCCTGTTTGGCGCCGAGGACAATCGCAGCCGTCTCGTTGACGTCACGCGACACGTCGAAGGCCAGCCGATTTCCGTCGAGCGCCAAGGCGGCGACGTTCATACCGATCGAACTGTCTCCGGGCGAAGAAGTGTAGACGGGGACCCCATAACGATAAGCGGCAGCCAGGAGCGAGCGACCACCTCCCAGCACGGCTTCCCGCTCCGCGAGGTATCGACCGACGTTGAAATGGAACTCCGCCGTGCTCAACGTCTTCTGGAACTCGGGTGCCTTCATGATTTCCCGGTAGAAGCGGTCGGTCGAGAGAAGCACGTCGTAGTCGAAGAAGATGTCGTAGATACGCACCACACCCTGTTCGCGAAGCTCGACGTCGCTGACATGAGGCTGTCCTCGATGCATCGAGAGACCGATGCCGAAGTGTGTGTCGTGGTAGAGATTGGCTCCCGTCGAAACGATCCAGTCGACGAAGCCGTTTTCGATCAGCGGGATGATACAGGACATTCCGACCCCGGCCGGAGTCAGGGCTCCTGAGAGGCTCAGGCCGATCGTCACGTCATCGCCAAGCATTTTCTCGACGAAGAGGCGGCATGCCTCACGAAGGCGTGCCGCATTGTAAGCATTGAAGAACCCGTCGACCAACTCACTCACCTTCAGATCACCCGACACAGTTCGAGGTTCGATCGTCTTCCCGTGCAGATAACGGTTCATTTCCAGTCCTTTCCCAATTGCCGCCTCCCGAAGCCCATGTCTGAATTCGGAGACCGCGGTCGTCTGAAATTGTAGAATGCACCGATGGCGAGGATCTATCCATTTCGAGGTTACCGATTTGACCCGGCCATGGTCGGGCGCGTCGACAATGTGGTCACACAGCCCTATGACAAAATCCCGGAGGCTCTCAAGAAGGAGTATCTGGGACGTAGTCCGTTCAACATCGTCCGTGTGATCCGAAACGAGGACTATGAGGAAGCGGCTCGATTCCTCGATGACTGGATCGGGAAGGGTGTGTTGCGACGTGATCTCGATCCCTGTCTCTATGCCTATGAGCAGGTATTCAGCTTCGAGGGCGAGGCCTATTCGAGGATGGGGATCATCGGGCTGGTGGCGTTGGATGACGACGAACTGGTGGTTCGAGGCCACGAAAGAGTGCTCGAGCGTCCTCTTTCCGATCGACTGAGCCTCATCCGCCATACCCGGGCGAATGAGGGCCTGGTCTTCACCCTTTTCTCCGACGATTCGCTCAAAATCGATCACGTCCTGGAGGGCTACGCTGAGGTGCACGCACCCACGATCGACGTGACGGACGACTTTGGCGTCGTTCACCGTCTCTGGGCGGTCTCCGACCCCGACGTGGTGGCGGCGCTCCGCGAGTTCGTGGACGGACTCCCGCTGTATATCGCCGACGGCCACCACCGATTCCAGACTTCGCTCCTGTTCCACAAGGAATGCCTGGCGCAGGGATTCCGTCCTGCGGCCCTCGAGTCCTTCGACAAACGCATGATCGCTCTCTTCAACATGGAGAGTCGGGGAATGCGGATCCTTCCCACGCATCGGGGGCTGACCGGGCTGGACGACTTCCGCCCTCACCGTTTCCTGCTCGGGTTGGAAAGGCACTTCAGGGTGAAGTCGGTCGAGTCCTTTGACGATATGTACAGTGGAGTCGAGGAAGGACGCCGCTGCTTGGGTTTCTGCTGGCCGGACGGTCGCGGACTGAAAGCGGTGGTGGCTCGACTGAAGGAAGGGGCGCTGGCCGATCCTGAGTTCATGTCGGACGCTGAAGGACCCTTGCGGGAGCTCGATGTCACGATTCTTCACTCGGGCGTGCTGGCAGGATTACTCGGGATTGGGCCCGACCAGGTGTCGAGTGGCAACTATGTTAGCTATTTTCGGGAGAAGCAGGAGTTGCGGTCGCTCCTCGAGCAGGGGGCGGTGCAACTGGGCTGCTTTCTTCGGTCAACTTCATTGGAGCAGGTCCGCGAAGTCTCGGAATATGGTGCCAAGATGCCCCAGAAATCAACCGACTTCTTCCCCAAGCTTCTCACCGGGTTAGTGCTGATGAAGATGGAGGTCGACGGCAGTTCCGAGACATGAGATTCCAAAACACAGTACCCTTTCAGCTCCTGTTCAGCCTCGTCTTCCAGTGTTGCTCAGGTTCGTCGACCGCTCCTGTGCCTTCGACGAGCTACCGGGTCGGCGACGAGATCGATGCCGAGGTGACCGTGTTGAACCGGGACCGGAACCCCTTGCGCCTCCTGGAGCAAGTTCGTGACGATGCTCGGGTCATCGTCCTCATTCTCTTTGGAGGAGGGGCCGCCGATCCACCGGACGGGGCCTTCCGGGGGCCCTTGTGGTGCGAGGACAGTTTCGACGACCTGGCCGTCCAGCGAGCGCTGATCCACGAGTTCGAAGGACCGGAGGTCCAGTTCCTCGCGGTAGCGGTTCCCCCGGTTTTTGCTCCGGTCAGGTACGGTTTTCCGGATGGAGTCTTTGCTCCTTCGTCCGGGGTGACCGCGGGCGTCCGAGACGCTGCAGTGCGGCAGTT
This sequence comes from uncultured Acidobacteriota bacterium, assembly GCA_963823995.1. Classification (GTDB taxonomy): domain Bacteria; phylum Acidobacteriota; class UBA6911; order RPQK01; family JAPXNP01; genus JARRKC01. The sequence continues at coordinate 432,650 of CAWGNQ010000009.1, forward strand.
CATCGAGTCGACACTCCGCCAGCAGCGTTCCTCCCTGCTGCCTTATCCGGAGCTCTTTTTCGATCCCAATCTCGAGTTGCTGCGGCGACCCGACGCGGGCGAACACCCGCAGTGGACGGGCAAGTTCAAATGGGACCGGGACTCGAGGAAGTATGGAGTGCCGACCATCTGGATTCTGGACCGGACGGGTCGTGTGGTCTGCGAACCGTTCTGGGGCAACGAGTATGGAGTGAGCCCACCCCGGATCCGGTACGGCTACTCGGATCTGCGGGATGCCGTAAGAGACGCACTCGAGCGGGCGCCGCGAGGGAAGTAACGGAGCGCACAGGCTCGGCGGATGCGGTGCGTGTGTTGATGTGTCAGTCGAGCTGCGGATCTTTATTGACATTAATGAAAGCAATGCCGTAGTCTCTTGGCAATTCCGTCGTCCGGGTGGAGGGTGGTCACAAAGGGCCGGAGTTCCACATTGACTTCGTTTCAACGCCGTTTCGGCGACGCGGGGAGTCTCATGACATACAGGAAGTTCCTTCTTGCCTTCAGTTTGTGTGTTCTATCGATGCTCGGGCAGGCCCACGGCTCGGCTTTTACGATCTATGAGCTCGGGGTCCGGGCGATGGGAATGGGGGGGGCATTTTCGGCGATCGCCGACGACGGATCTGCACTCTTCTATAACCCTGCCGGAATCTCCTTTCAGAAAGGTCTTCGGATGGAAATGGATACCCTCGGAGTCGTCGGACTCTTCCGTTTCACTCCTTCCGACGTTCCGGCCGGGCAGTTCGTTCCTGAGAAAGGTTTCAATGGTTCGGTCGCACCCAAGCTCATTCCTGTCGCCAGCCTCTACATGTCGAAGGACTTCAATGAGAAGCTGACATTCGGTTTCGGTGTCTTCTCGCCGTTCGGCCTCTCGGCAAACTGGACCAGCTTTCAGGACAGTGATCCGCCCGAATCCAAGTTCGTCGGCCGCTATGCGGGCAGCCGCGCCCGGCTGGAGTCGATCTGGTTTCAGCCCACCGTGGCCTACCGTCTGAACGAGAACAACAGTGTGGCGCTTGGGGTGGCCTGGGTGCACACGCATCTGATGCTCGAGCAGAGCATCCTCAACCCGCTGGACGACGGAGTCGTTTTCGGCAAGCAGATCGCCGATGTCATCTTTCCGGGGGAAGATCCGGACTTGGCGGGGCGCTCCATTGCCCGGCTTCTGCCCGAAGGTCGATCGCGACTCGCGGGGACAAGTGACAGCCCCGGAATGAATCTCGGGTTCCTGCACCGCGACCCTGAACGGAAGTTCAACGTGGGCCTGATGTACCGCAGTGCCGTGACCCATCATTTGAATGGTCGCGGGACGTTCGCCTTCACTTCGGATTATCCGTTGGAGCCTTTCCTGGGCGCGGAAACGATTCCGAATCTGTTTCCGGACCAGGACATCAAAGGCTCCTTCACGACCCCTGCCACCTATAAGGTCGGAGTTGCCAAGCAGGAGGTCTTTGGCGGAACTGCCGCGGTCGACGTTCAGTTCATGGACTACCATCGCTTCAAAAGCGTTCCCGTCAACTTCAGTGTCACCGAGGATGTCGCCACGCCGGAGGAGCTTCGCCTGGAGTTTGATTTCAACAACGCCTATCAATTCAGTGCCGGCTACGAGCGGGAGATCAAGGGGCTCCAGTTGAGGGGCGGATACATGTTCGACCATACCCCGGTTCCCGACAAAAGTACCGGGCCGCTGTTCCCCGACAGCAGTCGCCACAGCTTCACGGTAGGAACCTCGCTGCGGCGCGGCAATATGGAACTCAGTGTTTTCTACCAGGCCATGAAGTTCGTCGACCGGCGAACCGACGTCCCGGCCAATAACGATGTCTTCACGAATGGACTTTACGACAATTTCGCACATCTTGGTGGTTTCAGCCTCAGGATAAATGTCGGCGGCAGCGATGTCCGAACCGACTAGCCGTGCGGTTTCCCTGCATTCTCGGGCGAGCACTTTAGGGTCAAGTTGAAGGCCAAGTCTGACGATACATAAGTGGTGGGGGGGCGGAGAAACGTCCTCCCGCTTCCGCCGGACGCAGCGTTGCCGGCGGGATGAAGTACTTGGCCGATCCTGAGGAGAAGGTGCTTGCTGACCCATTTCCCGGTGGTGCCGGGACCGGAGTGCCCGGCAGGAGTTGGAACCACGCCGCCCGGTTCCAGAGCGCCCCTCTCCTTCTGGTCCGTCGACGACCTGAAGCGTGTGCCGGGCAGACGTCAGACCCCACTCCCGTTTCCGACAGGAAGCCCTACGGCCGATTTCTGGAGCGATCGCGCCAAAGATGACGCGCGGATGGATTTGGAGCGACATGTTGAAACGATTGCTGATTTCCCTGATGAGTATCCTCCTGATCGTCCCTTCGATACTGGCCCAGCAGCCTCGAAGGAAGCTCGATACGACGACCTTCATTGTTCTGGGCGAGGGACTGTCTGCCGGCGTCTGTAACTTCACCCTTTCCAGTGCCGGTCAGCACCACTCGTTTCCGGCGCTGATGGCGCAGCAGATGGGAGCCCTCTTTCCTCAGCCCGTGATTCAGCCCCCGGGGATCGCAAACGTCATGGGCTTTTCGAAACTTCCTGTGCGTTTGCCCGGGGCACTCCAAACCACGGTCCGTCGGCCTTTTCCGCCCTACCTGTTCGTCTTCAACCTCTCGGTGCCGGGACTGACGACGGCCGATGCGGTCACGCGTCGACCGGTAGCACCACTTATCCAGGCCGGTGACTCGAAGCAGACAGTGCTCAACTTTCTGCTCGGTTTTCCGCAACTGATCGTGGAGGATGACGTGCCGCTGTGGACGCAGCTGGAATATGCTCGGCAGATGCGCCCGACGTTCGCGCTCGTTGAGCTCGGCTTCGCCGAAGCTCTGGACGCCGCGGTCCACGGAGATCTGAGTCGTTTTCCTGATCTCGGTGCATTCCGCTCCAACTATGAACAGATCGTCACAACGCTTCGGTCCACGTATGCCGAGGTGCTCGTGACGACCGTGCCGGATCCTTTGGACACCGCGTATTTCAACTCGCCGATCGGTACGGCCGAGCTGACCGCTGTCCCCCCCTACGTGGTTCTCGGACTCTATGGTCTGCGGGTGGAAGACTGGATCACGGTACCGGGGCTGGTCGAGATCGGGAATCAATTCCTGGAACGACGCTCCGGGCCGCTGCCGTCCGGTTCGTACCTCGACACGGCCACGGCCGACGAGATTCGCGCTGCGGTGGAGGCCATGAACCAGGAGATCCGGTCGATCGCCTCCCGCAACGGCGCCGAGGTATTCGATCTCCACGGCTTCATCAGAGATCTCAGGGACAACGGCGCCCTGGTCTCGGGTCGCAGGCTCACCGCCGATTTCCTCGGGGGACTCTACTCTCTGGACGGCTACTACCCGGGAGCGACCGGACAGACCCTGATCGCCAATGCAATCCTCGACAAGCTGAATTCGACCTACGGCACGCACTTCGAGCCGACGCCGGTCGAGCAGGCGCTGACCGGCGACAGTGTGGCTGCATACCAGGCCTTCTCGGGGCCAGAAATCCCGCTCGAAGTACTGGCCGAGTTCATACCCGCAAAGAAGATGAGGTACATCCTGCACGTGAAAAGTCAGATGGAAGCGACGGCACGGGTCCACCCGCCGTCACCGCGACGTGATCCCGGAAGCGAATCCCAACGGGAAGGGAGGCGCCCATGAGCCCGCTCAAGCGACTCGCGCCGCTGTTCTTCCTGGTCCCTCCCGTGACTTTTCTGATGGCGCAGGACACGCAGCCCCTGCCACTGCAGTTGCCTCCGGGGCTCGAGCAGGTGTTGCCGGTCGACAAGGAGGCCAGCTACTTTGGCGACGCCCTTCGGGTCGTCGACTGTCCCGATGACGCCGACAATCCGTATGGTACTTGCGGGAATCTGCTGTTCGGCGGACTCGCGATGACCGACACGCATCTGAGCGGATTTCTGCACATCAAGTTCTACCCGCCGGTCGACAATATCTCCCATTTCGAGGCGACTCACCCGGGAGGACTGAGTGGCGACAACGGGACGCTGGTAGCACCCCAGTTCTTCAAGCTCCCGGTAGAATTCAATCTTGTCCGGGACACAGAAGACAGGATCATCTCCGAGGGAGACTTGAACCTGGAGACGGGCGAGGTCACCAATCTCGAGTATCGGGTGCTCTTCATCAACACGGCGATCTACGCGCTGGGTAAGGTCAACCCCAAGCTCGAAGCTCCCACGATCAGGTTTCCGGGTGTCTATGGGACTGCCTGGGCCCGTTTCGAACCGCGTCCGGACGGTCTGCTCGATTTTACCTTCTATGGGAGCAGCTTCCTTCCAGTCGGTAACTCGATCGATGGCGACGTGCCCCGGTTCCCGCTGCCTTTCTGCAATCATCAACTGGATTGCGCCAGCATCCCGGCGCCCGGGACTTCGCTGCATCCGCATCTCCTGTTGACCACGAAGGCGCCAACCGGACAGGAATGTGGGGAGAATTGCCCGGAAATCCCGACAAACACGGTCTGGGAACTGACGACTTTTACGCACAACACCAGCTTCGGAGACGTATTTTCGCTGAACATTCCGGAACTCGGTGGAGACGCTACCGGGCGCTCACACCTGCTCGGGAACATCCAGATCCAGTTCGGTGAGCGGTTCGGGGACTCGGTGTCCTTCTGGGTATCGAGTGCCGTCCCCACGGGGCTGCTGGCCGATCCTCCCGAGTCTCCCCTCTCCGTTCCCGGGCTGTCGCTGGGGCTGTTGGGGCACAATGAGTACCTGCGTTTTCCGAATCAGACCTATACCCTCAAGGATGTTGCATTTGCTGATGACCCCTTCGATCTTGCTCTGGGCTCGATCAACCTCAAGACCGGCAAGGTGCTGGGGCCGATGCTCTACCGGGGATTCATCGCTCAGGACCTGCTGTTCGCACTCCTCGAGCAGAACGACGGAAACATCGCCCCCTCGTCCTTCAATTTCCGCGGGCCTGCCTCATTCGAAAAGGGGGCCAACGGCGAAACGATCTTCCGCTTCAATGGTGACGTCACGGTCGACTTCACCGACTTCAGGTTTCCGTCTCCCGATCTGGTCAAGGCACACAGCTGGATCGCCGGTGAAGGCTCGAAGCTGGATCCATTTCTGCGGATTCAGGCAATGCATCCTGCCCCGCCCGCCGACGTGGTCATGAGTGACAGCGGCGGTGCAGTCTCCTCCACGGGAGAAGCCTTCTCCTACAGCTACTCGATCCCCTGCGATCCGGTCGGCCGGGACGCGTCGTTCTCCTATACGAACCAAAGCAGCCAGGAAGGCGGCACGTTTGAAATGTACAGTCTGGCTGCCGTCAGCTGCATCAATTCGCGAGGATCCCAACTGCCCGACGGGCAGTACGATACCGTGACCTTCACCGCCTTCGGCTCCTGGAGCTCGGATGCGGATCCTCATCTCGCGGCTGTCCAGTTTTCGACGGCACCGCAGGCACCATACATCAGCATCATCATCGACGGCGGCATCACGTCGAACGTGAACACCAAGCCCGTGGACATCGAGGAGACATTGCCCTGATGGCCAATCGTCCGATGCATCGGGTGCAGGACGTGCCTGCGTCACCCCCGGAGACTTCTGGTCCGGACCGGCTCTTTCCGGTCACACGATTCGATTTCAAGGAGGAAAGGATTCCAATGAAGCGCGCACTCAAAAACCGAAGAGTCTTGTTCGTCACCTTACTGATCTTGGCCTCGACGACGGCCTGGGCCGTCCTGGCGCAACGGCCCCAGCGTCTGATCGACCCGGAAGCGAACATGCTGGAGACGGCCAAGCTGCTGTTTATCCATCAGGATGTCGTCACGAGCTTTCCGGCGACGGGCGATGGCGTTCGCAGCGGGACGATGCGGGGTGCGATCTCCGGCTCCACGACAACCAATTTCCAGTTCCTCGCGGTTCCGCCGCCCGAATTTGCGTCAGACGACTGGACCTTGCTCACCGACCCGGACGGAGATCAGATCCTCTTCCGCGTGCAGGTGGCCGGTCGCTTTCTCGTTTTTCTGGAAGCTCCGGCGAATGACTCTCGACGTCACCTGAACCAGGTGGGTGGACCCTTCACCGGCATCTATGAAGTCGTCGAGGCGACGGGGAAGTATCAGGGCTTCGTCGGTCGCAAGTTCCCCTGCAAAGGCATCGGAACGCTCCCTGCCAAGAACCAGGCGATCGGTTCGGTGTACGCTGAAATCTACAGTGACGAGTTCGAACCGCAAAACCCTTAGTCCGCGGATGACTCACCAGGGCCTGGCCAGTAGGAACCTGGTGCGAATCCTGGTTGGCCCACAATGTTCACCAGGGTCCGCCGTCGAAGCGGGAGTCTGGTGAAGAATGTGGGTCAGGGCTTCGAGCAGGCCGGCGGGCAATCTTGCGCGCCGGGTTGCACCGTCCCGGACATGGCGATTAGGCTGATCCCGATCCCTGTCCAGTGATGAGAGGAGTCGTCAAGGAATGCGGTCGAGTCTCGAACCCTCACGACTGGTCGGCCCGACACAGGAAGCGCTGGAAGCCGGGAGACGGCTGATGGCGTGGTGGCTCGAACGTCAGGCCAAGGGGTCCCTTGGAACGTTTCCCCTGTTGCAGCCCTCAGGACCGCTCGCGGAGATGTCCGGTTTCTTCTCGCCCGCGAAACCGGGCGGAGCTCCGGTCATGGGCTGTCTTCAGCGGGCCCGTTTCCCGCTCCCGCCGGGAAACGGTCTTCGCGGGCGGATCGACGAGATCCCGCGAACATTTGCCGCACAGTCCAGCTGGAAGCGTTCGCCGCGAGAATCGGGAGGGTTCGCCTACAAGGCCCTGCTTCAAAAGCGGCTCGGCGAGGACCGCTGCGAACCGTCTCCGCCCGAGGCCACGGTCGACTTTGGTCTGGAGGGGCTCGAGTGGCTCGTCACACGGGTCGACATCCTCGACTTCGTGCGAACCGTCCCGGCTCCGGCACCCGTGGCCCGTTGGATGTCCAGGATCGTCCGCGAAGCGGCGATCGTGGTCGTTCATCGAGATTTCGCATCGATCCCCGACCTCCGCGGGGAAGGATCCGGTTGCAGCTTCGGCTACTCGTTTCTTCCGATTGCCCCCGAGCCGAGCCCGTTCGGCTTTGGGCCGGGCCATTTCGGTGCGGCCATCAAACAGTTTCGGTTCTCCTGCACCCCGGAAGCTGAGCTCGAGATTTCACTGGCCTTCATCGTTTCGCCTCGCAGCGAGAAGGTGTTGAATCTCTACGGCTTCGATCCCGTCTACGGGACGATCGATCTGGTGGACCGGCTGTCTTTCCGGCGATTTCAGGTGAGCCGGCGTCTGCACGACCGGCTGGATGCCGTCATGCTCCGACTGCACGGAAAGGTGCACCACCGTCTCCTGGTCGACATGGACGCCCGCCGGCGCCGAACCGCCCGGAAATGAGTCGGAGCGTCCGCGACCGCTGTGAGGCAGACAGCGGAGGCGGGCGCACTCTCACTCGGACAGGGTGAAGGCCGGCGGATAACCTCGGCGCCGGCTCAGTTCGATTTCCTCAGCGGCGACGGCAACCCGCCGCTTTCCCGGGCGGGTCGAGATCGCCAGTTGCTCGAGGAAGCCCGGAGACATCCATTCCCAGAAAACCAGGGCATAAACCAGCCCGGCTTCGAATGCGGCGTCCGTGCCCCGGTTACCCCAGTCGTAGGCGTGTCCGATGACCCGCATGACATCACGACTGTTCACCATGGCCATCGCAAACGCAATTCCGCGGACACACGACGAAAAATCGAACAGGCAGGCCTGTCGGGCGGCCTTGATCGCACCCGGGACCGAGTGGTTCCGGAAGTACAACAGCCGGCCGAATCCGTGAGAGAGTAGCGGGTGAGCGGCCGGACTGAATTCTTCGAGGTAGGGGCCCAGCGCAGGACGTTCGAGCGGCGCCATCGGGATGAGTCCCAGCCGCCCCATTCCTCGTGCGAGCTGGAGAAAGGGACCGGGTTCATAGACGCCGAGCATGGCTCCGACGGATTCCAGGGCGAAGAGCCGGTAATCCGGGTGAGACATACGATCGAGGGCACCCAGCAGCGGCCCGGTCCCGAATCCGAGCATCTCCACGGCACCGATTCCCATGCCGCAGTGAGCGATGGGCCGCACTTCGAGGCGAAGTCGCTCGTCGCGCAACGTCGTGGTCCGGTCACCCGTCTTGATGAATTCGGCGGAAATCTTCTCCATTTCCCAAAAGGAACGCGTCCTGAACAAAGGGTCTCGGCTTGCCCGAGCCGCCGACTGGATTTCAGAGAGCCGTCGGACGAACTGTTCCGGATCGAGGCGCAGAGCGATCCTGGAAACACTGCGAATCGTGTCTCCTTTTCGGAGCCAGCTTTTCCAGGATGGGACCGGCTGTTTCATGAGGGGTTACACAAATGTCACCAATTTTAAACGAAGTTGAACTTCGAACCGACCATGGTATGATTTCCGTCATCATTGGCCGTTCATTGCGTATGATCTCGGATCACCACGACATGAACCGCCGTCTTCGTTTTCCAGACCGAGGTACCAATGACGACGACACCGGTAGACCCCGACATCGGGGACCTGATTCCGCGGATGAAGGATCAGGGCTACGATCCTGATCGAGTTGCCCGGCGCCGGGAGTGGGTAGAGGAACGCACGGGTTCGAGTCTTCAGAACGTGGGCTCTTTTTCGATCGACCCGCGGACCATGCGGGGCAATATCGAGAACCCGATTGGAGTCGCTCAGATTCCGGTGGGTGTTGCCGGCCCCCTTCTGGTTCACGGTCCGCATGTCGAAGGAGTCTGTTACGTTCCGCTGGCGACCACGGAGGGTGCGCTGGTACGCTCCTATGAGCGAGGCATGATGGCCCTGACCCGTTCGGGAGGAGCCGAGTCCGTTTGCGTGGGCGATGAGAACCAGACCAATCCGTCTTTCTTCTTCGATTCCATTCGGGATGCGATGGATTTCACAGTCTGGTTGAAGCAACATCTCCCGGATATCCGACGGGCCGCAGAGGCGACGACACACCACGGCAAGCTGATCGGCTTCGAAACCTATCAGATAGCCCGGCAGGTGATCGTCAATTTCCGCTTCAAGACCGGGGATGCGCAGGGCATGAACATGATCGTCAAGGCGACCGACGCAGCCTGCCGCTGGATCGTTTCGCAGGTGACGATTCCGCGCTACTTCCTCTTCAGCGGAATGAGCTCGGAAAAGCGGCCGTCCGGCTACCTGCTCTCGCACGGAAAGGGCAAATGGGTCTCCGCCGGGGCGGTTCTGTCCGAAGGGATCGTGAAAGCCTATCTCAATTGCTCCTCCCACGATCTTTACCAGGTCTGGCATTCGACCCTGGTTGGCCATCTTGCTGCCAACGCCGTCGGATACAACGGCCAGCTCGCCAATGGTCTGACGGCAATCTTCATTGCGACGGGCCAGGATGTCGCCAACGTCGTCAACAGCGCCTGTGGCATTACGAATTTCGAGCTGATCGACAAGGGTATCTACGTCAGCGTGACCCTGCCGGCCCTGACCGTCGCAACGGTGGGTGGCGGTACGGGTTTGGGGACTCAGCGCGAATGTCTCGAGATGATGGGGTGTTCCGGGGCGGGAAAGGTGATGCGCTTTGCCGAGATCGTGGCCGCCGCTCTGCTTGGAGGCGAGGTCTCCATGGCCGGAGCGATCGCCTCCGGAGAGTTTGCTTCGGCACACGAAATCTACGGGCGGAATCGGCCTGGGGAGAAAGCATGACGGAAGCGGGACCGGTGGCTCTCGTCACGGGTGGCAGCCGCGGCATCGGGCGAGCCGTTGTTCGGGAGCTTGCGACCGCCGGCTGGAAAGTGGCATTCACCTATCTCGGACGACGGGAGTCGGCGGAAGATCTTCTCTCCGAACTGGCCGACGCAGATCGTTTTCACGTCATGCAGGCCGACGTCCGCGACTTCAAACGGAGCAGCGAGGTTGCCGCCGAAACGCAGGCTCGACTGGGTCCGATCGATCTCCTCGTCAACAACGCCGGAGTGCGGCAGGACGAGCCTCTGTACCGCATGTCTCCCGAGGCCTGGAAGCTCGTGGTGGACACGAATCTGAACGGGACCTTCAACTATTGCCGCTCCGTCGCCCTGGACATGGTGAAACGCCAGTCCGGTGCTATCGTCAACGTGGTGAGCGTCAGCGGGATCCTCGGACTCGCGGGTCAGGCCAACTATGCCGCTTCGAAGGCCGGCGTGATCGGCATGACCAAGTCTCTCTCGCGCGAGGTCGCCCGCTTCAACGTGCGGGTCAACGCCGTCGCACCCGGTTTCATCGAGACCGAGATGCTCGAGGGTATCCCGGAGCCGACGCTGAAGAAACTCTATGCTCAGATTCCTTCCGGTCGTCCGGGTACGCCGGAGCAGGTCGCCAAGGTCGTGCGATTCCTGGCGGGTCCCGAAGCCGCCTACGTCACCGGACAGATACTTCCCGTCGACGGAGGGATGGTCTGATACATATGGCATACAAGATACTCGGCAAGGACTATCAGACTCACTATGACGCCATTGTGGTGGGTGCGGGGATCGGCGGGCTCTTCTGTGCCAATCTCCTCGCCGACGCCGGAATGAAGGTGCTGGTCATCGAGCAGCACTACGTCCTGGGAGGTTACTGCAGCAGCTTTCGCAAGAAGGGTTTCCTCTTCGATTCCGCGACGCATTTCTATCCTCTCTTGGGTAATCCGACGACGCTGACGGGCAAGCTCCTCAAACGCCTCAACGTCAATACGGAGTGGCACAAGATGGATCCCGTGGACAAGTTCCACTTCCCGGACGGTGAGACCTTTGTCGTTCCTGCCGACCTGGGAGACTACCTCGGCAAGCTGAAGTCCCGATACCCGCACGAGAGCGAGAACATCGAACGCTTCTTCGGGGAGGTTCGCGAAGCCTACCTTTACGGATTGCTCTACTATTTCAAGGAGATCTCCCACGAGAAGGCGGAACAGTACCGGGACTTCACGCTGGCGCAGAAACTGGACGAGCACTTCCGGGATCCCCATCTGAAGGCCAACCTGATGGCGGATCACTCCCATTGGGGGTCACTTCCGGGACATACGTCGTTCCTGTTCGATTCGATGCTGCGCCTCTCCTATTTCCTCGGAAACTACTACCCGAAGGGAAGCTCTCAGGCTTTCGCCGACGACCTGGGGGAAGCGCTGCGCAGCCGCGGCGGTGACGTTCTCCTGTACACGACCGTGGAAAAGATCCTGATCGAACAGGATCGGGTTGAAGGCATCGTTTGCAGGACGCGATCGCGGCGCAATCCGGAGCGCTTCGAGTTTCGGGCGCCCGTCGTGGTTTCGAATGCCGACGTGCTTCAGACCTATGAGAAGCTCGTGGGCGAAAGGTACTGTGGACGACAGGTCATCGAAGGCCTCCGGACCCTCCGTCCGTCCTTTCCCTGCTACCTGATGCACATCGGTCTGGAGGGTCTGAGTCACGAACTGAAGGAAGAGGTCGAAGGGTACTACTGGCGGTCTTGGGAGCCCGAGGATCTGCAGCATACGTTCTTCAAGGTCTTCTTCACGACGATGTTCGACCCGAATCTCGCACCTGCGGGCCACGACATCCTCATCGTCCAGAAATGGGGCACCTCGAATTTCGATCAGATTCGCGACTGGACGGCCCACAAGCGGCAGACGGAGGAATATATCCTTGATCAACTGCGTCGCCTGATTCCCGGCCTCGACGAGAAGATCGTCGTCCAGATGAGTGCGTCGGCGTACACATCGTATCGATACACGCTCAACTTTCGGGGGGCGATGCTGGGATGGGAAATGTCCCCGGACCAGCTTGGGCCGCTGCGGCCCGCCAACAAGACACCGGTCGAAAATCTCTATCTGGTTGGTCACTGGACCCGTCCGGGCGGCGGAATTACGCCGGTGATCGTTTCAGCACAACGCGTGGCGGACTTGATCCTTGCCAAGCAAAGCGAGGAAGCAGCCGTGCGAAAGTCGGACCCGGGTGCAGTACTACCGAAGAAGGGGCGTCCGGTCTGAAGGGGGCATCCATGGAGGACAATCAGTCCCAGGCGTCACTCAACGTGGAGGAGATCAAAGCGGTACTCGATGCGACCTTCGATCTGCTCGGAGAGGATGGACTCAAGGCCGATGTAGTGGAACGCGCGGCGGCCCGAACGGGAATTCCCCCGACCCGCATCTATCTGCATTTCGGTGGACCCAGTCGTCTGATGCAGTCCCTGATGGAGAGGGAGTTGGAGGTCGTTGCCGGGTCGGTCGCCGTTCCCGAACTGCGTTTTCCCGGCGAGACGATCGGAGACGAATTGGCGGTGCTCGCTCGGATCCTCCTGGACGAATGCCGGACCCACGCAGGTTTCCTTGGAACCTCTCTGGGAGAGGCGATGAAAAATCCCGAGTTTGCCGAGGTCTTCTACCGAACCTTCATCCTGCGCGGCAGGAATCTGTTCACCGAATTTCTGAATGCCCGTCGCGAGCGCAACGAAGTCCGTCCGGAGATCGATGTCGAGGCGGCGGCGGCATTTTTCCTGTCGGCCCTGATCTTCTCCGTCCTGGCTCTCGAGATCCTGGGGGGAAAGGCTGTCGAGCGGGTCGATGACGCTCGACTGGTTGCTGGGATGTCGGACCTGTTCCTGCGAGGAATCTTGCCGCGCTGATCCCGGCCGGCGCGCCGCGCCGCAGGAGAGCCTCGAACGAATACTAGAGTCGGGCCGAGGGGGCCGGCGCCGGCACGGAGGGGTGGCATGGCAAAACGAAGCGTTGCACTGGTCGGTCAGTTGGGGTCCCTGGCGGAGCGGACGCGAAAGCTCCTGCTCGATCGAGGCTGGAATGTGGAACCGTTTCCCTTCGGAGCGAGTCCTTCCTCAGTGCCGAAGGAGGCGGACGTCTGGATTGTCTTTCCATTCAGTCTGACGAAGGACCGCGAAGTCAGCACTCACTCGGAGCAAGCGTTGCGCTGGCTTGAAGATGTGCTGGTCCATGGACGGCGCTGCGCCCTGCGGCGCCTGATCCTGCGCAGCAGGGCCACTGCATACGGATTCAGCTACAAGAATTATGGGCTGATGGAAGAGGACCGGATCTCGCTACTGGAACCGTCCAGCCTCGAGCAACGCTGGCTGCGGGCCGAATCGCTGGTCCTCCCATCCGACGGGTCGAAGGTCGCCGACGGTGTTGCCTGCCTTCGGTTCACCAACGTTGCCGATGCCCGGGAAGGGGAGTTCGTTACGAGGATGTTCCTCGGAAAGATCGCCTTTCCCGCTTCCGGATTCGATCCGCGCATGCAGTTCGTCCATCCGGAGGATGCGGCGACGGCACTCTGCCTTGCTGCGGAAGCTGAGGCCACGGGAATCTTTAACATTGCCGGTGACGGTTGCGTGGAGTTCAGACGGGCCTTGAAGGCCGCCGTACCACTGCGAGTCCCGGTGCCGAGGACTTGGCAGCGGGCCGCTCGAACGCTCCTCAACCGCTTTGGCGCTGGGACCTCTCCGGACGAATCGGTTGATCTGATCCAGTACAACTGGACGATTTCATCGGACAGGGCCGCCCGCGAGCTGGGCTTCCAGCCCACCCGGAGCAGCGCCCGGGCCCTCAAGGAGCTGCTCTCAGAACAGGAGCGGGGAAGGCCGGAGCGCGTGGCCGAACAGTGCGACGATTTTGGGCTCGACCCTCGGTATCTGGAGACCTGGTCCTTCTGGTTCGACTTCCTACGCAAGATCTACTGGCGGGTGGAGACGGAAGGGCTCGAACACATTCCGCGCAGCGGATCGGCACTCGTGGCCGCCAACCATCGGGGTTTCATGCCCTTCGACGGCGTCGTCCACCGGTCGGCGATCCTGGAAGCGACCGGCCGTCATATTCGATTTCTGGTCATCCCCTCCCTCTTCAAGTTTCCCTTTCTGTCGGACTTTCTGATCAAGCAGGGAGGGGTCGTCGCCAGTCAGCTCAACACCGCGAGGGTATTCCAGCGGGGCGAATTGGTCGGGATCTTCCCCGAGGGCATCAGCGGCGCATTCCGCATGTACAAGGGTGCCTACAAGCTCGGGAACTTTGCGCGCGACGCTTTTGCCAAGATGGCCATCGAGCACCAGGTGCCGGTCATTCCCGCCGCGGTCGTCGGCCATGTCGAGATCTTTCCCATCCTTGCCAGAATGAACATCTCGCCGCTGACGCGGCTGACGGGTTGGCCGTTCATTCCCGTCACTCCGACATTTCCCCTTTTGCCGCTCCCACTTCCCACGAAGTGGCACATCCGTTACCTCGAACCCATCAGCGTCTCTCCCCTCAAGCGGAGCGATGCGTCGAATCGGCGACGGGTGCGGGAGTTCTCAAACCACGTTCGCAATGTCCTGCAGAGCCACATTGATGAGATGCTCGCTCGCCGAAAGCATGTCTTCTATGGCAGGATCTTTGACGCGGAAGAAGAATCGGATCGGGCGTTGGCAGCATCGGGGAAGTAAATGCGGTTTCTCAGTTATGTGGCCCGTGCGCTGGAGGTGACGTGGATCGCCGTCTCCCAGCTGATTGCTCATCGATGGGCCAGATGGACCCAGGAGACGGGCCCGGCCGGGCCGGAGCGCATGCGCATCGCCCTCGAACGCATGTCGGGGAGCTTCCTCAAGTTCGGTCAGATCCTCTCCCTTCAGGTCGACACCCTGCCGCGCGAGTACTGCGACGCCCTGCTTGATTTGCTCGATCGTGTTCCTCCTTTCAGCGCTGAACTGGTGAAGAAGGTCTTCCGCGACGAACTGGGAAGTCTCCCCGAGGACCTCTACGCCGAGTTCGATTACTCTCCCCTGGCGGCCGCGTCGATCGGACAGGTCCACCGTGCCGTTCTGAAAGACGGAACCCGCGTCGCCGTCAAGGTTCAGCGACCGGGCATTCAGGGTATCTTTACCCGCGACGCCGTGCTCCTGAATGCATTTATGAAGGTCGTCTTCGCACTTCGCTTGAAGACGCTTTACTTCATGAGGGACCCGGTTCGTGAATTCAACGAGTGGATCCAGGATGAGCTCGATTACCGGGTCGAGGCCGGCTACGCCCGAATGCTCGGGAGAAACGCCGCCGAGATTCCCACGGAAAGGGTGCCTCGGATCCACTGGGAGCTGACCACCGAGCGCCTGCTGACGATGGACTTTCTAGAGGGACCGAGCGTTCGGGAGTATCTTCGTCAACGCGAAAGCGACGGGGAGAAGGAGCTTCGGGCCCTGAGGTCGATCGGCTTCGATCCGGCGGTCTTCGTCTCCAACGTGATCCGGAATTTCGTCAGTGACGCCCTGCGCTTCGGAGTGTTTCACGCCGACCTCCATCCCGCCAACCTGCTGATCCTCGAAGGCAACCAGGTGGGATACGTCGATTTCGGAATCGTCGGACACCTTACCCCGGAGGCACGGCGGAAGATCATCCAAATGACGCTCGGGTACGTCCGGGGAGAGAATGACGAGATCTTCTCGTCGTTCATGGCCGTATCGGAGATCACGCCCCATGCTGATCTCGAGGGCTTTCGCACAGAGCTGGAACGGTTGTCCCGGCGCTGGTATCGAGAGCCGGCCGTCGCCGGCCGGCCGCAATTCGGACGCAGCCTCACTGTCCTGATGATCGATCTGCTGACGATGTGTCGTTCGTTCGGCGTGCTGCCGCGCCGCGAGATGATCAAGTACATCCGCTCCCTGTTCCTGGCAGACGGATTGGTCTCGAGGCTCGCTCCTGGACTCGACTACGGACCGCATCTGAGAGAACTGTGCGAGGAGTATGTCATGGAGGAGGCCCGGCGGAAGACGTTTTCAAACCGCGCTGGTCTTCCGCTGCTGGCAGATCTCGCCGGGTGGCTTCAGACCGGGCCAGGCGGGCTGTTGCGTGCATTGGATCTCCTCGAACGGCGGGAGCTGCCGCTGCGCGTCAAGATTGCCGATTTCCAGGGCAAGAGGCGCACACCGAGCGTTTTCTGGGGCCTGATCGGATGGCTCGCCGTCATCGTGACCCTGCTCGCGCACTGGGACACCGCGTCCGGCAACCCGGTTTCGGCTGCCGGGATGCTGATTTGGACTCTGACCGCAGCCTGGACGAGCTGGATGCTCTTTCTGGTCTGGCGACTGACTCGCTGATTCTCCCGAAGCTGCTCAATCCACTGGACAAACGGCCCCTTTCACGGTACTCTGATCTCAAATCTCGGATCTGCCGACGGGCGATCTCAGACCCGGACGTGACCGTATCTTTATCACTGCAGTAGTCTAGGAGGGTTCCATGGATAAGTTCTTTGTGTCTTTCATGCGGTTTTCAACCGCCATGACGCTGTTCGGGCTCGAGCAGTTGCAGGGCGCCATGTCGTCGGTCGGCTCCGGCGAGGACCTGACCGCACCCATGAGCCGTTTCCAGCACGCGATGGATACCTTCTCCGACGCCGTCATGAAGCAGGTGGACGAGAACAAGAAAGAAACGTTGGAGACCGTGACGAGGGTTTCGGAGGACACGGTGCGTCGGACCTTCTCAGGGATGACACCGGCCATGGTCGATCCCCGGGAGATGGTCCGGGTGACCACGGACATGATGAAAAAGACCTCGGACACTGTGGTCCACTGGATGGAGAACGAAGGCTCTGCCAAAGAAGGATCCAGCGATGCCGAACCGGCATCTGAAGCACTTGGCGGCGGCCGGAAGACGAAAGCGAAGGCGTCCTGACAGGCGTACGCGAGCGATGGAGCATCCTGACGGCTGCGCTCGACGAGGGAAACCGCTGGAATCGCATCCTCCGATTTCGCTAACATCCTGAAACATGTCTGAAGCTGGGGAAGCACGTGTCCTTTGGGAGCGGCACGGGTTACTGTCGCCACGCTCACGTCGGGTGGCAACTCTGTCGGCCGGCAGTGTTCGGACGCGGGCCGAAGGATTCAGGGCCGCCTGCCTCGAACTGGGCGGTCACTGTCAGGCCTTCGCGGCATTTCTGTCGGGTCGTGCCGATCTGTTGCCCTTTCCGTTCCTCGAGGAACTCGACGGCCTCCTCCCTCCGTTTCTCGGCGATCCCACACGAGGCATTCCCGCATGGACCGCGGCGGAGTTGGAGGAGATCGGAGCTTCCCTCTACACCCGGGTGTTTCGAGGGCGACTCGACGGTCGTCCGGCGGTCGTCGAATTGTGCTGTGCGCCCGACCAGGCGGCTCGCGACGCGGCCTGGCGATCCTTCGAGCGGACGATCGACCCGCTCGAGGGCATTCCCGAATCGGTGATTCTTTCCGACGACGTGCTCGCGGAATTCCGCTCATGGCTGGATGTTCATGCGGACTTGCAGAAGAAGCGGCAGATGCTCGAAAACCTCCGGCAGGCTCCAACGGGGTCCCTCAACCTGATTCCGGACCTGATACCCGAGTTCCAGACCGACGAACTGCTCGCCTACGAGGATCTCGAGCGTATCTGCGGTCTCTGCGCGGATGCTTCCCGGCAGACCCCGCTCTTTGTGGAGGCCATTCTCGAGCAGATCCTGATGCTGGCCTTCGTGGCGCTGGATGCGCCCTGGCCGGAGATGCGCCTGCTCGATGAGGAGCGCGTCACCTTTCGGGTGTGGCCCTTCATGAAGGCCGTTCCCGTCCAGCACTACCAGTCTGTTCTCCAATATGTCGCCTCCTCCATTGCGGAGGACGGTGGTCGGGCCATGAGGATGCTGCTCAGGATCGTTCGGCACGAAGACGGAGCGGTGCTCGAATCGGACCTGTGGCGGCAGCTTTCCGGTCTGCGGTTCGAAGTCGCCTCCGATCATCGGATCTCCCAATCGGGTGAGAAACTGCTCGAGTTCTGGAAAGCGTTGGCTGCGGAGCGCATTCGACGCCCGGATTTCCTCGACTTGCTGCACCGGGAACTCATCCTGGTCTTCCGCTCCTCCTATGACCCCGGCATGGACTGGATCGCACCGTCGGCTTCCGCCGTCTACAGCCGACTCGTGACGTTCCGCTTTTCGGACGCCATGAGTTCGGATCGCGCCAGAGAATGGTCCGTGGGCAGCGGGCTCATTGCGCTTGGCGTCTTCCGTCAAGTCGGCGCCTTTCTCGAGCAACTCAGGGACAACGATTTTTCGGTCACGGTCAAGACCGATTCGGGCTCCGGGACCGGCTCCCGCCGCCGGCCCTCTGTCCGCATTGCGAGCTTTGCTCTGCTCTTCCTCGCAGCCTTGCAGGGAGCGCTCTTCATGTCGGGTAGTCTGATCGGCCATCTGGCAATCGTGGCCTGTCTCGTCTTTGGGACGTTCTTTTTTGTCTCTGCCTCGCATGGTGACTGATGGCGAACCTTCGGTTCCAGACTTTGGCGGATCCGGGAGTCACGTGGCCGTCAAACTCGTAGCTTTTTGCGGCAAGGGCGGCGTGGGGAAGTCGACTCTCGCAGTCGGGACGGCCCTCGCGCTCGCACGGGCCGGACAAAACGTATTGGTCGTCTCGTCTCATCCGATCGAGGAACTGGCCCTGTCCCTCTCGCTCGCCGGACTAAAGGAGCGGGACGCGCGAATGGCGGACCGCTTCTACGTCGCTCACATTGATCCTCTTCGGGTTCTCGCATCCATCATACGGGGTCGCGTGCGCCCGGCCCGTCTCGCGGAGTTGCTGCTCGGAAGCCGCATATACAGGAGTTTCGTTGAGGTCGTCCCGGCCCTCAAGGAATTTGCCTTCCTTTGGAGACTGCAGGAGCTGGGCAGGATCCCCCCGGCAGGTACGGCCGCGCCTTTCGAATTTCTTCTTTGGGACGCCCCGGCGAGCGGGCATTTCCTGGAAACACTCCGGGCTGCCGTCCACTTCGAGACCTTCTTCGTGGGGCCCCTTGCGGATCAGGGGGCGGCCATAGCAAGCTTCCTTCGGACTACCCGGTTCCGGATCCTGCCGGTCTGCGTTCCCGAGGAGATGTCGATCGATGAGACCCTCGAGTTGATCAGTTCTCTGGCCTCACTGGGTCTGAAACCCTCGGCCGTTCTCTGCAACCTGGTTTCCCCGCTGCTGAGCCGGGAGGCCGGCCTGACGACCCTACCGGATTCCTGGGGTAGCCTCGGCGCTTTCCTGCTCCGGCAGGTGTCCGAGGAGAGACGCCAGTTCGACCGGATGCGGGAAGCTCACGGGGGTGAATTGACGTGCGTTCATCGGCTGAACCGGGACGAGGCCAACCTCGATTTTCTGCTGCGGATTGCGGATGAGCTGCGGGCAAACGGCTTGCCCGAGTCGCTCGTGGAGTCGACGGGATGGTGATGCGGATCTGTGTCGGAACCGGTGGTGTCGGCAAGACGACCGTCGCAACCGCCATCGGATTGAAGCTGGCTCGTGAGGGGCACCGAACGTTGATCCTGACCATCGACCCGGCACGAAGACTGAAGACCCTCCTCGGGCTCGAGGCGGGTCCCGGAGACCGTCGGGTCCGGATCGAGGGAGAGGACATCGAACTCTGGGCGGCCCTTCTGGACGTCGAGTACACACTGGCGGAAGCCGTGCGTCACTATGGCAAGCCAGGACAGATCGAGTCGGTTCTCGAGCATCCCATCTTCCATATGCTCGTCTCGTCGCTGGCGGGTATGGAAGAATTGATGGCCGTCGAGTACCTCGATCAGGCGGTCCGAAAGGGATTCGAAGCGATCGTCGTGGACACGGCTCCGTCCCGCCATGCCTTCGAATTCCTGGACAAGCCGGAGTTCTTCGCGGACCTTGTTTCCTTTCCGTTGGTCAAGCTGGTGGGACGCTCCTACCGGCTCTGGGCGGCATCTCCCTTCGGACGCCTGGGCCGCAAGTCGTTCGAGATCTACTCGCGTCTCGAAGAGCTCGTCGGCACGCATGTGGTCCGTCAAGTCCTGGAGTTCTATTCTCTGTTCCGAACCATCGCGGAGGGTTATGCCGAGCGTGCCAGAACGACGGTCGAGCGGTTTCGGAAGGCCGAACAGTGCGGGTTCGTCATTGTCACCGTGCCGGCCAAGGCGGAGAGAGATGTTGAGTTTTTCCGCAAGGAGCTCGCAAATCGTCATTTTCCGATCGATCGCGTGGCGGTCAATCGTTGCTGGCCGTCTTTCCCCTCCGCGCTCGAAGCACATTCCGAACTGGAGCGGACGACACTCGACTGGTATCGAGGCATCTCGGCCACGCAGGAGCAGCTTCTGGGCAACCTGGACAGGACGCTCGAAGCGAAGGGAGTTCGGGTCGTCCATCTGCCCGAACTTGCCTCTCCCCCGGTCAGGATGGAAGGTGTCGAGCGCCTGGCTGAGGCCCTCTGAGGACACCCGACAGGAAGTCCAAATCGCCCTCGGTCCCCCGGGCTTTCCATTCGAGTAAAAAATCGTTAAAATGTGCTCATTTAATCAACCTGTCCCGGCGCGGAATGGGGAAACGTGAGGTTGTGATCAGCCTGCATGCGCTCCGGACAGGCTAACCGATTCCGATGAAGGGGTCCCTTACTATGCCGCTGAGAGAGCATTACGACGTCGTCATCCTCGGTTCCGGCCTGGCAGGGCTTTCGCTGTGTCGCCATCTCCTGATGGAGGACGCCGGCAAGCAGATCCTCCTTCTCGACAACAAGGTCGAGGTTCCCGGCAGGAAACAAAAGGTGGGCGAATCGCTCGTGCAAGTCGGTGGCTACTATTTCTCGAAAGTGCTGGATCTGGAAGAACATCTTTTCAATCACCACTACCTGAAGTACAACCTCCGCTTCTACTGGAAGACCACCCGGGGGGACCGCAGTTTCGAGGATTACAGCCAGTCTTTCATCCGTCCATTCTCCAACGTCTGCAGCTACCAGCTGGACAGGAACGTCCTCGAGGCTCATCTGCTGAAGGAGAACTCGAAGCATCCGGACGTGAAGTTCCTGAATGCGGTGGCCGCGCTGAAGGTCGATCTCGCGGAGTCGGGACCGCACAGCGTGACCTTTCGTCAGGGAGATGCCGAGATCTCGCTGCAGGCCGACTGGGTCGTCGACACGACGGGACGGGGTCAGGTCCTCAAGCGGAAACAGAACCTGGCAGTGGACAGTGAAATCCGCCACGGATCGTCCTGGTGCTGGGTGGAAGGTCTCGTCAATATCGAGAAATTGACCGATGCCTCATTGGCGGAGATCCGAAAGAAACAGGATCGGCGCGAACAGGGCATGATCCCTCTGTGGCTGGCCACCAATCATTTCATGGGCGAAGGTTTCTGGTTCTGGGTCATCCCGCTGCAAGGGCTGACGAGCCTCGGTCTCGTTTACGACAAGGCGCTGTTCGACGAGAAGCAGGTTGCCACTCCGGAGAAGCTGATTGAGTGGGCGTGCCGGGAGTTTCCGCTCTTCGAGAGGGATCTTCCCGATCGCCGCATCCTCGATGCCGCAAGACTGCTCGACTATGCCTACGACTGCAAGCAGACCATCAGTCCCTCCAAATGGGGTATGAGCGGCATGGCGGGTCGCTTCACGGATCCTCTCTACAGTCCGGGCTCCGATCTGATCTCCTTGTACAATTCGATGCTCGTCGATGCGATCCTGTCGGAAAGCCAGCAGGAACTGGAACGAAAGTGCGAGATCTATGAACCTTTGATGAAGGTCTTCTACGAAGCCTACGTCCCGAGCTATTCCATCAGCTACGGGGCATTGGGGGACCAGGAAGTCTTCGCATTGAAGTACGCCTGGGAACTCGCGATCTACTTCAGCTTCTACGTCTTTCCGGTGATCAATGATCTGTTCACGGATCGTACCTTCATTCAGGTGTTCTTCCGGAAGTTCGCCCAGCTGGGTCCGATCAACCGGAATCTCCAGCGGTTCATGATCGACTTCTTCGGCTGGAAGAAGGAGCAAGGCATTCCGATTGTCAAAGTGCTCAACGATTTCATGGAATTGACGCCCTTGAAG
Organism: uncultured Acidobacteriota bacterium; assembly: GCA_963823995.1. GTDB lineage: Bacteria > Acidobacteriota > UBA6911 > RPQK01 > JAPXNP01 > JARRKC01. The sequence continues at coordinate 454,477 of CAWGNQ010000009.1, forward strand.
GAGGCCGAGTCCGCCTTCTACGAGGTCGGGACGTCGCAGTCGGAGAACGAGGAAGTTCTGGACCGCCATTTGCAGAACCTCAAGGAGTTTGCGCGTTTCATTTACGCGTATGTCACCTCGCGCGTCCTGGACGACGAACGTGCGCTGCGCAGCCGTTCATTTGTCGAGTCCATCAAGTTGAAGGATTATCGCTTCGAGCCGGAGTCGATGCGCCGTGAACTCCAGGACCATGGTGACGACCCTGAAACCTACGTCTGGTCGCTGGATCCCGAGGGAATGCGCAAGTTCGACCGGCTCTACGTGCGGGAGCCGGCGACTCGTTAGCGACCCTCCTTGCCAGGCATCGGATGCTTGGAGAACTGCGCTGGTCGGAGCGGACGAAGCCCGACGCGTTCTCTTCGCCCGGCCATTCGTTCGAGGGGAACTGATAAACTCCCACTGGCATGCGAAACCACAGCTTCGAACCCGGGACACCGGAGGCGGAATTCGCAATCGATGTCGTCGAGACCAGCTGCAGTCTGGCCAGGCGCATCCAGGATGAACTCGCCACAGAGGCCATTGAGAAGGACGATCGCTCCCCCGTCACCGTCGCGGACTTCGCGATCCAGGCTTTGATTGGTCGACGCCTCGGCCAGACGTTTCCGGGTGAAATACTGGTCGGCGAAGAATCGGCGGACCTTCTGCGTAAACCGGGTCATGATCAGCTGATCGAGCGCATCACGAACTTCGTCGAAGCACTCGAACCGGAGGCCGATGCCGACGTCGTGCTGAGATGGATCGATCGGGGGCAGGGTAAACTGGCGCAACGATTCTGGGTCGTCGATCCGATCGACGGGACCAAGGGGTTCCTGCGCGGCGCCCAATATGCCGTCGCACTGGCTTGCGTCGAAGACGGACAGGTGAAGCTGGGGGTGCTGGGATGTCCCCGCCTCGAATTGAGCCTGCGGCGTGGCGACTTCCGGACCCTGCCGGCCGAACGAGGCTGCCTCGTCGTGGCGGTGCAGGATCGGGGTGCCTGGGTGAGGCCTCTCGGAGAAGACCAGTTCGAGCGGCTGACCGTCTCGACGATCGCGACGACGGCTCAGGCCGTTCTGGTGCGTTCAGTGGAATCGGGACACACCAACGTGGATCGGCTCGAGAGGCTCCTCGGTTACCTGAGAAGCCGGCAGGATCCGGTGCTCATGGACAGCCAGGCGAAGTACGGCCTTCTGGCCGCGGGACAGGTAGATCTACTCCTGAGGCTCCTCTCACCCACCCGGCCCGATTATCGGGAGAAGATCTGGGATCAGGCTGCCGGGTCCCTCGTGGTCGAGGAGGCGGGAGGTACCATTACCGACCTCGACGGCAAGGCACTCGACTTCAGCGCGGGACGAAAGCTGATGCACAACCGTGGAGTCCTGGCCTCCAACGGTCGGGTGCACGAGACAGTTCTCGCGGCGCTGAGGCAGGTAGAACGGGACGACTGAGGAGCGGGCCTCGACGAGTATGGATGGAGACGACCGGCGAGCTCGCAGGAGATCCTGCGCAGGATGCAATCGGCCGTTCACGTTCTCCAGACTGCGTCACTCGTTCATCGGGCTTCCGGGGGTCTCCTTTGCGATGATCTTCGGTAGTCGGAGATGCCAGTCCGTGCGTTCCTGGTAGAGCTCGCCCAGTTCGAAGAGGATCGATTCACGCCGCTGTCCCGCGATCAGCTGCAGGCCGACGGGGAGACCTTGGTCCGAAAATCCACAGGGGATGCTGAGGCTCGGAACGCCCGCCATGTTCTGAGCGGCCGTGAGCCGGACGAAACAAGGGACGATCGGTTCCCTTTCACCGCCGATTTCTACGGTGTGCGTTCCAATCTGGGGAGCCGTCACCGGAAGGGTCGGACCGAGCAGACAGTCCACCTGTCGGAAAATCCGACGGAACGCTTCGATTGCACGCCGTCGCTGCTGTTCGGCCCGCACGAGATCGACGGCGGTAAGCTGGTAGCCGCTTCTGAGCCGCTCCCGTACCTGAGGGCCGTAGCCTTCCGGGTGTTCCGTCAGGAACCGGTCGTGGAAGGTCACTGCCTCGGCGCGCGAAATGACGTCCGATGCCGCCAGCGTCTCGTTCAGCTCCGGAAGGTTCACTTCGAGGATCGGGAAGCCTGCCTCTTCGAAAAGGCGCAGGGCGCGCCGGACCGCATTCGTCACCTCCGGTTCGACCCGGGTGAAATAGTCAGAAATGAACCCGAGCACCGGCCAGCGGGAGGCCCTCTTCCGCGAGCGCCGTGGATGGCGGCTCGATTTCTGGCAGAGTACGGAAAACAGGGCCTGGAGGTCGGTCACTGACGTGGCCATCGGGCCCACATGATCCAGCGTTCGGCTCAGCGGGATCACACCGTTGATGGGAATGAGGCCTCGGGTCGGCTTGAGGCCGCAGATTCCGCAGCAGGCCGACGGGATGCGGATGGAGCCGCGCGTGTCGGTTCCGACGGAGCCGAGACCCAGGCGGGCCGCCAAGGCACTGGCCGAGCCACCGCTCGATCCTCCCGACATTCTCTCGGTTGCCCACGGGTTGCGAACCGCTCCGAAGTGCTCGTTCTCATTCGTGATGCCGAAAGCAAATTCGTGCAGGCTGGTCTTCCCGACCATGAGAGCGCCGGCCTTGCGAAGCCGATTGACGCTGAGCGCATCCCTCGATTGAACGTCACAGGGGGAGGGTACTCTGGATCCGCCCGTCGTCGGCATGTCGTGCGTGAGGATCAGATCCTTGATCGTGACCGGGATGCCGGCCAGCGGTCGGGTGTCCTCCCGCCGAATCCGGGACGCATCGTCCAGGCACTTCTCGTTCAGCGTGAGAAAGCAGTTGAGGACCGGCTGAAGGGCTTCGATTCGACGAAAAAGATCGTCCACCAACTCCCTGGCGGTGTATTTCCCACTGCGAAGGTCGGATCTTACCGAGGCGATCGTCCAACTGGAAAACGCTTCCACCATGCTTCTCCGGAAACTCCTCTCCTTCCGCACCGACCCCTGGGCGCCCGGAGTCCTTGCGTTCGACCGTCGTGCCTGTGCCTTGCAGGCGAAGGTCACGCTCGGATCAGACTATGCCACTCGTCCGATCGTGTCGATAACTTAATGAGTTGGGAATGAGACACTGAGCAGAGTCATGGAAGGGGTTCCCTAATCTGTGTGGCTTTGTATAATTGCGTTGACTTGAAATGGAAATTCGACACCTTTGTCCTCTTTTCGTGATGATCGCCATTACGATCCCTTTGTCGGAAGGGATGGACCCTGCGGCGGTCTTGGGCTTGCTGGGGTCGCCCGTGGATCGATACCGTTTTGGGGAAGCCGAGGTCTGGCGATATTCGTCTTATGCACTCACCTTCGAAAACGGGCGCCTCGTGAGAATCCGGTAGCCAATCGTTGTCAACAAGGAGGCTTCAAGTGATGAAAGTGAGACGAACACTGCTCGTGACATTGATGGTGTTTGCGGTCGCCGTGAGCCTGCAGGCAGCACCGCAGAAGAAGCGCATCGCCGTGCTCGATTTCGACTTCTCGGGCGTGCAGCACTGGTGGGGAGGTTATAACTGGGATATCGGAGCCGGCATTGCCGATGTCATCGTCACGGATCTCGTCAACGATGGGACTTACAGTGTGATCGAGAGGAAGGCCCTCGATTCGGTGCTGGCTGAACAGAATTTCTCAAACAGCAATCGAGCCGACTCATCGTCGGCCGCTCAGATCGGTAAGGTGTTGGGAGTCGACGCAATCGTGGTCGGGTCTATCACGCAGTTTGGAACCGAGGAGAAGAAGCGGAGCTTCGGAGGGCTGGGAGGCTCCTGGGGCGGCTTCGGAGGAGCCAAGGTCGGCAAGCAGGAAGGGAAAGCCAATGTCGTCATCAACGCTCGGCTGGTCGACGTCAACACCGGAGAGATCCTGGCCGTGGCCGAAGGAAAAGGCGAATCATCGCGAAGCGGTCTCCTGCTCGGTGGTGGTGGCGGCGGAGGCGGCGGTTTCGGTGCCGGCTCGGTGGAAATGACGAGCAGTGATTTCAAGGACACGATCCTGGGTGAAGCTACCTACGAGGCTTCCGGAGAGGTTGCGGACAGGCTCATCGACGCAAAGGGTCGGGTTCCGACCCACAAGGTCGAGATCCGAGGGTTGGTCGCCTATGCGGAAGGCGGAATGGTTATTATCAACGTCGGATCGAACGCGGGTGTCGGTGTCGGTGACGAACTCGACGTCGAGCGCGTCAAGCAGACCATCAAGGATCCTGCGACCGGCCGCGTTTTGAGGGAGTTGACGACGCAGGTCGCCCGTATCCGTGTTACGCAGGTGGATGCCGAGTCGAGTGAGGCGACGGTGGTCTCGGGTGAGGGCATCAAGACCGGCGACATCGTCCGGAACCAGTGACGGCCGGAGCCGAGAACGACTCAACATCCGATCAGGGACGCTCAGTCGTGAATCTGGAGCATCAACGGCTTCCACGAGTCCTTCTGGGTGTGGCCGTCCTCGTTTACACCGCCGCCTTCTTCTATGGGGAGTTTCATCCTCAGACGCGCTGGACGGTCGATTCGTTTGAGTATGCGTCGGCTGCGACCAACCTCTACGAGTCGGGGACATTCTATTCCGGCGATTTGAACGGCCAGACGGACCCGGCACTCTACTCGCGGCGGACTCCCCTGTACCCCCTCTTGATCTGGCTTCCGCTCGAGCTCACACCCAACGGTGCATTCGTCGCGCTGCTCCAGATCGGGCTGACCGTTGTCGGGGCATGGTTGTTGGGAGCCATCCTGCGCTTCCTCGATGTCGCTGACTGGCCCCGGTGGGTCTGCATGGCGGTGTTCGTCCTCTATCCGGCCCAGGTCATTTACGCCCAGACTGTCATGGCCGAAGTGTTGCTTCAGTTCCTGCTCCTCTCGGCGCTGTACGCACTGGTTCGGTTTCTGAACACCGGTAGTTGGAGGTACGCCTTTCTGATGAACGTGGCGCTGGCTCTCGCCCCGCTCGCCAAACCGATCGCACTGTTCTTCTGGATTCCCAATCTGGCATTCTGGGGAGGGCTCTTCCTTCGCAGCCGTCGCCGGATGTTGCTGGTCCTCGCACTGCTTCCCCTTCTCTCCGTCTCGGCCTGGAGTTACAGGAATCAACTGCGGACCGGGCATTACCATTTCAGTTCGATCGTTTCACAGTACCTCCACTACATGACGCCCCGCACTGATCGTCCCGAGGTCGGGGGAAGGAGCTTCGCGGAGGAGGACAGCGCAGATTGGCGGTCCTTCTGGAAAAGCCGGATCGAGCGCTGGCCGACCACGCTCTGGCTGTATGCGCGCGGTTCCGCCATTTTCTTCGTCGATCCGGGCCGCTTCGACATCTACCAGTTCTTCGGACTCGAGCAGGATGTCAGCGGACTGCGCATCGTGCACTCCTCGACGTCGGATCGGTGGGACCTGTTGATGCGCATCCGACGACCGGTTCTCGTCTACATGGTCCTGATCGCGGGGATCAACGTGTTGATTGCGATCGGATTCGGAGTATCGCTCTTCCTTCCGAGGATGCCCTGGGAGGTCAAGGCGTTCCTGATGCTGGTCGTGGCCTACGTGACGGCGGCCGTGGCTCTTGCGGGCTTCTCTCGCTATCGACTTGCCATCGAGCCTTATCTGCTCGTGGGAACCACCGTCTCGGTTTCGTATCTTTTGCAGCGGCTGCGCCCATCGAATCGTTCATCGTCCGTCAAGGGGCCTCACTGACTCTCGACAGTTCACGATAGAAGCCCTGCAGGACGAAGAACGCCTTCTTCTTTTGGCCGCGATTCGAGATCAGTCCTTTGCGATTGAAGAAGTCCTGGATCCGGGGCAGTGGTCGACGCGGAGATCGAAAGTCCATCAGGATCCAGGGAGTCATGCCGCGCAGGAAGGAAATCTTCTTCAACATCTTCGTTTGATGAACGTAGACGGCTTCCTGGTACTCCTCGGTCCAGCGGGTCAAAGGGTCACCGTGGTAGCCGTAGAGCGCACCCCCGCCCAACTCACTCATGATCAGGGGCTTGTCATAGGCCGTTTTCCACTGCACGGTGTCACATTTTTCAGGCAGGCCGTCGTACCAGCCCAGGTACTCGTTGCAGCCCAGAACGTCGAGGTACTGCCCCAGAGGGTCATCGATCATGAGGGTGTGTGGGTCGGTGTAGTGGACTTCCGTGGCCGCCGTCAGCAGACGCGTCGGATCCAGTTGACGCGCCAGTTCGGTTAACTGCTTCAGGAATGCAAGGCGCTCGTCGCTCCGGGGCGTCTCGTTGGCCATCGACCAAAAGACCACCGAGGCCTTGTTCTTGTCCCGTGTGATCATTTCCGTGAGCTGATTCCTGGCGTTCTTCAAGGTGCCCGGGTTCTGCCACAGGATCGTCCAGTAGACCGGGATTTCCGACCAGACCATCAGTCCCATCCGGTCGGCCTCGCGGGTCATGTGTTCGTTGTGCGGGTAGTGCGCCAGGCGGACGAAATTGCAGCCGAGATCCTTGGCCCATCCCAGGAGCGTGCGTGCGTCCGCCTCACTGAAAGCCCGACCGGAACGGAAGGGAGCCTCTTCGTGGATGCTCACACCACGCAGGAAGATCGGCTTCCCATTCAAAAGGATGTCCGTCCCGTCCGCCTCGATCGTTCGAAATCCGATCGAGTCGTGAACCGTGTCCGTGGGCGTGGAGACGACGACATCGTACAGTTTCGGGCTCTCAGGAGACCAAAGCTGGAGATTGGCATCGAAGCTCACTTGTGCCAGACCGTCCGGCCCGGCCTCAAAGGACTCATCGACTCCCGCCTCCGGAATCTGTACTCTGACGGACTGGCTTGGTCGTTGACCATCGATCTTCACCCAGCCCGACACCCGGTCGAGCGACCCCTTGTTCAACTGAATGAAGTAATCGCGAACGAAAACGGACGGCACCTCGATCAGCATCACACGACGGGTCAGACCGCCGTAGTTCCACCAGTCGGTGTTGACCGTCGGGAGGGCTTCCCGATGGCGCACGTTGTCGACCTTGACGACCACGAAGTTGTCTTCCTCGCGAAGCCGGTCGGTAATCTCGAAGTCGAAGGGGGTAAAGCCACCGGCATGCTCGCCCAGCTTATCTCCGTTCAGGTAGACGTGCGCCTGATAGTTGGCGGCTCCAAAATAGAGAAACACCCGCGTGTCCGGTTTCTTCCGGTAGTCGAACGACTTCTTGTACCAGATCGTGCCTTCATAGAAGAGCAGTTTCTGGTCCTGGGTGTTCCAGTCACCCGGGACGCTCAGAAGTTCCGACTCGTCGAAGTTGTACTCGACGAGATCGCTCTTGTTCTGGGGCGGGCGGTTCTTGAAATAGCCATTCTTGCTGGGTTCGTAGCGGTAGTCATAATACCCGGTCTCATAGGGATCGATGATCGTCTCCCACTTCCCATTCAGGCTCTTCGTGGTCCGCCCGTCCACGTTCGTGATCAAATCGGCTCCTCGGGTCTGGCCCGCGGCCATAGCCGCTGATGCGAGTAACCCCATCCATATTTTGTTCATGATGAAACACCCTGTTCTGAATGCGCGGTCAGTGTCTGTCGACGGCTCCGGAAATCCGGGCCTCTTTACGGCGCCAACTCGATCGTGACGACCGACTTCGAGGGAAGCTGAACCGACAGCGTATCCCGATCCAGCGAGTATCCCGAAAACGGCTGGATGTTGACCTCCTCCGGTTTGCCGAAATCATTGTAGGCATTCATGGTCGGAGCCGTGATGATCTGGCCGCTGTGACTCCCGAGCTCTCCCGCACCGCGCACCTCGATCGAGAGCGGAATGTCCTGGTTGGGGTTCAGATTGGCCATTGAGATATGGATCCGGCCTTCCGCGTCCTTCGACGCCGATGCGGTGATCGCCGGGATCGATTCGTCTCCGACCGTGTAGTCCTTGCATTGAACGTCGATCGGGAGCAGGGTGGCATCCTGGTGCACCTTGTACATCTTGAAGACGTAGAAGGTCGGAGTTTTCACGAGTTGATCACCTTTGGTGAACAGCATCGCCTGGAGAACGTTGATGGTCTGGGCGATGTTGGCCATCTGGATACGCCGGGCATCGTTGTTGAAGATGTTCAGATAGAGCGCCGCCGTCACTGCGTCACGCACGGTGTTCTGCTGAAAGAGAAAGCCGGGATTGGTACCTGGCTCGACGTTGAACCAGTTACCCCATTCGTCCGCAATCAGGCCGATCCGGCTCTCCGGGTCATAGCGGTCCATGATTCCGATCTGCTGCTCGAGGACATCCCGGACCTGCAGCGTCTTGCTCATCGTGGCGAACCAGTCTTTCTCGCCGAACTGGGTGGCCGAGCCCTTGTTGTTCCAGCCGCCCGCGAACGTGTAGTAGTGAAAGGAGTAGCCTTGCATCATCTGCTCGCGGTTCTGCATCTTCCGCATGAGCGTCTCGGTCCAGTTGAAGTCCGAGTCGGTGCCACCGCTGGCGACCCGGTAGAGGTGCCCCGACCGCATGAAGGTGGCGAAACGCTTGAATAGATCGACGTAGTACTCGACGTCCATATTGCCGCCGCAGCCCCAGCTCTCATTGCCGACCGCCCAGTACTTGACGTTCCAGGGTTGCTCGCGGCCGTTCTTCTTGCGCAGCTTGGTCATGGGGCTGTCGGCGTCCGAATTGACGTATTCGACCCACTGGGATGCCTCCTCGACCGTCCCGCTGCCCACATTCACGCAGATATAGGGTTCGGCACCGAGCAGCTCGCAGAGGTCGAGGAATTCATGCGTGCCGAAGCTGTTGTCTTCGGTCACGCCGCCCCAGTTGGTGTTGACGATCGAAGGACGCTGATTGCGTGGTCCGATGCCATCCTTCCAGTGATAGGTGTCGGCGAAGCAGCCGCCGGGCCAGCGGATGACGGGAGGATTGATCTCCTTCATCGCGGCAAGCACATCATTGCGGAGACCCCGGGTGTTCGGAATGCGAGAATCCGGGCCCACCCAGAAGCCGCCGTAGATGTCGTTCCCCAGATGTTCGGCGAAATGGCCGTAGATGTTTTTGTTGATCTTCACGGTCCCCAGATCGGCATTGACGACGATCCTGTCCTCGCTCCGGGCGAGGCCGCCGACACCGATCAGGAGGATGCAGAAGAAGACTGCCGAAAACCACGCTCTCACTCTCATCGTGTCCATCCTTTTCAGAAAATGGCTGGGAATCCCGCCGGTGTCAGGATCCCGAATGCCGTCCGCACCAAGACAGGACCAGTGTACGTCGGCGAGCCGATGCGGGAAAGACGGTCGTGACGAAGTTCCGTGGAAGACGCCACGGACGAAGGCACATTGCCGAAGCCGGGCAAGGCGTTCAGCGGTTGCCTGGCCGGTGTCGGCAAGGCATAGTGTCTGCGACGGCTTAGGCGTTCATCGGTCGCCCGGAGACATCGACATGCTGGCAGGCAGACGATACCTGTGGATCGCAGTATTTTTCCTGGGGTCCTGCATGATCCATGGTCCGACCGACGCTCCCTCCATCGACCGGGAGGCTCTGGTCCGGCGCCACATCCCGGCGGTGACCCGCCTGGATCCTCTGTCCCCCTTCACCGTCGGCAACGGACAATTTGCCTTCACGGCAGGTGTGACGGGTCTGCAGACTTTTGCCGACCGCTATGCGGAGGGTATCCCCCTGCTGACCGAATCTCAGTGGGGCTGGCACACCGACGCCAACCCCGAAGGCTTTGAGTTGTCCCAGACCTTTCGGGAATTCGATACCTACGGACGAAAGGTACCCTACGCCTCCCAACAGCGAAGCCAAGCCGGCGGATGGCTGAGGTCGAACCCCCGGCGCATCAATTTGGGGCGAATCGGTTTCAGACTGCGCAATTCCGAGGGGAGAGCCGTGCAGGCGGCCGACATCACCGGCATCCGGCAGTCGCTGGAGCTTTGGGAGGGACTGATATTGAGCCGCTTCACCGTGGACGGGGAGGTCTATCGTGTGGAAACGGCCTGCCATCCGACTCTGGATCAGATCGCGGTTCACGTCGAGTCGGAGGCCCTCGACGCCGGGCGGACGGCCGTCGCCTTCGAATTTCCCTATCCTGCTCCCGTCTGGGGAAAGGACCCTTCGGATTGGGAGCAACCGGATCGACATTCGTCCCTGATCGCCGCCCGAAGCGCGAACTCGGTGACGATCGACCGGACGATCGGCGAGACGAGATACTCGGTCGAGATCGCCTGGATCGGGGATGCCGCCTTTGAACAGGTCGATCGACACGCTTTCAAGCTGCTGATTCGAGACGGCCGGGAATTTTCCTTTACGTGCCGCTTCTCACCGCCCGGAGCCCCGGCCGAAGAGGACCGTGCAGACGAAACCTTTGCGATTTCCCGGGCTCACTGGAAGGAATTCTGGTCGACCGGCGGTGCCGTCGATCTTTCCGGAAGTACCGACCCGAGAGCCGACGAATTGGAGCGACGGGTCGTGCTGTCCCGGTATTTGACGGCGATTCAGTGTTCCGGATCGTTGCCTCCTCAGGAGACCGGGCTGACGCTGAACAGCTGGTACGGCAAGTTCCATCTGGAGATGCACTGGTGGCATGCGGCTCACTTCGTGCCGTGGGGCAAGCCACAGATGCTCGAGAGCAGCCTTTCCTGGTATGCCCGGATACTCCCTCAGGCCCGTCGCAAGGCGGAGCGTCAGGGATACTCCGGCGTGCGTTGGCCGAAGATGGTGGGGCCCGCCGGGCGGGAAAGTCCGTCGGGAATCGGCGTCTTTCTGATCTGGCAGCAGCCGCATCTGATTTATGACGCCGAACTGCTGCTACCGTTACTACGGAGAGCGACGGGTCCTCGATCGGTACAGAGACCTGGTCTTCCAGACGGCGGACTTCATGGCGTCCTACGCTCATTTGGATGAGTCGAGTGCTCGCTATGTCCTCGGACCACCCCTCATTCCGGCCCAGGAGATCTATGGACCGGAGGCCTGCATGAACCCGGCCCTCGAGCTCTCCTACTGGCGTTTCGGGCTCCAAACGGCCCAGGCCTGGCGGGAGCGCCTGGGCCTGGAGAGAAACCCGAAGTGGGACGAGATCCTCGATCACCTCTCACCGCTTCCCATGCACGAGGGGCTTTACCAGAATGCCGAGACGGCCCTGGATACCTTTTCGGAACCCGCGAACCGCCGGGATCACCCGGCGCTTCTGGGCGCCTTCGGGATGATCCCGAATCCCGACGTCGACCGGACCGCAATGAAGAAGACACTCCAGGCAGTGATGCAGTCCTGGAACTGGGAGAGCACCTGGGGATGGGACTTCCCGCTGATGGCCATGACGGCTGCTCGCGTGGGTGAGCCCGACCTGGCCATGGATGCGCTTTTGATGGACGTCGCAGAAGAATACGTACTTGAACAACGGTCACAACTACCAGAACGATCGGCTGCCCATCTATCTGCCGGGGAACGGAGGCTTGCTGATGGCCGTCGCCCTGATGGCGGCCGGCTGGGACGACGCTCCGGTCATCGATGCCCCGGGTTTCCCGCGGGACGGGAGCTGGACGGTCAAGTGCGAGGGATTGCAGAGGCTGCCCTGATTTCACGGAGAACGGGTGGGATAAGCATCCTGCTTGTCATTGCCGGTCCGACGTGGCTGCTGGAACGGGAGGACCGGGTGGGATAAGCATCCTGCTTGTCATTGCCGGTCCGACGTGGCTGCTGGAACGGGTTTTGGAGGTGTCTGAGTGAGGGGGGCTCTTGCACGCTCGACGACTCCCTGATTCCCGTCCCGGCGCGAACAGAGAGGGCAGTTCGCGCGGTCGCGCAGACAGCCGGCTATCCCCACACGGTCCGGCCTCGATGGTTGGACTTTCCTGCAACCCTCACTGTTCGTTTGGACTCCGACGCTGCGGGTTTCGTCATGTTGGTCGGGCATCCGTCACCCGCTCCCGGTATTCAGATGTCCGATTCCCGATGCCTTTTCGCGTACACGCCGATTAGGGCACAATAGCCCCTGTCGTCGGAGACTGAATCCGCGGGCGACGGAACAGGGAGGGAACCGATGAGCACGGTAGCTTTGTTGAGCATTCTTCTCTGGACTGCGACCCCGAGCGTTTCGGCCCAGCCCTGGGTCCCGGATCTTGGGAACGGCAAGTACAAGAACCCGGTCATATTCGCCGACTATTCCGATCCGGACGTGATCCGGGTCGATGACGACTTCTACATGGTGGCTTCGAGTTTCAACTGCATGCCGGGTATCCCGGTCCTGCACTCGAAGGATCTGGTCAACTGGCGGATCGTCGGACACGTCTACGACCGGCTTCCCTTCGAAAAGTTCGACAAGCCGGCGCACGGGGAAGGCTCGTGGGCTCCCTCGATCCGCTACCACGACGGCCGTTTCTACGTCTACTTCTGCACGCCTCACGAGGGGCTCTTCATGGCGACGGCGACGGACCCAGCGGCGAAGTGGGATCTGCACCAGGTGGTGAGTGTGGAGCTGTGGGAAGACCCGTGTCCCTTCTGGGACGACGACGGAAACGTTTACCTGGTCCGGAGCAAGCTGCGGGCGAACATTCTCTACCTGCACCGCATGAGTCCTGACGGCCGCAGGATCCTGGACAACGGCAAGGTGATCTTCCACGAAGAACAGACGCAGCCGACCATCGAGGGGCCCAAGTTTCTGAAGAGGGACGGCTACTACTACATCGTCGCGCCTGCCGGGGGCGTACCGACCGGATGGCAGACGGTCCTGCGTTCCAGGAACATCTACGGCCCCTATGAAGCCAAGATCGTCCTGCACAAGGGCAGCACCGAGATCAACGGTCCGCATCAGGGCGGAATCGTCGAATTGAAGTCGGGCGAGTGGTGGTTCATGCACTTCCAGGATCGCGGACCCTATGGCCGCATCGTGCACCTCCAGCCGGTCCGCTGGCAGGACGGCTGGCCGTTGATGGGTGAGGACATCAACGGCGACGGCATCGGCGAGCCGGTCGCCGAGTGGACGAAGCCGGACGTGGGGAGGAGCTATCCGGTGGAGGTTCCCCAGACTTCCGATGAGTTCGAAGGTCCGAAGCTCGGACTGCAGTGGCAGTGGCACGCCAACCCCCGGGCCGACTGGTACTCGCTGACCTCACGCCCTGGCTTCCTGCGGCTCCATGTCGTCCAGAACCTCACCCAGAACGGAAACCTGTGGTTCGTTCCGAATCTCCTGCTGCAGAAATTCCCGGCACCCTCCTTCACCGCCACGACCCAGGCCGATTTTCATCCGGCGCAGGATGGCGAGCGATGCGGGCTGGTCGTCATGGGACGAAAGTGGGCCTATCTTGCGCTCTATCGCTCCGACGGTGTACTTCGTCTGGGGATGTCGCTGGGCAATTACGACCAGGGCTACGACGCGACGCGAGAGGTGGAGTCGGTCGAGGTCCCGTCGGGAAACGCCCACCTCAGAGTCCGGGTACAGAATCCCTCGAACAACGTCGCCGAGTGTAGCTTCTCGTACAGTCTCGACGGTCGGCGCTTTCGGACGATCGGGGAAACGTTTCAGGCCGCTCCCGGCGTCTGGATCGGCGCCAAGGTCGGATTGTTCTGTGTGAACCCCAACATGACCGGCGGCGACGGTTACGCCGACTTCGAGCGCTTCGAGTTGGAGTAAGCAGGCTGATCCAGTTGGACCAGCTCGATCTCCACGCCGTCGGGAGCGTGAATGTAGGCGACTTTCAGTCCGGGGATCTGCTCGAAGGGTTCGCCCTTGAACTTGGCGCCGCGAGCGGTCAATTCGCCGAAGGCAGCCTCGACGTCTTCGACCTGATAGGCGATTTGCCAGGCTCCCCAGCGATTGTTGCCGGACAGCGGCTCTACTTGGATGCCTTCACGGGGTGGGGAGAGCGCGATGATCTGTCCACCCAGTTCCACCCGGACGATCGGCATTCCCGGGACGGCACCTCGCTGTGTGACGCGACCGCCAAGGACGTTGACGTAGAACTCTTCGGCCTGCGCCATATCCCGGCATCGAATATGGATGTGGTTCAGTTGCATCTGCACGTTGCTTCTCCTGCTGTGCCCGATCCGGCCGTGTCTGCCCTGATCTCAAAAAGGCCCACCCGAGAAGTCGGCGGCCACGGAAACCGTGCGCGCGCATTTCCGAGGAGCACTCGATCCTCCCTGCCGGGCCCATGAAGCGAGTCTAGGTGGCTTTTCGTTAAGGCTACAAGGAAAAACAGAAGCAGTTCTGTATTATGGAAAGCTGAAATCATTCTCCAAAAAGACGGTCTTCCTATCAGTGATTCCCTTTCTTGTGTAGGTTCAGAGTTTGTCATCCACGAACAAGATTTGGTACGCCACGGAGGAATCCTGCTAGAGTTTTCAGCCTAACGCAAAAATAAGTAAGAACTGCGACCACACTGATTCATTGGCGGAGACCACGAAGGTGCAGGCGCTTCGATCCGCACAAGTCGTACTGTCTGAAAAGGTTCGGTACTCTACCGGATGCCCTCATCCGGCTCTCGCAAGTCTCTGTCGAATGCGGACCCAGGTCGGGAGTTCTTTACGCCGTTGATACCCGAATTCTTCCGCAGAACGGAATTGTGTCCGTTCGACTTGCGAAAACCATTCCATGCTGCGGAATGGAACTCGTTTTCTATTGCAGCGTCGCGTGTCCGTTGCGTACGTTGCGGAAAACGCGGACGAAAAGGCACGCTCGACGGCCTTGTCTGGCTTTCAAGGGAGGGGCCCCTATGGAGTCCAACAGAATATTCCGAATCGACCGATCCCGTCAGGAATCGAGTCACGCCCAGGTACTCAAACAGCTCAAACAGCATCTTCACATGGGGACGCTCCGCTCAGGAGATCGGCTACCTTCGGTCAGACAACTGGCGAACAACCTGGAAATCAATCCGAAGACCGCCCATTCGATCTATCAATATCTCGAGTACGAGCGACTGGTCGAAATCAGGCCGAAATCGGGTGTCTTCGTCAATGGTGGAAATCTGGCACAGGAGCAGTCCCGCAAAGCACATCTTGCTGTCAAGGTTCGTCGTCTCGTCCGTGAGGCCCGCGCACTCGGTTTCGAGGAAGACGAGCTTTGGCGGCTCATGGAGGGGTGTGTGACCGTCGGTCGTTCTCCGGGTCTGCTGGGGGTCGTGGAATGCAACCAGGAAATGCGGGAATTGCTGTGCCGTGACCTGACCCGGGAGTTGAGGGTTCGCGCCGTACCGATTCCGCTGACGGAACTGCGCGAGCGGCTTTCGGGCGAGGTTCCGCGGTGGAACTTCCTTCTGACCACGGAATACCACATGCGGGAGGTTCGGGATGCCGTGCAGGACCGCGGGCCCGAGGTCTTTGGAGTTCGGCTCAACTACACGATCCTGGATCGGCTCGCGGAATCGCTCGAGGCTGGTCGTGTACTCTTCCTCGCCAAGGACAAGTGCTTCGTCGATGAACTCGAATCACTCCTTCGAAATGTCCTATCCCGACCAGAGTTCGAGAAGTTCATCGGCATTCCGTATGAGGACAAACTCCTCGTCCGTTACTGGATGAATCGTGTCCGGAGCATTTACATCTCTCCGAACTGTCCCGATTCCTTTCGAGACTGGGTTATTCGAAACAAGAGCGACGAAGTGTCATTGATGGAGTTAACACACATCATATCCAGTGAAAGCCTGAAACAACTGAGGGACGTACTGTTCTTCGCCGGTCGCCCCTTTAGTCGAGGGCCGATCTCGCAACGTGCAATCTGTTAGCGAACCTGAACTGATCCGCTGACAGAATCCGGTTCACTATCATGTTCCCGGAGGGGAAATCATCGTATTCAAGGGGGTAGCATGGCTACAGTAGCAACAAAACGAATTACCTATCGCGATGTGGAGGGAGCATCCGAAGTATTTACTCCAGAGTTCAACGACTTCCTGCTGCACATGCACGACCAATTCGCATCGCGCATCGAAATGCTGATGGGACGCAGGAAGGAAGTGCTGCAGAAGGCGCTCCATAACGGGATCCTGCCAACCTACCTTCCCCAGAGCGAGGCGACCACAGGAGACTGGAAAGTCGCTCCGTATCCAGACGAATTGAACAGGCGGGGAATCGAGATTTCGGGTCCGGCTTCAATCACCGGAATGTTCATCAACGCGCTCAATCCCGGTCCCGAAGGAGAGAGGGCGGAAGGGGATCTCGATGATGACGAGGACTCGGCGGGACACCGACTTGTCGATACCGTCGCCGCCGCCCGAAACCGCAAGGCGGCCGTCGAGGGGACCCTCTCCTTCTACGATCGAGCCAAGGGGAAACAGTACGACCTCCAGGACGGGGAGCTACCCTTTTTCATGCATCGTGAGCGAGGTTTGCATCTCGTCGAGCATGAGTTTCAAATCGACGGAAGTCCGGCTCGGGCCAGCATTCTGGGGACGGCGCTGACCCTCTTCCATGTGGGCAGGGCGCAGGTGGAGCGCGGACAGGGGATCTACTTCTATCTCCCGAAACTCGAGTCGGCGGCGGAGGCTTCCTTCTGGAAGGAATTCTTCGACCTCGCCCGAACGTACCTCGATCATCTGAAGGACGCCGAGATCAAGGTGATCCCGCTGATCGAGTCCCTGCCGGCCGCCTACCAGATGGAAGAGATCCTCTTTGCTTTGCAGCCCTATGGTGTGGGGCTGAATGCCGCCCGCTGGGACTACCAGGCCAGCATTCTCGAATACGTCATGAACGACCCCGATTCGGTTTGGCCAGATCGCTTTGGAGTCGATATCAAGACGACCGATTTTCTGGGCGGCGGCTTCAAACGGCTGGTCGCCATCTGCCTGAAACGGGGCGGCATCCCCATCGGCGGAATGGCGACGGCTCTGCCAAGTAAGGACGACGAAGTGAATCAGCAAGCCGCCGCAGCGATCCGAAAAGACAAGGAATGGGAGGCGCGGCAGGGATTTCTTCGGGGATGGGTGGCTCACATCTTCCACATGAAGACAGCCGCAGATCCTTTCAAGGAGCTGCATGCAAGCGGTTGGAAACCGAGCGATGAAATGGCCGACCCGGACAACTACCCGCTCGAGATCAAGGTTCCCGAGGGCCCGATCACGATTCTGGGCACTCGCCGCAACGCCCGAATGCTGTTGGAGTATCTCGAAGGCTGGCTTGGAGGGCGGGGCGCAAAAGGCATCGACAGCATGGCCGCCCAGCCGGGGAACTATCCTGCGCTGATGGAGGACCTTGCAACGGCGAGGATCTCGGTCGCCCAGATCGCGCAGAGAATTCGTCATGCCGCCAGGGACGACGAGACCGGTCGGGAGCATGACTACGCGCTGGTCAAGAAGCTCCTCGTGGAGGAATTGGAGAGCATCCTCGAGTTGGGGAAGTCGGTCGGTTTAGCTCCTGCGCAATACGAGGCGGCGGCCGAACGCTACCGCAAGTCCCTCAAGATCGCATTGCGTTGGATCAAGAACTACGTCGACTTGGATTTCCGTGCATTGGGTACGTATTCCCGCGAAGACCTGGAGCGGATCGCCGGTGAAAGCGATCTGTTTTAACGATGACGGCGGTTGTAGCGAAGGGGTGGCAGGCAGTCTGGTACAGATGGAAATCTTTCTCGCGGTGTACCATTTACAGCCCAAATTGACCGAATAATACTACCAGCAACATAAGCGGGGAGTAACTACGACTGCTCTCATCTTGGATGCAGGTGCAACAACATAAAGGATCTCCCGCAGCACGGATTTCAAACTTCCGGTGCGGCAGGGGAGGTGTCATCAGGTTCCCACAGAAGGAACAATTGTTGATCGGATGGAGGGAATAATGATTCGAAATCAGAGACTGCGCACATTGGTCGTGGTACTGATCTGCGCACTGCCGGCAGTCGGTATGATGCTCGGGCAGGTGACATCCGCAACGCTCTACGGGACTGCCGTCGACGAGACCGGGGCGGTCATCCCGGGAGCGGACGTCAAACTGACCAACGAAGACACCGGAGTGGTGCGGAGCAAGGTGACGAACACGGAGGGGCACTTCACGTTCGATTTCCTTCCGGTCGGCACCTACACGCTGGAGGTGGCGCTGCAGGGCTTCAAGACATCCGTGACGACAGGACTGGAGCTCGAGGCAGGCCAGCAGGTACGTCGGGAGTTCGTCCTTCAGGTCGGACAACTGAGCGAGACTGTCACGGTCCAGGGCGGAGCTCAGCTCGTCAACACAACGAATGCCGAGCAGCGGGAATCGATCAGCGACTTCGAAGTCAAGGAACTTCCGCTGTCGCACCGTAACTTTACGAACGTGCTCATGCTCTCATCCGGTGTCGACATCTCCTCAACCAGTGACACCCGCTCGCTGCGTATCAACGGAGTTGGAAAACATGGGACCGGGATCTCGGTCGACGGAACCGATGCCAACGCCAATCCGGAAGGCAGGGGTATCTCCGATTATCATGGCCGCAACTACATCGACGTCATGAGCATCGACGCAATTCAGGAAGTCCAGGTGATGCGGGGCATCCTGGCGGCCGAATACGGCAACGTCGTAGGCGGCCAGGTGAACCTGATCAGTAAATCGGGCACCAATCAGTTTCATGGGAGTGCGTTCTACAACTATCAGTCCCATATCTTCAACGCACGCGACCCGTTTCGGCCCAGCAAGGATGCGAGCGGCAACGAGATTCCGCAAGATCGCCTGGTCTTCAACCAATTCGGCGGTTCGCTCGGCGGACCTGTCATCAAGAACCGGGCCTTCTTCTTCGCAACCTATGAAGGATACCGTGAATCTCAAGCGGCTCGGGTCAGTGAAACCGTCCCGACCGCGGCGTTGCGCCAGCAGTTGCTCGACGCAAACTCGAGTCCTGCACTCGGAGTCCTGCTGGATACCCTGCCCCTTCCGAATGTCCCACGTGATCAGTACGTGGGCCAGTTCGAGGGCGCCGGATCCAGAAGCGCCCGGGAGAATCACTTCGTGACAAAGGGCGATCTTCAGATCTCCGATTCCAGCAACCTGTCGGTCACCTACACGCGACGGCGACCGAGATTCACATTGCCGTCGGCCAACATCAATGGTTCGAACGACCGCACGTACTTCAACCAGTCCGACAGGATCACGGCTCAGTACGTCATGGCCTCAGCGACCTGGACATCGGAAACACGGTTCGGATTCAACCGGGCCAGCCAGCAGAGGCTCGACGAGTTCTTCCTGGCGCAGGATCCCAATCAGTCGGAGTCCATCACCTGGGGGCGCCGGATACCCCGTCTCGCCATTCAAGGGGATGGCTTCGGCACCGTGAACTCCGCCGAAGTCTGGGACATGGATGGCGACACCTACAGCTTCGATCAGAAGATCGCTCACACCATGGGCAATCATTCGATCAAGTTTGGAGGCGACTATCAGAGGATCACGGGTTTCCGGTCCAATCCGGAGAATCCGAATATCATCTTTCCGAATATAGCCACCTTCTTGTCGGGTCAGCCGAGCGCTGTCATTCCAACGTTCGGATCTCCTTTGTACACATCCCACATGGATTCGTTTGGCGTGTTTGTCCAGGACGACTGGAGAGCCAGCCGAAACCTGACGGTCAATGCGGGCATTCGCTACGACTACTACGGTCATGTCGTGGCCAAGCCCGTCGAAGAGGTGGCGGCCTATATCGTCAATTACGAACCGCCGACGGACTGGCATGAGTTCAACTTTGGACCACTGCGTCCGTTCGATAATCCGTACGAATCGGATGCGGTGAACTTCGGACCGAGACTGGGCTTCGCCTACAATCCGGACGGTCAGGGACGGACCGTTATTCGTGGGGGGGCCGGCGTTCTGTTCAGTCCCCAGATACCCGGTACGGTTCGCCAGAGTGCCGGCAATCCGACGGTACCCGCTCGCGTCAGCTTCAGTGCAACGGAGGTGGAAAGGTATGATCTTGCCTGGCCTGCATACAACGAAGATCTGGTTGGCCTGGCCGACCAGCTCACAGCCGAATCCGGAAAGCGATTCGTCTTTTCCATCCTCAATACTCAGCTCGAGAATCCCTACACCATCAACTTTCAGCTCAACATTGAGAGAGAACTGGCCCAGGATTTGATGATGGAGGTGGGATATGTGGGAGTGCGGGGCGTGAAGTTCATCATGCACCGTCGCTTCGATCAACCCGACCGGCTAACCGGCGTGCGACCCAATCCGGACATTATTCCGGGTGGCTACTGGGTCGACAACTCGGAAAGTACGATCTACAACGCGCTGCAGGTCTCACTGCGCAAGCGATTCACGAGCAGTTTCTCGTTCGATGGGTTCTATACCTGGAGCAAAGGACTTGCTTATGCCGGTGGCGACATCGGTGCCTACTATCAGGGTGAAGCCACGGATCAAATTCAGGATTTCTTCAACGTAGGAATTGCCCGAGGCCTCGTCGCCGGAGACACGACGCATCGGTTCGCCGGCGACATCATTTACGAGCTTCCCAGATTCGAAGGCTGGAGCAATCCGATTGCGCGGGGTGTGCTGGGCGGATGGAACGTCTCCACCATTCTCCAGTTGCACACCGGAACACCGGTCATCATCGTCCAGGATTGCCCGGGCGGAGACTATCACTGCCGGCCCGACTATGTCGGCGGTGCCGTGGTCAACAGCAATTGGATCAGTAACGAGAACGTCGGGTTCTGCAATCCCGGTGCGCATTGTCCCAAGAACTATGTCGTCAAGGACGCTTTCACGCCGGTTCCTCTCGATCCGGAATCCGACGTTGCGATCCGCCCCGGGACGGCGGGCAAGAGTCTGGTTCGCGGCCCCGGTTTTTTCTCGGCCGATTTTTCGCTGGCAAAGTACTTCACGGTTCGGGAAGGGATGCAACTGCAGGCCCGGCTGGACATGTTCAACGCACTGAACCATGTGAACTTCAACAATCCCAACAACAATGTCAACAGTGTGAACTTCGGTCTGATCAACGGTGCGGGAGACATGAGAACCATGCAGGTAGGTTTGCACCTGACTTTCTAGCCTTACCCAGGGACCTCGAGTCAGTGGCAACCGCCGGAGGGGCCGGTGAGCGATGCGCGAATCGGCCCTTCCCCCACGGTCGACCCAACGAGGCTATCGAGCCAGGATCTCGAAGGGAGCAAATGCATGAAGAGAGTCGTTTTCATCCTGCCAGGCTGTCTGGCCCTGTCGATCGCAATTCTCAGTTGTGGATCCGGCACGACCAAAATGGCGACGGGAGGAGCCGTCGTACAGGCGGCAAGTGGCACGTCTCCGGCGGACGAGTTGCCTTCCTATATCACTCGGCTGACCTACTTCGGCCAGCGCGCCGACTGGTCCCACGACGGGAAACGCATCCTGTTCCTCGAAAAGACCTTCGGAGATGCGTTCGAAGTCGAAGTCGCGACGAAGATCATCCGACCCGTGACCTTCCACTACTTCAACGAGGGTTACACCCGGGCGCTGTACCTGAGCAACGGGGACATCCTTCTCTCAGGCGCCCGGCACTTCGATGCCGAAGATCCTTGGCCCAGCCGACGATCGAATGCCGAACTCTGGGTGCTCAGCAGGGATCTCGACAAGCCTCCGGTAGCGCTGGGGGTCAAGTGTTCGGAAGGCCCGGCCGTGTCCCGTAAGAATCTGAAGATCGCTTGGACCATCACCCACGATCAGTATCCGGACAAGCTGCCCGAAGGAGCCGCCCAGATCTGGATGGCGGACATCGTCTATGAAGATGGAACTCCGCAACTGACGAATCGAAAGCTCGTTCTGGACAATCGCGACCTCGACTTCAAGACGGGACTCGAAACGCAAAATTTCCGGCCACCGGATGAAAAGGAATTGACCTTTGCCGCTTACGGTTACCAGCACACCGAGGTTATGGGTGTGGACATCTCGACCGGTAAGATCACCCACAACTATTCGAAGTCCCCGGATACTTACGAGGAGCCCGAGGGAATCTACCCGTCCGGTGAGTACACGCTCGTCGAAAGCGATCGGCACCGGGGCGGTGGTGACTCCCAGTTCATCGACATCTACCGACTGAAACTGGACGGTTCGGCCGAGTTCGAGCGCCTGACCTTCTTCAATGACGAACGGGGATTCAAGGCCTCGAATCCCGTCGTCAGCGACGACGGCCGCTATATGGCTTTTCAAATGGCCAAAGTCGGTGATCCCGCCGGGGTGGGACGTGGGCTGTTCATCTATGACCTGAGCAAGGGGCCGGCAGCCCAGTAGCCCCGCGTCATTCCGGCGTACCCGCGATGCAAGGGGGGATCCGCAGTTCTTCCCTCCCGGATCTCCCCTCGTATCGCCCTCGCTGATCCCGGTTCCCATGACGGCATAGCCGCAGCCGGCACCTGGTGCGGAATCCTGCTCAGAGTCGGCCGGAATAGGCACGATCGAGATAGGTGATCGTGTGCTCGACAGGGATCTCCCGTTTGCTCGTTTCGAGGGCTTTTCTGATCTGAACGAGACAGCCGACATTTCCTGCTGCTACCGCATCGGCACCGCTTTGGAGAATCCTGTCGGCCTTTCGTTTTCCGAGTGCTTCCGCAATCTCCGGCTGTTCGATATTGTAGGTCCCCGCCGACCCGCAGCAGAACCCATCGTCCGGAATCTCGATCAATTCCAGATTGGGGATGGTCTGCAGGAGCTCCCGAGGTGCCTTCCGGATACCCTGCGCGTTGGCAAGGTGACAGGCGTCGTGATAAGCGACCTTCAGATTGTGTGCACCCACCTGTGCCGGCGGCAGCAGCCCGAGCTCGTACAGAAATGTGCTCACGTCCTGCACCTTGGCGGCGAATCGCGCAGCGATATCCGCCTCCGGCAGTCCCCGGAAGAGCATCGGATACTCTTTCATGCCGGATCCGCAGCCTGCCGCATTCGTGATGATGGCATCCACGTCGCTGGGGAAGCTCCTGAGATTCCTGCGAGCCAGGCTCCTGGCCTGCTCCAGGTTGCCCGTGTGGATCGACAGAGCTCCACAGCATCCCTGGTCTGTCACGATGACGATCTCGACCCCGTTTCTGCGCAATACCCGCAGGGTCGCCGCATTGATTTCCGGGTCGATCACGGTCTGAACACAACCCTTGAGGAAGGCCACTCTCGCCCTGCGCTTGCCTTCGGCCTGCACCAGTTCCGGCAGTTCTGCAGGCCGACTGATCTTCGAAGGGAGGAGTCGGAGCATCGAAGCGAGCGCCCGGGGTACGAAAGGTCGCAGGGGTGAAGCCAGCCTTCCGACCCGGGCGGCAAAATAGAAGCGGCGGGGAAACGGCAGCATCCAACGGGTGAGGGTGCGAGTCAGCCTGCTCGCCGGCGGCCGCGCGCGATGAGCCTCGGCAAAATCACGAAAGGGGCTCAGGAGTTCCCCATACTGCACGCCCGACGGGCAGGAAGGCACGCATGCCAGGCAACCGAGACACCGGTCGACGGGAGGGAGAGCCTCGTTCAACGGCAGACTCCCTTCGAGCATTTCCTTCATCAGAACGATCCGTCCCCGGGGCGAGTCCATCTCCTCGCCGAGGACTTCGTAAGTCGGGCAGGTGGGCAGGCAGAAGCCGCAATGCACGCATGCCTTGATTTGCTCCGCCATCAATTCACCGAGATTCCCGTACCGGTCTGTGTCAATCGTGTGCTGCATCTAGATCTCCGGGAATCGGCCGTGCGGATCGAGGGCCTGTTTGATCCTGGATGAGAATGCGGAGTCTTTTCGGGATGCCGGTGCCGCAGAGGTGGGGCTTCCGAAAAGAGGGACCGCAGCGAGCGACAGACCTTCGAGGATTTGTGCGAGGTCTCCGGCCGGTCCTCCCGAAGCGACCCAGCAGAGGTTTCCTGCGACACTGTATCTTCTCCGACAGTCAGCCGACTTCAGAGAGGCCTCCACCTGGGGAAGCCGAGCCGGCGAAAGAGGAACCTTCCACAGCGACCAGCCCTCGGGTACCCACTCGAATTCGGTGGCCTCCCTCCAGATTGCCGATTCCTCAGCTCCCGTCAGGACCTCCCCACTCCCCAGCAGCTCGAGTGCCGACTGGACACGAGCCTTCAAGGCCTCGGGACGTCCCCCCAGCCTCAGTATCAACCGGCCCGAAGGCTGCAGATCGATGGCCTCGAAGGTGATCGATGAGGTGGTGGCGGTGAGGAGGGCGTTCAACGCGCCATCGAGACCGCCGCAATCGATGATCAGGGTTCGAGACTCGTGCGGTCGGGGAAAGACCTTCACGGTCAGCTCGACGAGGACTCCAAGGCTTCCGCAACTCCCAACCATCAGCTTGGGAAGGTCGAAACCGGCCGCATTCTTGACCACTCTTCCGCCACCGGACACCACTTCGCCGAGTCCGTTGACGAAACGTACTCCGATGACGAAATCGCGCGGGCCCCCGTACCGGAATCGACCGGGCCCTGAAGTTCCGCTCGCCACCGCTCCTCCGAGAGTCGAGCCCCTTTCGACGAGGAGGGGATCGAACGGGAGGAACTGACCTTCCTGGTTCAAATGTTGCTCGATCTCCGCCAGGGGAGTTCCGGCCAAGGCTGTGAAGACGAACTCCGCCGGTTCGTAAGCGATCAGTCCGGACAGTCGGCGGGTCTGAATCATTGACGCATTCGGAGTCGAGCCTGACAAGGCCGGCTTGGTTCCGCCCCCGCGGACACGGAGGTGACGGTGTTCGAGGATACAGTCAGTCAGTTCCTGGACATCGCTGGGAACGACTTCGGCCCCGGGGAGCGTGGATGGGTCGGCGGGAGGCGGGGAGGGGACTGCTGCGGGAGGCACGTCACAGAACAGCATCTTCCCCCGGTTTGCCAGCCGATCCGGATCCACCGTATCGCGGATTCTACGAAAGACCTCCATGTCGGTCTCATTGAACATCTTCGGCAGGTAGGCTCGCTTTTCCACCCCCACGCCATGTTCCCCCGTAATCGACCCACCCATGCGAATACACATATCGAGGATCCGGCCTGCAAGCTCCTCGGCTTTCTCGAGCGCACCCTGCTCGGTCCCATCAAAAAGGATCAGAGGGTGAAGGTTGCCGTCGCCCGCATGAAAGACATTGGCAACTCTGATCTGGGCGGCGTTCGAGAGGCGTTCGATTTCGGAGAGGGCTTCACCGAGTCGACTCCGGGGAACCACGCCGTCCTGTACCACGTAGTCGGGGCTCAATCGTCCGACCGACGAGAACGCACCTTTGCGGCCCTTCCAGATCCGTGCGCGCTCCTCGTCATCCCGAGCGATCTTGAGTTCGAAAGGGTCCGATCCGGCGATCACATCCTTGAGGAGTTCGAATTCGCAGTCAACATCCGCCTGATCGCCATCCAATTCGACAATGAGTACCGCTTCGGCACCCACCGGATAGCTGGCGCCGACGGCCGCCTCGGCTGCCTTCAGCGCCAGCCGGTCCATGATTTCCATAGCGCCCGGCAACAGCCCCGCCGCAATGACGCTCGTGACGGCATTTCCCGCCTGCCCCAGGCTCCGGTAAGCCGCCATGAGAGTTCGGTAGGAGTGAGGCTTGGGGAGGAGGCGCAGGCTGATCTGGAGGGCGATGCCAAACAGGCCCTCGGAGCCCACGAACAGACCGGTGAAGTCGGGTCCCGAACCCTCGAGACTCTCGCCCCCGAGTTCTGCGATCGAGCCGTCCGGCAGCACGACCTTCAACCCCAGTACATGGTTGCTCGTCATGCCGTGCTTGAGACAGTGAGCACCCCCCGAGTTGAAGGCGATGTTGCCGCCGATCGTACAAACCTGCTGGCTCGACGGATCAGGGGCATAGTAAAGTCCCGAAGAACCGGCCGCTGCAGAAACCTGGAGATTGAACACTCCGGGCTGGACACGCGCGATTCGGTTGCGGACGTCGAGGTCGAGAATTTTGTTCAGGCGATTCAGGGCGATGACAATGCCGTCTGCCAGCGGAAGTGATCCCCCGGAAAGGCTCGTACCGCTTCCCCTTGCGACGAAAGGGATCTGGTTTCGATGGCAGACCTTCACGGTTTCGATCACCTCTTCCTCATTTTCGGGAAGTACGACCGCCCGAGGACGAGTGCGAAAGACCGTGAGCGCATCGGATTCATAGGCCGCGAGCTGCTGCGGCGCATGGAACATCCGCGCGTCCGGATAGACATGACCGAGGAGTCGAGTGATTTCTGTCTGCTGCATATCGACTTCTTTCAGTTCATGAGCGCAGGCTCGAAGAGAATCATAGTCGGCGCATAATGTCAGGAAAACTGGTACACGGAACCATCCTTGAACTTCTGTACCAGTCCGACATCCCAATGGCACAGATGCGTGAGAATCTGAGTCTGTACCATTTGTGACTTGGAATCATTCTCTTACAGTACTGCCACTGACGACACGCTTCACAACTGTCCCTTCAGTATTCTGTAGGATAGTATAGGAGCCGATCTTCGGGGAGAATCAACATGGGGAACAACGTTCAGTCTTTGGAGCGGGCCTTGGCTATCATCGAGCAGCTCGCCCACTCCCGCGAGGGTCTCGGCATCTCCACGATGAGCCGGGAACTGTCTCTCCCCCCGAGCACGGTCCACCGCCTGGTCAACACACTCGCGCATCTGGGCTATGTTTCGCAGGTAGCAGGACAACGATATCGCCTCAGCTCGAAATTCGCCACGATGTGCAGGGGGTTGCAGGAGGATTCGGAGTTGAGGCAAATCGTTCGGCCCCATCTCGAAAACATCTGCAGCCAGACGAAGGAGACGGCGAATCTCGTCATCCTGGACGCTCACGAGGCCGTCTATATCGACAAAGTGGACAGTCCAAGGTTTCTTCGGGTCTTCTCTCGAATCGGCCACAGGGCCCCACTCTACTGCACGGCCGTCGGCAAGATCTTGCTCGCCGACATGAACGAGGATGCGTTCGATCAGTACCTGGGCCAGATCGACCTTGTCCCACTGACCCGGCATACCATCAGTTCTCACGATGCGCTTCGCAATGAAATCGTCACTATTTCCATGCAGGGCTATGCATTGGACCTGGAGGAGTGTGAGCTGGGGGCGCAGTGCGTTGCGGTCGGCGTCAAGGGGCGGGACGGTCGGATCGTGGCGGCGATCAGCGTCTCAGGACCCGCTGTCCGCTTCGACCGTAACTCCATGAACGAGGCTCTGCAGGTGCTGCACGAATCGGCTCGCAAGATCTCCTGGGAGCTCGGCTACAGACGGAGCGTGGCGAGGACCGCTTCCATGCTGGACTGATCCCCTTTTCGGCTCGATTCTTCCGGCCGGTACAGATGGACGAAGATTTTCCTTTGTACCATTGGCTCTTGAACAACGGGCCTTTCATAATTCTCCTCGGTATTTGGTCAGGCCCCGGGACTCTGTCCCCCTCGTGAGGTCGTCCCGTGTGAACTCTCCCGGAAAGGAGCCGCGCAACATGAATCGGCGCACCAGGACGAAGCAGTCGGAAGGCGAAAGTCGCAGAAGCTTCTTCAAGAAGACGGCCGGCCTCACGGCGGCCATCGCCGGAGGAATGCATGGGGCATTCGGTCAAGGCCGGACTGGGCGGTTTTCGATCTTCCTGGATGCACAGGATCCCCTGATCAGGCAAAGATCCGTCCAGTGGGCGGCCGACCGGTTAGGGGAGGCGATTCAATCGAAGGGGTCCCGCTGCCTGGTTTCGGAGGGCCTTCCGGAAAGTTGGCCCCCTGGAACGTCGATTGTGATCGCTTCCTCCACCGCGCCGACGGCGCGCCGAATCCTCGAGGGCCGTCCAGGCGCGTTTCCGGACACGGCCGAGGCCTTCGGCGTGTTCCCCGGAAAAATCCAGGATCATCCGCTGCTGCTCGTAACCGGGACGGATGCTCGGGGTCTCGTCTATGGTGCCATGGAGCTGGCGGACCGGTACCTCTACGGAGATGAAGCGGCCGACGCCTTCAGAGATGGAACGGGCGTCCTGGGCGAGCCGGTCAATCCGGTTCGGAGTATTGCCCGGTTGTTCGTCAGCGAGATCGAGGATAAGCCCTGGTTCTACGACAAAGCTTTCTGGGAGGATTACCTGTCGAACCTGATCGCTCAGCGATTCAACCGCTTCAGCCTGACTCTGGGACTCGGGTATGATCTGCCGCACAACGTCCTGGATTCCTACTTCATCTTCGCCTATCCCTTCCTGGTCTCCGTGCCCGGCTATGACGTCAAAGTCCGGTGGCTGGCCAGGGGAGAGCGGGAGAGGAACCTCGAGATGCTCCGGTGGATCAGTGATCAGACCGTTGCCCGCGGATTGGATTTCCAGCTCGGCCTCTGGTCGCATACTTACCAGTGGATCGACAGCCCGAATGCCAACTATACGATCGGCGGACTCGATGCCGAAACGCACGCGCCATATTGCCGGGATGCACTCCGCACGTTGATCGAGGCGCTGCCGGCCCTGAGCGGCATCACCTTCCGGGCCCATTCGGAGAGCGGGATCCCGGACGGCTCGTACGGATTCTGGAAGACGGTCTTCGACGGGATCGTGAAAAGCGGACGGGACATCGGGATCGACCTCCATTCGAAGAATATCGATTTTCGACTCATCGAGATGGCCATGAATACCGGGATGCCGGTCACCGTCTCTCCCAAGCTGACGGCCGAGCACATGGGCCTGCCGGCCCATCAGGCCGCGATCAGGGAGCTCGAGCGGAGATCCCGGCCGGGCGACCGGGGGCGGAACTTCACTCGCTACGGCTACGCCGATTACCTCCGGGAGGACCGAAAGTACCGGGTCGTCTACCGCATCTGGCCCGGCAAACCCAAGTTTCTGATGTGGGCCGACCCGGAGCTGGCTGCCGGATATGGGCGTGCCGCCGGTTTCTGCGGCAGCGACGGTCTGGAGCTGTGCGAACCGCTGACGTTCAAGGGAAGACAGGGGTCCGGACACAGTTTCGGCAGGAGTCCTTACCTCGATCAATCGCTGCGACCGGCGGGCGGCGACTGGGAGAAGTACCTCTATACCTACCGGATGTGGGGCCGGAAACTCTACGACCCCGATCTCCGGCCCGATTCCTGGCAACGTTTCCTCCGGAAGGACTTTGGCCCGGCTGCAGAATCGGCTGAAGCGGCTTTGGCGGCCGCCAGCCGGATCATTCCTCTCGTCACCTCCGCCCATCTGCCGTCGGGGTCCGCAATGACCTACTGGCCGGAGCTCTACACAAACATGCCGACGGTCGATGAAACCATCCCGCATCCTTACGGAGACACGCCCGAGCCGAAACGGTTCGGTACCGTCAGCCCCCTCGATCCGGCCATGTTCTCGAGCGCCGCAGATTTCGTCCGCGAATACCTCGCCTCGGAGTTGAGCGGGAGATACACGCCGATCGAGGTCGCCGACCGGCTCGAGCGGTTTGCCGATCAGGCGGATCAGGCGGCGTCCCGGACCCGGGAGGAACTCCGGATACCTGAAGCTCCGTCCGTGCGCCGTTTCCTGATCGACTGCCGCATCCATGCGGGCACCGGACGGTTCTTTGCCGGCAAGATGCGCGCGGCTGTCGCCTACGAAATGTACCTGCAGAAACGGGAAAAGGCATATCTGCGGCAGGTGCTCGAGCTGAGCCGCCGGGCCCGCAAGGCGTGGGTGGACATCATCGATGCCGCGGCCGGAGTCTACATCAGTGACTTGAACTTCGGCTATCCGCCACACCGGCGGGGCCACTGGACCGATCGCCTGCTGTCGATCGACGAGGATCTGGCGGCGGCCGAGAAACTCTGCCGGGACCAGGGAATCTCACAGGAGGCGGTTTCCGGGGAACCGGCCGGGATCGAAGACGTGACCGGAATGGCTGCAAGGGCCTATCGCCCCGACTTGGATCATAACGCGCCGTCTTCATTTGTTCCGGGTACACCCATTTCGATCCGGCTGACCTTGCGAGAAGAGAATCGGGCTGAACTGCGCCTCAGGCTGCATTACCGGCATGTCAACCAGGCCGAAACGTACGAGGTCGAAGAGATGGACCCATCCGACAAGGGATTTATGGCTGAGATCCCGGCAACGTACACGCGATCCCCCTTTTCCATCCTGTATTTCATCGAGATTCGAGGGCAGAAAGGCGACGTGTGGCTGTATCCGGGATTCAACGAATCCTTCTCCAACCAGCCGTATTTCGTCGTGAGGCAGGCGTCGTCGTGAACCTGTTGCGTCGAAACGGTGCCACGCAGCTCGACCCGTGTATCAGGCGGCCAGGTCCGGACCGTGACGCAGAAGGGAATCAGGAATGAGTAAAAAGACAGATTTGACATTACGGAACGGGGAAAACCGTCGACAGTTCATCAAGAAGACGGCCTCCGCTTCCGCCGGGGTCGCCCTCGCCGCTCAGGGTGTTTCGATGGGCGCGCTTCAGGGAGGAGCTGTGCGGGTTTCGATCATCCTCGATCGGACAGACCCGGGAGCCGAAGCGGCCTCTGTCCAATGGAGTCTCGATGCTCTGAGGACCCGCCTCGAGGAGCGGGACCTTGCAGTGGGGCTGTACGATTCGCTGGAACAGGCCCCGTCCGGAACCGTTCGGATTCTCGCCGGAACAGGCGGATCCACAACTGCCGCCGAAGCCCTGAGCCGCGGGGCAGTGACGGTTCCGTCGGTCCCCGAAGCGATCTGCCTTCTGAAGACCGAGGACCGGGGGAAGCCCCTCGTGGTCCTGGCGGGATCCGACGCGCGCGGCCTCACCTATGGTCTTCTCGAGCTGGCCGACATGAGCCGGTACTCGGAAGATCCCTTGAGCCGCCTGGAACGGCTCGACCGATCGATCGAGAAGCCCGCCAACCCCATTCGAAGCGTTACGCGTCTGTTTACCAACGTTCACGAAGACAAGCCGTGGTACAACGACAGGTCATTCTGGGAGAAGTATCTCGCGGTGTTGGCCACGCAGCGGTTCAATCGATTCAGTCTGGCTCTCGGAATCGGGTACGACCGCCCCGTTCACGTCCGGGATTCCTACTTCTATTTCCCCTATCCGTTCTTCATGGATGTTCCAGGCTACAACGTAAAGGCGGTCGGGCTTCCGGACGACGAGAGGGACCGGAATCTGGAGACCCTCCAGTGGATCAGCCGGGAAACCACGAAACGGGGATTGGACTTCCAGCTCGGTCTCTGGACCCATGCCTATGAGTTCATCGACAGTCCGGATGTGAACTATCCCATATCTGGTCTTGACCACCAGAACCACGGCCCCTATTGTCGAGATGCCTTGAACCGGCTTCTCGAACTCTGTCCGGACATCAAGGGCGTCACGATTCGCTGCCATTCCGAGAGCGGAATCCCTGAGGGGTCGTACAAGTTCTGGGAGACGGTGTTCGACGGCGTCACCCACGCCGGGCGACAGGTCGAGATCGACATCCACGCAAAGGGCATCGACCACAAGCTCATCGACGTCGCTCTGGATACCGGCCAGCCGGTCAACGTCTCCCCGAAGTACTGGGCCGAACACATGGGGCTGCCCTATCATCAGGCGGCCATTCGCGAGATGGAGCGAGCGGAACCCGAGCCGGGCTCGAACCCGAGCCTGGAGCGACTGCGGCGCTTCACCCGCTACGGGTATGCGGACTATCTGAGATATGACCGCAAGTACGGGGTGCTGTACCGGATCTGGCCGGGAACCGACCGATTCGTGTTGTGGGGCGACCCCGAGTTCGTTGCCGGCATGAGCCGCAGGGCGACGTTCTGCGGAAGTCTGGGCCTCGAATGGATGGAGAAGTTCTCCTTCAAGGGACGCAGGGACTCCGGGACCTCGGGCTCGCACGAGTTGTATCTCGATTCCAGCCTGCAGCCGGAGGGACGCAGCTGGGAGAAGTACCTCTACACCTATCGGCTGTGGGGACGGCTGCTCTACGATCCGAATGCGGATGCGGATTCTTGGATGAGATTTCTTCGAAGCCGATACGGGGCCGCTGCGAGCGATTGTGAGGAATCGCTCGGGAAAGCCAGCCGAGTACTGCCTCTCGTGACGATGGCTCATGCGCCTTCCGCGGGCAACAATACCTACTGGCCGGAAGTCTACTGGGATATGCCGATCGTCGGGACGGCCGCCCGGCGTCCATATGGGGATTCGCCCAGGCCAAGGCGGTTCGGAACAGTGAGCCCACTCGACCCGGCGATGTTCTCGACGGTCGATGAGTTCGTCGAGGAACTGGTCCGGGGCCGGCGAAACGGCAAGTACTCTTCACGTGATGTGGCCGATTGGCTCCAGGAGTTGGCGGAAGATTCGAAAGCCAAACTGGGCCGGGCGAAGGCCGAGGTTGAGGATCCGGAAGCTCCTGCTTTCAGACGGTTGGCCATCGATGTCGCCATTCAAAACGGCTTGGGGTGGTTCTTCGCGGAGAAGATGCGTGCCGCAGTGGCCTATTCGCTTTTCGAACGGGCAGGCAATCGGTCGGATCTCGACGACGCCGTGCGACACTTGCGGGCCGCAGTCGATCACTGGAAGGGTATCGTAACGATCACGAAGGATGTCTATCGTCCGGATCTCAGCTTTGGTCCGGAGCCGTGGCTGAGAGGACATTGGTCGGATCGACTTCCGGCCATGGAAAGCGATCTTGCTGCGATGGAAGAAGTCGCACGGACTGGAAAGCCGCAATGGGGCCTCGATCAAAGCGGTGTGACCGCGTCGCGAACATGGATCGACCTACTGCAGGCGCCTCAGCCGTCGCGGCCGCGATGCGATCATGTGCCTCCGTCGTCGTTCACACCGGGTCGGAGCCTTCCGCTCGAACTTTCGGTTCCGGACGATTCAGGCGTCACAGAGGTCCGCCTGCACTACAGGCACGTCAACCAGGCCGAGAAGTATCGCTTCGAGACGATGACTGCCGTGACCGGAACCCATCGTGCCGTTGTGCCTGGCGACTATACCCGATCGCCGTACCCACTTTTGTACTTCTTCGAGCTGCATGATTCGAACGGTCACGCTTGGTTCTACCCCGGCTTCAGCCCGGATATTTCCAATCAGCCGTACCTTGTGGTCCAGAGGGAGAAACAGGGTTGAGGTGTCGCCCGGCCGGGTGGTGAACGCCCCCATCATCCTCGTCGTCGGGCACTACGGGATCCGCCTGGCGGGATCACCCCAGGAACCAGAGTTTGACGGCGAAGATGATGATCGTGATGGTCACGACCGCGCGGATCCACTTATGCCCTTTCTTTACAGCAAGGCGGACGCCCATCTGGCCTCCAATGACCGTTCCGACAGCCAGGACCAGCCCGTAGGTCCAGTTCACCTGGCCTTGCCATGCAAAGAGAGCTAATGAAATCCCGGTGAAGACCAGGATGCTGAGGACTTTCACTGCGTTGCCGCGCACGAGGTCGAAACCCACGGCCGTTGTAACGCCGAGGATCAAAAAACCGACGCCCGCCTGAACGAAGCCTCCATAGACTCCCACCAGGAAAAAGCCTGCAGCCAGCAGCAGAGCTTGCACCGAGGATCGCGTCGCGGGTTCGGACGCGCTTCGCTCGCCGAGCGGATTCCAGAGGTTCCAAAGCGTGATGGCGACCATCAGGAAAGCGAGAATATTCTGGAAATCCTCGGCGCTGATCTGGAATGCGATCCAGACACCGAGCAATGCTCCCAATGCGGCCGGCAATGCGGCCCAGACGAGCGATTTCCAGTCCAGTACACGATGATGATGGAATCCCGCCACCGCTCCGACGTTCTGGAGAAAGATCCCGACCCGGTTCGTCCCATTTGCCTCGAGTGCCGGGAGACCCATGAAAATGAGGATCGGAAGGGTCAGAAACGACCCACCGCCTGCGATGACGTTCACGGTGCCGGCGACAAGACCGGCACACAGCAGCAGCAGATAGTGAAGGACGCTCTGCAGTTCCATGCCCCAACGCTCCAGAAACCTGCAACGGCCCCTAACAGCCGCTAACGCTGATTCGATTCTCTAGAGGGATTGAAGTCAAGATCGCTTCGAGAATTCTGCTGCTCCTCCGAGCGGATGGCCCTGCCATCACCTCGAAGCCATCCGCTTTGGGTCCACGACGACGAAGTCGCCCTCGAGTTCGGAAGAGCGATCAGTCAGAAGGTCCGTGACCTGCACCGTCAGGTGATACGTGCCGGGAGCCAGGCCCGCCAGACTCAAGACCTTGACGATGACGGCCCGCTGTCCGGAATAGTATTGAACCGACTCACCCTGCTCGTCGACTGTCCTGCTGACCGGTTCTCCCCCTTTCGAGACGTCGTATTGGATCCGCAGGGAGGGCTCAAATGAACTCTGGTCAGTGGCGAAATTGTAGGCCTGAAAATAGACGCCCAGTGCCGTTTCGACCGGGAACTCGTGTGTAAGGTTCGGTCGTATCTTGATGTCTCCGAGCACGAACATCTCGGGCTCATCCGGAAGAGCGGCCAGTTGCCTGATCTGGTTCGATAGAAGGAGAGAGCTGGTCTGGATCGAGTCCTGATCGAACGAAGGGGGAACCAACACCGTATGGGTGACCCCGACCTTGCCGCTCCTGACGTCCTTGAGGACGAGGTCGAGCTTGTAACGATTCCTGAGTTCCAGCGCGACGATCTTCTGGTAGACGGAGCTGGCCCGCAGCCCCGCGTCGATCTGCTGAGGAGTATAGGAGGTCACCAGCGTGTCTTCGAACTCCGCCACGATGCGATTGTTCAGACTCGTGACGACTCCGTAAACGGCAAAGCGGGCCACATAGACGCCTGCTTCCCGCTCGAAGCTGAGCTCCCGGTTGGGAACCTGAACCGTGACCGGCACGAGCGCCTGATGGTCATCGAGCCGGAAGTAGTCGGCATGCAGCTGGACGGGCACGGACGACGTCTGAACGTCCACGCTGACGATTTGCTTCAGGTCCTTGTGTTTGATCTCTGGCGGGCGCTGCACGCGAGCATAGCGCTCGTAACGGGCAAAGGGTGTATCCCCGGACAGTCGGCCCAGCAACGGGTGGTTTCGATTTCCAGGCGAAAAGTAGGGGCGGTCCGTCTTCTTGGTGACCCCTGCCTCTTCGGAGAGGAGGAGGCCGGCGTTCGGGACGTGGAGAAGGGCATCCTTCTCTTCGGGGTTCAGGGACAGTCGGTATTCACCGCTGAAAGTCGGATCGACGAATTCCAGAACGACGTCGGATCCGAGTCCATCGATCTGCCGATAACGCCAGACTTCGAACGGGTAGGTTGCGGTGAATCCGCCCCCTTCGTCGGGCGACCGTGCATAGGTGCCTCCCGAAGGATGAGATTCGATTTCGTCGGGAGGCCCGTGCAGAATGTACATTCTGCCCCGGTCGGTCAGCCAACCCGGTTTTCCGCTCCAGAAGGCATCATTTGCGTAGGCGATCCGTCGATAGTGCTCCTCCTTGAATTCGTTCTCGGGGGTTCGCGGGTCGGGATCCCGGCGGAACCAGAACTGTTCAATGAACTGCTCCTTTTCCTCGGAAGTCGTCAGACTCTCGAAGACGGCCTTCTCTTCAGGACTGATGATGTACCGAACATCTTCCTCGAGCCACTTCTGATAGTAGTCCTCAGCTTCTTCCTGACGGACCGCGTCCTGGGACTGCCCCTGTCGGGCGGCGAAGGAGGCGGGGAAAATGCAGACCAGAACCGGAATCAGGAAAAGGATCTTTCGTGTCATCTCTCTCGGGTGCCCCGAAATCGTCGTGGATGCTGCTCCATGGGAGTATACCAACTTCAGCCCGAACAGGGCCCGATTCCCCCCGCTTCCTCCAAAGTCTACGGTGGTGGCTCGTCGTTTCAATGGTACAAGTCGACATTTCACGTCCATCTGTACCCATTGAATCGCCGGAGAGAATCCATAGAATCGTAACGAACTTCTCCATGGGGACCGCGTCCGACGGGTAACCACGGTGAATTCCAGGCGTTGAGCGCACCAGGCACGACACGGAGTAGGAGTGAGCGTATGTCCCTTGGAGTTCTGGCATCTCTCTCGGTTCTTCCCATCGCTTTGGCTCTTGTCCTGATGGTCGGCATGCGATGGCCGGCCACGAAGGTCATGCCGCTGGCCTGGTTCGTGACGGCGCTGATCGGCTGGCTCGTCTGGAAGATGCCGGCGGGGTTCGTCGTGGCTTCCACCATCAACGGCTTCGGCAGTGCTATTAACGTCCTCATCATCGTTTTTGGGGCCATCCTGATCCTGTACACGCTGCGTGACAGCGGCGCCATGGACACGATCAATTACGGGTTTCACGGGATCAGCCAGGATCGGAGGATCCAGACCGTTATCATCGCCTTCATGTTCGGAGCTTTCCTGGAAGGGGCCGCCGGATTCGGTACGCCCGCGGCGATTGCCGCGCCCCTGCTCTTGAGTCTGGGTTTCCCCGCTCTGGCGGCCGCCATGGTGTCCCTGATCGCCAATTCCGTTCCGGTGAGCTACGGGGCTGCCGGGACGCCGATCTGGTTCGGGTTGAGCGCTCTCCGTCCGCACATCGAGGTCGCCATCCAGCAGGGAGCGACCGATTTCAAGACCATGGACGGCTTCTTCGATGTCATGGCGCGCTGGACGGCGGTGTTCCATTCGTTCATGGGGCTCATCATTCCCCTGATGATCGTCTGCATGCTCACCCGGTACTTTGGCGAAGAGAGATCATGGAAACCGGGGCTGCGGGCCTGGAAATTCTGCCTTTTCGCATCCGTGTCGTTTCTGACGACCTATCTGACGACGGCCTTTCTTTTGGGGGAGGAGTTTCCTTCTCTGTTCGGAGGGTTGATCGGGCTGGCGATCATCGTGACGGCGGCCCGCCGAGGTTGGTTCGTTCCCAAGGATACCTGGACCTTCGCTCCCCGCTCGAAATGGGAAGAGGACTGGACGGGCGATATTTCCGCTCCCGAGGATCAGGTGTTCGAGCCGAAGATGAGCCAGTTGCTGGCCTGGACCCCTTACATCCTGATCGGCCTCATCCTCGTTCTCACGCGAGTGACGTTCCTTCCGTTTCGAGCCTGGCTTTCGTCCGTGACACTGAGCTGGCCGAACATCCTCGGCTATGAGACGGTGGACTTCTCCCTTCAGCCCCTCTACCTGCCCGGTGTCATCCCCTTTGCCCTGGTGGCGATTCTGACTGTCTTCATTCATCGCATGTCGGGTCGGAAGGTTCGGGCGGCGTGGATTGATTCGGTGAAACGGATGAAGGACCCGACGATCGCCCTTCTCTTCGCGGTCGCACTCGTGGAGATCTTCAAACAATCAGCCGTCAATGTCCTGGACTATCCCTCCATGCCGCTCAGCATGGCCAAAGCAACCGCTGCGGTCGTCGGCTCGACTTGGCCCTTCTTTGCTCCCTTCGTGGGGGCTTTGGGGGCATTCATCACCGGGAGCAACACGGTCTCGAATCTTCTCTTCTCGGAATTTCAGTATGGCCTGGCCTCTCAGTTGCACCTGCCTCACGAGATCATCGTGGCCCTGCAGACCGTAGGCGGGGCGATGGGCAATATGGTCTGCATTCACAATATCGTGGCCGTGTCGGCCACCGTGGGACTCATTGGTATGGAGGGCGCACTGATCAAGCGTGATGCGCTCCCCATGTTCGTCTATGGAATCGTGACTGGTATTGCCGGACTCCTTTTCACATTCGTCTTCTTCCCGAACGTTTTCTGAGTCGTCCTTTCTACCAAGAGCCGGCCC
The DNA here is from genome assembly GCA_963823995.1 of uncultured Acidobacteriota bacterium. Classification (GTDB taxonomy): domain Bacteria; phylum Acidobacteriota; class UBA6911; order RPQK01; family JAPXNP01; genus JARRKC01. The sequence goes on from CAWGNQ010000009.1 coordinate 491,880, forward strand.
AGGATATCGTGGACATCCGTGGCCGGGCGAATTACACTGCGGAGATGGACTGGAAGCGGCTGTTCATCACACTCCTTCGAATGGCAATCGGCTGGCACTTCTTCTATGAAGGGGTCTCCAAGTTCATCGCTGAGGACTGGACCGCCCACGGCTATCTGATCAATTCCTCCGGGTTCATGTCCGGCTTCTATCATTGGCTTGCTTCGTCGCCGGGCGCCATGAGGGTGGTGGACCCGTTGAATGTCTACGGGCTGATCCTGATCGGCCTGGCGTTGTTCCTGGGCGTTTTCATCCGGCCGGCCGCCGTGGCCGGAGCGTTGTTGCTCGGTCTTTACTACTTCGCCTATCCGCCTTTCGGCGGAGCCTGGTTCGGCTCGGCCGAAGGAAACCTCTTTATCGTCAACAAGAGCTTCATTGAAGCGGCCGCCTTGATCTCGCTTCTGTTCATGAAGGAGAAGGGTTACGGACTGCATGCATTGACTTCGTTCGTGATGCGGCCCAAGGGCGACACAGGCGAGGTGGTTGAAGGCGGCTTACCTCCCAATTCCAGACGAGAGGCTCTCAAGAATCTGGCCACGATGCCGGCTCTCGGGATCATGGGATGGGGTGCCTTCCGCGAGCATCAGCAGTACGGAGTCGACACGTTGTCGGGTGCGACCATTCAAGTCGATCGGGCCGATCTCTCCGAACTCACGAGTGAGCTGCCCAAAGGAAGGATCGGCGATCACGAGATCAGCCGGCTGGTCCTGGGAGGGAACCTCATTGGCGGTTGGGCACACGCCCGGGACCTGATCTACGTCTCTTCCCTTTTTCGCGCCTACAACACGGAACGGAAGATCTTCGAGACATTGATGACGGCCGAGGCCGCTGGAATCAATACCATCAACATCGGTTTCCCTTCGAATCCGGTTCTTCAGAAGTACAAGAAGATCACGGGCAGCAAGATCAAGATAATCTCACAGGTTGCACCGGATCTGGACAAGGACGACTATTTCGTCAATATCGACAAAGCCATTGATTACGGTGTCGAAATCATCCAGATTCAAGGGAATCAGTGCGACTGGCTGGTACGCGACAAGCGCATCGATGTGGTCGCGAAGATGATGGACCGGATCCGCAGCCAGGGGTATACGGCCGGTTTGGCCTCTCATACGGTGGATGCGCTGATTGCGTGTGAGGAAGAGGGGATCATTCCCGATTACTACATGAAGACGATGCACCACGATCGGTACTGGTCGGCACATCCGATCGAGAACCGGGTTCCTTTTGAGGTGGACGGGAAGCAGTACCTCGACCACAACCGTTTCCACAACAACATCTTCTGTCTTTTTCCCGAGCGAACGGTCGAGTTCGTTCAGCGGGCGACGGTCCCCGTCATGGGATTCAAAGTGCTCGCGGCGGGTGCCATTCCGCCTGAGGATGGTTTCCGCTGGGCGTTCGAGAACGGCGCCGATTTCATCTGCGTCGGAATGTTCGACTTTCAGATCGTCAACGATGTCAAGATCGTCCTCGACATCCTGAGCGACTTGCCGACCCGCGAGCGCCAGTGGTTCAGCTAACCCCTATTGCTTCCCCGGGTCCGCCGCCGCGGCAGGAGTTCGGTGAGAAGTGCGGGATGGAAGCTGCAGGCAGGCGACCGCCGAGTCTCGGTGACTGACGCGTACCGGTGATCGGCCGCGCCCGACCCGGAAATCGGATCGTCGTCACCTGCCGTCGAAGATCCACGGAGCACGTTACACTGTGGAGCATGGATTCGAGCGAGGCACAGCGGATCGTCCTCGAGTACCATCGGCGGAGTGAACACACCTCGAGCGCTTACGCCCGCTCGCTCGGCTACCTCGACTGGTCCAGCCAGCCGGACCCGTTCCGCCGTTTCGAAGGCACCGAAAAGATTCGTCTCGAGCATCCCGACCCGCTGGACTGTCCGCCCTATGCAGCCCTGAGCCGTCCCCGGTCGATTTCCCCGGCCGAGCTCGATCATCGTTCGATAGCCCGGTTGCTCTACGACAGTCTCAGCCTTTCGGCCTGGAAGCAGGCGGGGCAGACCCGCTGGTCGCTGAGGGTCAATCCTTCGAGCGGTAATCTTCATCCTACCGAGGCATATCTGGTCTGCCCGGCCTGTGCGGGTCTCTGCGAGGCACCGAGCCTGTTTCATTACGATCCCTCGGTCCACGCGCTCGAACGACGCCGTGTTCTGATCGAGGGAGCCCGGGAGGAAAGGTCGGTCGCGTCCTCGAGGGATACGCTGCTGGTCGGTCTGACCTCGATCTACTGGAGGGAGTCTTGGAAGTATGGAGAGCGCGCCTTTCGGTATTGCCACCTCGATCTCGGCCACGCTCTCGCCTGCCTTGCGGTTGCTGCCGCCGGTCTGGGCTGGTCGGCACGACTGCTCGAGCCTTTTCCTACCGAGGTTCTGGAGAGGTTGCTGGGTACCCAGGAACAGGAGGGTCCGGAAGCTGAACGTGCGGAGGCATTGATCCTCATCGGCCCGGGTGACCGACGGCGATCCCCGGAATCTTTGGAGGCGGGCCTCTCCGAACAGCTCGCTGCTCTCTCGGGGGAATGGCTCGGAACTCCGAACCGGCTCAGTACTCGGCATTTCGACTGGCCGGTCATCGACGAGGTTGCAGACGCGACTGAGGTGCCTTCCGGCTGTGCGGTCCGATACGCCGAACCTGTTCCGGGAGTTGCTGGGCCTCGAGCCAGGACGACGGAGGAGGGCGCGGGATTCTCCCCTTCCCTCCGAACACTGGTGCGACAGCGCCGAAGCGCTCTGGCGATGGACGGCGTGACATCACTCGGCCGGGATGCCTTCGTGAGGGTGGTACATCGCTGCATGCCCGCACCCGATTGTCTTCCACAGGAAATGCTGCCCTGGCCGCCGGTTCTGTCGATCGTCTGCTTCGTCCACCGCGTGCGCGAATTGGAGCCGGGTCTCTATCTGCTGGTGCGTCGACCGGACGAGCTGGCCGATTATCGTCGGCGCCTCGATCCCACTTTTCGCTGGAAGAGGGTCGATCGGCCGGACGGGGTGTCCTGGCTGTTCCTCCTGAAACCCGGCGATTACCGCGGACAAGCCCGGCGGGCGGCCTGCGGTCAGGAGATCGCATCGGAAGGAGTCGCATCCTTCGCCATGATCGGGGATCTTCAGTCTGCGATTGCAGCCTATGGAGCCTGGTTCTATCGCCGGCTGTTTTGGGAGGCGGGACTGCTCGGTCAGATCCTGTATCTGGAGGCGGAGGCGGCAGGGATCCGGGCGACGGGAATCGGCTGCTATTTCGACGACGTGACGCGTGATCTGCTGGGGGTGCAGGATCGCGTTCTGGAGTGCTTTTACCATTTCACGATGGGAGGCCCGCTGGAAGACCCGAGACTCCAGTCCCTTTCGGCATACGGGCATCTCCAGCCGCCGGCCAAATAGCTGCGGCCGTCGGAGTCGGACCACGCGCCAGGCCGGCCCTTACGTCCGCCGTATGACGAAGTTCAAACTCTGCATCCCGTAAGTGACGTCCGAAGCGTACACCGGCTCGCTGTCCGTCGGGGTTCAGGGCGACGGAGCCTTCGCAATGTCGTAGATGAAGATTCCCCGGCCCACTCCGGCGGGATCCCCCTGGTGTGCGACCTGGAACGCGATGAAGCGTCCGTCGTCGCTCACCACCGGATTGGACGCCTTGTAGCCGGCATAGTCATTGAAATGCGTCAGGCGCTGCATCTCTCCGGAACCGTCGAGTCGTAGCTTGTACAGATCGATGAACTGGCGTCCTTGCGGGTTATGGCGATCGGCCTCGGTCAGGATTGCTTTCCCGTCGGGGTAAATTCCCTCCGGTTCCTCACGGTAGCGGGATTTGCTGTAGTTCACGACCTTTCCGGTCTCCAGGTCGATGCCGAGCGTTTCGCAGTAGCTCTCGTATTCGCCGTTGTCGAAGAGGTATCCGCTGAAGATCAGTTCGTTCTCGTCCGGCGGGCGAAAGTTCTGCGTCTCCAGCTCCGCCTCGAAGGGGAGCCTGCGATTGTCGAGGACGAGCCGTTGATGAACCAGACGAGGGATGCCGGAGTTGTACTCAATATCGGCCGTCCAGATCTGGGAGACGCCCTCCGGCAACTGATCCGGATAGTTTTCATGGTCGATCGTCCACGCGATCTTCATCTGCGTCCGGGAGACGGCGGGACCCTCGGAACAGAGCGTGCCCAGCGGAACCGGGGGCGTCTGGAGATCCTTGTCCAGGACCCACAGTTCGGCATTGGCGCGCCGCGACGGCTCAGGATCTTCCGCATCGAAGTTTCGCGCGCCCGACAGGAGAATGTCCCCATTCGCCAGATAGAGCGCGCGTGTATAGCCCTCATGAAAGTAATGGGTCGTCACCGGACGGAGATTACCGTCGTCCACGGTGACCTCGAAGACATCGCCGTACGTCTTCTCGATGAAGAGGATCCGTTTACCGTCGTGCGACCAGTCGGCACGCTGACCGAAGCGCGTCAGCTGCCGGATATGCGGGGGTAAATGATCCAACGGCGAGGTCTCGCCGACTGCGAAATCGGTCCGATCCAAACGCTGGGCAAACGCCGATCCGAGCAGGAGAAGGGCTACCAGGGGTAGATGAAGACCTGTCGCCATGAACAGCCCGCTCCTGCTCACTTCCAGACTCCTTCTGCTTTGGCCTTCTCGATGTTGTAGATGAAAACTCCATGGCCGACTCCGGCCGGTTCGTCCGTCTTGGCGAGCTGGAACTCGAGATACTTTCCGTCATCTCTCACGACCGGGTTCGAAGCGCGATAGCCGGGATACTCCCCGAAGTGGGTGACTCGCTCGATTCTGCCGGAACCGTCCAGATAGAGTCGATAGACTTCGCTGTGGTAGGCGCCCTGCGGATCGTGCCGATCCGACTCGACCAGCGTCCAATCGCCGGTGGGACCGATCCCCTCCGGCTCCTCATAGTGGGGAGATTTGGAGTAATTGGTAACCTTCCTGGTCTCGAGATTGATGCCCATCGTCTCCGTGCCCTCATATCCGTATGCGCTGAAGATGAGTTCCTTCTCATCCGGCGGCACGAAGTTCTGCGTTTCCAGATCGGCCTTGAAGGGAAGGTCGCGGCTGTCCAGGATGAGCTGCTTGTTGACGATCTTGGGATTTCCGTTCTCGAAGACGATGTCGCCCATCCACATCTGGGAGACGTCTTCCGGCATCTGGTCGGAGTAGTCTCCGTGGTCGATGGTCCAGGCGACGGTCATGCGCTTGCGGGATACGGCGGGTCCCTCGGAGCATTTCGTGCCAAGCGGCTTGGGTGGCGAAGTAAGATCCCTGGACAGGACCCAGAGTTCCGCATTACGACTCCGGCTCGGCCAGGGATCGTCGGAATCGAAGTTCCGCGCACCCGACAGCAGAATGTCTCCATTCGAGAGATAAAGAGCCCGTGTGTAGCCTTCGTGGAAGTAGTGATGTGTGACCGGTGTGATCACCTTCGTGTGGATATCGACTTCGTAGGCATCGCCGAACGTCTTTTCCAGGAACAGCAGTCTGATTGCCGTCCAACGACCAGTCTCCCCGCTGACCGAAGTGGGTCAGTTGGGTGATGTAGGACGGTAGCTCGTCCTCGGGCCTCGTCCCGGAACTCTGGCTCAGAACCAGGCAGACCAGCCCAGACAGGGTCAGGATAAACAGGATCGGAAGCTTCTTCACTATGAACATCCCCTTTCGTTCTTGCGAGCAAGAATCGATCTGAATCGACCGGGTCGATCAGGTTACGATCTTGCCCTCTTGATAGCACACAGCGGGGGAGCGCGAAACTGGTACAGGGTGCCCGGACTTGACAGCTCTGTACCGGTTTTCGGGATTGACCCCGGGCTCGCGGAATGGTGCCCCTCCTCGAGGCACGCCGACCCCACAAGACCCACAACTCGACGCCCGGTACGCACCGGTCCCACTGCAGGGAGGCGTTCCAGCCAACCCGCCATTCGCAGTCGAAGCGAGCCGGTCGGCGAACATTTACACGCATGTCGATGAGGAAGACGCCAAGACGGCGAGCGAGACGCTGGGTAAGGCCATTTCTTGCCTACCTTGCTGCCCGCCAGCTCAGGCACCTGCCCTACAGCAGGGAATCCGCGTGAGTTCTTCGCCTGCCGGCACGCCACTTCTTTAGACGACTTGTTTCTTCTCGGATGGACTCGCAGAAGACTGCGGAGGGACATTACCCTGCTTCGGGTAAGTGAAAGAGGCCTAACGCGGGCCGGACTACGATGGGCGGCGGCGATTATGATCTGATCGGCAGATTGTTACAGTCTGGTTCACGGAAACCGTCAGAACGCTCGAATTCGACCAACCTTGTAAGAAAAAGCTTGACTGTAGATTTCGATGTACCTATTCTCATATAGACCAAGCAATGCGTCATCCGGAAGCCTGCACTTTATTAGGAGTTTCTCATGAATTCGCTTACCATTCTGACCATCCTCGTCGTTTCCCTTTCCGGCACGATTATACAGGCGCAGCAGCAGGTGGCTGCCCCTCCTGAGCCAAGTGCTCAGATTGAGCCCGGCTCGCGGATTTTCATTGAACCGCTGGAAAACGGTTACCACATCTATCTCGCAGCGGCGTTTCAGAATAAGAAGGTGCCCCTGGTAATCGTGATGGACAAGTCCAAGGCAGATTTTCGGCTAGTGGCCGTCACGGAGAGTGAGAAGGCAGGCTGGGCCAAGATGCTCTTCCTCGGATCAGGAGCAAGTGCCGAACAAGCGAGCATGATGGTCGTCAACGTTTCGACCGGCAACGTCGTATTCGCGTACAACGTGAACAAATCGAACTCCGCTCGAGGCAAGCAAAGCTCAGCGGAATCATGTGCAAAGCACTTAAAGAAGAAGATCGAGTCTGGAGACTAGGAGAAAGTAACCCATGTTGACAAAGCGACTATTTTTGTTGGCCCTGCTGTTGGGCTTGACTGCGGCGACTCCTGTTCAGGCCCAGGCAAAATCAACATTGAAGGAAGGTGCCAAGGTCTTCATAGCTGAGATGCCTGACGACTTCAATATGTATTTACGGGAGGCACTCGACAAAAAGAAAGTGCCGCTGACTGTCGTTGAGTCGCGAGACGAGGCAGATTTTGAGATCACCGGGACGTCCGAGACTCAGAAGGCGGGCAAAGCGAAGAAGATTCTGAGACTCAATTGGCACTCAGCTGAGCAGGCAAGCATAGCCATCACAGACTTGCGCACCGGAGAAGTTGCGTTCGCTTACAGCGTGAACAAAGAGAGCTCTGCACATGGAAAGCAGAGTACGGCGGAGGCATGCGCGAAGCACATAAAGAAAGCTCTTAAGAAGAACAAGTAGTGCGTTGCGCGGGGCCTCTTGCGGGTGCGATCGTGCTGGTCAAATATGACCCGGCCGGAACTGCCTCCGGCCTCGCCCGGCACAATCCGGGTGAAACTGCTTCGACCTTCGTTCTGACGCTTTCCGGCGAACTCGGAGTCCCACTACCCGGAGGGAGAACCGTGCTCGAGGATTGCCCTCCGAAAGGACAGCTGGCGGAGTACATCAACGAACTGTTTCCCGATGTCGAGGTCGCCGTGTTCGAAGGGACCGTCACCATCGAACCACTCGGCAGCCTCGTGGTGGCAACCGCCCTGGTCCAGGCGACATCGATCGCAACGGAGAGCGATCCGGATGGTTACTTCCGAATCGGGCTGGACGGCGCGAACCCGGTGCGGTTGACCGCTTCGGCACCAGGTTACTATATCGGGGCATCTGATCCTGGCTGAAGCGACGGAGCTCATTCGCCCGGAGAGGAGCCCCAGCCCTAGGTCCGTCCCGCGCTGACCGGAGGGGCTCACCCTTTGCTTCTCCGAATCCGAATACCGACGCGACAAGGTATATGGTTTGAGAAATATGGGAAGATGGTTCATAATGTTTGCGTGAAGACAACCCTGGAAATCTCGGACAGCATCCTGATTCAGGCAAAGCAGCTCGCTCGTGAGCAAAACGTGACGCTTCGAAGCCTGGCCGAAGAGGGACTCAGGAAGGTGATCGCCGAACGCTCAACTCCTCGGTCGAAGACTGTCGAGCCGATAACGTTTCGAGGCAACGGTCTGGCGAAGGAGTTTCGAGGCGCAGCGTGGCAGCGCATCCGTGACGCAGCCTACGAGGGTCACGGAGCATGATCGCAGTTGACACGAATCTGCTGGTATATGCCCACCGCGAGGATGCGGATTTTCATCACGAAGCATACCGCAGGCTGAAGGAGCTGGCTGAGAGTGAATTGACTTGGGCCATCCCCTGGCCATGCCTGCACGAATTCCTCGCGATTACCACCCATCCACGGATATTCGATCCTCCCAGTCCTTTGCCCATCGCCCTGAAGGCCATGGAGGTATGGCTGGCGTTGCCGAACTGCAACACACTGGGAGAAGGCCCTGGCTATTTTGAAGCATTAAAACAGCTCGTAATGAAGGGCATGACCTCGGGAGGGATGGTTCACGACGCACGGATCGCAGCTCTCTGTCTCTATCACGGAGTTCAGGAACTCTGGACCGCCGACCGGGATTTCTCCCGCTTCCCGGGCCTTAGAACGACCAATCCCCTTGGGGCGGCGTGACAGCGTCCTTCGCTGGCCCCGGCTCGAAGTCATTCCCGCACCCCTGCAGCACGCTTCCGGTCCCTCGGCTTGCAGGCAATGTCCTTGCCCTTGGACAGAACCGTTTCCTCGCGATAAAGGAAGACCCGCGAACCGTCCGCCGCCGGCTCAACTTGACAGTACCTCGGTACCGGCCGTCGGCCCAATCGGAAAAATACTCTTGATCTTTGGACAAAAGCGTTGATAATGATCCTAATAGCCAATGTAGAGATTACATTTGCGTAATCATCGCCGCCCCGAGGCAACGTGATCTCCCTCCCGGGTCCCGGATTTTGCCGCTGGTTCGTCGCCGGCAGATTCCCCAGTGATCCAGTGCTCTCGACGATTCAGCAGTGCTGAATCCCGGGATCCCGCGTGACCGAGATTGTTGTTTGTTGGGCGCCAGAGCGATTTTATCCCGTCCCAGGAAATGCTGTCGCCGGTCGCCGTCTTCCGTGCAAAACCGGCGAAGGCCTCCGTTCCCATGAACACGACGGCACCGGGATCCGGGACGTGGAAAGTGCCGGAACCTGATTCGAGAGGAACCAATATGCCAGACACGGAAGTTCACCATTCACTGGACAGTCAACCTGGTCTGCTTGCCACTCAACTGCAGTCGCCTCCGCTTCCACTCCATCGGCGACTCAAAGGTGGAGAACTCTGGAGAGTGATCCCCGCCTACCGGGAAGTCACGGAGACTCAATTCAACGACCACGGTTGGCAACTGAAACACTCGGTCACGAACACCCGCGAGTTGTTCGAGACCGTTCAGGAAGTCGTTGACCCAGCCTTTCTGCAGGACGCTTCGGCCGGGTTCCTCCGCGCCCCCATGGCAATCCGGGTGACCCCCTACCTGATCTCCCTGATCGACTGGAGTTCGCCCTACAGTGATCCGCTTCGAAAACAGTACATACCCCTCTCGTCGGAGCAGATGTCCGACCATCCGGAACTGGAGATGGACTCGCTCCACGAGCAGGCCAGTTCACCGGTTCCCGGTCTCACCCACCGGTATCCGGACAAGGTCCTGCTGCTGGCCCTTGACCACTGCCCCGTTTACTGCCGGTATTGTACCCGCAGCTATGCCGTCGGAGCGAGCACCAGCACCGTCGAGAAGAGGAAACTCGGCCAGGGGAAAGACCGGCTCGAGGCGGCCTTCGCCTACATTGCCTCCCGCCCCCAGATCGAAGACGTGGTTGTCAGCGGCGGGGACGCGGCGATGCTCCGTCCGGAGCGCATCCGCTGGATTGGAGAAACCCTTCTCGGAATCGAAAATGTCTGCCGGATCCGCTTTGCGACGAAGGCACCGGCGATTCTGCCCCAGAAGATCCTCTCCGATCACGAGTGGTACCGGGCGATCGCCGATGTCCACAGGCTTGGGCGACGCCTGCACAAAGAGGTCTGTGTCCACACCCACTTCAGTCACCCGAATGAGGTTACCGAGATTTCCCGAAATGCTATGAACCGGTTCATGGAGGACGGAATCACGGTCCGAAACCAGGCCGTCCTTCAGCGCAATGTCAATGACTCGCCGGAAACCATGATCCTGCTGACCCGCCGGCTTTCCTACCTGAATGTCCATCCCTACTACGTCTACATGCACGACTTGGTCAAAGGTGTCGAGGACCTGCGGACTCCACTTTCGGCCGGGATCGACATCGAGAAGTGGGTGCGGGGAGCCACCGCCGGATTCAACACTCCTTCCTTCGTCGTTGACCTCCCCGAGGGAGGGGGAAAGCGGTCGGTGCACAGCTTCGAGCACTACAACCGCGAAACGGGAATCTCCGTGTTCATCTCACCGAGCGTTAACGGAGAGAAGATGTTTCTCTACTTCGACCCGGTCCATTCACTTCGACCAGCGGTTCAGGAGGCTTGGTTCAACCGGAATGCGCGCCGTGAAATGATTGAAGATGCCCTCCACCGGGCGGGAAGGGTGGAGACTTCGAAGTCGAGCTGATCGACAGCGTCGGCGGTGGCGATGTTCATGCGATCGCACATCGCGAAATACCCTTTTTGAAGGGAGGTCTACAACACCTTCTCGAAGCCGTCACATCCAGCCCTCGACTCGACCTGCCGATTGCCTATCCGAACCCCCCCGTGAGACGATTGTCGGGTCCCATAGGCCACATGAGTCCCCTTCGTCCCAGGCTGTCCCATGGAGAATCATGCCATTTCCCTGTTCTCTATCCTTCACGGATTCCAGGTGTGGAACGTTGCAGGAAAGGGCGATACGGTTCTGTCCGCCCCTCGCTAACAGATCGACCCGACCATCCGCTCACGGTGGCACGGCCCGCCTTCACCTCGTGATGGTCTGCGTGGTCGCAACCGGCGGGGCATCGGGGAGAAGGTCGGTGGGCAGTGGACAAGGTTGTACGTCCAGGGGCTCGGGGGTAAGCTGGTCGAGACGAGCGGCGGCACGACGTGGTTCTTTGTGACGAACCACCTCGGCACGATCGCGGCGCGGATGAACGTGAGCGGGACTCTCATGGAAACCTACCGCTACCTCCCCTACGGCGAGCGCTACGCCGGGCCCCTTCCCCCTCCCACCACCCAACCGCGAAGTCAGAGCCCGAGCGAAGCGAGTGGTCCCCAGCTTTCGCCTGTCGGGGAAGGACGCAATGCCGGAAGCTTGCGGTGTCATTTCGGGGCGCCCGTCGGGGTCCCTCGCTTCGCTCGGGCTCTGAAAGACGGCATGCAGGCCGCATCGGGTCATGGGAACACCCGTTGCGGCGCTGCGGACGCTGCGTGGAGTCGACCCATCGACGACCCAAGATGAGTCCCTCCGGCTGACCCACCTCCATGCCACGAGTTGGAGTCTGTCCCTAAGAGCTGCCTGACTCCCTGGCTCGCATCAGAAGTCTCTATTCACAGCCGCTTACAGACGCGATACGTGCGTGTCACCATTCTCCCCCGTTTCGGTTGAGGTCAGACGTTTGATGGCAGGAGGACGCCGGCGCACGACGTGACGGGCTCGGCGCCCTGAAAGGGCAGCCTTATCCGAGAGCCCCGGGTAGCGAAGCACCCCGGGGTTTCTGCCCGGGGCCGATCGGTGCCGTTCGTCCGAAACTCTGCGCGCAGATTCTGAGAAGTCCCAAGACGCCAAAGGCGTCGCCTCATCCGAGAGCCGTGGGCAGAGCCCGGGCCCCGCCCGGGCATCGCCCACGGACCATGCCCATGTGCAAGGTCGTGAGCGCTGTAGGCGCGACTCCATGCCGCGATCGAACGGGCCGGCATGCGGGTGCATTGAATCGCGCCTACAGCGCTGGGGGCATCCTTCGGGCGAGGCTCCGCTTTGGGCGACTGCCCAAAGCTCACGGATGAAACGACGCCGTTGGCGTCTTAACGCCATGTGGAGAACCGCTTGATCTCCTCCGTCAAAGCCATCGCCCCAGGGAAATGTAATTGTCGTTGACCACATCGGGGAGAAGGTCGGCGGTCAAGGGACGAGGTTGTTCGTCCAGGGCCTCGGGGGTAAGCTGGTCGAGTCGAGCGGCGGCACGACGTGGTTTCTTGCCACGAACCACCTCGGCACGATCGCGGCGCGGATGAACGTGAGCGGGACTCTCATGGAAACCTACCGCTACCTCCCCTACGGCGAGCGCTACGCGGGCACGCACACGCCCCGCCAGTACACTGGCAAGGAGCGCGACGCCGAAAGCGGTCTCGACTACTTCGGCGCGCGGTACTTGGCAAGCGCACATGGGAGGTGGATGAGTGTGGATCCCGAGATCCCGTACGTCCTTGATCCTCAAAGCCTGAATCGGTACGGCCATACGCGCAGTAATCCCGTCACATTCATCGATGCGGATGGAGGCAGATGGATCCTGCCGGAGGGTCCGGACATTGTTATCACGATTGTTTTTGGGGGAATCGTGGGCATAACCTGGTATGTCCCAGAATCGCCTCCTGGTGAAAGAGGAGGAGGACCGGGACCTGGCGTGGGGAGCATACCTCAGCCGCCGAATCAGCCGCTGCCACCAGAGGAGAGACCTTCTGAAAGCCGAATCAAAGACTATGTGAGTGCAGTATTGGAGGGCACAGACTGCGGAAACGCCTTTCGAGAATGGGCGGGCGACCGAGATTTTACCGCCTTATTCAACTCGATGCGCTATCTGGACATCATGGATCCGGCGGTCGCCAACACGACCTTCCTTGAACTCGGAATCACGCCTTCCGGCGGCTGGGATCCGCGGCACACACTGAATGATTACTGGCAGACAATGGGGTCGAACGAGCCCGTTGCTCTGCTGGTCGCCTTCGGCAACATACCCACGACGGTAGCTCTGCTCGGGCCGAAGTTCTTCACGCCCAGTTACTTGCGGAACAACGATTTGACCATGGGCGTCGCGGGAGCCCATGAGTTTGCTCACTATCTGACCGGTCAAGGGGACCGAGACCTGGCTCACCGGATAACGGACAAATTCTACCCCGATACCCAAGAGGGGCACGATCAGGCATCGAGGGATATCTCACACTATATTAGGAACGGCTGTGAATGATGGGAGTTCCGAATTGAAGAATAGATGCATCCACCGCTGCATGGGAATCAGTATCCTTCTATCCTGGATCGTATTGTCTTGTTCGAGTCTGCTTGGACAAGGAGAAGCACCGCCTGGAACTGTACGGGTCGTGAAGGGGACCTGCTATCTCCCCGAGAGTGCGTTCGATCTGGAGGCCCTAACCGGGCTGTTTTGGGCGATTGTCAAAAAGCATTGGGCTTGGGACGACGAAGTCTATTACGAGTGGACCTCCGATCCCAACTACCTCTCGCGCATGCCTGTTCCCGGGCTGCTTCTTTCGTCGGACGTCCCGCAGATGACCCAGTTCAAGATCGGAGAAAATGTCTTCTTTCTCTGGCGACAGCGGAAGGGTGAAGCTCACTGGGAAGTGATCCGGGGCAAGAACCTCTTCGACTTCTCGATTGACGGGACTCGCTTCTTCTTCGCGATGGAAGTCTTCATTATGGAGAACCGACCGAACAAGGTCTTCTTCACCTATAGGCCAACCGAATTCGCAGAGGAGCGGCAGTTGGAGTTTGTCGTAAAAGAGGAAGAGTTTCAGAGACTCTCCGACCCGGATGTGGTGTCCTTCTTTCTCCATTATGCAAAGCTGTTTCCGCTTCCGACAAGGCTTCGGATTCAATTGACCACCCAGATCGGCACTGCTTTGGGGATTCGCAAGGACGGCGCCTTTTGGTTGCCACTCATCATTCTCCCAGAGATCGCGAATTGGCGGGGTGAGGGAGCAGCACTATGGAGCTGGGCGGACCTGAATCGAGACAAGCGGGGTCAGCTTGAGGTCAAGATTCGCAAGGGCAAGGAGTTGCCGGTCAGAAAGTACGAATTCTCATCCCTGCAAGAGATGCAAACTTTTGTAGAACTGCGGCCGTGACCCGGTAGGGGGAATGTCTTGGGTGGGGGAGAGAGATTTGACGATGATTCTTTGCGGCGGATTCCAGGCGATCTGGGGAGCAGGTTGAGCGAGTCCACCCGAATCGGGTGGATCTGGAACGTGGGCAAAGATTTCCTGCCAGCTGTCCTCGGCAGTCTCGCCGACTGTAGTCAAATCTGTAGTCGCTCAAAGCCCCACAGAGCCCCAAAGAGCCACAGACTTCAACAGGCCGGTCGTAACTCATTGAAAAGAAAAAGCTCGAAAAAAGGGCGTTTCCGGGTTTGGAGGGGTCCTCTTTGGGAGCAGGATGTCGGGGGTTCTCGCCTTCATCTGAGCGAAGTGAAGAAATCCCTCTGCCCCGACCATACGAAAGTGAGAAGGACGAAGTGCGAGGTGCGAAACGTCCGTCCGGGCCTGACGCTCGTGTGAGATCGCTGCCCAACCGCCCGGCAACCGACGTGGCGCCTGCCAAGAGTCTGCTGGCGGTGGGAAACATCCATTCCCGCCGTCTTTAGTAAGGGCACGAATTGTTCTGGCCGGACAGGTGGCTTAGAATCAGGCCATGACCGAGCGAGCGCAGACGTTACTTCGCGAAGCTCTGAGGTTACCTGCGGACGAACGCGCCGACGTCGCCGCCGAGTTGCTGGCGAGCCTCGAGGATGGGGCAGAAGATCCGGCAATGGTGCGGGCGGCTTGGGCAAAGGAGATCGAGCGCCGGGCCCGCCGCGTGTTGGCCGGGGAGTCGACAGGCGAGCGGTGGGAAGAAGTGCGTGATCGGATTGACCATCGGCTCTCCGAGCAGTAATGGCTGAACTTCGGATCGAGCCTGAAGCGTCTGCAGAGCTGGCGGAAGCGGCCGTCTGGTATGAAAAGCAAAGGACCGGCCTGGGACGTGAGTTTCTCAGGAGCGTCGACGCCGCGGTGGAATTCATCGGTCGTTTTCCCGATGCCGGCGCCCCTGTGCCCGAGCTTCCTCCCGAGTTGGTTGTTCGTCGCGTGCCTGTGAAGAGATTCCCTTTTCATGTCGTGTATCTGGAGCGATCCGGCCAGATCCACATCCTCGCGTTCGCTCATGACCGGAGGTTGCCCGGGTACTGGCGGTCTCGAGCGGGGTAGAGGGGATTTGCGAGTCGTCCGTGGAATCGGCGGAATGAACCTGTGGTCGTTGCGGGAACCGGCAACCGGCTCTCGCAGACGACGAACGGGGCCTCGTACTCAGAGGCGCTGTCGATCAGTTCGACCACGAACCGGGTCAGGGGCTGGACCTACGATGCCGCGGGCAATGTGACCAACGACGGGAGCCACACCTACCAGTACGATGCGGAGAACCGGTCGACCAAGGTCGACGGAGGCTCGACGGCTCAGTACGGCTACGGTCCCCAGGGTGAGCGGGTCTGGAAGACAGCTTCCGGAGCGACAACCTACTTCTACTGGGGCATCGGGGAGAAGGTCGTGGGCAGTGGACGAGTTGTCCGTCCAGGGGCCCGGGGGTAAGCTGGTCGAGACGAGCGGCGGAACGAGGTGGTTCTTTGCGACGAACCACCTCGGCACGATCGCGGCGCGGATGAACGTGAGCGGGACTCTCACGGAAACCTACCGCTACCTCCCCTACGGCGAGCGCTACGCCGGGACCCTTCCCCCTCCCACCACCCAACCGCGAAGTCAGAGCCCGAGCGAAGCGAGTGGTCCCCAGCTTTCGCCCGTCGGGGAAGGACGCAATGCCGGAAGCTTGCGCTGTCATATCGGGGCGCCCGTCGGGGTCCCTCGCTTCGCTCGGGCTCTGAAAGGCGGCATGCAGGCGCATCGGGTCATGGGAACACCCGTTGCGGCGCTGCGGACGCTGCGTGGAGTCGACCCATCGACGGCCCCGCATTCGTCCCCCGACCGACCCACCTCCACGCCGCCGCACAGGCCACGAGTTGGAGTCTGTCCCTAAGAGCCGCCTGACTCCCTGGCTCGCATCAGAAGTCTCTGTTCACCGCCGCTTACAGACGCGATACGTGCGTGTCACCATTCTCCACCGTTTCGGTTGAGGTCAGACGTTTGATGGCAGGAGGACGCCGGCGCACGACGTGACGGGCTCGGCGCCCTGAAAGGGCAGCCTTATCCGAGAGCCCGGGGTAGCGAAGCACCCCGGGGTTTCTGCGAAGTCCCAAGACGCCAAAGGCGTCGCCTCATCCGAGAGCCGTGGGCAGAGCCCGGGCCCCGCCCGGGTGGCGCCCACGGACCATGCCAATGCGCACGTCGTGAGCGCTGAAAGCGCGATTCAATTCCGGCGATCGGACGGTGGGTGGGCTGGCGCATTGAGTCGCGCCTACAGCGCTGGGGGCATCCTTTGGGCTTTGTTCCAGACTTTGGGCGACTGCCCAAAGCTCGCGGATGAGACGACGCCCTTGGCGCTTAGAACCAGTACGATGCGGAGAACCGGTTGATCAAGATCGACGGAGGCTCGACGGCCCAGTATGCCTACGGGCCCCAGGGGGAGCGGGTGTCGAAGATCGCCGCCGGAGTGACAACCTACTTCTACTGGGGCATCTGGGAGAAGATCGGCGGGCCATGGACAAAGTTGTACGTCCAGGGGTTCGGCGGTAAGCACGACCTCCTTGGCTCTTCGCACATTCCCGTTCGCACATTCCTGTTCGCTCTTCGCCGTTTACCCTCCGCCGGTCGTGGCTGGAGATGCCAACGTTTCGGGTCCCGGGTTCCGGGAACTGGAACAGGGAGCGGGAAACTCGGAACGCCCGCCGAGGGGCGAGACCTTGCCCCGCAAGGACAGAGACGTATCGCGTCCCTCCCGGGACTCTTGGCTGTTGTGCGGTGGGCCTGTCCCCCGGGGCCGCGCCTGGACGGCTTGGCCCCGGGCTATCGGAATCCGGGCCCTCCGGGGCCAGGGGCGTCGGGGTCTTGTTTTACGGCGTGCGGACGTCCGGCCGGGCCGCGCACCCGTTCGGGGTGCAGAAGCATGCATCGCCCCCAAGAAAAAGGGCCGCTTACGCAGCGGCCCTGGTGACGATCAGTTGGTTGCGGGGGAGGGATTTGAACCCTCGACCTTTGGGTTATGAGCCCAACGAGCTACCGGACTGCTCCACCCCGCGCCAAACCAGTCCAATTCTACGGGTAATCCCCGTTCCGGTCAACACGACGACGAAAGGTCAGGGACGCTCGACCCGCGGGACGCAGCTACTGCGCCGGTTGCTGCTCTTCCCCGGACGGCGACGAGATGTCCTTGACGCAACGGACACCATAGCCGTACTGCGCATCCCCGGGGGCTCCGGTTCGCGAGTAGAGCGCCATGCTTTCGCCCTTCAGCGCGTAGGAGCTTCCTCGGACGGCGATCAGACCTCGCTTGTAGACGTTGGCATCCACCGGTTTGGCATCCGGGTACGGTGCGAGCTTTTCCGACGTCCATTCCTGGACGTTACCGAACATGTCGTAACAGCCGTATGGACTCTTGTCGGCCGGAATGGTTCCGACTTCGACCGTGTCACGGACGCCATGTTCGTTCGTGTTGGTCTTGGTCCAATCGAAGACGGGACCCCAGGGATACTTCAACTCTTCCGTGCCGCGAGCGGCCTTCTCCCACTCGGCTTCCGTCGGTAGACGTCCGCCGGCCCACTCACAGTAGGCCTTGGCGTCCTCCCAGGTGATGTTCGCTACGGGGTAATCCTCCCGTCCGATCTTGTAGTACGAGCGCCAGTCCCCCTGGGCCTTGTAGTCGCTCTCCAACTGGAAGCGAGCAAACTGCCCGTTGGTGACCTCATACACGTCGATTTCGTACGCGGGAAGTTCCACCGGGTGCGCGGGCTCCGCGAGCTTGACCGGCTGCGGGTCCTTGTCGGTTCCCATGGTGAATTCACCGGCAGGAATCGTTACGACATCGCCGGGCATCGGTTTCGCCTCGGTCGCCTCCTCCCCGGGTGCTCCCTCACTCGTCATCTGCTCCACGGGTTTGGAGCAGCCCCACGTCCAGATGAACATTCCCAGCAAAGCAACCCAAAAAAGAGCACGTGCTTTCATGGACCTAACTTATATCACTGTCCCGAAAAATGGGCCAGACTGATTTTTGGATGAACTTATTGCTCGTAAACGACGTATTCGTACCAAGATAGGAGCTAAATTCGGCACCGGCGACCGATACTCCTGCAGAAGTCCCGTCAACCTCCGTCGTTGACGTCCCAGTCATGTTGGGTGGGACTCGCAACCTTCGTGCCGAATCAACTCCTCGAAGTGGTTACGCGCTGGAAGCGCTTCGGGGGTGAAAGAGCCGCAAGGGGGAGGCGGGCGAGAATCGTCGGACCGCTCGCTCCAGCACACCCTGTCGTCCTCTCCTCAGTGACGGCTGAGCCAGGTCTCTCGAAGCCAGTCCAGAGCCTCTTCCCGGCTTCCGATCTCGCCCTCCAGCTGCCGATCCTCGAGCTCTCCGAGTATTCGGGAGAACAGCGGTCCCGGTTCCAAGCCCGCCTCGATCAGGTCGTGTCCGTTCAAAAAGGGCTTCGGCCGGATGACCTCACGACTGAACTCGTCCAGCTTTCGCAGGCAGAATTCATGGTTGGTGAGATCGCCATGACTGGCCAGACAGTCGAGCCGGTGAAGCTCCAGATGGTCCGGGAAGTTCTCTTTGCGCAGAAATCGCTTGAGGGTGCTCTCCCGCATTTCACGGACGTGCATGAACTTCAGGTGGTTCCTCACGAGATCGACGACATCCCGGATCGTCTCTCTGGGCAGCCTGAGGCGACGACCGATCTCCGCTGCCATGTCCGCACCCACGTCGGCGTGTCCGTCGAAGCGGATCCGCTCGGCAACCTTGAAGGTGGGTGGTTTTCCGACGTCGTGGAGAAGGATGCCCAGAGCCAGCGTGGTATGAAGACGGCCGGCCAGGCGGAACATCAGACAGGTGTGAATGAAGACGTCTCCTTCCGGATGGAACTCGGGCGGCTGGGCTACCCCCGACATTGCGGCCACTTCGGGCAGGAAGGCCCGAAGCAAACCGGAGTCGAGCAGAAGTTCGAGCCCCCGGGACGGCTCCGGTCCGGTCAGGATCTTGAGCAGTTCGTCGCGGATCCGCTCGCTGCTGACCTGGACGATTTCTCCCGCGTGGGACTCCAGTTCGTGGTAGGTGGACGCTTCAATGGAAAACTCCAATTGGCAGGCAAACCGGACGGCGCGCATCAGGCGGAGCTTGTCCTCGTCGAATCTTGCGGCGGCATCTCCCACGGTGCGAATGATCTTCCTCTCGAGATCCTCCTGGCCTCCGACGAAGTCGATCACCTCGTCCCGCTCGGGATCGTAGAACAGTGCATTGATCGTGAAATCCCGGCGTCGGGCGTCCTCTGCGGCTCCCGCAAAGGCGACGCCGGTCGGGTGACGTCCGTCCGTGTAATCGAGATCACGCCGAAACGTGGCGACTTCGTACTGGTGTGGGCCCTCCAGCACAACGATGACACCGAACTGTCGCCCCACTGGGATCGTGCGCGGAAACAGCGATTCGATCAGGGCCGGTTCGGCGGAGGTCGCGATGTCGATGTCGGAGACCGCCCGGCCCAAGATAAGGTCACGCACGGCGCCGCCGGCGAAACAGGCCTGATGCCCCGCCTCCCTCAGAAGCCGGACGATTCTGAGCGCTCCCTCGAGCAGACTGGGATCGACCTGGTTGGACCAAGACATCGTGGCTCGGCATGGTAGCACGGGGGAAGGACGAGGACGGCGCGGTCCCCGTCAACTGGTCATAACGACCTTCCCCGGTTCCACCACGAGCGTTTTGACTCCCTTTGGCAGTGGAAACGGCTCGGTCGGATCGAACGGTGGCTGCTGCTTCTTGCCGATCGAACTGAGCAGCATGTCGACGACCGAGGCCGGCAAGGGTATCCCGTTCATGGAAGCCGACTCGGTCTCATAATGGACCAGCCCCGCTTTTCCGTATACGGAGCCCACGAGCTGGAGAGTCTGTTTGCCCTTGAACATGCTCTTGACCATCGATCCGACGGTTTCTTCCGTCTCGAGCTTGTCGAAGTCGACGACCACCGTAGAATCGAAGGTTCCGGTGGACAGTGTGACCGCAATCGACTCGACGGCGGCGACGCGTGCCTGTTCGATCTGCTGCCGGATGAAAGCATTCAGATCAGATTCGGGAATGGTAAAGGTCTGCCCGGGTTCAACGCCCTTTTGGGCAGCCTGCAGAAACTCGACAACTGCATTCTGCTGATTCTGGGCCCAGAGCGGAGCCCAGGCGAAGATCAACAGCCAGCCGGCCAAGTATAGTTTCTTCATAGCGTTCCTTTTCGATGTGCGTCGGCCCCAAGCCGACGCCCCTTGTCTCAGTGTCCACTACTCGCTCGAAAACCTCAAATGATCATCGACAGCACGATCCAGATCGGCATGAGAATCAGCAGGGCATATCCCATGTAGCCAAAGAAGGACGGCATCTTCACGCCCGACTGCTCCGCGATGCTTTTCACCATGAAGTTCGGACCGTTGCCGATGTACGTGTTGGCACCCATAAAGACGGCGCCCAGACTGATTGCGATCAGATGGTGATTCATGATCAGCTGATTCCCGACCAGACGGAGGAAGGAATCGCCGCTGACCGGCAGCGCCACGGCGGTCTCGAAGAAGACCACGTAGGTGGGAGCGTTGTCGAGGAAGCTGGACAGCATCCCGGTGGCGAGGAAGAACGAATGTGCCGACTGAATGCCGAGATTCGCGCCCTTGATGTGCAGAATCTCGATCGGCGCCTGCATGCAGATGAAGATCCCAAAGAAAAGCGCCGCCACTTCGACGATGGCATGATAGTCGAAACGGTTCCAGAGTCGTGCTTCCGGCTGTGTGAGCCTCAGCGAGAGCGCCACGAACAGAAGCATCACGATTTCGCGGAAGAAGAGCGGGGGTTCGAATGAAGTGCCGAGAAAACGCTCTCCTGGGACCACCAGCGCCACGGCCAGGACGACCCCGAGAATGAGAAGGAAGTTGATGTTTCCCGTCAGACGCAGCGGTCGAATCTCCGCTTCATCCCTCGCGATACTACGGATCGGCTCTCGGCTGTAGACGATCCGATCCCAGACGTAGTAGATCGAGAGCAGCAGTCCGTTGACTGCGAGCCAGTAGGGCCAGAGGCGAAGAGTCCAGGTAAAGGGAACGCCTCGCAGATAGCCGAGAAAGAGCGGCGGATCGCCGATCGGAAGGAGCAGACCTCCGCAGTTACAGACCATGAAGATGAAGAACAGGACGGTGTGCACCTTGTAACGCCGTTCGGCGTTCGTCGACAGGAGCGGCCGAATGAAGACCATCGCGGCCCCGGTCGTTCCGATGAAGCTCGCCGCTGCCGCTCCGGCCCCGAGGAAAACGCAGTTCACCAGCGGGTGCGCCGGCAAATCACCACGCAAGCTGATGCCGCCGCTGATCACATATAGGCTGAAGAGCAGGACGATGAAAGGGATGTACTCGCCAAAGAAGGCATTGCTGAAGACCGTTTCCACGGTATTCCAGCCAGCCTGACTGGCGCCGGTCAGGGTGAAGTGGTCCTCGACCCCTCCAGGATGAAGGATCCCGTAGTAGCAGAGCGTGACGGCCGCCAGCACCGAGGCCACGATGAAGCGGTTTCGGTTCGACTCCCACCAGTGCTTCGTGGACTCGATCAGCGGCAGCACTGCAATGGCCAGCAGCAGGCCCACAAAGGGCAGGACGGCCCAGGCGGAAGGGACGAAAGCCTCATGTGGTGCCGCCGGAGCCTGTGCTTGGACATGTTCCTGTGGAGGAGCGGGAATCCAGCCGGCCATGATCGTCGCAGCGTAGCAGGCCGCCAAGATCAGAATGGCCCAGGAGACCTGCGTGGAAGTTCGCTTGATGCGTGCAGCTCCAGCAAGTTCACTGCTCGATGATGGACACATTCAAGTCACTCGATTCTCAAACTTGTTTGGAAAGGCTCAATTCCAGAAGAGAAGAGGCTAATGATCGACCTTTTCGACCACCATCATTACCTGCCGCGATTCGTCCTTCATCTTGTAATAGACGTGGACATAGGCACCGGGGCCGAATTCACTCCCTTTGATGGAGCTGTCCACCATGGCGAATTCCTGCTCACCTTTGTCGGTTTTGATGACCAGAGTGTGCGGGTCGACCTTCTCCACCGTGCCGTAGACGTCGAAGGTCCGCTCTTCCAGTGGAGGCTTCTTGCTCCAGAGTTTCCAGATGCAGGCGGGCTGGGAGAAGGTGAGGCACAAGATAAGCAGCAGCAGAGATCTGGCGATCGAAGTCTTCACGATTCCCCTTCCAGTAGTCATCGCCGTCGCGACATCTCTCAACTGGGCTGGCGCTCGAGCACCTCGGAGAGCAGCGATTTGACACGCCGCTCGACCTCGTTTCGCACGGAACGATACGCTTTGATCAGATCCAGCGGTTGCGCTCGAACACGGGCGGGATCGGGCAACTGCCAGCGCAACGTACGAACTGTCGACGGGATTTGGCCGGGCAGTTCATTCTCTGCATCGCCGAGGACGACAACGTGGGAGTACGAGGACAGATCCTTCCTGGAGAGCGGCTCCACCTCGCAGAGAGCGAGATCGACACCCGCCTCGTTCATCGCCCAATGGCAATAGGAGTCAACCGTTTCGACTCCGCCGGTTCCGGTACTCTCGACCTCGACCAGCGAACCGGCCAGGTAGCGCGCAAAACCCTCAGCCATCTGTGCACGACAGTGCCCGTTTTCGGAGACGAACAGAATCCGCGGTTTCTTCGCCATTTCCCCGTCCTGTGAGCAAGACTCGCGTCGGCAGCGGCAGCGCACGTTCGGAACGCGCCGATTTCGGCCGGCACATTGAAGGCCATATCTTAACATCGAAACGGGATATCGGGGCAACGGGCCGGCCCCGGAAGGCCGAAGTCCGGGAGGACCGCCTTGCAGCACCCGCCACGCAATCCATATTATGGGACAGCTATGCGCATTTCGTCCCTTCTCTTCGTCGTTGGCTTGTTGATGACTCCGTTGTTTGCCCAATCCAACTGGACGGTTCCCCGCCGTGATCGGGACATTCTGGTGGACGGGGATCTCCAGGAGTGGACAGGTGTCGCCGTGCTGGATCTTTCGCCGCAGGCGACAGGCGTTCAACCGGGGGGGAAGTTTCACGATGAGGACGTCGACCTGCGAGTCCAGGCCATGTGGGACGACGAATCACTTTACGTCGCCCTGAACTGGAGCGACGACGTGTGGGACATACAGGAGGTCACACGCCGGGATGCGGTCTGGATCGATCCCGACAAGAAGCGTCGAGACAAGATGTATTTCTTCGACTACTTCAAGTTCCACCTGCGAGATGCGGAATATGACTACACTCTTTGGCTGTCGCCCCGCAGCAAGGATGAAGGACCGTTCGAGTGGTGTCGGCTGCTGGAGGGCTACCGGGGGCTCGAGCGGGCAACGGCCAATCCGATGATCTCTGCGCGCAGCGAGAATGGACGATCGACGATCGAGATGCTGCTGTCCTGGTCCGAACTGCGGCTGAAGCCGGACGATCTGACAAAGATCCCCTTGACCTTGATCGTCTCGGACAGCGACGATCCGGGGCGGATCATCGAGTCGAAGCTGGAGAACGTCAAGTGGCTGGCCTGGCGGGGAATGATCTCACTCGAGGGGAAGAAGTAGAGTCGGGTTCCAACGTTCCAACGTTCCAACGTTTCATGTTCGACGTTTGGCGGCTGAAGATCCGGGGTTCCTCGATACCTCCCGGGGTTCTCGGATGCAGTCACTCCTTCGGGGGGGATCCTGTGGAACCGGCAATTCCAAATTCTCAGAGCCGACTACCTTTGCGGATGACAAGCTGAAAGCTCATCCCACAAAACTCTAAACCTGGAACGCCGAACGTGAAGCGTGAAGGCGTGTTGCCCAATTCGTCTCAGCCCCCTTCTGGCTTGGGATTCCGGCCTGCACGCGAAGCCTCGGTGGTTCGATCTCACGCCGCAGCGCACGCAACGGGGCCTTCCGGGTTCGGAGCCCGTGGCGGTCGTTGCGGACGCTGCGTGGAAGCGGTTCTGCACGTCTCCTCGAGATGGCCGCAAGCTCGGGGGGCGAAAGGACTTCGGCAACACACCCGCGAAACCTCGGCGGTTCGATCTCACGCAACGCCGCAGCGCACGCAACGGGGTCTTCCGGGTTCGAAGCCCGTGGCGGTCGTTGCGGACGCAGCGTGGGGTCGGTTCTGCACGTCTCGCCGAGACGGCCGCAAGCTCGGGGGGCCGAAAGGATTTCGGCAACACACCCGCGAAACCTCGGCGGTTCGATCTCACGCAGAGCCGCAGCGCACGCAACGGGGTCTTCCGGGTTCGGAGCCCGTGGCGGTCGTTGCGGACGCTGCGTGGAATCGGTTCTGCACGTCTCCTCGAGATGGCCGCAAGCTCGGGGGGCGAAGAGATTTCGGCGGTGAAACGTGAAACGTCGAACGTCGAACCAGGAACCGGGATCCCGGTTCCTGGTCGCAAAGTGAGCCGTCTACTGGTTCAATCCGGAAATCCGGATATTGCCGTTGACGGTCTCGAGATAGATGTCCGGCCCGCCGCCGCCCAGGGGGATGTCGGCCCGGATCTCTCCCGCTCTCTCATCCCGGATCGGATTGACGGGCTCGAGATCGGAGAAGATGTTGTAGTCTCCGTTTTCCCGATCCCAGTTTCCTGAAATGCGGATGAGGGCGTGAACCGTCGCCGCTGCGCCTGCCGGCAGGCGCAGCTGAATGTCACCTCCCGCCGTTTGAAGGTTGCTGGATCCGCTGACCGATGTGAGTTCGGCATAAATCTCACCGCCGGCGGTCTTGGCCTGAATGGCTCCGCCGACATTCTTCAGTTGCAGATCGCCACCGGCCGTCTTGGCCTCGACGGGGCCGCTGGCCCCCTGGAGATCGATGTCACCGCCGGCCGTCGAAAGGTCGGCAGAGCCGGCAACCGATCCGACCGAAATGTCTCCGCCTGCCGTCTTGGCCTCGGCGGATCCTCCGATATTGCCGAGATCGATGTCACCGCCCGCAGTCTTGGCCTCGAGACGCTGGCCGACGTTCCCCACTTCGATGTCACCGCCGGAGGTCCGAACCGACACCTGACCGTTGGCCGAAGTGAGCTTGATATCGCCGCCTGACGTCGTCAGATTCACGTTGCCGCGAACCTCGCCACCCTTGATGTCGCCACCCGACGTCTTCAGGTCGACTTCACCGTCCACTCCTTGAAAGGTGATATCGCCTCCGGAAGTGCGACCGGAAATGGTACCGTTCAGAGCCCCGGAGACCGTGATGTCTCCGCCCGCGGTCGCCAGGTCGAGATTGAAGTCGGACGGGATGTTCAGCTCGAACCGGAGGTTGCCGCTGTTCCGTCCGTGGGCTCTGTAGGTCACGTAGACGGTCGAGCCGCTCTGGTGGATGTCCAGATCGGGGAGATTACTCTGGCTCATCCCGACCACGTCGATCTGGACGTTTCCAGAACCTGTCGTGATGTCCAGGTCACCACCCGAGACATCCACGACCAGCTGTCCGCCGGGACCGACCTGGAAGGCTTTCGACACGGTGGCGAGCTGGCTTGCCCACGCCGGGGTCAGCATCGCCAGGGCCACGACAAGAAGAAGATAGACCCGTTTCTGTTTCATCATCATGTGCTTGCTCCTCTGTTTGCTCCCAAACTAATTTGCGCTGTAGCCGACCTCGGACAGGAAGTTCCTGGCCTTGCGCCGGACGTAGCTGTTGTCGTCGTCCACGAGCTTGCGACCCAGTTCCTGGATCAGCTCGGGGTCGAACGTGACGCCTTCGCCGGCGGCCGACTGGAGCGCATCGATCGCTTCGATGCGCAGGCGGGCGTTTCTGTCCTGCAACAGGACTTCCGCGTAGGCCCGTTTGATATCGGTGGAGAGCGGATAGCGCCGCAGTGCAAGCAGCGCCTGGTGGCGGACAGCCGGATTGGCGTCGGTCTTCATCGCGGCAATGAGTGCCGTGACCGTTTCCCTGTCCGGCTTTCCCTCTCCACCAATGGCGTTGACGGCACGCAGGCGCACACCCGGATTGTCCTCGCTGATCAATGAGTAGGCGAGGATACGCTGGATCTTCGGGTCGTCCAGGTCACCCTCGAGATGCACCTCTTTGGCTACGCTGAAAGACAGCACGACCGAGCGCGACTCAGGGTCGGGCTGCTCGAAGCGGACGGACGTGATGCTCAGGTCCTTGTTCCTGAAAGGATCGAGCAGACCCGGCAGCCCTGCGTCTCCCGGTCCCGGGGAGAACAGCAGATATCCCAGGAAGAGACCGACGCAGAGGAGGCCGGCCGCTGATGCCGCACGGGCGAACGAGAAGCCTGGAACGAACAGCGACGACCACCAACGCCTCGATCCCCGTTTCCCCGTCCCGGGGCTGCTCGGCTGTTTCAGCGATACCGTCTCGAGCAGTCTCTGCCGTGCGTCGACGAGATCTTCTGTGGCTACGCCGGGAGCATGTTCCTCGAGCGTTTGAAAGAGCCTCGAATACTCGGAGGCTTCCTTCCGACACGACGGGCAAGCGAGGAGGTGATCATCCAGATGGACCACGTCCTCGGCGGAAAGCTCTCCGTAGAGCCGGAGCATGATCATTTCTTTGAATTCTTGATGGTTCATGGTTGTTTGCCTCAGCAGTAAATCTCGCGCAGCTCCTCCCGGAGCTTGCGGACCGCGTTGAACAGGTGCTTCTTGACGGTCCCCTCGGCACAATCGAGGAATTCTGCGATTTCACGCATCTTGTAGCCTTCGAAGTGCCGCAGGACGAAGACGATCCGCTGTTGGGGAGAGAGCGCATCGAGAGCGCGTCGAATCCGCGGGGCGATTTCGGTGCCGAAGGCCTCCTTCTCGTGATTTGGCCGCGTGACCAACTGCCTCGGCACGCTCCCGGTACTCGTTTCCCGGCCGGCCTGGTGGACCGACTCGCCGTCGATCGGGACGTAGCGGCTGGTCTTGTCTCTCTGTCGATGTGTCAGGCATACGTTCGTCACGACACGGAAGAGCCAGGTCGAGAACCGGCTTTCGAACTTGAACGTTTCGATCGCTTTGTGCACTCTCATGAAGACCTCTTGGTAGACGTCCTGGGCCGACTCCCGATTTCCCGTGTAGCGCAGAGCCGTCGACAGGACCCGCCGGTCGTATCGGCGAACGAGCTCCTCGAATGCCATGGCGTTGCCGTTCCGTGCCTGCATGACCAGTTCGTTGTCGTCCAATGTCATCAGGAACCTTTTCGCGTCACTCGCCACATTGAGACCTATGTCAATGCAAAAAGGTTGGGGGGGTGTCCGTGATCGGGGGCGGCGGGTTGAGGATCGTCCGCAGGACCAGGAGCAGGTCAGGGTGAAGGCGGACGGGCCGCCGGCGTCCGCCGAGTATTGATCGGAGAGAGCCTCCGGCTTTTCGGTGGTCAGTCCTCGGGGCTGCCATGGTTGCGGTTCTGAAGCCAGTAGATCGCACACATCGTCTTGGCATCTTGAATTTGCCCTTTTTCGATCAGTTCCACGGCTTCGTCCAGCGAGTAGAATTCGATCTCGATGTGTTCGTCGAATTCGGGATTTGCGCCAACTTTGCGAACCTCGGGTGCGAAGTAGAAATGCAGGAGCTCATCGCAGAAGCCGGGGGATGAATAGAAGCTGTGAATCCGGACAAGCGACTCAGCGCGGAATCCGGTCTCCTCCTCCAGTTCCCGGGCGGCCGTCCGGATCGGATCCTCCCGGTCGTCGATTTTACCGGCGGGAAGCTCCAGGATGTCCCGATTCAGAGGGTAACGGTGCTGGCGGACGAAAGGAATGGTCCGGTCCGGAGTCAGAGCCAGGACGACGACACCGCCCGGATGACGAACGACCTCACGGACGGTTCGCCGGCCTGCAATTTCGATTTCGTCGACCACCAGATCGACGATCTTCCCCTGATAGACGTCCCGGGTCGAGATGAGTCTTCCACGTGTGTTTTCGAGCATATACTGGATTCTGGCAGTTTTTGACGTCGACGTCATGGATCGTTTTCTGTACCGGAGCCTGGATGGACTTTTCGGCACCCGCGGCATCACAACCTGAAAGTGCGATGAAGCATCTCTCCATCTGCCTGTTGCTGGGGGTGGTCGTGCTCGGCGCCTACTGGACATCGCTCCCGGGTGCCTTTCATTTCGATGACCTCCCGCTGATGCTCGAAAACCCCCGGGTGACCGCTCCGTCGTTCGACTACGGCTCCTTCGCCGAGATGTACGGCGGGCGACCCCTCACACTGTGGACTTTCCACCTGAACTATCGTTGGTTCGGTGCCGATCCTGCAGCCTTCCATGCGGTCAACATCGGACTGCATGCGCTGGCCGGCATGCTTCTCTATCTGCTCCTCCTTCGTGGGTTCTCGAACGCAGGGATCGCAGTGGCGGCATCGCTGCTTTTCCTCCTCCATCCGGCTCAAGCGCAGATCGTCGACTATGTCTGGGCCCGCTCGATTCTGCTGATGGCGGTCTTCGGGCTCGGGGCGCTGTTGCTTCTCGTTCGCCGCCACCCGTGGTGGGCCCTGCTCTGTCTTCAATTGGCCGTCTGGAGTCGCGCCGAAGCCCTGGTCTTCCTGGTCCCCCTGATCCTCGTGGATCGCAAGATCCTGAAACCCGGGCTCGCGATGGCCGCAGCGGACCTGATCTGTTTCGCCTACGGCTTCGTACTCGCCTCTCCTGCCGAGTTTGGCTGGAACTATCCGAGCTGGCTGCGCTTTTGGCTGCAGGCTCCGCTGGTCCTGCTGCGCTATCTGGGCTGGATGGTCTGGCCCGACCGATTCTCCGTCTTCCACGGGGATGCAGTCGAACGGGCGCTGCCGCTGCTGATCGGCGGCGGGTTCCTGGCCGGCCTGATCGCCCTGACGAGGGTGGCGGGACGCCGCCTGCGGCCCGTCTGGCTTGCAGTCGGCTGGACCTGCCTGTTTCTGCTTCCGTCGGTCCTCGTTCCCAATAGCGAGCCGTTCAGTGAGAACCGGGTTTACGTCGCGTTGGCCGGGGTCGCGGTGGTCGCCGCCTGGATGATCCGGGAAGCGGCCGTACTGGTGGATGGGCGGTTCCGGCAGCTGAAATTCGAACACGGGATCGCCGTAGCTGCCGTGGCTCTTCTGTCGATCGGGGCCTTCACGATGACGCAGAACCGCCATCGGATCTGGGCGGACGATGTCCTGCTGTGGCGTGAAGCCGTCCGATCGGCACCCGACGCGGTTCTGCCCAGCTACAACCTCGCCGTGGCGCTGTCGAACCGAGGTAGAACCGCCGAGGCCTGTACCTACTTCGCTCGGAGTGTCGATTTGAACCCCCAAGACGACATGAGCTATTCTGGCTTGGGTTATTGTGCCGAAGTGAACGGACAAATCAATCGAGCCGCCGAATACTACTCACAGGCTCTCTCGCTGAACACCGGCAATGACTATGCCCGCGAGGCATTGGATCGGCTTGGCGTGGATGAGGATCCTGGAGAGACGAAGCCTTGAAGTACGCAAATCAGATCAATCTGGCACTGGCCGCCCTGGGCGTGGTGGTCGTACTCTACGCGCTCTCGATCACGTTCCTTTCACCGTCGCCCTCGGCCACGTTGAACATCGATCAGCTCGTTCAGGAAGGCTCCAGGCGAGTCGTGGCGCGCCCTCCCGGTACAGATGTCTCGCCAATTCTGCGCACATCCACGACCTCGGCAAGGGGCGCGGTCGTCGGGGCTCGCGGCGGATCGTCGTCGGGGCTCATCGGGGCCCCCGGGAGCTCGGGTCAGGTCACGCCATCGCGTACCGGACGACCGTCGCCGGGCCGGTCGCGGACGCTTCCTTCTTCGCGCGCGGTGCGCATCGGGAATGCTCCGGATACGAGCCCCGGCTCGCGCGCTCCGGCAGCTTCCTCGGAATCGGTCACGGACGACGAGTTGACGCCCTACGACCAGGCCCGCCCGGCCGTGAACCGGCAGCGACCTCCGGCAGGAGCCGAATCGGCCAAGCGCGGAGCGAGCGACTCGGACGCGCCGCCGCCGCCCACCCGCTCCTCGATGCCCATACAGCAGCGAAGACCCTGATGGCCTGTTGCCTTTCGGGTTCCCTATAGACAACCTTGTGTGATCTATCGTTGAACGGTGTTTGTGATTTGGGATCTATTTTGACGGAGGAGGTTAACCATGGCTGAACGGGTCAATCGCAGAGAGGCGCTCGTCGGAGCCGCCGCCGGATTCGCCGCACTCCGCGGGTTGGAGATCACGTTACGAGGCGCCCCTTCGAGCTCGATCAAGCAGTCGATCTGTCGTTGGTGCTACGGATCGATTCCGCTGGACCGACTGGCCGCAGAGGCACGCAAGCTGGGGTATCGATCGATCGAATTGCTGGGGCCGGAAGAGGTTCCTGCAGTCAAGGCTCAGGGCCTGACCTGTGCGTTGTTGAACGGCACCGGGCCGATCGGTGACTGTCTAAATCGCGTCGAGAACCATGACCGGTGCGAGGCCGAGCTGCGCAAGGCCATCGACTTTGCGTCGGATGAAAAGCTGCCGAACGTCGTCTGTTTCTCCGGCAACCGGGCCGGAATGGGCGACGAAGAAGGGCTGAGGAACTGTGTGACCGGGCTCAAGAGGGTTGCCGGATATGCGGAGCGACGGAATGTGACGGTGTGCCTGGAACTCCTGAACAGCAAGGTGGATCACAAGGACTACATGGCAGATCACACCGAATGGGGCGTGCGGGTCGTCAAGGCCGTCGGTTCGGAGCGGGTGAAGCTGCTCTACGACATCTACCACATGCAGATCATGGAGGGTGACGTCATCCGGACGATCCGGGAAAACAGCGAGTATATCGGCCACTATCACACCGGCGGTGTACCGGGTCGAAACGAAATCGACGACACTCAGGAGTTGAACTATCCGGCCATCGTCCGGGCGATCCTGGAGACCGGGTACGAAGGCTTCCTCGGTCAGGAGTTCGTCCCCAAGCGGGACCCCCTGACTTCACTTGCGGAGGGATATCGCATTTGCGCGGTCAGCACGCAGGCGGACTGAAGTCGGGTCGGCGGCGCCGGGCTTGCAGGACGCGGGACGTGTGCCGTTTTTCCGGTTCCGGGTTCCGGGGGCCCGAAACGTGGCTCGAAACGAAAGGGTGGCAACTTCTAGCCAGGACTTGGCAACGTCCCGGTCGAGTTCACCTGGGAGGCAATGGGAATGGTTGAGTCGGATATTGCCATGATCGAGGCAAGAAACCTGTCGAAGTACTACGGTTCCTTCGTTGCGATCGAGGACATTTCCTTCAGAATCCCGACGGGTCAGGTAGTGGCTTTTCTCGGACCCAACGGAGCGGGAAAGAGCACGACGATGAAGATCCTGTCGGGCTACCTGGCTCCGAGCGCGGGTACGGCCTACATAGCCGGCCTCGACATCCAGAGGGACCGCCTCGACGCATCGCGCCGTATGGGCTATCTCCCTGAAAACGGACCGCTTTATCTGGACATGACTCCCAAGGAACTCCTGGAGTTCTTCGGCGCAGCCCGAAACCTGGAGAACGGTGAGCTTGCGGACCGCATCGAATGGGCCACCGAACGTTGTGCCCTCCGGGAAGTGCTGGAAAAACCCATCGGCAAGCTTTCCAAGGGTTATCGTCAGCGAGTGGGTCTCGCGCAGGCCCTGCTTCACGATCCCGACGTACTGATCATGGACGAGCCGACCGCCGGTCTCGATCCCAACCAGATACGCGAGTTTCGACGCAGCATCCGCGATCTGGCCTCGACCAAGACCGTGCTGATCTCGACCCACATCCTCCGCGAGGTCGAAGTCACGGCCGACCGAGTCTTGTTGATCCATTCGGGGCGTCTCGTCTTCGACGGAGCTCCGGCGGAACTTGCACGCGACGGTTCGCTCGAGGAACCGTTCTATCAGTTGACGAATTTCGGTCTGCCACCGCCGACGGCCCTGGATCGGTCGGGCGGCGGCTCCGGGCAGGATCGCCCGGGGCCCGGATCCGTCGAATCTCAACCGACGGAGGTGCGCAATGGGGATCAATAGAAAATTCGTCAAAGCTCTGGTGCTGAGGGATCTGCGGCGTTACTTCAGTAATCCGACCGGCTACGTCTTCATCACTCTGTTCATCTTTTTGAGTGCCGCTGCAGCCTTTTGGCAGGATCGCTTCTTCCTGAACAATCTGGCCAACCTGGACGAGCTCAATCAGCTCTTCCCCTTTCTGCTGTTGTTCTTCATTCCGGCGTTGACGATGTCGGTCTGGTCCGAAGAGAAGCGGCAGTCGACGGACGAGCTTCTGCTGACCATGCCGGCCAGCAGCTTCGAGGTCGTTCTGGGGAAGTACCTGTCGACGCTGGGTATCTACACGGCGGCGCTGCTCCTGTCGCTCAGCCACGTGGTCGTCCTTTACTGGCTCGGCCGGCCGGATCCGGGCGTCATGTTCTCGAACTACGTCGGTTACTGGCTGCTCGGCGCCGCTCTGATCAGCCTGGGACTGGTGGCCAGTCAACTGACCGCCAACACGGCGATCGCCTTCATCCTGGGTGCGGCACTTTGCGCGCTGGCCATGTTCGTCGGTTCGCTCGTCGGTGTCCTCAGCCCCGGCTTCGGCCAGACCCTCGACGCCAACGGCCTGGTCGCTCACTTCCAGGACTTCGCAAGCGGAGTGATCAGCCTTTCCGGCGTCTTCTATTTCGTCGCTCTGTCGGCCACGATGCTCTATGTCAATACGCTGATCATCGATCGCCGGCACTGGCCCAAGCGGTGGGAAGGCCGCCCCACGGCACTGCACCAGACCGTTCGGGTCGTGGGCGTGGTCCTGGCGGTGCTCAGCATCAACATCCTGCTCGGTCGAGCCGGAGGCCGGCTCGACGTCACGGCCGAACATCTGCATTCGCTCAGCAGTGAAACACGGACGATCCTCTCGCAGTTGCCCGAAGGACGGACGGTCTTCGTCCAGGCCTATGTGAGCCCTGAGGTGCCACAGGCGTACGTTCAGCCGAGGGCGAACCTGCTCAGTACCCTGCACGAGATCGACGCCATAGCCGGTTCGAGAGTGCAGATCATGTTGCGGGACACGGTGCCCTTCAGTCCCGATGCGCGGGAGGCCCGGGAGAAGTTCGGCATCGTGCCGCGACAGGTCACGGATCTGGAAGGAGCCAGGGCGGGCATCGACCGGATCTTCATGGGTATTGCGATCACCTGCGGCGCCGAAGAGCAGGTTATTCCTTTTCTGGACAGGGGATTGTCCCCGGAATACGAACTGACGCGAAGCATTCGCGTGGTCGCCGGGACCGGTCGCAAGAAGGTGGGGGTCCTTCAGACTGCCATCAACGTCTTCGGCGGTCTCGACTTTCAGACCATGCACAATGCGCCCGAATGGCCCATCGTCGAGGAACTCAAGAAGCAGTACGACGTGGTTCGGCTGGAGCCGGGTGCGGAAATCCCTTCGGATCTGGACGGTCTGCTGGTCGTTCTTCCTTCCTCGCTGAATCAGCCGGCCATGGATGCCTTGGCGGCCGCCATCCACCGGGGTACACCGACGCTTCTTCTGGAGGATCCGTTGCCCCTGGTCAATCCCGGTCTGGCCCCATCGGAGCCTCCGGGAGGCAATATGAATCCGATGATGCGCAGTCAGGCGCCCCAGGAGCCGAAGGGAAACATCGGCGCCTTGATGGCCGGAATCGGTATCAACTGGAATTCCGCCCGCGTGGTCTGGGACACCTACAATCCGCATCCCGATCTGGCCAACCTCCCGCCGGAAGTGATCTTCGTCGGCAAAGGCAACGAGAATGCCGAAGCATTCAATATGAAGGCTCCCGAAGCGGCACCGCTGCAGGAGCTGGTCCTGCTGTATCCGGGAGGTTTTCAGAAGGCCGTCGACACCAGGCTGGATTTCATCCCGCTCGTCGAGACGGGCAAGGTGTCCGGAACCTTTCAGTATTCCCAGTTGCTGCAGCGAAACTTTTTCGGGACACAGTTGAATCGCAATCTTCGTCACGTGCCCGACGACTCGACCTTTACGATCGCCGCTGAAGTTCGCGGGACCGCCCCGGTAGGGAATGCCGGTGCCGACGACCCGACCGACAAACAGGACGCGCAAGCCGACACCGGCGATTCCGAAAAGGCGGAGAAACCGGCGACCCGACCGATCCACGTCATCGCGATCGCCGACGTCGATTTCATCTCGCAGCAGTTCTTCGACCTTCGTGCGCAAGGTCCGAAGAACCTGAATTTCGACAACGTTTCATTCTTCCTCAACTGCATGGACGTCCTGACGGGGGACCCATCGTTCATTGCATTGCGCAGCAAGCGGGTCAAGCACCGGACGCTGGAGCGTGTCGAGGAACAGACGAGGGCCTTTACCACCCAGCGGATCAAAGAGGAGAAGCAGGCCGAAAACGACGCCGACGCGGCGCTCAAAGAGGCCCAGGCGGCCCTCGATCGTAAAGTCGCCGAACTGCGGCAGCGCTCGGACCTTTCCGATCAGACCAAACAGATGATGGCCCGCAACCTCCAGGAATCGGAAAACCGGAAATTCGAGGTCCTCAAAGCCAACATCGAGTCGGCCAAGGAGGCCAAGATTCATGCCGGCCGGGAGAAGACCGAGGAGCAAACCCGTCGAATTCAGAACGGCATTCGGACGTTTGCCGTGCTGTTTCCGCCGATTCCGGTCTTTCTGCTCGGTGTCTGGATATTTCTGAAGAGACAACGGCGCGAGCGCGAAGGCGCGGCAGCCGCACGACGACTGAGGTCATGATCATGAGCGAAACCAGAAAAACCCTGATCATCGGAGGTGTAGGACTCCTGCTGCTGGTAGTGGCGTTCGCCACTGTCCCTCGTCCTTCCACTCCGGATGATTTCAGCGATCGCGGGGAGGCATTCTTCCCCGGTTTCAGCGATCCGAACGCAGCCACGACCCTCGAGGTGGTGGATTTCAGCGAAGAGACGGCGGCCGCCCGGCCTTTCAAGGTGACCTTTCACGACGGCCGCTGGACGATCCCTTCGCATTTCGACTATCCGGCCGACGGCAAGGATCGTCTGGCCAAAACGGCGGCGGGGCTCATCGGTCTGAAGAAGGACGACTTCCGATCGAGCAACCTGGCGGATCAGGAAGCCTGTGGAGTCATCGACCCCCTGGACGAAAAAGCTTCTTCGCTCAAGGGCCGGGGCAAGCGGGTCACGATCAAGGACAAGAACGGCCAGGTTCTGGCCGATCTCATCTTCGGGAAGAAGCTCGACGGGCATCCCGACTATCGGTTCGTCCGCGTGCCCGGACAGAATCGGATCTACGTGACTCATTCCGACCTCGACATCTCGACGAAATTTACCGACTGGATCGAAAAGGATCTCCTTTTGATCGATCCGGAGAAGATCCAACAGGTGACTCTTCGAGACTATTCGATCGACACGAGAAGGGGCACGATCGACCAGCATGATGTTTTGGAGCTGACGCGAAACGGCGGGAAATGGACGGCCAACCGGATGCGGGGCAATCAGGAAGTGGACTCTGCGAAGATGAGTCAGCTGACGAGGGCTATCGATGGTCTGACGATCGTCGATGTGCGAACCAAGCCGCCCGGATTGACGGAGGATCTGAAGCGTTCGGGAGGAAAGGTTCCACTATCCAGAGAGAACGCCGTTGCGCTCCAGACCGAGGGCTACTACTTCACTCGGGACGGAAACCTCGTCTCGAACGAAGGAGAGCTTGCGGTCGCTTCGGCCGAGGGTATTCGATATCTGCTGCGGTTCGGTGAGGTCGTCGCCGGCTCTGCGGAGGGGTCGGGCTCCGGCGGCGAGCAAGCGAACGCGCCGGAGAAAAGCACGGCGGAGAACCGCTACCTGTTCATCACCGCCTCCTTCGACAAGACCCTGCTCGACAAGGAGCCGCCCCAGGCCAAAGACCGCAGCTTCGAGAAGAAGGCCAAGGATCAGTGGACGGACCAGGATCGACAGAACCAGGCTATTCAGGCGAAGCATGACGCCTGGCAGAAGAAGTTCGACGAAGGAAAGAAGAAGGCTCAGGAACTCAACGAGCGGTTCGCCGGCTGGTACTACGTGATCTCAGGCGATTCCTTCGACAAGATCCACGTCAAGCGCAGCGACGTGCTGAAGAAGAAAACGTCGTAGCGGATTGTCGATTGTCGATTGTCGATTTTGGGACGGGAAACGGGAGACGGGAAACGGGAAACAGTCGACGGGTTCGGCACCCCGAAGGGGTTGCTTGATCCCAGCGCCCGGGGCGTCGCGCCATGGATCTGTTCGTGACTTTTCGTGCGGCATCGCCCTGAAAGGGTGCATTTGAGCGGTTCGAGTCGGCCCTGGGGTAGGACGTG
Source organism: uncultured Acidobacteriota bacterium (assembly GCA_963823995.1). Taxonomy (GTDB): domain Bacteria; phylum Acidobacteriota; class UBA6911; order RPQK01; family JAPXNP01; genus JARRKC01. The sequence continues at coordinate 528,148 of CAWGNQ010000009.1, forward strand.
CCCCTTCAGGGCCGGGCCTCGTCAGGACGATCGGGAGTCGTCCCCCATCGTCCTCGGTCGAAAGAGATAGTGGCCCACCCACCATTCCCGGCCGCCGCGGTAGCCGAACAGCTCCTCGCAGGCCATGAAGAACAGACGCCAGCGGTTTCTCCAGATCGTTACGTTCTCCGGGCCGTAGACCCGGGCCAGGATCGGGTCGATCTTCTTGCGATTGAGTGCCATTCGTCCGAGCCAAGCCCGTGCCGTCCGGGCGTAGTGGGTCCCATCTACACTCCAGCGGGTTTCCAGCTCCAGGTCGTCCTGGAAATAGTGGAGCAGCTCGTCGGACGGCATGATCCCGCCGGTGAAGAAGTATCGTCCCATCCAGTTGTCCGCGCCTTCGGTCTCGAAGGGATAGGCGAACCGGCGATGGCAGAAGATGTGGACGAAGAGCCTTCCCTCAGGCCGGAGCCAGCCCGCAATCCGTCGCATGAGTTCGGCATAGTTGCGCACGTGCTCGAACATCTCGACCGAGACCACCCGATCGAACCGCAGATCGGTCTGGAACTCGTTGATGTCGCAAGTGACGACCCGGACGTTCGAGAGCCCCTCCCGGGCTGCTCTCGTCGTGACGAATTCCCGCTGGGGCGCCGAGTTGGACATGGCCAGGATGCGGCTGGAAGAGAAATGACGGGCCATCCAGAGCGTCAGGGAGCCCCATCCGCAGCCGAGTTCGAGGATGTCCTGCCCGTCCATCAGTCCGGCTCGTTCGCAGGTGAGCGCCAGCATGCGCTCCTCGGCCGCGTCGAGGTTGCGGGTGTCCCGATCCCAAAAGCAGCAGCTATACTTCAGATGCCGCCCCAGTACCTCGAGGAAGAATTCCGGGGGTACTTCATAGTGTTGTTCGTTGGCCTTGTCGGGATAAATGGCCACCGCACTTCGGCGAAGTTCCTCCACGAATCGCCGGAGGTTTCGGCGGTCTCCTTCGGGAGATCCGGCGGATGCCTCCCGGAGGCGGTTCTTGAGCAACTGCCGGATTCCCTGTCGGGAAACCCATTCGGGCACGTAGCCTCTTTCCAAGAGGGAAAGGGCGGTCTCGAGTCCTCTCATTTCGAAATCCTCCTCGGACTGGTCTTCCCTGAAGAGGAACGCAGAGAAGTGGGTTCAAGTCATTGAAGAACAATGACTTCAGAAGGAATCCTGGTTGAGAAGGTCCTGCCTACAGCCGTTGTCCCTTGGGCAAGGTGATGTTCAAGGCATCGAGGATGCTCTGTTGACGAGAGTCCGGTCGAGGAAGCCGGGTGATCTTCGTTGCGTTGTCGAGCTCATAGTGCTCGAGACACAGACGGCTCAGAGCCGCCAGGGCGTCGGGTAGGGTCACGGCACGAGGGTCCGTGTCGGTGGTGCCGAAGCGAGCCGTCAGCCGTCGTTCCATCTCCCGGATGATCTTCAAGGCCAGCATGCAGACCAGGGCATGGCCCCGGGTCCGATTCGCTTTGCGCAGGAACACAGGGCGGATTTCCAGGAACCCGGTCTTCATCGATCGCCAGTCCCGCTCCACTTTGGCCAGATCCTTGTAGCAGCCGTGGACCTGCTCGGCCCCGAGCGCTTCGGCCGGGACGTCGGTTTCGATCACATAGCAGCCGGCCAAAAGTAGAACTTCCTCTCGTGCCGCCTCGTCGATCTCGACGACCAGCATCCGTTCTTTGAGACTCACGCGGACGAAGCGGTCGAGTTTGTGGCGACGGATCCACGCCTCCAACTGACGCAGCCCGCTCTCGGGCACCGCCCGCTGTGAGCCCGCCACGAACCCGTTGCGCGCTTCGACTTTCTTGATCAGCTTCGCCAGCTTGTCTTCGACCCGATGGTGTTGCTTGCGCTCGATTTCCGGGTTCTTGCGCAGAACATAGCGCAGTCCGCCGGCCTCGACCTCACACACCTTCTCCTCGAACAGCCCCATCTGCAGGGTCCCCTGCTTGAGGAGTTTGCGGATCTGAGGATCGGTCAGGGCCGTGATGTAGCGCAGATCCGCTTCCTTTAAGGCGTCCTTGCCCAGGCTCTTGACCATCCCGCGGTCGCCGACGAAGACCACGACCTCGATGCCGAACTGCTCCTTGAGAATCTCGATCTGGGTCCCGATCGTCGTCGGGTCGGCCCGGTTTCCCTTGAACACCCGCACGGCCAGCGGCTCGCCCCGCTCATCGGTCAACAGTCCGACCAGGATCTGTCGCTTGCCTCGCTTGCCGTCCCGGTTGTGGCCATACTCCCCCAGTTCGTGGCACTGTCCTTCCAGGTAACTGCTCGTCACGTCGTACAACACCAGAACGGGCGGCGTGCCTCCCCGTCGTCGGACCGTCTCCCGATACAGCTTCTGCTCGATCCGCGGCTGAGCGTCGGCCAACTCATCCAGAACTCGATACAAATCGTTTTCGTCGAACTTCCCCAGCCCCAGCACTTCCCCCGCCGCCTGGTCGGCGGCCCAGCGGACGGCCGACAATCGCGATCCCTGATGCGCCACCCGAGCCAAGACCAGAAACAGCGCCGCTTTGGCCCAGGCGGCGTTCCCCAAAGCTCGGCTTATCCCCAGTTCCTCGGCCACCCGCTTCAAGACGAACAGCACGCCGAAGACCGTTCCGCAGACCGGGTCGCCCAAGGGCAGGTGGTCGAACTCTCCGCGCAGGGCGCGGCGCAGGGCTTCGATGCGTGCCGGATCCCAGTGGGAGAGGTTGGCCAGGGTGCGGGTCTTGACCCGATCCCCTTGGCGGTAGCTTTCGCGTAGGAGGATGGCGGGGGGAGAGGAGCGGTTGGGGACGGTCGCCACGTACATGCGGGAATCATATCCCACAACGATCTACAAATCCACCATAAAATCACCAATTACATGCCTACATATATTGGTACAAACCCTGCCCATCTCGTTCAAAATACGCGGCTTACATGTTCGTGCCATTCGGAAGATCCGTCGGAAACCAGGGAAAGAACCGGTTCGTGGTCTTCTGATAGCGGCGATAGTCGTCCCCCCGACTGGCCAGGGCCCGCTTCTCGGTCGCCGGAATGCCCGTGACCTCGAGGATCAGGAAGAGCATGAGAGCGGGACCGACGAGCGTCACGAACCACCAGGGGGATGCCAGCCCCAGCAGCACGTAGGCCCACCAGTGAAGCCATTCAAAGAAATAGTTGGGGTGCCGTGAGTACTTCCAGAGCCCGTCGCGACAGGTCAAGCCGCGGTTGGCCGGATCCTGCCGGAAAGCGGCCAGCTGACGGTCGGCGATCGCTTCACCCAGGACGGCGCCCAGGCCGACGGCCAACCCGGCCAGATCGGTACTGGTGGGACCGAGCGCCGTGCTGTGAGCGACGATGAGGAAAGGAAGGCTGAGGACGACGACCAGGACTCCCTGGAACAGAAAGAAGACCAGCATGTTTCGATCGGCCGCCCGCCCCCATCGCTGGCGGAGTCCGTGATAGCGCGCTTCCTCTCCCTTCCGACCGAGTACCCGGGTGGTGAGCAGGTAAAAAGCGAGGCGGAACGACCACAGCCCGCCGACGATCGCCAGCAGCACGCGTCGCACGGCGTCTCCGTTCGAGGTCCAAACCAGGAACAACGCCGTCAATCCGATGCTTGCGGTCCAGGCCACATCCACCAGCCCCGCGTCCCGGGTCCGGAGCTGGATGAGCCAGACGACGAACATGATGACAAAGACGGCCGCCGTTCCGACAGCCAGCTGTTCCAACGGGCTCAGCACGGCCGTGCCTCCCGGAAGGCGAAACGGACGAGTAGGGGCAGCGCGATCCCCCAGCCGAGTGCCAGGAGCGCGAGAGGAACCCAATACGGTTGGGCCAATTCGATGGCGCCCAGGCGTGCGCCGGCGACATAGGAGAAGGGGCCCGACACGGCGCCTGCAAGGGCTGCGATCCCGGGCCGGCCCTCCAGCCAGGCCAGGGAAGTCCTCAATGTCAGACCGAAGTTGATCCACATGCTGATCAGCCAGGGAGGGCTGACGAACCCGGCCAGGCTGCCGATGTAGCTCACCTGACCGGAGGCCGCCAGCGAAGTGTCGAAAAAGAACCCCAGGAGAGCGGCGGCTGCCATAATCTCCAGTTCTTCCCTGGCATCCTCCTGGAGACGCAGATGAAGCACCAGAAGGAGCCCGACGACGACGGGACCCGCCCAGGCGAATCCGTGAGCCGCTCCCAGGACACAGGCGAACCAGCCCATCTGAAATCCAAGAAAGTTGAACGCCTTCCGCCAGAACAGTGGCTCCGTCCACGCGGTCGTTGAGACCTCCGAGGCCTTGGACATCTCCTATCTTCCTCCTTTTTGCAGCACGATCTGGACGTCGCCGATGCGGCGTTCCAGGAATCCGGCCTCGCAGTAGGCCAGATAGAACTCCCACATCCGCACGAAACGGTCGGAATAGCCCAGTTGCTGCACGCGGTCGCGCTGGGCCAGAAGGCGCTCGCGCCAGAGCCGCAGCGTCCGGGCGTAGTGAGGCGTGAGGTCTTCGGTGTCGAGCCAGGCGAAGTCGGTCGATTTCCGGACGATCCGATCCAGTTGACTGAGCGCCGGCAGGGCGCTGCCGGGAAAGATGTAACGCTTGATGAAGTCGACCGAGCGCATCGCCTCGGCAAGGAACTCTTCGGCGATCGTGATGGCTTGGATCACCGCCCGCCCACCTCGTCGCAGCCGCTCATTGCACTGCCGGAGGTAGGTCTCGAGGAACTCGTAGCCCACCGCCTCGATCATTTCGATCGACACGAGTTTGTCGAAGCATCCCTTCAGATCCCGATAGTCCTCGAGGAGAACCGTGACCCGGTCGTCGAGGCCGGCCGCGCGGATCCGCTCCCGAGCGAATTCGTACTGGGCGTGGGAGATGGTCGTCGTGGTGATGCGGCAGCCGTAGCGGCGTGCGGCGTGCAGGGCGAATCCCCCCCAACCCGTGCCGATCTCGAGGAGATGATCGCCCGACGACAACTCCAGTTTGCGGCAGATCCGGTCGATCTTGGCGCGGGAGGCGTCGGCCAGGGTCGCCTCGTCCGACTCGAAGTAGGCGCACGAATACATCATGGATTCGTCGAGGAAGAGCTCGAACAGTTCGTTGCCCAAATCGTAGTGTTCGGCGATATTGCGACGTCCGCCCGCCCGGGTGTTCCGGCGGATGAGATGACGCAGTCGAAGGAGCGGCAAGGCGAGCCGAGCCCAACCGGAGTCGAGGGATCCCAAAAGCTCGTGGTTCCGCGCGAAGATGCGTAAGGCCGATGGGAGGGAATCGCAGGTCCATAGGCGATCCATGTAGGCTTCTCCGGCGCCGACACTGCCTCGCAGCGCGACGGCACGGTAGAAGGCCGGGTCGTGGATCTGCACGACGGCCCGCAGTTGCGGGCCGTCGGCGCGCTCACCGAAGCGGTACGTCCTCCCTCCCTCGAGAATCGTCAGCGAGCCCTCCTCGAGCCGCTCCAGGAGTCGGAAGATCTGTCTTCGCAGCAGGTTGTCGATGTTGAGAATGCCTGCCGATTCCCTTTCGGCGCGCGGCGTCGTCAGCGATGGGTTTTCCGGTGACTTCATCGGATCAGCTTTCCTGTGTGGGTTTCGAGGGATGTGTATAGAAAGGCATACCCTTCAGCCGGAGGCGAAAGGCCTGCCAGTAGATGGCCGAGATCGTCTTCAACGTGACGAAGGGATAGCGCGCCAGTGCGGCGTTCAGGTTCCAGGTGCTGATCTCCCGCCGCCTCAGGGTCATCGTCGCATCGAAGACCCGTTCACCCTCTTCCAGGTTTTCCATGTGGATGGTCAGCGTCGAAGCGGGTCGGGTGAAGGACCAGGCGTAGTCCAGGTTCATGTCCAGGAAAGGGGAGACATGGAATTGCTTCCGGAAGCGGAAGCACTGCGTGCCGTTTTGGCCGGCGGAGTCGCGGCCGCAGAGGACGTAGGCAAAGCGCTCGTTCCAGGGTGTGTTGTTGATCTCCGCCACGACGGTCTCGACTTCACGTCCCTCCGGGTCAAAGCAAAAGTAGAAACTGACGGGGTTGAAGCAGTAGCCGAAGTACTGCAGATGGGCCAGGGCGCAGATGGGACCGGAAGGGACGTCGCCCGTCTTCTCCCGGACCAGACGCCGGACCGAATCCTCGAGCGGCACGAACGGATCGCCCAGATAGTGGCGGCGTTTGAAGCGGGCCGGCGCCGGACGGCGGTGGGACCAGAGCAGCCGGCCTCCGAAAACCTCGTCCAGTTCGCCGAGATCGAGATACATCATGAAAGTGGAGTAGTGGAATGAATGCGGGCGAGGCGCAAAGCGGCGGTGTCGGATCTGCCCGGTGTAGAGGCAGCTGCGCATCAGCGAAGCTCCTTTCCGAAGGCACTGCAAATGTCGAGAGCGCTTCGAACGCCGTCTTCATGAAAGCCGTAGCCCCAGTAGGCGCCGCAGAACCAGGTGCGGTTCTTTCCGTTGATCTCCGATCGATGCTTTTGGGCCCGGAGAGACTCGACCGTATAGACCGGATGGGTGTAGTCGAAACGTCCGAGGACGCGATCGGGGGCAATCGACTCGGTTCGGTTCAGCGTGATGCAGAACGGTTCAGGTGTCGGCAGGCTCTGCAGGGAGTTCATCCAGTAGGTGACACTGGGTCTGTTGTCCGCGCGCATGGGCAGGTGATAGTTCCAGCTGGCGCGCGCGCGAGGGTGTCGCGGGAGCAGGCGTTCGTCCGTGTGCAGCACGACTTCGCTGGCCGAGTAGGGAATGCTGCCGAGGATCTGCCGCTCGGCCGTACTGGGATCCCCGAGCAGGCCGAGCGCTTGATCGCTGTGAGTGGCCAAAATGACCTGATCGAAGCGCTCCGAACCGGTTCGGTCGAGATGGACCTCGACATGTTCCGGTGTTCTATGAATGGTCCGGACGGGGCAGTTCAGACGGACCGAGTCCCGGAAGTTTCGGCTGAGCGGTTCGAGATAGCGATGGGAGCCTCCACGCAGTACCCTCCAGCCGGGACGCGAACCGAGATTCAGGAATCCGTGGTTGGCGAAGAACTCGACCAGGAAGGTCACGGGGATCCGTCCGATTCCCCGGCGGCCCATCGACCAGATGGCCGCTCCGAGAGGATGGATATGCCAGTCGATGAACTCCCGGCTGTAGCGGTTTCGTTCGAGATACTCGTCGAGGGTCTGGGTGTAGTCCCGCTCGCGGAGCAGGGACCGCGACTCGCGATAGAAGCGCAGAATGTCACGAACCATTCGGAGGAAGCGGGGCCTTGCGAGGTTGCGGCGCCGGCAGAACAGGGTGTTGAGCGAAGTGCCGTTGTATTCCAGGCCGCTCTCCTCGTCGTGAACGCTGAAGCTCATGTTCGACGGCTGAGTCTCGACGCCCAGTCGATCGAGCAAGCGGCTGAAGTTCGGATAGTTCTCCGGATTGTAAACGATGAACCCGGTGTCGACATGGAGGTCGCCCTCCTGCCGTTGGACGGTCACTGTGTGCGTGTGCCCTCCGATGCGGTCCGAAGACTCGTAGAGGACGATCTCATGTTCGTCCGACAGGAGATGCGCGCATACCAGTCCCGAGATACCGCTCCCCACGACGGCGATCTTCATCGCGGCTCCGCATTTCGGATGCGCTCCGGAACACCGCGAAGGTCCCAGATCAACCCGGTCCAGGCGAGCACGCGAAGGAGGTAATAGGTGATGTCGATCTCCCACCAGAAGAAGCCCTGTCGAGTCGACGTGGGGTAGTGGTGGTGGTTGTTGTGCCAGCCTTCTCCAAGGGTGACGAGAGCCAGCAGCAGGCTGTTGCGGCTCTGGTCGGCTGTCTCGTATCGACGTTTGCCAAATCTGTGCGCCAGCGAGTTGATCGTGCAGGTTCCGTGGAAGAGAACGACGGTGGAGATGAAGAATCCCCAAACCAGCATCCGGGGACCGTCTGTCCCGAGGGCCGGAAAGTAGGATTGTAAAAGCGCTCCAAGTCCATAGAGGCCGGCTGCGAGGGAAAGGGGAACCAGGGTATCGAACCGATCGAGAAAGCGCAGCTCCGGGAAGCGGCCCAAATCCTTGACCAGATCGAGCCGTGTCGAGAAGTTGGCTCGGCTGGTGATCCAGCCGAAATGACTCCAATAGAGCCCGTGTTGGTGAGGAGAGTGGACATCGTCCTCTTCGTCCGAGTGACGGTGATGGTGTCGGTGATGCGCGGCCCACCACAAGGGGCCGCGCTGCACTGCTAAGTTGCCGAGCAAAGCAAGTAGGAACTGTCCCCACCGACTCGTTTTGAAGGTCCGGTGCGAAAAGTACCGGTGGTAGAAGGCCGTGACGGCGAACATGCGGACTCCATAGAGAACGACGGCCGTCACGACGGCAACCGTGCTCCAGCCGGTCCAGTACACGGCCAGACACCCCGCGTGAAGGAAAAGGAACGGCAGAACCCTGACCCAGTCGGTCTTATCCGGGTCGCCCGTCTCCGTGCTTGTTTCCGCCCAGCTGTCGAACCACCGGACGACGGAGCGCATCACGGAGGAGCCGGAAGAGGGAAGCGGCATTGTCAATCCCACGTCGAACCTTCCTTATAATTTCGCGAGCGCCTCAGGCGCGCTGTCTTTGGGGCTGACCTTGTAGTGGGCGTCGACAATCCTGCCCTGCTCGTCGATGACGAAGTGACTGCGGACGATCCCCATGTACTTGCGGCCGTACATCGATTTCTCGCCCCAGGCTCCGTAGGCGAGGGCAATGCCGTGGTCCGCGTCGACAAGCAGGTTGAAGGGGAGATCGAACTTGCTGCGGAACTTCTGGTGGGACGCCACACTGTCGGGGCTGACACCCAGCACCACGGCGTTCTTCGCTTCGATGTCCGGCTGATGATCCCGGAACGAGCAGGCCTGCGTCGTGCACCCGCTCGTGTTGTCCTTGGGGTAGAAGTAGAGAATCACTTTCTTCCCCCTGAAATCGCTCAGTTTGATTTTGCGGCTCTGATCGTCCAGAGCTTCGAACTCCGGTGCAAGGTCTCCCGGTTTCAACGTTTTACTCATGATGGCCCCCTGTTTGAAGATTTGCGATTTGCGATTTCCGATTTGGTGAGCGGCTCTTTCGAATTCTCTGTATGAAGAAAACATGGACAAAGATTCACTTTTGTCCACATGTTGTTAATGGATAAGGGCGGAACGAGAGAACGTCTGCAGCGTCAGAGCCGGAACGAAGTGAGGGACACAAAAGCCCGATCGTCGTGGTCCGTGCATTTCCGCGAAAGCCTCCCGTCCGCCGGCAGGCGCTGCGGGCGTTCGTGGGGTCCCTAAATCGGCGATGACGTGTCAAATCCCTGGTCGATGATCTGCTGGTATCCCTCGCGGAAACTGGGATTCAGGAATCGGTATCCCGACTCTTTGAGACGGCGGTTGGAGCAGCGTTTGTTGTTGCGATCGGGGTGGTGCTCTTCTCGCGGCAGCGGCTTCGCGGCCGGAACGCCCAGCGCATCGGCCAGCCAGCGGGCAAGCTCGCAGCGGTCGACCGGCTCGTTGTCGGAGGCCAGATAGAGGTCCCGGGCGTCTTCGAGCTGCATCAGGTGCTCCAGCACGGCGGCGCAATCCTCCACATGGATGCGGTTGCTGTAGGCGGGCGGGCCTTCGCTGCAGGTCGGCTCGCCCCGGGCAATCATGCGCAGCAGGCGGAGCCGCCCGGCGCCGTAGATGCCGGAGAATCGCACGACCGTGGCCGGAAACGGTGCCGATTGTGCCAGACTCTCCCCTTCCAGGAGACGTCGGGCGGCAAATCCGGCTGGGGAAACCGGTGTGTCCTCGTCCACCCAGCGGCCGTCGGACTCGGTGTAGACGCCGGTGCTCGAGGCATACAGCAGGCGGGTGGGCCGGCTGCCGCGTGCCGTCAGCGCCTCGACCAGATGGGCGAGGCCGTCGACGCGGACCCGGCGGTAGGCCTCGTCGTTCCTCTGTTTGCTGGACAGGAGGTAGACGACGTAGTCAGGCGCGTCCGGCAGCCGCGCCGGGTCGAGCGGCTCGGTGAGGTCGGCCGTGACGATCCGGGCGCCGTCGCAGGAAGAGGGCGAGTGGCGGCGGATACCCCAGACCTTGTGTCCGCGCTCCATCAGGCGCCGTCCGAGCGTCTCTCCGACGAACCCGTAACCGGCGATCAGAATGCGTTTCGGAGGAAACAGCGTCGGCACCGGTCCTTCCTTCCTAGCGACGCAAGTCGCGAAGTACGCTGCGCAACTGTCGGATGTCGGAAACCGGGATGGCCGACACTCGCTTCAGGGCTGCTTCGTATCCGGAACTGGAACGGCCACCGACGAGCAAGTGGACCCCCTGACCCAGCAGGCGGCGCAACCGAATCAGTTCCCTCTCGAGATGGGGATCGTCGCACGGATAGACAAGGCTGAGCGCGACCGCCCGGGCAGCGGTCTGCCGTGCCGCGGCGGCCAGTTCCTCCGCCGGGAGATTCGCTCCGACGAAGGTGACGCGCCACCCCTCGGAGGCGGCCGTGGCGGCGGCGATCAGAGCGCCCAGTTCGTGGTGCTGCCGGATCGGCGTGCCCACGACGATGGGTGGGGCGTTGTCGGCGGCAGCGAAAGAGAGTCGCACCATCCCCAGAAAGGAGGCGATGACGCTGGAGGCCATGTGTTCGTGGGCGATTCTCAACGAACCCTGTTCCCATTGGCAGCCGATCTTGTCCAGCAGCGGGATCAGCACATCTTCAATCAGCCGCTGGTGACTGAGGTCGACGGCCGCCCGATCCAGCTGGAACTGGAGTTCATGAGTATTGAGATTCTCGACGGCCGATACACAGGCCGAGAGATGGGACTCGCTGTCGGCCTCCCCGTCCGCACTGTGAGCGGCTCTTGGGGCTCGGGCGAGAGCGGCCTGATCGGAAGCCACGAGCAGTCGCAGCTCATCGGTGGACAGATCGCTGACCTGCCCGATCTGACGGCCCGCCATCGTCGCCTGACGCAGAAGCAGCAGGCGTTCAACATCCTCGTCGGAGTAGGTGCGGCGGTTCGTGGCGGTTCGCGAAGGCTGGACGGCACCGTAGCGGCGCTCCCAGGCCCGGATCACGTCCGGCTTCAGACCGGTGCGCCGGGACACGACCCCGATGGAATGAAGCGTCAATCGCCCCCGTGTTTCGGCACTCGGAGGATCGTCCTCGACACGAGTGGTCGTCGGTTGTTTCACGCGCCCACTTTAATCAAGCTGTCCATACAGCGTCAAGATAATGTTGGGAGAAGTCCAGGATTAGTCCAAGAAAATTCGTCGGCCGGACCATCCTGCCCGGTGGCAGGACTTGAACTCGTCTCCCGACTTCCTCAACATAACAGCCTGACTGCGAGGACCTGAGATCTTGGGCAGGAACCAAGGTCATTTGCTGTCCTCCGGGTGAATGATGTCGTCTACCGTTAAGCCCTGGCTTCGACACACTTTGTTCCTGGCCCTTCTGGTAGCGATTAGTCTCGTCCTGTTCCGGGGAGCCTTGAGTCAAGGCATGGAGATGGACGAGATCTCGCGGGTCGTCAACGTCATCCCGATCCTCAATCCGGAGGCCGAGCCGTTGCCTCCAGTCGCCTACAGCGTGGACATTCTTGGCCGCCGAATCCCCGTGATGTTCAAGCAGTACATTTCGTCGGCCTATCTTTTGCGTTTTCTCCCTCTGGCCTTCTTCGACGACTATCTCTTCGGTATCCGGTTTCTCCACTGGTTCTACTTCGTGCTGTCGATCAGCGTGTTCTACCTCGTCGTTTCGAAATTCAGTACGTACCTGGCTTCGTTCGGTTCTCTTCTCGTCGTCACCTCACCCCTCTTTTACCCCGGGGTGCGGATCAGCTTTGCCGACTCACTGCAGATTCTGTATCTGAGCCTGGCTGCAGTCTTCTTCGAGCGCTTCTTCCGTCGGGGCGAGAAGAAGCGCGATCTCTTTCTTGCCTTCTTCCTGTTGTTCCTGTGCGCCAACCAGATGTTCTACTTTGCCTGGGTGATCGCGGGTCTGCTCATCACGGGCGTGGTCTTCTTTCCAAAGGAGGTTGCGAGATGTTTCTACCCGATCTCCCGCAGCCTCGCGGTCGTTGGAGCGGCGCTGCTCGGATTGCTGAATTTCGTGATCTACAATCTGTTCTGCGGTTTCCCGACCGCGATGGTCTTGATCAATGGAGTATTCCGTCGAGACCGTTACAACGCCGCCCCCATCGATTTTCGAAAGGCTCTTCCATTCGGTGATGAACTCCAGACGAAACTCCAGCAGCTCCCCTTATACTTCGGTGAGCCCCGTCTGTATTTGGGCTTGTACGCAGCAGTCCTCGCTTGCACCGTTCTCATGGGCGTCTATTTCTGGAAGAACGGGCGCCTCCGAGCAAATCGAGGCTACCTGCTGCCGGCGGCCGCAACCGTGACCATTCTCGCGTTGATCCTGATAACTCCGAACACGCTTCGAGCCGGACACTACATCTATCTCGTACCCTTTCTACAGCTGAGCGTTCTCTCGGCCGTTCTTGGATTGGGCGAGGGATTGAAGAGATTCGTACGAGCACGGAAAGTCGTGGTCATCGCGTTGCCCGTCCTCGTGACGACCATCAGTTTCACGGTGAGCAATGAAATCGTCACTGCAACGAACCGAACTGGGGGCGAAGCTCGGTTCAGCCCGGCGATATTCGATTTCGTCCAGTACCTCAGACAACGTTCGATCGCATCGGGAGACATTCTCTTTACTGTCTGGGGGCTTCACCTCCAGCCCTATTTCCTCAATCGCGGGGACTTTCGGTTCCGGCAGGTCGTATACGAGCTTCTGGCGAGGCCGACCGAGGCCGAGAAGGAGACTTATTTCGAGTCTCTCTTTTCCTCGGTGCAAGTGCTTCCGGAGCACGGCGATGCGCTCTACCTGCCGGTGTTTGCGGGGGTTGATGCAGACGTCAAGCGGGCTCTCTTTGGCTTTCTGGAGCAGAGGAGGCGGGCTCCTGTGCTCGAGCAGGTCTTTCGGGAGCGGGATGGTTCGCCGGCCATTCTTCTCTACCGCCTCGATCACGTCGACGAATTCGTTCATGAACAGTGTGCCCCCGTAAGGTCGGCTCAGCCGCTCGAGGACCTGCGGATCACACGTTTTGGCCCTCAAACGGTAGAAGCAGGTCGCAGCGGGGGTTTGCCGATGTGGTTCATTGCGTCTGGTCTGACTCCTTCCACCAAGGTCGTGCTGGAGGGCCTCCTTTTGAGAACTGTGAATGCGCCCGACCACGTCACCGCACTCGTCCCAGCCAGGTGGATTCGGAGCCCAGGAAGGGTTTCCCTCTTTCTGTACGATCCGGGGCGGGGCGGACGCTCGCCCGCCGTTGAGTTACAGGTCGAATGAGGAGCATCGAGTCGGATTGTCCGGATCCCGTGGCGGCTGAGAGGTTGTCGATGCACGAGTCGACATCCCGCACGGGTGAATTCCGCTCCGTATGCCGTCGTGGATTTCCATTCCTCTGACGACCACCGTCCCATCGCCTTCGTGGTGAAGCGCCTGTGGGTGGAGTAGGCCAGCTTGCAGCCTGCCGACGGGGCCAGGCAAGCTGCCTGGCCGACACAGCAGGCAGGCTGCCTGGATTACTCCAATGCCTGGATTACATTAGAACAGCGGGTAGATGAACGGGCCGGCGGCGGTGCCGCCGAGGATCAGGAGCAGACCGAACAGGAACAGCACGATCAGGATCGGCAGCAGCCACCACTTCTTGTTGTGGGCCAGGAATCCGAGGAACTCACGGACCAGCCCGGTCCGTTCCGATCGGGAGGCGGCCACGAATTCACTCGGTTCCTTTCGACGTTCGTCTTTCATTCAGAACTGCCTGAAGTAGTCGGCGGCGCGACGCCCCGACGTGCGCACCACCCAGTAGCTCGTCGCACCCTCGGGCCGCTTCAGCCGCAACGGGTCCCGTCCCAGAATTCTAAACAGCAGGCCGACCAAAGTGAAGACGCCATAGAAAACCACACCCAGCAGCACGTGGCTGAGGACCCATCCGATGGGAAACGCCAGCCCCATCCAGATCAGATAGAAGGGCCGCAGCCAGCCGGGACGGATCAGGGCCAGGAACCCCATTGCGCCGCCTGCCACCCAGATCACGGTCGTCCGGTTCCACTCAGGTGCGAGCAGCGCCCATCCGGCCCTCCAGGCGACGAGGAGACCGAGCACGGCACACCCCGCGAGCATGAACAAGCCGAATTGTCGCAGCTTCCGCCGGTCCGGATTCCAGTCGATCGTGATCAGGCTCATCGTCGTCCCGCGGGGCTATTCTACAACGGGAGGACGGGGGGACGGGCAGCGTCAGAGCCGGAACGAAGTGAGGGTTGACCAGAGCCCAATGGTCGCGACTCGACCATTCCTGTAAAAGCCGGCCGCCCGCCGGCGCGGCACGCCGCGGCCTGCCTTCGCGCCGGCGGAAGTCAGGCGGTCGGCGACCGTCCAGGGGTCCCTCACTTCGTTCCGGCTCGGATGCTGGGGACGTTCGGATTCGGCGGGGGATCCCTCACTTCGTTCCGGCTCTGATGTCGCCGTGACGTTCGCGCGCGAACTTTGAAGGTGCCAAACCACCTCAGCAATCGAGAGCAACCGAGGATCCACGTTCGAAATCGAAAATCCTCCCGTTCTCCGTCCCCCCGGTCACGGCGAACCGGCAAAGCGGGATGCATATCCCACCCGTTCTCCCGTCCTCCGGTTCTCCGTCACCCGGTCACGGCGAACCGGCAAACAAGCAGGATGCATGTCCCACCCGTTCTCCCGTTCTCCGTCCCCCGTCAGTCCAGCTCGAATTTCGCCAGATGCTCTTCCCGGGTGACCCGGTTTTCGGCCGGCTGCTCGGATTTGAGCAGCAGGCAGTCCTCGAGGACGAGGGCATCCATGTCGGTGGCCATGAAACAGCGATAGGCGTCCTCGGGCGTGCAGACGATCGGTTCGCCCCGCACGTTGAAACTCGTGTTGATCAGGACCGGGCTGCCCGTCTTCTCTTCGAAAGTCTTCAGCAGACGATAGAAGGCGCCGTGGCGGCGGGCGTCGACCGTTTGCACCCGGGCCGAGAAATCGACATGCGTGACGGCCGGGATCACGGAGCGGGGGATCTCGAGTTTGGAGAAACCGGAGGCCCGGGCGAGTTGTTCCAGGCAGTCGGTTCGCTTGGCGTTGTCGACGTCCGCGACCAGGAGCATGTAGGGACTGTCCGTACCCCGGCCCAGCCCGAAGTACTCGCCCGCCTTCTCGGACAGGACGGCCGGAGCAAAGGGGCGAAACGACTCCCGGAACTTGATCTTCAGATTGAGTACCCGCTGCATATCCGTGGACCTGGCGTCTCCGAGTATGCTCCGACTGCCCAGAGCGCGCGGGCCGAACTCCATGCGGCCCCGGAACCAGCCCACAACGCGCCCCTCCGTGATCAGTTTCGAGACCCGGCGGCAGAGCTCCCCCTCGTCGGCGATACGCGTGTAGGCGGCGCCCCGCCCGCGAAGCACGGCTTCGACCGCTGCCGTGGAAAAGCGGGGGCCGAGGAGCGATCCCTCCTGCGAGTCCCCTTCATAGATGCTGCGCGGATTCTCGAGAAGCTGATGCCAGACGAACAATGCCGCTCCCAGGGCTCCCCCGGCATCGCCGCTGGCCGGCTGGATCCAGAGCCGCTCGTAGGGCCCTTCCCGCAGAATCCGGCCGTTGGCGACGCAGTTCAGCGCGACGCCGCCCGCCAGACACAGATTCCGAAGACCCGATGACCTCCAGGGCATGGCGGGCCATCCGGAGGAGGACCTCCTCGGTCACCTGCTGGATGCTGGCCGCCACGTCCATGTAGAACTCGGTCACGGGCGATTCGCGCCTGCGCGGCGGCGCGCCGAAGAGCTCGTGGAAGCGCGGGCCGGTCATGGTCAGGCCCTGGCAATAATTGAAGTAGCGCATGTCCATCCAGAAGGAACCGTCCGGCCGGATATCGATCAATTTCTCGCGGATCAGCGAGGCAAAACGGGGCCGGCCGTAGGGAGCCAGACCCATGAGCTTGTACTCGCCGCTGTTCACTTTGAAGCCGGTGTAGTAGGTGAAGGCAGAGTAGAGGAGTCCAAGAGAATGAGGGAACCGGATCTCGCGGAGGATCTCGACGCGATTCCGACGCCCCCTCCCGATGGTCGCCGTCGACCACTCTCCGACGCCGTCGACGGTCAGGATGGCCGCCTCCTCGAAGGGACTGGGGAAGAATGCGCTGGCGGCATGGGATTCGTGGTGTTCCAGGAAGACGTAGCGGCCCTGGTACTCGATGACGAAGACCCTGATCGAGGGTCCGCTGGGCGAAGAGCTTCTCCTTGAGCCAGAGCGGCAGAGCCTGCCGAAAGCTTCGGAACCCCCGCGGTGCGAACGCAAAGTACGTCTCGATCAATCGATCGAACTTCAGCAGCGGCTTTTCATAGAAGGCGACGTAGTCGAGCTCGGACGCTTCGATCCCGGCCTCGGCCAGACAGTAGTCGACGGCCCGGCCCGGGAAATCGGCGTCGTGCTTCTTGCGCGAGAAGCGCTCCTCCTGGGCGGCGGC
This sequence comes from uncultured Acidobacteriota bacterium, assembly GCA_963823995.1. Taxonomy (GTDB): domain Bacteria; phylum Acidobacteriota; class UBA6911; order RPQK01; family JAPXNP01; genus JARRKC01. The sequence goes on from CAWGNQ010000009.1 coordinate 544,620, forward strand.
GACCACACGGCCGTCCTGCACCAATGCGGCGGCCGAGTCGTGGTAGAAAGCGGAAATGCCCAGGATGTTCATCGGGATGCTAGAGGACCAGCAAGCGCTTCCTGCGGCGGGCGTGGTGACCTCGGCACCGAGTCCTCCTTGATGAACACATTGATCTCGCTGCGAATTCCGAACTCCGGCAGATAGATGCCGGGTTCGATCGTGCAGCAGACTCCCGGGAGCACCTCGCGGTTGTCGTGCGTCTCCAGGTTGTCGAAATTGACTCCGTTGCCGTGCACCTCCCGCCCCAGGTTGTGGCCGGTCCGATGGATGAAGAATTCGCCGAAGCCCTTGTCCTGGATGACCTTGCGGACGGCATCATCCACTTCCCATCCGTGTACGAAGTGTCCGCGGCCCAGTCGCCGGTTGAGGAAATCTACACCGGCGTCACGGGCCTGACGGACCACGTCGAAGACCTCCCGTACGCGGGCAGGCACGGTCGTACCCAACCAGGCCGTCCAGGTGATGTCGGCGAAGACCGATTCGGTGTCCATGTGACGTGCCCACAAGTCGATCAACAGCAGGCTCTCCGGCTCGATCCTGGAATGCGCGGAAGGCTGCGGTTCGTAATGGGGGTTGCCGGCGTGCGCGTCGACGGCGACGATGGGAGGAAAGTCCGTTTCCAGTGATTCCTTGGCGAAGCGCCGCATGATGAATTCCTGGACCGCCAGCTCGTCGGAGCGGCCCTGTTCCCGAATCTGTTGGGCAGCCAGTCCGAAAGCTTCCCGAACGACGGCCGAGAGGATCGTCGCCGATCGCCGGTGGCTGTCGAGTCGCGCCGCGTCCCAGACGCACTCGAAATGCTGAACGAGGTCGGCCGACGTGACGACTTCGATGCCGCTTTCGCGAACCAGTTCGAGCATGCCTCCGTCGACTTTGGAAACGTAGGGCACATCGTTCCGGGGGGAATACTGCATGGCGACCTTCGAAAGACCCTTCAGGCTCCTGGCGAGGAGTTCATGGAGAGAGGTCCACTCGAGATAGATCTCCTTGTTCCCCGGCAGACCGTCGAGGCGACCCGATTCGATGCGGTGAACGATCTTGGTGGGCGTCCCCTCGGCCGCGACGAGATAGAGCCAGCGCCTGGTCGCATGGGAGTCGGGATCGAGTCCCAGGATGCGGTGGGCGATGGGGTCACTGCCCCGGAAATCGAAGAAAAGCCAGCCCGAAAGGCCGGCCTGCTTCAAGAGTGCCTGCATCTTCGAGATCAGCGTCGTACCGTCGCTCATTCCAGTTCATACCTTTCCAGGATCGTCTTGCGGACCCGCTCGGCGAGATCCTCGAGGCGAGCGTCCTTGTAGCTAGAGTACTCGATCGGCGGATGCACGATCATCGACATCCGCCCCGGATGAATGATAACCGACCCTCGCTGGAGCCGTCGATGGGCCCCCTTGATCGTCACGGGGACGATCGGGGCTTCGGCGTGCTTGGGAAGCAGGAAGGCACCCCGCCGAAAGGGTACGGTGACGCCGTCGAGGGTCCGCATTCCTTCGGGATAGATCACGAACGAGAGGCCCTCGCGAATCCGCTTGGCCACGTCCTGGTAGGAACGGATGGTCTGGCGGGGATTGCGGCTGAAGACGGGAATGTTGCCGGAACGCTTCAGGTGCCAACCGAGGAAGGGGATGCGGAACAGCGAGGCTTTGGCGGCGAATCGGAACTGGAACGGGAGGTAGTGCAGGAATGCCCAGTGGTCGAACATGCTGAGGTGATTGGCCATGAAGACGTAGCCGCGCCGACGGTCGAGATTCTCGAGTCCCTCGACCTCGACCGAGACGCGTGACACCAGGAAGATGAAGGCGGCCCATTGGCGTGCGCACCAGTGTTGCAGGCGTCCCGAGCGGTCGACCAGAGAAAAGGCGACACTGAGCGTGGAGAGCATTCCGGTCATGAGCACGATTGCGGGAACTCGCCAAAAGGAGTTCACGACAGGAAGAAACTCGCCTTTCCGCATGGAGTTCCCAATTTTGGCATGACAGCTCGGCTTATGGAATTCGCGATTTGTAGTTTGGGATTTTCGGAAGGCAGAAGACAGAAGACAGAAGACAGAAGACAGGAAGACAGGAGACCGTGTCTTGTGCCGGAGGACGGGAGAACGGGTCGGATATGCGTATAGCGCGCGTAGCGCGACCTGTTCTCCCGGCCACCTGTTCTCCCGGCCACCCGTTCTCCCGGCCACCCGTTCTCCCGGCCACCCGTTCTCCCGGCCACCCGTTCTCCCGGCCACCCGTTCCCCCGGCGACCCGTTCTCCCGCGACCGCTCTCCAGCCTCCGTCCCATCCGTCCCAGGCTGTCCCATGAGTCCCAGGCCGTCCCATCACCGCCCCGCCGCCCCGATCCTTGCCATCGGTGTCCCATCGGTCTCATCGGTCCCATCCGTCCGAGGCCGTCCCATTGATGGAAAGCCCGCTGCCACTTCCAACTACCCTTCACAGCTTCCAGGTGCGGACCGTTGTTAGAAGTCAGAAGAAAGGAGCCCGGACCATCGATCAGATGAACGAGGCGGCGGGAATCCGCATGAGACGGATGAGACGGATGAGACGGATGAGACCGATGGGACCCTGTCATTGAAGGTAGAAGCGCCGGGGAACTCCATGAGACGGGCCTGGGACTCATAGGACGGATAGGACCGATGGAACCCGGCCGACCCGTTCTCCCGGCCACCCGTCCTCCGGTCCTCCCGGATGTCCGGTATCCCGTTTCCCGACTCCCGACGCCCCAAAATGGCAATTCGCAAATCTCAAATTCCCGCTATACTGCCTTCCCAAAAAGGGGAGTACCCGACAAAAGGGGAGTGGACAGTGGAAGATCTCTATATCGTCACCGGAGGGGCCGGATTCATCGGCTCCAACTTCGTACGGGCATGTCTGGACCGGACGGAGGTGCGTGTTTTGGTCCTGGACAAACTGACCTACGCCGGCAACCTGGAAAGTCTCGAAGACTGCCGGGCCGATCCCCGCTTCGAATTCGTTCGTGGTGACATCGCCGACCGGGAGATCGTGCGTCGGCTGATCGCGGAAAAGCAGCCGTCGGCCATCCTCAATTTCGCCGCCGAGACGCACGTGGACCGCTCCATCGACGAGCCCGAAGCCTTTGTGCGCACCAACGTCATGGGAACCTTCGTCCTCCTGGACGAGTCGCGGATTTACTGGAAGGCTCTTCCCGAGGCCGAGAAGGCCCGATTCCGCTTCCTGCAGGTGTCGACGGACGAAGTCTACGGAAGCCTTGGTGAGGACGGGGCCTTCCGCGAGACGACGCCCGTGTGTCCGAGCTCCCCCTATTCGGCGTCGAAGGCCTCGGCGGATCACTTCGTGCGCGCCTTCTTCGCCACCTACGGGCTGCCTACGCTCATCACCAACTGTTCGAATAACTACGGGCCTTTCCAATTTCCGGAGAAACTGATCCCCCTCATGATCCTGAACGCTCTCGAGGCCCGGCCCCTTCCCATCTACGGGGACGGGGGCAATGTCCGGGACTGGCTTTACGTGGAAGATCACTGTTCGGGAATCCTCGAGGTTCTGCGCCACGGACGATCGGGCGAGCGCTACAACCTGGGAGGGAAGTGTGAGAAGCGCAATGTCGAGATTGTCGACCAGCTGTGCCGGATCCTGGAGGAGCTTCGACCGTCGGACGGGAATGCAGCCCTGGCGGAGGCGGGAATCCGGTACTACGCCGATCTGAAAACATTCGTGGAGGACCGGCCGGGTCATGACCGACGCTATGCCATGGACATCACGCGCGTGGGACGGGAGCTCGGCTGGCAGCCCGCCAATACTCTCGAGTCGGGCCTGCGGAAGACGGTGGCCTGGTATCTGGACCACGCCGACTGGTGCGAGGCAGTTCAGGACCGGGGGTATCGGCGGGAACGACTCGGTTTGAGCCAACCCGTGGGGAAAGAAGAATGAAAGGAATCGTACTGGCAGGTGGTGCAGGGACGCGACTCTATCCGTTGACCCGGGCGATCAGCAAGCAGCTGGTACCGGTCTACGACAAACCGATGATCTACTACCCGCTGTCGGTCCTGATGCTGGCGGGCATCCGGGAGATCCTCGTGATTACGACGCCCCATGACCGGACGGCCTTCGAGAATCTCCTCGGTGACGGCAGCAGTTTCGGCCTGCGGCTCCGCTTTGCCGTCCAGGAGCGACCGGCCGGGATTGCTCAGGCCTTCCTGATCGGCCGGGAGTTCATTGGCGACGATCGGGTGGCCTTGATCCTGGGGGACAATCTTCTGTACGGCCACGGTCTTTCGGAGTGTCTCCAGCGCTCGGCCCGCCGGGAAAAGGGAGCCACGGTCTTCGCCTATGCGGTCAGCGATCCGGAGCGTTACGGCGTGGTGCAGTTCGACGGGGAAGGACGGGCTGTGCACATCGAGGAGAAGCCGGCGAAGCCCCGCTCGAACTATGCCGTGACGGGCCTCTATTTCTATGACAACCGCGTCATCGAGATTGCGGCAGGCCTGAAGCCGTCGGGTCGGGGGGAGCTCGAGATCACCGACGTCAACCGCGTCTACCTGGAGGAGGGTGCCCTTCGGGTCGAGAAGCTGGGCCGGGGCGTGGCCTGGCTCGACACCGGCACGCCTGTATCCCTCCTGCAGGCCTCGAATTTCATTCAGACGCTGGAACAGCGCCAGGGTCTGATCGTCGCCTGTCTCGAGGAGATCGCCTTGAGGATGGGCTATCTCACCCGGGCCGAAGTCCGCGAACGGGCCCGATCGATGGCCTCGAGCGCCTACGGCGCGTACCTCAAGCGGCTGGTGGACATCGAGGCCAGCGGCATCGAATCTGATATTTGATCCGGGGAAGCGAGACAGGAGACCGGAAACCGGACGTCGATCCCCGAGCGTAGGATAAGCGTTCGCTAATCCGGGGTTCGGTTCGGGCAGGTCCCTGGTTGCGGGGGCCGCGGACGCCCATGCCGTCCCGCCGGACGGGACGGCGAAGAGGATCTGGGCGGGTGCCACCCAGGATTCCGCCTTCGGCTGCATCCTGGGCTACAAACATGCCGTCCCGCAGAGCGGGACTTCGCAACACCTCAAAACCCGGTCTCCCGTCTCCTGTCTCCCGTCTCCTGTCTCCCGTCTCCCGTCTCCCGTCTCCTGTACTCCTCCGGAATTCCGAAGCCGTTGTGCTAACATCCCTTGCCGTGGCACGACTTTTCCTGGTCGATGGGATGTCGCACATCTATCGGGCCTACTACGCGATCCAGGGGCTGACCAACCGACAGGGGCTCTCCACGAACGCGGTCTACGGCTTCGCGACCATGCTGCGCAAGCTCCTGCAGGACGAGAAACCCGAATACCTTGCCGTCACGCTCGACAGCACCGGTCCGACCGTGCGTCACGAACAGTATCGTGAGTACAAGGCCCATCGGCCGAAGATGCCGGAAGACCTCTCCGAGCAGTTGCCCTACATCCTGAAACTGTGCGAGGCGATGAAGATCCCGGTTCTTCGCTACGAGGGCTACGAGGCGGATGACGTCATCGGGACCCTTGCGACGCTGGCGGAGAACGAACTCGGTCTGGAAGTCGTCATCGTAACGATTGACAAGGATCTGCTGCAGCTGGTCAACGATCGGGTTGCGGTGCTCGATACGCGGAGCGATACCCGCTACGACGCCGCCAAGGTCGAGGAGAAGTGGGGAGTCGGACCGGCTCAGATCATCGATGTGTTGAGCCTGATCGGTGACACGTCCGACAACATTCCGGGGGCACCCGGCATTGGGGATAAGGGAGCCAAGACCCTGATCGCGGAATATGGAGGCCTCGACGCCCTTCTCGAGAATCGGGACCTTGTGTCGCGCAAGAGTTACCGGACGAGTCTTCAGGAAAACGAGGAGAGTATCCGGCAGAGCCGTGAATTGCTCCGCGTCTATCGCGACCTCCCGATTCCTTTCGATCTCGAGCAGATGCAGGTGGACGAGCCGGACCCGGAGGCGTTGCGGGAACTGTTCCAGGAGCTGAACTTCACGACGCTCCTGCAGGAACTGCCGAACCCCTTGACGAAACCCGAGCTCAAGGTGAACCGGGTGGAGAGCCCGGAAGAGCTTGAATCGATCTGGCATCGCCTCGAGGGGACGCGGGTCGGCGTCTCGGTCTGGTATGGGGAGGAGTCGAGTGCAGGCAATCCCTTGCAGGGAATAGCCCTGTGCGACGATCCGAAACTGGCCTATTTCGTACCTTTGGAGGTGATCGAAGCTGCGGGTTCCCTCCTCGAGCAGATGTTCTCCCAGGACTCTCCCTGGGTCTTCCACGACCTGAAACCTTGGATGCTCGCGGCACGCCGGACAGGCTGGGCGCTTGGGGCGATGCCGGGGACGCTCGACACGATGCTGATGGCGTACCTGCTGGCGCCCAATCAGCGGGACTTTTCGCTGGCGACGATCGTCGAAGAGTACCTCGGGCTCAATCTCGCAGGCCCGTCGACCGGGATGCTCCTCCAGAACGAGAAGCCGGCGGATCTGTGCCGTCAGGCGATGGCGATTCTGGAACTGGCTCGGACGCTGATCCCCCGCGTTCGCGAACGGGGGCTCGAGCGGTTGTTGCTGGAAATCGAGATGCCTCTCGTCGAGGTCCTGGCCGACATGGAATGGACCGGCGTTCGAGTCGATACTGAACTCCTCGATCAGATCTCGCGGGAGATGGAAACAGAGATGGCCAGGCTCAGCGCCAGGATCTTCGAAACGGCCGGGGAGGAGTTCAACCTCAATTCGCCCCGGCAGCTCGCTCATATCCTGTTCGAGAAGTTGAATATGCCCAGTTCTCGAAAGACCGGTAAGGCGGGACACTACTCGACGGGTGTCGAGGTTCTCGAGGAGCTGGCCTACACGTACGACATCGCCCAGCAGATTCTGGACTACCGGGAACTCGCGAAGCTGAAGGGCACCTACGCCGATGCCTTGCCGAAGCTCGTGGATCCACGGACCGGCCGAATCCATACCTCCTACAACCAGATGGTGGCCTCGACGGGCCGGCTCTCCTCCAGCAATCCCAACCTTCAGAATATCCCGATCCGCAGTGAGCAGGGTCGAAGGATTCGGCGCGCCTTCGTCGCGGAGCCGGGATGGCGGATGCTGTCGGCCGACTACTCCCAGATCGAGTTGCGCGTGATGGCACATCTGTCCGAGGACCCGGTGCTCGTGGAGGCCTTTCGAAACAACGAGGACATCCACGAGCGGACGGCCCGTGAGGTCTTTGGAGCGGACAGCACGCTGGATCCGCGCGAGCAGCGGCGTCGGGCCAAAGTGATCAACTTCGGCATCATGTATGGACTGAGTGCCTACGGGCTGGCCCGCGGTCTCAAGATCGACCGGTCCGAGGCCCAGCGTTTCATCGATGACTATTTCCTCCGCTACTCCGGAGTCAGTCAGTGGATCCGGCGAACGCTCGAGGATGCCGAGAAATACGGTTACGTCGCGACGCTCTTCGGACGGATCCGGCAGATTCCCGAGATTTCCAGTCGGAATCGAAACCTCCGCGAGTTCGCCCGGCGGACGGCGATCAATGCCCCGATCCAGGGCACGGCCGCCGATCTGATCAAGATGGCCATGGTAGCGCTCAGCCGTCGGCTGAAGAGGGAAGGGTGGCAGAGCAAGCTGATCATGCAGGTCCACGATGAGCTGGTCTTCGAGGCGGAGCCTGGTGAAGTGGACGCACTGCAGGAGGCGGTCCGCGAGGAGATGGAGGGGGTCGTCACCCTGAGCGTGCCGCTCAAGGTCGACCTCCACACAGGTGCATCCTGGTACGAGGCGAAGTAGCTCCACCTAGTCCTTTCGGACGCCGTCGTTTCGCGATAGAATAGCCATTTCGCAGTCGAATTGACGATCTTCGGCTCGCAGATCGGCGGCCGGAACGAAGCATCGGTCACGCTTTTCATCGCGGGCTGGAACTTTGTGAACGTTCTCTCGTTTAAAGGGTAGATGGAGAGCACGGCACTTATCAGTACCGACAGGGGCGTAGGGGACAATGCCCTGGTAGCAGAGTACCTCGGGGGCTGCGAGCAGGCCTTCGAATTCCTCGTGCACCGTTATCAGGATCGGCTGGTCAACTACATCAACGGAATCGTTCGGGACTACGATCGCGCGGTCGATCTGAGTCAGGACACCTTCATCCGAGTGTTTCGTAACGCACATCGGTATGAGGGCAAGTATCAGTTCTCGACCTGGCTCTACCGGATTGCCACCAATCTGGCTATCGACGAGCTGAGACGGCGCGAGAGGAAGGGGCGCTTCTTCTTCTACAACGTCCTCGATTTCTTTCAGTCCGAAGGCCGGACCGTTCCGCTGCCCGACTGTCGGCATTGTCCGGAACGCACACTGGATACGAAAGAGAAGGCGCACTATCTTCAGACTGCGATCGACTCGCTGACCGAGAAATACCGGTTGCCTTTCATACTGAAGGAAGTGCAAGGGCTTTCCTACGAGGAGACCAGTCAGGTCCTGAACATTTCACTCGGAACGGTAAAATCCCGTATCCACCGGGCCAAGATGCTCCTGCGCGAGAGGTTGATCGGCGTCCTATGAATTGTGGTCAAGTGCAAACGAATCTGGCCGAGGATGTTCTCAGCCGAACGGACGAGGACGTGGCTTCCCATCTCTCGTCGTGCCCGGAGTGCCGCCGGGTTTGCGAGGAGCTCCTCGAACTGGAAGATCTTTCGCGCAGCTTGAGCGGTCAATTTCGTGTTCCGACCGAATTCAGGGACCGGGTCCTGGCCAGACTGGACGAGCAAAGGGCCCGGCGATGGCGCAGGTTTGGTTTGGTCGCCGCGGTACTGATCGCGGGCGTCATCGTGGCTGCTTTCGTTCGCCCCTGGGATGACGACTCGGCTGCGGAAGTGGAGGCGGCCGGTCGACCGATCGTCATGCAGGTGGGTCCTCCGTCAGGCCAGGCCGAGACCGGTTCCATCGACTATGTCGACGTGGTCGTGAGCCGCGACGGTACGAATGACCTCATCCTGCGGGTTCCTTCGGTCATCGAAATCCATCGGACTCAACTCCAGCAAGAGGACTTCTACATCAACAATGTCAGTCACTAGACCCGCAGATCTCACCCGAGGCTTTCGTACGGTGATGGAGAGGCGGGTCGCTGCTTTCCTCCTCTGCCTCCTGTCCGGGGCAGTCTCGTCCGTTCCTGTGCATGCCGGAGGAGGCGAAGACGTCGTTTCGGCCTGCCACGGCCTCGTTCGGGTCCAGTTCAAACGAAAAGTCTCGGCGGTCGTCTACCAGGACAAGCTCATTCCTGAAGCCTCTGTGCTGGAGGTGAGCGAGTTCCCAGGCATCATCGCCGATCCGCGCGGCTACGTGGTGTCCTACATCGGGAGCGCCTGGGCGGATCTGGGTGCCGGTCAGCCTCAGGTCGCGATCGAGCTGCCCGACGGGGAGGAGTCGCCTGCAGACTTTATTGGGATTGACGAGCGGGTATCACTCGCCGTTTTGCGTGCACGGGCATTGGGCAAACGGTCGGTCGTCTTCGGTAGTCTGGAGGATGCAGAGGGCCTGAATCTGGTCGCCTGGTCGGAGCCTCAGACACGGAAGACCAGGGCGTTCACTTATTCGGTGCAGCAAGGTGCCACCCGGGGTGCTTCGGCCGCCGCCTGGGTCGCAGCTCCTTTCGATCTACTTCAGATGACCAATAGCGACATCGAACCGGAGAAACAGATCCGGGTGCGCATGAAGAGCGAGGTCGCCGGCCGCTTGCCCTCCGCGGGAGCCCCCCTGCTGGATGAGGCGGGGCGCTTCTTCGGTTTCGTGACCGGCTCGGAAAAGGCGGGGCTCGTTCCCTCGACAAGGCTGCTGCGCGTCCTCGGAGTTTCGGCTGCACGCAATTCGCTCAAGGACGTGCTGGCCCGCGACGGGAGTATCCGGGCCGGCTGGCTCGGCGTCTGGCTCGACGATACGACGGACCGGGGACGGATTCAGAAGGTCGTCGAAGGCGGTCCTGCAGAGCGGGCCGGGCTCCAGGACGGTGACCTGATCCTCCGGCTGGGCGATTCGACGGTCTGGTCGAAATCCACCCTCGTCCGGCTGCTGCGCTGGGAGAGCCCGGGAACGAAGGTTCCATTGACCATCGAACGGAAGGGCCGGCGTATGACCATCCCGGTCGAGCTCGGCTCCTGGCCCGTGCCGTCCAGTCCCAAGTTCGCCTGGGCCATCCAGCTGCCGAAGATCTGGGCTCCCGACGCCTCGGGAGCCCAGACGCAGACGCAGAATCTTCGCATGTATCCGGTGCCGGTCGACGCTCCCGTGAAACTCGGTCTGGCCGTGGAACCTCTGACCGCGCAGCTGGCGCGGTATTTCAAGGTCCCTGGAGGTACGGGCCTGCTCGTGACCGCGGTGGCGGAAGACAGCCCTGCCAGTCGGTTCGAATTTCGGGCGGGTGATGTGCTCACCCAGATCAACGGTTCGGCGGTCGAGTCGGCCAGGGACATCCGCAAGGTCATCGACGCCTCGAAGGATGGCGTGCTGGTGATCAGCTTCGTCAGAGACGGCGAAGCACGCACCTGCCGGGTTGTGCTCCAGTAGAATAGACGGATGCAGGACATCGTCGTGCGCGGAGCCAGGCAGCACAATCTCCGCAATCTCGACCTGAGCATTCCCCGTCATGCCATCACCGTGATCACCGGTTTGAGCGGTTCCGGGAAGTCGAGCCTGGCTTTCGATACCCTCTACGCTGAAGGTCAGCGTCGCTACATCGAATCTCTCTCCACCTACGCCCGCCAGTTCCTGGAACAGATGGAGAAGCCGGATGTCGACACGATCGACGGCCTCTCGCCCGCCATTTCCATCGAACAGAAGACGACGGCCCGCGGCAGTCGGTCCACTGTCGGCACGATCACGGAGGTCTACGACTACCTGCGCCTGCTGTTCTCCAGTATCGGCGCGCCCCACTGTCCGAACTGCGGCAGGGAGATTTCACGGCAGTCGGTCGACGACATCGTTCGAAGGATTCTGGATCTGCCCGAGGGGAGTCGTCTGACGATTCTGGCTCCCGTCGTTCGGGAACGAAAGGGCGAGTTTCGGAAACTCTTCGAACGATTCCTCAGGGAGGGCTACATACGTGCTCGTGTGGACGGCGAAATCATCGATCTCGAGGAGCCTCCGCCCCTCCATCGGAGGAGCAACCATACCGTCGAGATCGTCGTCGATCGCTTGAAGGTGGGTGAGGAGTATACGGTGCGCATTGAGGAATCGGTGCGCCAGGCCCTGAAGATCGCCGACGGCCTGGTGACGGCCTCCGTTCACGGCGGTGAGGAGTTCCTTTTCTCCGAGCGCACTGCCTGCGTCGAGTGCGGAATCGACATGCCCTCGCTGGAGCCGCGGAGTTTTTCCTTCAACAGCAAGTTCGGGGCCTGTCCGGCGTGTGCCGGCATCGGCTCCTTTCAGCAGGTGGACCTGAACCGGCTGGTCAAGACCCCCGCCCGTCCTCCCTCAAAGGTTGAGCTGGCACTGGCGGATCGGGATCTGCAGTATCTGTTCCGGGAGGCTTCGGCCGCCCTGATAAGACATTTCGAGGTCGCTCCCGAGACCCGGTTCGATGCGCTGCCGGCGGCTCTGCTGGCGTCCCTGCGAGACGGTCTGCGGGAGCCGCTTGAATTCAGATACGAAGACCACGTCTACCGAAGTCGGTTTGGGGGACTCAACGAATGGATGCGCGAGCGGATCGAGAGGACCTCAAGTTCGAAGCGGAGGCAGCTGATGCTTTCCTTCATGCGCGAAGCGGACTGCGGAGCCTGCGGCGGGAGCCGCCTGCGGCCTGAAAGTCGGGCGGTCCGAATCAACGACCTGTCGATTTCGGACTATTGTCGCATGCCTCTCGGCCGGTGCAGCCGAGCGCTCGATGAGGTCCGACTCAATTCGCGAGAGAAGCTCGTGGCCGGGCCTGTCCTGGACGAGATTCGCCACCGCGTTTCGTTCCTCGTGGACATCGGTCTCGATTACCTGACCCTTGATCGACGCTCGGAAACCCTGTCGGCCGGGGAAGCTCAACGGGTGCGCCTGGCGACACAGGTCGGCTCCCAGCTGCGCGGCGTCCTCTACGTCCTTGACGAGCCGTCGATTGGACTGCACGCCCGGGATACGCGGAGTCTGCTCGATGCCCTGGCCCGGCTGCGCGATCTCGGCAACACCATCGTCGTCGTCGAGCACGATGAGGATACGATCCGAAGTGCCGACCACGTGCTCGACCTGGGGCCGGGTGCCGGTCTTTACGGAGGTCACATCGTCGCACAGGGGGAGGTGGACGACATCGTCGCCAATGCCGACTCGCTGACCGGGGCCTACCTGTCCGGGAGAATGCGGATCGAGCGACCGGGGGACCCGAGAGCGGGCAACGGCCAGGCGATCGACCTGATCGGAGTCCGCCACCACAACCTCGAGAATGTCGATGTCTCGTTTCCGCTTGGTCGCTTAATCGCCGTCACCGGTGTGTCGGGAGCGGGAAAGTCCTCACTGGTCGACGAAGTGCTCTACCGGACGCTCTCCCGACACCTTTACTCGGCCCTGGCGGAACCGGGTGAGGTCCGCAGAGTCGAAGGCCTCGAGCACGTCGACAAGGTAATCGAGATCGACCAGTCTCCCATCGGCCGGACGCCACGCTCCAATCCGGCCACCTACTCGGGCGTGTTTACCCCGATTCGGGAACTCTTTGCTCTGCTTCCGGAGTCGCGAATGCGCGGCTACAAGCCGGGCCGCTTCAGCTTCAACGTGAAGGGGGGGCGCTGCGAGGTCTGTCGGGGGGAGGGGAAGCGGAAGATCGAAATGAACTTCCTGCCCGACGTCTATGTCGACTGCGAGGCCTGCCAGGGGGCCCGCTACAACCGCGAGACCCTGTCGGTGAAATACAAGGGACACAGTATTTCCGAGATTCTCGCCATGCCGGTGGAGCGCGCCTATGAACTGCTCGAGAACGTTCCTCCTATCGAATCGCGGCTCCGGACCCTGCGGCAGGTCGGTCTCGGTTACATTACGCTCGGCCAATCGTCGACCACGCTGTCCGGGGGCGAGGCTCAGCGCGTCAAACTGGCCAGAGAGCTGAGCCGAAGAGCGACGGGACGCACGCTCTATATCCTGGATGAGCCGACGACCGGTCTTCATTTCGAGGATGTCCGCAAGCTTCTTGACATCCTGCATGAACTCGTCAATCTTGGGAACACCGTGATCGTGATCGAACACAATCTGGACATCATCAAGTGCGCGGACTGGGTGATCGATCTGGGCCCGGAGGGGGGCTCCAAAGGGGGCAGGGTGATCGCAGCAGGAACACCGGAGGAGGTCGCCCGCGAACCGCACTCCTTCACCGGACAGGCCCTGCAGCCGCTGCTCTGATCCCGCCCGCTGCCTTTCTGACTCGACGAGCCATGAGCAAATTCGAACGATTCGATCTAGGGCGAACGAGACGCTATTCGGTCACCGATCGGCCCAGTAAGGTCACCGTCGAAGCCATGGCCCATCCACCGGCGACCGACCGAATGGGTGATTTCCTCGATTCCCTTCCGGACCTTCTGGCCGCCCGGGGACTCAGACTGCTGGTCGAGAAGATCCGTCGGGCCCGGAAACTCGGCAAACCGCTGATCTGGGGCTTCGGGGGACATGTGATCAAGGTCGGTCTGGGTCCCATCCTCGTCGATCTGATGGACCGGGGGTTCATCTCGGCGCTCGCTACGAACGGCAGCGGCATCATCCACGACTTCGAGTTCGCTTGCTGGGGAAAGACTTCGGAAGACGTGGAAGCACAACTCGGCTCCGGCCAGTTCGGCATGGCCAGGGAGACCGGTCAGTCGATCAACGACGCAATCACACGAGGCTTCGGCGAGGGTCGGGGCCTCGGTGAGTCGATCGGGTCGTATCTGGATGTGGCGGCGGCTCGTCATCCCGAAGTGTCCGTCTGTTTGCAGGCTTACCGGCGCGACCTGCCGGTGACCGTGCACATGGCGATCGGAACGGACATCATTCACTGCCACCCCGAAGCCTCGGGCGAAGCACTCGGCGCCGGTTCGATGAGAGATTTCGAGATCTTCACTCATCAGGTCGCGGGCTTGAACGGCGGCGGCGTGTATCTGAACGTCGGCTCGGCCGTGATTCTGCCCGAGGTCTTCCTGAAGGCCGTAACAGTCATTCGCAGCTCCGGACTCCCTCTGGAGGACTTCACGACGGCGAATCTCGATTTCATCCAGCACTACCGCCCGACCCAGAACGTTCTCCAGCGACCCGTGAAAGGCACGGGGACGGGCGTCAGCCTGACCGGCCACCATGAGATCATGGTCCCTCTTCTGGCGGCGATCTTGATCCACAATGCCGCGGGCGGAGTCTCCGATCCTTGAAACTGGGAGTGGTGATTCCGGCGCGGGACGAGGAGCGGGCCGTCGGTGACGTGGTCCGCCGCTGCCGGCATGCGTTGCGACCGCTGGGCGACCTGCGCGTCATGGTGGCGGACAATGGCTCCCTGGACCGCACCGCGGAAATCGCGCGCTCGGCGAGCGCCGAGGTCGTCGCTGTTCCGGAGAAGGGCTACGGTGCGGCGTGTCTTGGAGCCATCGAGAAGCTGGGCACGTGGCCCGATGTGCTCCTCTTCCTGGATGCCGACGGCTCCAGCTCGCCGGAGGACGCTCCTCGGCTCCTGGAGCCCGTTCTCGAGGGGCAAGCGCAGCTCAGCCTGGGAACCCGTACCTCGACCGCTGCCATGACGCTCCCGCAACGCTGGGGGACACGGCTCGCCGTCCGGCTGGTCAACCTGGTCTGGCGGACGGGCTACCGGGATATGGGCCCTTTTCGGTGTATTGAGCGCCGGGCTTTCGAATCACTCGCCATGCAGGATCGGACGTGGGGCTGGACCATCGAGATGCAGATCAAGGCGGCGCGTCACCGGTTAAAGGTCGTTGAGGTGCCCGTGTCCTGGAACGACCGTCTGGCGGGAGTTTCCAAAATCAGCGGGACGACAACGGGGGTGGTCAGGGCAGGGGCGAAGATTCTGTGGACCGTCGGCCGTCTGGCGATAGATGAACATCTGAGATTTTAGATTTTCGGGAGAACCGGAGGACGGGAGAACCGGCCTTGACATCCGCAACGTTCCGGGTTCGACGATCCGGGGGCGTGTTGCCCAAACCTTTCCCCCCAGAGTTTGCGGCCATCTCGGAGAGGCGTGCAGCACCGATTCCACGCAGCGTCCGCAACGACCGCCACGGGCTCCAAACCCTCACGAACCTGCCTAACCCTGGTCGCCCGGCCGTCGAGACCTGCAGATCCGATTCCACACCAAGACGATAAGCTCGCAAAGGAGTTAGAAACAAAGAGAACCTTTGCGTCCGCTGCGGCGTTGCGTGAGATCGAACCGCCGAGGTTTCGCGTGTAGACCGGAATCCCAAACCAGCAGGGGGCTGAGACGAATTGGGCAACCCGCCCTCGGGTTTCGGGGGCGTGTTGCCGAAATCCTTCCCCCCAGAGTTTGCGGCCATCTCGGGGAGACGTGCAGAATCGATTCCACGCAGCGTCCGCCACGACCGCCACGGGCTCCGAACCCGAAAGGCCCCGTTGCGTCCGTTGCGCCTTTGCGTGAGATCGAACCGCCGAGGTTTCGCGTGTAGGCCGGAATCCCAAACCAGAAGGGAGCTGAGACGAATTGGGCAACACGCCCTCGGGTTCGACGATTCGGGGGCGTGTTGTCGCAATCTTTTCCCCCCTCCCGAGCTTGCGGCCATCTCGGAGAGACGTGCAGCACCGATTCCACGCAGCGTCCGCAACGACCGCCACGGGCTCCGAACCCGAAAGGCCCCGTTGCGTCCGTTGCGCCTTTGCGTGAGATCGAACCGCCGAGGTTTCGCGTGTAAACCGGAATCCCAAACCAGAAGGGAACTGAGACGAATTGGGCAACACGCCCGCGAGGTGGGAAGTTCAAACGGCGACCCGCAACCCGCAACCCGTAACGACAGTTAGTTCGGCCTTCCGCCTTCTTACTCGCAAATCGAAAATCTCAAATGTACTCAGAGTTTCCCCACCAGTTCACGATAGACGTGATCGATCTGTTCCCGGGTGTTGGAGAACTCTCCTGAGGTGTCGATCACGTAGTCGGCGAAGGTGAGCTTCTGGTAGATGGGCAGCTGACTCCGGATGCGCTGCAGGGCCTGATCGCGCGTAAACCGCTCGCGCCGCAGAAGACGGCACAGCTGCACTTCGGGCGGGCAAAAGGCGACCACGATGGCATCATAACGGGAGAGCGTGCCCACCTCGATCATCAGAGCCGCATCCACGACCACCAGTCTCGACTTTGCAGGGTCGCAGGCGGCGATCCTCTTGTCCTCCTCCTCCAGGATGCGGGGATGGACGATGCGGTTCAGGTCCTGCCGGGCGGACTCATCGGTGAAGACGATTTCTCCCAGACGGGGTCGGTCCACGTTCCCGTCGGAATCGAGGATCTCCTCGCCGAAACGGTCAACGATCTCCTGAAAGGCCGGCAGTCCCGGCCGGACCACCTCTCGGGCCAGCTTGTCGGCGTCGATCGTGTGGGTCCCGAGATCGCGGAAACGCCGCAGGATGTTGGTCTTCCCACAGGCGATCCCACCGGTGAGGCCGATCTTCAGCAAGGCGTCGATGGTCTCAGAATCGGAATTCAACCCATTCACTCCAGCATGGCGGGTCCTGTTTCGGCGAGACTCGGATCCGAAACGGATTCCACTCCTTCATGTTCGTCCAGAGCTCCCGAGGCAGCGGCCCGAGAACCTGGTGATTTCCCTGCACCTCATACTGACCATCCACGTGATGGTCGCCGGTGCCGATATCGTATTCGATCAGGTAGGTGGTTTCCATGTCTCCCTGCCAGTCGAAGAGCAGGGCACCCGTATGGCGGTCGTATTCGAGCACCGTTCCGTTTCCAGGAGTGAAGATTCGGGGACACTCTTTGACGGTCCCTCCTGGAGGCGCTTTGGACCGTGGGGGAAAAAGGCGGTGGGCAAGCTCTTCGCACTGGAAGAAGAAAGTCTTCATCCGAGCTTTCAGGGCACCGGCAATCTCGGTCTCCCGATCGATCAGGTTGGTCTTCTCGCCGGGGTCCAGGACGAGATCATAGAGCTCTCCACTGGAGATGTACTTCCATCGCCCGACTCGAACGGCCCGAATCCACTCGTCTTCGCGGGCCTTCGGGGTCTGGTTTCCGCCCGACACCGATTCCAGAAAGAGAGGTCGGTCGGCACGGCTTTGGAAGAGATCGAGTCCCTGGACCCCTTCCGGAACCTCGATATCCAGGAGTCGAGCAATGGTGGGGAGGATGTCGATCTGACTGACCGGGTCGGAGACGACGAGTCCGGACGGAACGTGGCCCGGCCAGGAGAGGATCAGGGGAATGTGGATCAGTTCCTCATAAAGCTTGGCATGCAGCGACGTCGAGGCGTGTCCGACGAAGCCGTGGTCCAGCAGTTCTTCACCGTGATCGGCCGAGAGGATGATGAGCGTGGAATCGGTCAGGTTCCGCTCGCGAAGAAGATCGAGCATGCGACCGAAGAGTCGGTCGACGCGGCGCATCTCGCCGTCGTAGAGCGCATCGAGAATCGGCTTATCCCCCGGTTGAAACCGGGTCGAACCGAACGGCACGATCGCTCCGTTGAGCACCGCCCGGATGCCGGGGCGCTTCTCCAGCTCTTCGAGGGGGGCCGGCAGAGCGGAAGGATCGGGCCGGTAGGGCTGATGCACGAGAGTGGTGTGGTACCAGATAAAGAACGGTTTGCCGTCCGACCGGGCATTCTTCGTCAGCCAGTTCACTATCGCCGCCGACTCGCGATCGCCGAGATAGGGTCGATCGATGGGTGACAGGCCGAGATGCAGGTAATAAGGAGCGAATGTGAAGAAATTCAGATTCGGCACCTGGTAGCCTTCGGCACGGAACAGTTTCGTGAGGGTGACCAGGTCGGGAGAGCCCATCCGGTCACGGGCGTCGACACCATGTACGCGAGGATACAGGCCCGTCAGGATCGAGACGAGTCCCGGAGCCGTCCAGGCCGAGGTGCTGTAGGCGTGTCGAAAGATGCTTCCCGAGCGGGCCCACTCGTCGATGTTGGGGGTCGTTTCCCCCTGGTAGCCGAAAGTCCCGAAGCGATCGGCGCGGCAGGAATCGATCGTGAACAGGATGACGTTCGGCTTCGCAAGGACGCGGCCGGAAAGCAGCGTGAGTAGAAGAGCGGCAGCCAGAACAAGCATGCGACTCGATCGCAGGGCCATGACACCTCGAACTGTAACGATCCCCTGGATTCCTCAAGCGGATGAAAACGTCGGCGGATCCGCGAGTACATCGATGCGCTCTCGCCGTACCCCGATCCGTCATGGAGATGATAGCATCTCGTTTCCATGGCGGACCGTTACTACGGGATCTTTGAGGCGCTCCCGGAATCCCTGAAACGGCGTATTCATCCGCTCGAGTATGCGATTCGGGACTTCGTACGATTGGCTGCCGATGAGGTTCCCGCGATCGTCGTCGACGCCGGCGCCGGCGAATCCCGCTTTCGGGATTTCTTTACGCGAAGTCGCTACGTCGGGATCGATCGAGCTGTGGGAGATTCGGCTTGGGACTACGCCGGTCTCGACGCGATCGCGGATCTGGCGCGGTTGCCCGTTCGATCAGGTAGCGCAGACCTGGTCCTGAACACGCAGGTCCTCGAACATGTGCCCGACCCGAGCAGAGCCGTCGAGGAGATGGCCAGGATTCTCAAGCCGGGAGGGCAGCTCTTCCTGACGGCTCCCCAGGGATGGCCGGAGCACCAGCAGCCCCACGACTTCTTCCGCTTTACTCGATTCTCTCTCGAGGGACTGCTGCGCAATGCCGGTTTCTCTCGCTGGGAAATCGACCCCATGGGAGGCTATTTCCGCTATCTCGGCCACCGGCTGACCTACATCCCCAAAACGGCCTTCTTCGATCGCAAGAGGTTCTCGAGAGCTGTGCTGTTTCCGGTCGAGCTGTTGAGCATGGGGCTCTTCTGTTTTCTCGCGCCGCTGGCCTGTTACTACCTGGACCGCCTCGACGCCAAAAGGGAGTTTACTCTCGGCTATCGGGTCAGGGCGGTGAAGTGAACTCAGGATTTACGGTTTGAGATCTTCGATCGGCTCCGCACAAAGCTGCGCCGTCGGGGTGCCGAACCCGGCCGCGCCTCGACATCCCGAGTTTTGAAGTGCCGGAGCTCGGGAGGTCCGATTACCAACTTTCAGTTCCCCAGGACAACGAACGCTACCCGGAGACCGGGAACCCTAAACCGGAAACCAAAAGTCCTTTGTCTCCCTGCGAAATCGAAGATCTCGAATCTCTCCAAATCCCCGCAACCTTTTTCACTGCAGGGGCATCCTTGATGATAGAGTCTTCACAAGAAGAGGAAAGGGGGCGCACAGGATTCGACGGAAGCAGTTGATACAGTAGGTGCATGTCGAGGTGGCCGTACCTCGTAAAAAATGGCCAAACAAAAATAAGTGCCAACAATCAGTTAGCCTTAGCTGCGTAATATCGTAGCCGTTTCACCGGTTCAGTCCACGGGGCCGGCTGGAGCGTCACATTAGTGGACTCGTTGGCGGTAGCCGGTTTCTCCAGGGCGCCGTCGAGACCCTTTCTGGAGGATCTCGCTCGGGTCACTTTGCCGGTTTCGATTGCCCGGGCGCGTACAAGCGAAGCCGGATAAGCATGTAGAGCTTGCTGTTGAAGGCTTTCGGACGTGGGTTCGATTCCCACCGCCTCCACCATCTCCTGGTTCCCAACATCTTTGTTTGTCGGTTGTGTGACGTGGATCGCTTGACAGGAACTTTCCGGGCTTCCTATACTTGAGCGCGTCTATCATCCAGATCAACAACCACGGGGGGAGAGCGTCTGTTCAGTCGTTTTTTTCCGTATGCCGGGAAGGCTCTTGCGGGGAAGGACTCGAAAGGGGACTTTGCTGTCACGGTCTCCCGGGCGGACCGCAGCTCAGGCCGATCGTTCAGTGTGTCCGTCAAGTTGCTCGTCACCGCCTTTCTGGTGGCGCTTTGTTGCTTGACCGGGGTCACTCTCTCTGCCCTCCATTACTACCGCATGTGGATTCGAGCCGGCGAGTACGCACGCCTGCAGTTCGAAGTCGATCGGTTGCGCAAGCAGGATGAAGGGCTGAAGCTCTCGGCGAAACATCTCAGCGATCAATTGGCTGCCCTGCAGATTACCGCCCAGAAGCTCAAGATCCTCTCCGGTTTCGATGCGGACGCCCTCGGAGGCGTGGGTGGACCCGCCGACTCGTCAAATCCCGTTTTGAGCCTAAGCCACAGTGACCTCTCGAGGCATTTCAAGTCTCTGGATCGGAAGCGGATCACGTTGCAGGCAGAGTTGCGTCAACTCCAGGACTACTACACGACGCGTGAGATCCTGGTCGCCTCGACGCCCTCGCTCATGCCGGTCAAGGGCTATCCGTCGGACCGTTTCGGCATGCGGGACGATCCATTCACCGGAGAGCGGGACTTCCATCCCGGGATCGACATTTCGGCACCCAAGGGGAGCAAGGTGCTGGCGGCAGCCGACGGCCTGATCGTCTATGCCGGACGCCGTCTGGGCTACGGGAAGCTCGTGAGTATCGAGCACAAATTCGGGCTCGTCACGCGCTATGGGCACCTCGACCGCTACACGGTCAAGGCGGGTCAGCGAATCAAGAAAGGCGACATCATCGGCTACGTCGGATCCACAGGCCGTGCGACCGGTTCCCACCTCCACTACGAAGTCAGACTTCGCAATCAGCCTCTCAATCCTCTCCGCTTCTTCAACGACTCGGAATAGCCTGTGGAAAGGGACGAGCCGGTCCGTGTCCGATCGTCCAAATCGCGGTCCCAGAGGTTCCCAGGCCGTCTCACGAATCAGTCGGGCCGGAGCGGGGAGGCTGTCGATTTCCCGTCCCCGTCTAACGACATCTCCTTTCTTTCAAATGTTCCGCTCCGGCCGCTCACCTCATTCGCATCTTTCGGACCAGACCTTCGATGCGCTCGTATCGGTCGCATAATCAAATGCTTACGGTCCATTCACGAGATGACGGATAGATGACGGATAATGAATAGTCCGGACAATCTCCGGAACAATAGTCCATATGTGTCCGTGACTTCCTGATCGCCGGGCCGGTGTCAGCCGCCGGGAAGTCGGCGGAATGGTTCGGGTGATTAGACTTTCTTGGCAGACAGGCATCTAAAACCAACGAGGCCCATGCACCAGACGGATGAGTATCTCCTGGAAATGGCAATCCAGGGCGACGGAGGATCGTTCGGCCAGCTCGTCCAGCGCTGGGAAGGGAAGATCTACGGCTTCATTCGACGCTATGTCGGAAACCGGGAGGATGCCAGGGACCTGACTCAGAATACGTTCGTCAAGGCCTATCAGCACCTGGACCGGCTGTCGAATCCAGCCTACTTCTCCGCATGGCTGTACAAGATCGCCCTGAACGAGTGCCGAATGTGTTTTCGCCGCCAGAAGGGCCCCCGGGCCGTCTCGCTGGAGGATTCCCAGAGAGAAGTGGACGACCGGGAGCGGGAGGAAGTCCTCCCCGATCGCACCTTCGAAGGGAGGGAGCGCCTGAGACGACTGGAAGAGGTCTTTCGGCTCCTGCCTCCCGAGCAGAGAGAGGTGCTCTTGATGAAGGAATTTCAGGGACTTCGGTTCCAGGACATTGCCTCGGTCCTGGAGATCCCGCTGTCGACGGCCAAATCGCGTCTCTACGTCGGACTGAAGACGCTGCGTCGACTCATGGAGGAATCGCATGACGTGTGAGCAGTGCGGAGAACGGATGATCGATTGCGTTTATGGGGAGGAGGTTTCGCCGCGGCTCTCCTATGAATTCTTCGCCCATCTGCGCGATTGCAGCAGTTGTGATCGGGAATACAGAGAACTCCTGGAAACCCGGGAGTTGCTGGCGGACTGGGAGATGCCCGGGGGCCTCGAACGGCGAACGGATCGGGTGCAGGCAGATGAACCCTGGGTGAAGCGGGGCCGATGGCGCGCCTGGCTGCCCGACATCGGGCGGATTGCGGCCGGGATTCTCGTCCTTTTCGGAGCCTTTTCGCTGCTCCAATCCGCAGGCCTTATTCCCGGCAGGAACGAACCGGTCACGCAGAGGCAGGTCGAGGAAATGGTTCACGACCTCGTTCTGGCGCGCCAGCAGGAGACGCTGAAGGTCATCGGCCAGGCGTTGCTCGATATCAAAGAAGACATGGAAGACCGCAGCCGGGTGAATTTCGAGACCGTCTACGGAGACCTCTATTCTTTGGAGGAGAAATACCTCGATGCGCTGGAAGAGAACAACCAACAAATGAGGCGGCTGACCAGCCGGTGAGGGTGTCACCATGTGGTATATACTGTTTTGTTTGATAGGTCTGGTGGTGACGGGACCCGCGGTGTACGCAGGGCAGATCGGTGTGGATCCCACCCTGATCGAACTGAAGAAGGACGCCAGGGTATTCGAGCGAATCGTCACCGAGGTATTGCGTCAGAATTTCGAGAATCCCTTTGCGATTGCCGCTGATCCTCAGGCCGCCTACCTTCCGGGATATGGCATTGTGGTCTCGTTCCAACTGAAGCTGAATCGCAGCACGATTCGGGGATTCAACGGTGATATCCCGAATCCTGCGGTGTCGGACGAGCGAACGACCGAGGAGCAGATAGCATTGGTCAGACAGACCGTGATCCGATCTCTGGCCGACTATGCCAGCACGCTCAAGCATTTGGCCCGGGATGAGCGTGTGTCGATTTGTGCGCATGTGGAGGATCGGAATGAACTCGACCCCTTGAAGAAGCGGACCGATATTGTCGGAAGTTCGACCAAGGGGGACATCGATGACTATATGACTCGGAAGATCAGCCTCGAAGAATTCAGGCGCCGGGTCCAGCTGCTGGAGTACTAGATGATTGAGCTTTCGGATTTAATGGTGCGCAAGCGCTTTGGGGAGGCCCTCGTCGATAAGGGCGTGATCTCTCAGGAAGAGCTCAACACCGTCCTCGCTCTGCGTGGTCAAACTCAGGAGCGGGTGGGCAAGCTGCTCGTCGATTTGGGGGCACTCTCCGAAACCGACCTCGTCAAGCACTTAAGCGAGTATCTCGGCATGCCCTACGTCACGACCGAGCAGTTTCCGACGGTTCCGGTGCTCGAAAACACTTTCTCGGTGAAGTTCATGCGGGAGTGCCGATTCGTGCCGATCGGACGCGAGGGGGACGAGCGGCTGGCTCTGGCCATGGTCGATCCGCTGGACAAGGCGACCCTGGATGCGGTCAAGCTCTACTCGCGTTTCCACGACGTCGATGTCTACCTCGCACCCGAGAGCGAGATCATGGATCTGATCGAGAAGTTCTATGGAAACCAGTCGTCGAGTCTCGGGCGGATCGTCGAAGGCATCGGGGAAGACGGGATCGATACGCTCACCGATGATCTCGAGGACATCGAACAGCTCAAGGATCTGGCTTCCGAAGCACCGGTCATCCGGCTGGTCAATCTGATCATCTCCCGGGCCATCGAAGCCAGAGCTTCCGATATTCACATCGAGCCGTTCGAAAAGGAGCTCAAAGTCCGGTACCGGATCGACGGAGTTCTGTACGATGTGGAGTCTCCGCCGAAACGTCTGAAGGCCGCCGTCATTTCCCGCATCAAGATCATGGCGAAGTTGAACATCGCCGAACGGCGGGTTCCGCAGGATGGCCGCATCAAGATGCGGGTCCTCGGTCGAGAGATCGATCTCCGCGTCTCGACGCTGCCGACGATGTATGGGGAAAGCGTGGTTATGCGAATTCTCGACAAAAGCAATACCCAGATCTACGACCTCGAGTCCCTTGGCTTTTCGTCGAGGATGCTCGAGAGGGTCGAGGAGTTGATCAAGCGCCCCCACGGAATCATCCTGGTGACCGGTCCGACCGGCAGCGGCAAGACGACCACCCTGTACGCGGCATTGACCAAGATCAACCTTCCGGACAGAAAGATCATCACCATCGAGGATCCCGTCGAATACCAGATCAACGGCATCAATCAGATCCACGTCAACCCTCAGATCGGGCTGACCTTTGCGACCGGCCTCCGATCGATCGTCCGCCAGGACCCGGACGTGATCATGGTCGGAGAGATGCGCGATCTGGAGACGGCGGAGATCGGCATTCGTGCCGCCCTGACCGGGCATCTCGTTTTCAGCACTCTGCACACCAACGATGCTCCGAGCGCCATCGCCCGTCTCATCGATATGGGTGCTGAGGACTACCTGATCGCTTCTTCGGTGCTCGGTGTACTGGCGCAGCGGCTGGTGCGGGTCATCTGTCCGCACTGCAAGGAGCCGCAGGAGATGGATCTCCGGTATCTTCGGGATATCGGCCTTCTCACGGAGGACTGGGAAGGAAAGATCTACGAAGGACGGGGCTGCAAGGAATGCAGCAATACCGGGTTTCGAGGCCGGCTGGGCATCTACGAACTGATGCTCATGGATGACGAGGTTCGCAGGCTCACGATCACGAACTCGGACGCCGGCCAGCTTCGGAAGACGGCGGTCTCGAACGGGATGGTGACCCTGCGCCAGGATGGCTTCGAGAAGGTCCGAGCCGGCCTGTCGACGATCTCCGAGGTGATGAGAGTGACCCAGGATGCGTAACCCGCGCAGCGGCTTCGTTCCGGACGGAGCGCTCCGGCGATGCCGAGGATTGAACTGATATGCCTTTCTTCGAATACAAGGCGGTGACACCCGAGGGTCGGGTCATCGAAGGTACTCTCGAGGCTGCGGACCGGAGAATCGCCCTGGCCCGCCTCGAGGAACAGGGCCAGCTTCCCATCACGGTTCATTCCCGGGATGAGGACGGAATCTTCGGCTCGGAGCTCAAGTTCCCCTGGCAGCGAAAGAGGGTCCGCCGCAATGACCTGTTGATTTTCACCCAGGAGCTGGCCGCCCTGCTGAGGGCCGGTCTTCCGCTGGACCGGAGCCTTACGATTCTCGCCGACCTGACCGAAAATGAGTACCTGCAGGAAATCGGTCGTGAGCTCTTGGCCGAGATCAAGGGCGGAAAGTCCCTCTCCGAGGGTCTGGCGATGTACCCCCAGGTGTTTCCGAAGCTCTACGTCAACCTGATTCGAGCGGGGGAAATCAGCGGAACTCTGGATCAGATCCTGGGTCGGGTCGTCGAGTATCTGGAAAACGCAGAAGAGCTCCGAAACTACATCATCTCTTCGATGATCTATCCGGCGGTTCTCGGCGTGGTCGGCAGCGCATCGATCATCGTGATGGTCACTTTCGTGATTCCGAAGTTCTCCGAAGTGTTCGAGAACGCGGGGATGCCCGTGCCACTTCCGATGCAGATCATGCTCGGCATCAGTGGCGTGGTGACCGGCTACTGGTGGCTCATTCTGGCGGCCGTGCTCGGCACGATCTTCGTCTGGCGGCGAAACCTCGCCACCGACGAGGGACGGCTCAATTGGGATCGAAGATTGCTGCGTCTTCCGATTCTCGGCAGCGTTCTGCAGCGGCTCGAGGTGAGCCGCTTCGCCCGCACGCTGGGAACATTGCTCCACAGCGCGGTTCCCCTGATCCAATCGATCGGGATCGTCCGGGAGGTGGTGGGCAACAAAGTGATTTCCACGGCGATGGATCGCGTCATTTCCGGCGTCAAGAAGGGCGAAGGGCTGGCCCGGCCCATCAAGGAGGAAGGCGTCTTTCCGATGTTTGCCGTCCACCTGCTCGAAGTCGGAGAGGAGACCGGCCGCCTGGACGAAATGCTGCTCCAGATCGCAGACACCTACGATCGGGATCTGAGGACTTCCGTGAAACGCCTGGTCGCCCTGTTCGAACCCGCCATGATCCTGTTCATGGGACTGGTCATCGGCGTGATGGTTGTTTCGATGCTCTATTCCATCTTCAGCATCAATGCCGTTCCGATGTGACGATGGCGAACCGACGCCCTGAACGGAGGGCATGAGAGGATATCAGCATGAAGACGTACGAAGAGAGACTGAAAACGCAGACCACGAGGCAGCGAGGCTTCTCGTTGATCGAGTTGATCGTCGTTCTGGTCATTCTGGGTTTGCTGGCGACGATCGTCGGACCGAAGGTGATCGAGCGGCTGAGCAAGGGCAAGACGGAGATCGCCAAGATCCAGTTGGCACGGCTCGACGGTGCCCTCGGCCTGTACCGGTTCGACGTGGGACGCTATCCCTCGACGGCGGAAGGCCTCGAGGCACTGATCGACAATCCCGGGATGGACAACTGGTCCGGGCCGTATCTCGACAAGAGTACGCTTCCCAAGGATCCGTGGGGACACGAATACCAGTACCGATCTCCGGGTCTCCACGGTGATTTCGATCTGTTCAGCTATGGAGCGGACGGCATCGAGGGAGGAGAAGGCGACAACGCGGATGTTACGTCCTGGTAAAGCGCCCTCCGGGTTCACGCTGCTGGAGATCCTCGTGGTCCTGGTCCTGATGGGTGCGGTCGCCCTGATCGTCGCACCCAGTTTCACCGCGGGCCTGGCCAGTCTGCGGCTGGAGACCGCGACGCGCGATCTCATTACCAACATGAAATGGGCCCGTTCCGTGGCCGTCTCGGAGCAGAACGTCCGTCGGATCATCCTGCAGTCACCCGAAACTCCGGATGCACCGTTCGAATACGTGCTGACCGACGAATTCGAACGACCCCTGCGGACCGTCGCGCTGCCCGACGGCATCTCCTTTGCCGATCCCGATCAGTTGCCGATGCTGATCAGCTTCTACAGCAACGGACGAAGCTCGGGAGGGACCATCACTCTTCTCAATGAACGCGGTCGGGCGCTTCATGTGGAGGTCAGCCCGATCACCGGTTTCGGGCGCCTGATCAAGCCGGAGGCGGGTGCGTCATGAGGAGACGGGGTTTTACGCTGCTCGAGGTTGTTGTCGCTACGGCTCTGCTGGGAATCGGCGTCGGCATCGCCATGCAGATCTTCAGCGGCGGGTTGAACAACATGCGGCGGATCGATTTGGCGCATCGTGCCATGAATCACGCCGAGAATGTCATGAACGAAATCCTGAGCGACCAAACCATCACGGGTCCGACCGAACTGGCTGGGGATCTGGACGACGACTTCAGTTATACGGCGACGATTCAGTACTGGGATCCACCCGAGGATCAGGGGCTCCAGCTCGACATTACGCAAGATCGAATGGATCTGTTGAGTGTGGTCGTCGACATTCGGTTTAAGCACGACCGGTTCGACAAGCACTATCAGGCGGTTTGCCTGAAGGCCATTTCTCTGCAGCCGCAGCAGGGTGGTCCCGTTCCGACAGGGAACCCGCTCCAGCGTCTGTTCGGAGGGAGGAACCGGCCATGAACCAGACGCGTTCCAGCCGGTCCGTCCGCGGGTTTACTCTGATCGAGCTGATCGTCTCTTTGACGATTCTCGCGTTGATGGCCGGAATCGTGTTCTCGGCCTTGCGAATGGCCGTCAGTACGTTCGACCGCAGTCAGACGCGGATCGACGAAGCGGCGACCAAGCGCGCACTGTTCGAGCAGATCAAGCGCCAGATCGGCTCTCTGTTTCCCGTTCGGCCAAGCGGTGGCTTCGTGATGGCGTCCGATCCGAGTCAGCCCCTGGCCGATCCGGTTTCCCAAATGCAGGCGGCGCAGATCCCGCTGTTCGACGGCGAGTCCGACTTCGTGACTTTCGTGACGGTCGCTCCGCTCGTCCTGATCCAGAACCCGGGGCTTACAGTGGTTCGCTACGGGCTGGCTCAAGACGAATATGGGGACTACTACCTGGGCTCCATGGAAGCGCGTTACACCGGCGAGGAAAGCTTCGACTTGATGATCACTTCGCCCCGCGGCAAGCCGTTGCCTCTGGTCGACAGATTGCAGACGCTTTCGTTCCGTTACTATGGCTTCGACCCGAACAGTCAGAGCTACGGCTGGTTCTCGAGCTGGCGCGGTGACGAGATGGGAGGCGTCCCGGAA
The DNA here is from genome assembly GCA_963823995.1 of uncultured Acidobacteriota bacterium. Lineage (GTDB taxonomy): Bacteria > Acidobacteriota > UBA6911 > RPQK01 > JAPXNP01 > JARRKC01. The sequence goes on from CAWGNQ010000009.1 coordinate 572,562, forward strand.
GCGATCCGCATCGATTTCGACTCGGATTACGTGCTGGTGCCCGTCAATGCCAATTCCTTGGGCGGCGGCTTGGCCGGCATGCGACAGGCTCAACACGCTCTGTTTTGGACCGGCGGGGACTGATCCATGATGAAAAGGCTCTCACATTCAGACTTTCATTCACGATCCGCATCTACACAGGGTGTGGCGGGACGGGAAGGAGGCGCGATCCTGATCGTCGTGCTCTGGGTGCTGCTGGCATTGAGCCTGCTCGCTCTTTCGTTCGCGGCTTCGATCCGAACCGAGGTCGATGCTGCACACAATGTCGTCGAGCAGAAAGAATCCTATTACATGGCTCGTGCAGGAATCGAGTACGCAATCTACCGGATCCTGGAAGCCCAGAGCGCCTTCTACCAGGCCTCACAGCTGCAGACCCAGGGACCCGGGCCTCAAGCCATTCCTGATGTCCTTCGCGGGACGGTTTCCCTGAACCTCGGAAACGGAGGCGCCGACGTCGCCATCGGAGACGAGTCTGGTAAGATCAACGTCAACGGAGCACCACCGAATCTGATTTTCAATCTTCTTTTGATGATCGGTGTTCCGGGACCGGAGGCTGATGTCATTACCGATTCGATCCAGGACTGGATCGATCCGGATGAGCTGGTACACGACTTTGGAGCGGAATCCGATTACTACCTGGGTTTGAAGGATCCGTATCCTGCCAAGAACAGTCCCATTGACGTTCCGGAGGAACTGCTCCTGATTCGGGGTGTGACGCCGGAGATCTACTATGGGATCAAGACGAAATCTGAGAATGGAGAGCCTATCGAGCTGTACGGCCTGCAGAAATATCTGACGACTTTCTCCAATGCGCGGCAGATCAATGTCAACTCGGCGCCGGTTCCGGTGCTGGCCGCGATCCCGGGTCTCAATTACGACGTTGCTCTGATGATCGACCGACTGCGTTCGCAACAGCCTTTGACCGATCCCGCTCAGATCGGCGAGACGATTCCGGGTATCAGCGGCGAGGCGTTGGGCTTCCTTTCGGTGATGCCCACGAGTGTCTATACGGTCAACAGTGTCGGGCACGTCAACGGGTCGAAGGTAGTCAACCGCATTCGCGCGGTGCTGCGCGTGGATGGAAGAGGGCCCAAAGGCTATGCGGTTCTTTACTGGAATGAATCGAACACGGAATTGTAAGGTCTTCAGGATTTAGCTGATGTTCAACCTCGATTCGGCACTTGGGATTGAAGTCCAGTCGGACCGGCTCGTCATGGCCTCGGTCGAGAAAGGGCTGCAGGACTATCAATTGAAGTCCTTTCTCATCATCGACCGGTTTCGCGAGCTGCCCCGGCCGGAATTGCTGGCACGCGTGCAGCAGTTTCGCGCTGCGAACGGTTTCAACTCCGAAAACATCATCGTGGGTGTCCCGCGGGACTGGGTCGTTCTTCGTGAGATCGATCTCCCCATCGAAGTCGAAGAGAATCTCGAAGGCGTCGTCCGGGCACAAGTCGAGAAACTCGAACCTCTGGAGGAGGGACAGTCGACGTTTGATTTTCAGGTCATCGTGAGGGATGAAGAGCTCAAGCGGATCCTGCTCCAGGTCGTCATGATTCGACGCGAGGCCATCGACGGGCTGCTCGACATGTTCCGGGAGTTGGAGCTCTATCCGGCCTTCGTGACGTTTGCGAGCGTCGGCCTCCAGGCAGTGCTGGCCGCCCATGAAGACGGGTTACCGAAGAATACGGGTGTTCTCGTTCTGCGCCTCCAGGCCGGGCAGGTCGAGATGCTGGCGTCCTCGTCGAGCCGACCGATCTGCTCGGAAGTCATTGAGGCCGGCCCGGACCGGACCTCGGTCGAGTCCCTTCTCGGGCGGGTGGCAGAAGCGCTGAATCCCTACTCCGAGCAGTTTTCGTCGTTTTCGAAGCTCTATCTGGTCGGAGAGTGGGACGAGGAGCTGTTGGGGGCCATGAAGTCCCGCCTCGCCGATGCGGAGTTGCTGATTTCCCGCCTTGAGATCAAGCACAAGGGAGTGGACCGCAGCACGCTTGCGGCTCTCGTGCCGGCGATTGGGCTCGGAGTTCGCGGACTGTTGCGCAAGGGGCCTCGGTTCAACCTGATTCCCGAGGAACGTCGGGTCATCAATACCCGGGCCAGTCTCATCCCCACCTACGTGCTGGCTGTCTTGTTGGTCGTCCTGCTGGCCGGGGTGGCGACTCGAGGCTATTTTCAGCAGTCGGCTCTGGCGGCGCAGGTGGATTCCGAGATTGAGGGCCTGCAGGGAGAAGTCAACCGGGTCTTTGCGGTCCGGGACGAGGTCGCAGCAAAACGGACCGAGGTCGAGAAACTGCAGAAGCTCCTGCAGGATCGCCGAAAGACGCTGGCGGTCGTCAAGGACTTGACCGAGCGGATTCCGAACGACGCCTATTTGACGAGCCTGCAGATCCAGGGTGGACAACTGACGATGCAGGGTTACGCCGATCAGGCTTCATCTCTGTTGCCGGTCATTGCTCAGTCGCCGTTCCTCGAGAGCGTCAAGACGAATTGGATCACGAAGGACCCGAGGAGGGCCAACAAGGAACGATTCAACTTCGAAGCCAAGGTGAAGTAGATGAAGATTTCGAAGCGTGACCGTAAGGTCCTCACCATAGGTGGGGCTGCGGTGGCCGTCATTCTGGCCGCCGTCTATGGGGTGCTTCCGCTGTACGGAACCATGTCCGAGGCGCCGGAAGAACTCGCTCAAAAGCAACGGGTTCTGGATCAGCGCGTGAGGGCCATCGGCAGCGAGGCAGCCTATCAAACCGAGAGTGAATACCTGGATCAGGAACTCGATCGTTTGCGCTCGCAATTGCTCGACAGCAGCGATCCTGCGAATGCGCAAGTCCAACTCGAGAGTCTCGTGCGGATGCTGGCCGAACAGAACGGAGTGGGCATCACTCGCAGCACACCGTTGCAGGAACGCAAGCAGGGTGAGGAATATGCAAAAGTGACGGTTCAGCTGACGCTGCAAGGTGCCATGGGAGAGTTGGCGGCATTCATGCATGCCCTGTCGACCCATCCCAAGTACCTGATTGTCGACGATTTCTTCGTGAACGGTTTCCAGGTAGGCAAGGATATCCGTTTGCAGCCGCGTATGAGTGTTTCCGGCTTCATCCGGCTGGACAAGACCAGCTGAGAGAGAATCATGGCAAGACGAATTTTGTTGCTCAATCTCCTGCTTCTCGCTCTGGTCGCTGTGGCGGCCTATGAGTTGGTATCGAGCTGGCAGAGTTATGAGCAGGAAAAGAACCTGGCGCAAATTCTGGAACAGGCAAAGGCCCAGATCGGACGAGTTGAGGTGTCGGCAGGTTCGTCAGTGACCGAAGAACCGCCGATCCATGATTTCTTCGTTGTCGGCGAACGGGACCTGTTCAGTCCGGATCGCAGACCGGAGGCGGCCGACGCTGAAGAGGTCGCTGCTCCCGAGGCACCGAAATTTCCCAAACGGCCGGAGATGATGGGAGTGTCGGAGACCGGGGGTGTCAAGAAAGCTCTCCTGACCGTATTCGATACTCCGAAATCGGAAGGAGACTCGAGGTCGTACGGGATCGGCGATTTCGTCCAGGGCTGGGCCGTCTCGGACATCGCCAACACGACCGTTACCCTGAAATGGAACGATCAGGTTGAAGTGATCGACATGTTCGATTCTGATCGGTCGGGAAGGGGCACTCGATCGACCTCCGGAAGAAAAGTCGCGTCGGTCAACATCGTTCGGATCGGGAGTCAGTATGCCGCGGTCGAGACGACGAGTCCGGAACAAGAGAACCAGGACCAGGCGGGTGACCGACCCGGAGGTCAGAATGTGGGCCGGGCGGGTCAGGTCGTTCGCCCCAGGACGGGCATCAACCCGCGTGGGGCACTCGGTTCGCGTCGGTCTCCGGCCGGCAGCCGGACCACCCGGGGCAGCTCGCCTCTTGGGGCGACCGGTATGGTCGGGTTTCCGACTCCTCCCGCACAAGCGACTCCGAATCCTCAATAATCGCCGGATGGGGAGACAACGGCACAACAGCAACTCGGATGCCTGAAAGTAAGCGAATGAGAATGATGAGAAGTTTTGTATGGATCAGCAGCCTGTTGATGTCGGGAAGCCTCTGGGCGGCTTCCACCTCTCCGCTCGTCTTCTTCCAGGAGCCTGCCACGACGCCCGCTCAAGGAACTGGACTGGTCGGCGGAGGGAACGTGCCCGCCGGACGTCCCGGGACGCCGAACACTCCGCCGACGGCTGAAGAACAGCGCAAGGCCTTTGAACAGCGGGTCAAGGAACTTCGAGCCGCACAGGCGGCGGGGAGGTCCACCGGTGTCGCCACCACTGAAGGGGCAAACGGCGCCAACGGCGACGGCCGGACCGAGCGACCTACGACGGCGAGGCTGGAGCACACGGACACTCCGACCGGACCGGGCGTCAAGCTCAACTATGCCAATGCACCAATCGACGAAGTGATCAATTCGATCATGCGGGAGCTTGGATACTCCTATGTCATTGACCCCCAGGTGCAGGGGACGGTGAACATCTTCAGCATGCGGGAAATTCCCCGCGACCGGCTCTTCGGAGTCCTCGAGCAGTTGTTGAAGCTCAACGGCCTGGCGATCATCCAGCAGGAAGGTTACTACGTCATCGTCCCGATCAACGAAGGACCTTCCGTCCCTCATGGCGTATTGATGAACGCCCTGCCGAAGAGTTCGGAAACCGGAGGATCGACTGGCGAAGCATCGTCGCCGCAACCCTCGGAGCCGTCCGAGCCGACTGGGCAGGAACCAGCGGCTCCACCTCCGCCTTCGCCCCCGAATGGAGCGGAGCAGGAGACCGGTGGGGAGACCGGTCAGGTCACACCCGAGTCCGCGAGTTCGACGAGCCAGGTGGCCGCCCGGCCATCATCGGGACCGGAGGTCGTGCGGGTCGAAAGCCCCGGTCAGTTGTCGCAGCAGGGCGTCGTCACCTACGTGGTGCCCCTCAACTACATCCTTTCGGATGACATGCTGAAAATGGCCCAGGTCTTTCTCTCGCCCGGATCCACCGTGGTCGATTTCGCTCCGGCGAACATGCTGATCATTACGGACTATCCGAAGAACATCGAACAGGTTCTGACCCTGATCGACCTGCTCGATACCCGATACTTCGATCTCAACAGGGTCGATTTGATCTCGATCCGCTTCAACAAGGCTGCCGACGTGGCGGAAGATCTTGCCAAGATCTTCGCACCGGGAGACACTGCGGCCGGCGTTCGGATCGTGGCGATCGAACGGCTCAACAGCATCCTCGTCGTGACCCGGTCGGCCGATGTCTTTGCCGAAGTCAAGAAATGGATCGACCGACTCGACGCGCCTTCCTCGACGAGCAACATTCGGACGTTCGTGTATCAGGTCGAGAACAATACTGCCGTTCAGATTGCCCAGATTCTGGCAGAGCTCTATCAAGGTGGCACAGGACTGCCTTCTTCGGCGACGGGAGAGACAGCGGCGGCACAGCAGGCAGGACAGGCCGGATCGCAAGCCGGCACCCTCAACCAGTCCCGCCAAGCCTATCGGGAGCCCAGCTTCGTGCAGGGAGGCGGGAACTTCAATCAGTATGGCGGCGGCTACGGACAGTACGGTGGAGGGGGCGGGTACGGCGGCTATGGCGGAGGCGGCTACGGCGGAGGGTACGGCGGCGGCGGCTACGGAGGTGGCTACGGGGGCGGGGGCTATGGCGGCGGGTCTCTCGGATCACGGCTGGGACCTGCCCTCTCCTCCTCGTCCCAATCACAAATCCGTTCGATCTATGCCGGCAACGTCAAGATCGTCGTCAACGAGTTCAACAACTCGCTGATCATCCAGGGAACCGAGGCCGACATCAAGTTCATCCTCGATACGGTCAAGGAACTCGACACCTTGCCTCGACAGTGCGTCGTCGAGGCCAGGATCTACTCGGTGGAGCTGAATGACAACCTCAGCTTTGGCGTCTCGGCGTTTCTGCAGGCGCGGGGTCTGGCCGCCTCGGGCGAGTCAGGTTCTCCGGTTGCGACCAGCGGTTCGATCACTTCCGGGAGCCTGAAGGCCACGACCCGTGCGGTGATCGGAAGCGATCGCGAGATTCAGGCCATTCTGACTGCGTTGAAGAGCAAGACCGATGTCGAGATCCTGGAAGCTCCCCGCATCCTGACTCTGGACGGTACGCCGGCCTCGATCAACATCGGTGGCGAAGTTCCGGTCACTTCGGCATCCTACGGCAACCCGTTGACGAGTGGGACCACCAACTTCGTGAATTCGATCCAGTATCGGCCGACAGGGACCACACTTCTGTTCGTTCCCCGCATCAGCGCCAGTGGACTGGTCACGATGGATGTGGTGATCGAGGTCAGTTCGGTTGCGGGTGGCTCCGATCTGACGCCGACGATCAGCCGGCAGTACATCCAGAGCTCTTTCCTGGTACAGGATGGTCAGTCGATCGGAATCGCCGGCCTGATCAGCGACACGCATCGGGTAAGCAAGTCGCGCGTGCCGTTGCTGGGGGATATTCCGATCATGGGGGCCCTCTTCGGAACGACATCAAACGACAAGCGCCGGTTCGAACTGATGATCTTCATCACGCCCAAAGTGATCCGGAGCCTTCCGACGTCCGCAGAACTGACACTGGATTTCAAACGCGCGCTCAAGAACGCCTACGGCTTCATTGATAGAACGGAAGCGGAGCACAAGGCGCTGATCGAAAAGCGGAAACAGGAAGAGATGAACGCGGAACCGAACTCTCAAACGGTGCCGGCGCCCGCACCTGAGCAGCGGTAGGCGGGGGCCTCGTTCGCCTTCCTATCTCGGTGTGCGGGGCGGGTGGGCTTCCTTCTGCTGCCGAAACCAGCGCTGGGTCCCGTTCATGTAGTTGTAGACGACCGGGACCTCAAAGCTACGCGACTCGCCGTTCTGGCGGATCTTCAACACGATCTTTCCCTCGACATTCTGTTCGGTGAGCTTGGGTCCGGAGTAGAGGAAGAAGATCCTCCCGGTGGTGTGAGGCGGCACGGTATCCAGAGACTTTTCGACCGTAAGCATCGATTTGTCAAATTCGAGGCCGACGACCTCCGCCGGCGTGTCCAGACCATTCCGAATCCGAAGGGGCATGGGCTGCCTGGGTGCGAGGGCGAAGAATGGAAGTCGTTCAGGCAGGACTTCGAGCCGGGCGGGAAGAGTCTTGGGGTGAGCCTTCTCGAGGTCCTGGTGGATTCGCTCGGTGATGGACATCGGCGGGTCGATCCGGACCTTCCAGCCGTCCTCCGTGAGTATCCAGGTCTCACCGGCCTTGGATTTCAGGTAGGTTTGAAAGACGGACAGATCGAACGAGACGACGACCTTCGCTTTGTCCTGTGTCACGAGGTCGACGCTGACGCACCGCCAGTTCTTCAGATTTCCGTCCTGGCGGTTCAGAAAGTTGTTGAGATCTTCCGGATAGACGAACTGCATCGCCGTCGCTTTGTCGTGCTTCTCGAGTGCTTCCCAGAATCCGGTGACCGCCTTGGTCAGCCCTGCGGGTGCGGTCGACGGACCGGGCTGGGCAAGGGTTGCTGAGAGAGCGAGGAGGAGCAGGTAGAGCATGGTGACCAGAGTACCAAAAAGAAAGAGGGACCGGTCTGAGGACCGGCCCCTCTCGTGTTCCGTTCCAGACGATCGAAGTTCCCGGAGTTACGGGGCTACTTCGGTTGCCATGATCGGCACGCCCGTGAAGTCCGCCTGCATCGGAAATGCCTGCTGGCTGGACACGGTCGTGAAGGTGTTGACGTAGGTTCCCACGATCGCGTCGAACTCACCGACGAAATAGCAGTATCCAACGAAATCGTCGGTCGTCGGGTCGAAGCCACCAGTCGACAGGATCTCGTCGACGTACGTGATCCAGGTTGCACCGGGAACCAACATGCCCGCGTCATTGAGCCCGGTCCCGACCGGATCGACGGACGAATCATAGACGGACAGCTCACCCCCGTTCAACGTGTTGTAGCAGTAGACCCAGACGGCCCCGGTCGTATTCAGGCCGGAGGGGAATCCGGTCAGGTCGTAGCCGTCTTTGGTCGGCACTGCCAGTGGGTTGCTCACCGAAATGGCGGTGCGCTCACCGCTCGTCAAGGAAGACACGAAGGTCGCCAGGGTGGCCGAATAGACCGGCGTGGCATCCTCCTGCAAGAACACCTGTGCGTCAGATCCCCCTGCGGCGGCGGCATTGACACCGAATGCGAGAAACAATACACCACAGATCAGGATCCACTTAGACTTTCCCATGCTCTCCACTCCTTTCAAATCAAATACAGACGTAAAGCAAAACTCTACAACTCCATTACTGACCAAGTTGCACAAACATATGGCAACTCAACACGGCACACAAACTTGCGTTTACAAAGTCTCGCGTATTGTATCTACCAAAAATGGAAAGGGTCAAGAGCCTAAATTCGCCTAAGTACAGAAGATCTGTTGACTTGCAGTTCGAATTCAGGCTCTTGACGGCCTCTCTCCTCCCAACTCCCCAAATCGGCGGCCTATTCTTCCTGAAGCTGTTGAGCCTGGCGGTAGGCATTCAACGCGTCCTTGAGCCGCCCTTCCTGTTTGAACAACTTGCCCTTGAGCATGATCAGGGCAAAGCGGTTGTCGTTGCGCTCTACTTTCTGCAACGCTTCGTCCACCACCTGATGAGCTGACTCAAACTGACGATGAGCCATGAGTCCGGTCACGATCGCCCAAGCTTCTTTGACCACGAGTTCCTCTTGCGAACCGCGGAAACCGAGGTCGAGTATCTTTTCGAACTCGACCGGAACGCGGTCGTATTGCTTCTCGTTGATCAGGATCGTAATGATTTCATGCTGGGCCGCCGCATAACGCAACTTTGCGTCATCCGTCGACTGCTTCGTCACGTTTTGAGCCGCGATCTGGCCGAAGACCATCAATAGAAGCAGCGCGAACAGGCACACTACTTTCTTCATTTTGCGACTCCCCCAAGGTCAAACGGATTGTTCTGTTTCGCCTGCTCCAGGGAAAAGAAGGGATTCTGGTCCTTCTGCTGCTCGAGGAAGGGATTCGAATCCACCTCGATGGAATATGCTTCGAGGCGGGCCAGGATCTCGCGATCCACACTTCCCGGATGTCGAGTCTCAATCGCCACGAGGCCCGTTAAAAGCAGCAAGAGCAGCGCCCCGAGGCCGTATCGCGCCTGGGGCAGTCGAAACAGATCCAACAGGTTCGAGAAGGCCGACGTGGAGGCTGGTGCTCGCTCCATTTCCTGAATTCGCGCCTCGAGGCGTTGCCACAGGAAAGGAGGCGGTTCGAGCGTCACCCGACGTGCACACTGGAAGACCTTGTGTAGTTCCAGTTGCTCGGCGTGGAACGCGGCACACTCCGGACACTCCGCCAGATGCTGGAAGAGGGCGTCCCCTTCCACATGGCTGGTGCGGCCGTCAAGCCATTCCACGATTTCACGACGCCAGTTTCGGCACTTCATCTATGATTTCTTTCTCTGGGACCTGGCCAGGTAATCGGTAACCGCCCCTTTGACGGCCAGTCGGGCACGGTAGATGTCCGTCTTGACCGACAGAAGCGACCGACCGACCACCTTGGTTATGTCCTCGTAACTCATCTTTTCGAACACCGCCAATACGAACACATCTCGGTATTTCGGTTTCAGCGACTCCAGGCTCGCGCGGATGACGCCGAAAAGCTCTCCGGAAAGGATCTGCTTCTCGGGATCGAATCCCTCCGACTCGTCGACCAGAAATTCGTAGTAGGGAATTTCTTCATTGTCGATTGAGACTTCCGGTCGCCTTTTCGTCCTTCTGAGCCGTTGGTAAACTTCATTTCTCGCGATCCGATAGAGCCAGAATTTGAACTGGCCCGAGTCTCTCAAGTTCGGCAGTTCCGCGTAGACCTTGAGAAACGTCTCCTGCGTCAGATCCTCGGCCTCTTCCGGCGCACCGCAGAGCCGCCAGACGAAGTTGAAGATCGACTTTACGAACAGGGAATAAAGCTGATGAAAATCTTCCGTGGAGCCGGTCTTGGCGCGATCGACAAGTTCTCGCAACTCCTCGGGGCTGATCTCTTGCGACATCGAAGAGCGACGAGTTTACCTGTCCATCTCCAAGTTTGCCAAGCGCAGTGTCTGTGACTCATCAGCCGTCCCTACCCAAAAGCGACAGTAAAAGATGGCGCAGGAGGGTGAAAGTTGCAGAAGAAGTGAAGCCGGTCTCGAGCGGAAAGTGCGGTGCCTGTCCGGCGGATTGAATCCGAAACAGTCAGGATCGCCTGCCTGCGAACATCGGCGGGGGCTCCCGACTCGACGCGGACCGCCGGTCGGAAGAATCTCTTCACGAATCCACAGTGAATGGTGTTTAATGGGAGGTTGACCTGATGGATTGGATGGATCTGTGAGTTTTGAATCTCAGCGAAGTTGGTGGGTGGCCGGACTGCGGCGGTGGTTCTGGAGGATCTGTGGAGCAATCCTGCTCTTGTCGCTCCCTACCTTCAGCTACCTGGCTCCGAGAGTCTCGACCCCCGACCGGAGCCTCCCGGACGCTTCTGACCGCGCCGAGTCGGGATTCGTCCGTCAAGATACTTCGGCAGGATTCGTCAATGGGTCGGCTCGCATGCAGGGTGGTCCGGGTTCGTTTGGATCGAGCACCGGAAGTTTTTTGTCGAGCGGCGGTACCCGCACGCGTCGTTCGACTGTCCGGCCCTTTCGGGCTCCCGATGCGACCAATCGTGGGCGCCGTCCGATCGAGCGGGAAGGCGGGAGCCCTTCCTCTGCGGTCCAGAGACGAACTTCCTCGGAACCCTCGCAGGAGTCGGAGGACGGACCGCACAGCGCCTCAAGTTCCGCCGTCAAGCCGGCGGAAGCGGCCGAACTCTCGAGAATGGAAGCCGACTACCAGTCGGCGATGAGCAGTCTTTTCCCGTCGCACACCTACTCGCAGACAGGCTTCTTCGGCAACCCTTTTCAGGATGAGCTGAGCGGTCAGAACGGTTCCGGCGACAACGACAACGGCAACGACAACGGAGACGGCGGGAACAACGGCAACGACAACGGAAACGGCGGGAACAACGGAAACGGCGGCGACAACGGAAACGGTGGGAACAACGGCAACAATGGAAACGGTGGTGGGGACAACGGATCCGGTGGCGATTCGCCTCCTCCGCCTCCTGCCGGTTCTACGGAAGGGGGATTTCTCGTTCTGACCAGCCCGCCGGCGGGCAACCCGCTGCAGATCTTGCACCGTGCCGCACGCGATCCGGACGGCTACTTCCTGCTGGAAGACGGCGGTCGGATCGATGTCCTTTCGGGACTCGTAGGGTTTCCTCAGGATATGCTGGTTTTGCCTCAGGGTGGCGTCCTGATGAGCAAGGCCTCCGCCGACTCCGAGACTTTGAAGGTTGTCTCGATCCAGGATCTCCCACTGGGAACCTCCGTCGTCGGCTCTCTCGATGTCCGCGGGCAGCAGCAGTTCTGGTTCAGTGCGGTCATGCTTTACGAAAGGGCACTTTCAGCCGTGCTCTACGACATCAACGACGACGGGGAAGAGGAACTGGTCTGTGCACTCAACAGCAGTCCCAACCTGATCGTCTATCGAATCGATGAAACTGGAATCACCTATCTTCGAGAGTTGACACTCCCCTTCAAGCCGACGGCGCTCGTGACGACCGGTCGGTCCGCCCCGATCGACGCCCGGTATCTGCAGGTGTTCAACTCCAATCTGAGCCGTTCGGTCACTTTCAGCTCCCAGTTCTCGGGTGCCTATTCGTTTTCGGTGCCTCCGACGTACAGAGGAAAGACCTCTCTCGACACTGCACCGGGAATCCTTCCGTCCGCCAGCTTCGTCTCGCTCGTCTATGACGATCGCGTCGTACTCTTCCAGCTCGACGGTGCCGACGCGACTCTCCGGGCCAGCCTCAGTACGTCGTCCGGGTTCCCACGTCTCATCGTAGGGAACTATGCAGGCGACGAGACGCGTCAAATGGTCTTTCTTCCTTGAGACTTTCCATTTCCTCGGGCATCTTTTACTGCTTGATCCTGCACTATCGGCCGGTAACGGCCTCAAGGATCGGAGGGAGCCATCGAAACATGTATTCACGTCGACTGATTCGCATCGGAATCTTCATATGCCTTCTTCATTTCGCCAGCGACGCCAGTGCGGCCGGCGGTCGGAGCGAGGGTGAGCCGAGCGTCTTTCTTCAGAATTCAGGCACGGAGGCCTATCGGGCAGTCTTCGCTCAATACCTGGCGGTGATGCCGGATGCCGCGCATCCGTCACTCAGTGTCGACTGCGCCATTTCGATCAGCAACGTCTGTGCCGTGCCGTCCGAAGTCGAGGCCTTCATCGGAGGATCTCAGCAGGGAACCCCCGATCACGGACGCATCATCCTGCACCTGTATGGCACCGACGGAACGCATCTCCGCTACGTCACGGGCCCCGATTCGCCCGGTGTCGGCCTGGACGCCGACGGGGAACTCGCCTCGGGTGCAACCTGGAGAGTGCGTCTTGCCGAAATCCTCGCCCAAGCGCAGGGTGTCCCGGAAGCCGACGTCAATTTCCAGGGCTATGGATGGATCCTGTCCGGTTTCGACTGCCTCGCCGGAACCTACAGCAATACGGTCTTCGGTGTCGGCTTTACTCAGTCCTACGAAATGGTGCCGGCCATGGGGCAGGGCGGCTTCTTCGGCGGAGTGATGATACCGCACTAGCATTTTCGATTTACGATTTACGATTCTTGGGGCGATCTCACATTCCCTTCAGCCCTTCCCGAAATCCCCGGGCCCAGGACGCCAGGGCCAGGAAGATCAGCGGGGCGAGTGCGACGGCAGCCGCAGTGTCCCGGCGTCGGGCCCGGCACACACGCGCGATCACCGCAGGGGTGCGATAGAAGGGCAGGAGAAGCGCCGCGGAAGGAATGCGCCCCAATCCGGCGCCTGGCAGGCCTTGGGTCTCCTTCCTGACCCGGCCGCCCCAGTAGCCCAGATGCCGGAGATGCGCTCGGAGTTCGGCCCAGCGTGAACGATGGTAGTGCAGGATTCCGGTGGAGCCTTCCCAGAACACCCTTCCCGGTTCTCGAGACTCGAGTCGGTAGCAGAACAGACGGTCCTCCGATGCCGGGAGGTGTTCGGGAAAGCCGCCCGTTTCGACGAACGTGCTCCGTCTGAGAAGTAGATTGGAGCTCGACAGGAAGGGGCGGAATCCGCTCGGAGCCCCCGGCAGGAACTCCGAGAACTCGGCCCAGTGGAGGATGCGGGATGCAAGAGTCCCGGGATTCGCATTTCCGATGTAACCTCCCACGGCGACGGTCTCCTCCGACTCGGCCATGCGCCTGCCGAGGATGGCCAGCCAGTCGGGCTGCAGGACCGCATCGGCGTCGACGAAGGCCAGGAGATCGGCACCCGTGCGCGCCCCTCCGAAATTGCGGGCCGCGCCCGCCCAGAGCCGCCTCGTAGGACGGATCACCCGGACACGGGGGAAGTGTGTCTTCATCCAGTCCGACACCGCCTCCTCGGATGAATCGACGACGAAGATCTCGAAATCCGGACAGTTCTGTTGGGAGAGCAGCGAACGGAGGGTGAAGCCGATCGTCCGCAGGTTGCGATAGCAGGGGATGATGAAGCTGACCGAATCCGCCGTCTGGTTCATCTAGGCCGTACTCTCCGGCTGCGAGGAGAGGTCCATGCGAAATCCGTCGACGACTCCCCGGAACAGCGGGCTGAGTCGGTTCCAGCGCAGGCTGATCCCGTTGAAGAGAAAGCTCGCCAGGAGGGTCGTGGCGAAGTAGCCCCAACGAAGGGGGGACACCTTGTGCTTGCGCAGGAACAGAACCGTGTTGCGACGGGTCCAGTAGAGCTTCCGCGAGGGATCGCTCCGTGTCGAATGCCCACCGACATGGTAGGCCCGTGCCTCGGGACAAAAGAAGCAGGGCAAGCCGACCAGCCGTGCCCGGTGCAAGAAATCGACTTCCTCGTGATACATGAAGAAGCGCTCGTCGAAGTAGCCGCAGCGCTCGAAGACCGAGCGGTGCACGAGAAGAATCGATCCCAGCAGGAGGGGAACCTGACGCGGGCAACTCCAGTGTGCGTCGTCGAGCGCATTTCGGGCCCGGAAATGAGCCAGAACGTGGCTGTGGGTCAGGTGCCCCCAGGAGGCCTCCAGGCGCGTCGGCGCGGCCGCTCGGAGGATCTTGGGACCGTAAATCCCGGGACCGTGCCTGAGTGCCGTTTCCACCAGCCGGGCCACCGTGTCCTCGACGACGAGGACATCGTTGTTGAGGATCAGGAAGTACTCGGGGGCACGTCGGTCCCCTTCGAGATTCCGGCGCACCCCGGCATTGACCGCTCCGCCATAGCCCCGGTTGTCGTCGAGGTGGAGGACTTCGTCGCAGGTGTCCCCCAAATCCTCGGCCGACCGGTCGGCCGAGGCGTTATCGACGACGAGCACCTTGAGGGCCGCGTAGCGGCTGGTGCGGAGCGACGCGAGGGTGGCTTGGAGGACCTCCGCCCCATTCCAGTTGACACAGACGGCTAGAACCTTTGGAGCTGTCGCCATAATTCGCGTGTATCGATTGTACGGGACCGGCTCAATCGGCGTCGCTTCCGGAGCGCATCCGGCGTTCGGGCCATCCCCGCTGCGAGCCCCCGCAGGAAGTCCTTCGCGTATCCCGCCTTGAGCAGATGGAACAGGAAACTCCGGCTCCAGCCCAGGGCCAGCCAGGGCAGGTTGCCCGGACGCTGATACGTCAGCATCAGTTGCCAGCGGTTGCGTGTGATCCAGTAGACCCGGTCTCGGGTATAGATTCCGGAGCGAGGGCGCACCGATCCCTGCTCACGACGGGAAGGATCGGAGCCCGCCTCGATATGGTAGACGACGGCCTGCGGCAGATAGAGACAGCGAAACCCATGCCTGCGGGCCCGCAGACTCAACTCGACGTCTTCCAGGTAGTTAAAGTAGTCTTCATCGAAAGGGCCGATCTCCCGGAACAGATTCATCCGGTAGAATGCCGCGCCGGCACTTGCTCCGAGAACCTCCTCTTCGTCCGGATAGCGACCGACCGGGTCTCCCAGTCCCCGCTTGCTGGGAAGTCCGGATCGATCGTAGCGGTCTCCCGCGCTGTCGAGACGGTCGCGGTCTGAGAAATCGATCATCCTCGAGGCGAAAAACGAAAATCGGGGTCGACGTTCAGCTGCCTCGAGGCCGTGCTCCACCCAGGCCGGGTCGGCTTCGGTGTCGTTGTTCAGCAGAGCCGCAAGGTGGGTCGAAACCCGGTCGAGCCCTGCATTCACCGCCACAGCAAAGCCCCGGTTGGTGCCCATCGCCAAGGTGCGGACCTCGGGGAACTCGGTGGAGAGCATATCGAGGGTTCCGTCGGTCGAACCATTGTCGACCACCAGGACTTCCGGAGAGACCGTCTGAGCCTGCAGTGAGCGCAGACAGTGTCCGAGGAGGTCTTTCCGGTTCCAGGTCGGGATGACCACGGTGAGCTCAGTCGCCGGGTTCGGGTTCATTCGCTCTGGTCCCTGGAATTCACCTGCTCGGGCCGAGCCTCGATCAGCCCCTGGATATAGTAATAGGTCACCAGGTCGGGATAATAGCGGGAAAGATTGGGCCAGGCGAGGTTTTCCGTGAGCCGGCAGGCCCAGGCCAGCAGGCGCATGCGAAAATGGTGCCGCCTCGTGTAGTCGGGGATATGATCGATGCTCAGAAACGAAGCCATTTCGGGGTGTCGTTCGTATAGTTTCCACGCAGACCGTCCGACCTGCCTCTGCCGCTCTGCGAAGTCCGACATCGAGACGGGATGGAAATGGTAGGCTTTCGCCTCGCGTGCGTAGACCAGTCTCATCCCGAGTTTCTTCAGTCGGAGACTCAGTTCGATGTCTTCCCAGCCATACTGGCGAAAGCCCTCGTCGAAACCGCCCGCTTCGAAGAAGAACTCCCGGGAAAGGGAGAGATTGCTCGTATAGAGGAAATTGAACGGCACGTCGGAGGGATCTTCGATGAGCGAGAAGCCGAACTGCCAGCCCTGCTCGCCGATATAGTCCAGGAATCGTGTGCGTCGAAAGGAGGGCGGCCAGGTCGTATAGCCGATCACAGCCCGATTGGGATCCGCGGAGCCCTGGCCATGAGCGCGCTCATGTTCGAGCAGGAAATCCCGTGTGGGAACGATGTCGTCGCCGAGAAAGACCAGTCGCATCCCGGCGGCGCTGCGCGCTCCGAGGTTGCGGGCCGCTCCCTGCTTGCGGTTCGGCTGGTACAGGTAGTGGAGAGGGACCGGAAACCGTTCCTGGAGTCCGGCGACCGATCGGGCCGTCTGATCCGTCGAGCCGTCATCGACTACCAGCACTTCGTAGGCATCGTGATTGAGGGACTGATTCGCCAGTCCTGAGAGTGTCCTCACGAGTGTGGCCGACCGGTTGAAGGTCGGGATCACGACACTAATCCTCACGGCGGATCGCCTCCCAGGCCCGGCGTACAGTGAAGGCCAGCCCGCGACTCCGCCAGCTGTCCAGGAAACGACGCAAACGCCCACCTGGCTTCGGTCGGGGAGGGTGTTGCGCTGCGAAGAGAGCCGTCCATTGCAGCCTCTTCAGTTCGTCCCGCAGGGTGCGGATTCGTTCGGAATTCCGATCGGCATACCGCAGCGCGTCGGCCCTGTAGCGGTCGACGTCGAACAGCCGATCCAGCCCCAGAGCCTGCAACATGCCCGCCTCGTTCTCGATGTAGTCCGGGTCCTCGACGATCGGGCGGAGAGGGTCGCCGAACAGTGCAACGATCTCCCGATCGGGGCGCTTGCGGAGAGCCTGGATCCGCTGTCGTTTCCGCATCAGATCGGGAAGAGCACCCAGGACGTCGTCGATGGCCACGAGGTGGTTCAGGGCATCTTCGAGGTCTGTTCGAAAGACCGGATCCGCCGCCTCGGAGCGCATCTCGGATTCGGCCCAGAGATAAAAGGACTCGCGGCGGACGCCGGACAATCGCACGGCCCGTTTGACTGCCATCACGACGGCGAGGGGCAGAATTGCCTGCAGATTCGCATCCTCGTAGTTCTTGATCACGGTCAGAAGGGCGTTTCGATGCATCAAATACCGCAGTTTCGCGTTTTCATGCGCACGAAACGTGCCGTGTCCCCGGTGGTAACAGATCGAGTCGGGGCAGAAACGGACTTCGTGGCCCGACATCCAGAGTCTCCAGCCAAGGTCTACGTCTTCGAAGACGGCAAAGTAATCGGCATCGAAGCCACCTATCCCCTCGAAGACGTCTCTGTGGATCAGCATGGCACCGCCACAGGGAAACAGGATGCGGTCGCCGGGCGTCGTCACCTCTTCGAGCATCCGACCAACATCCTTTTGGAGAGCGTACCCAAGATACTGGAGCGACGATCCGTTGAAATCGATTCGACCGCCCTCCCAGTCGAGAATCCGGGAGGCGACACAGGTTGAGCTCTCGAGCGCCGGCAGAGCATGCTCGAGCCAATGGGGGTGGCAGCGCATGTCGTTATTGATGAAGGCCAGAATGGAACCCTGCGCCGCCTCGGCCGCCAGGTTGTTCGGCTCGGCGAAACCCAGATTGCGCTCGTTCTCGATCACGCGCACCTGTGGATACTCGCGTCGGAGCCACCGAACGGAATCATCGGTGCTTCCATTGTCGACGACGATCAACTCTCCGGCTTCGAGGGGAACGAGGGAAGGGAGCAACGCTTCCAGGTGATGCCGACCGTTCCAGTTGATCGTGATGACCGATGTGTCAGATGCGGATAGGGACATCGTTCCTCTGCTCAATCAGTCTACTCATTTCCTGATCGCTGCGGACACGGGATTCCTGAACGACTCGCCGCAGCCGCAGTGTCTCAGGCATCTTCGAGAGATTCCAGATCAGATTCCGCAGCTGAGCCAGTTTCCGTCGGGGTGTTTGACGAAGCAGGAGTAGCCCCCGCAGAGCCTTCCGTACGTTCGGTGCTTCGTAATTTTTGAGGAGCGAACGTATGCTGTTTCGCTCTCCGAGGCGCTCGCGCCACTGCAGGCTGCGTGCATGGCGGGTCGTTGCGCCGAAGTGGTGGTGGACGACGCCGCTCGGCGCGGTCAGGACCCGGTAGCCTCTGAGCCAAAATCGCCAGCAAAGGTCGACATCTTCGTGATACATGAAGAAACGTTCGTCGAAACCGCCGGCTTCGAGGTACCGCTCACGGTCGAACAGGGCGGCTCCCGCAGAGGCGAACATAACCTCGTTCACCTGGTCGTACTGTCCCCGATCCTCCTCGAACATGCCCCGGTCCCAGGTGTACCCAAGCTGGTTCATGCATCCCCCGACTCCGTTCAGGACTCCGGACCGGTCCGAAAGCAGCATTTTCGACGAGACTGCGGCCGCCTCTGGGTGGTCACCGGCTACGCTCATCAGCGCATCGAGCCATTCGGGCTCGGCCTTGATGTCGGTATTCAGGAGGACGAGAAAAGGAGAGCGGGTCTGCCGGGCTGCCAGATTCCCCGCCTTCGAGAAGCCGAGGTTTCGGCCCGCCGCCACGATCCTGACGCCGGGAGCGATCGATCTCACCCGCTCGAGGCTGCCGTCGGTCGATCCATTGTCGATCAGGAGAGTCTCAAAACGACGGAATGTCTGGAGCTCGAGGCTGGAGAAGAGGTCCTCGAGGAACGTTTCTCCGTTGTAGTTGATGACGGCGAGGGTGACCGGAGGTCCGCCTCCACCCGACCGGTTGTTCCCGGTCACGGCTGCTCATCTTCCTTGCCGCGCATCCTTCTCTCCCGCCAGCGCTGTCTCGCCAGGACGTGCAGCGGAGTTTCTCTGAGCCGGCGAATGAGTTCATCGCGCTCCCGCATCAGGAGCGCAATATGATCATCCCGTGCGTTGGCGAGGAATTGGACCGCACTGAGCGTACCCTCCCGTGTCTCGTTCAGGCTCTCGATGCGATGCACCAGAGCCTGGAACCCGGCGTGGGCAGTCAGGGCGGGGCCGGGCGAAGGATCCGCGGCCAGATTGCTCTGCAGCAGATCCAGTTCGCGAACAACTCCCGGGTCGAGCGAAGAATCTCCTTTATAAAGAAGAAAGAAATAGCGGTAACAAGGAAGCCCATGGTCACGGCCAAACAAGTCTCGACTGTAGAGGCGATTGAGCTCCCAGGACGATCTGGCATCACGCATCGAGAAGACCAGGTGGTTCAGGCTTTGCAGGGCGAGCCAGTTTTCGAGTCGTGCATTCGCCAGTTGCCAGAGGCGGTAGTCCCGGCTCCGTGCGAACCGAACGACGAGCTCTGCGTCAGGAAGGCCGAGATCACGGTGCTCCGAGAGGAACCGGTGGTCTTTCATGAGAACCGAGGACAGCGCTTGCTCAGCCTGTTGGACCTCGGGGCTCCGAAACGGCGCACCGACGAGAATCCAGCGATGGGCGAGCCGATCCAGTTCGCCGAGGAACGCTTTGCGTTGGTCGGGCTGAATGTGCTCCAGGACGTCCATCGAGACGACCATGTCGAAAGCGTGGTCACTGAGAGGGTGAT
Source organism: uncultured Acidobacteriota bacterium (assembly GCA_963823995.1). GTDB lineage: Bacteria > Acidobacteriota > UBA6911 > RPQK01 > JAPXNP01 > JARRKC01. Next base: position 592,059 of record CAWGNQ010000009.1, read on the forward strand.
CGAGAGCGTCGCAGGGGAGATGATCCGGATGGTCACACTGTCGGAAGTCGGAGGACATGACCCGTTCCGATGTGCCCTCGGCAAAGAAATCATACGAAGTCGCGAGGTGCCCCGTCGACTCTCCGATGCAGCCGCCGACGTCGAGCAGGCTGGACGGCCGGAGAAGCCGACCCACGTGGGCGGCTCTCTCGTACCTCTGATAAATGTCGAAGGGGAGCCTCGTCGTGAGCTCCGCCGGCGCAGCCGGACGGGTTTCGATCTCCAGCTCGGAGATGGCTGTCCGAGGCGCCCCCGGGAAGAGGTCGAAATAGAGATGATGCCCGCCGGAGGGGATCAATACATCATCGATCTCGACCAACCGGTCCCGCTCCTCGGAGTCGAGGTGGAGGTCGCGGAGCACCCAGTCGTCGAAGCGCAATCGAAGCGTGGAGAACCTGCCCGTTGTTCGCACCCGGAACCGGATGCGAGCCGATTTCGGAACCTCTTCTTCGTTGAGAAGGTAAATCATCGCTCCGTTCTCGGCGACGTCTCTTTGCCCATCCTGTAAAGGGCCCCATCCCCAGCGTGGCAGAGCCGTGATCGACCGGGCGCAGACCATGTCCGGTGCGGGCGAGAAGTAGTCGTGCTGGAACCTCCGGATGCTCGACTCGATCGAGCTGTTCTCCCGGCAGGCCAGCAGCTGGAAATTGAAGGGCACTTCGGAGAACCGAAACTGGACCTGGAAACCGCGATCGCTCAGCATCCGGATCCAGTAGGAGGGAGGCCTCTCGCAGAAGTGGGTAGACTCCGAGCGATGGAAGAAAAGTGGATCGGGGGTCGTCAGGACCAGCAATCCCTCCGGCTTGAGCAGGCGAGCGGACTCATCGAGACAGGCTCCCGGGTTGGGAAGGTGCTCGATGACGTCGAACAAAGTGATGACATCCGCGGAATGGTCGCCGAGCGGGATGTCCCGGGCGTCCGCCAGAACAAGAGCACACCCTGCGGAAGGCGCCTGGCTCAGAGCATAGGGGCTGACATCGAGCCCGATCGCGCGGTAGTTTCTCTGTTTTGCCTCCTCAATGAGAAAGCCGTAGGCGCAGCCCACGTCGAGGAGCAGCCCGCCCGGTATGATGGCACCGATCAGATCGAGCCACAGTGCCCAGTCGGGATGGTCGGCAGGATACCCCTTCGGTGAGTATCCACTCGTCTCACCGTAGAAATAGCCACGGTCGTAGAGACGCGATAAGTTGGAGGCTCGAAGTGGCTTCGTGCGTCGAGGCAATCTCAAATTCTCCCCGGGGCGAATCCGGTTCGGCTCTGAGACGGTCGGGTCTCGTCTTCGAACGACACCTCAGCCGAACGGCCGCACCGCTTGCCAGCAAATGGTAGCCTGTGGGAAACTCGAGAACAAGCCGTTGACGGATTGACGGGGTGCCGCCGCGGGAGAGATAACTTCCGGGTGTCGGGTTCCGCAGAGTTCCGAGACTTCTTGGGGAAGATGGTCCTCTGTTTGTCCGAAATGCGAAGGGGCAAGTCGAAGCTCGAGAATTCCAGGTGGCAGATTCGGATTTCAGGTTCCGCATTCAAGTCCCGTCGTGCATGAAAAAACTTGCGACTTTGGCGTAAATCTGGCATCCTCTCATGGCATGTTGGGGCCGGATTAGGGCTTTCCCAGCTTGAGTTTGCTGATTTTTAGAGCGTGAGGCTGTTGGTAGTTCTAGCTTTTCTACTTTAAGGAGGAGAATCTTGATGCGAAGAACAAGGCTTTTTTATCTAGTAATGGCTCTGGCGATGCTGGCCCTGGTGGTCGGCTCAGCCTGGGGCCAAGGCGCAACGAATCCGAAAGCGCCGTATCTGGACTACTTCGGAGAGAACCAGTCGCGGAACATTCCGGCCGGTTCGGTCAATGACCCTGGTTCGCACCTGACATTTCTTGTGGATACCGGTGTCAATGCGCGTGAGCGGCTTGCCGTTGCGCCTCCTCTCGGTAACCCGGTCGTGGATTTGGGTCTGGATCAGGACGGAGACGGTTGGGCCGATCCTGGTTCGATCTTCTCGAACTTCATTTCGGTGGTGAATACTCACCCGACACAGGCAGTCACTCTTCACGTTCGTTATTACAACGACAACTGCGAAGATATTCTCGATTTCCTCGTTGTTCTGACCTGTAACGATACGTTGATGTTCGATCCGTTCGATTTCAACATCCCGTTCACCACGGAGAACACGAAAAACAGGTTCCTGTACGCCGGTGCCAAGTTCGGCAACAGCGCGCTGCCCATGATCACCACGCCTCTGTGGGGCTCCGGTCGTTTTCTGATCACGATCGCTGCCTCGGGAACCTCGACCGACTCTGACGACGACGCCGAGATCCTGTTCCCTTATGAAGCGCGGAACATGGACAAATGCAACATGAACTACGCGGAGACCTTGACCGCCAATGCCACGCTCGAGGAGACCGTGTCGGGGACTGCCCCGAACGTGGGCACGTCTCCCAGCGTGAGTTCTCTCAACCTGCATGTCTATGATGCTTCTCAGATTTCATTCGACTTCCTGGTCGGCATGCAGACGGTTGCCGTTCCGAAGGCCTTCATCCCCGGCTCCACGACGGATGCATTCCTGGCCTATGGCATGAACGCATGGGCTCGCCCGGCTGTCGATCGAACTGAAGACAACGATCTGGGTGTCAGTCTGCGTCCTGATGGCGATGGCCCCAACCTGGTTCCCATCGGCAAGTTGATTCTGGGCAGTGAGGACGGATATTCGTCCTTCAACGGTCTGTACACGGGGTCGGCGACGATCGCGCGTAACGGCTACTTCCTGCGGAACGAAGTGCATGGCGGCGATATTCGCCACGTGTCTCCGCTCGGAGCTGCGTCGGAATTCGGAGCATTGGGAACTTCGGCGTTCCATGCCGGCTTGGATCCTGCAAATGCAGCGATGCATTTCATCTCCATCGTGGATGACTATAACGGCAGTAACAACATTGCCTGCAACTCCACGAATCCGCAGTGTGACCGCTCTGCCAACGTCGGTGTCGCGTTCACGACTTATGTGATGCAGATCTACGATCATGCAGAACATCTGCTCTTCTACACGACTCCGCCTCCGCCTCCGATCTCGCCGCTGCCTGGCTGCGAGGGCCCGGATTGCGAAGTTACCCTGAAGCTGACTTGCTTCTGCCTCCGTACCTTCTTGACGGACGTCCCGAGTGCGGTGACCAACGTCGACGATCTTACGATTCAGGACATGGTCGACTTCTACGGGAACGAGATCGTAGACGGTTGCGCCACGAACCCGAACTGCAACTCCAAGTTCCTTGGGCTGTTGCAGGGTGAGGGCGCGAGCAGGGATGTCTCTGGAGGATGGATTCGGTTCGTCCGTGACAATACCTCGAGTGTCAGCATCAGCACGGCAATCGCGGACGAGATCGGCTTCTTTGCCTGGGACAGCTATTCGACGGGGACCTCTTCGGTTCTTCTGGATGGCAGCCAGTCGGATTATCATGCTCCGTATGGCGCGTCCTTCGTGACGGTCGGACAGCAGCTCGCCAAGTTTGGCGGCTTGGGCGCCGGCTGGTGGATGAATGCATCTGCCTCGTGTGCCCTTGTTTCCCAGACGGGTGACGAAACCCAGTGCATGATCGATCAGGTCGACTGATCGTTCTTGCCGATGTTCTAAGTAGAGTGGCCCGCCTCCGGGCGGGTCACTCTCGATTCAACAGAATTTGTGGATTTGGGGGGAGATGGAAGATCTCCCCTTTTTTTTGGTGTGGACCGGGTGGGCAAGTGGCCGCCGCGGTGCACCCGGTCAGCGGGACAAGATGAGGAAGGCTTCATTGTGGAGGACGGGGTGTGTTCTTGCCGCGTTGGCTCTGGCCTGTGCCGTAGCCCGTGGCGAGGTCGTGGTTCAGAGCAGTTGCTTTGGATCGGCTACCTCGAGAGTTCCGGATGCAACCGGACTCTTGGGCCGTCCTTTCGATGCCTCAATGCTCAGCGACGGTTCCATCGAGGTCGCTTATTCGAGCGGGGAAGCGGAGGGCTCCATTCAGGTCTGCACGATCCCCCAGGATGGAAGGATCGTTTGCAGGCACCTGGAGGGAATCTGGGGACCCAGGTTTGTGCGCCTCGGACCGCAAGAGGCGGTTAGCGGTCTTCGACCGGCCGAGACCGGACCCCAAGAAGCTCCCCGGTTTGATGTCGCTTTGGCGATCCCCGGCCCGAAGGGCGTGGACGGATCCGAATTTCGAACTACCGTGCTGAAGGGCGGCAACGGGCCATTTTCCGTCTTCCGCTTGGGTGAAGGAAGGGTGTTTCTTGTCCGCGGCAAGAGCGTCGTCGGACTCGACGAGGAGGGCCGAGAGATCCAGCGACTCGAGGTGAAGACAACGGAGGGATCGTGGGTCGCGGACCCGCACTTGTTGGACGGAGGCGATTCGCGGCTCGTCGTGGCGGTTTCCCGGTCGGCCAAAGGTGCGAAGATCTCAGTCTGGAACTTGGATGATGGGGGAGCCGGTCGTGACGTCAGCGATCAAACGGTACCGCGAATCGGTGACCTGCAGGTCGTGAGTGTGGACGGGAGAATCTATTGTTTTTGGAGTGAACGTACGGGGAAGACGCACCGGTTAATGATGGATGTCTCCCAAGACCAGGGGAGGACGTGGAGAAAAGACAAGATTCTCGTCCAAGCGGTAAGGGAGATCACCTACCAGGCCCAGGGGGGCAATGGTAAAATCCGCCTGATCTGGCAGGTTGGAAGAAGATTCGATCAGCCGTTTGGCCAGAATCTCAACACGGGGGAGGTAGGCTCGGAAGGCCTGATGTCACAGCAGCGTATCCTTGAATGCTCAGAGGAGTGTTCGATTGTAGATTTCAGCCTGGGCTCGGCTGACGCAAACGGGCAGCTCCTCGCAGTGTCGGTCCAACAGTCGGGACGCTCGCATGTCGAGGCTTTTTGGACCAACGGAAGTGACAATCAATGGCAGAAGATTCGCGTCCGCGACATGTCCGAGGCGGGAACGATCAATTGCCTTCAAGTCCTGGGTCGGGGACACCGATTCGTCCTGATGTATCGGTTCCAGAGAGCGATTCGCTCGTTCCTGCAACCGTTTGTCCCAGGACAGATTTGCTACAGCATCATCGACATCTAGGAGTCTCATATGGAAGCGCCAAAAACACCGATTCTCTTGCTCGGGTTCGCCGCAGTGCTGAGTTGCCTCGTGACGGTCCCTGTATCCGCCCAGTCGGATGCTCCCCAAATTACTGCCGTCGCCGGTCCGGAGAGGGCCGTCCAGATCATGAAGTTGACGACTCTGTGGGCCAACGTCGACGGCGGAGGCGATCCGCGAGACATCGAGTATCACTGGAGCATCGAATCCGAGACGTACGGCATCGGGAGCGGTAGCCCGGTCACGAACCGGCATCTGGCGGAACTCACCGTGGGTCAGCTGGTCAAGAACGAGGCGACCGTGCGTTTCTGGTGGGATGAATCGAAATCGGGGGCGAACTTCAATGAGGCCGCCGCACAGGCTCTGAGTCCCGGAGAAGTCGTCGTGCGGCTGGAGGCCAACTTCGTTGGGTCCGCCGAGGTCGTCGAACATCTGTTCCACATCCAGATCCTTGGGGTGAACCGTCCCGTCATTCCTCAGTTTTGCACCTCATCGAACTACACGCAGTCGGATCCGGATCACCGGGTAACCGGTGGTCAGGCCGGAGCGCTCAGTGTCAACTGCTCCATCGATCCAGACGAAGGAAGCATCACGGCGGACTGGCAGCGTGGGGCGAAGAGCGGACCCGGAAACTTCGATGGCATTTTCGTTCTCTATCAGAGCGATACTCCGACAGTCCATTTCACGATTCCCCGAATTCTCGGGGGCGATATCGATCAGACCATCAATGTCACACTGTATGACGGGCTGTTCATCCGGTCTGCGGCGACGACACTCTATCTTGCGAAGTCCACTGCGGCGACGTCCAGCCTCCCACAGGTCAGCGTCGAGACCTCGAAGACCGTGCAGGCCGGGCACACATTCCAGATTGTTGCGACCGGTTCGGATTCGGACGGTGACTCGATACAGATGGGATGGACCTTTCTCGGGGGGGCCGCGACCAGTGCGCTGAACTGGGTCAATTCGCCGAGCAGTGGTTCCAGCATGACCAGTACGCTGACATTTCCCGGGGCGGCGGCCGGAAGCCTGCTCCGCTTCGAGGTCTCCGCTTGGGAGGCCGCGAATACCAGTCGCAAGACCAGCAAAGTTGTCTCCGTGAACGTCGTATCGAATCCGCCACCGAGCGGTGGTACACCGTCCGCGCAACAGGTGGGGACCTGTGCGCCCGACGCCAACGGCGCCCCAACCCTCGTGGCGGGCCAGTACGGCGGCTTGGCAGCCAATCCCGGAAATGTCATCCAAACCTGGGCGACTCTCAGGGACGCAAGCTCGGCCAAGGATATCTACGGGAATACGCTGACCGGCCCGGACGTCAACAGCGCAACGTGGGACTATACTCAGCTGCAGGCTCTCGGCGCGAGCTCGTTCGCGACATCACCTCAGGATATTCCCGGCGACAACACCAGCCTGAAGTTCCAGCTGTCGTTTCATGCTCCGGCGACGATTGCTCAGCAGCAGACGGTCAGTGTCTTCCTGACGGTGGCGGACCGGAAGGGCTGTTCCACTCGCGTCACTTTTCCCATCACGCTCTACTCGGGCGGTGGCGGACAAGGCAACGGTCCGACGGCTTCCATCCGTTACGATCTTGGTAGCGGACTGCAGAGCCGGCCGGCGAACGGCACCGTCGCCAATGTCACGAAGCGTTCGATCCAGCTCAACGGCGCTGGAAGCGACGGCGCGGGCCTCGGCTACAGCTGGTCCGTCTCGCCCCAGTCCGCCGGCAGCCTGACCTCCACGGTGAGTCAGACGCCGACTCTGCAGGTCAATTCCTCATATAGCGGCAACGTGACGGTGACGCTCAATGTGACGGACCAGTACAGTGATGTCGACTCTCAGAGCATCACCTTCCAGATCCTGGCGGCTGCCGGATCGCTGGAGCCCGGTATCAGCTACGATATCGGGAGTGGCTATGTCGAACCCGTCTATGTGAATCAGAGTGGTCCCACGGTCACTCAATCGACGATCCATCTCCGTGGCTCGTTGCAGGAGAGCACGGACAGCCCCACCTATCAGTGGTCGATTTCGGGCATGAGCGGGGCGACGCTCGGGTCCGAGACAGGCACTGAGACGACAGTTCAGATCGACGGTCCGGCTCAGGGGACGTTGGTGGTCACGCTCGAAGTCGGGAATACCCTGGGCGATTCCGGAGCCATCGCTCTCACATTCCCCGTCAATATTGTGGCTCCTCCCGAGGCGGAGATCTCGGCAATCCCCGTCTCAGTGCGCGTCGGCGAGGCCTTCTTCGTCGATGGGTCGGCGACATCGAACGGAGGGACCGGAAAGTTCAACTTCAGTTGGACCACGGATCCGAACAACGAGGACGTCCCCACGATGTGGCGGACTTCCGCCTCGGATTCTTCCAACGCGCGGATCGTGGCTCCGACCCTGGGTGATCTCACCGACGGCGTCATGACGGTGACTCTGTCTGCGGAAGAGGAAGGCGGGCAGATCGCCACCGACGAGAGGCAGGTCATCCTCGTGCCTGCTTCCCTCGATTTTTCGCAGGTTGCTGCAGGTCCGTTCGACGCACCGCAAGTCTGTGAGAACTGTACGATCGAGACAGTCGTCGTACTTGTCAACCCTGATCCTGTCGGTGGAACGGTGGCAGCTCAAGAGGGACAGGCGGCCACACCCGAGGCGGGGCCGGCCAGTTGTCGGATGGAGTTTTACGAGGGCCCGACGGAATCCTCCGTCAATCCGACCATCGATGGTGACGGTACGGTCGACGCTCAGGGACGCTACCTGTTCCAGATACCAAAAGGCGAGGCCCGGGAATTCAGCGTTCAGTCCGATTCTCTCTGGATCGGGTGGCTGAGCGTCGAGTCGAGTCAGCGTCTTGTCGGTCACCTCTTCTACCGGTACGTCGACGACCAGGGCCACGTCACCGCTGAGGTTCCGGTGCTACCGATTCGCGGCACCTCCTTCACCACCGCTCTCTCGAAGACGGCGGCCGACAAGGTCGGTCTGGCGATTGCCAATCTCTCCGACAACGAGGTGAAGTTCCAGGTCACTGTGGACGACGGCGTGCCCGTATTGACGCGCGAGATTTCGATCCCGCCGCGTGGTCAGTTCGTCAAGAACCTGACCGAGGTGTATGACGAGTTTTCTCCTTCGCTCCAGTTTCCCCCCGGATTTCAGGGCGGAACGCTGAAGTTGAAGATGACATCCGGGGATGGGCCTCTGGCGCTGACGGTGATCAAGCTGGACGCCGTCTCACTTCCGTTGGCCATTCTGCCGGTGTCAGTCGGATCTTCGGCCTCCCAATGAGAGCGAAAATGAGAAATCTGCGAAGGACGGTATGCATGCAGGCCCTCGTTCTGCTCGTGACGAGCGGTGCCCTGCTCGCCGCGGATTCGTCGTGGGCAGGCGTTTGGGCCCTCATTTCCAGTCGGGCCAAGGAAGATGCCCAGATGGATCATGTCGTCTTTGCTGCCGACAGTGCCACCAAACCTCGCCTCTACCTGGGCAGCTGGAATCAACAGATCCTGTCGGAGTCCAAAGTCACCGACACCCAGGTCGATCTCGCATACGATGCCGGTGGACGTTACACGGAGATCCACCTCCAGAGAAACGGGAACAGGGCAGCAGGCACCATCAAGATTCTGCATCCGCAGTATCCGATCGAGGCGAAACTTCAGGCGGTCCGCGTCCTCGACCAGGGTGACTGGCAACCGTTCGGCTGGCTCGAGTCGGCCGGTCCGGTCCTGGATCTGGTCACCCCTCTTCACGATGCAGCCAGGCAAGGTGCAGACCCCTTCGTTAAGGTCTTCGAAGAGAAGATCATGCCCAAGTACTTTGTTCTGTTCGAGGATCTGCTGTTTGATCCGGTCGAGGGCCTGTCTCGGAACAAGCTCGAGAGACTGGCCCAGATCGTATCGGAGTCGCGGGTTTTGGACCGCACGCGGGCGCTCGTCGAAGCCCGGAAGGAAGTCCTCCAGAAGGTCAAAGAGAAGTCGGAAGCATTCGGTTTCTCCAATTGCTTCATCCTGATGCCCTCACTGGGGACCTTCGAGAAGCAACTTGTCGTCTTCGAACATCGCTTGGCCGTGAAGGTCGGTGTCGATAAGCTGGACGTAGCCCCCGATCGTCTGACACGGTGGGTGGCTCGGACCCACCTGACGCTTCCGATGTATCGCGTCTTTCCCCCGATCGACGACAGCCCCACCGCTGTCACGATCCGACAGGGGTTCGCCGTGATGTTCGCCATCAAGTTCGGGTTCGGAGACGATCCGCTGCAATTCTGCGACTCACGGGAGGCCCCTTTGACTGCGGAAGAGCTGGCGGAGGCCAAGCACAAGCTCCAGCTTTTCGTGCAGGAGCAGGTCCGACCGAACCTTTCCGTTGACGTGATGAGGCTCGTCGGCTATCAGTTCGCACAGCAGGTCATCCAAGTCTACCAGCCCGAACAAATTCTGACGGTCCAGATGTCCGAGCTCTTCGAACTCTACCGCAGCTTTCTGGGTTCCTGAATCTCGGGGGCCTGCATGCAGGCCCCCGCCCCCGCTCTCCCGAAAGTCTCCTCGGCCGATCGTCGTTTCCTGAACTTGCGATCCAACCTTCGACTGGCCGGGACCGCTTCACGCATGACCCGAGACTCGGTTTGCCTTCAGGGTGTAGAATCGGTAGTTTGAAACGCGCGTCCTCGAATGTCCCCGCCGAGGCTGCTCTGTACGTTTGCTCCCCGATCGGGTAATCGGTGCACGAGAGAACGCGCCGTCGCATCGATTTCTGCGACTTGCCCGCCGCTCGAGGCGAAGGGAGGCTGTGATGCAGGCCCACGGCTCTGGACTGACCCGTTTTTCGTTCTTCCAGTTTCTCACCCTTGTGATGGTGACATCCTCATTGTTCGGTCAGACGCCGACATCCGCTCAATTGGGAGAGTGTACAGCCGCCGCGAACGGTCCTCCGACCATCCTGGCCGGACAATACGGGGGTCTGACCGTCAGCGCCGGATCCACCGTTACGACCTGGGTGACGCTCCGGGACACCACGACCACCCAGGACGTGTTTGGAAACACAAAGATCGGGCCAGACGCGAACACGGCGCAGTGGGACTACAGCCAGCTTGAGACTGCCGGTGCGTCACAGTTTGCGGCTTCCGTGTCGGAGGTCGTCGGAGACAACACCAGTCTGAAGTTCCAGCTTCTCTATCACGCTCCGGCCTCGATTCCTCAGCAGCAGTCTTTGAATATCTATCTGACGGTCGCTGACTCGACCGGCTGCCAGACTCGAGTCACGTTTCCCTTGACCTTGACCTCAGGAGGTGGTTCGATTCCGCCGCCGACCGCTGTTATCCGGTACGACCTCGGGAACGGCCTTCTCAACCGACCGGCCAACGGGATCGTCCCTGGTGTCACCGTCCGCAGCATCCAGCTCGACGGGGCGGCGAGCCAGGGCACGGGATTGACCTATCAATGGTCTCTCTCGCCGACCAGCGCAGGTGTTTTGAGCTCGGTGTCCACCAGCCAGTCGGTGCTCTCCGTCAACGCGTCGTTTACCGGCAATCTGGGCGTCACACTCGCAGTGACCGATCAGAATCAGCAGCAAGGCATGCAGACGATTACGTTTCAAATGCAGGCCTCCGGCGGCACGACGCTCTTCCCTACCATCAGCTATGATACCGGTGAAGGGGCCGGCTGGGTCGGCCCGTTGACCAATGGACAGGCGGGCTCGACGATCCATGGTTCCAGCCTCAAGGTTCGGGCAAATCTGGTAGACGAGAGCGGTGAACCCACCTTCGGCTGGACCTTTTCAGGCCAGGGCGTCACGGCAACACCCGAGACTGCGAGCCAACAGGAAGTCGCCATTCAGTTGTCGGGCGGGTTGAAAGGAACGCTCTCTGTTGCTCTGACCGTTCTGAGCGGAGACTCGAGCGGTTCCGCATACGTCAGTTTTCCTGTCGACATCGTTTCGCCGCCTGAAACAGAGATCACAGGGTTTCCGGGGTTCGTGAGGGTGGGGGAAGCCTTCTCTGTCCAGGGGCAGGCGAACTCGAGCGCAGGCGTCCCCAACTTCAATTTCAGTTGGACGACCGATCCTGTGAATCCGGTCGATCCGGCGACCTGGAGATCGACGCCGGATTCCAGTACCGCACGCATCATCGCGCCGGGCCTTGAAACCCTGGATCAGGGCACGCTCACCGTGATGCTTTCGGCCAAGCAGGATGGTGGTCAAACTGCGACGGACCAGAAACAGATCGTGCTTCTCCCGAGCTCGCTCGATTTTTCGCAGGTCGCAGCCGGTCCTTTCAATGCGGTAGGTGTCTGCGATGATTGTCGGATCGAAACGATCGTCTCCCTTCTCTTTCCGACGTTCGCTCCTCCGGGAACGGCGAATCAGGCCGGCACCTCGCAGACGCCCGCGTCTCCCCCTGCATACTGTGCGGCCAGATTTTATCAGGGAGACCAGGGCTCGTCGGAGAACCCGGATCTCTCCGGTGACGCCACGCTGGACAGCCAGGGACGCTATGTTTTCGAGATTCCCAAAGGTCAGTCGCGCGAGTATGTCGTGCAGTCCGACTCGCTTTGGATCGGCTGGCTGAGCCTTGAATCGAGTCAGCCACTGGTCGGGCACGTCTTCTACGACTATATCGACCAGCAGGGCAGAGTCGTTGCCGAGATTCCCGTGCTGCCGGTCCGCGGCAGGTCGTTCTCAACACCCCTTTCGCAAAGCGTCACGGATCAGGTCGGGCTGGCGGTTTCAAACCTCTCCGACGAAGCCGCCCAGTTTCAGGTGATCGTCGACGACGGAGTGGCAGTCTACACACGGGAGATACCCATCGGCCCGAAGGGACACTTTGTCATGAGTCTCGCTCAGGTCTACGAGCAGTACTCTCCTAACCAGGCTTTCCCGCGTGGGTTTCTCGGGGGGACTCTCAAGCTCAGGTTGACCTCGGGGCAGGGCCCCCTTGCCCTCACCCTGATTCGGCTCGACGACAGGTCCTTGCCGCTGGCGATACTTCCGGTGGCCATCGAGTGACCGCGTAGCCTGGAGCGCTCGAAGATTCAGGGTCTCTGACCCACCACGGCCTGCTTCACTGATCAATCTCGAACTGGATTCAGGTCATGTGGAGCGTTCTATTGCCCCATCCAATCCTGAGGATCGCCGACATGTTCGCCCGCTCCCTCTACCACCATTTTGATCGAAGACTCGATCTCCTTCCGGTCGTGTTCTCGGATTTTTACCGCATGGAACACAGTCGACTCTTCCACGAAGGCAAGCTCGACCATGCCTTCGGACCCGAGGACCTGACGACGATGAGCCGGCTTTATCGTTGTGAGGGTCGAAATGCCGACGGCAACGGTCAGGAGGCGGCAGTTTTCTTCGAGCAGGAAAGATGAGCGCAGGAAAAAGAGTTTCGGTAGCCGGCCGACCGCTGAACTCGGGTGCGTGTTCCCGACATCGCCTGGAAGCTTCTGCCTGCTACAGGCTCGGAGTACAGCCTTGCTGGCTGCGTTTCAGGTAGTCCGCCCAGAGCGTGAGGTAGGCTTGGACGGCGGCGGACTTCCTGTCTTTTGCCAGATGTGACACCACGCCTCGGCGCGAAAGGACGATCGTCGCAGGTGGCCGTTCCGGGATCCGGACCAGGACCGCTCCCAGGTCGGGATTGATCAGGTGGACGGTGAAGGGAAATCCGAGTCGGAGCAGCCTGAGACCCTTGTTGTAGCTCTGGATTGCTTCACAATCCGCCGACCCCCGGCTTAGCAGGTCCGCGACCAGTCCCACCAGGTCGGTCTGATTCAGCAGCGCCGGCGACCGGACTCCCGCAGGGATGCCGGCTCCGGTCAGGCAGCCGAAGACCCGGCCGAGGGCGTCGATCCCCCGTTTGCGCAACTCCACGCCTTCGAGCGGGGTCATCCGGCGATGGTCCCCGACGATCAGAAGCACGCCGTTTCGGAAGAACCCGCGTGCCCTGAGCTGGAGGTAGAAATCGTGCGTCGTGCGGTCGACATAGTGGAGGATGTTGCGCAGCGGAACATCGCTGACCTCGTCTCCGGGGTGAGGGGCCTCGTAGGGAGGATGCAGGCTGATCGTCATCAGCATCAAGAAATAGGGAGTCTCGGTCCGGTCGATGTAACCGAGCGCTCGTCGGTAGAGAAACTCGTCCGGAGCCGAGGCAAAAGCGAGCCGGGGCTTGTCTTCGTAGTACTTCGCCTCACCTCCTTCGACGTCGTCGAATCCGAGGCCTTCCAGCCAGGTCGAGTTGTTCTGGAAATGCAGTCTCGAGTTGCTCAGGAAAGCCGTTCGATAGCCGGCGGTCCTGGCCGTTTCAACCAGGTTGCCGGGAGACGGCCCGCTCCCCAACCGATCGGGGAAGCGGGCCGTCGAGGCGTCGTCGAGGCAGGCGGTCGGAAGCGGCTCCACACCGAGCAGCAGGGAGGCCAGGGCATCCGAAGTTGCGCTGCCGTCCGAAATCAGGTTCGTCAATGTGATGCCCGTGGCGGCAATCGAATCGATCTGAGGCAAGCGGTCGAAATCGCCGCCGGCCCGCAGAGAATCGACTTGAGAGAGCGACTCCGACAACAGCACGATCACGTTGGGATGTCTCAGCTTTGGGTCTTGCCGGGCCGTATCGCTCGCCTGAGCGGTTTCGTGTCCAAATAGTCGTTTCCGGGTGAGATCCTCGATCCCCTCCCCCTCCACCGACGGGAGGAGGGTGGCAGCCCGCTCGGCCGCCTGCACGCTGACCCCCCGAAACCAGACCAGTTTCTGGTTGAATCGCAGATAGTTCGAGTAGCCGAAATCGAGGTAGGGGTCCACGTTGAGCAGCGCCGGAAGGATCCAGGGCAGGCAAGCCAGCAAACCGAGGCTCGCCAGAAAGAGCGCTCGAAAACTGGAGATCCGAAGACTCCGCCTCCTCAGCAGCAGGCAAGCCAGCAAGACGGCTACGACGAACGCCAGTAGCGGAAGCCGCACGAAGGAGGAGATGGCCCGCGCTTCATCGGTGAACTGAATGAGTTCGAACGGAGTCAGGCGAGTAAAGAGCGCCCAGAGCAGCAGGGCGTCGATGATGTAGCCGGCCAGAATCAGGCCCGCCGCTGTCCGGCCCCACCAGCCCGGAATCTGACTCAGGAGCAGGACCAGGGCCAGCACGCCGAGGTCCTGGACGATCGAGTACAGCTGAAGGTGCCACATCGGGTAACCGGCGTGGGCGAACGTTTCCGGTGCCCGGCTGGCGTACAGCTTGAGAGCGAGAAACGCTGCGAAGAGTATGAGATAGGGCAGCGGGATTCCCACACCCAGGTCTTCGGCACCTGTGGATCGTCTATGAACCGTCATGGCTCGATCTGGGAGTGAGCCCGGTTGTTCTGTGCCCGCGCTCAGCGGGAAGCTTCGAGGAGGAGGACGCGGACTTCGCCTTCAGAAGGATTGCGCGATCAGGCCGATCCGTTTGAATGAAGTCGATTCCTGCGCTCAGAGATCTTGCGAGCTCGTCGAACCGATTCGGTGTGAACGTCGACGTTCGAATACCTTTCGCCTTCAGGCGAGCGAGAATGTCCGGATATCGGCTCTCGAAGTGGTCGGCGCTGATGATCAGACGCTGCAAATCCGAGCCCTGCAGGATCGACGTCAGGGACGCGGCTCCAAGGTTCGAGAACTCATAGGCCAGCCGAAGCTTGGGGAATCGCCCTCTCAGGCTTGCGAGGAGTTGCGGGGAAAGGCTGGAAATCACCATCCTCTCGCGTTCTTTCTCCGGACGCGTCGCCAGGATATCGCCGACTCGCCTGGGCAGCGCTTCGCCTCCGTCGGCCTTGAGTTCGACCCACAACGTTCGGTCCGTAGGAGCCTCATCGAGGAGTGTCCTGAAAGCCAGCGGGTGCTCGGTGCCGGCCCGAAACAGAGAAAACGGGTCGCGCAGCGGGAGCGAGAGAAAAGACTTCACACGGGCCCGTCCGACGTGAAACGGCTTCATGGCCAGGTAGGCGAGGTCGTTGCTGTGAGCGACGACCACTTCGCTATCCGAAGTCAGCCGCACGTCACATTCGATCCCGTCTGCGCCAAGCGACCAGGCAGATTTGAAGGCGCCCAGCGTGTTCTCCGGATTGCGGCCCCAGCCGCCACGATGGGCGAGGATCTTCGTCGTCTCCGCCGTTTCGTTATCGGAGATACTCGCATCGCGATAGACCCTGGAGAGATCCCGGACGCGCGGCCGTTCGAGCTGGCCGGAAGCGTAGGCGTAGACGGTTTTCAATCCCGCTGCGATTCGAGCGCGTTCCGACGGCTTGTCGAGATCGGCAACATAGGAGAGGACCTCGCGTTCCTCGCCTACCTTCAAGACCTCGAAAGCATAGAGGTTAACGACCGCGTCGAGGCCGGACTGTATCCAGTTCGACCGGTCGGAGCCTGGATCGGGCCTCGGAAAGTCGGAGAGGTAACGGTCGAATGACTGCTCGAACGTGCCCCACCAGTCGGAGCCGGCGGCCTGACGTGCGGCTCCGAAAAGATCGGCAATTCGGGCTTCCAGTGCTTCGACCTGGTACGTGAATCCAGGATGCAGGTCCGGTGACGCATAGATGAGAGCAGCCTGAGCAAGCCGCAGTCTGTATGTGACTTCCGTCCGGTAGAGATTCAGTTCGTCGCAGGGAGTAAAGACGCAGGGCTGTGCCGTATCAGTGGGGAGCCGTCCGCCACAGGCATTTCCCACGGCCAGGAAAGTGAGCCAGAGGGACAGCGTCAGAAATCTCGTCCGTCTCATGGGCAATTCCAGCTTTGCTTCCGTCGTCGCTCTGCTGACTCATCGGTGCTAGACACGCATACTCTCATCGCGCCTTGACCATCGTCATCCGATGGGTCGTCTCATCCTACATCAACTCGACGGGGAGAGAGGTCACAGCAGATCCAGGATTTGCAGGTGGGCGCGTCGCAACATCGTGCTGCCGAGCAGACAGAAGAGCAAACTCACCCCGACCCAGTAAAGCAGCCCGGGCAGGGAAAAGCCGGGGGCCCCGAAGAGCGCGGTCCGAAAGGCCTCGGCCATGTGGGTCAAGGGATTCAGATCCAGGATGATCACGTACTTGTCAGGGACCGTCGATTTCGGGTAAACAATCGGCGTGAGCCAAAACAGGAACATGAAGACCACTCCGATGATCTGAGCGATGTCCTTGAAGAACACGTTGGCGGTCGCGATGATGAGCGACGTGCCGGCCATGAACAGCATCTCGATGACCAGGAGCGGGAGGATCAGGCCCAGCGTCGCCAGATCCAGCAGACCGGTGATCAAGAGGACGAGAATGAACGGCACGGTGGCGATGACCTGGTGAATCAGGGCGGAGCAGACCAGACTGAACGGAACCACTTCGAGCGGGAAGCGGGCCTTCTTGATCAGGTTGCTCTGGTCCAGGAACGCCCGAGCCGATCGAACGGTACTTTCCTGGATCGCTGACCAGGGGAGCAGCGCGCAGAATAGGGATGCGGCAAAGTGACCGGTGCCGGCTTCCTGTCCGAGCCTGCCGCCCAGGAAGACCGAAAACACGATCGTATAGAGCAGAAGTTGGAGCAGGGGGTTCAAGACGGACCAGAACAGCCCGAGGACGGACCCCGTATAGCGCGACCGGACATCCCGGGCCACCAGTTCCCAAATCAGCTGCCGATTGGAAACCAGTGACGCCAACATCCCTTTCGAATTCGTTGTCGTTCCCTCTGGTATAGTCTTGGTTTGTCGGATTCCGGGTCCCGGCCGCTCCGGCGGGACATGGACGCTCGACGCGGCCGTCTGGCACCGTCCGACGTAGAGATTAGCATTCGAGCCGTGAAATACAAGACCAAGAGGAAGGCCGAAAAGAGGCGCAGCGACCGCACACGGTGGGTTCAGGCGCTCATCGTCGTCTATCTGGTCCTTCTCCCTTTCGTGGTGAGCCTGGGAGGGTACGATCAGTTCCGACTTCCCAAGACGATCTTCTCGAGTTGGGCGATCCTTGCCATTGTCGTCGTGATGCTGCTGGCCCGCAGGTCGATACCCCGGCCCAACCTGTGGAGTTGGGAAACCCTCCTGATCGCGGGCGTCGTCTATTCGGCGCTCCACATTCTAGTCAGTACATCTCCCTCGCAAAGCTGGGCGGCCTTCCAGTTCATTTTCATTTTTGCCGTCTTTGCGCTCTACCTTCAGACGGTCCTGTCCCCGGGCTTTCAGAGAGTGGCCTGGCTGTCGATCTCGACGGCCCTGGCGGTCAATGCGGTTTTGACCGTCCTTCAGTTCCATGGCCTGGTTTCGGAGATCAAGAACTCTGCAGGCGAGGTGATCTCAGGGCGTGTGAATCCGGCCGGGCTGCTCGGTGAAGTGAACAGCGGCGGACTCCTGTTCGGACTCGCCGGCCTGATTCTGGTCTATTTTTTGGTGACCGGCGCGCGTCGAGTCCAGGTATTTTCGGGCGTCTTGATGGTGGTCAACCTGGGTGGACTTGCCTACAGCAGAACGCTCACCGCGGTCGCCGGCCTGCTCATTTGCGGTCTCATCTGGCTGGTCTTTCACCACTGGTGGTCGATTCGTCGGGCGGGTCGGTTTCCCCGCTCTCTCGCTTGCCTGTGGATTGTGCTGGTCGTCGCGGGAGGGATCGGGTTGGTCGTTGGGACGAAGGCCGGAATCGTAGGCCGTGTTCGAACCGTCGTCCGCTTGGCCGAGCGCGGAGACTGGTCGCTAGCAACTGCCGGGCGGCAGCCCGTCTACTGGTTGACCTGGCAGATGATTCAGGAACGGCCGTGGCTGGGCCGAGGACTGGATACCTTCGGGCAGGACTTCTTCTATTTTCGAGCCGGCACCGAGGTAGGCCGGAAGGCTCAGCTGATTCAGCAGCCGGGGGCTTTCCGGGAAGTTCACAATGACTATCTTCAGACTTGGGAGGAGTTGGGTTTGCCCGGCATTCTGCTGCTGCTGGCGCTTTTCGGCATTCCGATCGTCCAGAGCCTTCGGTTCCTGAACAACGAGTCCGATCCGGCAAGGCTCTACTGGCAAGGCATCCTTACGATCGCCCTCGTCTACGTGATGATCAACTGCCTCGCGTTCTTTCCGCTCCGGCTCGCGCTCACCGCTCCCTATGTCCTGCTGGTGGTTGCCGGCCTGAGACGGTATCAACGCACGTCAACGGGGGAGTTCGACGAGGAGCCGGCGATGTCCGTGGCCGGTCGGGGGTTGGTCGCCCAGGGACTCGCAGGCCTCTTGATTCTGTTCGTGGCAGTTCAGGGGACGCTGGCCTGGCGCGCCAACCAGAGCCTTGGGGTCGCCGTCTTTCTGTTGCAGCGTGCATCGTCCGGCCAGTTTCCCCCGAGGCAGCGCCGGATCTTCGCAGATGAAGCGCTGGCTCGTCTGGGCGAGGCCGAGGATTCCGCCGGATGGATACCGGAGCTTTACAGTCTTCGGGGGTCTGCCTGCATACAGCTTGGACGCTACGAGGAGGCCGTGGAGAGCTACCGAAAGGCGGCCGAGCTGATTCCGAGCTCTGAGGTGCTCACCAACCTGGCGACCGCCTATCTCGCAGAGCGCGAGTTCGAACGGGCGGAGGAGAACATCCGACTCGCTTTGAACTACGATCCCCAGTACTCCAAGGCACGGGATGCCCTGCGATTTCTGAGAGATCAACAGAAGCAATGAACATCGGGTTGGACTACCGACCTGCACTCAAGGCGAACTCGCGGCGTCGCGGTGTCGGTCGCTATACGGATCAGCTGACCCGTGCCCTTCTCGCATTGGATACGGTGCATTCGTTTACACTCTATGTGGTTCCCGGCGCGGAGGTGGAGGTTACCGGATCGTGGCGGGCCCGGCCGGTCTTTCACCTGAGTAAGCCGAGCCGCCTCAACTGGCTGACCGATAGTCTCGCCCTTCCACATCGGATCCGGTCGGACGATCTCGATGTCTTTCATGCAACGGACCCTCTCGTCATGCCGGCCGGTTCGTCCTGTGTCGTTGTCGCTTCGATCCATGATCTGATCCCGTACATTTTCTGGGAGGAAACCCGGAATCGGGTTCCCTGGGACTTCCGATTCGCCCTGAAGCGAGCCTGGCGACGCATGCGAGATGCCGACCTGGTGGTGACCCACTCCGAGCATTCCAGGCGTGATATCTGTCGAATGCTCTCTTTGCCCCTGTCGCGGGTACATGTCGTGCCCCCCGGGTGCACCCTGGAGCCCGTACCGTTCAGTGTCGATCAGGCAGAAGCGATCCGGCGACGACGCGGGATCAATGAGAGCTTCCTGCTCTACGTGGGGGGATCGGACTATCGGAAGAATCTGCCGAAGCTGTTCGAGGCCTTCCGCGGCATCTGTCGGCACGGCTACCGTGGGCAGCTCGTGATGGTCGGAGAAACCTTCACATGGGACATCCCGGAGGTTCGCGAGCTGAAGCGGGTGGCCATGGAACTGGATGTCGCTGGAAGCGTGCAATACCTCGGGTTCGTTGACGATGCGGAACTGAGTATCCTCTACGGAACCTGCGACTTCTTTCTGTTTCCCTCTCTGTACGAAGGTTTCGGCCTTCCCGTCCTGGAGGCAATGAAATGCGGCGCCCCGCTACTCATCAGCCACGCCTCATCGATTCCGGAGGTGGCTGGAGACGCCGCCTTCTATTTCGATCCCGAGAGTGCGGATGCGATGGTCGAGAGCTTCATCCGGGCTGCCCGGGAGAAGGATCTGAGGGAGCAGAATCGGGAACGGGCCCGGCAGATTGCATCCCGTTTCAGCTGGAAGTCGACTGCGGAACGGATGATCGATCTGTATGAAACAGGTGCGAGGGCCCGCAGGGAGATGTGATCATGGATGACAGAGTCGGGATCGATACTCGCTCTCTACGGTGCGGTCCCGCCGGTGTCGCCACCTATGTGCGCAACCTCCTTCGGCAGTTGCCCTGTCTGGAAGGCGTCGACCATGTCGTACCTCGGAACAACTTTGCCTGGTATCAGCTCTGGGGCCCGCTCGCCCAGCTCCGCAGACGCTGGAAGATTTTTCATGCTCCCGGTTATACGGCGCCTCTCATCAACTTTTCGAAGCTGGTTCTGGCCGTGCACGACGTCTCCTATCTGGTCGGCGGAGACCTCTATCCCTACCGGCTCGATCGTGCCCGTCTGGCCTACTATCGAGCCTCGCTGAAAGCCGCAGACCGAATCCTCGTGCCCTCGAAATTCTCGTCCGGAGAGCTGGCCGCGCGGATGCCCGACCTCACCGGGCGGATCCGGGAAGTGCCACTTGGGGTTTCGGGACAGTTTTTTCCCGACCGGAAGGGGGGCGAAGCAGTCCGGACCACACTGGGGTTGCCCCGACGCTATCTTCTGCACGTCGGAGACCTGCATCCGCGCCGAAAAGTGGCTGTTCTCGTGGCTGCGGCCCGAGAGTGTGGATTGCCTCTGATTCTCGTTGGTCGACTCCTGGCCGGGCCGGAACCGGAGGGGCCGTCTGTGCGTCGATACGAGGGTCTTTCGCTCGAGCAGTTGAGGTCAGTCTATTCGGCGGCCGAGGGCTTCGTCTACGCTTCGATCTACGAGGGCTTCGGGCTGCCGTTACTCGAAGCGATGGCCTGCGGCATTCCAGTCGTTGCAGCACACCGGGCATCGATTCCCGAGGTCTGTGGGGACGCGGCGGTTCTTGTAGAGCCCGAGCCGAAGCCAATGGCAGAGGGAATCGCCATGGCCCTCGAGCAGCGCGCTCAGTATGTCGAGGCTGGGCTCGAGCGTGCCCGTCACTTCAGCTGGGAGCGAACCGCCCGGGAGACCGAAGATGTCTACCGGGAGCTTTTGGGACAGTCCGGTCCGGCGGCGGGTTAGCCGGAAGAACCGATTGCCTTCGAGCGCGTCAGGAACAGCCGCACTCTGCTGGCCAAATAGAGCAGTTGGATACCTCCCAGCACGCAAGCATGCTCGACCGAACCTGCTCTGTCATAGAAGTGTTTCCTGTAGAAGAGACGCATGGCGTTGTAGAAGTGAAAGTTACTCTCTCTGGGTCGTCGCGAGGAACTGGCCCGTTTGAAGTGGGTTACCCGGGCTTCCGGGTAATAGAGAATCTTCCACCCAGCCTGGGCCGCCCGGTAGCAGAAATCGAGGTCCTCGCCATAGAGGAAGAAAGTCTCGTCGAGAAAGCCGATGTCGTCGAGTAATTCCTTCCGGAACATCAGAAAGGAGCCCGAGACGGCCTCGACCTCCTGAACCCTCTCCTCATCCTGATCCGCCACGTTGTACGAGCCGAAGCGTGCACTTCTCGGGAACAGGCGGCTCAGTCCCGAGAGGCGATAGAAGGCCACCGAGGGGCGCGGAATGCGCCGGCGGCATGCCCGCTGTAAAGTACCATCCGGATTCGTTACCCGGGCTCCGAGAATGCCGGCCTGCGGATGTGTTGCCAGGAACCGGAGCGACTTGTCGAGGGCTGCATCCCCGATCACGCAGTCCGGATTGAGCAGCAAATAGAAATCGGCGTCCAGCGTGCGGATCCCCTGGTTACAGCCGGTCGAGAAACCCTGGTTCCTCTGATTCTGAATCAGGGTGACGGAGGGGAAGGAGGCACGCAGATGCTCGAAGTCACGGTCATCCGAAGCGTTGTCGACCACGACGACTGCAAAATCGCTCTCGTCAGTCCGGGCAAACAGGCTTCCGAGGCAACGAAGCAGGTAGTCGGTCGAATTGTAATTGACGATGACGACGGCCAGTTTCACGGTCGTTGCAGATTCCTCCGATAACGGAGCCAGTTCCGGTCGAGCTGCGCGCGCAGCGCGCTCACGGAGATGACACGGGTCATTTGGACCTGCTTCCGCTTCTCCCGAATGTGTCGCAGGTCTCGCAGGAAGTCGATCTTGGCGCGCAGAAAATCGCGGCCCCGACCCTTCAGCGTGAAGAAAAGCAGTGAGAGCAGGTTGAAGGCCAGGCGTTCCGGCAGATAGAGGGCCAGCAACGATGTCGGCATGTTCTTCCAGAACAGGATCTCCGAATTGCGGTGGCCGTAGTAAACGTAGGTCGGACTCAGTTTTCCGATGCTCCGATTGACGTGATGAAAGACAACGGCCTCGGGAACGTAGAAGCAGCGGTGACCCTTCAGCCGGGCCCGCATACTCAAGTCCGCGTCCTCGTAAACCAGGAAAAAGTCCTCGTCGAAGCCACTCACGTCTTCGAGGAGCGTCCGCCGGTAAAGGGCAGCGGCGGCGCACGGCCCAAACACCTCTCCCGGGCGGGTGTGTCGCTCGGCGGGCTCCCCATGCCCCGTCTTGAAACCGGCTCCCACGATGGCCATGCCGTCTCCCGCACTGTCTACGATGGCTCCATCCCCGCGGAAGAGGATGCGGGAGGCCCAGAACGACCAGGGCGGATGCACCTGCTCGAGGAGACTGGCGAGCCAGGCCCGATCAAGGACGACGTCATTGTTCAGGACTGCGATCAGCTCGGAGGTCGTGTTTTGGATGCCCAGGTTGCAGCCCGCGGCGTAGCCGAGATTCCGGCCCGGCTGGAGCAGCCGTACGGAAGGGAACAGGCGTTCGATCTGTTCGACACTCCCGTCGGAGGAATCATTGTCGACCACGATGATTTCATCGGGAACGATCGTCTGATCGAATACAGACTTCAGACAAGGCTCAATGAGACCGCGGCCATTGAAGTTCACGATTACCGCGGCGACTGTGGAAGGCACAGGCGGGTATTATAATACCCGGGATCGGCATGAAAACAGACGAAGTCCGTCTTGCGGGTTTCGAGGGGTCGACTCCCCGGCTCGAGCCCTGGGCGGCCAGTCAGGGTCTCTTCACGAACCCGCTCATCCTGTGCGGCATCGATTTGCTGCTCGGCGCGGCCGCGTACGGCCTCGCCTGGTTGGTCCGAATCTATGTCCCCTTTCCCCTGACAAGCGATCTTTTGCCCCAGGAGCGTTGGGATGCGGTGCACCATTTCTGGGGTGTCCTGGTCGTCAGCCAGGCCTTCTTTCTCTACATCTTCGGGCTTTATGACGATCTGAGGAGCCAGCGCTACCGCGAAGTCGTGGGGCATGTCGTGTCCGCCTGCCTGGGGCAGGTCGTGCTGGTGTCGTCGGTCTTCTATCTGAGCAACGGGATCTTTCCCCGGTCGGTCATCCTCATCTTCGGCGTGCTGAATGTGGTGCTTCTTTCCGTGTGGCGCACCTATGTGAAGAGCTGTCTGAAGGTCATTCGTCGGGTACTCATCGTGGGTGAGAATCTCGAGTCCGCCCGGGCCATCGCCGCGGAAATCTCTCGCAATCCCTGGATGGGCCTTCGAATCGTCGGCTTGGTCACCGGAGAAGGAGCCGAAAGTCCGCCCCATGATCTCGATGTGCCGGTGCTCGGCGTCCTCGAGCACACGTCCCGGGTGGTCGACGAACACGATATCGATGAAATCGTGTTTGCCTCGGAACGTTCGTGGAAGGACCGGGTGCTCGATTCCCTCGGTCAGCTTCAGTTGCAGCGCCCGGTTCGAATCGCCATTCAGCCGTCGGTCTACGAGATTGCGATCGGCCGGTTGCGCCATATCAACCTTCACGACACTCCGCTGATCGAGATCCGCCGCAACCCGAACGAGCCGCTGTCCCGCCTGATGAAACGAAGCTTCGACCTGCTCTTTTCGACGGTCGGTCTGGTCCTCTCATTTCCGCTCGGGATCGCGATCGCGGCGGGAGTCCTGATCAGTTCGGGAGGGCCGATCTTCTATGCGCAGGAACGCATCGGTCTGGGGGGACGCCCGTTTCGACTCATCAAGTTTCGGACCATGATTCCGGAGGCGGAGGGAGTCGCCGAGGAGCGGCTGGCCGAGCCGGACGATCCTCGCGTCACCGGTTTCGGAGGGTTTCTCCGACGCTTCCGACTCGACGAGATCCCCCAGTTTGTGAACGTCCTCAAGGGGGACATGAGCTTCGTGGGTCCGCGGCCCGAAAGGCCCGGCTTCGTTCGACAGTTCTCGTCGACACTCCCAGGCTATAATGAGCGGCACAAAGTCAAGCCGGGTATGACCGGACTGGCTCAGGTCAGGGGCTACTACGACACGGCGGCCGAGAACAAGCTTCGGTATGACTTGGCCTACATCTACAACTACTCCTTTTCCCTGGACCTTCTGATCATCCTCGAAACAATCAAGGTGATCCTGGTCCGCCGCGGCAGCTGAGAGGTTGTTCTGGGTCCTGTCAAGTGAGGTCGGGCCGCCGTAGTGAACTCGTTCTCCCGTTCTCCCGTCCTCCCGCGTTCTCCGGTTCTCCCGCTCTCCGGTTCTCCCGTTCTCCACTAATCGGTCCCCCGGACCCCTCCGGACCTGGGAGCCGGAACTAGCAACTTCCCAGTTTCACTCGATAGTAGTCCACCACGCTGCGGACGATCGCATCCAGCTCCATTTGCGGCCGGTAGCCGATGGCCGCGTGAATCTTCGACAGATCGGGTACCCGTCGCGGCATGTCTTCGAAACCGACTGAATAGGCCTGATCATAGGGGATCAGACGAATCCGGGATGAACTGCCGGAGGCGTCGAGCACCTTCTTGGCCAGATCGCCGATCGAGATCTCTTCATCATTTCCGATATTGAAGACCTCGCCGACTGCATCCTGGCAGTCGATCAGCCGTCCCAGCGCCCCGACGATGTCCGATACGTGTGAAAAACAACGGGACTGACATCCGTCGCCGAAGACGGTCAGGTCCTCACCCGCGAGCGCCTGCCGGACGAAGGTGGGCAGGACCATGCCGTAGCGCCCCGTCTGGCGAGGACCGACGGTATTGAAGAGGCGAACCACCACGACCGGAAGACCCTTCTCCCGGCAATAGGCCAGTGCCAGAAACTCATCGATCGCCTTGCTGCAGGCGTAGCTCCAGCGGCCCCGGCTGGTCGGACCGAGAACGAGATCGTCGTCTTCGACGAAGGGAACCTTGCCGGCCTTGCCGTAGACTTCCGAGGTGGAGAAGATGATGACCTTCTTCTGCTTCTTGGCAGCCAGTTGCAGGATGATCTCCGTGCCGCGGATGTTGGTTTCAATAGTGCGCACGGGGCTTTCGACGATCAGACGTACTCCGACGGCAGCCGCGGCATGGCAGATGATGTCGCACTGGTCTACCAACTCGGCGGCCACCGGGATGTTCATGATCGATTCGATCGTGTACCGGAACCGAGGATGCGACTTCAGGTGCAGAATGTTCTCGATCTGACCCGTGGACAAGTCGTCGATGACGTACACGGTGTGGCCCTTTTCCAGCAAGTGCTCACACAGATGTGACCCGATGAACCCCGCTCCTCCGGTAATCAGTATCTTCATGGTCTCCCCGCTTCTCTCGAAGTCAATCCGGCCCGGGGGACACGATACTGGAAGGGCCCTTCGAGTACCAGTACGGAAACTCGAGCGGCGACACGCGCCGGCACCGACCGAGATGGGACCAAAGGTGCGCCTCACCTCACAGAAAATCGGGCGTGCTGGCTGGAGAAGCTCGTCTTCGGCGGGGTTCCGGGGGTTTCGTGGTGCCGGTGCGATGCTATAATTCAGATTTCGCGCTGGATCAGATCGGTAACAATGAGAACGCTCTCCGTCATCATTCCCATTTACAACGAACATGAATCGGTAGCCGAATTGTACTCGAGCATCCGCCAGGAACTGGACAAGCTGACTGCCGAGAGTGAGATCATCTTCGTAGACGATGGCAGTCGGGATGGTACCGAAAGGATTCTGGGTGACCTTCAAAGTCGGGATTCGAGCATCACGATCATCCGGTTTCGGCGGAATTTCGGCAAAGCGGCGGCCCTGTCGGCCGGATTTCAGATGGCGCGGGGAGATGTCATCGTAACCATGGACGCCGATCTTCAAGATCAGCCGGCCGAAATGCACAGGCTGCTCGAGAAGCTCGAGTCCGGTTACGATCTCGTCTCGGGATGGAAGAAGGTCCGGCACGATCCGATCAGCAAGCGTTGGCCGTCACTGGTCTTCAATTTCGTCACCTCCCTGTTGACCGGCGTGCCGCTGCACGACATGAACTGCGGGTTCAAGGCATACCATCGCGAAGTGGTCGAGGAGATCCGCCTCTACGGGGAGATGCACCGCTACATCCCTGTTCTTGCGAGCTATCGGGGATTTCGGGTCGGCGAAGTCGTCGTCGAACACCGCAAGCGACCCTATGGCGAGAGCAAGTATGGTGTGACTCGGCTCTTTGGTGGATTTTTCGATCTGTTGACCGTGATCATGCTGACCCGATACAACCGCAAGCCGTTGCACGCGTTCGGCGTCTTTGGCGGGTTGATGCTGCTGGGCGGTTTCCTGATCGAGGTCTACCTCTCGATCGGCTGGCTCTTTGGTCACTGGATCGGAGATCGGCCGATCCTGCTGCTGGGGATACTGCTGCTGATCGTCGGGATGCAGTTCATCTTCTTTGGACTCATGGCAGAGATGATCGCCTACAGCGCACGCCGAGACGAAGATTTTTCGATCAAGGAGATTCTCAAAGGGGGGGAGAGAGTCGCAGTTCCCGATATGGAGCGGGCAGCCGTTATGCCGGCCATCGACCGTCTCCGCCGGTGACTCCTCCGGTGAGGACAACGGCGATTGTCGTCCTGCGGCTCTTTGAGCAGGGTTGAGCCATGCGAGTGGTTTTGGTGGGTCCCGCGCATCCCCACCGCGGGGGAATTGCACAGTATACGGCCTCGCTGTTTCGGGCGCTGGAGCAGAGGCATGACGTCCGACTGATCTCGTTCAAACGACAGTACCCGAATGTCTTCTTTCCCGGGAAGACCCAGCACGATCAAAGTCGATCTCCGCTGCTGGTCCCCAGTGAGCCGCTTCTCGATTCGATCTCGCCCGCGAGCTGGAAGAGGACGGCGGACAGGATTGCCGATCACTCTCCCGAAGTGGTGGTCTTCCAGTGGTGGCAGCCCTTCTTCGCGCCGGCCTACCGGGCGGTGATCCGGTCGGTTCGACGGAGCCGGAGGACCTCGGTGATCTTCCTCTGCCACAATGTCCTCTCCCATCGTGAATCGTTGCTCCCGGGTCGCGGGGGGGTCGAGTGGTACCTGACGCGCAGGGCGTTCCGGTGTGCCGACGGTTTCCTGGTGCAAGCACAGGGACTGGTCTCCGCCGTGGAACGGCTAAATCCTCGAGGACTCGTGCGCAAGATCTATCACCCTCTCTACGATTTCTACAGGCAATGGGACCGCGGCCCCGGCGAGGCAGTGTCGGCGTCCCGCCATCGACTTCCCCGTCTGCTCTTTTTCGGCAAGATCCGTCGGTACAAAGGCCTGGAAACCTTCCTCAGAGCACTCGCACTGGTAAGGAAGGAGCTGGCCATTGAAGCCGTGATCGCAGGCGAGTTCTACATGGACCCGGGGCCCTATCGACGTTTGTCCCGACGGCTGGAACTGGACGGTTGCCTGGAATGGAAGGATCACTACATTTCCAACGAAGACGTGCCGCTGCTGTTCCGGGAAGCGGACCTCGTGGTCCTGCCCTATGTGGAGGCCACGCAGAGTGGAGTCGTGCCGGTTGCCTACCAGTTCGGTGTGCCGGTCGTGGCGTCGGACGTGGGAGGTCTCTCGGAAGTCGTGCTGGAAGGAAAGACCGGTTTCCTGGTTCCACCGCTCGACCCGGTAGCGCTGTCGAATGGAATACTCCGCTATTTTAGAGAGGGCAGGTACGAAGAGTTCCGGGAGAACATCGTGGAGTTTCGCGCCCGACTGACCTGGGGTCAAGTCGTCGAGGCCATCGAAGGACTTGCGGAATCGCTCGCATGAGACAGAAGGCGGCTCGAAATTTGAGATTTCCAGTGAGAGATTTGCGATTTTCACCTCAAACCTCTGAGGAGCGGAGGGACCGCCTCCCGCGACCCGCTACGCGAATCGAGGATGCGACCATTTCTGAACAGGACCTGACGTAGATGGGCCGGAAGAAGAAATCGCCGCGGGTTCGGCGGGAATTACTGGCCGAGCAGCCCAATTACTGGATTGCCGTCGGCCTCGGTGTGTTGGCCGTCGCACTGTATGTCAACACGCTGGGCAACCAGTTCGTCTTCGACGACCTCACGTTGATCACCCAAAATCCTCTGGTTCAGAGACTCGACTGGTCAGGAATCCTCTTCAAGTCGGGATACCGGCCCGTCCGCACGCTGACCTACGCTTTGAATTACGCCCTCGGCGGGAACAGCCCCTTCGGGTACCACCTCGTCAACGTCATTCTGCACGCCCTGAACGTCATTGTCTTGTTCGAGTTGCTGTGGCGACTGTGCCGCTCCAATCGAGCTGCCGGACTGGGGGCGCTGCTGTTTGCCGTACATCCAGCTCAGACTGCAGCCGTGGCCTACGTTTCGGGGCGCAAAGATCTTCTGGCTGCGCTCTTCATGCTGCTCGCTCTGCTCCTCTATCTGGGTTTCCGTCGAGGAACGGGGCGTCGCTGGATTAGTCTAGTCGCCGCAGGCGCCTGTTTCCTGTTGGCCGTACTTTCGAAAGAGGTGGCCATCGTCTTTCCCGCGCTGCTTCTGCTCGTCGATGCGTCTCGCCATCAGCAGGATTCCGAACGCGGGCGGTCGATTGTGGGGGCTTGTTGGCAGGCGATTCGATCGGCCCCTGTGCTCTATGGATCGTTCACCCTGCTCGCAGGCCTGGGGCTCTTCTATGCTCTGTTCGTAGTCAAGGCGAGCCGAATGCTCGGCTATTGGGGTGGGTCGTTCGAAACGAATCTGGGAACCGGCTTCAAGCTCTTCTTCCACTATGTGCGCCTCGCTTTGTTTCCGTATCCCTTGCTGGCGGACTACACGGGGCAGGTGTTTCCGGTCTCCCGGGGGCTCCTCGAGCCGACCACGCTGGCGGCCGCCGGGTTCATGGTTGCGTTCTTGGGCTTGGCGATCTGGCTTTTTCCTCGCAAGCCTCTCGTCTCTGTCGGAGCGCTCTGGTTTGCCGCTGCCGTCGCACCTGTCCTTCAATTCATTCCCTTCCATGAGCTGGCAGCGGATCACTTTCTCTATGTGCCACTGATCGGTGCAGCGATTGTCACATCGGCAGCGTTGAGCGGAGTGTCGTCGGCCCGTGTCTGGAAGCTGGCCGGAGCAGGCGCGGCCGCTCTCGCGGTGATCTGTGTCGTTGTCGTGGTCGATCGAAACGGCGACTGGGCGAACCGCCGGACACTCTGGGAGGCGACGTTCAGGATGGCACCCGGATCGTACAGAGCCAATGCCAACCTGGGACAGACCTATTTCGATCAGGGCAGATTCGAAGAGGGTCTCGAGATGACTCGCCGGGCCATTGAACTGGCACCCGACCGCGCGCTTCCCTATGACAACCTTGGAGGCATGTATTTTCTCATTGGACAGCAGCAGCGACAGGCGGGACACCTGGCGCAGGCCGAGCAGCTGTTCAAGGAGGCTCGTAAGTATCTCCGGAAAGCTCTCGAGCGGGACGACAAGAATCCCTTCACGTACAGCAACCTGGCCAATACCTATAAGGATATGGCTCTGATCTTCGATGATCGAGGGAACGCGGATCGCGCTCGATCGGCACGGGCACGGGCGGAGGAACTGTACCGGAAGGGGCTCTCGCTTCCCGACCCCCGATTCGACGTGCAGCGGATCTGGTTCAACCTGGGGTTGCTTGCCGTGGATGCCCGGGACTACGATCTGGCCACGGTGCGCTTGCGCCGTTATGTCTCGGCGTTTCCGGAAGAGCCGAAGGGAAGTTACTGGTATGGGCACGTCCTCTCGGTCCAGGGGAAATACACGGACGCCACTCCTCAGTTCTACAAGGCGATCCGATCCACCCGAGACCCCGCGCTGAGACAGCGGGCCTTGAAGGAGCTGGCCGTCTGCTTCGACAACACGGGTCGCCTCGACAGAGCCGCACAGGCCTACCGGGAATTGAACCGGCAGGCACCTTCGGCCGAGAATTACTATAATCTGGGGACGCTCCTTGCGCGCCAGGGCAACCTCCCCGAGGCGAAGTCCGCACTGGAGAAGTCCGTCGAATTGGACCCGCGCGGGAGCTGGGGGCGAAAGAGTAGGGAAGCTTTGGCCAACCTGGAGTCTTCCGAAGGGGTGCGGGTCATTGGTGGCGAGACCTGGCCCTGAACGGGAACCAGTGCGGGTGAGCCATTCGAGGGTCATTTCATGTACAAGGGGCACGAAATTACCGTCGTGATTCCGTGTCTGAACGAGGCTCCCGGCATCGGAAGGGTGCTTCGTCGGATCCCGGATTTCGTCGATGAGATTCTCGTCGTGGATAACGACTCTACGGACGGTACTGCGACGATTGCCCGTGAACTCGGGGCGACCGTGATCCGCGAGAGCCTGCGGGGCTACGGCCGAGCCTACAAGACCGGTCTCTTTCATGCGCGCGGAGACATCATCATCACGTTGGACGGTGACCATTCGTACCCTGTGGATGCCCTCTCCTATCTGATCGAGGCGCTGCTCCACTCGCGTGTCGGCTTCGTGTCCGCGTCCCGGTTCCCGATGACCGACTCGGAGTCGATGTCGCGCATCAATCTGTGGGGGAACCGTTTGCTGAGTCTGGCTGCGTCCATGCTCTTCCTGCGCTGGATCCGCGATTCACAGTCGGGCATGTGGATCTTCTATAAGGACGCGCTGGAGAAAATGGACCTGGTCAGTGACGGCATGGCATTTTCCGAGGAAATCAAGCTCGAGGCCATTCTGAGGCCGGAAATCGGTTTTCGCGAGATTCCGATCCGTTTCTCCAACCGTGCCGGTGAGAAGAAGCTGAGACCCTGGAGGGATGGCTGGAAAAATCTCTCCTTCCTCGTCAAGAAGCGGCTTCTCCCCAGCCGGAGAGTCGCCCGGCATTCAGGGAAACCGAAACGGGAATCCTCGCGATGAAGTGTCCTGTCTGCGAACATCCCGTGGCGCCCCAAATGGGGGAGTTGCGGGACCGCTTCTTCGCCACGACGGAAGAGAGCTTCCCCGTCTTCGAATGCGCCGGCTGCGGCCTGCTCTTCCAGGACAGCAGCCGGGTCGCGGACCGGCTGGCGGATTTCTACCCCGAAACGTACTGGTGGGAAGGGCGAGCGGGTCTTCTTTCGGGCCTCGAGCGCCGTTACCGGGAATGGATGGTGCGGCACGACCACCTCGGGTTCCTGCTTGACTTCTTCCCGCACCCCGGTGGCGTGAGGCTGCTGGACATTGGGTGCGGGACCGGTCTCTTCGTGAAGCAGGCGCGAGCCGCCGGCTTCGAGGCGTGGGGACTGGAGAGCGCCGATCGAGCGGTGGAGATCGCCCGCCGCGAAGGGAACCGGTGGATCCTGGCCGGTGACGAGACGTCTCTCGATGTGGACGACGAGGCCGACCGATATGACGTTGTGACGCTCTTCCACGTTCTCGAGCATGTCACCGATCCATTCAAGTATTTGCGGAAACTTCAAAAGCTGCTCGGGAAGCCGGGACACCTGGTCGTCCAGGTGCCGAACCGGAGCAGTTGGCAAGCTCGGCTGTTTGGCAGCCGCTGGTATGGGTTGGACTGCCCGCGGCACCTCTGTAACTTTTCCGCCTATTCGCTTCTGTATCTTCTTGGCCGGGCCGGCTTTCGAATCCAGCGGACTCGACACTTCTCGCTGCGGGACAACGCGCCCGCCATGGTGGCGAGTCTGTTTCCGGGCTTGGAGCCGGTCTCATCGCGGGTACGTCGGGGCGCCCAAAGACCGAGGATGCTGACCGAAGCGCTTCGCGTGGCGCTCTTTACCGGTCTGAACGTCCCGGCCCAACTGCTGGCCCGACTCGAAGCCGCCTTCGGAAGGGGAGGGACGATCACGGTCCACGCCACTTGGGACGATTGAGCGGGAGAGGGGAGTCTCGCCTGGGGATTGCGTTCGTTCACTCCGCCGTCCCGTTGCCATGCCGCCGGCTTCAACTGCCGGGGCACCAGTGCAAAGCCTTCCAGGTTGTGGTGTTTCGGCGAAATTGAATAGAATGTCTCACAGACCGGGCTGGCGTAGCTCAACTGGTAGAGCATCTGATTTGTAATCAGACGGTTGGGGGTTCAAGTCCCTTCGCCAGCTTTGCTCCTTCCTCCCGTATCGGGAGTTAGTTGGTGACTCGCCCTTCCCCCTCCCACCACCCAACCGCGAAGTCAGAGCCCGAGCGAAGCGAGTGGTCCCCAGCTTTCGCCTGTCGGGGAAGGACGCAATGCCGGAAGCTTGCGGTGTCATTTCGGGGCGCCCGTCGGGGTCCCTCGCTTCGCTCGGGCTCTGAAAGGCGGCATGCAGGCCGCATCGGGTCATGGGAACACCCGTTGCGGCGCTGCGGACGCTGCGTGGAGTCGACCCATCGACGACCCAAGATGAGTCCCTCCGGCTGACCCACCTCCATGCCACGAGTTGGAGTCTGTCCCTAAGAGCTGCCTGACTCCCTGGCTCGCATCAGAAGTCTCTATTCACCGCCGCTTACAGACGCGATACGTGCGTGTCACCATTCTCCCCCGTTTCGGTTGAGGTCAGATGTTTGATGGCAGGAGGACGCCGGCGCACGATGTGACGGGCTCGGCGCCCTGAAAGGGCAGCCTTATCCGAGAGCCCGGGGTAGCGAAGCACCCCGGGGTTTCTGCGAAGTCCCAAGACGCCAAAGGCGTTGCCTCATCCGAGAGCCGTGGGCAGAGCCCGGGCCCCGCCCGGGCGGCGCCCACGGACCATGTCAATGTGCACGTGGTGAGCGCTGAAGGCGCGACTCCATTCCGCGATCGAACGGGCCTCGCGCCTACAGCGCTGGGGGCATCCTTCGGGCGAGGCTCCGCTTTGGGCGACTGCCCAAAGCTCACGGATGAAACAACGCCGTTGGCGTCTTAACGCCATGTGGAGAACCGCTTGATCTCCTCCGTCGACGCCATCGCCCCAGGGAAATGCAGCGGTCGCTGGCCGACTTGATCAAGATCGACGGAGGTTCGACCGCCCAGGATGCCCACGGGCCCAGGTCTCGAAGATTGCCGCAGGGGCGACGACCTACTTCTACTGGGGCATCGGTCCCCGGCGTCAATTACATTTCCCTGGCCAGGGAAATGTAATTGTCGTTCACCACATCGCCGAGAAGGTCAGCGGGCAGTGGAGGAAGTTGTACGTGCAGGGGCTCGGGGTAAGCTGGTCGAGTCGAGCGGCGGCACGACGTGGTTCTTTGCCACGAACCACCTCGGCACGATCGCGGCACGGATGAACGTGAGCGGGACTCTCATGGAAACCTACCGCTACCTCCCCTACGGCGAGCGCGACGCCGGCACGCAGACCCCCCACCAGTACACGGGCAAGGAGCGCGACAGCGAGAGTGGCCTCGACTACTTCGGTGCGCGGTACTACGCCAGTGCGCATGGCAGGTGGATGAGCGTGGATCCGGTGGTCCAGATGGGCGATCCGCAAAGACTCAACCGCTACTCGTACACATTGGGCAATCCGATTCTCTTTACGGACGGGGATGGCCGTGTACCAAATTGCGGGATCGCCATCACATCTCAGATAATCACCTCGGTGCAGGGTGTCACGACCTTCTGGCCTCCTGAGACTCGGCTCGCTTGCCATGCCTCTTTGCCAGGGAGCCACAGCTTGTTTGCGAACGGGCAGGACGCGGTGATGGTAAGCGGCTCGGAGCGTGAGCACTCAGTACCGGATCTTCCTGGTCTAGAGGTTTCTCAGGCCGTCACGATGGCTCAGGGGATCCTGCGATCGCGACGTGATTGTGCCCACTTTTTTGGCGAGGGAGCAAGTGCAATACTAAATCAAACATACAATGCCAATAATATTAGGTTGTTGGCAGGTGATCGTCCGACGAAGGACGCGAATGGACAGATCAAGGTCACTTTCGCACAAACTGAGAACATTTCTACAAACCGTATCTTCATTAACAGTAACGCTGGATTCTTGCAGGGTGATAGCCCAGTTGCTATGAACACACCAAGTGGAGTAAGAATGGAATTTAATATGGTGTCCTTCTTGAATAGTGCATTTAGAGGTCATTTGGGCGATTTCACCTTCAATGCAGATACAGCAAGAGCTTTTGTGGTTATACATGAACTTGGGCATCTTCTGCCTGGAGAGAATAGATTTCCATCGGACCACGGAAACCAGTTTCAAGTGGATGCCAATTCAATAGGGGTGATTGAAAATTGTTTCAAATATACAAACGAAGACTAATCATTTACTTGGGCGTGTCAATCCTGGCGACGCTTATGGCGAAAGATGTGCATTGCGAAGAATATGCACTCGGAATCTTCGGAAATGTCTACGATGAGACTGGTGGAATTCTTCCTAATATTGTTAATGTGTACTTGACGGAGACTCAAACAGGAAAGACTTGGAAGACGGTTACAGACGATCATGGGTTCTACGAGTTCCGCTGTCCTGACAACGGTATCTATAATCTGAGATTTTCTGCTGATGGATTTATGAACCATACCGTCAAGGATCTTGTATTCGTTTTCCCGAACACACATCGAATCAATCAGGTGATGTATTTGAACTGGGGAAATGGCCATCGATCAAGTGATTCGACAGATCTCCTGATTAGAGTCCTTGACGCGGAAGGAAATCCGGTGTCTGGTGCTGTCATTGAGTTGGATGGCCGTGTGATCGGCGAGACTTACCCTTGTGGTTGCACCTATGCAAATCCTCGCCCTGGCCGACATCTACTTAAGGTGTCCAAGCGTGCCTATCAGGAAGAGTCGGCTACTCTGGAAGTCAAAGGGCGGTATATGAATACTGAGTTTTCTCTGAGGCGGTTGAAGGAGAATCAATAAGGGCGGCCGAGCAGCGCGGAAGGTGCTGTCAAGTTAACTGGCCATTTGGGAGAATGATCGGATGGGAGACGATTTGAGCTACCGCATGACCGCGGCCCGGCTCGGCTGGCACCCATGCAGTCTGGCTCTACCACCGCTTTGCCCTCAAATCGCCGGTAACTGGGATGCATGCTCGGAGTCTTGTCGCTCAGGTCCCGTCCTTGCCTAGATGGAACCCTGTCCCGGGGTGTGCCTGGTGTGCGGAAGGGCAGGTAGAAATCCACTTCCAACTCTGCCCAAATGGAAAGGCGCCAGCAAGGCGGCCGTAACTCATTGAAAACAGAAAGGCCCGTAAGATGGGCGTTTCCGGGTTTGGGAGTTGTCTTGCTTTAGGGGCAGGATGTCGGGGGTTCAAATCCCTCTGCCCCGACCAAAGAACTCGTTCCTCGTTCCCGCATTCCTCGTCCCGGGGTTCCGTCCGAAGGGCGGTGAGTCGTAAGCGTCCGGTGAACCCATCTTCCCTTCGATAGTCCCCCGACCGACACTGCTCGACGTCGGCACCGGGCGTGGTGCCTGTGCCGACGTGTGCGGACTCTGAACGGAGGGATGCGATGGCTCGAGGGAAGCGGGATGTGGAGAAGAAGAGATGCTGGCGGAAGACGATCCAAGCGGCGGCCCGCAGCGGACTGTCGATCCGGGAGTTCTGCCGGCGGCCCGACCTGAAGGAGAGCCAGTTCCACTGGTTGCAGCGTCGCTCGAGGCGAGCAACCGAAGCGGTGTCAAGGGCAAGTCCTTGACTGAGAGCGCGGCGAGCTTCGCACTGGTCAGCGAGGAGACCGGTGTGCTGGAGGTCGGGTTGTAACTGGTCCTGGCCGACGGACGCCGGCTACGTATCGGCCGGGGCGTCGATGAGGAGACCCTGCGTACGGTCCTGGCGGCGATGGAGACGACCGGTTGCTGAGCTTCCCGGCGGGCGATCAAAGTGACACTGTGGGGCATCTGATGAAGTGTTCGAAGCCAATATGAAGCCGCCGAGGGGGCCGCGTCATCCTTGGTCGCTTCAAGATTCGTGCCCATGCCCGATGGTGCCCTGCACCTGTGTGCTCGACTGTAGTCAAATCTGTAGTCGGTCAAAGCCCCTCAGAGCCACACAGAACCACAGACTTCAACAAGCCGGCCGTAACTCATTGAAAGCAAAAGGCCCGTAAAATGAGCGTTTCCGGGTTTGGAGCGGTCCTGCTTTGGGAGCAGGATGTCAGCCCTGGGACAAACGGTCGCTAGAACCCCTTGTTTTTCCGATGGTTATGCGGTTTTGTGGCGTCGGAAAAAGTGCGGGGTAGAAACGACATAGGCAGGCGCGCGCAGGCTCGTAACCGACTGTCCGGTGACCGTTATTCGATTCCAATGGAAACCGACGCGCGCCTGCCCAAAAGGCAGGATGTCACCGAGTGCCGGGAGCCCCATGGAGTCGGCATTCGGCAAGTCGAGGTGAGGGCTGGATGTGACGGTTTCGGAAAGGTGTTGTAGACTTCCATTCAAGAAGGATCTATCCCGATGTTCGATCGAATTGTCGTCAATCCGGAAATCTGCCAGGGAAAGCCCACCATCAAGGGGACTCGCATCACGGTGGACTTCATTCTGAAGCTTCTGGGCGATGGCTATAGCGCGGAGCAGATTGCCGGCGAGTATCCGGAACTGCAGGTTGAAGACGTTTATCAAGCCGCCAAATACGGTGCGTGGCTGGCCAGTGAACGGACTTCTGCGATCGCATGAAGATCCTCGCCGATGCGCACATCTCTCCACGAACAGTCCGCTTCCTTCGCTCTTGTGGTCATGAGGTCGTGCGCCTGAGCGAGGTGCTCCCCAGCGACGCCAGGGACAGCGAACTCATCGAGTACGCCCGTGCACACAAGCGGGTGATTCTGACCCAAGATCTCGACTTCTCAGCGATCATCGCTCTTTCGAAGCAATCGCTGCCCTCCGTGATTTCCCTGCGGTTGTCGGACTCCCGGGTCGAGGCCGTGAATCTCCTTCTCGAGCGAGTCCTGCCGCGACTCGAAAGGGAGGTAGCCGACGGCGCTCTGATTAGCGTTGGGGAGGAGCGGGTTCGGATCCGCCGATTGCCGCTGAGATGAGCGCTGGATCCATGGGGCCCCGTCCCACGGGTTGAAGGTCAATCCCGCGCGTTGTTGGGGGGAAAGATGCTGATCCGGTCGCAAGGGTCTTCGCTGCTGTAGTCAGATTTGTAGTCGTTCAAAGCCCCTCAGATCCACACAGAGCCACAGACTTCAACAGGGCGGCCGTAACTCATTGAAAAGAAAGAGCCCATGAAATCGGCGTTTTCGGGTTTGAAGCGGTCCTGCTTTGGGAGCAGGATGTCGGGGGTTCAAATCCCTCTGCCCCGACCAAAGCCCTTGCGAAGCGCAAATTCCGCAGTGTGAACCGAATCGACGTCGGTAATTCGAGCCTCCTTTGCCCTTCGCACTTCGCACCTTCAAGTTCGCCCTTCGGCCTTCGCCCTTCGCACTTGCCCACTCGTGCTTGGCGGCTCGATCTCACGCCGCGGCCGCTACGACCGCAACGGGTTTTTGGGGTTCAAAGCCCGGGCGTCCGCTGCGACCCTGGCGTGGAGTGGGTGGGTAACTTGCCCTTCCCCCTCCCACCACCCAACCGCGAAGTCAGAGCCCGAGCGAAGCGAGTGGTCAGACGTTCGATCGCAGGAGGACGCCGGTGCACGATGGGACGGGCTCGGCGCCCCGAAGGGGCCGCTTTATCCGAGAGCCCGGAGTAGCGAAGCACCCCGGGGTTTCCGTTCCGACCGAACGGGACCCTGCCCCGAAAGGGCGCAGCTCGAAACCCGTTTATCCTTGGTGCTCGGAGTCCCTGTCAGATTCGGACTCAAAGCGGTCACTGCATCCATTGGGGTGGCGGGCGACAGGGGGCCCGTGCCCCGGCAGGGGCACCATTCCTGCAGCCCGGGGTCAAGCCGAGCGCGACCCCGGGGAGGCTCAGCGCGGGACGAACCCGGGCGTCCCGGGAGGGACGCGATCGGGCCGGCGGCGTCTTCGGCGGATGTCGGCCGTGACCTCGGCGTTTCCGGATCAGGATCCTGGTCGGTCAACGGGGGAATGGGCATGATTCGACGAGCTGGTCGCAGGACGATCCCGCCCCTGTCCGGGGCGGGGGTGCAGCGCAGGATCTTCGCCCCCCGGGGTCGCGCCGGGGCGGCTGGACC
>CAWGNQ010000010.1:0-4811 GCA_963823995.1 uncultured Acidobacteriota bacterium
GCACTCCCGAGCGAATGATCGAGCCCGACGGTGAGGTCGAGCTCATCGAGATCGCCGGTCCAGGATCGCTCGTCAAGCGCCGTCGAGCCCCAGAGATTCACCGAGAGACCCGATGGATTGTGGGTCAGAGTGAAACTCGGCTGAAGAGCCGGGTTGTGTTCCGTCAGATCGAATCCCCGCCAGTAGTAGGTCGAGACGACATCGGCTGTGGCGTTGAGGCTCCAGACAGGATCCGCATCCTGATCCGCCGCCGGCAGTGTAGTGGACAACAGGGGCGCGGCGAGCAACAGGGTGAGCAAGCACTTTCGAAATCTCATGTTCCTTCCTTACCGTCGGCGATCTATGGCCGGCCGTTACAGGCCCGAACGACCGGCGGGCTTCCCCGGTTCGGACACTCCGTCCACCGTAGCCCGATCTCCTGCTTAAACATATCGGCGGATCTGCCGATTTTATGTATGTCCCGAATTCTGAAATCGGCGGAATGATTGCAGGTGACGAAGTGCAGGCGGCCAGTGGCGGTGGAAACGGGGTTGGAGCGGGCGGGCGATGAGCCGCTTCCTACAGAGACTCCTCAAGATACATCGAACGGAGGGCCGCAAGGTCCTGCATTTTGCCCTTCTCGGGGCACTGCTCGAGGTGGGTGTGGCGCTGGGAATCAGTACGGCCGACACCCTTTTCCTCGTCCATGTCGGAGCGGAACGACTGCCCGTCGTCTATCTTCTCCTGCCGCTGATCATGCTGGCCTTCACGCCTCTTTTCTCGTTCCTGGCCACCCGCCGCGGCATCGACACCCAGTTCAAGATCACGCTCGCCGCTCTTTCAGGAGGCGGAGTGCTTTGTTTTCTGGCAGCCTCCGTCGGTAGCGAGTGGAGCACGATCCCCTTCTATTTCATCAAGCTTTACGCCTCGCTCTGGACCATCAGCCTGTTCACGCTCTACTGGAACTATGTAGACCGCTATTTCGACATGCTCGATGCCAAGCGCCTGTTCTCCGTATTCTCGGGCGGAGCGGCATTCGGTGCGGCACTGGGAGGCGGAATCGTCACCCTGCTGGCCCGCATCTTCCCGGTCGAGGGCCTCTTTTTGGCCTGGTCTTTCGTGGCATTAGCGACCTTTCCCGTCATCCTCATGATCAACCGCAACTGGCGGAAGATCGAACCCGAGGTCGATCCGAACAAAGGTGGATTCCTCGAACAGACTGTCGAGGTAAGCCGCATCATGAACCGTTCCCGTTACGTGGTTCTCCTGAACCTGATCCTCGTAACGACGGTCTTCCTGTCGACGATCTGTGAGTTCCAGTACCTCGGAATCTTTTCGGCATCCACCGACGAGGCGGAACTCGCCATTCTGTTCGGAATGTTGTTCGCCCTGACGAACGTCTTCAATCTGATCGTCAATTTCTTCCTGTTTAGTCGTGCCGTCGTCCTGTTCGGAGTGAGGAATCTTGCACTCATCCAGCCCCTCACCTTCCTTGCTGCGTTTGCCTTCCTGTATGTCAGTTACGGCTGGTATGCGGCGGTCTTCGGGTTCTTTGCCTACCAGGGCATCCAGAGTTCCATCGACAACAACAACTGGAACTTCGTCATAAACGGGGTCCCCGGGGAGTACAAGAGCCAGGTCCGGACCTTTTCCGAGGGTATCTCCGAGCCACTTGCGGCGTCGCTCGCCGGCCTGTTCCTCTTCGTCGGCGCTCCCCTGATGAACCATGGGCAGGTCTCCGCCGTGGGACTGGCGGTCAGTCTCGGTCTGCTCCTGATTGCTTTATTGTTGCGCGGCGATTACCTGTCCGCCATCATGACCAACCTGAGGCGGGAATGGCTCGATTTCTCACGCTCCGATCGGGAGATCCTGACCAGCCTCAACGAGACGGAAATCGACGAATTGCGGCGTCTGGCACGCGAGGGTGAGCCGGAAGCCGCCAGAGCTGCGATCCGGTTCATGACGAACATCGACAAGCGGCAGGCTCTCGATGCCTTACTTGTCTACTTCGAGCGGACGCGCAACGGCGACCGCCGAGGGCTTCACGCACTGCTGAGTGAGATCCTCCGCGATGCCGACGTCGAGGTGCTCACCACCCTGGTCCGAGCCCTGAGCCGGCACGAGATCGTCTCCGAGTCGACGTTCATCGAGGTCCTGGGGGCCCAGGGTCTGGTCCAGTCGGAACTGCTCGGCTCCCTGCTCGGTTCCAACGACCCCTGGGAGCGCGCCGCAGCAGCGGTCGCCCGATGGAACAGTTGGAATCTGAATGACGGGGTTCGGGCCATGACCGTCATCGAGGAATTGCTGACCGGCTCCGAGCAGGAGCAGCAGGCCGGCATCCGAGCTCTCGGACAGATGCAGCAGGGGCGATATGCCCATTTCCTGGTCCGGTTCCTCCATGAGGAAAGCACGGATGCCCGTTATGAAGCGCTGTCCGCCATCCGGAACCTGGTCGGTCGCGACTCCAGTCATCTGGTGCCGGAGATTCTGGATGTCGTGAGTCAAGGCTCGGCGCGGGAGCGCGATGCGGGCATCGACGTTCTCGGGAAAATCAGGGATTCCAGCTGCATCCGTCCGCTTCTCTCGCTGGAACAGGGGCTGACGCCATTCGAGCGCCGAAAGGTCGAGAAGTTGATTCTCGACATCGGACTCGGAAGCGTGCCAACGATTGCGGACATCCTGACGGATCCTCGATTCGAATACCAGGCTCGCTCGATTGCGGCAAGGTCCCTTGGGAAGCTCGCCTTTCCGCAGTTCGAGACTTTGCTTCCCGACCTGATTCGCACGGAACTGGAACGAGCCTACCGGTACCTTTACTTTCATGCCGTCCTCCGGCCGAAGGTTGGGCAGACGAGCGGAATCGACGTCCTTTCACTCTTTTACCGAGACGTCCAGCAGTCGATCGTGGAATTCGTCCTCGAGATCCTGACGATCGGCGGCCGCCTTCCCGACTTCGAGATGATCAGTTCCTCGCTCCGTTCGACCAGCCCCCGGGTCCGGGCCAACGCCATCGAGAGCGTGGAACAGGCCTGCAGCCGGGAAGTCTTCAAGTTGCTGCTGCCGCTGGTGGCCCGCACCGATCTCGATGAGGCCGTGGCAGTGTACAGAAGGCGATTTCATGCGGAACCTGCCGACCGCGCGACCATCATCGAGCAGGCGCTCGACGGTGCCTTCGACCTGGAGTGCTCCGCAGCAGCCCAGGCCCTCTGGGACGAGGACCCTGTTCGCAGCGCGGGGCGCTTTCAGACACGGCTTACCCGCCCGAAGGCCCCGCTCTTCTGCGAAACGGTGCTCTCCCTCCTCGAGCGAAGCGACGGGAGGCCGTCGATGAACAGTATCGAGCGCATCGATCGGCTCTCGAAGGCCGGTCTGTTCAGGCGGTTCAGGGCGGCCGAACTACTGACAGTCGCACGCCACAGTCGCCTGATGAACTATTTCGACGGAGACCGCCTCTACCGCCGAGACGACCATGCCGACGACGTCTACGTCGTCCTGGGGGGCAGGGTTCGACTCGA
The DNA here is from genome assembly GCA_963823995.1 of uncultured Acidobacteriota bacterium. Classification (GTDB taxonomy): domain Bacteria; phylum Acidobacteriota; class UBA6911; order RPQK01; family JAPXNP01; genus JARRKC01. Next base: position 3,495 of record CAWGNQ010000010.1, read on the forward strand.
GGGGGACTGTGTGCACTATCCGGAGGTCGGTCAGGTGTTCGGAGAAGAGAGCCTGATGGGCCGTCGGAGGCGGTTTGAGCACGCGTTTTCAGAAGGGCTCGAGGCGCTGGTGGTGGATGCGTGCGGGGTAGAAGCCGAGGCGCGCCGGCATCCGAGAATCGCGATCGGATTACTCGAAACCCGGCTGGGGGTGCAATGAGCGGAAAGAGAGAGCTGAGGATTCAGAGCGCATTCCTTCTGGTTCTGGTGCCGACCCTGTTTTTCGTGACCTGCATCGCGGGATACCTCGTCTATTCTTCCCTCTACTCGGATATCCTTGCCGGCTTCGACGCCCGGCTCCGCTCGGTCAGCACGGTGACGGCCGCCTTCATCGACCCCGCGGAACATGACCGCATTCTGCAGCCCTTCGACATCCAGGCCGCGGCCTTCGATCCCCGCGGCGACCGACTCTTTGCCGCAGATTCCGACAAGCGACTTCTCGTCATCGACCGCATGAGCGGAAGTGCGCACGAAGTGGGCCGTCTCGACGTCCGTTTCCTCGATCTCGCCTGGGACCCCCGGCAGAACTGCCTCCTCGGTCTCGAGGCCCCCGGTACGCGGTTGCGCACTATCGACCCGATCAGCGGAAACTCGCGGACCGTTCTCGAGCTCAAGGAGCCCTTCCGTGCGCTGGCCTGGGAACCCTCGTCCGGGCTGGTCTACCTCGCCGGCACCCGGCTGACGGCGATCGATCCGCACACCTGGACTGTCCAGCGGACCGCCGACCTTGGCTCGCTGCGTCTCCTTGCGCTTGCAGACGGCCCGGCCGTCGGAATTCTGCTCGGGACCCTCCCGGAAGTCTCGGAGCTTGCCCGTATCGACCTCAGCGGATCCCGACCGGTCGTCTCGACAGTGCCCTTCCGCTTCGGAACAGCGGCAGGTGACTCCGAAGACATCGCTCCAAGCCGGTCTTCGGAATTGAGATTTCTGACCTACGACCCGAACCGGAAGATCTTCTGGGGCGGGTCGGACTGCCTGCTCCGGCTTGAACCTGAGAATTTTCGAATCGAAGTGACCGGCTATCCGGGGTTCCGGAACGAGAGCACTCCGCTCTACCAGAAGTACGTGCTGCCCATGCGGCGTATCAAACAGTTGGTTCGCCTGACCTATCTCTACACCTTCGTCCTCGGGCACCGGGACCGGGAGATCATCTACGGACTGGACGCCAACACCGATAATGACCATTCCAACATCGGCGACGTCGACTCCGATCCTCCCGAGGAAGGTACCGTCCGCGTCTTTCATCAGGGCGGGGTTCATCTGTCGAACATCGAATTC
>CAWGNQ010000011.1:0-3478 GCA_963823995.1 uncultured Acidobacteriota bacterium
TTTGAGTGCTGCTGGCCTACAAAGAGTTCCCTCTTCCGGGAGGCACTACTTTCCGGCTCGGACTGGCGGGGGGTCCACTGATGGTCAGCCTGGTGCTGGCCCACTTCGGCCGAATCGGACGACTGAACATTCGAACGCCCCGCGGCGCTAAGTACATTCTGCAGCAACTTGGACTCGTGCTCTTCCTTGCCGGTGCGGGTGCATCGGCGGGAGGGTCACTGGCGTCGGTCGTCGAGGAGTCCGGAACAACGTTGTTGCTGGCCGGAGCGTTGGTCACACTGGTTTCTGCCCTGCTTGGATTCATGATCACCCGGTATCTGTTTCGCCAGGACATCCTGACCGTCCTTGGCTCCGTGAGCGGAGCCATGACGAGCACACCCGCCCTGGGGGTGGTCAGTGAACTGACCGGCCGAAGTGAACCCGTCCTGGCCTATACGGGCGTGTACCCGGTCGCCCTGATCGTCATTACCGTCGTCTGCCAGTTCCTCGGGCGAGTGCTCTGAGGCGACGGGGCTTGGACCCGCGCGCAGGTCATGCATCTCCGAAATCGTCTAATCGGTCCATCCCGAGCGACCGATAAGAGGACTGGGGCGAGTCGGACGAATCGATGGCAGTGACCGTGGAGGATCCGATGGGCCGGCACTGGATTCCCGACTCTCCTCAGAGTTGACCGTGTTGGAGAAATGCCGATGATCGCCTTCCGGAGTCTTCGTCCCCGAGTCCCTCTATGCCTGTTGATCTGCACGCTGGCCTCGCTCATGCCGGCATGTTCGGTCCCCGCACACTCGGAGTCGGGATTCGGGACCGAATCCTTCCCCACTTCATGGACGACTCATCGGGATCCGATCGGGTTCTCGATCGAACATCCGGACGACTGGGAGGTCGAGGGAGACCCTGAGAGCGGGCAGGTGAACCTCTACAGCCCCGAGGATTTCGAGATCATCGTCTGGCCAGTCTTCATCCGCCGACCGATTGAATCGGACGAAGCATGCCGCACCCAGTCGGCCCTTTTGTCCGAGCTTGGATTCGAAGGCGAGTGGAGTGCACCCCGGCAGGCCGGTCGTGGGGCGGTACGCAGCATTCTCAACCCGGAAAACGGAGAGAAGGGCGTCGCGGTGATGACGTGGGTACCAACCAGTTCCTGGGACCGGGTCAGACCTACCGCGATCCGATGGGGGGTTCCCAGCCTGTCTGGAACTATCTGCCGGGAAGCAAGTTCGTCACCCAGTACCTGTTTCCCCAAAGACATGAACAGTTCCGGGTCGTCGAGGAAGTGCCCAGACCGGAGATCGCAGATCGTCTCGTGCGGCTCGGCATCAACGAGTATCAGGCCGGCCTCTCCCGCTACCGTTTTCAAAAGGAGGGGCAAGCGTACGAAGGCAGTGCAATCTTGGAGACCGGAGTCCTCTGGAAACCAGATGGCCGGGTTGGACCACGAACCGGTTCTGCGCCGCTCTCCGATCCCGCTCCTCCCGATTCCAGATTCCCGACTCCAGATTCCCGACTTGTGTTCACTTGGCAAATCGCAATCGCAAACTGCAATCGCCAATCTCAGAATTGATGGCTTCGTAAAAAGTCACATTCTTATAAGTCGTTGATAACATGGAAGAAAGTGATGTTGGTGGGGGCGGGGGATGTCAGGGTCGTGTGTTACTTTCTCCTGTAGAATCAACGATTTATCGGGAGAATGGATGCTTCACGCCAAAGATCACAAAGCGGGCTACTTGTTCGACCCCTTCGGCTACCTGGGCACGAAGCGACTCCAGCGATTGCGGGAGTCGTGGCCGGGTTTGTTTCGGAAGGAGATTCTGCCGGTGCTGCCGGTCGAGAAACTGATGGAGGACTACAACCCGAGCCAGGGGCGACCCACCAAGGAACTGTACGCGACCCTGGGAGCGGTGCTGCTGCAGCAGATGCAGGATCTGACCGACGAGGAAACGATCGACCGCTTTGCGTTCGATCTGCAGTGGCACTACGCGCTGGACATTACCGAGGAGTCGGACCAGGCCGCCTATCTGTGTGCGAAGACGTTGTGGACGATGCGAACGAAGGTGATGCGGGAGGGGACGGCCGCGGAGTTGTTCGATCGGGTGACGGACAAGTTGAAAGAGGTCTGTGAGGTCGATACGGACCGGCAGCGACTGGACTCGACGCAGATCTTCTCGAATATGCGGTATCTGGGGCGGCTGCGTCTGATCGCGCAGACGAGCCGCAAGTTCCTGAAGAACCTGAAGCGAAAACACCCGAAGCGGTTCGAGGCGCTGTCCGAAGAAGTCCGGGAACGCTATCTGCCGCAGCGGGGACAGGGCGTCTTCGCGCTGGTCAAGCCGTCGGAGTCGGAGCAGACCCTGCGGACGCTGGCCGAGGACCTGTTCGATCTGATCGAACGGTTTGGCAAGGATCAAGAGATTACGGGGATGCACAGCTACCAGTTGCTGGTGCGGGTCTTCTCGGAGCAGTGCCGGGTGGAGGAGGATGGCGAAACGGGGGCGCCACGGATTGCGGTGAAGGCGAATAAAGAGATTTCGGGCGACTCGCTGCAGAATCCGTCGGATCCGGATGCGACCTACGGGCACAAGGGGAAAGGCTACCAGGCGCAGGTCATGGAGACGTATACGGAGCGGGAGGAGGAGGAGGAGGAGGACGAAGCCGAGCCGGCGCTGAACCTGATCACCTATGTGGAAGTCGAAGGGGCACATAAGAACGACAGTCAGTCGCTGATCCCGGCCCTGGAGAAGAGCCGAAAGGAAGGGCGCTCGCCCAAGCAGGTGCTGGCCGACAGCGCCTACGGCAGCGACGACAACTGCACGAAGAGCCGACAAAAGGGGGTGGAGCTGATTGCTCCGGTCCTCTCCGGAAAGCCCGCCCCGCCGGTCGGGTTGGCCGACTTCGACTATGACGAACGGCATCGAGTACGGAGGTGTCCGCAGGGACACGCCCCGAATAGAACGCGGCTGAACAAGCAGCGGCACAGCGCACGGTTCGAGACCGCAGTCTGCGAAGCCTGCCCGCTGCGGGAGGCGTGTCCGGTCGAGCCGGGAGGTCGCGGCCATTATCTTCGCTACACCAACAAGGAACTGCGACTGGAGAAGCGGAAAGCCCATCAGGAGACGGCAGCGTTTCGAGACCGCTACCGCTTTCGATCCGGCTGTGAGGCGACGATGTCGGAGCTGGACCGTAGGACGGGAATCAAGCACCTACGGGTGCGAGGCATGTCTGCGGTTCGCCTGTGTGTGTTCTTGAAGGCGGCCGGACTGAACATCCTGAGGGCCAGTCGGCTCCGAGGTCGTTCGATGAAACCGAAAAGGGGTCCCAACCGGCCGATTCAGGTGCTTCAGAGGCTTCTCGACTCCGTCCGGATGGGGCTGCGACGGTTCCGGATGGACATTTTCGGCCGATATGGCCGCTTAACGGCCGAGCCGCGGCTCAGCCTGCGATTCGGCGCCGGTTTGGCCGCCTGACTTATTACGAGGCCATC
>CAWGNQ010000012.1:0-6519 GCA_963823995.1 uncultured Acidobacteriota bacterium
CTGGCATTTCGTCCCGAATCGAACACGGACGACAGCTTGACGGTTCGGCAGGCGGTGGGCTCTTTCCCCGTCTCGGATCCGGTGGGCTCGACTTCCTCGGGGGAATCCATTCCATGACTTCGACCTCGATCCCGCAGACCCCGATCAGGCGGAGACCCTTCGACTGGAGGCCCAGGGTGTCGCGGAGCGAGTCGAGAGTTTCCTCCTGCCGGCACTTCGGCGTTACTGCGCCTGCACGGGCCGGGTGCCCGCCGAACTCACCAAGTTATCGACTGCGGGATGCGGAGGCGGTCTCTCGGTCGACCGTCTGAGAGAGGCGGGCTTCGACGCCTGGGGAATCGAATTTCAGGGGCGGTCACGGCATCGCCAATGGCAAGAGAGGGCCAGCGGCCTTTTCCTGCATTCTGCCGACGCGCTCCAGATTCCGTTCCAGCGAAACAGTTTCGATATCGTCATCTCTTGCGGCCTCATCGAGCACATCGGAATCTACGAAGCGATGGAGGCTCACTTCGTCGCCCGCCGTCTTGCCGACTGTGATGAGCGACGAACGCAGTTCGCGCGGGAGCTCCTGCGGGTCACCCAAGAGGATGGCTTCATCCTCCTCGATCACCCCAACGGAAGCTTTCCCATCGACTTCTGGCATGGCGGCTGCCGGATACACTCTCCCCGGGGCGATATGCTGCCTCGCTTCTCGGAGATTTTTCGCTACTTCAGAACCGTCGAGCCTGATATCCAGTTCCTCTCTCTTTCGCCGGTCGATCGGCTAGCTCGGTCGTGTCGGCGACTCAGGTCCGGCCAGGCTTTGGCTCCGCTGGTTAGGCTCTGGCTCGAGATCTTGTCGACACCCATTCTGGAACCGTTGACCCGAAGTGGTCTGATCCGTATCTGATCACCGTGATCCACCGGAAAAGCCTGGGTCAACGGGTCCTTCGCAAAGTCTTCGACTAAGGGACTGCCGCCCGACACAGCACCAGAGCGGAACAGTGGGCGATCCCCTTCACCATCGCCACCTCCCGCCCATTCCGGAAATGCAAGACGCGCGAATCGTCAGCTCGCAAGTGATTTTCGAGACAGGTGCCAGACTGGCCTCAAAACCCTTTCTCAGCGGTACTTTACGATTGAATTACGTGCGTGTCACCTACTTTCAAGGCCGGGACGCGGTCCGAGAGGCCTGATCCCAGCGGAAAATCGCTTTCTGGATGTGGTAGTCTGGCTCCCCGTTGCTCCTCCAACCCGGATCACTGGATGAGGCGGCGTTCTGATGGGTGACGGCACGACTGAAGCGCTGGACCTGCCTGGCATCGTGCCCGGCGCAGCAGGATATGCTTCACCCACTACGGAGGACCCATGTGATGAGACTGTTTCCGTCCGGCTTGCGCGCGAGACGCATCCTCCTCCTGCTGGCGAGCCTCACGGCCGCGCTTCTCCTGGTCGAGCTTCTGATTCCCGTAGGATTCAAGATCGTGCGTGGCAGGGAATTTCCGAGGGAAAGGATTCGCAAACAACTGGCCGGGCTGGCGACACCGCAAAGTGAGAACGTACCGGGTCGACGGCATCTCCTCATTCGGCCACTGACGTAAATGCCCGATACGTGCGGCACCCCTACCTTGGATACACGCTGGACCTCGACCTCAAGAAACACGCGCCGGACTCCCCGCACATGGGCTACACAGTCCCATGGATGAAGCGGGGGCCGGAGCATCTCGTCGTCGCCCTAATCGGGGGGATCGTTTGCGGCCCAGACCGGACTCTCGGGGGAGCCCAGCTCACGACCGGACTCGCAAAGGCGTCGGGACGAGAAATCCGCCTGGTCAACCTGGGAATGGGCGGCTATAAGCAACCCCAGCAATTGATGACTCTTGTGTATCTGACCAGCCTGGGAGCGGAGTTCGATCTCGTGATCAACATCGATGGCTTCAATGAGGTCGCTCTACCGCCGACCGAGCTCGTGCCCAGAGGTGCTTCCCCCTTTATCCACGGGACTGGTACATTCAGACGGTCCATCTCGGAGGCTTCCGGCAGGGAACGCCTCGCACGATTGAGTTCGCTTCAGGCTCTACGAAGGCGCTGTGCCCACCTCTTTCAGACTTGGCCGCTACGTGGGTCCAATACAGCTCTAGCGTTGTGGAAGAGCCTCGATTCCGGCTTCAATCCAGGATCGCACATCTGACGCTCGATTTCGGAAAGGGAGCCAGGGGGATCCCGTGGGAAGTCAGTGGCCCCCGACGCGTCTTTGCCGACGATGACGCGCTGCTGGAATTCGTTGCAGAAAATTGGGCCGCCGTTGGATTCAGATGAGTCGCCTGTCAAGGCGGATGGCACTATTGCTTCACTGTTCCAGCCGAACCAGTTCGTCGAAGAACCAAGCCGATGACACCGAAAGAGAAGACCGTTGCGATCGATGACGATCAACCCTACGCCAATTGGGCAAGACGGGGCTACCCTCATCTGATTCGGTACGCAAGGCGCCTTTCCCGGGAAGGTGTGGATTTTCGCGACCTCTCGATGATGTTTCGGGACGTGGAGCGGCCGCTGTACGCGGACGACTGTTGCCATTTGAACGAGGAGGATACGCTCTGGTGGTCCAAAAGATCCTCGCGATTCTTGCCGACGAGGGATATTTTCGACATCTGGGGGCTGCAGGAAGATCGGTGTCGTCGATCGGGTCCCATTGAGACGAGCCAGTGTCGGTGGCGGCCGCAAAGTGGATCATCAGCCGGATCTGCGGAGACTTGGCCTTGGACTGCAGAAATGCATTCACTGAAAGCCTGGATTCAAAAGCGCAAATGGGCGAAGACGGCAAAGGTATGGGGCCAAGAGCACGCGGATCATCGGAAGACCATGCCTATTGGCTGGGTATCGAACCGGTGATGGAGGGTCAACCTCAAAGTCTCGGGGGATCGCCGGATTTGGCCGCTTTCGTGGTTCCTGATGAATCTTCCCGAGAAAGTCGTTCCCGTCGACTATGCGCTTTCGATTGGCTGCGGGCCCGGCAACCTGGAGCGCGAGGTCATGCGACACGGATCGGCTTCGCACATCACGGGAATCGATGTGGTCCACGTGTCTGGAAATCGCCCGCAGGCTGGCAACTGAAGCCGGGTACGCCCCGCAGATCGAGTACCGTCTCTCGGACGCCAGTCCTGGATCCAGGACCTCGAACAAGAGCCCGATATCGACCTGATCTCTCTTTCATGCGAGCCTGCATCACATCGAGCGTCTGGAACCCGTCCTTTCCCTGTGTGCGCAGCTACTCCGCCACGGAAAGCCCGGCCTGATGTACGTCGATGAATACATCGGTCCCTCGAGGGACGAGTGGAATCGGGGACATCTGGGCTATGCTGCCGCCCTGTTCGAGCGCGTTCCCCCGGAGTTCCGGATTGCGAAGGAGCTGGCGCCGCCCGTGGCCTATGATGATCCGACCGAGATGGTTCGCTCTTCCGAAATCGAAGCACGCCTCAGGGAGATTTCGAGATCACAGCCTATCGACCTTACTTCGGAAACGTCGTGATGCCGCTGGTTTCCGGAATCCGCTCTGCCGGCCTGCAGAACCCGGGCATCCAGGCCCTGCTGAATCAGGCGATGGACCTCGAGGACTATCTCGCCGAAAGACGCTTGATCGAACCTCTCTATGCCGTTTTCGTGGCGCAGGCATGCTAGCCCTCTGTACAATCCGGAAACAGCGGACCTTACCCGGGACGGTACCGCATTGTTCCGCTGAAGTGTGCGGCGAGTCGACGGACTTGAACGACCCGAAGGTTCTTCCGTGAGCGAACGACTTTACATGTCAGGCCGGCAAACGAAAAGGCGTTCGGCCGTGCCCTCCTCCTCTACCTTGCTGTTCTCGCTCTGCTGTTCGCGGATGTGCTTTTCTTCGGACGTACACTCGATCCTTCCCCCTCTGTTCCCGGGGTCTCCGGGCACTCACCGCCGCAGAAGACAGGACCGGCGTTCTGCAATGATGCCGGCGCCGTGGTTTGGGCATTTCAGCCTTGGAACATCCTTGTTCACCACGAGCTCTTCGAGGAGGGAGAGGTTCCGCTCTGGAATCCTTACCAGGGACGGGAATGCCTCTCGCCGCTAACTTCCAGTCGGGAGTCTTCTCGCCCTTGCAGTGGCCGTTTTTCGTTTCGACGTCGAGATGGTGGTGGGACTACCTGTTCGTGCTGCGTTTATTGTTGGCCGGCTGTTCCACATTTCTCTTTCTGAGACGAATCGGCCTCAGTACCCTCCCCGCCTGGTTCGGTGGATTGGCTTACATGCTCAGCGGCTATTTCATCGACTACATCAACATGAACCACATTGCCGTCCCCCTCCTGCTGCCTGCGGCAATGTACTTCGTGGAAAGCTGGCGACTGGAGCGACGAACGAGTCACTTTCTCGGAGTGGTCCTGACATTGGCGCTTCTCATCCTCGCAGGAATGCCCGAAGCGAGTTCCTCGCCGGAGCGTTGATCGTTCGTTTCTGGTCACGAAGCTGTTGAGAGAACATCGGTCATGGCAGGATTGGCTCCGTTGGGCCTGGGGTTTGTTCTCGTCGTGACCTTATCGGGAGTATTGCTCTTCCCCGGACTCGTATCTCCAACTCAGCTTCAGCAAGCACTTCCTGCAGGAATGGGGCACCGTTTGTTTCCTGCCCGGCGCCTTCATCACCTTCTTGGCGCCGTTCTTCTTTGGATCGAGCTGGGCCTAGTTGGAGTGCCGACGACGGCAAGGCCTTCACGGTCCCCTCGGGCCTCTGTGTGGCCGTTCTGGTTCTTGCAGCAGTGGGAGTCTGGGGCTCACGGCATCGTCGGCCGGCGGCTTCTTTGGCTGGGCTGCTCCTGCTCGTGCTGCTCAAGCTCTTCGGACCTCGCGCGGTTGGAGAACATCAACAGGCCGCCTGTGCTCGAGCGGATGATCTTCACGAAGTATCTTCAGCTTTCACCTGGGATTTCTGCTGGTGTGCGCGCAGCTCTGGGAATGTCCGCGGAGATCACTGGAGCGGGGGCACGATCTGATGGTTTTCCGGGGTGCGGGTCTCTTCACCGTCACCGGCTGGGTGGCCAATTCCTTCCTGCAGCTAACTCAGGCTCTGGAACCGCTTGTCGCGTTCAATGTTCTGGCCTGCGCTGTCTTTGGCATCGCCGTGGCACTATCGATCGTGGCTCTCGGCTGGATGGTTCCCAGGGGGGTACAGGTATGCGGCGCCGGCGGTCTTGGCTCTTGTGGTGTTGGAGATTGGTGTCCTTGGGAGCCAGGATCCATCCGTTGGGGAAGGCGTGGGCATCCGACATGGGCTTCGTCGAAAAGCTAAAACAGGAAGGCAGTGCATTCTGGAGCATCGGAGACTTCCCGCTTTTTCCGAGCACCTCGGCTCCGGCCGTCCAGATCTCGGATCTTCGCTTCCTCTACCCGCTCTCGCCCGAACGAACCTGCAGTCCTTCTCCGAGTTGGCCTCTATGCTGCTGGTGTTCTGGATCGCACCCTTCGCGAATTCGATGACTATGAGTACCCGGTTTCTCTATCTCTGTGGAGTTGGATAAGGACCTGTTAAGTAATGATGTCTGAAACCTGCTCCTTCGACAACGCCCGCGAACGACTGCCGAGAAGCTGTGGACCGAAGATCGCGACAAAACAGGGATTCCGCTTCGCCTCCTGGGCCCTCGTGCTGCTGCGGAGTTCCCCACCTCCCTTCGTTGTGCGATCCGCTCTCCGTGCTGGTCGAGGCAGACGATCGCACCCCTGCTCTGGTCTTCTGGGTCCGCAGGGAGACCTCGGGTCATGGACCGTTGAATCCGGCCTTCATACTCTTGTACTTAACGCCGGTGGGCCGGCTGCCCTGGCGCCTGTCACTCAGGGTTGAAGAAGATTTGGACCCGAATGCCTGACGCCGCTCGTCACGGCCGATCTATCAGTGGTATAGATGGCCGGATTCATTCCCAGAATCTCCGGAAAGTCGGGTGAAGGTGTTCGAGCCGGCCGACGGCTCTTCCCGTCGCCTTCCTCACCGACTCACCTGGAGCTGCTCGACGCCCAGTCCATGGAGCAGCTGCGGAGATTCCGGCTCGAGTCGATCGGCTCATCTGAGTGACGAGCGGATTCGCCAACGCAGCGGGGCGGAGTCGTCTTGTTCGCCGGAATCGCGCAAGATAGTCGAATGCGACGTTCAGACGGACCGTCCCACCCACCTGTTCATTTCGACGACTTATTACCCGGGATGGTCGGCCGATGTCAACGGTGCCCCGGTTGACCTGACTCCCGCAGCCCTGTTCATGACCGCGCTTGCAGTTCCGGCGGGACACAGCCATGTGGTACTTCGCTACGCTCCCGGCTCGGTCACCCTCGGCCTTAATCTCACCATCCTGGGTTTCATCTTGACGCTCTCCACCGCCTGGGTGATCGGCCACGGCCGGGGCTATCCGTGCGGAAACCCGACCGGATAGCTGGATAGCGTCTGTTGACAGCCCCAGCTTATCGAGGGACGATGTCCGCGCCGAAGCGAACGGCCGGAGGCTGGGGATTTCGCCCTGGCGGTGCAAGC
>CAWGNQ010000013.1:0-5900 GCA_963823995.1 uncultured Acidobacteriota bacterium
CCGACATGTCGCCCCGAATCGAACACGGCCGACAGCTTGACGGTTCATGAAATTGGTGACACGCACGCATCGGACCTGTAAGTGCCTGCCAATACAGGATTTTATTACCTGTCTGGCACCTATGTCGAGAAAATGAGTCGCGCCTACAGCGCGCTACTCTTCCTCGGGCATCTTCGAGCCTGGGCCGCCGGGCGCAGGCTCTGGGATGAGACGACGCCCTTTGCGTCTTACTCCCCTCCGGCCGATTTCGTCTCGGAGGATGAGCGTGGATCCTCCCACCGCAGCCCGGGACGAATTGCCCGCCCCATGAGGCATTCTGACTCACCCGAAGTCGCACTGCGCCCGGACCGCAGGCGCCAAAGGCGTCGTTTCATCCGCGAGCTTTGGGCAACACCCAAAGTCCCGAACATCCTCCGACGGATCAATCGCTGAAGGCGCGAATCAACTCCGACTCTCCGGTCGGAGTTGCTCATCGAAGGTTCCGTCTCCAAGACTCGAAAACGTGGGCGCGTCAGACACCAGCATCCCGCTGATCTCTTCTGGCTTCACATTTGCTTATCCTTATCGGTGGTCGCATTCAGCTTGTCGGAGTCGCCGAAATTGTGGGAGAGATGAATTTACAGCAATCCACAAGGTTCGGCCGCCCTATGCCCGTGAATTTGATTTGCCCGGACTGCGAAGCGACTCTCCGCATCAATGGCGAGGAGAGTGTCCGATGTGTCTGCGGTGGGCTCGACTTCCTCCGGGGGAATCCATTCCATGACTTCGACCTCGATCCCGCAGACCCCGGTCAGGCGGAGACCCTTCGACTGGAGGCCCAGGGTGTCGCGGAGCGAGTCGAGAGTTTCCTCGTGCCGGCACTCCGGCGTTACTGCGCCTGCACGGGGCGGGTGCCCGCCGAACTGACCCTTCTCGACTGTGGATGTGGCGGGGGCCTCTCGATCGACCTTCTGAGAGAGGCGGGATTCGACGCCTGGGGAATCGATGCGGGGCGGTCACGGCATCGCCAATGGCAGGAGAGGGCCAGTGGCCCTTTCCTGCATTCTGCCGATGCGCTCCAGATTCCGTTCCAGCGAAACAGTTTCGACATCGCCATCTCCTGCGGGCTCATCGAGCACATCGGAATCTACGAAACGATGGAGGATCACTACGTCGCCCGCCGTCTTGCTGACTGTGATGAGCGACGAACGCAGTTCGCGCGCCATCTCCTGCGGGTCACCCGAGAGGATGGCTTCATCCTCCTCGATCACCCCAACGGAAGCTTTCCCATCGACTTCTGGCATGGCGGGCCGCATGGCGGTTTCCGGGTGCACCGACCCTGGGGTGATATGCTGCCCCGCTTTTCAGAGATATCCCACTATTTCAGGTCCGCCGATCCCAATCTGGAATTCCTCTCTCTCTCGCCGGTCGATCGACTGAGGCTCGGCCGTGTTCGGCGACTGAAGCTTGGCCCCGTGCTGGCCCCGCTGATTCGGCTCTGGTTCGATATGATGTCGGTACCTTGGTTGGCGTCGATGGCTCGAGGCTGTTTGAATCCCTATCTTGTCACGGTCATTTACCGCGGTGGTCTGGCCCGGCGGACCTTCGGAAAGATCTTCCAATGAACGACTGCCGGACGTCGCGACGAAGCCACCTCTCGGGTGACGCCCGTCGCGAACGGGGTCTTTCCGCAGTTCGGTGCCAGACTCGAACCGGAATTCTTATTTCGCGGGCACTTACGATCGAGTTACGTGCGTGTCACCTATTTCGAGCTTGGCCAATGCGCCTGGGACTGGCATGCTTGGAGCGACGTGAAGTCGGTGAGAGCGTGGATCCATAACCGCAAATGGGCGAAGACGGCGAGAGTGTGGGGCCGGGAGCACGCCGGATCGTCGGAAGACCATGCCTATTGGCTGGCCGTCGAACCGGTGATGGAATGGGTCAACCTTAAGGTCTCGGGTGACCGGCGGATTTGGCCGCTTTCATGGTTTCTGATGAGTCTTCCGGAGGAGTTCGTTCCCGTTGACTATGCGCTTTCCATTGGTTGCGGTCCCGGCAACCTGGAACGGGAGGTCATGCGACACGGATCGGCTTCGCGCATCACGGGGATCGATGTGAGTGCAAAGTCTCTGGAGATCGCCGCCACGCTGGCACGGGAGGCCGGGTACGCTAAACAGATCGAGTATCGTCTCTCGGACGCCGAGTCCTGGCTCCGGGACCTCGAGAACGAGCCCGATATCGGCCTCATCTTCTTTCATGCGAGCCTGCATCACATCGAACGTCTGGAACCCGTCCTTTCCCTGTGTGCGGAACGACTCCGCGAAGGGAAGCCGGGTCTGTTGTACGTCGATGAATACATCGGTCCATCGAGGGACGAGTGGAATCCGGGACATCTGGGTTATGCCGCAGCCCTGTTCGAGCGTGTTCCCTCGGAGTTCCGGGTTGGGAGGAAACTGGTGCCGCCCGTGGCCTACGACGATCCGACGGAGATGGTTCGCTCGTCCGAGATCGAAGCTGTCCTCAGAGAGACCTTTGAGATCACTGTCTATCGACCCTACTTCGGAAACGTAGTGATGCCGCTGGTTTCCGGGATCGACACTGCCGGCCGGCAGGATCCGAGGATCCAGACCCTGCTGAATGAGGCGATGGATCTCGAAGACTATCTCGCTGAAAGACGCTTGATCGAACCGCTTTATGCCGTCTTCGTGGCGCAGGCGCGCTAGACGCCTGTACAATTCGGAAACAGTGGACCTTGCCACGGGAGATACGGGCTCGTTCCATTGAACTTTACAGCGTGTCCGGAGACCTGAACAATCCGGAAGGTTCTGCCGTGATCGACCGACTTCCAGATGTCAGCCCGACAGACGACAAGTCGTTCGGTCGTGCCCTCCTTCTCTATCTTGCCGTCCTCTTTCTGCTTTTCGCGGATGTGCTGTTCTTCGGACGAACCCTCGACCCTTATCCTTTTGTTCCCGGAGTCACGGGGCTCTCAGCTCAGCAGAAGGCAGGACCGGTGTTCTGCAATGATTCCGGCGCCGTGGTTTGGGCGTTTCAGCCCTGGAACATTCTCATTCACCACGAACTCTTCGAAGAGGGGGAGATTCCGCTCTGGAACCCCTACCAGGGCACTGGAATGCCCCTTGCAGCCAACTTCCAGTCGGGAGTCTTTTCACCCATGCAATGGCCCTTCTTCGTTTCGACCTCGAGATGGTGGTGGGACTACCTGTTCGTGCTGCGATTGTTGCTGGCTGGAATTTTCACATTTCTCTTTCTAGGGCGAATCGGACTCGAATTCCTCCCTTCCTGGTTCGGCGGACTGGCTTACATGCTCAGCGGGTATCTTATCGACTACATCAACATGAACCACATCGCCGTTCCACTCCTGCTGCCTGCGGCAATGTACTTCGTGGAAACCTGGAGACTGGAGCGCCGCACAGGACAGTTTCTTGGAATGGTCCTCACTTTGACTCTTCTCATCCTCGCGGGGATGCCGGAAGCGACTTTTCTCGCCGGGGTGTTGATCGGTGCCTTCCTTGTCACCCGGTTGTTGACAGAGCATCGGTTCTGGCAGAATTGGCTACCTTGGCCCTGGGTCTTCGTTCTCGTTGTGACCCTGTCGGGAGTACTCCTCCTGCCCGGCCTCGAGTATCTCCAACTCAGTTCCAGCAAACACTTCCTGCACGATTGGGGCTCCATTCGCTTTCAGCCCGGTGCCCTCATCACCTTCCTCGTGCCGTTCTTCTTTGGTGCGCCGGGGCTCGGCTGGAGCGCCGACTACGGCAAGGCATTCCTTGTCCCTTCGGGTCTCGGTATCACCGTCCTGGTTCTGGCAGCAGTGGGACTTCTTTGCTCACGGCATCGTTTGCGCTGGTTCTTCGCCTTCTATGCTTGCCTCGTGCTGCTCAAGCTGTTTGGACCTCTCTCGGTCCAGACGATCGGCAAGCTGCCGCTCCTCAAGTGGATGATCTTTACGAACTATCTCCAGCCTTCACTGGCATTCTGCGTGGCTGTTCTGGCTGCTCTGGGACTGTCCGCGGTGTTCGATCGACACTCGCGAGCGGGAACGCTTCTGATGGTCTTCGGAGCCTTGGGGGCATTGATCCTCGCCGGGTGGCTGACCTATTTCTCACAGCAGATCATCCGGTTTCCTCAGCGCCTGGTCGTTCTGAGCGTTCTGGCCTGTACGCTCTTCGGCATCACGGTTGCATTGTCGATCGTTACCATTGGCTGGATTCATCGCAAGGGCTACCGGAACTCGGCGCCAGCGGTTCTCGTACTGGCAATTGCGGAGATCCTTGCACTGGGAGTCAGGATCCATCCGGTTCGAGAAGAGCGAGCACCCAATATGGAGTTCGTCAAGAAGCTGAGGCAGGAAGGGAGTGAATTCCGGAGCATCGGAGACTATCCTCTCTTTCCCAACACGGCTACGGCCGCTCGGGTCTCGGATCTTCGCTTCCTCGACCCAATCCTGCCCGAACGGATGCTGCAGTCCTTTTCCGAGTTGACTCAGATGCCGCTGGTCTCTCGCTTGACCTTTCACGAATTCGACGACTATGAAGACCCGATCCTGGATCTGCTGGGAGTCCGTTATGTGGTTTCCAGCCAGGACATCCGCAATCTGCTTCTTCGACAGCGTCCGCGAACGACTCCCGACGAGTTGTGGCTCGAGAATCGGAACGAACCAGGGATCCCGCTGCTCCTCCTGGACCCGCAAGCCACCGCACAGTTCCACCTCCCTTCGATGTGCAACAGGCTCTCCGTGCTCGTCCAGGCTGAGAGTCGCGCAACCGTTCGGCTGCTGGGCCCGCATGGAACGCTCATGTCCCGTACCGTTGATCCCGGTTTTCATTCGCTGGGACCAACGCCCGTCGGGCCTGTGTCCCGGCGTTCCTCGATACGGGTCGAAGCAGACTCGGAAGCGAAGGTCTATGCGGCCGTCACGACGGATCTCTCAGCAGAGACCGCTGGATTGCTCCCCCTGAACCTCCCCGGAAGTCGGGTAAGGATGTTCGAACGTCCGACGGCCCTTCCCGTCGCCTTCCTCGTGGACTCACCCGAGCTGCTCGAGGCTCAGTCCATCGAGGAACTCCGGAAATTGCGGCGAGAGTCGATCGCCGAGAGCGACGGATCAATCGATGTAGCAGCGCAGCCCGGTAAAGTTCGTTTGGTTCGTCGGACGGCCAACAGACTCAATTTCGATGTTCAATCGGACCGTCCCAGCCACCTGTTCATATCGATAACCCATTACCCGGGATGGTCGGCCGAGGTCAACGGTGTCCCGGTTGAGCTTGAACGCGCGGCTTTGTTCATGACGGCTCTCGAAGTTCCGGCGGGTCACAGCCATGTGGTGCTTCACTACCTCCCCAAGTCAGTCTCCCTCGGCCTGGGCTTCACCCTCCTGGGATTCATTTTGACGCTCTCGACCACATTGGCGACCACCAGAAAGTCGGGACTACTTGTCGGGAAACCCGACCGGATGATTGGACACGGGAAGACCAGCGAGCGTCCGTAGAACCGTCAAGGTGATGGGCCTGGTAGATCGGATCTCTAGCGTTCCTTCGAATCCCATCCCGATCTCGTCCTCGAAGAGTTCGTCGAGAAATCGAGCCAGATGCTGGCGCGGTTCGAGTGTCATCTGGGTTTGGAACACCGCGGGCTCCGGAAGCTGCCTGGTGAATTCCAGGTCGATCTCAGCAACGCCGTTCGACGGATTGACGATCGCCACTCCGGTGTTCGAAATTTCATTGAACTCGGTCAGTCGAGCTGCCGACAGGCTCGCTGCTCCGGTAGACTCCGCAGCGTCGACACTGGCTTCGAACGGAGTGCCGCTGACAGCCTTCACCTGATGGAGGGACGATGTTCTCGCCGAAGCGAACAGCCAGACAGCCAGAGGCTGGGGGTTTCGTCCTGACGGTGCAAGA